>NZ_FNYV01000029.1 GCF_900109115.1 Micromonospora phaseoli
AACGGGAAGATCCATTCCGGGCGGGCTGCCGAGATCACCTGCACCCCGAAATGATCCATCATGGACGTCCGACGGAGTTACGAGACGTCCCTTAGATTAGGTCGCGTGCGTACCATCGCGAGCGACCGCCTCCTGCTGCGCCCCTGGCGCGATGAGGACGCCGACTTCCTTCTGGATCTCGAGTCGCGCTGGGCGGTCGTGCGATTCTTGGGCGCGCAGCCCACGATCATGAACAACCGCGAGGATGCCCTCGCCTCGATCGCACGCCGGTGCGCCATCGACGATCCGATCCACGGAATCTGGGCCGTCACCACAGCGGCGGACGGCCGGTTGGTGGGAAACCTCCTGCTCAAGCCGATCCCTCTGTCGGCCGGAGAACCGGCCGGAGGATCACCCGATGTCGAGATCGGCTGGCACCTGCACCCGGACGCCTGGGGGCACGGCTACGCCACCGAAGCAGCAGCGGCGGTCCTGGACGATGCATTCAGCCGGGGCCTGACGAGGGTCATCGCGGTCACGGATCCGGACAACCGAGCCTCCCAGGCCGTCTGCCGGCGGCTCGGGATGACGCACGTCGGCCAGACGACGAGGTACTACGACACGCCGAACGAACTCTTCGAGAAGATGGCCAACTGATCGGCAGATCGCCACGACCGCCTCCACGCTCGCCACCGTCACATCGGCACGTCCGGACGCTGCCAGCTGACGTCGACGTGACTTCGGTGATGAACCGATCGCGGCGAATCAGATGGTGGATCGAGAGGGTGCGGGGGCATGATCGTCGTGTGGATGCCCGCCGATCGGTCGTTCTGGTCAATGATCTGCGTTCGTTCGTGGACGGTCGCAGCGTCGAGGTGGCCCGGACGAGTGCTGCTGGAGTCGAGCTTCTCGGCCGGTACTGGGACAGGCGGCTGGACGAGTTGTGGCTGGACCACGACTTGGGAGGCGACGACACGATCTGGCCGGTCGTGGAGGTCCTGGAACGGGCCGCGTTCGAGGAGCGTCGCTTCGACATCGGCGTCGTCAACGTTCACTCCGCCAACCCTGGCGGTGCCGCGAGGATTGCGCAGGTCCTCCGGCACTGGGGCTATCGCGTCCGCGTCGCGTCGGGCTCCACGGCCGTCGGCTATCTCGACGGCCCTGCGGCGAGCTGATCGAAACGAACGCGCCATCGGCCGGCCGTCACACTCGGACGGCGGCAGATCCGTGCACCGCGAGCGGGGGTCGCCGCCGGTCGCGAGATCGCCCGCGGCGACCGGGTCCGCGGGATGGCCGCCGTACAGGCCGACTTGGTGCACCAGGGTGTGGTGTACGACGTGGAGGTCGACACCACCCACACCGAGTCGATCGTGTGCGCCACAACTATCGCGGCACGGCTGTAAAGGGCTGAACCTGCCTTTACGCAGCCACCGTCGTACACCCGCCGAGCGCGGACGGTGGCAGAAGACGATGTTGAGTCGGGCGCTGATTCAAACGACAGGCGTGGATCACGGTGCGGGTTGCAGTCGTCGTCCGATTGCTCGCGAGGTTGATTCAGAGGTCGGTGATGCTGCCGTTGACGGCGAAGGCGGCCACGGCGGCCAGCAGTGCGTCCAGGAATTCGTTCAGGTCCTCGGCGACGACGGTGACGCCGAAGTCGGCGGACCCGGAATAGATGCCCTGCTCGTATCCGCAATCCCGCAGCCGGTAGACGGTGCCGATGTCACCGACGGCGATGGCATACAGGGCTAACTCGGACTCTCGCACGTCCACGAGGGCCAGCGAGGGAGTCAACCAAAGCTGGAACGGGTTACGCGATCCAGATAGATATCACGCAAAGTGACGGACACTCCGACCTCAGGCGCGCTTCATCGGCGGCAAATCCGGACGCCGACTCGATTCATTGACTGGCCACCGATGGGAGGATTGGCGGTGTGATCGAACTGCCTGAGGGATCTTGGTGGGATTGGGACGTGCTGCACTTCGACGGCTCCCAGCTTCGGTTGGCCGCCGGACACGACCTGACCTACCACCATGATCTCGAGGTGGTCCTCACCGACGTCGCATACATGGCCTGCCCCACTCAGTTCTGGGATCCTTGGTTCCGGGAAGCCACCCGCGACGAGCGCGCACTGGTGCGTCGGCACGCCGGTGAAGAATCACCTGTGATCGTTGCGTTCGACGTCGATGCACCGGCCGCGGGTGATCTTCTCACCTGTCTCGTCACAGCAGGGTTGGTTGAGGTGGTGCCCGGCCTGGTCTACCGCTACTGGCGTGACAACCTGTCTGCTGGAGAACGCCTGGCTCCGCACGTACGGCCGCCAGAGCAATCGTAAGGTCCGCACCTCGCCGGGAGCCGCGGCTGCTACTGACGGCGACGCCCGCCACAGCGGAGAGCACGCACGATCGGCGAGGAACCATATGCGTGTACGCGATCTTGAGCAAATGAGAAGGCCTCGCGCGCGGTGGAGGCGTTGGACGTTGCAGTCAGCGGGCCGTCTGGGGGACCGAGACAGGGCTTGCGGCCGGCGGCACCCCGTCACCATTCCTGAAGTCAGGTGGACTGTTCCTCGTTCCACTTCCGCCGCTCTTGGATGAGAGTGCGCACTTCCTGCGGAACCGGATCGGGGAACGCGGGTGTTGATGCTGCGATCTCCTCAACCGCTTCCTCACCGATCACCTGGGCAATCGCATTCCAGAGCGCTGTACGAGCGCTGGAGAGCCGAGGACCGACGAACCACGCGGTCATGAACCGACCGAGCGTGTGGACGTCGGCCTCGCCTCCCGCCTCACGTGAGCCGATCCGGTCCAGCGAGACCACGACGCTCTCCAGGACACGAGCGATTTCAATCGCCTGCCCCAGCGGGAGTGCGACGATACGCCGGCCGTCCTCAGCTTCCATAGCCCGAAGAACACCACAGCACCATCGGCGTGATCAAGTGCCCGCACCTCGGCACGTCCGGATGGCACGTGCACCGGCTCGGTGGGACGCTGCGTAACGCACGCCTCGCGGCATCCGGATACTCGATTGTTCGCCTCAGGGCCTACGGCCTCGGCTGATCCAGCTGCCGCTCCTGCGTCAGGGCGGGTTGTCGGGGGCGGTCCGGGTTGACTCGATCGCCATGCTGAAACCGCAAGCCAACGTCCGGATCATCCGAGGAGAAGTTATGGGCAAGCCGGTCAAGACTGCCGCCGTTCTTGTCGGGCTCGGTGTCGGCGTTGCAATCGGTCCGTCCCTCGGTCCGGCAGCTGTCTGGTCTGGCGTCGCGATTGCCGTGCTCGGCGCCGCGCTCTGCCTGGTCGGTACGCACGAACGGGCGGCCGGGATTACCGGCACCCACCGGGATCTGCCTCTGGCACCGCCCACCCGGTCGGCTGCACCGAACGGAAATCCGAGCCCTCCCGCATGATGCAAGCGGAGCCGCCGCACGGGTCCCGATCTCGCAGGCGGACCGCCGAAGGCCGCCCGGTGTAAGCGGGTGATGACACCGCAGAGGTGCCCTTCGCAGGGCGCCCCGGAGTTGTGGGACTCGGAACAACCGCACAGCCATCATCGGCACGACGGTCACCGCCACGCTCGATCGGCGGCAAATGAGGATGCATGGACGGCTTGATCCGATCACTGCTCGTGGGTCGGCCTGCCGACATCCCCGAGTCTGTCCAGCAGCCGTTCCCGAGCGTGGTGAAGTCGGTCGGAGTAGTTGGGCATGAAGATCTCGGCGAGCGACCTATCCAACGTTCCCGCGATCGCGTATAGCGGCGACCAGACTGCACGCTCCTGGTTCACCAGGTCGTCAAACGTGGACGTACCCATCATCCGATCAAGCCAGTCGGACAGCACGAGCGCCTGATCCCTGGTGAGCTTAGGGCGTGTTTCATAAGTGGCTGCGTAGCCAGGTGTCGATGGTGGCGATGATGATGGTGGCTTCGTAGCGGACGGCGAGTTTGTCGTAGCGGG
>NZ_FNYV01000028.1 GCF_900109115.1 Micromonospora phaseoli
ATTCGCGGTCTGCTCATCAGACAGGTCGATCGTCGACTGACTGCCCTGCACACCATGCGGAACCAGCTTGCCCATGTCCGGCTTGTCAGCCTGCACCACCGCCACCGGCTTACCGGCGACCGGGGCGGTGTCCGCGTACGCGGCCACCGGACCAGCGACCATGCCACCAGCAAACGCCACACCAGCAATACCCAGCACGCTCTTACGGAAGATCGTGTTCATGATGAAAGCTCCATTCGGGGGTTGGCACACACACCGACCGGGGGAAGGTCGACACGCACGCAAGCACCGTCAGGCACTCAAAGAACAAGGGGAAAAGAGATCCTCCGGCACGCGGGGCAGAAGAGGGGCCACTTCACGCCGCCGGAACCATGTACAACGACCGACCGAGCCAGGTCATTCCCGGATCGCGCACACCCGCCTCGGACGGGTCGCCCTTCACGGTCGCTCACCCGGGTTCAACGACCCCCGGCCACCGACCATTCCAACCCGCCGCGAGGCAAAAACCGGACATCCGACCCCAGACCGCCTGAGGCGAGCGGTCGGTAGCTCGGGTCGGGCGCAGGTCGTGGGTCCGGTCCCGGCAGGTCTGGGGTTACCCTGACAGCATGCAGGCCGTCTCCCCCACCTCTACCGGCGTGGCGCACCTGGCCCGGCCCGGCCGCCCTGCCGTGGTGGCTCGGACGCTGGCCGAGCTGCGCGGGCCCACCCGGGGCGTGGTGGAGTTGCCGGTGCGGTTGATGTGGTGCGCGGACCGCGCGTTCGACCTCCGCGATCCTGACCAACTGCTCTGGATGTACGAGAACGTGCTGCGGGAAACCAGCAGCGTCGACGACCTGCGCAGCCTGGTCAACGGGCGAATCCTGCGTCGGGTGTGGCGACTGCTCAACTTGCCTCGCGGCGTCCGACTGGCCTGGGAGAGTCGGCACCGGGGCCTCCGGTCAACGTGAGCCAGGCACCCCCCGAAGCACACCACGGGGAACGGTTCGGAGCGCACCCGCACGAGTTCTACCGCGAGGTGGCCCGGGTGGCGTTGACCGTCGCTGGACCGCACCGTTTCGTCCTCGGCGGCGGCGTGGCCTGGGCCGCGTACGGTCTGGTCACCCGCCCCACGGAGGACGTCGACCTCTTCGCGGACGTCGAGGGGGCCGCCGCCGCAGCGGCGGCCGGGGTACGGGACGCGTTACGGGCGGCCGGGTTCGAGGTGGCCGACGCCGATCCGGACAGCGACCTCGGCGAGGTCTTCGACGGCTTCGACCGGGACATGCGGGACTTCCTCGTCACCCGGGACGGGCGACAGATCCGGCTTAGCCTCGCCCGCCTCGACCGGTACCGCAGCCCGGTGGTGATGGACCTCGGACCGGTGATGGACGTGCGCGACCTGATCGCCAACAAGACCGCCGCCCTGGTAAACCGTCGTGAGGTCCGCGACTACATCGACGTGGCCTCCGCCCTGGAGGAACGGTCCGTGGTCGAACTGCTAGAGCTCGCCCGGCAGCTCGACCCCGCGCTTGACGACGAGGACGTCCGGGCCGCCGGCCGCTACCTTGATCGGCTACCGGACGGAAGGTTCGCCCGCTACGGCCTCGATCCCACCGACGTCGCCCGCGTCCGACGGCAGTTGGCCAACTGGCCCCGCTAATCCGGCCCCACCCCGCCCGGGCGGCACGGAGAACGGTGTACACCCTTCGCACGTCGCCGAGGGAAGCCCGGTCGGCCGTGCTGCGGGCGGCCAGCCGGTCTGTGCGCGCGACCCGCCCGGAAAGCGCGTTGTTAATAGGGGGCCCCTCCTATACCGGAGGCGTTAAGAAGGGGCCCCTCCTTACACCTCACTTGGTGAAACGGCCGCCGGTTACGCCGAGGACCTCGCCGGTGACGAAGCTCGACTCCTGCGAGGCGAAGAAGACGTATGCGGGGGCCATCTCAGCGGGCTGGCCCGGCCGCCCGATCGGGGTGTCGGTGCCGAACTGCTTGACCTTCTCCTCCGGCATGGTCGCCGGAATCAGCGGCGTCCAGACCGGCCCGGGCGCGACCGCGTTCACCCGGATACCCCGGTCGACCAGGTCCGCGGCGAGGGCCTTGGTGAAGTTGGCGATCCCCGCCTTCGTGGTGGCGTAGTCGAGCAGCTGCGGCGACGGGTCGAACGCCTGGATCGAGGAGGTGTTGATGATCGTGGCTCCCTCGCCCAGGTGCGGCAGGGCTGCCTTGCACAACCAGAACATGGCGTACAGGTTGGTCTTGAACACCCGGTCGAACTGCTCGGTGCTGATCGCGGCGATGCCCTTGTCCTGCGCCATCTGGTACGCCGCGTTGTTCACCAGGATGTCGATGCCACCGAGGTCGCTCACCGCCCGCTCGATCAGCATCTCGCAGTTGCGCTCATCGGCGATGTCGCCCCGTATCGCGACACCCTTTCGGCCGGCGGCCTCGATGAGCCGGACAGTCTCCCGGGCGTCGGCGTCCTCCTCCTCGCTGAGGTAGGAGATCAACACGTCGGCACCCTCTCTGGCGTACGCGATGGCCACCGCCCGGCCGATGCCGGAGTCGCCGCCCGTGATCACCGCCTTCTTGCCGTCGAGTTTGCCGGTGCCCCGGTACGTCTCCTCGCCGTGGTCCGGCTTCGGCGTCATGTTGTCCGTACGGCCCGGCGGGTTCTGCTGCTGGTTGGGCTGCCCGGACTGCTGGCCGAACTGCTCGGCCGGGTCCTGCTGGGTGTGCTGGGTCTCGCTCACGGTCGTCTCCTCGCGCGGGTCGATCCGAAGGGGTCCCGCAACGCCCTACCCGGACGCGAAGTGCGGAAACTCGGACAGCAGGGACTGCTCGATGGACACCTTGAACGGATGCACGCGGCTCTTCGATGCGAACAAGATTCACTAGCGCAGTGGGTTCGGGTCCTGGTCGAGCTTGGACAGTCACCCTGCCTACGGCGTCCTAGGATCCTGGATTAATGGGATGCCACGCTCCTGCGTGTTAACAGGGGGCCCGTGCTCTACCGGAGGCGTTCACAGGGGACCCTTCCTTCAAATCAGGGCATCTTCGGGGCGGCGGTGGGTAACCGCGCGACGCGGACCGCCAGCAGTCGGCGGGAAAACGTGAGGAGAACGCCATGCAGCAGGTGCAGCTGTCGGATGTCGAGGTCCAGGTTTACGATGCGGTGGCGGCCCTGGAGTCGCGCGGCCAGGTTCCCTACCCGGACCTGATCGCTGAGGAGTGCGGCCTCAGCGAGGAGCAGTTGCAGACCCCGCTACACCTGCTCACCGAGAAGAACCTGTTGCACCGCGAGGACTCGCCGATGGCCGGCCTCGACTTCGGCCCGCGGTTCTGCGTACAACAGTTGGGGTGACCGACGGCGGGCCGTACGACGAACGGCGACGCCGGCAGGCCCTGGGGGTCGGACTCGTCGCGGCGTTCATGACGCTGCTCGACATCAGCATCGTCAACGTCGCTCTACCGTCGCTGGAACGTTCCCTACAGGCCAGCCCCAGCGACCTGCAGTGGGTGCTCTCCGGCTACGCGCTGGCCTTCGGGCTGGTCCTGGTGCCGGCCGGGCGTTTCGGTGACATCCGTGGCCGCCGCAACGCGTTCGTCTTCGGCGTCGCCCTGTTCACGCTGGCCAGCGCGCTGGCCGGGTTTGCCCAGTCCCCCGACTGGCTGGTCGCCACCCGGTTGCTCCAGGGTGCCGCCGCCGGTGTGGTGAACCCGCAGGTGACCGGCCTGATTCAGCAGCTCTACCAGGGTCCCGAGCGGGCCCGACCATTCGGTCTGCTCGGTGCCACCATCGGCATCTCCACCGCGGTCGGTCCTCTGCTCGGCGGTCTGCTGATCGCCGCCGGCGGCCAGGAGCACGGTTGGCGGTGGGTCTTCTTCGTCAACGTGCCGGTCGGGATCGTCGCGGTGATCCTCGCCTGGCGGCTGCTGCCGGGACGGGTCACCGAGCGCAGCTCGCAACGCAGACTGGATCCGCTCGGCGTGCTGCTGCTCGGCGTGGGCGTGACACTGGTGTTGCTGCCGCTCATGCAACGCGAGCAGTGGCCCGGCCCGGAAAAATGGCTGCTGGTGCCCGCCGGCCTGATCACGCTGCTCTGCTTCGCGCTCTGGGAGCGACGGTACGCACGACACGGACCTCCGATGTTCGACGTCCGCCTGTTCAACCACCAGTCCTACACCCTGGGCTCGCTGATCGCGCTGCTGTACTTCGGTGGCTTCACCGCGATCTTCTTCATCCTCACGCTGTACCTGCAGAACGGGCGCGGCTACAGCGCGCTCGTCGCCGGCCTGGCGATCACCCCGTTCGCCCTCGGTTCGGCAGTCGCGTCCGCGGTCGGCGGTCGGATCGTCAACCGGTACGGCCGGCCGCTGGTCGCCATCGGCCTACTGGCCGTGGTGGCCGGTCTCGGCCTGACGGCGTTGGCCATCGAGCTGGTGCCGCACGCGCCCGTGCCCTGGGTGACCGCCGCTCCGCTGCTGGTCGCCGGGATCGGCAGCGGCCTGGTGATCGCCCCGAACCAGACGCTGACTCTGTCGCAGGTGCCGGTCCCGGAGGCGGGTAGCGGGGCGGGCATGCTCCAGACCGGCCAGCGCATCGGCTCCGCGGCCGGTATCGCGGCCGTCGGGGCGGTCTTCTTCTCCGCGCTGTCCGACGGGACGGACGCTTGGTCGAGAGCGTTCGAGCGGTCGCTGCTGACCTCTGCCGGGATCATCTCGCTGGCCCTGGTGGCAGCTCTCGTCGACATCGCCCGCCACCACCGACAACCTCCCGGCTGAGTCCCACCACCCCGGTGTAAGGAGGGGGCCCTTCTTAACGCCTGGTATGTAGGAAGGGCCCCCTCTTAACAAAAGCCAGCCGGCTACCGCCGCCGCTGGTCGAGCATCCGCTGTACGGGGAGACGCCGCTGGCCGGCGCCCGGGGTACGGGTGCCGGCCAGCGGCTTTCTGCTCCCCCTCTGTCGAGGAAAGTCTGCTCGAGATGTGGGTCAGTTGTTGCGGGGTCAGCTGTTCCAGTGCTGCGCGACGAGGTCGGCGGCCAGCTGCTCCCACTGGGCGTAGTGATCCGGGTACGCCGACACCTGCACGGTCTGCGCGGCCACGGTCAGCGGCATGTCCTGCCAGCCGTCGACCTGCTTCAGACCCTTCAGGAACGCCAGGGTCGAGTACTCCGGGTCGGTGATCTGCTCCACCGTGCCCCAACCAGAGGTCGGACGCTGCTGGAACAG
>NZ_FNYV01000027.1 GCF_900109115.1 Micromonospora phaseoli
GGCATCGACCAGAAGTTGGCCGGACGGGCGGTCATGGCCGACGGCGCCTACCGAGGCAACCCCGACGTGATCATCCCCTACCGCAAACCCACCGACGGCAGCGAACTCCCCGAGCGGAAGAAGGACCTGAACAAGCAGCACCGCACCGTCCGAGCCCAGGTCGAACACGCCCTGGCCCGCATGAAGAACTTCAAGATCCTGCGCGACTACCGCCGCGCCGCCCACACATTGACCGACACCGCTTCCGGCATCGCCCACCTCCACAACATCATCCTGCTCGGCTGACACCAGCACCGTTGCCAGGCAACGCCTTCACCGAGTTACGAGACGTCCTTTAGGAACAGGGCCGACGGCATCGCAAGATGGAACACGAACCGGCCGAGCACCGACGCCACCGCCTCGCCCAGCAGGCCCCACCGACAGGCCGCGTAGCCGACCGCGGTAAGGATCCAGATCGGTACGAACGCCGACACCAAGCTCATACGGGCCTCACCGGCGGGCGGGCGTCGCGCCGGCTCAGGGACTGGCGAGCGTCCGGGGCGTACGAGCCGAGAAACCCGGCGACAATCTCCACCTGGGCGAGGATGTCATCGACCTGCCGCAGGGTGAACCCGGTTCCGTGACACTCCACCGCGCTTTCGCCGGCGTTCAAGACACCGACGCGTCCAAGGTGCATACCAAGCCGCCGGGCAGCCGGGGGCTGTCCCGTCTGCGTCGATCGGGAAGCCACGCGTTCAGCCTCGCATCCGTTGTGACCACCACGCGCCACGACAGAGCCCGGCTCTGCCGAGGGTCGCGCGCACGCGGCGGCCATTCGCTCGCCTGCGGGCTTCACGAGGGTCATGGACCCAGCAAGGCCCTACGGGCTGCTCGCAACAGGCGTGCAAGGATGGCTGTATGGTCACCGCGCCCAAGGCCGTGCTGAAGAACTACCTCCAAGGGGCGCGGGATGTGCTGCTTTGGAAGCTGGAGGGCGTCTCCGAGCGTGACCAGCGGTGGCCTCGTACGCCGACCGGCACGAACCTGCTGGGCCTTGTCAAGCATGCGTTGAACACTGAGGCGGTCTACTTCGGCCCCACGTTCGGCCGCGAATGGCCCACACCGGACGAGCTCGTGTCCCCTGACGACCCCGACCCGCTGGCCGGGTGGTACGCCACCGAGACCGAGACCGCTGCGGGGATCATCGGCCTCTACCGTCGCATGCAGGCATTCGCCGACGAGACCATCGACGCCCTGCCGCTGGATGCGGTCGGGCACGTTGCCCACTGGGGCGGCGAGGCGGTCACGCTCCACGAGATCATGGTCCACAAGACCGTCGACCTGCAGCGCCACGCCGGACACGCCGACATCCTCCGCGAGCAGCTCGACGGCTCCGTCGGCCTACTGCCGCGCCACAGCAACATCCCTGACGCCACCGACTGGCTGACTTACACCCAGCGGCTGACGGCGATCGCCGACCGATTCAACGGACGAGGAAAGGACGTCCCCACAGACGAGGGTGTAGTGCACGGCTGACCAACACCCGCCCTTTGCGATCAAGGCACTCCGAGTCTCCCGCAGTTAGCTATCGTCCGGATCTGCCGCCGTCCGTGCGCGCCGGCCGGCGGGGAGACCTTCGCGCTCCCTGACCCGTGCAAGACCGTCCCGAACTGCCGATGAGCGTGCGTCGGCGTCGCCCCATGCTGGGGGGGCTGCCACGGCTGCTGCTCCTTACCGCGCGTCGGTGACGAGCGGCATCCTCGCTCACAGCTCGTCGTTACGGAGACTGGGGAGCTGGGCCGCGTAGATGGCGCTCATCTCGTCGTAGTGCCGTGCGATCAGTCGGAGTTCATCGGTGCTACAGAGCCCGATGACCCCGGCTATCGGCCTGCCGTACGACGTCCTGCCGGTCTCAGCCGTATCGCTCGACGAGCGCGTTGCCGATCGAGGCCAGGTGGTCTCGCACCCCCGGAGGACCGGTCACCTCGATCCATTCGACCAGCCCGGCAAGCTCGCCAGCGAGTATGTACTCGTCGTTGCCGCGGATCACGACCTCGATGCGACCGTCGGTCCTGGAACCTCCCACCTCGAGCCGACCGCCGAACCCCATCCGGAGCACGCCTATCCCCTGGGGCGCGCATACCGCCCGGACTTCGAGGGGCATTCGTTTGCGCTCGACCTCGTCGGCGATCGCGCGCCAGCCCTCGGCAAGGTCGAAGTCCTCGGGTCGGTGCACGGGGTCACAGGTCGGGTCGGCGGACGAAACGCGGTCGATCCGGAAGGTCCGCCGACCGGCCTCGGTGTTGGCGACGAGGTACCACGATGGGCCTTTGGCGACGATGCCCAGCGGGTGGACGGTTCGCTCGGTTTCGGTGCCCTGGCGGTCGATGTAGCCGAGCCGGACCTGGACACCGTGGATCACCGCGTCCTGGAGCGCGTCGAGGAAGCGAGGCGGTCGGGGCTCGACCCGGCTCGACCCCCATCGCTGCGGGTCCATGACGAGCGACGACGCTGCCGCCTCGGCCTGCACCCGGAAGGGTTCCGGCAGGGCTTGGACGAGCTTGCGCAGCGCCGCTCTAACGGCCGGCGTCGCAGCCGAGACCGGGCCGGCGACCAGGAAAAGGGCGCGGGCCTCACCCGCGGTCAACCCGGACAGGTCGGTGCGGGCGCCGCCCACGAGGCGCCAGCCGCCGCCTCGGCCCTGCACGGAGTACACCGGGACCCCGGCCATACCCAGGGCGTCGAGGTCACGGCGGGCGGTGCGCTCGGAGATCTCCAACTCCCGGGCGACCTCCGCTGCTGTCACCTGCTCGCGATGTTGCAGCAGAAGGAGGATGGCCATCAACCGGTCGGCTCGCACTCCGACAACACTTCCACGAAAACCGGTCAGGAGATGACCGGTATCGGTCGGCAAGATGCCGGCATGACAACCGATTTTCCCGAGCCCACCCGCATCTCGGTCAACGGTGTGGAACTCGAAGTCTTCGAAGCCGGCCGGCAGAACGCGGGGAACCCCATCGTGCTCTGTCACGGCTGGCCGGAGCACGCCTTCTCCTGGCGCCATCAGATGCCCGCCCTCGCGGCAGCGGGCTACCACGTCATCGTCCCGAACCAGCGGGGTTACGGCAACTCGTCCCGCCCGACCGACGTCACCGACTACGACATCGCACACCTGTCTGGTGACCTCGTCGCACTGCTCGATCACTACGGATACGACGATGCCACCTTCGTCGGCCATGACTGGGGCGCAGCCGTCGTGTGGGGCCTGACCCTGTTGCACCCGAACCGTGTCAGCAAGGTGATCAACATGAGCCTGCCGTACCTCGAGCGCGGCGACAAGCCCTGGATCGAGTTCATGGAGGATGTGCTCGGTAGCGACTACTACTTCGTCCACTTCAACCGGCAGCCGGGCGTCGCGGACGCCGTGTTCGAGGAGAACCCGTTCCAGTTCCTTCGAAACCTGTACCGGAAGGACGTGCGCCTCGCGGAGCCGCAGCCGGGCAATGCGTTGATCAACCTCGCCAGGATGGAAACCCCACTCGGTGAGCCCATCATGAGCGACAGCGAACTCGCCGTCTTCGTCTCCGCCTTTGAATCAACAGGTTTCACGGGCGGTTTGAACTGGTACCGAAACCTGGACCGCAACTGGCGTCTACTGGCGGACGTGAACCCAATCATCCGACAACCAACCCTCATGATCTACGGCGACCGCGACACGGTCGCGCGGTTCGAACGACTGACAGAATTCGTGCCGAATGTGGAAGTGGTCAGTCTGGACTGCGGTCATTGGATCCAGCAGGAAAAGCCGGACGAAACAAACCAGGCGATTCTCAAGTGGCTGGACCAGCGGGATGCCGCCTAAGGGCTGTCTCGTAACTGGATGGAGGCGTTGTCTGCGGCCGGGTCTGTGATCACCAGGTCAGGGCGATGTTGTGCAGGTTGGCGATGCCGGAAGCGGCAGCGGTCAATGTGCGGGCGGCGCGGCGGTAGTCGCGCAGGATCTTCCAGTTCTTCATCCTGGCCAGGGTGTGTTCGACCTGCGCGCGGACGGCGCGGTGCTGGGCATTCAGGTCCTGCTTCCAGGCCGGTAGTGGGCTGCCGTCGCGGTTCTTGCGGTAGGGGATGATCACCTCGGGGTTGCCGAGGTAGCCGCCGTCGGCCATGACGGGCCGTCCGGCCAGCTTCTGGTCGATGCCGGAGGTCCGGTAGACGATCGTGTCGTTGCGGTTGCCCGGCTGGGGGTCGCCGACGGCGATGACGAGGCGGGTGCTGGCGTCGATGGCCACCTGGAGGTTCGTCGAGTACCGATAGTTCTTACTCGGCGCCGCGAGGCGGTGGTCCCGCGTCGGGATGAGGGTGCCGTCGACGATGGCGATCTGGTCGACCGGCCAGCGGCGCACAGGCGCGAGAACCAGCAGCGGGCCGAGAGTGTCGATGACTCGGTGCGCGGCGGAATGCGACACTCCGAACAGCGGACCGATCTGCCGCATCGTCAGGCTCGTGCGCCAGTAGACGGCCACCAGCAGCACCCGGTCGGCCAAGTCGAGGGCCCACTGCCGGCCCGGCCGACCGTCAGCGATCCCGTCCCCGCCACGCTCGGCGACCAGGCGGACCAGCCTGCGGAACTGGGCGGGGGTCAGCCCAGTGAACGGGAGGATCCACTCCTGGCGGGCTGCGGAGATCACCTGCACCCACGCATCCTCGATGATCATCCCCAGCGGACAGACGCCGGGGTCATGAGGAGTGCACGTCTATCAGAGAGGACGACGTGAGCAGCCAGTACATCGTCATCACCGGGGGACCCGGCGCCGGCAAAACCACGCTGATCGACAGGCTGCGGCGTGCCGGCTACGCCTGCGTCGACGAAGCAGGACGACAGATCATCCAGGACCAGCTGTCGATCGGCGGCCAGGCACTGCATACCGGCGACTCACGACTGTTCGCCGAGATCATGCTCAGCTGGGAGATCCGCTCCTACCGCCAAGCCCGCCAACATCCCGGACCCGTCTTCTTCGACCGAGGGATCCCGGACCTGGTCGGCTACTACCTCCTACTCGGTCAGCCCGTTCCCGCACACGTGACAGCCGCAGCACAGCTCTTCCGCTACGACCAGCGTGTGTTCATCGCCCCGCCCTGGCCGCAGATCTACACCACCGACAGCGAACGACACCAAGACTTCGCCGAAGCCGTACGTACCTATGACGCGATGGTCGCCGCCTACACCCAACACGGCTACGAGCTCAGCACCTTGCCCCGCAGCGACGTCGCCTCGCGCGTCAAGTTCATCCAGCAACACACAGCAGCCGTCGATCCCGGAGCTCCGGGATCACACCGCCTGAGCTGCCCCGAGTTACGAGACGTCCCTTAAACGTGCTCGGCGTTGCACGGAAACGCACTCGCCAGATTGAAGGCGTCGGATGTCGGCGTGCAGGTGCTCCGCCTCGCTTCGCAACACACCGTCGAGCACTTCAAGGCCCCAGCGGTTGAGGAGGCCGTCGTGCACGGCATACGCACGTCGGGGTGCCATCTGCCGTAGATATCGAATCAGGTCCGGGACGGTCATCCACGGAGCCTGACCTGGCACGAGCAGCGTGGGCGCGTCCACCACGGTCAACGCATCGCCCGGGTGGAGCACCTCGCCGTCGACCAGGAATCCGATGTTGTCAACGGGCGGGAAGTCAGGGTGACTGCGGTGGTGCTTGTCTCCGACTGCCTGTACCTCCAGGCCGGCCACCGAGAACACATCCCCGTCGTGCACAACACGAACCTGGCCTTCCAGGTCCGTCAGGTGTCGTGCGACACCGGGCAGGTGTAGATCGTGAGAACGGAGTTGCCGGCTGCCGCGGCTCGCAATCGCTCCGGCTCGAAGTGGTCGAAGTGTTCATGCGTGATGAGCACTGCTTCTATCTCTGCCCAAGCCTCGGGTTCGGGCGTCATCGTGCCGGGATCGATGACCAGAGCACGTCCTCGATCTTCCACACGGACACAGGCGTGGCCGTACTTGGTCAGCTGCATCGCTTCGTTGTAGCACCTTCCGACCCAATGGATCGTCCCTTGATGTCGAGGGAGGAGACCTCATCTGCTGCTGGCCACGCGTCATCGATGTAGCTGCGAGTGGATGTCCAGTACCCTTCGCAGGTGGCTGAGGACGAACTCACGATTAGGGCCTGTTTCAAAAATGAAACCGTCTGATCCCGCGTGGGCGTGTCGGTGATCGATAGACAGCGAGGTCTCCGGTAGAGGGTTCATCGACCAAGACGAACTTTCATACCGGAGACCTCGTGGCCACCTTAGCGGTGACGAGGCGACACGATCTGACCGACGGGCAGTGGGCGGCGCTGGAGCCGTTGTTGCCCCGCCCTGGACGGTCGGGACGTCCGCCGAA
>NZ_FNYV01000024.1 GCF_900109115.1 Micromonospora phaseoli
CAGCGAAGACCGCCTCACCAGCCATCTCACCACTCGCCGGCGAACCCATAAAACGCGCCGACGCCGAAAAACTCGCCGGAGTCCTCAAAGCATTCGCCGACCCCGCCCGACTCCGCCTACTCAGCCTCATCCAATCCGCCCCCAACGGCGAAGCATCCGTCAGCGACCTCACCGCACCACTCGGCCTCTCCCAACCCACCGTCAGCCACCACCTCCGCATCCTCACCGAAGCCGGCCTCCTCGAACGCGACAAGCGCGGCGTATGGGCCTACTACCGCCTCGTACCCACCGCCATCGCCGCCATCGCCGACCTACTCACCCCACCCCGCAAACGACCCACCAAGAAAACCCGCTGAGCGGCGCTGGCGAGGGCGCACCCTCCGGTCAGCGGTTGATCCGCTCCGCGCCCCAGGCCAGCAGTGCCCTCGTGTAGTCAGGGCTGATGGCTTCGAGGACACCGGTCGCACCGACGGTCGGTGAGTGGGTTCAGCCGGCGAGCCGACGTACGGTCAGGTCGTCGGTGCCGGCGGCACGACGCCACACGGCGACGCTCTCCTCGGCCGGGGTCCATTCGTCGGACTCGCCGTAGCCGTGCAGGAGCAACTGCTGCGCCGTCCCGTACCGCATCTGCGCCGCCGGGCTCACGCCGCTGGTGGCGACCAGGACGAGGAAGGCGATCAACTCGGGCCGGCGGGCCGCGACCGCGGATGCCGCCCACGCGCCCTGACTCCAACCCCACAGACCCACTGGCACGTCGCCGACCCGGCGGCGCAGTTCCGCGACGGCCGCCACAGCATCGTCGGCCTGGACGGCGAACGGCACGTCGCCCTGCTCACGTGGACGGCGGTCGAAGCGCAGCACCGCCACGCCGGCCGGGGTAACCTCGCGCGCCGACCCCGCTCGCAGCAACGGCCACTGCGCGCGGGCACGACGGCCACTCCCCTCCAGATTAAGAAAGTTAAGCTCTGCGCATTGAGAAGTTGATAAAGTTAAGGTACAAATCAATAGTAAGCACCGTGCCGAGCGGACGGGAGACAAGGGTGGAGTGGCAGGAGCTGACGGACCTGACGCGCGGACAGCGGTTCGTGGTCGAACGCGTCCGCCTCGGCAACGGCGTCGTGGTCGAGGGTCAGTTCGAGCCGCCGCAGTTGGCTCAGCTCAGCGCCGACGACCAGGTGTTCGTCGCCGCGTTCGTACGGTCGCACGGTTCGATCAAGGAGATGGAGCGGATCTTCGGGGTGAGCTACCCGACGATCAAGTCCCGGCTGAACCGGATCGCCGAGCACCTCGACTTCGTCGACACCGATCCGGTGCCCACCGGCGCCGACGTCGTCGACCGCCTACGGCGAGGCGAGATCAGCGTCCAGGAGGCGCTGGCCGAGTTGGCGAGGTCCCGATGATCCCGCAACTGGTGACGGTACGCCGTCGTCGTCGCGACGGCCGGTGGTCGCGGCTGTTCGTCCCGGTCCTGCCGGTACTGCTGGTGCTGTCACCGCTGCTGCTGCTCGCCGTGCTCGTCGCACTGGTCGCCTGCCTCGTCTTCCGGGTGAGCGCGGTGGGCGCGCTGCGCGGCACCGGGCAACTGCTGTGCGCGCTGCCGGGCACCCGGTTCGAGATCGAGCACGGCCGGACCGCCGTGTCGGTCAGCGTCAGATGAGGATGAGTCAAGAGAGGGTGGAGCAACCATGAACGAGCAACGCCGCCAGATCCTGCAGATGCTGGCCGAGGGCAAGATCACTGCGGACGAGGCCGAGCGGCTGATCGACGCCCTCGAACGAGAGCAGCCCGAGTCGCCGTCGGGGGCCACACCCCGCCTGAAACCCCGGCCCAAGTACCTGCGCGTGGTGGTGAGCTCGGAGGACAACTTCGGCGGCGACGGGCCAGGCCGGGTCAATGTCCGGGTCCCGCTACAACTGCTGCGCGCCGGGGTCCGGCTCACGAGCCTCATTCCTGCGCAGGCGCTCACCCAGGTCAACGCGGAGCTGAGCAAGTCAGGGGTACCGATCGACCTCACCCAGCTCAAGCCGCAGCACATCGAGGAGCTCATCGAGCAGCTCGACGACGTCACCATCGACGTCGACCAGCCCGACGCCAAGGTGCAGGTGTTCTGCGAGTGACACCGGCACAGCCGGACGCTCTACCAGGTCCTCCGGCTCGGAGAAGTCGTAGGCCGGCACGTGCGCCTGCTCCTCGTCGGTCAGGGCATAGCGGGTGCCGTTCGCGGCCGACCGAGCCTCCGCCGCCGCGTAGACCTCGCGGCTGCGCCGGACGGACGCCGGCGTCCTGAGCTCGAAGACGTAGTGGGAGTCGCCGTCCGTGCACACCGGCCACGGTTCGTCGGCCGGCCAGAGTAGCGGGCCGCCCACCGAGCTGTCGGCGCCCGTGGGCGTGCCGGGCCGGGGATGCAGCCGCGTGGCCGTCGCCGAATGCTCTCGCAGCTCCGTGAACAGTTCGGTGATGTCCACGGTGCGCGGCGGCGTGGTGCGAGTCATGGTCGCCGATCATAGGGTCATCGACCAGGGTGGGATTCGATCTGTCGGCTGCGAGCAGAATCGCTCGTACTTCGTCGCCAGCTGAACGAGGCTGGCGGCATGGGAGCGGGTTTCAGCGGTGCGGTGGCGAGCTACTACGCCAGGCACCGGCGTGGCTATCCACCTGAGGTCATCGACACGGTCGTCGAGGCGTTCGGGCTCGGCGTAGACGACCTGGTGATCGACCTCGGCTGCGGCACCGGCCAGTTGAGTCTGCCGCTCGCCGCCCGGGTGGGGGCCGTCGTCGGGGTGGACCCGGAGCCGGACATGCTGGCCCTGGCCCGGCCGGCCGCGCAGGATGCGGGCAGGGACAACGCCGCGTGGCTGCTCGGCAGCGACCGAGACCTGCCCGTGCTGGGCCGGGTGCTCGGTAACCGGGCGGTCGGCGCGTTGACGGTGGCCGTCGCCATTCACTTCATGGACCGCGCCACGCTGTTCCCTGCTGCCCGGCCGTTGCTGCGCCCCGGCGGCGGTGTCGCCGTGATCACCAACGGCACGCCGCTGTGGTTGCAGGACACCGCGTGGTCACGTGCGCTGCGTGGCAGCCTGGAGCGGCTGATCGGGCACCCGGTCACCGCGACCTGCCAGACCGACGAGGCGGGCCGCCGCCGCAACCGGGAAGCCCTCACCGCGGCCGGCTACCGATACGTGGAGTCGTCAGTTAGGTACGAGGCGCCGCTGACGATCGCCGACATGGTGGGCGGCGTGTTCTCCGCGATGTCCGGCGACGACCTGCCCTCCCCGCAGATCCGATCCGCGTTCGCCGACGACCTGCGGGCCGCCCTCGACGGCCAGGACAGCGTCACCGAGCAGGTCCGCGTCTGGCTGCAGCTCGGACTGCTCGATTGAGCGACGACGCCGACTCTCGCTGGCGGAGGGCTATTCGTTCGGAACCTGATGGTCCACCCGTGCCGCACCGGCGACGTGGTGCACTCCGGACACGGCCTCGACCGGCAACGCAGTGTAGACGTGCGGGTACGAGCCGCCCGGGGCGTCCTCCCACCGCACGGCGTCCCCGAGCGCGCAGGCGTCGATCGCGATCACGACGAGTTGCGGCTGCTCGCCGAACACACGGGCCGCCGTGCCGGGCAGCTGAGCCCGCGACGAGCAGTGGATGAACCCGCTGTCTCGATCGAACGGCGAGCCGTCGAACCTGCCGGCGGCTTGGAACTCGGCCCATTCGCTGGGCAACAAGATCTTGTAGATCAGCACGCCGCCATCCTGCCAGCGCATCAGCAGCGGGACGCCGGATTTCCGACCGCTTCGACTGGCACCACGCGATCGGCACCATCCATGTCCTGAAGCGTCGGCCACAATCGGCTGGTGAGGATCGCCAGAATCGAGCCCGGCAGGTACGAGCCGCTGGCGCGGGTACTGCTGGAGGTACAGCGAGCGGCGTACGCGGTGGAGGCGTCGATCATCGGCGATGATCGGATTCCACCCTTGCACGAGACGCTCGACGAGCTGCGAGGGGCGCCGCTGAGATGGCTCGGCGCCTTCCACGACCGACGACTGATCGGCGCGACAGCGTGGTCCGAGGAGCGTTCGGAGGTGGACATCGACCGGCTCGTCGTCGACCCGGCGGCGCACCGGCGAGGGGCCGGGAGGGCGTTGGTGTGCGAGGTTCTCGCTTCAGCCGGTCAACGCCGGACCATCGTCTCCACGGGTAGCGCGAATCTGCCGGCGAGGACCCTGTACGAGGGCCTCGGCTTCGTACAGGTCGGTGAGCGGGAAGTCATCCCGCGCCTCTGGGTCACGCGATATGCCCATCACCCGATGCCCGCCCAACCACCGCCGTGACGTCGAGGTGAGCGCGGGGTTGGGTAGGCAGCACGGGAGGCGCCCGCGATCGCGATAGGTTGCACAGTCATGGCCAGCAGCGCGGACGTCCGTGACGAACTCGCCAGCCTCGCGGATCCGGCGCGGGCGGCGGGGACGAGCCGTTTTCTGCAGATGGCTCCGGGCGGGTACGGCGAGGGCGACCGGGTTATCGGAGTCTCCGTGCCGGATCAGCGTAAGGTGGCCGGCCGCTACTGGCGGGAGCTCTCCCTGGCCGAAACGGCGACGTTGCTGACCAGCGGCGTGCACGAGGAGAGGCTAACGTCGCTCTTCATCCTCGTGCGGAAGTTCGCCAAGGGGGACGAGGAGGAACGGGGCAGGGTCTTCCGCATGGTCCTGGCCAACACCGGCCATCTCAACAACTGGGATCTGGTCGACTCGTCCGCGCCGTACATCGTCGGCCCCTGGCTGATCGACAGGGACCGGAGCGTACTGGACCGGTTGGCCGAGTCGAGCCTGGTGTGGGATCGGCGGATCGCCGTCATGGCGACCTTCGCCTTCATCAGGGTCGGTGACTTCCATTGGACCTTCCGGCTCAGCGAACGGCTGCTACGCGACCCACACGACCTCGTCCACAAGGCGGTGGGCTGGATGCTGCGCGAGGTGGGCAACCGTGACCGCGCGGCGGAGGAGGAGTTCCTGGCGCGGTGTTACCGGACCATGCCACGGGTCATGCTGCGGTACGCGATCGAGAAGTTCGAACCGCAACGACGCAGGGAGTACCTGTCCGGTGCGGTCTAGACGTACCGACCGGGGACGTTGATCGATCTCCCCGGCTGCTGGAGGCCGGGGAACGCGGATGGCTGTCACCTACCTCGGCACAGTGAGAATCTCGGCTCCATCGTCGGTGATCGCGATCGTGTGCTCACTGTGCGCTGTCCGGCAGCCTGTCGCGCTTCGCAGTGTCCAGCCATCGGCATCGGTGACGAGCTCAGCGGTGTCGGCCATGACCCATGGCTCCAATGCCAGCAGCAGACCAGGGCGCAGCCGGTATCCGCGACCGGGCCGCCCCCTGTTCGGGACGTGCGGGTCCTGGTGCATCGTCGACCCGACGCCATGACCGCCGAACTCGGTGTTGATCAGATATCCCGCCTCGCTGAGGACCGATCCGATGGCATGGGAGATGTCACCGATGCGGGCTCCGGGACCGGCCGCGGCTATCCCTGCGCTCAATGCGCGCTCGGTCGCGTTGATCAATGCAACGCTCTCCGGGGGCTTCACGTCGCCCACGACGAAGCTGATGGCGGAGTCAGCGACCACACCCCCGTTGGAGACAGCGAGGTCGAGGGTCAGCAGATCGCCGTTGACAAGCGCGTAGTCATACGGCAGTCCGTGGAGCACGGCGTCATTGACTGACGTGCAGATGTAGTGGCCGAACGGCCCGCGCCCGAAGGACGGCTCGTAGTCGACATAGCAGGACTGCGCCCCGGCCTCAGTGATCATGGCCTTGGCCCACCGGTCGATGTCCAGGAGGTTCGTGCCGACCGCACTGCGGCTTTTCAGGGTCTGCAGAATGCCGGCGACCAGCGCTCCGGCGTCCTTCGCTCGCAGCAGGTCTGTGGGGTTCAGGATCTCGATCATGCGGCGCCCAACTCGTAAAACCAATAGGTATCCCGGCCATATTATCCCGGTACTAGAATCGGGGCATGGTCAGGTTGCCGCTCACCCCCGCGGAGGTCGAGCGCGGACAGCGCCTCGGCGCCCTCCTGCGTCGAGCCAGGGGACAGCGTTCGATGCTCGGCACCGCGCTGGCGGCAGGCGTCTCGCCGGAGACTCTTCGGAAGATCGAGTCCGGTCGCGTAGCCACCCCCGCCTTCCCCACCATCGCCGCGATCGCCGACGTCCTCGGCCTCTCCCTCGACACGGTCTGGTCGGAGATCAACCAGTCAGACGGCGGGCCCCTACTCACAGGATCGGGTCACGCCGTGGGCGAGCGGCTGGCCTCGTAGGTCTCGACCCCGCCGCTCCGTCGCACCACCGGACTCATCTTTGCAAACGACCGCTTGCGCAAACGTTGGTTTGCATTATGGTCGGGGCATGCCCTCCTCGCTCGTCGCCCCCGGCCCGGACCTCGACTCGACCTTCGCCGCCCTCGCAGACCCGGTCCGTCGCGCCTTGGTGACCCGGCTCGCGCACGGCGACGCCACCGTGGGAGAGCTCGCCGAACCGTTCGAGCTGACCCCGCAGGCAATCTCCCACCACGTCGGCGTCCTACGACGATGCGGCCTGGTCGAACAACGACGCGAGGGCACCAAACGCCCCTGCCGGCTGAAGGTCGATCAGCTCTCGCTGCTCGGCACCTGGCTCGACGGCCAGCGCCGCATCTGGAACGACCGGCTCGACGCCCTCGAACAGCACCTCACCGACGAGGGAGCGGCCAGTTGACCAGCGCAGAGCTCCGAGGCGACGAACTGGTCGCCGAGCGCCATCTCTCGGCAGCACCCGAACGCGTCTGGACCGCCTTCACCTCACCGTCAAGCATCGCGGCATTCTGGGGCGGTTCGCACGCCACCGTACCCCCGGACTCGGTGACCGTGGACCTGCGTCCCGGTGGAGAGTTCGCACTGGACACCCGCGCGCCGAACGGCGCCCACCGCCGGCTCCGGTTCGTCTACGTGAGCGTCGCCGCACCGCACGAGCTCGTGTTCGACGAGCCCGTCACCGGCCTCCGCACGACCGTCACCGTGAACCCCGCCGGCGACGGCACCCACCTCACAGTCCACCAGCGTCGACTTCCCCCCGAGCTCCAGACGACCCGAGCAGCCGACGGGCTCGCCTCGATCCTCGACGCCCTCGCCGCCCACCTGCAGCACCACCAGGACGGAGAACGCCATGACACAGACCACCCAACGTGACCTCGTCGCGCAGTACTTCGCCGGATTCCGGACCAGCGACCACCGGCGAATCCTCATGACCCTCACCGACGACGTCGAGTGGGTCATCCACGGCCACCGGAGGACCCGAGGCAAAGCCGAGTTCGACGACGAGATCGAGAATCCCGCATTCACCGGCAGCCCCGAGCTCGACGTCCAGCGCGTCTACGAGGACGGCCCGGTCGTCGTGACCACGGGCGAAGGCCGCGGCGTCAGCGTCGACAACGGACCGTTCCGCTTCGCCTTCAACGACCTGTTCACCTTCCGCGACGGGCTGATAGCTCGCGTCGACTCGTACGTCGTCCCGCTGCCCTGACTACCCCTGCCGCACTACCCCTGCCGCGAAGTGGCAGCCCTCGGGCCGGGAGGCGCAGGGCGCCGAGGGCACGACCGGCCCTCGGGCTCCGGCGGGCATCTGCGCGGCCTGGTCGGTGAAGGGATCAAGGGGCGGGTTGAGCACACCCGCAGCTGCCATCACTTACGTGTCCCAGCAAATGATATGCCGGGTAGAATATCTGTCTACCAGCAGACATCGAGGGGGCGCAGGCCATGGAACTGGGCATCGGGGCATTCGGGGACGCCAACTACGACCCCGCCACCGGGACACGCATCTCGGAGGCCCAGGCGATCCGCAATGTGGTGGAGTCCATCGTCGTGGCCGAGCAGGCCGGCCTTGACTGGTTCGGTGTCGGAGAGCACCACACACCGGAGTTTCCCGCTTCCTCCGCCGCACCGATTCTCGCCGCCGCGGCGGCCCAGACCACGCGCATCAAGCTCTCCAGCGCCGTCACCGTGCTCGGCACGGACGATCCGGTGCGCGTTTATGAGCAGTACTCGACCGTGGACGCCATCTCACACGGGCGGGTCGAAATGATCCCCGGCCGGGGATCATCCGTCGAGTCCTTCCCCCTCTTCGGTTACGACCTCCAGGATTACGATCGCCTGTTCGCCGAGAAGCTCGAGCTTCTGCTGGAGATCAACCGGTCCGCGCGGGTGACCTGGAGTGGCACCACCCGGCCCGCCCTCAACGGCGAGTACGTCCCGCCCCGCCCCGAGCATGGACCGATCCCGATCTGGCTGGGCGTCGGCGGGAACCCCAAATCCGCCATCCGCGCCGCCGCCCTCGGGCTCCCACTCGCGACCGGAGTCCTCGGCGGCAACGCGGTGCGCTCGGCGCCCCTCGCCGACCTGTACCGTCGCGCCGCCCAGGAGCTCGGCAACCCACCCGAGCAGACCCTGGTGATGCTCGGCTCCCCGGGCTTCCTCGCGAAAGACGGCAGGTCCGCCCGCGAGACGTGGTGGCCGCACTGGCATCAGTTCATGAAGGTCGTCGGCGAGCAGCGTGGCTTCCTCCCCCCGACTCGCGCTTCCTACGACAGGGACACCGGTCCCGGCGGCGGGCTGCTGATCGGCTCGCCAGAGGAGATCGCCGAGCGCATCCTCCACATGCACGAGCGTTGGGGCCACGTCAGGCAGTACATCCACATCGACACGGGAGCGCTGCCGCAGAAAGAGGTGCTCCGCGCCATCGAGCTGTTCGGCACCGAGGTCAGGCCGCTCGTGCAGGCCGAACTCGGCGCGACCACGGTCGACGAACTGATGGGCCGCCGGACCGTGGGGGCGCCACGCGTCGATCGTTGACAGGCGTTGATCAACGTGCGGCCGTCGACAACGGCTGTCGCGACAACGCCCCGACCAGCCACGGCCCGAGAAGCGATGTCCAGCCACTCTTATGCCCGGAATATAATATTGGCTGCCACGCATTGTATGGAGCGGTGACACCTGTCATCACCGGCACTCCAGCAGGCACTGGCGCGACCAAGCGGCAGACTGCCAGACCGCCGCCGTCCGGGATCGGAGATATGGGATGAAAATGGACATCGGCGTTGTCCTCGACGCATCAAGTCCGGCCGGCACCACGCGGGACGCGACCGCGCTGGCCCGCCTGGCGGAGAAGCGCGGTCTGGACCTGGTGGTCATCGCCGGCAACGAGGCGGCTGGACAGCCAGCCGGGCTGGACGTCTGGACGGCGGCGGCCTGGCTGGCGGGAGCGACGAGTCGGATCGGTATCGGTGTCGCCGTTGCTGCCCCCTCCTCCCCCGATCCGACCGACCCCGAGGCGCCGTACCCGAGCGTCGTCACCAAGGCTCAGGGCAGCCTCGACATCATGGCGGAGGGGCGAATCATCTCCGACCCCGCAGGATGGGTCGTCGCGCCGCGAGACGCGAAGCCGGAGGAGTTGGCCACCCTCGCCGGGGCCGGCCTGCCAGTAGTGGTCCCGGTGGACTCGAGCGAGGACATCGAGCGCCTCGCCGCGCTCGTGGCCGGTCCCGACGGCGGGAGCGCAGCCCGCCGCCGGCCGGCAGCGGCGCGTGCTCGCCGGCTGCCGACCATCGACTACGACGGCCTGCCGGCATCGCTCGCCGAGACGGCGATCGAGCCAGGTGATCCGGGCTACCGCGCCGTGTCCGCCACCTACCTGCGCGGCGGCGCTCCCGGTGTCGTGCTACGCCCTCGGACACCGGCGGAAGCCTCCGATGCGGTCGAGTTCGCCCGGCGACATCGGCACCTGCCGCTCGGCATCCGCAGCGCCGGCCATGGCATCAGCGGCCGCTCGACGAACCAGGGCGGGCTCGTGATCGACGTGAGCGCCATGAACACCATCGAGGTGCTGGACCCCGACCGCCGGCTCGTACGGATCGGTCCCGGAGCGACCTGGAAGCAGATCGCCGCAGCCCTGACCCCCTACGGATGGGCACTCGGCTCAGGGGACTACGGCGGCGTCGGCGTCGGTGGGCTCGCCACCGCGGCCGGGATCGGCCTACTCTCGCGCAGCCACGGCCTGACGATCGATCATCTCCGTTCGGTCGACCTCGTGCTCGCCGACGGCCGCCAGGTGCGGGCGAGCAGGGACGACAATCCGGAGCTGTTCTGGGCCGTTCGGGGAGCCGGGGCCAACTTCGGCATCGCCACGTCGTTCGAGTTCGAAGTCGACGAGGTCGGCGAGGTCGGTTGGGCGCAACTCGTGCTGCTGTCCACCGACATCGAGGAGTCGCTGCGCCGTTACGGCGAATTCGCGAGCACAGCGCCGAGAGACACGACGGTCTTCCTCGTCACCGGGCAGCCGCGCCAGGGCGTATCGAGCATCCAGCTCTACGCGGTGGTCGACAGCCCGGACCCCGACACCGTCGTCGAGCGCCTGACACCGTTCCTGGAACTCGGAACGCTCACCCGCCAACACGTGGTGATGACGCCATATTCGGGAGTCATGAGCAACGCCGCCGACATCGGGCCGGACGGCCATCAGGGATTCGGTGAACCGCACTCTCGATCGGCGTTCCTGCCCGCGCTGACGGCGGACTTCGCCCGCGATGCCGCAGCGATGCTCCGCAGCGGCGCTGTCTACTTCTTCGAACTACGCGCCATGGGCGGTGCGATCGCCGACCCTCCCCCGGATGAGGCGTCCTTCACCCATCGAGCGCCGGCATTCCAGCTGACCGCCATGGCCGGCAACAACCAGCGCCTCAACGCCGTATGGGAACCGCTTCGCCCGCATTTCGACGGTCTCTACCTGAGCTTCGAGACCGACCTCAACCCGAAGCGACTGCTCGACGCCTTCCCCGCACCGGTCCTGGAGCGCCTACGCGACCTCAAACGCCGCTACGACCCGGACAACCTCTTCCGGGACAACTTCAACATCGACCCGAAGCTCACCACACCGACTGCCAAGGAGGCCATCGCATGACCGACTACGGACACGACCTGCTCTTCGGCACCTTCGTCACACCCGTCGCACAGCAGGCCCGACAGGTTGTCGAGCTGGCAGTCACCGCAGACCGGGCCGGCCTCGACCTCGTCACCTTCCAGGACCACCCGTACCAGGCCTCATTCCTGGACACGTCGACCCTGCTCGCCTTCGCAGCGGGACGCACCGAGCGCATCCACCTCAGCGCCAACGTCACCAGCCTCCCCCTCCGGCCACCAGCTGTCCTGGCCCGGGCCTCGGCCTCGCTCGACCTGCTCAGCGGTGGCCGCTTCGAACTCGGCATCGGCGCCGGTGCGTTCTGGGACGGCATCGCCGCCATGGGGGGACGTCGGCTGACCGCCGCTCAGGGCGTCACCGCCCTGCGCGAGGGAATCGAGATCATCCGGGAGCTCTGGGACACCACCACCCCTGGTGGCGTGCGCTACGACGGTCAGTACTACTCGGTCAAGGGCGCCAAACGGGGACCTCGGCCCGCCCACGACATCCCGATCTGGGTCGGAGCGTACAAGCCCAAGATGCTCGCCCTCACCGGCTCGATCGCCGACGGATGGCTGCCCACGATCGAATACCTGCCCAGCGGCGCCGACTCCCTACCCGAGCTCAACGCGCGAATCGACACCGCGGCACACGACGCCGGCCGCGATCCGGCAGCCGTTCGACGGCTGATGAACTTCATGAAAGTACAGTTCTCGACCACTCCCAGCGGACTCCTCAACGGCCCGCCCGAGGCCTGGGTGGACCAGATTGCCGACCTGGCACTCACCCACGGCATCAGCGCCTTCATCATCGGCGGGGACGACCCGACGATCACCGAGCGTTTCGCCTCGGAGGTCGCACCAGCTGTACGCGCGATCGTCGAGCGCGAACGCACGGGCGTGGCCTGAGCGGCAGCAGAAGGAAACCCTAGATCCGGTTCGCGGCGGTCCTGCGCTGCCGACCCCGGCCGGCCTGGATCAGCGAGCGGAATGGTCCGCTGGGGGAAGGACGCTCTTCACCGCGACGCAGGGGTCCGTCCGGGGCGCGGCGGCATGGATCGCCTCGGCGGCACGCTCGGCGAGATCGCGGAAGACGTCGCGCTGCTCCTCGGGCAGCCCGCCCAGCACATGGTTCTCGGCGTGCGCAACGCGCTGCTCGGCGTCGGCGAGTGTCTGCCGGCCACGCCCGGTGGCCACGATCCGGCGGGCGCGCCGATCGCGTGGATCCAACTGGCGCTCGATGAGGCCGGCGTTCTCCAGATCATCGATGACGTACGTCAGGACGCTGCGGTCGATCACCAGGCGGGCCGCCAGGGCTCCCTGCGTCGGCACCTCCTCGTGGACGACCACGGCGAGGATGTGGTAGCCGCGACTGCCGTGCGGCAGATCCTGCAACGCCTCCTCGACGTACTCGTGCCAGCGCCGCAGCACCATGCCGAGAGACCAGCCGAAGCTCGACCCGCGCCTGCGGTCAGCCGGCAGCTCACACGGGTCGCTGGTGGCGGACATGCGTCCAACTTTACCCAGTCGCAACGTGTTGATCAGCCATGGGTTGTCCAGGAGGTGTCTGGCTGAGCCGGCCTCATCCTGCGCCGGTGGACGGTACGTCGACTACTGGTCCGCGGCTTCCTGGGTCCCCTCGTCCGGCCGTTGCTCGAGCACTTTCACGAGGGCCGAGGCGATGAGGGCCACCGGCCGATCATCGTCGTGGGTCAGTTGCCGCAGCAGGTCCAGCGCGATGGTCCCCGGCATCTCGGCGAGTGCCTGGGTCAGTCGCATCCGCACCGCCGAGTCCCCGGTGTGCGCGGCGAACTCGCCGACCAGCGCATCCATGATCCGGCCTGCCCACGTCGCGTCCCGCGCCAACGATCCCAGGATCTCGGCCGCCTCGACATCGTTCGGGCCCTCGACCACTGTGCAGATCAGTGTCGGCACGGCTCGGGTCACGCCCCGTGCGCCCAGTGCGAGAGCGGCATGTCTGCGGACCGTCGGGTCCGTGTCGCCGAGCGCGTCGGTGAGCAGCGCGGTCGCCTCGTCGTCGGGTAGCTCGGCGAGCGCCAGGACCCCGCGCCGGCGGACGTCGACGTCGTTGGAGGCCATGCCGGGTGCCAGGCCCGCCACACCGTCACGGCCGGCTCGCGCGAGGGCCCACCGCAGGGCCCCGGCAACGTTCGGGTCCGACTCGGTGAGGACCGCCTCGGCCAGCAGTTCGGCGGGAACCGTCGCGTGCTCGGCCGGGGCCAGGACGGCCTGCTGTCGCCGCGCGGCACTGGGCGAACCGAGTCCGTGCAGAAGCTCGACGATGCGCGCGACATCCTGCCACCCGGCTGGCCCGGCCGCATCGACCGCACGGAGCCGCTCAAGGAGCTCGTGTTCCCGGTTCAGTCGCTCTTCGGTCTTCCGGATCAGGTCGCCGACCAGCGCGGACGGGGCGAAGTCGGTGTCGTCGAGAGTGCGTGCGATCTGGCGCAGCGACAGTCCCAGGGATCGCAGACCCTCCACGTGGAAGATCCGCCGGACGTCGTCGGCGGTGTACTCCCGGTAGCCGCCCAGGGTGCGGCCGGTCGGCCGCACCAACCCGAGGGAGTCGTAGTGCCGGAGCATCCGGGCGCTCACTCCCGAGCGGAGCGCCACCTCGCCGATCAGCACGCCTGCGTCTCCTCCCGGTCCGGGCCGAGGGCGAAGACCCTTCTCGCTTCGTCGACGGCGAGGTCGAACCCGGCATCCGGGTCGCGCAGGAGTCGTTCCGTGGCGCCGGCATGCGCACGTACCGCGGGGTCGTGCCGGGTCATCGCCGCTCGCAGGACCGGCTCGACCACGTCGCCGAGCGCGACGAGGGCACGGCTCAGGCTCAGCCGTACCTCCCGGTCACCGCGACCGAACTGCGCGGCCAACTTCGTGGCCAGCGCTTCCTTCTCCCCGTCGGGTACGAGTACGACGGCGGCGCGCCATGCGCTGCGCGCGACCTCGTCGTCGGCGTCGTGCAGCAATGACGACGTGATCGCGGGCCACGCGTCGCTGTCGCCGATCTTGGACAGGGTGTGCAACGCCTGGCTGCGGGCCTGCGTGCTGCCGGAATCGAGCTCCGCACGCAGCTTCGGCACCGTGATCTCCGACGGGAGACGGGTGAGCGCCCAGGTGAGCATGTCACGCACGAAGAAGTCCGGTTCGATCGCGCACCGTGCCACGAGCGCATCGACGAAACCCGGCTCGGGATCCGTACCGATTGCCAGGGCCGCCTTGAGCCGCGTCGACGAGTTCCCGGCGGCCAACGCGTCGAGCAGTCGGGCGTCCGGTGAATGCGGCTGTGCCGAGTTGATGGGGACCACCTCCGTCAACCAGTCAAGGGCTTGTCACAGTGACAATGTCAAGCCCACCGGCCAGGTCGACGGATCTGGCCGGCTGCTGATCACCGGGCGTGGCCACGGTGGGCCTCGACGGGCTGCTCAACCAGGGCGCGTCCCAGCCCGCCGTGTACTCCTCGGTGGTCACCAGGGCGCTGCTGTCCATCGTCCCGCTCGTCGCCCTCTTTCTCGGCCTGCAACGCTACTGGCGGGTCGACCTGGGCGCCGGCGCCGTCAAGGGGTGAGGGCCGGATGGCAGAGACTATGATCCCCATCGTGTCGACCTCGCCCGCGACGGCGCGCAAGCGGCCCACCATCCGCGACGTGGCGCGCGAGGCCGGGGTCTCTTACGCCACCGTCTCCCGCGTCCTCAACAGCCGGGAATGGGTCAGCCCGGCGGCGGTCCGGGCCGTCCGGGAGGCCATCGCCCGCACCGGCTACACGGTCCGGCTGCTCACCGACGTCATCGCCGGGCGCAGCCCACTGTCCATCACCGTACCCACCCGCCTGGTCATCCGGGCGTCCTCCCCCGCGCCGGCCTGAGTCGCCGGCGCACCCACCACCACCTCACCTGGTACCGAGACCGTCCGGCAGTCCCGCCGGACGAGCCCGCTCCGGCGGGCACCGCATCCCTTCATGTGAAGGAGCGCCATGAAACCGTCCCTCCGGGCCCTCGCGGCGGTGGTCGTCCTCGCGGCCCCGCTGGCCCTGACCGCGCCCGCCCAGGCGGCCAACACCCTCACCATGCGCGGCGCCGACGTCTCGTCCCTGCAACGCAGCCTCGACCTCGGCGCGCGCTACTACGACGGCGCCGGCGCGCAGGCCAACCCCTACGACATCCTTGCCAGCAAGGGCGTCAACTACCTGCGGCTGCGCATCTGGAACAACCCGACCAGCGGCTACAACAACAAGGCCAAGGTGCTCCAGCAGGCCAGGGCGATCAAGGCCAAGGGTTTCAAGCTGCTGATCGACTTCCACTACTCGGACACCTGGGCCGATCCGGGCAAGCAGTACCCGCCCGCGGCCTGGGCCAACCACTCGCTGAGCCAGCTGCAGAGCGACGTCTACAACTACACCTACGAGGTGTGCACCGCGCTCAAGGCACAGGGCACCACCCCGGACGCGGTACAGATCGGCAACGAGATCAACGTGGGCATGCTGTGGCCCACCGGGCAGGTCGTCAACAACGACTTCGCCCCGCTGGCCAGCCTGCTCAAGCAGGGCTACCGGGCCACCAAGGCGTGCAACGGCGGCACCCAGGTGTGGATCCACACGGCGAACGCGGACAGCAACGCCAACGCCCGCTGGTTCTACGACGGGATCAGGGCGCAGGGCGTGACCTGGGACGTCACCGCGCTGTCCTACTACTGCATGTGGCACGGCACGCTGGCCAACCTCTACAACGTGATCGCCGACGTGAAGTCCCGCTACGGCAGGTCGGTGGTGATCGCCGAGACGGCGTACCCGTTCACCACCGCCGACGCCGACCACCAACCGAACGTGATCCCCGGTACCGCGCGCTGCGACAACATCCCGGCCACCTGGGCCGGGCAGGCGCAGCAGTTCAGCTGGGTGCAGAACACCGCACGCAACGCCGGCGCGGTGGGCGTCTTCTACTGGGAACCGACCTGGTACGCGATCCGTGGCAACGGCTGGGATCCGGCGGACATCAACGGGACCGGCAACGGCTGGGACAACATGGCCGTCTTCGACTGGTCCGGGCGGGTCAACCCACACCTGTACTGGACCCCGTGACTCCCCCGCCGGGCCCGGGAGTCGCCACCGGGCCCGGCGGGCTCAGCGCAGGCGGTCGCGGCGGCACCTCGGGTGGTCACTGCAGGTTCCTCTCCCGTACGGCGGTGAGCAGCCGATCCACGGCATCCCGGTCGGGCTGTTCCGGCAGTGTGGTGGTGGCGGCAGCGTCGGCGAGTTCGGCGAGCAGTTCCGTCGCCCAGGCGACGCACATCTCCCAGGGCAGCTCGCCGCGCCGCACCGCGAGCAGCCGGTCACGCAGGTGCCGTACGTCGACCAGGATCTCCCCGGTCCGCAGCACGTGCACTCCGGCGACCAGCAACCGGATCATGTGCATGGCCTGCTTGTGGTTCGTCTCGCCGGTGCGTTGGCGGCGGGCCGCCACCCGATCGAGCTGATCCCGGGCGTAGCTGCCGTACGTCTGCGCCACCCGACGCGACAGGAACGCCCGACGCGCCGCCAGCAACCGTTCCCCGTCTGCGGTGATCGTCTCGATCAGCGGAGACCAGAGCACCTCCAGGACAGTCGGGTTGCCCTGCAGGGCAAGCACGCAGAAGCGCTCGAACTCCCAGGAGAACTGCTCCGCCGCCGGCCCGTCGAGGTGGGTGGGCGGCTTGTCCAGGTGCCAGAACGCCCGGGTCGGCGCCACAAAGACACCACGTCGGTCGTAGTCGGAGCCTGGCCGGTCCAGCCCGTACGCCCGGGACCCCACCACCACGGCCAGGGCGGTACGTCGCTCGACAAGCTCGATCACGTCCGGAGTCTAGGTGGCCCCTTATGCATCGGTATCGTTTTACATCGACAGTTATCTCTACTACTATCTCGATTGGGAGCCGCCAAGCCGTGGCAGGCAGCAATGCCGCCTACCTCTCAAGATCGCTCGAACCGATCGGCGTCTACTCCTTCCGGGTTGGGCACCCAGTGAGGGGCACCGGCGTCGGCGCATCTACTGGAGCATTGATGAAACTCTCACGAACAGCACGCCGTCTGGGACTAGGCGCGGTCGCAGTTCTCCTCGCCTCGTTCACGATGGTCGTCGTCAACCAGGCCGGCCCGGCCTCGGCGCACGGATCGGTCACCAACCCGCCGTCGCGCAACTACGGCTGCTGGGAACGCTGGGGTTCCGACCACCTCAACCCCAGCATGGCCCAGAGCGACCCGATGTGCTGGCAGGCCTGGCAGGCCAACCCGAACACCATGTGGAACTGGAACGGCCTGTACCGCGAGAACGTCGGCGGCAACCACCAGGCCGCCGTCCCGAACGGACAGCTGTGCAGCGGCGGTCGCACCCAGGGCGGCCTGTACGCCTCGCTCGACGCGGTCGGCGCGTGGACGGCGAAGCCGATGCCGAACAACTTCACCCTGACCCTGACCGACGGCGCCCGGCACGGCGCCGACTACATGCTGATCTACATCACCAGGCAGGGCTTCGACCCGACCACCCAACCCCTCACCTGGAACAACCTCGAACTGGTGCTCCGCACCGGCAGCTACCCGACCACCGGGCTCTACGAGGCCCAGGTGAACGCGGGCAGCCGCACCGGACGGCACGTCGTCTACACGATCTGGCAGGCGTCCCACCTCGACCAGCCGTACTACATCTGCAGTGACGTGACCTTCGGGGGCGGCAGCAACCCGCCGCCCACCACCCCGCCGCCCACCACGCCGCCGCCCACCACGCCGCCGCCGAGCACGCCGCCGCCGAGCACCCCGCCGCCGAGCACCCCGCCGCCGGCCGGCAACGGTGCCTGCACCGCCACCTACCGCAAGACCAACGAGTGGTCCGGTGGCTTCGGCGCCGAGGTCACCGTCCGGGCCGGCAACGCCGCCATCTCCGGGTGGACGGTGAACTGGACCTGGCCCAACGGCCAGAGCATCACCAACTCCTGGAACGCGACGGTAACCTCAAGCGGTTCGTCGGTCACCGCGTCGAACGCCGGCTACAACGGTTCCCTGAGCGCCAACAGCACCACCAACTTCGGCTTCAACGCCTCCTGGAACGGCACCAACTCCACACCCACCCTTACCTGCACCGCGAGGTAACCGCACCCGCGACGGGGGCGGCGCAGACCAGCGCCGCCCCCGTCGGCATGAGCGAGGATTGTCGATGTTGCCGAGGTGGGTTCGAGCGTGTTGAAATGGCTCGTATCGCCGCAGCGTCGGGGGCAACCGCGCTGAGCACGGCTCGCACGGGAGCACCGCAGCGCCGGCAGCGCGCCACCCTTGGCAGACGCTCGCGCGCCGCAGTACCGGGCCACCTCCACGACGACGGACCACCCTCCCCGGGCAGACGTCCGTCCGATGCGCTCGGCCAACACCAGCACCGGCGACGAGGTGAAAGGCGATCATGAATACCCGGCAACACATCACCAGGTGGTCCCGAAACCCCTTCGTGTGGATGGAGGTGGCCCTGCTCGCCGTATCCATCGGCACGGTCGCCCTGGTCACCTCGACCACCACCGCGACAGAACCAGCAGACCTCCACCAGCAGATCCTGACCCAGATGCGCACCACCCTCGAACAGTCGGA
>NZ_FNYV01000023.1 GCF_900109115.1 Micromonospora phaseoli
GGCCCGAGGGTGTCGATGACCCGATGCGCGGCGGAGTGCGACACCCCGAACAGGGGACCGATCTGCCTCATCGTCAGGTTCGTCCGCCAGTACGCCGCGACCAGCAGCACCCGATCGGCAAGGTCGAGTGACCACTGCCGGCCCGGTCGACCATCGGCGATCGCGTCACCGCCGCGTTCGGCGACCAGCCTGACCAGCCGGCGGAACTGGACGGGCTGCAGCCCGGTGAACGGGAAGATCCATTCCGGGCGGGCTGCCGAGATCACCTGCACCCCGAAATGATCCATCATGGACGTCCGACGGAGTTACGAGACGTCCCTTAGCCCTGTCCCGAATGCCGCTTTCCGGGTTCGCCGGCCGCTCGCTGCTCGCCTTTGGGGTGAGCACGGCCGCGGTTGTCGGGTTCGGGTGGGTCGGCGCGAGCCGGCTGTTCGGTCGCGAGCCCGGCGAACGGCCGATCTGGGGCATGGCCGCCGGGTACGTAAACTCGGCGAACCTCGGCATCCCGATCGCCACGCAGGTTCTCGGCAACGTGTCGTTCCTGGCGGAGGTGGTGCTGCTGCAGGTGCTGGTGGTGACGCCCGTGATTCTGGTCGCCCTGGACCGGCACAGCGACCCGGCCGGGCGGGTACGGGTCCGCCGTATCGCCTCCCTGCCGGTACGCAACCCGGTGCTCCTGGCGTCGCTGCTCGGTGTCGCATGTTCGGCTGCCGGCCTGCATCTGCCGTCGGCGGCCAGCGCGTCGCTCACCCTGCTGTCGGGCGCCGCGGTTCCGACCGCCCTGGTCGCGCTCGGCGCGTCGCTGCACCGCACGACGCCGTCCCGGGAAGAGCCGGCCGAGCCGGCCGAGCTGGCCGTGATCACCGCGCTGAAGCTCGTCGCACAGCCGGTCATCGCGTACGCGGCCGGGCTGGCCTTGCACCTATCCGCGCCGCAGTTGCTCGCCGTGGTGGTGTGCGCGGGCCTGCCGACAGCGCAGAACACATTCATCTTCGGCCAGGAGTACGGCGTCGGCGAGGCGGTGGCCAACCGAGCGGTGATAGTGACCACGACGCTGTCGCTGGCCACCCTGGCCGCGGCGGCGGCGCTGCTCGGGTAGGTCCGTCAGCCGACTCATCCAGCAATCATGGAGAGTCACGCCGACCACGGCACTGGCGGCAACTGTCTGACCGAGGGCGAAGCGGGCTACGGCAACGAGGACTTCCTCAGCCGGGTCGACAACTGGGACGAGATTGAGGACGTTGACCAGCCCGAGATCTATCACGGGACATCGATTGTGGTACGGGGCCGGCGGATCGCGGTAGCCGCCGAGCGGGGTGAGGATCTGGTCGATGTGCTTCGCCGGCTCGTCCCGGACCACCGGGAGCTGCTCCTGGCCGACGAAGTCGAGCTGCGGCGGCGGATCCCGGAGATCATGCGGCTGGATCAGTGGCACCACCCAGACCTTCTCCAGGACACACCGCCCAGCCAGTCAACCACCTTCCGCCAGGTCGCCGACGTACTGACGACAGGAGACGTGAGCCGGTACGCACCAGACATGCCACCCAACACTCACTGGTTCAACTGGCCAGAGTCCGAGAACCTGTAGCCCGCCCGATCGCGCACCGACAGCGGCACGAGCGGATTTCGATTTGAGTGCGTCGCAGCGGGAGGGGGTCAGCTATGTGCCTGACTGATCAGTGCCTGTCTGAGCGCACACGCATCGTCGACCAGGGAAGAAACGGCCCGACGTGCTCCCTGCCCGAAGCGACCACCATGTTCGGCCATGCGCCATGCAGACTGTCCAGCATCGCGCGGATGCCTGCGTCCACCGGCGCGCCGGTGATGAGAACCGTGTCATACCCCGTGATCATCTACGCTCCGCTCGGCTACGGATCCTTCCGCTCGCCCGTGCTTCATACAGCACGCGTTGTACTCACATCCACGTCGAGGACCGTCCGAACGACATCCGCAACCCGGCATGTCCGAGACGCCCTCGGTACGCCGACGGCCACGCTCCACGACGCGCCGTCTGCGGCATGAGCGCGCACCCGATCAAGAAGTCCCGCGAGGGGTGGGGCCGGCGGCGGTCTTGGCGAAGCGGCGGGCCAGGTGGTCGAAGGCGTGGACAAGCTCGGCGGGGCCGACGACTTCGATCTCGGTGTCGTACCGGGCGATGGTGGCGGCGAGGCTGGGCCAGGACCAGGAGCCGAGGGTGAGCCGGCAGCGGTCCGAGCCGACGTCCTGCACGAGGAGCTAGGGGTTCACATTGTGGCGGAGTCCTCGTCACGGTTGGGCGACCTGCATGCCGGCACGGGCGAGGACGCCGTCCACGTGGGCGTCTGGCAGATCAGAGACTGGGTCGGCTCTCCCACCAACCGTGCACCTGAGGAGCATGACGACATCGCGTGGGTCGGGATCAGCGAGCTGGGCGGCCTTCTGCTCGTGTTCGGCGCCCTGCCGGCATGGCTTCCTTCCCTGCCTGAGCCTGACCGGCTGCCTCGTCGCGACGAGGCACGGACAACCGCATCGCCGGATGCGCTTCGCCAATCTGGTGCTAGCGCAAACAGGTTTGTTGTGGAAACCTATTGCTATGACCACTGACTCGGTATCCGCCGGCGACGACCCCCATCGCCTCCTCGCCGACGTACGTAACCTGGTCGGCCGCGTGCGCCGTGACCAGCGCCTGACCTGGGTGGCGCTGCTGACGCTGGCCGTGGTGACCGTCGGGGCCATCCCGTTCGACTGGCTCTTCATGAAGGTGCGGTGCGACGGCAGCGGCTGCATGTTCGCGCGCCGGGGCATGCTCTACTACTGGCCGCCCGCGCTCCTGATCGCCTACGCGGTGATCGCGGTCAGCTACGTGCGGGCCGCCCGGGCGCGAGGGCTGGGTGCCCGCGTGCTGCCGTACGCGATCACCGGCGCCGCGACAGCCGTCGTGTTCACGGCCGCGTATACGGCGGCGGCCGCATATTTCCCGAGCCACCCGCCTTTCGGGGGCGGCCCGGTTCCGTTCTGGTGGATCGTTCTGGACCGGCTGATCGCACCGTGGGGTCTGATCGGGCTCGCGCTGCTGGTGCTGGCCCGCCTGGAACGCAACGTCGCGCTGCTGCTGTTCACCCTGGCCTACCTGGCGCTGGTGCTGGTGGTATTGCCGACGACCGACGGCATGCACCTGCCGGAGTGGGGGATCCCGTCGTTCATGTCGGGGACGGACATCCAGCCCCGGCTGGCGATGACGCCACCCCAGCTCATCGTCGGCGCCGTGCTCCTGGCGGGCGGCATCGGCTTTTCAAAGGCCCACCGGAAGCAGCAGCGGTGACCACCGAGACCGACACCCCGGACCCGTCCGGCCACCCGGTCACCGGCCTCGACGAGGTCGTGCACCAGCGGGTGCGGCTGGGCATCCTCGCCATCGCCCACGAGGCACGGCGCGTCGAGTTCGGCTACCTACGCACACATCTCGACCTGACCGCCGGCAACCTCTCCAAGCACCTGACCGTGCTGGAGACGGCCGGCCTGATCGACATCGAGAAGGGCTACGAGGGCAAGCGCGGCCGCACCTGGATCACCCTCACCCCCGCCGGCAACACCGCCCTCGCCGAGGAAATCGGCCGCCTAAAGGTGCTGATCGCCCGCGTCGAGACCACCACGGAGGACCAATGACCCTGACCCGCCGCAGCCTGCTCGCCGCCGGCCTAGCCGTCCCGCTCGCCACGGCCGCCGGTGCCGGCCGGGTGATAGCCGCCCCGGCCCGGCTCATCCTGCCCGCACCCGCCGGCCCACACCCGGTCGGCACCGTTTCGCTGCACCTCGCCGACCGCAACACGATGGCCAGCGTGTGGTACCCGGCTGCGCCCGGCGCCCGGCGTTATCCGCGGGCGCCGTGGATGCCGGCCGCGCCGTTGCGGGCGCTCCTCGGGGACAATGGCTTCGACCCCGACGTCGCGGCGGGACCGCTCACGTCGGGTCGCGAGGCTGCTCCGGCGCTCCCCGGCCGACATCCCGTGATCCTGTTCTCGCACGGCGCCAACGGCCACCGCTCCGAGGCCACCGTCGTGGTACAGGAGCTGGCCAGCCACGGCTACGTCGTGGCCACCGTCGACCATCCCCACGACGCCTACGTCGAGTTCCCCGACGGCCGGCTCGCCGTCCCCGACGACGAGTCGACCACGCCGTGGACCCACGCCGACGACGTCGTGTTCGTCCTCGACCGCCTCGAGCAGATCGCCGCCGGCCGCAACCCCGGGCACCTTCCGCTGCCCGCCGGCTTGGCCGCCACGCTCGACCTGCGCCACGTCGGCGTATGTGGCTTTTCGAAGGGCGCCACCGCCGCCGCCCTGGTCATGAACGTCGACAGCCGCGTACGGGCCGGCCTCAGCTTCGACGGCCCGATGGAGTCGGGGCCACGGCCCGCCGCCCTGGACCGGCCGTTCATGCTGATGACCGCGGACTTCAACCGGATCGATGCGCCGCCCGTCGAGGAGTTCTGGCAACTCCTGCGCGGCTGGCGGCTCAACGTGCGGGCCAAGGGCGGCCGGCACGGCGCCTACTGCGACCACGAATCGCTGATTCCACAGCTGGCAAGGCTGATGGGCATGAGTGACGAGGAGCTCGAGGGATGGATCGGCACGCTGGACCCGGCCCGCGCGATCCGGATCCAGCAGGCCTACCCGCTAGCCTTCTTCGACCGTCACCTCCGTGGCGTCCGGAGCCGGCTGCTCGACGGCCCGAGCCGGGCCTTCCCCGAGGTGCATTTCCTTCCCTGACGGCCACCGGCAGCCCCACCACGCGCCGCGGGAGCCCCGATACGCCGCGCCAAACCCTTATGACTTCGCCGAACCGAACTCCACCAACCCCACCAGTGCTCATACATCCCGGAGTTCCGTCATGGATTTCCTCGAGAAGCGGCGAAGTCCAGACCATCGACGGCGATGCGGTGTTCGGCGGCGGAGCCGACGGCGCGGAAGGGGGACGCGGCTGCGGCCGGCGACGAGCAGTCCCTCGCCCCTGGGTGCGGACAGCAGCAGCCGCGATTCCCCGGCGGTCAGGTTGAACGCCTCGGAGACCGCGTCGATCGACTGAGTACTCTGACACATCAGGATTTGGGTGGCGGCGTTCGAGACCACTTCCAGGCCGAGGTCGGTGGAGAGGACGTCGGCGGCGGCCTGGGTGATGACGCAGAGTCCGGCGGAGCGTTGCGGGCGGCTTTGGCCATGCGGAACAGGAACCGGGCGCCTTCGCCGTCGCCCGTCAGCAGTCACGCCTCGTCCACCACCAGCCTGCGCTGCCCCCCGATCTCGGTGGGGATGTCGATGGTGGACCAGATCGCATCCAGGGCGAGCAGGGTGCCGACGGTACGCAGGGTGCCCCGTCGCCGCGTTGGTGGTCGGCCCCGCTGCCGCCAGGTCAGCCCGTAGGCGACCTTGTCCGGCGCGTCGACGTCGGCGGGAACCCGCGCCCGTTTCCAACCCCTACCCGTAACCGCCGGAGCGGTGCAGATCCACCACTGACCTCCGGCCGTCCGCTAGCGTTCGGTGTGGGCCAGCCCGTCGTCGGAGTGACAGGCCCACACCGAATCCTGTGAGACACCTTCGGGAGGTGCGGTGGCGACCTTGCTGGGCAGCATCGACGCCACGCCCACCCCCGACTACCGCATGATCACCATCATCGGCGGCGACTTCGACTCCTTCGGCCACCCCGACACCAACGCCGCCGTGCTCTGCTGGGCAGGTACCGAACAGATCCAGCTGTTCAGCGAAATCAGCACCGGCCACCGCCCACACGTCACCGTCGAGGCCTGGGACGGTCCCGCACCGACGGACACCGGCGAATGGGAAGCCCACGGACACGCTGAACTGCACTCGACCAGCGGCACGCTGGGTATCAGCATCTTCGACGAGCGGATGCTGACCCCGTTCATGCCCATCGGAGCCCCGGGAACATACACCGTCGACGTGCACGCCACCGGCCGGCGTCGGCTGCGCGCCCTGTACGGGCAGGACGCCTGGTACGCCGACGAACTACCCACCGGCATCGAACGGTTCCGGGTCCGTGTCTGGCGCCAGCCTTAACCACGTAGCGGGCGTCTGATCTGCGCGACCGTGTCCCGTCGCAGGGCTCTCATCACCGCCACATGCCGGACGGTGCCTCCAGGTGGGCATGAGTCGCCGGGAGTGCAGGACGATCAACCCCACCCACAGGGTGATCACCCCCGTGAATACCGTCGCGAACGTCATCACGAGCGGGACGTACACCAGCGGCGGCTTCAGCGACCAGACGGCTGTCAACGCGATGGCCACCACCAACATGACCGGCGCCACGAGCAGGCAGCGGTACCCGACGACCAGCAACCGGTAGGCCTGCGTCGTCCGGACCCGCTGCACCGCCTGATCGACCTCAGCCACGTCGACGACCTCCCCGGAACCGACCGTGACTGTACCGACGAGCCAACCCGCAACAATGCGGGGAAGACCACGGGTCGCCGCTGCTAACCGGACCGACCCCGTGTCGAGGTCCGGGCATGGTGTGGTCGGACTGCGGTGGCGACCTGACACCGGCCGCCCGGGTGGGTGGGTCCCGACACATCACCTCGCACGACAGCGGTGGCGACGACACGCTCGGCTCGGCGGCGCCGCATCCGCAGCTCGTTCAGGGGCATCGTCGTGTCGGGTAGGCCCGGACCGGGCGGGCGTCGGCCACCAGGGGCGCGGGTTCGCAGTTCAGTAGCGCGGATGCGGCCTCGGCGGTGGTGAGCGCCGTGTCGGTCGTCCGGGTGCGGGTGGTCGTTGCCATGGTGAATGTCCCCATGCGCAGGGAGCCTGGTGCGAAGGCCGAGGCCCTCGATTGGGACAGCCCGACCTGACACCAGAGCCGGGTTGTCAGATGGGGACGGGCCGTGTCCGGTCGTGACAGGTTCACCGTCGCCAGGGGCCCGGCTCTCTTGACCGCCAACTTACTGCTTTACTATGTTACTAGCAAAGCAGTAAGGGGCTACCGTGTTCGTCTTCCGGCTCGACACCCACTCCGGCGTGCCGCCGTACCTGCAACTCGTCCAGCAGGTCCGCCAGGCGGTGCTGCTGGGCTTTCTCCAACCCGGTGACCGCCTCCCGCTCATCCGCGAGGTGGTCGAGGACCTGGCGATCAATCCGAACACTGTCGCCAAGGCGTACCGGCAGATGGAGCAGGAGAACCTGGTCACCGGCCGGCCCGGCCAGGGCACGTTCGTCAATGAACAGCAGTCGGCCGTGATGCCGGCATCGACGTACACGTCGCTGCGCCGCGGCCTGACGACCTGGCTGCGCCGCGCCTACGCGGCCGGCCTTGACGAGCAGGCGGTCAACGCGCTTTTTACTTCCGTCCACCGGCAGACGAGGAATGAGGACGTGGCGTGACAGCGAGCGAGTTCGCGCTGCGCACCGACGGTGTGGGCAAGCGGTACCGGAAGGGCTGGGCGCTGCGCGACTGCACCCTGGCCCTGCCGGCGGGCGGCGTGATCGCCCTGGTCGGGCCGAACGGCGCGGGCAAGACCACGCTGCTGCGCCTGGTCGTCGGGTTGCTGGCACCGAGCACCGGCACGGTGGAGGTCCTCGGCCACGACGTCACCGCCAGCACCCCGCAAACTCTGTCCCGGGTCGGGTTCCTGGCCCAGGACCACCCGCTGTACAAGCGCTTCACCGTCGCCGAGATGCTCCGCTTCGGCCGGGCCTGCAACCTGCGGTTCGACCAGGGGCTGGCCGAGCGCCGGTTGGCGAAGCTGGGCATCCCGCTCGACCGCAGGGCCGGTACGCTCTCCGGCGGGCAGCAGGCCCAGGTCGCGTTGGCTCTGGCCCTGGCGAAGCGGCCGGACCTGCTTGTCCTCGACGAGCCGGTGGCCAGCCTCGATCCGCTGGCCCGGCACGAGTTCCTGCAGGTCCTCATGGGCGCGGTGGCCGAAGGCGGAGTGACCGTCCTGTTCTCCTCCCACGTCGTGCACGAGCTGGAGCGCGTCTGCGACCACCTGGTCGTGCTCAACCACGGCCGGGTCACGCTCACCGGTGACATCGACACCCTCCTCGCCGAGCATCGGCTGCTCGTCGGCCCGCGCACGGCCACCGACCTCGACCGGGCCGGCGCCGTCGTGGAGGCCGTCCACAGCGACCGGCACACGACCCTGCTGGTACGCGACGGAGCGATCCCCGCCGCGCCCGGGTGGCAGGCCCAGCCGGTCGCGCTGGAGGACCTGGTGCTGGCGTACCTGCGCCGGCCGTCCGAGCCGAGCGCCGCGGTCACGTCGGGGGTGGCGGCATGACGTGGTTGATCTGGCGCCAGCACCGGACCGAGGTCTGCGTCCTGGGTCTGCTTGTCGGCATGTTCGGCATTGCCCTGCTCGTGCTCGGGACGCAGGCCCACGACCTGTTCCCCGGCGGTCCCGCCCGGTGTGCGGGAGAGGCCGGTGTCAACGAGGACTGCGCGGCCTCCTTCCGCCGGCTCGACGAGGAGTACGGGTACGTCGAGAACCTCCTGGCGGGCTTCTATCTGGTCCCCGTCGTCATCGGTGCGTTCCTCGGTGCGCCGCTGCTCGCGCGCGAACTGGAGGACGGCACCTGGCAGCTCGCCTGGACGCAGGCCGTGCCGCGGATGCGCTGGCTGGCGGCCAAGCTCGCGGCACTGGCCGGCGTCACCGTCATGCTCACCGGGATGTTCACCGCGGTGCTCACCTGGTTCCGGCAGCCATTCGACGCGTGGGAAGGGCGGTTCCAGTACGACGCCTTCGACGTGGAGGGACTTGTTCCGGTGGCGTACGCGCTGTTCGCGTTCGGCGTCGCCACCGCCGCCGGGGCGATCCTGCGGCGCAGCCTGCCCGCGTTCGGCGTCGCGTTCGGGGCGTTCCTCGCCGCCCGGATGTCGGTGGCGCTGTTGGCCCGTCCCGCGTACGCCACGCCGCTCACCACCATGGAGCCGGTCCCCGTCGGCGGCTCGATGGACCAGGCGGGGCACCGGCCCGTGCCCAGCTTCGCTGACTGGATGATCGAACACGGCTACGCAGACGCCACTGGGCGCAGGCTGAGCTGGACGGAGTACTACGAGCTGGAGGCCGCCGCCAACCGGGCCGGCACCAACCTCAACCAGTTCCTGCACGCGCGGGGCATCCAGCAGTTCGAGATCTACCACCCGGCCGACCGGTTCTGGACGTTCCAACTCATCGAGGCGGCCCTGTTCGTCGCCGTCGCGGCGGTCCTGATCGGTGTGGTGGTATGGCGGGTACGGCGCCGTATCCTCTAGTGCCCTGACCACCACCGTTCACGGTGTTGGTTGACACGCTGTTCGGCATGTCGGCATGTCGGCCGGGCGGCGTGTCGACGTTCACGCTGTGTGGATGGCAGAACTGGGCTTCCCCCGGGGGTCTGGACACCGGGTTATGCCGCAATCGGTGCAGCGTCGTGGGTTCGAGGGTTCGTTCGTACTCGGCAGGGCTGCGGTAGCCGAGGGCGGAGTGGCGACGGCGGCGGTTGTCGAAGGCGATCAGCGGAAGATGTCGCGTCGGGCGTCGGCCTCGCTGTTCCAGCGTCGATGGTCGACGACGAGTTCGCGTTTGAGGGTGGCGAAGAACGCCTCCGCGAGGGCGGCGTCGAACGGTGAGCTCTGGGTTAGCGCAGGTGCAGCAGGCGATCGCGGGCGCGCGTGAGGCGACCACACCGTCTGCTACCGCCTGTTCGAGCAGTCCCAGGCAGTGGCGTTGGAAGTCTGGGTCGTGGTCGGCGTGTTGCGCGAGCAACCAGGCGGCGGTGGCGACGTCCTTCCCGACGTCGTTGCGTCGAGGCCACCCGTGCCGGTCGATGATCTGCGTCAGCCACGTGGTGTTGTCGACGTCGACCTCGCGTACCCAGGTCCAGATGTCGTCACCGGGATCCGGGCGGCTCGTCTGGGACCGTGCCTGTTGGTCGCGGTCCATCCGCTCTAATCAGTTCGGCGGCGAGTTCTCCGTGCCCAGTCACGACGCTCCTGGCAGGGCTGACGCCGCCCTGATCACCCTGCTGACCGACCGGGCTCGGTGGGCGACGCGGCGGCGAACCACAGTGACACTTCGTTTCCCACTCGGGCTCCCGACCCAGCGGATTCGAAACCACGTCACGTGCCACAGTAGCTCCAGCGGGTGGCTACCAGCGGGTCTGCGAAGTGATCACGGCTGCGTGCTCGTCGAGGAGGTCCAGTGATGCTCCATACCAGTAGGTCGATCGGGCTGAGAGCGCGTTTGGGTTGTGGGTTGGTCGGGCGTGTCGCACAGCCGGTCCGATCGATGAGCCTGACTGGGCCGGTAGACGGGTACGGATCGAATGCGGCGGTACCCGTCTGATCTGACTGATGCCGAGTGGGAGATCGTGGAGCCGATGCTGCCGTCGCCGCAGTGGATGGGCAAACCAGAGAAGCACTCCCGCCGGGCGGTCGTCGACGGCATCCTGTATGTAGTGCGGACCGGGTGCGTGTGGCGGTACCTGCCGGTGGACTTCCCGCCCTGGCAGACCGTGTACTCCCACCTCCGACGCCTCAACAGGAAGGGCGTGACCGAGCGGATCCTCACCGAGCTGAGGGAACGGGTCCGCCTGGCCCACGACCGGCAGGCCGAGCTTTGAGGAGTCGCCGATCGGCGACTCTTCCGGAAGGAGCGCACCATGGCCGTCTCGTTCGTCAATCCCGAAGGACTACCGGCGACCGACCTGTACCGTCACGTCGCGGTCGCGACCGGCGCGAAGCAGGTCTTCATCGCCGGCCAAGTGGCCGTCGACGCGGACGGGGGCACGGTCGGCGCCGGAGACCTCGCCGCGCAGGTCGAGCAGTGCTACCTCAACGTCGCCAAGGCCCTGGCCGGGGTCGGTGGGTCCTTCGGTGATGTGGTACGCCTCACCGTGTACGTCGTCGACTGGACCCCGGACAAGATGACGCCGTTGATCGACGGCATCACCCGGGCCGCCGCGAAACTCGAAGTCACTCCGGTCCCGCCGTTCACCGGGCTGGGCGTCAGCGCCCTCGCCGGCCCCGACTACCTCGTCGAGGTCGAGGCCACCGCCGTCATGGACTGAGACCCTTGCCGATGAGGCTGTAGGATGCCATGGCCGGATGACTAGCCGTGGCGACGCGCTCGCCTATGCGCGCGGATCGCGGCAGTTGAGCGCACCTGGTCGTGGCCCGCGTAAACGTTTCGTTGGAATTAGTGAGCGCCCCCAGTTTTCACTCTCCTCATGCCCTATGCGCATGCCATGCAGAAGCGGGCGAACGGCCGCGCGGCAAGCCGTTCATCGCCGATCGGCTGCCCGCATCGTTCGCAGACGCCGTAGGTCGCCGCGTCCACCCGACGCAGTGCGTCGTCAACGTCGGCGATCCGCTCCCGCGCCACGGCCAATAGCGCGGTCAACTGGGCGCGTTCGAAGCCGATGGTGGCACCCTCCGGGTCGTGCTCGTCGTCGGCATTCGAATCCCGCGATGCCAGGAACAGCGCCTCCAGATCCTGGGCCAACGTCGCCGCCTCAGCCTCCGCCCTCGCGCGCAGCCGCAGCAGTTCATCCCGGACCATATGTGGAGCCTAACGGCCTCCAGCCGGCACAAACAGGCCATCGAGGGGACGCGCACGGGTGGCGGCAGATCCGGTCGCCAGGGGTTGAAGGACAGTTGCGCTCGGGCTCGCGCTCGTCTGGTCGACCGAGTGGGAGACTTGCCCTGTGAGGATCAGTCAGGCCGACACGGATGACATCGGGGGCCTGGCCGGGCTGTTGTGGCGCGATACCCTCAACGAGGAACCATCGCGGCAGTGCGTTGATGCCTTCGCGGTGGACCTCGCGCAGTGGTGGGCCGCCCATCAGCACTCGCATGCGGCGTTCGTTGCGCGACTCCTCGGCGCAGAGATTGTCGGGATGGCCTGGGTCGCACTCCTCTCTCGGGTCCCGAGACCGGGAGCAACAAGTCGGCTATCGGCAGACATCCAGAGCGTCTTCGTCATGCCAGAGCACCGAGGACAGGGGATCGGGTCGGCGCTCGTGGAGGCTGCTTCAGAGCATGCGAGACGCCTCGGATCCCTTCGTGTGACGGTCCATTCCGGCCGTAGAGCAGTGCCCGTCTACGAGCGGCTGGGCTTCGAGTCGTCTCGGCAGTTGCTGCATCGGCCGGGGCGCTAGTAACACGGCGTATCGCCGCGACCGCGCGCCACACTCCTCTGCCGTCCTCGGTCACGGGCTCTGACGCCAGGACGGCGGCATAGAGAGTAAGGTTCCGCAGCCTGTACAGAACGTCTGGCCGCGGCTGACGCGGCTCCGTTCAACGAGGGGATACCGTGTCTAGTGAGACGACTCGTTCGCCACTCGTCCTGTCGATTTCGTGGGGTCGCATGGACGTCGAGGACCTTGGAGTTGGCAAGGACTTCAAGCTCTACCCCGGCGGTGGCCGCTCGTGGGACTGGTCCGAAACCGGTACCCGCCACAACCCCGGTGTTCAGCCCGACGATGTCCAAGAGCTTCTAGCCCACGGCGCCACGACCGTCGTCCTGTCGCGTGGCATGCAACTACAACTGCAGGTCGACCCGCGTACACTCAGACTGCTGGAGGAGCGCGGGGTGGCCGTCCACGTAGCCGAGACCACCGAGGCAGTCCAGATCTACAACAACCTCGCCACCAGTGGCACCGCAGTCGCAGGCCTGTTCCACTCGACCTGCTAAACGCAACCCAAGAGACACGCTCGCAGCGGCAGAAGAAGGCGGCTTACTCTGCCAGCTAGTGGCCGTCGAAGCGAAGCTGCGCCATGTTCGTTCCGTCGTCGTCCTTGGCAAGCAGGTCCTTATACCGATGCGCGTCTCGCTCGGCGATTATGCGGGCTTGTGCCACGAGATCGTGCAGGTTTGCCGGGTAGTACTCGTCCTTGAGGATGAATCCGCGGGCGAGCCACTCTCGGGTGGCCACATGCCGGCACGTAAGGAATGCGGCCAGGCAGGCGATCCGATACAGGCCACGCAGATCGGCCACCTCGTCGTCCGCGGCCCGGCTCGTCGGGGTTGGCCGGCGCGCACGAAGGGCCTCGACGGACTCGTAGACGAGGCTGACCTGGGACCAGTACCAGGCACGGACGGCACACACCTTCTTATGTTCCGGTCCCGTCTCGATCACCGAGATCAGGTAGCGCTGCACGTGGCGTCGCCCGAGCGCCACCAGCAGCGGGTGGATCAGCTGCTTGTTGGACGAGACATCCTCATCGCACACGATCACCGCCAACAGCCGATCGGCCACGGCAGCGGCGACCTCGGGCCGTGCTGCCAGAAGGTCACCGAGGTGCAGGCGTTTGGCGTTCCGGCGGTTGTATGCCACAAAACGATCGTTGTTGCGATACGGCTCAGGCAGCTCTGGATGCCGCCAGTCCGGGCAGAGCTCCGCGAGGAGCTCATCGAGCCGCTGCTCGAACTCCGTCTCAAGGTCACCATCGGTCCAGGCCTGCACGAACCAATCATGCCGTTGATGGCCGCCATCATGAAGGAGCCACAGGGCACCGCCTCGAGATCGAGGTTCTCAGCGAAGCAGCACCATCTGCGCTTTGCGTCTACCGAGGTCTCACCCAGCCTTACGCCCCATCAGCGGCAGATCCGGGTGCAGTCGCCGTCGCCGCCGCTCTCGTTGGCTGGCGCAGGGGAGGCAGAATTGTGGCTGCTGCGCTGAATGCGCTGAGTTACGGTGCTCCGATGCAGGCGGATGCGGCCCACCGGGCGACACAGGCAGCCATGTCGATCGCCTCGTCGCTCGGTCTGATCGCCGATGACGTCGCTGTCCTGCACAACTCGAACAAGCTCACTCTGCGTCTGCAGCCCTGCGACGTGCTGGCGCATGTGGCACCAGCGGCGCATCAGAGCGCCAGCTTGAAGTGGATATTGCTCAGCGACTGTTCGAGGTCGGGAGCCCGGTGGCCGCGCTGGCAGCACCCGGGGTCTTCGTCTGGGACGACTACGTGGTCACCCTGTGGACCTACTACGAGCCGGTGACTCAAGCGATCCCACCTGCGGACTACGCCAGCGCGCTCGAACGTCTGCACGCCGGAATGCGCCGGGTCAATCTGCTCACCCCGCACTTCACGGACCGGGTTTCCGAGGCCCAAACGCTCGTGGCCGACCACGACCGGACGCCGAACCTGACCGACGCGGACCGGGTCTTTCTCGCCGGCACCTTGGACCGCCTGCGCCGAGCGGTCAGCGATAGCGGCCGGCCCGAACAACTCCTGCACGGCGAACCTCACCCCGGCAACCTGCTGTCGACCCCGATTGGCCTGCTCTTCATCGACTTCGAGACGTGCTGCCGGGGGCCCATCGAGTTCGACCTGGCCCACGCACCCGACGAGGTCGCAGACCTCTACCCGGGCGTCGATCATCATCTGCTCCGAGACTGCCGGACCCTCATGCTGGCGATGATCACTACGTGGCGTTGGGATCGCGACGACCAATTCCCCGACGGCCACAGGCTCGGCATCCAGTGGCTGAGCGAACTCGGGAAGGCGACGGCTCGGTGAATGACGAAGCACTGTCGTGGGCTGAAGTCCCCTCGATGATCGAGCACCGTCTCGGGATGTACGTCGGGCGTCCAAGGTACGACCGTGCATTCGCGGTTGTAACCGGATTCGACCTTGCGCGCGGGTGCGGTGAACTCGCGGGCTTTCAGCAGTGGATGTCCGAACGCCATCTTCACAGCCCGCTGACTTTCTGGGCGCTGGTACTGGCCGAGACCTTCGGCGACCAGGCAGACGAAAGCCGCCTGGTCACCGATGAGGATCATCAACTGGCAATCGGCAGCCTCTGCCAGCGTCTTCGAGAGTTCCTTAACCTCAGCGATGACGCCCAACGAGCACCCTGACCGCGGCAGAAGAGTGGTTCCGGCTGTCCACATCTGCGTGACCGGCTGCAGTACCGTCACGCCGTGCATTTCGTGTATCGCTCCCACTACGAGGGCCTGTTCAGCAAGCGGGTCCGGCGGCTGCCGGACGAGACCGTGCTGAATTGGTTTCGGCGAGGCTGGGACTGCGACGATCCGGAGTCCTGGGTCGAGAACGAGCTGGGCGGTGACGTCTACGGCCTCGATTCGATCTTCGAGGCGGCACGGAAGCACGGCCTGTCTCGGCCGGCAACGACCAGCGAGCTGCGCGAGCTCCTGCATCAGCACTTGTACGTCGAGGGTGACGAGGACTTCATCCGCCTCGACGATCACAGCCTCCGGGTACGGACCGATGACGACGAGGTGGAACTGGCCTATTTCTTCCTCGATGACAAGGTGGTCGCGACCGCCCCCGACCGGTTGGCATACCTGTTCCAGTCGTGGCCGTTGCCTGGCGCGGGAGGTGAGGTGACGTCGTTCGTCGCCGATGTGCCGGTGGCAGTCGTTACGCCCGCCGGTACCGGTGACGCCAGCACGTACGCGGTGTTCCTCACGTTCTACGACGGCGCGAGCCTCGCCTGCTCCCAGCCGCTGGTATTCCCGGGGGTCGGGTTGTGGGAACTGCCCGGACATCTGCGGACCGCGGACCCCGACAGCGGTGCAGCATGGCCGCCTGAGCTGCTGGTCTTGCGAGCACTCGTCGCGCCCGAAGAAGACGCCGTCGGGCCGGCGCTGGAGCGGTGCAACAGATGGCCCGGCTTCAACCTCAACGCCGACCCGTGGCCCAACCTGCCCAACGAGCACGGCCCCGCCCACCACGAAGCCATGGCGCTCATCGCATCGGGCCGGTACGTCGACGGCCGACGCCCCGACGCATCGCGCATCGAGGTCGACGACCATCTTGCCCAAGTCGCCATGCACTGTGGTCAATCATTCGGGTACCAGCAGTGGTTCCTGTTCGACAACGTGTGGGCGGCCGCTCACCCCGACCTGGCCCAATCACTGCTGAGCTACAGCAACCACTGGGATCCACTCGAGGACTAAGCACGGCCGAGCCATCAGCTCTGGTCGTCAAACGAGCGGATGCAGATCGGGCGCGCGGTCGCCGGCTACCTGTATCAATTACCTGCGCCCGTGGCCCGCCAGGCTTCGGGGCCTCAGGCAGCCCGGCGGCCACCAGGGAACGACCCCTCAATCCGCTGCGTCGAGCCCGATCTGCGGCAGATAAGTGCATGGCTAGAACCGAGCCGAAGGGGTGCAACTGGTTCGCTGTAGCGCTCCGAGCGTCGCGGCGCCGGAACGGGCGCACCTTCGGTCGGGCGACGAACCAAGTCGCCTGATAAGGCGATGAAAAACCGGACCTACTGGTCCAGGATGGACTCTTGATCGGCAACCCGAAGGCGGGTGACGTGAATACCAAGGCGGGCAACCTGACCGCGGAACTCATGGATCTTGATCCGGAGGCTTCCGCCCTCTGGATGCTTCGGGACCGGCCGGACAGCTTCCGCCAGCCTGAGGAGTCCTACCCGGACCTGGCGAGGGCGGCTGCCGGGCGGACCGGCGAGCTCGCCGCGAGGCTCGCTCCGGAGCTTGCCGCGTGTCGTGCCGCCGACGCCGCAGCGTCGTTCACGGCTCAGCGGCGGTACTGGGTTCACGCCCTGACCACGACCGGCGGGTTCGTTCTGGCCCTCGTCTCCGTCATCACCTGGAGCCAGGGCAAGGGAAGCGCTTTTGGGTGGGTCGCGGCCGCTCTCGCTGCGATCGCTGTCGTCGCGGCGGCCCTTACGATGGACGAGTACGGCGCCGCCCAGCAGCGGTGGGCGGCCCGGCGCGACAAGTATGGACTGCTGGTCGACGCCTTCGAGGATGCCGTCGCCGGCCTTCTGCGCAAGATCATCCTGGAGCGCACTCCCGACGAGAAGAAGTACGGTTCGCTGTTCGATTCCCGGTTCGCGCCCACGCTGGTGGGCATCGGCATCGAGAAGGCCACATCGTCGACCACCTACCTCGACCTCGTCCGCTTCATCGCCGACCACCCGACGTCGGCGATTGGGATCGCGGGACCGCGTGGGGTCGGCAAGTCGACCATGATGCAGCAGTTGATCGCCAGCGACCGTGCCTCGCTCGGCATCCGGGTCCCAGCTCCCAAGCGGTACGAACCGGGCGAGCTGGTGCGCCTCATCCACGGCACCCTGGCCCAAGAAATCCTGCAACCAGGCGCGGGTATGTATGTGTCGACCACCCCCACCCGCGGACGCCGGAGCCTGCTGGTCAACGTGCTCAAGGGATTCCTGTTCGCCGTCGCCCTGGTCGTGCTCCTCTTCCTATGGTCGGAAGAGCAAAGCAGCTCGTCCGGCGCTTCCGAATGGGGGGTCAGCACCCTCACCGTGTTCCTGTTCGTCGCCTTCGGGGCATGGCTCGGTCTTTTCCTCCGATCGCTGTGGCGGGTCCTCGTGGACCTCCGGCGGGGAGCGGACGCTCCGTTCCCGTGGCCGATGACCCCGGCGGAGGAGTTGCGGCGGCTGGCCCGGGCCGAGTTGGCGTATCTGCACTTCACCGAAACCACCCAGGCCAAGAACGGCGTCCGGCTGAAACTTGGGCTGTTCACGCTGTCCGGTGAGGACCAAGTTAGCGTCGCCGAACGAACCGCGACCGAAGCCGACGGTGTGGAACAGTTGCGGCGCTTCCTGCGCGCGGTGGTACGCGTGACCGGCAGCCTGGTGATCATTTGTGTCGACGAGCTCGACAAGATGGACAGGCCCGAGGACGTCGTCGCCGTCGTGAACGGCATCAAGGATCTCTTTCACATCCGGTCGGTACACGTCCTGGTGTCGGTGTCCACCGATGCCATGCACAGTTTCGCCGCCCGCGGGGTCGTCGTGCGCGACGTCTTCGACTCGGCGTTCGACGAGGTCGTCGAGGTCAGCCGCCTGACGTACCAGGAGTCGGCGGAACTGCTCGCGCTGCGTGCCACCGACTTCTCCTTCCCCGCCATGTACTTCTGCCACGCCTGGTCCGGCGGACACCCGCGGGATCTGATCCGGGCGGCACGTGCGTGCGTCACCTATCGGGCCAAGCAGGGAGAGGATGGCGAGAAGGCCCAGCCCGTCCCTCTCGCCGAGGTGGTCGACGCGGTCCTGGCCGACGACGTGTTCGCCATGCTCCGGGCGGTGATCGAGAAACTGCGGTCGGAGGACACGACCACGACCCTCGTACCGGACGTTATCGCCTTCCGGGACCTGTTGGACGAGCAGGACGGACCCCTGCACCTCCGCCTCCGGGCCGCGATGAACGTCGCGGACCTTCCGGTCATCGAAGGGCCGGCGTCCGAGGCGACCATGCTGGTGCAGACCCTGTCGCCGTATCTACGGCTGGCCGCCCTGATCAGCGAGTTCTTTGCTCCCGCGCGTCCACCATCCGACTGGCGGTTCGATTCGGCGCCGGGCGCGCGCGCCACATCAGTCCGGAACGCGATCGACGACCTCGGCGATGCGCGGGTGGCGATGTCCGGCCATCCCTTGGAGGCCGAGCGCGCGACCCGGCGGGCGGCCGCAGCGGTGGCGGCCACGTCACCACCGACCGCTGCGGCGAGGTAACCCGTCGGGTTGGCCACATCAAATGGCTCGGCCAGCTCGGCACTGGTGTGCCCGTCGGCCTTGTGTGCAGAGACGGTTAACGGACCAGCGGCGAACGATCGGTGCGACCGGCAACCCAACGACGGCGACCGTGCTTTGTCGCCGGATTAGCGCACTCACATCTGTAGTCCCGGTCTGCGAGCGACAGGCACCACCCTGACGCTACGTGACGCGCGGACGGCGGCAGATCCGCATGCCTTGTTTGCTGCCAGTTGGTGAAGCCAGTCGCGTCCGCCGTCTGCCACTTACCCGGGCAGTGCTCCCAGACCAGCGAGTAACTCGTCTCTTTCGGATGCTGACAGTGCCTGGTAAATGGGCTCGTCCAGCCGGTTGGTCGCTTCCTCGATGGTCTGCCGTTGCGGATCCTGGAGTGTCAGCGCCCTTAGCTGTGCCAGGGTGAGTCCCGCAGCGGCCCAGGCCGCTCGGTGTGCGTCAGCCCGGTGATGACGCAGCGCCCCCAGCCGAGAGGTCAGGCGAACGGTCGGAGTGGCGTCAGATGGCTCGTACACCGGAGTCATCGCTCGAAAAGCCGGGCCGCCGGTGGCTTGGCCTGCCGCCAACAGGCGACCGACGAGATCCGCCAGTCGAGGAACGATAGCCAGGCCGGGCATCGTCGCGATCGGCTTCCGATCCCAAAACTCCTCGGCCCAATCTCCCAAGGCACGCTGTACGGCCAGCGCCACCTCGCGGCCTCGTTCGGTCAGCCGCCACGTGCCGTCGGTGTCGACCTCTGCTATGCCCTGTTCAAGCTCGCCGGACATATCGGATCCGGAGTAGGTGGTGGCGGCGGCGAAGCTGTCAGCGGTCATTGGACGGGCTAGTAGCCCGAAGTAGAAGCTGGTCTCGAAACCCGGCCGTACGTCGTACCGGTCATAGACCGCTCGCATGCGGTCTCGTCCCGTGCTTCGAAGGCCCACATAAACCCGGTCGATCACCGGCCGGATCAGCGCTGCGTAGCTCATGCCACCCTTGCCCGCCTGTCGCGATGAGAAAGCCAGAGGATAGATCACCAACCTCGGCGTGGACGACCTGGCTTCCGCTTAGTTCGGGGCGCATGGTCATCGCCACGACCGGCGGCCATGTCAGAGGTTTTCGATGTAAATGTCCACTGTCGAGCGGCGGGTTCTACCGACATAGCCAGAAACCGTCGCCGTCGTGCCGGACCACGTCTCCGTCCGGCTGCCGGACGAAGACCGCCGCGCCCTCGATCCATACCTGCTCGCCAGCGTGCAGGATGAGCGGACGCGGAAGCTCCACCGCCCAGTCGCCAGCCTCGACCATGGTCATGATCGTTAGACGAGTGACCGGCGTGGGGTCGGTCCGGATAACTCCGGTGGAGTCATCGCCTTTGCCGAGCTGTATCTGCACCGACCGAGACTACCGAGTTGGAGAATCCTTGCTCTTCAGCATAATCAGGCACAGAACGCCTCCGAGGGCGCCGACGAGTTGGCAAAAGCGCTAGACCCGCACAGCAACAGAGCCCGAGCATGCGAGACGATCGGTCACCATCTTTCACGCCCGACCTGCGGCATGAGCGTTCATTGGCCCCGGCCGCTGACGATGCGCCTCATGGCGGCCGAGCACAATGCACAGATGAGGCTCGTCCCGCGACTCCGCGTCGCCGCCTATGTCCTCCGGGTCACCCCCGACGGTGTGCAACTGCTCGTCTTCGACCACGTCGACCACCCCGCCGCCGGCACCCAGGTTCCAGCCGGCGGCGTCAAGCCCGACGAGACGTTGCACGACGCCGTACTACGTGAGGTCGCCGAGGAAACCGGCCTGCACGACATCAGCCTGGTCCGCGAGATCGGGGCGGAACACAAGCCACACCCCGAAACCGGTCAGCCCCGCCACACCACCTACTTCCACCTACGAACTCCGGCTCACACACCCGCTGCCTGGCAGCACACCGTCACCGGAACCGGGCAGGACAGCGACATGCGCTTTGCCTGCCGATTCGTCTTACTACCGTTGCCAGCCCACCTCGCCGACCATCAAGACGCGCTGCTCAACCGCATCGACCCCACCTGGACCACACGACCGCAGCCCATCCAGTGATCCCGCCCTGCCCTCGGCAGGAGGCAGCCGGACCGACGATCGGCAGAGCCGCCCGCGGAGCAGGGGGCTCGACAGTGGCCTGGGCAAACCGGGAGGCCCGGTTGGTTCGCCGCAAAAGCCGAAACGACGCCATGATCCTGATCGTTGCACCCCATCGCACACGCCGCCATGATCAGACGCCTCTGTCTCGCAGCTAGGTCGCACCTGTTGCGGCAGATGCGTGCGCCTTCCTGACCTTGGGGTTGATGTGCGGCCGGCGGCGAATCTGTGCGTCGTACGGCTCCTGGCACGTTCGGTTTCGACAGGTGGAAGCGATCTCACCAATACACGACACGGTCACATCCACAGCACGCCATCGTCCTCGTGCTCGCGTACGCGAAACGCGATCATCCGGCGCAACAAATCGCCCGGCACAGGTTGGCCGTATGGGAGTTTGACCGTGCCCTTACCGGTGGCAAAGCCGGCGAGCTGCGCATCGAACCCCTCGCGAGTGCTGGGCGTGAACGCGACGCTTGCGTGTCTAGCGTGACCACTGACCATAAAGAGGATCGTTCCGGAGGGGTGCACCCACGCCGGATAACCCCACTTGATCGCCTCGCTCGCCTCCGGAACCGCCTCGTGGGCCAGTGCCCGCAGCTGCTCAAGCAGCTCGCGGCCCGGTCCGGTGAAGCCGTCGATGTACTCGTCGACCGTCTGAGGTCTGGCCATGGCGCCAGTGTGGCACGCCCTGCTCGGCTC
>NZ_FNYV01000004.1 GCF_900109115.1 Micromonospora phaseoli
ACCGCCACCGGCTTACCGGCGACCGGGGCGGTGTCCGCGTACGCGGCCACCGGACCAGCGACCATGCCACCAGCAAACGCCACACCAGCAATACCCAGCACGCTCTTACGGAAGATCGTGTTCATGATGAAAGCTCCATTCGGGGGTTGGCACACACACCGACCGGGGGAAGGTCGACACGCACGCAAGCACCGTCAGGCACTCAAAGAACAAGGGGAAAAGAGATCCTCCGGCACGCGGGGCAGAAGAGGGGCCACTTCGCGCCGCCGGAACCATGTACAACGACCGACCGAGCCAGGTCATTCCACAAACCCGGGGCCCGACCCGCAGGCGAAGACCAGGCCCCGCACGATCGTCAGCCACATGTAACGCCCCCACCCCCGACCCGATTCCACCCGCCCGCCAACCCGAAACGGACATCCGGGTGCGATCGGCACGGCAGTCCGGCCAGGGCGGCGGCGGTACCGGACATCGCGTCCGGAACCGCGCCGACGTCGCCATCCGCACAGCCGTGACAGGGCGAACAGACCTGCCATCGACGGGATGCCGCACCCGCCGACCCCGTGCCGGCCCTTGAACGACGCCTCCGCCTCGCGGGTGAACACGGGACGGCAACGAGGATTTCTCATTTTCACCGGATCGGGTCCCAACCCCACCTAGTGTTGGGCACACCGGTGCTAGTCACGGAGTTGGCCACCCGAACGACGTCCCACGCAGTCAGCGGACGAAAAGTGAGGGAAGACGCGTATGAAGGCAATCAGAGTTCTCGTACCCGCGGCGGGCAGCATCGCCCTCGGCGCCCTGCTGCTGCCGGGCACCGCGCTGGCCGACACGACCGTGTCGCCGTCGACCACGCCGGTCGGTGGAACTGTCGTACTCACCGCCACCACCTGCAACCCGAGCTCGGGCGACGCGCTGTTCCGCGTGACCGGGCCCGACCGCGACCAGAACGTCCGCTCCACCACCGCCGCTGCCGGTGGTGGGCTGAGCGCCGAGTTGTTCACCGCCGGGTTCACCCTGGGCACCTACACGGTGGCGGCCACCTGCGGCGACGGCACGGCCGACGGCAGCGCGACCTTCACGGTCACCCCGATCGGTGGCGCCGCGGCCGGGGGCCGCGACGGCAACGACGGCGTCGGAACCCTGGCCACCGGAGCCACCCTGCTCGCCACGGCGCTCGGAGGTGCCCTGATCATGGGCCGGCGTCGTCGCCACGCGGCCACCGCCGCCACGCTCTGAGCCATCACCACTCGCTCCATCCCATCCATCCTGCGAACGGGTGCCCGTGCCGTGCTCCACGGTGCGGGCACCCGAGGCGGCCCGGCCGGGAGACACCGGCCGGACGCGCCCACCGGCGGCGGACCAGGTCCAACCACCTCGTCACCGACCGCCGGACACCGGCGAGTAGAGCCCTCTAGGTCACCAACCGCCGGACACCGGCGAACGGAGGTTTCCGTGCGCGCGTACCACCTGGGCCGGATCCTCGTCGCGCTGCTCGCGGTGGCCGGCCTCGCGCTGGTCGGCACGGGGCTCGCCCGCCTGCCGGTCCAGCCTCCGCAGCCCAGCGGCGATCAGCACCGGGCGGGCTCCGCGCCGAGCCTGCCACCGCTGGCCCGCGCCACCCCCGTCGAGGTGCGCATTGCGGCCATCGGGGTACGCGCACCGCTCGTGCCCGTCGCCGCCGACGAGACCGGGGCGCTTCAGGTGCCACCGGTGGACCAGCCGGCCGTGGCGGGTTGGTATCGGCCCGGGGTCAGCCCGGGCGAGACAGGTAACGCGGTCCTGGTGGGCCACGTGGACTCCCGCGACGGTCCGGCCGTCTTCTTCGACCTGGGACGGTTGCGTCCCGGCGACACCGTCCAGATCACCCGCGACGATGCCAGTGTGGTGCGCTTCGCCGTGGAGGGCGTCGAGGCGTACCCGAAGGATCGCTTCCCCACCGACCTGGTCTACGGCCCGGCCAACGTGGCGGGTCTTCGCCTGATCACCTGCGGCGGCCGCTTCGACCGGGGCAGCGGCGACTACGTGGACAACGTCGTCGTGTTCGCCAGTCGGACAACGTGAGCCGGTCGGACAACGTGAGCCGGTCGGACAGCTCGTCCCGGTGCCGGCCGACCCCGGTGAGCGGGGCCGACGCCCGGACCGTGAGGATGACGCAATGGCCAAGCGTGACAGACGGCCGGCCCGGCGGGCCGAGGTGACCGGGACCTGCCCGTGCGGGCGGGGTCTGCCGTACGGGGACTGCTGCGGTCGGCTGCACCGGGGCGAGGCCGAGGCGCCGACGGCCGAGGCGCTGATGCGTTCCCGGTACGCCGCCTTCGCCGTCGGCGACTCGGAGTACCTGCTGCGCAGCTGGCACACCCGCACCCGGCCGCCCCGGCTGCACCTCGATCCCGCCCAGCGTTGGACCGGGCTGGAGGTCCTCGGCACCGACCGGGGTGGCCTCTTCGACAGCACCGGCACGGTCGAGTTCCGGGCCCACTACCGAGAGGGCCGGGAAACCGGCACGCTGACCGAACGCAGCCGCTTCGCCAGGGAGGACGGCCGCTGGGTCTACCTGGATGACGACCAGGGCTGACCCGGTCATGACGCGTCGAGCCGCGCCGGACCCGGCACGGACGCTCGCGAGTCACCTGTCGAACGGCTCCGCGCGGGCGGTCGCCGGTCGCGTGCCGAATTGATCAGCACCGCCGCCACCAACAGGTACGGTACGGCGGCGACCGCGAACGCCACCGCGTTGCCGGCCATCGTGGCGACCAGGCCGTAGCCGACGTACACCGCGATGATGGTCAGGTCGGTGCCCATCCCGGCCAGCGAGGTGACGGTGGCCCGAGCGGGTCCGCTGATCCGGGCCTGCAGGCGCGCCTCGGCCAGCACCGAGGCGAGCTGGAGACCGCAGAAGGCGACCGCCACCAGCAGGAAGCCGGCCGGCTTGCCGAGCAGCGCTCCGAGCGCCAGGGCCAGTGCCGAGCAGGCCAGGAGCACCGCGTACCCGCAGCTGCGCAGCCGCTCGCCGACCGGGGCCAGCAGACCACCGGCGATCTGCCCGACCGTGACGATCAGCAGCAGCAGGGGCACCGTCGTCAGGGCGACTCCGGTGTCCCTGGCCAGCAGCGGGGTGTACTCGTCCAGGGCGCCCCAGACGGCGGTGACCGCCGCGACGAGCAGCACGGCTGCGCGTACCGCCCGGTCGCGGCGAGCCTCGGCCACGCCCGCCCGCAACTCCTGCCACCAGCCGAGCTCGTCAGCCTCGGTGTCGTCCGGCGCCCGGTCCGTCGGCCCGTCCGCCGACGCAGAGCCGGCGACCGCAGTGTCGCCGGCTGCTGCTGCGGCAGGGCGGGCGGCGGCCGGAGCGGGGTCGGGCTCGGCGGGCCGGCGGCGGTGTTCGGGGAACCGGCTGGCGACGCCGGCGGCCAGCAGGCAGGCGATGACGCTGGCCGCGCCGACCGCGGGGTAGCCGCCGAGCCCGAGTACCGGGCTGGCCAGCACGATCGCCCCGAGTACGCCGACGGTGCCGGCGGTTCGCGCCCGACCGATGACGCGGGCGTACCGGTCGGCCGCGCCGAGGCGATCAAGTTCGTCGAAGACCAGGGCCTCCGTCGCGCCGGAGGCGAGCGCACCGCCGGCTCCCCAGAGGACGAAGCCCACGGCGAACGCCGGGTAGGACGGCGCGAGCGTCCACAGGGCGAAGCCGGCGGCGGTGCAGAGCGGCGCGAGGCAGAGCATCCGCCGCCGGGAGGTCGCGTCGGCCCACGCGCCGGAGGGCACCTCCAGCACGATGCCGGTCAGCGACCAGATCACGAACAGCGACGAGATCTGGGCTATCGACAGTCCGGTGTCGGCGAACAGCAGCGCGTACACCGGATAGAGCAGGACCAGGTCGGTGAGGAACGCGTACGCGTAGAGCGTGCCGGCCAGGCGGCGGGCACGCGTCGAGGTCGGAGTCATCGAGGCCTTCCGGGCGGGGCGGGAAACGGACGCCGGTGTCACGGCGACCGCAGGCGGCCCACGGCCTCGGCTGACGCATCAATGTCGCCAGGTCATGGTGGTGATGGTAGTCGGCGGCACCGCGACCTGCCACGGTGTCGCCGCAACGCGAGCGGGACGGGACCGGCAACCGGTCCCGTCCCGCTTCTCGACCCTCAGCGCTGTTCGTCGGTCCTCGGCGGCAGCACCATCGTCGAGTCGCTGTCGTCGGAGCTACGTTGCGCCGGAACATCCGCGCTGCGTGAGGTGACCTGGGTGGCCTCCGGGTCGTCCTGGCGCGGCAGCGGCGCGGTCGGGTCGTCGCCCAGCGCCGGGTTGTGGCGGGGCAGCGGACTGGTCTGGTCGGGGTCGACGGCGGGCGCGGTGACGACCTGGGTGGCCTCCGGGTCATCCTCGACGGGGGCGGCGGCGAAGGTCGACGACGTCGCGGTCGTCGACGGCGGAGGGGTGGCAGCGGACGCCGTGGAGGTCGGCGCGCTGAAGGTGGGCGCGGCCGGCGAGGTGGGAGTCGGCGCGGAGACGGTTGGCGCGGCGGGGGCCGACTCGGCGGGAGCGGGGGCCGACTCGGCGCGACGCGCGTCGGTCTCCCGACGTTCCGCGGCGTAGGCGCGGGCGTGCTCGGCGATGGTGCGCGACTCCTGCTCGGCGCGGGCCAGCCAGGACTCCCAGCGGCCCTGCATCGGCCGGATCAGACCGCCGCCGACGCCGACCACCAGGATGCCGCCGATGGTGGCCAGCACGGCGATCAGCACCGGGGTGGTCACCGCGGTGGCGACACCGATCTGGTTGAGCGCCGCGATGATGCCCAGACCGAGGATGAACGCCGAGGCGACGGTGGCCAGCAGCCGGCCGTACGACAGGCCACCGAGCGCGCCGGAGACGATGTCCTTGACCGCGCTGGCGATGGCGGCGGCGACGACCACGATGATGATCGCCACGAAGGCCCGGGGCAGCCAGGCGATGACACCGGCGATCAGGTCGGAGATCGGGTTGGGTCCCCAGATCCCGAACGCCAGGTAGAGGGTGAGCAGCAGGACCCCGTAGTAGGCCAGCCGGGCGACGATGTCGCTGGCGTCGTAGCGGGATCGGGCCAGTGCCCGGCGGATCCCACCGCGCTCGACCGCGCGGTCGAAGCCGACCCGTTCGAGCAGCCGGTCGACGATCTTCAGGACCGCCTTGGCGATCAGCCAGCCGACGACCAGGATCGCCACGAAGGCGAGGGCCCTGGGCAGGAAGAGAAGTATCGAACGGAGGGTGTCCCCTACCGCGTCGCCGAAGTTGTCTCGCATGGGATGGGTCCTCCAGGGGCTGGTGTTCGTCAGGCCCGACCTACCCGGACGGTCCTCGGCAGAAACACGTCCGCGTCCGGGAGACGCCCCCAGACAGACGCTTCATGTCCGCCTGGATGATTGATGAACAGGCCAGACCGCCGGTGACCACGGCGGCGTCAGGCGGCGCCGAGGAGGTCCCACCGGTTGCCCGCGATGTCGAGGAAGACCGCGACCCGGCCGTAGGCCTCGGTCCGCGGCTCCCCGACGAAGGTGACACCCGCCCCGACCATCCGCTGATGAGCGGCCTCGAAGTCGTCGACGCGGAGGAAGAACCCGACGCGGCCAGCTACCTGGTCACCGATGGCGGCACGTTGGTGTTCCCCGTCGGCGCGAGCGAGCAGAATCCCGGTCTGGGCGCCGGGGGGCCGGACGACGACCCACCGCTTGGGTCGCCCGTCGTTGGTCGTCGACGGGTAGTCCTCGACGAGGTCGAAGCCGAGCACATCGGTGAAGAACGCGATCGCCGGGTCGTACTCGTCGACGATCAGGGATACCAGGTCGATCTGCACCGCGGCAGCGTATGCGAGGTCCTGCCCTGCTCGCCGCCCGCACACGCCGCGGCGGCATGAGCGGGAACTCGTTGTACTCCGTCAGACGTGGTCGGCGCCGGATGGTTCAGCCGCACTGCCAGAGAAACCTACCTTCAGCGCCGTCCGGTGAGACGAAGATGTAGCCGATTCCGGCGTCGCCGAAGTTGTGGCCCAAACGGTCGGTCAACTGTCCGATCAGCTGCCAGCCCGGCCCGGGTGTCTCCTCACCCTGCAGCCATAACGGCTCCCCACCCAGGAACTCCCACGCCTCCTCGTCGCCGTGCACCTGCTGGTGCACTGGTAGGTGATCCTTCATGGGCCAGGACGGACCCTCACCGAGGTCACGCACGGCGATGAAGGCTGGCACCGATCCGTCAGGTTGAATGACGACAGCGTTCTCGCCACCCTCGGGCTCCCAGGTGGCGTCGACGTACTCCTCGCCGTCAGTCATGAACAGGTAGGCCAGGCGGCCTCCGCCATCGCCGTCCAGGCGGAACTGACCGATGAACGTCATCGGCTCACCGAGCGAACGCGACACCGGCCACTGCGGAGTTTGCAACCACACCGGTTGTCCGCCCAACTTGGTGACCGGCATGCCGGTCGCCTCGCTGGATGGCTCGAATCGAACGGGACGACGCATGCTCGCAACTCCTCGTAGCTCTCGCCGCGGCGCGCGACGAAATCCAGGGCTAAGGCCTTGTACTTTTCCGGCAAAGTCGCGCCGAGCTGCTTCTCCAGGTCGCTGCTCAGTCGTCGACTCCCCCGCGTCATCGGGTGGCGGGCTCATACCGGAGGTCCTCACCGACCGGCAGCAGGTATCCCTCCCAGCGCGGATCTGGCGCGTGGCCGTTGATCTGGTTCGAGGAGATGCGGCCGTCCAACTCGAAGCCGATGAGGCCGAGCCGGAACGGAGCGTCCCGGAAGATGCGGGTACCAACGGCAGCGAGCCAGCCGTCCAGTGGACGACGCCAGGCCAGGGAGTCCTCACCGCTGCGGGAGTCGAAGGGAAAGCCGCCGATGCGCTGGTCGACGCGGGCCAGAGCGCCCAAGGGTAGATAGAAGTCGAGCCACTCAGGCTCCCCATCGCCGCCCAGGGTCACGCATCCGCACACCACTCGGTCACCACTTGGAAGCAGTACCGTTCCGCGGAGATGACCGAAGGCCATCAGGGACTCGACGGTGCAGGGCACCTCCTCCTGGTCACCGGGTTCGTGGCTCCGACTCCCGTAACAGCCGTCGACGGCCGCCGCCCCCCACAGGGCTGACAGGCCCCGTTGTAGGCCTTGACCATCCCGGCCGTCCCACTGGAGAGACAGCTCGTAGAACCCTCCCGACCAGTTCTCGTCGTCGGTGAACGAGGCGGGGTCTGGCATCCGGTCATCTTTCGGTGGGTCGGAGGGAAAGCGCAGACGACGGCTTCACAAGATAGCTGACCGCGCTCTCGCCACGATCGCCGAGCACTACGCCCGCCGACACGCGCAGCCGAACCCGTGGCCTCCACCTGCGGTCGGCGGCATGAACGCAGGCGCTGAGGGGCGCTGATGGTGATCGGAATGTCAGTCGCGGGCAGCACGTGTCGGTCGATACCGTCGGTCGATGCCTGATGCGATCTTCGCTCACCCTCGCCTCGCTCCCGTCTACGACGCATTCGACGGAGACCGCGCCGACCTGGTGTCATACGTCGCGATCGCCGACGAGTTGGGGGCACGCCGGGTGCTCGATGTCGGCTGCGGCACCGGATGCCTGGCGCTCCTGCTCGCTCGAAGTGGCCGTACGGTCGTGGGCGTCGATCCCGCCGAAGCGTCGCTGGATGTGGCGCGGTCCAAGCAGCACGCCACGGAGGTGATCTGGATCCACGGCGACGTCACGACGGTTCCGGCACTCGATGTCGACCTGGCGACGATGACCGGCAATGTGGCACAGGTCTTCCTCACCGACCACGACTGGACACGGGCCCTCCACCGCATCCACGCTGCACTTCGCCCCGCCGGCCACCTGGTGTTCGAGACCAGGCGCCCCGAACGCCGCGTCTGGCAGGAATGGGCGGCGGACACTGCGCCAGTCGTCCTCGACATCCCCGGCGTCGGGCAGGTGGAGCGCCGCCTCACGGTCACCGACGTCAACCTCCCGTTGATCTGCTTCCGACACAGCTACCGGTTCCTGACTGACGGAGAGGTCGTCACCTCGGACTCGACCCTTCGGTTCCGCACCCGCGACGAAGTCGAGTCGAGCCTGGCCACCAACGGCTACCGAGTCCTGGAGGTACGCGAGGCACCGGACCGACCGGGCCGCGAGTACGTGTTCATCGCCCAGCGTTCGTTCGAAAACGGTTGAAGCAATCAGAGACGCGGGCGTGCAGCTCGTCGACGCCTTGCTATCCGCGGTGAGGGTCGCTGGCCCGGTGGGGGTCGGCGCCGGCCACGGTGCGGCGGGTGTCGCCGTGCCCACCGTGCCAGTCAAGGATCATCAGGCAGGCGTCGTCGGGCAGAACAGGTCCGGCTACTTCGAGGACGAGGTCGCCGAGGACGCGGACCGCCTCCCTGGGGTGCAGTGCGCTCAGGTGCTGCAGTCGTGTGGGCAGGTCAAGGGCGGCGGCGCCGCGTTCGAGCATCCCGTCGGTGAGCAGCACCAGTCGGTCACCGGGTCGCAACTCGAGCCCGGCCACCCGGTACGGCTTGTGGCGCAGGACCCCGAAGGGCCGATTGGCGGGCAGTGCCACCGCCTGTGTGGCACCGTCGCGCAGCAGCAGCGGGGTGGGGTGCCCGGCGTTGACCAAGGCGAGGGATCCGGTGGACAGGTCGAGCCGGCCGAGAAGCCCGGTGGCGAAGGGCGACACGGCGGGGGCGTTGTCAACGAGTGCCTCGTCTGCGGCCTGTGCCTGCTCGAGCAGGGTGCCGCCGCGCCGGCGGGCGTTGCGTAGTCCGCCGACGCACAAGGTCGCGGTGAGCGCGCTGTGCACACCGTGGCCCACCGCGTCGGTGATGCTGAAATGCAGCAGGTCCCGGGCCACGCTGTAGTCGAAGGTGTCGCCACCGATGCTGGCTGCCGGCTCCAGCCAGGCCGCGAGGGTGAACGAGTCGGCTTCACAGGTGAACGATGCGGGCAGCAGCCGCCGTTGGATCTCCGCGGCGAGGGTGAACGGGCTCGTCCGTTGCCCCCATTCGAACAGGTCGGTGTGCCGACGGTTGGCGATGACCACGAACGCCAACGTGTGCGCAGCCCGCGACACCCGCTGCAGGATCCCGTCGGTCGGTGCGGCAGACAGTGCGATCTCCAACAGCCCGATGGCCTCGCCGCGCTGGGTGACCGGCGCCCGCACCACGTACTGGTCATCGGCGTACTCGACCAGTACCCGCTGCGCACGGAGCGCCTGCTCCTGGAGGCCGCCGTCGAAGGGCAGCACCATCGCGACGTCCTCGCCATGCCGACGGCCGCCGGGCACGTACCCGATCGGGACGTGGACCAGGCGCACGAGGGCGCGGCCGCTCATGTCCGCCACGAGGAAGGACATGGACAACGCGTCGAGGTTCACCCCGATGCTGCGGGTCACCGCCTCGACGGCGTCGACCGGGGCGGCCTTCTCGACCGCGAGCAGCACTTCGTTGAGATCCACGCCGCTCATCCCGTCCTCGGTCACGCGGCGGAGCATAGACCGGATGCGTGCAGGGTTCTCCCTGCACCCTGTTGCGGCGGTCAACCGATGGTGAGGACGACCTTCCCACGGCCATGCCCGATCTCGACCTCACGGTGCGCGTCGGCGGCGTCTTCCAGAGGGAACGTCCTACGCACGTGGATGCGCAGCTTCCCCTGGGTGTACAGGTCGGCCAGCTCGGCGAGTCGGGCCGCCGAACGCAGGTTGGGGGTGACCCGGATACCGAGTTCCTGGGCCCTGTCGTGCTCGACCAGGGTGAGGATCCGACCTCGGTCGGCTACCAGGGCGAGCGATACGGCCAATGAGTCGCCGCCGGCTGCGTGAAGGGCGACGTCCACGCCGTCCGGTACGGTCGCCCGGACACGATCGCCCAGGCCGTCGCCGTAGGCGATCGGGATCGCACCAAGCGAGCGGAGGTAGTCGTGGTTCTCCTCGCGGGCGGTGCCGATGACGGTCGCGCCCCACTCGACCGCCAACTGGACCGCGACGGTGCCGACCGCGCCGGCCGCCCCGTGGATCAGTACGGTGTCGCTCTTGCCGACACTCAGTTCTTGCAGGGCGATGTGGGCGGTCTGCGCTGCCGCGCTGAATCCACCGGCGATTTCCCAGGGCATGCCGGCTGGTTTGGCGGTGACGTGCTCAGCGGGTACGACCAGTTGTTCGGCGTAGGCGTTGAGCAGGTCGAAACCCAACACCTCGGCGCCAACCGGAATGCCGGTGACTCCCTCACCGATCTGGTCGACCACACCGGCGAACTCGTTACCCGGGATCCGCGGATAGTCCGGTGGCACACCGGGCGGTGTCCAGCCTGCCCGTAGGGCACAGTCGAACGGCTGTACTCCCGCCGCCTTGACCCGGATGCGCACCTGCCCGGCACTGACCTGTGGGGTGTCAACTTCCATCAGGGTCAGCACCTCAGGGCCGCCGGGCTGGACGAACGCCGCTGCTCTCACTACCGACTCCTTCTCTGCCGTGAACGGGGTCGAGTCTCTGGCCTGAACCTTGGTTGAGGTCAAGCGAACGTCGTGAGATGGAGCGGCGAATCGGCCCGGCACGCTGCCATAGGCTCGCCGTCATGAGCCATCCCGCCATCGACGCATGGGACGCCTGGCACCCGATCGACTGGCCGAACGCCTCCGCGATCTGCAGATCCCCTGGTACGTCGCGGCCGGTTGGGCGGTTGATCTGTTTCGCGGCAGGCAGACCCGCGCCCACGAAGACCTGGAGGTCGCCGTGCCGGCCGCACATTTCGCGCTGCTGCCGCCGCTCTTCCCCGAGCTTGACTTCTGGGTGCCGGCGGGCGGGGGCGTCCTGGTGCCGGCGACGGCCGACGCGCTGGCCGGCGACTGCTGTCAGACGTGGGCCTGGGACCGGCTGGCGGGCAGGTGGCGCTTTGATGTCTTCCGGGAGCCGCATGACGGGGACGTATGGGTCTGTCGCCGCGACGAGCAGCGGATCCGCCGACCGTACCGGGAGATCATCCGGCGCTCCGACGACGGGATCCCGTACCTGGGCATCGAGGTCGTGCTGTTGTTCAAGGCGAAGCACACCCGGGACAAGGACGAGGCTGACTTCACCGGCGTACTGCCCTTGCTGTCCCGGGCGGAGCGTGGCTGGCTGGATGCGGCGCTCGGCCTGACCCACCCTGACCATCCCTGGCGTGCCCGGCTGCGGTCATGTTGATCCGAGTGGGATACGGCCTGCTGTTGGCCGCCCGGAAACACCACATCGCGCATCGGACAGGCAGGGCAGAATGCCGTGCATGCGGGACAGGCCGACGGGGCTGGACGAGGATCAGCTGACAGCGGCGCTCTTCCAGGGCTGGGACATGCGGGTCGAGTCCGCGAAGTACCTACCGGTGGGTGCGGGCAGCTACCACTGGTCCGTCACCGACCAGAACGGCATCGTCCGGTTCGTCAAGGTCGACGATCTCCGTGCCGGCGAAGCCAGCCCTCGGGACTTCTGCAACGGTCTGCGGCAGTCCTTGACGACCGCGCTTTCCCTGCACCGCGACGCCGGGCTCGGGTTCGTCGTCACCGCGATCCCCGCCACGGACGGGACGCTACTGCGGCGACTCACCCCCAGGTACGCCCTGTCGGTGTTCCCCCTGGTCGACGGCACCGCCGGTGAATTCGGCCCGCACCGACGCGACGAGCTGGGCGAGATGGTGGCCGTCCTCGCCGACCTGCATGGAGCCACTCCGGTGGTCGCGCACCTCGCCTCGCGGACCGACCTGCGGCTACCCGGCCGGAAACGGCTGCGCGGGGCGTTGCGGTCGCTGGACCACCCGTGGACCGGTGGGCCGCACGCCGAGCCGGCCCGCAAGCTCCTGATCCGACACCAGGCACGTGTCCGTCGATGGTTGGCGGACTTCGACCGGCTCGTCGACGTCACCCGAACCACGGTGCCCGGCTGGGTCGTCACCCACGGCGAGCCCCATCCGGGCAACGTCATGCACACCTCCGACGGCATGCGGCTGATCGACTGGACAACCGTGCAGATCGCCCCGCCGGAACGCGACTTGTGGATGTTGACAGCGGCGTTCACCAACATGATCGGCACCGATGCGCTCGACGTCGACGACGACGTGCTGGCCGGGTACGCCGAGGCGACCGGCCGTACGGTCAGGCCAGCCGGAATCGCCCTCTACCACCGGTGGTGGGTGCTCGCCGATGTCGCCGCCTTCACCGACGACCTCCGCAGACCTCACGGCGACGGAGAGGACGCCGCGGCGGCACTGGCCTACCTCACCGGATACCTCGAAACCGCCACCGACTGAACGAGAGGGACGCGGGGCCGCCCGAGGTTGCCGCTGGCGCCCTGTTCGTACCCTGGCGGTCCAGGTGTAGGAGGTCGGCATGTCAGTCGGCAAGCGGACGAGCAACCCGTGGCTTCCGCCGCGCTGGTTCATCCATCTGGCCTGGTCGACGCACCGGAGCCTGTACCGGCTCTCCGGCGGCCGGGTCGGACTGTGGCGGCCGGGCGCCAAGGGCTGGGGCACCCTGCGATTGACCACCATCGGCCGTCGCACCGGCCAGCCGCGCAGCGTCATCCTCGGGTACGTCGAGGACGGGTCGCACCTGGTCTCGCTGGCGATGAACGGGTGGGGTGAGGGTGAGCCCGCCTGGTGGCTCAACCTGCAGGCGAATCCGGACGCGACCGTCGACCTGGTCGGAGGGCGGCGGCTGGTACATGCTCACGCGGCAACAGGCGACGAGCGGTTACGGCTGTGGGCCCACTGGCGCAAGATCGACAAGAACCTCGACGCGTATGCGGCGCTGCGGTCGGCCGAGACGGCGGTGGTGGTCCTGGTGCCCCGGGCCGGCGCGTCGGACACGTTGCCCGGCTAGCTACCCGACCGACGACCCGCCGACGACCGCCGGACGGGTCGCGTGCAACGACGCCAGCAGCTGCAGCCGGTCCGCGTCCACGCTGCCGGGCTCGGCGGTGAGGACCAGCATGACCGGCCCGGAACTGCCGGGCAGCGGGTACGTGTCCCAGTCCAGGACGATGTCGCCGGCCTCGGGGACCCGGAAGGTCTTTGTGCCGCTGACCGACTCGCGTACGTCGTGCCGGGCCACAGCCGCCGGAACTCGGCGCTGCGGATGCTCAGCTCGCCGACGATCGCGGTGGCGCGGGGATGGGTGGGCTCGGCCACTTCGCGTTGACCGGCCTGTTGCTCGGCAACCTGACCGCCGCGAGGACGCCGCGGGTGGTCAATCTCAGCTCGATCACCCACAGGAGCGCGCATCAGGAGCGCGCATCTCGACTTCGACGACCTGATGTTCGAGCGTGGCTCCCGGGTCGCTCCCGCTTACGGCAGGTCCAGGCTCGCCACCACCGTGTTCGGCATCGAGCTGGACCGCCGGCTGCGCGCCGCCGGGTCGCCGATCGTCAGCGCGCTGGCCCATCCCGGTCTCACCCGCACCAACCTGACTCCGCGTGCCTGGGAACACCGCGGCCGGGTCGGGCAGTTGGTCGCCCGGGTCGGCCTCCTGGCGACTCAGAATGTCGAGCAGGGCGCACTGCCACAGCTGTTCGCCGCGACCGGACCCGAGGTGCGTGGTGGCCAGTTCTTCGGGCCGTCCGGGCTCTGGGAGACGCGGGGCAGGGTCACCGAGGCCCGCCTCAGCCGGGAGGCGCTCGATCCGGCCGTCGGCGAGCGGCTCTGGGCGGCCGCCGAAGCGCTCACCGACGTCAGCCACCTCTGACCAGGCACTCTGCGTGCCGTCCGGCTCAGCGGGGGCAGGCGTAGCTGACCTCGGTCGCCGCCTGCACCGGTGACGGGGCGACGATGTTCACCGTCGCGGTCTCGGTGGTGCTGCCGACCCCGCTGAACGACCAGCGCAGGGTCAGCTCGACGGTGCGCTGGCCCCAGCCGACCCGCTCGGTCAGCAGGGCGCCCGGTGCGCTGCCGGACCGCAGCCACTGGTATTCGATGACGCCCGCGCGGCCGTTGGTCCGCACGGTGGCGACCACGTCGATGCTCACGTCGCACCGCTCACCGGCGGGGCGGGGCACGGCCGCATTCACCTCGACGACCTCCAGCGGGCTGAGCCGCTGCCAGATCCAGAGCCCGACCGCGGCGAGCAGAGCGAGGGTGAGCAGAGTGGACAGCAGCGAGACCAATCGCCGCCAAGCCGACCTGCGGCGCGGTGGCGGCGCCGGCGTCGGCCAGGCGGGAGCCGGCGGCGGGGCGACCGGCACGCCGGGGCCGAATCGCAGCTCCCCGCCGGGCCCGGCGGTCGGCGCGGCGAGCGCTTCCCCACCGGTATGCGCGCCGGCCGTGGCCGCCGTGGTACGTCCGGCCTCGGTCGCGCCCAGGGCAGCCGTGACGCCGACGGCCTGGGTCGGCCCGATGCGGCCCAGCGACACGGTCGGCTCAGCGCCTTCCAGGAACACCGTCGGCTCAGCGCCGCCCAGGAACGCCGTCGGCTCAGCGCCGCCCAGCGACACCGTCGGCTCGGCGCCGCCCAGCGACACCGTCGGCGCGTCCGCCGGCGCATCGGGTGATGGGGTGTGACCGGGTGGGACGTTGACGGCCGGCTCAGCCGGTACCCGTTGGGTGGGCAGGGCCTCGGTGGCGTCGTCCGGCTGGGTCACGGCTGCGTCTCCTGCGTCGTGGTGGGGCGGTGTGTGCTGGGGGCGCGCGGGCAGCCGGTCAGCCCGGCGTGCAGAAGGAGTAGAGCGTCACGTACACCGTGGAGCCGGTGGTGGTGTTGCCGGCGGCGTCGGTGGCGAGGACCGCCACCGGGATCCGGGTGGTGGAGCCAGGTCGGGGCAGCTCACCGAGCACACCCCGGAACTGGCCGCCGCGCAGCGGGCTCATGCTCTGCTCGTACGATCGCTTCTCCAGGGTGTAACGGAAGCGGACCCGCAGCTCGCCCGCGACCGTGCGGTCGTCGGCGACGAGCGCGGTGACGGTGCTCGTCGTGGGCCCGAACGGGCAACCGGTCGGGTCCAGCTCGGTCGGGCTCGCCGCGACCCGGTCGACGGTGGGCGCGGTGACATCGCGCGGCGGTGCGGAGCCGGTGCTGGTCGACGGGCTGGGTGCCGGGGTGGTCGCGCGGGCGCTGCCGGTGGGCGTCACCGACACGCTCGGCATGGCCGAGACGGTGGTGTCGGCGCTCGGATCGACGTCGCCGCCGGACGGGCCGGAGGTGGCGGTCGCTGGCTCGTCGGGCGTGGCGGTCGGCGTGGGCGGGGCGGCGGCACCGCCGGACGGGGCGATGCCGCCGGCCAGGTCCGTGCTCGCCTCGGCGGCCGTCCCCACAGCCACCGGTGGATCGTCCTTCGCGGCGTAGCTGAGCCCGGCCCCGCCGATCAGCAACGCCACCACCAGTCCACTGCCGACCAGCGCCGCCCGGGCCCGTCCGGTACGGCGGGGCACGAGAGCACCGGGGCCCTCACCTGCCGGTGGGACGGTGGACGCGCCGAGCGCCGTGTTGGCCACGCTGATGGCGCCGCCGGTGCCGTCCCGGAACGGGAACAGGGCCGCCAGCAGCGCCGCCCGTCGAGCCAGTTCGCGTAGCCCGCGCTGCTCCCAGTCCTCTCCGTACGCACCGGCGGCCACCTGCTCCAGCGTGGCCAGGAAGACCTGCGCGGGCTGTGGACGGTCGTCGGGACGCTTGGCCATCCCGTGTCGCAGCAGGCCGTGCACCGGTCGCGGAGCCGGGGTGGTGGGGATCGGCGCGCGGGCATGCTGCTGGCGCAGGGTGGCCAGGTCACGCCCGTCGTACGGAGGGTGGCCGGTGAGGCACTCGAAGAAGGTCGCGGTGGCGGCGTAGATGTCGCACGCCGGGCTGGCGGGGGCACCGGTCCACTGCTCGGGCGCCATGTAGCGCGGGGTGCCGGTGACACTGCCACCGGAGTCGGCGCCCACCGGCATGGCGATGCCGAAGTCGGCGAGCTTGCTCGCCCCCTCGGCGGTGACCAGCACGTTCTCCGGCTTGTAGTCGCGGTGCACCACGCCACGGGCGTGCGCCGCGGCGAGCCCGGCGAGGGAACCCTTGAGTACGCAGAGCGCCGACTCCGGCGTCGTCGGGCCCTGCGCTCGCAGCATCTGACGCAGCGAGACGCCGTTGACCAACTCCATCACGATGGCCGCGCCACCGGGCGCCTCGACGTACTCGTAGAGGCGGCACACGTACGGGTCGTCGAGGTCGGCCAGTAGCCGTGCCTCGTCCCGGAAGGCCGCCCGGAACAGCTCGTCGTCGATTCTGCCGGTCAGGTACTTGATCGCCACGGGGGTACCGGTGGCGTCGTGGACGGCGAGATCGACGCTGCCGGAGGCGCCGGCACCGAGCCGGCGGACCGGGGTGTAGCCGGAGAGCTGCCATCCGCTCATGTCGCCGCTTTCCGCGCTGTGCGCAGGTGGACGGTGCCGCTGGACACGCTGATCATTATCGTCACCGCCGCCGGTGGCGCCATCGGCCCGACGGGTGCTCCGCCCGACCGGGCGGCTGGCAGGTGGCTCCGGGCGATGAGCGCGGTGGCCGGCGGCCGGCGAGCGGCCACCTCGGGCGACGCACGATGGTCGGTCACGGACACCCTGCCACTGGTAGCACCCCCGGTCAACGCCTGCGCGCGGGCGTGCGCCGGCGGCCTGGTGCGGCAGTCCCGCACCCGCCGCTGAGCTGCGGCGCTGCGACGTTTGATCTTGTCCGGCAGCGGAAAGTGTGGCGGGATGAGATGGGCCCGTCACGCCGTACCCGCCGCCGTCACCGCGCTCGCCGCGATCGCCGCCCGTGACCTGCTGCAACGCGAGCACGCGCTGAGACGCAACTTCCCGCTGCTCGGTCGGGCCCGCTACCTGCTCGAGTCGATCGGGCCGGAGTTGCGGCAGTACATCGTGGCCGGCAACGACGAGGAACGCCCGTTCACCCGCGACCAGCGCCGCTGGGTATACGCCTCGGCAAAGCGCCAGAACAACTACTTCGGTTTCGGCACCGACAACGACATCGAACACACGGCGGGCTATCCGATCATCAAGCACCGCACGTTCGGTCGGGCGGTTCCGGCGTCGACCCCGACGGCCGGACACGAGGTGCGGCTGCCCTGCGCGAAGGTGCTCGGTGGCGCTCGGGACCGGGCCAGAGCGTTCCGCCCGGAGTCGGTGGTGACCATCTCGGGGATGAGCTTCGGTTCGCTCTCCGGCCCGGCGGTGGAGGCGTTGAACCGGGGTGCGGCGATCGCCGGCTGCCTGCACAACACCGGCGAGGGCGGGCTGTCGCGGTACCACCGCAACGGCGGGGAGTTGATCCTGCAGATCGGCACCGCGTACTTCGGCTGCCGCGACGACCGGGGCAGGTTCGACCTGGCGCGACTCAAGGACGTGGTGGCCGGCGCGCCGGTACGGGCGCTGGAGATCAAGCTCAGCCAGGGGGCCAAGCCCAGTCTGGGCGGCCTGCTGCCGGCGGCAAAGGTCTCGGCGGAGATCGCCGCGGCCCGCGGCATCCCGGTCGGGCAGGACTGTGTGAGCCCGTCCCGGCACGCGGAGTTCGCCGACTGCGACAGCCTGCTCGACTGGGTGGAGTTGCTCGCCGCCGAGACCGGCCTGCCGGTTGGCATCAAGTCCGCCGTCGGTGACCTCGAATTCTGGACGGAGTTGACCGACCTGATGCGGGACACCGGCCGGGGCGTCGACTTCGTCACCATCGACGGCGGCGAGGGTGGCACCGGCGCCGCACCGTTGATCTTCACCGACTCCGTCTCGCTGCCGTTCCAGCTGGGCTTCGCCCGGATCTACCCGATATTCGCCGAGCGCGACCTGCACGAGCAGGTGGTCTTCATCGGCTCCGGCAAGCTCGGACTGCCCGACAACGCCGTGGTGGCGTACGCGCTCGGCTGCGACATGCTGGCCGTCGGGCGGGAGGCGATGCTGGCGATCGGCTGCATCCAGGCCCAGAAGTGCCACGCCGACACCTGCCCCACCGGCGTCGCCACCCAGAACGCGTGGCTGACCCGGGGTCTGGATCCGGCGTCCAAGGCGGTCCGCGCCGCGCACTACGTGAAGACCCTGCGACGGGACCTGGTGAAGGTCGCCGAGGCGTGCGGAGTGGAGCACCCGGGGCTGATCGACCCCGATTCCGTCGAGATTCTCGGCGGGCGGACCAGTGCCACCCCGCTGCGCGAGGTGTACGGGTACCGCCCGGGCTGGGGTCTACCGTCGACGGCCGACCAGAAGGCGATCGTGGAGTTGATGGCCACCGAGGCGCCGCAGGGCGGCAGCGCGCCCCCGTCGCCGACCGCCCAGCGCTGACCGCTCGCTCACACCCCCGGGCGGTCACCGGATCCACGTCCCCGCCGGGCCGACGCACTTGGGCGCGGGCCCTAACCTGAACGCATGTCGATCACGGATAGCGCCGTCGCCGTCGCCGCAGCCAGGGCCGGAGCGGCCGTGGTCCGCACCTGCTACGGAAAGGCGCTCGCGCGGCTGGACAAGGGCTCGGGCGACTTCGCCACCGCCGCCGACATCGAGGCCGAACGGGAGATCCTCGACGTGCTCGGCGCGGCCCGTCCGCACGACGGGGTGCTGGCCGAGGAGAGCGGGCGCACCGGTCCCGACGGCGCCCAGCGGGTGTGGCTGGTCGATCCGCTCTGCGGCACGCTGAACTTCGCCGCCCGGACGATGCTCGCCTCAACGAACGTCGCCCTGCGGGTGGACGGCACGACGACGGTGGCCGCCTGCGCCGACCCCTTCGCCGACGAGGTGTTCTGGACCGACGGCACCCGGTCCTGGGTACGCCACGGTGGGACCGACGAGCCGCTGCTGCCGTCGGCCAAATCCGGACTGGTCGACGTCAACCTCGATCCGCCGTTCCCGAACGCGCCCGCGTTCCGGGCCGGTCGATTGCTCACCGATCCGGGCTTCACGCCGCCTTTCCGGCCCCGCGTCGTCTCCACCGCCCTCGCGGTGGCCTGGGTCGCCGCCGGCCGCCGGGCCGCGTACGTCACCGATGGACGGATGTGTGACAGCGTCCACTTCGCCGCCGGCATCGCCCTGTGCCGGGCCGCCGGCTGCGTGGTCACCGGCCTCCACGGGCAGCCGCTGGACAGCGGGGTGGGCGGGTTGCTGGTGGCGGCCGACGAGGAGACGCACCGCGCCCTGTCGGCCCTGATCGCCAAGCAGTTCGCCGCAGGCCACGACGAGTTTTAGTACATCCGTGCGATGATGGTCGCGTGTCGGGCGAGGCCACCATCCTGCATGCCGACCTGGACGCGTTCTACGCCTCGGTCGAGCAGCGCGACGACCCTCGGCTGCGCGATCGACCGGTGCTCGTCGGCGGTGGCGTGGTGCTGGCCGCGAGCTACCAGGCCAAGGCCCGGGGCGTGCGCAGCGGGATGGGCGGCGCGCAGGCCCGCCGGCTCTGCCCGGACGCGGTCGTCGTCCCACCCCGGATGTCCGCCTACAGCGCGGCCAGCCGGAAGGTGTTCGAGATCTTCCGACAGACCACCCCGCTGGTCGAGGGGCTCTCCATCGACGAGGCGTTCCTCGACGTGGGCGGACTGCGCCGGCTCGCCGGCCCACCGGCCGGGATCGCCGCCCGGCTGCGCCGGACGGTCAGCGAGGAGGTCGGCCTGCCGATCACCGTCGGAGTGGCCCGGACCAAGTTCCTGGCCAAGGTGGCCAGCGGCGTGGCCAAGCCGGACGGACTGCTGGTCGTGCCGCCCGACGGGGAGTTGACCTTCCTGCACCCGCTGCCCGTCGAGCGGCTGTGGGGCGTCGGGCCGGTGACCGCCGAGAAGCTCCGCGCGCACCGGATCCGCACGGTCGGTGACGTCGCCCGGCTCGGCGAGGCGACCCTGATATCGCTGCTCGGCGGCGGTGCCGGCCGCCACCTGCACGCCCTGGCACACAATCGGGATCCCCGCACGGTGCAGGTGGGTCGGCGGCGCGGGTCGATGGGTGCCCAGCACGCACTGGCCCGGACCGGGCACCAGCCCGCCGAGTTGGACGCGATCCTCGCCGGTCTGGTCGACCGGGTCACCCGCCGGATGCGGGCGGCGGCCCGCACCGGGCGGACGATCACCCTGCGGCTGCGCTACGCCGACTACACCCGCGCCACCCGCTCCCGCACCCTGGCCAAGGCGACCGCGGACACGGTCACCGTGCTCCGCACGGCCCGGACGCTGCTGCGCGTGGCGCTTCCCGAGATCGACCGACGGGGTGTCACGCTGATTGGCGTGGCCGTCGGCAATCTCGGCGACGGGCACGTTCAACTGCCGCTGTCCTGGCAGCCCGACCCGGCGGCGGACCTGGACGCCGCGATGGACGCGGTCCGGGAGCGCTTCGGATCGGCGGCGGTGACCCGTGCGGCGCTGCTCAACCACGACACCGGGCCGGAGATGCCGATGCTTCCCGAGCTGTGAGGGGCCGGGCACGCAGTCGACACCCGCGCCGAGTGTGGTGCGGTACGGGCGGGCCGACGAGTGCCGTCCCGCCCGCACCGGACCGCGTGGCGGCGCGACAGGTCAACAGCAGAGCGGCGCACCTCCGCCTGGATCCGCCATCACCGCCAGGCGAGGCAGCGGGCCCGCCCCGCCGGAGTCCAGTTGCTGCGGCGGCCGGCTCGTGTTGACGCCCCGGAACGATGGCGCGGCCCGCCAGAGGAGTTCGACCGCAGCTCCGTCGGGCCGCGACACCCGGTGCAGGTTGCGGTAGCCGAGCCGGCGGTACAGGCGCAGGTCGGCCTTGCTGTGCACCTCGGCGTAGGTCGGCAGCCCGAGGTTGTCCATCCACCGGTGACTGCCGGCGAGGACCGCGGCGGCCTGGCCGGCGCGGTCGACATCCGGCGGCGCGGCGAGGAAGGCGAGGTGGTTGTGTGCCTCGTCGGGCCGCCGCGCGGCGAGCATGTGCTCAAGCCGGCGGAAGCGTACGGCGTGGTCGCCGCAGGCGTCGTCGAGTCGCTCGTCGTAGCGGGGCGGCGGTGGAATCGGACGGTACCGGTGGAACCAGACTGTGGCGGCGGTGCCGTCCTTGAGCAGGAACGCGTCACCGAACAGCAGGGCGTGCTCGACCCAGATTCGGGCCACCGCGGCGATCATCCCGGGCCGTTTCCGCTGGTCGGAGACGAGCCACGACCCGAGGGGGGTCGGGACGGCGGTGGCGGTGACGAGGTCGACGATCCAGTCGATGTCGCACCATCGGGCGCGGTTGACCGGCAGGGAGACGGGCATGAGAACTCCTGATGAGACGAAAGTCAGCGAGGCAGGGTCCGGCCGGGCCGCGCGGACGAGCGCGGGCGGCGGACGGGGCGGTGACGGGCAACCGGGTACGACACCCGGCATCGGGCGAGCCGGCCGGCCACCACGGTCGTGGCGGCGCGGCGCATCACGTCCCTCGCGGTCAGGCCGGTCTGCTCCGCGGGCGTGGGCATCGGGAGGGGCGATGCCGAGTACGGGCGGGTCGGGTCACCCGGCCGCTGGCCGGAGGCGGCGCCCAGCCGGCCACGACGGCGTCGGCGGTGCCGCTGTGGGAGGTCGGGCTCGAATCGACGCCGCCGGTGCCGGGCGCGGGCGAGACGGGCGGCTGACCCGGAGCGCGCTCGGTCTGCCCGTCCGCGCTGTTCGTCGTGCTGTCGGCGGTATCCGCCCCGACTCGGGGCCCCGCTGCCGCCGAAGGAGCTGACCCGAAGGGGGCGGTGCCCACATCGGCCCGGACGGGTCGCACCACGCCGGTGCGGTCCGGTTCGGCCGGCGGCACCCCGTCGACCGGCGACACGACGTCAGCCGGTGGCACCGTCACCGGCGGCGACGTGGGAACCGGGGTGGGTTGCGGCACCGGGTCCGGGTCGGGCGGGATCGGGGCCGGTTGAGGCAGGGTGACGACAGGATCCAAGAGGTCGAGTATCGGATCGAGCGGGCCGAGGACCGGTGTCAGCTCCTGCAGGATCGGATCGAGATCGGCCACGATCGAGTCGAGCAGTGGCGACGCGGGATCCAGCAGTTGGCTCAGGGCGGCGATGAGCGGTTCTGCCAGCGGGCCCAGGGTGGCGGCCACCGGCGCGACGAGCCGCGCCACCGCGTCGCGCACCTGCTCCTCGTCGACCGGGGAGCGCGACTCGGAGCGCCGCTGCGGCGTCGGCTCATCGGCGGACGGGCCACGGGCGACGGGAGGTGCCGTCGGCTCCGGCCCCACAGGTGACCGGCCGGCAGGTGCCGGCGCGGCGTGAGTCGGGGTGCGCTCGGACGGCGGAACCGGAACCGGCGCGGGCGCTTCGGTGGACGGCGGCCCGGGTTCGACCGGGGCCGGCGGGCTGGCGGGCGGTGCGACCCGTTCCCCCTGTGTGTCGTCCACCGGTGGCGCCTGCTCGACCGGTGCTGCCGGCCGGGAGGGTTCGCCCTGCGGCCGGTCGGGGGCGAGCACAGGGGCGAGGATGGCGCGGATCAGGTCGGTAGCGGGTGTGGCCGCCCGGCCCGGGCTGCGCGCCGGCTGCTCTCCGGTAGCCGGCGGCTGCTCGGCGGCGTACGCGGGAATCGTCGTCGCCATGTCGTAGGCGCACCAGGACACGCCAGCGACCACGGTCAGGAATCCCAGCCGTAGCGCGGCGTGGCCGAGGCGGCCACGCCGTCGACTCGTCACCGGCACCTCCACGTGCCCGACCACCACCATCTGCGCACGCACCCTAACCCAGAGCGACGCCTGTGCCACAGCGTGCCGGGCGTGTCGCCACCGAACCGGAGCTGGTCCAACCAGTTGACGAGTGGATGTGCCCTCCGCCACACTGCCGGCATGGCATTCGTCCCCGTCGTCCGCGCCTCCGTCTCCGACCTCGTCTTCGGTCAACTGCGCGACGCGATCGTCAGCGGCGACTACCGCACCGACGACCCCCTGCCCGGTGAGCGGGAACTGGCCGCGGCGTTCCAGGTCAACCGGCACGCCGTACGCGAGGCCCTGCGCCGCCTACAGCAGTTGGGCCTGGTCCGGGTCAGCCAGGGCGGGGCGACCCGGGTGCTGGACTGGCAGGTGCACGCCGGCCTGGACCTCGCCCTGTCGCTGGTGCAGTCCGGCGACGTCCTCCCGGTCGCCACGCTGGTCCGCGACATGATGGACATGCGGGCCTGCATCGGCGTGGACGCCGCCCGGCTCTGCGCTCGACGCGCCGACGCCACGGCACGCCGACGGATCGTGCAGACGGTCGAGGATTTCGCCGACCTCGCGCCCGATCTGACGGCGATGGGTGAGGCCAACATCGCCCTGTGGCGACAGATCCTGCAGGGCTGCGGCAACACCGCGTACCTGCTGGCCTTCAACAGCCTGGTGGCCGGCGCCCTGGCGGTGGCCGAGGTGCCGCCGGCACGACGCGCCGCCGAACTGCTCGACGTCACCGGGCACCGTCGGCTGGCCGACGCCATCGCCGCCGGTCGCGACGCCGAGGCCGCCGAGCAGGCCAGATCCCTGCTCACCGCCGCGCTCACCGCCCCCACCAGAAAGGACAGCCGAGCATGATCCCCGCCGTGCTCTACGCCGTACCGGCGTTCCTGCTGCTGATCACCGTCGAGGCGCTGTCGTACCGGTTCGCGCCCGACGACGCGGAGCGTGGTTACGAGGCCCGCGACACCGCCACCAGTCTGACCATGGGTGCCGGCAGCCAGGTCATCGGTGTGCCCTGGAAGCTGCTGACGATCGGCCTGTACGCCCTCGCGTACACCATCTCGCCGTTCCAGCTGTCCCCCACCGACTGGTGGGTGTGGGTGCTGCTCTTCTTCGCCGACGACTTCGCCTACTACTGGTTCCACCGGGCACACCACGAGGTCCGCATCTTCTGGGCCGGACACGTGGTGCACCACTCCAGCGTCTTCTTCAACTTCTCCACCGCCCTGCGGCAGAGCTGGACGCCGATGACGTCACTGCCCTTCTGGCTGGGTCTGGCCCTGATCGGCATTCCACCGTGGATGATCTTCCTTCAGCAGTCGATCAGCCTGCTGTACCAGTTCTTCCTGCACACCGAGCGGATCAACGTGCTGCCCCGGCCGATCGAACTCCTCTTCAACACACCGTCGCACCACCGGGTGCACCACGGCTCGAACGCCGAGTACCTGGACCGCAACTACGGCGGAATCCTGATCATCTGGGACCGGCTGTTCGGCACCTTCCAGCCGGAGGGCGCCGCCGTCCGGTACGGCCTGACCAAGAACATCGGCACCTACAATCCGCTGCGGGTGGCCACCCACGAGTACGCGGCGATCTGGCGGGACCTGCGCACCGCGACGACCTGGCGGCACCGGCTCGGCTACCTGCTGCGCCGCCCCGGCTGGCAGCCGGCCCGATGAACCGCCCAGCACCGCAAGCCGACCCGGTGAGCGGCCGACACCTCCAGACCGGCCCGAAGGACCGCTCCGACCCGCCTGCCGGCCCGGCATGGGGCCATCGGCGAACGGGTCGGCCGCGACCGAAGACGGCGCTGCTGTGGACGTTCGTGGCGGTGGCGTGCATCGAACTGGTCGCGGTCGCCACCTCCGCCACCGCGGTGCAGTGGCTGGCCAAGCCGCTGTTGGCGCCGCTGCTGCTGGCCTGGCTGTGGTGGGCCCACGGACGCACCGGCCCGGTCGCGGTCGGGCTGGTCTTCGCCACCGCCGGGGATGTCGCGCTGCTGGTGCCGTCCGACACCGCGTTCCTGATCGGGATGGGCTGCTTCCTCGGTACCCAACTGGCGCTCATCACCGCGTTCGTCGGTCACCGGCGACCGCGCCTGGCGGCAATGGCGGGGTACCTGGCACTGTGGGCGGCGGCCAACGCACTGCTGTGGTCGCAGCTGGGCCCGCTGCGACTGCCCGTGCTCGGGTACAGCCTGGCGTTGAGCCTGATGGCGGCGGTCGCGGTCGGCGTCAACCGGCGGGTCGCGATCGGTGGTGCGCTGTTCCTGGTCTCGGACCTGCTCATCGGGGTCGGCGCAGCCGGGACGACGGTGCCCGGGCACGGCGTGCTGGTGATGTCGACCTACAGCGCCGCCCTGCTGTTGATCACCACCGGCTGGGCGGCGCGGGCCGGCGACAGCACCCGCCGACCGGCGGGCGGCGACACCGGCGCGGCGACGAGCGACGGCACCGACGGTCAACCGGGTGGCGGCATCAGCCCACCCCGGTAGGCGGCGGCGACGGCCTGGGCCCGGTCCCGTAGTCCGAGCTTCATCAGCACCCGCCCGACGTGGGTCTTCACCGTCGCGTCACCGATGTGCAGCCGGACGGCGATCTCCGCATTGGACAGTCCGTGCGCCATCTGCACCAGCACCTGCCGCTCCCGGTCGGTGAGCCGCCCCAGCTCGCCGGTGGTGGGTCGGCGGTGCTCGCCGAGCGTGGCGAACTCGGTCAGCAGCTTCCGGGTCACCGCCGGGTCCAGCCACGCCTCACCGGCCGCGACCGCCCGGACCGCCATGGTCAGCTCGTCGGGGACGGCGTCCTTCAGCAGGAACCCGGAGGCGCCGGCCAGCAACGCGGCGCGTACCGCGTCGTCGACGTGGTAGGTGGTGAGGACCAGCACCCGCACCCCGGCCTGGGCGGCGGTGATGTCCCGGGTGGCGGTGACGCCGTCGGTGCCCGGCATCCGCACGTCCATCAGCACCACGTCGGGCCGCTCCCGGCCGGCCAGCTCGACGGCGCTGGCCCCGTCGGCGCACTCGCCGACGACCTCGATGTCCGCCTCGGCGGCGAGCAGCATGGCGATCCCGGAGCGCACCAGCGGCTGGTCGTCGGCGAGCAGCACCCGGATCACCCGGCCACCGCCGCCTCGACCGGCGGCAACGGCAGCCGGGCACGGACCCGGAAGCCCTCGCCGGCCACGGGTGCGGCGGTCAACTCGCCACCGGCGACCGCCACCCGCTCGCGCAGACCGGCCAACCCACGGCCGGTGGAGAGCGGTCCGTCCGGTACGCCGCCGTCCCCGCCGGTGTCGCGTACCTCCACCTCCAGCTGGTCGGCCCAGGCCAGCCGGACGGTGACGCCCGCCTGCGGGCCGGCGTACCGGACCACGTTGGTCAGCGCCTCCTGGACCGTCCGGTAGGCGGCCAGGCCCACGCTGGGGTCCACCGGCCGGGGCTCGCCGTCGACGGTGAGGCTCACCCGCAGCCCGCCGGCGCGCATCCCGGCCACCAGTTCGCCGATCTCGGCGGGCCCCGGGTGCCGGGGATCGTCGGGCGCGGTGGTGTCGCCGGGTGCGATGACGGCGAGCATCCGCCGAAGCTCCTCGACGGCCTGGCGCCCGGCCTGCTCGATGTGGACCAACGCCTGGCCGGCCCGGTCGGGGTCGGTGCCCAGGACGCGCCGGGCGCCGCCGGCCTGCAACAGCATCACCGTCACCGTGTGGGCGACGATGTCGTGCAGCTCGCGGGAGATGCGGGCCCGCTCGTCGGCCACCGCGCGTTGCGCCTCGACCGCCCGGAGCCGTTCGGCGGTGGCGAGGCGGCGTCGGCTGCTCCCCGCCCACCAGCCCAGCGCCCAGGTGCCGGCGACGATCAGGACGTAGACGAGGGTGAGGCCGATGAAGACGGCGGTGCGCCGACCGGCGTCGTCCCGGCCGGCCAGCCACGCCTCGTTGGCGGCGATGACCAGGTAGGGCGCGAGCGCCGGGACGATGACCCAGGCGCGGGCGGCCGGCGCGTGAGCACCCACCGCGTAGAGGGCGACCAACACGCCGAGCACCGGCTGGTAGCCGGGGACCAGGGCGGTGCCGACGAGACCGAGCGCCCACACCACCGCGAAGACCGCGACCGGCGAGCGTCGTCGCCAGAGCAGGGCGACGGGGCCGAGGGTGGCGAAGGCCAGTAGTCCGGCGGTGGAGACACCGGGATCACCGGCGCCCGCGAGGTCGGTTCCGGCGGTGGAGAACAACGCCAGGTCGAGCAGCCAGACCGCCACCGCGACCGGCACGTCGCGGCGGGACGGCCCGCTCGGGGGTACGGTCGCGGCGGTCATCGTGAGCCGTGCGGCTCGCAGAAGCAGAACAGGATGCAAAAGCCGCCGGTCAACTCACGCAGCGAGCCGAACCGGTGCTCCGCCACCCGCGGCTCCCGCTGTGCGTGTTCCAGCTCGCCGGCGCGGCGCAGCAGGTCGTCGTCGACGAGGTGCACGTCTGCGCCGACGACCTGCTGCCGGCGCAGCGCCTCCCACAGGTCGCCACCGGCGCCGTCGATCGCCTTGGCCAGGTCGGTGGCGTCGGCCCGTCCGATCTGCGCGCTGTAGCCGGAGGTCCGGCCCAGGGAGGCGATCACGGCCAGCGGCGCGGCGTCGGTCAGGGCGAAGCGCCGCCACTTCCACACCGGGGCCACCTCGACGGGCAGCCGCGTCTGGAGACCTGCCGGGAAGACGACCACCTCCAGGTCGGCGTGCGGGTCGAGCAGTTCCTTGGGCGGGTTGGGTACGAGCACCTGGTCGCCGTCGATCAGCACGCCGACGGCGAGGTGGCCGGCAGCCCGGTCGGACGCGCGACGGTCCTGGATGGAAACTCTGATATCAGCTCGGATGGCCGTGTCGACGCACATCTGATCCTCCGGGGGCAGCAAGTGCGTGAACCGTAGACCGGAAACGATCAAACAACTGTCGGACAACCATGGCCGCCCCGTCCGCCTGACGGTTGACAACATCACCGGCGTACGCCATGGGGTGGACGGCCGGGCCGGCGGTCCGCTCAGTGGCCGCGATACAGGGCGGCGACGTCGTCGGCGAAGTGGTCCTCCACCGTCTTGCGCTTGACCTTGAGGGTGGGGGTGAGTTCGCCGTCGGCCTCGGTGAGGTCCCGGTGCAGGATCTGGAAGGTCTTGACCTGCTCGGCATGGGAGACGCTCCGGTTGGCCCGGTCGACCGCGTCCTGGATCTCGTTGCGCAACTGCGGGCTGTCGCGCAGTTGGGACACCGACGCCCCGGGATGCCCGTGCCGATCCCGCCACCGTTGCCATGCCTGCGGGTCCACCGTGACCAGCGCGGAGACGTACGGACGACCATCGGCCACCAGCATGACCTGGCTGACCAGCGGATGCGCCCGGATGTTCTCCTCGATCGGCGTGGGCGCGAGGTTCTTGCCGGCGGCCGTGACCATGATCTCCTTCGCCCGCCCGGTGATCCGCAGGTAGCCGTCGTCGTCGAGTTGGCCGAGGTCACCGGTTCGCAGCCACCCGTCGTCGGTCAGCGCCTCCCGGGTCGCCTCCGGGTTGTTCCAGTAACCGGTGAACACCACCTCGCCCCGGGCGTGGACCTCCCCGTCGTCGGCGATACGGATACGTACCCCGGGCAACGGCCGGCCGACCGTGCCGATCCGCAACGCCGTCGGCAGGTTGGCCGTCAACGCCGGCGACGTCTCGGTCAACCCGTACCCCTCCAGCACCGTGATGCCCACCCCCCGGAAGAAGTGTCCCAGCCGCTCACCGAGCGGGGCGCCGCCCACCATGGCCAGCCGGCACCGTCCACCGAGAGCAGCGCGCAACCGGCGGTACGCGGCGAGGTCGCACACCAGGTGCGCCAGGCGCAGCGGCAGCCCCGGTCCGGCCCCGGTGTCCAGGGCCCGGCTGTAGCGCAGGGCCACCCGTTCGGCGAATGTGAACAACCATCTCCGGTGGGCGTCCTCGGCGCTCTGCCGTGCCTGGTCGTGCAGCTTCTCGAACATCCGGGGCACGGCGAGGATGAAGGTCGGCCGGAACCGGCGCAGCTGGTCGAGGACCCCGGAGACGTCGGCGCTGTGCACCATGGTGGCGCGGGTATGCACCATGCCGACCTGGATGAGCCGGGCAAAGGCGTGCGCGAGCGGCAGGAAGAGCACCGTCGACGCGCCCGGATGGAGCAGCTCCGGTAACACGGCGGTGGCGTTGCCGATGTCGGCGGAGATGTTGCGGTGCCGCAGCACGCAGCCCTTCGGTGGACCGGTGGTGCCGCTGGTGTAGACGATCGTGGCGATGTCGGCGCCGGAGACCGCGCGGCGGCGGGCGTCGAGGTCGCCGGCGCTGACGGCACGTCCCTGGGCGGCCAGCGCGATGAGGTCGCCGGCATCGATGCGCCAGGTCTGCCGCAACGCCGGCAGGTCGCGGCGCAGGCCCTCGACCGTGACCAGGTGGTCGGCGGTCTCCAGGACAGCGCCGACCGCGCCGGAGTCGGCGAGCATCCAACTGATCTGTTCGGCGCTGGAGGTCTCGTAGATCGGCACCGTCACCGCGCCGATCGCCCAGAGCGCGTAGTCGACGAGCGTCCACTCGTAGCGGGTACGGCTGAGCAGTCCGACCCGGTCGCCGTGGGCGACTCCGGCGGCGAGCAGACCTCGGGCCACGGCGGACACGTCGTCGCGGAACTGCCGACAGGTCACCGGCAGGGCGCCGCCACGCCCGGAACGACGGACCGGCCACGACCGGGGATCCGGATCCGGGCGGACGAACTGCACCGCGTCCGGATCCTCCGCCGCGTTGCGCCACACCTGCTCGGCCAGGCCGGCATCGTCGCCGCTGACAATCGGGTCAACCGCTGTCTCCCGCACGCCCCGCCCACCTGCCGTCGAATGCCGTCGCGCTGCGTCTGATGGTCACCCTTAGACCTGCCGGCAACCCCCGAAACACGAAAACTGCCCCACCCGGACCCGAATCCTGGTACGGAACCGCCCTCCGAGGCGGGCCCCGGGGGGCGGTTCCGTATCAGGATCTGTGCGGCGGGTGGGGTGCCGGCAGACGGTCAGGCGGCTACGGCTGCGGTTGAGCGGCCGGCGTCGGCGTACCGAGCACCGGCAGGCCCAGGCGGTCGACCGCGGCGGCGGCCAGCACGTCCGAGGGCAGCTGGAGGTCGAGGACCAAACCCTGCTCCTGCGGCCACAACGGTTCCAGGGTGGCGGTCTGCGAGTCGAGCAGGCTCGCCGGCATGTAGTGCCCGGCGCGCAGCGACATCCGCTCCCGGATGACCTCCGTCGGCCCGTCCAGGTGCACGAAATCCACCCTCGGCGGGCCCTCGCGCAGCAGGTCGCGGTAGGAGCGGCGGAGCGCCGAGCAGGCCAGCACGGTCGAGACGCCCTCCCGGTGGCGCGCGGCCATCCAGTCGGCCAGGGCGCGCAGCCACGGCCAGCGCGCCTCGTCGTCCAGCGGCACGCCGGCCCGCATCCGGGTCACGTTGGCCGCCGAGTGGAACTCGTCGGCCTCGGCGAAGGTCATCCCGGTGAGCGCGGCGACGCCACGGGCCACGGTCGTCTTTCCCGCGCCGGACACGCCCATCACCACGACGTGCCGGGTCGGCAGGTCACCAGTCATGGACGGTGCCGTCCTTGAGCCGGTTGAACGGCAGGTACGCCGGCTGGTACGGGAACCGCGCGGCGGCCTCGGAGTCCAGCTCCACGCCGAGGCCGGGCTGCTCTCCGGGGTGCAGGTAGCCGTCGGTGAAGGTGAACGACTGGCGGAACACCTCGTCGGTGAGCGACCCGTGCCGCATGTACTCCTGAATGCCGAAGTTGTGGATGGCCAGGTCCAGGTGCAGCGCGGCGGCCATCCCCACCGGTGAGATGTCGGTGGGGCCGTGGATGCCCGACTTGATCTGGTACTGGGCGGCGAAGTCGAGCAGCTTACGCATGGCGGTGATGCCGCCGGTGTGGGTGACGGCGGAACGGACGTAGTCGATCAGTTGCTCGGAGATCAGCGTCTGGTAGTCCCAGACGGTGTTGAAGACCTCGCCGATGGCCAGCGGCGTGGTGGTGTGCTGACGGACCAGCCGCAGCGCCTGCTGGTTCTCCGCCGGGGTGCAGTCCTCCAGCCAGAACAGGTCGTACGGTTCGAGGGCCTTGCCCAGCTTGGCGGCCTGGATCGGGGTCATCCGGTGGTGACCGTCGTGCAGCAGGGGCAGCTCCGGGCCGAACTCGTTGCGGACCGCCTCGAAGACGTCGGGCAGGTGCCGCAGGTACGCGCGGGTGTCCCAGTCCTCCTCGGCCGGCAGTGGGATGCGCTGGGCCGGCTCGTAGTCGTACCGTTTGCCGTCGGCGCTGGTCTGGGTGGCGACCCCGTAGACGGCGTTGATGCCGGGCACCGAGGTCTGCACCCGGATCGACCGGAAGCCCTGGTCGAGGTGGGCGCGGATGGAGTCGAAAAGCTCCGGCAGGTCGCGCCCGGAGGCGTGGCCGTACGCCATGATCCCGGTCCGCGACGCACCGCCCAGCAGCTGGTAGAGCGGCATGCCGGCGGCCTTGGCCTTGATGTCCCAGAGCGCGACGTCGACCGCGGCGATGGCGGCCATGGTGACCGGCCCCCGCCGCCAGTACGCCGAGCGGTAGAGGAACTGCCAGGCGTCCTCGATGCGGTGCGCGTCCCGCCCGAGCAGCAGCGGCACCACGTGATCGCGCAGGTACGAGGCCACGGAGAGTTCACGTCCGTTGAGGGTGCCGTCGCCGAGCCCGGTGATGCCGTCCTCTGTGGTGATCTTCAAGGTGACGAAGTTGCGGTCCGGACTGGAGACGATGACGTCGGCAGCGACGATCTTCACGAGGGGTGCCTTTCTCGCAGGATGTGCTCAGCGGAGGGTGGTGCCGGCGGCGCTGCCGGTGATGAGGGACAACTCGTCGCGGCGGGGCAGGCCCTCCCAGTCGCCGTGACCGGCGACCGCGAACGCCCCGAGGGTCACCGCGCGTCCGAGCCGGTCGACGAGGTCCAACCCGTCCAGGTGCCCGGAGAGGTAGCCGGCGGTGAACGCGTCGCCGGCACCGACAGTGTCCACGGCGGTCACGGGTACCGCCGCCACGTGCCTGACCCCCTCGGCGGTGTACGCCCGGACGCCGTCGGCGCCGAGCTTGACCAGCACCGTCCGCACCCCCCGGCGGAGCAGGCCGGCGGCCGCGGCGGCCTCGTCCGCGCCGGCCTGCGCGACCAGGTCCAGCTCGTCGGTGGAGGCGACGACCACCGAGGCGTACCCGGCCAGCGGGAACAGGGTCGCGCGGGCCGCCTCCCGGGACCACAGTCCGGCCCGGTGGTTCACGTCGAGACAGACCGGGATGCCCGCGTCGGCCGCCGCCCGCGCCGCCCAGCCGGCAGCCTCGCGGGCGCTGTCGGACAACGCCGGGGTGATGCCGGTCAGATGCACCATCCGGGGGCCGGCGGCGAGCGGGCCGCGCAGGTCGTCCACGGTCAACGCCGAGCCCGCCGAACCGGCCCGGTGGTACTGCACCCGGGACACGTCGGCGGTGCGCCGTTCCAGGAACATCAGGCCGGTGGGGCGGGCCGGATCCCGGCGCACGGCGGTGGTGTCGACGCCCTCCGCCCGCAGCTGGCGCAGCACGAACTCACCCAACTCGTCCCCGCCGACCCGACCGACCCAGGCGGCCCGGTGGCCGAGCCGGGCCAGGCCGATCGCCACGTTCGACTCCGCGCCGGCCAGGTGCATGCTCAGCGGCCCGCCGGCGAGAAGCGGCCCGGACGAGCGCAGCGACACCAGCGCCTCGCCCACGGTGAGCAGGTCGACTCCGCTCATGACGCCGCCGGGGCACCGACCACCGCGAGGTGGGCGCGGGCCCGCTCGCGCAGGGCGTCGAGGTCGCCGCCGGACGCGGCGTCGCCCACCAGCGGGCCGCCGACGCCGACCGCGATCGCCCCGGCCGCCAGGTAGGCGGGCAGTTCGGCCAACCCCACCCCGCCGACGGCGACGAACGGGATGTCCGGGAACGGGTCGCGCACCGCCCGCAGGTACGCCGGCCCGCCGACCGACGCCGGGAACAGCTTGACCGCGCTGGCGCCCCGCCGCACCGCCTCGTACGCCTCGGTGGGGGTGAGCGCGCCGGCGGCAACCGGCAGACCGCGACGGGCCGCCTCGCCGATCGACTCGACCACGGCCGGGGTGACCACGAACTGGGCACCGGCCGCGGCCACGTCGGCCACGTCGGCGCTGGTGAGCACCGTGCCGGCACCGACGAGGCCGCCCGGCGGCGCAGCCGCCCGGAGCGCCTCGACGGCCCGCAGCGCACCGGGAGTGGTCAGCGCCACCTCGATGATCGACACCCCCTCGGCCAGCAGGGCGGTACCGGCCGCGATCGCGGCGTCGGTGTCGGTGCCACGGATGATCGCCAGCAGGCGGGTCGCGGCGAGTTGGGCGGTGAGGTCCAGGGTCATCATCACCACTCCGCGTATGAGCCGTCGGGGTGTCGGAAGGTGGGGCTGCGCCAGGCGTGGCCACGCTTGTCGGCCGCCCGTACCGCCTGCTCGTCGATCTCGATGCCCAGCCCCGGCGCGGTGAGCCGCTGCACGTACCCGTCGACGAAGCTCAGCGGCTGCTGGTCGACGCAGTAGTCGAGCACCTCGGCGCCGAGGTTGTAGTGGATGCCGATGCTCTGCTCCTGGATCAGGTAGTTCGTGGTGGCGAAACCGACCTGGAGGCAGGCGGCCAACGCGATCGGTCCCAGCGGGCAGTGCGGTGCGAGCTGCACGTCGTAGACCTCCGCCAGCGCGGCGATCTTGCGTACCTCGGTGATGCCGCCGGCGTGCGCGAGGTCCGGCTGGGCCACCGCGATGCCGGCCTGGAGCACCGGCAGGAACTCCTGGCGGTTGTAGAGCCGCTCCCCCGTGGACACGGGCGTGCTGGTGGAGCGGACGAACTCGCCGATCAGGTGGGAGTTCTCCGGCACCACCGGCTCCTCCAGGAACAGCGGCCGGTACGGCTCCAGCAGCGGCGCCACGCGGCGGGCGTTGGCCAGGGTGAACCGGCCGTGGAAGTCGACGGCCACGTCGCGGTGCTCGCCGAGCACCTCGCGGGCGGCGGCCACCCGCCGCACCACCGCGTCGAGTTCGGCGACGGAGGCGAGCGGGCTCATCCGCCCGGAGGCGTTCATCTTCACGGCGGTGAGCCCCGCCTCCACCCGGGCGGCGATCTGGTCCCGGACCTCCTCGGGTTCGTCGCCGCCGACCCAGCCGTAGACCCGGATCCGGTCCCGGACGGGCCCGCCGAGCAGTTGGTGCACGGGTGCGCCGTACCGCTTGCCGGCGATGTCCCACAGGGCCTGGTCCAGGCCGGCGACGGCGCTGGCCAGGATCGGGCCACCCCGGTAGAAGGAACCCTTGGTCATCACCTGCCAGTGGTCCTCGATGCGCAGCGCGTCCCGGCCGATCAGCAGCTCACTGAGCTGTTCCACGGCGGTGCGTACGGTCTCGGAGCGGCCCTCGCAGGTCGCCTCGCCCCAGCCGACGATGCCGTCGTCGGTCTCCACCCGGACGAACAGCCAGCGGGGTGCGACGAGAAAGGTCTCGACGCGGGTGATGGTCGTCATGGTCGGCTCAGCCCTTCGTCGCGCCGGCGGTGAGCCCGGAGACGATGTACTTCTGCACGAACAGGGCGATCACCATGATCGGCAGGGTGACCACTGTGGTCGCCGCCATCAGCCCGCCCCAGTCGATGCTGGCGTAGCCGACGAAGTCGAAGATCGCCACGGGCAGCGTCTTCGTGTCCGCGCCGGAGAGCACCAGGGCGAACATGAAGTTGTTCCAGGAGAAGATGAAGGACAGGATGCCGGCGGTGGCGATGCCGGGGACGGACAGCGGCAGGGTGATCCGCCGGAACGCGCCGATGTGGGTCAGGCCGTCGACGAGCGCGGCCTCCTCCAACTCGTCCGGCAGTCCGTCGAAGAAGCCCATCATGATGTAGACGATCAGCGGCAGCGACACGAACATGTGGCTCAGGATCAGCACGCTGAAGCCGCCGACCATGCGCAGGTTGGAGAAGACGTAGTACCAGGGCACCAGCAGCGAGACGCCGGGAATGACCCGCGCCATCAGCACCACCAGCGCCGACTTGCGCATGTTGAACCGACTCATCGAGTACGCCGCCGGCACGCCCAGCAGCAACGACAGCGCCGTCGCCGCGAAGGCCACCCAGAGGCTGTTGACGATGAACTGGACGTAGTTGGCCTGCTGCAGAACCGTGTCGTAGTTGTCCAGGGTAGGAGTGAATACCAGTGACTTGCCGGAGTCGTAGATGTCGACGTTGGTCTTGAACGACGCGGCGATCATCCAGAGCAGCGGCGCCACCAGCGCGAGCACCACGAGCACCAGCGCGACGGTGCGGAAGACCCGGAATCCGGTACGCGGCTTCATCGGTCGGCCCCCTTCCGGCGGGAGGTGAGCGCCCACATCGAGCCGATGATGATCAGGAAGAACAGGATCAACACCGTCGAGGACAGGCCGTACTCGTTGTAGTCGAAGCTCAGGCCGTAGGCGTACACGTTGAGGGTCTCCACCTCGTTGAACGAGCCACCGCCGCGACCCTTGGTCGCGTAGAGGATGTCGAAGGTCTTCAGCGCGTCGATGCCGCGCAGCAGGATCGCGACGATCACGGTGGGCATCAGCAGCGGCAGCGTCACGTGCCGGAAGCGCTGCCAGGCACTGGCCCCGTCGATCATCGCCGCCTCCTGCGGTTCGTCGGAGAGCGAGGTCAGCCCGGCGAGCAGGATCAGTACGACCATCGGCGTCCACTGCCAGATGTCGATGAAGATGGTGGTGGGTAGCGCGGTGTGCTGCCCGGCGAGCCACGGCTGCGGGCCGATGCCGAGCCAACCGAGCACCTGGTTGGCCATGCCGATGTTCGGGTCGAAGATGAGGCGCCACATCATGCCGACGGCCACCGGGGTGGCGACCAGCGGCAGCAGGATGGCGACCCGGACCCACTTCTCGCCCCGGAACGGCCGCCACAGCAGCAACGCGATCGCCATGCCGAGGACGACCTCGAAGAAGAGCGCGACGCCGGTGAACGCGGCGGTCCGCCCCACGGCTGGCCAGAAGCGGTCGGTGTCACCGAGGACGTCGACGTAGTTCTGGAATCCGATGAACTCCGACTCCGCTCGAACCGACCCCGAGGAGTCGGTGAGGCTGAGGTAGCCGGTCCAGGCGAGCGGAAAGATGATCAGCGCGGCGACGAAGGCCATGGCCGGGGCCGCGAAGAGCCACTTGCGATGGTCGTTGGCCCAGCGCGCCCAGCCGGGCGTGTCGGGCATGACGGAGGCGCTGCGAGGCGCCCTGCTGGGGGCGGTGACTGCTGGCATCAGATCTCCGTGGTGGGGAGGCCGGGCGGGGGTGGCGGGGCCGGCGGCCCCGCCACCCCCGCGCTCGGACTTAGCGGGCCTCGTCGTCCAGGAACTTCTGGAAACCCTCGTTTGCGGCGTCGGCCGCCGCAGCCGCGTCCTTACCGGTGATGGCGTCGACGATCGGCTGTCCGACGATCTCCCGGGCCTGCGCGACCCGCTCGACCACCGGTCGGTCGTGTCCCACGCCGTTGGCGAGGCTCACGGTGATCGCGTCGGCCATGTCCTTCGGGTAGGTGGCGATGCCCTCCGGGTTGTCCCAGACGGAGGTGCGGGCACCGGGCACGCCGGCCTTCTGCTGCTCCAGCGTCTGCTGCTTGCCGGCCGCCCACTCGATGAACTTCCAGGCGTTGGTCTGGTTCTCCGAGGCCTCGTTCACGGCCAGGCCCCAGGAGGGGATGTTGTACGGCTTCGAGCCGGCCGGGCCGGCCGGGAACGGTGCGAACCCGACGGTCTCGGAGACCTTCGACTTGCCCGGGTCGGTGGCGTTCTTGTAGAGCGAGTTGGCCTCGGGGTAGAAGGCAGCCTGGCCCTGGGTGAAGATCGCCATCGCCTCCGACCAGCTCATGTCGGTGCTGATGTTGGCCGGGCCGTTCTCCCGGAGCAGCCCGCCGTAGAAGGCGTACGCCTGCTTGGCTGCCTCCGTGTTGACGGCGGCCTTGCCCGAGGCGTCGACGAAGTCGCCGCCGAAGCTGTAGAGGAAGCTGGAGAACTGGGTGACGGCGGCAGCCTTGCCGGTGCGGGCCACGAAGCCGGCCACGCCCGGGTTGTCCGCCTGGATCTTCGCCGCCTGCGTCTTGAGCTCGTCGAGCGTCTGCGGCGGGGCGGTGAAGCCGGACTTCTCCAGCAGGTCCTTGCGGTAGTAGAGGACCTGCTGCTCGGTGATGATCGGGATACCGACCACCTTGTCCTCGTACGTGGTGGCGCCCAGCGGCGTCTCCTGGAAGTCGTCCAGACCGAAGTCGGCGCTCTCCTTGGCCTTGTCGGTCAGGTCGGCGAGGTACTCGTTCTTGGCGAACAGCTGCCCCTCCTGCAACGGCCGGTACATCATCACGTCGATGTCGCTGGAGCCCGCGTTGAGCTTGACGTTGTACTGGTCCGAGAGCTGGTCCTCGCCGAGCTGGGTCACCTCGACCTTGAGGCCGGTCTGCTGCTCGAACTCCGGCAGCGCCTTCCGGATGTTCTCGGTCCAGACGTGGTTGACCAGCGTCACCCGCACCGTGTCCGAGGCTCCGCTGTCCTCACCGCCGCCGCAGGCGGACAGCGTCATAGCGGCCACGACCGCCAGAGATGTCCCAATTATTGATCGACGTCCCACGTCCGTCTCTCCTTCTGTCCTGGTCGCCACCCCGGGGGGACCGGCACGACCTCGGCCTGTTACATCCGCTTAACGTCCGGATGCTAGGCCGAAAAAGCAGACTTATACAAGGGGTAGACCTAACTGATATGATTCGAAGCGTGGATCTGACCTTCCCGGGGGCTGCGCCCGCCCAGACCGCCCCTGTCGAGGCTGGGCTGCACGGACGCGTCCTCGACCACCTCGGCACCGCCATCTGCGGTGGCGAGCTGGCTCCGGGGGCGGTGCTCAACATCGACGACCTGGTCGACCGCTACGCGGTGTCCCGCTCGGTGATCCGCGAGGTGCTCCGCGTCCTGGCGTCGATGGGGTTCATCGAGACCCGCCGGCGGGTCGGCGTCATGATCCGTCCGGCCGGCGACTGGAACGTCTTCGACCCGCAGGTGATCCGTTGGCGGCTGGCCTCGGCCGGGCGGATCGCCCAGCTCCGCTCGATCACCGAGCTACGTACCGCCGTGGAACCGCACGCCGCCTGGCTCGCCGCCCGTCGGGTCGACCACGACCAGGCGAGCGACCTGGTCGGCCTGGCCGCCAAGATGTGGGCCGCCGGCAAAGCCGGCGACGAGGAGCGCTTCCTCAGCCTGGACATCGAGTTCCACCGGCGGGTGCTGCGCGCCTCGGGCAACGAGATGTTCGTCAAGCTGCAGGACCTGGTGGCCGAGGTGCTCACCGGCCGTCACCACTACCACCTCATGCCGCACCACCCGCACGAGCAGGCGCTCCAGCTGCACGCCGACGTCGCCCAGTCCATCCAGCGAGGCGACGGGGACGCCGCCCGCCGGGCCATGGTGCAGATCATGGAGCACGCGTTCGACGAGATGGCCGCGATATGGGAGCGGGAACGCAGCGGTGGCCCGGCGGTGGCCGGCCCGGCCGCTGGCTGATTCCCTCCGGCAGCCACTGTCGAGCTGATCCGCCAGTGCTGTCCGGCGAAGCGTCTCGGCCGCCGGCCCGGACCCCGCGCCCCGATCGCGCCACCAGCTCGACAGTCGGCGTCGGGGTGATGCGTACGATGCGGCGTATGGCGTTGTTGCACCGGGCGGAACTGCACCCCACCAAACTGGAACTGTTGGCGGCCTGGCTGCCGACCCGGGAGTGGTACGAAGGCGAGGCCGACGCCGAGGTGGTGCGGGTCGCCGCGTACCGGTTCGACGACCCGGCCGGTGAGGTCGGTATCGAGACGCTGCTGGTGCGCGCCGGTGACGGGCCGGTACACCAGGTGCCGCTGACCTACCGCGGGGCTCCGCTGGAGGGCGCCGACGACCGGCTGGTGGGCACGATGGAGCACTCGGTGCTCGGCCGGCGCTGGATCTACGACGCGCCCGGCGACCCGGTGTACGCCGCGGCGCTGGCCGGCGCGGTCCTGGCCGGCGCCGGTCAGGCCACGGAGTACTTCGAGTTCGACGGCGGTCGGGAGGTGCGTCCGCCCAGCATGGACATCACCAGTGACGCCCCCGCGGGTGCCCTCGCGCCCGCCGCCGGGGCGGTACGTCGGGTGGTCGACGGCGACCCGACGGTCATCGTCACCGACACCGTCGAGCTGGCCGTGGTCCGCCGGCCCGGCACCGCGCCCGCCGCCGGCGACGCGACGTTGACCGGCACCTGGGGCGAGATCAGCGCGCCGCTGGCGTACGCCTGCCTGCGCTGACGTAGGACGCGGGGCGGGCCACGCCCCGCGTCGATCCGACCGGGAGATCCGCGGCTGGAGCGGAGCGCCGTCAGTCGGTGAAGGCGGCGAGGTCCATCCGGCGCAGGCGTTCCGGGTCGGCGATCACGTCGATCTCCGCGATGCGGCCACCGCTGACGGTGAAGGCCATCACGGAGAGCGGACGACCGGCCGCGGTGACGACCACGCCGGCCGCCCCGTTGATCACCGCGTCCCGGGCGAACGGTGCGAAGCGACCGAACGTGGTGGCCTCCGCGGCCACGGCCGCCGCACCGGTGATCACGGTGGTGTGGCGGGTGCGCGTGACGCCACCGTCGGAGCGCAGCACGACCTCCGGGTGCAGCACCGCCACGAGCCCGTCGAGGTCGCCGTCGCGGGCGGCGGCCAGGAACGCGGTGACGACGGCGCGCTGACGGGGCAGGTCCGTGTCGACCGGCGGCGCCTGGCCGCGTACCCGGCGACGGGCTCGGCTGGCCAGTTGCCGCGCGGCGGCGGGCGACCTGTCGATCATGGGGGCGATCTCGTCGAAGGGCACCCCGAACATGTCGTGCAGCACGAACGTGAGCCGTTCCGCCGGGGTGAGCGTGTCGAGCACCACCATTAGCGCCAGCCCGACCGAGTCGGCCAGCACAGCCGCGTGCTCGGGATCCTCGGGGCCGGCCGGGGTGATCACGGGGTCGGGTACTCCCACGTCGAACGGCTCCTCGCGACGGCGCTGACGGGTGCGCAGGATGTTCAGGCACACCCGGGCGACCACCGTGGTCAGCCACGCGGCGAGGTTGTCCACCTCGTCGGCGTCGGCCCGGGACAGGCGCAGCCAGGTCTCCTGCACGGCGTCGTCGGCCTCGCCGAGCGAACCGAGCATCCGGTAGGCAACCGCACGCAGGTGCGGCCGCCGCTCCTCGAACCGCTCGACCAGCCAGCTGGACTCCGCCATGCCTCTCCCCCTCCCCGCCGGTCCCCTGCCCGGCCGGCTGCACCATCCGACCCCGCCGAGCCCACCGATGTGACAGCGGACCGGTCACATCGAGCGTGCCGGCGGGGTCGAGACGGTGAGGCAACGAACGGTAACCGGCCGCAGGCGCGGCGCGGTCCCGACGCAGGGAGACGCGATGAACTCACCGATTCTGGTCACCGGCGGCACCGGCACCCTCGGGCGGCTGGTCACCCCACTGCTGCGCGACGCCGGCCAGCCGGTGCGGATCCTCAGCCGACACGGCGGCTCCCCCGCCGCCGGGGTCGAGCAGGTCACCGCCGACCTGGCCACCGGAGATCAGGTCGATGACGCGGTACGCGACGCCGAGATCGTCCTGCACCTGGCCGGTGGGCAGAAGGGCGACGACCAGGTGGCCCGGACGCTGGTGCGGGCCGCGCAGCGGGCCCGGGTACGCCGTCTGGTCTTCATCTCGGTCATCGGGGCCGACCGGGTGCCGCTCGGATGGCTGCGCACCAAGCTGGCCGCCGAGGAGGCGATCGTCGGCTCCGGACTGCCCTGGACGATTCTGCGCGCCGCCCAGTTTCACGAACTGGTGCTGACGCTTGCCCGGAAGATGGCTGCGCTACCGGTGATCCCGGCTCCGGGGATGCGGCTGCAACCGGTGGACGGCCGCGACGTCGCGGCCCGGCTGGTCGAACTCACGCTGGCTCCGCCGGCCGGCCGGGTGCCCGACCTGGCCGGCCCCCGGGTGTACACGATGGGCGAGCTGATCCGCGGCTACCTGCGCGCCACCGGCCGGCGTCGGCTGCTACTGCCGGTCCGGATGCCGGGGCGGGCGGGTCGCGCCTACCGTGCCGGAGCGAACCTGACCTCCGACGGCGCCAGCACGGGCACCCGGACGTGGGAGGCGTTCCTCGCCGAACAGGTCGGGATTCCCGGATCGTCGAGGATGGCCCGGTAGCGCCGGGGGGGGCACGAGCACTCAGCTCAGGATCACGGGGTTGGTGAGGGCCGCCATGCGCCGGTTCGGATGACGTATCTCGACCCGGACGAAGCCGCTGTCACCGGCGGTGGTGCGCCACTCGACGGTGCCCGTCCCGTCGGCCGGGAGCGGTTGGCGGTGTGCCACGCCCTGCTCGGTGTGCAGGCTGACAATGCCCGACGGCACTCCGGCCACCGCTACGCGTACCACGATCGGGGCGCCGCCGGAGTGCAGGCGTTCGCCGATGCCGGCGGCGCGGTCGCCGGTGGTCGCGGTGACATCCAGGCTGACGGTGGTCGACTCGGCGATCCAGCTCCGGCCGGTACGCAGGCCGGCGAGCACCGCCTCGACGCTCAACTCCGCGGCGAAGACCACGGTGTGCGGGGTGCCGAGCTGGCCGGCAAGGTGGACGTCGCTGTTGCCGAGCACCGGCCACCACCGTCCCTGGTGGATGTCGTGGGCCAGGTTGCGGCCCCATTCGGCCAGCGCCGCCTCGTTGTCGGCGTTCCACGGCAGCTCCGATGTCCACTGTCCGTTCCACACCTCCACCGCGTCGAACCAGCGGTACGGGTAGGCCAGCGTCCCGGACGGGTACGGCGCGTACGGATGCGCCGCGACGCAGAGACCACCCGATCGGCGTACCTGGGTCAGGTGCCGGTCGATGGCGTCGTCCCGGACGCCGTACCGCCAGTCGACCAGTTGTCCCGGTTCGAGGCCGAGCGCCAACCAGTGGCCGGTCCGGGTGGTGACCTCCTGACCCAGGATCACCAGCAGGTCGTCGCCCGCGTACCGGCCCCAGTCGCCGTGACCGGCGGCGGTGTTGTGCTCGGTGGTGGCGATGACGTCCAGCCCGACATCGCGGGCGGCGGCGGCGAGGTGCGGCGTCGTCAGCTCTCCGCCGTGGGAGAGCACCGTGTGCGTGTGGAAGTCGCCCCGGTACCAGCCGCGCCCCCGGCCGGACGCCCGGCGGGCCGGGAAGCTCACCCCGGCACCCCGCGCCGGCACCTCGGGCCCGCTCGTCATCCCGGCAGGATACCGGGGTACCCGCTGCCGTCCCCCCTCGTGCGTCGAGGGGGACGGCAGCGGGTCGTGCTCGGCGTCGAGAGCTCCGCTCAGTGTGGGACGTCCGTCATCTGGCGGAACACGTCGGAGTCATGCCGGTTCCCGTCCCGGTGCCCTGGAAACCGAACTCGGTCGACTGGCCGGCGGCGACAGAGCCGTTGTAGTTGACGTTGTTGAACTGGACTGCCCCGGTACTTCCACTGCGGTTGGCGTTCCACGCGTTGGTGACGCTGGATCCGGAGGGAAGGGTCACGCTGACGGTCCAGCCGCTGATCGGTGATGCCCCGGCGGTCACCCGGATCGTGGCGACGAATCCGCCGTTCCACTGGTTGAGCGACACCGACGCGGCGCAGCCCGCCCCGGGCGGCGGGGTGGTCGGGGGCGGGGTCGTCGGCGGTGGAGTGGTCGGCGGCGGGGTGGTCGGCGGCGGCGTGGTCGGCGGCGGCGTGGTCGGCGGCGGCGTGGTCGGGCCGTCCGTCAGGGTCGGGGTCTGCCAGTCCCGCCACTGGGCGAGATTGCCCGCCTTGCGGCTGGAGATCCGCATCGTGCCGGCGGCGTTGCCGGTCTTCAGCAGGAACTTCTGGATGTTCTGCTGCAGGGGGGTACGCCACTCGGTCCGGCTGGCGCAGTGGTTGCCGTCCGTGACGTCCGACCAGTAGGTGATGTTCTCGCTGGCACCGAGGGCCCGGTAGACCTCGGCGCCACCCAGGGCGGCGACACTCCCGGACAGCGAAGCCAACCAGTCGATGTGCGGGTTGTCCATGATGAACAGACCGCGCGGCGCGACCATGCCGACCATCTGGTGGGTGTCGACCGGCAGGGCGTTCGGGTTGCCGGTGTACGAGCTGAACGCGTCGCCGAGCCAGGGCTGCTCGCCGTACGCGCTGCTCAGTGGCTGGGCACCGCTCTCCTGGGCGATGCTGCGGAACGCGGAGACACCGCCGCTGCCCGACTCGATCGGCATGGTCAGCGCGACCCGCTGGTCGAACACGCCGGCGACGAAGGCGCCCTTGCCGTAGCGGGAACAGCCGGTCACGCCGATGTCGGTACGCAGGATGTTGCCGCCGGACTGCTCGATGACGTCGATGATCCGGCTCACCCCCCAGGCCCAGGCCATCAACAGGCCGGTGCTGCTGGACGAGCCGTAGATGCTGTAGAAGGCGCCCTGCTTGTTGTTGCGCGGGGTGCCTTCCCGCCCGACGGTGAAGGGGTCGAAGCTGATCACGGCGGCCCCGGCGGACCTGATGGTGGCGGTGTCGGCCCCGAATCCACCGTAGACGATTACCGCCGGGTGAGGTCCGTTGCCGCTGGGCAGTTGGACGCCTGCCGAGAAGCTGGCACTCCTGCCCTGGTGTGACACGTCCACCGTGACGGTGGAGTTGGAGACCGTACCGGTGACGGTGGCCGGCTTCGCCGGCTTGTCGCCGTAGACGTGCCGCTCGGCCAGTTCCCTGGTCTCGGCCCGTAGGCACCGCCAGTCGGCCTTGGTGGAGATTCGCGTGCCGTTGGCTCTCCTGAACGGGTCCGGGAGCCGGGAGTTGGCGGTCGACGAGCCGGGGTTGGGGACCGGGCAGTCGGCACCCTCGTCCTCGACCGACGAGGCGACCGCGATGGCGCTGGTGGCGGCTTCGGCGACCGGGATTCTTGATACGCCCACGATCGAGGCGGTGACCGCGAGCGCCGTGGCTGTCAGGACCGCGATCGGCGTACGGATTCGGAAGTGACCCAAACTGGGGATCACGAGGTTCTCCTTCACGTGGTGGCGGTGAGGAATCGCCGTCGACGAGGCGTCAACCTGTCACCGACAAGGCTCGCCCGGACCTACCTCGCATGCCCCCAAGCTCCGACGCAGAGATTAACGCGAAAACGTTGACACAGGCAACTATTCGACGCCCCGATGCGCTCTTTTCTATTGTCGAGTATCAATGTGACGGACCGGGCGAGCGGTTGCTGGGCGCGGACGGCCATCGAGTCTCGCGGCCCTTCCTCCTACCTCGGGAGGAGGTGTGGCTACGACCGGCGGCCGCAGGTGGGGCTTGCGGTCGGGCGCGGTCGACGGGCCGGCCCAGAAGCATCTACAGGCATGACTACCAACCTTCCTCGGCGGGCCCACTGGCACCGCCCGCTGCTGGTGTTCGTCTCGGCGATGGCGGTGCTCGCCGTCGTCAGCGCGGTCGGCATCGTCGCCGATCAGCGGGTCCTGACAGGTGTGCCGATCTGGCTCAAGCCGTTCAAGTTCTCGGTGTCCTTCGTGTTGTACGGCCTCACCCTCGCCTGGCTGCTCACCCTGCTGCGCCGCCGCAGCCGGATCGCGGAGTGGGCGGCCACCGTCGTGGTCGCCATGGGGACGGTGGAGATGGCCATCATCGTCGGACAGGTGCTGCGCGGCACGGCCAGCCACTACAACGAGACCAGCCCGCTGAACGCGACGCTGTGGCTGCTGATGGGTGCGGCGATCATGGTGCTCTTCGCCGCGCACCTCGTCATCGGCATCGTGGTGCTGCGCCAGCCGATCGCCGACCGGGCCGCCCGGTACGCGGTCAGCCTGGGAATCGGCCTGGCCCTGCTCGGCATGCTGGTGGCGATACCGATGACGCTGCCCGGCCAGGCGCCCGCCGTCGAGGGGATCGCCGGGGCGCACAGCGTAGGGGTAAGCGACGGCGGCCCAGGGCTGCCGCTGGTCGGCTGGAGCACCACCGGCGGGGATCTGCGGATCGGGCACTTCGTCGGGCTGCACGCCCTGCAGGTGCTGCCGATCCTGGCGCTCCTGCTGAGCCGGTTCTCCGGCGGCCGGCTGGACGAGCGCACCCGGGCGCGGCTGCTGGTCGTCGCGGGCGCCGCGTACGGGGCATTCACGCTCCTGCTCACCTGGCAGGCGCTGCGCGGGCAGCCGTTGCTGCGCCCGGACGCGCTCACCCTGGCCGCCACGGCGGCGCTGGTGGCCGCGACCGCGACCGCGACCCTCACGGTGCTGCGCCGGCACCGCCGCTTGGCGACCGCGCCGAACACTGCGACCGCGCCCGGCATGGCGACCGCGCCGAACACGACTATGGTGCCGGGCACGGTGGACCACTCGGAGGTGACGGGATGAACGCCACGTTGTTCACGCTGACGTTCGCGGTGGCCGCCCCCTTCTGGGCGATGATGATCCTGCTGCCGAAGTGGTCGGTGACCGCCCGGATCATCCGGTCGCCGCTGATCGTGCTGCCCGCCGTGACGATCTACGCCATCCTGGTGCTCCCGGCGCTCGGAGAGGTGCTGCCGGCAGTGGCCTCCCCCACTCTGGACGCCGTGCGGGACCTGCTGGGCACCGACGACGGCGCGGCGGCAGCCTGGGCGCACATGATCGCGTTCGACCTGTTCGTCGGCCGGTGGGCGTGGCTCGACAGCCGGGAGCGGAAGGTGCCGTCGCTGGTCATGGCGCCGGTGCTGGTGCTGACGATCCTGCTCGGGCCGCTCGGCCTGGCCGCCTACCTGGCGGTGCGGCCCAGGTGGGGCCGGTCATCGGCCACTCGTGGCACCGACCCGCAGCGCCTAGGCTGACTGCCGTGAGCTGGGTGGGACGGCTGTTCGACGCGCGCGACACCCTCGTGCGGATGGGGCTGGTCGTGCTCGCCGGCATCGGGTATCTGATCTTCGGTGCTCCGGTCACGCCGACGACCACACAGTGGATCCTCGCGGTGCTCGCCTTCGCCGTCGGGCTGGCGTTCCACCACCGGACGTTGGTCAACCTGGTGGCCCAGACCGCGCTGCTGGCGGCCGCCATCTGCCTGATCGACGACTTCATGATCAATCAGGTCGGCGCCAGTTGGGCTCTGCTCGAGTTGACCATACGGGCGCGCGGTACCCGGACCATCTGGCTGGCCGCCGGGCTACTGGCCGCGGTCGACCTGACCGACTCGATCGGCGACCCGCTCCCGCGCTTCCTCTCCGGTGTGTTCGGGCTGCTGATCGAGGTCGGCATCCCGCTGCTGCTGGGACTGGTCATCCGGACCACCCGGGAACTCGGCCAGCAGGCGTACCAACGGGCGGCGGAGGAGCAGCGTCGACGCGAGTCGGAGAGCCGTGCCGCGCGGGCCGACGAACGCAGCGCCATCGCCCGCGAGTTGCACGACGTGGTCGCGCATCACGTGGCGTCGATGGTGCTGCGGGTCGGTGTGGCCCGGCACGTGCTGACCGACCTGGATCCCCGGGTCGGCGCGGTCTTCGACGACGTGCACACCACCGGCAGCGCGGCACTGGCCGACCTGCGCCGGCTGGTCGCGGTGCTGCGCGACCCCGACGGCGTACGCGGCGACGCGGCGCTGACCGCGATCGAACCGTCGGCGCTGCCGGCCGCCCTCGGCGCGGCGATCGACCGGGCCCGCCAGGCCGGCGTCACCGTGGAGGCCGACATCGACCCGGCGGTCGGCTCGCTCGACGCGGTGCGAGGGCTGGCGGTGTTGCGCCTCACCCAGGAGTCACTGACCAACGTGGCCAAGCACGCCGGCACATCCAGCGTGGCACGGTTGTCGGTCGGCGTGGTCGACGGGGCCGTGCACTGGGAGGTCGTCGACGACGGGCACGGCCGGGTGCCGGCGACGCTGCCGGCCGGCGGCGGTCACGGCATCACCGGGATGCGCGAGCGGGTCGAGGTGCTCGGCGGCCGGTTGGCGGCCGGCCCCGACGGCACAGGTTGGCGGGTGGGTACCGTCCTGCCGGCACCGGCGGAGCCGGCATGATCCGGGTCCTGCTGGTCGACGACCAGCACCTCATCCGTGCCGGGTTGCGCATGCTCTGCGAGGCCCAGCCCGACATCGAGGTCGTCGGCGAGGCCGACAACGGTCGGGACGCGATCTCCCTCGCCGCTCGGCTGGTGCCCGACGTGGTGGTGATGGACCTGCGCATGCCGGGCGTCGACGGAATCTCCGCGACCAGCCGCATCCTCGCCGACCGGCCCGGCACCCGCGTGCTGGTGCTGACCACCTTCGGCGACGACGACCACCTCTATCCCGCGCTGACCGCCGGCGCCTGTGGCTTCCTGCTCAAGGACGCGCCACCCGCCGACCTGCTGGACGGCGTACGCCGGGCCGCCGCCGGCGACAGCCCGTTCAGCCAGGAGGTGCTGAGCCGCCTGGTGCACCGCGCGATGCACGCCCGCACCGGGACGCCCCCACCGGTCGACGGGCTGACCACCCGCGAGCGGCAGGTGCTGGACCTCATCGCCGAGGGTCTGTCCAACGCCGAAATCGCCGAGCGGCTGCACATCGGCGTGACCACGGTGAAGACCCACATCACCAGCCTGATGAGCAAGACGGGCAGCCCCAACCGGGTGCGCCTGGCCCTGTTCGCGCGCGGCGTGTGAACGGGTCGCCGCCGGTCTATCCGCCGGCCATCGCGCCGAGGACGATGAAGGGCTCCTCCCCGGCGACGACCCGCTCGGGCAGGGGGATGTCGGGGGCGGCGTTGGAGAGATCCTCCTCGCAGGCGTAGAAGCGGACGAAGGCGCGGCGCTCGCCGCTGTGCCGGTCGCGGATGGTGCCGAGCAGCATCGGGTACCTCGCCTCGATGGCGTCCAGCAACCGGCGCTGGGTGGCCGGCCCGGGGCCGGCCACCTCGATCCGCACCTCGCCGGTCACCCGGGCGAGGGTCTTCAGGTGAGCCGGGAGGACGACCCGGATCACGGCAGCACCTGGACTTCCACGGAGAGCACGGGCGGCAGGTCCCGGACGATCGGCGCCCAGTTGTCGCCGCCGTCAGCGGAGTGGTACACCTGGCCACCGCTGGTGCCGAAGTAGATCCCGCAGGGGTCCAGTGTGTCGACCGCCATCGCGTCGCGCAGCACGTTGACGTAGCAGTCGGACTGCGGCAGCCCGCTGGTCAGCGGCTCCCACTCGTCTCCACCGGTGCGACTGCGGTAGACGCGCAGCCGGCCCTCCGGCGGGTAGTGCTCGGAGTCGCTCTTGATCGGCACGACGTAGATGGTCTCCGGCTCGTGGGCGTGCACCGCGATCGGGAAACCGAAGTCCGACGGCAGGTTGCCGCTGACCTCGCGCCAGTTCGCGCCGGCGTCGTCACTGCGCAGCACGTCCCAGTGCTTCTGCATGAACAGCGTGTCCGGCCGGGACGGATGCTGGGTGATGTGGTGCACGCAGTGACCGACCTCGGAATCCTGGTCGGGAATCTCCCCCGAACGCAGCCCCTTGTTGATCGGCAGCCAGCTGGCGCCGGCGTCGTCACTGCGGAAGGCGCCCGCCGCCGAGATGGCGACGTAGATCCGGCCCTGGTGGGCGGGGTCGAGGATGATGGTGTGCAGGCACAGGCCGCCGGCGCCGGGCTGCCACGACGACCCGCTCGGGTGGGTACGCAGTGCGGTCAGCTCGGTCCACTTGCCACCGCCGTCGGCGGAGACGTAGAGCGCCGCGTCCTCCGCGCCGGCGTACACGGTGTCGGGGTCGTCGCGGGACGGCTCAAGGTGCCAGATGCGCTTGAACTCCCAGGGCCGTGGGGTGCCGTCGTACCAGAGGTGATCGCCGACGTCGCCGGCGTAGGCGAAGTCGTTGCCGACCGTGCTCCAGCTGCGGCCACCGTCGTCGGAGCGCTGGATCACCTGGCCGAACCAGCCGCCGGACTGGGAGACGTAGAGCCGGTCCGGGTCGGCCGGCGACCCGGTGAGGTGGAAGATCTCCCAACCGCCGAAGTGCGGCCCGTCGACCGTCCAGTCGTCGCGGCTGCCGTCCGAGGTGAGGAGGAACGCACCCTTGCGTGTCCCCACCAGCACCCGTACACCGGTCATCGTCTTGTCCTCTCGTCGCCGGCCGGCGGGCGCTCGGTGACGGCGCCGCCACGCCGATGTTCGTCGGTCCCCATCGGTCTACTCCCCCGGTACGACGAATTGGTCACACCGGAACGGACAACCACCAACGCCGCCGGTCGGCTCCCCTGACTTCTGTCGGATGTACGTCACACCGGCCCCTCGCGTACATCCCACCGCCGGGCCCCTTGCACAGCGTAGTGACACCGACCACGATGGGATCATGGTCGATGGATTGATCTTGCATGTCGGGTCCGACGGTCCGGTCACCGACGAGGAGTTGGCCGAGCAGACACGTCATCTCAAGGACCACCTGAACCAGCTGCCGGGTGTCGAGGCGACCGAGCTCACCGGGGCGGCCGAGCCGGGCACCCGGGACACCGTCAGCTACCTCTTCGGGCTGCTCGCCCTCGCGGTCTTCACCGTGCCGACGGTCAAGCGGGCGGCGGCGGACATCCGGCACCTTGCCGAGGTCATCAAGCGCTATCAGGAGCGCAACAAGGGCAAGCGGCTGCGGATGACCCTTCCGGACGGCACCGAGATCGACGTGCGGGACGTTTCGGAGAAGACCCTGGCCGAGCTGATCAAGTCGGTGTCGGTACCCCGGCAGGGCACCGCCGCGATCCCCGAGAAGGTCGACGGTGACTGACCCGGGCACCCGGTGAAGCGCGCGCTCCTGATCGGGGTGGGCAGCTACACCAGCGAGGCTCTGCCCGAGCTGGACTCCCCCGCCAGTGACCTCAAGGACTGGGCCCGGCTGCTGCGGGACCCGGCCCTCGGCGCCTTCGACGAGGTGCGGGACACCCTCGACGCCGACTCGCGCACCGTGCAGCTCGTCCTCTACGACTTCCTGACCCGCGCCGATCCCCACGACTTCCTGCTGGTCTACTACTGCGGCCACGGGCGCCTGCACAACGGTCACCGGCTCTACCTGACCGCCACCGACACCGACCCCGACCGCCTGCCGCCGACCTCGGTGCCGACCGACGAGCTGCGGCACTGGATCGACGAGTGCCGGGCCCGCGAGATGGTGCTGATCCTCGACTGCTGTCATGCCGGCGCGTTCGGCGACCTCAAGCAGCGCGGGGACCGCAGCCGCATCGTGGTGGTCTCCGCCGGCGCCACCGAGCTGGCCCACGAGGGTGACGGCCACAAGCAGCACGCCCTGCCGTCCGTGTTCTCCGGGCCCTTCCTCGAGGGGCTGCGTACCGGCGGCGCCGACCGCGACGGCAACGGGATCATCAGCGTCCGGGAGGCGTTCGAGTACGCGGCCGTGCGGATGGTCGACCGGGAACGCCGGCAGACACCGCAGATGCGGGCCGCCGGCGTCGGGGACCTGATCCTCAGCAACGCGCCGCGGCGGCCCGAGCTGGTCCCGGGCGAGCTGCTCGCACTCACCCGCAGCAGCGTCCCCTCGGCCCGGGTGCTGGCCGTGGACGAGCTGAGCAACTGGGCGTACGGCAACCAGCGGAGCCGCGAGCAGTTGGTGGCCGCCTTCGAGACACTGGAGACCCTGGAACGGGATCCGGCGGAGCGGGTGGCCGAACGGGCCCGCCAGGCCCTGTCGGGCCGACTTCGGGTCACCCGCGCCGAGGTCGACCAGGAGCCCGGACCGGCACCGCCGGACGAGCCGGGCTGGGCGGCCGGCAGCACCTTCTACGAGGTCAACGTCCGGTTCTTCTACGACTCCGACGGCGACGGCCACGGCGACCTGCGCGGCGTCACCGAGAAGCTGGACTACCTGCGCCGGCTGGGGGTCGACTGTCTGCTGCTCAACCCGATCATGGCCGCTCCGTCGCCGGGCGACGGCCGGGCCGCGTCGGACTTCGAGGCGATCGACGAGGGCCTCGGTCAGCCGTCACATCTGCTGGAGCTGCTCAGCCTCGCCCACCGGCAGGGCCTGCGCGTGGTGCTGGACCTGGTGCTCAACCACACCAGCGACCAGCACCCATGGTTCCAGGCGTCCCGCAGCGACCCGGACGGCCCGTACGGCGACTTCTACGTGTGGAGCGACACCGGCGAGGACTACGCCGAGGCCGACGACCCGCTCGGCAGTCACGGCGCGGGATGGACCTACGACGGGCGGCGGCGACAGTACTACTGGCACCGGTACGGCCGGGCAGAACCGGACCTGAACTACGACGCGCCCGAGGTGCGGGCCGCGATGCGCGACGTGATGGACTTCTGGCTCCGGCAGGGCGTCGACGGCCTGCGCCTGCTCACCGTCCCCTACCTGTTCGAACGCAGCGGCACCTCCAGCAAGGGCCTCGACGAGACCCACGGCTACCTGCGGGACCTACGGTCCTGGCTGGACTCGACGTACCCCAACCGGATCCTCATCGCCTGGAGCGAGGACTGGCCCGAGGGCGCCGGTTCGTACTTCGGCACCGACGAGCAGCCCGAATGCCACCTGGTGACGTACGCCTCGCTGATGCCGAGCCTGCTGCTGGCCATGCGGCGTGAGACGCACCGGCCGGTGTCCCGGGTGCTGTCGCAGATGGGTGACCAGCCGGCCGACCGGCACTGGGCGGTGTTCCTGCGCAACGGCGACGAGATGCCACTGGGCCTGCTGCACGAGCGGGAACGCGACGACCTGCTGCACGCGTACGCGCCGCTGGCCCGGCAGCGGGGCGCGACCGGCATCCGCCGCCGGACGGCGACGCTGCTCAACGACGACCGGGGGCAGCTGGAACTCGCCTTCGCGTTGCTGCTGTCCATGCCCGGCGTGCCGGTGCTGTACTACGGCGACGAGATCGGCATGGGCGAGAACCTGGCGCTGCCGGGCAACCTGGCGTTCAACACGCCGATGCAGTGGGCACCGGACCGCAACGGCGGCTTCTCGGTGGCGCAGCCGGAGAACCTGCCGGCACCGCCGATCCACGAGTCGATCTACGGCTACATGGCGGTCAACGTGGAGAACCAGCTCCGCTCGCGCTCCTCGCTGCTGCACGTGATCGAGAAGCTGATCGAGACGCGGCACGCCTGGCCGGCCTTCTCCCGCCCCGGCTGCCGGATCGTCCGGTCGACCAACCCGGCCGTCCTGGCCTTCCTGCGCGGCGAGCCCGGCGACGAGGTGCTCTGCCTGTTCAACTTCTCGCGGTACCCGCAGACGACGACGCTGACCCTGGTCTCGCACCTCGGGCACCGTCCCCGGGAGCTGATGGGCGGCGCCGAGTTCCCCCGGGTGCCCGACTCCGGCGAATACGACATCGGCGTGGCCGGCCACGGCGTCTTCTGGCTCTCCCTGGCGACGGTGCCGGCTCACTAGCCGCCCGGACCGGCCAGGAGCAGGTCGACCGACCGCTCCGCCGGCACCGCACGTCCCGTCCGCCACGTCGTCTCGTCAGGGCTCGCGGGAGGCCCGCCGCGAGTTGGCGGGCCAGAGGACCGTGGTCGGGATGCCGCGCGCCCGGGCCAGGGTCACGGTCCGGTCGGTCGACGCCGCATGGCAGCCCGGCTCGCCGTCCCAGACCGCCAACAGCCGCTGTACGCGCAGCAGCAGCTCCCGGTTGGCGGCCACGTACGCGGCGGTGCCGGAGGTGCGGTAGCCGGTGTGGATGACCTGGGTCGCCCGATTCAGCAGCTCGTCGAAGTCGGCCCGGCTCGCCGGCCTGATCGTGTCCCGGTAGTCCCGGGCCGGCAGGATCACCTCGTAGGTGCCGCCGCTGTCCAGGACCGCACGGGCGAAGATCTGGTCGGTGCCGGCCGCCAGGCAGGTCACGCCGTGCACCGGCCGGTCGCTGGTCCGGCGCAGTTCGACGCGCAGCGCGTCGGCGACCAACCGCTCGGTGGCCGGCGTCAGGTTGATGTGCCCGGTGACCCCGACGCGCACCGGCACGCGATCAGGCGCCATCGGCCACTCCTTCCCGCTGGGCGGGTACGGCCGGACCGAGCCGGATCAACTCGAACCCGCTGTCGGACAGTACGTCGGGCAGCGCCCGGATCTCCTCACGGTTCTGCTCCTGAACGGCAGGGGTCAGCTCGTCCCACGGCCGCAGCGCCGGGTGCCGCCGCCGGACCTCGTCGCGCGGCCTGCCGTACGTCCAACCCTCACCGCGCCGTTCCCGGCACCACCGTTCGTGTTCGAGTCGGGCCAGTTGGTCGATCCGGTCGTCGATGGCCCGCCCGGCGGCCGAGGCGTCACCGGCGCTGCCGTGTCGGGGCGCCACCACACAGCCCAGCCGCAGCAGCTTGGCGGCGATGTCCTGGACATGGCTGCGGTTGGCCCGGCGCAGCGACTCGGGCAGCCGGGACCAGGGCACCATCGCGGGCGCGTCGCCGAGGCCCACCCCGGCGCGCTGCTGGGCGTGCAGGTACCGGTCGTGGATCTGCTGGGCCAGCCGCTCGGTGAGGTCCTCGGCGATCAGCCGGGCCTCGCAGGCGTGGGTCAGCACCGGGTAGAGGCGCAGCTTTCCGTGCACCTCGTCGAGCAGGTCGTGGCGGGAGTCGCCGTGGAAGGCGGCGGCCAGCGCCGCCTGCCGGTAGACCGGCACGAATATCGAACTCTGCGGGCCCCGCCAGAGCGCCGGCGTGTCCAGCGCCATTCGCAGCCCACTTATCTCGTCCGGAGCGCAGATGTAGATCCGGTCGTAGCCACCGGCGCCGAACTGGTCCAGCCCGATCAGCTCGTCGACGTCCCGATCGTACGCGGCGAGCCGGCAGACCCTGCCCAGGAACGGGTAGCGGGAGGCGGCGAGGGCGAGTTCGGTACTGGCGTCCGGCGCCACGAGGTCCACCTGCAACGGTCGGCTCGGCCGGCCACCGTCGGTCCGGCCGGCCCGCCAGTGCCGGGCGGTCTCCACCAGCAGCGCTCGCCGGAAGCTGCCCCCGCCGGCGATGAGGACCTTCGTCCGCCGGCCGGGAACGGACGGCAACGGGTGGTGCCGGTGCAGCGCGCGGGCGGCGATGTCGTCGACGTGGAAGTAGTCCAGCCGCAGCCGGCTGGATCCGGCGGCGCCGAGCCGCCGGGCCTGCAGCGACAGGCACATCTCGGGATCGTGGACCTGGACGTAGACCCGGGACGGGTGCCGCCGGTCCTGGATCAGCCGGTTGGCGGTGTTGGCGATCGCGTGGTTCCGGTCGTCGTCGTCGGTGCAGGCGTAGATGGTGTGCGCCTTGGGCAGGCCGGCGCCGCGCAGCACCTCGGCGCTGGTGGCGTCCCCGACGACACCGAGGTACCGACGCCGCCGGTACTCCAGCGGACCGAACGGCTCGGAACGCACCACGACCACCCGTTCACCGTCGGCGTAGAGCCGATCGGCGAGCATGTGGGCGTACTGGGAATCGCCACAGACCACCGCGTGGCCACTGGCCCGCCGGGCGCGTTGCCGGCGGATCTCGGCGGCCAGCAGCAGCCGGCCCGCCTCGGCAACGGCCGCCAGGGTGAACAGCGGGGCGACGAACCGGGCGACCTGAAGCTGCCACGGATAGGGGCCCGGGTTCTCGAAGAGTTCGGCGCTGAGCAGGAAGAGCTGCAGGTCGTAGTAGAGGATGTCGTACCGGTCCCCGATGGCCTCCGGCCGTACCTCCGACAGGCGGTCCAGACCGATGTAGCCGAGGATCAGGGCGAACAGCCCGATCGCCGCGAACACCACCCGCAGCCACCAGGCGGCGGGGCGGGCCGCACCGGGAACCGGGTGCGTCATCAAACGGCTTCCGGGGCCGTCGGACCGAGGGGGTGGACACCCAGCGGGTCGGGCCGCCTGGGCCGGCGCCGCGGCCACCGGTTTGCGACCATGGGCCATATGCTATGGGACGCGGTCGATCCGACCGGTGCCCGGCGTGCCCGCCGATCGGCCCTTTTTCGCAGGTGAGACCGATCTGTCGCCTGGTGAGGTCCGCCGCGATGGCTACTGACGGCTACGATTCGAAGACGGCCCGAAGGCGCGGAGGAGCATTGCCGGCCCGTGCCGTGGGAGTTCCTGGTGCCCAGACCAGAGCTACCGGAGGATCAGAAAGATGGATGCAACCGAAGATCCACCGGCGGTCGGTCCGGTCAATCCGTTCTCCCCGACGGCTGTCGCCAGGGTGACCGAGGGCGGGGCGCCGGCGACCACGGTCACCACCGCCGCCATCCGCGACGCGCTCGCCCACCTGGACCACTACCTGCGCAGCGGCGACGGTGGCACGGTCGCGGTGGTGGGTGACTACGGCACCGGTAAGACGCACCTGGCCGCCGAATTACTGGCCCACGTCCGTGAGGCCACCGGCGGGACGGTCCGAGCGATCTACCTCGACGCGCCCGCCGACACGTTCCTGTCACTGAGTCGCCAGTTCCTCGGCCGGCTGTCCCGCGACGCGGTGCGGACCATGCTCGACGAATACCGGGCGGAGTCACCTACCGTGGCCACGCCGGGTGACAGCCTGGATGGGCCTTCGGGAGCCGGGTGGCTCGGCGAACGGCTGCGGGCGGAGCTGGCCCAGGTCACCACCGACCCGTCCGCCGGCACGGTGCTGGCCATGCTGCTCGACCCCGCCACCGAGGCGGCAGCCTGGGACTGGCTGATGGGTTACCCGCCCGGGCCGGCCCTGGAGGCGGCCGGCGTCCCGGCCCGGGCCGATGTGGAGTCCGACGCGGTGACGACGATGGGGGTGCTGGCCCTGCTGTGCTGGCACCGCCGGGAACGCTTCGTGCTGGTGCTCGACGAGCTGGACAAGATCCTTTCCGCGGCGGGCCGTCCGGGCGACGACACGATGGCCCGGTTCTCCCGGATGATCGAGATCTTCGCGTCCGCCGGTGCCTTCCTGGTGATTGCCGGGCTGCCCGACATGCTGCACCTGCTCAGCCCCGACGTGCGGCAGCGGATCGGCCCGATCGTGCGGATGTCCGCGCTGAACGCGCAGGACGTACGGGACTTCATCCGACGCAGCCAGCTGCGCACGTTCGGTCAGGCACGGTTGGCACCGTTCACGGTGGAGACCACCGAGTACCTCACCAACCTGACCGACGGGGTGCCCCGCCGGCTGATCCGGCTGTGCTACCACCTCTACCAGCGGGCGGCACAGGCCGACACACCCGTCACCCACCTCATGGTTCGTGAGGCGGTACGGGTCCAGTTCGACCTGGCCAGCAGGCAGGATGTCGCCGCCGACGTGCGGCGGGTGCTCACCCAGGACGGCTGGTCGTACCAGCGGGACCATCTGGTCGGTTCGCTGCGGGACCTGCCGGTCGACTTCTGGGTGCCGCTGGAGGAGCAGGGGGCCGGCTGCTGCGTGCTCCTGTCCGAATCGGTGCTCAAGTCAGAGGAGGTCGACGCACTCAACCGCAGGGTGGTGGCGATCCGAGCGGCGGTGCCGGACAGCGAAGCCATCCTGGTCGTCGTCGGGCACCTACCGGCGGATTTCGCCGCCGACCTCGCCGAGACGTTCAGTGTGGAGCCGATCGTCTACGACCCACAGTCCTTCCCCGAGGATCTGTCGGGCAGCATCAAGGCCTCCCTGCGCCGGCTTGAGCAGGCGCTCGGCGCGGACGCGCTGACCTCGGTGCGGACGCGGGTCGAGCGCATCCAGCGCCAGCAGACCAACGCTCAGCGCTCCATCGAGCGGCTGTCGTACCAGCTGGACGAGATTCGGGGCGACCTGCGCCACGACCTGCGGGGCCCGGCGCAGCGGGACCATCACCCGACGGTCCGACCGAAGGTGGGTGCGGCGGCGTTGCCGGGCCCGGTCGCCCGGCTCTTCGTCGAGGCCATCGCGGCCCTCGACCAGCTCACCGGCTTCGACCGGCACCTGCGCGACGCCTTCGCACCGCCCGGCACCGAGATCCGACGAGCGGTCGAGGACGCCGCGCCGCTGCGCTCCGGGTTGCGCTCACGGGACGTGCAGCGGGCACTGGGCACCTCGATGGTGTTGCGGCGGTTGATCGAGGCGTTCCGCGACGGCGTCGAAAGCTGGTACGAGGGTCACCGCCGCGCACCCCGGCCGGGGGATCTGGACCGGTTGGACCGGCTCTGTGAAACGTATGACGGCATCGCCGAGTACCTGCCGCTGTTCCAACTGGACGTGCTGGGTGACCTGGCCGTCCCGGGTGACGCCGGCCCGATCGAGCCGCCGGACCGCTCCCGCAGCTGGTCGGAGGCACGGTCGGTGTTCGACGGGCTGAGCGGTCGGGTGCGGCGGCTGATGGTGAACGCCTGACCGCCGCCGCCCCGACCCGTCTGCCCTACATCACGTGCTGGTTCGGGTGTCCGACCCGGTCAGCTGCCGTCCCACCGCCGACATGTCGAGATCCGCCTGGGTGACCCAGTCCTGGTCGAGCGCGACCCCGAACAGGTACTCCTCCGGCGCGAGCAGATAGTAGAAGACCGCGCCGATCTCCAGGTCGAGGACCAGGCGTTCGACCTGACCGGCGACGGTCCGGCGCAGATCCCGGCTGACCTGCAGCGACAGCAGGGACAGATCCCCGGCCAGGCGTTCGTAACGGGTCCGCCGGCCGGCCACGGTGACGCCTCTACTGAAGAAGGGCTCCAGGTCCGGATGACGCAGGATGTCGGCCGCGGCCGTCTGCTCCCCCGCCCGGTGGTGGCTGAGGTAGTGCAGCCCCGCGGGGCGCAGCGCCGTGGTGAGCAGGCCGCCGACCTCCGGTGACCCGACCACGTACGCCATGAAGTCGACGGTCGACGGCGACACCGGCACCTGCGCGTCACCGGCGGTCTGCCAGCCGCCCGGATTCTGCGAGGGCAGCCGCACCAGTTGGCGCAGCGCGGTGGCGAGTTGGGCGGCTGCCCGGTCGATCTCGCCCGCCCGGGACGGGTCGGCCACCGCGTCGGTCGTGGACGCCGGCAGCGATCCGAATCCCACCACGTGTTCGCCGCCGATCACCGTGTTGCAGAAGACGAGATCCGCCCGGGTCTGGACGGCCAGCCGGACCAGGCCCCCACACTGGAGTTCCCACACCCGCCGGCTGAGGTCGGCCGCCCGGTAGACGAGTTGGGCACCCACAAGGCGGTGCGTCTCGCGGCGCTGCGCGGGCTCGGCACCGTCGATCGCGACCGGCGCCGACGGATGGCCCAGGAGATCGAGCGAGAAGTCGAGCACCCCGCCGGTGTAGTGCGCGATGTGGTAGATGCCGGTGCCGCCCAGGAGCAACTCCCGGCACAGCTTCCGCTTCTTGCGGAATCCGGGCACGTCCTGCTCGGCCGACTCCTCCTCCAGCGCCTCGATCAGCTGCGGATCCGTCACCTGGCCACTCCTCAGCTTCTCGGCACGTCGATGTCGGTGTCGGTCAACGCGATGGCACCTGCGCCATCAGCACCCTCGTGCAGCGCGCGGATCGCCGCGAGGTTGGCGGCGGCGTCGATCGTGCAGGGATGGCGCCGACCGAGGTAGCGCAGGCAGGTGTGGTGCGTGTCCTCCTGGATCCGGACGGCATCGGTGAGGTCGCCCCGGGCGGCGAGGTGGCCGGCCTGGGCCGTGGTGGCGGTCAGGGTCCACGGGTGGGTGTCGCCGAGTCGGGCCCGTAGGGTACGCAGGCCCCGTTCGCCGTAGCGGACGGCCTGGTCGTACTCGCCGGCGCCGCGCTGGAACAGCCCCAGGTCGACCGAGCAGATGGCGGTGAACGGGTGCCCGGTCTCCAGCTGCCGTTCGTAGCCACGCAGGCAGCGGATGGCGTGTTCGACGGCGACCCCGGCGTCGCCCGCCCGGTAGTAGTCCACAGCCATGCTGAGCAGGCTGGCCCGGGTGACCGGGTGGTCCTCGCCGAACCGGTCCCGGTAGCCACGGAACGTCTCGATGCTGCGCTTCTTGGCGGCGATGGCGAGCCCGAGCCGGCGTTCGGTGACCGCCAGGCTCCGGTTGACGCTCAACTCGTCGAGGTGGCTGGCGGACCGCAGCTCGTGCACCCGCTCCAGCGTCTCGCGCAGGGTGGCCAGCGACAGCTCGTTCTCGCCGGCCTCCCGCTCAAGCGTCCCCACCAGGCACGACGCCCGCCACGTCGCGGGTTCCTCCGGCCCGAACAGCGACATCCGCCGGTCGAACAACTGGTGGGCCAGTCGTAGTGCCTCGCGCGCGTCGCCGTTCAACTGGAACGAGACGGCGAGATTGTGGATCGCCATCAGGGTGTTCGGGTGGTCGTCGCCGAGCACCTCCTGGTAACCGACGAGGGTTGCCTGGTCCTCCACCAGGGCGTCCTCGAAACGCCCGAGACCCCGCAGGTCACCGCCGCGGCCCCGGCCCGCGATGAGGGTCCGGAAGTGCCGCAGGCCGTGACGGCGGCGCTGCTCGCTGAGCACCCGCTCGTCGAGGCGGAGGGCCTCCTGGTGTTTACCCAGCATCCGGTGCAGGTTGGCGGTCTGGACGAACAGCCGCATGGTCAGCTGGTCGAAGTCGCCGGTGGCCGTCCACCGGTCGCAGACCTCCTGTGCCAACCGCACCGCGGACTGCCAGGCGTCGCTGTCGCCGAAGAAGAACAGGTAGCGGACCTGTTTGACCACCCAGTGCCGCACGGGCGCCTCGTCCGCCGTCAACGCACCCGACGGCACGAGGTGCCGCTGCAACTCCTCGAAGACCGGTAGGTAGCGGCGGTCGTCGGCCTCCGGGTCCGTCGGCGCGTAGCCGGCCAGTCCGCGCAGGACCTGGCGATGGCGCTGGCGGCGCTGCGGCTCGGGCATCGCCTCACGCAGCAGGACCTGGATGGCCCGGTGCATCCGCAGCGCGGCGCCACGCCCCCAGTCGATGTCGAAGAGGGCGAACCGGGCACCGACGGTCAGCACCAGGTCGATCTCCCCGGCGTCGAGCAGCAACTCCTCGGCGTCGAGGTCGGCGGCGGCGGCGAGTTGGGTCAGCATCGACACCGACCGCAGCAGCGAAAACCCGATGCCCTCCGGCGAGAGGAACGCAGCGAGCTCGGCGACCCGGATCGCCAACGGCCCGAACTCGGTGTCCCGCAGGGTGGCCAGGGTGATCTCCAGCACCCGGGCCACGGTCGAGGTGCGGGAGCCGGGAATCCGCTCGGTCGGCTCCTCCTCGCCGGGAGGCCGCCGCAGCCGGTCCAGCAGCTCGGCGACGCACCGGCCGACCGCCTCCAGGTTGGGCACTCCCTCGCGCTCCAGGGCCCGGGTGCGCTCGCGGATCCACGCGGTGGCCAGCCGCAGCGCCAGCGGCAGGTGCTCCACCGCGGCCGCGATGGCCCGCGCGTCCTCGGCGCTGATGCCGAGCGTCCGCCGCAGCATCGCGGTGCTCTCGTCGCCGGTGAACGCCGCCACCTCCAGCGGTGCCGGCAGGTTGGAGGAGCCGTCGTCCCGCGAGGTGAACAGCACGTGCCCGGCGCCGGGGCGGGGTAGCAGTCCGGCCAGCACGTCCGCGTCGTCGGCGTTGTCGTAGATCAACAGCCAGCGGGCGATGGCACCGCGCGGCGCCGACAGGGCGGCCACCGCCGCCTCCGCCGCGCCGACGCTGTCCGCCACGTTGATCTCCTGGGCCAGCTCACCGAGGGCCGCCTGGACCGTCTCCCGGTCCTGCGCCGGGATCCACCAGACCACGTCGTAGTCGTAGGCGAAGCGGTGGGCGAACTCGCGGGCGATCTCGCTCTTGCCGACACCGGCGCCGCCGGTGAGGGTCACCGGCCCACCGGCGTCGGCGAGCTGGTCACGCAGCCGTTCGAGGTACTCGCCGCGACCGACGAAGGACTCGTTCCGGGTTGGCAGGTTGGACCGCAGCCGACGTTCCGCCTCGGCCGGGTACCGCGGCGCGGTCCGCAGGTCGCCGGTGGGCTGCGCGGGTGCGATGAGGCCCAGCCGGCTGAGCAGCAGCGGCTGGGCCCGCGCCGCGTCGACCGCCCTCAGGTCGATGACCCGGCTCGGATCCAGCTGTTCGGGGGCGTCCCCGCTGGTCAGCACGCCGAACACCTCGACGTCGGTGTCGGGCGGAGCCGTCAGGCCGGTGCCGAGGGCCTGGACCACCCCCGGCGACAGGATGGCCAGCACCGTGGCGTCGGGGCCGTAGGCCGGCACCACGCCCGATCGCACGGCGTGCGGCTGGACCTGGGCGTTCGCCCGACGGAGCTGCCCGCCGATCCAGTCGGCGAACGGCCGGTCGACCGGCTCGTACAGCACGTGAATCTCGTCGGCGCTCTCGGCCCGGTCCAGCAGCACACCCCGGCGGTACCGGCGACGGATCCGCTCGGGCACGTCGGCCGCCCGGGCCACCGCGCCTCCGCTGATCCAGGAGGCCATCTGCTCGTAGGCCGCGAGGAGACTGTTCTCGCCGCCGGGCGGATCGGCCAGCACGGCCAGTACGTCGTCGTAGGTGTCGTACGCCTGCTCCGGCACCTCCACGATCTCCACGGTGGAGGCACCGGCCAGCCCTGCGGTCGACTCGTCGAGCAGGTTCGCGAACGCCTTGCGGGCTGAGTCGCGGACCGCTCCGTACCACGGTTGGCTGACATCACGCAGCGTCGGCGCCGCGAGCACCCGAATGCCGCCGGTGGCCTCCCGCTGGAGTTGAGCGGCCAGATCCGCCGCCTGCTGCATCGCCTGACGGCGGGGCGGTATCGACACCACCGCGACGTCGCTGAGCATGGCGGTGTAGCTGATGCCCGGCAGGGTGAGGTCGACCGGGGTGTCGATCAGGACGTAGTCGTAGCCACCGTGTTGCAGCAGTTGGCGGGCCCGGACCGGGTCGACCTCCGGCAGGGCGTTGACGTCGAGGCTGATGCCGATCACCGCGAACCCGAAACTCGACCCGGATATCGCGTACTGGTAGAGGACGCCCTGCTCCGGCCCGGTGGGTGCGGTCACCGCCGGCGTCCGGTGCGCGGGCGGATCGGGGTGTGGGCTGATCAGGGCGGCGAGTTCCGCGCCGAGCACCCTGGCAGCCGGGACGGCGTCCACCCGGAACGAACGCAGGTAGTCGTAGACCCTGGGTGTCTTGGTGCACCAGTCCACGGCGAGGACCCGCTTGCCGTTCGAGGCGAGGATCCAGGCGATGTTGGCCACCGCGCTGCTGCGCCCCGTGCCGCTGGTGGGCGAGACGAACGAGACGATGGTGCAGCTGCCGACCGTCTCCTCCCGGCCCGCCGAGCCGGCACGGCCGTGGGCGGGACGCTGCTGCGGAACGTCACCCGGAACAACCGGGGCGTCTTCGCGGTCAGTCGTCGCCATCGATGGCGCTCTCCCAGTCCGCGTACTGGTCGCCGGCAGTGCCGCTGCGGCGCTGCAACCGGTGCAGCGCGGCCCGGAGAACCTCGCTCGGCACGGCGTCGAGCGCGACCAGGTCCACGTCGGTCAGATCGATCAGATCGGAGCGCAACGAGTCCTCCCCGGTGTCCATCCCCCGATCACCGCCTGTCTGCATCTCGCACAATGATCGCGTCGCTAGCCGGACATCGACCGTTGGCCAGATCCGCTGCGTACGCCCATGATAACGGTATGACGTGGTCGCCAGACGGCCGCACGCGGGCCGGCCCGGTCCACCGCCGGGCCGGTCCGGCCGCGATCGCGGCACGAACCGGCAATCCCGGATCAGGCCAAACACGGCGAACAGAGCGCCGTACGTCGATGTATGCTGTGGGCTCGTCGACCACGGCCAACCGGCCGCAGCCAGGACGGTGAAGCTCCTGATGCCCGGATCCGACGACGGCCACCGGCCAGCCGGCGGCACCGCCACCCGGCGCGCTCCGCCGGTCGCCTTCCGCCAGTTCGTGCTCAAGCTGCACAGCCGCTGCGACCTGGCCTGCGACCACTGCTACGTCTACACGATGGCCGACCAGCGGTGGCGGGGCCTGCCCCGGATAATGCCGCAACGGGTACTCGACGCGACCGCCGACCGGATCGGCGAACACGTCCGGGCACACCGGCTCGACCGGGTCTCGGTGATCCTGCACGGCGGCGAGCCGCTGCTGGCCGGGCCGGCCCGGATCGAGGCGGCCGTGTCGGCCATCCGACACGGCGTGGCACCGGTGCCGGTACGGCTGACCGTGCAGACCAACGCCACCCGGCTCGACGAGACGTACCTCAGCCTGTTCGACCGACTCGACGTGCGGCTCAGCATCAGCCTCGACGGCGATCGTGCCGCCCACGACCGGCACCGGCGCGGGCCCGACGGGCAGGGCAGCCACGCCCGCGTCGAGACCGCCCTACGTCGCCTGACCACGGGCTACCCGCACCTGTTCAACGGGCTGCTGTGCACGGTCGACCTCCGCAACGACCCGGTCGCCACGTACCTCAGCCTGCTCGCGCACCAGCCGCCGACGATCGACTTCCTGCTACCGCACGGCACCTGGAGCACTCCCCCACCCGAGCGTCCGGCAGATCCTCGCCAGACCCCGTACGCGCGGTGGCTGATCTCGGTGTTCGACCGGTGGTACCACGCCCCGGGCCGGCCGGTCCGGATCCGGCTCTTCGACGAAATCATCCAACTGCTGCTCGGCGGCGCCTCGCGGCTGGCCGGGGTGGGCCTCAGTCCCGTGGTGGTGGCGGTGGTGCAGACCGATGGTGAGATCGAGATGGACGACACACTCGCCGCCGCCTACACCGGCGCGGCGCGTACCGGGCTGCACGTGCAGCGGGATCCGTTCGACGCCGCCCTCGACCTGCCCACGGTACGGTCCCAGCAGGACGGCGCGGCGGCGCTCTGCGCGACCTGCGGCGCCTGCGACCTGCGACGGGTGTGTGGCGGAGGACTGCGCACCCACCGCTACCGCGCCGGCAACGGCTTCGACAACCCCTCGGTCTACTGCCCCGACCTGTACGCCCTGATCGGCCACATCCGTCAGACGGTGCGCCGGGACCTGGCGACGATGCCCGGGGCGTCGCGTTGATCCTGTCGGTGCACCGGGTGCCGAGGATCGTCCTCGACGAACTCGCCGCCGGCCGTGGCGGCGCGGAGGCGGTGGCGCGGCTGCGGGCCGCGCAGCACAGCAAGACCCTCCTGTTGGTACGCGCACTGCTGTTGCTGCTGCGCGAGACGGCGCACCCCGACCGGGCGGTGGTCGAGGCGGCGTACCACGTGCTGGCCGAGGTCCCCCCGCAGGATCGGATGGCCGCGCTCGCCCATCCGCCCGTCGGCGCGTGGGCGTTCGGCACCGTGTCGCTGCTGGAGGCGGGGAACGCGTCGGCGGCGTACCCGGGACTGCTGGCCGCGGTGGCGGCGACCGCAGCCGTCCGCGCCGGCGCCGACGCGGACCTCGACGTCCCGCTGGCCCCCGGCGCTGCCGGCCGGCTGGAGCTGCCCGGCCTCGGCACGGTGACGCTCCCGGTCACCGCCGCTCGGGCCCGGATCCGGATAGCCGGCGGGCAGGCGCGGGTGTTCGCCGCCGGCGAGCAGGTCGACCTCGGCGACTGCCGGTCGACCGACCGGCGCTGGCGGCCGGTGTCCCGGCTGGACGTCGTCCACGGCGGGCTACCGCTGTCCCTGCTGCTGGACACCCGGACCTGGCGGCACGTACCCGGGCTGGGCGGAGACCGCCGGTTCAGCGATGCGCCGACCGGCGTGTGGAGTTCACGCCTCGAAGGGGCGTGGCGGATCCTGGTCGACCATCACCGACCGGTCGCCGAGGAGATCTCCGCCGTGCTCCGCGCACTGGTGCCGATCCCCGCGCCCCGGACCAGCACCCGCAGCGGCACCTTCCACCACGCCTTCGGCTCGGTGGCCATGTCTCTTCCACCGGATGCCCGGTCCACGGCCGCGGCGCTGGCCCACGAGATCCAGCACGCCAAGCTGGCCGCCCTGACCGACCTGTTCGCCGTGCTGGAACCGGGATCGACAGAGCTGTTCTACGCACCGTGGCGGCCCGACCCGCGACCCTTGGACGGCCTGCTGCACGGGGTGTACGCCCATCTGGGGGTGGCGGGTTTCTGGCGTCGGCAGGCGCGGGTGACGGACCCGGGTGCGGCGCGGCACCACGCGGAGGTCCAGTTCGCCCGGTGGAGCAGGGCCGCCGCAGACACCGCTCGGCTGCTGGCCGCGCAGCGGCGGCTGACTCCGGTGGGTCGGCACCTGGTGGACGGCATGGCCGGCGTACTCGCCCGATGGCTGACGGAGCCGGTCACCCCAGGGGCGACCGCCGAGGCCCACCGGCTGCTGGCCGCGCACCGGGCCCGGTGGGACCGGGACCGGGCACCGACCGGCTGACCACCCGTCTCGCCGTACTCCACTACGCTGGGTCCATGGGGGAGGGTAGCGAGCAGCCGACGCGTCGTGAGTGTTTCGTGATCGCCCCGATCGGCCCCGAGGGCTCGGAGATCCGCAAACGCAGCGACCAGATCCTCAAGCACGTGATCCGCCCGGTGGTGGAGGAGCGGGGTTTCGTCGCGGTACGTGGCGACGAGATCGAACGCGCCGGTCTGATCACCTCCCAGGTGTTGGACCGCATCATCCGCAACGACCTGGTCATCGCCGACCTGACCGACCAGAACGCCAACGTCTTCTACGAGCTGGCGGTCCGGCACGCGCTACGCAAACCGTTCGTCCAGTTGATGGCGAAGGACCAGCAGCTGCCCTTCGACGTGCAGGGCATGCGGACGATCCTGGTCGACCACACCGACCTGGACAGCGTGCACGCCGCAAAGGAGCAGCTCGGCCGGGCCATCGACGCCATCGGCCGGGAGGCGGACATCGTCACCCCGATGTCGGTCGCCCTCACCCTGCAGGAACTGCGCGGGTCGTCGAGCCCGCACGAGGCCGGCCTGTCGCAGGTCATCGAGACCCTGCCGCAGATGATGGACATCCTCCAGGACCTGCAACGTCACCTCGGCGCCGGTGTGGTCGGCATGGCGTCGACCGAGGACGACGACCATCGGCGGCTGCGGACGATGGTCGAGTCGCTGGCCGCGCGGGGCGGGGTGACCGAGGACGAACTCACCGGCCTGCTCGGCGGCGGCAGCAGCAAGTTCGAACGGTGGGTCGAGAACGTCATCCAACGGGCGCGAGGCTCCAACAACCATCGGCCCGTCTGAGCGCAGTCGCGCTCCGGTGCTCGGCCGGCGACCCCCGACCGCGCACCGTTCAGCACGACATGACGCGGGCGTGCAGGTCGGTGACCACCTTGCGGGCCGACTCGAACGCCCCGGCCTGCCAGGCGATGTAGTGGCTGAGGTGGTCACCGGCGAAGTACACCCGGTCGTCCGGCTCCAGCAGCCGGCCGTAGTGCCCGCCGCTGGTCCGCGACGGCCACGACACCCAGCCGCCCTCGGAGTAGCGGGTGCGTTCCCAGGCCACCGAGAACGACGTCTCCAACTCGGTGCGGTACTTCTCGCCATGGATCTTCACACCCTGGGCGACGGCGCGGGCCTCCCGCTCGGCGTGGGTCAAGGCGGCGTACGACTGGGCGTTGGCGCCGAAGTTGTAGTAGCCGACGACCAGGCCCTTGGTGCCGTGGTAGCCGTAGGAGGGGTACCAGATCGTGGCGAGGTCCAGGTTGGTGTTGGTGATGCCGGAGTAGATGTTCTCGTCCTGCTCCCACCACCGCCGGCGGTACTGCAACCCGATCTTCCCGGTGGCGTTCGGGACCGGGAAGGCGAGGGCGTCGCGGACCGGCTGGGTGAGGTTGGACGGGATCTTCGCCAGCACCTGTGGCGGGATGGTGCAGACACAGAAGTCGGCCGTGACGGTGCGCGGCCGGCCACCGGGCCCGTCGTAGACGACGGTGACGCCGGAGCCGGTGTTCGAGATGGACCGCACCTCGGCGCCGTAGGTGACGAACCGGCGGCCCACCGCCTCCTCCAGGGCGTACGCGATGCGGTCCATCCCACCGACCGGCTGGAACATCAGCATCGCCTGGTCGTAGCCGAACTCGAAGGAGATGTACCGGCCGACGCCGCTGGCCAGCACGTCCTCCAGCGGGTACGGCGTGAGCTTCGGCGTGCCGGCCTCGAAGCCGGCGCCCGGCTCCACCTCGTAGCCGCGCCGGTTGGTGCCGGTGTACTTCCAGCTGGCCGCCGGGTCGCCGGCCACCCGACCGCCGATCGCGCCGAAGCCACGCAGGAACTCCAGCAGCCGCTCCTTGTCCTCGCCGGTCAGGTGGCCGTCGAGCGCGCCCTGGTCGGTGGCCTTGGCGAGCAGTTCGGAGACGTACCCGTAGACGTCCGCCTTCGCCTCGCGGTGGCGGATCGGCTGGCCGGACAGCGCTCCGGCGTTCTCGTTGACGTAGTAGGCGTCGGCGTTCTGGTTGCCGAAGATCTCGATCGGCACGCCGAGTTCCCGGCAGTAGTCGAGGGTCACCATGTGCTGGGCGATACGCGCCGGGCCGGCGTTGAGGTACTGGCCGCCGTTGAACCGGGCACGCTGGGTCTGCCCGTCCAGGTCGGTCTCGGTGGTGCCGGCACGGACCGTCCAGTTGCGCCCGCCGGGGCGGGTACGGGCCTCCAGGATCTGCACCCGGTAGCCGGCCTTGCCGAGTTCGTACGCCGTGGCCAGGCCGGCGATGCCGGCGCCGAGGACCACGACGGACCTGGCGGACCGTCCGGTCAGGGTGAAATCGGACCGGTCGGGCGCCCGGAACGGCGGCGCCGCCTGCGCGGCGGGCGCCAGGCCCAGCGCACCCATCGTGCCGTAGAGGACACCCGCACCGCCGGACACGCCGACGGCTTGCAGGAACTGCCGCCGCGTCGTTGGAATCGTCACCCGCCGCCTCCTCACAAGATCGAAGGATGACGATCTCAGCGGCAGGTTTCACCGACGTGGCCCGCTGGTAACGCCTGTCGGTCGACGTCGACGTTAGGACGGATCAGCCATGGTATGCCCGACATTGACAGCAGAATAGCGGTTGGTCGATTACTGGCAGTAGTCGGATCTTGGATAACGCCTGGTCGTTCAACTACTTAACGTGATCGCGTTAGGCCACCGCCCTGATGTGGGCGGTCGTACCGGCGCACCTCCGCCGGAGTAGTGAAACAGGAGCGACGCATGTCCCATCACATCGCAAGCCGCCGCCTCGCCGTACGCGGGCTCGTCCTCGTGCTCGCAGCCGCCGCAGTGACGGTCCTCCCGGCGGTGCCCGCCTCGGCGGCCGTGCCGGGCCTGGTACGGATCGCCGCGGTCAGCGCAACCAACTCCACCGACTTCCGCTCGGTCACCGCAACCTGCCCTGTGGGCAAGCGGCTCATCGGCACCGGATACGAGATCAATGGCGCCTTCGGCGAGGTGGTGGTGGACGACCTGCGGCCCAACGGCAGCACGGTCGCCGCCCCCACCGCGGTGACCGTCGGGGCGTACGAGGCGGATCCGTTCGCCGGGAACTGGAACGTCACCGCGTACGCGATCTGCGCCAACCCGCTGCCCGGTCTGGTCCGGGTGACGGCGGTCAGCGCCACCGACTCGAACGACTTCCACAGCGCCACCGCAGCCTGCCCGACCGGCAAGGTGCTGACCGGCACCGGCTTCGAGTTGACCGGCATCACCGGCGACGGCGTCGTGGACGACCTGCGCCCGAACGGCGGCCCGGCCAGCGCGCCCAACGCCGTCACCGTCGGGGCGTACGAGGTGGACACCTTCCTGAGCAGTTGGAACACCCGGGCGTACGCGATCTGCGCAAATCCCGTCGCCGGGCTGGCGCGCATCACGACGGTCAGCGCCCTGAACTCCACCGACTCCCGCTTCAGCACCGCCACCTGTCCCGCGGGGAAGGTACTCACCGGGAGCGGCTTCGAGGTGACCGGAGCGCTCGGTGAGGTGGTGGTGGACGACTTCCGACCCAACGGCTCCACCATCACCGCGCCGACCGCGGTCACCTCGGGGGCGTACGAGGAGGACCCCTTCGCCGGCAACTGGCAACTGCGGTCGTACGCGATCTGCGCGACCAGGTAACCCGTTCGCCGGCACTCGAGGTCCATCCGGGAGCCGTCCCGTCGCAGGGGCGGCTCCCGGCCGGGATCCCGGGATCAGCCGAGGGCGAGGCGGTCCCGAGTGACTACCGATTCCCACGACTATGGATATCCGATCACCCGTTTGGGACACTGTTACTGATCTATGTCTCTCACGCCGGGTGGTGTCATGAGCGATTCTGCGAGCGGATCAAAATACCTTGATTTTCTCCATGTCGAGGGGGAACGCCTCGGGTGGATCTTCCGCGACCGGAACCTGTACCGGCACCGCTTTCCCGAACCGTACCCGACCCTGGAACCCGTACGCGACGAGGTGTTCTTCGACGCCGCGACGGCGAGCATGGACAAATGGCCCCGGATGCGGCGATGGTTGAAGATCGGCTTCGGCGTAGCGCTGGTCCTACTCTGTCTCGGGATTTTCGGCCAGGGACCATCCGACAATCTGGGCGTGATTATCCTGATCGGGCTTGCGATTGCGGTGGGTGGCGCCATGCTGAGCCGGTCCAAGACCCGGTACCTGGAAACTGGGCCAGAGCGGGAGCGGGAGCGGCAACTGCAGCACTACGAGGCCGAGTGCGCGTGGTGGGAGGAGCGCCGCGAGCAGTTCGACGCCATGGAGCGGGAGCGGGTCAGCGGCTATCTCGAATGGGGGGCCGCGATGCTGCCGCCGACGACCCGCCGGGTCGACATCGTCGGCGGCAGCGTCTGGGGCTGGGAGGCGCTGCTGACCGTGACGGGGGCCTCGATGCTGCGGACCAGGGGTGCGCTGACCCTCGTCGACTTCTCCGGCGAAGCCGTCTGCCACGAACTGGTCTGGCTGGCCAGGTCGGTCTCCGTCGACGTCACCGCCGTCCGACTGCCCGAGCAGATCAGCGAGACGACGCTGCTGTCCGGCATGGACGGACGAGGTCTCGTCGACAGCCTCGTCGAGGCGATGCACGGCGACGCCCCCGCCGGTCGGCGGGCCGAGCGCGCCCAGGACGACCGCATCCTTTCGACGGTCTGTCGGGCCCTCGGCGAGGACGTCACGATTCACCGGATCTCCGCGGCGGTCAGCGTCCTGCTCGACGAGCCGGGCGACTTCCCGGAGCTCAGCGAGGCCGAGCGGGAGCACATCAGCGACTCGCTCTTCTCGGACGAGTTCCGGCGCCAGACCCACCCGAACCTACGGCGGATCGAATCCCATCTGTACCCGCTGCGCGAGCTGCTCACCGCGACCGACCGCAGGGAGGCCCGGCGCGATCTGGGGCAACCCGGGTTGACCTGCCTCGTCTACGAGAACGCCGCGCACAACGCCCGCGAGGAGTTGCTCAAGGAGTTGGTGTTCCAGGGGTTGATCCAGCGGCTCGCCTCGCCCGAGCGGTTCGTCGGTCCGCTGGTCATCGCCGGCGCGGACGACCTCAGCCACCGGCACATCGAGCGGCTGACCGACCTGTGCGTACGGCGTGGGGTCCGGCTGGTGTTGATGTTCCGTCACCTGCGGGACTCGGCGGTCCGCGTCGTCGGCGCGGACGTGGTCGCGTTCATGCGCCTGAGCAACCACGAGGAGGCGGCACGAGCGGCCGACTTCATCGGCCGACAACACACATTCGTCCTCAGCCAGCTCACCCGCACGCTCGGCGGCAGCCAGACACACTCGCAGGGCACCAGCATCGGGTTCTCGGACCAGGTCAGCGGCGGCCAGTGGTTGAGGCAGGTCAGCCTCGGCCGGAGCTGGACCCACACCAGGACGGTGGCCGACAGCCTGAACTGGAACGACTCGGCGAGTGAGCAACGGGTGTACGAGTACGTGGTGGAGCCCCGCACCCTCCAGGATCTGCCGGACTACGCGTTGATCGAGGTCACCCAGGGCACCGGGAGACTGTCGGTACGCAGCGTGGAGTGCAACCCGGACATCGTCTCCCTTTCCCGGGTCACCACCGGCGCGTTGCCGGACCTGCCGCTTCCGGACCCGTCGGAGGCGGCGGTCCAACCGGGGGGCGAGCCGGACGAGACGCCGCTGATCGTGCCCGGACAACCGGGCTCGCCCGGACGCCCGCGTGCCGCCTCCTACGACGAGTCCGAGTGGGCCGAGGAGCACTACCCGGAGGACTGGCGGTGACGCCTCCGGTCGACCCGGGCCCGGACGTCCGCGGCTGGCTGGAGCAGGTGGCGGCGTACCGGATCGTGGAGCTGCCCGGGATACCTGCGCAGGTGGACCGCGCCCAGGGTGATCCGGGACGGCGGCAGCGGCTGGCCGCCGTCGTCGCGGCGTACCACGCGGCTGCCGCGGCCGGTGGCGGCGGCCGCGTCGTCGTCGGCTGGTGTCGGCCGGACGAGCAGAGCGGCGTGCACGTCTTCACCGGCGGCGGTGTCGAGGCCGCAGGCGTGGGTGCTGCCGGTCGCCACCGGTCCAGCCTCTTCGCCGGCTCGGTCGGCCTGGCCTACCCGGCCGGGGCCTTGACCGCGGTGCTCGACGCACTCCCCTGCTGGACGCGAATCGCCGGGATCACCGACAGCCTCGTCGAGGAACACGACGACCGGCAGATCCGCACCGACCTGCGCCCCCGGCTCGACGATTGCCTGCTCGGCGTCTGGCAGGGCGCCTTCGCCTGGCTGCTGGTCGCCGACCCGGTCCCCGCCGACGAGGTCGCGGAGCAGGCCCGGCAGATCGCCGCCCAGGAACGCGACGCCAAGGCCCGGGGCGCGTCGCCGACCCAGGCGGTACGCGCCGCGCGGCTCGGACGCCGGCACCGGGAACTGGCCGCCGCCGAGACGCTCGGCTGGTGGCGGATCGACCTGTTGGCCGCCGGTACGACGCCGACGGCCGCCGCGGCCGTGGCCGGCCTGCTCTGCGCCTCGGTCGACCTGCACGGGCTGCCCTACGCCCTGGCGCCCACCCGGGCCTGCGGCGACCTGACCGGCCTGCTCGGGCGGGCCGAACTGGCCACCGGGACCGGTCTGTCGGCACGACCACCGGGGCCACGGCCCATGCTCGTGGGTGGCTCGTTCCTCGGCAGCTCGCCGCTGCTCGCCGCCCTGGCGGTCCCGCCGACGGAGGAGGCGCCCGGAGTGCGCCTGACCGTCCGGTCGGAGTTCGACGTCACCCCGGAGACCACCGACGTCGAGGTCTGGCGGCCCACGGCCGCCGGGGCGGTGGAGGACGCCAGGACGGACCGGGGCGCGGGTCGGGTCCGCGCCGACTCGATAGCGTTCGGTGCGGTGCTCGACCGGCACGGCAACGTGGGCACCGAGTTACGGGTGACGACGAGCAGCCTCAACCGGCACACCTTCGTCTGCGGCGCGACCGGGGCGGGCAAGTCGCAGACCGTACGGCACCTGCTCGAACAGGCCGCCGGGGTGGGGCTGCCGTGGCTGGTGATCGAGCCGGCCAAGGCGGAGTACCGGCGGATGGCCAACCGGCTGCGGGGGGCGGGCGTCGTCGCGGTCCGCCCCGGCGAGGGTCGGGCGCCGCCCGCGGGGTTCAACCCGCTGCGGCCGGTGCCGGGATTCCCGCTACAGACCCACACGGATCTCGTCCGCGCCCTGTTCCTCGCCGCCTTCGACGCCGACGAGCCCTTCCCTCAGGTACTCGCCGCCGCCCTGGCCCGTTCGTACGAGCAGCTCGGGTGGGACCTGACCCTGGGTGAGCCGCGACGGCCGGGGCACCGGCCACGCTATCCGACCCTGGGTGACCTGCAACAGGTGGCGGAGGAGGTGGTGGACCAGATCGGCTACGGCCGCGAGGTCGCCGACAACGTGCGCGGCTTCATCCGGGTCAGGTTGGCCAGCCTGCGGCTGGGCACCACGGGCAGCTTCTTCGAGGGCAGCCACCCCATCGACGTCGGGCGCCTGCTCGACTCGAACGTGGTCTTCGAGATCGAGGACGTCGGCGACGACCGGGACAAGGCGTTCCTGATGGGTGCCCTGCTCATCCAGCTGACCGAGCACCTGCGGGTGCGGGTACGCCGGGAGGACTCCCCCGCTCAGGTGACGCTGCGGCACCTGAGCGTCTTCGAGGAGGCGCACCGGCTGCTGCGGCGCACCGACCGCCCCGGCCCGGCCGCGCACGCGGTGGAGCTGTTCGCCGGGCTGCTCGCGGAGATCCGCGCGTACGGGGAGGGCCTGGTGATCGCCGAGCAGATCCCGGAGAAGCTCGTCCCCGACGTCATCAAGAACACCGCGGTGAAGATCATCCACAGGTTGCCCGCACGCGACGACCGGGACGCCGTCGGCGCGACGGTCAACCTCACCGACCGTCAGTCGGAGTTCGTCGTGACCCTCCCGCCCGGCGTCGGTGCCGTCTTCACCGACGGCATGGACCACCCGGTGCTGGTACGCGTACCGGACGGCACCGACCGTGAGACGGCCGGGCCGCCCGCCACCGCGGACCCGTCGACGATCACCGGCCGTCGCAGCGCCAGCTGCGGCGCGGTCTGCCTGGCCCAGCCCTGCACCCTGCGGGACATGCGCCGGGCGCACCTGCTGCTGGCGGAGCTGCCCTGGCTGGAGCTCTGGGGCGAACTGGCGGTACTCGGGCATCTCACCGGCTGGCCCACCCCGGCCATTCGCGCGGAGCTGATCCAGGTCCTGCACCTGATGCCGGTACGGCTGCGCGAGTGCGCCCTGTCGCACGCCGTCGACGGTGCGGTCGCCGCGCGGTCCGCACAGCTGTCGAACCGGTGCGACCCCGACGAGCTCGCGAGGCACGTCGTCGACTCGCTGCACTGGACGGCGTTCGGTGGCGGGCAATGCGCGGAGCAGGAGACCGACTTCCTCGCGCACCGATACCGCTGGGCCGTGCTGCGCGACGACCTACGGGCCGAGGCGGCCGGAGCGGAGGCCGGAGCGGGACGATCCGCGCGAAGCGCCGAGTGGGCGCGGCGATACGGGGTGGAGATTCCGGGCCGTACCGTGACCGAGCAGTTCGCCGCCGTCTCGACGTTGCACGACAACGACCAGCAGGACCGGGTGGCCTGCCGGGTCGTCGCCTTCGGGTCACGCATCCCGTCGGTCATCGAGACGGCCGTGGGGGTCGGATACGACACGCCGACCTGGCCCGACCGGCTCGCGGGGGCCGTCGCCACCCATTTCGCCGCCTGCCGATGGCCGATGCGGGTCCTTTCCGCCGGGCAATACGACAGAACGGAGTGACAGATGTGTCCACGCTGGGACGACCCGCTGAACCAGGCCGACAAGCCGGACGACGACGACCGTCGCGACACGCGAGGCTCCGGGGGCGTCGAGCCGGGCGAGGACCGCGACCGGGCGGAACAGACGCTTGAGCAAGGCGATCAGCCGGAGGCCGAAGATCCGGACACGCCGGCGGGGACGGCCGAGACGCCGGACCGGGCCGAGGATCGCGCGGCGACCACCGACGCGTCCCTGCGAGAGCGGTTGCAGGCCGCCACGCACCGAGGGGGCGAGATCGTGGCGGCACTCCTGGTCGCGGGAACCAGCATCCTCGGTTGGCAGAAGACGGACGACAGGCCGCACGTGCAGACCGCCGCGGAGACCGCGGAGATCATCGAAAAAGGGGCCTCGGCCGCGAAGAAGAGGAAGAGGGACGAAGCAGAGGCGGAGCAGCCCAAAGGGGACGTCGACCCGCAGGAGCAGCTGCCGCCGGACCGGGAGGGCGACCGGCCAGCGTTGCACGGGACGGCTGAGCAGGCCGATGGCGCCAGTCCCGAGGGTGTCCCCGACATGCCACCGGTCGAAGTGGATCTCCCCAGCCGGGATTCGGCCGAGGGGCGTCGCTCGGATGCCGCAGACGACGATTGAGCAAGCCGCGTGCCGGTCACGGAACCGGCCAAGGCTTGTAGCGTCAGGTGCGGCTGCCAGCGACGGGGATACCGCCGTGAATGTCGCGCCGATGCCTCGCCGACCGCCGCATGGCCGGCCACGATGATCGTGACATCGCGGTGGCCGGCCGCGACGACGGCTCGTCCGGACCGAGTGATCCGATCCGGTCAGGCCGGGCGGGTGACCAACGGGTCGTGGACCCGGCCGAGGAACAGCGGTACGCCGGTGACCCGGTCGTGGATGACGTACAGGAACGGCCGGTTCACGAAGAACTGCGGCCCCTGCGGGATCGACGGTGGCCGGATGATGACGGCCGACGCGGCTGCCGCCTCGACACCCTTCTCGTCCACCGCGATGAACGTCTCGTGCACCACGTCATCGATGCACAACGCCGGATCGGTGGTGCTCATGCCGGTGAAGTCGGCGTACGACGTGAACGCCGTCGGCATGCCGAGGCCACTCAGCGCGGCGCCCAGCTCGGCCGGCAGGCGGAACGTCCACCGGGGCAGCCGCAGTTGGATGTCGGTGAACTGAAAGCCGGTGAACATCGCGCTCAGCCATGCCGCGTCAAGGTTCGCCTCGACCGCGGCGAGGTTGTCCCGGGTCGGCATGACGATGGCCATGGCCAGCCCGTCACCCGCGAGCGGCACGTCGACCGCCCGCCAGCCGTCGCCCTGGAGGTGCCCCATCCGGTCGAACGGACCGCGCATCATCGGCACCTGGACGACGGTGCCGTCATCCCGGGTGAACGGTTCCTCCACGGTGGCCGACGGCCTGAAGGGGTAGTACCAGGCCGCCTTGAGGTAGGCCGTGTTGGTTAGCACCAGGCTGGTGTCGGGGCGCACGGAACTCGGGCCCAACAACTCCGGAATCGTCGCGTTGGTCCGGTCGGACACCCAGGTGTTGATCTCCTGGCGGGCCGCCTCCGGTGCGCCACGGAAGTCGACCGGGTGCGGCGCGGCACCGTAGTAACCGGCCAGGGTGTCCCGGAACCCGGGCCGCAGGCCCAGATCGAGCCGGGTCCACACGGCGTTCGCGGTGGTCAGCTTGGGCTGCCTGGTCCCGTCGCCGTCCTGGAACCGGTCGGCGAGCATCTGGTCGACAGTGTTCAACCCGCGGTCGAGGGCGCCGGGTCGCGGATGTGGCGCATGCAGCACGGCATCCATCTCGTCCGCCGTGGTCGAGCCCGCGCCCGCCCGGGCCATGGCGAGCGCCAACCCGACCGAGTACGGCGCGCACACCACGTTGCCGCCGGTGTGGCTCGACGCGATCGTGCGGTAGAGGTCGGCCGTGAAGCCGCGTACGGCGGCCGCGGCGGCCGGCACTGTCGCCGGGTCGGGAGGTACGCGTTGTGGGCTTGTCGACGGGGACGACCCGTTGAGCCGGAGATGACCAGGGGCGGCGGTCAGGGCGGCAGCCGCAAGTGGCACCGCCCGGAGAACCGATCGACGCGAGACCATGTCCCGACGGTAGAGCAGTGCCAGGGAGACGCGCCAGGAAAAGGTCCAAAATGCATCGAAGTCAACCAATGTTCATCACCTGCGTGCAGCAATCGCTGGCGGTCACTTGTCAGGGTGGACGCGGTACCGCATACCCACGAATCCGGCGCGTACCGGTGCCGTGGGTGTGACGAGTCGCGGCAGCCACCGCCAACCTCAGCGGCGGCAATCCAGCTGGGTGAGCCGGCTCAGCACGGTGTCCGCGACGACGGACGCCTGGAAGGTAGCCCGGACAGGCCGACCCACCCGTCGATCCGGGTACGCGGATGGCGGCACTGCGGCGTACGGAACTCGGCGGCGCCGAACGCGGCGAGCGAGCTGAGGTGGGCGCACGACGGGCCGGGCTCATCCCCGCCGACGTTGGCCTGGCCGAGGGCGGACCGCGCCGCGCCACAGGGCTGCGCCGTGAGGAGGTCGCCGTGGTCGCCGGGTCAGTGTCACCTGGTACACCTGGCTGGAGCAGGCCCGCCCGATCAACCCGTCAGAGGACGTGCTGCGAGCGCTCGCCCGGACGTTGCGGCTGGACCCCGACGAGACCGCGCACCTGCTCGCCCTCGCCGGCCCGGCGCCCTGCAGTGCGGCTCCCGCCGAGCCTCGCCGGCGCTTCAGTGGCGCCGACACCGCAGACCGGATCAGCCGCTGTTGTAAAAACCCGGCCGGGTTGCGGGTTCACCCGGCCGGGACGACGGCTTCCTTCCAACCGGACCCGAACGACCCGCAGCCGAAGCGGACCGTCGGCGTACCGGTAGTCGGTCTCGGCGAGCCGGACCACGTCGCCGTGGGCGACGGCTACGCGCCGGATCACCGGTACGCGGCTCACCGCGACAGGCACCACCTCGACGCGGTACCGCCGTTCATTCGGCGACCCGGTCCGGGTGGCCAACGCCGCCTGCCGGTCAGGCAGGATCAGCCGGTTGCGGATCTGCGCGGGCGACCGTCAACGGAGTATCGGGCGCCCGGTTCCCAGCATCCCGGAGGCGTTGCCGGTGTGAGTTGTTGGTATTCGACGGCGGTAGGGTTCGGCCTTGTGGGACACGAACCGCGCGATCCTGGGTTGGCTGACCTCGTGCACCGGCTGCGCCGGTTTGCCGACGAGCGGGACTGGCAGCAGTTCCACACTCCGAAGAACCTGGCGATGGCACTCGCTGGAGAGGTGGGCGAACTGGTCGCGGAACTGCAGTGGCTCACCCCCGAGGAGTCCGCAAGGGTGATGGCCGACCCGGATCACGCCGCTCGGGTTCGTGCCGAGATCGGAGACGTCATGATCTACCTGGCCCGGCTGGGCGATGTCCTGGGGATTGACCTTTTGACGGCTGCAACCGACAAGCTGTCCGACGCAGCCCGACGCTACCCGGTCGAGCGGTCATTCGGGTCGTCGGCCAAGGCTCCGCCCGCCGACAACGCCGACTAACCGCTGCAGCCTTGATTCGACTCGATAAGGTGCTCAGAGCCAAGCGGTCCGACGGGCTTCCGATGCACGGATATGCCCCCCATCCGCACGATCACTTCGTGCTGCCTGGGGGCATCTGCCAATGTCGGCGTTCCGTACGTCCGCCGCTAATCTATTGCTTCTCGCCACCGACGGCACTCTCGCTGACCGAGTCGCCGAGCACTTGTGGGCGACGCGCCACGGCGTGAGCCCGGCTGAACGTCGATCCTGGGGCAGTAGCCTGCCGATACTGGCCCAGGATCTCGCCGACGCCGGCCTCGGCCAAGTGGAGGTGTTGGTCGAGTATCAACTGCCGTTGACCAGCCGGCGGGTAGACGCTGTGCTGGCCGGGGTCGATCCCCGTAGCGGGCGCGATTCCTACCTGGTTGTTGAGTTGAAACAGTGGTCCTACGCGACTGCGTACGAACAATCCGACACCCTGGTCGCCGTAGAGCACGCGCGTGGAGCGCGACTGCACCCCGGTGTGCAGGTCGGCGACTACTGTCAGTACCTCACGGACTTCCTTGGTGTCCTTGGCCGCGAGCGGTACCCACTGCACGGCGCCGCGTACCTGCACAATGCCGTCGATCGGGATGTTGCCGATCTGCTTCACCGTTCACCAACCGAGCAGAGCCGACTTTTCACCAAGCAACGTCGCGGTCAGTGGCTCGACTATCTCCGGTCACGGTTCGCGCCGACTCCCGGTGCGAACGCCGCCGATCGATTCCTCACCAGTACCGTTCGGCCCAGCCGGCACCTGTTGCGGTACGCCGCACAGGAGCTCAAGGAACGGCCGCAGTTCACCCTGATCGACGAGCAGCATGTGGCGTACGAGTTGGTGCTGCACGCAGTCGAGCGGGCGCGGAAGTCGGACCGCAAACGGGCAGTGGTGGTGGCCGGCGGACCTGGCAGCGGCAAGAGCGTCATCGCGCTGTCAGTAATGGGTGAGCTGGCCCGACGCGGCCGGACTGTGCTGCACGCAACTGGCTCCCGGTCATTCACGCAGACCCTGCGCCGCTACGCCGGACGCGGTTCGACCCGGCTGCAGGGCATGTTCAAATACTTCAACAGCTTCATGGAAGCGGAAGCCAACGACATCGAGGTGTTGCTCTGCGACGAGGCGCATCGAATCCGAGCGACCTCAGTCAACCGCTATACGCCAAAGACTCGCCGGGATACAGCCCGGTCACAGCTGGATGAGCTCATTACTACGGCACGCGTTCCGGTCTTCCTGCTCGACGAGCATCAGGTCGTCAAGCCGGGAGAACTGGGCAACATCGAGGTCATCTCGGCACACGCTGAAAGGCTGGGCTTGGACGTGGAGGTCGTCTCGTTGCACGACCAGTTCCGGTGCGGTGGCAGTGAGGCATACGAGGAGTGGGTGCTCAAGCTGCTCGGACTCGACGGCGATAAGCCGACGGTGTGGGCCGGCGACGGCAGGTTCGACCTGCAGATCGCGGAATCCCCGAGGCAGTTGGAGGCGTTCCTGCGGGCGCGCCAGCGTTCGGCGGGAACGGCCGGCGAGCCGGGACAGACGGCCCGGGTGTCGGCTGGTTACTGCTGGCCGTGGAGCGACCCGCGGCCCGACGGCACCCTGATTCCGGACGTGGTAGTCGGTGATTGGGCGCGTCCCTGGAACGTCAAGAGTGATCGCAGCGTGGGGGAGGCTCCCGGCAGCGCATTCTGGGCCACCGACCCGAACGGCTTTGGCCAGGTCGGCTGCGTCTACACCGCTCAGGGCTTCGAGTACGACTGGTCCGGCGTCATCCTCGGTCCCGACCTGGTGGCCCGCGACGGCCAGTTGACACCCCGGCAGGACGAGTCGAAGGATCCGGCGCTTCGCAACCGCAAGGCAGTCAGCGCTGCCGAGGCCGACCGACTGATCCGCAACACCTACAAGGTGCTGCTGACCCGTGGTATGCGTGGGACGATCATCTACTCCACTGACCCTGAGACTCGCGCGTTCCTGGCTGATTTGGTGAAACCCGTCCACCAGGTGGAGACCCGCTATGAAATGATCGGCGATGACTCGAATGCAGGCTAACCGAATCCTTTCCGTATCACTACAGTAACTTTCAGTTCAGCGGGCCGGCGAGCGTCCTCTGAGAGACCTGCCCCATCGCCCCAGTTTCTCGTGCGGTGGGGCAGATCTCTGCGGGCACTCGACGCACTGATCGAGTTTCAGTTGCCGCGCAGCAGTCGACAGGTGGACGTAATTCTGGCTGGGGGCCGCGAACATCCCCGCTGAGTCATCTCTTCGCGCAGGGCGTCATCTCCGCCGATGCGTTGCGCTACCAGGCCGACGCCCGCGCCCGCTTCCTCGACCTGGTCGGTCGGCAGCCCCACGCACCGAAGCTCTCCGGGGACTTCCGGCCGCGCAAGGTCGTCTATGCCATCGCTCTCGGTAGCGGCCGGACGGTCACCGTCGACACGCTCTTCACCTTCGCGCAGGTCGCGCTCTACCAGGCGATGAGGACGCTGCGTAACGAAGGCATCGATGTCGAGGTCGTCGCGATCTCAGCCACCTGATCCGGCTGCACTCTCAGTTCGACAGCACGGAAGGAGTACCGGATGGAGTCGCACCTGCCCGCAGAGGTCGTCCGCCGTGACACCACTGCGGCCGGCTGGGCGGGCCCCGGCCTCGCCGCTCGCTGACGTCCTCGCTGCCGCCCCGGCAAATCCCGTGGCCGGAGCGGCAGCGAGCCCCCGTTGACCAAGTACGACGTGGCCCCCCGCATGACAGCTGCGGGCAGGACTCATCATAGGGCCCGACACGGACGTGCTGTCAACGCTCGTTTAAGGACTCTCGGCGTCGATACACGGATGTTTACTGCCACCGCCCGTTCACCACTGGCCGGCCGGTCTGGGGAAACACTTGTTTAGCCGGCGAGCGGAGCGTCATACGATTGTTGCGCGGCCTGCCAGCGGTTCATCCGGGCAGACGACGGTAGGGTGGCCTACGCGCGGCGCAGGATGCGGGTGCGCGCGCCCGGCTGTTTGTGCCGACCCGAAGCTGAGGAGTGGGTGATGGTCGAGGACGTCCGAGGGGAGAGCGGGCCGTCGTCCCTCGAAACGCTCGCCGACAAGTTGAACTACCTGTTCGACAAGATCCGGCCGACCCGGGACGAGTTGGGCGCCGACGAGTTCGGCCGCCCGTACACGAACAAGGAGATCGCCGACAAGATCAACCGCATGTCCGAGGTCTCCGGTGTCAAGATCAGCTCTGCGTACGTGGGAGAGCTGAGGCGCGGCATCGCCGACGACCCGCGGACCTCGCACGTCCGTGCCCTCGCGGGCGCGTTCCAGGTGGACCCGGCCTTCTTCGTCGACGACAAGGTGACCCGAAGGGTCCAGGAGCAGATCACGATGCTCACCCAGCTGCGGGAGATGAAGGTACAGCAGGTCGCGCTGCGAACCGTCCTCGCCGACACCGGGCTGTCCCCGGCGAGCGCCCTGGTGGTCGAGCAGATGGTCGCCCGACTCCAGGAAGTCGAGCAGAGCCGGGAACAGCCACCCTCCTGATCGATTCGTCCACACCGGATCACCACGTCCGACGATGACGGAGCCGGCGAGGCGGAACGCCCCTCACGTACTGCCTCGACACCGCTCCCCCAGGGTCGTTACGATCTCGCCGCAGCACAAGGACGCGGAAGTTGCGACACGCTGAGGAGACGGGGAGCGTGTACGACCGAGATCTGCGCAGGTTCTGTGGCGAGCAGGTGCGGCGCCTGGAGCGCGAAGTGGGCTTACCCGACCCCTTCGTGCTCACCACCCTCGTCCGCCGGATATCGCAGTGGCGCGGCCGACCCATCCACCTGCTGCCCTACGACCACGTGGCCGGAGCGATGTGCGGCCTGTGGATGGCCCTACCCGACGCCGACGTGATCGGCTACGCGAGGACCACCCCGCTGCTCGAGGAGCACACGGTGCTGCACGAGCTGGGGCACATGCTCTGCGATCACAAGGGCAGCGGGAACCTCGGTACCGATCTCGGCGCGCTGCTCGCACCGGACCTCGACCCGGCGCTGGTGAGCCGGTTCCTGGGTCGCGGGTCGTACTCGGACCGGGACGAGCAGGAGGCCGAGCTGATCGCGACACTGATCATGAGGAAGGTGACGGACAAGCGTCCCCGTCCCGCCGCGCCGGCCAGCCAGGAGCTGGGCGCCGAGCTGGACCGCCTGCTGTCCACCTTCGAGGGGTGAGTTGACCATGCAACGGGCCATCATGGTCACCGCCGGACTGATCTCGCTGGTGTCCGCCCTACTGAAGATCCGCGCGGTACGCCGGCAACCGGACGCACCCGGCCCGAAAGCCATGTGTCTCGGGCTGCTGGCCTTCGGCACGGCCTTCCTCGTCCTCGCCCCGCCGCACACCGTGCTCATCAGTGAACTCCTGCGCGTCCCCAACAGCGGGCGTCTCCTGGGCAACCTGCTCACCCTGGCCTCCGCCGGAGCCATGCAGGTGATGATGCTCCATCTGGTGCATCCACCGCCGGTGGCGCGGCAGCGGGTCAGACGGCGGCTGATCGTGGTCACCCTGGTGGCGCTCGCGATGACGGTGCTGTTGACCTCCGCGCACACCGAGAACGTCACGAACTTCGTCGAGCGGTACGCGACCTCCACCCCGATCGGGATCTACCAGCTGCTCTACCTGAGCTGCCTGGCGATGGCGGTGGTCGACCTGATCCACCTGTCCATCCGGTACTCGCGGCACGTCGCGCCCATGCTGCGCACCGGCCTGCGGATGGTCGCCACGGGCGGGGTCGTCTACGCCCTGCACACCGCCTACAAGATGGCCCTGATCACCTCGGCGTGGTTGGGTCGTCGGCTTCCCGGCGACGAGTCGACGATCGCCACGACGCTGGCGGCGCTCGGCGGCATACTGATCGCCGGCGGAACCACGCTCCCGGTGTGGGGGCCGCGCGCGCTGGCGCCGTGGCGGCTGCTGCGTCAGTACCGGTCCTACCGGCGGCTCGCGCCGCTGTGGCGGGAGCTGTCTGACGCGGTGCCCGAGGTCATGCTGTCCCAGCCCGAGGCCGTCGCCGAACCGGCCCCCTGGACGATGGACATCCGCCTCTACCGGCGCGTGATCGAGATTCGCGACGCCCAACTGCTGCTTCAGCCGTACAGCGATCCGGAGGCCGTCGACGCCGCCCAGGAGGACGCCCGGCGCGGCGGGCTGCGCGGCGAACGCGTCCAGGCGCACGTCGACGCGGTCGCGCTGGTCACCGGCCTGCGACGGTGGCGCTCCGAGGGTCCCGGCGCGCCGCCGGCCGTGCTGCCGCGGCGCAGCGTCGGTGACGCCAGCCTGGCCAGGGAGAGCCGTTACCTCGAACAGGTCGCCGCCGCCTTCTCCCGCGTCGATGCGAGCCGGAGCGGCGCGGGTGTGAGCCGGTAACGGGAGAACCCGGCGGCTGCGCGCTGCCGCCAACACCACGACGGAGGAAACTGTCATGGCCGACCACCTGCCGCCCTCGGCGCACCGCCTGATCGAACGGCCGATCCGGTGGTGGGGCACCGCCAGCTCGGCCGTGCAGGTCGAGGGAGCCTGCGCCGGCGACAACTGGTACGCCTGGGAGCGGGCGGGCCGCGCCCCGGAGTCGGCGAGCGGCAACGGCTTCGCCGAGCGGTACCACGACGACCTGGAGTTGCTGGCCCGCTGGGGGTTCACCGACCACCGGTTGTCCCTCAACTGGGCGCGGGTGCTGCCCGATCCGGACCGGGTCGACAAGGTCGCCGTCGACTACTACCGGGATGTGCTCTCCGCCGGGCGCGCCGCCGGGCTGCGGATGTGGGTCACCCTGCTGCACACCGCGCTACCGCAGTGGTTCGCGCACCAGGGCGGTTTCCTCGGCCCCGAGGCCGGCGGGCACTGGCGGCGCTGGGTGGACCTGGTGGCCGACCAGTTCGGCGACCTGGTCGACGGTTGGATGCCGGTGAACAATCCGACGAGCTTCGCGCAGAAGGCGTACCTCACCGGCACCTTCCCGCCCGGGGTCCGTTCGCTACCGGAGTTCTTCCAGGCGCTCACCGCCGTGCACCGCGCCGACTTCGACGCGGCGTCGTACCTGCGCGGTTCGGGTCGTCCGGTGTGTTCCAACGAGTCGCTGACCCCCCTGGTGCCCGCGGACGACAGCCCGCAAGCCGCGGCCGCCGCCGCGCAGTGGGACGCGGTGGTGTGGGAATCCTGGTTGAGCCTCGCCCGCAGCGACGAGTACGCCGACGCGTTCGACCACTACGGCTTCTCCTACTACGCGGTGACCGCCGTCAACGGCAGTGGCGAGGCCCGGCCGTACCCCCTGGAGGCCTCGCCCGGACCGCTCGGATACGTGCCGTGGGCCGACGGTCTCGCCTGGGTGTTGCAGCGGCTGGCCCGCGAGCTTCCCGGGCGGTCCTTCGTCGTGGCGGAGCTCGGCTACGGCGGGGACGACGAAGGACGGACCGACTACCTCAGCCGCTCCCTTCGGCACATCGACGACGCGCGCAACAGCGGCGTGGACGTGGACGGCGTGTTCTTCTGGACCGGGATCGACAACTACGAGTGGCTCGCGGGCGACGGGGTGCCCTTCGGCCTGTTCGACCGGGAGCGTCGCCCCCGGCGCAGCGCCGAACTGGTGCGGCGGACGGCGCCGAGTGCCAGCGGCCGACTCGGCGGCGGTCACGGCTCCGACGGCAGGTAGCGTGTCGCGCATGTCGGTTGCGTTGGTGACGGGAGCTACGGCGGGAATCGGCGCCGCCTTTGCCCGCCGTCTCGCCGGGGACGGCACGGATCTGGTGTTGCTGGCCCGGGACGACGCCCGGCTGCGGTCGGCCGCCGACGAGCTACGGTCGGCCTACGGCGTCAGTGTCGAGACCGTGGTCGCAGACCTGTCCACCGAGGAGGGGCTCTCGGTGGCTGAGCAGCGCGCGGCCGAGGGCGTCGACCTGCTCGTCAACAACGCCGGATTCGGTCATCAGGGCTGGTTTCTCGACGCGCCGCTCGACGTCGAGTTGAAGACCATGCGGGTGCACTGTGAGGCGGTGTTGCGGCTGACCCACGCCGCGCTCCCCCACATGCTTCGCCACGGCACCGGCGGGGTCATCAACGTGGCATCCATCGCGGCGTTCGTCGCGCGGGGCACGTACGGCGCGTCGAAGGCGTGGGTGGTCAGCTTCAGCGAGAGCGTCGCGGCGGAGATCGTGGGCAGCGGCGTGCAGGTCACCGCCGTGTGCCCCGGCTGGGTCCGGACGGAGTTCCATCACCGTGCCGACCTCGATGTCGGCGACGTACCGAGCTACCTCTGGCTGGAGCCGGAGACCGTGGTCGATGCCGCGCTACGCGACTTCTCCCGCGGGGTCCGGGTGAGCGTTCCCACCGCCAGGTACAAGGTCATCGTCGGTCTCAACCGCGCGGTGCCCCGCCGACTCGCCGCAGCGATCTCCGCACGCGTCGGGTCACGACGGGCCGGACGCCGCGTGCCCGCCAAGCCCTGATCAGGCCCGTGCCGGTCAGCAGCCCAGGCGCGTGGTGGACAGGGCGATGTCGTCGATCCAGAGGTCGAACTCGGCCGGCGTGGTGCCGCCCTGGTAGAGCTGCCAGCCGATTTTCACCGTGTTCACCGTCGGCAGGATGAAGGGCACGTCGTTGCCGCCGTGCTCGTTGGTGGAGGCGGTCAGCTCCGGGTTCGCCACTCCGTCGATCCACACCGTGACGCGGTTGTCCGCCGGGTCGAGTTTCCACTCGAAGCACTGCCAGGTGTCTTCGGTGACCGGGGCGGATTCCCGCCAGTTGGTCCAGTCGCCGGTCGGCCCGCCGTCGGCGCCCACGCCCCAGAAGATTCCGGGGACGGTGGGTGCGTACTGGCCGCCGATCGGACGGACGATCTCGGAGCTGCCGGTGCCGGTCGCCTCTACGAGGGTGAAGTGCGCCCAGTCGGGTGCGGTCGGGAAGGCGTCGACGCGCAGCCGCATCCGACCGTAGAAGCGGTTGCCCGGTGCGGCGAAGTCGTCGACGCGCAGGAAGGCGCGTCCGTTGTCGACCGTGTGGATGTGCAGCACCTGGTTGCCACGGCGGGCACGTTCAACGGTCAGCGTGCCGTTACGCGTGTCGACGCCCCAGTTGAGGGTGCTGGGACCGCCCTGCGGCAGGCGCTCGAAGTCTTCGCAGAAGAGCAGGTGGCGGGTGCAGGAGCCGCGGTGGGAGTTGTCCGCGGCGTCGGCCGTGGCGCTGCCGGCCGGGACGCTGCCGGCCGGGACGCTGCCGGCCGTGGCGCTGAGCAGCAGGGCCGCAGTCAGTGCGGCGAGAAGGTTGCGCATGGTTCTCCTCCATGAGTCGATCCCCACCATGGCGGCGGGCTGCCGGAATCCACCTCACCCTCGCCGCGCCTTGGGAGCGATCCCATATATAGCAGATGTTGGATGTCTTCGCGGTCGACCCTCGGCTTCACCGACGGCAGTTTGACCTGCGCGGACACAGCTTTCGCTGCCACGGACCGAAGTTTTGCGCAAATCAACCTAAGTCATCGACATATCGACATGTCTTTTGCTAGCCTCAGCGCGGATATTACGCCGAGGTGAACCGAGACAGGGGCCAGCGCCTCGACCGTGACCTCCGTCGGCCCCTCCGACACCCGTCCCCAACCCCGCAGATCCCCCGCCCACGTCACCCGACGACGGGCGATCCGGTGCTGCTCCGAGGCCCTCACCGCCTCGGCAGGTGAGCCCTCCCCCCTACGTCCCGACCTGCCCGAACAGTCCTCACAAAGGGGAGGCAGTTGAAGAGACGACTCGCGCTCGCCGCGGCGGGCCTGACGACCATCGCGCTCGCCGCCCCACCCGCCACCTCGATGGCCGCGCCAACCACCCCGACGGCCACGCCCGATCAGGTCGTGCTGGTCCCGGCCGTGTAGATCCACGAGAGGAGTCATCATGTGTTACGGATACGACGGGATGGCCGCCCTGCGGCGCTCCGTCATCGATCGACGGGGCCTGCTGCGCGGCTCGATGGCCGCGATGGCCGGTGTCGGCCTCGCCACAGCGGGCATGGGCGCCACCGCCGCCGTCGCCGCCCCCGACCACGGCACGGGCCCCGGTCCCGGCCACGGTCCGGGTCCTGCCGGTCGGCGGCGAGTGCCGCCCGGCCTGATCAGCATCCAGCTGTGGACGGTCCGCGACGCGTTGAACGGTGAGCCGGGATACGACGCCACCCTGCGACACCTGGCCCGGATCGGCTACCCCAAGGTGGAGCTGGCGCTCGGCTACTTCGGGCGCAACGCCGCCCAGCTGCGTCGCTTCCTGGACAGCATCTGCCTCAAGGCCAGCTCCAGCCACGACGGGATCAGCGCCGACCCCGCCGCCCTGCGGGAGAAGATCCGCAACGCGGTCACCCTGGGCCAGAAGTTCATGGTGGTGCCGTACCTCTACTCCGAGAACGCCGACGACTGGAAACGTTGGGCGGAGCAGATGAACGTCGAGGCCGCCGCGGCGGCCCGGGCCGGCCTACGCTACGGCTACCACAACCACGCCCACGAGTTCACCATCGATCTGGGTGCTGGCCGCACCCCGTGGGACGTGCTGACCGAGGAGCTGGATCCACGACTCGTCCACCTGGAGATCGACATCTACTGGGCGGTCACCGGCGGCATCGAATCCGGTGACGGGGTGGCCGACCCGGAGGGCTTCACCCTGGACGTCATCCGCGCCGCGCCGCAACGGGTGCTGCAGTACCACGTCAAGGACCGGCACGCCGCCGACGGCGACATGGCGGACCTCGGCACCGGGATGATCGATTTCGGGCGGATCTTCCGGAAGCACTCGGTGCTGGAGTACATCGTGGAGAACGACACCCCGGACGTGACGCCCCAGCAGACCGCCCAGGTCGGCTACCGCTACCTGCGCGACCTGCGGTACTGAGGATCGCCTGCGCAGTCGACCACTGCAGTCGCCGGGGCGCCAGGTGCGACCGTGGTCGCACCTGGCGCCCCGGCGACACGGGTGCCGGCACGGGTCAGCGCGCTCAGTCGAAGTCGGCAGGGGTGAACTCCCGCGCCTCGACCAGGACCAGCCAGTTGCCCGAATTGTCGCGCGCAACGGCCTCCACCCCGTACGGGCGCTCCGCCGGCTCCTGAATGAAGTCGACCCCCTTGGACCGCAGGTCGTCGTAGGTCTTGCGACAGTCGTCGACGGCCAGGCCGATGCCGAACAGGTTGCCCTCGTCCTGCGCCCGGCGGAACATCTCGGCCACCTCCGGCGTGAACGGTGGCCCGGGCAGGGTCAGGTGCACCTCAAGCTCCGGCTGGCTGGGATGCTTGACGGTGCACCACCGATAGCCCTCGCCGAGGGTGATGTCGGTGGCCTCGACGAAACCCAGGATGTCGATGTAGAAGGCCTTGGCAGCGTCGATGTCCTTCACGAACACGCTGGTCAGCGAGATGTTGGTAATCATGGGACCAGGTTAGGGGAGGGTCGGCGGCGCCCGGCTTCTCCTAGCTTGCGGTGTCACCGCGCCGTTCGGCGAGCCCCCACATGAAGACGAAACAGCCAGGGATGTGCGGTGCCCCGGTGCGCGCCCAGCGGCGCTGGAATTCGCTCGGCGTCTCACCGACGACGTCCCGGAACCGGCTGCTGAACGAGCCGAGACTGGCGAACCCGACCGCGTAGCAGACCTCGGTCACCGTCAGGTTCGTGCTCCGCAACAGGTCCTGGGCCCGCTCGATGCGCCGCTGGGACAGGTACGCCGCCGGGGATCGACCGTAGGTGACGGTGAACAGGCGCTGGAAGTGGTACTTGCTGACGCCCGCCACCGCCGCGACGGCCGCGAGATCCAGCGCCTCGGTGTAGTGGCGATCCATGTGATCGCGGGCTCGCCGGAGGTGGACGAGCAGGTCACCGGAGGCACGGCGGGGTGGAGCAGTCATCGCCGGCAAGCTTATGCCGCCGGCTCACTGCGCTGGCATGGTCACCACGATCCGGTTGGCGGCTCGCCCCTGTGCCTGCCGGGACCAGGCGTCACCGACCTCGGCGAGCGGCACGGTCTCGTACGCCACGGTCAATCGGCCCGCGGCGGTGTGCTCGGCGATCGACCGGATGGCCCCGGCCCGCTGCGTCGCGTCCAGTTCGTTGTTGGTGTAGCCGAGCAGCCGCAGCGAGCGGCTACGTAGCGTCGCGGAGTCGAACGGGGCGATCTCGCCGGCCGCGCCGCCGAGATTGACCAGTCGGCCGCGCGGGGCCAGGGTCCGCAACGCAGCGGCGGCCGGCACGCCGAACAGCGGGTCGAGCACGAGGTCGGCCGGCCCGTCGCAGGCGGCCGTGAGCCGCACGGCGAGGTCGTCGACGGTGTCGCTGTCGGCGAGCGCGACCACGGCGTCGGCGCCCAGCGCGCGGGCCCGTTCCTGGGCGGCGGCCGACCGGGCGGCGGCGACCACCCGTCGGGCGCCGTGCAGGCGGGCCAGTTGCACGGCGGCCTGCCCGACGACGCCGCCGGCGCCGAGGACCACCACCTGCTCCCCCGGGCTCAGCTCGCCGCGCCAGGTCAGCGCCATCTGGGCGGCAACCGCGGAGAGCCCGAGGGCGGCGATGAGCGTGTCGTCGGCGTCGGGCAGGGTGACGACGTCGGCGTACGGCACGACGCAGTGTTCGGCCATGCTGCCGTCACCGGGGCGCATCCCGGCGGTGGTGGAGAACCACACCGGGCGGCCGTCGTCGAGCTGGCCCACCCCCTGCACCCCCGGGACGTACGGGGTGGCCGGCGCGCCGAAGTACGAGGTGCCGGTGGCGCAGAGTACGTCCAGCGGGGTGATCGGGGCGGCGGCGACCCGGACCCGGACCTGCCCGTCGCCGGGTCGCGGTGTCTCGCGGCGGGCGACGACGGGGGGCTGGCCGCAGGCGGTGACGACGGCGGCGTCCATCAGGTCGCGATGTCCGGGTAGGGCAGCGAGAAGTGCGCCAGCCGGCGGGCGTACTCCTGCTGGAAGCCGAGCGGTTCGTGGTCGCGTTCGAACATGGCGATGAACAGCGTCAGGGTGAGGAACGGGTGGGCACCCAGCTCGAACAGCTTGACGTAGTCGTGGCTGGCCAGCGCCTCCCGCTCGACGTCGGCGAAGCGCAGCCAGGTGCTTGCCTCGGGGACGTGGCAGTTCAGGATCTGGTTGGCCCGTTCGGCCTCCCACCAGGTCACCGTGCCGCGCGGGTCCTCGCGGTAGCGCTCCACCAGGGCGGGATCACGGTCGACGGTGTAGAGGAACTTGTTCAACAGGTACCTGCTCACGCCGCCACCGTCCCCTGCTCGCCGACCGCCGGCACACCGTCCGGGTACCAGGTGAAGTAGGCCTCCATGGTGTGGAACAGGTCGAGGGTGTCGACGTAGTCGGCCTTCGCGCCGTCACCGGCGACGCCCATCATCAGCATGAAGTCCATGAAGCCGTGGGTGGCGTTGCCGGGCGCGTGCAGGCTGTCCAGCGTCACCTCGGACAGGCAGCCCGCCAGGTCGCCGCTGCCGATCCACTCCACCGCCCGACGATCGAACTCCGGGTCGGGGCCGTGCTCGCCGAACTGTCGGGGCCCGCCCAACTCCAGCGAGAGGTGCCCGGTGCCGATGACGGCGACCCGCTGGTCGCCGGGCCAGGATTCGATCAGCTGCCGGATGGTCCTGCCGAGCTGCACGAAGCGCTTCGGCTGGGGCAGCGGCGGGGCGAAGATGTTGGTGTAGATCGGCACGATCGGCAGGTCGGCCTCGGGCCGCAGGGTGATGATCGGGCAGGTGATGCTGTGGTCGATGCGCAGCTCGTTGCTGTACGCGAGGTCGAATCCGGCGTCCAGCCCCTCGCGCAGCAGGTACGCCGACAGGTCCTCCTGGCCCCGGAGCAGCATCCGGGGCAGGCCGAACTCGCGTTCCTCGTTGTACCAGTTGGCGTCGTAGAACGGCGCCTTGCCGACGAGGAACTGCGGCATGTTGTCCAGCCACAGCTGGTGGAAGTGGTCGGAGCCGACCATCACCAGCACATCCGGCCGGGCCCGGGTCAGCGTCTCCCGGAATGCGGTGATCTTGCGTACCCATTCGTCGGCGAACGGTGGCCGGTCCTCGCCCTGGGCGGTGCTGGCCCGGTAGTAGAAGGGGTGGTGGGTGGAGGCGATGACCGCGACCAGTTTGGCCATGGACGGCTCCTCTCAGGACAGATCGGGGGTGGTGTAGGTGGCGTTGCGGTCGACGGTCAGGTAGACGTCCATGCCGATCGGGTCGCGGCGCTCCTCGGCGAGGTGACCGAGCAGGCCGGCGGCGCGAGCCAGCAGCGCGAAGCCGCGCAGCAGGTCGACCGGCAGGCCCAGGTCGGCCAGGGCCGCGCCGCAGACACCGGCGCCGTTGAGCGGCAGGGTACGGCCGAGCACCTCCGGATGGACCCGACCGATCGCCTCGAACAGCCGCAGGTGCGGCCCGCGCAGCTGCTCCTGCTCGGCGATCCGGATGAGCACCGGCGTACGCGGATCCTCGGTCTTGTGCACGGGGTGGCCGAGACCGGGCACCAGCCGGCGGGCGGTGCGGGCGGCGGTGACGGCTTCCCGGGCGAGGTCGTCGAAGCCGGCGTCGTCGACCGGTGGCGGCCCGCCGACGGCGGCGAGCGTGTCGGCGAGGAACCGGCCGCAGTCCTCGGTGACGCCGAGGAAGCGGGAGCCGCCGCCGAGCAGGCCGGCCGCCAGGGCGCCCTGGAGGGACTCCGGGGCGCTGAGGTAGGTCAGCCGGGCGGCGATGGCCGTCGGGGTGAAGCCGTGGTCGGCCAACGCCACCAGGACCGTCTCGAAGACGCGCACCTCCGACGGGGTGGGGCGACGCCGGGCGACCAGCCAGAAGGCGAGTTCACCGAAGCCGACCTGGCCCATCAGGTCGGCGGCGAGATCCTGACCGAGCAGCCGGATGCTGCTGGCATCGGAGGTGCCGATCGACGTCGGGAAGCTGGTCACGGGTTGTCCTGCCTCTCGGTGAGCCACGTGCGGATCTCGGTGCCGTGCTCGTCGAGGCCGGGCGGCGGCAGGTCGTAGCGGGCCGGGGTGGCGGAGAAGGTGATCGGGTGCCGGACGCCGGGCACCGCCTGGTCGCCGTCGCCGACCTCGACGACCGGGTCGAGGCCGAGTTCGTCGGCGAGCGCCACGCCGCCGTCGATGGTGTTGATCGGCGCGCAGGGCACGCCCGCGGCGATCAGGTCGCGGAACCACTCGTCCTTGCCTCGGGTACGCAGGCGTTCCAGCAGCAGCGGTCGCAGTTGCTCGCGGTTGGCGGTGCGGTCCTGGTTGCGCCCGAAGCGGGGGTCGTCCACCAGCTCGGGCACGCCGAGCACCTCGCAGAGCTTCGCGAACTGACCGTCGTTGCCGGCGATGACGACCAGCTCGCCGTCGGCGGTGGGCAGCGGCTCGTACGGGAACAGGCTCGGGTGGGCGTTGCCCATCCGGTAGGGCACGGTGCCCCCGGCGACGTAGGCGCTGGAGTGGTTGACCAGGCCGGACAGCGCCGAGGAGAGCAGGTTGACCTCGACGTGCTGGCCGTGCCCGTCCGCGTTCCGGTGGTGCAGGGCGGCGAGGATGCCGATGGTGGCGTGCATGCCGGTCATCACGTCGAAGACGGAGATGCCGGCCCGGTACGGCGAGCCGTCCGGGTCGCCGGTGAGGCTCATCAGGCCGGAGACGGCCTGCACCATCAGGTCGTAGCCGGGCAGCGCGGCGCCGGGGCCGGTGCCGAAGCCGCTGATGGACGCGTAGACGACCTTCGGGTTGACGTCGGCGACGGTGTCGTAGTCGAGCCCGAACCGGCGTAGTCCGCCGGGCTTGAAGTTCTCGATCAGCACGTCGGCCCGGCCGGCGAGTTCGCGGGCCACCGCCAGGTCGTCGGGGTCGCGCAGGTCCAGCGCGATGGAGCGCTTGTTGCGGTTGATGCCCAGGTAGTAGGTGGAGATTCCGTCGCGTACCGGGGGCATCCAGGTGCGGGTGTCGTCGCCGCCGGGGCTCTCCACCTTCACCACCTCGGCGCCCATGTCGGCCAGCAGCATGGTGGCGTACGGCCCGGCCAGGATCCGGGAGAAGTCCGCGACCAGCAGGCCCCGCAGCGGGCCGCCGGACGGCGTCGGTTCCTGTTCACGCCCGTGCTCCGATGCCATCGCCATCCCACTCCCCGACCGCCAGGCGGACATGTGTCCGTGAAAGCCGAGTATTGGAGCGGGAATGCTCACTGTCAACCGTTGACACCTACCGGAAGGCGCGCCCACACTTGCGGCCATCGCGACTGCGCCCGCATCACGGACAGCTGTCCGCAGAGTGGGCCGCACCCACCACCGCTGGGAGTTGACCGCATGAGCGCACCCGTGTCAGACCCGAACCCCGACCGTCCCCTCCTGTTCCGCAACGCTCTCGTCCTGACCATGGACGACAACCACCGCGTCCTGCCCTGCGCGGATGTCCTGGTCGTCGGCGAGCGCATCGCCGAGATCGCCGTCGGGCTGGCCGCCCCCGACGGCGCGATCGAGATCGACGCGTCGGGCGGCATCCTGATGCCCGGCATGATCGACACACATCGGCACATGTGGCAGACCGCGATGCGCGGCTACGGTGCCGATTGGACGCTGACCCAGTACTTCGTCTGGTACTACCTGGAGTCCGGCAAGATGTTCCGCCCCGAGGACATCTACGCGGGCAACCTGCTCGCCGCCATCGAGGCGATCGACGCCGGCGTCACCACCACCGTCGACTGGTCGCACGGCCTGCAGAGCACCGACCACGCCGACGCCGCGGTGGACGCCCTGCAGGAGGTGCCCGGCCGGTTCGTCTTCGCCTACGGCAACATCCAGCAGGGGCCGTGGGAGTGGTCCACCAGCCCGCAGTTCCGCGATTTCGTCTCCCGCCGCTTCCACAGCCGCGACGACATGCTCGGCCTGCAGTTGGCCTTCGACGTCACCGGCGATCCGGCCTTTCCCGAGCGGGCCGCGTTCGAGGTGGCCCGGGAATTCGGCCTGCCGGTCACCACCCACGCCGGAGTGTGGGGCGCCACCAACGACGACGGCATCCGGCTGATGCACGAGAACGGCTTCATGAACCCGTCCAACGTGTACGTGCACGCCGCCACCCTCACCAACGACTCGTACCATCGCATCGCCGCCACCGGCGGCTCGGTCTCGGTCTCCACCGAGAGCGAGCAGAGCGCCGGTCAGGGCTACCCGCCCACCTGGGCGCTGTGCCACCACGACATCCCGGTGTCGCTGTCGATGGACACCAGCGTCTGGTGGAGCGGCGACCTGTTCTCCGCGATGCGCAGCACGCTCGGCGCCGACCGCTCCCGTGAGCACCTGGAGGCGCACCACCGCCAGGACACCGTCACCCACTGCCGGCTGCGCGCCGAACAGGTCGTCGACTGGGCCACCCGGGGCGGCAGCCGGGCGCTCGGGCTCGACGACGTAGTGGGGAGCCTGGAGACAGGCAAGAAGGCCGACCTCGTGCTGATCAAGAACGACCGGTCGCCGGTGATGTTCCCGATCCTCAACCCGTACGGCCACGTCGCGTTCCAGGCCCAGCGCGGGGACGTGCACAGCGTCGTGGTCAACGGCCGGCTGGTCAAGCACGACCACCAACTCGTCGGGGTCGACCTGGCCAAGGCCCGCCGCCACGTCGGGCAGACCATCGACCACCTGGTCGGCGCGATGGGTGCGGACGCGTGGGCCAAGGGCATGAACCCCGACATCCCCGAAACGAAGATCCAGGACAACCCCTACACCTACACCGAGTGGGACGCCGGTTCGGCGCAGTGGAAGCATTGACCGGCACGTGACCCTCGGAAGGCAGGCAGCAATGGCACGCGACGCCCGACCCGACTTCATCGAAGCCCTGGCCCGCGGCCTCGACGTCCTGCGCTGCTTCCAGCCCGGTCGACCGGTGATGACGCTCAGCGAGATCGCCGGTGCGACCGGGCTGGCCCGGCCCACCGTCCGCCGGATCCTGCTCACCCTCGAGGACCTCGGCTACGTACGCTGCGCCGAACGAGGCTTCGCCCTCACCCCACGGGTGCTCGAACTCGGCATGGCGTACGTCAACTCGCTGAGCATGTGGGACGTCGCCCGACCGCACATGCAGCACCTCGTCGCGCAGACCAACGAGTCCACCTCCATGGCCCAGCTGGACGGCAGCGACATCGTCTACGTCACCCGGGTCGCCGTACCGAAGATCATCACTCTTTCGGTGACCATCGGCACCCGCTTCCCCGCCCCCGCCACCTCGATGGGCAAGGTGCTGCTCGCCGCGCTGCCCGAGGACGAACTCGACCGGGTGCTGGCCCAGCCCGGCCGCTCCGGTATCACCCCCCGCTGGCAGCCGGACCGGGCCGCCCTCGACGCGTCGCTGCGCGAGGTGCGGGCCCGCGGCTGGGCCCTGGCCGACGAGGACCTCGCCCCCGGCATCCGGTCGGTCGCCACCGGTGTCCGGGACGGCCAGGGCCGGGTCGTCGCCGCCGTCAACGTCACCGTGCACGCGGCCGAGACGTCGCTGCGCACCCTCACCGAGGAGCACCTGCCGCGGCTGCTCTGCGCCGCCGCCGACATCAGCCAGGACTGGGCGCTGCTCGGCAGCGTGCCCAGCGTGCTCCAGGACGCCCGCGTCGAGCCCGCCGCCGCCACGGTCACGGTCACGGTCACCGCCGAGCCGGTCAACGCGGGCAACTGAGCGCCGGCTGGTCGGGTGGTCGCGGCCCCGACGACTGCCGCGACCACCCGGGCCGGTCACCGCCTCGGTGCCTTGACCTTCTCCTTGTTGTAGTTGTTGCCCCTGCCGTCAGGCTTGTAGTTCTTCTCCACGTTGCCCGCCGCGTCGACCGAGAACCAGTGGACGGTCGTGCCGGCCGCAACGGTCAGCGTCTCCCCGCCCTCGCGGATGCCCGCCGACCCGTAGAGGGTCGAGTCGTAGGTGGGCCGGGACCGGTCGAGGGTGTAGAAGACCGCCGCCGGTTCGCTGGTGGAGAACGTCACGTCCACCATGCCCGGTGTGGCGCTCGGGGTCACCGACAGCGAGCTGGACGGCCTCTTCTTGTCGGTGTCGAAGTCCCGGGCCACCCGCAGCATCTCGACCAGGCCGTTGGAGAACTCCATCGTCTCGGCGTGCGCCTCGTCCCAGGCCGGCTGGAACGACGTGCCGACCTCGAAGTTCCAGGCGTAGATGCCGTACTTGTACCAGAGCATGTCACCGGAGTTGCCGGCCGCCGAGTACAGCACGTCGGCGATCGGTCCGGTGCGCGCCGGCGTGACCGCCAGGTTGCGGTGCCGCTTGATGGCGGTCAGGATCCGCGCCGAGGCGCCCCAGAACAGCGACTCCTCGGCCAGCGTCGGTCGCGGCGCGGAGATCCGGCCGGGCGTCGCGTACGAGCCGGGCGACCACATGAAGTAGTTGCCCGACGAGTGCAGGTTCATCGAGAACTTGACGTTCGGCCGGGCGGCCAGCCAGTCGACGTTGCGGCTCTCCGGCTCCGACAGCTCGCTCGGTCCGGCATAGGTGCCGCTGGTGCAGCTGGTGGAGGCACCCGAGTAGCCGTCGAAGAGGCTGTACTCGGTGTAGTTGCGGTTGTTGTCCACGCCCCACGAGTTGCGGCCGAGGAAGTCACCGGACGTCTCCGGCGTGCAGTGGTTGGTCATGTTCTTGCGCTGCGAGTTGAAGTCGTAGAACGAGTAGTGCCCGCCGTCCGGGTTGATCGACGGCGCGATCCAGATGTCCAGGTTGTCCACCAACTGGCGGGTCTTCCGGTCGTGCGCGTAGTTGCGCAGCAGCCGCTCGGCGGTCTCGATGGTGACCAGTGGGGGCACCCATTCCCGCGCATGTTCCTGCGCGTACGCGAGGACACCGAGCTTGGAGCCGTCGCGGTGCTTGCCGATCCGGATCGCGTACACCGGATGCGGGTCGCGGGAGACCGACGCCGGCGCCGACAGGCCGTCCGACAGCGCGGTCGGCGCGGCCGGCGCGACCACACCGGTGCCCGGGCTGCCCCGATAGGTGTACGCCCGCAGCAGCGTCCCCGCCTGCGCGTTGAGCGCGGCGACCACCTGCTCTGCGGTGCTGGTGACGGTGCCGCTGCCATCGGTGGCGAGGTCGACGCGGACCTGGTTGCCGGTCACGGTCACCGCCAGAGGCGCGTCGGCGACACCGGGGTCGGCCAGTTCGACCGAGATGTCGTTGCCCCCCTGGTGCCCCCAGGCCACCGAGTCCACCGCGATCCGGCTAGCGTTGGCGGTGCCGAGCACGGCCTGCGCCTGCCGCCGGTAGCCGTTGGTCTGGTACGGCAGCTCGACGATCTCGGCCAGCTTCGGGTACTGCACGGCGAGGGCCTTGATCCGGTCGTACAGCTCGGTGGGCGTGAGGTAGCTGGCCACGAAGTCCTTCATGTAGCCCGGCCCCTCCGGGTCCTTGTCGGGGATGGGCAGCCACTCGTTCACCTTGGCCACCGCCGTGTCACCGGTCGGGCTGGTGATCCGCACGTACGCCGGACGGCTGGTCACCTGCGCCGCGCCCCGGTGGTAGAGGTAGGCGCCGGCGTCGACGAAGCGGGAGATGCTCTGCGTGCCGCCGGAGCCGATCTCGGTGCCCGGCCCACTGTCCCGCTCGACGGTCAACGGGGCGCTGTCCGTCTGACCCTGCGCCCACTTGGCCTCGACCGAGAGGACCTGGGTCTCGCCGGAGGTGTAGTAATCCGCTCGGATGATCCTGACGTCGGAGACGGTGGTTCGGGCCGAGACCGTCGCCGCGGCGGCGAACTCCTGGTTCTCGGCGAAGTGGGCGGCGATGGTCGCCTCCCGCTCGGCCACCCGGTCGGCCGCGTCGGCCGCGGTGTGCAGAACCCTGCCGAAGGTGAAGCCGGCCCGGGTCAGGGTGGCGACCTCGTTGCCGGTCACCACGGCGTGCACGACGATGCCGTCCTCGGTGTGGCTGACGTGATGATCGAGGTCGACGCCGGTGGCGACCAGGGCGTCCAGTTCGGCGGTGCCGGTCAGCACCACCTCGACCACGCTGGCATCCTCGTCCGCGAGCCGACCGAGGTCGGCCGGTGCGGCGCTGGGCGCGGCGGCCCGCGGCACGATGGCCGCCGCCGGACTGACCAGCAACAACACGGCCGTCGCGACGGCCAGAGCGGTGGATGCGGGCATCCGGTGTCGCCACCGGGAACCGGTAGGGAGTGCAGACATGAGGCGGTGGCCCCTTTCCCCGGGCATGCGCGCCGACGAAGCGGGTCACGCAGCGTCGCGCAGCTGACCGATTAGAGTGATCGGGTTGGGCACAACCCTCGCCCGCAGATCCGTATCTGTCAATGACTGCCGACCCCGGCTCCGGTGACCGCGCCCACCCCGCCCCGACCGCCCCCGATCTGGTGTTTGACCTGCATGCAGACTGGACACCAAGAGCGTGAGGCTCGATTACGAGGGGGATCACGCGTGTCCGAGAACGCCATCGACCGACACAGCCATACCGCCGACCGGCCGGCCGAAGTGACCGACCCGCTACTGTGGCGGCTCGCCCTGGACGTCGCCGACGCCCACGCGCCGGACGGGGAGGGCGGCTGCGACCACCTGCTCTGCGCCGGCCAGGACTGGCCCTGCGGGCCGTGGCAGCAGGCCCAGCGGGCGCTGAGCCTCGCGCAGGGCGGCTCGCCGGACGAGGCACCGGCACCCGGGGCACCGCGGGAGGCGGACTGGGCGCCCTCGGCACCGCTGCCGAGCTGGTCAACAGAGCAGTCGCGCCGCAAGTCGGCCGCCGCCTGAACCGCCGCCTGAACCGCCGGCCTAACCGCCGGCCGAGGTGCCGGCTGGATCCGGCCGGCCGCACGGCAGCCCGTCCGCGCCCGTCAATGTACCGTTGACAGGTGCGCGACCTGCTCGATCTGCTCGCCGGAGTACCGGTCGCCCGGGATCAGCTCGATGACACCGAGCTGGATCTGATTGACCGGGCGCGGCAGGCCGGTGCCACCTGGGCCCAGGTGGCCGACGCGCTCGGGCTGGGTAGCCGACAGGCCGCCGAGCAGCGCAGCCAGCGGCTGGCCGCCGTGCGGCGGGCCCGGCGGTCGGCGGCCGACCGGCACTGGCCCGCCGAGATCGCCGCCCTGCGCGAGCTGCTCGGCGAACTGCGGCGCTGGATCGACGCCGACCGGCGCTGGGAGGGACGCTTCCCCCGGGCCACGCTGGCCGACCGCACCACGACCCTCGCCCTCGACGCCGAGCCGGGCGGCCTCTACGACCTGGCCCGGCGGATCTGCGTCGACCTGGCGGAGGCCGGCCCCGACCTGCCGACACCGGTACGCGCCATCGCCCGCGACCTCGCGCAGATCCTGTCAACGCCACGTTGACACCCCTGCCCGCTATTGCTTCGCGCAGGCCCAGAACCTGACGATGTGAGTCACCTCGACTCAACCTTCGGAGCGGCTCGTGCGGCGCAACGCGGTCCTGTTCGTGGCGGTCTCCCTGCTGGCCGGCTTCGGCGGCAGCGCCATGGCCCTGGTCGCCGGCATCTGGCTGCTCGACCTCACCGGCTCCCCCGGTCTGGCCGCGCTCGCCGGCCTCTGCGTGTACGCACCCACCCTCGCCGGCCCGTGGCTCGGTATCCTCGTCGACCGGCTGCCCCGGCGGCCGCTCGTCATCGCGACCAACCTGACCCTGACCGCCACCCTGCCCACCCTGCTGGCGGTCCGTTCTCCCGCACAGGCGTGGCTCCTGCTCTGCGTGTCCACGGTCTACGGAGTCGCCTACGTCCTGGTCGACGCGGGCGAGAGTGCCCTGCTGCCCGCCGCCCTGTCCCCCGCCGACCTCCGCCATGTCAACGGCGCGCGCGCCAGCGCCCAGGAGGGCGTCAAACTCGTCGCCCCGCTGGCCGGCGCCGGCCTCTACGCCTGGCAGGGTGGGCATGTCGTCGCCCTGCTCGCGGCCGTCCTGCCGGCCCTGGCCGCCGTCGGCTACGCCGCGCTGCGACTGACCCGCAGGCCACCGGCCGCGCACCGGCCTCGGGGAGTCCGGGCCGGATTTGCGGTCCTGTCTGGTGCGGCGTCGATCCGAGTACCCGTGGGGCTCGCCGCGGTCACCATCGGCATGTCCGGCTTCACCACCGCCGCCGGGTACGCCGTCGTCACCGACGTACTCGGCCGGCCGGCGACGGTCCTCGGCGTCCTGCTCAGCGCCCAGGGTGCCGGCTCCCTCGTCGGTGGGCTGATCGTCGGCCGGCTGCTCGCGCGGTACCCGCCGACCGCCGTCGGCGTGGCCGGCACGGTGCTGTTCGCGGCGAGCTGCCTCATCCGGTGCCTGCCCTGGTGGCCGGGGGTCGTCGCGGCGTCCGTCGTGGCCGGCGTGGGGCTGCCGTGGGCGCTCGTCGCCGCCGTGACCGCCGTGCAGACACACAGCCCGGATGCGCTGCTGGGCCGGGTCGCCGCCACCGCCAACACGATCATGTTCGGGCCGATCGTGGTCACCACTGCGGTGGGGTCCGCCGCCGTGCTGCTCGGTGCCCGACCGCCGCTCGCCCTCGCCGCCACCGTGTGCCTCATCGCCGGCGCGCTCGGCGGGCGGCTCGCTACGGCGTCGCGGTCGGCTCCCCGCCATCCGGCTCGGGGCAGCAGACGGTCAGGGCGGCCGGCACGGCCCGGACCTTCAGACGCTTCGTCCGGGAGCGGGCACCCCCGTCCATCTCGTACGTCTTCTTCTCGGCGAAGCGCACCCTGACCTTGCGTCCCCGGGTGATCCGGAGGAACTTCGAGTCCTCGGAGCGGCCGGTGGCCATCTTGCCGAGGGTGCGCGCCCAGTCGACGGCACCGCTGGCCGTGGAGACCCCGATCTCCAGCGAGCCGCTGTCCGGGCGGGCGTCGTCGAAGGCGGGAATGCCGCCAGTGATGGTGCCGACGTTGCCGAACAGCACGCAACTGGCCTCGCCGTCGAACCAGGTGTCGCCGTCGACGGTGATCCGGGTACGGGTCAACTCGCCGCGTACGTGTCGCAGGCCCGTCCACACGTAGGCGAGCCGGCCGAGGCGGCCCTTCATCTCCCGGTCGGCCTCGCGGATCAGGTCGCCGTCGAAGCCGGCACCGGCCATCACCGCGAAGTGTTCACCATTGAGTTTGCCGAGGTCGAGGCGGCGGCGCGTACCGTGCAGCCCGATGCGGACGGCCTCGGCCAGGTCCTCCGGGATACCGAGGTTGCCGGCGAACAGGTTGGCGGTGCCGGCGGGCAGGATCGCCATCGGCGTCGGCGATCCGGCGAGGGTGTCTGCACAACGTTGCACCATGCCGTCGCCGCCCCAGACGAAAACCAGCTCAGCACCCTTGTCCAGGGCCCTGCGGACCTTCTTCGGCGCCTTGCGGCTCTTGGGCACCTCGTACCAGAGCAGGTCCCGCACACCCGCGCCGACCAGGGCGGCGCGCAGCTCGTCCAGGCCACCACCGAGGTTCTTCTTCCGATGGGCCACGACCGCGACGGTGCCGACCGTCACGGCGGGGGCCGGCGGGCTGTCCGGGTCCACCACCACACTCGCGCTCATGCCTGCCGTTCTACCCAACCAGCGCGCGATTGACGCGCGGACCACGACGACTGCTCGCGGATCCGCACCCGAGGACCGAGGAGCACCGTGACGACGTTGCCAGAACCAGCATGATCCACCAGGATTCGATAGACCGGTTTCCCGTGCTGCACCCGTCACCTCACGTACGCGGGCAGCCCGCACCTCAACCTCGAATGGAGCCGAACAGGTGGGAATCTTCGGCCGGAAACGCAAGGCGCCGCCCGCACCACCGCCAGGACCGCCACCACCGCCCACCGTGGCACCCGGGGACCTGGAGGTCGCGCGGCGGGTGGTCAGGGCCTTCCTCTCGGCGCTGGGTGACGACGAGCTCATGCAGCAGGCCGCGCAGGCAGTGGCCCAGGCCGGCGGTGGCGTACCCGACCTGGAGACGTTGCTGCGCAACGCCCGCCAGGCACACCAGACCGGAGATCTCGGGATCGATCGGCCGTGGCGCTGGCTGACAGCCGTCACCGCCGAGGCACAGCGACTGGGCGACCCGCAGCTGGTCGCCGAAATCGGGTACTTCGTACTCGTCTGGGATGCCCAGCTGCGGGGCCGGATCAGCTCGGGCGAACTGGGCTCGATGCTCCAACTCCCACCGCACGACGCCGTGCGGGACGTCTACTCGACGGCGCTGTTCGCCCTCGCCGAGGTCGATCCCGAACAGCTCATCACCGACCGGACCGGCACCGTCACGGTGGCCTCGCTGCGGACCGCCCTCGCCAACGCCGTTCTCGACGCAGATCCGTCGTACCCGGTCGAGGTCTCGACGCAGGCACGCCGGCTCCTCGACGGCTGAGCCGGTGCCGACCGCCACGTCGCGGCTCGCCCCGGCCGATGTGACAAGCGGGCCGGGGCGAGCCAGGGCGATTGCGCGACTACAGGGTGCGGGCGAGGCGGTCGGCGAGGATCCGGGCGAACCGCGACGGGTCGGCCAGGTCGCCGCCCTCGGCGAGCAGCGCGGTGCCGTACAGCAGCTCGGCGGTCTCGGCCAGGGACGCGTCGGTGGCACCCTGCTCGTGCGCCTTGCGCAGACCGGTGACGAGCGGGTGGGTCGGGTTGAGCTCCAGGATCCGCTTCACCTTCGGCACCTCCTGCCCCATCGCCCGGTACATCTTCTCCAGCGTCGGGGTGAGGTCGTGCGCGTCGCCCACCACGCAGGCCGGTGAGGTGGTCAACCGCGACGACAGGCGCACCTCCTTGACGGAGTCGGCCAGCACCCCGCCCATCCAGCCGAGCAGGTCGGCGTACTCGGTGCGCTGCCGCTCCCGCTCGGCCTCGGCCTCGGTACGCTCCTGCTCGGTGTCCAGGTCGACCTGCCCCTTGGCCACCGACCGCAGGGGCCGACCGGCATAGCTGCCGACCCGTTCCACCCACACCTCGTCGACCGGATCGGTGAGCAGCAGCACCTCGTAACCCTTGGCCCGGAACGCCTCCATGTGTGGGGAGTTCTCGATGGTGGCGCGGTTCTCGCCGGTCGCGTAGTAGATGTCGCTCTGACCCTCGCGCATCCGGCTCACGTAGCCGGCCAGGTCGGTCAACTCGGCCGGGTCGTGGGTGGAGGCCACGGAGAGGATCTCCAGCAGGGTGTCCTGGTTGTCGGTGTCCTCCAGCAGCCCCTCCTTGACCGCGGCGCCGAACTCGGTCCAGAAGGTGCGGTACCGCTCCGGCTGGTCGGCCTTGAGGTCCTTCACCGTGGCGAGGACCTTCTTGACCAGGCGGCGGCGTACGGCCCGGATCTGCCGATCCTGTTGAAGGATCTCCCGGGAGATGTTCAGCGACAGGTCGTGGGCGTCCACCACGCCCTTGACGAAGCGCAGGTAGTTGGGCATCAGCGCGTCGCAGTCGTCCATGATGAAGACGCGCTTGACGTAGAGCTGCACCCCACGTCGCCCCTGGTGGGAGAAGAGATCCAGCGGTGCGTGCGTGGGGATGAACAGCAGCGCCTCGTACTCGAACGTCCCCTCGCCCCGCATGTGGATGGTTTCGAGGGGGTCCGCCCAGTCGTGGCTGACGTGCTTGTAGAACTCGTGGTACTCGGCCGGCTCGACCTCACCGCGCGGGCGGGCCCACAGCGCCTTCATCGAGTTGAGCGTCACCGTCTCGGTGGTGGCGGGGGCGTCGTCCGCGCCAGGCCGCTCGACGGTCATCCGGATCGGGTGGGCGATGAAGTCGGAGTAGCGCTTGACGATCTCGCGGATCGTCCACTCGGCGGTGTAGTCGTGCAGATTGTCCTCGGCGTCGGCGGGCTTGAGGTGCAGGGTCACCGCCGTGCCCTGCGGCACGTCGTCCAGCGCGGCGACGGTGTACGTGCCCTCGCCGGTGGACTCCCACCGGGTACCGCCGCTCTCGCCGGCCCGCCGGGTCACCAGCTCGACTGACTCGGCGACCATGAACGCGGCGTAGAAGCCGACACCGAACTGGCCGATCAGCTCCTGCGACGCACCGGCGTCCTTGGCCTCACGCAGCTGACGCAGCAGCTCGGCGGTGCCGGACTTGGCGATGGTGCCGATGACGGCGACGACCTCGTCGCGGGTCATGCCGATGCCGTTGTCCCGCACGGTGAGGGTGCGCGCGTCCCGGTCCACCTCGATGGCGATGTGCAGGTCGCTGGTGTCGACGTCGAGCTCCTTGTCGACCAGCGACGCCAGGCGCAGCTTGTCCAGCGCGTCGGAGGCGTTCGAGATCAGCTCGCGAAGGAAGACGTCCTTGTTCGAGTAGATCGAGTGGACCATCAGCCGGAGCAGCTGACGCGCTTCGGCCTGGAACTCCAACGTCTCGGCCCGGTCGTTCACACCATGTCCTTTCCGGTCGTCCACACAACGGTTCGCGGAAAGGATACGAGCCGTCGCGGTACGCGTGCGCCGGGTGGTCCACCAACGCGCCGACACGCCCGACGGGCGGTGCCCGAACCGCCGCCGGCCCGCCCCTGACCTACGGGGCGGACCGGCGGCGGGGCCAGGGGAGGTCAGCGTCGGCGACCGTACGTCCCGGCGACGAGCGAGACGCCGACCGCGGCGAAGCCGATCTGGATGAACAGCTCGATCCAGTCGATGCCGGCGGTGTCGTCCACGCCGATCAGCCCGGCGAACAGCGTGCCGAGAATCGCGGCGACGATACCGATCAGGAGAGTCAGCAGGATCGGGATGCGCTGGCGGCCCGGCACGACGAGCCGACCGAGGGCGCCGATGACCAGACCGATGATGATGGCGGTGAAGAAGCCTTGGATTTCCACGAGAGCCGTCCTTCCGGGCGTATAACTCAGCGCCCGTCTGGTGCCCCCGCCGGCCGTACCGTCAAACCCGACATCGCGCCGTCGACCGCTTTGTCACGCGACCGTCACATCCCCGCAGGGCTCCCGTCATCCACCCTCAGCGCGGGTTGATCAGGACGGCGTAGTCGGCCGCCGTGAGCGGCTCCGACGACAGCGAACCGTCCGCCCGGGGGACGCTCAGCGGTGCGCCGCCCTCCAGGAACAGCACCGCCGTGACGTCGGTGCGGGCGTTGAGCGTGCACACGATTTGCCCGTACGCCAGCAGCCCGTCGCTGCGGCCGGTGTCCACGGCGGCCGCAGCGACCGTGACCCGGGCCACGCCGTCCGCGAGCTCGACCACCGCGCTGCTGAACGCCCCCGGCAGGGCGCTGGTCACGCCGTCGTCGCGCTCGGCGGGCGTCGGCCCGGCGAGCAGGTCCCGCAGTTGGGCGTCGAGAGCGGGTGCCTGGTCGATCCGGCGGATCACCGGCACCAGGCGGTCGTCGCGGGAGAAGTAGAGCACCTCGGTCGCCGCGCCGGTCTCGGCGGCCGTCGGCGCGGCGGTCGCCGAGTACGGGAAGGGGCCGGGCGGCGGGGTGACGGTGCGGGGCAGGTCCTCGGCAGGCACCCCGCACGCCGCCACCAGGGTTAACACGGCGGCGACCGCGACGGCCCGGGCGGTAAGGGCGCGAGCCGTGACGGCGCGGGTCATGAGAGGCTCCCGGGCAGGGTGACCCGGAACCGGGCCCCGCCCTCGGGGCGGTCGCTGACCGAGGCGTCCCCGCCGTGCGCGGCGGCGTGCTGAGCCACCAGCGCGAGCCCGAGGCCGGTGCCGTCGCCGCCACCCCGATAGTTGGCCGCCCGGCCGCGCACGAAGCGGTCGAAGATCGCCTTGCGGTCCTCCATCGGCACTCCCGGGCCCTCGTCGTCCACCTCGAGCACGCCGGTGTCACCGTCGTGGGAGAGCCGCACCGCGACCGGTCCGGCGCCGTAGCGCTCGGCGTTGTCGAGCAGGTTCGTCAACACCTGCGCGACCCGGCGCTGATCCACCCGCCAGATCGCCGGTGTGTCCGGTGCCAGCTGCACCATCGAATCCGGCAGGTCCCGGTCGCGGCACGCCTGTCGGGCGAGCTGCGCCAGGTCAACCGGCTCCCGGTGCACCGGTTTGTCGCTGCGGGCCAGGTCCAGCAGGTCGTTGACCAGCTGCTGGAAGCGGTCGATCTCGTCGGCCACCAGCCGGGCCGCGGTGGCGGTCCGCTCGTCCTGGTTCTCCCGGCGGCGGGCCAGCACACTCGCCGCCGCGGCGAGCGTCTGCAACGGAGAGCGCAGTTCGTGGCTGACGTCGGCGGCGAAACGCCGATCCCGGTCGATGCGCTGGGCCAACTGGTCGACCATCCGGTTGAAGGAGGTCGAGAGGCGGGTCAGGTCCGGGTCGGTGTCCGGCGCGAGCCGGGTGGTGAAGTCACCGGCGGAGATCCGCTCGGCGGCGTCGGCGACGGCGGTCAACGGGCGCAACCCGTGTCGGGTGGCATACCAGCCGAGGGCCGCCCCCGAGCCGGCCACCATGATCGCGACCGCGGTCAGCGCCAGCGCCAGGATCTGGAAGGTCTGCTCCAACTCCCGCAGCGAGGCGATCTCGTAGAAGCCGGCCGACTCCGACAGCGGCACGCCGACCAGCATGACCGGGTGGTCGTTGACGCGGACGCGCTGCACCGCCGGTTCCCCGGCCGAGACCAGATCCTGCATCCGGGTCGGAATAGCGGTGGTGAGTCCGGAGTCGGCGCCGCGGGCGTACCACTCGCCGTCGAGAAGGATCAAGGGTCGCCGGCCGCTGCCGGTGTCCAGCGCCCGCAGCGCCTCCACCACGTCCGGGTTCTCGATGTTCAGCCCCGCCCGAACCACCGCCGCGTCGTAGTACGCCGCCCGCAGCACGGTGCGCTCCCGCTCGTCGAGCAGGGTGCGGCGGGTCAGCTCGTACGACACCAGGGCCATCGATGCCGACAGCAGCAGCGCACCTACCGCGAACGCGGCGGTGACCCGGGCGCGCAGTCCGAGGCGTCTCATCTCTGGAGTTTGTAGCCGAGGCCGCGCAGTGTCACCAGATGCCGGGGATTGGCCGGATCGGTCTCGATCTTCTGTCGCAGCCGGCCGACGTGCACGTCGACCAGTCGTTCGTCGCCGGTGTCGTACCCCCAGACCCGGCTGAGCAACTGCTGGCGCGAGAGCACCCGACCGGCGTGCTCGACCAGCTCGCAGAGCAGCCGGAACTCGGTGCGGGTGACGGCGACCGGCTCGCCCGAGCGGCGTACCTCCCCGGCCTCCGGGCTGACCTCCAGCTCACCGAAGGCGAAGACCGGCACCGCCTCCTGGGTGTCCGCCGAGCTCACCGTGCGGCCGCGCCGGCGCAGGGCCCGCAACCGGGCGGTCAGCTCCTTGATCGCCACCGGTTTGACCACGTAGTCGTCCGCCCCGGCCTCCAGCGCGGCGACGATGTCATGGGTGTCGTCGCGCGCGCTGACCACCACGATGGGCACGTCGTCGTCGCGGCGCAGTTGACGGATGCCCTCGAAGCCGTCGATACCGGGCAGCATCAGGTCGACCAGGACGTAGTCGGCCGGTTCCCGGCGCTGCGAGCGCAGCCCCTCCTCGGCGGTGGCCGCCCCCCGGGCCTCGTAGCCCTCGTCCTCCAGGGCGAGCAGCAACGCCAACCGGATCCGGTCGTCGTCCTCGATCACCAGTACCGCTGTCATACCGGAATCATCCCCAAGCCATCACCGACCGGCCAACCGCAGTCGACTTAAGGGGGTTTTGTCATGCAACTGTCATACGTCCGCGCGGTGCCCGCCAACCCCGCTGGGCAGGGTGAGAACGACCTCAGGACACCATGAGAGGGGGCCTCGACGTGATCACCCCGCGCCGCCCCGAGTGTTCGGTTCCGTTCGTGGAGGTATCCATCACCGAGCTGGACCTGGCCTGCCTGCCGGAGACCGGCGCGGTCTTCGACCAGCTGCTGGCCCTGCACCCGGAGCAGATCGTGATCGACCTGGCCGACTGCCGACACATCGACGCCGCGGCCATCGGGCTCCTGCTCGACGTGCACCGTCGGATGATCCGCGCCGGCGGGGTGCTCTCGGTGCGCAACCCGAACCCGCGCATCATCCGCATTCTTCAGACCGCCCGACTCGACCACATCCTGCCGGTACGCACCGACGCCAGCCCGGCGCCGGCGGTGCCCACCGCCCCCCCGACCGTGGTCGCGGCCGGCGCGGGGACCGCATCGGCCGGCGATGCCCCGCTGCCGGATGCCGTGCCACGCGCCACCGCTTACGGCCGCGCGACCGTCACCGTACGCACCTGACGCACCGAACCGCGAGGACGAGGAGCAGCATGACCATCGCCGGGATCGGCACGGCTCTCGCCGTCGGCCTCGCCGTCGGCTGGCTCGGCCGGTTCGTCCTTCCCGGTCGCCCGGCCGTGCCGCTGTGGCTCACCATGACCATCGGTGGCGTCGCCGCGTTGCTCGGCGCCATCACCGCGTGGCTCGCCGGCGTTCAAGGATTCAGTCTGCTCAGCCTGGTCGTGCAGGCCGGTCTCGCCGCGACCGGCGTGGTGATCGTGATCGCCACCGCCGGCAAGGAACGCTCCGACTCCCGCTAACCGTTCGTCCGGCGACGGCGCCACCCGGCCGGAGCCCCGAGTCCCTGTCCCGGCCGCACCGGCCGGGACACCGGAGAGGAAGCAGGATGACCGTCGTACCGGACGACAAGCTGATGACGCTGATCTGCGACGTCTGCGGCGAGACCACCACCGGCACCGCCTGTGTGCTGCCCGACGCCGAGGTCGTCTGGACGCTGGTCTCCGACCATGGTTGGAGCGGCTCGCCGTTCGCCACCGGCCCGCACCGCTGCCCGCGGTGCAGCACCATGCCCACCGGCACGGCACCGCGCGGCGCCCGCCCGAACACCGAGGAGGTGCCGGTCATCGCCGCCGGCGGCGACGTCGAACCGGGCACCGAGGACGCGTTGCGCGCCGCGCTGCGCACCGCGGTCGACGTGGATGGCACCGTCGTGGTCGATCTGGTCGGAGTGCAGGTCATCGACTCGGCCGGGCTGGGCCTGCTGGTCCGGGCCCATCGGGACATCCGTGAGCGCGGCGGGCAGCTGTTCCTGGCCGCGCCGTCGAGGTTCGTCCGCACCGTGCTGCACACCATGAAACTCGACGGGGTGTTCCCCATCGTCGACAGCCTCGACGCCGCCGTGGCGCACCTGCGGGCCGCCGCCAACCCGACCGCGCCCGCGACCCCGACCGCGGTGTCACCGCCAGTGCCGGCAGTGCCGCCGCTGCCAGCGGTGCCGGCTACCCGCCGGACCGCCGGCAGCGTGACGGTATGACCGTCATCCCATCTCGGACACGGCGTGTGAAGACGCCAGCGCGCCGGTGAGTGCCGGGCAGCACCGGCGTACGACGATCAGGAGGCGGCGGAGAAACCGCCACGGCGGCGCAGTCGACCGATCCAGCCCTGCGCGGTGTGTCGGGGCACGCCGTAGTGTTCGGCGACGGCGGTGACGGTGCCGGTGCGGTTGAAGACGTCGACCACGTCGTCCGGCATGCGCCGGTAGACACGCCCTTTGGGCACCGACGCTTCGGTACGCCGGCGCGCCGCGCCGGCCGCGGTGCGGTTGGCACCGGTTCGCACGGACCGCTTGCCGGTGGCCGAGCTTCGCGGCTGCTCGCTGGGCGGCTCCTCGGTGGACGATCCGAGGGCGCGCTCGGCCGCCGCCGGTGTCACCGGTGTCGCGTGGTCAGGGAAGAGCGCGCGCAGCAGGAGGTTCAGATCGAAGGAGGGGAGGGTCGGTGCCGAGATGCCACTGCCGGCCCGCATCACGAGCTCCACCACCCGCGGCGTCGAACCGTCCATGTCGACGCAGATGACGGTTTCGGTTTCGGCGTTCTCGGCTCTGATGGTGATTGTGTAGTCACCCATCGCTACCCTCCGCTGTTCGTCACATCACAGCACACACCCCGGCAGTGTGGTGGTTGAACATCTTAACCAGATTAGCGGATTGAGCTGCTTCCTTACAGACCGCAACCGACACGTGTCGACGCCGCCGACCGTGGCCGACACGCACGTCGCTTTCCGGTGGACCGTCATCAGCGGGGCGAGGTGAAACGTCCGGGTAGCGACTTCAGCCCGTTGACGAAGTTGCTCTCCAGCCGGACGACCGGGCCGGTCACCTCGAAGCGCGCCAGGTGCGGCGCCAGTTCCCGCAGCATGGTCTGCGCCTCCAGCCGGGCCAGATGGGCGCCGAGACAGAAGTGCGGCCCCATGCCGAAGGACAGGTGCGGGTTCGGATCACGGTCCAGCCGTAACGTGTCCGCATCGTCGAAGACGCGCGCGTCCCGGTTCGCCGACACGTACCACAGCACCACCTTGTCCCCCTCGGCGATGGATCGGCCGCCCAGCTCGGTGTCCTGGGTGGCGGTACGCCGGAACTGCATGATCGGGGTGACCCAACGCAGCAACTCCTCCGTCGCCTCGGGCAGCAGCGTCCCGTCACGCGACAACCTATCCCGCTGCGCCGGATCCGACAGCAGCGCCAGGACGGCACCGGAGATGAGGTGTCGGGTCGTCTCGTTGCCGGCCACCACCAGCAACAGCCAGAAGCTACAGAACTCGCGATCGGAGAGTCGACGGCCGTCCACCTCGCTGGTCGCCAGCAACGTCATCAGGTCGTCGCGAGGCGACCGGCGGCGCTGGGCGGCGACCTCGAGCGCGTACTGGAACGCCTCGAAGAACGTCCTGCGGTAGGCCTCCACGTCCCCGCCGCCGTACTCGGGATCGTCGAAGCCGACGAGGTTGTTGCTCCAGCGGTGCAGCAGGTGCCGGTCCTCGCGGGGCAGGCCGAGCAGGTCCGCCAGGACCAGCAACGGCAGTTCGGCGGCGAGGTCGGCGACCACGTCGCACTCCTGACGACGCACCGCCCGCCGCACCAGGTGGTGCGCGTGGGCGGCGACGCTGTCCTGCAACGCCCGGATCGCCCGTGGGGTGAACACGGCGGTGACCAGCCGCCGGATCCGGGAGTGCTGCGGCGCGTCCATGTTCACCAGCAGTTGCCGGGCCTGTTCGAGATCCGCCGTGGTGCGCGGGTCGGGCAGGAACGCCCCCTTACGGCCGGAGGAGAACAGCTCCGGCTGCCGGGACGCGGCGACGACACCGTCATGGCTGGTGACCGCCCAGAATCCGGAGCCCTGGCTGAGCATCCGGCCGGCGCCACCGCGCCGCCAGAGCGCCGGCTCCGGCACCCAGCACACCGGCTCGTCCCGCCGCATCCGGGCGAACTCCGCGTGCGGCACCCCGACGCCGTACGTCTGCGGATGCGCCACGTCCGGACGCTGCGCCACCGGACTCACGACCGCTCCCCGGCGGCCTGCGGGCGCAGCAGCTCGCGCAGCACGTCGTGGCGGAGCTTGCCGGTGCCGTCGCGGGGCAGCTCGGCGACGAACCGCCACCGTCGGGGCACCTTGAAGCCGGCCAGGGACCGCCGGCAGAACCCGTCCAGCACCTGCGGGGCGTCGACCGGATCGAGCCGGTGCCGATCCAGTTCGACGACGGCGACCACCCGCTCGCCGTACTCGTCGTCGGGCTCTCCGGTCACCGCCGCGTCCCGCACCGCCGGATGGGACAGCAGGACCGCCTGCACCTCGGCCGGGTAGATGTTCACCCCACCCGAGATGATCAGCTCCCGGGCCCGGCCGGTCAGGTAGAGGTAGCCGGCGTCGTCGAGGAAGCCGGTCTCGCCGTAGGTGAACACGCCGGGACGCAGGTGCGCGTCGCGGGTCTGCTCCGGGGCGTTGTGGTATTCGAACGTCTGCCCGGACCGGCGTACGAAGACCCGTCCGGGCTGACCGGGTGGCAACGCGGCGCCGTCCGGATCCAGGATGACGACCTCGTTGGGCGGCACGGCCCGGCCGACGCTGCCCGGCCGACGCAGCCAGTCGTCGGCGCCGATGAGGGTGACCACCCCCGCCTCGGTGGCCGCGTAGTACTCGACCACCACCGGCCCCCACCACTCGATCATCCGGCGCTTCACCTCGACCGGGCAGGGCCCCCCGCCGTGCCACACCACCCGCAGGCTGCTCACGTCGGCCCGCGCCCGGACGGCGGCGTCCAGCCGCAGCAGCCGGACGAACTGGGTGGGCACCAGGTGGCAGGCGGTGATCCGATGCTCGGCCACCGCGGTCAGGAACGCCGCCGGCTCGAACCGTTCGTGCAGCACCAGCCGACTGCCGCGCAGCAACGGCAGCAGCGCGAAGAACAACTGCGCGGAGTGGTACCACGGGCCGACCAGCAGCACCGCGCCGCGCGCCGGCACCGCCAGCGCATGCCCGGCGTACGCCAGCAGCCGCTCCACCCGGCCGAACGGCGCACCGGTGCGGAACAGCCCGTTCCGTACCCCCTTCGGCGCACCCGTGGTGCCGGAGGTGTAGAGCATGGTGGAGCCGCAGACCTGCTCGCCCGGCTCGTCGTCGGCGACAACGGCGAGCAGCGGTTCGACCGCCTGCGCGTCGGCGAGATCCTGCTCCCCCGTCACCAGTTGGCGGACCGGTACGCCGGCGGCCCGCACCGCCTCGTCGACCACGGCCGCGTACGCCGGCTCGGTCAGCACCAGCCGGCTCGCCGAGTCCGTCAGCAGGTACGCGATCTCGGGGGCCGTCAGGTGCCAGTTGACCGGCACCACCGTCACTCCGGTGTGGATGGCGGCGAGCAGCGCCTCGATGCTCTCCCGCCGGTTGCCGCAGACCACCGCCATCGTGTCGCCGACCCGCAGCCCCTGCACGCGCAGCAACCGGATCCACCGGTTGACCCGAGCGTCGAGACCCGACCAGTCCAGCGTGCCGGTCGGGTCACCCAGCGCCGGCACGCCGGCCGCCCCGGCCAGGTCCCGTAGCAGTACGGCCATCGGTGTCCCCTTCGACTCAGTCCAGCAGATCCGGCTGTGCCCGGACGATGTCGGCGTAGAGCGGCCGGAAGTTCAGCCGGGCGATCCCCGGGGTGCCGATCGTGCGCCGGGTCTCGGCGGCCTCGGCCGCGCCGATCAGCACGGGCCGCCCGGCCGCCTCGGCGAGCAGCTGGACCTGGCAGCTGCGGTCCATGGCGATGAACCACCACGCCGCCTCGGCCACCGAGCCGCCGACGGTGAGCAGCCCGTGGTTGCGCAGCACGACGGCCTTGGCCTCGCCGAGGGCGTCGGCGATCCGCTTGCCCTCCTCGTCGGCGAGCACCACCCCGGTGTAGTCGTCGAAGACGGTGTGGTCGTCGTAGAACGCGCAGGCGTCCTGGGTGATCGGATCCAGTGGACGACCCAGCGCCGACCACGCCCGTCCGTGGGTGGAGTGGGTGTGCGCGGCGGCGACCACGTCGGGCCGCGCGGCGTGCACGTGCGAGTGGATGACGTACCCGGCCGGGTTGATCCGCCCGGAACCCTCCAGCACCTCGCCGGCCTCGTCCACCAGCAGCAGGTCGCTGACCCGCACGTGACCGAAGTGCATGCCGAACGGGTTGATCCAGAACCGGTCCGGTTCCTGCGGGTCACGGGCGGTCACGTGACCGCCGGCCCCCTCGTCGAACCCGTAGCGGGCAAAGAGCCGGCAGGTCGCGGCCAGTTGCCGCTGCCGTCGCAGGCGCTCCTGCGCCGGCGTACGCCCGGTCATCCGCAACCTCCCGCGGTGTCGGTGTCGAAGGCGGCGCCCGCCAGCACCGCGGCGGGCACGGCCGTCGTCGGGCCCGCCGGGGTACTGGTGTCGGTACGCCAGGCGGCCAGGAAGTGATCGACCCGGTCGAGCCCCCAGAACCGGTGACGGCCCCAGCGCAGGTACGGGATGCCGAACACGTCGTCGTCGTACGCGGCGGCCAGGCAGTCGATCCCCTCCGCCCGGATCTCCGCGTCCTCCGGGGCGGCCTGGGCGGCTTCGGGGTCGACCCCGGCCACCACGGCGGCCCGGGCGATCACCTCCGGGGTGCAGATGTCCTCCCCGCGCTCCCAACGGGCCGCCACCAGCGCGTCGTAGAACGCCACCGCCCGTCCCTCGCGGCGGGCCCGCAGCCAGGCCAGGTGCGGCAGTTCCCACCACGGGTCCACGTCGATCGGCCAGGCCATCGCCAGGCCGGCCCGCTGGGCCAGCCGCTTGGTGTCCAGCAGGATGTAGCGGTGCTTGGCCCGGCTCATCTGCACGTAGTGCAGCTCCGCGCCGCGCTCCGCCAGCCCCGCGGTGGTCTTCGCGTCCGGATCCCAGTACGGATAGCAGTCGACCCGGTCGAGGATGTCGGGTACCTCGCGACGCAGTCGGTGCACGGTGAGCCAGCTGTACGGGCTGCGGAACGAGAAGTACAACCGGGGCCGACGCTTCACGCCACACCCCCGGACAACGCGCGCAGCACCTCGTCGTCGAACTCGGCCAGCTCACCGGCGTGCGGGCCGGCGCTGATCGCGTACCCGTGCAGGATGTTCGCGGTGGCGGTGTGCACCAACCGGTCGCCCCGGCGCACGTAGCAGTCCATCCGGGCGTCGAACATGACGCCTCGCAGGATTCCGGTGACGGTCAGCACGGTGTGCACCTCCTCCTCCATCTGGGCCGCCTCGACCAGCCGTACCCGGGCCCGGGAGACCACCGGGATCCAGGACCGCTCGCGAACCAGCCGGCCCACCGAGATGCCCCGGTCGGCCAGGAAGCGGTCCACCACCTCCTCCAGCGCCCGCACGTAGCCGGAGTGCTGCACCCGGTCGGAGAAGTGGCAGTAGAAGTACGGCGCCCGCCAGGTCCACAGGAACGCGTTCGACCCGACCGGGGCCAGCACGTCGGCGACCGTCTCGCCGGCGCCGATCGGCCGGTGGCCGGGTCGGGCGACCACCCCGGCCGCACCGACCGTCGGCACCACCAGGTCGGCCAGGTGCGCGGGCGCGGGCGCCGACGTCGTCGCTGCGGGCTCGGTCACCAACGCGACGCGTACCCGACCCCGCAGCACCACCTGGTCCCGGCCGTCCCGGTACACCGTCATCAGCACCGCCAGCCGGCCGCCGGACTCTCCGGTCACCTCCACCCGCACCTCGTCGTCGACCTCCAGCACCGCCGGCAGCTGCACCGAGCAGTCGACGAACTCCACGCCCAGGCCGTGGTCGTGGAAGAGGTCCCGGGCGCCGGGGCCCCGATCGCGCAGCCACTGCAGCACCGCCTCCTCCACCAGGTAGACGAAGTGCTTGAAGCCGATCCAGGTACGGATGTTGGCCCCCTCGTACCGGGGCCGCCCGACCAGGACGGTCAGCGGGGCGGTGGGTGCACTGGTCATCTGTCAGCTCCTGTCGTCAGGGACGTACCGTCACCCGGCTCGCCGCACCGACGAACCGGGCGGCCTGCTCCGCCACCTCGGCGGCGTGGCGTACATGGCAGAAGTGGTCGTAGTGCTCGTGCACGAGCAGGGTCGCCCGGGGCATGTCCCGGCCCAGGGTCGCCGCGGCGGCCGGAGAGAGGGTCGGGTCGGCCCCGCCGGCCAGGATCAACGTCGGGATGTCCACCGTGCTCAACGCGAGCCCGCCGCTGGCGACGAACTGGTCGAAGACGGTGAGGAAGCCGGCCGGACCGATCCGGTCGATGGCCTTGGCGATCATCGAGTCGAGCACGGCGACGTCCAGCGTGCGCAGCCGTTCACCGATGCGCAGCCGCAGCCCGTCGTGGATGTGCCGGTCGAAGGTGCGCCGGGCCCGGTCGAAGACCTGCCAGGTGATCGGCTGCTCCGGCGGGCAGTACAGCGGGCAGAGCAGCACCGTCGCGCGGGCCGGTCGCCGGCCGCCGGACATCAGCTCCAGGGTCGCGTTGGCTCCGAAGGAGTGCGCGACGATCGTGTCCGCCGGTCGGGGCAGTTGCGCCAGCCCGGCGGCCAGCCACTGCGCCACGCTGCCCTGGCGCCGCCACCGGTAGTCGTTGCCGGCCCGCCACGGCAGGTCCAGCGCCAGCACCCGCCAGCGGGGATCGAACGCCCGGGCGAGCGGCCGCCACGACTCCCAGGAGTCCTCCAGTCCGTGGGCGAGCACCACCAGGTCACCGCCGGACGATCCGGCAGCCAGCTCGTGCATCGCCGGCGCGGCGATCACCGGTCCGCTCCTCGCCCGCCGTCGAGGAGCGCCTCGCGCCGGCCGTCGGGGGCGGGTGCCTCGGCCGCGCCGCCGGCGTCCAGCAGCGCCTCGCGCCGGCCGTCGGTGTCGTCGCCGCAGGCGACGGCGATCGGACCGGCCACGCCGGCCGCCAGCAGCGCCGCGGCCAGCGCCAGGTTGACCACTCCGGCGGCGCCGTAACAGTCGCCCCAGCGCGTCGCCGGGTCGAAGCCCCCCGGGCCCAGCCGGCGCGCCGCCGGGTACCCGCCGCCGAGCGCCAGGACCGGACCCGCCGCCGCAGTCGGGGCGTCGCAGGTGAGCACCAGGCAGGCAGCGCCGGCGCGCAGCATGGAAGAAGCGCGGCCTGCCTGGTGCAGTCCGGTGGCCGTCTCGTCGGCCGGTTCGGCGCCCACCACCAGCACCCGCGCGGCCCGGCCGGCGCGCAGCAGCAGGGTCGCCGCGCGGACGGCGTCGAGCCCGGCGGTGGCACCCGAGCAGAACATCAGGTTCGCCGCGCCGAACCCGAACCACAGGGCGACCGTGCTGGACACCACGTTGCTGGAGGCGTTCGGCGCGGCGAGCGGGCTGACCGCGCGGCCCCCCTCGGCGCGGACGGTCCGGGCCAGGGCGGCGACGGTGGCCACGTTGCCGAGGTTGCCGGCGACGACCACGGCGGTCGCCGGATCCACGCCCGCCGGCCGGGTGCGACCGGGCGGCAGGCCGAGGGCGCGGTGCGCCGCGCAGAGCGCCAGCCGGGTCGCCGGCTCCTTGTACAGCAGACCCTTGCGGCCCAGCACCTCGTGGGCGCGGTCGGCCGGCACCGCGCCGGCCAGCGCCCCGGCCAGCCGGTCGACCGGCACCTGCCACCAGTCGGCCAGCTCGGCGGCGAGCGGGCCCGCCTCGGGCAGGTGCAGACTCCAGCCGGACACCCGCACCGTCGCGGTGACGTCGGGCACGGGCCGCCGGGCAGCCATGGCGGTCACGGCGCCTCCACCAGGGTGACCGCGTTGACGCCGCCGAACCCGAACGCGTCGCACTGGACCAGCCGCGGCGCGTACCCGGTGGTCGTGGTGGCAAAGCGCAGCCCCGTGCCCTCGGGTAGCGGACGGCGCAACCCCACCACCGGCGGCACCCGGCCGGCGGCCAGGCAGCGCTGGGCCACGTCGAGGTTGACCAGCGCGGCCGCGCCGGAGGTGTGCCCGGTCGCGCCCTTCACGGCGGTCACCAGGGGATCAGCGCCGCCGGCCACGAGCACCTGCCGGATCGCCTCGCACTCGGCCGGGTCGTTGAGCGCGGTGCCGGTGCCGTGCGCCACGACCAGGTCCACCTCGCTGGGGTTCCGGCCGCCACGGGTCAACGCGTCGCGCATCGCCCGGGCGATGCCCGACACGGACGGGGCGGTCTCGTGGTGGGCGTCGCAGGACAGGCCGGTGGCAACGATCCGAGCCAGGGCCGGGCGGGGGTCGTCGTCGGGTACCAGCACGACCGCGGCGGCGCCGTCACCGAGCAGCACGCCCTGCCGGTCGGCGTCGAACGGGCGCACCGCGTCGGTCGGACGGTCGACGACCCGGCCGATCATGGCCAGCATCGACTCGGTGGTCGCGTCGACGCCGCAGACCAGCACCGCCTCGGCGTCGCCGAGCGTGAGCAGATCCTCGGCGAGGGCCAGTGCGTGGCCACCCGCACTGCACGCGTTGCTGACCGTAACGACCTCGCTCAGGCCGGGCACGGCCGCGCGTACCGCGTCGCCGAAGTGCAGGCGGTGTGCCGGGACGGCGGGGCCGCCGGTGGCGTACGCCTCCACCGCCGCCAGTTCCCGCAGACCGGTACCGACCAGCGCCACCATCCGCCGCCGCCGTGGGTCGAGGCCGGCGGTGGCGATCGCCCGCCGGGCGCAGTCGGCGACCCAGCGGCTGGCCGCGAAGGCCCGGGCCGCGCCGTCGTCGAGGTGGTAGCCGTGGGTCACGTTGAGGGCGGACGGCTCGCCGTGCCGCAGGGCGCCGATCCCGCTGCGCCCGGTCAGCAGTGCCGCGAAGGTCTGCGGCCCGTCGCCGAGGCAGGTACGCAGCTCGCTAGCGGTCAGCCGGGCCGGCATCCGGCCACCCCCTGACGATGGCGACGGCGGTGCCGCCGTCCGGGCTGCGCGCGGTCAGCAGCGCCAGTCGCCCGGCGGCATCGGTCGGCGGCGCGGCGAGGAAGGTGGCCAGCGCGAGTCCTCCGGTGGCCGCGTCACAGCGCCCGAACAGCCGGCTGACCCGCATCCGGGCCGGGACGTGCCCGAGCGCCGCGCAGGCCGGTGCGAACTCGTCGGTGTCCTCCGGTCCCGTCTCGCCGGTGAAGACACAGGTGATCTCCGCCGGGTCGATGCCGGCACGGCGTACGGCCCGGGTCACGCAGCCGGTCAGCGCCCGGTCGGCCGCCGGGCCGCCACCGGGCCCGTACGCGGTGGCCAGGGCGAGCACCTCGGCCTCGCGGCGCGGGCCGACCCACCCGGACTGGTCGGCCCGGGCGAGCAGGAACACCGCGGCGGCCTCACCGGTCGGTACGGGTTGCCCGGTCAGCGAGGTGGTCCAGGCCCGGTGCGGGCTGAACTCCTCGACCGCGCCGACCAGCATCGCGTCGACGTAGCCCCGGGCGATGGCGTTGGTGCCGTAGCGCAGCGCGTCGAGGAAGGCCAGTGGGCCGGTCGCCACCGTGGCGTTGACCCCGCGCAGGCCGTGCCGGATGGCTGCCTGGCCGGCCGCGCAGTTCATCACGGTGTTGGGGAACAGCACCGGGTTGACCAGGTACGGCTTGTCCTGAACCAGGGTTTCCCGGGTGTAGTCGCTGGTGGAGCGGAAGCTGCCCAGCGAGGTGCCCAGCACCACACCGAGCCGGGCGCGGTTGCCGTCGTCCACCTGCACGGCCGCGTCGCGCAGCGCGTCCCCGCAGGCCACCACGGCCAGCGCCGTCGCCCGGTCGTAGAAGCTGGTGCCCTTGCGGCCCAGGTGGGCCCGGACGTCGAAGTCGACCAGCGCGTGCCCGGTCGTAGTGGGCAGCGGCTCGTCGGAGAGCGCCGTCACGTCGACCGGGGCGGCGGGCAGCGGCTCGACCGGCCAGCCACCACCGGCCGACGCGCCGACGGGAACCGTAGCTGCGGCGGGGACGGTTGCCACGGCGGGGACGGTGGCCGCCGCGGCGGCCAGGGCGGCGCGGCCCACCCCGGCCGGGCTTACCGTGCTCCACCCGGTGATCACCACGCCGGTCATCGCTGCACCTCCCGGAGCGCTCCGCCGGGGCGGTGGCCGGCGGCCGGGACACGAACACCACGCGGTCCAGGTGGGACAGGGTTCACTCGACCGCTCCGATCAGGACGATGGCGTTGTTGCCGCCGAAGGCGAATCCGTTGTTCTGCACCACCCGCACGCTGGCCTGCCGGGCGGTGTTCGGCACCGGGTCCAGCCCCACCAGCGCCGGATCCGGATTGGCCCAGTTGATGGTCGGCGGCAGGAAGCCGTGCGCGATGGCGAGCGTCCCGGCGATCGCGCCGAAACCGCTGGCCGCGCCCATGGTGTGCCCGATCATCGATTTGATCGAGCTGACCGGGGGCACCCGGTCGCCGAAGACGTCGAAGATGGCCTGCGCCTCCACCGAGTCGTTGGCCGGCGTTCCCGTGCCGTGGGCGCAGATGTAGTCCACGTCCTCCGGCTTGATGGAGGCGTTGCGGTGCGCCGCCCGCATGCAGGCGGCGATGCTGGCGCGGTCCGGCGCGACCGGGTGATTGGCATCGCAGTTGAGGCCGTAGCCGAGCACCTCGGCGTAGATGCGCGCGCCTCGGTGGCGGGCGTGCTCCAGCGTCTCCAGCATCAGGATCGCGCCGCCCTCGCCGGTGAGGATGCCGGAGCGGTCCCGGTCGAACGGTGAGCAGGCGTCGGCGGTGAGCGCCCCCAACCGGAAGAAGCCGGCGTGGGCCCACCGGCAGACCGAGTCGGCGCCACCGGCGAACATCACGTCCGCCTCACCGGTGGCGAGCGTGTCGTACGCGTAGCCGATCGCGTAGTTGCTGGCCGAGCAGGCGGTGGCCAGGGTCAGTGACTCCCCGGCCAACTCCAGTTCGGTGCTCACCGCGTGGGCGAGCCGGCCGGCCGGCACCTGCCTGAGCAGGTCCGGATCCATCCCGCCGAAACCGGCCTCGACCTGCTGGGCCGTCACCGCCTCGACCACCACCGACTCGCCGCTGGTGGTCCCGACCACGACACCGGCCCGGTCGACGGCCACCGTGGCCGGGTCGAGCCCGGAGTCGGCCAGGGCAAGCCGCGCCGCCGCCGCCGCGAACTGGCCGGACCGGCCCCACCGCGCCGGGTCGATCCGGCGCAGCAGGGCCTCGGGACGGAAGCCGGGCACCTCCCCCGCGTTGCGGTGGGGGAATCCGCTGGCGTCGAAGCTGCGGATCGGGGAAATGCCGGACCGGCCTTCCCGCAGGCCGTCGGTGAACGCGGAGACGCCGATCCCGATGCTGGACACCGGGCCGAGCCCGGTCACCACGACCCGGTTCACGGCTCAGGCCTGGCCGGCAGAGTGACGCACCACAGCGTCGTAGACCGCCTTGAGGTTGTTGAGCTGAGGCAGCTCCGACTGCGGAATCTCGATCTTGAACTTCTTGTCGAGGCGAGCGAGGATCTCGATCGCCCGCAGCGAGTCGGCCTGGTAGTCCTCGGCGAAGTCGCCGGTCTCGGTGAGCTCCTCCGGCTCCAGCTCCAGCACCTCCGCCACGATCTCGCGGAGTTCGGCCATGCGGGGGTCGGTCTGCGTCATGACAGGTCAGCCTTTCCAGCGGAGGATTGACGAAGCCGTGCCGCACCGTGCCGGGACGGACCCCGGTCGGTGGGGACACCGGCGGTTCTCGAGGTGGCGGTCTCGACCGTGAGCGCGGTACGCGGACGCCGGGCAGCCATCAGCGTGCCGACCCGGGCGATGCGACGGTCACCGACGTACGTCTCGCCGGTGGCGAAGGCGGTGTCGGCGATCACCCGTTCCAGGTGGACGGTGTGACGCAGTACGTCGCCCGGGTAGGCGGCGCCGTCGAAGGCGAAGTCCCGGGCCCCGACGAACATCAGTACGTGGTCGTCGCCGACCGGACCGTCGGCGTCGGCGAGCCAGAGCAGGGCGGCGGTCTGCCCGAGCGACTCCACCAGCAACGACGCCGGGTACGCGTAGTCGCCGGGCGGCGCGTCGTCGGTCAGGTCCCGGTAGCAGGGTTCGGTCGCGGTGACCGTCTTGACCGCCTCGATGCGGCTGCCGGGCGTCATCGTCAACACCCGGTCGACCAGCAGCAGCGGGTAGCGCTGCGGCAGCAGCGCGCGGATCTGGTGGTGCGCGAGCCCTCCCCCGGCGGCGCCGGTGGAGGGCTCGGTGCCGGTCGCCGTCGGCTCGTCGGCGTCGCCACCGTCGAAACGGGCGCGCAGCGTCACGGTCACCGTGCCGTCGTCACGGCGCCCCGAGGCCGTCACCGTCCACCGGTCGGGTCCGTCCCCGGTCGCGACGATGTCGAGGGTCAGCCGGTCCGGCGGCAGCAGTGGCGCGAGGAAGCGCACGGTGTCCACCGAGCACAGCCGCAGCCGGGGCCGGCCCGGGTTCCGCAACGCGATGTCGACCGCCTGGACCAGCGCCTCGACGATGAAGACGCCGGGGAAGACCGGGAAGCCGGGAAAGTGACCGCACAGGTTCGGGTCGTCGCGGCGGATCGGCACACCGGCGACCACCTCGACGTGGTCGCCGACGACACCGACCTGCAGGTCGTCCACCGCGGCCAGCGGGGCGGCGCCGGGCGGGCAGGGCTGGCCTTCGACCGTGCCCGGCGCGTTCACAGCGTGATCCCCCCGTCGACCTGGAAGACCTGGCCGGTGACGTACCCGGCACGTGTCGAGCAGAGGAATTCGACCAGGTCGGCGACGTCCTCGGGGCGACCGAAGCGGCCCAGCGGGATCTGCCCGAGCGCCTGCTCGCGCAGTTTGCCGGAGAGCGCGTCGGTCATGTCGGTCTCGATGAAGCCCGGCGCGACCACGTTGACCCGGATGCCGTAGCGGGCCACCTCCTTGGCCAGCGACCGGCTCAACCCGATGATCCCGGCCTTGCTGGCCGAGTACGCGGTCTGACCGGTGTTGCCGTAGACGCCGGCCACCGAGGACATGTTGACCACCACTCCGGAACGGCGCTTCATGAACCCGAAGGTCACCGTGCGGCAGAAGTTCCAGGTGCCGGTGAGGTTGGTGGACAGCACCGCCTGCCAGTCCGCCTCGGTGGCCAGCACCAGCGGACTGTCGCGGGTGATGCCGGCGTTGTTGACCAGGCAGTCGATCGGGCCGAGCGCCTCCTCGGCGGCACCGACGAACCGTTGGACCGCCGCCAGGTCGGTGACGTCGCAGGGCGCGAGGTACACCGGCACCCCGAAGGCTGCCACCTCCGCCCGGGTCTTGTCCGCCGCCTCGCTGGCGCTGCTGTAACAGCCGGCCACGGCGTAACCCTGCTCGGCGAGGCGGAGCGCGGTCGCCCGGCCGATACCCCGCGAGACGCCGGTAACCAGAGCTCGGAGCTGAGTGGTCAAAGCCAACCTCCCCTGTCGGACGCCTGCCGACTGGATGTAACACAACACAACACTGACGGGTGTGTCGTATCTTCTCCGCGCCAACATACTGGCTCATCGGCGACGCGGTCAGCAAGTGGTGTCGTATGTTTTCTTTGGTGTCCCGACGGATGCCGCGTCGATCTCGGCGAGCACCTGCGCGGTGTGCTGGCCGGGGGCCGGTGCGCCGTGCCGGACCCGGGTGGGCGTGCGGGAGAACTTCGCCGCCGGTCCGACGATCGGGGCGGTGCTGCCGTCGCTGAGCACGGTGGGCTGCAGCATCGACCGTTGGGCCAGGTACGGGTCGGCCACCACCTCGGCGACCGTGCGTACCCGGGAGACGGTCAGGCCCCGGCCGACCAGCTCGGCGACCGCGACGTCGGCGGGTCGGGCGGCGCACCAGTGCGCGACCACGGCGTCCACCTCGGCCCGGTTGGCCAGCCGGTCGGCCGCCCGGGCGAACCTCGGCGCGCGGGCCAGCTCCGGTCGGCCGATCGCCTCGGCCAGCTCCCGCCAGTGCCGGTCCAACGCGACGGCGAGGTAGACCTGCCCTTCGGCGCAGTCGTAGACGTTGGCGGGCACCACGAAGTCGGTCTGGTTGCCCCACCGCCCGGGCGGCCGGCCCGCCGCGGCGAGGGTGTGCAGCCCGGCGCTGCCGGCCAGCATCGTGTCGAACATCGCCACGTCGACGTGCTGCCCCTCGCCGGAGTGCCGGCGGTGCCAGAGGGCGGCCAGTGCGCCGATCGCACCGTGCAGGCCAGCCAGCTCGTCGGCGAGGAACGTCGGGGCCCGCACCGGGCCGCCGTCGGGATCACCGTTGAGCGACATCCATCCGCTGGCGGCCTGCACGATCGGGTCGTACGCCGCCTCGGCCCGCCGGTCGCCGTACTGGCCCCAGCCGGAGATGGAGACGAGAACCAGGTCGGGCCGGACCGCGCGGCACTGCGTCCAGCCCACTCCCCAGCCGTCGAGGGTGCCGGGCCGATAGTTCTCCACCACCACGTCGGCGGTGGCGACGAGCCGCAGGAACGCCTCCCGGCCGGACGGCTCGCGCAGGTCGAGCCCGACGCTGCGCTTGTTCCGGTTGACGGTCTGCCGGAACCAGGACAGCCCGGTGCCGGGGATCCGGGGCGGCACCTCGCCATCGCGACCGTGCGGCAGCTCCACCCGGATCACGTCGGCACCCAGATCGGCGAGGATAGCGCTGGTCAGCGGGCCGGACCAGACCTTCGTCACGTCCAGCACCCGGACGCCGTCCAGGGGCCCGGCCAGATCTTCGCGGGCCTCGCGGTAGAAGTCTGCGGCGTCGCGGTACGACGCGTGGCCGTCCACCGCAGATCACATCCGCTGCAGGATCGAGGCGGTGCCCAGCGCTCCGCCGCAGCACATCGTCACCAGGGCCAGTTCCCCCTCGGTGCGTTCCAGCTCATGCAGCGCGGTGACCAGCAGCCGGGTGCCGGAGGCGCCCAACGGGTGGCCCAGCGCGATGGCACCGCCATTGACGTTGACCCGGTCCGGGTCGGCGTCGTGTGCGGCCGTCCAGCCGAGCACGACGGCGGCGAACGCCTCGTTGACCTCGGCGAGATCGATGTCGGACAGTCGCATCCTCGCCCGACCGAGTATCTTCCGGGTCGCCACCACCGGCCCCTCCAGCAGCAGGTACGGGTCCGATCCGGTGACGACCTGGTGCAGCATCCGGGCCCGGGGACGCAGCCCCAGCGCGGCGGCGCGCTCGGCGGACATCCACAGGACGGCCGCCGCTCCGTCGGATATCTGCGAGGTGGTGCCGGCGGTGTGCACGCCGTCGTCGATCGTGGGCCGCAGCCCGGCCAGCCCCTGCGGGGAGGTCTCGCGCAGCCCCTGGTCCCGGGTCACCTCGACGGTGCCGCCGTCGGCCGTGGGCGCCCGCACCGTGACCACCTCGGCGTCGAACCGTCCCTGTGCCCAGGCCCGCGCCGCCCGCCGTTGGGAGCGCATCCCGTACGCGTCGGCGGCGGCCCGGTCGACGCCGTACCGGGCGGCGATGCGTTCCGCCCCGCCGAACTGCGCCTTCGGCGGATCGTCCCACGGGTAGTCGTCGGTCTTGTAGTGCCCGGGGCCCTGGTAGAGGTTGGTGCCCACCGGCACCCGGGACATGGACTCGACCCCGCAGGCGATGCCCACGTCGATCACCCCAGCGGTGATCAACGCGGCGACCAGGTGGTTGGCCTGCTGCGCGGAGCCACAGGAGACGTCCACCGTGGTGCAGGCCACCTCCGGATCCAGTCCGGTGGACAACCAGGCGTTGCGGGTGACGTTGAGACTCTGCTCGCCGACCTGGGTGACACAGCCGCCGATGATCTGGTCCACCTCCGACGGCGGCAGGCCGACCCGGTCGAGCACCTCCCGCTGGACGGTGCGTAGCAGCTCGACAGCCTTCAGTCCGCTGAGCCAGCCGTCCCGCCGGCCGATCGGGGTACGCGCCGCCGCGACGATCACCGCATCCGCCACGACACTCACTCCTCTCGCAGCGACAGGGCGAGCTTCGGGCAGCCGCGCACAGCCGTCTCCACCTGCGCCAACTGCTCCGCCGACGGCCGCTCGACCAGCACGTGCATCAGGTCGTCGTCCCGGATCTCGAACACCTCGGGCGCGCTGTCGGCGCAGATCCCGTGGCTGTCACACCGGTCGTAGTCCACGACTATCCACATCGTCTTCTCCCACGCTCCTGTCGGGTTCGCCGGGCACGCTCACGATAGATGACGCATGTAGGATTTGCCGACACGGAGAAGCAACAGACACTTGCGCCGAAGAAGACGTGTCGCATAGCGTCGGGCGGTCCGTTCCGGCGGAAGCTTCCCGTCCGGCACGCCGAGGAGGCCGACCATGCTGACCGGATGCGTACCCTGGCCCGACGAGCCCGCCCAGCGCTATCGCCAGGAGGGCATCTGGCGTGGCGAGGTGCTGGGTGACCTGCTGCGCCCATGGGCGGCCCGCGATCCCGACCGTACCGCCGTGGTCACCCGGCACGGCCGGCACAGCTATGCCGGGCTGGACAACCGCGCCGACCGGCTGGCGGCCGGGCTGGTCGCGCTGGGCATCGGCCCCGGCGACCGGGTCGTCGTGCAGCTGCCGAACACCCCGGACTTCGTCGTGACGTGTGTGGCGCTTTTTCGCGTCGGCGCGCTCCCGGTGCTCGCGCTGCCGGCCCACCGCCGGGCCGAGCTGGGCTATCTCGCCGAGTACGCCGGCGCGGCGGCGCTGGTGGTGCCCGACGTGCTGGCCGGCACCGACCATCGGGACCTGGCCCGGGCCGTCCGCCAGGCGGTACCCGGGCTCAAACACGTCCTGGTGGCCGGTGAGGCGCAGGAGCTGACCGCGCTGCGCGACGTGGACGCCGAACCGCTGGAACTGCCCGCACCCGACCCGTCGGAGGTGGCGTTCTTCCTGCTCTCCGGCGGCACCACCGGCCTGCCCAAGTTGATCCCCCGCACCCACGACGACTACGCCTTCCAGCTGCGGGCCACCGCCGAGGCGATGGGCTTCGACGAGCACGGCGCATACCTCGCCGCGCTGCCGGTGGCGCACAACGCCGCGCTCGGCTGCCCCGGCGTGCTGGGTGCGCTGCGCGCCGGTGGCCGGGCCGTGCTGGCCGCCAGCCCGGCCCCCGACGAGGTGTTTCCGCTGATCACCGCCGAGCAGGTCACCCTGACGACGCTGATGCCGGCGCTGCTGCCCGTGTGGACGGAGACCGCCGCCGTCTTCGGCGCCGACCTGTCGAAACTGGTCATCGAGGTCGGTGGCGCCACGCTCAGCCCGGAGGTGGCCCGCCGGGTACGACCCGCCACCGGTGCCACCCTCACCCACTGGTTCGGGATGGCCGAGGGGGTGCTCTGCTTCACCCGGCCCGGCGACGGCGACGAGGTCGCCGCCACCACCCAGGGCACACCGCTCAGCCCCGCCGACGAGCTGCGCGTGGTGGACGAGGCCGACCGGGACGTCCCCGCCGGCAAGGTCGGTGAGCTGCTGGCCCGGGGTCCGTGCACGCTGCGCGGCTACTACGCCGTGCCCGAGCACAACCGCACCGTCTTCACCGCAGACGGGTTCCTGCGCACCGGCGACCTGGTGCGCCGCGACGCCGCCGGGCGGCTGGTGGTGGTCGGCCGGATCAAGGACGTGGTGAACCGGGGCGGCGAGAAGATCTCCGTCGACGAGGTGGAGGCCCACCTGGTGGCCCATCCGGCGGTGCGTACCGCCGCTGTGGTGCCGGTGCCCGACCCCCGGCTGGGCGAGAAGACCTGCGCGGTCATCGTCGCGCGGGACGCGCCGCCCAGCCTCGCCGAGGTGCACGACTTCCTGCGCGCCCGCGGGCTGGCCGACTTCAAGCTGCCCGACCGGCTGCACGTCACGCCCCAGCTGCCGTACACCCCGGTCGGCAAGATCGACCGGCGGGCGCTGGCTCGCGAGGTGGTGGCGTGACCCGCCCGCCGCTGGCCACCCCCGCCACCGGCGTCGACCGGGTGCTCTGGCTCGACGGGCTGCCCGCCGACCAACTCGCCGCCCGACCGCCGCTGGACGGCGACACCACCGCCGACGTGGCCATCGTCGGCGCCGGCTACACCGGCCTGTGGACCGCCTACTACCTGAGCACCTTCCATCCAGACCTGGCGGTGGTGGTGGTCGACGCCGGACGGGCGGGGTTCGGCGCCTCCGGCCGCAACGGCGGTTGGTGCACCGCCGAGATGCCGGCGCTGCTGCCGAGCCTGGTCCGCCGGCACGGACCGATGGCCGCGATGCGGCTGTACCGGGCCGGCCGGCGCACCCTCGACGAGCTTCGCCGGGTGTTCGACGCGGAGGGGATCGACGCGCATTGGCGGCACGACGGCTCGCTCTACGTGGCGCGCAGCGCACCGCAGGTCGACCGCCTGCGCGGCTGGCACGACGTGCGGAACAGGCTCGGCATCGGCGGGCTCACCCTGACCGTCGGGGCGCAGGCCGCCGAGCAGGTCGGACTGACCGGCGTACGCGCCACCGCGTACACCCCGCACTGCGCCGCCGTGCAGCCGGCCCGCATCGCCCGCGGCCTGCTCGCCGCAGTCGAACGCCGGGGGGTACGCGTCGCCGAGGGCACCCGGGCGACCCGGATCGCCCCCGGGCTGCTGGTCACCGACCGCGGCACCGTCCGCGCCCGGTCGGTGCTGTGCGCCACCGAGGGCTACACCGGGAACCTTGCCGGGCACGCCCGCCGGGTGCTGCCGCTGCACTCCTACGCGCTGGCCACCGAGCCGCTGGACGCCGGCACCTGGCACCGTCTGGGCCTGCACGACCACCGGACGGTCGCCGAGTCCCGCTACCAGTTCGGCTACCTGCAGCGCACTCTCGACGACCGGCTGGTGCTCGGTGGACGCGGCGCCTACTACCGGTTCGGCTCCGCCACCGACCGGGGACCGGCCGCCGCCCGCCGGGCCTACGACCGGCTGCGCCGCACTCTGGCCGAGCTGCTGCCCGACCTCGCCGACGTGCCCGTGTCGCATCGATGGAACGGGGTGTACGGGTTGCACCGGCACACCGAGCCCGAAGTGGTCTACGACCGCGAGACCGGGCTGGGCCACGCGGGCGGCTACGGCGGCGAGGGGATCGCCCTGAGCAACCTCGCCGCCCGGTCGCTGGCCGCGCTGGTGGCCGGGATCAGCCGCCCGGAGACCCGGCTGTGCTGGGTGGACAACGCCTCACGCCGCTGGGAGCCGGAACCGCTGCGGTACCTCGGCGTGCGGGGGGTCAGCGCGGTCGCCACCGGGGCCGACCGCTACGAGCATCGCACCGATCGACCGGCGCCGCTGGCCCGGCTCGCCCTGCGCGCCATCGTGTGAGCCCCTGACCAACCCGACGAGGAGGCTGGTGTGGACGACCTGCAACGGATGCGCAAGGTCTGGGAGTTCATCTTCGGACAGTCGGTCGCCGACGACGCCGACTTCTTCACCGACCTCGACGGCGACTCGATGGCCGCCGCCGCCCTCGTGCACCACGTCGCCGAGGAGTTCGGCGTCTCGCTGCCGTTGTTCGAGGTGTTCGACCGCCCGACGCCGGCGGAACTGCTCGCGGCCGTCCGGGAACAGCTCTCGGTCGGCTGATCGCCGCCAATGCCAGCGAGGAGCACGATGGACCAGCTCACGGCGACCGGCTTCGGACTCAGCGACCTGCAACAGGCGTACCTGATCGGCGAGCTGGGCGACTTCCAGCTCGGCGGTCCCGCCCTGTTCTACGAGGAGTACGCCTGCCCGCCGTTCGACATCGAGGCGTTCACCGCGGCCGTGCGCACCCTGGTGCGCCGGCACCCGATGCTGCGCTGCGCCATCGGGGAGGACGGCCAGGTCCGGATCCTGGACGACCCGCCGGCATCGCTGACGGTGCGCTCGCTGCGGGGCGAGACCCCCCGGCGGCGCGCCGCGCTGCTGGCCGCCAGCCGCCGCGAGCTGTCCGAGGACGGGCCACCGCTGGCCGGTCCGGCCGCCTTCCGGATGGTCGTCTGGTGCGACGAGGCGGAGTTCCTGGTGCAGATGGCGGGCCGGCTGATCGTCTTCGACGGCCAGTCCGGGGAGGTCTTCGCCCAGGAGCTACGTACCCTGCTGGGCGGCGGCGACCTCGCGCCGCTGGACTTCACCTATGAGCGGTACCGCCGGGAACTGGAGCAGCGCCGCGACGGCCCGGAGTACGCGGCGGCCCGCCGCTACTGGACCGAACGGCTCGACGACCTGCCCGGCGCACCGGAGCTGCCGCTGCGCCGGGGCGGACGGCACGACGGCCCGCTGGTGCGGCGTACCTTCACGCTGCCCCCGGAGCTGACCGACGCGTTCACCGCGGCGCTGCGTCGCCGCCGGCTCACCCCGACGATGGCCGTCGCCGCCGCGTTCGCCCGGGTGCTGCGGCACTGGAGCCGCCAGCCCCGGTTCACCGTCAACATCATGTACGGCGAGCGGCTCAACCTGCACCCGGACGTGTCCCGGCTGATCGGCAGCTTCGCCAGCACCCTGCTGCTGGAGTGTTCGCCGGCGGGCGGACAGGACGACTTCGCCGCCGACGCGACCGCGATCCGCTCCCGGCTGCTGCGCGACATGGCCCACGGCGCGTTCAGCGGCGTATCGGTGATCCGGGAGCTGAACCGCCGCTCCGGCACCGTCTCCGGGGCCCGGATGCCGGTGGTCTTCACCAGCATGCTCGGGCTCGGCTCCGACACCGACCCGGTCTTCCTGGAGCTGCTCGGCTGGCAGCGCCGCGATTCGCTGGTCCGCACCCCACAGGTCGCCTTCGACCACCAGGTGTTCATGCGCGCCGGCGAGATGGTGTTCAGCTGGGACACCGCCGACGGCCTCTACCCGGCCGGTCTGGTCGACGACATGTTCGCCGCGTACCGGCGACTCCTGGTCGACCTGGCCACCGAGGACGGGGCCTGGACGTCGCCGGTGGGTGAGCGGTTGACGCCCGACCGGCAGCTGGCCGTGCGGGCGCAGGTCAACGACACCGTCGCCGAGGTGGCCCCGCAGACCCTGCACGACGGTTTCCTGACCTGGGCACGCCGCACCCCGGACGCCGAGGCCGTGCTCACCTCGACCGGCGCGACCACGTACCGGCAGCTGCGGAGCAGGGCCGGTGCGGTGGCCGCCGCGCTGCGCGCCGCCGGACGGGGTCCGGGCGACCTGGTCGCGGTCGTCGCCGAGCGGGGCGTCGACCAGATCGCGGCGCTGCTCGGGGTGCTGATGAGCGGCGCGGCCTACGTGCCGGTCTCGCCCGGCTGGCCGGTCCGGCGCCGGGCACAGATATTCGCCGGGGCGGCCGTGCGCGCGGTGCTCGGGCAGAGCGACGGCGACCTCGACGGCGCACCTACCGACGCCGTGCGGTGGCGCCTGGCCGACCTCGCCACGGGCGACCTGCCCGACACCGAGACGGCCGACGACCCGGAGGCGCTGGCGTACGTGATCTTCACGTCCGGCACCACCGGCACCCCCAAGGGTGTGATGATCCGCCATCAGAGCGCGGCGAACACCATCGTGGACATCAACGAGCGCTTCGGGGTCACCGCCGCCGACCGGGCGTTGGCGGTCTCCGAGTTCACCTTCGACCTCTCCGTGTACGACGTCTTCGGGTTGCTGGCCGTCGGCGGCACGGTGGTCGTACCCGATCCGGAGCAGGCCCGCGAGGTGGTGCACCTGCACGAGTTGGCCGACCGGACCGGCGTCACGGTGTGGAGTTCGGTCCCCGCCTACCTGGCGATGTACGTCGACTACGTCCGTGCGGCGGCCGACCGGGCACGGCCACGGACGCTGCGGCTGGCGATGGTCAGCGGCGACTGGGTGCCGCTGCCGCTGGGCCGCGAGCTGGCCGAGATCGCACCGGCCGCCCGGTGCGTCGCGCTCGGCGGGGCCACCGAGGCGTCGATCTGGTCGAACTGGTTCGACGTGCCGGCCCAGGTGCCGGCCGAGTGGACCAGCGTCCCGTACGGCTGGCCACTGCGCAACCAGCGCTTCCACGTCCTCGACGCACAGCTCGCCCACCGGCCCGACTGGGTGCCCGGAGGTCTGTACATCGCCGGACGAGGGCTCGCCGACGGCTACCTGCACGCACCGGAGCTGACCGCCGCCGCCTTCGTCACCCACCCGGTCACCGGGGAGCGGCTCTACCGCACCGGTGACGTGGGACGGTACCGGCCCGACGGGGTGATCGAGTTCCTCGGCCGCGACGACCCGCAAGTGAAGATCAACGGCTTCCGGGTGGAGCTCGGGGAGATCGAGGCAGCCCTGGTCGAGCAGCCCGGGGTCGCCGACGCCGTGGTCGTCGCCCGGCGCAGCGAGCGGGGTGCGTCGCTGGTCGCCTTCGTGGCGGCCGAGGCGACGCGGCCGACCACCGGCGACACGCTGCGCGGCGCGCTGCGCGCGGTGCTGCCCGGGTACCTGGTGCCGCCGGTGATCGAGGTCCGCGAGGCGCTGCCGCTGACCGGCAACGGCAAGGTGGACCGCGCCGCGCTGGCCGCCGCGGCCGCCGGTCTGGCCCCGGACACCGGCAAGTTCCGCGCCCCGCGTACCGCAACGCAGCGGCGGCTGGCCGCGCTCTGGTCGGAGCTGCTCGACGTGCCGTCGGTCGGCATCGACGACCCGTTCTTCGCCCTGGGCGGCAGCTCGCTTCAGGCAGCGCAGCTGATGAACCGCGTCGAGCGGGAGTTCGGCAGCCGGCTGCCGCTGGCCGCGCTGTACCAACACCGCACCGTGGCCGAGCTGGCCCGGCTGCTCGACACCCGTGACCGGCCCGCCGGGGCGTCGGCGGTGCAGTCGCTGGCCCCCGGTGACGGACCCCCGGTGGTGCTGGTCCACCCGGTCGGCGGCGACCTGCTCTGCTACCGCGAACTGGTCGACCGGCTGCGCGGGGACTGGTCGCTGCTCGGTCTCGCGTCACCGGCGCTGGACACCGCGGTCGCGGTGCCGCCGACGCTGACCGAGCTGGCCCGCGGCTACCTCGACGAGGTGCGCGCCGCGCTGCCGGCCGACACACCGGTACGGCTGGTCGGCTGGTCGCTGGGGGCGGTGCTGGCGTACGAGCTGGGCCGGCAGCTGACCGACGCGGGGCGGGCCTGCACGGCGGTGCTGATCGACCCGTGGGTCGGCCCGGCCGACGCGCCGGGCGAGCCGGCCGCCGAAGAGCTGGTCCGGGCCTTCCTGACCGACGTGACCCGGGGCGAGGTGTCCGCCGGATCAGCCATCGGTGGCGTCTGCACCGGCGAGGAGGCGCTGCGGGTGGCCTGGCCGGCCCTGACGGCCGACCGACCGGAGCTGACCTCGCTCGGTCTGGAAGCGGCGCAGCGGCTCTTCGGCGTCTTCGCCGCACACACCCGCGCCCTGCTCCGCTATCCGGCACCGGCGGCGCCGGGGCTGCGGGTGCACCTGCTGGAGGCGCAGACCGCGCTGGGTGGTGCGGCCGGCGGCTACCTGGTGCGGCTTGGCGACCGGCTGCCCGAGGGGGCCGTGACGACCCGGCTCCGGGTGCCCGGTGACCACTTCGCGGTGACCGATCCGGCCGGGGTGGCCGCGATCGCCGACGCGGTCGCCGATGGCCTCACCGAGCCCTGAGCGCCTCCGCCGCCGGCCGCGCGGCGCCGGTGCCAGCAGCACCCGACCCGGCCGCGCGGTAGGCGGCCCGGCCGGGCGGTAGCAGCGCCTGGCCCGGCCGCGCTGCCGGCGGTCGAGACTCAGCCCCGGTGCCGGCGGTCGAGGCTCAGCCCCGGTGCAGGCGGTCGAGCAGGTCGGCGCGGATGGCCGGACGGGTGCCGAACACGAGCAGGAACAGCGCCTCGCGCATCAGCCGCTCGGCCGGGCGGTGCCGCAGCACCGCCGCGCTGCCGGTGGTGGTGGCGAGCAGCCCGGCGGCACGCAGCGCGAGGGCGGCCGCGGCCGCCCGCGCCGACGGCAGCTCCGCCGGGCCGGCGGCGTCCAGGGTGGCCCGGCACTTGTCGATCGCCGTGTCCAGCGGGCCCGGCCCGATCAGCCTCGCGCACCGGGTGGCCACGCCCAGCGGCAGGGAGCCGTTGAACCGCAGGGTCGCCGGGTCGCGTTGCAGGTAGACCTCGTGCGCAACCGTGCCGGTGACCCGCTGCTCGGGTACGAAGTGCCGGGTGAAGGTGACCTGCACGGTGCGGCTGGCCCCGACGGCCACCATGTCGACCGGCGTGACGCTCAGCGTGTCGCTCTCCTTGGCGTCCAGCAGCGACCAGACCAGGGTGTCCGAGTCGTCCCGGGCGGCGGTGAAGAGGGTGTCGATCAGACCCCAGCCGGTCACCCACGGCGCGGAGCCGTGCAGCAGCCAACCACCGTCGACCGGTTCGGCGCGTACCGCCGGCGGCCCGGGTCGGGTGGCCGCGATGATGGCCAACCCGGCGCGGCGCTCACCCCGGCACAGCGGCTCCAGCCACTGCTCGGCGATGCCCGGACGCTGGCTGTGGGTGGCCGCCATCACCGCACTGTGGTGCTGCGCCCAGACGAAGGCGGTGTTGAGGCAGCCGCTGGCGATGATCTCCGTCACCCGGGCCGCGGTGGCGGTGTCCTCGGCGGACATCTCGCTGAATTCGGGCGGGCCGGCGACGCCGTAGCAGCCCTCTGCGGCGAGCAGGTCGAGATGGCTGGCCGGGACCGCGACACTGGCGTCGACCGTCTCCGCCGCCGGGAACAGCACCTCCTCGGCGATGCGCTCCGCGCGGTCCAGCACCTTGGCAGAGTTGCTCATCAGTCGGTCCACCGTCCGTTCCCTCGTCAGTCGGTGCGGGTTCTCGGACAGCCTAGCGAAGACGTCACCGACAACCTATAAGCTACATAGACTGTGTTGTGTCTGTCGGTTCGGCACTATGCTGAGACACGTCACGACACAGCGGGGAGGTCGGCTCGATGACCGAAGATCCAGCGGTGCGGTCCCAACGGGTCGGCACGTTCTACGACCTGATGGGCACCTTCCTCGACGCCGTCTACGGCGACAACCTGCACTACGGCTACTGGGTCGACGAGCACGACCAGGCCACGATGCCGCAGGCGCAGGAGCGACTCAACGACGAACTCGCCGGCCGGCTCGCCGTCGGCCCCGGCGAGCACCTGCTCGACATCGGCTGCGGCACGGGCGGGCCCGCCCGGCGGATCGCCCGGGTCACCGGCGCCGAGGCAACCGGCGTCTCGCTCAGCGGCTGGCAGGTCGAGCGGGCCGGCGAACTCGCGATCAAGGAGGGTCTGGCCGACCGGGTCCGCTTCACCCGGGCCGACGCCACCGCCCTGCCGTACCCGGCCGGGAGCTTCGACGCGGCGCTGGCCCTGGAGGTGCTGGTGCACGTACCGGACAAGGCCGCCGCGCTGGCCGAGGCGCACCGGGTGCTACGGCCCGGTGGTCGGCTGGTCCTCGCCGAGCTGACCCTGGCCCGCCCGATGGACGACGAGCAGCGGCGGATCTTCTCGGCGATGCCGATGTCGACACCGCCCACCGCGCAGGCGTACGTCGAGCAGGTTCGCGGGGCCGGTTTCGAGGTCGTCGACGCCTTCGACGCCAGCACGCACGTCCGTCGCTCACACCGGGCCACCCGGGAGTCGGTGGCGCGCGAACGCGAACGCCTGTCCGGCACGTACGGCCCACGGGTGCTGCGCCAGGTCGGCAACGCGGTGCTCGACCTGCAGTCGGTGGCCGAAGCCTGCCTCGGCTACCTGATGCTCACCGCGCGCCGACCCGACAAAGGCTGACCCGGCCGGTTCCCGCCCGGGGCGACCCGGGCCAGTTGAGGAGGACCCGTGTACCGACCCCGCACCGTCCACCGTGTCCTCACCCGGCTCACCGGTCGGTCCGCCGGTCGGGCCTGGCCGCGCAGCTTCGCCGACCGGCTGACCCATCCGGTGCCCGGCCCGGCGGCGGTCATGCGGTTGATGCGTGAGCGCGGCAACCGCCCCACCGGTCCGACCGTCGGCCGGGTACCGGTGGTCGACCAGGCGGTGCCGCTGGTCCGGCCCGGACAGGCCGCGGTGACCTGGATCGGGCACGCTACCTGCCTGGTGCAGCTCGGCGGCCGGGTGGTGCTGACCGACCCGGTCTTCGCCGAGAAGATACCGGGCACGCCGCGCCGGTACACGCCACCCGGGGTGGCCTGGGAGTCGTTGCCGCCGATCGACGTGGTGGTGATCAGCCACAACCACTTCGACCATCTCGACGAGCCGACCGTGCGCCGGCTGCCCCGGGACACCCCGGTACTGGTACCCGCCGGGCTGGCCTGGTGGTTCCAGGCACGGGGCTTCCGCCGGGTCGTCGAGTTGGACTGGTGGGAGTCGACCACGGTCGGCGGCGTACGGTTCGACTTCACGCCGGCGCACCACTGGAGCCGCCGGGGCCTGCTCGACACCTGCCAGAGTCTGTGGGGCGGGTGGCTGATGACCGCCGACGGTCCGGCCGCCCACCGGGTCTTCTTCGCCGGCGACTCGGCCTACGGCCCCGCGTTCGCCGAGATCGGCTCCCGGTTCCCGGACATCGACGTCGCCCTGCTGCCGGTGGGCGCGTTCCGGCCGCGCTGGTTCATGAAGCCCCTGCACATGGACCCGGCCGAGGCGGTGCGCGCCTGCGACGACCTGCGGGCGCAGCGGATGGTGACCATCCACTGGGGCACCTTCGCGCTCTCCGCCGAGCCGGTGCTGGCACCGGTGGAGCTGGCCCGCAAGGCCTGGGCGGAGTCGGGCCGGCCGGCCGGCACCCTCTGGGACCTCGCCGTCGGCGAGAGCCGGCTGCTCACCGCCGAGACGTCCCACTGACCCCGGTGCCCGGCCGGCGGCGACCGGCCGGGCGTCGGATCGTGCCGGGCGCCCGCGCGTCGTCCCCGGAGACCTTCGAGGCGGGTCAGCGGTCGGCGCCGGCGGCCACCCGGGCCCGGCGTGCCGCGCGGGCGGCGAAGAACGCCCGCGGCGCCAGCGCGGCCGAATGCGGCAGCAGCAGCGGCAGCCGATCGCCGGTCTCCTGCCGCCAGATGAACAGGTGCGCGCCCTTGTCACCCATGGCGCCCTTGGCGAACTTCGGCTGGTTCACGGTGACGAAAGCGAGGTCGGTGTACTCGGTCTCCCGGCGCAGCACCAGGTCGCGCAGGATCTTGCCGCCGGTGTGGCTGGGCGCGATCCCGTTGCCGGTGTAGCCGTGGCCGTAGACCAGACCGTCGCCGGTGCGGCCGAACTGGGGGATGAAGGTGCGGCTCCAGCCGATCGGCCCACCGAAGGCGTGGCTGAACCGCACGTCCCGCCAGGCTGGGAAGAACCGGGCGAAGGACTCGCGAAGCTCGGCGTGGGCGGCGTCGTTGCGCAGGTGCGCCCGGTCGGTGTCCCGCCCGTCGAAGTAGTACCACCGGCCGCCGGACCAGACGACCCGGTTGTCGGCGGTCAGCCGGGCCGCGTGGGCGAACGACAGCGAGTTGCTGACCCCCTCCCGGCCGGGCCAGGCGACCCGGTCCAGCTGCGCGTCGGTCAGCGGCTCGGTCACCATCAGGTAGTTCCACACCGGCATGACCTTGGTGTGCGTCTGGGCGAAGCTGTGCTGCCAGGCGTTGGTCGCCAGGACGACCTCGTTCGCGGTCACCGTGCCGGTCGGGGTGCTCACCCGGTAACGGTTACCCACCTTGCGTACCTCGGTGACCGGGGTGTGCTCGTGGATGTCGACACCCTGCTCCCGGACCACCCGGGCCAAGCCCTGCACCAGCCGGTGCGGGTTGACCAGCGCACCGGTCGTACGCAGCGCGCCCAGGACCTGCGGCGAGCCGATGCGCTGCTGGGCCTCGTCGCGGTCCAACAGCTTGAACGAGCCGCGCAGGCCGGTGCGCTCGCTGCGCTTGACCTGCAGTTCGAGCCGGGCCAACTGCTTGCGGTCGGTGACCACCTGGAGCATGCCGTTCATCGCGAAGTCGGCCTCGATGCCGTACTGGCGGCAGAACCTGCCCACGTCGATGATGGACCGGGCACCGGTGCGGTAGACCCCGGCGGCCTTCTCCCGGCCGTAGTACCACAACAGCCGTCGTAGCACCTTCCCGGCGGTCAGCCCGACGAACCCACCGTTGGCGCTGGACGCGCCGCTGCCCACCGTCTCGGCCTCCAACACCCGGATGTCGGCGGCGGGTTCGGCCTCGGCGAGAAAATGCGCCGCCCACAGGCCGGTGTACCCGGCGCCGACGATGCAGATGTCGCACGTCGCGTCACCGTCGAGGGGCTCACCGGCCTCGACCGGCTCGGTGTCGTGCCAGTAGACGCTGTTGCGGGTCTCTTCCACGTCGCTCTCCAAGTCGTCGTGAGGACGTCCGCACCCACTATCCATAGTGTGTGTTGTTTTCAGCAAGACCCAACAGTCAACGGGCGTCGTCGGCGGCCCGGGCCGCCCGCTCGGCCCGACGCTGCTGGCGCAGCCGGTTCATGAAGTAGTCGGCGTTCAGCCAGTAGAACTCCAACCAGATGTTGTCCGGATCCCGCAGCCAGATGCCGTAGCCGGCCTCCAGGAACAGTTCGCGGACTCCGGAGTGCTCGGCGCCGACGGCGTCCAGATGGTCGGCCCACTGGCCCAGGTCGGCCAGCTCCGGCACGTGGTAACCGAGGTGGTGCAGGCCGACCCGGCGCTCGTCGAAGGGGGCCGGATCCGGCTCGTTCGCCTGGCCGAGCACGATCGAGGAGAGCGAGCCCCGGTGCACCAACGTCCGGAAGGTGAAGCCGGACTCCGCGGGTGTCGCGTCCCGCACCGGGGTGAAGTCCATGACCCGGCAGTACCACTCGGTGCTGCGGTCCAGGTCGCGGACGGTCAGGTTGACGTGGTTTCTGCCATTGAGTCTGGGCACATGACGCATCATAGTTGCCGGACTCGCATCTTGGGTGTGGCGTGTTGTTGCCACCTACCGGTAGCGTGTCGTCACCTGGCAGCGTGGCTGCCCGTACCGGGCCGGAACGGATGTGAGGAACCGGGCATGCATCTGAACGTGTTCACCCAGTGCTCCCCGTCGCCCCAGTTCAAGGGCATGTGGCGGGTGCCCGGCGACCGCACCGCCACCGGCTACCGGTCCCTGGAGTACTGGATCTCCCGGGCCCGCCAGCTGGAGGCGGCCTGCATCGACGCCCTGTTCTTCGCCGACATCCACGGTGTCTACGACGTGTACCGGGGCTCCTGGGCGCCGGCGGTTCGGCACGCGGTGCAGATCCCGTCGATCGATCCGGCGCTGCTGCTCTCGGCCGCCGCGGCGGCCACCCGCCACCTCGGCTTCGCGATCACCTACTCCACCACCTACCACTCCCCCTACGAGTGCGCCCGGCTGTTCTCCTCGCTGGACCACCTCACCGGCGGACGGGTCGGCTGGAACATCGTCACCTCCTACCTGCGGTCGGCCACCGCCAACGGCCTCGGTGAGTACCTCGACCACGACGACCGCTACGACCGGGCCGACGAGTACGTCCAGGTCGCCCGCGCCCTCTGGGAGGACAGCTGGGACGCCGACGCGGTCGTCCGCGACGTCGAACGCGACATCTTCACCGACCCCGACCGGGTCCGCCAGGTCGACCACGAAGGCCGCTGGTTCACCGTGCGCGGCCCGCACCAGTGCGAGCCCTCACCGCAACGCACCCCCGTGCTGTACCAGGCGGGCTCCTCACCACGGGGCATCGAATTCGCCGCCCGGCACGCCGAGGTGGTCTTCCTGACCCTGGCCGACCCGGCCGCCGGCCGGGAACCGGTGGCCGCCCTACGCGCCGCCGCCGCCCGGCACGGGCGGGACCCCAGCATGGTCAAGGCGTTGCAGGGCACCATGGTCATGGTCGGCCGGGACCGGGCCGAGGCGAAGGCGAAGGCCGAGGCGTACAACACGCTGTGGAGCAGCGAGGGGCAGCTGGCCAAGTGGTGCGGCTGGATGGACATCGACCTGGCCGCCTTCCCCGACGACACCCCGGTCGACGAGATCCGCAGCCAGGCCAGCCAGTCCTTCCTCGGCTTCCTGCGCAAGCTCACCCCGGACCGCACCTGGACCGTGGGCGACGTGAAGTACCTCGTCTCCCGGCCCCGCCGGCCCCGGGTGGAGGCACCGGTGACGCTGTTCGGCACGCCGGAGCAGGTCGCCGACCGGATGGAGCAGTGGCTCACCGTCGCCGACGTGGACGGTTTCAACCTGATCCCCTGCCCGCCGTCGGACGGCATCGACGACATCTGCGACCTGCTCGTGCCCGAGCTGCAACGACGCGGGTTGTTCCGCACCGCCTACGACCCGGCGGAGGCCACCCTGCGCGAACGGTACTTCGGCACCGGCGTGCGCACCTACCGCGATCCGGCCCGCACCGTGGCCGCCCGGGAGGGCTGAGCGGTGCGGCTGCGCGACACCCCCGAGGAGGCCGCGTTCCGCGCCGGACTGCGCGCCTGGCTGGCCGAGCACGTGCCCCGGCACCGGGACGCGGGCGCACCGGGCGGGTGGACCAAGGCGTTGCACGCGGCCGGCTACACCGGACTGACCTGGCCGGCCGCCTACGGCGGACGTGGGCTGCCGCCGACCTACCAGGGCATCTACGCCGAGGAGAGCGCGCTGGCCGAGGCACCCGAGGGCGTCAACGTGATCGGCCTGGGCATGGTCGGACCGACCATCGTCTCGCACGGCACACCCGAACAGCAGAAACGCTTCCTGGAACCGATCCTCTCCGGCGAGTACGTCTTCTGCCAGGGCTTCTCCGAGCCCGACGCCGGCAGCGACCTGGCCGCCGTCCGTACCCGGGCGACCGCCACCGCCGGCGGGTGGCGGGTCACCGGGGAGAAGGTCTGGTCCTCGTACGCGCACCAGGCCGACTGGTGCCTGCTGCTGGCCCGCACCCAGCCCGGCTCCACCGCCCACACGGGACTGACCTGCCTGCTGGTGGACATGCGCAGCCCCGGCGTACGGGTGCTGCCGCTGCGACAGGCCACCGGCGACAGCGACTTCAACCAGATCGTGCTCACCGACGTGCCGGTCCCCCGCGACTGTGTGCTCGGGCCGGTCGGCGAGGGCTGGCGGATCGCGATGACCACCCTCGCCCACGAACGGGGCACCTTCGGCATCACCCTCACGGCACGGCTGGCCGTCGAGTTCGACCGGCTGCTGCGTACGGTGCACGACCTCGGGCTGGCCGACGACCCGGCGGTCCGCGCCGAGGTGGCCGAGCTGCACGTGCAGTTGCAGGGGTTGCGCTGGACCGGCCATCGGACGATGGCCGCGCTGGCCCGCACCGGCAAGCCGGGACCGGAGAGCTCCATTCTCAAGCTGCACTGGTCGATCACCAACCAGCGGCTGGCCGCGTTCGCGCTGCGTCTGCTCGGCCCGGCGGCGGTCCTGCACGGTCCGGACAGCCACGCGGCCGGCCACTGGCAGCACCTGAGACTACGTAGTCGGGCCAACTCGATCGAGGGCGGCACCTCGGAGATCCTGCGCGGCATCATCGCCGAACGCGTCCTCGGCCTGCCCCGGACCAGGTGAGCCGTTGCGGCCGGAGAGGAACATCATGGACTTCGCCCTCACCGACGAGGAACGCGACCTGTCGGCCGCCGCCGCCCGACTGCTCGCCGACCGGTACCCGGTCGAGCGGGTGGCCGCGCTCGCCGACGCCGATGGCGTCGATCCCGACACCTGGCCGCACCTGCGCCGGCAGGGCTGGTGCGACCCGGACCTGGGCATGGTGGAGAAGGGGCTGCTGGCCCAGGAGGGCGGCTACGCCCTGGCCGCCACGCCCTGGTGGAGCACGGTCGGCCTGGCCCACCCGATCCACCGGGCGGCGGGACGGGAACTCACCCCCGACCCGCTCACCGTCGCCTGGCAGGACGATCCGGCCGGCGGCGGCTGCCACGCCGTCCGGCAGGGCGGACGCTGGCGGCTGACCGGCCTGCGCGCCCTGGTCACCGACGCGACGTCGGCCACCGCCCTGGTGGTCGCCGCCGGCACCGACGCCGGGCTCGCGCTGTTCGCGGTGGCCTCGCCGGCCGACGGACTCACCGTCGAACCCCAACCCACCCTGGATCGGCTGCGCGGCGCCGCCCGGCTGCGCTTCGCCGACACCCCGGGCGAGCTGCTGGTCGCCCCGGACTCCGCCGGCCGGATACTGGCGCAGGCCCGCCGGCACGCCGGCACCCTGCTGGCCTGCGAGGCCGTGGGGGTGGCCCGGCGGGCCCTGGAGCTGGCCCGCCGGCACGCCGGTGACCGGGTGCAGTTCGGCCGGCCGATCGGGGCGTACCAGGCGGTGGCGCACCGGCTGGCCGACAGCTACGTGACGCTAGAACTGGCCACCTCGCTGGCGTTGCGGGCCTGCTGGCTCGCCGGCGCCGACGACACCGAGCCGGCCGAGGTCGCCCACGCGCACGCCGAGGCCGTGGTTGCCGGCCGGCAGGCGGCCGTGCGGGCCTGCGAGGACGCCCTGCAGGTCACCGGCGGGCTCGGCGCGACCTGGGAGTACCCCCTGCACTGGTGGTACCGGCGGGCGCTCTGGCTGGACAGCTTCGACACACCCACCGGCGGTCACCTCGCCACCCTCGCCGACCACCTGCTGGCCGGTCGGCCGGAGCCGGCCCGGCCGACCGCCTGACCGACCCAGTTGACAAGGAGCAGCGATGCTGACGAGACGACGTCCCGGGATCGACGTACCGGCAATCCTGCGGCTGATGGAGGTGGGTGACTACCTGCTGCCGTACACGATCCGGGCGGTCTGCCTGCTGCGGGTGGCCGACCGGCTCGCCGACGGGCCGTTGCCCGCCGCCGAACTGGCCCGGGTCTGTGCCGCCCACGAACCGTCGCTGACCAAGGCGTTGCGGTACCTGGCCACCCGGGACCTGTTCGCGGAGGTCACGCCGGGCGAGTTCGGCCTCACCCCGATGGCCGACCTGCTGCGCACCGACCACCCGTACTCGGCCCGGGACATCTTCCTCTCCCCCGTGGTGTGCACCCGGGCCATGGAAGGACTGGACCACACCCTGCGGACCGGCGAGGGCGCGTTCGACGCGGTGCACGGCGTCGGCATGTGGGACCACTTCGGTCAGCACCCCGGCGACGGGGAAGCCTTCGACAAGGTGATGAGCGGCGTCACCGGCATGGAGCTGATGGCGATCCTGCGCGCCTCGGACTGGTCGCGCTTCGGCACGGTGGTGGACGTCGGCGGCGGCAACGGCCGGTTCCTCGGCGACCTGCTGGCCCGCTTTCCCCGGATGCGGGGGGTGCTGTTCGACCTGCCCGGTGTGGTGGCGAACGCGCCGGAGACGTTCGCCGCAGCCGGCGTCGCCGACCGGGCCCGGGTGGTGCCGGGCAGCTTCCTCACCGACGACATCCCCACCGGCGGCGACGCGTACGTGCTCAAGCGGATCCTCTACAGCTGGAGCGACGAGGAGGCGACCGGCGTACTGCGGCGCATCCGGACCGCCATGTCCCCGCAGGGCCGGGTCTTCATCCTCGAGGCCGGGCGGCAGTCCGAGGCCGACAGCACACCGCTGGCCCGCCGGATGGACATGCTGATGCTGACGCTCAGCGCGGGCGGCGCGCGCAGCCTCGACGAACAACGGGCCCTGCTGGCCGGGGCCGGACTGGAGCTGGTCGAGGCGACCCCGACACCGATGTTCCCGGTGATCGAGGCCCGCCCGGCATGACCGGGCTGCTGTCCTGGCTGGACGACCCGCGCGCCGACCGGGGCATCCGGTTCTCCCGTCCGGACGGCGGTTGGCAGCGGTGGCCGTACGCCCGGCTGGCCCGGCTGGCCCGGGTGCATGCCGCCGGCCTCGCCGCGCGGGGGGTACGCCCCGGCGACGTGGTGGGGATCGTGCTGCCCACCGGCCCGGGGTTCGTCGGCACCCTGTTCGGCACGCTGCTGGCCGGCGCGACGGCATCGCCGCTCGCGCCGGCCGCCACCTTCGGCGACCCCGACCGGTACGCCGAACATCTGGCCGCCGCCCTGGCGGCGATGCGGCCCCGGCTGGTCGTGGTCGACGGCGCGCCCACCCCGACGCTCGCCCACGCGGCGGCCCGCGCCGGGGTGCCCACCGTCGACGTCGCGGAGCTGCCCGGTGAGCAACCGCGAGGCGCCGAGGCGGCGGTACCGGCCCGGCTGGCGCTGCTGCAGTTCACCTCGGGCACCACCGGTACGGTGCGCGGGGTACGGGTGCCCTACCCGGCGTTGGAGGCCAACGTCGCGGCCATCCGGGACTGGCTGGCGATGACGCCGGACGACCCCACCGCGTCCTGGCTGCCGGTGCACCACGACATGGGTCTGGTGGGTTGCCTGCTGGCGCCCATCGTCACCGGCGCCGACCTGTGGCTGCTCTCCCCGGCGGAGTTCGTCCGCCGACCCACCCGCTTCCTGGAGTGCTTCGGCCGGCACGGCGCCCGGCTGACCGCGATGCCCGGCTTCGGCCTGGCGCACGTGGTGCGCCGGGTCCGCGCCGAGCAGCTGGCCGGGCTGGACTTCCGCCGGTGGCGGGCGGTCATCGTCGGCGCCGAGCGGATCCAGCCCTCCACCCTGGCGGATTTCGCCGGGCTGCTCGCTCCGTACGGGCTGCGCCGGGAGGCGCTGCTGCCCGCGTACGGGCTGGCGGAGGCGACGCTGGCGGTCAGTGGGCTGCCGCTCGGCACCGGATGGCGACAGGCGCCCGGGCCGGACGGCGTGCCGGTGGTCGGTTGCGGCCATCCGCTGGCCGGCACCGGGGTGACGGTCGTCGGCGACGACGCCCGGCCGGTCGACGACGGCGTGGTCGGGGAGATCCTGGTCAGCGGGGCCGGGGTGACCGACGGCTACGCCGGCGGACCGGTGTTCGACGACGGCAGGGTCCGTACCGGCGACGCCGGTTTTGTGCGCGACGGCGAACTGTTCGTGCTGGGCCGTCTCGGCGACAGCCTGAAGGTGCACGGCCGGACGGTCTTCGCCGAGGACCTCGACGCGATGCTCGGCGCGGCCCTGGGCGCACCGCCCGGCCGGCTGGCCACCGTGCTCGGCCTGCGGTCCGGCCACCCGACTGTGGTGGTCCACCTGGAACATCCCCGCCCGGAGTGGCTGCCCCGGATCCCCGCCCTGGTGAGACCGCTGGTGCCGGAGGCGACGGTGCACGTCGTGCCGGTACCGGCGGGCACCGTACCCCGCACCACCAGCGGCAAGCCGAAGCGTCGCCTGCTGTGGCGCCGGCACCTCGCCGCTGCGGCGCCGACCGACGTCACGGCAGGCCGAGGCTCCGGATGACGCCGGCCAGCACCTTCGTCCGGTGCGGCACCAGGTAGAAGTGGTCGCCGTCGAATACGGTGAGGTCGAACGCCGCCCGGGTGTACCCCGCCCAGGCGGCCACCTCGTCCACCGCCGCCTCGGTGTCCACGTCACCGACCAGCGCGGAGATCGGCGTGACCAGCTGATCGCCCGCCACCGGCCGGTAGCTCTCGATCAGCTGGTAGTCCGCCCGCAGCGTCGGCAGCACCGCCGCCCGCAGCTGCGGATTGTCCAACGCCGCCGGATCGGTGCCGCCCAGCCTGCGCAGCTCCGCCCAGAGGACGTCGTCGGGGCCGAGGTGCTTGATGCCCGGCCGGTGGTGGCACGGCGCCGGACGACCCGAGACGAACAGGTGCGCCAGCGGCCCGCCCTGCCGCCGCTCCAACCGGCGGGCCACCTCGTACGCGACCGCGGCACCCATGCTGTGGCCGAACAGGGCGACCGGGAGGTCCCGCCGGGGGGCGAGCACCTCGGTGATCATGTCGGCGAGCAGGGCCATGGCGGTCAGCGGCGGTTCGCCGATGCGGTCCAGCCGGCCCGGGTACTGCACCGCCAGCAGCTCGACGCCGTCTGGCAGTTCCCGCGCCCAGCTGCGGTAGAACGGCGCGCTGCCGGTGGCGTGCGGAAAGCAGACCAGCCGTACCGTGGCCGCCGGCCGGGGGCGGTAGCAGCGCAGCCACCGGCGGGCGGTGGTGTCGACTCCGTTCACCCGGCCACCCCCACGCCGCCGCTCACCACCGGTTGCGGTGGGTTCGGCGGCAGCGCGGTGATGTCGGTCGCCGCGGCCTCACCGGCCGCCGCCAGGGCCGCCAGGTCGTCGGCCGCCAGCATCCGGGGCGGCTCGGCGCTGACCAGCTCCGGCGGACCGAGGATCAGCGTCAGCTCCTGCCAGAGCTGGCACAACGTCAGGTGGTACTGGCCCTGCCGCAGCGGGTCCTCGCCCCGCTCCACGGTGTCCCGCAGGGTCCACAGGGCCCGGCGGACCCCCTGCGGCCAGGTGGTGCCGAAGACGGTGTCGTAGTGCGGGACCTCGGCCGGTCCGAGGGTGACCGCGCTGGGGATGCTGGTGTCGCGGCTGGCGGCGAAGTGCGGGTCGGCGCCGATCCCGGCGACCTCCCGGGGGAAGTCGGGCCGGGCGGTCCAGACCGTCGGGCCGTGCGTGCCGACCAGGGTGAGGTTGCCGGCCTCGGTGCCGATGGTGATCCGGTGCATCAGGTGGGCGTAGTTGTCGGGGTCGGCCGGGTCCATCTGGTTCTGCACCCGCAGCGTGACCGGCACCCCGGCCAGTACTCCGTCCAGACTGCGGAACGGCAAATCCAGGCCGGTCGCCGTGGTGACCGACGTGGGCAGCGCCGGCAGCTCGGTGAACCGCCACGGCCGGAGGCCGCCGAGGGCCTGGCCGAGCAGGTCCAGCAGCGAGTACGCCAGCTGGAATCCGCAGGCCACGTCGAGGTAGCGCGGTGGCTGGCGGCGCAGCAGCTCGCCGGCCGCGCCGAGGAACCGGCGTACCGGCGTGATGTGCCGGTAGAACGGGTTGAGCTGGTACACCACCTTGTGCCGGCGGGCCTGCCGCAGGCAGCGGGCCAGCTCGTCGTGGTGCAGCGGGTGCTCCTGCAACACGTGCACGCCGCGCGCCATCAGCTCCATCGCCAGCTCGGAGCCCCGGCCACCGAGCAGACCGCCACGGATGACGACGCAGGCGACGTCGATGTCGTCGGGCAACTGCTCGACGGCCGTATACAGCTGCACCCCGTAGTGCGCGGCGCAGGCTCGGGAGCGGTCGCTGCCGCCGGCGAGGACGCCGGCGAGCTGGAAGCTCGGGTCCGCGTTGCGGAAGGACTCCAGGTAGACCTGGCCGAAGCGGGTGCCGCAGACGACCACCCGGGTGGGTCGGTTCAAATCACGTCCTCCTCGTAGCGGTCGACGGCGGCGACGTCCGCCACCACGGAGGCGAGCAGCACCCCCGGTGCCGCCGCCAGCTCGGTGAAGGTGGCGACCGGGTCGAGCACCTCGGCGGCGTGCCAGACGCCCGGCGGCACCGCGCCGGCCAGCACGGCCCGGACGGTCAACGCGGCCACCGTGCCGGTGAGATCGCTGGCCCCGGTGCCGTGCACCACGGCGGTGCGCTCGCCGCGCGACCCCGCCAGGGTGACCACCAGATTCTGGTACGGCCGCTGCCCGAACAGGTCCAGCTCCGCGGCCCGGCGCAGCCGCTCGCCGGCCTGACGCAGATCCGCGTCGCCGGTCTGGCGCGGGCCCGCGTCCTCGGGCCGGGGTGCGGCGCGCAGCGCGGTCAGCACCCGCTCGCCGGCGAAGACCGAGTACCAGTCGACCCGGCGCAGCCCCAACGCGGCGGCGACCCGGGCGGTCTCCGTGCCCAGGTAGGGCTGGGCGGTGACCGGCTCGGGAAACGACGGCACGGCCACCTCGTCGACCGGGCTCAGCGCGCGCTGCACCACCCGACCGTCCCGCCAGGCGGCGGCGGGCCAGCCGAAACTCTCGTCGGCCGCGACGTAGTCGACGGCCGCGGTCAGGGTGAACCGGTCCCGCCCGCCGACGTACCCGGTCAGCCGCTCGCCGTCGGGCAGGTGCGCGGCGAGCAGCCGGGGCAGCAGCCCGGACAGCCCCGGCATCATCCCCGCCGACACCACCGCGACCCGCGAGCCACCGCCGATGGCCGCCACGACCGAGGCGTACAGCGCGTCGTCGCCGGCCGCGTCCACGTAGTCGGCGTCGGCCGCGTCGCACGCCCGGGCCACCCGGTCGGCCAGGTCGACGGCCGGGCCGGCGCAGTTGAGCACCACCCGGGCGCCGGCGCAGAACCGGGCCAGGCCCGCCGGATCGTGGGCGTCGACGGCCACCCCGTCGACCCCGTCGATCTGCGGCCGACGTCGCGCGCCGGCCCGCAGCGGACCGACGCCCCAGGATCGCAGCAGATCCAGGGCTACCCGACCGACCGCGCCGGACGCACCGAGCACGGCGACGACCGTCACCGGGCCGGCTCCGGGTCGAGCGCCGCCAACGCCGCGCCGCCCGCTGCCCCCAGCACCGTGCGGTGGTCCCCGGCGACGTCGACGGTGCGGACGTCACCCAGGCACAGGTCGGCCCAGAACTCCAGCGCCTGCTCGTCGTAGGGCACCTCGCCGGTGGGCCGCAGCACGGTGAGGTCACCGGCGTACAGGGTCGGCTCGTGCCGGACCGTCGCGGACAGCCGCGCGCCGAAGCCCTCGTCGGGTTCCCCGCCGCCGGTCTCCACCCGGTACGCGGCAGCGGCGTCATCGGCGCTCGCCGGCCGCCACGGCGACACCAGCACCAGGGCGTCGACCTGCCCACCGGCCTCGGTCAGCGAGCGGGCCACCTCAAGGGCGAGGGTCGCGCCGAGGCCGTGCCCGACCAGCCGGACCGCCGGGTGACCGGCGGCGGTGATCAGCCGGGCCTGCTCGGCGGCGACCCGGGGCAGGTCGTCGGTCGCGTCCGTGGCCAGCCCCAGCACGGGACCGTTCACCGCGAGCGCCGGCACCAGCGCCGCGTACCCGTCGACCGTGGCGGCGCAGCCCGACACCAGCACCCACGGGGTACCGGGGACTCCCTCGTGCAGCACGGACAGCCCACCGGTGGTGGCCGGTGTGGCCGCACCGACCGGCGACGCCACGACCGGCGCGGCCGACTCCGCCTCGACGTGCGCGGCGAGCGCGGCGACCGTGGGCTGCTCCAGCACCTGACGCAGCAACTGGTCGAAGAAGAGCCCGGCCGCCTGCGGGATCTCCTCCAGGATCCGGCCGGTGATCTGGGCCGCGACCAGGGAGTCACCGCCGAGTTCGAAGAGGTTCTCGTCCCGACCCACCCGGGGCACCCGCAGCGCCTGCGCCCACACCGCCGCGATCCGCCGTTCCAGATCACTGCCGGCCGCGGGTGACGCGGCGGACGCCGTCGCTCCCCGGCGGGGCAGCCGGCGCCGCAGCGCCGCCCGGTCGACCTTGCCGTTGGCGTTGAGCGGGAAGGCGTCCACGACCTGCACCACCGCCGGGACCATGTACTGCGGCAGCCGCAGGGCCAGGTGTTCGGTGAGGTCGTCGCGGGAGATCGGCAGCCGGTCGGTCTTGAACCGGGCGGCCAGCACGCACATGCCCAGCTCGGCGATGAAGTCGTCCGGTTCGGGCAGGCACAGCGGCTGCGCCGCTCCCGCCGCGCCCAGCACCGCCAACCAGGACCGGCGGTCGAGGAACACCTGCTCGGTGCCCTGACGCAGGTCGGTGAAGTCGGCGGTGGCCTCGTCCACCCGGACCAGCAGCTCCAGCGAGGTCATGATCTGGTAGTGGTCGCGGGTCATCTCGCAGGCCACCAACCAGCCCTGCGGGGCGAGCACCTCGCGCAGCCGCTCCAGCGCCCGGCCGATGTCGGCGCTGGCGTGCAGCACGTCGCCGGCCACGATCACGTCGAAGGAGTTCGGGGCCAGGCCCTGCGCGGTGAGGTCCCGGTCGATGTCGACCGCCTGCAGCCGCAGGCCGGGCCGCTCACCGAAGCGGGTCCGCAGCTCGTTGACGAAGAACGGGGAAAGGTCGGTGGCCAGGTAGTCCACCTCGTGACCGGCCAGCGCGGCGAGCACCGCGGCGGTGGTGCCGCCGGCCCCCGCGCCGACCTCCAGCACCCGCAGCGCACCGGGCTCGATGCGCTGCTCGGCGATCCGGCGTACCAGGGTCGCCGCGGCCTCGTTGGCCCACCGGTTGAACAGGGTCCGCTCGTAGAGCCCCTGCGAGACGTCCACCCGGCCCTGCGGGAACAGCAGCGCCAGCGGGTCGTCCTCGCCGCGCAGCAGGGCGGGCAGCTGTGCGGTGCTGTTCCGGAAGTAGTCGAGCAGCTCCCGGTCCTCGGCGTCGGCGAGCTGCTCGACACCGCGCCAGCCGGTGGTGCTGTCCGCCGCCGCGCCCGCCGCGGTCAACCCGTACCGGCCGGAGTCGTCCCGGTCGAGCAGTCCCGCACCGGTCAGCGCCCGCAGCCAGCGCCGCACCAACCGGTGGTGGCGCGGGGCCACCCGGGCGGTGTCGAGCAGCTCGGCCAGCAGGTGCCGCTGGTCGCCGCTGGCGAAGAGGCCGGCCGCGCGGAACGCGTCGAGCATCGCCGGCAGCGCCACGTCGTCCAGCCCGTGGGCGTACGCCAGGTAGCGGTCCCGGTCGACGCCGGTGAGCGTGGCGTCGGCGTCGGCGCACGCGGCGTCGCCGAGCTGCCGGGCGACCACCGCGTCGTGCTCCGCCTGCGCCGTGCTGACCGCCCGGCCGGCCGGCTCGACGAACGCGGCCAGCCGACGCTCCAGCGGGGTGTCCCCGTCGACCACCACGACCGCGCCGGCCACCCCGGGGTGGGCACCCAGGGCCGCCTCGATCTCGGCCAGCTCGATCCGATAACCGCGGATCTTGACCTGAAGGTCCTCCCGACCGAGGAACTCGATGGTGCCGTCCGGCAGATACCGGCCGAGGTCACCGGTGCGGTACAGCACCTCGCCGGACTCCGGATGCACGACGAACCGCTCGGCGGTGCGCTCGCTGTCGTTGAGGTAGCCCAACGCCAGCCCGGCGCCGCCGATGTACAGCTCACCGCCGACCAGGTCCGGACGCGGTCGCAGCGCCGCGTCGAGCACGTGGAAGCTCTGGTTGGTCAGCGGGCGACCGTACGGGATGCTGCGCCACTGCGGGTCGACCTGCTCGATCGGGTACCAGATCGACCAGATCGACGCCTCGGTCGCCCCACCCAGGCTGACCACCCGCAGCCCGGGTACCCGGGCCCGGATCGCCTCGGGCAGGGCCACCGGGATCCAGTCGCCGGAGAGCATGGCCAGCCGCAACCCGTCCGGGGGTGCCCCGGCGGCGGTGAGCAGGTAGTCGTGCAGCATCTGCAGTTGGGCGGGCACGGAGTTCCACACCGTCACCGCGTACCCGGCGACCAGCTCGGCCCAGTGCGACGGGTCGCCGCGGCGCTCCGGGTCGGGCACGACCACCGCGCCGCCGACGGACAGCGGGCCGAAGATGTCGTAGACCGACAGGTCGAAGCCGAGGTTGGACAGGCCGAGCACCCGGTCCTCGGGACCGACGGCGAAGCGGTCGTTGATGTCGAGCACGGTGTTCAACGCGCCCCGGTGACTGATCATCACGCCCTTGGGCGTGCCGGTCGAGCCGGAGGTGTGGATGACGTACGCCAACTCCTCCGGGTCGCCGGAGCCCTCGACCGGGTGCGGCTCCCCCTCGGCGAGCAGATCGACGGCGAGCAACCGCAACCCCCCGGCCCAGCCCTGCTGGTCCACCCGGGACTGGGTGAGCACGCAGCGGACCCCGGCGTTGTCCAGGATGACGCGACGCCGGGCGGCCGGCGACGAGGTGTCCACCGGCACGTAGACACAGCCGGCGAGCAGCGCGCCCAGCACCGCGACGACCTGCTCCCAGCCCCGGTCCATGACCACCGCGACCAGCTCCTGCCGGCGGCAGCCGGCCGCGGTCAGCGCCTCGGCCACCCCGGCGGCCCGGCCCAGCAGCTCGCTGTAGCTGAGCGTACGGTCGGCGGCGATGACCGCCGGCCGGTCGGGGGTGCTCAACGCCTGCAGCACCACCCGGTCGTGCAGCATCCCGGCGGGCAGGGCGGAGTCCGTCCGGTTGGCCTCGGCCCGGCGCTCCATCGCCGCCTGCGGCGGCTCCGGGAGCCCGGTACGGGTCCACGCCGCGTCGTCGGCGGCCAGCCGGTGCAGCAGCGCGTCGTACGCGGCGAACATGTCGTCGACCACCCCGGATGGGAACACCTCCTCCCGCACGTCCCAGTTGGACACCAGGCCGCCGTCGCGCTCGATGTTCTGGCAGTCGATCCAGACCTGCGGGGTCTGACTGATCCCGTAACCCAGCTCCCCGAGCGGTGCGCCGTCGGCGGCGGCGCCGGCCGAGGTGATGCCGATCGCGCTGGTGAACACCACCGGGAACAGTGCCGCCTCGGCGCCCTGCCGGCGGGCGATCTCCCGCATCACCTCGATGCCGCTGAACGTACGGTGGTCCAGGTCCTCCCAGAGCTGCACCTGAAGATCCCGGGCCCGCTCGTCGAAGCGGCGGGTCGGGTCGGCGTCCACGGCCAGCAAATCCACCGAGGTGAAGTCGCCGACCAGCGCGTTGACCTGCTCGTGCAGCGGCGCCCGGTTGAGCAGCGTGATGTCCAGGGTGAACCGGGTTCGGCGGCTCCACGCGGCGATCGTGTCGGCGTACGCGGCCAGCACCGCACCGGACGGGCTGACGCCGTGCCGACCGGCGCGCTGCCGCAGCCCCTCCCAGACCTGCGACGACAGCCGGGTCTCCCAGCGGCGGAACCGCCCCTCGCTGTCGGCCGGGCGGGCCACCGTCGGCAGCTCCGGCGCGGCGGGCAGGTCGTCGACGCGCGCCAGCCACCACTGCCGGTCCCGCTCGTGGCGAGGGCTGTCCCGCACCGCCCGTTCGGCGAGTTGGTAGTCGCGGAAGGTGACCTCCAGCGGCGGCAACGGCTCGTCCGGCCGGTGGTAGAGCCGGTGCAGTTCGTCGAGCACCACCTGGACGCTGATGAAGTCGGCGATCAGGAAGTCGATCGACACGTGCAGCACGGCCCGGGTGTCGGCCAGGGTGATCCGGGCGGCGAACAGCGGCCACCGGTCGGGGGTGTGCACCAGATGGTCCATCTCCGCGCGGACCGCACCGACCCCGGCCTCGACCACCGCGTCGGGACGGCCGGTCAGGTCGATCACCGGTAGTTCGAAGGGTGGCACCTGCGGCAGGACCCGCTGCGCGCCGTCGGCCTCCACCACCGCGCGGAGCATGTCGTGCCGCTCGATCAGCGCCCGCCACGCGGCCGTCATCCGATCCGGATCGAGCGCCGGGTAGACCAGCTCGCCGTAGCCGTGGCAGGCGACGCCGCCGTAGGCGAACGTCTCCCCCCGGCCGAGCAGGTACGCCGCCTGCACGTCGGTGACCGGAAACGGATCGTGCCGATGCGCCGGGTCGGGTACCAGGGCGACGCCGCCACCGTTGTCGAGGTGGGCGACGATCTCGTCGCGGCGGGCGCGCAGCGCCTCCCGGCGGGTCGGCGTCATCGCTCCCTGCGGTGCGCGAAAGCGCAGCTGGCCGGCCTCCAACCAGACCCGCACCCCCGCGCTCTCCAACTCGGCGAGCAGGTCACCGGCGGACGACTGACTCATATGATGCCCTCCTCGAAGTCACCGGGATCCACCGCGCCGCGGTGGGTGTCGAAGACGTCTGCCAACTGCGCCACGGTCGGCGCCAGGAACAGCTGCCGCAGCGACAGTTCGATCCCGTGGCGCAGCCGCAGCGTCTCCACCAGCCGGGTGGCCAGCAGGCTGTCCCCGCCGAGGGCGAAGAAGCTCTGGTTACGGCCGATCCGGTCGCAGTCGAGCACCTCGGACCAGATTTCGGCGACGAGCTTCTCGCTGTCCCCGCGCGGGCTCTCGTCGGCTCTCTCGTCGGGCTCGGCGGTCACCTGGGCGGTCAACGCCCGGCGGTCCACCTTGCCGTTGGCGGTCAGCGGCAGGTCCACCACGCCGACCACCCGCTCCGGAACCATGTAGCTGGGCAGCCGTTGTGCCAGGAAGCCGAGCAGCGCCAGGTCGTCTACCTGCTCGTCGTCGGCCACGACGGCCAGCGCGAGCCGACGGTGCGCACCCTCGCCGACGGTGAGCGCGACGGCCCCGGCCACCCCCGGGTGCGCCTGCGCCGCCGCCTCGATCTCCCCCAGCTCGATCCGGTGTCCACGGATCTTGACCTGGAAGTCGACCCGACCGAGGAATTCCAGCGTGCCGTCGGGCCAGTACCGGCCGAGGTCGCCGGTGCGGTACCACCGCTGTCCGTCCACGGTGACGAACTGTCGGGCGGTGGTCTCCGGGTCCCCCCGGTAGCCGCGGGCCACCCCGACGCCGCCGATCCACAGCTCACCGGGCACCCAGTCGGGACAGTCCCGGCCACGTGGATCGACCACCCGGTAGCGCTGGTTGCGCAGCGGCCGGCCGTAGGGCACCGACCGCCAGTGCGCGGGTACCTCGTCGACCTCGCAGGCGTTGGACCAGATCGCCGCCTCGGTGGCGCCGCCGAGAGCCACGAACCGGGCCTGCGGGCACCGGTCACGCAACCGACCGGGTAGGTCCAGCCCGACCCAGTCACCGGAGAGCAGCACCAGGCGCAGCCCGTCGGGCAGTCCCTCGGCCTCGGCCGCGACCAGCAGCATGTCCAGCAGCGCCGGCACGGAGTTCCAGACGGTGACACCGCCGCGCCGGGCCGCCGCGGCCCAGCTGCGGGCCTCTCGCCGGTCGGTGTCGGCGACGCAGACCAGCGCGCCGCCCGCGCCGAGCAGCCCGAATATGTCGTACACGGACAGGTCGAAGTCGAGCGCCGAGACCGCGAGGACCCGGTCGGCGGGGCCCACCCCGTAACGGGTGGTGATGTCGTCGACGGTGTTCAGCGCCGCCCGGTGGGTGATCTCGACGCCCTTCGGCTCGCCGGTGGAGCCCGAGGTGAAGATGACGTAGGCCAGCTGGTCCGGGTCGAGATCTACGGGCGCCGGCAGCGGGGCGGCGGTGCTGTCCGGCGCGACGACCGGATGCGCCGTGGCCAGATCGGCGCGCGCCAGCACGACCCGCGCCCCGGCGCGGGCGTAGATGCGGTCGCGCCGTTCGGCCGGCTGGTCGACACCGACCGGCACGTAGTGCCCGCCCACGGCGAGCACGCCGAGCACGGCGGCGATCTGGTCGACGCCACGGGGCAGGGTCACCGCGACCGCGTCACCGGGGTGGACGCCGTGCGCGCTCAGCGCCGCGCCGATGCGCAGCGCCCGGGAGGCGAGGTCGCCGTAGCCGACCGTCTCGCCCTCGGCGGTGATCACCGCCGGTGCGTCCGGCGTGGCGGCGGCGTGGGCGAAGAAGCCGGTGTGCAGCAGCCCGGGCGGCAGCGGCCCGGCGGTGTCGTTGACCGCGTCACGGGTGCGCCGTTGCGCCGCCGACAGCGGCGGTGGCGCGGCGGCGGACCAGTCCGCCGTGGTCAGCCAACGCAGCAGCTCGCGGTACGCGTCGAACATCGCGTCGAGCAGCCCGGCCGGGAAGAGTTCCTCGACCGAGTCCCAGTTGTAGACCAGACCGCCGTCGCGCTCCATCACCTGGTTGTCGAGCCACACCTGCGGGGTCTGCGAGATGCCCCAGACCAGCTCGCCGAAGGGGAAGGACATCTCGCTCATGCCCCCGGCGACGCCGAGCGCGCTGGTGAACACGACGGGCATGCTCACCGTGCCGCCCTGCTGGCGGCGGGCGAGTTCACGCAGCACCCACAGCGCGGACGCCGAGTCGTGGGCCATCCCCTCCCAGACCTGCTCCTGGGTACGCCGGACCAGGTCCAGCCAGCTGTCGCCCGCCCCGGCCCGGTACGCGACCAGCAGCAACGAGGTGAAGTCACCGAGGATGTGGTTGATGTCGGGGTGCACGTCGCGCCGGTTGAACAGGGTGAAGTTGACGGTCAGTTCGCCGCGTCCGCTCCACGCCGAGAGCACCTCGGCGAAGGCGGCGGCCAGGACGCTGGCCGGGGTCACCCCGTGCCGGCGGGCCTGCTCGGTCAGCCGACGCCACTGCGTGGGATCGAGCCGGTCCTCCCGACGGTGGAAGCGCGGGGCGATGACGGTGGCCGGGTCCACGGCCAGTGGCAGCGGTGGACCGGGGGGCAGGCTGTCCAGCCGGTCCCGCCAGTACTGCTGGTCGGCGGCGACGAGCTGCGGGTCGGCGGGGGCGGCGAGCAGGTAGTCGCGGAAGGTCACCCCGACGGGGCGCAGCGCCGCCGCCGGGTCCCGGTAGAGCGCGGTCAGCTCGTCGAAGAAGATCACGATGCTGAGCGCGTCGAGCACGATGTAGTCGAAGCTGAAGCCGATCCGTGCCCGGCCGTCCGCGTACCGCACCGCGCCGATCTCCAGCAGCGGCCACCGGCCCGGATCGGGGATCCGGTGGGACATCCGCTCGCGCAGCTCGCCCAGTGCCTCGTCGCCACCGGCGCGTACCGCGATCCGGAACCGGTCGGTCTCGGCCAGCACCCGCTGGTCGCCGTTGTCGTCGAAGACCGCGCGCAGCATGTCGTGTCGGGCGACGAGCAGGTTGACGGCGTCCTCCAGCCGGTCGAGGTCGACGTCGGTCCCGTCGAACTCCCAGTACCAGTGCGAGCCGACGCCGCCCAGCGCGAAGTCGCTGCTGCGCCCCAACCAGTACGCCCGCTGCACGTCGGTAGGGGGGAACGGCGCGTACCGGTTCGCCGGGTCCGGGCGCAGTACCGCGGCGGCGGGCCGATCCCGGCCGGCGCGGCGCAGGGTGGCGGCGAAGTCGGCCAGCACCGGGGTGGCGAAGAGTTGCCGCAGGTTGGCTCCGTCCAGTCCGGCCTCGGCGAGCAGCGCCATCGACCGGGTGGCGACCAGGCTGTCCCCGCCGGCGGCGAAGAAGCTCTGCCGCCGGCCCACCGCCGGCACGTCGAGCAGCTGCGCCCAGATCCGGGCTACGTCGCGCTCGATGTCGCCGACCGGCGTCTCGATCTCCTCCGGTCCGGGCCGGGCCGCCTGGACGAGGCCGACCACCGCCCGCCGGTCGATCTTCGCGTTGGCGGACAACGGCAGCTGGTCGGTGAGCACCAGCTGATCCGGAACCATGTACCCGGGCACCTGCCCGGCCAGCCAGTCACGTAGTGCCTCCGGGTCCACCTCGGTCGCGGCGGTCACGGCGGCGGCCAGCCGTCGGGGCGTACCGAGGGCCACCGCCACGGCCCGGCGGACCGCCGGGTGGCGTTCCAGGGCGGTCTCGATCTCGCCCAACTCGATCCGGTGCCCCCGGATCTTGACCTGGGCGTCGGCCCGGCCCAGGAACTCGACCACGCCCTGCGGGTGGTAGCGGGCCAGGTCACCGGTGCGGTACCAGCGCACCCCGTCGATCTCGCGGAACTGTGCGGCGGTGCGCTCGGGGTCACCGCGGTAGCCATCGGCCACCGATGCCCCGCCGATCCACAGTTCACCGGGAACCCAGTCCGGCCGGTCCCGGCCGGCGGGATCCACCACGCGCATGAGCTGGTTGGCCAGGGGCACGCCGTACGGCACCGAACGCCAGGTGGCGGGCACCGGCACCGGCACCACCTGCAGGGTGGAGTGGATCGCGGTCTCGGTGGTGCCGCCCAGCGCCACCAGCGTCGCGCCGGTGGCCTGCGCGTCCAGCCGGGCGGCCAGGTCGAGCCCGACCCAGTCGCCACCGAGCAGCGCCAGCCGCAGCGGCAGGTCCGCGTCGTCGCCCGCGCTCAGCAGCATGTCCAGCAGTGCCGGCACGGACTGCCAGACGCTGACCCGGTGCCGGCGTACCAGCTCCCGCCAGCGACCGGCGTCGCGCCGCTCGTCCTCGGCGACGCAGACCACCGCGCCGCCGACACCGAGCAGACCGAAGATGTCGTACACCGACAGGTCGAAGTCGAGGGCCGACACCGCGAGAACCCGGTCGGTGGGGCCGACCCCGAACCGCCGGTCGATGTCGTCGATGGTGTTGACCGCCGCCCGGTGCGGCACCTGCACCCCTTTCGGCTCGCCGGTGGAGCCGGAGGTGAACAGCAGGTAGGCCGGTTCGTCGTCGGCACCGTCGACCGGGGTGACCGGCGGGAACGACCGGTCCGCCACGTCCACCACGCACAGCCCGGTGGGTAGCTCGGGAGGCGGGTCACCGACCACCACGTGCCGCACCCCGGCCACCGCGTGGATCCGGGCCCGCCGGGCGGCCGGCTGGTCGACCCCGACGGGGACGTACACCCCGCCGGCCCGCAGCACGCCCAGTACGGCGACGACCTGTTCGGGACCCTTCTCGACGGTGACCGCGACCGCGTCGCCCCGGCGTACCCCGCCCGCGACCAGTGCGCCGGCGAGCCGGTCGGCCCGGTCGGCGAGTTCGCCGTAGCTGAGTCGCCCGTCGGCCCCCCAGAGCAGCGCCGGGCGGTCCGGCTCGGTGCGGGCCAGGGCGAAGAAGTCCTCGTGCAGCCGGCGACGGCGGACCGGACGGGCGGTGTCGTTGGCCGTCGCCCGGATCTGCCGGGTCGGCTGCGGCAGCAGCTCCGGCGGGCTCGCGGTCCAGTCCGCGTCGTCGTCCAGCAGCCAATCGAGAACCGTGAGGTACGCCTCGAACATCTGCGCGACCAGGCCGGGCGGGAAGAGTTCCTCGACGCAGTCCCAGTTGACGAACAGGCCGTGTTCACGCTCGGTGACCTGGACGTCCAGCCACACCTGCGGGGTCTGCGACATCGTCCAGCCGGGTGTGCCGAAGCTGTCGCGCACCTCGGCGTCGAACAGCTCGCCCAGGCTGAGCGCGCTGGTGAACACCACCGGAGCGCCGACCGGTGTGCCGCCACGCTGGCGGGTCACGTCACGCAGCACGTCCACTCCGGTGTAGCCGGGGTGGGCGGCGTCGGCGCGCAGGCGCTCCTGCACCGTCCGGGCGAACTCCACGAAGTCGCGCTCGGTGCCGGTGTCGACCTCCAGCAGCAGCAGGTTGGTGAAGTCACCGACCAGGTGCGCGACGTCGGGATGGACCGGCTGGCGGTCGTAGAGGGGCAGGTTCAGCAGGAAGCGCCCGGTGGCGCTCCAGCGGCCGAGCACCTGCCCGAAGGCGGCCAGGAACAGCACCGGCAGGGTCAGTCCGTGCGACCGGGCCCGCCGGGTCAACCGCTCGACCTGCCCGGCGGGAACCCAGTGGTGGTGCCGGACCACCCGCTGGCCGCTGACCTGCTGCGGGTCGACCGCCAGTGGCAGCTCCGGCGGGCCGGGCAGCTCGGGCAGCCGCGCCTGCCAGTAGGCCCGGTCGGCCTCGCGCTCGTCGTCGCGCCGGGTGCGCAGGGTCGCCAGGTAGGTCGGGTAGTCCAACCCGATCGGAGGCAACTCGACGCCGGGGTTCCGGTAGTGCCGGGCCAGCTCCGACATCAGGATGCGGAAGCTGTGTGCGTCGGCCACCAGCATCTCGATGTGTACGTGAGCGCGGGTGCCGCCGCCGGGCAGCAGCGACAGCTGCACGTCGAAGACCTCGCCCCGGGACACGTCCAGCCGCCGGTGCGACAGTTGGTCGCGCAGCCGCAGCAGCGTCCGTTCGGCCGTCTCCGGATCGTCGTCGCGCAGGTCGTGCACGGTGAGGCCGGGCCAGGGGCTGTCGGCCAGGATCTGCTGCCGGCCGTCGTCGTCGAAGCGGGCGCGCAGCATCCCGTGCCGGCGCAACAGCGCACGGACGGCGGCCTCCAGTCGGGCCGGGTCCACCGCGGTGCCGTCGAACTCGTTGTAGAAGTGGGCGCCGACGCCTCCGAGGGCCTGGCCGTCACCCCGGCCGACCCAGTACGCGTGCTGCATGGGTGCCAGGTCGAACGGTTCGGTGCCGTCGACGACGGCCAGGGTTGGTTCGTCCACCGCCGCCGCCCCGCGGGGCACCCGGTCGACCACCAGCTGCCACCAGTCGTCGAGGGTGCGGCCCTCGATCAGCTCCGCGAAGCTCACCGTCACGCCCCGCTGGTGCCAGCGGCCGACCAGCCGCATCACGCCGATCGAGTCGAGACCGAGTTGGAGGAGGTCGGCGTCGTCCGCGACGGTGCCGGGTGGTTCGCCGAGGACCGCCGCGATGTCGTCGCGCATGCCGTCCCGGGTGAAGGGTCGCGTGTGTTCGGCCTCAACGCCCAATCTGGGTCTCCCCTGTCCGACGGAGCTCTCGCGTCGCTACCACACGACGGGTCTGTGCCGACGCCAAGGTAACAAGCGGGCTCGGATACGTACAGTAGAAAGAACAAGCTACTTGCAATAGGCTCCACATACAACGGCCCGACCACCGGCCGCGCCCCGCTGGCGACCGGCAGAAAGGGTGGCATCCACGATGGCGACCGGCCTGCCCGCCGAGGGCACCTGTCAGCTGTGGTGGGCCCGGACCGCGCCGCCGGACGACCGGGACCTGCTCGCCCTGCTCGCCGACGGGGAACGTCGCCGGCACGCGGAGTTCACTGATCGAGGCGGCCGCGCGGCGCACCTCACCGCGCGGGCGTTGACCCGCCTGGTGCTCGCCGGCATGCTCGGCGTCCCGGCGTCCGGACTGCGTTTCGAGGCCGTCTGCCGGGGCTGCGGCGGGCCGCACGGCAAGCCGGTGCTGCGCTCACCGCCGTCGCCGGTGACGTTCTCCGTCTCACACTCCGGGCAGTGGTGCGTGGTGGCGTTCGCCACCGGGACCGAGGTCGGTGTCGACATCGAGCGGCTCGCGCTGCGCGGCACCCGGCTTCCGCTGCGCGCCCTGGCCGCGACCGAACGCGCGGTGCTCACCGGCACCGGGGTCCGCGACCGGACGGCCGCCTTCGTCCGGTACTGGACCAGGAAGGAGGCGCTGCTCAAGGCGACCGGAGACGGGCTGACCATCGACCCGGCAGCGCTCACCGTGACCGGGCCGGACCAGCCTGCCGCCCTGCTGAGCTGGGACGCCGTACCAGCACCGACCGAAACGCCACACCTGGTCGATCTGGCCGCGCCGACCGGGTACGGCGGCGCGCTGGCCACTCTCGGCCGGGCGCTTGTCGTGTCCTACCACGACGGTGGATCTCTCCTCGATCAGATTCGCACCGGTGCGGCGGTTCCTGAGCGACACACATTTCCAATAAGGTGCTGACCTAGCGCAACCACCTGATCTCCTTCCGTTGCCGGCACGCGGGGCTCACCGTCCGGCGGGGCGAGGAGTCCACGCAGGCGGCCACCCACCCACGCAATGTCCGTTGAGCCCTCAGGAAAGGGATCCGATGTCTGACGACAGCCGCACGTCGTCCGGTGCCGACACCAGCACGGTGCAGGCACCGGCCGCGGCACCACCCGACGAGTTCGTCCCCCCGATCACCGGCCGCAAACGCACCCTCGCCCTCGTCGTCGTACTCACCGGGTTCGTGCTGGACCTGCTCGACATCACCATCGTGAACGTGGCGCTGCCGTCGATCCGCGACGGCATCAACGCCACCGCCTCCACGATGCAGTGGCTGGTGGCCGGGTACGCGCTCGCCTTCGCGTCGATGCTGATCATCGCCGGCCGACTCGGCGACATCGTCGGCGTACGCCGGATGTTCCTGATCGGTGTCGCCGGCTTCACCTCCGTCTCGCTGCTCGCCGGCCTCGCCCAGACACCCGAGCAGCTGATCGTGCTGCGCTTCCTGCAGGGCGCGATGGGCGCGGTGATGGTGCCTCAGGTCTACACCCTCATCCAGCTGCTCTACGCGCCGAAGGAACGCGGCCGGGCGTTCGCCGCGATGAGCGCCGCGCTCGCCTTCGGCACGGTCGGCGGCCCACTGGTCGGCGCGCTGCTGACCACCGCCGACGTGGCGGGCCTGGGTTGGCGGACCATCTTCCTGGTCAACGTCCCGATCGGCATCGCGGCCTTCTTCGCCGCGAAGGCGTTGCTGCCCGAGTCGACGCCGAACCGCCGGGAACGGCTCGACCTGGTCGGCGCGACCCTGATCACGGCGGCGGTGCTGCTGATCGTCTACCCGCTGGTGCAGGGCCGCGAGCAGGACTGGCCGGCCTGGACGTACGCGAGCATGGCCGGCGGCCTGGCCGTCTTCGCGCTGTTCGTGGTGCACCAGCGGTCCCGTACCGAGTCGCCACTGGTGCCGATGTCGCTCTTCCGGCACCGCTCCTTCAACTCGGGCCTGGTGGTGGTCTTCCTCTTCCAGGGCGCGGTGATGTCGTTCTTCCTGATCATCACCATCTACCTGCAGATCGGCGTCGGATACAGCATCCTGCGCGCCGGGCTGTCCGGGCTGCCGTGGGACATCGCCGTGCCGCTGCTCGGGTGGCTCTCCGCCCGCGCGATCACGCCGAAGCTCGGCCGGTTGGGCCTACAGGCCGGGCTGGTGCTGCTGATCGCCAGCATGTTCTGGTTCATGTGGGTCATCGACAGCACGCCCCAGGTGACCATCTGGCAACTGCTCGTCCCGATGTTCATCGGCGGCGCCGGCATGGGTATGACCTTCCCGCCGCTGATGGGCTACTCGCTGCATGACGTGCCAGGTCACCAGGCCGGCTCCGCCTCGGGGGTGGTCAACGCGAACTACCAGATAGGCGTGACGCTCGGCATCGCCGCCTGCGGCACGCTCTTCTTCAGCCTGCTCGCCAGCCAGGCGCCGGCGGCGGTCGACGACGTGACTCCCCGGCTGCGCGCCGACCTGGTCGCCACGGGCGTCTCCGACGGACAGGCCGGGCAGATCAGCGACCGGTTCCGCGACTGTGTCACCACCCAACTCGACGCGGCGGACCCGACACTCCCGCCGCCCGGCTGTGATGCCACGAGTCTGGCCGCCGGCAGTGGCGGCACCGCCGCCGGGGTCATCGAGCAGCGCGCCTTCGAGACCAGCCAGATCAGCTTCCAGCGGGCGATGGTCGGCACCCTCTGGTTCAGTGTGATCAGCTTCGCCCTGGCCCTGCTGGGCAGCTTCCTGCTACCCCGACGGTAGCGAGCCGGACGCGGTGCGGGGCGACCCTCCGCCAGGGCCGCCCCGCACCAGCCACAGCGGCCCCGGTCCCGCCGTCCGGACGGCGGGACCGGGGCCGCGTGTCGTCGCGGTGGGCGCAGCTCAGCCGAGCGCGGTCCGGTAGGTCGCGAAGGTCCAGACGTGGCCCTGCGGGTCCCGGCAGGTGAACTCGTACGAGTCGTGCGGCTTGCTCTCGGGAGCCAACAGGATCTCGGCGCCGGCGGCCACGGCCCGGCCGTGGATGTCGTCCACCTCGGTGTCGGTCTCCACTCGGACGAAGGTGCCGGCGGTGGCGGCACCGAGCGCCAACGGCTCGCCGAGGCGCAAGCCGTCGTTCGCCGGATTGATCATGATCAACCCGTGCTCGCCGATCCGAAGCTCGGCGTGGTAGACGTTCCCGGCGCCGTCGTCGAAGACGCCCAGCGTGGTGAAGCCGAAAGTGTTCACCAGCCATTCGATGGCCTTCGCCGGATTCTGGTAGGCGATGTAGGGGGCGACGGTGGGCGGGACCGAGGAATCGGCCATGGGTCACTCCTCAGAGTCGATGCTGCGAACGGGTCAGGACGAACAATCACTCTATGTGCTCTTTGTGTCCTACCGACGAAAAAGAGCGGACGTTCTGTCGGCAACCGGTCAGTCGAGCTTCGGGGCGTAGCTACCGAAGCCCCACAGGTGTCCCTCGATGTCCCGGACGACGTACTCCCGCGAGCCGTAGTCCGTGTCGGTCAACGGCATGACCACCTCCGCGCCCGCCGCGACCGCGCGGTCGTGGTGCGCGTCGACGGCGTCCCCGACGTACACGTACACACCCTGGCTCGTCAGGGGCAGGTCACGCGGACTGGCCATGGGCAGCGTGGACGACCCGGCCGGGCCAAGCTGGAAGGTGCCGATGCCCCACCGCAGCTCGGCGTGCACCACCTGCCCCTCGCCGCCGGTCGTGGTCTCCAGCACCTCGAAGCCGAAGGCCGAGCAGAGCCAGTCGATCGCGGCGCGCGGGTCCTGGTAACGCAGGAAGGGAATGACGGGTGCCACCACATCGGACATGAAGATCCTCCAGGTGTCGACAGAAGACACCACACCCTACCCGCCGGTCACCGGCACCGGGCAGAGCCGACACACCGCCGCTCAGCGGGCCCGCACCAGCAGTGGCAACTGGTCGTACGAACGCAGGCTGGCATGCCGGCGCCGGACCGGCGGCCCCGCGGGTCCGAGGATCTCCACCGCGCCCACCAGGCGCTCGAAGACGACCACCGACATCAGCCGCGCCAGGGCGGTGCCGAGGCAGTGGTGCAGGCCCCCGCCGAACCCGAGATGTGGGTTGGGATCCCGCCCGACGTCGAGACGCTCGGCGTCATCGAAGACCGCGGCGTCCCGGTTGGCCGCGCCGAGCAGCAGCAGCACGGTCCGCCCGGCCCGAATCTTCACACCGGCCACCTCGACGGGCTCACGGGCGACCCGGATGACGTTCTGGATCGGGGCGTCGTACCGCAGGAACTCCTCCACCGCCGACGGGACCAGGGCCGGGTCGGCCCGCAGCCGGCGCAGCTGTTCCGGATGGGCGAGCAGCGCGGCGACCCCGTTGGAGACCAGGCCCATGGTCGTCTCGAACCCGGCGTGGAACAGGAAGAGCATGTTGTCCGCGAAGTCCGCAATGGCCAGCCGGTCGGTGGCCGACTCCTCCCAGTACATCCCGGCCAGCGTCGGGCCGCCCGGCTGCTCCCGGCGACGCGACAGCAGCTCGGCGAGGTAGTCGTGCAGCCAGGGCAGCGCGGCGTTGATGTCGTGCAGGTCGCCGGGGGTGAGATTGGCCGCGTCGAAGACCTTGGCCAGCGAGACGACCCGGGTCAGCACCTCCGGCCGGTCCGGGATCGGAATGCCGATCAGATCGCACACCACGCCGACCGGCAGCGGCACCGCCAGGTCGGTCACCACGTCGAGCCGGCCGCGTTGCAGGGCGGGGTCGAGCAGCGTGTCGGCCGCGGCGCCGATGTGTCCGGTCAGCCGGCGCACCACCGGGGTGCCCAGTGCCCGGCCGATGAACCGCCGCAGTCGGGTGTGGTCCGGCGGGGTACGGGTCAACACGATCCGGTCCAGGAACTCGGCACCCGGGCCGTCGCCGAGGGTGAGCCGGGTGTACTCCGCCGGCATCCGGCTCTCCAGCCGGTTGTCGCGCAGCAGGGTGGAGACCACGGAGTGCCCGGTCACCAGCCACTGGCCCAGCTCCGCCCGGGACAACGGGCCCCGGGCGCGCAGCTGCGCGTAGGCCGGGTACGGGTCGTCCTGGGTCGCCAGGAACGCCGCGGACAGGTGGGGACGCGCGGTGTCGGCTCGCATACAGAGCACTATCCGGCAGGACTACCGGGCCGGCAAGACCCGACATACGTCATCGCCCGGTCGCCCTGCCGACACTGTCGACACTCGTCGCATCGTGTTCTAGGCTCACCACTGTGCGCGAGGAACCCGCTTCCGTCGGTCAACGTCTGCTGGCTCTCATGGACCACTACCGGGGAGGCGACAGCGCCCTCAACGAACAGGTGCTGTGGCACCTTCGGGGCCCGTACGACCACCAGGCGATGACCCGGGCGGTGGCCGCCCTGTCCGCCCGGCACGAGCCGCTTCGGACCACCTACCCGCGCGGCCGGCGGCTGCGCCAGCTGATCCACGAGCCGCAGCCGGTGCCGGTACCGCTGACCGACGTGTCCGGCGAGGCCGAGCCGGCCGCCGCCGCCCGCCGGATCGTCGCCGCGGAGGTGTCCACCAGCATCGACGCCTCGGTGTGGCCACTGCGGACACGGGTGCTCCGGCTCGGCGCGGAGCACCACCTGGTCGTGCTCACCCTGCACCACTACTGCTCCGACGACTACTCCAACGCGCTGCTGGCCAGAGACCTGCGCGCCCTGTACGGCGGTGAGATCGGTGAACCCGTCGACCTGCCCGCACCACAGTGGCAGTACGCGCAGTGGGCCCGGTGGCAGGCGGAACAGCTCTCCGGGGCGAACCGGGAACGACTCACCGGGTACTGGACGGGCAAGCTCGCCGGCGCGCGGCTGGTGGAGCTGCCCGCCCGCGGCCGGCGTCCGGTGCCCGACGGCGAGCCGCCCTGGATCTCCGTCGAGCACTACGTGGACGCGCAGACCACCGCGGCGCTGCGACAGCTCGCCCGCCGGCACCGCACCACGTTGTTCCCGGTCACCCTGGCGGTGTTCTACGCGCTGCTGCACGCCGAGACCGCCGCTGGCGACCTCACGGTGGCCTCGCTCTTCGCCAACCGCGGGCAGCCGCAGGTGCGCGACACCGTGGGCTTCTTCGCCAGCATGGTGCTGCTCCGGGAACGCTTCACCCCGGACACCACACTGGCCGAGCTGATCGGGCAGACCCGGACCACCGTGATGGACGCGATGCGCCATCAGGACCTCCCCCATCAGCTGCTGCCGCCGGACACCGTGACCGGCGGCACCGGCCGCACCGACGACGTGCTGTTCCAGTTGCTCGGCAGCCTGATGACCCGGGCCGACATGGCCGGAGAGGAGCTGGACGACATGGAGGCCCAGTTGGAGCGGCGGCGTTTCGCGCTGGAGTTCGTCGTCGTGCCGCAGGGCGACGTGCTGTCCGCGCTGCTGTTGTGCTCCCGGGCCGAGTTCGATCCGGCCTGGGCCGACGCGTTCGTCCGCGACTACGTCACCCTGATCCGGCGGGCGGTCGCCGACGCCGACGTTCCGATCGCCGAGCTGCGCGCCGCGCCGGTGACCTGACCCGGCCGCACTCCGCCATTTGATTGAGTCCGCAATAATCGACGCCGCACAGGATAGGCATATGCAGAGGTTTCTCTGGGCTCGCTACTTGAGTTCCAGCCGAAACGCAAATTGCAGCGGCCCGAACAGGCGGCGACAATCCGGTTAAGTGTTCTGAACCGGACCGATTCGACCATACCCATTGAACCCTTTTCAACCGCCACCCGCGATCCGACGACCATCGGCTCAAGGCGACGCACAAGCGCCACACGATCCAGGATGAAAGGATGATTGTTCCCGACCCGACCGCCCCCCGCGGCCACGAACACTGCGTGGGCGGTCAACCGCGGTTGCGTCCCGCCAGCGGGCCCGGGCACCAGCGCACCACCCGCGCCTCCGCCACCGCCGGGCGGGACCGGCGTCGGCGCACCACGAACTTGAGATGCAGGCGCAGCATCCGCCCGATCTGCTCCGAGGCCACACCGCGGCCGCAGCGGTGCCGCTCCAGCATGGCACGCTCCGCGCCGCACCGCACGACCACTGCGGCGCCGGCCGCGCTGGCACCGGCGGCCACGTCGACCAGAGAGGTGAAGCCCACCTCGTCGACACCGGTCACCTCGGTCAGATCCAACTCGACGCGCTCCGGCCGCGAGTCGACATGGTCCAGCATGTACTCGGCGACCCGGGTGACATAACCGGCAGTACTCCGGTCGACGCTGCCGCTGACGGAAATCGCAACAGCGGTTCGGCTCACCCTCCGGGCTTTGACCATCGGCAACACAATTCCCCCCTCCTGCTGGTGTCACACCCTAGAACGCATCCGCGCGGCATGGGAATGACCGATCGGCTTCAATACTGTGACATCCGCGTTCTATCTCCGCCGATGATTCTGATAAGCGACAATGCATGTGACTATCTGTGCCGAGACAGGAGGATCTTCGGCTTGCCCCCGGCGGTCCGGGCCGCCCGCCCGCGACTGTGCGGTGGTCAGCCACTGCCCGGCCGGGGCGCGCAACACCCCAGGCCCGGGGCAGGTGGAGCGCGCTCCGACACGGCCGGCGCCGACCGACGCGGATCTGACACTGGGGAGTAACAACGCGTGACCACATCCGCGCCGGTTGCCGAAGATCCGACAAAAGTCATCGGAAACCTTGACCCTGTCCGGATCGGACTTCCGGTCGTCCCACCAAGTGTGTTGCATGTACCGGCCGGCCCTTGCCCGCATGGCGAACCCAACAGACACTAGAAGCATGAGTGCACCGTCCCTGGCACCGCGGTTCGACGCTTTGGACCCGAACGTCGTCGACAACCCCTACCCCGAGTACGCCCGCCTGCGCGACGCCGGGCCACTGTGCCGGATCGGACCCGGCAGCTGGGGCGTCACGCGTCACGCCGACGTCGCGGCTCTGCAGCACGATCCTCGGCTGGGCAGCGAGTTTCCCGCCGGATACCACGAGGTGTCGGTGGGCGACGGACCGGCGAGCGCGTTCTTCCAACGGATCATGCTCTACCGGGACCCGCCGGACCACGTCCGACTGCGGCGGCTGATGAGCCGGGCGTTCAGCCCCGCGGTCGTCCGCCAGCTACGCTCGTACGTCGAGGAACTCGTCGACGAGCTGCTCGTGCCGGCCGTGGAGAACGGCCGGATGGACCTGGTCGGTGAGTTGGCCTACCCGCTGCCGGTCCGGGTGGTCTGCCGGCTGATGGGCATCCCCCCGGAGTCCACCGAGGAGGTGCGCCGGCACGCGATGAACCTCGGCCGGGCCTTCACCGCAGTGGTCGGCGAGCACGCCCGCGCCGAGGCCGACGTGGCCGTGCGCTGGCTGCGCGAGCACATCGGCGAACTGCTCGACCAGCGCCGGGCACGTCGCGGTGACGACCTGCTCTCCCGGTTGCTCGACGCCGAGGAGTCGGGTGACACCCTGAGCCACGACGAGATCGTCGACAACACCGTCTTCTCGTTCTTTGCCGGCTTCGAGACGACCGTACACATGATCACCACCGGCGCCGCCGCCCTGCTGGGCCATCCCGACCAGCTCGCCCGGCTGCGGGCCGATCGTTCGCTGGTCGGCACCGCCGTCGACGAGTTCCTGCGCTGGGACGCCCCGATCCAGGGCACCGCCCGCTACGTCCACGAACCCATCGAGATCGGCGGGCGTACCGTACGACGAGGTCGGGTGCTGGTGCTGATGGTCGGTTCGGCCAACCACGACGAGCGCCGCTTCTCCCGGCCCGACCGGCTGGACGTGGGCCGTACGGACAACCCGCACCTCGCCTTCGGCGGCGGTGCCCACCTTTGCCTTGGTGCGTTCCTGGCCCGGATGGAGGGGGCCGTCGTCTTCGACCGGTTGGCCCGCCTCGCCGTTTTCGAGGCAGCCGGACCGACCGTGCGCGAACGCGACACCCCCTTCCGGGCGTACGCCTCGGTCCCGGTCCGGATCGGCTGACCGGCCGCCGTGCCGGCGGCCCACAGCGGGCGCGGTGCCGGCGGACCGCAGCGGGCGCGGTGCCGGCGGACCCGACCCGGCTCAGCCGGCCGGCAGGGCCTCCAACACGGTCAGGGTGGGCGTGCCGACCACCTGGGTCAGCCGCAGACCGACCCGCTCCAGCAGCCGGGCGGTCTCGTCGGCGCTGCGGTGTGCGCCGCCGGTGAGCACCATCGCGTGCACGTCGAACAGCTTCGCCATGTCGAACGCGTCGCCGGGCGGCAGCACGGCCTCCAGCAGCACCAGGCGTGAATCGGGCCGCATGGCGCTGCGGACGTTACCGAGGATGCGGGCGGCGTCGTCGTCGTCGAAACCCGGCAGCACCGTCTTGAGCAGGTAGCCGTCGCCGCCGGCGGGCACCTCGGCGAAGGCGTCACCCGGCACCACCTCACAACGCTCGGACACGCCTGCCTCGGCCAGCACCTCCGGCGCGCCCGACACCACGTGCGGCAGGTCGAACAGCACGCCGCGGACCGCGGGGAAGCGGGTGAGCAGGCCGGCCAGAAACCCACCGGTGCCGCCACCGACGTCGACCAGGGTGCCGAACCGGCGCCACGGGTACGCCCCGAGCACCGTGCGCAGGTGCAGCCGGTTGACGCTGCGCATCCAGTCGTCGACCCGGGTGCTCTCCTGCGGATGGTCGGCGAGGTAGGCCCAGTAGTCCTGGCCGTGCACGTACGCGAAGGCCGGATCGCCGGTGCGCAGGGTGTGCCCGATCGCGCCCCAGGCACGCACGTCGGAGTCGAGCAGGGTGAAGCTGTCACGCAGGGACATCGGATGGTCGCCGCGCAGCGGTTCGGCCAGCGCGGTGAGGGCGAACGTGGCGTCGGCGACCTCGGTGAAGATGCCCCGGGCGGCCAGTGCCCGCAGCAGGCGCAGCAGCGCGCCGGGGTGCGCGCCGGCCGTGCCGGCCAGCTCCGCCACGGTACGCGGGCCGCCGACGAGCAGGTCGGCGATGCGCAGGTCGCAGGCGGCCCGCAGGGCGAACGGAGTGATCTGGTCGCCCAGCTCACCGAGCCGGATCACGGCGGGCAGGTCGAGGTGCTGCCGGGTGGCTGCCATGTCAACGCCCCTTCTGTCGGCGCAGCCGCTCGCCGGCGAACTGCAGCAGACCCAGTTTGTCCAAGCCGGTGCGGACCTGGTCGGTCATCAGGCCGATCTGGCCGAGCGCGACCGCCACCCGGGAGAAGACCGCCTGCCGATACTTGATCATGAGATCGTGGTTGGTGGCGAAGGCCACCCCGTCGGCGCGGTCCACCTCCAGACGCTGCCAGATGTCGTCGAGCAGGAAGCGCTGACGGATCAGCGCCGCGGCGTCCAGGACCAGCTCCTCCCGTTCCGCCCGCTCGGCCGTGGTGAGCTGGTCGTAGAGCCCGGTGAGGGAGAGCACCCCGAACGTCACGTGCCGGGCCTCGTCGCGGGCCACCAGGTGGGTCAGTTCCTTGATCAGTGGATCGTGGAAGCTGCTGTTGGACAGCCGGAACGAGGCCATCGCGATCGCCTCGACCATGATCTGCATGCCGAGCGCGGTGAGGTCCCACCGCGAGTCGGACAGGATGTCGGTGAGCAGTTCCCGCAACGGCGGGGACACCTCGTACGGTTCGGGGATCTTCTCCCGCAGGTACCGGGAGAAGACCTCGACGTGCCGGGCCTCGTCGACGGCCTGGGTGGCCGCGAAGAACTTGCTGTCCAGGTCCGGCACCGTCTCGACCAGCCGGGCCGCGACGACCATGGCCGCCTGCTCGCCGTGCAGGAACTGGCTGACCATCCACGACTGGAACTCCCACCGGAACGTGTCCCAGGCGCGGCGACCGCGCGGGGCCAGCGGCGAGTCGGCGAACGCCGCCATGGCGAAGGCGGAGTCGTCGGGCAGCGGCGCGCCGAACGGCACGTGCATCGACCAGTCCACGTCCGAGACCCGCCACTGCGCGGCCTTGGCGCGTTCGTAGAGCGCCACCAGCCGGGGATCGGAGGCTTCGTAGTCCCAGGTAAGTGTGGTGTCGACACGAGCCGGCACGACAAAGCTCATACAACACAACGTACCCAGTGAGACGACCGATGCCAATGGATAGGCGCTATCGTCCCGCCATGGACATACAACACACGCCAGCCTCCGTCGCCCAGCGTCTGCTCTGGATGATCAAGCACTACCGCACCGACTTCGGCGCGCTGAGCTGCCCGGTGCTGTGCCGGCTGACCGGCGAGGTGGACGCCGACGCCCTGGACGCCGCGCTGGCCGCGCTCACCGCCCGGCACGAGTCACTGCGTACCACCTTCACCGGTCGGGGTGCCCGGCTCGCCCAGGTGGTGCATCCGCCGGCACCCGCCGGCACCCGCCGGGTGGACCTGTCCGACCAGCCGAACCCGGCCGCCGCCGCCGACCAGGCGGTCCGCGCCGAGTTACGCACCGCGATCGACCCGACCGAATGGCCATCCCGGACCACCCTGTGGCGGCTGGCGCCACGCGAACACATCCTCTGCCTGAACCTGCACCACCTGGTCACCGACGCCTGGTCGACCGGAATCCTCTTCCGCGACCTCGGCACCCTCTACGCCCGGGCCACCGGGGCGTTGGCGCAACCGCCTCCCACCGGATGGCAGTACGCGTCGTTCGTCCGCTGGCAGCAGGAGCTGCTCGACTCCGACGGGCTGCGCCGGCACCGGGAGTACTGGCGCCGGCAACTGGCCGGCAGCCAGCTCCCCGCACTGGGCTCCCCCACCGGCGATCCCGCCGGCACCGACCAGAGCGCATCCGCAGGTCGGACCAGCTCCGAGGACGCTCCGGCGACCTCGGACGTGGCGATCGACCTCGACCGCGAGACGGTCGCCCGGCTGCGTGCCCTGGCCCGCACGCAACACACCACCCTCTTCTCCGTGCTGCTGGCCGTGTTCTACCAACACCTGCACCGGATCACCGGCCAGGACGACCTCGCGGTGGCCTCGATGTTCGCCAACCGGTCCCGCCCCGAGCTGCGCGAGACCGTCGGCCTGCTGGCCAACATGGTGCTGCTGCGAGCCCGGGTCGGGCAGGCCACCACCTTCGCCGAACTGATCGGACAGGCCCACGCCGCCGCGATCGGGGCCTTCACCTACCAGGACCTGCCGTACCAGATGCTTCCGCTGGACGTGGTGCAGACCGGCGGACGGCGCGCCGACGACGTGCTGTTCAACGTGATGGCCGAGGTGCGCCACCGGACGGTGGCGGCCGGCGTCGGCTTCGAACTGCTGGTGCCGCCCGGGCTGGGCAGCAGGTTCCGGTTCGAGCTGGCCGTCGCCCCGGTCGGCCCGGCGGACCTGCGCGCGGTCTTCTACCACCGCACAGCCGCGTACCCCGGTGCCCAGGCGAGCGAGTTCGTGTCCGGCTATGCCGAGCTGGCGGCCCGGCTGGCGGCGGAGCCGAGCGCTCCGCTGCGTACCGGGCGACCCGGCTGATCGACGCCAACAAACGCCAGACAATACGACACTGGCGTCACACACTCTTGACACCGCATCCGGCTGCTGGGAGGCTTCGACCAGCCCTACCTGGTAACGCGCAGGGAGCGGACGGTGCCTCCACCCGCACCGCTCACACGATCGATGCTGTGACAGGAAGGTCCACATGCCACTTCACCTGCACTGGTTCCTCCCGTCCCACGGTGACGGCCGTGAGGTGGCGAAGACCCCGCAGGGCGCGCCCGTCGACCCGACGGAGAACATCCGGCGCGCGCCGGACATCGACTACCTCGGCCAGGTCGCCGCCGCCGCCGACCGGCTCGGCTTCACCGGCGCCCTGGTGCCGACCGGGCTGTTCTGTGAGGACCCCTGGCTGGTGTCGGCCGCCCTCGCCGGCCGGACGAGCCGGCTGCGGTTCATGGTCGCGACACGTCCCGGTTCGGTGTCCCCGGCGGTGGCCGCGCAGATGGCCGCCACCCTGCAACGACTCTCCGGCGGACGACTGCTGCTCAACGTGGTCACCGGCGGCGACCGCGACGAGCAGCTGCGCTACGGCGACTGGCTCGACCACGACCAGCGCTACGCCCGCGCCGAGGAGTTCCTCGACGTCTTCGCCCGCGCCTGGTCGGGCCAGCCGTACGACTTCGAAGGGGCCCACTACCGGATCCGGGCCGGTCGGCTGACCCGGGGCCACCCGGTAACCCCGCCGATCTTCCTCGGCGGTTCGTCGGCCGCCGCGCACCAGGTCGCCGCCCGCCACGCCGACGTCTATCTCGCCTGGGGTGAGCCACCCGAACCGCTGGCGGCGCTGGTGAAGAAGGTCCGCGACCGGGCCGACGCGCAGGGCCGCGAACTGTCCTACGGCTCCCGCTTCCACGTGATCAGCCGGGACACCGCCGAGGAGGCCTGGGATGTCGCGCGCCGGCTGGTGGCCGGCATGCACCCCGACACCATCGCCGCCGCCCAGCAGCGGTTCCGCCGGACCGAGTCCGAGGGGCAGCGCCGGATGGCCGCCCTGCACCAGGGCCGGACCGACGACCTGGAGGTGCATCCGAACGTCTGGGCCGGCTACGGGCTGGTCCGGCCCGGTGCCGGCGTCGCCCTGGTCGGCAGCCATGTCGAGGTGGCCGAACGGATCGAGGAGTACCACGCCCTCGGGCTGGACCACCTGATCCTCTCCGGCCAGCCACACCTGGAGGAGGCGTACACCTTCGGTGAGGGTGTCCTGCCGATTCTGCGGCGCCGTGGGCTGCTGGCCGACCCGGAAGGAGACCGGTGACCGACCTGTGGCAACACACTCCTGAGCGGATGGGTCCTGCGGCGGAGCTCCGGCCGGTGCCGGCCACCGTGCTGGTCGGCAACCCCCGCCGCGGCTCGCGTACCCTCACCGTCGCCCGGCACCTGGCCGACGCGCTGCGCACCGGCCTCGCCGGCCTCGACGTTCATCTCGGCGACCCGCACCTGGTCGACCTGGCCGAACTCGGGCCGGACCTGCCCGCCCGGCTGATCGCCGGCACCGCCGCGCACGCACCACTGGAACGGGTGCTCGCCCGGGTCCGTGGCCCCGGCCTGCTGGTGGTGGTGAGCCCGACCTTCAAGGGCTCCTACACCGGCCTGCTGAAGCTCTTCCTCGACATGCTCCCCCGCGAAGGGCTGTCTCCGGGCACCGTCGCGGTGCCGGTGATGACCGCCGGCTGGGCCCAGCACCGCTTCGTCTCCGACGCCCGGCTGCGGCCGCTGCTGGTGGAGCTGGGCGCGGTGGTCCCGGTACGCGGGCTCGCGGTGTTGGAGGAGGAGTTCGGCGACCTCGACACCGCGGTCGCCGGCTGGACCACGGCCGCGGTGCCGGTGCTCGCCGCCGTGCTGCGCAGTTACCAGACCCCGTCGGTGGGCCCGCCCCGCCCCGCGGAATCCGTACCCGTCCATCAACCCGCACAGCTCCGGTGAGCCGGGCGATCCGGAAGGAAGAAGCGACATGAGTGAGCAGACCCCGACGGTCGTGGGGCAGAAGCAGTTCGACGAGCAGATTCGCGCCCAGGTCCAGGCCATCGTGCTCGACCTGGCGCCCAACCCCGACGGCCTGCGCGACGCGGAGACGGCCCTGGTCCAGGACCTCGGCTTCCACTCGCTGGCCCTGATGGAACTCGCCTTCGCGCTGGAGGACGAGTTCGACCTCGAACCCATCGACGAGAAGACCGCCAGGTCGATCACCACCCTCGGCGCGGTGCAGACGCACGTGCTGCGCCGCATCGCCGAGCGCGACGCCGGGGCCTGACCTTCCGAGCGTCGCCGGGTCGGGTCGGGCGGCTGCGGCCCCGCCGGGCGGCTGCGGCCCCGCCGGGCGGCTGCGGCCCCGCCGGGCGGCTGCGGCCCCGCCGGGCGGCTGCGGTCCCGGAGGCCGCCGCCGCCCGCCGCCGTGGCGGTCAGCCGATCAGCCGGTAGAGCCGGTGGAACCGGTCGTCGATCGGCAGTTGGGTGACGGCGGCGAAGCCCGCCTCGACCGCCAGTTCCCGTACCGTCTGTGGGCGCAGCACCGTGCCGGTGCCGGCGGACGGCTGCTGGCTGAGGCAGGCTGGCAGGCAGTGCAGCACGCTGGTCGCATACTGAAACCGCTCGATCTCGTCGGCGGGTGCGGTGAACCGCTCCGCCACCCGCGCGTCCAGCACCAGCACGCTGCCGCCGTCGGCGCACAGCCGCCGGCAGGCCCGCAGCACCTCCACCGGCCGGGAAATCTCGTGCAGGGCGTCGAAGAGGCAGACCAGGTCGTAGCCGCCGGCCAACTCCGGGTCCGCGGCGTCCCGGGCGAAGAAGGACACCCGGTCGGTCAGGCCGGCGTCCGCGGCGTGTCCCCGGGCGTCGTCGATCACGTCGGCGTCGATGTCGTACCCGTCGACGGCGATACCGGGAAACGCCCGGGCCAGACCGATGCCCGCCCAGCCCGCGCCGCACGCGACATCCGCCACCCGCGCCGGCGCACCGCTCAGTCGGGCGTGTACGTCCGGGGCGTGCCGACGCAGCCAGCCGGCCAACTGGTGGGTGAACATGGAGCGGTTGGCGCCCGCATGCCCCTCCCGCCAGTCGACGCCGTAGACCGCGTCGGACACCCCGTCCCCGCTGCGGTAGGCCTCCAGCAGCGCCGGCAGCGCCGCCGCCACGCCGCCCAGCGGCAGCACGGCCAGCGCCGCCATCGACACCGGGCTGTCCGAGACCGTCAACACCTCGGCATGCGCGGCGGGCAGCGCGAACACCCGTGTCTCGGCCGACCGGGCCGCATCGTCGACGGTGAGGATGCCGGCCACCGCCTGCTGCTCCAGCCACTCCCGGGCGTAGCGCGGGTCGACGCCGGTGCGCTGGGCGATCTCCTCCACCGTGCCCGGCCCCTTGGCCGCGAGGTCGTCGTAGAGGCCGAGGCGGACACCGAGGTACGTCGACAGCAGCTCCTGGGTGGCCAGCAGCGAGGTCCACATCCGGACCGCGAAGACCCGGGCCCGGGTGTCGGTGGGAGTCGTCATCGGTGTCCTCCAGGCGACGCAGGGCATGAGTGTGTTGTTTTTTCCACCCTCCACGCTAACGCGGCGCGCCCGCCATGGACAGCACCCTACGGTGGGAGATAGCGTCCGCACACGACACACCAGACACAGGAGGAGCGGACGTGAACCCAACGCTGGCCCGGGTACGCGAGCTTGCGTCCCGCGTGGCGAAGCGGGCCGAGGAGATCGAACAGCGGCGCGGTCTCCCCGACGACCTGGTCGACGACCTCCGCGACGCCGGCTGCTTCCGGATGTTCGCCCCGGCCAGCCACGGTGGCGACCAGCTCGACCTGCCCGACGTGCTCGCCGTGCTGGACGAACTCGCCCGCGCTGACGCCGCGACCTCGTGGACGGTCGGCCAGGTGGCGCTCTCCCACCTGATCGTCCGCTGCGGACCGACCGCGGCGCTGGACGACGTCTTCGCCGACGGCGCGGACACTCTCGTCGCCGGGGCGGTGGCCCCCAAGGGCCGGGCCCGCACCGGCGACGGCGGCTGGCGGGTCACCGGTCAGTGGCCGTTCGTCACCGGCTGCCCCCGGGCGGCCTGGTTCTACCTGAACTGCGTGCTGGTCTCCGGCCGCAGCATTCCGGTCGGTACGGACGGGGTGCCGGCGACCCGCATCCTGTTCGTGCCGGCGGCCGACGTTCGGATCGTGGACACCTGGCGGGTGCTGGGACTGCGCGGCACCGCCAGCCACGACGTGGTGGTCGAGGACGCGCGGGTACCGGAGCACCGTGCGGTCGCCGCGCGGGACGAGGCCGCCGTGCACCGCATCGCCCAGTCCAGCCTGATCATCGGCGCGGTCGCGGTGGGGTTGGCCGACGGGGCGCTGACCGACCTGGTCCGGCTGGCCACCGACGGTAAACGACCGGCGCTGAGCGCACGCCGGCTCGCCGCCTCGACGGTCTTCCAGGACCGGCTCGGCGAGGCGCAGACGATGCACCGCGCGGCGCGTGCCCTGCTCTACGCCGAGGCCGCCGAGGCGCAGGCGGCCACCGACGCCTCGACGCCGCTGCGCCGGGCCCGGCTACGCGCGGCGGCGGCGCAGGTGACCAGCCTGTGCGCGCAGGTCGTGGACGTCGCGCACACCCTGGCCGGTGGCACCGCCGTGTACGAGACCTCGCCGCTGCAACGGCGGCTACGCGACATGCGTACGGCCACTCAGCACTTCGTGGCCGGCCGCGACTCGTACGCCACTCTCGGCGCGCTCGCCGTGGGCGAGGAGGCGGGCTCGGGGTAGGCGACGTCGTGTCCGGCGTCGTACGGTAGCGAAGCATATCGTTTGTGGAGGTTGTCATGAGTGAGCTGTTTTCGGTGACGGGCAAGGTGGCACTGGTCACGGGCGGCACCCAGGGGATCGGGCGGATGATCGCCCAGGGGTTCGTCGAGGCGGGCGCTCGGGTCTACCTCACCGCCCGGACCAAGTCCGACTGCGAGGACGTGGCCCAGGAGCTGTCGGCCGGCGGCGGCGAGTGCGTGGCCATCCCGGCGGACCTCTCCGACGAGCAGGAATGCGTCCGGTTGGCCCGGGAGATCGCCGATCGTGAGTCAGGGCTGCACATCCTGGTCAACAACGCCGGCACCGCCTGGACGGCGCCGGTCGAGCAGTTCCCGGCCAGCGCCTGGGACAGCGTCCTCGACCTCGGCCTCAAGGCCCCGCTGTTCCTGGTGCGGGAGCTGGCCCCACTGCTGCGGGCCGCCGGCACCGCCGAGGACCCGGCCCGGATCGTCAACATCGGCAGCGCCGACGCCCTGCGGGTGCCGGAGATGCCGACCTACTCCGCCGCCGCGGCGAAGGCGGCCATCCACCACATCACCCGGATGCTCGCGCACGACTTCGCACCGACGGTGACCGCGAACGTGATCGCGCCGGGCAGCTTCCCGTCCCGGATGATGGCCGGCGTGCTCGACGCGATGGGCGAGGAGATCGCCGCGGTGACGCCGTTGCAGCGGATCGGCCGGCCGGACGACATCGTCGGCACCGCGATCTACCTGTGCAGCCGTGCCGGCTCGTACGTGACCGGGTCGGTGCTGGCCGTCGACGGTGGCCTCGCCACCGCCCGGACCGGCTTCGTGCCGGGCCGTTTTCTCACCGACGCACAGTAGGCCCCGGCGACGCCCGGACCGGCGGCTGCGGCGGATTCCCTGGCTCGACCGGAGACGCCGCCCGCGACAACACCGGTGCCGCGCACCTCGTGGGTGCGCGGCACCGGTCGTACGTTCAGTCCTTCGGCCTCGGCGGCACGTGCAGACCGAAGGCGAGGCCCTGGTTGTCCCGGCACTCGACGAACGTGCCCCACTGCTCGGTCGGCGGACGCATCGGCTCCACCTCGCCACCGAGCTCCACCACCCGCTTCATCGCCACCTCGATGTCGTCGACGGCGAAGTAGAGGTAGTGCTGCGGCGGGCCAGGGTCACGGTGCAGCCCGCCGGGTACCGCCGGCGTCCCGGGCGCCGCCTCCCCGGGGTCGATCGACCCGCCGTGCTCCTGCGCCTGCACCTTCCAGCCGAACAACTCGGCGTAGAAACGGCTGGCCACCGCCACGTCGGGTGTCCCGAACTCGAAGTACGACAGATGTCCTGCCACGACCGACCTCCTCTGTCATCGATCCGGCGATCCGCCACCACCCCTTCGGGCAGGGCTGCCTAACGCAACAAACTACACTAGGATTCGACCCAACATACTCCGCTGATCGCACGCCATCAGGTGGCGTGCCGAGCCGGAAGAGGTCGCCACGTGCCCGTCACCGCCGCCCCGACCGAACTCATCCCGGATACCGGTGTCCTCATCGGCGCCACCCGCACGGCGTCCACCACCGGCGGAGTCCACCACCACGTCTACCCGGGCGACGGGCGGGCCACCGCGGCCGTGCCGTTGGGCGGCGAGGCAGAGATGGACGCGGCGGTCCGCGCCGCCGGCACGGCGCTCGTCGGGTGGCGCGCCACCGCCGGCAACGTACGCCGTGACCTGCTGCTGCACCTGGCGGAACTGGTCGAGCGCCACGCCACCGAGCTGAGCGGGCTGCAGACGCTGGAGAACGGCTGCCCACGGCAGTTCGCCTCGGTGATGCCCACGGTGGCGGTCGACCATCTGCGCTACAACGCCGGATGGGCCGACAAGATCGGCGGTGCGGTCGTCCCGACCTGGCCGGTCCGGGCCGTCGACTACACCCTCGACGAACCGTACGGCGTGGTCGCGGTGATCATTCCGTGGAACGGACCGCTGGTCTCCGTCGCGCAGATGCTCGCCCCGGCGCTCGCCGCCGGCAACACGGTCGTGCTCAAGCCCTCGGAGCTGGCGCCGTTCACCGCGCTGCGCCTCGGCGAGCTGGCCCTGGAGGCGGGTTTCCCGCCCGGTGTGGTCAACGTGGTACCGGGCGGGGCGGCCGGCGGTGCGGCGCTCGTCCGGCACCCGGGCGTCGACAAGGTGCACTTCACCGGCGGCGGGGTGACCGCCCGGAAGATCCTCGCCGACGCCGCGGAACGGCTGCTCCCGGTCGGTCTGGAGCTGGGCGGCAAGTCCGCGCACATCATCTTCGGCGACGCGGACGTGCGGATGGCGGCGCGGTTGGCGATGACCGGCGTGGTGGCGCTGAGCGGTCAGGGCTGCGCCAACGGCACCCGGGTGCTGGCGCACTCGTCGGTCTACGACGAGGTGCTGCGCACCCTTGCCGCACGGCTGGCCCGGGTGCCGCTCGGTGACCCCGCCGACGAGCGCACGTTGATGGGCCCGGTGGTCAGCGAGAGCGCCTGCCACCGCATCCTCGCCGTGGTCGAACGCGCCCGCGACCAGGGAGACGGCCGGTTGGTGACCGGCGGCGTACGGCTCGGCGGCGACCTCGGCGACGGCTACTTCATCGCACCGACGGTCTTCGCCGAGGTCGACCCGGCCAGCGAACTCGCGCAGGAGGAGATCTTCGGGCCGGTGCTGGCGGTCACCGCGTTCGACACCGAGGAGGAGGCGATCCGACTGGCCAACGGCACCCGCTACGGCCTCGGCGCGTACCTGCACACCACCGACCTGCGCACGGCGCACCGGGTGAGCCGGGCGGTCGCGGCGGGCAGCGTCTGGGTCAACGGGGTGCCCGGCGTGCTGCCGTCGGCGCCCTTCGGTGGCGTCCGGCAGAGCGGCTGGGGCCGGATCGGCGGCGAGGCCGGGGTACGGGAGTTCCTCCGGCCGAAGAACGTCTGGATCGCCACCTGACCAACCGGCGTCCGTCCGCAGCACGAACCGGGCGGACGCCGCGCCCTACAGCCGCCAGGAGCGGGCTGCCTCCTGCTCGGCCCACATCCGCGCGTAGCGGCCCTGCCGAGCCAGCAGCTCGTCGTGCCGTCCCACCTCCACCACCATGCCGTCGTCCAGCACCACGATGCGGTCGGCGTGCCGGACCGTACCCAGCCGGTGCGCCACGACCAGCACCGTGCGCTCCCGGATCAGGCCGGACAGCGCCTGCTGCACATGCCGCTCGTTGGTGGCGTCCATCGCCGCTGTCGGCTCGTCGAGCAGCACGATCGGGGCGTCCTTGAGGATGGCCCGGGCCAGCGACAACCGCTGCCGTTCACCACCGGAGAGGGTGGCGCCGCCCTCCCCCACCGGGGTGTCCCCGCCCTGCGGCAGTCGGGCCACGATCTCGTCCACCCGGGCCTGCGCCGCGGCCCGCCGCACCTGCTCGTCGCTGGCGTCGGGCCGGCCGAACCTGATGTTGTCCCAGACCGACTCGCTGAACAGGTAGCTGTCCTGGAAGACCACGGTCACCGCGTCGAAGAGGGTGTCGCTGTCCAGTTCCCGGATGTCGACCCCGCCGACCCGGATGGTGCCGGAGTCGGGGGTGAAGAACTGGGCCAGCAGGTGCAGGCAGGTGGTCTTGCCGGCGCCGCTGCTGCCGACCAGGGCGGTGACCGTACCCGCCGGGGCCTCGAAGCTGACGTCGCGCAGCGCGGGTCGGGTCGCCCCGGGATAGGTGTAGGAGACGCCCTCGAACGCGACGTCGTGGCCCTGCGGGGCCACGCCGGTGCGGACCTCCGCCGGCACCGGCTCGGCGAGCAGGGCACCGAGCCGGTCGACGGCCGCCTCACCGATCCGCAGGCTCTCGGTCTGCTCGCCCATCGCCCGCAGCGGGCCGTGGATGCGCAGCGACAGCACCGCGAAGACCAGGAAGGTGGCCGGCGCCAGATCCCCGCCGATCAGCAGGAAGGCCCCGACCAGGAGTACCACGGGCAGCCCCAGCTCGATCACGGTGAGGAAGAGCACCAGCGGCACCACCAGGCGGCTCACCAGCCCGGTGCTGGCCTGCCGGTGCCGTAGCAGGGCATGGGCGAGCCGTCCGGCCCGGTCACCGGTGGCACCGTGCGCGCGGGCCACGGCGATGCCCGAGACGTACTCCTGGAAGCGGGCCGCGGCCTGGCCGCTGGCCTGCGCCCGCTCCGCGGCGAGTCGGGCGAAGGTGCGCTGTGACCACGCGTAGACCAGCATCGCCAGGGGGATCGTGGCCAGCGCGGCCAGCCCCATCCGCCAGTCCTCCAGCAGCAGACCGACCGCGATGACGAGGGGCAGCAGGGCCGCCCCGATGATGGTGGGGATCGCGCCGAAGACCACCGGCTCCAGCTCGCTGAGGTGGTGCGTGACGAGTGCGGTGAGGTCGCCGCTCTGTCGCTTGGTGTGGTAGCCCAACGGCAGCCGGCGCAGGTGTTCCAGGGCGCGCAGGCGCAGCTCCCCGAGAAGCTCGAAGGAGGCCACCCAGCTCTGCCGCTGGGCGAGCAGGTCGAAGCCGAACTGGCCGAGCACCGCGGCCACCACGCCGAGGCTCCACCACAGCACCTCGCCCTGACTGATCGGCGGGCCGCCGAGGTTGGCCTCGCGCAGCCGTTGCAGGACCACGACGAGCAGCCAGATCGGCACCGCGGTGCAGACCGCCGCCGCCATCCGGGCGGCGATGCCCCACAGCTGCTGGCGGCGCAGCCGGGGGTCGGACAGCGACCACAGTCGCCCGATGAGGGCGAGGGTACGCCCGGCCACCGTCCCGGTCGGCGGGGTGGTCGGGTCGGCGGCCGGCGCCGAGGTCAGGGTCGTCATGTGTGGGCTCCGCTCCGCTCGCCGCTGACGCCGAGGCTCCAGCGGGCGCTGGTGGTCGCGTCGGCCCAGAGCCGGGCGTACGTGCCGTCGGCGCGCAGCAGCTCGTCGTGGCGGCCACTCTCGGCCACCCGGCCGTCGGTCATCACCACGATCCGGTCGGCGTCGCGAACGGTGGTGAGCCGGTGGGCGATGACCAGCAGGGTGCGCCCGGCGGCGAGATTCGCCACCGCCTCCTGGATCCAGACCTCGTTCTCCGGGTCGGTGGAGGCGGTGGCCTCGTCGAGCACCACCACGGGCGCGTCCTTGAGCAACGCCCGGGCGATGGAGATGCGCTGGCGTTCGCCGCCGGAGAGGGTCGCGCCCCGTTCGCCGACCACTGTGTCGTACCCCTGCGGCAGGGCGAGAATGAAGTCGTGGCAGCGGGCGGCGCGGGCGGCCTGGTGCACGGCTTCGTCGTCCAGGTCGGGCCGGCCCAGGGTGAGGTTCGCCCGGATGGTGTCGTGGAAGAGGAACGGATCCTGGAACACCACCGCGACGGTGTCCATCAGCTGGTCGACCGCCATGTCCCGGACGTCGACGCCACCCACCCGCACCTGGCCGGCGGAGACGTCGAAGAACCGGGACACCAGGCGCGCGACGGTGGTCTTGCCCGAACCGCTCGGGCCGACGATGGCGGTGACCCTGCCTGCCTCGGCGTGGATCCGCACCCCGTCGAGGACCCGCCGGTCGGGGTGGTAGCCGAACTCGACATCGGTCAGCTCGACCGAGGCCGGGCCCAGCGGCACCCGGCGGCCGGTGTCCGGCAGCGCGGGGGTGTCCAGTAGGGCGGCGATCTCGTCGGTGCCGAACCGCACCTGGCGCAGCTGCGAGCCGTAGCCGGTGAGTTTGGTCAGCGGCGCGGTGTATCCGAGAGCCAGCAGCAGGAACAGCAGCAGGGTGGGCAGGTCGACGGCGCCGTCGCGGTAGAGCCAGAGGCCCACCGGCACGACGACCACGACGTTCGCGGCCATCACCGTGAAGTACGCCGCGCCGCCGGGCAGGAAGGCCGTCCCCCAGCGCGTCTCCGCGTCGACGTAGCGGCGTACCGCGTCGGTTGCCCGGGCGACCGTGTCGGTCTGCCGGTTGAACACCTTGACGGCCTTGATGCCCTGCAGGAACTCGGTGACCGTCTGGTTCATCGCCATGCCCGCGCCGTGCCACTGCGCCACCCAGGCGCCCGACCCGCGGGTGGCGTGCCGCATGGCGAGCATCGCCAGCGGCACGACCGCCACGGCCGCCAGGGCCAGTCGCCAGTCGACGACGAACAGCCAGACCGTGGTGGCGGCAACCACGGTCAGCGCGGCGACCGCGTCCGGCAGCATGTGCGCGATGAAGACCTCGATCCGTTCGACGTCCTCCATCGCGAGCTTGCCGATCCGGCCACTGCCGCGACGGGTCACCTCGCCGAGCGGCAGCACCGCGAGCCGTTCGGCGATGCGCTGACGCAGCCGATGGAGCAGCCAGTACGCGCAGACATGGCTGATGGCCAGGGCACCGCCCATCAGCGCGGTGCCGGCCGCGATGGCGACCAGCGCGATGACGGCGTACCGGATCAGGACGCCGCCGTCGGGGGACGCCTGGGTGACCAGCTCGACGGCGACCAGGTAGGCCATCAGATACGGCACCAGCTGGCACGCCACCGCCGCGACGGCGAGCAGCACGGCGGCGCAGAGTCGCCGTCGTTGCGAACGGACCAGTGAGCGGAGCAGTTCCCGACCACCGTGCCCGGCGGCCGGATCGGTCTCGGCGGCCATCGCCCACCTCGTTTCGTCGGCGGTCGGTTGGCCCCCTCTGGACCCGCCACGGAGGTGTAATGGTAGTCGTTGTCGAAGGCTGGGGACAGGCTCCACCTAGGAACGTGTCGCCGACGGTAGGCGGACCGACCGCCGAGGGTCACCATCTGCCCCGGAAGGTCAGGGGTCAGTCCGCCACAGAGCCGAAGGTCGGCGTGCCCGCGCTGTGGTAGGTCAGCATCGCCACCCCGCTACCGGAGGTCCGGCTGTCCACCAGCCGCAGGGCGGCCGGCGGCACACCGTCGGCGAACAGCCGCCGCCCGCGCCCCAGCACTACCGGGAAGACCAGCAGGTGGTACGTGTCGATCAGCCCCTCGCGCATCAGGGAAACGGCGAGCCTGCCGCTGCCGTGCACCTGCAGCTCCCGGCCGGGTCGGCTCTTGAGTTCGGTGACGGCCGTGACCAGGTCGCCGTCCAGCCGCTGCGACCCGGACCAGGCCAACTCGTCGGTACGGCTGGTGGCGACGTGCTTGGGCAGCCGGTTCAACGCGTCCGCGATCGGGTCGGTGGGGTCGCCGTGCCGGGGCCACCAGGCGGCGAAGATGTCGTACGTGTGCCGGCCGAGCAGAAACGCCTCGGCGCGCTCGAAGACGCCGGTCATCTGGGCACCCACCGCCTCGTCGAAGTACGGCGACAGCCAGCCGCCCAGCTCGAATCCGCCGCCGCGGTCCTCGTCCGGTGCGCCCGGCCCCTGCATGACGCCGTCGAGGGTCAGGAACGTGGTGAGCGTGAGTCGCATGGTGGCTGCCTCTCCTCCGGGCGACACCGCGCCGCCCTCCACTGAGCCGACGACCGGCCGGACGACGAATCGACCGTTTCGCCGAACATGTGACCCACACCACAGCACTGAACGGCACCCACAGAATCGGAGGATCGCCGGCGCCCGATTGAACCGATCCAGCACCACCGCCGTACCTCATGCCGAAGGGAGTGGCCCATGAAGCGCCTGACCCCGTTGCTCACCCTCCTGTCGGGGGCGATGACGGCTGCCGTGCTGTTCACGATGAGTGCCCAGGCATCTCCACCGGGTACCCAGCCCGTGGCCGGCGGCGGTCCACCGGCCGCCGCCCCGTCCGCCGAAGCTGACGCCGAGGCCGACGTCGACGCCGAGGTTCCGACCGAGGAGGAGTCGGCGGACCTCGACGACGAACGACCGGGGGTCACCTCACCGCCGACGGATCCCGACGCGTCGTCGGCCGGAACCGAGGTCGCATCGGTCGAACAGAACTGGATCGGTGAACTGGAGAACGGCGCCACCATCGCGATCAGCGTCAAGGACGGCAAGGCCGAGGCCTACGTCTGCGACGGCCAGAGCATGGAGCTGTGGCTCTCCGGTACGGTCAAGGACGGAAAGATCGAGCTGACCGGAGAAGACGCGAAGCTGTCCGGCGTCATCCGGGGGGACAGCGCCAGCGGCGAGATGGTCGTCGGTGTACGCCGGTGGAAGTTCACCGCCAGGCCCGACGACACGGCGCCGGAGGACGCGGTCGTGAAGTCCGGCTCGGGCACCGCGGCGGCGATCTACCGGGTGACCGACGAGACCCGCAAGGCCGGCTTCGACGGCGGCTGGATCATGTTGCCGGACGGTACCCAGATCGGCATCGTCACCTGGAACGGCACACCGATCACCGCACCGCCGCTGGACCCCGCCTTCAACAGCACCATGGTCAACGGACTCACCATCACCGCCGAGCCGGTCATCCCCGGGGCGCGGTGATGTCCCAGCACCGCCACGGCGGGGCACGTACGGTGCCCCGCCGGCCGCCTGAGCCGATGGTCGAGGTGACGCGCGACTTCGGTGGCCCGCCCCCGAGCGCCAGGAGGCGGTCGCCCTCGCTGCTGGTGCCGCTGGCCGTCGGGGCGGCAGTGGCGGTGGCGCTCGGCGTCTACGGCCGCACCCACACCCCGACCGGGATCGCGGTCAACGTGGCCGGCTTCTCCTCGCCGCTGACGGTGAAGGTGTGGCTGGGCACCGGCGCGGCGTTCTTCGCCGTCATCCAGCTGCTCTCCGCCCTGTCCATGTGGGGGCGCCTCGGTGGGTTCTCCCCGTCCTGGGCCGGGTCGGCGCACCGCTGGTCGGGCCGGATCGCGTTCCTGCTCACCGTCCCGGTCGCCGTGCACTGCCTGTACGCGCTCGGCTTCGCCGACTACGACACCCGTACGCTGGCGCACTCCGTGCTGGGCTGCTTCTTCTTCGGCGCCTTCGCCACGAAGATGCTCACGCTGCCCAAGCGTGGCCTCGCCGGCTGGGTGCTGCCGGTGATCGGCGGAGCCGTGTTCGTCGCACTGATCGGCATCTTCCTGACCTCGTCGGTCTGGTACTTCACCACGTTCGGCATCCAGTTCTGACCCTCGGAGAGGCAAGGCACCGACAGATGAACCACGAGCAGGCCGGCTGCTGCCGGTCGCGACGAGCCCTGCTGGCCGGCACCGGCGCGGTGGGGGTGGCCGCGTTGACCGGCTGCGCGACGTACGGCCAGCCGCAGCCGGCGGCTCCCCCGCCACCCGCCGCCGCACCGGGCTCCAGCACCGACCCCTCCGGCACCGCCACTCCGGGTGCCGACGGGGAGCCGGGCCCTCCGGCGCTGGCCACGCTGGCCGACATCCCGGTCGGCGGTGGGGCGATCTTCGCCGACGCCGGCGTGGTGCTGACCCAGCCGACCGAGGGGACCATCAAGGCGTACTCCGCGACCTGCACCCACCAGGGCTGCACCGTCACCTCGGTCGCCGACGGCACCATCGTCTGCGCCTGCCACAACAGCGTGTTCGACATCGCCGATGGCTCGGTACGCAGCGGCCCGGCCGGTGCCCCGCTGCCCGCCGCCAACGTCACCGTCGACGGGGACGCCATCCGGCTGGCCTGACCCCTCGCGGCTGGCGATGCGAACTCGATGACGCGGCCCACCCCAGGCCCGGGCCGCGCGGGGCCGTCCGGGGTGCGTCGTGACACCGGACGGCCCCTGCCCCACCCGGGGGCGGGTGGGGCAGGGGTCCCGGGCATGGTCAGGGCGCGACGCAGGCCAGGTTGGAGATCGCCCCCGACCCGCCGCCGGTCAGCCCGAATGTGGTGCTGGTCCCGGCGGCCAACTGCCCGTTGTACGGCTCGTTGCGCACCGTGACCGTCGAACCGGAGACGGTCAGCCGGCCGTTCCACAGCGACGAGACGGTGGTGCCGGCAGACAGCGTCCAGCCGACCGTCCAGCCGGTCGTCGCCGCCGTGCCGGTGTTGCGGACGGTCACCTCCGCCTGGTAGCCGCCCTGCCAGGAACTGATCACCCGGTACGTCGCGGCACAGCCCGCGTCGCCACTGCCGTTGTCGGCCGGGGTGGTCAGGGTCAGCGGCGGCGACGCGGTCGAGACGTTGCCGGCCGCGTCCCGCGCCCGGACCGTGAAGGTGTAGGCGGTCGAGGCGGTGAGGTTGGTGGCGCGGTAGGTGGTGCCGGAGACCGTGCCGATAACGGAGGCCGCCCCCGACCCGGTGGCGCGCAGCACCTCGTACGAGGTGACGCCCACGTCGTCGGTCGACGCCGTCCAGCTCAGGGCCGCGGCGGTGGCGGTCACCTCGGTGGCGGTCGGCCGACCCGGCGCGGTCGGCGCGGTGGTGTCACCGGGGCCGGGGCCGCCCGCGTAACGCTCGGCCAGGCTGATCCCGGTGCTGGAGTTGGCGCCGCCGAGCCGCACCTGGTGGTCGAGTCCGACGAACTTGCCGTTGTGCTGCCAGAGCGCCGGCTTGAGCATCTGGTTGTACTTCGTCTCGTCCCAGCTGGCCCAGTCGTCCAGCAGCAGGCCGCCGGTGTCACCGGAGTTGGGGTTGAGGCACCAGAACGTGTGGTGGATCCCGTTCTCCACCATCAGGTCGCGCAGCGCGGCCATCCAGCGATCCTGCCGGGCGTCCTGGCCCAACCGGCCACCCCACTCGCCGACCAGCAGCGGCGCGATGTTCTGCTCGTGGATGTAGAACCAGTTCGGCCGCCACACGTCGTCGGTCAGCGAGTCCTTGTCGAAGTCACCGGCGAACCAGGGCTGCTCGTAGACCAGCGGCCCGTAGTCGTGCGGTGAGTAGACCAGCTGGTCCTGTTGCGCGCCGAGGTCGACCGGGTGCTCGGCGACACCACGCAGGTTGCCGCCCCACCAGTTGTAGTGGTAGTTGGGGCTGCGGTCGGGGTTGGTGTTGGGCGAGTTCCAGGTGGCCCCGGCGCGCGGGTAGATCTCGATGCCCTCGCAGAGGATCAGCAGGTTCGGGTTGATCGCCAGGATCCGCCGGCCCGCCGTCTCGCACGCGTACTTGAAGTTGTCCTGGTCGGTGCTGGAGTCCCACTTGGCCCGCTGCGGATCGTTCGGGGTGCCGTGCGGCTCGTTCTTGATGTCCATCGCGACGATGGTGTCGTTCGTCCGGTAGCGGGTCGTGATCCACTCCCAGCCCTGGTAGAAGAGTTCGGGAGTGATGCTCCCCTTCCACCACACCGGATAGACGTGCCCGGAGTTGTCGGCGTCGGCGCTGTGCACGTCGAGCATCACCTTCAGGCCGTACCTCTCGCACAGGGCGAGCCAGTGGTCGAAGATCTGCAGGTTGTTCAGACCTTCGAGGTCCGGGTTGACGTACGTGTTGACGTTCGGCCGGGCCGTCGTCTGGCCGGCCTTCCACTCCAGCAGCAGTTGGGTGGAGATGGGGACCCGGACGATGTTGATGCCACGCTCGGCCATCTGGCGGGTGATCGACTCGAGGTTGCCCGACCACAGGCCGTGGAAGACCCGCTCGCTGGCGTTGAAGCCGAACCAGTTGGCCCCGGTGAGCCAGACCTGGTTGCCGGCCTCGTCGACGATCCTGTTGCCGTCGGTGTGCAGCCAGTCGGCGGTCGGCGCGGCGGCGACCGCCGACCCCGCCGTGGGTGCCGCGGTGGCCGCGGGCGCGGCGGCCAGGCTGAGCAGGACGATCGCCGCCGTGGCGGCGGCCCTGAGTTTCGTACGTGCGGACATGCGACTTCCTCTGGTGGTGGGTGAGGGAGCTGGCACGTCGACGAACGGTCCTGCCCAGCGGACCGTGGGAGCGCTTCCACGCACACCTTAGGCGGTCCTGGGTCGGCTGCGGAAGACGTCAGACCGAGAGGGCCTCCCGGACGCTGTGTTCCGCCGTGGCGCCACCGTCTCCGGCGGAGGTGACCCGGCCCGACTCGAGCACGTGGTAGCGGTCCGCCACCCGCAGCGCGAACCCGAGGTGCTGCTCGACCAGGAGCACGCTGAAGCCGGTCTGCGCGATCAGTGCCACGATCCGGTCCTGGATCTCGGCGACGACGGACGGCTGGATGCCCTCGGTCGGCTCGTCGAGCATCAGCAGCCGGGGACGGGTGATCAGCGCCCGGGCGATGGCCAGTTGCTGGCGCTGGCCGCCGGAGAGCAGCCCGGCCCGCCGGCGCAGCAACGGACGCAGCGCCGGGAAGAGGTCGAGCACCTCGGCGGTGGCCGCCGGCCCGTCCCGACGACCGTCGGCGACCAGGCGCAGGTTCTCCGCGGCCGTCAGGTGCGGAAAGCACTGCTGGCCCTGTGGTACGTACGCGACTCCCCGGGCCACCCGTTGGTGCGGGGCGAACCGGGTGATGTCCTCGCCGTCGAGTTCGACCCGGCCGGCGCTCGGGCGCAGCAGGCCGGCGGCCACCCGCAACAGGGTGGACTTGCCGGCGCCGTTGTGGCCGAGCACCGTGGCGACCCCGTCGCCGGGCACCGAGACGTCGACGCCGTGCAGCACCCGGCTGCGCCCGTAGCCGGCGTGCACGCCGCGCATGGTGAGCATCATGCCTCCGTAGGCGTCGGGGCCGTCCCGGCATCGACCGGGTGGCCGAGATAGACCTCCTGCACGCGCGGGTCGGCCTGCACCTGCGCCACGGTGCCCTCGCTGAGCACCTTGCCGGCGTGCAGCACGGTGACGGTACGCGCGAAGCGCCGCAGGAAGTCCATGTCGTGCTCGATCACCACCACCGTGCGGTCCCGGCTGACCTTCTCCAGCAACTGCCCGGTGGCGTCACGTTCCTCGTGACTCATCCCGGCGACCGGCTCGTCGAGCAGCAGCAGCCGGGCGTCCTGGACGAGCAGCATGCCGATCTCCAGCCACTGTTTCTGCCCGTGCGCGAGAGTGCCGGCCAGTTGGTCGGCCCGGCTGGCCAGGCCGATGATCTCCAGTGCCTCGGCGACCTCGTCGGGGGTGCCGTGCCGTCGGCGCAGCAACGTCGCCCAACCACGACGCGCGCCGGCCGCGATGTCGAGGTTCTGCAGGACGGTCAGCTCCTCGAAGACCGTCGAGGTCTGGAAGGTGCGACCGACACCGAGGCGGCTGATCCGGTGCACCGGCCGGCCGAGCAGCTCCCGGTCGCCGAAGCGTACCGAGCCGGTGGCCCGGACCAGCCCGGTGACCGCGTCGACCAGGGTGGTCTTGCCGGCGCCGTTGGGTCCGATGAGGAACCGGATGTCGCCGGGCGCGACGTCCAGGGACACCCCGTCGACCGCCGTGAACCCGTCGAAGCTCACCCGCAGGTCACGCACGTAGAGCCCGTGCAGCTGCTCGGTCATGCCGCCTCCCGGCGTCGTCTCAGTCGCGCGAACAGGCCGGCCGGTGGGTCAGCGTCGGCCGGCTCGCGGTCGCGGCGGCGGGCCAGTCCGATCAGCGACGCCAGGCCGCCGGGCAGGAACGCGACCACCACCACGAACAGCAGGCCCTGCAGGTACGTCCAGGTGCCCGGGAACCGCTCCGACAGGGCGGTACGCGCCCACGCCACCGCGACCGCGCCGAGAACCGGACCGAGCAGCGTGGCCCGGCCGCCGATGGCGACGCCGATGACGAACTCGATCGACGGGACGATCCCGATCAGCGCCGGCGAGATGATGCCCACCGCGGGGACGAAGAGCGCACCGGCCAGCCCGGCCATGCCGGCGGCGACCACGTACGCGACCAGCTTGACGGTGGCCGGGTCGTAGCCGAGGAAGCGGACCCGCTCCTCGGAGTCGCGCACGGCCACCAGCAGTTCGCCGTAGCGGCTCTGCATCAGGTGCCGGGTCAGGGCCAGCAGCGCCAGCAGGGTGCCGGCGATGATGAAGTACACCATCCGCTGGTTGACCGGGTCGTCCAGGTCGTAGCCGAAGAAGCCCTGGATGTCGGTGAGGCCGTTGGTGCCGCCGGTGGTGCCCTGCTGGCCGATCAGCAGGATCACCATGGCGGCGGCGAGGGCCTGGCTGAGGATGGCGAAGTAGGCGCCCCGGACCCGGCGGCGGAAGACCAGCGAGCCGAGCACGAAGGCGACCGCCATCGGCAGCAGCACCGTGGCGGGCAGCGCGAACCACGGACTCGCGAACGGCCGCCACCACAGTGGCAGCTCGTCGAGCTGCCCGTACAGCAGCATGAAGTCGGGCATGTTGCCCGGCCCCGCGTCGGCGAGCTTGAGGTGCATGGCCATCGCGTAGCCGCCGAGGCCGAAGAAGACCCCCTGCCCGAGGGCCAGCATGCCGCCGCGCCCCCAGGCCAGGCCGATGCCGACGGCGACCATGGCCACACAGAGATACTTGGCCAGTAGGGAGAGCCGGAAGTCCGACAGCATCAGCGGGGCGACGGCGAAGAGCAGCGCGGCACCGAAGGCGAAGCCCACGGCGGCCCGGAACCGGTGCCGGGACGGCCCGGCCGCCGGTTTCGTCGGCGGCGGCTCGGGATCGGCGGCGGTGACGGGATCTCTGGCGACGGTGGTCATGCCAAACTCCGGGTTCGCAGGGTGAACATGCCCTGGGGCCGCCACTGGAGGAACGCGACGATGGCGATGAAGACCATCACCTTGGCGACACTGAGGGTGGTGAGGTACTCGCCGGACGCCTGGAGCACGCCCAGCGCGAAGGCGACGATCACGGTGCCCTTGAGCTGGCCGATCCCGCCGACCACGACGACCAGGAAGGCGTCGATGATCAGGTTGGTGCCCATGGTGGGTCCGATCGGCCCGAGCAGGGTGAGGGCGACCCCGGCGATGCCGGCCAGGCCGGAGCCGATGAAGAACGTCATCCGGTCGACCCGAGCGGTGGCGATGCCGGAGACGGCGGCCAGGTCCCGGTTCTGTACGACGGCCCGGATGCGGCGGCCCAACGGGGTGACCCGCAGGGCGACGGTCAGCGCGACGACCGCGCTGGCGGCCAGGGCGAGGATGAACAGCCGGTTGTTGGCCACGGTGATCCCACCGGGCAACGCGATGTTGCCGGTGAGCAGATCCGGGGCCCGGGTCTGCACGTTGGGGCTGCCGAAGATGTCCCGGGCCAGCTGCTGCAGGATCAGCGATACCCCCCAGGTGACCAGCAGCGTGTCCAACGGTCGGGCGTAGAGGCGGCGGATCAGCAGGAACTCCAGCAGGACGCCCATCGCGCCGGCCACCACGAAGGCGACCGGCAGGGCGACCAGCAGCGACCAGCCGGCCGCGCTGATGGTCTGCTGAAGGACGTAGGTCGTGTAGGCGCCGGCCATGATGAACTCGCCGTGCGCCATGTTGATCACACCCATCTGGCCGAACGTGAGAGCCAGGCCGAGCGCGATGAGCAGCAGCACCGCGCCGATGCTGACGCCGGTGAAGAGCTGGCCGATGAGAACTGTCACGGTGCGTACTCCGAACTGCTGGTGGGGCGGCTCGGGCGGGACGTGGGGTCCCGCCCGAGCCTGGATTTCACCCGGCTCTGCCCAGGTGGTCGGCTAGCTCAGGCCGCCGGCCCACGGGTAGCTCTTGAGGAACGGGTCGGGGGTGATCGGCTGCCCCGAGTTCCACACCTCGGCGATCAGCCCGTCCGCGCCGACCTTGCCGACCCGGGCCGTCTTGGCGATGTGCTGGGTCTCGCCGTCCACAGTGACCAGTCCCTCGGGCGCCTCGAAGGTGATGCCGTCGGAGGCCTCCCGGACCTTCTCCACGTCGAAGCTGCCGGCCTTCTCCACCATCGCCTTCCACAGGTAGACCGAGACGTACGCCGCTTCCATCGGGTCACTGGTCGGCTTGTCCGCGCCGAACTTGGCCTTGTACGCGGCCACGAACTTCTCGTTCGCCGCCCCCGGGGTGGTCTGGTAGTAGTTCCAGGCGGTCAGCTGGCCCTCGAGGTACTGGGTGCCGATGCTCTTGACCTCCTCCTCGGCGATCGACACCGACACCACCGGCATGCTGGTGGCGGTCAGCCCGGCGGACTTGTACTCCTTGAAGAACGCCACGTTGCTGTCACCGTTGAGGGTGTTGAAGACCGCGTCCGCGCCGGAGGACTTCACCTTGTTGGTGATCGTGCCGAACTCGGTGGAGCCCAGCGGGGCGTAGTCCTCCCCCAGCACCGTCATTCCGTTGGCCTCGGCGTACGCCTTGATGATCTTGTTCGCGGTACGCGGGAAGACGTAGTCGGAGCCGACCAGGTAGAGCGTCTTGGCACCCTGCGCCTTCAGGTAGTCGAGGCCGGGGACGATCTGCTGGTTGGTCGTGGCACCGGTGTAGAAGATGTACGGCGACTGCTCCAGGCCCTCGTACTGCACCGGGTAGAACAGCAGCGCCTTGTTCTTCTCGAACACCGGCTTCACGGCCTTGCGGCTGGCCGAGGTCCAGCAGCCGAAGACCGCGGCCACCCGGTCCTCCCGGATCAGTTTCTCGGCCTTCTCGGCGAAGGTCGGCCAGTCCGAGGCGCCGTCCTCGCCGACAGGTTCGATCTTCTTGCCGAGTACCCCGCCGGCAGCGTTGATCTCCTCGACCGCCAGCATGATCGAGTCGCGGACGGTCACCTCGCTGATCGCCATCGTGCCGGAGAGGGAGTTGAGCAGGCCCACCTTGACGGTGTCGCCGGAGACGTCGGCGCTGACGCCCGCGGCGGTGTTCTCGTCGGTGGTCTTGCTGCCGCACGCGGCCAGAGCGGCCACGGCGACCAGGGTCATGGCACCCGCCAGGATGCGGCGGCCCCGGAACAGTGTCATCAAATCTCCCTGCGTCGCGGTATGCGTCAAACAGTGGCGGGAACGAACGTCGGTCCCGAGTTGAGGAGTGCGGATCTGCGGATTTGCGGTGCGGTCCGTCGGAACATTGCTCGTCACCGGCACGGCGGGTGGACGCCGGCCGGGCACGATTCGAATATCGGGCAGGGAAAGCTTCGATCCGCTTCGTTGCGCGGATGTTTCCCAATCCTCAATAGACTGTTTCCACTGGCCGGACCACGCTTGAAACCGACACAGAAATGCCGATGCCACGCCGACGATAATCGGCGAAATGGCACCGGCATATGATTGTTGGCCGCAGTGGACGGCATTTCCCGTCCACCGTTGGACGGCTGGCGGAATCCAGCACCAGGGCCGGATGCTTCACGCAGGAAGTATCTTATGTGGCCGGACGGCCGAGATGTCAAGGCACGGTCAGGTCACGCCCGAGGTGGGCGGGTCACAGCTCGGCGAGAACGGTGAAGTCCAGGCCGTCCGCCTCGGCGAGATAGATGCGCTGCCGGACGTGCCGGCGGCGCAACCGCAGCTCACCGCGCGGCCCGTCGTACGACACCACGTCGGCGGATGCCTCCACGGCCCGCACGTCCAGCGTGCCGGCCTTGGTGATCAGCGCGGCGAGCAGCATCACACCCTCGTAGCAGGACTCCCCCAGGCTGCCCAGCGGTGGCGCCTCCAACCCGAACCGGCGGGCGAACATGCCGTGGAAGTCCAGGTTCTCCTGGGTGATCAGGCCGGCGAAGAAGCCCGCCGTGCTGAACAACCGCCGGGTGTTCGTCGCACCACTGGCCAGCAGCATGTTCTCGTCCATCAGGGTGCTCAACCGCAGACACCGCTGATCGAGCCCGGACCGCGCGAAGGCCCGGTTGAACCGGACCGCGTCCGCGCCGACCAGCAGCATCAACACCCCGTCGGCGTCACTGCGCTCGATCCGGCGCAACACCTCGGCGTAGTCGTGCGTCTCCAACGGCAGGAAGTGCTGCCCGACCACCCGACCACCGCTGCGCAGCGCGTACCGGTAGGCGGCCCGGGCGCTCCGGCGGGGCCAGACGTAGTCGTTGCCCACCACGAACCAGCGCCGTACCCCCTCCTCGCCGGCGAGCGCCCGCATCGCCGGCCACAGCTGTGCCTGCGGCGTCTCGCTGGTCATGAAGACACCCTCGGTACGCTCACCGCCCTCGTACAGTGCGGTGTAGACGTACGGCACCCGGTGCGCGATGCGCGGGGCCACCGCCTGGCGCACCGAGGAGATGTGCCAGCCGGTGACGCCCTGCACCGCGCCCACCGCCACCAGCGCCTCGACCTCGGCGGCCACCTCCGCCGGTGGCGCACCGCCGTCGACCGGCACCAGCCGCAGCTCCCGACCCAGCACCCCGCCCCGGCGGTTGAGCTCCTCCACCGCCAACTGTGCACACAGCTCGCAGCTCGGACCGAACATGCCGGCCGGCCCGCGCATCGGGTACACCAGAGCGATGCTGACCACACCGCGGTCGACGGTGAGCCAGGACGCCCCGGCGGCGATGCTCTCCCCTGCCTGCGGGCGCCCGTACCCCGGTGCCGGCGCGGACATGAACACATGGTGGCCGCAGCCGGAGGTGATGACCAGACCTCCCCACCAAGCGGGACGTCTCGGTACGATGACCCGGCAACCGCCAGGCGGGAGTGCCATGTCAGACCTTCCCGGCTCCGCAGCCGACCTGCTGCCCCTGCTCACCCGCGCCGAGCGACTGCTCTCCCGCCGGGTCGGCGGGGTGCTCGCCGTCGAGTCACTCACCATCGAGGGGTGGCGGGTGCTCTGCCTGCTCGCCGACGGCCTGGGCCACCCGATGAGCGAGGTGGCCACCGAGGCGTCCCTGCCGCCCGGCACCCTGACCAAGCTGGTCGACCACCTCGTCGACCGCAACCTCGTCTTCCGCCGGGTCGACCCGATCGACCGCCGCCGCATCCGGGCATACCTGACCGACCGGGGTCGGCGGGAGCAGGCTCGCCTCGCCGCGCAGATCCACGCCGACCTGGCCGCTTCGAGCGCGCCGGAGGACGCCGACCTGGCCGGGTTGATCGACGGCCTGATCGGACGGTTGGACCCGCAGGGCAGCCGGGTGCCGAGCCCGGCCCGGGCCTGACCACCGCCCGGCCCGGTCAGCGGCGGATCAGCGCGAAGACTCCCCAGCCCAGGTACTCGCGCTCGTAACGGACGTGGCGCAGCGGGTCCTCGGTCAACTCCTGGCGCAACTCGCCGGCCAGCGGGTCGCCCGGATTGGCGTCCAGCCAGCGCCGCAGGTTGAGCCAGTGCGCCGCCGCGTAGCGGTCCCAGCTGTCCTGGTCGGCCAGCACCATCTCGACCAGGTCCCACCCCTGGTCGCCGAAGAGACGGACCAGCCCGGGCAGGTCCCGGAAGTCCTCCCGGGTCGCCGCGTGACAGCCCTCGACGGTCGTCTGGTCGGGTGGGTCGATCCGCCAGTACGGCTCACCGACCAGCGCGATGCCACCCGGACGCAGCCCCCGCTGCAGGATCTCCAGGGTGCCGGCGACACCCCCGCCGATCCAGGTGGCACCGACGCAGGCCGCCACGTCGACCGGCTCGTCGGGTACGTACGACGCGGCGTCGCCGTGCACGAACCGGACCCGCTCCGCCACACCCAACTCGACCGCCCGGGCCCGGGCGGCCTCGGTGAAGGCGGTGCTGATGTCGACGCCGGTGCCGACCACTGCGTGGTCCCGGGCCCAGGTGCAGAGCAGCTCACCCTTGCCGCTGCACAGGTCGAGGATCGAGGTGCCCGGCCGCAGCTTCAGTGCCCGCCCCAGGGTGGCCAGCTTGCCGGCGTCGAACGGATTGAGGATACGGAGGTCACCCTCGCGGATGACAAAGCTGCGTGGCAGGTCCATGAACCCGGCACGCTAGTCACCCGCGCCGAGCCGACCAACCGCTTTTCTACCCTCCGCCGGCGGCCGATCTGGGACGAAGTACGGACACTCGGTCCTGTCCGCCGATGCCCCCAAAAGGGAGCGCGCCACGCCGTGGCATGACGTTGCCGAGCAGACACACAGAGTTGCAGAATGCGCCCCTGGAACGTCGCGGGCATAGAGGGTGGGCGATGATGAATCGGGCCGTGATGATGGCCATGACCGAGGCTGGCGAGACGGCCGACAGCCTCGCCGGTCAGATCGGGGTGGACCCGAAGACCGCGCAGCGTTGGGTGAGCCAGGGGCGCGTTCCGCAGCCCCGGCACCGGGCCAAGGTCGCCGAGATCCTCCGCCGGGAGATCACCGACCTGTGGCCGGACGTGTACAAGCGCCGCGAGCCCGCCTGGTTCCGCCCCTGGGCCGAGATCGAACGCGAAGCACTCGGCCTGCGCTGGTACGAATCGTCCGTCCTACCCGGCCTCCTCCAGACCGAGGCGTATGCGCAGGCCGTCATGGCGAGCGGACCACTGATGGCAGATGCCGACATGTACGTCGACTCGCGGCTGCGACGACAGGAGGCAGTCCTGGGGCGCCCGCGACCGCCACTGACGGTGTTCGTGATCGACGAGGCGGCGCTGCACCGCGGAGACCGGGAGATCCTGGAACCGCAGTTCAACCATCTCATCGCGTTGGCTGGCCGTCCGACCGTCATGGTCCATGTGTTGCCACTGCGCGCCGGTCTACATCCAGGGCAGGCCGGGCCTTTCATCATCGCCACGACGCCCGACGGCGAGGAGGTCGGATACCTGGACGATCAGGCGGCAGGACGCGTCACAAACGACGTCGCTGCACTGTGGGCGGTCTGGGATAGCCTCAGATCGGTCGCGCTACCGCGCGATCAGACGATTGACTTCCTGAGGGCGCGAGCATGGTTGACCTGACCGGTGCCAAGTGGCGCACCAGCACCCGCAGCAGTTCCAACGGCGGCGCTTGCGTCGAAGTCGCCGGCAATCTTCCGGCGGTCATCGCCGTCCGCGACTCCAAGGACCCGAGCGGGCCGGCACTGACCTTCGCGCCCACCGCCTGGCGGGCGTTCCTGACCGGCGTGACCGCGCGGGGCTGACTCCGGCTCAGCCACGATGGCGGTGACCCGTCCGTCGGCACGCCGCCACTGCCACCGAACGACGACTCAGCCGGGACCCGCCTCTTTTTCCTGGCGCTGGCCGGCGGGTGCCGGGGGCAGGCGGACCACGTCGGGTACGACGTGCAGGCCCAGCTCCGTCTGCTCCAGCCAGTCCAGCCGCACCGCGTTCTGCTCGGCCCGATCCGCCAGTTGCAGCCGCACGCTCCATACGGCCAGCAGCAGGGCCTGTAGGGAGTCCACCCCGAACGCCTGCTCGACCGAATCATCGCCCAGGCCGTGGATCTGGAACGGGCAGCACCAGTCGCCGTTCGTCGACAACGGGTCGGGGTGCGGCTTCCCGAACCGGACGATCACCTCCGACGTGTCGCCGGCCCGGCCCGTCACCGCGATCCGTCGCTCCGCGATGATCTCACCCAACTCGGACAACCTCGGTCCCCTCCCCCTCGGCCGAATTCGTGATCCTATCCGGTGCCGTCGGCACTTCCCCGCCGTCCGGTTCGAGGAGTGCGCGCAGGGTGTGCGCGTCCGGCGCGGTGGCGGTCCACAGGGTCGCGGGGCCGCCGGCAAGCGGCAGTCGGGCGACGGTCTGCTGCACCACGGGCGGTTCGACGAGCCGGGTAGGGTCGACCACCAGCAGCGAGCCGGTGGCCGGTGCGCCGCCGAGCACCGCCGGGCCGGACCAGCCGGGGGCGTTCGGGCCGACCGCCAGGCACTGCCGCAGCAGGGGTCGACCGTCGAGGTCGACCCAGGTGTTGACCTCGGCGTCACCGGGTCGCTCATGGTGGCGGCCACAGATCAGCTCGTCCCGCCAGTGCAGGATTGCCCCCTCGGCGACGTCCACCTGGGAGTCGGCGACGTGTGCGCAGCCCGCCGCCGCGACCAGTTGCTCGGGCAACCAGTGCAGGGTGGCGCCCTCGGACACGGTCGCCCGGACCAGCATCCGGGAGACCGCGCCAGGGTGCCCGGGCAGGGCGATCGAGGCGGCCACGGTGTGCACGCGTAACACCGCGCCGGGACCGACCTCGACGTCCAGCCGCAGGTCGTCGCCGGCCAGCGGCCCGGCCGCGCCGCCGACGACGTACACCGTGACGCCACCGTCCCGGCCCGGGACCTGACGCAGCAGTAGCGGGCTCTCGCCGCGCAGCTCGGCCAGGGTGGTGCGACCGTGCCGGTCGGCGCGGGCGACCAGCCGGGCGGTGGCCCGCATCAGCCCCTCCCGGCCGACACCGCGACGGCCGGCGCGGCCGTGGCGGTACGGTGCTCGGCCAGTTCGTGGCGGATCCAGGCGGCGACCCGGGTGGCGAGGGGGTCCTCGGTGATGGACTGGAACACCGTCGGCAGGTCGCCGCGCCGGGCGCGGGCGTCCCGGTCCATCACGGACAGGTCGGCGCCGACCATCGGCGCCAGGTCGGTCTTGTTGATGACCAGCAGGTCGGCGGCGGTCACCCCCGGCCCACCCTTGCGCGGCACCTTGTCCCCGCCGGCCACGTCGACCACGAAGATCTGCCGGTCGACCAGGCCCCGGCTGAAGGTGGCGGTCAGGTTGTCCCCACCGCTCTCCACCAACACCAGGTCCAGCGGGCCCAACGCCTCGGCCAGTTCGTCGATCGCGTCGAGGTTGGCGCCGATGTCGTCGCGGATCGCGGTGTGCGGGCAACAACCGGTCTCCACGGCGCGGATCCGGCCCGGGTCGAGCACGCCGGCCCGCTTGAGGAAGTCGGCGTCCTCGGTGGTGTAGATGTCGTTGGTCACCACGGCGAGTCGCAGTTCGTCGGCGAAGGCCCGGCAGAGCGCGGCGACCAGCGCGGTCTTGCCGGAACCGACCGGCCCGCCGATGCCGACCCGCAGCGCCCGGGCGGCGGACGGCAGCGGCGCGTGCGGGTCGACCCCGGGCTCGGGGTGGGTGTGGGGAACGGACTCGTCGTGGTCGATTTCAGGACGCAAAGAGACGCACCTCCCAGGTGGCGTGTGCTTCGGCGTGGATATCGGCGAGTGGTGCGGCGGCGGCGGGTAGCCGCTGCGGTGGTTGTTCGGCGGCCCGCGCCGCCTGGGCCGCGGTGGCGTCGCAGGCGGCGGCGAGCCGCACCAGCAGGGCCTGCACCCGATAAGGGTCGAGGCCGAGCAGTCGTACGGCGGCACTGGCCGACCCGGTCACCGTCGCGTGGGCGGCGACCATCGCGACCTGCGCCGGGTCGAGCCCGGCGGCGGCACCGACCAGCCCGAGCACGAGCGGTTGATGCGGACCACCGGAGGTGGCGGGCAGCTCGTCGAAGCTGCCGCCGGGCCAGATTTCGCGGCCGGCCCGCAGCAGCGCCCGGCCCTGCCGACGGGACACCGCCCGCTGGGCCGGCGAGGCGGTACGCGCGTCCAACTCGGCGTCGAGCTGGGCGAGCGTGGCCCGCCGCCCGTTCGACCAGGCCGCGCGGCGGGCCGCTGCCGCGAAGGCCGCCGCGACCAGCCCGGCGGTGGCCAACCGGCCGCGCAGGTACTCGCCCAGCGTGACCAGGTCGGTGACCCGCCCGGCGGCGACAGCGGCCTCCAGCCCGGCCGAATGGGCGTGCGCCCCGGCCGGGAAACGCCCGTCGGCGAGAAGCAGCAGCATGGTCGGGGTGGCCATCAGAACAGGAAGTACCGCTGGGCCAGCGGCAGTTCGGTCACCGGATCGGGTTCCACCACCACGCCGTCGATCCGGACGGTGAAAGTGTCCGGATCGACCTCGATGTGCGGCAGCGCCCCGTTTTCCGGCAGGTCGGCCTTGCCCCGCGACCGTACGTCGGTCACCGGCACCACCCGACGTCGCACGTCGAGGCGCAGCCCGGCGTCGAACGCGGCCGGCGCGACGAACGTCAGGCTGGTGGCGGCCGCCGCGCCGCCGTACGCGCCGAACATCGGCCGGGGCAGCATGGGCTGCGGGGTGGGGATGGAGGCGTTCGCGTCACCCATCTGGGCGTACGCGATCATGCCGCCCTTGATGACCAGGTGCGGGCGTACCCCGAAGAAGGCCGGCTCCCACAGCACCAGGTCGGCGAGCTTGCCCGGCTCCACCGACCCGATCTCGTGGTCGAGGCCGTTGGCCATCGCGGCGCAGATGGTGTACTTCGCGACGTACCGCCGGGCCCGGTGGTTGTCCGCCGCGCCGTCGCCGGGCAGCGCGCCCACCCGGGCCTTCATCACGTGCGCGCTCTGCCAGGTGCGCAGCACGACCTCACCGACACGGCCCATCGCCTGCGAGTCGGAGCCGATAATGGAGATCGCCCCGATGTCGTGCAGCAGATCCTCGGCGGCCATCGTGGACGGCCGGATCCGGCTCTCGGCGAAGGCCAGGTCCTCCGGTACGGCCGGGTTGAGATGGTGGCAGACCATCAGCATGTCGAGATGCTCGGCCAGGGTGTTACGGGTGTACGGGCGAGTCGGGTTGGTCGACGAGGGCAGCACGTTCGGCTCACCGGCGACGGTGATGATGTCCGGCGCGTGCCCGCCGCCGGCCCCCTCGGTGTGGTACGAGTGGATCGCCCGGCCGCCGATGGCACGCAGCGTGTCCGCGACGAACCCGGCCTCGTTGAGGGTGTCGGTGTGGATGGAGACCTGCACGCCGGAGGAATCGGCGACGCGCAGGCAGGCGTCGATCGCCGCCGGCGTGGTGCCCCAGTCCTCGTGCAGCTTGAACCCGCCCGCCCCGGCCCGTAGCTGCTCCCACATCGCCTCCTCCGAGACCGTGTTGCCCTTGCCGAGCAGCAGCACGTTGACCGGGAACGTGTCGAGGGCCTCGTGCATCCGGGCCAGGTGCCAGGCGTTCGGGGTGACCGTGGTGGCCCGGGTGCCCTCGGCCGGTCCGGTGCCGCCGCCGACCAGGGTGGTGACCCCGCTGGCCAGAGCCTCGGCGACCAGTTGCGGACAGATGAAGTGCACGTGGGTGTCGACCGCCCCGGCGGTCAGGATCCGGCCGTTGCCGGCGATCACCTCGGTGACCGGGCCGATGACCAGGTCCGGGTGGACGCCGTCCATGGTGTCCGGGTTGCCGGCCCGGCCCAGCGCGACGATCCGGCCGTCACGCAGCCCCACATCGGCCTTGACCACTCCCCAGTGGTCCAGGACGACCGCCCCGGTGATGACGGTGTCCAGCGCCCCCTCGGCCCGGGTCGCCCGGGACTGGCCCATCGACTCGCGGATCACCTTGCCGCCGCCGAACACCGCCTCGTCGCCGCCGACACAGTGGTCGTGCTCGACCTCGATGAGCAGGTTCGTGTCGGCCAGGCGGATCCGGTCGCCGGTGCTCGGCCCGTACAGGGCGACGTAACGATCGCGTTCAACGCTGCTCATGCGTCGTACCCTCCGTCCGGCGGATTCGTGCCGGCCGTCACCGCGGCGGACCGGTTGTCCAATGCTCCGGCGCACTCGCCGCGCAGGCCGGGCACGATCCGGGCGCCGCCCAGCGGCACCAGGTCGACGCTGCGGCTCACCCCCGGCTCGAAGCGCACCGACGTGCCCGCCGGTACGGCCAGCCGCTGCCCCCAGGCGGCGGAGCGGTCGAAGTCCAGCGCCGGGTTGGCCTCGGCGAAGTGGTAGTGCGAGCCGACCTGCACCGGTCGGTCACCGGTGTTGACCACCAGCAGCACGGTCACCGGGCGACCGGCGTTGATCTCCACCGGTCCGGCGGCCGGCAGGATCTCCCCCGGGATCACGGGATCGGGTGGTGCACCGTCACCAACTTGGTGCCGTCCGGGAACGTCGCCTCCACCTGCACCTCCCTCAACAACTCGGGGATGCCGTCCTGCACGTCGTCGCGGGTCAGCACGGTGCGGCCGGCGGCCATCAGGTCGACCACGGACTCCCCGTCGCGCGCCCCTTCGAGGAGGAAGGCGGTGAGCACCGCGACGGCTTCCGGGTAGTTGAGGCGCAGGCCGCGTTCGCGGCGGCGCCGGGCGACGTCGGCCGCCACATGGACGAGCAGGCGGTCCTGCTCGTGGGGGGTGAGATACAAGGGTGGCTCCCGGTGGGTTTCCGCGCCCCCGTCCACCACCGGCACGGCGCCTCGACGCGCCGCCCGTAGGTCGGGGCTCGACCGCCGGCTCACCATCACGCGCCTGGGGCCCGGGATTCCACCATCCCGACCCACGTGACGGAGCACCGGCGGTGTCTTCTCGGACGCGGACCGCACCGCTCACCGCTGAGCAGACCGTAGAGGATCACGCGGCCCGCCGGCAACACCCGCCGGCCGCCCAGGGTGAGGGTGGTCATAACAGGTGGACGCCGCCCCGTCACCGGCTGCTAGCCTCGGCGGCAGGTCATGAGTGCCAGCGTCAAGCCCCGGCTCGCTGGCCGGCAACCCTCCTCCGCGTAGGGGTGCCCCGGGTGAGGACCAGGCACCGGAGCTGTCTCCGGTGCAAACGTGGCCTGGTTCCCCAGGTCATCACGACCTTGAGGAGAACCATGTCGTACCGCAGTCGACCCGCTTTCGCCGTGGCCCGCCCGGGCCTGACCCGGCGTCGCCACGTCGACATGATGCGGGTGTGCAGCGCCGCGTGTAGCTGACCGCGTCGCCGCCGGTCATCGACCCCTGACGGGGTCCTTTCCGCTCTGCCATCTATCCCATCCCAGCGGTCCGCCCTGCGGCGGACCGTCGGTGCGGCACGTCCGTGCCCGCCGCAGCTCAACCAGGAGACACCTGTGCGATTCCTTCCTGCCCTGACCCGCGCCGCCGCCGTCGGTGTCGCCGCGATCCTCGGCGCCGCCACCCTTACCGCCTGCGGCTCGGATTCTGCCGGCAGCGCGGCTGACAACCCGTACGGCCTGTTGCAGCCGGGGGTGCTGCGTGCCGGCACGCTCACCGACGCCCCACCGAACGTGTACCTCAAGGACGGCACGTTCACCGGCTTCGACAACGACCTGCTGGTCGCCGCCGCCGACAAGCTCGGCCTGAAGGTGGAGTTCGTCGGCACCGACTTTTCGGGGCTGCTCGCCCAGGTCAACAACCGGAAGTTCGACGTCGGCAGCTCCTCGATCACCATCACCGAGGCGCGGAAGAAGACCGTCGACTTCGGCAACGGCTACGACTTCGGCTACTTCGGCCTCGACGTGCCCGCCGGGTCGGCGTTGCGCAGCTTCGATGAGCTGCCCGGCAAGCGGGTCGTGGTCGTGCAGGGCACCGTCCAGGACGACTACGCCACCGGCAAGGGCCTGGATCCGGTCCGCGTGCCCGACTACAACGGCGCGATCAACCAGCTCAAGGCCGGTACCGCCGACGCCTGGATCGCTCCCGCCGAGATCGGCGAGAAAACCGCCGCGGACAGCGGCGGCAAGATCACGGTCGCGGCGAAGGAACTCAGCCCGGCCCCGACCGCGTACGCCTTCGCCAAGGGCAACGACGCGCTGCGCGAGGCGCTGAACAAGGCGCTCGACGAGGTGATCGCCGACGGCACCTGGACCCGCCTTCAGGAGCAGTACTACCCGGGCCGGCCGATCCCGGCCGACTTCACCCCGGGCAGCGGCGAGGTGACCGCACCGTCGGCGTCCCCGTCGGCGGCTTCCTGACTCAGGACGACGAGCGAGCAGGACGGAGGTTGACCGTGGATCCGTTGCGCACCCTGTGGGAGACGTTCTTCGACTGGGAGTCGATGCGTGAGGCGCTACCCGAGATGCTCACCGTCGGGTTGCCGAACACGCTGATCCTGGCGGTCACCGCCGCCCTGCTCGGCTCGGCGCTGGGCATCGTTCTGGCTGTGGCGGGCATCTCGCGTACCCGCTGGTTGCGCTGGCCGGCGCGGGTCTACACCGACGTGTTCCGGGGCCTGCCGGCCGCGGCGACGATCCTGCTGATCGGGGTCGGCCTGGCCCCGCTCGGCATGCAGGTGTGGGGGCCCAACCCGTACCCGCTGGGGATCCTGGCGCTGTCGCTGATCGCCTCGGCGTACCTCGGGGAGATCTTCCGCTCCGGCATCCAGTCGGTGGAGGCAACCCAGTTGGAGGCGGCCCGCGCGCTGGGCTTCTCCTGGCGCGAGGCGATGCGGAGAGTGATCATCCCGCAGGGCATCCGGCGGATCCTGCCGGCCTGGGTGAACCAGCTCATCGCCCTGATCAAGGATTCCAGCCTGGTCTACTTCCTCGGTCTGCTGGCCAGCCAGCGGGAGCTGTTCCGGATCGGGCAGGACTACGCGGCAAACACCGGCAACCAATCGGCGCTGCTGCTGGCCGGGCTGTGCTATCTGGTGCTGACGGTGCCGCTGACGCACGTCGTCAACTGGATCGACCAGCGGCTGCGGCACGGCCGGCCGGCGACCGGACCGGCCGGCGACGACCCCGACGACCTCGATCTGGCGCTGCCCGGCGCCGCCGGAGGCAACCAACGATGAGTACCTCGGTCAGCCTGAGCCTGCGCGACGTGCACCTGGCCTTCGGGAGTCACCAGGTGCTGCGCGGGGTGGACCTGGACGTGGCGCGGGGCGGCACCGCGTGCGTGATCGGCCCCTCCGGGTCGGGGAAGTCCACCCTGCTGCGGACCGTCAACCGGCTCCTCGAACCGGACCGTGGGGACGTGCTGCTGGACGGACGCAGCGTGCTGCGCGACGACCCGGACGCCCTGCGGCAGCGGATCGGCATGGTGTTCCAGCAGTTCAACCTCTTCCCGCACATGAGCGTGGAACGCAACATCACCCTGCCGTTGCGCCGGATCCGCAAGCTCGGCGAGGACGAGGCGGTGGCCCGGGCCCGGGCCGAACTCGACCGGGTCGGCCTGGCCGCGAAGGCCGACGCCCGGCCGGCGCACCTGTCCGGCGGGCAGCAGCAGCGGGTGGCCATCGCCCGGGCGCTGGCCATGCAGCCGCAGGTGATGCTCTTCGACGAGGCCACCTCGGCGCTGGACCCGGAGCTGGTCAAAGGCGTCCTGGCGCTGATGGCCGAGTTGTCCACCCAGGGCATGACGATGGTGGTGGTGACCCACGAGATGGGCTTCGCCCGGGAGGTCGCCGACACCGTCGCCTTCATGGACGCCGGGGTGGTGCTGGAGGCCGGCGAGCCGGCCGCGATCTTCGAGTCGGCCCGGCACCCGCGCCTGCGCCGGTTCCTGTCCCAGGTGCTCTGAGGGCCTCGCTTGCCGGGGCCTCGCTTGCCAGGGCCTCGCTTGCCAGGGCCTCGCTTGCCAGGGCCTCGCTTGCCAGGGCCTCGCTTGCCAGGGCCTCGCTCGCCTGGTCGCAGGGCTCGCTCAGGTCTCGTGCAGCGGCGACCGCCGCCCGGGGTCATCGTGGGTCAGGGCCGGCGGCTGGCGAGAATCGCCAAGGTTTCCCGGCGTACCTCGTCGGGTTCACACACGAGGCGGCGGTGGGCGAACCGGACCACCAGGATTCCGACGGTGGCCAGCAGCGCGTCGCGGCGCAGATCGATCTCGCGCTGACGCGGATCGCCGTGCGAGGCGGCACCGTCCAACTCGATGTCGACCCGCTCCCGCTCGGCGAACAGGTCGAGATACATAGTCCGCGTTCCCACCCGGACACGCACCTGGCGACGCAGGATCGGCATCCCCGGGCCGGTGAAGACCCGGTCGTGGCCCCAGATCTCGAGCGCGCTGCGGCAGCCGGCCCCGAGGCGATCGACGAGTGCGGACAGAGGTCCTCGTCCGGTCAGCTTCGGAGCAGACGCCACAGCGCCACCGAGCCGGTGCGGCGTGGTCATGCCGTCGTTGACCGCCCGGATCACCGGACCGGTTCGATCCGCCTCGGGTAACAACGGCCACGATTGGACCAACGCCTCCTCCAGCCGGATCACCGGGACGCCTCGGCGCACCATCACGCAGGGTGGCTCAACCATGAACCTGGTCCGGTGCCGCACCACCAGGTGCGGCGGTCTGCTGCGCAGCCCGGCCATGGCCGGCACGTCGACATGCACCGGCTCACCCGGCCGCTGACGACGCACTCCGTGCACCTCCAACGCGGTCAGCGAGCTGAACGCGGCCCGGCCGTCGGCGTACGCGAGCACGGCCCGCCGAGCGACCTCGGGCGCCAGCGCGCCGAGTGGGCTGTCCGGGACTCCGCCGGGAAGCAGCTGCCGGTCGACGTAGACCGCCGGCAGCACCCGGCACAGCGCGCCGCTGCGGTACGCCTGCCGCAGCGTCCACGGTGGCACCACTTCCAGGGCGCGTGCCCGGCTCACCACGCCGCCACCGCCATCCACCAGCGATCGGAGTACGGAATCCACCCACCACACGCTGCCCCGCCCGCACCAACCCCGCTGCCACCTGTGCACAACCCACCCCCCTGTGCACAACCCCGACCCGGCCCGCCGGCTGTGCTATGGGGATCCTTGATCGTCTGCAGTTGAGTGACAGGTTTGACGGCGTGTCGAGTCACTGACCTGCAGACGATCATGGGCGCTCCGGAAGCACCTCAGGTGGGGGTGTCGCGGCGGCGAAAGGTGAGCAGGCCCGTGGCGAGCAGTGCGGCGGCGACGGCGGTGAGGGCCACCAGCGGCAGCACCGTGACGTCGACGGCGGGTACCGAGGGCACGTGGCTGTAGGGCGAGAGGTTCAGCGCGGCCTGGGGCAGATCGAGCACCGCGCCCAACTGCCCGAGCAGCAGAAACGCGATCAACGCCGTCCAGCTCAGCGCGACCGACCAGCGCGGTACCGCCCCGAACAGGGCCGTCACCACCCCGGCGACCACCAGCAGGGCCGGCAGCCGCAGCAGCCCGGCCCAGCCCAGCTCGACGGTCCAGGCGACCGGGTCACCGGTGGCCAGGCCGTACCCCAGGCCGGTGGTGACGCCGGCCAGCAGCATCAGCGCCGACGCTCCGAACACGGCGCCGAGCACCTGCGTGCCGAGCCACCGGGTGCGGCTGACCGCCGTGGCCAGCAACGGCTCGAGTATGCCGTCGGACTCGTCCGCCCGGATGCGCAGCAGGGCCTGCACCACGTACGCGCCGATGGTCAGCGCGAACAGCCCGAGCATCGCGGCGAGGTAGGCGTCGACCAGCTCAGACCCGCCACCGAGCTGGGCGATCGCCTCGGCCGCCGCCGGATTCTCGGCGATCATGGCGTCGACCTCGTGACCGGCCACACCCATGGAGAGACCGAGCACCGCCACCGCGACCGCCCAGCCGGCCAGCGCGCCGCGCTGTAGCCGCCAGCTCAGCCCGGTCGGGCTGAGCAGCCCCGACGCCGCACGGGCCGGACCACGCCGCGCGGCCAGCAGACCGGCGCCGACATCGCGCCGTTCGGCCAGCGAGTACGCCACGGCGACCCCGACGACCAGCAGCGCGACCGGCAACGCGAGGACCCACCACCGTTCCGCGGCGAAGGCACCCACCTGCGTGCCCCAACCCAGCGGCGAGAGCCAGGTCGGCCAGGCGCTCTCCAGCCGCACCCCGTCGATCTCGCGCTCACCGAGCACGTCACCGGCGGCCCGCAGCAGGAAGGCCACGCCCACCGCGGCGGCGGCCAGTGCGTTCGCGCCCCGGGAGGTCACCGACAGCTGGGCGGTGACGGCGGCCACGCCGGTGAAGGCGACACCCACCCCACCGATCGCCGCCGCGGCGGCCACCGAGCCGGCGATCGGCAGCCCGGCACCGGCGAAGGCGACCGCGAGCAGCGCGGCGGCGAGCACGTTGGCTCCCACCACGACCACCAGGGCCGCGGTGAGCAGCGCGTACCGGCCGATGGCGGCGGCACCGAGCAGCTCCGCCCGCCCGGTCTCCTCGTTCTGACGGGTGTGCCGGACGACGGCGAAGGTGCTCAACAGCGCGGCGAGCAGCGCCAGGGTCAGGTAGGTCTCGGTGACCACCACGGCACCGAGGTCGGTACCGGCGATCGGGCCGTTGAAAGCGCGGGCGACAACGCTGGTGACAGCGGTCTCGGCGTACCCGAGGCGGGTCTGCTCGTCGGGGTAGAGGCCGGCGACGCTCTCGGCGAGGGCGTAGCCGATCAGGGACGTGCCGCCGACCCAGATGGCCAGCCGGATCCGGTCCCGTCGCAGGGCCAGCCGGGCGAGCCGGACGGTACCGGTGAAGCTGCTCATCGGGCACCTCCGGCGAGCGCGGACCGCCCGTTGTCGGCGCTGTCGCCGTAGTGCCGCAGGAACAACTCCTCCAGGGTGGGCGGCGCGCTGGTCAGCGCCCGGACCTCGAAGCGGACCAGGTGACCGAGCAGCCGGTCGAGGTGTTCGGGTTCGACCTCCAGCCGGACCCGCCCGTCGACCGGCCGGACCTCGTGCACACCCGGCAGCTCCGCCAGGCCGGTCACCGGCCGCGCGGTTTCGACGGTGACCGTGGTCCGGGCCAGGTGCCGCAGCTCGGAGAGGCTGCCGGACTCGACGACACGGCCTTCCCGGATGATGCTGACCCGATCGCAGAGCGCCTCGACCTCGGCCAGCACGTGGCTGGAGAGCAGGACGCTGGCACCGGCACCGGTGAGGTTGCGGACCTCCTCCTGGAACACCGCCTCCATCAGCGGATCCAGTCCGGAGGTGGGCTCGTCGAGCACGTATAACTCGACGTCGGAAGCGAACGCGGCGACGATGGCGACCTTCTGCCGGTTGCCCTTGGAGTAGGTCCGGCACTTCTTCGTCGGGTCCAGGTCGAAACGTCGCAGCAGCTCGTCGCGGCGGCCCTGGTCCAGCCCGCCCCGCAGTGCGCCGAACAGGTCGATCGCCTCGCCTCCGGAGAGGTTGGGCCAGAGGTTGACGTCGCCCGGCACGTAGGCCAGTCGCCGGTGCAGGGCGACCGCGTCGCGCCACGGATCACCGTCGAGGATGCGCACCTGCCCGGAGTCCCGCCGCAGCAGGCCGAGCAGGATCCGGATGGTGGTGGACTTGCCGGAGCCGTTGGGGCCCAGGAAGCCGTGCACCTCCCCCTGTTCCACCCGCAGGTCGAGCCCGTCGAGCGCGCGTACGCCGCCGAAGGTCTTGACGAGGTTCTCGATGGAGATCACGGACATGGTGCCTCCCGCCGCACGGTACCTACCGGACCACTGTACTGACCGATGGTAAGGGATCGGCGTAGCAGCCCCGTCCCCTGGTCAGGAACGGTTACGCTGAACGCCATGACCTGGGAGGAGAACGACGGCACCCGGAGCCGGATCCTGCGTGCCGCGCTCGACCTCTTCGCCGCACAGGGCTATCAGCGGACCTCGCTGCGGCAGATCGCCGAGCGGCTGCGCCTGACCAAGGCCGCGATCCTGTACCACTTCCCCAGCAAGGCACATCTGCTCAGCGCACTGGCCGAACCGCTGCTGTTCGACCTGGAGTCCCTGTTGGACGATGCGGGGGCACTGCCGCCACAACGGGCCAGATGGACCCTGCTGGAGGGCTGGGTGGACACCATGCTCGCCCATCGTGGCTCGCTCGGCATGCTCTACCACGACCTCGCACTGGTCGAACGGGGCAGCACCTATCACCGGCTGGTGCGGATCGCGATGCGGGCCAACGAGATCGTCGCCGGCCCGGACGCCGGTCGGCGGGAGCGGGTACGCGGCGTGCAGGCGATCGCCATGTGCAGCGACCCGGTGGTGTTCCTGCTGGACGTACCCGCGCCGGTGCTTCGGGCGGACATGCTCGACGGCGTCCGCCGCCTGCTGGTCGAGCCGGCCCCCGCCGCCGGCGCGACGCCCACCGCCGGCGCGACGGCAGTCGACGGCGCGACGCCCACCGACAGCGAGACACCCACCGACGGCGGGGGCTCTGCGTCGACGGCCCGGGTGGGCCGACGACGGCCGGGCCGACCACGGTCGATGAGCCCGGAACAGGTACGGGCCGCCCGGGTCATGCACCTGGCCGGCACCCATTCGGCCGACGAGATCGCCACCGAGTTCGGCGTGTCGAGGGCGACGCTCTACCGACACCTCGAAACGTCAGACAATAACGAGACGGTTTTAAGATAATTTCAAGACGGTTGCCGGGGGGTGCCGCCGCCCCGCGCCGGTACTCAGCGGATCAGGCCGAGGTCGGGGTACGAGCGGCCGTACGCCGGGAAGTTCTCGTCGGTGTGCGGCGCGTAGATCCAGGTACGCAGCGAGTCCGCCGCCGTGTCGACCTCGACCAGCCGGACCGGGTTGGTGCGGCGGGAGTGGAAGGTCTGCAGGAAGGAGTGGATCCGGTTGCCGTGCTCCCCGGTGTCCACCCGGGACGCCGCGGTACCGGTGTGTCCGGAAAAGACGAACCGGATGTTGGGATAGCGTCGCACCAGGTTGTCGAAGAGGTACTGCGGGCTGGTGGAGCCGTAGCCCGGACCCTGACCGATGGTGGCGTCGCTCTCAAGATAGTGATGGGTGACGATGAGCACGTTGTGCTGCGGGTGGGCGGCGACCACCCGCTGCGCCCACGCGACGGCAGCCCGGCGGGGCCACAGTTCCAGGGTCAGCACCAGCCACCGGAGCCCACCGGCGGTATAGGTGGCGTATCCGTTGTCCACCTTGCCGGCCTCGAACTGACCCCGCACCGCCCCGAACCGCCCCGCGGTGAAGTACCGGTTGAAGACCGTGGTGTCGCGCAGCAACTGGCCGGCGGGGCTGCGCAGCTCTCCCTCGGGGCCGGCGGCCTGGGTGTCGTGGTTGCCGACGGCCAGCGTGTACGGCACACCGGCCGCCTCCAGCGGGCGCAACGCGGTACGAGCACGCTCGTACTGCACATGGTCGGGTGTGTCGTAGTTGACGACGTCGCCGACGTGCGCGACGAAACGCAGGTCGAGCACGCTCCGCTGGGCGACCAGCCAGTCGACGCGCTGGCGTAGTCGGGTGTCCGTCGCGCTGAGCACCTCCTCCTGGGTGTCCGGCACCACGGCGAAACCGAACGTGGTGTCGACCGGCGACAGCGGCTGCATCCGGGCGTACGCCAGGTGCGCGTTGCGGTCGCACTCGCTCGTGTACCGGTCGTTCACCAGCTCGATCCGGATGTCGTACCGGCCCTCGGCGAGCTGCGGGCCCAGGGCGTAACCGCCGTAGTCGGTGCCGCTGGTGATGGTGACCTCACCGATCGGGCCGCCGGTCGTGCTCACCCGGATGGTGGGCCAGCCGTCGCAGTGCTCGCCGATCGCCCCGATCACCAGTCGGCCGGCGCCCCGCACGGTGGTGGTGGCGTAGCTGGCGTTGTGCCACAGGGTGGCGTGGGTGCCCGACGGCGGCTCCGGCGTACCGGTCGACGGTTGGATCGACCCGTTGACCACGACGAACGGTGACGCCTCGCGCGCCGCCCCCGCCAGCACGCCGGCCGACAGCACCACCATCGCCATGATCACGCGGGTGATCCGCATGGCCGCCCCTCCCCTGCCCACCGCCGGCCGATGCCGGACATCGGCATGCTAAAGCAGACCGACCGGACATCCCGGGAGCGAGCAGGTAGCCGCACGGTGACGGCGTGTCCACGAGACGTGGTCGCATCACGACCGTCCTGGGTGCCCGCCACGACAGCTCCACGGCACCGCACCGCGGACGTCGACCGTTCGCGGTGCGGCGTCAGTCGACGTCGACCCAGTCGAGTGTGCGCCGCACCGCCTTCTGCCAGCCGGCGTAGCCGTCCGCGCGCTGCTCCGACGACCAGGACGGCTGCCAGCGCCGGCTCTCGTTCCAGTTCTCCCGTAGCTCGTCGGTGTCCCGCCAGAAGTCGACGGCCAGTCCGGCGGCGTAGGCCGCGCCGAGGGCGGTGGTCTCCGCGACCACCGGCCGGCTGACCGGCACACCGAGGATGTCCGCCTGCAACTGCATGCACAGGTCGTTGACCGTGACGCCGCCGTCGACCTTGAGGCACTCCAGGCGTACGCCGGAGTCCTGCGCCATGGCCTCGGCCACGTCCCGGCTCTGGTAGCAGATCGCCTCCAGGGTGGCGCGGGCGATGTGCGCGTCGGTGTTGTAGCGGGACAGACCGACGATGGCGCCCCGGGCGTCGGAGCGCCAGTAGGGGGCGAACAGGCCGGAGAAGGCGGGCACGAAGTAGACCCCGCCGTTGTCGGCGACCTGGCGGGCGAGATCCTCGCTCTGCCCGGCACTGCTGATGATCTTCAGTTGGTCACGCAGCCACTGCACCGCCGAGCCGGTGACCGCGATGGAGCCCTCGAGGGCGTACACCGGCGGTTGACCGGCGAACTGGTAGCAGACGGTGGTGAGCAGCCCGGCCTTCGACCGGACGATCTCAGGGCCGGTGTTGAGCAGCATGAAGTTGCCCGTACCGTAGGTGTTCTTCGCCTCGCCCGGCGCGAAGCAGACCTGCCCGACGGTGGCGGCCTGCTGGTCACCCAGATCGCCGGTGATCCGGACCGGGCCGGCGAACGGGCCGTTCGGCAGGGTGACGCCGTAGGCCAACGGGTCGGACGACGGGACGATCCGCGGCAGCATCACGCGGGGGATGTCGAAGAAGGACAGCAGTTCGTCGTCCCAGTCCAGCGTCTCCAGGTTCATCAACATGGTGCGGCTGGCGTTGGTGGGATCGGTGACGTGGGCGCCGCCGTCGCTGCCGCCGGTGAGGTGCCACAGCAGCCAGGTGTCGGTGTTGCCGAAGACCGCCTCGCCGCGCTCGGCGGCCTCCCGCACCCCGTCGACGTTCTCCAGAATCCACTGGATCTTGCCGCCGGAGAAGTAGGTCGCCGGCGGTAGTCCCGCCTTACGCCGGATGACCTCGCCACGACCGTCGCGCTCCAGCGCCGAGGCGATCCGGTCGGTGCGGGTGTCCTGCCAGACGATGGCGTTGTAGTAGGGCCGGCCGGTACGCCGGTTCCACACCACCGTCGTCTCGCGCTGGTTGGTGATGCCGAGCGCCGCCAGGTCGGACGCGGCCAGGCTGTGCGTGTTCAGCGCGGTACGCACGACGGTCTGGGTCCGTTCCCAGATCTCCAGGGGGTTGTGCTCGACCCACCCGGCCCGCGGCAGGATCTGCTGGTGTTCGAGCTGGTGGCGACCGACCTCGTTGCCACCGTGGTCGAAGATCATGAATCGGGTGCTGGTGGTGCCCTGGTCCACGGCGCCGACGAAGTCAGCCATGCGGGGGTCTCCTTGTCGTGGTCGTCGGGTCGATCCTCTCCGATAGGCAACCCGATGTCCGCCACGGATGCCATGCCGAACGGCACCGGCTACCGTTGGCGGCTGCGCGGCGACCGTCCCCGCCCACCACCATGTGCGTCACCGTCACCATCGGTGGCGCAGACCGCGACCACCTGGAGCGCGCCGATGCGGTATGACCTTCGCGGCCGGACCATCCTGATCACCGGCGCCGCCCGAGGCATCGGCGCCGAACTCGCCCGGGCCGCCGCCGCGCGTGGTGCCCGGGTCGCTGTGGTCGGCCTGGAACCGGTGCTGCTGCGACAGCTCGCCGCCGACCTGGACGGGCACTGGTACGAGTGCGACGTCACCGACCAGGCCGGGCTGGACGACGCGGTCGCCTCCACTGTGCAGCGGTACGGCGGCGTCGACGTGGTGGTGGCCAACGCGGGCATCGCCAATCTCGGCACCGTCGCGGGCGGCCCGGTCGAGGCGCTGGTCCGCACCATCGAGGTGAACCTCACCGGCGTGGTCCGCACCGTCAGCGCGGCACTGCCGCAGCTGCTCGCCGCCCGCGGTCACGTGCTGATCGTGTCGTCGGCGGCGGCCTTCGCCGCCATGCCGGGGATGGCCGCGTACTGCGCGTCGAAGGCGGGTGTCGAGCAGTTCGGCAACGTGCTGCGCCTGGAGAACCGCCGGCGCGGGCTCACCGTCGGCACCGCCCACCCGATCTGGATCGACACCGACCTGGTCCGGGACATCCGCGACGACCTCGCGTCCTTCCGGGCCGCCCAGCGCAAACTGCCCTGGCCGCTGAACACCGTGGTCAGCGTGCAGCGGTGCGCCGAGGCGCTGCTGCGCGGCATCGAGCGGCGCCGACGCAAGGTTTACGTGCCGCGCTCGATCGCCCTGGTCCAGGCCCTACGACCGGTGGTGACCAGCGGCTTCTCCGACGCGTTGATCACCCGGTTCGGCGGCGCCGAGCTGGCCGACCAGATGGAGGAGGAGGTACGTCACCTCGGGCGTTCCTTCGGTCGGAGGTCGGTGGAGGGCGGCGGATGTGACGGTGGCCCGCCCGGCGGCGCTGGACGCTGATCGGGCCCGGGCCGACGCACTCGCCCTGCGCCGCCGCACCGGGTTCGGCCCGGTCGGCCGGGCCGCAGCGCCGGATCGTTGCCCCTCGGCAAAGGTCGCGGATGCCGGCGGACGACGTAACCTGCCTGCATGAGCAACCTCGGCCCGCCGGACGCCCGGGGCCCCAGCGGCCCGTTTTCCGGCGGCGGAGAGGTGACTTCCCTGCTGTCCGAGGCGTTCACCGCCCAGACGGTGACCGCGTTGCGGCACCTGCTCGCCGCTCGGATCGCCGCCGCAGGTCTGACCGGCGACACCGCCGAGGATCTCGTCCTGGCCGTGCATGAGCTGGTCACCAACGCCGTGCTGCACGGCGGGGGCCACGGCCGGCTCGAGCTGTTCCGGCAGGCCGACCTGCTCGTCTGCGAGGTGACCGATCACGGCCGCCAACACGACGCGGACCTGGCGGTCAACCTGCCGGCGACGAACACGCCGGGCGGGCGGGGGCTCTGGCTCGCCCACCACCTGACCGGAGCGTTGACGCTCACCCGCCGGCACGACGGCATGACCGCGACCGTCACCGCCAGTCTGATCACGGGAGCGGCCGGCCCGCCCGAGCCGCCCGGGGCCAGCCCGCACCGGCCGCCGCAGCGGTAGGCCCTGTGTCGAAGTCCTCGGCCCAGCCGAGGACTTCGACCAGATGCCCGAAGCGTCACCAACGTCCATGGACAGGACACCCAGGGCGGTTGCGGCGGTCGGCCTGGCGTCAGCGGTTCTGCCGCTGCTGACAGGGCACGCAGAATCGGGCGTGCGGCAGGATCTCCAGGCGCTCCCGCGGGATCGCCGTGCCGCACTTCTCGCAGCTGCCGTAGCTGCCGGTGCTCAGGCGCCGCAGCGCCCCGGAGATCTGGTCGAGGCTCTGCCGGGTGGCGGCGATCATCGCCGCGTTGGTGTGCGCCTCCGCCGGATCGCCGGTGTCGGCCGTCAACTGGGTCAGTCGAGCCGTCTGAGCCTTGAACTCGTCGGTCAGCGTCACCTGGAGTTCGGTGAGCCACTGCTGGTCGTAGATGCCGGTACCGGTACTCATCTCGGATCCCTTCGGAAAAAGAAAAGGGCCGAAGCTATCCGCTTCGCCCCTGGCCGTCCCTGTTCGATGGACGGATTCCGGAGGGCTCCGGCCGGCGGGGCGCGGCTGGCCGTGACCGGCCCGCGCCAGGATCCGACCCGATCGGGTCGCCGCGGAGCCCGGGGCGGCCGACGTCGCGGTGGCGACGGCGGCGCGGGCGAGCAGCGCGGCGGTAGGCATCGAACAACCATAGGCGGGCACCCGCCGGAAACCAACGGCAATCTGTCCGGGCCGGGGAATCCGGGACAGGTTCAATATCCCGGTCGAATGCGGGTAGGCCGACGCATGACCGACGCACTCGTGGTGGGGGCCGGGTTCTCCGGCCTCGCCGCCGCGCTGAGCCTCGTCCGGGCCGGCAGGCGGGTGCGGGTGCTGGAGGCCCGGGACCGGGTCGGTGGGCGGGCGTTGACCCGGTGGCTCGACGACGGCACCCAGCTCGATCTGGGCGCGCAGTGGATCGGCCCCGGTCAGGACCGGGTCAACGCCCTCGTACGGCGGTACGCGCTGGGCACGTTTCCGTCCCCCGCGTACGGCGGCTCGACGGTGATCTGGGACGGTGCGCGGCGGGACGCGGCGCCGGAGCCGACGGCCCGGGTCGTCGAACTGCTGGACGGCTACGCCGCACGGCTGGACCCGGCCGCGCCGTGGACCGCGCCGGAGGCGGTCCGTTGGGATCGGATCACCCTGGGCGGCTGGCTGGCGGCGACCGCGCCGGATCCGGTCACCGCCCGCTACCTCGGCCGGCTGCTCGCCGGTGGGCTGCTGGCCACCTCCGCGGACGAGGTGTCCGTCCTGCAGATGGCCTTCTACCTGCGTAGCGGCGGTGGGTCCGGTGCGCTGCTGCGAATGGCCGGCGGAGCGCAGCAGGATCGGATCGTCGGCGGACCGGCCGCCCTGGCCGAGGCGATGGCCGCCGCGCTCGGGCCGGACGTGGTCCGGCTGGCCGCGCCGGTGGTCGCGATCGAGCAGGACCGGGCGGCAGTGGTGGTGTACACCGACGCCGAACGCTTCGACGCCGCGGCCGTGGTGGTCGCGGTGCCACCGACCCTGGCCGGTCGCATCCGGTACGCCCCGGCGCTGCCCGCGCTGCGCGACGGGCTGACCCAGCGGATGCCGATGGGGTCGGCGTTCAAGGTGCACGCGGTCTACCCGGAGCCGTTCTGGCGGGCCGACGGCCGGTCCGGCGTGGCCACCTGCTCCGACGGGCCGGTCGTGGAGACCGTCGACAACAGCACGCCCACCTCGTCGCGCGGCGTGCTGACCGCGTTCAGCTACGGCGTGGAGGCGAACGCGCTGCGTGCCATGACGCCGCCGGCCCGCAGGGCGGCCCTGCTCGACGCGCTGACCGTGATCGTCGGCCCGGCCGCGCGGCATGCCGAGGAGGTCATCGAGTACGACTGGTCGGCCGATCCGTGGACCCGGGGCTGCTTCTGCGGCGCGCTGACCCCCGGCTCCTGGCGGCAGTACGGGCCGTGGCTGCGCCCGGCGGTGGGTCGAATCCACTGGGCCGGTACGGAGACCGCGACCCGCTGGACCGGCTACCTCGACGGGGCGATCGAGGCGGGCGAACGCGCCGCCGCCGAGGTGTTGGGGAGACTACCCACCGGCGCACCCTGAGAGCACCTGAAAAGGTTCTTACTGCCGCAGATCAGTATGAGAACGAATCAAAGCCACTAAAGTTCGGCGGAGGGCAAGCTGCACCGGCGCTGCGGCCACGTCGGGTCGGCCGCCGGTACCAGCCCCGTCAGCCGGGTGCGGACCGGTAGGAGGTGGTGCGGTGTCGGCTGCGGTAGGCGACTTCTTCGACGGTCTCGCCAGAGGCGGAGGGCGGATGCTGCGCCAGGTCTCCGGCAGCGTCCGCTTCGACCTGCATTACCCCGACCGGGTGGACCACTGGCTGGTCACCATCGACAGGGGCCTGATCGAAGTGTCCCGCGGCGGCGCGGACGACGCGGACACCGTGATCTACACCGACGAGGCACTCTTCCTCCGGATGGCGCACGGCGACGTGAAGCCGCTGCCGGCCTGGCTGCGTAACGACTTCACCGCCGATGGCGAGTTCCGTTTCGTGATCATGCTGGAGCGACTGTTCGCGCCACCGCCCGGAGCCCGTCATCCTCGGACCGTCGCCAGCAACCGGAGATCGGCCACGGATGGGGAGCCACGGTGAAGAAGCTGGTCCGCATCCTCGACGGGAACATCTTCGCGCTCAGCGAGGACAACGGGGACATGGCCTTCAGCCTCAGGAATCCGAGTGGCTTCTTCGCCTTCGACACCCGCTTCCTGTCCACCTGGCGGCTGAGACTCGACGGCGAGCGGCTGCACCCGCTGGCCGTGCACGAGCCGAGCTGCAACCAGATCCGCTTCTTCCTGGTCCCCGGCAGTCCGACCCACTACGTGGACGCGAAGGTCTCGGTGATCCGCGACCGGTGGATCTCCGGCAGCGCCTTCATCGAACGCCTCACCCTGCTCAACCACACCGACGAGCCCGTCGACCATGTCCTGCGGATCGACGCCGACAGCGACTTCGCCCCCGTCTACCAGGTGGTCTGGCCACGGGATTCGACCCTGCGGGGCTACCGGGAGGTGTCCGACGACTGCCTGCGGCTGGGCTACCGGAGGGACAAGTTCCACCGGGTCACCGACATCTCCACCAGCGAGCCGGCCGATCTCGACGAGCGGGGGCTGACCTTCCGGGTCCGGCTGGACCGGCAGGGAAAATGGGGCACGACGCTCCAGGTCAAGAGCATGGTGCTGCGCCCGGACGGGCAGGACGTGCGGAGCCGGTTACGGCATCCGCAGGGCCAGGCAACGATGCAACTGCGCCATGACCTGGGGCAGTGGCTCGACGAAGCGCCCCGGTTGCACTGCGACTGGGAGCCGTTGACCATGACGTACCGGCGGGGACTGGTCGACCTCGCCGGTCTACGCTTCTCCCCGCTGGCACTGCCGCACGAGACCATGCTCGCGGCGGGGCTGCCCTGGTCGGCCACCATCATCGGCCGGGACAACATTCTCACCTGCTTCCAGACGCTGCCCTTCGTCCCCCGGATGGCGGCCACCACGCTGCGCCTGCTCGCCCTCGATCAGGGCACGGTGCTCGACGACTTCCGGGACGAGGAACCCGGCAAGATGCTCAACGAGTTCCGGTACGGCGAGATGGCCGCCTTCGAGGAGCGACCCCAGTCGCCGTACTTCGGCGGGGCGGACGTGACACCGCTGTTCCTGGTGTTGCTCGACGAGTACGAACGCTGGACCGGCGACGCCGCACTGGTCCGCGACCTGGAGGAGGCGAGCCGCGCGGCGCTGCACTGGATCGACGAGTACGGCGACCTGCGCGGCGATGGCTACCTCTGGTACCAGCCGCGCAACGAGCGCAGTGGGGCGCAGAACCACGGCTGGAAGGACTCACCGGAGGCGATCTGCTACCGCGACGGCCGGCTGCCCGGGCTGCCGCGCGCCACCTGCGAGTTGCAGGGCTACGCGTACGACGCCAAGCTGCGCGGCGCCCGGTTGGCCCGCCAGTTCTGGGGCGACCCGGCGTACGCCGACCGGTTGGAGCGCGAGGCGGCGCAGCTCAAGGAGCGGTTCAACCGGGACTTCTGGATCGACGGCAGCGAATACTACGCACTGGCGCTCGGCCCCGACGGTGACCAGGTGGACGCGCTGGCGTCGAACATGGGCCACCTGTTGTGGAGCGGGATCGTGGACGAGTCACGGGCCGCGGCGGTCGCCGCCCATCTGCTCGGGCCGCGGCTCTTCTCCGGCTGGGGGGTGCGGACGCTGGCGACCGGCCAGGTCCGCTACAACCCGCTCGGCTACCACGTGGGCACCGTGTGGCCGTTCGACAACTCGCTGATCGCCCTCGGACTGCGGCGGTACGGCTTCGTCAAGGAGGCGGGGATCATCGCCGAGGCCCTCATCGGGGCGGCCCCGCACTTTGCCGGCCGGATGCCGGAGGCCTTCGCCGGCTACGACCGGGACCTGACCCGCTACCCCGTGCCGTACCCGGCGGCGAACAGCCCGCAGGCGGCCGCGACCGGCGCCACCTTCCTGCTGCTGCGGACCCTGCTCGGCATGGAGCCCTACGGCGAGCATCTGGTGGTGCAACCGGCGATCCCGCCGCGCTTCGGCCGGATCGAACTGCTCGACATCCCGGGCCGCTGGGGCCGCAAGGACGCGATCGGCAACGCCCGGGCCGCAACACCCTGATCATATGCCAGCCCTTGCTTATATAAGCTGCTGCTGACATAATCGGCGTGTGCATGCCTTCGACGTGCTCGGCGACCCGGTCCGGCGGCGGATCTTGGAGCTGCTCGCCGACGGTGAGCTGACCTCGGGCGGCATCAGCGACGTGATCCGGGCCGAGTTCGGCATCTCGCAGCCCGCCGTCTCCCAACACCTGAAGGTGCTGCGGGACAACGGCTTCGCCACCGTCCGGCCGGCGGGGACGCGCCGGCTCTACGCCGTGGACCCGCGCCCGCTACGGGAGGTCGACCAGTGGCTCGACGGCTTCCGCAGGTTCTGGACACCACCGCTGCACGCTCTCGCCACCGAGCTCGCCCGAGGCAAGCGCGAACGACGCGACCAGGCACAGTGATCGAGAAACAGGAGACCGCCATGATCGATGCCACCGCCCAGATCAGCGCCGTTGCGCGCCAGCTCGGCAGCCGTACGCTGGCTGCGGGTGAGGCGCGGGTGATGACCATCAGCCAGACCTACGACGCGCCCCTGGACGACATCTGGGACGCCTGCACCAACCCCGAGCGGCTGCCCCGGTGGTTCTCACCCGTCTCCGGTGAGCTGAGACTGCACGGCCGTTACCAGGTGGAGGGCAACGCGAGCGGCACCGTCGAGCGGTGCGACCCACCGAAGTCGTTCGCCGCCACCTGGGAGTTCGGCGGCGAGATCAGCTGGATCGAGGTCCGCCTGGACCCGACCGACGACGGGCGCACCCGGTTCCAGTTGGAGCACGTGGCCCACGTCAACGACGACTTCTGGCGCCAGTTCGGTCCCGGCGCTGCCGGCGTCGGCTGGGACGTGACGCTGCTCGGCCTCGCCGCCGAACTGGCCGGCGAGGGCGGCGGGGTCCCGCCCGAGCAGAATCCCGACTGGATGGGCTCCGAGAGCAGTCGTCAGTTCATGGCGGCCAGCAGCGAGCGATGGTACGAGGTGAACCTCGCCGCCGGCACCAGCGCCGACGAGGCCCGCGCCGCCGCCGACCGGACGACGGCCTTCTACACCGCCGCACCGCAGGGCTGATCCCGCGCCGCCACGTCGACCGGCGGCGCTGGGCGTCCGCCGGGTAACGTGCTGGCGCATGACCGGCGTGGCGCACTCACACTGCTCGTACTGCGGCTCGGCCTATCCGGCGGAGGCCACCTGGCCTCGCGCCTGCCCGACCTGCGGCGGCACGGTCTGGCGCAACCCGCTGCCGGTGGCGGTGGCGGTGGCGCCGGTGCGGACGGCCACCGGCCTCGGCGTGGTCGTGGTCCGGCGGGACATCGAGCCGGCGCGCGGGCTGCTCGCGCTGCCCGGCGGCTTCATCGAGTACGGCGAGGAGTGGCGGGACGCGCTGGTCCGCGAGCTGCGCGAGGAGACCGGGCTGCACGCCGATGCGGCCGGAGCCGAACTGATCGCGGTGCACAGCGCGCCGGCTGGCGGCACCATAATGATCTTCGGAATGCTACCGGTACGCCCGGCAGACGAGCTGCCGCCGTCGGCGCCGACGGCGGAGGCCACCGAATGGCTGGTGCTGACCGAGCCGACCGAGCTGGCGTTCTCCACCCACACCCAGGTACTGGACGACTTCTTCGCCCGCCAGCGGGACTGAGCGGGTCAGCCGGGTCCAGCTCCACCGGCCGCCCCTTCCGGTCCGTGCGATCCGTCCGGCAGGCGTGTCCGGCCTCGGGCCGGGTAGACGGGTACGCCGGAGCCGGGCCGGCGGCGGGCACGAGGCGGTCGCGGCGGTCTGGCGGGCGGGCCGGTGCCGGCGAGCAGACACCTTTCGGGGGGCCGATGACCAGTGGGCCGGGGACGTCGGACGACGTCGTGGAGTTGCGGGTGCACGGCGTGTCCGGCGCCGGAGCGGAGCAGATCCTGGACCGCCCGCACAGCCACCAGGTCGCCGGTGACCGCAACGGCGGGTTCTACCGCCCACGTCCCGGCTACCCGGACACCCAAGGCCCGAGCGGTGTGACCATGGAGGCGTACCGGTGGAGTGACCTGCCCTCCGGCACCATCTCCCGCACCTTGTCCCTGGTCTTTCTGCTCCCCTTCATGCTCTGCAACGTGGCGATCTGGATGCGCCCGCCATATCGGGGCACCGCCGGTGCGGGGCTCAAGGCGGTGTGTCGGCTGCTCGCCCTCACCCTGACCATGCTGTACGTCCTCGCGGCAATGGGCGTGTCACTCGATCTGATCGCCTGGCGGTGTCTGCCCAATCCGCACTGCCTGGCCGGCCGCCCATACCTGTCCTGGCTCGGTGACCGCCCCACCGGTCTGACCCTGGCGGTGTTCGCGCTGCTGCCAGCCGCCGCGCTCGGCCTACTCTGGCGCCTCGCCGCTCGGCCGGCCCACAACTTCGCCGCCTTTCGCACGCCCACCACCACCTCGGGCGCGCACCAGCTCAGCGCGGTCGGCCAGTGGGATGGTGCACCGACGGTGAGCCGCCTGTGCGCGCTGCACGTCGCCGCCGGCTTCGCCACGCTCAGTCTCGGACTGCTCATCGCCCGGATCGTCTCGGGCCCGTCGACCGTCAGCGTCGCGCTGGCCGCGTTCGCCGCACTGGTGCTGATCGCCTGTACGGCCCTGCTCTGCGCGCACCCGTTGATCGACACGCCGGCGCCCCATCCACTGGTGGACCGGCTGGCGGGCGGGCTGCGCAGCACCGCCGTCGCGCTCACCCCACTGGTGCTGGCCGCCGTGACCCTCGACCCCACGCCCTGGCGGGTACGTGACGGACTGCCCGGCTACGCCATGCTGGTCGGCCTGATCATCCTCGTCCAGGCGGTGCTGCTGGTCGTACTCGGTACGGTGGCGCTGGCCAGCCGCAGCCGGCGCCGCACCGGCACCGGCACCGGCTCGTTGCGGGGGCTTGGTGCCCCGGTCATCGCCGCCGCCGCCACCGGGCTGGCGGTCGCGATCTCCGCCGACCTCGTGTACAAGGTCGCCGACCTGCTCAACCGGCGCGCCGCCGCCGACTCGGAGTCGGAGATCGGCCCCCCGCTGGGCTACAAGTGGGCCATCTTCGTCTTCCTCGTGGCCGCCGCCTGCACACTGGCAGCGGCGGTCGTCGTCACCCTGGCCACCCGCCCCGGGCGGATCCGAATCGCACGCGCCATCGTGGCGCGCGACCACCCCGACGCTCCGCCACAGGCCCAGTACCGGTTGCGCCAGGTCGAGCGGATGATCGCCCGAGCCCGGCTCACCGAACGCGTGGAGGTGGTCGCCGTGGTGTACGGCTGCGTCGTCGGCGCGGGCATGCCCACCAGCCTGCTCGGAATGCTTCGGCTGGCACCGCCGACGGTGGTCGAACGATTGACCGGGATACCGGCGGCGGCGACCGTGTTCGGCCTCCAGGTGGGCAGCCTGCTCATCTCGGCGGTGGTACTCGCCCTGCTCGTCGGCGGCATCTTCGCCTACCGCACGGCGGCGTTCCGCCGGCACGTCGGCATCCTCTGGGACCTGGGCACCTTCTGGCCACGGGCCGCCCACCCCTTCGCGCCGCCCTGTTATGCCGAGCGGGCGGTACCGGAGCTGAGCCGGCGCATCGTCCACCTCACCGAGCAGGGTCACGGGGTACTCCTGACCGGGCACAGCCACGGCTCGGTGCTGCTCGCCGCCACCGTGCTCCAGCTGCCACCCGAGGTGTGCGGTCGACTGGCCCTGCTGACGTACGGCTCACCGCTGCGCCGGCTCTACGCGCGGCTCTTCCCGGCGTTCATCGACGAGAAGGTGCTGCGCGAGGTCGGCGAGCGGGTCAACTGGCGGTGGCTGAACCTGTGGCGCGACACCGACCCGATCGGCGGCTGGGTCTTCTCACCACACCGAGCGGGCCGGCGGCCGGCGACGCCCGATCCGGCTCTCACCGTCGACCGCCGGCTGCGCGACCCGTGGGACGTCGTGCCCCCACCGGGAGACAGCGTCCCGCCCGAGATCGTCGGGCACTGGCCCGGCGAGTCCGATCCTCGGTTCGAGGCCGCGGTAGCTGATCTGGCCGGCCGGCTGCGCGACAGGCCGCCGGAACCGGGCGGTCCCGGGTGAGCCTGTCCCGCCCGCAGCGGCACGGGATATCCTTCGCCGGATGGGCACCTCCCGCGACGCCGAGCGGACACTGATCGCCTCGAACCGCAAGGCCCGCCACGACTACACGGTCCTCAAGACCTACGAGGCGGGGATCGTGCTGGCCGGCACCGAGGTCAAGTCGCTGCGCGAGGGCCGGGTCTCGCTGGTGGACGCCTTCGCCCAGGAACGCGACGGGGAGATCATGCTGTACGGGCTGCACATCGCGGAGTACGGCTACGGCACCTGGACCAACCACGCGCCCCGGCGTACCCGCAAGCTGCTGCTTCGCCGGGTGGAGATCGCCCGCATCCTGGCGCAGACCCGCGAGGGCGGCATCACCCTGGTGCCGTTGTCGATGTACTTCTCCGGCGGCTGGGCGAAGCTCGAACTTGGCCTGGCCAGGGGCCGCCGGTCGTATGACAAACGGCAGGCGCTCGCCGAACGCGACGCCAACCGGGAAATCGCCCGCGAGCTGGGCCGCCGGCTCAAGGGACGGTACGGGCGCGGCTGAGCCGGCCGCCGGGCGGGCGGGTGGGAGCGGATCGCCGGGCAGGTGATGGCCTCGGGCGGCACCGAAGGCCTCACGGCGCGGTCGGCACCAGGCCGGCGCAGCGCGGATCCGGGGACCCGACCGGGCGGCGGGGCATCGACCAGTCCAGCGCGGTGTCCTCCGCCGGCCAGCCGGCCACCTCGATCCGGCTCGTTGGCGTCCGCCCGGCGTCGGGGCACAGCACCTGCCCCCGGACCGTGTCGTTGGGCAGGAACCGGACCGCGCCGGAACGGTCCAGCACAATGGTCATCTTGTCGGTCACCGTCACCGCCTCACCCAGGACGATCTCCCGGGTGACCGGTTCGCCGACCTCGACGGCCACCGCCGGCAGCAGCGGCACCCGCAGGAACACCGCCCCCATCACGAACGGCATCAGCGCGCCGGCCGTGTAGGTGAGCGTGCGGGTCACCGTCGGGGCGATCCGGGTCGGCACCGGCCCGGTCAGCACCAGCGCGCCGGTCGGCGGGAGCGCCAGCAACACGGCGGTGGCCAGTTCACCGTGGCTCACGGCCGCCCAGATGGCCGGGCCGAACCAGGCGTAGCAGGCCGCGGCGACGGCCACCGGCAGGATCACGCCGGTGGCCGTCAACAGCCGCGGCCGGTCCGGGAACCGGGTGCGGGTGTGCAGGGCGACCAGCCACACCAGCAGCATCGCCAGCGCCGGCAGGAATCGCAGCTGCCAGGTGAGGGCGGCGAGGACGGCCGTCGCCACCAGCACCCAGTCCGGTGTACGCGAGGTGGCGTAGGCCAACAGCGAACGCTCGGGGTCGAACCGGTCGGGTGCGCTGACCTGCAGCAGTCGGCCGAGCACGGCGGGCACCAGCACCACCAGCGGCACCGCCCAGACCAGGGCGATGAGCAGAGCGCTGAGCAGCCCCAGCGGGCTGACGTACTGCACCAGCAGCAACATCGTCGACATGTCCTGCCGGCTGAGCCGCCACAGCCGCAGCACCAGCAGCAGCACCGGGAAGGCGGGCAGCAGGGTCAGCAGCCACTGCTGCGCCTGGCGCGCCCCCGGGCGGCGGCGGGCGGCGGCCCCGGCCGTGGTCGGTGCGGGTACGGCAGTGCGAACCTCTCCCACGGCCACTGCCGCACCTCCACCTCATCCTCCGGCCACGGCTCCGGCTGCCGATCGACCGCGACCTGCTGCGGGTCGTTGTAACGTTGCGCGGAGGCGAAGTACTTCTCGAAGGCCGCCCGCCATCGCATGCCGTTGCGACCGGTCCGCGACTCCTGTAGCGACAGGTTGACGAGATCTCGCATCGCCGGCTTGGGGCCGGTGTTCACGCCCCACAGCTCGTCGCCGTCGGCGCCGAGGTCCGAGTGGCGCAACGGCTGGGGATCCGTCAGCTCGATCATCGGCGACGAGTCCGCACCGGGCAGGCGGGGTGCCACGAAGCCAGCCAGAATGGCCGCATCGCTGGTCACCGCGTCGACCTCGCCGTCGTACAGCTCCTGGATGCACTCGCTGATCCGATTGCGGCCGTGGGCAAGCGCGCCGGCCTCCTCCAGGTTGCGCTCCGCTGTCGAGGTGGCAAGGGTGCAGACCTTCCGCCCGGCGAGATCACGGAAGCTGGTCGGCTCAAGATCGCTCTCGGCAAGGGAGACCACCGACTGTTCGGTCTGCAGGTACGGCGCGGAGAAGATCACGCCCTGCTCACGGCGCTGCTTGGTGATGCTGTAGGAGGCGACGACCAGATCGACGCTGACGAACCTGCCGTCGGCGGTGCGCGCCTGTCGTCGGGCGCGGTCCTCGCTCTCGATGGGCAGGAAGGTCACCCTCGACGCGTCGAAGCCGAGATCTTCGGCGATCATGTAGGCGATCTCGATGTCGAAGCCCTCGAAGGCGCCGTTCTTCAGCCGTTGCGACACACCGGGCTGGTCGTCCTTCACCCCGATGAACAGCTCCTGCTTGCCGGTAAGACCGGCCTGTTCGCGCAGCTGCTCCCGGCTGGGCGGTCCGACGACGGCGACCACCCGGACCACCGCGACAACGAGCACCACCAGCAGCAGGAGCAACGCGGCGAGGCGCAACCGCCGCGCCCGTGCGGTCGTGCCCGATACGCCGGCCCGCTCAGGGATCGGTGCCTCGGCACGTTCACCGGACTCGCTCATCGATACCCCCGTCCACCACTCAGCGCGAGTGCTCCATTGTGGCGGACCAGACCCACAGGGTGACCCACAGTTACCCAAGCGTGACCCGGGCTACCTGGCCGCCAGGCCGGGTGCGCCCACAGCGGGCGCGGCCACGTCGGACGCTCCGCCGAGACGGCCCGGCCCTCAGCCGGCGAGCAGGTCCGCGTGGGCCGCGCGCAGACGAGCCAGCGCGGGATCGCCGGGCGCGACCCGTCGATCCAACTCGGCCCACACCTCGGCGAGCGCGGCGGCCACCACGCGCAGCTCTGCGGCGTGTCGACGACCGCTCTGCTCACGCAGCGCCTCAAGGCGCCGGGCCCATCCAGCGGTGACCTCGGCAAGCCGCTCGGTGTCGGCACGGGCCTGGGCGACGGAGCGGGCGGCGCCCGCCGGCACGATAGCGGCAACCGGTCGGGAGTCGCCGTCGCGGGTGACGACGGTGACCGTGTCGGTCAGCTCAGCCATGGCGACGAGCTGACTGAGTCGGGTACGCGCCTCGCGTAGGGGCAGCGAGCGCGCCGGGGCGTTTCGCGGGTTGAGTGCGGGGACAGCCATGAATACATCGTCGGTGTCGGGTACGACACTTTCCGCAACCGTCCACGATGGAAGTCGACCGCCGCCCGTGCACGGCAGCCCGGCTACCCGAGTTCCACAGCCAACGGCCCGACGGACCGAGCCGGCCCTGGACATCGACAGTAAACAAACTTAATAATTGCTCATCCGTCGATCGACGGCCTTCGTCCCCGGGAGGTCCGGATGCGTCGCCCCGCCCGACATCTGCTGCTGGCCGCCCTCGCGGCCCTGACCACCGCCGCCGCCGGCACGCTCGTGCTGGCCACACCGGCGAGAGCCGCCGGCCCTACCGCCGGCTTCGTCAAGACCGCCGACTGGGGCACCGGCTGGGAGGGCAGATACACCATCACCAACGGTGGTGCCAGCACCATAACCTCCTGGCAGGTCGCCTTCAGCCTGCCCGCCGGGACCACTCTCGGCACCTACTGGGACGCCACCGTCAGCAGCGCCGGCCAGCGGCACACCTTCACCAACCGGTCGTGGAACGGCACGCTCACACCCGGCTCGTCGGTCTCGTTCGGCTTCCTGGCGACCGGACCGGGCTCACCCACCGACTGCCAGCTCAACGGCGCGCCGTGCGGTGGCGGCACCCCGACCAGCCCGCCGACCACCACGCCACCGACCACAGCCCCGCCGACCACAGCCCCGCCGACCACGGCCCCGCCGACCACAGCCCCGCCGACCACGCCGCCGGCCGGCGGCATCCCCCGCCGTGCCCTCATCGGTTACCTGCACGCCAGCTTCGCCAACGGCTCCGGTTACCTGCGGATGGCCGACGTACCGGCAGACTGGGACATCATCAACCTCGCCTTCGGCGAGCCGACCTCGGTGACCTCCGGCGACATCCGGTTCCAGCTCTGCCCGGTCAGCGAATGCCCAGGCGTGGAAACCGAGGCCGAATTCATCGCGGCGATCCGCGCCAAGCAGCAGCAGGGCAAGAAGGTGCTGCTCTCCATCGGCGGCCAGAACGGGCAGGTCCAGCTGACCACGACCGCCGCCCGGGACACGTTCGTAAGCTCGGTGTCGGCCATCGTCGACCGGTACGGACTGAACGGGCTGGACATCGACTTCGAGGGCCACTCTCTCTACCTCAACGCCGGCGACACCGACTTCCGCAATCCGAGCACTCCAGTGGTGGTCAACCTGATCGCCGCGATCCGGACACTCAAGCAGCGCTACGGCCCGAACTTCGTGCTCACCATGGCGCCGGAGACCTTCTTCGTCCAACTCGGCTACCAGTTCTACGGGCCGGGCCCGTGGGGCGGGCAGGACCCGCGCGCCGGTTCGTACCTGCCGGTCATCCACGCGTTGCGCGACGACCTGACCGTGCTGCACGTGCAGAACTACAACTCCGGTCCGATCATGGGCCTGGACAACCAGTACCACACGATGGGCAGTGCCGACTTCCACGTCGCGATGACGGACATGCTGCTCGCCGGCTTCCCGGTCGCCGGCAACCCGGATCGGATCTTCCCCGCGTTGCGGGAGAACCAGGTCGCCTTCGGTGCGCCGTCCTCGGTCAGCGCCGGCAACGGCTACCTCGCTCCCGCCGGGATCCAGTCAGCGGTGATCTGCCTGGTCCGGGGGCAGAACTGCGGCAGCTACACCCCGCGCAGCGGCACCAGTCCCGACTTTCGAGGGCTGATGACCTGGTCGATCAACTGGGACCGGTACTACCAGTGGGAGTTCGGCCGCAGCCACGGCCCATTCCTCAAGGCCCTGTCCTGAGCTGAGCCGGCGCGGGTGCCTCGGCGGTCGCCAGCCGGCCGAGGCACCCGCGCGCCACCGGTCAGCGCGGCGGGTGGTCCCGGCGGGACGGAAACTGGGCACCGGGGCGGGCCAGGGTGGACCGGGCCCGCAGCCCCACCGGGTCGGGCGCGGTCACGTCGGGCGGCCCGGCGGCGGTCGGCGTCTGGCGGGCGTCGAGGTACGCGGCCGCGGCGCGGTCCTCGTCGGTGGGCGCGGCGAGCAGGGCGTAGACCAGCCCCACCACGCCGAAGATCACCAACAGCACGATCGGGATCAGCAGCGTGCCCACCCCCGCGCCGACGATCTCGCCGCGCTCCTCGTGCAGGTGCACCGACAGGGCGCTCATCCCGGTGAAGTGCATCCCGTTGACCGCCACCCCCATGACCAGCGCCGACCCGAGGATCGCCAGCCCACGGCGGACGGTCACCGCAAGCCAGAGCGCGACGGTGGCCGCGACCACGGCGATCAACACCGACAGGCCCACCCGGAGGTTGTCGTAGGACAGGTCACCGTCCAGCCGCATCGCGGCCATGCCGCTGTAGTGCATCGCCGCCACGCCGCTGCCGGTGAACAGGCCACCGGCGACGATCCGTACCGCAGAGAGCCGGCCGGTGCCGACGATCGCCAGCCCGATGCCGACCGCGAGCACCGCGAGCAGCGCGCTGGCGACGGTGATCGGCACGTCGTACCGGATCCGGGAGCCGCTCACGGCGAAGCCGAGCATCGCCATGAAGTGCATGGTCCAGATGGCGGTGCCGCCGATCGCCCACGCCGCCAGCGTTCCCCACCAGACCTTCTGCCCGGTGCTGGACGCGGCCCGGATCCGGGTGGCGCAGACCAGACCGAGGATCGAGCCGAGCACCGACAGCGCGTAGCTGAGCGCCGGTGTGATCCAGCCGTACTCAAAATGATTGATGTCCGCCACAGTGGCTCCCCCCAGAGCTGCTACCGACGCGTAGCCCACGCGCCGATGACATGATCCGGGACGTCCCCACCAGGCACAATAGCGCCCCCAGGGTATTGCGGGGCGTGGCGCTTCGGTAACGTAGCGGTGCGTCGATTCGCCCTCACGCAGCGCTGTTCAGGCCGGTGAATGGTATGCCAGGACCCCCCGGTTGACCGCGCCGATCGCTTGGCGGGCGGTAGCCCGCAACTCCGTCGAGGCGCCACCGGAGTCGGCCAGTTGGCCGAGCAGGTCGACCACCTGACGGGACCACCGGACGAAATCGCCGGCCGGCATCTCGCCGTCCAGCTCGTGCCCGCTGGCCAGCACCTTCGCCAATGCCTCGCCCCTGGCCCAGCGGTAGACCGGCCAGGCGAAGCCCAGGTCCGGCTCACGGGTGACGGTCAGGCCACGGGATGCCTCGTCGGACTCGATCTCGCTCCACAGCTTCAGCGTCGCGTCGACCGCCTCGGCGACCGCGCCACGCGGCAACGAGGCCCGCTCGTCGACGTCGCGGCGTGCCTCGAAGACCACCACGGAGACCGCGGCGGCCAGCTCGGCCGGTGACAGCCCGTCCCAGACGCCGCGCCGCAGGCACTCCGCCACGAGCAGGTCCGCCTCCGTCCAGATCCGCCCGAGCATCCGCCCGGCATCGGTCACCTCGCCCCCGGCGGTGAGGTAGCCGCGGGTGGTGAGCAGAGCGACGATCCGGTCGAAGGTGCGCGCCAGCGACCCCGTCCGGCCGGCGACCCGCTGGCGCAGCTCCTCGGTGTCGCGCTCCAACCGCCGCCGGCGCTCCGCCCACCGGGCGTGCTCCTCCCGTTCCGGGCAGGCATGGCAGGGGTGCCGGCGCAGGTCGCCGCGGAGCTGGGTCAGCTGGTGGTCCTCCCCCGACTGCCGGGACCGGGCGCCACGGCGGGAGTGCCGGTCCAGGCCGGTACCACTGACCGCGGCAGCGAGATCCCGACGGTCCGCCGGCGAACGGGGATTGAAGTGCTTCGGCACCCGGATGCGGGCCAGCACCTCGGCGGGCGCGGTGAAGTCACCGGGGGTGATCCGGCCGGCCCACCGGTCCTGGGTGAGCACGAGCGGACGCGGCTCCCCGAAGCCGCCGGTGGCGGGGTCGAGCACCACTGCCAGGCCGGCCCGGCGCCCCGACGGCACCCGGATCACGTCGCCGATCCGCAGCCGTTCCAGGGACGTTACCGCGGCCGCCCGCCGCTGGCTCTGCCCCTGCCGGGCGATGGCCCGCTCCCGGTCGGCGATGGCCACCCGCAGCGCGAAGTACTCGTCGAAGTCGCCGTGGTGACAGTCCGCCTCCGCGCCGTACGCCTCAAGGGTCTCGGTGTTGCGCTGCACCTGCCGGGCCAGGCCGACCACCGACCGGTCCGCCTGGAACTGCGCGAACGACGACTCCAGCAGCGCCCGGGCCGGCTCCGCGCCGACGCTGCCGACCAGGTTCACCGCCATGTTGTAGGAGGGCCGGAAGCTGGACCGCAGCGGATACGTCCGGGTGGAGGCCAACCCGGCCACGTGTCGTGGGTCGGTCTCCGGGGACCACACCACCACGGCGTGCCCCTCGACGTCGATGCCCCGACGCCCGGCCCGCCCGGTGAGCTGGGTGTACTCCCCCGGCGTCAGGTCGACGTGCGCCTCGCCGTTGTATTTGACGAGACGTTCCAGCACCACGCATCGGGCCGGCATGTTGATGCCCAGGGCAAGCGTTTCGGTGGCGAAGACCGCCTTGACCAGCCCGCGGACGAACAACTCCTCGACGACCTCCTTGAAGGCCGGCAGCATCCCCGCGTGGTGGGCGGCCAGCCCGCGCTCCAGCCCGTCGAGCCACTCCCAGTAGCCCAGCACGGACAGGTCCTCGCCGGGGATCGCCGTCACCCGGGACTCCACCACCCGACGGATCTCCGCGCGCTCCTCCGGCGAGGTCAGCCGCAGCCCGGCGGCGAGGCACTGCTGCACCGCGGCATCGCAGCCGGCCCGGCTGAAGATGAAGAGGATCGCCGGCAGCAGACCCTCGCGGTCCAGCCGGTCCACGATGTCCGGCCGCATCGGCCCCCGCCAGCGCGGCCCCCGACGACCGGCACCCGGCCCGGCGGAGCGTCCCTCGCCCAGGTCGAGTCGGCGCACCGTCTCCCGGGTGTAGCGCAGCAACTCCGGGTGCACGTCGTGCTTGCGCGCGGCAGCGGCGTCATGGAACAGGTCGAACATCCGCTTGCCGACCAGCATGTGCTGCCAGAGCGGCACCGGCCGGTGCTCGCTGACCACCACGGTGGTCTCGCCCCGCACGGTGATCAGCCAGTCGGCGAACTCCTCGGCGTTGGAGACCGTCGCCGACAGCGACACCAGGGTCACCGAGGCGGGCAGGTGGATGATGACCTCCTCCCACACCCCGCCGCGGAACCGGTCGGCCAGGTAGTGGACCTCGTCCATCACCACGTACGCCAGGCCTTCGAGGGTGGTCGAGCCGGCGTAGAGCATGTTGCGCAGCACCTCGGTGGTCATCACCACCACCGGGGCGTCGCCGTTGATGGCGTTGTCCCCGGTGAGCAGGCCCACCTGCTCGGCACCGTAGCGGTCGACCAGATCGTGGTACTTCTGGTTCGACAGCGCCTTGATCGGCGTGGTGTAGAAGCACTTGCGCCGGACACCGTCGGTCGGCGCCGGCTCCCCGGGCGTGCCGCGCAGCGCCAAGTGTACGGCGAACTCACCGACCACCGTCTTGCCGGCACCGGTCGGCGCGCAGACCAGCACGCCGCTGCCCCGCTCCAGGGCCTGACACGACTCCCGCTGGAAGTCGTCGAGGTCGAACCCCAGATCCGAGGTGAACTCTTCCAACGCCGGGAACTGTGCGACCTGGGCGGCCCGGCGGCGCGCCGCGGCGTACCGCTCGGCGGGACTCGACATGTCCCCAAGATTAGTGCGTACCCCTGACGGGCACCCGGCAAGGCCGTCCGGCAGTACGGTCGGAGTGGGTCGGTAGGGTGCACGACGTGCCGGATCATGCCGAACCGACCGACGCCGCGCGCCACCCCGACGAGGCCACCCGTCGGGGCGCGTCCCGTCGGCCTGTCAAGGCGGTGCTGTTCGACTTCCACGGCACGTTGGCCCAGGTGGAAGAGCCCGGACAGTGGGTGCTGGGCGCTGCGGCGGCATGCGGGGTCGAGCTGGACCGGACGCGCGCCATCGGGCTCGCCGACCGGCTGCTGACCGCTGGCCGGGCCGGTGGGCCGCTGCCCGCCCGGGTACCGCCCCACCTGGCCGAGTTGTGGGCCGACCGGGATCTCTACGAGCATGCCCACCGGGGCGCTTACACCGGCTTGGCCGCGACGGTCGACGCGGGCATCGACGGCTTCGCCGAGGCGCTCTACGAGCGCCTGCTGGTGCCGGCGGGCTGGATACCCTACCCGGACACCACGCCCACCCTCGCCGCGCTCCGCGAGGCCGGCGTGCGGGTGGCGGTCGTCAGCAACATCGGCTTCGACATCCGGCCCCTCTTCGACGCCTGGGGGCTGGCTGACCTGGTCGACGCCTTCGTCCTGTCGTACGAGGTGGGCCGCTGCAAGCCGGACCCGGCGATCTTCTGGCGGGCCTGCGGACTGCTCGGCGTCGACCCGGAGGAGACACTGATGGTGGGCGACACCCCAGCCGACGCCGGTGCCGTCGCCGCCGGCTGCGCCGCCCTGGTCCTCCCCGCCGCCGACCCCGGCCGCCCCAGTGGCCTGGGCGCTGTCCTCGACCTGACCCGCCGCTGACACCCAGACACGTTCCCCGACCGATCCTGGTATGCGGCGGACATCACGAACCGGGCCCGCCTGCGGTCAGCGCAGGAGGCGTAGGGCGCGGGGGGTGGCGGTGATCGTCACGGGGAGGTCGAGGGAACGCTCGCCGTCGGCGTAGGTGGTGATGCCCTCGGCCACGAGAGTGACCGTACGTGCCCGGTAGGTGCGCACCAGGGGGTGCGCGACATGGGTGCCCGCGTAGATGCGCGGCTTCACCCGGATCAGCGTGCGGCGGTCGAACCGACCACCGACCACCACGTCGAGCAGGCCGTCGGTCGGGTCCGCCGCCGGGCAGATCCGCATCCCGCCGCCGTAGCTGGCCCCGTTGCCGACCGCCACCAGGACCGCGTCGACCTCGACCCGCTCGCCGTCCAGGGTGAGCGTGTAGCGGCGGGGGCGTAGCCGGGCCAGCTCCACCAGGATGGCCAGGTCGTAGCGGCGCGAGCCGCGCGGCCAGCGCATCCGGTTGGCCCGCTCGTTGACGATGGCGTCGAAGCCGGCCGCGAGCACGGCACCGTACCAGCGGACAGTGCCGTCCTCGCTGGCCATCCGGGCCAGGTCGACCGGACTGGTGCGGCCATCGCGCAGCGCCGCCGCTATGACGTCCGTTGCCGCACGTGGATCGGCCGGATAGCCGGTCTCGACGGCGAAGTCGTTGCCGGTGCCAGCCGGGATCGGGCCGAACGGCACCGAGGTGCCGGCAACGGCCTGCATCGCCCGGTGCACCGTGCCGTCGCCACCCACCGCGACCAGCGCGCCAGCTCCCTCGGCGACGGCGGTGAAGCAGGCCGACTCGGCTTCGGTGGCGGTGCCGGCGCGCAGCAGCCGCACCGACCGGCCGGCAGCCGAGAGCCGGTCCAGCAGGTCCGGCAGCAGTCCCCGGTGCCGGCCCCGCCCGGCGGTCGGGTTGGCCAACACGGCGACAGGCCCGTCGGGGATCGGGACGTGATCGTCAGCGGTCACGGCGTGCACCGTACCGCCACGGTCAACACCACAGAAGCTGTACCACGACAGCCGGTCCGACCGGCGCGCGGCCGGCCCGCACCTGGGGTGCGGGCCGGGTCACGAAGGGTCAGGTCACGTCGTCGTAGCGTCGCTCGATCGGCCGGGGCGGGGCCACCGGCTCGGGGGCCTCGACCGGGGCGACCGAGCCGACCGGCTCGCCCGCCTCGACCGGATCCCGGTCGTCCTCGAGCGGGGAGACCTCGTCGTCGCCGATGCCGGCGTAGATCTCCTTGCCGCGTCCCCGGCGTCTGTCGTTGAGGAACGCGACACCGACAGCGGCGAAGTAGAGCGCGCACAGGCACAGCGCCAGCGCGGTCATGCCGAACGGATCCGGCGTGGGGGTGACCACCGCGGCGAAGGCGAAGAAGGCGAAGACGGCGATCCGCCACCAGCCGAGCAGCCGCTTGGCGCTGGCGATGCCGACGAAGTTGAGCATCAGCACGATCAGCGGAAACTCGAACGCCACCCCGAACATCAGGATCAGGTTCGTGATGAACGAGATGTAACGGGTGATGTCGAGGGTCGTGTTGATGTCATCGCCCGAGACCTGGAGCAGGAACTCCAGGCCCTTGGAAGCGACGAAGTACGCCAGCACCGCGCCGGCCGCGAACAGCGGTGCCGCCAGCGCGGTGAAGGCGTAGGCATACCGCCGTTCGTTGCGGTGCAGGCCCGGCGCGATGAAGGCCCAGAGCTGGTAGAGCCAGATCGGTGCGGCGAGGATCAGCCCGACCCAGAGGCCGATCTTCAGGTTGAGCAGGAACAGGTCCGCCGGGCCGAGCTGGACGAAGTTGCATCGGCCGTCGGCCAGTCGGCTACTGGGCAGCTGGCAGTACGGCTCGGAGAGCAACTCACGGACCGGCCCGGCCAGCCAGAGACCGAAGCCGAAGCCGACCAGGATGGCCAGCGACGCCTTGAACAGCCGGTTACGCAGCTCCCGGACGTGTTCGATGAGGGTCATCGAGCCGTCGGCGGCCCGCTCGAAACTGGTCGGTCCGCGCTTGCGGAGTCCGAAGGCCACGATTACCGGACCCGGCGATCAGTTCTCGCGGACGCGCTGCACCGGGTCGACGACCGGCTGCTGCACCGTGCCCTGGTACGGCTGCTGCTGCGGCGCCTGCTGCCCGGGCTGCTGCGGCGGGTACGGCTGGTAGCCGGCCTGCGCGTCGGCCTTGCCGGCAAGGTCACGGTCGTCGTCGTCAGCCAGGCTCTTGGTCTCGGCCTTGATGATCCGCAGCGAACGACCGAGGGAACGGGCCGCGTCGGGGAGCCGCTTCGCGCCGAAGAGCAGGATCAGCACGACCACGAGTACGGCGATGTGCCAGGGCCTGAGGGCACCCATGTGAAGCTCCAGTCGCTCTGTTCTGATGGGGGTGATGCGCAGCCCATCGTACGTGCGTCGAAGGCTGTTGCCACCCGCCAGGGAGGTGGTGGTTGGTCCGACGGGTGAAGTCTCGGCCAACCGCGAGTGTCTCGTCAACCAGGCAACTGGATATTGCTGCGCGAAATCGGCCCGCAACGCGCAGGAGGACGCACGACGCGGTCAGCCTCCCGGGCGGCGTCGGCGCCGCTCAGTCGCCGCGACGCGCGCGGATCAGGACGAGCCGCTGCTGGGTGGTCTCCAGCCGGCTCTGCAATGCCTCGGCACGCTGCTGAAGGCTCTCCGCCGCCACGCTCAGCGACGCCGCCTCGTCGGCACGTCGCTGCAACTTCGCCGCCGCCCGGCGCAGCTCGGGCAGCCGCGCCAGCAGGGGGCGCACGGTCAGCGCGAGCACGACCAACGGCACCAGCACCAGCGCGAGCACGATCCACTTCAGCACGGCCGCCAGCCTACTGCCTGCCGCCCGCCGCCGCCGGGTCAGCGCCGGCCGGAATCGGGGTCGCGTACGCCTCCAGGGCCGCCACCGCCGTGTCGCGGACCTGCTCGGCCAACTCCACGGGAGCGACGACGGCCACGTCCGGGCCCAGCCCGAGCACGAACCGGCGGGCCCAGCCGAGGTCGGTGACCCGCATCGAGACCACCCAACGCTCGCCGTCGGACTCGACCCGCTCGCACGGGTAGTACTCGGTGATCCACCGTTCGCCCCGGCCGATCCGCAACGTGATCAACGGCAGGTCGGGCGAGGGTCGGAAAGCCCCCTCGCTCAGGTCCTGCGGGCGGGCCTGCGGCGGCACCACAGCAGGCTCGGCCAGTTCGGCGAACGCGTCGATCCGGTCGGCCCGGAACAGCCGTACCGCCTCGGCCCGCCGGCACCACGCCTCCACGTACGTCCGGCCACCGACCATCAGTACCCGCAGCGGGTCGATGACGCGCTCGGTGGTCTCGTCCCGGGCCGCCGTGTAGTAGGTGATGCGCAACGCGCGCCCACTCTCCACCGCGGCACGCAACTGCGCCACCCGTCCGGCGTCACCCGGCAGCCGAACCTCCACCGGGGCGGCGACCAGGTCACCGGCCGCGTCCTCGATCTTGGCGAGGGCCCGCTCCACGGCCTCCCGGTTGGCCACCCCGGGCGTCTCGGCCAGCATTCGCAGCGCCACGACCAGCGCGAGCGCCTCATCCGGGGTGAGCCGCAGCGGCCGGTCGATGCCCGCGTCGTAGGTGATGGTCACCCGGTCGCCGTCGAAGGCCATGTCGATCAGGTCGCCCGGCCCGTACCCGGGCAGGCCGCACACCCACAGCAGTTCCAGGTCCTCCCGCAGCTGCCGCTCCGTGACGCCCAGGTCGCCAGCTGCCTCGGCGATCTCGATGCCGGGTCGGGCGAGCAGATACGGCACCAGGTTCAGCAGCCGGGCCAGCCGGTCCGCGGAGGTACGCGGACCGCCCCGCAGGCTCACCGGGCCCGCCTTTCGTTCGCGACTGCGGGGCTCGCAAGCTCACTCCTCGCGCTCACCGGGCCCGCCTTTCGTTCGCGACTGCGGGGCTCGCAAGCTCACTCCTCGCGCTCACCGGGTCACCACCATTGCCGCGTCGTGCCGGGTGGCGATCTCCTTGAGGCGTTGGATGACCGCCTCGCGGACCTCCGGCGGGTCGAGCACGCGCACGTCGGGGCCGTAGCCGACCAGATGCCCGGCGAGCGACTCCGCCTCGGCGTACGGCAGGACCAGCCGGTCGGCCGCCGCCCCGGCGGCGACCTCCACCGCCCAACGGCGCAACCCGGCCGCCCGCCCCGGAGTGACCAGCACGGTCGCCCGGCCGGCCCGCTCGGTCGGTCCGGACCAACGCGCCACGTGGCTGATCAGGTCGACCCCGGCCGGCGGCTGGTAGGCCGCCGGCTCGCCGGTGACCCGGACCGTCCCGACCACCCGGGACAGCCGGAAACAGCGGGTCGCGTCGCGCTCCAGGTCGTGGCCGACGACGTACCACCGGCCGCGCCAGCAGACCACGCCCCACGGTTGCAGTCGACGACGGTCGGGCGCGTCGCGGTCGGGCACCCGGTAGTCGAAGCGGACCTCGCGCCGGTCCCGTGCGGCGGCGGTCAGCGGGGCGAACGCCGGGTCGACCGTGACCATCGGTTCCAGTCCCAGGGTGGCCTGTGGGTCCACGTCCACGCCGGCGGCGCGCAACTTGGCCAGCCCCGAGGAGGCGGCGGCGGCCAGGCCGGCGTGCTGCCAGAGCCGTGCGGCGATGCCGACCGCGGCGGCCTCGTCGGGCTTGAGGGGGATGTCGGGTAGCGCGTACTCCCGACGGGCGATCCGGTAGCCGGGCTCCGCGTCGAACGCGCTCGCCGTCCCGGTCTCCAGCGGCACGCCCAACTCACGCAACTCGGCCTTGTCCCGCTCGAACTTGCGCTGAAACGCCTCGTGCTCACGGGCGTCGTCCGGGTCGTGCTCGTAACCGGGCACGGTCGCGGCGATCTGCGCGGCGGTCAGGAACCGCCGCGTAGACAGTAAGCAGATCACCAGGTTGACCAGGCGTTCGGTGCGGCTGCGCGACACCCCGTAGACGCTAGCAGCCCCCCAGCCCCCACACGCACCCGCGCGCCGCGCCGTCGACAAGGAAGGGCCCCCTCTTAACGCCTGCGGTAGAGCAGGGGTCCCTTCTTAACACCCGCGCCACGTACACCCATGATCGGCGCACACCCCGCCGTGCGCGGCACGGCCCCCTGGGCGCTAGCGTGCGGGGCATGGTGCGGTGGCGGGCGGGAACGGTGACGGCGCTGCGGCGGAGGTGGACCGGGGCGGTCGAGCTGGACGTCGAGGTGACCGGCGGCACGATGCGGGCGCTCGCCTACCCGGCCCTGGTCGGCGACCCCGAGGTCGGTGACCGGGTACTGCTCAACGCCGGCGCGCTGCTGATGGGTCTGGGCACCGGCGGGTACGCCCTGGTCGTGGCGCTGCCCGACCGGCTGCCACCGGACCCGCCGGAGGCCCTCGACTCGCGCGACGCGGGTCACCTGGTGAAGGCCCGCTACACCCCGCTGCAGCCGATCCTGCTCGGCGTCGACGAGGAGGCGTCGCCGCACCACGAGACGCTGGCCACCGCGGCGGACCTGGCCGGGCTGCCGGTGGTGACCGCTGACCTGCACTCGGCGCTGCCGGCGATCGTGGCCGGTGTCCGCGCCGACGCGCCGCAGGCCCGGGTGGCATATCTGCTCACCGACGGCGGGGCGCTGCCCGCCTGGTTCTCCCGCACCCTCGCCGGGCTGCGCGACGACCTGGTGGGCACGATCAGCGTCGGGCAGGCGTTCGGCGGCGACCTGGAGGCGTCCACACTGCACAGCGGGCTGCTCGCCGCCCGGCACGTGCTCGGCGCAGACGTGGCGGTGGTGGCGCAGGGCCCGGGCAACCTCGGCACCGGTACCCCCTGGGGCTTCTCCGGCGTGGCGGTCGGCGAAGCGGTCAACGCCATCGCCACGCTGGGCGGGCGCCCCGTCGGCTCGCTGCGGATCTCCGCCGCCGATCCACGGCCACGGCACCGCGGCGTCTCGCACCACAGCCTCACCGCGTACGGCCGGGTGGCGCTGGCCCGCGCGGAGCTGGTGGTGCCCGACGGCCTGGAGCCGGCGCTGGCCGCCGAGGTCGACGCCGCACTGGCGCCGCTCGCCGCACGGCACCGCGTGCTACGGGTGGACACCACGGGACTCGACGAGGCGCTCCGCCGCAGTCCGGTGACGCTGTCGACGATGGGACGCGGGCTCGACGCCGACCACGCCTATTTCCTGGCCGCCGCCGCAGCCGGCCGGCATGCCGGCCTTCTCACCCGGCAATGACCACCGTGGGCCGGCTCGCGCGGCGATGACCAGCGCGGGCCGGCTCACGCGACAACCGGAACGACCCTGCTCAGGCGAGAATGACCAGCGCGAGCCAGGCGCCGACGATCAGGACCAGCGCCAACGCCAGCACCCAGGTGGGGACGGTGTACTCGCCACGCCGGTTGCGTTCGACCTCGGCGCGGACCTTCTCGCGGCGGCGTTCGAGCCAGCCCTGTCGCTCGGTGCCCTGGCTGGGAGGTTCGGGAGGAATCACGACGAGCCAGCCTACCCGGCCCCTGGGCAGCAACGGGTAGGGCGTGGGCGAAGCGCGCCGTACCCGGCGACCTCGACCCACGCCCTCCGCCTCACATGCTGGCGATCAGCCGCTCCACCCGCTCGTCGTACGCCCGGAACGGGTCCTTGCACAGCACGGTGCGCTGCGCCTGGTCGTTGAGCTTCAGGTGCACCCAGTCGACGGTGAAGTCCCGCCGCTTCTCCTGGGCGTGCCGGATGAACTCGCCACGCAGCCGGGCCCGGGTGGTCTGCGGCGGCGTCTCCTTGGCCTCGAAGATCTCCGGGTCGGTGGCCACCCGGTCCACATCTCCCCGCCGTTCCAGCAACGCGTAGAGCCCTCGGCCCCGACGCAGGTCGTGATAGGCCAGATCCATCTGCGCCACCCGGGGGTGGGACAGCGGCAGGTCGTGCTTGCGCTGGTACCGCTCGATCAACCGCAGCTTGGTCACCCAGTCGATCTCCCGAGAGACCGGCTCCAGGTCGCCGGTCTCCACCGCGCGCAGCACCCGGCCCCACAGCTCGACCACCCGTTTGGCGGTCTGGTCGCCGCCGCGCCGCTCGACGAACTCGGTCGCCTTGGTGAGGTACTCCTGCTGGATGTCCAGGGCGCTGACCTCCTTGCCAGAGGCCAGTCGGACCTTCCGGCGGCCGGTGATGTCGTGCGACACCTCCCGGATGGCCCGGATCGGGTTCTCCAGGGTCAGGTCGCGCATCACCACCCCGGCCTCGATCATCCGCAGCACGATGTCGGCCGTGCCGACCTTGAGCAGCGTGGTGACCTCGTTCATGTTGGAGTCGCCGACGATGACGTGCAGCCGGCGGTAGCGCTCCGCGTCGGCGTGCGGCTCGTCCCGGGTGTTGATGATCGGGCGGCTGCGGGTGGTGGCCGAGGAGACACCTTCCCAGATGTGCTCGGCCCGCTGGGACAGGCAGTAGACCGCGCCGCGCGGCGTCTGCAACACCTTGCCCGCGCCGCAGATCAACTGCCGGGTGACCAGGAACGGGATCAGTACGTCGGCGAGCCGGCCGAACTCACCGTGCCGGGACACCAGATAGTTCTCGTGGCAGCCGTACGAGTTGCCGGCCGAGTCGGTGTTGTTCTTGAACAGGTAGATCTCGCCGGCGATCCCCTCGTCGTGCAGCCGTTTCTCCGCATCGATGAGCAGCCCTTCCAGGATTCGCTCGCCGGCCCGGTCGTGGGCGACCAGGTCGACCACCGAGTCGCACTCCGGGGTGGCGTACTCGGGATGCGAGCCGACGTCCAGGTAGAGCCGTGCGCCGTTGCGCAGGAAGACGTTGCTCGACCGGCCCCAGGACACCACCCGGCGGAAGAGATACCGGGCCACTTCGTCAGGGGACAGCCGCCGCTGCCCGCGGTAGGTGCAGGTGACGCCGTACTCGGTCTCCAGACCGAAGATTCGCCGCTCCATGATGAGACATTAGCCGTACGGAGGCCCTGTTCGTCACTGTCGCGGCACGTGACCGTGTCAGCGACCCCCGGATCACGGCGCGGCGCGCAGCCCAGACACGTACTCCTGGCACCGGGCGTACTCCGGCAGCAGGCCCGCCGCTCTGGCCTGTGCCAGGCTCGGCGCGGCGGCGTCGCGGGCGGACAACTGCGGCGACCCGGTCGGCCACTCGATGCCCAACTCCTCGTCCAGCGGATGCACCGCGTGCTCGGCCGACGGGTTGTAGGTGGTCGAGCAGAGGTAGCTGAGGGTGGCGTCGTCGGTCAGCGCGCAGAAACCGTGGCCGAGCCCCTCGGCGAGGTAGACCGCCCGCCGCTGCACGTCATCGAGGCGTACGCCCTCCCACCGTCCGAAGGTCGGTGAGCCGACCCGCAGGTCGACCACCACGTCGAGGACCGCGCCGCGGACGCAGGTGACGTATTTGGCCTGCCCCGGTGGTACGTCGGCGAAGTGGATACCGCGCACGACGTCGCAGGCCGAGACGGAGAGATTGCCCTGGGCCAGCCGCAGCGGATGCCCGACGACCTCGGCCAGCCGGTCGAAGCGGTACCACTCCAGGAACAGCCCGCGCGGGTCGCCGTGCTGCTGGGTGGTGACCTCCCAGGCGCCCTCGATGCTCAACGGCCGAATCTTCACCGGGCAACTCCCGACCCGCCGAACTCACCAGCCAGCTCGCTGCGCTCGCCGGTGAGCAGGTCGAGCAGGTAGTCGCCGTAGCCGCTCTTGATCAACGGCTCGGCCAGGCCACGCAGTTGCGTGTCGTCGATCAGCCCGGCCCGCCAGGCCACCTCCTCGACGCAGCCGATCTTCATGCCCTGCCGCTCCTCGATGACCCGGACGAACTCGGCGGCCTGCATCAGCGAGGTGAAGGTGCCGGTGTCCAGCCAGGCCGTCCCCCGGTCCAGCACGGTGACCGACAGCTCGTCGCGGCTGCGGTACGCCTCGTTCACCGCGGTGATCTCCAACTCGCCCCGGGCGCTGGGCGTGAGCGCCCGGGCGATCTCGACCACCCGGTTGTCGTAGAAGTACAGACCGGGCACGGCGTACCGGGACTTCGGCTGCTCCGGCTTCTCCTCGATCGACAGCACCCGGCCGTCGGGGTCGAAGTGCACCACGCCGTAGTCCTGCGGGTTGGCCACCGGATAGGCGAAGATCCGCCCGCCCGCCGGGTCGCCCGCCGCGGCGAGCTGCCGCCCCAGGCCCACCCCGTGGAAGATGTTGTCGCCCAGGACCAGCGCCACCGCCTCGTCGCCGATGAAGTCCGCGCCGAGCACGAACGCCTGGGCGATGCCCTCCGGTCGAGGCTGGGCGACGTACTCCAGCCGCAGCCCGAACTGGGTGCCGTCGCCGAGCAGGCGTTGGAACTGGTGCTGTTCCTCCGGCGTGGTGATCACCAGGATCTCGCGCACCCCGGCCATCACCAGGGTGGAGAGCGGGTAGTAGATCATCGGCTTGTCGAAGACCGGCATCAGCTGCTTCGACACCGCCCGGGTGATCGGCCAGAGCCGGGATCCGGTGCCACCGGCGAGCAGGATTCCACGCACCGGGGGAGCGTACCGGTATCCGACAACACCGCCGCGGGTCGCCCGCGCTGCGCCGGTGGCTGTTTCGCGTAGACTTCCGGATCCGTGAGGATCCTGGTCACCGGCGGCGCCGGGTTCATCGGTTCGGAGTACGTCCGGATGCTGCTCGGCGTGCCCGGCGGCACCGCCGAGGGGGTACCGGCGCTGGAACCCACCGCGGTGACGGTGCTCGACGCGCTCACCTACTCCGGCAACCTGGCCAACCTCGACCCGGTCCGCGACGACCCACGACTGCGGTTCATCCACGGTGACATCCGCCACCCCGAAACCGTCGAAGAGGCCGTCGCCGGGCACGACGTGATCGTGCACTTCGCCGCCGAGTCCCACGTCGACCGGTCCATCACCGGCGCCGCGCCCTTCGTCACCACCAACGTCCTGGGCACCCAGACCCTGCTCGACGCGGCGTTGCACCACCGCGTCACCCGATTCGTGCACGTCTCCACCGACGAGGTCTACGGCTCCATCGACACCGGCTCCTGGACCGAGGACTGGCCGCTGGCCCCCAACTCCCCCTACTCGGCGTCCAAGGCCGGCTCCGACCTGCTCGCCCTGGCCTACCACCGCACCCACGGCCTCGACGTGGTCGTCACCCGCTGCTCCAACAACTACGGCCCCTACCAGTACCCCGAGAAGCTCGTTCCGCTGTTCGTCACCAACCTCCTCGACGGGCACACCGTCCCCCTCTACGGCGACGGCGGCAACATCCGCGACTGGCTCCACGTCCACGACCACTGCCGCGGCATCGCCCTGGTGCAACAGAAGGGCCGCGCCGGCGAGGTCTACCACATCGGCGGCGGCACCGAACTCACCAACAGCGAACTCACCGGCCGCCTCCTCGACGCCTGCGACGCCGGCTGGGAACGGGTCGTACCGGTACCCGACCGCAAGGGCCACGACCGCCGCTACTCCCTCGACATCTCCAAAATCAACAGCGAGTTGGGGTACGCCCCCAGCATCACCCTCGACGCCGGCCTCAGCGACACCGTCCACTGGTACCGCGACAACCGCGCCTGGTGGGAACCGCTGAAAGCGGCGGCCCGATGAGGGTCCTGGTGACCGGGGCCGGCGGGATGCTCGGGCGGGACCTCGTCGAGCTGCTCGCCGGGCAGCCCGAGCACCAGGTGACCCCCGCCACCCGGACCGAACTCGACATCACCGACGCCGCCACCGTGCACGCCGCCGTCGCCGGTCACGACGTGGTGGTCAACGCCGCAGCGTGGACCGACGTCGACGGCGCCGAGCAGGACGAGCCGGCCGCCACCGCGGTCAACGGTGCCGCCGTCGCCCACCTCGCCACCGCCTGCGCCAGACACGGCGCCCGGCTGCTACAGATCTCCACCGACTACGTCCTCCCCGGCGACGCCACCGTCCCCTACCGCGAGGACGCACCGACCGCGCCGGTCAACGCGTACGGCCGGAGCAAGCTCGCCGGGGAGCGGGCCGTGGCCCGGCTGCTGCCCGACGCCGGGTACGTGGTGCGCACCGCCTGGCTCTACGGCGCCCACGACCGCAACTTCGTCGCCACCATGCTGCGCCTGGCCGACCAACGCGAACTCCTCGACGTGGTCGACGACCAGCGCGGGCAGCCCACCTGGTCCGGCGCGCTGGCCCACCAACTGGTCGCGCTCGCCGAGTCGGCCCTGGCCGGGCGGGCCGCCCCCGGGATCTACCACGGCACCTGTGCCGGCGAGACCACCTGGTACGGCCTGGCCCGCGCGGTCTTCGCGCTGCACGGGCTCGACCCCGACCGGATCAGACCCACCACCAGCGCCCGGTTCCGGCGACCCGCCGCCAGGCCGACGTACAGTGTGTTGGGGCACGACCGATGGGCCGACGCGGGGCTGCCGCCCCTGCCGGACTGGCACGCCACCCTGGTCGCCGCGTACTCCCCCGACGGTCCACCCTCCCCGTGGAAGGTCGCATGAAGCTCACGCTGGTCACCGGCCTGACCGGTCTGGTCCTGCTGGCCACGATCGTCGAGTTGCTGCGCCGCCGGCAACTGCGCGAGAAGTACGGCATGCTCTGGCTCGGGCTGCTGTTCGTGGTGATCCCGCTGTCGCTGTTCCCCCGGCTGCTCGACGGCGTGGCGGACACCCTCGGCGTGGCCTCCGGGGTCAGTCTCGTGCTCTTCCTCGGCATCGTCTTCCTTCTGCTGGTCTGCATCCACCTCAGCTGGGAGGTCAGCACCCTGGAGGAGGAGACCCGCACGTTGGCCGAGGAGTTCGCCCTGCTGCGGACCGAGGTCGAGGCGGACCGGGCGGAACGGGCAGCGCTCGCGGACCGGGCGCAGACGGTGACCTCCGATGGTTAACGGCAAACGGCTTCTGATCATCATCCCGGCCCTCAACGAGGCCGGTTCCATCGGCGATGTCGTCGGCGAGATCCGGGGCGAACTGCCCGGCGTGGACGTGCTGGTCGTCGACGACGGCTCCACCGACCGCACCGCCGCCGTCGCCACCGCCGCCGGCGCCCGGGTCGCCCGGCTGCCGTACAACCTCGGTGTCGGTGGCGCGATGCGCCTCGGCTACCGCTACGCCCACGACCACGGCTACGACGTGGCCGTGCAGATCGACGCCGACGGGCAGCACGACCCCCGCTACGTGCCGAAACTGGTCGATCTCCTCGACGACTACGACCTCGTCATCGGGGCGCGCTTCGCCGGTGAGGGCGAGTACACCGTGGGCGGCCCCCGCCGCTGGGCGATGGCCATGCTGTCGATGGTGCTCTCCGGCCTGGCCGGCACCACGCTCACCGACACCACGTCCGGGTTCCGCGCCGCCAACCGACGGATGATCGAGATGTTCGCCGGCTGGTACCCCGCCGAGTACCTCGGCGACACCGTCGAGACGCTGGTACACGCCGCCCGTCGCGGCTACCGGATCGAACAGGTCCCGGTCGCGATGCGGCGCCGGATGGCGGGCACTCCCAGCCACTCCCCCGCCAAGGCGATGATCTACCTCGGCCGGGCGGTGGCGGTGCTCACCCTGGCACTCATCCGCCGGTGATGCGTCGCCTGCTCCGCCTCGTCCCACCCGGCACCCTCCCGGTCGGCGCCGGGCTGGCCCTGGTCGGGCTGGCCTCGTACGTCCACCTCGCCCTGGCCGGACACAGCCTCGACGCCGCCGACTACTCATCGCTGTCGGTGCTGTGGTCGGTGGTCTTCACCGTCGGCATCGGCGTGTTCTTCCCCGTCGAGCAGGAGGTGGCCCGGCTCGTCGCGACCCGCCGCACCCGCGGGCTACCGCCCGGACCGGTGCTGGCCCGGGGTGCCGCCGTCGCCGCCGCCGTGCTCGGCCTGCTGCTCCTGCTCATCGTCGGCACCGCCGACGTCCTCGCCGATCGGCTCTTCGACGGCGACCGCGCCATGGTGGCGACCCTCGCGGGCGCGCTGGCCGCCCTGGCCGTGGCACACACCACCCGCGGCGTACTCTCCGGGCTGCGGCGCTTCCGCTGGTACGGCGCCCAACTCGGCCTCGACGGCGGCCTTCGCATCACGCTCGTCACCGCGCTCGCCGTGGCCGGCGTCGACTCACCCGTGGCGTACGCGCTGGTGCTGGCCGCCGCACCGCTGCTCGCCGTCGCGCTGACCGCCGCACCGGTGGTCCGGGCGACCGGCGGAGGGCCGGCCGTGCCGTGGCCACCGCTGCTGCGCGGGCTGGCGCTGCTCACCGCCTCAAGCCTGCTCGCCCAGGTCGTGGTGAACGTCGGCGTGATCAACGTACGGCTACTCGAACCCTCCGACGTGGCTACCGCCGGTGCGTTGCTCTCCGCGCTGGTGCTGGTCCGCATTCCGCTGTTCGTCTTCGGCTCGATGCAGGCCGCGCTGCTGCCAGGTCTCTCCACCGCCGCCGCCTCCGGCGACGACACGGCTTTCGGCGCCCTGCTGCGCAGGTCCCTGGCGGTCGTCACCGCACTGGGCGCCGCCGGCGGTCTGCTCGCCGTGCTGCTCGGCCCGTGGCTCGTCACGGTCCTCTTCGACGCCCCCGACGTGCTCGGCCACGGCGACTTCGCCTGGCTGTCCCTGGCCACCCTGGCGTACCTGTGGGCGATGGTCCTCGGTCAGGCGCTGCTGGCCCGCGACCGGCACCTCGTCCAGGCGGTGGCATGGACCGTCGGCATCGCCGCGCTCGCCGCCGCAACCCTGGCCCCGCTGCCCGTCGCGCTGCGCGTCGAGCTCGCCTACACCGTGGGCTCCCTGGTCACCGCCGCCGTCATGGTCGCGGAGCTGGCCCGGGCACGTCGGCCGGCCGGGCCCACCACGCCGGCCAACACCCCTGTGCCCGCGACCACCACCGGAGGGATCCGATGAACCCACCCCAGGTGACCGCGGTGATGCTCGCCTACGGTGCCGAACCCTGGCTGGTCGACGCCGCCCACGCCGTGCTGGCCAGCACCGGCGTCGACATCGAACTGGTGCTGGTCGACAACGGCTGCACCGGCGACGGCGTCGACGTGGTCAAGGGCCTGCCCGGCGTACGGGTGATCCGCCCGGAGCAGAACACCGGATACTCCGGCGGCTGCAACATCGGCGCCGCCGAGGCCACCGGCGACTGGCTCGCCTTCGTCAACTCCGACGCGATCGTTGCCCCCGATGCCCTCGCGAAGGTCGTCGCGGTGGCCGCCGAACCGGGCGTCGGCGCCGCGATGGCCTCCATCCGGCTCGCCGAGGACCCCGACCTGATCAACACCTCCGGCAACCCGCTGCACTTCACCGGCCTGTCCTGGGCCGGCGGCAACGGCGAACCGGCGAGCGCGCACGCCCGGCGTACCGTGGTGCCGTCGCTGAGTGGCTGCTGCTTCGTCATCAGCCGCCGCCGCTGGGCGGAGCTGGGCGGATTTCCGGCCGAGTACTTCGCCTACCACGAGGACACCGAGCTCAGCCTGCGGCTGTGGCAGCGCGGCCTACGGTTGGAGTACGTGCCCGACGCCGTGGTCCGTCACCACTACGAGTTCTCCCGCAACGACCGCAAGCTCTACCTGGTCGAGCGCAATCGCCTGCTCACGCTGCTCACCACCTACCAGGGCCGCACCCTGGCGCTGCTGGCGCCGATGCTGCTGCTCACCGAGGCCGCCATGCTCGCCGCCGCGCTGGCCGGCGGCTGGGGGCGGCAGAAGACCCGCGGCTGGGTCTGGTTGTGGCGCCACCGCGACTGGGTACGCGCCCGCCGCCGGCAGTTGCAGGCCGAACGCACCGTCGACGACGGCGTCGTCGCCCGAATGATGACCGCCCGGGTGGCCCCGTCGAACGTGGACGCACCACCGGGGACGGGCGTCTTCAACGCCGTCGCGACCGGCTGGTGGGCGCTGGCGAGACCCCTGCTCCGCCAGCGCTGACCCGCGCTCGTCCCGCCAACGTCACGCCTCGGGGGGGTTCTGGCCCGGCTTGTCCTCCAGGTCGGCGGAGCCGGCCGAGGTGGTCGGCTTGTGCGCCTCCTCGGTCGGGGTGGTCGGGGTCTGTGCCCGGTCCCCCTCGGCCGGGGCCTCTCCGGCCGCACCGCCGTCGAGCAGCGCCGTCAATGCCGCGCCGGTGATCCGCCGGAAGGTACGCCCCACCCGGCCGCGATCCAGGACCGCGACCTCCAACTGGTGGGCCGCGATCGTCCGGGCCGCGCCACCCTCGCCGCCGACGCTGCCCAGCGCCTGCACCGCCACCCGCACCGCGTCACCGAGCGACATGTCCGGGCGGTGGTTCGACTTGAGCACCCCGGAGATCGCCTCGGCCTGGCCACCCATCGCCATCCGCCCCGGCTCGTCGTTGACCGACCCGTCGTAGGTGAGGCGGTACAGCGAGTCCTCCTCCGGCGTGGCACCGACCTCGGCCACGCAGATCTCCACCTCGAACGGCTTCGACTGCTCGGTGAAGATGGCACCGAGGATCTGCGCGTACGAGTTGGCCAGGGCCAGGCCGGTCACGTCGCGGCGGTCGTAGCTCAGGCCGTTCAGGTCCGCCATCCGCACGCCGGCACGGCGCAGGTTCTCGAACTCGTTGTAGCGGCCCACCGCGGCGAACCCGATCCGGTCGTAGATCTCGCTGACCTTGTGCAGGGTGCTGGAGAGATTCTCGGCAACGAAGAGCACCCCGTCGGCGAAGCTCACGACCACCGCGCTGCGTCCCCGAGCGATGCCCTTGCGGGCCAACTCGGAACGGTCGCGCATGATCTGTTCGGGCGAGGCGTAGAACTGCATGGCCACGGCGGCGGCTCTCCTTCGGGCGCGGTACTGGGGAACTGCGGTCAGCTGCGGGTGGTGGGACGGCTCAGCCGCCCGGGTTCTCCATCCGGCCGGCGACCACGCTCTCCGCGATCGCAGACGTCTCCGCGTCGGTCAGCCGGTGCGTTCCCTCCGCCGTCGCGGTCATCACCACCGGGTAGATCCGCCGGATCAGGTCGGGCCCGCCGGTCGCGGTGTCGTCGTCAGCGGCGTCGTAGAGTGCCTCCACGGCCAGCCGTACCGCGTCGTCGACGGAGAGCCCCGGCCGGAACCGCTTCTTCAACGCCGACTTGGCGAACAGCGAACCGGATCCGATCGCGTCGTACCCCGTCTCCCCGTAGGGACCGCCGGTGACGTCGAAACTGAAGATCCGACCGGCCAGCGCCGGGTCCTTGGCGGCCAGGTCGAACCCGGCGAAGAGTGGGATCACGGCCAGCCCCTGCATGGCCGCGCCGATGTTGCCCCGGATCATCGAGGCGAGCCGGTTCGCCTTGCCGTCCAGCGAGAGCATCGCGCCCTCGATCTTCTCGTAGTGCTCCAGCTCCACCTGGAACAGCCGCATCAGCTCGATGCCGATGCCGGCGGTGCCGGCGATGCCCACCAGCGAGTACGCGTCAGCCGGGTGCACCTTCTCGATGTCCCGCTGGGCGATCAGGTTGCCCATGGTGGCCCGCCGGTCACCGGCCATCACCACGCCACCGGCCGCGGCGATGGCCACGATGGTGGTGGCGTGCGGGGCCAGATCGGCGGCCATGCCCGGGGGCAGCGCCCGGCGGCCGGGCAGCATCTCGGGGGCCACCTTGCTCAGGAATGCCGTGAAGGAGGACGTCCCCGCGTTGGTGAACACATCTGGAAGACGCCCGGATGGATCAAAACCCGCTGCCACGTGGTTCCTCTCAGGTACGTGATGGCCCTGGCCAGCCTCGTTGGACTGTCACGGAACTGGCCAAGACCACCGTTGCAGTTGAAGCAGAGTATCCCGCGCACCCAGCCGGTGCGATGATCGTGGTCCAGATGTTCCGGATCGGGTACGCCGCAGACCGCGCAGACCCCGCCCTGCGCCGCGAGCAACTCGTCGAACTCCCGCTGCCCGATGCCTGCTCGCAGTCCGGACACCACTTCAGCCCCTGCTCAGCGGGCGTCGCCGATCTCCTTTGCACTGCGGGCACATCTTGTCCAACCCAAGGGACGAGTCGGACGTAAGCCCTACTCCCCGCCCTTCTGCACGTATCCTCTCACGAACTCCTCGGCGTTCTCCTCGAGGACGGAGTCGATCTCGTCCAGCAGGTCGTCGACGTCCTCGGTGATCTCGGCGTGCCGCTCGGCGACCTCAGGGTTCGCCTCGACGGTCACATCCTCGACCTCTTCGCCCTGGCGCGACTTGCCCGACTGCGACTGACCGCCGCTGTCACGAGTGGCCACTGTTGCCTCCTCCACGATCTCCCTGCGATGAACTTACCTCGCGGGAGCGACGAAACGCCCGCCGCGCGCCGGTACCGGTGCGCCCGGACGACAAGCGATCGGACGGCCGCCCACGCCGGCAGCGTCCGACCGCGACAGCGCAGAACGGTTCAGCTCGACAGGCCGCCAGGCGGACGGCGTCTGCCAGGGGGTGCCGGCGCGCACGCTGCCGCCGCCCGAGCGCCCGTCGCACGCGTAGCACCGTCCACCCCGGTCAGGCTGAGCTGCTGGTCAGCGTCTCCAGCAGGTCCTTGGCGCTGGCGCAGCGGTCGAACAGCGCCCCGACGTGCCGCTTGGTGCCGCGCTCCGGCTCCATCATCGGCACCCGCACCAGTGACTCCCGGCCGATATCGAAGATGACCGAGTCCCAACTGGCGGCGACCACCTCGGAGGCGTACTGGGCGAGGCACCGGCCGCGGAAGTAGGCCCGGGTGTCCTCCGGCGGCTCGGTCATCGCCGTGCGGCTCTCCTCGTCAGTCAGCAGCGTCTTCATCGACCCACGGGAGACCAACCGGTGATAGAGGCCCTTCTCCGGGCGTACGTCGGAGTACTGCAGGTCGACCAACTGCAGCTTGTGCGAGCCCCAGCCCAGCTTCTCGCGCTCCCGGTAGCCCTCCAACAGTCGCAGCTTGGCCACCCAGTCCAGCTCGTCGGCGCAGAGCATCACGTCCCGCCCCAGCCGGTCCAGCACGTCCTCCCACCGGTCCAGCACGTCGGCGGTCTGCTCGTCGACATCGCTGCCGTACCGGTCGTCGACGAACTCGCGCACCCGCTCCAGGTATGCCCACTGCACGTCCATCGCGGTCAGCCGGCGACCGTCGCGCAGCCGCATCAGGTGGGACAGGGACGGGTCGTGACTGACCGCGCGCAGCTCGCCGACCGGGTCGGCGATGCCGAGGTCAGGCCCGAGCGCCTTCTCCTCGATCATGGTGAGGATCAGCGCTGTCGTACCCACCTTGAGGTAGGTGGAGATCTCCGAGAGATTGGCGTCGCCGATGATGACGTGCAGCCGGCGGTACTTGTCCGCGTCGGCGTGCGGTTCGTCGCGGGTGTTGATGATCGGCCGCTTGAGCGTCGTCTCGAGTCCGACCTCGACCTCGAAGAAGTCGGCGCGCTGGGAGATCTGGAAACCGCTCTGGCCGCCGTCCTGGCCGATGCCGACCCGGCCGGCACCGCAGACGATCTGCCGGGTGACGAAGAAGGGAGTCAGAAACGCGACGATGTCGGCGAACGGCGTCTGCCGACGCATCAGGTAGTTCTCGTGGGCGCCGTAGCTGGCGCCCTTGTTGTCGGTGTTGTTCTTGTACAGGTGGATCGGCGCCGTGCCAGGAATGGTGGCCGCCCGCCGCGCCGCCTCCGCCATCACCCGCTCGCCCGCCTTGTCCCAGCGGACCACGTCGCGTGGGTTGGTCACCTCGGGGGTCGAGTACTCGGGGTGGGCGTGGTCGACGTAGAGCCGTGCCCCGTTGGTGAGAATCACGTTCGCCAGTCCGAGATCCTCGTCGGCGAGCGCCTCGGCGGGGTCGTACGCGGCACCGGAGTAGGTGAAGCCCCGGGCATCACGCAGCGGTGACTCCTCCTCGTAGTCCCAGCGGGCCCGACCACCCCGGTTCAACTCCGGGCGGGCGCCGTAGGCGTTCACCACCTGAGAGGAGGTGACCATCGGGTTGGCCCCGGCCTGGCCGGGCACGGAGATTCCGTACTCGACCTCGGTGCCCATGATCCGTCTTACGCTCATCGACCTACCCGCTTCGTTCGCCCGACCGGTCCCCCGTCACGTCGAGCGTAGTCCGCGCGTGGCCAACCAGGGGCGTGCCGGTCGGCTCGGCGTACCGCGTCGCGTCGTCCGGTCTCACGGCTCGTCGACGAGCATCAGCTCGACGGTGATCCGCTCGCGAAGTTCCGGGTCGGCCCGGAACAGCCGGTTGACCCGGACCCGCGCACCGTCGGTGGTGACGATCAGACGGATCTCGCCGGGCGTCCGGTAGAGCATCTGCGAGGTCCGGTCCGGTTCGACGAAGTCCATCTCGTAGATGCCGCTTTCGGTCTGCGCGGTGGTGCCCTGCAGGGTGGATACGCAGATGTTCTCCAGGTACGAGCCGTACGGGCTGCGGTCGAGGACGAGCGTGGTGACCCCCGGTACGGGCGGGTACCGCCGGTCGACCTCGTCACAGACGACGGCCGCCCGGGTGGGCTGGTCGAGCTGCTGGTGCACCCAGATCTGCGCCCAGGTCGGCGTCTCGACGACGAGCAGGCTGCGGTGCCAGCCGGTGACGCCGGCGAACAACACGGTGGCGGCAGCGACGGTGACGGCGGTGAGGCCGGCCACGACGGCGGGCCTCGGGCGGCGACCGCGCGGGACCGGCAGGAGCCGCACCACCGCGGCGGTGCCGACGATGAGCAGCACCGTGGTGAGGTGGCCGGCCTTGTTGAAGTAGTAGCCGGGTTCGCCGCCGAGGCCGACGCTGGCCTGGGCGATGCCCGCCGTGAGACCGACGCTCACCAGCAGGACGAACAGCCAGCGCCGCCAGGCGGGATCGGCACGGCCGGTCAGTAGGGCGAGCCACAGCAGCGCCGGTACGACAATGGCGCCGAGGCCGCCGAGGGCGAGCCAGGTCTCGGTGAGATCGGGTCCGACGGTGGCGGTGAGGGACTCGGTCTGGTTGGCGCGGAGCACGCCGAGCAGGATCGGCACCGGGGCGAGGGCGGCGGCGGCCAGGCCGACGGCCAGCGCGGTGCCGCGGACCCGGAGCACCTCACGGCGGTGGGCGAGCAGCGCCCCCAGCACGATGAGGGCGGCGGCGGGCAGGAACAGGTAGTAGGTGTAGCCGATGCCGACGAGCAGGGCACCGAGCATCAGGAGGTGTTCGCGGGGGGCGGCGATCGGCCGGGCGACGAGGGCGGCGAGGACGACGGTGAGGGTCAGCCCGAGCGTCTCGGTGGGGTAGCCGGCCAGCAGCATTCGGGGCATCTGGGTGCCGAGGACGAGCGCGCCGACGACGACGGTGAGCACGCCGCGACTCAGCGGGTGCAGCGGACCGGGCAGGCGTTGTGCCGCCCAGAGCAGGGCCAGTGCGAACAGGCCGAAGCCGGCGATGTTCCACCACAGGAACGGCTGCACGGCGTCGACACCGGCCGGCGTGGTGCCGGGCGGGGTCAGGTGCCCGTCGAGCAGGGCGACCAGCAGGTGCCAGCCCTGCGGGTAGTAGACGAGCAGCGACACGAGTTGCTCGCGAACCGCGTCTGGGTCGACGAAGACGTATCCGCTCTGCCGACCGATGACGTCGACGAGGGTGAGATGACGGAAGTAGTCCTCGCCTCGGCCGAGGATGGTGAGCTGACCGAGGACGTCGGCGGCGCGTAGCACCGGCTGTGCGAGGTAGCCGACGAGTGCGGCGGTGCCGAGCACCGGGAACAGGTCGGCCCAGGCGGGTCGCGGCAGCGCGGGACGCCGGCCGGTGGCCAGAGCGGCCAGGATGAGCACGGTGAGTGCGGTCCCGGTGACCGGGATCGGAGCCATGCCCCACGGCCAGGCGGCGAAGAGCAGCCCGGCGGCGGCGGTGAGGCAGACGAGCAGCATCGTGGCGAGCAGCAGCCGGTCGAGCAGGGTCCGGCCGCCGCGCAGCAGGCTGGCGGTGGCCAGCAGGACCAGCGGGGGCAGTGCCCAGCGGGCGTCGACGGCGGTCACGGCGATCGTCAGGAGCCACGCCGCCGGCAGGGCGGCGAGTGCGACGGGTAGGCGCCGACGGTACGCCGGGGTGGGGCCGGTGGTCGAGGTCGGCGTGGGCGGCGAGAGCAGGTCGCTCTGCTCGGTGGACACGCGATTCCTTCACGATTGGGGAGAAGTGGCTGGAATTGTAACGGCGCGTCCCGCTGCCCGCAGAACTGGGCGTACGCGTAGGGCCCGTGACGCGTGGCGTCACGGGCCCTACGGACGTCCGGTCAGAGGTACTGGCCGGTGTTGCTGGCGGTCTCGATGGAGCGACCGGCCTCAGCGCCCTTGCCGCCGGAGACGAGCGTGCGGATGTAGACGATCCGCTCGCCCTTCTTGCCGGAGATGCGGGCCCAGTCGTCCGGGTTGGTGGTGTTGGGCAGGTCCTCGTTCTCCCGGAACTCGTCGACGCATGCGTCGAGCAGGTGCTGCAGCCGTAGCCCCTTGCGGCCGGAGGTGAGGAACTCCTTGATGGCCATCTTCTTGCCGCGGTCCACGATGTTCTGGATCATCGCACCGGAGTTGAAGTCCTTGAAGTAGAGGACCTCCTTGTCACCGTTGGCGTAGGTGACCTCCAGGAAGCGGTTCTCCTCGGTCTCCGAGTACATCCGGAGGACCACGGCGTCGATCATCGCGGCGACGGTGGCCTGGGCGTCACTGCCGTGTTCGGCCAGGTCGTCGGGGTGCAGGGGCAGACCGGCGAGGATGTATTTGGAGAAGATGTCCTTGGCCGCTTCGGCGTCCGGACGCTCAATCTTGATCTTCACGTCGAGTCGGCCCGGTCGCAGGATGGCCGGGTCGATCATGTCTTCCCGGTTGGAGGCGCCGATGACGATGACGTTCTCCAGCCCCTCCACACCGTCGATCTCGCTGAGCAACTGCGGGACGATGGTGTTCTCCACGTCGGAGGAGACACCGGAGCCGCGGGTGCGGAAGACCGAGTCCATCTCGTCGAAGAAGACGATGACGGGAGTGCCCTCGCCGGCCTTCTCCCGAGCCCGCTGGAAGATCAGCCGGATGTGCCGCTCGGTCTCGCCGACGTACTTGTTGAGCAGCTCCGGGCCTTTGATGTTGAGGAAGAAGCTGGTGTGCCTCTCCTTGCCCTGCCGCTCGGCGATCTTCTTCGCCAGCGAGTTGGCGACCGCCTTGGCGATCAGCGTCTTGCCGCAGCCCGGCGGGCCGTAGAGCAGGATGCCCTTCGGCGGGCGCAGCTGATGCTCCCGGAACAGGTCGGCGTGCAGGAACGGCAGCTCCACCGCGTCCCGGATCTGCTCGATCTGTGAGTGCAGGCCGCCGATGTCGGTGTAGTCGACGTCCGGCACCTCCTCCAGCACGAGCTCCTCGACCTCGCTCTTGGGGATCCGCTCGTACGCGTACGCCGATCGCGGTTCGATCATGAGCGAGTCGCCGGCCCGGATCGCGCTGCCGATCAGGGTCTCGGCCAGATGCACGATGCGTTCCTCGTCGGAGTGCGAGACCACCAGCGCCCGGTCGCCCGGTGCGCCCTCGGGACCCGCGAGGATCTCCTTGAGCATGACCACCTCGCCGACCCGCTCGTAGCCGAACGCGTCGACGATGTTGAGCGCGTCGTTGAGCAGGACCTCCTGGCCGCGCTGCAGCTCACCCACGTCGAGCGAGGGTGAGACGGCCACGCGCAGCTTGCGCCCGCCGGTGAAGACATCGACCGTGCCGTCCTCGTGGCGGGCCAGGAAGACACCGTAGCCACTGGGGGGCTGGGCGAGTCGGTCGATCTCCTCCTTGAGCGTCACGATCTGCGCGCGAGCTTCCTTGAGGGTGCTCACGAGCCGTTCGTTGTTTTCGGTCAGCCGCGCCAACTGCGCCTGGGTGGCGGCCAGCCGCTCTTCGAGCTGCCGGACGTGTCGGGGGCTCTCGGTCAACTTGCGCCGCACCAGGGCGAGTTCCTCTTGGAGGAACGCAACCTGCGTGGAGAGATCGTGGGCCTCCTTCTCCCACCGTGCGGCGCGCGAGTCCGCGTCGTCGCTGCGTGCCACGTCCCACCTCCCCGGGGGGCTTGAACGTTCTGAGCTAACACTAGCCGCTATGAGCCCGATTCGGTCCTCCGCAACGCGCCCGTCACAGAAGCTTGATCGCCAAGGGTGGGCAGACGGGCGGGTACGGGCATTCGGGTACCGTCGGGGGGTGGCACGGGAGAACATGGGGGGTGCGCCGGTGGCCGAGGTCGCGACCGATCAGTTGCAGGTCTGGGTGGACCAGGATCTCTGCACGGGTGACGGGCTGTGTGTGCAGTACGCGCCAGAGGTCTTCGAGTTCGACGTCGACGGGCTGGCGTACGTGAAGGGCGCCGACGGCGAGCTCCGCCAGGCCCACGGTGCCCGGGTGGACGTGCCGGAGCACCTCCGCCTGGAGGTGATCGACTCGGCGAAGGAGTGCCCAGGCGAGTGCATCCACGTCGTACGCGGCAGCGACGGCGTCGAGGTGGCCGGGCCGGAGGCCGAGGACTGATCCGCGCCGCCCGCTACAGCAGCGGGCGGCCGACCACCGAGGCGACCAGCCGGGCGAACTCCTCCAAACGAGTGATCTGCCCGGCACCGCCGTCGTCGAGGGTCTTGCCGAAGCGCAGCGCGTCGTGGCGCGGCCCACCGGTGGTCTCCTCGCTCGGTGGCGACTCGTCCAGTGAGGTCAGCAGCAGGTAGACATCGATGCTGTCGACCCGGATCTCGCCGTTGTCGTGGCGGAACAGCCGGCGGCGGCAGCCGACCTCGGTGACCGAGGATGCCGGCACCACCCGCAGCGAGGAGGTCATCGAGCCGGGCGGCCCCTCCCCCGGCGGCACGTCCTCGCCGTGCCACAGCACCAGGCGGCTGCCATCGCAGACGACGACCTCCTGCCACACCCCGTTCACCTCGTTGACGAAGCGTTCCAGGGTGAAGCCCAGCACCGACGCTCCGCGCAGCACACCGCCGAGAGCCTCCAGGGCGACGTCCGGGTCCCGCAGGTAGGCCCGCGCCGCCGACTCAAGGTCGGTGTAGGGCGACCAGTCGGGGAAGACCGCTGGCAGGTCGCCACCGCCGAAACCGGGCCGGCTCATGCCGTCACCTCGCTCCGCTCGGCGTCGACCTGAGCGTTCTCCGCACTGAGCCGATGACCCGCTCGCTGCGCTCACTCATGCCGTCACCGCCGGCCCGCTGCCAGGATCAGCCCGTTCACGCCCAGCCGCCCCATTCCGCCGTCACGGCCTGTCCGTCTCCTGCGACCCGTCGGGTCGTCCCCCGTCGACCTGCGGATCCGCCGGCGCTGCCTGCCGCGCCGCCTCCGCCTCGCGCAGCGCCTGGCGACGTTGCGCGTACGCCTCGCTGCCCTTGCTGGGCTTGCGACGCCGCGGCGGAGCGGTGACTCCGGGGGCGAGCTTACGCGCGGAGACCAGGAACGCGGTGTGGGCGATCATCCGGTGGTCGGGACGAACCGCCAGCCCTTCGGCGTGCCAGTCCCGCACCAGCGACTCCCAGGCCCGCGGCTCGGTCCAGCCGCCGCGCTCCCGCAGCGCCTCGACCAGCTCGGAGAGCTGCGGGGTGGTGGCCACGTAGCCGATGAACACCCCACCGGGCAGCAACGCGCGCTCGACCATGTCGAGGTTCTCCCAGGGGGTCAGCATGTCCAGGATGATCCGGTCGAAACCGACCTCACGGCACTGCCCGACGTCGCCCACGTGCAGGTGCCAGGCCGGGTGCGGCCCGTTGAAGAACGACTCGACATTGCGCCGGGCGATCTGGGCGAAATCGTCGCGCAGCTCGTAGGAGTGCAGCTCTCCGGAGGTGCCGACCGCCCGCAGCAGAGAACAGCTCAGCGCCCCCGAGCCGGCTCCCGCCTCCAGGACCCTGGCACCAGGGAAGATGTCGCCCATGGCGACGATCTGCGCGGCGTCCTTCGGATAGATCACCTGAGCGCCACGGGGCATGGACAGCACGTAGTCCGACAGCAGCGGGCGCAGGGCCAGGTACGCGGTGCCGCCGCCGGAGGTGGTGACCACGCTGCCGTCGGGCAAGCCGATCAGCTCGTCGTGCGCCAGGATGCCCCGGTGGGTGTGGAACGCCTTGCCCGGCTCCAGGGTGACCGTGTGCATCCGCCCCTTGGGGTCGGTCAGCTGCACCCGGTCGCCGGGCCGGAACGGCCCCCGGTGCACGGCGGGCGGTGCCGCCCCGTCCTCGGGGACTTCGGTGGCCGGGTTGGCGGAGTGGGTGACGGTCACGTGTTCATCTTCCGGTGAGGTTCGAGCAGTTGAGCCAGATCCGCGATGTGCAGAACGCCGACGACATCTTCGCCTGCCGTCACCACGTACTGTGCGCCCGGGTGGGCCTGCACGGTCTCCAGCACCCGTTCCCCGTCGGTGGCGACCGACAGTTTGGGCAGGTCGGCGATCGAGCGGGCGACCGCGTCGACGCCCAACCAGGGCCGGCGGGCCGCCGGCACGGCCGCCGCCGCGGCCGGGTCGACCACGGCCACCGGCCGGCCGGCGGAGTCCGTCACCAGCAGCGCGACCGGAGGCTGTGCCCGCGTCGTCGCGTCCCCAGCCTGGTTTGTCGCCGTCGTGTCCGCAGCCTGGTGTCCGGCTGCCGCGTCCGCGACCTGGCGCATCGCCTCGGCCAGCGGGGTGCCGGAGGGCACGGCGTGCACCGGGCGGGCCAGGCTGGCCAGGTCGACCAACGGCAGGCGTCGGGCGATACGGGCCATCCTGATCGACTGCCCGGCGCCGTGCCAGAGGGTGAGGGCGACCAGCGCCGTCAGGGGCAGCGCCAGCAGGCTCAGCACGTCGATCGCGTAGAGCGCCGCCACCAGCAGCGCGGTGGCCACGGCGAGGACCCGGCCGGCCCAGCCGGCCACCTCGGTGGCCCGGTGCCGGTCCCGGGTCAGCGCCCAGATCACCGCCCGCAACGCCCGCCCGCCGTCCAGTGGCAGCCCGGGCAGGATGTTGAACAGCGCGACGATGACGTTGCTCGCCGCCAACTGGAAGGCAAGCTGGTCGGCCACGGTGCGGTCGGGCAGGGCCAGGGTCGCGGCCACCGCCACCGCACCGAGCACCGCGGAGACCGCCGGCCCGGCCAGCGACACCAGCAGATCCACCCGGGGCGACGGGGCGTCACGGTCCATCTCGGTGTACCCGCCGAGCAGCTCCAGGGTGATCCCCCGCACACCGATGCCGAAGTGCCGGGCGGTGAGGGCGTGCCCGAGTTCGTGGGCGAGCACCGAGCCGAGCAGTGCGACGACGAATCCCGCACCGACCAGGTAGCCACCGAGCGGGGAGAGCTGCAGCCGCTGACCGGCCAGCTCGCCGTACAGGAAGATGATCAGCAGGGCGAGCAGCAGGATCGAGGCGTTCAGGTACAGCGGCACGCCGAAGACCCGACCCACCTGCATGCCGGGGCGCCGGCCCGCCCGCGGTCGCCGCCGCTGCTCCATCGGGAAGATGCTACGCGGCGGGAGATCACGTACCGGTGCGGCGGCGGCCGTCCTGTCACACCGGTGCCCTAACCTTCCGGGGCATGACGGCGGATCCGGTGATCACCCAGCAGGCCCCGACTCCGACGCAGCTGCCGGCGACGGTGCGGGCCTCGCTGTCGCCCTCGCGGGCGGCGGATTTCAAGACTTGCCCGCTGCTCTACCGGTTCCGCAGCATCGACCGGCTGCCCGAACGGCCCACCGTGGAGCAGGCTCGGGGCACGCTGGTGCACGCGGTGCTGGAGCGGCTGTTCGACCTGCCGCCGTCCGGGCGCACCCCGGACGCTGCCGGTGACCTCGTCGCTCCCCAGTGGGACCGCCTGGTCACCGAGCAGCCGGAGCTGGCCGGGGTCTTCTCCGGCGACTCCCCGCCGGCCGTGGCGGACTTCCTACGCTCCGCGGCGGCCCTGCTCGACGGCTATTTCGCGGTGGAGGATCCGCGCCGGCTGGAGCCGACCGAGCGGGAGAGCCTGATCTCCGCCGTCGTCGACGACGAGTTGCTGATCCGGGGCTACCTCGACCGGCTCGACGTCGCCCCGGACGGCGCGCTGCGGGTGGTGGACTACAAGACCGGCGGCGCACCGCGCGAGGCGTTCGAGGCCCGGGCCCTGTTCCAGCTGAAGTTCTACGCCCTGGTGCTGTGGCGCACCCGGGGCGTGGTGCCCCGGGTGTTGCGCCTGCTCTACCTCAAGGACGCCGAGGTGTGCGACTACAGCCCCGACGCCGAGGAGCTGATGCGTTTCGAGCGCACCGTGGTGGCACTGTGGCGGGCCATCGAGCAGGCCACCGCCGCACAGGACTTCCGGCCCCGACCGAGCCGGCTCTGCGACTGGTGCAGCCACCAGGCGCTCTGCCCCAGCTACGGCGGCACCCCGCCGCCCTTCCCCGATCAGGCTGCCGTGCCGGGCCCGCTGCGCGACGCCCGTTCCCGCCCGGCGTCTCCGGGCTCCGACGAGTAGGCGCTCTCATCCCCGGGGAGGAGAGCAAGTCACCGGCTAAGACGATCTTTCGACAGCACGGGCGGCTAGCGTCGTGGCGTGGGTACGGAGCTGAGGGAGTGGCTGCGCGGGCGACCGTTGGCCGGTGACGCGTTGCTCGCCGCCGGGCTGGTCCTGGCGGAGGTGCTGTTCACCCTGCTGACCCCACGGGAGTTCTGGCCCCGGCCGCTGCCGACGGCGCTCGGTTGGAGCGTGCTGTGCGCGGCACCGGTGGCACTGCGCCGAGTGGCGCCATGGCCGGCCGTGCTGGCCGCGCTGGCGACCCTGGCGCTGCCCGTCACGATCGAGGTGGCGCCGACGACACAGAGCCTCACCTTCGTGGTGCTCACCTACACGATGGCCGCGTTCCGGCCGGTGCGATCGGCTCTGGTGGCGGCGGTGGCGTTGTGGGCGCCGGTGGCGGCGGTGAACACCATGGCGCCGCCGGAGGACGTTCCGCAGCTCAGCACCGCCTTTCTGGTGGTGAACAACCTCCTGGTGGGGATCGTGTCGTTCTCGGTGGGCCGTACGGTGCACGCCCGACGGTCCTCCACCGAGGCGCTGCGGGAGCGGGCGCGGACCGCCGAGGCCAACCAGCGGGCCCTGGCCGAGCAGGCGGTCGCCGACGAGCGGCGACGGATCGCCCGGGAACTGCACGACGTGGTGGCGCACCATGTCAGCGTGATGGGGGTGCTGGCCACCGGGGTGCGACGGGTGCTGCGCCGCGACCTGGACGCCGCCGATGAGGCGATCGGCACCATCGAGGAGACGAGTCGGGCGACGCTGCGGGAACTGCGTCGGCTGCTCGACGTGCTGCGTACCGAGGCGGAGCCGGCGGCCGAACTGGCGCCGCAGCCGGGCATCGCCGGTATCGAGGCGTTGACCGAGCAGGTCCGCGAGGCCGGGCTGCCGGTGACGCTGACCGTGGAGGGCACCCCGGGGCCACTTGAGGAAGGGGAGGCCCTGACCGTGTACCGGATCGTGCAGGAGGCGTTGACGAACGCGCTCAAGCACGCCGGTACGGCCACCGCGCAGGTGCGGGTCAGCTTCGTCGGCAGCGCCGTCGAGGTCGAGGTCACCGACACCGGCCGAGGGCCGTCGCCCGACACCGACCGGATCGGGCACGGTCTGGTCGGGATGCGGGAGCGGGTCGGCCTCTACGGTGGGGTCCTGCGCACCGGCGGGCGGACCGGCGGCGGCTACCGGGTGTACGCCCGGATACCGGTCGAGCCCCTGGCCGACGGCGGCAAGGTGGTCCGGTGAGCGAACATTGATGTGGTGCCGTGAACGAGGCGGCGAGGGTGGAGGATCAGATGGCCGACTCGGCAGGTACCCGGCCGGTGCGCATCCTGCTCGCCGACGACCAGCCGCTGCTGCGTACCGGTTTCCGGATGGTGCTCGGCGCGGAGGCCGACCTGGACATCGTGGCCGAGGCGGGCGACGGGGTGGAGGCGGTGGAGTTGTCCCGCCGGCTGCTGCCGGACGTGGTGCTGATGGACATCCGGATGCCCCGGATGGACGGGGTGAGCGCCACCCGGGCCATCGTCGACGCCCGGTTGCCGGTGCGGGTGCTCATCCTGACCACCTTCGACCTCGACGAGTACGTGGTGGGGGCGCTGCGGGCCGGGGCGAGCGGGTTCCTGGCCAAGGATGTGCCGGCCGAGGACCTGGTCACCGCGATCCACACGGTGGCCGCCGGTGACGCGGTGGTGGCGCCCCGGATCCTGCGGCGACTGCTGGACCGCTTCGCCGACGCCCTACCGGATCCGGCGGCGGCGCCTCCGAAGGCGCTCGGCACGCTGACCGAGCGGGAACGGGAGGTGCTCGTGCAGGTCGCCCGGGGGTTGTCCAACGCCGAGATCGCCCGGGCGTTGACGGTCAGCGAGACCACCATCAAGACCCACGTGGGCCACGTGTTGACCAAACTCGGGCTGCGTGACCGGGTGCAGGCGGTGGTGCTGGCGTACGAATCAGGTCTGGTCCGACCTGGGACGTAACGCCAGCGTTGCATCCGTCACCTACCGTGACGACCTGCGGTGGAAATCGGTTGACCCTCACGCGACGGCAACGTCCAGGATGACCGGGCCCGCCGGGGGCACATCGCCGACGGGTGCCGGAGTCGGGGACAACCCTGACTTCGGTTGGGGGGGTACCCGCAGCCGGAAATCCGCTCCGACTCCGCCCGGAGTCGGACGGATCGGCGGTGGGCAGCACAGATGATGGACTCGCACCGGACCAGCGGGGGCGGTGCGATCAGACGCGACGGAGAGGTACGTGACGTGACCGCTACGACAGGCCAGCCGGCATCGGCCGCAGCCCGGGCGAGCGACGTGTGGAAGGTGTACGGCAGCGGCGAGGCGCAGGTCATCGCGCTGCGGGGGGTCAGCGCCGAGTTCGAGCGCGGCCGGTTCACGGCGATCATGGGCCCGTCGGGCTCGGGCAAGTCGACGCTGATGCACTGCCTGGCCGGGCTGGACACGGTGACCCGGGGGACGGTGCAGGTGGGCGACACCACGGTCACCGGTCTCGGTGACTCGGGTCTGACGAAGCTGCGCCGGGACAAGGTCGGCTTCATCTTCCAGCAGTTCAACCTGCTGCCCACGTTGACTGCCAAGGAGAACATCCTGCTGCCGCTGTCGATCGCGGGGCGCAAGCCGGACCCGGCCTGGTACGACGTGGTGATCGACACGGTCGGCCTGCGGGACCGGCTGGGCCACCGGCCGGCGCAGCTCTCCGGCGGCCAGCAGCAGCGGGTGGCGTGCGCCCGGGCCCTGGTGGCCCGCCCCGAGGTGATCTTCGCCGACGAGCCGACCGGTAACCTGGACTCGCGTTCGGGCGCGGAGGTGCTCAACTTCCTGCGCAACTCGGTCCGCGAGCACGGGCAGACCATCGTCATGGTGACCCACGACCCGACCGCGGCCGCGTACGCCGACCGGGTGGTGTTCCTCGCCGACGGGCAGATCGTCTCCGAGTTGATCGAGCCGACCGCCGAGACGGTGCTGGACACGATGAAGAAGCTGGACACTCCGGCCGAGGTGGCCGGCTGATGTTCCGGGCGACTCTGAAGAGCCTGCTGGCCCGCAAGATCCGGCTGATCCTCTCCGGCCTGGCCGTGGTGCTCGGCGTCATGTTCGTCTCCGGCGCCTTCGTACTCACCGACACCCTCGGCCGTTCCTTCGACTCACTCTTCGCCGACGCGTACGCCGAGGTCGACGTCAACGTGGCCGGCAAGCCGAAGCTCCAGATCAGCGAGTTCGAGGGCGAGCAGCTCGCGCCGCCGTTCTCGGCGACCGCGGTGGAGACGGTGCGGTCGGTGCCCGGGGTGGCCGAGGCCACCGGCGTGGTGGTCACCGACGGGGCTCGCCTGATCGGCAGCAACGGCAAGGTGGTCACCTCGTTCGGACCGCCGCAGTTGGGCGGCAACTGGACCGGCGAGAGCGACCTGGTGCAGCTGCGCGAGGGCCGGGAGCCGCAGGCCGACGACGAAATCGTGATCAACAAGGGGCTGGCGACCGCCGGCAAGGTGGCGCTCGGCGACCGGGTGGGCGTGCTCACCCTCGAGCCGCGCAAGGACTTCACCATCGTCGGCATCTTCGGCTACAGCGGTGACCGGGACTCCCTCGGCGGCACCAACGAGGTCATGTTCACCACACCCGTCGCCCAGCAGCTGATGCTCGGCGAACCGGACGTGTTCAACAACGTCGTGGTCACCGCCGCCGCGGGCGTCTCCGACGACGAGCTGCGCGACTCGGTGGCCACGGCGCTGGGCGACGAGTACGTGGTCAAGACCGGCGAACAGCTCTCCGCGGACGCCGCCGCCGGGCTGAAGGAAGGGCTCTCGTTCTTCAACCGGATCCTGCTCGGCTTCGCCGCGGTGGCGCTGCTGGTCGGCACGTTCCTGATCCTGAACACTTTCTCGATCATCGTGGCGCAGCGCACCCGGGAACTGGCGTTGCTGCGGGCCGTGGGCGCCAGCGGCAAGCAGATCATCGGTTCGGTGGTGCTGGAGGCCATCGCCGTCGGCCTGATCGCCTCGGTGCTCGGTCTGGCCGCCGGCATCGGGGTCGGCGCGCTGCTGGCGTACCTGTTCGGCAACCTCGCCGGTGGGCTGGCCCTGGCCGGGGTGGCGGTGCCACCTGCGGCGGTGATCGGCGCGTTCGGCGTCGGTCTGGTGATCACCGTGGTGGCGGCGCTGCTGCCGGCGCTGCGGGCCGCGCGGATCCCCCCGATCGCGGCGATGCAGGACGTGGCCACGCCGGACCGGCCGCTGACCAAGGTCACCGTCGCTGGCGCGCTGGTCACCGCGATCGGCGCCACGCTGCTCTTCCTCGGCCTCGGCGGGTACGCGGGCGGCAGCACGCTGGCCGCGATCCTCGGCGGCGTGCTCTTCGCGTTCATCGGGGTGGCCCTGCTGACTCCGCTGATCAGCAAGCCGGTGGTGGCGGCGCTCGGCGCGGTCTTCTCCGGCTGGGTGCCGGGCAAGTTGGGTCGGCTCAACTCCGGCCGCAACCCACGCCGCACGGCGATCACCGCTGCCGCACTGATGGTCGGTATCGCCCTGGTCACCGGCATCACGGTGATTCTCGACTCGGCCAAGAGCAGCATCAGCGGGCTGGTCGAGGAGAACGTCACCGCGGAGCTGGTGATCGCGGGGGTGCAGAGCGGCCCGCGCCCGCCGAGCTTCGACCCGGCCGTGCTGGACGAGACGAAGGCGATCCCCGGGGTCCGCATGGTCGACGGCCAGTACGGCGACATGGCGCTGGTCGGCGACGAACGCACCTGGGTGGGGGCGGTCACCGAGCCGGCCGCGATGCGGCAGATCTACGGGGCCACCGCCACCGCCGGCGACATCGACCGGCTGGCGGCCGGCCAGATGCTGATCAGCTCGGACACGGCCGAGTCGCGCGGATTGTCGGTCGGCTCGACGCTGCCGGTGCAGTTCGCCCGCGGTGACTCGCAGACCTACACGGTCACCGGCATCTACGAGAGCTCGCCGATCTTCGGCGGGGTGATCCTGCCGGCTGAGGCGGCCCGCAACTTCAGCATCACCCAACCGATCCAGGCCTTCATCCAGCTCGAACCGGGTGCCCAGGTGGCCGATGTGCAGCCGCGCGTCGAGGCGCTGCTGGCGGACAGCCCGGAGGTGTCGGTGGCCGACCAGCAGGCGTTCATCGAGGAGCAGACCGGCCAGCTCGACGGCCTGCTCCAGATGATCCAGATCCTGCTGGCACTGGCCATCGTGATCGCCGTGCTCGGCATCATCAACACCCTGGCGCTGTCGGTGCTGGAGCGGACCCGGGAGCTGGGCCTGCTGCGCGCCATCGGCCTGCGACGGTCGCAGACCATGGGCATGATCACGGTGGAGGCGGTGGTGATCTCGGTGTTCGGCGCGCTGCTCGGCGTGGCCGTGGGCGCCGGTCTCGGCGCCGCGGTGGTCGAGGCGCTGCGGGACGAGGGAATCACCACGCTGGTGCTGCCCTGGGGCCAGATGGGCGTCTTCCTCGGTCTGGCCGCGCTGATCGGCGTGGTCGCCGCGGTCCTACCGGCGATCCGGGCCGCCCGGATCAACGTCCTGGGCGCCATCGCCCACGACTGAGATGCAAGGAAGGGCCCCCTGTCAACGCCTAGCGTTGTACAGGGGGCCCTTCTTAACGCCTCCGGCACCCAAGGCGGCAACGTGGTGCGCGCACGGGGCGGCACGGGGGTGGTGCCGGCGTCAGACGGACGTCCGGCCCAGCAGCCCGGCCAGCAACGCCAGGTCCGCCGAGAGCAGGCTCTCCAACTGGTGTACGCCGTCGCGGGGCGCGAGCGGCACCTCCGCCGGCACGGCCAGTACCGCCGCCCCGGCGGCGACCGCGCTGGCCACCCCCGTCGCCGAGTCCTCGATCGCCACACACCGGTCGATCGGTACGCCGAGCCGCCGGGCGGCCGTCAGGTACGGCTCGGGGTGCGGCTTGGTCGAGTCGACCTCGTCACCGCAGACCACCACGTCGAAGCTGTCCCGGCCCAGGGTGTCCAACGCGATCTCGACGAGCGCCCGGCCGCTGGAGGTGACCAGGGCGGTCGGGATCCGTGCCTGCCGTACCGCCCCCAGCAACGCCAACGCGCCCGGCCGCCACTGCAGGCCGGTGCGGAACAGCTCCAGGATCCGGGCATTGATCCACTCGGCGCTGACCTGCGGATCCCGGTACGACTGGCCCAGGTCGTCGTGCAGGATCCGCATCGAGTCGGCCATCCCGGTGCCGATGATCGCCCGGCGCGCGGCGGCGGAGAGCACGCCGCCGTACGCCTCGGCGAGCTCCTGCAGGGCAACGTCCCACAGTCGCTCGCTGTCGACCAGGGTGCCGTCCATGTCGAAGAGCACGGCGGCCGGGTGGGCGCTGCTCACCGGATCCTCCTCGGTTCGGGTACCCGGTGAATCCTGTCAGCCCACGACCGCGACGCGCCCGGCACAGTGACCTTTCTCAACCGAGATCGCAGGCGGACAGGGACCGCTCGTAGCCCCGGAAGAAATGCTCGGCCCGCTGCTCGGGGGTGCCGTGCGAGCCCTCGGCGAACCATGGCTGACTCGGATCGTCGCCGACGGCCAGCAGGCCCTCGTTGAACTCCTCCAGGTCGCCCTCCTCAAGGGTGAGCGTGCCGGCGCGCACCGAGTCACCGAGGAACGCCCCGGCCATGCAGTCGGCCTGCAGCTCCTGCTGGATGGTGAAGTTGTAGCGGATGCCGAGCCGGGTCTGGATGCCGTGTGCGTACTCGTGTGCGAGCAGGTAGAACACGAACGCGTCGCCGATCTGCCGGAACGCGCCGAAGGACCAGTTGATGTCGTACGCGATGTAGTCGCTGACGGTGCAGTAGACGGCGTTGTTACGGGGTACCTCCTGTCCACCGCAGGTGACCTCGCCGTCGCGCTGATAGGTGATGACCTGCCGGATCGGGCGGAACGACTGCCCGGAGGCGCGGAACTGTGCGGCCCAGTACTGCTCGGCGAGCCGCTGGGCGTCGGCCATGTCCTGCTGGAACTCCTCGACCGTGTCGGTGCCGTCGGCCCGGGTCACCTCGGCGCTCGGCGACGCCGGTTGCCGTTGCTCCGTCGGATCCGCCGGCTGGCCCACCGGCTCCACCATGCACGCGGCCGCCGCCACCAGCGCCACCGCCAGGCCGGCGAGCCTTCCCTGGCGCCGTCCTCGCCCACCTGCCCCCACCGTCGTGCCTCCCGCGTTGATGCCACCCAGTACCCCGACGGTAGGACCGTCAAGCCCGTTGCCGTCTGGTACGCCTTACCGACCCCTCCGGTTCACCGGCACGCATAGGGTCACCACGAAAAGCGCGACGAACTGTGTCCGGAACGGGCAGCCGGCTCCGACGTCCCCGGTGGCCGGGTACCAGAGCGGTACCGGCAGGAGAGGAGACACCGGTGAAATACATGATCATGTTGTACGGCTCGCAGCGCGACTACGACGCGATGGCCGGGCAGGCCGGCGACCGGCCGGCGATGTCGGCGCAGGAGGTGGCCGCCATGCACGCCCACATGGGCAAGGTGCACCAGAACCTGGCCGACGCCGGTGAACTGGTCGACGCCCAGGGTCTCACCGCGCCGGTGCACGCCCGGCGGATCCAGCTGCGGGACGGGGCGCCGGTGGTCACCGACGGGCCGTACCCGGAGACGCAGGAGGTGCTCGCCGGGTACACGGTGGTGGAGTGCGCCAGCTACGACCGGGCCGCCGAGATCGCCGCCAACTTCGTCGACCCCGCCACCCCCGGCCAGTACGTCGACATCCGCCCGATCGCCGAGGGCATCGACGAGCTCGTCTGATGGGTGAACCGGCCGTCGAGGACCTGCTACGTCGACTGGCGCCGCAGGTCCTCGGCGCGCTCGTGCGCCGCTACGGGCACTTCGACACCGCCGAGGACGCCACCCAGGAGGCGCTGATCGCCGCGGCCACCGGCTGGCCGCGCGACGGCGTACCGGACAACCCGAGGGCCTGGCTGATCACGGTGGCCGCCCGGCGGCTGACCGACCTGCTCCGTGCCGAGCAGGCCCGCCGGCGCCGGGAGGACACCGCTGGCCGATGGCTGCTGGCCGAGTGGCGGCTACTGCCGGCGACCGACCGGGCGGCCGACGCCGACGACACCCTGATCCTGCTGCTCCTGTGCTGCCATCCGGCGCTGCCGCCCGCCTCGCAGATCGCGTTGACCCTGCGGGCGGTGGGCGGGCTGAGCACCATCGAGGTGGCGCGGGCGTTCCTGGTGCCGCAGGAGACGATGACCCGACGGATCAGCCGGGGCAAGCAGCGGATCCGCGAGAGCGGCCTGCCGTTCGCGATGCCCGCGCCGGCCGAGCTGCCGGCGCGCCTCGCGGTCGTCCTCCGGGTGCTCTATCTGATCTTCAATGAGGGGTACGCGAGCACCTCCGGCCCGGGACTGCTCCGCGCCGACCTGTGCGCCGAGGCGATCCGGCTGACCCGACTGCTGCACCGGATGCTGGCCGACGGTACGGCGGCATCACCCGACGGTACGGCGGCATCACCCGACGGTACGGCGGCATCACCCGACGGTACGGCGGCGTCGCCTGCCGGGGTCCGGCCCGACGCGCCGGCAGCAACGCCCGGCGCGGAGGAGGTGACCGGGCTGCTGGCGTTGCTGCTGCTCACCGACGCCCGCGCGCCGGCCCGCACCGGGCCGCACGGCGAGTTGGTGCCGATGGCCGAGCAGGATCGCTCCCGCTGGCGGGCCGACCAGATCGCCGAGGGCGTCGCGCTGGTCGCCGACGTACTGCCCCGGGGCCGGCCCGGGCCGTACCAGGTGCAGGCCGCGATCGCCGCGCTGCACGACGAGGCGCCCAGCGCCGAACAGACCGACTGGCCGCAGATCGTGGCCCTGTACGGCGTGCTGCGACAACTCGACGGCAACCCCCTCGTGGCGCTCAACCACGCCGTCGCGGTGGCGATGACCGAGGGGCCCGACGCCGGGCTGGCCCTGGTCGACCGGGTGACGGCCGACGGGCGGTTGGCGCGGGATCCGAGGCTGCCCGCCGTACGCGCGCATCTGCTGGAGCGGCGCGGCGATGCGGTGGCCGCGCGCGCCGAGTACCGCGTGGCGGCGGCCCGGTCGACCAACCTGGCGCAGCAGCGCTACCTCAACGCCCGCGCGGACCGCCTCCCCGCCGACTGACCCGCACCCAGGCGACGGCCGCCGCCGCACGGCGGCGCACTGGATGATCGACGGCCGGCGTGGCTGTCGACTCGCGGGCAGACACGCACGGCTGGACGACAGCGCGCGGGCGCTGCCCGGTTGGCGCACGGTCGCGTCAGGACGGGTCGCCTGCCGTGGGGCGGGCGCGGCGGGCCTCGGCCACGGCTCGGCCATGCGGGGACTCGGGGAAGCGGTCGAGCAGGGCCGTCACCTCTTCGGCGGTGAGGTCGGCGCCGAAGAGGTCGGCGCCGGGCTGTAGGCGGATGCCCTCGGCGAGCGGGCCGGCGACGACCGGATCGAAGCCGAGGGCGTCGACGAGGGCGGCGACGGCAGCGAGGTCGCCGGCCGCGTCGCCGGCGATGGCGATGGCCTTGCGTCCGGATTCGCCGGCCGGTCGTGCCTCCTCCTCGAGATCGTGGTAACCCATGTGGTTGAACGCCTTGACCACCCGCGAGTCGGGCAGGAACGCCTGGACCATCTCGCTCGACGAGGTACGCGGGTCGGTCAGGTCGTCGCGGATGCCGTCGACCTCCCACCAGTAGTTCATCGCGTCCACGACCAGCTTGCCGCGCAGCGCCTCCGCCGGGACGGTGCGGTACCTGCCCAGTGGGAGGGCGAGAATCACGATGTCGGCGCGGGTCGCGGCGTCGGCGGCGGTGGTGGCGACCGCTCCAGGCGTGAGTACCTCGACGGTCAGGGCGATCTTGGCAGGGTCGCCGGAGCCGGCGACCAGCACCCGGTAGCCGGCGGCGACGGCGAGGCGGGCGAGCACGGTGCCCACCTTGCCGGCGCCGAGGATGCCGAGGGTGGTCCGAGGCTCGGGTTGGCCGGTGTCGTCCATGTCATCCTTCCCGTCTCCGATGCCGTCTCAGCGGGCCAGAATGTCGCGGACCATGGGGATCACCCTGGTGCCGTAGAGCTCCACGGCGCGCAGCCGGGCGCTGATCGGCTGCGAACCCGCGGTGTAGATGAGATCGAACCGGCCGACGCCGAGGCTCCGGATCGCGTCGGCGATCCGGCGGGCGACGGTCTCCGGGGAGCCGACGTAGAGGGAACCGCGCTCGACCTCGGCGTCGAACTCCGCCCGGCGGATCGGCGCCCAGCCGCGCAGCGCGCCGATCCGGTCACGCTGCACCCGGTAGCGCGGCCAGAACACCTCCTTGGCCTCCTCGTCGGTGTCGGCGACGAAACCGGGCGAATGCATCCCGACCGGGTACGCGGTCGTGCCGAGCTGATCGGCGGCCCGCCGGTACAGGTCGATGTAGGGGGCGAAGCGTTCGGGTGTGCCACCGATGATGGCGAGCATGAGCGGCAGGCCGTGTCGGGCGGTGCGGATGACCGACTGCGGCGAGCCGCCGACCCCGACCCAGGTGGCCAGGCGTCCCGACTCCGTCTTCGGGAAGACGTCGGCCTGCTCGAGTGGGGCGCGCGTGGTGCCCTTCCAGGTGACCGGCGTTTCGTCGAGCAGCTTGACGAAGAGATCGATCTTCTCCTCGAACAGCACGTCATAGTCGCCAAGGTCGTAGCCGAACAGCGGGAAGGACTCGGTGAACGATCCGCGGCCGAGGATGACCTCGGCACGGCCGTGCGAGAGCGCGTCGACCGTGGCGAAGCGCTGGAACACCCGGACCGGGTCGTCCGAGCTCAGCACGGTCACTCCCGAGCCGAGCCGGATCCGCGACGTGCGCGTGGCGATACCGGCCAGCACGGTCTCGGGCGTCGACACCGAGTACTCCGGTCGGTGGTGTTCACCGAGGGCGATGGCGTCGACGCCGACCTCGTCGGCCAGTACCGCCTCGTCGACGACCTGCCGGATGGCGGCGCCGTACGAGACGAGCGCGCCGGAGTCGTCCTCGGGTACGTCGCCGAAGGTGTCGAGGCCGAACAGGAGGTCAGACATGCGAGGACTCCTTCCTGAGCAGTTCCCGGCGCCGAGTGGAGAATTCTTCGGTCGTCACGGTCCCTTCCTCCCCGATTTCCGGCCGCCGACTCGCGCCGTCCGCACAGCCGATGATTGACACGTCAATAACGTATCATCTAGTTGACGCGTCAATCAGGAGAGCTGCATGACGATGGACACACCGGTGCCGCAACGACGGGGACGCCGACTGCCGACCACGGAGGAACTGCGCGTCTGGCGCGACTACATCGAGACCGCGGAGACGCTGCGACAGCAACTCGCCGCCCAGCTCCAGCGCGACTGCTCGCTGTCGCCCGCCGACTACGTCGTACTGCTCGCCCTCAGCGAGGCCCCGGAGCAGCGGATGCGCTCCTCCCAACTCGCCGACGCCGCCGGCTGGACCCGCAGCCGCCTCTCCCACCACCTCGCCCGGATGCAACGGCGCACGCTCATCCACCGAGAGGAGCCCGCCGACGACAGCCGGGGAGCCGACGTCGTGCTCACCCCCACCGGCGCCCAGGCCTTCCACGGCGCCACCGTTCCCCACCTGCGCGCCGTCCGGGAGATCTTCGTCGACGCACTCACCCCGGAACAGTTGGCCGCCGCCGGCGACATCGCCGCGACGCTGCGCGCCCACCTCGGCACCACCCGCTAGTGCGGTGTCCCCGGCACCACCCACCCAGCCGGCGCAGGCGATGACGACTATGACGTGACGAAAGGCTGGCAGCTACTTCGAAAGCGCGTTGCCGATGAGGGTGAAACGGCGCAGGCGTACGGGTCGACCGTCAGGGCTGGTCCAGGCTGCGGTGGCGGTGTGAGCGGTGCAGGTCCGCTGCCTCTCGATCTCGGATTCTGAGGTCGCCCATCTGGTCATCATTGCGGTGTTGGTCGCCAATGGTGCGGCTGCCAGGTGGTCAGGGCGCCTGCCGTCGTCACTTGGCGTTGAAGTAGCTGGCCTCGGGGTGGTGGACGACGATGGCGTCGGTGGCCTGCTCGGGCATGAGCTGGAACTCCTCCGACAGCTGCACGCCGATCCGCTCGGCACCGAGCAGCTCCACGATCTTCGCCCGGTCCTCCAGGTCCGGGCAGGCCGGGTAGCCGAACGCGTACCGGCAGCCCCGGTAGTCGGTGCGCAGCAGGCCAGCCAGATCTGTCGGGTCGTCGTCGGCGACGGTACGGCCGTCGGGCAGGGTCAACTCGGCCCGGACCCGCTTGTGCCAGTACTCGGCGAGGGCCTCGGTGAGCTGCACGGACAGCCCGTGCACCTCCAGGTAGTCGCGGTACTCGTTGCGGGCGAACAGCTTCGCCGCGTACTCGCTGACCGGCTGGCCGACGGTGACCAGTTGCAACGCGACGACGTCCAGCTCCTCGCCGCGCGGACGGAAGAAGTCGGCCAGGCAGAGCCGCCGCTCCTGCCGCTGCCGGGGGAAGGAGAACCGGGCCCGCTCCGCGTGACCGTTCTCGTCCAGCAACACCAGGTCGTTGCCCTCGGCGTACGCGGGGAAGTAGCCATACACCACGGCCGCCTCCAGCACCTGGTCGGAGATCAGGCGATCCAGCCAGTAACGCAGCCTGGGCCGGCCCTCGGTCTCCACCAACTCCTCGTAGGACGGGCCCTTGCCGCCGCGCGCGCCGCGCAGACCCCACTGGCCCATGAAGGTGGCCCGCTCGTCCAGCAGCGCCGCGTAGTCGGCCAGCGGCACCCCCTTGACCACCCGGGTGCCGAAGAACGGCGCCCTGGGCACCGGCACGTCGGCGGCCACGTCGGAGCGCACCGACGCGTCGTGCAGCTCCGGCAACGACTCGGCGACCACGGCGCGCTGCCGCTCCCGGCGGGCCCGCCGGGCCGCCAGGGCCGCCTCCCGCTCGGCGTCGATCACCGGGGCGCCGCCACGCTTGGCGGCCATCACCCGGTCCATCAGGGACAGCCCCTCGAAGGCGTCGCGGGCGTAGTGCACCTGGCCGGGGAAGACCGACCGCAGGTCGTCCTCGACGTACGCCCGGGTCAGCGCCGCGCCACCGAGCAGGACCGGCCAGCGCTCCGCGACCCCCCGGGTGGCCATCTCGGCGAGGTTCTCCTTCATGATGACCGTGCTCTTGACGAGCAGGCCCGACATGCCGATGGCGTCGGCGCGGTGCTGCTCGGCGGCGTCGAGGATGGCGGAGATCGGCTGCTTGATGCCGATGTTGACCACCTCGTAGCCGTTGTTGGACAGGATGATGTCGACCAGGTTCTTGCCGATGTCGTGCACGTCGCCCTTGACCGTGGCGAGCACGATGCGGCCCTTGCCACCGTCGTCGGCCTTCTCCATGTGCGGTTCGAGGTACGCCACCGCGGTCTTCATCACCTCGGCGGACTGAAGCACGAACGGCAGCTGCATCTGCCCGGAGCCGAACAGCTCGCCGACGACCTTCATGCCGTCCAGCAGGATGTCGTTGATGATCAACAGTGGCGCCGTGCCGGCTGCCATCGCCGCCTCCAGGTCGGACTCCAGGCCGTTGCGCTCACCGTCGATGATCCGCCGCTTGAGTCGCTCGTTGAGCGGCAGCGCGGCCAACTCCTCGGCCCGGGTGGCCCGCGCCGAGGCGGCGTCGACCCCCTCGAAGACCTCGATGAACCGCTGCACCGGGTCGTAGCCCTCACGGCGGCGGTCGTAGATCAGGTCGAGCGCGATCTCGCGCTGCTCATCGAGAATCTTGGACATCGGCAGGATCTTGCTGGCGTGCACGATCGCCGAGGTCAGCCCGGCCTGCACGCACTCGTGCAGGAAAACCGAGTTGAGCACCTGCCGGGCCGCCGGGTTGAGCCCGAACGAGACGTTCGAGATGCCCAGGGTGAAGTTCACCCCCGGCCAGCGGCGGGCGATCTCCCGGATGGCCTCGATGGTCTCGATGCCGTCGCGGCGGGTCTCCTCCTGCCCGGTGGCGATCGGGAAGGTCAACGCGTCGATGAGGATGTCGGCGCGGCGCAGCCCCCACCGGCCGGTCAGGTCGCCGATCAACCGCTCGGCGACGCGCACCTTCCACTCCGCCGTACGGGCCTGCCCCTCCTCGTCGATGAGCAGCGCGACCACGGCCGCGCCGTGCTCGGCGACCACCGGCATCACCCGGGCGTATCGGGAGTCGGGGCCGTCGCCGTCCTCGAAGTTCACCGAGTTGACCACGCACCGGCCGCCGAGCATCTCCAGACCGGCCTCGATCACCTGCGGCTCGGTGGAGTCGAGCATGATCGGCAGAGTGGAGGCGGTGGCGAAGCGGCCGGCCAGTTCACGCATGTCGGTGGTGCCGTCGCGGCCGACGTAGTCGATACAGAGATCCAGCAGGTGCGAGCCGTCCCGGGCCTGGCTGCGCGCGATCTCCACACAGGCCTGCCAGTCGGCGGCGAGCATCGCCTCCCGGAACGCCTTGGAGCCGTTGGCGTTCGTCCGCTCCCCCACCATCAGCACGCTGGCATCCTGGGCGAACGGCACGTGGTGGTAGATCGACGAGACGCCGGGGTCGGTGCGGACCTCGCGCGAGCCCGGCCGGGTGCCGTGCAGCCGCTCGGAGAGCATCGCGATGTGCTCGGGGGTGGTGCCGCAGCAGCCACCGATCAGCGAGACGCCGTACTCGGTGACGAAGCGCTCCAGGGCGTCGGCCAACTCCACCGGGGTCAACGGGTAGACCGCGCCGTCGGCGGTGAGCTGCGGCAGGCCGGCGTTGGGCATCACCGACAGCGGTACCCGGGCATGCTGCGACAGGTAGCGAAGGTGCTCGCTCATCTCCGCCGGCCCGGTGGCGCAGTTCAGGCCGATCAGGTCGATGCCGAGCGGTTCGATCGCGGTCAGCGCGGCGCCGATCTCGCTGCCCAGCAGCATCGTGCCGGTGGTCTCCACGGTGACGTGGCAGATCAGCGGAACCTTGCGGCCCAGCTCCGCCATCGCCCGGTGGGAGCCGACCACCGCGGCCTTGACCTGGAGCAGGTCCTGACAGGTCTCGATGATGAGCGCGTCCGCGCCGCCCTCGATCAGGCCGGCGGCGTTCTCCTGGTAGGCGTCCCGAAGCGTGGCGTAGGCGGCGTGGCCGAGGGTGGGCAGCTTCGTGCCGGGACCGATCGAGCCGAGCACGAATCGGGGCCGTTGCGGCGTGCTGTAGGCGTCGGCCGCCTCACGCGCGATCCGGGCACCGGCCTCGGACAGCTCCCGGATCCGATGTTGGATGTCGTACTCGGCGAGGTTGGCGAGGTTCGCACCGAAGGTATTGGTCTCGACGCAGTCCGAGCCGGCCGCCAGGTACGCCTCGTGCACCCCGCGTACGACCTCGGGCCGGGTGACGTTGAGGATCTCGTTGCAGCCCTCAAGGTCGTCGAAGTCGTCCAGGGTCAGATCGGCGGCCTGGAGCATCGTCCCCATCGCCCCGTCGGCGATGAGGATCCGGTCTGCCAGCGCATCGAGCAACGAAGTCCGCACGGTGTCAGGTTAGTGCGGCAGGCAGCCGCCGCACCCCGCGCACCGCCCCTTCCCACATTGTGTCGTCGGGATCACCCTGCATATTTCGGCCGTTGTGCCGGATATCGGTGCCATGCTCGCCGGCCGGTGGCCGACGGCGCCCGCGCTGGCGGCGGGCTGATCCGGCGCGGCCGGCGGGCCGCGTGCGGACGCGGCACGTAGGCTGACTGACGTGAAGGACTACAGCGACACCACCATGCACCGCGGGCGGACGACCGGGGCCGGCCCCGGCGCCGCCGGTGACGAGCAGGGTGGGGTGACGGCGTGACCGAGTTCGACGGCCTGCCGGTGCTGCGGTCCCCGGTCGCCATCGCCGCCTTCGAAGGATGGAACGACGCGGCCGACGCCTCGACCGCCGCGGTCGAGCACCTGGAGCAGGTGTGGGAGGCCCGACCCATCACCGAGCTGGACCCGGAGGACTTCTACGACTTCCAGGTCAGCCGGCCCACCATCGCCATGGCCGACGGCGCCACCCGCCGGGTGGAGTGGCCCACCACCCGATTCACCGTGGCCAGCCCCGAGGGCACCGAACGCGACGTGGTGCTGATCCGCGGCATCGAACCGAGCATGCGCTGGCGCACCTTCTGCGAGCAGGTGCTGGAGATCTGCCACAGCCTGGAGGTCGAACGGGTGGTGCTGCTCGGCGCGCTGCTGGCCGACGTGCCGTACACCCGGCCGCTGCCGATCAGCGGCAGCGCCTCCGACGCCGACGCCGCGCGCCGCTACCAGCTCACTCCCACCCGATACGACGGGCCCACCGGAATCGTCGGCGTGCTGCACGACGCCTGCACCCACGCCGAGGTCGACGCGGTCTCGTTCTGGGTGCACGTGCCGCACTACGCCAACAACCCGCCCTGCCCGAAGGCGACCCTCGCCCTGCTGCACCGGGTCGAGGAGGTGCTCGACCTGCCGGTCCCGATGGCCGACCTCGCCGAGGAGGCGGCCGAGTGGGAGCAACGGGTGCGCAGCGCCGCCGAGCAGGACGCCGAGCTGGGTGAATACGTCCGCGAGCTGGAGGAGCGCGTCGGCGACGCTGGCATCACCCCGTTGACCGGGGACGAGATCGCTCAGGAGTTCGAGAAGTACCTGCGCCGCCGGGGCGGGTCGGCCGGCCCCACCGCCGGCTCCTGGTAACCCATCCCCCAGTTTCCACCGAGGCTCCGGCGATCACGCCGGGGCCTCGGCCGTTTCTCCTCGGGGCATGCCGTGTCGGGGTGGCGCGCCACCCACCGCGTACGGCATCCTAGGACCCTAGCTGAGATGAGGAGGCGGGGATGCAGATCAATCCGGGCGTGGCCGAGTTTCCGCACCGGCAGATCGCCGCGCAGCTCAAGACCCAGATTCGCCGGGGCGACTGGGCACCGGGTGAGCGGCTGCCGTCGATTCCGGCCATCGCCGAGATGTTCGGGGTGGCGAAGCAGACCGTGCAACGCGCCGTCGACCAGCTGCGGGTGGAGGGCGTGCTGATCACCAAGCCCGGCTCGGGTACGTACGTGCGGGGCACCCGGCGGCGGCTCAACCGACTCTCCCGGGGGCGCTACGGCGGCTTCCGCGGTTACCACACCGACCTGGCCGCCCGGTACCGGCAGCAGCTCGTCTCCGTAGGCCGCTCCCCCGCCCCGCCCGAGGTAGCCGACGCGTTCGGCGTACCGGACGGCACCGAGCTGCTCTGCCGCCGACACCTGGTGCGCACCGAGGACTCCCCGGTGGAGGTGGGTGCCTCCTGGTTCCTGCCCACGGACACCGCCGGTACCTCGCTGGAACGCAGTGAGGCCTTCGGCCGCCCGCTCTACCAGGAGGCCGAGGAGGCCACCGGGCGGCGCTACGTGACCGCCACCGACACGATCACCGCCCGCCAGCCCAGCCGGGAGGAGTCCGAGACCCTCCAGATCCGGCCGGACACCCCGGTCCTGCACCTGCTGCACGTGGCGTACGACGCACACCGCAAGCCCATCGAGGTGGCCCAGGCCACCTGGCCCGGCCCGGTCACCACCCTCACCGAGGAGTACAAGATCCCCACTCCCACAGCGGACCCCGACCCGGACCCCGGTCTCGTCCTCGGCTGACCCCCATCCACCCACCCCCACCCCCGACTCCGCCCCACCCCACCCCACCCCTGACTCCGCGATCATGCAGTTGTGGCACCGCTCACAAGCCGCGAATCGTCCCGAAACGGGCACCACAACTGCATGATCGCCGCAGCGCGGGCGGCGCGGGAAGGGCGGGCAGGGCGGGCGGTCAGAGGCGGATGCCGAGCAGGGCGTCCACGGTGTCGGCGAACAGGGGCGGGGCGGTGGGGTCGTCGACCACCCCGGCCAGTGTCTGCTCGGCCCAGACGTCGGCCAGGGCCAGCGCGCCAGGCGTGTCGAGGTCGTCGGTCAGGCGGTCGCGTACGCCGGCCAGGAAGGCCCGCCCCGACGGCCCGGCGGGCGCCGCGGCGGCCCGACGCCAGCGGCCCAGCCGCTCCTGCGCGGCGGTCAGCAAATCGTCGGTCCAGGACCGGTCGGCGCGGTAGTGCCCAGAGATCAGCGCCAGCCGGACCGCCATCGGATCCACCCGGTCGGCGCGCAGCCGGGAGACGAAGACCAGGTTGCCACGGGACTTGGACATCTTCTCGCCGTCCAGGCCGATCATGCCGGCGTGCACGTAGTGGCTGGCGAACGGCGCCTCGCCGGTCAGCCGCTCGGCGTGCGCGGCGGAACATTCGTGGTGCGGGAAGAGCAGGTCGTTGCCGCCACCCTGGACATCGACGGTGGAGCCGAGCAGGCCCAGGGCGATCACCGCGCACTCGATGTGCCAGCCCGGCCGGCCCGGCCCGAGGTCCCCGCCGGGCCAGGACGGCTCGCCCTCCCGGGCCCCACGCCACAGCAGCGGGTCCAGCGGGTCGCGCTTGCCGGCCCGGTCCGGGTCACCACCACGCTCAGGAAAGATCTCCAGCATCTGCTCCCGGGACAGGTTGGACTCGTAGCCGAACCGGGGCGCGGCCGAGACGTCGAAGTAGACGTCGCCGGTCTCGTCGTCCAACCGGTACGCGGCATCGTCCTTGAGCAGCACCAGCACCTTCTCGGCGATCTCCGGGATCGACTCGACGGCGCCGACGTAGTGCGCCGGCGGGATGATCCGCAATGCCTCCATGTCCTCGCGGAACAGCGCCGTCTCGCGCATCGCCAGGACCTTCCAGTCCTCACCGTCGCGCTCGGCGCGTTCCAGCAGCGGATCGTCGATGTCGGTGACGTTCTGCACGTACCGGACCTCATGGCCCGCGTCGCGCCACATCCGCTGCGCGAGATCAAAGGTGATCATTGTGGCGGCGTGGCCGAGGTGGGTGGCGTCGTAGGGGGTGATGCCGCAGACGTACATGGTGGCCGGGCCGTCGGGCTCGGTCGGGTGCACGCCCTGGCGCGCCGAGTCGAACAACCTCAGCGGCTCGCTCCTGCCCGGCAGCCGCGGCACCTCGTGCCCCACCCATGAGTCCATGACAGTCAGCCTAACCAGCCGCCGGGCGGCGTCACGCCGGCCCACGAGTGATCAACGTGACAAGGGCCCGACGGCGGTCGGGAAGCCTCGGGCCGCTCAGATCGGCGGCCAGGGCACCGCCGGCCAGTCCGGGGACGGCAGCGGGAAGCGGCCCCGCTCACGCAACCGGTCGACCCGGGCCGCCAACTCGGCGATCTCGCTCAGGGTCAGGTGCGCGGCCAGGTCCTCGCCGAGCTGGCCGGAGACCTGGCGGGCCAGGTGGTCGAGCGAGGAGACCACGTCCGCCGGCAGCGGTCGGTCGGCCCAACCCCAGAGCACCGTACGCAGCTTCTCCTCCACGTGGAAGCTCACCCCGTGGTCGACCCCGTGGATCCGGTCGTCCGGGCCGTGCAGGACGTGGCCGCCCTTGCGGTCCGCGTTGTTGATCACCGCGTCGAGCACCGCGAGCCGGGCCAGCCGCGGATCGTCGGCGTGCGCCAGGGCGTACGGGGTGCCGTCGTCGTCCCGGGCCGCCGCGACCGGGAACCATCGGGGCGGCAGCGCGTCGGCCGGCACGAACCCGACCAGCGGTTCGGCGTCGATCGGCTCGTCGATCCAGAGCTGGCACGAGCCCGGACCGAACGGCCCGTCGCGTAGCACCGTCGGTGGCACCAGATCCCAGCCGATGGCCGCGGAGACCAGGTAGGCGGCGACCTCCCGGCCGGCCAGCGTGCCATCGGGGAAATCCCACAACGGCCGCTCACCGCGCACCGGTTTGTACACGCATCGCGCCGTCGCGCCGTCGCGGGTCAGCACGCCACGCAACGTGGTGTTCGACGCGTCGACCAACCGACCTTCGACGGTCAGCTCACCGTCACGCAGCAGGTTGAGCACCGCGTCACCGTCCTGCCGGGGTGCCAGGCCGGACGAGGTCACCGGTGGTAGCCGTTGTTCCGGGGGCAGAGGTGACCGGCCGGGTCGAGCGGTTGACCGCACAGCGGGCACGGTGGCCGGCCGGCGTTGACCACCCGCCGGGCCCGTTCGATGAACGCGCGGGTCGCCTCGGGAGTCAGCCGGACCCGGAGCCGGTCGAGATCCTCGTCCGGCTCGACGTCGTCGGGCTCGTCCTCCTCCGACTCGCCCAGCTCGATCTCGGTCTCCGTCTCGCCGACCGCGATCGCCTCGATCACCACGGTCGCGGTGTCCGCGTCGAAGGCCAGGCCCAGCGTACCGACCCGGAACTCCTCGTCGACCGGCATCTCCAGCGGGTCGTTGTCACCGACCGGGACCGGCGCCTCCGGCAGATCCACACCGAACCGACGCTGTGCCTCGGTGAGCAGCTCCTCCAGTTTCTCGGCGAGCAGGGAGACCTGAACCTTCTCCAGCGCGACGCTGACCAGTCGCCCGCCGCCGCGCGCCTGGAGGAAGAACGTGCGTTCTCCCGGTGCCCCGACGGTCCCGGCGACGAACCGCTCCGGCGGCTCGAAGGCGTACACCTGGTGGGTCATACCCACGACCCTATCCGGCGGCTCCACGCACCGCGCACCCCACCGGCCCGAGTCACAGCGCGCCCACCGGCTCCGGCCGCGGCGGCCCGACGCACGGCTGCCCGACGCACGGCTGCCCGGGACACGGCCGTCCCGACGCACGGCTGCCCGGGGCACGGCACCGGGTGGCTCACCGGGGCGCTCCCGCCCCGCCGCCGACAGCGGCGTCCGAATTCGTCGACCGACCGGTCCGCCGACGCCGCTTACCCGGCGGCGGCACCAGCCCGGCCAGGTCACCGCCGACATCGTTGAGGCGGACCAGAAAGGGCCGCAGCGGCGTGTAACGGATCGCGGTCACCGAAGCCGGGTCCACCACGATCCGCTGGAACAGATCCAGGTGTACGCCGAGGGCGTCCGCCACGATCGCCTTGATCACATCTCCGTGGCTGCACGCCAGCCAGACGGCGTCGGGACCGTGCTCGGCGGTCAGGCGGGCGTCCCAGGCGCGTACCGCCCCGACCGCGCGGGCCGCCATCTGGGCCATCGCCTCCCCCTCGGGGAAGACCGCCGCACTGGGATGCTGCTGCACCACGGGCCAGAGCGGCTCCTTGGCCAGCTTCTTCAGCGGCTGGCCCTCCCAACTGCCGTACCCACACTCGATCAGACCCTCTTCGATGACCGGCGACGCCTGCGGCAGCGCCAGTTCCAGGGTCTGGCGGCAGCGGATCAACGGGCTGGTCACCACGGCGGCCAGCGGCACCGGCCGCAACCGTTCGCCCACCGCGGTCGCCTGGCCGCGACCGGTTTCGTCCAGTTCGACCGGTTGTCGGCCAGCGAGGCCGCCCGCGGCGTTGGCGGTGGTGCGTCCGTGCCGTAGGAGTAGAAGTGTCGCCACGCGCACCACCCTAGGTCCCGGCCGGACCGGCAGGACACCCTCTCGACATGACGACCCCCTCAGGCCGTATGTCCGCTTTGCCGGTTTCCTGGCGAGCGCTGGCCGGAATCGCGGGCGGCCCGCCGGCGTTGTAATCCGTGATGGGCCGAGCAGGGCGGGCACCCAGGGCGACCAGACCCCCGGAATGAGCCAACCCCGGTCCGTCGTTACACCGATCCCGGCACACCACCCGAGCCCTCTCCCGGGCCCGCCGGAAATCCCCCGTTTCGAGCGCCTGACGGTGCTTGGCGTCGCCCAACCCCTCCCCCGGGATGCGCGGCCACACCCCAACCCCCGAATGGAGCTTCCCCATGAACACCATGCTGCGAAAGAGCATCCTCGGCATCGCCGGACTCACCATCGCCGGCGGACTCGCCGCCGGCCCCCTGAACCACACCACCAGCGACCCCACCTCGACCAACCCGATCGCCGCCGCCGTCCAGGCCGACAAGCCCGACAGCGGCAAGCTGATCCCGCACGGTGTGCAGGGCAGCCAGTCGACGATCGACCTGTCCGATGAGCAGACCGCGAACGTGAAGGCGATCATCGCGGCGACGAAGAAGGCCGGCATGGACGAGCGTGCCGCGGTGGTGGCGATCGGCACCGCCCTGCAGGAGTCGAAGCTGGAGAACCTGGGTCACCTCGGTGACCGCAACGACCACGACTCGCAGGGCCTGTTCCAGCAGCGACCCTCCAGCGGTTGGGGCACGGTCGAGCAGATCACCGACCCCGAGTACTCGACCCTGGCGTTCCTCAAGGGTCTCAAGCAGGTCGACGGCTGGCAGGACATGCCGCTGACCGTGGCCGCGCAGACCGTGCAGGTGTCGGCGTACCCGGATCACTACGCCCAGTGGGAGCAGCTGGCCGCCGACCTCGTCGCGCAGCACTGGAACAGCTGACCTGACCCGATGAAGCTTTCCTCGACAAAGGGGGAGCAGAAAGCCGCTGGCCGGCACCCGTACCCGGGTGCCGGCCAGCGGCGTCTCCCCGTGCAGCAGGCGCCGCCCGGCCAACGCCCTCTCCCCGTACAGCGGGATGCCCGGCCATCGACGTCTCGTCGCACAACGGGATGCCCGGCCAGCGGCGTCTCCCCGTACAGCAAGATGCTCGACCAGCGGCGGCGCTAGCCGGCTGGCTTTTGTTAAGAGGGGGCCCTTCCTATACACCAGGCGTTAAGAAGGGGCCCCTCCTTGCACCTCAGGTGGCGGTGATGGTGCCGGTCAGCAGGAGCGCGAAGACGAGGGTGCCGACCGCGACCCGATAGAGCACGAAGATGTAGAGGGTGTGATGCGCGACGTAGCGCAGCAGCCAGGCGATGGCCGCGTACCCGACGGCGAACGCGATGAGCGTGGCGACGACCATCTGCGCGACGGAGGGTACCGAGGTGCCCGGCGCCGCCGGCGCGAAGACGTCGCCCAGGCTGAACACCCCGGACATCACCACAGCGGGGATGGCCAGCAGGAACGAGTAGCGGGCCGCCGTCTCCCGGGTGAGGCTCAGGAACAGGCCGAAGGTGAGCGTCGCCCCGGAGCGGGACACACCGGGGATCAGCGCCAGCGCCTGGGCGAAGCCCATCACCACGCCGTCGCGCATCCGGAAGTCCCGCAGGGTCCGGGTCTGCCGGCCCCAGTACTCGGCGAAGGCGAGCACGAAGGCGAAGACGATCAGAGTGGTGGCCACCACCCACAGGTTCCGGGCCGTGTCCCGGATCTGGTCCTTGAACAGGAAGCCGAGCGCTCCGATCGGGATCGACCCGACGATCACGTACCAGCCCATCCGGTAGTCGAGGCTGGAGCGTACCGATTTGTCCCAGATCCCGACGGTCCAGGTCCGGCCGATTCGCCAGATGTCCTTGGCGAAGTAGAGCAGGACCGCCGCTTCGGTACCCAGCTGGGTGACCGCGGTGAAGGACGCTCCGGCGTCCTGGTCGAAGAAGATGGCCGAGGTGATCCGCAAATGCCCCGACGAGCTGACCGGGAGGAACTCGGTCAGGCCCTGGACGATGCCCAGGACGATGGCTTCGACCCAGGTCACTCCCCGACTCCCGAGAGGTCCAGCGCCTCGGCGACGGTCCGTAGGGTTCGCACGCCGGTGTCGCGGTCGGCGACGAAGAGGGTGACCGAGAGGGTGGTGACGCCGGACTCGGCGAACTCGCGCATCCGCTCGGCAATGCGCTCCTTGGGGCCGAGCAGAGAGGTCCGGTCGATGAACTCCATCGGCACGGCGGCGGCGGCGTCGCGCTGCCGCTTGGCCAGGTAGAGGTCCTGCACCTCGCGGGCGGCGTCGCCGTAGCCCATCCGGGTGGCCAACTGGTTGTAGAAGTTCTGCTGCCGGCTACCCATGCCGCCCATGTAGAGGGCCGCGTACCAGCGGACCAGCGCCGCGCAGGAGTCCAGGTCGTCGCCGACGACAACCGGAACGGACGGCACCACGTCGAAGCCGGCCAGCTCCTTGCCGGCCTTCGCCCGGCCGGCGCGTACCGCCGCGAGGTGGTCCTCGGCGAACTCGGGGGCGTAGAAGACGGCCAGCCAGCCGTCGGCGATCTCGCCGGCCAGCTCCAGGTTCTTCGGGCCCACCGCGGCGAGGTAGATCGGAATGTGCTCGCGCGGCGGGTGGAAGCCCAGCCGCAGCGCCTTGCCGGGGCCGTCGGGCAGCGGCAGCGTGTAGAACTCGCCGTCGTAGGCGACCTCCTTGCGGGCCACCGCCATCTTGACGATGTCCACGTACTCCCGGGTGCGCGCCAGGGGCTTGCCGAAGCGTACGCCGTGCCACCCCTCGGACACCTGCGGACCGGACACGCCCAGGCCGAGTCGGAAGCGGCCCCCGGAGAGCGCGTCGAGGGTCGCCGCGGTCATCGCGGTCATCGCGGGCGTCCGGGCAGGGATCTGCATCACCGCGCTGCCGATGTCGATCCGCTCGGTCTGTCCGGCCATCCAGGCGAGCATGCTCGGCGAGTCGGAGCCGTAGGCCTCCGCCGCCCACACCACCGAGTAGCCGAGCCGGTCCGCCTCCTGTGCCAGGGCAAGGTGGTCCGCCGGCGTGCTCCACGCTGTCTGGTATCCGAGGCTTAGCCCGAGTCGCACAGAGTCCTCCCCCATCCGCAGTCGCATCAGGTTACGCAATGCCGGTGGCAGGGACGATCACCGGCTCACCCGAATCGAACTCCGGATGCCGCGCCGGGCGCCCTCGCGCCGGCCAACCGACGGTACGCCCGAGGCCACGACCCGGACGAGCGGAAACACGAACCGGCGGGCAGACTCGACAGGAGCGAGGATATCGGTCCGGCCCTGGTTCGAAATAAGGTTCACCCATGCAGCAGCGACCGCTCGGCCGAAGCGGGCTGGCGGTTTCCCGGCTCGCGCTCGGCACCATGACCTGGGGCCGGGACACCGACGCCGACGATGCGGCCGCCCAATTGAAGAGTTACCTCGACGCGGGCGGCAACCTGATCGACACCGCCGACGTGTACGGCGACGGTGACGCCGAGTCGGTGATCGGATCGCTGCTGGGCAGCCTGGTACCCCGCGAAGACCTGCTGATCGCGACCAAGGCAGGGCTGCGGCCGGGGGGCGGCCGACGCCGGGACGGCTCGCGGGGGCATCTGCTGCGCACGCTGGACGCCTCGCTGCGACGGCTGGGCACCGATCACGTCGACCTGTTCCAGGTGCACGGCTACGATCCGCAGACCCCGCTGGAGGAGACCCTGGCCGCGCTGGACCACGCGGTGGCCAGCGGTCGGGTGCGCTATGTCGGTGTGTCGAACTTCTCCGGTTGGCAGACCGCCCGGGCGGCGACCTGGCAGGCGGCCTGGCCGGGGCGCGCCCCGGTGGTGGCCGCGCAGGTGGAGTACTCACTGCTGGAGCGGGGCGTGGAGCGGGAGGTGCTGCCGGCCTGCGACGCCCTCGGCCTGGGCGTGCTGCCCTGGTCGCCGCTGGGCCGCGGGGTGCTCACCGGCAAGTACCGGCACGGACGGCCGGCGGACTCCCGAGCGGTTTCGCCGCATTTCGAGCGGTTTGTCGCCACCTATCTGGACCCGCGCTGCTCCAGCATCGTGGAGGCGGTGGCCACCGCCGCGAGCGGCCTCGGAGTCTCCCCGCTGGAGGTGGCGCTGGCCTGGATCCGGGACCGGCCGGGGGTGACCGCGCCGATCCTCGGCGCGCGCACCTCGGGACAGTTGCTCGGAGCGCTCCAGGTCGAACGGGTGTCCCTGCCCGAGGAGATCACCACGGCGCTGGACGACGTGTCGGCGCTGGAGGTCGGCTACCCCGAGCGCGACGGCTGAGCCATCACCCGCCGGAGGGTGGCGCGCGGAGGGCCGGGCTGGGCAGCATAGGTCCCATGGACTACGAATACGCGCCGCTGCGGTTGCCGCCGAACGTCGACCGGCTGACCGCCGCGGCGCAGCTGGCGATCCAGGCGGAATTCTCCGGATGGGAACTGGCCCGGGTACGGCTGTTCCGCGACGGCACGCGCCAGGTGGTGCTGCGCCGTCGACGGGTCAACCAGCCGCAGCCGGGCCTGTCGTACTGAACGCCGGCGGTGAGCCGGCCGGCACGCATCCCGGACGGTATCGGTGGTCCGACCCGTCCGGGATGGTGATCCGTCTGCGCCGTCAGCTCGACAGTGCCGCACGCTGACGACCATGCTCGCCGTCGGAGCGGGTCGAGCCGCCCGGTGGACGGTCAGTGCACGTGGTCGTGCTCGTCGTCGAGCTCCAGAAAGGGGTGCTCGTCGAGGCGGCCGACCAGCCGGTCGTCGGCCGCTGGCTGGAACGGCCCCACCGGGTCGTCGTCGGCGAACGACTCCAGGTCGACCGGGGTGCCGACCTCGCTGACCATCACCACGCCGTCGAGCGGTTCCAGCTCCGGCACGTCGAGCGCACCGAGCGAGCCGTCGCCGCTCTGCAGCAGCTCCAGCACCGCCTCGCCGACGCCCTCCACCGGCGGCACCTCATCCTCGGCCGGGACACCCTCGCGACGGGCCGCCTCGGCGATCCGGATCAGCGCGGAGACGCTCGGCACCCGGTAGTCGCGCCGCTGGCGTACCGAGATCACCTGAGGGTGCGGGTCGGTCGCCTCGACCCCCTCGGCACCGGCGAAGCGCTGGTCGGCCTCATCCGGGTCGATCGACTCGACGTCCCACGGAGTGACCTCGCCGAAGGCGTCCATGAGTTGCTCGTCGTAGGCGAACGACGCGTTGTTCAGCGCGACGTACGCCTGCCAGACGTCGTCGTCGTCAATCCGGCCCTGCGCGGCGCGGACGGCGGCCAGGTGGTGGCGGGCCGCTTCGATCACGCGCTCGAGGGCGGCGTCCAGCTCACCGTGCTGGTCGGTCATGTGAGGCGTCCCCTTCAGAAGAATCCAGGATGTCGCGTCCGAGCCGGACGCGGACTAGCAGGTAGGGCGTCCTACGGACGCGGACTAGCAGGTACGCAGGAACCGGTCGAGAACCCGCACGCCGAACTGTAGTCCGTCCACCGGGACCCGCTCGTCGATGCCGTGGAACAGCGCCGAGAAGTTCAGGTCGGCCGGCAGCCGCAGCGGCGCGAAGCCGAAGCAACGGATGCCCAGCTGCGAGAAGGCCTTGGCGTCGGTGCCGCCGGAGAGCATGTACGGCACCGGCCGGGCACCCGGATCCTCGGCCCGCAGCGCGGCGGACATCGCCATGACCAGGTCGCCGTCGAAGGTGGTCTCCAGCGCGGGCTGACGCTGGACGTACTCGATGGCGATGTCCGGGCCGACCAGCTCGCGCAGCTGCCGCTCCAGCAGCTCCGACTGCCCGGGCAGGCTGCGGCAGTCGATGGTGGCGCTGGCCCGGCCGGGGATGACGTTGTCCTTGTACCCGGCCGCGAGCCGGGTCGGGTTGGCGGTGTTGCGGATGGTGGCACCGATGATGTTGGCGATCGGGCCGAGCTTGGCGATCGCGGTCTCCGGGTCCTCCGGGTCCAGCTCGATGTCGAGCACCTCGGAGACCTCCTCCAGGAAGGCCCGCACGGTATCGGTGACCACCACTGGGAAGCGGTGCCGGCCGATCCGGGCCACGGCCTCGGCGAGCGCGGTGACCGCGTTGTCGTCGTGCAGCATCGAGCCGTGCCCGGGCCGGCCCTTGGCGTGCAGCCGCAGCCAGTCGATGCCCTTCTGGGCCGTCTCGATCAGGTAGAGCCGCCGCGAGGGGTCCACCGTGTACGAGAAGCCGCCGACCTCACCGATCCCCTCGGTGCAGCCGTCGAAGAGGTCCCGGTGCCGGGTGGCCAGGAAGTGCGCGCCGTACTCGCTGCCCGCCTCCTCGTCGGCGGTGTACGCGAGCACGATGTCCCGCGGCGGTCGCACGCCGGTGCGCTGCCAGTGCCGCACCACCGCGAGGACCATCGCGTCGAAGTCCTTCATGTCGATGGCGCCCCGGCCCCACAGGTAGCCGTCGCGCAGTTCGCCCGAGAACGGGTGCACCGACCACTCGTCGGCGTCGGCGGGCACCACGTCCAGGTGCCCGTGCACGAGCAGCGCGCCCCGACCGGGGTCGGTGCCGGGGATCCGGGCGACCACGTTTGCCCGTCCCGGCGCCGACTCGTAGAGCGCCGGTTCGATGCCGACATCGGCGAGCTTCTCCGCGACGTACTCGGCGGCCCGGCGTTCCCCGGTACTGGTGGCGTTGTCGCCCGTGTTCGTGGTGTCGATGCGCAGCAGGTCCCGGCACAGGTCGACGACCTCGTCGGTGGGCGCGGGGAAGGCGGAGTGGAGGTCGCTCGTCATCGTGCCTTCATATCAGCCTAGAGTTTCGGTTCGGGCAGGTGCGGGTACTGCCGCGCCCGACCCGCTGCCGTGTCGTCGCGCCGTCCGCCAGCCGAGGAGGGCACCATGTCCGTCCACCTGCCGCCACTGCCGCCCACTCCCGCCGACGGCTACCAGCCCGCCGGGCGCAGCATCGCCGCCACCATCGCCGAGGAGCACCAGCAGTTGCTGAGTCTGACCCGGCGGCTGGTCGAGCCGGGCCCGGATCCGGCGCACGGCCGGGAGATCCTGGTGGCCGCGTTGTCCCGGCACCTGTCGGCCGAGGAGCAGTACCTGCTACCCGCCGTCCGCCAGGCCCTCGCCGACGCCGACAGCCCGGTCGGTGAGGTGTTGGCGGGGGACGCCGCCCTGCTCATGGCGTTGCGCGGGCTGACCGACGACCGTCTCGCCATGGTCGCTCGCCTGCTCGAGGCACACGTGGTGGCGGTCGACGCGCTGGTGCAGCAGCTGTGCGACGCCGCCACCGAGGAGGAGCTGATCCGGCTCGGCAACCGGCTGGAGATCGCCGAGGAGGCCGCCCCGACCCGCCCGCATCCGGGCATGCCGCACACCCCGCCGTGGAACCGGATCGTCGAGCCGGCGGTGGGGCTGGTCGACAAGTTCCGGGACGCGGTCACCGGTCGGCACACCCAACTGAGCGAGCTCGCGGAGCCGCCGCAGCGCTGAAAGGCCGGCGGGAGACCCACGACACGTTCACGGTCGTTGATCCGTCCGGACCCTTCCGCCAGCTGCTCGGTGGCCCTACCGTCACTCTATGGATCTGGAGTTGCGCCACCTGCGGGTGGTCTGCGCCATCGCGGAGACAGGGAGCGTGACCAAGGCGGCCTCGACGCTCGGCCTGGCCCAGCCGGCGCTGACCGCCCAGCTCCAGCGCATCGAACGGACCCTCGGCGGGCCGCTGTTCGAGCGGGACCGGCGCGGCGCCCGACCGACCGCCCTCGGCGAGCTGGTGCTCGCCCGGGCCCGGGTGCTGCTGCCGGCGATGAAAGGGTTGCAGGACGAGGCGGCCCGGCTGGCCGGCGCGGGTGACGCGCCACGCCGGTACCGGATCGGCGGGGTCAACAGCCCCATCCTGGGCCGGCTGGTGCACCGGCTCGCCGCCGAGCAGCCGCAGGCCCAGATAACCACGCACGCCTCCTGGTCGGTCGACGAGCTGGCCCAGCTGGTCGCCGGGGCGCGGCTGGACTACGCGCTGACCGGGGTCTGCGGCGACTCCACCCCGTCGGCGGACTACGGGCTGAGCTGGCGGGAGGTGGCCGTCGACCCGGTCATGGTGCTGCTGCCGGAGACCCACCCGCTGGCCAACCGGGACGAGGTGGACCTGGCCGACCTGCGGCACGAGCAGTGGGTCGCGGCCCCGGGCGACGGCTGCTTCGGTGACTGTTTCGCCGCCGCCTGCGCGCGGTCCGGCTTCACTCCCCGCAAGGTGTACGAGGCCGACGTGCGCAGCTGTATCGACCTGGTCGACGCCGGCGAGGCGGTGGCGCTGTGCCAGGCCACGTTCCGCCCGGTGGCCGGCCTGGTGACCCGCCGGCTCGCCGGCTCGCCGCTGCGCTGGCGGCTGATGCTGGGCTGGCACCCGGAATCCCCGGCCGCCCCGACCGCCGACCTGGTGCTGGAGACGGCTCTGGTGGCGTACACCGACGCCCTCGCGCCGCATCCGGCGTACCTGGCCTGGCTGCTGCGCAACCCGGCGTTCGGGGTGCGGCGGCCGGCGCCGGTGCTGGCCGCCGAGCGGGTGCGAAGCGCCTGAGCGCGGGTAAGCGGGCGGGTATGACCGACCTCTATCCCGCCGCCGACGACCGCGAGGTCCTGCGCCAGGCGGCCGCCGCGCACACCACCGCCGTCCGGAACGTGGAAGCCTTCCTGCGCCGTTTGCCGGAGGTACCCGACCCGGCCGACCTGGCCGAGTACGCCGCCCTGCTCACCCGCGAGGAGCAGACCCGCGCCGACCGCCAGACAGCCGCCGACGACGTCGGTCTGGCCATCGCCAGCCTGGAATCCGAGTAACCCGCCCGCGTCGATCTAGGGCTTTTCGTCGTCGCCGGAGATCAACTCGTGACGATTCGCCCTAGATCGACGCAGGTGGGTGGGATGCTGGGCAGGACTGTCAGCGTTCGACGAGGACGTCGTGGCCCAGGTCGAGCAGGCTGTGCCGCCACTCGTCGTCGGCGTTGCCCCGGCTGGGCTTCGCCGCCGTCAGCGACCGGATCCGATCGACGGCCTCGCGCATCACCTCGATGTCACCGGGCGTCAGGTCGACCTTGCGTTTGCGCAGCACGGCGAGGATCTGCCGGCCCGGTTCCGGCAGATCCAGATCCGGATCCGGGCCGAACGCGTCCTCGCCGGAGCCGCGGGTCAGCAGCCACTGCCGCAGCTGCTCGGACGGCACGTTGACCTCGGCGTGGAAGTCCTCCCACAGCACTTCCACCTCGGGGTCGAGTCGCTGCTCGCGTACCATCAGCCCTCCTCTGCCGGCGGCGACCCGGACGGCTCCGGGTGCCCCTCGTCGGTCTGCCCGCCAAGCCCTTCCGCCGGCACCTGCACCCGGGCGGGGTTGGCTGTCGGTGGCGCCAGGATCGCCTCGGTGAACTCGTCGTCGCGGGCCTCGTCCGGTTCGGTCATCGGTACCCCTCCGGTCAGCGAGGATGCGATGTCGTCGCCCTCGCGTGGCCCCGGCCGGCCGCCACGTCGAAAGTGAGCCGACCGTCCCGGGCGTCGACGGTGACCCGCTGGCCGGGTGAGATCTCCTGCTCCAGCAGCATCCGGGACAGGTGGTTGTCCACCTCCCGCTGGATGACCCGGCGCAGCGGCCGGGCACCGAACTCCGGCTGGTAGCCGTGCTCGGCGAGCCAGTCGACGCCGGCGGTGGTGAACTCCACCTCGATGTCCTGCGCGTGCAGCCGGCGGCGGGTCTCCTCGAGCAGCAGGCCGGTGATCTGGCGCAGCTGCTCGGCCTCCAGCCGGCGAAAGATGATCACCTCGTCGATGCGGTTGAGGAACTCCGGACGGAAGTTCTCCTGCAGCCGGCGCATCAACCGTTCCCGCAGCTCATCGGTCTCCTGCTCACTGCCGGGCTCGCCGGTACCGAAACCGACCGCGCGCTGGGCGCCGGTGATCATCTCGGAGCCGATGTTGCTCGTCATGATCAGGACAGTGTTCTTGAAGTTGACCGTACGGCCCTGGCTGTCGGTGAGCCGTCCGTCGTCGAGCACCTGCAACAGGATGTTGAACACGTCGGGATGGGCCTTCTCGATCTCGTCGAGCAGCACCACCGCGTACGGGCGGCGGCGCACCGCCTCGGTGAGCTGCCCGGCCTCCTCGTACCCGACGTAGCCGGGCGGCGCGCCGACCAGCCGGCTGACCGTGTGTCGTTCCTGGAACTCGCTCATGTCCACCCGGACCATCCGGTCCGACTCGCCGAACAACGCCTCGGCCAGGGACCGGGCCAGTTCGGTCTTGCCGACGCCGGTGGGGCCGAGGAACAGGAAGCTGCCCATCGGCCGGTTCGGGTCGGCCAGACCGGTACGGGAGCGGCGGACCGCCTCGGCGACCGCGGTGACCGCGTCGTCCTGCCCGACGACCTTCTCGTGCAGCTGACCCTCCAGCCGCAGCAGCCGGTCCCTTTCCTCCTCGGTGAGCTGGCTGGCCGGGATGCCGGTGGCCCGGGAGACCACCTCGGCGATCTCCTCCGGCCCCACCTGTGGCACCTGGCTGCCGTTGCCGTCGTCGCCCTGGGCCCGCTGCACCTGCCGCTCCAGCTCGGCGACCCGGTCGCGCAGCGACGAGGCGCGCTCGTACTGCTCGTCGGCGACCGCCTGCTCCTTGTCCCGGCGTACCTCCTCGAGCTGCTGCTCCAGGTCCCGCACGTCGGCGTCGGGCGTCCGGGTACGCAGCCGCACCCGGGCCCCGGCCTGGTCGATCAGGTCGATCGCCTTGTCCGGCAGGAAACGGTCGGTGACGTAGCGGTCGGACAGCTCGGTGGCGGCGACCAGCGCCTCGTCGGTGAAGCGCACCTGGTGGTGGGCCTCGTAGCGGTCACGCAGGCCGCGCAGGATGGCCACGGTGTCCTCGACGGTGGGCTCCGGCACGAAGACCGGCTGGAAGCGCCGGGCCAGCGCGGCGTCCTTCTCGATGGTGCGTCGGTACTCGTCGAGCGTGGTCGCGCCGATCACCCGCAACTCGCCACGGGCCAGCGCCGGCTTGAGCATGTTGGACGCGTCCATGCCGCCCTCGCTGCCCGCACCGCCCGCACCGACCAGGGTGTGGATCTCGTCCAGGAAAACGATCAGCTCTTCCCGGTGGGCCCGGATCTCGTCGATCACCTTCTTCAGCCGCTCCTCGAAGTCACCCCGGTAGCGGGTGCCGGCGACCAGCCCGGCCAGGTCGAGCTGGATCACCCGCTTGCCGAGCAGCGTCTGCGGCACGTCGCCGTCGCAGATCTTCTCGGCCAGGCCCTCCACGATGGCGGTCTTGCCGACGCCGGCCTCGCCGATCAGCACCGGGTTGTTCTTGGTGCGCCGGGAGAGAATCTCCACCGCCTGCTCGATCTCGTCGGCGCGTCCGATGACCGGGTCGATCTGGTCGTTGCGGGCCAGTTCGGTGAGGTCCTGACCGTACTGGTCGAGCGTCGGGGTGCCCCGGTCCGGCCGTGGGCCACCGGCCGGACCGCGTTCGGCGTTTGCGGCCTGCAGGGACTCCGGCTGGATGCGACCGGCGGCGAGCATCCGGCCGGCCGGTGACTCGGGGTTAAGCGGCAGGGCCATCAGGATGTGCTCGGGTCCGATGTAGTTCGCCCCCATCGCCCGGGAGAGCTGGTGGGCGTCGAGCAGGGCCCGCTTGGCCGCCGGGGTCAGCGACAGGTTCGGCGGGACCTCGCCGTGCGGAGCGCCGTCGCTCCGCCCGCCCAACGCGTTGACCAGGGTGTCCGGGTCCGCGCCCGCCCGCCGGACCAGATCACGCAACGGCTCGCGCTGCAGCGCCGCCCAGAGCAGATGGTCGGTGTCCAGATCGTTGCTCTGCTTCTGGGCCGCCCGGCGTGCCGCGTCGGCCAGCATCTCCCGCGCGTCGGCGGTCATCAGTCGGGTGATGTCGACCCGGTGGGCGGGTCGTCGCCCGCCCTCGCCCCGTCCGAAGTACCGCGCGAGGAACTCGTCCCACGGGTCGGAGCCGAAGTCGCCGGGTCCAATCATCGCTATCCTCCGCGGTCGAGCGCGAGACGGTCGGCACGGGCTACCCAGCCCCCGGCCGGACAAACGCCGCCGGCCGGCACCTCGGGACGCGGGCGCGGCGCGGCCGGGGCCGGCACGACTGATGGCAGGCTGTGGGGATGAACCCGACACCGCTGCTCATCGTGGACGCCGCCAACGTGGTCGGGTCCCGCCCCAACGGCTGGTGGCGCGACCGGGCCGGCTTCACCGCCCGGCTGCGGGACACGCTGGCCCCGCTGGGCGCGCAGGGCATGCCGCCGGACCTGCCCCCGCCGGTCGAGGTGGTGCTGGTGGTGGAGGGCGCGGCGCGGGACGTGCCGGGGGTCGACGGGGTACGCGTGGAGCCCGCCGTCGGCTCCGGCGACGACGCCGTGGTCGACCTGGTCGCACGCGCCGCGGACCGGCGACGTCTGGTGGTCACCGCCGACCGTGAGCTACGGGAACGGGTCACCGCGCTCGGCGCCGAGGTGCGCGGGCCGCGCTGGCTGGACGGCCGTGGCAGTCCGTGACAGCCCGCCCACGGGTCCCACGAATCGGACCTGGCGCGCCTGTGGTCGACAACCGGTCAGCGAGGCAGGAACACTGACAGGGCGCATGTACTGTCCCCTACCGGCATAGGCTCTAATGGAGTCCTCCCCGCCCCCAGGAGGTTCCGCGTGGCGAGCGTCGCCGAGCTCAAAGCAGCCATCGATGTCGCGCTTCAGCAGATCGGTGACGGCCAGAGCGCCGTGCAGGCCGCCGGCGAGAAACTTGCCGAGGCGCAACAGACCCTCGCCGGCGCGCTGGAGGGCAGCGGCCACACCACGGTCGAGGCGGCGCAGGCGTCACTGACCCAGGCCAGCCAGGAGCTGGAGGAGTGCCTCGCCGCGACGCTCGTCGCGGTCGAGCAGGCCCAGCAGTACGTCTCGACGCTGTAGGGGCGGGCGTGTCCATCGTCGAGGAGATCGGCGCGCAGGTCCGTGCCGCCGCCGAGGACCTGCCGCAGGGCCTGCTGGGCCAGGCACTGGAGAAGTTCGGGCTGGCCAGCGAGCGGCTGCGCTGGGTACGCCAGGAGTCGGCCAACCCGATGGGCGTGCCGGAGCTCTCCGCCGCCACCGAGCACGCCGAGACCGCCGGGTACGCGCTGCGGGTGGCCCAGGAGCAGCTGACCGCGTACCTGGCCGCGATCGGCCTGGCCCCCGACGGCGCGCCACCCGCCAACGGAGCGCCGGAGCGCCGGCCGGTGCACGACGCACCCGGTGCGGCCGAGCCGGTGGCCGCCGCCCCGGAGCCCGCCGGCGAGGTGCGGTTGCGCCGCTGGTGGTCGGTGCGGGTGGCGGAGCTGACCGGCGGGCGGGAGGGTCCGGCCGAGGATCCCGACGAGCGGATAGCCGACTCCCGGGACCTGCTGCAGCGGGTGGTACGCGGGGTGCGCGCCGGTGACCGCGACCGGCTGCACCGGGACCTGCGTGGCGCGCACGCCGATGTCGGCCTGGGCCTGGCCGCCGTGGCTCCACCGCTGCTGCGTGACCTCGCCGGTGAGCTGCTGGGCCACCCGCCACGCGGCGACGACCTGAGCCGGCTGCATCGCGAACTGGACGGACGGGTCCGGGACCTGCTGCCCGGCCTGCCCGCACCGGTGCTGGACACCCTGCTCACCCGGGTCTGCCGAATGCCACCACCCCGGCGCGGCGAGGGCGAGCAGCCGCACGCCGCCGATCCGGCGGTCACCGCCGGGGTGCTCACCGGCGTCCTGCTCGCCCGCCTCGGCCGCGACCTACCGCCCGAGCACGGCACCGGACCGGGCCGCAGCGGAGCGGGCGGCAGCGGAGCAGGCGGCAGCGGCGGTTCGGGCGGCAGCGGCGGTTCGGGCGGCGGTAGGTCCGCCGAGCTTGGCGGCGGACCGGGCGGCGGCCGGCGGCCGGAGCACGGCGGCACCTCCGGGGCGACCCGGCCAGGGGCCGGCCGCGCGGCACCGTGGTCCGGGCCACCGTCGCGGCCGACGTCGAACGGGACCACCGGCCGGCCAGGAAGCGGGATCGATGGCTGACCGGCGCAACCAGCTGGTCGCCCGGGTCCGGGAATTGCTCGCCGAGGCACTCGGCGCGTCCCGTACCCGGTCGGCGGCGGCCCAGCTCGCGCTGACCAGCGCGCGGGAGCGGTCGGTGCGGGTGCGCCGGGCCGCCACGGGCGTGCCCGAGCGGGTCGGCGCCGAACGCGACCGCCGACTGGCCGAGATCGACGCCCGGCACGCATCACGACTGGAGGTGCTGGCCCGGCGGGCGGCCGAGGCGGCCATCCGCGAGGCACCCGGCGCGGGGTCGGCGGACTGGCCGGCCTGGCGGCCCACCCCGGCCGGGCGCGCCGAACCGCCGGGCGCGACGCGGGTCGGCACCGTCCGGCTGGTCGGCGCCGAGCCGGTACCCGCGCTGGTGGCGCTGCTCGACGGGGGCCACGTGGCGCTCGACGGGGACGCGGAAGGCTGCGCGGCGATCGTCTCCGCGCTGCTGCTGCGCAGCCTGGGCCGGGCCGCACCGGGCGGCGTACGGCTGGTCGGCTACGACCCGGATCAGCTGGGCGGCGGGCTGGCCGGGTTCGCCCCGCTGGGCCCGGCCGGGTTGCTCACCTTCGTCGGTCCGGGTGGCCTGGGCCGGCTCCTGGACGACCTGGTGGAGCAGATCCGCCGGGTCAACGAGACCGTCCTCGCCGGCGAACACACCTCGCTGCGCCAACTGGCCGCCGCGACCGGTCGCCGCCCGGAGCCGTGGCGGGTGGCGGTGCTGCTCGGTGGGGACGAGCTGTCCCGGCACGAGCGCGGCCAGCTCGACCGGGTGGTACGCGCCGGCGTGGCGTGCGGCGTACACCTGATCGTGCGGGGTGTCGCGCTGCCCGACGATCCGGCCGTGACCCGGGTGACGGTGACCGCCGACGGCGCCCGGATCGGCACCCTGCCGGTACGCCTCGACCCGCCGCCGCCGGCCACGCTGGTCACCGAGACCTGCCGGGAGATCGCCTCTGTGGTGAGCGCGGGTCCGGCACCCACCCCGTTCACCGATCTGCTGCCGCCGGCCGACCAGATGTGGCAGGAGGACTCGGCGACCGGGTTGACCGCGCCGATCGGCGAGGGGCCGCAGGGCCGCCCGGTGCTGCTGACCCTCGGCGACTACCCGCCGCACGCGCTGATCGGTGGACCCTCCGGCACCGGCAAGACGAACCTGATCTTCGCCTGGATCGGGGCGCTGGCCGCCCGCTACTCCCCCGCCGAGCTGGAGTTCTACCTGCTCGACTTCAAGGAGGGGGTGTCCTTCGCCCGGTTCGCCAAGGGCCGACGGGACCCGAGCTGGCTGCCACACATGCGGCTGGTCGGCATCAACGTCAACACCGACCGGGAATTCGGCCTGGCGTTGCTGCGCTTCCTCGCCGAAGAGCTGCGTCGGCGGGCGGACGCGGCGAAGAAACACGAGGTCACCAAGCTGGCCGAGCTGCGGGCGGTGGACCCGACCGGGCACTGGCCCCGGATCGTCGCGGTGGTCGACGAGTTCCAGATGCTGCTGGCCGGGCGGGACGCGGTGGCCAGGGAGGCCGCCGACCTGCTGGAGGACCTGGCCCGCCGCGGCCGATCGCAGGGCATCCACCTGGTGCTGGCCTCGCAGGACGTACGCGGCATCGAGGCGCTGTGGGGCCGGCCCGCGCTGGTGGCCCAGTTCACCCTGCGGATCGCGCTGCCCAAGGCGCTGCGGATCCTCGCCGAACGCAACGACGCCGCGCAGTCCCTGCCCCGTCACCACGCGGTGGTCAACGCCGAGTCGGGCCTGACCGAGGGCAACGAGGTGGCCCGGATCCCGTCGGCCAGCGACTGGGAGACCTGGAGCGACCTGCAGCACCGACTGTGGCGGATGCGCCCGGCCGACGCCGCGCCGGCGCGGCTCTTCGACGGCGACGCGATCCCGCAACTTACCGACGCGCCGGACTTCCGGGCGCTGCGGGCCCCGGAGGTCGGTACGCCACGCAGCCCCGTCGCGCTGCTCGGCGAGATCATCGACGTGCAGGCCCGCTCGGCGGCCCTGCGGCTGCCCCGGGCACCCGGCCGGAACCTGGCCGTGCTGGGTACCCGGATCGACGAGGCGTGCGCGGTGCTGGACGCGGCGGCCCGGTCGCTGGCCCGGCAGCATCGGCCGGGCACCGCACGGTTCTCCATCGCCTGCCTCGACCCGGACGCCGACCCGGCCGCCCGGGCACTCTACGAGGACCTCGCCGACGACGCCGCCTGGTACGACGAGGAGACGGTGGCCGAGCTGATGGCCGAGACGGCCGAGGGCCTCGGCGCGCCCGGTGCCACCGGCACCCCGCACTACCTGCTGCTGTTCGCCGTCGACGCGGCGGCCGGCTCGCTCGCCGCGCGGTCCGGGCGGGCGACCGGGCTGGAGCAGCTACGCCGGATCCTGCACGACGGGCCCGAGCGGCGCACGCACGTGCTGGCCTGGTGGCGCGGGGTGGCCCGGATGCGCGCCGACCTGGGCGGCACCGGCTCCCGCACCGACCAGATCGGCGCCTGGGTGGCGTTGGACACCCACGGCGGGGAGCTGGGTTCGTCGTTGTACCCGGGCAGTTCTGGGCCGGACTGGTATCCCCGCCCATGGCGCGGGCTGTTCTTCGACCGGGCGGTGCACCGCACCGGGCAGACAATCATCCCCTACGGACCGTCACGATGAACGAACCGGTGACCAGTGAGACGTACGCGGCCCAGCTCCGGCGGCTCGCCGAGCTGACCGCACGGGTGCACGAGCAGCGGCAAGAGGCGCGGACCTGGTACGAGCAGCAGTGCGCGGCGGCCGACCGGGCGGTGGCCGATTCCGCCGACGAGGTCAACCGGGCCGAACGGGAAGTGGTCGCGGCGCGTGAGACGCAGGAACGGGTGGACGCCGAGGTGGCGGTGCTCTGGCAGGAGCTGAACGCCCGGCTGGGCGGCGGCGGGCGGCGGGCCGGGACACCTCCGGCTCCCACCCCGGACGCCACCGGTGACCCGGTGACGCTGCTGGAGGCGGTACGGGACCTGCTGCGCCGTACCCGGCAGCCGGGCGAGCTGCCGGGCAACGTCAACCCGCTGCTGGCGGTGTGGGGCGTCACCGGGGCGGCGCTGGCGTACGCGCTGGGCGTCGGGGCCCGGGCCCTGGGTCACCGCAACGACGGTGACCTGGCGGTCGGCCTGCCGGTGCTGGCCCTGGTGGTGACGCTGCTCGGCCCGGTGGTGGGTCTGATCCCGGCGCGGGTGATCGCCGACCGCCGCCACGCCGTGCTCAGCCCTCGCCCCGTGCTCATCGTGGTGGCCGCCGGCCTCACCACCACCCTCCTCCTACTCGCCCTCCCCCTCCCCTGACCCCCACACCCCAGCGCCGTTGATCAAGAAGTTTGCGTCTGGTTCCGGGCCGGAACCAGACGCAAACTTCTTGATCACACGATCGGGGCCGGGGGGCCGGGGTGGGGGGGGTCAGGTGGGGGTGGGGGTGGGGGTGAGGGCGGCTTCGCGGAGGAGGCGGCGGGTCAGGGTGACGCGGTCGGCGTCGCTGTCCAGGCCGGGGAGGTCGGCCACCCGGATCGGGTCGCCGGCGAGTAGGGCTCGCACCGCCGGTTCACACTGCGCCGGCAGGGTGATCGTGCGGTCGAACAGGCGCAGCGCGACCCGCTCGCCGGCGGCGGCGAGTTGCCAACGCAGGCCCGGGCGGGCGGCGACCCGGCTCTCGGCGTCCAGCGCGTCGATGGCGGCCGCCTGGGCCAGCGGCCGGATCGGGGCCGGGCGGGACGCCGGCCAGGCGCGCTGCCGCAGCCGGGCCGCCACCGCAGCCGGCTCGGCACGCAGCAGCCACTCCCGCAGCGCCTCGACGGTCTCGGTCAGCTCCGGTTCGATCGCGTCCGGGTCGGCCAGGTCGGTGCCGAACGGCAGGGTGGCCCGCAGCCGCTGATCCTCGGCGGCCAACGCGAGCAACTCCTCGACCAGCGCGTACCGGGTCAGTGCCCGGATGCCGACGGTCAGATGCAGCGAGCTGGACTCCTGCGCCTGCGCACTGTGCAGCCACCCCCGGGGCAGATAGAGCGCGTCGCCCGGTTCGAGCACCACGTCCAGCGCGGCCGGGCCCTGCGCGGTGGCGGCGACCTCGTCGGCCCGCCCGCCCCACGGCTGACGTTCCAGCGGGTCGGGCAGCACCGGCGGGTGGATACGCCAGTGTTTGCGGCCGTCGACCTGGAGCACGAAGACGTCGTGGGTGTCGTAGTGGGTGGCGAAACCCTGGCTGCCGGGCGGGGTCAGGTAGGCGTTGACCTGCATCGGTTGCCCCACGGCCGCGCTCAGGTCCCCGGTGAAGTCGATCACCGCAGGCCAGTTTCGGTGCAGGCCCTGCAGGACGAGGGTGGCACCGTCGGCGTACAGCTGGAGGACCTTCTCGTCGAGGACCTGGTCGCCGATCTCGGCACCGGCACCGCCGCCACCGGTGTACCGCGCCGCCGGCAGTAACTGGCCGTCCCGCGCCACCCGCAGGAACGGGGTACGCAGGCCGCGCCGGCTGAGCAGCTCGTCGGCGTCGGCGGGGCTGAACAGATCGGTGAAGCCGACCGGGTTGGGCAGCTCGGCGGCGCGGGACAGCAGCGGGGTGTGTCCCCAGTGGGCGGCGGCGAACTTCGCCGGCTCCACACTGACGCAGCGGGCCAGCGCCGCCGGGCGGCCGTGGCCGCCCGGCGGATCGAGGTACGTCATGACGGTCCGCTCTCAGGCGGTGCCGTCGGCGCCGCCGTCGTGCTGGCCCGCGGTGGCACCGCCGTCGGCCGGACCCTCGGCACCGCCGTCGGCACCACCGTCGTGCTGGCCCGGGGTGGCACCACCGTCGGCCGGACCCTCGGCGCAGCCGTCGGCACCACCGTCGTGCTGGCCCGGAGTCGCACCACCGTCGGCCGGACCCTCGAGCCCGCCGCCGCTGGTGGTCTGCATGTCATCGTCGTTGAGTGGCATCGTGCTCCCTCGGATGGACCCGCCCCCGCCGCCGTTGGTGGGGTGCGTCGTGCCGCGGGTGGTACCCCGCGCCCGATCTTCTTTAACCACACCTCATCCCACCGTAAACGCCCGAACCGTCGGAGATGACCGGTTCACCGCACGGGCGTGCGGGCACGGCCGATGGCAGGATGGACGCGGGCCACGAGCAGACGGAGGTGCCCATGACCGAGCCGCTGGAGCCGGTGACCGAGGACTGGCAGCGGGCGCTGGCCATCGTGGCGCATCCGGACGATCTGGAGTTCGGTGCCGCCGCCGCCATCGCCCGGTGGACCGACCAGGGCAAGCAGGTCGTCTACTGCCTGGTCACCAGCGGCGAGGCCGGCATCGACGGGATGGCGCCCGAGCAGGCCCGTCAGGTACGCGAGCAGGAGCAGCGTGAGTCCGCGGCTCTGGTGGGCGTGGACACGGTCGAGTTCCTGGGCCTGCCCGACGGGGTGCTGGAGTACGGCGTGGCGCTGCGCCGGGAGCTGGCCGCGGTGGTCCGCCGGCACCGGCCGGAGATCGTGATCACCAACAACTTCCGGGCCACCTGGGACGGCGCGAACGTGCTCAACCAGGCCGACCACATCGCGGTGGGCCGGGCCACCCTGGACGCGGTCCGCGACGCCGGCAACCGGTGGATCTTCCCCGAGCAGTTGACCAACGATGTCCAGCCGTGGGGCGGCGTACGCCAGGTGTGGGCGGCTTCCTCTCCCCGCTCCGCGCACGGGGTGGACACCACCGAGACGTTCGACCGGGGCGTGGCCTCGTTGCTGGCGCACGAGGCGTACCTGACCGGTCTGGGCGACGGCAGCTTCGACGCCGAGGAGTTCCTGGAGGGCGGCGCACGCCCGGTCGGGAGCCGGCTGGGCGTACGCTACGGCACCTCGTTCGAGGTGTTCCACTTCGACCTCTGGTGACCGGGCCGACGTCGGCCCGCCCCACCGCGGGTGGGGCGGGCCGTGACGTGGGCGGTCAGGGCATGATCTTGGCGAGGTCGGCGGGCATGTTGTCCCTCACGTCATCCCACTCGCCCTGGGTGATGTGCCGGCGCAGGGTGTCCAGCACCACCTGCACGATCCGCTCCGGGCCGCCCGCCACGTCATACGGGAAGCCCTGGCGGACCTCGTAGAGGAAGTCGTCGCGGTTGAGCTTGATCGGCACGTCCTGCGGCTGCCAGCCGTCGAAGTAGATGCCCCGCACCACCATCGGCAACTGGGCGGAGAACTCCACGCTCTCCTGCACCGGCATCCGGTCGCGCAGCAGGTGCAGCACGGTACGCAGGGCCGCGTACGACTGGTTGCGTTGCGCCTTCGGCCACCCGTACGCCTGCTCGATGTCCTTCAGGATCAGGTTGGTCTTGTCCACCGAAGAATCGATCGCGGACTGGAACTGCTCAGCCATCTGTCCACCCCCGTACGTCGGTTTCCCACCGTCGGTCGTCGTGCCGTCGCGGCGGACCCGCCGGTTCGCGTCGAGACCGGATCGGACTGGCCCGCCCGGCCCGGGCTGCCCGTCGGGCCGCCCCGGACACCCCGACGACGTGCAGCACCGCGCCGTGCCGCCAGTGCGGTACCAACCGAGCCGTCATCGCCAACCTCCTGCCTGGTGTTCGTGTCCACCGGCACGGTCGACGGAGCCGACCGCACTGCCCCATGGTCGACCCGGTCGGGGTGAGCCGTCCTCACCCCGACCGGGTGAGAAGGACCGGCACCGCCTGGCTGCACGTCCGGGTCAGGTCGCGTCGGCGAGGAGGTCCTGGAGTTGCTGGGCGTTGGTCTGGGCGTAGTCCCGATAGCAGTTGTTCATCAGGACGTGGGTCTGCTGCGTGTCTTCGGCCAGCTCACGCAGCTTGGGTGCCCAGTCTCGTAGCTCCCGGTCGGAGTAGCGGTAGCCGAACTTCTCGTGGATGTCCCTGCTGGTCCACTTGTCACTGTGGCCATGGAAGCGGACCACCGCGAGGTCCGAGGTGGCGGCCAGCACCGGCGGCACCGAAGAGCGGTGGCCCTGCGGCATGTCCACGCTTACGTACGCCAGCCGGTGCTCACGCAGGAAGTCGAGGGTCTCCACGGCGTTGTCCCCGTCGAACCAGGAGGCGTGCCGCAGCTCGAAGACCGGCCGCAACGGCGCGCAGCGCTTCGTCACCTCCAGCAGGTACTGCTTGTTGTCCCGCCGGATGGTGAACCAGGGCGGGAACTGGAACAGCAGCGCACCGAGTTTGCCCGCCTCGACCAGCGGGTCGAGGGCGCTGAGGAAGCGGGTCCAGATCTCCTCGTACGCCTGCGGCGGCAGATCGTCCGGGTAGAGGTTGCGCTTGTCGGTCTCCGGCCGCAGGTCCTTGTAGATCGCGGAGACCTTGGTGGGATGACCGGTGAGCAGGCTGAACGCCTTGACGTTGAAGGTGAAGCCGGCCGGGGTCCGTTCGGCCCACAGCTTCGCCGTGCGCTCCGCCGGCGGGGAGTAGTAGGTGGCGTCGACCTCGACCAGCGGGAACTGGCGGGCGTAGTAGGCCAGCCGTTTCTCCGGCGTGTCCGCCGTCTGCGGGTACCAGCCGGAGTCCAGCAGGGTCCGGTCGGTCCAGGACGCGGTGCCCACCCTGATCTCGCCCATGGATGAAGTCCACCGCGTCCCGGACCGGTCGGCAACCGCTGCCGCTCAGGCCGCCCGGCGTTCGCGGGTCTGCTTGCAGGTCACGCAGGTGGTGGCCGACGGGAAGATCTCCAGGCGCTCCACCGGGATGGGCGCGGTGCAGCCCTCACAGAAGCCGTAGGTGCCCTCGGCGAGCCGGGTCAGGGCGTGCTCGTACTGGGCGCGACGGTCCAGGATGGTACGCAGCAGCGACTGCGCGGTGTCCCGCTCGGCGGTCTTGGTGCCGCTGTCGGCCTGGTCGTCCCCCGCGGTGTCGCCGACCTCGACCAGCCGCAGCACCTGACTCTGCTGCACCGCCTGCTCGTACTCCGCGGACAGCTCGTCATGCCGGGCCTGCAGGGAGACCCGGATCTGGTCGATCTCCGCCGGGGATCGGCCGGTGCCGACCGTGTCGTGGACGAGCATCGCTGCCTGCCTTTCCTGGGCTCCTGGGTCGTCGCGGGTGAGGCTGCCCCCGGCCGCGACATACCGCCCAAGGTGATCGCACCCGGGCGCTGTGAGCCCCGCGAATACCCAGCTCCTCCGGAGGTCAAACCACCTCGTCCACGCTTTCTACCAGCGCCGGGCGACGCGGGTCGTCGACCCGGACCACCACGTCGGCGAAGCTCGCCGGAGCGACCTCGGCGGCGTACCGGTCGAACGCCGGCAGCGTCCACGCCAGGTCGGGATCGGTGCGCCGGCCGAGCGCGGCGGCCGACATCTCCAGGTGCACGACGACATCGAACGGCAACCCGCCGCCGAGCAGGAACGCACCGCTGACCAGCACCACCCCGGCCGGTGGCAGTTCGACGTACGCCGCCCGGCTGGCCCGGTCCGCCCGGGCGTCCCAGAGCGTGGTCAGCAGGCGGCCGGTCCCGCCCGGCCCCGCCGGATCCAGCACCTCGCGACGCAGACCGGCCTCGTCGACCCAGCCCTCGTAGTACGCGTCCGGGTTGGTGCGACCCCGTTCCAGGCGCACCGAGGCGGGTCGGAGGAAGTCCTCGGTCCGCACGTGCAGCACCGGCCGGCCGAGGGCCCGCAGCGGGTCGACCAGGGCCGCGGCCAGTTCGCCGGGACGGGCGGCGGGTGCCCCGTCCACCGCGACCCGCAGCCGTCCGGCGGCGGCAGGCTGACCGGCGGCGGCAGGCTGACCGGCCGGCTCGGTGGCGGCCAGGCGCTCGGTCAGCTCGGCGACGAGGAGCTGTGGTGAGATGGGGCGCACGCGCATCCGACCATCGTGCCCGGTCATCGCCGGATGCTGCTCAGGACCAGGCCAGCGGTCCAGCGGCTGCTGCCGGCGCCGGACGCCCGGCAGGAGATCCCCGGCAGGCGGTCAGCCGGCCGGTTCGACGGTCACCCGGGCGTCGTCGGCCAGCCGGTAGCCGACTCCGTAGACGGTGGTGACCAGCGGAACGTCCACGCCGACCTTGCCGCGCAGCCGCCGCACGTGCACGTCCACCGTGCGTACGCCGGCGTGCTCGTAGCCCCAGACCGCGTTGAGCAGCTGGAGTCGGGTGAAGACCCGCCGGGGGTGGGCCACCAGGTGCAGCAGCAGGTCGAACTCGAGCCGGGTCAGTGGCAGCGGCTCGCCGTCGCGCAGCACCGACCGGGACGAGGCCAGGATCTGCAGGTTGGGAATCGTCGGGGCGAGGTGCCGCGACGGCGTACGCCCAGCCGGGACGGCCTCGGCGCGGCGCTCCGGCACGACCGGGCCGGCGGAGATGGTGCCCTCGCCCCGCTCCAGCATCTCCCGGGCCGCCTCCAGCAGTCGGCGCGCGGCCGGCGTCAGCGACTCCTCACAGGCCAGCGGGATGGACAGGGTGACCGTGAGCACCGCGGCGGAAGTGTTGGTGGGGCGGCGCTGGCCGCCCGGAGGTCGACCGGGAACCGCGGGTTGGGACGTATGCCATCCGGCGCGCGACGAAGCGGGGCTGACCGACATGGTCCTCCTTGGCTGGTCCGGGTTTTCCCCACGGCCCCGGGACGCCGCCTTATCGATGCTTCCCGGCGCCCGTGCGAGGGTCAAGGGGCGGCCGCGTTGCATGAATGTGACAATTGACCGACACATCGGAGCCGACCGCTCGCTCTGCGTACGAGGCCAGATGATTACAGCAGAGTCGGGAAGTTGACCTGATGCGGGGGGTCACCGTCGCGTTTCGCGTTCCCCCGGGCGGGTGACCCCGCACCGGGCACCACGTCGGCTGATCACGCTCCCACGAGCCCTCGCCGTCACGCCGACGGGACAGCGAGGGCTCGGCGTGCCGCGGCTCGCCGGCCGGGCCGGACGGGTCGGCGGACGGGTGCCGCCGAGCGGGATGCGTGGCGGATCGGGCCGGGCTCAGGGTTCGATGGTCACCCGGGCGTCGTCGGCAAGGCGATAGCCGACACCATGGACGGTGGTCAGCAGTGGCGTGTCGGCACCCAGTTTGGCGCGCAGCCGGCGGACGTGCACGTCCACGGTGCGGGCCACCGCGTGGTCGTAGCCCCAGACCGAGCTGAGCAGTTGCAGCCGGGTGAACACCCGACGGGGCCGCTCGGCCAGGAAGAGCAGCAGGTCGTACTCGATCCGGGTCAGCGGGATCTTCCGGTCGCCGTGTCGTACGGTGCGTGGGCCGATGGAGATTCGCACGCTGTTCGGGTCGTCCACGGTGGCCCGGCCGGCCACGTCGCCCGGCGACAGCCGCCCCTCGCCCGACTCGGCGATCTCGCCGAGCAGTTCGAGCAGACGGTTCAGGCGTGGGCTCATCGACCCGGCGGCGAGGTCGACGGTGATGGTCAGGGTCGGCGTGGTGCGCGGTCGCACCACCCGGACCCGGTTGGCGCGGCCGGGCGGGTGCTGGCGCGGGCCGATGGCGACGACGGACATGGTGGCCTCCTGGGGACTACCGCCACGCCGGGTGGGGCGCGGCGGTCAGCGGGACGCCTGGCCGGCGGTCGCCGGGGGCGCGAGGGTGGACGGTCGGGTCGGCGGGGTCGGGCCGAGCACGGGCAGGCCGGCGATCCGCCAGGCGGCGAAGCCGCCGATCACGTCGGTGGCCCGGTACAGCCCGAGGTCCTGCAGTGCGGCAGCGGCCAGCGACGAGGTGTAGCCCTCCTGGCAGAGGACCACCACCGGCAGGTGGTAGCCGACCGCCTGGGGCAGCCGGGCCGGACAGCGCGGGTCCAGTCGCCACTCCAGGACGTTGCGCTCGACGGCGAGGGCGCCCGGCACGGTGCCGTGCGCGGCCCGCTGCGCGGCGGGACGGATGTCGACCAGCAGCGCGCCGGTCCGGCCCGCCACGTGCGCCCGCTCGGGGTCCAGCCGGGTCAGCCGGGCGCGGGCGGCGGCCAGGATCTCGTCGATCCCCCGGGACCCCGGGGGCGGCACCGGCGCCGGACAACCGGCGGCGGAGTCGGTCTGCGACATCATCGGCTCCTCTCAGAAAGATCAGCTACCTCGGCTCGGGAGGGACGGACGGCGCGCGGGGCGCGGTGGCCCGCCGGGGCGCGGTGGCCCGCCGGGGCGCGGTGGCCCGCCGGGGCGCGGTGGCCCGCCGGGCGTGACGGGTTCACCATGCCACGCCCGCCTCGGCCACCTCGGCCGCGAGCAGCCGGCCCCGTGCGAGGTGGTAACGGGTCATCCGGCGCAGCGCCGGACGGTAGACGTGGACGCTGACAGCGGGTTCGGCGTGCCGGTTGGTCACCACGTGCACGTGCCGGGGACCGAAACGGCGACCGGAGCCGGCGGTCAGCAGGTGGGCACGCAACCGGGCACCGCTGACCGTCTCCTCGGTGAGGGTGCCCGAGACGACCAGGAAGGCGCCCGAGGAGCCACCGTGGTCGTGCAGGTCGGTGCCCTGTCCAGGCAGCCAGCTCAGCGCCCACACCTCGTGCTGGTCGTTCGCGGCAATTCGCGCGTACCAACGGCTGGTCGGGTCGAAGCGCAACGACACCGGCCAGCCCGCGGGGTCGGCGGCCCACCGCCGGGCGACGGCGAGCAGGTCCGAGTCGGTGGCAGGCAGGGCAGGCATGGATTCCTCGCGTACGGTTCGGCGGCTGGTGTCGGTGCCAGTTTAGGAGATAAAGCCTATAGGTTTAATAGGTTATCCTGAATTCTGGGACATCGAGATCGTCCGACCGGCCGCGAGCGGCGGCACGGCGACGACTAGCCTGTACCGGTGAGCGATGAACTCGACCCCGAGACCCTGGAGTTCGCGCACCGGATGTTCGACCTGGCGCGCGACGGGGCGACCGAGGAACTGGCCGGGTACGTCGACGCGGGGCTGCCGGTCAACCTGACCAACGAGAAGGGCGACAGCCTGCTGATCCTGGCGGCGTACCACGCCCATCCGGACACCGTCGCCGCGCTGCTGACCCGAGGTGCCGACCACTCGCGCGCCAACGACCGGGGACAGACCGCGCTGGCCGCGGCGGTGTTCCGCAAGAACTCCGAGGCGGTACGCGCGCTGCTCGACGTCGGCGCCGACCCCGACGGCGGCAGCCCCTCCGCGGTCGAGACCGCCGAATTCTTCGACCTGCCGGAGATGCTCGCCCTGCTGCGTCCCGCCTGAGCGGCGCCTACCTCACGGCCTCGATGAGGAACCGCCGGGCGTGCGCGACGAAGGGACCCTCGGCCCGGATGCGTTCGTGCAGGCGGGCCAGGGCGGGCCGATGCGCGGCAACGGTGAAACCGGGTACCGTCCAGACCACCTTGCGCAGGAACCAGACCACCGCACCGATGTCGTGAAAGACGGTCCGCAGCGTCGCCTCGCGCAGATCCACCACGGTCAGACCAGCCGCCCGAGCCGTGTCCACCGCCGCTTCGGGGTGCCGCTGGGCCGGTGGCGGGAGCGGCCCGAGAATCGCCTCGCTGAGTTCGCGTACCGTCCCCGGGCCGATCTGCTGGGACAGGAACGTCCCGCCCGGACGCAGCACCCGGGCCACCTCCGGCCAGTCGGTACGCACCGGATGCCGGCTGACCACCAGTTCGAAGCTGGCGTCGCGGAACGGTAGCGGCGCGTCGGGGGTCACCGCGACCACGCTGGCCCCGAGCGGACGCAGGTTGGTCCGGGCCACCGGCACGTTCGGCGGCCACGCCTCGGTCGCGGCCAGCAGGCGGGGCGGGTCGGGCACCTCGGCGAGGACCTCTCCCCCGCCGGTGTCGATGTCCAGCGCCGCGTCGACGGCGGCCATCCGCGCCGCCACCAGACGGGCGTACCCCCAGGGTGGACGCTCCTCGGTGGCCCGCCCGCCGAGCCAGTCGAACGCCCAACCCTGCACCGGCGCGGCCGCTCCGTCGGCGACCAGTTCCTCGAAGTCCGCGTCCTGCACCACCGGGCCAGCGTGCCGGGCCAAGCACGCCTCGGCAACGCGTTTCCGCGGTGCCCAGATCAGTCGGGCGCGTTAATAGGGGGCCCCTCCTATACGCGAGGCGTTAAGAAGGGGCCCTTCCTTACGTCAGGCGCGGGTGCGGAGGCCCTCGAGGTGGGTGGCCTCGACGCGGCCCGTCTCGAAGTGGCGGATCAGCCGCGCGCCGAGCCGTACGCCCACGCCGCCGACGGCGAGCGCGAGCAGTTCGGTGGCCAGCAGCGCCGCGGTCGCGCCGCGGTGGGGCGCGTCGGCCCGGATCAGGCAGGAGAGCAGGAACAGCCCGGCCATGCCGGCATTGACGAGGTTGAAGGTGATCGCGGTGCGGCGGGTCCGGTCCGGCGGCACGTCCCACAGGTCGACCATCCCGGCGATCGCCGTCAGCGCCGCCGCCACCAGGGCGGCCACCGCCGTCCAGTAGCCGACCTCGCCCAGGAAGACCGGGCCGCCGGCCACGTCGGCGAGGTCGAAGATGACGGCACAGACGAAAAGCCCGTACGGGAACGTCACGAGCATCGGTTGGATCGGTTGTCCCTGTACCCGTAGCCGGCTCTGCATCACGGTCCCCCTGGCGATCGGTTCAGCCCATCAGTCCAGGGTGCTACCCGGGTGCCAGCCGGGCGAAACGAGCCGACCCGGTCAGTTCTCCCGGGGCCGGGAGACAGTGCTGACCAACCGCTCTGCCACCTCGCGCAGCGGGATCGACAGCGACGACGCCGCGCTGCGCAGCACGTCGAGGGCGTCGGAGGGCGGGCAGCCGCGCTGGGTCATGATGACGCCGACGGCCTGGCCGATCACGCCGTCGCCGAGCAGCGCCGCGTCCTGCGCCCCGCTCAGCGCGGCGCGCCTCTCCCGCTCGCGTACCGCCGCCAGCAGCAGGCCGGCGTGTTCGGCGAGCAGCATCGCGGTCAACTGGTGGCCGGGGGTCAGCACGTCGGATTCGCCGGCGTAGAGATTCACCGCGCCGATCACCTGATCGTCGATGTCGACCGGCGCGGAGATCACTCCGCGTACGCCCAGTTCACCGGCCCGGGGGGTCCAGTCCGGCCAGCGTGGCTCGCCGGCCAGGCACTCCGAGCCCACCATCTCCCGACGCCGGATCGCGTCCAGCGCGGGGGTGTCCGGGCCGTACCGCAGGTCGTCCAACCCGGCGAGCTGAAGGTCTGAGGCGGCCGCCCCGGCGGGCTCACCGGCTCGCAGGGCGGTGAATCCGCACCAACGCACCCCGACGAGGGCGTCCCGGGTGATCCGTACCAGCGCGGACAGCGCCTCGTCGAAGTCGTCGACGGCGATCAGGCCGGCGGTCAACTCCCGCAGCAGGGCCGCCGTCTCCAGTACGCCGAGGGGCTCCGCCCGTGGTGGGCGGGTCTCCAGGTTCACCGCTGGCCCTCGGCCCGCGCACGCCCGGCCAGCGTCGTCACCTGTCTCCTCCTCGGCTGGGGCCGCAGCTGCGCGGCTACCCTCGACATCACAGACCCGGCCTACTACCCACCGCGACAATGGTCGAAACGGCGCAAATTGGGGCCCCTCCCAGGGTACGGGTGCCGCCGGGAGGGGCGCGCCCGGCTCAGCTGCCGCCGCTGAGACGCCGCCCGACGGAGGCGATCAGCCGGTCCAGCTCGGAACCGAACGGGTTGTCGTGCACCAGGTACGTCCAGGTGGCGCTCGGCCGGACCAGCTCGGCCTCGTCCGGCTCCCAGTCCTCGTCGAACTCGGTCTCCGCGAAGGTCGCCAGGGTCCGCGCCTCGATCTCCGGGACCAGGTTGGTGAACGCCGGCACCGCGGCCCGGTGGAACTCGTCGAGCGGATCGAGCCGCCCCAGGGCCCGCAGGTGTACGCCCTCGCGGACCTCGGACAGCTCGGCCAGGTGCGAGGCCCACAGCCGGTCGAGATGGTAGAGCGCGATCGACCGGGCCGCCCGGGCCAGCAGGTCCTCGTCCATCTCGCCGGCCTTCTCGGGCATCTTGTCCAACAGCATCAGCGCGGCCACGTCGCTGGTGAGCAGCCGCTCCCGGCGCTCGGCGAGCGCCTTGCGCTGCTGTTCGGTCACCACGCTGTAGCGCCAGGTGTTGCGGTGGATCTCGTGGTTGACCCCCTCCGCGACCCGCTGGGCGTGCTCGACGGCGAAGTCCACCTGCGCGTCAGTGACCAGGCCGTCGGCGTTCATCCGGGGTGACGGCGGCACGGCGTCGCTGGCGTGCCGGACCACCAGGTCGTCCTCCAGGCTGACGAAGAAGACCGACCCACCCGGGTCGCCCTGCCGGCCGGCCCGGCCACGCAGCTGGTCGTCGACGCGACGGCTGTCGTGCCGACCGCCGCCCATCACGTAGAGGCCACCCAGCTCGGCCACCCGCTCCCGGTCGGCCTGGTCACTGCCGCCGAGGCGGATGTCGACGCCCCGACCGGCCATCTGGGTGGAGACGGTCACCGCGCCGTACGCGCCGGCCTCGGCGATGATCGCCGCCTCCTCGTCGTCGTTCTTGGCGTTGAGCACCACGCACGCCACCCCGGCGGCGTTGAGCCCGGCCGCCAGCTGCTCGGACTCCTTGACGTCCAGCGTGCCGACCAGCACCGGCCGCCCGTCGGCGTGGCAGCGCCTGATCTCGTCGATCAGCGCCTCCTCCTTCTCCGCCCGGGTGGCGTAGATGCGGTCCGGCTCGTCCACCCGCACGCACGGGGTGTTCGGCGGGATCACCGCGACCTCCAGGCCGAAGAACTCGCGCAGCTGATCGCCGACGAGCACCGCGGTGGCGGTCATGCCGCACAAATTCGGGTAGAGGCCGATGTACGCCTGCACGGCGATGGTGCCGAGCACCTCGCCCTCGGCCGTGGCGTCCAGGCCCTCCTTGGCCTCGACCGCCGCCTGTAGCCCGTCGGGCCAGCGGCGGCGCTGGGCGACCCGACCACGCATCTCGTCGATCAGCTCGACCGTGCCGTCCCGGACGATGTAGTCCACGTCCCGGTGCAGCAGGGCGTGCGCGTGCAGCGCCACGTTCACCGCCGAGAGCTGCTCGACGTTCTCCTCGTCGTACAGGTCGATGCCGAGCTTGGCCTCGACGGCGGCCAGGCCGGCCGAGGTGAACGCCACGCTGCGACCGTCGTCGGCGACCGTGTAGTGCCGGCCCTTGCGCAGGCCGCGGACCAGCGCGGCGGCGGCGTGCACCGGGTCCTGCTCGCCCGGCACCGAGCCGGCGAGGACCATCGGCACCCGGGCCTCGTCGATCAGGATCGAGTCGGCCTCGTCGACGATGGCGGTACACAGCGGGCGCTGCACCCGGTCCTCGACGTCGGTGACGAGCTGGTCGCGCAGGAAGTCGAAGCCGGCCTCGCTGACCGAGACGTAGGTCACGTCGCAGGCGTACGCGGCGCGGCGCTCGATCGGCGTGGACGCCTCGTTGACCCACCCGACGGTGAGCCCGAGCAGGGTGTAGATCGGCTCCATCCACTGGGCGTCGCGGCGGGCCAGGTAGTCGTTGACGGTGAGCACGTGCACCGGCCCGTTACCGAGCCGAACGTGCCCGTACGCGGCGATCGCGGCAGTGAGGGTCTTGCCCTCACCGGTGGCCATCTCGGCGACCTTGCCGGAGAGCAGTGACATCGCGCCGAGCAGCTGGACATCGTATGGCCGCTGGTCGATGCCGCGGCGGGCGGCCTCGCGGCCGAGCGCGCAGATCTCCTCGTAGCTCGACGCCGCGGCCGCCGCCTCGGTGAGTTCGGCGTCGTCGAACGCCGAGATCTCCTCCTCGCGCGCGTCGATGGCCGGCAGCAGCTTCTCCAGCGGGGCCAGGTCAACCGTGGTCCCCGGGCGCTGGAGGAACCGGCGGAGTCTGGTCTTGAACCGTTGCGACACACCCATGACCGGCAACGGTACGCCACCGGACCGATCTTGAACGTCCCACCCGGCCACGTTCTGAGGCACCCAATTCACGCGATCTTGCACTTTCCGCCTCGACAAAAGGGACGACCAGCGCACAACGGCGACCAGAAGTGCAAGATCGCGGAAGCGGGGTGCCCGGTCGGACGCAATCAAACGTTCATCACCCGGGAACGTGGCCGGAGCACGGTGGTGATCAAGCTGGGGGGACGGATCCGGTTAGCGTGCGGGGGGCTGGGAAATCCATCTCCCGGTCTTCCCGCCGACGAGGGGGTGTCTGTGCGCAACGATGAATCTCTGGTCTCGCCAGTGGTGGAGGCCTGGGCCACCTACCGGACCACCTCGGCGGCCGACTGGCCCACGCGGCGGTTGCTGGGCGCCAAGGGAGACAGCCGGGTCAGCGTGGTGCTGCCGGCGCGCAACGAGGAGGCGACGGTCGGCGCGATCGTGTCCACCATCCGCGAGCATCTGATGGACCGGGTGTCGCTGGTCGATGAGTTGATCGTGGTCGACTCGCGGTCCACCGACCGCACCGCGGCGGTGGCCCGGGCCGCCGGCGCGGAGGTGGTCAGTCAGGACGCGATGACCCGCGGCCTGCCCCGGCTGACCGGCAAGGGCGACGCGCTCTGGGCCGGGCTGGCCGCGGCGGAGGGCGACGTGGTGGCGTTCGTCGACGCCGACCTGCGGGAGTTTCGGCCACACTTCGTCACCGGGCTGCTCGGTCCGCTGCTCACCGACCCGTCGGTCGACTTCGTCAAGGGGTTCTACCACCGGCCACTGGTCAGCACGAGCGGCGTGGAGGCCGACGGAGGCGGTCGGGTGACCGAGCTGATGGCCCGGCCGATGCTGAACCTGTTCTGGCCGGAGCTGGCCGGCTTCGTGCAACCGCTCGCCGGCGAGTACGCCGGCCGCCGCGAGGTGCTGGCGCGGGTGCCGTTCGTCTCCGGTTACGGCGTGGAGACCGCCATGCTGATCGACCTGCTCGAACTCGTCGGACTGGACGCGCTGGCCCAGGTGGATCTGGGCGAGCGCAAGCATCGCCACCAGGACACCGCCGCGCTGGGCCGAATGTCCGCCCAGATCATGCTCACCGCCTGGTCCCGGCTGCAACGACGGGGCTGGGCCAACCCGGACGTACTGCCCACCGCCCTGCTGACCCAGTTCCGGCGGGGCGGCTCCGAGGCGCTGCCGAACCTGGACCGGGAGATCGTGGTCAGCGACGTCGCGATCGAGGAGCGACCGCCGCTGGCGCAGCTGCGCGACCGAGTGCCACGCCGCCGGGTCGCCGCGGCCTGACGGCCGGGGACCGGACCAGCCACGGACCGTCGAGGGAGGGACGCGACACGATGGGCCTCACCGTCCTGATGAACGCCGGTCCGTGGCTGTCGGTACCGCCGCCCGGCTACGGCGGGATCGAGAACGTGGTGGCCACCCTGGTGCCGCAGCTGCGGCGGCTCGGCGTCCGGGTGGTGCTCGCCTCGGTGGACAGCAGCACCCTGCCCACCGACGAGCGGATCTCGGTCTTCGCCGAGGGCCAGTTCGGCGCCCTGCAGCGGCCGTACAACCAGGTGTGTGGCATCGCCCAGGCGCACCTTGCCGGGGTCGTGCGCGAGCTGCGTGCCCGCGACGACATCGACCTGGTGCACGACCATGTGGAGGCGGTCGGCCTGGCCACGCTCGCCGCGATGGGTCCGGACGCCCCGCCCGTGCTGCACACCCTGCACTGGGACCTGGCCAAGCATCCGGAGCTGTACGGCGGCCTCGACGGCGGCGAGCGGATCCGGGTCAACGGGGTGTCGGCCGCGCAGCTGGCCAGGGCGCCGAAGGCGTTGCGGGAGCACTCGCTCGGGCACGTGCATCTGGGCACCCCGCTCGCCGAGGACGCCCATCGGCGCCCTCGGGTCACCAAGGCCGGGTACCTGCTGGTGCTGGGCCGGGTCAACCGGGGCAAGGGACAGGACGTGGCGGTCCGCCTGGCCCAGCGGGTGGGCTTCCCGCTGGTGCTGGCCGGACCGGTCGGCCCGTACCACCGGCCGGCGGAGCTCGCGGCGGCCGGCGACGGGGCACGACAGAACCCCGACGTGCGCTACTTCCAGGACGAGGTGGCCCCGTACGTCGACGGCGACCGGGTGCGCTGGGTCGGCACGGTAGCCGGGCGGGACCGGGACGCGCTGCTCGCCGCCGCCCGGGCCACGCTGTTCCCGCTGCGCTGGGAGGAGCCGGGTGGCACGGCGGTGGTGGAGTCGCTGGCCCTGGGCACCCCGGTGGTGGCGATCTCCCGGGGCTGCCTGCCCGAGCTGGTCGAGCACGGGCGCACCGGGCTGCTCACCGCCGACGAGGACGAGTTGGGTGATCTCGTGCTCGCCGCCGATCTGCTGGAGCCCGAGGAGTGCCGCCGGGAGGCCGCGGCCCGATTCACCCCGGCCGTGATGGCTCGCCGCTACCTCGCCCTGTACGAGCAGTTACGGCGCCTCGGGCCGCCGAACAGCAGCTCGGGGCCGGCTGCCCCGGCGAGGTTGCAGGCGGCCTGACCAGTCGGGCACGTCACGGTGCGGTTTCGGTGGGTGGGGGGCCGGGTACCAGGCAGGCTTCGTGAGCTGGCGAGATGAGGTGGAGATGGGAAGCCGGATCACCTGCCGGGTGCACGACGGTTCACCTGTCACCGTCGTGCACCTGGCCGGCACGCTCGACATGACCACCACGCGCGAGGTGTACCAGGTGCTGGAGCGGTGCCTGGCCGGCCAACCGGACGCGCTGGTGGTCGACCTGACCGGGCTGGCGATCCGGGACGAGCTGGCGGTGTCGGTCTTCGCCGCCGCGGCACGCCGCGCCGCCGACTGGCCGGTGGTGCCGATGGTGCTCTGTGCGCCGCACCCCGAGGCCGCCGCCTCGCTGGCCGGGTCGACCGCCTGCCGGGTGGTGCCGGTGCGCGAGACCTGCGCCGAGGCGACCCGGTTCGCGGGCGCGTCCGCCTCTCCCCGGCTACGGATCCGCCTGGAGCCGGTGGCCACCGCCTGCCGGCGGGCCCGGGAACTGGTCGCCGACGCCTGCACGCGGTGGAACCTGCCCGAGGCGGTCGGCCCGGCCTCGGTGGTCCTCAGTGAGCTGGTCGGCAACGTGGTCCGGCACGCCGGCACGCCGATGCAGGTCACGGTGACCCTGCGGCGGCCGTGGCTGTACCTGACGGTGGTCGACGGCAGTCGTGCCGCGGCCGAGCCGAGCCAGGCCGGCCAGCGGGACGAGGGCGGCCGTGGGCTGCTGCTGGTACGCGAGCTCGCCGACCGCTGGGGCAGCGCGCCGGCCGGTGACGGCAAGGCCGTCTGGGCCACGCTACCGGCGAATTGACCGAATTTCCCCCTCTCGCCTGGTTACATGGTCGACGGGGCGGGTAGCCACGCCCGTCCTTTCTGTCGTCAGCGGGGTGAGAGCGAATGCCCAAGCGGGTAACCACCGAACCTGGACAGGACCGAGGGCCGGCGATTCTCGCCCCGGCCCGGTTCGGCGGCTATCCCGGACCACTGCGCAAGCCGATCCCCGGCGCCTCGCTGATCAGGTTCCTGGGCACCACCGACCACAAGCAGATCGGCCTGCTCTACCTGCTGACCTCGTTCGCCTTCTTCGTGCTGGGCGGGATCGAGGCGATGCTGATCCGCGCCGAACTGGCCCGGCCGGGCCTGCAGCTGCTCTCCGCGGAGCAGTACAACCAGCTGTTCACCTCGCACGGCGCGGTGATGCTGCTGCTGTTCGCCACCCCGGCGGCGTTCGGCTTCGCCAACTACATCGTGCCGATCCAGATCGGCGCGCCGGACGTGTCGTTCCCCCGGCTGAACGCCCTGGCGTACTGGCTCTACCTGTTCGGCGGCCTGATGGTCGTCGGCGGTCTCCTCACCCCGCAGGGTTCGGCCGACTTCGGCTGGACCGCGTACACCCCGCTGAGCACCGTCGAGCACTCCCCCGGCGTCGGCGCGAACATGTGGGTGATCGGCCTGGTCGTCTCCGGTCTGGGCACCATCCTCGGCGCGGTCAACCTGATCGCCACGATCCTTACCCTGCGCGCCCCGGGCATGACCATGTTCCGGATGCCGATCTTCACCTGGAACATGCTGTTCACCAGCGTGCTGGTGATCCTGGTCTTCCCGCTGCTGGCCGCCGCGCTGCTGGCGCTGAGCGCCGACCGGCTGCTCGACGCGCAGGTGTTCAACCCCGACACCGGCGGGCCGATGCTCTGGCAGCACCTGTTCTGGTTCTTCGGCCACCCCGAGGTCTACATCATCGCGCTGCCGTTCTTCGGCATCATCACCGAGGTCATCCCGGTCTTCTCCCGCAAGCCGATCTTCGGCTACACCGGGCTGGTGCTGGCCACCATCGCGATCACCGTGCTGTCGATGACGGTCTGGGCGCACCACATGTTCGCCACCGGCCAGGTGCTGCTGCCCTTCTTCAGCATCCTCAGCTATCTGATCGCCGTGCCGACCGGAGTGAAGTTCTTCAACTGGATCGGCACCATGTGGAAGGGGCAACTGACCTTCGAGACGCCGATGCTGTTCTCCATCGGCTTCCTGGTCACCTTCCTGCTCGGTGGGCTCACCGGCGTACTGCTGGCCAGCCCACCGGCCGACTGGCACACCCACGACAGCTACTTCGTGGTGGCCCACTTCCACTACGTGGTCTTCGGCACCGTGGTCTTCGCCCTCTTCGCCGGCTTCTACTTCTGGTGGCCGAAGATGACCGGGCGGCTGCTCGACGAGCGGCTCGGCAAGCTGCACTTCTGGACCATGTTCATCGGCTTCCACGGCACCTTCCTGGTGCACCACTGGCTGGGCAGCGAGGGCATGCCCCGGCGGTACGCCGACTACCTGCCCACCGACGGGTTCACCACGCTGAACACGATCTCCAGCATCTTCTCGTTCGTGCTCGGCGCGTCCACCCTCTTCTTCATCTGGAACGCCTGGAAGTCCTGGCGGTACGGGGCACAGGTGACCGTGGACGACCCCTGGGGCTTCGGCAACTCGCTGGAATGGGCCACCACCTGCCCGCCGCCGCTGCGCAACTTCGACCGGATGCCCCGGATCCGCTCCGAACGCCCGGCCTTCGACGCCAAGTACGGCGAACTCGTCTCCGACCTCGGCCGCGACCTTCCCCAACGGACCGTCAAACCGCCGCAGGAGTTCCACGAGGAGCTGCACCGTGAGGAGCACCCGCCCGAGTCGCCCGCCGCCGAGGGCGCGCACGGGGCGCGGGAGGCGGTGGCGTACCAGCCCGCGCCGCAGTCCGGCGCCCGGCCGGTCGAGGTGCCGGAGCCGGAGCAGATCCGCCGGCCCAGCTTCGAGGAGACCGACGCGCCGGGGCAGGAACCGCCGAGGGAGGAACCGCCGAAGGCCGGCGAGCGGTGGCGGCACCCCCGCGGGCACCGCGACTCCAGCGACGACTGACCCGCAACGTACGGCGGGGCGGCACCGATCCGGTGCCGCCCCGCCTGTTGCCGCCGTCTACCGCACGTGCGACCCCACCGTCCGGGTCTCCTTGGCCATCGACTCCGACTCGGCCGGACCGTTCTGCCAGGGCGGCGGCGCGTCGGCCAGCATCGCCTGGCGCAGCCAGGTCAGCGCCCGCGACAGCAGCCGCGACACGTGCATCTGGGAGATGCCGAAGCGGGCCGCGATCTCGGCCTGGGTCTGGTTGCCGTAGAACCGCATGGCCAGGATCCGCCGCTCCCGCCAGGGCAGCCGGTGCAGCAGGCCGCTGACCGTCACCCGGTCGTCGACGGACTCCAGAGCGAAGTCCGACTCGCCGACCAGGTCGCCGAACTCCGCCGAACTCTCCCCGCCGACCGGCGCGTTGAGCGAGGCCGGACTGTAGCCGGCGGCCGACTCCAACGCGGCGAGGATCTCCTCCTGCGGAGTGTCCAGCCGCTTCGACAACTCGGCGACCGTCGGCGCCCGGGACAGCTCACTGGTCAGCGCCGCCGTCGCCTGGCCCACCTCGAGGATCAGGTCACGCAGCCGACGGGGCACGTGCACGCCCCAGGTGCGGTCCCGGAAATGCCGCTTGATCTCACCAACGATGGTGATCGCCGCGTACGCGGTGAACGAACCCCGTTCCGGGTCGTACCGGTCGACGGCGTTGACCAGCCCCAGACGGGCCACCTGCTCTAGATCCTCCAGCGGTTCCCCGCGCCCCCGGTACCGGCGGGCCAGCCGACCGGCGAACGGCAGCGCGAAGCGGACCAGGTCGTCGCGTGCCTCCTGGCGACGTTCCGTCGGCAGTCCCTCGATCCGTGCCGCGTACGCCAGTGCCGCCGCGTCAAGGTCCTCCAGGCCCCGATCGTTGGTTGGTGGTGTGGTTGTGGTCGTCTGTCCGAACATCCGCGCCTCCCTCAGGAAGGACCCCGCCCGGATTCGCCGACACCGGGCACGCGCGTAGGCACGCACGGGCCTGTAAGTGGGTTACATGACTGGGATGCCAGCGGGCGACGGCGCCGCACCGCGCTAGGTGATCAGCCTGTCGCAGCCGGCGGTGTTCCCGCTCCGTAGGTACTCAATCACGGCGCCGCGGGTTCGCGAGGATGTTTCGTCAGCCCGGTCTCAACAGATCAGCAGGCCGTGGTGGGTGCCGGCGTCGCGCAGCGCGGCGAGGGCGTCGGCCACCGCCAGCGGCGCCGGGCTGGGCAGGTCGTACGGCTGGGCGCGGAGCACCTCGGTGGCCCGGCGGGTGGGTACCGAGGTGACCGGGTAGCCCCGGGCCGAGGTGCGGTCCAGGGCCCGTCGCCGCCGGCCGAATCCCGCGATCGCCAGCCACTGGGGTAACCCGGCCAGCGCCGGCGAGCGTACCCCCGGCGGCTCCGGCAGCACGTCGACCGAGCTGAACGACTCGCTGCCGGCCAGCCACCACTCCACCTGCTCGACGCTGCGCCGGGCGGCATTCTCGCACCAGTACGGCACCAGGCCGGCGCGGATCACCTGCCACGGATCGAGCAGCCGGCCGCATTCGACCACCAACCGGTCACCGGTCTTGCCGGCGGCGCGCAGCCACCGGCGGTACAGGTCGGCGGTGGCCGCGCTGAGCACCTCCGGCGCGGGGAAGAGGATCCGGTGCAACGGATGTCCGCGCCGGGCGGCCCATTCCCGCGCTCCGCGTTCGAAACCGGACTCCACGCCGTGCTCGGCGACACCGGGCGGAGCGGAGACCTCCGGCGGCTCCCAGTGCGCGCTGTCACCGCCGGCCGAACGCAGCACCTGGCGCAGCGCGTGACTGTCGGGGTGGAAGTCCACCGGGTTCAGGCCGCTGGCCGGGGAGCCCAACTGGAAGCTGTGCCCGTCGGCGGCGTCGACCACCGGCCAGGTCCGCGTGTCGTGCAGCACCAGCACCGGCGTACCCGGGGCCAGCCGCTCGGTCAGAAACCTGCGGTACGCGGCCGGCAGCGCCCGCCAGCGGCCGGTCAGCGCCACGGTCGCCCCGGCCAGCGCGCCCCGGCTGGCCGGGCAGTGCACCTGACGCAGATGCAGATCGGGGTTGCCGGCGAGGATCCGTCCGGCGAGCGCGGCACCGTGGTCCATGGCGGGGCGGGGACGGTCCACCGCGCCCTGCGGCCAGTGTGCGGTCATCTCGAAGCCGGCGGGCAGCCACGGCATCCCGAGCGCCACCGCGAGGTGCGCGGCGCTGCCGTGCGGCGAGCCGAGCAGCACTCCCGGGTACCGGCGGCGCGGGTACTGGTCGACGAACCACTGGGCGACGCGGGCCGCGTCGACCTCCGCTGCCTGCCCGGCGGTGAGGGCGATCCGGCCGGCGGTGCGGATCGCGGCGGCCCGACGGACCGGGTCGGGCGTGCCGGCGAAGCGGGACACCGGCCCAACCCGGCCGAGGTCGGCGCAGTCGGTGCCGCGTAACGCGCGGGCGGTGGCCGCGACCAGGATCCGGGCGGTGCTGCCGGGCGCCACCACCCGGTCGCCGGCCATCCCGGCGCCGGCCGCCGTGAGCCCCGGGCGCACCTTGCGCACCGGCCCCACCTTGCCTCGTTCGCTCACCACGCGGCCCGGCTTCCCGCCTCGATGCGGCTTAAACTGGGCATCCCTCCACCGAACGGCATCAATCAGGTGATCTTGGCCGTTCCCGGCGACAGCGGCCAGGCCGGAGCTCGGTGACCGAAGACGTTCGGAATCCGCCAGGCCGCCAGCCGGGTGACGACCGCGTCCGGGACGTCCGGGTCAGGCACCGCCCCGTCCCGGGGTGACCGGGTCGACGTAGCGCAGCACCGCACCCACCCCGTCCACCAGCTCCGGGGCCTCGTCCGGGCCGAGCACGGTCAGTTCGGCGTCGGTACCGACCAGGGCGCGCACCAGCGCCGCGTCGGCGCGGACCCGTTCCGGCGCGGTCACCGTGGCCAACTGACCGGGGTCGGTGGCGATGTCGGTGGCCGCCGGGCCGATCCAGAGCTCACCGTCGGCGGACGGGTCGTCCACGATCAGCATCGTGTCGACCTGGTTGCGCTGCAACGCGGCCACCACGGCGTTGAGCCCGGCACCGACGTCCTCCTGGACGCCGAAGCGGTTCAGGGCCGCGTTCACCCGCTGGTCGGCCACCTCGGCGATGGTCTGCACGGTCAGGTCGTCCAGCAGGCTCTGGTCCGCCCCGCCGGCCCGGGAGCCGGCATCGGTGCGTACCACCATGTTCTGCCAGCGTTCCGGCATCTGCGCCGCGATCATGCCGGTGGCGCGCAGGTCGCCGGCCACCACGACCACCTCGGCGCCGACCCGTTCAGCCAGCTCCACGGTGGCGGCGGTGACGTCACCGGCATTGTGGTGCCACGCCTCCATGGCGGCGCGTTGGTAGCGCGACTGCGACCAGCCGCCAGGCTTGACCCGACGTAGCTGGTAGCCCTCCCGACCCACCACGTGGGCTCGGCGCGGCACGCCACCGGCGCTGACCGACATCGCGTCGGCGCCGGTTCGGTCGGCCAGCACCCGCACCCACGCGATCTGCTCGCCCCGCTGAGCCAGCAACGGCATCACGTGCGGCAACGGGGCGTACGCGGCGAGGTCACGACGTGGCGGGGCGGAGAGGTACTCGGAGAGCACCACCCGACCACCGGTGGCGAACACCGCCAGGCCGTAGTCGCCGGGCATCGGGTCGTGGCCCCGCACCACCCGGTCGACGGCGGCCATCGTCGGCTCGTCCGCACCCTGCTCGGCCAGTTGCCGTTGCAGGCCACGCCACCGCAGATCGAGTGCCGGGTGCGCGTCCTCGGTGTTCATCGAGGCGTCCAGGTAGACCGAGCACCACGGGCCTGGACGCTGGTAAAGCGGGCGCAGGAAGGACAGCTGCATGCTCGACCCCTTTCCAGCTCGGCCCAGCGCTTACCCGCGCCATCCGGCTTGTCACCTGCCGGCAACCGCGTGACGGGTTTTCATTCACGTCGACCGACCCCGAGGATCGATACGATCTGTATCCGGAAGCGGACTCTGGGTGGTGGTCATGGACACGACATCGTATTCCCGGCGTAGCCTGCACCCCACCGGCCGGATCCTCACCGCGCAGATCGTGCGCCTGATGGACGGCTACCCCCGGGAGGTACGGGTGGGGCAGCCGGTGCTGGTGGTGGTGCTCGCCGCCGCCGGCGTGGCCGGGCTGCTCGCCAAGCTGGTGCGGGCCCTGCTGTCGGCCGGTTCCGGCACCGGCCGGCGCAGCTTCAAGGACCTGAAGAAGGGCCCGGAATACCTGGTCACCCCGGTCCGGCTGCGGGACGCCGACGGCAAGCTGTACGAGGTGGAGCTGCACGGGCACCTGCCACAGAGCGCGCTGCACCCGGGCGACCAGGTCCAGCTCACCCTGCGCGACCAGGGCGATCCCGACCTCGCACCGAAGATCGAGCGGATCGTCAACCTCACCACCGCGCAGCTGCTGCGCCCACGCACTGCCACGATGTGGTCGCACCTGGGCCCGTCGCTGCTGTTGCAGGCGGTGCTGGGCGGGCTGGTGCTCGCCACGGTGGCCGCCTGCACCGCGCTGACCTGAGCACCCCGTCGGCCGGCCCGTCCCCCGGGTTTCGGCTCCGCTGGCGGGGGCACTGGTGCCGGCATGTTCCCCGGGTTCACGCTGGAGGAGATCGACGTCGGCCCGGTGCGGCTGCGGGTACGCCACGGCGGCTCGGGTCCACCGGTGGTGCTGCTGCACGGGCATCCGCGTACCCACGTCACCTGGCACCGGGTGGCGCCGCTGCTCGCCGACGATCACACGGTGATCTGCCCGGACCTGCGCGGCTACGGCGGTTCGTCGAAGCCGCCGAGCACCCCCGACCACACCACCTACGCGAAACGGGCGATGGCCGGTGACGTGGTGCGGCTGCTCGACGCGCTCGGGCACCGCCGCGCGGCGGTCGTCGGGCACGACCGCGGGGCGTACGCGGCGATGCGTACCGCCCTGGACCACCCGGACCGGGTCACCCAGCTCGCGGTGCTCGACGGGGTCCCGATCGGTGAGGCCCTGGCCCGCTGCGACGCCCGGTTCGCCGCCCGCTGGTGGCACTGGTTCTTCCTCGGCCAGCTCGGCAAGCCCGCCGAGCGGGTGATCAACGCGGACCCGGACGCCTGGTACGGCGGCTCCCCCGAGATGATGGGCCAGCAGGCGTACGACGACTACCGCCGGGCCATCCACGACCCGGCCACGGTGCACGCGATGTGTGAGGACTACCGGGCCGGACTGGGGCCGGACCGGGCGGCCGACGACGCCGACCGGGCCGCCGGGCGCCGCATCGGCTGCCCGGTGTTGTTCGCCTGGTCCACCCGCGACGACATGGTCGACCTGTACGGCGATCCGGCGGCGATCTGGCGGGACTGGGCCGACGACGTGCGGGCGGTGCCGATCGAGTCGGGACACCACATGGCCGAGGAAGCCCCCGACCAGCTCGCCGAGACGCTGCGCGGGTTCCTGGCCGACGGGCCGTCGTGAGCACTCGCGGCGCGAGACGGCACGGTGCCGAGGGCCCGGATGCTCACGGCCTGGATGCTCAAGGCCCGGCTGAAGCCGCCCGCCGACATGCTCCGGCCGGGCGGTCCGGGTACGGGTGGGGTCAGCCGACCGGCACCGGCTCGCGAGCCGGCTCGGTGGTGGCGAGCATGCCGCGCCGGCGGGCCCACCGCTCGAAGACCAGGGTGGCGAAGGGCGGCACGGCGCAGGCCAGCGCCACGGCGGTGGCCAGCAGGCTCCACCGGTGCACCCGGGCCACGGCCAGCACCAGCACCCCGTACGCCACGAAGAGCGCGCCGTGGATCGGGCCGAAGACCTGCACTCCCAGTTCGTTTCCGGGCGGGCCGTACTTGGCCGCCATTCCGGCCAGCAGACCGGCCCAGGAGACCGCCTCCGCGATCGCCGCCACCACGAACAGCCGGGTCACCTTTTCACGCACGCCGGACATGCTACCGGCGCGGCCCGGACCGCCACCGCAGGCCAGGAACCCGAGCGGCGACGTCGGGCGGCGGGGCGGCGCGCCGAATGGTGGACAACCCGGCGGTCCGGGCTTCCCTCGGTGGCATGGACATGCGACGTTGGGGGTACCAGCGGTGACAGGGTGGTGACCATGGGCGAGGAAGTCGGCGTGCAGACCTTCAGCCGCCAGGACCGGGCTCGCTACCGGGACAAGGTACGCCGTTGCCTCGACGTCTTCGCCGAGATGCTGCGCGAGTCCCGGTTCGAGGTCGACCGGCCGATGACCGGGCTGGAGATCGAGCTGAACCTGGTCGACGACGACTCGATGCCGACGATGCGCAACGCCGACGTGCTGCGAGCGGTGGCCGACCCGAGCTTCCAGACCGAGCTCGGCCAGTTCAACATCGAGATCAACGTCGCGCCCCGGCGGTTGGCCGGCACCGGCACCGCCGAGTTCGAGGAGCACGTACGGGCCAGCCTGAACGTGGCCGACCAGCAGGCCCGGACGGTCGGCGCGCGGTTGGTCATGATCGGCATCCTGCCCACCGTGCTGCCCGAGCACCTGACCGCCGCCACCCTGTCGGCCAATCCCCGCTACGCGCTGCTCAACGAGCAGATCTTCGCCGCCCGGGGCGAGGACCTGCGGATCGCCGTCAACGGGGTGGAGAGGCTCGCGGTCACCGCCGACACGATCACCCCGGAGGCGGCCTGCACCAGCACCCAGTTCCACCTCCAGGTCGGTCCGAACCAGTTCGCCGACTACTGGAACGCCGCCCAGGCCATCGCCGGGATCCAGGTGGCGCTCGGCGCCAACTCGCCGCTGTTCTTCGGCCGGGAGCTGTGGCGCGAGACCCGCATCCCGCTGTTCCAGCAGGCCACCGACACCCGCCCCGAGGAGATCAAGACACAGGGCGTACGCCCCCGGGTGTGGTTCGGGGAGCGCTGGATCACCTCGGTGTTCGACCTGTTCGAGGAGAACGTGCGCTTCTTTCCGGCGCTGCTGCCGGTCTGCGACCCCGAGGACCCCGCCGAGACGCTCGCCGGCGGCGGCGTACCGGCCCTGGCGGAGTTGCGGCTGCACAACGGCACCATCTACCGGTGGAACCGGCCCGTCTACGACGTGTCCAAGGGCCGCCCGCACCTGCGGGTGGAGAACCGGGTCCTACCCGCCGGGCCGACCGTGCTGGACACCGTCGCCAACGGAGCGTTCTACTTCGGACTCGTCCGCGCGCTCGCCGAGGCGGATCGGCCGTTGTGGTCGCAGATGTCGTTCAGCGCCGCCGAGGAGAACTTCAACACCTGCGCCCGGCACGGCATCGACGCCCACGTCTTCTGGCCCGGCCTGGGCTACCTTCCGGTGACCGAGCTGGTGCTGCGCCGGCTGCTGCCGCTGGCCCATCACGGCCTGGACCGCTGGGGCGTCGAGCCGGACGAGCGGGACCGGCTGCTCGGCGTCATCGAACAGCGCTGCCTTACCGGCCGCAACGGCGCCAGTTGGCAGGTGGCGACGCTGCACCGGCTGGAGTCGACCGACCAGCTCGACCGCCCGGAGGCCCTGCGCGAGGTGGTCCGGCACTACGTGGAGCTGATGCACAGCAACCGCCCCGTCCACGAGTGGCCGATCCCCTGACCGGCCCGTCGCCCCGCCCGCCGGCGAGCAGGGCGTCGTCGCGTCCGGCGTCCCGCTCGGCGCGGTCGGAGAGCACGGCCAGCACGATCGGAGCCCGGTCGGGCGGCCAGATGACGGCGATGTCGTTGCGGGTGCCGTAGTCGGTCCACCACGCCGACCTCGTGCCGCAGGTTGAGCAGCGTGCCGGTCTTCGACGACTCCGAACGGATGTAAAAGTTTCTAGACATGAAGTCAAAGACGTATTACTCTATGCGTGTCAATGATTCTTTACATCGGGAGCCGGTCATGACGCACGAGGAGAAACGCGCCTGGATCATGCTGGTGGTCAGCGTGGTCGCCTACACCGGCTACGCGGCCGTGCTGCTGAGCCGGACCGACGGCGGCTCACTGACCGCGACGCCGTACGCCGCAGCTCTGCTCTGGACGGTCGGCGGGGCCATCGTGGCGAGCATCCTGGCCGAGATCGGCATGGGCGTGCTGAACCCACGGGCCTCCCGGGTCACCGACGCCCGGGACCGGGAGATCGGGCGGCTCGGCGACCACGTCGGGCAGGCGTTCGTGGTGATCGGCGCGGTGTCGGCGATGCTGATGGCGCTGGCGCAGTGGCACTGGTTCTGGATCGCCAACGTGATCTACCTGTGCTTCGTGCTGTCGGCAGTCGTCGGCTCGCTGGCCAAGGTGATCGCGTACCGCAGGGGCGTGCCGCAGTGGTGAAGCCGACCCGCGTCACCAACAACATCCGGGCGCTGCGCTTCGCGCGTGACGAGATGACCCAGGCCGAACTCGCCGAGCGGATCGGCGTGACCCGGCAGACCGTCATCGCCATCGAACAGGGCCGCTACTCCCCCTCGCTGGAGATGGCGTTCCGGATCGCCCACGTGTTCGGCGTACGGCTCGACGACGTGTTCCAGTACCCCGAGGAGGCGGCACCGTGAAGGCCATCGTGCAGGACAGGTACGGCCCGCCGGACGTGCTCGAACTACGTGACATCGACCGGCCGACCGTCGGCGAAAGCGAGGTGCTCGTCGCGGTACGCGCCGCCGCGGTCGACCCCGGCGTGTGGATCTTCATGGCCGGACAGCCCTACCTGGTACGCCTGGCGGCCGGGCTGCGTCGGCCCCGGGTGCCGGTGCGGGGCCGGGACCTGGCCGGCGTGGTGACCGAGGTCGGCGCCCGGGTGACCCGGTTCCGGCCGGGCGACGAGGTCTACGGCACCTGCCTGCGCGGATCGTTCGCCGAGTTCGCGAGCACCGACGAACGACGGTTGGCCCGGAAACCGGCCAATCTGTCGTTCGCGCAGGCCGCCGCGGTGCCCGTCTCCGGGATGACGGCCCTGCGCGCGGTACGCGACAGCGGTCAGGTGCGTGCGGGGCATCGGGTCCTGGTGATCGGCGCCTCCGGCGGCGTCGGCTCCCAGGCCGTGCAGATCGCCAAGGCGTGCGGCGCGACCGTCACCGGTGTCTGCGCCACCAGCAGGACCGACCTGGTCCGCTCCCTCGGTGCCGACGACGTCATCGACTACACCCGGGAGGAGATCGACCGCGACGGTCCGGTCCACGATGTCGTCATCGACACCGGCGGCGACCGCCCGCTGTCGCTGCTGCGGCGCGCGCTCACCCCGCGCGGCACGCTGGCCCTGGTCGGCGGTGACCACACCCAGGGTGGACTGCTCAGTGGCTACGGCCGCCAGATGTTCCGCGCGCCGCTGCTGTCGATGTTCGTCGGCCAACGGCTGCGCTCGGTCACCGCGACGGAGAGCAGCGAGGCCCTCGACGAGCTGCGGGACCTCATCGAATCCGGCGCGCTGACCCCGCCGGTGGACCGGGCCTACCCGCTCGCCCAGGCGGCCGACGCGCTCCGCCACTTCGCCGACGGGCGTCCGGCCGGAAAGGTCGTCGTCACGGTCTGACCAGCGGGCGGCGGGTGAGCCGGCACGGGGCTCCGCCGCGACGTCGGCCGGGCGGGCCCCGGCCGACGCGGCGAGGGGGTATCCCACCCCTACCGGATCTGCGACAACCTCCCCGCACGCTCCTGGCTATCCGCTCTGGGTGATCACCTCGTTGCTGGCGAGGCTCTCGGTGCGCTGGCCGATCAACGTGCGCAGGCTCTCCGCGTCGCTGCCGGCCGCCGCCGCGTCGTACCCGTCGACGGTCGCCAGCACCTTGGTGATGGCGTCGACCGCGTCCAGCGCCGCACCGCTGGCGTAGACCTCCTGGTAAAGGTCGCGGTAGGCAGCCTCGTACACCTGCTTGAACTTCTCGCTCGCGAGGAACCGCTCCTTGAGCTTGTGTCCGCCGCCACCCGGTCCGGCGTTCCCACCGGGTCCGGCGTTCCCACCCGGTCCGGTGGTTCCGTCCGGCGGCGTGAACCCCTCGGGAGGCGTGAACCCCTCCGGCGGCGTGAACCCCTCGGGAGGCGTGAACCCCTCCGGCGGCGTGAAGCCGTCGGGGAGCCCGGCGTCCGGTTCCGTGCCGCCCGCGCGGTCCCGGTCGCCCTGGTCCCCGCCGCCCCGGAAGCCACCACCGAGGCGGCCCTGCTCGTGGGGCCCCTGGGTGGCGTCGCCGCTGAGTGCGAGGTTGTAGTCCCAGCCGATGACGCTGAACTTCTTCGAGGTCAGGTCGTACCAGAGGTAGTAGTTGCGACCCGGCCCGGACATGTCGTCGAAGTTGAGCAACAGGTTCTGCCACGCCACGTAGCGGGCGAGGGACTCCACGTCGACCCGGTCGGCGAGCTGCTCGTCGAACTCGGCGTCACTGGCACCGTCAACCCATCTGATCAGGTCGATGACCGGTTGCAGGTCCTGGCTGCCCTTCATGGTGATCTGCTTGAAGTCGTCGGCGTAGTCGATCGGGTCGTCCCCCTGGTCGGTGAACCGTCCGGTCGCCAGGGACTTGTAGAGCACGCCCGCGCCGTCGAAATCCTCGGCGAAGTGCTCGTCGGGATGCTCGACGACCAGACGCGCGGTGGTGGGCCGGTCGTTGACCGTGAAGCTCGTGTACGCGTACTCCTGGGTCACCTCGCCGGCGGCGGCGAGCAGGTTGAGGGTGACCGCCTCGTTGAGCACGGTGGACCCGCCGCCCATGCCCGCCACCCGGACCGCGATCTCCCGGTGGCCCTGGTAGCGGCGGCCGTCGACGTACTCGTCGAAGCGGATCAGCCATGGCAGCGTCTCCGGTTCCTCGGCCTTCAGCGCGGCCCGGCTGAACCCGCCGCCGATCACCGCGCCCCGCCCGGCGCCGTCGGGGACGGTCACGCCGTCGGGCGCCGCCGCGCCCCGGGGCATGCCGCCCCGGGCACCGCCCTGCCGCTCCTGGCCGCCGGGGCCCCCCGGCTGGCCGGCGCCGGGACCGCCCTGACCACCCGGGCCGCCCCGCCGGGCGGTCTCGCCGTCGCGGGTCAGGCCAGCCAGGGTGGAGTTGCCCTTGAGCCGGATGCCGACGCTGGGCAGGGTGGTGCCGTCGATGGTCAGGTCGGCCTCGACGTACTCCTTCTCCCCGTCGTCGGAGAAGGCGTCCAGCATCCGCTCGTAGTCGGCGTCCCGGAACACCAGCGTGATGCTGTGCGCCACCGTCTCGTCGAACAGGTCCACGGTGCCGGCGATGTCCTGGGTCACCTGGCCGCCGCCGGTGTCGCTGCTGCTGGTGACGTAGGGCCGGATCCGCACGGTGCTGAGGGTGACGGTGAGGACGAGCAGGAAGGCCAGGCAGCCGGCGAGGAACTTCCAGTAGTGCCGGATCCGGACCGGAATCCGGTGTCGCAGCCGCATCACAGGTCCGTCTGGTCGTAGCCGGTCAGGACGGTCACCCGCTGGCCCCCGGTACGCTCGGCCAGCGCGTTGATCAGCTCGCCGGGTTCGGCCCCCTTCTTCAACCGCACCGTGTACATCATCTCGGTGAGCGCGCCGCCCCGAATCGTCTCCATGCTGACCAGCTCGAACTCGCTGGTGTAGCGGATCAGCACATCCTGGATGAATTCGGTGTAGTTGCCGGTCGGCGGCACCTGTACCTTGACCACCTGCCGCTGCACGTTGGAGGCGAACCAGTTGAACCGGTACATCAGCACGATGATCAGGCTGATCGCGATGGCGGCGACCACCGCCAGGGTGTAGAACCGGGTGCCGCAGGCCATGCCCACGCCCATCACCAGGAAGATGAAGCCGACGTCGCGGGTCTCCTTGATGGCGTTGCGGAACCGCACCACCGACAACGCGCCGACCAGGGCGAAGGCGCGGGCGATGTTGGAACCGACCACCAGCATGATCAGCGCGATCAGCATGCCGAGGATGACGAGCGTCTGCACGTACGACTGGCTGTACGAGATGTTGCGATGGGTGAACCGGTAGATCCAGCCGATCATGGCGCTGAGCACGAAGGACAACGACAGGGCCAGCGCGATGTCGCCGACGCTGAACGTGCCGGACAGGTCCTGCAATTCGAACGGCATGGGTCTCAGACCTCACTCTTCGGTCGGGTGGTGGCCAGGTCGGCCGTGTCGTCGGCGACGTGGAAGATCGAGCGGGGGGCGCGTCCGAACGCCTCGACGCTCTGGCAGTACTTCGACATCCGGACGATGGACATGTTCGAGCGGGCGGCCAGGTCGGTCAGCCAGTACGGCACCCGCTCGTTGGCCTTGATCTCCACCACGGCGAGCCTCGCCGGCACGATGAGCCGGTTCTCGGCGTCGGCGCCGAGGTGGAAGTCGCGGTCCCGGCCGCGTACCCGGTGGTCGAGGGTGACCCGCAGGCCCATCTCGGAGTCCCGTCCGACGAACGCCTCCCGCTGGTAGCCGGTCATGGCCACCGGCCGCAGGTCCAGCCCGCAGAGCAGTTCGAGGACCTCCTCGAGGAAGGCCCGCTGGCTGGGGTCGTGCGCCACCATCAGCCGGTGGTCACAGAGGTCTCGGGCGAGGCGGTACGGCAGGGCGACGCGACGTTTCTGGGTGACCCGGTTGACCCGCTGCTTGATCTCGACGTGCACGATGGTGTCGTCGCTGATCGTCGAGCGGTCGCCGTAGTGCCGTACCCGAAGCTTGCGGCGGAACTTCAGTCCCTCGATCTTCTCCCAGTAGAAGCGCAGCTGGTCGGTGTCGTAGTACACGCTCCACACGCCGTACCCGGTGCTGCCGCCGTGGCTGTCGAGATCCATCCGGGCGGTCAGCTCCGCGCGCAGCGCCGGCACGTCGTCGGTCGGCACCAGATACTTGATCTCGTACCGGTTGAAGGCGTGCAGCCGGCTCGGCGCGCGCAGCGCATGCCCCGCCTGGTCGTCGTGGCGGGTCGGGACGGGGTGGTCCGCGGCGGCGGGCGAGGCGCCGGGCGGCGCATCCTGCTCGGGGCCGCGGGACGGACCCCGGCGCAGCCAGGTAGGCATGGTGGGCTGGCCGATCTGTAGGCGACTGGGACCAGCGAATACAACCAAGCGCGCCTATGAATCAGCTTTGTTTTTCAGATGAACCAGCGGTGAACGGAAACCGAATGGAGCGGCCTTCCGCCGGCCCGGGTCAGCCCCCGGGAAGCCCCTGGAACTCAGCGCACGTTCAGGAGTTGGTGACGTTCGGCTTCGATCGTGGCGAGGGCCGCGCGGGCCTGGTCGGCCCGCTGCTCCAGCCGAGCGCGCACCTCGCGAACCAGTTGCGCGCACTGGTCGACGTTCTGCACGGCCTGCTTGATCCGGCTCCGGACGGCCAGGTCGGTGAAGATGTTGTCGAGGAAGACGTCGACGAATCTGGTCAGGCTGCCGATGGCCAGCCGCGGGGCGATCAGGTTCATGCCATCAACGTCGGCAAGCTCGGTACGCAGCACGGCCAGGCAGCGATCGGCGTGCGCCGCAGCCCTCGCCGCATCGTCCAGCCTGGAGTGTTTGATCGCGCTGCTCACCATCCCGCCGCCGAAGAACGTGTCGTATGTCGACCAGCCCGACGCGCTGTCGAGCTCGCGGCGCACCCGCATCAAGGCCTCCTGGGCGGCGTGTGCGGCGTGCCGGGCCTCGCCAACCTCGCGCAGTTCGCCGGTGAGCCGCCCACGCCTGTCGGCGAGTTCCAGCAGCAGGGCACCGCGTGGATCACCGGAGCCGGCCAGATACCGCTCCTTCTCGTCCAGCATCGCCGCGTACGCCGTCGGCGCCTCGGCGAGCTGGTTCAGCCGGACCTGGGCAGCCTCGTGCTCCCGACGCAGAGCCGCGAGTCGGGCCGCGGCCTCGGCCACCCGGTAACGCGCGGCGTCGGCCTCCGCCTGCTCACGGGCCAACATGTCGTTGCGGGCACCACGTAGGGAGGCCAGCACCCGGGTCAGCGAGAGTCCCTCCAGCCGGGCGACGTCTTTCTCCTCGCCCGCGCTCCGGGTCCGAAGCGCCGTGAGCAGGGTGGCCGTCTCGTCCACCCGGGCGCGCAGGTCCGCAACGCGTCGAGTAGTCACTTCGTGCTCGCGCAGCGCCTCGGCCGCGGCACCCAGCCGTTGTTCGATGTCGTCAGCCACATGACCATTGGACACGGGCCTCGCAAGGCTCAGTCGACGCCGAACTCCATCGCCGCGCGGTCGAGGGCCTCGTCGTCGGCGGAGGAGACGCCCCGGGAGGCGATCGCCTCCGCGCCGCCCTGCGGCATCGCGCCGATCAGCCCGGTCGAGGCCGCCTGCGCCGCGCCGAGCACCCGCTGGGTGCCGCCGCCGACCATGCCGAGGTTCGCGTACTGCTCCAGCTTCGCCCGGGAGTCGGCGATGTCGAGGTTGCGCATGGTGAGCTGGCCGATCCGGTCGGACGGGCCGAACGCCGAGTCCTGGGTACGCTCCATCGACAGCTTGTCCGGGTGGTAGCTGAAGGACGGGCCGGTGGTGTCCAGGATCGAGTAGTCCTCGCCCCGGCGCAGCCGCAACGTCACCTCGCCGGTGACCGCCGTGCCGACCCAGCGTTGCAGCGACTCGCGCAGCATCAGTGCCTGCGGGTCGAGCCAGCGGCCCTCGTACATCAGTCGGCCGAGGCGACGACCCTCGTTGTGGTAGTTGGCCAGGGTGTCCTCGTTGTGGATGGCGTTGACCAGCCGCTCGTACGCGGCGTGCAGCAGCGCCATGCCGGGTGCCTCGTAGATGCCCCGGCTCTTGGCCTCGATGATCCGGTTCTCGATCTGGTCGGACATGCCCAGGCCGTGCCGGCCGCCGATGGCGTTGGCCTCCAGCACCAGGTCGACCGCGCTGGCGAACTCCTTGCCGTTGATGGTCACCGGGCGGCCCTGGTCGAAACCGATGGTGACGTCCTCGGTCGGGATCTCCACCGACAGGTCCCAGAACCGGACCCCCATGATCGGGTTGACCGTCTCGATGCCGGTGTCCAGGTGTTCGAGGGTCTTCGCCTCGTGGGTGGCGCCCCAGATGTTGGCGTCGGTCGAGTACGCCTTCTCGGTGCTGTCCCGGTACGGCAGATCCCGTTCGAGCAGCCACTCCGACATCTCCTTGCGCCCACCCAGTTCGGTGACGAAGTTCGTGTCGAGCCACGGCTTGTAGATGCGCAGCTGCGGGTTGGCCAGCAGGCCGTACCGGTAGAACCGCTCGATGTCGTTGCCCTTGAAGGTGGAGCCGTCGCCCCAGATCTGCACGTCGTCGGCGACCATCGCCCGGACCAGCAGGGTCCCGGTGACGGCGCGCCCCAACGGGGTGGTGTTGAAGTACGCCCGCCCGCCCGAGCGGATGTGGAAGGCGCCGCAGGTCAGCGCCGCCAGCCCCTCCTCGACCAGGGCTGCCCGGCAGTCGACCAGCCGGGCGACCTCGGCGCCGTAGCTGAGCGCGCGGCCGGGCACCGAGGCGATGTCGGGCTCGTCGTACTGGCCGATGTCGGCGGTGTAGGCGCAGGGCACGGCGCCCTTGTCGCGCATCCACGCGACCGCGACCGAGGTGTCGAGGCCGCCGGAGAAGGCGATGCCGACACGTTCACCCGTAGGCAGGGAGGTAAGAACCTTGGACACAAGGAAGAGTATGCACCAGCACGCATACCCATGCAAGCTGGTCGGGCTGAGGCCCCGACGAACCTGACATCTTCCTGACGTCCGCCCGAGAGGCTGTCGTCGCGGCCCGGGACCGGTCCAGGGCCGTACGGACAGAGAGGCATCGTCATGCGAACAAATCGTGCGCTCCTGGTGAGTGCGATCGCGCTGATCGCGCTGTCTGCCTGCGGGTCGCCGTCGAGCGGCGGGAACAACGAGCAGGAGGACACGGCGGAGGTGGCCACGTTGAGCACTCCCGAGCCGGAGCGCAGCGGCTCGGCACAGCCGAAGGCGCAACGCCCACGGGAGCGGCTCGACACCACGCCGGAGGAGTACGAGGCGCTGCTCGGGCCGTTCCACAAGTGCATGCGGGAGCACGGCGTGGACCCGAGCAAGCACCGCCGCATCGGGTTGCCGCCGGGCACGGCGGGCTCGAAGGAGCAGCAGGAAGCCGATGCGGCGAACCGGATCTGCGAGCCGCAGTTCTACCCCCTGCCGCCGTGGGAGAAGGATCCGGCCAACCCGGAATCCCGGGACTTCGCGCTCGGCGTGGTGAAGTGCCTCAGGGACAAGGGCGTCAAATACGTCGAGGTGGCCGAGGACGGCATCTCCATCTCCCTCGGCGGTGACCAGAACGACTCCCGTTCGATCAGCTTGGGTCTGGACCTCGCGCCCGAGTGCGAGCGCAAGGTGGCCGCCGAGCCGAGGTGACGCGGGGCGACAGCGAGCGTGGCGGCCGGAGATCCGGCCGCCACGCTCGTTCGTTGCGCTCCTCCGCCGCCCGGCTCAGCCGGCGGCGAGGGCCTGCGTCGGGGGCAGCCGAGCCGCGCGTACGCACGGGTAGACGCCGGCGAGCACGCCGATCGCGACGGCACCGCCCACTCCGATCACCGCCGACTCGACGGGCACCACCAGCGGCCAGCCCTGCCAGGTCGCGTAGCCGACGGTGGCCAGCAGGCCCAACGCCGTGCCAGCCAGCCCGCCGAGCGCCGCCAACACCACCGACTCGGTCAGGAACTGGCCCCGGATCTGCCCCCGGGTCGCCCCGAGCGCCCGCCGCAGGCCGATCTCGGCGCGGCGTTCCAGCACCGAGACCACCATCGTGTTGGCCACTCCGATGCCGCCGATCAGCAGGGCGACCCCGGCCAGGGCCAGAAAGAGCACGGAGAAGCTGCCCTCGGTGGCCCGCTTGGCGGCCAACGCGTCCGAGGGGCGACTCACCACCACCTGGCCGGGGCGCTCCGGCGAGATTGTCTCCGCCAGCACCCCCCGGACCGCCTCCAGCTGCGACTCCTCGCAGCGCAGGTAGATCACCGTCGGATGGCCGTCGAAGCGCAGCTCGCTGCGGGCCGCCGCCCAACCGATCAGCACCGACCGGTCGATGTCCGGTGAGAGCGGAGTCTGCGCCAGGATGCCGATCACGGTGAACCGGCGGTCGGCGATCACCACCTGGGGCGCGGGCTGGCCGGCGGGCAGGTCGACGATGCCCAGCCGGGTCGCGGCCACCGAGCCGAGGACCACGGTGGGAAAGCTCGCCGTTGCCGGGTTCAGCCACCTGCCCGTACGGACCCGGGCGTTGATCGCCGGCAGCAGGTCCAGGTGGCTGGCCAGCACGGTCAGGCCCGAGCCGTCGCTCGGGTCGATGTGGTCGTTTCGGCGTACCACGGTGTGGGTGTTGCCGACCGCGCTGACCGCCGTGACCGGGCCGATGCGCCCGACCATCCGCACCGCAGACTCCGGCAGTCTGGTCGGCGGATCACGGTCCGGTGCCGCCATCGCCTGCAACGAGTTGGTGCCGAGCGCGGTCAGCTCCGTCAGCAGCGCCGCCTGGCTGGACGCCGGAATGCCGGTCACCACGATCATGGTGGCGATGCCGATCGCGATGCCCAACGCCGACAGCGCCGCCCGCAGCGGCCGGGTCCGCAGGCCCGTCGACCCGAGCGCGAGCAGGTCCGGCACGGCCAGCCGGACCGGTCGCGGCGCCGGGTCGGTCGGCCCGACCGGTCGCGGTGCGCGGTCGGTCGGCGCGGTCACCGGTCCACCGCCGGATCGAGCGTACGGGTCGGGGACCCCGCGTCGTCGCGGACCAGCCGCCCGTCGCGGATCTCGATCTGGCGTGGCAGGGACGCCGCGATGTCCCGGTCGTGGGTGATCAGCACGATCGTGGTGCCCTCCTCATTGAGCCGGCGCAGCAGCCGCAACACGGACTGCCCGGTGGCGGTGTCCAGCGCGCCGGTGGGTTCGTCGGCGAGCACCAGCGACGGCCGGTTGGCCAGCGCGCGGGCGATCGCGACGCGCTGCTTCTCGCCGCCGGAGAGCTGCCGCGGGCGGTGCCCCGTGCGGTGCGCCAGGCCGACCCGGGCCAGCGCCCGCAGGGCGTGCTCACGCCGCTGCCGACGCGGCACCCCGGCGTAGAGCAGCCCGGTGGCGACGTTGTCGACCGCGCTCAGCCCGTCGGCGAGGTGGAACTGCTGGAAGACGAAGCCGATCTCGCGGGCCCGCAGCGCGGAGAGCTGCCGGTCGGCCAGGGTCGCCACGTCCCGGCCGGCGATGTGGACGCTGCCCGAGGTGGGGCGGTCCAGGGTGCCGATGATGTTGAGCAGGGTCGACTTGCCCGACCCGGACGGCCCGACGATCGCCACCAGCTCTCCTGCGGCGACCGCCATGCTGACGCCGGCCAGCGCGGTCACCCCACCCGGGTAGACCATGCCCGCGTCGCGGACGCAGAGTACGGGTTGCCGCGTCACGCGGGCACCACCACCTCGACGCCCTCGGTGAGCCCGTCCCCGGTGATCTCGACAAGGCCGTCGGCGAACATGCCGGTGCCCACCGCGACCAGTCCACCGGGCGTCTGCACCGCGTACCCGCCCTCGCGCAGCGCCACCAGCGCCTCGACCGGCGCGACCAGCACGTCGACGGCGCTACGCCCGGCGAAATGCACCTGCACCTCGCCCGCGTCAAGGCCGGCGATCGTCTTCGGCTCGTCCACGGAGACCGTCACGGTCAGCAGCTGCGGGCCGGTGGCGGGGCCGTTCTCGGCCGCGACGAGAGCACGGCCGACGGAGACGACCCGGGCGGAGACCGTACGGTCGTCGGGCAGTCCGACCCTGACCCGGTCCCCGCGCTTGATCGAGGCAGCCTCGGCGAGCTCCGCACCGACCGTGATCACTTTGCGGACCGGGGTGACCGAGATCAGTGGCTCCTGCGCCGAGGCACCGGGTTGCCCGATGATCGAATCCACCCGGACCGCGCCGCTGGAGACCTCGACGTGCCCCACCGGGATCGTGCCGGTCGCCGGCGCACCGAGGTCGGTCTGCCACCGTTTGATCGCCGCGATCAGGGCCGGCGTCAGGACGCCCTCGCCGCTGCGTACCCGATGCGGTTCTGCTGCGGCGTCACCGCCCGGCTGGCCGCCGCCGGGACCGCCGGCGCCGGTCTGCCCGGCGGGCTCGCCGGTGGCGGCGGGCGCGGTCGGCGCAGGTGGCGTCACCCACTGGCCGGGCGACGGCTGCCGACCGATCGAGTAGCCGAGCGACCTGAGGTTGTCCGCGACGATCGCGACGTCCCGGCCGACCAGGTTCGACCCGGCGACGTCCCGGTATATCGGCATACTGCCGTAGAAGAGCACCACCGGCCGGTCGTCGGCCCGGAACAGTTGCCCACCCCGTTTGATGGTGCTGCCGACCGGCGGCAACCAGGTGACCGTCGCCGCCAGATGCCCGGACAGCGGGCGGGCCGCGCCGAACCCGATGGTGCCGGGCAGCGTCCTGGTGGTGGAGAGGTCCCGGCGCTCGATGGTCGCCGTGGCGACGGCGACCGGCTCCTGCGGCCCCGGCTCGGCGGCGGCCCGGTGCCAGGTCACCGCGATCCCGGCGCCGACCACCAGCGCCACCACCACCCCCACCGCAAGCCACCGCGATCCGCGCCGCCGGGCCGGCGGCGCGCAGACGCGGGGGATGAACTCGGTCGGGTCGTCAGGCTTCGGTTGCATGCCGACGAGACTGGCCAGCGGTCGTTAGGAACCTGTCAGATATCGCGGTCGGAACCGGGTCGGCGGGAATCCAGACCTATCATCGCCGCCATGTGTGCACAGGTGCTGGTCGCCGACGACGATCCCCGCCAGGCCGAGGTGGTACGCCGGTATCTGACCGCCGAGGGCCACGGTGCCGTGGTGGTGCACGACGGCCGGGCGGCACTGGACACGGCCCGCCGGCTCCGGCCCGACCTGCTGGTGCTGGACGTGATGATGCCGACGATGGACGGCCTGCAGGTGTGCCAGACCCTGCGCCGGGAGTCCGACGTGCTGGTGCTGATGCTGACCGCCCGATCCACCGAGGACGATCTGCTGGTCGGGCTGGAGCTCGGCGCCGACGACTACCTGGCCAAGCCGTACAGCCCGCGCGAGTTGATGGCCCGGGTCCGCACCCTGCTGCGGCGGTCCGGCCGGGGCGCGTCGGTCCCGGCCGGGAGCGGGCCACGCCGGATCGGCCCGATCGAGATCGACACGGCCGCGCACCAGGTGACCGTGGACGGCGTCCGGGTCGCCTGCACACGCGGCGAGTTCGCCATCCTGGCGGCGATGGCGGAGCAACCGAATCGGGTCTTCACCCGTACCCAACTGCTGCACCACACCCAGGGCATCGACCGCAGTTCCACCGAGCGGACCATCGACGTGCACGTGATGAACCTGCGGCGCAAGATCGAGCGCGACCCGCAGCGCCCCGCCTGGCTGGTCACCGTCTTCGGCGTCGGCTACAAGCTGACCAGCGACCCGGCGACGCGGCGGTGAGCAGCGGACGGGTGCCGATCCGGCACAGTCTGGTGACCCGGCTGCTGGTCACCTCGGTGCTGATCGCGGTGGCCGCGATCGCGGCCACCGCGTGGCTGGCCACCCGGACCGCGACCCGGGCGATCAGCCAGGAACAGGGCCGCTCGCTGGGCGAGAACACCAGCGTGTACGACATGCTGGTCGACTACGCCGCCACCCATCCGGACTGGTCCGCGGTGCAGCCGCTCATCGCGCAGCGCGCCGTCGAGCTGGACCGCCGGATCACCCTGATGACCGTCGACCGGGTGGCGGTCATCGCCGACACGACTCCCGGCCCGTCGCTGCAGCATGCTCGCCCGGCCGCCACTGTGGATCCGCTGAACCTGGATCTCGGCCTCACCCGTGGCACCGACCGCATCGACCACCGGGTGGTCGGCCCCTTCCGGCTGTCCGCCGCCGACCGCACCCGGCTACGCGCCGCAACCGACGAACGGCTGGCCTGCCTGCGGCGATCCGGCGTCGATGGAACGGTCGTGGAGCAGCCCAACGGCCGCTCCACAGTCGTCCTCAGCACCGCCGACCCCTTCGATCTGCTGAGCAGATGTGGTGAGCCACTCGACTCACCCACCAGGTCCGAGCAGGAGGCGCTGCGCTCGCTCGGCACGCTGGCGGGCCGCTGCCTCGACCTGGACGAGCGGACCCAACGCCTGGAGGTGCTGCCCGACTTCTCGGCGTACCTGATCGACGCTGCCCGCGACGAGGGTTCCGATCGTGAGCCCATCCGCAGCCGGGTGGACGCGGCCGGCGAGGCCCGGATCACCAGCTGCGTGGAGAAGTCCCGGCGGACGCTGCTACAGCCGCACGTGGCCCCGGCCGTGCTGCTGTTCATCACCGCCCCGGGCAGCGACGCAGACCAGACCACGTTCACCCTCTCCGGGGCGAACACGATCCGTATCGTCGCGGTGACCGGCGCGGTGCTGTTCGCCACGATCATCGTGACGGTGCTGGTCGGTCGCCGACTGGTCCGCCCGTTGCGGGCACTGACTGACGCCGTCGACCGGCAGCACGCCGCCCCGGTCGGCACCCCGGACGAGATCGGCCGGCTGGCCCGCGCCCTCAACGACTCGGTCCAGCGCCGAGACCGGGCCGAGGCGCAGCGCCGGGCCATGGTCAGCGACGTGGCGCACGAACTGCGTACCCCGTTGACCAACATCCGCAGCTGGTTGGAGGCGGCCCAGGACGACCTCGCCCCGACCGACACCCAACTGCTCGACCTGCTGCACGAGGAGGCGGTGCTGCTCCAGCACATCATCGACGACCTGACCGACCTGGCCGCCGCGGACGCGGGCACGCTGCGGATCCACCCCGAGCCGACGTACGTGCGCGACGTGCTCGCCCAGGTGGTGGAGAGCCACCGGGGCACCGCACAGGTCGCCGGCATCGTGCTGACCATGCAGATCCGCGACGACCCGGTGCTGCCGGCCGATGCGGTGCGGCTGCGGCAGATCGTCGGCAACCTGGTCTCCAACGCGATCCGCCACACCCCGCCCGGTGGTGCGGTCACCGTCGGCGCGTACCACAACACGATCACCGTCCGGGACACCGGCGTCGGTATCGCGGCCGAGAACCTGCCGAAGATCTTCGACCGGTTCTGGCGGGCGGACGGGTCACGCAACCGGGCGACCGGCGGCAGCGGCCTGGGGCTGGCGATCACCCAGCACCTGGTCCGGGCACACGGCGGCACCCTGACGGTGCGGAGCGCCCCCGGCGAGGGCAGCCTCTTCACCATCTGGCTACCGGGTGCCGAGGTGGCGGGGGCGTCCGGCACGGCCGTGTCACAGGTCGGCGGCGGGCGGTGTCTGAATGGGCGACACCCCACAGGCGAGGAGGAGACATGAGTAGCAGCACCCGGATCCCCAAGGCCGAGATCACCGGCGTCTACGGCGCCCTGCTGAAGAGGTTCAGCAGGAAGATGTTGGGCCAGGTGCCCGAGCCTCTCGGGGTGATGTGGCACCACCGGCCGGTGCTCAACGCCAGTTTCAGCCTCGGCCGCAAGGCCAAGAAGTGGGACAAGTGCGACAAGGACCTGAAGTCCTACGCCCACCTGGCGGCGGTGTCGATGATCGGCTGTTCGTTCTGCCTCGACCTGGGCTACTTCCAGGCCAACAACGAGGGGCTCGACCTGACCAAGGCGCGCGAGGTGCCGCGGTGGCGCGAGTCGGACGTCTTCACGCCGCTGGAACGCGACGTGCTGACGTACGCCGAGGCGATGTCGCAGACCCCACCGACGGTCACCGACGAGCTTTCCGCCCGACTGCTCACGCAGCTCGGTGCCCCGGCGATGATCGAACTCACCTCGTGGATCGCGTTCGCGAACCTGGCCGCGCGGACCAACGTCGCGCTCGGCATCGAGGCACAGGGATTCGCGGCGGCGTGCGGCCTGCCGCCCCAGGCGAAGCCGAGCCGCGTACCGTCGCAGGCATGACCGGCGACCCGTTCGTCGCGCACCGCAGCCTGCTCTTCACGGCCGCGTACGAGATGCTCGGCTCCGCCGCCGACGCCGAGGACGTCGTGCAGGAGACCTGGCTGCGGTGGGCGGACCTCGACGCCCAGGCCCGGTCCGAGGTCCGCGACCCGCGCGCCTACCTGGTACGGATCGTCACCCGCCAGGCGCTCAACCGGCTGCGCACGCTGGCCCGCCGACGCGAGGAGTACGTCGGCGAGTGGCTCCCCGAACCGCTGCTGACCAGCCCCGACGTCGCCGAGGACGTGGAGCTGGCGGAGAGCGTCTCGTTCGCGATGCTGACCGTGCTGGAAACCCTGGGCCACACCGAACGGGCGGTGTTCGTGCTGCGCGAGGTCTTCGACACTCCGTACGACGAGATCGCAACGGCCGTCGGCAAGACGCCGATGGCGGTCCGGCAGATCGCCCACCGCGCCCGGGAGCACGTGGCCGCGCGCCGCCCGCGTAAACAGGTCAGCCGGGCCGAGCAGGAGGCCGTGGTGGCCCGGTTCCTGTCCGCCGTTCGCGGCGGTGACCTGCAACAGTTGCTGGACGTGCTCGCGCCCGACGTGGTCGTGATCGCCGACGGTGGCGGCTTCGTCCCCGCGTCCCGCCGCCCGGTCGAGGGTGCCCGCCGGGTCGCCCCGCTGCTGGGCAAGCTGGCCACGATGGACGTCACCTTCGAGGCGATACCGATGTGGCTCAACGGTGGGCCGGCTGTCCGGCTCGACCTCGACGGCGAACTGACCGCCGTGGCCAGCCTGGTCATCACCGACGGCCGGATCAGCCGGCTGTACGCGGTCGCCAACCCGCAGAAGCTGGCCCGCCTCGACCAGGAGACCCGCCTCAGCCGCTGACGACGCACCCGTGCACCGCCAGGTCGGGTGGCCCGACCTGGCGGTGACTCATCTCAACGCAGCGACCGGAAGGCAGCGCGAAGCTCGTCGGAGAAGAGCTGCGGCTGTTCCCAGGCCGCGAAGTGCCCGCCGCGGTCGAGCCGGTTGTAGTGGATGAGATTCGGATACGCCTGCTCCGCCCAGCTCTTCGGGGCCTCGAAGAGCTCGTCGGGGAAGACGCTCACGGCAGCCGGCACCGAGACGCCCTTGGCGGCGAAGAAGGAGAGCTTGTTCTCCGCATAGAGGCGAGCCGAGGAGACGCCAGTGTTGGTCAACCAGTAGAACGTGACGTTGTCGAGAACATCGTCCCGGGTGAGGCCGCGGGGCTGCCCGGCGAAGACCTGGGAGATCAACTCCAGGCTCCGCACGTCGTGGTCGAGCATGAAGGCGGCCAGGCCGACCGGCGAATCCGCCAAGGCGGTCAGCGTCTGCGGGCGCGTGGTCATGATCAGGGCGTACGCGGAGTGCTTCCAGAAGAAGTCGATCTCCTCGCACGCCCGTTTCTCGTCGGCCGACAGGTTGGCGGGCAGCGAATCGAGTGGCGTGTTGACACCGGTGATGCCGCACTGCAACAGAGCGTCGATGTCGGGCGGTACCACGCACGGCATGTTGGAGTGGATGCCCAGCAGCTCCGGCGGCGCCTGCACACCGAGCATGTCCGTGACGAGCGCGCCCCAGTCACCGCCCTGCGCCACGAATCCCGAGTACCCGAGGCGTTTCATCAGCTCGGTCCAGGCGCGCGCGATCTGCTCAGGTCCCCATCCGGGCCGGCTCGGCTTGCCCGAGAAGCCGTAGCCGGGCAACGACGGAATCACCAGGTGGAAGGCGTCCGACGCGTCCGCGCCATGGGCCGTGGGATCGGTGAGCGGACCGACGATCTTCAACTGCTCGATGACCGAGCCGGGCCACCCGTGCGTGACGACGAGTGGCAGCGCGTCCTCATGCTTGGAACGAACGTGGATGAAGTGGATGTCCAGCCCGTCGATCTCGGTCACGAACTGCGGCAGGGCATTGAGCTTCGCCTCGACCCGGCGCCAGTCGTACTCGTTCTCCCAGTAGCGGGCCAGCGCCTGGCTCGTCGCGAGCGGCACGCCCTGCGACTGATCGTCGACGGTCTCCCGGTCGGGCCAACGGGTCGCCGCGATGCGCCTGCGCAGCGCCTCCAGATCCGCCTCGGGGATCTTCACCTTGAACGGTCGGATATCGGCGGTGCGTACCATCGTCTCGGTCTTGACAGCCACGTTGCCTCCTCCTGATCGAATTCGGCCAAGCGCTATGCATCGGTCCTCGATCGCCGGGGGAGCTTCCAGTCGGGGCGCACGAAGTGGCAGGTGTACCCCCCCGGATTGCGCTCCAGGTAGTCCTGGTGCTCCGGCTCGGCCTCCCAGAAGGGGCCGGCCGGGCTGACCTCGGTGACCACCTTGCCGGGCCACAGGCCGGACGCGTCGACGTCGGCGATGGTGTCCTCGGCGACCTGCCGCTGCCGGTCGTCCTGGTAGAAGATGGCGGACCGGTAGCTGACTCCCACGTCGTTGCCCTGACGGTCCCTGGTCGTCGGGTCGTGGACCTGGAAGAAGAACTCCAGAAGATCGCGGTACGAGACCTGCTCGGGGTCGTAGACGATCTCGATCGCCTCGGCGTGGGAACCATGGTTCCGGTACGTCGCGTTCGCCACGTCACCGCCGGTGTAACCGACCCGGGTGGCGAGCACGCCGGGGCGTTTCCTGATCAGATCCTGCATCCCCCAGAAGCAGCCGCCGGCCAGAATCGCCCGCTCGGTCGTGTCGGCCATCGCTCCCCCTCACGTCGGCAACGACCCCCGCCCCCGGCTACTGGTCCAGGTCAGGATCGGCGTCCCGCGCGATTACCCGTCGAGCAGCAGCTGAACCTCGACCTGCCCGCCGCCGCGCTCAGCCCCGCCTCCGGAGTCCGAAGCGTGCGTAGTCCTCCTGCCGGCTGGGAGGTGCACATCGCCACGACGGCGAAGCCGGCACCCGTCCGGTGCCATGTCCGCAACGAGCCCGTCATGGTCGCGCCCGCCTACGCCGCGGACTGGGGAGTCGCCATCGTCGTGCCGCCCCGCAGGCCGGCCAACGCGCCGCTCCAGGCCACCAACTGGTCGAGCATCGTGTTCACCGCGCCCTCCTGATGCGGACCGGGCTTGAAGACGGCAAAGTTCTCGAAGTCGGTGAACAGCGACAGCGCCACCTGCGCCCGTACGTCCGCCATCTGCAACTCGGCCACCACCAGGCGCAGATGTTCCACCGCGCGGGCACCACCGACGCTGCCGTAGCTGACGAACCCGGCCGCCTTGTTGTTCCACTCGGCGTAGAGGAAGTCGATGGCGTTCTTCAGCACCCCGGAGGTGGAGTGGTTGTACTCCGGCGTCACGAAGACGTACCCGTCGTAGGAGGCGATCTTCTCGGCCCAACGCAGCGTGTGAGGCTGGGTGTACTGCCCGAGAGACGGCGGCGTCATCTCGTCGAGATGCGGCAGGTTGAAGTCCTGGAGATCCACGAGTTCGTACTCCGCGTCGACCCGCTTCGCGGCGATCTCGTGCACCCAGCGGGCCACCGCCTCGCCGTGACGCCCCGGACGGGTACTGCCGATGATGATGCCGATCCTGGTCATCCACATTCCCTTTCGGTCCCCGGTGTGCGTGAACCGTCGGCGGTTACCCCGGCTGCGGCGCTTCGAACGGCCCCGCCGCACTCGGCGAACTTTCCTGGCGGTGTCCTACCGCGTGTGCGCGGGGCTGGCCGCCTCGCGCAGCGCGGCGACCGTGGTGCGCACCGCCGGGGTGTGTTCGACGGCGTCGTGCACCACCACGTGGATCGACCGGATCGGCGTCGGGCGGACCACCCGGGCATGGGTCACGCCATCCGGCAGGTTTGCCGCGCCGAGTGCGGGTAGCACCGTGAGGCCGATACCAGCCGCGACGAAGGCGAGCGCCGTCCGGTAGTCGTGCGCCTCGACGCGGAAGGCCGGGCTGAATCCGGCGGCGGTGCAGGCTTCGAGGAGCTTGGCGCGGCACCAGCCACGGGCGAAGTCATTGTCGATCCAGCGCTCGTCGGCGAGATCGGCCAGGTCCACCTCCTCGCGGCCGGCAAGGCGGTGCCCGGCGGGCAGCACGGCCACGTAAGGGTCGTCGAGGAGGTGGTGGGCGGTGAAGCCCGAACCGGGGTCGAAGTCGGAGCCCGCCACGACCACCTGGACGTCGGCGCGCTCCTCCCGACTGTCCGGGATGTGCTCCCGCAGTTGCAGGTCGAGCCGGACACCGGGGAGTTCGCTGAGGATGCGCCGCACCACCAGCGGCATCCACGCCGCGCCCACCGACGCGAAGTACGCGACGGACAGTGCACCGGTACGGCCGGTGCGCAGGTCCGCGATCAGCGACTCGGCCGCACCGACCCGGGCGAGCACCCGGTCCGCTTCGGCGGCGAGGGCGTGGCCGGCGGCCGTGGGGCGCAGGCCGCGACCCGCCCGGGCGAGGAGGGTGAGGCCCGTCTCGCGCTGCAATGCGGTGAGGTGCTGGCTGACGGCGGAGGGGGTGTAGCCGAGGTTGGCGGCGGCGGCCTGGACCGATCCGGACGCCACGACGGAACGGAAGACCCGGAGGCGGTGAACGTCAAGCACACCACAACCGTAAAGCACGGCTTAATCGTGGTGAAGAAACAATCACTGGTGCTGAATCTTCAGGCGATCGAGAATCGATCGCATGACCAGTCCCTCGATCACCGAACCTACCGCCCCGACCCGGGCTGCCACCGAGGGCTCCCGCGCGGCGGCGTACCCCCTGCGCGACGCGCGGCCTCGCTCCTGGCCGATTCTCGCCGCCGCCGGGACCACGGTGTTCCTGTGGGCCTCGGCCTTCGTCGGCATCCGCTTCGCCGGGCACGACTACTCTCCCGGCGCCATGGCGCTGGGCCGCATGGTGGCGGCGTCGACCGCGCTGAGCGCGTTCGTCGCGTTCACCACCGGCGTCCGGCGCGCCCGGACACAGCGCACAGTGCCGAGGCAGGGCAACCTGGCCGCCCGCCAGACTCTCCTGCCCCGGGGCGGCACCCTGGGGCTCGTCGCGCTCTGGGGCGTGGCCTGGTTCGGCGGGTACAACGTGGCGCTCAACGCCGCCGAGCGGCTGGTCGACGCCGGGACCGCGGCACTGCTGGTGTCGGTTGCGCCCATCCTCGTCGCGGTGGCCGCGATCCTCGTCCTCGGCGAGCGGCTCACCGGCCGGCTCGGCGTCGGGGTGGCGATCGCCTTCGCGGGCGTGACCCTGATCGCGGCCGGCGGCTTCACCGGGCACGCCGACAAGGTGGGCGTCGCGCTGGCGGTGCTGTCCGCCGTGCTGTACGCCTTCGGCGTACTGCTCCAGAAGCGCCTCCTGGCCCGGGTGGACGCCGTGACCATGACATGGCTCGGCGCGCTGGCCGGGACCGCGGCCCTGCTGCCGTTCGCGCCCACCCTTGTCGCCCAGCTCGCCGCGGCCCCACTGCCGGCCACCCTGGGCGTGCTGTTCCTGGGCGTGTTCCCGACTGCGATCGGCTTCCTCACCTGGGGCTACGTCCTGTCCCGCTGGACGGCGGGGCGCACCACCGCCGCGACCTACCTGGTGCCACCGGTGGCCGTGCTGCTGTCCTGGACGCTGCTGGGCGAGGTACCGGCACCACTCGCCCTGCTGGGCGGTGCGCTCTGCCTGACCGGCGTGGTGTTCGCGACGCGCCGCTGATGTCGGGCGTCCTGCGAGTCAGGTCACGGATGCGGTGGTGCAGTTTGCCGGTTGGTCAGGTGCAGGGCGCGGTGGTGTGCGGCTACGGGGTGCAGAAGCACGTGTGGTGATGAGCGTGGTTCGGTGGATCACTCCCACCATGATGGTCGGCATGCCGGAGACCGTCGCCATCGCGCTGATCACCTCGCTGTCCACGCTGACCGCCGCCGGGCTCACCGGGCTGGTCACCGCGCTGACCGTGCGCCGGCAGGTTGCCAGCCAGCTCGCCGCCGCTCGGGAGGAGCGAGCCGAGCAGCGTACGATGCGCCGGGCCCAGGCACGCCGGGACACGTACGTCGGCTTTCTGGCCGCCTGCGACCGGGCGTACCGCGCGCTGGACACCGAGTGGGTCGGTGCGGAGACAGCACCGGGCGAGGACGCGCCGTATCTGGCGCTGCGCGCGCTCGACGAGGCGTACAACCTGGTTCTTCTGGCGGGTCCGGACCCCGCCGCCCGGGCCGCCGGGGTGACCGTCCGAAGCGTCAACGAGGAGTACGCCCAGCAGCGCCGGCTCCACCAGGAGGAGGCCACGGACAGCGGCCCGCTGGCGGCCCGACACCGTGCCGAGCACCTCGCTGTGCTCCGGCGGCGGGCCGAGCGACGCGACGCGTTCGTCACCGCCGCACACGAGGTGCTGGAAGTGGACAGAGTCGCCGGAGACATCGGTCCGACATAGCCCGGACCGGCGGGTCAGGCCGGCCCGGTGCCGCCGGCTTCCATTTCGTCGCCTGCTCGCTGACGGCGCGCATGAGATTCCGCCTGCTGTAGTCCCGCGGTCCGGCGCTGCCGTACCCCGCTGTGTCCGCAGTCTGGTTCGCGCGGTACCCCACCCCAGCGGACCACAAGCTGGACGCTACCCCGCACCGCTACAACCGACTCACTCTCCGTTGGCGGCTTATCCGCTCGCGCGATCAGTCGATCAGTCCGGTCGCCCGGAGATCGCGCGCCAAGGCGTCCGCATCGGTGAATGTTTCGGCCCGCAGGCCGGCGCGGCGGGCGGCGGCGACATTGCGCTCGGAATCGTCGACGAAGAACGCGCGTTCGGCGGGCACCGAAAGGCGAGTCAGTGCAGCCTCGAACACGGCGGGATCAGGTTTCACCGAGCCGAGAGTGCAGGAGAAGAGCAATTGATCGAACGCTTCGGCGACGGTCGGCAGGACCCGCGGCAAAGCGCTGAGGAGCAGGTGTCCGTTGTCGGTAAGCAGCGCGGTCGGCCGTCGCTCACGGCATTGCCGGACGAGGGCCAGCACATCGTCGCAGGGCTGGAACGCAAGCGCCCACAGGTTGGCCAGCTCGTCCATCGACCCCCGGAAACCCAGGGCACGGACGCGGTGCCACAGATCCTCCGCGGGATGGATGCCGCGGTCGCAGTCGCGGTCGAAGCCCGACGTGAAGAGGGCGTCCTGAACCACCTCGAGACGGCTCCCGCACGCCTGCGCGAGACCGTCGAGTCTCGCCTGCGAATCGAATCGGCAGACCACGCCGCCAAGATCGAAGACCGCGACATCCGGAGGCACCACGTCTGGGCTCGCGGCGAAGCTCACAGGGCGAAGTTATCAGGATCAGCGGGAGCACTGCGCTGCGGAAGACAAGAACTGCCGGTGTGCCGACTGTCCTGTTGCAACGGCGGTCAGAGCGCCACGATCGCCGCTGTCTCTGCTGGTAGTTCGATGCGGTCCCGTTGCACGGTGACGCCCTCCCCGGTGGCCAGCAGGACCCGCCGGGCCACCCCCGGCAACGTGACCCGCTGCGGCTTGTCGGCCAGGTTGGCCGCCACCAGGCAGCCGCCCCGCCGCATCACCAGGAACCGGTCTCCGTGCCGCACGTCGATCGCGAACAGGTGCGGATCCGACAGCTCCGGCCGGGACTTCCGCAGCGCGATCAACCGCCGGTAGAACTCGTACATCGTCCGGTGTTCGGGTTTGTCCAGCTCGGCCCAGTCCAGCTGGGAGCGTACGAACGTCTGTCGGTCCTGCGGGTCCGGCACGTCGCCGGGCGGCCAGCCGTGCGCGGCGAACTCGCGACGGCGGCCGTTGACCACCGCGGCGGCCAGCTCCGGCTCGGGGTGGCTGGTGAAGAACTGCCACGGCGTGGCGGCCGCCCACTCCTCCCCCATGAACAGCATCGGGGTGAACGGGGCGGTCATCAGCAGGGTCGCGCCGACCCGCAGCAGGGCGGGCGACAGCGACGCCGAGAGGCGGTCGCCGCTGGCGCGGTTGCCGATCTGGTCGTGGTTCTGCAGGTACGCCACGAAACGGTGACCGGGGGTGCGCGGGTCGACGGGGCGGCCGTGTTGACGGTTGCGGAAGCTGGACCAGGTGCCGGTGTGGAAGAACGCGCCGGTGAGCACCTCGGCGAGGCATTCCATGGTGCCGAAGTCGCCGTAGTAGCCCTGCCGTTCGCCGGTGAGCAGGGTGTGCAGGGCGTGGTGGGCGTCGTCGTTCCACTGGGCGTGCAGACCGTAGCCGCCGGCCTCCCGTGGGCTGATCAGCCGGGGGTCGTTGAGGTCGGACTCGGCGATCAGCGACAGGGGGCGGCCCAGGTGCACCGACAGCGACTCGACCTCGACGGCCAACTCCTCCAGCAGGTGCGTGGCGCGGGTGTCGGGCATGGCGTGCACGGCGTCCAGGCGCAGCCCGTCGACGTGGTAGTCGCGCAGCCACATCAGCACGCTGTCGGCGATGAAGCGGCGTACCCCGTCGGAGTGTGGACCGTCCAGGTTGACCGCGCTGCCCCACGGGGTGTTCCGTTCGGCGAGGTACGGCGCGAACATCGGCGCGTAGGCCCCGGAGGGCCCGAAATGGTTGTAGACGACGTCGAGGATCACCCCCAACCCCTTGGCGTGGGCGGCATCGACCAGACGTTTCAGGCCGTCCGGCCCGCCGTAGGGTTCGTGTGGGGCGAACCAGCAGACCCCGTCGTACCCCCAGTTGTGCTCGCCGTTGAAGGCGTTGACCGGCAGCAGCTCGATCAGGTCGACGCCGAGGTCGACCAGGTGGTCGAGGCGGCCGATCGCCGCGTCGAAGGTGCCTTCCGGGGTGAAGGTGCCGACGTGCAGCTCGTAGAGGACGCTGCCGGGCAGTTGCCGTCCGGTCCAGGACTCATCGGTCCAGGAGAACGCCGCATGGTCGTAGATCCTGCTGGGCCCGTGCACGCCAGCGGGCTGCCAGGCCGAGCGGGGGTCGGGCAGCGCCCGGTCGTCGTCGTCGAGCACGAAGGAGTAGTCGGGGCCGGCACCGGGCACCTCGACCCGCCACCAGCCGCCCCGGCCGGCTCTCATCTCGTGGTCGGCGGCGCCCGGCAGGCGCAACCGCACCCGCGACGCCTCCGGTGCCCAGACCGTGAACTCGGTCATGACGCGGCCTCCCGGGATCGGCCAGTGGGGGCGAGCAGCGCGACGGGATAGCTGGCCAACACCTCCGCCAACTGGACCCGTCCGCCACTGTAGACCCGACCGGTGAACAGGCACGACACCTCGTTAACGGGAAGTTGCAGGGCCGTGTCCCGCCAGCCGCCGGCCGCCGCCAGTCGCAGCGGCAGCCGGGTGGCCACCGCGATCGCGCCGCCCCGGTCGAAGGCGACGGCGTGCCGGGCGGCCGGCCCGTGCACCATCACCGGCTGGTAGTCGCCGAACAGCTCCGGGTGGTCCCGGCGCAGCCGCAGGGTCCGCGACACCACCAGCAGCTTCGCCGCGCCGGTGTCGTCCACCGCCGGCCGCCAGCCGGCATCGAGCCGGGCCAGCAGCTCCCGGCGTACGCCGAAGTCGACCGGGCGGCGATTGTCCGGGTCGACCAGCGAGTTGTCCCACAGCTCGGTGCCCTGGTAGGTGTCCGGCACCCCGGGCATCGCCAGCTGCACCAGCTTCTGTCCCAGCGAGTTCGACCAGCCGGGCGGGGTGATCTCGGCGGCGAACGCGGCCAGCTCCGCGTTGACCCCCGGGTCGTCGTACATGGCGTCGACCAGGACGTGCATCGCGCGCTCGAAGGCCGGGTCGGGGTCCGTCCAACTGGTCGACGCCGACGCCTCCCGGGCCGCCTTCTCCGCGTACGCGTGCAACCGCTTTCGCTCGACCGGCCAGGCGCCGACGGCGGTCTGCCACAGCAGATGCGCCAGGGCGGCGTCGGGCAGCGGCACCGCCGCCGTCCACCGGGTGACCTGCTCGGCCCAGCGGTGCGGCAGCTCGGCGAGCACGGCGAGGCGGGCACGGACGTCCTCGCCGCGTTTGGTGTCGTGGGTCGACAGGGTGGTCATGCTCGCCGGCCAGCGTTCGTGCCGGGCGGCGGCGAAGCGGTGGAACCGGCCCGGCAGGGTGCCGAAGTGGACGGGGCTGCCGCCCACCTCGTTGAGCGCCACGAACCGGCTCCACCGGTAGTAGGCGGTGTCCTCGACACCCTTGGCCATCACCGCGCCGGTGAACTGGGGGAAGCGGCGGGCCAACTCGTCGTCGGGGTCGCGCAGCCGCCGGGTGACCGCGTCCAGCGCGCCGGTCAGGTCGGTGCGGCGGCGGCCTGCCTCGGCGCGGGCGTTGGCCAGGTGCCGGGCACCGTCGGGCGGGTAACCCCGGTAGACGGCGAAGGCGGCGGCCAACTCGGCCAGGGCGGCGCGGGCCGCGTCGGGGTCCACGTCGGGGGCGAGCGCGGCCAGCCGGGTCAGCTCCGCCGACAGCAGCCGGGTGGCCGCGGCGAGCTTCGTGTCGTGGGTCAGGTCCGCCCAGGAGGTGGCCCGGCCGGTGAGCCGGGTGTCCAGGGCGGTGAAGTCGGCCTCGGCGTCGCCGTCGACGAAGAGCCCGCCGACCGCGGCGAGGGCGTCGTAGCCGGTGGTGCCGTCCACCGGCCAGGCCGGCAACTCCTCCCCGTACTCCAGGATCTTCTCCACGATCAGCCACGCGTCAGGCGCGGCGGCGCGCAGCCGGGCCAGGTAGCCGGCCGGGTCGCGCAGCCCGTCGGGGTGGTCGACCCGGATGCCGTCGACCTCACCGGCCGCCGCCCACGCCACGATCAGCTCGTGGGTGGCGGCGAACACCTCCGGGTCCTCCACCCGCAGCCCGGCCAGGCTGGAGACGGCGAAGAACCGGCGGTACGTCAGCTCGGCGTCGCCGCGCCGCCAGGAGACCAGCTCGTAGTGCTGCCGGTCGTGCACCTCGCGAGGGCTGCCGTCACCGGTGCCGTCGGCGATCGGGAAGCGATGCTCGTGGTAGCGCAGCTCCCCGTCGGCGAGCTTGAGGTCGTCGAGCGCATCAGGGCCCTCGGCGAGCACCGGCAGCAGCAGCCGCCCCCGCTCCCAGTCGATGTCGAACCAGGGCGCGTACGCCGAATCGCGGCCCCGGCGCAGCACGTCCCACCAGGCCGGATTGGCCGCCGGCACGGCGACCCCGGCGTGGTTGGGCACGATGTCCACGACCAGGCCGAGCCCGGCGTCGCGCAGCGCCCGCAGCAGCCGCTGCCGGGCGGCCTCGCCACCGATCTCCGGGTTGACCTGCCGGTGGTCGACCACGTCGTAGCCGTGCGCGCTGCCCGGGGCGGCGGCCAGCAGCGGCGCGCTGTAGAGGTGCGTGACGCCGAGATCGGCGAGGTAGCCGGCGAGGCCGGCGGTGGCGTCCAGGTCGAAGCCGGGACGCACCTGCACCCGGTAGGTGGCTCCGACGCGGTGCGGCTTCGCGGGCATGTCAGGCCACCCTCTCCAGCACCACCAACGAACGGTCCGGTACGCAGAGCGTGCCGCCGGCCTCCACGGTGGTGCCCTTGTCCTGGTCGGGTTCGGCGGTGCTGATCACCAACTCCCAGCGGTGGCCGAACTCGGCCGGCGGGAGGGTGAAGTCCAGTGGTGCGTCGTGGGCGTTGAAGCAGAGCCAGAAGGAGGAGTCACGGTGCCGCTGGCCGTACTGGCCACGCTCGCGGATGCCCTCGCCGTTGACGAAGAGCGCCACCGAGCGGCCGAAGTCGTTGCCCCAGTCCTCGCCGGTCATCTCCCGCCCGTCGGGGGTGTACCAGGCCAGGTCGGGCAGCGGCTCGTCGATCTCGCGGCCGTGCACCGGCAGGCCGGTGAAGAAGCGGCGGCGCTGGAACACCTGGTGCTTTCGGCGGAACTCGACCAGCCGGCGGGTGAAGTCCAGCAACTCGGTGTCGACGTCGTCCCAGTCGACCCAGGCCAGCTCGCTGTCCTGGCAGTAGGCGTTGTTGTTGCCGTGCTGGGTGCGGCCCAGCTCGTCGCCGTGGCCGATCATCGGCACGCCCTGCGACAGCATCAGGGTGGCCAGGAAGTTGCGCTGCTGCCGGGCCCGCAGGGCGAGCACCCCCGGGTCGTCGGTGTCGCCCTCGACGCCGCAGTTCCAGGACCGGTTGTGGCTCTCGCCGTCCCGGTTCTCCTCGCCGTTGGCCTCGTTGTGCTTGTCGTTGTACGACACCAGGTCGGCCAGGGTGAAGCCGTCGTGGCAGGTGACGAAGTTGATGCTGTGGAAGGGGCGGCGCCCGTCGTCCTGGTAGAGGTCGGCGGAGCCGGAGAGGCGGGAGGCGAACTCGGCCAGGGTGGCCGGCTCGCCGCGCCAGAAGTCGCGGACCGTGTCGCGGTACTTGCCGTTCCACTCGGTCCACTGCGGCGGGAAGTTGCCGACCTGGTAGCCGCCGGGGCCGACGTCCCACGGCTCGGCGATCAACTTGACCCGGCTGACCACCGGGTCCTGCTGGACCACCTCGAAGAAGGTGGAGAGCCGGTCCACGTCGTAGAACTCGCGGGCCAGGGTGGCGGCCAGGTCGAACCGGAAACCGTCGACGTGCATCTCGGTCACCCAGTAGCGCAACGAATCCATGATCAGTTGCAGCGAGTGCGGGCTGCGCACGTTGAGGCTGTTGCCGGTGCCGGTGTAGTCGACGTAGTAACGCCGATCTTCCTCGGACAGGCGGTAGTAGCTGGCGTTGTCGACGCCCTTGAAGCTCAGCGTCGGGCCGAGATGGTTGCCCTCGGCGGTGTGGTTGTAGACCACGTCGAGGATCACCTCGATGCCGGCCGCGTGCAGCGCCTTGACCATGCCCCGGAACTCCTGCACCTGCTGGCCCAGGTGGCCCAGCGCCGAGTAGCCGTGGTGCGGGGCGAAGAAGCCGATGGTGTTGTAGCCCCAGTAGTTGCGCAGCCCCAGGTCGGTCAGCCGGTGGTCGTTGACGAACTGGTGCACCGGCATCAGCTCGATGGCGGTGATCCCGAGCCGGCTCAGGTGATCGATCATCGGGGGCGAGGCGATGCCGGCGTACGTGCCGCGCAACTCCTCGGGGATGCCGGGCAGCCGCATGGTCAGCCCGCGTACGTGGGCCTCGTAGATGACCGAGTGGTGGTACGGGATGCGCGGCGGCGCGTCGTTGCCCCAGTCGAAGTACGGGTTCACCACCACCGACTTCGGCATGAACGGCGCCGAGTCGGTGGTGTTGATCCGCTCCGGGTCGCCGTGGGTGTAGTCGTAGACCGCCGGGTCCCACTGCACGTCACCGTCGATGGCCTTGGCGTACGGGTCGATGAGCAGCTTGCTCGGGTTGCACCGGACCCCGCCCGCCGGGTCGTACGGGCCGTGCACCCGGTAGCCGTACCGCTGCCCCGGCCCGATCCCCGGGATGTACGCGTGCCACACGTACGCGTCGACCTCACGCAGCTCGACCCGGCGCTCCGCTCCGGTGTCCCACTCGTCGAAGAGGCAGAGCTCGACCCGCTCCGCCACCTCCGAGAAGATCGCGAAGTTGGTGCCCATCCCGTCGTAGGTGGCGCCGAGGGGATACCGCTCGCCCGGCCAGACCTGCATGTCGCTCCTTCGGCCAAGTGTCGTCAGCGCGCCCGCCACGAGCACACCCGTCCGGGGGACCCCCGGCGGTGCGCGGGGCGGTAATGCCCCGCACGGTCCGCCACCAATCCATCCGATCGGGTGAATGGCTGGTATCCGCCCGACTGAGCCGAGATGAACCCTGCGGTGCCCTCGGTCACTGTGACCGTCCTCAAGGTGCGGAATCGGCCGTCATGACGTTTGCTTGTTCCCGGGCGCGTGTTCAGTGCGCCTTCAGATCCTCGCACCGCCGGACGCGTCTGCGCGTGTCCGAAACCCAACGTGTCCCTTTCGCCGTCATCGACGCCGGCGCGTTCCTCCCTGCACGGACGGAGACTGACTGTGACGACCCTGCGGGTCGGCGGACGTACCGCCACCGCCTCGGACCGCGTCCACCGCCCCACGATCACCTCGCGACCCCAGGTTCCGGCCCAGCCCGGCCCGCCCGCCGGGTCGCAGACCCGCCGCATCCTCATGCTGTCGTGGGAGTACCCGCCGGTGCTCGTGGGCGGCCTGGGCCGGCACGTGCACGCCCTGTCGGTGGCCCTGGCCGCCGCCGGGCACGAGGTCACGGTCGTCACCCGCCACGCCGAGGGCGCCCCGCTGGAGGAGTACGTCGACGGAGTGCGCGTCGTGCGCGCCGCCGAGGACCCGGTGACCTTCCCACTGGCCACCGGCTCGCTGCTGGCCTGGACGATGGCGTTCAACCACACCCTGACCCGGGCCGCGCTGCGCGCCGCCGCCACCGGTGGCTACGACGTGATCCACGCCCACGACTGGCTCGTCGCGCACACCGCGATGACCCTGCGTGAGCACCTCGACCTGCCGCTGGTCAGCACCATCCACGCCACCGAGGCGGGCCGGCACCAGGGCTGGCTGCCCGAGGAGATGAACCGCACCATCCACGGCGTGGAGCACTGGCTCGGCGGTGAGTCGAACCGGGTCATCGTCTGCTCCGGCTACATGCGCGACGAGGTGACCGGGCTGTTCGGCGTGCCGGCCGGCCGGGTCGACGTGGTGCCCAACGGGGTGGAGCCGCACCGCTGGCGGGTCTCCGCCGCCGCCGTGGCGAAGGCACGCGCCCGGTTCGCCGGGGACGGCCCACTGGTCACCTTCGCCGGCCGTCTGGTGTACGAGAAGGGCGTGCAGCATCTGCTCGCCGGGCTGCCCCGGCTGCGCGAGCGGCACCCCGGGCTTCGCGCGGTGATCGTCGGCGACGGCCCGTACCGCGGTGAACTGGAGGCCGACGTGCACCGGCTCGGCCTGGCCGGCACCGTCAGCCTCCCCGGCTTCCTCGGCGGAACGGACCTGCCCGCGGTGATGGCCGCCTCGGACTGCTTCGCGGTGCCCAGCATCTACGAGCCGTTCGGCATGGTCGCCCTGGAGGGCGCCGCCGCCGGCGCGCCGCTCGCGGTAGCCGAGACCGGTGGGCTCGCCGAGATCGTCGAGCCGGGGGTCACCGGTGAGACCTTCCGCCCGCACGACCCGGACGCGCTGACCGACGCCGTGCACGCCCTGCTCGCCGACACCGAACGCGCCCGCGTGCTGGCCCGTCGGGCCCGGGACATGGTCAACGAGCGGTACGGCTGGGCGGCCATCGCCAGCCGCACCGCGTCGGCGTACGCGGCGGCCATCGCCCAGGCGCCGACCTTCACCGCCGAGCGCGCGGCGCAGCAGATGGCGCACGGCCGGGCGCTGCCCACGGTCCCCGAGGGCAACCTGCTCGCCGCCGCCGGCCTGCGCTGATCCCGCGCTCCGCCCCGCCGGCAGTGACGCGCGGGGTTCGCCGGCCCTGGTCCCGCCACCCGGTGGGACCAGGGCCGGAAGCGTCGGTCATCGCCGTCGGCCCTCTGCGGCGAGCCGGGCGTCGACAGCGGGCGGCGAACCTGTCGAGCTGATGGCGCAGACGGATCACCAGGGCGGCGAGCATCGTCCCGGTCGTTCCCCTGCGAGCCCCGCTCACCGGCGGCTGATCGCGTCCGCGCGCACCTCAGGCATCGATGACTATGCCTGTAGTATGCGGGTGACGGGGGAGGTGCCGGCTGTGCCGTTCGGGGTCCGCAAGCTCGCCAAGGAGGCCGACCGGATCCGGGTCGAGTTTCTCGACACGGTCAACCGGGGTGATGCCGCCGGTGCCCTGCGGATCGGGACCGAACGGCTGCTGCCCGTCTCGGAAGACCTCGTGGCGCGCAGCAACGACTACCTCAACCCGCTCGGGGTGACCCTGCGGAACCTCTCGGCGATCTGCCAGCAACTCGGGCGTCCCATCGGTCAGTTCCACTTCGCCCAGCGGTCGTTCCACGTCGCCTCCCGGGTCAGCGCCCACGGCCTCGCGTTGCATCCGGGCCTGGCCGACACCGGCGGGATCGCCGCAACGATCGCCGGCGACCTCGCGGGCAAGGGCTCGCCCCGCCAGGGTGCGCTGAAGGCCTCCGACCAGCAGCTGCTCCTGCCCACGGCGGCCCTGGTACCGACATCCATCGAACTGATGGGCCGGATCGACTCGTTCCCGTGGGCCTGCCGGATGCGGCTGGCCGCGACCAAGCTACGCATGCTGTCCCATCGGGACCTGAAAATGGTGGACTGCGAGTCCCGGGCGATGGTGTGGCTGGCCCGGCTGGCCCTGGAGCAGGGCGACCGCAGGTTCGCCACCGCCGAGGTCAAAGAGGCACTCCTGTTGTGGATCGACCAGCTCGGCTCCACCAGCCGCTACTGGTCCACCGAGTTGCAGGAGACCTGGACGGTGGCGGCCGAGGTGCTCGATTCACTGGGCCACCGGCAGGCCGCCACCTCGATCCGGCGCGCGATCCACCAGGCGACGGCGGGCCGCCAGGGCACGACGAGCCTGTCCGCGCTGGCCGGTGTCCTCGACCTCCGGCAGCACTATCTGGCCACGTTGTCCGCCTTCTGAACGTGACCGGCCGGGCAAGCAGCTGGCACCCTGCTCTCATGCGAGCGATGGATGGTGGCGACGTCGAGCAAGCGGTGGCCGAGATGGTGCGGGTACTCACACCGCACGAGTCACGGGACTGGCACGCACCCCCGGCGGGGACGTTGACGTGGAGCTGTTGGACGACCGCGGCCCACGTCGCACATGACCTGTTGGCGTACGCGGGCCAGGTCGCGGCCCGGCCGGACGGCGCGTACCTGCCCTTCGATCTGGTCGTCCGGGTCGACGCCGCGCCGCGCGACATTCTCCAGGTGGTCACCGCCTGTGGGCGGCTGCTGAGCGGGGCGGTGTCCGCAGCGGAACCGACCGCTCGCGCCTGGCACTGGGGGCCGACCGACCCGGGCGGCTTCGCCGCGTTGGGCGTCATCGAGACGCTCGTGCACACCTGGGACATCACCCAGGGGCTCGGGATCGCTTGGCGGCCCCCGACGTCGCTGTGCGCGGCGGTGCTCGCCCGGCTCTTTCCCGACGCCCCGCTGGGTGATCCGGTCGACGTGCTGCTCTGGTCCACCGGGCGGGCGGAGCTGGCCGGCCGCCCTCGGCTCACGTCCTGGGTGCTGAAGGCCGCCGTGGGATGATCGTCGGCACCGCAGTCGGCGGCGACGGCACCGACGGGTCAGCTCGACAGCCGGCCGGGTGCCTGCTTGCCCAGGCGCCTGCGATCCGCCGCCGAGGCCGTCCCCGATCCGACACCCGGGCCGCCGCGGACGACCGCCAGACCCGTTCGGCCAGTTCATTGTGTCGTTACGATCTTGTATCCGTACTGGTCAGTGCCGGTTGGCATCGGACACACTCGCAGGCATCCAGCAACGCGAGGTCCGAGGAGGGCGCGGGTGCGGGTGCTCCTGGTGGAAGACGACCTGCGCGTCTCGGCGGGTCTCGCATCGGCGCTGCGGCGGCGGGGGCACGACGTGGTCCAGGCGGTCACCGCGGCCGAGGCGGTGGAGGCGGACCCGGTCGACCTCATCCTGCTCGACATGAACCTGCCCGACCGCGACGGTCTGGAGGTGTGCCGGCGCATCCGCCAGCACGACGAGGGCGTCGCGATCATCGCCGTCACCGCGCGGGCCGAGGAGCACGACCGGGTGGCCGGGCTGCGGGCCGGGGCCGACGACTACGTGGTCAAGCCGTTCTCGATGGTCGAGTTGCAGGCGCGCATCGAGGCGGTGATGCGCCGTACCAACCGCACCGCCCGCGCGGCGAGCGCCCTGCAGGTGGGCGCGCTGCGGATCGATGTGGACGCCCGGCGGGTCTGGGAGGGCGACCGGGAGGTCGGCCTGTCCCGTAAGGAGTTCGACCTTCTGGTGGCGCTGGCCCGGCAGGCCGGCACGGTGGTGCCCCGGGACCGGCTGCAACTGGAGGTCTGGCAGACCACCTGGGCCACCCGGCACAATCTCGACGTCCACGTCGCGGCGCTACGCGGCAAGCTCGACGACGCCGCGATGGTGGAGACGGTACGCGGCGTCGGCTACCGGCTGCGCTGCGGCTGAGCACCCACTCAGCCGACCGAACCTCAGATCATCCTCAAGAATCCCAGCTCGCGGCCCCGTGGGCGGTCAGGTGCGGGTGTGCTGTGCGTACCCAGCCATCCCTCCTGTTTGGAGATCCCCTTGAGATACAGACGGACAACGGCCGGTGTCTTCTCCGCTCTGCTCGCCGTCACCCTCGCGGCGACCGCGCAGCCCGCCCAGGCGACCACCGCGGCCCAACCGCAGGCGGAGCCGAACCAGGTACAGGGCCTCACGGTCGTCCAGGGCGACGGGTACGCGACCCTGGCCTGGACCCCGGTCGACGGCGCGACCGACTACCAGATCGAGCGGACCCCGGTCGGCGACGACGACGCCGCCACCGGCGCCTCGGTGACCGTCGGTGTCTGGCGGCCGAACCGTCAGATCAACAACTCCGAGCCGACCTTCGCCGACGCCGGCTTCGCCCCCGGCAACCGCTTCCAGTGGCGGGTACGCGCCCGCTTCGGCAGCACCGTCCAGCCGTACTCGACCCCGGTCAGCGACACCACCAGAGATCACTGGGGCGACCCGGCCGTCCCCGGGCAGAGCCTGCGCACCCAGTGGGAGACCACGCTGGGCGCGCAGTACACCAACGACGTCAACGAGTACGCGTACACCGCGGCGATCGACGAGCGCAGCGACCGGGTACGCGTGGTGGAGATCGGACGCACCCTGCAGGACCGGCCGATCAACATGTTCGTCATCGGCTACCCCACCCCGCCGGCCACCGCCGAGGCGGTGGCCGCGACGAACCCGCTGGTGGTCAACTGCAACGTGCACGGCAACGAGCCCGGCGACCGCGAAGCCTGCCTCATCATGGCCCGGCAGCTGGCGTTCACCGACGACGCCACCACGCTCGGTCTGCTGTCGAAGACCACCATGCTGATCGTGCCGACGATCAACGGTGACGGCCGGGCGGCAAACAGCCGGGGCAACTCCACCGGTCAGGACCTCAACCGGGACTACTCGCTGATCCGTCAGCCGGAGACCCAGGCCTTCGTGGAGATGGTCCGCGACTACCGGCCGATCGCCAGCTACGACGGCCACGAGTACGGCAACGCCAACACCGGTGACCTGCCGATGCTGCCGCCACGGCACCAGAACGTGGCGCAGGGGATCTTCGACGAGTCACAGGACATGATCGAGGGTCACATGTACACCCAGGGCGCCGAGGACGGCTGGTGGGCCTGCCCGTACGGGTGCACCGGGGCCAACGTCGGCCTGGGCGAGGAGACCATCCTGCGCAACACCCTCGGCCTGAAGAACGTGGTCAACTCCCTGCTGGAGCTGCGCAGCTCCGGCGGACCGACCCGGCCCGACGAGGGCAACACCGCCAACAACCGCCGGCGCAAGACCTACTCGGCACTGTGGACGTTCCACCAGTTCCTGGCGTACCACGGGGCCAACGTCGGCGACATCACCAAGGCCCGCGCCGAGGCGATCACGTTCCAGTCCGCGAACACCGGCCGGATCGTCTTCCGCGGCTCCCGCCCGATCGAGGCGTACCCCGCGCCGCACCCGGGTGACACCCCGCCGCCGCTGGACGCCCCCGGCGAGAACCAGATCCTCGACCAGCCGCCGTGCGCCTACAAGCTCACCGAGGAGCAGTACCACGGGGCGCGCACCGACGGCCCGGACGGCCAGCAGACCACGGTGGCCCAACGGCTCGCCGCCCACGGCTGGAAGGTGATCAAGGTGGCCGGCGGGTACCTCGTCCCGCTGTCCCAGCCGGAGCGGGGCCTGGTGCCGCTGCTGCTCGACGGGCAGGCCGCCGAGGGCCTGGTCGCCGCCGAGCGGATCGCGCCCACGCTGACCGGCACCCACAACGGCCCACTGACGGTCTCCGGGGTGGCCTGCCTCGCCGGAGCCACCGTCCGGGGTCCGATCAAGGTCCAGCGGGGCGCGACGCTGATCGTCAACGGCGGTTCGGTCAACGGCCCGGTGGACGCCAGCGCGGCGGCCGGGTTCGTGCTGACCGCCAGCACCGTCAACGGGCCGGTGAACGTCACCGGTGCCACCGGCCCGGTCCTGCTGGTCGGCAACAGGATCAGTGGCCCGGTCAACGTGGTCAACAACGCGGGCGGCGCCCCGCTGGTGGCCGGCAACACCGTCAACGGTCCGCTGAGCTGCACCGGCAACGCTGCCACGCCGGTCAACCTGGAGGTCGCCAACTCGGTCAGCGGTCCGAGGTTCAACCAGTGCGCGCGTCTGTGAGGCGCTGAACCTCGCCCGTCGTACCGGCAGGCCGGATCCGCGCCCGGCCTGCCGGTACCCCACCCAAGAGTGGAGAACACCGTGACCAACAGCCAGTCTCCGACCGCGACGCCGGTATCCCGGCGCCTGCTCCCGATCGCCGGCGCGACCCTGGCCGCCCTGCTGCTCGTGGTGATCGCGGGCAGCGGCGGGAACAGCGATGCCGGCACGGCCGGCCCCGCGCCGGCCACGGTCACCGTGACCGGGCCGCTCTGCGACCAACTGCCGGCCGGCAGCGAGCCGGGCAACCCGAACTCGCTGGCCGGTCAACCCGCCGACCAGGCGCTCCAGTGGATCCCCGTGCTCACCACCTTCGAGGCGGCGGTACGGGCCACCGGCCTGGCCGCCGAATTGACGGCACCGACCGGCGTCACCATCCTCGCCCCGACCGACGACGCCTTCGCGGCCAAATTCTCCCGGACCAACCTCGACGACATGTTGCTGAACGACACCGCTACCCTGCGCGGGCTGCTTCGCGACCACGTGGTCAGCGGAGCGCTACCGGTGGCTGAACTGGTCGCCGCCGGCAGCGCGACCACTGTGGCCGGCACCAGCCTCACCGTCACCGCACACGGTGGCGGCGCCCGGGTCGACGCCCACGCCGACACGGTGTGCGCCGACTACCAGGCGGCCAACGCCCGCATCCATGTGATCAACGAGGTGCTCGGCACACTGCCCACCACCGCCGGCGGCGAGGACGATCACCCGGCCCACTGACCACCGCGGACCCACCCCTACCCGCGGACGCCGACGGCCGCGACGATCCGAGAGGCCGCCGACCTGGGCAGGTCGGCGGCCTCTCGTAGTGAGTGTTAAGAAGGGGCCCTTCCTATACCGGAGGCGTTAACAAGGGGCCCTTCCTTTACTGCGGTCAGCGCTTCTCGACGGGGAGGTAGTCCCGCTCGGTGGCGCCGGTGTAGATCTGCCGCGGACGGCCGATCTTCGTCTCCGGGTCGTTGATCATCTCGCGCCACTGCGCGATCCAGCCCGGCAGCCGGCCCAGGGCGAACAGCACCGTGAACATCTTCGTCGGGAAGCCCATCGCCTTGTAGATCAGGCCGGTGTAGAAGTCCACGTTCGGGTAGAGCCGCCGGGAGACGAAGAAGTCGTCGCCCAGGGCGATCTCCTCCAACTGCATCGCGATGTCCAGCAGCGGGTCCGGCTTGGCCATCCGGCCGAGCACGTCCTGCGCCGCGTTCTTCACGATCGCGGCCCGCGGGTCGTAGTTCTTGTAGACCCGGTGACCGAAGCCCATCAGCTTGACGCCGTCCTGCTTGTCCTTGACCTTGCGGACGAAGGACTGCACGTCACCGCCCTCGGCCTGGATCCGCTCGAGCATCTCCAGCACCGCCTGGTTGGCACCGCCGTGCAGCGGCCCGAACAGCGCGTTGACGCCGGCCGAGACCGAGGCGAACAGGTTGGCGTTGCTGGAGCCCACCAGCCGCACCGTCGAGGTGGAGCAGTTCTGCTCGTGATCGGCGTGCAGGACGAAGAGCATGTCCAGCACGCGGGCCACCACCGGATCGACCTCGTACGGCTCCGCCGGCACGCCGAACGTCATCCGCAGGAAGTTCTCCACGTAGCCCAGCGAGTTGTCCGGGTACAGCAGCGGCTGGCCGATGGACTTCTTGTAGGCGTACGAGGCGATGGTGGGTACCTTCGCCATCAGCCGGACCGTGGACATCTCCACGTGCTCGGCGTCGAACGGGTCCAGGCTGTCCTGGTAGAAGGTGGAGATGGCGCTGACCGCCGAGGAGAGCACGGCCATCGGGTGCGCGTCCCGGGGGAAGCCGTCGAAGAACCGGCGCATCTCCTCGTGCAGCAGCGAGTGCCGGCGGATCCGCTCGGAGAACTCGGTCAGCTGGTCGCTGGTCGGCAGCTCACCGTAGATCAGCAGGTAGGAGACCTCCAGGAAGGAGCTCTTCTCGGCCAGCTGCTCGATGGGGTAGCCACGGTAACGCAGGATGCCCGCGTCGCCGTCGATGTAGGTGATCGCGGACGAACAAGCGGCGGTGTTGACGAACCCGGGGTCGTACGTCGTCATCCCGGTTTCCTTCAGCAGCTTGCCCACACCGACTCCGGCGGGGCCCTCGACCGCGGGATGTACCGGCATCGACAGCTGCCCGCCGGGGTGATCGAGCTTGACTTCCGTCATGTGGTTCCTCGCTTCGCCGGCAGATCTACGTTGAATTGCCTTCGCTTCTACCGTAATTGCGGTTGCGGCGACACCGCCCGCCGTGGTTCGGCGGTGAGGCATGCGTCACCCGATTCCCGACCGTGCGGCCGGGAAACCCCGACGACCAGCACAGACAGGCACAGACGGCACACCGGGCGTACAACTACGCGGAAGCCGGGCCGCTGTCCGGCGGCTCAGGAAAGACGGCCGACCCGGGCCCCCACCGCGCGGCTGGGACGACCCGAGGTTGGCGTCAGGAGATCGTCAGCTGGCGGAGAACGCCGCCGGCGTCGACGAGGTAGAGATCGAGGCGGTTGGCGCCGGCGCGGAAGAGCCGGTCGTCGGCGAGCAACGCGGCGAACCGACGGCCGCCGGGGTCCGGGGCGACCACCGGCACCACCGCCGCGACGGTGCCGTTGACGGCCACCGCCAACTCGGTGCCGTCGGCGACCCGGTCGGGCACGGTGCCCCAGATCATGCCCGGCAGCAGGCCCTCGTCGGGATCGACGGCGCGGAACGCCCCGAGCCCACCCACGCGGGCGCTGCCACCGGCCGGCGCGGCGTCCACGGTGGTGCCGAGGAGTCGGTGCGGGGCCGCCGGTGGCGGTGCGGTGGGGACGCCGCCGCTGATCGGCATCGGTGCCGACGGCCGGTCGTAGAAGACCTTGCCGGATTCCGTGCGGGGGGCCTGCCGGGCGGATCGGCCGTCGACCCGCCAGGGCAGCCGGATGGCCGCCTCGTCGGCGATGGTCGGCAGCAGGTCGACGTGTTCCCAGTTCCGGTCGTCGACTCCGCCGGTGCGCTGCCCCGGCGTCTTCACGAACAGCGGCACCCAGGCCACCTCGTCGGCCGCCACCTTGATGGCGTCCTCACCACGCCCCTGGGCACCCTTGGTGAAGCTGACCCCGTGGTCGGCGGTGACCACCACGAGCGCCTCATCCCACAGGCCACTCGCGCGCAGCGTACGGATCGTCTCGCCGATCAGCCGGTCGGTGTAGCCGAGCTGCGCCAGGTGACGGGCGCGGGCCAGGTCCACCCAACCGTCGCCCTCGTTGGGGAAGTCCTCAGGCGCCTCGTAGCGAGCCCCCGACGGCAGGTACGCCCACGGCGAGTGAGGCATCAGCAGGTGCAGAAAGTGCAGCGTCGGCCGCTGCGAGCGGGTCAGGCCGGTGAGGAAGCTGGTGAACCGGGCCGGCTGGTTGACGTTGAGGCTGTCCCAGCGGAACTTCGGATCGGTGGGAACCGGCTCGGCGGCGTCGATGCCGGCCTCCTCGGCGGTGCGCTCGCGGTAGGAGTCCTCCGGGTCGATCCGGCTGTCGTTCGGCGCGGTCACCTGGCGCAGCAGCCGGCCGGTCTCCCGGGCCAGCACACCGACCCCCTGTTCCGGTGTGACCGGCTGCTCGCAGCGGCTCGGTGGGCACAGTCGGGTGATGCTCTCCTCGGCGCGGATGTCATACAGCCCGCCGAAGGCGGTGAAGAGGTTGTCCGGGTAGTGCGAGTAGTGCGGGGCGAACGGCTCCGCCGGGTAGCGGCCGGTGAGCATCGCCGGCAGCGCGTACGGCGTCCAGCCGCTGACCCCGGTCGCGTTGCGGTACCAGGTCGAGGCGGCGGCCAACTCGGCGAAGTGCGGGAACCGGGCGGCGTCGACTCGCCCTTCCCCGTCGAGCAGGGAGACCAGCGGCAGCTCGTCGAGGACCAGCAGGACCACCGGCGGGTGCAGGTTGCCGGTGGCCGTACCGGCCACGCCGCCCTCCCCGCGCGGCAACACCACCGGTCCGGTCGGTGAGGCGAACAGGAAGAGCCCGACGAAGAGCGGCGGCCCGACGGCGGCCAGCCGAAGCATCCGCCCCGGGGCCCGCCACCGCCGGTGTGCGGCCGCCCCGGCGGCTCCGACCGCCACTGCCACCAGCAGCAGCGGTACGCCCCGCAGCGGCGTGGTGTGCCGCCCGACCTGCACCGCCAGCGCGGTGACCAGCAGGCCCACCAGCAGCGTGTGGGTGGCCACCCGCGCGCGGGGTCCGGCCAGACCGGACAGCAGGCCGAGCAGTCCGACCGCCACCGTCGGCAGCACCGCGACCAGCGCCACCAGCAGCAGGATCTCCCTCCGGTCGGCCCGGTGGAACAGGAAGAAGTCGGGGCTGCGACCGAGGATGTCCAGCAGCGGCTGGGTGATCACCAGACCGATCAGCGCCGTGATCTCCAGCAGCCGGCCGACCTCCGTCCGCCAGCCGCCCCACCCCCACCGGCGACGCCCCGACCCCACGGCCTGACCGGCGGACCCGCCGCTCGCGGAGCCGGAAGGCGACCAGTCGGCCGCGGAGCCGGAAGGCGACCAGTCGGGCGCGGAGCCGGAGGGCGACCAGTCGGGCGCGGAGCCGGAGGGCGACCAGTCGGGGGCGGTGGTGCCAGCCGGGCCGACTTCGGGGCGGTCGGTCACGAACGGGCCACCCGGTACAGCGTGCGGGTGCCCGAGGGCAGCTCCAGCCGATCCTCCACGGTGCCGTGGGCGGCGAGCAGCGACTCGAAGGCGTCGCGTCGATAGTCGGGGAAGATGCCGTCGGGCTTGTTGGCCAGCAGCCGGGCCGCCATCGGGTCGTCGGGGTGGACGAACTCCACCACCAGCCGGCCGCCCGGCGCGACGAAGCCGACGAGGCAGGACACCACCTCGGGCAGCGGCACGTTGCGTCCGATCGCCAGGTGGTGCACCAGCGCCAGGGCGAGCACGGTGTCCGCGCTGGCCCGAGCGGCGAACGAGGCCCGCTCCACGGCACGCCAGCCGCCTCCGGGCGACGGGTCGGCCAGGTCCATCACCAGCGGCAGCACCCGCCGCTCGCCCTCGCCCCGCAGGGTGCGGTACAGCCGGTCCAGCACCGCCGGGTCCTGCTCGACGGCGACCACGTAGTCGGCGTGCCGGGCGGCCAGGCGGGCGTACCGTCCGTCGTTGGCACCCAGGTCGAGCACCAGCCGCCGCCGGTCGGCGGTGCTCAACGCGGCGGTCACGAACCGCTCCTTGCCGCTCCGGTCGTCGCCGGAGTAGCCGCAGGTGCGCTGGTAGTCCACCCAGTGTGTGGGCGGCGGCTGGTGGTCCAGCCGCCGGACGAGCTTCTCCATTCCGCGTACGGTGGCCTGCGCCAGCTCGCGGGTGTAACCGGCGGCCCGCAACTGGGCGCGGACGTCGGAGGTGCTGGTGGCGGCGTTGCGCCGCTGCACGCTGCCGTGCAGGTGGACGTGGGTGAGCACGCCGGGCAGCAGCCGGCGGGTGCCCCGGAACAGCGGTCCCATCTGCTCCGGGGAGATGCCGTCGACCTGGGCCCGCAGCCACGGCTGGAACGCCAGCCCCAGGTGGGCGCCGAGCATCAGCGGGTAGAGCAACGTCTGGCAGAACTGCCGGTAGCCGGCCCACGGTTCGCCGTCGCGTAGCGGGGCGAAGGACCCCACGTCGATGAAGACCGGCTCGGTGCCCCGCCACTGCAGGTTGTACGCCGAGCCGTCCTTGGTGGTGAAGCCCGCCGAAAGGGCAGCCCGGAGGATCTCCAGGTGCAGCAGCGCGGCGTCGCGCAGCATCGCGAAGGACCACTCGTACGGGTGCGAGATGAACGGGATGCGCTCGTGCCGCAGCACCGCCGCCCAGTTCGGCAGCGCCGATCCCGCCGGCCGATCCGATCCGGCCGGCAACCGCGATCCCGCTGACGGCGCCGGGAAGGCTACGCCGGCCGGCAGCTCCTCGGTGCCGCAGATCTTCCCGGCGGCGACCAGCGGCGGGAAGAAGGTGCTGCCCGCCAGCGCCCGCCAGTGGGCGGTGGCGGTCTCGTCGAGCGCGCGCAGCACGTCGTCGCCGGCGTGGAAGACCCGGTTGGCCGGGTCACGGAACGAGCCGGGCTCCGGCCGTAGTTCGGCGTCGACCGGGACCGGCCTCGGCGAGCGGCCCAGGTTCGGAATCACCATCTCGGGCGGATCAGCTCTGGTCGGTGGGCTGGCGGCGGAACCGGCTGACGAGTCTGCGCCAGTAGAGCTTGGCCGCCACCGCGACCCCGGCGACCCCGCCGACCACCGCCTGCACGATCAGGCTGCCGGATCCCGCGTCCAGGTAGGCCAGGTGGTTCACCGACCGCTCCTTCCCTCGCCGTGATGACACCGGCATCAGCCACCATACTCACATTTCGGATTTAAACGGTGTAGCCGGACTTACGCCACCGTACGCCGATCACGGTCGCCTGTCGGGCACAACGCCCCACTTCCCCGCGTCCGTTTCGTTCAAGACGTCCGCCCGGACCGGCCGTAACCTCACCGGCATGACCATGCATCCGCGCTTCGACCTGATCAGCCTGGTCGCCACCGACATGGCCCGCACCCTGGACTTCTACCGCCGGCTGGGACTCGACATCCCGGCCGGCGCCGAGCAGGAGCCGCACGTGGAGGCGACCCTGCCCGGTGGCCTCCGGCTCGCCTGGGACGACCTCGCGACGGTCCGCGCCTTCGACTCCGGCTGGACCCCGCCGGTCGGCGGCCATCGGGCCGCGCTGGCCTTCCTCTGCGCGAGCCCGGCCGAGGTCGACCGCTGGTACGCCGACCTGACCGCCGACGGTCACCACGGCCACCTGCCGCCCTGGGACGCCCCCTGGGGCCAGCGCTACGCCGTCCTACTCGACCCCGACGGCACCCCCGTCGACCTCTTCGCCCCCCTGCCCACCCCCACCCCGAACGACCAAGGTTGATCAAGAAGTTTTCGCCTACTTCGATCTCCAAAAGCGCCCCAAACTTCTTGATCACCGATTGGGGTCAGGGGGTCAGGAGGGAGGTGGGGGGTAGGCCGGTCAGGGCTCGGGTGTCGCGGGTGAGGTGGGCCTGGTCGGCGTAGCCGGCACGGTAGGCCACCTCGGCCAGCGGGACGCCCGTGCGGGCCAGGGCGAGAGCCCGGCGCAGCCGCAGGATCCGGGCGAGGGTCTTCGGGCCGTACCCGAACAGGTGCCGGCTGCGCCGCAGCAACGCGCGCAAGTCGAGCCCGACCTCCGCGGCGGTCGCCGCCACCGTGGCGCCGGCGGCCAGCGCGGCGGCCACCCAGGCACCGAGCGGGTCCGGCCCGCCGGCGGCGCGCAGCCGGCGGGCCGCCACCTCGACCAGCACGGCCTCCGCCTCGGTCGCGGCCCGGTCGGCGAGCACCCCGACGGCCCGGTCACCCCACAGGTCCCCCAGCGGTACGCGCCGGTCGCGCACCTCCACCGCCGGTACGCCGAGCACCGCCGGGCCGACCCCGGGCGGCAGTCGGAGCCCGACCCATCGTTCTCCCGGCACGCTCGCGCTGAGGAACGCGGTACGGTCCGGCCCGGCGACCAGCAGCCCGGCCCGGCTGGACCAGAGCAGGTCGAGGCAGCCGTCCGGGAGCACCCGGGTGGGCATGGCACGGGCCGGCGCGGTGCTGGTCCACAGCGTCGCGCCGGCGATCCGGGTCGGCCGTTCCCGGTACACACCGGCAGCCTGCCACGACCTGTGACGCGCGCCCAGCGGGTCGGGGTGTTCCGTCCAGGCCGGCCAGCCCCGACCGGCAGTCGTCGCGGCCCCGGCGCGTCGGCTACCGGTCGTCGGTGGCATTCGGCAGCCGGACGGTGAACACGGTCGCGCCGGGCCGGGTGTCGAGCGAGACAGCACCGTGGTGGGCCTCCACCACGGCGGCGACGATGGCCAGGCCGAGGCCGGTGCTGCCGTGGGCGCGGGACCGGGAACTGTCCCCCCGGGCGAAGCGTTCGAACACCTCGGGCCGCAGCTCGGGAGGCACGCCCGGGCCGTCGTCGGCGACGCCGAGTTCGGCGACACCGTCGGCCAGCCGCAGGCTGGTGGTGACGGTGCTGCCGGGCGGGGTGTGCACCCGCGCGTTGGTCAGCAGATTCGCCAGCACCTGGTGCAGCCGGGCCGGGTCGCCGGACACCCGGACGACCTCGTCGGGCAGGTCGAGTTGCCAGCGGTGCTCCGGCCCGGCCACGTGCGCGTCGCTGACCGCGTCCACCACCAGCGCGGTGAGGTCGACCGGTTCCACGGCCAGCGGCCGGCCCGAATCCAGCCGGGCCAGCAGCAGCAGGTCGTCGACGAGACTGGTCATCCGGGCGCTCTCCGACTCGACCCGGCGCAGGGCGTGTGCCACGTCGGGCGGGACCCGGTCGCGGCCCCGGCGCGCCACCTCGGCGTAGCCGCGGATCGCCGCCAGCGGCGTACGCAGTTCGTGGCTGGCGTCGGCGACGAACTGGCGTACCCGGACCTCGCTGGCCTGCCGGGCGGCGAGCGCGGCGGCGACGTGCCCGAGCATCCGGTTGAGCGCGGAACCGACCTGACCGACCTCGGTACGCGGGTCGGTGTCGGTGGCCGGCACCCGTTCGGAGAGCGCCACCTCACCCCGGTCCAGCGGCAGTTCGCTGACCCGGCCGGCGGTGGCCGCGACCCGACGCAGCGGGCGCAGCGTGGCCCGGACGATCAGCGCACCGGCGGAGCCGGCGACGAGCAGCCCGGCCGCGGTGACCCCGGCCTGCGCGGCCACCAGCCACCAGACGGTCTCCTGCACCTCGGAGAGCGGCACGCCCAGCACCCGCACGGTGCCGGTCGGTGTCTGCCGGGCCACCAGCCGGTAGCTGCCCCGGTCGTCGAGGTCGAGGGTGTGCGGTCTGCCGTCGACCGGCACCTCGGCCAGCGCGGCGACCTCGTCGACCGGCACGGACTGCTCCTGGCGGCCGACCAGTGTCCACGCCTCGGTGACCTTCCCGTCGACCACCTGGGCGCTGATCGTGTCGGGCGGGAAGCCGCGCGGCACGCGTACGTCGCCCCAGGGGCTCGTGCCGGGGCCCGGCTCCCACGGGGCGACCGGCCGGCCGCCCGGTGTGAAGAGCAGTTGCTCGTCCACCCGGGAGGTCAGGAACTGCCGCAACGCGGCGGTGGTGATCCCGCCGATGGCCAGGCTGACCACGGCGAGCAGCGCGACCAGGGTGACCACCAGGCGGGTCCGCAGCGACCGGCCGGCCAGCCACCGGCGCACGGCGTTCACTCTGCCGGCTTGAGCAGGTACCCGGCCCCGCGCAGTGTGTGGATCATCGGCTGGCGGCCGGCGTCGATCTTCTTACGGAGGTACGAGATGTACAGCTCGACGACGTTGGCCTGACCGCCGAAGTCGTAGTTCCACACCCGGTCGAGGATCTGCGCCTTGCTCAGCACCCGACGGGGATTGCGCATCAGGTACCGCAGCAGCTCGAACTCGGTGGCGGTGAGGGTGATCAGCTGGCCGTCCCGGCGCACCTCGTGGCTGTCCTCGTCCATGCTGAGATCGCCGACGGTCAACACCGCGTCCTGGCGGGTGGCGACGGCGAAGCCGGAGCGGCGCAGCAGGGCCCGCAGCCGGGCGATGACCTCCTCCAGGCTGAACGGCTTGGTGACGTAGTCGTCGCCACCCACGGTCAGCCCGGCGACCCGCTCCTCCACCGCGTCCCGGGCGGTCAGGAAGAGCACCGGCACGGTGGCGTTGTCCTCCCGCAGCCTGCGCAGCACCTGGAAACCGTCCAGGTCGGGAAGCATCACGTCGAGCACCACCGCGTCGGGCTGGAATTGCCGGGCGGCGCGCACCGCGGCCATGCCGTCGCCGGCCGTGCGTACCTGCCAGCCCTCGTACCGCAGCGCCATCGACAACAGGTCGGTCAGAGTCGGCTCGTCATCCACGACCAGCACCCGGACCGCTTCGCCGTCGGGCCGGCGCAGCTCCAGCCGGCCCGACCGGACCTCCCCCTCGGTCATCATGGTGCCCATGGTGGGCCGACGCTCTGGGTGCCACTTGTGCGGATCCTGTGCGCCGGCTGTGCGGTCCGTCGGATCGCGAGGCCGGGTCGAACAGGGGTCACTCGGTCACGCCGACCGGGTCGGTGCGGACGAAACGCATGGACCAGGCCCCCGTCCCATCGGGCCGCTGCCGGGCGTAGAGATGGTCGGCGGCAGGGGTGGGCGTCCCCTGCGGCCGGCGCAGTACCCACAGCCGCGGCGGAGCACCGTCCGGGCCGGCCGGCAACGACCGGACCAGGTCGTGGGCCGGACCGCCGACGAACCGTACGCTCACCTCATCCATCACCGCTCCGCCTCCAGACTGCCCGGCACGTCGGGCGTCCCGGCTCGCACGCTAACGCACCGGCCGCCGCCGGAGGCCGGTTTGCCCTGATCGGTGGCGGGGTACCGTGCCGAGGCCACGGGCACGTGCAACGTGGTGGAGCACCATGAGGGTAGGGAGCGGTCGATGCGTACGCTGGACGGGCGGTACCGGCTCGATCAGCGGATCGGCATCGGCGGCATGTCGGAGGTCTGGCGGGCGCACGACGCGGTGCTGGACCGGATGGTCGCGGTGAAGCTGGTGTCGCCCGGCCAGCCGGACGGTCCGGCGTCGGTGGAACGCATCCGCGCCGAGGCCCGTTCCGCGGCCCGCCTGGTCCACCCCAACGTCGCCAGCGTGCACGACTTCGGCACCGGTGGCACCGTGCCCGGGCGCGAACTGCCCTACATCGTGATGGAGCTGGCCGAGGGGCAGACGCTCGCCGCCCACCTGCGGGCCGGGCCGCTGGACTGGCGGATCGCGGTGCGGGTCTGCGCGGAGGTGAGCGCGGCGCTGGCCGCCGCCCACGCCCACGGCATCGTGCACCGCGACATCAAGCCCGCCAACGTGATGCTCACCCCCTCCGGGGTGAAGGTGCTCGACTTCGGAATCGCCGCGCCGGCCGGTGCCGCCGACACCGCACCCGAGGGCATCGTGGTCGGTACGCCGGCCTACCTCGCCCCGGAGCAGCTGCGACGGGCTCCGGCGACCCCGGCGGCCGACATGTACGCCCTCGGGGTGCTGCTCTACTGCTGTCTGGCCGGCCGGCTGCCGTACGCGGCCGAGAACGTCACCCAGTTGCTCGGTCCGCAGGGCCGCCAGTCCCTGCGGCCGCTACCCGAACTGCCCGGCCTGCCCGCGGAGGTCGCCGACCTGTGCCGGCGCTGCCTCGCCGACGACCCGGCCCGGCGACCGAGCAGTCTCGTCGCCGCGCTGCTGCTCGCCGAGGCGGTGGATGCCCGGGTGTACGTGCCGATGCACGAGCCGCTGATGCCCCGGCAGCGGCCGGCCGTGGTGACCCCCTGGACCGACCGGGCGGCGGCCGAGGTCACCGAGGCCGCCGCCGGGGTCCGGGGAGGCCGGCCCGGCGGCTGATCCCGGTTTCACGCCATCTGCCTCGGGTAGCCGGGCGGGGAGTGACGGGAGGAACGCGATGCCGAGTTCCTGGTTGAACGAGGTTGCCGCCGCGACCGCCGAGGGCGGTCACATCCACACCGACGACGATGCCCTGTCCACTGCCCTCGCCTCGCCGCTGGCGCCGCACTGCACCGGGCTGACCCCGTCGCAGCTGCTCGCTGCCGCCTTCGCGTCCTGCCTGCACCACGCGGCGGTGGAGGCGGCCGGCGGGATAACCGACGAGGCGCACACCGTGCAGGTACGCGCGGAGGCGAAGCTCGGCCGCGACGACGACGGCCGGTACCGGGCCGACGTGCACGCGTCGATCTCGTCGGTGGGCCTGACCCGGGAGCAGCTCGCCGAGCTGGTCGAGCACGCCGATCGGCTGTGGCCGTTCTCCAGCGCGGACGGCAGCCGGCACCGGCTCACCGTCACCCCCGCGGAGAACGGGCGGCACTGAACCGCGTGCCGCCGGGTGGTCCGAGCGCCCCACCGGGCGGTGCGGTCAGGCCGATGCGTGCTCCCCCGTTCGGGGGAGACCCGCCGCGCTCTTCATCGGCACGCATAAGATCAGCATTTTGCACCACTTTGTCACGGCATTTCCGACATTCTTGTCATGCCGGATACTTGAGCATTACCCGATATAGAGCGTCTCGCGGAGATTCACCTGACGAATAACCGCGAATTGTGACGCATGCCACCAAGCCAGCCGATGGCAGGCGGCCGTCACCTTTCTAGCCTCGGCGGGTGCATCCCGACGACCAGATCGACCAGCAGCTGACCCCCCAGCCACCGGCGAGCCGTTCGGCTGACGGAGCATCATCCGAAAGGACGACAGGGCGGCATCGTGCTGCGGCGACCCCGCTTCGCGGCGTCCGCGCCATGCTCGCCTCCACTCCGGTACGGGTGGCCCTGGCCACCGGCGTGACCTGCTGCCTCGGCGCGGCGGCCGTCGTGACGGCAAAGGAGGACGACGAGGCGCCGCCGCCACAGGTGGCCGAAGCGGTGGCCGACCGCGCGCTGGCCGCCCAGGACGAGGCCGCGTCCCGCTCCCTCGATCGCAGCCCCTCCCCCGCCCCGACCAGCCCGAGCCCGAGCCCGACCGCCTCGCCGACGGCCAAGCCGAAGGCCACCCCCAAGGCGACGAAGAAGAAGCCCACCACGCCGCCCCGCCCCAGGCCGGTCGCCGGACTCAGCCAAGCCCAGATGGACAACGCCAAGGCGATCGTCGACGTCGGGGTGGACATGAAGATCCCCCGGCAGGGCATGGTCATCGCCGTCGCCACCGCGATGCAGGAGAGCACCCTGCTCAACTACGCCAGCGGCGTGCTGCCCGAGTCGCAGGAGTACCCACACCAGGCCATCGGCTGGGACCACGACTCGGTGGGGCTGTTCCAGCAGCGCCCGAGCAGCGGTTGGGGCACCGTGCGCGACCTGATGCGTCCGGCGTACGCGTCCCGCGCGTTCTACGAGGCGCTGCTCCAAGTGCCCGGCTGGCAGCAGATGAGCCTGACCATGGCCGCCCAGGCCGTGCAGATCTCCGCCTACCCGTACGCGTACGCCCAGCACGAGGAGCGGGCCGCCACGGTGGTGGCCGCGCTGACCTGATTCGCGGCGCGGCGCGCCGGTGGTCGGGTCAGGCCCGCTTGGGCAGCACGACCACCCGGCCGAAGAACTCGTCGATGCGGTGGACCACATCATTGAAGTCGTCGAGGTCGATCGGCTTGGTGACGTACGCGTTGGCCTGAAGCGTGTAGCTGCTGACGATGTCGGTGTCCGCGTTCGAGGTGGTCAGCACGACGATCGGAATGGTCCGCAGGTCCTCGTCGCCCTTCACCTCACCCAGCACCTGGCGGCCGTCCATCCGCGGCATGTTCAGGTCGAGCAGGATCACGTCGGGGCGCTGGGCGTCACCGTGCCGCCCTTCACGGCGGAGGAACTCCATCGCCTCGCGGCCGTCGCTGACCACGTCGATGACCTTCTCGACGTCCGAGGTCGCCAACGCCTCCTCGATCATGAGCACGTCGCCTGGATCGTCGTCCACGACCAGGATGCGAACCGGAGTAAGGGTGCCTGCGCCCATCTTTACCTGCCTCAGGTCGGCCAGTACGGAACCTGCCGGTCCGTGCTGGCGGGAAATCTAGCCCATACCCGGGCGGTCGGTGCCCGCCGGGTCCATCCCACCGGATCCGTACCCCAACACCTCGGCGAGGCCGGTGAGCTGCAGTACCCGTTCCACCCGGCCGGTGGCACCGGTGACCCGCAGCCACCCGCCCTCGGCTGCCGCCCGGTTGTCTCCGCGCACGAAGACGGCGATGCCGGTGGAGTCGCAGAAGGTGAGGTCCGTCAGGTCGATCAGCAGTCGACGCTCCCCGTCCTCGGCCAGTCGGTCGATGACGGCGTTGAGCTGCGGGGCGCTGCCCATGTCGAGCTCACCGGCCAGACGCAGCCGGGCCGGCCCCACGCCGCCGTGATCGGCGTACGTGACGGTGAACGTCACGACAACCCTCCCGCCATCCAGAAACGGACGCTTGCTGTGCGGCAAGTATAAGGTGAGCCTGCGGCGGGCCGGATTTTACGCCCTCTACGACGAGATTCGCCGCACCGACACCGGCAACGCCGCCCGCCCCTGCTGGAGGTAGCCCGTCGCCCGCGGGAAGTCGTGCAGCACCCGGACGTAGTGACCCAGCGTCGCCTCCACCGCGGCGGCCGGCACTCCTCGACTGTCCAGGATAGTCACCAGCCACTCGACGAACTCGGTGAACAGCGTGCCGTCGTCGACGTACAGCGCGGCGGCCAGGAAATCCAGGATGTAGCCGAGGTCGCTGACGGTCGAGTCCAGCTGGGCGGGGCTGTAGTCGCCGGCGGCGGGAACCCGCTGCACCAGGTCGGCCAGCGCGCTGTCGATCAGCTCGCCGCGCCGGCTGACCAGTGCGGCGTACTCGTCGTCAGCCAGGTGCGCCAGGCTCGTCGGCGCACCGGCCCGAAGCGCACGCTCGTCGGCGAGCAGATCCGCGGCGGCCGGCCCGTTCGGCGCCCACGGCACGCCGAGCCGCCGAGCCCACCGGCCGTCCAGCCCGAAGCCCCGGCCGCCGACCACCACCGGCACGTCCGAACGCCGGCACGCCTCGATCATCCGGTGTGCCTGGGGCAACCGCATCGGCAGGGCGCAGGCCAGCGCCACCGCGTGCGCGTCGTACCGGTGCAGGTACGACACCAGGTGGGCGGCGGGCACGCTGGCACCGAGGAAGGTCACCTGCCAGCCGCGCAGCCGCAGCATCTCCGCGACCAGCCGCGCCGGCAGCGCGTGCCACTCACCGTCCATGCAGGCCACCACGATCCGGCCGTGGGTCGCACGGACGTCGGTGCACGCGGCCACGGCCGCCACCACCCGCTCGCTGATGTGAGTGGCCGCGTGTTCCTGGGCGACACTCCACTCGTTGCGCGCCCACCGCTCCCCCACCTCGGCCTGCGCCGGGGCGACCAGATCCAGCAGTACCCGGTCGGCCGGCACCCCGGCGTCGAGCAGGTCGTGCGCCACCTCGACAGCCGCCTGCTCGTCGGCCTCGGCGAGGCAGTGCAGGTAGTGCGGGTACACGGCAGCGGTCGAGATGCCCGTCGTGGTGGCGGTCACGGCCCCGTCGACCCCTCCGGCTCCGGCTCGCTCATGGCGGGCACGGCGTGCAGGTGCCGATGCGGCCGGTCACCGGGGCCGACGGCCCGCAGCGCGAGCACCGCGATGTCGTCGTGGTCGCGCTGAGCCAACCAGTCGCAGGTCACCTGCTCGATCCGCTCGGCCAGGGCCGGCGCCGGCATCCGTTGACACCCGGTGAGCGCCTGCGTCAGGCGATCGGTGCCGAGCTGCTCGTCGCCCCGCCGACCACCCCGCGCCTCGGTCACCCCGTCGCTGTAGAGCAGACAGGTCTCGCCGGGGGCCAGCCGGGTGGAGACCTGGCCGATCCGCGGATCCGACACCACACCGATGAGCATGCCGCTCAACGGCAACTGCTCCACCTCACCGGAGGAGCGCAACACCAGCGGTGCCAGGTGCCCACCACCGGCCAGCGTCAGCCCCAGACCACCGTCGCGATGTGGGCGAACCACGCCCAGCACCATGGTGGCGAAGCGGCCCTGCCCATGCGCCAGGGTGGTCTCCAGCAGAGCGTCGTTGAGCAGCTGCAGCAGCCTGACGGGGTGCTGCTCGACCCGGTGCAGCGCATGCAGGCACTGGCGCAGCTGACCGGTGAACACCGCCGCCTCGACCCCCTTGCCGGAGACGTCGCCGAGGAAGAACACCGAGCCGCCGTCGGGCAACCGGTGTGAACCGTAGAAGTCGCCACCGATGCGCAGGCCGGCCTGCGCCGGGCGGTACGCGGTCCCCCACTGCACGCCCGGCGCGGGCGCCGGCGCCGCCGGTAACAGGCTGGCCTGGAGGGTGTCGGCCATCTCCGTCTGGTCGCGGTAGAGCAGCGCAGTGGTCAACGCCGCGCCCGCCCGGGCGGCGAAGGCGCGGATCAGGTCGAGGTCCTCCTCGACGTACCAGCGGGTGGCCTGCCGGGCGACGAGCAGCACGCCCATGGGCGCGTCGCGGCCGGGCAGCGGCACCAGTCGGGCAGACAGGTCGGCGCCGGGCAGCCACCCCGCGTCGACGGCCTGTTCCACCAGCCAGTCGACGGCGTGCGGCTCACCACCCCGCAGGCTCTCCACGACCGCCGGGGGCAGCTCGGCGGCGATCAGCACGCCCCGGTCCACGGTGGGTGACTCGTCGTCGACCCGGCGGGCACGCCACCAACGGGCCCGGCCGGAACGGGGGGCCAGCACCAGCACGGCGACCTCGGCAAGGGTGGGCACGGCGAGTCGGACCACCGCCGCAGCGGCCCGATCCGGGTGCAGCGGATTGCCGAGCTTCTCGCCGACCACAGCCAGGAAAGCAGACCTGGACCGCTCGGCCACCAGCGCGTCGGCACGCTCGACGCTGTCACTGACATCCTCGACGTACCAACAGCTTCGCCCGGCGGACAGCGACGCCCGGCGCAGACGCAGTCGACGGCCGTGACGGGTCATCTCCGGGTCGAGGGAGCCGAGCCCGTCGAGCGTCCCGCCGACGACGACCTCGGGTAGCAGCCGCTGCGCGACCGGGCTGACGTGCATGACGGTGCCGTCGGGACCGCACACCACCAGACCCTCACGAAGGTGCTCGACGACCTCGGGCCAGTCAGCGACGACCTGGGCCTGGGGTCGATCCAGGGCGGTTGGCCCAAGGGGGGCGCGGGCCGTACCCGAGCGCCACGTCGGGACCCGGGCGACACTCGGCTTGGCAAACCGTCCGTCGCCGGGGTCGAGGTCCCTGACGTCGGCACCTGTCACCAGCTGAGCCCCACTCCTTCTCGGTAGCGCACCCCGCGTCGAACGGCATGCCTGGTCTCTCGCCTCGCACCTCAGCGTACGCAAGTCTCCCGGTACCGCCACCCGAGCTGCTGCCGGCCGCCCGGCAGGCGCGGCAGTTCAGGGATTGTTACGATCCGTTTGCCCCTGCCCCGCCCGCCACCCGCGGAAGGCGTGATCGTTGCTGTCCCACGGTCGCAGACCCGAGACGACGCCGCTGAGCATCTCCGTTGACCGGTCCGATCCCGACGAACCCCTCATCCGGGTCGGAGGCGACCTCGCCTACACCAGCGCCGCCCCGCTGCGCATCGAGATCGACCGGCTGCTGAGCACCGCTCCCACCACCGTGGTGCTTGACTTCGGCGACCTGCAGTTCATCGACAGCACCGGGCTCAGCGTCATCGTGCACGCCTGGCGTGCGGGGCAACAGAACGGCACCAGCCTGCGACTGCGGTCTATCCCCCGCTTCCTCGACACCATCCTCGACATGACCGGGGTCACCGGCCTGCTCGCCCGCCCGATCGTCGGGAACGAGCCCAGCGGCGCCGGGCCGGACAGCCAGCCGGTGAGGACGTAGCTTTCCACCCCCGCGAGTTGCATCCCGCCACCGGGCTGGGACCATGGGAGCCATGTCCGCAAAGCTGTTGGTCATCGAGGTCAACCGGTCCGGCGTCGGGCGTGCCGAGCTGCGGCTGACCGGCGACCTCGACTTCGACAGCGCTCCGGAGCTCCTCGACGCCGTCGCCGAGCTGCGTCGCGACGGCTACCACGAGCTGATCATCGACCTGACCGGGGTGGGTCTGTGCGACTCGTCCGGGCTGAGCGCGTTCGTGGTGGCCCACCGCGGTGGCACCGCCCCACTCCAACTGGTCGGCCTCAACGCCACGGTGCGCCAACTGCTGGACCGCACCGGCCTGGCCGAGCTGCTCCAGCTCGCCTCCACAGCGGAGAACGCCGACGTGCAGGCGGCCGGCTGAACGGACCCGGCCACCCGGACCGGGGGTGGCCCCCGACCCTGGGACCAGGGGTCGGGGGCCGGAGGATGGCTCAGAGCGTCGGGACCGGGGAGCGCCCCGCGCCGCGTGACTCCGGAGTTGGCTCCGCGTCCTCGGGCAGCCCCGAATCGGGCGTCTGGTACAGATAGCGGACGAACTCCGCGCCCGTCCCGTCGTCCTGCGCCCCGGGCCACTGCCCGGCGCAGTCCACGCCGATCACCTCACGGCCGGTGCCGTCGGTCTCTTCCAGCAGCGCCCACAGGCTCACCGGGTAGCAGCGGGTGCTCTCGGGTGCCAACCGCCAGCGGGCGTACCAGCCGGGTCGAGCGGGGACGATCTCGACTATCCGCTTCATCACGACCTTCCCTTCCGCGTGCCTCGGAAGATCTCCGGTCCACTGCGATCGTCGACCCCGCCCGGGTGACCGCCCCTCACCCCGGCCGGATGAAGCCTCGCCAGCGTTGCCGAACGTCGGCTGCGTCCGCGCCGCACCGACCGTTTCGCTCCCGGTAGCGGTGGGAAGGCCGTCCACGAAGCCAGGGAAGCAGAAGCACCAGCGGAAGCGAGGTGTCACCATGCGCAAGCAGATGGAGGGCGACAACCAGCGCCGCCGGGCGCTGGCCCGCCAGGCCCGGGAACGCGGCATGCAGGCCGCCGACACCGGCGCCAGCCTGAGCGCGTCCAAGCAACTCGCCCATCTCGACCAGAACAAGCGCGCCGGACCGCCGCCGGCCGGAAAACGCCACAAACCAGACACCAGTCGTGGCGGGCCCGCTCCCCCGCCGGCCGGCGTACCGGAGACTCCCCGTCCTCGCCCGGAGCCGGGCATCGAGGCGCCGGGAGTCACCACCATGGGCTACCGCGCACTGGTCGAGGACGTCGTGCGCCGCGCCGGCGTCGACTTCCGCACCGCCAAGGTCGGAGTCGAGTCGACGGTCCTCGTCCTGGCCTGGGCGCTGGAGGCCGCCGAACGCCGCCGGCTGCTGGCGGCCGTCCCCACCTCGCTGCACGACGTCGTCCCGGTCGACGGCATCAAGCGGCGGCAGGATCTCAGCGGTTTCCTGTCCGAGGTGGGCCGGATCAGCGGGCGTAGCCCCGAGCAGGCCCGTTACCAGGCCGAGGCGACCCTCGCCGCGCTCGCCGCGCACGACCGTGACCTGGTCGAATCGCTGCACGTACCGGACGAGCTACGGGAGTTGCTGAACCCGCCGGCGGCCGGCGGCGGCCTGGTCGGCGCGAGCAGCAGCACACCGCCGTTGTCGGACGCCGAACTGCGCGACGCCCTGCTCGACCTGCCCTACTGGTCCGGTGACGGAGCACTTCTGTCGCGAACCCTGGAGCTGCCGCCGGACAACCTCGACCGGGTCCTGAACCGCCTCGACCTGCTCCGCGACCAGACCGGCCGCGGGCCACGGATCGGCCGGGCGGACCCGACGACCGCCGTGCTGACCGTGGCCACCAGCAACGCCGGTGCGGTGACCGGGTTGGACATCGACCTGGCCCACGCGGTCGACGACGCGATCGACGAGGCGGGTGCCGGGATGGCCGGTTGAGCCGGTCCGGCCACCGGCGGCGGCCGTGCGGTGGTGGGTACGCCCACCGACCGCACGGCCTCCAGCCGGTCAGCGGGCCCGGGCGGGAAGCTCGGGTGAGGCACTCTCCAGCGGCACGGCGGTGGACGACACCAGCCCGAGCTGCGCCGCCGACCTGGGCAGGGTGGCGTCGAGAAGCCAGTCGGCGCTCACCCGGGCCCGGTTACCCGGCATCGCCAAAAGATGGTAGCCGCGGGTGACCGCCTTGGCCGCCAGACCGGACAGCGGCACCTTGAGCGGGTTCGCCGCCGCCTGCTTGCCGCCCAGGTCGACCACCCAACCGAGATCATGATGCTTGTACGGTCGGCGGCGGCCCTGACCATAGGAGGCGGCGATGTTGTGCGCCGCCAGCTTGCCCTGCCGCTGGGCGTGCTGGGCGGTCATCGTGCAGATCTGCCCGGGTCGGGTCAGGTCCGGCACGGCGGCGGCGTCGCCGCACGCGTACACCTCGGGGAAACCGGGGACGTTCAGGTACTCGTCGACGACCAGCCGCCCCTTTTCGGTACGCAGGCCCAACTCCGCCACGAACGGGTCGGGGCGGACGCCGACGCACCAGACCAGCGAGCAGGTGGGCACGTACTCGCCGTCGGTGAGCTTGACCCCGTCGGAGGTCGCGACCGCCACCGAGGTGCCCATCCGCACGTCGACTCCGCGCCGACGCAGCACCCGGTCCGCGGTGACCGACATCCGCTGGTCCAACTCCGGCAGCACGCGGGACGCGATGTCCAGCAGCATCCACCGGGGGCGGATCTTCAGGCGGGGACGCTGGGCGGCGAGTTCGTCGGTGAACAGCTGGCCGTGCGCGGCCACCTCGGTCCCGGTGTACCCCGCGCCCACCACCACGAAGGTGGCCCGGGCCTGCTGCTCGGCCGGATCCTCGGCCTGCTCGGCCAGCTCGATCTGCCGGACCACGTGATCGTGCAGGTAGAGCGCCTCGGGCAGGCCGCGGAAGCCGTGCGCGTACTCGGTCACGCCGGGGATGGGTAGCAGCTTGTTGACGCTGCCCACCGCCAGCACCAACCGGTCGTACGCCAACCGGTTGCGGTCGCCCTCCGGCTGGGTGAAACCGACCCACCGGTTCTGCAGGTCCACATGCTCGGCCTCGCCGATCACCACCCGCACGCCGCCCAGCGTGCCGGTCAGCGGCACGGCGATCCGGCCGGGCTCGACCACCCCCGCGGCCACCTCCGGCAGCAGCGGCAGGTAGAGGAAGTAGTCGGTCGAGTTGAGCAGGACCACCTCGGCCCGGTCACGGGCCAGCCGGCTCAACGTCTTCGCCGCGTGGTAACCGGCGAACCCGGCCCCCACGATCACCACACGAGGCTTCGTCATTCCGGCCCGGTTCCCGTCGTACGCGTCGGCAAACGTCGCGGCCCGAGCGCCGGAGCCTCACCCAGCCGAGCGGTGTTCCAACGCGGCACGCGTGGCGGTGACGAAGCTCCAGAACGGCGGCAGGGTCGTGTGCCGGCGCTGCGCCCGGGTGTTGGTGCCGAACATCGCGTTGCGTAGCGGCGTGCTGAGTTCCAGTTGGGCACCCGCCTGCGACAGCGTCCGGTTGACGATATTCCGCGGATGGACGCCAGCCAGGGCGGTCAGTTCGGGAGCGGTCGCGGCGTCCAACGCCAGAATGCCGAGGGCCGCATACTCCTGGAGCAGGTAGGTGCGCAGGGCGACGTCGAGCCCGCCGACTGCGACGGCCGGTGTGCCATCGGGCAGGCCGAGCTGGCCGGCCGTGCAGCCGTGCAGGGAGACCGCGTACCGGGCACCGCCGGAGAGGGACTCCGCCTGCGGGTCGTCGCACCCAGTCGAGGTCACGTGCAGCTCGCCGTTGTTGGCGGCCCGCAGGCCCTCGAACATCCAGTAGTCGTACACGGCGCCAGCCGACTGCGTCGGTGCGAGCGTGGCCGGATGGTAGCCAGCCACCCCGAGGCAAAGCTCGGACGTGCCCACCTCGATGCCGCCGCCGTGCGGAGCGAGCACGGCGGTGGTCGGGAACCCGGCCGTGCCCACCAGGTCGTCGTCGAGCGCGCCGTGCCGCCGGAACCGCCGGGCGTAGTCCACGCCCTCGACGAGCGTGGGACTGGCGTACAACTCGCTGTTGGTCTGGTAGAGGTCATCCGAGACCGCGACGGCCGGTCGCGGCGCCACGGTGAGCAGGGCCGGTCCCGCGACGGCCGCCGCGGACAGAGCGGTCAACACGGTCCGTCGCCTGATCCTCGTCATCCATCCCCTCCGTCATCCGAAGGGCGATGCTAGTCGCTGCCGCAGAACGAGAGGATCCCGCCGGACAAGTCCGTAATCGTATGTTTCGTCCCGGATCCCGGTCTAGCGGTCGGGCGACATCGGGAACTGCAGGAAGGTGGCGCCACGCAGGTCGAGCCAGGCCCGATCAGGTGCACGCACCAGCCGCAGCATCACCTCGACACAGGTCGGGCAGCGCGCCACCAGGCCCGGCGCGTGCGAGTAGACCCGGAGCCCGGCGACCGGGCCGGGCGTGCCGCAGTGGGCACACCGGGCGGTGGCGCTGCTCAGGTCGACCGCGAACACCTCCCCCAGCGGGCCGTCGAGCATGTTGCCGTCCACGTAGGGCAGCGCGGTCATCCGCGGCTCCTCTCAGCCGGTAGGGCCGAAACGTTCGGTGCGTACCCGCCGCGCCGGGTGGCCCAGCCCGACGAGCAGATCGGAGACGGTCTCCACGAAACCGGTGGGGCCGCAGACGTACACCAGCGGCTCCAGCGCCGGCGGCCAGCCGTGGCTGTTGACGTCGGCGAGACCGAGTCGGTGCGGCTCGCCGCGCCACCCCTCGGGCGCCTCGCGGGTGTAGACGTACGCCACGTCGAGGCCCGCGTCGTCGCGCACCCGCCGACGCAACTCCTGCGCGTAGAAGACGTCGGTCGGGCTGCGTACCGAGTAGATCAGCCGGAACGGGGCGCGGTTGCCGGCCGCCCGCCGGGCCCGGATCATGGCCATCAACGGCACCACCCCCGATCCACCGGCGACCAGCAGCACCGGTTCGGTCTGCTGCGCCCGCCAGACGAACCAGCCGCCGATGGGGCCGCGTACCTCGATCGGGTCGCCCTCGCCGTAACCCTCCACCAGGAACGACGACACCTCGCCCTCGGGCACCCGCTGGACGGTGACCTCGATCCGGTCGCCGTCCGCCGGCCCGGCCAACGAGTAGGACCGGGCGGCCTGGTACCCGTCGGGCGCGGTCAGCCGGATGTCGACATGCTGTCCGGGCAGGTGGCCCGGCCAGCCGGGCACCTCCAGCACCAGGGTCTGCGCCGTCGGCGTCTCCACCCGGCGGTCCACCAACCGGGCCGTCTGCCAGCGCATCCGCCCGCTCAATCGCCCTGGTACCGCTGCTCACGCCACGGGTCACCGTAGTCGTGGTAGCCGGCGGTCTCCCAGAAACCGGGGGTGTCCTCGATCGTCAGGTGGAGGCCGCGCACCCACTTCGCCGACTTCCAGAAGTAGAGGTGGGGCACCAGCAGCCGGGCCGGGCCACCATGCTCGGCGGGCAGGTCGTCGCCGTCGTAGGTGTGCACCAGCCACGCCTGGCCGTCACGTAGGTCGTCCAGCGGCAGGTTGGTGGTGTAGCCACCGTAGGAGTGGGCCAGGGCGTAGTCCGCCGCGCTCTCCACGCCGTCGAGCAGGGTGTCCAACGAGACTCCCCGCCAGGTGGTGCCGAGCTTCGACCACCGGGTGACGCAGTGGATGTCGACGGTCGGCGTCTCCTGCGGCAGGGCCATCAGCTCGGCCCAACTCCACCGGTGTTCGGTACCGGTTTCGGTGCTGATCACGAACTCCCACTGGTCCTGTGGGACCTTCGGGGTCGGGCCGGCGGAGAGCACCGGAAAGTCCGGCGTCAGGTACTGGCCGGGAGGCAGATCCGGCGTACCGGAACGCGGCCGGCCCTGGAATCCCGGGGTGACGATGCCCACCGCTCAGTCGTACCACGTCCCGCACCGCCGCGGGTGTATTCGCCGGCCCAGGCCCACCAGGCCCGGACCGGCCGCGGCTCACTTGCGCTCGGTGACGACTTCCTTCGAGCCCGGCACCACGTTGCGGGTGGCCCGCAGGCTGGTGAGGGTGACGACGGTCAACACGACGATGATGACCAGGAGCGAGATCTCGGTGGGGATCACCGGCACGCCCTCCCAGATGCCGTGCGCCCAGTGCAGGCCGAGCTTGACGCCGATGAAGGCCAGGATGATCGCCAGGCCGTAGGTGAGGTGGACCAGGCGGCTCAGCGCCGCGTGCAGCACGAAGTACAGCGCCCGCAGTCCGAGCAGGGCAAAGGCGTTGGTGGCGAAGACGAGGTACGGGTCCTCGGTGATGCCGTAGACCGCCGGCACCGAGTCGACGGCGAAGACCACGTCGGTGGCGAGCACCGCCACCACCACCAGGGCGAGGGGGGTGAGCGCCCGTCGCCCGTCGACCCGCACGGTCATCTTGGTGCCGTGGTACTCGTGGACCACCGGCATGAACCGACGCAGCAGCCGCACCGAGCGCATGTTGGTGATGTCCACCGCCTGCTCGTGACCGGTGAACGCGTCACGCAGCAGCTTGGCCGCGGTGACCAGCAGGATCAGCGCGAAGATCAGGAAAGCGAAATCGAGGGTCTGCAGGGCGGCCGCGCCGAGAGCGATGAAGATGCCGCGCAGCACCAGCGCGCCGGTGATGCCGAACAGCAGCACCCGCTGGGCCAGCACGCTCGGTACCGCGAAGGCGGCCAGCAGCAGCATGAAGACGAAGAGGTTGTCGACCGACAGCGACTTCTCGACCAGGTATCCGGCGTAGAAGTCGAGGCCCTGGTCCGAGCCGTAGCGTTGCCAGACCCAGACACCGAAGGCCATCGGCAGGGCTATGTAGAAGGCGGACCAGCCGAGCGCCTCCTTGAGTGAGACCTCGTGCGGGCGGCGCGTGACCAGGAAATCCAGCGCCAGCAGGACGAGCACGCCAAGGATGGTGATAGCCCAGAGCGAGGGCGTACCCACCGACTGCAGGCTGTCAGCGGCGTAGGACAACTCGGACATGGGGCCTCCTCGAACACCGTGTCATGTTCGAGGTCTCCTTCACCCACTTTTCGTGGGCAACCACCCGAGGCACGCCCGGGCGCGCCGTACTGACCGGCATGGTTCGTGGGAAGTACTCCCCTCGTGCTGCCAAGGTTAGGGCAGCCGGATCCCGGCCGCCACGCGGGGCGCACCCGAACCGGTGTCCCCGGTCACGCAGCAGCGCGAACGGGTGACGACCGTCACCGACCAGGACGTGAGCGCCTATCGTGGTCGGGTGACCGCAGAGCTGCCAGCCGGCCCCCTGGACGGCGTACGCGTGGTGGAGATCGCCGGAATCGGGCCGGGCCCGTTCGCCGCGATGATGCTGGCCGACCTCGGCGCGGACGTGATCCGGGTGGATCGGGTGACCGACGTGAACAACGCCGCGTTCGGCACCCCGCACCCCGATCTGCTCAACCGGGGACGCCGCTCGATCGGCGTCGACCTGAAGTCCCCTGGCGGCCGGGAGGTGGTGCTCTCGTTGGTCGAGGGCGCCGACGCCCTCATCGAGGGTTTCCGGCCCGGGGTGACCGAACGACTCGGCCTCGGCCCGGCCGACTGCCACGAGGTCAACCGGCGGCTGATCTACGGCCGGATGACCGGATGGGGCCAGGACGGCCCGAACGCCCCGTACGCCGGGCACGACATCGACTACCTGGCCCTGACCGGCGCGTTGCACGGCATCGGACGGGCCGGGGAGCGACCGGTACCACCGATGAACCTGCTCGGCGACTTCGGTGGCGGCGGGATGATGCTCGCCCTGGGCGTCGTCTCCGCGCTGTACGCGGTGCGCGGCGGTGCGGCGGGTCAGGTGATCGACGCGGCGATCGTGGACGGGGTCGCGGTACTCAGCACCCAGATCCACGCGCTGCGACAGCTCGGCATGTGGCACGACCCGCGCGGGGTCAACCTGCTCGACGGCGGCGCACCGTTCTACGACACGTACGAGTGCGCCGACGGTAGGCATCTCGCGGTCGGCGCGCTGGAGCCGCGCTTCTACGACGAACTGGTCCGGCGCACCGGCTTCCCCCTGCCGCCGGACGAGGCGGCCGACCGCACCGACCCGGCGAACTGGCCGGCCCTGCGTGCCGCCTGGTCGCGCCTGTTCCACACCCGGACCCGGGACGAGTGGACGGCCCTGCTCACCGCCTCCGACGCCTGCGTGGCGCCCGTGCTGGACTGGCGGGAGGCGTCGGAGCACCCGCACCTGGCCGCCCGCCACACGTTCCTGGTCCGCGACGGGGTCGTCCAGCCGGCACCCGCGCCCCGGTTCTCCGGCACCCCGACGTCGGTGCGTCGGCCACCTCCCTGGCCGGGCGAGCACACCGACGAGGTGCTCGCCGAGACGGGCTACGGCCGGGACCGGGTGGCGGAGCTACGGAGCGCCGGCGCGGTCGGCTGAGCGGCGCACAGTGACCGGCGGCTCAACGACGGCGCAGGGTCGCGCCGGGCGCCAGGGCCGGCTCGACCATGTCCCGGTAGTCGCGAGGCATCTGGACCACCAGTTCGTCGAACTCGCCGCCGCTGACCGCCTCCCGGACGGTGATGAAGACCGCCCGGATCGCGTCCCGGGCGGCCGGCTCCTGGACCCCGGCACGAACGGCCACCCGGGCGACGAACTCGGCGGCACCGAAACGCTCCGCCGCCTCGATGTCCGGCGTCGGGCGCAGCGGCAGCCGCAGCGGCTCGGGCAGCTGGACGGCCAGATCCAGCACCTCGCCACCGGTCAGCCGCTCGGCGAGCGTCTCCAGCGTCGCCCGGGTCAACTCCACCGCCCGCTGCCACGATGTGCCGGCGCGCCGGGCGACCTGGTCGACGAACGTGTCGTAGTTCATCGCGTACCCCCTCCGGTGAGGCGGTTACCCGCCGGGCAGCAGCGGAAACGGCGGCCCCGTTTTCCCATGGCGGGCGTGACGCGTCCCCGGACGGGTATTCGCGCCCGGTCGTGGCCGGAAAGCCGGGAGGAGCCCACACCATGGCCAGTTATGCCGACGTCCTGCAGTACCTGTCCAGCCTGGACTATCCCGCCGGGAAGGACGACGTGGTACGCGAGGCCGAGCGCGAGGGAGCCCCGCCGGACGTGCTGCGGGCGCTGCGCGGGCTGCCTCCGGTGGACTACGCCAACGGCACCGAGGTGGCCCGTTCGGCCGACATCGAAGCGGCCCCCGAGATCACCGACGCGCAGCGCGGCGCGCAGGGTCGTGACAAGCGTCACCAGCGGGTGTCGCAGCACCTGCGCAGTATCTGACCCGGCTACCGGGCCGGGGTCGGCGCCCTCGCGGGCCCACCCGGCCCGGTTGCCGCGCGTCACGCCGGCGGCGGGCCGCTCCGGCCGCGCCGCTGCGGCGGGCGCCCCGGCCGCGAACCGCGACCGGGAGCGCCCTGCATAGCCGCCTGCCCTGGCGACACACCGGACCCGAACCGGGTCGCGGCCACCAGGCGGCCGACAGCCACCCGAACCAGGTGGCTGGTGCTACTGCGACAAGATTACCGCACGCCATCGTCCGAACGGACAGGGGGTGCCGACAAAGAGCTCGGGCCTGCTCAGGCGGTTCAGGCCCGGAAGCCGCCGGCCCGGTCGCGGGCCTTGAGCCGGGTGGTGGGCAGGGCCGGCGCGGGTAGCGGCGGATCCGGGTCCTCGGCAACCACGCCGAACCGTCGCCCGGCCATCCAGTCCTCCCGGGCGGTGACGATCTCCTCGTGGCTGCGGCCGACGAAGTTCCACCACATCACCAGCGGCTCCTCGAAGGGCGCGCCGCCCAGCAGCATCAGTCGGGTGCCGGGCTCGCCGCGTACGGCGAACGACTCCCGGCCCGCGCCGAGCCAGAGCAGCGCCCCCGGCGCCACCGGCACCCCGTCGACCTCGGCGCTGCCGTCGAGGGCCAGCAGCGCGTACTCGAAGTCGGGCCGCAGCGGCAGCCCGACCGGTCCCGGACCGGCCAGCTCCAACTGCGCACCGAGCAGCGGGGTGTACACCCGGGCCGGCGAGCGTTCGCCGCCGAACTCCCCGACCAGCAGGGTCACCTCCAGCTCCCCGTCGCGCCACCGCGGCAGCTCGGCGTGGTGGGCGAAGTCAGCCGCGCCGGCCCGGGCCGGATCCGGCAACGCCACCCACAGCTGCACTCCGTGCATCAGCGGCGGATGCTCCGCCGGCGAACGCTCGGAGTGCGCGATGCCGTCGCCGGAGGTCATGACGTTCAGCTGGCCGGGGCGGATCGGCTGCACGTTGCCGAGGCTGTCGCGGTGCAGGATCTCGCCGTCGAGCAGCCAGGTCACGGTCTGCAGGCCGGTGTGCGGGTGCGGCGGCACCTCCATGCCCGGTCGTTGCGCCACGTCGTCGGGGCCGAAGTGGTCGACGAAACACCAGGCGCCGACCATTCGGCGGGCGCGCTGCGGCAACAGCCGGCGCACGGTGGTGTAGCGGCCCAGCGGCACGTCGTGCCCCGGAAGCAGGACGCTGCCCGGGTCGGCGGTCGCCACACCGGGCGGTCGGGTCTGCGCGGGCATCGACTCGATACGCTCCACGGGCCGACTCTACGCCCGATCCGGCTGCCTGCCTCGCCGCCGCGGCCCATCGGCAGTGGTCGGAGTGCAGCTCACTGGCCGCGTACGGCGACGATGTTCGCGCCGGCCACCAGGTCCAGGAAGATCCGGTCGGTGGCCCGGTCCCAGCCCGGTGAGCTGAGCACCGTACCTGGTGGGATACCGCCGTGGCGCTGGTCGTACAGCTCGACTCCGCCGGCACCGGCCGCGGCCCTGACCCTTACCGGGACCCCGCCGGCCACCGTGACGTCGAACTGGTTGACGCCGCCGGTCACCCGCACCACGAGCGATCCGTCGACCCGGGGCAGCCGCAGGTCGGTGCGGGTGGCCCCACCGGCCAGCTCCAGTCCGGACAGCCGGCCGGCGCCGAGGTCGATCCGCCGCTCGTTGGCCCCGCCGGTGATCCGCAGATCCCAGGACACCCGGGCGTTCAGCAGCACCTCGACGGCGCCCGGTTCCACGCCGGTCCGCTCCAGCCGCAGCAGCAGTGTGTCGCCGGCCAACTCGGGGCGGGCCCGCGCACCGGACCCGGCAGGGCTGACGATCCGGTACAGCTCCTCCCCCAGCTCCGTGATCCGCAGGTCGAACCGGGTCACTCCGTCGACCAGTTCGAAGGCGGCGCGCTGCCGGCCGTTGAGCGGTGCGGTCTCGACCTCGTCGGGGCTCTCCCGCGCGGCCCGCGCCGCGCCGCCCAGTCCACTGTTGTCGCCAGGAGCGGTCGGCACGGTGACCACCGGTCCCGGCGCATCGCCGGAGAAGACCCGGCCGAGCCGGTGCGGGTCGGAGACGATCGTCATCACGGCGACGGCACCCAGGCCGAGCACCAGGACCGCGGCGGCGGCCAGCAGCCGGGCGCCCGGCGACCAGGTCGGCCGATCCGGTGGCGGATCGTCGCCGACGGTGCTGAGGGCCACCGAGGACACCTCGATCTGCGGCACCGTGGCCGGCTCCGAAGGTGTTCGACTCTTTCCGTCCCGCCGCGAATCGGCCATCGGTGTCCCCTTCCACGGTCCCCTACCGTGGGGTACGTGCCAGGTAGCGGGACGGATCAGTCAGTCGGCCGCCGAACCGCTGGCAGCGGGCCGATCGTCCATCCGTCCGGTGACCTTGCCGGCGCAGCGCCCCAGCGCCGCCCGGGCGTCCAGGCCCAGGCTCTCGATCGCCACCAGGGCGGTGAACGCGGCGTCCGCCAGCTCCGCCGCCACGTCCTCGCGGGTGTGGGTGACGCCCTTGCGCGGGTTCTGTCCGAGTAGGCCGATCCAGGCGCCGGCCACCTCGCCTGCCTCCTCGGTCAGCTTCAACATGCGGCAGGTCAGCTCCGCCTCCCCGGTGCCGTTCGCCTCATCCAACCAGCCACGCGCCGCCCGTACCGCCTGCCAGATCGTCTCGTCCACGCCGGTCAGTGAACCGGACGGCGGCGCAGAGCCGTATCCGGGGGCGGCCGGCGCGGTGGCGCGGGTGAGGTTCGGCAACGGCGCCGGGCCGCAATGGAAGGGACGTGTCGGTGATGCCGGAGACGGTCGAGTCGGTGTTCGCCAGTGTGGTCGCCCGCAACCCGGGTGAGCCCGAGTTCCACCAGGCCGTGCGGGAGGTGTTGGAGAGCATCGGGCCGGCCCTGGACCGGCACCCGGAGTACGCGGACGCCCGGATCGTCGAGCGGATCTGCGAGCCGGAGCGACAGATCATCTTCCGGGTCCCCTGGGAGGACGACCGTGGTCGGATCCGGGTCAACCGGGGGTTCCGGGTCGAGTTCAACAGCGCCCTCGGCCCGTTCAAGGGCGGCCTGCGCTTCCACCCGTCGGTCTACCTGGGCATCGTGAAATTCCTCGGCTTCGAGCAGATCTTCAAGAATGCGCTGACCGGGCTGCCCATCGGCGCCGGCAAGGGGGGCGCGGACTTCGACCCGAAGGGACGCACCGACCGCGAGGTGATGCGCTTCTGTCAGAGCTTCATGACCGAGCTGCACCGGCACATCGGCGCGCAGACCGACGTGCCGGCCGGCGACATCGGGGTGGGCGGCCGGGAGATCGGCTACCTGTTCGGTCAGTACAAGCGGATCACCAACCGGTACGAGTCGGGGGTACTCACCGGCAAAGGTCTGTCCTACGGCGGCGCGCAGGCCCGTACCGAGGCCACCGGGTACGGCGCCGTCTTCTTCGCCGAGGAGATGCTCAGGCAGGCCGGGGACAGTCTGGACGGCAAGCGGGTGGTGGTCTCCGGCGCCGGCAACGTGGCGATCTACGCCGTCGAGAAGGTGCACCAGCTCGGTGGCACGGTCGTCGCCTGCTCCGACTCCACCGGGTACCTGCTCGACGAGAAGGGCATCGACCTCGACGTGTTGCGGGAGCTGAAGGAGCGACGCCGCGGCCGGTTGGCCGACTACGTGCTCCAGGTGCCGCACGCGGTCACCGTCGCCGGCCGTACCCCGTGGGAGGTGCCCTGCGACCTGGCCCTGCCGTGCGCGACCCAGAACGAGATCGGTGGCGCGGAGGCGGCGCGGCTGGTCGCCGGCGGCTGTGCCGCGGTGGTGGAGGGCGCGAACATGCCGACCACCCCCGAGGCGGTGCGCATCCTCGGTCGGGCCGGCGTGCGGTTCGCTCCCGGCAAGGCGGCCAACGCCGGTGGGGTGGCGGTCAGCGCCCTGGAGATGCAGCAGAACGCCAGCCGGGAATCCTGGACCTTCGCGCAGTCGGAGCAGCGGCTTCACGAGACCATGCGGGACATCCACACTCGATGCTGGGCAACCGCCGAGGAGTACGGCCTGCCGGGTGACTATGTGGCCGGAGCCAACATCGACGGGTTCCGCCGGGTCGCCGAGGCGATGCTGGCACACGGCCTGGTCTAGGCCCGGACAAGGGTGGACAGACGGATACCGGTGCCCGCCGGAGGGAACGGCGGGCACCGGTATCAATTCGGTCCGGGCCCTGCCCGGAGGGTTGGACTAGTGCACGCCACCCGCACCGAAGCGGTTGCGCCGCCGCCAGAGCACCGTGCCGAGCAGCAGGACCATACCGGTGGCGACAAGCCCGCCACCGACCTTCATCGGCGTGTCCAGGCTGCTGCCGGTGACCGGCAGGTGCGGCTTCTTCTTGCGCAGCACCCGCAGCTCGGTCGACGCAGTGCGCCCGGACTCCCGGCCGGTGCCGGTGAACGTGAGCAGACCGGTCACCGACGGGGTGTAGCTACGGGTGAAGACACCCTCGGAGTTGGTCTGGGCGGTGAAGCTCAGCGGCGCGCTGGCCTGGAAGGCGACCGGTGTCATGGCGACGGTGCTGCCGTCGCTACGGCGGGCCGTGCCGGCGGCCGGTGCCGCCAGCGGTGTCACCGTTACCACGATGTCCACCGTCTCGTTCGGCCCATAGTTGCGGCCGGTGAGGATGACCGTCTCACCGAGGAAGATGGTGGGTCGGTTCACCGTCAGCGAGGCGAGCACCGGCGGGTAGGGCGGTGGCTGGGGCGTACCGGTGACTGTTGGCGCCGGCTGCGGCTGTGCCGCCCCCGCCGTGGTCGGCACGGCCACTACGGCCAGACCGACCGTGAGTGCCATGATGATGCGGGATAGCCGCATGGTTCGTTCCCTCCTACTGAGAACAGCTTGGTGCGGTAACAACATGGGTGGTCCATGGGGTGGCGGTCGGCGTCAGCCATAGATCAGCCGCTCCGCTGTCCGTCTTGCCGGTCAGCAGTGAGACCTCCAGCGTTCGGATCCCACCCGGTCCGACCTCGACATTCACCGTGGCGACCTGCCGGCGCCGCTCGGTGCCGTTGCCCACCGAGGTCTCGGCACCGTCGAGGCGGGTGTCGAGCACCGCCCCGCCGGCCGGGCCGTACACGGAGACGAGTGTCCGGACGGTGTACGGGTCTCCTGCCTGCGCTAGGCCGAGGACCGACTCGCTGAGCCCTGACGCCGGTGCGGTGGACCGGAGCGTCACCCGAAGGTTCAGCTCCCGGCGGCCGTCGGCGTGGCAGTCGCCGACCACCAAGTCGGCAGTTTGCCGCAGGTAGTAGCCGAGCTTCGCGCCGCTGCCGTCGTTGAGGAACACGCCGACCGTCGGCACGGTGTCCTGTTCCGGAAGCGTCCCGGCCATCCGGCTGTCACCGAACATCCGCTGTTCCTCCGGTCGGGCACTCCAGAACAATATCCGACCTTCGCGTATAGAGCGGTCGAATGCGGACAACAAGCCATTCGGGTGGACGTTTCTCGAGAAAAGTGTGTCGAAGACCGTGGCCGCCGCAGCCGCGAAGAAGCCGTCCTGCTCCTTCGGGCTCATCCGCTGGTAGGCGTCGCTGAGCAGGGTCCTGACCACGTTCTCGGCGCTCAGCGACACTCCGCCCGGAACCCGCACCGGCCCGGTGGCCTGCAGCAGGTAAGACAGCATCACCGGGTCGACGGCAAGGACGCCGTCGACGGTTTCGTCGCTGTACCGCCGGTACATCTCCCGGTACAGCGACGCGGCGGTCGGGAAGTGCGGGCTGAGGTTGACGTCCGCGGGATAGATGCCGGGCAGCTCCCCCCATAGGGCACGCTGCTCCGCCGGGATCTTCAGCGGCGTGACGAAATGGCCGAGGTTCGAGCTGCTGCCCTGGGCGCCCATCTTGATCCGGCCCTTTTCCGCCTCGATTACGGCGTACGCGCCGAACATGCCGCCGGTGGCCCGCAGCTCCGCGGAGTTCTGCGATACCAGCAGGTATCGCCGTGGGCCGTCCACCCCGAGCAACGGTGGAAGTAGCCGGCTGGCCCGGTCGGCCGCAGAGGTCATCGCCGCCAGCTTGTCGATCTCGCCGCGAAGCTCCTCCAGCCCCCGCCGAACCTGCCCGGCCAGCCGGTCACCCGGGATCCCGGCCAGGTCGGTCCGGGTCCGCTGCACCGTCGCGTCCACCGCGACCAGGTCGTCGGTGACGGCCCGCAGCCCCGTCAGATCCAACCGCCCCTCCCGAGGCACCAGGCCACCGAGGTCTACGCGCAGCAACGCCGGGAACGCCTGCCGGGCGAGATCGTCGATGGCGACGGCGATCTGCCGGACCACCGAGAAGTTCGCCCCGGCGGCGGGCACCTGCCGGCCGAGCCACCAGCCGGGATCCCCGGTGGCCCGCCGGGCCGCACCGGACTGCTCCTGCAACGCGGCGAGCGTCCGCTGCGCGCGAGCGGTGTCGCCGCCGACCAGGTGGGCACTGAGCTCACCGGCCAGTCCAGCCGCGTTGACCAGGTGACCACGGGCCTGCCACGCCCGGAAGCCAACCCAACCGGCGAGGCCGAGCAGCAGCGAACTGACCACCAGCGTGGTGAGCAGGGCGCGGCGCAGCCGGGCACGACGGCGCCGGCGGGCACGGCTGCGCCGCCGACGCGGACTCTCGCTCTCGGTCACACCACACTCCAATCTCAAAACGGACAGAAGACCATATTGTTCTTAACACTTAACGACCGGAATAAGGTGCCAATGACGGCATTAGGCGTTATGAGAAACTCGGTCATGATTCAGGTTCTGCCGGACGTTGCCGGCCGCCGCGACCTCCCGCAGCAGTCCCTCGATCCGATCCACCCCGGCCGACAAGGACATCTCCCGCAGGTACGCCTCCCGCCCACGCCGGCCCATCTCGGCCCGCGCCGACGCGGGGATGTGCGCCGCCAGCCAGAACCGGTCCGCCAGGCTGGCCCAGTCCTCCGGCGGGCAGGAAAGCCCGGCCCGGGCCCGCTCGACCAGGGCGGCCGTGTCCCCACCGGCGGAGGCGACCACCGGCGAGCCACAGGAGAGGGCAGCCTGGAGCTTGGCCGGCACGGTGCTGCGCAACGCCGGTAGATCACGCAGGACGACCAACTGGTAGTCGGCGGCGGCGTACAACTCGGGCATGTCCAGCGGCGAGCGCCGTTCGACGAAGCGCACGTTGTCGGCGCCCAGCTCGGCGGCGAGCCCCCGCACCCGCCGCTCGTCCACACCCGAGCCCACCAGGACCAGGTCCATGCTGCTGTCCAACGCCGCCGCGGCACGTACCGCCGTCTCCAGCCCCTGCCTGGGCCCGATGGTGCCGGCGTGCATGAACACGCACCGCTCGTCCCGGCGGACCAGCCGGCGCGCGGCCGAACTCGCCGTGGCCGGCTGGAAGATCCGCTCCTCGGTCCAGTTGAGCACCACCCGCACCCGGTCCGCGTCGGCACCGACCGAGACGACGGCGTCGCGCAGCGACGGGGTGGTCACCGCGATCGCGCCCGCCGCCCGGTAGGTGCGGAGCATGGCCGCGCGGGCCCGCGCCGCCCATCGGTCCTCCTCGGCGCCCACTGGCACATCCCCGGCCCACAGGTCCGGCACGTGCAGCACGACCGGCACCCGGCCGAGCCGTCGCAGCAGGGCCGCCGAGGCAAACGCCGTGTCCGGCGGCTGGTACACGTACAGCACGTCGACATCGGCAAGGTACCGACGCCCGACGAGCGCCGCGCTGGTGGCGAACGAGAGCCAGGAGGCCAACCGGCCGCGTGGGCCGCCGTCACCGGTGCGGTAGCGCGGCACCCGCCGCACGGTCAGCCCTCGACTGCGGCTCTCGTGGTGCCAGCGCTGACGCCAGCCCGGGTAGACATGTCCGCCGGGGTAGTCCGGAAAGCCGGTCAGCACCCGCACCTCGTGGCCTCGGGCGGCCAACTCCTCGGCCAGGCTGCCGGGGAGGAACGCCGGCTCCGGCGGAAAGTGGTATGTCAGGATGCCGATGCGCACCGCCGCACCCCCTTCCCGGCCCACCGGTCCGGCGCGGCGGCCGGGACCGGAGGCACCATGGCTGCGTACGATGCGGGCAACCCCTCCTGGGGCGGGCGCCGAGGGCCTCCGCCCCCCGTCGCGGCGCTACCGCCCGCGACCGCGTCGTCGAGAGGGTTCCCGATGGTCAACGGGTTGCTGTTCGTCTGCCACGCCAACCTGTGCCGGTCGCCGATGGCCGAGTACGCCGCCCGCCGCCTGCTCGCCGGGCAGCCGGTGAGCGTGAGCAGCGCCGGCACCGACGCCCTGGAGGGTGGGACCATGCACCCGTACGCGGCGGAGATCGCGGCCGAGACCGGAGAGGACCCGGCGACGTTCCGCACCCGGCGGCTCGCCCCCGAACACCTCACCAGCGCTGCGCTGGTGCTCACCGCCACCCGCCGCCAACGGTCGATCTGCACCGCGCTGGCGCCTGCGGCGCTGCACCACACCTTCACGTTGCGCCAGTTCGGCCGGCTCGCGGCAGCGGTCGAGCCACCGACGGAGGCTCTCGACGATTCGCTGGCCGCCGCGGTCGCGGCGGCCAGTCTGGCCCGAGGGCGACTGCAGCCCGCCCCGGCCAACGACGACGACCTACGGGACCCCGTCGGCGGGACGCGGGCCGACTTCCGCCGCTGCGCGGAGGAGATCGACCGGTCCCTGCGCCCCCTGGCGACCCTCATCGCGGCAGCCGGGTGAGTTCCTGGGTGTGGTCGCTGACCTCGCTGACTTCACTGGCCTCACGGGCGGCGGCCCGCTTGGCGTGGCGGCCACCCGCGGCCCGGTCCGCCGGCATCGACGACGAAATCGTCCCGGTCGCCACCCGGTAGGCCTCGTACTGGTACGCGTCGGCCTTGGGCACCTTGGCCATGTTGAGCACACAGCCGAGCAGCCGTACCGACACCGAGTGCAGCGCCCGGGCCGCCGCGGCCACCTGGGCCCGGGAGGTGCGGCCCTGCTGGCTGATCAGCAGCGCCCCGTCGGCCTGCACGGCGACCACCACACCGTCCGTCACCGCCAGCAGCGGCGCGGTGTCGATGATGACGATGTCGGCGGACTCGCGCAGCGCCAGCAGCAGCTCCGACATGGCCTTGGAGCCGAGCAGTTCGCTCGGGTTGGGCGGTGCGGAGCCGCTGGGCAGCACGAGCAGCGACTTGTCGCCCCACCGCTGGACCACGTCGCCGACCAGCACGTCACCGACCAGCACGTCGGTCAGTCCGACTCCGGAGTCGATACCCAGATAGTCGCCGACCTTCGGCCGGCGCAGGTCGGCGTCGACCAGTAGGACCCGCCAGCCCGCCTCGGCGAGGGCGATCGCCAGGTTGCACGACATCGTGGTCTTGCCCTCGCCCTGCAGGGCGCTGGTGACCGCGATCACCCGCGCCGGCTCGTGCACGTCGACGAAGCGCAGGTTGGTCCGAAGCTTGCGGACCGCCTCGGCCCGGGCTGAGTTCGCGGCGGCACCGACGATCAGCGGGGCCGACCGCGCGGTGGTGTCGAGCGGGATCTCGCCGAGCAGCGGACTGCCGGTCACCCGCTGCAGACCCGCGGCGTTGCGCAGCCGCACGTCGGCCATGTCGCGCAGGATCGCCAGGCCCACGCCGAGCAGCAGGCCGAGCAGGGTACCGATGGCGGCGTTCCGGAGCGGCTTCGGCGAGACGGGGGTGGGAGTGACCCGCGGCCCGCTGACGACCTCGATCTTGATCGGACCGGGGCTGCCGTCCGGCCGTGTCTCGACCTTCTGCACGAGTTCGACGAACTTGGCCGAGAGCGCCTCGGTCACCCGCAACGCCCGGGTCTGGTCGGTGTCGGTCACCGACGCCCGCAGCAGGACCGTGCCGGTCTCGGTGGAGGTGCTGACCCGACCCTGGATCTCCTCGGAGGTCAACCCGAGCTGCCTGTCGGCCGCCGCGGCCTGCGCCAGCCGGTCGCTGGTCAGCAACTCCGCGTAGGACATCACACGCTGCTGGAGGAAGAGGCTGCCCTGGTAGGCGTCTGTGACGCCCTGACTCGGCATGGTGACGAAGAAGGTGACGGAGGCAACGTAGCGGGGCTGGGCCCGGACGGTCACCAGAGCGGTCACTCCCAGGGCAACGATGAGGGTCACCAGGACGATCCACCAGTGCCGGCGCACGACTCGTAGTTGGCGGTACAGGTCCATCAGGCTGGCCTCCGTACCGGGCCGGTAACGCCAATAAAATTCACGAAAACCCCCAAGGTCGATTCAATCTCGTGAAACCATTAAAGCGGCTCGTGCGGCTTATGTCCGGAGTTAGGTATTTTCTACGTAGCGGACCCTGCCCGGAATAACCAACCGGACCGGAGGTCCGTCGGAATCGCTTCGGGCACCGAAAAATCGCGGCATCTTCGTGGAGCGGTACGGGCGGCCCGCCACCGCGATGTGGGAAGACTCGCCGTCACCCCGCTCGCGACGACCGTCGGCACTGGATAGGGTTTCGCACGGGTGTGCCGGGAAGCCTGGTCGGCGACGACCCCGTGCTGCCCTCCGACCGACGAAGTGAGACACCACGCATGACCGACCAGACCCCTCCCCCCGAGCCCCGCGGCGTGCGCCGTCTCTTCGCGCGTACCTCCTGGCCGGAGGCCCGCTTCCTGGCCGACGTGCTGCGCACCGAGACCGTTGGCGGTGTGCTCCTGCTGCTCGGTGCCGTAGCCGCGCTGATCTGGGCGAACTCACCCTGGGGCGACGCCTACACGGAGCTCGGACGGTGGGTGCCCTGGTCCGGCGGCGAGGCCCTGCACCTCGACCTCGACCTCACCGCCTGGGCCGCCGACGGCCTGCTGGCGATCTTCTTCTTCGTGGTCGGGCTGGAGTTGAAACGCGAGTTCGTCGCCGGTGAGCTGCGCGACCCGCGCCGGGCGGCGCTGCCGGTGGTGGCGGCGATCGGCGGCATGGTGGTACCGGCGCTGATCTACGTCGGCGTCAGCGTCGCCGGCGGCGGCGAGGGGGTACGGGGCTGGGCCATCCCGACCGCCACCGACATCGCCTTCGCCCTGGCGGTGCTGGCCGTCATCGGGGCCTACCTGCCCCAGGGACTGCGTGCCTTCCTGCTCACCCTGGCCGTGGTCGACGACCTGCTCGCGATCACCATCATCGCGATCTTCTACACCGACGACTTCAGTGTGCTCCCGCTGCTCGGCTCCCTGGTGCCGATCGCCCTGTTCGGTCTGCTGGTGCAGCGCCGCCGCACCTGGTGGTGGGCGCTCATCCCGCTGGCGCTCGTGGCCTGGACGCTGGTGCACTCCTCCGGTGTCCACGCCACGGTGGCCGGCGTGCTGCTCGGCTTCACCGTGCCGGTGCTCGCCGGCAAGGGCGGCGACGGTCGTCGCCCGAGGCCCGGCCTCGCCGAGCACCTGGAGCACAAGTGGCGGCCGATCTCGGCCGGATTCGCCGTACCGGTCTTCGCGTTCTTCGCCGCCGGGGTCTCGCTGCGCGGCGCGGACCTGGGCGCGTTGGTCACCGACCCGATCGTCCTCGGCGTGGTGCTCGGCCTGGTGGTCGGCAAGTGCGTCGGCATCGTCGGCTCCACGTTCCTGCTGGCCCGATTCACCCGGGCCAGCCTGGACGACGACATCACCTGGTCGGATCTGCTCGGCGTGTCCTTCCTGGCCGGTATCGGCTTCACCGTGTCGCTGCTGATCGGCGAGCTGGCCTTCGGCTCCGACGGCGTCGAGGGCGACAACGTGAAGGCCGCGGTGCTGGCCGGCTCGCTGATCTCCGCTCTGCTGGCCACCGTGGTGCTACGCAAGCGCAACAAGGTGTACCGGGCGATCGCGTTGAAGGAGCAGGTCGACCTCAACCAGGACGGCGTGCCGGACGTCTACCAGAAGCCCGGCGGCTGACCGGCCCGTGCTCACGCCCCGGACGCCCGGCCGACCTGCTCGGCCGGGCGTCCGGCATCCGTCGGCCGCAACCGCCGGAAATCCTGTACCAACGCGGTGCGCAGCAGTAGGCGCAGCGCGATGATCACCACGACTCCAGCCAACTGTGGCAGGGACGGTTCCCCGGTCAGCCGTAACAGGCCGGCGGCCACGAGCATGTCGAGCAGCACCTGCAGGGCCGTCGACCGGGAACCGGTGGAGACCAACGCGATCGCCGCGGCGAGCACACCCAGGGCGGTGACCACGGCGGACAGCGTCCCGGTCAGCCCGGTCACCCCGCCCGCTCCGGCTGGCCGACCTGCCGCTGCTCCTGGGCGATCTCCCGAGCCAGGACGTAGTTGAGCACGGTCCGGATGGTCGCGATGCCGGCGAGCTGGCCGATCTGCGCGAAGGTCGGCGTCAGCGCGGTACGCAGGATGTCCGCCGCCAGCTGGAACTCCAGCCCCAGGACGAGGAAGCGACCCAGGGAGAGCCGGATCCGGGTGAACACCGCGGCATCACGATGGCGCAACCCGTCGATGACGAACCGCAGCGCCGCCCAGACCACCCCGACGACGATCACCACCACACCGACGAGCTCCACCGCGGTCACCACCAGGTGATGACCGTGACGGAGGCTCCCCTCGACGTCCACCTTCGCGCCTTACCCGGCCGGTGCCCGGGTAGTCTGCGCGCGACGCCTCAGCGCAGCTGAGCGACCGCCTCGACGAGCAACCAGACGCCGCTGATGGCGAAGAGCGCGGCGGCGCCGTACTTGATGGTCCGTTCCGGCAGTTTCCGGCCGAGCAGCCGGCCCACGACGATGGCCAACGCGTCGGCGGCCACCATGCCGATGGTCGAGCCGACCCAGGTGCCGAACCAGCCGTACTGGGTGGCCAGCGTGATCGTGGCGAGCATCGTCTTGTCGCCCAGCTCGGCGAGGAAGAACGCGACGCCGACCGCCAGCACCGCCGACTTGCCGCCCTTGGCGGCCTTGCGCTTCTCCTCCTCGGTGAGGGTGTCCCCCCGCAGGGTCCACAGGCCGAAGCCGATGAAGGCCAGACCCGCGAACAGCGAGATCCAGCCGGTCGGCAGGGCGGCGCCCAGGCCGACGCCGATCGCCACCGAGGCCAGGTGCACCACGGCGGTGGCGACGGTGATGCCGATCAGGATCGGCACGGTGCGATATCTGGTGGCGAAGGCCAGGGCCATCAGCTGGGACTTGTCGCCCAGCTCGGCAACGAAGATCACGCCGAAACTGACCGCCAGCGCGACGAGGAAGCCCTCCATGGTGTCCTTCCGGATCAGGCCGGGAGGAGGAACGGGGAGGCCCTCGACCCGGCTGTCAAGCCTGGGTCGAAGGTCTCGCCCGCCTCGTGGAACGAGGCCACGTGGCCGGATGCGGAACGCACCAGTATGTCGACCACGACGTTGCGGGCTACTCCCCTTCGCTGCCGCCAGCCTACCCGCCCCAGCCCGCTGCGGCGCGGCGGGGGGAGACCCACTCGCGCCGCCGGACGGCTCAGTCGGCCTGCGCCAGGGTCACCCCGAACAGGCCGTCCGGGTCGGTCCAGAACCGCTCGGCGCGGAAGCCCGCCGTGGCCAGTTCGGCGGCGATCCCCTCCGGGCGGAACTTCGCCGACACCTCGGTACGCAACTCCTCCCCCTCGGCGAAGCCGACGTCCAGGTCGAGCACCCGGACCCGGACCGGCCGCTCGGCCCGCAGCCGCATCTCGATCCACTCCTGCTCCGGATCCCAGCGGGCGACGTGGCTGAACGCCTCCGGGTCCAAGTCGGTGCCGAGTTCCCGGTTGAGCACCCGCAACACGTTGCGGTTGAACTCGGCGGTCACTCCCGCCGCGTCGTCGTACGCGGGCACGATCACCGCCGGGTCCTTCACCAGGTCGGTGCCGACCAGCAGCCAGTCACCCGCTTCCAACGCGGCCCGCATCCCGGCGAGGAACCCGGCCCGTTCGCCGGGCAGCAGGTTGCCGATGGTGCCGCCGAGGAAGATCACCAGCCGCCGCCCGCCGGTCGGCAGGCGGTCCAGGTGACGGGTGAAGTCCCCGACGATGCCACGTACCCGCAGCCGGGGGTAGTCGGCGGCGAGGGCGGCGGTGGAGCCCTCCAGGGCGCTGACCGACACGTCCAGCGGCACGAACGTACCCAGGTCGCCATGCTGGGTGAAGGCGTCCAGCAGCAGGCGGGTCTTCTCCGACGACCCGGAACCAAGCTCGATGAGGGTCTTGGCCCCGGTCAACTCGACGATCTCGGCCGCCCGTTGCGCCAGCACGGCGCGCTCGGCCCGGGTGGGGTAGTACTCGGGCAGCCGGGTGATCTCGTCGAACAGCTCGCTGCCCCGGGTGTCGTAGAACCACTTCGGCGGCAGCCACTTCTCCCGCGCGGTCAGCCCGACCCGCACGTCCCGTCGCAGGCTGCGAGCGATGTCCTGGTCGTCGAGGTGGATCTCGAGCGGCTCGGCGCCCATCTGGTTCCCCTTCCGTCGTGCCCGTCGGATGCGGTCGGGCCGGTTCACCACGTCAGCGCACGCTGACGTACCTCGGTCACGGTGGCTTCCACGAGCTGCCCCTCGGGCACCTCCCGCCAGCCCGGCTCGTCGTCGTGCGGTTCGGAGGCCACCAGCACCGAGGCCGGCGTGGCGCGCACCGACAGGGCGTGCCCGACCGCGCTGGCGACCACCGTCTGCCCGTCGGTGAGCAGCAGGTTGAGTCGCGAGCCGGGAGCCGCCGCCACCACCGCGCTGACCGTCGCGGTGATCGCCTCAGCCGGCGCGGCCCCCGCCCGCAGCCGATCACGGACCAGCGCCCACAGCAGCGCCGAGTCGGTGGCCGCGTCGAGGGTGAGCAGATCCCGCACGGGCAGCGCGGCGGCGAGCGGAACCATCGAGTCCGGCCAACCTCGCACCACGCCGTTGTGGCTGAACAACCAGCGCCCCTCGGCGAACGGCGCGGCGGCGGCCTCGACGACCGCCATGCCGACCGTGGCCGAGCGGACCGCGGCCAGCACCGCACCGGCCGAGGTGGCCGCCGCGAGTTCGGCGATGGTGGGGTCGCTCCAGATCGGTTGGGCACGTCGATACCGCACCGGGGTGTCACCGCCCGGGTACCAGCCCACGCCGAAGCCGTCGGCGTTGATCGTGCCACCGCCGCGCATGTCGCGCGGTGCCCAGGACTGCCGCAGCAGCGAGTGCGGCGGGTCGAACAGTAGCTCCCGCAGGGTCACCGGTGGTCCGAGGTACGCCAGGTGCCGGCACATCAGGCGACCCGGTCCACGACCGTCACCGCTGAGCCTCCCCCGGGGCGGCGTCCCGGGCGCACCGGAAGCCGCTGAAGATCTGCCGGCGGATGGGGTAGTCCCAGTTGCGGAACGTGCCCCGGCAGGCGGCCCGGTCGGTGCCGAACGAACCGCCGCGCAGGACCTGGTAGTCGTCGCCGAAGAAGACCTCGGAGTACTCCCGGTAGGGGAAGGCCGCGAAGCCCGGGTACCCCCGTAGCGGCGTCGACGTCCACTCCCACACGTCACCGATGAGCTGGTGCACCCCCAACGGGGAGGCGCCGGCGGGATAGGCGCCGACCGGCGCCGGCCACAGGTGCCGCTGGCCCAGGTTGGCGTGCGCCGAGGTCGGCTCGTCGTCCCCCCACGGATAGCGGCGGGAACGGCCGGTCGTCGGGTCCCAGCGGGCCGCCTTCTCCCACTCCGCCTCGGTCGGCAGCCGCCTGCCCGCCCAGGCGGCGTACGCCTGTGCCTCGTGGTAGCAGACGTGCACCACCGGCTCGTCGTCGCGGACCCGGTCCCACCGCCCGAAGCGTTGGTACGCCCACCCGTCGCCGTCGCGTCGCCAGTGCATCGGCGCGCTCAGCCCGGCCTGGCGACGGTGCCGCCAGCCCGCCTCGGTCCACCAGCGGGGATCGTCGTACCCGCCGTCGGCGATGAACGCGCGGTACGCCCCGTTGGTCACCGGTGCGGCGTCGATGACGTACGCGGGCAGATCGACCTGGTGGGCCGGGCGCTCGTTGTCCAACGCCCACGGGTCGGTGTCGGTGCCCATCACGAACCGACCACCGGGCACCAGCACCTCACCAGGCACCAGCGCCTCACCGGGCACCGGCCGGGTCGGCTCGGGCGGCGGCGGCGCATGCAGCACCGCGGGGCCGGCGCGCAGTTGATGGGTGGCCAGCATGGTCTCGTCGTGCTGCTGCTCGTGCTGCACGATCATGCCGAAGGCGAAGCCGTCGGCGACCAACCGGCGGCTGTCGAAGGCCACCCGGTCCAACAGGTCGTACACCTTCTCGCGGACCGTGGCCACGTACGCCCGCGCCTGCTCAGGTGGCAGCAACGGCAGTGCGGGACGGTCCCGGCGCGGCTGTTTGAACGCGTCGTACAGGTCGTCGATGTCGCAGCGGACCGGCTCCCGCCCACCGACGTCGCGAACCAGCCAGAGCTCCTCCTGGTTGCCCACGTGAGCCAGGTCCCAGACCAGTGGCGACATCAACGGCGAGTGCTGGCGCATCAGGTCGTCGTCGTCCACCGCCTCGGTCAACAGGGCGGTGCGCGCCCTGGTCCGCTCCAGCTCGGCCGCGATCCGGCCACGTAGGTCCTCGGAACTCCGGTCGGTGATGGTGTCGGTCACCGGTGACTCCTCTCCGCGGCGTCGCGCCGCCGTCGTACCCCCTGGTCGATCTCGTCGTGCAGGGCCGGTGGCAGGTCCAGCCGGGGCAGCGCCGCCCGGGCCAGGTCGAACAGGTCGACGGCCGCCCTGGCCAGAGTGGGATCGCGCAGGCCGTGTCGAGCGGCGGCGTGCCAGCGGTCGGCCGCCGACCCGGCCGCCGTCGACGCGGCGGCAACGGTGTCGGGACCGCTGAGCAACGCGCCGAGCACCGCCAGCGGCAGGATCCAGTCCCGCCCGGGCTGCGCGTCGAGGTAACGCAGTTCGAGGTACCCACGTGGGCGTACCGGCGGGAAGAGCGTGCTGACGTGGTATTCGAGGTCGTCGACGTCGGGCGGTCGGGGCAACGCGCCGTCGACCCAGTCGGCGAACGTCACGTCCAGCGGCGGCGTCCAGTCCCCGTCGTCGCGGCGGACACAGAGCAGCGGGGCGGCCAGCACGTACGCGGTCCAGGCGGCGACCGGGTCCGCGCCGGCCCGGCCCGGCCGCCAGACCGGGGCGGTGCGGGCCGGATCGATGCGTGACCAGGCCCCCATCCGGGCCGATGCCCAGCCGGTGTTCCGGCCCGCGTGCCGACCGGCGGTGGCGAAGGCCGCCAGCAGTGGCGGACCGACGGCGTGCACCAGTTCCCACCGGGCCGCGAACTGCTCGGGCTGCCCGGCGTCGAGGCAGATCTGCAGGCCGGCGGTGCTGTACATCATCGTCCGCCCGTCCGGTCCCTGCCGGTCGAAGACGCGGCGCATGGTCCGGTATCGCGGCGTGTCCACCACTGGCTGCGGGTGTCGGTACGGATCGATGCCCGTGCGGCCGAGGGTCAGACCGGCGGCGTCCAGCAGACGGGTGACCTGGTCGATATCGGCCTGGGTGGCTTCGATCAGAGCGGCGACGGAGGCTCGCGGCGGGCTGGAGATCTCCAGTTGCCCGCCGGGCTCGACGGTCGTCGTGCTGCCCCGGAGCAGTCGCAGGGCGGGGCTGGTCGGGTCCAGCGTGGTGGGGCTGTACGGCCCCAACGCCGCGCGTATTCGCTCGGCGTCGATGGGATCGCCCGGGTCGACGGTCTCGTGGACCGTCCATTCGAGCTCGACCCCGGTGTACGTGGGTGGACCGGTCTTGAAGCAGATGCGGGCCAGGTGTCGAGCGGCGGCGGCGCGATCCCGCAACACCGGGACTCGGTCCACCTCCGGCGACGTCACCATGCAACGGCTCCCTTCGCGAAGCGGAACGTCGACCACCGTAACCCGACCCGGTGACATTCGCGCCGGGCCGACAGCTCCGCCCTCACCGTTGTATCAGGGGCCAGGCAACCGTCGAACGGAATTCACGATCCGGCCAGCAGATCCCGGCAGTACGCCTCGACGTGCTCCGTACCGCCGGCCTCGGCCACCAACTCGGCGAAGGCAGAGGTCCGCAGGGCCCGCTCCCGTTGCCGCTCCGACTTGGCCAGGTAGGCCCGGCAGAGACCGGTCCGGTCGGTCGTGCTGGCCGAGTTGCCGGGGCCGACGTAGCCGGACGCCTCGGTATCCGGCAGCGGCGACCCGCTGGGCGAGGGCGTGGCGGGTGCCGGCGTGCCGGAGGTCGAACCGCCGGACGGGTCGGTGCTCGGGCGGTCGGTCGGCTCGCCTGCGGGGTCACCGGTGCGCCCGTCGTCACCCGGGGTGGACGTCGGCGCGGACGGGTCGGTGCTCGGCGCGGACGGGCTGGTGGCCGCAGGCCGCGGCGCTGGCGGCTGCTCGGGACGGTCCAGGCCGGACGCGGCCAGGGCGGCGCCCGCGGTAGCGGTGGCCGCCAGCGCGGCGATCCAGGCCACCGCACCGGCCGTGATCCGACGACGCGGCGACCGGGCCCCCGGAGAGGCGACCGGGCTGCCCTGACGGGCCGCGCGGAACGCCGCGAGCGCCGCCTCCTCGCCGGCGAGTTCCCGCTCGCGGGGTGGGGCGGCAGCCGCCCGCAACAGGCCGGCGAGCGGGTTCGGCGGACCGGGTGGCGACTGGCGCGACCCGGGCTGGGCACCGTCCAACAGCCGGTCGTGATCGATCCGGACCGACCGGCGCAGCATCAGACGCAGTCCCCGCATGTCAGCCGTCCACCGGCTCGGTCTGCGGCGTCTGCGGCGGGCGACCGGCACGTGGGCGCCGCCGGGCGTCGGGCTGCGGCGGCACCTCCGCGACGAACGGCGCAGTGGCGCCACCCTGCTGGTCCAGCAACGCCGCCAACCGCCGCAGTCCCCGGTGGGCGGCGGTGCGTACCGCGCCGGCCCGGCGGCCAAGCACCCGCCCGGCGGTCTCCGCGTCGAGCCCGACCACCGCGCGCAACAGGACCGCCTCGGCCTCCCGGGGCGGCAGGCTGGCGATCATCGCCAGGGCCGCCTCGGTGCCGAGGCTCTCCCCGGCCCGTTCCGCGGTGTCCGCGTCCCCGGCCAACTCGCTGAGTTCCTGCACCGGCACTGGCAGGGCCGGGCGGCGACGCTGTCGACGCAGGTGGTCCATGGCCCGGTTGCGGGCGATGGTGACGACCCAGGCCCGGAACTCTCCACCGGTGAAGGACGGCAGGTCGCGGGCGACCTGCAACCACGTCTCCGACGCGACGTCCTCGGCGTCCACCCCGACCAGGGCCGTCAGGTAGCGCAGCAGGCCGGGCTGGAGGCTTCGGTACAGGGAGCGGAAGGCGTCCTCGTCGCCGGCCTGAGCGGCAGCGACCACCTCGCTCAACTCACCGGCCATGGCTGCGCCGCTTTCCTGACCGCCGGAGCGTCACGCACCGTCCGCCGGTGGTCGCGGACGTGGCGTCGGCGCGGTCCTCGATCCGGACCTCTTCCCGCACCCGGCCCCCGTCGCGTCGTTCGTCCCGGACCGCCACGGCCCGGAGACGGATCCTTCCCGACGACGCCGGAGACCACAACCACGCGAGCGGAGTGCCCCCCGGCTCGACCGGATCCGGCTAACGTTAGGAGCACCGTGCGGCCCGGGACAAGCCTCGGTGGCCACACTCGCAGTGAGAATTGTCTACCGTTTCGACTGCGGTTCGCCGTAACAGGACGAGGGCCCGCGACGCTACGGTCGGCCAGGACAACGGACGGAACGCTCGGCGGAGGCAGCGCCGTGACCCCCCGCGTACGACAGGTCACGGCCAGGCACCGAGGTCGCGAGGGACGGCCGCTACGCCCGGACCCGCCGGCGCGCCCTTTGGTGCCCGCTGTGGGTACGGTGGTGCCGTGTTGTCATCGGAGGTCGTACTCAGCGGTCGGTACCGCTTGGACGAGCGGGTCGCCACCGGCGGCATGGGCGACGTCTGGCGAGCGACCGACCTGATCCTCGGCCGGCAGGTCGCGGTCAAGGTGCTGCTTCCCTCGCTGGTCTCCGATCCCGACTTCATCGCCCGGTTCCGCGCGGAGGCTCGGATCATGGCGGCGTTGCGCCATCCGGGCATCGTGCAGGTGTTCGACTGCGGCGAGGACGATCTGCCCGGCGGCGGCCGGGCCGACTACCTGGTGATGGAGTTCGTCACCGGCCAGCCGCTGTCCAAGCGGATCGAGGCCGAGGGGCGCCTGGACGTGGGCGTGGCGATGTCGGTCGTGGCGCAGGCCGCGCAGGCGTTGCACGCCGCGCACCTCGGCGGGATCGTGCACCGGGACGTGAAGCCGAGCAACCTGCTGGTGCAGGAGGACGGCACGGTCGTGCTGGTCGACTTCGGCGTGGCCCGCTCGACAAATGTGACGAGCATCACCAGCACGAACGCGGTGCCCGGCACCGCCCTCTACATGGCCCCCGAGCAGGCCGCCGGACGTCCGGTCTCCGGAGCGACCGACCTGTACGCGCTCGGTGCGGTCGGCTACTGCTGTCTGACCGGCGGTCCGCCGTTCACCGGTGACAACCCGCTCCAGGTCGCCGTCCGGCACCTCGACGACCCGCCGCCGGAGCTGCCGTCCGACATCCCGGAAGCGGTGCGGGTGCTGATCGGCCGCGCGCTGGAGAAGGATCCAGCCGACCGGTTCAGCAGCGGTGCGGCGATGGCGGAGGCCGCGCGGGCCGCCGTTTCGGACAGTTCCCTGCCCACCGTGCTGGTCCCGGCCGCCTCGGCGCTGCGTGACGCGGGACCGGACACCCGCAGCGACCTGCCGATGCTGGACGCCCCGCCACCCGCCCGGCGGCGGCGCGGCACGCTCGTCGGCGCGCTCACCGCCGTGCTGGTCGGACTGACGGCCCTCGGCGCCGCACTCGGGGCCGCCCGGGAGGCCGACACCCCGGCGGTCAAACTGCCGACCACCGCGCCGACCGTCGAGTCCACCGCGGAAGTGGAAGCGCCGCCGAGCCAGGAGGAGAGCAGCCCCGCCCGGGTGCCGCCGCTGAAGCCGGCCAACTCCACCTCCGGTCCCGTCGAGTCGACGTCGCCGGAGCCGACCACGCCACAGCCCACCGAGCCGAGCGCACCCGAGTCTCCGGAGCCGACCACGCCGAGCCCCGAGCCGACGAGGAGCAGCGCCGCGCCCACCACGTCGGCTCCGCCACCGACCTCCGACCCGCCGACGACCGAGCCGACCGAGATCACCAACGGCGGCGGCTGAGCCACATCCGCCCCACGCTCCCCTGATTCCCCGAAACGGACGTACGGCACCACACTGCGCTCTAGGCTCCTCACCAGCAGTTATCTTCTACTGTTCAGGAGCTCGGGTGCGCGTGGAGAAGTTGGTCGTCATCGGGCAGGGCTACGTCGGTCTGCCGCTGGCCATGCGGGCCGTCGAAGCCGGGCTGAACGTGGTCGGTCTGGACGTCGACGCCGACCGGGTCAAGCGGCTCGCCTCGGGCGAGCCGTATGTCGCGGACATCCCCGCCGATCGCCTCGGCCGGGCACTGGCCAGCGGCCGCTACCACCCGAGCACCGAGTACGCCGAGGCCAAGGACTTCGACATCTGCGTCATCACCGTGCCCACGCCGCTGCGCGACGGCACCCCCGACCTGAGCTTCGTGGAACAGGCCGGCGCGGGCATCGGGCCGTACCTGCGGCCGGGCTGCACGGTGATCCTCGAGTCGACCACCTACCCGGGCACCACGGAGGAGCTGTTGCGACCGCTGCTGGAGTCGGCCAGCGGGCTGCGCAGCCCCGGCGACTTCCACCTCGGCTACAGCCCGGAACGGATCGACCCGGGCAACCAGACGTGGCAGCTGACGAACACCCCGAAGGTGGTCTCCGGCGTGGACGACGCCTCGCTGGCCCGGGTCGACGCGTTCTACCGACGGCTGGTGGAGCGTACGGTGCCGGTGGACTCGACCCGGGTCGCCGAGCTGACGAAGCTGATCGAGAACACCTTCCGCCAGGTCAACATCGCTCTGGTCAACGAGCTGACCATGCTCTCGCACCAGTTGGACATCGACGTGTGGCAGGCGATCGACGCGGCGGCGACCAAGCCGTTCGGCTTCATGCCGTTCCGGCCCGGACCCGGCGTCGGCGGGCACTGCCTGCCGATCGACCCCTGCTACCTGTCCTGGCAGGTCAAGCGCCGACTCGGCCGGCAGTTCCGGTTCATCGAGCTGGCCAACGACGTCAACCACGAGATGCCCGAGCATGTCGCGCAGCGGGTGATGGCGGGGCTCAACCGGTCCGGCCGGTCGGTCAACGGTTCCCGGCTGCTCCTGCTCGGCCTGGCGTACAAGCGCAACACCGGGGACATGCGCGACTCCCCGGCCGTCGACGTGGCCCGCCGGCTGCGGGAGCTCGGCGCGGAGATCCGCGCGGTCGAGCCGTACGCCGAGGCACACCATCTCCCCGACGGGGTACTGACGGTGGACCTGACCGAGCGCGAGGTCAGCGCGGCCGACGGCGTGGTGGTGGTCACCGACCACGACGTGTTCGACTACGACCTGGTCGTCCGGCACGCCCGCTACGTCTTCGACACCCGCAACCGCTGCACCGGCCCCACCGTCGAACGCCTGTAACCCAGCTACTGGTCGGCGAGCGCCTCCACCACGGGCAGCGCCAGGGCCCGCCGGGCCGGCAGCACCGACGCGGCGAGCGCCGCCAGCACCGCGACGGCGAGGACGCCGCCGAGCTGTGCCCACGGCACGACCAGCGTGAAGTCACCGGCGAGCCGGGCCAGCAACGCCATCGCCCCGGCGGTGACCGCGGTGCCCAGCGCGACACCGAGCACCGCGCCGACCAGCGCGGTGAGCACCGCCAGCCCGAGCAGCGCCACCACGAACGCCAGCAGCATGTCCACGGTGCCGGTGAGCATTCGCTTGTACGCCGCCTGGTCCATCAGGTTGACGGTCGGGTAGTCCACCAGGACCTCCTCGATGGCGGTTCGGGCCGCGGCGGCGGAGACCCCGTCGGCCGGATCGATCTCCGCCAGTTGGCCCCGCTCGTCGGGAAAGAGCCGGGTGAAGTCGGCGTCGACCAGCTCGACCACGTGGTCCGCCGGCAGCGGACCGTCGACGCCCCCCGAACCGGTGCCGACGACCACGGCCGCCACCTCGAACGGCTGGCCGCCCAGGGTCACCGAGGGCTGCCTCCGACGACTCAGAACCACCATGCGGGACCGGCGGGCCGAGGACCGACGGGGGCGCGCAGGCACGGCGATCGATGTGACGACGATCGGCGATCGTCTCGTCACGTGGTCATGCCACACCCCGTGAGGGTCGAGGTCGCAGCGATCGCATCCATCGACGACGAGGGTCATATGTGACTCAGGTCACATCGATGAATCTCTTCTGGGAGTAAGGTACGGCCATCGTCATCCCCCTTTCGAAGGGCATCGCCGATGGTCGGATTGACCCTGCCACGGGGGCGGCAACTGCGCATCATCAGTGTGGCCGCCACCGGGCTCCTCCTCACCAGTATCGCCGTTGCCCCACCCGGCAACGCACAGACGGTCTCGCAGCTGAGCACCGAATCCACCGCGGCCGTCGAGGCACCACTCGGTGTCGACGAGATCGCCAGCAGCCCCAACCTCAAACTGATCGCCAACCTGCCGAAGCAGGCGCCGTTCGACACCACCGCGGCACTCGGCACCGACATCGCCTTCCAGGGCAGGTACGCCTTCGTCGGCAACTACGACGGCTTCGTCATCTACGACGTCGCCAAGCCGAGCAAGCCGAAGATCGTGTCGCAGGTGCTCTGCCCGGGCGCGCAGAACGACATCTCCGTCCACGGTGACCTGCTCTTCCTGTCGACCGACGCGTCCCGCAACGACGACTCGTGCAGCAGCACCTCCCAGTCCGCCACGATCAAGGAATCGTGGGAGGGCATCAAGATCTTCGACATCAAGAACAAGACCAGTCCTCGGTACATCAAGGCTGTCGAGACGGCGTGCGGCTCGCACACCCACACCCTGGTGCCGGCGAAGGACAAGAAGTCGGTCTACCTCTACGTCTCCTCGTACAGCCCGAACGCCACCTTCCCGGACTGCCAGCCGCCGCACGACTCGATCAGCATCGTCAAGGTGCCGCTGAAAAAGCCGACCGACGCGGCGGTCGTGGCCACGCCGAACCTCTTCCCCGACGGCGGCTACGAGGGTCGCACCGGCGGCTCGGCGACCAGCGGATGCCACGACATCACCGCCTACCCGGCCAAGGACCTCGCGGCCGGCGCCTGCATGGGCGACGGGGTGCTGCTGGACATCAGCAAGCGGGAGGCACCGAGGGTGCTGCACACGGTGCGGGACACGACCAACTTCGCGTTCTGGCACTCGGCCACCTTCAACAACCGCGGCACCAAGGTCGTCTTCACCGACGAACTGGGCGGCGGCGGTGGCGCGACCTGCAACGAGGCCGTCGGCCCGGACCGCGGCGCCAACGCCATCTACGACCTCACCGGCAAGGGCGACAAGCGCAAGCTGGAGTTCCGTAGCTACTACAAGATCCCGCGGACCAACAGCGCCACCGAGAACTGCGTGGCGCACAACGGCTCGCTGATCCCGGTGCTCGGCAAGGACATCATGGTCCAGGCGTGGTATCAGGGCGGCGTCTCGGTGTGGGACTTCACCAACTCCCGCAAGCCGAAGGAGCTCGGCTACTGGGAGCGCGGGCCGCTGTCGGACACCCAGCTCATCGTGGGTGGCTCCTGGTCGGCCTACTACTACAACGGGCACATCTACTCCTCGGACATCCAGAAGGGGCTGGACGTGCTCGAACTCAACGACTGGCGGACGTGGACGGCCAAACTGGTCCACTACCGCGAGTTGAACGTCCAGACCCAGCCCAGCTACCTGAGCTGGTAGGACCAGCACACCCCACCGGGCCCGGCCCTCCCGCACGCCAGGAGGGCCGGGCCCGGTCGCGTACCGGCGGAGGCCAACAGCCGCACCAGCGGTCACGTTTCCTCTCCCCCGTCACGGGTACCTCGTCCGTCACGCAGGAAAGGGGTCGTGACATGAAGCGCAACGAGTACCACGTGGTACCCGACGGCGGCGGCTGGAAGGTCGAGCAGGGCAGCACCGTCGTCGGTACGTACGACACGAAGCAGCAGGCGGTGGAGGCCGGGCGCGGGGTGGCGCACGGCAACGAGCCCAGCCAGCTCGTGGTGCACACCGCGGACGGGAAGATCGAGACCGAGTACACCTACCGGGACGACCCGTACCCGCCCGCCGGCTGAGCGGGCCAGACCGACGGCGTCCTGCCGGCACCACCGATCACGGGTGTTGCCGGCAGGACGCCGTCGCGGCTCCGGCACCGCTACCGACCGTATCGGCCGTCACCTGCAACGACACCGAAACCGGCGGGGCACCCAGGGCGTGCCAGGATGCCGGGCCGTGACCTCCACCGGGGATGCCCCGCCCGCCCCGACCCGAGCTACTCGCAGCCGGCCCCATCCGCTCGATGCGATCGCCGTGGCGCTCGCCGTGGCCGGGGCCGGCTGCGTGGGGACCGGACTGCTGCCCGGCCCCGACGCCGCCGCCGTCCTCGGCCGGGTCCTGCCGCTGCTGCTCTTCCTCGGCACCGTGGTGGTCCTCGCCGAGCTGACCGCCGCGGCCGGCGTCTTCGACGTGCTCGCCACCCGGCTGGCCGTCGCGGCCCGGGGCAGCTGGCCCGGGCTCTTCGCGCTCTGCGTCGGATTCGCCGCCACCACCACGATCGCGCTCAACCTGGACACCACCGCGGTGCTGCTCACCCCGGTGCTGCTCACCCTGGCGGTCACCCTGCGCACGCCGGTGGCACCGCTGGCGGTCACCACCGTCTGGCTGGCCAACACGGCGAGCCTCATGCTGCCGGTGTCCAACCTGACCAACCTGCTCGCCGCGGACCGGATCGGGCTCGACCCGCTGGCGTACGCGGAGGTCATGTGGCTGCCCCAGCTGGCGGTCCTCGCGGTCACCACGATCCTGCTCTGGTACTGCTGGTGGCGCCGGGACCGGCCGGCCGGCGGCCGGTTCCCGGCACCGGCGGTACACCGTCCGGCCGATCCGGTGCTGTATCGCACCGCGCTCGCGGCCTGCCTGCTCTTCGTCGGCGCGATCCTGGCCGGCGCGCCGGTCGGTCTCGCCTCGGCGATCGCGGCCGGTCTGCTGGTGCTCGGCTTCGCGATCCGCTCCCCCGGCACGCTGCGCCCGGCGCTGCTGCCCTGGCGGCTACTGCTCTTCGTCACCGGCCTCTTCCTGGTTGTCCAGACCATCGGCCAACACGGGCTCAACGACCTGGTGGCGTGGTTGGCCGGGCACGACGGTGGGGTGCTGGGCGTGCTGCGGGCGGGCGCCACCGGCGCGCTGTTGGCCAACCTGGTGAACAACCTGCCCGCCTACCTGGCCGGCGAGGCGGTGCTGCCCGTCGACGACCGGCAGCGACTGCTCGCGCTGCTGGTCGGCACCAACGTGGGACCGCTCGCGCTGCCGTGGGCGTCCCTGGCCACGCTGCTGTGGCTGGAGCGGTGCCGGGCCGCCCGCGTGCAGGTCCCGGTGGCCCGTTTCCTGGTGACCAGCGCCGCCGTGGCGGTGCTCGGCACCCTCGCCGGGGTCGGCGCGCTGTTGCTCACCGGCTGACACTGGCGACCGGACGGCCGCCCACCACCAGGGGCAGGCGGCCGTCCGTTCAGGCCCGACGCACCGGCAGTTGCAGCTCGGTGACGCCCTTGTCAGCCTCCTCGGGCCAGTACTCCAGATACATCTCGCGGGCGTAGCCGTCCGTCCGCCAGTCGTTCTCCTCGATCCAACGCGCCAGTATCTGCAGGCTCAGGTCGGCCGAGTCCATCGAGCCGTGGTGGATCGTCGTCGCCGCCGTCATCGCCGGGAGGTCCACCACGGAGAAGTCGTGGGCCGCCGTCGGGCCGACCTCGACCCCTATCCCGGCGTGCACGACGACGGCCTCACCATCGTCAGCCGGGTCGTACCAGGCCAGCGCCGGCCCGACCGGGCGGACTCCGGCGGCATCCAGCCGGCGGAACAGCTCCGGGTAGAGCGGGGTCAACACCGGGCCGATGTCCGCGCCGTCGTAGCTGCGGGCGACCGCGCTCAGCTCGGCGACCCGGACCGGCGGGATTTCTTTGAGCACAACATCCTGGCTGGTCATCCGACCCTCCGTTTCGATCATGTGGAGCCTCGCCTCGACGCTGGACAGTCGGGCGGTGTCCGCCGCCAGCTGCGCCTCCAGTTGGGCCCGGCGCAGCCGCAGCATGCCGCGCAGCTCCGGCAGAGCGACGGCGTCGTCGAGGATCACCCGCACCTGTTCCAGGGTCAGACCCAGGTCCTTGAGGGCGATCACCCGATTGAGCCGACCCAGCTGGGCGGCGGTGTAGTAGCGGTAGCCGCTGCGCGGGTCGACGGCGGCCGGAGGTAGCAGCCCGATGCTGTCGTAGTGCCGCAGCATCCGTACCGACACCCGACCCAGGTTGGCGAAGTCTCCGATGGTGAACATGGTCCCTCCACGGTCGGCGCTGACACCGTGTCAGAGTCAACCGTGCGCCGACCGGGCGGGCACCGGCTCAGCCGGGCAGCGGTGCCTCGTCACCCCGGTTGCGGCGCGGGGAGACCAGTCGGCGCACCATCGGGGTGGCATTCCACCTCGCCGCGCCGACCAGGTCGCGGGCGTGTTCCAGCACGGTGTAGTCGGGCCGCGCCCGACCGGCGGCGAGCGCGGCGTCCAGGTCGTTGCCGCAGCGCATCAGCACGCTGTCGAAGTCGCGGCGGACCGGCTCCAGCAGGTGGTACCCGAACGAGCGGTGCAACCGGGCGAAGAGCGGCTTGTACAGCCGGGCCCGCTCGTGCAGCCCCGACGAGTACGACATCGGGTTCTTCGGCCGACGCCGGATGTAGTCGGGCAGTATGTCGGCGAAGGCCCGGCGGACGATCCACTTCTCCTGACCGTCACGCATCTTCAGCTCGATCGGCAGCCGCATCGCCAGCTCGACCAGGGCCAGGTCCAGGAACGGCACCCGTGCCTCCACGCCGAAACCCATGCTCGTCCGGTCGACGCGCTGCAACTCCGTACGGCACAGGTTTCGGATCTTGTGCAGGAAGAGCCGCCGGGACGCCTCCGGCCCGACCTCGTGGTACATCGGGTAGCCACCGAACAGTTCGTCGGAACCGTCGCCGGTGAGCACCACCTTGACCCCCAGGTCCCGCAGCCGCCGGAAGATCGGCACCGAGACGACCGCGTTGATGATGTCGCCGTACTCGGTCAGCTCGGAGACTCCGATCGCCTCCCGGACGTCGGCCAGCCGGATGTCGCGCGGGCGCAGCTCGACCACCTCGTGTGGCACCCCGAGGTCCTTCGCCAACCGCCGGGCGTACGCCAGGTCGGGACTGCCCGGTGCCCCGACGGTGACCGCGACGCAGTCCGGGTGCAGCTGTGCCGCGTGCAGCAACGCCAGCGAGCTGTCCAGGCCGCCGGAGAGCACCACACCCACCGTGAGATCGGTGTCCAGCCGCACCCGGATGCTGTCGGTGAGGGCGGCACGGACGAGCAGGGCGGCCTCGTCCGGGTCGTCCACCATCGGCAGGTCCGCGCCGAGCGCGAGCAGGTCCACGTACGGACGCAGCCGGACCTGCCGGTCGGCGTCGGCCCAGCCGTGATGCCCCGGGGGCACCTCGACCACCGGCGCGCCCACCCGGACCAACGCCTTCACCTCGCTCGCCACGTGCAGGCATCCGGGGCTGCGCGACCAGTACAGCGGCTTCACCCCGAGCGGATCCCGCGCCAGGTACGCCCGACCGGTGGCCCGATCCACGATGGCGAAGGCGTACTCACCGCGCAGCCGGGTCACCACCTGGTCACCCCACTGCTCGAACGCGGCGAGCACCACCTCGGTGTCGCTGGCACTGCGGAACTCGTGCCCGAGTTCGGTCAGCTCGGCGCGCAGCTCGTGGTGGTTGAAGACCTCGCCGTTGTAGCAGAGCAGCCAGCGCTCGCCGACGGAGACCCACGGCTGCACGGCACGTTCCCGGTCCACCACCCGCAACCGCCGGACCCCGGCGAGCAGGCCGCTTTCGTACCGGGTCTCGGTGACCTCACCGCGCGGGGAGAGCGTGCCGAGCATCCGCCGGAAGATCGCCGGATCGGCCTCTGGGCCGAGGCTGAGCACAATTCCGCACATCGTTCAGATCCCCATCTCGGCTTCGTACGCCCGACGCAGCCGCAGGGTCGCGGACGGCGCGAGACAGATGTGCCACGCCTGCCCCTCGTCGACCACGTTGATCTCTCCGGCCCGTTGCCTGCTCAGCAACAGCCCGGCCAGGGTGTCCCGCACGCCGAAGCGGCCGAACCACTCCATCTCCACGTCCGCCGCCCAGCCCAGGCAGTGCCCGCTGGGCACCATCGCGGCGTACCCGAGGCGCCGCAACCGGTACTGGTGCTCGGCGCTGCGGACCAGGCTGGTCACCCACAGCGGCGGGGTGCCCGCCGGGGTGGCGGCGGCGAACTCCCGGCCGATGTCGTTGAGCAGGGCGACCACCTCACGGCGGGCCCGGCGGAAGAGCAACCCGGCGGTACGCGGGGTGGCGTCGGGCAACATCCGACGGCGCACGGCGCGTACCCCCCGGCCGACGACCGTGCGGGGCTGCTCGGTGTAGCGGAACCGCAGCAGGTCCCGGCGTCGCAGCCATTCCAGGTCGACCAGTTCGGTGCTGTGGTGCACCTCCGTGTCGGTGAGGAAGGTCGACGCGTCGCGCCACCACATCACGTCGACGCGGGACAGCAGGTAGATGCGGACCAGGGCGGCGAGGTCGCCGGCGGAGCTGCGCGCGTTCGGCTGGTACCGCGCCATCTCCAGCAGCAGGGTCTCGCGGGCGCCGATCAGGCCCTGCGAGGTCGCTTCGAGCACCTTGGCGATGGCCGGCTCCCGCAGTCGCTGGTCGATCAGCACCTGACGGGCGTTCGTGCTGGCCGCCTGGGCGAGCGCACCCACCTCGACCAGCAGTTCGGCGACGGCCTCGCGGTAGGCCTCCAGGTCGGGCGGGGCGGCGGTGAGCGGGCGTACGCTGCCACGCGGACGACGTCGGGCCGGAGTGACAGGCGGACCGGACTGATGTCCCGGGCTTCGGCTGGGCACTCGCATGGTCGGTCCTCTCTGCCGGTGCGACGATCGCCTGTTGCAGACAGTAACCACGCGAATCGGGATAAGTGCGAGCAGCACTCCTATATCCCTCTAAGGCGTGGCAGAAGCGGCGTAGATGTCACGTGTCGCGCAGTGGCAGACACGCACCCGACTCAGGCGGTAATCACGGCGTTGACCACACTGAACACTCATGTACCATCCGGTACATGTCGATAGTGGTTGATCAGCCCGTTCGCGCCGACCGCACCTCCCTGTGGAGAGCGGTGAGCGCCCTCGATCGCTGGGCCGAGTTGTTACCCACCGTCAACGAGGTCAGGCGGGTCGACGGTCCCGGGCCGATCACGGTCGGGAGTCGCTTCCTGGTTCGCCAGCCAGGGCTGGCGGCCGCCACGTACCAGGTGACCGACTGGCGTCCCGAGGCCGGCTTCACCTGGGCAGCCCGCACCGCGGGCGTGCGGACCACGGCGACGCACGTCCTGCATCCGGAGGGCGACACCACCCGGCTGCAACTGCGCATCGACTGGGACGGCCCCGGCTCCCGGCTCGTGCGGGTGCTCTTCGCCAGGCGGACCCGACGGCTGCTCGAGCAGGAGGCCGCGACCTTCGCCAGCCTGGCCGAGCGCGGCCACGGCGAGGTGTGACGCCGATGTCGACCGTCGAACGGGTACCGACCCAGTGGGAGGTACTGGACGAGCGGTTCCGAGCGGTGCGGGGTGACCACGTCGTGCAGCGGCTGTTCGACGGCGGACGCTGGCTGGAGGGGCCGGCCTACTCCCCCGCGTGGCGCTGCCTGCTGTTCAGTGACATCCCGAACGACCGGGTGCTGCGCTGGGACGAGGTGTCCGGCCGGTGCGATGTCTTCCAGACCCCCGCCGGCTACGCCAACGGCCGCACCCTCGATAGGCGCGGCCGCGTCGTCACCTGCGAGCACGGACCCCGTCGGGTGACCCGCACCGAGCCCGACGGGTCGCAGACCGTCGTGGCGGACCGCTGGCGCGGCAAGCGGTTCAACAGTCCGAACGACGTCGTGGAGACCGCGGACGGCTCGTTGTGGTTCACCGACCCGAGCTACGGCATCGACAGCGACTACGAGGGCCACCGGGCGGAGCCGGAACTGGACGGCTGCCACGTCTACCGCTGCTCACCCGACGGCCGCGTGGACCGGGTAGCCGACGACTTCCAACGGCCCAACGGTCTCGCGTTCTCCGCGGACGAGCGCCGGCTGTACATCGTCGACACCCAGCGCCGGCACCTGCGGCACTTCGATGTCGGACCGGACTGGGCGCTACGCGACCGCGGCGTACTCGCCGACTGTGACGCCGGGTCGTTCGACGGGATCCGGCTGGACAGCGCGGGCCGGCTCTGGGTCGCCGCCCACGACGGCGTGCACTGTCTCGACCAGGACGGGACCATGCTCGGCAAGCTCCGACTGCCGGAGATCTGCTCGAACCTCACCTTCGGTGGCCGCAAGCGCAACGTGCTGTTCGTGACGGCAACCACCTCGGTCTACTCGCTCGCGCTCAACGTCACCGGTGCCGGGCCGACGGGCGGGTGACCCCACCGCCGCGACCACGGCCACACCGCGGCGAGGTCACCCGGCACGGCGGGACGGCCGCGTCGAGTCCAGAAAGGCCGCCATCGTCGCGTCGGCGGTGGCCCGGTCACCGGTCAGGGCAAGCTCGAACAGCACGCCCCGGGTCATCGCCATCGCCATCCGCGCCTGAGCCTGGGCCTGGGCGGGCGGGTGGCCGACGTCCTCGAAGAACTGACCGAGCCGGTCGGTCCAGACGACGATCCAGGTACGCAGCGAACTCGCCCACGCGTGCCCCTGCATCGCCGCCGCCGACATCTCGAAGAACAACGGCGCGAACGCGCGGTCGTCGGCGAGCCGGACCCAGAATTGCCAGGCCCCGTCGTACGGGTCGTCGGCCGCCTCACGTGGCAGCGACTCGAGAAACTCCTGCTGGTCCCGCCAGATGGCCTCGACCATCGCGGTGAGCAACCCGGCGCGAGAGCCGAAGTGGTAGATGAGCATCCGGTGACTCGTGCCGATCTGCGCGGCGAGGGTACGCAGGCTGGTGTCCCCGACGCCGTTGGCCGCGAACCATGCGATCGCCCGCCGCAGGAGCGCCTCCTGCGGACCTGTGGCGGGCTCTGCGACGGTCACGACAGGCATGCTACGGCCACCACCGCCACCCGCATGTACCGTTCGGTACATGACCCTGCGGCGTTCACAACCAGCCGCACTCCCGGGCCACGCGTACCGCCTCGGCCCGGCTGTCGACGCCCAGCTTCTGCACGGCGATCGCCAGGTAGTTACGGACGGTGCCACTGGACAGGTGGGCACGGCGGGCGACCGAGGCGACCGGTGCCCCGTCCTGGGCCAGTCGCAGCGTCTCCAACTCGCGGGGGGTCAGCGGGCACGGCGGGATGGTGAGCGCGTCCGCCGCGAGCGCCGGGTCGACGTACCGGCCGCCGGCGTGCACCCGGCGGATGACGTCGGCCAGCGCACCACCGGGCGAGCCCTTGGGCAGGAAGCCCCGGGCCCCGGCAGCCAACGCCCGGGTCAGGTGCGGCGGGCGACCCTGGCCGGTGAGGATGACCACCGCGCAGTCCGGCAGCGCCCGGGCCAGTTCGGCGGCCACCTGGAACCCGTCCCGGCGGGGCATGGCCAGGTCGACCACTGCCACGTCGGGCCGGTGCGCGAGGGCGGCGGTCACCGCCGACTCCCCGTCGGCGGCCTGCGCGACGACCGTCAGGTCCGCCTCGAGATCGAGCAGCGCGGCGAGGGCGGTACGGATCAGTTCCTCGTCGTCGGCGAGCAGAACGCGGATCATGCGGCGGTCGGCACGGTCGCCTCGACGGTGAAGACACCGTCGGCGCAGCGGGTGCGCAGCTGCCCGCCGGCCCCGGCCAGCCGGTCGGCCAGACCGCGCAGGCCGTGGCTGTGCCGGTCCGGCAACGCCGGGGCGGTCACGCCGTCGTTGGTCACGGTCATCCGCGCCACGTGCTCCTCCTGGATGATCTCGATCCGACACCAGCCGGCCCGGCTGTGGCGCAGCACGTTGGTACCGGCCTCGCGAAGCACCGCCGCGAGCTGGATCGCCGCCTCCGAGGGCAGCTCGCCGGCCGGTGGTACGACCGTGCACCGCACCCCGGACGAGCGCAGCACCTCACCGACGGCGGTGAGCTGCTCGGCGAGGTCGACCCGACGGTAGCCGTGCACGGTGCGGCGCAGCTCGGTCAGGGCCGTGGCGGCCAGCCGCTGCGCCTCACCCGCCTCCCGGCCCGCCCGTGCGGGGTCGTCCGCCGCGAGCCGGGCGGCCAGTTCGGACTTGAGCGCGATGACGGTCAGGTGGTGCCCGAGCAGGTCGTGCACGTCACCGGCGAAACGCAGCCGCTCCTGCGCGGCGACCAGCCGGGCCTGCGCCGCCCGCCCCTGTCCGGCCTGGACGAGCAGCCGAAAGAACCACACCTGGAAGCCGTTCACGGCGGCGACACTCAGGCCGACGCCGCCGGTGATCAACAACGCCCGGCCGACCGACGCTCCGGTCGCGGCGGCGACCGCCGCCGCGACCGCGGCGACACCGGCCGCCGCTGGTGCCGCCGCCCGCAACGGAGCCAGCAACGGGACTCCCCCGACGACGGCCGCGCCGAGCCAAGCCCAGGTGGGCCACGCGCCGACGGCGACCGGTGCCACCAGTGGCACGCTGAGCACTGTCACGCCGACGTAGCCGAGCCGCAGCCGCAGCCGACCGGGCGGTTCGGGCGTCACCGCGGCGTACAGCGCCACCGCCAGGACCAGCGCGAACGCGACCAGCCCGACGGTGCCCGCCGCCAGCCGCCACCGGTCCGGCTCCCGGGTCAGGCCGACCGCCGGCAGGAGCAGGGTGGCCGCCATGCCGCAGGCCAGGGAGACCAGGGTCGCGGCGCGGGCGCGGGACAGGGCCGCTCCCCCACCCGGCACCGCCACCTCCGCCACCACGGTCGCCAGGGTAGAACGCTACGTCGTGCCGGTGGACCCGCCGGTGTGCCCGGTCCGCCCGTGCGTTTCACCCGGCCGACCGGTGACACCAGGCGGATGGTTCCCGCGCCCGGCGGCGATGACGCTCGATGGCATGACACAGCTGAACTCGACGGCCGCCGCCACGACAACCCCCGATCGCCGGGCCGGGCCGCGGCGGCACCTCCGACACCGGCACCTGGTCCGGCACCTGCTGGAGATGCTGCTGGCCATGGTCGCCGGGATGCTGGTGCTCGGCCCGGCACGCGCCGCCCTGGGTACGGCGTTCGGGCTGGCCCCGGCCTCGCCCGGAGTCGGCGCGCTGCTGATGGCCACCGACATGAGCGTCGGCATGGCGGTGTGGATGTGGTACCGCGGGCACAGCGTCGCCGCGCTCGGCGAAATGGTGCTGGCCATGTACGCGCCGGTCCTGCTGCTGCTCGTACCCTGGGCAGCCGGGCTGCTCGACGCCGACGCCCTGTCGACCGGTGCCCACCTGCTGATGGTGCCGGCGATGATCGCGGTGGCGCTGCGCCGCCGGCACGAATACACCGGGCACCCCATCGCCCGGCCCGCCCCGCGACACCCGCTGCCGCGGGTGCTGGCACACCGCTGGCCGGCCGGGCTGGCCCTGCTGATGACCGCCGACAACTGGACCTCGCCCGCACCGTTGGCCGCGTACACGCTGCTGGTCCTGCCGATCGGCTACCTGGTGATCGGCAGCTTCCGCCGACAGTGGGGCGTACCCGGGAACCTTCGGCTCCAGCTCGCCGGTCTGGCGGGTTGGTCGGCGCTGGCCCTGCTCGCCGTGTCGGTCGGCGGCAGCGCCGGGCAGTGGCTGGTGGCGGTCGGCTGGCTGGCCCACGCGGGATGGGACCTGTACCACCACCGCACCCGACAGGTGGTCCCACGCGGCTACGCAGAGTGTTGCGCGGTCATCGACGCCGTGCTGGGGATCACCATCATGTTGGCGCTGGTCACCGGCTGAGACGGTCCCACGGGGGGTCCGCCGGCACGGGGCGGCGGACCCCGCGCGTCGTCCGGTGGTCGGCCTCGCTTGTTCCGGTGGCCCGGCCTCGCTTGTTCCGGTGGTCGGCGCAGCGGGCGAGATGGCGTAATGAAAAGCTTGACCCATGAGTTCCACGCCCGTATCGCCCGACCCGTCCACCGACCACCCCGCCTTCGCGGATCTCGGCCTGCGGCCCGAACTGCTCGCCGCGCTCGCCGCGCTCGGCTACGAGGAGCCCACGCCGATCCAGCGCGAGGCGATCCCTCCGCTGCTGGACGGCCGGGACCTGCTCGGGCAGGCGGCGACGGGCACCGGCAAGACGGCGGCGTTCGCACTGCCGCTGCTGCAACGGATGCCGGACGATCGGACGGGCGACCCGCTGGCCCTGGTGCTGGTGCCGACGCGGGAACTCGCGGTGCAGGTGTCGGAGGCGTTCCACCGCTACGGCAAGGATCTCGGCGCCCGGGTGCTACCCATCTACGGCGGTCAGCCGATCGGCCGGCAGCTGCGGGCGTTGGACATCGGGGTTGACGTGGTGGTGGCCACCCCCGGCCGGGCACTGGACCACATCGCCCGGGGCACGCTGCGGCTGGGCAACATCGCCGCGGTGGTGCTCGACGAGGCGGACGAGATGCTCGACATGGGCTTCGCCGAGGACATCGACGCGATCCTGGAACACGCCCCCGAGCAACGCCAGACGGTGCTCTTCTCCGCCACCATGCCGGGGCGGATCGACGGCATGGCCCGGGCCCACCTGAGCGATCCGGTGCGGATCCTCATCGCCCGCGAGCAGGCGGTGGCCGGCGAGGCGCCCCGGGTACGGCAGAGCGCCTACCTGGTGTCCCGGGCGCACAAGCCGGCGGCGCTGGGCCGGGTGCTGGACGTCGAGTCGCCGACCGCGGCGATCGTGTTCTGCCGCAGCCGGGAGGAGGTCGACCGGCTCACCGAGACGATGAACGGTCGCGGGTACCGGGCCGAGGCGCTGCACGGCGGGATGAGCCAGGAGCAGCGCGACCGGGTGATGGGACGGCTCCGGTCCGGCACCGCCGACCTGTTGGTCGCCACCGACGTGGCGGCCCGTGGGCTGGACGTCGAGCAGCTCAGCCACGTGGTCAACTACGACGTGCCGTCGGCTCCGGAGTCGTACGTGCACCGCATCGGCCGGGTGGGCCGGGCCGGCCGGGAGGGGGTGGCGATCACCCTGGCCGAGCCCCGGGAGCATCGGATGCTCAAGACCATCGAGCGGGTCACCGGGCAACGGATCATGATTGACAAGATCCCCACCGTCGCCGACCTGCGTACCCGTCGACTGGAGCTCACCCAGGCCGCGCTGCGGGAGAGCCTGCTGGAGGACGACCTGGACCCGTTCCGGGTCATCGTCGAGACGCTCAGCGACGAGTTCGACCTGATGGAGGTGGCGCTCGCCGCGGTGAAACTGTCCCACGAGGCGACCCTGCCCGGCTCCGACGACGCCGAGGAAGAGATCCCGCAGGTCGCGGTCCGCTCACCCCGGGAGGGGCGGGAGACGCGGGACGGCCGACCGGGGTACGAGGGCCGGGGAGAACGCCGACCGGCGCGTCCCCGCGCCAGCGGCACCACCCAGGTCTTCATCGGCCTCGGCCGGCGCGCCGGGGTACGCCCGCAGGACCTGGTGGGCGCGATCACCGGCGAGACCGGTATCCGCGGCCGGGACATCGGCTCGATCGAGATCGCCGACCGGTTCTCCCTGGTCGAGGTGCCGAACTCGGTCGCCGACGAGGTCATCGCCGGACTGCGCGGCAGCACCATCAAGGGCCGCAAGGCCACCGTCCGCCGCGACCGCGACGACAGCCGCTGAGGCGAGGCGGGAGTTTGTTAACAGGGGCCCCCTGCTATACGCCAGGCGTTAACAGGGGGCCCCTCCTTACACCTCAGGCGGCGGTGAGGTGCTGGCCGCCCAGCGATGCCGGGTCGATCTCGGCCGGACGTAGCGCCAAGGCGAGCACGTCCGCGACATCGGCCAGGGTGTGCACGGTCAGCGCCTCGCGTACCTCGGTCGGCAGGTCGTCGAGGTCCGGCTCGTTGCGGGCCGGGATCACCACCTCGGTCAGGCCGGCCCGGTGCGCGGCGAGCAGCTTCTGCTTCACCCCGCCGATGGGCAGCACCCGACCGGAGAGGGTCACCTCGCCGGTCATCCCGAACTCGGGGCGTACCGGCCGGCCGCTGGCCAGCGACGCCAGGGCGGTGACCATGGTGATGCCGGCGCTGGGGCCGTCCTTGGGCACCGCGCCCGCCGGGACGTGCAGGTGGATCCGCCGCCCGGCGAGGGCGTTCGGGTCCAGGCCGAGCCGGCGGCCGTTGGCGCGCAGGTAGGAGAGCGCGATGTGCGCCGACTCCTTCATCACGTCACCGAGCTGGCCGGTGAGGGTCAGCCCTGGGTCACCCTCCATGCTGGTCGCCTCGATGAAGAGCACGTCTCCGCCGGCGCCGGTGACCGCGAGGCCGGTGGCCACGCCCGGCACCGCGGTGCGCTCCGCAGACTCCGGCGTGTGCTTCGGGCGGCCGAGGTAACGGACCAGGTCGTCCACGCCGACCCGGACCGGCGTCGGATCGCCGGTCAGGGCGACCGCGACCTTCCGCATGATCTTCGCGAGGGCTCGCTCCAGCTGCCGTACGCCGGCCTCCCGGGTGTACTCCCCCGCGACGCGACCCAGCGCCGCGGCGTCGACGTCCACCTCGTCGGCGGTCAGCCCGGCCCGCTCCCGCTGCCGGGGCAGCAGGTGGTCGCGGGCGATGGCGACCTTCTCGTCCTCCGTGTAGCCGTCCAGGGTGACCAGTTCCATCCGGTCCAGCAGCGGGCCGGGGATGGTCTCCACCACGTTGGCGGTGGACAGGAACAGCACGTCGGACAGGTCGAGGTCGACCTCCAGGTAGTGGTCCCGGAAGGTGTGGTTCTGCGCCGGGTCGAGCACCTCCAGCAGGGCGGCGGCCGGATCGCCCGCGTACCCCACGGAGAGCTTGTCGACCTCGTCGAGCAGCACCACCGGGTTCATCGAACCCGCCTCGCGCAGCGCCCGGACGATACGACCGGGCAATGCGCCGACATAGGTACGCCGGTGGCCCCGGATCTCCGCCTCGTCCCGGATGCCGCCGAGGCTGACCCGGACGAACTTCCGCCCGAGCGCCCGGGCGACCGACTCGCCGAGGCTGGTCTTGCCGACGCCGGGCGGGCCGGCCAGGGCGAGCACGGCACCGGAGCCGCGACCGCCGACCACGCCGAGGTCGCGCTCGGCCCGCCGGTTACGCACCGCGAGATACTCCAGGATGCGGTCCTTCACGTCGGCCAGGCCGGCGTGGTCGGCGTCGAGCACGGCCCGCGCCGCGGCCAGGTCGGTGTTGTCTTCGGTACGCGTGCCCCACGGCATCTCCAGCACCGTGTCGAGCCAGGTGCGGATCCAGCCGGCCTCGGGGGATGCGTCGCTGGCCCGCTCCAGCTTGCCGACCTCGCGCAGCGCGGCCTCGCGTACCTTCTCCGGCAGGTCAGCGGCCTCGACGCGGGCCCGGTAGTCGGCGGAGCCGTCCGGCGCGTCCTCGCCGAGCTCCTTGCGGATCGCGGCGAGCTGCTGTCGCAGCAGGAACTCCCGCTGCGACTTCTCCAGCCCGTCGCGCACATCGGAGTTGATCTGCTCGGTGACCTCCTGCTCGGCCAGATGGTCCTTCACCCAGCCGACGAGCAGTTCCAGCCGGGCCGCGACGTCCGGCGCGGCCAGCAGTTCGGTCTTCTGCGCCAGGGTGAGCCAGGGCGCGTACCCGGCCGCGTCGGCCAACTCGGAGAGGTCGGTCATCCGCTCCATCGCGTCGATGACCTGCCACGCGCCCCGCTGTTGAAGAACGGAGGTCATCAGGGCGCGATACTCGCGGGCGAGCTCCCGCGCCTTGCCGGCCGGGGCCGGTTCGTCGAGTTCGGTCGCCTCGACCCAGAGCGCCGCGCCGGGACCGGGCACGCCGGAACCGATTCGGGCACGGCCGAGGCCGCGGATCACCGCGGCCGGCTCGCCGCTGGGCAGCCGGCCGACCTTCTCGATCGTGGCGATCGCGCCGACGGGGCCGTACTCGCCGTCCAGGCGCGGCACGGCGAGTAGCTTGCGGTCGCCGGTGGCCCGGGCCGCGTCGACCGCGGCCTGAGTGGTCGGGTCGAGGGTCACCGGGATGACCATGCCGGGCAGCAGTACGGCGTCGGTCAGTGGAAGTACCGGAAGAGTTGCCATCGAACACCTGCTATCGCATCGAGTTGAGCGTGTACGGCTCAAGCTCGAACGGAGCGCGGTTGTTCCTCGGTGTGGCCTGGAACACAGGACCGCTCACCGCGGGCCGGTGAGCGGACGGCCCGTGCCGGTCCACCACGCCCACGGCGCGACATCCGAAATCGAGAATTCTGTTGGCGCGCAAAACGCGGACCGCCGCAAGGCGCGCTTTGTTGCGCAATTGCGGGGCGATGAGTCAAACTTTGACCACACCCCGCCAGACACAGGGAGTAATTGACGATGGCTAAAAAAGTAATCACGGTGCTGACCGACGACCTCGACGGCGGAAAGGCCGACCGTACGGTCGAGTTCAGCCTGGATGGCGTGGCGTACACGATCGACGTGTCCGACGAGAACGCGGGTGTCCTGCGCAAGGCGCTGGATCCGTTTATCGATGCTGGCCGTCGACTTGGCCGTGGGGGCCCCGACACCAGCCGCACGCCGCGCCGCGCCAGCGGTTCGCCGGCGCCGGGAATGAACCGTGAGCAGAACCGCGCCGTCCGGGAATGGGCGGTCAAGAACGGATACAAAATCTCCGAACGGGGTCGCATCCCGGTCGAGGTGGTCGAGGCGTACAAGAGCCGCTGAGCAGGGGTACACCGGTCTGGCGCGGTAAGGCCCTGTGGCCCAGGTCGCCGACGTTCGAAATGGGTCGCTCGGCCCCGAACATGCGTGTGGGGCCGTCCGGAAGGTCTTCCGGACGGCCCCACACACATGGCGTCAGTTGATTGACATCAGTTGACCTGGATCCGCACCGCGTCGAACGCGGGGGTCTGGTTCGCCCGCTCCGACATCGGGATACGGTGCGAACCGTCACCGGCCCAGACCGCGCACTGCGCGATACCGGAATCCGGCAGGCCCGGAACCTGGATGGTCACCTCGTCCGGCTGGGCACCACCGCCGCCGTCCTCGGTGGCGACGAAGAAGGCCGGTACCGGCTCCGGCGCCGGCGCCTCGTTGACGTTGGGCAGCATCCGGCACGCGGTGTGGAAGTGGCCGCGGGTCAGGCCCTGCTCGTTGAGCAGCGAGCTCTCCAGGTAGTAGCCGCCCTGGCCGGCCGGGAGGAACCGGTCCCGGATCAGGTTGCGGGTGCTGATCCGGAGTGCGAAGCCCTCGTTGCGGTTGACCTGCTGCGGAGAGTCGGTGATCAGCAGCGACGGGTTGTTGGCCGCGGAACCGACCTCGCCGAAGGCGGTGGTGATGCAGCGGTTGCCGTTCTGGAAACCGTCGTGCCGCTGCAGCTGGCTGTTGTCGCAGTTGTTGGCGAGCACGTCGAGGCCGTTGTTGTTGCCTCCGCCGTTGTTGCCTCCGCCGTTGTTGCCGCCACCGTCGTTGCCGCCACCGTTGTCGTTGCCGCCACCGTTGTTGCCGCCGTTGTTGCCGCCGTTGGTGTTGTCGACCGGGCGGACCTGGCAGGTGGCGAGATTGGCCAGACCGCGCGGCCGGGGGCCGAACCGGTCGATGGCGATGGTGATCCGGTCGAGGGTCGCCCGACGCTTGCTGGCCAGCGGGCCGAGGATGCTGTTGTTGATGAACGCCTGACCCCTGTTGCCCTCGGCCGCGAGTCGCTGGTCGGCCTCGGTGATCTGGGTCTGCAGGGCGTTCAGGTTGCGGTCCACCTCGGCGCGGGCCCGGTCGGGCACCTGCGGCAGCCGACCGACCACATCGGGACAGGCAACGGCGACAGCGCCGGTGGTCGCGCCGCCGGTGCCGGTGCGGGTCTCCTGGCACTCCTCGACAGTCTGCTGCCCATCACCCCAGTGGTTGGTCACCCAGCGGCCGTTCTGCCAGGTGCGGGTGGTGGTGACGCCGCGACCGGTCGGTGCGGTGGCACCGGGGCTCGGTTCCACGCAGTCGGCCGACACCGGACGCTGCTGGTTGTTCTGCCGTCGGTCACCGGCCGACGAGATCTGGGTCACGGCGACCACGCCGCCGAAGACAGCGAGCGTGGCGCCAACGGCCAGAAGTCGCTTGGTCCGCGCGCTACCGGATGGTCGGCGCGACCGGGTTGACCTGCGCATCGAATTGCTCTCCTTCTCGATCCGGTACCTGATTCGTGACTCGACGGACCGAACGGAATCCTGGTGGCGTGCTCGACGGGGACCGTCCGAACACGCCGATGGCACGTCGACGAGCGACGATGCCCTTTCCGCACCGTCTCCCGCGCCTACCGGTGCGGGTTGGGGAGATCCTGTCCATTCCCGGTGAGGTACGGCCCCGCCACGACAGCGGTTCAAAGGGTGGTGACTTTTTTTCGAGGTTCTCTTTCCGCGTCCGAGCCGCTACCGTCCGCCCCGGGACGACTACCGCACCGAGGCGTAGTCAGTCCTGGCAGAGGTGGTCGTAGGCGAAGGTGTCCACGAGATCGTCCTGGCGGGCCCGCAACCCCCGGATTGCGCGGAGCAGCTCCTCGCGAGAAACGAGCGTCGGCGTCTCCGTCTCCAGTTTCCTCAGCCGTTCGCCGACGGCGAGCACGGCCAGGTCTTCGGCGAACCGGGCCAGATCAATTCCGCAGTGCAGCCCGTACGCGCACAGCGTCACCCGCTCCACCAGGAAGCCACCGGGACGCACCTCGGCCCAACTCCATCCCTCGGCCGGCCCCTGTGCCCAGTACACGTGCAGTCCGCGCAGGATCGGATCCGTCAGCCGCCGCGCCACATACGCCTCGACCGCCTCGACCCGGGCGAGCACGCCGAGGTCGTTGACCGCGCCGTCGCGCCCGTCGGGCAGCCGGCCGACAATGTCGCGAAACTCGACGTACGACTGCGCCGACGCGTCGGCGCCCTCGGCGTACCGGCGGGCATCGATCACGTAGCCGGCGATCCGCGGCCCGTGCTCGGCGGCCCGCAGGGTGGCGGAGGCGATCCGCAGCAGCGGCAGACCGATCGCCGTGACCACCGCCTCCGTGGTCCGCTCGGCGCGCCGGGCAGCCGAATCCGGCGACGGTGGACGGAGTTCGACGGCGAACTCCGGTCGTCCGGTGTCCGCCGCGCAGACCACCTGGTCGAGCAGCGTGCGGCTGGCCGTGCTCCACTGGTTGCCGGTGAGTCCCGGTGGACGGCGCCGGAGCAGTTCACCCAGGCGCAGGCCGGCATGGACCCGCCGCTGGGTCGAGAGCAGCGCGGGGCCGCGACCGGCGCCGGTAGGCACCGTCGACAGCCAGGAGTCGTCACCGGTCATCGTCGTATCCACCCAATCCTGCTGCCGACCGCCGAGTCTAGGATGACGATCATTCCGGTCGGCTCCCCCGGTGGGGCCGTCGACAGGCCGATGGCGAGCCACCCGGGCCCGACCGTGGCCCCCGGCGCCGAGGAGGTGGACGGGGTGCGGGTGGTCTCCCTGGTGCCGTCGCTGACCGAGGCGGTGGCGGTGACCCTCCCCGGGTTGCTGGTGGGAGCCACCGACTGGTGCACCCATCCGGCCGACCTGGATGTGCCGCGGGTGGGCGGCAGCAAGTTTCCCGACCTGGACCGGATCCGGGCCCTCCGCCCCGACCTGGTCCTGCTCAACATCGAGGAGAACCGCCGCGAGGACGCCGCTGCCCTGGCCGCCGCCGGGGTGCCGATCCGGGTGACCTACCCGCGCACCGTCGACGGGGCGCTGACCGAGCTGGCCGACCTGCTCCGCGACCTGGGTACGCCCGCCGAGCCCGACTGGCTGGCCACGGCCCGACAGGCCTGGACCGCGCCGGCCGGTACGACGGTCGCGCGCCGCGCGGTGGTGCCGGTCTGGCGGCGACCCTGGGTGGTGCTCGGCGCCGACACCTTCGCCGGCGACGTGCTGCGCCGGCTCGGCGTGTACAACCTGTACGCCGAGCAGCCGGAACGGTATCCCCGGCCGAACCTCGACCAGATGCTGATGGCGGAGCCGGATCTGGTGGTGCTGCCGGACGAGCCGTACCGGTTCACCGGCGACGACGGGCCGGAGGCGTTCGCCGGCATGCCCTGCGCCCTGGTGTCCGGACGGCACCTGACCTGGTACGGCCCGTCGCTGGCCGAGGCCCGCGGGGTGCTTACCGCCCAGCTCGCCGACCCGATCGTCGCCGGTTGACCGGGCGGACAGGGGTCGAAGGTCCCGCCCGGTCAGGGACCGGTCGGCCCTGACCGCGACGCACCTCCGGGAGTCCAATAGAAGTGCCACCGGGACAGCGGTGCGAAGCAGCGAAGGGACGTGGACACGATGACCGCGACGACCAAGCGGAACACCGCCGCCGTCAACACCCCGGGGGCCGAGACCATCCGGGAGCAGACCACCCGGCAGCAGGCCACCCGATACCTGCTCGGCGGGCTCCGCCTGGCGCTGGGCTGGATCTTCCTCTGGGCCTTCCTGGACAAGATGTTCGGCCTGGGGTTCGCCACCGAGGCGAAGAACGCCTGGATCGACGGGGGCAGCCCGACCAAGGGCTTCCTGAGCTTCGGCGCCGCCGGCCCGTTCCAGGGCTTCTACAACAGCATCGCCGGCGCAGCCTGGGCCGACTGGCTGTTCATGATCGGTCTCGCGGCCATCGGCACGGCCTTGATGCTCGGCATCGGGGTACGCGTCGCCGCCGCCGCCGGTGGCCTGATGCTGGTGCTGATGTGGACGGCCGTCCTGCCTCCCGAGAACAACCCCTTCATGGACGACCACCTGATCTACGCCGGCGTGCTGGCCCTGCTCGCGGTGACCAACGCCGGTGACAACTGGGGCCTCGGCCGCACCTGGGCGCGGCTGCCGATCGTCCAGCGCTTCGGCTGGCTCCGCTGACCTGATCGCCTCCCCGCGCGGCGGGCGTCACCTCCCGGTGGCGCCCGCCGCACTGTGCGCCGGCCGCCGTCTCGTATCGGCGGCCACCGAGGTCACGACCATCCGGTGGGCCTGCCGGCCGCAGCATCCGGCACAATCATGCTGACCGAAACCGACGTCCCAGGAGAATCCGCATGAACCAGGCAGCGAGCAAGCCCGAGATCGGTCCGATCGAGGGTGCCCCGCCGGCTGACCTCGTGATCGAGGACATCAGCGTGGGCGAGGGTCCCGAGGCCCAGCCCGGCCAGGTGGCCCGCGTGCACTACGTCGGGGTTTCCCACTCCACCGGAGCCGAGTTCGACGCGTCCTGGAACCGGGGCGAGGCGTTCGAGTTCCCGCTCGGCGGCGGGCGGGTCATCGACGGTTGGGACCAGGGCGTGGTGGGGATGCGGGTCGGTGGCCGGCGCAAGCTGACCATCCCGCCGCACCTCGGGTACGGCAGCCGGGGTGCCGGTGGCGTCATCAAGCCCAACGAGACCCTGGTCTTCGTGGTCGACCTGCTCGGCGTCCGCTGACCCGCGTGTCCGGCGCCGGCCCCGTGCCCGGCGCCGGACACTCCGGTCGCCGCGGGTCAGGCCGCCGCGAGCACCCGCTCGGGTGCCGCACCGATGACCGGGATGATCCGGCGCAGGCCGGTTGCGTACAGCACCCGCTCCACCACGGGCGGCGGATCGACCAGCACCAACTCGCCGCCCTGGGCCCGCACCCAGAGCCGGGCCGCGACCAGCGTGCGCACCCCGGTGGCGGAGAGCAGCCGGACACCAGAGAGATCCACCCGCAGCTCCGGGCGGCTGGGAGCCGCCCACAGCGCGGCACGGAACATGGCGACGGTGGCGATGTCGACCACGCCGACCACTCGAACGCACACCGCGTCGTCGGAGACCTCGGTCTCGACGTGGAACCGCTCCTCGCGCTCTCGCATGAGCTGAACCTATCCCCCGGCACCGACACTTCCACCCTGCGCAGAGGTGGTTCCGGGTAAGCCCAGGGCATGACCCTCAGCAGTGACGCGTCCACCCTAGGGACGATCCCCCGTCAGGGTCGCCACGGCCGGCGGGCACGGTCGTGGCGAGGCCGGGCCGGCCCGCGAGGGACCCGGCCCGGCACGTACCGTCCTGGTCAGCCGCCGCTGGCTGACGGCTGCGGTTCGGGTGAGCCACCGGCCACCGCGCCCGGATCCAGCGCCTGGGTGGGCGCGGGCCGCAGCCCGGCGGGTACGGGCAGCGCGCTGCCCTTGGCGAACTGCTCCCAACTGACGTTCCAGGCCGTCCAGCCGTTGCCCTCGTTGAGTTCGACCTCGGTCCCCTTGACGGTGACCAGGTCGCCGACCTGGGTGATGCCCATCAGCCAGTCCGCGTTGGCCGCGGAGAGGTTGGTGCACCCGTGCGACACGTTGGTGTACCCCTGGTCCCCCTCCGACCAGGGCGCCCCATGGATGAACTCGCCGCCCCAGGTGAGCCGCTGCGCGTCTTCGACATCCACCACATAGGGGTCGGCCGAGCCGCGCGTGTCGAACGTGGTGAACTCGTGCTTGTCCATGATCACCATCTTGCCGCTGGAGGTCGGGGTGCTCGGTTTGCCGAGGCTGACCGGCAACTTCCGGAGCAGCTTGCCGTCGCGGATCACCGACATCTGCTTGGTCGCATTGTCGATCTCCAACTCGACCTGCCGGCCGATCTTCGAGGTCGCCCGCCGGTCGGCGTCACCGACGCTCTCCTTGCCGATCGGCAGGCCCTCCAGCGCCGAGCGGACGCTGATCTTCGTACCGGGCCGCCAGAAATCGGGTGCCCGGTAGTACACCTGACTACCGTCGGACACCCAGGACCAGGTCCCCGGCTGCGGCGGATCCGTCTTCACGAACAAACGGCGCTGCACATCCGTCCTGGCCTCTTCTGGAATTGGCGGGTCGAAGGCGACGGTTACCGGCATCGCGGTACCGTACGTCCGATCCCCGGCGAAATACAGCACGCTCGTGATGGCCGGTTTAGATGATTTCGGCTGGGTCGTGAAGGTGGTCTTGCGGGTGATGGTGGTCCCCGAATCCCCGGTCGCGGTCACCTCTGCGGTGTAGGTCCGCTTCGGCTCCAGGACCTTGCTCGGCACCCACCCGGTGCCGTCCTCGCGGGGCTCGGCCGCCACCGCCGCACCCTTGTCGTCGGTGATCCGCACGGCGGTGACCCGCCCATGTTTGACCACGGTGCCGATCTCGCCGCTGAGCGGTACGTCCCGGGTGCCCTCGGCCGGTGTGACGGCCAATTCCGGGTTGGTCCGCGCCTCGGCCGACTGCCCGGGCCTGCGGTCGCTGGTGCACGCGCCCAGCGCCAGCGGCGCCGCCGCCACACCCACCGCCAACAGCGTCAGTCGCCGCCTCAACCTCATGATGCGTCCCCCCGTTTATCGCCGCGTCCTCCGCCATATTCTCCCGGCTCGCCGCCGACGTTTCCGCAATTTCCCGCAAGAGCGGAAAGACTGCCGGGCGAACGTTTTTCCGTATTCGCACACGACGAGGGAGGAATACCACCGGAGGGCGGGACAGGCGATAGCCGGCGGGCTGCGGCGAACGGCCCCTTTGCCGCCTTGAGAGGTTCACGTCCAGACTCATCCGGACTGGACGTGAACCTCCCGGTCGAGACGGTTGTCAGACGTTGGCGATCAGCAGCGCCGGCTGCTCGACGCAGTCCGCGACGTGCCGCAGGAAGCCACCGGCGACCCCGCCGTCGCAGACCCGGTGGTCGAAGGTGAGGCTCAACTGCGTCACCTTCCGGACCGCCAGCTGGCCGTCGACGACCCATGGCTTGTCCACGATCCGACCCACGCCGAGCAGTGCCGCCTCGGGGAGGTTGATGATCGGGGTCGAGCCGTCGACGCCGAACACCCCGTAGTTGTTCAGCGTGAAGGTCCCGCCGGTGAGCCGGGTCGGTGGCAGGTCTCCGGCCCGGGCCGCCGCCGTGGTGGCCGCGAGTTCGGCCGCCAGCTCCGCGGTGGTGAGCCGGTCGGCGTCGCGCAGCACCGGCACGACCAGGCCCCGGTCGGTCTGGGCGGCGATGCCCAGGTGCACCCCGGCGGACTGGATGATCCGCTGCGCCTCGGTGTCGACCCGGGCATTGAGCTGCGGGTAGCGGCGCAACCCGGACAGGCAGATCCGCGCGAGCAGGGCCAGGATGCTCACCGGCTGGTCCGGCCGGGCGGTGTTGATCGCGGCCCGGGTCTCCAGCAGCGCGGTGGCGTCGGCGTCCACCCAGATGGTCACCTCCGGGATCTCCCGCCGGCTGCGCGACAGCTTGTCCGCGATCGCCCGGCGGATGCCGGTCAACGGGATGACCAGATCCTGGATACCGGCCGTAGCGGCGGCGAGCTGCGCCGGATGCTCCGCCGACGCTGCCGGCAGGTCCGGCACCGCGGTCAGCCGGGCCGCCCCACTCACGCCGGCCACCGCGTTCTGGCCGGCCGCCCCGGTGACGTCAGCCGCTGCCTCCACGTCGGCCCGCCGGACGACACCGCCAGGGCCGCTGCCGCGCACCGTCGCCAGGTCCACCCCACGCTCGCGGGCCAACCGCCGCACGATCGGCGAGATGACCAGGGGCTGCGCCGCCCCAGGCCGACCGGGCTCGCGCCCGGCTGCCGCCGCAGGGGGCAGGCCGGGACCGGGCGGGGTCGCCGCGCGGCCAGGCGAGGCCGCCGTCAGGCTGGGCGAGGCCGCCGGTGCGCCGCTCACGACCGGCGCGTGCGTGGCGGGTGCGAGCCGAGGCCGTCGGCGGCGGGAGCCGCCGTGGCCGGTGCCGTACCCGATCAGGACGTTGCCGGAGCCGGCCCGCTCCTCCTCGCGGTAGACGGCGTGACCGGTGGGTTCGGTCGCGTCGACGGCGACCGGCTCGGCGACGGTGATCAGTGGTTGGCCGACCGGGCGCACCTCACCCTCCGCGCCGTGCAGGGCGACGACCCGGCCGGCGTACGGGCAGGGCACGTCGACGACGGCCTTCGCGGTCTCGACCTCGACCACGGTCTGGTCGACGGTGACGGTGTCGCCGACCGCGACCCGCCACCGCACGATCTCCGCCTCGCTGAGTCCTTCGCCGAGGTCGGGCAGGAGAAAATCACGCTCGGTCATGCCGCGCTGCCCTCGGTCAGCCAACGCGGATCCGGCTGGTCCTCCCACTGCAACCGGGCCACCGCGTCCAGTACGCGGTCGACCGAGGGCAGGTGGGTGTGCTCCAGCATCGGCGCCGGGTACGGGATGTCCAGCCCGGAGACCCGCAGCACCGGCGCGTGCAGCGCGTGGAAGCAACGCTCCTGCACCCGGGCGGCGATCTCCGCGCCGACCCCGGCGAAGCCCTGCGCCTCCTGCACCACCACGCAACGGCCGGTACGCCGGACCGAGGCGGCGATCGTGGCGTCGTCGAACGGCACGATCGTGCGTACGTCGACCACCTCGAGGTCCCAGCCCTCCTCACGGGCGGCCTCGGCGGCCTCCAGCGCGACCGGGACCGCCGGACCGTACGCGACCAGGGTGGCGTCACGTCCGGGCCGGCGCACGACCGCCCGGCCGAACGGCTCGGTGCGCGCCGGCAGCGACGTTTCGGCGCCGGCGAAGTAGAGCTTCTTCGGCTCCATGAACACCACCGGGTCGAGGTCCTCGATCGCCTCCCGCAGCAGCGAGTACGCGTCGTCCACCGTCGCCGGAGTGACCACCTTCAGACCCGGGGTGTGCGCGTAGTACGCCTCCGAGGAGTCGCAGTGGTGCTCGACGCCACCGATGCCACCGGCATAGGGAACCCGGATGACCATCGGCACGCTCAACGCGCCCCGGGTGCGGTTGCGCAGCTTCGCCACGTGGGAGACGATCTGCTCGAAGGCCGGGTACGCGAAGGCGTCGAACTGCATCTCGACCACCGGGCGCAGCCCGGACATGGCCAGCCCGACGGCGAAGCCGACGATGCCCGCCTCGGCCAGCGGCGTGTCGAAGCAACGCTTGTCGCCGAAGCGCGCCTGCAACCCGTCGGTGATCCGGAAGACCCCACCGAGCTGCCCGACGTCCTCACCGAAGACGACCACCCGCTCGTCGTCGAGCATCGCGTCGGCGAGCGCGGCGTTGAGCGCCTTCGCCATGGTCATGGTGGGCATCAGGCGTCCTCCTCCGAGGCGGCGAGTTCGGCGCGCACCTGCTCACGCTGCTCCACCAGCTGCGGGGTGGGCTGGGCGTAGACATGGTCGAAGAGACTGAGCGGATCGACCGTGGGCTGGCTGTTCATCCGTTCGCGCAGCTGCGCGGCGTACGTCTCGGCCTGCTCGGCGATCTCGGCGACGGCCGCGTCGTCGAGCATGTTCCGGCCGCGCAGGTAGGTTTCCAGCCGGGTCAAAGGGTCGCGGTCGCGCCACGCCTCGACCTCCTCGGCGTCGCGGTAGCGCGAGGCGTCGTCGGCGTTGGTGTGCGGCTCCATCCGGTAGGTGTGCGCCTCGACCAGGTACGGACCCTTGCCGGCGCGGGCGTGCGCGACCGCCCGGTTCAGCACGGCGAGCACGGCAACCGGGTCGTTGCCGTCCACCTGCTCGCTGGGCACGCCGTAGCCGACGCCCTTGTAGGCCAGCGAGGGAGCGGCGGTCTGCCGGGACAGCGGGACGCTGATCGCATACCGGTTGTTCTGCACGAAGTAGACGACCGGCGCCTTGAACACGGCGGCGAAGTTGACTCCCTCGTGGAAGTCGCCCTCACTGGTGGCCCCGTCGCCGATGTAGACCAGCGCCACCGTGTCGCGTCCCTGGTACGACTCCCCGTAGGCCAGGCCGGCGGCGTGCACGCACTGGGTGGCCAGCGGGGTGCACTGCGGCGCGGTCCGCCGCTGCGCCGGGTCGTACCCGCAGTGCCAGTCGCCGCGCAACAGCGTGAGCACCTCGACCGGGTCGATGCCGCGGGCGGTCAGCGCCATCGACTCGCGGTAGGTGGGGAACACCCAGTCGTCGTCGCGCAGCGCGAGGACGCCGCCGACCTGGCAGGCCTCCTGGCCCCGGGACGACGGGTAGACGGCGAGCCGGCCCTGCTTGGTCAAGGCGGTGGCCTGCGCGTCGAAGCGCCGGCCGACGACCATCCGCCGGTACATCTCCCGCAGCGCCTCGACGGGCGGCTCGGGATAGTCGGCGCGGGCCGGCAGCAGCGTGCCGTCGGGGTTCAGCAGCCGCACCGGTTCGGTCTGCGGCAGCAGGCCGGCGGAGGGGTCGGGCGCGCTCGGTCGGCGCTTGCGCGGGGATGCCCTGCGGGCCGCCTGGGGGGTGGTCGTCACGGCGGAACCTCCTGGACGTGTGGTGGCCCTATGCTCCTGGTGTTGGATGATTGACTCAAGATGGCCGGCAAACGCGGGACCAATGGCACCGAATGGAGGCTGCGATGAGCCAGGAGGCCGCCGACGGGCCGGGCCGGGCCGGTGAAACGGGACGTTCGGCCGCCGCGCTCGACGAGGTGGACCGGCGCATTCTCGACGAACTGACCCAGGACGGCCGGATCTCCATCCGTACGCTGGCCGAACGGGTGCACGTCTCGCGCACCAACGCGTACGCCCGGGTGGAGCGGTTGCTGCGCGACGGCGTGATCAGCGGCTTCGCCGCGCGGATCGCCCCGGAGGCGGCCGGGCTGGGCACCTCCGCGTACATCGCGTTGACGATCAGGCAGGACACCTGGCGGGAGGTCTCGGCGGAGCTGGCGCGGGTGCGCTACGTCGAGCATGTCGCGCTGCTCAGCGGCGAGCACGACGTGCTCGCGCTGGTCCGAGCGCCGGACAACGCCACCCTGCGGGACGTGGTGCTGGATCGGGTGCAGCGCATCGCCGGGGTGCTGTCCACCCGCAGCTGGCTGGTCTTCGACGAGTACGACGGGGTGGTCAGCCCCTGGGCGTAACCGTCCGGCTCAGCGCTCCGGCGGGGACTCCAACCCCTCCCGGTCGGCCAGCTCCAGCAGCGGCTCCAGCGAGAAGCGTCGCCCGTCCAGGCCGGCGTGCGGGTCGCCCCGCTCGGCGAAACGTGCCGGCACGGTCGTGACGTCGAAGTCCTCCGGCCGCGCGTCGTCCAGCTCGGCCCAGTGAAGCGGCGCGGAGACCAGCGCCGCCGGGGTCGGCCGGATCGAGTACGCGGAGGTCATCGTGTGGTCCCGGGCCATCTGGTTGTAGTCGACGAAGACCGGCCGGTCCCGCTGGTCCCGCCACCAGGTGGTGGTCACCAGGTCCGGACGGCGTCGCTGCATCTCGCGCCCGAGGGCCAGCACCGCGCGACGACAGTCACCGAAGCTCCACCGCGCCTCGATGGGCACATAGATGTGCAGGCCCCGCCCGCCGGTGGTCTTCGGATAGCCGACCAGGCCCAGCTCGTCGAGGAAGCCACGCACCTCGTGCGCCACCGGCACCACCTGGTCGAATCCCACCCCGGGCAGCGGGTCCAGGTCGATGCGCAGCTGATCCGGGCGTTCGACGTCGGCCCGGGTCACCGGCCACGGGTGAAAACGCAGCGTACCGAGGTTCACCGCCCAGATCACCACGGCCAGCTCGCCCGGCGCGACCTCGTCGGCGCTGCGACCGCTGGGAAAGGTGATGTGCGCCGTGCCCACCCAGTCGGGCGCACCCGCCGGCACCCGCTTCTGGTAGAACGCGTCGCCCCGACTGTCCTGTCGGGTGGCGATCGTCGCGCCCTCGAAGACGCCGCGAGGCCACCGCTCCAGCATGGTCGGGCGGTCCCGCAGCGCGCGCAGGATGCCGTCGCCGACGGCGAGGAAGTAACGCACCACGTCGAGCTTGGTCAGCCCCCGCTCGGGGAAGTACGGTTTGTCCGGGCTGGAGACGCGGACCGCCCGCTGCCCCACCTGGATCTCCTCGGCCGCCGTCGCCACAGCTACCGAGGTTACGTCGGTGTGCACACCGTCCGGGGAGCAACCGGGCCAGCGTGCCGCGCGGGCGGGCCCGGCACCTCAACCGGCCGGCAGGATCCGCCGCCACGTCGGCGACGTGGCCCGGGGTCGCCATTCACGCGGGTACCCGACCGACACCTCCTCGAAGCGCACCCCGTCGTACCGGGTGGTGCGGGGAATGTGCAGATGGCCGTAGACCACCGCGGCGGCGTGGAAACGTCGATGCCAGTCAGCCGTCGCATCGGTACCGCACCACTGCGCGAAGATCGGGTACCGCAGCACCCGGGTCGGTTCCCGCACCAGCGGCCAGTGGTTGACCAGGACGGTCGGCAGGCCGTCGTCCCGCTCGACCAGGCGTTGCCCGGTCACCGCGACCCGTTGCGCGCACCACGCCGACCGACTCGGATAGGGGTCGGGGTGCAGCAGGAACTCGTCGGTACAGACGATCCCGGTACGGTACGCCTCGGCCAGGGCGGCCTCGGGGGTGTCCAGCCCTGCCGGGCGCCAGCTGTAGTCGTAGAGCAGGAACAGCGGCGCCACCAGCACCGGCCCGCCCGGTCCCCGCCAGATCGGGTACGGGTCCTCCGGCGTGAGGACACCCAGCTGCCGGCACAGCGCGACCAGGTGCCGGTAGCGGTCCACGCCGCGCAGCTGCACCGGGTCCGACGGCGGGGTCCACAACTCGTGGTTGCCGGGCACCCAGACGACGGTGTCGAAGCGGCGCTTGAGGGTGCTCAGCGCCCACTCGATGTCGGCCACGGTGTCACCGACGTCGCCGGCGACCAGCAGCCAGTCCTGCGGGGAGTCGGGCCGCAGGCCCTCCACGACCGGCCGGTTGGCCGGGTGGCCCACGTGCAGGTCGCTGATCGCGAGCAGAGCTCCCCCGCCCTGGGCCGTCATGCGCCGATCGTAGGCGGACCCGCCGGCGGTGGCGAGGTCGCCCGTGGCGGTGCGCGGGGTGCCGGGCGGCGGACCCGGTAGGATCGGCGGGGGCCGTGACTGGCGCGTGGGGATGGAGCACCATCGGGAAGCGGTCCCGTCATGATGACGCATGCCGAGCGCCTGGGCCTTCCACACATCACCTGGAGGTCGCATGCCGTCGAACGCCGAGTCCACCGCCTTCCGCAGCGCCCTGGAGGTGATCCGTGGCGTCGAGCCGCGGGTCGCCGACGCGATCCGGGCGGAGCTCGCCGACCAGCGCGAGTCGCTCAAGCTGATCGCCAGCGAGAACTATGCCTCCCCGGCCACCCTGCTGACCATGGGCAACTGGCTCAGCGACAAGTACGCCGAGGGCACCGTCGGTCGCCGCTTCTACGCCGGGTGCCAGAACGTGGACACGGTCGAGGCGCTCGCCGCCGAACACGCCCGGGAACTGTTCGGCGCGGCACACGCGTACGCGCAGCCGCACTCGGGCATCGACGCCAACCTGGTGGCGTTCTGGGCGATCCTGGCCGACCGGGTGGAGGCCCCGGCGCTGAAGCGGGCCCAGGCGCGCCACGTCAACGACCTGACCGAGGCGGACTGGTTCGCGCTCCGGCGCGAACTGGGCGACCAGCGGATGCTCGGCATGTCGCTGGACGCCGGCGGTCACCTCACCCACGGCTTCCGACCCAACATCTCCGGCAAGATGTTCGACCAGCGCAGCTACGGCACCGACCCGTCGACCGGGCTGGTCGACTACGACAAGGTCGCCGAGGCGGCCCGCGAGTTCCGGCCGCTGGTGCTGGTCGCCGGCTATTCGGCGTACCCCCGGAAGGTGAACTTCCGGATCATGCGGGAGATCGCGGACTCCGTCGGCGCCACCTTCATGGTGGACATGGCCCACTTCGCGGGTCTGGTCGCCGGCAAGGTGTTCACCGGCGACTTCGACCCGGTGCCGCACGCCCACATCGTCACCACCACCACCCACAAGTCGCTGCGCGGCCCGCGCGGCGGCCTGGTGCTCTGCGGCCCGGAGCTGGCCGACCAGGTGGACCGGGGCTGCCCGATGGTGCTCGGCGGCCCGCTGCCGCACGTGATGGCCGCCAAGGCCGTCGCCCTGGCCGAGGCCCGCCGCCCGGACTTCACCGACTACGCCCGACGCATCGTCGACAACGCCCAGGCGCTCGCCGAGGGCCTGCTGCGCCGGGGCGCCACGCTGGTCACCGGCGGCACCGACAACCACCTGGTGCTCATCGACGTGACCGGCTACGGGCTGACCGGCCGGCAGGCCGAGCAGGCGCTGCTGGACTCGGGCATCGTCACCAACCGCAACGCGGTGCCGCAGGACCCCAACGGCGCCTGGTACACCTCCGGCATCCGGATCGGCACGCCCGCGCTGACCACCCGCGGGCTGGGCACCGCGGAGATGGACACCACCGCCGAGCTGATCCACACCGTGCTCAGCCAGACCGGTGCCGGCGCGAACCCGGACGGCACGGCCTCCAAGGCGAAGTACCTGCTCGACCCGGCCCTCGCGGACAAGGTCAGCCGCCAGGCCAGCGAGCTGCTCGCCGCCTTCCCGCTCTACCCGAATGTCGACCTCGGCTGAGGTGCCGTCGCGCACGGGCCGGGCCGGACGGCCGGGCCCGTGCGTCGGTCACGGCGCTCCGGCTCTCAGTTCAGCGGGCGCTTGAGGTGGTAGCGGTGGACCTCGGTGCTGCCCTGCACGTTGTTCACGTCCTCGGCCGCCGAGACGAGTTCCCAGCCCTCGCGACCGGCCCGGTTGAGGTGCGCCACGGCGGTGTCGCCGTACGCCGTGATGTCCTTTCGGGACCCGTCAGGCCCGTACCAGACGAACGAGACATGAAAATTCCGCCCCTGCCCTTGATAGCGGCGGACCAGCAGGGCGTACTCCCAGGCAACCATGCCGACCATTATGACCATCCATCGAGGACCGCGGCAGGGCAGCCGTCACAGGTTGCGAACCGGTGAACGCGGTGAGTCGACGCGCCGACTCATCCCATCGGCACCGTACGCAGCTGCCGGGCGGCGGCCGGGTCGGCGCAGCCGGCGAGGGCCAACGCGTCCCGCAGCTCGTCGGCGAGCAGCGCCAGCGCCGTACCCGCGCCCGCCTGCCCGCCGCTGGCCAGCGCCCAGAGCATCGGCCGGCCGACCAGCACGCCCGCGGCGCCCAGGGCGAGCGCGCGCAGCACGTCGACGCCACCCCGGATCCCGCTGTCCAGCAGCACCTCGCAGCGGTCGCCCACCGCCGCGACCACCTCCGGCAGCATGGTGACGCTGGCCGGCGCGCCGTCGAGCTGCCGTCCGCCATGGTTGGACACCACCACGGCCTGCGCGCCCGCCTCGGCGGCCCGGACGGCGTCCACTGGGTCGAGCAGTCCCTTGACGATCAGCGGCAGGTCGCAGTGCTCACCCAGCCACCGCAGATCCGCCCAGCTCAGCGCGGGCGCGAAGGCCGCGCCGCTGTCCACTGTCACCTGGGTGACGCCCGGCGTACCGCCGTGGGCGAGGTCGTCACGGCCACCCGGCAGGTTCGCCGCCACCAGTTCCGGCGGCAGCCGGAAGGCGTTTCGCAGGTCCCGCCGGCGCCGGCCGAGCACCGGCACGTCCACCGTGACCACCAGCGCCCGACAACCCGCGTCGCGGACCCGCGCCAGCAGATCGACCACCAGAGCCCGCTCACGCAGCCAGTACAGCTGGAACCAGACCTCGGCGCCGGTCGCGGTGACCTGCTCGATCGGGGTGCTGCCGAGGATGCTCGCAAGGTACGGCACCCCGGCTGCCCCGGCTGCCGCGGCCAGCGCCGGCTCCCCGTCGGGATGCACCAACCGTTGGTACGCCATCGGCGCCACGCCCACCGGCATCGCGTACTCGCGCCCGAGCAGGCGGGTACGCAGGCTCGGGGTGGCCACTCCGGTCAGCATCCTCGGCAGCACACCGACCCGATCGAGCGCGGCGCGGTTGTGACCGAGGGTGACCTCGGTACCGCTGCCACCGTCGACGTAGTCCCACACCGGCGGCGGCAACACCGTCCGGGCCAGCGCGGCGAAATCGGCCAGGCATACCGGCGGCGGACTCGGGGTGATCTCCATGGGGTCCACGATCGCCGACCGGGCGGCGACGCGCCAGTGGCACCGGGGCACCCACGGAGGTGTCCGCTGGCGTACCGTCGGGAGGTGGCCAGTTGGGACGACGTACGACGGATCGCGCTGGGTCTGCCGGAGACCAGCGAGCGGCCCTCCTACGAAGGAGTGGCCGCCTGGCGGGTGAAGGACAAGGCCTTCGTCTGGGAGCGCCCGCTGCGCGGCAAGGAGCTTGAGGCCTTCGGTCCGGCCGCGCCCGAGGGCCCGATCCTCGGCGTCCGGGTGGCGGACCTCGGCGTCAAGGAGGCGCTGCTGGCCGACGACCCGGGTCTCTTCTTCACCACCCCGCACTTCGACGGCTACCCGGCGGTGCTGCTGCGGCTGGACCGCATCGGCGTCGCCGAGCTGACCGAACTGGTCGTGGAGGCCTGGTACGCCCGCGCCCCGAAGCGACTCGCCGCGGCGTACGGCACCGAGACGACCGGGCCGGAAGGCTGACTGGCGCGCCCGTTCGCGCCGTGTTCGTCCATCCGCCACGCCGGCTTCTCCCGCCCCGCGTAGCGTCGGCGCCCGTGACCAGCCGTCCGGCGACCACCGAGCTACGCGCCCTGCACCGCATCGGTGACACTGCCCCACACAGCGCCTTCACCGACCTGGTCCGGCATGCGGGCGCCTGGTTCTGCGCGTTCCGGCAGGGCCGGTCACACCTGTCCGACGACGGCGTCCTGCGGGTGCTGACCTCCTCCGACGGCCGGTCGTGGCGGACCGCGGCCGTTCTCGGTCAGCCCGGTGCCGACCTGCGCGACCCCCGGTTCGTGGTGCGCCCCGACGGACGGCTGCAGCTGCTGGCCGCCGCCGCGACCGGCATGCCGAAACGATTCCGCACGGTTGCCGCCCTCAGCGACGACGGTCACCGCTGGGACGAGCCCCGGCCGGTCGGCGAAGCGGACGTCTGGGTCTGGCAGGCCGCCTGGCGAGACGATGTGATGTACGGCGTCGGTTACGCCACCCGGGAGCCACGGTTCGCCCGGCTCTATCGGAGCGAGGACGGCCTGGACCTGCGCCCCGTGGTGCGGACGCTGTTCTCCGGCGGCTATCCGAACGAGTCCGGGCTGGCCTTCGACCCCGACGGCACCGCCACCTGCCTGCTGCGGCGCGACGGCGGCACGGCCACCGCGCAACTCGGCCGGGCCCGCCCGCCGTACCGCGAGTGGACCTGGACGGACCTCGGCGTACGAGTGGGTGGGCCGGCGCTGCACCGGTTGCCCGACGGCAGCCTCGTCGCGGGCGTACGCCTGCACGACGGCCGGGTGCGCACCGCGATCTGCGCGGTCGACGTGGCACGTGGCCGGCTGCGGGAACTGCTGGCGCTACCCTCGGGCGGCGACTGCGGCTACCCCGGTCTGGCCTGGCACGACGACCGGCTCCACGTCAGCTACTACTCGTCGCACGAGGGCCGCAGCCACGTCTACCTGGCGCAGGTCGACCTCGGGCCGCGCCCGCTCTGACCACCGGCGCACGGCACCCGCCACGGCGACGCCGGGTCCACGGTCGGCGGGTGGCCACCCATCGTCCTCGGTCAGCGAAAACAGCGGGCCGGTCACGAGATCGCCACCCTCCACCACCACACGTCGTTGCGGGCGCGAACGAATCCGCCGATCACGCCCCGGAGTACTGCGGGAACCCTACGTGAACCACGATGGACATTGCTTCATGCAAATGGTTGAACTCACGTGCCGCTCAGGCCGGCACCGGGGTCTGCGCGTGGATGTGGAAGCGCAGTGAACGGGCATCGGTGAAACACTCCCGCATCGGCCGGACCAGTTCGCGGTGCTCCGGGCTGCGTTCCCACGCCTCGAAGTCCGCGAGACTGGCCCACTCGCTGGTGATCAGCCACTGCTCCGGATCCGTCGACGAGCGGCACACCTGGTCGACCAGATGGCCGGGTACGCCGCCGGCGACCAGGTGCCGGACCGCCTCGTACGCCCGCAGGAAGTCCCCGGTGCGTTCTTCGGGCACCCGGACCAGGAAGACCACCCGAGCACGCGTCATCACTGCTCCCCTCCGGCCGGTGCCGCGCCACGCAGCACCAGCGCGCTGTTGAACCCGTCGAAACCCCGGGCGCAGATCAGCGCCACCCGGGTACGCGGGCGTCGCGGCGCCCGCAGGAAACCCAGCTCGCAGCCGTCGGCCACGGTGCCCGGGCCGGCCGAGGCGGGCAGCGTGTCGTGCGCGTAGGCGAGCAGGGCGGTGGCCACGTCCAGCGCCGAACCGCCCTGGTGCGCCCGTCCGGTCAGCTCCTTGTGGGTACTCACCGGCGGGGTGCGGGCGCCGAACACCGCGCGCAGGGCGACGGCCTCGGCCCGGTCGTACCGGGGTGCGCCGAGGGCATCGGGGACCACCAGGTCCACCTCCCCGGGTTCGACCCCGGCCCGCCCCAGGGCCAACCGCATGGCCCGGGCGTACTGGCGGGGGTCGCCGCAGCTGTCGGCCGAGGTGTGCACGGCGTCGTGGGTGGCACCCCAGCCGGTCACCTCGCCGTAGATCCGGGCACCCCGGGCGCGGGCGTGTGCCAGCTCCTCGACCACGAACACCGCCCCGCCCTCGGCCGGCAGGTAGCCGCTGGCGGCGGCGTCGAACGGCCGGTAGGCCCGCTCCGGATCGGTCACCTCGCTGAGCAGGCCGGAGCGCAGCTGACAGGCCAGCGCGTACGGGCTCAGTGGACACTCCGTCGCGCCGGCCAGCACCACGGAGGCACCCCGCCGGACGGTCCGCACGGCGTGGGCGAGGCTGTCCAGGCCACCGGCAGATTCGGCCACCAGCACCCCGCAGGGGCCCTTGGCCTGGTGCCGGATGGACAGCTGCCCGACGCTGGCCGCGTAGAACCAGGCAATCGACTGGTACGCCCCGACGGTGCGCGTCGGCGACGACCAGAGTCGCTGCAACTCCCGCTGGCCGAACAGGTTTCCGCCGGAGGAGCTGGCCAGCGTCACCGACCAGCCGTACGGGTCGGGGGAGCGCTGCGGCAGTCCGGCGTCGGCCAGCGCCAGCGTGGTGGCGGCGAACCCGAGGTGGGTCCAGCGGTCGGTCTGCACCAGGGCCCGGTTGTCGGCGTACCGCGCCGGATCGAAGTCCGCCACCTCACCGCCGAGCCCGGTCGGGTAGCCGGTCGCGTCGAACAGCGTGATCGGGCCGGTGCGGCGCTGACCGGACAGCACCGTACGCCAGTGCGCCTGCGCCCCGACGCCACTGGGGGCGACCACCCCGATGCCGGTCACCACCGCCACCCGCCCGCCGGTCGGCGGCACCTCGCTGCCGGTCCGGGCGGACCACCCGCTCACGCCGCCACCTTTCGGGACAGCCGGCGGAACACCATCGCCGACTGGAAGCCACCGAACCCGCTGCCCACCGAGAGGGCCACGTCCACCGGCACCTCCCGGGCCTCGTTGGGCACGTAGTCCAGGTCGCACTCCGGATCCCGGGTGGTCCAGTTGGCGGTCGGCGGCACCACCCCGTACTCGATGGCCATGGCGCAGGCGGCCATCTCGATGGAACCGATGGCGCCCAGCGAGTGCCCGACCATCGACTTGATCGAGCTGATCGGCACCCGGTACGCCGCCGACCCGAGCGACCTTTTGAACGCGGCCGTCTCGTGCCGGTCGTTCTGCCGGGTACCGGAGCCGTGGGCGCTGATGTAGGAGACGTTCTCGGGCGCCAGCCTCGCCTGTCGCAGCGCGTCGGTGATGGCCAACCCCATCTCCAGGCCGTCCGGACGTAGACCGGTCATGTGGTAGCCGTTGCTGCGGCTGGCGTAGCCGGCGACCTCGCAGTAGACGTGCGCGCCGCGCCGGGCGGCGTGACCGGCCTCCTCCAGCACCAGCACCGCCGCCCCTTCGGCCAGCACGAAGCCGTGCCGGTCGGCGTCGAACGGGCGGGAGGCGTGCGCCGGATCGTCGTTGTCCGGGCTGGTGGCCTTGATGGCGTCGAAGGAGGCGACGGTGACCGGGGAGATGGGCGAGTCGGCGGCGCCGGCCAGCACGATGTCCGCCTCGCCGTCGACGATGAGCTGGTGGGCGTAGCCGATGGCGTCGATGCCGGAGGTGCAGCCGGTGGAGATGACCTGCGCCGGGCCGTGCAGGCCGTGCCGGCAGGCCACGTCGGCGGCCAGGCTGCTGGGCACCAGCGCCGGATACAGGTACGGGCCGCCGAGCGCCGCGTCGACCAGCCAGCGTCGGCCGCTGTCGCTGACCGTCACGTACTCCTGTTCCAGGGCCATGGTGCCGCCGACGGCGGTGCCGAGCACGACGCCGGCGCGGTCGCGTTGCGCGTCGGTGAGTTCGATTCCGCTGTCGGCCACCGCCTCGGCGGCGCAGGCCAGCGCGAACTGCACGTACCGGTCGGCGCGTTGCCGCTGCTCAGGGGTGAGCCCGGCGGCGTCCGGGTCGAAGTCGCACTCGGCGGCGATCTGGGACCGGAACGGCGACGGGTCGAAGAAACTGATCCGCCGGGTCGCGGTACGGCCCTCGGTGATGCCCTTCCAGAACCGATCTCGGGTCACGCCGCCGGGGGCGACCACCCCGACGCCGGTCACCACCGTGCGGCGGCCGGTCACGACCCGTCCCGCTGTTCGACCAGTTCGGTGTCGACGTGGCCGAGTTCCGGTCGAGGGGCCAGCGGTCCGAGGTGGAAGACCACCTCGGCGGCTATCTGGCCGGTGTTGCGCAGCCGGTGCCGGACGTTGCGCGCCACGAAGAGCGCCTCGCCGGCCGACAGCAGCACCGGTTCGTCGTCCAGATCCACGGTGATCGTGCCCCGGGCGACGTAGAGGAACTCCTCACTGTACGGGTGGTAGTGCTCCGCGATCCGCTCCCCCGGCCCCATGCTGGCCACGCCCATGAAGCCCGAGGTGCTGCCGACGGTACGGGGGCCGAGCAGGACGCGTAGCTCGCCGCCGCGACGACGGTCGGCGGGCACGTCCCGGGCGGCCACCAGGGTGAGATCACTCATCGTCGGCTCCTGTTCCGGTGCCGCCGACCGGCACGCTCGTCGGTGTCGGTGTCGGTGTCGGTGTCGCTGCGGTGCCCGCCAGCTCGCGGGCCAGCCGTTCGACGCGCTCCTTGATGACGGCCAACTGCACCACACTGTTGGTGTTGATCCGCTCGGTCATCCCGGCGTTGTCCACCGGCGCGCTCGGCTTCATGGCGAAGTCCTGCACCCAGGTCATCCGGATACCGCCCGGCTCCTCGGTGTACGTCCAGTGGATCCGCATGTACTCGAAGGGCCCGGTCTCCACCCGGCGGGCCCGCACCTCGCGGCTGGCCGGGTCGGCGGTGCGCTCGCTGACCCAGCTCCAGGCCACCCCGTTCTCGTCGGGGTGCATGGTGAGCCGGAACCGGACGGTGTCGCCGGCACGGTCGAGGATCTCGGCCCTGGCGTACTCGGTGAACAGGTCGGGCCAGTTGGCGACGTCGTTGGTGACCGACCAGAGCAGCTCCAGCGGCGCGGCGATGACGATGCTGTTCTCGGTGTGTCCAGGCGGATCGGTCCGCCGGGCCACCAGGTCGGCCACGGCGGGAATGCTCAGCTGCGCAGCCTGCTCCGGGATGCTCACCTGCCACCGGTCGGCGACCACGGCGGAGAGTTCGAGCAGGGCGAGGGAGTCCATCCCCAACTCCTCCAGGGAGGCGGCCGGCGCCCGGGACGCGGCGTCCGGGTCCAGCCCGCAGTTGGTCACCAGGATGTCGGTTATCTCCGCCGTCAGTGAGCGGCCGTCGATGACGGTCATCGTTTCCTCCTCGGATGTGCGGGGATCGGTTCGGCGATCAGTCGGTCGACCAGGCCGGTGGAGTGGCGCCCCTTGCGGAAGTCGGCGTCGTCGAGGACCCGCCGGACGAACGGGATGGTGGTGCACACTCCGGGACCGGAGATGTCGAACTCACCGAGCGCACGTTCCAGCCGGCTCAGGGCCATGTCCCGGTCGGGGGCCCAGACCGCGACCTTGGCCAGCAGCGAGTCGTAGTACGGACCCACCAGGTAGCCGGCGTGACCGTGGGTGTCGACCCGGGTGAACGGGCCACCGGGTGGCACGAACCGATCGAGCCGGCCGGGCGTGGGGGCGAAGCCACGATCCGGGTCCTCCACGTTGACCCGGCACTCGATGGCCACGCCGTTGAGTCGGATGTCCTGCTGTCGCCAGCGCAGCGGGGTCCCGGCGGCGACGTGGAACTGCTCGTGCACCAGGTCGATCCCGGTGATCATCTCGGTCACCGGATGCTCCACCTGGATCCGGCAGTTGATCTCCAAGAAGTGGAACCTCTCCTCCGCGTCCACCAGGAACTCCACCGTCCCCACACCGGTGAACCCGACGTCGAGCGCACCGTGCAGGGCGGTCCGCGCGATCGCGTCCAGCGTCGCCGGGGACAGCCCCGGAGCGGGCGCCTCCTCGACCAACTTCTGGTGCCGGCGCTGCACCGAGCAGTCCCGGGTGCCCAGGTGCACGCCGTTGCCGTGGGAGTCGCAGAGCAGCTGGACCTCGACGTGCCGGGCATCGGTCAGGTACCGCTCGACATACACCCGATCGTCACCGAAGGCGGCCTGGGCGGCGGCCCGGGTGCGCGCGTACGCCCGGGGCAGCTCGGCCGGGTCGCGGACCACGGTCATCCCCCGGCCGCCGCCACCGGCCGCCGCCTTGATGATGACCGGGTACCCCACCTCGGCGGCGACCGCCGCGGCGTCCACGGCCGTCGGCGCCGGCTGCACGGCGCCCGGCGCCAGGGGCAGCCCGGCCCGGCTCATCAACGCCCGGGCGGCGGACTTGTCCGCCAGTACGGACATCACGTGCGGGGGCGGCCCGACGAAGGTCAGCCCGTTGTCCGCGCAGATCTCGGCGAAGTCGGCGTCCTCGGAGAGGAAGCCGTAGCCGGGATGCACCGCCTGCGCACCGACCTTGCGGGCCGCCTCCACGATGGCGGCCGCGTTGAGGTAACTGCGCCGGCTCGCCGAGGGCCCGATCCGGACAGCCTCGTCGGCCAGCCGCACCGCCGCCGAGTCGGCGTCCGCCGTGGAGTAGACCACGGCGGTCCGGATGCCCAGCTCGCGGCAGGCCCGCAGTACGCGCAGCGCGATCTCACCGCGGTTGGCTATCAGCACCTTGGAGAACATCACCCACCACCTCAAGCCGGGTCCAGGGCGACCAACGGCTGGTCGTACTCGACCGGTTGTCCATCGGCGACCAGCAGCTCGGCGACTCGCCCGGCCCGGTCGGCGGTGATCTCGTTCATCAGCTTCATCGCCTCGACGATCCCGACGACCTGTCCGGGCCGGACCAGGTCACCGACGGACACGAAGGGCGCCGCACCCGGCTCCGCCGCCCGGTAGAAGGTGCCCACGATCGGTGAGCGGACGCTGGTACGGGTCGCGGGCTCGGCCGGCCGGTGGCTGGTCGACGGGGCGTTCACCGGCACGGTGGCCGGTGCGGTGGGGTGGCCGCCCGGTGCCGCCGGGGCCGCGGCGGACCCGATCGGCCGGGACCACTCCACCTCCAGCTCGGCGTCTCCGCAGCGCAGCCGGAGGCGGCTGACCGGGCCGGCCAGCTCGGCGACGGCCTGCCGGGCGTGCCGGCGCAGGGCTGCCAGGGTGGCCTCGTCCCCCGCCTGCCCGGTGCGGCCCGGCACCGCAACCCCAACTTCGCCCGCCGCCTGCGCCCCGTCGCCGTCGACACGCGACGTCGGCGCGGTGGGCGGCCGGTGCTGTGCCGGCGTCGCGGGCGCGGGTCCGACCTCGACCGTGCCGCTCACCGGAGACCCGCCCGGACACCCGCGCGCGCCGCACCGAAGCGGCGGAAGCGCCGTCGGCGCCGCTGGACGAGGGTCGCGGTCGGCACGTCCAGCAGCGGCAACAGGTTCGCCAGCACCGCCTGCCGTACCGCCCGGGCCGTCGCCTCCGGATCGTCGGCGGCCGAGCCGACCGGTTCGGGCACCACCTCGTCGACGACCCCGAGCCGGCACAAATCCGGTGCGGTCAGTCGCAACGCGCGGGCCGCCTGTGGTGCGGCCGTACGGCCCGGCCAGAGGATCGCGGCGCAGCCTTCGGGGCTGATCACCGAGTAGACCGCGTGCTGCAACATCAGCACCCGGTCGGCGACGGCCAGGGCCAGCGCGCCGCCGCTGCCCCCCTCCCCGGTCACCACCGTCACGACCGGTGTGGGCAGCACACTCAGGGTCAGGATGTTCTCCGCGATGGCCGCGGCCTGGCCGTGCTCCTCGGCGTCGACACCCGGGTCGGCCCCCGGAGTGTCCACCAGGGTCACCACGGGTAGCCCGAGACGGGCGGCGAGCCGCATCAGCCGCAGCGCCTTGCGATGCCCGGCCGGGGTGGCCATCCCGAAGTTGCGGGCCGCCAGCTCCGCGGTGGTGTGTCCCTTCTGGTGGCCGATCACGATCAGGTGCCGGCCGTCGAGCCGGGCCACCCCGCCGACCACCGCCGGACAGTCACCGCCGAGCCGGTCGCCGTGCAGCTCGGTGAACCCGTCGAAGGCGCTCTCCAGGTAGTCCAGCGTGGTCGGGCGGCCCGGGTGCCGGGCCAGGCGTACCGTCTCCCAGGCGTCCGGGGCCGGCGCCCGAGCAAGGTCGGGTGCCGGGTCGGCCGGCCGCGACGGCACCGGTGCCCCGGAGCGCCCGGCGGGCCGGTCGGCACCCACCGCGGCGAGCAGGGTCGCCAGCCGGGCGCGCAGCGCGTGCCGGGGCACCACCATGTCCACCTGGCCGTGCCGCAACAGGAACTCGGCGGTCTGGAAGCCCTCCGGCAGGTTACGTCCGGTCACCTGACGAATCACCCGGGGACCGGCGAAGCCCATCCGCGCACCACTCTCGGCGAGCACCAGATCGGTGTTGGTGGCGAAGGACGCCGCCACTCCCCCGTACGTCGGGTCGGTCAGCACGCTGACGGTGAGCAGGCCGGCTTCGCGCAGCGCCGCGATCGCCTGGCTGACCGTGGCCATCTGCATCAGCGACAGTGCGCCCTCCTGCATGCGGGCGCCGCCGGAGGCGGTGACCAGGATCAGCGGGAGGCCCGCCTCGAGCGCCTGCTCGGCGGTACGGGTGATCAGCTCGCCGACGGCACAGCCCAGGCTGCCGCCGAGGAACCGGAAGTCCATCACGGCGAGCCCGCAGCGGAACCCGCCGATGGTGGCGGCGCCGCAGAGCACCGCCTCCGGCAGCCCGGTGTCGATGCGGGCGGCGGTGAGTCGGTGCGGGTACGGCAGCACGTCGACGAAGTCGATCGGGTCCACCTCGACCGCCCGGTCGGGCAGCGGCTGGAACGACGACGGGTCGACCAGCTGGCTGACCCGCTCGGGCGCGGCGAGCCGGGCGTGCAGGCCGCACTCGGGGCAGACGTCGAGGTTGCGGCGCAGCCGCTTGCGGTACAGCAGGGTGGCGCAGCCGCCGCACCGGGACCACAGCGTCTCACCGGAGGACGCGGCGGCGGTCACGGCTGCCGCCCGTCGAAGCGGTAGAAGCAGCGGGCCATGGCGTCCCGGGGTGAGCGCCAGTCCGGCAGGTAGGGCGAGATGTACGGACGCAGCCGCGCGCTGACCCTGACGAACTCGGGATGCTCCCGGGCTGCCTCCACCGCGCCGTCGCCGGTGGACTCGGTCTCCAGCAGGTGCACGTACAGGTCGTGCAGGCGGTACAGCGACCGGTGCCGGACACCCACCAGTCGGGGAAGTTCGGTCGTGTCGGACTCGGCGAAGATCTCGGCGACCACCGCCTCGGCGGTCGGGACCACCTTCGCGACGATCAGCGTTCGGTCCATGCTGGTCCTCCCCCCATGGGCCGGTGGCGAGACCACCGGGTCTGCCCGGACGGCTGCCGACACGATGCGGAGCACCGCGTCACCCGGGCGTCACCGGCGCACCCTGACCGACTCCGCTCTGGTGACGGTGCGTTGACGCACTCTGTGTATCAGCTGAACGGCACGACAACCCATGATCAAGATCTATTAGCAGTTCAGAGGCGGTTTCATGGAAGCAAACGCGTTGCATTACCGACAACATCGTTGACTCAGAGTAACTGTGATTGATAATCTTCGTGGCGGTCAGACCCGGCTCCGCACAGCTGTGCGGCGGCCCCGGCGAGTCGACAGTGGCGTCACGGCGGCCGCGCCGGGACGGCCTGGGCCCGCATCCGACGCGTTCGCAGGGGGGTGCCGCCGTGACTGCGGATTCGTCCACGCCCACCACCGGCCGGTGCCGCGACGCCGAGGTGCGGCTGCACCTGCTCGGCGGATTCCGACTGACACACGGGGACACGACGGTGGCGGTGCCCCGGGGCCTGCAACGGATCATCGCGCTGATCGGGCTACGTCCCGGCGCCACCCGCACCCACCTCGCCGGGCTGCTCTGGCCGGAGACCCCCGAGGACCGGGCTCTCTCCTCGCTGCGCACCGCGCTGTGGCGGCTGCGCCAGGATCCCTACTGCCCGCTCACCACGGCCGCCGACACCGTCCGCCTCGACCCGCTGGTCCGGGTCGACGTCGACCAGCTGGTCGACACGGCCGCCCGGGTACGCGCCGGCCAGGCGCCGGCCGACGCCGCACAGGCGCTCGCCGCCGGCCGGCACGACCTGCTCCCCGGCTGGTACGACGACTGGGTGCTGGCCGACCGGGAGCGACTACGCCAGCTCAGGCTGCACATGCTGGAACAGGTGGCGGGCCACCACCTGGCCGCCGGACGCCACGGTGAGGCGCTGGAGGCGGCGCTGGAGGCGCTGGCCGCCGAGCCGCTGCGCGAGACACCGCACCGGCTGGTGGTCCGCATCCATCTCGCCGAGGGCAACGCCTTCGAGGCGGTGCACGCCTTCTACGTCTACCGCGACCTGCTGCTGCGGGAACTACGGCTGGAACCGTCGCCGGCGATGAACGCGCTGCTCGCCGAGGTTCTCGAACCGATCCGGCGAGCGAGCCGACCGACGAACGGACCTCGCCGGCACCTGGTCGACCGGGCCACGTTCCAGTCCGGCTGACCGCGCGTCACCGCACCGGTCCCGGACATTGACGGACAGGTGACTGGGCTGCGGACAGGGTTGCCACGACAGCGGTCCGAGATCCGGCGTCGCCGGGCCGGGCCACCGGTGAGAGGGGTCCGATGAGCCGTCTAGTGATCGTCAACAGGATCATCCCGGGCGCGGAGAGTCGCGTGGCGCAGATCTTCGCCGAATCCGACGCGACTGAGCTGCCCGGCCTGACCGGGGTACGCCACCGGTCTCTGTACTGCCTGCACGACCTGTGCGTACACCTCATGGAGACCGACGACGTCGGTACGGACGCCCTCGCGGCGGCCCGCAACCACCCGCTCTACCTACAGGTCAACGAACGGCTCTCGGCGCACACCTCGCCGTACCTGCCGACCTGGAGCTCGCCGCGCGACGCGATCGCCAACTGCTTCTACAGCTGGGACGACGCGAGCGTTCCGGCACCGCGCGTGGCCGGTTGACGGGCGACGCCGTGGCCACCCGAGCACCGCACGTCCTGATCATCGGCGCGGGCACCGGCGGCCTCTGCCTGGCGCACGGGCTGCGCCGGGCCGGGATCAGCGTTGCCGTCTACGAACGACACCGCGGCAGAGGCGACGGGCTGCTCGGCTACCGGGTGGGCATCGGCCCCACCGGCAGCCGGGCACTGCGCGACTGCCTGCCGCCCGAGCTGTTCGAGATCTACCTGGCCACCTGCGCCCGCTCGCCCCGCTACTTCAACGTGCTCAACCAGAAGATGCGTCACACGGCGTCCTTCCCGCTGCGGCCGGACACCCACCCGGTCGACTCGGAACGGTCGGTGGCCCGGATGACACTGCGTCAGGTGCTGCTGACCGACATCGCGGACCTCGTGCACTTCGACCGCACCTTCACCCGGTACGAGCAGCACGACGACGGGTCGGTCACCGCTCACTTCGCCGACGGCGGCACCGCCACCGGTGACCTGCTCGTGGCGGCGGACGGCACGCACTCCGCGGTTCGCCGCCAGTATCTGCCGCACGCGGTCATCCGGGACGCCGGCACCGTCAACATCGCCACCCGGGTGCCACTCACCGACCACACCCGGGCGCTGCTGCCGGAGACCGTGCAGCGGGGCATCTCACTGATCTTCGGTACCGGTGGGGTGATGGGCGTGCTGCACGTGATGGAGTTCAAATGGGACCGTGACGGTCGAGTCAAGCCGGACACCGCACCCGCCGCCGCGGCGTTGCTCGCCGACTGGTCGGGTCTGCGCCACGACCCCACCCGCGACAACATCAACCTCGTCGTCTGGAGCACCGCCCGCCGGTTCCCACCGGACGTCATGCGCCGCCGCGGTGCGAACCTGATCCAGGTGGCCCTGGACCTGACCGCCAACTGGCACCCGCACCTGCGGGAACTGCTCAGCCTGGCCGACCCCGACAGCGCGCTGCCGATCAAGGTGTCCACCTCGGAGCCGGTACCCCCGTGGAAGAGCAGCACCGTCACCCTCCTCGGTGACGCGATCCACACCATGACGCCAGGCCGGGGCGTCGGCGCCAACACCGCGCTGCGGGACGCCAACCTGCTGCGGCGGCAGCTGATCCTCGCCGTCTCCGGCGAGAAGACCCTGGTGCAGGCGGTGGCCGACTACGAGGCGGCGATGGTGCCGTACGGCTTCGCCCGGGTGGCCGACTCGCTGGGCCGCAGCGGCACCAACGGCGACGACCGCATGTACCAGCCGGTGTTCGGCCGGCTCGCGCTGCTCGGCGCCCGGGGCTACTTCCGGGTCACCAGCCGGGTTCCCCGGCTGCGGCGAAAGTTCGTCGACGACTTCTACACCTACCGAGGTGAACAGGACTGATCCGACGCACCCACGACCCCGGCGCCGATTACTGCGCCGGGGTCGTGGCGTGTCTGTCCGGTCCATCCACACCGTCCGTCCCGCGTCGGACACCAGCCGTAGCTCCCGCGTGACCCGTACGGACTGTTACCTGGCCCGTCTGTTGCCCCGGCCGCGCGTGTGCGAAGCTGCGGCGAGTTTTTCTCGCGACGATTCAGATGTGAAATCCAGGGAGGTTTACCGTGGGCGACTCCTTCGGGAACTGGCTGATACTGCTCGTGGCTCTACTGGCGGGCCTGGCGGTGGGCTGGGTGCTGCTGCGCGGCCGGCGGGACGAACCCCCGGCGTCGACGACCGGGACGGCGAGCGAGGCGACCACCGAAGCGGCCCCGGCGGCCACCACTGGAACCGAGCAGCCGGCCACCGAGGCGCAGCCACCGACCACCGAGCCCACGCCGGCGAGCGTCGAAACCGCCGGGACAGACGCCACCGGGACCGAGACTGCCGACGCACCCGCCGACGCCGCGCCCGCGTCCGTCCTCGACGGACCGGTCGAGGACGCGACCACGACGCCGCGTCCGGCGGTCGCCACCCCGCCGGTACGACCCAGCGCCGCCACCGAGCCCACCACGGCGACCGAACCCGCCCTGGTCGTCGCGGAACCGGCCGGCGACCCGGAGCCGGTCGCCGCTGCGGAGCCGATCGCCACCCCGGAACCGGTCGCCACCCCGGAACCGGTGACCACCCCGGAGCCGGTGACCGCCCCGGAGCCGGTCGCCGCTGCGGTGGCCGCGGAGGGTGGCGCGGACGACTTCCGGCGCATCCAGGGCGTCGGGCCGAAGATGGCCGCCGCACTGCACGGCGCGGGCATCCGCACCTACCGGCAGCTGGCGGAGCTTGACGAGGCCGCGCTGCGGGACACCGTCAAGAGCGCCGGGCTGCGCGCCACCGCCAGCCTCGTCACCTGGCCCCAGCAGGCGAAGGTGTTGGCCGCCCAGGCCGACGACAACGCCTGACGATCTCGGCCGCTGTCGCGGGTGCTCGGTCGAGCACTCGCGGCAGCAGCCCACCGCCATTTTGGTGCGCACCGCAGTGGCCCTGGCCGATTTCCGGCGCAGCCTCCGCCGGCCGCCCGAGGCACCCTCGCCGTGGCCGGTGCGTGCGGCATCGCGGTGGGCTGCCTCGCGCACGCCGCGTTGCCGCGTGGCTGGCTGTCAGCCCTGTCGAGCTGACGGCGTAGACGGATCACGGCCGGCGGTCGCCGGGGTGCGCCACCCCGGGCGATGGCACAACCGGATCAGCTCGACAGGAGCCGCAGGAGGTCAAGTAGGCATCCGGGGTTCGCCGCTGTCCGGTCCCACGATGGGCGGCCGCATGCCGGCCTCCGTTAGCCGCTCGGCCCGGTTGGGTACAAGGCCTGACACCTTGCAACTCAACCCGTACCTGTGGAGGAAGCCATGCGTGGCACGTCGATATTCGGAGTCCTCGTCGTGATCTGGCTCGTCATCGGCGCCATCGCCGCCGGACAGCGCGGCTACTACAGCGACGAGGAGACCAACTGTGCCGAGATCGGCACCATCCTGGTGACCATCGCCGCCGGGCCGCTGAACTACGTGGGCGCCAACCCGAAGGTCGACTGCGAACTGCCCCAGCCCTCCCAGTGACGTTTCAGAGCCGTCCGGCCCCGCCTTCCTCCTGAGCGGAGGAGGCGGGGCCGGACGTACCCGTCGGTCGCCTCAGCGGAAGCAGTGCGCCACCGGCACCTTGCTTCCCTCGCAGTTGGTGGGGTTGTTCTCGATGACGACGCTCTCATCGTCGATCTTGACCTGGGCCCGCTCGGCCTGGATTCCACCGGCCTTCACGGTGGACTGGTTCCCGATCACCCGGCTCCGGTAGAGCGAGGTGGAGCCGGCCGTCACGAACAGTCCGGCCCCCTGGGAGCGCTTGCCGACCGCGTCGTTGCCCTCGACATCGCTGCCACGCACGAGCAGGTTCGATTTCTCGCTGTGGATGCCGCCACCGTTGCCCCGCGTGGTGTTACCGCTGATCACGCTGTCGTCCAGCGGCAACAGCCCCTGGAAGGTGGAGATGCCGCCGCCGGAGACGCTGGCGGCGTTGTCCCGGACGGTCAACTGCCGCGCGATGAGCACCGCGTCGGAGTTTGCCAGGCCACCGCCGACCTCGGCACTGTTGTGCGCCACGAGACTGTCGAAGACCTTGGTGCGGGCCGAGAAGCTGGCCACTCCCCCGCCCTGGGCGGCGTTGTTCTGCACGAAGGTCGAGGAGTGGACCTCCCCCGCGGCCCGGAAGTTGGCGAGGCCACCGCCGTAGCTGACCGCGCTGTTGTGCCGGAACTCGGTACGGTGCATGGTCATCACGCCCCCGTTGAGCAAGCCCCCGCCCTTGCCCTGGGCGCCGACGGCCCGGTTGCCGATCAGCTTGCTGTCGTTGATCAACAGGTTGCCGTCGTTGAAGATGGCGCCACCGCCGCCCTCCGTCGACCGCGAGGTGCTGCCGAGCACGGTGACGCCCTCGACGACCGCCGAGGCACCGTGCACGATGTGGATGCTGCCGCCTTCCGCCGCCGACCGGCCGTTGCGCAGGGTGACGTCCTTCAGGGTCAGCTCCCCACCGTCACGGACGGTGAAGAAGCGGAACTCGTCGGCGTGCACACCACGCACGATGGTCGCGCCGGAGCCCTCGATGGTGATGCCGTGGTAGATCACCGGGAGGCCGGCCTTGTCGTCGGCCGGGTTGCGCGGCGGCGCCTCGGCGTCGCCGGGGTTCTCGGCGGCGTCGGCGGCCTCCCGCGCGTCGCGGATCCCGCCGTCGTACTCGTCGGCCTGCTGGAAGGCGTGGGTCAGCGGGTAGGTGCAGTTCTCCGCCAGCCGCAGCGTGGCACCGCCCTCGGCATTGGCCCGAACCAGCGCGGCAATGAGCTGCGCGGAGTCACAGGGCACCGGCAGCACCTGGTGCTGCGGCGGGCGACCGTTGCGTCCGGCGGGCCGGTCGACGGCGCCGTCGCCGTCGTGCCGCCACTCGGGACGCTGCCGGTCCGGCTTCCGGTCGTCCGGCGCCTCGTCGACACCGGGCACGTCGTCCTGCAACATCGTGGCGGGCCAGGCCGGGCTCGGCGCCGCCGGATCACGGTCGGCAGCCGAGGCGGTGACGGCGCTCAGGCCCACCGCTCCGGCCACCAGGCTGCCCGCCACCAGACCACCGGTCAGCAACCAGCGGGATCGCCGTCCGGGTCGCGTCGACCCGGGGCTCCCTCGGTACGTGGACATCAGGTTCCTGCCTCTCGTGCATGCGAAACACGGCCGCACCGAAACGGGCGCGGAGTGGCTGACGTCGCCTCAGCCACCAGAGGCCACCGTACGGTGACGGAAGGAACAAATCAGGCATACATGAATAAGTAAGCCATTCGCCTTCATGTACCGAGAAAGAGGTCGGGCACTACCCGCCGACGTGGATACCGGGCCGGCGACTCGGGTCGGGCTCGGACTTCCGCAGGATCTCCCGGACCACCGGCGGAGTGTCCCCCCGGCCCAGGATCAGATAGCGCAACAGGTGCGCGATCGGGTTCCCCTCCGACCACTCGAAGTGCGCGTGCGGGCGTACCCCCGTCGCGTCCCGCAACGCCAGCAGGATCGCGGCGATCGCGTTGGGGGCCGCCGGACTGCTGGCCCGCAGCACCCGGTAGCCGCCCACATCGACACCACGCACCCGCAGCACATGGCGGAACCCGGACGGGTCGACCACATCGATCTCCAGGAAGAGCACGTCGGTCGCTCCCGGCACCGGATTCAAGCCACGCTGGGCCCGCTCCTTGATGGTGTACTCCTTGACCGCCCCGCTGTGCCGCTTGTTGGCGATCACGTGCAGCCGGCCGTCATGAGCCACCGAGTCGGCGATGAACCGCCGTGCCGCCTCGTCGAACTCGACCCGCTCCGCCCGCAGTTCGGTGGTACGGCTGACCCGGGACACCAGCGAGACGGCGATGATGCCGAGGATGAACAGCCCGGAGATGGCGATCCCGTCCGGTTTGGCGATCACGTTCTCCACCAGCGCGTACAGCAGGACCAGGGTGAGCACGGTGAAACCGACGGCGACGCCACGCTGCCGGCGGCCGGCTGCGGCGATCGCCACCGCCACCGCGGCGGAGACCATCATCGCCAGGATCCCGGTGGCGTACGCCCCCGCCTGCGCGTCGACGTCTGCGCGGAACACGACGGTCAGCACGATGCAGACCAGCGTGTAGACGATCACCACGGGTCGAACCGCCCGCGCCCACTCCGGCGCCATGCCGTAGGACGGCAGGTACCGGGGCACGATGTTGATCAGCCCGGCCATCGCCGACGCACCGGCGAACCAGAGGATGAGGACGCTGCTCACGTCGTAGCCGGTACCGAACGCCTCCCCGACGCGCTCGTGGGCGAGATAGGCAAGCGCCCGCCCATTGGCCGCACCCCCGGGAGCGAACTCCTCAGGTGGGATGAGCACCGTGGTGACGAAGGTGGTCGAGAGCAGGTAGACAGACATGATCAACGCGGCGAGGGTGAGCAACCGCCGGGTATTGCGGATCCGCGCGGCCAACCGGGCCTGCGCGTCCGGCCCTTCCCCGGCGACCAGCGGCATCATGCTCACCCCGGTCTCGAAGCCGGACAGGCCCAGCACCAGCAGCGGAAACGCCAGCGCCGCGGTCAGTGCCACCTGACCCGGCCCACCGCCCGCCGTCAGCGCCGCCGTCCAGTCGGTCAGCGGGCGCGGATCATCGGCGAGTTCGACCAGTGACACCCCGACGATCACCGCGTTCAGCGCCAGGAACACCGCGACGAGCGGGACGGCCACCGCCACCGCCTCGCGGAAGCCGAGCAGGAACACCCCACCGAGGATGAGCAGCAGCACCACGGTGACGGCGACCGCGACGGTGGTCCCGCCGAACGCCTCCGGCAGGTACGGGTTCTGCAACATGTGCACCGTCGCGTCAGCCGAGGAGAGGGTGATCGTGACGATCCAGGAGGTGGCGACGAAACCGAGCAGGACCAGCACGAATATCTTCCCGCGCCAGAACGGCAACAACCGCTCCAGCATCGCCACCGAACCCTGGCCGTGCGGGCTGTCCCCGGCCACCCGGCGGTACATCGGCAGCATCCCGAACAGGGTCAACGCCACGATCAGCAACGTCGCCACCGGGGACAGCGCCCCCGCCGCCAGTGCCGCGATGCCCGGCAGATAGGACAGGGTGGAGAAGTAGTCGACGCCGGTCAGGCACATCACCCGCCACCAGGAGTGCGAGCGGGCCTGCCCCTCGGCGGTCTCCGGGCCGACCGGCTGCACCCGGTGGACCAACAGCCACCGACGCAGCCGACTCTCCGGCCGCACCGGACCCGTCGGGACCGCCACCTGTTCGGGCACGGTGACCGCTCGACCCGCCCGCTCCCCCTTGCGGGTCGGATCCCGCGCCGCTCGCAGCGCGGGCTCGGGCGCCCCGGACGCCGGACGACGCCGTTCCCGACCTCGCCGCGCTCTGGTCCCGTCCCCCATGTCCCCGCCCTCGCCGCTGCCGCACAGACCCGTCGCTGGTGGCCGTGGCCACCCCGCCTCGTGCTCAGCCACCGCCCGGTGCCGTCAACGCCCGGGCCAGGGCAGCGGGGTCGACCACGGTGACCGTCATCCCGGGATGCCGCAGCCAGCCACCGGGCAGCAGGGCGGGCACCGGTCGCACGAAACGGATGCAGAGACCCGCAGCCGTGGTGCTGCCGAAGGTGACCCCGCGGTCGGCACCGGAGAGGTGCGGACCGATCACCCGCCACCAGCGGTACGGACCGCCGGGCTCCACGCCGGCGACGTTCTCTCGCCAGGTGCGCAGACGCCACGGCCCGAACCCGACCGCCAGGTCGTCGGCGTCGACGCGTACCCAGGCCGTCGAGGGCCGGACGCCGAGCAGGGCCAGCGCGGGGCGGAACGGCGGGTCGAACCGGAAGCCGAAGAGTTGCGCGGTCATCCCCGGCCTCCCCGGCCGGGACGATCTCCCGGCCGCGCGGGACGGTACGGGGTGGCGGGCCGCGGTCGAGGCCGGCTGGCGGGGCGGCGCCGGGGCACTACGGTCATGCCGGCGGCGTACCCAGCGAGGGCCGGCCGACACCCCCCGGGCCGGCCGGCCCACTGTTCCCCCCGTGCTCTCGTCCGGGCGATCTCGCCCGGACGGTGCGGATGTCCCCGCGCTCCGCCCCCGTGGCGGAGCGCGGGGACCCCCCGTCCCGGCTACTGCAGGAACGCCCCAAGGGGCGACAGCAGCAACCGACCGAGTGCGGCGGCCGTGTCGTCGAGCCGCCTGCGCTCGCCCTCGTGTCGGTGCGGGTCGTGCCGGCACCGCCAGATTCGCTGCGCGTTACGCCATGCGACATCGCGGGTGTAACCGATCAGTTCACCCTGGTACCAGTCGTCGATGTCACCGTTGAGCATGTCGATGAGCAGTTGCCACTGCTCGAGATAGCCCCGGCGCAGCCCGGGGATCTTGTCGGCGAAGATCTTGTTGATCTCCAGGTAGTCACGGTGCTGGTCGCTGCCGTCGACCGGCTCGGACTCGAGGTGGTCGAACGTGGTGACCAACGCGAACGGTAGGTCGAAGTTGATGTGCGCGTTGACGCCGGCCGCCGCGGAGGGCAGCGGGCGGGCATCCGGGCCCCGCATCCGCTCGAACAGGCACGCCCAGGCCCTCGGCAGGCTGGGGCTGGAATCGCTCCACATCCGCAACGCGTCGAAATAGCGGGCCGCGAACTCCACATCCAGCCGGGACAGGAAGACCGGATCGACGAACCGGTCGGCATAGAGCCCGTCCAGCACGCTGGTGGTGATGGTGAGATACAGCTTGTTGAAGTCGGCCAGTGGGCAACTGTCCAGCAGCGGAGGCAGGCGGACCAGCATGTCCTGCAGCTTGGTCAGATGATCGACTACGGCGGGCACGTCGGTCGGGTGATCGGCGAGCAGGTCGACGATGTCCCGGTGCACAGGCCCCCAGACCAGTTCGCTCATGCCGCCTCCACGCTGCTCGCCGACGCCGTCGTTCCGTGCCGACGCCGCAGCCAGCCTTTCAGGCGGGACGCCGGCGGACATCAGTAGAACTACGTATCCGGGACCTAACCGCGACTACGTAGGAAGATGGCGCTGGCCTGCACCCGGGTACGCACCTGCAGCTTGTCGAAGATGTGCGAGACGTGGACACCGATCGTCCGCTCGCTGATGAACAGCCGCTGGCCGATCTCCTTGTTGGTCAGCCCCTCGGCCACCGCGGCCAGCACCTCGCGCTCCCGGGTGGTCAGCGCGGAGATCTCCTCACCGCCCGGCCCCGCCGACGTCGCCGACCCCACCGGGGCGCGTTCCTCCAGTGCGACCCGCGCCCGGCCGGCGAGCGCGCGGATCTCGTCGGCCAACGGCACCGCGCCGAGCCCCTGCGCCATCTGGTGCGCCTGGCGGAGCAGCTTGCCGGCGGTCGCGGTCCTCCGGCGGCTGGCCAGCAACGCCTCGGCCTGACGCAGCCGGGAGTACGCCGCCGGGTACGGATGATTGCGGTGATCCCACTCCGCGGCCGCCCGCGCCCACAGCTCCGGGTCCGCCCGGTCGAGACGGCTCACCTCGGCCGCACAGAGGGCCAGGTACCCGTCGACCACATAGCGCACCGGCCGAGCCGCTCGCTCGCTCCGGCCGGCGACCCGGTCGGCGATCTCGCGCAGCCGGCGCACAGCGCTCTCGTCGACCGCGACGGTGCGGCTGGCATGCGCTTCGGCCTCGGCGCGCAGACCGTGCCAGACCAGCACGGCGAGAATGACCAGGTCGTCGGAGCGGGTCTCGGTCAGCCCCCGCTGCACGGCGTGCCGGGCGACGTCGTGCTGCCCCCGCCACATGGCCAGCCCGGCGCGCAGGGTGAGCAGCGGGATGACGTGCCGGGCCCCACCGCCGGCCAGGATCGTCGCCACCGCGTCGAGGTCCCGGTCGGCCGCCTCGATGTCGCCGTAGCCGACCGAGAGCCGACAGCGGGCCAGCAGCAGCTCGACCGCGTCGGCGCCGGACGGACGGTGCCGCAGTGCCGCCGCGACGACCTTCTCCGCCTCGGCCCACTGCCCCACCCGGAACAGGCCGTTGGTGGCGATGGCCAGTAGCCGGGTCTCGTAGGAGCGGCCCAGTCCCAGCTCGGCCACCCGCTCGGCGCCCCGGCGGGCCACCACCACACCCTCCTCGAGGATGTTCAGCGGCCCGGTGAGCAGCTCGGCCAGGTGCAGATAGGCCAGGGCCACGTCCTCCGGGCGGCCGGCACGTTCGGCGGTGGCCAGCGCACGACGCAACACGGCCAGGCCCGCGTCCGGATCCTGCCGGTACGCCTCGGAGAAGCCCAGCGCCGCGCTGGCCAGGACCACCTCCGTGGTGGCGCCGTCCACCTGCTCGGCCAGCGCCAGCGCTTCCCGCGCCCGCTGGCCGGCGTCGGCGTACCGGCCGAGCTGCAGCAGCAGCTCCGCCAGCCGGGCAGCGGCGGTGGCCCGCTGCCCGGGGGTGCAGTCGACGACGTCGAGCGCCTGCTGGTACTCCACCTCGGCCAACGCCGACCGGCCGGCGGCGGCCAGGTAACGGGCCCGCCGGATGTGCAACTCGCACGCCGGGATGTCGGTGTCGGCGCCAGCCAGCTCCTCCAGCAGCGCCAGCGCCCGGGCGTACTCACCACAGTGGTGGGCGGCCTCAGCCGCGTGCCCCAGCAGTGCGGTCCGGTCGGCCCCGGGCAGCCCCTCGGCCAGCTCCACCGCCACCGACCAGTGCCGGTGCGCCTCGACGTAGCCGTACAGCCGCTCCGCCTCCTCGGCGGCGGCCACCGCCGCCGGCAACGCCCGCTCCGGTTGTCCGGCCAGCCCCCAGTGGTGAGCCAGCCGGGCCTGGTGCAGCTCCGCGGGCGCCGAGGTCAGCGCCTCGGCGTAGCGGCGGTGCAGCACCGCCCGCTCGGCGGGGAGCAGCTCGTCCTCCAGCACCTCGGCGACGAGCCGGTGGCGCAGCCGGTAGCCGTCGTTCGTACCGACCAGCAGCCGGTGCGAGACCGCCGCCCGGACCGCCTCGAGCAGCTCCTGTTCGGGCAGTTCGACCACCCGGGCGAGCAGCCAGTGCTCGACCGGTTCCACCCCGGCAGCGACCGCGTGCACAGCCCGGTGGGCCGGCTGGGGCAGGGCGTCCACCCGGGCCAGGAAGACCTCGCGCAGGGTGTCGGAGAGCCCGTCACGCCCGTCACGCAGATCCCGGGAGAGCTCCTCGATGACGAAGGGGTTGCCGCCGCTGCGCCGCCACAACTGCTCGGCCGCCTCAGTGGCGAGCGGATGGCGCATCACCGCCGCGGCGAGCTCCTCGGTGCCCGCCCGGTCCAGCGGCGCGAGGTCGAGCACGCGCACCGAGCGCAGCCGGCGCAGCTCGGTGAGCACCCGGCGCAACGGATGCGCCCCCTGCAGGGACTCCGACCGCACCGCCGCCAGCACTGACAGCTGGAGGTCACCCAGGCCGGCCAGCAGGTAGAGCAGCAACTGGCGGGTCGTCCGGTCGACCCACTGCAGATCGTCGAGGACGAGCACGAGCGGGCGACCGCCGGCGATCACACTCAGCCCACGGGAGACCCGCTCCAGCAACGCCCCCGCGCCGTCCGGACCGGCCCCCTCCTCGGCGAACACGGCGAGCAGGGCGCGGACCGACGCCGCAGCCGTCGGGGCGAGACCGGCGTCGAGGCGACGCAGCGCCTGCCGCAGCGGGTGCAACGGTGAGGCATCGCCGATGTCCAGACAGGAGCCGTTGAGCACCAGGGCGCCGCCGTCGCTGAGCCGCTCACCGACCTCGCGCAGCAACCGGGTCTTGCCCACGCCGCTCTCGCCGGTCAGGAACACCGCCGCCGTGTGTCCGGGCGCCACGTCGTCGAGCAGCGCGGCGCGCACCGTCGCCACCAGGTCGGCCCGACCGACGAGCGGTGTGGTGTCCACATCGCTGGCCATGCCCGCAGCCTAGTCACAGGCAACGTTCCCCCTCTACCGCCACCGCACGCCTCTCCTACTCATCGCGTCGACATTGCGACCAAAGGTTGCGTTCGGCCGACATACGTCGTTCTGCCGATCCGCCGTCAGACCAGGGGTGAAACGCTCCGGACACAGTCAGCACGCACGGGGGGTGAGGCGGGTGGGATCTCCATGCCCATGTCTGTTGTCGCAGCTCCCGACCCCGTCAGGCGGCCGGTCTGGCCCGTGGCGGAGGAGAGGCGGACCGTCACCGTCCTCTTCGTCGACATCGTCGGGTCGACCCGGCTGGTCGACCGGCTAGACCCCGAGGACGTCCGCGCCCTGCAACGGGCCTACTTCGAAGCGGTCGCCCAGGTGCTGCGACGGTGGGACGGCGTGGTGGAGAAGTACGTCGGCGATGCCGTGATGGCCCTGTTCGGCGCGCGCTGCGGCGACGGGTGGGAGGCGTACAAGGCGGTGCGGGCCGGGTTGGAGATCCAGGACGCGCTGGATCGGCGTCCACTGCCCTGCGCACCGGACCTGCGGGTCCGCGTCGGGGTAGCCACCGGCGAGGCCCTGGTCGACCTACCGGTCAGCCAGCAAGGCGGGCACGGCATGGCCAGCGGCGCGGTCATCACGCTCGCCGCCCGGCTGCAGGAGTACGCCCCGCCCGGCGGCGTCGCGGTCTGCGGCACCACCCGGCGGGCCGTCGCCGGGCTGATCGCGCAGCGCCGGGCGCCAGCGGTGACGGTGACCGGCAAGACGTTGCCCGTCGAGGTCTGGCACGCCACCGGCACCCTGCGGCCCCGACCACCGCAGCACGACGGACCGCTGCTCGGGCGGCGGCGCGATCTGGCCGTCGCCCGGGAACGGCTCGCCGAGGCGATACGCGACCGCGGCGTACGGCGCCTGCTGATCGTCGGTCCGGCGGGCAGCGGACGCAGCCGGCTGCTGCGGGAACTGGCCCGGACCACGCCCACCGTGGACGCCGTGCCGGTGCGGTGGTGCCGGGCCGCCTGCCCGCCCTGCCCGGACGGGCCGCTGGAGCCCGCCGCGGACCTGGTTCGTGGGCTCGTCGGTGCCCGGGTCACCGACGACCCCGACCTGGTACGCCGCCGGTTGGCCGCCGATCTGGACGCTCTGGTGCCAGCCGATCTGCTGGCACCGGCGCTGGACACCGTGGATGACCTGTCCGGCGCGGCCGGCGCGGCGGCGGGTGCCCGCGCGATGACGCACTGGCAGGCGGTGCTGCTGAGCCTGGCGCGGCGGCAGCCGGTGGTGCTGGCCGTGGACGACCTCGACCGCGCGGCACCGGCGCTCCGCCGCCACCTGGACACCCTGGTCGACCTGGCCGACGTGAGCGGGCTGCCGCTGGTGCTGGTCGCGACCGGCACCCAGGACACCGGCGGTCCCACCCGGGCGGCCGTGCGGGTGCCGCTGAGTCCACTGGACCCGATGACCACCGGTCGGCTGCTGCGCCGGTTGCTGCGCCGGGCCGGCCGGCCCGCCGGACTGGCCGCGCGGCTGATCCCGCTGGTCGGTGGCGTACCCGGGCACGCGGTGGCGTACGTGCACTCGCTCGACGGGGGCGACCCGGCCCAGCTGCCCGTGCCGGAGAGCATCCGTCGGGTCGTCGAGGCCCGGCTGGACCGCCTGGACGGTAACCGCCGCGCGGCCCTGATGGCCGTCGCCGCGCTCCCGCCGGGCTGCACCGTGCAGGAACTGGCCATGGTCCTCGGTTGGCCGGCCGCACGGGCAGCGGCGGAGCTGGCCGCGCTGACCGGTTCGGGGCTGCTCGTGCCGCTCCCGCCCGGCGGGTACGACGTCCGGGATCCGCTGGTGCGACACGTCGCCGCTGCCCGGCTGCCCCGGGCCGCGCGGGCCGTCCTCACCCGCCGGGCCGGCGCCGGGACCTCGGCGACCGGGGCGCGGCCTGGCCGACTGATCCGGACCTGCGCGTCGGGCGCGACGCCGGATGCCGACGCGGATCGCCGGCCCCGCCGCAACCCGGGCTGCCGGCCACGGCACGCCGGGTCAGCGGTCAGTCAGGAACGCCAGGACCCGGTCCCAGGTCAGCTCGGCGGCGATCGGGTCGTGGTCGGCGACGGTCGGGTCGGTGAAGAGGTGCCCTGCCCCCGGGTAGCGGTAAACGGCGAGATCGGCACCGGCGGCGGTCATCTCCCGCTGCCACTGGTCGACCTCCTCGGGTGGGTCGTAGGCGTCGGGATCGGCCAGGTGCAGCTGGATCGGCAATCCACGGCGGACGGTGTCCGGGCAAGCGCCGGTGCCGTGCAACAGCAGCAGGCCGGCGGTGTCGGGGCGGTCGGCCAGCAGCGCGCCAGCCACCCCGGCGCCCATCGAGAACCCGGCGAGCACGGTCTCGGGCGGCAACCCGTCGAGCGCCGCGCGAGCGCGGTCGAGAACGTCCTGCTGGCCGATCCGGTTCAGCAGCGCGAACCCCTCCTCGACGGTGTCGACGCCGGGCAGGCCGTAAAGGTCGGGCACATGCACCCGGTGCCCGGCGGCGCGCAGCCGGTCGGCGGCGGCCAGCACGGCCGGTCGCAGCCCGTAGACGGAATGGAAGAGCACGACGTGTCGCATCGGGACATCGTGCCGGACGCCGCCGACAGCACCGGACCGGCGCGCGCGGATCCGAGCGGGTCGGTCGGGTCAGTCGTGGTCGCCGGCGGCCGCGCCGCCCCGATCCGCCGAACCCGGTTCGCCGCGTTCGGGCGCAGCAGCCGGGCGCAGGACGCGGCTCTGCCCACGAAACTCCGCGACCACCTCCCCGCCCTCGCGGCTCACCGTGACGTCGTAGATGCCGCTGCGGCCGTACCGGGTGCGCTCGGTGGCCCGGGCGACGAGTACGTCGCCCTGCCGGGCCGGGCGGACGAAAGTGATGTCGGCGCCGGCGGCGACAGTGGCCGGGCCGTGACTGTTGCAGGCCAACGCGAAGGCGGTGTCAGCCAGCAGGAACACGAAGCCGCCGTGCGCGATGCGGTGACCGTTGACCATGCTGTCGGTGATCCTCATCCGGGCCACCGCGGCACCACCGGCGGCGCTGACCAGCTCGATGCCCAGCCGGTTGGACGCGACGTCGACGTCGAACATCTCGTGCGCGGCGGTGCGCTGCGGGTCCACCTGACTCCCGGGGCAGTCTCGACAGGGCGTCGCACCCTCGGACGGACATCATGTCACCGCCGCAGCGAACGCCGGGGGTGGATCGGCGTCCCGATCCACCCCCGGCCCGATCATCGCTCTGCAATCTTCTCGCAATTGCAAGACTTTGGCAACAAGGCTGGACAGGGAGGCCGGTCGGTAACTAGCTTGTTCGGCATGACTCCTTACATAACCGATGCGGCCGCCTGGCAGGAGAGCTGGGACCGGCAGCAGGAGGCGTACCTGCCGGATCGGGAGCACCGGTTCACCGCGATGCTCGACGCGGTCGACGCAGTCCGCGAGAGCGCGCCGCTGCGCCTGCTCGACCTGGCCGGTGGCACCGGCACGATCTCACTGCGCGCGCTGCGCCGGTTCCCCGACGCCGAGCTGACCCTGGTCGACCTCGACCCTGCCCTGCTGGCCCTCGCCGTCGCCTCGCTCGGTGACCGGGCCACCATCGTCACCGCGGATCTCAAGCAGCCCGACTGGCACACCACCCTGCCGCACCGCGGCTACGACGCGGTGCTCACCGCCACCGCGTTGCACTGGCTGCCCGCCGACCGGCTGAGCACCCTCTACGCCGAACTCCGCGACCTGCTCCGGCCCGGCGGCCTGCTGGTCAACGCCGATTACATGCCCGAGGACACCCTGCCGGAGCTGACCAAGCGCCTGCTCGCCCGCGCCGAACAACGCCGAGCCGCGCGGTACGCCGCCGGCGCCACCCTGTCCTGGTCACAGTGGTGGGACCAAGCGGCACAGGATCCGACCCTGCGCCCGCTGGTCGAGCAACGACACGTCATCTACCCCTCGGGCCACAGTCCGGAGTGGAATCCCCCGGCCTCCTGGCACCTGAACGCCCTCACCGAAGCCGGCTTCCGCGAGGTGGGCACGTTGTGGCGCGGCGGCGCGGACGCCGCGGTGGTCGCCCTGCGCTGACCCCGGCCGTGGGGTTGAGGCGGGTGCGCTGGACGCTAGGGTGTTGCGGTGGTCGAGTTCCACCATCTCGCCGGGCGGGTCTGGGTCTGTCCAGGCGACTCCGACCCCGAACTGGTGCAGGCCGGTGTCGCGGTGATCGCCGACGAGCGGGGCAGCATCCTGGTCGACGCCGGGCAGAGCCCGTCGCACGCCCGCGAGCTCCAGGCCGCGTTGCGCACCGCCGGCCTACCGCCGCCCCGCTGGTTGGTCTACACCCACCACCACTGGGACCACGTCTGGGGCGCCTGCGCCTGGCCGGACGTGGAGATCGTGGGGCACGCCTCGGGCGCGGACCTGCTGCGCGCCGAGGCGGCCCGGCCGTGGAGTGTCCGCCACCTGCGCGAGGAGGTGCTGCGCAACCGGCGGCTCGGACCGAGCTTCCGGGCCCGGGCACTCGCCGTCGACTCCTGGGCGGAGCTGACGGTGCTGCCGCCCACCCGCGTCTTCACCGACGAGGTGGAGCTGCCCACCGGCGTGCGGGTACGCCACGTCGGCGGCCGGCACGCGCCGGACTCGGCCGTGGTGCTGGTGCCCGACTCGGGCGTGATGCTGCTCGGCGACAGCTGGTATCCCCCGCCCATACACCTGCGGACCGCCGACGACGGGCCGGACCTGGCGCTGGTCGGCCGGCTCCTGCACGACGAGATCGAGTGGTACGTCTCCAGTCACAGCCCACCGCTGACCCTCACCGAGGCACGCGCGGCGATCGCCGGCTGAGCCGGCGAAGGGCCGGATCAGCGGGCGCGACGCTCGGGGTGGGCCCGGTTCCAGGCCCGCATCCGTTCCGGGTAGCCGACCTTGGCGGCCTCGTACAGCGGGATGGCGTGCTTACGGGCCATGGCACCGGCGGCCCGCGGCGTGCCGGTACGGCGACGGATCCACTCGCCGTCGTGCGCGATGGCCATCACCGTGGTGTCGGTGGCGGTGGTCTCCGGTTCGAGATAGAACTCCACCCCCTGCCGGCTGGTGGCGAACTGCTCCAGCGCGGCGAGGTCCGCGGGGGTCGCCTCGCGGTCGAGTTTCGTCGGGGTGCCCTGCGCGGCTCGCTGCCGCCGGCTGAACCAGCCCATGCCCGGCTCCTCTCCTCGGCGTGTCTCCCAGTGCAGCACCATCACCTGGCAGGTCCCTGTGAGCCCGACGCGAGACGCCTGGACGGGTACGCTGCCCTGATGATCGACTTGGTGGTGCGGGAGAACGCCGCCTGGTGCGACCTGATCTGTCGGACCCACGGCCAACCCGGTTCGGTCGACGCCGACGCCTGGTCGGTGCCGCGCCGATCCCCGACGTGGTATCCCGACGCGGTGACCCTACGGCGCGGCGTCGGCGCCGAACTGCTCGGCCGGATCGACGCCGGACCGGGAGCCTCGGTCAAGGACAGCTTCGCCGACCTGGATCTCGCCGGGCACGGCCTCCGGGTACTGTTCGAGGCGCAGTGGCTGCACCGGCCGCCGGCCGAGCCGGACGGCGGCCCGGCACTGATCACGGTCGCCACCGTCGGGGAGCTGACCGTCTGGGCGCAGGCCCACGGCGGCGGGCCGGTGTTCCGCCCGGCCCTGCTGGCTGACCCCCGGGTGCGGATCCTCGGCCTGCCGGACGGCCACGGCGGATGGGCCGGCGGTGCGGTGCTGCACGACGCCGGCCGGGTGATGGGTGTCAGCAACGTCTTCGCCGACAGCGCGTCAGCGGAGCAGGTCTGGGCCGGGGTGTGCGCGGCCGGCGCGGGCCGGCACCTCGTCGGCTACGAGCACGGCGCCGACCTCGCGGTGGCCCGGCGTCAGGGATTCCGGCCCGTCGGTCCGCTACGCGTCTGGGTTCGCTGAGCCCGCCCGCGCCGGCACCCCCGTGCCGCCGGCGGCGGGCGGACGAGCCGCACGGACCAGGAACAGAGTCGGCAGCAGGAGCAGCGGTACGACCAGCAGCGCCCGCAGCGTGCCCACCTGGTCGCCGAGCAGGCCCAGCAGCGGTGGCCCGGCCAGGAACGCGGTGTAGCCGATCACCGCGACCACGCTGACCCGTACGTGGGCGTGTTCCTCCTCGTCGGCGGCGGCGCTCATGCCCACCGGGAAACCGAGCGAGGCACCGATGCCCCACAGCGCGACGCCGACCACCGCGACCGGGCCGGAGCCGGCGAGCACCGCCAGGCCGGCACCGACGACGGCGAGCAGGATGGTCGTGGTCAGCACCGGCCCCCGGCCCCACCGGTCCAGCGCCACCGTGCCGAGGGTGCGGCCCAGCGTCATGCCGACCACGAAGACACCGAAGACCGCCGCGCCGGCCGCCTCGCTGAAGCCGTAGCCGTCGATGAAGGCCACCGCGAGCCAGTCGTTGGCGCTGCCCTCGGCGAACGCCGCCGCCAGCACCAGCAGGCCGATGAGCAGGGTGCGGGGTTCCCGCCAGGCGGTCAGCAGCCGGCCCCGGCGCGCGGCGGCGCTGCCGGCGGCCTCCGGCGCGGCGGGCAGGAATGCGCGCGCCCCGAGCAGGGTGCCGCCGAGCACCACCGCCGCCAGCACGCCGAGATGTGCGCCCACCGGCAGCCCCAACCGGGCGGCGCCCGCGCCGAGGCCGGCGCCCGCCACCGAGCCGAGACTCCAGGCGGCATGGAACCGGGGCATCACGGTCCAGCCGAGCCGACGTTCGACGGCGGCGCCCTCGATGTTCATCGCGACGTCGCAACTGCCGGAGCCGTAACCGAGGGCGAACAGGCCCAACGCCACCCCCGGCAACGAACCGGCGACCCCGGCCGACAGCCCGGCGACGGTCAGCCCGAGCGCGACCAGCAGGGTGGACAGCGCCACCGCGCGGGTCGCACCGAGCCGCTGGGTGACCAGCCCCGCGGTGGGCATGGCGAGGATCGCACCGACGGACATGGCGAGCAGGAGCAGACCGAGGCGGCCGGGGCTGAGCTCCAGGCCGTCGCGGATCGCGGGCACCCGGGAGAACCAGGTGGCCACAGCCAGCCCGTTGAGCGCGAACACCACGGCGACGCCGTTGCGGGCGGCCAGCACCCCCGGCGCTGGACCCAGGCTGGTCGACGGGGTGGTGGGGGCGGTGACGGCGGGATCCACGTACGTTCCGGTCCTCTCTTCGGGCACTGACACGATCACACACCTGGGAGCGCTACCACCACAATCCATCTCGGGCCTTACCGTCCATCGCCGGGGGCGGCATGATGCGGATGGGCACCCGCCACTCCGGCGAGTGCCAGCTGACGGGGAGAGAATCATGACGACGGCACGCCGGCCGGCAACCCTGGACGACGTCGCCCGCGCCGCCGGGGTGTCCCGCTCCACGGCGTCACGGGTCATCGCGGGTACGGGCTTCGCCTCCGTGACCGCGCGGCAGCGGGTACGGACAGCGGCTGACCTGCTCGGCTACGTGCCGAATCCGGCGGCCCGGGCTCTGGTGCACGGCACCGGGGTACGGCTGCTGGTGGCGGTGGCGGGCCCCGGCCCGGCCGTCCTCGACGACCCCTACGTCGACCAGGCGGTGGCCGCGGTGGCACGGGCCTGCGCGCCGCACGATCTGGGGGTCGCGGTGCAGTGGCTGCCGCTGGACGCGCCGGAGCGGCTGACCCAGCTGACCGACGACCGGGGCGTGGCTGGCCTGGTCCTGCTCAACACGACCGCGGCACTGCTGGGCCTGGTGCCACGGCGACTGCACGGCCGGGCGGTGTCGATCGGCATCGGCTCGGCCACGGTGCCGTCGGTGGACATCGACAACGGCGGCGGCACCGCGGCCATCGTCCGTCACCTGTACGCCACCGGACGTCGACGGATCGCGATGGTGACCGGCCCGCGCTGGCTGGCCTGCGCCAACCGCTCGCGGCAGGCGTACCGGGGGCTGCTGGGCGACGCCGGCCTGCCGGCTCGGGAGGTGGTCGGAGACTTCAGCGCGGCCCGGGGGGACGCCGCCGCCCGGGAGGTGCTGCGACGCTGGCCGGACACCGACGCGATCGTCGGGGTCAGCGACGCGACCGCGCTGGGAGTGATCGGCCGGCTGCGCGCCGACGGCATCCGGGTGCCCGAGGACGTCGCGGTGACCGGATTCGACGACATCCCACTGGCCTCGACGGTGGCGCTGACCACCGCCAGCCATCCGGTACGTCAGATCATCACCGCGGCCGCGACCATGGTGCTGGAGCGACGTCCGGCACCGGCGACGACCGTCTTCCCGTCAGCGCTGGTCCTTCGCGAGAGCGCTTGACGCGTCGGCGAACACCTCAGCCGGTGAGGGCGCGTAGCAGGTCGCGGACGGCGGCGGCGAGGTCGGCGCGGCTCGCGGCGGTGCCGGGCGGCGGGGCGCCGAGCGAGCCGGCACCGACGAGTCGGTCGTCCGTGAGCGCTTCGGCCACTGGCACGACCCGATCCCGGCGCTGCTCGCCGCCACCGGACCCGACGCCGTGCTCCGCAACGACCTGCACCAGCTGGCCACCCCGCTGCCCAGCTATGTGCACGGCCGGGTGGCGCTGCTCGGCGACGCGGCGCACGCCATGACCCCCCACCTCGGACAGGGCGCCTGCCAGGCGATCGAGGACGCCGTCACCCTCGGCGCACTCGCCGGTCCCGGGGGCGACGTCCCGGCGGCGCTGCGCGCGTACGACCGGCTGCGGCGGCCCCGAAGCCAGGCCATGGCCCGGGCGGCGGCCCGCACCGCCCGCTACGGCCAGGAACTGCGCCACCCGGCGGCGATCGCGATACGCAACGCGGTACTGCGGATGACGCCGAGCCGGACCGCGTTGCGCGCGATGGCCCGCCACGCCGACTGGCACCCGCCGCAGCCGGTCTGATCAGGCACGCCCGTGACGTCCAGACGCCTACCCGCCACGGCCCACGCGCCCGGTCGGGCGATTCAGCCGGCCGCGGCCAGCGCGGTGAGACGGGAGTGCTCCGGCGAGCCGAGGAATCGGGTCAGCACCTCCACCGTGCCGGGTGTGTAGGGGCGCCCGTCGAGGATCTCGGCGGGCGGAAGGAAGAGCAGGGCGGCACCCTCGCCGAGGACCACGTCCCGCTGCCCGGCCCGCGTCGCGGCGCAGAAGTAGTGCTTGACCCGGCCCTGTTCGGGCACCTCCTGGCGGGCGAACGCCCGCAGCCCGTCCGTCGCCACCCGCAGCCCGGTCTCCTCGTACAGCTCGCGCACGGCGGTCTGCGCGGGGGTCTCCCCCGGTTCCCCGTGCCCGCCTGGGAGTCCCCACACGTCCGGGTGGTAACGGGCGTGGGAGTCGCGTAGCTGCATCAGCAGCCGTCCGCGCCGGTCGACCAACAGCACGCAGGAAACCGGCACCATGTCGGGCAGCCTATCCGCCGCCTCTGCCGCGCCCCCGATGGAAATCCTGGTCAACCTTTCAGAATATCGATTTCCGCGGTTGTCGACCTCGGCCGAATGTGACTGGCCACCGGTAAGATCGGCGACTTGCATGTGACTGATCGCTGACTGATGGCTCCGGCGGTAAGAGCACACACTGGGCCCATGAATACGGGGTTCGGGCGCATCAGGGCACTCCGCGGCGCGGTGTGTCTTGCGCTAGTGGCGGCCCTTTCCGGCTGCATGCAGTTCAATGCCGGCCTGACCGTCAACGCCGACGACACGGTCAGCGGCCAGCTCCTGCTGACCGCGGCGCGCAACGTGCTGACCGCGAACAACAGGCCGGTCGAGACCGGCTTCGCCGAGCTGAGGCAGAACATCCCGGCGCTACCGGCCGGCCCGGAGACCAAGTACGAGGATGCCACGCACTTCGGTTCACTGATCAACTACCGGAACGTGCCGCTCGACCAATTCGACAGCGAAAGCCTGAGTATCGTCCGCGATGGCGATCGCTACGTGTTCACCCTCCCGCTGGATCCAAAGAGGTACGGCGGGAAAGTGGCCGAGCAGGATCCGGAAAATCAAGCACGATTCATGTTGCTGATGTCGTTCGAGATCGCCGTGACCTTCCCGGGCCGCGTCCTCGACGCAAGCACCGGCGGTCAGGTGAACGACCGGACGGTCACCTGGCGAGTCAAGCCCAACGAGCAGAAGCCCGTCGAACTGCGGGCCGTCGCCGAGGCCCCACCCCGGCCGTCCGCAGCCGCCGGAGCGGACACCGGCGGTGGGTTTCCGTGGCTGCTGGTCGTCGGCGGCACGGTGGCCCTGCTGCTCGTCGCGGTGCTGGTCGTACTCCTGCTGCGCCGGCCGCGCACCAGCACGGCGGGCGACCCGGCCCCGGACAGCGCCTCAGCCCAAGGCGGCCGGCCGACGCCCGCAACGCCGGCCGGCGGCACCACGCCGGCCACCACGAATCCCGGCCCGCCGGGTGTCGGCTGACCAGCCGACTGGCGTCGCCCGCCCGGGGCGGACGACACCTCACCACACCACACCTCGCACCACGCGAAATCGAAGGGAGATCGGCCATGAACGATCTCTTCAGCTGGGCGGCCCTGGGCAGTCTCACCGGCGCGAGCGCCGCGACGCTGCTCACCACCAACGTCATCGGCGGACTGATCGGCCCGAGCGCCGACAAGGCCCGCAAGTGGATCGCGCTGGGCATCGCGCTCGCGCTGTCGTACCTCACCGCGGGCTTCGCCACGGACGCGGGCGCCGAAAAGTGGATCATCGCCTTCTTCAACGGGCTGGTCATCTTCTCCGCCGCGCTCGGCGTCAACCAGCTGCCGCCCGGCAACCGGCAGGCGACGCCGATCCAGTTGGCTCAGGGCAACGAGCCCCGATTCATCCGATCCTGGGCCTGAGAGGACCACCGTCATGGTCTTCGGGATCATCAGCGCCGCCGTCCACGTCGCCGCGGGCGCCGTGCTCGGCCAGCTCGCCGGCGGCACCGTCGGGCTACTCGTCGGCGCGGGGATCGGCCTGCTCGTCGGCGCCGTCTTCGGCTGGGCCATCACCTCGGCCCAGGTCTACGCGGCCGACTTCCGCGGCGTCTTCCTCTTCGTCGTGGACCACACCTGGAGCCTGCTGAACACCATCGTCGGCGCGGCCTACCTCGCGCTGCACCTGGTCTTCGGTCACTCGCTGGACCGGGCCACCTCCCGGCACAGCTGCCGGGTCAGCGTGCTCGAGGGGGTCTCGCCCCGCTACGCCACCACCCTCGGCACCGTCTGCGCCGGCTCCAGCGCAAGCATCCAGCGGCACGAGGACGTGCACATCTTCCAGGCCCGTCTGCTCGGTCCGCTCTACATTCCGCTGGTCGTGGCCAACTACGTGCTGTTCACCATCGCGCCGGTCTGGCTGCTGTACCACGACCACGCGGGCGCACCGATCAACCGGTTCACCCGATACTTCGAGATCGGCGTCTACCCGCACGTGTGGAACGAGGCCATCGCGTACCGGATCCAGGGGACGCCGCCGCGATGACCGGTCACGGTCCGATCGAGGCGGCCACCGCCGAGCTGGCGGCGTGGCTGGCCGGGGCGGCGGGTGACGCCGTCCCGGTCGGCCCGCCCCGGCCCGACGCCGATCCGGGCCGGCTGACCCTGTGGCCGCTCGAACTCCGGCCGGCCCGGCAGACCCGGGGCAGCGGCGGTCCGGAGCCGTACCGGCTCGTGGTGCGCTACCTGCTCGCCGCCGGCGGGCCGGACGCCCTCGCGGCGCTGGACCGGGTCCTCGTCGCGGCCACCGCCGCGAGCGGGCGCACGCTCGCGCTGGAGGCCGGTGATCCGGCGCTGTGGGCGGCCTTCGGGGCACCGCCCCGGCCGTCGCTGCTGATCGACGTACCCGTGCAGGTGACCCACCCGAGCCAGCCGGCCGCACCGGTGCTGCACCCGCTGCGACTGCGGCAGCTGGACATGCTGACCCTGGACGGTCGCGTGGTCGGCCCAGCCGAGCAGCCGCTCGCGGCGATGCGCGTCGAGGTCATCGGCCAGCCGTACGCGACACAGACCGACCCGGCGGGCCGCTTCCGGGTCGTCGGCGTGCCCCACGACCCGGAGCACCCCGGGCCTGTCCGGCTTCGACTCACCGGTCGGGGACAGGTGCTCACCGCCGAGGTCGACCCCGCCGACCCCGACATCGTCATCGTCTGCACGCCACCGACCCGCTGATCCGCTGACCGACCCGTACGGGAGGACCGATGCCCACCTACTTCTCACCCGGCATCTACGTCGAGGAGGTGCCAAGTGGTGCCCGGCCGATCGGACCGGTCGGCACCAGCACCGCCGCCTTCGTCGGCGTCGCGCCGGACCGCACCGCCCATCTCGGCGAGGCCCTCGCCGTGAACAACTGGACCGACTTCCTGCGGCTGTACGCCGACGGCGACCAGTTGGAGAGCACCCCGTTGGCCCGGGCCGTCTTCGGATTCCTCGACAACGGCGGCACCCGCTGCTGGGTGGTCAACGTCGGCGAGGGCGGTTCGATCTCCGGCACCGGACGCCAACGTGGCGGGTTGAGCCTGCTCGAAGCGGTCGACGAGATCTCCATCCTGGCCGCGCCCGGCTTCCACGACCCGGTCTCCCACGAGGCCCTGCTGAGCATGGCCGAGCGCACCCGCACGATGGTCGCCATCTGCGACCCGGCGCCGGACATCGACGACGTCTCCACCCTGACCCGGGTCGCCACGCCCGGCTCGGGCCGGCCGCCGAAGCCGAGCGACGCCGACGCCGACGCGGCTCCCGCCGCCGGCGGCGGATCGGGCTCGGGCTCCGGCAGCGGCCCGGTGTCGCACCGGCCCCGGCAGTCCGACTTCGGCGCCCTGTACTACCCCTGGCTGCGGGTCCGTGACCCGTTGAGCGGGGAACTGGTCCTCACCCCGCCGAGCGGGCACCTCGCCGGCATCTGGGCCCGCACGGACGCCCTGCGGGGAGTGCACAAGGCACCCGCCAACGAGCCGGTACGCGGCGCGGTCGACCTGGGCCACCTGGTCACCCGCGCCGAGCACGACGTGCTCAACCCCAAGGGCGTCAACGTCATCCGCTACTTCCCCGGCGAGGGAATACGGGTCTGGGGCGCGCGTACCCTCGCCGCCGAGGCCAGCGAGTGGCGTTACCTCAACGTCCGGCGGCTCTCCATCGCCATCGAGCAGGCCATCGCCAACGGCACCCGGTGGATGGTGTTCGAGCCGAACGACTACACGCTGTGGCGTTCGATCCGCCGTGACGTCGGCGCCTTCCTCACCCGGGTGTGGCGCGACGGCGCGCTGCTGGGGCGTACACCCGAGGAGGCGTTCTTCGTCAAGTGCGACGAGGAGACCAACCCGGCCGACGTACGCGACGCCGGGATGGTGGTCGCCCACATCGGCATCGCCGTGGTCAAACCCGCGGAGTTCGTGGTGTTCAAGCTGAGCCAGTGGGCCGGCGGCACCGAGACCGAGACGATTGGAGGCTGACATGCCGACCACGGCCACTCCGCAGCCGGGCGCCCCGGTCGACCCGTACCGGGCGTACAACTTCAAGCTGCTGGTCAACGGTGTGACGAACGGCCATTTCACCGAGGTCAGCGGACTGGAGGTGAACATCCCCGCGGTGCCGTACCGGGAGCAGGGCAACGACCGCATCCGGATGGTCCCCGGCCAGGTCGAGTACGGGCCGGTCACCCTGCACTTCGGCCTCACCGCGTCGCGGGAGCTGTGGGACTGGGTACACGCGGTCGCCCGGGGCACGGTCAACCGTCGCAACGTCTCGGTGGTGCTGCTCGACGCCGCCGGCACGGCCGAGGTGCTGCGCTGGAACCTGATCAACGCCTGGCCGACCAACTGGCGGGGCGCCCATCTGAACACGCTCGGACAGGAGATCGCCATCGCGGCACTGACGCTGCGCTACGAGAGCCTGGAACTGGAGGCCGGTGGTGCCGCGCCGACGCCCGCGTAGCTGGCTGGCCGGCCGGCTCCGGTCCGCGGCGCGCGCCGCGGACCGCTTCGCCGGTGCCCTCGACACCTCCCCCACCCCTACTCCCGACCCGCCACTCGCCGGTGTTGGCTCGGATCGACGGCCCGGCCAGCCACCGGAGCACTGGCTGCAGGTGGTCGCGGCGCACGCCCCCGGCCTGCTGCGCGACCTCACCGTGGACCTGCCGTCCGCCCCGGCGGCCCCGGACTGGCCGGACAGCGGTGGGCCAGACGGCGGTGAAGCCAACGGTGGCGGAACTGACGGCGGGGGGACGGGCGGCGGCGGGACGGGCGGCGGGGGCCCGGACCGGGGCCGTCCCGGCGGCCGGTCGGGCGCCGGCGACCATCCGGGTTCGCGTCACACGCCCAGGTCCCCGGCCGGGGCAGCAGATCCGGCCGAGGACCGGGCCGGCACACCCGCCGCCACGTCCTTTGCGCTGCTTCAACCGACGCAACACCCGCTGTCCGGACACCGGATGCCGGGCGACACGTGGAGTGAAGCAGCGCAACGGGATGGCGCGGGAGTACCTCGGCCCGGATCGGGGACGGCCGGCGCTGCCATGCCGGAACAGACCTCCCACCGGCCGACCCGGCTGGGCGGTCGGCCCCCGCAGTTGGCGACGCGAGGTCCGGCGGGTGAGGCCGAAACAGCTGATGCCGGTGACCGGTTGCCCCCGACCGGTTTCGGGACGGTCGCGCCGGTCGATGCCCGGTCCGGGCCGACGAACACGTCGGCGAGGTCGGCTCGGTCCCCGGCGCGAGCCCACCTGAGCCTGGCACCGCAGCCGCGCCCGGCGGATCCGGACACCACGAAACCACGCTCAGGCGCGGCCGGGCCGGGCCTGCCCGCCACCGGCGCGAGCCCGCACCCCGGCGCAGGCCCACACTCTGCGGCGGGCCCGCGCCCGGACGGATCGGCTCGGCTCGACGCCGGACAGCTGCGGCCCGCGAGGGAATCGGCGCACCGGCCGGCGACGACCGGGTCGCCGCAGGGCAACCCCGTTGCTCGGCACGTCGGCGACCATCACCTGAGGGCTGGGGACGCTGCCCCGGGCCGGGGCGGCGGGAGCGGAAGCCCCTTCCCGGCCCGCGGTCAACTACCGCCCGGCGACGGGCTCTGGCCAGGTAGCGGACCCACGGCCGGCGACGGGCGGTGGACGCGCAGCGGACCACCCGCCAGGCTCCCCGCCCGTGACGGGCGCCGGCCCGACGACAGCCCCCCGACCGACGACAGTCGCCGCGCCGGGACGGGGCGACCGTCCTGGCCGGAACTGGAGACGCAAACCTCGCACGGTGGACGGGGTCACCCCGATCCGTGGCCGCCCCTTCCCGACGACCGGGCACTGTGGTCGCCACCCGACCCGGGTCGGCCGGACGCCGAACGTCTGCGCCGGCTCGACAGCGAGCAGGCGGGTGGCTGATGGAACGCGTCGCCTTCCTCATCGACACCACCGGCGAGCGGATCGACTGCCTGCTCAACCCCGAGACCGTCCAGGTGACCCGGCTCGCCGGGATCCGGCCCCGAGGCAGCGCCGGCAGCCAGCTCACCGGCGCCGGGCTGGCCGACGACCCGCTGGTCTTCACCGGCGGTGGCCGCACCGAACTCATCCTCGACCTGCTCTTCGACACCGACTTCGCCGAGGGCCAGGTCCGCCCCGCCGACGTGCGGGCCCTGACCCGCCCACTGTGGATGCTGGCGGAGAACTCGGCGGTCGAGCACGGGTGGCTGCGGCCGCCACTGGTCCGGCTGGTCTGGGGCAAGACATGGAACGTACCCGGCGTGATCGTCGCCGTCGCGGAGCGCTTCGACGCCTTCACCGCCACCGGATCGCCGCGCCGCTCCTGGCTGCGGCTCAAGCTGGTCCGGGTGGCGGAGGACGTCAATCGGGCCCAGGAGGGCTTCGCCGAGGAGTTGTCCGCCGCACAGACCCCGGCCGTCGCGCCCGGCACGGCCGTGGTGGCCGCCGGCGACGGCACCGCCGCAGCCGACTCCTCGGGCGTACGCTTCGACCTGCTCGCCCACGACGCGTTGGGCTCCCCGCTGCGCTGGCGGCTGCTGGCCGAGCACAACCGGATCACCGACCCGCTCGCCGTGCCCGCCGGCACCGCCCTGGCCGTACCACCGCTTCCCGGCACCGCGCCGGCCATGCCCGCGCTCGCCGTGCCACCGCTCTCCGGCATCGTCGGCGGGAGCGGGTCGTGACCGCCGCCGCGCCCCGGGCGCTGACCGTGCTGCTCGACGCAGCGCCGCTACCCGACACGTTGCGCGGCCGGGTCAGCTCGCTGCGGGTGGCCGCCCGGCTGAACCGGCCCACCCAGTGCGAGGTGGCGCTGAGCGCCGACCCGGGCACCGCCGCGCTGACCGGGCCGGTCCGGGTCGGCGCGAGCCTCGACGTGCACCTCGACGGGCACCCGGAGGCGTTGTTCACCGGCGAGGTCACCGCCGTCGAGGTCGAGTACGCCGCCGACGGCGCCGCCACCGTACGGGTGCGCGGGTACGACGCGCTGCACCGACTGCGCAAGCGGCAGCGGCTGCGGGTCTTCGAGTCGGTCACCGCCGCCGATCTGGCCCGGGAACTCTGCGCCGACCTCGGGCTGCACGTCGACGCGCAGGTCGACGGGCCGCAACTGGACCGGCTGCCGCACCACCGACCCAGCGACCTGGACCTGCTGCTGGAGGTGACCGGCCGGGCCGGGCTGTACCTGAGCGTCGACGGTGCGGTACTGCGCCTGGTCACCCTGGACGGTCACGGCGAACCGATCCCGCTCGAACTGGGCCGCGACGTGCACGGCCTGCGGCTGTCGGTCAACGCCGACACCGCCGTCGAGGAGAGCGCGGCGCTGGGCTGGCACCCGCAGCGGGCCGAACCGATCGCCCAGAGCGCCGACACCCCCCGATGCGGGCGGGACACGGCGGTCCAGCCGAGCCCGGCCGACGTCGGCGCGGATGGCCCCCGTACCGCATTGGACCAACCGGGACGCAGCGACGACGAGATCGCCGCGCTGGCCCAGGCCCGGCTCGACGCCCGGGCCGCCGCGCTGGTCACCGCCGAGGGAACGGCCGAGGGGGATCCCGCGCTGCGGCCCGGCCGCCGGATCCGGCTGACCGGCGTCGCCGAGGCGGTGGCCGGCACGTACGTGTTGACCGAGGTGGTGCACACCGTCGACGCCAACGGCCACCTGAGCCGCTTCTCCACCGTGCCGCCACCGGTACCGCCCGCCGGGCTACCCACCCCGGCGGTGGTCACCCTCGGCACCGTCACCGACGTCACCGACCCCGACGGGTTGGGTCGGGTACGGGTGCACCTGCCGGCGTACGGCGGGGCGGACGCCGGTTGGCTGGCGGTGCTGTGCCCGGGAGCGGGCCGGGGCAAGGGACTGGTGGCGCTGCCCGATCCGCAGGACAGCGTGCTGGTGGCGCTGCCCGGTGGCGAACCCGCCTCCGGTGTGGTGCTCGGCTCGCTGTTCGGCACCGTCGAGCCGTACGACACCGGGGTGGACGACGGGCGGGCCCGACGCTGGTCACTCCGGACCGCGGGGGGCCAGCAGGTGGTGGTCGACGACGTGGCGCGCAGCCTGCGGTTGAGCACCGACGCCGGCAGTTGGCTGGAGCTGACTCCGCAACTGGCCACCCTGCACGCCGCCACCGACATGGTGCTCTCTGCCCCGGGCCGGGCGATGGTCATCCGGGCCCGCAGCGTCGACTTCCTGCACGCCGAGACGGTCGAGGATCCGGAGACCGCCGCAGAGCGGGCCCGCGTCCTGGCCCGCGCCCATCACGAAGGAGGCGGTTGATGCGCTGGATCCATCGCGACTCGGTGATCAGGTGCAGCCACGACGGCCGGGTCCGCAACCAGGCGTCCCAGCGGTGGGTCAGCGTGGCCGGCGTACCGGTGCTGGTGGCCGACGACCCGAAGGGTCGGGAGATCGTCGCCTGCCCGAACTACGGCACCACGGTCAAGCCGTGCACCGGGACCGAGCCGGTGCGCGCCGGCTACAGCGACTGGGTACGCGTCGGTGGTCAACGGGTGGTGCTGTCCCACCTGTCGGGGTTCACCAACGGCAGCCCACCCGGCCAGTTCACCTACCGGGTGCGCGATCCCCGGCAGCGCTTCGTGGGGGCCGACCGGTGAGGGCGATCCGGTTCCTCGGTGCCGGCTTCGACCCGGGCCAGGGCGGCGGGTTGGGGTTGACCGCGGCCGGCGGGCTGGCCATGACCGACGGCGACGAGACGGTACGCCAGGCGCTGTTCCTGCTGCTGTCCACCACCCCGGGTGAACGACTGATGCGGCCCGGGTACGGCTCACGCCTGCACCGGCTCGTCTTCGCACCGAACGACGACACCACCGCCGGGCTGGCCATCCACTACGTACGCGCGGCCATCGCCCGCTGGGAGCCGCGCATCGACGTGCTCGATGTCGACGCCGGTCCCGACCCGGACGACCCGTGGCGTCTGGTGATCCGGCTGGACTACCGGATCCGGGCCAGCCTCACCCCCGGTCAACTGGTCTTCTCCGTCGACCTGCTGCCCGCAGACGACGAGCCGCCCGCCGGGCCGACACCCGATCCCGACGCCGAGGAGGCGCGATGACGCTGCCCGTGCCGCACCTGGACGACCGGACGTTCCTCGACCTGGTGACCGAGGCCCGGGACCGGATCCGGCAGTCCTGCCCCGGCTGGACCGACCTGTCCGCGCACGATCCCGGTGTCGCGCTGCTGGAGGCGTTCGCCCACCTCACCGAGGTGATGATCTATCGGTTGAACCAGCTGCCGGAGAAGGCGTACGTCTCCTTCCTCAACCTGCTCGGGGTGACCCGGCACCCGCCGGCGGCGGCCTGGGCGGACGTCCGGTTCACCCGCACCAGCGCCGACGACACCCCGCTGCGGATCCCGGCCGGCACCCGGGTGGCCGCGGCCCGGGGTGCCGACCCACGGCCGGTCGTCTTCGTCACCTGCGAGCCGGCGCTGCTGGCCGCCGGGCAACGTGAGGTGACCGTCCGGATGCACCACTGCGAGCCGGTCGAGGCGGAGCTGCTGGGCGTGGGCACCGGGCAGCCGGGGCAGGTGCTGCGCGCCGAACGGGCGCCGCTGGCGCGTACCGCCGAAGCGCTGGACCTGCTGCTCGGCGTCGAGGTGCCGGCCGGGTCGGTGGAGCTGGGGGCGGCGGCCCGGGAACACGACGGGCGCACCTTCGAGATCTGGCGCGCGGTGGACAGCTTCGCCGGTCTCGGCCCGCAGGACAAGGCGTACCTGGTGGACCGGTGCTCGGGCACGGTGACCTTCGCCCCGGCGCTGGACCTGCGGGCGCCGTCCGACGGTACGCCCGACGGGTCGCCGGCCGTCGCGGACGGACCGGTCGCGGCGGTGCCGCCCGCCGGGCGGCAGGTGCGGCTGTGGTACCGCGCCGGCGGCGGCCCCACCGGCAACGTGGCGGCGGGCACCTTGACCAGCCTGCGTGACGCGCTGCCCGGGGTGAAGGTGGTCAACCCGCGGCCCGCGGCCGGCGGCCGGGAGCTGGAGGCCATGGAGTCGGTGCTGCTGCGGGGGCCGTACGCGTTCTTCGCCCAGCAGCGCGCGGTGACCGCCCGGGACTTCGAGGTGCTGGCCACCGCCTCCGGCGGGGTGAGCCGGGCCCGTGCCTTCACCCGGGCCGCCGTCTACAGCTTCGCCCGGCCCGGCGAGGTGGAGGTGGTGCTGGTGCCGTACGTGCCGGCCGACGCCCGGCCCGGCGGCCAACTGCCGGTGGCGGTGCTGCGCGAACACGAGGTGCAGGAGGCTCGGCTGCGGGTCGAGGCGGACCTGGAGCGCCGCCGCTCGCTGGGCACCACCTGCCGGGCCTCGTGGGCACGGTACAAGGCGGTGTCGATCCGGGCCCGGGTGGTGGTCCGCCGGGAGGAGGACGTCGAGGCGGTACGCCGGCGCATCCACGACCGGCTGCACCAGACACTCAGCCCACTGCCGACCGCGCTCAACCCGGCCGGCTGGGCGTTCGGCGAGCCCCTGCGGGCGTCCAACGTGTACCGGCTGCTGGAGCATGCCGAACCGGGGGTGCGCTACGTCGAGTCCGTGCGGTTCGTGGTGGACGAGGCGCCGGACAACCAGGTGCGTACGCTCGCCGCCGACGAGTACCAGCCCCGGACCTGGTACGCCGGCAGCGGTGCGGTGCTGTTCCGGTCGACCAACGCGGGGGCCGGTTGGGAGCCGGCGGGACGCTTCGATGGGGAGACCGTGCAGCGGGTCGCGCCCGCACCCGCTCCGGTCCGGCCGGGCATCGTGCCCCGCCCCGGCTCGGTGGCGGTGGCCACCGTACGCGCCGGTGGCGGTTCCCGGGTACATCTGAGCACCGATCTGGGTGAGTCCTGGTCGTTGCTGACGGACCTGGACTCGCGGATCAGCGACCTGGCGTGGATCGACCGGGACGGCGCGGGTGCGCTGCTGGTCGCCACCGACACCGGCCTGTACGAGGTCTCCCTGCTGCCCGGCGCGGTGCCGTTGCAGATCCTGGTCGACCCGGCCGACGCCGACCGGGGCTTCTACGCGGTACGGGCGTTCGTCTCCGAGCGCGGCGCCCCCGGCGTGGCGGTGGCGGCCCAGGCCGGTTTCGGGGTGTACCTGTCCGGCAACGCCGGCCGCCCCGGCAGCTTCAGCCACGTCGGCCTGGCCAACGTCGACAACCGGGTCCTCACCGTGCAGTACGACGGCCCGGCCACCCTGCTGTGGAGCGGCGCCGGTGAGCCCGATCCGAAGAAGCCCGGACAGGGCTGCTTCCGGGCCCGGCTCTTCGAATCCGATGTGAAGTGGCAGGCGGTGCAGGCGGGCTGGGTCGGCGGCACCTGCCGCAACCTCGCCTTCAGCGGCACCCTCGCGTTGGCCGCCACGCAGAGCGGCGGAGTGCTGCGGCTGGACACCCTGGCGGCGCAGCCGCAGTGGGCGTCGGTGTCGGTCAACTGCGGGCTGCCGCTGCGCGACCGCACCCGGTTCGTGCCGGTGGACGCGGTCGCCGCCACCGCCGGGGCGGAGCGGCTGGTGCTGGCCAGCGGCGAGCGCGGCGTGTACCGCAGCGCCGACGCGGTGGACTGGTCGGCCAGCGCCAACCAGGCCACCGCCGATGTGGTGACCGTTCCCGACACCTGGCTGCTCTGCTCCGGCGAGCACGACATCGAGGTGGTGCGGCAGGATGCGTCGACCGGGCATTGAGCGGCTGCTGCCGGCGGCCTACCAGCGGGCCTGCGTGCCGGGCAGCGTGCTGTGGGCGCTGCTGGACGTGATGGAGGCGCTGCACGCCCCGGACGAGGCGGTGCTGGCCGAGGTCGACGCGCTGTTCGCGCCCTACCAGGCGCCCGGCCCGATGGTGGCCTACCTGGCCCGGTGGGTGGCGATGGACCACGTGGTCGCCGTACCCCGGCGGGACGCGCCACTGCCGCTGCCGCTGAGCCGGCTACGCGATCTGGTGGCGCACGGCGCGCTGCTGGCGTCCTGGCGGGGCACCCCGTACGGGCTGCGCACCGCCCTGGAGTTGGCGACCGGGGTCACCGGTTTCGTCCTCGACGAGCCGGCCGAGCAGCCGTTCCACGTGGTGGTCCGGGTACCCGCGACCGCCGCCGACCAGTTGGCCCTGGTCAGCCGCATCGTCGAGGCGGAGAAGCCGGTCGCCGTCACCGCCGAGATCACCATCGAGGATTCCCCAGCGGAGCGCGCGGTCGGCCGGGCCAGCGTCCCGTCCCCGCCCGTCGGCCCCACCCCCGTCGTCCCCACCTCCGCCGATCCCGCTCCCGAGGAGCCGTCATGACCACCGAATGGACCGTCGTCGCCGCCGCCGAACAGTTCACCCTGGACGCCCGCAACACCGGTGAGCTGACCTTCACCGTCTCCAACCCGGGTGTCGCGCCGGACACGGTGGTGTTCGACGTGGCACCCGGCGAGGGCACCCAACGGTCGTGGTTCACCGTCACCGAGCCACAGCGGGTGGTGCCCGGGCAGGGCTCCGTGTCGTTCCTGGTCCGGCTGGGCGTACCGCCGGGCACACCGTCGCGACGCTACGACATGACCGGGTTCGCGTACTCGGCGAACACCGCCCCCGAGGAGAGCTCCCGCTCCAGCGGCCGGGTCACCTACGAGGTGCGGGCGGTGGCGCCGCCGAAGCGGACGCCCTGGCCGTGGATTGCCGCGGCGGCAGCGCTGGTGCTGGTGGTCTCGGCGGTGGTGGTGTTCCTGGTCGCCCGCGACGACGAGCCGCCGCCGCAGTTGCGGGTGGTGACCTTCGAGGCGGAGAGCCTGGTGCCCGGGGCGCGGGTCGAGTCGCCGGCCGGCTCCGCGGCGACCGTGGTGGCTCAGCCGAACTGCTGTGGGGTGACCTGGTCGCAGGACACCCAGCTGTTCTTCCAGGGCCGCGCGGTCAACGACCGGGTGACCGTGACGGTGGAGCTGCCCGCCGAGGCGACCTGGCAGTTCTCCGCCGTGCTGACCACTTCCTTCGACTACGCCAACACGGTGTTCCTGATCGACGGCCGGCAGGTCGGTGACCCGTTCATCGGCTTCACCCCGAAGGTGCAGATCACCGACTGGGTCGACGTGGGTCGGGTGCGGCTCGGCCCCGGAGCCCACCAGATCACCCTGGTCGCGATCGGCAAGACGCAGAGCACGGACCGCTACTTCGCCGGCATCGACATGATCCGGTTCAGCGAGGTCCCCCCGGAGGACAAGCGGTGAGCGGTCAACAGAAGGCCCTGCTCGCCGCCCTCGGCGTACTGCTGGCGGTGCTGTTCGCGGTGGCCCTCGGCGCGGGATCCGGTGACCGGGGTGACCCGTCGGCCCGCAACCCGCTGGTCGAACTGCTCGGCCGGGTCGGTGGTGGCCGCGACACGGTCGACCCGGCGACCGTGGACGCGGACTGCGCGCAGGCGCCCGGCCGGCTGGTCGTCACCGGCCGTTGTGCGCTGCGGGTGGCCGATCCGGGTGGACTGCGCACGCTGGTCCTGCGCAGCCCGGACGCGTTCACCGTGCAGGCCGGCGCCCCCGGTGACGCCGACTTCACCGTCACCGATGAGGTCACGCCGGCCGACGACGGCAGCGGAGCGGAGGCCCGCATCGCCGTCGACCGGGCCAGCACGGTGCTGGTGAGCTGCCCCGGCGACTGCCTCATCACCGTCGCGCGGGACTGAGGGGGCCGGGATGGGTGCGTTGCGCAAACCGTTCCTGGTGCTGGCGATGCTCGCGCTGGTGCTGGCGGTCGGCGTCGAGGTCGGTGCCGGGCTGCTGCTGGGCGGCGGCGACGCCGGCGCGGCGCTGGTCGGCGGCGCCGGTGACCTCGGCGTCGAGGTCGACGACGTGAGCGGGGCACGCGAACCGTCCGGCCGCGGCACCGGCTACCTGGCGCTGATCGACGTGGTGGCGCTCTGGACGACCGGACTGTTCTGCCTGGGCCTGGTGCTGCCCGAACGGCTCCACGGCCGGATCCAGGGCGTCGCCACCCTGGTCTTCTCCATCATCCTGATCATCGTGGCCCTCGTGGCGCTGGTCATCGCCTTCGTCGAACTGATGATCATGGTCTCGCTGTTCCTGGCGCCGCCGTTCGGCACGCTGGCGTACCTGGCGCTGTGGGGCTTCTTCCCGGTCGGCGACGCCGCCGTGCTGCTCGGCCTGGTGCTGCTGCTCAAGCTGGCCTGGGCCGGGCTGCTGATCCTGGCCCAGCCGAAGTTCCTGCAGAACAAGGGTCTGGTCCTGCTGATCCTGACCAGCCTGCTCTGCACGGTGGTGCTGGAGTTCCTGCACAACCTGGCACCGGTGATCGTGACGAGCATCCTCGACGAGGTAGGCGCGATCGTCTTCGCGGTCGTCGCCATCGTCTGGGCACTGGTGCTGCTGATCGGCTCCATCCCGGCGATCGTCAAGGCGATCCGGGCCACCGCCGCCCTCCGCGCCGAGCCCGACCCCCACCACTAGGCCGGCCACCGCGTCGATCTAGGGGTTTTTGTCGTCAGTCGATCTCCAGCGACGACGAGAACCCCTAGATCGACGCGAAGTGGCGTCAGCTGATCTCGGACGTGGTCCAACGGGGGGAGGCGGTGGTGACCGCAGCGGTGGCACCGACCAGGGTGGTCAGCGCCTGGGTGTCCCGGCGCGCGCTGGTGCCGACCCAGATCTCGACGTCACCGGGCTCCACCACCCGGGTGAGCGTGCGATCGGAGAACGCCAGCCGGGTGGTGGGCACCGTCAGCGTGACGGTGACCGACTGCCCCGGCTCCAGGTGCAGCCTCCGGTAGCCGAGCAGCTGCGCGACCGGTCGGGTCACCGACGCCACCAGGTCGCGGCCATAGAGCTGGACCACGTCCTCGCCGGCGACCGCGCCGGTGTTCGTGACACGCACCGTCACCGGCAGCGCCCCGTCGGTCGGCACCGTCGCGGGTACCGCAAGATCGGCGTACTCGAACGTGGTGAAGGACAGGCCGTGGCCGAACGGGGCCGCGGGCGTCGCCGACAGGTTCGTCACCTCGCTCCCCTCGCCCAGCGTGGGATGCAGGTAGGAGTACGGCTGCGCCCCCGCCGAAGAAGGCAGGCTGACCGGCAGCCGGCCGGACGGGTTGACGCGCCCGGAGAGCACGCCCGCGATGGCGCCGGCACCCTCCTCACCGGGGAAGAACGACTGGAGGACCGCCGCGCACCGCACCAGCGCCCAGTCGACCGCGTACGGTCGGCCGGTCAGCAGCACCAGGACGACGGGACGTCCGGTCGCGAGTACCGCCTCGACGAGTTCGCGCTGGACGCCGGGCAGTTCCAGGTCGTCCCGATCGCAGCCCTCGCCGACCGTGCCGCGGCCGAAGAGGCCGGCGTGGTCGCCGACGACCAGCACCGCGAGGTCCGCCGCGGACGCCGTGGCGACCGCCTCGTCGAAGCCGGACCGGTCGTCGTCGTCCACCTCGCAGCCCCGAGCCCAGGTGACCAGGTCGGTGCCGAAGTCGGCCCGGATCGCGTCGAGGACCGTCGGGACCTCGATGCCGGTCTCCACGCCCGGGTGCTGCACCAGCACGTGGTTGAGGAAGGAGTAGCACCCGAACAGCGCACTCTGCCGATCGGCGTTCGGGCCGATCACCGCCACCCGACGGCCCGCCGGCAGCGGCAGCGTGTCCTGGTTGGCGACCAGAACGATCGACTTCTCCGCGAGGCGGCGGGCGATCGCCCGGTGCTCGGGCGAGTCCAGGTCGACCGCCTCGGTCGGTTCGTCGGAGTAGGTGGCGTCGAGCAGCCCCAACTCCAGCTTCTGGCGCAGCACCCGCAGCACCGCCTGGTCGATCACCGCCTCGTCGAGCTTTCCGGCCCGCACCGACTCCGGCAGGGTCAGATAGGCGTCGCCCGTCGGAAGCTCGATGTCGACGCCGGCGGTGAGCGCCTGTACGGCCGCCTCCGCGTGGTCGCCCGCGACGTGGTGCAACAGGTTCAGGAAGGCCACCCCGAAGTAGTCGGCCACCACCGTCCCGTCAAAGCCCCACCGGTCGCGCAGCACGCCGGTCAGCATCGTCGGGTCGGCGGCGACGGGCACGCCGTCGATCTCGGCATAGGAGTGCATGACGGAACGCGCGGCACCGTCGAGGAGGGCCATCTCGAACGGCGGGAGCAGCACGTCGGCGAGTTCCCGGGGGCCGGCGTGCACCGGGGCGAAGTTGCGCCCGGCACGCGAGGCGGAGTAGCCGGCGAAGTGCTTGAGCGTGGCGTGTACCCCCTGCGACTGCAGGCCGCGAACGTAGGAGGTGCCGATCGTCCCGACCAGGTAGGGGTCCTCGGAGATGCACTCGTCGACCCGCCCCCAGCGCGGGTCACGAATGACGTCGAGCACGGGGGCGAGTCCCTGGTGGATGCCCAGGGCCCGCATCGACGCGCCGATCGACGCGGCCATCTCGGTGACGAGGTCGGGATCGAACGCGGCGCCCCACGCCAGCGGGGTGGGGAAGGTGGCCGCCTTCCACGCCGAGAGTCCGGTGAGGCACTCCTCGTGGACGATCGCCGGAATGCCGAGCCGGGTGCCCGTCACCAGGTCCGACTGGAACTTCCACAGCCATGCGGCGCGGGCGGCGGTGTCGACGGGGCGGGTGCCGTACGCCCGGGTCAGATGGCCGAGCCCGTGCCGGGAGAAGTCCTCGAGCCTGCCGATGTCGCTGAACTCGCCCTGCAGCGGTGCGACGGCCTCACCGTCCGCCTTCTCCCAGAACCCGACGAGCTGCGCGATCTTCTCGTCGATCGTCATCCGGCCGAGCAGCTCACGTACCCGCGCCTCGCCGTCCGGCCCGTGGCGCCCGTCCGGACGGTCGTGATCTGGATCTGTCTGGGCCGGCGCTGGCGCCGGCCCGCTCACGACCTCGCGGACCTCAGTCATGCTGAACTACCCCTCTGTTGCTCATGCCGCTACCGCTCAGCCCTTGACCGCACCTTGCAGGCCACCGACGATCTGCTTCTCGGCGAACGTGAAGAAAATTAGTGCCGGCAACATTGCCAGCGAGGTGAAGGCGAGGATGCCCGCCGTGTCGGAGGTGTACTGGCTGGAGAAGTTCTGCACGCCGAGCGGCAGGGTGTGCAGGCTGGCGTCGCCGAGCACGAGCAGCGGCAGGAGGAAAGCGTTCCAGCTGGTGACGAACGCCAGGATGCCGACGGTGACGAGCGCGGGCCGGGACAGCGGCAGCATGATGCGCCACAGGAAGCCCAGGCGGCCGGTGCCGTCGATCGCGGCGGCGTCCTCCAACTCGCGGGGGATGGCGGTGAGGAACGGTCGCAGGATCACGATCGTGAGCGGTAACGCGAAGGCGACCTGCGGGAGAATCACCGCGTAGTAGGAGTTGATCAGATTGAGGTCGCGCAGCATCAGGTAGAGCGGCAGGATCGCCGCCCCGGCCGGGAAGAGCAGACCGAGCGTGAAGAAGGTGTAGAGCACCTCACGACCGCGGAAGGTGTAGCGGGCGAGCACGAACGCGGCGCTGACCCCGAGCGCCACGACGCCGAGCGTCGTACCCAACGACACCACCGCACTGTTGAACACCTGCCGCCAGAAGTCGCTCTGCGTCAGCACCCGGGCGTAGTTGTCCCAGACCCACGGGTCGGGCAACCCGGCCGGGTTCGCGACGATCTGCGGCGTGGTGCGGAAACCACCGATGATCACATAGACCACCGGGGTGATCGACACGGCCGCGACCGCGAGCGCCAGCGCGTAGGTGAGCGGGTTGCCCCACGACACCGGGCGACGCTTGGCAGGTCGGGACTGGACTGCGTTCGCGGTCACGGTCAGTTCGCCTTTCTGGTGATGGCGCCCTCGATGTCACGACGCAGGAGGAAGCGCTGGAACAGCACCGCCGCCACGAACGAGATGGCGAACAGGATGACCGCCACCGCGTTGCCGTAGCCCCACAGCCGGGCGAAGAATCCGTTGTCCACCATGTACGTCGCCATGGTGGCCGATGCGCCGAGCGACCGCACCGCCGGCACCGAGGTCACCCAGATCACGTCGAAGACCTGCAGCGAACCGATCATGGACAGGAACATCCAGATCCGGATCGTCGGCCCCAGCAACGGCAGGGTCACGTGACGCTGGGTCTGCCACCAACTCGCGCCGTCGATCGCGGCGGCCTCGTTCAACTCCTGCGGCACGTTCGACAGGCCGGCGAGCAGCAGGATGATGGCGAAGCCGACGTACTTCCAGGTGAGGATGAACAGCAACGTCCAGATGACCAGGTCGAGGTCGGCGAGCCACGCCTGCACCAGACCGCCCATACCGAGCGACTGCAGGAACGCGTTGACCGTGCCGGCGTCGGAGAGCAGCAGCTTCCACATGATGCCGACGGTGACCTCGGCGAGCACGTAGGGCACGAACGCCAGCAGGCGGAACACGGTGCGCCCGCGGAAGTTGCGGTTGAGCAGCAGCGCCACGCCCAGGGCGATGGGGCCCTGGATCAGCAGCGACCCGAACACGATGATGCCGTTGTTGCGCAGTGCGTCAATGAAGATCGGGTCCTGGAAGGCCAGGACGTAGTTGTCGAAGCCGACAAAGTCGGTGGGCGGTCCGACGCCACGCCAGCGGAAGAGGCTGTAGTAGAAGGCGAAGCCCATCGGCACCAGCACGAACATCACGTAGACGATCACGGCTGGCGTCGTGAGGCCGATGATCTCGTACCACTTACGGCGGGTCTCGGCGGCCCGGGAAGACGGACGCCGGGCGGGCCGGGGGCCCGCCGGCGGCGCAGATGCGCCGCCGGCGAGGTCCAGGGTCGGGTTGGTGGAGGTCACTTGCGCGCGGCCGCCTTCATGGCCTCGACCACCTGCTCGGGCGTGCCGCTGCCGGCGAAGATGGCGACGATCGCGTCGTTCATCGCGTTGCCGACGGTGCTGCCGAAGGCCGTGTCCAGCCAGAGCTGCACGTACGTCGCGCTGGTGGTGGCCTCCAGGATGGACTTCAGGGCGGGATCCTTGACGCCTTCCTCAGCACCCTTGGCGACAGGCAGGCCGGTGCCGGTCTCGGCGTAACCCAGCTGCACCTCGGGACTCACGATGTACTTGAGGAACTCGACACACTCGGCCGGGGCGTTCTTGGCGCAGGCGAAACCGTCGCCACCGCCGAGGGCCGCCTTCGGGTCACCGGCGGAACCGGCGATCGCCGGCACCGGGAACCAGCCGATGAAGCGACCCAGCGCCTCCTGGTCCTCGGTGACGGTGTCCAGGCTGCCCCTGTTCCAGTCGCCCATCAGCTCCATCGCGGCCTTGCCGTTGGCCAGCAGGCCGTTGGCGCTGGTCGGGTCGTTCTGGCCCGGCGTGGCGATGAAGTTGTTCTGGAACGGCTTGGTGTCGATGAAGGCCTTCAGGTCCTGGCCGGCCTTCACGAAGCACTGGTCGTCGAAGACGGTCTCCAGCGACGCCTTCCGCAGCGTGTCGACCGAGCAGGCGCGCAGCGCGAAGTTGTACCACCAGTGCGCGGCGGGCCACTTGTCACCGGCGCCGACGGCGATCGGGACGACGTTGATCGCCTTGAGCTTGGTGACCGCGTCGTTGAGCTCGTCGAACGTGGTCGGCGGCGCCGCGATGCCCGCCTGCTGGAACAGCTCCTTGTTGTACCAGATGCCCTCGATGCCCATCCGGTACGGCAGGCCGTACTGCTTGCCGTCGACCTGCCAGATCTCGACCGCGCTGCCGATGTTGGCAGCCTCGTCCTTGACCTGCTCGGTGATGTCCTTGAGGTAGTCGGCCTCGACCTGCTCGCGGATCTCACCACCACCCCAGGCCTGGAAGATGTCCGGCGGGTCGTTGCTCAGCAGCGCGGCGGGGAGCCGGGTCCGCTGGAGCTGGTTGGTCTCGATGCCCTCGATCTCGATCGTGACCGTGGGGTGCAGCGCATTGAAGTCCTTGGCGACCTTCTCCCAGTAGGTCTTGCCCGGGCCGTCCTGGGAGGCGTTGTGCCACCAGGTCAGGGTGACCGGGTTCTTGTACAGGTCACTCTCGGGAGGCGCTTCGGATTCGCCACCGCCGGTGCAGCCGGCGGCGAGCAGTGCGGTGGTGATGGATAACGCTAGGACGGTGGTTGCGCGACGCTTTATAGCCATCGGTGTCTCCTCGACCAGTCAGTCGGGTGCTCGGCCTGACGGCGAGTTTTACAGCCCTGTAACTCAGTGTCAATCGGTGTCGATAACGTTTTCGACTCGCCTGTAACACGGGGCGGACGGCCCTCTATCATCGTCGGCGTGGTGTTCCCGCAGCGTGTGAAGATGTCGGACGTGGCCCGTACGGCCGGCGTCTCGGTGGCCACTGTATCCAAGGTTGTGAATGGTCGGTACGGCGTCGCGCAGGCGACCGTTGAGCGTGTCCAGCAGGTCATCCACCAGCTCGGATACGAGGCCAGCCTGGGGGCGCAGAGTCTGCGCAGCCACCGCACGAACGTCCTGGGCATCCTGGTAGCCGAGTTCGAGCCGTTCTCCACCGAGCTGCTCAAGGGCGCCTCGACGCAGGTCGCCGGAACCGGTTACCAACTGCTTGCCTACTCCGGTGGCGACGGTGCCGGCACCGCCGTGGGCTGGGAGCGACGGTCACTGGCCCGCCTGTCGGGAACGCTGATCGACGGGGCCGTGATCGTCACGCCCACGGTGGTGGAGACCAAGCAGGGCTTCCACGTCGTGGCCGTCGACCCGCACACCGGGCCGTCGGGCCTACCCACCGTCGACTCCGACAACTTCGCCGGCGCGGTGCTCGCGACCAACTACCTGCTCTCGCTGGGGCACCGCCGGATCGGGCACATCAGCGGACGCGCCGACCTCGAGTCGTCCCGGCTGCGGGAGGCCGGCTTCCGCCAGGCCATGGCCGACGCCGGGGTGCCGGTGGACGAGCGGCTCGTACGCGTCGGCGGCTTCCGGGTGGAGAGCGCCGCCGGCACGGCCACCGAACTGCTCATGCTCCCCGACCGGCCGACCGCGGTCTTCGCCGGAAACGACCTCTCCGCCATCTCCACCGTGGACGTCGCCCGAGGCATGGGCCTGTGCGTGCCAGACGACCTCTCGGTGATCGGCTTCGACAACATCCCGGAGTCGGCGCTGGTCAATCCGCCGCTGACGACGATCATGCAGCCGCTGCAACGGATGGGGGCCGAGGCGCTGCGCCTGCTGGTCGACCTGATCGCCGGCGTCGAACGCGACATCCACATCCGGCTCCCCACCGAGTTGGTCGTCCGCGCCTCCTGCCGTCCCCTCGCCCCGTCCGAGACCTCCGCAGCTTAGCCCTGGTGGCGGCCGGCGCTCACGAGCTACCGCGGCTCGCGGCGGCTCGGACGCGGGAAGGCCCGACACCGCATCTCACGAGCCGCAGCGGCCGATTCACCGCTGCGGCACGAGCAGCATGTCAGGAGCTGCCGGCGAGGGTGGCGGCGGTGTCGCGGTCGAGCGTCCCGTCGGCGACGACGACCCGGTAGCGGCCGTGCCGGCTGCTGCCGGCCGGGATGGTCGCGGTCCGCGCGAAGGCGAAGGCCACACACACCCCCGGGTACATGGTGGTCCGCACGAACCACCGGTCGCCAGCGCCCAGACCGGCGAAGACCAGGGTGTACGCCCCACCCTCCGGCGCCCGCCCGCGTAACGCCACCCACGGCTGGTCGCACCCGTTGACGGCCTCCTCGCCGTCCAGCGAGGGGGTGAACACCTCGGGCGGCTCGGCCGCGACCGCCCGCCAGAAGAACCCGCCGTACCCGGCACCGCCGGGACGGCCGTTGGTGGCCGGGCTACCCAGCGTGACATCCCGCCGGCTCGGCGCGGTGAGGGTGCTGTCGACATCGAGCCGCCAGGCGTTCGGATGATCGGGCATCACCGAGGCGGTGAGCCGGCGCCGCTCGGTGAGCAGCACCGTCCCGGTCGGATCGCACCAGTGCAGCAGGTGGTCGAGCCGGTCGTCGGCCCGGTGCCGCCAACCGGCGTGGATGATCCGGCCGTGGTCGGCGCGCCAGGTGTAGCCGACGTCGCGCACGTACGTCCGCCCGCCCCAGAGGTTGGTGCCGTCGACGTCCTGCACCGCCAGGGACGCCCCGAGGTGCCAGACGTGGTCGTCGGGGAGCGCGTCGGTGACCGGGGTGCCGGCCAGGGTACGCACCGGGTGCAGGTAGGGCCGCGGTCCGTGCCGGGCGTCGAGGTCGGGCGCGAGCACGTAGCGGGCGACCGGAATACCGCCGACCAGCAGGTCCGCCTCGGCATCGGCGGCGGCGGTCACGACAGCTCCGCCCGGACGACCGGCCGGCGGCGGGCGACGGCGTGCACGGCGGCCAGCAGGTACCCCGCGAGGATCGGCACCGCGACCGGGGTGACCAGCACGCCGAGCAGCGTCGCGACCACGGTGGTGCCGGCCAGCCCGGCCCACTGCCCGGGATGGTCGAGGCAGACCCGGGCGGCCCGGATGGCCGCCGACCGCCATCCGATGCCACCTGTCCGGCCCACCTCGACCACGATCGCGGCGGCGTACCCGAGCAGTCCCGCCGCGACGACGGTGGTGAGACTCAACGCTACCGCCCCGCCCGGCACCCGACCGGTGGCCAACGCGGCCAGGTCGGCGGCGAGCAGGCCCACGGCAGCGAGCCCGATCAGGGCCACCGGCAGGCCCGGCAGCAGGCCGCGACCGAAGCGGGACACGGTACGCCGCGCCGTCGGCCAGCTACCGGTGGTGAGCCAGTCGTGCACGGCCGCGCTGGCGGTGCCGACCGCGGCGCCGGCGGTCAGCACCGGCGCCGCGGCGAGCACGGTCAGGATGCCCAGCAACGCCAGGTCGGCAGCGTCTCGGACGGTGTCCCGCCAGTCCCGACCCGGCGCTCGCCGCTCCAGGCGGGCGTCAGCCCTTGATTCCACTGGTGTTGATCCCCTCGACGAGCATTCGTTGGAAGGCGACGAAGAACACGAAGACCGGCAGCAGGGACAGCACCGACATGGCGAACATCGGTCCGACCGCGCTCTGGCTGGTCGAGTCGATGAACAGGGTCAACGCCACCGGGACGGTGTAGTCGCTCAGGCTGGACAGGAAGACCAGTTGCCGGAAGAAGTCGTTCCAGGTCCAGATGAACGAGAAGATCGCGGTGGTGACCAGGGCGGGACGGCTCAGCGGCAGGATGACGTGCCGGAAGATGCCGAACGCGTTGGCGCCGTCGATCCGCGCCGCCTCGTCCAGTTCGCGCGGGATGCCCCGCATGAACTGCACCATGAGGAAGACGAAGAACGCCTCCGTGGCGAGGAACTGCGGGATAAGCAGCGGCAGGTAGGGCCAGTCGCCGCCGACCAGGCCGAGGCTGCGGAAGAGGATGTACTGCGGCACGATCAGCACGTGGCCCGGCAGCAGCAGCGTGCCGATCATGACGGCGAACCACATCCCGCGCAGCCGGAACCTCAACCGGGCGAAGGCGTACGCGGCCAGCAGGCAGCTCACCGCGTTGCCGACCACGGTGAGCAGGCTGACCATCGCGCTGTTGAAGAAGAACCGGCCGAAGCTGACGTCGAAGTTGCCCCACCCGTTGGTGTAGTTGCCCGGGGTGAACCGCTCCGGCAGCAGGCCGATGTTGTTGACGATCTCCTCCTGCGACTTGAAGGAGGTGCCGATCATCCAGATCAGCGGATAGAGCACGACCGCGACGATGGCCAGCAGCACGATCAGCCGCAGCCAGGAGCGGCTGCGCGGGCGTTGCGGACGGGTCGCCACGGGCGGGGCCACGGTGGTCGCCACCATCAGCGGTCCTCTCCGTCGGAGTAGTGCACCCAGAACCGGCCGGTGCTGAAGAAGATGGCCGTGATGATCGCGATGGCGATCAGGAACACCCACGCCATCGCGGAGGCGTAGCCCATCTCCAGGTCGGTGAAGCCGGTGATGTAGAGGTTGAGCGTGTACATCAGGGTCGAGTCGACCGGCCCGCCGGTGCCGTTGCTGAGCACGAAGGCGGCGGTGAACCCCTGGAAGCCGTTGATGGTCTCCAGCACCAGGTTGAAGAAGATCACCGGGGAGAGCATCGGCAGGGTCACGTTGACGAACTGCCGGAACTTGCCGGCCCCGTCGACCGAGGCGGCCTCGTACAGCTCGGTCGGCACCTGCTTGAGCCCGGCCAGGAAGATCACCATCGGTGCGCCGAACTGCCAGATGGCCAGCACCATCAGCGTCTCCAGCGCCCAGTCCGGGTCGTTGACCCAGGGCTTGCCCTCGATGCCGAACAGGGCGAGGAAGGAGTTGAACGCCCCGTCCCGGTTGAACATGTTCACCCAGACGATGGCCAGCGCCACGCTGCCGCCGAGCAGCGACGGCAGATAGAACAGGCCACGGAACAACCCGACGCCGCGCCAGGCCCGGTTGAGCAGCAGGGCCACCCCGAGCGCCGCGGCCAGTTTCAGCGGTACCGCGATCAGGGCGAAGCTGAGGGTCACCCGTACCGAGTGCCACCACGACGGATCGCTGGTGAACATGCGTTCGTAGTTGGCCAGCCCCACCCACTGCACCTCGGAGAACGGGGTGAGGATGTCGTAGTTGGTGAAGCTCAGGTAGAGCGACAACAGCATGGGTATCGCCGTGATGCCCATCAGACCGATGAGCCAGGGCGACAGAAAGACGTAGCCGGCCAGACCTTCCCCGTGCCGGATCCGTCCGGTCCCGCGCCGAGTGGCGTCGGGCCGGACGGATCCGGTGCCGCGGCGGGTCGGGTCGGGCGCCGTGGTCAATGCCACGAACTGCTCCTCTCCGGGTACTGCGGCGGGTCAGGAGGCGATTGCCGCCTTGCATGCCTCGACGAACTGGGCGGCGGCCTCGGCGGGAGTGGCCCGGCCGTACTGGGCGTTCTCGGCGGACTTGATCAGCTCGGCGCGTACCTTGCTGTGGCCCTTGATCGGCACCTGGGGCGACTCGCCGAACGACTCGGCCAGCTCGGTCTCGACCGCGATGGACTGCTTCATCGCCTCGTCGGTGGTGTCGTCGCTGACCACCCGGCGCAGGTCCAGGTTGGACGGCAGACCCCGGTCGGTGCCGAGCAGCTTGACCGCCTCCGGGTCGTTGACCAGGAAGTTGATCACATCGACCGCGATGTCCGCGTTCTTGGTGCCCCGGAAGACCGACCAGTACATCGAGGCGCGGGCCCACTGACCGCTGGGGTCACCCGGGTAGGCGATGACACCCAACTCGTCGGTGGTGTTCTTCTTCAGCTCCGGCATCTGGTTGACCCAGACCCAGCTGGTGGCGGCCTTGCCGGTGACCACGAGCTGCTTGGTGATGTCGGTGGCGTTGCCCTCGTGGATCACGTCCGGGGTGGGGGTCGCGCCCCGGTCGCGGGCGTCCTTCCACAGCTCGAACCACCTGGTCACGTCCTCGACGGTGAAGCCGAGGTCGTTGCCCTTGTACAGGTCCTTGCCCTGCTGGCGCAGCCACACCCAGAAAGCCTTGTCAACGGCGCTCGCGTCCATGGTGCCGGGCACGCCGGTCTTCTTGCTGACCTCCTCGGCCCAGGCGATGTGCTCCTCCCAGCTCATCCCGGTGGTCGGCTCGGGCAGCCCGTTCTTGGTCAGCAGCGTCTTGTTGTAGACCAGGCCCTGGGTGTTCTCCCCGGAGGCCAGGCCGGCGAGCTGGCCGTCGACGACGCCGTACTGCCAGAGGCTCTGGGGGAACTTGGAGGTGTCGACCTTGCCGGACTCCTGGTGGGGGGTCAGGTCCAGGGTCGTGTTGCGAGCGGCGTACTCGGTCAGGTAGTTGTCGTCGATCTGGAAGATGTCCGGCGGGTTGCCACCGGCGGTCAGCGTGGCCAGCTTGTCGAAGTAGCCCTGGTTGGCCTGCCAGGTCTTCTCGAAGACGACGTCGGGGTTCTTCTGCGTGTAGAGATCCAGCGCCTGCTCGGTGAGCTGGGCCCGGGCCTCACCGCCCCACCAGAAGACGGAAATCTTGGTCTTGCCGTCGGAGGCGGCGTCATCGCCGCAGGCCGCGGCCGCGCCGACCAGCGGCAGGGCCACGACCGCGGCGAGCAGGCCGCGCAGCAACCGGCGGCGGACCAGGGGGGTACGGTAGGTGCGCCCGTCGGGCGCGTTGACGGTGGGGTGCGTTGCGGGGTGCATGTGCGCTCAACTCCTTGGCGTTAGGAGGCGACGACGTCACCGGCGGCCACGATCGGGTCGCCCGGGTCCGCACGGCGATGCGGGCCCGGGCCTGCGGCAGCGGCACCGGGACGTTCCCGGCCGGCATAGGGGCCCGGCGCGGTGGAGTCGCGGATGACCAACTCGGTCTGGAGCATTACCTGTGCGGTGGTGCGACGGACGCCGACAGCCACGGCGGCACCGCCCCCGCGCCCGGAGCGCGGGAAGTCGGTGTCCTGTTGCAGCAACATGTCGACGGCCGTCCGGCCGGCGGCCGCGGTCGGCGTGGCCACCGTCGTCAGCTTGGGGCGGGTGAGCCGGCTCAGGGAGATGTCGTCGACGCCGACGACACTGATCTCCTGCGGTACCCGGACCCCGAGTGCGTCGAGCCCCTCGAGCAGGCCGATCGCCATCAGGTCGTTGTAGGCGAGCACGGCGGTGACGCCGGCCCGGCGGACCTGCTCCGCCTGGGCGAGACCGCCGGCCTCGGTGGGCGGGTTGGGGCCGAGCACGGTCAGGTCTGCGCCCGCCGCCCGCGCGGCGACGCCGGCTGCCCGGCGCAGTTCCCGGCTGGTCCAGGAGCCGCGCGGGCCGGCGAGCAGCGCGATCTCGCGATGCCCCAACCCGGCGAGGTGCTCGATGGCGCAGCGGGCGCCCTGCCCGACGTCCATCAGGACGCACGGCAGGCCGGCCAGTTGGCGGTTGACCACCACCAGTGGCACCTCCCGGCTGAGCTGCTCGATCAGGCTGTTGCTCATCCGGGGGCTGCACAGCAGCACCCCGTCGACCTGCTTGGCCAGGGCGTGGACCAGCTCCTCCTCGGCGGCGGCGTCCTCGTTCGTGTCGGCGACGAAGACGTGGTAGTCGCGGTGGCGAGCCTGGCTCTCCGCCGCCTTGATCAGGGGCGGGAAGAACGGGTTGGCGATGTCGGCGATGATCAGACCGATGTTGTGGGTGCGACCCGTGATGAGTGCGCGGGCGGCGCGGTTCGGCCGGTAGCCCAGATCCTCGGCACACGCCAGCACCCGTACCCGGGTCTCCGGGTTGACCAGATGGGGCGCGGAGAAGGTGCGGGAGACGGTGGAGATGTGCACTCCGGAGGCCCGCGCGACATCCCGGATGGTGACTGGCATTCAGGCCTCCCTCAGCAATGTGTCGGCGGTCACGGGTGCCGCCAATTAATGCAAACGGTTGCTCCAGTGTCAACGGCGGATGGTTACAGCTGTGTTGCGGAGGCGCTCCCACCATGCACTCTAACTACCACTTGCTGGGGCAAAAGCCGCCGATTTGCGGCGCTCCGTTGACTCTGCCGGATCGACCGTGGTTACTTCAGTGCAAAGGTTTGCATAAAGATCGAGGAGGGTCGGTCTGTGTCACCGCAACCCGGCAAGCGAGTCCGGCACGCCGTGGTCGGCACCGGCGCCCGCGCCGAGATGTTCGTCCGGGCGCTGGTCCACGACCACGCGGACACCGCCGAGCTGGTCGCGTTCGCCGACCTCAACCAGGCCCGGATGGACGCCCACAACCGGTGGCTCGGCGAGTTGGGCCACCCGCCCGTGCCGACGTACCACGCCGGTGACTTCACCGCGATGCTGACCAAGGAGCGGGTCGACGTCGTGCTGGTGACCTCGGTCGACGTCACCCACGACCAGTACGTGGTGGCCGCCCTGGAAGCGGGCTGCGACGTGGTCACCGAGAAGCCGATGACCACCGACGCGCCGCGCTGCCAGCGCATCCTCGACGCGGTACGGCGTACCGGCCGGCGGGTGACCGTCGCCTTCAACTACCGCTACAACCCCCTGCACGAACAGCTTCGGCGGCTGCTCGCCGAGGGCGCGGTCGGCGAGATCGGCTCGGTGCACTTCGAGTGGCTGCTCGACGTGCGGCACGGCGCCGACTACTTCCGCCGCTGGCACCGTGACAAGGCCAGCTCCGGCGGCCTGATGGTGCACAAGGCCAGTCACCACTTCGACCTGGTCAACTGGTGGCTGGACGCCACACCGGTGCAGGTGTACGCCGCCGGCCGGCTGTTCTTCTACGGCGAACACGGCCGCCGGCACGGCTACGCCCGCGACTACGACCGCGCCCACGGTTGCCCCGCCGCCGCCGACGACCCGTTCGCGTTGCGGCTGGCCGAGCACCCCCGGTTGCGTGAGCTGTACCTCGACGCCGAGAACGAGGACGGCTACCACCGCGACCGCAACGTCTTCGCCCCCGGCGTGAGCATCGAGGACGACATGGCGGTGCTGGCCACCTACTCCACCGGCGCGACCATGACCTACCACCTCACCGCGTACGCGCCCTGGGAGGGTTACCGGGTGATGGTCAACGGCAGCCGTGGCCGGCTGGAGCTGGAAGTCACCGAGAGCGAGTTCGTCAGCCCGGCCGCGGCGGGTGCACTCAAGGGCGCCGCGCTGCACGGCACGGAGGCCGCCGCCGAGGGTGGCGGGGCCACGCTGACCCTGCGCCCCTTCTGGTCCCCGCCGCAGCTCATCGAGGTCGACGGCTACAGCCGGCACGGCCACGGCGGCGCCGACGCGCGGATGACCCAGGTGCTGTTCGGCGGCGTACCCGATCCGCTGCACCGCGCCGCGAGCGCCCGTGACGGCGCACTGGCCCTGCTCACCGGCCTGGCCGCCAACCGGTCCTTCGACACCGGCGCCCCCGTGCGGGTCGCCGACCTGCTCACCCTCGACTGATCTCGACCACAGGAGCCGCACCCCGTGCCCACCTCGACCCGACCCGACCTGCTCCTCCCCGCCGAGCCCGGCCAACGCGCGCTGGCCCGGGAGCTGTACGCGCTGGTGGCGCGGTTGCCCATCATCTCCCCGCACGGGCACGTCGACCCGGCGCTGCTGGCCGAGGACCAACCGTTCCCCGACCCGTCCCAGCTGCTCATCGTGCCCGACCACTACGTCACCCGGATGCTGTTCAGCCAGGGCGTACTCCCGGCCGAGCTGGGGGTGCCCACCCGCGACGGCACTGCGGTGGAGACCGACGGGCGACGGATCTGGCGGCGCTTCGCCGAGCACTGGCACCTGTTCCGGGGCACCCCCTCCCGGCTGTGGCTGGAGCAGACCCTCACCGGGGTATTCGACGTCGAGACGCGGCTGACGCCGCGGACCGCCGACGAGGTGTACGACGCCCTGTCGGCCAAGCTCGCCGAGCCCGACTTCCGGCCCCGGTCGCTGTTCGAACGGTTCAACATCGAGGTGCTCGCCACCACCGAGTCGCCGCTGGACGATCTGGGACGCCACGCGAAGCTCGCCGCCGACGGCTGGGGCGGCCCGGGCGGGCGGGTGGTCACCACCTTCCGCCCGGACAACGTGGTGGACCTCGACTTCGACGACTGGTCGGCCAACGTCGACCGGCTCGGCGAGATCGCCGGGGAGGACACCGGCACGTACGCCGGCTACCTGGCCGCGCTGCGCTCGCGCCGGGCCGCGTTCATCGCCGCCGGCGCCACCTCCTCCGACCACGGCCACCCCACGGCCCGCACCCTCGACCTCGGCGCCGACGCCGTCACCCTCTTCGACCGGGCTCGCCGGGGCGCGGCGCAGCCGGGCGACGCGGAGGCGTTCCGGGCGCACATGCTGCTGGAGTTCGCCCGGATGTCGCTCGACGACGGCCTGGTCATGCAGCTGCACCCCGGCGCGGTACGCAACCACAACCGGTGGCTGCACGCCCGGCACGGCCGTGACGTCGGCGGCGACATCCCGCAGGTCACCGAGTACGTGCACGCGCTGGCTCCGCTGCTGGACGCCTACGGCAACGATCCCCGGCTGCGGGTGGTGCTCTACACCCTCGACGAGGACACCTTCACCCGGGAGCTGGCGCCGCTGGCCGGCGGGTACGCCGCCCTGCTGCTCGGCGCGCCCTGGTGGTTCCTGGACTCCCCCGAGGTGCTGCGCCGGTTCCGCGAGACGGTCACCGAGACCGCCGGCTTCTACAACACCGCCGGGTTCGTCGACGACACCCGCGCGTTCTGCTCCATCCCGGTCCGCCACGACGTGGCGCGCCGCATCGACGCCGGCTTCCTGGCCCGGCTGGTCGCCGAGCACCGGCTGGGAATGGACGAAGCCGCCGAGACCATCGTGGACCTGGCGTACCGGCTGCCGAAGCAGGTCTTCAAGTTCGGGGAGAGCTCATGACCACCATCACCGACGTGACCGTGCACGACGTGCGGTTCCCCACCGCCGCCAGCGGCGACGGCTCCGACGCGATCAACCGCGGCGACTACTCGGCCACCTACGTCGAGCTGAGCACCGACGACGGGCCGACCGGCGCCGGGTTCACCTTCACCAACGGCCGCGGCAACGAGATCACCTGTGCCGCGGTACGCGCCCTGCGGCACCACGTGGTCGGCCGTACGGTGCAGGAGATCGCCGCCGAGCCGGTGGCCTTCTGGCGCTCGCTCGTCGCAGACGTGCAGCTGCGCTGGCTGGGCCCGGAGAAGGGGGTCATCCACATGGCGACCGGCGCGCTGGTCAACGCGGTGTGGGACCTGCGGGCCAAGCTCGCCGGCAAGCCGATGTGGCGCTACCTCGCCGAGCTGCCCACCGACGAGCTGGTGGCCAACGTGGACTTCCGGCACATCACCGACGCGCTCACCGCCGACGAGGCGGCAGCGATCCTGGACAAGGGGCGCGACGGGCTGGCCGATCGGCTGGCGCTGCTGGAGCGCGACGGCTTCCCCTCGTACACCACCTCGGTGGGTTGGCTCGGCTACCCCGACGACAAGGTGCGGGCGTTGACCCGGGCCGCGTACGCCCAGGGGTGGCGGGCGATGAAGATGAAGGTCGGTGGCCCGCCCGCCGACGACCTGCGTCGCGCCCGGATCATCCGGGCGGAGATCGGCCCGGGCGCGCTGCTGATGATGGACGCCAACCAGGTGTGGGACGTCGACGAGGCGATCACCAACATGACCGCCCTCGCCGAGGTCGACCCGTACTGGATCGAGGAGCCGACGCACGCCGACGACATCCTCGGCCACGCCCGCATCGCCCGCGCGGTGTCCGAGCTGACCGGCGGACGGTGCCGGGTCGCCACCGGCGAGGTGGCCGCCAACAAGGTCATCTTCAAGCAACTGCTGCAGGCCGAGGCGATCGGCGTCATGCAGATCGACGCCTGCCGGGTCGCCGGGGTCAACGAGGTCCTCGCGGAGATCCTGATGGCCGCGAAGTTCGGCGTGCCGATCTGCCCGCACGCCGGCGGCGTCGGCCTCTGCGAGTACGTGCAGCACCTGGCGATCTTCGACTACCTGCGGGTCGGCACCAGCCTAGAGGGGCGGATGGTGGAGTACGTCGACCACCTGCACGAGCACTTCGTCGACCCGGTGCGTACCCGCGACGGACGCTATCTACTACCGACGGCACCGGGCTACAGCGCCACCATGCACCCGGAGTCGATCGCGACCTTCCGCTTCCCGGACGGCCCGGCGTGGCGGTGACCGTGGGCGCGTCCCGGCTCGACCTGGGCGCGGTGCGTCGGCTACCCGCCGGTGCCCGCCCCCTGGTCCGCCCGGGCACCGTGCCCGCCGGCGTGGTGCACCTGGGGCTCGGCGCCTTCCACCGCGCCCATCAGGCGGTCTACACCGAGCAGGCGATCGCTCTGGCCGGCGGCGACTGGGGCATCGTCGGGGTCGCCCCGCGCAACGCCGAGCTGGTGCGGACCCTCACCGCGCAGGACAACCTGTTCAGCGTCAGCACGCTCTCCGCTGCCGACCGGCGCACCCAGGTGATCGGGGCACTGGCCGGGGTGCGGCTGGCCGCCGCAGACCCGCAGGCGGTGGTGGCGCTGCTGGCCGACCCGGCGATCCGGGTCGTCACCCTGACCGTCACCGAGAAGGCGTACCAGCTCGACCCGGCCGCCGGCACGCTGCGTCCCGACCCCGATCTGGTCGCCGACCTGACCACCGGCCGGGCCCCGGCCACCGTGCCAGGGCTGCTGGTCCGTGGACTGCTGGCCCGGTCCGCCGCCGATGCCGGGCCGATCGCCCTGGTCAGCTGCGACAACCTGCCCGCCAACGGCCGCCGGCTGCGCGGTCTGGTCACCCAGTCCCTGGCGTACGCGGGCGCGCCGCAGCCGGCGGTCGACTGGGTCGCCACGCAGGTCGGCTTCCCCGGCACCATGGTGGACCGGATCGTTCCGGCCAGCACCACGGAGACCCTGGCGGCGGCCCACCGGGCACTCGGCGTCCAGGACCTCGCGGCGGTGGCGGCCGAGCCGTACAGCCAGTGGGTCATCGAGGACGACTTTCCCGCCGGGCGGCCGGCCTGGGAGCGGGCCGGGGCGGTGCTCTGCGCCGACGCGGGCCCGTGGGAGCGGTTGAAGCTGCGGGCCCTCAACGGCGTGCACTCGGCCACCGCGTACCTCGGTGCCCTGGCCGGCTGCGAGACCATCGCCGACGCGCTCACGCTGCCGCATCTGGCCACCGTGCTGCGCCGGCTGATCGCCGAGGACGTGGCGGTCAGCTTCGTGCCACCCGACGGTGTCGATGTGGTCGGCTACGGCGAGCAGGTGCTGGAGCGCTTCGGCAACCCGGCGATCCGGCACCGCACCCTGCAGGTGGCGATGGACGGGTCGCAGAAGCTGCCGCAACGGATCCTGCACACCATCGCCGACCTGCGGGCGGCCGGCCGGCCGGCCCGCTGGGCCGCGCTGGTCGTCGCCGCCTGGATCCGGTTCGCCCAGGGCACCGGCGACGACGGCCGGTCGCTGCCGCTGGACGACCCGCTGGCCGAACGGATCAGGGCGGCGCTCGCCGCCGCGCCGCAGACCCCCGCCGGTGCGGTCGACGCGGTGCTCGCCCTCGACGAGGTCGTCCCGCCCGAGGTGGCCGCCGACGCCGAGGTTCGCGCCGACGTGGTCGCCTGGCTCACCGACCTGCACCGCCACGGTGTGCCCGCCACCCTCGCCGGTGCGGCATGACGGTAAGGAAGGGCACCCTGTTAACGCCTGCGGTAGAGGAAGGGACCCCGCTTAACGTTCCGCGCGTCGCGCTGGTCGGGGCGAACGGGCACGGGCGGTGGCACCGTCGGGTGATCGGCCCGCTGCACGACGCGGGCCGGGTACGCCTGGTCGCGCTGGTGGACACCCGCCCGATCGAGCCCGAGCCGGCGGCGCCGGTGCCGCCCGACACGCGGGTGTTCACCGACCACCGGGCGATGCTCGGCGAGGTCGCGCCGGACGTGGTGGTCATCTGCACCCCGCCGCACACACACCTGTCGATCGCCCGGGACGCGGTCACCGCCGGTGCCGACGTGCTGTTGGAGAAGCCGCCGGTGTTGTCCACCGCCGAGCACGAGGAGTTGGCCGGGGCGCTGGCCACCACCGGTCGGGTGGCGCAGGTCGGATTCCAGGCACTCGGCTCGGCGGCGCTGACCGCGCTGACCGACGCGGTGGCCGCAGGCCGGGTGGGCGCGGTACGCGGCATCGCCACGGTGGCGGCGTGGCAGCGTCCGGACGCCTACTACTCCCGGGCGCCCTGGGCCGGGCGGCGTCTGCTGGACGGCCGACCGGTGCTCGACGGGGCGCTGGCCAACCCTCTCGCGCACGCGGTGATGCAGTGCCTGGCGGTCGCCGAGGCCGTTGCCGGCGGGCCGGTGGAGCCGGCGACGATCGAGGTGGAGCGGTACCGGGTGCGGCCGATCGAGGTCGACGACACCGCTGTGCTGCGGGTGCGGCCATGCCAGGGCCCGCCGATCGTGGCGGCGGTGACGCTCGCCGGCGAGGACTTCGTCGCCGGGGAGGTGCTGGTCGCGGGCGACGCCGGGCAGGCCGTGCTGGAGTACCCGACCGACCGGCTGCTGCTGCCCGGAGAGGCGGCCGCGAGCGAGGTGCCCGGCCGGTGCGGGCTGCTGGAGAATCTGCTCGCCCACCGGGCGGATCCCCGGGTACCGCTGATCGTGCCGCTGGCCCGGACCGCACCGTTCACCGCCGTGCTGACCGCCCTGCGGTCGGCACCCGAGCCGACGCTGCTCGGCGACGAACTGCTCGACGCCGTCGGTGCCGGCCCGCAGCGGGTGCTGCGGATATCGGGCGTCAACGAGGTACTGCGTCGGGCCGTGCGGCAGGGCGCGCTGCCGTCGGAGCTCGGGGTGCCGTGGGCGGTTGCCCCCTGGCGGATCGACCTGACCAAGCCAGAATAGGAGGCGTCACCGCAACGGACTGCAAATCCCCGATCCGTCCAGGATCGCGGCCAACGCGATGACCAGCGGTTTCCCGACCGGCACAGGTCGGGACGATGCCACCCGAAAGCATTTACTGCAACAAATCTGCACATCATTAATATTGACCCCCATAAAAACACAACCGTAACCTTCGTCATTAATAAGAAACAACGACGAAGGAACGGGACGAGCCGATGCGCAAAATCGCCGCCGGCGCGGCATTGATCACTCTCACCCTGACCGTCGCCCCCGCCCCGGCGGCGGCAGATCCACCGACCGGCCACGGCGGGGCGGTCGCCCTGTCGGCGACCCGCCCCGCGCCCGGTGGCGCAGCCCTGTCACCGGTGGCCCGCCAGCTCGGCCGACAGACGCTGCCGGCCGGCGACGGCTGGGCCGCCGCCGGGCCCGGCACCACCGGCGGCGCCACCGCCGCCGCCGACCAGATCCACGTGGTCAGCAGCCGCACCGAGCTGGTCACCGCCCTCGGCGGCGACAACGCGAGCAACGCCGGCAACACCACCCCGAAGATCGTGTACGTCAAGGGCACCATCGACGGCTTCGAGGACGCCGACGGCCGGCTGCTCGACTGCACCGACCTGGCCGACCCCGAGTACTCGCTGGCGGCGTACCTGGCCGCGTACGACCCGGCGGTGTGGGGTCGGGTCGCGCCGAGCGGGCCGGTGGAGCAGGCCCGGGTCCGGTCGGTGACCAACCAGACCCGGCAGACCCAGATCAACGTCGGCCCGAACACCACCATCATCGGGCTGCGCGGAGCCCGACTGACCGGCCTCACCCTGATGATCGACCGGGCGCCGAACGTCATCGTCCGCAACATCACCTTCGACGACGCCCGGGACTGCTTCCCCGCCTGGTCCCCCACCGACGGCGAGGCCGGCAACTGGAACTCCCAGTACGACCAGGTGTCGGTACGTCGCAGCGAAAACGTCTGGATCGACCACAACACGTTCACCGACGGCGACAACCCCGACAGCGCCCAGCCGATCCACTTCGGACGCCCGTACCAGGTGCACGACGGCTCGCTGGACATCACACACACCGCCAGCCTGGTCACCGCCTCCTGGAACCGGTTCGTCGGGCGGGACAAGCTGATGCTGATCGGCTCCTCCAACACCGTCGGCCCCGACGTCGGCCGACTCAACGTCACCCTGCACCACAACCTGTTCGACCGGGTGCTCCAGCGGCTGCCCCGGGTCCGCTTCGGCCAGGTGGACCTCTACAACAACGCCTACCGGCTGGACGGCGAGGGCTTCGAGTACGCCATCGGCGTCGGTGTGCAGTCCGCCGTGTACGCGGAGAACAACCACTTCACCCTCGGCACCGGCGTCACCGCCGCCGACCTGCTCTACGACTGGAGCGGCACCGCGATCACCACCCGGGGCAACTGGGTCAAGCCGGCCGGCGGGCTGCCCCGCCCGGTCGACCTGGTGGCCGCGTACAACGCCGCACACGAGCCCGAGCTGAGTCCGGACGCCGGCTGGACGCCGACGCTGCGGCACGGCCCGGTGCTGCCGGCCCCGCTGGTGCCGCTGGTCGTCGGCCCACTCGCCGGCGCCGACCGCCTGCCGCTCTAGCCCGGCTGTTAACCGGGGGCCCCTGCTCTACCCCAGACGTTAAGAGGGGGCCCTTCCTTACTCCTGACGGCAAACCAGTACCACCACCAATAGCAAGGAAGGTGAGACGAGGATGAGACGACCAGTCACCCTGCGACTCCTGGCGACACTGGCCGCGACGGCCATGGGAGCCACGGTATGCGTGGCCCTGACGTCGCCCCAGGCATCGGCGGCGGTCGGCAGCGCCACCGGCTTCGCGACCCGTAACGGTGGCACCACCGGCGGGGCGGGCGGGCAGACGGTGCGGGCCACCACGGGTACCCAGATCCATGCCGCCCTCTGCAACCGGGCCAGCAGCAGCACCCCGATCATCATCCAGGTCGAGGGGACCATCAACCACGGCAACACCACCAAGGTGTCGGGTTCGAGCTGCAACACCGCCGCCGACGTGATCGAACTCAAGCAGATCAGCAACGTCACGATCCTCGGGGTCGGCAACGGGGCCGTCTTCGACCAGTTGGGCATCCACATCCGCGAGGCCAGCAACATCATCATCCAGAACGTGACGGTGCGGAACGTCAAGAAGTCGGGCTCCCCGACGTCCAACGGTGGCGACGCCATCGGCATGGAGGCCGACGTCCGCAACGTCTGGGTCGATCACGTCACCCTGGAGGCGTCGGGCGGGGAGTCCGAGGGCTTCGACGGCCTCTTCGACATGAAGGACAACACCCAGTACGTGACCCTGTCGTACAGCATCCTGCGCAACTCCGGCCGGGGCGGCCTGATCGGCTCCAGCGAGAGCGACCGATCCAACGGCTTCGTCACCTACCACCACAACCTGTACGAGAACATCGACTCCCGGACGCCCCTGCTGCGCGGCGGCGTCGCGCACATCTACAACAACCACTACGTACGGCTCAACGAGTCCGGCATCAACTCCCGGGCCGGCGCCCAGGCCAAGGTGGACAACAACTACTTCCAGAACTCCAAGGACGTGCTCGGCACCTTCTACACCGACCAGGCCGGCTACTGGCAGGTCAGCGGCAACATCTTCGACAACGTGACCTGGTCGAGCCGCAGCGGCGACAACAACCCCGCCGGCCCCAACCCGACGTCCAACACCAGCGTCAGCATCCCCTACTCGTTCAGCCTCGACTCGGCGAGCTGCGTGCCCAGCATCGTCAGCCAGACGGCCGGCGCCAACAAGGGGATCCGGACGTCGAACGGCAACTGCACCCCGCAGAGCCCGACCGCGGGCCCGACCACCCCCACCCCGGGCCCGACCACCCCCACGCCGGGCCCGACGAGCCCCACCCCGACGCCGAGCCAGCCCAGCGGAACCAACCTCAGCATCGGTGCCGGCTCCGACGGATCCAGCAAGGCCAGCGGCACGAGCTACGGCGACGTGCGGGACGGCAACATGAGCACCGCCTGGTCACCGAGCGGCTCGACCGGCTCCATCTCGATCAAGTGGGGTTCCGCCACCAGTGTCTCCCGGATCAACATCCGTGAGGCCTCCGGCGCCACCGGCAACATCCGCAACTGGCGGGTCGTCAACCACGACAACGGCGCCGTACTGACCTCCGGAACCGGGGCGGGCGTCATCACCTTCGCACCGACCTCACTGCGCAAGATCACCTTCGAGATCACCAGCTCGTCCGGCACGCCGAGGGTCGCCGAGTTCGAGACCTACGCCGGGTAGCACCTACGCCGGTCAGCGACGGTCTGCCGTCCCGACAGAACCGAAGTGACCGCGGAACCGCACCCGTGGGTGGGGCCGTCGAGGCTGACGGCCCCACCCACTGCCGTCGCCGTGCCGTCGGAGGGGGAGAAATTGGGTGGCCAGCCACCGGCCTCTGGCGCAACGATCCCGGCGTGACGTTGCACCAGAACGAGGTCCCGGTCGACGAGGAGACGATCCGGTCGCTGCTGACCGAGCAGTGCCCGCAGTGGGCTCGGCTGCCGCTGTCGCCGGCCGGCGCGGGCACCGACAACACCATGTACCGGCTGGGTGACGAGCTGCTGGTACGGCTGCCGCGTACCGCCGACAAGGCGCGGTCCCTGCACAAGGAGCAGACGTGGCTTCCCCGGCTGGCGCCCCTGCTCGGCTGCCGGATCCCGCAGCCACGGCATGCCGGCCGACCCACCGCCGCGTTCCCGCTGCCCTGGTCGGTCTACCGGTGGATCGACGGCGACGAGGTCAGCCCGGACACCGTCAGGGACTGGGCGGCGTTCGGCACCGATCTGGCCGCCGTCGTACGGGATCTGCACCGCGGCGACCTGATGGGTGCGACCCGCACGGGCGACCTGAGCTGGTACCGCGGCGGAGAGCTGCGCGCCTGCGACGAGTGGGTCAGCGGGGCACTCGCGGACTGCCGGGCCACCGTCGGCCAGGAGATCGACGTCGACACCCTGGAACGGATCTGGCGCGCGGCGCTCACCCTACCCGAGCCCAGCGCACCGCACGGGTGGCTGCACGGCGACCTCAGGCCCACCAACCTCCTGGCGCGACACGGCCGGCTGCACGCGGTCATCGACTTCGGCGCACTGTCGGTCGGCTCGCCCGACGCCGAGCACGCCCCGGTCTGGGACCTACCGCCCGCCGCCCGACACGCCTACTGGGCGGCGCTCGACCTCGACGACCAGACCTGGCACCGGGCCCGCGCCTGGGCCGTCGCGGTGGGCGCGGCCGGCATCTCCTACTACTGGCACACCTACCCCGCGTTCGTCGCCGAATGCCGGAGCCGCCTGACCGCGATCGTCGCCGACGCCGCGCGCTGAACCTCCACGATCAGCACAGGTGCCCGGTTCCGGTCGGCGCCCGGCCCACCTCGGCGGAGCACGACCAGAATTTCCGGTCTAGGAACTGCCCCACTGCCCTCGGTGGATGACCGCGCCGACGTCGCGCCGACGCGCCGCGACGGCGGGATTCTGCGGCGGCAGGTCCTCGGCGCGGTAGCCGACGCAGATGCCGCCGATCGGTGCGTACTCGTCGGGAATGCCGAACTCGGCCTTGAAGGCGGCGGTGTGCGCGGGTACGTCGACCTCGGGCTCGAAGTCATCACCCGCCGCCGGCGTGATGCCGAAGAAGCAGGCGCCGAGGCCCTCGTCGACGGCGGCGAGCAGCATCATCAGCGCGGCCATGCCGGTGTCGACGTACCAGTACGGTGCCGGCCAGCGGGCAACGGACCGATCGGTCCAGCCCTTGTCGGTCTCGGCGTACCGGGCGAGGTAGGCCGCCTGGTGCGCGAGCGGCACCACCACCAGCGGCGCGTACTGCATGGTCGGCGTCTGCGCGACCCGGGTCGGGACGAAAGGCCAGAACCTGGCCCGGTCCGCCGGCTCGGTGAGGGCCAGGAAGGCCCAGCCCTGCGAGAAGCCGGCCGACGGTGCGCGCAGCGCGCTGGCCAGGATCTTCTCGACGGTCTCGGCGCTGAGCGGCCGGTCGGCGTAGTGCCGCACCATCCGACGGCGACGGATCACCTCTGCGAACTCCATGCGATGGATCTTGCCATTCGGGCAGCGGCGGCGCGATGTCGGGCGCTACCACCGACGACCGGCGCGCTGGTGAACACCAGGCGGTCGATCGCGACGTCCTGGTCCGGAGCGTCGGCCATCCCGACGCCGACGCTCCAGACCAGCACGCCAGTCACGGTGGGCGGGGAACCAACCCGAGCACCGTCAGCGGAGCGCCGCAACGGCGTGCCGCTCGCCGAGGATCAGCGCCATGGCCTCGCGCACCAACCCGACCGCGTCGTCGCCGGCCACGAGGTGCGTCCCGGCCCGCAACTCGATCGCCAGCCCGGACGCGCCGATGCCGACGTGGAAGTCGAGACCGAGGCACGGCGAGTCCACCTGACCGGCCCAGACCGCCGGACCGTCGCCGGTCGACAACCGGGGCACCGGCGCCGGCGGCAACTCGTCGACCGGTACGACGTTGACGCTGGGCGGTACGACGGTCGCGTGCCGGCGGCCGCTGTCGAGGGCCGGCATCCGTTCGGAGAGTTCGTCGCCGTCGTAGTAGGCGTGCCGCATCGCGTGCAGCGTCGCGGACCAGGCGGCCGGCGCCACGCCGGCGAGGTCCCCCGGGTCGGTGACGGGCACGACGAGCAGCCCGCTCTGCGCCAGGGAGCTGACGCTGCGGGCGTACCCGGGCCGGTGCCGGTTGGCGATGCGCATCGTCATCGGCACGACCTCACGGTCGAGGTGCCGGGCAAGGGTGCAGGCGACTGCGGCGACCGCGACGGCGACGGCGCTGGCCTGGGTGGCGGCGCCCAACTCGGCCAGTCGCGAGGCGCCGCCGTCCACCACCACCCGGGTGAGATGCAGCTGACCACTGGGCGGCCCGGCGCCGGCACGCAGCCTGGTCAGCGACTCGCCGAGATCGTCGTCGTGGCGCAGCCAGTGTCCGAGCGCGCGTTCGGTGACCTGCACCCCGACCGTCGACTGCTCGAAGTTCGCCAACTCGACCGGCTGCCGGTCCGCTGGCGGCAGCGGCAGGCACAGCTGCCGTACGGCGGCGCGTACCGCGTCCAGCAGCTCGGCGCAGAGCAGGTCGAAGGCGTACTGGTCAGCGGCGATGTGATGGACGACGAGCAGCACGCCGAGGACTCCGGGCCGGACGGGCCCGACGGCCGCCCGCAGCGGCCACTGCGCGGCGATGTCCAGGTCGCGCCCCTGCGACCAGGTCCGGGCGTGCGCCGCGTCGTCGAACGCACCGAGCTCGTACCGGGCGTCCTCGGCCGGCCACACGGTCTGCAGCGGTACGCCGCCGGACGCCGGCACGGCGAAGGTGCTGCGCAGTACGGTGTGCCGGGTCACCAGCAGTTGCAGGGCCGCGCGCACGTCATCGGTACGGGCACCGTCGGGCAGCTCGACGAGGCGGACCAGGTGCAGGCCGGGCGACCGCTGCCCGGCCGGCAGCTGCTGCTCGTGCCAACTCCACCGCTGCCCCCAGCACAACGGGGCCTGCCGGTGGGCCCCGTCGACGAACTGCCCGCCGTCGAGCCGCGCGACCTGAGTCCGCAGACCCTGGATCCGTTCCCGCATGAGCACCTCGACCGTCACCATCTGGGAAAGATCACCGATTCGGCGGTGATGGTACGGTCGCCGCCGTATCAACCATGCACAATCGGTGTACAAGTGAGTGATGCAGCTCCGCTTCGATCTCCTCGGCCCGCTGACGGTGTACCGGGACGGCCAGCCGCTCGATCTCGGTTCGGTGAAGCAACGACTGCTACTCGCCTTCCTGCTGGCCCGCCCGGGCGAGGCTGTCCTCGCCGATGAGCTGGTGAACGCGCTCTGGGGCGACCAGCCGCCGGCATCCGCCGGGGCCAACATCCGCACCTATGTGCGTGGTCTGCGGCAGGCGCTCGACCACGACGGGCGGATCGTCACCACACCCGGCGGCTACCTGCTGCGGTTGGCACCGGACGAGCGCGACCTCGACCGGTTCGACGCCGCAGCCGGACGCGGGCGGGACGCCCTCGCCAGCGGCGACCCCGAGCGGGCCGAGGCCGATTTGGCCGAGGCACTGGCCCTGTGGCGTGGCCCCGCGCTGGCCGGGCTGCCGCTGCCCAGGCCGCTGTCCCGCTGGGTCGAACAGCTGGCCGAGCGACGACTGCTGGCCGAGGAGGACCACGCCGGCACGAAACTCGCGCTCGGCGCGTCCGCGCAGGTCATCCCCCGGCTCCGCACCCTGGTCGACCGGCACCCGCTACGGCAGCGCGCCTGGGGGCACCTGATGACCGGTCTCTACCACAGCGGTGACGTGGCCGGAGCGTTGGCGGCGTTCCGCCGGGCCCGGCAGGTCCTCGCCGAGGAGACCGGGATGGACCCGGGGCCCGAGCTGACCCGACTGCACGACGACATCCTGCACCACCGTTGTCCGCCCGCCGTGCCGGCACCGCGCTCCGACCGACCGGCTGCCGGCGCGGCCCGCCCCCGACCGGAGCAGCTGCCGATCGCCACGCCCGGCTTCGTCGGCCGGCAGGCGCAGCTCGCCCGCCTCGACGCGGCGGTCGGCGTACCGGCCGACGGACCGACGACGGTGGTCATCTCCGCGGTGTGCGGGATGGCGGGTATCGGCAAGACCGCGCTGGCGCTGCACTGGGCGCACCGCGTGGCGGACCGCTTTCCCGACGGCCAGCTGCACGTCAACCTGCGCGGGTACGACGGGGTCGAGTCCGTCTCCCCCGCCGACGCTCTGCTCGGCTTCCTCGAGGCGCTGGACGTGCCGCTGGGCCGCATACCGAGCAGCCTGGACGCCCGGATCGGCCTCTATCGAAGCCTGCTGGCGAACCGCGAGATGCTCATCGTGCTGGACAACGCCCGCGACGCCGACCAGGTACGTCCGCTGCTGCCGGGCGCCGGCCGGTGCGTCGTCATCGTGACCAGCCGCGACCAGCTCAGCACCCTGGTCGCCAACGAGGGCGCCCGACTGCTGACCCTCGACGTGCTCACCGACACCGAGTCGATGCACCTGCTGCGCAGCCGGGTCGACGCGGACCGGCTGGAGGCCGAGCCCGCCGCCGTCGCCGAGATGATCGAGGCAGCCGGCCGCCTTCCGCTCGCCCTGTCGATCGTGGCAGCACGGGTGGCCACCAGACCGACCTTCCCGCTCGACGCGATCGCCGCCGAGCTGCGTCCACCGGGAACCCGACTGGAGGTGCTGGCCGACGGCGACGTGCGGCGGGTGTTCTCCTGGTCGTACCAGGCCCTGAGCCCGGACGCGGCACGCCTGTTCCGCCTGCTCGGTCTGCATCCGGGGCCGGAACTGAGCGGCGCCGCCGCGGCCGCGCTGCTCGGCTGGCCCCGTGCCGCGGTCACCCCGGTGGTCCGCGAACTGACCCGGCTGCACCTGCTGACCGAGCATCACCCCGACCGGTACGCCTTCCACGACCTGCTGCGCTCGTACGCCGCCGAACTGGCCCAGCGGGCCGAACAGGCCGACGAAGGACACCAGGCCCACCGCCGCCTGTACGACCACTACCTGCACAGCGCCCACCCGGCCGCCCGCCTGGTCCAGCCGCAATGGACACCCGTGACGCCGTTGCCGGCACTTGCCGGCAACATCCACCTGCCGATGGCCGACCAGGATGCCGCGCTGGCCTGGTTCGCGGCCGAACGTCACGTGCTGCTGCGGGTGATCCGGCAGGCGGCCGCGACCGGCTTCGATGCGTACGCCTGGCAGCTGGCCTGGGCGCTGACCACCTTCCTCGCTCCCCGGGGACTCTGGCAGGACCAGTTGGCCGCCCAGCAGGCCGCGCTCGACGCGGCCGAACGCCTGGGCGACCTCGACGCCCAGGCCACCGCCAACCGGTTGCTCGGGCGGGCCGCCTCCCGGCTGGGCCAGCACGACGCCGCCGGCAGGCGGCTGATGCGGGCGATCAGCCTGTACCGGCAGCTCGGCGACCAGGGCGGACTGGCGCAGACCCTGCACAACTACACCGAGCACTGCTTCCTGCTCGGCCGCCGCGACGAGGCGCTGACGCACGCCCGCGAGGCCCTGCGGCTGTGCCGGCTGGCCAGCAACCGGGCCGGCGAGGGGCGGGCGCTGAACGCGATCGGCTACATGCACGCCGTCGCCGGCAACCATGCGCAGGCCATCGCCGACTGCACGGCGGCGCTGACCCAGCTACGGCTGATCGACGACCGCAACGGCCAGGCGGCGACGCTCGACAGCCTCGGCTTCGCCTACCACCGGCTGGGCGACCACCACCAGGCGGTGTCCTGCTACGAACAGTCCATCGAGCTGTTCCGCGACTCCGCCGACCGCTACCACCAGGCCGAGACCCTCACCCGACTCGGCGAGACCCGGGCCGTGATGGGCGACGTCGCCGAGGCCGCCGAGGCCTGGCACCTGGCCTCGGCGATCTACGACGAGTTGGGCGACCCGGCCGCCGACGACGCCCGGCGCAGGATCGCCGAACTCGACCTCGAACCGCAGTCATGATCTAGGACGGCGACGGTCGTAATAGCATCGTCGGGTGCAGACAGCGACCGGGTCCGGCGGCCAACGGACGCTGCTCGACGTCCTCCTCGACGCCGCGGACCGGAGACCCGACCAGGTCGTCGTGCACCTGCGCGAGGACGGCACGGAACGAACGGTCACCGTCCGCGAGCTGCGCGACGAGTCGCTGCGGGTGGCCGGCGGCTGCCACGCCGCGGGGATCGCTCCCGGCACCCCCGCGATCCTGCTCGCCGACGCCGGGGACGACTTCCAACCGATGTTCTGGGGAACGCTCGCCGCCGGCCTGATCCCGGTGCCACTGCCGCCCGAGCCGTCCCGGGTACGGGCGGTCCGTGACCTGCTCACCGACGCGGTCGTCGTCACCGACGACGCCACCGCCACCACCGTCGACGGACTGCCCGGCCCGGTGCTGCGGCTGGCCGCCCTGCGCGCCGGCACGCCACCGGACGAACTGCCCAGGCGCACCCCGGACGACGTGGCCTTCCTCCAGTTCTCCTCCGGCAGTACCGGCGCCCCGCGCGGGGTGGAGCTGACCCACGCCAATGTGCTGTCCAACGTGGAGCAGGCCCGGCTGGCCAGCGGGGCCCGGCCCGACGACGTCCTGGTCACCTGGATGCCGTTCTTCCACGACATGGGGCTCATCGGTACCCACCTGACCCCACTCGCCATCGGCTGCAAGCAGATCCGTATCCCACCGCTGGCGTTCGCCAAGCGCCCGGCGTTGTGGTTCACCGCCGCACACCGGCACCGCGCGACCCTGCTGTCGGCGGCGAACTTCGCGTTGGCGATGGCGGTCCGCCGGGTACCGGCGGACACCCTCGCCGCCCTCGACCTGAGCCGCGTGCGGTGCCTCGTGGTGGGCGCGGAACCGATCTCGGCGGCGGTGTGGCGGGCCTTCCTGGACCACACCCGCGCGGCCGGGCTCGACCCGGCCGCGCCACGGCCGGTGTACGGGCTGGCGGAGGCTACCCTCGCGGTGACCTTTCCCCCGGCCGGGGAGGTGGCGGCGCCGCTGGTGCTGGACCGGGCCGCCCTCAGCCTGGGACGGGCGGTGCCGACCCAGCCGGGTGGGCACGCGGTGGAGTTGATGGACCTCGGTCATCCGGTGCACGGCTGCGAGATCCGTGTCGTCGACGACCGGCACCGACCGGTGGTCGAGAACCGGGTGGGCCTGATCGAGGTGCGCGGCCCGAACGTGGCCCGCGGCTATCATCGGGCACCACAGGCCAGCCGGGAGACCTTCGTGGACGGTTGGCTGCGTACCGGTGATCTGGGTTTCCTGCGCGCCGGCCGGCTCTGCGTCACCGGCCGGGCCAAGGACGTGGTCTTCGTCAACGGCCGCACCTTCCACGCCCCCGACCTGGAGGCGGTGGCCGCCGCCACCCCCGGCCTGCCCACCGGGGTGACCGCGGTGGTCGGCTGCACCGACCCGGACTCCGGCGGCGAACGGATCGTGGTGTTCGTGGCGTGGGCCCGCCCACCGGCCGGCGCGGCCGGCGTGCTCGACGCGACGCGGGCCCGGGTGGCGGAGGCGGCCGGACACCACGACGTGCGGGTGCTGCCGCTGCCGCCGGGCGCGTTCGCCCGGACCACCAGCGGGAAGTTGCGACGGCGACGGATGCGCGACCGGTATCTGGCCGGCGACTTCGCCGACCGGGAACACCGCTGGCATCCGCCGGCCCCGGTGACCGTCCCGGCGCCGGCAAGCACGGCGGCCGAGCCGCCGGCAACTACGCCGGCCGGGCCGCCGACCGGCGACCCCTGGCGGTTGCCCCGCCGGGAGGTGGAGCGGATCGTCCGGACGGTCTGGGCCGGTGTGCTGGACCGGCCGGCCGACACGATCGGCCTGGACGACCGGTTCCTGGCCATCGGCGGGTCGTCGCTCAAGGCGATGGAGGTGCTCGCCGGGCTGGAGGACGCCCTGTCCACCACGTTCGCCCCGGCCGATCTGCGGGACTGCCCGACCGTCGCCACGCTGACCGACCGGATTCTCGCCGGCCCGGGCGTGGCACCGACCCGGCCGGCGGCCGCCCCGACCGGTGGGTACGCCGCACCGATGGCAGTGATCGGGATGGCCTGCCGGTTTCCCGGCGCGGACGACCCCGACCAGTTCTGGCGTCGCCTCGTCGACGGCGTCGACGAGGTCCGGCCGGTCCCCGCGCACCGGTGGACCCCCCAGGGCGACCACCCCCGCTGGGGTTCCTTCCTCGACGACCCGATGCTCTTCGACGCCGAGTTCTTCGGGCTCACCGAATCCGAGGCCCGGCTGACCGACCCGCACGCCCGGCTGTTCCTGGAGATCGGGTACGAGGCGCTGGAGCGCGCCGGATACGCCGGCCCTCGCCGGCAGGGCCGCCGGATCGGCGTCTTCGCGGCCGTCGGCGACAGCGCGTACCCCGAACTGCTGGCCGCCGACGGACCGGTCGCCGCGCCGGCGGCGCTGGTCGGGAACCTGCGCAATCTCGTCGCGGCCCGGTTGGCGCAGACCCTGGACCTCACCGGTCCGGCGATCGCCGTGGACACCGCCTGCTCCTCCGCGCTCGTCGCGCTGCACCTCGCGGCGCGCAGCCTCGCCGCCGGCGAATGCGACATCGCGGTGGTCGGCGGGGTCAACCTCAACCTCACCGAGACCGCCTACCGGCTGCTCGACGCCGCCGAAGCGCTCTCCCCCACCGGACGCTGCCGCGCCTTCGACGCCGACGCCGACGGCTTCGTCCCCGGCGAGGGCGGCGCGGCGCTCGTGCTGTGCCGCCCCGCCGACGCCCACGCCGCCGCAGACCCGGTGCTGGCCCTGGTCACCGGCACCGCGGTCGGCAACGACGGCCGGTCGCTGAGCCTGCTCGCCCCGAACCCGCACCGACAGTGGGAGGTCATCGCCCGGGCGTACGCCGACGCGGGCATCGACCCGGCCGCCGTCTCGTACATCGAGGCCCACGGCACCGGCACCGGCATCGGCGACCCGGTGGAGGCGCGGTCGCTGGCCGCCGCGTTCCCGCCCCGCCCCGACGGAACACCCCGCTGGCTGGGCTCGGTAAAGACCAACCTGGGCCACCTGCTCAACACGGCCGGCATGCCCGCGCTGCTGAAGGTGGTGCTCGCCCTGCGGCACCGGCAGCTGCCACCGTCGCTGCACCACGTCCGGCCGTCCACCCGGTACGACCTCGACGCGACCGGCTTCGCGGTGGTCACCGCGACCCGCCCGTGGAGCGCGCCCGGACCGCTGGTCGCCGGGGTGAACGCGTTCGGTTTCGGCGGCACCAACGCCCACGCGGTACTCAGCGAGGCGCCGCGCCGGCCGCCCACACCGGCACCGGCCGACGGCCACGTCGGCGGCCAGCTGGTGACGCTCACCGCGCACTCCGCGCCCGCGCTGCGCCGCAGCGCCCGCGACCTCGCCCAACACCTGCGCGCCCACCCGGAGCTGGCCGCGGCCGACGTGGCCGCCAGCGCCAGCACCGCCCGCGACGACGCCCCGTACCGGCTGGCCCTCGTCGCCACCGCCGACCTGGCCGACCGGCTGGAGGAGGCGGCGGACACCCTCGCCGACGCGCCGGTCCGCCGCCGCCCCCGCACCGTGTTCGTCTTCCCGGGCGACGGCACACCGGTACCGGCGCCGGTCGTCCGGGACCTGCACGCTCGGCTGCCGGTCTTCCGGGGCCTGCTGACCGATGCCTGTGCCGCAGCCGGCCCGCTGGCGGGGCGACCCCTGCTGTCCTGGTGCCTGGCCGAGGACACCCCGGCCGACCGGGACCGGCCCGACCGGCAGGTCACCGCGACGGTGGGCGTGGTGGTCGCCCTGGCGCTGGCCGGGCAGCTCACCGCGTGGGGGGTACGGCCCGACGCGGTACTCGGACACGGGGTGGGTGAGTTGGCGGCGGCTGCGGCCAGCGGGACGCTCAGCGTCGCCGAGGCGGTCCGGCGGACCGTCGCGCTGACCGGCACCGAACCGGGCGGCCCGGCCGACGAAACGGTGCGGGTAGAGATGCGGGCGGCGCTGCGCCGGTTGCTCGACGACGGGTACGACACGGTCGTCGAGCTGGGTCCGGCCGGCGATGCCGCCCGCAGCTTCGACGGCAGGGCTGCCGGACCGGTCCGGGTGGTCACGCTGCTGGACGCCCCCGCGCATCCGGCCGACGCCGGTGCCACCTCGCTGCTGACGGCGGTGGGAGGGCTCTGGTCCCGGGGTGGGCCGCTCGACCGGCTCGCCCTGCATGTCGGCCGGCGGCGGGTCCCCGTGCCGACCTACCCGTTCGAACGCCGCGCCTACCCGCCCCCGGCGGCAGCGGAGGCGGCCGTACCGCTGTATCTCCCCGCCTGGCGGGAGGTGCCGCCGGTGGCCGGCGACCGGCCGCCGACGGTCCGGCTGCGCGGCCCGGGGGTCGACGGCCGGTTCGCTGCCGCGTTGACCACCGCGCTCACCGCCGACGGGATCGAGGTCCACACCGGAGAGCCGGAAACGGCGGTACCGCCGACCGGTCGCGGGTCGATCACGGCCCGCCCCGGCGACGGCGCGTCGACGGCGGAGGTGACCGTGCTGCTCGCCGGGGCGGCGGTCGACCCGCCCGACGCGACCGCCCTCGACGCCGCCGTGGCCGACCAGGTACGCGCCGTCCGCGCCCTGCTCGACGAGGGGCTCGACCACCCGGGACGGCTGCTCGTGGTCACCGAGGACGTACACGTCACCGGCTCGGCCGCCGAGCGGCCCCGCCCGGTGCAGGCCGTACTGGCCGGGCTGACCACCGCGCTCGCCGACGAGCGTCCCGGCCTGCTGGTTCGCCCGGTGGACCTGTCCAGCCTCGACGGCGAGGCGGCCCGGGTCGACGCCGTCCGCAGGGAGGTGCGCGGGTTCGTCGACAGCGGGACGTCCGACACCGGTCGACGTGCCGGCGCCACCGGGCCCCAGGGCGCCCCGCCCGGCCCGGTCGCGGCGATCGGCGTGGCCTGGCGCAACGGGCGCCGCCTCGCCCGGTTCCTCGACCCGGCACCGACATCCACCGACCCGACGTCCGACGGGCCCGGCATGACGGGCGATGCCCGACGGCCCGGGGCGGGTGGCGTCCACCTGATCGTCGGCGGCGCGGGTGGCGTGGGCGCCGCACTGGCCCGTACCCTCGCCCGCGCCGACCGGCCGACCCTGCTGCTGGCCGGCCGGTCGGACCGGGCACCGGCCGAGCTGCTGACCGAACTGACCGAGCTGGGCGCGGCGGTGACGTACCACCGCTGCGACGTGACCGTCGCCGCCGACGTCGACGCGCTGCTCGCCGGGGCACCACGGCTGGACACCGTGTTCCACGCCGCCGGCACGGTCCGGGTCGGCACCCTGCGGGTGAAGTCCACCCGGGACGTGCTCGCCGTGCTGGCCCCGAAGGTACGCGGCAGCTACCTGCTCACCGAGGCGCTGCGCCGGCACCGCCACGACCGCGCGGCGCTGGTCGGGTTCTCGTCGGTCAGCGCGGTGCTGCCCGGCCTGGCCGGGGCGATCGGGGACTATGCCGCCGCCAACGCGTTCCTCGACGCGTTCGCCGCCGCGCACCGGGCCGCCGGCCGCCGCGTCCAGGCGGTCGGCTTCGCCGCGATCACCGACATCGGCATGGCGGCCCGCACCGGCGGCACCGGCACCGGGGCGTTGCCCGTGCGCGACGCGTTGCGCGCGCTGGCCCTCGCCCGCCGCCTCGACGCCGCCCACCTCGTCGTCGCGGACCTGCGCCGCCGAGCCGATCCCCACGCTCCAGCATCCACTGCCCCGACGTCCACTGCCCCGACGTCCACCACCCCGGCGTCCACCGCCGTCGCCGGCCGCACCGCCGGCCGGCCGCGGCCCGACGCCGCCCACGACGGGCCGAACCGGGACGAGGTGGCCCGGCTGCTGCGACGGCTGCTCGCCGAACCGCTGCACCGCCGGCCCGACGAGATCGCCGACGACGCGTCGTTCCTCGCCCTCGGCCTGGACTCGCTGGCCGCGGTGGACCTGGTCAAGCGGTTGGAGGAGGAGATCGGCCGTGATCTGCCGGTCACCCTCTTCTTCGAGTACACCACCGTCGCCGAGCTGGCCGCCCACCTGACCGCGACCACCGACGCCGCGTCACCACCGGCTGCCTGCACAGTGGAACAGCCGGCACCGGTACACGAACCCGGGCCGCGACCGTCGGCGCACGGCGAGCCGTTCCCGCTGACCGCCGTGCAGCGGGCGTTCCACGTCAACGAACGGCTGCACCCCACCGTCGCCAGCTACGCCTTCGTCCAGCAGACCATCACCGGCACCATCGACGCGACGTTGCTCGGCCGGGCCCTGGCCCACCTGGAGACACAGCACCCGATGCTGCGCGTCCGGTTCGTGCCGGGCACCGGGGCCGGTACGCCCCGCCAGGTGATCCTGCCGCCGACCGAACAACCGGCGCCGGCCTGGTACGCGGTGCAGCCGCTCACCGGCCCGCTGGGCGCCCTTGCGGAGCGGCTGTGCAACACCCCGGTCGACCTCACCCGGCAGCCGCCGCTGCGGGCGGTGCTCGTCCGGGAGACCCCCGACCGGGCCCACCTGCTGCTGGTGCAGCACCACGCCGCCGGGGACGGGTTCAGCCTCAACCTGCTCAGCGAGGAGCTGTGGTCCGGCTACACCGCGCTGTGCCACGGCCGGACACCGCCACCATCACCCGCGCCCGGCTTCGACGCGTACGCCCGCGCGGTCACCCCACCAACGGCGCAGGACCTGTCGTACTGGCAGGACCGCCTCTCCGGGGACGGCTGGACACTGCCGCTGCCGTACGACGGCGACCGGGCTGCGCCCCCCGCACCGCCGTACCTGACCCACCAGGGTGACCTGGACGCGGACCTGGTGGCAGCGCTGCGCGACCGGGCAGCCGCCGCCGGCGTCTCCCTGTTCCATCTGCTCCTCGCCGGGTACGTCCGGTGCCTGTCCCGGTGGAGTGGGCAGCAGTCGGTGCCGGTGACCGTGGCCCGGGCCGGTCGCGACGCCCGGCTGCCCGCTATCGGGCGGATCGTCGGCCCGTTCGCCGACACCCTGCCGCTACGCATCGACACGGACCCGGACGAGCCGACCGGCCAGCTCGCCGACCGGCTGCGGGTGGCCTGGTCCGCCGCGCAGCGGCACGGCTCGGTCACCAGCCTCGACCTGGCCCGCCTGCTCGACCGACCCGGGGCCGGCCCGCGCACCGCGAGCCCGGCCGGCTTCAGCTTCGCCCGGTTCCCGGTCACCCGGGATCCCGACTGCCCCGTCACCGTCACCCCGACGGCGGCCGGATCCGCGTCCGCCGCCACCCGACTCAGCCTGCTCTGCTGGGAGTCGGGCGCGGGCCTCGGCCTGTCCTGGAACTTCCCGCTACGACTGTTCACCCGGGCGACCGTGGCCCGGCTCGCCGCCGAACACCGGCAGGAACTCGTCGCGCTCGCCGCCGGGCGGCGGCAGCCCGCACAGCCCGGTGCGGCCGCCGGTGGCGATGTCACCGCGCGGATCCGGGCGGTCTGCCGGCGTACCCCCGACGCGGTGGCGGTCGACACCGGCGACGGCAGCCTGACCTACCGGGCGCTGGACCTGGCCGCCGACCGGGTGGCCGGGCTGCTCACCCGCCAGGGGGTACGCCCCGGCGACCGGGTCGGCCTGCTCACGGCACCCGGACCGCAGACGGTCGTCGGGGTGGTCGGGATCCTGCGGGCGGGCGCCGCCTGGGTGCCGCTGGACGCCGCGCACCCGCCGGCCCGGCTCACCGACCACCTGGTTCGCGCCGGGGCCGAGCTGCTGCTGCATGACGACGAGTGTGCCGCCACCGCGGCCGGCCTCGTCCACGCGGCCCGGCCGATCCGGCTCGCCCCGCCCACCTCCGACAGCGCGGCGGACGCGACCACGGACAGCGGGACCGGCCCGCAGGCGCCACCGCCGGCACCGGAGCACCCGGCGTACGTGATCTTCACCTCGGGGTCGACCGGTCGACCGAAGGGCGTACCGGTCACCCATCGGTCGATGTCGACCTACCTCGACTGGGCCATCGCCAGCTTCGGCTACCGGCCCACCGACCGGCTCGCCCAGACCTCGTCGAGCTGCTTCGACGCCTCCGTCCGACAGATCCTGGCACCGCTGCTCGTCGGCGCCACCGTGGTCACCTTCACCCGATCCCTGCTCCGCGACCCGCAGGCGCTGCTGTCCCGGATCGAGCGGGACCGGATCACCGTGTGGAGCTCGGTACCCACGCTGTGGGAGCGGATCCTGCACGCCGCCGAGGAGCACGTGGCCCGCCACGGCGTCGCGCCGGACCTGACCGCGCTGCGTTGGGTGCATGTCGGCGGGGAGGAGTTGTCGCCGGTGCCGGTCCGGCGCTGGTTCGACCTGTTCGGCGACGACTGCCGGATCACCAACCTGTACGGCCCGACCGAGGCGACCATCAACGCCACCTGGCACCTGATCGACCGCCGCCCGGACGACGCGGTACGCCGGCTGCCGATCGGCCGCCCGGTCGGCGCGGCGGTGGTGCACGTCGTCGACCCCGCCGGGCGGACCTGCCCGCCCGGCGTGGCCGGCGAGCTGTACCTGGGCGGCGTCGGCCTGACCGCCGGCTACCTCGGCGAGCCGGAGCTGACCGACGCGGCGTTCGTGGTCCGTGAGGGCCAGCGGTTCTACCGCAGCGGTGACCGTGGCCGGGTCGCGGCGGACGGCACCCTGGAGTTCCTGGGCCGGCTGGACGACCAGGTGAAGATCCACGGGTACCGGGTGGAGCCCGGCGAGATCGAGGCGGTGCTGCGGACGCATCCGGCGGTCGCCGCCGCCGCCGTGCTGCACCAGGCCGATCCGCACCCACGGCTGCACGCCTTCGTGCTGCCCACGTCGCAGTCCACCCCGACCGTGGCCGACCTTCGCGCCCACCTCGCCGCCCGGCTGCCGGAGCACATGGTTCCCGCCCGCCTCCAGTTGCTGGACAGCCTGCCGCTGACCGCCACCGGCAAGATCGACCGCGCCCGGTTGCTGGCCCACACCGGCACCCGACCGGCGACCGCCCGGGAGCACGCCGCCACCACGACCGGCCCGCACCCCGCCACCACGACCGGCCCGGTCACCGGCCCGGTCAGCGGCACCGAGGCGAGCCTGGCCCGGATCTGGGCCGACCTGCTAGACGTACCGGCGGTCGGCCCGGACGACGACTTCTTCGCCCTCGGCGGCGACTCCATCCTGATCCTGGAGGTCTTCGCCCAGCTCCGGGAACGGTTCCCCACCGCCCTGCGCCCGACCGCCATCTACGAGCACCGGACCCTGGCCGCCCTCGCTGCCGCGATCGACACCGCCGCCGATCCAGCCTCCGGTTCCGCCGGCCCGGCTGCGGGCCTGTCCCCGGCGCCGGCCACCCCGGGCCCTTCCTTCTGCGCACCGGCTGCCGGCCAGCCCGCCCCGGACACCAGCCCGGCCGGCCCGTTTCCGGTGACGGCCACCCAGCGCGGTTTCCTGCTCGCCGACGCGGTCGTACCCGGCGCCGGCACGGCCTGGCTGGCCCGCCTCCGGCTGCACGGACGACTGCGCCGCGACATCTTCCAACGCGCCGTGGACCTGCTGGTCGCCCGACACCCGATGCTCCGGACCGTCTTCCCCGCCGGCGCCCGGCCGCCGGTACAGCAGGAGCTGCCCGTCTCGATGCGGCTACCGGTCGAGTACGAGACCCTTGCCCAGCACAGCGACGTGGCCGCCCGGGTGGCCGAGGAACGCCGCCGACGGTTCGAGCCGTGGGCGTGGCCCCTGCTCCGGCTGCGCCTGCTGACGGTCACGCCGGACGAACACGTCCTGCTGGTGCACGCACACCACCTGATCGGTGACGGTTACAGCGCCGCCCTGCTGGGCCACGAACTGCTGGCGGCCTACCACCGCCAGGCCGACGGATCGCCCGACCCACTTCCGCCGCTGCGTACGAGCTTCCGGGACTACGTGACGCTGCTGGAACGCCGCTCCACCGCCGCGCCGGACCCGGCAGCCCGGGCCTGGTGGGCTCGGCGATTCGGTCCGCCGTACCGGCCACCGGTCCGGCGCGCCGACACCGACCGCAGCCCGGACGCGGACCGCCCCGAGGCCGACGGCGCACCAGGGCAGCGGACCCGATCGGCCCCGGTACGCGGCTTCACCCTCGACCTCACGGTCGTCGCCGGACTGCGCCGGCTCGCGGCCGAAGCGGCGAGCACCCTGTACGCCCCCGTACTCACCGCGTACCACCGGGCGCTGGCCCGCCTCACCAGCCAGGACGACCTGGTCGTCGGGCTGGCTGTCACCGGACGCGACCACCCGCTGCCGGACCTGCACCGCGTCTTCGGTCCCTGCGCGGCCATGCTGCCGCTCCGCCTGACCGGCACCGCCGCGTTCCCCACCCACCTCGCCCACGTCGCGGCCGAGGTCGCCGCCGCCCGGCAGCACGCCGATCCACCGTCCATCGCGGCGGCCGTGCCCACCGGACGGCCCGACGGCGCGCCGACCGGTGCCCAGTTCTTCTTCAGCTTCCTGGACTTCGACGCGCTCGACCCGGTCCTGGCGCTGGGGTCGGCCGACGACCCGCCCCCGGCCGCCCCGTCCGGCCACACCGGCTCCGCCGCGCCGACCCGGCTGCGCCTGACCTGGGACGAGGAGACCGAACTCGCCCCGCCACCGATCGGCACCGACCTGTTCCTGACCGCCCGGCCCGGACCCGACGGCCTGCGGGTCACCCTGCGCGGCTCCCCCACGGCGGTGTCCCCCACCGACCTGGACCGCCTGGTGGACTGGCTTCGTACCGACCTCACCACGGCAGCGGCCGAACAGTCGCGCCGCGGCACCCCGGAGCGCCCCGACCCGAACCTCGCCACCGCGCCTGCCGTGGTGCCGTCGACCAGGTTGACCGCAGCCATCGTCGGATACCTGCCACCACCCGCGCAGCTCGCCGCCATCGCCGGCCTGCCCGCCGGCAGCCTGCCCCGCGAACAGCTCCGCGAACTGCTCTTTCCCGCCGGTCGGCCCCGCCTGCTGGAGGAGCTGACCACGCCGCTGGGCACCTCCGGCTTCGTCTGCCTGCCCCGCTTCTCCGACGAACTGACCGCGGCCGGGGAGACACTGGCCGCCGAGACCGCCGCCGCGGTCGATCTCGCCGCCACCCTCGGCGCGGCCTGCGTCTCACTCGCCGGCCTGATTCCCGCGCACACCGGCTACGGCATCGGCGTGCTCCGGCGTACCCGCACCGCCACGGCGATCACCACCGGCCACGCCGCCACCGTCGTCTCCGTGGTCCTGACGGTCGAGGCCGCGCTGGCGGCGAGCGGGCGGCACCTGGCCGGCAGTACCCTCGCCGTCGTCGGCCTCGGCTCGATCGGCTTCTCCTCGCTACGGCTGCTGCTGGCGCGCGCACCCCGGCCACCGGCACGGCTGGTGCTCTGCGACATCCCCTCGGCCGCGCCCCGCCTGCGAGACCAGGCCAACCGGCTGCGGTCCGACGGATTCGCCGGCACCGTCGAGATCTGCGCGACGACCTCGACGGTGCCCGACCCCGGCTACGCCGCTGACCTGATCATCGGTGCCACGAGCGCGGCCACCGAACCACTCGACGTCGACCGGCTGCGCCCCGGCACGATCGTGGTGGACGACTCCTTCCCGCACGCCCTGAACCCGGTCCGGGCGCTGGCCCGGATGCGACACGACCGCGACGTCCTCGTCGTCGGCGGCGGCCTGCTGCACGTCGCGGAGACCACCCGGACCGTACCGGCGGACCTGCCACCGGCCGCGATCGCCGGGCACGCGGCAGGCTTCGGCCTGCCCGGCGCGGTCGCCTCCTGTCAACTCGAATCGCTGCTGCGGGCCGCCAGCCCGACCCTGCCGGTGGTGCACGGCCTGGTGGACGACTCGACGGCGGCGACGTACGCACAGGCGCTGACCGAGGCGGGGATCGGCGCCGCACCGCTGCATCTGCTGCACCAACTCGTTGATGCGGACCTACCCGCAGCGTTACCAGCCGGACCACCGGCGTAACGGAGCTTCGGTGGATTATGCGGCTGGCCCGGAACACGGACGCCAAATCGTTCGACTGGACCAGGCGGCGAACCAGATCCGGAACAGGTCACCGACGAACTGCCGGGCGCCCTGATCCGGGTTCGTGGCGCAATAATCGGGGAGCAGACCTACGGACGAACCTCGCTCCGGAGCCCGTACGAGCAGCGACGATGTTCCGCTGCCCGACCTTCGACATCGCCTTCGAAACGGTCCGCGGCACACCGTTTGCCGGCAAGCAAAGTAAGACTGACCTAACAAAGGTTAGGCTAATCTTCGTTAATACCGAAACGTGACGTGAATGGCGTCGAGCGCAGCGCGCGCGGCGTTCCGCTGTTAGAGTGATATTCGGACGCGAATTGCACGACACCAAGCGGTGGCGGGGTTTACCTTGCCACCCGAGCGGCAAATAACGACCGACATACGAGCACACCGAGCCGATGCGTTCCACTGCTCCGTCGGCGTCAACAGTTGGGAGACACCATGAAAACTCTGCTGCAGTCGCCCCCGGTACGCGAGTGCGCCGCCACCGCGTGCAGCTTCAACGACAGCGGCTGTCACGCTCCGGCGATCACCGTGGCTTCGGCCGGTGATGCCGCGTCCTGCGCGACGTTCGTGGAGTCCTCGGTGCAGGGCGGGATCGCGGAGGTGACCGGCGCCGTGGGTGCCTGCGCGCGCTCCGAGTGCGTCTACAACACCAACCTCGCCTGCAAGGCCGAGTCCATCACCGTCGGCCCAGGCGCCACCGTCAGCGACTGCCTCACCTACCAGCCGGCCTGACCCTCGCCCGCGCCCGCGCACCGGATGACGGCACCGTCGAGGCGCCGACACGGTGACGGAGGCGGCACACGACCGGACCCCGCCTTGGCAAGGTAAGCCTTGCCTATTAAGGTCAGATCCCTAGGCCACACCACCTCCACTTCATGGCCGAGGGGATCGAGATGGCGTTTCACCCAGCCGGGCCGGCGGAGCTGACGGGCGTCCCGTCCGCCGCAGACGCCAGCGCGTCAGCGGCGGACGGGGACATCGCGGCGACCGGCCCAGGCGCCGTAATGGCACGCTCTGTCCTGTCCACCGCCACCTCCCTGCGGCTGCGGCTCGGCGACGTCGCCGTCGACCTCATCGAATCGCACGTCCTCCTGCCCGACGGCACCGTGGTCCTCGCGGTCGACGCGATGAGCCGGGCCGGCGGCCTGCTGGTCGCCGTGCGCGGTCGACCGGGTGCGGTACGGCTCGACGTGACGCAACTCATCCCGGTCGCCGTACGATCCCGGGTCCGGGCCAGAGTGCGGGTGCTGGGTACTGCCCGCCGATTCGACCCGGCCAGCCTGGAGTCGTGCGACGGCGACACCCTGCTGTCCCTGCTCGACCTGCCGCCCGTCGCGCTGTGGGTGATCGAACCGGTCGAGCTGGGCCTCACCCGTGACGGCGGCGAGACCACGGTCGACATCAGCGCCTACCGCGCCGCACGCCCGGATCCGCTCGCCGCCGACGAGGCCGTACACCTGCAACGCCTCGCGCAGCAGCACAGCGACGTCCTCGACCAGCTCGCGACGCTGGTCGACCCGGCGTTGACCACCGGTACGGCGCGGGTCGTGCCGATCGCCCTCGACGCCGACGGCATCGTGCTCCGCACCGAGGCGCCGGACCGACACACCGACCTCCGGCTGCCGTTCGCCCGTCGAGTCACCGCGGGCGCCGGCCTCGCCGACGAACTTCGGGCGCTCCTCGCCGAGGCCGCCCGACACGGGATCCCCGGCTGCGCCCGACCGCGCTAGACCTCATGACTTCTCACCTCGTCGCGCTCTGCTTCGACGCGAACGACCCGGGTCGTCTCGCGCACTTCTGGGCCGGCGTCCTGGGCTGGGAGATTGCCGACGACCCCGCCGGCGTCGCGCTCCTGCCGAACGACGACACCGGCTTCCGGATCCGATTCCTGCCGACCCGGCAGCGCAAGGTCGGCCAGAACCAGATGCACTTCGACCTCACCAGCACGTCCCTCGACGACCAGCGGCAGACGGTGGCGAGGTCGCTCGGGCTCGGTGCCCGGCACATCGACATCGGCCAGCGCCCCGAGGATGATCACGTGGTGCTCGCCGACCCCGAAGGCAACGAGTTCTGTGTCATCGAGCCGGGCAACAACTTCCTCGCTGACTGCGGATTCATCGGAGCGCTCGCCTGCGACGGTTCGCAGCAGGTCGGGTACTTCTGGAGCGAGGCGCTGGGCTGGCCGTTGGTCTGGGACCAGGACCAGGAGACCGCCATCCGCTCGCCGCACGGCGGCCCGAAGATCACGTGGGGCGGTCCGCCCTTCATACCGAAGACCGGAAAGAACCGGCTGCACTTCGACCTCGCTCCACCTCCCCACGGTGATCAGCAAGCGGAGGTCGACCGGCTCGTCTCCCTCGGGGCGACTCGACTCGACATCGGCCAGGGCGAGGTCGACTGGGTGGTGCTGGCTGATCCCGACGGCCACGAGTTCTGTGTGTCGACCCCTCGATAGCGCGACCAGCCCCGGTCCGCGGCATCCCTGACCGGATTCCCGCGCCGGTCAGACGGCGCGGGCGATGCAGATGCGGGCGTCGAGTCGGGGACCGGCCTCGTAGACCATGTACGACACTCCCCCGTCGGTGCCGAAGGCCGGCGCGGCCACCCGACCGTTATCCGAGGCGATCGGGGCGTGGAACACCCCGAGGTGCACCTCCCGGTCGAAGTTGTTGCCGACCTCGGTGAGCCGGATCCGACCGTCGTTGCCGTGGTACGCCACGTAGCTGGTGCCGTTGCGCTTGAGCAGGTGCGGGCTGGAGATGTCGGTCAACCCGTCACCGGCCGGCGAGATCAGCGGGTTCGGAGCGAACTGCCACTGGTCCCAGCCGTTCGGCGACCAGCCCCAGAAGATCTTGCGGGTGCCCGGGCCGATGGTGTGCGCGCCCATGAAGAGCATGACGTACTTGTTGCCCCTGCCGGCCACCTGGTGCTCGAAGACCCGGGCGTACGAGGTCTCGGTGGTGTTCGGCACCAGGCGGGTGCTCAGGATCGGCGTCTCGTTGGTGAAGGTGATGCCGTCGCGGGAGCGGGCCACCCGGGTGGTGAAGTTCTCCCCGTGGAAGTAGAGGAAGAACTCCCTGCTCGCGGCGTTCCAGACCACGTGCGGCGAGGAGACGTGGCTGACCGTGGTGGTGGGCAGCACCCGGTCGACGATCGGGTTGCCCGGGTGCTCGGTGTAAGGGCCCTCAAGCCGGTCGGCGTAGGCCAGGCAGACGCCGCCGGGCGCGTCGTGCGGGGCGTAGTACAGGTAGTACCGCCCGCGGGCGCCGGAGATCTTGTCATAGACCCCGCGTACGCACGGAAAGATCATCTCGCCGGTGGGGTTGTAGGCCAACGGCCCGGCGAACGCGTCGCGGACGTACCGGTAGCTGGGGAAGCCGGCCGGACCGGCGAGGGCGGGACCGGCGGCCACGGTACCGCCGAGCGCGGTGCCGGCCGCCGCGGCGGTGCCGATCAGGGTCGCGCCGCGCAGCAGGCTACGGCGGCTCAGCGCGGCAGGTCGGGGCAGAAGTCGGTCGTCCATGGGGTCTCCGATCTTCGGGGACGCTCGTCGGTGACGGATGGCGGCGCAGCGGGATGGTGGCGCGACGGTGGCGGAGCGGGTGGACGGCGGGACGCCGACGGCAACCCACGACCGTCAGTGACCGTCTGTGAGATCGCACTCCACGAGGGAGTGTGCCTCGTGGTCGATGAGTCTGCTGCCGGAAGCGGACGAGCGTCAAGGCGCTAATACGAATTATCACGGCCGTCCGCCGGAGAAGTTTTCCGTCGACGGGGGTTGACGCCAGGCCGTCGGGGGTCGCAGGATTTCACACCAACGTAGCTAATGCGTATTAGCGCAGAAACGAATGGACACGGAAAGTGACCGGATCGCGTAGGCGGGTGACCCAGCAGGACATCGCCCGGATGACCGGCGTCAGCCAGGCGACCGTCTCCCTGGTGCTCAACGGCCGCGACGACGGCGGCGTCCGGATCGCCCCGGAGACCCGGGAACGGGTGCTGCACGCGATCCGGGCCACCGGGTACGTGGCCGACCCGGTGGCCCGGCGGCTGGCCGCCCGACACAACCGGATCCTCGGCGTGTTCACCTACGAGCCGGTCTTCCCCGTCGGCACCGGCGACTTCTACCACCCGTTCCTGGTCGGCATCGAAGAGTCCGCCGAACGGCTCGGTTGTGACCTGCTGCTGCTGACCAGCGCCCCGGTCACCGACGGCCGGCGGCGAATCTTCCACGACGACAACCGGCTGCGGCTGGCCGACGGCTGCGTCCTGCTCGGCCGCTCGCTGGACCAGGACGAGTTGGGCCGGCTGGTCGCCGAGGGACACCCGTTCGTGTCGGTCGGCCGACGCGACGACGCCGGCGGGCCGGTGCCGTACGTCGGCGCGGACTACTCCGCCGCCACCGCCGCCGTGGTCCGCCGGGCCCTCGATGCCGGACACACCAGGCTGGCGTACCTCGGCCAGGGAGCCGGACCGGAGTCGCACGCCGACCGGTTCGCCGGCTACCGGAGCACCCTCGACGCGGCCGGGCTGCCGACCCGGCACGAACCCACCGACCGCTCCCCCGCCGACGTGCTCGACGCGCTGCTCGCCGCCGAGGTCACCGCCGTGGTGGCCGAGGAGTACGCCGACGGGGTCGCCCTCGCCGGCATCGCCCGGGACCGCGGCCTGACCGTGCCCGCCGACCTGTCCATCCTGGCCCTGGGTGACCCGACCCGGCCGGCGACCAGCGACCTTGAGTTCACCGGGTTCCGGATCCCCCGCCGGGAGATGGGGTGGCAGGCCGTCGAGGTGCTCACCGGGCTACTCGCCGCGGTGCCCCACACGGTGACCCAGCGGCTGCTGCCGTGCCAGCCGGTCGACGGCGGCACCCTCGCACCGCCCCGCCACTGACCACCATCCCCGGTCGCCGCGCTCCCCGCCCGGCGGCCCCGACCAACCCCTGAAAGGACGGACCGTGCCGGAGATGCAGGCCGAAGTACTGATCGTCGGTGGTGGGCTCGGTGGCGTGGCCGCCGCCCTGGCCGCGCTGCGGGCCGGCCGCACGGTGCTGCTGACCGAGGAGTACGTCTGGCTCGGCGGACAGCTCACCAGTCAGGCGGTGCCGCCGGACGAGCACTCCTGGGTGGAGCACTTCGGAGTCACCGCCAGCTACCGGTCGCTGCGCGACCGCATCCGGGACTACTACCGGAGCTGGTACCCGCTCACCGAGCGGGCCCGGCGCGCCACCGCACTCAACCCGGGGGCCGGGCACGTCAGCCGGCTCTGCCACGAGCCCCGGGTCGCGGTGGCGGTGCTGGAGGACATGCTGGCGGCGTACCGGGGTTCCGGGCGGCTGCGGGTGCTCCAGCCGTACCGGCCGGTGGCCGCCGACACCGACGGCGACCGGGTCACCGGAGTCACCGTGGCACACCGACACACCGGTGAACGGGTGCACCTGAGCGCGCCGTACGTCCTGGACGCCACCGAGACCGGCGAACTGCTGCCGCTGACCGGCACCGAGTACGTCACCGGCTTCGAGTCCCGGGCCGAGACCGGTGAGCCGAGCGCGCCGGAGCAGGCACAACCGGCCAACATGCAGGCCGCGTCGGTGTGCTTCGCGGTCGACCACGTCGACGGGAACCACACCATCGACAAGCCGGCGGCGTACGACTTCTGGCGGGCGTACCGGCCGCCGTTCTGGGGCGACCGGATGCTGTCGTTCCGCTCCCCCAACCCACGCACCCTGGAGATCTCCGAACGCAGCTTCACCCCGAACCCGGACGACGACCCGTGGCTGGTCCAGGCCGACCAGCGGGTCAACCCCGGCGACGGCAACCTGTGGACGTTCCGGCGGATCGCCGCCCGGCGCAACTTCACGCCCGGCGCGTACGACAGCGACATCTGCCTGGTCAACTGGCCGATGATCGACTACTTCGAGCAGCCGGTGATCGACGTACCCGATCCGGACGCGGGCATCGCGGCGGCCCGGGAACTGTCCCTGTCGGTGCTGTACTGGCTGCAGACCGAGGCGCCCCGCACCGACGGCGGCACCGGCTTTCCCGGGCTGCGGCTGCGCGGCGACGTCACCGGCAACGGCACCGCCGCGACCGGCGGGGACGTCACGCACAGCGGCCTGGCCCAGGCACCATACATCCGCGAGTCACGCCGCATCCGCGCCGAGTACACGGTGGTCGAGCAGGACCTGTCGCTTCAGATCCGGGGCGACAAGGGCGCGGTCACCTACGCCGACTCGGTCGGCGTCGGCATGTACCGCATCGACCTGCACCCCTCCACCGGCGGCGACAACTACATCGACGTGGCCTCCTGCCCGTTCGAGATCCCGCTCGGCGCTCTGATCCCCCGGCGGGTGGAGAACCTGCTGCCCGCCGGCAAGAACATCGGCACCACGCACATCACCAACGGCTCCTACCGCCTGCACCCCGTGGAGTGGAACGTCGGCGAGGTCGCCGGCCTGCTCGCGGACTTCTGCCTGGCCCGGCGGGTCACCCCCCGCGCGGTGCGCTACACACCCGGCCTGCTGGCCGACTTCCAGAACCGCCTCGCCGACGAAGGCGTCGAGCTGCGCTGGCCCGACATCGCCGGCTACTGAGGAAGGACATACTCCATGAAGATCCGGTTGACGGCCGCCGTCGCGCTCACCGCGCTGCTCGGCCTGACCGCCTGCGGCGGCGACTCCGCCGAGTCCGACGGCCCGGTCACCCTGCGGATGACCACCTGGTCGGCGAACGAGGCACACCTGAAGCTGTTCAACGAGATCGCCGCCGAGTACACCGCGGCCAACCCGGACGTCGCCGGGATCACCTTCGACCCGATCCCGTTCGAGAACTACACCACCACGCTGACCACCCAGATCGCCGGCGGCAACCCGCCCGACCTGGCCTGGGTGCTGGAGAACTCGGCACCCGACTTCGTCAGCTCCGGCGCGCTGGTGCCGCTCACCGACACCCTCAAGAACACCGAGGGGTACGCCTACGACGAGCTGGCTCCGGCCGCCACGAAGCTGTGGCAGGCCGACGGCGAGCTGTACGCGTACCCCTTCTCCACCTCGCCGTTCGGGGTGTTCGTCAACACCGACCTGCTGAGCGCAGCCGACACCGAGAGCCCGGCCGAGTTGATCGCCGCCGGCCGGTGGAGCTGGCAGAACGCGCTGGCCGCCGCGTCGACGGTGCAGGCCAAGACCGGCAAGGCCGGCCTGGTGGTACGCGACTTCGACTACAAGGGCTGGGACTTCCTCTCCACCGTGTGGACCGGCTGGGGCGCGCAGGCGTGGAGTGAGGACGGGAAGACCTGCGGCTTCAACTCGCCGGAAATGGTCGAGGCGATGACCGCACTGCACCGGGGGATCTTCGTCGACAAGGCGCTGCCCGGGCCGGGCACCACCGCCGACTTCTTCGCTGGCGAGGCCGGCATGACCATCACCCAGATCTCCCGCGCCTCCCTGCTGACCGACCAGAAGTTCGACTGGGATCTGGTGCCGCTGCCGGCCGGCCCGAAGGGCGAGTACGCGGTGATCGGGCAGGGCGGCATGGGCGTGCTCAAGCAGGGCCGCAACGCCGAGACCGCCGCCGACTTCCTGGCGTACCTGACCAACCCCACCAACTCGGCGAAGCTGGCCCAGTTCTTCCCGCCGCCGCGTACCTCGCTGCTCACCGCCGAGACTCTCGCCAAGACCAACCCGCTGCTGAGCCCCGAGCAGTTGCAGCAGGTGGTGATCGACGGGATCGCCGACGGCGTGGTGAAGCCCAGCCACACCGGCCAGGCCGAGCTGAACCAGGCGGTCCGGGCTGGGCTGGACCCGCTGTGGCAGCCGAACGCCGACGTCCGCGGCGTGCTCGACGGCGTCTGCTCCTCGATCAACCCGCTGCTGGCGAAGTAGGCGACGTTCGATGTCGGTCCTGACCAGGGACGCGCAGGGGCGGGCCGGTGGCCGGTCCGCCCCTGCGGGGGCCGCCGCAGCGCGGCGGCGCGGCTGGTGGACGACCCGCCGCCGTGACCAGCTCGCCGGTCTGCTCTTCGTCGCCCCACAGCTCGTCGGCTCGGTGCTGTTCGTGCTGATCCCCCTCGGACTGGTGTTCTGGTACAGCCTGCACGAGTGGAACGTGCTCGCCGGCACCTTCGAGTTCATCGGCACGGACAACTACCGGAGCATGGCGCAGGACCCGAACCTGCCCTCGGTGCTGCGGGTCACCGGGCTGTTCTCGGTCGGCCTGGTGGTGTTCAACCTCAGCCTGGCCCTGCTGCTCGCGGTGCTGCTCAACCAGCGGCTGCGCGGCACCATCGTGTTCCGGACGCTGTTCTTCTCCCCGGTGGTCGTCTCGCTGGTCGCCTGGACGATCGTCTGGGGTTTCCTGCTCCAGGACAACGGCGGCGTCAACGGGACGCTCGGCGCCGTCGGCGTGGACGGGCCGAACTGGCTGCGCGGCGACTGGACGGCTCTGCTGTCGGTGATCGTGGTGCAGGTGGTCAAGAACGTCGGCCTGAACATGGTGCTGTTCCTGGCCGCCCTCCAGGGCGTTCCCGCCGAGTTGTACGAGGCGGCCCGGGTCGAGGGAGCGAACGCCTGGACCCGGTTCCGGCGGATCACCGTCCCGCTGATCAGCCCGACCATCCTGCTCACCTCGATCATCACCGTGGTCGGGTCGTTGCAGGTGTTCGCCCAGATCGCCGTGCTCACCCAGGGCGGCCCGGGCACCTCGACCACGGTGCTCGTCTACTACCTGTACCAACGGGCGTTCCAGTTCCACCAGTTCGGATACGGGGCCACCCTGTCCGTGCTGCTCTTCCTGATCGTGCTGGTGCTCACCGTCGTGCAGTGGCGGATGCGCAGGAGGTGGGTCTTCCATGAACAGTAGGCTCCCCGCGCGGGCAAAGGTCGCGCTGTACGGCGCGCTCTGCCTGCTGGCCGTCCCGTTCGTCTTCCCCACCTGGTGGATGGTCACCTCGTCGGTGAAGCCGATCAACGAGATCTTCGCCTTTCCGCCGTCGCTGATCCCGACCGACGCCAGCCTCTCCGCGTACCGGCGGGTCTTCGAGCTGCAGCCGTTCGCGCAGCAGTACTTCAACAGCGGGTACATCGCGGCCGTGGTCACCGTCGGCACCCTGGCGGTCTCCTCGCTCGCCGGGTACGCCTTCGCCCGGATCCGTTTCCGGGGACAGCAGGTGCTGTTCGTGGTGGTGCTGGTCGGGCTGCTCATCCCGAGCGAGGTGACCATCGTGCCGCTGTTCCGGATGTTCAACTCGTGGGGCATGGTGGACACCCACTGGCCGCTGATCCTGGTGCCGATCCTCGGCGCACCGAGCGTGCTGGCCACCTTCATCATGCGACAGTTCTTCATCACCCTCCCCGGCGAGTTGGAGGAGGCGGCCCGGGTCGACGGGCTGGGTCGCTTCGCCACCTTCTGGCGGATCGCGTTACCCCTGGCCCGGCCGGCGCTCGGCGCGGTGGCGATCTTCACCTTCCTGCACAGTTGGAACCTGTACCTGGAGCCGATCGTCTTCCTCTCCTCACCGGAGAAGTTCACCCTGCCGCAGGCGCTGACCCAGTTCGTCGACGCGTACGGCGGGCCGATGTGGGACGTTCAGCTCTCGGCGGCGTCGATGACCGCCATCCCGATCCTGGTGATCTTCGTGATCGCGCAGCGGCAGTTCATCGAGGGGCTGGCCCACACCGGCCTGAAGGGCTGAGCGTCGGTGGTCAGCCGGGCTGTCCCGGCTCGCTGCGGTGGGCCCGGACCACCACGTCGTGGAAGCTCGTCCGGCTGGCACCGGGCGCGAGAAGACGGGTTCGGGATTCCGCCACGCGCACCTCCCACATCGCGTCGGTCAGGGCGGCGGTGACGGTGTCGAGGTCGATCGAGGCCCGCTGGGGAGCGTGGGCCGCCGAGTGGTGGTCAGCATGATCGTGGCCGACCACCAGGAGTGCTCCGCCGGGGGCGACGGCCCGGGCCAGCCGGGCAACGAACTGACCGAAGGGCATGTCGGGGTGGACGTACTGGCTGACCACCAGGTCGTACTGCTGCGCGGGCTCCCAGACCGTCAGGTCCGCCACCGTCCAGGAGATGCGCGGCGCGACCTCGGGCGCCTGGCGCGCCGCGAACTCCTCGGCGGCGCGCACGGCCGTCGGCGAGACGTCGATCGCCGTTACCTGCCACCCCCTCCGGGCGAGCCAGACCGCGTCCGTCCCGCGTCCGCAGCCCGCGTCGAGCGCCGTCCCGGCGGCAAGATCCGTCACCTCGGCGACCAGTTGAGGACTTGGCGCATCGTGTGCCGCCGGGTGGCCCTGGTAATGGTGATCCCACCATTGCGGGCTGAACGCGGGATGGTCCGCGTGCGACTTGTTGCTCATGCCTCGACGGTACGGAGCCTTTCGCGGATCGAAAGGTGCCATGCGGTTTCCGCAAGATCTGGCCGTTCCGCCCATCAAACCGCGCGTCGGGTCCCGGCCCCGACCGCCACCGGTCAGGCAGCGCGCCACATAGCATGAGGACGTGTCGGAGGTTGATCTTTCTGAGGTGGTCCGGCAACGGATCCGCGGACTACGGCAGGCGCGCGGGTGGAGCCTCGACTCGCTTGCCGCTCGATGCCACCTCAGCCCCTCCACGCTGAGCCGGATCGAGACCGGCCACCGCCGCATCGACCTCGATCAGCTGGTCGTCCTCGCCCGGGCGCTGGACACCACGATCGATCAGCTCGTCGAGCCCGTCGACGACGCCGACGTGATCATCCGACCGATGCGACACCAGGAACCCGGCCTGGCCACCTGGGTGCTCTCGCGCGAGCCGGCGCAGCGTGGGGGCAACCTGGTGGCCAAGATGCGCATCACCCCCGAACGACGCACCGGCCCTGGCCACCTGAGCGTGCACCCCGGGCGGGAATGGTTCTTCGTGCTCAGCGGCAGCGCGTTGCTGCACCTCGGTGCGCGGCAGATACCGGTCGGCGCGGGAAACGCGGCCGAGTTCTCCACCATGATCCCGCATTCCATCGGCGCACTGAACGGGCCGGTCGAGATCCTCACCATCTTCGACCAGGACGGCGAGCGGGCGCACGCGCAGTCCAGCGACCCTTCGGCCGGAGTGTGACCGGCAGAATCCGGCGACAGCCGTGCGGACACCCCGACGCCCCCGCGCGGGGATGGATATCTTCCCGACGGGTGGGGCCGTGCCCGGCTCGGCACGGCCCCACCCACCCGTGGTGTGTCAGCTACGCGGGTTCCACTGCTGGTTGGTGCCGCCGTGGCAGGCCCAGAGGTGCACCTTCGAACCGTTGGCGGTGCCGTAGCCGCTGACGTCGAGGCACAGCCCGGACTGCGCGCCGGTGATGGTGCCGTTGGCGTTGACGTTCCACTGCTGGTTGGCCTGGCCGTTACAGTCCCAGATGATCGCCAGGGTGCCGTTGGCGGTGCCCTGCCCGGAGGCGTCCAGGCACTTGTTGCCGTACACCATCAGTTGTCTGCTCGCGGTGTACGTCCACCGTTGGTTCGTCCCGCCGTGGCAGTCCCAGATCTGGGCCTGAGTGCCGTTGGTTGTGCTGGATCCGCCGATCTCCAGGCAACGCCCGGACTGGGCACCGACCAACTGCACGTTCTGCTGACCATTGCCGCTCTGCGGCCCGGCCGCCGCCATCACGGCCTGGGCGCCCGAGGGCCAGTTGCCGTTGGTCACCGTGACGTTGCCGGAGACGACGTTGCCCCGGTCGCCGTTGGTGACGTTGGTGCTGCCGTTGGTCGACCAGTTGTTGGTGACGGTGAAGTTGCCCATGTTCTCGGCGTACCAGTAGTTGGCGGTGGCCCAGGTGCCGGTCGAGGAGAAGACGTTGTTGCGGGCGGTGAAGTAGCGGGAGCCCTCGTCGAAGTAGACCCCGAAGTAGCCGTTGGTCCGCAGGCAGTAGTTGTCGCTGATCAACCCGCCCGGGTTCGCCGACAGGGTGTAGATGCAGCCGCCGTCGTTCATCTGCTGCATGACGTCGTGCACGTAGTTGCCGATCAGCCGGTTGTTCGACGCGGTGGTCGCGGTCGTGTACCGCGGCTGGTAGTTGTACAGACCACGGCCGGCGTAGTGCTCGCTGCCGCCGGCGTCGTTGGCGCCCCAGCCGTACCCGATCGACATGCCGGTGTACGGCATGTTGTAGACCTCGTTGTACGAGATGGTGGCGTTGGTGACGTAGGTGGTCAGGACCGAGACGATGCCCCGGTACTCCACCCCGAGGTCGTGCAGCCGGTTGTTGCTGATGGTGACGTCCCGGTTGACCATACGCTGATCGCTGGGGTGGTGGGCGTCGGCGCGTACGCCACCGACCAGGATGCCGCCGGCCGAGTTGCGGGCGAACTCCGACCGTTCGACGGTGATGTTGCGGGTGCCGAGACCGACGCCGCTGAGGTGGGCGTTGGCGTCGTTGCCGATGCCCAGCGCCGTCTGCCCGAGGTTGACGAACGCCGAGCCGCTGAAGGTGATGTCGTTGGCGGCGGAGACCTGCACGGCGGCGGGCATCTGCAGCCAGTTCGGGCGGGTCGCCTCGAACTGTGGACAGCCGTTGTGGCAGGAGGTGAAGCTCGGCCAGCTCCAGTTGCCGGCGATGTAGGAACCGGTCTGCTGGTCCACGTAGCCCTGGTTGCTGCTGGCGCCGAGCCAACTCGTGCCGGTGAACGTGACGCCACTGAACGAGATGTGGTGCGCGGGCGCGTCGTAGCTGCCGCCGACGCTGACCAGGGACTGCAACGTGGGCAACTCCACGCTGACGGAGTTCATGTTCTGCCCGGCCAGCGGGATGTAGGACAGCGCGCCGCTGGCCGGGTCGAGGTACCACTCGCCCGGCGCGTCCAGGAACTCGTACGCGTTGGTCAGGTAGAGCGGTCCGGCCCGGTGTGGGCTGGTGAAGGTGTCGTAGCCGAAGTTGTTGTTGCTCCAACCCGGCTGCTGCATGGTGATCAGGTTGCCGCTGATGTTCTGCACCGACACGTACCGGTCGGTGAACGAGTTGACGCTCTCCATCTGCACCCGGTTCTTGTTCGCCAGGTTGTTCAGGTAGCTCAACGCGCTGCTGGTGAACCTCATGCCGGTGCTGTCCGCGGTGAAGTCGGCCCGGTTCACCTGGGTGCGCGCCCGGGTGGCGATGGCGCCGTCGACGTAGAGCTGCCGGCTGTCGAGCCCGGCACCGACGTTGGCCCGCCAGATGTTCCGCCCGGCGTCGACGAGGGACCAGCCGGTGACCGCTCGGGCGCCGCTGAGCACGGGACGCGCCGACGGGGCCGCCTGCCACACCACGCGGTAGCCGTTGGTGCCGGAATCGGCGGCGGTCAGCCGCAGCGGTGACGAGAGCCGGTACACCCCGCCAGCCAGCTCGACGACGATGTCGCCGGACATCGAGGCGGTGCGGGAACGCACCGCGGCCTGCGCGGCGGTCAGCGAGCACGGCTGGGCGGCGGAGCAGCTGGTTCCGCTGCCCGACGGCGAGGCGTAGAGGGTGGTGGTGGCCGCGAACGCGGGGGTGGCCGAGGCGGCGACGGCGGTCATGGTGGCCACGGTGGCCACCACCGCCGCCGCGGCTGCGGCCGTCACCCGCTTTCGGGCAGCGGAGGATGACGGTACGGACACGGGACGGTCTCCTTACCTGGGTGGGGTGGTAGTGGTGTGCCGGGGTGTGCCTGTGCTGGCCGGGTCTGACGCTCGGCTGTCAGCGGAGGATCCTGCGGAGATAGGTCAGGCCGTCCAGGGCGAGCCGGTCCTGTGACGGGGCGAGCGGACGCCAGATGGAGGCGGCGGTGGCGATGGTCTCGTTCTCGCCGGTGAACGACTCGATGCAGACCGCGCCCCGGTAGCCGGTCGCGCGAAGTGCCGTGAAGAACCGGGGCCAGTCGAAGTGGTCCGCGCCGGGAGCACCCCGATCGGTACCGCTGACCTGGACGTGCTTGAGGTACGGGCCGGCGGCGGCGAGCGCCGCGTACGGGTCGGCCTCCTCGATGTTGAGGTGATAGGTGTCGACCATGATGCCGACGGTCGACGGCAGGCCGTCGATCAGCTCGATGGTCTGCGCGATGGTGTTGACGACGCTCGTCTCGTACCGGTTGAGCGCCTCCACGCCGATGCTCACCCCCCGTTCGCCGGCGTGGTCGGCGACCGGCGCGAGCGCCCGGCGGAAGTCCGCGTAACAGGCCGCCCGGGCCGGCCCCGACATGCGCCAGGTCCGGCCCACCGACGCGTAGACGGGGCCGCCGACGCAGGGCGCGCCGACGGTCGCCGCACTGTCCACACAGCCCCTGAGGTACGCCACGGTCGCCTCGACGACCGCCGGGGCGGCGGCCACGAGATCACGCCCCGGCGGGGTGACCGCGCAGACGCCGGCCGCGACCAGACCGTGCGCGGCCAGCAGCTCCCGGGTGCGGACCGGGTCCCAGTCACCGGGTTGCTCGATCGGCAGCTCGACCGCGTCGAAGCCGAACCGGGCGATCCGCGGGATCAGCTCGGCCAGCGCCTCGTCGTCGACCGGCGAGGTCCACACCCAGGGGTTGACGCCGATGGTGTACACGGACTTCCTACCTCCAGCGCTGCGGATACCCGGGCAGGTCGGCGCAGCCGCACATCGCGTAGTGCAGCGGCGGCATGCTCGGGTCGAGGTAGCTGTCCAGGTTCTCCCGGGTGATCGTCGGCTGTGGCAGCTTCCAGGGGTTGGACACCTGCTGACCGTCGAGGATTCGCAGCGCGGCGATGATCGGCGTACGCCACTGGTAGGTCGGGTAGGTCGGCGCGATCGCGGTGAGGTCGTTGTCCTTCCAGATCTTCAGGAAGTCGAGCTGGTCCTCGCCGTTCATCGGCGGCACCGGCTTACCCGCGTCCTGGAACGCCTCGACCGCGGCGACGGCGACTGCCCCGGCGTCCATCCAGACGCCGTCGATGGTGCCGTGCCGTTGGAGGTAGTCGTCGACGATCTTCTTGGTCTTGGCCGGGTCGCCGTCGGTGAACTCGACCCCGACGACGTCGACCTGCGCCTTGTCGAAGGCGACCTTCGCCGCGGACCAGCGGGTCTCCAGGACGTCGACACCGGGCAGGATCCGCAGGGCGAGCACCTTGCCGCCGGGCTGCATCCGCTGGCTGACGAACTCGGCACCGACGTGGCCGAAGCCGTAGCCGCCGATCGGGTTGATGAACGTCACCGGGCACCTGGTGTTCACCCCACGGTCGAAGACCACGACCGGTAGACCCGCCTGGCAGGCCGCCTCGACGGCCGGGGTGAGCGTGGCGGTGGTGTTCGGCGAGACGATGAGCGCGTCGCAGTCCTTGCCGAGCAGGTCGTTGATGTCCGCGATCTGCTTCTGGTCCTTGCCTTCGGCGTCGACGTGCACGAACTCCTTGATCCGACTCAGCTGCGCCTCGACCTCGGCCTGCATGGTCTTGAACCCCACCTGCCGCCACGGGTTGTTCAGCGCCGCGTTGGAGAAGCAGATCTTGTACGGTCCGGCCTTCTTGAACTTCGTCGTGTCCACCATCGTCGGGTTGAGCACCTGCTCCCACGGCTTGTCGGCCGGCCCGGTGGGGGCGGCGTCGAGCAGTGCGAGTTCGGCGTCGTACTCCGCCTGCACGAAGAACTTCGACTGTTCCCCGGTGCCTGATCCGGAGGCGGGAGCACCGCCCGAAGGGTTCGCGGCCGGCTCGTCGGTGGCACAGCCGGCAAGGGAGAGCAGGGTGATGGCGGCCAGCGCCGCCAGTGGACGTCGCACTATGGTTCCCCTATCTCGAAGAAGATCGTGTTGCGGAGACCGCCACGGCGAGCAGGATGATCGCGCCCTGGACGGTTGACCTGAGGGCGCCGGGGACGCCGTAGAAATTCATGAGGGCGAACAGGAGTTCGAGGGTCAGCGCACCGAGCATCGCGCCGACGACCGAGCCGCGTCCCCCGCCCAGCGCGACACCGCCGAGCACGACCGCGGTGATCGCCCCGAACTCCAGGCCGGCACCGGCCTGGAACGACACCCCGCTGTAGCCACCCAGGAGGATCGCCGCCACCGCCGCCGCGACTCCGCTGAGGACGAAGGCGATCGTCCGGACCCGCCAGACCCGTACCCCGCTCAACTCGGCGGTGCGCGGATTGTCGCCCGCGGCGACCAGGGTCCGGCCGAAGTCCGATCGCATCAGCAGCACGGCCCCCGCCGCGAGTAGCAACAGCACGACCAGGGCGTACGGGAGTCGGCCGAGCAACGGCACGTCCTCGAACGCCCGTCGGCCGAACTGACGGAACTGCTCGGGAAGCCCGCCCTTCGGAGCACCGTTGGACCAGAGGTACACCGCACCGACGAGGATCAGGTACATGCCGAGGGTGGTGATGAACGACGGCACCCGCAGTCGCGTCGTGATCAGACCGTTGACCAGCCCGACGAGTGCGCCGCCGACGAGCAGCACCAGCACTACCGGCCAGGTCCGGGACGGATCGTTGTCGATCAGCCGGGCGGCGACGACGACCTGGGCGGTGACCAGTGAACCGACGGACAGGTCGAACTCGCCGGAGACGATCACGAAGTACTGGCCGGCGGCGAGCAGGATGATCGGCGCCGAGCGGCCGAGGAACGACATCAGCGACGGCGGGGCCAGGAAGCTGGGCTGCCGGACCGCCACGAGGACCAGCAGCACCGCGAGAATCGCGAGAATCGGCAGGACACCCCCGGGGCGTACCCGCCACAGCCGTGGTGACAGCGGACGACGCTGGACGGTCTGCATGGTCAGGACGCCGCCTTTCGCATCGCCCGGCGTGCGTAGATGGCGACCGCGGCGATGATGATGGCGCCCCTGATCACCTGTTTGAAGAAGGCGTCCACTTCGAGCTGGTTGAAGATGGCGTCGATGCTGGCCAGCAGCAGCACGCCGCCGACCGTGCCGATGACGCCGCCGCGCCCGCCGGCCAGGGCGGTCCCACCGATCACCACCGCGGCGATCGACTCCAGGTCGTAGAGGCCCTCGGTGCCCACCCGGGGCGCGCCGGAGCCGAGCCTGCTGGCGAGGTAGATGCCGGCGAGCCCGGCGCAGAGCGCGCACAGCACGTGCGCGGTGACAAGCACCCGGTCGTTTCGGACACCGGAGAGTCGGGCGACCTCCGGGTCGCCGCCGACGGCCACCAGGTGGTGGCCGAAGCGGGTCCGCGAGAGCGCGAACCAGGCCGCTCCGGTGACGGCGACCAGCAACAGGAAGGACAGCGGTATCGGACCGACGCGCTGGTACCCGAGGCTCTGCACCAGCGCGGGTGCGGTGGTGCCGGAGGGACCGTCGTAGCCGCTGTCGAGGTACCCCTTGAGCAGCAGCCCGACGCCGAGGGTCGCGATGAAGGCGTTGATTCGCAGCTTGGTGACGAGCAGCCCGTTGAGCAGCCCCACGCCGGCGCTGACGGTGAGCGCCAGGCCGATCGCCGGCAGCAGCGCGCCGTCGCTGCCGTTCATCGTCTCGGCCGCCACGAGCGTGCTCAAGCTGATCACGTACGCCACGGAGAGGTCGAGCGAGCCACCGAGGATGACCAGGGTCTGGCCGACGGCGACGAGCCCCAGTCCGGCGGCGACGTGCAGCAGGCTCACGGTCGTCGGCTGGTTGAACAGCTGACCGCCGTCGATCATGACGACCGTGCCGCCGATCGCGAGGGTGAGGGCCAGGGCCACGAACACGCCCGGTACGGGCCGCCGGGCCGGCAGCAGCGACCGGGCGTTCACGCGACCGCCTCCCGCGCGGTGCCGACCGCCAGGGCCACGACCTGCTCCTCGGTGGCGCCGCCGGGCAACTCCCCCGCGATGCGACCGTCGCGCATGACGACGATCCGGTCACTCATTCCCAGCAGTTCCGGCAGGTCCGACGAGATCATCAGCACGGCCGCCCCGTCTCGGGCCAGGCGGCGGACGAGGTCGTGGATGGCCGACTTGGCACCCACGTCGATGCCCCGGGTCGGCTCGTCGAAGAGCAGGATCAGCGGGTTGAGCGCGAGCCATCGGGCCAGTACGACCTTCTGCTGGTTGCCGCCGGACAGGAAGCGGATCTCCTGGTCGTCGCCCGCGGCGCGGACCTCCACGGCGGCGAGCAGCTCACGGATCCGGACGGTCCGGGCGGCGCGGCCGGACCGAGCGGCGAAGACCGCGCGGCTGGCGAGCAGCGCGTTGTCGAGCACCGACTGCCGGCCGACGATGCCTTCGCCCTTGCGGTCCTCGGTGACGTAGGCGATGCCGGCCCGCATCGCGGCGCGCGGCGAGCGCAGCCGGATCGGTGTGGCGTCGAGCCTGACCTCGCCGGTCGTGAACGGGGACACCCCGAAAAGCGCCCGGGCCAGCGCCGACCGGCCGGCGCCCTGCAGCCCACCGACACCGAGCACCTCGCCTGCCCGCAGCTCCAGGTCGACGCCGTGCAGTTTCCCGTTGCCCCCGGCGCGGACGGTGAGCCGGACCGGACCGAGGTCGTCGGCGCGGGCCCGGTCCGGGTAGTAGCTGGACAGCTCCCGACCGACCATGTGGCGCACCAGTTCGTCGGCGGTGGTGCCCGCCGTGGGTACGGTGGTCACCCGACGCCCGTCCTTGAGAACCGTGATCCGGCTGGACAGATCGAAGACCTCGGTGAGCCGGTGCGAGACGTACAGCAGACCGATGCCCCGATCCTGGAGCCGACGGACCAGCCCGTAGAGCAGCTCGACCTCGTGGTCGGCCAGCGACGCGGTCGGCTCGTCCATGATGAGCAGCTGTGCGTCCAGGGCGAGCGCCTTGGCTATCTCGACGACCTGCTGCTGGGCGACGCCGAGCCGTCCAACCCGGGCATCGGCCGGCAACTCGGTCTCCCCGATCGAGACAAGCAGTTGCCGGGTGCGGCTGAGCATCTCCCGCCGGTCGACCAGCCCGCGGCGTACCGGCTCGTGTCCCAGGTAGACGTTCTCCGCGACGGTGCGCTCCGGCAACAGGTTGAACTCCTGGTGGATGATGCCGATGCCGGCCCGCTGCGCGTCGCGTGGACTGCGGAACGCGCGCGGCTCGCCGCCAAGCTCCACGGTGCCCTCGTCCGGGTGGTATCCACCCGAAACGATCTTCATGAGGGTGGACTTCCCCGCCCCGTTCTCACCGACGACGGCGTGGATCTCGCCCGGCGCGACATCGAGGTCGACACCGTCGAGGACTCGCACCCCGAGGAAGGACTTGCCGATGCCCCGCAGGGCGAGCAGCGGCGCCGGCCGCGGATCTGACATGCAGGAGTCCTTACATCTAGTAGTCGTCGGCTGGGTAGCACTGGGCACCCGAGCCATCTTCTGACCGGCAAGCCGGCAAGCTTTCACTCCCGATCGGCGTACTTGATGTTCTCGTGCCCAAACTTTCGCTTGACACGAACGAAACATCACACGTATGAACATAGATGTTCGGGTATTGGTTCGCAATCCCTCGGCGTACAGCGACTTCAACCTCGGCTTCTCGATCGGCAGCGCCGCCGGGCGAGGAGCGAGACAGGGGACGCTCACGCCTGCGGCACCAGATGATGTGAGCGAGAACATCGACGGGCATCGGTGTTCAGTTCATCCCATGACCCCTGCCGACCACGGGACGGGCACAGCGCCAGATCACGCTGTGTGACTTCCTGCGGCGCTGACTGCCGTTGCGGCGGACGGCACGACGACCGACCTGACACTCGTGCCTGCGTGTCGCGAGACGCGACTGGCCCGTGGCCGCACACCCCCGTTGCTCCGCCCTGACTAGGAGACGGCATGCGTCGCAACACAATGCTCATCGGAGTGATCGCGGGTCTGCTACTCGCGCTCGCGCTCGTCCATCCGGCATCGGCGGCTCCGGCCTTCCGGGCCCTGCTGTTCACCAAGACCACCGGCTACCGGCACGACTCGATCCCCGCGGGGATCTCGATGTTTCAACAGCAGGCGGTGAGCGACAACTTCGAGCTGGTGCACAGCGAGGACTCCGCCGTCTTCACCCCGGCCAACCTCGCCACCTTCGACGTCCTCATCATGTTCCAGACCTCGGGCATGGTGTGGACCTCGGCGGCCCAACGCCAGGCCGTGGAGGGCTTCCTGGCCAGCGGGAAGGGCATCGTCGCCATCCACAACGCCACGGACATGGGCATCGAGGCCGAGTACCCCTGGTGGGACCAGACCGTGAACGCCGGCGCTCACATGCCAGAGCACTCACCCGGTGTGCTGCCCGGCACCGCCATCGTCGCGGACCGGAAACACCCGTCGACGGCCAGCCTGCCGGACCGCTGGAACCGCAGCGAGGAGTGGTACAACTTCGACAAGAACCCGCGCGGCGAGGTACACGTCCTGGTGACCGCCGACGAGCGCACGTACAACCCGGGCTCCCGGGCGATGGGCCCCGACCACCCGATCTCTTGGTGCCGTAACACCGGCGGCGGTCGGGTCTGGGCCACCGCTATGGGTCACGCGATCGCGTCCTACAGCGAGACCCACTTCCGCAATCACGTCCTCGGCGGGGTGAAGTGGGCCGCCGGCAACCAGCCGGGCGACTGTGGCGGCACCGTCTGGGGCAACTTCGAGAAGCGGACCCTCGACAGCAATACCGTCGACCCGATGGCGCTGGCCGTGGCACCCGACGGCCGGGTGCTCTACGTCCAGCGTGGCGGCCAGGTCAAGATCTTCAAGCCGAGCACCAGCAGCACGGTCACCGCCGGCACGCTGAGCGTCTACACCGGAGGTGAGGACGGGCTCACCGGGCTGGCGCTCGACCCGAACTTCGCCAGCAACGGGTACGTCTACCTGTACCACTCACCGGCCAGCAGCTCGACCGACGTCAACCGGGTCTCCCGCTACACCCTCACCGGTGACACGTTGAACATGTCCAGCGGGGTCACCATCATCGACATCCCGGCGTACCGGGACCGGACGTACCCCGAGCCCGGCCACACCGGTGGGTACATCGACTTCGGGCCGGACGGCAACCTCTACATCGGCACCGGCGACGACGTGGCACCGAACCTCGACCCCAACTGGCAGGGCTACGCCCCGCTGGACTGGCGCTCGGGCAAACACATGCTCGACGCGGCGCGTACCGCCGGCAACACCAACGACCTACGCGGAAAGCTGCTGCGCGTCCGGCCCTCCGCCAGCGGCGGCTACACCATCCCGTCGGGCAACCTCTACCCGCAGGGTACGGCGCAGACCCGGCCGGAGATCTACGCGATGGGCTTCCGCAACCCGTTCCGCTTCTCGATCGACCCGGCCAACGGCTGGGTCTACCTGGCCGACTACGGACCGGACCGGAACCCACCGACCACCAACCGGGGCCCTGAGGGTCTCGTCGAACTCAACGTGATCAAGGCGCCGGGCAACTACGGCTGGCCGTTCTGCCATGGCGACAACCAGCCGTACGCGCCGTACAACCCGGACACCGGCGTGGTCGGTGCCAAGTTCAACTGCGCCGCGCCGGTCAACAACTCGCCGAACAACACCGGCCTGACCAACCTCCGGCCGGTCGTCGCGCCCAACATGTGGTACGGCTACGGCAACTCGCAGACCTTCCCCGAACTCGGATCCGGCGGCTCCGGACCGATGGGTGGGCCGGTGTACCGCTACGACGCCGCGAACCCGTCCGCGACGAAGTTCCCGCCCTACTACGACGGCGTCCACTTCTTCTACGAGTGGTCGCGCAGCTACATCAAGGAGGTCCACTTCGACTCGGCCACCGCGGTCACCCGCACCAACCCGTTCCTGCCCACCAGCAGCTTCAACAAGCCGATGGACCTCGAGTTCGGCCCGGACGGCTCGCTCTACCTGCTGGAGTGGGGCACCAACTTCGGTGGTGGCAACAGCGACTCGGGCCTGTACCGGATCGACTACGTCCAGGGCGGCCGGTCCCCGATCGCCAAGGCCACCGGCACCCCCACCAGCGGCAACGCCCCGCTGACCGTGCAGTTCTCCAGCGCGGGATCGATGGATCCCGACCCCGGTGACACGATCAGCTACCAGTGGACGTTCGGCGACGGCACCACCTCGACGGCGGCCAACCCGTCGAAGGTCTACACCAGCAACGGCAACTACACGGCGCAGTTGAAGGTCACCGACAGCTCGGGCAAGACCGGCTTCGCCAACGTGCAGATCACCGTCGGCAACACCGCTCCGGTGGTCACCATCACCACGCCGGCCAACGGTGGCATGCTCACCTTCGGCGACCGGGTCTCGTACCAGATCACCGTCTCCGACCCGGGCGGCGCAGCGATCGACTGCAGCAAGGTCTTCCTCAACCCGGCCCTCGGGCACGACGACCACGCGCACGAGACCACGGACTACGCCGGCTGCTCCGGGACCATCCCCACCGACCTGCTCGGCGGGCACCCGGACGGCGCCAACCTGTTCTACGTGCTCAACGCGCGCTACACCGACAACGGTGGAGCGGGCGGCGCGGCCCCACTCACCGGCCGGGCCCAGGTGATCCTCCAGCCCAAGCACAAGCAGGCCGAGTACTACAGCAGCCAGTCCGGCACCCGGATCATCGACCAGGCCGGCGCCCAGAGCGGCAAGCGCGTCGGGGACATCTCCAACAACGACTGGATCGCCTTCACCCCGATGAGCCTGTCCGGCATCAACACCGTGAGCTACCGGCTGTCGTCGCCCTCCGGCGGCGGATCGATCGAGCTGCGGGCCGGCTCGCCGACCGGCACGGTGCTGGCCACCACGCCGGTGCCGAGCACCGGCGGTTGGGACAACTACCAGTCCACACCGCCGGTGAACGTCACAGCCCTCGCCGGTACCCACACCCTGTACCTGGTCTTCAAGGGCAGCGGCAACAACTGGTTCGACCTCGACTCGCACACCTTCGGCGGCCCCGGAGTGGGCGTCGGTGACACCGGCGGCAGCGGTATCGCCGGCCGGACGTGGACGATCACCGCGCAACACAGCAACAAGCTGATGGACGTCAGCGGTGTGTCCACCGCCGACGGCGCACAGATCCACCAGTGGGCGGCCACCGGTGGCAACAACCAGAAGTGGCAGGCGGTCGACGCCGGCGGCGGTGCCGTGTACCTCAAGGCCGTGCACAGCGGCAAGTGCGCGGAGGTGATCGGCGGCTCCAGCACGCCGGGAGCCTTCCTCCAGCAGGCCACCTGCAACAACAGCAACCAGCAGAAGTTCACCGCCACGGCGACCGGGACCTCCGGGGTGTACACGGTGCGGAGCGTGCCCAGCGGGCTCTGCCTGGACGTCAACACCGCCGCCACCACCGACGGCGCCCGGCTGTTGCAGTGGAACTGCCACGGGGCGACCAACCAGCAGTGGCGGTTCGCCCTGGCATGACACACCGCGTCTACCCCACCCGCGGTGCGGGCAGACGCCCGATTCGTCGATGAGCCCCGGCGGCGCGGCAAGCCCATCGACAGGTGGCCTCCGACCGGCCGACCAGCCGGTCGGAGGCCACCGGTAACCACCAACCCCACACCACCGCGGCACCCCCGCCACGACCCCGGCGCACCCTCGCCGGCCTGGCACCAGCAGTCAGGAAGGAACACACACCACCATGTCTGTACTCCACACGACGTTCGGCCGGCGGATCTCGTCGGCCGGCTCCGCGCTGCTCATGGTGGCTGCCGCCGGTGCGATCGCCGTCGCCGGCAGCCCCACACCCGCCGCGGCCGTCATCAACGCCGCGGACTACCAACAGGTCACCCTGGCCAAGGGGCTCGCCGAGATGGGCGAGCCGATGAGCCTCGCGGTGCTGCCCGACCGCTCGGTGCTGCACACCGCCCGCAACGGCACGCTGCGGCGTACCGACGCGGCCGGCAACACCGCCGTGATCGGCACCCTCGCCGTCTACTCGCACGACGAGGACGGGCTCCAAGGCGTCGGGGTGGACCCGAACTTCACGTCCAACCGGCACATCTACCTCTACTACGCCCCGCCACTGAGCACACCCGGCGGGGACGCCCCGGGCACCGGCACCAACTGGTCCTCCTGGCAGGGCGTCAACCGGCTCTCGCGGTTCACCCTCAACTCCGACTGGAGCCTCAACCGGACCAGCGAGGTGACCATCCTCGACGTGGCGGCCGACCGAGGCCAGTGTTGCCACGCCGGTGGGGACATCGACTTCGACGCCGCGGGCAACCTCTACCTGTCCACCGGCGACGACACCAACCCCTTCGAGTCGGCCGGGTACTCGCCGATCGACGAACGGACCAACCGCAACCCGGCGTACGACGCGCAGCGCAGCGCCGCCAACAGCAACGACCTGCGCGGCAAGATCCTCCGGATCAAGGTCAACGCCAACGGGACGTACTCGATCCCGGCCGGCAACATGTTCGCCCCCGGCACGGCGCGGACCCGTCCGGAGATCTACGCGATGGGATTCCGCAACCCGTTCCGGATGAGCGTCGACAAGGCCACCGGAGTCGTCTACGTCGGTGACTACGGCCCGGACGCCGGGGTCACCAGCAACCGGGGACCAAGTGGGCAGGTCGAGTTCAACCGGGTCACCGGGCCCGGCTTCTACGGCTGGCCGTACTGCACCGGCACCAACACCAGCAGCGAGACCTACGCGGAGTGGGACTTCAGCAGCAACTCCGCCGGCCCCAGGTACAACTGCACCGGCGGCCCGACGAACAACTCGTTCCGCAACACCGGCCTGTCCACCCTGCCCGGGGCGAAACCGGCCTGGATCAGGTACGCGGGCGACGCCGGCAGCCCGTCGGAGTTCGGCGGCGGCTCCGAGTCACCGATGGCCGGGCCGGTCTACCGGTACGACCCGAACAACCCCTCCACCACCAAGTTCCCGCAGTCGCTGCACGGGCAGTTCTTCGCCGGGGAGTTCGGCCGAGGCTGGATCAAGCCGATCCAGATCAACGCCGACGGATCCCGGGGCGCCATCGACAACTTTCCCTGGGTCGGCAAGCAGGTCATGGACATGGCCTTCGGTCCGGACGGCGCGCTGTACGTGCTCGACTACGGCACCGGCTTCTACAACGGCGACGCCAACTCGGCGCTGTACCGCTTCGACTACGTCGGTCCCGCCGGCAACCGCGCGCCGACCGCCGTGGCCAGCGCCGACAAGACCTCCGGCCAGGCCCCGCTGACGGTGAACTTCTCCTCGGCCGGATCGTCGGACCCGGAGGGCGGGGCGCTGACCCACTCGTGGAACTTCGGCGACGGCACCACCTCGACCGCGGCGAACCCGAGCAAGACGTACGCCACGAACGGCACCTACAACGTCACGCTCACCGTCCGGGACCCGCAGGGCGCCACCGGCACCGCCAACGTGCAGATCGGCGTCGGCAACACCGCCCCGACGGTGACCATCACCAGCCCGGTCAACGGCACGCTCTTCTCCTACGGCGACACGGTGCCGTACACCATCACCGTCAGCGACCCGGAGGACGCGGCGATCGACTGCGCCCGGGTCAAACTGACCTACGTGCTCGGCCACGACCAGCACGGCCACTCGATCACCTCGAAGAACGGCTGCTCCGGCTCGATCACCATCCCGGTCGACGGTGAACACGACGACGCGGCGAACATCTTCGGCGTCTTCGACGCCGAGTACACCGACAACGGCGGGTTGACCACCCACAAGCAGCACACCCTCCAGCCACGCAAGCGGCAGGCGGAGCACTACAAGACCTCCTCCGGCGTCGCGACCTTCGGCAAGGCCACCGCCGAGGGCGGCACCACGGTCGGCAACATCGAGAACGGCGACTGGATCGCGTTCGAACCGTACCGGCTCGACAACGCCACCTCGTTCACCGCCCGCGTCTCCTCCGCCGGCTCCGGCGGCACCCTCCAGCTGCGGGCCGGCTCCCCCACCGGCACCGTGCTCGGCTCGGCGACGGTGCCGAACACCGGTGGCTGGGAGACCTTCACCACCGTCACCGGCAACCTGACCGGAGCGCCGGCCGGCACCACCACGCTCTACCTGACCTTCGCCGGCGGCACCGGTTTCCTCTACGACGTCGACACGTTCACCATCAACACCGGTACCACGACACCGCCGCCGACCGGGGTGGGGCGGATCCTCGGGCTCGGCGGCAAGTGCCTGACCGTGTCGAACGGCTCCAGCGCCGACGGCACCCAGATCCAGATCTCCACCTGCACCGGCGGCACCAACCAGCAGTGGACGGTGACCCCCAACAGCACCATCAAGGCCCTCAACAAGTGCCTGGACATCAACGGCAACTCCTCGGCCGACGGCACCAAGATCCAGTTGTGGACCTGCAACGGCGGGCCCAACCAGAACTGGTCGACACAGACCGACGGCTCGCTGCGCAACCCGCAGACCGCCAAGTGCCTGGACGTCTCCGGCAACAACTCCGCCGACGGCACCATCGTGCACCTGTGGAGCTGCAACGGCGGCGCCAACCAGAAGTGGACCCTGCCCTGACCCGTCAGCAACGGTGGCCCCTGTCGACGTCCGAGGCGCGGCAGGGGCCACCACCTCATCCCGTTCCATGAGAGGGCGACCATGCGAAGACTCATCAGATCCACTCTCGGCGCGGCCACCACAGTCCTGGCGGCTCTCGCCCTGACCACCATCGCCACCCCGGCCAGCGCCGCCGACGCCCCGTACGACGTGCTGGTCTTCTCCAAGACCGCCGGCTTCCGGCACGACGCCATCCCGGTGGGCATCCAGACCGTCCGGGATCTCGGCGCGGCGAACAACTTCACCGTCACCGCCACCGAGGACGCCGCCCAGTTCAACACCACCAACCTCGCCCGATTCGAGGCGGTGATCTTCCTCAACACCACCGGCGACGTGCTCAACAGCAGCCAGCAGACCGCCTTCGAGTCGTACGTCAACGGCGGTGGCGGCTACGTCGGCGTGCACTCCGCGTCCGACACCGAGTACGACTGGCCCTTCTACGGCAACCTGGTGGGCGCGTACTTCTCCTCGCACCCGGCGATCCAGCAGGCCACCGTGCGGATGGAGAACCGGGCCCACCCCAGCACGGCGCACCTGTCGCAGAGCTGGACCCGCACCGACGAGTGGTACAACTTCCGGTCCAACCCCCGCTCGACGGCCCGGGTGCTGGCCACCCTGGACGAGTCGTCGTACTCCGGTGGGTCGATGGGCGGCGACCACCCGATCGCCTGGTGCAAGACGGTCAGCGGCGGCCGGTCGTTCTACACCGCCGGTGGGCACACCCAGGCGTCGTACTCCGAGCCGGCGTTCCGGGCACATCTGCTGGGCGGCATCCGGTACGCGGCCGGCCGCGCCAAGGCCGACTGCCGTCCGGAGACGGGCTACACCGCCCTCTACAACGGCTCGACCACCGGCTGGTCCCAGGCCGGGCCGGGCGGCTTCACCAACTCCGACGCCACCCTCACCTCGTTCGGTGGCATGGGCATGCTCTGGTACAGCGCCAAGCAGTTCGCCCCAAGCTACTCGCTCAAGCTGGACTGGAAGATTGCCGGCGACCACAACTCGGGGGTGATCGTCGGCTTCCCCGCGACGAACGACCCCAACGCCGCCCTGAACACCGGCTACGAGGTGCAGATCGACGCCACCGACGCGGTGGACCGCACGACCGGCTCGATCTACGCCGTCAAGGCCCCCGACACGGCGGCCCGGGATGCCGCGCTCAACCCGCCGGGCGAGTGGAACACCTTCGAGCTACTGGTCGAGGGGGAACGACTCCAGGTCTTCCTGAACGGCCTCAGGATCAACGACTTCACCAACACCGACCCGAACCGGCAGCTCGACGGCCACATCGGCATCCAGAACCACGGTACGGGCGACGAGGTCAACTATCGCAACATCCGGATCAAGGAGCTGGGCGGCACCACCCCGCCGCCGAGCGGTGACGTCACGGTGCAGGCCGAGTCGTACGTCTCGGGCAGCGGGGTCAGCCGGTTCTCCAAGGCTGCCGCGATCGGCGGGCAGGTCGTCGGCAACATCGAGAACGGCGACTGGGTCGGCTACCAGGCCCTGCCCCTGACCGGGGCGACCTCGCTGCGGGCGCGGGTCGCGTCCGCCGGCTCCGGTGGCACCCTCCAGGTCCGGAGTGGTTCTGCCAGCGGCCCGCTCCTCGGTCAGGTCGCGGTGCCGGTGACCGGCGGCTGGGAGACGTTCACCTCCGTCACCGCCACCCTCGCCGGGGTCCCGTCGGGCACGCAGCCCCTCTACCTGACCTTCGCCGGTGGCCAAGGGTTCCTCTACGACGTGGACGAGTTCACCCTGCTCAAGTCGGGCACCCCACCGCCCACGACGGGGGTCGGGCGGATCGTCGGGCTCGGCGGCAAATGCCTCGCCGTACCCAACGGCTCGACCACCGACGGCACCCAGATCCAGATCTCCACCTGCACCGGCGGCACCAACCAGCAGTGGACGGTGACCCCCAACAGCACCATCAAGGCGCTGAACAAGTGCCTTGACGTCAACGGCAACTCCTCGGCCGACGGCACCAGGATCCAACTCTGGACCTGCAACGGCGGACCCAACCAGAACTGGTCCGCCCAAACCGACGGCTCACTACGCAACCCACAGACCGCCAAGTGCCTGGACGTCTCCGGCAACAGCTCCGCCGACGGCCAGCCAGTCCACCTGTGGAGCTGCCACGGCGGCGCCAACCAGAAATGGACCCTGCCCTGACCCGCTGAGAACACGGTCCCCTCGCCGTCGTGGTCACGGCGGCGAGGGGCCGCGGTCCACTCCGGTGGGCGAACCGCCGCCACCGCACCGGACGGGCCTGGTCGGGGCCGACGCCCGCGTTTCCCTATCCGGGCGGTGGCGCCGCGAGCAGCCGGGCCGCCGCCAGCGCGGCCCAGAGGCCGTCCGGCACGCCGGCCGACGACCGGCGCACGGCCTCGGCCGCCTGAGAGCCGTCGCGGACACCGACCACGGTCGAGACCACCGCCGGGTGCCGGCGGACGAAGGCGAGCGCCGCCTGCGGCAGGGTGGCGCCGTAGGTCTCACAGACCGCGGCGATCCGCCGCGCCCGCTCGATCAACTCCCCCGGGGCCTGCCGGTAGTCGTAGAGCGCGTCGGCCGGCGGCCGGTCCCGGGACAGCAGCCCCGAGTTGTAGACACCCGCGATCACCACGCCCACCCCACGACTCTCGGCAGCGGGCAGCAGGTCGTCGGCCGCGCCCTGTTCGAGCAGCGTGTACCGCCCGGCGCACATCACCACGTCGATGTCGGCCTCCGACACGAACCGAGCCAGCATCGCCGACTGGTTCATGCCGGCACCGATGGCACCCACGACGCCCTGATCGCGCAGTTCGACCAGGGCGGGCACGGCCTCGTTCGCCGCCTGTGCCCAGTGGTCGTCCGGGTCGTGCAGGTAGACGATGTCGATTCGGTCCAGGCCCGTTCGATCGAGGCTCGCCTCGATCGAACGGCGGACACCATCACGGCTGAAGTCCCACACCCGCCGGTGGCTGGCGGGAACATCGAACCCGTCGGTATCCCGCAGGTGCGCGTCCTCCGGCGACGGCACCAGGAGCCGCCCGACCTTCGTGGACACCACGTACTCGTCGCGCGGCCGGTGCCGTAGCGCGGTCCCCAGCCGCCGCTCGGACAGCCCGAGCCCGTAGTGCGGCGCGGTGTCGAAATACCGGACACCCGCCTCCCACGCGGTGTCGACCGCCGTGGCGAACTCCTCGTCGGTGGTCACCCGGTGCAGGTTGCCGCCCTGCGCCGCGCCAAAGCCCAGCTCGGTGAGGCGTACCGCCGGACGACGCGGCAGCGGTCGCGCCCTCACGACGCACCCAACCGGTAGACACGCCGCGCCGTCTGCCCCCAGATCGGCGCCCGGTCGGCCCGTTCGGGGCCGCCCAGCAACTCTGCCAGGACCTCGACCCACCGCAGGTACGAGGTGGCGAGCAGACACACCGGCCAGTCCGAACCGAACATCAGCCGGTCCGGCCCGAAGACGTCCAGCGCCTGGTCCACGGCCGGTCGCAGGTCATCCGGCGTCCATGGCGACCGCTGCACCTCGGTCACCAGGCCGGAGAGCTTCGCTGTCGTGTTGGGCGAGGCCGCCAGCCTGCGCAGGTCCCGGGTCCAGTCCGCCAGCTCCGGACGGCCCAGCGCGGGCTTGCCCAGATGGTCGAGGACGAACCGCACCTCGGGCAGCTCGCGCGTCAGGCGGCTGGCCATGGCTAGCTGGTGTTGACGGACCAGCAGGTCGAAGACGAGACCGGCGGCTCCCACCGCCACGATCCCCCGGCGGACGTCCGGACGGTCCAGGTAGGCCGGGTCGGCCTCGCCCTGCACCAGGTGGCGGATCCCGACGAGCCGGTCTCCGCCCGGTGCCGCCCGCAGCCGGTCGATGCGGTCGGTGACGTCCCGGGCCGTCAGGTCCACCCAGCCGACAACCCCAAGGACGACGCTGTCCTCGGCCGCGACGCCCAGCAGGTCCACGGTCTCCGCCGCCGAGGCGATGGACTGCACCACGACTGTGCCGGTGACGCCGGCGGCGCGGGCCAGCGGCGCGAGGTCGGCAGGGGTGAAGTCGGCGTCGATGGCCGCCATGGTCACCGGGTCGATCCACGGCTGCGGGTGCCGTGACCGCACCCACAGGTGGTGGTGCGCGTCGATGATCCCGCCCGGTCCGGGCATCTGCTCGCCCGTCATCGGCCCAGCCAGCCGCCGTCGACGGGCAGCACGATCCCGTTGACGTAGTCCGACGCCGCCGACGCCAGGAACACCGTGGCACCGCCGAGGTCGTCGGCACGACCCCAACGGCCGGCCGGGATGCGGGTGACGATCGCCTGTGCCCGGTCGGGGTCGTCGCGTAGCGCCTGGGTGTTGTCGGTGGCTATGTAGCCGGGCGCGATGGCGTTGACGTTCACCCCGTGGGCCGCCCACTCGTTGGCCAGCGCCCTGGTGAGACCGGCCACCCCCGACTTCGACGCGGCATAGCCGGGGACGGTGATGCCACCCTGGAAGCTCAGCAGCGACGCGGTGAAGATCACCTTCCCCTGACCACGCTCGACCATGGTGCGACCGATTTCGCGGCTCAGCACGAACTGGCTGCTCAGGTTGACCTCGATCACGCGGTCCCACATCTCGTCGGAGTGCTCGGCGGCCGGGGCACGGGCGATCGTGCCGCCGTTGTTCACCAGGATGTCGACGGGCCCGAGCGCGGTGATGTCGCGGGCCAACCGGTGCACGGCCGCCCGGTCCGCGAGATCCGCCCGCAGCGCGGTGAACCGGCGGCCGGCGGCCCGCACCCGGCGTTCCACCTCGCTGCCGTTCGATTCGAGTTGGGCGGAGACGCCGACGACGTCGGCGCCGGCCCCGGCCAGCGCCTCGGCCATGGCCAGGCCGATGCCGCGCCGGGCACCGGTCACCACGGCGGTCCGTCCGGACAGGTCGAACATGCTCGTCACCGGAGGTCCTCCCGCAGGTCGAGCAGCACCTTCATCACACCGCCGCCCGCCAACGCGTCGAACGCGGCGGCCACCGCCTCCACCGGCTCGACCCGGGAGATGAGCTGTCGCGCCGGGATAACGCCGGAGGCGACCAGCCGGATCGCCTCCGCCATGTCGTCGCGCTGGTACAGGCGAGCACCGAGCAGCTCCAGTTCACGCCAGAAGAACCGGTGCAGGTTGACCTCCCGAGGCTGGGGGTGGATCGCCACCAACACCAGCCGGCCGCGGGTGGTGAGCACGTCGACCGCCGTCGCGACTCCGGCGGCGGAGCCGGAGACCTCGAAGGCGACGTCGGCGCCCGCGCCGGCGGTGCGGTCGTCGACCAGCGCCACGACGTCGGTCTTACCCGGGTCGACGGCCTCGATTCCGATCTCCCCCGCCAACGCGCGCCGGAACGCGTCCGGCTCGACGAGGAGTACCCGCGCACCCCGGCCCTGGGCGACCACGGCGATGAGCACTCCGACCGGCCCGCCGCCGACCACGACCACCTGCTCGTCGGCGGTCACGTTTGCCCGTCGCACGTCGTGCACCGCCACGGCGACCGGCTCGACGAGCGCCGCGTGGTCGAGCGGCAACCCCGCGGGCAGCGGCAGGACCAGCTCCGCCGGCACGTTCCAGAGGGACTGCATGGCGCCGGGCGAGTCGATGCCGAGGAAGTTCATGGCGTGGCAGATGTGGGAGTTGCCGTTCCGGCAGGCCGCGCACCGCCCGCACGCCCGGGTCGGCATCACGGTGACGGCCTGGCCGACGGACCAGCCGGTGGCGCCCTCGCCGACGGCGGCGATCCGCCCGGACATCTCGTGCCCGATGATCGCGGCGGCGCCGACCCGGGCGTCCATGTCGCCATGGTAGATGTGCAGGTCGGTACCGCAGATCCCGGTGTAGGCGACCGCGATCCGCAGCTCGCCGTGACCCGGTGGTTGCGGATCACGTTCCTCGATCCCGAGGTGCCGCGCACCCCGGTAGACCACTGCCTTCATCGATCCTCCGTCTCGACGGTCGGTACGCCGGTCCTACCCACCGGGTGTGACCGTGGTACGTCCCCGTTCAGTGGCCCGCGGTGGGCGACACCTCGTTGTGGGAGTTCAGCCGCGCGACGGGGAGTTGCCGCGCGGGGTCGACGCCGACCTCGGCCAGCAGCCGCCGCCCGGCCCGCTCCGGCCGGACGTTGGGGCTCTCGGACGAATGCGCCGCCGATCGCCGGATGGCCGACCGGATGCGGTCCTCGTCGACCCGGACGCCCAGCCCGGGCGAATCGCCGAGGATGAACGCACCGTCCTCGACATGCAGGTCGACGGAGAGGCCGACCGGTGGATGCAGGTCCTGCAACTCGCTGGTCAGGTGGTTCGGCACCGAGGTCGCGGCATGCAGCAGGCCGACCGGGCTGTTGCCGATCGGGCTCACCGGCAGGTCGTGGGCGTGCGCCAGGGCTGATGCCCGCAGGAAGTGGGTGACTCCCCAGACGGCCGCCATCTGGACGATGTCGACCGCGCCGGCGGCGATCAGCGGACGATACTGTTCGAGCCCCGTCAGGTTCTCCCCGGTGGCCACCGAAGCGCGGACCCCTCGGCCGACCGCCGCGAGGCCCTCGGCGTCCCAGCGCCGGACGGGCTCCTCGATCCAGATGAGGTCCAGGGTGCGTTCGATCTCGCAGACGTGCCGGACGGCCTGCTTGCGGGTCCAGACCTCGTTCACGTCGAGCATCAGACCGGGCCGCAGTCCGTGCCCGGCCTCGGTCAGCAGCTCCCTGACCAGGCCGAGGCGGCGTCGGTCGTGCTCGATGTCCAGGCCGCCCTTGAGCTTGGCCGCCCGTAGGCCGTGCCGGGCATAGACCTCGTACGTCGAGACGAGTTCGTCGTCGCTCAGCCCGATGTCGAGGCCGGAGGCGTACGCGGGAACCCGCCGGTCGCGCCCGCCCAGCAGCCGCCACAGCGGCTCGCCGGCGGCCTGCGCCTTGATGTCCCACAGCGCGGTGTCGAGGGCGCCGATGGTGCCGAACACCGGACCGGCGTGGCCCGCCTTGAACGTGTGCCGCAGCATGCGGTCGTAGAGGGTGGTCACGGCGCGGGGGTCCTCACCGTCGATGGCCGCGAAGATCCGCTCGATCTCGACGTACGGCCCGAGACCAACCCCCGAGATGCCCTCGTCGGTCTCGACGATGACGATCGACACCGGGACCACCCCGTCGGCGTAGACGCCGTTGGCGTCGCCGACCGGCCGTCCCCATTCCTGGACGGTGGTCAGTGTCCGATATCCGGTGATCCGCATGTCAGCCCTTCGTGGAACCGGCGGCGACGCCGTCGGCGATCTGGCGCTGGAGAAAGAGGTAGACCACCAGGACGGGTATCGCGGCGATCAGCACTCCTGAGGCGAAGGTGGGGATGTCGTCCGAGTACTGCCCCCGCAGCGAGGTCACGCCGACCATGAGCGTCCGATGGTCGGCCGAGGGCATCATCACCAGCGACATGAGGACGTCGTTCCAGCAGAACAGGGCGTTGAGGATGCCGACCGACAGCAGCGCCGGAGTGCCCAGGGGCAGCATGATCCGGCGGTACACGCCGTACACACTGTTGCCGTCGATCCTGGCCGCGTCGACGATCTCCGACGGAATGGTCTTGTAGTAGCTCGTCATCAGGAAAACGGTGAAGGGCAGGAACTGCGCCACGTAGACGAGGATCAACCCGGGATAGGTGTCGATGAGTCCACTGTCGGCCATGGTCCGGGCGAGTGGCACCATGATCACCTGGAACGGGACGAACAACCCCGCCAGGCACGCCAGGAAGAGCGCCGACGAGCCACGGAACCGCAGCTGACTCAGGGCGAAGCCGGCCATCGACCCGAACAGCAGCAGCAGTGCCACCGAGCACGTCACCACGAGCACCGAGTTGACGAAGTAGCGACCCATGCCGACGCTGTTCCACGCCGTGCTGATGTTCTCGAAGCGGAGGGCGTCGGTGAGGGAGAACCGGTCGAGGATGTAGTCGCGCCGCGTCTTCATCGCGACATTGACGGTGAACAGCAGGGGGTAGATCGTCGCCAGCGCGAGCAGCGACATCGGGATGGCGACCACCCACCGGCCCAGCGGAACGCGAGACATCAGGCCTCCTTCCCCGCGCGCCTGAGCAGGTTGATCTGCAGCAGCCCCACGACGAGCATGATCACGAAAAGGACGGTCGACGCGGCCGACGCGAGGGCCGGCCGGTTCATCTGTCCCTGCTGGATCCAGATGTAGTACTCCGGCAGGTAGGTAGACCCCTCCGGGCCGCCGCTGGTCATGACGAAGAGCAGACCGAACATGGAGGTCAACATGCCGATCATGGTGGTCACGAAGACGAACTGGATGGTGCGGGTCAGGCTGGGGATGATCACGTGCCAGATGACCTGGGGCAGTGACGCACCGTCCACCCGGGCGGCATCCAGCAACGCGGAGTCCAGGGTGGCGAACCCGGCGAGGAAGACCACCAGGGCCATCCCGAAGGTGGCCCAGATGTGCACGCCGACCACGATGAACATCGCCAGGTCCGGGTCGCCGAGCCAGTCCACCGGACTGACGCCGACCGACCCGAGCACGGCGTTGAGAGGGCCGTCGAAGGCGAGCAGCAGATTGAAGATCGCACCGACGATGACCGGGGAGAGCACTGCCGGGAAGAAGTAGACGCCGCGGTACAGCCGGTGGCCGGGCACCCGGAGGTAGATGAACGTCGCGAGCAGACCGGGGATCGCCACCGCCACCGGAAGCAGCAACACCAGCAGACCGACGTTGCCCAGCGCGGTCCGGAACAGCGGATCCTCGAACAGCTCCCGGTAGTTGTCGAGACCCACCGCCATTCCGTTGCGCGCACCGTCGCCGGTGAAGGAGAAGTTCACGCCGAGCAGCAGCGGATAGAGCCGCAGCACCACGATGATCAGGACGGCCGGAGCGACCAGGACGAGAGGGGCCAGGCGCTCGGACCAGACGCCGCCACCGGTACGCCGGGACCGGGCACCGCCACGGCGGACGGACGATCTGGCTACCGCCCCGTCGGTCCGTCCGGCCTGAGCCGGACGGACCGACGGCTGTACGTTTCCGATCGGCACGCGCTCAGCCCGCCTGGTCCGAGGCGGCCAACTGCTTCACCACCTCGTCGACGGTGACCGAACCACCGAGCAGTTGCTGGGAGAGCCGCCCCATCAGGTCCAGGGTCTTCGAGGAGAGCGCCACGTGCAGGGCGGGCTTGCCGCCCTTGATCTCGGAGACGATCGTGGCGACGGCCGGGCCACCCTGCGACACGTCGATCGTGGTGTCGGCGGCGATCGCACCCGCCTCGGCGTAGAAGGCCTTCAGCGCGTCGGTCGAGGTCAGGGAGCGCACCAGGTCGGCGGCCACCTTCGGGTCCTTCGTCCACCTGGCCACCCCGTAGCCGATGCCGCCGTCGTAGGGCAGGCTCGGGGTGGTCCCCGCGGTGACGACCGGAGCGTCCATGACGCCGAGCTTGTCGGCGGTCAGGAACTCGTTGAAGTCCTTCCAGTGCCCCACGTCCGACATCAGCCCGATGACGTGGGCGGCCTTACCGGACTGGAAGAGCGCGAAGGAGTCGTTGAACATCGCGGTCGAGTTGGCCCCGTCGTTGTTGAGACCGGCCTCGCCGGCCTCCTGCCAGAGCTGGAAGACACGCTTGACGTTGGGCGAACTCCAGTCTCGCTTCCCGGCGATCCAGTCGTCGTACTCCTGGGCGGTGAGGACGCCCGACGCCAGGCTCGAGAGCCAGAACTGGATGCCGACGCCCTCCTTGTTGCCGAGGGCGAAGCACTTGGCGCCGGCCCGGGCGATGGCGGCGCAGTCGGCGACGAACTCGCTCCACGTCGTGGCCGGGCTCGCCGGGTCCAGCCCAGCGCTCTCGTAGAGCGCCTTGTTGTAGTAGATGGGATGGCCCTGCAAGGTCACCGGGCCGGCGTAGATCCGGCCGTCCTTGGTGAACGCGTCCCAGCCGGCGAGCCGCTGCTTGTCCTCGGCGAGGTACTCGTCCAGTGGCGCCAGCGCGTCCACCCGGTCGCGGATCTGACCGCCGCCGTTGAACAGGATGACGTCCGGGCCCTTGCCGGACTGGATCGCCGCGCCGAGCAGCGTGTAGTACTGGTCGAACGGCTGTGCCACGAACTCGACCGTGACGTCGGGGTGCTTCTTCGCGAAGTCGGCCTTCGCCCTGTCGATGTACGGTGCCGCGGAAGCCTCACCGGACTTCCAGTCCCACACCACCAGCTTGCCCTCCGAGCCGCCCGAGGAGGAGCCGGGACCAGTGGCACTTCCACAGCCGGCCATTGCCAGTCCCACAACGAGGGCGGCAGACCATATCGCTCGCTTCTTCATCGTTGTTCACCTTCGAGAGGGGAGGGTGGCCGACGGACCGGCCGCCAGGCCATCGATAATCGGAACGTAACTCGTATGACGTATAACGTCAATACTCGGTCGTAGACTGGCCCACGGACGTCGTGCCGCGGCGAGCCACTCGGAGGGGGACATGACGCCATCGCAGGAGAAGGCCCTGAGCGCCTTGGCCACCCCGGCCTGGACGCGACGACCGACCAACCTCGCCCGAGCCGTCACCGCCGAGCTGGTGGAACGAATCGTCCGCGGGCTGCACCCCTCCGGGACGCCGCTACCGCCCGAGCCGATCCTCTGCGAGACCTTCGCCGTGAGCCGGACCGTGGTCCGCGAAGCGGTGAAGATCCTTCAGGAGAAGGGGCTGGTGCAGGTCCGCCAAGGTGCCGGCACCATGGTCACCCCGGAATCGATGTGGGACATGCTGGACGAACTCGTCCTCGCCGCCACCATCGCCCAGGACGACAGCCTCGCGATCCTCGATGACCTCGTCGTCACCCGGCGGCTGCTGGAGTCCGACATGGCGAACGTCGCCGCCCGCCTCGCCGACCAGGAGACCATCGACGGGCTACGGGCCCAGGTGGACCGGATGGACGAGCTCGTCGACGACCACATCACCTACCACGAGCACGACCGGGCCTACCACGACACCATCATGCAGACCTCCGGGAACCGCATCGCTCGCGGCGTCGTGCGGGCGCTGGAGAGTCAGGTCGTCAACACCGCCCGCTACATGGGCCGGACCGAACGCTCCCTGTGCGTGGCGTCCAACCGCGGACACCGACGCATCTACGAGCGCATCGCCGCCCACGACCCGGACGGCGCCGCCGAGGCGATGTTCACCCACATCACCGAGGCATGGCTGGTCCGGCGCAGCGGCTCGGGCAAGCCGGTTCGACTGAAGCGCTGACGTACGCGACCGGCAGTGCCCACTGCCGGGAAGTGGGCACTGCCGCCTGACCCGGGCGTCGGCCACGCCACCGCCCGAGGTCACGAGAACTGCGCGAAGAACCTCCAGATCTCACCCTTGGTCCAGGTCGTGATGCCGCTCTCGGCATATGTCCCGTCGACCGGGCCGGGCATGTGACCGTTGTCGAACGCGGCCCACTGCACCGGGTAGCCCGCCCGGCACCCCGAGTAGGCGGTGGTGATGTGGGTACGGCTGCCCGACCCCGGCTCAGGCGGGCTCTGGGCGGCGCATCCGTTGTTCCGGACGAACGTGTCGCGCAGCGAGCGCCCCTGGGAGATGCTGAGGACGTTGTCCGAGATGCCGTGCAGCCCGAAGTACGCGATGGGCTGCCTACCGCCGCTGCACCCACTGATCTGCGCGCCGGCGATGACCGCGACGGCCCGGAAGACATCGGCCCGCGCGCAGGCGAGGGCGTAGCTCATGCCGCCGCCCCAACTGAAGCCGAGCGCGAACCGCTGCCTCGGATTGACGCAGAGGTCACTCTCGATCCGCCGGATCATGTCGTCGACGAAGGTGACGTCCTCACCGCCGGCATTGCCCCAGCCGTTGCCGAGCCCCTGTGGCGCGACGAGGATCGCGCTGTTGTTGGACTGCTCCTGCTGCCCGTAGTAGGACCACGCGGTCCCACTGGTGCCACCGTTGGAGATCTCCTGCATGGTGCCGCCCCGCCAGTGGAACGCGAAGATCAGCCGGTAGGGATTGTTGTTGTTGTAGTTGGTTGGCACCCGCAGGATGAAGGAACGGCTCTTGCCGTTGCTCGAGATCGTGTGCGTACCACTGGACAGCGTCGGCGCCTTGCCGCATCCGCTCCCGCCCGTCGGCGGCGGGTTGCTGCCGCCGTCCGCGCGGACGAGCTGCCACTGCTGGTTGGCGCCGTTCCAGTCGGCGTACTGCACGATGTTCCCGCCGTCAGCCGTGGAGGCACCCTGCACCTCCACCACCTTGCCGCTGTGCCGGCTGATCAGCCGGACGTGGCCGCCGTCCGAGTCGGCGAGCCGGAACTGCTGGTTCGTCGAGTTGAAGTCGGACCACTGCACGATCGCGCCGCCGTCGGCGGTCGACCAGTTGTGCACGTCGAGCACCTTGCCCGAGTGGCGGGACTTCAGCCGGTAGTAGCCGCCTCCCGAGTCCACGAACTGCCACTGCTGGTTGGTGCCGTTGTTCCGCGTCCACTGGCTGATCCGAGCGCCGTCGTTGGTGGCCGCGGCGTACAGGTCCAACGCCTTGCCGCTGTTCCGGTTGACCAGGACGTACCAGGCGTTGGTGTCCACGGTGGCCGCCGCCGCGGGTGCCGCCTGCACCGCGACGAGCGCGCCGGCCGCCATGACCGCGGCCGCCGCCGCGGCCAACCCGGACCGCCAGCGATGTCTCCTTGGGGAGGCGGGACGAGCCTCACCGATGGCCTTCATGGTGCACTCCTTCGATCGGGGTCACCCACGAGCAGCACGCAGACGGGTGCCCTGGCGTGTGTGCCGGCGTCGGTGGTGGTGGCGTCAGCACGTGAGGTGTTGTGCGGGCGAGTTCCGGCCGGCGGTGCGCTGCCGCCGGCCATGCGAACGCACTGTCGCGATCGGCACGGGCCCGCGCAGATCGCGGCGGTGCATCGTCAGGCTCCCGGCAGCCACGTGACCCGCGAGTCAAAAGTTAGCGCTCACAACGTCATACGTCAAACGACTGGTATCGATCCGACCTGCTGGCTCGCCAGGCCCGCATGAGTGCGCGCGAACTGATCCGCCACCTCGGTGCGGTCCTCGCACCACCCCGCCGAGGTGTTTGTCGACGTAGCGGATCGGCCGGCGGCTTCAGGTCGATGTCGGCAGGTCGGGGCAGCGTCGAGCCCCGGTCGATCGGTGGATCGGCCGGGGCTCGATGATCGGAGCGGCTGTCAGGCGAGGTCGAACCGGTCGAGCTCCATGACCTTGGTCCAGGCTGCGACAAAGTCAGTAACGAACTTGTCGCGCGCGTCCTGGCTGGCGTAGACCTCGGCGAGGGCCCGCAGCTGGGAGTTGGAACCGAAGATGAGGTCGACCGCGGTGGCGGTCCACTTCACCTCATCGGTGACCACGTCCCGGATCTCGTACACGTGCTCGTCGGACTCCGACGCCTTCCACCGGGTGCCCGGGGAGAGCAGGTTGGCGAAGAAGTCGTTGGTGAGCACGCCGGGCCGGTCGGTGAGGACACCGTGCCGGGTACCGCCGGTGTTGGCGCCGAGGGAGCGCAGGCCGCCGACGAGGACGGTCATCTCGGGCGCGGTGAGGTTGAGCATGTAGGCACGATCGACGAGCAGCACCTCCGGCTGGGTCTTCTCACCCGGACGCAGGTAGTTACGGAACCCGTCGGCGCGCGGCTCCATGACCCGGAAGGACTCGACGTCGGTCTGCTCCGCGGTGGCGTCGGTGCGGCCCGGGCGGAACGGCACGGTCACCTCGACACCGGCGTCGCGCGCCGCCTTCTCGACGGCGGCCGAGCCGGCCAGCACGATCAGGTCGGCGAGCGAGATCTTCGCGCCGCCCGCGGCGTTGAACTCACGCGCGATGCCCTCGAGGGTGTCCAGCACCGTCGCGAGCTGCTCGGGCTGGTTGACCTCCCAGCTGCGCTGCGGCTCGAGACGGATCCGGGCGCCGTTGGCGCCGCCACGCTTGTCGGTGTACCGGAAGCTCGCGGCGGAGGCCCAGGCGGTGGAGACCAGCTGGGCGGTCGTCAGGCCGGCCTGGAGGACCTTCGCCTTGAGCGCGGCCACGTCGGCGTCACCCACCAGCTCGTGGTCGACGGCCGGTACCGGGTCCTGCCACAGCTGGGGCTCCGGGACGAACGGCCCGAGGAAGCGACTGACCGGACCCATGTCGCGGTGCAGCAGCTTGTACCACGCCTTGGCGAACGCCAACGCGAACTCGTCGGGGTTCTCCAGGAAGCGGCGCGAGATCTTCTCGTACGCCGGGTCGACGCGCAGCGACAGGTCGGTCGTGAGCATCGTCGGCTTGTGCTTCTTCGACGGGTCGTGCGCGTCCGGGATGATCGCCTCGGCATCCTTGGCGACCCACTGCTTCGCGCCGCCGGGGCTCCTGGTGAGTTCCCACTCGTAGCCGAAGAGGATCTCGAAGAAGCGGTTGCTCCACTGCGTCGGCCGGTCGGTCCACGTCACCTCGAGACCGCTGGTGATCGTGTCCTTGCCCTTGCCGCTGCCGTGGGTGCTCAACCAGCCCAGGCCCTGCGCCTCCAGCGGGGCCCCCTCCGGCTCGGGGCCCACGTGGTCGTCGGCGATGCCGGCGCCGTGGGTCTTGCCGAAGGTGTGGCCACCGGCGATGAGTGCGACGGTCTCCTCGTCGTTCATCGCCATCCGGGCAAAGGTCTCGCGGATGAAGTGCGCCGCTGCCAGCGGGTCCGCGTTGCCGCGGGGACCCTCCGGGTTGACGTAGATGAGGCCCATCTCGGTCGCCCCGACACCGGCCGCCATCTCCTTCTCGGAGGCGTAGCGCTCGTCGCCGAGCCAGGTGTCCTCCGGACCCCAGAAGATCTCCTCGGGCTCCCAGACGTCCTCCCGACCGAAGCCGAAGCCGAAGGTCTTGAACCCCATCGACTCCAGGGCCACGTTGCCGGCGAGCACCAGCAGGTCGGCCCACGAGATCTGCTGGCCGTACTTCTGCTTGACCGGCCACAGCAGCCGGCGGGCCTTGTCCAGGTTGGCGTTGTCCGGCCAGCTGTTCAGCGGAGCGAAGCGCTGACCACCGTCGCCGGCCCCACCACGACCGTCCTCGATCCGGTAGGTGCCGGCAGCGTGCCAGCTCATCCGGATCATCAGGCCGCCGTAGTGGCCGAAGTCAGCCGGCCACCAGTCCTGCGAGGTGGTGAGAACCTGGACGATGTCCTGCTTGAGGGCCTCGACGTCGAGCTTGGTGAACTCCTTGGCGTAGCTGAAGTTCTCCCCCAGCGGGTTGCCCTTGGACGAGTGGGCGTGCAGCACCGACAGGTCGAGCTGGTTGGGCCACCAGTCCCGGTTGGTACGCGGACGACCCCCGGTCTTCGGCGTCGGCGAATCGATCGCCGGGTTCTCGCTCTCACTGCCGTGCGCGGTCACGGAGTCGTGCGCGACCGGGCAGCCGGCCGCCGCCTTCTCATCCACGCCTTGTGCGCTGGACGGGGCGTTGTCCTGTGCGTTGCTCAATTCGCTTCCTTCCGAACTGGCGGATCATTGGGTGGTGCGTCCGGTCGCGCAGTCGGGGCAGGTGCCCCAGTAGACGACCTCCGCCTCGTCGACCACGAAACCGTGGTCATCCGAGGCGGTGAGACAGGGAGCGTGGCCGACAGGGCAGTCGACATCGGCGACCGCGCCACAGGAGCGGCACACGACGTGGTGGTGGTTGTCGCCCACCCGGGACTCGTACCGGGCGGTCGCTCCGGCAGGCTGGATGCGCCGCACCAGACCAGCGTCGCGCAGTGCCCGCAGCACATCGTAGATCGCCTGGTGGGAGACCGTGGGATGATCGGCGCGCACCAGCTTGATCACCGTGTCGGTGTCGATGTGCGGGTGGTCGCGCAGCGCGGCCAGCACCGCCAACCGGGGCCGGGTCACGCGCAATGAGACCGCCCGCAACTGAGCCTCGAAGTCGGACGTCACGGCGCCGACGATAGCCACTCTTCTGGAATCAATCAAGTTTGCGCCGGCCGCAAACCCGTCGAGGCAGACCCGGCGCCGGATGGTAGGACAGCCCGGCGTCACGACCAAGACACGGGTCGACAGAGGCCACCATCTCGGGGCAAAGATGCTCGGGTCGACCATACCCGCGCCGAACGCGTACCCACCCCCATGACGGGCTGAACGGAAGATGAAGATCACAACAGTTCAGGCCGGCACGGCCATCCTCACCTCCTCGCACCGGAGCGCCCGGCCCTCCTCAGCGTCGAAGAGGTACGCGGAGCCGAGGTCGACTCCGAACGTCCGGCGCTCCCCTACCCGGACCGCGGCGTTGCCGCCCAGTCGGGCGGTCCAGAGGTTGGCTGCCGGATCGCCGGCGGCCGCCGTGTGCCAAGGTTCACCGGGCGGTTCGAAGAACACCAGCGTGGCGCCGCCGAGGAACTCGACGGCGGCCACAGTGACGTCCAGCGTGGGAGCCGATTCCGGAGCCGGCCAGGTGAACGCGTCCGGCCGCAGGCCGAGCAGGACCGAGTCGCCGGCGAGCGTGGCGAGTGACCCGGCGAGCGTGGCGGGTATCGGCCACTGCCGTCCGGCGACCTGGAGCATCGGCGGATCGCCGGCGCTCACCGGCACCTGGGTGAGGTTCATGCTCGGCGAGCCGATGAAGCCGGCGACGAACGCGTTGACCGGCCGGTGGTAGAGGTCGTGCGGGGTGCCGATCTGATGCACGCGGCCGCCCTCGAGCACGGCGATACGATCACCGAGAGTCATCGCCTCGACCTGGTCGTGGGTGACGTAGATCGTGGTGGTGCGGCGCTCGGCATGCAGGCGTCGCAGCTCGGCACGCATCGTGACCCGTAGCTGCGCGTCCAGGTTGGACAACGGCTCGTCCATGAGCAGCACGTGCGGATCCCGAACGATGGCGCGACCGGTCGCCACCCGCTGCCGTTGCCCTCCGGACAGCGCCTTCGGCTTGCGGTCGAGTAACTCGTCGATGCCCAGCAGATGCGCCACGTCCAGGACGCGCTGCTCGCGGACACGGGCAGGGACGTGACGGAGACGCATGCTGAACGCGAGGTTGTCCCGCACGGACAGATGCGGGTACAGCGCATAGTTCTGAAACACCATGGCCACGTCGCGCTCCTTCGGCGCGACGTGGTCGACGACCTCGTCGTCGATCAAGACCGTGCCGCAGGTCGCCTCCTCGAGACCGGCGACGATGCGCAGCACCGTCGACTTGCCGCAACCCGATGGCCCCACCAGCACCAGGAACTCGCCCTCGTGCACGCTGAGGCTCACTCCGTCGAGCACGCGGGCTCCGCCTGGGAACACCTTGGTCACGTTGTCGAGCCGAACCGTCGCCATGGTGCTTCTCCCTTCGGTCTTGCCGGTGCCCATGAGGGCCACGCCGAGCTGCGCCCCGAGGCCGGCGTGGGAGCCGGCCCCGGGACCTCGATCAGCTCTTCTTTCCGTTCTCGACCTTGACCAAGATCTCCTTAGCGGTGGACGTGGGCTCGCCCACCTTCGCCGTGATCTCAAGGATCCCGTCGACGTATCGGGCGGTGATGCTCTTCTCCACGACGCCTCTCGGCAGCGGGATCATCCGGAAGAAGGTCCCGTAGTGGAACTCGGAGCGGGTCTTGTCCAGGTGGGTGGACTCCTTGCGCGCCACGTCGAGCCGCAGTTCGCCGTCTGCGACGGTGATCCGGACGTCCTTGGCCGGGTCGACCCCGGGCATCTCGGCACGGATGACGTACTGGTCATCTGCCAGGTAGTCCTCGACCCGGATGCCCTGCGCGAGCAGCGGGAACAGGGAGAGGTTGGCCCAGTCGAACGGCGCCAACGCGCCGCCCCTGAAGCGTGCGATTGTCGACATCACGACCTCCTTGTCGTCTCGTCGTCATCTCCATCCGAACTCGCCGCCCCCAGACCGGGCAGGGCCGATCGGCCCGTCCCGACGGGCCTTTCAGCGCGCACCGGAACAGGCCGGAGGACAACTCACGAATCCGACCGACGAGCCGTGCAGCCACAGACCCGGCGCAACCTCCTGCACGAGCATCCGGCCGTGGCGAGAGCAGATGTCGGCCTGGCGCGGCCCCGCAGAGGCGAAGGACCCAGGACAGAGCCCGACCGGCCCTGGCTGGCGGTGGGCCGCATCGGCCACGCTGGAAGGTGCCGGAATCCATCGGGAGATCGCAGCCCAGGCCGGGGAGGCGAGGGTAATGAGGCGGTTGAGCAGGGCAGTCACCGCCGCACTGTTGTGCATCGCGACTGCCGGTGTGTTGGGCGGTTGCGGCAACCGCGGCCACGACAACGCCGGCCCGGCCCAGACCGGCAGTCCAGGTGCATCGGCGCCGACCGACCCGAGCACCCACACGACGTCACCGACCACCCGGCCAGGCAGCGAAGCATCGGCCGGTTGGAGCACCGGTCCGCTCGCGATCGACCGATCCGTTCCGGTACCGCCGGTGCCGACACTGCTGCGGATCAGGTCGGCAACGCACTCCGGGTACGACCGGATCACCTTCGATTTCGCCGGGAGTTTGCCCGGGTACCGGGTCCGCTACGTCGACACCGTCACCGCAGATGCCTCCGGGCGCACCGTCCGGATGCCGGGCCGCCGGTACCTGCAGATCAGGTTCGAACCAGCTCAGGCTCACAGCGACACCGGCGACCCGGTCACGCCGCGGCGCAGGACGTTCGGATATCCGATGCTGCGCGGCTATGTCGTCAACGGCGACTACGAAGGGGTCCTGAACGTCGCACTCGGGCTCGATGACGTGGTCGGGTTCCGAGTCGGGGAGATTCCGGGCACCCCCGGGCGCATATACCTCGACGTCGCGGCATGAGGTCGTGAGGTCAGGAACACAGCCGGGAGGAGATATGACCATCAACTCATCGCGCACGACGATGCGACATGGCCGCCTGACAGAGGTCGTTCTTGCTGGTGAGGTGGCGCTAGTCTCACCGCCGCATTGTTCACCGGGCAACCGGGGCGGATCGGTACGCTTGGCTGGGTACGAGCTGTACCCGCAAGCCTCCCCGAGGTGACCATGCTCAGTCACGTGCCCGGCCCCATCGACCTCGCCCGCCTGCAGGAAGTGCTCGACGGACCGTGGGCCGAGGTCCGCGACGCGCACCGGGACGGCCTCGACGCCCGCTTCCTCCCGGTTTACGGCGAGACCGGCGACCAGGCACGTGAGCGGATCAGCCGGTTGCTCACCGAACTACCCGTCGAGATGGGTATCGCATCGGCCTTCCCCACCGAGTACGGCGGCAGATCCGACGTCGGCGGGTCGATCGTCGCCTGCGAGATGCTGGCGCAGGTCGACCTGTCCCTGATGGTCAAGGCGGGCGTGCAGTGGGGCCTGTTCGGCGGCGCCGTCCTGGCGCTCGGCACCCGGCGGCACCACGACGCCCACCTTCGGGACATCGTCTCCGCGAAGACCCTCGGCTGCTTCGCGATGACCGAGACCGGCCACGGCTCCGACGTCCAGCAGCTGCGCACCACCTGCACGTACGACCCGCAGACGCAGACCTTCGACCTGCACACCCCGCACGAGGCGGCCCGCAAGGACTACATCGGCAACGCGGCCAGGGACGGGCGGATGGCGGTGGTCTTCGCGCAGCTGAACACCCAGGGACGGGGGTACGGCGTACACGCGTGGCTGGTCCCGATCCGCGACGCGCAGGGCAACCCGATGCCCGGCGTGACCATCGGCGACGCGGGGCCCAAGGCCGGCCTGCTCGGCGTGGACAACGGGCGACTCAGCTTCGACCACGTGCGGGTGCCGCGGGACATGCTGCTGGACCGCTACGGTCAGGTCGCGCAGGACGGCACGTACTCCAGCCCGATCGAGAACGACTCACGGCGCTTCTTCACCATGCTCGGCACCCTGGTCCGCGGCAGGGTAAGCGTGGGCGGCGCCGCGTCGGCGGCCACCAAGTCGGCGCTGACCATCGCGGTCCGCTACGGCGACGTCCGCCGCCAGTTCGACCGGCCCGACTCGGAGCGCGAGGTACTGCTCAACGACTACCTGGCCCACCAGCGCAAGCTGCTGCCCGCCCTGGCGACCACGTACGCGTTGACCTTCGCCCAGGCCGAACTGGTCGCCGCGCTCAATGAGGTGCAGGGCGGCGACGGCCCGCCCGACGAGCACCGGCAGCGGGAGCTGGAATCGCGTGCCGCCGGTCTCAAGGCCGCGCAGACCTGGCACGCCACCCGCACCATCCAGATGTGCCGCGAGGCCTGCGGCGGCGCCGGCTACCTGGCCGAGAACCGGCTACCCAGTCTCAAGGCCGACACCGACGTCTTCACCACGTTCGAGGGCGACAACACGGTCCTGCTACAGCTGGTGGCCAAGGGGCTGCTCACCGGCTACCGGGACGAGTTCGGCTCGCTGGACGGCTGGGGACGCGCCTCGTTCGTGGCCGAGCAGGTTCGGGAGATGGTGCTCGAGCGCACCGCCGCGCGGTCACTCATCCAGCGGCTGATCAGCGCCGTGCCCGGCCGCGACGAGGAGATCGCCGTCACCGACCGGGGCTGGCAGCTGAAGGTGTTCGAGGACCGCGAGGACCACCTCCTCGAAGGCGCCATCCGCCGCCTCCGCAACGGTGCGGCTGCCAAGAAGGACCACCCCTTCGACATCTTCAACGACGTCCAGGACCATGTCCTCACGGTCGCCGCCGCACACATCGACCGGGTCACCCTGGAGGCGTTCGTCGCCGGCATCGAGAACACCACGGACCCGGCGGTCAGGGCGCTGCTCTCCCGCGTCTGTGACCTCTACGCGCTCAGCGTCATCGAGGCCAACAAGGGATGGCTCCTGGAGCACGGCCGGCTCACCCCGGCCCGCTCCAAGGCGATCACCGCAGTGGTCAACGGCCTGCTCAAGGAGCTGCGTCCGCACCTGCGGACGCTCGTGGACGGCTTCGCCATCCCGGACTCCTGGCTGCACTGCGCCATCCTGCGCGAGGAATCCGGCCGGCAGGAGACCATGGCGGCCCATGACGCCGCCGCTGATCCGCAGGCGATCCCGGCGTAGGCCGGGCGGTCGGCCGGGCGTCGGCCGGAGCGTGTGAACCCGCCGGCGGCTAACCGGCGGCGGGGAGTTCGTCCAGGGTCAGACCGGGGCGACTGTCGCCGATGGAACGCATCCGCCAGCCGCTGGTGAACAGGGCGAGCAGGGCACCGTCCCGCACACGGGTCAGCACCTCGGCGTCACCGACGCCGCGTAGTCGTTCCTCGCTGTCGGCGTCGGTGCGACGGGCCACCTGGTAGGGCAGGTGTTCCAGCCGGGTGGTGACACCGAACTCGACGTCGAGGCGGGCGACGGCGACCTCGAACTGCATGGGCCCGACGGCGGCGAGGACGGGCGCCTGCTCGCCGCGGCGGTCGGAGCGCAGGACCTGGACGACGCCTTCGGCGTCGAGCTGTTCGACGCCGCGGCGGAAGCGTTTGAAGGTGGAGGAGTCGGCGGCCCGGAGCACGGCGAAGTGCTCGGGGACGAACGACGGCAGCGGCGGGAACGTCACGGCCGGGCCGTCGTGCAGGGTGTCGCCGATGCCGAGGGCGGTGGCGTTGACCAGACCGATCACGTCGCCGGGGTACGCCTCGTCGATGGTCTCCCGGTTGGCGCCGAACATCTGCTGGGCGTACTTGGTGGCGAAGGGCCGGCCGGTGCCCGCGTGGGTGACGCTCATGCCACGGGTGAACCGCCCCGAGCAGACCCGGATGAAGGCGAGCTGGTCGCGGTGGGCCTTGTTCATGTTGGCTTGGATCTTGAAGACAAAGCCGGCGAACGGGGCATCGACCGGTCGCGGTGTGCCGGTGACGTCGGGCCGTGGGCCGGGTGCGGGAGCATGGGTGGCGAGGACGTCGAGCAGTTGCCGTACGCCGAAGTTGGCGACCGCGGCGCCGAACAGGACCGGAGTGCTGGTGGCCGCGGCGAAGGCGGCCTGGTCGTGATCGGCCCCGGTGAGGGCGAGCAGCTCCAGCTCCTCGATCGTGCGGTGCCAGTCCTGGCCGTAGCGTCGCGCCGCCTGCTCCGGGTCGAGGTGCTCCTCGATGGCCGCGGTGGCACCGCCAGGGGTGCGGCGGAAGGCGGTCATCTGACCGGTGCGACGGTCGACGACACCATGGAACTCTCCGGCGACGCCGACCGGCCAGGTGACCGGCGTGGGGCGCAACTTGATCCGTTGTTCGATCTCGTCCAGCAGGGCGAGAGGTTCGCGGCCGGGACGGTCCCACTTGTTGATGAAGGTGATGACGGGAATCCGGCGGGCGCGGCAGACCTCGAACAGCTTCAGGGTCTGCGGTTCGAGGCCCTTGGCGGCGTCGAGGAGCATCACGGCACAGTCCACGGCGGTGAGGACCCGGTAGGTGTCCTCCGAGAAATCGGCGTGCCCGGGGGTGTCGAGCAGGTTCACGACCAGGTCGCGGTAGGCGAACTGCAGGACGGCGGAGGTGATCGAGATGCCGCGCTGCTGCTCCATCGCCATCCAGTCGGAGACCACACCCTTGCGGCCGGCCTTGCCGTGCACCGCGCCGGCCTCCCCGATCACCTGGGCGTGCAGGGCGAGCGCCTCGGTGATGGTGGACTTCCCGGCATCGGGGTGCGAGATCACCGCGAATGTTCGCCGCCGGGCCGCCTCGGCGGCGACGCCGGTCGTGGTTGCCATCGCCGGCACTCCCCACCCCACTTCTGCTCGATCCGCCGAACCGGCACAATACCCCTCACGTCAGGGTCGCCCCGCTCGGTAGCGGATCGCGCGCAGGATCAGTCCGGTCCACCGGTCGACTGTCTTCCAGGCTAGCCGGCACCACGTCGAGCCCCGGATGCCCGGCACTGATTCCCGAGGCGATCAGCTTCTCCATCCTGGCCGGGGTGGATCCCCGCGTCGGGCTGTTCGCCTCGTTCACCATGGCCCTGGTCTCGATCTGCGGTGGTCGGCCGGCGATGATCAGCACGGCGACCGACGCGATCGCCTGACCGTGCCCGAGCGGGGGAAGGCCACGGAAACACCGGCCAGGCTCCTGGGCCCGCGTCTAGGGTCAGGGCGACGCATCATCAGTGACACCGGGACAACCCATGGATGCATTCCTCGATGCGATGTGGGACACCCGCACGGTGACCGGCCGGCTGGTGACCAGCATCGCCATGATCGTGGTGGCGGTCCTGCTCGCGATCATCGCAGGCCGCCTGTCCACCCGCCGGGTGGACGACGCGCACAACCGCTACTACCTGCGTAAGGCGCTGCACTACGTCACGGTCGCGGTACTGCTGATCGGTCTGGCCGTTCTCTGGCGACCGTTCGCCGGGCGGATCGGCCTGGTCGTCGGTCTGGCAGCCGTTGGCCTGGCCCTGGCGATGCAGGAGGTCATCGGGGCGTTCGCCGGCTGGATCAGCATCCTCACCGGACGCCAGTACCGGGTGGGCGATCGGATCCAGATGTGCGGCGTACGCGGCGACGTCCTCGACATCACGCCGCTGCGTACCCGGATCCTGGAGAGCGGGTCGTCCACCGACCCGGAGTCCTGGATCCGGGGACGGCAGTACACCGGGCGGGTCGTGTCCCTGTCCAACCGGTTCGTGTTCACCACGCCCGTCTACAACAGCAGTACCGTGCTCGATCACCTCTGGGAGGAACTCACCCTGCCCATCCCGTACCAGTCGGACTGGCACCTGGCCGAACGGATCCTGCACGAGGAGGCCGAATCGACCTCCGCCACCGCCGAGGCGCAGCGCGCGATCAGCCAGATGCGGCACCGATACCCCGTCGCCGAAGCAGAGGTCGACGCGCGGGTCTTCGTCCGGGCCACCCCGAACTGGGTGGAGCTGACCGCACGCTTCGTCGTGCCCGTGCGCTCCGCTCGTCAGGTCAAGGACCAGGTCACCCGCCGCGTCCTGGACCGCCTAGCCGAACACGGACTGCGCGTGGCCTCCGTCACCCAGGACATCACCGTCCACCCGCCCGCACGGGCCAACCCCACCATCGGCGGGCAACACGACGACCCTCGACCGCAGTAACCGTTCCCAGCGCCGGGATGCTCGTGTCCTGGGCCGGACGCGGGGCACCTCGTGGGCGGCTCATGCCGCGATCACCGCCCGGTCGACTATCGCGCTACCCCCGGCCCGGACGAGGAAAACGCTGGTCAATCGGCTGACACGGTCCGATGCCGCAATGTCACGCGACCGTCATGCGTTCGCGCGGCTGCCGTCATTCCCCCGGGCATCTCTGGGAACAGGCACCTTTTCGGCGGCGTGACGAGGGAGGCGATGAGCATGACCAACCAGCACGGCATCCGACGGGCGGCGATCGCCACCGGCCTGGCGGCCGTCCTGGTCGTCACAGGTTGCACCCACGAGCCGGTGGCCGACCCGCCAGCCCGGCCCGGGGCTACGAGCCCGCCGAGCACTCTGACGCGGGTCGCGGTCGGCGACCAGATGACCGTCACCGCGGCCGTCGACCGGATCGTCGACGACGCGCTCGTGGTACGGGACGTCGACCTGACCGAGGGCACGCTCCTCGTGCTGACCGAGCAGGCCGTCGATGCGTCCCCGCCGCAGTTGGTCACCGTCGAGGGTACGGTCGTCCGTTTCTCGTACCGTGACCTCGCGGCCCACCACCGCCTGTCCGACCGGGAGGCGTACCGCCCGTTCGAGGGGCAGAAGGCGCTGGTGGCCAGCCGGGTGACCGTGTGGCGGTGACGGCCTCCTGGTGGACCGGGCCAGCCACATTCTGAGATTCGGGGGCCGAGCGGGAACTCGGGGCGGGTTGCCGCGACTAGACGAATGTGCGTGCCGCAGCGACGGGTCTCGGCACCGTCCCCCCGAAAGGTCGTCCCGCCATGGCTCAGACACGTCGCCAGATCGCGCGGATCGGTGCGCTCGGACTCTTCGCCGCTGCCACGGTGGCGCTCACCGGGTCGCCAGCCGGCGCGCACGTCACGGTCAGCCCGTCGGTCACCACCGCAGGTTCCTACACGGTGCTGACGCTCGGCGTACCGCACGGCTGCGACGGATCCGCCACGACGAAGGTCTCCATCAGGATTCCCGAGCAGATCGTCTCGGTCACCCCGACCGTGAATCCGAACTGGACGGTGCAGAAGGTCATGGCGGACCTGAATCCGCCAGTCAAGGACAGCCACGGCAACGAGGTCACCCAGCGGGTCGCCGAGGTCGTCTACACCGCGAAGACGCCGCTCGCGGACGATCTGCGGGACACCTTCGAGCTGTCGCTGAAGCTGCCCGACGCCCCCGGCGAGACGCTGGCGTTCCCCGCCGTGCAGACCTGCGAGCAGGGTGAGACGCCCTGGGTGGAGCTGCCCGCCGCCGGACAGGACGCCGACGAGTTGGAGCACCCCGCGCCGAGCTTCGTACTCACCGCGAAGGCGGAGCCCGCCGACGCCAGCCCGCAGCCAGCGGCCCAGCCGGTGAGCCAGACCACCGGGTCCAGCGGCAACGGCACCGGAGTGGTCGGCTGGATCGCCCTGGTGCTCGGCGCGCTGGGTCTGGTGACCGGCGGGCTCGCGCTGCTGCGTACCCGTAAAGCCGCCTGACCGGCCGGCGGCGCAGGTGAGGCCACGCGGCACCCCGGCGGCGGGATGGTCGAGTCCGGGCCGGTGGGCGCGGTGGACGGTGTCCACCGGGCTCGCCGGCCTGCTCGGCCTGGTGGCCGCCGTCGTCCCGGCGGCGCCCGCGGCCGCCCACGCGGTCCTGCTGGGCACCGACCCGGCGGACGGGGCCGTGCTGGCGACCGTCCCGGCCGAGGTCACGCTGACCTTCAACGAGCCGGTGACGGTACGCCCGGGTGGGGTCCGACTCCTCGACGCGGCCGGTGACGAGGTCTCCGCCGACAGCCGGTCGGTGGACACGACGGTGCTCCTCGCCGTTCCGCCGAACCTTCCCGACGGCACCTACATCGTGACCTTCCGGGTGATCTCGGCCGACAGCCATCCCGTGTCGGGTGGGTTCAGCTTCGCCGTCGGCGCGCCGAACACGGCGGCCGTGCCAGTGCCGGTGAGCCGTCCGGGCCCCGCGCTGGACCTCCTGCGCCAGGCGGCCGAGGCCGCCGCCTACCTCGGCCTGCTGGTCAGCGCGGGCCTGCTGGTCTTCCTGCTGGTCATGCTGCGCACCGACGCACCGGTCCTGCGACGCCGGCTGCTGCGGCTCGCCGGCTGGTCGGCGGGACTGACCGTGCTGGCGCGGCTGGTCCTGGTGCCGGCCGTCCCGGCCTGGCAGGACGGCCGGCACCTGGCCGGCCTGGTCGACAGTTCACTGTGGAGGGCCGGCCTCTCCTCGGACGAGGGCCTGAGCTCCCTGCTGGTGGTCATCGGCCTGGGCGCAGCGCTGTGGGCAACCAACCGGACGTGGTCCCCCCGATCCGCGGAGACCACGGCCGACGCGGAACCCACCCCGGCGTCGACCGCCAGACGAACGGCGCTGACCTCCGTGACGTTCGCCGGCGTCGCCCTCGCGTGGGGCGCGGTCGCCCTGGTCGGGCACACCCGCACGTACGGCCCGACCTGGCTGCTCGTCCCGGCCGACATCCTGCACGTGACGACCGCCGGCGTGTGGCTGGGCGGGCTGGCCGCCCTGCCCTGGGTACTCACCCGCTCGGCCGACCTGACGGCGGGCGCGGCGGCGCGGACGGTGTCGGCGTTCTCCCGCACCGCCGCTGTCCTCGTCGCCCTGCTCGGCGTCGCCGGCCTGCTGCTCGGTTGGCGCATCCTGCGGTCGTGGGAGGCGCTGTGGAGCACCCCGTACGGCCTTGCCCTGCTCACCAAGGTCGGGTTGACCGCCGTGGTCCTCGCCGTCGCCGCGCACAACCGGTTCCGCCTGGTGCCCCGCATCGTGGCCGCCGACCGCGACGACGGCCCGCCCAAGGCGTGGCGGCTGCTGCGCCGCACCGTCCGGTTCGAGGCGTCACTGCTGGTCGCCGTCGTCGCCGCGACCGGGTTTCTGGTAACGCAGAGCCCGGTCACCGATCCCGCCCCCCGCCCCGTGGACACCAGAGACCACCCGCTCGTGGTGGAGGCGCCGCTCGGGCCGGGCCGGGCGCTGGCCCGGTTCACTCCGGGCACGGTAGGAGTGAACTCGATGGAGCTGGAACTGCTCGACGCAGCCGGTCAACCCGTCGTCCCGGTCGACGAACCGAAGCTGACGGTCCTGCTGCCCGCGATGGACGTCGGTCCGCTGGAGCGGACGCTCGCGCACACCGGTCCGGGTCGCTACGAGGCGGTCGTCGACCTGCCCCTCGCCGGCTCCTGGGTGGTCCAGGTCAGCGTGCGCACGTCCAAGTACGACAGCCCGGTCGGCCGGTTCACCGTGGACGTCCGATGAGCGCGGGCCGGTGGACCCGGGCGTCTGTGGTGGCGGCAGCAACCGTGATCACCTACCTGGCGCTGGGTACCGCACCCGCCGCCGCGCACGTCGAGGTGGCCGGGGCGCAGCCGAACGGCGACGGCACCGCGACCCTGACGTTCGGCTTCGACCACAGCTGCGACGACTCACCCACCACCGAAATGGTCGTCACCCTGCCGACCGGAGTGACCGCGACCGCTACCGTCACGCCGGGCGGCTGGTCCGCCGGGGTCGCCGGTGACCGCGTCACGTTCACCGGAGCCGGCCTGGAGACCGGCGAGCTGGGTGTCACGGTTCGGATCGTCGCCCGCCCGGGCGACACGCTGCACTTCCCCGCGCTGCAGCGGTGCGCCGACGGCGGGTCGTACGCCTGGATCGACATCACGGCCGACAGCGAACATCCCGCGCCCCGGCTGGTCGCCACCAACGCCGTCCTTGCGGCCCACCCCGACGCGACCGGCAACCCGACGCCGACCGCGGCTGCCGACCGAGGTGCCACCCTGCCGCAGGCGCTTGCCGTACTCGCCGGGTTCGTCGCCGCCGCGGCAGCGGCGGGAGCGGTGTTCGCCCGGCGGGGGTAGCGGGCGGTAAGGCTCGCCGCCGGGCCCGCGGGAGCAGGTCCCACGGCCCGCACGGCCTTGCGGCTCGCTGACCCCACCGGGCCGCCGGTTGGCCCCCTGGGGCCGGAGCAACGGGTACGCGCACGGACGCCACCGACACAAGGAGGACGCCGTGTTCAGCCATGTCAAGGACCTGCAGTTCGAGGCCAAGCCGGATGCTCCCGACGCCGCCTTCGCCCGCCGCCTCCAGGAGGTGCTGGGGGGCAAGTGGGGCGAGATGACCGTCGCCAACCAGTACCTCTTCCAGGGCTGGAACTGCCGGCTGCCCGGCAAGTACAAGGATCTGCTACTCGACGTCGGCACCGAGGAGATGGGCCACGTCGAGATGATCTGCACGATGATCGCCCGCCTGCTGGACAGCGCACCGCTGTCGATACAGGAGGCGGCCGCCGAGGACAATCCGATGCTGACCGCGATCTACGCCGGGGCGAATCCAGCACACTTCATCCACTCCGGCGGCGGCCCACTGCCGGCGGACAGCAACGGGGTGCCGTGGAACGGTGCCTTCATCACCGCCAGCGGCAACCTGCTCGCCGATTTCCACCTCAACGTCACCGCGGAGGCACAGGGCCGGCTGCAGGTCGCCCGACTGTTCCACATGACCGACGATCCGGGTGTCAAGCAGCTGCTGCGCTTCCTGCTGGCCCGCGACACCATGCACCAGAACATGTGGCTCGCCGCCATCGAACAGCTCAAGGACGACGGCCTGGAAGAGATGCCGGTCCCCGAGGCATTCCTCGACGCTGAGCAGGAGAACCAGTTCGCCTACCAGTACATCGACTTCTCCTCCGGTGAGGAGGCGGCCGAGGGACGGTGGGCCTCCGGCCCGACCCCGGACGGCAAGGGACAGTTCAGCTACCAGTCGACCCCGACGGCGCACGCGGGTGCCCCGGAGCTACCCCCCGGCGACCCGCGACTGCACTGCACCCCGCCGCTCGGCAACTGATCAGCCGACTGACGTCGGTTAACCGTTCCGCCGTGCTGGTCCGTCGTCGCGGTGGCGGACCAGCACGCCCACCGGGGAGACAACGTCATGATCGAATTTCTGGCGCGCCCGCTGGCGGACGCGTTCATGCAGGTCGGAGTCTATGTCGCGGTCATGGTCGCGCTCTTCGGCTGGCTGCGCTGGCGGTATGGCGACCGGGTCACCGACGGTCTCACCCGTCGCCCCCGGCTCGGGCCGCTGGTCGGCGCGCTGCTCGGGGTCACTCCCGGCTGCGGCGGCGCGATCATTCTCATGCCCCTGTACGCGCGCGGCAAGGTCTCGTTCGGGACCGCCGTGGCCGCCCTCGCGGCGACGATGGGCGATTCCTCCTGGGTGATAATCGCCGCGGATCCCGAGTTCGCCCTCAAGATCCACGCTCTGCTCTTCGCCGTCGGTCTGGCCACCGGGTACGCCGTCGACCTGCTCGGCGTCGAGCCAGCGAGGGCACTGCCCGGGTGGCCGTGGCGTGCCGACCGGCGACGGCCCATCGCATCCGGGTACGCATCCACATCGCCTGGTGGGTTTGGCCGACCGCCCGCCGTGGACGGCCCGGCCAGCGTCGCCAGCCGAGCCGGGCTGGTGCTGGCCACCCGCCCCGAGCCAGCGCCACCGTCCGGACCCCGGGCAGCCGCCGCACCGCCGCCGCGGCCGGCACGGATCTCACTGGCCTTCTGGGGCCTCACCACCCCGGCCTTCCTGGTGTCCGTGCCGGTCGTGTTCCACGCCGTCGATCCGCAGCAGCTCGCCCGCGCACTCGGCGGGATCGACCCCTACCTCGCCCTTGGCTGCTGCGGCACCCTCATCGCGCTTCTCGTCTTCGCCAACGCCCGGGGTCGGCTCGCCGACGACACCGTTGACACCGCCACGCCCCAGAGCAGGCGGGAGGCAATGCGGCACAGCGCACACGAGGCCTCGTTCATCACCGTCTGGGTCGCGGTCGCCTACCTGGGCTGGCAGCTTCTCAGCAGCACCACCGGCTTCGACGGCTCACAGCTGGCGCTCGCCGGGGCGATCGGGGTACTCGTCGGCGCGCTGATCGGACTCATCCCCGGGTGTGCCGTCCAGATCGTCTTCACCAGCACGTTCGTCGCCGGTGGGCTTCCCGTGACAGCCCTCGTGGCCAACGCCATCAGCCAGGACGGCGACGCCCTGATACCGCTCGCCGCCCTGCGCCGCCGCGCTGCCGCCACGGCAACCGTGGTCACCACAATCCCGGCGATCCTCGTCGGGCTGGCGCTGCTCGCACTCCTCGACTGACCCGGACCTGCCGGTGCTTGTCTTCCGGGGGCCGATGGGCTCCGGGCGGGCGGCACCTCACGGTGCGGGCAGCACCTTACGGTGCGGGCAGCACCACCCGGACCGCGACCCCGCGATCGTTACGAGATGCGGTGATCGTGCCGCCGTCGGCGGTGACCAGATGCCGCACGATCCACAGTCCGAGCCCGGACATACCCGGAGGCGGCGTGGTGCGGCGCAGCGCGTCCAGCAAAGGCCGACAGGTTCTTCCCTCGTCCGTCACCACCAGCACCAGGTTGTCCGCCCGCACCGTGGCAGACACCCGTACCCGGCCTTCGGTGGGGCCATGACGCAGGGCGTTGTCCACCAGGTTGACGAGGATCTGACGAACCCGGTGGGCAGGTACCAGCCGCCGGCTGGCACCGTTGCTCAGCCGAACCATCAACCGGGGCGCCGCTACGGACGCAACCGCGACCAGCAACACATCGGCCAGCGGTACCGGCTGGTCGACCGGCTCCGCCAGACTCTGCAGCACCGACGTCGCGCGCCGCCACAGACTCTCCAGATACGTCGCCTGCTGATGCGCCAGCACCGCGACGTCCTGTCGTCGCGCCGGGTCGAGCGCTCCCGGCTCGTCGGCCAGAGCCCTGGTCAACGCGCGCAGCGACTCGATCGGGGACCGCAGCTCATGACAGAGCGTCCGCAGCATCAGCGAGTGGGTGCCAAGATCGGCCGACACTCCGTTTCCGACGGGACTGCCGTTCTCCGGAGTCGAGGGCATGATCGGGCCACGATCGGGAAACGGCCCCACGTGCCCCAGTCGGCGACACTCCGCCTCGTGTTGGTCGATGACCATCCTCTTTTCGTCCGTGGCCTCGAACTGCTGCTCCCCGCCAGCACTCAGGGGCGGGCACGCGTCGTCGGCTCGACGGGCGACGCGGCCGCCGCCGCTGCCCTGGTCCGCCGCTGTCTACCCGATCTGGCCCTGGTCGACCTGCACATGCCTCCGCCCGGCGGGATCCGCGCCATCGCCGCTATCCGACGGACCACACCGAAAGTCCGGGTCGTCGCGTTCTCTGGTCTGGACGAGACCGACCTCATGGCCCAGGCTCTGCGGGCCGGCGCTGACGGCTACCTACCGAAGAGCAGCGAACCGGAAGAACTGCTGCCGCCGCTGATGGCGGTGCTGGACGGATGGGCCGTGCTGCCCGCAGGACTGCTGAACGCCATGCTCCGGCCGACGCAGGGCGGCCTGCCCGCGACGGCCGTACTCGACGACGGCGAACGCCAGCTACTCCAGCTTATTGCCAAGGGCTGCCGGACGGTGGAGATCGCCGAAAGGCTGCACCTGTCCGACCGCACGGTCAAGTGGATGACCGCGGCTTTGCTGCGCAAGCTCAGGGTGTCGAACCGGACGGAGGCAGCTGCCATGGCCGGCATCGCCGGCCTGCTGTGAGCCCCCGGTGCTTCGCCGTCGCCGAGGGTCGATGCACCGCTCGGCGAGCACCTCGACCGCCACTCCCGTCCATTGATCAACAAGTGGGCAGCCCTGGTTGGAAGGGGCGTGAGCTGCGCGGTTTGGGGTATCCGCCGATCCGGCTGACCGATCTGGTTCCGCCCACAGAGGGGGCACACAGATGACCAAGCAACAGAGCCCGACAACGGGCGGCGCCCAGTCGAAGGTGCAGGCGGCTCGGTCGCAGGCACCCGCGGCCGCGCACACCGTGCAGCATGCGGGCGGCGAGGTGGCGCACGGTGCGGTCGAGGAGGGCAAGGCCACTGCCGCAGAGGCGAACCGGCAGGTGCGCCACCTGCTCGGCGAGGCCGCCAACCAACTCAACCAGCAGGCCGACACCCAGCAGAAACGCGCAGCCGCCGGGCTCCGGTCACTGGGCGACGAACTGGAGTCGATGTCCAGCCGGGACGAGCGGCACGGGCTTGCCGGTGACCTGGCCCGACAGGCGGCGGAGCAGGCCCACCGGGCCGCGGAATGGCTGGACGAGCGGGAGCCCGGGGCGGTGGTGGCGGAGGTACGCGACTTCGCGCGCCGCCGGCCCGGTCTGTTCCTGGCTGGGGCGGCGGTGGCCGGGATGCTGGCCGGTCGATTGACCCGCAGCCTCGCCGCCGACGGCGAGGCAGGTGCCGGCGGGCCCGCGGAACAACAACCTCCGCCGTCCTACCGGGGTGAGGTGGGCACATGAGTGCCTCGCCACGAGGCCGAGCCGACGCTCCGCCCGACCGGACGCAGGCATCCCTCGGTGAACTGCTCGGTGACGTCACCCGTGACATGGCCACGCTCGTGCGTCAGGAGGTTGAACTCGCCAAGGCTGAGGTACGTCAGGAGGTGCGCACCGCCGGTCAAGCCGCCGGCATGTTCGGTGGCGCCGCACTAGCGGGGTTCATGCTCCTGCTGTTCCTGTCGTACGCGCTCTGGTGGGCGCTGGCGAACGTGATGGATCAGGGGTGGGCGGCGCTGATCGTCGCCGGAGTGTGGGCCGTCATCGGCGCGGTCCTGTTCACGGTGGCGCGCGGTCGGCTTCGTCGGGTGCAAGCCGGTCTACCCCGTACCACCGAAACGGCCCGCAGGATCCCGGGCGCCTTCACCGACCGACAGCAGGCAGGGAGGAATAACGGTGACAGCCGATCCAGATGACATCCGCTCCGATATCGAGGTCACCCGCGCCCGTCTCAGCGGCGATGTGGACGTGTTGACCGACAAGGTCGATCCGCGTCGGGTCGCCAGCCGAAAGATGCACGACACGCGGGGCCGGCTATCCGCGATCAAAGATCGGATCATGGGCGGCGCTGCCCACACGGGTCAGATCAGCCGCGCGAAGACCTCGTCGGCTGCCCACCAGGTCGCCGCGGCCGGGTCCCAGGCCAGGGAGACGGTGGGAACGCTTCAGCAGAAACAGCGCGAGGGCACCCAGGGCAGTCCGTTGGCCGCTGGACTCATCGCGTTCGGGCTCGGTGCTCTGATCTCTTCCCTGCTGCCGCCGTCCGAGCCCGAGCGACGGGCCGCCGGTCAGGCGAAGGGCAAGGTGACCGAGCACTCCGAGGAGATCAAGCAACAGCTGAACTCCGCTGCCCACCAGATGCAGGACAACCTACGCCAGCCCGCGCAGGACGCAGCCGACGCGGTGAAGGACCGGGCGGCCAGTGGCGCCTCGGCAGTGCGTGAGCAGGGACAGTCCGCCACCGGGGAACTGCGCGGGCAGGCGGCAGAGGCCAAGGAGAACATCCGCCGCCAGTGACGGTGCGCGAACTGGAGAGACGCCAGGCATTCGCGTGGACGGCGCCACCTCGTACGGGGTGGCGCCGTCCGTCCGAACCGGTCGCAGCCAGGTCGTGACCGCTCGGTACAGACCACCGGCGCTGCCACCACTGCCGGTGCCGTCGTGCTCCCCCCGGTGCAGGCGGGCACGGGTCTGGGGCGGGGTGCGGGCGACGGTGCTGATGCCACGCCGACTGATACTTGTCGAAATATTGGTTTGGCCACCCGCCCCGAACGCAGTACGAAATCTGCGGGGCGACGAGACGTGGCATTGACTGTCGTGCGAAATCCTCATGCTTGACGCGAGGAATCCCGACTGCCGCTCGATTGGTGTTCCCGCTCACCTGTGCTTTCGGTTCACCGGACGATCGATGGCGTTGATGGCACCATGGACGACGTGAAAACAGCGAAGACCGCCTCACCAGCCATCTCACCACTCGCCGGCGAACCCATAAAACGCGCCGACGCCGAAAAACTCGCCGGAGTCCTCAAAGCATTCGCCGACCCCGCCCGACTCCGCCTACTCAGCCTCATCCAATCCGCCCCCAACGGCGAAGCATCCGTCAGCGACCTCACCGCACCACTCGGCCTCTCCCAACCCACCGTCAGCCACCACCTCCGCATCCTCACCGAAGCCGGCCTCCTCGAACGCGACAAGCGCGGCGTATGGGCCTACTACCGCCTCGTACCCACCGCCATCGCCGCCATCGCCGACCTACTCACCCCACCCCGCAAACGACCCA
>NZ_FNYV01000007.1 GCF_900109115.1 Micromonospora phaseoli
CCCTGCGCACCCACGTCACCCTGAATGCCCTGCGCACCCCGAGCTCCATGGGCGCCTTGAACACCCTGGGGGCCTTGGGTGCCCTTGAAGCCATGTGAGCGGTGCTTGCCCCCGTCGTGCCCAGCCCACGGGCCCTGCCAGCCCTGGGGGCCGTACCCCTTCGACTTTTTAGGGTAGTGATCCCACGAATCGTCCGGTCCGTCTCCGTCTTGGCGGACAGTCGGCCAGTACGACGGCCACCCGCCGTACTGGCCGAGCGGTCCGGGAGTACCGATGTGCACACGCTGGGCCGACGGGTTCGCTTCCACGGGTTGCGCTGCGGCTGCGGGTCCACCCGTCATCCCGACTACCATCAGGGCAGAGCTCAGCCCTGAAGCGGCGCGGCCCTGCTTCAGCCCCCGCCGCAGCCGTCGGTTGTTGCTCATGACCCCTCCAGAGAGCCGCCCCAGATACACCCAGAGCTACTTGACTGTGACTTAGCGTTACGTCACGGGCGAGTTGTAGCGTATTCGACAGATTCGCCGATAGAGGCACGTTTTAGCCGCAGCTATGGCAATTCGGGATAGAGTGGATTCTTTTCACGATTAATCCCATGATCCCCGACCTCCGCGCCCCGGCCCGCAATGCGGGCTGCCCATCCCTGCCCACCCCAGGACTCGCTACGTTCGGGCGATGGATCGCCGCCACGACCCACTGCAGACCACCCTGACGTGGAAGGCCGGCACGGACCCCGAATTCACCGCGAAGATGCGCGGGATCATCGACCTTTACGATCATCCAGCCGTGGACCGGCCGCTGAACCCGAGGTCATCGACGACTCGCGTGGCGGACCCCCACGAGGCAGCGCACTGGCACTGATCCATATTCTTCACTACGATCGGCGGTCGAGGCATCACCATCGGTTGATCATCCGGCCACCTTGCGGGTGATTCGGTCTGCTTTGGGGGTTGACCAATGCCAGACGTTGCCAGGGTCGCCGCGCGACCGTACCCGTTCAGCCCTCCCGACCGGCTCAACCTCGACCCCCTCTATGCCGAACTGCGGCGCGTCGAGCCACTCACCCGAGTACGGCTACCGTTCGGCGAGGAGGCGTGGCTCGCGACCCGGTACGTCGACGTACGGACCGTCCTCGGTGACGCGAGGTTCAGTCGGGCGGCCAGCGTCGGCCGGGACGAGCCGCGGCTCACCCCGAGGCAGATCGAGGGCGGCATCCTGTCCATGGATCCGCCGGGGCACACGCGGCTGCGGCGGCTGGTCGCCAAGGCGTTCACCGCACGCCGGGTCGAGCAGCTCCGACCCCGGACCCGGCAGATCGCCGACGAACTGATCGACGCCATGGTGACAGCCGGACCACCGGCCGACCTGGTCGAGCACTTCGCGACTCCGCTGCCGATCCAGGTGATCTGTGAGCTGCTCGGGGTGCCCTTCGCCGACCGGCACCTGTTCCACGTCTGGTCGGAGGCGATCGTCTCGACCACCTCGCTGTCACCCGAGCAGATCCACGAGTACCTCGACAACCTGTACAGGTACATCGGGGAGCTGGTCCAGCAGCGGCGCCGGGAGCCCACCGACGACCTGATCTGCGCGATGGTGCGGGCGCGCGACGAGCACCAGGACCGGTTCACCGAGCAGGAGGTCGTGCAGCTCGCCGCCGGACTGCTCGCCGCCGGTCACGAGACCACCGTCACCCAGCTGCCCAACTTCGCGTACGTCCTGCTCACCCACCCGGACCAGCTGGCTCGGCTGCGGGCCGAGCCGGCCCGGGTGCCGACCGCGATCGAAGAGCTGATGCGGTACGTCCCGCTCGGAGTGGCGTCCGCGTTCGCACGGTACGCCACCGAGGACATCGAGGTCGGTGGGGTGCTGGTGCGGGCCGGGGAACCAGTGATCGGCTCGCTCTCCTCGGCGAACCGGGACGAGACCGTCTTCGCCGACCCCGATCGACTCGATCTCGGCCGCGAGACCAATCCGCACATCGGCTTTGGGCACGGTGTGCATCACTGCCTGGGTGCCCAGCTTGCCCGGATGGAGCTGCAGGTCGGGATCGGCACCCTGGTCGCCCGGTTGCCCGAGCTGCGGATCGCCGTGCCCGAGCCGGAGCTCACCTGGAAGAGCGGGATGATCGTCCGAGGTCTGGCCCGGATGCCGGTGACCTGGTGAGCGCCGGCTGGCGGATCGAGGTCGACGCGCGGCGCTGCATCGGCTCGGGCAGCTGCGTCGGCATGGCGCAGGCCCACTTCCGGATGGAGTCGGGGCTGGCCACCCCGATCGCGGCGGCCGTCGAACCGACCGAGACGGTGATCGACGCCGCCGAGTCGTGCCCGGTCGAGGCGATCGCCGTACGCGACGACGACGGCGTCCTGATCGCACCCGCCTGACGCGACAGCGCCCAACTCGCTACCGGTGCATGCGGTACCCGCGCTCATCGCCTCCGTCGGCGTGTTCGGGTTGGCCGGCCTCGCCGGTGCTGGCTCGCTGATCATGGTGACTTCCAGGGCGCGCGGCGGCGCACTTGGTCCGGCCTCGCACCGACGTGCTCATCTCAGCCAAGCGGAAGCCGGGCGGCGCGAGGCTGGTACCGCGTCGGGCGCGCCGCGACAGGGTGGCTGAGCTCCAATCACACCAAACTCGACAATTCTTCCCCTAGGTTCGATGCGCAGGACGCAGCCGAACCGGGGAGAGACGTGGACAGCTATCCGGCGATCGAGGATCACGGACTCATCGGCGACCTGCAGACTGCCGCGCTGGTGACGTGTGACGGGACGGTCGACTGGTTCTGCGCGCCGCGCTTTGACTCGCCGAGCATCTTCGCCGCGCTGCTGGACAAGGAGAAGGGTGGCTATTTCCGTATCGCGCCGCACGACGTGCGGTACGTCACCAAACAGCTCTACCTCCCCGGCACACCCATCTTGATCACCCGGTTCATCAGCGCGGACGGCGTGGCCGAGGTGATGGACTTCATGCCGGTCACCGGCGAGCGGGCCACCGACGCGCACCGCCTGGTCCGCCTCGTCACCATGGTCCGGGGCAGCATGCGCTTCCGCTTGGAGTGCCGGCCGCGGTTCGACTACGCCCGTGAAGGGCATCAGCTGGAACGCCACCGCAACGGCTACGTCTTCCGCAGCCGGTCGGCGACGCTGACGTTCAACCCGGTCGACCCGGTGCGGCAGTTGATTTCCGAGCGCGGCGACATCCGCGATGAGGGCGGCGACCTGGTCGCGTACGGCACCCTCAACGAGGGCGACAGCGGCGGGGTGGTTCTGGAGACCGCCGGCACGGAGCCGCGGATCATCTCGCCGGAAGAGGTCCAGGGGATATTCGAGTGGACCCGGGACTACTGGCGGCGCTGGCTTGAACGCTCACGCTACACCGGCCGCTGGCGGGAGATGGTCGAGCGCTCCGCGATCACGCTGAAACTCATGACGTACGCGCCGACCGGTGCGATGATCGCCGCGCCCACGGCCGCGCTGCCCGAGTTGATCGGCGGCACCCGCAACTGGGATTACCGCTACACCTGGGTACGGGACACGTCGTTCTCGGTGCACGCGCTGCTCGGCCTCGGCTTCACCGAGGAGGTGAGCCGGTACATGGATTGGCTGGACGAGCGGATCCGCGAGGCCGGCGACCACCGGGATCCACTGAAGATCATGTACCGGGTGGACGGCTCCTCCGACCTGCACGAGGATGTTCTCGACCACCTGGAGGGCTACCGCGGCTCGCGGCCGGTGCGGATCGGCAACGGTGCCGCCGACCAGCTCCAGCTCGACATCCACGGCGAGGCCCTCTACGCCATGCATCTCGCTGACGAGCAGGGCATCCGTGTCTCGCACCAGGTGTGGAAGAGCACCGTCCGGCTCGTCGACTGGCTCTGCGGTCACTGGGACCAGGCCGACGCCGGCATCTGGGAAAGCCGCCACCACCCCCGCAACTACACCTTCGGCCGGGTGATGTCCTGGGTCGCGCTGGACCGGGCCATCCGCCTCGCCACCCGCACCGGCCGCCCCGGCGACATCACCTCCTGGACCGAGCAACGCAACCGCATCTACAACCAGGTCATGGACCGTGGATATGACCGGGATCGCGGCACCTTCGTGCAGGCGTACGACGAGACCGTGCTGGACGCAGCGTTGCTCGCCATGCCGGCAGTCGGCTTCGTCACGCCGAGCGACCCACTGTGGCGGTCCACCTTGAACGCGATCGAGCGTGAGCTGGTCTCCGACAGCCTGGTCCACCGGTACGACCCGGTCCACTCCCCCGACGGTCTCCCTGGTCACGAGGGCACGTTCAACATGTGCACTTTCTGGTACGTCGAGGCTCTGGCCCGGTCCGGCCGCCTCGACGACGCACGGCTCACGTTCGAGAAGATGTTCACCTTCAGCAACCATCTCGGCCTCTATGCCGAGGAGATCGCCGCGACCGGGGAGCAGATCGGCAACTACCCCCAGGCATTCAGCCACCTCTCGCTGATCAACTCAGCGCTGGCGCTCAACGATCTGCTCGACGCCGAGGCCGACGCCCGGCGCCACCGCTAGTGCGGTGTCCAGGAACGTAGGCGGTGTCGCGGCGAGGCTGCTGAACGCCAGGCATGGCTGGCCCGATTGCGGTCTCCAGGGTCGGTCCGGTGAACGCCACGACGTCGCGATGTAGGTGGGACTGGTCGGTGTTGACGATCTCGGTGGCGTACGCACAGGCGGGCCGGTCGACCGGAACATTTGTGCAAGCCAGCGGGGCCGCCGGGAAACGACAGTGGGCTCATGACGACATCGCCAGCCCCCGGCAGCCAGCTCGACGAGGCTGACCCGCGCTCGTCCGAGCAGCAGCCGCGTGGGAGTCGCGCCCGCCGGCGACGCCGCATCATCGCCGCGACAACTCTGCTCACGGTCGTCGGATTGCTCCTGGCGAACGCGGCAATGGTGAACTGGCAGAGCGCCCCTGCCACCGGAGACTCGACCTTGCATCTCGACGGCGACGACATCCACGTCAGCCAGGCCGGACCCCGCGACGCCCCGGCACTCGTGCTGATCCACGGCCTCGGGGCCTCGACCGAGTGGTGGAGTCCGATAGTCCCGGCGCTGGCAACGTCCTATCGTGTCATCCGAATCGACCTGCTCGGACATGGCCGGTCCGCCAAACCGACCGGCGGCGGCTATGCGATCCCACAGCAAGGACGCCGCGTCGGGCAGGCACTGGACCAGCTCGGCATCGAACACGCCATAGTGATCGGCCACTCCACCGGCGGCTACGTCGCCACCGCGCTCGCCGAGCACCGCAGCGACCTGGTGACCGCGCTCGCGCTCATCGACACCGGACCGCGCCTGGACGCCTTCGTCTCGGACGGGCCGGTGGGCAAGCTCGTCTTCGTCCCTGTGCTGGGTCAACTACTGTGGCGACTCAGGACCGATGGAATTCTGCGCCGGGGCTTGAGCACCGCGTTCGCGCCCGGCTTCCACGTCCCGCAGCAGCTCGTCGACGACACGCGCAGCATGACCTACCACGCGCTCACGGAAACATCGCGGGCGTCCGACGAATATCTGACCCAGCGACCACTTCCGGATCGGCTCACGAGCCTCGGCAAACCACTACTGGTCATCTTCGGGGAGCTCGACCAGAGGTGGCGACCCACATCAGCGGCACAGTACCGCTCCATTACAGGTACGAAGGTCGAGTTGGTGCCCGGTGTCGGCCACTCACCCATGCTCGAAGATCCTCCGCACACAGCCGGACTTCTCCTCAGCTTCATCAGCTCCGTGCCAGGCGGACAGTGAATTCGAGACACCACAGATCTACATGCGGCTCGTGCAAGGTGCACACTCATCGGCTACTTCTTCTACCTGCACGCCGGCGTCACCCTCCCCGTCCTCGGCTGACTGTCAGCTCGGTGCCAACCCGTTCTGGTACGCCCACACCACGGTCTGCACCCGGTCCCGTACGCCAATCTTGGTCATCGCCCGCCCGAGGTGTGACTTGACCGTGCTGGTCTCGATGAATAGTTCGTCGGCGATCTCGTTGTTGGACAGACCCTTGGCGAGCAACCGTACGATCTCGGCTTCGCGTGAGGTGAGCTGGTGCGCCGCCGCGGACTCGGGCGGCGCCGCCGGTCGGCGCCGGGCGAACTCCGAGATCACCCGGCGGGTCACGACCTGGTCGACGAGACCGAAGCCGTTCGCCAGCCGGCGGATCGCGTCGATCAGGTCCTCGGGCTCGCAGTCCTTGAGGATGAAGCCACTGGCCCCGGATTCGAGTGCGCCGAAGACGTACTCGTCGAGGTCGAACGTGGTAACCACCAGGATGGCTGGCGGCGACTCGGGCGCGGCGGCGAGGATCTCGCGGGTCGCGGTGAGCCCGTCACCGCCGGGCATCCGGACATCCATGCAGATGACGTCGGGGCGCAGCCGGGCGGCCACCGCCACCGCAGACGATCCGCTGGACGCCTCCGCCACCACCTCGATGTCGTCCGCCTGCGCCAGAAGCACCCGGAAACCGGCCCGCACCACCGCCTGGTCGTCGACCAGCATCACTCGGATCGTCCCAGCGCCAGCCTCAGCCTTGATCCCAGAACCGGTCACGACGGGTCACTCCCCTTTGATGTCAACGTCACTGTGACAGACCAGCCGCCTTCGGTCGTCGGCCCGGCCACGAAACGTGCGCCGATCAACTGCGCCCGTTCCCGCATTCCGATCAGCCCGACCCCGCTGCTGGTGCGCGCCGCCGGCTCGGGACGCCGCGCTGGCGGACCGTTCACCACCGCCAGCGACACCTCCCGCGGCAGGTAGCGCAGCGTGATCAGCACCGGCGCGCCCGGCGCGTGCTGCCGGGCGTTGGACAGCGACTCCTGCACCATCCGATAAAGAGCGACGTCGGCGATCGGCGGAACCGGACGTGGCGGCCCTTCACCCACGAACTCGATCGGCGTGCCCAGGTCCCGAGCGGTCCGGACCAGGTCGTCGAGCACGGCCAGCCCTGGCACCGGAACGCTGCCTTCGCCATCGTGGCCGGGTGTGTCGACGCCGCCGCTGCCGTCGGCCGGGGTGCCGCGCAGCACCCCGACCACCAGCCGCAGGTTGTTCAGGGTCTCCTTGCCCTGGGACCGGATCCAGGCCACGCCGGCCTTCGCCGCGTCCGGGTCCCGGTCAATCAGCCGATGGACCGCCGCCGCCTGCACCACCATTCCGGACAGGTGGTGGGCGGCGACGTCGTGCAGTTCCCGAGCCATCTGGGTGCGTTCCGCCCCGATCGCGGCCCGCACCTTCGCCTGCTGGGCCCGGACCGCATCGGCGGCCTGCATGCGCAACAGCTGCGTGTAGCGTCGACGGGTCGCCACGTAGTTACCGACGACGGCCGCGCCGAGGTTGGACAGTGCGCTCGACCCGGCAGGACCGACAGCCGACAGCAGAAGGTCCGGCGTCGTCACGGCGGCGGTGCCGAATGCCGCTGTCGCCTCGACCGCCACCGCCGCGCCGACCAGCACGAACGCCCTCCTGGCCGGCAGCAGAACCCCGATTGTGTACGCGACGACGAACGGCGCGAATCCCCGGATCGTCGCGTCTGGTGGGGACAGGGCGATCATGGCGACCTGAAGGCCGACGATGCCGGCGAGGCAGAGCAGCGGGCGGACCCGACGCAGGCAGAGCAGCAGCGCCTGCCCGACCCCGAGGGCGACGAGCAGCCAGGCCCGCAGCGGGTCGAGCATGATTTCGCCCGGTGGCGTCACGAGCCAGAACAGGGCAGCCATCAACGTGAACGTCATCCCGGCGACGCAGGCCGCGAGCAGACAGTCCCGGGCGAACGGCCCGGTCACCCCGAGGTTGGCGAGCAGTACGTCCAACCGCTTCGTCAGCCGGGGCTGGTCCGCCGGCTCGGTCGGCTCGGCGGTGTCCGGGCCGCCCTCGATGTGATCGTTCACCGGGTCAGCATCCTCTGCTCGTGGATCCAGACGGATCGGGGAGGGGTCGGGTCGGGTCGGGAAGGGTTCGGTCGAAACCGTCAGTACGAGATGTTCGGCGAGAGCAGCATGAATTCGACGGCGAACCATCCCGTACCGACGAGGGCCAGCAGGACCAGGGCGCTGCCGGCGGTCCGCGACCAACCGACCCGCCGACGGACGTCGTCCACCAGCCGGACCGCTGCGGGGATCACCCCTAGCAGGCCGATCAGCTGGGCCACCTGCACGTTCCGCAACGAGACGGTGGAGAGATCCTCAAGGCCCATGATGAGCACCAGGCTTCCCACCCAGCCGCCGACCGCGAGCAGGGCGCAGCCGACGGCGACGCGGCTGAGGATGCGCGCGGTGCGTCCAGCCCGATCACGCGGTGCCCGTCGCCGCAGCCGGCGACCGATCGCCCCGATCGGCCAGGCCAAAACGGTGAGCAGGAGGATGACCACCGAGCCGACGATCACCGGGATGGCCAGGTAGGTGCTGCGTGCGGTCTCGACGGGCACCAGGGCGAACGCGGAGTCGAAACCGATCGCTTCGACCTGGCCGTCGACCGCTCGCATCGCGATCGTTTCCTGCCCGCCCACCTCACGCCAGACCCAGGGCTCGATCTCTTCGTAGACGGCGGCGGAATCGGACATCGGACGCGGTTCGAGCAGCAGCCGGCCGTCGTCGCGGACGCTCACCGTGGTCCGACCGGACAGGCCGATCAGGGTCAGGAAGTTGCTCTCGATCGCGCGGGAGCTTTCGTAGGTGCCGGCGGCCATCGCGGCCCGCTCGGCCGAGCCGGCCGGCACGTCGTTCGCCGCCGCGCCGGGCACCGCCGGGAAGTAACGGTCGGCGAAGGCTTTCGTCAGGTCCTGTCGAAGCTGGTGGTTGGCCAGGGCCGACGTACCGGTGCTGTTGAGCGAGATGAACAGGCCGGCGCCCTCGTCCGGGTAGATCTGCAGGTGGGTGTGGAAGTAGAGGGTGTCGCCGCCGTGGCCGATGATCCGACGGCCGTTGCGGCTCTCGTCGAAGAACCCGAGGGTCATCCGGGGTGCACCCGCAAGGGTGCCGAGCGTGGTGGCGTCAAGCGCCGGCTGGTGCATCAGGTCGAGCGTCGGCTCGTCCAGTATCGGGGTGTCGCCGACCGGTTCGCCCAGGTGGGCGAGCATGAACCGGGCCATGTCCGGGGCCGAGGCGGTCATTGACCCGGCGGGCGGGGTGCCGACGATCTCGAAGTACCCGGCTGGGGACGACGCGTTGTCGTATCCGTTCGAAACGCGGCCTGCCAGGTCGGCGGGGAGCGGCTGGTCGAAGGAGGACGACGTCATGCCGAGGCGGTCGAAGACGTTACGGTCGACGTACTCCTCGAACGGGATGCCGCTGACCCGTTCGACGATGTATCCGGCGAGCGAGTTGCCGTAGTTGGAGTAGGCCGGCACGGTGCCCGGCCGGTAGATCTGCTCCGGCGGGTCGGTGACCAGAGCGTTGCGGAGGTCGGCCTTGGTGCCTTCCTTGCCGATGAGGCCGGCGATCCGCTCCTCGAACCCGGGGGTGTGGGTCAGCAGGTGCCGCATGGTGATCGGCTCGTCGAAGTTGCGGGGGATGGCGAAGTCGAGGTAGGTGGCGATGTCGGCGTCGAGGTCGACGTGGCCGTCCTGGACCAGTTGCATCGCGGCGGTGGCGGTGGCGAGCTTCGACACCGACCCGATCCGGAACAGGTGCTGCTCGGAGTCGACCGGTACCGGCTCGGTGCCCTCGCCACCGGTGTCGACGTGGCCGTACCCCCGGGTGGTGACGGTCCCACCGTCGTTGACGACGGCGACCGTTGCCCCGGCGATGTCATTGGCTTCCAGCGCGGCCGGGAGCATCTCGTCGAGCCAGGCGTTCACGTCGCTGGCGTCCAGCACGCCCGGTTCGACGGCTGCTGCCGGGGCATCGCTCGTCGGGGCCGGCTCCTGCGCGGCACCGGCACCGCAGCCGACGACGCCCGCCGCGACGACGACCACGGTTGCCAGGGCGACACCGAGTCGCCGCAGGTGGGGCGCCGACCGGCGCGGGTTTGACCGGGAAGCGGTCTGCTCTGGTGCATCGATCTGGTTCATACCGAGAGCCTGCTGCAGCGGCACCGCCGCGCCATCTGGCGCAGGACCACACTCGACTTACGACTTAAGTAGGAGGCTCAACCAGCGATCAAGCCGGGCCACACCGCCGACCGGCCCCGCAGATCGGCCAGGCTCGCGGCAACGACGTGGTGCCGCTGATCGGCGGTACCGCGAACCATGGTGAAGGAATCGGATATCGCCATGATTGGATGCACGCACATCGAAAGGATCGCGTGGGCGGTCAGGATGTCAGGATGCGATTGGGAGGCACAGGTCCTCTACCGTTTCCCAGAGCTGTCGTTCACGATCGAGGTCGTAGGACTCCTTCGACGAGGAGACTTCTCGTGTGCGGTCGATGTAGGAACCGGAAGGTGCCGGGATGCGTCCGAGCGCGACGTCGGCGAGGTGTTGGCCGGCGTTCTTCTGGCTCGATGCCATCGGGGTCAGCGTCATCAGCGGCATGATCCGTCGCCCCACGAACCGGACGGCTGCGCCTGCTTCGCGGCTCAGGCCGGTGCCGGGCACGAACCCGGGGTTGTAGGCGACAATGTCGACGCCCTGTGGCAAACGTCGTGCGTACTCGTGGATGAGGTATATCGCGGCGAGCTTGCTGGTGGAGTATGCGGTCCCTCCCGCTGTGACGGTGTTCGGCTTCGGAAACGCGCGGATGCGGGCCAGGCTGGCCGGGTCCTGCCATGACGGCGCGGGCATCATTCCCGCGTTGTGGCGAAAGTCGCCGAAGTGAGCATCGCTGACGGTGAGAACGATCCGTGACGGCGCCTTAAATCGGTCCTGTAAAAGGCGGATAAGGACGTGATTGGCGAGGACATTGACGGCGAATGTCGCCTCGAACCCGTCCGGGCTCTCCGTGACGTTGTTCGTGTAGAGCAGGCCGGCGTTGCCGACGAATCCACGCAGCGGTGGCAGATCTCCCGTATCGAGCCGTTGGATCAGCTCATCAGCCGCCGCACGGACGCTGCCCAGTGACAACAGGTCCGTCGGGATTGACGTCACGGGGCGTCCGCTTTGGCTGAGATGAGCGGCGAGCTCAGTGCCTGCGGCGCCACGGGCTAGGAGCACGAGGTGCGCCTCAGGATCGCCCTCGCGGATGCGCTCGACAGCGACACGGCCGAACCCCCGAGTCGCGCCAGTCATGACAATGGTGTGGGTCACGGGATTCTCCCTTGTTGAAGACTTGTGGACGTGCCCGATGCGTATCGCTCACTCACGAGATCGCCGGCCTGCACCAAAAGTCGGTCGGACTGGTCGCCGGCCCACTGCGCCGGTCACGCAGCGTCGCGACGACGTTCCACCCCTCGGCGAGGAACTTCTCCACCGTGCGGCGGGCCGAAGGCCGCAGAGCCGCAGAGCCGCCGGTGACGAGGGCGGTCTGTGTGATGCCCACTCCTTAACTATGTCACGTAAATTTACTGTGTATAACCACAGTAGTGCTCCTTTGCTCGATCGTCAACGGTGCCCTTTTACGAGATAAAGTAAGCCGCATGTCACCCCGACCCCCCGCCTCCGAACGACTCGACCGCGACGAGGTCCTGTCCACCGCCCTCGCCATCGCCGACGCCGACGGACTCGACGCCGTCACGCTGCGCCGGGTCGCCGCCGCCTGGAACGTCACACCCATGGCGCTCTACTGGCACTTCAAGGACAAGGACGCCCTGCTCGACGCGCTGGTCGAACGGATCCTCGGCGAGGTGGACCTGACCGCGAGCGGCAAGGCCGACCTGCGTACCGTGATGACGGCCCTGCTGCGCGTCCTGCGCGCGCACCCCGCCCTCGCCGAGATCACACCGATCCGCCTCATGCGCACGGACGCCGGCATCGATCTGGCCGAGCGGGTCATCGCACTGCTGCGCGCCGAGGGGCACTCGCCGGTGGCCGCCGCCCAGCTAAGCATCTTCCTGCTCAACGCGCTGATCGGGTTGGTGATCCGCCAGCCGGGTGACCCCGCCGCCGCCGACCCGGCCCTGCGGGAGTCCCTGCTCACAGCCAAGCGCGCGCGACTGAAGTCACTCTCCCCGCAGGACTACCCCCACCTGACCGAAACCGCCGACTTCTTCCTCGGCCTGCCCGACGAGCAGGAGTACTACGAGCGAGGTCTGACCATGCTCCTCGACGGGGTACGCCTCACGTGATCCTCTCGGATTGGTCGGATCTCTGTCATCTCGGCTGCGCCTACCGCGAAGCCCCTCGCTATCAGTGGACCCGCTCGCGGCCAGATGTGGGCGGACGACACAGCCGGCGACGGCGGGTTCCGGCCCCTGCACGAGCCCGACGGGAGCCGTGCATGTGTGGCGGGGGTCAGTGGACTCGTCGTTGCTAGGCTCGGGCCGTGGTTGCACCGGAGAATCAGTCGCCATTGCCGCAGTTCATTATTCTTGTGTACGAGCGGGAGGTACCGGACAGTGCGGCGGCAGTCTCGCCGACCGTTCTTGAGGCCCACATGCGGCTCCCGCACACAATTGCCGAGACCGGCGGCCGGATCGTTGCGGGACACGCTGCGCGAAACGCATCCACTGGTGTGTCGATCCGAGACAACGTGGTGAGCAGTGGGTCGCTCCTGGAAGGCGAGCAGACGTTCGCCGGCTATTTCATTGTGGAAGCCTCGGACTTCGACCACGCTGTATGGATCGGGCGCATGATTCCCACCAGCGACGGGTGGGTCGAGGTTCGCCCGCTTGTCACGGCCTAATCACTTGGCGGCGGTCTTGCGGATCGTGTCGCGGGAGGCGGTCACGTCCTGACATAGCTCGTTCAGATCGACGCCGACGAGCCGCCCGTCCCGTTTGCGCAGCTGGCCGGCCACCAGCACGGTCTCGATGTTGCGGGGGTCGGCGCCGAGCACCAGGGTACCGATCGCGTCGTTGAGCGGCATCGTGTTGATGTCTTCGGCGTTGACGACCAGCAGGTCGGCCTGCTTACCGGGGGTGAGCGAACCGGTGACGTCGCCGAGCCCGTTGGTGCGGGCGCCCTGCAAGGTGGCGAAGTCCAACACATCGCGGGTGGTGATCCGGTGCGGCGTGGCGTCCGTGCCGTAGGCGGCGTTCACCGCGCGCATCCGCTGGATGGCGTGCAGCGTACGCATCTGGGTGAACATGTCGCTGACGAGTGCCACCTCGACGTCGATGCTGAGGCCGGGCCGGATGCCGGCGGCCAGCGCCTCGTCGATCGCGGGCACCGCCGTCTCCAGCCCGATCTGCGGCTCGGAGGTCGGTGCCAACGACACGGTGACCCCGGCGTCGCCCATCGCCTGCCACGCCTGCGGGGTGAGGCCGGTGGCGTGGATCAGAGTCAGCTCCGGGTTGAGCAGACCGTCGGCGGCCCAGCGCAGGATCGCGGCGGACGACGACTCACCGAACACCGCGTCCACGCTGACGCCGAGGCCGAGATCGCGGGCGACGGCCGCCAGCTCCGGCCCGTAGGCCAGGGCCGGGCCGGCGATCTCGTCGGTGGCCAGCGCCGCCAGGCGCAGGGTCACCAGGCCGCCGTTCACCCCCTGGTACGCCTCGCAGACCCGGGCCAGATCGCCGGGCCACTGGCGATCCCAATCGCCGAAATGCGGCCCCATCGAAGCGTGGACGCCCCGGATGCCGGTGTCCACCAACGCCTGGATCGCCGCGTCCGAGTGCGCCGCCGTGCGGGAGTTGTGCGAGAAGTCGAGCATCGTGGTGATGCCGGCGTCGAGGGCGGTGAGCGCGGCGAGCCGGGTGCCGACGTACATGTCGTGTGCCGTGTACGCGGGCGCGATCCCGGCCAGCGTCGACATCACGTACGCACCGAGGTCGGTCACGTCGGGGATGCTTCGGCGCAGTTGCGCCTGCCAGGCGTGCCGATGGGTGTCGACGAATCCGGGGCTGACGATTCGGCCACCCGTGTCGATCACGGTCGCGCCCGCCGCTTCCGGGTGCGACCGCAGGTCCGGGCCGACCGCGACGATCCGGTCGTCGCGGACCAGCACGTCACCGCGCGCCAGGTCGCCGATCACCGGGTCCATGGTGACGACCGTGCCGCCACTGAAAAGCATCATTTCAAGCGTTCCCTTCGTTGGTTGCGATCACCGGCGGCGCAGGACATATCCGGCGTGGTGCAGCACCCCGTCGACGAACCGGCCGTACGCCCAGAAGCCCAGGTCGTCGCGGTAGACGATCCGGTCGCCGTCGATCCAGAACGCCCTGGTACGCGTGCGGCCGGCCGCCGCGCGTCTCTCGTCGATCCACATTGCCGAGGTACGGGCTCTCCACCGAGCGGGAGTCGAGGTCGGGCTCCACCGGAGCGGGCGTGAGTCGACGGCCGTTGACGAGCGCGATCTCGCCGTCGACGATCCCGACGATCTCGTTCGAGCCGATCAGCAGGTCGGCGGCGGGAAAGTCGCCGACCACCGGGTCGAGAGTGAATATGGCAGCGTTGACGAACATCAGTGGCCGGCGCCGATCACCGGTGTCTGCGGTGATCTCCGCCCAGTACCGCCTCGTCGAGCATCGCGCTGCTCATGGCGTACCTCCTGGGGTTTGGGTTTGTGCTCTCACCGTTGCGGGCGACGGAGCCGGCAGCCAGGCCGGGACCAACCAGGGTGCGGCGCACCCTGCCTGGTCGAAGCCCGCGCGGTTACCGTTTGTGGCATGCCGACCACCGCGCTCGGGGCGTTCCTCACCGCACGGCGGGCTCGGTTGACGCCGGGCGACGTCGGCCTGGTGTCCAGTGGCACCCGGCGCGTCGCGGGGCTGCGTCGCGAGGAGGTCGCGGTGTTGGCCGGGGTGAGCGTCGACTACTACACCCGGCTGGAGCAGGGCCGCGAGCGCAACCCGTCGACGTCGGTGTTGGCCGCCGTGGCCCGGGCGCTCGACCTCGGGCCGGACGCCCACGACCACCTCTTCCGGTTGGCCGGGCTCTCGCCTGGCGGCGCGCGGACCCCGGCTCGACCGCAGGTCGGGCAGCGCCTGCGGGAGTTGCTCGACGCCTGGCCGGACACCCCAGCCGTGGTCATCGACCGGCGACTCAACCTGCTGGCCGGCAACGCGCTGGCCGACGCGTTCTATGCGGACTTCGCCGAGGCGGACAACCTCGTCCGGATGACTTTCCTGGATCCGGCCGGCGCGACGTTCTTCGCCGACTGGCGACGCGCCGCCGAGACGTGCGTGGCGAACCTCCGCCTGGCCCTCGGCCACGACCCACACGATCGGCAGGCACGGGAACTGGTCGACGAGGTGGGCACGGCGAGCCCGGAATTCCGCCGGCTGTGGGAGCGGCACGACGTGCAGGGCAAGACGCACGAGGCGAAGACGTTCCGGCACGGCGCGGTGGGCGAGTTGACGTTGTCGTACCACGCATTCGACGTGCGGGACGCGCCCGGCCAGCAGTTGATCGTGTACCGGGCGGAGCCGCACAGCCGCAGCGCCGAGGCGCTACGACTGCTCGGCACCCTGGCCGCCAGCAGCTGGCTCCGCTGAGATCAGCCCGCCCCGGTGGCTTGTCGGTGCGCCTCGCTGCCCTCGCGGTAGAAGACGTATCCCCCGTGGTGCAGAACGTCCCCGTCGAAGGTGCCGTCCGCGCTGAAGCCGGTATCGTCGACATACTCGATCCTGGTCCCGTCGACCTGGTATGAACCCGTGTAGGCGCTCTCCCGCTCGCCGCGGGCCTCGTCGTAGCGGCCGTCCGCCAGCAGCTCCTGCCGGATGTGGCCGTCGGCCGTCACCCACATCCCGACGTACGGATGCGGCGACGCCTCACCGGCCCCGGTCCGTGCGGTCGGAGCCGGTGCGCCCGTCGCGGGAGGCGGCGACTCCGGCGCGGTGCCGTCAGCACCAGCGCCGCTACCCGACCCAGCGGAACACCCGGCGAGCAACAGAACGACGTACGCCCCGAGCAGGGTCCCGAGGTACGGCCGGCTTCTCAGTCGTGCACGCGCTTTCGGATTCGCCATGGCGACCACGTTAGGTTTTCCGTCCGCTGACAGCCTGGCCCCAGCACTCCCAGGAAGGCGCAGCTCGTCCGCCCGTTCCAACACCTCCGCAACTCTCCGCTGCTTCGGGGAGCCGCCGCCCGGCGTGGCCAGCCATATCCCCGGGTGCCGCAAGCGCTTCCAAGCGCAGGCCCAACAGGTGTGGCAGCAGCGCCGGGATGATCTCCATCCAGGCGTTGGGGTCGGCACGCCAAACGCGTCGCGGAAAACGTTTCGGATCCCGGTGAAGACCAGGAAGAGGGGCCAGGATCAGCAGGAAGCGGAATTGCCAGGCTGCTTCCAGGAAGCCGTGCCACACTCCGATCACTGCAGGCACGAGGAGGAGCAAGACCCGATGGGCGACGGCCAACGTCCGAGACCATGGGCCCGCCGCTGCGGGCCTGATTCGCCTGGTGCCACCCGCGTTAGGAGCGTCGCCCTGTGTGGGTGCTGAGTCTCCTTCTGGGGCTGTTGGTGGTGTTGGCGATCACTGCGGCTACCGGCTACTTCGTGGCGCAGGAGTTCGCGTACATGGCCGTCGATCGGTCGCGGCTCAAGGCCCGCGCCGCAGCGGGTGACGCAGCCGCCGGGCGAGCGCTGGACGTGACCCGGCGAACCTCGTTCATGCTGTCCGGCGCCCAGCTCGGGATCACCGTCACCGCCCTGTTGGTGGGCTATGTCGCCGAACCGCTGATCGGTGAGTCGGTTGGCACCGCCCTCGGCGGCGTCGGCGTCCCGACCGGCGTCGGCATCGCCATCGGCACGGTGGCCGCGCTACTGCTCTCGACGTTCGTGCAGATGCTGTTCGGTGAGCTGTTCCCCAAGAATCTCGCCATCTCGCGGCCCGAGCCGGTGGCCGTCTGGCTGGCCAGATCCACCAAGGTCTACCTGCGGGTGTTCGGGTGGCTGATCGCCTTCTTCGACAGGTCCTCCAACGCCCTGCTGCGTCTGTTCGGCATGGAGCCGGTGCACGACGTGGAACACGCCGCCAGCCGCCGCGACCTCGAATACATCGTCAGTGATTCCCGCGACTCCGGTGACCTGCCCGCCGAGCTGTGGATGCTGCTCGACCGAGTGCTCGACTTCCCGGACCGCGACGCCGCCCACGCGATGGTCCCGCGGGCCCGGGTGGATGTCGTGGAGCCCGGCCTGACCACCAAGGAACTCTGGATCAAGATGGCGGGTGGCCACTCGCGCTACCCGGTGCTCGACGACCGCGACGACGTAATCGGGGTGGTGCACCTTGCCGACCTGCTCGCCGTCGACCGTGGCGGTGCCGGCACGGTGGCGGACATCATGCGCACGCCGGTGCTGGTCCCGACCTCGATGCCACTTCCCCGGGTGGTGCAGACCCTCGCCGAGCGGAGAGCCCAGCTCGCTTGTGTGCTCGACGAGCACGGCGGTCTGGCCGGTGTGGTGACCTCGGAGGACCTTGCCGAGGAACTGGTGGGGGAGATCGAGGACGAGCACGACGACGCCACGGCACCCACGTCGCCGGCCGGGCCTACCGCGGCGGACGGCACCTGGGAACTGGTCGGCACGCTGCCGCTGGACGAGGTCGAGCGCACCATCGGGCATGACCTGCCCGAATCGGACAGCGAAACCCTCGCCGGCCTGGTCATCGAACTGCTCGGCGAGCTGCCCGCCCCCGGCGCGGTGGCCCGGCTGAGTCTCGGCGAGGTCGCCCTGGCACTTGAGGTTATGGAGTTGGAGCGGCACGTCCCGTCGCTGGTTCTGCTGCGAACGGAGGAGAACCGCTGATGGGTAACCCGTGGGTGGTGGTGGCCGTCACCGTTGCGCTGATCGTGCTCAGCGCCTTCTTCGTGGCCGCCGAGTTCGCGCTGCTGGCAGCCCGCCGGCACCGCCTCAACGCGCGTTCCGAGCACAGCCGGTCGGCCCGGGCGGCGGTGCGCAGCTTCGACGAGCTGACCGTGCTGCTGGCCGGTTGCCAGCTCGGTATCACCGCCTGCGCGCTCGGGCTCGGCGCGGTCACCAAACCGGCCGTCAACTATGCGCTGACTCCGATATTCCTGTCCTGGGGTGCACCCGGCTGGACGGCCGACGCGGCCGGTTTCGCACTGGCGTTGCTGGTCGTCACCTTCCTGCACCTGGTCATCGGGGAGATGGCCCCGAAGTCGTACGCCATCGCCCACCCGGAGAAGACCGCCATCGCCCTGGCGATCCCGATGCGCGCCTTCATGTGGTTCACCCGCCCGATGCTGCGTGCCCTCAACGCCAGCGCCAACTGGTGCCTGCGCCGGGTCGACGTCGAGCCACGGGACACCATCGCCACCGGCCGGAACGCCGCCGACCTGCGCCACCTGGTCGAGCACTCGGCCAACGTCGGCGCGCTCGACGCGTCGTACTCCATGCAACTCACCGATGCCCTCGACCTCGACCAGCTCACCCTGGCCGACCTCACCGGTCCGGAACGCGGGCTGACCGCAGTGGGGGCGGCAGAAACGGTGCTCAAACTCCGCGAGGTGGCCCGCGACTCGGGCCACCTACGGGTGGTCGTCCTGCGCGACGGCGCGGCCGTCGGCGTGGTCCACGTCCGCGACACCATGGACCAGCCGGACGACCAAATTGTCGGCGAGGTCATGCGCGACGTGCTCGTGCTCGACGACTCGACGCTCGTCTACGAGGCCCTGGCCATCATGCGGACCACCCGCCACCACCTCGTGGTGGTCACCACCCCGGCCGGCCCGGCGGTGGCCACCCTGACCGACGTGGTCGAGCGGCTGCTCCGCACCCCCGCCGTGGCCCGCTGACCCTCCACCCACCCTGTGCGCGAACGGGCACCGGGGGCGCTGGGGGCGCTGGGCAGATGCGGACCTCCGCAGGAGGACGCTGTTGGGCGCGTGCTGAGGTCCCTGCTGAGGCTCAGCGGGATGCGGTCCGCAGCCTGTGCCGTTCCCAGGTTGGGTCACTGCTGGGAGGCTGAGCCGCCGCCATCGTATTCGCCTACGACGCGGGGCGTGTCCACCCCGACAATGACTGCTGTGCGGATCGCGACAAAAGGCGGTGGTCGGGGTCAGAACTCAGTCGGCCAGGACGGCGGTTGTCCGCCGCGGGTCCGGGTCCTGAGGTCGTGCGGTGGCTGGCACGACCCCTGGGTTCAGCCGCCACGGGTAGCCTGCGGCGGCTGCCGATGGTGGAGGGGGCAGCCGCTGGTGTCCGCTACGCTGATCCGCAGACGAAAGGCCCATCATGTCGCTGCGTCCGCTGCTGGCGCGGGCCGCGTCACCGGTAGTGACTTCTTTCGGGAGTACGAGCGTGGCGGAGGAGGGTCCGGTGGCGCCGCAGCCTCGTAACGGGCTGGGGGCTACAGCTCTGATCGTGGGTGCGACCGCCCTGGCATTCGCCTGCGTACCAGTGATTGGTGAGTTCATCGCTGCTCCCGCAGCTGTGTTGGCCATCGTCTTGGGACTGCTAGGGTTAGGCCGTACGGAGAAGGGCCAAGCAACCAACCCGGGCCAGGCGTTGGCGGGCGGCGTCCTCGGGCTGACAGCAGGCTTCCTCGTGTTCCTCGTCCTCATCGCCACCATGGGCCCCAACGAATAGCCCCTCCCGGAAACCCCGCACCTCGTCGCACGAGCACCCACCGAGCACCCAACCGACCACAAGGGACGGAACGACGAAGGGGCCTGACTGCCAGTCCGGCAGGTCAGACCCCTGTTGATCTTGTGCGCCCGAAGGGATTCGAACCCCTAACCTTCTGATCCGTAGTCAGATGCTCTATCCGTTGAGCTACGGGCGCTGGTGCTCGGCCAGTCTACACACCGGCTTTCGCGCGGAGACTCCGGGATTCGAACCCGGGAGGGGCTTTAAGACCCCAACCGCATTAGCAGTGCGGCGCCATAGACCAGACTAGGCGAAGTCTCCCTGGTGGCCCGCAGACCACCGCGCCCGAGGATACAGGCCCCGCCCGGCCGTGAGCAAAGCGACTACCGGAACGAGCCGTCCGCCGGTGGCCTGGTGACGTTCCTCCGCTGTGCGTCGCCGTGATCAGGACTACGCTCCATCGACATGCAGGAGCAGCCGTCCAGCGAGCCAACCCGTCGCGAGCCTGCCGAGGGAGCCCGTCGGCGCTCTCCGAAGGCCACCTTCACGCCGCCACCGACGCCCGCGCCGCCGGCTCTGGAGGAGCAGGACGACACCGCCGGACCGCGTACCCGGCGGGCGAAGGCCGCCCCGAACGTGATCTTCCAGCCGCCACCCGCTGCGGAGCAGCCGCTGCCACGCCAGCCCCGGCCGGGGGCGGCCGTGCCGCCGGCGACCCCGACGCCACCCTTCGCGGTCGCGTCGCCGACCGGCGACGCGACCGGCGCCGTGCCGTCGACGGTAGTGCCGCGTCGCGGTGGCGACGGCCGGCCGGACGCGCCGGGAACCGGCACCGACGGGTCGGATGCCGCTGCGGACCCGGTCCCCGCGACCCGGCGGAAGGTCGTCGCGAAGAAGGTGACGACGCCCCGGAAGGCGACCAGGAAGACCGCACCGACAGCAGCGGCCACCGCGGAGAGCACTGCGGCCGACATCGCCCCGGCAACAGCGACCCCGAAGAAGGCTGCGCCGGCCAAGGCCGCGAAGAAGGTCACGAAGAAGGCCGCCCCGGCGGTGGCCAGCGAGGTTTCCGCCCATCCCGCGCCCACCGTCCCGGCACCACCGGCCATCGGCACGCCGCCGACCGCGCCACCGGCCATCGCCGCCCCACCGATCGCACCACCAACCGCACCGGATCCGGTCACCGGCGACGGCGGGGCGGACGCTTCGGGTCGTACGCCCGAATCGGAGCTGCGGATGCTCGTGGCGCGAGTGCTCGATCACCCGGGGTTCGCTCCGGAGCTGCTGGCGCTTACGGCGGTCGAGGCGCTCGGTCCGGGCGCGGCGCAGTGGGCTCGGCGGCTGCGGCAGGCGTACCCGGAGGCGGACAGTGCCGGGCTGGCCCGGCTGGCCAGCCGGCGGTTCGTCCGGCAGGCCGGGATCGGCGGGGCGACCGCCGCGCTCGCCGGGGTCTTCGCGCCGGCGGTCGAGCTGACGGCGGTGCTCTGGTCGCAGGCGAACCTGGTGCTGCACCTGGCGGCGGCGTACGACCGTGACCCGGCGCACCCGGATCGGGCGGCGGAGTTGCTGGTGCTGACCCAGGTGCATCCGGACAGGGCGAGCGCGGTCGCGGCGCTGGCGGCGGCCCGGGCGGCGGACGGGCCGGGTGAGCAACCGGGGCCGAGGGTGGCCGAGGCTGCCTGGCGACTGGCCGCGCCGCTGGCCGCGCAGGCGGGTGGCTGGTTGGCTCTGCGGCTGGTGTCCCGGCTACTGCCGGGGGCTGCGGCGCTGACTGCGGCGGCCGGCGACACGATGGCGGCTCAGCGCCTCGCAGCCCGCGCCATCGCCCTCTACCGTCAGAGCCAGTCGAACCACTCCTTGGGCAGCAGGCTGTAGCCGACGAAGGCGAAGATGTCGAGCAGGGCGTGCGCCACGATCAGCGGCATCACCCGGCGGGTGCGTAGGTACCAGAGGCTGAACACGACGCCCATGACGGCGTTGCCGATGAATGCGCCGAAGCCCTGGTAGAGGTGGTACGAGGCGCGCAGCAGCGCGCTGGTCGCGACGATCGCGCCGAGCCGCCAGTGGAGTTGGCGCAGGCGGGTCATCAGGTAGCCGACGACGATCACCTCCTCCAGGATCGAGTTCTGGAAGGCGGCGAGGATCAGCACCGGCACCGTCCACCACAGGTCCGGCAGGGCGGCCGGGACCAGGGTCGCGTTGATGCCGAGCTGCGCCGCGGTCCAGAAGAGCGCCAGGCCGGGCAGGCCGATCAGCGCCGCCAGTCCGGCGCCCTGGGCGAGGTCTACCCAGGGTCGGCGGGCGTCCAGGCCGAGCGTCCGCGCCGGGTCGCCGGGGTCGCGCGCCAGCAGGTGTACGGCGAGCAGCACCGGCAGCAGCGCGAACACGATGCCGAGCAGCTGGTACGTCAGGTCGAGGTAGGGGCGGGCCGACGCGGAGGTGTTCAGTGCGGCGGTCTGTTTCGACAGCCCACCTTCGGCGGTCAGCTTGGCGATGATCGACACCGTGGCGTAGACGGCTGACTGGCCGAGGGAGAGGCCGAGCACCAGCATGGTCTCGGTGCCGAGCGTCCGGCGGGACACCGGTCGGGTGAGCTCAACGGTCACCGGACCACTCTGCCCGACCGGAGACGCCGACGGCAGCCGGGTGCCACCAGAGCGGGTCTCATGATGCGGTCGCACATTCTGTGCGACCGTCACACACGCTCCGTGGAGATTCTATGGGGGCCCGATCCGCCGTCAGAAGAAGGAGCGCCCCCGGTGGACAACTTCGCGCGGCTGCTGAAGGAGAGCTGGACCCTGGTCGAACAGGAGCGGGTCCGGTTGAGCGACCACTTCTACGCCCGGCTGTTCCTCCTCGACCCCGAGCTGCGCAAGCTCTTCCCGGTCCAGATGGCCGGCCAGGGCGACCGGCTGCTCGAAGCGATCATCGCGGCGATCCACACGGTGGACGATCCGGAGGGCTTCGACGAGTTCCTCCGCGCGCTCGGCCGGGACCACCGCAAGTACCACGTCGAGGCGGCGCACTTCGACACGATGGGTGTCGCGCTGCTGGACGCGTTGCGCAGCACCGCCGGGGACGGCTGGAACCTGGAGTACGACCAGGCGTGGCGGGACGCGTACGCGGCGATCGCCGAGAAGATGCTGGCCGGCGCGGCGGCGGACGGCGACCCGCCGTTCTGGCACGCCGAGGTGTTGACTCACGAGCGGCACGGCCCGGACACCGCCGTCTTCACCTGCCGGGCCCTGCAGTATCCGCTGTCCTGGAAGGCGGGCCAGTACGTCAGCGTCGAGGTGCCCCGCCATCACCCCCGGGTGTGGCGGACGTACTCGGTGGCCAATGCCCCGAACGACGACAACGTGCTGGAGTTCCACGTCCGCACGCCGGCCGAGGCCGCCGGTTGGGTCTCCGGCGCGCTGGTTCGCCGGGTCAAGCCGGGTGACCTGCTGCGGGTGGCCGCTCCGATGGGTTCCATGACGTTGGACCGCTCCTCGGAGCGCGACATCCTCTGCGTCGCCGGTGGCGTCGGACTGGCCCCGGTCAAGGCACTGGTCGAGGAGTTGGCCGGCTACAACCGGGCGCGCTGGGTGCACGTCTTCTACGGGGCCCGCACCGAGGCGGACCTCTACGGTCTCGACCGGTTGCGGGAGCTGGTCGCGGCTCATCCGTGGTTGTCGGTGACGGCCGCGTGCAGCGACGACCCGGACTTCGACGGCGAGCAGGGCGACATCTCGGACGTGGTGGCCCGGTACGGGCCGTGGACGACGCACGACTGCTACGTCTCCGGTTCCGCCGCCATGGTCCGCTCGACGTTGCGGGTGCTCGCCGCGGACGACGTGCCGCCGCAGCACACCCGGTACGACACGTTCGGCAACCTCTGAAGGCTTTACTCCCCCCGAACCGGGGCGCGTGCCCCTGCCCCCTGGGGCACGCGCCCCGGTCCCCCAATCGGGCGGACCGGCACCGCCCCGCGCCACCTCGCCCGTCCGGCCCTCGTTCCCACCGGACGGGCGGGGTCGCGCCCTGGTCAGTAGCGCCAGGGGTGACCGGATTCGCGGTACTCCTCGATCGGTACCAGCGGCACTCCGGGCGCCATCCGGTCGACGTAGAGCTTGCCGTCCAGGTGGTCGATCTCGTGCGCCACCAGCCGGGCCATGCCGAACTCGAACGACGTGATGAGTCGGCCGCCGTCGAACTGCGCGTGCTCCACGTCCAGCCGCAGCGGTCTCGGCACCAGCCCCCGGTGGTCGAAGAAGGAGAGGCAACCCTCGTACTGTTCGTCGGTGTGCGGTGCGGCGTCGACCACCCGGGGGTTGAGCAGCACGACCGGCTCGACCGTCCGATCGGGCGGGCGGACCACCGCCACGGCACGGCCGATGTCGAGCTGGGGGGCGGCGATGCCCACTCCCTTGGTGAACGGGTGCAGCTCGTCCAGTCGGGCCAGCGCCGTGACCAGCCGGTCGACGATCTCCCGGGCGACCCGTTCCTCGCGCGGCAGGTCGAACGGGCGGGCCGGCTGCCGGAGCAGGTCGACCCCGCGCTGGACGATGCCGAGCCCACGCATCCGGTCGGAGGGCCGGACCCGGCCGCCGTCCGGTTCGGGCTCCTGCTGCGCCCGAAACCGCCACAGCAGCCGGTACCGGGCGTTCAGCGGCGGGTCGTCGGTCGCCCAGTCGAAGATCGCCCGGTCGCCCTCGTCGCGCCGGGTCACCGCCGTGCGCAGCGGGCCCTCCTCCGCCGAGAGCGAGGTCTCCGCGCCCCAGACCTGCGGGTCGCTCGCGGCCGGCAGGTCCAGGCGTACGGCGAGGTGACGGGTCGGTACCCGGACGGCGCGCTGGAACCACGGGCCCCACTTGTCCTGCCCCACCGTGTACGCGTACTCGATGGTGGCGCGGCGGCCCGGGTAGAGCGGGAAGCGCCGCTCGGCGTTCTCGAAGAGCAGCCAGAGTTCCTTGAACGCGTCCCGGTCGTGCTTGGCCCGCCAGTGCATGGCCTCTCGTTCGCCGGACTCTTCCCGGTAGGCACGCAGTTGCAGCTCCGCGAAGGTGAGCGGGTGTTCCCGATGGTGCCGGTTGGACCGGCCGGGGTCGTTGGGGTAGCGGTCCACGGCGACCCGGATCAGGTAGCGGGTGACCGGCTCGGTCCCGGCGTTGTACAGCTCGCGACGGATGACGCAGTGGTACGCGTCCTCGGTGTGGGTGAGGACGGCCGTCTCGCGTTCGACGATGAGTCCGGTGCCGGGCGGCATCCACTGGCCGGGCAGGACGAGGTCGCGGTGGTGGCGTTCGCTGCGGGCGTGGCGCAGGTCGTCGTACTCCCGGAAGCGCTGCCAGATCGCGCCGCTGGCCTCCAGGACGGCCTCGGCGCGGCGCGCGAAGTCTTCGGTGGGCCGGTGCCGCCGACCCTCGACGTGGCTGACGTACGACGGATCGAAACCCATCAGGGTGGCTAGCTGCTTCTTGGACAGCCCCCGCTCCGTGCGGTGCCGGGCGAGTTCGGCGGCAAAGGAGTCGGCAGCCCGATCGAGCGGTGAGGTCGTCATCAGCTTCCTCGTGGCCGGGAGTACCAAGTTTCACGTTGAGTCGCCGGACACGCACACAACTGGCACCTTGTCGACAAGAACCTTGACTGTTCAATGAATTCTGCCGATACTGCCCGGAGTCCCCAATCCGACACCGTGAGTAGTTTTCACCCCCCGAGCGATCCGAATCGCTCGCCTCCACCCCACTGAGGGTTCCCCTGCGCCGAGAACTGTGGTTAGGCTAGCCTTAGTCGAGCCACAGGGGCTTCGGGCACGGACGGAACGGACGACACGGGGGTGGATCAGGTGACAGCGGTGCTGCCCCTCCACGATCCGGCTGCCGCTCCCCTCGCTCCGGTCACCGCGACCCTGCGGACCATGTTCGGCACCGATGACCTGCCCGGGCTGGCACCGGGGCTGATGGTCACCGACGAGGCGGGCTGGTCCCCGGCGACCTCACTGACCGGCGGCACCCGACTGCCCGAGCTGCTCGACTCGGCCGTCCGCCTCTGGGGCGGCACTCCACACGCCTCCGCCGCGCTGGCCTGGAAGGCGTACAGCTACTGGGCGGCGCTGCCGGTGGTGCTCGGCTGGGCCGCCGCCCGGCGGGTGCCGCTGCTCGACCACGCCGCCACCTTGATCCACTTCGCGGACCGGCGGACCCTGGTGACGCTCGGCCTGCGCGAGTCGATCCCGGTCGCGGTGCTGCCCAACGATCCGCTGGCGCTCGCCGGGTTGCCCCAGGTCCGGGTGGTGGCCGACGAGCGGGAACTGCTCGCGGCGCTGCGCGCCACGCTGCTCGACGGACACCTGTCCCCGATGATCACCGCGATCCAGGGCGAGGTCCGGATCGGCACCCGCACCCTGCTCGGTTCGGTGGCCGCCGGCATCGGGTACGCGCTGCTGCGGGCCGCCGACGGGTTGCCCGGCTCGGCGGTCGAGGCGATCGACACCCTGCTCGACACGCTCGACCTGGCCGACCTGGTGGAGCTGGTTCCCGGCGCGAACGGCGAGCCGACCGTGCAGCGGCGCACCTGCTGCCTGGCCTTCACCCTGCCCAAGCCGAAGGTCTGCCAGGGCTGCTGCATCCGCACCGACTGACCGGCCCGGTCGCCGTTCAGTCGGTCAGCGACCGGACGTCCCAGACCCAGACGCCGCCGATGTACGTCGGCTCGATGTCGGTCAGCTCGGTCATCCCGGTTCGCAGCGCGTCGGCGTGCTCGTGCGGTCCGAGGATCACCACACCGGCCCGCCAGTACCGCAGGTCCTGCACCGCCTCACGGCGGGCCTGCGCGGTGACCGGCGGCACCTCTCCGGTGCGGCGGATGGTGCCGAAGAAGCTGCTGGTGGCGCGCGGCGGCGCGGTGAACAGGGCGATCCGGTCCCGGCCCGGCCGGGTGTCCGGCCCGAGGAAGTATCCGCGGGCGATCGGCATCTCCAGCCGGGTCTGCGCTGACCAGCGCAGCGGGTCGGCGTACTCGGTGTCGGGCAGCGGCAGGGTCACCACGGCGCGCCCGCCGGCCAGATAGGGACGCCAGGCACCGGAGGTGACGAACTCGGGCGTCGGTTCGAGACGTTTGGTCGGCAGCGGGGTGGGCAGCACCGGGACCAGCGCCATCGCCAACACGGTCGCCGTGGCGAAGCGGATCTGCGACCGCCGGTCCGGGTAGTCGGTGGCCAGCTCACGGACCCGTGCGGCGCCGTAGGCGAGCAGCAGCCCGATGATCGGGGTGATGGCCAGCGCCCAGCGGGTCGGCACCACCGAGTGCAGTAGCGGTAGATCCTCCAGCGCCGCCCACGGCCCGGGGATGCCGGTTTCCCGGCGGTCGAAGCGGATCTCCCGGCCGAGGGAGAGCAGGGCGAAGAGCAGGCCCAGCACGGCCAGCCCGATCACCACCACGTCGCGCCGAAGCCACCACACCAACGCCGCCACCAGGATCACCAGCGGCCAGCCGAAGAAGGCGTTCTCCTCGGTCGGGTTCTTGGCCAGTCCGGCGGCGCTGCGCGCGTCGCCCGCCAGCGATTCGCGGGCGTACGCGACGAACGAGGCCAGGTCGGTGGAGTAGCCCCGGATCAGCCAGGACAGCCCGTTGTAGGCGCCGGGACCGAAGAACTGCACGTAGAGCGGGTACGCCAGCAGCACGGCGGAGACTGCGGCGGCTACGCCGAGCCCGGCCAGGAACGGTCGGGCCGACCTGCGCAGCTCGGGCCGGCCGATCGCGAGCGCGACGACCACCACCCCGAGGCCGATCGCGGTCATCAGCAGGATCTCCAGGTTGAGGAATGCCTGCCAGACGATCACCAGGGCGAGCAGGATGCCGTTGCGCAGCCAGCGACCGGGTTCGGCGAGCCGGAGGGTACGCCAGATGATCAGTGGCACCACGAACTGCGACACGATGTTCGGGTGGGCGTTGGCGTGCGAGACCATGGCCGGCGCGTACGCGCAGAACGTCGCGCCCAGCCAGGCCGGCCCGCGTGAGCCGACGAGCACCCGGGACAGCACGAAGTACCAGGCGGTGGCGGTAGCGATCATCCCGAAGGTGAGGAAGATCAGGAATGCGGCCCGGGTGCCGAAGAGCAGCGTGATCGGCGTCATTGGCAATGAAACGGACAAAACCGAAGTATTTGCCATTAAGTTGACTGATTCCGGCACGTTCATCCGGTCCGACGAGAAGGGGTAGGCGAATTCACTCACCACTCGGGCGCCGTGCGCCATCATCCATTCGAACTGCGCCATATCAGTCCGATTGTCCCGAATTCCGTCTGCCGGATTCCACCACATCCGCGCGGTGACCCAGAAGCCCAGCAGGGCGAAGCTCAGCACGGCGGCGGCGTCCCTCCACCGCCCCGACCTGGGATTTTCGCCACCACGCCCCGACTCTCCGACCTCGGACTCCTCCACAGGTCGGCCCGAATCAGGAGTAGTCATGGCAATTCAGAGCGTAGTCGGCATCTGCCGCCGCCGTGCGGGGTTCGGACTGCTGGCGTAGTATCTGCCGGGTTCGCTGACCACCACCGATCGTGCACCTAACCCCCGACCGTTATTCGGCCACCGCGGGCCCCGATTTCCCCGCCGTCCGGGCGGATGGTTCACTCAGTCGGTCCCGGCGCGGGTCGAGTCGTATCGTGAGGAATCGACGCATGGCAGAAATCACTGGGGATCAGCGCGTGCAGTCCGAGGTCCTGGAGGGCCTCGCCACTGCGGTCAACCACCGGCGCTGGTTCGTCGAGCTGGCCGTGCCCTACCTGGGCGACGATCCCATCGAGATCGGCAGCGGCCTCGGCGACTACGCGCTGGAGTGGAGCGAGCACTTCCCTCGGTTCACCGCCACCGAGGCCGACCCGGACCGGCTGGTGGCGCTCAAGGAGCGCCTCGCCGACCGACCGGCCATCGACGTACGCCAGATGCTGCTGCCCAACTCGGAGCAGGGTGACTACAGCGCCGCGGTGTCGTACAACGTGCTGGAGCACATCGAGGATCACGTCGGCGCACTGCGCAGCATGGGCCAGCTGGTCCGGCCGGGCGGCGCCGTGGTCATCATCGTGCCGGCGTTCCAGTTCGCAATGAGCCCGGCGGACATCGCCACCGGCCACGTGCGCCGCTACACGAAGAAGACCCTGGCCGCAGCGATGACCGAGGCGGGCCTGCGGGTGGAGAAAATCCACTACGCCAACGCGCTCGGGTTGATCGGCTACTTCATGGCCACCAAGGTCTTCCGGCTGATGCCGAAGGAGGGCCCGATGGTGAAGGTCTACGACACGCTGGTCCTGCCCGCGACCAAGGCCGCCGAGCAGGTCGTCCTCCCACCGTTCGGCCAGTCCGTCTTCGCCGTCGCCCGCGTCTGACCCCCTCCACCCTCCACCCCCATTCCCCCGCCCTCCACCCGTTTGATCATGAGGTTGGCGGCGCTCTCGAAGAGCAAACCGCCCACCAATCTCATGATCAAACGGGTGAGGGCTGGGGCCGGGTCAGGCGGCGACCTGGTAGGTGGGGCGGATGGTGGCCCTCGCCAGGGTGTGGAAGGCGAGGTTGAAGCCCACATAGGCGGGAGTCGCGTCCGGCGTGACGTCGAGACGCTCCACGTCGAGGGCATGCACCGCGAAGACGTACCGGTGCGGCCGATCACCGGCCGGCGGGGCGGCACCGCCGAAACCGTGCTCGCCGTAGTCATTACGGACGGTGAACGCGCCATGCAGCTCGTCGCCGGAGACGCCGCGCGGCAGCTCCGTCACCTCGGCCGGCAGGTTCACCAGCACCCAGTGCCAGAACCCGCTGCCGGTCGGCGCGTCCGGGTCGAAGCAGGTCACCACGAATCCCTTGGTCTCCGCCGGGAAACCAGACCAGGCCAGGTGCGGCGAGACGTTGTCGCCCCCGGTGCTGCCGTGCGCGTGGGCCGCCTCCATCGGCTCACCGTTCTGCACGTCGTCACTGACCAGTGTGAACTTGGCGACGGTCGGCAGCAGCTCGTACGGGTCCGGGGCGATGGGTCGTTCCAGATTCATCGACACAGGTCCTTCCGGTGGAAGTGGTGTTCTGCGCACCTTTCATACCCTGTGACGCGGCGGCATTCGAGAAAACCCGCGCCGTGTCCGGCATGACACACTCGCTTCGCCGAAGGAGGTCCTTGGCCGTGGTGTGGCGCGACTTCATCACCGCCCTGGTCGACGCCGCCCGACGGCGCGACGAACAGGCCCTGCGCGACGAGCGCCGCCGAGCACTGGACCGGCTGGCCGAGGAGAAGATCCGCGAGGCTCGGCGGGAGCCACCGCCGGAGAAGTGAGCGGAGGGTGTGGGATTCGAACCCACGAAGACATTGCTGCCTTACCGGTTTTCAAGACCAGCGCCATCGGCCACTAGGCGAACCCTCCTGGACCGCGCGAGCGCGGCCGTGCATAGTCTGCCACGGCCCGCGCGGCGGCGAGCGACGAGCCACCCGGCCGCACCCGGGTCACTCACGCTCCGTGGTGTCGTGGCCCGGAACGTGGACGGGGCGGCGGATCGGGTATGACTGGGCCATGCGTGCGATCACCATTCCGGAGCCCGGTGGACCCGACGTGCTCACCTGGAGCGAGGTGCCCGAGCCGCAGGCCGGCCCGGGTGAGGTGGTCGTCGACGTGCGGGCCACCGCGGTCAACCGGGCCGACCTGCTGCAACGGCAGGGGCATTACCCTCCGCCGCCGGGTGCGCCCGCGTACCCCGGGCTGGAATGTTCGGGGGTGGTGAGCGCGATCGGTCCCGACGTGGCCGACGTCCGGGTCGGTGACCAGGTCTGCGCGCTGCTGGCCGGCGGCGGGTACGCCGAGCGGGTGGCCGTGCCGGTCGGGCAACTGCTGCCGGTGCCGGCCGGGGTCGACCTGGTCGACGCCGCCGCGTTGCCCGAGGTGGCGTGCACGGTCTGGTCGAACGTGGTGCGGGTGGCCGGTCTGACGACGGGCGAGACGTTGCTGGTGCACGGAGGTGGCAGCGGCATCGGCACCTTCGCGATCCAGCTCGGGGCCGCGCTCGGTGCGAGAGTGGTGGCGACCGCCCGGGTCACGAAGCATGACCGGCTGCGCGAGCTGGGCGCCGACCTGCTGGTCGACTACCGGGACCAGGATTTCGTCGAGGAGGTCCGCCGGGTCACCGGCGGCCGGGGTGCGGACGTCGTCCTCGACATCATGGGCGCGTCGTACCTCGGCCGGAACGTCGCCGCGCTGGCCACCGACGGGCGGCTGGTGGTGATCGGCATGCAGGGCGGGCGCAGGGGCGAGCTGGATCTCGGCGCGCTGCTGGCCAAGCGGGGCACCGTCGCGGCCACCGCGCTGCGCTCCCGCCCGCTGGACCAGAAGGCCGCCATCGTCCGAGGGGTACGCGACCAGGTCTGGCCGCTGGTCGAGGCGGGCCGGGTACGCCCGGTCGTCGACCGGCGACTGCCGATCACGGAGGCGGCCGACGCGCACCGGCTGGTCGAGTCGAACGAGCACGTCGGCAAGGTGCTGCTCACCGTCGGCTGAGCCGGACCGGGCTGGGCAGCCTCACTGCGGCAGGGTGAGGCGGGCACCGGGTCCTTCGCCGGCCAGCGTGTCGCCCGGGTTGTAGAGGGTGCAGCGGCGCAGCGACAGGCAGCCGCAGCCGATGCAGCCGTCCAGGTCGTCGCGGAGCCGGGTCATCAGCCTGATCTTCTCGTCCAGGCGGGCCCGCCAGGCGGTGGAGAGGCGCGCCCAGTCCTCAGCGGTGGGCGTACGGGAGGCGGGCAGCGACTCCAGTGCGGACCGGATCTCCGCAAGCGGGATGCCGACCTGCTGGGCGATCCGGATGAACGCCACCCGGCGCAGCTCGCCACGGTGGTAACGACGCTGGTTGCCGCCGGTGCGGTCGGCCCGGATCAGGCCCAGCCGCTCGTAGTAGCGCAGGGCCGACTGCGCGACCCCGCTGCGGGTGGCGAGTTGACCGATGGTCAACGATTCCTGCATCACATCGCCTTGAGTTGAACCTCGCTTGAACTTGCAGGCTATCCGCATGACCACACTCGCCACCACCACGACACGGATCGCCGAGGCCGCCGCGCCGCTCGACGGCCGGCGCCCGGTCGCACCGCTGCTGGAACGCGTCCGCGCCGGCCGGCAGTTCGGCGCGAACGTCCACTCGACCCTCGACGTGCTCTGGGTCCTCTACGACCGGATCCTGCGGATCACCCCCGCTACCGTCGACGACCCCGACCGCGACCGGTTCCTGCTCTCCAAGGGTCACGCGGTGGCCGGCTACTACGCGGTGCTCGCCACGAAGGGTTTCGTCCCGCCCGACTGGCTGGACGACCAGGGCGGGCCGGAGAGCCGGCTCGGCGACCACCCGGACCGGACGCTGGTACCCGGAGTGGAGATCGGCTCCGGTTCGCTCGGACACGGTCTCGGCCTGGCCGTCGGCACCGCTCTCGGGCTGCGCGCCCAGGGCCTGCTCGAACCCCGGGTGTACGTGCTGCTCGGTGACGCCGAGTTGGACGAGGGCGCCAACCACGAGGCGATCGCGTACGCCGGCGCCGTCGAACTTGCCAACCTGACCGCCATCGTGGTCGACAACTCCTCCGCCACGCACGGCTGGCCGGGCGGTCCGGCCACCCGATTCACGGTCAACGGGTGGACCGCCGCCACGGTCGACGGGCGGGACCACGCCGCCCTGCACACCGCCCTGACCGGACACCACGGCCACCGGCCGCACCTCGTCGTCGCCGTCATCGAGAGTGAGTGATCATGCGGGATCGTTTCATCGACACCACCACGACGCTGCTCGCCGAGGACCCGCGTACCGCCCTGGTGCTCGCCGACATCTCCGCCGAGGCGTTCGCCCCGGCCGCCCGACTGCACCCCGACCGGGTGCTCAACGTCGGTATCCGGGAACAGTTGATGCTCGGCGTGGCCGGCGGGCTGGCGCTGACCGGGCTGCGCCCGATCGTGCACAGCTACGCGCCGTTCCTCGTCGAGCGGGCGTACGAGCAGATCAAGCTCGACCTCGACCACCAGGCGGCGAGCGCGGTGCTGGTCAGCGTGGGCGCCTCGTACGACCGGGCGGCGGCCGGGCGGACGCACCTCAGTCCGGCCGACGTCGCGCTGCTCGACACCCTGTCCGGCTGGACCGTGCACGTGCCGGGGCACCCGGCGGAGGTGCCCGGTCTGCTGCGCGCCACGGTGGCCGCCGACACCTCGGCGTACCTGCGGCTGTCCACCCTGAGCAACGCTCATCCGCACCCGGGCGACGGCGCGCTCGTGGTGCTGCGGGACGCCGGGCCCGGCGCGGCGCTGCTGGTCGCGGTCGGGCCGGTGCTGGACGCGGCCCTCGCTGCGGCGGCGGACCTGCCGGTCACCGTGGCGTACACCCACCGGCCACGCCCGTTGGACACCGACGGAGTACGGGCACTCGCCGGTACCGAGGTGATCCTGGTCGAGCCCTACCTGGCGGGCACCTCTGCCCGGGTGGTCACCGCAGCGCTCGCGGACCGGGCGCACCGGCTGCTCACGCTCGGGGTCGGGCGGGAGGAGCTGCGGCGGTACGGATCGGCCGAGGACCACAACCGCTGGCACGGGCTGGACGCGGCGGGGCTGCGTCGCTCGCTGACCGGCTTTCTCTCCCCCGCCCTGGTGTGAGGCGGAGTCGGCCAGCATGGGTCGGCCCGACGGTCAGGATGCGGCAGCACCGCCGGGGCGGCGGCGGGTGCGCTCGCGGCCGAGGATCCAGATCGCCTCCACGCCGTCCCGCCAGGTGATCTTCTTGCCCTCCTCGCGGCCCCGGGCGCGGTAGCTGATCGGCACCTCGTACGGCCGGATGCGGCGGCGCAGCAGCTTGCCGGTCACCTCGGCCTCCATGCCGAAGCCTCGGGAGCGGATGTCCAACGAGCGGTAGAGCGCGACCGGCATCAGCTTGAAGCAGGTCTCCAGGTCGCCGATGTAGGAGTTGAACAGCACGTTCGCCGCCATGGTGACGCCCTTGTTGCCCATCACGTACCAGAAGCTGTAGGCGCTGTGACTGCCGAAGGTACGGTTGCCGTACACCACCGTCGCCCGGCCGTCGAGCACCGGAGCAAGCAGCGTGGGAATGTCCTGCGGGTCGTACTCCAGGTCGGCGTCGAGGATGACCATGTACTCGCCCTCGGCGTTCGCGACCGCCGACCGGATGGCCGCCCCCTTGCCCGCGTTGCGTTGATGCGTGATCACCCGCAGCCGAGCGTCGTCGGCCCGGCCGAGGATCTCGCCGGTACCGTCGCGGCTGCCGTCGTCGACCACCACGAGCTCGATCTCGCACGGATACTCCACCGCCAACGCCTGCTTCAAGGCATCCGCGATGCGTTCTTCCTCGTTGTAGACCGGCATGAGGATCGACAGCTTCACGGGAATCTCCACGATGGCGGCAATATGTCGGCCATAGCCTAGCCCGGCAGGTCAGCCTGGTGGCAGCGACCACCGATGGATATCGACGGCCGGGCGCTCAGACTGATGGTGTTTACTTCCGGCCATGTCGGCCGCCGGCTTCCCGCTCGTCCTGGCTCCCGTCGCCTCGCTCGCCCTGCTCACCGTGGCGTTACGGCCGCATACCGTGGACACCACGGCACCACGGCGACTCGCGGTGATCCGAGCGACGCTCGCGGTCGGAGCCTTCGCGGTGCTGACCGTCGAGATACTGGGCGCGCTGCGGCTGCTGACCGCACCCACGTTCGCGGCGGCCTGGCTGCTCTTCCTGGCCGTCTCGGCGGTGGCCGCCGCGCGTCGCCGCCGGGCCGACGCCCGCGCCGGCCGGAGACCGGCCACGATCCCTGCCGCCGCGCTGACCGGTTTCTGGCGTACGGCGGGCCGGGGCGAGCGGCTGCTCGCCGGCACCGTCGGCGGGCTGCTCCTGGTCGGCCTGCTGGTCGGCCTGCTGGCCGCGCCGAACAACTTCGACTCGCAGACCTACCATCTGCCGAAGGTGGAGCGCTGGGTGGCCCAGGGCGACCTGTCGTTCTGGGCGACCGCGATCCACCGGCAGGTGACCATTCCGCCGGGCGCCGAGTACCTGCTGCTGCACCTGCGCCTCTTCACCGGCGGGGACGCGCTGTACAACCTGGTCCAGTGGGCCGCCGGTCTGGTCTGCCTGCTGGCGGTGGCTCGGGTGACCGCCCAGCTCGGCGGTGGCCGGCGGGCCCAGCTGCTCACCGTCTTCGTGTTGGCCACCACGCCGATGGTGACGCTCCAGTCGACCAGCACCCAGACCGACCTGGTCTGCGCCGCCTGGGTGGCCTGCGTGGCCACCCTCGCGCTGGACGGGCTGCGCCGGCAGGCCGGCGTGGGCGAGCTGCTCGCCCTCGGGGCGGCCACCGGGCTGACCGCCCTCACCAAGACCAGCGGCCTGCTCGCGGTGGGCCCGCTGCTGGTGCTCTGGGGGCTGGGCCAGCTACGCCAGGCGTACCCGGACCGGCCGGTCCCGCGCCGCCGGGTCCCGGTCGCCGCGACCGCCCGTACGGTCGGTGCCTCGGCCCTGATCCTGTTGGTCGCCGCCGTTGTGGTCGGCCCGTTCCTGAGCCGGGTGTACGCCGAGTTCGGTCATCCCCTCGGGCCCGAGCGGCTGCGCGAGTCGGTGCCGATGGAGCGGCACGACCCGGCCTCGGTGCTGGTCAACGCGCTCCGCATCGGACACACCGCACTGGACACCCCGCTGGCCCCGGTGCGTGAGGTCACCGCCGAGGCCATCATCGCGGTGGCCGGGCTGATCGGGGTGGACCCACAGGACCGGGCGATCACCTTCGGACGGGAGAACTTCCCGGAGCCGTCCTGGTATCCCGACGAGGACCGGGTGGCCTTTCCGCTGGCCGGCGCGCTGGCACTGATCGGCGCCGTGGCCGCGCTACGCCGGCCGGCGCGGATCAGCCCGGAGACGGCGGGGGCGCTGCGCGCGTACGCCCTGGTCGTGGTGGTGGCGGTGCTGCTGCACACGGCGATGATCAAGTGGCAGCCGTGGGGGAACCGGCTGCTGCTCTACGCGTTGGCGGTGTCGGTACCGCTGGCCGGGCTCTGGCTGGACGGAGTCTTCCGCCGCGCGGGCCGCGCCGCAACGCCCACCGAAAACAGCCGCGCCGCAACGCCCGCAGAGGACAGCCGCGCCGCGACGCCCGCCGAGGGCGGGCCGGGCGACGGTACGGCAGACATCGGGGGCACGGCGGGCCGCCGTGGGCGGCGGCCGGTGGCGGCGACGCTCGCCGTGACGGTGCTGGCCACCTGCGCGCTGGCCGGGGTGCTGGCGGTGTCGTACGGCTTCCCACGCCGGCTGGTCGGCGCGGGCTCGGTCTTCACCACCACCGAGTGGGAGTCGCGCTTCCTGCGGCGGCCCCAGTGGGCGCAGGAGTACCGCTGGGCGGCCGACGCGGTCCGGGCCGCCGATGCTCGCCGGATCGGCCTGTCGCAGCGTAACGACGACTGGGAGTACCCCTGGTGGCTGCTGCTGCGCGACGCCGACGGCGGCTCCCCCGAACTGCTGGCGCTCCAGTCCGTCCTGGAGGACCGACCGGCAACCGACCCTGCCTCGGTGGACGCGATCGTCTGCACCGGCAGCCGCGATCTCTGCGCGGACCTGCTACCGCCCGGCTGGCGGTTGGAGTTCCGCAGCTACGTCGGATACGCCCTGCCCGGGCAGGGCTGACCGGGTCGGCGGCCGCTCACGCCGGGCGGCTCGACCGTCCGACCGGCCACGACCTGCCCCATTGGCCCGGTTCGACGCTGCGCGCAACGTTTCCGAGACCCATTCACATACCTGCATCCCACGCGTTACCGTCCGGTAACTCGATCGACGTCCCGCGATCGAGCGGAAAGGAGTGCGTCGATGTCTGGTACCCCTGCCAGTCGCGAACGGGGGCATCGACGGCGGCTCGCCCAGGTCGCCGTCCTCGCCACTGCTCTCGTCCTGCCGATGCTGTCCACGGCCACACCGGCCGCCGCAGCCGACCGCCCCGCCGTCCAGCCACTCCCCGCCCACCTGGAAACCATCCGAGCCGCCGAGGCCACCGCGCTCTACGGCGCACCCGGCATCCGCCCGATTGAACAGCGCCGCACCGCGCTGATCACCATGGGCGACAGCCAGATCTCCGGCGAGGGGGTGGGCAACTACGTGCCCGGCACCCACCAGCCGGGCAACTGGTGCGACCGCTCGTACGACCAGGCGGTGTTCCGCACCGGCATCACCGCCGACGAGCGTTACAACATCGCCTGCTCGGGTGCCACCCCGTGGAACCTGATCGTGGGCGGCCCTACCCAGCACAACGAGCTGAACCAGGGTGACCATCTCGCCATCAAGGCGCGCAACACGCACATCAAGCTGCTCTGGGTGGTCGTCGGCGCCAACGGCGACGGCACGATCCAGTTCGGCCCGGTGGCCACCGACTGCGCCATCCGCCGCGTCTTCTTCCAGGGCCCCTGCTGGCCCACCTACACCGACCAGTGGACGGTACGCACCGACGGCAGCCGCCGAGCCGTCGAGGAGGCGCTGACCGACATCCGCCAGACCATGACGAACGCCGGCTACCTGAACTCCGACTACGAGCTGGTGCTCATGTCGTACTCCAGCCCGGCCAGCCCCGACGTCGAGGACAACCCGAACTTCCCCGGCTGGTACTCCGGCGGCTGCCTGCTCTACCTCGCCGACGCCGCGTTCGCCCGGAACAAGGCGGTGCCGCTGTTCGAGTCGGCGCTGCGGGCGGCGGCGGCGAACACCGGCACCCGGTACCTCGACGCCAGCCGGCTGTTCCACGGCCACGAGGTCTGCACCGACAGCACCTCGGTCCGCGGCCTCTACATCGAGTTGGGCGTCTGGGACGAGAACGCGGGCCCGCCAGTCGTTCCACCCGAACTACCGGGGGCACGGCATGTTCGCCCAGTGCATCACCCAGTTCTACGCCTCCGGGCAGCAGCGGGGCACCTGCGTCGACCCGGCCAGCACCGGCAACGGTGTGCTCTACAACGGAGTGCTGGAGTTCAAGCAGCTGCGCAACGCCGCCACCGGCACCTGTGTGGACGGCAAGGGGTATGACTCCCGCAACGGCACCGTCCAGCAGCCGTACCGCTGCCACGGCGGGCGCAACCAGGGCTTCTGGTACGACCCGACCCGGCAGTCGCTGCACTCCGAGCTCTCCCACGACCGGTGCCTGGACGTCTCCGGGGGCACGCTGCGCTCCGGTGCGGCGGTCAACATCTACGACTGCCACGGCGGCACCAACCAGCAGTTCCTGCTCTCCGGCAACCAGCTGCGCGCCGCCGGTGACACGGGCCTCTGCCTGGCCTTCGACAACCCCCTGCTGGGCACGCCCCGGCTGCGGCTGGCCAACTGCTCCAGCAGTTCGCGGCAGCAGTGGTCGTTCGAGTCCCGGTCGTTCGCCCAGCCCGTCGGGTACGGGCGGGACGACTTCATCGGGTCCCGGGTGTACTAGTACGAGGAGCGGCCGTCGCCAGAACGGGACGGCCGCTCCAGACCACCCCGGTGCTAGTTGCCGTCCAGGGGGATGACGATCAGGCGGGCGGATGCCTGGTCGCCGTCCTTGGCACCGGCGACGCCGAGCTTGGTGCCGACCTTGACGTCCGTCGCCGCGATCGACTTGCGCCGCTCGATCACGCGCAGGTCGTCGGCGAGGGTCCAGGTCTGGGTGAAGCCGTCGGTCGACTTCACGGTCATCGTGTCGCCGTCGAGGGCGGTCACCTCGCCACGCTGCACGGCGATCGTCTTCGTACCGCCGTCACGGGTCTGCACCACCGCCTCGCCGTGCAGCGTGTTCTTGCGCAGCAGCACCCGGGCCGCGCGGCGCTTACGCAACTCCTCGACGCGCTCCTGCCGGGTCCTGCCCTCGGCCGACTCCGACGGCGTAGGCGCGGCGGCCTCCGGGTCCAGCTCTGCGGGGTCGAATCCGAGCGCGGCGAGTGCCTGGCCTTCCGCGCCCATTGCCGCGACCACCTCGACGGCGGTCTCCTGCGCCACGTCCCGACCGGGCTGGGCCACCCCGCAACCGCCGGCGGCCAACGCCACCGCCACGAGCAGCGCGGTCGTAGCGGTGACGGATCCCCTGCGTGCCATGTCTCGTCCTCTCGTCCGTGAGGGCACCAGCGTGACCCGGTCGGATGAGGCGACCGTCAGGCCGCTGTTCGAGTCAGGTAAGGATTCCCGGCAGCCGGACGGTGAACGCGGCCCCGCCCTCCGGTGCGTGGCCGGCGCTGATCTCCCCGCCCAGCCGGCGGACCAGGCCGGCGGCGAGCGCCAACCCGAGCCCGCTGCCGACCTTGCGCAGCCCCTGGTAGCGCTGGCGCAGCGCGCCGCGCTCGAAGGCGACCGCCAGGTCTTCGTCGGTCAGTCCGGGCCCGCCGTCGCGAACCTCGATCGCGCCACCGGCCGCCGGGTCGGCACCGGCCGGCCGGACCGCGAGGATCACCGGCGCCCCCGGCGGTACGACCCGCAGCACGTTCTCCAGCAGCCCGTCGAGCACCTGCCGGATCCGCCCCGGATCGGTGTGGACCAGCACCGGCAGCTGCGGTACCTCCAGCCGGAACAGCACGCCGACCGAGACACACCGGTCGGCCCAGGTGCGGCCCGCGTCGGTGGCCAGCCCGACCAGGTCGACCGGCACCGGTTCGAGCGGGAAGTCGACCGCCTCCAGGCGGGCCAGCGCGAGCAGGTCGGCGACCAACCGGTCCAGACGCCGCGCCTCGGCCAGCATGGTCCGGCCCGTGTCGGCCGCCGCCGACGGCTCGACCACCCCGTCCGCCAACGCCTCCGCGTAGCCCCGGATGGCGGTCAGCGGGGTACGCAGCTCGTGCGAGACGGAGAGCAGGAACTCCCGCTGTCGCCCCTCGCTGGTGGAGAGCGCGGCGGCCAGCCCGTTCAGGGCGTACGCCAGGTCGGCCACCTCCGCCGGCGACTCCACCGGCACCCGCACGGAGCGATCACCGGCGCTCAGTCGGGCAGCGGCGGTCGCCGCCCGTCGGATCGGCCGGGCCAGCCGACGGGCGAGCAACCAGCCGGCGACCGCCCCGGCGGCCAGTCCCGCCAGCAGCGGCAGCCAGAGGCCGCGCAGCACCTGACGCCAGATCCCGGCACCCGCCCGCCGGGTCAGCACCACGCCGTCACCGCCGGGCAGCGCCCGCCCCTCGACGAGCGCCCGTTGCCCGGCGACCGGTCGCCGGCCGGAGACGTCGCGACCGGCCGCCACCCGGTTCACCAGCTGGGCGGGCAGGCCGGGGCGGTCGACGGCACCGCCCGAGATCAGGTAGATGGTGACGCCCTGGGTGTCGAGTTGCCGGACCAGCCGCTCACCGGCCAGCTCCCGGACCCGGCCGGGGCGCGCCCGCAGCAGCTCCGCGGCGAGCTGCGCCTGGGTGGCCAGCGCCCGCTGGTCGCGCCGCTCGGCGGCACGAACCGCCACCGGCACCGCGACCAACGCGGTGACCAGTACCGACACCAACGCCACCGCGCAGGTCACCAGCACCGCGCGGGCGGTCAGGGTACGCCCCGGACGGTCAACCATCGGCGGCGTACCCGACGCCACGGTGGGTACGGATCACGCTCACCGGGCCGAGCTTCGCCCGGACCTGCGCCACGTGCACGTCGACGGTCCGGGTACCGGCGTGTGCCGCGTACCCCCAGACTCCGGCCAGCAGCTCCTCCCGGGTGAAGACCCGCCCCGGTCGGGTCATCAGGTGGGCCAGCAGGTCGAACTCGGTCGAGGTCAGCTGCACCGGGCAGCCGTCCACGGTGACCGAGCGGCGGCCCGTGTCGAGGGTGACCCGGCCGAGGACGACCGGTTGTGCGGAATCGGGCGGGCCGGTGGTGCGCCGCAGCACGGCCCGCACCCGGGCGACGAGTTCGCGCGGGCTGAACGGCTTCGTCACGTAGTCGTCCGCGCCCAACTCCAGGCCGACTATCCGGTCCACCTCGTCGTCGCGGGCGGTGAGGAAGATGACCGGCATCCAGTCGCCGGTCTCCCGCAGTCGCCGGCAGATCTCGGTGCCGGCCAGGCCAGGCAGCGCGATGTCGAGCACGCAGGCCACCGGGCGCAGCCGGCGGGCGGCGGCGAGACCGGCGGTCCCGTCGTGTTCGACGTGTACGCCGAAGCCGTCCCGGCTCAGGTAGAGCCGAACCAGGTCGGCGATGCTCGGCTCGTCCTCCACCACGAGGACCAGCCCACGCCGCGGGTGCTCGACGGTCACCGGCCCATGATTGCCGATCGGCGGGGCCGGGCGGTGTCAGGCCATGTTCGGATCCGGTAAGAACACCCGGTCAGCCGGCCACGACGGGCCGGAAGGTGGTGGGCCGGACAGCGGCGGGAGCTTCGGCGACCTTGGCCACGATCCTGGGCGCGACGCTGCGTACCCGGGCCCGGAAGGCCTGGTTGAGCAGGGCGTCGAGCTGCCACACCTGCTTCGGATGCTGGGCCCGGATCAGGAACCGTTCACGGATGCCGTCGATGGCGGTGGCGGCCAGCTCGACGCAGCGCAGTCGAGGATCGGGGCTCCAGGTGACGTGGCTCAGCTCGCGCAACTCGGTGTTGAGATGCAGCCGGAGCCGCTGCAGCACCCGGGTCTGCCGGGTGATGACGAGCCGCCGGTGGGTGAGCAGGAGCAGATGATCCCCGATCAGCGGGCGGTCGGGCCGGCTGCACCGGGTGACCAGAATGGTGGCGTCGCCGGAACCCACACAGCGACGGAACACCGGCATGTGCCGGCTGGCTGTCTGCACCGCCAGACCGGCTTCGGCCGCGGCCGGAAGGAACGTTCGGGAGAAGACGTCCATGCCCTGCCCAACGATGATGCTCGTTGGGTGACGTGGCCCGTCGACATGCTTTTTGCAAATTCCACGTTACGGCCGGCCGGCCGGGCTGGGTCGGCCGGCCGCACGTCCGGGCAGGTCAGCGGGGCGTCCGACCGGGTCAGCCGGGCGTCCGGGGCAGGTCAGCCGGGCGTCTAGCAAGGTCAGCCGGGCTCCGCGAGGAGCAGTTCGGCCAGCCAGCCCGGCACGGCGGCGGCGTACTCGGCGCGGCCCGGGTCGGTGGTCGCCAGGGCGCGACGCCAGGACAGCGCGCGGCTGACCATCGTCACCCCGGCGGCCACCTCGGCCAACTCGTGCAGCGCGCCCCGGTCGTGGCGGTCGGTCCACGGCTCCAGGTAGGCGTCCCGCAGTCGGCGCAGCGCCGGGTCGGCCTGGTCCCGCCCGGTGGTGTGGGCGATCGACCGCAGCGCGACCAGGAGGCTGCCGAACGGATGGGCCACCGAGGCGTCCCCCCAGTCGAAGAAGCGGTGGCCGTCCGCGGCCACGAAGACGTTGCCGTCGTGCAGGTCGTCGTGCTGGATCGTGGGGAGGATGGCGCTCTCGGCCAGCCACCGACAGCGGCCCGCGTACCCGGGCAGCAGGGCACGCAGCCGATCGTGGGTTTCGGCGGTCAGCCCGTCCGGTGACCCCAGGAGCAGCGCCTCCCGGTCGTCGAGCAGCTCCGCGAAGAGCGTCGGTAACACCTCGGGACGGTGGTCGGGCACACCGAGGGCGAGCAGCTCGTCGATGTGCGCGGCCGTGATCCGCTGAAGTTCGGCGTACTCGGACAGCACGCCTTCCCAGCGGGCGAGGTCGCCGCCGGCCACCTCGCGCAGCGTCGGGCCGCCGTGCGGCAGCAACGACCAGCCCCGCCCGACGTCCACCGCGATCGGATCGAGCACCCGTCCGGGCCCGAGCCGAGCCAGCGCGGCGAGCAGCGCCGCCTCGTACGCCGTGCCCGGCGAGGTCGCCTTGAACCACACGTCACCGGCGTCGGTGGGCACCCGCCAGACCAGCGACCAGGGCCGGACCCGGGGCTCGGCCGGGCCGGTGACCCGGCGACCGGTGCCGGCGAGCGCCTGGGTGACCCAGTCGAGGGCGTCGGCCCGCCACTGCGGGTCGGTCCAGTCGGTGTGCGGCACGGCGGTGGCGGTCACCGGGGCAAGCTAACCCGGGCACCGCATCTACGCGACCAGGTTTCGCACCCCGGCCGGCCGCCGGACAGCGGGTCGACTCCGCCCGGTCAGAGCAGCTCGACGATGGTGGCGTTGGCCATTCCGCCACCCTCGCACATGGTCTGCAGGCCGTACCGGATGCCGTTGTCGCGCATGTGGGCGAGCATCGTGGTCATGATCCGGGCACCGGAGCCGCCTAGCGGGTGCCCGAGGGCGATGGCACCGCCCCGTGGGTTGAGCCGCTCCGGGTCCGCCTCGGTCTCCGCCAACCAGGCCAACGGCACCGAGGCGAATGCCTCGTTCACCTCGTACACCCCGATCTCCTCGATGCCCAGCCCCGCGCGGCGCAGCGCCTTCGCGGTGGCCGGGATCGGCGCGGTGAGCATGGTGACCGGGTCGTCGGCGGCGACCACCGCGGTGTGTACGCGGGCCAGCGGACGCAGTCCGTGCCGGCTTGCCCACTCGCTCGTGGTGACGGCGAGCGCGGCGGCGCCGTCGGAGATCTGCGAGGCGGAACCGGCGGTGACCACGCCGTCCGGGCGGAACGGCGTGGGCAGTTCGCCGAGCTTCTCCAGTGAGGTGTCGCGGCGCACGCCCTCGTCCGCGGCGAACTTGCCGCCGTCGGCCAGCGACACCGGGGCCAACTCGGCCTCGAACGCCCCGGCGTCCTGTGCCGCGGCGGCCTTCTCATGGCTGGCCAGCGCGAACTCGTCGAGCTGTGAGCGGGACAGTCGCCACCGCTGGGCGATCAGCTCCGCGCCGACGCCCTGGTTGAACGGCAGCGGTGAGTCTTCGGCCACCCCTTCGACGCCCCGGTAGCGGGCCAGGATCTGCTCGCTGAACGGCATCCCGCCGGCCACGCTGGAGCCCATCGGCACCCGGGTCATCGACTCGACCCCACCGGCGACCACCAGATCGGCCTGCCCGGACATCACCGTGGCGGCGGCGAAGTGCAGGGCCTGCTGGCTGGAACCGCACTGCCGGTCCAGCGTCGTGCCGGGTACCGACTCGGGCCAGCCGGCGGCCAGCACGGCGTTGCGGGCGACGTTCCACGACTGCTCACCCACCTGGGAGACGCAGCCCCACACCACGTCGTCCACCTGGGTCGGATCGACCCCGGTGCGCTCGGCGAGGGCGCGCAGCACGTGCGCCGACAGGTCTACCGGGTGCACCGTGGCCAGGCTGCCCTTGCGCCGCCCGACCGGGGTACGCACCGCACCGACGATAACCGCGTCACTCATGTCTACTCCCCGGTAACTTGGCTGTCCCGATCCTACGCCGCCGCGCTGACACCGTCGGCGTGCCGTCGGCCCGCCGCGCTGGCATGCTTTTCGGGTGCCCTTCGAGACGGTGCCGAGACAGTGGCGGGTGCGCCCGAGCCTGCCGATCCTCAAGTTGATCGGAGCGCCCGGCGTGCTCGCCCTGGGGCTGCTGCTGGCCGACGGTGACGTGCTCCGGCCGGTGCTCGGCGGACTGACCGCCGTCGCCCTCGCCGTCTGGGGCGCACGGGATCTGCTCACCCCGGTCCGGCTCGAAGTGGACGCGGACGGGATCACCGTGCCGTCGGGGTGGACCGGACGGCGACGGTTGCCCTGGTCGGCGATCGAGACCATCCGGGTGGACCGCCGAGCAGGGCGAGGGCTGGGTGGGCCGGTACTGGAGGTCGACGCCGGCGAGTCACTGCACCTGTTCAGCCGGCAGGACCTCGGCGCCGACCCCGTCGAGGTCGCCGACGCGCTGGCCGCCGCCCGACCCATTACCGACTGACACCGGCCGTGACCCGGCCGGCGTGGCGGACGACGACGCCTCTCGCCCGGCCGGTCCTCAGCCGAGCAGCGAGGCGGTACGGATCAGGGCCAGCCCGAGCAGCGCCACCACGATCACCGCGCCCCCGCCGAACTGCACCAGCGTGCGACGGGACCGGGGGGCGTAGGCCAGCACCAGGGCCATCAGCGCACCGAAGACCAGACCGCCCAGGTGACCGGCGATCGAGATCTGCGGCACGGTGAAGGTGAAGATCAGATTGATCACCAGGATGGGCACGATGGCCGAGGTGTCCCGGCCCAACCGCCGCATGATCACGAAGATCGCCGCGAAGAGACCGAAGATGGCCGTGGACGCGCCGGCCGACATCTGGTTCGGCGCACTGAACAGGTACACGGCGACGTTGCCGCCGAAGCCGGCGATGAAGTAGAGCGCGGCGAAGCGCAGCGGCCCGAGCACCGCCTCCAGCGACTGGCCGAGCACCCAGAGCGCCCACATGTTGAGCAACAGGTGGATCACGCCGTAGTGCAGGAACATCGCGGTGATCAGGCGGTACCACTGGCCCTCGGCGACCCCGCCGATGGTGCCGTCGAGGAACATCGCCCGACCCAGCACCGCACCCCACTCGGTCAGCGGGGTGCCGCCGCCCATCAGCCCGCCGAAGCCCGCCCCACCGGCCGCCGCGTCACCACCCCGGTCGGACGCGATGGAGATCAGCATCACCAGCAGATTGATGCCGATCAGGGTCTTCGTCACGTAGCCGTGTCGGCCGGCGGCACCGCCACCGAAGGCGGTACGCGCCGGCCGCACGCTACGGCGTCCCTGGGCCACACACTCCGGGCACTGGAACCCGACCGACGCTTCGTTCATGCAGTCCGGGCAGATCGACCGGTCGCACCGGGTGCATCGGACGTACGTCTCCCGGCCGGGGTGGCGGTAGCAGGCCGGAGTGGTCGGCGGGGACTCGCTCACCGCTGACCCCGGGTGCCCGAGCGCTCAATCATGCGAGCAAAGGTACCTCGACCGATCGATCAGGCGGAGGTGGCCGTACCCCGACGTATCCACGCCGCCTGTCCCGACCCGCCGCGCCCAGGCCCGGGCGGCGGATGGGACCCCGGCGTGGATCAGGCCGAGCGCTCGATCTCGATGCGCTCGATCACGACGTCCTGCAACGGACGGTCGCTCGGGCCGGTCGGGGTGTTGGCGATCGCCTCGATGACCTTCGCGGACTGCTCGTCGGCCACCTGACCGAAGATGGTGTGCCGGTTGTTCAGGTGCGGCGTCGGCGAGACGGTGATGAAGAACTGCGAGCCGTTGGTGCCGGGCCCGGCGTTCGCCATCGCCAGCAGGTAGGGCCGGTCGAAGCGCAGCTCGGGGTGGAACTCGTCGGCGAAGGTGTAGCCCGGCCCGCCGCGGCCGGTGCCGGTGGGGTCACCCATCTGGATCATGAATCCGCTGATCACCCGGTGCGAGATGGTGCCGTCGTAGTACGGGCCGTTGCCGGGTTGCCCGGTCCGCGGATCGGTGTACTCCCGCGTGCCCTCCGCCAGCTCGACGAAGTTGCGGACGGTCTTCGGCGCGTGGTTGGCGAAGAGCTCCAGCCGGATCGGGCCGGCGTTGGTGTGCACGGTGGCGTAGACAGCCTCGGCCACGGGTACTCCTTACTCGTTGGTCAGTTCCATGCGGATCCTCCCATGTGCCCGATCTGGACATGCGGAGGCATCCGAAGGTGGAGGATGAGAGAGAGCAACTCCCAGGAGGTGGGACCGTGTTTGGAATCCGGCGGCGCAAGACCCAGGGGCAGCTGGCCCGGGCCGAGCTGAACCGCGGCATCGGTCACCTGAAGCAGGCCGCCACGCACGTGGCGAGGGGGGCCGGCAACACGGTCGGCCCACGGGTGCAGACGGCCCGCGGTGCGGTGGCACCGACCGCTGTCATCGTCCGGGACCGTGCGTCGAGCGGTCTGGCGACAACGGCGGCGGCGCTCGCGCCCCTGGCTCTGGCCGTGCGTAACGCGCAAGCCGAGGCGGCCGGCAAGGCCGTTGTGGGAAGGAAGGCCGCCGCCGCCAAGCAGGCCGCGGTCACCAGGAAGGCGAAGAAGATGAAGGCCAAGAAGAAGTCCCGCCGCAGCGGAACCATGATGGCCGGGCTGCTCGCCGCCGGCGCGGTGGCCGGGCTGGCCGGTGCGATGGCCCTGCGGCGTCACCGTGAGCAGCAGGAGTGGGCCGAGTACGACACGAGGGCGACGCTCGAACCGATGCACGACGAGGTCGAGACCGTCGAGGTACGCACGGCTGGGCCCGCCGGCGCCGGCAAGGCCTCGACCGGAGCGGGCAGTTCGGCGGTGGCCAGCGGTGACAGCTCCACCACCACGTCGACCGTGGCACCCAAGATCACCCCAACGGAGAAGGTTCCCTCTGTCGCCGAGGGTGCCCGCACCACCAGCGGCCGTCCCGCCGACAACCTGAGCAAGGCCACCAACAAGTCCAACACCCGCGCCTGACCTCCACCCGAACCCCCGCCCTACCCCGCCCCCTTCTCGGGCGGGGTGGGCGTGGTGGTCAGAGCCAGTCGTTGCGGCGGAACCAGCGGTAGAGGGCCAGCGAGATGCCGAGCATCAGGGCCAGCACCACGGGGTAGCCGTAGGTCACCCTCAGCTCCGGCATGAACTCGAAGTTCATGCCGTAGATACCGGCGATCGCGGTCCAGACGGCGGCGATGGCGGCCCAGGCGGCGATCTTGCGCATGTCGTTGTTCTGGTCGACCGTCACCTGGGCCAACCGCGCCTGGAGGATCGAGTTCAGCAGATCGTCGTACGAGTTGACCAGTTCCACCGTACGGCTGAGGTGGTCCTGCACGTCGCGGAAGTAGCGGCGTACCTCCTTGGGCACGTCCCGGTTCATCTGCGAGGTCAGCGCCAGCAGCGGACGCTGCAACGGCATCACCGCCCGCTTGAACTCCACCAGTTCCCGCTTCATCTGGTAGATCCGCTGGATCCGGCCGCTGGCCTGGCGGTCGAATACCTCCGTCTCCAGCAGGTCCATGTCGTCCTCGAGTTGGTCGGCGACCTCCAGGTAGAGATCGACGACCCGGTCGGTGATCGCGTACGCGACCGCCCAGGGGCCGTGCAGGAGGAGTTCCTGCCGGGCCTCCAACTCCTCCCGCACGGGCGCCAGGCGGCAGGCGTCCCCGTGCCGGACGCTGATCAAGAAGTGCGGGCCGATGAAGAGCATCACCTGCCCGGTCTCCACCACGTCGGAGTTCTCGGTCAGCTCGGTGTGCTCGCAGTAGCGGGCGGTGCGTAGCACCAGGAAGCTGACGTCCCCGAAGCGCTCCAGCTTCGGCCGTTGCTGGGCCTTCACCGCGTCCTCCACGGCCAGCTCGTGCAGCCCGTAGGTCGTGGCGATCTCGGTCATCTCGGCGAGCTCCGGCTCGTGCAGCCCGAGCCACACGAAGCCGGTCTCGGCGCCACGGGCCGCCGCCAGCGCCCCCGCATAGTCCCAGTCACCGGGCTGCCGCCGGCCGTCGATGTAGAGCGCGCAGTCGACCACCGCGTTGCGTCGCTGTTCGGCCGAGGTCTGGGCGAGCTGGGAGCCGTCCGGGTTGAGCCGACGGGTCATGGCCCGCACGGGTGACCAGTTCCGGGGCCGTAGCGTCCGACCCCCGTCGGGGGATCCCGCCTGGCCGCCGCCCTGCGAGGTGGTCCGCGCCCGCTGTACCCGCTCCGTCATCACGCCCCCTCCCGCGCCGGCTGCGGCTTGCAGGCTACGCCGCCGCACTGATCATGGCGCTCGGCGGCGGGGGGGTGGCGCCGGGCGGACCGGACCGCATCGGGGGGTGAGGGGGCGATCCGGCCCGCCCGGCGCCGTTGGGGGCGGGGGTTGTGCTGGCCGCGTCACGCCAGCGTGCGGGCGGCCGGGCCGGGTCGGTACGGCGACCGCGGCCGGCTCGATCTCCGGTACTGGTGAGTGACGCTCGCAGCATTGTGGGCTGCGAGCCGCTGGAGCGGGAGCCCTGGAGCGGCCAGCACCGCTGTTCTGTCAGAAACCCGACAGAAATTCAGCCACGTACCGCTTCCATCGCCTCGGCCAGCCGCCGGACACCCTCGTCGATCCGGTCCGCGGTCACCGCCGAGAAGGCCAGCCGGAGGGCGTGCCGCCCACCGTCCATGACGAAGTCACTGCCCTTGACCACCGCGACGCCGCGCTCGGCAGCCGCCGGGGCCAGCTTCTCGACGTCGACGTCCTCGGGCAGCTCCACCCAGAGGAAGTAGCCGCCGTCCGGCTCCACGAACCGGGCCTCGGGAATGTGCCGACGCAGCGAACCGGCCAGCACCGTCGCGCGCTCGCCGAGGGCCGCCCGGACCGTCTCGATCGAACGCTCGATGTCCCCCGACACGCAGAACTGGTGCACGATGGCCTGCGAGACCATGCCCGGGGAGATGTAGAGACTGGTGGCCTTCTTCGCGATGTCACCGATCAGGTCCGCCGGGCCGACCAGGTAGCCCACCCGCACCCCGGGGCAGACGGTCTTGGTGAAGCTGGAGGCGTGCACGACCACGCCGCCGGTGTCCATCGACAGCATCGACGGCAGCGCCTCGCCCCGGAACCGGATGTCGGCGTAGGGGTCGTCCTCGAAGAGCGTGAAGCCGAACTCCGCGGCGAGGTCGAGCAGCTCACGACGCTTGTCCGCCGACAGCGTCACGCCGGCCGGGTTCTGGTAGTTCGGGATGACGTGCGCCAGCCGGGGGCGCACCCCGGACTCCAGCAGTTTGCGCAGCTCGGCGGTGTCCAGGCCGTCCGGTTGGATGGTGACACCGTGCAGGTCGGCGCCCATCTTCTTCAGGTTGAGCAGGGTGCGGTCGTAGGTGGGACGCTCCACCACCACCGCGTCGCCGGGCCGGACGAGGTGATCGAAGAGGAAGGCATCGGCCTGCAGCGAGCCGTTGGTGACCAACACCTGATCCGTTTCGACCCCGTGCTTCTCGGCGATCCACTTCCGCAGCGGTACGTAGCCGACAGAGGTGCCGTAGGCGGTCACCCCGGCGGGGTCGGCGTCGAACGCGCGGACGGCGGCGGCCTTGAGCCCCTCGACATCGACGATGTCCAGCGAGGGTGCGCCACGGGCAAAGGAGATCAGCTGCTCGGCGGTCATGGCTGTTCAGCGTACGGGCGGCGGCGGGGCGCACGCGGACGGCACGGCGATGTCCGCATCCTGAGCCACCGGGTCGGGTGAACCGACACGTCCGATGGTCGCCCCGCTCGCGCCGACCGCGCGGCAGGTCAGCCGGTGCCGACCATCCGGTCGGCCGCCCAGACCCGCATGATGTCGCGTACGGAGATCACCCCGGCGACCTCGCGGCCGTCGAGGACGACCAGGTGCCGGAAGCCGCCCCGGGCCATCGCCGCAGCCGCCTCCTCGATCGTCCACTCCGGCCCCGCGTAGACCACGTCCCAGGTCAGGTGGGCACCGGTCCGCTCGACATCGCAGTCCAGACCGGCTCCGATCGCGTTGAGCACGTCGCGTTCGGTCATGATGCCGATCCCCTCGGAATCCGGGTCGATCACCACGGCCGAACCGATGCCACGCTCCGACATCATCCGAGCCGCCTGGCGGAGCGTGTGCTCCGGACCGACGACGAGGATCTCACTGGACATCGCTTCCCGAACCTGCATGACACATCACCCCTTTGGGACGGCTGCACTCGGTCATTCGTCATGGTGGGCCCCGAACGTTTCCAGGACAAGACCGGACATCGGCGCGGGCACAGACCGGCCGCTACTGTTCTTCCCGTGTCCACCGAGCCGCTGCGCTGCGCGGGAGCGCTGATCGTCGCCCCCGACGGACGCCTTTTCTTTCAACGCCGCTCGCCGCTTCGGCGTCTCTTCCCCAACTGCTGGGACATCGTCGGCGGCCACCTCGAACCGGGCGAGACCGTCGAGGAGGCGCTGCGCCGAGAGGTGACCGAGGAGACCGGCTGGCGGGTGTCCGAAGTCCTTGCCCAGGTCGGCGAGTACCACTACGTCGGCGACGACGGCCTGGCCAGGGCCGAGAGCGACTGGCTGGTCCGGGTCGACGGCGATCTGGCGGCCCCCGTCCTGGAGGCCGGCAAACACACCGAGTACCGCTGGCTCGGGCCCGACGACGTCGACCTGCTCGACGAGCACCGCGACGTCAACGACGGTCTGATCCGGCAGATCGCGGAGCGTGCCTTCAGCATCCTGCGGGCCACCGGTTCGTGAGCGACGCCGTCGGGCTCGCCCCACACCGGTACGCGGCGCTGGTCGCCCCCGCCGTGGACCGGGTGTTCGGCGCGGCGATGCAGGCCGGTCGGCACGGCGGCGGAGCCGAGCTGTGCCAGCGGTACGGCGGCCCGCCGGCCACCGGTTTCCTGGTGGAGCTGCGTACCCGGCTGGCCGCGACGGGCGGCACGGTCGACGCCGCCGGTTTCGCCGCGGTGACCCGCTACCGGGACCCGACCGCCTGCCAGCGCGCCCTGAACCGGCATGTCGCGTACGGGATGCTCCACCGCCGGCCGGACGGAGGGCTGGCTGCCACCGAGCGCGGCTCGGCGTTCCTCGCCGAGCTGTACCAGGTGCACGCCGAGGTGACCGAGGAGCTGTGGGGTGGGCACGAGGACCGGGTGCTGCGGCTGGCCGAGAAGGCCGGCTGCCTGCTGGTCGCCGCGCTGACCCTCGACGGCGGCACCGGCCCGGACGGCGGTGGGGCGTTCCCCGCGCTGGCACCCCCGTACGAGCCGGACGGCACCCCGCCCGGCGTCCTGCTGCTCAACCGGCTCGGCACGCTGCGGTACCACCGCGCCGACGCGCACGCCGCCGCGTGGGGCGCCGCCGGCCACACCGCGGGGAGCATCGTCGCGCTGCCCGACGGGGCGCAGCGGCAGGCCATCGAGTTGGAGACCGACCGTCGGGCGGCCGGCCCGTACGTCGCGCTGACCGCCGAGGAGCGGCTGACGATGCTCGCCGACCTGGCGGCCCTGCCCGGCTGACCGGCAGACCCGCGACGGTCACCTGCCCGGCGGCGCTATCCTCCTCCGGTGAACGCCGCGAGAACAGAAACTGATGCCGGCATGGTCGGGATGGTGCTGGCAGCTGGAGCTGGCCGCCGGTTGCGGCCGTACACCGACACCCTGCCCAAGGCGCTGGTGCCGGTGGACGGCGAGATCACCATCCTCGACATCGCGCTGCACAACCTGGCCGAGGTAGGGCTCACCGAGGTCGTGGTGGTGGTCGGCTACGCCGCGGACGCCGTCCGCGAACGCCAGGCCGACCTGGAGCGGCGGTACGGCGTGACCATCACTCTGGTGCACAACGACAAGGCCGAGGAGTGGAACAACGCGTACTCGCTCTGGCTGGCCCGTGACTGGTTCGCCCGGGGCGTGCTGCTGGTCAACGGCGACACCGTGCACCCGGTGAGCATCGAGAAGACCCTGCTGGCCGAGCGGGGCCCGGGTCTGCTGCTGGCGATCGACACCCTCAAGCCGCTGGCCGAGGAGGAGATGAAGACCACCTTCGACGCCGCCGGCCAGCTCACCCGGATCACCAAACTGATGGACCCGGGCGAGGCGTACGGCGAGTACATCGGCGCGACCCTGATCGAGCCGCAGGTGGCCGAGCCCCTCGCCGACGCCCTGGAGGCGACCTGGCGGCGCGACCCGAACCTGTACTACGAGGACGGTTACCAGGAGTTCGCCGATCGGGGCGGCGAGGTCCGGGCGGCGCCCATCGGGAATGTGGCCTGGGTGGAGGTCGACAACCACGCCGACCTCGCCCGGGCGCGGGAGATCGCGTGCCACTACTAGCCCGTACCGTCACGACGCCACTGTCGATCGAGGTCCGCCGGGGCGCGGTGGCCGACCTCGGCGAACTGCTGGCCGACCGGCGGATCTCCAGCGGTGGCGACGTCGCCCTGGTGGTCGGCCCGGGGCAGGGCGAGAAGATCGTCGAGTTGTGCCGGCCGTCGCTGCGGTCGGCCGACGTCTTCACCGTCGCCGGTGGCAGCGTCGACTCCGCCAACAAGCTGGGTGACCAGTTGCGCCGCCGCAACTACGACGCGGTGGTCGGGATCGGCGGCGGGAAGACCATCGACACCGCCAAGTACGCCGCCACCCGCTACGGCATCCCGATGGTCACCGTGGCGACCAGCCTCGCCAATGACGGCATCGCCTCTCCGGTGGCGTCCCTGACCCACGAGGGCGGCAAGGGCTCGTACGGGGTACACATCCCGATCGCCGTCCTGGTCGACCTCGACTTCGTGGAGAACGGGCCGGACCGGCAGACCCAGGCCGGCATCGGCGACGCGGTGAGCAACCTGAGCGCCTGCGCCGACTGGGAGTTGGCCCACCAGGTACGCGGCGAGCCGATCGACGGTCTCGCCGTGACGCTGGCCCGTACCGGGGCGGAGGCGCTGGTCAACCACCCCGGCAAGCTCACTGACGACGCCTTCCTGACCACGCTGGCCGAGGCGCTCATCCTGGGCGGCATCTCGATGTCGATCTGCGGCTCCAGCCGACCGGCGAGCGGCGGCGACCACGAGATCTCGCACGCCATCGACCATCTCCATCCGGGCGCCGCCTCGCACGGCGAGCAGGTCGGCCTGGGGGCGTTGTTCTGCACCTTCCTCCGTGGCGACCTGGAGCGCTTCGGCCAGCTCGCCCGCTGCCTGCACCGGCACGGCCTGTCGACCCGACCGGGCGACCTGGGGCTCACCGACGAACAGTTCGTCGAGGCGGTGCTCTTCGCGCCGCACACCCGGCCGGACCGCTACACCATCCTGGAACACCTCGCGCTGTCCGCCGATGACCTTCGTACCCGGCTGGGAGACTACGTTGACGCCCTCCGTGAGCACCTTGACTGAACCGTCCCACCCCACGGTCGCCGACTTCCACCGGGTGAACCGGGGCGGTGGCCTGTTCAGCGAGTCCGTGAGTCAGTGGATCGGCGCGGTCTTCGCGCTGGTCGCCCAGCGTCTCGGGCTGCGCCCGACCGCGCTGACCATCACCAACCTGCTGCTCGGGCTGACCACCTCGGTCGCCGTGGTCGCGCTCGCCGGCCCGGTCGCCGCCGGGGACGTGCCGGCACCGGTCGTCGGGCTGATCGCCCTGTTCGGCTGGCAGATCGCGTACGCCCTGGACTGCGCCGACGGTCAGCTGGCCCGGGTGACCGGGCAGGGCAGCTCGGCCGGTGCCCGGGTCGACGTGCTCTGTGACGTGGCCGCCCAGATCGCCCTGGTGGCCGCGCTGTCCGCCACCGCCGTGGCGCAGCAACCGTCGACGCCCAGCTGGCTGGTGGCCGCCTTCGCCGGCACCTGGATGGTCAACCTGGTCACCTCGGTGATGCAGTCCGGCCCGAACGCGGCCAGCATGGTCACCTCCACCTCGCTGCCCGTACGCCTGGTGAAGCTGATCCGCGACTACGGCGCGGTGATCTTCGTGGCCGCCCTGGTGCTGGCGCTGGCCCCGGCTCTGGTCCTCTGGGTCGTGGTGGCCTTCACGATCGTCAACGGCGGCTTCCTGCTCGCCAGCATCGCCTTCTCCGCCCGCGCCAGCCTGTAAGGAAGGGCACCTTATTAACGCCTGGTGTATAGGAAGGGCCCCCTATTAACGCGGCGGGCGGTAGGAACCTCTCTCGGCTGCCGAGCCGCGATCGCTCAGCGAAGGAAGTGCCCCGGCTCCGGGAATCGGGAGCCGGGGCACTTCATGCCTCGACGCGCCGCCGTTGGAGTCGCTGCGGGTGGACTTACGCCACACCGCGCCGGTGAGGTCCGGGTTCGACATGTCAGCCTCAGCGGGGTGATCGACTCCGTTCCGGCGGAATGGCGGGATCCCTGCGAGTGGGACACCCCCACTACGGCGGAACGGAGTCGATCAAGAGCGGGCGACGCCCGCGTACACGGCGAGGAGTTGCTTGGTGACCACGTCGGGGTGAAAGACCCGCTCATAGCGGGCCCGGGCGGCGGCGGCGAGCGCGCCGGCTCCGACCAGGGCCACCGGCAGCGCGGCGGCGAGCGCCGCCGGATCTGGCGGCACCACCCAACCGGCCTCACCAGCCTGGATCCCAGCTGGCAGGGCACTGCCCCCGAGAGCCGGGCCGACGGAACCACCCGCCTCGGCCGGGCCACCGGAGCCGGGCAGGACGCTGACTCCGGCGACCGGCTCCGCCCCGGCCGGGGCGGGCGCCGACGCGACCACGGCCGGGCCGGTGCCGGCGGGTTCCCGGGGGGTGTCCGCGCCGACCAGATAGGGAATGCCGCCGAGCGCGGTACCGAGCACCGGACGACCGCTGGCCAGCGCCTCGATGATCACGGTCGGCAGCACGTCGTGCCAGGTGGAGGTCGCCAGCACCACGGCGCTCGCGGTGAGCGCGTCGCGGACTCCGGCCCGGTCCAGCGGGCCGAGGAAAGTGACGTCGGTGCGTTCGGCCGCCGCCGCCTCGACCAGTGGGCGCAGTTCGCCGTCACCGGCCACCCGCAGCGGGCCCAGCGCGCCGTCCGGGTGTCGCCGCCACGCCTCCAGCAGCAGGCCGAGCCCCTTCTCGGGGGAGAGCCGGCCGAGGAAGAGGAAACCCTGGCCCAGCGGCGCGGGGCTGCCGGGGTCGGGGATGCCGTTCGGCTTGACCACGATCCGCTCGTCGGGGATGCCGTAGTCGCGCAGATGGTCGGCGACCGCTGTGGTCAACGCGATGAACCGGTCCACCGAGCGCCAGGTGCCCCGGTGCACGGCCAGCGTGGTGGCCATCAACGCGCTCTGCGCCCGCGACCCCCGGTAGCAGCGGTGCACCACCGCCGGCACGCCCAGCGCCCGGCCCCGACAGTCCTGGCAGATCACACCGTCGCGGAAGTACAGGCCAGAGGAGCAGACCTGGCGGTAGTTGTGCACCGTCTGCACCACCGGCACCCCGTGCCGGTGCGCGGTCCGCACCACCCAGGGCGACAGCAGCGGGTACGGATTGTGCAGGTGGAGCACGTCCGGACGGTGTTCGGTGAGCAGCCGAGCCAACTCCTGCTGGGCCCGCGGCGCGTAGATCGGGGAGATCGGCAGCAGCGCCTTCGCCGTCTTCGGCATCGTCGAGATCTCGTCGGAGCTGCGCAGGAACGGCAGCACCTCCAGCCCGGCGGCGGCGAGCTGGGCGATCTCCGCGTCGACGATGGTGTTCTCACCGGAGGGCTGAGCTTCCCGGTACCGGTTGTGCGCCACCACGATTCTCACGCTCGCACACGCTACCGTTGGCAGCGTGCCCGAACTACCGGAGGTGGAGGCGCTCGCGGGTTACCTGCGGCAGCGCGCGGTGGGCCGGCGTGTCGACCGCCTGGAGGTCGCCGCGATCAGCGCCCTCAAGACGTACGATCCGGCACCGACCGCCGTCGCCGGTGCCACGGTGACCGACGCTCGCCGGCACGGCAAGTTCCTCGACGTCGTCTTCGACGGCGGCCTGCACCTGGTGGCCCACCTGGCCCGGGCCGGCTGGTTGCACTACCGGGAGGCGTTCGCGTCGACCGTCCCGTTGCGCCCGGGCAAGGGTCCGATCGCGCTGCGGGTCCGCCTCGACGACGGCTCCGGCTTCGACCTGACCGAGGCCGGTACGCAGAAGAAGCTCGCCGCCTACCTGGTGACCGATCCGCAGTCCGTGCCCGGGGTGGCCAAGCTCGGCTCCGACGCCCTCTCCGCCGACCTCGCCACCTTCGCCGGCGCGCTCCGTAGTCGCCGTGGGCAGATCAAGGGGGTGCTCACCGACCAGGGGGTGCTCGCCGGGGTGGGTAACGCGTACTCGGACGAGATCCTGCACGCGGCGAAGCTGTCGCCGTTCGCGTTGACCGACCGGCTGACCGACGACCAGATGGCGACCCTGCACGCGGCGACCCGCCGGGTGCTCGGTGACGCGGTGACCCGCTCGCTGGGCCAGCGGGCCGCGGAGCTGAAGGGCGAGAAGCGCGCCGGGCTCAAGGTGCACGCCCGCACCGGCCTGCCCTGCCCGGTCTGTGGGGACACCGTCCGGGAGGTCTCGTTCGCCGACTCCAGCCTCCAGTACTGCCCGACCTGCCAGACCGGGGGCAAACCGCTCGCTGACCGACGGTTGTCCCGACTCGTACGGTGAGTGACACCACTCCTCGACTACGGAGAGGAATCGGACGAGGCGTGCGCAACCACCGGTCCGGCGCTCTACCCGGGCCGTCATCCATCGGTATAGTGGCCCCGGTCCCCGGCTTCCGGATGGCATGGGGCCGGCCAGATCCCAGGCGGAAGGTGACCGCCGCGCAATGTCCCTCGGGTCGGCGACTGAACGGAACTCGCGTGGGAAACTGGAACGGTGGACGACCCGGGCCGTCACGGCGAGTGAACGGTACGGGTCCTGCGGGAGGACATGGGTGAGGTGACGGCTAGCCTCCACCGCCCGGTGACCAACGAAGGCCGGAGCAAACTCGTGCGGCACGTCGACAGCTTCGAGATCCAGCCGCCGAATCCGCCGTCCCCGAACGGCGTACCTCGGTCGGCCTGGGCTCGGGCCCGGCGTCGCGTCTCCCGGTGGCACCGCCCCTACACGGCGATTCTGCTGCTCCTCGACTTCGCGGCGGCAGCCTTCGCCAGCTACACCGCGATTCGCACCTTCGACCAGGCCACCGCCGGCTTCCACGAAGCCCAGAACGACCCGACCTGGTTCTTCACCGTGGCGTTCCTGCTGCTGCCGGCGGGCTGGCTGGTCATCCTCTGGTTCAACGGCGCCTACGACCGGCGCTACCTCGGGCTCGGGCCCGACGAGTTCAAACGGGTCATCCGGGCGGGAGTGACGGTCTGCGCGGCGGTGTCGTTCATCGCCTTCGCCACCAAGACCGACCTGTCCCGGTTCACCGTCGGCACCGCCCTGCTGCTGGCCCTGCTGCTGATCCTGCTGGGCCGGATCCTGGCCCGCTTCGTGCTGCACACCGTGCGGCGCAACATCCAGCAGGCGGCGCACCGGATGGTGCTGGTCGGCACCCTGCCGGAGTGCCTGGAGGTCTACACGGCGGTCACCCGTACCCCGGCCGCCGGGCTGGTGCCGGTCGCCATCCACATCACCGACGGTTACGCGGCGGCCAAGGGCGTGCAGACCCCGGTTCCGGTGTACGCGGGCCGCGACGTGCTGGCCCTGGTCCGGGAGGTGGGCGCGGACACCATCGCGGTCTGCGGCTCGGCCAGCGCCGAACCGGGCGAGCTGCGCCGGCTGGCCTGGCAACTGGAGGGCTCCGGCGTCGACCTGGTGGTGGCCCCGCAGCTGACCGACATCGCCGGCCCACGGGTGCACATCCGGCCGATCGAGGGCCTGCCGCTGCTGCACGTCGAGGAGCCGACCCTCTCCGGGCCGGCGTTGCTGGCCAAGAACATGATGGACCGGGTCGCCGCCGGGCTGGGCCTGCTGGCACTGCTACCGGTCTTCGCCGCCATCGCCATCGCGATCCGGATCTCCGACCCGGGACCGGTCTTCTTCCGTCAGCCCCGGGTGGGACACGAGGGGCGCACGTTCCGGGTGTGGAAGTTCCGGACCATGTACGTCGACGCGGAGGACCGGCTGGCCAGCCTGGTCGACCAGAACGAGACCGACGGCATGCTGTTCAAGATGAAGCAGGACCCCCGGGTCTTCCCGGTGGGACGCTTCCTGCGCGCGTCTTCGTTGGACGAGCTGCCACAGCTGATCAACGTGCTCAAGGGCGAGATGTCGCTGGTCGGGCCGCGTCCACTGCCCGCTGACGACGGCGACTTCCTGGGTGATGTGCGGCGGCGACTGCTGGTCCGTCCCGGCATGACCGGCCTGTGGCAGGTGTCCGGCCGTTCCGACCTGTCCTGGGACGAGGCGGTCCGGCTGGACCTCTACTACGTCGACAACTGGTCGCTGGCGTACGACCTGAGCATCCTGTGGCGCACGGTGGGCGTGGTGGTGGCCCGCAAGGGCGCCTACTGACCCCACCCCCTTTCCCACAGCCTCCGCAACCAGCAGGATCAACGGCGTGGGTGGCAACCTCTCCGCTGTGCTCGGAGTCTTCGCGCTGGTCACCGCGCTGACCGCGGCGCTGTTCGCGGTCGGCCGGCTGCGCGGCCGGCGCGGCATCGCCACCCCCGGGCAGCGGGCCACCTACGAGGTGCTGCACACCGCCGGGCTGGCTGCCGAACCGCTGCGGGCCGGGCTGAACCCGGCCGGCGCGGCAAAGGCCGCCCGCCACCTGCGCACCCTGATCGGCTCGGACGGGCTGGCGTTGACCGACACCGACGAGCTGCTCGCGCTCGACGGGCGCGGTGCGCACCACGGGGAGCAGCTGCGTGCGGCGGCCCGACGGGTGGTCACCTCGGAGCGTTCCACCGTGCTCGGCGAGTCCGAACTGCCCTGCGACCGGATCGACTGCCCGGTGCGGGGCGCGGTGGTGGCCCCGCTGGGCAGCGCGGAGGGTCGGATCGCCGGCGCACTGGTCGCCGTCACCGACGGCGCGCCCGCGCCGGGACTGGTGCAGGCCACCCTGGAGACCGCGCACTGGGCCGGCAGCCAACTCGCCCTGGCGGAGTTGGACTCGTCCCGGGAGCGGCTGGCCCGGGCCGAGATACGCGCGCTGCGGGCCCAGATCAGCCCACACTTCATCTACAACGCGCTGACCGCGATCGGCTCGTTCGTCCGTACCGACCCGGAACGGGCAAGGGAGCTGATCCTGGAGTTCGCCGAGTTCACCCGGTACTCCTTCCGGGCACACGGCGAGTTCACCACGCTGGCCGAGGAGCTGCGGTCGATCGACCGCTACCTGACCATCGAACGGGCCCGATTCGGCGACCGGCTCCAGGTGCGGCTGCAGATCGCCCCCGAGGTCCTACCGGTGACGCTGCCGTTCCTCTGCCTCCAGCCGCTCGTCGAGAACGCCGTCCGCCACGGGTTGTCGCGCAAGCCCGGCACAGGCATGGTGAGCATCGAGGCCCGGGACGCGGGCTCCGAATGTCACATAACGGTGGAGGACGACGGAGTGGGGATGGATCCGGCCACGTTGACCGCCGGGATCGCCGAACTGGCCGGGTCGACCGGCGACCCGGGTGACGACCCGGGCCAGCACGTCGGTCTCTCGAACGTCGACGAGCGGCTCCGGTCGGTCTTCGGGGACGGCTTCGGCCTGGTCGTCGAGACCGATCTGGGTTCGGGTACGAAGGTGAGCATGCGGGTGCCGAAGTTCCACCCCGGCGTACGGGCCGGTGCATGACCGGCAACGGCGGCACGGCCCCGTCCGGCTTTCTGCGGGTGCTGGCGGTGGACGACGAGCCACCCGCGCTGGACGAGTTGGCGTACCACCTGCGCGCCGACCCCCGGGTGGCCCGGCTGCACACGGCCGGCGACGCCACCGAGGCGCTGCGGCTGCTCCGCGACGCTGACGTGGACGTGGTCTTCCTGGACATCCGGATGCCCGGCCTGGACGGGATGGAGCTGGCCCGGGTGCTGCGCCGCTTCGCCCGGCCGCCGGCGATCGTCTTCGTGACCGCTTACGACGACGGCGCGGCGGACGCCTTCGACCTGGGCGCCACCGACTACGTGCGCAAGCCGGTACGCGCGGAGCGGCTGGCCGAGGCGCTGCGTCGAGTCGTCGGCTCGCGGGTGGTACCGACCCACCCGGCCGCGCTGGCCCGGGCGGAGGAGGATCCGACGATCCCGGTCGAGCTGGCCGGCACCACCCGGATGCTGCCCCGCTCGGCCGTGCGCTGGGTGGAGGCGCAGGGCGACTACGCGCGGCTGCACACCGCGGAGGGCTCGCATCTGGTGCGGGTCTCCCTGGCGACGCTCGCCGACCGGTGGGCCGACGCGGGGTTCGCTCGGATCCACCGGTCCTACCTGGTGCAGCTGCGGCTGATCGCCGAGCTGCGCCTGGTCAACTCCGGGTACGTGGTCGTGCTCGACGGCACGGAGCTGCCGGTGAGCCGCCGGCACACCCGGGAGTTGAAGGACAAGCTGGTCCGGGCCGCGAAGCAGGAGTGGAGCCGCTGATCGGCGGCCGTCGTCCACCGGGTTTTCCACAGCCCCACCACGTTGTCCACAAGTTGTCCACAGCCCTCTTGACAATCGCGTCGGGCGGACGAGACTGCCGGGATGGCCGCCGAGGATGCACCGCCGGCACCCCGCCGACCCGAACCGTCCCGGGCCGCCGATGAGCCCAGCCGGCCAGCACCGCCCGCACGCACCCGGGTGGTGCTGGCGGAGGCGTCCCGCCGGCAGCAGCACCGGGCCGCGGGGGCCCACACCGAGCTGGCCCAGCAGACCCGGGTGGGCGAGGCGCTCGTGCGTGGCCTGGTCCGCGCCCAACTCGCCCTGGCACTGCAGCTGTCGGCGGTGGTGATGGTCGGGCTGGGCGGCCTGCCCTGGCTGTTCGCCATCGCTCCTGCGGTGGGCCGGATGACCGTGCTCGGGGTCAACCTGCCGTGGCTGCTGCTCGGGGTGCTCTCCTTCCCGTTCCTGGTCGCCGTCGGCTGGACGTACGTGCGGCTGGCCGAACGCAACGAGCAGGACTTCACCGACCTGGTCCAGCGGCCGGAGCACTGAATGGGCAACGACCTCGTCGTACCGGCGATCGTGGCGGTCACCCTCGTCACCCTCGCGATCGGCTTCTACGGGCTGCGGCTGGCCCGCACCACCTCCGACTTCCTGGTCGCCTCCCGGGTGGTCAGCCCGACCTGGAACGCCGCCGCGATCGGTGGCGAATACCTGTCGGCGGCGAGCTTCCTCGGTGTCGCCGGGCTGATCCTCAAGTACGGCGTGGACGTGCTCTGGTATCCGGTCGGCTTCGCCGCCGGCTACCTGGCCCTGCTGCTGTTCGTGGCCGCGCCGCTGCGCCGCTCCGGCGCGTTCACCCTGCCCGACTTCTGCGAGCTGCGGCTGGGCTCCCGCCGGCTACGGACGCTGGCCACCATCTTCGTGATCTTCATCGGCTGGCTCTACCTGGTGCCGCAGTTGCAGGGCGCCGGCCTGACGCTGGCCACCCTGGCCGGCTCGCCGTACCCGGTGGGCGCGCTGGTGGTAGCCGCGGTGGTGACCGCCAACGTGGCGCTGGGCGGAATGCGGGCGGTCACCTTCGTGCAGGCATTCCAGTACTGGCTGAAGCTGACCGCGCTCGCGGTACCCGCGATCTTCCTCGCCCTGCAGTGGCAGGCCGACGGGCGACCGGCGGTGACCCCGCCCGACGGGCCGACGTTCCGGACGGCGACCACCGTCGTGGTCGAGCACCGTGCGGTCCTCACCCTGCCCGACGGGCAGAACCTGGAGGTACGCCCCGGCGACGAACTGAGCTTCGCCGAGGGTGACCCGGTGCCGGAGGTATCCGGGGTCGCCACGGGTGCCACCGACTGGCTGCTGCCCAGCGCCGCGGGCTCCGACGACCGGGGACTGTTCGCCACGTACTCCCTGATCCTGGCCACCTTCCTGGGCACCATGGGGCTGCCGCACGTGCTGGTCCGCTTCTACACCAATCCCGACGGGGCGGCGGCCCGCCGCACCACGCTGGTGGTGCTGGCGTTGGTCGGCGGCTTCTACCTGCTGCCCACGATCTACGGCGTGCTGGGCCGGATCTACACCCCCCAACTGTTGGTCAGCGGCCAGACCGACGCGGTGGTGGTGCTGCTGCCCGAGGCGGCGCTCGGCGCCGGTACCACCGGCCGCCTGCTGGCCGCCCTGGTCGCCGCCGGGGCGTTCGCGGCCTTCCTGTCCACCTCGTCCGGGCTGCTCACCAGCGTCGCCGGCGTGATCTCCACGGACGTGCTGGGCCGCGGCTCGGTCCGCGGTTTCCGGCTGGCCACGGTGATCGCCGGCGTGGTGCCGACGGTGCTCGCGTTGAACGTCTCCGGGCTGGACGTCTCGCAGGTCGTGGGGCTGGCGTTCGCCGTCGCCGCGTCCAGCTTCTGCCCGCTGCTGGTGCTCGGCATCTGGTGGCGCGGGCTCACCGATGCCGGCGCCGCAGCCGGGATCCTGGTCGGCGGCGGGGCCGCCGTGACGTCGGTGCTGATCACCGTGCTCGGCCCACCGCTGACCGGCTGGCCGGCCACGCTCACCGCCCAACCGGCCGCCTGGACGGTGCCGCTGGCCTTCACGGTGATGTTCGCCGTCTCCCTGGCCACCCGCCGCCGTTCCCCCGCCGACGTCGGCCGCACCATGCTCCGCCTACACGCCCCCGACGCCCTCCGCTTGTAAGGAGGGGCCCCTTGTTAACGCCTCCGGTAGAGGAAGGGCCCCCTATTAACACGTCGAGAGCCGGCACACCTGTCGAGAGCCGGCACACGTGTCGAGAGCCGGCCCAGGTGCGGCGTCCGACTCGGGGATGAGCTGCAGATCGTCCGCTGGTCGGGCGGCATCCTGGTCACCACCGGATACGGTCGGGCCCATGACTGGTGAGCACCCGGCGCTGACGCTGCGCGGCCTGGCCAAGAGCTTCGACGGCAAGATCGCGGTGGCCGGGGTGGACCTGGACGTCCCGGCCGGCTCCTTCTACGGACTGCTCGGCCCGAACGGGGCGGGGAAGACCACCACCCTGTCGATGGCGGTCGGGCTGCTGCGGCCGGACGCCGGGAGCGCCTGGGTGCTCGGAAGTGACGTGTGGGCCGACCCGGTAACCGCGAAGCAACTGCTCGGCGTCATGCCGGACGGGGTACGTCTCTTCGACCGGCTGAGCGGGGGCGAACTGCTCGCGTACCACGGTCTGCTGCGCGGCATGGATCCGACGGTGGTCGACCAGCGGGCGGCGGAACTTCTCGACGTGCTCGCCCTCGCCGACGCCGGCCGCACCCTGGTGGTCGACTACTCGGCGGGCATGAAGAAGAAGATCGGGCTGGCCTGCGCACTGCTGCACGGCCCTCGGCTGCTGGTGCTGGACGAACCGTTCGAGGCGGTCGACCCGGTCTCGGCGGCGCTGATCCGGGACATCCTCCAGCGCTACGTGGCCGGCGGCGGGACGGTGGTCTTCTCCAGTCACGTCATGGAGGTCGTGCAACGCCTCTGCTCGCACGTGGCCATCCTCGCCGAGGGCACCATCAAGCGGGTCGGCACGCTGGAGGAGGTACGCGGCGACCGCTCCCTGGAGGACGTCTTCGTCGAGGTGGTCGGCGGGCGTACCGCCACCGGTGAGGAGCTGGCGTGGCTGTCCCGATGAACGCACCGGCGAGACCGGTGCGGCGCGTCACAGCGCGGCACTTCGTCCGGCTCAAGCTGCGGGTGATGGGCAACAACTTCCGCGGCCAGGGCTGGCGGGTCGCGCTGTTCCTGGTCGGGTCGCTGATCGGGCTGTGGTTCGCGGTCGGTGCCTTCTTCGGCCTGGCAGCACCCGGGCTGGCCGGCGACGACCGGTACGCGTTGCTGATCGCCGCGTTCGCCGGCGGGCTGACGGTGCTCGGCTGGCTGCTGCTGCCGCTGGTCTTCTTCGGCGTCGACGAGACGCTCGACCCGGCCCGCTTCGCGCTGCTGCCGCTGTCCCGGCGCACCCTGGTCACCGGGCTGTTCGCGGCGGCGCTGGTGAGCGTGCCCACGGTCGCCATGCTGCTGGCGCTCTCCGGGCTGGTGGTCACTGCCGGGATCTTCGGCGGCTGGTCCGCCGCCGTCGTCGCCGCCATCGGGGTGGTCTTCGGCCTGCTCCTCTGCGTCGCCGCGGCGCGGGCGGTGACCAGCGCCTTCGCCTCCATGCTCCGGTCCCGCCGGGTACGCGACCTGGCGGCCGTACTGCTCGCGGTGGCCGCCGCGCTGCTCGGGCCGCTGCAGATCGCCGGCCTGGCCGCGATCCAGGACGCCAACTGGGACCGACTCACCGGGCTGGCCACGGTCATCGGCTGGACCCCCTTCGGCGCTGCCTGGACCGCCGGCATCGACATGGCCCAGGGCCGGGTGTGGGCCGCGCCGCTCAAGCTTCTGATCACCGCAGTGACGATCGTCGCGCTGCTGATCTGGTGGTCGCGTTCGCTGGAGTCCGCGATGGTGGGCGCGGCAAGCTCCGGGCCGGCGCGGGCCAGGCCGGAGCTGACCAGCGGCGTGGTGGCTCAACTCTTCCCCCGGGCAGCCGGCTGGCTGCGCCGGGACCGGTTCGGGGCGCTGGTCGCCCGGGAGGCCCGCTACTGGTGGCGGGACGCCCGACGGCGAGCCAACCTGATCACCATCGCGGTGGTCGGCCTCTTCGTGCCGGTGATGGTCAACCTGGGCGGCCAGGGCTTCACGATCGACAGCGAACAGGGCTTCACCTCCGCCGGCAGTTCGTCGCCGGTGCTGGTCAGCCTCTCCATGCTCTTCGTCGGGCTGCTCGCCGCGGTCACGCTGGCCAACCAGTTCGGCTTCGACGGCAGCGCGTACGCCGCGAACGTGGTGGCCGGCGTGCCCGGCCGGCTGGAACTGCACGCCCGGATGGCCGCCTTCTCGCTGTACGTGCTGCCCATGCTGGCGGTGGTCGCCGTGGTGATCGCGCTGGTGCTCGGCGAACCGGCCTGGATCGGGTTCATGGTGGGCACCCTGCTCGCCACCTACGGTGCCGGACTGGCGGTCAACTCGTTCGTGTCGGTGCTCGGCGCGTACTCGCTGCCCGAAACGAGCAACCCGTTCGCGATGAACAGCGGTGCCGGCGTCGTCAAGGGCCTGCTGACCCTGGTGGCCATGCTCGCCACCGCCGCGATCGGCGTGCCGATGGTGGTGGCCGCCGCGCTGCTCGGCGACGCCTGGCTGTGGCTGGGCCTGCCGTTGGGCGCGGCCTACGGCGTCGGCGCAGCGCTGCTCGGCGCATACCTGGCCGGCGACGTGCTGGATCGCCGCCTGCCCGAACTCCTGGCGATGGTCACCCCACGCCGCTGACTCCCCGTCGGCTCTAGCACTCAGGTCAACGGGTCGCTGGTCAGGCTCGGCGAGCGGGGCGCACGGGTGACGTGGTCACGGGAACGCAGGGCGGCCCGGATCTCGCCGACGAGGCCGTCGAAATCCTCACCCCCTTCCGACACGACCCACTGGCCGGGCGGGTCACAATGTTTCACGTGAATCATGAGCCGGGTGCCCAGATCCACCACAGCGACCCGTTCGCGGTGCCGGCCGGACAGCGATCGCCCGTACGCCGGTTTCGGGGTCGGCTCGCCGCGCCGGTGACGCTCTGGACGGCGCCCGGCCCGGCCGGGCTGACGGTCTCCTCGATCCTGGTGGCCGACGGGGAACCCGGGCGGCTGCTCGGCCTGATCGATGCGGAGTCGGAGCTGTGGGCGGCGGTGCAGGAGGCCGACCGGTTCGCCGTGACGCCGCTAGGCCCGCCGCACCGGCAGCTCGCCGACCGGTTCGCCGGCCTTTTTCCGTCGCCCGGCGGCCTCTTCGCCACCGGCACCTGGACCGACACGCCGTACGGGCCGGTGCCCGCCGACGGCGGCGGCTGGGCCGGTTGCCGGCTCGACAGCGCGCGGGAGTACGGCTGGGGTCTACTCGTCGAGGCGACCATCGAGCGGGTCGAGTTGGTGGCGGAGACCGCGCCGCTGCTGCACCACCGGGGCCGCTACCGCGAGCTGACCTGAGCTGCCACGATCCTCTCCGCAGGCGGGCCCGGTGTTAACCGGGGCCCCCTGTACCACGCCACGCGTTAACCGGGGGCCCCTCCTTATAGGCTGGCCAGCATGAAGGTTGAGCAGCGTTTCGGCCCCGGTCACCGCATCCTGGTCACCGGCGGCGCCGGCTTCGTCCCGTCGCACCTGGTGGACTCCCTGATCGGACGCGGCTGCACGGTCGTCGTGCTCGACAACTTCGTCACCGGGGCGAAGGAGAACATCGCCCACCTGCTCGACACACCCAACTTCACGCTGGTGGAGGCCGACGTCTCCGACGGGTTGCCCGACCACCCGGCCCTGGCGGAGCGGTTCGACGCGATTCTGCACATGGCCTCGCCGGCCAGCCCGACCGACTTCGAGAAGCTGCCGGTGGAGATCCTGCGGGTGGGCTCGGTGGCGACGCTGCACCTGCTGGAGCGGGCTGCCGCCGACGGTGCCCGGTTCCTGCTGGCCTCCACCTCCGAGGCGTACGGCGACCCGAAGGAGCACCCGCAGCGGGAAACCTACTGGGGCAATGTCAACCCGATCGGCATCCGCAGCGTGTACGACGAGGCCAAGCGCTTCTCGGAGGCCGCGACGATGGCGTACCGCCGCAGTCGGGGGGTGGACACCGCGATCGTGCGCATCTTCAACACCTACGGGCCGAGAATGCGGCCGGATGACGGCCGGGCCATCCCGACCTTCATCTCCCAGGCACTGCGCGGAGAGCCGATCACCGTGCACGGCACCGGCAACCAGACCCGTTCGATCTGCTACGTCGCGGATCTCGTCCGGGGCATCCTGCTGCTGCTGGATTCGACCGAGAGCGGGCCGGTGAACTGCGGCACCGAGCACGAGATGAGCATGCGGGAACTGGCCGAGACGATCATCTCGCTCTGCGACAGCAAGTCCGAGGTGACCTATGTCACTCGGGCCGCGGACGATCCGGAGATGCGCCGACCCGATCTCACCCTGGCCCGCGAGGTGCTCGGGTACGAGCCCACCGTCACGCCGGAGGTGGGGTTGCGCCGCACGATCGAGCATTTCCGAGGCCGGATGGCGTAGCGGCCTCGATGGCTCGGCGGCCCGATGGCGTAGCGGCCGGCGACACGGCGTGTTCGCTGCTCAGGGCGACACTGGCCGAGGCTGCGTACCCTGAGTTACATGTCAGCGACCATCCCCGCCGCACTGCCGGTCATCCACCTGCGCCGCAGCGCCGGGCGCGCGGCGGTGCCCGGCCCCGGTCGGGGCGGTGGCCGGGCCGCCCAGCCGGCCGAGACGCGGCGGCAGCCCGCGTACCACGACGAGCCGGTCCCGCCGCGCGGCCCCGGCGGCCCGCGCGGGCCGGTGGGGCCGGGCGGGCCCGGTGGCGGGCCACCGCCGCGGGGGCCGCGCCCGCGCTGGCGCCGCATCGCCCTGGTGGCCGGCGTCGCCGTGCTGGCGCTGGCGTTGATCTTCGGCACCGGCGCCTGGTTCTACGCCCGCAGCCTCGACAACAACATGGCCCGGACGGACCCGTTCTCGGAGATCACCGGCGGCCGTCCGGCCAAGGCCGTGGACGGCGCGCTGAACATCCTGATGGTGGGCACCGACTCGCGGGATCCGGACGCGCCGATGGACCGGCCGGGCGAGTGGCGCGCCGACACGATCATCGTCATGCACATTCCCTCCGACCACTCGCAGGCGTACCTCGTCTCCATCCCGCGGGACCTGTACGTGCCGATCCCCGAGAGCGCCGGCGCCGGGTGTGAGATCGGCCAGCGCCGCAAGATCAACGCGGCGTTCGCGTTCGGTGGGCTACCGCTGGCGGTACGCACGGTCGAGTGCTTCACCGACGTGCACATCGACCACGTGATGGCGATCGACTTCGCCGGCTTCAAGCAGGTCACCGACGCGCTCGGCGGGGTCGACCTCGAGGTGGAACGGACCATCACCTCGATCCACAAGCCGTACCGAGAGTTCACCAAGGGCACCAACCGCATGAACGGCACCGAGGCGCTGGACTGGATCCGCCAGCGCAAGCAGTTCCCGGACGGCGACTTCGCGCGGATGCGTCACCAGCAGGAGTTCCTGCGAGCGCTGATGGACAAGGCGGCCAGCACGGGCACGTTGACCAACCCGAAGAAGCTCAACGCCTTTCTCCGGTCCGTCACCGACGCCGTCACGGTGGACCAGGGCTTCTCGCTGACCGACATGGCCGTGCAGTTCCGGAATCTGCGCGGCGAGAACCTGACCTTCGTCACCAGCCCGCACCTGGGCAGCCAGACCATCAACGGCGAGTCGGTGGTCGTCTCCGACCGGGAGAACGCCCTGGCCATGTACCGGGCCATGTCCGGGGACACGATGACCGAGTGGGTGAAGGCCAACAAGCAGTCGGGCACCGGAAACGGCTGAGTACCGAGGTCGACCGGCGGCGGTACCCACGATCGGGGGCCGCCGCCGCTCCATGCCGAGGATCTCCTGTGAACCAACCACCGACCGTCCAATTTGATCTGTACGTTCGGCCATTTCAGCAGGATGACGCGGCGAAGAACGCGAACTGGACGCCACGCGAACTCGCCACCACGGGAATGCGTCCGTAAAGTGTTGCCGCCCCCTCAAATGCGAACACGAGCTGGAGCACGAATGCCGCCGGTTCAAAGCCCCCCCTTGCTCGAGCCGCCCCGCGGGTCCGCCACTGCGCCCCCTGCCGGTAAGGCACCCGCCAGGTCGGGAAAGAAGAAGGGGCGCACCCGGCGCAAGGACCCGCTCTGGGCCCGGCTCACTGTGATCTTCGGTGCCGCACTGATGATGACCAGCGGCGTGGCCATCGTCGGCAGCAAGGCGGTGATCAGTCAGGCGACCGGCAACATCTCCCAGCGCAACCTGCTCGGCGACGCGGGCAAGACGAACGCGGAGGGCGGCGCGGACCTCAAGGGCCCGATCGACATGCTGCTGCTGGGCGTGGACGCCCGGGAGCGGTGGGCGGCCGACGACGTGCGGGCGGACAGCATCATCGTGCTGCACATCCCGGCCACCCACGACCAGGCGTACCTGATCTCGATCCCCCGCGACACCGAGGCGCGGATCCCGGCCTTCTCCAAGACCGGCTACCAGGGCGGGGTAGAGAAGATCAACGCGGCCTTCCAGGCGGGGGCCCAGAACGGCGGCGGCTGGGAGGGCGGCGCTCAGTTGATGGCGCAGACCATCAAGGGCATGACCGGCGTCAGCTTCGACGGCGCGGCGATCATCAACTTCGGCGGCTTCAAGAACGTCATCGACGCCCTCGGCTCGGTGCGCATCTGCCCGAAGCAGGAGGTCACATCGATCCACATGTCGTACGTCGACGGCAAGCCGATGTGGAACGCCGACGCCAAGAAGACCGGCAAGACCAGGACTCCGGTGGTGCACAAGAAGGGCTGCCAGGAGATGGAGGGCTGGGCCGCCCTGGACTTCTCCCGCCAGCGGTACGGCCTGAAGAACAGCGACTACGACCGCCAGCAGAACCAGCAGCAGCTGATCAAGGCGATGGCGAAGAAGGCCACCCAGGAGGGCAGCCTGACCAACCTGGGCAAGTTGAACGGGCTGATCAAGGCCGCCGGCAAGGCGTTCATCCTGGACACCGGGGGCGTGCCGGTAGAGGACTTCGTCTTCACCATGCGTGGGGTCACCGGCAATGAACTGATCATGCTCAAGACCAACAGCGGCACGTACAACGCCAACGGCAACGGCAACGAGGCGCTCAGCGAGCAGACCCTGGACATGTTCCGCGCGGTCAGGCAGGACAAGCTGGCCGAGTTCGTCTTCTACAACCCCGAGGTGATCTCCTCCCGGAAGTGACCTTGCGGGGCGGCGGATATCGAGGAAACGCCGTCACGCTCCGTAAACCTCTCGTACCCTGACATGAGTACGTTTCATGTCTACCGACGGGAGGGACGTCACGGCCAGGAAGGCACGCGAGGACGAAAAGCGGACATCGGGCGGCGGCTCCGGACGTCCGCGCTGGCCCCGCGTACTGCTCGGCATCGGGCTGGCGGTGGTGCTGCTGGCCACCCTCGCCGTGGTCGGCCTGCGGGTGCTCGCCGACCGGTACGAGCGCACGATGACCCGGGAGCAACTGCTCGACCCGAGCGCCCGCGCCGACCGTACCGATCTCGACGGCCCCCTCAACTACCTGCTCGTCGGCTCGGATCGGCGACCAGGTGACAGCGGCGCACAGCAGCGCACCGACACCATCCTGATCGTGCACGTGCCGAAGGGACTGCGGGAGGGCTACCTGGTCTCCGTGCCGCGCGACCTGCTGGTCACCATCCCGCCCCGCGGCGGCTATCCGGGCGGCGAGGACAGGGTCAACACCGCCTACGAGTACGGCGGCGGCGGTCAGTCCGGTGCGCAACTGCTCTCGGCCACCCTGACCCGACTCACCGGAATCCGTTTCGACGGTGCCGCCCTGGTCGACTTCGCCGGCCTCCGCAGCGTGATCGACCTGCTCGGCGGGGTGAACATGTGCGTACGGGACGAGGTGCGCTCGATCCACACCGACCGGGTCTTCCACCCCGGCTGCCAGCGGATGGACGGCGCGCAGGCGCTGGACTACGTACGCCAACGCTACGACCTGCCCGGCGGCGACTACGACCGGCAGACCCATCAGCAGCAGTTGCTGGGGGCGATGCTCGAACGCGCCAGCGAGACCCGGCTGCGCGCCAACCCCGTCCAGATCCACCGGCTCGTCGAGGCCGTCGGCGAGTCGCTGACCATGGACACCAACGGGGTGGCGGTGGAGGAACTGCTGCTCGCGCTGCACGGCCTGTCCACCGACGGGCTACGCGGCGTGCAGGTGCCGTCGTACCCGCAGACCATCGACCAGGTGTCCTACGTCCGGCTGGACAACGAGGGCGAGGACCTGTTCGCGGCGGTACGCGGCACCCGCATGCCGCAGTGGGCCGGGACCCATCCCCGCTGGGTCACCCAGATCTGACCCGCTCGGGAAGGCGATCCCACGACGCCGCCATCCGGTTGTCGGAAGCACCGCGACGAGGTTCTAGGCTTGGTACCCGTGTTCGGACCTCAGATACCCACCGTGACCATTTCCGAGATCACCGATGAGACCTACCTGCTCGACGTCCGGGAGGACGACGAGTGGGCCGCCGGTCACGCGCCTGACGCGCACCACCTGCCGATGATGGAGCTGCCGGCCCGCCTCGCCGAGATACCGACCGACCGGGATGTCGCCGTCATCTGCCGATCCGGTGGCCGCTCGGCCCAGGTCGTCGCGTACCTCCTGCGCAACGGCTGGGAGCAGGTGCACAACGTCGCCGGCGGAATGGGTGACTGGGACGCCGCCGGGCGACCGGTGATCGGCTCCGACGGGCAACCGGGCCAGGTCCTGTAGGACCTACGGCGATGGACGGACCTCTCGTCTTCGCGCACCGAGGCGCGTCGTACGACCTACCGGAACACACCCTCGCCGCCTACCTTCGCGCCCTCGACGAGGGCGCCGACGGGCTGGAGTGTGACGTCCGGCTGACCCGCGACGGGCACCTCGTCTGCGTACACGACCGACGGCTCAACCGGACCAGCAACGGCCGCGGGCTGGTCAGTGCCCGCACCCTGGCCGAGCTGGAGCAGCTGGACTTCGGCTCCTGGCATCCGGGCGGCACACCGGCCGACGGCGACGAGGTGCTCGACGACTCACACACTCGGCTGCTCACCCTCGAACGGCTGCTGGAGGCCGTACTCGCCGCCGGCCGGTCCGTCCGGCTGCTGGTGGAGACCAAACACCCGTCGCGGTACGCCGGTGACGTGGAGCGCAAGCTGGTCGACCTGCTGCGCCGGTACGACCTCGCCGAGCCGCGCCCCGGCGCTGCGGTACGGGTCACCGTGATGTCCTTCTCCGCGCTGGCCGTACGCCGGATGCGGGCCCTGGCCCCGACGCTGCCGACGGTACTGCTGCTGGAGGTGCTGCCCCGGTGGCTGCGACTGGGCCGGTTGCCGTTCGGCGCCGGCATCGCCGGCCCGGGCATCGCGCTGGTGCGGGCCCGCCCCACGCTGGTGCCGGCGCTGCGGGCGGCCGGCAACCAGGTCTACGTCTGGACCGTGAACGAGCCGGCCGACCTCGACCTCGTGCTGGCCGCCGGGGTGGACGGCGTGATCACCGACCGTCCGGCGCAGACACTGGCCCGGTTGGGTCGGTGAGACCGCTCGGGGGTGCCCGGAAACGCGGACGGCGGTGCACACTCGGGTCATGCCGGACCGTACCGACTACTCGGCTCTCATCGCCGGGCACACCGCCGTCATCGAGATGATCAACTCTGGTGACGCGGGTCTGCCGGTCCTGAACCAGCTGCTCCGGGTGGCCCAACCGGCGCTCGGGGCCGCGGGGATGGCGTTCGTGGAGTTCGCACCCAGCGGCGGCCGGGTGATCGCCGCCACCGGTGCCGCCGAGTGGACCGTCGGCCGGCCACTGCCCGCCAACGACCCGGTCACCATCTGCCTGCTGGCCGGCCCCCGGGTGCAGTCCGTACGCACCGACGAGTTCACCAACCACCTCGCCACCGAACTGTCCGAACGTGGTCTGCGGCGGATGGTCGTCGGCCGGGCCGAGATCGGCGGTCACACCGTCGGCAGTCTGCACGCCCTGTACCTGGCCGGCGAAGAGGAGCCCAGCGCCGAGCAACGCGGGGTGGTCGGCTACCTCGGGTCCTGCATCGCCCACATGTACGGCGACCAGAGCGGCCTGCCGGTGCACGGCGACGGCCCGGTGGTGGCAGCGCTCGCCGACGGACTGGCCGTGGTCGACCGGGACGCCCACGTCCGGCTCTGGAACCCGGCCGCCGCCGAGGTGACCGGACGCCCGTCTGCCGACGCGATCAACCAGCCGCTGCCGTTCCCGCTTCCACCGTCCGGGCAGGTCCTCGATCACCGACTACCGGACGGGCGCTGGCTGCGGATCACCTCCGGCGAGCTGCCCGGCCCCGGCACCCTTCGGGTGGTCACCTTCCGGGACATCAGCGACCAGCAGCGGCACGACCACGAGCGAGACCTGTTCGTCGCGGTCACCAGCCACGAGCTGCGCACCCCGGTGACCGTCATCAAGGGGTACGCGGACACCCTCACCGACCACTGGGAGTCGCTGAGCGAGCCCGACCGGCGACAGGCGGCCCGGGTCATCGGCCAACGAGCCAACGAGCTGGCCCGGCTGCTCGACCGGCTGCTCTCCTCGGCGGCCGAACAGTGGCCGGGGGACGGGCCGCCCGTCCCGTTCGATCTGGCCGGGACGCTGCGGGCTGCGGTCGCCGAACTGCCCACGGAGCTGCGCCGCCGAACCACCCTCCAGCTGCCGGCCGAGCTGCCCAGGCCGGTCGGACACCGGCAGAGCCTGGCCACCGTGCTGACCGAGTTGGTCACCAACGCCGGCAAGTACTCCCAGCCCGACTCAGAGATCGACATCAGCGCGGGCGCGGACGGCCAGACCGTCTGCTTCCGGGTCAGCGACCGTGGCATCGGAGTGCGCCCGGAGCACGTCGAACGGGCCTTCGACCGGTTCTGGCAGGGTGACTCCGGCGACCGGCGCCGCTATCCCGGTACGGGTCTCGGCCTCTTTCTCGTCCGCCGGATCGTTGAACAGCAGAATGGCTGGGTATTCCTCCGACCGAGGACAGGCGGCGGTACGGTCGCTGAGGTACGGCTGCCCCGCAGATGACGGTGGGGATCACGGGGGCGGAAGAGGGGCGCAGGTGGCGACGGGAGCGGTCGAACGGGCGTGGTGCGTGGTGGTTCCGCATCATGCCAGCGGCGCGCGGGTGGCCCGGCGCCGGCTCGCCGCCGAACTGGGCGACGCCGTCTCCCCGGCGGTGCTGGCGGATCTGGTGGCGGTCCTGGCCGAGTTGGTGGGCAACGCCGTCCGCCATGCCGATCCGCTGCCGGGTGGGGTGGTCCGGGTCGCCTGGCGACTGCGGACGACGCCCGACGGGGCGCAGATCCGGCTTCAGGTCACCGATGGTGGCGCCGCCGGTGGCCCACTCATCCGCCCGGCGGACACCGACGCGGCCGACGGCCGTGGCCTGCACATCGTCTCCGGCCTGGCCAGCCGCTGGGGCGTGGACCGGGACGGTCTCGGCCAGAGTGTGTGGGCCGACTTCGACCCGGTCCCGGAGCGGCCGGGCCTGGTGACGACCGGCTGAGTCGGCACCCACCCGGCTCGTTGCCCGCGGCAGGTGCGGGTCCTGCCCCCACCGTCCTGCCGGGGCCTCTAGGCTGTCTCGCCGTGAGCAAGCGTCGAAAGAATCAGCGGGCCGCCGCACCGACAGGTAAACGGGAGAAGGTCCGGGACGTCTTCGTCCCGCGTCCCTTCGAGGGGCTGACCGACGAGCCCGAGTGGATCGCGCTGCGGGAGCTGGTGCCCGCCGCGTCCGCGCCGCTGCGGCTCACTCCGGCACTGGTCGACGAGTACGGCGACCGGCCGATCACGTTGGCGACCGTGCTGCCGATGGCGGCCCCCGCGATGAGCCGGGAGGACGGGCACATCCTGGTCGGACTGCAGCGCCACCAGCAGTCCGGTGACGTCTCGCGCGACCTGGCCGAGTCGCTGCTCTGCGCACTGCGGACCGCCGCTGGCGCGCCGGTTGCGGTGCCACCGTTGCCCGGCCCCGGGCCCCGGCTGCAGGACATCCTGGTCGACGGTCCGCTGGAGATCACGCTGCACGAGGGCTTCGAGTTCTGGCTGGTTCCGGCCGCCGCCGAGGACCCGACCGTGCAGGCGTCCCTGGAGCGGGCCAACGCGGCGATCTATCCCACCGTGCGACTGGCTGCCGCACGAGCCGCGTACTGGTGCCGGGTGCCGGAGAAGGCACACGTCCGCTGGGTGCTGCCGGAGGCCGAGGAGGCCGCGCTGGACGCGCTGGCCCGGCTCGGCGCGGCCGGCTCGCTGGCCCTCGGCGAGGGGACGAAGTTCGCCGGCATGTTCCGCGCCCACGGGCGGCTGGTGCCGGTCTGGGACCTGCCCGAGGACGCCCCGGCCGGCGACTGGGAGCACCCGGTGGCCGACTTCGCCAAGCGCTACGCCGAGGCCCTGACGGAGACGGGCCCGCTCGATGCCGCGGCCCGGCGATCCCGGCAGGGGCTGCTCGGCCGTCAGCTAACCCTGCGCTGATCCACCGGCTGGTGTTAAGAAGGGGCCCCTGCTCTACCCCAGGCGTTAACAAGGGGCCCTTCCTTACTCCCGGAGCAGTGGGCAGGACATGCAGCGCGGTCCGCCCCGGCCCGAGCCCAGCTCGGAGCCGGCGATCGGGATGAGTTCGATGCCGGCCCGCTCCAACTGCGCGTTGGTCTCGACGTTGCGCTCGTAGCCGACGCAGAGTCGGGGTGCCAGCGCCAGGGTGTTGTTGCCGTCGTCCCACTGTTCGCGCTCGGCGGTCACCGGGTCGAGGCCGGTGTCGATCACCCGTAGCTGGTCCAGGTCCATCGCGTCGGCGGCCGCCCGCAGGAACGGTGCCGGGCCGTCCACCCGCGGGTCGTCGCCGTCCGTGCCGGCAATGACGGTGTACGCCGACAGCGTGCTGGCCACATTCGGGTACATCAGCACCGTGTCGACGTCGACCATCGTGCAGATGGTGTCCAGGTGCATGGTCGCCCGCTCCTGCGCGATCGGGACCACGAGGATGGTGTGTGCCAGCCCGGCCGCGAAGACCTGGCGAGCGAGCCGTTCGGCACCGGCGGGGGTCGTCCGCTCACCCACCCCCACGGCCAGCACCCCGGGGGCCAGCAGCAGCACGTCGCCGCCCTCCAGATGCTCCAGGCCCGGTCGGTACACGAATTCGGTGCCGGCGAACCGCGGGTGGTGCCGGTAGATCGCGTCGGTCAGCGTGGTCTCCCGGCGTCGGGCGGGCATCGCCAGGCTCGTCACGCCCACCCGGTCCCCGATCCACAGTGACGAGTCGCGGGTGAACAACAGGTTCGGCAGCGGATCGACGATGAAGTCGTGGCGGTCCATCAGGGTGTAGACCAGACCACCGCGCCGGTCCCGGCGCAGCCGCAACTCCTCGTGGGCCAGGCCGGCGACGAGGACGCCGGCGAGGGCGGCCGGGTCGAGGTACGTCAGGTGCGCGGCGACCCGGCCGCGCAGGGTGTCGCCGAGCCGGGGCGAGTCGAGCACCTGTTCGGTGAGTTCGGCCCGGGCGTCCGCCACGGCCAGCACCTCGGTGAGCAGGTCGGTCAGGTAGAGCACCTCTACGCCGCGCTCGCGAAGCACTCCGGCGAAGGCGTCGTGCTCCTCCTGTGCTCGGCCCACCCAGGGGATGGCGTCGAACAGCAGCGAGTCGTTGTTGCGTGGGGTGAGCCGGGCGAGTTCCGGCCCCGGCCGGTGCAACAGCACGGTGCCGAGCCGGCCGACCTCACTGTCCACGTGGTGGCTCACTCCCGCAGCGTAGGGCAGGGTTTGGCGGTATCCGGTAAAACAACCGTGGGTGAATATGGCATTCATCCACAGTCATTCCGGCGCTCCGGCTTGCCGACCACCGGGTCCGGCAACGTAGGGTAGTGAGAAAGTAACTTCGAGGGACCTTTTGCCGGAGGTCGCGATGACTGTCTTCCCCGCTCGTCGAGCCGTACCGTCTGCCCGGGCACTGCCGCCCGTGGCGGTGCCGCACCCCCGGGTCGAGGCGCCAGGGGTGGTCGCGGCCCCACGCCCGTCCCCGCTGGAGTGGGCCCGGCGCCGCCGGGCCGAGCGGGGCGCCCGACGCCTGGAGGCGGCAGGGGCGCGCGCGCTCGGCCAACTCGACCACCTCGGGCCGGCATGGCACGTGATCGACTGGCCCCGCACCGACGCCGCCGACGCCCTGCTCGACGACGAGGACAATCGCGCCGGCTTCCTCGCCATCGGCCCGAGCGGACTCTTCGCGGTCACCATCGCCGACCACGGCCGGGCCCGCGTCCTGGTCGCCGGCGACGTGGTGCAGATCAACGGAAAGCGCCCGCCCTACGTGGCCGAGGCCCGCCGCGACGCCCGACGGGCCAGCAAGGCGCTGACCGCCGCGGTCGGCCATCCGATCCCGGTGACGCCGGTGCTCACCTTCGTGGGTTCGGGGGTGATCAGCGTCTACGGGCTTCCCAAGGACTGCCTCATGGCGACCCACCGGGAGCTCGACCGGCTGCTCGTGGCGGCTGGCAACCGGATCAGCCCGACCACCGCCGAGAAGCTGTCCCGGGTGGCGCAGCACCCCGCCACCTGGACGAGCGGCGGTTACCCGCCAGCGGCGGACTACCGGTGGTATGAGGACGGCCGAATGGCCGCTGACAAGCCGGCCGGCCGGCGGTAACGTCTGCGGCGACGCCACGCGGCCGGGCACGGCTCAGCTCCGCCGGCCCCCGTGCCGTCGCCGACCGGGCACTGATCAACACCGACGGCCCCGGACGTCCAGCACGGTCGGCGGTCGCTGCCGCGACCGGCTAGCGTGGACGTACCGTCGGTGTGCATAGGAGGCTCGGTGGCCCACGTCGAACTCTCGCTCTCTGAAGTGTTCGTGCCCTCCGGGGAGACACCGACAGAGCAGGGGTGCGACAACATCGACCGGTGGTCGGCCACCGTCTCCAGCGCGGCCGAGCCCTGCCTGCTGATCGACGCCGAGACGCTGGTGATGGCCGTCTCTGCCGCCGGTTGCGAACTGCTCCGCCTCGGCGCGCCGGAGGACGTGATCGGGTTGCCGCTGCTCGATGGTGGGCTGCGGCTGCTGGACTTCACCGCCTACCGGGGTGAGCTGGCCGAGCCCGAGATCGACAAGATTCCGCCGCTGTTGGCGCTCTCCTCCGGCCGCCTGGCCCGTGGGCTGCTGCGGATCGAGGCGGCGGCGGAGGGAACCACGGACGCGACCGTCGACGCCATCTCCACCCCGGTGCTCGCCAACGGTGAGGTCGCCGGCTCGCTCACCTTCTTCTCCGAGGTCTGACCTGACGCCCATCCCACCCCGCCGCCCCGAAGCCCGACGGCGCTGCGATGCTGCCGGCCCTCGGCGGCTGGTCGCCGTCGTGACGCTGGTCGCGCTCCTGTCGGCCTGCGGCGAGCCTCCGGAGGTACGCGACGGTTCGCCGGGCCTGCCGACGCGGGCACCCACGACGACGCCGAGCATGTCGGCCACCCCGACACCGCCGCCGGCCGGCGGGCTGCCCGGTCCCAACAGCCCCTCGGCCGATCCGGGCCTGGTCGCGGTCGCCTGCCCGGGCGACCCGTCGGCGCAGCGCATCATCAGCCTGGTTCGTGGCCGCGGTGGACTGCTCTCCCAGAATGCGAAGGTCAGCGCCCGCAGCGGCCCGCTCTGCGCCGCTGGATGGCAGTTCACCATCCTCGACGTGACCGGGTACGAACCGCTCCAGGTGGTCACCCGGAAACAGTCCGGGACCTTGCGCCTGGTCACCGCCGGCACCGACGTCTGCACGGCCGAGGTTCGGGTGGCCGGCCCCGCCGGCATCCAGACGCTGGCCTGCGGCAGCGACGGTGCCCTACCGGTGCCGTCGTCGCCGACGCTCCCGACGCCGTTTGCCACGACACCGTCCCCCACGCCGTCCGGCTCGTCGCCGACGTCGAATGCGTAGGCTGAGCGCATGCCGGGAACGCCGCCGACCCGTTTCGTATACCTCGGACCCGAGGGCACCTTCGCCGAGCAGGCGCTGCGTACCGTGCCCGCCGCCGAGCGGGGCAGCCGTACGCCGGCCCGCAGCGTGGGTGAGGCGCTGGAGGCCGTACGCGCCGGGGACGCGGACGCCGCCCTGGTCCCGCTGGAGAACTCGATCGGCGGCGCAGTCGGGGTCACCCTCGACGAGTTGGCCGAGGGTGAGCCGCTGGTGATCACCCGAGAGGTGATCCTGCCGGTGGAGTTCGTGCTCGCCGCGCGTACGGGGACCCCCCTGCCCTCGATCGGCAGCATCGCCGCCCACCCGCAGGCATCCACCCAGTGCCGGGGCTGGTTGCGGGCCCACCTGCCCGACGCGGTCGTGGTGGATGTGCTCTCCAACGGCGCGGCGGCGGCCGGCGCCGCCAACGGCGAGTACGACGCGGCGATCTGCGCCCCGATCGGCGCGGCCCGGCACCGGCTGGCCGTGCTGGCCGACAAGATCGCCGACCACCCCGACGCGGTGACCCGGTTCGCTCTGCTGTCCCGGCCCGGACCGCCGCCACCACCCACCGGCGACGACGTGACGTCACTCGCCGTCTACATCGCGCACGACCGGGTGGGTGCGCTGCTGTCCGTGCTGATGGAGCTGGCGGTCCGGGGCGTCAATCTGACCCGGATCGAGTCCCGGCCGACGGGTGAGGCGCTCGGCCGGTACGTCTTCTTCCTCGACTGCACCGGCCATGTCGCCGATGTGCGGCTCGGTGAGGCGTTGCAGGGGCTGCACCGGGTCTGCGCCGGCGTGCGGTTCCTGGGCTCGTACCCCCGGCACCGGTGGGGCGGCTTGACGGGCGAACGCCCGGTGGCCGCCCCGGCCGGTCTCTCCGACACCGACTACACCGACGCCGCCGCCTGGCTCACCCGGCTGCGAGTAGGCGAACAGTCCTGACCGGCCGGGGCCGGGCCGCAGCCGGGGCCGGGCTCAGCGGAACAGGCCGCCGAGCACGCCGCCCTGGTCCTGCTGTCCGCTGCCCATGATCGGTGGTTCCTCGGAGGGCTGGACGACCACGAACCCGTGCCCGGCGAAGCTCATCGTGTACGCCTCTCCGGTGGTGCGGCCCAGCAGCGTGCCGAGGCCGATCTGGTCCGCCCGGTGGTAGCCGGTCTGCAGGGCGGCCGACCAGCAGACGGCGGCCTGCGGGTCGACGTAGGTGGGCGCGTCGACGTTGAGCACGACCGGGGTGCCCCGGGTGGTGACCGCGATCCTGCCGTGTCCGGTGAAGACGCAGTTGAACAGGCCGGACGAGGCCATGCCAGCGCCGCCGGCCATCTTGATGTCGTACTGCAGGGTGGAGTCGAAGGCCAGCACGCTGGAGCCGTTGATGGAGAGCGCATCGCCCGGCTCCAGGTCGATGACGTGTACGTCCTTGGCGAAGTCGGCGAGGAAGACGTCTCCGCGGCCGGTCAGCTTCATCAGCGGCACGCCCTCGCCGGTCAACTTCTGCTTGAGAAAGTTGCCCAGCCCGCCGGAGCCGAGCGCCTGGAACTGCACCTGCCCCTGGTACGCCACCATCGAACCGACCCGGGCCATCGCCTCGCCGTTCAGCTCGATCTTCAACATCTTGGAGTTCTGCAGCCGCATGCCGGGCTGTCCCGACTCCCGCTCCAGATTCGCCGCCGAGAACAGTTCGCTGCGCATTGGGTTCCTCCCGTACTCGCCGTACCTGGTCGAGACGGTAGAGCCGGGCCGCAAGTGCCACCAGGGCGGAGCTGTCAGCCCCAGCCCAGTTCGTGCAGGCGGGCGTCGTCGATGCCGAAGTGGTGGGCGATCTCGTGCACCACTGTGACGGCCACCTCGTCGATGACGTCCTCGTCCGTGTCGCAGATGCGCAGGATCGGGTTTCGGTAGATCAGGATGCGGTCCGGCAGGACACCGGCGTAGTCCCAGCCCCGGTCGGTCAACGCGTGTCCCTCGTAGAGACCGAGCAGGTCCTCACCGGGAGGCGGGTCATCCTCCACCAGGATCACCACGTTGTTCATGAGGGCCAGCAACTCCTCCGGAACCTCGTCGAGCGCCTCCCCCACCAACTCCTCGAACCGCTCCCGCTCCATCTCGACCGCCACGCCCTCCATTCTCCCCCAACCAACCCGCGATCTTGCACTTCCGGTCCCGACGAATATTCATGAAAGCCGCAATACGGCGACCAGAAGTGCAAGATCGACGGCAGGTTGACGGAGGGTCAGGAGGTGAGGCGGGCGGTGAGGGTGATCTCGGCGCCGGGCGACAGCAGGCGGGAGATCGGGCAGTTCTGCTTCGCGGTCTCGGCGAGCTTGGCGAACTGCGCCTCGTCGATGCCGGGCACCTCGCCGACGGTCTCCAGGTCGATCCGGGTCACGGTCATCCCCGCGTCGGTCTTGTCGAGATGCACCTTCGCGGTGGTCTCCACGGAGGTCGGCGTCGTGCCGGCGTCGGCGAGCGCCTTGGAGAAGGCCATCGAGAAGCAGCCCGCGTGAGCGGCGCCGATCAACTCCTCGGGGTTGGTGCCCTCTCCCTCCTCGAAGCGGGACTTGAAGGAGTAGTTCCCCTCCAGCCCGCCCTTGCCGGTGCGGATCGTGCCGGACCCCTCGGTGAGGTTGCCCTGCCAACGTGCGGAAGCGGTACGGATAGGCATGTACCTGACGCTAGCCCACCGAGCGTCGCCAGGCGACCGACCGCCTCGGCTACGCCTGCGCAGTTCCTCGGCACGGCGGACCGGCTGTGCCATGATGCGACACAGACCCGCACGGCGCGGCGGGCGCGCGGCGTCCGGGCCACCAGGAGAGGGGAGCGCGATGAACCACGACCTCCCCATTCCCCGTCAGGACGACCGCTCCGACGGCACCACCGTCGTCGAGTCGGGCGCGGCGGACGAATCGCCCGCGACCCGCCGATTCAGCCGAGCGTTCGCCGGTCTCGGCCGTGACCACCGGGTGCCGGTGCTGCTGGCGGGGCTCGGTGCCGTGGCCGCCCTCGCATCGCTGCTGGGCGAGTGGTCGACGATCACTGTTCCCAACGGTGGACCCGAGCCGTCCACGCCGCTCGTCCTGACCAGTGGGGTGTCCGAGGTCGGTGGCCTGGGCACCGCCTACCTGATCGGTCTTCTCGCGCTCGGCGGCGCCGTGGCGCTCGCGCTGCGCGGCACGAAGTCAGTGCGGGTCAACGCCCGGGTGGCCGGTTTGGCGCTGGCCGCGGGCGAGCTCGCGCTGCTCCTGGCGACCGTCGTGTCACTCGACGACGCGACGCGACGAAGCTACTTCTACAACACGGAGTGGACCTTTCTGATCGAGTACGGGCGCGGCCTGATCGTCGCTTTCGTCGCCGTCGGGCTGTTCGCCGCCGCGCTCCTGCGGGTCGCGCCCGAGCAGCAGGGTCGGCAGGCCGGACCCGGCACGGAGCCGGAGGACTCGCTGACGGAGTCGAGCGGATGGCGTCGCCGGCGTGACCGCCACCGGTCCCAGGACGCGGAGCTGGACGATGGACGTCCGCCGGCCGACATCACCGTCGCTCCGACGGTGCCCTTCGCCCGCGAGGCGCCGCCCGACTGAACCGACCGTCGGCGGCGTTGTCCCGCCGGTTGCCCGAACCCATGGCCGGGCCGGCGAACGGTCACCTCCGGTGCGTCGTCCGTTGGCACCCGATTCGCCTGGAAGCCATGGTTGCGCCCGGTTCTGCGAGGTACGGTTGCTGCCCGCCGTCACGCCGGGTCTCCCAACCGGCGCTCCGGCTGGTCGCGACGGCGGCGGGCGAAGGAGGAACGATGACCCGCCCGGGCCTGCCCAAACTGATCGCCACCGACCTCGACGGGACGCTCGTCCGCAGCGACGACACCGTGTCGGCGTACACCCACGAGGTCCTCGACCGGGTGCGCGCCGCCGGCATCCCGGTGGTGGGCGCCACCGGTCGCGGTCCCCGGCTGACCGAGCTGACCCGCAACGACATCCGCGCGGCGGACTTCCTCGTGCTCGCCGGCGGTGGCCGGGTGGTCGACCAGAGCGACCCGACCGGGCCGGTGGTGCTGCGCGACGAACGCCTCTCCAGCGAGGTGCTGGCCGTCCTGCTGACCGATCTGGAAGCCGCGGTCGGCCCGCTGACGGTCATGGTCGAGGCGTCCGACGAGCACGAGGCCCCGCTGTGGGGCGACTACCACCCGGCCTGGCCCTACCAGGACGCGTTCGAGGTGCGTACCCGCGCCGAGTGCCTCGCCGGCGACGTGATCAAGGCGTTCGCGCGTACCGCCGACCACCACGTCGACGAGTTGCTGGCTGCCGCCCGGGAGGTCGTCCCGCCGCAGCTCGCCACCCTCACCCAGGCCGGGCTCGGCTTCATCGAGATCTGTCCGCCCGGGGTGGACAAGGCGTCCGGGCTCAGCGTGATCGCGCAGAGCCTCGGCGTGGACCCGGCCGACGTGCTGGTCTTCGGCGACATGCCGAACGATCTGCCGATGTTCGAGTGGGCCGGCTGGGGCCGGGTGGCGGTCGCCAACGCCCACCCGAGTCTGCGCGCGGTGGCCGACGACGTGACCCTGCGCAACGACGACGACGGAGTGGCGGTCTACCTCGACCGGCTACTGTCCCGGTGATGGACGGGACACCACGCCTGATCGCCAGCGACATCGACGGAACACTGCTACGCGACGACCGCACGCTCAGTGCCCGCACGGCCGCCGTGCTGGCCCGGATCTCCGCCCAGGGCACGCCGGTCGTGCTGGTCACCGGCCGGCCGATCCGCTGGCTGCAACTGGTGTACGACCAGCTGGCCGAGCCGCTGCCCGCGGTCTGCGCCAACGGCGCGGTGGTCTACGACCCGATCGCCGACGAGGTGCTGCGCGCCGACCCACTGGCCCCGGAGCTGCTCGCCGAGGTGGTCCGCCGGCTACGGGCCGAGGTGCCGGGGGTGAGTCTGGCGGTCGAGGTCGTCGACGGCCGGCAGATGCGCCACGAGGCGCACTACCCGCTGCGGTGGGACGCCGACGACGAGGCGATCAGGGCCGTGGAGACCGCCGAGGAGCTGCTGTCGGCGCCGGCGGTGAAGCTGCTGGCGCGGGCCGGGGAGCAGGACCCGGACCGGTTCACCCAGCTGATTGCCGCCGCCCTCGTGGGGTTGGCCGAAGCCACCCACTCCTCGCACTCCGGGCTGGTGGAGATCTCGGCGGCCGGCGTGACCAAGGCGGCCGGACTGGCCTGGTACTGCCACCGGATCGGCGTCGACGCGGCCGATGTGCTGGCCTTCGGCGACATGCCCAACGACGTACCGATGCTGACCTGGGCGGGCCGGGCGGTGGCGGTGGCGAACGGGCACCCGGCCGTGCTGGCCATCGCCGACGAGGTCGCCTCGGCGAACTCCGTCGACGGGGTGGCGACATACCTGGAAAAGGTCTTCGGGGCGGACTGAACCGCCGGCGTGCGGCACGCGCCCTGCCTGCCGCACGCCGACAGGATCAGAGGTACTGGCCGGTGCTGTGCCCCTCACCGCCCGGCTGGCCAATGCCGGGCATGCCGGGCAGCACCGCCCCGGCGGGCCCACTGGGCAGCGCCTGCCGCCCAGAACGCATCTGCTCGAGCTGCACCCGAGCGGCCATCTGCTGGGCCACCAGGGCGGCCTGGATGCCGTGGAAGAGCCCTTCCAGCCAGCCGACCAGTTGGGCGTGGGCGATCCTCAGCTCGCTCTCGCTGGGCGCCTGGTCCTCGGCGAACGGCAGCGAGAGCCGCTCCAACTCCTCGCGCAGCTCGGGGGCCAGCCCCTCCTTCAGCTCGACGATCGACCGCTCGTGGATCTCCCGCATCCGGTGCCGGCTGGCGTCGTCCAGCGGAGCGGCCTTGACCTCCTCAAGCAGCTGCTTGATCATGCTGCCGATCCGCATCACCTTGGCCGGCTGCTCGACCAGGCGCGACGGATCCTCGCCGGGCCCGTCGTCGGTCTGCACGGTGCCGACGGGCCGACCGTCTGGTCCGACCACCACCACCGTTCCGGTGTGCCCGGTGCCGTCCCGGCCGGGCTCGTCGTTTTCTCCAGCGGAGCGCGCTTCGGTCATGCCATCCATCTTCACCCAGTGACCGGGGTCGGCGCCCCCCGGCCCGGCGATCGCCAGGATGCCCGGCCACCCGCCCCCCGGTTGGTGGTCAACCGCGCTACCGTCGCCGGATGCCCTCCGATCCCCGGGCGGTGCTGACCCGCCCCGCGCCCGAGCCGGACGTGACCGTCGCCTACGGCGAGCACCCCGAACAGATCGCCGATCTGCGCCGGCCGGTCGGTGCCGGCCCACCCCGACCGCTGGTGGTCGTGGTGCACGGGGGCTTCTGGCGTGCCGAGTACGACCGGCGGCACACCGATCCGCTGGCGGCTGCGCTGGCCGCGCTCGGGTACCCGGTCGCCCAGTTGGAGTACCGGCGGACCGGGCAGCCCGGGGGTGGTTGGCCCGGCACCCTCACCGACGTGCTCGCCGGGGTGTCCGCGCTGCCTCGGTTGGCCGACGTCGCGCTGCCCGGGCGGGTCGCGCCAGCGGCACCGGTGCTGGTCGGTCACTCGGCGGGCGGGCACCTCGCGCTGTACGCGGCGGCCCACGCGCCGGGGGCCGTCGGCGGGGTGCTGGCTCTCGCCCCGGTCGCGGACCTGGCCGAGGCCCACCGGCTGGACCTGGACGGCGGGGCGGTGGCCGCCTTGCTCGGTGGCGGACCGGCGGACGTCCCCGACCGGTACGGGACCGCCGATCCCCGATCCCTGGTGCCCCTGCGACCACGCACCGTAGTGATTCACGGCACGTTGGATCAGCAGGTCCCGGCCGGGATCTCCCGGGACTATGTGACCGCCGGGCGGGCTGCGGGCGCCGATATCCGCCTGATTGAGCTACCGGAATGCGAACATTTCGGGCTCATCGATCCCGAGTCGGCGGCCTGGCCGCAGGTAACCGGCGCATTGCGGTCTCTGCACGAAGATCATTAGCCATTGACGCAGCGTCGCGGAGCAGGTAGAACGCCGGAGGGGCGGATGCCGCCCGGCAACGCATTTTGAAGGGAACCCGGTGTCGCAGATGAACCGCAGGCGGGCACTCCAGCTGCTGGCCGCGCTCGGTACGGGCGGACTCGTCGCCGGGTGCGGCTCCGATGCCGAGCAGGACGCCACCAGCACGCAGAGCCCGATCAAGATCGGACTCATCGCGCCACAGTCCGGCGCGAGCAAGGCAGTCGGTGACGAACTCGGCAACGGTTTCGAGCTGTACCTCGACCTCAACGACAGGCGTCTCGGCGGCCACCCCGTCGACCTGATCACGGCCGACGAGGGTGACACCGTCAAGTCCGGCCAGACTGCCGTCGACGGGCTACTCAAGCAGGGCGTGCTCGCCATGACCGGAGTAGCCAGTTCCTCGGTGATGTTCGGCATCCGGGACGCCGTCGAACAGGCCCGGGTCCCGCTGATCGGCTCCAACGCCTCGCCCGCGAGCCTGCAGAGCGTCGTCTACATCTGGCGTACGTCGTACGTGCTCGACGAGGCGGGACGGGCGCTCGGCCGCTACATGAAGGACGAGTTGGCCCCCGCCGAACGGGTCGCGATCATCCTGCCGGAAGGGGTCGTCGGCGTCGAGGACGTGCTGCGCGGCTTCCGGCAGGAGTTCGGCGAGTCCGACCCGCGGATCGCCAGTCAGGTGGTCTGGACCTCCGGCAGCGGCAGCCCCAGCAAGACCGCCTACGTCTCCGACATCAACCGGGCGCTGGCCAACAACCCCTCGGTCGTCTTCTGCTTCTACGCCGGCCCTGCTGCGGTGGAGTTCATCATGCAGCTGCGCGACGCCGGCTTCCAGGGCCGGGTCTACGCCCCCGGCTTCCTCACCGAGGGCACCGTGCTCGACGACATCCGGCCGGCCACCGACGCGCTCGGCATCCGGACGGCACTGAACTACTCCGCCGATCTGAACAACGCGGCCAACCGCCGGTTCGCCTCGGCGTACCGCAAGAAGCACAACGTCTCACCCACCACCTACGCGATGGCCTCCTACGACGCGGCGAAGGTGCTCGACCAGGCGATCCGCCTCGCCGGCCCGGCGCCCACCCCGCAACAGGTCAACCTCGCGCTGGGCCGGATCGGGCAGATCGACAGCCCGCGCGGCGCGTGGCAGTTCAACCAGCCGCGCACCCCGCAGCAGAAGTGGTACCTGCGCGAGGTGCAGCGCGACGGTCAGGTGCTGTCGAACGTACTGGTCAGCGAGCTGGCCACGCTGGGCTGAGTGCAGTGGGCTGGCCCCCGCCTCGGTGGCCAGCCCTTCGCGTACCCGGCAGCTCGATGCCGCGGCGTGCTGCCGCGGCTCGGTGGCCACTCAGTGCCGCAGCTCGGCGATGCAGCACTTCACGCTGCCGCCGCCCTTCTTGAGCTCAGCAAGCTCCACCGGTACCGGCGTGTACCCGGCCGCCTTGAGCCGGCCGGCCAGCCGGGTTGCCTCGCTGTTGAGCACCACGTTGGCGCCATCGCTGACCAGGTTCAACCCGAAGGCGAGGGCATCGTCGTCGTCCGCGACGATCGCATCGGGGAAGAGTTGGGCGAGCACCTTCTGGGTGGCCGCGGAGAAGGCACCGGGGTAGTAGACGATGTTCCCGTCGTCGATCGAGGCGAGCGCCACGTCCAGGTGGTAGAAGCGCGGATCCACCAGTCGCAGCGAGACCACCGGCCGACCCAGCGCCTCCTGCGCCTCGGCGTGCGCGGGCAACTCGGTGCGGAAGCCGTACCCGGCCAGGATCAGCCCGCCGTGCGCCTCCGGCAGGTACGCGAAGTCGCCCTCGCCCTCGTTGGTCTCGTTCGGCGCGATGAACCGCCAGTCCGGCGAGTCGTAGAAGGTCCGGTGCACGGCCGCCTCGGCGGCCCGCTGCTGGTGCTTGAACCGCGCCCCGTAGGCCGTCCCGTCCACCACGAACGCCCCATTGGCGGCGTAGACCATGTCGGGCAGGCCGGGCTCGGGAGCCAGCAGGTGCACCTCGTGGCCGAGACCGACGAGGGTCTCCCGCAGGCGGTCCCACTGCTTGACCGCCAACTCCGCGTCGACCGGAGCGGTCACGTCCATCCACGGGTTGATCGCGTACTCGACCGCGAAATGCTCGGGCGAGCACATGAGATATGTCCGCTTTCGCGGCACTCGCTGCTGGTTCACGGTGACCAAGAGTAGGTAGGGTACAACTTTGGTAACAGCCGCAAACATTGCTTCTATGAGGCGGAACATTGCAGATCGACGCCGTAGACCAGCGAATCATTGCTTTGCTCGTCGCTGACGCCCGCGCCTCGTACGCGGACATCGGCACCCGGGTGTCACTCTCCGCTCCGGCGGTCAAGCGACGGGTCGACCGGCTACGGGCCGCCGGGGTGATCCGGGGATTCACGACCATCGTCGACCCCGCCTCGGTCGGGTGGACCACCGAGGCGTTCGTCGAGCTGTTCTGCGCCGGCCGGACCACCCCGGCGCAGATCGGTGTCGCGGTGCGGCGCCACCCCGAGGTGGTCGGCGCCTACACCGTCTCCGGCGAGGCCGACGCGCTGGTGCACCTGCGCGCCGCCGACATCTCCCATCTGGAGGAGGCGCTGGAGCGACTGCGGGCCGAGAGCTTCGTGACCTCCAGCCGCAGCACCATCGTCCTGTCCCGACTGGTCGAGTCCCCCGGCGTCGGCCCCTCCACCCGCTGACCGGTAACCGCACACCGGCGGGTGGAACCGGACGCGGAGCCACCGCGTCGAACCGGCCATGAAACGGGGAGCCAAGGTCACCGCGACCGGCGGCACGCTGGTCGCGCTCGCGCTGCTCGCCGGCAGCATGGCGATGCCGGAACCGGTGTCACGGCCACCCGGGGCGATCGGACCACCGATGGTGCCGGTCGGCCTGGTCTCCTTCGACTCCTGCGCCGATGCCCTCACTGAACTGCGCGCGGCGGCGACCGCGTCGGTCGGTCCATACGGCTTCGGTGGCGACGCGGTGCTCTTCGGGGATCGGGCGGCGCTCGGCGGCGCCGAGTCGATGGCCCGGACCTTCGCCGGGGCCGCGGGCGACGCCGCGGCCCAGGACGGCGGGGCCGGTCACTCGACGACCAACAATCACGAGGTTGGCGCGGACGAACCCGACCTGGTCAAGACCGACGGCCGGCGGATCGTCACGGTCACCCACGGCGTGCTTCGGGTGATCGACCCGGCCAGCCGCCAGGTCGTCGGAGAACTCGACCTGACCGGCGGCCAGGAGGAGCAGCGCTGGCTGGAGCACCAGTTGCTGCTGCTCGGCGACCGGGCGCTGGTACTCACCGCCGACGCGCCGAGCCCGGCCGACAGCTACCGGTTGGCGGGGCCGGCCGGCGCGACCCGCCTGATGCTGATCGGCCTGACCGGCCAGCCCCGGCTGCTCGGCACGTACCGGATCCAGGGCAGCACCGTCGACGCACGGCTCACCGGTGACACCGCCCGGGTGGTGGTCCGCGCGGCGACCCGCCTGGAGTTCCCGATCGAGCCCGCCGGCAGCGACCCGGTCCGGACCGAACGCAACCACAAGGTGATCGCGCGGGCCGGTGTCGAGGCATGGTTGCCGGAGTACGAGTGGACGGCCGGGGACGAGCGGCACACCGGGCGGGTCGGCTGCGACCGGCTCAGCCGTCCGAAGCGGATGACCGGCTCCTCCACGCTCACCGTGCTCAGCTTCGACCTGACCACCGACCGGCTCGGCGACGGCGATCCGGTCGCTGTGGCCGCCGACGCCGACACCGTCTACGGCACGGCGACCGGGCTCTACCTGGCCGGCCAGCGGCCGATGGCGACGCCGACCACGCCCCGCTGGCGGCCGTCGTCGGCCGACCAGGTCACCGAGATCTACCAGTTCGACACCGCTGCGCCGGGCCGCCCCCGCTTCCTCGCCGCCGGCTCGGTGCCCGGCTGGCTGATCAACCAGTACGCGCTCTCGGAGTGGGCGGGGCATCTGCGGGTCGCCACCACCACCGGCGATCTGTGGGGTGCGGGACGGACCTCCGAGTCCGCCGTGCACATCCTGCGTCGCGACGGTGGGGCGCTGGCGTCGACCGGAGTGGTCGGCGGCCTGGGGCGGGGGGAGCGGATCTACTCGGTGCGCTATCTCGGGCCGGTCGCGTACGTGGTCACCTTCCGGCAGACAGACCCGCTCTACTCACTCGACCTGACCGACCCGGCCGCACCGGTGGTGACCGGCGAACTGAAGATCACCGGCTATTCGGCGTACCTGCACCCGCTGCCCGACGGACGGCTGCTCGGCGTCGGTCAGGAGGCCGACGGCCAAGGCAGGACCGAGGGGTTGCAGGTGTCCCTCTTCGACGTCCGTGATCCCGCCCGGCCGACCCGCCTGGACCAGTGGCATCTGCCCAACGGGTGGTCGGCGGCCGAGCACGACCCGCACGCCTTCCTGTACCGGCCGGACAGTGGGCTGGTGGCGCTGCCGGTAGACGCCGGCATCCGGCTGCTGCACGTCACCGGCGACACGATCAGCGAGATCGGCGCGGTGACCCATCCCAGCATCGAGCACCCGAACGCCCGTCGCCCGTGGGTGTCGTCGCCGTCGGTACGCCGGTCGCTGGTTGTCGGCGACGTGCTCTGGACCGTTTCGGATGCGGGCCTGCGGGCCAGCGACCCGGTAACCGCCCGGAGCCTGGGCTGGATCGCGACGACCTGAACCTTCCTCCCGCGCGGGTGGGGCCCGGTTTCTCGGGGTTTCCGGGTCCCACCCGCCTCACAGGTACATGCCGGTGCGGTGCTCACCGCGCCCAGGCTTGTCTCCCTCGCCGAAGAAGCGCTTGCCGCCGAACTCGCCGTGCAGGCGGTCGTCCAGCTCGTCGGCGAGGCCGGTCATCACCTGCACCGCCAGCATCAGGTGGGTGGGCTGGAAGTTGCGGCCGAAGACCGGAATCGACGCCCACACGGTGTCGTCGGCGCAGTAGAGGCGCCCGATCGGCATCCGGTTGGTCAGCTCGGAGAGCTTCACGTAGAGCCGCTCGGTGGGCTCGACCTCGGTGAGTACCGGAGAGAAGACGTCGACCAGCGGCGGGTTGTCCCGGACCCGGACGAAGACCATTGCCGAGCCGGCCCGGATGTTGATGTCACCGTCGGAGTCGACCTGGACGCGGTCGGAGTCCGACTTGAGCATGGTCGAGACGACGGTACGGACCCGTTCGGCCAACTCCAGCACCTCGGTGTCCGCGCCGGCCTCGCCGGCGGCGGCCAGCACCTTCTCCAGTTCGGTGCCGATCTCCCGGCCCAGTCCGTCCTCGCTGCGCGCGGTTCCCAGCGGCGGCCCGGGCAGCGGCTCGCCCTCGGCATCGGAGATCAGGTAGACCAGGAAGGCCGGATGCGGGGCACCGTAGACGTCGCGCAGCGTACGCGAGAGCATGGCGGCCAGCCGGGTGGCCTCGTCCGTCGGGTAGTCCGCGCCGAACTGGTCCCCCGAGCCCTCCACCACACCCGGCGGCGACCAGCCCAGCGCGACCATGTCGGCGACCGCCCCGCGGTCCAGTCGGTAGCCCTGCGGCAGGGTCGCGTTGCCCACCGCCCGGGCGGCGAGCCGGCCGTCCGCACCCACCTCGACGTAGACGGAGTAGACGGCGTCATCGGTGCCGGATGCGGTCGGGTCGAGGGTCAACTCCAGATGTGCTCCCGCCGGCAGGTCGGACAGCCGGTCGGCCAGCGCTCGGGCGAACTCCCGCCACGCCTGGGTCACCTTCGCCCGTAGGTCGGCCGTGCTCGGCTCGTCGAGCAGGATCGACTCGTGATGCGCTGGCGCACCGGGCGGCGCCGAGGGGTGGTCTGCCGTCATGATCGCCTCCGTCCGTTCCGGTCACCCTACCCAGCCGGCCGGCGGGACGGATCGGCGCGGACCGTGATCGGACAACGGCGGTCAGTCGGCCCGGCGATCCGGCCCGGCCGGGTCCGAACGAGGCTGGCGATCGCCGCCCAACTCGACCGGCCAGGAGCCGGCCAGCCCGGCGAGGCGGGCAGCGGCCGCAGCGGGATCGGCACCGCGCCCCACGGCCAACCCGAGCAGGTACGCGGTGACCGGGGCACCCGGCCGCAGCACCTGGTGGGCCACATCCCGGGCCAGGTCCAGCACGGTCGGCACCGGCACCTCCGCCGGGTCGAGACCCAGCTCCGTGCAGGCAGCCGTCACCCAGTCGTCCAGCACCGTCATCGCGCCCACTCCTCCGCCCGGCGTACGTCACCCTCAGTGTCGCAGTCGAACCAGGGCTCCAGGCCGTCGCCGGTCCACGTCACCTCGCGTACGGCAAGTCCGGCGAGCAACTCCCGCAGCGACGCACCGGCCAGCTCACCGCGCCGCCCGGCGAGCCGGTCCAGGGCGGTACGCAGGGCATCCGGCCGCCACACCCCGCACAGCGTCTGCCGCCGCCCCGAGGCGTCCACGAAACACGCGCCGTCGGTGCCGGTCCCTGGGCCGGCCGTTCGAAACGAGTCGCCCGAGCCGGCCGGACGGTCGAGATCAGCCTCGTCGAGGTGACGCAGCAACTGGCGGACGGCGGACCGGGTCAGCAGCGGCAGGTCGGCCGCGAGCAGGGCCACGGCCGGCACGTCGACGTCGAGCAGGGCCAGCCCTGCCGCGACGGCGGCAACCGGCCCGCCGCCGGGCGGCACCTCCCGGGTCAGCCGTACCCCGGCGAGCGCCGGCCCGGCGCCCACCAGGATCCGAGGCGACGCATCCCCGACGGCCGCGAGCACCCGCTCCCGCATCGGCACACCACCGACGGGCAGCGCCGGCTTGTCCCGGCCGCCCATCCGTCGCCCCGCACCACCCGCGAGCACCACCGCCGCGTACGCCCTCACGGCGCCACGGTAGCCGCCCGCCGTACCCCCGAGATCCTTCCTCGCCACGCACGCAGGCGCTCCCCTCGGTCAACAGGGCCCAGAGCGGACATCGGCCGTCCGCGCGCCGCGCCCTCGTCCACGGGCACGGTGTGGAGGTGGTGTTCCCGGCGCTGTCGAGCTGATAGCGCAAACGGATCGCGGCGACAGGTGGAACTCGTGACTCTCGACCCGCTGCGGCAGTTCACGCCCACGGCCGGCCGGCGGACACAGGCCACGCCCCGGCCGCCCGGCGCACGCGCCGGGTCGCCCCAGGCCCACCAAGGGCGCACCGGCGTGCGGGTCAGAGGTACAGCGCGAGTGGGTGAGAGCACAAATGGTTCAGCTCGACAGCATCCAGCGGAAGGTCACCGAGCTGCTCGTAAAGGTCGTTCTAGGCCGGTGACACACCTGGACCACGCTCGGGGAAGTGCGCGGAGCCCAAGGCCGAATGGCCGGCGGGCCGGTGGGTCCGGGGCGATGCGGCGAGGTCCGGGCGGCGGGGGAGGATGGCGGGGTGGGACGAGCTAGTGAGCGACGTGGCGTGTTGCGGGTGGATCTGGACGCGACGGAGGCCGGGCGTGGCCGGGTACGGCGGCCGGACACCCTTGCCGCCGAGGAGCCGCTGGAGATCCGGGTCGGTCCGGCCGGGCCGGGTCGGCGTCCACCACTGGCCGTCACCATGCGTACCCCCGGCGCCGACCTCGATCTTGCCATCGGCTTCCTGCTCACCGAGGGGCTGATCCGGTCGACGGAGGACGTGTCCACGGCTCAGCTGTGCGCCGGCACGGATACCCCGAACACCTACAACGTGGTGGACGTGACGCTGGCAGCCGGCGTGCCAGATCCAGTGACCGACGTCACCCGGCATTTCCACACCACCAGCGCCTGCGGGGTGTGCGGCAAGGCGAGCATCGACGCCGTCCGTACCCGGTCACTCTTTGACGTCAGCGACGACCCGCTCAGCGTGTCGGCGGAGTTGCTGTCCGAGTTGCCGCAGCGGTTGCGGGCCGGGCAGCGGGGCTTCGACCGCACCGGCGGCCTGCACGCGGCGGGTCTGTTCACCGCCGACGGCGAGTTGGTGGTGCTGCGCGAGGACGTGGGCCGGCACAACGCGGTGGACAAGGTGGTCGGCTGGGCGGTACGCGAGCGCCGGCTGCCGCTCTCGGGCCACGTGCTGCTGGTGTCCGGTCGGGCCAGCTTCGAGCTGACCCAGAAGGCGTGGATGGCCGGCGCGCCGCTGCTCGCCGCGGTATCGGCGCCGAGCACGCTCGCGGTCGACGTGGCCAGCGAGGCGGGGCTGACCCTGGTCGGCTTCCTGCGCGGCCGGACGATGAACGTCTACACCGGCGCACACCGGGTGACCGCCTGACCCGTCCCGCTGCCGGGTGACCGGCTGACCTGTCCCGCCGTCAGCGACGGGCGAACATGTCGAACAACTCCAGCCGGACGGCGGCGTCCCGGGCGATCAGGAAGCCGGCGATACCCAACACCCAGCCGAGCATGCTGCCGGACGATCTGACGATCCACGCGTTGAGCCGGGTGAGCACCGGCTCGACCAGTCTCGGCCAGGCCACCCGAGCGCCCAGCAACAGCATCGCCGGCAGCACCATCACCAGGCAGTACCCGCCGAGGAGGGCCAGCACGGTCGGCACGGCGAGCCCCGAGGTGGTCAGCAGCCCCAGCGCGCCGAGGTACGGCAGCATGGTGGCCACCTCGGCGAGTGCGGCGAACAACGCCAGCCCGACCAGCCAGCGCGGTGACGAGTCGCCAGTGGTCACCCGGTCCCGCCAGCGCAGTACCCGGCCGGTGCCGGCGCCTCGCTTGCCGTCGTAGCGAAAGCTGAGCACGAACAGCCCGACTCCCAGGGCCAGCTGCAACCAGAGCACCGGCCGGCTGTCGAGCGCACCGCCGAGGAGCTCGGCCAGACCGCTGCCGCCGAAGTAGAGCAGCAACCCGACCAGGAAGTAGCAGCCGGTGATGGTGCCGAGGTAGGTCAGCACCCGCCGAACGCTCACCGATCCCGGGGCGAGCAACAGCCAGACGGGAATGAACAGGGTGCCGATGCTGGTGCTGTCGATCAGCGCCAGACCCGCAAGGGACAGCAGCAGCGCGACGCTCATGCCGTACCGACGATCAGGTCGAACATGAGGCGATTATTCATCGCGGTCGGCGTCGGGAGCGGCGCCGACCGCGTCGGGGTGCCCTCGGTCGGCCCGTCGCCGGCCAGCCGTCCAGGCGGGACGGGGGCACGCCCTGCCGGAGCAGATCGTCCAGCAGCAGGGCGAGCGAGTAGTCGGGATGCTCGGCCAGCACCCGTTCCAGCGCGACGGCTGCCAACGCACCCTGCCCGGCGCGCCACGCGGCGAACGCCAGCAGCGCACCCGGGGCGGCGGTCAGCGCCGGGTCGACGCGGCGCAGCGCCTCCGCCCAGAACGCGATGTCCTCGTCTCGGCCGTCGGTGCGCTCCCAGGCGTGGTCACGTACCGGCAGATGGGTCAGGAGCAGGCAGAGCCAGGCCAACCCGTCGTCGGTCGGCCGCTCACCGTCGCGGTGCTGCCGTCGAATGTCCCGCAGGGCGCTCACCCCGGCCGCCCGCAGCGCCCGCCCACCGAGCAGATCGGTCGGGGGTGCCGACGCCAGCAGGTCCGCGATCCGTCGTTCCGCCCGTTCGGTGGCCTCCCGCATGGTCGCCGCACCGGCCGGGGCGACCTGGGCGGCGAGCGCCGCCCGGTCGGGCAGCGCGACCTGGCCGGCAAAGACGGCCGCCGCGGGAAGCAGGCTCGCCTGCGGGTCGTACGGGGTGCCCTCGGGCGGGCAGCACTCCGGCTGCGCGCAGACGTAGGACCACCACCGCCCGTCGGTGACCCGCAGGGCGTCGAGGACGGTGAGCCCGGCGTCGGCCAGCGCGTCCCGTACCGCGTCCACTGCCGGGGTCACCTGGGCGGCCGGGCCGTACCCGATCACGGTGGCCGAGTCGGCGCCCTGCCGGGCCGTCACGGCGGCGATGTGTTGACCCGGCTCGTAGGGATCTGCGTCGCCGGGCAGATCGCCGCGCGCGGCGAAGACGATCCGCGAGCCGGACATCGCCACCACCACGACGCTGTCGGCGGGGTGGAAGCCGAGCAGGTACGGCACGGCGGCGATGAGGTCGGCGGGCGAGCGGACGGTGAGCCGGGGCAGGTCGGTCGAGTTCATGCAGGAAGCCTGCGAGCCGAGCGGTGAGCGCCGCTGCCCCTGTGGATGACACGCGGGTTATCCACAGACACGGAGAGTATTTTCCCAGCTCGCTGGCGTTCGACCCGCACCGGAGACCTCTGCGGGCGGTGTCGGTTGTTAATAGGGGGCCCCTTCTCTACCGCAGGCGTTAACAGGGGGCCCCTCCTTGCACCTCAGGCGATACGTTGCGGGGATGGATCTGGCGTACCTGCGGGCGCATCCCGAGCACCTGCCGACCTTCCTGACCCACCAGCGGATCCGGGAGACGCCGGTGTCCGGCGGTGACATCTGTGCGGCGTCCCGGTTGACCCTCGACGACGGTCACTCGGTGTTCGCGAAGACCTGGCCACCGGAGGCGGGGCGGCCGGCGCCGGAGGGCTTCTTCGCCACCGAGGCGGCCGGGCTGCGCTGGCTACGCGAGGCCGGCGCGGTGGCCGTACCGGAGGTGCTGGTGGCGCTGCCCGACCTGCTCGCGCTGGAGTGGATCGAACCGGGTGAGCCGAGCCCGGAGGCAGCCGAACGTTTCGGCCGGGAACTGGCCGGACTGCATCGGGCCGGCGCCCCGGCGTTCGGCGCGCCGTGGGTGGGGTTCATCGGTGCGCTACCGGCGGACAACACACCGCACGAGGGCTCCTGGCCGCAGTGGTTCGCCCGGACCAGGCTGCTGCCGTACCTCAGGCGCTCGGTCAACGGCGGAGCCCTCAACAGCGCGGACGCGGCGCTGGTCGAGCAGGTGATGGCCCGGATCGACGAGTTCGGCGGCGACGAGCGGCCGGCCCGCATCCACGGCGACCTCTGGCCGGGCAACGTGCTCTGGGGCAACGACGACCGGGCCTGGCTGGTCGACCCGGCGGCGCACGGCGGCCACCGGGAGACCGACCTGGCACAGCTCACCCTCTTCGGCGGTCCGCCTCATCGGGAGCGGATCCTGGCGGCCTATCAGGAGACCTGGCCGCTGGCCGACGGCTGGCGCGCTCGGATGCCGCTGCATCAACTGCACCTGCTGCTCGTACACACCGCCATTTTCGGCGCGGCGTACCGTGATTCGGTAACCCGCAGCGCTCGGGACGCCCTGAGTGGGGTCGGGCGCGCTACGGTCGACGGGTGAGCCTGGCCCCGCCGACCGGCGGCGTCCTCGTCGACCGGTACGGCCGCGTCGCCCGGGACCTGCGGGTATCCCTGACCGACAAGTGCAATCTGCGCTGCACCTACTGCATGCCCGCCGAGGGGTTGCCCTGGCTGGCCGGCCCGCAGCTGCTCACCGACGACGAGGTGGTCCGACTGATCCGGGTCGCGGTCTGCCGGCTCGGGGTGGACGAGGTGCGGTTCACCGGAGGTGAGCCGCTGATCCGGCCCGGCCTGGTCGGCATCGTGACGGCCGTCGCCGCACTGGACCCGCGTCCCCGGATCTCGTTGACCACCAACGGCATCGGCCTGCAACGCCTCGCCCCGGCGCTGCGCGCCGCCGGCCTGGACCGGGTCAACGTCTCGCTGGACACGCTGGACCGTGAGCGATTCAGCCGGCTCACCCGCCGGGACCGGCTGCCCGACGTGCTGGCCGGCCTGGCCGGCGCGGCCGACGCCGGGCTCACCCCGGTCAAGGTCAACGCCGTGCTGATGCGCGGCGTCAACGACGACGAGGCACCGGCGCTGCTCCGCTTCGCTCTCGACCACGGCTACGAGCTGCGGTTCATCGAGCAGATGCCGCTGGACGCCCAGCACGGGTGGGACCGCGCCGCCATGGTGACCGCCGAGGAGATCCTGGTCACCCTGCGGGCGGCGTACGACCTCAGCCAGGACCCGACCGAGCGCGGCGCGGCACCCGCCGAGACCTGGCTGGTCGACGGCGGTCCGGCCCGCGTCGGGGTGATCGGCACGGTCACCCGGCCTTTCTGCGGCGACTGCGACCGGACCCGGCTCACCGCCGACGGCCAGATCCGCAACTGTCTGTTCGCCACCGACGAGTCGGATCTACGCGGCGCGTTGCGGGCCGGTGCCGACGACGAGGAGCTGGCCCGGCGCTGGCAGGCGGCGACGCTGGGCAAGCGGGCCGGGCACGGCATCGACGACCCGTCCTTCCTGCAACCGACCCGGCCGATGTCGGCCATCGGAGGCTGATCATGGCGAGCGTCACCGTCCGTTACTTCGCCGGGGCGCGCGCCGCCGCCGGCCGCGCCGAGGAGACCACCGCCGCCGGCAGGTCGCTGGAGGAGCTGCTGGCGGAGCTGGCCGAGCGGCACGGCGGGCGGATGGTGCCGGTGCTGGCGGTGTCGAGTTTTCTGGTCGACGGCGTGACCTGTCATGATCGGCAGCAGCCGCTGCCGGCCGGTGCGACGATCGACGTCCTGCCTCCCTTCGCCGGTGGCTGAGGGGGAACCACACGTGTTCGCGGTACTCGGCTTCGTGGCCACCCTTGCCCTGGTCACCGGGCTGATCCATCTCTACCTGTGGAAGCGGCTGGTAAAGGACACCACCACGGCGGGGCGCTGGCGGCGGGTCGGCACGGTCAGCGCGATCGTGTTGGCGCTGCTCGTACCGGCGACCATGGTCGGCACCCGGGCCGGGATGTACTGGCTCGCCTGGCCGGGCTACCTCTGGCTGGCGCTGATGTTCTACCTGCTGGTGCTGCTCGTCGCGCTGGAAGTCCCGATGCTGGTGACGCGGCTGGTGCTGCGCCGCCGGTCGGCCCTGGCCGCGCCCGAACCGGTCCTGGTCGGCTCGGCCGGCGCGCGCGGACCCGCACCGTCCACCGACGGGCCGGCCGCGACCGACGGGCCGACGCCGGTCGCCGAGGCACCCTCGACCGACGCCCCCGCCGAGCCGCCGGCCGCCGGCGCGATCGGGCCGGACCACGATCCGGGCCGTCGCCTGCTGCTCGCCCGGGGAGCCGCGATCTTCGCCGGCCTCACCGCCACCGGGCTGGTCGGCTACGGCGTGCGTACCGCGATGGGCCCGCCGCAGCTGGACCGGGTGCAGATTCCGCTGGCCAAGCTGCCGCGCAGCATGGACGGCCTGCGCATCGCCACCGTCTCCGACATCCACATCGGGCCGCTGCGCGGCCGGGTACACACCGAGCAGATCGTGGCCGCGATCAACCGGCTGGACGCCGACATCGTCGCCGTGGTCGGTGACCTGGTCGACGGCACGGTGGCCGAGCTGGGTGACGCCGCCGCGCCGTTGCGGGGCCTGCGCTCCCGTCACGGCAGCTACTTCGTCACCGGCAACCACGAGTACTACTCGGGCGTGGAGGAGTGGGTGGCCGAGGTCGACCGGCTCGGGCTGCGGGTACTCCAGAACCAGCGGCTGGAGATCGCCGCTCCCGGTGGCGTCCTCGACCTGGCCGGGGTCAACGACGTCTCCGCCGTGGGCAGCGGGGTGTCCGCACCGCCGGACTACGGCGCGGCGCTCGGCGACCGTGACCCGTCCCGACCGGTGGTGCTGCTGGCCCACCAGCCGGTTGCCGCGCTGGAGGCCGCGAGGTACGGCGTCGACCTGCAACTCTCCGGCCACACCCACGGCGGCCAGATGGTCCCCTTCAATCTGCTGGTCAAGCTCGAACAACCGGTGGTCTCCGGGCTGGGCGAGGTGGACGGGACGAAGGTCTACGTCACCAACGGCGCCGGCTTCTGGGGCCCGCCGGTACGGGTCGGCGCGGAGCCTCAGATCACCCTCGTCGAGCTCCGCTCGGCATAGCGCACCTCACCTTTGTAGCGTGGCGACGCGCGGGAGCGCCGCCGGGCGTGGCAGGATGCGGCGTGCCTCCGTTCAGCGCCGTACCCCCCGGTGGCCTCCCGCCATTCGTCGCGGACCTGCACATCCACTCGAAGTACTCGCGTGCCTGCAGCCGCGATTTGACCCTGCCGAACCTCGGCTGGTGGGCGCGACGCAAGGGCATCGCGGTGCTCGGCACCGGCGACTTCACCCACCCGGCCTGGTACGACCACCTGCGTGAGACGCTGCACCCCGCCGAACCCGGGCTGTACCGGCTGTCACCGGAGGCGGAACGGGACATCGCCCGCCGGCTGCCGCCCCGGCTGTCCAGCGAGGCGGAGAGCGACCCGGTCCGGTTCATGCTCAGCGTGGAGATCTCCACGATCTACAAGCGGGACGACCGTACCCGCAAGGTCCACCACCTGGTCTACCTGCCGGACCTGGACGCGGTGGGCCGGTTCAACGCCGCGCTCGGCCGGATCGGCAACCTGAGCTCGGACGGTCGACCGATCCTCGGTCTGGACTCCCGCGACCTGCTGGAGATCACTCTCGAGGCCAGCGGTGACGGCTACCTCGTCCCGGCGCACATCTGGACCCCGTGGTTCTCCGCGCTGGGCTCGAAGTCCGGCTTCGACGCGATCGCCGACTGCTACGCCGACCTGGCCGAGCACATCTTCGCGGTGGAGACCGGCCTCTCCTCCGACCCGGAGATGAACTGGCGGGTCGGCAGCCTGGACCGCTACCGGCTGGTCTCCAACTCCGATGCGCACTCACCACCCGCGCTGGCCCGCGAGGCGACGGTCTTCGCCTCGACCCGGGACTACTTCGGCATGCGCGAGGCGCTGCGTACCGGCACCGGGATGGCCGGCACGATCGAGTTCTTCCCCGAGGAGGGGAAGTACCACGCGGACGGCCACCGGCTGTGCGGGGTGAACTGGGCACCCGAGCAGACCCGGGCGGCCGGGGGACGCTGCCCGGAATGCGGCAAGCCGCTGACCGTCGGGGTGCTGAGCCGGGTGTCGGACCTGGCCGACCGGCCCGAGGGGTACCGGCCGGAGCACAGTCCCGAGGTGACCCACCTGATCCAACTCGCCGAGATCCTCGGTGAGATCAACAAGGTGGGCCCGCGTTCGAAGAAGGTCGAAGGAAAACTCACCGAGCTGGTCGCCGCGCTCGGCTCGGAGCTGGGAATCCTGACCCGGGTACCGGTCGACGAGATCGGCCGGGTCGGCGGAGAGTTGCTGGCCGAGGGGATCGGCCGGCTGCGCCGTGGCGAGGTCCGCCGGGTGCCCGGTTACGACGGCGAGTACGGCGTGATCACGCTGTTCGATCCCGCCGAGCTGGGCGGCGCCGGGGCGTCCGCCGGGCAGGAGACGCTGTTCGACGTACCGGTTCCCGCGCAGCGGCAGCCCACGGAGCCGGCGGCGAAGCCGGACACCAGGGCGAAGCGGCCGGCGGCGAAGCCCGAACCGAAGCGTAAGCCGGCACCTCCGGCGCCGCCGATCGCACCGCCACCCTCGCCGCACGAGCCGTTCGAGCCGATGCTCGCCGGGATGGAGGAGGTCGGTACCGGGCTGCTCGATCGGCTCGACGCGATGCAGCGGGTCGCCGCTTCGGCCCCCGGCGGTCCACTGCTCATCGTCGCCGGGCCGGGCACCGGCAAGACGCGGACGTTGACCCACCGGATCGCGTACCTCTGTGCCGAGCTGAACGTCTTTCCGGAGCAGTGCCTGGCGATCACCTTCACCCGGCGGGCCGCCGAGGAGTTGCAGCACCGTCTCGACGGCCTGCTCGGTCCGGTCGCCGAGGACGTCACCGTCGGCACCTTCCACTCGCTGGGGCTGACCATCCTGCGCGAGAACGCCGAGGCCGCCGGCCTGCCGGAGGGTTTCCGGATCGCCGACGACGCGGATCGGGCGGCGGCGCGGACCGACGCCGGCGAGGACCTGACCCGCTACACCTCCCTGCTACGCAAGCAGGGCATGGTCGACCTGGACGAGCTGCTCACTCTGCCGGTGGCGCTGCTGCGGGAGGACCGGCGGCTGGTCGACCGGTACCGGGAGCGGTGGCGATGGATCTTCGTGGACGAGTATCAGGACGTCGACGCGGTGCAGTACGAGTTGCTGCGCCTGCTCAGCCCCGCCGACGGCAACCTGTGCGCGATCGGCGACCCGGACCAGGCCATCTACTCCTTCCGGGGTGCCGACGTCGGGTACTTCCTGCGCTTCTCGCAGGACTTCATTGACGCCCGGCTGGTCCGGCTCAACCGCAACTACCGTTCCTCGGCACCGATCCTGGCCGCGGCGGTGCAGGCCATCGCGCCGTCCTCGCTGGTCCGCGGCCGCCGGCTGGATCCGGCCCGGCTCGACCCGGAGGCGCCCATGGTCGGCCGGTACGCTGCGGCGTCCGTCGCCGACGAGGCCGACTTCGTGGTACGCACCGTCGACGAACTGGTCGGTGGCCTCTCCCACCGGTCGCTGGACTCCGGCCGGATCGACGGCCGGTCCACCACGCTGTCCTTCTCGGACATCGCGGTGCTGTACCGCACCGACTCGCAGGCCGCGCCGATCGTGGACGCCTTGTCGCGGGCCAACATCCCGGTGCAGAAACGTTCGCACGACCGGCTGCGGGACCGCCCCGGCGTGATGGCGATCGCCCGCGAGCTACGGCACGCGTCGGGTCTCGACGGTGCCCTGCCCGCCCGGGTACGCCTCGCCGGCCAGGTGCTCGCGGAGCGGTTCGCCACCCCGACCCTCGACGGATCGGGCGGGGTACGCCCCGAGGACGTCCGGAGCGCGGTCGACCTGCTGACTCCGCTGGCCCGCCGGTGCGGTGAGGACATGGAGATGTTCCTGTCTCAACTCGCCACCGGGGCGGAGGTGGACGCGCTCGACCCCCGGGCCGAGGCGGTCACCCTGCTGACCCTGCACGCCGCGAAGGGGCTGGAGTTCCCGGTGGTCTTCCTGGTCGGTGCAGAGGACGGGTTGCTGCCGCTGCGCTGGCCCGGTTCGGCACCCGACGACGACGCCATCGCCGAGGAACGCCGGCTCTTCTTCGTGGGGCTGACCCGCGCGCAGGACCGGCTCTACGTCAGTCACGCCGCCCGCCGGGTCCGGCACGGGTCAGAGCGCGACTGCCGTCCGTCGCCGTTCCTCGACGTGGTCGACCCGGGCCTGTTCGAACGCCTGGGCGAGGGTGACGGACCACGCCGGCCGAAGGACCGTCAGCTGCGGCTCATCTGACGATCGATTCCGCTCGCGGCGGGATCACCTGACCTGGGTCGTATAGCCGACCGTCCGTCGCTTCGGTGGTCTTGTCGTAGACACTACGGTGACGTGGGCGGCGGTCATCGTCGTCGGTCGGACACCCGACGGCTTCACCGACTGGCTCAGGAGGGCGTGTATGGCGAACTACGGACCACCGGGCGGCGGCCGGCAGCCGTGGCACGAGCCGCGACCCGGTGAGGCGTACGGCCCCGGCCAGTCACCCGACCCGCAGCCGCCCTACGGACCGGGCCAGCCCTACGACTCCGGGCAGCCACATGGGTCCGGTCAGCCCTACGGGGCCGGGCAGGATTACCGGGCCAGGCCGCCTTACGGCGGTGGACCGGATTACGGCGGTGGGCCGGATTACGGCGGTGGGCCGGATTACGGCGGTGGGCCGGATTACGGCGGTGGGCCGGATTACGGCGGTCCCCGCTACGGCGCCGCCGAGCAGGGTTACCGCCCGCACCCCCATGAGACCGAGGTCCACCGGGCCTACCCGGACGAGGTCGGGGCGGCTACCGGGTACGCCGGAACGCCCGAGCCGCCACCGGAGCGCAACCGCCGCCGAGGCCCGGTGCTCGCGGTGCTGGCGGCGGTACTGGTGCTGGCGCTGGCTGGTACGACGGCGTTCTACCTGCTCGGGCAGGACGACGAGACGCCGTCCCCGGTGTCCGCGCCCACCGAGCAAGCAGCGCCGCCGCCGGACTCCGACGCCCTGGACGAGGACGAGGCACCGCCCAGCGATCCGGCGGCCAACTCGTCCACCGACCCGCGCTTCGTGCGGGCCGGCCAGTGTGTGAGCAACGAGGCGCCGGCCAGCACAAAGCCCAAGCTGCTGATCAGCGACTGCGTGTCGAAGTCGTACGAGGTGCTACAGCGCTTCGACGGCAAGACCAGCGGCGAGAAGGACGCCGAGGAGAAGTGCGCCAAGGTCGACGGCTACACCAACTGGTACTTCTACGACAGCGAGTTGGACTCCCTCGACTTCGTGCTCTGCCTGAAGCAACGCGGCTGACGCAGCCCGCCCGACTGATCGATCGGCAAAACTAGTGCTGTCTAGCATGGACGCTAGACAGCACTAGTTTTATCTCGACGGGGCAACACGCCGATAGCCTCATCTACGCATGTCTAGCCTCTCGGCTAGACAGCCCGATACTCTGCGATTCGTGGATCCGGTCCGCAACCCGTACGCCCCGGGCGCCGGCCAGCGCCCGCCCGAACTCGCCGGGCGGGGGCGGGAACTGGACGTCTTCGACATCGTGCTGGAACGCATCGCCCGAGGTCGCCCCGAGCGCAGCCTGATGCTCACCGGGCTGCGGGGTGTCGGCAAGACCGTGCTGCTCAACACCCTGCGGTCCCAGGCGATCAACGGTCTCTGGGGCAGCGGCAAGATCGAAGCGCGACCGGATCAGTCACTGCGCCGGCCGGTCGCCGCCGCCCTGCACATGGCCGTCCGGGAACTCGCACCGCGACACCGGGCACCGGACCGGATCGACGCGTTCCTCGGGGTGCTCAAGGCCTTCGCCCAACGGGGTGCGCCGACCGGCCGTGGTGGCGCTGCCCCGAAACTACGCGACCGGTGGCAGCCCGGCATCGACGTGCCGGCGGCCAGTGGGCGCGCGGACTCCGGCGACATCGAGATCGATCTGGTGGAGTTGCTCACCGACGCCGCCTCGGTCGCCAGCGACGTCGGCACCGGCATCGCCATCTTCATCGACGAGATGCAGGATCTCGGGCCGGAGGACGTCTCCGCGCTCTGCGCTGCCTGCCACGAGCTGTCCCAGCTCGGCGCGCCACTGATCGTGGTCGGTGCGGGGCTGCCCCACCTGCCGGCGGTGCTGAGCGCGGCCAAGTCGTACTCCGAGCGGCTGTTCCGCTACCAGCGCATCGACCGGCTCGACCGGATCGCCGCCGACCACGCACTGTGCGCCCCCGCCGAGCGGGAGGACGTCGAGTACGAGGCTAAGGCCCTCGACCTGCTCTACGAGAAGTCAGGCGGATACCCGTACTTCGTCCAGGCGTACGGGAAGGCGACCTGGGATCACGCGCCCCGGTCGCCGATCACCGCCGCCGACGTGCGGGTCGCCGCGCCGGAGGCCGAGGCCGAGTTGGCGGTCGGATTCTTCGGCTCCCGCTTCGAGCGGGCCACCCCCGCCGAGCGTGAGTACATGCGGGCGATGGCCACGCTCTCCCTGGTCGAGGGGGAGGCCGACGGTGGCGGACGGGACGACATGGACGCGGCGGTGCCGACCGCGGAGATCGCCCGAGCGCTCGGCCGTAAGCCCGCCAGCCTCTCCCCGGCCCGCGACGCCCTGATCAAGAAGGGCCTGATCTACTCCGGCGAACGCGGCACGGTCGCCTTCACCGTCCCGCACTTCGGCCGCTACCTGCGCACCCAACCCGCCTGACTCGGCCGGCGACCGCCACCAGCTCGCCGGCCTGATCTGTGTCAGTGCAGCAACCCTGCCCCCGGCGTGTCGGACACCCGCACTGCCCCAGATCCGACTGGCGGCACGGCCAGGCCGGGCGGCGGGGAATGGTCTGCGGTCGAGACGGGCAGCGAGTCGACGCAGACGGCGAGCAGCCCTCGGCCACCCGGCCGAGGGCTGCTCTTGACGTCGGTCAGGCGGTCGGACGGCCGGCCTTCGCCAGCTCGACGAAGCCGCGCCAGGCCGCCGGCTGGAAGGTGAGCGTGCCGCCGGCACGGTCCTTGGTGTCCCGGACGAGGACGACGCCGGGGATGTTGTCGGCGACCTCGACACAGTCACCGCCGTTGTTGCCGCTCTTGCTGCTCTTGCGCCACTGCGCGCCGGTCATCTCCATGATGCTGCCGCTTCCCTGATCAGCTCCAGGGACTGCGTCCGTGACAGCGCCTCGCCACGGATGCGTTCCCACCTGCGAGCCAGGGTAGCAACGTCCGCAGGCTGATCGATGATCTGTGATTCGGCCTGACTGTCGGCGTGACCGAGCACGCTGCCGTCGTCCAGCTCGGCAAGGATGAAAGGGCCACCCAACCCCGGGTACATGCCGACCGACGCGGGCACCACGTGGATCGCCGTCGTGGGCTGTGCGCCGCACGTCACCAGGTGCTCGCACTGCTCGCGCATCAGCGCCCGGTCGCCGTAGGCGGGCCGGCGGAGGACCAGCTCGTCCAACACCACGATCAGCATCGGCGGGTTCTCCCGGCGCAGGATGGCTTGCCGCTGGAGGCGGGCCTCCACCAGCCGGCCGACATCGTCGCTGGTCAGCGTCTCCCCGGCCAGCGTCGCCCGCGCGTACGCCTCGGTCTGGAGCAGGCCCGGCACCCAGGCCAGCTGGAAGGCGCGCAGCGCCACCGCCTCGCGCTCGATGTCCACCCACCGCCGGAACCACGCCGGCTCGCGTCGCTTGAGGAAGTCCGGCCACAGCTCGGTCACCTCTCGACCGAGCACAGCGGCGACCCGCCGCCGGGTCTGCGGGCGCGGTATGCGTCCATGGCTCGCCCATCGCGCGGCGGTCTTCGGGTCGACGCCGACCTGCGCCGCGAGGGTGTCGGCGGTCTCGCCCGCCTCGGTCATGGCGGTGACGACGGCACGGTTCACTCCACGATCCTTCCTGGACGTCCGGGGACACTCAGTATCCACTCCCATACGTGGTGTAGGCGGCAGCCAATCGCCGGCAGGCTGGCACCCAGGACGGCACGCGCCAGTGGAGGACCCCCGAACCCGCTGGTCGTGCTGTCGGGGCCGCTCCTGACCGGCGAGCACCTACGGGGGCGGCCCCTCCCAACTTTCTGTGGCGACCGAGGAGGCACCCGTGCCCGCACCGCTGCCCCACCGCGATCTCCGGTGACCGACCGTCGGCAGGAGCACGCGCCGGCACGCCCAGCGTGGCGCTGCCGGGCCTGCGGCGCACCGTGGCCGTGCCAACCGGCGAAGCTGCGCCTCCTCGCCGAGTACGCAGACAACACGCCGTCGCTCATGGTCTATCTCGTGACGCTTCGGGAGGAGGCCGCCGGACAGCTCGCAGATCAGACTTCGGTCAGGCAGGCGGGGGACCTGCATCGGCGGTTCACCGACTGGGTCCCGGTCCGCCGCTCGAAGTGAGTACGCCCGGCGCGGTCAGACCTTCGACCAGGGCGGCGGGAAGACCACCTCACCGCGCGGTGCGGGCTGCTCACCGCTGACCGTCGGCGGCAGGACCAGCGCCTGCCACGGCTCACCCAGCCCCGACCACGGGCTGGTCAGGCCCAGCTGGTCAGCCCGAGTGAAGCCGAAACGCCGGTAGTAGGCCGGGTCGCCCAGCACCACCACCAGCCGCTCGCCGAGCTCCGTCGCCGCGTCCAGGGCGGCCTGCACGACCGAGGCGCCGAGCCCGATCCGCTGCCGGTGGGGTGCCACCGCCACCGGTCCGAGCACCAGCGCCGGCACGCTCGCCTCCGCCGAACTCACCACGACCCGGGTGAGCAGGGCGTAGCTGACGACCTCACCGCCGTACTCGGCGACCATCGCCAACTCCGGAATCCAGGCGTCGCCGCCGCGTAGCTCGTCGACGAGCCGCACCTCCGGTGGGACGGCCACGTCGGGCCGGGCGAAGGCAGCGGCCAGCACCCGCCGGACCGCGCCGGTGTCGGCCGGCTCCTCCGGGCGTAGCCGCAGCGTCGTCACGCGGCGAGATTACCGCCTGCGGCTCGTCCATCCACGACGGTCTCGGGAACTGGGCACGGTGGCGTGGTCACCCGATCGATCGAGATGTGCCGTTGCCGGGCGTGGCGATGGCCGGAACAGGGTATGACTGGTCCATGACGCCCGTACGATCCCTCGCCCGCGCCATGCTGAGCGGCATCTTCGTGGTCAGCGGCGCCCGCAACTTCGCCAACCCCGAACGCCTGGTGCCCGCAGCGAAACCGATCACCGACCGGGTGGCGCCGCTGCTGGCAGGGGCCCACCCGCGCATCCCCACGGACACCGCGACCCTGGTCCGCGCCAACGCGGCGGTGCAGTTCGGCGCCGGACTGATGCTGGCCACCGGGCGGCTCACCCGGCCGGCGGCGTTGGTCCTGGCGGGCACGCTGATCCCGGTGACGCTCGCCGGGCACCCCTTCTGGAGCAACGACGATCCGATCGCGAAGAACAACAACCAGATCCACTTCCTGAAGAACCTGGGTCTCCTTGGTGGGTTGTTGCTCGCTGCGGCGGACACGGAGGGTAAGCCCGGGCTACGCTGGCGCGCCGGACACCGGATCGGCCACTCGCGACGCTCGGTGCGCCGTGCCGTGCGGACCGCCCGGCGCGAGGCCAGGATCGCCGTCCTGTCCGCCTCCACCGCTCGACGCCTACCCGGCTGAGCTGCGCTTGTCCGCCCCCGCGCCCCGACTAAGGCCACGAATCACCTGAACCACCCACCAAGCGTTAACGCGGTGGAAATATCAAGAGAATGTGTGGGATCGGACACGGTCGCATAACGCGGGAGGCACTGACGTGATGCGCCGTTCTAGGCTCCGTACTGGACCTGGACGGGTAGGACGACACTGGTACGGGGGTGGCCACGCCATGCCGACGATCGTCGGTAGAGGGCTGGACCGCCTCGCTACAGTCCGTCGCGCAACGCGTGGGATCGATCGTAGGACAGTCGTACGGGCGGGCATCGTGGCCGCCGTCGCCTACGCCGCATGGCTCGCCATCGGTGCGTTCGGGCGTCCGTACAACTTCTTCGACATGAAGATCTACCACGGCGCGGTTGTCTGGTGGGCGAGCGGTCACGAGCTGTACGAGTTCGTCGCGCCCGACACAACCCTGGGCTTCACCTACCCACCCTTCGCCGGCCTGGCCATGCTGCCGATGGCGCACCTGCCGGTTGCCCTGGCCGGCCTACTGAACGCCACGGTCAGCATCGCCGCACTGGCCGTGGTGCTGGCGGCGCTGCTGCGCCCGATCGTCGACCGGTTGGGTTGGCCCCTCTGGTGGACGGTGGCCATCGCCACGCCGCTCGCCGTCGCCATCGAGCCCACTCGGGAAACGCTCGGCTACGGACAGGTCAACCTGCTGCTGTTCGCCCTGATCATGGCCGACCTGATCGCGCTGCGCTGGCGGTCCCGCCGGGGCACCCATCAGGCCGAGAACGACGGGGCACTACTGCGGTTCGTCTACGGTGGCGCGTGGGCCGGTGTGGGCATCGGCCTGGCCACCGCCGTCAAGCTGACCCCGGCCCTCTTCATCTTCTACTTGATGATCACTCGGCAGTGGCGGGTGGCCGCGACGGCCGTCGGCACCGCCGTAGCCGTGACGATCGGCAGCTTCGGCGTCGTCGGCACCGAGTCCCGCGCGTACTTCGGCAGCGTGCTGTGGCAGACCGAACGGGTGGGCGCCGCCGACATGACGCCCAACCAGTCCCTGGCCGGCCTGCTGGCCCGGCTCTACGACTCGATCGAGACCCCCGGGCTGCTCTGGCTCGCCTTCTCCGTGCTGATGCTGGCGCTCGGCCTGTCCCGGGCCGCCAACTCCCACGCCGACGGCGACGAACTGACCGCGTTCACGCTGGTGGGCCTGACCGCCAACGTGATCAGCCCGATCTCCTGGACGCATCACCTCGTCTGGGTGATCCCGGCGATCATCGTGCTGGCCGATGCCGCGGTACGCCGCCACGACGCCAGCCGACTACCGGCACTTCGCCCGGCGACGGGGCCGTACGGCGGCCCGCCAGGAGTGTCCACACTGCGCCCGCCGATCTGGTATCCCACGCTGACCGGTCTCCGGCACGGCGTCGCCGCGATCGGGCTCTACCTGCTCTTCCTGATCTCCCCGATCTGGCCGTACGAGCACCAGTTGCCGGAGGTCTCCCACTATGACGACGGCCTGTTCGGCGCGCTGATGGAGAACTCCCTGGCGCTGGCCCTGATCGTGCTGGTCGCCGCGCTGCCCTGGCGGCCGGGCGCGGAACCCGCCTTTCACACCGACCGGATGGCGCGCACCGCGATGCTCTACGGCCGGCGGTAGCGCGCCACGTCCGGCACCCTGGCGCAGGGCCCAGGGGCCGGGCATCGCCGGTGGGGCGAGGAGGCACACCGTCAGGGGCAGTTGACCCACTCGTCGGTGCCGTCGGCGAAGACCTGCCGCTTCCAGATCGGCAGCCGAGCCTTGACCTCGTCCACCAGGCGCGCGCAGGCGGTGAACGCGGCGGCCCGATGTGCGGTGCTGACCGCTGCGGCCAGGGCGACGTCGCCGATGGCCAACGGACCGATCCGGTGCGACACGGCCACCGCGTAGACGTCGGGGTCCTCGGCGATCTCTTCGGCGACCTCCCGCAGCAGCTTCTCGGCGCTCGGGTGGCCCTCGTACTCAAGGCTGGTCACCGAGCGGCCGTGGTCGTGGTCGCGGACCACGCCGGCGAACGAGACCACCGCGCCCGCCCGACGGTCGGCGACCGCCGCCTCGTGCGCGGCGATGTCGAGCGGCTCCTCGCTGACGGTGCTGATAACGGTCACCATGCGCGCTCCCCGGGCAGCAGCGGTAGCGGTACGACCGGCACCCGGTCTCCGGCGACCCCGGCGCTGCCCGGCCGGATCACCGCGAACCCGTCCGCGGCCGAGAGCCCGCGCAGCATCGCCGAGCCGACATGCCGGACCGGATGGGCCGTCCCGGCGACCCGGTCGAGCCGGACCAGCGCCAGATGGGTGTGGTCACCGCGGCCGGCGATCGGTTCGGCGAGGGTGACGTGCGGCAGCGCCGGCAACGGCCGGCCGGTGAGACCGGCCAGCAGCGGGGCGACGAGCGAGACCAGGGCGACGATGGCGGACTGCGGATTTCCCGGTAGCCCGGCGACGAACCGGGCCCGCCCGTCAGCGCCGACCACCTGGGCCAGCAGCATCGGGAAGCCAGGACGCACCGCGACCGTGTTGACCACGTAGTCCGCGCCCAACTCGGCCAACGCGGGATGCAGGTGGTCGACCGGACCGTGCATGGTGCCGCCCGTGGTGCAGACCAGGTCGACGCTGCCCAGTGCGGCACGCAACGCGGCCACGTGGGCGGTCAGCGTGTCGGCGACCGGGCCGACCACGTCGGCCGGGCTCACCTGGCAGCCGTACCGGCGCAGCCAGCCCGGCACCGCCGGGCCCAGCGCGTCACGGACCCGACCGCCGCCGGGCGGCCCCTCGGTGAGCAGTTCGTCGCCGAAGACCAGCAGGGCCGCGCGGGGCTGCCGGCGTACCCGCAGGTTGTCGTGGCCGCAGGAGGCGGCCAGACCGATCACCGCCGGGTCGACCGGAGTGCCGACCGGGAGCAGTGGCTCGCCGGCGGTCGCCTCCTCGCCGGGCCGCCGCCACTCCGGCGTGGCTCGCGGCACGCCGTCGACCAGCCCGTCGGCGGTACGCGTCGACTCCTCCACCCGCAGCACAGCGGAGGTGCCCACCGGCACCATCGCCCCGGTGGCGATCTCGACCGTCGTCCCGTCCTCGGTCAACGGGGCCGCAACCCCACCGGCCAGCACCCGGCCGGTCACCCGCCACGGGCCGGTACCGCGCACCGCCCAGCCGTCCACACTCGACGTCGGGAAGGCCGGCAGGTCGGTCCTGGGCGTGAGCGGTTCGGCGAGGGTGTGCCCGTCGGCCTCGGCGAGGGGACGCTCGACGGCGGGAAGCGCGGCGGCCAGGCCGACCGCGTGGACCCGGGTGCGTGCCTCCGACCAGTCGGTCGGTGGTGGCGCGGTGACCTCATCGGGGGATGCGGTTTCCGTTCTCACCGGCCGAGCCTATCGGGTTGCCTGGTGGTCGCCACCGCGTAACTGGTCGACGGTGTGCCCGAGAATCGGCCCCAGCACGGCGAGGCCGTCGCGCGCCCCCCCTGTCGAGCCGGGCAGGTTCACCACCAGCGTGCGACCGGCCACCCCGGCCACGCCGCGGGACAGCGCGGCGGTCGGCACCTTGTCGCGGCTGTGCGCGCGGATCGCCTCGGCGATGCCGGGGATCTCGTAGTCGAGCAGGGCCCGGGTCACGTCCGGGGTCCGGTCGGTGGGGGTGATCCCGGTGCCACCGCTGGTCAGCACCACGTCGACGCCGTCCGCCACGGCCGCCCACACCGCCGCGCCGACCGGGTCGCCGTCGGGCACCACCACCGGATCGTCCACCGTGCAGCCCAACTCGCGCAGACCATCGACGAGTAGTGGACCGCTGGTGTCGGCGTAGATGCCGGCAGCGGCCCGGTTGGAGGCCACCACCACCCGGGCGCGGATCACAGCCGGTCCTCCGGACGCTCCCACAGACCTGTCTTCCCGCCTTCCTTGCGCAGCACCCGGACCGCGTCGACACTCGCCGCCGGATCCACCGCCTTGACCATGTCGACAAGGGCCAGCCCGGCGACCGCGACCGCGGTGAGCGCCTCCATCTCCACGCCGGTGCGGTCAGCCGTGCGGGCGGTCACGGTGATCTCGACCGTGTCGACGGTCGGCACCAACTCGACCGTCACACCGTGCAGCGCGATCGGATGGCACAGCGGGATCAGATCAGGGGTGCGCTTGGCACCCATGATCCCGGCCAGTCGCCCCACCGCGAGCGCGTCACCCTTGGGCAATCCGTCGCGGCGCAGCAGGTCGATGACCTCGGGGGTGGTCCGCAGCCGGCCGGCGGCCACCGCCACCCGGCCGGTGATCTGTTTGGTGGAGACGTCGACCATGCGGGCCGCACCAGCGGCGTCGACATGGGTGAGCTGGGCCGGTTCGGTCACGGTCGCGAGCCTATCCCTCCGGTACGACAGCGCCGATGATGCTCGGAAGGAGCGACGCCCGGGCGCCGCTCCTTCCTCACCAGCCTGCCGTCGGTCGCTGGGGAGACGGACGGCAGGGGTCGCGACGAGATCCGGCTACTGGCGGATCTCCCCCCGTCGGCGAACGCTTCGGACGCTAGTGGGCCCGGCGATAAGAAACCGATAGAGTGCCGGCCCTGGCCAAGGGTCAGTGATGACCTTCGGCCATCGGTGCGCCGTTCGGCTGCTGCCGGTGCGGCGCGGGCATCGTCGGTGTTGCGGGCGCGGACGGTGCCGGGGATGCGGTCTCGGCCAGGCGCCGTTCGATCTCGAACTGCTCCGGCACACCCATGCGCCTGAAGATCGCCAGCGCCCGCTCCCAGTGTCGGCGCGCCTCGGCCCGATCGGTGACGAGCAGATGCTCGCCCAGTCCGGCCAGCGCCCGCCCCTGCTCGTAGGGATGGGCTATCCGGGTAGCCACCCGGAGTGCTTCACCGTGCAGACCGATCAGCCGTTCGGTGTCCGCGGAACGGGCGAGCGTCAGTGCAAGGTCATTCATGGCGGCGGCCTCCACGTGCGCCTCACCCGAGTCGACCGCCAACTGCCGTGCCGCGTCGTGCTGGAGCACCGCTTCGTCGATACGCCCGAGGCCCCGCAACGCGATGCCGAGATCGTTGCGTACCTCCGACTCCGCGTAGCGGTGACCGGTCCGCTCCCGCATCAGGAGCGCCGCCCTCAGCAGTCGCATCGACGCCTCGTACTTTGCCATCCGACACTTGACGGCACCGATGTGGCTCAGGGCGTTGAGCAGGTGGAACTGGCTACCGACCTGACGGCCGACGTAGAGGTGCAGCCGGTGCAGCCGCAGCGCCTCGTCGTACCTGCCGAGCAGCGTCAGCGCGAGTCCGATGTTCGGCAGGAAACTGGGCACCTCGTCCGCGTCGTACACGTCTGGGCTCCGCAGGCCGTCCAGACCCACCCGGACAGCATCCTCAAGATCGCCGCGAATCCAGTGTACGGCGACCAGGTTGGTCCGGTAGCGGCCGACATTCCTCAGGTCACCACCCCGCTCGGCGATGCTCACAGCCTCACTGACGTGCTTCAGCGCTTCTCCGTAATTACCCGTTCGCAGGTGGGCGGAGGCGAGGTAGTTGTGCATACAGGCGACTGCATTATCGTCCTTGGCCGCCTTCGCCGCCGCCAGCCCATGTTGATGAGTGAAGATGATGTCGTCGAAATAGCCGCGAACATAAAGGAAACGCCACAGCAACCGCGCCAAGCGCCAGGCGTCATGATGGTGCCCCCACTCACGAGAGCGCTCGACGAGCGACATCAAGTTTGCCCGCTCGACCTCCATCCATTCTTCAGTCGACACACCCGAGGCGTTCAAGAGGTCAGCGCGGCGCGGCCGCCCGAGGCTCACGTGCCTCCGGACGAACTTGGACTCAAGATTGTCGACGACAGCGAAGGCCAACTGAAGCATCAGGTCGCTCAGGTCCGACAGCGCCTTGCCTCTGGTGCTCGCGCAGTCGTGCTGGATCGACAATTCGTGGGCATACTGCCGGATCAGATCGTGCATCCGGTAACGCCCCGGCCCAATCTCCTCCACGAGATGGCACTCAAGAAGGTCGTCCAGTGCATCGACGGTCTCACCGAATGGCAGGCCGGACAGCGCAGCGGCAGCTGGCACACCGAAGTCATCGCCCGGATGGACGCTGAGCAGCCGGAACAGCCGCTTGACAGGTCCGGTGAGCGGATCGTAGGACACCGCGAAGGCTCCCGCCACGCTCCGGTCCCCAGCGGCGAGATGATCCAGTCTGCGGAAATTGTCGGCCAGCAGAGCCGTGAGATCGACCAGGCGCCACGTCGGACGATGCGCGAGCCGCGAGCCGGCAAGCCGGATCGCCAGCGGAAGACCACCGCACTGTTGCACCAAGGCGATCGCCGCCTCCGGGTCGGCCGCCACCCGTTGCCCTCCGGCGCTGGACCTGAGCAGCGCGACACCTTCCGCCGGTGTCATCACGGACAGCGACACCGGCGGGCCCACATCCAAGCCGATGATGCGCCGCCGTGACGTGACAAGCACCACGCTGCCGGGCGCAGTCGGCAGCAACGGCCGGACCTGCTCGGCGTCCGCCGCATTGTCGAGCACAATGATTACCCGACGACGGGCAAGTTCCCGCCGCCACAGGATGAGTCGCTCTCCGAATTCCGGCGTTATCCGGCCACCTGGTACGCCCAACTGACGCAACAGCGTCGCCAACGCCGTCGAAGGATCTACCCGCTCGACGCTGTCGTGCCCCTTCAGGTCGATGAACAACTGTGCGTCCGGATAGCCGCCGGTGAGTTTGCCGGCAACATGCACGGCCAGGGACGTCTTACCGCTGCCCGCCATGCCGTCGATCAGATGAACTGCCGCAGTGAGCTTCCCGACGCGCGACGTCTCGGACAGCAGGTGCTCGATGATGTCTGCCCGGCCCACGAAGTCCGCCAAGCCCCGGGGCAGGGCGTCAGGCGTCGGAACCGGCTCCGTCGGGGCGATCACCTCGAACGGATGTCGACCCGCAGGATCGCTGTGCCGCGATGTCCGCTCGTGCTCGACAATCCGAAGGTACAACTGCCGCATCCCGGTCCCGGGATCGACGTTCAACTGCTCGCGCAGCGTTCGCTGCGCGGTGGTATACGCGGCGATCGCGCCCGCGTGGTCTCCTCGCAGATGAAGCGCCCGCATGAGGAGGAGATGAGCCGGCTCCCGAAGCGGTTGCATGATCAGCAATTCCCTCAACGCCGGTAGCGCGTCGTCATAGCCGCCGAGGCGAATCTTCAGCTCGGCGAACAACTCGGCCGCGAGCATCCGGTCCTCCGTCGCGGCCGCTACCTGGGCGGAGAGCGCCGGCCCGAGTGGAACTCCGGTGAGCATCGGCCCCTGCCAGATCGGAAGGGCACAGGACAGCACGTCGACCGCCGCCGTCTCGTCCGTCCTGGCGAGCCGGCGTGCCTCGGCGACCTCGGCCTGGAAGGCGAAGACGTCCACCGCCGAATGCTCGACATCGAGGCGGTAGCCGTCTCGGGCGCGGATCAGCACCTCCCGCGCTGGAACCATTGCCTCGATACTCCGGCGTAAGTTAGCCGCATAAGTACGGACATTAGGCACGGCCGAGTGCGGCGGACCGTCGGGCCACAGTTCATCGACAAGTTGGTCGACCGATACCAACCGCCCAGGGTTGCAGGCGAGCATGGCGAGTACGGTCTGTTGTTTCGGCGTCCCGGGGGGCAGCACCCCCGCGCCGAGGCGCACCGCGAGACCGCCGAGGACTTGAATCTGCACCGGCCCCTCTGACTGCATTCAAAGGATCACTGTATGCAGCTTAGCGCTGCCGCCCGCCGGTAAGTTGCACCGGTCGCAGCAAGCTCAACCGAAGCGGCGATGAACTGAATAGAGACCTCTAGCCACACTTGATTGACCGCATTCCGGCGACCGGGCAGCGAAGTTCAGCCACCATGGAACAGTCCGTCAATAGAGCAGGACAGAACGTGATGCGACTTCTCCATATTAGCCTATTATGCGCATTAAGACATGAATAGTCGCTAAATGCCCGCAAGCGTCCCTAGGGTCTGGCAACACGGTGTTGACGTCAGATTCAGCTGGGGGTCGAGATGAACTCGCACGAATGGAACTGATCCTCCTGTCCGATCAGGAGTAGCCGGAGTACGCTTGCGGAGCGCAACCCCCCGGTGACGAATGGGGATGATGCTTGGCTCGGCAGGCCCGACAGACCGAGACCGATCAGCGGCTCATGCTGCTCGTCGGTCTCGTCGTCGTTCTGGCCGGCCTCGCCGGAGCGGTCTCTGTCGCCCACCTGCCCAGCTACGGTGCTACCACGGCGACCGTCACCTGGGCGACCCTGATCTCCCTCGTCGCGGTCGGCTTCATCGTCAAGGTCCGGGTTCGCATCCGCTCCACGAACCACGACATTGCCTGGACCGAGACGGCCATCGTGATCGGGCTCGCTGTGGCACCCGCCCCCGTGGTCATCCTTGCCACCGGCATCGGAATCGCGATCTCCACCACCCTGACCGGCAGCTCGCCGATCAAGAGGGCATTCGGCATCGGCAAGAACATGCTCGTCGCCACCGCCGCCGGCCTGGTGCTCCACGCGTTCGAGTGGCCGACCGCCAGCTCAGACCTCACCGAGACAGGCATCCCCCTGGCTGTCGCCTACCTCGCCGCAGTGCTGCTCGACGAACTCGTCACCCTCCCGGTCATCTCGATGGCGACCGGCACCTCGTTACGCACCTTGTTCCGCGAGGACTGGGGTCTTCGCATCAGCGCGGCTCTCGCCCGCCTCGTCGTCATTGTCAGCACGGTGCTGCTCATCAACATCGACATCCGACTGCTCCTCGCGGTGCCGCCGTTGATGCTCAACCTCCACCTGCTCTACTCGGCAAGGATCCGCTCCCGCACGGAGCAACAGGTGTGGCAGCGGCTCGCCCAGACCACCGACGCGCTCAACGTCGTCGAACTGGGCGACGTCCTAACCACCGCGGTCACCCGGGCCGCCGAGCTCTTCTCCGCCGACGAGGTGGAGGTCGAGCTACGCGACGCCGACCGGGTCGTGCGCGGCGGCGCCGACGGGGTCACCTACGACGGTCCGGTCGGCGAGCCCACCACCGTGCAGGGCGCAGTGGTCCCCGTCCGCCTCGAAGGCCATGACAAGACGGCCGACGTGGGCATGCTGAGGCTGCGCTTCCGTGGACCGGTGAAACTCTCCGAGCGTGAGCACTACACCTTGTACACGTTCGCCTCGGCGCTCTGCACCGCCATCCGCAATGCCCAGGCGTACGCCGAACTCGCCCGGGTTGCACAGGCACACGCGCACGACGCCACCCACGACGCGCTGACCGGACTGGCGAACCGGCGCCACCTGCTCGACGCGGGGAACGAGCAGCTGCACCAACGGCACGCCGACGGGGTGACCGCCCTGGTGTTGATCGACCTGAACCACTTCAAAGAGGTCAACGACACCCTCGGTCACGCCGCTGGCGACCAGATGCTGGCCGCGGTAGCCGAGCGGCTACGCGCCGCCGCCCGGGCCGACGACCTGGTGGCCCGGCTCGGCGGCGACGAGTTCGCGGTACTCCTGCGGGCCCTGCCCGCCCCCGCGGTGGCCGCGCACCGGGCCGAGACACTGCTGACGGCGCTACACGAGCCGTTCGACGTCGAGGGCATGCGGATCAACGTCGAGGCCAGCGGCGGCATCGCCGTCGCCCCCGCCACCGGCGGCATGGTGGAGCTGCTGCGCCGCGCGGACGTCGCCATGTACCAGGCCAAACGGGCCGGGCAACGGATAGCCAGCTACGCACCGGCCCGCGACACCGCCGACCTCGGGCGCCTCGCCCTCGGTGGCGAACTGCCCCGCGCCGTCGCCGATCACGAGTTCACCGTCAACTTCCAGCCGATCGTCGACCTCGGCACCGGCGAGGTCATCGCCGCCGAGGCGCTGGCCCGGTGGCGCCACCCCACCCACGGCATGATCGACCCGCTGCGCTTCCTGGAGGCGGTGGAGCGCTCCGGGCTGCTTCCGGCGTTCGCCGAAGCGATCCTCGACGAGGCGCTGATCGCCGCCGGCAGCTGGCGCGACGCCGGCTTCGACGTACCGGTGGCGGTCAACGTGTCGCCCCGGAGCCTGCTCGACGCCCGATTCCCCGGGGCGGTGCTGGCCCGCCTGCGCGCGCACGACCTGCCACCCGACCGGCTCGTCCTGGAGCTGACCGAAACCCTCACCCTCAGCCAACTCGACGTGGTCGACCAGGTACTCACCCGGCTGCGCGACTCCGGTGTCCGGCTCGCCCTGGACGACTTCGGCACCGGCTACTCCTCGCTCTCGCTGCTCTCCCGGATCCCCGTGCACGAGCTGAAGATCGACCGTAGCTTCGTCACCGCCATGGAGTCCTCCACCGAGGCCGCGGCGATCATCCGCTCCACCCTGGACCTCGGTCGCAGCCTCGACCTCGCGGTGGTGGCCGAAGGAGTGGAACGGGAAGCGCAGCGTCGGGCGCTCTGGGAACTGGGCTGCACCGCCGGCCAGGGTCATCTCTTCGCCCGCCCGCTACCCGCCGGCACGCTGCTCGCGGTGCTCCAACGCGGCACCGGCGGCCGTGCGGGTTGTCTCGCGGCCGCGCTGCACGACGCGGGCGCGGTGGTCCGGCTGCCGCAGGGCCGCCGGCAGGGGGGCCGGGGCCGCCACCTGCCGGCCTGACACACTTGCCCGGGTGAGCACCGCCACCCCGCCCGTCCACCGCCTCGGGTGGTGGCACCGGCTCGACACCGCCGCCGGCGGTCTCGCCCTCGACCTCGGCCTCTACGCCGTATCGGCCGCCTTCGCGGCGGTCACTGCGGGCACCTCGACCCTTGTTCCGCACCGCGCCTGGGGCGCAGTCGCGGCCCTGGGCTACCTCACCGTCGCGCTTCTGGCCACCGGTCAACTCCTGCTCCGCCGCCGTCGACCGGGCTCGACCCTGGTCGGGCTGCCCGCGCGCTGGCTGGTCACCGGCCTCGCCTGGGCCGGTGTGGCCCTGCTGCCGTTGATCTGGCAGAGCGTGCAGCGCGCTGCGGGACGCACCGACCGGGCCCAGGAGGAGGTGCTCGTCGTCGAGGAATCAGGACGACGGCTGGTCGAGACCGGCACCCCCTACCTGGGGCCGGACGCGATCGCCGCGCTGCCCGCCGGCGAACAACTTCTCGGCTACACCCCGTACCAGCCGGGGATGGCCCTGTTCGGGCTGCCCCGTGCGGCCCTCGACAGTTGGTGGACCGACGCCCGGATCTGGTTCGCCGTCGGTACCGTGCTCGCTCTCGTCGTCGCCGTCCGCGTCCTGCGGCAACCCGTGGGCACAGCGGGGCCGACCCGACCCCACGCCGCCCTGCTGCGCGGGATACAGGCCGCCACCGTGCTGCCGGTCTGCGCGCTGACCCTGGCCACCGGTGGCGACGACCTACCCGTACTCGCGCTCTGCCTGCTGGCGCTCGCGTTCGCCGCCACCGCCCGGCCCGGCTGGGCCGGCATCGTCGTGGGGTTGGCCGGCGCGCTCAAACTCTTCGCCTGGCCGGTCGCCGCGGTGCTGATCATCTGGGGGTTGACCCGACGCGCCGGCCTGCGGGTCACCGCCGGCGCGCTGGGCCTGCCCGCTGCCGCGCTGCTGCCGACCCTGCTGGTCGACCGCGAGGCGCTGGTGGAGAACGTGCTGCTGTTCCCGCTCGGGCACGGCCAGGTATCCAGCCCCGCACAGTCGCCGTTCCCCGGCTACCTGGTCGCGAACGTGCTGCCGGCAGGACGGGTGGTCGCCGCCGCGCTGCTGGTCGCCGCCGGGGTGGCCATCGCGGTGCGACTCGCCCGCCGCCCGCCCCGCACCGCCCGCACCGCGGCGCTCGTCTGTGGGTACGGGCTGTTGGTGGCGATCCTGCTGATGCCCACCACCCGGTTCGGTTACCTCCTCTACCCGGTCGCGTTCCTCCTCTGGGCAGCAGCGCTCGACATTCCCGGGATCCGGCAACCGACGGGCGAAGACGTCCCGCAGCGCGTAGACCTGAGAGCATGACCGCCTACCGTGACCGTGCCGACGCGGGCCGGATGCTCGCCGACCGCCTCACCGCCCTCATCGGCGAACCCGACGTCACCGTGCTGGGCCTGGTACGCGGCGGCGTTCCCGTGGCCCAGGTCATCGCAGAACGCCTCGGCGCGCCGCTGGACGTGCTGGTGGTCCGCAAACTCGGTATGCCCTGGGCCCCCGAGGTCGCCTTCGGCGCGCTCGGCCCCGGCGGCGTACGCGTGGTCAACGAGGTGGTCGCCGGTCAGCTCGGCCCCGACGACATCGCCGAGGTCCAGCGGCGAGAGCAGGCGGAGCTGGACCGGCGCGAACAGCTCTACCGGGCCGGTCGGCCGCCGCTGGGCCTCACCGGACGCACCGCCCTGATCGTCGACGACGGGCTGGCCACCGGGGCGACCGCCCGCGCGGCTGTCCAGGTCGCCCGCCAACTCGGCGCCCGCCGCGTCGTGGTCGCCGTCCCGGTCGGCTCCCAGGAGGCGTACGAGATGCTGGCCGCCGAGGCCGACCAGGTGATCTGTGCCCAGCGGCCACCCACCTTCACCGCGGTCGGCGCGTACTACGACGACTTCCACGAGGTCTCCGACGGCGAGGTCACCGACGCGCTGACCGCTGTCGCGTGAATCGACCAGGTACCGTCGGGTCATGAGCCTGAACTGTCCCAAGTGCCACGGAGAAATGCGGCAGTACGAACGCAGTGGCGTCGTCATCGACCAGTGTGGCGAGTGCCGGGGGATCTTCCTCGACCGCGGTGAGTTGGAGAAGCTGTTCGAGGCGGAGGCCAACTGGAGCGCGCAGCAGACCTCCGCCGCGCCCCAGCCCGCCGCTCGGCCGGGCGGCTACCCGCCACCGCCACCACCCGCTCCCGCGCCGCACCAGCCGGGATACGGTGCCGTGCCCCCGCCGCCCCCGCCGCCCGGCTACCCGGCACCGGCCTACGGCCACGCTCAGCAACAGCAGCACTACGGTTACCACGGGCACTACCGGCGCAAGAAGCGAAAGAGCTTCCTGGACGACATGTTCGGCTGAGCCGGCCGGGCAGGTGGCTCGACCGGACCGCCGGCCAGGTCACCTGCCATCCGGACCGCCGCACGCGCCGGTGGTCAACCCGGCTGGGCGGGGTGCCGCCGGCCGCGCGATGCCACTCCAGTTGTGCAACGCTGCCCAGATGGGGACACGCAGTTCACACCTCGCGTTGGCGAATGCCTACGACGGCATCACCAACGCCGTCGCCGGCCTCGACGACGGCGACCTGCAACGGGCCACCCGGTGCCGAGGCTGGCTCGTCGCCGACCTGCTCTTGCACGTGCTCTGTGACGCGCAGCGGGCCCTCGTGGCCCTGGCCAGCCCTGCCGACGGGCCAGCCACCGTGGATGCGGTCAGCTACTGGCACTCCTTCCCCGGCAGCACCGACCAGGGTGCCCGGCACACCTGGTGGGCGCGACGCTCCGCCGCTGCCTTCGACCGTCCATCCGGGGTCGTCCGGCTCTGGACCGACACCGCCCCGGCCGCCGTACGCGCCGCCGGCAGTGCGGATCCGGCCGGCTTCGTCACCACTCAGGGGCACGTGTTGCGGGTGTCCGACCTGCTGGACACACTCACCACCGAGGCCGTGATCCATCACCTCGACCTGACGCTCGACCTGCCGGCCGCGACACCGCCCGGTCCGGCCGCCACCCGGGTCGCGGTCGCCACCGTGGACGGTCTGCTCGGCAGTGCCGCTGCCCGGCCACCCGGCTGGACCGACCACGATTACCTGCTCAAGGCTGCCGGCCGACTCGCGCTCACCGATCCGGAGCGCCGTGACCTGGGCGAGATCGCCGCCCGCTTCCCCGTGCTCGGCTGACCACTGAACAGGGTGGCCGCCGCCGACGTCAGACGATGGCCATGTCCACGAAGCGCGACAGGTGCAGCTGGGCGGCGACCGTCACGGTGTCGGTCGGACCATTCCGGTGCTTGGCGACAATGAAATCCGCCTCCCCGGCCCGGGGCGACTCCTTGTCGTAGTAGTCGTCACGATGCAAAAGTATAACAACATCCGCATCCTGCTCAATCGAGCCCGATTCCCGCAAATCAGACAGCTGAGGTCGCTTGTCGGTTCGCTGCTCCGGACCACGGTTCAGCTGGCTCACCGCGATGACCGGGCACTCGACCTCCTTCGCCAGCAGCTTCAGGCCTCGGGAAAGATCCGCGACCTCCTGCTGACGGCTCTCGGTACGCTTCGGCGAGGTCATCAGCTGGAGGTAGTCGACCACGATCAACTTGAGGTCGTGTCGCTGCTTGAGCCGGCGGGCCTTGGCCCGGATCTCCATCAGGTTCATGCTCGGCGTGTCGTCCACGAAGAGCGGCGCCTCGCTGATCTCGCCCATACAGCGAGCGAGCTTCGTCCAGTCGTCGTCGGAGAGTTGGCCGCTACGCAGCACGTGCAGCGGCACCCGGGCCTCGGCCGAGAGCAGCCGCATGACGATTTCGACCTTGCTCATTTCCAGCGAGAAGATCGCCGCCGCCTGGTTGGCCCGAATCGCCGCATTGCGGGCGAAATCCATGGAAGCGGTGCTGTTGTGCGTGGGGATCATTGACCGGCCTGCCAAGTACAAGTGGTCGTCGTTGTCAACGGTCACGCAGCGGACGGGCACGCTGTCCACCTGTCGGACGTCGGTAACGAAACGACTATTGGCCCGGACGGTGGATTCGCTGCGCCTGCGCAGACGGTGAGTCTCGCGCTTGCGGGGCAGGTGGAACACGTCGTCGGTCGTCGTGAGATTCAGGATGTACGCGATCGAGCTTTCCGGCTTGCGTCCCTTGACCGCCTTGCGGCTGATCGAGCACCGGTACCCGAGGCTGACGACCAACTCGTAGGCACTCTCGGCGAGGCTCGCCGAGGTCGTCGTCAGCTGGACATTGCCGCTGCTGGTTACGGTGCCGTCGGTGTCGAGCATGCCCGCCAGCAGCGCCCGGCGCTGTGCTTCCGAAGCGCGCAGGTACGCCCCCGGCACGTGCTTGTTGCCGAGCACGCCGATCGAGCGCAGTGACTGCGTCAGCGACGACGGGGAGTTGGCGCAGACCGCGCAGCCCGTGCGGCACCGGCCGCACATCGGGCATGCTGAAGGCCGAATCGAGTACAGCGTTGGCTTGGAGTCGGATTGCTTCGTCTCGAACCCGTCGAGTTCGATCCTCCGCAGGATCCCTGGGTCGGCCGTGGTGATTCGACTGCCGGCGCTGTGGCCGTCACCCAGCCAAGCTCCCAGGGTGTACGGGGGCACCGCCAGGTCAGCCTCCGGCAGTTGAAGCGCACGGGCGTTCCGCACCGCGTGGTTGAGCCTGCGATCGGCTGTGGGTGTACGCAGCGTCGCCCGGATCTGTTCGGTCGTAACGACGTCGGCGTGCTCGGCTGCGGCAACCGCGTCTAACCAGGTCGGCACGCGATCCCAAAGTTGCCCGTAGAACTCGCGGGCCGGATAGGTGTAGGCGCACGGACCTCCTCGTCCACGCGTGGGCGGGACAGTTAGGTGCGGGAGACTCCGCGCCACCCGGCGCGCCGTGTGAACAGAGCCGCCGACCGCTGACGCCAGGTCAGCGACGCTGATACGAGCGTCGTCGGGCGCCTCAGATGCCACCCGACGCAGGCCGTCCACCGCAGCAGGGGACCAGGCAACCTCCCGACGAACCGCTCCGCCGCGACGACTGGCGCGCGTAGTCGTTTTCCACAGGTGCTCGGCGTCCGCGACGATCACACTTCCGTCGGAGAACTCCACCTCGTAGCAAGGACGGTTGTGCCTCACCTCGAAGGCGTGCGTCACCTTTGTCGGACGCCCGTCGGCGCCGATGAGATGGTCACCGACCTTGACTTCACCCATGGTGGTCCAGCCGGTCGGAGTCGGCAACGGAGTGTCGAGTGCCAGCGCTTTCCCCAGCCCAGGTCGGCCGGCCACGATGATCAACTGGCCGGCGTGCAGGCCGTTGAGCAGCCGGTCCAGGTCCGTGAAGCCGGTCGGCACGCCGGTCATCACGCCACCCTGGGCGCCGACCGCCTCGATCTCGTCCAGCGTCGGCTGGAGCATGTCGGCGAGGATGGCGAAGTCCTCGCTGACCCGACGCTCGGTCACGTCGTAAACGGCCTGCTGGGCCAGGTCGACGATGTCGTCGACATCCCTGCTGCCGCCGTTGGCGGTGCCGTACCCGAGTTGGACGATTCTGGTCCCGGCCTCGACCAGCCGCCGCAGCACCGCCCGCTCGCTCACGATGCGGGCGTAGTAGGCCGCGTTCGCTGCGGTCGGCACGCTCGCGATCAGCGTGTGCAGGTAGGGGGCACCGCCGACCCGGGCCAGGTCGCCGGAGTCGGCCAGCGCCGCGGCCACGGTGATGGCGTCGGCCGGCTCACCCCGGCCGTAGATCTCCAGGACGGTGTCGAAGACGGTGGCGTGGATCGGCCGGTAGAAGTCGTTGGTCTTGAGGATCTCGACGACGTCTGCGATGGCGTCCTTGGAGAGCAGCATGCCGCCCAGGACGCACTGCTCGGCGGCCACGTCCTGCGGCGGCGTCTTGTCGTACTGGCCGTCGCGGGGTGCCGGGCCGGATGGCTGCCCACCGCTCGGAAAGGACTCCGTCCGCCTGTCATCTGTCACCGACACCAGGGCCCCCTCAACTGCGTCGGATCGATTCAGGCCTACCGCCTGGGTGCGACAAGTCGACCGTCCGCTTCGATCGGGGGCCACCGGGCGGTAGGTCGGTGGCTAACCATACGGACTGCGAGGTCAGCCGCTCAACCACGGCGGTGGACGAGCCTTGGGACAACCTGTGGATACCGGAGACGAGCATGTGCGCAGCGTGTGCACAGGGTGTGGATATCACATGGGGAATTCCTTGCTGCAAGCCTCTGACCTGGGAGGATCTCGTCCCCAGCCTGTGGACGGAAATTTCCGGGTAGGGCTTTGTCCTGAACCTCCCGTAAGATCGGTGGCCTACGGCTACACCTGGACAGCGGATTGCACTTTCGGTTGAGAAGGGTCACGCTCCGGCCGTGAGTTACCGGGACTGGGCACGCGGGGAGGACGACCCGCGCGAGCGGCGGTCGGCCGCATCGTGGGCCGAGCCGGTCGAGCGTTCCCCGGCCGAGCGTTACGACTCGGCGGTCGAGCGCTACCGCACTCCGAGCCGTCGTCGCGCCATCGAGCGCGGCCAGGAGGAGCCGGCCGAGCCCTACCTGCCGCGCTGGGCGCTGGAGTCGGGCGTCAGCAGCGTGGATGGTGGTGGCCGGCACGCCGCTCCGGACGACGATGACGACGCCGACCGGCCGCGCTACGGCGACAGCGATTGGCGCTCGGTCGAGCCGGCCCGGAGCCGGCGCGCCATCGAGTCGGGCTGGCGTGATGCCCCGTCGTCAGCCGCCGCCGGGTCGACCAGGAGGACGGAGTCCGATCACACTCGGGAGTGGACCTTCGACCGTCCGCAGGAGGGCTATGCCGGCGGCCGCGAGGAGGGTTACGTCGGCAGCCGTCGAGCCGAGGAGGACGATCCGGTCTCGGGTGTGACGCCGCAGAGTCGTCCCCGCCGGGCTCAGTCGCGTCGCCGCCAGGTGACCTGGTCAGGTCTGGAGGACGAGGGGCAGCAGAAGCTCGACTCTGAGCCGACCGCAGAGCCGCCCACCCGACGCCGGCGACGCGCGGCGGAGGCCCCCGGTCCGGCCGTGGACCCGTGGGAGCGGACGACGGGGGCGGCGGAGCCCTGGGAGCGGACGGCGGAGCCGGAGAGCCGGCAGCCGGCGGTGGATCCGTGGGACGCCTCCGGCCTGCACGTCTGGGAGCAATCTGCGGGTCTGGATCGTCGCGCCGAGGACGGGGCAGCTGATCCGTGGGACGCCGACAGTACGAGCCAGTGGCTTCAGGGTCCCGCCACGGACCAGTGGCTCGAGCCCGACTCGACTGGCCAGTGGGACCGCTACTCCGAGGTGGACCGACGGGACCGGCGGCAGGACCCGAACCGATGGGACGGTTACTCCGAGTCGGACCGGTGGGACCACACCGTGCCGCCCCGATCGGGTGCGGCGGCCGGTGCCGAGCAGTGGTCCCGGGCCGGGCGAGCCGAGCCGGAGCCGCAGCGGGAGGGTTTCTGGCCTGGCACCCGGCTGGCGGGCGACGATCCGCGTTGGGTCGATGCGCCTGCGTCGGCACCCCGGTCGCCGGTGGTCGGCTACACGGCACCTCGACCGCGCCCGGCGCCGCGGCGTCGGCCTGCCCCGGCAGCGCCCGCGCGGCAGGTCGGCATCGCGGCGGTACGGCGGCGGATCGAGTCGGTCGGCAGCGCCAGTTGGAACCGTAGGCTGGAAGACGACCTGCTCGATCCCGATCCGGGTGGCCCGTGGCTACCGCTGCTCTACACGGCGGCCTGCTACGTCCTGCCCGCAATGGTGATCTTCGTCTGGTTGTTGACTCTCGACGGGACTCCGCCCGCGGGTTGCGTGACCGACATCAGTGGGGGTGGCTGCGACTCGTCCCGGGCGCGTGCTTTCGGGGCGATGGTGGGCGGCATTCCACGGTTCGGCCTGGCGCTGGCCAGCAGCCTGGCGGTCGCGATGCTGCTGCGTCGGGTGGGTACCACCTGGCGCTCGACCACGGTGGCGCTCGCCGCCGCCGTGGTCGGCGGTGGGCTCTCCACGGTGATGATCAGCGCGGTCACCGGCGAGCCGATCGGCTGACGGCGGTTTCCGATCGTCACTGCCAGCGGCAGTTGGATGCGAAAGGGCCCGCACCGTCCACCGGTGCGGGCCCTTTCGCGTTGTCTGCTGGGCTCAGCCCTGCACGACGTTGAGGTTGAACGTGCCGGTCACGTCAGGGTGAAGCTTGATCCGCACCGGGTGCGAGCCGAGCGCCTTGATGTGGCCGGACAGCTCCAGCCGGCGGCGGTCGAGCGCCGGACCGCCGGCCGCCTTCACGGCGTCGACGATCTCGGCCGGGGTGACCGAGCCGAAGAGCCGGCCACCCTCGCCGGCACGAGCCTTCAGGGTCACCTTGAGGCTCTCAAGCTGGGCCTTCACCTCGTTGGCGTGGCCGAGGTCACGGATCTCGCGGGCCGAGCGGGCCCGCCTGATGAGGGTGACCTGCTTTTCCGCGCCCTTGGTCCAGACGATCGCGAAGCCCTGCGGGAGCAGGTAGTTACGGCCGTAGCCGTTCTTGACCTCCACGATGTCGCCCGGGGCACCGAGGCCGGACACCTCCTGAGTCAGGATGATCTTCATATCGGTGCCTCCTCTCAGCGGGCCGTCGCGGTGTACGGCAGGAGCGCCATCTCACGGGCGTTCTTGACCGCACGGGCGATCTGCCGCTGCTGCTGCGAGGTAACGCCGGTCACCCGTCGAGCGCGGATCTTGCCGCGGTCGGAGATGAACTTGCGCAGCAGCGCGGTGTCCTTGTAATCGATATAGGTGATCCCGTCCTTGTCTAGCGGGTTCACCTTCTTCTTCGGCTTGCGCAGTGCCGCAGCCTTCGCCATTGCCCTTGCTCCTGGTTTACGATCACGCGCGCTCGGCGCCATTAGAACGGAGGCTCCTCGTCGAAGTTGCCGCCACCCGAACGGGAGGGGGCTGGCGCGGCCGAAGCCCAGGGGTCGTCGAAGTTGCCTCCGCCGCCGCCCTGGCCACCACCGCCACCGCTACCGAAACCGCCGCCACCGCCGCCGGAACGCGACATCTTCTGCACCTTCGCCGTGGCGTAGCGCAGAGATGGGCCGATCTCGTCGACCTCCAGCTCGATGACGGTGCGCTTCTCACCCTCGCGGGTCTCGTAGGACCGCTGACGCAGCCGGCCCGAGACGATCACACGAGCACCGCGCTGCAGCGACTCCGCAACATGCTCTGCGGCCTGCCGCCAGACGGTGCACGAGAGGAACAGCGGCTCGCCGTCCTTCCACTCGCCGGACGCCTTGTCCATGAATCGGGGCGTCGATGCGACCCGGAACTTGGCGACCGCAGCCCCGGAGGGGGTGAATCGCAACTCGGGGTCATCGGTCAGGTTGCCGATGACCGTGATGGTGGTGTCTCCTGCCATGACCAACTCCTCGCGCACTCATCCGTTCCGTCGTACAGGTTCGCAGAACCCTCTGACAGCACTGATGAGGCTGATCGGGTAGGGCTGGGTGGATTGGTTAGCGCATCTCCGGCCGGATGACCTTGGTACGCAGCACGGACTCGTTGAGCCGCAGCTGACGGTCCAGCTCGGCCACCGCCTCCGGCGTCGCCTGGAGGTCGATGACGGCGTAGATGCCCTCGGACTTCTTGTTGATCTCGTACGCGAGGCGCCGGCGGCCCCACACGTCGGTCTTCTCCACCGAGCCACCCGCGGTCCTGATCACGTTCAGGTACGTGTCGAGCGACGGGGCGACGGTGCGTTCCTCGAGGCTGGAGTCGAGGATCACCATGATCTCGTAATGACGCAAGACGTGCTCACCTCCTGTGGGCTAAGCGGCCACGGTCCTTCCGTGGCAGGAGGTCGTGCGTCGTGCCCGTCCCGACCCGGGGGAACCCGAACGGGAGCGGACAACCGGACCAGGATACCTGGCCCGAACGATCACCATCACCGAGGTGACTGGGACACAGCGAACCGGGGGTCGGTGCCGACATCGTTGTCGGCACCGACCCCCGGCCACGTGACCGCGGGGCGCCTCGTCCGCATTCCTTGGGTGGGACCTGGGGAGGAACGACCACACCGATGAGGTTGGACTGGAGACGCCCCGCGGAGCTTTATCACGTTGTTACCCGACGTTATCGCGGAAGTCGGTGCTTCACGGGCAAATCCCGGAATTACCGACATTTTTTCTCACGGCTCCCGCCGGAAGCACCTGACCTTCTGATTCATCGGTATCAACGACCCCCGACGGAGGCGGTGACGCGACGAGCACGGTGGGCGTCACGCCGCCCGTCGGGGCTCCGACGTAGGCTCGCCTGCATGCGTATCGGAGCCCACGTCGATCCGACCGACCCGTTGGCGGAGGCGACCGCCCGGGCGGCAGACGCCGTGCAGTTCTTCCTCGCCGACCCGCAGGGTTGGAAGGCGCCACAGCCCCGTGCGGACGCCGCTGTGCTGCGCGACGCCGACGTGGACGTCTACGTACATGCGCCCTACGTCGTCAATGTCGCGACCAGCAACAACCGCATTCGGATTCCCAGCCGCAAGCTGCTGCTCGCCCACGCCAAGGCGGCCACGGAGATCGGCGCCAAGGGCCTGGTGGTGCACGGCGGACACGTCAACGCCGGCGACGATCCGGCTATCGGATTCGACAACTGGCGCAAGGCCCTGACATACGCGGCGGAGGCGGGCGGCTTCGGGCTGCCGGTGCTGATCGAGAACACCGCCGGCGGCGAGCACGCCTGCGCCCGTCGGCTGGACGCGCTCGCCCGGCTCTGGGACGCCGTCGGCGACCACCAGGTCGGCTTCTGCCTCGACACCTGTCACGCCCACGCCGGTGGTGAGGAACTCCTCGGCCTGGTCGACCGGGTGAAGGCGATCACCGGACGGATCGACCTGATCCACGCCAACAACTCCAAGGACGGGTTCGGATCGGGTCGGGACCGCCACGACAACCTGCGCGGCGGCACCATAGACCCGGATCTCGTGGTCGCGGTGATCCGCGCGGCAGATGCCCCGGTCATCGTCGAGACACCGGGCGGCACCGACGGGCAGAGCGGCGACATCGCCTTCCTCCGCGGCCGGCTCGCCGGGGAGACCTCGGCGCAATGACCACGCAGCACTCCGCCGGCGACGGCACGAAGTCGATCTCCCGAGACACTCGCACGGTTGGCGAGGCAGCGCCGGACGACGCCAAACCCGACCAGACCCCCGCCGCACCGCCGGATGCCGACCGGACCGGTGAGGACGCGAGTCGGCAGGACGGGCTCGACCAGGTCGAAGCCGCCAAGGACGGGACGGGCCCGACGCCCGCCGGTCCGGCGAAAGGCGGCGACGACAAGGCCGCGCGGGAGCAGAACAGCGCTGGCGAGGACCTGACCGACGGAGCCAGCAAGGAAGGCAACGGGAAGGAAGGCAACGGGGAGGAAGGCAACGGGGAGGACGGCGCTAGCAAGGACGGCAACGCGACGGACGGTACGGCGGGCAGCGGCGGCCGTAAGCCGGACCGCTGGGCCGCCTTCGGGCCCGCTCCCGAGTCGGTGCCGACCTGGTACGGCAGGCTGGGTCGACGGGTCGGCCGGCTGCTGATTCACGAGTGGACGCTGGCCGCGTTCGGCTCACTGGCGCTGGCCGTGCTGATGACCTGGCCGACGCTGCGCTACCCGGCGCACACGCTGCCACAGGACTACTGGGATCCGAGCCTGCAGGCCTGGCAGATGGCCTGGTCCGGGCACGCTCTGCTGACCGATCCGGCCCAGCTGTGGCACGCCAACTCGTTCTTCCCCGAACGGTGGAGTTTCGCCTTCTCCGACACGCTGCTCGGGTACGCGCCGGCCGGCATGATCGGTGTCGGCCCCGAGGCCGCCCTGCTCCGGTACAACATCATCTTCGTGCTGGCCCATGCGCTCGCCGCCTTCGGCGCGTACGTGCTGGCCCGGCAGTTCGGTGCGAGCCGGATCGGGTCCGCGGTGGCCGGGGTCACCTACGCCTACGCGCCATGGCTGCTGGCCCAGGCCGGTCACCTGCACGTGATATCCAACGGCGGCATCCCGCTGGCGCTGGCCATGCTGGCCCGGGGGCACGGTTGGTCGCTACGGCACGGCTACCGACCCGAGCGCCGGCACGAGGGCTGGGTGTACGCCGGCTGGCTGGTGGCGGCCTGGCAGCTGAGCCTTGGCTTCGGTATCGGCCTGCCGTTCGCGTACGTGCTGGCCGGCATCGTGCTGGTGGCGGCCGTCATCTGGTTCGCGAAGCGGATCTTCTGGCGGGTCAGGCGTCCCTTCGGTCAGCGACTGTTCGTCGCCGACCTGATCGGCGGGTTGATCTTCGCCGGTGTGGGGGTCCTGCTGGCCATCCCGTACTTCACCGTCACCCAACTGCACCCGTACGCGGAACGGACGATCGCCGACATCGCCGTCTTCTCGCCGCCCCCCAGCGGCTTCGTCACCGCGCCCGCCGAATCCCGCGTCTGGGGCGGGCTGCATGAGGGTGCGCGTTCCATCCTGCCCTGGCATCCGGAGATGACGCTGCTGCCCGGCTTCGCGCTCTACGCGCTGGCGGCCGGCGGCCTCCTCCTGTCCATCTGGACGGTTCGCCAACGCCTGCTGCTACTCGCCGGGGTGCTGGTGACGATGACCCTGTCGATGGGCACCGAGTTCTTCGACGGCCGCTTCACCTACGTACCGCTCTTCGAGCACCTGCCCGGCTGGAGCGGTATCCGCACCCCGGGGCGGCTGATGCTCTGGGCCACGCTGCTGCTCGGACTGCTCGCGGCGGGTGCGGTCAGCGCCTTCGCCGAGCGGGTCCGGGAGATCTCCGCCGAGCGGATTCCCTCCTGGCCGAGCCCGTGGCTGCGGCTGGCCACCCTGATACCCCTGGTTTTGGTCATCGCCGAGGGGACCAACAGGACCCCACAGCCGGTGGTGCCGCCACAGCCGGCCGCCATGCGTTCCGTGGAGGGCCCGCTGCTCGTGCTGCCCAGCGGGCAGAACCACGATCAGCCGGTGATGCTCTGGTCGACCACCCGGTTCCAGGACATCGTCAACGGTGGCAGCGGCTTCGTCCCGCGCCAACTGGACGATGTGCGCCGGGTCGCCATGACCTTCCCCGACCAGACCAGCGTCGACTACCTGCGCACCCTCGGCGTACGCAACGTGCTGGTGATGCGGGACCGGATCGCTGGCACGCCCTGGGAGGTCAGCGTCGACGCACCGGTCGACGGGCTGGGCATCACCCGCGAAGAGATCGACTCGGTCGTGGTCTTCCGTCTCTGAGATGGCGGGTGGCGAGGGTGGGCTGGTCTCGCAGCGTCACCGGATCACGTGCTCGTGGGCACGGGCGTCGGGGACGGCTCCGTGATCGAACGGCGGGTTCGCCATCGGTCGAGCCAGGGGACGTCCGGAAGACCGTTGAGCACGCCGCCGTCCGGGTCGTCGGCGTAGGTGCGGCGCACCGCGTCCCGCTCCGGGTTGAGGATCTCCCGCACCACCAGGACGACCAGCGCTACCACGGCGGCCAAGCGCAGGCTCGCGGCCAGCACGAACACGCCCTCCGGGAAGACCGGCTGGCCGGTCGACGCACCGAGCAGTTGGCCGTAGAAGGCGACGAAGTAGCAGACCTCGGCCGCCTGCCAGACGAGGAACGCTCCCCACTTGGGCCGGGCGAGCACCACCAGCGGCAGCAGCCAGAGCACGAACTGCTGCGACCAGACCTTGCTGAAGATCAGGAACGCGGCGACCACGAGGAAGGCGAGCTGGGCGAGCCGGGGCCGGCGCGGCGCCAGCAGCGCGAGCGCGCCGATGCCGAGGCAGGCCAGGCCGAACAGGGCGTACGAGAGGTAGTTGAGGGTGGGGATGTTGGCGTCGAGCCACTGGAAGGGGCCCATGCTGGCCGGGTCACCGAACTTCCCGTCCAGGTAGCGGGTTATGTACCAGAGGGTTCCCCAGTCGATCGGCCGATCGGTGTTCAGCTCGAAGAAGCGCTTCCAGTTTTCCCGCGAGTCGACGGGCAGCGCCACCGGCAGGTTCACCAGCACCACCGTCACCGCGGCCGTGAGGATGGAGAGCAGGGCGGCCCGGAGTCGGCCGGCGCGTATCGCCAGCACCAGGATCGGCCCGAGGATGAACAGCGGCCACATCTTGGCCGCCCCGCCGAGACCGAGCAGCACCCCGGACAGGGCGACCAGCAGGACGCCGCGGCGGCCCTCCCCGGAGCGCGCCCAGGCCAGCAGGCCGAACGCGGCCAGACCGATGGCGAGCAGGTCCCAGTTGACGGTGGCGGTGAGCAGCAGTGCGGGGGCGAGCGCGAAGAGCGCGGCATCCCAGGGACGCCGGCGGCGCAGCGCCAGGATCACCGCCACGGTGAACACCGCCAGGGCGCCGAGCACCAGTGCGTTCAGGTTGTAGAACCACTGCCCCTGATTCATGTCGGGGTTGCCGTCGCCGGCCGCGTGCACCGGCAGCCCGAGCGCTCCCATGAAGTACCCGGTCAGCACCGGGTACTCCACCGGATGATCCTGGTAGGGCACGGCACCCTCGTTGAGCCGCTCCGCGTAGTAGAGCGCCAGCACGTCGGTGTAACAGAACCGGGTGTACTGCTCGTTGTTCTCCCACGCGCCGTCCTGACAGGGCGACTTCTGCACCCAGTGCAGGGCCAGCGTGAGGCAGGTCAACGCGAGGACGATCCGGACCACCGTCCAGAACCGACGCTCCGTACCGACGGGTCGGTCGCGGGCGACCGCGTGGTCACCGAGCGGGCCGCCGATCAGTCCGGAGAGTCCCCGGACGAAGCCGTCGGAGCGGGACGGGTGATCGGAGACATCCGGTCCATCGATGCCGGGCGTCGACTGGCTGCTCATGACCGTGCATCTTGCCGTATCAGTTGACCGGGTAGAAGTCGAAACCCGGCTGTTCCTGGAATCCGGCGAAGCGCCACCGGATCACGTGGCGGCTCGGCGCCGGGAGACCAGTACCACGTGCACCGGCGGTCCAATCAATATGGGTTCGACCGCCAGCACAACATCCGTCGAACTGTCGAACGCTTCCAGAACCCATCCAATGAAAGAGACTTGGCAGCCCGGCCAGGCCTTGACACCTATAAATATTACGATATCATAGGCATCGCCCGAACAAGGCGGGCAGGTCAGAAGACACGGGGGAAATGTCTTGGACTTTTGTTTTCTTGGGCCATTGATGTTGAGGCAAGGAATTTCCGGAGTCGGCATTCCGGGCACCAGGGACCGGAAAATCCTGGCGGCCATGCTCCTGAATTCGAACCGACCGGTGCACATCGATTTGTTGATCGATGTGGTGTGGGACGACGATCCACCTGCGACAGCCCGCCAACAGGTACAGAACCGGCTGGGCAGCCTTCGGGCCAGGCTGGGCACCGATGCCCATCGAATCAATCGGAACAGCAACCACTACACCCTGGAAGTGGGCAACGAAAAAGTAGACGGCCTGAAATTCCGCAGTCTCTGCACCGATGCAGAAATCGCGGCGAAAGTCGGCAGCCCGGAAAGAGCCGTTACACTCCTACGGAGTGGGCTGGAACTGTGGCGCGGATCGCCAATCGAGGATATCGAATCAGTCAAGCTACAGGTGGAGGCCCTGCGTTGGAGGGAATATCATCTGAAGGCGATCGAAACGCTGATCGAAATCGAGTTCAGTCTTGACCGACAACGGTTGCTGACCGCCGATCTGCACAGCTGGATCGCGAGTTATCCGTACCACGAAGGTCTGCACTGCCGGCTCGCGGAGGCGATGCATGCCGGTGCCCGCACCGCCGAGGCGCTGGGCGTACTGAGCGGTCTGCGGTCCCGACTGGCGCGGGAGTTGGGGATCAACACAGGTCCGGTGGTAGAGGATCTCTACCACCGGCTTCTACACGGAGCCCGAACGGCGACCGTCGCGCTCGGCTGAGGCTCCGCCACACGAGCGGCACCGACGACGAAAGGGTGGGTCGGGGATCCCGACCCACCCTTTCACTCTCACGACCCGCCGTCACGGTGACAAGCGTGGTGTTCTCGTCGAGGGATGGTGGTCCGACGGTGATGGATCGGTGAGCATCTCTGGGACCGTCGCGGCACCTAATGTGAGTTGGAGGGATCGTCTTGCTCGGAAGAAGAAGCGCTCGACTGGCCGCTGTGCTGGCACTCTGCTTCGCCGCGGCCCTGGCCGCGCCGCAGGCGGCCAGCGCGGCACCGGCCACCACGCCGTCGGAAGTCGCCACGATCAAGGCAGAGGACCTCGACCCGGCGAACGCCATGATGATCCCGGAAGCCGAGCTGCTGTCCACCGGCTGCGGTGCGGGCTGTGACGGCAAGAATCCGGCGACCTACAAGATCTACCACAGTGGATGTTCGACCTGCTACCACTACTGCTCCGACGACGCGAAGACCGTCGCGTCCAACACCGACGGAATCAGTCTCGAACTGCGCTACAGCCCTCGCTGCCGGACCGCTTGGGCCAGGGTCGGCTCTGACTTCTACTACCCGACGGTCCGCAGCTACTACCTCGATGGCCGGGTCCGCACCGCCTACAGCGGTTTCGCCGGCGCCTACTACACACCGATGGTCAACGACGCCAATCTCCTCGCCCGGGCGGAGGCCGTTGCCGGGCCCACCACCTGGTGGACGAGCAAGTACTGACTCGACCGTCCGGCCAAGGCAACCGGGTCCCTGCGTCGTTGACCGGCGCAGGGACCCGGCGCACATGACGCCCTGGTCTCAGGGTCAGGGGCAGTACTCCATCCACTCCCGCAGATCGGCGTAGTAGAAGTACAGGCAGGCGTCCGGGTTCACGTTGGCCGCCATCATCGGCGTCCACCCGGTCTCACCCGCATAGGCGGCGAGGGTCTTCTTGTAGAAGACCGTCCCGGCGCCGTTCCAGATGCGTGCATCGCCGGTGCTACCCGGCGTGTTGGTGTAACGCGTCCAGTAGGCCTGGCAGCCCGACGAGTAGCGCAACTCGACCCAGACACCGTTCTTCGCCCTGCCTGAGGCCGTGGTCGTGGCCCCTGACGAGCAACCCATCGCCTGCGGGTCCTTCCCGTTGCACGAGGCGTAACCGCCACCGCCCGCGTTACGGCAGCCCTCCGGGACGGCTGCCGGTCCCGCCATTGCCGACGCCGGCACGCCGACCAGGGCACCGAGCGCCAGGGCGAGCACCACCAGCACATTTCTCGTACGAGTCATTCCGCATCCCTTCATCGCTTGAAGACTGGAACGGAAGGTAGTCGGCGACGTCACCTTCTGATCATCACGGCGGCACTGATCCCGTTGTTCCCAGAAGAAGTCCAGCGCGCGCCGATTCATGCCGTGGTGGACACCAATGTCAAGTCGGGCCTCAGTACCAGCGGGTACAGCTCCAATCGGTGCCACTGGCCGGCCAGTAGCAGGCCTGAGCCTCGAGGTTGGCGTCGTTGACCATGTTGGTCCAGACGTTTCCGTACTCGGAGTAGTTCTCGAGCGTCATGCGGTGGTTGCCGTTGAGGTGGCGACTGACCACCTTGATCGCGAGCCATCCGGCACTGGTCCTCGCCCAGGCCGTGCGGCATCGCGGGCTGTACCGCAGCTCGACGCTGCCCGACGGGCTCGACGTGCGGTACACGTAGCCGCTGGACAACTTGGGCGTAATGGCGTCCTCAGCACAGGTGTAGTACCTGGTGCCGTCGTAGTAGATCTTGAAGGTCTGCGGATCCTTGTTGTCACACGAGACTCCGCAGCCGGCGTTGGCGAGCGTCACCGCGTCGAGCCGGACGCCGTCGCCAGCCGCGATCACCGCCTCGACCTCGACGGCGGCGCGGTCAGGCGCCGCCTGGGCTGAGGCGGGGGCCGCGATCCAGCTCAGGGCGAGGGCCGAGACAAGTCCGGAAATGAGTAGTAGCCGCCGCATAGGACCTCCTAGTGAGGGGATGGGAGGCGACAAGGTATCGATCGTCGCCATCACCACACCATCACCGCGCCATCAGCGTGCTCTCATCGTCTTCGAGCCCCCGGCTCGGTCACCGAGTCCACTGGCCGCGCCCCACCACCCACCGCGCCTGCCTCTTCCGCCAACACCAACGGCGGGCGGCCGGACCGAAGTCCGGCCGCCCGCCGCAGCTACGAGAAATCACTCCCGGTTGGTGGCTCTCGGTGGTAGGAGTCCGCCGCCGCCACCACCGTTGTCCGGTGGGCTGAACGGAAGGCCGTTGTCCGGGTTGCCGGGGCCATTGTTGTCGCCGCCGTTGTTGTCGCCGCCGTTGTTACCGCCATTGCGGTTACCGCCACCGAGTTGGCAGAGGATGTCGGTCGGCTCGCACTGCTGCACGTCCGGCGGCGGTGGCGGCGGCGGTGCCTCACCGTTGCCGGCTTCCTCGTCGCCAATCCCGGCGACATCCGGCAGGTCGGACGGGTCGTAACCCTTCAGCGCCTCGTCCATGTACCGTTTCCACAGCTGCGCCGGTAGGGTGCCACCGCCGATGTTGCTGCCGCCCCGGTCGACGATGGCTCGCTTCTTTGTATCGTGGCTACCGATCCACACCGCTGTGGCGACGTTCTTGTCGTAGCCGACCATCCAGGCGTCCTGGTTCTTGCCGGTGTCGCCGAGCTGCCAGGTGCCGGTCTTGCCGGCGACCTGCCGGCTGTTGGCCAGACTGGCGTTGTTCTTGCCGGGGATCTCCTTGAGCACCGCGGTCACCTCGTCGGCCACCTCTGGCTTGATCACCTGCTTGGGGTCGAGCTTCTCGCCCGTGCCGGTGACCTTGTCCCACTTGCCGGTTGCCTTGTTCTGCTTCTCCACGGTCCGCACGAAGTGCGCCTTGTTGTACTTGCCGCTGTTGGCGAGCGTGGCCAGGCCGTTGACGTGGTCGAGCACCGTGATCGGGTACTGGCCGTAGGCGGCCACCCGGTCGAAGTAGGTAGGCGCGAGCTTCTCGGGCTTGTTCTTGATCAGGTCGTGCGCCCGTCCCTTGTCGTCCCACATGGTGCGGACACCGGCCCGGCGGGCCATGTCGATCACCTTGTCCGTGCCGATCTGCTCCGCGATGTGGAAGAACGGCACGTTGTACGAGAGCACGGTCGTCTCCTGCAGAGTGCAGGACTTGTTACAGCTCTGCCGCACGTCCCGGCCGGCGTTGACGATCTCCTTTTCGAAGCCTTCCGGCTTGAACGGGGTGGCGTCCCAGCGGGACTTCACCGAGATGCCGGCGTCGATGGCTGCGGCAAGGGTGTAGACCTTGAACGACGATCCCGGCGGATGACCACCGACCAGGTTGCCGTTCTGATCGGTGTTGAGACCCGCGTAGTCGAAGTCCGCACCGCTGTTACCGCCGTAGTAGGCCAGCACGCGGCCGGTCTTCGCCTCGACGGACACCACCGCCGGCATCAGGTTCTTCGGCTGGTCCGCCAGGAACGTGTCCTTACGACCGAGCTGGGCGATCTCCTCCAGCGACTTCTGAATCTTGGGATCGAGGGTGGTGGTGATCCGGTAGCCGCCCTCGCGCAGCTCGTTGACGCAGTTGGGCTTGTCCGGCGCGCCCGAGTTGGAGCAGAGACCCCACTCCTCCATCTCCTTGCGGACATAGTTGATCACGTTGCCGCGCGGGGAGGCCACTCCGAAACCGTTGTCCTTCTTCGACTTCTGGACCTTCGGGTACTCGGCGGGCCGCTCGGGCTTACCCGGTACGCCGAGCCAGCCCTCCTCGACCATCCCGTTGATCACGTACTCCCAGCGGGACTTGGCGTCGACCTCGTTGGTCTCCGGGTCGAACCCCGGGTGGGTGGCGCTGGCGACGGGCTGCTTGATCAGCGCGGCGAGCACCGCCCCCTGGGCCGGGTTGAGCTTCTTCGCGGTGGTGTTGAAGTACGTCTGAGCCGCCGCCTCGATGCCGTACGCGCCCCGGCCGAAGTAGATCACGTTGAGATAGTTCTCCATGATCTCTTCTTTGGTGAACTCGTCGTTCAGCTTGGAGGCGAGGATCGCCTCCTTCACCTTCCGCGCGTAGCTGTCGTCCTGGAGGTTCTCGTAGGCGTTGCGGGCGTACTGCTGGGTGATGGTCGAGGCACCCTGCTTGTCGCCGCCGGAGAGATTGTTCCAGGCGGCCCGGGCGATGCCCTTGTAGTCGACGCCCGAGTGCCGGTAGAAGTTGCGGTCCTCGGCGGCGGCCACGGCGTTGCGCACGTGCTCAGGGATGGCGTCGATGGTGACGAAGGTGCGGTTCTCGTTGCCGAGCTTGGCCACCAACGTCTTGCCGTCCTTGGCGTAGACGATGGTGGAGAGCGGCAACGGGATCTCCTTGGGCAGCACCACGTTGGTCGAGTAGTAGGTGAACCCGACCACACCGATGCCGGCCAGCATGATGAACACCGCGAAGCCGGCGATCAGCATGTTGAGCCGCTTGCGCTTGCGCGCACGGGCCGCTCCGCCTGGATCACGGCCGCCGCGACCTGGTCCGGTCGGACCGCCGGGCCGACCCGGGCCGCCCGGCCCGCCGGGACCACCGACGCTCGCCCGGGCCACTGCGGCCCGGGCGCCGGGACCAGCCACCGACGCCGAGCCGACGCTCGCCCGGCCGGCCGATGCCGCGCCGACGGCGACCGAGGCACGTCCGGGCCCGGCCGGCGACACCGGCACCGAGGCACGACCGGCCCGGCCCGGGGCCGGGGACACCGGCACCGAGGCACGACCCGGCGCCGCCGGCGAGACCGGCACCGAGGCACGGCCGGGTCCGGCCCGGCCGACCGGTGCCGCGCCGGTGGACCCGTGGCGCGGTGGAACGCTCGCCGAGCCGCCTACCGAGGCACGACCACCGACCGAGGCGCGGGCCGACGGGCTGGCACCCTCCGGCCCGGTCGACCAGTTGACGCCGCGCGGTTCACCACCCTGGCGGCGGTACGCGTCGTCCGCCTGCCCCGGGTCGTCCTGGCCCGGAATGCGGGCCCGTCCGCGCGAGGAGCTGGGATCGCCGTACGAGTTCATTCCTCACACCCTGCCGTCGCGGTGGGGCGCGGTCGCACCGCCACCGGTTTGCCGTGAGTTGTGACACCCGAAAGCACGGCACGCGGGTGCCGTGGTACCGGTGTCAGATCCGAATCAATCGGACTATTCAGACCTACAAGCTGTCGGTCACCCCGGCCACGTGTGCCACGGCCGGGGCTGGCCGATCGAGCCTGATTCACCGTTGCGCCTCTCGCCTTCGCCGGGCACCCGTTCCGTCTGCGGTCATGCCGCTCGCCTCGCTGCGCTCCTGGCCGTCATCCGCGCCACCGAGCAGGCCGTCCCGGCCGAGCAGGTACTGCTCGACGAGATGGTTCCAGTCACAGCCGAGGCACACCTCCACTACGAAGACCTGGAACTCACGCAGCGTCATCGCGAGCACGGACAACTCGGCCACCGTACGCGCCTGGCCGGCTGACTGCTTGAGTTCGTCCCCGTAAATGTAGTGGACGCGGGTGAGGTTCTCGCTCCGGCAAATCGGACACCGCTGGTCGGTGGGCTCGCCGTGGAACCGAGCCGCGTTCTTCAGGTATGGAGATGCATCGCACAGGTCGTAGGTACCGACCCGGCCGGCAAGAAGCTCACGCAGCACTACTCGCTTTCGGAGCGAGTAGTCGACGATCTGGCGCTGCGTACGCATGCGGGAAAGGGTACGCGGTCTCGTCTGGCTAGGCGACCATCGTGACGATCCGTGAGCAGGGGACCTCGGAACGGGGGTTTGCTCCTGCCGAGCCGAGACGCTACGGTGCGATGTATCGGTCCGATACATCGCGGCGGTTAGCGCTCCACGCACAGGGTAAAGGAAGGGTGGCCAATGCTCGAACTCGCCATCCTCGGCCTGCTGCAGGAAGCCCCGATGCACGGCTATGAGCTACGCAAGGAGCTCACCGCCAAGCTCGGGGCGATCCGAGCCGCAATCAGTTACGGCTCGCTCTATCCGACGCTGCGCCGGCTACAGGCTGCGGGATGGATCACCGAAGCCGCCGAGACGCCCGCCACCGCCGAGGAGGTTCCCGCGCTGACCAGCCGACGAGGTCGGGTGGTCTACACCATCACCGCGGAAGGAAAGGAACGCTTCGCGGAGCTCATCGCACAAACCGGGCCGGAGACGTACGGCGACACCGGTTTCGGTGTGCACTTCGCGTTCTTTTCCCGAACCGACCGGGCGACCCGACTTCGGATCCTGGAAGGTCGCCGCCGCACGATCGAGGAGCGTCGCGAGGGCCTTCGCGACATGCTGGGCCGGGCGGCCGAGCGCCTCGACGCGTACACCCTGGAGCTGCAGCGCCACGGCCTGGATGCCTGTGAGCGCGAGGTCCGGTGGCTGGAGGAGCTCATCGCCAACGAGCGCTCCGGCCGTGCCCCGACGGTCCCGCAGGACGGGACAGCCGGCGGCCGACGAGAAGACAACAGCCCGCCTCCGCCTGGAGAGACCAGGAAAGAGCGGCCGTGACAGAAAAGAAGGAGGCACACGCGATGGGCTCCGTCCGCGTCGCCATCGTCGGTGTGGGTAACTGCGCCTCGTCCCTGGTACAGGGCGTCGAGTACTACCGGAACGCCGACCCGAACGACCGCGTCCCGGGTCTCATGCACGTCACCTTCGGCGACTACCACGTCTCTGACGTGCAGTTCGTCGCGGCGTTCGATGTCGACGCCAAGAAGGTGGGCATGGACCTCGCGGAGGCGATCGTCGCCAGCGAGAACAACACCATCAAGCTCTGCGACGTGCCGCCGACCGGCGTCAGCGTGCAGCGCGGCCCGACCTTCGACGGCCTCGGCCAGTACTACCGCGAGATCGTCGAGGAGTCCGACGCCCAGCCGGTCGACGTGGCCAAGGCGCTGCGCGACGCGCAGGTCGACGTCGTCGTCTCCTACCTGCCGGTGGGTTCGGAGCAGGCCGACAAGTTCTACGCCCAGGCCGCGATCGACGCCGGCTGCGCCTTCGTCAACGCCCTGCCGGTCTTCATCGCCTCCGACCCCGAGTGGGCCAAGAAGTTCGAGGACGCGGGCCTGCCGATCGTCGGTGACGACATCAAGAGCCAGGTCGGCGCGACCATCGTGCACCGGGCGCTGGCGAAGCTCTTCGAGGACCGGGGAGTCGAGCTGCTGCGCACGTACCAGCTCAACTTCGGCGGCAACATGGACTTCATGAACATGCTGGAGCGCAACCGCCTGGTCTCGAAGAAGATCTCGAAGACCCAGTCGGTCACCTCGCAGATCCCGCACGAGATGAGCAAGAGCGACGTGCACATCGGTCCGTCCGACCACGTGCCGTGGCTGGACGACCGCAAGTGGGCGTACATCCGCCTGGAGGGCCGCTCGTTCGGTGACACCCCGCTCAACGCCGAGCTCAAGCTCGAGGTGTGGGACTCGCCGAACTCGGCCGGCGTCATCATCGACGCCGTCCGGGCCGCGAAGATCGCCCTGGACCGGAAGATCGGCGGCCCGATCCTGTCGGCCTCGTCGTACTTCATGAAGTCCCCGCCGGTGCAGTACGCCGACCACGACGCGCACGCCGCCGTCGAGGAGTTCATCGCCGGCGAGATCGAGCGCTGACGCACCGACCAGCAGCGTCGTCGAGGGCCGGGTCCACACGGACCCGGCCCTCGCGGGAAGATCGAACAGCAGCACGCCATGGCGAGCGGCGTCAGCCTCCGCCCCGTCACGACCGCGATCGACTCTTGACGTTCAGGACCAGGCGCGTTGCAGGGCGACGCCGGCCTCCAGCTCCAGCAGCTTGACCTTGCGGTCCAGGCCACCGCCGAAGCCGACCAGCTTTCCGCCCGCCCCGATGATGCGGTGACAAGGCACGACGACCGGGATCGGGTTGCGGTTGCAGGCCACCCCGACCGCCCGAGCCGCGCCGGGATCCCCCACCCGCCGGGCCACCTCGCCGTACGTCAACGTCTCGCCGTACGGGATCAGGGTCATCTCCCGCCACACCGCCCGCTCGAACTCGGACCCGCGCGGCACCGTCACCGGTAGCCCGAAATCGGTCAGCTCTCCGGCGAAGTACGCCCGTAGCTCCGCGACCGCCTGCCGGGACGTCGCGTCCACCGGTTCCGTGGCGGCGTCCGCGACCGGGCCAAAGTGTGCGCCGCAGACGCTGCCGCCGTCGGTGGCCACGGAGAACTCCCCGATCGGCGAGTCGAGCACTGTCCAACGCATGTCGTCATTCTCCCCCGTTCGTCGCACCGGCGCTCAGGGTGCCATCCGATCTGGGCAGCTGACCGGGCAGGAACGGTGGCGCCCGCCGAAGCGTCCCATGTTTGGGTGCTCCGGCGGGCGCCGGTCGTGCTGTGCTGGATCAGGCGGTGGAGACGGTGAATCTCTCGCCGTTGCTCAGGCCCAGCCCGGGCGACGTCCACTTGATGGTCTTGTTCGAGATCAGCTGGCTGGTGCCGGCCGACCCGGCGGAGACCGCCTGGTCGTCGCTGGCCCTGAGGAAGATCGTTCCGTCGATGTTGTAGTTGAGAAAGTCGAACGTCTCCCAGAAGCCCCGCGAGGTGCTGCTGGCGACCAGCGGCTTGGTGCCACTGCTCGCCGCGGTCACGTACCGGCCGTTGGAGTGGGCCCGGAAGCTGAAGAAGCCGTCGCCCTGGTTGATGACGTCGAACTTCGCCGCCTTGGTGACCGTCGTGCTGCTGGCGATTAGCGGCTTGGTGCTGCTGGCGGCCACCACGTACTTGCCGCTGGCCTTCGACTTGAGGCTGACGATCGGCGGCGCCGCGTCGATGGTGAACTTCTCGTTGGTGCCGATGGAGGTCTTGCTCGCCATCAGAGACGAGCTACCGGAGGTCGACGCCGTGACGTACTTGCCGTTGATCTGGGACTTGAGGCTGACCGAGCCGTCGGTGTGGTTCACGATGGTGTACTTCGCCGACGTGACGATCGTCTTGTGGCTGGCGATCAGCGGCTTGGTGCCGTTGGTCGGTGCCACCACGTACAGTCCGTTGACCCTGGAACGCAGCGCGACCAGGCCGCTGCCGGCGTCGACGATGTCGAACCGCTGCGCCGTGCCCATGCTCGATCCGTTGTTCACCAGCGGCTTGGTGCTGCTGGCGGCGGTGACGAACTTGCCGTTGGAACGGGCCTTGAAGCCGTGCGAGAAGCGGGCCGGCGAGATCGCGCCGACCGTCAGCAGCCGGTCGATCGAACCCTTCGTGTCGTACACCCCGCCGGCGAGGCCGGTGGTGACGATCCGGTCGCGGACCTGCTTCGGCGTCCAGGTCGGGTTGTCGTTCAGCAGCAGGGCCGCGGCGCCCGCCACGTGCGGGGCGGCCATCGAGGTGCCGCTGAAGACCACGCTGCCGGTGTTGTTGTTGTGGCGCGCCGAGGGGATGCTCACGCCCGGAGCAAAGATGTCGAGGCACTTGCCGTAGTTCGAGAACCAGGCGCGCATGTTGATCCGGTCCGTCGCCCCCACGGTGATGGCGTCCGGCACCCGGGCCGGGGACGCCTGGCAGGCGTCCATCCACGAGTTTCCAGCCGCGATCGAATAGGTGATGCCGGACGCGATGGACCGGTTCACCGCCTCGTCGAGCGATGGGACGGCAACGATGTCACCGAGGCTCATGTTGGCCACGGCCGGCTGCTGGGCGTTTGCGGTCACCCAGTCGACCCCGGCGACGACCTGTTCGGTGGTGCCGTAGCCGTCGCAGTCGAGCACCCGTACACCGACGAGGTTGACACCCTTGGCCACGCCGTAACTCGCGCCGCCGACGGTCCCGGCAACGTGCGTACCGTGGCCGTGGCAGTCTTCTGCGACGTGGTCGGAGTCGATGGCGTCGTAACCGTGAGTCGCCCGGCCGCCGAAGTCCTGGTGGTCGACGTTGATCCCGGTGTCCAGGATGTACGCGGTGACCCCACTGCCGGTGTTCGGGTACTTGTAGGTGTTGTTCAACTTCGGCGAGGGCTGATCGATGCGGTCCAGGCCCCAGGACGGCGGGCTGCTCTGCGTGCCGTTGGCCGAGAGTCGGCGGACCTGCTCGACGTAGGCCACGGCGGGATTGGCCGCCAACTTCTCGGCCTGCCGCTGGCTCATCGTGGCCGAGTAGCCCTTGAGGGCGTTGTCGAACACCCGCCGGACGGTGCCCCCGTTCGCTCCGGTGAGCGCGGATGCTGCGGCCCGGACGGCACTGGAACCGGCCTTCCGGTCCTTGAGCACGACGATGTAGCGGTCCGGCACGACGCCGACGCCCTTGGTGCCGAGCACCTCGGGTCGGGGCTGATCGTGCGGAGCAGCCATCGCGGCACCGCCGGAGACGACGGTGAGGATGGACGAGGCGGTGGCGAGGGCGAGCCCCGCCACCGCCGAGCGGCGCAGTACGCCACGGTTCTTCACTAGGTGTGACCCCCGTCGGTCGTCGACCATGCCCGGTGGGCGGTCGGACGGACATTGAATCGTCCCGCCTCCAACTGCTGAGCAGCGGGCTGATGGACGTTCCAACATCATGAATGAATTCGAGAGAACTCGCGTCCACCGTTCGGTCGATACGTGAGCGTCTCGACGTGTGGCCGTCACAACGGGGACGGGCCACGATGGACGTCGGCAAAGCGCGCCGCGTCGATGCTCAGTCGCGGATGCCCTCGTCGCGGGCCCAGCGCAGCAGCTCGGCCTCGGCGGTGTCGCGGTCCAGCGGGCCACGCTCCAACCGCAGGTCCTTGAGGTACTTCCAGGCCCGGCCCACGATCGGCCCCGGCGGCACGCCGAGCAGCTCCATGATCGCGTTGCCGTCGAGGTCGGGCCGGACCCGCGCCAGATCCTCGTCGGCGGCGATCCGGGCGATCCGCTCCTCCAGCGCGTCGTAGTCCGCTGCCAACTGGGCGGCCTTGCGCCGGTTGCGGGTGGTGCAGTCCGACCGGGTCAGCTTGTGCAGCCGGGTCAACAGGTCACCCGCGTCGGTCACGTACCGGCGCACCGCCGAGTCGGTCCACTCACCCCGGCCGTACCCGTAGAAGCGCAGGTGCAGCGCGACCAGCATGGTGACCTTGGCGGTGACGTCCTTGGGGTAGCGCAGCGCCTTCATCCGCGCCTTGGTCAACCGGGCGCCGACCACCTCGTGGTGGTGGAAACTGACCCGACCGTCCGGACCGATCGACTTCGTCGCCGGCTTGCCCACGTCGTGCATCAGCGCGGCCATCCGCAGGACGAAGTCCGGCCCGTCCTCCTCGTACGAGATCGCGTTCCGGACCACCGTGAGGGTGTGTTCGTAGACGTCCTTGTGCTGGGCGTGCTCGTCGATCTCGAGCTTGAGCCCGGTCAGCTCGGGCAGGAAACGCTCGGCCAGCCCGCTGTCGACCAGCAGCCGCAGCCCCGTGATCGGGTCGGCGCCGCAGAGCAGCTTGGTGAACTCGTCGCGGATCCGCTCGGCGGTGATCCGGTCCAGGTCGGTGGCCATCCGGGTCATCGCCGCCTGCACGTCCGGGTGCACCGTGAAGCGCAGCTGGGCGGCGAAGCGGGCGGCCCGCAGCATCCGCAACGGATCGTCGCCGAACGACTCGGCGGGCGTGCCCGGCGTACGCACGACCTTCGCCGCCAGGTCGGCCAGGCCGTCGTACGGGTCGGCGAACCGGTGCTCGGGCAGGCTCACCGCCATCGCGTTGATGGTGAAGTCCCGCCGCCGCAGGTCCTCGACCAGGCTGGTGCCGTAGGCCACGATCGGGTTCCGGCTGACCTGGTCGTACGACTCGGCCCGGAACGTGGTGATCTCCAGCCGCAGGCCGTCGCGCTGGCAGCCGATGGTGCCGAACTCGCGGCCGGTCTCCCAGATCGCCTCGGCCCAGCCCCGCACGATATCCAGCGTCTGGTCGGGGTGCGCGTCGGTGCAGAAGTCGAGGTCCTCGCCGAGCCGGCCGAGCAGGGCGTCGCGTACCGAACCGCCCACGAGGTGCAGTTCGTGACCGGCGGCGGCGAACCGGTGGCCCAGCTCGTCGGCGACCGGGGAGACCCGGAGCAGTTCGGCGACGGCGTTGCGCTGGGCGGCGGTGAGTTCGCGGCGGTCGGTGGTGTGGGATGCGGCGGCTTCGGACATCGGATCAGCAGCCTATCGGTCCTGATCGCCATCTCGTCCGCCGGGCGCGGGTAACGGGTCGGGGTTGACTAAGGTCTGTGACGGGCGGGCCGATGCCGGCTCCGGCGTACCCCTTTGGAGGCACAGATGAGCGGCGGGCTCTACCGCAGCGCGAACGCCCAGCAGGGCGGCGTGCCCGGCGGCCGGCCCGACGACGGTGCCACGTTCATCTCCGCCGAGCCGCTCAACCAGCCGGCGGCCGAGTCGGTCGCGCCGCCCCAGGAGCAGGTGGCGGAGACCAGCGCCGCGGCCAACAGCGCGGTCATGGCGATCGGCAGCCTGGTCAGCCGGGGTACGGGTTTCCTGCGCAACCTGGTGATCGGCGCCGCCCTGGGTGGCGCGCTGGTGGGCGACGCCTACACCACCGCGCAGATCCTGCCGGGAATGGTCTACGAGTTCCTGCTCGGCGGCATCCTCACCAGCGTGCTGATCCCGGTGCTGGTACGCCGACGCAAGGCGGACAGCGACGGCGGCCAGGCGTACACCCAGCGGCTGCTGACCCTGGCACTGCTCGCGCTGGGCGCCGCCGCCCTGCTCGCGGTCGCCCTCGCCGTACCCCTGACCTGGCTGTACGGCGCCAACGAGTCCGCTGAAGGCTACTCCGGACTGGTCACCACGCTGGCTCGGCTCATGCTGCCGATGATCTTCTTCTCCGGCCTGAGCGCACTGATCAGCGCCGTGCTCAACACCCGTGGCCACTTCGCCGCCCCGATGTGGGCACCGATCCTCAACAACCTGGTGGTGATCGGCACCGCCGGCCTGTACATCGCGATCTTCGGCGCCGAGATCGTCGGGCCCGACGACATGACGACCGGTCGGGTCCTGCTGATCGGCGGCGGCACCCTGGTCGGCGTCGCCATCCAGGTCGCCGGGCTGCTGCCGGCGCTGCGTAAGGTCGGCTTCCGGTGGAAGCTCCGCTTCGACTTCCGCCAGCTCGGCCTGGCCGAGCTGGGCCGGCTCGGGGCGTGGATGATCTGCTACGTCGCGGTCAGCCAGGTCGGCCTCATCGTGCTGTTCAACCTGCTGAACCGCGCCGGCAAGGAGAACGCCGCCGGCCCGCTGATCTACAACAACGTCTTCCTGCTGTTGATGACCGCGCACGGCATCATCGCCGTGTCGATCATCACGGCGCTGATGCCCCGGATGAGCGCCGCCGCCGCCGACGGCCGGTACGCCGACCTCGCCGCCGACCTGTCCCGGGGCACCCGCATGGTGTCGGCCGTACTCGCCCCGATCGCGGTCTGCTACGCGGTGCTCGCCACCCCGATCGCGTTCACCCTGTTCCGATTCGGCGCGTTTACCGAGGACAACGCGACCGCGACGTCGCTGGTGCTGCTCGCCGCCGCGCTCGCGCTGGTGCCCTTCGCGATCAGCCAGCTGTTCACCTTCGCCTTCTACGCGCTGCCGGACACCCGCACCCCGGCACTGATCAACATCCCCGTGGTGGCGCTTCGGATCGGGGTGCAGATCGCCCTGTTCGCGCTCTTCTCGGCGAGCTTCGCCGGTGCCGGCATGATGATCGGCAACACCGTCTCCTATCTGGCCGCCGCCATCGCCTCTGCCTGGCTGCTGCGGCCCCGGGTGGGCCGCATCGGGCTGGGCGCGATCCTGCGTACCCTCGGCCGGGTGGTGATCGCCGCGCTCGGTGCCGCCCTGGCCGGTCTGCTGGTGGTGTTCCTGCTGCCCGGCGACGACACGCCGACCAAGGTGGAGGCGATCGTGCAGTTGCTGGTCGGCGGCGCCGTGATCGGTGGTACGTATCTGGGTCTGGCCATCGTGTTGCGGATCTCGGAGATCACCGAGGTGGTCGGCATGGTTCGCCGCCGCCTCGGCCGATAGATCCTCGACCAGGCGGCGGGCTGCACCCAGCGTGACCGCGGATCACCAGGCTGGGGATGTGCCTGTGGATAACCTCGCGCGCCGCCGCTCACCTAGCGGGTCGTCCTGTGGATAACCAACCGGACGGCTGAGTGTGCTCGGCCGATCGACGGGAATCCCCCGCACGCCTGACCCGCCGCCCCGACCTGCTCCGCCCCGGCGACGGCCGGGTGCGGGCAGCCTCTAGATTGGCTGGTACATGTGCCAGCAACGTGGCTGACAACGGTGCCAACCGGACAAGACCGCACGACTGCGAAGTCCTCTGTCGGTCACGGCGGGAAGATGACATGTCGAGGACCCGGGCAACACGGGTAAGGTCGCTCTCGACGGGTACGGCAGGCACCGGTGCGCCATCAGTGGGGACCGGTCGGCCAAGTACCAGACGAAGGCGGAGCGGTAAGCAGATGCCCAGCAGCGCGGGTCCATCGATCGACACGATCACCGAGGGAGGACGGGTGACCCAGGTCGGCGAGGGTCAGGACGCGGACGAGACCACTCCGCCGGTCATGACCTTCGGTGCTCCGACGGCCGGTGAGATCCTCGCCGAACGTTACGAACTGGTCGAGCACATCAACAACGACAGCGCGGGCCGCCTGGTCTGGCGCGGGGTCGACGTCGTGCTTCGCCGGCCCGTCGCGGTCGTGATGCGCTACCCGGGTGGCGATTCGGCCACCGAGATGCTCCAGGCCGCCGTCGCAGCCAGCCGGGTCATCCACCCCAACCTGGTCGGCGTCTACGACGCCATCGACGAGGCCGACCGGGCGTACGTGGTGCGCGAGTGGGTCGACGGGCAGTCGCTGCGGGAACTGGTCGCCACGGGTCCGTTCGACGCGGCCCGGGCCACCGCCGTGGGCAGCGCGATCGCCAGCGCGCTGGCCGCCGTACACGCCACCGGCATGGTGCACGGCAACGTGCATCCGGGCACGGTGATGATCAGTGACGACGGCCGGGTGGTACTGGCGGACGCGCGTACCGACGGTGCCGACTCCCAGGAGAGTGACGTCCGAGCGGTCGGTGGAGTCCTCTACTTCGCGATGACCGGCTACTGGCCGCACGCCGAGGCGCCACTGCGCGGCGCCACCGCCGGGCACGGCCGGGCAGCCATCCCCGACGCGGTACGCGACGCCAACGGCGCGGTGGCAGCGCCTCGCCAGGTCCGGGCCGGGGTGCCGGCCTACCTGGACGACCTCACGATGGACCTGATCGACGGCGAGATAGCTCCGCCGTCGTCGGATGTCCTCGCGGCCGAGTTGGCCCGGCTCGACGTGCCCGACGACGACTATCTCGACCACACCGGTCCGCTGCGCTTCGCCGGCGAGACCGGCGACGAGCCGTCGCCGTTGGCCGCGGCGGGCGGGCGCAAGGTTGCCCTGGGCATCGCTGGCCTGCTGACGGTGGCCCTGGTGGGACTCCTCATCGGCATCAGCACCCTGGGTGGCGACGATCCGCAGACCAACCCGGTTGCCGCGCCGAGTTCCAGCGCCCCGGTCACCGAGGAGCCGGCAGCACCGGCCATCCGGGACCTGAAGATCAGCGGCGCCCGGATCATCGACCCGGACAGCAACGACCGTACCGAGGTTCGCGACGCCGAAAAGGTCTTCGACGGTGACCGGGACGAGGGCTGGTCGACGGAGACCTACAACCGCAGCAATTTCGGCAACCTCAAGCGGGGCATGGGGGTCTGGGTCGACCTCGGTGGTGAGCACACGGTCAAGTCGGTCCAGGTGAACCTCTCCGACACCGGCGCCTCGGCGGAGCTCTTCACCGGCACGATCGACGCCCCCTCGACGGGTGCCGGCGACGATCAGATCCTCACCTCGTACCAGAAGAACCAGATCGGGCAGCCCTTCGAGGCCCACGACGGCACCACGATGACCTTCGACGGCTTCGACGCCGACAAGAAGTACCGCTACCTGCTGTTCTGGATCACCGAGCTGCCTCCGAACGGAGGCGGCTTCAAGGTCGGGGTGCAGGAGATGACGGTCAAGGGGTCATGAGGCACCAGCCCGGCGGCACCCACCGGGGCCGGTGATGGAGGTACGCGACGCCGGGCGGAACGCCACCGGCGAGACGTCGGCGGGCGAGCCGGTCAGCGACCTCGATCTGCTGCGCGCCCACGCCGCCGGCGACCGGGACGCGTTCGGCGAGTTGTTCCACCGGCACCGGGATCGGCTCTGGGCGGTCGCCCTACGTACGATCGGCGACCGTGAGGAGGCCGCGGACGCCCTCCAGGACGCGATGCTCTCCGCCCACCGTGCCGCTGGCCGCTTCCGGGGCGACTCGGCCGTCACCACCTGGCTGCACCGGATCGTGGTGAACGCCTGCCTGGACCGGATCCGTCGCCGTCAGGCTCATCCCACGGTGCCGCTGCCCGACGGGATCCGTGGCCCCGAGGACGGTTCCGGCACCGGCGGGATCGAGCCGGCCGCCCCGGTACGAGACCACGACACCGCGATGGTGGTCCGGGACGCCCTGGCCACCCTTCCGCTGGAGCAGCGGGCCGCACTGGTCCTGGTTGACGTGCAGGGCTACCCGGTCGCCGAGGTCGCACGGATCCTCGGGGTGGCCGAGGGAACGGTCAAGAGCCGGTGTGCCCGGGGCCGAGCCCGCCTGGCGCTCGTCCTCGGGCATCTGCGGCCCGGCGGCGGGCCGGCACCGGGCGGTGGGTCAGTGTCCGGCGGCGGGCCGAACGTGCCGGAGGTCACCCGGGGGAACCCGGGAGCGCCACCGGCCGTCCGATCGAGGTCGGGGCCATCCCGACCGGCGTCCGATCAGCAGGAGGAAGCGTGAGTACCGGGGAGTTCAGCGAGGTCGATCACGACCTCCTCGCCGACTACCTCGGCGGTGCGCTGGACGGCACCCTGGAGCAGGTCGAGATCGCCCGGCTCGTGGCGCAGGACCCCGCCTGGGCACAGGCCCACGCCCTGCTCGCACCGGCCCTCGAAGACGTCCGTGCCGAGTTGGCCGGCTGGGGCGAGTCGGCGCCGGAGCTGCCGCCGGAGATCGCCGATCGGATTCGTACCGCCCTGGCCGTCGCCGAGGACGTCGATCTCACGGCAACCGACGACGAATCGGCTGTGGCGGCCCCGTTGCGGCCGGTGGTCCCGCCGCCGGGTGCCGTCGGGAAACCCGACGTGGCCGGCGAGCCCGACCCTGCCGGCAAGCCGGAGTCCACGGGCGGGAAAGCAGCAGTCGTGCCGGTCCAGCCGCTCGGCGGCTCCCGGCGGCCCGGTGGCACCCCGCGTCCCGGGCAGGAGCGGAGCGTTCCGTCCCGGCCGGGTCGACGACGGCGCCGCTGGGCCCGGGTGGCCGGCCCGGTCGCGCTCGCCGCCGCCACAGTGGTCGGGTTGGGCGCCCTCCAACTGTCCCGGGCGAACCACGGCGACGACGCGGCGAGCGGCACCGCCTACAGCGATCGGGGCGCCAGTCCGGTGGTCCCGCAAGCCTCCCCGCCGGATTCCGCCGCCGACGCGGCACCCGAGCGTGCCTCCGCCGCGGCCGCCCTACCTCCCTTCCAGATCGTCGGCGAGGCACAGCGCAGCGGCACCGACTACACGCCGCAGACCCTGTCGGGGATGATGCCGGCTGTCGGGCCGTTCTCCACCAAGAGCGAGCCGGCGATCGGCGGGCAGAGTGACGAGCGTCTGCCCGGCCCGGGTGACCTCGCCCGGCTCGGCGAGGGGCCGGCGTTGAACGCCTGCCTCGCCGAGATCAGCGCCGAGCACGGCGGGACGCCGCTGGTGGTCGACGTCGTCGACTACGCCCGCTTCGAGGGCCTTCCGGCGCTGGTCGTACGCTTCACCGACGGCTCCGGCGCACAGTGGGCGTGGGTCAGCGGACCGGAGTGTGGTGTGCCAGGGTCCGGCTCGGACGCCCGCTACCGCACGCAGGTAGGGTGAGTTCGCGGTCACCGGACGTTTGGCCGTTCACGTGACGTGACCCACCGGATGACCGGCTCGGGAATCCCCGCTTCGTACGATGACGTTCTGCACATCAGTTGCCGCCGCGTCGGCACTCGGGATCGCCATCGGCCTCCGCGCCGGTGGCGACAGTCAACACGATTGGGAGACGGCAGTGGACGAGGTCCGCAACCTGGTCATCATCGGCTCCGGGCCGGCCGGCTACACCGCGGCGGTCTACGCGGCGCGTGCCAACCTCAAGCCGCTGGTCATCGAGGGCGTGCAGTCCGGTGGCGCGCTGATGACCACCACCGAGGTGGAGAACTTTCCCGGTTTCGCGGACGGCATCCTCGGCCCCGAACTCATGGACAACATGCGCAAGCAGGCCGAGCGGTTCGGTGCCGAGTTCCTGACCGACGACGTCACCCGGGTCGAGTTGACCGACACGGGTCACCCGGGCACGGTGAGTACCGTCTGGGTCGGCGAGACCGCCTACCGGGCTCGGGCCGTGATCCTGGCCACCGGTTCCGCCTGGCGTCCGCTCGGTGTACCGGGCGAGCAGGAGTATCTCGGCCACGGTGTCTCCTCGTGTGCCACCTGCGACGGCTTCTTCTTCCGCAACCAGCACATCGTGGTCGTCGGTGGCGGTGACTCGGCGATGGAGGAGGCCAGCTTCCTGACCCGCTTCGCCGACTCGGTGACCATTCTCCACCGCCGGGACTCGTTCCGGGCGAGCAAGATCATGGCCGAGCGGGCGCTGAGCAACGACAAGATCAAGGTTGAGTGGAACACCGTGGTCGAGGAGGTGCTCGGCGCGGACGGCAAGGTGTCCGGCGTACAGGTACGCAACATCCACACCGGCGAGGCCAAGGTGCTCGACGTCACCGGTGTGTTCGTGGCGATCGGCCACGACCCACGCAGCGAACTGTTCCGTGGGCAGGTGGAGATGGACGACGAGGGGTACGTGAAGGTCCAGGCGCCCAGCACCCGGACCAGCATCCCCGGCGTCTTCGCCGCCGGAGACCTGGTCGACCACACGTACCGACAGGCCATCACCGCGGCCGGCACCGGTTGCGCGGCCGCCCTGGACGCGGAGCGCTTCATCGCAACTCTGCCCAAGGGCTGAACAGACACATCGGAGGAGGAGGGTCAACAGTGGGAGCAACCAAGTCGGTCACCGACGCGAGTTTCGCCGCCGACGTGCTGAAGTCCGACAAGCCGGTCCTGGTGGATTTCTGGGCTGAATGGTGCGGACCGTGCCGGAAGGTGTCACCGTTGCTGGAGGAGATCGCCGGCGAGATGGGTGACCAGGTCAGCATCGTCAAGCTCAACATCGACGAGAACCCGGAGACCGCCCGGGCGTACCGCGTCATGTCGGTGCCGACCCTCACCGTGTTCAAGAACGGTGAGCCGGTGCAGTCGATCGCGGGTGCCAAGCCCAAGGGCGAACTGGTCAAGCTGATCGAATCGGCGCTCTGACCCCCAGCGACGTCGTCGCCACCGACCCCGTGCCGGGACCACCGGCACGGGGTCGCGCCTTTTTCTCCGCCCGCCGCCCCTGCGGATCGCCCAGCGCATAACCTCGAACCGGGGGCCGCCGTGCGCCGGTGACCACCTGGTCCCCGTCAGACGGTGTGGTACCACCGTCGCCGGGCCCGGCCAGCCACTGACCGTGCAGAGGGGGTCCCGCGTGCGTCCGATACGTCCCGGTGACCGGGGACCCGCAGTGACCGAGATCCGTACGGTGCTCACCGGCCTCGACCTCCTGTCCAAGGCGACCGGTCCGCACAGCGACGAGTTCGACACCGCCACCGAGCTGGCCGTACGCGCGTTCCAGCAGTCCCGTGGGCTCAGCGTCGACGGCCGGGTCGGCGCCGAGACCTGGCGGGCCCTCGACGCCGCCCGCTGGCGGCTCGGTGCCCGCACCCTCTACCACGCGGTGCCGGTCCCGCTCACCGGTGAGGACGTCCGGTCGCTGCAGGAACGACTACTGGAGATGGGGTACGACGTCGGCCGGGCCGACGCCATCTACGGCATCCGAACGTCCCGCGCGGTAGCTCAGTTCCAGCGGGAGGTGGGGCTCGCCCCCGACGGCACCTGCGGCCCGCACACCATGAACGCGCTACGCCGGCTGGGTCGCAAGGTGGTCGGCGGCCGGCCGCAGTGGCTACGCGAGTCCGACGCCATCCGGCAGTCCGGACCGACGCTGGTGGGCCGGACGGTGGTCATCGACCCGGGCCACGGCGGCACCGACCCGGGCGTCGTGGTGCCCGACGGCCCGCTGCGCTGGACCGAGGCGGACCTGGTGCACGATCTGGCCAGCCGGCTGGAGGGGCGGCTGGCCGCGTCCGGCGTACGGGTGCAGCTCACCCGGGGGCCATCACCGGAGACCTGCCTGCCCGACATCGACCGGGCCCAGCTGGCCAACTCCCTCGGTGCCGACGTGTTCATCTCACTGCACATCGACCGCCACGCCAATCCGGCCGCGGAGGGAGTCGCGACCTACCACTACGGCACCGACAACGGGGTCACCTCGGCGACCGGTGAGCGGCTGGCCGGGCTGGTCCAGCGGGAGATCGTCGCGCGTACCGGCCTGCGCGACTGCCGTACCCACGCCAAGGCGTGGGACCTGCTGCGGATCACCCGGATGCCGGCGGTACGCGTCGAGGTCGGCTACCTCACCTCACCGACCGACCGGGAGCGGCTGGTCGATCCCCGGTTCCGGGACAAGCTGGTCGAGGCGATCGTGGCCGCGGTACAGCGGATGTACCTGCCGATCGAACGCGACGTGCCGACCGGTTCGATCGACGTGAGCGAACTGCGGGCGGCGGTCGCCGCGTGCACCGTGCTCGACTGATCTCCCCGGTCTCCCGGTGCGGGCCTCAGCCGGCGGTGGAGCGGGTGGCCGGGCTGGGGCGGACCGGCCTTAGCAGCGACTCCGGGCTCATCGAGCCGAGCAGCTTCTCCAACGCGTACTCCACGTCCGACTTCCAGCTCAACGCCGTCCGCAGCTCCAACCGGAGCCGAGGGAAGCGCGGATGTGGGCGGACTGTCTTGAAGCCCACCGAGAGGAAGAAGTCGGCCGGTGCCACACAGGCGCCGGCGGGATCGGCGGCGTCACCGAACTTCGCGTCACCGAACGCCTCGATCGCCTTGATCCCGCGCTTGGTCAGATCGCGGGCAACCCCCTGCACCAGCATCCGGCCGAGCCCGCCACCGACGAACGCGGGTACCACGTTCGCGGTCATCAGCAGTGCGGCGTCGGCGGAGACCGGGGAGGTCGGGAACGCCATCGAGCGGGGCACGTAGGCCGGTGGGGCGTACATGACGAACCCGGCCGGCATACCGTCGACGTAGATCAGCTTGCCGCAGGAGCCCCACTCCAGCAGGGTCTGCGAAACCCACGCTTCCTTCTCCAGGCCAGGATCTCCAGCAGCGCAGGCACGATCGGCGGAAACCGGATCGAGCTCCCAGTAGACGCACTGCCGGCACGGACGGGGCAGGTCCTCCAGGGTGTCCAGGGTCAGGCTGACCAGACGTCGCGACATTGGCGCTTCCCCACACTAGGCTCGGAGGTGGGACCGGCCCGGACGGCACAATGCCGCCAGCGGCGACCCACCTGGTGCCGCCGTCAGCAGCGGCCCAGACGGGTGCCGCCGCACTTCCGCCCCCGACGAGCGATCGTACGCCGCCGATCGGGAACGCGGGAGAGGACGCGCAAACCTCCCCTGTTCCGGGTCCGCCATGTGGACGCGCGGTTAATCGAGGGCGCGTCGGGCCGCGTGTGGCGGCTAGGATCGACAATCGGCGCGCCGTGCCGCCATGGTCGCCGGTGTCCCGGGTATCCGGGGCGGGAGCCGTCCGAGCAGCCATCGGGGTGATGTGATGACCGGCACGACACTCGACGACTACACCGATCGGTACGCCCGCCGGGTGCGGGGGATGACCGTCTCAGAGATCAGGGCGCTGTTCGCGGTCGCCAGCCGGCCGGAGGTGGTGTCGCTCGCCGGCGGTGCCCCGTACATCGCGGCGCTGCCGTTGGACGCCGTCGGCGAGATGCTCGGCCGACTCGGCTCGGAACACGGGACCACCACCCTGCAGTACGGCATCGGTCAGGGCACCCTCGAACTGCGTGAGCGGATCTGCGAGGTGATGGCGCTCTCCGGCATCGACGCCGCCTGCGGCGCCTCCCCCGAGGACGTGGTGGTGACCGTCGGCGGGCAGCAGGCCCTCGACCTGGTGGCCCGGCTCTTCCTGGACCCTGGTGACGTGGTGCTCGCCGAGGGGCCGACCTACGTCGGCGCGCTCGGGGTGTTCCAGGCCGCCCAGGCACAGGTCGTGCACGTGCCGATGGACGAAGACGGCCTGATTCCGGAGGCGCTGGAGGTCGCCATCGCTGATCAGGCTCGCACCGGACGGCGAGTCAAGTTCCTCTACACCATTCCCACCTTCCAGAACCCCACCGGCGTGACGATGACGGAGGAGCGGCGGCAACGCGTTCTCGACATCTGCGAGCGGGCCGGACTGCTGGTGGTCGAGGACGACCCGTACGGCCAGCTGAGCTTCGAGAGCGAGGCCCCCGCGCCACTGCGGGCGCGGCGGCGGGACGGCGTCTTCTACCTGAGCACCTTCTCCAAGACCTTCGCCCCCGGGCTGCGCGTCGGCTGGATCCTCGCGCCGCACGCCGTGCGCGACAAGTTGGTGATCGCCAGCGAGGCGCAGATCCTCTGCCCCAGCGCGTACGCCCAGGCCGCCGTGACCACGTACCTGCGCACCATGCCCTGGCGCGAGCAGCTGAAGGTCTACCGGGAGGTCTATCGCGAGCGGCGCGACGCGATGCTCACCGCGCTGGAGGATCTGATGCCGACCGGGACCAGCTGGACCACTCCCGGCGGCGGGCTCTTCGTCTGGGCGACGTTGCCGGACGGGCTGGACGCGAAGGCGATGATGCCGCGCGCCATCGCCGCCCGGGTGGCGTACGTGCCCGGCACCGGCTTCTACGCCGACGGCACCGGCAACGGCCACATGCGGCTCAACTTCTCGTTCCCGCCGCCTGAGCGGATCCGGGAGGGTGTCCGCCGACTGGCCAGCGTGATGGAACAGGACATCGCCATGCGGCGCGTGTTCGGCGCGGTCGGCGGGCCGGGCAGCCGACGCAGCGGGGCCGGCTCGGACGCCCCGGGACCCGACTTGGCATGATGCCCGGCATGGGTGTCACCGCTGCCGAAGAACCCGTCGTGTCCGGCCCCGCCGCCACCGATCTGCACGTGCTCGTGCTCGCCGGCGGGCTGTCGTACGAACGTGATGTGTCGCTGCGCTCGGGACGACGGGTGCTCGACGCCCTGCGGGCCGTGGGGATGGAGGCCGCGCTGCGCGATGCCGACGTCGCCCTGCTGCCGGCGCTGACCGCGGATCCACCCGACGCCGTGGTCATCGCCCTGCACGGCGCGACCGGCGAGGACGGGTCGTTGCGCGGTGTGCTCGATCTCTGCGGCGTTCCGTACGTCGGTTGTGATGCTCGGGCCTCCCGTCTGGCCTGGGACAAGCCGTCGGCGAAGTCGGTGCTGCGGGAAGCCGGCATCACCACCCCGGACTGGGTGGCACTGCCGCACGACCGGTTCAGCGAGTTGGGCGCGGTGGCCGTGCTCGACCGAATCGTCGACCGGCTCGGGCTGCCCCTGATGGTGAAGCCCGCACAGGGCGGCTCCGGCCTGGGCGCCGCCGTGGTCCGGGACGCGGCGTCACTGCCGGCCGCCATGGTCGGTTGTTTCGCGTACGACTCGACTGCGCTCGTCGAGCGCTACGTGCCCGGCGTGGACGTGGCGGTCTCCGTCATCGACCTGGGGGACGGCCCGCAGGCGCTACCGGCGGTCGAGATCGTGCCGCGCAACGGGCTCTACGACTACGCCGCCCGCTACACCGCCGGCCGTACCACCTGGCACACGCCCGCCCGCCTACAGCCCCCGGTGGCCGAGGCCGTGGCGCAGGTCGCGCTGGCCGCCCACACGGCACTCGGCCTGCGTGACCTCAGCCGAGTCGACCTGATCGTCGACTCGGACGGTCAGCCGCACGTGCTGGAGGCCAATGTTTCACCGGGCATGACCGAGACGTCACTGCTGCCGCTCGCGGTGCAGGCAGCCGGTCTCGACTTCGGGCGCGTCATCGGCGACCTGGTCGCCCGCGCCGCTGCTCGCTGACCTCTCCGACGATTCAAGGCCGACGCGCGGCCATCACTCCCTGGCGCGCCAGACCAGACCAGACCCGACCCGAACCTGCTCGGGTCGGGTCTGGTCGTTTCGGGGGGCGAGGTCGGCGGCAGCGCGACCCACCTGGCGACGATCGGCTACCGCCTGTCAGCTCGGCGAGAGCGTCGTCGGCTGCCCGCTCGGCCGGCCGATCCTGAGCGGGCAGCCGACGCTCAGGCAGAGTGCGGTCGGTCAGGTTGGGTGGCAGCGTTTCCCGCCTGATCCGGCAGCGGATCGGTGACCGGGGCGGGGTCGGCTCCACCGCCGTGCGGGCCGGGCCGGGACACCGCCGGGCGCGGTTCACCAGAGTCCGGCGCCTCGTCCGCAGCGGCCACCTCTGACGCCTCCGCCTCCGGCGTTTCCCCGGGTTCCGGCGGTCCGCCGGACTCGGACGCTGCACCTGGCTCCGGCGCTTCACCTGGCTCCGGCGCTTCATCTGACTCCGGCGCTTCCTCCGGCTCCGGCGCGTCTGTCCGGCGAAGGGCGTCGGCGGACTCCGGCTTCGTCACCGGCGTACCGGGGATCGCCTGGCTCCTCGTCGCGGATCGGGCCGACGCGGAAGCGTCCGCTGCGGCCTCATCCCGCGGTACGGCGTCGACTGCCGGCTCGGGTTCGTCCTGCGCGGCTGGCGGCACCTCGCCGTCCGGCTCGGGATCCACCAGGCTTGCCGAAGCGTCGGGAGGTTCAGCCGTCTCCCCGATGACGTCCAGAAGTGATCCGCCCTCGGCCGGCCGGCTGTTCTCCGGCGACGCCGATTGCGCGGCGATGCTGGACGGGGCCTGCCACTGGATCCGGGGCGGTTCGGCCAGCGGCCGACCACCGAACTCGGCGAGCCAGGCCGCAACGAGGGCGAGGTTCTCCCGCCATCTGTCCTCAGAGATCGGCGGCAGGATCGAGTCCCAGAGAGACAGGAAGGTCCCTCGCAGTTGAAGCCGCCCGTACGGCCGGGCGAGGAACCACATGTGGAGATGGGCCGACCCGTCGCCCCACCGGTTGACATGGACCCGGGCCACTCCGTCCAGCGAGCGGATGGCCCGTTCGAGCCGGACCGTCATCACACCCAGCTCGGCGGCGAGCAGATTCGGCAGGTCACCGAGATCCAGGTGCGATCGGGACTCCAGGATGAGGACCATCGGCAGCCCGGTGGGGCGGTCCATGGCTCGTACCCGCCACCGCTCGCCGACCCAGATGTAGGCCTCGTCGGGCGCCTGGCAGGCGGTGCATTCCCGGTCCGCCTCGCCCTTGCGGGGCGGTTCGACCGGGACCGGATCGGCGAGCTGCTTGACCCGCAGGTCGCCCTCGAAGGGAAACGACGGCCACTGGGTGAAGTCCGGAATTGAGGGAGGGGTGTCTTGCACGACGCTGACCCTAGCTGAGTCGGTGCACCCCTGTCCCTACCCGAATCCGCTCCGGCGCTGAAGGGCCTCGGGTGGCGGGCCGAAGACCGCATTCACCGTCCTCCCCAGAGTTATCCACAGGCTCGCGGGTTGCCGAACACCGCCGCAATCCCCGGCTCGACAAGGGAGTTCGCTCTTTTGTTTCACGTGAAACCGACTGAGCCTGTGGACAACACCTGTGGATAACGTCAGGACGGCATGGAACCGATGGCCGTAGCCCCCTCTCGGTGTCGAACAGACAGCACCGTTTCACGTGAAACAGGCGCTCGCGCACCCCTGCACACGGCCTCCGTCGCCAGTGAGGCGCACCCCTGACGAGCCCCGATGCCGGCCGGCAGGGTCAGGTCGACGCGGTCCTCGGCAGCGCGACGGGCTCGGGCCGACACCACCGAGGCGACGCCGAGACGGGGACGTACGAAGGCGGCCGTGGACGGCGGAGCTGATGTGGCGATCACCTCGGTAGACATGCCTCTCGGTTGCACCTCGGACGATCGCAGTCCGCGAGACAGTCCAGCCGGAGTGTGGGGCGCGACGGGTGGACCCTGGTGCGAATCCGCCCCACGGGGCTGCCCCGGACCGGTCCGCCACCGAGCCGCCGGCCGAGCCAGCCCAGACCACGTTGGCCCGCATCGGGCGCGGCTGCGAGCGACCGGCGCGAGGCGTCTACCGACGTAATCGAACATCGGGAGCCGTCGGAGCTGTTTCACGTGAAACGACCGGAGGCGGCGCGGACGAGCCGGCCGTCCCCGCACGTGGTCACCGACCGATGGGCAGCCCACGGCGGCACACCCACAGGTTCTGCCGAGCAGTGACGGCGACCGACACTTCCTTCGGGCACCGTGCGGCAGCCCTACGGGCCGCTGCGCGCCCTATGGCGGCGAAGGCATAGTCGGGATCAGGAAGGCCTGCTCCAAGGTCGTAGCGGCCCGGAGAGACGGATCGGCCGCCCCATCGAGAGATGAAGGGGCGGCCGTCTGGTCCCGGTACGTCAGTTCTGCTGTTCCTCGTGCTCGACACCGATGATGCCGACGATCCGCTCCAGATCGTCGACGGTCGCGAACTCGATTGTGATCTTGCCCTTGCTCCGCCCGATGTCAACTTTGACCCGGGTGTCGAATCGGTCCGAGAGCCGATCGGCAAGGTCGGTCAGTGCCGGCGCGTGCGGCTTGGGGCGACGCTTCGCCGACTCCTTCTTGCTCGGTCCCTCGCTGAGGGCGAGCGCGACGATCTCTTCGGTCGCTCGCACCGACAGGCCCTCGGCGACGATCCGCAGCGCGAGCTGCTCCTGGGTCTCTGACTCCTCCAGGCTCAGCAGCGCTCGGGCATGTCCGGCGGAGAGCACCCCGGCGGCCACCCGCCGCTGCACCTGTGCCGGCAGGTTCAGCAACCTGATCGTGTTGGAGATCTGCGGCCGGCTGCGGCCGATCCGACGTGCCAACTCCTCATGGGTGGCCCCGAACTCCTCCAGCAGCTGCTGGTAGGCGGCGGCCTCCTCCAGGGGGTTGAGGTTCGCCCGGTGGATGTTCTCCAGCAGAGCGTCCCGCAGCATGGCGTCGTCGCGGGTGTCACGCACGATCGCCGGGATGTTCTCCCGGCCTACCGCCTGCGCGGCTCGCCATCGCCGCTCGCCCATGACGAGTTCGAACTTCTCGTCGTCGAGCTGCCGCACCACGATCGGCTGGAGAAACCCGACCTCCTGAATGGAGGTCTTCAGCTCCTCCAGGGCGTCCTCGTCGAAGACCTGCCGAGGCTGCTTCGGGTTCGGCACGATCGAGTCGACCGGGATCTCCGCGAAGCGTGCGCCGGGCACCGGGCTGAGAACCGGGTCGGGTGCGGTCATCGGGGCCGAGGCCGTTGTCGCCGACGGTACGGCGGCAAGCGGCGGCGCCCCGCCCGACTCTCCCGCCACCGCTCCGTCGCCAGCGCCGGCAACCTGCGCCGGTCCGGTCGGGATGAGCGCGCCCAGGCCCCGTCCCAGACCGCCCCGAGGACGGTTCTTCATGCCACGCCTCCCAGCGCCTCTTCCGCATTACGCATTCCGGCTCACCGGCTCCTTGACGCCCCGCTCGGCGATCTCCTGGGCGGCCTCGAAGTAGCTCGTCGCCCCCCGCGAACCGGGATCGTAGGTCATCACCGACTGGCCGTAGCTCGGCGCCTCGGAGACCCGCACGTTACGCGGAATAACCGCCTGGAGCACCTTGTCCCCAAAGTGGTTCCGGACGTCCTGCTCGACCGCGTCAGCGAGCCGGGTACGCCGGTCGTACATGGTGAGCAGGATGGTGGAGACATCGAGCCGCGGGTTGAGGTGCTGACGGACCAGGTTGATGTTGCTGATGAGCTGGTTGAGCCCTTCGAGCGCGTAGTACTCGCACTGGATGGGGATGAGCACCTCCTGCGCCGCCACCAACGCGTTGACGGTCAGCAGGCCGAGCGACGGCGGGCAGTCGATGAAGACGTAGTCGAAGTGCCCGGGGTAGGCGGTGATGGCCCGCTCGAGCCGCGATTCCCGGGCCACCACGGAGACCAGCTCGATCTCCGCACCCGCCAGGTCGATGGTCGCCGGCACGCACCACAGGTTCGGGATGCCCTCCACGGCCTGAGTGACGTCCTCCAGGGGAACGCTGTTGATCAGGCAGTCGTAGACGTCCGGTACGCCGGTGTGGTGCGGGACGTTCAGCCCGGTGGAAGCGTTGCCCTGCGGGTCCAGGTCGACGACGAGCACCCGGTTGCCGTGCAGCGCCAGCGCCACCGCCAGGTTCACCGTGGTCGTGGTCTTACCCACGCCGCCCTTCTGGTTCGCGACGCACATGACCCGGGTCCGCTCCGGCCGAGGCATGGTCACCTCGCCACTTGGATTCAGGATCTGCACGGCACGCATCGCCTCCATTGCCAACGGTGGGTCATCCTCTTCGCGCGTTGGGGTTTCACGTGAAACGTACGCGGCGTCAGTAGTGGCCGGCGGGTAGGAACCGGCCGGCGGGGCGGGCGTGTCGGATGCCACTCGGGGATCGGGCACCACGTCGGCTGCTGGCGACGGCGACGTTGACACCGGCGGCACCGGCTCGAACCGCGCCGAGGCGGACGGGTTCCGCCGGAACGGGATCACCCGGGCCTCGGGCGAGGCGTTGGCCGGTCGGCCGGTCGCCTCCGCCCCGTCGGAACTCGGCGACCAGGGAGCACCCGACGTCGGCGCGTTCCGGCCGGGCTCCGGTGGGCCCTGAGGCACCTCGGACGGCCGCCAGTTCGGATAGTCGGTTTCACGTGAAACAGGGTCGCCTGCTGACCCGGTCACGTGCGGATCGTCGTACCTGCCGTCGTCATGCACCTGTCATCCCTGCCCGCTTCGGATGGTCGGTCCGCACCCGTCAACCGGGCCACCCGCGCGCACTGTCCGCAGCGGTGCCGCCCGGCGGGAGCGGCCGGTCCCCGGAGGGAGATCCGTCGCCGCCCGCTCCACACTATCGACGCGCGGTCAGCCTACGGCGCACGGGCGCGACCGGTCCACGTCGGGTTCGCAACCCGCCGGCCGCAACTCGCACAACCCCATGGGCAGACCCCGCTCCACGCCAGGTCGGCTACACCACAGCCCGCACAGAGGCGCCGGAGTGGCCTGGCTCACCGCCGCCGCGATCGGGACTTCCTCGACGGCACCCGGGCGGCCGAGCCGACCGTCCGCTCCCTCACGATCTCGACCACGGTGGTCGGCGGATCCACGATTCCGGCGCCGCAGCGATGCAGCACCGGTGTGCCGCCACCCAGGCGACGCACCGCCGCGGCATGCTCGGTCATCTCTTCGGACGCCGACGCGCCCTTCAGGGCGAGCAGCCGCCCGCCCGGTACGGCCAGCGGAAGACACCAGCCGGCGAGCCGGTCCAGCGACGCGACCGCCCGAGCAGTGACCACGTCGCCGAGCAGCGGGTCCGGTCCGGCGACTGCCTCCTCGGCACGTCCACGGAACACCCGCACCGATCCGTTGAGGGTGAGTTCCTCCACCGCTTCTTCAAGAAAGGCGGTGCGGCGGGCGAGTGGCTCGACCAGCGTCACCGCCAGGTCCGGGCGCGCGATGGCGAGCACCAGCCCAGGGAGTCCCGCGCCCGATCCCACGTCCAGCACGGTCGCGCCGGGTGGGATCAGCTCGGCGACCGCCGCGCAGTTCAACAGGTGTCGGTCCCAGATCCGGGGAGCCTCGCGCGGGCCGAGCAGGCCCCGCACCACGCCATCGGTCGCCAGCAGCTCGGCGTATGCGGCGGCGAGGTCGAGGCGGTCGCCGAAGAGCCGGCGGGCGGCCTCGGCCAGGTCGGGCGGCAGCACCGCCACGGCGGGATCCGGAGAGCCGGGCGGGACGGCCGCCGGCCCGGGCGGCGTACCACCCGGGCCGGCGGAACCAACGCCCATGGCGTCGTCTCGCGTCACCCGATCAGTCCGCCGCACGGACGACGATGCGACGGTTGGGCTCGACGCCCTCGGACTCGCTCTCCACGCCGTCGATGGCGTTGACCACGTCGTGGACGCACTTGCGCTCGAAGGCGGACATCGGCTCCAGGCGCACCAGGTCGCCGTGCTCCTTTACCTTCTCGACGGCGTTGCGGGCGACCGCCGCCAACTCCTTGCGCCGGGTGGCCCGGTAGCCGCCCACATCGAGCAGCAACCGGCTCGGCGACCCGGTCTGCCGGAAGACGGCGAGCCGGGCCAGCTCCTGGAGCGCTTCGAGAGTGGCACCACGCTGACCGACCAGGTTCTGCAGGCGGCCGCCGACCACCTCCACCATCGGCCGGCCGCCCGACACCAGTTCGTCGATGTCGCCGTCGTAGTCGAGGATGTCGAGCAGCCCCTCGACGTAGTCGGCCGCGATCTCGCTCTGCCGGAACAGGTCGCCCTCGCCTGCGGCCTTACTCGGCGCCGTTTCGGCGCCGTTCTCCTCCCGCTCGCCCTCGACCGGAGCCGCCTCGGTCGGCGCCTCGTCGTCCAGGGGCTGTTCGGCGCGGGGGGTGCTGGTGTCGGTCACGGTGTCATCTCCGTACTCGCTCGGCCGGACCTCGGGTCCGCTCTGGTTTCCCGGGGCCGGCGGGACGTCGCCGGTGCCCACGGGCACGTCTGTAGGGCAGTCTCGCCCGACCGCCGCGTCGCACGCGGCGCTTTGCGTACCGGCGCCAGCCTCACGGCGGCTGCACGGCGCGCAACGGGCCGCAGCCGGTCTCCCGGCTGCGGCCCGGACGATTCAGCCCTGCCGCTTGGCGGGGCGGCCCTTCTTCGGGTTGGCCGGCTTGGCACCGGGCTTCGGACCGGCGACCTTCGGCGCGGCCGGGGGCGGCGGCACGGCGGCGGGCTTGCTCCGGCCGAACAGGCCACCGGTCTTGGCCGGCTGCGTCCCGTTGCGCCCCGAGGTGGCCGGCTTGCTGCTGGTCGGGGTCACCGGCGGCGGAAACTTGCGCAGCACCCACTGCTGCTGGCCGAGGGTGAAAAGGTTGTTGGTCACCCAGTAGATGATCACGCCGATCGGGAAGATCGCGCCGGAGACCAGCAGCGACAGCGGGATGCCGTAGAGCATCAGGCGCTGGATCATGCGCTGCTGCGGGTCCTCCGCCCAGCCGGTCTTGAGGATCATCTGACGGCTGGTGAGGTACGTGGTGCCCATCATCACCAGCACCAGGACGCCGGCCATGATCTTGACGACGGTGCCGTTGGCGCCGAGCTGGGCCAACTCCGCCGCGGTGGAGCCGAACTTGCTGGCGATCGGTGCGGTGAAGAGGGTGGCGTCGGACGCACTGTTGAACTGGTCGACAGTCCAGCCGTAGATGTCCTTGTTGCTCTTGTTCGGATCCGGGTTGAGGCGGCGCAGCACGTGGAAGAGGCCGAGGAAGACCGGGATCTGGAGGAACATCGGAAGGCAGCCCATGAGCGGGTTGGCCTTTTCCTTCCGGTACAGCTCCATCATCTCTTTCTGGAGCGTCTCCCGGTCACCCTTGTGCTTCTCCTGCAGGGCCTTCACCTGCGGCTGAAGCGCCTGCATCGCCCGCTGCGACTTGATCTGCTTGACGAAGACCGGGAACAGGATCACCCGGACGGTGACCACCAGGAAGACGATCGCGAGGATCCACGCCCAGTTGGTGCCGAGGACCGCGGCGTCCGGAATCCCGATGGCCTCCCAGGCCGAATGCCAGGCCAGCAGGATCCACGAGATCGCGTAGTAGATCCAGTCGAGACTCAATTCTCAGGCTCCAGTCACGTCGGCAGGTCGGCGGCTGCCCGGCTCCGGCACCGGGTCGTATCCACCAGGATGGAATGGGTGGCAGCGGGACAGCCGCCGGACCGTCAGACCGGCTCCCCGGAGCGCGCCGTGCCGGGCAACTGCATCGAGGGCGTACGCACTGCACGACGGGTAGAACCGACAACGGGCCGGCAGCGCCGGACTTATCCACCGACGGTACGCGATGATGGGTAGGGTCAGCACCCGGGCACCGGTGGTAGTCGCGCGGGGCGACGGGGGCTCGGCGCTCATCGATGCCGCCGTCCCCGGCCGGACCGGGCGGCGGCGAGCGCCGCGTCCAGATCCGCGCCGAGTCGCTGGTAGGTGGCGTCGGCGGCGGCTGGCAGCGCGCGTACCACCAGGGTGGTTCCCGTCGGAAGGCCGGCGAGCCGTTCCCGGGTCAGGTGCCGCAACCGGCGACGGACCTTGTTCCGGACCACCGCGGGCCCGACGGCCTTGGAAACGACGAAGCCGGCACGGGAGACCGGCGCGGATTCTGCGTCCGCACCGTCCCGCACCGGCTTCGGCGCTATGTCTTCGGGCCCGGGTGTCTCCGGCAGGGTCAGATGGACGACCAGCGTGCCCCGGCCGGCTCGACGGCCACCACGAACCGCTGCGGCGAATTCACTGCTGCGCCGCAGTCGTTGCGCGGCCGCCAGCACGACGCCACGTCCTTTCGGACCGGACCCGGTCGGCCTCAGGCCGACAGGCGGGTGCGGCCCTTGGCACGACGGGTCGAGAGGATGGCGCGACCGGCCCGGGTGCGCATGCGCAGCCGGAAGCCGTGGGTCTTCGCGCGCCGGCGGTTGTTCGGCTGGTAGGTGCGCTTGCTCACGTCAGGATCTCCGTTGTCGGACGCCCCGGGCGAGGGGATCGCCGGGTCGTGGTGGTCCAGGCCGCCGCTGCGGTGGCCCCGATCGGCGCTGCCCGGGTGGTGCATAACCTCGGCGATGCGGGGGAGCGACCGTGGGCAGCGAGCACCCATCACCCTAGCAGAGGGCGTGAGAGCAGCCCCTCCAGCCTAGGTCGGGGGGCAATCACCGTCAAACCGCCCCACCTGGGCCGGGACCTGCGCCGGAGGGCGACCGAAGGGGCTGTTTTCACTGATGCCGACAGGGGGTAGGCGCGTCGACGGTTGATGATGCGGCGACAACGCTGTTACCGTGCCCGATTGCGGTCAGCGTCGGAGTTCTGCCGATGTCGCCGGCAGGCAAGACCGGACACGGTGGTGAATCGTTCGGCACGGTGAACCCGCTTCAGTGCCCGGCCACGGCAGGGGGCAGGTCCCACCCGCGCCCGGCGGGCGGCCACAATCGGTCGGTACACAGGCTGTGGATAACTTGTGGAGGACGACCGGTGCGGCGTCCGGGTGGGTGACAAGGTCACGTCCGCTCGGCACGAGGCCTCCGGATGGCCAGGGGGACGGCGGCGTCCGGGAGCAGAGGCGAGGGGGTGGCACGACGGTGGCCGGTACGACCGACCTTGCCGCGGTGTGGACGGCGACGACTGACGAACTCGCCGACGAGATCATCTCCGCGCAGCAGCGGGCGTATCTGCGGCTGACCCGGTTACGGGCGATCGTCGAGGACACTGCCCTGCTGTCCGTGCCGGACGCCTTCACCCGGGACGTGATCGAGTCCCGGCTGCGGCCGGCGATAACCGAGGCGCTCACCCGCCGACTGGGCCGGCCGATCCAGGTCGCGGTGACCGTCCGGGCACCGGAGGACGGGCGGGCCACGGGCACGGTCTACCGCAGCGCTCCGGAGGCGAACCCCGCCGACCAGGACGGCGGACCGGGTGGCTTCGACGGCCACGCGGCGGACACCGGTACGGGATCCGACGCCGGCCGGCAACTGCCGCTCATCCCCGAGCAGTCGCACCCGGACCGGTTCGACCGGCCGGTGCCGAGCATGCCGCCGGCCGACGGTGGCCCCCGTACCGGTCCCGTCATGACCGATGGCCAGGAACCTCTCTTCGGCTCCGCGTTCGGTGCCCCGCCGCGACCGGCCGACGCCAACCGACGAACACCGGAGCAGCTCGGCTTCACCGAGCAGGCCGGGCGCCTGGACCCACCGGCCCCCGGCCCACGAGGCTTCGGCCCCCGGTACGGCGAGGAGTCCGGCGTCTCCCCCCGCGACCAGCACGTGATCCGGGGCGTACCAGCCGACGGGGGCACCGACAGCGGCCCCGGCCGCAGTGGCACGGATCACCGCCCGGTCGGGCGGGACGACCGGCGGCTGCCGACCGGTGCGGACAGCAGCGGAAACCGGCTGAACCCGAAGTACATGTTCGAGACGTTCGTGATCGGCTCGTCCAACCGGTTCGCGCACGCCGCCTCGGTCGCCGTGGCCGAGTCGCCGGCGAAGGCGTACAACCCGCTCTTCATCTACGGCAGCTCCGGATTGGGCAAGACCCACCTGCTGCACGCCATCGGGCACTACGCCACGACGCTGGGCAACGCCCGCTCGGTCCGGTACGTCTCGACCGAGGAGTTCACCAACGACTTCATCAACTCGCTGCGGGACGACAAGACCAGCGCGTTCCAGCGCCGCTACCGCGACGTCGACATTCTCCTCATCGACGACATCCAGTTCCTGGAGAACCGCGAGCGGACCCAGGAGGAGTTCTTCCACACCTTCAACACCCTGCACAACGCCAACAAGCAGATCGTGATCACCTCCGACCGTTCGCCGAAGCAGTTGGCGACGTTGGAGGACCGGCTGCGGACCCGCTTCGAGTGGGGCCTGCTCGCCGACATCCAGCCGCCGGACCTGGAGACCCGCATCGCGATCCTCCAGAAGAAGGCCGCCCAGGAGCGGCTGTACGCCCCGCCGGACGTGCTCGAGTTCATCGCGTCCCGGGTGTCGAACTCGATCCGCGAACTGGAAGGGGCGCTGATCCGGGTCACCGCCTTCGCCAGCCTCACCCGCTCGAACGTGGAGCTGTCGCTGGCCGAGGAAGTCCTGCGGGACTTCATCCCGGACGGCACCGGGCCGGAGATCACCGCCGACCAGATCATGGTCTCCACCGCCGACTACTTCGGGGTCAGCCTGGAGGACCTCCGTGGGCACTCCCGCTCGCGGGTGCTGGTCAACGCCCGTCAGGTCGCCATGTACCTGTGTCGGGAGCTGACCGACCTGTCGCTGCCCCGGATCGGCCAGGCCTTCGGTGGACGGGACCACACCACCGTCATGCACGCCGACCGAAAGATCCGCCAGCAGATGGCCGAACGGCGCTCGCTCTACAACCAGATCGCCGAGCTGACCAACCGGATCAAGCAGAACACCTGAGGCGTACGTCTCGTCCCGGCGCCGCGTGCGTCGTCACCTGAGGGTCCGGCCGGAGCATCGGCCGGGCCTTTTTCGTGTCGTCGGTTGACCCTCGACGAGGTGTAGACCACACCATCGAGGGCGTGTCCGCGCCGGCTGCCGCTCGTCGTCCACAGCTCGTTGTCCACCACCGGTGGATAACCACTCGCCGTCAACGTCCAGTTACCCACAGCCTGTGGAGAAACCCTGGGGACAACGCTGTGGACGCCTGTGGAGGGCTGGGGACAACCGGACGCTCTGTCCACCGACGACGACCCACCTGTGGGCAACCTGTTGAAGGTTCTGGGGACGACGGCGTCCCGAGCGCCCGCGACGATCCACAGGGCTGGGGAGAAAGTCGGTGGATTACCGGTGGACAACCGGTGGACAACGGTGGACAACCCTGTGCACGAGAGCCGCCTGTGGACCACGAGCCGGGTTGTACCCCTACTTCTCCACAGCCAACCCACCGGTGGATAACGCCCTGACCTGCTCAGACTCAGGTTCTCCACAGTTTGCACAGGTGCGATGAAGACGATGGGTTATCTCTTCTAAAAGAACGAAAAACCAATCATCACCGTTGGGCTTTCTGTGGATCGGCCGACTGCTGCCGGGCAGACCCCTGCGCAGCGACACGATCCACGGGGTCGGGCACACAGCCGATACCATCGCGCCCTAAGGTTCGATGGGCACCGGCACGCAAGGCGGGTCGGTGGGCAGCGTCCGGCATGAGAGAGTTGACGACGTCGACGCGGAGGCATTGATGAAATTCCGAGTGGAGCGCGACGCGCTCGCCGAGGCCGTGGCCTGGACCGCGAAGAGTCTGCCCAACCGGCCGTCCGTACCGGTGCTGGCCGGCGTGATGCTTCGCGTCACCGACGGCAGCCTGCAGGTCTCCGGCTTCGACTACGAGGTCTCCAGCCAGGTCACCGTCGAAGTACAGGGCGACGCCGACGGCGCCGCGCTGGTCTCCGGGCGGCTGCTCGCCGAGATCACCAAGGCGCTGCCCGCCAAGCCGGTGGACATCGCCGCCGTGGGGGCACACCTCGAACTGGTCTGCGGCAGCGCACGGTTCACCCTGCCCACGATGCCGGTGGAGGACTACCCCACGCTGCCCGAGATGCCCGCCAGCGCCGGCACGATCGACGCGGCCGCCTTCGCCGCCGCGGTGGCCCAGGTCGCGATCGCCGCCAGCCGGGACGAGACGCTGCCGATGATGACCGGCGTACGCGTCGAACTCTCCGGCAGCAGCCTGGCCATGCTCGCCACCGACCGCTACCGGCTGGCGCTGCGTGAGATGGAGTGGAACCCGGACGACCCGGAGATCAGCCTCAACGCGCTGGTGCCGGCACGGACGCTCAACGACACCGCCAAGACCCTCGGCCCGCTCGGCGGCCAGGTCGTTCTGGCGCTCTCCCAGGGCTCCGCCGGCGAAGGCATGATCGGTTTCTCCGGTGGCACCCGCCGCACCACGAGCCGACTGCTCGACGGCGCCAACTACCCGCCGGTGCGTTCACTCTTCCCGGCCACCCACAACGCCGAGGCCCGGGTGCCCGTCAGCACCCTCATCGAGGTCGTCAAGCGGGTCGCCCTGGTCGCCGAGCGGGCCACCCCGGTGCTGCTCAGCTTCAGCGCCGACGGCCTGGTGGTCGAGGCCGGAGGCACCGAGGAGGCCCGGGCCAGCGAGGCCATGGAGGCGACCTTCAGCGGTGAGCCGCTCACCATCGGCTTCAACCCGCAGTACCTCATCGACGGGCTGGCCAACCTCGGCACCCAGTTCGCGGTGCTGCACTTCGTCGACGCCTTCAAACCCGCGGTGATTTCCCCGGCCGGGGAGGATGGCGAGCTCATCGGTGGGTACCGGTACCTCATCATGCCGATCCGCGTGTCCCGCTGATCGGCAGAGCAGACCCGTACCCACGAAAGGTGGCCACCAAGATGCAGCTCGGCCTGGTAGGGCTCGGCCGGATGGGCGGCAACATGCGCGAGCGGTTGCGCACCGCCGGCCACGAGGTGGTCGGTCTGGACCACAACGCGGAGCTGAGCGACGTCGCCGGCCTGGCTGAGCTGGCCGAGAAGCTGGACGCGCCGCGGGCGGTCTGGGTCATGGTGCCCGCCGCCGTCACCGACGCCACCATCGACGAACTGGCCGCCGTGCTCGACGAGGGAGACCTCATCATCGACGGTGGCAACTCACGCTTCAGCGAAGACGCCGTACGGGCCGAGCGGCTCCACGAACGCGGCATCGGCTACATCGACGTGGGCGTGTCCGGCGGGGTGTGGGGGCGGCAGAACGGCTACGGCCTGATGGTCGGCGGCGCCCAGGAGCACGTCGAACGGCTCATGCCGATCTTCGACGCGCTCAAGCCCGACGGCGAGTTCGGCTTCGTGCACGCCGGCCCGGTCGGGGCCGGCCACTACGCCAAGATGGTGCACAACGGCATCGAGTACGGGCTGATGCACGCCTACGCCGAGGGCTACGAGCTGATGGCCGCCTCGGAGCTGGTGACGAACGTGCCAGGCGTGATCAAGTCCTGGCGCGAGGGCACCGTGGTCCGCTCCTGGCTGCTGGACCTGCTCGACCGGGCGCTCGACGAGGATCCGGAGCTGAACCAGCTCAGCGACTACACCGAGGACACCGGCGAGGGGCGGTGGACGGTGGACGAGGCGGTCCGACTCGCTGTGCCGCTCAACGTCATCACGGCCTCGCTGTTCGCCCGGTTCGGCTCCCGGCAGGACGACTCGCCGGCGCTGAAGGCCGTCTCCGCACTGCGCCAGCAGTTCGGCGGGCACGCCGTACGCAAGCGCTGACCGGCACCGCGGCCCCGTGTACGTCCGCCGGCTCGAACTGATCGACTTCCGCTCGTACGAGCGGGTCGGCGTCGATCTCGAAGCGGGGCCGAACGTCTTGATCGGCGCCAACGGCGTCGGCAAGACCAACCTGGTCGAGGCGCTGGGCTACGTGGCGACGCTGGACTCGCACCGGGTCGCCACCGACGCCCCGCTGGTGCGGTTGGGCGCCGCCGCCGCAGTGATCCGCTGCGCGGTCGTGCACGACGGTCGGGAACTCCTGATCGAGCTGGAGATCGTCCCGGGCAAGGCCAACCGGGCCCGACTCGGCCGCTCCCCGGCCCGCCGGGCCCGCGACGTGCTGGGCGCCCTACGCCTGGTGCTCTTCGCCCCGGAGGATCTCGAACTGGTCCGGGGCGACCCGGCCGAGCGCCGCCGTTACCTCGACGACCTGCTGGTGCTGCGCCAACCCCGGTACGCCGGCGTGCGCGCCGACTACGAACGGGTGGTCAAACAGCGCAACGCGCTGCTGCGTACCGCGTACCTGGCCCGCAAGACCGGCGGCTCGCGGGGCGGCGACCTGACCACCCTGGCCGTCTGGGACACCCACCTGGCCCGACACGGCGCCGAACTGCTCGCCGGCCGGCTGGAGCTGGTCGCCGCGCTGACCCCACACGTCGCCAAGGCGTACGACGCGGTGGCCGCCGGGCGGGGTGCGGCGGGGATCGCGTACCGGCCGTCGGTGGAGCTGGCCGAGCCGACCACCGACCGGGAGGCACTCGCGGCGGTGCTCGCCACCGCGCTGGAGGAGTCCCGTTCCGCCGAGATCGAGCGGGGCACCACGCTGGTCGGCCCGCACCGCGACGACCTCACTCTCAGCCTGGGGCCACTGCCCGCCAAGGGTTACGCCAGCCACGGTGAGTCGTGGTCGTACGCGCTGGCCCTCCGACTGGCCGGGTACGACCTGCTCCGCAGCGACGGCATCGAACCGGTGCTGGTGCTCGACGACGTCTTCGCCGAACTGGATGCCGGCCGGCGCGACCGGCTGGCCGACCTGGTCGGCGGGGCCAGCCAGCTGCTGGTGACCTGCGCGGTCGCCGATGACGTGCCGGCCGCCCTGCGCGGCGCCCGGTACGAGGTTGCGGAGGGGACGGTGCGTCGTGCCGAATGAGCCACAGCATCCGGATCAACGACCCCGGGCGGGGGCGGGTGGAGAAGCCGGCAGCGATGGCACCGAGCGCACGACAACCGGCGGCGACCCGGAGGGGGTGGCCGGACCGCAGTTGGCGCGTGCGGTGCTGGACGCGGCGAAGTCCCGGCGAGAGGCGGCCGGGCGGACCCGTTCCCGCGGCGCGACCGGTGGGACCGGCGGCGAGCGCCGGCTGCGCGGGTACTCGGGGCCAGGTCCGGACCCGCGCGACCCGCAGCCACTGGGCGCGGTGCTGGACCGGCTGGTGAAGGCCCGGGGCTGGCAGCAGCCGGCCGCCGAGGCAACGGTCTTCGGCGCCTGGGAGCGGGTGGTCGGCGAAGAGGTGGCCCAGCACAGCCGCCCGGTGAAGCTGGAGAACGGCGAGCTGACCGTCGAGGCACGCTCCACCGCCTGGGCGACGCAGCTGCGGTTGCTCGCCTCCTCGCTGTTGCAGCAGATCGGCCGGGAGGTCGGCCACAACGTGGTCCGCAGGCTGCACATCCACGGCCCGGCCGCGCCGTCCTGGTCGCGGGGCCCTCGCCGGGTACGTGGCCGCGGCCCCCGCGACACCTACGGCTGACCCGGCCGGGCCGGGTACGGCGGCTACACCTGGGCGGCGCGGCGAGGGGCCGCAGACTCGGCGTAGACGGCGAAGCCATGGTCGGCGCAGCGCCGGTAGAAGGCGGCCAGCACGCTCAGCTCCGCGCAGGTGAAGTTCCACTGCGGCGCGGCGCCGCTGTCGTCGCGAAGCGCGTCGAGCCGGCTGTCCAGCCAGCGCAGCTGCTGCTCGGCCAGCCGGCCGTCGGCCAGCAGCGAACGCAGCACCGCACCGACGGACTCGAACGTGACGGCCTCGCCGTGCGGCCGGTGCGCGGCGACGAACCGTTCGACGCCGGCCGCGATCCAGCCGCACCCGTCGGGATCGATCACCGGATCCTCGTCCTCGGCGGCGGCGTCAGTGGCGTAGAGCACACCGTCGAGTCCGAGGATCAGATCCACGATCTCGGTGTAGACGGTGGCCCGGATCGTGCCTGTCTTCGCGATCAGTTCGGCGAGCGCGGCGGTCGGGGCCGAGATTCCCGGCACGTCGACGATGTCGCCGAAGTCGACGAACTCGGCCGGTGCGACCGGGTCGTAGAAGCGGCCGGTCCGCGGCCACTGGACCGCGACGTTGTCCAGCCCCATCTGGTGTCACCTCTCAACGAGCACGGGCGGGTGGATCGGGTCGATCGTCCGGTTCCCACCGTGAAAGATCAAGGCCGGCAGGCCAATCCGGTCCTTGCGGAACGGTACGCGCCATGCGGTGGTGGCCGGTACCACCCGGTTCCGGACCTCCGGTCGGCAACGCTGTCATGCGGCGGATCCGATGATCATGCCATGTCGTGTGGGGGGAGTAGCGGACAGCGCGATTCGGCCCGCTACGTAGATCTGAGCCGCCGCGAAGGGGTGCCGAGTGGTGGTTCTATCGCCCGCGCACAGTAAGATTGGTGTGAGACGAAGACCCGGTGCGGAGTGGCGGGGTCGCGGGCCCGGTGCGGGCCCACGACCATTGTCCGACTCGGGTCGAGCCGATCGCGATTCGCGGGCAACCGCGGCGACCGGCGCGCTCGACCCGTACCCCGGAATTGTCCCCGGTGCCGGTCCGCGTGCCGACGTCGCGTCCTGTCCCGCCGAACCCGCGCCCGAACGCGCCTTGCGGCGCGGTCGGCGCGAGAAAGTGGCCGAGGGTGGCAGCGCAGGACAATCAGCAGTACGGCGCAGAATCGATCACCGTCCTCGAAGGGCTGGAGGCGGTCCGCAAGCGGCCCGGTATGTACATCGGGTCGACCGGCGAGCGGGGCCTGCACCACCTGGTGTGGGAGGTCGTCGACAACGCGGTGGACGAGGCGCTGGCCGGCCACTGCGACACGATCGACGTGGTGCTGCTCGCCGACGGCGGCATCCGGGTCACCGACAACGGCCGGGGCTTCCCGGTCGATCTGCATCCCAAGCTCAAGAAGCCGGGCGTCGAGGTGGCGCTGACCGTGCTGCACGCGGGGGGCAAGTTCGACGGCAAGGCGTACGCGGTCTCCGGCGGCCTGCACGGCGTCGGCGTCAGCGTGGTGAACGCCCTCTCCACGAAGATGGACGTGGAGATCCACAAGGACGGCTTCGTCTGGCGGCAGCAGTACCACAACTCCAAGCCGACCCCGCTGGAGAAGGGCGAGTCGACGGACCGGACCGGCTCGGCGGTCGCCTTCTGGCCCGACCCGGACGTCTTCGAGACCGTCGACTTCGACTTCCAGACCATCTACCGGCGCATCCAGGAGTACGCCTTCCTCAACCGCGGCCTCACCATCCACCTGCTCGACGAGCGGGTCCCGGAGGACGAGGAGGGCAAGCCGCGCGAGGTCACCTTCTGCTACTCCGGCGGCATCGCCGACTTCGTCCGGCACCTCAACGCCTCCAAGAACCCGATCCACAAGACGGTGGTCGAGTTCGGCGCCGAGGAGGAGGGCATGTCGGTCGAGGTCGCCATGCAGTGGAACGAGTCGTACGGCGAGTCGGTCTACACCTTCGCCAACACGATCAACACCCACGAGGGTGGCACCCACGAGGAGGGCTTCCGGGCCGCGCTGACCAGCGTGGTCAACCGGTACGGCGCCGACAAGAAGTTCCTCAAGGGCGACGAGAAGCTCTCCGGTGAGGACATCCGCGAGGGCCTTGCCTCGATCATCTCGGTCAAGCTGACGAACCCGCAGTTCGAGGGTCAGACCAAGACCAAGTTGGGCAACACGCCGGTGAAGAGCTTCGTGCAGCGGGTCTGCAACGAGTGGCTGATCGACTGGATGGACCGCAACCCGGCCGAGGCGAAGATCATCATCACTAAGGCGTCCCAGGCCGCGCGTGCCCGGATCGCCGCCCAGCAGGCGCGCAAGCTGGCCCGGCGCAAGTCGCTGCTGGAGTCCGGCTCGATGCCGGGCAAGCTGGCCGACTGCCAGTCCACCGATCCGCGCGAGTCCGAGGTGTTCATCGTCGAGGGTGACTCGGCGGGCGGCTCGGCCAAGCAGGGGCGGGATCCGCGTACCCAGGCGATCCTGCCGATCCGCGGCAAGATCCTGAACGTGGAGAAGGCCCGGATCGACCGGGTGCTGAAGAACAACGAGGTACAGGCGCTGATCACCGCGCTGGGCACCGGCATCCACGACGACTTCGACATGGAGAAGCTGCGCTACCACAAGGTGGTGCTGATGGCCGACGCCGACGTCGACGGCCAGCACATCCAGACGCTGCTGCTCACCCTGCTGTTTCGCTTCATGCGCCCCCTGGTCGAGTTGGGGCACGTCTACCTGGCAGCCCCGCCGCTTTACAAGATCAAGTGGAACAAGAAGGGCGACGACGCCCAGTACGCGTACTCCGACCGGGAGCGCGACGGGCTGATCGCGCTGCGGCAGCAGAAGAAGCCGAACGCCAGGCCGGACGACATCCAGCGGTTCAAGGGTCTCGGCGAGATGAACTACCCGGAGCTGTGGGAGACCACGATGAACCCAGCCACCCGAACGCTTCGCCAGGTGACCCTGGACGACGCGGCAACCGCCGACGAGTTGTTCAGCGTGCTGATGGGTGAGGACGTCGAGGCCCGCCGCTCGTTCATCCAGCGCAATGCCAAGGACGTCCGCTTCCTGGACATCTGACGGACCCGTACCGGGTCGGAGGCCACTCCGGCCCGGTACGCCGGTCCACAGAGTTATCCACAGCTTGGTCGGTATCCACAGGTGTTATCCACAGCGCAAAAACGACTCTCAGTCTGATAAGGGTTAACAGTGACCGATTCCCCCGAGTCCACACCTAACGAGCCCGAGGTCCCCGAGGCGCTGGCCGCCGTCGTCTCGCACGATCGGATCGAGCCGGTCGGGCTCGAGGTGGAGATGCAGCGCTCCTACCTCGACTACGCGATGAGCGTCATCGTCGGGCGCGCGCTGCCGGACGTCCGGGACGGGCTCAAGCCGGTCCACCGCAAGATCCTTTACGCGATGTTCGACTCGGGCTACCGGCCGGACCGCGGCTACGTGAAGTGCTCCCGCGTCGTCGGCGACGTGATGGGCCAGTTCCACCCGCACGGCGACTCGGCCATCTACGACGCACTGGTCCGGATGGCCCAGCCCTGGTCGCTGCGCTACCCGCTGGTCGACGGCAACGGCAACTTCGGTTCGCCCGGTAATGATCCGGCTGCGGCCATGAGATACACGGAATGCAAGCTCGACCCGCTGGCGATGGAGATGCTGCGGGACATCGACGAGGACACCGTCGACCTGCAGGACAACTACGACGGGCGGGCCAAGGAGCCCACCATCCTGCCGTCGCGGATCCCGAACCTGCTGATCAACGGCTCCGAGGGCATCGCGGTCGGCATGGCCACCAAGATCCCGCCGCACAACCTGCGGGAGATCGGGGCGGCGGTGCAGTGGTGCCTGGAGCACCCGGAGGCCGACGAGGCCAGCACGCTGGAGGCGCTGCTGGAGATCGTCAAGGGCCCCGACTTCCCCACCTACGGCCTGATCGTGGGTCAGCAGGCCATCCAGGACGCCTACCGCACCGGGCGGGGCTCGATCCGGATGCGTGCCGTGGTCGAGGTCGAGGAGGACAAGCGGGGCCGGCCGGCGCTGGTGGTCAGCGAGCTGCCCTACCAGGTGAACCCGGACAACCTGGCCGAGCGGATCGCCGAGCTGATCAAGGAGGGCAAGCTCGCCGGCATCGCCGACATCCGCGACGAGTCCTCCGGGCGTACCGGCATGCGGATCGTGCTGGTGCTCAAGCGCGACGCGGTCGCGAAGGTGGTGCTGAACAACCTCTACAAGCACACCCAGCTCCAGGAGACCTTCGGTGCCAACATGCTGGCCCTGGTCGACGGAGTGCCGCGCACGTTGAACCTGGCGCAGTTCATCCGCTACTACGTCGAGCACCAGATCGAGGTGATCCGGCGGCGTACGGCGTTCCGGCTGCGTAAGGCGGAGGAGCGGGCGCACATCCTGCGCGGACTGTCCAAGGCGCTGGACGCGCTGGACGAGGTGATCGCCCTGATTCGGCGTTCGCCCACCGTCGAGGACGCGCGCCAGGGCCTGATCCGGCTGCTGGACATCGACGAGATCCAGGCCACCGCGATCCTGGACATGCAGCTGCGTCGGCTCGCCGCGCTGGAGCGGCAGCGGATCCTCGACGACCTGGCCAAGCTGGAGGTGGAGATCGCGGACCTGAAGGACATCCTCGCCAAGCCGGAGCGGCAGCGCAGGATCGTCTCGGAGGAGCTCGGCGAGATCGTGGCCAAGTGGGGCGACGAGCGGCGTACTAAGATCATTCCGTTCGACGGTGAGGTCTCGATGGAGGACCTCATCGCCCGGGAGGACGTGGTCGTCACGATCACCCGCACCGGGTACGCGAAGCGTACGAAGGTCGACCTCTACCGATCGCAGCGGCGCGGCGGTAAGGGTGTCAGCGGCGCCACGCTGCGGCAGGACGACATCGTCAGTCACTTCTTCGTCTGCTCGACGCACGACTGGATGCTGTTCTTCACCAACAAGGGGCGGGTGTACCGGGCCAAGGCGTACGAGCTTCCGGAGGCCAGTAGGGTGGCCAAGGGCCAACACGTGGCCAATCTGCTTGCCTTCCAACCGGACGAGCAGATCGCACAGATCATTCAGATCCCGAATTACCAGGTGGCGCCCTACCTGGTCCTGGCGACGAAGAACGGCCTGGTGAAGAAGACGCGGCTTGAGGAGTTCGACTCCAACCGATCCGGCGGCATCATCGCGATCAACCTTCGCGATGAGGACGAGCTGGTCGGTGCTGCGCTCGCCGGCCCCAGCGACGACCTGCTGCTGGTCTCCAAGAACGCCCAGGCGATCCGGTTCAACGCCACCGACGAGGCGCTGCGGCCGATGGGCCGGGCGACCTCGGGCGTGATCGGCATGCGCTTCGGCGAGGAGGACGTACTGCTGGCCATGGAGGTCGTCCGCGAGGGATTGGACGTCCTGGTGGCCACGAACGGGGGATACGCGAAACGCACCCCGATCGAGGAATACCCGGTCCAGGGCCGGGGAGGTAAGGGTGTACTGACTGCGAAGATCACCGAGCGGCGAGGTGGTCTGGTGGGTGCGGTGGTGATCGACCCGGACGATGAGCTGTTTGCCATCACCAGCAACGGTGGCGTCATCCGGACTCCGGTGAAGCCTGTACGCCGCACGCGTGACCGGAACACAATGGGGGTCAAGCTGATGGACCTCCCGGATGGCGTGACTATCGTGGCGATTGCTCGCAATGCCGACGAGCCTGACGAACAGGACTAGTTGAATGACGGAGACACAGGCGAAGTCGGGGAACGCGGGGACCTCGGCCAACCCGGTCGACGAGGAGGCCGCGAAGAGCGGCACGCCATCGACCGGCCGCGCGGCCGTGGGCCGGGCCACCGTCCCCGCCGACGCGCCTGCCCCGAAATTCACTCGGGCTCCCGGCATGACCCCACCGCCTGACAAGCCGACAGAGGCTCAGGAGGCCGAGGCTGCCGGGGAGGAGAAGACCGCCGCCGAGGAAACCGGCACCCCGAACGCCACCCCGAACGCCACGCCGGACGCCACCGCCGGCAAGCCGCCGGCCCCCCAGCCGACCGGTGTCCGTCCCGGCCAGTCCTCAGCCGCTGTCACCGGCCTGCTGCCGAGCACCGGCACCGGAACGACCGGTACCCAGCCACGGGTGACCGGGGCCGGCGCGAGGCCGGATGCCACCCGCCCGCTCGGGTTCGGTCGCCCGGCGAATGGCGGCGGGCTGCCTCCGGGGGTCGGTACGGCGGCGGTCGGCGCCGCTCGGGTGGGTGAGGCCGTGCGTGCCGCGCGTACCTCGGTCAGCTCGGCCGCCTCACGGGGACCGCGACGGGCCCGGCTGAACCTCAAGCGGATCGACCCGTGGTCCGTGATGAAGTTCGCGTTCGCCGTGTCGGTGGTGCTGTTCATCGTCATCGTCGTCGCGACGTCGGTGCTCTACCTGGCGTTGGACGCGATGGGCGTGTTTGCCAGCGTGAACGACAGCCTGGGTGACCTGGTCAACGCGGGCGGCGGGCAGAGCACCAGCGGCTTCCAGATCACCGCGCGTGGTGTGATTTTCTCATCGGCGCTGATCGGTCTGGTCAACGTCGTGCTGTTCACCGCTCTCGCCACGCTCGGGGCGTTCGTGTACAACGTCTGCGCCGACCTGGTGGGCGGCATCGAGCTGACCCTCGCCGAGCGCGACTGACTCGACGATCACGCTCGGCCGGCCCGCTTCCATGGGCCGGCCGAGCGTGATCGTGTCGGTGTTTATCGGAGGTGCGCACCGTCGGTCCTCCGGTAGGTTGAAGGGGCGACGGCCTGCGCGCGACGCCCCTCCCCCGATTTGGGGGCGACTGGGCGGATGGGTTAACCTTGCTCGTCGCTACGCGGGGCTATAGCTCAGTCGGTTAGAGCGCAGAGCTGATAACTCTGAGGTCGCTGGTTCGATTCCAGCTAGCCCCACCGCACATGGTCCGACGACACGTCGAGCGTAAGGGGCAGCACCGATGTTCAAGAAGCTGTTGATCCTGGCCGGCGTCGTCGGTGTGGCCGCCGTGGTGGCCAAGAAGATCAAGGAAGCGAACGACGAGCGCGCCCTCTGGCACGAGGCGACCACCTCGCCGGATCTGCGCTGACCGTCTGCTTCGCAATGGGTGGACTGCCGCCCGCGGGGCCCTAGCTCAACTGGCAGAGCACTGCCTTTGCAAGGCAGGGGTTAGGGGTTCGAGTCCCCTGGGCTCCACCTCAGACGGATACCCAGACGGCGAAGCCGTAGGACACCGTCGGTATCTCGCCGTGCTCGTATCTCTGATGGACTCCGCGACCCCGGACAGTTCAGCGAACGGGTTCAGTTCCGCAGCGTCGCCGCACCGGGCTCGCCGTCTTCGGCGGAGCGATGAGTGTGGTCGGAATTCTGACCAGTCGCTAGAATGGTCGCCATGGAGACCATTCCGATCACCGAAGCCAAGGCCCGGATCGCCGAGCTTGCTGACCGGGTCGCTCGGGAGCACGACCACTTCACGATCACCCGCAACGGCCGTGCCGACGTGATGCTGATCTCCGTCGCCGAGTACGAGTCGATGCGGGAGACGCTCGACCTGCTCTCCGACGACGAGTCCCTCGCGGATCTGCGCCAGTCGCGGGAGGACTTCGCAGCTGGCGATACGTTCTCGATGGACGAGGTTCGCGCCGAGCTGGAACGGCGTCGCGGTAGGGCGGCCTGATGCCTCCGCAAGGCGGGCAACCGGACGACGCACACGAGGCGACCAGCCCGTACACGGTGATGTTCTCCCGGCAGGCCCGCCGCAACCTGCACGAGGACCTGCCGCTGGAGGTCGCGGTCGCGGCGACGGAAACCATCCAGCATGCGATCGCGGTCAACCCCTATCGGGCTGGCAAACCCCTCGACGAACCTTTCGACGGCTTCCACTCCGCCCGCCGCGGCACGTACCGGATCATCTACCGAATCAATGAGGCCAAACGCGTCGTGGAGATCCACTCGATCCGCCACCGGCGCGACGCCTACCGCTTCTAGGGCTACCTCTGGAGTCCCGCCTCAGTTTGATGGACCTCGCTGACAAGCGTCTCGCCGCCGACAGTAAGGTCGCCGGACCGGGGCGCGCCGGGCAGTCGATCGGCCGCAGGCTAGCGTCGGTGGGGTGAACACCGGATCTGTCCGCGTCCTGCCCGCCGACGGCGACCTGGCCGAGGCGGCCTCCGTGCTGCGTACCGGCGGGTTGGTGGCTTTTCGCACCGAGACTGTCTACGGCCTGGGCGCGAACGCGTTGGATGCGCGGGCGGCGGCCCGGATCTTCGAGGCCAAGGCGCGGCCGAGCTTCGATCCGCTGATCACCCACCTCGCCGACGCGGCGGATCTGGAGCCGCTGGTGGGCCCGGTACCGCCGGCGGTGGCGGCGCTGGCGTCCCGGTTCTGGCCGGGGCCGCTGACGCTGATCGTGGACCGGCCGGCCGGGATTCCGCCGATCGTCACCTCCGGGCTGGCCAGCATGGCGGTCCGGGTACCGGACGACGAGCACGCCCGGCGGCTGATCGCCGCGGCAGGGGTGCCGGTGGCCGCGCCGAGTGCCAACCGGTTCGGCCAGCTCAGCCCGACCCGAGCCGAGCACGTGGTACGCGGCCTGGGCGCGGCCGTGGACCTGGTGCTCGACGGCGGGCCGACCCGGTGTGGGATCGAGTCGACGATCGTGGACGCCCGAGGTGAGCATCCGGTGGTGTTGCGGCTCGGTGCGCTGCCGGTCGAGGAGTTGGCGAAGGTCACCGGCCCGGTGACGGTACGCCCGGGTAGTTCGGGGCAGCCGGTGGCACCGGGCACGCTGGCCGCGCACTACGCCCCGCGTACGCCGTTGCGGTTGCTGCCGACCGGCGACGGGAGGTCAGCGGCCGAACCCGCGCCGGGCGGGGTACGGCGTGGCTATCTGGCCTTTCGGGATCGGCCGGCGCCCGGTTGGGCTGCGGTGGAGGTGCTCTCCGCGACCGGTGACCTGACCGAGGCTGCCGCCCGGCTCTTCGACGCGCTGCACCGGCTGGACGCCGCCGTGGTGGCCGAGATAGTCGCGGAGCCGGTGCCGGAGACCGGCCTCGGCCGGGCCGTCAACGATCGGCTCCGGCGGGCCGCCGCGACCTGGCAACCTACCGGCTGACTCCCCGCTACGGAAGGTAGCCGTCACGGAAGGTGGTCACCGCGGGATGGGAGTCATCGCTGGGTGCCTCCGGTTTCGGCTCTTTTTGCTCCGGGTTGCCGACCTGAGGGAAGCGGGCGACCAGTTGGGTGAGTGCGCCGTTGGCCAGGGTGGCGCCGAGCGCTGAACCGGTGGCGATGCTCCAGCCGACCGGCCCGAGGGGGGTGCAGCCGAAGAAGTGGCTCACCCCGGGCGTCTGCACCACGATCGCCAGCACGCCGAACGACGCGGCGGTCGAGGCGAGCACGGTCGGGCTGGTGCCGCCCGCCAGCACCGTCTGACCTAGCTGCGTACCGACCAGGGAGACCAGGGCGACGGTGCCGGCGCGCCGGCGGCGGCCGGTGTAGCGGGCCAGCGTCCAGCCGACGGTCGCGCCCAGCGTGGTGGCGGCGGCGCGCAGCCCGATCTCCCGGGTCATGGTCTGGCCGAGGGAGCTGTCCGGCCCCTCGCGGAGCAGGGCGTCGGCGTGGTCGCCGCCGGGCGGCCGGACCGCGATGGCCAGTGCGGGTGCCATGTCGGTGAGCAGGTTGACCAGCAGCAGTTGACGCCCGTTGAGTGCGGCCTTGCCGGTGGCTGCGGCGGTCAGCACACTGAATGCGATCTCGCCGAGATTGCCGCCGACCAGGATGCTCAACGCGTGGCGTACCGAGGACCACATCGCCCGGCCCTCGACCAGGGTGGCGATGATGGTCTCCAGCCGGTCGTCGGTGACCACCAGATCGGCGGCGGCCCGGGCCGCCGGGGTGCCCCGTTGACCGAGGGCGATACCCACGTCGGCCAGCCGGATGGCGGGCGCGTCGTTGGCGCCGTCGCCGGTCATCGCGACGGTCCGCCCGCACTTCTGCAACGCCTGGATGATGCGGACCTTGTGCGCCGGGGTGCAGCGGGCCACCACGTCGGTGGCGGCCAGCCGCTCGGCGAGGGCATCGTCGTCGAGTTTGTCGAGTTCGATGGCGGTGACCACCCGCTGCGCGTCGTGGTCGCTGATGGTGGCGGCGATCGCCTCGGCCGTCGCCGGGTGGTCGCCTGTGATCATGATGGTGTGCACGCCGGCCTGGCGGATCCGGCGCACCGCCGGAGCGGCGCTGGCGCGTACCCCGTCGGCGAGGGCCAGGTAGCCGGTGAAGACGAGGCCGCGTACCACGTCGTCGGTGACGTCGGGGTCTCCCACGGTGCACTCGGCGACCGCGAGGATCCGGTGTCCCGCTCCGGCACGTTCGGCGAGCAGCGCTTGGAGTTCGGCGCGGCCGGTGTCGTCGAGCGGCTCGTCGCGACCGGCGGTACGGCGGGCCGAGCAGCGGGGCAGCACGGTTTCGGGTGCGCCCTTCACGCTGAGCAGCAGGCGACCCTGGGTCTCGCCGACGGTGGCGTGGTAGCCACGGGACGGCTCGAACGGCAGCCCACCGGCGGCCCGCCAACCCGGCGCACCCTGCTGCTCGTCGAGCCCGGCGGCCCGGGCACCCCGCAGCACTGCCCGGTCGGTCTGCATCGACAGCGCCTCCGGGTCGTCCGCCGCCGGGGTGGCGCGCAGCGCCGCCGCCAGGGCGCGTCGCAGCCGGTCGTCGAGCTGCTCCACCGGGGCGTATCCATCGGCGTCGCCCACCCCGGCCAGCAGCAGGTGCCCCTCGGTGAGGGTGCCGGTCTTGTCGAAGCAGAGGACGTCGACCCGGCCCAGTGCCTCGATGGTGCGCGGGTTGCGGACCAGTGCGCCGTGCTCGGCGAGTCGCCGGGCGGCGGCCAGTTGGGCGGCGCTGACCAGGAAGGGCAGGCCCTCGGGCACCGAGGCGACGGCCAGGTTCGCCGCGGTCGCCGCGGTCTGCGCCAGCGGTACGCCGCGCAGCAGCCCGGCACCGACCACCGCCACCGCCGAAGCGGCGGCCATCGGCACCGCGGCCCGGGTCAACCGGCCCAGCCGGGCCTCGACCCCGCTGGCGGGTGGTGCCTGCCTGGCCAGGGCGAGGCTGCGCCCGGCCTCGGTATCGGCGCCGGTGGCCACGACCACGGCAACGCCCCGCCCGGCAGCGATCGTGGTTCCCTCGTAGAGCATCGACGAGCGTTCGGCGACGGCGGCGGCGACCACCGGCTGATCGGACTTGGCGACCGGCAGTGACTCGCCCGTCAGGGAGGACTCGTCGGCCTCCAGCCCGACGAATTCCAGCACCCGGCAGTCGGCCGGTATCGCGTCGCCGGATTCGAGCACGATCACGTCACCGGGGACGAGGTCGGCTGCGGGTACCACCCGTTCGGCACCGTTCCGGCGGACCCGGGCGGTGACGGCGGAGCGGGACAGCAACTGCGCCAACGACTTCTCGGTGTTGCGTTGGTGCACCGCGCCGACCAGCGCGGACCCGCCGACGACTCCACCGACCAGGGCGGCGTCGACGAGTGAGCCGAAGCTGGCGGAGAGTACCGCGCCGGCGGCGAGCACCGGCGTGAGCGGGTTGGCCAACTCGTCGACGAAGGCCCGCAGCAACCCGCCCGGGCCGGACGTCTCGCCGTGGCCGCCGGTCCGCCGCCGCTCGGCCGTGGTGTCGGTCAAACCGTCGCGGCCGGTGCCGAGCTGTTCGAGGACGGTGGATACCGGCATCAGGTGCCAGGCGGTGATCGCGGGCGGGGGCGACTCGGTCCGTTCGGAGAGTCTGCCGGCCCGCCACACACCGTGCGCGAAGGCCAGCGCCGCCGCGCCGTTGACCGAGGCGAGCGTGCGTCCGGGCAGCAGGGCGGGGTCGGCGGTGAAGGCGCCGAGCGCACCGAGGCCGGTGCCCGCCAGCCCGATGCGCAGGTTCTGCGCGGTCATCCGGCGGGCCACCCCGGCCGCGTCGATGATCAAGGCGACGGACTTCAGATCCGTGCCGACCAGCAGGTGCGCCCCCCAGGGCGGCGGCTCGTCGGGTTCGGCGAGGCCGAGGCCACAGTCCGCCGCGGCGAGCGCCGTCCGGTCGCCGGAGACGAGCATCACCACCGCGCCCTCGCGTTGCAGCGTGCGTACCGACTCGGCCAGCCGGTCGCCGCCGGGCACCAGCGCGTCGGCGGAGGCATGCCGTTCAGCGTCGCCGCCGGCCACGACGAGTCGCAGGCCGGCGTGCCGGGCAACGGCCGGCAGGACTTCGACGCCGGGCGCGGGTTCCGGCTCGACCCGCAGTACGGCGGTGAGGGCGTCGCCCTGGGCGAGGCCGAGCAGGTTGCCACCGTGCTCGCGCAACCGCCGGCTGTCGTCGCTGTCGCCGGGGTTGCGCACGTCGAGCCGGTCCAGCGGGCCGAGCCGCCAGCCGTCGAGCTGGCGTACGTCGGTCGGGGCGGTGGGCTCGAAGAGGGTGAACGCTCGCGCTGCCACCTGGGAGGTGTCGGCGCCGGGCAGGGGGGCCAGGTCGACCAGTACGCCCCGGTCCGAGCCGAGCACCCGGGCATCCAGGATCAGCGTGTCGATCCGGTCGAGTTCACGTAGCACGCTGCGGTCCATCGCGATGACGCCGCGTCTGGCGAGGATTCGACCGAGTTGGGCGGCGTACCCCTCGCGTCCGCTGCCCGGTGCCTTGGGTAGCGCGGACAGGCCCAGGGCGGCGGCCCGCTTCGCACCGACCACGGGCGTCGCCGCGGCGAAGGCCGCCGCGCCGCCGCCGAGCATCCGGTTGATGTACCGCTCGACGGGGCCGTCCGGCTTCGGGCAGGGGCGCTCGTAGGCGGGCGTGCGGGCGACGGCGCGGTCCGGTTTTCCGGTGAGCCGGGGCTCGGCCTTCTCCCAGGCCCGCAACTGGGCCAGCCCCTCACCCCACTGCACGATCCGCTGCGCTCCGTCGAGAACTATGCCGGTCCAGCCGCCGGTGAGGCCCTGCACGACCGCCTCGGTGAGCGGGAAGAGGAGGTCGGCGCGAGGGTCGCGGCGCAGGCCAAGCCCGGCGAGGGCGTGCAGCTTCGGATGCAGGTCGATGGCGGTGAGCAGGCCGGCGACCTCGCCGGGGATCGGAGTGACGGGCAGGATCCGGGTGGCCGCGGAGATGGTCAGCCCGAGCGCGTCGGAGGCGAGCGCGCCGAGGGTACGCGGGGTGCGGGGGCCCTCCTCGGGCGGATGTGGCGGTGGGATCTCCGGGTCCGGCTCGTGTGGGCAGCTGCGCTCCACCCGGGAGATGGTGGCGACGAGTTCCCGTACCTTCGGTCCTGGCGTGTCGACCGCGACGACCACCCGGCCGGAGGGTGCGTTGACCCGGGCCCAGAGCACCCCGGGCATCCGCTCCAGCGCCGTCTCGACCTGGCTGGCCAGCGTGTCGCCGCCGTCCTGGCAGACGCCGTGCACCTCGATGTGGTGCCGCCCGGGGCGGGACCAGATCCGCCGGCTGGTCAGCCCGACCGCGCGGGCCAGCCGGGTGGCGGCGGCAGCCACGCTGCGGGAGGCGTCGTCCACCACGGGTGGTACGGGGACGGCGCCAAGCCGCATCTTGCCTCCTACCGTTCGTGCCCGGCGGCATGGCTTCCCAGCCGGACGTCCCTTATGCCCTGCCGGGAGGGGGAAGTTTCCTGGTGGGGCGGGCATGGACGGCGTCGCCGGTGGAATCCCGGGGGTGGCCGCCGTCGTCACGGGGAGGCGAGATGAGTGCATTCACACGAGAGCTCAGTGGGACGCACGAGACGCTGCGGGCGTTCACCCGACGGGTGGACGTCCCCTTGCTCGGCCAGGTGGCGGTGCCGCCGCCTGACAAGATCGCCTACTACGCGGGGATCGGGGTGCTCACCGCGCTTCAGGTGATCGAGTGGCCGTTGGCACTGGTGATCACGGCCGGGCATCTGCTGGCCGACCAGCATTTGTCGGGCCTGGCCAAAGGAGTAGGGGAGGCACTGGAGACCGCCTGAGGGTAAGCGGGGTCACCCTTGACCTGAAGACGGGTTGAGGTTCGAGGCTTGCCCCATGGTGATCGCCCCGCACTCGGCGCGAGCCGATTCGCTCTTCGCCCCCCGACTGCGGGCGATGACGGTGGGCAGTGTCGCGCTGGTCTCGATGCTGGCGTTCGAGGCACTGGCGGTCGGCACCGCCATGCCGACCGTCGCCCGCGCGCTGGACGGGCTGGCGCTCTACGGGATCGCCTTCGGCGGCCCGTTCGCCGCCGGGGTGGTGGCGATGGTGCTCTCCGGCATCTGGTGTGACCTCCGGGGCCCCCGGGCGCCCATGTGGTCCGGCCTGGCCGGGTTCGTCGTCGGTCTGCTGCTCGCCGGTGCGGCCACCGCCATGGGGATGCTCGTGGTGGGCCGGATCGTGCAGGGATTCGGCTCTGGCCTGCTGTCGGTGGCGCTGTACGTGATCGTCGCGCAGGCGTACCCGGAGCGGCTGCACCGGCGGATATTCGCCGCGTTCGCCGCCGCGTGGGTCGTCCCGTCACTGGTCGGACCGGTGGTTGCCGGACTGGTCGTGGAGCACTTCGGCTGGCGGTGGGTCTTCCTGGCGGTGCCGGTGGTGGCGGTGCCGGCGGTGTTGCTGGTCCATCCCGGGCTGCGCGTGGTCCGCGCGCCGGGTGCGGCCGTCTCGCCGGCCGGTGCGGGTGCCCGGATCGGCTGGGCGTGCGGGGCGGGGGTGAGCGCCGCACTGTTGCACATCGGGGGTCAGCAGCGCGGTCTCGCCGCCGTGTTGCCGGTCGGGCTCGCCCTGGTCGGGTTGTTGGTCTGTGCGGCGCGGCTGCTGCCCACCGGGTTCCTGCGAGCAGCTCGGGGCCTGCCGACCGTGGTCGGGCTGCGCGGGCTGGCGTCGGGCGCGTTCGTCGGCGCGGAGGTGGTGATTCCACTGATGCTGTCCCGGGAACGCGGGTTCTCGCCGACGGCGGCGGGTCTGGTGCTGACCACCGGCGCGCTCGCCTGGTCGCTCGGCTCGTGGGCGCAGGGACGGATCCGGACGCCACCGTCGCAGGGCACCCTGCCGAGAGCCGGCCTCGCCTGCATCACGGTGGGGACCGCGGTGGTGGGGACATCCGTGGTCCCGGCGGTGCCGGTCTGGGCGGGTGTGCTCGGCTGGGCGGTGGCCGGGCTCGGCATGGGCCTGCTCTACCCGTCGCTGTCGGCGCTCACCCTGGAGCTGTCCGTCCCCGGTGAGCAGGGGCGCAACAGTTCGTCCCTGCAGCTGTCCGACTCGCTGGCGGCGGCGACCGTGCTGGCGTTGACCGGTGCGGTGCTCGCCGTCGGGGCCGCGCCCGGCCGGGTCAGCTACGCGGTGACCCTCGTGGTGGCCGCCGGGCTCGCGTTGGTCGGTGCGCTGCTGGCCGGCCGGGTGGTGCCCGGCGAGCGTCGCTGATGTGCCGGGTGGTGCCCCGCGAGCGTCGCTGATGTGCCGAAACAACCGCGTTCGCCGGGGATAGCCGCGAGGATGGGCGGGCGATGAGTTTTCTGACGCTGCTGCCGTTGGCCGTGGTGATGGTCGCCGGGACCCAGCTGGTGGCGGCGGTCTTCTTCGCCTCGTCCGACCGGCCACGGGCCGCCTCGCTGGGCTACCTGGCAGGCGCGGCGATCGTGGTCGGCGGCGGTACGACACTGGCCTGGCTGGCGGTCCGCCTATTCAAGATCAGTCTTGGGGGTGGTGGCCGGGACGGCGGCGTTGAGCGGGCCATCGACTGGTTCGTCCTGGTCCTGCTGGTCGTGCTGGCGGTGGTGGTCTACCTGCGCCGGCACTCCGGACCACCTCGCTGGATGGGTCGGCTCCAGCACGCCAGCCCCGGGTACGCGCTCAAGGTCGGCCTGACGCTCTTCGTGGCCATGCCCTCCAACGACCTGACCATGGCCACCGTCGGTGCCAGTGCCGCTCGGCACGACCTGGCCTGGTGGCACCTGCTGCCGTTCGTGCTGCTGACCCTGACCCTGCTCGCCCTTCCGCTGCTGGCCCTGCTGCTGCTCGGACGCCGGGCGGCGGCGGTGCTGCCCCGGATCCGGGACTGGGCGGACAGCCATTCCTGGCTGGTCAGCGAGGCGGTCATCGTCTTCTTCGTACTGATCACGGCCCTCGACCTGGCTCGGTGATCGGGCTCACGACTGTCACGTCCTGGGCGCCAGGATCCGTCGTCCGGGCAACTGACGAGGGAGGTCGAGATGCGCGTACTGGTCACTGGAGCAGGGGGCACGCTGGGCGGGGCGGTGCTGCCCCGACTGGTCGCCGAGGGGTTCGAGGTGCGGGCCACCAGCCGGCGGGCGCGTACCGGATCCGGGGTGCGGTGGGTGGTGGCGGACCTGGCCACCGGTGCGGGCGTCGACGAGGCCGTGTCCGGGGTCGACGCGGTGCTGCACCTGGCGTCGTCGCCGACCCGTCGAACCCATCAGGTCGACGTGCTCGGCACCCGCCGACTGGTCGGCGCGGCGGCGACGGCCGGGGTGCAGCACCTGGTGTACGTCTCGATCGTGGGCGTGGACCGGGTGCCCTACTCGTACTACCGCCACAAGCTGGCCGCCGAGCAGGTGGTGGCCGCCGGCGAGGTGCCGTGGACGGTGTTGCGGGCCACCCAGTTCCCGCAGTTCCTCGACGAACTGCTGCGGATGTCCAGCAAGCTCGGGCCGGTGATCGGCGACCGGGCGGTGCTGGCCCAGCCGGTGGACCCGGGCGAGGTGGCCGGAGAGCTGATCGAGCTGCTCCGCTCCGGAGCGCAGGGCGGCATCGTGGAGTTCGGCGGACCCGAGGTGCTGCGCTTCGACGACGCGGTGCGTACCTGGCGGCAGGCCCGCCGATCCCGACGCCCGCTGCTGCCGATCCGGTTCCCCGGTCGGCTCGGCCGGGAGCTGCGCTCCGGTGGACTGGTCACCGAAGCCCGTCCGACCGGGCGGCGTACCTGGGTCGACTACCTCACCGACACGTACGGGCGAACGGTCGCAAGATGACACCTGCTCCCGTTCACGTTCGCCCTACCTTCGGCTCATGCTCACCTTCGTGGTCACCAGCCTCCTGTACGTCTGCGGGTTCGTCTTCCTCTACGGGGTGATCCGGCTCGCCGTCCGGCATGCGCTGGAGGATGTCGAGATGCGTCGGGTCCAGGCCGAACGGGCGGAGGAGATGGCGGTGTCCCGGGACCGGGCCATGCTGGAGAGGCACGGCTTCCTGACCAACGACTGACCTGCGGCGGCTGGCCCCTGTCCGGCCGGCTGGTTGTCCGGCCGGCTGGTTGTCCGGCCGGCTGGCTCGGATGCGACGATCTCAGGCGTGATGGGAACGTTGAAGACCGAGCCGGCCCGCACCCGCACCGACCTGCTGGCACCGCCGGTCGCCGCCGCGCTGGCCCAGTGGCCCGCCGATGCCCCGGTGGACGTCGACGCGGTGCTGGTCGCGCCGATCGACGCCGATCTCGCCGACACCGCGGCCTTCTGCGCCGCGTACGAGGTGCGGCTGGAGGAGTCGGCCAACTGCGTGGTGGTCGCCGGCAAGCGTGACGGGGTGATCCGGTACGCAGCCTGCCTGGTGCTCGCCACCACCCGCGCCGACGTCAACGGGATGGCCCGGCGGGCGCTGGACGTGCGCAAGGCCAGCTTCGCCCCGATGGCCGACGCGGTCGAGTTGACCGGCATGGAGTACGGCGGGATCACCCCGATCGGGCTGCCGTTGCAGTGGCCGATCCTGGTCGACGCGCGGGTGGCGGCGACGCCGTACGTGGTCGTCGGGTCGGGCGTACGGCACAGCAAGATCGCGCTGCCGGGCCCGGCGCTGGCCGTGTTGCCCAACGCCCGCGTGGTGGAGGACCTGGCCAGGCCGGCCTGAGCGTCGACGAATGTCGATGCTGTTGCACGTGAAACATCAACGGCGTCGATAGGTGTGCCGGCTCAGTCGGCGGCCTCGCGCTGCTCGACCTCGGCGAGGGCGGCGAGCAGAGTGGCCGGCTCCTGGGCTCCGGTGACCGCGTACTTTCCGGCGAGCACGAAGGTGGGCACGCTGGTCACGCCGAGTTCCCGGGCGGCGGCCAGTTCGGAGTTCAGCTCGGCCACCCCCTCGTTCGAGTCGAGAAAGCGTCGGGCGTCGTCGCCGTCGAGTCCAACTCCGGCGGCCGTCTCGGCGAGCGCCGCCCGGGACCCGATGTCGACGCCGTCGGTGAAGTGGGCCCGGTGCAGGGCCTCGACCATCTCGGCACCACGACCCCGCTGCTCGGCCCACTCGATCAACCGGTGCGCGTCGAAGGTGTTGGCCGAGATCGCCCGCTCGTAGTTGAGCTCCAGACCGACACTCGCGCCGACGTCGGTGACCTGGGCGGCCATCTGCTTGGCCCGCTCCGGTCCGCCGAACTTCCCGGCCAGCGCATCGAGGGTCAGGCGCGGCGAGGTCACCGGCGACGGGTCGAGCTGGAAGGGGCGGTGACGGACCGTGACCTTGCCGTCGTACGACGCCAGGGCCTGCTCCAACCGCCGCCGGCCGATCCAGCACCAGGGGCAGACCACGTCGGCGTAGATGTCGATCTCCATGACCGGTACCAACCCGCTGGTCAGCCGATCTGTTCCCGGACCTGCCGCTTGAGCCGGGCGAGGATGGCGGTGCCACCGCGTACCCGCAGGGGGCTGATCGCCTGGGCCAGACCCATCCGCTGGTACAGGTCGTCCGGCACGGCGAGCACCTGCTCCGCGCTGGCGTCGGCCAGCCCCTCGGCGAGGATGCCGGCGAACGCACGGGTGGTGGGCGCCTCCGGCGGGCAGTCGAACAGGGTGCGTACGGTGCCCTGTGGGGTCACCTCGGCACGTAGGAAGAACGGCGTCTGGCACTCGACGACCTGCTCCATGCCCTCGTGACCCGGATGCCCGGCGGGCAGCGGTGGCACGGCGTCGGAGAACTCCAGCAGCATCTCCACCACCACCTCACGTGGCGCGGCGGCGAACTCCTCGACGATCTCGGCCAGCTTGCTCGGCATCTCGGGCATTCCGCCAGGCTACCGGCGCCGCTCCTTGCCGCCTCCCCGGAGTGTTAACAGGGGACCCCTGCTCTACCTGAGGCGTTAACAAGGGGCCCTTCCTTACTGTTCACTGATCTCGCTGAGGGCGGAGGTGGGATCGAGCTGCATCGCGAGGTCGCCCAGGGAGACGATGCCGACCAGCTTGCGCTCGCTGTCGCAGACCAGCACCCGGCGGATGCCCCGCTCGCGCATCAGCGACGCGGCCTCCGAGGCGGTGCAGAACTGCTCGATCATCACGACCTCCCGAGTGACGATCGAGGCGATGGTGGTGGTGTTCGCGGCGGCGTTCTCGGCCACCGCGCGTACCACGATGTCCCGGTCGGTCAGGATGCCGGCCAGGTTGGCGCCATCGGTGACGACGACGTCGCCGATGTCGGCCTCCTTCATCACCCTGGCCGCCTCATCGAGGGTGGTCTCCGCCGACAGGTAGATCACCTGCCTGGTCATCACGTCGGCGACCCGGTAACCGGTCATCAGAGAACCTCCAGACAACATTCAGCTGATCGAACTGCGGTACCCCGTCACGTGACGGCTACACCACGTTTCTGCCTACCTCACTCATTAGACGCTCCGCCAGGTCCTCCAACGGGAGATCGGTGCGCTCGGCGCTCGCCCGGTCACGCAGCTCGACGTACCCCTGCGCCAGTCGGCGTCCGATGACGACGGTGCGTGGGATGCCGATCAGCTCGGCGTCGGTGAACTTCACCCCGGCGGACACCCCGGCGCGGTCGTCGACCAGCACCCGCAGGCCGGCGGCGGCCAGCCGGGTACCGAGGTCGAGCGCCACGTCCACCTGCGGACCCTTGCCGGCGGCCACCAGGTGCACGTCGGCCGGGGCGACCGAGGCCGGCCATACCAGTCCCTGCTCGTCGTGGTGCTGTTCGGCGATCGCCGCCACCGCCCGGGAGACCCCGATGCCGTAGCAGCCCATGGTCGGACGGACCGGCTTGCCCTGTGGGCCGAGCACGTCGACGGCGAAGGCGTCGGTGTAGCGGCGGCCAAGCTGAAATATGTGTCCGATCTCGATGCCTCGGCGCATGGTCAGCCGGCCGGTGACGCAGGCCGGACAGGGATCACCGGGCCGCACCTCGGCGGCCTCGACCGTGCCGCCGGGAGTGAAGTCCCGGCCGCACACCACGTTGGTGGCGTGCCGGCCCGGCTCGTTCGCGCCGGTCAGCCAGGCGGTACCCGGCACGACCCGGGGGTCGACCAGATAGCGCACGCCGAGCTTGTCGAAGACCTGCGGCCCGAGGTACCCGCGGACCAGTTCGGGGTGTTCGTGCCAGGCGTCGAAGACGTCCACGGTGGCCGGCGCCAGCGCGGCGGCCAACCGCTTCAGGTCCACCTCCCGATCGCCGGGTACCCCGATCACCAGCAACTCGGCCGTCTCGGCGGCGGGCCGGCGAACGGTCAGCACCACGTTCTTCAGGGTGTCGGCGGCCGTCCAGTCGTCCCGGCCGGCGAGCCGGCGGGCGTTGGCGAGCGCGACCAGGCTGGCGATGGTCGGCGTCTCGGGGGTGTCGTGCACCTCGGTCGCCGGTCGGGCCTGCGGGTCGCCGGCCGCCGGGGCGGGCGTGGTGACCGCCTCGGTGTTGGCGGCGTAGTCGCAGTCGGTGCACCCCACGTAGGTGTCCTCACCGACCGGTGTGGTGGCCAGGAACTCCTCCGACGCCGAACCGCCCATCGCTCCTGACATCGCGTGCACCACGGTGTAGTCCAGGCCCAGCCGGTCGAAGATCCGCCGGTAGCCGTCCCGGTGCCGTTCGTACGCCGCCCGCAGGCCCGCCTCGTCCAGGTCGAAGGAGTACGCGTCCTTCATCAGGAACTCGCGTCCGCGCAGCAGCCCGGCGCGGGGCCGGGCCTCGTCGCGGAACTTGGTCTGGATCTGGAACAACGTCACCGGAAAATCGCGGTACGAGGTGAACAGATCCTTCACCAGCAGCGCGGCCAACTCCTCGTGGGTGGGCGCGAGCAGATGCTCGGCCCCCCGCCGATCGGCCAGGGTGAAGATGTCATCGCCGTACTCCGTCCACCGGCCACTGGTGCGGTACGGCTCGGCCGGCAGCAGCGCCGGGAAGTGCACCTCCTGGTCGCCGATCGCGGTCATCTCGGCCCGGATGATCTCGCTGATCCGGTCCAGCACCAGCCTGCCCAGCGGCAGCCAGGTGTAGCCGCCCGGCGCGGCCCGGCGGATGTAGCCGGCGCGCAGCAGCAGCCGATGGCTCGGCACCTCCGCGTCGGCCGGGTCCTCGCGCAGCGTCCGGATCAGCGATGTCGACATCCGCAGCAGCATTGGCGCAGCGTACGACCGACGATTGCCGGTAGGCGAACGAAAAAGGAAGGGGCCCTTGTTAACGCCTCCGGTAGAGCAGGGGCCCCCTCTTAACACCGCACCTCTTAACACCGCACCCGGAGCGGGATTACGCGAGGATGGGCGCATGATGCGGGCGGCTGGTGGACTGTTGCTGGATTTTGGCGGGGTGCTGGCGGATGCGCCGGCGGGCGGGGCGGCGACTCCGGAGATGGTGCGGCGGGTCGCTGAGGTGGTCGGTGGGGAGGTGTCCGAGGAGCGGATCACCGCCGATCTGATCGAGGGCGCGCGGGCGTACTCGCTGTGGCGGGACGAGATCAGCGCCTCGGCGGAGCCGATCGAGCTGCCGCACAACCGGGTGTGGGCCGACTTCGTCACCCATGGCTGGCCCGAGGCGGCGCGGGCCGCCGTCGAGCGGGAGGCGACTCCCCTGGCGTACGCCTGGACGTGGCGCATCGAATGGGAGGTGCGCCCCGGCATCCCCGAGGCCCTCCGGGTAGCCGCCGACGCGGGAGTGCCGATGGCGGTGGTCAGCAACACCTTTTGCGGTGCTGCCCATCGTGACTTCCTCGCCGCCGCCGGGCTCTCCGGGCTCTTCGAGGCCGAGTTCTACAGCGACGAGACGGGGCTGCGTAAACCCAATCCGCGCTTTGCGCAGCTGGCCGCCGAGGCGATCGGCGTACCGATCGGGGAGTGCTGGTTCGTCGGGGACAGCCTGCACCGGGACGTCGCCTGTGCCCGGCGGGCCGGCACCGGGGCGGCCATCCTGATGCGCTCGCCCCGCACCGACCGGGAACCGGAGCACCCCGAGGTGTCGCCGGATGCCCGGATCGAGGACGGGCATGGGCTGCTCGACCTGCTCCGCCGCAGCCAGGTGGCGGACCGGGCAGGTTGACGGCGCATCCTAAGCAGCTGACGCCCGGGCAACTCGTCCTTGGCGGAACCGCTGCCGGTGCGCATCGCGACGCCCTACGGTCCGGGGGAACCACCCGCCGAGCGCAAGGAGCAGACCGTTGTTCGATGACGTGCGGCAGATCGACGCCGGTGTCCTCGACGTCGGATACGTCGACACCGGTCCACCGGACGGTCCGGTCGTGCTGCTGCTGCACGGTTGGCCGTACGACATCCACAGCTTCGCCGCCGCGACACCGCTGCTGACGGCGGCCGGGCACCGGGTGCTGGTCCCGTACGCCCGGGGGTACGGGAGCACCCGGTTCCGATCCGCCGACGCGGTGCGCAACGGTCAACCGGCTGCCCTGGCGGTCGACGCCATCGCGTTCCTGGACGCTCTCGGGATCGAGCAGGCGACGCTGGCCGGGTTCGACTGGGGAGCCAGGACGGCGGACATCGTGGCCGCGCTCTGGCCGGAGCGCTGCCGGGGCCTGGTCGCGGTGAGCGGCTACCTGATCGACGGCCAGGCGTCCGGCGGGATACCGCTGCCCCCCGTGGCCGAGCACGCCTGGTGGTACCAGTTCTACTTCGCCACCGATCGCGGCCGGGAAGGCTACGCGAGGAACACGTACGACTTCGCCAAGCTGATCTGGCGGACGGCCTCGCCGAAGTGGGATTTCGACGACGCCACCTTCGATCGCAGCGCCGCCGCGTTCGACAACCCGGATCACGTCGACATCGTGATCCACAACTACCGGTGGCGGCTGGGCCTCGCCGACGGCGAGCCGGCTTTTGCGGACCTGGAGGACAAGCTGGCCGACAAGCCGACCATCACGGTGCCGACGATCAGCCTCGAAGGGGACGCCAACGGGGCGCCGCACCTGGAGCCCGCGGTCTACGCCAAGCAGTTCACCGGCCCGTACGAGCACCGCACGGTCAGCGGCGGGGTGGGGCACAACCTGCCGCAGGAGGCCCCGCAGGAGTTCGTCGACGCGGTGCTGACGGTGGCGTCGCGCTGACCCCGGGTATGCGCGCCCGGGTCAGCGGCGCTTGGCGTGTTCGACGAAGGAGCGCCAGGCGGGCGGGGCGAAGGCGAGCGCCGGGCCGGTGGCGTCCTTGCTGTTGCGTACGCCGACCACACCGGGCAGGTTGTCGGCCACCTCGACGCATTCGCTGGTGCCGCTGCGGGTGGACTTGCGCCAGGTCGCGCCGGTCAGATCGTGGACCATGACTCCATCACTTCCTTCATCAGCAGCTCGGACTGTCCCTTGGGGAGGGCCACGCTGCGGATGCCCTCCCATCTCGATAGCAGCGTAGCGATTTCGTCGGCCCTGTCGATGGTCGCGCCGCCGACCTGGTTCTCCAGGTAACCGACCCAGTCGCCCTCGGCCCCCCGAGCCAGGGTGAGTGGGCCGTCGAGTCCGACATGGACGCTGGCCTCGACCGGGATGATGTGGATCAGCACACCGCCGCGCTTCACGCAGTCGAGCAGGTGCCCGATCTGCTGCGTCATGATGCCCCGGAAGCTCTCGTCGGCCCGACGTAGCGTGGCCTCCTCGATCACCGCGATCAGGATCGGCGGGTTGTTCGGCCGGGTCAGGATCGCCTGCCGGTCCATCCGCACCGCCAGCCGCCGCTCCACCTCGTCGTCGCTGAACATGTCGTCGGCGCGGATCATTGCGCGGGCGTAGTGCTCGGTCTGGAGCAGCCCGGGGACCAGCGTCGGGTGGTAGCAGCGCAGCTGTTGAGCGACGCGTTCGGCGTCCAGCCAGGGCCGTAGGAAGTGCGGCTGGCCGTGCAGTTCGGCGATGCGCAGCAGCCCGAGCAGGAGGCCGTCGCTGTTGAGCACCTCGTCGGCCCGCTTGAGGAAGAGCCGATCGTACGGGCGCTGCCCCAGCTCGATCGCGGAGATCTGCGAGCCGGAGAAGTGCACCTGCTTGCCGAAATCTTCCTGGGTCAGCTCGGCGGCCAGTCGCAGTCGGCGCAGCTGCGCCCGGATCAGCTCGGCGGTCGGCTCGGATTCCACAACGCCTCCACGATCTCCTCGGCTGCTCGGATGGCTTCCCGGCCCCGATCGGCATCGCCACGACCAGCATGAATGCCTTCCGACAGTAGTCGTGCGGTCACCAAACTGTCACCTGGCGGTCCTGCTCCCATCCATCGGGGACGGGGTGGGGCTGCGCCGGGGCCGTCCCGCACTCCCCCTGGGGGGCGGCCCCTCCCTTTCGCCGCAGGAGGTGGAGATGCCCGACCCGAACCAGCCACCCGTACCGCGTCCTGATGCGGCCGTGCCGCCGGTCGTACCGTCTCATGGTCGGGCGGTCGGAATGCCGGTGCCGCGTCGCGGACCGGCGGCCGAGCGGCCCCGGCGTCACCCGCTGGACGGCCCGCAGCATCTGCCGCTACGCCCACTGTGGTTGTGCCGCGCCTGCGGGCTGACCTGGCCATGCGCCGAGGCGCGGCTGCTGCTCCGCGTCGAGTACGACAACCGCCGGCTGGACCTGGCTGTCTACCTGTCCGGGCTGTACTACGAGGCGACCCACGACCTGTTCCGGCTGGACCCGGAGGGCGGCCCAACCCCACGCGAGCTGTTCCAGCGGTTCGTGGCGTGGGGTCCGTACCGTCGCCCGGCGCTCGCCCTGCCGCCGGCGTGCACCGGCCGCTGCCGCACAGCCTGACCCGGAGCGGGCTCGGGGCCGCCCGGAGCGGATCAGGCTGTGCGGGAAGGACAGCTCAGGAAGCGGTTGTGTCGTCACCGGAGACGAACGCGACCGATCGGCGGCGTCGGGCGAGCAGCAGCACGATGCCCGCCGCGACGATGGCGAGACCGGCTCCGGCGAGCGGCCCGGCCTGCGGCCCGGTGACCGGCAAACCACCCCCGCCGCCGTCTCCGTCGTCTGCGGTTACGGCGACCACGACGGCGAATCCGTCCTGGTTGTCGCTGGCGTCGACGTCGGCTGCCGGTACGGCTACGGCGTTCGCCGGCAGCACCGTCCGCTGCGGACCGGAGCGGGCGTCGACGTCGCTGGTCAGGCCCTCGACCTGCACCATTCCGCCGGTCAGGGTGACCGGTGCCTTGATGTCGGCCGGCACCGTCACCAGGTTGTGCAGCTCGACGGCCGAGTGGATGCTGTCGTTCGGGTCGGTGTCCTGGTCGGCCGGTACGAGCGCGAGTGAGTCGTAGGTGCAGACCGCCGACCGTCCGTCGTCGTCGATCGCGCACTCCTGTGGGGGCCGGGTGAACGTCACGCCCTCGGGCAGCCGCACAGTGGCGGTGACACCGCTGACCGCCTTGCGGCCCTGGTTGACGATCCGGTACCGCACCGCGCCCGTCTCACCCGGGTTCAACGTTCCGGTGGATTCGAGCTGGCCGCTCGCACCGGTGCGCACAGACTGCTTCACGTCCGGCGCCACCACCGACAGGTCGGCTGCGGTGTCGTCGACGAAGGCGAGCGTGAACTCTTTTCTCTCGGTGACTTCCGTCGTGCGGTCACCCCAGGTCAGGCCGACCTCGATCACGACCCTGCCTTCGAAGGGCTCCGGCGTCCCCCGGACGTTGATGGCGACTGGAATGTCCGCCGTTCCGCCGGGTGCCGGCAGCAACTCCGACCGCCAGTCCTTCGTGATGCTGCAGTACCAGCTTCCGCTGTCGCCGTCACAGTCGCCGGAGGCACCCCGTTCCTCCCAGTCGAGGGAGGCCTTGTCGGACCAGTCCGGTGGTTCGATGGGCCGGACCCGGAACAGGACCTCGGTCGGGGTCTGGTCGGCCAGGTTTGTCACCTTCAGGTGAGCCGTTTTCTTCCTGATCCCCACCGGAACCGTCGTGCCGGTCAGCTCGAAGGTGAACGCCGGATCCGGATCCACCGCCGAGGCTGGAGCGGAGGGGACAGCGATCCCGGCGAGAAGCAGTGCGGCAACGGCTGCCCGCGACAGCCAGCGACGACCAATGGCCACAGCAGAATCCTTCGGGTCAGCGGGGTGTGTGGTTCAGGACACTACTCGTGACGGGCCCGCTGCGTTGTCCCGCTCACCCGGAGCGGGCCAGCCGGAAACCCACGTCGTCGACGGCGAACGTCGGGTGGCTGCGGCGGCGTACCGAGGCGCGGCAACTCCAGTGCTCGTCGAACCAGCCGCCGCCACGCAGCACCCGGTAGCTGCCGTAGACCTCCGCGTCGTAGACGTCCCAGCACCAGTCCCACACGTTGCCCAACATGTCGTACAGGCCCCAGGCGTTCGGCTGTCGTCCGCCCACCTCGTGCGGGCGTCCGCCGGAGTTGTCGCGGTACCAGGCGATCTCGTCGAGCGGCCCGTATCGCGGTCCGGTGGTGCCGGCCCGGCAGGCGTACTCCCATTCGGCCTCGGTGGGCAGCCGGTACCCGTCGGCGGCGTCGTCCCACCGGACGGCCTCGCCGTTCTCGATGTCTTTCGCGTCGAGCCGGTAGGCAGGCCGTAGCCCTTCCAACTGCGAGCGGGCGTTGCAGAAGCGGATCGCGTCCCACCAGGAGACGCTCTCGACCGGCAGTCGATCACCGCGCGCCGCGCTGGGTCGCGCGTCGGTGACCAGCGCGTACTCCGCCTGGGTCACCGCAAAGGCGGCGATCTGGTACGCCTCGACCTCGACCGACCACCGACGCTGGGTACGCCGATCCGACAGCGTCACCCGTCCCGGCGGAATTGAGATCATCACACTGGCAGTGTGGATGACCTCCGACACGTTCCCGGCTGCGGGGCAGACCGGTGAGCGGGCGCGGTGCCAGACTTCCGGGTGTTAAGAGGGGGCCCCGCTACTACCGCAGGCGTTAACAAGGTGCCCCTCCTTACTCCGAAGGAGTCGCAGTGCGCTGGCGCAGTTTCGTCGCGGTCGGGGACAGCTTCACTGAGGGCCTGGACGACGCCTATCCGGACGGCAGTTTCCGGGGCTGGGCGGATCTGGTCGCCACCAGGCTGGCCGCCGAGGTGGGCCCCGACTTCGCGTACGCCAACCTGGCCATCCGGGGCCGGACCTTTCCGAGCGTGCTGGCCGAGCAGGTGCCGGCCGCGCTGGCGATGAAGCCCGACCTGATCAGTTTCGCGGCGGGCGGTAACGACGTGCTGCGCCGCAGCTTCGACCCGGAGGCCCTGGTCAGCCGCTATGACAAGGTGATCGGCCGGCTGCGCGGGTGCGGCGCCGACGTGGTGCTGTTCCGGTTCGCCGACCTGATGGCACGGCTGCCCGGTCAGCGGCTGATCGCTCCCCGGGTCGCCCTGCTCAACCGCGCCGTCGGAGAGACCGCCGAGCGGCACGGCGCGATCATGGTCGACCTGTACGCCGACGACACGTACCTCAACCCGATGCTGTGGAGCACCGACCGGCTGCATCTCTCGCCGGCCGGGCACCGCCGCGTCGCCGGCCAGGTGCTCAGCGCGCTCGGCGTCGGCTGCGACGAGGAGTGGCTGCTGGTGCCGCCGAACCCGGAGCCCACCGCGTGGCTGTCGGCGCGCACGGCCGACCTGCGCTGGGCCGGCCAACACCTGGCCCCCTGGATCAAGCGCCGCCTCACCGGCCGCTCATCCGGCGACACCCGCACCGCCAAGCGCCCCACCCTCACCCCGCTCCCACCCTCCCCACCGCGTTGATCAAGAAGTTCTGGTCAGGTTCGCCCGGCGAACCCGACCAGAACTTCTTGATCAATGTGAGCCAAGGGGCGGTCAGTGGAGGAGGCGGGTCCAGGTGCGGTTCTGGGCGGTGCCGGGGCCGAGGATGGTGGTGGTCGGGGTGGTGATGACGATGGTGTCGTCGGGGAGTATCTGCACCGAGGGTGAGTCCTCGCCGTTACCGAACCGCTTGCGGGGCTCGGGTGCGTCGATGTAACGCTCGCCCGTCCAGTAGCCGATGTTGCCGTATGCGCTGGTCACCGCCAGCAGGCCACCGTTGATCGCGGCCACCGAGTTCGTGTCGGGCGGTAGCTCGACCCGCTCCCGCCACGAGTCGTCGACCAACTGCCAGACGCGCTTCGTCGTCGACACGCTGTACTCCGTGTCGCCCATGCCGACCAGCCAGAGGTGTTGGCCGTCCGGGGAGACCAGCAGGCGCGCGGCGCCCCGCACGACCGGCAGCTTCTGCCAGGTGGATGCCGAGTCGCTGCTGACCACCACGCTCAACCGGTCGCCTTCCTGGACGGTCACCCAGAGCCGGCCGTCGCCGCCCTCGACGAGTTGCCGGGCGGCGTCCCCGTTCATGATCAGTGGGGGTTGGGTCAGGGTGGCCGCCGCGCCGACCCGGGCAAGCCGGTAGCGGGAGCACGGGAGGTCGTACACGCCGTTGCCGTCCGGGCACCGCAGCAGGTAGCCGCTGCGGCTGGCCACGCCGAGCCGGGTGGCCTCCGGCGGAGACCCCAGCGGGTGCTCGGTGAAGGAGGCGCCACCGTCGGTGGTGACCAGGTATCCCTCGCCTGCGCGCACGGTCAGTGTCCGGCCGTCGACCGGCAGCAGGTGAACCGGTCCGCTCAGCAGCGGGCGGTTCACCGCGTCCGGCAGCGGCGTGCGCTGCCAGGTCTCGCCCCCGTCGGCGGTACGGGCGAGGTCACGCCGGCAGTCGGTCCGGCCGAGGTCGTCGGTCGGAGCGCAGGTGTCGAAGAGCGCCCATCCGTGCCGGGCGTCGACGAACCGCAGCGTGTCCAGCCTTCCGGCGACCCCCACCGGGTTCACCTTCCGCTCGATCGGCCGTCCGTCAGGTGTGGGGGACGGGGTGGGAGTGGGCGGATCACCATCCCGCTCCCGGTCGGCGACGGCATACGCTCCCGGGCCGGCCAGTATCAGCGCGACCAGGCCGGCGAGCAGGCCACGGCGACGACGCCGTCGATCGTGCACCCGGCGTCGGGCCGCCGCCACCCCGGGTGGGCGGAAGGTGGGCGCGGCGGTCGCCTCGAACTCGGCGAACAGCTTGTCCAGGTTGATCTCACGCACGGCCGGCCTCCTGCCGCTCGGTGAGGTGACGGGCCAGAGCCGCCCGACCTCGCGACAGCCAGGACTTCACGGTCCCCTCCGGTGCGCCGAGCTGGTCGGCGATCTCCGCGACGGTGAGCTGGGCCAGGTGGTGCAGGACGATGGCCTGGCGCTGGGCGGTCGGCAGAGTGGCGAGTGCCGCCAGCAGCACGACGCGGTCGGGGCTCGGGCCGGGCATGTGCTCCTCCCGCTGCCGGGCGAGGTGGCGGACTGCGGTGCGGACCCGACGCAGCCGACTGGTGGCCAGGTTCCAGGCCACCCGGCGGACGAAGGCGGACGGGTCGTCGTATCCGCTGATCCGATCCCAGCGCTCCAGCGTCCGGCAGAACGCCTCCTGGGTGAGGTCCTGCGCCTCGGCGTGGTCACCGAGGTACGCGTAGAGCTGCACCGCCACGCGGTGGAAGTGCGCCTGGTAGAACTCGCCGAAGTCCACCGGCGGTGGGGCGGCCCCTGGCGGCCGTGCGGTCATGGCAGTCCTCGGTGTCGGTGGGTCTCGCCACTGTCACGCGTCACGTGCCGCTTCCGCTGCACCCGATTCTCAATGGATGGCCGGGGATCGCGCGTACCTTGGGCATCATGTCTGTGCCAAACGATCCCGATCCCCGACTCCAGTCGTACGCGGACCCGCAGCGGCTGGTCACCACCGACTGGCTGGCTGAACACCTGGGCGACAGTGGGCTGGTGGTCGTCGAGTCCGACGAGGACGTGTTGCTCTACGACAGCGGCCACATCCCCGGTGCCGTCAAGGTCGACTGGCATCTGGAGCTGAACGACCAGGTGACCCGGGACTACCTGGACGCCGAACGGTTCGCCGAACTCTGTGCCGCCAAGGGCATCGGCCGCGACGACACGATCGTCTTCTACGGCGACAACTTCAACTGGTGGGCCGCGTACGCCCTCTGGGTCTTCACTCTCTTCGGCCACCGCGACGTGCGGCTGCTCGACGGCGGCCGGCAGAAGTGGATCGCCGAGGGGCGGGAGTTGACCCGCGACAAGCCGGCCCGGCCTCGGGCCCAGTACCCGGTGCCGCAGCGCGACGACGCGCCGGTGCGGGCGTTCCGCGAGGAGGTTTCGGCGCACATCGCCGCCGGCCGACCGCTGGTGGACGTGCGTTCGCCGGGCGAGTACACCGGCGAGATGCTGCACATGCCGGACTATCCGCAGGAGGGCGCGCTGCGCGGTGGGCACATTCCCGGCGCGGTCAACAAGCCGTGGAAATCCGCCGCCAACGACGACGGCACGTTCAAGTCGGCCGAGGAGCTGCGCACCATCTACGCCGACCAGCTCGGGTTGAGTGCGGACGACGACGTGATCGCGTACTGCCGGATCGGCGAGCGGTCCAGCCACACCTGGTTCGTGCTGCGGCACCTGCTGGGGTACCCGCAGGTGCGCAACTACGACGGGTCCTGGACCGAGTGGGGCAACCTGGTCCGCGCGCCCGTCGTGCAGGGCCCCGACCCGAGTTGATGGATCGGGTTCACCCGGGGATTGGGGCGCGCAGGTAGCGCTGGATGGTGGGGCTCAGCCAGGCGATCAGCTCGGCCGGGGAGATGTCCACCATCGGAGGGAGCCGCAGCACGTAGCGGGTCAGGGCCACACCGAGCAGTTGGCTGGCGACCAGGCCGGCCCGGCGGGGAGCCTCGGTGGGGTCGGCGATCATCCGGGCCACGGCCGTGCCGAGCTGGGTGGCGAAGATCGCGCGTACCCGCTCAGCTCCGCTCGGGTTGGTGCTCGCCGTGCGCAGCAGGGCCGGCAGCGTGGCGTCTCCCTCCCACCGGGTGAAGAAGTAGCTGACCAGCGCCTCGCCGAGGCGGTCGGTCGGCACGTCGCTCAGGTCGGGCAGCCGCAGGTCGAATTCGGCTGCCGCCGCGAACAGCCCCTCCTTGCTGCCGTAGTAGCGCATCACCATCGACGGGTCGATCCGCGCGTCAGCGGCGATGGCCCGGATCGTCGCCCGGTCGTAGCCGTCGGCGGCGAAGCGGACCCGGGCGGCCCGCAGGATGGCCGCCCGGGTCGCCTCCGAGCTGCGCCCGCGTCCGCCGCCGGCTGCCGGCTCCACCGCCGCTTCCCGCTCCTGCTGGGGTACGCCTTCCGTCATGTGACCGACCGTATGCCAACGAGTGTTGACTTGCCAGCGCGGGGTGACCTAACGTTGCCAACAAGCGTTGGCCAACAAGCGTTGGCAACCCTCGCAGGGAGGTCGTCATGCTGCCCGAACGAACGGATGTCCTGGTAGTCGGCGCCGGCCCGACCGGGCTGACCGCCGCGCTCACCCTGGCCCGTCGAGGTGTCGAGGTGACCCTGGTCGACCAGCGGGAAACACCGGCGGTGACCTCGCGGGCGGCGGTCGTGCACGCGTACACGCTGGAGGTGCTCGACCAGGTCGGAGCCGGCGCGCCGCTGGTGGCGCGCGGGCTGCGCTCGGCGCGGTTCGCCGTCCGCGACCGGGACCGGACGCTGGTCACCGTGCCCTTCGACCGGCTGCCCACCCGCCACCGGTACGCGTTGATGGTCTCCCAGTCGGTGACCGAAGAGGTGCTCACCGAGCGACTGGCCGAGGCGGGGGTGCGGGTGCTGCGCCCGTACCGGCTGACCGGGCTGCACCACGGCGGCGACGGCACGGTGGCGGACTTCGGCGGCACCACCGTCCGCGCCCGGTGGGTCGTCGGCGCCGACGGCATCAACAGCACCGTCCGTGAGCTGGCCGGCATCCCGTTCACCGGCCCGGCGGGCTCCGAGGAGTCCTTCGTCCTGGCCGACGTACGCGTCGACAGCGCCCTGCCCCGCGACGGAGCGTCGATCTTTCTCGCCCGGGGTGGCCCGCTGGTCTGGGCACCCCTGCCCGACGGGCGGGTCCGCCTGGTCGCCACGGTCACCGACCCACCCGCCGAGCCGAACGCGGCGTACCTGCAACGGCTGCTCGACGAGCGAGGTCTCCGGCAGCGGCCGGACCAGGTGCGGGAGGTGCTCTGGTCCTCGCGGTTCCGGCTGCACCGCCGGGTCGCCGGCACGTTCCGCGCCGGGCCGGTGCTGCTGGCCGGCGACGCCGGACACGTGCACAGCCCCGCCGGAGGTCAGGGCATGAACCTCGGCATCTGCGACGCCGTCGACCTCGGGCAGACCCTGGCCGACGTGCTGGCCGGCTCCCCCGAGACCCGGCTCGACGAGTACGCTGCCCGCCGCCGCCCGCTCGCCCACGAGGTGGCCGGCTTCGCCGACCGGCTGACCCGGCTCGCCACCGCGCCACCCTCGGTGCGCCCGGCCCGGGACGCGCTGCTGCGCCTGGTCTCGGTGCTGCCACCGGTCCGGCAGCGGATCGCACTGCGGCTGTCCGGCCTCAACCAGCGGCGGTCCGGCCTCGACCAGCGGCGGTCCGGCGGCTGACGGACGGTTGGCGTCGGTTCGGCTGACCGCCCTGCGGGGGAGGCCGGCGGAGCGCGGGCCGGCCGCCTCCGGAGGCGGTGTTCCCGGCAATCGGACTGGCGGGTAACCAGGGCGGCACGCTGTGGTCGGTCGGGTCTAGGCTTGCCCGGTGACGCTGGAGCAGCAGGCCCGAGGCGCGAACAGCGGGGCCACGGGGGCGGGACGGCGCCGATCCCGCAAGGACGAGATCCTGGAGATCGCGGTGGGGCTGTTCGCCTCCCGCGGCTACCACGGCGTGTCGATGGACGACATCGGCGCGGCTGCCGGGGTGACCGGCCCGGCGCTCTACCACCACTTCGCCGGCAAGGAAGCGATGCTGGTCGCGGCCCTGGTGCCGGTCAGTGAGGGGCTGCTGGAGGGCGGTCGGCAGCGGTCCGTCGCGCACCCCGGCGACCCGCGTGCCGTGCTGGAGTCGCTGATCGACTTCCACGTCGAGTTCGCGCTGGCGAACCCGGCCGTCATCGCGCTGCACCTGCACGAGCTGGACCGGCTCCCGGAGGAGCCCCGGCGGCGCATCCGCCGGCTCCAGCGGATGTACGTCGAGGAGTGGGTCACCGTGTTGACCGCCCTGCACCCCGGGCTGCCCGACGGGGAGGCGCGGGTGCTGGCGCACGCCGCGTTCGGCCTGATGAACTCCACTCCGTTCCTCGGCGGTGAGGTCGATCGTCGACGTCGGGCCGAACTGCTGCGGGCCGCCACCCTGGCCGCGCTGCTCGCCCCCACCGAGCCCGCCTGACGCTCCCCGCGTTCCGCGCTGCCTGTTACCGCCCACGTATCCGCGCTGCCCGTTAATAGGGGGCCCCTGCTATACGCGAGGCGTTAACAGGGGGCCCTTCCTTGCATCCTGGGTGGCGTGGTTCGCTAGCACGCGATCCCACCATCTGGACGCTCGGAGGAACCATGATCGAGTCGCTGCTGGTCGCCAACCGGGGCGAGATCGCCCGCCGCATCATTCGTACCGCCAAGCGGCTGGGCGTACGTGCGATCGCGGTGCACTCGGAAGCCGACGCGGATCTGCCGTTCGTGGCCGAGGCCGACGAGGCCGTCTGTATCGGCCCGGCCAACCCGGCGCAGAGCTACCGCAACACCGAGGCGATCCTCGCCGCCGCCAAGTCGACCGGCGCGCAGGCGATCCACCCCGGCTACGGCTTCCTCTCGGAGAACGCCGACTTCGCCCGTACCGTCGAGGCCAGCGGCCTGATCTGGGTCGGACCCGGCGCGGACGCGATCACCGCCATGGGTGACAAGATCAACGCGCGGAACCTGATGGCTGCGGCCGGCGTGCCGGTGGCGGCCGGGACCACCGAGCCGGCGGCGGACCTGGCGGCGGCGGTCGTCGCGGCGGCCGAGATCGGCTACCCGGTGATGGTGAAGGCTGCCGCTGGTGGCGGCGGCATGGGCATGGGCGTGGCCACCGACGAGGCTGCGCTGCGCACCGAGTACGACAAGGTGCGTGCGTTCGCCGAGCGGATGTTCGGTGACGGTTCGGTGCTGATCGAGCGGTACTTTCCCCGGGTGCGGCACGTCGAGGTGCAGATCCTCGGCCTGGCCGACGGCCGGGTGGTGGCCCTCGGCGAGCGGGAGTGCTCGGTGCAGCGGCGCAACCAGAAGTTGGTGGAGGAGTCACCCTCGCCGGCCGTCTCGCCGGAACTGCGGTCGCGCCTGCTGGCCGCCGCGGTACGCGCCGGCGAGGCGGTGCACTACCGCAACGCGGGTACGGTCGAGTGTCTGCTGGTACCGGGCGAGCGGGGCGGCTCCGGCACCGAGGAGTTCTTCTTCCTGGAGATGAACACCCGGCTCCAGGTGGAGCATCCGGTGACCGAGCTGGTCTACGGCCTCGACCTGGTCGAGGAGCAGCTCCGGGTCGCCGCCGGCCTGGCCCCTGGCTTCGACCCGGACGCGCTGACCCCGCGCGGTCACGCCATCGAGCTGCGGATCAACGCCGAGGACCCGAAGCGGTTCCTGCCCGGCCCAGGCGCGATCAGGACCTGGGTCGAGCCGACCGGCGAGGGCGTACGCGTCGACTCCGGCTACGTCGAGGGGAATACCGTCACCCCGTTCTACGACAGCCTGATGGCCAAACTCATCGTCAGCGCCCCGACCCGCGCCGAGGCCATCACCCGCGCCAGGTCGGCGGTGGCCCGTTTCGAGCTGACCGGCCCCAAGAACAACCTGCCCTTCTTCGCCGAGTTGCTGGAGAACGAGGAGTTCACCTCCGGCGACTACGACACCGCCATCGTCTCCCGCATGCGCTGAACCCCGCGCGCCCGGTTGATCAAGAGGTTTGCGTCGGCGGCCGCCCCGGTTCCCGACGCAAACCTCTTGATCAACGCTGGTGGGGGTGGGCGTGACATGCTGGGGGTGTCAGCGACAGGGACGTGTCACAGCGAGGTGGCCGCATGGCGGAGATGCCGGAGTACGTGTCCATCCGAGAGGTCGGGCCGCGCGACGGGCTGCAGAACGAGGAGCCGATCCCGACGGATGCCAAGGTGCGGCTGCTCGACGCGCTCTCGCGCACCGGCGTGCGGCGGATCGAGGCCGTGTCGTTCGTGCACCCCAAGGCCATTGCGCAGATGGCGGACGCCGACGAGGTGTGGCAGCGGGCGGAGCGGGTCGACGGGGTGCGTTACTCGGCGCTGGTGCCGAACACGCGTGGCGCGCAGCGCGCCCTCGCGGCCGGCTTCACCGAGATCGAGGTGGTCGTCTCGGCCAGCGACACGCACAACCGGCGCAACGTCAACCGCTCCACCGACGAGTCGCTGGACGGCATTGCCGAGCTGATCGACCTGCTGCACGGCGCCGGCGCCCGCGCCGAGGTGATCATCGCGACCAGCTTCGGCTGCCCCTACGAGGGTGACATCGATCCGGGCCGGGTCGCCGCCATCGTGGACCGGGTGGTCCGCGACGGCGCCGACCGCGTCGCGTTCGGCGACACCACCGGCATGGGTACGCCCCGACGGGTCCGTGACCTGCTCACCGCCGTACGCGACCGCAACGCGGACATTCCGGTGCTGCTGCACTTCCACAACACCCGGGGCACCGCGCTGGCCAATCTGCTGACCGCGTTGGAGTTGGGGGTGACCGAGTTCGACGCGAGCGTCGGCGGTCTCGGCGGCTGCCCCTACGCGCCCGGTGCCAGCGGCAACCTGGCCACCGAGGAGGCCGTGCACATGCTGCACGACATGGGCATCGACACCGGCATCGACCTGGACGCCCTGATCGAGGTCGCCGAGTTGGCCGAGGAACTGCTCGGCAAGCGCCTGCCCTCCGGCGTCCTTCGCGCGGGCCCCCGTACCCGCCGGACGCCGCTGCCGACCTGACCGGCTCGGGCGGTGGTCAGGCTGGCCGTCATACCACCATTCGATCACCGGCCTCCCACGCGATGATCATGAAGACGGTCGCCGACAGCGGCCAGATCCACCACCGTCCGGATGCCCTGCGTCGTCTGAAGGACAGGACGAGGAACCCGAGAGTGAGCAGGCACGAGGCCGCGGTGGACCACCACCACACCCTGGTGTCGGGGATATAGCGACCGAAGCCGGCGTCCCAGTAGCGAGGGCTGGTCGCCTGCGAGGAGAACCACACGAGCCCGAGGGCTACCAGCGGCAGGGTCACGCCGGCGACGACCGTGAGAACGACGGAAATTCCGGTACGCACCGCAACGGCCGCAGCGGGCGGGGCGGAGTCGTCCTCGGCAATGGTCATGTCTGCGCCTCCAATCGGGCCACGCCCGCCGCCGATGGGCACGCACGTGTTCCCGATTCGAATTATCACCTCCGATGGCCCGAACCGAAGGGCGGAGTTACGCGCGCTACCGGCGCTTCGGGCGACGGGCTCGCGGACGGGCTCGCCAATGCGTTAGCCTAACGATCGTTCAGGCCGGTCCGTTCACCAGCAGGCGGCCGGCTCAGGTGGTGAGGGGGCGGCGTGACGTTCGACGGTGAGGCACTGGAGCAGCTGCGCAAGCGCGCCCGGGCCGGCGGTGCGGACAAGTACCACGCGGCGAACGCGGCCAAGGGCAAGCTGTTCGCCCGGGAGCGGGTCGCGCTGCTGGTCGACGAGGGCAGCTTCGTGGAGGACGGGCTCTACGCCAACGCCCTCGCCGAGGGATTGCCCGCCGACGGCGTGGTCACCGGCACCGCCACCGTCGACGGCCGTCAGGTCTGCCTGATGGCCAACGACTCGACCGTCAAGGCCGGCAGCTGGGGCGCGCGCACCGTCGAAAAGATCATCCGGATCATCGAGCGGGCGTACGACACCGGAGTGCCGATGGTCTACCTGGTCGATTCGGCCGGTGCCCGGATCACCGACCAGGTCGAGCTGTTCCCGGGGCGGCGCGGCGCCGGAAAGATCTTCTGGAACCAGGTGCGTGCCTCCGGCTCGATTCCGCAGGTCTGCGCGCTGTTCGGGCCGAGCGCGGCCGGCGGCGCGTACATTCCCGCGTTCTGTGACGTGGTGGCCATGGTCGACGGCAACGCCAGCATGTACCTCGGCTCCGACCGGATGGTCGAGATGGTCACCGGCGAGAAGACCACCCTGGAGGCGATGGGCGGGGCGAAGGTCCACTGCACCGAGTCGGGTGTCGGGCACTTCCTCTGCAAGACCGAGGCCGACGCGCTCGACGTGGTGAAGCGCTACCTGTCGTACCTGCCGGCGAACTGGACCCAGCAGCCACCGACCGCGCCCGCCGCCAGCGCGCCGGCCACCGTGGACCTCGCCGCGCTGGTGCCGGCGAGCGAGCGGCAGGCGTTCGACATGCGGCGGTACGTCAAGGGTCTGCTCGACGAGGGCTCCTTCTTCGAGATCCAGGCGCTCTGGGCCAAGGAGCTGACCATCGGCTTCGGCCGGCTGAACGGCGAGGTCGTCGGCGTGGTCGGCAACAACTCGATGTTCAAGGGGGGCGTGCTCTTCGTCGACTCGGCCGACAAGGCGACCCGGTTCGTGCAGCTCTGCGACGCGTTCAACGTGCCGCTGCTGTTCCTGTCCGACGTGCCCGGGTTCATGGTCGGCAGCGCGGTGGAGAAGCAGGGCATCATCCGGCACGGCGCGAAGATGATCACCGCGATCTCCGAGGCGACCGTACCCAAGATCTGCGTGGTGGTCCGTAAGGCGTACGGTGCGGGGCTCTACGCGATGGCCGGGCCGGGGTTCGAGCCGGACGCCACCATTGCCCTGCCCACCGCGAAGATCGCGGTGATGGGCGCGGAGGCCGCGGTCAACGCGGTGTACGCGAACAAGATCGCCGCGATCGAGGACGAGGCTCAGCGGGCCGAGTTCGTCGCGGCGAAGCGGGCGGAGTACGAACGCGACATCGACATCGTCCGGCTCGCCAGCGAACTGGTGATCGACGCGATCGTCGAGCCGCACGAGCTGCGGACCGAACTGGTCCGCCGGTTCACCGCCGCGCGCGGCAAACAGCGGCAATTCTCCCGTCGCCGGCACGGCGTCACCCCCGTCTGAGCCGTCGACCCGGCACCCGCCAGCACCGAACCACCACAGCCAGCACGATCCCGCCCCGGCGTCACGAGCGACCGACGGGCCGCCCACCCAGGAGGAACCCGATGGACTTCCGGCTCACCGAGGAGCACGAGGCGCTGCGGGACAGCGTGCGGGACTTCGCCCGCGAGGTGGTCGCGCCGGTCATCGCCGAGCACTACGAGCAGCACACCTTCCCGTACGAGATCATCCGGCAGATGGGCAAGATGGGGCTGTTCGGCCTGCCCTTCGCCGAGGAGTACGGCGGCATGGGCGGTGACTACTTCGCCCTCTGTCTGGCCCTGGAGGAGCTGGCCCGGGTCGACTCCAGTGTGGCGATCACCCTGGAGGCGGCGGTCTCCCTGGGGGCGATGCCGATCTACCGGTTCGGCACCGACGAGCAGCGGGCCCGGTGGCTGCCGAAGCTGCTCAGCGGCGAGGCGCTGGCCGGGTTCGGGCTCACCGAGCCGGGCTTCGGTTCGGACGCGGCCGGCACCGAGACCCGGGCCGTGCTGGACGAGACGGCGGGCGAGTGGGTGATCAACGGTTCGAAGGCGTTCATCACGAACTCGGGCACCGACATCACCACCCTGGTCACCGTCACCGCGGTGACCGGCATCCGGCCGGACGGTGCCAAGGAGCTGTCCACCATCATCGTGCCGAGCGGTACGCCCGGATTCACCGTCGCGCCGGGCTACTCCAAGGTCGGCTGGACCGCCTCGGACACCCATGAGCTGACCTTCGACGACTGCCGGGTGCCGGCGGAGAACCTGCTCGGCGAGCGCGGTCGGGGCTTCGCCCAGTTCCTGCGCATCCTCGACGAGGGTCGGATCGCCATCGCCGCCCTGGCCGTGGGCCTCGCTCAGGGCTGCATCGACGAGTCGATCAAGTACGCGAAGGAGCGCCACGCCTTCGGCCAGCCGATCGGCAACTACCAGGCGATCCAGTTCAAGATCGCCGATATGGAGCTGAAGGCGTACACGGCGCGGCTGGCCTACTACGACGCCGCGGCCAGGATGCTGGCCGGCGAGCCGTTCAAGCGGCAGGCGGCGATCGCCAAGCTGCACGCCAGCACGATCGCCGTGGACAACGCCCGCGAGGCGACCCAGATCCACGGCGGTTACGGCTTCATGAACGAGTACCCGGTGGCCCGCTTCTGGCGGGACTCCAAGATCCTGGAGATCGGCGAGGGCACCTCCGAGGTGCAGCGCATGATCATCGCTCGCGACCTGGGTATGTGAGTACTCCGCCTCAGCCGTTCGTGGCGGTCGGGGCCAGCCAGGAGCGCAGGGTTTCTGCCGCCCCGGCCGGCACCGCCGAGCCCGCCATCTCCTGATCGGCCTGGACGAGCACAGCGCGGGCGTCGACACGTTCGCCGTCCGGGTCGATCAGGACGCCCCGGACTGCCGGGTGCGCCAACCGCCAACCGCGCCGCAGCAGGTTCTCCTCCACCAGCCACACCAGCGCGCCGGGCGGTTCCTTGGTCTGGTAGTCGCGGGGGTCGTCGGACAACTCGCTCACCGGCACGCCCATGGCCGCGGCCAGCACCTCCCTGGGGCGGGTGCGGATTACCTCGAATACCTCCAGGTCATCGACGGCGTCCCGACCCAGCACCAAGGTGACATCGTCGCGCACGGAATCGGCGTCCTTTACCGCGCGCTGCCGCCACCAGCTGCGCGGTGAGTCGGCAAAGCTGAACCAGCGGATGTGGCGCGGGTAGGGGATCCCCATCAGCTGGCGGACCAGGCGGCGACGCTCCCTCTCCGACAGCGGAGCGATCGGCACCGGATCGGCGGCTGGTGTCGCTCGCAGCGGCGCGTCGCCGAGGGCGCGTAATGCGATGGAGAGCCGGGGGTGGATGGTGGCCAGCACCAAAGCGTCGTCGGCGTCCCAGTCGGATTCGCCGAGGCCGTGGCGCAGCGCGTGACACCAGCCGTCGTCGATGTCGCTGATTCCCACCTCGACGGGCCGCCACCAACGGTGTTCCGGAATCCCGGAGTGCTCCAGAAACTCGGCGTACTCGTCGGAGACGATGCTCGCCAGTGCGAACGCGCGGGCCGCGGGATCCACGCCGCCGGCCGCGAGCACGGCCGCCTCGTCGGCCTCGCGTTGCACCTCGGCCGCGAAGTCGGCGAGCCTGTTCCGCAGCTCGGTGGCTCGTCGCAGACCACGCCCGTGCTCGTACGACTCCGCCTGGACGGCATCGGTCCAGAGGTCGAGTAGGCCGTTGACCAGGCCGGCGTGGCGGTAGCGGAGCAGCGCGAGTCGATGACCGACCAGCGCCCGCAGCTCGCCGGCGGCGAGGCAGGCCAGCAGCGGTAGCCCGATCAGCAGATGCCGCTGCCGGTATGTCACCGACAGGTCGACGGTCGGCGCCGCGGTGAACAGCACCCGGCTGGGCATCGGCGTGCCCAGCCTCCGTGCGGTCTCCCTGACGAGCGCGTACAGCTCCGGGTTCGTCTCGGGTGTGACCGGCACTCCGCCCTGGTTGCCGACGAGATGCCGGGCCAGCATCCAGCGGGCGTGCCAGACGCCGAGGGCGCCTGGCACCCGGTCGTACGACATGGTCTGCATTCTCACCGTGACCCGATCACTCATCAATGAAAGTGCTGCACACCCGCACCCGTGGGGCTCGCGGCCGATCCTCACCTGCGGCCACGACAGACCATATGGACGAGATCGGAAAAGGTCAGTGGCCGTTCGTCCAGCGCCCGAGTCCGATCGGTCCTGTCAGGTTTCGGCACGGGGTCGTCGGGTGGCCGACGATCCCGTGTCCGATGTCGGGCCTGGCCCGTAATGTCCCTGCCCATGACGTCGGGTCATGATCGTCCCTCCGGTCCGCCCGCGCACGCCGGCCTGCCGGAGCTGTTGCGGGCCCACCGCCTGGCAGCCGGCTCCACCCAGGCCGACCTGGCGGCCCGCGCCGGCGTCGGCGTACGTACGGTCCGCGACCTGGAACGCGGCCGTTCCTCGCGGCCGCAGCGCACCACCGTCGAGTTGCTCGCCGAGGCGCTCGGACTGACCGGGGCGGCCCGCCGGGCGTTCCTGGCCGCCGCCCGTGGCGGTGGCACCGCGACCCCAGAGCCCGACGCCGTCACGCCACCGCGGCTGCCGCCCCCGCCTGAACTGATCGGCCGCGAGCGCGACGTCACCGAGCTGGCCACGCTCCTGACCGAGCCGCGCGGCCCTCAGGTGGTGAGTTTGGTGGGGCTGGCCGGTGTCGGTAAGACGGCGCTGGCGTTGGCGGCGGTGCATGCTGTCGCTCCCGCCCACCCCGGTGGTGCCGCCGGGGTGCTCATCGGTGCCGGCTCGGACGCCGCCGACGTGCTCGCCGCCTCGATGACGGTCTTCGGTACCGCCCGGGTCACCGAACTGGCCGCCCGACTCGGCGACCGGCGTGCCCTGCTGCTGGTGGATGCCGCCGAACGGGCGGCTGACCCGGTGGCCGGGACGCTGCAGCGGCTCGTCAACGCGGTGCCGTCGCTGCGGGTGCTCGTCACCGGCCGGCACCCGGTGGGGCTGCCCGGTGAGTGGGTGCGCCCGGTGTCACCGCTGGAGGTACCGCCGCCGGGCGACACCGACCCCGCGACGCTCGCCGGTTACCCGGCGGTCGCGCTGTTCACCGCGCGGCTGGCCCAGGTCCGGCGGGAACCGCCGTCGGATGACGAGTTGCCGGCGCTGGCGGCGCTGGTCCGACGGCTGGGCGGGCTGCCGCTGGCCATCGAGCTGATGGCGGCACGCGGCCGACTGCTCGACCTCACCGAACTGCTCGACCGGTACGGCGACCGCGTACTGGACCTGGACACCTCGGGCGCCACTCGCAGCGGCTGGGAGGCGGGAGCGCGGGGCGAGGACGCTCAGCCGGCGGTGGCGGAGACGCTGCGTGACGCGGTGGCAACCAGCTACCGTCTGCTCGCCGCCGAGGAGCGGGCGGCGCTGCGCCGGCTCGCCGCGTTCGGCAACCGGTGGTCGGTCGACCTGGCTGAGGAGATGCTCGCCGGCACAGCCGTCACCGTCGACCCCGTCGCACTGTTGAACCGGTTTCTCGAACTGGGCCTGCTGAACGTACGCGGTGGTGGTTCGTTCCGGTTCCGGCTGGTCGACGCGGTCCGGGACTACGCCGTCGAGCAGGCGTCGGGCACCGGCGAGTCGACCGTGATCCGCCGCCGGCACGCCCGGGTGGTCACCCGGATGGTGGAGCGGACCGCGTCCGGCCTGACCGGCGCTGGTGCCAGCGCCGCCGCGCGTCGTCTGGACGAGGTCACCGGCGACATCACCTCGGCGCTGGCGTACGCGGCGGTCGACGATCCACTGACCGCGCTGCGCCTGGCGGCGAGCCTGCCACGCTGGTGGCGGCTGCGCGGGCGGGACGTGCTGGGTCGGCACTGGTTGCTGCGGCTGCTCGCCGACCCGCGTACCGCCGACGCCGATCCGGCGGTGCGGGCGTGGGCCTCGGTCGGCGTCGCCATGCTCGCCGCCGAACACGGCGCGGCCGCAGCCGAGGTGCCGACAGCCCGCACGGCGCTGGCGGAGTTCCGGCGGCTCGGTGACGTTCCCGGCGAGTTGGAGGCGCGTACCGTGCTGGGTGCCCTGTTGGCCGCGACGGACCGACCCGGGCCGGCGCGCGAGCAGGCGGAGGCGGTGCTCGCCCTGGCGAGCGAGCACGGCCTGGTACGGCAGACGGCGGTCGCGCAGCATCACCTGGCCTGGCACGAGATCAGACTCGCTGACCTGCCGGCCGCCCGGCGCCGGTTGGCCGCTGTGGACCGCCTCGGCGGGCAGTGCGCGGAGCAGCAACTGCGGGTGCTGGCGCGGGGCACGGTGGCGGAGGTGTTCCGCCTCGAAGGCCGGTACGCCGACGCGGTGGACGAGGCGCGGCGGGTGCTGACGGCGCTCGCCGACCTGGGCACGCCGCGGCATCGGCGGCAGGTGCTCGGCACGCTGGGGCTGGCGCTGGCACAGGACGGCCGGGCGGCCGAGGCCACCAGGGTACTCGTCGAGCTGCGCCCGCTCGACGGAGCCGGCGCGCTCATCGAGGGTCATCTGGCGCTGCACCGGGGTGACCGGGAGGTCGCTGCGGAGTGGTTCGCCGCCGCGGCCGAGCCGGACGGCACCGGCCGGGATTGGCGAACGGTGGTGGAGGCCCTGGTGGGCCTGGCCGCCAGCACCGCCGACCCGACCGTCCTGGACCGGCTGGACCTGGCCTGCCGCAACGGCGGAATCCGGCTGCTGCGACAGGAGGAGGAGTTGCTCTACGTCCTGTCGGTGAACCGGAACCGGCGCACTACGGACGGAGCCGTGAGGCACGGCCGGCCGGGCGAGACGCCCGGCCAACCGGCGGCAGGGACGGGGGTTGCGCGGACGAGGAAGCCCCCTGTTGCCACCCCTCGCTCATCGCCCGCGCCCCCCACTGCACCCCCGCTGCAGCGAGATTAGCCAGCGCCCGGCAACGAATCTGTCGGGTTTGGCGGGCTATCGCCCATTGTTCACTTGGTTCTGCCGGTCTTTCTGCCGGTGACGTCACGCTCGGCTTGCCGCCCGTACACGCTCGGCTGGCTGTCCGTGCGCCGACGGCCGGGCCCGGCGATGACGGGCGGCGCCCGTCAGGGATCGACCCTGGCGGCGGTCGCCTCGTGCTCGGACGCCGGCCCGCTCTCGGTCGGGTCGTCGCACCCGGTCGGAGTCTCGCCCCGACCCGTGGTCTCGTCCTCGGCGGGGGCGGAGTTGCTGCCGGCGGTGGCGCAGGGATGGACGGCGTCCCGCACCCGACGAAGGCCGTCGAGCAGTGCGTTCAGCGCCGGCGGATCGAGTTGGCCGGTGAACCAGTCCTCGATGAGTTGGAGATGCCCGGGCAGGCTCTCGTCGAGCCGGCGTAGGCCGGCGGGCGTCACGACCGCGTACGAGCTGCGTCGGTCGGAGGGGCAGGCGCGTCGGGCGATCAACCCGTCGCGTTCCATCCGATCCACGACTCGGGTGACGCCACTGGTGGAGAGCGAGGTCTGGGCGGCGAGATCGGTCATCCGCAGCTGGTTGCCGGGGGACCGGGAGAGCCGGGTCAGCACTTCGAACTCGACCGGTGACAGGCCGTGTTCTTCGAGCTGTTTGGCGAACCGGGCAGACAGCCCGGCATGTACCTCGAAGAGCAGGCCCACGGCCGTGATCCGAGGGTCGTCGAACACGTTCGGGTTCACCAGCCCATCCTACCAGTAACTTGACACAAGGAATATTGCGGAGGCTATAGTTGCTGACGCAGCCGTTGGGCTACTAAACAATCTCCCGGAAGGCAGTCTCTCATGACCAGCAGCACCGAGTCGGTTACCCGCGAGTGGAACGGCCTCACCATCCCGGCGGCCGGCACCTACCTGCTGGATGCGGCGCACAAGCGGGTCGGCTTCGTCGCCCGGCACATGATGGTAAGCAAGGTGCGCGGTGAGTTCGCCGACGCGAGCGCCACCATCACCATCGCCGAGGAGCCGCTGGAGTCCTCGGTCTCCGCCACCATCCAGGCAGCCAGCATCAACACCGCCCAGGCCGACCGCGATGCGCACCTGCGCAGCCCGGAGTTCCTCGACGCCGAGAAGTTCGCCACGCTGGAGTACCGCAGCACGGGCGTGAAGTCGCACGAGGGCAACGAGTTCGTCCTGGCCGGCGAGTTGACCATCAAGGACGTGACTCGTCCGGTCGAGCTGAAGGTCGAGTTCGAGGGCGTCGGCCGCAGCCCCTTCGGCCAGGACATCTTCGGCTTCTCCGCGAGCGCCGAGATCGACCGTGAGGAGTTCGGCCTGACCTGGAACGTCGCCCTGGAGTCCGGCGGTGTGCTGGTCGGCAAGAAGATCAAGATTGAGATCGAGGGCGAGGCCATCCGCCAGGCCTGAACCCCGTACCGCCCCGACAGGCCCGCGCCCGCACCGCGCGGGCCTGTCGGCTGCTGTCACCGCCCTGCGTGCCGTGGACGCGAGCAGGTCTGCCGGCGGGCGGTCGCCCTGCGCGTACCGGGTCGCCTGGCTGGTGCAAATTGTCACAACTTGTTCGCCGGTTGGCGCGCAGTCTCACCGTCCCGGCTGGGTAGGAATTCCGGCGGGAACGCCCGGCCCGGCCGCATCGAGGTCGATCCACCTCGAAGGCGTGATCGACTGCGGCGGTGGATCGATTCCGCTGGTGGCCGGGCTCGGCGTTTCCAGCGAGTATGGTTCACAATGCGCTGCGGAGCGGCACCGTTCCGTGGCGTCGCGCGCCGGGAGGAACACATGGGCAGGGATGTCGATCGAGCCGCCTTCTCCCGTGAGGATCGGATCCAGTACCGGCAGAAGGTCCGCCGCTGCCTGGACGTGTTCGCGTTGATGTTGGACGACTTCGGCTTCGACGCCGACCGGCCGATGACCGGGCTCGAGATCGAACTCAACCTGGTCGACCCGGCCGCCGAGCCGGCGATGCGCAACGAGGAGATCCTCGCCGCGATCGCCGATCCCCTGTTCCAGACCGAGCTGGGGCAGTTCAACCTGGAGTTGAACGCCAACCCGCGCCTGATCTCCGGCGCCGGGTTCGCCGACTACGAGCGCGACCTGCATGCCAGCCTGAGCCGGGCCAACGACCGGGCGGCGGGGTCGGACACCCGGATCGTGCTGGTCGGCATCCTGCCCACGCTGACCGAGCGCCACCTGGTCGCGGACAACCTCTCCACCAACGAGCGGTACCGGGTGCTCAACGATCAGATCGTCGGAGCCCGAGGCGAGGACATCGAGCTCGACATCCGAGGCGTCGAGCGGCTGCGTACCCACAACGACTCGATCGCGCCGGAGGCGGCCTGCACCAGCCTCCAGTTCCACCTGCAGGTCGCGCCGGACAGCTTCGCCGACTACTGGAACGCCTCACAGGCGATAGCCGCGGCGCAGGTGGCGGTGGGCGCGAACTCGCCCTTCCTGTACGGCCGCCAACTCTGGGCGGAGACCCGGATCGCCCTGTTCGAGCAGGCCACCGACACCCGGCCGGACGAGCTGAAAGCCCAGGGCGTACGCCCCCGGGTCTGGTTCGGTGAACGCTGGATCACCTCGATCTTCGACCTGTTCGAGGAGAACGTCCGCTACTTTCCGCCGTTGCTGCCGATCTGCGAGAGCGAGGACCCGGTGGCGGTCCTGCACGCCGGCGGCGTACCCGAACTGGCCGAGTTGCGGCTGCACAACGGCACCGTGTACCGGTGGAACCGGCCGGTCTACGACATCATGGACGGCCGTCCGCACCTGCGGGTCGAGAACCGGGTACTCCCGGCCGGGCCCACCGTGGTCGACATGCTGGCCAACGCCGCCTTCTACTTCGGGTTGGTCCGTGGCCTGGCCGAAGCCGACCGGCCGGTCTGGAGCCAACTCACCTTCAGCTCCGCCGAGGAGAACTTCCACGCGGCGGCCCGACGTGGCATGGACGCCGTCCTGCACTGGCCACGGCTCGGTGAGGTGCCGGTGACCACCCTCGTGCTCGACGTGCTGCTGCCGCTCGCCGCAGCCGGTCTGGACGGCTTCGGGGTCGCCCCGGCCGAGCGCGACCGCCTGCTCGGCATCATCGAGCAGCGCTGCCGCACCGGACGCAACGGCGCGGTGTGGCAGACCGCCACGGTGTGGGCCGCCGAGCGGCACCTGGGCCTGGACCGGCGCGCTGCCCTGCACCACATGTTGCAGCGCTACGCCGAGTTGCAGTTCACCAACGAGCCGGTACACACCTGGCCGGTCGACTGAGGTACCAGGATCCCGGGTCAGGTCAGCGGGTGGGTCTAGCGGCCCCGCCGCTGTTGCCGGACGCGACGGCTCCCGCCCTCCGGCGTCTCGTCGCCGCCGGACGACTCCACCGAGAGCGAGGTGCCGGCGTCCTCTCCCGCGGCCGTCGATCCTTCCGCCGATCCCTCCGGCTTCGCTGCGGTCTCCGGTGCGGCCGAGCCCGGTGCTGCCTGCTTCGGTGCTGCCTGCTTCGATGCGGTGGATCGCGGTGCGGTGGATCGCGGTGTGGTCCCGCTACGGGCCACCGTCGACTCGCCGGCTGCTGTTCCGTCGAGCCGGTCGGTGTCCGGCTCCGATTCGTGCGCGAGTCGGTCGTCGTCCCCGACGCGCTGTCGGGGTACCACCGTGCTGGGGCCGGGGTTGCTCGACCGGCTCTCCGCGAGCCGGGCCGATCGCTGGGCGAGCGCCGCCACCAGGACGGAGCCGCCGATTCCGACGATCACCGCGTACGGGGCGGTGAGGTGAGCGGACACCTGTTCCGGACTGATCGCGGTGAGCCTCGGCACGGCGAGGAAGTACGCGATGGCCACCAGCAGCGGTCCGGCGGCGCCCGAGGCGGTGGCGCCGACCCGCCGGTCCGTCGCGCGGACGCCGCTGCGGGCGGCCAGCGCGCCGATCACCAGTGCCGAACCGAGCGACAGGACCGCTCCGGGCCAGTAGAAGTAGTCCCGGATCCAGAACTGTTCGCTGTCCGAGCTGAGTTGCCAGATGCCGAGCTGCGCGGTGGTCAGCCCGCGACCGGCGAGCACCGAGTCGACCACCGCGATGACCGCGAGCAGCCAGAGCCAGCCTGCGGTGGCGACGACGTTGGTGGCCGCGGCGCGGCAGCGCAGCGCCCAGACCGCCACGAGCGTCCCGACCAGTACGCCGACCGCCGCGTACCCGGCGGCCATGTTCCGGGGGGACGGAGTGTCCGGCACCACCGCGACCCGCGCCGGAACGGCGACCAGCAACACCGTGATCAGCGCGCCCAGGCCGGCGGCCACGGCCAGCGCGACTCCCCACAGCCCGCCGCCGGCCTGCCTGGTGGTGGTGGTGGACGGCGCTTCATCGACGGGCGAAACGGGGCCACCGGACGCCGCCGACCCGCTGGCCGCCGCTGCGGTGTCGGACGGTGACGCGGCCTGGCGGCGGTCGTGTAGTCGCTGGGCGCAGACCGCACCGAAGATGGTCGAGGTCGCGGCGATCCAGGTGGCCCAGATCAGGCTGGCCACCCAGGCCGCCGTGCCGACGGTCGTCTCGGTCGGTGCCCAGTTGAGAATGCCCAGGCCGTACCCGAAGCCCAATTGGGCGGCCCCGGCGCCGGCTGCCACACCGGCCGCGGTGGCGATCGATCCTCCCCAGCCCTGTCTGGCCATGCCGGGCAGCGTAACGTCCTGTGGTCGGTGCGGCGAGTCGTGCGTGGCATCGGCAGTCGACGGTTACGGAAAGTGCTTGGCTCCGGCGGCTAGGGTCGCCGGTGATGAGGCGGTGGGCGGGATGACGGACGGGACCAGGGGCGGGCAGCCGGCAAGCGGCGACGCGGCACCTAATCGGAGCACGATGCTCATCGGTGGCGGTGTCGCTGCGGTGCTGCTCGCGGTCATCGGTGCGGCCGGGGGCTGGGTGCTCGCCGGCGACCAGCAGGGATCGGTCGCCACCCCGCCACCTGCTGCGACCGGCAGCCGGACCCCAGTCGCCGAGACATCTTCGCCGCCCGGCCGGCCGACCCCGACCAGGCCGAGCAGCAGTCCCAGCCAGTCGCGGCCGACCGGGCTGACCGTGCCGGAGTTGGTCGGCATGGACTTCGAGGAAGCCCGCGAGGAGCTACGGGACCTGGGGCTGGGCTGGCAGTTCGTCTTCGGTAGTGGGAGCAGTTCCAGCGTGCGGAGCACCAAACCGGCTCCGGGTACGCCGGTGAGGCGTGGCATCACGGTGGTGATCACCGTGGCCGGCGCCGCGCCACCGAGCGAGGTGCCGGACCTGGTCGGTGAGTCGTGCAACGACGCGAAGGACGAACTCGTCGAGGATGGCTTCTCGCCTCGCTATCCCACCGGTCGTTCCGGGGTGGTCACCGCCCAGCAGCCGGCCGGCGACACCGTCGGAAAGTGGAACGACGTCGTCCAGATCTGGTGCGGCACGGCCCCGAGTGGCGACGAGAGCACTTCTGCTCGGTGACGCGCAGCCGACACGCTGATGCCGGCCGATGGTGGACAGAAGCGCTAGGTTGACCGTCGAGGGCCACGATGCCCGCCCGGCCGGCGGAGAGGACGTGCGATGAGCGACGACCGCCAGGAACCGGCCGAGCGACAACCCGACGATCAGACCCGTCCGATCTCACCGGCCGGCGGAACCTCGGACGAGACCGCGCCGCTGGGCCGTACCCCGGACGAGACCGCGCCGCTGGGCCGTACCCCGGACGAGACCGCGCCGCTGGGCCGTACCCCGGACGAGACCGCGCCGGCGGACGCGACCGCCCCGTTGCCGCCGACGCAGCGATCCGGGCCGACGGCGTGGGCGGGGCGCGCGGAGGTGCCGTCCGTCCGGCCGGGTGCCGACCCCGAGCAGACCAGCGGCGAGTGGTACCCCGAGGAGCAGGCCGATCGACCATGGTGGCTGCCCATCCTCTGGGGCATCGTGGTGCTGATCCTGCTTGGTCTGCTGGGTGTCGGGATCTGGCTGGCCCGGCAGGCTCTGGACGAGGGCGGGTCGACGTCGGAGTCACCGCAGCCGACGACGCCGGCCGCGACCTCCGCGTCGCCGTCGCCGACCACACCTTCGCCTTCACCTTCGCCGTCACCGACGAGCGCCGCTCCGGTCCAGTTGCCGGTGCCGCCGCTGGTCGGACTGTCGGAGGCCGCGGCGCGGGCGCTGCTGGATCAGCTCGACCTCGACCACCAGGTGGAGTACCGTCCGTCGGACCAGCCGCCGGGAACCGTCATCGCCACCGACCCCGAGGCGGGCGAGTTGGTCGAGGCGGGCGACGAGATCAGGCTGGTGATCGCCTCGGCCAGTCCGAGCCCGTCGGTGACGACCGCCGAGCCGACCAGCGAGCCGACCACCACGGCGAGCCCCAACGACTGACCGGCGCGTTCACCACATGCGGCGTCTGGTGCCGACCAGCCCCAGCCCGGCGAGGGAGATCGCCAACCCGAACACGCCCGACCAGAAAAGCGACCGGATGAGTTCCTCTCGCGTGTCTCCACCGCTGGCCCGCGCGGCTGTCTCCGGCTCCCGGTGCGGTGGTTCGCCCGAGTGAGCCGAGCCGCCGTACCTGCTCGCCGGTTCGTCGGCCGGCTGATCGAACTGGTCGCCGGGGGTGAAGTAGTCCCAGGTGCCGGGTAGGCCGTCCGGTTCGACGCGTTCGCTCTCCACCACGGTGATTTCCGGGGCCGGAACCGGCTCGGCAAGCCGGGAGGACGACAAGGCGGGATCGCGGATCAGCACCGCCAGGGTGGTGATGGCGCCGAGAAGCGCCAGAAGTCCGAAGGCGTAGGTGATACGGGACCGATAGGACTCCCGCGCGGACAGAGTGACCATGGCCATCCCAGGTTCGGGGTCCGGGACGCGCGGGGTGGAGAAATGCCGGGGTGGGCATACCGATTCTATGGTGCCGGCATGCCCGGTGAACCCTTTTCAACCTGAACCGCGCGGTGCTTGCACACCACGTGGGACCTCGCTCTCCGTCGGTCGGCAAGTGAGGGTTGAGAAGGGTTGACCCGGACGACGGTTCGTGATTTCAGCCCACCCGCACCGGAGTCCGGGTGGTCGGCCGGCGGGCCGAGCGCACGGTGTGCGGACGGGGCTGCGGAGCGGCCTGTACCTGCTGCAGCCCGGCCCGTTGAACGAAGATCGAGCGCCGGTTGACCGCGTCCCCCGCCGCGTTCAACTCGTAGCCTTCGAGCCAGAGCCAGCCGTCGTAGGTGGGCCGGTCGAGCACCCGGATCACCCGGAACAGGATGGGTTTGAGGAACTGGACACTCGCCGCGCGTGTCACGTGCAGTACGTCACCGGAGCGGGGAAGCACATGGGCTCCTGGAAGGTCGGCCGGCGGGGAAGGCCGGCAATGGTGATCGGGGGGTTTTGGGGGCTCCGGCGGCGAGGTTCGTGTCTCGTGGGCCGGTTCGTGGCGCTGGCCTGGTCGGTGCCGGTCCGCTGGTGGCGAATCCGCACTGGCCGTAGGGGCTGCTCAGGAGGTGTCGCTGGAATCGCCGCCGTCGGGCGTGGGTGAGCGGCCTCCGCTTCGGGGGGCTGCGCCGACGACTGACGACCGGGTCTGCTCACCACCTCCGCCTCCACGGTTTTGATCACGTGCGGAGACGAGTCGGAGACTTTCCGTGACCCGGGCCATACGGACAGAGTGCATCAGGGTCGTGCTCGATGCAAGTTGCACGTCGACTTTTGCCGATACATGAGCGGCTCGCGCGAAACGGCGCTTGAACGTGCCACACCCGGACGGCACACTGAGGGCCGGTCTTCGCCCGCCGCGGCCGGCCGGAGATCGGCTCCACCCCATGCCGCGAAACGTCCGCCGGAGTTGGGTCGCGCCGCAGGCGGGTGGCGACAGCGGCGCACCGAGGCGAAGAGGTGACACCGTGAGTGAGCGGCGCAGCCCGACCATCCGGCGGCGCCGGCTCGGCGCGGAACTGCGCCGCCAGCGCGAGACCGCCGGGATCACCATAGAGGCGGTGGCGGAGCAGCTGGAGTGTTCGGCGTCCAAGATCTCGCGAATCGAGACCGGCCACACCACCGCGACTCCCCGGGATGTGCGGGACATGCTGCGGATCTACGGGGTGGTGGGCGCCGAGAGCGACGAGCTGGTGCAGATCGCCCGTGAGGCGCGGCAGAAGGGCTGGTGGCACCCCTACAGCACGGTGCTGGTGGGGGCGTACGTGGGCCTGGAGGCGGCGGCCAGTTCGATTCGCGCGTACGAGCAGCAGGTGGTGCCCGGGCTGCTGGAGACCGAGGACTACGCCAGCGCGATGATCCGAGCGGCCCGTCCGGATTTCAACCCCGATCAGGTACAGCAAAGAGTGCGTGTCCGACTCGGCCGTCAGTCGTTGTTGACCCAGGATGATCCGGTCGATCTGTGGGTGGTGCTCGATGAGGCGGTGTTGAGCCGTCCGGTGGGTGGGGACACGGTCATGCGTGACCAGCTCAGACGGTTGGTGGAGGTGGCCCAGCTGCCGAACGTGACGCTGCAGGTCCTGCCGTTCCAGGTGGGAGCTCATGCCGGCATGGACGGTACCTTCACGATCCTCAGCTTCCCCGAAACCGGTGATCCGGATGTCGTGTACGCGGAGAACGCCACGGGTGGGCTCTTCCTGGAGAAGAGCGACGAACTACAGAAGTACAGCTTCATCTTCGATCACATTCGAGCAGCGGCCATGCGTCCGGAGGAGTCCATCGCATACATCGCGAGAGTGGCAGAGGAGCCGTTGTGGAAGTGGCGACGCAGGGAATCCCCGTGAACCTGACGCAGGCAAGCTGGTTCAAGAGCTCGAAGAGCGGACCGAACTGTGACAACTGCGTGGAGGTGGCGTACGTGACCGGGGCGGTCGGCGTCCGGGACTCGAAGGACAAGAGCGGGCCCGCCCTCGTCTTCGCCCCGGGTGGTTGGCACGCCTTCGTCGCCGGCACCAGGGAAGGCGTGTTCGGCCGGGACTGAATCCCGCAACTGATGGTGACGGATCCCCGTCCGGCGAGTCCGGTCGGGGATCCGTGCTGTCCGCGCGATCGCCTTGGCCGGCCGATCCTGGCTCGCATGACCCGCCGGCTGCCGTCGCCACATCCTGTCCGTGTCGTTGTACCTCTCGGTACGCGCTGGTCGACATCCCCCCGGCAGGGCGGGTAACCGAGCGAGACAGGCGAGACGGATGACGAGTATCGGGTCAGAGAACCTCACCAATGGACCGGGAAAGCCGGAGCGGTTCGGCGGCAAGTACCGCGGTGCCCGGCGGGACACCGTGTTGACCGAGGTGGTGTCGACGGACGCCGAGCACGCCGGTCGGGAGACCGCGACGGCGACGGAGCCGCCTCCGTCGCCGCTCACGCTGCCGTCGTTGGACCCGAACCCGCTGACCGAGCCGTCCTTTCCGGCCTCCGGCTGGTCGACGGTGGACGACGGCTCGCTCGTGGACCACCCGCTGCTGCGTGGCCTGCTGATGGAGTTGCCGCCGAAGGGCAGCGTGCCGCCCCCCGGGTGGCTGGACCGCTGGTTCGAGGCGACCCGGGCGATCCTGGAACTGCTATACGTGCAGGGCGCTGGCGGCCGGACGCGCTGAGACCGTCCGCTCCGGCATGGCCCGCTCGGCGAGCCGGTTGTGACGCAGCGCATGGCGTACGCCGATCACCGCGACGCCCAGTGCCCCGGCCGTGATCGTGGGCCCGATCGCATCGGGCCCGAGGAAGCGGTTGACGCCGCTCGCCACGATCAGGGCCGGCACCAGGGCCAACGCGGTCACCTGCAAGGGCAACCCGATCAACGGGTGCGCCGCGGCGGCGCGCAGCCCGTGCGGGGCCGGCGTCCGTGGCGCGGCGGCCAGGGCAGCGGCTCCGGCCCGGAGCCGGCGCAGCCGGCGCACCGTGCAGGTCGCCACCACAAGTGCCGGGATGGCGGCGAGCGCGAGCCCGGCGGCGGCCCGGTCCGCCATGGTTTCGCCGACCGAGGCCAGTCCGGCGATCGGCAGAGCCACCGTGAGGCCGAGCCCGGCGAGGGTCAGCGCGAGCAGCCAGCCGCAGTGGCGGCGCAACCCGCGGGCGTGGGTCATCCGGGGCAACCCGTCCGCGAGGTACCCGGCTACCCACCAGATGACGGCGACCGGAAGCAGGAGGGCGAGATGGCTCTGCATGTCCATCAGCCTTGCCCGCTTTCGGTCCCGGCGAATCCGGGCCAACCCCCCGTTCGTCCCGTACCCGCCCCCGTAGGGGGACCATCCCGCGAGTGTTATGAGGGATCCGGCATGTTTATCTGTCCGCAACCGGCCGACTACTCTCACCTAGATCGGCAATCATCGATCAACCTGCCACGAGCAGGTGGACGATCGATGCCGATCGGAGGGAGGTAGGAAGATGGCTCTTCCACACAGGTCCGTGCTCGTCGGTCTGGCCGCGCTGGCCATGGTGGCGGCGGCTACGCCGGCCATGGCAGCCGAGCCGGTCGGCACCGTCCGAAGCGCCGGTGGGACAACCGCCGTCGAAGGCAGCTACATCGTCGTGTTCAAGGACAACGAGGTCAGCCGCGCGAGCGTCGGCTCCTCCGTGGACCGGCTGCTGCGCCGGCACGGCGGTGCCACGGCACGCACCTACAACTCGGCCGTCCGCGGTGCCGAGATGCGCGTCAGTGCCCGGGCCGCGGCGCGGATCGCCGCGGACCCCGCCGTCGCGTACGTCGAGCAGAACCACGTCGTCTCCATCGCGGGTACCCAGACGAACCCCCCGTCCTGGGGCCTGGACCGGATCGACCAACGGAACCTGCCGCTGAACAACTCCTACACCTACCCCAACACGGCCACGAACGTGACCTCGTACGTCATCGACACCGGCATCCGGATCACCCACTCGGACTTCGGCGGCCGGGCGACCTGGGGCACCAACGCGGTCGACTCCAACAACACCGACTGCAACGGTCATGGCACGCACGTCGCCGGCACCGTCGGCGGCTCGGCGTACGGCGTTGCCAAGGCCACCCGCCTGGTGGCGGTGAAGGTGCTCAACTGCTCCGGCAGCGGCACCAACGCGGGCGTCATCGCCGGCGTCGACTGGGTCACCGCCAACGCGGTCAAACCGGCCGTGGCCAACATGAGCCTCGGCGGCGGGGCCAGCAGCGCGCTCGACAACGCGGTGACCAACTCGATCAACTCCGGCGTGACGTACGCGTTGGCCGCGGGTAACAGCAACGCCAACGCCTGCAACAGCTCGCCGGCCCGTACTCCGGCGGCCATCACGGTCGGCGCGACGACCAGCACCGACGCGCGGGCCTCCTACTCCAACTACGGCACCTGCCTGGACATCTTCGCGCCGGGCTCGTCCATCACCGCGCCGTGGATCACCAACGACACCTCCACCAACACCATCAGCGGCACCTCGATGGCCTCGCCGCACGTGGCCGGTGCCGCCGCCCTGGTGCTCTCCGCGAACCCGTCGTGGAGCCCGCAGCAGGTGCGCGACTACCTGGTCAACAACGCCACCAACAACGTGGTGACCAGCCCGGGCACCGGATCGCCCAACAAGCTGCTCTACGTGGTCAACGGCGACACCCCGCCGCCGGCCAACGACTTCTCGGTCGCGGTGTCGCCGACCTCCGGCTCCACCGCCCCCGGCGGCTCGGTGACCGCCACCGTGGCCACCGCCACCACCAACGGGTCCGCCCAGTCGGTCAGCCTCTCGGCCAGCGGCCTGCCGTCCGGGGCGACCGCCTCGTTCAGCCCGGCCACCGTCACCTCGGGCGGATCGTCGACGCTGACCATCGGCACCTCGGCCAGCACGCCGGCCGGCACGTACACGGTGACCGTCACCGGCACCGCGACCTCCGGCACCAGAAGCGCGACGTACTCGCTGACGGTGACCGGCAGTGGCGGCGGGGGCTGCTCCGGGACCAACGGCACCGACGTGGCGATCCCGGACTCCGGTTCGGCCGTCACCAGCTCGATCACGATCTCCGGCTGCAACCGGAACGCCTCGTCGGCCTCGACCGTCGCGGTGAACATCGTGCACACCTACCGTGGCGACCTGGTCATCGACCTGCTCGCCCCGGACGGCTCGTCCTACCGGCTGAAGAACAGCAGCATCTTCGACGGCACGGACAACGTGAACGCCACGTACACGGTGAACCTGTCCAGCGAGGCGGCGAACGGCACCTGGCGCCTGCAGGTGCGCGACGTCTACGGCGGTGACACCGGTTACATCAACACCTGGACGCTGACCCTCTGACGTCCGACCCGGCACCGGGTCCCTGGCATCACGCCAGGGGCCCGGTCGCTTCGTACGGTCAGACCGCGAAACCGGTGGGGCGCTCGGCGGCCGGCGCGGGCGGCCGGGCCTTCCACAGTCCGGTCTTCTGCGCGAACAACCGGCTCAGGTACGCCGGGTTGAGGATCACGTAGCGTCGCCACAGCCGCTTCGGCTCCAGCCCGAGTCGCCAGAACCACTCCAGCCCGGCGCGCTGCATCCACGGCGGCGGCTGACGCAGCAGCCCGGCGTGGTAGTCGAAGGCCGCGCCGACCGCCATCAGCGGCATGTCCAGCAGCGGACGCATCGCGTACGCGAAGACCTCCTGGCGGGGGCAGCCCAGCCCGACCAGGACCAGCCGGGCACCGCTGGCCTTGATCCGGTCGGCGATCTCGACGTCCTCGCCCGGCTGTACGGCCCGGAACTTCGACGGCTCGACCCCGGCGATCTTCAGCGCCGGGAACATCCGCTCCAACTCCGGGATCAGCCGGGCCAGGGTCTCCTCGGTCGAGCCGTACAGATAGACCGGCAGGCCCTCGTCGGCGAAGCGGGAGAGCACGTGCAGGGTCAGCAGCGGCCCGTAGACCCGGTCGGTGAGGCCGGCACCGTGCAGCAGGTTCAGTGCCCAGCGCACCGGCTGACCGTCCGGGGTCACCACGTCGAAGGAGTTGAGTCGGGCGTTGTGCGGCCGGTCCAGCACCCCGGTCATCACGCCGTGTACGGCCAGCGCGGTCAGCGCCAGTGGCCGCCGGTCCTGCGCGGCGGCCACCACCCGCTCGGTCGCGTCGGCGTAGTCGGTGGCGTCGACCAGGACTCCGAGAACGTTCTTCTTGGTCATGCTCCGGGCACCCACTTGTCCACGTTGGCCTCGTAGATCTCACGCATGATCATGGGCACGTCGTAGACCTGCTTCCAGTCTGGATAGTCGGCCTGGAACGCCTCGTTTGAGCCGATCCACCACTTGTGGTCGCCGATCCGGTTGGCCTCGACGTACTCGGAGATCATCTCCTGGCCGGTGATCCGCTCGGCCTCGGCGAACGCCTCGCGCATGGAGGTGTTCGAGTGCCGGCCGCCGCCCAGGTTGTATACGGCGGCCGAGCGGGGGTTGCGGAAGAACGCCTCGAACGCGGAGACCACGTCCGAGCTGTGGATGGCGTCCCGCACCTGCTTGCCCTGGTACCCGAAGATCTTGTACGTGCGGCGCTCCATGTTGGCGCGCATCAGGTAACCCAGGAAGCCGTGCAGTTCGGTCGCCGAGTGCGCCGGGCCGGTCAGGGTGCCGCCCCGGAAGCAGGCCGTCTTCATGCCGAAGTAGCGGCCGTACTCCTGCACCATGATGTCCGCGGCGACCTTGGAGGCACCGAAGATCGAGTGCAGGCAGGCGTCGATTGACATGTCCTCGCGGATGCCCTGCTCGTACGGGTGGCCCGGCTCGATCTCCCAGCGGGTCTCCAGTTCGACCAGCGGCAGACTGTTCGGCCGGTCGCCGTAGACCTTGTTGGTCGAGCAGTGGATGACCGGGGCCTCCACGCAGTGTTCCCGGACGCTCTGCAGGACGTTCAGGGTGCCGGCGGCGTTCACGTCGAAGTCGGTGAACGGGTCGCGTACCGCCCAGTCGTGCGAGGGCTGCGCGGCGGTGTGGATCACCACTGCCACGTCCCGGCCGTACCGCTTGAACAGCGTGCCCAGCGCTCCGCGGTCCCGGATGTCGATGCTGTGGTGCGAGTACGCGTCACCCAGCTCGTCGGTCAGCCGGCGGACGTTCCACGCGGTGGACGCCTCCTCGCCGAAGAACTCCTGCCGCATGTCGTTGTCGATGCCGACCACGTCGAGACCGAGGCCGGCGAAGTGCCGGACCGCCTCGGAGCCGATCAGCCCGCCCGACCCGGTCACGAATGCGACACTCACATGCCACTCCTGGTACGTCGGAGGCAGAAACCATCGGAGCATAGCGTGACATCTGGCACGCTCCGATACGGAGCGAGGGCCCCGCATTCGCGGAGCCCTCGTCTGTGGTGGGGAAGGGGGGAGTTGAACCCCCACGTCCTTTCGGACACACGGACCTGAACCGTGCGCGTCTGCCATTCCGCCACTTCCCCGTGGCTGGACCTGGGACAACGTAATCCAGGCCGACGCCGCTGTCGCCAGCGGGCCTCGGCCATATTACGTGGCCCTCGGTCTTCGCCGCGAATGGCTTTCACTGCGCGCAGCGGTTACCGTTCGTGGCGGACGAAAGAGTAGCACGACAATCCGGAGCCGTCCGAACGGGCCGTGGCCTGCTGGCCGAGCGGCGTGTGAGCTGCGTGCGCTCTGGGCGGATACCATCATGTCCTCGGGACCCGAGGAGGAGCCGGTGAGCGTGCTGCAACGCTTCGAGAAGCGTCTGGAAGGCCTGGTAGAAGGGGCCTTCGCCAAGGTCTTCAAGGGTGTGGTGCACCCCGTGGAGATCCTCAACGCCATGCAGCGGGAGGCTGAGGCGCACAAGGCCATTCTGGCCGGCGGGCGCACGTTGGTGCCGAACCGCTACGTGATCGATCTCTCGCCGTACGACCACAGTCGGCTGGCGCCGTACGCTGCCGCGCTGGCCCAGGAGTTGGCCCAGTCGCAGGCGGAGTTCATCGGCGAGCAGGCGTGGACGGTCTACGGAGACGTGATCGTCGAGATCGAGCGCGGTGAAGGATTGGACACCGGTATGTTCCGGGTCACCGCCGAGGTCTACACCGGTGGCGATGTCGCCCCGGTCTCCGCGCCCGGCTATGACGCCGGCCCGCCCGGGTACGACGCCGGCCCGCCCGGCTATCCGGCGTACGACCAGGGTGGCGGCTACGGCCCGCCGCCGGGTCACGGCGGTGCGCGCAACGTGCGGCTGGTCTCCGGTGACGGCCGCACCTATCCGCTGCAGATGGGCTCGACCGTGATCGGTCGTGGCGACCAGGCCAACCTGCGCCTGCCGGACGTCGGCATCTCCCGGCGACACGCCCGGCTGGACTTCGACGGTGGGCAGGTCGTGCTGACCGATCTCGGCTCGACCAACGGCACCATGGTCAACGGTCAGCGGGTCTCCGCTGTGGCGCTGAACCCCGGTGACATGATCCAGCTCGGCACGACCACCCTGACCTTCCGCGTGGACGGCTGATCCGCCTTGCCGGAACTCGTCATCACCGTCGCGCGGTTCGGATTCCTCGTCCTGCTGTGGATCTTCGTGTTCACGGTGGTCGGCGTCATCCGCCGGGACCTCTTCGCGGGGGCCCGCTCGGGCCGGCTGGTGGCCGCACCCCGGGCGGTGGGTGCGTCGACCGGACAGTCGACCGCGAAGCCGGCGAAGGTGAAGCGGGGCCGGGCGGCGCACCAACTGGTGGTGACCGCCGGCCAATTGGCCGGCACCCGGATCACGCTCGGTGAGGCGCAGATAACGATCGGTCGCGCCGAGGACTCCACTCTCGTCATCACCGACGATTACGCCTCCGCGCGACACGCCCGGCTCATGCCGCGTGACGGGCAATGGTTCGTCGAGGACCTCGGTTCGACTAACGGGACGTACCTGGATCGCGCTAAGGTCACCGGACCAACCCCCGTACCCCTCGGCGTGCCGATCCGAATCGGCCGCACCTCTCTCGAATTACGGCCATGACTCTGACCCTGCGCTATGCGGCCCACAGCGACCGCGGTCTGATCCGAGACGGAAACCAGGATTCCGTCTACGCCGGGCCGCGGCTACTCGCCGTCGCCGACGGCATGGGCGGCATGGCCGCCGGTGACGTCGCCAGCAACATCGTCATCGGTGCCATGGCGCCGTTGGACGAGGACGTCCCCGGTGACGCCCTGGTCGACGCGCTCCGCTCCGCCGTGAGCACCGCCAACCAGCAGCTCCGCGAGACCGTGGAAGCCAACCCGCAACTGGAGGGGATGGGTACCACGCTGACCGCGACCCTCTTCTCCGGCAGCAAGCTCGGGATGGTCCACATCGGCGACTCGCGGGCCTACCTTCTGCGTGACGGAGAGTTCGCGCAGATCACCAAGGACGACACCTACGTCCAGATGCTCGTCGACGAGGGCCGGATCAGCCCGGAGGAGGCGAGCAGCCACCCCCAGCGTTCGCTGCTCACCCGGGCCCTGGACGGTCGCGACATCGACCCGGAGTACTCGGTCCGGCAGGTCCTCACCGGTGACCGTTACCTGATCTGCTCCGACGGCCTTTCCGGAGTGGTCAGCGCGGAGACCATCGGCGAGACCATGCGCGAGTACGCCGATCCCCAGCAGTGCGTCGAGCGGCTCGTCGCGCTGGCGCTGCGCGGTGGCGGGCCGGACAACATCACGGTGATCATCGCCGACGCCACCGACCGGGACATCGTCGAGGCGGCGCCGATCGTCGGCGGTGCGGCAGCCCGGGACCGGGGCATGGCCACCTCGGCGGACGTCTCCACGCCGGCCGCCCGCGCCTCGGCGCTCTCCGCCCCCCGACCTGCCGTCCCGGAAGAGCCCGCCGCGAACGACGACGAGCCGGAGGCTCGCCGACGCCCACTGCGGGTACTCGCGATGGCGACCGCGCTGGTGGTGATCGTCGGCGGCGGTGTGTTCGCCGGGTGGAGCTACACCCAGCGGCAGTACTACGTCGGCGCGACGGAGAACGGCCAGGTGGCCGTCTTCCGTGGGATCCAGGGCCAGATCGCCGGCATGGACCTCTCCAGCCTGCACTCGGAGAGCAGCGCCCAGCTGGACGACCTCACCCTCGCCGCGCAGGAGCAGGTCAAACAGGGCATCCCGGCGAAGAGCGAGCCGGACGCGGAACGGCGGTTGGCGGAGCTGACGATGGATAGCCCGACCAACGTGAACCTCAAGCCGATCTGCCCGCCCACCCCGAGCCCGACCCCCTCGGAGGACCTGGGCTCACCCACGCCGAGTGCCCCGGCCGGCTCGCCAAGTCAGGTGGGCAGCGCCTCGCAGTCGACGCGGGGCGCCTCGACGACTCCGACGCCGACCGGCACTCCCAACGGCACCGCGGAGGCCGCACCGGACAGCACACCCGATGCCCCGCCCGTCGACACCTTCTCGCCCACGGTCGACCCGGCGGCCTGCCGGTCGCCCGAGTAGGCACCGGCTCCGACCCGAGGACGATCGTGACCGCAGCGGCCACTCCGGCAACCTCGCCCGCAACCGCGGGCGAGCGACCCGGCGTACGCCTGGCCCGGTCCCGACGTAACGCCGAGTTGTCGCTGCTGCTGCTGGCGATGGCGCTGGTCGCCGCGTACGGGGCGATGGTCGAGGCGAACGTGCTCGACACGATCACCCCGAGCTTCTGGGTGCCGGCCGCCGCGCTCACCGCGGTGTTCCTCGGCATGCACCTGGTGATCCGGTTCCTGGCGCCGTTCGCCGATCCGGCCCTGCTGCCCGCGGTGGCCCTGCTCAACGGGCTCGGCGTCGGCTTCCTGCACCGGCTCGACCTGGCCAGGGCGGCACCGGAGGAGCGGGCCGACCTGGCCACCTTCGCCGGTGTCGGTGGTCGGCAACTGGCCTGGACACTGATCTCGGTGATCCTGGCCGCCGTGCTGCTGGCCGTGATGCGCGACCACCGGTCGATCTCCCGGTACGCGTACACCCTGGGTCTGGCGGGCATCGTGCTGGTCATGCTCCCGGCCGTGCTGCCGGCCAGCATCTCCGAGATCAACGGCGCGAAGCTGTGGGTACGCATCGGCAGCTTCTCCATCCAGCCCGGGGAGTTCGCCAAGCTCGCCCTGCTGGTCTTCTTCGCCTACTACCTGGTCCGCAAGCGCGAGGTGCTGTCGCTGGCCAGCCACCGCTTCCTCGGCATCGACTTCCCGCGCGGACGCGACCTCGGCCCGGTGCTCGTCGTCTGGGTGATCAGCCTGCTGGTCCTCGTCTTCGAGAAGGACCTGGGCACCTCGCTGCTCTACTTCGGCATGTTCGTGGCGACGGTCTACATCGCCACCGAGCGGGTCAGTTGGCTGCTCATCGGTCTGGTCCTCTTCTTCGGCGGCGCCTACCTCGCGTACGTGCTCGGCGAGGCGGTCGGCGGGCCGTTCGCGAACTTCTACCTGCGGGCGCAGATCTGGCTCGACCCGTTCGACAAGCCGTACGACGACGGGTACCAGTTGGTGCAGGGGCTGCTCGCGCTCGGTACCGGCGGACTGTTCGGCACCGGGCCGGGCGGTGGACAGCCGCTGCTGCTGCCCGAGGTGCAGAACGACTTCATCTTCGCCGGCCTCGGCGAGGAGATCGGCCTCTTCGGTCTCTCCGCGCTGCTGGTGATCTATCTGCTGATCGTGGAGCGGGGGCTGCGGGCCGCGCTGGCGGTACGGGACTCGTTCGGCAAACTGCTCGCCGGTGGCCTGGCGTTCACCCTCGCGCTCCAGGTCTTCGTGATCGTCGGCGGGATCAGCAAGCTCATTCCGCTCACCGGTCAGACCACGCCGTTCCTCTCCGCCGGTGGCTCCTCACTGATGGCCAACTGGCTGCTCATCGCAGTGCTGCTGCGGGTTTCCGACGCCGGCCGCCGGCCGGTCACCGGCGCCGGGGGCAAGGTCAACCGACCCGCCGGCGGCCCGCCCGAGCAGTTGCACGGTGCCCCCACGGAGGTGATCAAGCCGTGAACGCGCCGCTGCGCCGGGTAGGTGTGGTCGTCATCGTCCTGTTCGGCCTGCTCTTCGCGAACCTGAACTGGATCCAGGCCTACAAGGCCGACGAGTACCGCACCAGCGACTACAACGGTCGGGTCCAGGTCGCCAAGTACGACCGCAAACGCGGCAACATCGAGGCCGGCGGCACCGCCGTGGCGGTCAGCAAGGAGACCGACGGCGAGCTGAAGTACCTGCGCAGCTACCCGGGCGGCGCGAAGTACGCCCACGTGCTCGGGTACGAGCCGGTCAACGGAGCCGCGACCGGTCTGGAGCGCTCCGAGAACGACTTCCTCGCCGGCACCAGCGACCAGCTCATCGTCAACCGGCTACGGGACATGGTCACCGGCGACCGCACCGCCGGCGGCAACGTGCTGCTCACTCTCTCCGGCCGAGCCCAGGACACCGCGTACGACGAGCTGCGCAACAACAACCGCGGGGCGACCAAGGGCGCGGCGATCGCCATCGACCCGCGCACCGGGGCGGTGCAGGCGCTGGTCTCCATGCCCAGCTTCGACCCGAACCCGCTGGCCAGCCACAACACCAACGAGGCGAGCGCCGAATACAACAAGCTCGAACAGAACGCGGGACGGCCGCTGCGGAACCGGGCGCTCGCCGAGGTGCTGCCCCCGGGCTCCACCTTCAAGATCGTGGTAGCCGCCGCGGCGCTGGAGAACGGCATCGGCAAGGACACGAACATCCCGGCCGGGTCGAGCTACACCCCGCCCACCTCCGGCGAGGCGATCACCAACGCCGTGCCGTCGATCTGCCCGCAGTCTCAGGTCACCCTGATGAAGGCGGTCACCGACTCCTGCAACACCGGGTTCGCCAAGCTCGGCGTGCAACTCGGCCCGGACGTGATCAAGGAGAAGGCCCGGCAGTTCGGCTTCGAGCAGGAGGACCTGACGGTCGGCCGACTCGGCGAGGGTGGCCAGGCGGTCGAGGCCAGCCGTACCGGCACCATGGAGAACCCCGACGGCGGGGCCGACCCGGCGGCGCTGGCGCAGTCCTCCATCGGGCAGCGCGACGTGCGGATGACGCCGCTGGAGGGGGCCATGATCGCCGCCACGGTGGCCAACAACGGCAGCCAGATGCGGCCGTACCTGGTCCGCCAGCTGCTGGCACCCGACCGCACCACCGTCTACGACACGGCGGACCCGCGCGAGCTGCGCCGGCCGATCAGCGGCCAGGTCGCCGCCGACCTGCGGGACATGATGGTCAGCGTCGTCGAGAACGGCACCGGCCGGAGCGCGCAGATCAACGGCTACACGGTCGGCGGCAAGACCGGTACCGCCCAGTCCGCGCCCGACCGGGCCGACCACGGCTGGTTCATCGGCTTCGCGCTGGACTCCGGCGGCAACCCGGTCTCGGCCGTCTGCGTCGTCCTGGAGGAAGCCGGCAGCGGCGGCAGCGCCGAGGCCGCCCGGATCGCCGGCCAGATCATGCGGGCCGCCATCGCCGACCCCGGGGGACGCTGACATGCTCAGTCCCGGAGTGCAGCTCGGCAACCGCTACCGGCTCGACGAGCGGATCGCCAGCGGCGGCATGGGCGACGTCTGGCGCGGCACCGACCAGGTGTTGGGCCGTACGGTGGCGGTCAAGAGCCTGCTCCCGGCGTTGCTGGACGAGCCGGGATTCGCCGAACGGTTCCGTGGCGAGGCCCGCACCATGGCGACGATCAACCATCCGGGCGTGGTCGACGTCTACGACTTCGGCAACGACCAGCAGATCGCCTTCCTGGTGATGGAGTACGTCGAGGGCGATCCGCTCTCGGCCACGCTGAGCCGGGTGGGTCGGCTCACCCCGGCGCGGACGATGGCGCTGGTCGCCCAGGCCGCCGACGCGCTGCACGCCGCGCACGTGAAGGGCATCGTGCACCGGGACGTAAAGCCCGGCAACCTGCTGGTCCGCCCCAACGGCACGCTGGTGCTCACCGACTTCGGCATCGCCCGCTCCGAACTCGTCGGGCAGCTCACCGCGGCCGGCTCGGTGCTCGGTACCGCGTCGTACATCTCCCCCGAGCAGGCCACCGGTCAGGTTGCCACCCCCGCCTCCGACGTCTACGCCCTGGGCGTGGTCGCGTACCAGTGCCTCGCCGGGCGGAGGCCCTTCGAGGGCGACAACCCGCTCGACATCGCGATGCGGCACGTCCGGGAGACGCCCAGGCCGCTGCCGTCCGACATCCCGCCGCAGGTCCGCGCGCTGGTGGAGCGGGCGTTGGCCAAGGATCCGAAGGACCGCTGGCCGAGCGCCGCCGCGCTGGCCGGGGTGGCGCGGCAGTTGAAGACAGGGCTGTCCCGGCAGGCCCGGGCGGGCGGCCAGGCCCCGATCTCCGCCGCGCCGGCATCGCCGGCACCGGGTCGAGCGCAGGTGCCGGCACCGCAGCCGCCGCGTCCTCAGACGGCGCCGCACTCCCCGCCCGCACCCCATCCGCTGGCGGCGGGGCATCGACCACCAACGAGCCATCCGCAGGCCCGGCCTCCGGTGGCGGCACCGCGCCACACGACGGTCGCGCCGGCGGCCACCGGCTACCCGCGTGGTGCGGCCCCGGTCCCACCGGGGTACCCGGCACAGCCCGGACCATCACGGCCTGCACCTCGACGATCACGCTCCGGAAGGGTGTTCCTGGTCATCGTGCTGGGCGCACTGGTACTCCTCTGCTCCGGCGTGGTTTCCTACCAACTGCGGAACAACCTTGGTGCCGGTGCGCCGGGTGGGACTTCCGTGCGAACGGTGCCCGCCGTCGTGCTGCGGCTCGACGGAGGAGACGATCCGGCCGGTAGCGCGTACCGTCGACTGGATCAGCCGCGACCGGGCGGCGACGAGACGACGACGAGCGAAGGACGACAGACGCGATGACAGCGCAGGCCCGCCTGCTCGGCGGCCGGTACCAGGTCGGCGAGCTGCTCGGCTACGGCGGCATGGCCGAGGTGCATCGCGGTCGTGACCTGCGGCTCGGTCGGGACGTCGCGATCAAGATGCTCCGGGCGGACCTGGCCCGGGACGCCACCTTCCAGATGCGCTTCCGGCGGGAGGCGCAGAACGCCGCCTCGCTCAACCACCCGGCCATCGTCGCCGTCTACGACACCGGCGAGGAGCAGGCGCCGACCGGCGAGACGCTCCCGTTCATCGTGATGGAGTTCGTGAACGGGCGCACCCTGAAGGAGGTGCTCGGCGCCGAGGGCCGGTTGCAGCCGCGTCGGGCGCTGGAAATCTCCGCCGACATCTGCGCCGCGCTGGATTTCAGCCACCGGCACGGCATCATCCACCGCGACATCAAGCCGGGCAACGTGATGCTCACCCAGACCGGCCAGGTCAAGGTGATGGACTTCGGCATCGCCCGCGCGCTGGCCAGCGGTGCCACCACGATGACGCAGACCAGCGCGGTGATCGGCACCGCACAGTATCTCTCCCCCGAGCAGGCGCGCGGCGAGGCGGTCGACGCCCGCTCCGACGTGTACGCCGCCGGTTGTGTCCTCTTCGAGCTGCTCTGCGGCAACCCGCCATTCGTCGGTGACAGCCCGGTCAGCGTCGCGTACCAGCACGTCCGGGAGGCTCCGCCGACGCCGAGCGACATCAATCCGGACGTCAACCCGGCGGTCGACGCGATCGTGCTCAAGGCGCTGTCGAAGAACCCACTCAACCGCTATCAGAGCGCCGGCGAGATGCGGGCGGACGTGCTCCGCGCCGCCGCCGGCCGGCCGGTGATGGCGACCCCGGTGCTGCGCGAGGACGAGACGGTGGCGATGGCCCCGGCCAGCGGACCGGGCTACCCGTCGGCCGGCGCGACGCAGACCCGGCAGATCCCGGCCCGGGTGGGTGACCCGCGCCAACGCAAGGCATCGTCCTGGCTGATCGCGATGTTCGCCGCGCTCGGTGTGCTGGCGGTGATCGCCCTGGTGGCCGCCCTGCTGCTGAACCAGCGGGACGCCGAGGACACCGCGGTGCCGACGGTCACCGGGCTGAGTCAGGCGGACGCGTTCGCCCAGATCGAACGGGACGGCCTGGTGCCGGCGCTGGGCGAGGCGGAGTTCACCTCGGACTGCCGTGAGGGCACGGTGACCCGCCAGACCCCGGCCGCCGGGGACCGGGTGCAGCCGAACAGCACGGTGACCGTGCGGATCTGCGGCGGCAAGCCCGAGGTCACCATCCCGTCCGGTCTCGTCGGCGGCACTCGCGAGAGTGCCGAGGAACGACTGGGGGAGCTCGAGCTCGAGGTCGAGATCGAGGAGGAGGACAGCGCGGAGCGCGCGGGTCTGGTGCTCAAGGTCTCGCCGGCCTCGGGAGAGAAGGTCGCGGAAGGCAGCACGGTCACCCTGACCGTCTCCCGGGGCAACGTCGTGCCGGTCCCGTCGGTGGTGGGCCAGACCGAGGCGGAGGCGAAGCGCACCCTGGCTGGCGCGGGTTTCAAGAGCCGCGTCGAGGACGGTCCGGAGGTCTCCGCCGACCAGGCCGGCCGGGTGGTCGACCAGAGCCCGAACGCCAACACGCCTCGCACCAAGGGTGAGACGGTGACGATCGTCGTGTCGGTGGAGAAGGAGGAGGAAGAGGAGCCGGATCCGCCGACCCCGACGCCGCCGACCGGTACGCCCACCACACCGCCGCCGGACGACGATGACGACGGTGGCGGTGGCAGCGGAGGCGGGGACGTCCTGCCGACCTTCCCGCCGTTCCGCCTGTCCGGCGAGTGACCCGCCGACCCGCCCGGCCCACCACCCGGCAGCAGTGACCCCAGCGATGCATGGCGGGTTGCTGGCCGGCCACCGTCCGTGCCCGCGGTGACCGACCCCGCGGCGGTCGGGCCGGCGGGCAGCGACTCGGCGGTGACCGATCCGGCGGGCCGGTCGAGGTGGCGGCGGCTGCGCCGGCTGGTCGCGCTGGGGCTGGCCGTACTGCTGCTCGTCAGCCTGCCCTGGCTCTGGACGACGCTCACCGCGCGCGGCCACATCCACGCGGCCGGCGAGGCACCGGACGCCGACGTGGTGATCGTGCTGGGCACGGCGGTGGCGCAGGACGGGCAACCGGGCGTCCGGTTGGCCGGCCGGCTGGAGACCGCCGCCGAGCTGGTGCACAGCGGGCGGGCCCGGGTGGTGCTCGTCTCCGGCGACGGCGGCGGGACGTCCGGGGACGAGCCGGCGGCGATGACCGGCTACCTGACCGGGCGACTCGGCGTCGACCCACGGCGCGTCGTCGCCGACCCGCACGGCCTGGACACGTACGACAGCTGCCTGCGGGCGCGCGAGGTGTACGGGGTCGAGCGGGCGCTGATCGTCACCCAGTCCTACCACCTGTCGCGGGCGGTGACGCTCTGCCGCCACCTCGGCATCGACGCCGACGGGGTGCCCGCCCGCTGCTCGGGCTGCGGAACTGCGCTGCTGCTGGAGAAGACCGCCCGGGACTACCTCGCCAGCGGCAAGGCGGCCTGGGACGTGGTCCGTCGCCGGCCGTCCGCCGTCGACTCGCCCGCGAACTCGGCTGTCGCGGACGCCCTCGCCGACTGAACGCGTCCGGGTGGTCCCTGCGGTCGGCTCAGGTGGTGGCGAAGGCGGCGCGGCGGCGGGTGTCGACCTCGGCGGCCAGCTCCGGGGCGCGCTCCAGCGCCGCCGGGTGACCACAGCTGGCGAGCCAGTTGGCCAGCATCAGGTGGCCGCCCTCGGTGAGCACCGATTCGGGGTGGAACTGGACGCCCTCGATCGGCAGGGTGCGATGGCGCATCGCCATCACGATCCCGGAGTCGGTCCAGCCCGTCACCTCCAGCTCGGCCGGCAGCGTCTCCCGCAGCACCGCGAGCGAGTGGTAGCGGGTCGCCGTGAACGGGTCGGGCAGGCCGGCGAGGACGCCTGTGCTGTCGTGTCGGACCTGTGAGGTCTTGCCGTGCAGCAGCTCCGGGGCGCGGGTGACGGTGGCCCCGAACGCCTCGCCGATGGCCTGGTGGCCGAGGCAGACGCCGAAGATGGGCAGCTTGCCGGCGTACTCCCGGATGACGTCGAGGCAGATGCCGGCGCGGTCCGGGCTGCCCGGCCCCGGTGAGAGCAGGATGCCGGCCGCGTCGAACCGTCCCACCTCGGCGACGTCGATCTCGTCGTTGCGTCGCACCTCGCACTCGACGCCGAGCTGGCCGAGGTACTGCACCAGGTTGAAGACGAACGAGTCGTAGTTGTCGATCACCAGGACGCGCATCGGCTCACTCGTCCTCGTCGGGCGGCGGGGTGTTGTTCCGGTCGGTGTCGTACGGCAGATCGTGCTCGTCGCCGGGCGGGGCGTCGTCGGCCGGACCGTCGTCGCCTGGGATCACGTCGTCTCCGGGCGCGCCCGGTACCCCGGAATCCTCCTGGGTGACCTGCACGTCGTCGAAGGGCAGCAGTGGCTCGGCCCAGGGGAACACCACGTACCAGAGCAGGGCCACCGCCGTGGTGGCGATCAGCAGGCTGCCGGCGAGCTTGCCTGGCAGCCCGAAGGGAAGTTTGCGCCAGATCCAGGCGTACATCGTCAGGTCCCCAGCTCCGCCGGACGCCCCTCAGCCTTCGGCTGGGTACGCGTCAACTCGGCGTGAATGATCAACCGCTGATAGTTGTCGAACTTCGGGTTGCAGGTGGTCAGGGTCAGCATCCGTTTGGTCGGTTTCTTCCCTGGTTCGCCCGGCACCGGGGCGACCACCTCGACCTGGCTCGGCTTGACGATCAGGCTCTCGGTGACCTGATAGACGTACCAGTCGTTGCGACCCTCGACGATGATCGGGTCGCCGTCGCGCAGCTCGTCCAGCCGCCAGAAGGTGGCCCGGTTCCGGTGCCCGGCCACGGAGAAGTTGCCCACCTGGCCCGGCAGGGCGCTGTCCGGATAGTGGCCCGGGGCGTACCGGATGTCCTTCTGGCCGACGCCCTCGACCACGATCCATTCCTTCTCGAACTTGGGGATGTAGAGACCCGCGATCGGCGTGCCGTGTACCGCCGGTTTGGCCGGGGCGGACGGGCTCGCCGAGGGGCCGGCCACCGTCGGGTCCGGCTCCGGCTCCCACGCCTGCGCCAACTGCTCACTCAGCTCACCCTGGTGGGCGTCGACGATGGCCGACTTGCCCCAGATCTCGTAGCCGGCGAAGAGCAGCACCACCAGGCCGAAGGTGATCAGCAGCTCGCCGCTGAACCGGAGACCGGTGCGGATCCGGGACCAGATCGACGGGCGGGTCAGCTCCGAGTAGACACTCTTGTAACCCGCATCCGTCTGGTGCGCGCGCAGCTGCACCACCCGGTCGCCCCGCCGTGGCTTGGGGGTCTCGGCGGGTGAGTCGGCGCCGTCGGCCGGCTCTGCGGTCTTCGGTGGCCGAGGCACCGCCCCCATCAGGGCGGTCGAGTCCATCGTGGGCGGGCTGACCGGTTTGGCCCCGGTGATCGCCGGGATCAGAGCGGTCGCCGCGGGGTCGACCGGCCGGTTAACGGCGGTCTGCGGACCCGGCTCGTTCGGGGGCCCGGGGCGGGGTTGCTGGCTCGGGGCCCCCGGGCCACTCGTCGGCTTGCTCGGGCGGTCCGGCGGGCTGCCCGGGGTGGGTGCCGAACCGGCTGGCCTGCCTGCCGCAGGGGGAGCCGTCGGGTTGGTCCGGGTCGGCTCCGCCGCCTGGCCACTGGCTCCGGGCCGGGTGGTGGCAGCATCCTTGATCTTGGGGATCAACGCGGTCGGCGCGTCACCCGACAAGCCGCCCTGACCCGTGGGGCGGTCCGGCGCCGGTCGGCTGGGCTCCACCTGCCCTGGATGAGGGCGTTGCCCGCCGTACGAGGGCGACCCGTTGGACGGCCCACGCTGGGCTGTGCCGTCCCGTCCCGGTTGCCCGGTCTGGGGTGCGTGTCCGCCCTGTTGCGGCTGGGGCAGGTGAACGGGCGGCGATTGAGGTGAGCTGCTGCTCGGTGGTGCCGTGGCGGGTCGAGGAGCGGCCGGCTGGGCGCCGGGCCAGGGCGGCGGGGTGCCGATGGCTGCGGACTGCACGGCGCTGGTCGGTGCCGAGCCGCCCGGCTGGCCCGAGGTGCCGGCACCGGAGGCGCCGGCACCGGAGGCGCCGGCCGGGGCGGCGTCGCTGACGCCGGGCCGGCCGTTGCCCGGTTGGTCCGTGGTGGCCACGGGCCGGGCCGGTTCGAAGGCTCCGCGCCAGGGCGTCGGCCCCACCGGGATGTCCGGCTCGCTGGACGGCAGGGCTACCCCGTGCCACTGGTCGGCGCTCGTCGTGCTCTGCCGCCGGCCGGGTGTACCGCCGAGCCCCTGATCCGGTGCCGGCTCCCGCTGGCCCGTCGGGAGTACCGGGTTCGCGGTGGGCTCCGTGGCGGGCTCCGTGGCGGGCGCGGGGTCCCACTGGTTCGCCGTGGCGGGTGTCCGGTCCCACTGGTTCGCCGTGGCGGGCGCGGGATCCCACTGGTTCGCCGTGGTCGGTGTCGCGTCCCACTGGTTGGCTGAGCGGTCGGTGGTCGGCGCGGGGTCCCACCGGCCTGGGGCGACGGGCGGGACAGGCGCGACGGCGGCGTCGAACCGGCCGGAATTCGGCCGCTGACCGTCCGGCACCCGGTCGCCGGTCGACGTCTGGTCGGCCGGGCGCGGCGACGGGGAGGCGGTCGTGGGCGGGTCGTACGGCGACCGGGGAGGTCCGGGCCGGGTGGGCAGCACCGGGTCCGGCCATGCGCCAGCCGGTCGGCTCTGGGTGCTGGCGGGTTCGGGCCGCTCGACCTTGGGCAGGAATGCGGTGGGTTCATCGGCCTGGTCGCGGTGCCGGCCGTCGGGTTGCTGGCTCACTGCGGCCTCACTGGGGCACCGTCGCCGAACGTAGTGTGGTGGAGTCCTCGAACGCCGGCACGGTGACGGTCGCGACTTCCTCTGAGTAGCCGAGTTGGTAGTTGTCGACAGCGTCCCTGAACCACCGGACTCCCTCAGAAGCGGCGAGGGCCTGCCGGAGCACGGCGGGATCGCCAATTGCCACGATCTCGAAAGGTGGGGAATGTACCCGCCCGTGTAGCAGCAGGGTGTTACCGACGCAGCGTACCGCGCTGGTCGTCAGTACGCGGACGTTCTCGATCGACATTGCCTCGGCGCCGCCGGCCCACAGGGCGTTGACCACAGCCTGGACGTCCCCTTGGTGGACAACCAGGTCGTCGTTGGTCGCACCGTCGGGTAGGCGGCCGGACTGCGGCGCGTCGTCCAGCTCGACGATCAGGCCGGGGCCGGTGAGGGCGGTGAAGCCGGCCGCGGTACGGCTGGCATCGGCTCGTTCCTGCTGTTCCTTGATCGGGCCGTCCGAGTCGGCGAGGTCGGTCGTGCGGCTCTCGACCTCGCCCCGCAGTGCGGCGGCGCGTTCCTCGTTGGTCGCCACCTGAGCGCGGCGGTCCTCGATGAGCTCCGTGAGCTGGGGCCGCCGGTCCTCACGTAGCGCGGTGCCGCCGGCTGTGGTGGCCGTCGTGGTGAAGAGCAGCCCGGCCGCGAGGGCGATCAGCGGTACGCCGACCGACCAGAGCGGCCGGCGCTGGCGTGGCCGGCGGGGCAGTAAGCCGCCGACGAGTCGTCGCAGCGCCTTCTGCCACGACGCCGCGCCGGACGTGTACTCCACGGACCGTCCCCCTTGATCTTGCGCTGCGGAGCCGCCTGGTGCGGTCCGAGCGACGTGGCTCTGCGCTGCGTTCCGGTGCGACCCGGTACGGGTCTGGCACCATTCGTGGATTGAACGGGTCTTCCGGACTACGCTAGCTCTCGAACATTATTGGCCATGGACCGTCGCCCTCGCGCCCGGTTGTCAGGCCGGACGAGGTCGTAACCCCTCTGGAGAGCGTCGTGCCCAAGTCTCAGGTCCGCAAGAAGAAGGTGTACACCCCGCCCACGGACGTTCGCCCGACGGCGACCGCCGCGACGCGGAAGCCCAGCCCGATGTGGCTGCCGGTCTCTGCCGTCTCGCTGATCGTCTTCGGCATCGGCTGGTTGGTGGTCTACTACCTCTCCGAGCAGGAGTACCCGGTCATGGAGCTGGGCTACTGGAACCTGGCGGTCGGCTTCGGGGCGATGGTCGGCTCCCTGATCCTGCTCTCCCGCTGGCGCTGACCCCCAGTTCGTCGGGTACGACCAGCGGTGGTCAGCCCGGGCCCGGCGCAGCGGATGCCGGCGCTGCCTCCTAAGGTGTGCGCAGGGCGGCGTGGCCCAAGGTGCGAGAAGACTCACGTTACCGCTGGGTAACCTTGCGCGTAGGCTGCACTGCATGACCGAGCGGAGCGAGGTCATCGACCGGTCAGGTTGAGATGCGGCGGCGGTAGGGCGGCCGCATCTCCGACCCGGTCGCCGAGCCGCTCGACGCAGCAGCAGACCGGGAGGCCAACTCGATGGGCAGCGTCCAGATCGTCACCACGATCCTCGCGGCCGCCATTACCGCCGTGGCGGTGTGGCTTGCGGTGCGTGCGGTCTCGAAGATGGTGGCCGTGATCCGGCTGGGTCAACCCGACCCGACCCGGTTCGGCGAAAAGACCAGCCGTGCGACAACCATGCTCGCGGAGACCGCCGGACACACCCGGATGCTCCGCTGGAGCGTGGTGGGCGCGGCGCACTGGTTCGTGATGGTCGGCTTCGTCGTGCTGTCGCTGCTGGTGCTCGAGGCGTACTTCGAGGTGGTGTCGGCGACCGGCGGGCTGCCGCTGATCGGCGGCTGGGCGCTCTACGGGCTGGTCACCGAGTGGATCGGCATCCTGGGTGTCGTCGCCATCGTGGTGCTGATCGCCATCCGGCTGGCCAACCGCCCCAACCGGGCCGGACGCCGGTCGCGGTTCACCGGCTCGACGATGTGGCAGGGCTACTTCGTCGAAGCGGTCGTCCTCGCCGTACTGATCATGGGCTTCGTGATCCGCGGCTTCAAGGTGGCCACCGACCACTTCGAGTACCCGACCTGGGCCACCCCGCTCAGCCACGCGGTCGGCTCGATGCTGCCGGGCTGGGAGTCCGCCGTCAGCATCGCCGCCCTCATCAAGATCTCGATCTCGATGACCTGGGTCATCGTGATCTCGCTGAACGTGACCATGGGCGTCGCCTGGCACCGCTTCCTCGCCTTCCCCAACATCTTCTTCAAGCGGCAGCCGGCCTCGGCCGGCTCCGGCCTCGGCGCGCTGCGGCCGATGATGAGCAACGGCAAGCCGCTGGATTTCGAAGAGGCCGACCCGGAAAAGGACCAGTTCGGCGTGGCGCACGTCGAGCAGTTCACCTGGAAGGGCCTGCTCGACTTCAGCACCTGCACGGAGTGCGGGCGATGCCAGTCGCAGTGCCCCGCCTGGAACACCGGCAAGCCGCTCTCGCCGAAGCTGCTGGTGCTCAGCCTGCGTGACCACGCGTACGCCAAGGCGCCCTACCTGCTGGCCGGCGGTGGCAAGGACCTCACCGGCGAGGAGAAGGCCACCGCCGCGCAGCTCGCCCACGTCGACGTGCTGGCGCTCGCCGAGGCGGAGAAGCCGTTGATCGGCGACGCCGAGTCCGGCGGCGTGATCGACCCGGACGTGCTCTGGTCATGCACCACCTGCGGCGCCTGCGTGGAGCAGTGCCCGGTGGACATCGAGCACGTCGACCACATCGTCGACATGCGCCGCTACCAGGTGCTGATCGAGTCGAACTTCCCCGCCGAGGCCGGCGTGATGCTGCGCAACCTGGAGAACAAGGGCAATCCGTGGGGCGCGCCGCAGAACACCCGTGAGGACTGGACGAAGGGCCTCGACTTCGAGGTCCCCCGCGTCGGCGAGGTCGAGGACTTCGAGTACCTCTTCTGGGTGGGCTGCGCCGGTGCGTTCGAGGACCGGGCCAAGAAGACCACGCGGGCGGTCGCCACGCTGCTCAACGAGGCGGGTGTCTCGTTCGCCATCCTCGGCGAGGGAGAGACCTGTTCGGGCGACCCGGCCCGGCGGATCGGCAACGAGTTCGTCTTCCAGATGCTCGCCCAGCAGAACGTCGAGACCCTCAACGAGGCGTTCGAGGGTCGGGAGCAGAGCAAGAAGAAGATCGTCGCGACCTGCCCGCACTGCTTCAACACGCTGGGCAACGAGTACGGCCAGCTGGGCGGCGAGTTCGAGGTCGTGCACCACACCCAACTGCTGGCACACCTGGTCAGCACCGGCAAGCTCACCCCGGTGCAGCCGGTCGACGGTGGCGTGACGTACCACGACCCCTGCTATCTGGGCCGGCACAACCGGGTCTTCGCCGCACCCCGCGAGGTGCTCGGCGACTCGATCAAGGGTGATCTCGTCGAGATGCCGCGCAACAGCGAGCGCTCCTTCTGCTGCGGCGCCGGTGGCGCCCGGATGTGGATGGAGGAACGGATCGGCAAGCGGGTCAACGTGGACCGGGTGGAAGAGGCCATGTCCACCGGGGCGAAGACGGTCGCCGTGGGCTGCCCGTTCTGCTCGACGATGCTCAACGACGGGGTGAACGGCAAGGGTGCCGGCGAGCAGGTCGAGGTGGTCGACGTGGCCAGCGTCCTGCTCCGCTCGGTCCGGCCCGAGCAGGCGCCGGGCACCGGGGAGCAGACACCGGTCGCCGGCTGACGGCGGCGTACCCGACAGGCGCGGCGGCACCCCTCACCGGGTACCGCCGCGCCTGGTTTTGTATTGACCCGCATAAGTGTCACGAAATGGTCGACACCCTTTGTGTGCGGGCCGTAGCTCAAAGGTGAATGAGCCGTTGGTCGCCTTGATTCCGTACGGCGCCTTCCCTAATGTGAAGCACCGGCCGCCGTAGGTCGTCTGTCTCGCCCCTTACCGCTCGCGAGGCGCCCGGTGGCCGGTTGCAAAGGAGTCGGTACCGGTGGCAACCATGCCCCTCCATCGTCATGCGACGGGACGTGCCCGTCCGGGCGGCACCCGTCGGATCGCTCGTCGGCTCGTCGTCCTCGTCGCCGCCGCAGCGGTCGGTGCTGGCCTGCTCGCCGCCCCCGCGTACGCCGAGCCCACGGTCGACGAGATCGAGGCGCAGATCGACAAGCAGTGGCAGCAGTTGGAGCCCACGATCGAGCAGTACAACAAGGTGCGGGCGGAGCTGCGGGTCAACCGAGCAAAGTCCAAGGACCTGCAGAAGAAGATCGAGCCGCTGGCCCTGGAGACCGAGCTGGCGATGAACCGGGTGGCCGACCTGGCCTCCCGCTACTACGTCAGCGGCCCTTCGACCGAGCTCGGCGCGGTGCTGCTCAACGCGAATCCGGACCTGCTCGGCGAGCAGATGGCGCTCCTTGACCGGCTGGCGACGCAGGAGCGCCGGCAGCTCGAGGGCGTCATGAAGATCCGGAAGAAGTACGACGACCAGAAGGCCAAGCTCGACGGGTTGATCGCCGACCAGGAGAAGAAGGAAAAGCAGCTGGCGGCGAAGAAGAAGCAGATCGACGCCGAGATCAAGAAGCTTGAGCGTTCGCTGCCGGTGACCACGGTCAAGACGACCAACTGCCCGACCATCAACGGTGTGGTCAGTGAGGCGGCCCGGGTTGCCATCAGGACGGCCTGCGCCCAGGTCGGCAAGCCGTACGTCTGGGGTGCCACCGGACCGAACTCGTTCGACTGCTCCGGTCTCACCCAGTACGCGTACCGGGCGGCCGGCATCAACCTCACCCACTTCACCGGCGCTCAGTGGAACGAGGGGAAGGCCATCGCCCGGGCCGACGCCCGCCCCGGCGACCTCGTCTTCTTCCGTAGCGACGTGAGTCATGTCGGGATCTACCTGGGTAACAACCAGATGGTCCACGCGGCGCGGGCCGGTAAGCCGGTCAACGTCTCCCCGATCACGACCATGCCGGTGGCCGGTTTCCGCCGGCCTGGCTGATCGCCGCCGAACAGCGCTGCTGAGCGGTCGCGCAGGAACGAGGAAAGGCCCCCGGTCAAGCACCGGGGGCCTTTCTCAATGTCGGATCTAAGCACCGAGAGTAACGGTGTGGATGTGTTGCGTATCGACGCTCGTCGTCTCTACGCTGGGCAATCGTCGGCCCGCTGGCAGTTCCGCCCAACCGGGCGGTAACGGTCCGACACCGCCGAGTCGCTCCTGTGCGAGCCGGGGACCCAGGTGCCCCGGGGTGAATCCGCGATCGCCGCGGTAGGGCGCCCCTTCCCGCCCGAACCCGTCAGCTAACCCGGTAGGCGGTATGGCGAGAAGGAGAACGCAGCCCGGTGGCCCACCATGCCCCGCGGCGCGAGTCGCAGCGGCCGGGAATGCCCGGCCGACTGGACGCTGTGCCGCGCTTCCGCTGGTACCGCAGCAGCACCGCACTTGCCGCCCTGGCCGCGACCGCCGTGATCCTGACCGGCGGCGCGACGGCGGCCCAGGCCGACCCCACGGTCGCCGACATCGAGCGCCAGATAGACGAGGACTGGAACCGGCTCGAACCCGTCATCGAACGGCACAACGCCACCCGGCAGGACCTGGCCGCGAACCGGCGGAAGGCGGACGCCCTGACCGCCCGGATCGCACCGCTGCAGACGCAGGTGGACGAGGCGATGGACCGGGTGGGCGCGCTGGCCGCCCGCGCGTACCGGGGCGAACAGATGAGGGTCGTCAACACCCTGTTGGGCAGCCGCTCGCCGAGCGAGGTCGTCGAGCAGCTCGGCGTGCTCGATCGCTACGCCCACTACCAGCAGCAGGACGTCCGACACGCGAGTGAGCTACGCGACGAACTCACCGCCGTCCGGGCCGGGCTGGACCGCACCATCAGCGAGTTGGCGCGCAGTGAGGCCGACCTCGCGGAGAAGCGACGGCGAATCGACGCCGAGATCGACCGGCTGCAGCGGCTGCGGCTGCGGGCGTACGGCAAGGGGGGCGGCGGTCCGCTGCGACCGGCGCCATGTCCGGCCGGCTATCCGGGTGGGCCCGCAGCAGAGGCGGTCACCTTCGCCTGCGCCCAGATCGGCAAGCCCTATGCGTGGGGAGCCGAGGGACCGAACGCGTACGACTGCTCCGGGCTGACGCTGGCCGCGTGGGCGCGGGCCGGGGTGGCGCTGCCGCACAACGCGGCGCGGCAGCGTCAGGTCACCGCGTCGGTCGGCCGAGGCTCGCTGCGCCCCGGTGACCTCGTCTTCTACTACCGGGACCTGCACCACGTCGGCATGTATGTCGGCGGTGGCTGGGTGGTGCACGCCTCCCGCGCCGGCCAACCGGTGAAGATGAAGAAGCTGGACAGCAGTCCGGTGCACAGCTTCGGCCGGCCTGGCTGAGAGGTCAGCTGGTGGGCCGCTGAGGGTTCAGCTGGTGGGCCAGGTGCGCCAGCTCTGCCAGGCGCGGCTCGGCGTCGGGCCGCGCTGGCCCTGGTAGCGCGAGCCGTAGACCGCCGAGCCGTACGGGTGCTCGGCCGGCGAGGAGAGCCGGAAGATGCAGAGCTGACCGATCTTCATGCCCGGCCAGAGGGTGATCGGCAGGTTGGCCACGTTGGACAGCTCCAGGGTCACGTGACCGGAGAAGCCGGGGTCGATGAAGCCGGCGGTGGAGTGGGTGAGCAGGCCGAGTCGTCCCAGGCTGGATTTGCCTTCGAGTCGACCGGCGAGCTGGTCGCCCAGCGAGATGACCTCCAGCGTGGAGGCGAGCACGAACTCGCCCGGGTGCAGCACGAACGCCTGGCCGTCGGGGACCTCAACCGGGGAGGTGAGGTCGTCCTGCCGGGTGGCCGGGTCGATGTGGGTGTAGAGGTGGTTGTTGAAGACCCGGAACAGCTTGTCCAGGCGTACGTCGATGCTGGAGGGCTGCACCAGCGTGGGCTCGAACGGATCGAGCGTCAGGGTGCCCGCCTTGATCTCGGAGACCAGGTCGCGGTCGGAGAGCAGCATCGCCACACCATAGCTGCCGATATGCGACCTGCGTGTCGGGCTACCCGCTTCGAACGTGTGTTCGATAGGATGTCGACATGGCTTCCTGGTCCGAATTCGCCGCTGACGAGCCTCGGCTCGCCGACGGGATCCGCCTTCTCATGCAGCAGTACGGCCCGGGCTTCGGCTACCTGGCCACGGTCCGCGCCGACGGCGGGCCCCGGGTGCACCCGGTCTCCCCCGTGATCACCAACGAAGGTCTCTTCTGCTTCGTGATCGACTCGCCGAAGCGGCGCGACCTGGAACGCGACGGTCGCTACGCGCTGCACTCGTTCCCGCCGGAGGAGAGCGACGACGAGGCGTACGTCGCCGGCCGAGCCCGGCCCGTCAGCGACGACGCCACGGTGGCCCGGCTGGCTCTCGCGGCGCGGGCCGCCCCACACGCCGACTGGCGGTTGTTCGAGTTCACGGTCGACGTGGCGATGCTCGCCCGGCGTGAGCACCGGGCCACGGGTGGGCCGGGTGAGCCGGCTCCCTGCCCGGCCGTTCAGGTCTGGCTCGACCCGGCCGGCGCCACCGGAGAGGCCGTCCGCCCGGCGCCCGCGCCGCTGCATTCGGGCCGGCACCACCGCCGCGCGGCCTGAGCCCCGATGTGCCGGTGCCGGCCCCGTCAGACGGGGCCGGCACGGTCGGTCGTACGTGTTCACTGCTTCCGGGCTACGCCCGGTAGGTGTTCCAGGCGTTGATCATGCGGGTCGCCTGACCCGGGGTGAACTGGTACATGCAGGTGTCGTAGGTGTAGTCCATGAAGTTGGTGATCGGGTCGAGGCCCGTGCTGGAGCAGGTGTCCCGGCCGGTCGGGCACTGGTAGGCCGGCGATGCCTCGGCCGGAGTGTCGGCGACGCTGTCGCCGCTGCCCGAGCAGCCGCCCTGGAAGGTGTGGTAGAGGTTCAGCCAGTGGCCGACCTCGTGGGTGCCGGTGTCGCCCTGGTTGTAGTTGGTGGCGGTCCCGCCGGGCAACGACTCGCTCAGCACGACCACGCCGTCCATCACGTTCAGGGTGGTCTGCGGGAACGTCGCCCAGCCGAGCAGGCCGTTGCTCAGCGCGCCGAGGTAGATGTTGAGCGTTCCCTTGGTGCCCTGGCGTAGCTGGGTCTTCATCTGCCGCTCGGCCGTCGAGCCCTGCCGGATCGGGTACCACGAGGTGTTGGTGACCCGGTTGATGCTCTGCAGTTGGAACGCGAACGCGGTGGAGGCCCCGCCCGTCGCCCCGCTGAACGACTGGTTCAACACGTTGATCTGCGACTGGATCATCGAGTCGGGGATGTTCCCGCCGGCCCGGGTCGTGTCCCTGCGGATCACGTGCACCACGACCGGAACGGTGACCGACGCCGCGGCGGCCTGGGTGCTCAACGTACGCTGCCCGACCCGCTTGGCGCGCTCCTGAAGCAGGTCGGCGAACTCGGCCTCGCGCTGGTGTACCTGCGCGATGGTCAGCTCGTTGGGGTCGTGCTTCACCACGGCATCGCCGCGGACCCGGGCCGCAGTGCCCGTGGGATCCTCACACACCTCGTCGGCGACGGAAGCCGCCGCCGGGCTCGCGGTCGTGGTGGCGGCCGGCAGCAGGCCGACCGTGGCAACGCCGAGCACTAGGGCTAACGACGTCGATGCGATGCTGGCCACGCGCCGGTTCAGCACGACGGGACGCAGTCCCATAAGCCCACCTCTTTCTGGCGGCGCGACCGGGGGTTGTGTCGCGCCGTGCGGAAAACGTGGAGCAGACGTTACAACCCATCGACAGATTTGAACATGGCCATATGTTGCGGGGAGGAAACTTCTTGCTGGTGCGCTGCGGGGGTGCCTGGGTGCACCGGGGCGGTGACTCAGGTACAGTGATCCCGCTCGCGGGTGTAGTTCAATGGCAGAACATCAGCTTCCCAAGCTGACAGTGCGGGTTCGATTCCCGTCACCCGCTCCACCTGCAAGCCCAGGTCAGGACACGTTGCTGGGCTGGGCCAACGCGGCGACCGTCGGCGGCCGAGCTGCCGGCCCCAGTCGCCCCTGGAGTTCCTCGGCCGGCCGGACCGAACCGGCGCGCAGCGCTCCCCGTACCCTGGGATCATGCGGATTGGCATCGTGATCCTGCCCGATCAGCGCTGGTCGACCGCCCAGCACCGCTGGCGGCAGGCCGAAGAGTGGGGCTTCGACCACGCCTGGACGTACGACCACCTGGGCTGGCGCGATCTGGTCGACGGTCCCTGGTTCGACTCGATGACCACGCTGACCGCAGCAGCGACGGTGACCTCCCGGATCCGGCTCGGCACGCTCGTCGCGTCGCCGAACTTCCGGCATCCGGCGGCCTTCGCCCGGCAGGTGACCTCGCTCGACGACGTCTCCGGCGGGCGGGTGCTGCTCGGGGTTGGTGCGGGCGGCATCGGGTTCGACTCGGCCGTGCTCGGCGGCGAGACGTTGCCGCCGCGGCAGCGGGTGGACCGGTTCGGCGAGTTCACCGAGTTGCTCGACGCGATCCTGCGCGAGGACGGTACGACCTGGCGGGGCGGATGGTTCGCGGCGGTGGACGCGCGGAACAACCCGGGCTGCGTCCAGACGCCCCGGGTGCCGTTCGTGGTGGCCGCCAACGGCCCCCGCTCGATGCGGATTGCCACCCGGTTCGGGCAGGGCTGGGTCACCACCGGTCCGGACGCGGACAACCTGGCTGACTGGTGGGCGGGGGTGGGTGAAGTGGCCAACCGGCTCGACGCGTTCCTCGCGGCCGAGGGGCGCGACCCGGCCAGCCTGGACCGCTACCTCTCGCTGGATTCGGCACCCGTCTTCTCTCTGAGCAGTGCGCAGTTCTTCGCCGACCAGGTCGGCCGCGCCGCGGCGCTGGGCTTCACCGACGTGATCACGCACTGGCCCCGGGAGAGCAGTTGGTACGCCGGTGACGAGGCCGTCCTGGTCGACGTCGCCACCCGCCTGCTGCCCGAACTGCGCGGCTGAACCTCGGGCGCGGCCCCGCCGGCTCAGGTGCCGAGGTCGCCGGCGCCGCCGTCGCCGGCGGAGACCAGCCGGAAGCGTACGCAGACGATCTCGCTGTCGTCGGTGACCGGGGTGCCGACGCGAGCCCAGTAGGCGGCGTGTCCGGCCCGCCACTCCTCGATCGACCGGTCGCCCTCTCCCTCGGCGCGGGCGAAATCCCACCGGACCTCGGCGAAGCGGGTCACCTCCACCCCGGTCACCTGCACGACACCCACCAGGGCGTCGTGGTCGTCGACGAGGGCCAGCCGCTCGCCGACCTGCTCCAACTCCTCGCCCTGTTCGGCGTACTCGTCGAGCAGGCCGGCGGTCGCGGTCTTCACGCCGGCCAGCACCAGGGTGTTGAGGTTCGCTCGAAGCTCACCCGGAGTGCCGAGGGCGAGCGTGCGGAGTCCGCCGATCTGTGGCCACATCTCGCCGAGGTTACCGCCAGGTCCTGACGCCCGGTGGCGCATCGGCCGTCCCATGACGGTCAGCAGGAGGGTACGGTCGATGCTCGACGAGAAGGAGACGTCCATGGCGGACCGACGCGCGGTGCTCATTCCGGGACGCGGATACGACACCCGGTACCCCCTGTTCCTCTATCTGGGGGAGGCGCTGCGCCGGGCCGGGTTCGGGCTGCACGGGATCTCCTGGCAGGTGCCGGAGCACTTTGACATCGACACCATCGGCCGGTGGGTGTGCGATGAGGTCTCCCCTGCCCTGACCGAGCGGACGGACCTGTTGGTCGGCAAGTCGCTCGGCACGCTCGCCGCGCCGCTCGCGGCCAGCCGTGGGCTGCCCGCCGTCTGGCTCACTCCGTTGCTGCACCGCGGCGAGGTGATCGACGCACTACGGCGGGCCACCGCGCCGTTCATCCTGGTCGGCGGCACCGCCGACTCGTCCTGGGACGGCGCGATCGCTCGGCAGCTGACGCCGCACGTGCTGGAGATCCCGGCCGCCGATCACGCGCTCATGGTGCCGGGGCCGCTGGCCCACTCCGCGGAGGCGCTGGGCCAGGTCTGCACCGTGGTGGAGAACTTCGTCCGCTGACCCGGCCACCCTCGCCAGGGACCCTGCCCCGCCGGCCGGGGCGGTCCCGCGCGTCGGTGGCAGGTGTTAATAAGGGGCCCCTCCTATACCGGAGGCGTTAATAAGGGGCCCTTCCTTCAACCGAGGTCGGCGGTGGTGAGCAGGCCGGTGATGCGCAGTTCGTCGGCCACGGCCGGCGGGCAGTCGACCACCACGGCGGAGGTGCCCACCGGTTCGGCGCCCCGCTTGGTGCAGATGTCGTAGAGGGCGCGTGCCTGAGCGGCGGTGGCCACCCAGTCGTCCACCACCAGCACCCGGTCGCCGGGACCGAGGTGCCGGTCCCGAACCGCGAGATCGACGTGCCGGCCGCGGAAGTCGGGCGGGCTTTGCGCCCAGGTCAGGGAGCCGGCGGGCAGTCTTCCGTCGCCCGGCTTGTGTGCTGGCACGAACCCCACGCCGAGGGCGGTGGCCGCCAGTGGCCCGAGGAGGTATCCGGTGACGGCCGGGGAGACGACCACCGTGGGTCGGGCCGCCCGGAACGGGTCGACCAGCGCCGGCCCCAGCGCGGCGAGCGTCGCGGGGTCACGCCACCAACCGGAGATGTCGCTGACCAGGTGGCTCGCGCCCGGCCCCGGATCGATCCAGGCGAACAGCTCGACCAGGCGATTCTTCAGCGCAGCGGGCATGCCACCATCCTGCGCCAGCGCGACGGCGAGCACCGGGCCGCCCGGCCCACCTCGGGTCGGATGATCGGCTTCACGTATCCCCGCAATTGCGGTCATACCATCATGATCACGTTGACTTCGGAAGTGCTTCTCTCGTTATGGTCCGACCCGATTTGATCCGTTGAGGAAAGGACCGGGCCGGTGACTGGTAGGCACTCCCGTACCCGCAGGATCACCTCGCCGGCCGGTCTCGCGGCCAGCGCTGTGGTGGCCGTCGCGCTCGCTGTCGGAGGTACCGTCGGCGCCGTCCAGCTGACCGCCGGATCGGACCCGGTACGGCCGGCCGCGATCGACCTCTCGCCGAGTATCGGGGCGAGCGATCTGACGACCGGTTCGCCGACCGCCTCGCCGAGTGCCAGCGCCAGCGCCAGCGTCAGCGCCTCGCCGAGTGCGACGGCGAGCCCGACGCCGAGCCGCACGGCGCAGGCGGCGTCCCGGAGCAAGGAGCGTACGGCGAGCCCGACGCCGAAGCCGACGGCCAAGAAGACGACGGCCCGGCCGGTGGTGCAGACCGGTTCCTGCGGCGCCTCCTTCTACTGGCAGGGGCAGATGACCGCGAACGGCGAGACGTTCAATCCGGAGGGGTTGACGGCCGCCCACAAGACTCTGCCGTTCGACACCAAGGTCCGGGTGACCAACCCGGACAACGGCAAGTCGATCACCGTCCGGATCAACGACCGAGGCCCGTTCATCGACGGGCGCTGCCTGGACCTGTCGCGGGCCGCGTTCGCCGAGATCGCCTCGCTCGACCTCGGCCACATCGAAGTTCGCTACGAGGTGCTTGGCTGAGCCCGTGTCGCGCGGCGATCGGCTCCGAGCCGTGATCTTCGCGGTCAAAACAGTGTCGTCCGACAGGCCAGGTTTGTTCTTTCGCTCAGGTCCATCGGGCATGCTGTCGGATGTACGCACCCAACTCCTCCAGCCGGGCCGTGGCCCGCTGAGCCCCGGATCCCGCGCCGGCCTCGGCGCGGCTCTTGTCCTGCTCGCGATCGTCTCGGCGGTCGAGCTGGCGGACGGGCGCGCGGCGAACTACATCGCGCTGATGGTGGCCGCACCGTTCCTGGCCGCGGCGCTGGCCTCCTGGCGGATCGTGCTCGGCGTCGGCGCTGCCGCGTCCGTGCTCGGCGCGGCCTTCGCCCTGGCCGAGCGGACCGTCTCGCTCTCCACGGCGGTCGCCGTCGCCGGCATCGCGTTGGGCACCGGCATCGCGGCGGCGGTGGCGGCGGTGCGGCAACGGCAGGCGGAGCAGATCGCCGAGCTGTCGAAGCTCGCGACGGTCGCACAGCAGGCGGTGCTGCGTCCGCTCGGTCCCCGGGTCGGTGCGTTGTCGGTGGCCGGACGGTACATCTCGTCGACCGCCACCGCCGAGATCGGTGGCGATCTGTACGAGGCGATCGACACGCCGTACGGCGTGCGCATGATCATCGGTGACGTACGTGGCAAGGGCCTGGAGGCGGTCCGGCTGGCGAGCATCGTGCTTGGTTCGTACCGGCATGTCGCGTATGAGCGGTCCGACCTGCGTGCCGTGGTGACGGACCTGGACCGGGCGGTGGCCCGCAACGTCGGTGATGAGGACTTCGTCACCGCGGCGCTGGTGGAGGAGCGGGGCGGCACGCTCACCATCGTCAACTGCGGACACCCGGCTCCGCTGTTGCTGCGTCGCGGCGCGGTTATCCCGCTCGAACCGCCGGCGCCGGCACCCCCGCTGGGCTTCATGCCGGTGGTCCGGCCGAGAGTGGAACGGCTGGAGCCCGGCGACCGCCTGCTGCTGTTCACCGATGGGCTCGGCGAGGCGCGGCGGGACGGCGAGTTCTTTCCCACCGCCGATCGCGCCTGGCGGCTGCTCGGGCACGGCACGGTCGGCGACGGGCTCGCCTCACTGGAGACCGCTCTGGTCGAGTGGGTGCACGGCCGGCTCGACGACGACATCGCGCTGGTCCTGATGGAGTACACGGGCTCGCCGAGCACGGCGACGGCGGCGGTGCCGAGCTGGGAAGTCGGTGCGGCCGAGGGGTGAGGCCGGCCCCGGCCCGGTGTCGGCGACGCCCGCTTACCAGAACCCGAACCGCAGGTGTGTAATTGCTGTCACTTCCGGGTGCGGGTTGTCGCTGCCTACCCGTGAGTAATAGAGTTGGGTTACTGATCGGTAACACCTGTCCGGAAGCGGGGCCAGCGACATGACCCACTACAAGAGCAACCTTCGGGACCTCGAGTTCAACCTGTTCGAGGTGTTCGGAGCGGACCGGGCGTTCGGCCAGGAGCCGTACTCCGACCTGGATATCGACACCGCGCGGAGTTTCCTCGCCGAGGTCGACCGCCTGGCTCGGGAAGACCTGGCCGCCAGCTACCAGGACAGTGACCGCAACCCACCGGTCTTCGACCCGGCCACGCACTCCGCGCCGCTGCCGGAGTCGTTCAAGAAGTCGTACCAGGCGTTCATGGAGTCCGAGTTCTGGCGCCTGGACCTCCCCCCGGAGCTGGACGGAACCAACGCCCCCCGGGCGCTGTGGTGGGCGCTCGCCGAGCTGGTGCTCGGCTCGAACGCCCCCGTCTGGATGTACGCCTCCGGCCCCTCCTTCGCGCACGTGCTGCACGTCGAGGGCACGGAGCAGCAGAAGAAGTGGGCCAAGCTCTTCATCGACAGGCAGTGGGGCTCGACGATGGTGCTCACCGAGCCGGACGCCGGCTCGGATGTCGGCGCCGGTCGCACCCGCGCCATCCAGCAGCCGGACGGCTCGTGGCACATCGAGGGCGTCAAGCGCTTCATCACCTCGGGTGAGCACGATCTGAGCGACAACATCGTGCACTACGTGCTGGCCCGTCCGGTCGGTGTGGAGGGCGTGGGCGGCCCGGGCACGAAGGGCCTGTCGCTCTTCGTGGTGCCGAAGTACCACTTCGACGAGAACACCGGTGAGCTGGGCGAGCGCAACGGCGTCTACGCCACCAACGTCGAGCACAAGATGGGCCTGAAGGTCTCCAACACCTGCGAGGTGACCTTCGGCGAGCACGGCGTACCGGCCAAGGGCTGGCTGCTGGGCGAGCGGCACGACGGCATCCGGCAGATGTTCATGATCATCGAGTACGCCCGGATGATGGTCGGCACCAAGGCGATCGCCACCCTCTCCACCGGTTACCTGAACGCCCTGGAGTACGCGAAGAACCGGGTGCAGGGCGCCGACCTGGCCCAGCAGACGGACAAGACCGCTCCCCGGGTGAGCATCACCCACCACCCGGACGTGCGTCGTTCGTTGCTGCTGCAGAAGTCGTACGCCGAGGGCCTGCGGGCGCTGGTCCTGTACACCGCCTCCTGGCAGGACAAGGTCGCCATCGCCGAGGCGGCCGGCGACGAGAAGGCCACCAAGCTGGCCAAGCGGGTCAACGACCTGTTGCTCCCGCTGGTCAAGGGGGTCGGCTCGGAGCGGGCGTACGAGTTGCTCGGGCACGAGTCGCTGCAGACCTTCGGTGGCTCCGGCTTCCTGCAGGACTACCCGCTGGAGCAGTACGTCCGAGACGCGAAGATCGACACGCTGTACGAGGGCACCACGGCAATCCAGAGCCTCGACCTGATCTTCCGGAAGATCGTCCGGGACAACGGCAAGGCCCTGATGGCGGTCTCCGGCGAGATCCAGGAGTTCATCGCCACCGAGGCCGGCAACGGCCAGCTCAAGGAGGAGCGTCAGGCGCTCGGCAGGGCGCTCGCCGAGATCCAGACCATCCTCGGGGTGATGACCGGTTGGCTGGGCGAGGCGCAGGGCGGCGACACCCGCGCCATCTACAAGGTCGGGCTGGGCAGCCGACGGTTCCTGCTGGCCATCGGTGACCTGGTGGTCGGCTGGCTGCTGCAGAAGCAGGCCGACGTGGCGCTCAAGGCGCTGGCCGGCGAGGTCTCGGCCGCCGACAAGGCGTTCTACACCGGAAAGGTGGCCGCTGCCCGGTTCTTCGCTCGCGAGGTGCTGCCCCGCATCGGCGCCGACCGCCGGATCATCGAGGGCACCGACCTGGACGTCATGGACCTCCCGGAGGAGGCGTTCTGACCCGGCCGCAACGCCGGGCGGCCGACGGGCTGAGGCCCGTCGGCCGCCCTGGCCGTCGGTCGACGGTGACCGGGCCGATGTCCGTCAAGGTGGCCGGAGCGTTAGTCTGCAGCGCGTGAAGTGGCCAACCGGTCAGAGCCTGCGGCAGCGGGTGGTGCTCCCCGTCGTCGGCGTGTCGATCCTGCTCACCGCCAACGTCCCACCGCTGTACAACTTCTCCAGCAACTGGCTGCACGAGCGCAAGATCAATAGTGCCGAGTACCAGCGCGAGCACGGCTTCTGGCAGGTTCTCGAGCTGCCGGAAGACCGGCGGGTCAACGCCATCCATGCGGCGCTGCTGCCCACCGGCAAGGTGCTGTTGGTGGCCGGGTCAGGCAACGTCCGCGACCAGTTCGACGCCGGCACCTTCCGTACGCTGCTGTTCGATCCGGCGACCAACGCCACCGAACAGGTGCCCACCCCGGTGGACGTGTTCTGCGCCGGACACGCATTCCTGCCCGACGGAAACCTGCTCGTCGCCGGCGGCACCCAGCGCTACGAGGTCCTCGAAGAGGACGTCGAACGCGCCGGCGGGACCATGGTGGTCAAGAACGAGTCCCCGAACGGCAGCCCGCGCAACTTCGTCAAGGGCACCGAATTCGTCGCCCCCGACGGCCGGCGCTACACCGCCGGCCACGACTTCGTGGTCCCGCCGGCCACCAAGACGGTCGAGGAGATCGAGCCCGGGGACACCGACCACGATCCGGACCACGCCGACCCTGACCACCCCGCCGAGCGGGTGACCGTCACCGCCAGCGAGACCGCGATCTGGGTCGACGCGGCCGGCTTCGGTGACGAGTACATCGTCGACCGGCAGACCCAGTACCGGTTGAACGCCCTGGTCGGCGCCGACGCGGAGAACATCTATGGCCTCGCCGACGCCATCACCATGGAGAAGCAGGACTATCAGGGCCTGGCCGACGCGTACGAGTTCAACCCGTGGACCGAGCGCTACGAACGGGTCGACGACATGTTCGAGAAGCGTTGGTACCCGACGCTGACCGGACTGCCCGACGGTCGGGTGCTGACCGTCTCTGGTCTCGACGGCAGCGGCCGGATCCTCGACGGTACGCAGAACGAGATCTATGACCCGGGCACCAAGAGCTGGACGTTGCGGCCCGACCTGAAGCGCTACTTCCCGACCTACCCCAGCCTCTTCCAGACCGCGGCGTCGGATGTGCTGTTCTACAGCGGCTCGAATGCCGGATACGGTCCGGAGGAGCAGGGCCGTGATCCGGGTTTCTGGGATCTGAGTGACAACTCGTTCACCGAGGTCGAAGGGCTGCGCGACACCGACCAACTGGAAACCAGCATGAGCGCCTGGGTCGGTCCGGTCCAGCAGCAGCGGATCATGGTCGTCGGCGGGGGTGGCGTCGGAGAGTCCGAACTGTCCACCGACCGGATCGACATCATCGACCTGGACAGCCCCGACCCGAGGTTCACCCCCGGCCCTGACCTGCCGGAGAACACCCGCTACCCGAACCTGGTGCAGTTGCCGGACGACACCACCCTGATCACCAACGGATCCAGCGACTACCGGGGCCGCAGCGACAGCGACAACCACACCGCACGGATCTACCACCCGGAGTCCAACACCCTTGCCGTCGCCGCCGACCCGCGCGTCGGCCGCAACTACCACGCGGCGGCGCTGCTGCTGCCCGACGGGCGGGTGCTGACCGTCGGCTCGGATCCCCTGTTCCGTGATGCCAAGAACAGCATCAGCGGTGAATTCGAGCAGCGGCTGGAGTTGTACTCGCCGCCGTACCTCTTCCGTGGCGACCGTCCGGAGATCGGTGCCGTGCCATCGGAGGTGAAGCGGGGGCAGCAGATCACCGTCACCAGCCCCGACGCGGACCGGATCGACAAGATCCGGCTGATCCGGCCGGGTGCCGCCACCCACATGCTCAACAACGAGCAGCGCTCGGTGGCGGTCGAGTTCACCGCAGGGCCGCAAGGGCTGGAGCTGAAGATGCCGCGTAAGGCGGGGGTCCTGCTGTCCGGGCCGTACCTGCTGTTCGCCGTCGATTCGGACGGGGTGCCGTCGGTCGGCGTACCGGTGATGGTGTCCTGACCGTCGTCAGTCGCCGGCCAGTTGGAGGGCGTACTCGGACCACCACTGGCCGGCTGCCGGCTCGCCGGGTCGGCACGCGCCGTCGGACTCGCCCGGTCGCTTGATCCACAGCAGCGCGTCGACGCGATCCAGGCCGGTCGAGGTGGTCGGTGCCGCACCGAGTCGGCGTCCTGGCGGATTGCACCAGGCCGGACCGCCGTCGACCGTCGCGCCGCCGGCCGGCCCGGCGCCGTTGCGGCTGGTGTCGACGACGAATCGGGTACGCCCACCGAGCGCGTCGGACAACTGCCGGCCATAGTCGACGTTCTCCGACGTACGGATGAAGTTCGATACGTTGAGCGCGAAGCCGTCGGCCTGCTCGATCCCGGCCCCGCGTAGCGCCGTCGACAGCCGGGACACGTCGCGAACCCACCGGGGGTGGCCGGCGTCGAGGTAGACCTGTGCGGTGCCGGTCTGCTTGAGCACGGTGACCGCCTCGGCGAGCAGCGCGAGCCGGTCACTGCTGCCGTCACACTTGTCCAGGCTGTGCGCCACCGCATCCGGTTCGACGATCACCGTCACCGGCCGGCCGTCGACCCCCGCCGCGAAGCCGCGGATCCATGCCCGGTAGTCGTCGCCGTCAAGGGCGCCGCCACCGCTGAAGCTGCCGCAGTCGCGGCCCGGGATGTGATAGGCCACCAGCACCGGCATCTGGCCGGCATCGGTGGCCCGGCTCAGCACCGCGTCGACCGCCGCCGTCACCTGCGACGTGTCGCTGGTGATCCAGACTGCCGCGGGTTGCTCGCTGATCCGCCGAATCCGGTCGGCGTCGTCGGTCCGTCCGGCGCTCTGCCACGTGGCGACCTGTTCGGCTGCGGCACCGTTCGGGTCGACGAAGAGCGTCGCACCGGCCAGGGGTACCGGCGCGCTCGGTCGGGCTTGCTCGGCGCTGGCTCCGGTGGTCGGCTCCGGCTCCGGCGCAGCCTCCGGACGCCCACACCCAGCCGACACCAGCAGAGCCGCTACCGCGGGTAGGGCGAGCACCGACCAGCGGGGCAGCGAAAACAGCACCGTTTGTCCTCCGTTGCGGGCGTAACGCACCGCCGAGACTAGCTCAACCAGCCGATCTGAAACTGAAACCAGGTTGCCGTACCATCGCGCTGAACCGTCGGCCAGGGCATGGGGCCGGCGGCAATGTGAGCAGGATGGCAGGGCTTGTACCGGTGACCGATCCCTTCGAGATTCCGGTATACGGGCGATCCTGGGCCCGGCTCGAGGCGTTCAGCAGAATCGCCGGCCCGTTGACCGAGCCGCCGGCCGGCCAGCCATATCGGGTGCGTTACCGCAGCATGCACCGGGTGACCGGGAACCGGCGGATCGTGACCGCGGTCGGCATCGCGTTGGCGAACATCTGCTTCGAGGTGTTCTTTCTCATCTGGCTGTTTCAGCCCGGCCATCTCGCCGACACGAATCCGGGGCCGGTCGCGGAGGTGGCCCGGGTGGCGAACATCTTCGTCATCTGCTCGATCATTCTCGTCGAGTCGTTACGACTGATCAACGTCCTGTCACTCTCGCTCGCCTCGGTCATCGCCCGGGACCCGATCCCGGTGACGCCACCCGCCGGGCTGAAGGTCGCTTTCCTCACCACGATCGTGCCGAGCAAGGAGCCGATTGCGGTGGTGCGAGACACGCTGCGCGCCGCCAAACGCATCCGTCATCGGGGCGTGTTCGACGTCTGGCTGCTCGACGAGGGCGACGACCCGGACGTCAAGGCGATGTGCGCGGAGTTGGGTGTCCGGCATTTCACCCGTAAGGGCGTGGACGGCTACAACCAGGCGCGCGGTCCATTTCGGGCCAGGACCAAGCACGGCAACTACAACGCCTGGGTCGACGCGCACGGCGGCGGGTACGACGTGTTCCTCTCGGTCGACCCCGACCACGTCCCACTGGCCAACTTCGCCGAACGAATTCTCGGTTACTTCCGTGACCCGGACGTCGCCTACGTCGTCGGTCCGCAGTGCTACAAGAACGGCGAGGCGTTCGTGACCCGCGCCGCCGAGTCGCAGCAGTTCCCGTTCCACAGTGTGATCCAACGGGCGGCCAACACGTACGGCACGTCGATGCTGGTCGGCACCAACAACGCGATCCGGATCCGGGCGTTGCGGGACGTCGGCGGGCTCAGCGACTCCATCACCGAGGACATGGCCACCGGCCTGGCCGTGCACACCACCCGCAACCGGGTCACCGGCCGGCGGTGGAAGTCGGTCTACACTCCCGACGTACTCTCCGCCGGCGACGGTCCGTCCAGTTGGAGCGACTACTTCTCCCAGCAGCGCCGCTGGTCGCGCGGCACCTTCGAGCTGCTTTTCGGCCGCTACTGGCTGCGCTTCCCCCGACTCTCCGTCGGCGGCATGCTGCACTACACGCTGATCACGACGTTCTACCCGTCGATGGCGATCGGCTGGCTGCTCGGCATCGTCAACGCGTTGCTGTTCCTGGCACTCGGGGTCACCGGCATGACCATCTCCCCGCAGCTGTGGTTCGCCCTGTACACCGACGCCACGGCCTTCTCCCTCTGGCTCTACCTGTACAACCGGCAGTACAACGTCAGTCCGTACGAACCGCCCGGCTCGCGCGGCCTCAAGGGCATGTTGATGTCGATCATTTCGGCACCGATCTACGCCGGGCAGCTGGTCAGCACGTGGCTGCGTCGGCCAGCCCGGTTCGTGGTCACCCCGAAGGGCACGCACAGCAGCAGCGACGGGTTGTACACGTTCCGGGCCCACCTGGGATGGCTGGCGGTGCTGGTGGCGGCGATCGTCGTCGCGTTCGTCCGCGACTACGCCAGCCCCGCAGCGCTGCTCTGGCCGGTCGTCGCGCTGCTGATCTGCCTGGCGCCGATCGCCCTGTGGCGGCGGGACCTCCGCGTGATCGCCTCCGCGCCGGCCGGTGCCCCGGACCGGCCCGATCCCGTCCAGGAGGTACGCAGCCCGGACCGGGTCGGCGACATCACCATGGAGATCCCGAGGGTGCTGCGCGACGCGCATCTGGCCAGCCGGTCGACCGGCGCGCCACGCAAGGACGACGGCCCTGCCGCGGCCGGTGGCCCCCGGCCGACCCGAATTCCCCGGCAGGCCGACCCACCCGGCACGGAACGGATCCAGCGGCACGACATGGATGCGACCGTACGATTCCGGGCATCCACCGGCACGACGCCGAGGGTCGACGGCCGGTCCGGGCAGGGCGCAGCGCCCGACCAGAGGCCCGGTGGAGCCGGCGCAGCGGAGTCCGCACCCGGGCCGACGACCGAGGACCCGGCGTCGGCGACCATCGAACTGGCGGCGATCCGGCCGACAGAGTCGGAGGATCGGGCGGCCAGCCGTGGCGAGAGGCCCGGGTGGTTCGGGTCGAACAGCTGACGTCCGTCCGCCACTGCCCGGGCCCGGTCCAGGGTGTTCCGCTGGCAGCTGGTGGGGGTAACGGAGCGGCTGACGGGTAACCGAAGCGGACCAGTCCGAGTACGCCCAGAGCAACCGCACGGGGGAGTGCCGCGCACATGGGCATTGGTAGTGGGATCTTCCTGATCGCGATCGGCGCGATCCTGACCTTCGCCATCCGGGCCAACGTCTGGTGGATCGACCTGCGGGCGGTCGGCTGGGTCTTCATCCTGGCCGGACTGGCCTTCCTGCTCACCACGCTCTGGTTCTGGCAGGACCGTCGCAAGCGGGCCCGGACACTGATCGTGGAGGAGAACCGGCTCTCGCATCCGACCGCGATGATGCCGCCGCCTCCCGACCCGCCACCACCGACCGCACCACCGAGCTGAGCCGGCGCGTCAGCCGAGCGCACCACCGCACACCGCACGCTAGCCGCGTGCGGTGTGCCGTGCGTCGATCCCGGCCGCCCCACGGCCCAGCTCCGCCCACGGCGTCGCTGTCCGGTGCACCACCAGGTCGCTGGTACGCAGCCCGTCCGGGGCGGAGTGGAGCGGATCGAGCAGCTCGGACAGCAGCGAGATGCCCGGGTTGTGGGCGATCAGCAGCACCGTCGTCGCGGTCGGTGTCACCCGTCGGACCAGGGTGAGCAGGTCCTCCGGGTGTGCCTCGTACGCGTCCGGTTCGTAGCGGACCACCGGTGCCGGTCCGGCGGGGCCGCCCTCCGGCGGTGAGCCGGTCATCCCCATCTCCACCTGGTGCCAGGTCTGCCGGGTGCGCAGGGCCGTGGAGCAGAGCACCACGTCCGGCAGCAGACTGTGCCGGGCCAGCCAGGCGCCGGCTGCCGCAGCGTCGGCGCGCCCTCGGACGGCCAGTGGACGCTCCATGTCGGGAGCGTCCGCTGTGGGCTGTTCGGCCTTGGCGTGCCGCAGCAGCACGAGGGTCCGTCCATCCACCGGGCTGTCTGTCATGTCCCAAGCTTGCCCGATTGGCGATCTCCGTGCCGGGGTAAGTCCATCGGTGCCGCAACCTCATCCGTGGCCGCGGCGGAGTGAAATGCCAGCTTCGACAGCCAAGGAGACGACGAGATGGGTATCGGTGGCAGCATTTTCCTGATCGCGCTGGGCGCGATCTTCGCGTTCGCGGTGGAGGCGGAGGTCGGCTGGCTCGACCTGAGCGTCGTCGGCTGGGTGCTGATGCTCGCCGGAGTCGCCGGGCTGATCACGACCCTGTACTTCTGGAATTCGCGCCGGCGTCCGGCTGTCGCTCCGGTGCGTGAGGAGCGGGTGGTCGCCGACCGTGCCGTGCCGGTCCAGGAAGACCGGGTGGTGCAGGAGTACCGCGAGGTGCGTCGGCCCGGCCCGACGGTCTGACCTTCGACGAACGGACCAAGCGGGGTGACGGGCGTGCCCGTCACCCCGCTTGCGTTGTGCGCTCGGCTCAGGCGAACAGCGCGAAGTAGATCGCGATGTGGTGGCAGACCGCGGCGACCAGGGTGCAGGCGTGGAAGAACTCGTGGTGCCCGAAGACGGTGGGCCACGGGTTGGGACGGCGGAGAGCGTAGAAGACCGCTCCGACTGTGTAGATCGCACCGCCCACGCTGAGCAGCACCAGCGCGGTCACCCCGCCCTGGTGGAGGATGTCGGGCAGCATCGCCACCGACACCCAACCGAGGGCGACGTACAGCGGCGCGGAGATCCAGCGGGAGGCGTGCGGCCAGACCAGCTTGAGCGCCACCCCGGCCAGGGCGCCGCCCCAGACCACCGAGAGCATGATCACGGCGGCACGGGTCTCCAGCAGCAGCAGGCAGAACGGTGTGTAGGTGCCGGCGATGAACAGGAAGATCATCGAGTGGTCCATCCGGCGCATGACCGCGTAGCCGCGCGTCGACCACACCCGACGGTGGTAGAGCGCGCTGGTGCCGAAGAGACCGCAGACGGTGAGGCTGTAGACGGCTGAGCTGACCAGGGGTGTCCAGCCGGGGCGGGTGGCGGCGATCGAGCAGAGCACGATGCCGCAGACCAGGGCGACGAAGAACGCGTACGTGTGCAGCCAGCCGCGCATCCGGGGTTTCCCGATGTCGACCGGCTTGAGCCGGGGGCGTGCTGAGGTGGTCACGTCCTTAGGTTACGACACCGTAGGTTACTTTCGGGTAGTGCAACAGGTCACCCTGTCCGACCAGCGGACGACGCGCACGTGTCCCCGGTCGGAGGAGGATGGCGGGATGCGGATCAGACCGGTCGGCGCACACGCCCTCCTGCTCGACTTCGCCGTGGCCCCGCCCGAGCCGGCGGCTCTCCGGCCGGCGGCCCCGGGTAGCCGCACCGGGCCGGCGGGGGCTGATCTCGCCGAGCCGGTGGGGGCCGGCCACACCGAACCGGCGAGGGCATCCGGGGCGGACGTCGCCGTGGTGGTGGAGGCGTGGCGGGCGGAGCTCTGGCGCCGCCGGGACCAGGGCGAACTGATCGCCACCGAGATCGTGCCGGCGGCCACCACCGTGCTGCTGGACGGCCTACCGGATCCGGTCACCACGGCCACCCGGATCGAAGCCTGGCGGCCAGCCACCACCAGTGCCCCCGGCAACTCCGGCACCGACCTCGTCGAGGTACCCGTGGTCTTCGACGGTGAAGACCTGCCCCGAGTCGCCGAACACTGGCAGGTGGACGTGCCGGCCGTCGTGCGCCGCCTGCGGCAGACCGAGTTCCGGGTGGCGTTCTGCGGCTTCGCCCCCGGCTTCGGCTACCTGACCGGCCTGCCTGCCGAACTGGCCGTACCCCGGTTGGCCACCCCACGTCCCCGGGTGCCGGTCGGCTCGGTCGGCCTGGCCGGCCCGTACGCGGGGATCTACCCGACCGCGTCGCCCGGCGGCTGGCTCCTGGTCGGGCGTACCACGCTGACGCTGTTCGACATACACGCCGATCCGCCGGCCCGGCTCAGCCCCGGCATCCGGGTCCGGCTGGCGCCCGCATGACCGAGCCCGCCGCCCCCGAGCCCGTCAACCTTGCTGACGCCGCCGTCGAGGTGCTTCGTGCCGGGGTGCTCACCACCGTGCAGGATCTGGGGCGGCCGGGCTGGGCGCACCTGGGGGTACCCCGATCCGGTGCGCTCGACCCGGCGGCGCTCCGGCTGGCCAATCGGCTGGTCGGCAACCCGGAGTCCGCCGCCGGACTGGAGATCACGTTGACCGGCTGCGACCTGCGGCCGACCCGGGCCACCACGGTCGCCGTGGTGGGGGCCGAGGCCGACGTGCGAGTCGGTCAACGGCCCGGCGACGTCGGCCGCCCGCTGGCCGTACCGGCGGGGGCGGTGCTCCGGATCGGCCCCGCCCGACGGGGTGTGCGCTGCTGGCTCGCGGTGGCCGGCGGAATCGCCGTCGCCCCGGTACTGGGCAGCCGGGCCACCGACACCCTCGCCGGGATCGGGCCGGCACCGCTGCGCGACGGCGACCTGCTTCCGCTGGGCACGCCGGTCGGCCCACCCGCCCCGATCGACCTCACCGTGCCGGTCGCACCCCCGGCGGAACTCCGTCTCGCCGTGCGGCTCGGCCCACGACACGACTGGTTCACTCCGGCCGCACTGGACCGGTTGCTCGGCACGGCGTACCAGGTGAGCCCGCTGAGCAACCGGGTCGGCGCGCGACTGACCGGCGCACCGCTGCCCCGCGCGGTCGCCGGGGAACTGCCCAGCGAAGGGCTCGTCCTCGGCGCGGTGCAGGTGCCGGCCGACGGCCAGCCGTTGATCTTCCTGGCCGACCATCCCACCACCGGTGGTTACCCGGTCATCGCGGTGCTGGACGACGTGACCCCGCTCGCGCAGGCCCGCCCAGGCACTACGGTGAGGTTTCATGGACCTCAACGCTGACCTCGGCGAGGGATTCGGCATCTGGCGTCTCGGCGACGACGAGGCGTTGCTGGACCTGGTCACCTCCGCCAACGTCGCATGCGGCTTCCACGCCGGCGACCCCGCCACGATGCGCCGGGTCTGCGCAGCCGCCGCCGAGCGAGGAGTCGCCGTGGGGGCCCAGGTCGGCTACCGGGACCTCGCCGGCTTCGGCCGACGGCACATCGCGTACGACTTCGCGGAGCTGCGCGACGACGTCCTGTACCAGCTCGGCGCGCTCGACGCGTTCTGCCGGGCCTACCGCACCCGGATCCGCTACCTCAAGCCGCACGGCGCGCTCTACCACGCCGCCGCGTGCGACGAGACGCAAGCGGCGGCCCTGGTGGCCGCGCTCAACGACTACGACCGGGACCTGCCGGTGCTCTGCCCGCCCGGCTCGGTGCTGGCCCAGCTCGCCCAGGGGGCCGGAATACGGGTGGTGGCCGAGGGCTTCGCCGACCGCAACTACCTGCCCAACGGCCGACTGGTGCCGCGTAGTTCGCCCGACGCGCTGGTCACCGACCCACCGGAGGTGGCCAGGCGAGCGGTGCGGATGGCCACCGAGCGGGTGGCGGTCACCGTCGACGGCAGCGCCATCCCGTGCCCGGTGGAGTCCATCTGCCTGCACGGCGACAGCCCCGGCGCGGTGGCCGCCGCAGAACTGGTCCGCGCCGCCCTCATCGAGGCCGGCATCACCCCCACCCCGTTCAGCTGAGATGCAAGGAGGGGGCCCTTATTAACGCCTGGTGTAGGTAAAGGGCCCCTTCCTAACAACAGCAGCGCCGGTCAGCCGGCGTCCATGCCGCGCAGGATCAACGGGAGCCGGGCCAGGCCGCCGTCGACGACGCGTACCGGTACGCCCCAGTCCTGCCGGGTCAGGTGGCAGGCAGCGTGCTCCACGTCGGCATCGCAGGTCGCCGCCTGGGCGGTAACCTGGAGCACCCCGTCGGTCACCGAGCCGTCGATCACCAGGCGGCGGGACAGCTCGGTGCTGGTGCCCGCCCCCTCGACCAGCAGTTCGGGTGGGGACGCGGAGACCACCAGCCGGGTGGACGGTCCGTACGTCTCGTCCAGCTTCTGGCCGGGCGCCGGAGTGAAGACGACGTCCAGGACGACCTCGCCGGCGGCCAGCTCGGTCGGGGTGCGTTCGGTGCGGTGCCGCGGGCCGTCCACGGTGCTCGCGCCGGCCGCCGAGAGGCTACCCGGGGCCAGCCGGGTGATCCGGTGCGCCGCGGACTCCACCACCAGCACCGTGCCGTCCGGGGTGAGCACCAGGTCGCTCGGCTCGGCCAGGCCCGTGGCCACGGTGGCGACCGAATCGGTCGTCGGGTCGTAACGACGCACGGCACCGTTGTACGTGTCGGCGATCAGCACCGAGCCGTCGGGCAGGGCACAGACGCCGAGCGGGTGCTGTAGCAGCGCCTGCGCCGCCGGCCCGTCCACGTGGCCGAAGTCGAACAGGCCTTGGCCGACGGCGGTACCCAGGACGCCGTTCTCGACGTACCGGATGGCGCTGGTCTCGCTGTCGGCGACCCAGAGCCGGGTCCCGTCGGTGGAGACGGCCAGGCCGGACGGCTGGGCCAGCCACGCTTGCGCCAGCGGGCCGTCGCGCAGCGCCTCCACGGTCGTACCGGCGTACATGCCCGCGGTGCGCTTGATCGGGTCGAACCACCACAACTGGTGGATGCCGGCCATGGCGATGACGATCTTCCCGTCGTACCAGGCGAGGTCCCAGGGCGAGGAGAGGTCGACCGAGAGCGCGTCGTGCGCGTGGTCGTCCACCGTGGACCGCCACTGCCGCCCGGTGCCGGCCACGGTGACCACCTCGCCCGTGGCGAGCCGCACCCCGCGCAGCAGATGGTTGACGGTGTCGGCGACCACCAGGTCGTAACCGGCGACCTCGGCGACGTGCGGCGGGAGCAGGCTCAACCCCTGCGGCTCGGAGAAGGTCGCGGCACCGCCCGGCCCGTCGGCCCGGCCCCGGCTGCCGTTGCCGATCGCCCGGACGACGGTCTCACCGTCGGCGGCCAACTCGACCACCCGGTGCCGGGCCGAGTCGGACACCAGCAGGCCGCCGTCGGGCAGGGCCACGGCCTTGCCCGGAAAACGCAGGGTGGTCTGCGGCTCGGCCGGCGGCACGTAGGGGCCGTCGCCCCGGTGCAGGGTGCCCTTGGCCTCCCCGGTGGCGATCAGGTCGTCGACGAGCCGGGCCAGCCCCTCGGCATGACCCTCACCGGCCATCGTGGCGACCACGTAGCCCTCCGGGTCGATCACCGCGAGGGTCGGCCAGGCGCGGGCCGCGTACTGCTGCCACATGTCCAGCTCGGGGTCGTCGAGTACGGGGTGGTGCACGCCGTACCGCTCGACGGCGGCGGCCAGCGCCGCCGGGTCCTTCTCGTGCTCGAACTTCGGTGAGTGCACGCCGATCACCACGAGGACGTCGGCGTACTTCTCCTCCAGCGGCCGCAGCTCGTCCAGCACATGCAGGCAGTTGATGCAGCAGAAAGTCCAGAAATCCGCTATTACGATCTTTCCCCGGAGATCAGCCAGCCGGATGGCCTTGCCGCCCGTGTTCAACCAGGCCCGGCCGCGAAGCTCGGGCGCCCGCACGCGTGCACTCATGCCCCCATCGTGCCTTACGACCGGCCGCCAGCCGGCCGGACAGGAGGCCGGAGAGGTGTACGCGACACCCCGAGGCGCGGACCCGCCCCGGGCTCGGCAGGGGGATAGCCGAACGCCGGGCGGGCGTCTTACTTCGAGGGGTGTGCCGGGACCCAGTCCGTGAAGCGCTTGTGCAGGTTCGCCGGCTCGCCGAACCGACTTGCGGCGGCCGTTCGGCCGTCAGCCCGGGCGCCGTGTCATCCAACACCGCAAACATTCTTGGTCACGGCACTAGCGGAGGGCTCACGAGTCTGAGCGCCGGGCGACACCGGGTGCCGACGGGCCGCCGACGACGCGAACGGCGGGGTCACGGGCGACCGTGACCCCGCCGTGGCGGTAAGTGGGTGGATCAGCCGCCGGTTGCCTGCTTGAGGCAGAGCACCGGGTTGGCGGTGGAGCCACGAAGGTCCACGTGCGGCATGACCGGGTCGGGGCACTTGTCCTTCGACTCGACCTTCGACACCACGGTGAAGGCCTCCGCCTCGGTGCATTCGGCGGCGACCGCGCTCTCCCCGGAGCGCTTGACGCAGGAGCCGACCGGCGGGTCGAACGCGCCCGTCTCCTCCGATCCGCCGATCATGCCGAGGAGCAGGAGCAGACCGAGCGGGATCGCCAGGATGAGTACGGCGGCAACCAGCACGGCGGCGAGCACCCGGCCGTTGCGTACCTTCGGCGCCGGGGCCTCTGGCGCCGGCTCGGCGACCGGCTTGAACGCGTCGAAGCGTCCCTGCTCCGACTCCGTCGTGGACGGTCCCGGGCTCCACGGCGGAGCCGACTGCGGGGGCGGCGGGAACGCCGAGTTGTGCTCGGAGCCGGTTTCCGGCCGGACGGGAGCACCGTAGGTGCCGCCCGGGCGCCCCGGGGGGCCGCCGAACGGGTCGTTGCCCGAGCCGCCGAACCGGTCGCCGGGCGGACCGCCGAACGGGTCGGCCGGGCGTTCGGGCTCGGCATGCGGCCGTACCCCGTTGAGCGGGCGGTTGCTCGGCGGGGCGTCGACGAAGGACGGTATCCCGGGCGGGAAGGCCGGGGGCGCCGCCGGTGAGGCGGGGGCGGCCGGGCCCGCGAACGCATCCCGCCCGCCAGCCGGCGGCTGGGGATCGGTGAAGCGTGACTCCGGGCCCTGGTCGAACCGTTCTGGCCCCTGGTCAAACCGCTCCGGACCCTGGTCGAACCGGGGCACCAGAGGTTGCTCGTCCTGCTCCTGAGCCGGCTCCTCGGCCTGCTCCGCGCGGGCCGGCCGGCCGTACACCCGTGGTTGTGGTGTCGACGACCCGGTCGGTCGCAGCGAATGGTCGGCCGGGGGCATCACCCGGCTGGCCAGCGGCACCGAGGCGCTCGCGGCGACGCCGCCAGCGGCGGGTGGGGTGGGCCGGCCCTCGGCCTCCGGGGAGGTGCGGGGAGCGGGGATGACCGGTCCGGCCGGTGACTGCGGTTCGTCGTGCCGCGACTCGGGCTGACCCCAGCCCATCGCTGCGGCCGCCTGGTCGACACCCGGACGGGCACCCTGCCCGGCCTGGTCATCGGTGAACGGTGGCGGCTGACCGTAGTCGGTGGGTGACGCGGCGCCCAGACTGGCGCCCGGTACCCGCTGCTCCTGTGGCGGCAGCGGCACCATGTTGGCCGGTGAGATGCCCGGAGCGGGGGCGGGCTGGTAGACCGGGACCTCCTCCGCCCGAGCTGCCTCGGGCTCGGCGTCGGCCTTGGGTGGGGTCGTCTCCGCGGCCCCGGCACGGCCCCACGCCTCACCGGCTGACCACGGCTCGATGTCGGGCAGCGAGCGATCGGCGGTGCTACGGGACGGCAGCGGCTCCGCAGTCGGGCTCCAGGTCGGCGGTGGCCCGGCGGCGGGGTTGCCGCCGGCCCAGCCGGTCGGCTCGCCCGGTGCGGGCGTGGCCGCCCAGTCGGGCTGTGCCGGCCGGTCGCCGCTGGTCTGCCAGCCCTCGGCCGGCTGCTCGGGGGCCCAGCCGTTGGCGGCGGGCTCCCGCCGCTGGCCGGTCGCCCAGCCCGGCTGTTCCTGCTGCTCGGCCGGCCAGCCCTCGGCACGGGCCGCGCCGTCGGTGGCGGGCCGGTGCGGCAATGCGGGGTCGGCCTGCGGCACCTGGGCGGTGGCCCGTGCCACCGGCTCGGCGCGGGCCGGCATCGGCGGCTCGACCTGGGCCCAGTCCGGCTGCGCCGGCTCGGGCTGGCTAGCGGGCGTGGCCCAACCGGGAGTCTGGTCGCCGGTGCGCGGCGCGGGAGTCCACTCTGACTGCTGGCCGCCGCCCCATCCGCCGGGCTGCCCAGAGGCGGGCTTGTTGGTGGCCCAGTCTGGCTGGCCGGAGGCGGCCGGCTGGTTGGTGGCCCAGTCGGGCTTGTTGGTGGCCCAGTCGGGTTGCCCGGAGGCAGGCTGACTGGGCGTCCACTCTCCAGGCTGCCCGGCGTCCGCTGGTGCGGACTCGGTGGCCCAGGCGGGGCTGGTCTGGGCCGGGCTGGTCTGGGCGCCGTTGGCCCAGGCGGGCTGCTCTGATGTGGACGGGGCAGCCGGAGCCCAGCCGGGGGCGGGCTGCTGCGGCTGGTCTCCCTGTGCCAGCCAGGACGGCTGGCTTCCAGCGGGCTGGTCCCAGGCACCGGGGGTCGGCGGTTCCGCCTGCCTGGTCGCCTGGGCGTTGCCCCACGGGCCCCCTTGCTGGTTGGCCCAGCCAGGTGTGGAGGCCTCCGGGCGGGCGGGCGGAGGTGGAGCCCAACCCAGATCGGGGGCGGTTGCGCCGTACCCGTTGTCCTGCTGAGCCGGTCGGTCGCCGTACGGCGCCGGTCCGCCGCCGCCCGGCGGCACCTCGTCCGGCTCCTGGCCGGGGCGGTGCGGGCCCTCGGACGTCATGCGTGCGCCTCCTCCATCACATGTCGGCCGCCGTCGCCGATGGTCTCGGCAGGGCAGCCGGCGTTGCCGGCAGACCGGCCGTGCCGGCTCCCCGCACCGTATCCCGGTGGCCGTTGGGGGGCTTCCGGGGAGCTTCGATCGTCACTGTCCGTCGCAGGGCGGTGTCGAGGTGCTTCTATCGCCTCGACCTGTCCCGAGCATGGACGACGACCGAACCCCACCGTACCGGGCGCTGCGTCGGGGCGGTATCCCGGTGTCAGCGCCCGGTCGTAACGCCGACGACCCGCCCGGGTTGCCCGGGCGGGTCGTCGATCTGGAGGAGGCGAATAACGTCTTGTGGCGTCAGTACATGTGACGCTGGGCGATGGCGAGGATCTCGTCGCGGACCGCAGGCGAACTGGCGGAGCGCAGGGCCCGCTCGATGGCGCGGGCGCGGCGGTTGGCGTCGCGGCGGTTGCGGATTCGCTCGATCATGCTCATGGTCTCTCTCCTCCTGGGCTATTCGGTTGTCGTCCCGTCTTGTCTCTATTGAAGCGCAGCGACGAGTGGAATGCCAGCGATTGTTAGGTGAGCTGGGCCATAAGCCTAAGAATCTTAGGTCCAACGTGGCGGCAGACAGGGTTTTCTTCGCCGAACGGCAACGGCCGGTGTGTCGGGCGTTAACCCGTTGCACACCGGCCGTTGCCGTCGTGTGGCGCGTCAGGTCCAGCCGAGCAGCGCCGCCTCCGGATCGGTGAGGAAGTCACCCACGTCGCGCAGGAACTTCGAGCCCAGCTCGCCGTCGATTATCCGGTGGTCGAAGGAGAGCCCGAGCGTGGTGACCAGGCGCGGTTTGACCTTGCCCTTGTGTACCCAGGGCATCTCGCGGACCGCACCGAAGGCCAGGATCGCCGACTCGCCCGGTGGCAGGATCGGCGTACCGGTGTCCACCCCGAACACCCCCACGTTGGTGATGGTCAGGGTGCCGCCCGCCATGTCGGCCGGCGAGGTCTTCCCGGTCTTGGCCGTCTGCACCAGGCCCGTCAACGCCTCCGCCAACTCGCGCAGGGTCAACCGGCCGGCGTCCTTGACGTTCGGCACGATCAGGCCGCGCTCGGTGGCCGCCGCGATACCCAGGTTGACGTACTCCTTGACGACGATCTCGTCGCCGGCCCAGGTCGAGTTGACCATCGGGTGCCGCCGCACCGCCAGCAGCACCGCCTTGGCGACCAGCAGCAGCGGCGACACGCGGACGTCCCGCCACTCGCGCCGCTCGCGCAGTCGATCCAGGGCCTTCATCGCCCGGGTCACGTCGACGGTCAGGAACTCCGTCACGTGCGGCGCGGTGAAGGCCGAGCGGGACATGTTCTCGGCGGTGAGCTTGCGTACCCCCTTGACCGGAATCCGCTGCTCACGGTCCGTGCCGAAGCTCGCGGCCGAGGTGGCCGACGCGGCCACCGTCAGCGGTTCGGCCGCTCCCGGGGCCGCCGCCCGCTGCACGTCCTCGCGGGTGATCGAGCCCAGTGGCCCCGACCCGGTCAACGTAACCAGGTCGACGCCGAGGTCCTTGGCGAGCTTGCGTACCGGTGGCTTGGCCAGGATCGGCCCGCCGACCCGGCCGTTGCCGTTGACCGCAGGCGACGCCGGAGCGGCCTGCACCGGCACCGGCACCGGAGCCGGCGCTGCCGGCGGCGCGGCGGTGGCCGATGCCGGGGCGGAGCCCTTGCGGGGCCGGCGCTTGGCCGCGGTGGTACGCGGGCCGTAGCCGACCAGGACCGCCGTGCGGCCACCCGGGGCGGGACCGCCGATCAGGCCCGGCTCCACCGCGCCCTCGGCCGGTGCGACCTCGACCGCGGCCAGCGATGCAGCCGACGGAGTTGGCAGGTGGGCGGAGGGCGTACCGGTGGTCGAGGACTCGACCGGCCCGGCACCGGGGTCGGTGTCGATCGCGATGATCGGCGTGCCGACCTCGACGGTGGTGCCCTCCGGGTGGAAGATCGCCTGGACCTGGCCGGCCCACTTCGCCGGGATCTCCACAGCCGCCTTGGCCGTCTCCACCTCGACGATCGGCTGGTTCAGCTCGATGGTGTCGCCCACCTTGACGAGCCAGCTGAGGATCTCGCCCTCGGTCAGCCCTTCACCCAGGTCGGGCAGGTTGAACTCCTTGATCCGGGACATGCCGCTCACCAGCCGAAGGAGCGGTCGACGGCGTCGAGCACCCGGTCGAGGTCGGGCAGGTACTCCTCCTCCACCCGGGCGGCCGGGTAGGGCGTGTCGAAGCCGGTCACCCGCAGCACCGGGGACTCCAGGGAGTAGAAGCACTCCTCGGTGATCCGTGCCGCGATCTCCGCGCCCATGCCCAGGTTGCCCGGGGCCTCGTGCACCACCACCGCGCGGCCGGTGCGCCGCACCGACTCGTAGACCACACCGAGGTCCAGCGGGGAGAGCGTACGCAGGTCGATGACCTCCAGGTTCCGGCCGTCCTCGGCGGCGGCGGTGGCCGCGTCGAGGCAGGTGCGGACCATCGGGCCGTACGCCAGCAGGGTGACGTCGCTGCCGGCCCGAGCCACCCGGGCGGCGTGCAGCGGGTACGCCTGCGACAGCGGGGCGTCCAGGTCGACCTGCCCCTTCTCCCAGTAGCGCCGCTTCGGCTCCAGGAACACGATCGGGTCGTCCGACGCGATCGCCTGCTGGATCATCACGTACGCGTCCTGCGGGCTGGCGCAGGAGACGACCTTCAGGCCGGCGGTGTGCGCGAAGTACGCCTCGGGCGACTCCGAGTGGTGCTCCACCGCGCCGATCCCGCCGCCGAACGGGATCCGGATGACCATCGGGATGTTCAGCTTGCCCCGCGAGCGGTAGTGCATCTTCGCCACCTGCGAAACGATCTGGTCGTACGCCGGGTAGACGAAGCCGTCGAACTGGATCTCGCAGACCGGACGGTAGCCGCGGATGGCCAGGCCGACCGCGGTGCCGATGATGCCGGACTCGGCGAGCGGCGTGTCGATCACCCGCTGGTCGCCGAAGTCCTTCTGGAGGCCGTCGGTGATCCGGAAGACGCCGCCGAGCTTGCCGACGTCCTCGCCCATGATGACGACCTTCGGGTCGTTCTCCAGGGCCCTGCGCAGGCCGACGTTGAGGGCCTTGCCGAGGGTGAGCGTCTCCGTGGCCATCAGTGGGCGCTCCCCTCGAACGACTCAAAGTACCGGCTGAACTGCGCGCGCTGCTCGTCCAGCAGCGGCGACCCGTTGGGGTAGACGTGGTCGAACATCGTGACCGGCTCCGGGTTCGGCATGGCCAACACCCGCTCGCGCAGGTCCACCGCCTCCCGACGGGCCTGCTCGTCGACCTCGGTGAAGAAGTCGGCGTCGGCGATCTTCTCCCGGTCCAGGAACGCCTTCATCCGGGCGATCGGGTCCTTGGCCTGCCAGGCCTCGACCTCGCTGGCGATGCGGTAGCGGGTCGGGTCGTCGGAGGTGGTGTGCGCACCCATCCGATAGGTGTACGCCTCGATGAGGCTCGGGCCCTGCCCGTGTCGGGCGTTGTCCAGCGCGTGCCGGGTCACCGCGTACGTGGCCAGCACGTCGTTGCCGTCGACCCGGATACCGGGGAAGCCGAAGCCGGCCGCGCGCCGGTAGAGGGGGATGCGGGTCTGCCGCTCCAGCGGCTCGGAGATGGCGTACTGGTTGTTCTGGCAGAAGAACACCAGCGGGGAGTTGAACACGCCGGCCCAGACGAACGCCTCGTTGACGTCGCCCTGGCTGGTGGCGCCGTCGCCGAAGTAGGCGATCACCGCCTCGCCGTCGTCGGTACCGGTCTTGCCGTCCATCGCGACGCCCATGGCGTACCCGGTCGCGTGCAGGGTCTGTGCCCCGATCACGATCGTGTACATGTTGAACTTGAACTCGTTCGGGTCCCAGCCGCCCTGGTCGACCCCGCGGAACAGGCCCAGCGGCATGATCGGGTCGATGCCGCGGCAGTAGAGCACGCCGTGCTCGCGGTAGGTGGGGAAGGCCATGTCCTGCGTACGCAGCGCCCGGCCCGAGCCGACCTGGGCCGCCTCCTGGCCGAGCAGGCTCGCCCAGATGCCCAGCTCACCCTGGCGTTGCAGGGCCGTCGCCTCGGCGTCCAGCTTCCGGACCAGCACCAGATCGCGATAGAGGCCGCGGTACTCCTCGTCGGTGAAGTCGACGCGGTACTCGGTGCCGTCCGGGCCGGTCACGCTCTCGATCCGCTCACCTTCGGGGGTGAGTAGCTGCACCAGCTCCGGATCGCCGGTCGTGGCCTTCCTGGATCGGGGTGCGGCGCGCCGGCCCCGCGTGGGGCCCCCGGGGTCGCCCTTTGCCATCCGTCTCTCCCTGTCGTGTCTGCGTCGGCACCGGGGGGTCACCCGGCCGCGCGACTCGTGCGCCCGACCCCGGCTGGTGCCGGGACCGGTTCCTGGCGACCGCGCCTAGCCCCGGTGGGGGTTGCCGCGCGGCGTGAGCCGGATTCATGGCCGAACCCGGTTCGGGAGCGCCGGTGCCCAGTCGCGCCTACCGCGTGGGTGCGCGGAGGTCGCGGCTGCGCTGCCGCCGTGGCTCCATACTCGCATCAGAGGTGAGTCCTCCCACACTCCACCTGCCCCGCATCCCGGGGCCGGTCCGCTTCGTTACCTGAATCGCCGGAGTTTCCGCGCGAGCGACGCGCGACCGATCCGGTCGGTTTCGTCACCATTCAGCCAGATACGCGTGTCGACACGCGGTGCGGGGTTGGCCGACGCAGAGTCACTGGCACAGGCTGTTCCCCGGACCCCGATGCAGCTGGACGAGGTCCGCCGGGCCGCACCGGGCGGTCGGAGTCCAGGGGCGACGACGAGGAGTACGTGGTGTCCGAACCAGGTGAAGGTCCCGGGCCGCCGATCCTCGGCCGGCACCGAGCAGCCGGCGGTTACCGCCGGGTGGTCGGTGCACACCGGGCGGCACGTACCACCGGGCCGAGCCGGGGTTACCTGCTGACCGTTGCGCTGCTGGCCGGCACCGCCTCGATGCCGGTCCTCGCGGCGATCAGTACCGGCTCGGCGACGGTCGGCAGCACCGCACTGCCGGACAGCAGCACGCCGTTCATCCCGACGCCCTCGGTCGGCCCGGTGGTGATCCCCCTGCCACCCACCGGTGCCCCGACGGTCACCGTGACGGCCGTGCCGTCGGTCGGGCCGGTGGTTCCGCCGGTCGACCCGGTGACACGTACGCCGCACCCGGTGCCCGCGGCCCCGCCCATGGGGCGGGTCCCGGAACGTCACCCGGTGCCGCCGGCGACCGTCCCCGCGCCCCGACCGCCCACCACCACGCCCGCTCCGCTGCCGGCACCCACCCCGACGCGTACCCCCACGCCCTCGCCGGCCCCGATGCCACCGACCGGTTCTCCGTCGCCGACCGGCGAGCCCGTCCCGCCCACGGCCTCGGCAGACCCGAGCGACCCGGTCGAACCGACCGCGTCGAACGATCCGTCGACGGAGCCGTCCGCATCAACGGGCCCGACCGCGTCCGCCGGCCCGACCGCGTCGAGCGACCCGTCCGCGTCGGCGGAGCCGTCCGCGTCGACCGGTCCCTCCGCATCCGCCGGTCCGACCGGCAGCGCTCCTGCACCGGAACCTTCGCCTACCGGCGTCACCACCGAACCGGTGCTCCCCAGCACGCCCGAGCGTAACGGCAGCGCCCGTTCCCGGGCGCGAATCCGGCTGCGGGAGCGCCGACGCTCCGGCGCGGGGTACGACGGGAAGTGCTGAACCGCCGGCAGCCCGCTGAGGCCCGGCCGTTCGTACCCGGGCGGACGGGGAGGACGGCGTCCGCCCGTCGGTCAGCCGTCGTCGGCGAGGCGGTGCCGGTTGGCCTCGATCCAGGCGTCGAGAGCGGCCGGGTCGTCCGGGTCGACGCCGTCGGCCATCAACTGGGCGACCGCGGCGGTGGCCGGGCTGCGGCGCTCACCGGTCGCGTAGAGCCGGACGAACTCCGGCACCATCTCCTCGATCGCGCTGTCCGTCGCGGCCACCGCCGGATCGGGCAGCCCGCGCCGGCGGGCCGCGTACCCGGCGAAGGCGCGCAGCACGCGGGGCAACATCGCCGCGTCGTCCATGTCCAACACGGCCCGGCGGTGCACCCAGTCGAGCAGGAAGAGCCCGGCGACGGTGGGGCTCCAGCGCAGCGGATCAGCGTCCGGGAAGGTGGCCGCGTGGTCGAGCAGCAGCCCCAGGCAGAAGTGCAGGGAGGCCAGTTCGGCGCCGTCCAGGGTGTCCAACCCGGCCCGGGTGGCGTCCGGTGAGTTCAGGAAACGACGGATCTCCGCGCTCCGCTCGGCGTCCGGCAACGGCTCGTCGGCCAGCCGGGGCGGTGGCGCGGTCGCGGCCGGCAGCACCGTCAACCGGGCCCCGACGAGCGCGCGGTCCGTGGCCAGCGAGGAAGCCCCCGGCAGCTGGCCCAGATCGTCGGTGACCGCCAGGTGCCGGCTCACCTCGGCGCGCATCCGGGTGGGGCTCTCCTCCCGGAACCAGGTCAACTCGTCGTCGGCACACAGCTGCCGGACCTGCTCCAGGATCCGACTGGCCGGACCGCCGACGAAGACGTCCTTGGCGATCCCGATGTTGTGGTCGACCAGTGCCACCAGCGCGTGCTCCGGCCCTCCGACAGCGTCGTCGTAGGCGAAGGTGGCCAGGTAGGAGGTCTGGTCGCCGTACACGTCGCCGTACGCCCAGGTGCCGGTGACGTGCACCTTGCCGAGCTGCCCGGACCAGGCCGGTGCGCTCGCGCCGGGGCGGACCCGGTCCGCCCCGACGGCATCTGGCACCAGGGCGGCGAAGACCGCCCGGACCGTGGTCGCCGCGGCGGTCCGCCGTCGCGAGGTGGCGGCGAGGAAACCGGCCACGAACTCGCGTACCGCTGCTTCCCGGTCGGTCTCCGCTATCTCGTACACGCTGCCCAGCAGAGCCGCGCCGAGCATCTCGGCGTCCAGCGCCGAGTCGAGCTTGGTCACGTCGCGTGCGGCGTGCAGCACCGCGTCGTAGGGGGTCTGTGGCGTGGCCATGACCCGACCCTACGCCGCTGATCGCCCGATGACGCGGTCAGCGAACCCGCCGGTGCGGCACGCGGTCGCACGCGGACGACCCGGCCTGTCGAAGCACCCCCGTTTGCAGCGGCCAGCTACCGGTGCCGGGCGACCTCCAGCACGGTACGCGCGTCGGCGTGCGCGGCGATCACCGTACGCACCGGGTCAAGCACGTGCTGTTCGCCGACGTGGGCGACCGCCCTGGTCAGCTGCGCCTCGGCCCGCTGGCCGGCCCGCCGCGCGGCCCATCGGGTGACCGGGCGGGTCAGGGCGGCCACCAGCAGCCCGGTCAGCAGCCCGCCGAGCAGCAGCAGGGTCGGCACCGGAACCTCACCGACCATCGGGTGCCGCAGCTCCGGCAGCCCCAGGGCCCGCATCGCGTAGCCGAGGACCAGCCAGCCCAGCCCGGCCGCCGCGGCGATCGTCACCAGCCACTGCACTGCGCCGACCAGTCGCCACCAGCGGCGCGGGCGGCTCATCCCGAGGTCGGCACCGGCGAGCGCGCCGTCCAGGGCGTCCGGCAGGTCGGCCAGGCGGGACCGGGCCGCCGCCGTCATCGCGTCCGGCCAGGCGTTCGGCAGCCCCGCCCCGGCTCGTTCGGCCACGGTCCGCAGCGCCAGCGCCAGCGCGGACTTGTCGGCCGCGCTGGGCTCGGGCACGGACGTCGCGGCGACCAGGCTCTCCGCCGGGTCGCTCGGGGCACCCTGCGGCCCCGGCAGATGCAGCCGGCGCAGCGGATCGGGACGCAGCCGCCGCAGAAGCCGGAACAGCGGCCAGCCGGTCGCCGCCGCCGCGCGGTGCCGGTACGCCTGCTCGACCGCAGCCACGACGGTCGGCACCCCGGCGGCGGTACCCAGCGCACGGTCCAGCGCGGCGACCGCCGGATCATCCGCGGCGAGCGCCGTGCGGGGCTCGCCGACCATGGCGTCCAGCGCGACGACGACGGAGTCCAGGTCCCCGGAGAGCCGACGCAGCGCGGCCTGCCGCTCGGCGACGGTGCGCTCCAGCGCCGCCCGCAGCCCGTCCGGGCCGGCCGGGTCGGTGATCGTGGTGGTCAGCAGGGGCACCCCTTCCAGGCCGTCCGCGTCGAGCAGGCGGCGCAGGTCGGCGAGCACCCGGGGCACCTCGGCCGGGGACAGCCGGTCGGTCTGGTTGAGCACGACCAGGGTGACGTCCCGGTGCCGGCGGAACTCGCGGAGGTAGCTGCGGTGCATCACCCGGTCGGCGTACTTCTGCGGGTCGACCACCCAGACCACGAGGTCCACCAGGCCGAGCAGCCGGTCCACCTCCAGCCGGTGCGAGTGCTGCACGGAGTCGAAGTCCGGCAGGTCGAGCAGGATCAGCCCGTGCATCGTGGACTCGTCGTCGCCGTCCAGCAGGCTCTCCCGGACGAAGCGGTGCCGTGGCAGCACACCGAGCCAGTCGAGCAGCCGGGTGCCGCCGTCGAGCGGCCCCCAGACGCAGGCGTGGGTCACACCGGTGGTGGGCCGGCGTACCCCGACGGGTGAGAGGTCCATCCGGGCCATCGCGTTGAACAGGCTCGACTTGCCGCTGCCGGTCGAGCCGGCCAGCGCTACCACGGTGTGGTCCCGGGAGAGCGCCAGCCGGGTACCGGCCCGTTCGACCAGGGTGCGCGCCGGAACCAGCGGAGTGTCCGGCAGGTGGCCGTCGACGATGCCGAGGAACCGGTGCACCGCCTCCAGCCGGGCGACCAGCTGGTCGGGGTCCACCCGGCCGTCGGCGATCCGCAGCGCCTCACGGAGGCGCCCACCCATGCCGGTCATGCGCGTTCCCGATCGTTCGCCTGGGTGTCCGCGCCCGCCCCGGGCGCACCGAACTCCGCGGTGACCTCGGCGAATCCGCTGCTCAGTCGGGCCACCTCCACCCGTTCGGCCGCCTGACGCAGCGCAGTCGCGGTCCCCGCAGCGGGCCGGGCCTGCTCGGTCCGGTCGAGATATCGGGCGGCCTCGGCGTCCAGCAGGGTCCGCACCCGCTCCAGCAGGTCCTCCCGGGCCTTGTTGGCCAGCGTACGCACAGCCTGGTCGCCGAAGATCGCCTGGAGCACCGCCTGACCGGCGATGGTGGTGCCGGCCCCGGTGGCGACCTCCAGCCCGGTCGGGATGAACGCGGTCGAGGCGAAGACCGCGATCATCACGACCAGCCCGGTGGCGTTGACCGCGTACGCCGCCGTCCGGGCCACGAAGCGCCGGTCGCCGCCCTCCACCCGGACCAGCTCCAGCACGCCCCGCTGCCAGTCCCGGACCAGCCGCTCGGCCTGTCCGGGCAGGCCGGCGGAGTGGTGGGCGAGGTCGGGTTCGACGAGTGCGGCCCCGGCCGGATGCGACTTCCAGCCGGTGTACGCGTGTTCGGCTGCTTCGGCGGCCACGCCCCGCAGCAGCGTCACCAGTTGGGACTCGATCGCGTCACGCAGCTCGGTGGCCGGGGCGGGGCGCCCGGTGAACGCGGCCACGACGCGGTCGCGCAGCCGGCCGATCCGTGCCTCCATCGTGCGGAAGAACTCGCCGGTCCCGATGAACTCCTGCCAACGGGCGAGCACCTCGCCCCGGAGCAGCCGACCGTCGCGTAGCCCCTGCTCGACCGTCCGGTTCGCGGCCCGGTATGCCGCGCGTACCCGTTCGTCCAGCGCGTCGGCGGCGTCCAGCTGCTCGTCGGCGGCCACGGCCAGACTCTCGACCGATGGTTGCAGGGCGCCCAGCGCGCCTCCCAGCGTCTGCCGGACGACCGCGGACCGGGCGTCCGCGTCGGCGGCGAGTCGGGCGAACCAGTCCGTCAGGGGTGCGGTGACCCGGCCCGGCAGCAGGCCCTGCCCGTCGACCCAGGTCTCCGGCAGCACGAACAGTGGGGCCGCGCCGAGGCCCTGTTCGGCGAGCATCTCGGCGAGGTGGGCGGCGACCTCGTCGGTCGCCTCGGTCGGCACCCGGTCGAGCACCAGGGCGATCACCGCACCCCGGGCCCGGGCGCCGTGCAGCAGCTCCCAGGGGACGGCGTCGGCGTACCGGGCGGCGGTCGTGACGAAGAGCCAGAGGTCGGCGGCGGCGAGCAGCTGGCCGGCCAGCGCCCGGTTGGCGTCGACCACCGAGTCGATGTCTGGTGCGTCCAGGAAGGCCAGCCCGGGCGGCAGTGCGGGAGCGGTGACCAGGTGCAGGCTGCGGGTATCCCCGTTGGGCTGGTTGGTGCGGGTCAGCCCGGGCAGCAGGTCGCCGCGGCGGAACCAGGCCGAGTCGGCCGGGTTGCAGACCAGGACCGGGGACCGGGTGGTCGGCCGCAGCACTCCCGCGGCGCTGACTCTGGCCTGTACCAGGCTGTTGACCAGGGTCGACTTGCCGGCGCCGGTGGAACCGCCGACCACCACGAGCAGTGGGGCATCGAGGCGGGAGAGCCGGGGCAGCAGGTAGTCGTCGAGTTGGTCGGTGAGCGCGGCGCTGATCCGTCCGGCCGGCTCGGCCGAGGGTAGGGCCAACGGGAACCGGGCCGCCCCGATCGCGGCACGCAGGCCGGTCAGGGCGTCGGGCAGGGTGTCGTCCCCGGTGGCCGCGGGCCGGTCCTTGCCGGCGCCGGTGAAGCCGGTGCGGGCTGCGACGGCGGGCGTCCCGGACGGTGAGGCGGTATCGCCGTTCGTCGTCACCGCTAAAGCGTGCCCGACCGACACAAGGTAAGACAACCGGTCGGTAGCGACTGGTGAGTTGCGCCAATCTGACTCAACCCTGACTTGACGATCGCCGGCGGCGTGGCACTATTGAGTCAAGTTCACTCAACTTGAGGTGGGGTCGCTGCGGGCGGCGCCCGCCGGCCAGGGCGACAGGGCAGCCTGTCACCTGCTCAACGTTACGAAGCGAGGAAGCGAAGATGGCACGTGCGGTCGGTATCGACCTCGGCACGACGAACTCCTGCGTCAGCGTTCTGGAGGGCGGTGAGCCTACCGTCATCGCCAACGCAGAGGGCTCGCGGACGACCCCGTCGATCGTCGCGTTCGCCCGCAACGGCGAGGTGCTCGTCGGCGAGGTGGCCAAGCGTCAGGCGGTGACGAACCCGGACCGGACGATCCGCTCGGTCAAGCGGGAGATCGGCACCAACTGGTCCGTCGACATCGACGGCAAGAAGTACACCCCGCAGGAGATCTCGGCTCGTACGCTGATGAAGCTCAAGCGGGACGCGGAGGCCTACCTGGGCGAGCAGATCACCGACGCGGTGATCACCGTCCCGGCCTACTTCAACGACGGCCAGCGCCAGGCCACCAAGGAGGCCGGTGAGATCGCCGGCTTCAACGTCCTGCGGATCGTCAACGAGCCGACCGCGGCCGCCCTGGCGTACGGGCTGGACAAGGGCTCCAAGGAGCAGACCGTCCTGGTCTTCGACCTCGGTGGCGGCACCTTCGACGTGTCGCTGCTGGAGCTGGCCGAGGGCGTCATCGAGGTGAAGTCGACCAGCGGCGACAACCTGCTCGGTGGCGACGACTGGGACCAGCGGATCATCGACCACCTGGTGAAGACCTTCCGCGGCGAGCACGGCATCGATCTGGCGCAGGACAAGATGGCGATGCAGCGGCTCAAGGAAGCGGCCGAGAAGGCCAAGATCGAGCTGTCCGCGGCCACTACCTCCAACATCAACCTGCCGTACATCACCGCCGGTGCGGCCGGGCCGCTGCACCTGGACGTGACGCTGAGCCGGGCCGAGTTCCAGCGGATGACGCAGGACCTGCTGGACCGCTGCAAGGGCCCGTTCGAGCAGGCCGTGAAGGACGCGGGCATCAAGGTCGCCGACGTCGAGCACGTGATCCTGGTCGGCGGTTCGACCCGGATGCCGGCCGTGACCGACCTGGTCAAGCAGCTCACCGGGCGCGAGCCCAACAAGGGCGTCAACCCGGACGAGGTCGTCGCGGTCGGTGCCGCCCTGCAGGCCGGTGTGCTCAAGGGCGAGGTCAAGGACGTCCTGCTGCTCGACGTCACCCCGCTGAGCCTCGGCATCGAGACCAAGGGCGGCATCTTCACCAAGCTGATCGAGCGCAACACCACCATCCCGACCAAGCGTTCCGAGGTGTTCACCACCGCCGACGACAACCAGCCGTCGGTGCTGATCCAGGTCTTCCAGGGTGAGCGCGAGATCGCCGCGTACAACAAGAAGCTCGGCACCTTCGAGCTGACCGGCCTGCCGCCGGCCCCGCGTGGTGTGCCGCAGATCGAGGTCACCTTCGACATCGACGCCAACGGCATCGTCAACGTGCACGCCAAGGATCTGGGCACCGGCAAGGAACAGAAGATGACCATCACCGGTGGCTCCTCGCTGCCGAAGGATGACATCGAGCGGATGCGCCGGGACGCCGAGGAGCACGCGGAGGAGGACAAGCGTCGCCGCGACGAGGCCGAGAGCCGCAACGTGGCCGAGGCCCTGCAGTGGCAGACCGAGAAGTTCCTCGCCGAGAACGGTGACAAGCTCCCGGCGGAGAACCGCGACAAGCTCAACGAGGCCCTCGGCGAGCTGCGTGGTGCGCTGGGTGGCAGTGACATCGAAAAGATCAAGTCGGCGCACGAGAAGCTCGCGCAGGTTTCGCAGGAGGCGGGCTCGCTGCTCTACGCCCAGCAGGCCGAGCAGACCCAGCCGGACGCTGCGGCCGGTGCTGGTGCGACCGGCGCCGGTGCTGCCGGTGCGGCCGGTCCCGGTGCGGCCGGCGGCGCGCGGTCCGGCGCGGACGACGTGGTCGACGCGGAGATCGTGGACGAGGACAAGAAGTGACGGTCCGGGTGATCCGAGCTCACGGGCAGAGGGATGAGGTAGTCGTATGACGGAGAAGCCACGAGCCGCCGACCCGGGTCGCACCGGGTCGGCGCCGGGTGGCTCGGCGTCCGAGCCGGCCACCGGCGATGCGCCGCGGGTCGTCATCCGCAACAATCGCAAGATCAGCCAGATCAGCGAGCCCGAGGGTACCGCCGCCGACGCCGGGCCGAACGTGCCGGCGGAGGGCCTGGTCGAGGACGCCGAGGTCGTGGTCGACTCGATCGAGGTCGAGACCAGCGCGCTGAGCGAATCGTCGGCCAGCGAGGGAGCGCCGGTGGTGGACTCTCCGGCGCAGCCCGTCGGTGAGCCGTCGGAGACGGCCGGTGCCGAGCTGGCCGCGCTCCGCGCCGAACTGGAAGAGCGGACCCGGGACGTGCAGCGGGTGTCGGCCGAGTACGCCAACTACCGCAAGCGGGTCGAGCGGGACCGTGGCCTGGTCACCGAGCAGGCGACCGGTTCCGTGCTCGCCGCCCTGCTGCCCATCCTGGACGACCTCGACCGGGCCCGGGAGCACGGCGATCTCGTCGGCCCGTTCGGATCGGTGGCCGAGCAGCTGACCACCACGCTGGGCAAGTTCGGGTTGACCCCGTTCGGCGTGCAGGGTGACCCGTTCGACCCGACACGGCACGAGGCGGTGGCCCATCAGACCTCGGCCGACGTCACCGAGCCGACCTGCGTGCAGGTGATGCGTCGGGGTTACCAGATCGGTGAGCGACTGCTGCGGCCCGCGATGGTCGCGGTGGCCGAACCGGAATAGTGCGCGACGGTGACCTGGCCGCCCCGCTCGCCGACATCCGGCGGGCGGGGCGGCTCGGGCCCGAGGCGGGGAGGAGGTGCACGGGTGAGTTCCAAGGACTGGATCGAGAAGGACTACTACGCGGTCCTGGGGGTGGCGAAGACCACTCCCAGTGACGAGATCAAGAAGGCGTATCGGAAGCTGGCCCGCGAATCGCACCCGGACCACAATCCCGGTGACCCGAGGGCCGAGGAGCGCTTCAAGGCGGTCTCCGAGGCGTACGCGGTGCTCGGCGACGACGCGAAGCGTCACGAGTACGACGAGATGCGCTCGCTGTTCGGCTCGGGCGCGTTCCGGCGGGGCGCTCGCCAGCCGGGTCAGCCGGGTCAGCCGGGCGGCGTGCCGTTCGACGTCTCCGACCTGTTCGGCGGCGCGCAGGCCGGTGGTGGCCGCTTCGCCGGCGGTGGCATCTCCGACCTGTTCAGCTCGATCTTCTCGGGCGGTGGGGGTGGCGCGGGCGCACCCGGCCCGGCCCGGGGGCGCGACATCGAGACCGAGGTGGCGCTCGACTTCAACGACGCCGTCCGGGGCGTGACCCTGCCGTTGACGCTGCGGGCACCCGGTGTCTGCGACACCTGCCACGGCAACGGCGCCAAGCCCGGTACCCAGCCGCGTGCCTGCCCGGTCTGTCACGGCGCCGGCGTGACCAACCGGAACCAGGGTGCGTTCAGCTTCTCCGAGCCGTGCCGCAACTGCCAGGGCGTCGGCACGGTGGTGGACGAGAAGTGCCCGGAGTGCCAGGGCACCGGCGGGGTCACCAAGACCCGTACGCTCAACGTCCGCTTTCCGGGCGGGGTGGCCGACGGCCAACGGATCCGGTTGGCCGGCCGGGGCGAGCCGGGCGAGCGCGGCGGTCCGGCGGGCGATCTCTTCGTGCACGTGAAGGTCCGGCCGGACGAGCTGTTCGGGCGCACCGGTGACGACCTCACCCTGACCGTCCCGATCACATTCACGGAGGCGGTGCTCGGCACGGACCTGCGGGTGCCGACTCTCGACGGTGCGGTGACGCTGCGGGTGCCACCCGGCACGCCTAGCGGGCGGATTCTGCGGGCGCGGGGCAAGGGGGTCAGCCGCCGGGACGGCCAAGCCGGCGACCTGCTGGTCACTCTCGACGTGGTGGTGCCGGCGCAGGTCTCCGACGAGGCGCGGGCGGCGCTGGAGACATTCGCCGAGCAGACCCCGCCGGCGGCCCGGGAACATCTCGACGCACGGGTGCGTCGGGTCGGTTGATCGGTGAAGTGGTGCGGAGGTGAGCGGGATGAGCGGGTTCGGCTCGGATGACCCTGCCTACGAGGCCAAGGTGCTGATGATCTCGGTTGCGGCGCGGATGGCGGGGATGCACCCGCAGACGCTGCGCCAGTACGACCGGCTCGGTCTGGTGCAGGCCGGCCGGGCAGCCGGTGGTGGGCGGCGGTACAGCGTCCGGGACGTGGTGCTGCTGCGCGAGGTGCAGCGGCTCAGCCAGGACGACGGAGTCAACCTCGCCGGGATCAAACGGATCATCGGGCTGGAGCAGTTGCTGGAGCAGGCGCAGCAGCGGGTCGCTCAGCTGGAGGCCGAGCTGGAGGCCGCGTACCGCCGGATGGCCGAGTTGGAGTCGCTGGCCCGCTTTCCCGGCCGTGACCTGGTCCCGACCAACCAGACCTCGACGGCCCTGGTGGTCTGGCGGCCCCGCCGCAGCCCCGGCCGCTGACCCGAGTCGCTCCCGGCGGCCGTACCCACACTTCACGGAAACCCGAGCGAGGGCCAGGTTCGCTCCGCTAGCCTCGTGAAATCAGGTCCAACCACCTGAATCCGGACTCCAAGCTGGCGGGGGGAGCCATGGCGGAATCAGCGAGGAAGGTGGCCGAAGAGGCGGAGCACCGGCTCGACAACCTGGCCGAGGACGTCCGGCAGCGATTCGACCGGATCTCCGGCGGACGCTTCTCCGACCAGGTCAAAGCCGGCAGGTTCAGTGGCCGCGGCGACTCGGGTGGCCCCAGCAGGAGCGGACAGGTCGGCCAAGGCGCCGGTCGGGCGCGTAGCGACCAGCACCGTCGCCAACGGGGCGGATCGGCCCGCTGAGGATCTGTTGACGTGCGGGCCGGGAGCCACGGGGGGTCCCGGCCCGTTCGCCGGCTGACCCGGCGCGACCGGGACCGGATCCGACCTCAGAGTCGACGGTTCTCCCGCACCAGCCCACCCTCGCACCACTCCCGGTAGACGAACAGCTCCGGCCGGGACAGCAGCACTCGGCTGTTGTGCGCCCAGGCGCGCATCATCTCGTCGCCGTTGCGCTCGGCCTGGTCCACCAGCTTGCGGAAGCGTCGCTTCGGGTGCGCCCGGAAGTTCGTCCGGATCCCGTCCGCCGCGTAGATGTAGAGGCAGTGCAGCGCGAACCGGCGGGCCGGGCAGCGCGGGTCCATCGCCAGTTCGAACAGCGTCATCACCAGCCGGTCGCCGGAGACCAGCAGGTCCCAGTCGGGCGGCATGGACGTCAAAGGGACGGAATCCGGGTGGTACGCCCAGGCCCGCAACTCCGCCGGGGACGGGTCGACGGGGTTGGCAAAGCCGTGGAACGCTGACTCCTGCACGCTCACCGGCCAACCTTCCGCTCTCGGCTGCGGGGGCGTCCGCCCGCCACGAACCCTGGCTGCTGGGGCGAAACGTTAACGCGGTACTGGTGAGTACCGGTAGCCCTTGTAGGAAGCAATTCGGCATCTGTTGGTTCGAGGAGTCATCCGGGGGGTCGGTCAGGCATTCTCCACCGCCTTGGCCGCCCTGGCCCGCTGTAGCGCCGCCCGGGCCCGCAGCCAGCGCCGGAACCAGGCGAAGTCCGGCAACCGGGCCAGCATCGGACCGGTGATCACGGTGATCAGCACGTACGTCGCGGCGAGCGCCGCCAACTTCGGCGTGACGCTGCCGGCCGCCACCGCGAGCCCGGCGATGACGATGGAGAACTCGCCCCGAGGTGTCAGGACCAGCCCGGCCCGCCACCGACCGGGTTCGGCGATGCCGGCCCGGCGGGCGGCCAGGTAACCGGTCAGGGTCTTGGTCGCCATGGTCACCATCGCGAGCAGCAGCGCGGGCAGCAGCACCGGCGGGATGTGTCGCGGGTTGGTGGCGAGCCCGAAGAAGACGAAGAAGACGGCGGCGAACAGGTCACGCAGCGGAGTCAGTACCTCGGTGGCGTGATGGGCGACCGGCCCGGAGAGGGCGATACCGACCAGGAACGCGCCGACCGCCGCAGACACCTGGAGCTTCGCCGCGATCCCGGCCACCAGCAGGGTCAGACCGAGCACGCCGAGCAGCAGCGACTCGGCGTTGCCGACCGACATCGCCCGGGAGATGAGGTTGCCGTAGCGCAGGGCGACCACCAGCACCGTGACCACGGTCAGCAGCGCGACGCCGAGGCCGAGGCCGCCCTTGACCAACCCGACGCCGGCGAGCAGCGCGGTCAGCAGCGGCAGGTAGAAGGCCATCGCCAGGTCCTCGATCACCAGCACCGAGAGGACCACCGGGGTCTCCCGGTTGCCGATCCGGCCCAGGTCGGCCAGGAGCTTCGCGATCACACCTGAGGACGAGATCCAGGTGATCCCGCCGAGCACCACCGCGGCCACCCAACCCCAGCCGAGCAGCAGCGCGAACGCCGCACCCGGCAGGGCGTTGAGCACCGCGTCGATCAACCCCGCTGGGGCGGCCGACCGGAGGTTGCCGACCAGTTCGTCGGCCGAGTACTCCAGGCCGAGCATCACCAGCAGCAGGATCACGCCGATCTCGGCGCCGACGGCGAAGAACTCCTCGCTGGCACTCAACTCCAGAATGCCACCGTGCCCGAAGGCCAGACCCGCCAGTAGATACAGCGGGATCGGGGAGAGCCCGATCCGACGCCCGAGCCGCCCGAGCAGCCCGAGCAGGAACAGCAGTGCGCCGACTTCGACGAGCAGATCGGTGAAGTCGTGCATCGGCGGCTCAGCCAGCCGAATCGCCGGCGAAGATCGCGTTGACCCCGTCCAGGCCCCGCCGGTTGCCGACGACGACGACCACGTCCCCCGCCGCGAAACGGAAGGTCGGTGACGGCGAGACGATCACCTCGCCGGCGCGCAGGATGGCCACGATCGAGGCACCGGTGCGGGTGCGTACCTTCGCCTCACCCATCGGTCGGTTGAGGTAGGTCGAGGAGGTCGGGATGGCGATCTGCTCGGTGAGCAATCCGGCGGCCTGTTCGCGTAGCCCGGAGAGCTGCCCGAGGATCAACGAAGCACCGAGGATGTCGGCCAGCGCCGCCGCCTCGTCGTCGGTGAGCGGAACGTCCGCGGCGGAGCCGTCCGGATCGTCCGAGTCGTACAGAACCAGGTCACGGCGACCGTTGCGGTGGGAGACGACCCCCAGACGCCGGCCGGATTCGGTCATCATGTCATGACGTACGCCGATGCCTGGTAAGGCGGTCTGTTCGACTCGTGCTCGCACGGGCTCAGGCTACTCTCGCGACGGAGGCCGCATGACCACCCGCCGGGCCTGCTCGTTGATCCTGCCTGCCCTGTTGGCGGTGCTCTCCGGCTGTGCGATCGGGGACGTCCGCCGTACTCCACCGGGGCCGTCGAACAGCGCCTCCCCGATATCGCCGCCGCCGTCCCCCAGGCCCGTCGCGGAGACCCGTACCACCCGTCTCGCCGTCCCGAAGAAGTACGACCGGCCGTACGTCGAGTTCGCCGACGTCCGGAACGGATACGCACTCTTCGCCGTCTGTGACGGTCTGCCACCCGGTCCGGAATGTCCTGCCCTGCTCTGGTCCACCCGCGATGGCGGCCTTTCCTGGCAGCAGTTGCGCCATCCGAAGCCGGTGGCCGACAACCAGCAGTTGTACACCGCCGCGGGAATGCTGGCGCTGGTGGCCGAACCGCACGGCTGGTGGACCTCCACCGACGGCGGCGAGACCTTCGACCACAGCCCGGGCCTTGCCGCGCCCCCGCGGTGGTGGGCGGCCGAGGGCAGGTTTCGGGTCATCGACCACTCGGGGACGGTGGGTCGCTGGGACGGCACGATGCTCCGCCCGCTGCGCACCCAACCGTCGATACCCGCGCTGAACACGGTCGTGCAGGGCGATGGGAGGACAGTGACCGCGGGCGGCACCGAGTACCGGGGGCCCGTGGTGGCGGCGGGCGCGGGTGAGGACGGCCGACTGTACGCCGCGATCTCCTGGGACGAGGGGCGGAGTTGGGAGCGGACCCCGGTGCCGACGCCAGACGGCGAGGTGGGCGTGCTTCGGGCGGAGTTGGCGGGCGGTCAACTCTGGCTGATCGGTGAGCGGCCCGACCGGACGAGCTTCCCGGCGCTGTGGCGGCTCGAGGCCAGCGGGTGGCAACCGGTATCCGCGCAGGGGCACCCGGAGTCGGGGCAGGCGGTGCCGCTCGGTGGTCTGGTGGCGATAGTCAGTCCGCAGGGTGCCGGAGTGGTGGCCGGCGGTTGGTACATGGATCTGCCCTGGCCGGTCACCAGCGAGCATCACCTGCGTTTGCTGCCCGATGACACCCTTTTCGCGGTCTCCGAGGAGGAAATCCTGCTGGGTGTCGGCAATCTCGCCGACCGCACCTGGACGGCGGTGATCATCGAGACGATCTGATGTCGGCCGCGCCTCCGCCCCCAACCGCGGGCCGGACTCCGTCATCATGTCGTGACGTACGCCGATCCCCGGTAGTGCAGTCCGTGCGACACGTGATCGGGCGCGCTCAGGCTACTTTCGTGCTGGAGGCCGAATGACCGCGCGTCGAGTCCGCTCTCTGCTCCTGTCTGCGCTGGTGGCGGCGCTTGCAGGTTGTTCGATCGGGGATGTCCGCCGTACCGCGCCGGCACCTGAGCCGACGGTGTCGGACAGCGCCTCCCCACCGCCGGCCCCGAGGCCCGTGGCGGAGACCCGCACCACCCGCCTCGCCGTCCCGGAGCGGTACGACCCGCCGTACGTCGAATTCGTCGACGCCGAGGGCGGCTACGCCCTCTTCGCCGCCTGCGACGGCCGCCCGCCTGGGCCGGACTGCCCGGCCCTGCTCTGGTCGACCCGCGACGGTGGCCGGTCCTGGCAGCAGCTGCGCCATCCGAAGCCGGTGGCGGACAACCAGCAGTTGTACGCCACCGTCGACGTGCTCGCCCTCCACGCCGAGCCGCACGGCTGGTGGAGCTCCACCGACGGCGGCGAGACCTTCCGGCACAGCCCGGGGGAGGATGCCCCGGCCAGCTGGCAGGAGACCCAGGGGCGGTTCCAGATCATCGAAGGTTCGGGCGAGGTGGGTCGCTGGAACGGCCGAAGGCTGCGCCCGGTGCCCGCCCAGCCGCCGCTGTCCGCGACACACGCGGTCGCGGTCGGTGACGAGCTGATCAGCAATTCGGACGGGACGACGTTCGACGTGCCGCTGATCGCGGCCGGGCTGTCCAAGGATGGCCGGCCGGCCGTCGTGCAGTCCTGGGACGAGGGGCGGAGTTGGCATGCGGGGGAGCTGCTGCCGGACGCCGGCGAGGTGAGCGTGCTGCGCGTGGTGCTGCGACCCGACGGGCAGTGGCTGATCGGCGAGCGGCCCGACCGCACGGGCTTTCCGGCACTGTGGCGAGGCAACGCCGGGGGCGGTTGGTTCAGGGTGTACGCCGAGGGGCATCCGGAATCGGGGCGGGTGACACCCCTGGGTGGCAGCACGGCGGCGGTGATCAGTCCTCGTGGTGCGGGTGCCGTCATCGGTGGCCGCTACCAGGACCTGCCGTGGCCGGTGACCGCCGAGCACACCCTGCGGGTGCTGGCCGACGGCACGTTGTTCGCAGCCGCACCGCAGGGTGTTCTGCTCGGCACGGGCCAGCACGCCGAGCGAAACTGGGTAGCGATCAACCTGGACGGTGACTGATACCGGATGTGACTCAGGTCACGTGATTGGGTTGAGTGGAATAGGCTCAACTCTGGTTCTGTCGGTACCAGTGGACACACCGATCCAGGGGAGCCCATGAACACCGAACGCCTCACCACCAAGAGCCGCGAATCCATCACCGGCGCCGTCGCACTGGCGAACCAGCGCGGGCACGCCACCGTGGAGCCATGGCACCTGCTGCTGTCGCTGCTGGACACCGAGGGCTCGACCGCTGCCGGCCTGCTGCGCGCCGTCGGGGCCGACCCCGCCGAGCTGCGCCGGGCCGCGCAACGGGCGGTCGACGCGCTGCCCGCCGCCCGGGGTTCCAGCATCGCCGAGCCGACCCTGGCTCGCGAGTTCGTCAACGCCATCGGCGCCGCCGAGCAGATCGCCCGCCCGCTGCGCGACGAGTACACCTCCACCGAGCACCTGCTCACCGGCCTGGCCCGGGTCGGCGGTGCCGTCTCCGGGGCGCTCAAGGCCGCCGGTGCCACCGAGGAGAGCCTGGTCGCCGCCTTCCCGCAGGTGCGTGGCGGAGACCGGCGGGTCACCACCGCCGACCCTGAGCAGACCTACCAGGCACTGGCCAAGTACGGCGTGGACCTGACCGCGAGCGCCCGGGACGGCAAGATCGACCCGGTGATCGGCCGGGACTCCGAGATCCGTCGGGTGATCCAGGTGCTCTCCCGGCGTACCAAGAACAACCCGGTACTCATCGGTGAGCCCGGCGTCGGCAAGACCGCGATCGTCGAGGGCCTGGCCCAGCGGATCGTCGCCGGTGACGTGCCCGAGTCACTGCGCGACAAGAAGCTGGTCTCGCTGGACCTCGGCGCGATGGTGGCGGGCGCCCAGTATCGAGGCCAGTTCGAGGAGCGGTTGAAGTCCGTGCTGGAGGAGATCAAGAACTCCGACGGTCAGGTCATCACCTTCCTCGACGAACTGCACACCGTGGTCGGCGCCGGCAAGGGCGAGGGCTCGATGGACGCCGGCAACATGCTCAAGCCGATGCTGGCCCGTGGTGAGCTGCGCATGGTCGGCGCGACCACGCTGGACGAGTACCGCGAGCACATCGAGAAGGACCCGGCCCTGGAGCGCCGCTTCCAGCCGGTGCTGGTCGGCGAGCCGACCATCGAGGACACCATCGGCATCCTGCGCGGCCTCAAGGAGCGCTACGAGGTGCACCACGGCGTACGCATCACCGACGCCGCCCTGGTCGCCGCCGCCACCCTCTCCGACCGGTACATCACCGACCGGTTCCTGCCCGACAAGGCGATCGACCTGGTCGACGAGTCGGCGTCCCGGCTCCGGATGGAGATCGACTCGCGGCCGGTCGAGGTGGACGAGATCGAGCGGGCGGTCCGCCGGCTGGAGATCGAGGAGATGGCGCTGGCCAAGGAGCCGGACGCCGCCTCCGCCGAGCGCCTGGAGCGGCTGCGCAAGGAGTTGGCCGACAAGCGTGAGCAGCTCACCGCCCTCTCCGAGCGCTGGCAGACCGAGAAGAGCCACATCACCAAGCTCTCCACCGCGAAGGAGGAGTTGGAGCGGCTCGGTGGCGAGGCAGAGCGGGCCGAACGCGACGGGGAACTGGAACGCGCAGCCGAGCTGCGTTACGGCCGAATTCCCGCGCTCAAGGTCGAGCTGGCCAACGCCGAGGAGGAGCTGGCCCGACTCCAGTCCGCCGGCGCGATGCTCAAGGAGGAGGTCGGCGCGGACGACATCGCCGCCGTGGTCGCCTCCTGGACCGGCATCCCCGCCGGCCGACTGCTGGAGGGCGAGACCGTCAAGTTGCTGCGGATGGAGGAGTCGCTGCGCGAGCGCGTGGTCGGTCAGGCCGAGGCGGTCGCCGCGGTCTCCGACGCGGTACGCCGGGCCCGAGCCGGCGTCGCCGACCCGGACCGCCCGACCGGAAGCTTCCTCTTCCTCGGCCCGACCGGGGTCGGCAAGACCGAGTTGGCCAAGGCGCTCGCCGAGTTCCTCTTCGACGACGAGCGGGCCATGGTCCGCATCGACATGAGCGAGTACGGCGAGAAGCACTCGGTGGCCCGCCTGGTCGGCGCCCCGCCCGGCTACATCGGCTACGAGGAGGGCGGGCAGCTCACCGAGGCGGTCCGCCGCCGGCCGTACTCGGTGATCTTGCTGGACGAGGTGGAGAAGGCCCACCCGGACGTCTTCGACATCCTGCTCCAGGTGCTCGACGACGGCCGGCTGACCGACGGCCAGGGTCGTACCGTCGACTTCCGCAACGCGATCCTGATCCTCACCTCGAACCTCGGCTCGGCGGTGATCAGTGACCTGACGCTGGCCGAGGAGCAGCGCCGTGAGGGCGTCCTCGCGACGGTCCGGTCGCACTTCAAGCCGGAGTTCCTCAACCGGCTCGACGACATCGTGGTCTTCGCCGCGCTGCTCGGCGAGGATCTGCGGGCCATCGTGGACATCCAGCTGGCCCGGTTGCGACGTCGGCTCGCCGATCGTCGCCTGTCGCTGGAGACCACCGACGCCGCCCGTGGCTGGCTCGCCGAGCACGGGTACGACCCGATCTACGGCGCCCGCCCGCTACGCCGCCTGGTCCAGTCCGCGATCGGCGACCAGCTCGCCAGGGCACTGCTCGCCGGCCAGATCCGCGACGGCGACACGGTGCGGGTCGACCTCGCCGACGGCAAGGACGGCCTGTCGGTGACGGCCGCCTGATCACCGAGCGGGCACGGCCGGCCGGGGTGAGGATGGGAGGCATGTTCGGCATGCGACGGAAAAAGGAATCTGAGTTGGCGAGGGCGGTCTCGGAACTCGCCCACGCCGGCACACTCGCGTTCGGCGGGGTCGGGATCGCGGGGTCACTGCTGTCGGAGACCGAGGCGTACCAGCGGATCGCGGCGGCGCTGACCGACCAGCCGGACGAGGTCCGAGACCTGCTCGACCGCCTGCTCACGACCGGCACCCCGGCCGGCCGCGTGTACGCCGCCACCCTGCTGGAGCGGCTCGACCCGGCGGAGGGGCAGGCGGCCTGGGCGGCGCTGCGCGGCGACGCGGCGCAGCTGAGCACGGCCACCGGCTGCGTCATGGGGAGCACCACGGTCGGCGAGTACGCCGCCGAGCGGCTCGCCGGAGCCTCCTGATCCGTCCGACCGGTCAGGTCCGTCCGATCGACGCTGCCGAGACTTGCGCCCGGACCGTACCGTCCGGGCCATGACCGCGACCGCCGAGTCACCGGCTGCCGTGCCCCCGTCCCGTCCACCCCGCCCCGGCACCGTCACCGTCGCCTTCTGGTTGCAGCTCGCCGCTGTCCTGTTACTGCTCGGACTCGTCGCACTGGTGATCGTCGAGGCGCTCCAGTGGGACGCGGCGATCGACCGGGCGGTGCGGCGGGTGCCCGACGCCGATCCGAACGAGGTACGCGCGGAGCGCTGGAACGGCGTCACCCTGGCGGTCGTGTTCGGCGTGCCCGCACTGCTGCTGGCGCTCTGGCTGGCCCTGACGGCACCACGGGTACGCCGCGGCAGCAACACCGCGCGCACCATGGTCTTCGTGGCCGGCGGCCTTCAGTTGCTGCTCTGCGTCGCCCAGGGTTGTCTCGGCGCGTTCCTGATCCCGTTCGGCATCGCGCTCACGGTCGCCGAAGAGCCGTACCTCGACGAGGATCTGCCGTCGGACGAGGACTTCTGGCAGGAGTCGGGCTTCATCGAGGCGCTCTACAGCGAGACGGGTCCGGTCGACTCGTTGCTCTTTCCGCTGGCCGGCCTCGGCGTGTTGCTGGTGTTCCTGCTCACCGCGGCGGTGGTGCTGCTGCTGGCGCTGCCCCCGGCCCACCGCTGGTTCGTGCCACGGGCAGAGCCGGTCAACCCTTGGCGGCCGACTGGCGGAGGGGACATACCAAACGCCTACCTGGCCAACTACCCCATGCCGCCCGGCTATCCGAGCTTCCCTGGCTATCCGGCGCTCGGGGCCCCGGTGCCGCCCGGCTATCCGGTGCCGCCTGGCTATCCGGTGCCGCCTGGCTATCCGGTGCCGCCCGGCTATCCGGTGCCGCCTGGCTATCCGGTGCCGCCCGGCTATCCGGTGCCGCCCGGCTATCCGGTGCCGCCCGGCTATCCGGCCTGGCCCGGTCAGTCGGCTTCCGGCCACGGAGGCTGCCCGGATCCGGCTGCGCACGCCACGCGGGAGCCGACCGGGCCGCCCACCCTCGCCCAACCGCCCACCTCGGGTGCGCCGGGTGCGGCGTCCGTCTCCGGCGAGCCGACCGCCCAAGGCGAACCCGCCGCCAGCAGCGACACCGCCCCCGACGGTGGCGGGCACGATGCCGTCTCCGGCGGGTCGACCGAGAGCGATCGGTAGTCGGATGGCGGGACGTCCGCATTGCGCGGATCATGGTTAGCGTCTGCGCGACCTGTCTCGGGAGGTGACCGGGTGGACGGTGCACCGGGATACCTGGTGGCGCTCGGGTGCCTGGCCGGGCTGGTCGTGGTCGTTGCCGTGCTGCGGTGGCGGCGACGCGACCGTTCGCGGCGACCTCTGGGCCGGCGACGGCGCTCCGGTGGCAGCCCGCGACGTGATCCGCGTCGGATAGAGGTCGGCGACATCGTTGAGATCGGCGACATCGCCTACCCGGTGCGCGGCTCGATCCGGCTGGTCGAGGGCGAATGGAGCTGGGCCCAGCACCTCTTCGACGACGGTGACGGCAGGCGCCGGCTCTCCGTGGCGGAGGACCCTGGCTTCGAGTTGGTGCTGTGGGAGCCCGCGCCGCGCAACGCCGCCGTCGATCCGGGCGCCCCGATCGTGGAACTGCACGGCCGGCGGTACAGCTGGCACGAGTCCGGCCAGGCGCGCTACACCGCCTCCGGCAGCACCGGGCTCGCGTCGAGCGGCACCGTGCGCTATCACGACTACCGCGCACCGGGTGGGGCGCGGCTCACCTTCGAGGCGTACGGCGAGGCGGGCTGGGAGATGGCCCGGGGGGAGCGGCTGGATCGCGGCGACGTGACCGTCCACCCGCAGAGTGGCTCCTGACGTCCCCGAGGATGCCGTTCGGCCACCCGAGACAGCCCGAGGGGACGGTGACGCGCCGACCAATCGGCGTCCTGTCATGCCAGGATGGCCCGTTGCAGATACGGTGAAGCGCGTTCCAGGGAAGGGAGAGAAATGGTCGACCCTCAGAGCACCCCGGCCCGGTCCCGGCCGAGCGTGGTGACGATATCCACCTACCTACTGCTGCTGTTTGCGATCTGCCAACTGATCAGTGTGGTCATCTCGCTGGCCACCATCGGCACCGTACGTGAGGTGATGGAGGAGGCCTACGAGGGCTCCACCGTCGAAGGGGCGGAGAACGTCGCCGGCCTGACGGTCGCCCTCGGCGTCGGCTCCGCCATCTTCCTGCTGGTGGTGGCGTTCGCGCTGTTCGGCCTGGGTCTGGTGAACCTGCGGGGCAAGAACGGCTCGCGGATCGCCACCTGGATCGTCGGTGGCATCCTGTTCTGCTGCGTCGGCTTCAGCCTGCTCAGCGGGGTGGCCGGCGGCTTCAGCGCGCCGGGCGGGACCAGCGGCGACATGCCCAGCGGTGAGGAGATCCAGCGTCGGCTGGAGGAGGCTCTGCCGGGCTGGGTCACGCCGGTCACCACCCTGCTCGGCGTGATCAGCCTGATCTCGCTGCTGGTGGCGTTGATCCTGCTGGCGCTGCCGAAGGCCAACGAGTTCTTCCGCAAGCCGACCGCGCAGTGGGAGCCGCCCGCGCCCGGTGGCACCTACCCGGGCCAGCCCGGCTACCCGGCGGCACCGGGTTACCCGGGTGCCACGCCTACCGAGCCCGGTTATCCAGGCACCCCGGAACCGGGTTACCCGGCCTCCCAGCCACCGGCCGGCGACCCGGGCGGCCAGCCTGGTGGGCCGAGCGGGCAGACCCCTCCGGCCAGCGGTCCGGACCAGCCCGGTGAGCAGCCGCCCACCAACCGCCCTGGCTGACCGCCGGTGAGTTAGGCACGACTGCGACGGTCCCTCCGAGTAGGTTGCTTCCGAACGCCTACCGGAGGGACTCGTCGTGTCGTACCCCGAACAGGCACCGGCCCGCCGGCCGGCCGTGGTCGTGCTGGCCGTGGCGCTGCTGGCGGTGATGGCGCTCGGCGCCCTCGGGTACGCGGCGGCCGGCCTGAGCGTCATGGGCGGCACCGTCACCCGTTTCCGGGCGGCGGCCGTCAGCACCTCGGCCTCGGGCACCGACGTCGACGCGGTGGTAACGCTGCTGAGGGTGTCGTTCGTGCTGTCGGCGGTGTTGAGCGTGCTCGCCGGTGTCCTCCTGGTCGGCCTGGCGCTGGGTCTCGTCGCCCGACGTTCCGGGGCCAGGGTGGCCACCTGGGTGGTCGCCGGGTTGGGCATGTGCTGCGGCTGCGGCGGAGTCGCCGCGCTGGTCGTGCAGCGCGCCACGCCGCTGGACTTCGGTGACGACCGGGCTACGGCCGAGCTGCTCAACCTGATTCCGCAGGCCCACCCATCGTGGTGGATTCCGCTCAGCGCAACCCTTTCGGTCGGTCAGGTGCTCGGTTACCTTGTGGTAGCCGTGCTGCTGGCGATGCCCGGAGCCAACGCCTGGTTCCGTCGCCGCCCCGCACCGCAGGCGCCCGCACCTGGGCACCAGCCACCCGCTCCGCCGTACCAGTCGTATCCACCGCCCGCCGGGTATCCACCGCCGGCACCGCCGTACCAGCCCTATCCGCCGCCGCCCGGGGCGCCGACGTCGCCCCCGTACCCGCCGAGGTGAGCAAGCCCGTGCCGTCCGACCAGCCGAGCAGCGAGCGATGGGCGTTGATCACGGGGGCGACCGCTGGAATCGGTGCCGCCTTCGCCAGGCGGCTGGCCGCGGACGGGTGGCACCTGGTGCTCGTCGCCCGCGACGCGGAACGGCTGGCCGCACAGGCCGCTGAGTTGACCGGCCGGCACGGCGTCGAGACCGAGACCGTCGCGGCCGATCTGTCCACCGACGACGGCTGTGCGGCGGTCGAGCGGCGGCTGGCCGACGACCCTCCCGTCGAGTTGCTGGTCAACAACGCCGGGATCAGCCTGAACAGCCCCTTCCTTCGGTCGTCGCCGCAGGACGAGGCCCGGCTGTTGCGGCTCAACGTGCACGCGGTGATGCGGCTGACCCTCGTCGCGCTGCAGTCGATGACCGAACGGCGCAGCGGGGCAGTGATTAATGTCTCTTCCGTCGCCGGTTTTGGTGCGGTGATGCCGGGCTCGACGTACTCGGCCAGCAAGGCGTGGGTCACCAATTTCAGCGAGTCCGTCGGTCAGTCCGCCCGCCCGTTCGGCGTACGCGTGATGGCGCTCTGCCCTGGATACACGCGGACCGAATTCCACCAGCGAGCCGGCATCGACATGTCGAAAACTCCCGAGTGGATGTGGCTCGACGCGTCCACTGTGGTCGATGAGGCTCTGCGTGACCTGGGAAAAGGCCGGCTGGTCAGCGTTCCGTCGTGGAAGTACAAGCTGGCGGTGGCGGGACTTCGGCACGCTCCGCGTCGGCTGCTGGATGTGGTCGCCCGCGACACCCGGGGACGCATCGGCCGCGATCGCGGCTGACCGGCGTACCCACGACGAACTGTCGGTTGATGTCAGCGAGTCGGGGCGATGGTCGACGTAGCGTAACCGGGCATCGCCACTCATCGGTCCCCCTGAAGGGTTGACCGAGGTAGCCCGCACACTCGGCACGCAGATTTGCGCAGTACGCTCTATCGCCATGGGGGACCACGACGACCTGCGTAAATTCATCTCCGACCTGGCTGTGGTCCACGGCCGGGTGGTGCTCTCCTCCGGGCGGGAGGCTGACTGGTACGTCGACTTGCGTCGCGTCACGCTCCATCACCAGGCGGCACCGTTGGTGGGTCGGGTGATGCGGGAACTGACCGTCGACTGGTCCTACGACGCGGTGGGCGGTCTGACATTGGGTGCCGATCCGATCGCCCTGGCGATGCTGCACGCGAGCGGGCGTCCGTTGGACGCGTTCGTGGTCCGCAAGGCGGGCAAGGCGCACGGGCTGCAACGGCGGATCGAGGGGCCCGATGTGGCAGGCCGTCGAGTGCTGGCGGTGGAGGACACCTCCACCACCGGCGGAAGTGTGTTGACCGCCGTCGAAGCCCTTCGCGAGGCCGGGGCCGAGGTCGTGGGGGTGGCGGTTATCGTTGATCGAGGCGCCGGCGACGCGGTGCGAGCCGCCGGAGTGCCGTATCGGGCGGCCTATACGTTGGCTGACCTCGGCCTTGTGGCGTAAAAGTCTGCCGATTCGTATCTGCTGATATGCAGGCGGATCGATGCTGCTGGTGGAAGGATGGAATACGTGGGAACTGCGTTGGCCGAAATGACTATGCCTCAGATCTCGCCGCTTGCCGGCGAGCCGATCGAACGCGCCGACGCCGAGCGGCTGGCGGGGGTCCTCAAGGCCCTCGCCGACCCCGCTCGGCTGCGGCTACTCAGCCTGATCCAGTCGGCGCCCGAGGGCGAGGCGTGTGTGTGTGACCTCACCGCACCGCTTGGCCTCTCTCAGCCGACGGTCAGCCACCATCTGCGCATCCTTACCGAAGCCGGCTTGCTGGAGCGGGAGAAGCGCGGTGTGTGGGCCTACTACCGGCTGGTGCCGAGCGCGATCGCTACGATCGCCGACCTGCTGACCCCTCCGCGCAAGCGGGCCACCAAAAAGGCTCGCTGAACCGGAACCGCTTGGTGGCCGCCCAGTTGGGCAGCCACCAAGCGGTGGGCGTCAGCGGACGTGCGGCGTCTCGTACGTCTCCTCGGTGAGATCCCGGGCGGCCCGGCGCAGCCGGCGACGCTCGGCGATGATCATTGCCGTGACCACGACGACGCCGAGCAGGAACAGCGCGACGATGGACGGGATGCTCTCGCCCGGCGCGTGCAGGGCCCGATCCTCGGACTGCCACGGCCACAGTGCTCGCAGGCTGCCCAGGATCACTCCGGCCATCACCGCCAGAGTCATCCGGCGATGCTGTTCGAGCAGCCACTGCAGCAGCTTGACGAAGAGCGCCAGGCCGATCACCATGCCCGTCGCGAAGATCGCCAGATAGCCGAAATCGCGGTCGTTGACGGCGCTGATGGTCGGCTCGTACAGGCCGACGGTCAACAGCAGGAACGACCCGGACACGCCGGGCAGGACCAGCGCGCAGACCGCGACCGCCGCCGCGACCAGCACGACCAGTGGATGCGGTTCGAGGCTGGCCTGCGGCAGCCCGGTCAGCGCGAACGCGGCCACCGCGGCGGCCACCAAGGCGAACACCTCAAGCCCACGCCACGGCTTGCCGACCATCGAGATCGGCACCAGCACCGAGGCGAGCACCAGCCCGAGGAAGAGCCCCCTGGTCTGCTCCGGATAGTCGGCCAGCAGCGGCTCCAGCACCTTCGCCGCGATCAGCAGGCCGGGCAGCATGCCGATCAGCAGCGGGATCACCACCTCCCAGTGCACCTGCCGAAACTGGTGCCCGGCGCGCGTCCAACCGCGCCCGCGTGGCACGTCGGAGGCCGCGTACCGGACGGTGTTGACCAGATGCCCGGCGGATGCGATGACCCGTTCGTACACGCCGGTTACCAGTGCGATGGTCCCGCCGCTGACCCCCGGCACAGCCTCGGCCACGCCGATGGCCGCGCCGCGCAGGACATGGCCCACCCGTTCGCCCAATGCCATGAAGATTCCGTTCCGTGAATCGTTCGACCAGTCGCGTGTGGCGTCCGCCACGGCCATTGAGGCTACCGGTGTGTCCGCCGCCGGCCCGGTCAGGTCACAGCGCCGGCCCGGTCAGGTCACAGCCGCGGGTCGACCGGCTCGGATTCGCAGGCCAGGATCGCGAAGACCAGTTCGTGTCGACGCCACAGCGGCGCGCCGTCGGCCAGCGCGTCCAACGCGGCCAGGCCGAGCGCGTGCTCACGCAGCGCCAACCCCCGCTTGCGCCCCAGCGACCGGCGACGCAGCGCGGCCAACTGTTCCGGCTCGGTGTACCCGGGACCATAGATGATCCGCAGATACTCCCGGCCCCGGCACTTGATCCCCGGCTGAAGCAGTGAGCCCCGCCCGTTGCGGGCCGCCGGTCCGGCGTACGGCTTGACGACCATGCCCTCACCACCGTCGGCGGTCAGCGCCAGCCACCAGTCCGTGGCGTCCCGCACCGCCTCGGCGTCGGACAGGTCGACCACTCGGCGGCGGGTCGGCGTGAAGAACCCGGGATCCGCCGCGCAGAGCCGATCGGCCAGGGACAGGTGCCAGCCGTGGTCTCGGCCGGCGTAGCTGGCCTTCGCGGCGGCCAGCACGGCGAACGGCGCGAGCGTCACCCCGTCCAGCCCGTCGGTCGGCCCCACGTACGCCCGGTACGCCGTCGTGTAGGCGGAGACGTCGTCCCGGCGGCGGGTCATCCGCTCCCGCAGCGTCGCCACGTCCAACCCGCGCCCGGCCGCCTGGTCCAGCGCCGCCAGGGTTGCCGGCAGGGCGGCCCGCCCGGCCGCACCGACCCCCGCGTACTGCTCGCGGATCAGGCCGCCCGCCTTCGCCGACCAGGGCAGTAGCTCGCAGTCGAGCAGCAGCCAGTCGGTCGCCAGCTCGTCCCAGAGACCGGCGCCGGTCACCGCGGCGCGTACCCGGTCGAGCAGTTCGGCGTCGAGCGGGTCACCGAAGAACGGACGACCCGTGCGGGTGTGCACGACCCCGCCGCCCGGCCCGAACGGGCCACCGTCCGGCTCGCGGCAGACCAGCACGACGGCCCGGGAGCCCATGTGCTTCTCCTCGCAGACCACCCGGTCGACACCGGCGCTGCGACAGTCGGCGAACGCCTCCGCCGGGTGCTCCAGGTAGCCGTCCAACTGCGACGTCGAGCAGGGCGCCATGGTCGGTGGAAGCCACACCAACCGGCGCGGGTCGACCGCGAAGCGGCTCATCACCTCCAGCGCGGCGGCGGCGTTCTCCGCCGGCACGGTGAGTGAGCCGTACGGGTGCTCCACATGCCGGCGGCCGGCCACGTCGGTCAGGTCCAACACCTCGTCGGGCCGGGCCGGCGCGGCGGTGAGCGGTCGGACCGGGGCGTACCACTCGCGCTCGGCCGGCACCGCCACCAGCTCCCGCTCCGGGTAGCGCAGCGCCGTCAGTCGCCCGCCGAAGACACAGCCGGTGTCGAGGCAGATGGTGTTGTTCACCCACTCCGGCTCCGGAGTGGGGGTGTGGCCGTAGACGACCATCGCCGAGCCGCGGTACTCCCGCGCCCACGGATAACGCACCGGCAGGCCGTACTCGTCGGTCTCGCCGGTGGTCTCGCCGTACAGCGCGAACGCGCGTACCCGCCCCGACGCCCGGCCCTGGTACTCCTCCTTCAGCCCGGCGTGTGCGACCACCAGCCGGCCGCCGTCGAGCACGTAGTGGCTGACCAGTCCGTCGACGAAGGTGGCCACCTCGGTGCTGAACTCGGCCGGCTCGGCGTCCAACTGCTCAAGCGTCTCGGCCAGACCGTGGGCGATCCGCACGTTGCGCCCGCGCAGCTTGCGCAGCAGCTTCTGCTCGTGGTTCCCCGGTACGCAGAGCGCGTGCCCGGCGGCGACCATGCCCATCACCAGGCGCAGCACCCCGGGTGAGTCCGGGCCGCGGTCCACCAGGTCACCGACGAACACGGCGGTACGCCCCGACGGATGCGTCGCGTCCACCGGCCGGCCCGCGTCGTCGCGGTGCAGCTGCCAGCCCAGCCGGGTCAGCAGCGACTCCAACTCGGCGCGGCAACCGTGCACGTCACCGACGATGTCGAACGGCCCGGTCAACTCGCGCCGGTCGTTGAACAGCCGCTCATAGCGGACCTCGGCGGCCTCGATCTCGTCCACGCCGCGCAGCACGTGCACCTTGCGGAAGCCCTCCCGGGCCAGCTGACCGTAGGTGCGCCGCAGGTCGCGGGACATCCGGGCCAGCACCTGCCGGCCGAAGGTGCGGTCGGCCCGCGCCTCGGTACGCTCCCAGGCCAGCGCCTCCGGCACGTCCAGCACGATCGCCACCGGCAGCACGTCGTGTTCGCGGGCCACCCGGATCAGGGCGGCCCGGGCGTGCGACTGGAGATTGGTCGCGTCGACCACGGTGAGTCGGCCGCCGCGCAGCCGTTTGCCCGCCACGTAGTGCAGCGCGTCGAAGGCTTCCGCCGAGGCGGACTGGTCGTTCTCGTCGTCGGCGACCATCGCCCGGAAGGTGTCCGAGGAGAGCACCTGGCTCGGCGCGAAATGCCGGCGGGCAAAGGTCGACTTGCCGGAGCCGGAGACACCGACCAGCGCCACCAGGGCCAGCTCGGGGATGTCGAGGACGGTCATCGCAACTCCAGAGGGAAGGAAGGGCCCCTTGTTAACGCCTCCGGTAGAGCAGGGGCCCCTTGTTAACAATCAGATCCGGGTGAACACGGCCAGCTGGGTGGGTGCGCCGACCGTCGGGTCCTCGTCGCCGACGCCGTGCAGCGCGGCCGTGTAGCCGTAGCTGGCGCAGACCTGGCGTACCCAGTCGGCGAACTCGGCGCGGGTCCATTCGAAGCGGTGGTCAGCGTGCCGGAACGCGCCCGCCGGCAGACCCTCGTAGCGGACGTTGTGCTCGACGTTCGGTGTGGTCACCACGACGGTGCCCGGCCGGGCGTAGCCGAAGACGGCATCCTCCAGCGCCGGCAGGCGGGGCGGGTCGAGGTGCTCGACGACCTCCATCAGCACCGCGGCGTCGTACCCGCGCAGCCGGTCGTCGCGGTAGGTCAGCGCGGACTGCCGGAGCCTGAGGCGGTCGCGCTGACGTTCGGGCAGCCGATCCAGCCGCAGCCGGCGGGCAGCAATGGTGAGTGCCTGGCTGGAGACGTCGGTACCGACGATCTCGGTGAACCGGCGGTCGCCGATCAGTGTGGCCAGCAGGGCACCACCGCCGCACCCCAGGTCCAGTACGCGGTGGGCGCCCGCGTCGACCAGTGCGGCGTGTACCGCCTCCCGACGCCGAGCGGCCAGCGACGCCCGGGGTGCGGGCTCGGCCGCAGGCGCGTCGTCCACCCCGTCGTCGGCGGTCGGCTCGTCGGTGGGCCGCTGGGCGGCCAGTCGCTCCAACGCCTGGCCCGCCAGCGCCCGCCGGTGCGCCAGGTAACGCCGGACGATCAGTGCCCGCTCCGGGTGGTCGGCCAGCCATCCCGCGCCGGCTCGCAGCAGCTTGTCCACCTCGTCCGGGGCCACCCAGTAGTGCTTCGCGTCGTCCAGCACCGGCAGCAGTACGTACAGGTGATTGAGCGCGTCGGCGACCCGCATCGTGCCGGTGAGGGTCAGGTCGACGTAGCGGCTGACGCCCCACTCGGGGTGCAGTTCGTCCAGTGGGATGGCGGTGGCGGTGACGGTCCAGCCGAGCGGGGTGAACATCCGGGTGGCCACGTCGGCGCCGCCTCGGCAGCGCAGCACCGGGACGCGTACCTCCAACGGGATGCTCGCCCCGGCCAGCTCGGGCCGCGCCTTGGACTCGCCCCGCAGGGCCGAGCGGTAGACCTTCGACAGCGCCGAGGCGAGCAGGCTGGACGCGGCGTACGGGCGGTCGTTGACGTACCGCCCGAGGGTGAAGCTGTCCGGTGTGGTGGTCGGCTGCCGGCCACGGCCCCGGCCCCGCGCGGCGGCCAGCCGCAACGGGTCGACGTCGAGCAGGAGAGCGGCCGTGCAGCGCTGCTCATCGGCCTCTGGATAGAAGATGTGCGCGGTACCGACGGGTACGTCGAACGCGTGCACCCGGTCGGGGTGCTTGATCAGCAGGTGGCCGAGATCGGTCGCCGGCTGGTGCGTGGTGGTCAGGGTGAGCAGCACCGGGCCATGGTGTCAGCTGTCTCGATCTTGCGTCGTCCCGTTTTCGGCTTGCTTCAGTCGCGGTGAGGTCCGACCGTCAGCGGTAGTCGTCCTCGTCGGCACCCACGACGCGGGCCTGCTCCATCGCGTCCCAGTCGTCGACCTCCAGGCCACGGTGCGGCTCGGCCTCGAACCCGGCCGGGTCGACCACGGCGGCCTGCTCGACCGCGTCGGCCGGCTCTGCCTCCGGGTCGCGCTCCTCCGGACTGAGGTGGTCGCCGGGGGCGAAGTCCTCGTCGGGCTGGCCCATTCGGTGCCTCCGGGATGTCGGTGGACGGTACCCACCCACGGTACGGGCTGACCCGCTGCCTCGCTGGCAAGCGGTCGGCCGCCGGCTCGGCGAGGGTACGCCGCGAGCGTTGCCGAGTCGGCCGAACCACCCACCGGCGACGGTCCCCGATGCCAGGATGGTGCCGTGGGCTTTCTCATCCGGCTGGCGGTGACCGCTGTCGCCCTGTGGATCACCACGCTGGTCGTGCCCGGGGTCGAGGTGACCGGCCGGACCGGCTACGACACGGCGTTCACTCTGATCGTCGTAGCGTTGATCTTCGGTGTGATCAACGCGGTGCTGAAACCGCTCATCAAGGTGGTGGGTTGCGTCTTCTACCTGTTGACGCTCGGCCTGTTCGCGCTGGTGGTCAACGCCCTGTTGTTCCTGCTGACCGACCGGATCGCCCGGGCCTTCGATCTACCGTTCCAGGTGGACGGTTTCTGGGCGGCCTTCTGGGGTGCCATCGTGATGGCGGTGGTGACCTGGCTGATCAGCGTCGTGCTACCGGATTCCGCGGACCGGCGGTGAACCGGCCCGGTTGTGCCCGGCCGGCCCAGCTACGGGATACTGCCCGCGGAGGACAGCGCGGTCCGGCGTACCCAGGGGAGCCGGCGGCCATCCGGCCGGCGCCCCGGCGAGATCAGCCGGCCGCGAGGCCGGCCCTCAAGGAGAACAGCGGCCGCACGGCCGACAGCGGCAAGTAAGGAGCGTTCGACATGCCCATCGCTTCCCCCGAGGCTTACGCCGAGATGCTGGACCGCGCCAAGGACGGCCGGTACGCGTACCCGGCGATCAACGTGACGTCCTCGCAGACGCTGAACGCGGCGCTCAAGGGCTTCGCCGACGCGGAGAGTGACGGCATCGTTCAGGTCTCCACGGGTGGTGCGGAGTACCTCTCCGGCCCGTCGATCAAGGACATGGTCACCGGCGCCGTGGCGTTCGCCGCGTACGCGCACGAGGTGGCCAAGAAGTACCCGGTCAACATCGCGCTGCACACCGACCACTGCCCGAAGGACAAGCTGGACAAGTTCGTCCGGCCGCTGATGGCCATCTCCCAGGAGCGGGTCAAGCGTGGCGAGGAGCCGCTGTTCCAGTCGCACATGTGGGACGGCTCGGCCGTGCCGGTGGCGGAGAACCTGAAGATCGCCGCCCAGTTGCTCGACGAGGCGGCCAAGGGCAAGATCGTCCTGGAGATCGAGGTCGGTGTCGTCGGCGGCGAGGAGGACGGCGTCGAGAACGCCATCAACGACAAGCTCTACACCACCGTCGAAGACGGCCTGGCCATGGTCGAGGCGCTCGGCCTGGGTGAGAAGGGTCGCTACATGGCGGCGCTGACCTTCGGCAACGTGCACGGCGTCTACAAGCCGGGCAACGTCAAGCTCCGCCCGGAGATCCTCAACCAGATCCAGGAGGCGGTCGGCGCCAAGTACGGCAAGGACAAGCCGCTCAGCCTGGTCTTCCACGGTGGCTCCGGCTCGCTGCTTTCGGAGATCCGCGAGGCGCTCGACTACGGCGTGGTGAAGATGAACATCGACACCGACACCCAGTACACCTTCTCCCGCCCGGTCGCCGACCACATGTTCCGCAACTACGACGGCGTGCTCAAGGTCGACGGTGAGGTCGGCAACAAGAAGATGTACGACCCGCGGGTGTGGGGCAAGGCCGCCGAGGCCGGCATGGCCGCCCGGGTGGCGGAGGCCTGCGAGCACCTGCGCTCGACCGGTACCACGATGACCAAGTGACCCGCTGACGCTGACCATTCGGCGGCCGGTCCCGTTCCGGGGCCGGCCGCCGTGCCGTGCCGGGTCGGGTTGTTAAGTCGGGTTGTTAATAGGGGTCCCCTCCTCTACCGGAGGCGTTAACAAGGTGCCCTTCCTTACCCGGTCAGCAGGCGGACGGCCTCGTCGACGTCATCGGTGAGGTGCACCGTGTCCGACAGGTCGCCGAACGGCGAGCAGGCCAGCAGTGGGCGCAACAGCGACTCCACCGGCAGTTCCGTCGTCCAGTACTCGCGGTCCAGGAAGACGTAGGCGCCGCTGACCCCGTCGGTGCCGTAGTAGGTCTTGGTGGCCGCCTGGAACACCTCCTGCACGGTGCCTGCCCGGCCGGGGGCGAAGATTATGCCGCCCCGGGCCAGCCGCAGGATGGTGTCCTCCCGGATCGCGTTCGAGAAGTACTTGGCGATCCGGCCGGCGAACAGGTTCGCCGGCTCGTGACCGTAGAGCCAGGTCGGGATGGCCAGGCCCCCGCAGCTCGCCCAGTCCAGCTCGCCGGTGGCCAGCGCGGCCGAGTCCGCCCGGTAGGCGGTGGCGGGTTCGATGCCGTTTCCGGGCGGCAGCACCGATCGGCCGAAGAGCTCCCGTACCTGTAGCGCCGCTGCCGTGTAGCGGTCGTGGTCGGTGAAGTCCGGTGCGGTGGCGAGCAGGTCGACGGCGGCGGTCAGGTCCTCGGCCGGTCGGGTCGACAGGTACGCACCGAGGTTCGCGGCCTCCATCACCCCCGGCCCGCCGCCGGTGACCACCAGCCGGTGGGCCCGCGCCAGTTCCCGGCCGAGGATCGCGGCCATCCGGTACGACGCGCTGCCCCGGCGTACCGCGTGACCACCCATCACTCCGACCACGGACTGCGGCCCGTGGGTGGCCAGCCAGGCACGGGTCGCGTCGGCGAGCGCGTTGTCCACGCCGTGGTCGTGCAGGCGCTGGCCGAGCGCCTCCCGGACGTCCGGCAGTGCTCCGCCGTGGGCGCGAAAGTGTGCGTACACCCGGGTGTCGTACATGGCGGCGAAGCCGCCCTCGGTGAAGCCGGCGGCCAGCTCCTCCGGCGTGTAGAGGTGGGATGGCTGGGTCGGGTACGGCAGCCCGGAGAACGGCGGCACCACGTTGGCGCCGCGCCGGACCAGGTCGGCGCCGACCTGTCGGGAGGCGAGGCGGCAACCGACGAAGAGCGTCCCGGCGACCTCGACGTCGGTGAAGTCGGGGAGCGGGTCCAGATCGAGCCGAAGCCCTTGGACGGTGAGCCCGACCAGGCTGCCGGTGGCCAGTCGCCGGTCGAACTCGGCCCGGGTCTGAATCTCGTCTGTCCAGGTGTGCGGCTCGATGACGTCCGCGGGGGGTGGAGTCGGCACCCGGTCATCCTGCCCGGCCGGCTCAGCCTCGCCGGACGCGGCCCGGCGGGTTGGCACGGGAGCCCGAACGAGCTCGCACGGGAGCCCGAACGAGCTCGCACGGGAGCCCGAACGAGTTGGCACGGGAGCCCGAGATGTTGGGCGGGAGCCCGGCGGCCTGGCCGGGCTCCCGCATCCGGTTCCTGGGGAGGCTCCGGATCCACAGTTGTAGTGGAAACGCTCCGACTCCGGCATGGGCCGCAGGCGTGACGGACCTCTCGGCCGTTCAGCCGACCCGCTTACCCGCCCCGCTCGCGGGCCGGCGTGCGAAGCGGGTTGAATGGGGCGATGCAGAACCTCTTGCCTGAGCCGCCCGCCACGCTCCTACCCGCCCACGTCGAGGCCGACGCCGCTCTGGCCGCGGCCGAGCAGGACGGCAGCGAGGCGGCGTTCGCCTCGGTGGCAGCCCGATTCCCGACGCACAGTGCGGCCTGGGCCGCGCTGGCCACCCGGGCCTTCGCCCAGGGCCAGGTCGTCACGGCGTACGCGTACGCCCGGACCGGCTACCACCGAGGTCTGGACCAGTTGCGCCGTAGCGGCTGGAAGGGGCACGGGCCGGTGCCGTGGTCGCACGAGCCGAACCGCGGCTTCCTGCGCTGCCTCTACGTGCTGTCCCGGGCCGCCGACGCGATCGCCGAGGCGGACGAGGCTGCCCGCTGTGCCCAGTTCCTCCGCGACTGCGATCCGGCTGCCGCCGACGCGCTGGCCAGCAACTGAACCACCCGGCGGCGGTCCCGGCCGGCCGAGGGAGCCGGCCGGCCCGACCGCCCTTCGGCCGGCGTTACAGTCCCTCGGCCACCGCTGCGGCGATCTTGAGCCAGGCGTCCCGGGTCGCCGCCGAGAGCTGGGCGTACCGGAGCGGCTCGCCGGTGTCGATGAGCCGCTCGTACGGGGCCAGCAGCACCGCCCGGGTGCGCGCGGCGAAGTGTTCCTGGATCGCGGGCAGGTCGATCTCCTTGCGGGACGGCGGCATGGAGACCACGGTGACCGCCTGCCGGACCAGCCGATGCCGCCCGCTCTGCTCCAGGTGGTCGAGCATCCGGGCGGCGGTCTCGGCCGAGTCGTTACGGGCCGACATGGTGACCAGCAGTTGGTCGGTGGCGTCCATCGCGGCCTGCCAGTTCTGCGCCCGGACGTTGTTGCCGGTGTCCACGAAGATCAGCTTGTAGAACCGGCTGACCACCTCGCGGATCTCGCCGAAGGCGGCGGCGGTGAGCATCTCACCGCCGGTGGCCGACTCGTCGGAGGCGAGGACGTCGAACATCCCCTCGCCCTGCGAGCGGACGTACTGCGACAGGTCACCGACCCGCCCCTGTGCGCCGTGGAACTGGCCGAGGTCCCGGAGCAGGTCCCGCACCGTACGCGAATGGAAGTCCTGCTGGGCACGCATGCCGAGGGTGCCCTGGGTCTCGTTGTTGTCCCAGGCCAGCACATACCCGCCGCGATTCTGACCGAAGGTCATCGCGAGCAGCAGGATGGCGACGGTCTTGCCGGCGCCGCCCTTCGGGTTGACCACGGTCACCTGCCGCAGCCCACCGAAGTTGCGGCGCACCATCTCGATGTCCCGCTTGCGCTCCAGCTCATGCCGCCCTGGCGGGAGCTTCACCAGGCCCGTCTTGTTGACCACGGCGCGGAGCCCGGTCGTCGCGACCGGATCGGCCGGGCGTACCTGCCGCCGGCGGGCGAAGTCCTCCGCGGTCGGCGGGGCACCCGTCTCCGGGCTCCACGCCGGCTCGGCATACCCCGGGGGCGTTCGGGACGTCGTGTTCGCCGACTGGTAGGGCTGCGGCGGCACCGGGTGGGTCACCGGCGGCGGCGCGTCCTGCTGCCAGGGTGCCGGATGCCAGGCCGGCTGCGGCGGGAACGGGCCGGGCGGCGCCGCCGCGTACGGCGGCTCGGCCTGCGGTGACACCGGCCCCGGATAGGGCTCCGCAGGTGGGCCCGCGTCCGGCGGCGGCGCGTGCGGCGTCGGCGGTATCACTGTGGGCTGGTACACCGGCCCGACGGCGGAACCGTGTTGCGGCACGGGCGGGGTGCCGTACTGCTGCGGCGGCACGAAGGGGGGTGGGCCGGCCTGCTGGGGCGTCGGCATTCCCGGAATCGGCCGGGGCATCGGTGGTAGCGGCTGAGCCGGCCCGGCCCAGTCCGGGCGGGCAGGGCGGTCGGTGTTGTCGACGGGTGCGGTGGCGTCGGAGGCAGGGCGCTGCGGTGGGTGGGCCCACGGCGACTCCGCCTGCGGTCGGGCCGTCGGGGGTGCGTCGCCGTCGCCGTTCACCGTGCCGTCGGAGCTGCTCGGGCCGGTGACCGCCGCTGGGTCGAGGGCGGTGTCGGACTCCTCGCCGGCCATCGAGTGGCGCCCGGTCGCGACCACCCCGACATCCCGGGTGGGGGCGAGCGAGGTGGACCGGTCCAGGGTGAAGGGCAGGTCGAGGTCGACCGGGGCGGGCTCCGGCTGCGGTGCGGGCGGGATCGGTGCGGACGGGTCCCACCCGCTGGCCTGCGGCGGACCCGCCGCACCGTTGGGGGCGTGTGGAGGGCCAGGCGGGCCGGTCGGGGTCGACACCCCGCCGACGGCCTCGCGCGGATCCGACTTCCAGGGGGCGGCGTCCGGCTCCCAACCGGTGGCGGGCGGCCCGCCACCGGTCAACGACGGGTAGTCGGCGGGCGACGGCGGTTGCCCGGCCGGTGGGGCAGGCGGTACCGGTGGCGGGGCACCCCAACCCGGCGGGCCGGAGCCGTCGATCTGGTCCGGTGGCCAGAGTGGTTCGATATCCCGCTCCGGCACCGCATGCTGGCCGGGCACGTGCACCCGGTCGGCGTTCTCGTCCACCACGGTTCCTCCCCATTCCTCCTGCCGAGGATAGGCCCACCGGCCGATCCCGGCCGCCGGTGCGTCGGCGAGGTCAGGCCTGCCAGACCGCCCAGGCACCCGGCTCGGTCCACCAGGACCGCTTACGTGTCAGTTGCCCCTCCACCCCGTCGTCCAGGTACGGCAGCGGGGTCGCGTCCCGGGGCAGCACCGATACGGCCCGGCCACGGGCCCGACGGACCTCCAGGCGGATCCGGCGTCGGCCGAACCGCGATCGGGTGACCACCGGCACCGCCACCGCCACCTCGACCAGCCCGTCGGTCGGGTCCGGTGTGGCGAGCAGGGTCACGTCGTCGAGGCGGGCGTACCCGCCCGCGTTGCCGATCGCACAGGCCAGCAGCGGATCGTCGCCAGCGGAGAGGACCGCGTCGTCCACCTCCACCCGGCCGCGCCAGTGCAGCGGGCGGCCGTCCTCGGCGGCGGCGCCGAGCAGCGCGCCGTCCACGGTCACCGAGCCACCGTCGTTGCGCAGCAGGTCGAGCCGGCGGGGGGTGCCGTCGAGCACCGCGGCGGCCACCGCGGCCGGGTCACGGGGCAGCCCGAGCTGCGCGGCGAGGTCGCGGTGCGCCGTGCTGCGCGCCGGGTCGAGCGGCAGTACGCCGATCGGGGGCAGGTCCGGCACCGTGCGGTTGTCGGCCAGGTCAGCCGGGCGGCGGCTGGGCGGCGGCGCGTACCGCCGGACCAGCCGGCGTAGCACGGCCCGCAACTGTGCGTCACCGGCCACGGCGACCACGAGGCGGGTCTTGGAATCGGGGTCGGGCCAGGTGAGGCCGTCCGGGCGGGGCGGCCCGTCCAGCCGGGCCAACACCTCGTCGATCTCCGCATCTGAGCGAGCGGTCAACGTCTCGACCCGTGCACCCCGGGCAGTGAGCGCGTCCGAGCAGGCCAGCACGGGTACGCGCGGTGTCTCGCAACGCTCGTCCCGATCCCTGGCGGCCTCGGTCGCACCGCCGCAGCAGGCTTCGCCGCTGCCACACCCGGCTCCCGGAGCGTTCCGCTCCGCGCCCAGGGTGAGCAGCACCACGTCGTACACGGGTAGCTCCCTCTGCTCCTCTCGACGCGACCCCTGCCGGTCGTGCCGTCACTACTTGTTAACCTGACACCCCGGGCTCGCTGACCGGTCGCCATCTGGCACCCGAGCCTTCTGGAGGCGAGAAGATGCCAGCGATCGTGCTCATCGGCGCTCAGTGGGGCGACGAGGGCAAGGGCAAGGTTACCGACCAGCTGGGTGAGCGGGTCGACTACGTCGTCCGCTACTCCGGCGGCAACAACGCCGGCCACACGGTGATCACCCCGGACGGGCAGAAGTACGCCCTGCATCTGATGCCGTCCGGTGCGCTGTCCCCGAACGCCGTGATCGTCATCGGCAACGGCGTGGTGGTCGACCCGAAGGTGCTGCTCAGCGAGATCGACGGATTGGCCGAGCGGGGCGTCGACGTGTCCCGGCTGCGCATCTCCGGCGACGCGCACCTGATCATGCCGCACCACCGGGCGCTGGACCGGGTGGTCGAGCGGTACCTCGGCAGCTCCCGGATCGGCACCACCGGCCGGGGTATCGGCCCGGCCTACGGCGACAAGGTCGCCCGGATGGGCATCCGGGTGCAGGACCTGCTCGACCCGGGCATCCTGCGCAAGAAGCTGGAGCTCGCGCTGCGCGAGAAGAACCAGGTGCTGTTCAAGGTCTACAACCGTAAGGCGATCGACGTCGACGCCACGATCGAGGAGTACCTGGAGTACGCGGAGCGGCTGCGGCCGTACATCGCGGAGACCCGGGCGATGCTCTGGGACGCCCTGGACCGTGGCGACACCGTGCTGCTGGAGGGTGCCCAGGCCACCATGCTCGACATGGACCACGGCACCTACCCCTTCGTCACCTCGTCGAACCCGACGGCCGGTGGGGCGTGCGTGGGGGCGGGCATCCCGCCGACCGCGATCACGAAGGTGATCGCGGTGAGCAAGGCGTACACCACGCGGGTCGGTTCCGGACCGTTCCCCACCGAGCTGTTCGACGACAACGGCCAGCACCTGCGCAAGGTCGGCCACGAGTACGGCACCACGACCGGCCGGGAACGCCGGTGCGGCTGGTTCGACGCGGTCGTCGCCCGGTACGCCTGCCGCCTGAACGGTGTCACCGACCTGGTGATCACCAAGCTGGACGTGCTCACCGGCCTGTCCACGGTACCGATCTGCGTCGGGTACGAGATCAACGGCAAGCGCGTCGACGACATGCCCATGACCCAGACCGACTTCCACCACGCCACCCCGATCTACGAGGAGCACGACGGCTGGTGGGAGGACATCACCAAGGCAAGAACCGAAGCCGACCTACCCGAGAACGCGAGACGCTACATCGCCCGCATCGAGCAACTCTGCGCCACCCGCGTCAGCGTCGTAGGCGTAGGCCCCGGCCGCGAAGAAAACGTAACCCGCCACCCCCTCCTCCCCTAACCCCACCCCTCCCCACCCCTCCCCACCCCCCACCAGCGTTGATCAAGAAGTTTGCGTCTGAATTTCAGGGCTGAGTCGACGCAAACTTCTTGATCAACGTGAGGTGCGGGGTCAGTTGTCCACAGGTTTGTCCACAGGGGCGGCGTGGGGCGGGCGGTGGGCGACAGCCTGGGTGGATGAACGAATCCGAGCTGTTGAATCGTGTGGCGGCGGGGCAGGGTGGGTTGGTGACGGCGGCGCAGGCGCTTTCCGCCGGCTACACCCGAAACCGGATCCGGCATCTGGTCAGGTCAGGACGCTGGACCAGGGTGGCCCGGGGGCGCTTTCTGCCGATGCCTGAGCTCGACCTGCTCCGCCGTCGCCGGGCGCGGATCCGCGCGGCGGTGGACAGCCTGGGGCGCGGGGCAGTGGCGGTCCTCGACACGGCCGCCGAACTGCACGGCGTCGCCGGCCTCAGGGCCACCGCCACGATCCACGTGTCGGTACCGCCGGACAGCCCTCGCCCGCAGCGCCGGAGCGACCCCGGACTCGTGGTGCATCAGCTCACGCTCGGTCCGACCGATGTGGACCTGGTCGCCGGGATCCCGGTCACCAACGCAGTACGTACTTTCGCCGACGTCATTCTCCGGGCCGGCCGGTATCCGGCGGTCTGTGTCCTGGACTCGGCGCTCAACCGGCAGCTGATCACCGAGGCGGAACTTGCGGCGATCCCACCGTTGATCTCTGGTCGGCGGGGCGCGGTGGCGGCGCGGAGGTGCCTGGTCGAGGCGGACGGCCGCGCGGAGTCACCGTTGGAGACCCGCACCCGGCTGCGATGCGTCGACGGGGGTGTTCCACCTGACGTGCTGCAGCTCGAGGTCCGGGACGACGACGGCTACCTGCTCGGCATCGGCGATCTCGGCTGGCGCCGATCCAGGGTGATCGCCGAGGCGGACGGCAGAGCGCCCCACGGCACACCCCAGGCAGTCTTCGAGGACCGCATCAGGCAGAACCGCCTCATCAACGCCGGCTGGAAGGTCCTCCGTTTCACCTGGTCCGACACGCTCCGCCCGGACTACATACCGGAGACCGTGCGCCGAGCCCTGAGCCGGTGATCAAGAGCTTTAGGTCGCGCGGACGCGGAATCTGAGACGAAAACTTCTTGATCAACGGGGTGGGGGACGGGGTGGGTAGGATGACTCGGCGTGCGGGTTCTTTTGCTTGGTGGTGGGGGGCGGGAGCATGCGCTCGCCCTGGGGCTGGCCGACGATCCGGCCGTCGAGATGCTGATCGCGGCGCCGGGTAATCCGGGGATCGCGGCGGTGGCCGAGCTTCGGGCCGTGGATCCGGCCGATCCGGCGGCGGTGGCCGGGCTGGCGGTCGAGGTGGGCGCGGACCTGGTCGTGGTCGGGCCGGAGGCACCCCTGGTCGCCGGGGTGGCCGACGCGGTACGGGCCAAGGGCATCGCGGTCTTCGGGCCGTCCGCCGAGGCGGCCCGCCTGGAGGGCTCCAAGACGTTCGCCAAGCAGGTGATGGCCGCCGCCGGTGTGCCCACGGCGCGGGCGTACACCTGTGCCGACGGGGCGAGCGTGGCCGCCGCGCTGGACGAGTTCGACCCGCCGTACGTGGTAAAGAACGATGGGCTCGCCGCCGGCAAGGGCGTCGTGGTCACCGATGACCGCGGTGCCGCCGAGGCCCACGCGCGCGAGTGCGGCCGGGTGGTCATCGAGGAGTACCTCGCCGGGCCCGAGGTGTCGCTGTTCGTGGTGACCGATGGCGAGGCGGCGGTGCCGCTGCTGCCGGCGCAGGACTTCAAGCGGGTGGGCGACGGCGACAGCGGCCCGAACACCGGCGGCATGGGGGCGTACGCGCCGCTGCCGTGGGCGCCGCCCGGATTGGTCGACGAGGTCATGCGCGACGTGGTGCACCCGACGCTGGCCGAGATGCGCCGCCGGGGTACGCCGTTCACCGGCCTGCTCTACGTCGGCTTGGCGCTCACCGCCGCCGGGCCCCGGGTGATCGAGTTCAACGCCCGCTTCGGTGACCCGGAGACGCAGGTGGTGCTCGCTCTGCTGGAGACGCCGCTGGGCGGCCTGCTGAACGCCGCAGCCACCGGCACGCTCGCCGACCACCCGCCGCTGCGCTGGCGGGCCGGTGCCGCGGTGACCGTCGTGGTCGCCGCGGGGGGCTATCCGGCGACGCCGCGTACCGGCGACGTGATCACCGGTGCGGAGCAGCCGGGCGTCATTCACGCGGGTACGGTGCGCCGGGCCGTCGACGGCGCGTTGCTCTCCGCCGGCGGCCGGGTCCTCTGTGGTACGGCCACCGGCGCTGACCTTTCCGCCGCCCGGGATGCCGCCTATCAGCTGGTACGCGACATCACGCTGGCCGGCTCGCACCACCGAGGCGACATCGCCGCCGCCGCGATCGACGGCCGGATCGCCCTCCCCGGCTGACTCGCGGCGCCGCCACCGCCACGACCGCGGATCCAGCACCTCCGTCGGGGCGGTCCACCCTGGTGCGGGTGCTCTTCGCCACGCCGCCGCTGGCCTCGTGGCGTTCACCCCCATCCCTGTCGTGAATTGCTCCGCCCACCGACGAGGAACGGATGGGTGGCAACGCGGTACACCGCCGTCGGCGTCTTACCCGCTGAGGGAGGTGGGATGGACGCCGATGAGTTCGAGACGTTCGTACGTGAGTCCACACCGGAGCTGCGCCGGTACGCGAGCGCGCGATGACCGACAGCCGGGAAGCCCTGCGCGAGGTCTGGAACGCCGACCCTGGACATCCGGACCGGGGTCCGCTGCCGGCGGTACGGGCCCGCCTTCGCCGCGGCCGACGGGCCCGGGCCGCCGCTGCCGTTGTCGCGTTGTGCTCGGTCGTCGGTACGGCGGTGTTCGCGGTCGCGACAGCGCAGTACGGCGATCCGCCCGCTCAGGTGACCGTCCCACCCGCCAGCCCGGCGGCGCCCGAGCTGCGCGGGCTGCCGTCCTACCTGCGCCCGGTCGATCCCACCGAAGCGGTGCTGCGGATGGCCCGACCGCAGATCGTGCCGATCGGGACCAGGTCGGCGTACGAGGGTGTCGGCCCGGTGTCCCGGGTGGTCGTGGTGTTCGACTTCGAGGCACCGCTGGGCCTGCCCGGAGAGCCGCGCGAGGTACGGGTGCCGATCGGCGCCCAGGCGCTGGCCACGGACGACGCGGCGACGTCCACGGCGTACCTGTCGGCGTGGGCGCCGGACGGGCGCAGCTGGTTCATGGCGGTGACGGCCGACGAGTCCGAGGTCCGGTCATCGACGTTGGATTCCCTCATCGAGGTCAATCTCAGCTGACCTTGGCCGGTCAGGTCGGTGGTACGGGCTGATCGGCCGCCCTGGGCCGTTGACACCCCGTGTCACGATCATCGTGCGGTGGCGGTTGAGCGCCAGCGGGTACGGGGAGGAGGACGCGGGTGACCGGCTTCATCGGCGCGGCACTCAGTTTTCCGACCGTGCTGTTCAGCTTCCTGTTGGTGGTCGTCGTCGGCTACTGGCTGCTGGTGTTGACCGGGGTGCTGGATCTCGGCGACGACCTGGACGTCGACGGTGTACCGGGCACCTTCCTCGCCGGTCTCGGTCTCGGCGGGGTGCCCAGCGCCGTCATCTTCTCCCTGCTCGTCGCGGTGGCCTGGTTCGTCAGCCTCGCCGGCACCGCGTTGCTCGACGGCCTCGGTCTCGGCGCCGGCACCCGGATCGCCGTCTCGGTCGGGGTGCTGCTGGCTGCCGCGGTCTCCGCGTGGCTGGTGACCCGGCTGGTCGCGGTGCCGTTGAGTCGACTGTTCCCGACGGAGACGGACGCCACCCGGCACGCCTTCGTGGGGCGTCTGTGTCTCGTCCGGACCGGTACGGTGACCGCCGACTTCGGTCAGGCCGAGGTGACCGCGGCCGACGGTTCGTCGGCGGTGGTGCAGGTCCGGCAGCCGGGCGACGAGCGGATGCCCGCCGGCAGCTCCGCGTTGATCTACGACTACGACACCGAGGGCGAGTTCTTCTGGGTGATGCCCGCCGGGCCCGCCTTCGATCCGATGAGACATATCCCCGAGTAACCAGCCCCGACACACCGCGGGAAGCCGGCCACCCCCTTGCGTCGGCCCGCCCCACGCTGCCCCTCAGACGCCTCGAAAGGAGGATGCGCGGCGTCCCGCCCGGCCCACCCGCCGGTCGCCACCGCCCGCGCGCCCAGCCATGGATGTCATCACCACCGGATTAGGTGTACTCCTTGCCGTCGTCCTGCTCGTCGCGCTCGGCGTGCTGTTCATGGTCAGTCGGCTGTTCCGCAAGGTCGAGCAGGGCAAGGCGCTGATCGTCTCGAAGGTCCGGCGGGTCGACGTGACCTTCACCGGCGCGGTCGTGCTGCCCGTGTTGAACAAGGCCGAGGTGATGGACATCTCGGTCAAGACGATCGACATCGAACGGACCGGCAACGAGGGTCTGATCTGCCGCGACAACATCCGGGCCGACATCCGGATCACGTTCTTCGTCCGGGTCAACAAGACCGTCGAGGACGTGATCAAGGTGGCGCAGGCGATCGGCACCGCCCGGGCAAGCGACCGGGAGACGTTGCAGGAGCTGTTCAACGCGAAGTTCTCCGAGGCGTTGAAGACGGTCGGCAAGCAGCTCGACTTCGTGGACCTCTACACCAAACGCGACGAGTTCCGGGACCAGATCATCCGGGTGATCGGCACCGACCTCAACGGCTACAGCCTGGAGGACGCGGCGATCGACTTCCTGGAGCAGACGCCGATGTCGCAGCTGGACCCGGCGAACATCCTCGACGCCCAGGGCATCCGGAAGATCACCGAGCTGACCGCGCTGGAGCACGTCCGGACCAACGAGTTCCGACGCAGCGAGGAGAAGGAGATCACCCGGCAGAACGTCGATGCCAAGGAGGCGATCCTGGAGTTGGAGCGCCGGCAGGCGGACGCCGAGGCCAAGCAGCAGCGCGAGATCGAGACGGTGCGGGCCCGCGAGCAGGCCGAGGTCACCCGGGTACGCGCGGAGGAGCGGCTGCGTGCCGAGACCGCCAACATCCGTACCGACGAGCAGTTGGGCGTCCAGCACGAGAACCGGGCCCGGGAGATCGCGGTGGCCGAGAAGAACCGCGAGCGGGTCATCGCCATCGAGACCGAGCGGATCGAGAAGGACCGCCTGCTGGAGGTCATCGGCCGGGAGCGGGAGACCGAGCTCAGCACGATCTCCAAGGACAAGGAGGTCGAGGCCGAGAAGCGGGCCATCGCCGAGGTGATCCGGGAGCGGATCGCGGTGGAGAAGACCGTGGCCGAGCAGGAGGAGAACATCAAGCGGCTGCGGGTGGTCGAGGAGGCCGAGCGGACCCGCCAGGCGGTGGTGATCCAGGCCGAGGCCGAGGCACAGGAGAACCTGGTCAAGGACATCAAGGCGGCGGAGGCTGCCGAGGCGGCGGCGAAGCACAAGGCTCGCGAGCAGTTGGTGCTGGCGGAGGCCCGTCAGCAGGCCGCCGAGCTGGACACCCGGGCGAAGATCCGGCTCGCCGAGGGGGTCCAGGCCGAGGCGGCGGCGGCCGGCCTGGCCGAGGTGCAGGTCCAGGAGCGCAGCGCCGAGGCGATCGAGAAGGTGGGTCGTGCCGAGGTCGCCGTGGAGCGGGACAAGGCGTTGCTCGTCGCCGACGCGGTCCGCGAGAAGCTGAAGGGCGAGGCCGAGGGTCTCACCGAGAAGGCCGCCGCGATGGCCGCGCTCGACGACGCGACCCGGCAGCACGAGGAGTACCGGCTGCGACTGGAGTTGGAGAAGGAGGTCCGGCTCGCCGGGCTGGACACCCAGCGACAGGTCGCCGAGGCGCAGGCCAAGCTGGTCTCCACCGGCCTGGAGAAGGCGAACATCGACATCGTCGGTGGGGACAGCGTCTTCTTCGACCGGCTGCTCAGCTCGATCTCGTTCGGCAAGAGCGTGGACGGCTTCGTGGCCCACTCGGAGGTGGCGAGAAACCTCGCCCAGCCGTGGCTGGACGGCAGCGCCAGCTTCACCGACGACCTGGCCCGCATGGTCGGCTCGCTGGACAGCGCCGACGTGCAGAACCTCACCCTGTCGGCGTTCCTGATGCAGCAGATGCGCTCCGGCGGCGCCGACAAGGGCAAGCTGCAGGAGTTGCTGAAGGCGGCGCAGCGCCTGGGTGTGGCGGACACCCCGGTGGCGGCCCTCACCGGTCCGCAGCAGCGCGCCGGTGAGTGAGTCGACCGCCGGTCCGGACGCCGACGTGGGTTCGGACGCCGGCGTCGGTACGGGGCCGGACGACGGTAGCTACGAGGTGCTCCGCCGGCGGCTCGCCGGCCAGGCGGCTGAGCTGGCCCGACGGGCGGAGACGCTCAACGCCCGCCGGCTGGAGGTCTTCGGCAGCACCGAGCTGCGGCTGCTGAGCACCGAGCGGATCCGGACCGAGCACAACTGCGTACCCCGTGACATCGTCTCGGTCGGCGGGCTGATGCTGTTCGGCTACAACGTCTTCATCGGGTTGAAGCCGGAGACGACCGTCGACGACGTCTTCTCGCTGCACCGGTTCACCAGGGAGCCCGGCGAGGACGGGCCGGACGCGGCCGGGTTCCGCTTCGACGAGGCCGGCCACGACGAGCTGCCCGGTCTGCTGCGCGACCCGCAGTTCGTCCGCGACTTCGGTGAGCTGTACCGCTACTACCGGCAGGCCCGCCTGCTGCAGCTGCGCCGGGTCGACGGCCGGCTGCTGGCGGTCTTCCAGACCGGGCCGCGTACCGAGGACATCCGGGTGCTGCGCTGGCGGGTCGGCGTCGACGGCGTGCCCGAGTACCTGGACAGCCGGGGCGAGCGGGACCACGTCTTTCCACCGACGCACGACTTCGAGTGGGTCGAGACCACCCGCGAGGACCACATCCTCGGCCGGCATCCGCACATCTCCATCGACGGTGAGGTCTTCGTCGAGACGGTGGGCGGAACGCTGACCGTCAAGGTGGAGAACAACACCGAAGTCGGCGAGGGCATCTACAGCGAGCCGGTGGACGAGCCGTTGCAGAGCCTCGCCGACGCCGACGTGCACTGGGCCCGGGTGGGACCGCTGATCCTGCTGCGGCTGCGGCCGTACAAGGAAACGCAGTGGCGGCACCTGGTCTTCAACACGCTCACCCGCGAGGCGGTCCGGCTCGACGGCATCGGTGTCGCCTGTCAGCGGCTGCCGGAGGACCACGGCATCATCTTCCCGGGCGGATACCACCTGGCCACCGGCGTCACGCGTACCTTCGAAACCGACGTCTCCGGGTTGGAGTTCGAGCGGGTGGTGCGGTCGCCCAACGGCGAGGACGTGCTCTACGTCTTCCACGCCCGCTCCGACGGGCGCACGCTGCTGCTGCCGTACAACGCGATCCGCAAGGAGGTGGCCGCGCCGATCCCGTGCCACGGCTTCTCCCTCTTCGACGACGGCACGCTGGTGGTGTTCCGGGCGGTCTCCGAGGAGCCGACCCGGGTCCACCCGATGCAGGTCTGGCAGACGCCGTACGTCTCGGACGCGTACGCGGCGGCACAGCCGGCCGGCACCGGGCCGTTGGAGCGGGTCGGCAACGCGGACCTGGTACGCGGCATCTCGGACTCCCTCTCCGCGGCCAGGATGGTCGACAGCAACGCCACCGCCGGGGTCTACGAGGCGCTGATCGCCGCCTGCGCCCGGATCGCCGATCACTACCACTGGCTCGGCGAGGACGAGCTCGGCGACCTGGCCACGCCGCTGACCGGGCTACGCCGCACCGCCGCCGCCGTGCTGGAGGAGCACGAGAAGGTCCGTACGCTCACCGAGCGGGCCCGCGCCGAGCTGGACGACAGTGCCGAGCAGATCGCCTCGCTGGCCCGGCGGGCCCGGGGTGAGGCGCCGCTGACCGCCGACGACTGGGTCACCCAGCTCGGTGGACTGCGCCGGGCCCGCGGGCACCTGGAGACACTGCGGGAGCTGCGGTACGTCGAGCACGACCGGATCGACGAGCTGGCCGGCCGGCTGGACGAGGAGCTGGCGGTGGCCGGCCGCCGGGCGGTGGAGTTCCTCCGCCGGGACGAGGCGTTCACCGGCTACCAGCAGGAGGTGGAGCGGCTCGCCACGAAGGCCGCCGGGATCGACACGGTGGCGCAGGCCGGCACGGTCCGCGACGAGCTGGCGGCCCGTACCGACGGTCTGCAGACCATCACCGACGTGGTGGGCGGGTTGGACATCGCCGACGCGACGCTGCGGACCGGCATCCTGAGCCGGGTCGGTGAGGTGCTCGGCGCGGTCAACCGGGCCCGTGCCGTGCTCGACAAGCGGCGCGCGGAGCTGGCCGCCGCGGAGGGGCGGGCCGGTTTCGCCGCCGAGTTCGCCCTGCTCGGTCAGGCGGTGACCGGTGCGCTGGCGGCGGCCGACACCGCCGAACGCTGCGACGAGCAGCTCGGCCGGCTGCTGCTGCGGGTGGAGGAGCTGGAGTCCCGGTTCGGCGAGTTCGACGACTTCCTCGCCGAACTGGCCACCCGGCGCACCGACATCTACGAGGCATTCTCGTCCCGCAAGCAGGCCCTGCTCGACGAGCGGTCCCGCCGGGCCGACCGGCTCGTCACCTCCGCCGAGCGGATCCTGGTCAGCGTGCAGCGGCGGGCCGGCAGCCTCGGCTCACTCGACGAGATCAACACCTATTTCGCGGCCGACCCGATGGTGGGCAAGCTGCGCTCGGTGGTCGAGGAGCTGCGTACCCTCGGCGACGCGGTGCGGGCCGAGGAGCTGGACGGCCGGGTCCGGGCCGCCCGCCAGGAGGCCGGTCGCGGCCTGCGCGACCGCCTCGACCTGTACGCCGACGGCGGCGAGACGATCCGGCTGGGCCGGCACCGCTTCGCCGTCAACACCCAGCCGATCGACGTGGCGGTGGTACCGGCCGAGGGTCGGATGGTGGTCGCGGTGACCGGCACCGACTACCGCGCCCCGGTACGGGACGAGGCGTTCCAGCAGACCAGCCGGTTCTGGGACCAGCTGCTGGTCTCCGAGTCGGCGCAGGTGTACCGGGCCGAGTACCTGGCCACCGCGATCCTGGCCGCCGCCGAGGCCGGCCGCGACGGACCCGACCTGGACGAGCTGCACGCGGCGGCGGTGGACGCCGACGGGCTGCGGGAGCTGGTCCGGCGGATCGCCGAGACCCGCTACGACGAGGGGTACGAGCGCGGCGTGCACGACCACGACGCGGCCGAGATCCTGCGGGTGCTGCTGCGCCTGCACGCCGGTGCCGGACTGCTGCGCTACCCGCCGGCCGACCGGGGCGCCGCCCAACTGTTCTGGCGCCACGGCACCGACGAGCCGGCCCGGTCCGCCTGGACGGCCCGGGCCGCCTCGCTTTCCCGGGCCCGGGAACGGTTCGGTCGCGCGGGCGGCGAGGATGCCGCCGACCGGCTCTGCACCGAGCTGGCCGAGGCGGTCGAGAATTTCCTGTCGCACACCGGGCTGCCGCTGCCGGCCGGCGGCACCGGGCTGGCCGGCGAGTATCTCTTCGCGGAGCTGGCCACGCCGCCGGTGCGGTTCGTCAGCGGCAGCGGAGCACGTGCCCTGCTGGACCGGTTCCGCCGGGCGCTCGGCGGCCCGCGATCCCGGTCTTCCCGGGAGTTCGACGACGACCTGCGGGCCCTCGGCGACGACCTGGCCGGCCGGTACCAGCTGGTCCAGGCGTGGCTGACCGCGTTCCTCGCCACCGACGACGGGAATCTGTCGGGGTACGACCTGCCGGAGGCGGTCGCCATCGAGCTGTGCGGCCCCGAGCTGGCCCGGGAGGACAGCGCCGCGACCATGGCGGAGACCGTCGGCGGCCTGCTCGGTGCCCACCGGCGTGTCGAGGGGTCGACGCTCGCCGTGCGACTGGACGAGACGCTGGCCCGTACCCGCGCGTTCCGCACCGAACTGGTCCCGGCGTACCGGGACTACCAGCGGCGACGCAACGCGGTCGTGGACGCCGAGCGGGAGCGGCTGCGGCTGGAGGAGTACCGGCCGAAGGTGATGAACGCGTTCGTCCGCAACCGGCTGCTCGACGAGGTGTACCTGCCGCTGATCGGTGACAACCTGGCCCGGCAGCTCGGTGCCACCGGGGACGGCAAGCGGGTCGACCAGTCGGGCCTGCTGCTGCTGATCTCGCCGCCCGGCTACGGCAAGACCACGCTGATGGAGTACGTCGCCAGCCGGCTTGGCCTGGTCTTCGTGAAGGTCAACGGGCCGGCACTGGGCACGAAGGTCACCTCGCTGGACCCGGCGGAGGCCCCCGACGCCACCGCCCGGCAGGAGGTCGAGAAGATCTCCTTCGCCTTGGAGCTGGGCAGCAACGTGCTGCTCTACCTGGACGACATCCAGCACACCAATCCGGAGCTGTTGCAGAAGTTCATTTCGCTCTGCGACGGGCAACGCCGGATGGAGGGTGTCTGGGAGGGCCGCACCCGCACCTACGACCTGCGCGGCAAGCGGTTCGCGGTGTGCATGGCGGGCAACCCGTACACCGAGTCGGGCAAGCGTTTCCGGGTGCCGGACATGCTCGCCAACCGGGCCGACGTCTGGAACCTCGGCGACGTGCTCTCCGGCCGGGAGGAGGTGTTCGCCCTCAGCTACGTGGAGAACGCGCTCACCGCCAACCCGGTGCTGGCGCCGCTCTCCGGACGGGAGCGCGCAGACCTGGAACTGCTGGTCCGGATGGCCCGGGGTGACGACACCGTGCGCGCCGACCAGCTGTCCCACCCGTACCCGCCGGTGGAGCTGGAGCAGATCGTCTCGGTGCTGCGCAAGCTGCTGCGGGTACAGCAGGTGGTGCTGGCCAACAACCAGGCATACATCGCCTCGGCGGCGCAGTCGGACGACGCGCGGGTCGAGCCGCCGTTCCAGCTTCAGGGGTCGTACCGCAACATGAACAAGCTGGCCGAGCGGATCGTCCCGGTGCTCACCGACGACGAGCTGGAAGCAGTGATCGACGATCACTACCTGGGCGAGGCGCAGACCCTGGCGGCGGGCGCGGAGGCGAACCTGCTCAAGCTCGCCGAGCTGCGCGGTCGGCTGAGCCCGGAACAGGCCGCCCGCTGGGCCGAGGTGAAGGACGCCTTCCGGCGCTCGCGGGCCCTCGGCGGAGCGGGCGACGACCCGGTCGACCGGGCGGTGGGCGCGCTCGGCCTGCTCGCCGACCGCGTCAGCGCAGTGGCCGCCGCCATCGGGAAAGGAAGGGCCCCTTCTTAACGCCTCAGGTAGAGCAGGGGCCCCCTATTAACAGTTGCTGAGCGCGGAGCCGGCCGTCCCGGCTCCGCGCTCAGGCACCGGCTCAGGCGAGCGCCAGGACGGCAGCGAAGACTCGTTGGGCGAGCGCCGACTGGCCGTCGGCCTTCGCGTCGGTCGGGGTGGCGGCGAACGCGAGGCGGGTGCTGCCGTCGTCGAGGGCTCCGACAAGAGCCTGATAGCCGTACCGGGCGCCGGACTTGCCCCAGAACGTACGGCCGTCGGGCAGCCGTACCGAGGAGAGCCCACCGTTGCTGTACCCCGCGCCGGCCCACGGGTGGGTGAACAGCTCACGCTGCTGCGCGGGGGCGAGAAGGCGGCCGTCGAACAGTGCGGCGGCGAACCGATCCAGGTCGGCCAGGGTCGAGACGAGGTCACCGGAGGCGGGGGTGAAGGTCTGGCTCCAGCGCGTAGCGTCGATCAATTCGGTCCGACCGTCGCTGGCCACCTGCTGGTAGCCCCGGACGTGCGGTCCACGGATGCCGGTGGCGGTGCCGGGCGCGTACGTGTCGCGCAACCCGAGTGGCCGGAAGATCCGCTGCCGCATCTGCTCCGGGTACGACGTGCCGGTCACCCGCTCGATCAGGATGCCGGCGACGATGTAGCCCATGTTGGTGTAGCGCTGCGCCGACCCGGGAGCGTACTCCGGCGGGTTCGTCAGTGCCGTCCGGACGATCTGCTCCGGGGTCCACCGGTCGTAGCGGTGCGCGAGTTGCCAGTCGAGCCCATCGGGCAGGACCGGGCTGGGCAGGCCGCTGGTGTGGGCGAGCAGCTGCCGCACGGTGATGGTCGGCCAGTCGGCCGGGATCAGGTCCGGTAGGTGGGGCCGGACCGGCTCGTCGAGGTCCAGCTGGCCCTCCGCCACCAGCTGGTACACCACGACGGCGGTGAAGACCTTGGTCACGCTGCCGATCCGGATGCGGGCGTCCGCCGGCACCGGTGTCGCCGACCGCAGATCGCGTACGCCGAAGGCGCCGCGCCAGCAGCCCTCCGGTGTGGTGACCTTCAACTGCACGCTGGTGGTGGTGAGTTCACGGTCGGGGACCTCGCCGACGGCCGCGACCAGGCCGGCGGGGTCGAGTGTGCCGGCGGGGCAGCCTCGGTGAGTCGCGTTGGCGGGTGCCGTCAGGGTTCCGGCCAGGAGCATGCCGAGGGTGATCCCGGCGATCAGACCACGTCTGTCGATTCGCATCGGCTGAGCCTGCCGGGGGTGCTGACGGACCGGATCGGGGATCGCCCTGACGCTGCCCGGATCCCGACCGGTAGGGGCCGCCGGCGGCCCTTCGTCACCTGCCGTTTCTCCGGGCGTAGACAGCGGCCACCCCGAACGCGGCGGTCATGATCGTGCCCACGGCTGCGATGCCGGCCACAGCCGTGCCGCCGGTTTCACCACATCCACCCAGGATGGTCAGCAACACCACGGTCAGGAGCGCAATGCCGGCACTGACGTAGGTGGCATGAACCGGGTGCAGTTGCTCCCGAGCGTCCTCGCGTTGGCTGTCGTCGTCCCTGCGACTCGCGGAAGCCATCGTGGTCGTCCTCCCGTTTCCGCCTTGTCGAGGCGTGGCCGACATCATCGGTAGATCTATTCAGACAGATGTCGGTGGGAGAACACCAATGGGAGAGGCCAGATGAGATTCCCACGATAATTCTAACTTTTCCCCTCCTAAGGGGACGATCCCGGCCACCAGACTCGCTTTCGCCTGGTGACTGCTGGTACGGGCAGGCCCTTCACGTCGCCATTTGCGGCTTCGTAGGTCCGGTGCCCACCGGGTCAGCCGTAGTAGCGGCGTAGTTCGCGGGTGAGCACCTTGCCGGTGGCGTTGCGCGGCAGGTACCTGACGAAGACGACATCGCGGGGCACCGAGAACCGGGCGAGGTAGTGGCGGACGTACTCACGGACCGCGTCGGCGTCGAGTGTCTCGTCGGGATGCAGGCCGAGGAAGGCGGCGAGCCGCTGGCCGAACTCGGGATCGGGTACGCCGATGACGGCGGCCTCGCGTACCTGGGGGAGTTGGGTGAGCAGGTGCTCCACCTCGGAGGGGAAGACGTTCTCCCCACCGGAGACGATCATGTCGTCGGCCCGGCCGTCGACGAAGAGCAGCCCGTCGGCGTTGACCCGGCCCAGGTCGCCGGTGTCCAGCAGGCCGTCGTGGCGTTCCCGGTCGGCACCCGAGGTGTAGCCCTCGAAGAGCATCTCGTTGCCGACGAGGATCCGTCCCACCCGGCCACCGGTGACCGGGTCGCCGGTGTCGTCGACGATCGCCAGCCGGGTGCCGTGCGGCGGACGCCCGGCGGTGGTGGGCGCCTGACGTAGATCTTCCGGGGTGGCGATGGAGGCCCAGGACGCCTCGGTCGAGCCGTAGAGGTTGTAGAGCACGTCGCCGTAGGTGTCCATGAAGGCCGACGGCAGACCGCCGGGCAGTGCGGAGCCGCTCACCGCCACCACCTTCAGCGGTGGCCGGGGATCCGGTGCCGGTACCTCCATCAGCCGTTGCAGCATCACCGGCACGGCGAACAGCGCCTGGCAGCGGTGCCGCACCAGGGCGTCCAGCGTGGCGGCCGGGTCGAAACGCCGGTGCAGCACGATGGTGGTCCGCAGCGCGAAGCAGACCTGCAGGGCCGCGTACCCCCAGGTGTGGAAGACCGGCGCGGCGATCAGCACCCGGTCCCGGGCGTGCAGCGGGATCCGGTCGATGATGGACACCAGCGGGCCGAAGCCGTTCGGGGTGGGCCGGCGGGCACCCTTGGGTGCGCCGGTGGTGCCGGAGGTGAGCACGATGATCCGGCCGTCCCGCTCGGGCGGGTGCAGCTCGCCGGGCAGGGCGGTGGCGATCAGCTCCTCCCGGGCCCGCTCGTCGACGCGGGGCAGATCGGCCGGCAGCCCGAGGGCACGTTCGGTGAACTCGTCGTCGTGCACCAGTACCCGTAGCTGCTGCTCCTGCGCCACCGTGGCCAGCTGCGCCGGGGAGAGACCGGTGTTGACCAGCACGGCGTCCGCGCCGAGCAGGGTGGCGGCGACGATGGTCTCTATCAGACCGGGGTGGTTGCGGCAGAGCACCGCAACCCGGTCACCGGGCTGGACGCCGAGGCCCGCGCGCATCGCGCGGGCCAGCCGCATCGAACGGTCCAGCAGTTCCTGGTACGTCAGCTCGGTGTCCTGGTCGTCGATGACGGCGACCCGGCCGGGATCCCGGGCCGCCGCCTGGCGCAGTTCGCCGGCGAGGCTCCAGCCCCACTTCCGCAACGCGTTGAGCTGGGACGCGACGCGGATCGGGCGGCCCGGGGTGAGCAGTCCCCGTCGGGTCAGCGTGGCGACGATGAACGGCAAATCCATGCCCGCGTGCCTCCTGGCGGTCAGCGGATCTGCATCCCCGAGATCGCCCGGGAGATGACCAGACGCTGGATCTCCGACGTGCCCTCGAAGATGGTGTAGATCTTGGCGTCCCGGTACCAGCGCTCGACCGGGTGGTCGCGCAGGAAACCGGCCCCGCCGAGCAGTTGGACGGCCTTGTCGGTGACCGAGACGGCCACCTCGCCGGCCTTGAGCTTGGACATCGAGCCCTCCCCGGCGGTGAACGGCCGGTTGTTGCGGCCCATCCAGGAGGCCCGCCAGACCAGCAGCCGGGCCGCGTCGATCTCCATCTTCATGTCGGCCAGCGCGAAGGCGACCGCCTGGTTGGTGATGATCGGCCGGCCGAACTGGACGCGTTCCTTCGCATAGTCCAGGGCGTACTCGTAGGCGGCTCGGGCCACGCCGAGCGCCTGCGCGCCGACGGTGGGCCGGGACAACTCGAACGTACGCATCGCCGCCTGGCCGGTGGCGCGCTGCCCGGACCGGGCGCGGGCCAGGCGCTCGTCCAACGCCTCCTTGCCGCCGAGCAGGCACCGCCCCGGCACCCGGACGTCGTCCAGGAAGACGTCGGCCGTGTGCGAGGCACGCAGGCCCAGCTTGCGCAGCTTGCGGGTGGCGTCGAGCCCGGCCGTGCCCGGCGGTACGACGAACGCGGCCTGCCCGCGCGAACCCAGCTCGGGCTCGACCGAGGCGGTCACCACGTGCACCCCGGCGATCCCACCGTTGGTGGCGTACGCCTTCTGTCCACGCAGCACCCACTCGTCGGTGGCCTCGTCGTAGCGGGCGCGGGTACGCATGGCGGCGACGTCCGAACCGGCCTCCGGTTCGGAGGTGCAGAACGCGGCGACGGTCGGCGAGTCGACGTCGCCGAAGCACTGCGGGACCCACTCGACGAGCTGGTCCGGGGTGCCGGCGCCGTAGATGGCGGCGACCGCGAGGGAGGTGCCGAAGATGCTCAGGCCGATGCCCGCGTCACCCCAGAACAACTCCTCGCTGGCGATCGGCAGCGACAGGCCGGTGGGGTCGGCCCAGCAGGTGGCGAGGAACTCGAAGCCGTACAGGCCGACCTTCGCCGCCTCCTGGATGACCGGCCAGGGCGTTTCCTCGCGGGCGTCCCATTCGGCCGCAGCCGGGCGCACGACCTCGCTGGCGAAGCCGTGCACCCAGTCGCGTAGATCCCGCTGTTCCTCGTTCAGGTCGAGCGAGAACTCGACCACGTCAGGCCTTGGGGATGTCGAAGAGGTTCGCGATGTTGGCGGCCAGGCCCAGGTCACCCTTGGCCTTGAGCTTGCCGGTCATGAACATCATCACCGGGTTGGCGCCACCGGAGACGATCTTCAGGAACTCGACCGGTCCCAGGGTCAGGCTCAGCCGGGGGTCGTGCTGCGGGGTCTCGTTGACCGTGCAGGCGCCGTCGGCGATGACCACCTCGTAGGTGTCGGTGCCGCCGTCCGGGGCGCCGGTGATGTTCCAGTGGATGACCGCGTTGGTCGTCCCGGCCCGGTCGGCGCGGAACAACTGCGGCATCCGCCCGAAGACCTCGCCGAGGATCTTGCCGCGCAGGTCGCCCGACATCACCTCGGCGAGCTTGCTCTCCGGGGTGTTCTTGACGAGCTGGGCGAACTCCTTCGGGCCGACGTTGGCGAAGTTGGCCGGGTCGAAGTCAGTCATGGGGAAGCCTTTCGGACAGTGGTTACTCAGGCGTAACCTTACGCATGGGTAGGTATGCTCGCAAGGTGTCCACCGGTCCTGCCTTCAAGCGCCTCCCCCGCGCCGTACGCGAGCAGCAGATGCTCGACTCCGCCGTGCAGGTCTTCTCCCGGCGCGGCTACCACGGTGCCAGCATGGACGAGATCGCCGAGGTAGCCGGCATCTCCAAACCCATGGTGTACGCGTACCTGGGGCACAAGGAAGACCTCTTCGTCGCCTGCCTGCACCGCGAGGGCACCCGGATGATGGAGGCCATCGCCGGGGCCGCCGCCCCCGACCTGCCGGCCGACGAGCGACTCTGGCGCGGGCTGCGGGCATTCTTCGGCTTCGTCGGCGCACACCGCGATGGCTGGGCGGTGCTCTACCGGCAGGCCCGCGGCGAGCAGCGGTTCGCCCGCGAGCTGTCCGTCATGCGGGCGCGGCTGGTCGAGGTGGTCTCCGGAATGCTCGACCACGCGCTGCGCGCCGAGGGGCGTGAGGCCGCCGAGACCGAGCTGGAAGTCGTCGCGTACGCCCTGGTCGGCGCGACCGAGTCGCTCGCCGACTGGCTGGCCGACCGGCCCGAGGCCGACCCGGAGAAGACCGCCACCCGGATGATGAACGCCGCCTGGCTCGGCGCGGGCCAACTGTTGAGCGGTGCCACCTGGCATCCGCCTACGGTGTAAGGAAGGGCCCCTTGTTAACGCCTGAGGTAGAGCAGGGGTCCCCTCTTAACGCCCGAGCCGGACCCTGCGACGCCCGTGGTTCAGTCGCGCCGGACGGAGCGGCGGTGCGCGCGGTGTCGCAGCCGGCGTCCCAGTTCGAGCAGCGCGGTCACCGCGATCGACAGACCGACCCCGGCCAGGATGCCGCGCAACGGGTCGCGTTGGAAGGCCAACCCGCCGACGGTACCCAGCAGCACGCAGTACAGCGCCCACGAGGTGGTGCCGATCAGGTCGTAGAGCAGGAACGACCGCAGCGGATAGCGGACCGCGCCCATGGTCAGGGTTACCGCCGTCCGCCCGCCGGGGATGTAGCGGGCGGCGGTGAGGATCATGCCGCCCCGCTGGTCCACCGCCCGCCGCGCCCACTGCGACCCGGCCCGCCGTCGGCTGTCCTCCGGGGATCGGTCCAGCCGCCCTGACCCGCCGCCGCGCCCGATCGCGTACGAGACGTGGTCGCCGATGGTGGCACCGAGCATGGCAGCCAGCACCACCAGCACCACGTTCGGCTCGCCCCCGGTGGCCAGCACGGTGACCGTGATGACCGCCGCCTCGGCCGGCACCAGCGGGAAGATCGCGTCGACCGCGGTGAGCCCGATCAGCAGCAGATAGACCCACGGCGAGGTGAGGGTGTGCCGGATCAGGTCCAGGGCAGCCTCCATGACTCCATGCTCGGGGCACCGGCTGTTAAGAGGGGGCCCTTCCTCTACACCAGGCGTTAATAAGGGGCCCTTCCTTTCACCAGCAGTGCGCCGCGCGGGGTCTTGTGATCAGCGGTGGGGCCGTGGGAGGTGAGCACGACGGGTGCGTCCAGCGCCTGTTCCACCGCCGTGGGCCAGTCGGCCGGCGGGGGGTCGTACACCGGGCGGGCCTGTTGCAGGCGGGCGGTGAGCGCCGTCTGCCGGTCCAGGTCGCCGGGTGGGCCGGGCAGCAGCCGGTCCAGGCCGTCGTAGCGGCGGCAGATCCGCAGGTCCAGGCCCCGTTCGGTGAGGTCGAGGTGGGTCAGCGCCAGGCCGTCGACCCCACCGGCGGCCGCCAGGGCGTACGCGTGGGCGGCGGCGTCGAAGTGGCCGAACCGGAAGTGGCCCTGCCAGGGGTTCGTCGAGTTGTGCGGGTCGGTCAGCGGCAGCGCCCGGTCCTCGGTGACCAACGGACCCGGCCCGTGCCGGGTGGTCACGGTCCGCAGCACTCCGATCCGGGTCGCGGAGCCGGCCGCGCCGGCCTCGGCCAGCAGCGCTTCGGCGTTGTCGAAGGTGGTGGTGCTCCACGTCGTGTACGGGTGGAAGCCGTGCCACTCGTCCAGCAGCACCCCCTGCGCACCCTCGAACACGCACGGGCCGGCCCGCAGCGCTCCGGTCAGCCAGTCCCGGTCGACGATCGCCACCCGCTCGGCGAAAGCCCGGTACGCGCGCAGGCAGTCGGCGACCGGCGGAGCCTCCAGCGGGCCCAGCTCCGCGCTGAGCCGGTCTCGTAGCAGGGCCAGCCGCCGGCGCAGCTGTCCCGGGTTGCGGCAGTCGGCGACTCGGGGTGCGTCGGCGGCATGGGCGAGGCCGTACGCGACGGCCTCGCCCACCCCCAGCCCGCAGGAGCCGTGCCGGTCGGCTCCGCGGGCCAGCTCCCGGGCCCGGTTGGCGGCCCGGTGGTACGGGGTGGCCAGCAGCGCCTCCCCGTCCACGGTCAGTCGGTCGAGCGCGTCGGGCACCCCGACGGCGGCGAGATGGTCTGCCTCGGCGGCCAGCGCCAGCGGGTCCACCACCATGTGCCGGGACAGGTGGGTCCGTACGCCCGGATGGAAGGTGCCCGCCCCGAACTGCGCGAACGTGTGGTGCCGGCCGTCGCGCAGGACGACGTTGTGTGCCGCCTGCGCGCCCCCGTTGAACCGCACCACGGTCCGCACCGGCCGGGTCGCGCAGAGCCAGTCCACGACGGTGCCCTTGCCGGCGTCGCCGTACCCGAGGTCGACCACGATCGCGTGCGGCGAGGCCGTCGCCCCAAGAGTCACAGCCGCACGACCCCACCGCCGGTGGTGCGGGTGGCGGGCAGCTCCGTCACCTCGGCCCGGCGGGCACCGCCGCGACGGGCCAACGCCTTGGACACCGTCCTGGTTGCCGGCGAGCCGGCCCGTTCCAGGTCCCGTAGGCCCGTGTCGAGGTCGATGGCCTCCTCGCCGAGGCCGACGGTGAGGGCGATGGTCTCGCAGACCGCGTCGAGGTCGTCAAGTTCCAGGGTGTTCTGGCCGAGCAGGTCGCGCCAGAAGTCGAGCACCTTGCGGTTGCCCGAGTAGTGGCTGCCGGCGGGGAGCAGGTAGTACGTGTCCCAGCGTCGGGTGACCTCGTCGAGGATCTGCCGCAGCGGCAGGTCCTCGCGGGGGCCGTCGCCGATCAGCCGGGCCACCTCGGCGGCCTTCACCTTCGGGTACGCCAGCTCGTCGCCGATGATGAAGAGGTAGCCGCGCCGGCCCCGCTTCTCCCAGTGGTCGGTGACCGTGTGCCGGGCCATGAAGTACATCGCCAGCTCGTAGGACTCCCGCATCTGGCCGCCACCGCCGCCCTCCAGCACGATCCGGCCGAGGTCGTCGTCCATCCGGTTGTCGGACTCGAACTGGCCCACCTGCAGCGGCACCCGGTCGCAGGTGGCGTCGCCGATCGCGCCGAACATGATCTGCGGGTCGCGGGCGTACCCCTGCCGCAACAGCAGGCCCAGTAGTTGCGGCAGCTTGGCCTGGAGGGTGCGGGGCACGTGTCCCATCGAGCCGGTCACGTCGAACAGCACGGCGACCGGGGTCGACTGCGGGTGCTCGTCCGAGTCGCGGCTCTCCCGGGCGGCACCGCGCGGGTCCAGCGCCGGGTGCACCACCCGGGCTCCGCTGTCGCTGTACGAGAAAGCGCTGGTGCCGGTCGCCCGGCGGTACCGGTCGGCGGCGTCGTACACGTCGGTGGACCACATTCCGCTGCCCATGGCAGCCTCCTTAGGGGTTGAGGGTGAAGGGTCGGAAGGTCCGCGGGCCGTAGAGCCGGTGCAGTACCTCGTCGAGTTCGCGCAGCACCCGCCAGGCGTCGTCGGGTCGCATGCTCAGCAACCGCTGCCGGCAGCCCTGGGCGAAGCTGAGCAGTTCGTGTGGCGCGTGCCGGCCCATCAGCCAGGTCATGCACCTGGCGGCCATGGCGATGTCGGTGCCCGGCCCGCAGGGGCGGCGACCGAAGACCTCGGCCGGGTACCAGTCCTGGTGGTCGGGCACCATGGCCGGCACGACGCCGCCCGGTGCGGTCGAGAAGCACCAGTCGACCAGCACCACGCCGTGCGCGTCCGGCTCGATCAGCACGTGCGGCGGCAGCACCGCGCCGTGCACCACGCCGGCCCGGTGGGCCAGGCCGAGCGCGACCAGCAGCCGCCGCCACATCCAGGCCACGTCGCGGGCGTCCAGCCCGTCCGGGTACCCGCGTCGCACCTCGACCAGGTTGCGTAGGCCGGGTGCGGTGGCGAGCACGGTGACCTGGCGTTCGGCTCCGGTGGCGGCGTCCCGGTGCGCGAAGTTGTCGACCAGCCGGGGCACGTACGGCAGCCAACGCGGGTCACCCCGTTCGGCGAGGGTGCGCAGGGCCCACTGCTCGCGGGAGATCAGGTCGTTGTCGGCCGGGTTCCGGGGCAGCTTGAGCAGCCGATCCGCGCCGACCTCGTACAGGTCGGCCAGATCACCGGAGTATGCCGGCCGGCCGCACCGGTAGCCGTGCATGACGGTCCCCTTGCGTGCTCGCCAACGGGTGGTCACCTGGACGAACGCCTCGGTGGCCGCGGTATGGACGCCCGGCCCGGCCCAGTCGAGCCGGTCGGGGTGTAGGGCGCTGACCAGCTCCCGGTAGCGGCGTTCCGGCGTGTCGTCGCCGAACATCTCGTCGTCGTCGCGCGCGGCGGTGACCAGGCGGATCGCTTCTTCGGTCGTCATCGGACCGTCTCCTCCCGGGCCGGCCGCAGCAGCGCCGGGTGCAGCAGCCGGGCGTCGCCGGCCCGGTAGAGCCGGGCGCGCGGGCCGCCCCGGGAGCCGCCGTGTTCGGTGCTGGCACCGGTGCTCTCCACGAAGCCCGGCACGGAGAGCACCTTGCGGTGGAAGTTGCCGGCGTGCAGCTGGTGTCCCCAGACCGTCTCGTAGACGCCCCGCAGCTCGCCGATGGTGAACTCGGGTGCCAGGAAGCGGGTGGCCAGCGGGGTGTACTCCAGCTTGGATCGGGCCCGATCCAGCCCGTCGGCGACGATGCGGGCGTGGTCGAAGGCGAGTTGCCGGTTGGCCAGCTCGGCGACCGGCACCCAGGCGGCCTCGTCGGCGTCGGTGCCGGCCGCCGCGTCCGGCAGGTCGGGGGCGAAGGCGAGGTGGGCGACGGAGACGATCCGCATCCGCGGGTCACGGTCGGGCGCGCCGTAGGAGGCCAGCTGCTCGACGTGGACTCGACGCAGCGGCTCGCCGTCGAGGCCGGTCTCCTCGGCCAGTTCCCGGCGGGCGGCGGCGGCCAGCTCCTCGTCGGGCCGGACGAAGCCACCGGGCAGCGCCCAGTGGCCCGCGTACGGCTGCTCGCCACGGCGGATCAGCAGCAGGTGCAGTGCTCCGTCGCGGATGGTCAGGGCGACGACGTCGGCGGTGACCGCCACGGCGGGGTAGGCCCGCGGGTCGTAGGTGGCGAGAAAGTCCTGCTCGTTCACGCTTGATCACTCTCACTTAGAGAACATCTCTTTCTGAGAAGAACCTAGCGGAAAAAGGGGGGCCGGGCAAGTCCCGGCCCCCGCTCAGCGAATCGTGCCCGCCAGATGTGGACGGCCGCGCTGGTCGTGCAGGCTGAAGTCCCAGCCGGACCCCGACGTCGTGGCGTTGAAGGCCACCGTGCCAGGCAGTGGGACCGGCAGCTTGAATGCCACATCCACGGTGTACGCCTCGGGCAGCCGGCTCTCCAGTGCGGCGAGACAACGCGCCTTGCTCCACATCCCGTGCGCGATCGGCCCGGGGAAGCCGAGCAGCCGTGCCCCGAGCTTCGAGGTGTGGATCGGGTTGTGGTCGCCGGAGACCCGGGCATAGTCCGTACCCACCCGGGGCTCCACCCGCCAACGGGCGGTGGCGGCCGGCGGCGCGGGCCGCTCACCCCGGTCGCGCCGCTCGCCGTCGCCGGGGGTGCCCTGCCGGCCGAGGTACGTCGAGACGCCGCGCCACACCTCCTCCCCGTCCACCGACCCGACGAGCACCACGTCCACCTGCCGCCCCCGGTCATGGGGACGCAGGTTCTCCGCCCAGGTGGTGAAGTCCAGCCGGTCGGCGACGGTGACCGGCCGGTGCACGGAGATCCGGTTGCCGACGTGCACCACCCCGGTGAGCGGGATCGGGAACTCCGGCGCGGTGATCAGGCGCAGCGCCAGCGGAAAGCCCATGACGTGCGGAAAGGTCGCGGGCAGTCGGTCGGCGAGCCGGAATCCGCACACCCGGTCGTAGTCGGCCAGCCGCTCCGGGTCCACCGCGACGCCGCCGACGGTCAACTCGACCGCCGGCACCCCGTCGCCGCGCCGTCCGCCCAGCCCCGGCAGCGCGTTCAGCAGCGCCCGCCGGTACAGCGGCCCGGCCGCCGGCATCCGGGACAGCTCCACCCGGGCCCGCGCCGTCGGGGCGGACGTGGGCTGGCCGGTCGCCTTCCGGTCCGGGTCGTCGGCCGCCGCCTTCGACAAGGAAGGACCCCTTGTTGACGCCTGCGGTAGCTGCTCGCCGGTCACGGCGGCGCCGGGGCCGGACAGGTCGCGGGTCGCCTCCGGGTCCGCGTCGGACGGCGCGGCGAGCGCGGCGGGCCGGGTCAACGGCGTCAGGGCCTGGGTCGGCCCGTCGATCAGCTCACCGACCGACAGGTCGTCGGCCGGTTCGTCCCTGCGGCTGCGCCTGGCCATCACGCCCCCAGCAGGCTCTGGCCGCAGACCCGGACCACGTTGCCGCTGACCGCACCCGACGCCGGCCAGGCCAGCCAGCCGATGGTCTCCGCGACGTCCACCGGCAGCCCGCCCTGGGACAGGCTGTTCATCCGGCGGCCCGCCTCACGCAGCATCAACGGGATCCGGGCGGTCAGCCGGGTCTCGATGAACCCGGGAGCGACGGCGTTGACGCTGATCTGCCGCTCGCGCAGCACCGGCGCGAGCGAGTCGACCAGCCCGATCACCCCCGCCTTGCTGGTGGCGTAGTTCGTCTGGCCCCGGTTGCCGGCGATCCCGGCGATCGAGGAGACGCCGATGATCCGACCGCCGGCCGGGATCAGCCCCCGCTCCAACAGCAGGTCGTTGATCCGCTCCTGGCTGGACAGGTTGACGTCGATGACCTGGTCCCACCGGTCGGCGTCCATCCGGCCCAGGGTCTTGTCCCGGGTGATACCGGCGTTGTGCACCACCGCGTCGACCCGGCCGTGCCGGTTCGCCAGGTACTCGGCGAGCCGGGCCGGCGCGTCGGCGGCGGTCAGGTCGAGCTGCACGGCGCTGCCGCCGATCTCGTTGGCCACGCCTGCCAACTCGTCCCCGGCCGCCGGGACGTCCAGCGCCACCACGGTCGCGCCGTCGCGGGCCAGTACCCGGGCCAGTGCCGCACCGATGCCCCGGGCGGCGCCGGTGACCAGCACGACCTGCCCGTCGAGCGGGCGGTCCCAGTCGACCGGGGCGGTCGCCTGGCCGGCGCCGACCCGGATCACCTGGCCCGAGACGTATGCGGACCGTCCGGAGAGCAGGAAGCGTAGGGTCGCCTCCAGGCTGGTCCAGGTGCCCGTGTCGGCCTCGCGGGTGACGTAGACCAGCTGCGCGGTGACGCCTCGGCCCAACTCCTTGCCGATGCTGCGGGTCAGCCCCTCCAGGGCACGCTGGGCGGTCGCCTCGCGTGGCGTCGCGCACTCGGCCGGCGGGGTGCCCAGCACGATCACCCGCCCGCTGGACTGCACGGCTCGGGCCTGCGGGTGGAAGAAGTCGTAGAGCTGCCGCAGTCCGGACGAGTCGGTGATGCCGGTAGCGTCGAAGACGAGGGCGGCGCTCTCCGGCGTACGGCCGGTGGTCGGGTCCGGCACGGCGGTGGCCGGATCGCGCAGGGCGAGCCCGGCGGCGGCCAGCATCTTGCCGACCGGATCGGCGAGCCGTCCCCCGGCGGCGGCGCCGAGCAGGGCCAGCCCGGGCAGGATCGGCTCGCCGGGTGCGTGCCGGCGCAGTCGAGGCGGATCGGGCAGCCCGAGGCGCTTGACCAGCGCCCGCCCGGCGCCCGACTGGACGAAGCTCGCATACCTGTCGCTCATAGGCGTAGCCTACTGGTGAGTAAGGTGTGGGCAACACTTTCGAGGAGGCGGATCGTGCAGAACGTTCGACGGGTCGCGGTCATCGGCGGCAACCGGATCCCCTTCGCCCGTTCCAACTCGCGCTACGCCAGCGCCACCAACTCCGACATGCTCGGTGCCGCCCTGGACGGGCTGATCGCCCGGTTCGGGCTGGCCGGCCAGCAGGTCGGCGAGGTGGTCGCCGGCGCGGTGCTCAAGCACTCGAAGGACTTCAACCTCACCCGCGAGGTGGTACTCGGCTCGAAGCTCGACCCGCGCACCCCCGCGTACGACATCCAGCAGGCCTGCGGCACCGGCCTGGAAGCGGCGATCCTGGTCGCCAACAAGATCGCCCTCGGCCAGCTCGACGTCGGGATCGCCGGCGGCGTCGACACCACCTCCGACGCCCCGCTCGCGGTCAACGAGGAGATGCGCCGCACGCTGCTCAAGCTCAACTCCGCCCGGACCCTCGGGGAGCGGCTGCGGATCGCCGCCAAGCTGCGCCCGGCTCAGCCCTTCAGGCCGGAGATCCCACGCAACGCCGAACCCCGCACCGGGCTGTCCATGGGTGAGCACGCCGCGCAGACGGCGCTGCGCTGGAACATCGACCGGCAGGCCCAGGACGAGCTGGCGCTGCGCTCGCACCAGCGGCTCGCCGCCGCGTACGACAGGGGATTCTTCGACGACCTGATGACCCCCTTCCTGGGGCTGACCCGCGACGCGAACCTCCGCCCCGACACCACGCTGGAGAAGCTCGGCGCGCTCAAGCCGGTCTTCGGTGCCAAGGGGCCGGACGCCGAGCGGGCCACCATGACCGCCGGCAACTCCTCGCCGCTGACCGACGGTGCCTCCACCGTGCTGTTGGCCAGCGAGGAGTGGGCGCGCGAGCACAACCTGCCGGTGCTGGCCTGGTTCTCCTGGTCGGAGACGGCCGCGGTGGACTTCGTGCACGGCGACGAGGGCCTGTTGATGGCGCCCGCGTACGCGGTGCCCCGGCTGCTCGCCCGGGCCGGGCTCACCCTCCAGGACTTCGACTACTACGAGATCCACGAGGCCTTCGCCTCGCAGGTGCTGGCCACCCTGAACGCCTGGGACTCGAAGGAGTTCTGCGTCGACCGGCTGGGCCTGGACGCCCCACTCGGCACCATCGACACCGACAAGCTCAACGTGAACGGCTCGTCGCTGGCGGCCGGGCACCCGTTCGCCGCCACCGGCGGCCGGATCGTGGCCACCCTGGCCAAGCTGCTCGCGTCCAAGGGCAGTGGGCGCGGACTCATCTCGATCTGCGCGGCCGGCGGCCAGGGCGTGACCGCGATCCTGGAACGCTGACCCTCCGGCCCTGCCGTCGGGTCACCGACGGCCGGGCCCTCGTCATTCCGTGCCGGGCGGCGTCTCGCCGTACCGGTCCTTGCCATGCTGCGCGCTGACCGAGGTCAGCCGCGGTTGTGGGCTGCCATCGCGCCCGGCGACGAACACCGGTGAGCGCCCCACCGATCGGCGTATGCACATAAGTGAGCAGACGATTACTCGCGCGGCAGACATCGTTGTCCTGCCAGATGTCGCGAGGAGGTGATGTTCATGAAGAAGCTCACGGTGCGCCGGCTGGAGTCGGTGAAGACCAGCGCTGTCGCTGCTGCGTGTGTCGTCTCCTGACGGTGACGCCACCAACCTGAAGGCCGGCACCCGGACGGCAACGCCGGGTGCCGGCCTTCATCGACCCCGCCTGCGGAATGAGCGAAAAGGACGACCATCCATGGCCGGCTACCCGTCAGACACGCTTGTCAGAGTGCGCCCCTTCGACCATCGGCCGGAGGGCGACACCGTCATCATCGGCGACCTCGAACGGCAGGTGTTCCTGTCGATCCCCGCCGAAGGGCTGGACCTCCTCCAGTCGCTGGCCGCCGGCAGATCGGTGGGCGAGGCGGTCCGCCTGTACGAAGAGAAGTACGCCGAGACGCCCGACATCACCGATTTCCTGGACGCCCTCGGCGACGAGGGCTTCATCGAGATCGACGAGAAGATCGCGGCGGCCGTCGCCGGCCCGGTCGCCGCCGCCGATCCGGCTCGCCGACCTCGGCGTAGTTACAGCCTGAACTGGCTCAGCCCGACTGTCGCCCGCCGCCTGGTCAGCCTCCCGGTGTTGATCGCCTGCGTCCTGGTCATCGCGACCGGCGTGTACCTCGCCACGGACGATCCGAACGTGCTGCCGACGCCCGGCGAGACGCTGCTGTTCCCCATCCACTTCGCCGCCCTGACCTGGGCGACGTTCATCCTGACGCTGGTCGGGGTCGCGATCCACGAAGCCGCGCACATGGTCGCGGCACGTGCGGCCGGCGTGCCGTCGAGGCTGGTCATCGGCAACCAGTTGTACGTGTTGGTGGTCCAGACCGACATGAGCGGCATCTGGTTGGCGCCGCGGCGCCAACGCTTCGTGGCGTTCATCGCCGGCACGCTCATCGACGGGGTACTCGCCTCGTCCTTCGTGCTCGCCCTGTGGGCAAACCGGCACAGTTTCCTGAACCTGCCGGAGTGGGTCGCGCTGCTGCTGACGGCGCTGTTGTTCACGTACCTGGTCCGGATCATCTGGCAGTCGTTCCTGTTCATGCGGACCGACGGCTATTACATTGTCGCCACTGCCCTCGGCTGCCGGAACCTGATGTCCGACACCGAGAACTTCCTGCGTAACGTGCTCGCGTGGGTGCTGCGGCGCGGATCCCGGGTGGATCAGTCGGGGGTGCCGAGGCGGGAGATGCGGATCGTCCGGTGGTATTCCCTCGCGTGGCTCAGCGGGCGCCTGATAGCGCTCATGATGCTGGTCTTCGTCGGTATCCCGCTGCTGTGGGGTTTCCTGTACCAGTTCATCCTCTTCGCCTCCGGCCAGGACTCCCTGATGGGTTCCTGGGACTTCGCCACCATTGCGATCATCGGCGTGCTCCTCGACGGTGGCGGCCTACTGTTGTGGGGTCGCAGCCTCTATCGGGGCGCGCAGGAGCGGCGTCGCCGGCAGGCCATCCTGTCGGCCCGGGCCACGGCCCGAGCGGCAGAGCCCGCAGCACCGGCGACCACCGGGGCCCGCACGATGCCGGCCGTGGAGCCGAGCGGCCAGCAGTGAACCTCTCCGACTCCCCTTGCGGCCGGTCCTGGCCGCAGGTGGGGGTCGAGGGGGTTCGTCTGGCTCGTCACCCGGTCGGGCGCAGGCCCATACGTTGCATGATGTATCCGACGATGAGGCGGGGGTTTGCGACGATCGCACCGCAGGGCGCTCTCCGGATCATCTTGCGATCGGTGAAGCGCTGTAGGAACAGGCCGACACGGGAACGGGTCGTCCCGATCATTGCGGCGTAGTCCTCGTGGCGCAGTTTCAGGCCGATCTGAATGTCCTGACCGGTCCTCGTGCCGAAGATCTGTGTCAGGTCGAGCAGGCGCATCGCCAGCCGGGCCTCGCTGTCGGAGGTGACATGCTGCAACAACAGCGACCGGTGCCGGCGAGCTTTCAATATTTGGCTGTGCTGCCACACGTCGAAGACATTCGCCTCGCGCAGGAGGCTGTGCAGAACGGCGCTCTCCATAACTATCAGCCTGGTGGGGGTGATGGCGGCTGGAGTGTACTGACTCGGCATTCCGGGAAGCGAATCCTCACCGAAGTACTCGTTTGCCGACAACACGTCGAGAATGGTCCGACGCCCAGTCGGAGAGTAGTGTTCCAGGCAGATCGCACCGCTCTCGATGAGATAGACGCGGCCATCGGTCGCGCCCGGTTGGTGCAGCAGTTCACCGTCGGCGAGTTCGACCCGGCGGGTCGGCGCGGCCTGCGAGTAGAGGGTGGACTTGATGCCCTTCATCAGGCGAGAAGAGAGCTCTGATCCTCGCGGAACGAGCACGTCATCGAGGACGCTCGTGGCCGTCCTCGTGGTAGCCATGGTCATCTCTTCGTTCACCGTCCAGACATGTCGTCAGCTCGGAGCTGGTAGCGAGAACGCTGTCCTTCAGCGGGCGGTGGGTCCTTGATGGCGAACAGCCGGCGACGGCCCCGCCTCGACGAACGGCGCCGAGCAGGTCGGGAGAGATCGGGAGAGGACTCGAAGAGTTGTGGGGTACGGCGGATGCCTTAAGGCTCCAATGTTCATCGATGCCGCTGTGGCTGCTGTTGGCTGCGACTGCTACCGTGCAGGCGGTGGTGAATGCCGCCATATCGGTTGGTAGATTTGCTCGGTGTCAGACACACAGCGGCCCCCCAGGCATTCTCGCCGGACTGCTAATGATCTTCATTCCCGTTCCTGTAACGCTAGCGAGTTGCCTGCCCGTCCGTCTGTCGCGCGTTTAACCTTCTCCGCCGAACCGAACGGTTCTCGAAATGTGTCCGCCCGGCCAGGATTGGTCGCACTCTCCGGGTGCTCAGCTAATACAAATGGCTGCTTATCGATCGACCTACGTGTAATGCGGAATTCTTAGGTCAAATCAACGCGCTGCAAGCGCGATTCATGCCGTATTTTCCCGGTTTGCTGACGGGGTGGCCATGCCCAGGTCCCCGGTGTCGCTTCTCTGGTGTCGGTTCTTCGGTGTAGTATCTCTGGTGTGAGGTCTTGGCCGTTGGGTCTCCGGTGTCGGGTCTTTGGTGGTCAGGCAGAGATGGGCCGCATCCGCCAGCCGTACCCGAACGGGAGGCCGGACGCCGGTGCCGGAGAATGAGCGGGTGACGAAGATCCCGAACGTGCTCGCCCACCGGTACGCCTCGCCCGAGCTGGTCGCCCTCTGGTCGCCGGAGGAGAAGGTCCGCCTGGAGCGACGGCTCTGGCTGGCCGTGCTCCGGTCGCAGCGGGACCTGGGCGTGCCGGTGCCCGACGGGGTGGTCGAGGCGTACGAGCGGGTGCTTGACGACGTGGACCTGGCCTCGATCGCGGAGCGGGAGCGGGTCAACCGGCACGACGTGAAGGCACGGATCGAGGAGTTCAGCGCGCTCGCCGGGCACGAGCACGTGCACAAGGGGATGACCTCTCGTGACCTCACCGAGAACGTCGAGCAGCTCCAGGTGCGCCGGTCGCTGGAGCTGATCCGGGACCGGGTGGTGGCGACGCTGGCCCGGCTCGCCTGGCACGCCCACGAATACTCCGGCGTGGTGATGGCCGGCCGGTCGCACAACGTGGCGGCGCAGGCCACCACGCTGGGCAAGCGCTTCGCGTCGGCCGCCGAGGAGTTGATGATCGCGTACGAGCGGCTGGAGGATCTGATCGCCTGGTACCCACTGCGGGGCATCAAGGGCCCGGTGGGTACGGCGGCCGACCAGCTGGACCTCTTCGACGGCGACGCCGACAAGGTGGCCGAGTTGGAGCGCCGGGTCGCCGAGCACCTGGGCTTCAACCGGGTGCTGGACAGCGTGGGGCAGGTCTATCCGCGCTCGATCGACCTGGCCGTGATCTCCGCCCTGGCGCAGGTGGCCGCGGCACCCTCGTCGCTGGCCACCACGATCCGGCTGATGGTCGGTCAGGAGCTGGTCACCGAGGGATTTAAGCCGGGCCAGGTCGGTTCCAGCGCGATGCCGCACAAGATGAACACCCGCTCGTCGGAGCGGGTGAACGGCTTCGCGGTGATCATCCGGGGCTACCTGTCGATGGTCGGCGAGCTGGCCGGCGACCAGTGGAACGAGGGGGACGTGTCCTGCTCGGTGGTGCGCCGGGTGGCCCTGCCGGACGCCTTCTTCGCCGCCGACGGGCTGTTCCAGACGTTCCTCACCGTGCTGGACGAGTTCGGGGCGTACCCGGCGGTGATCAACCGGGAGTTGGAGCGGTTCCTGCCGTTCCTGGCCACCACCAAGATCCTGGTGGCGGCCGTCCGTCGGGGCGTCGGTCGGGAGACCGCGCACGAGGCGATCAAGGAACACGCCGTCGCGGTCGCCCTGGCCATGCGCGAGAAGGCCGCCTCCGACAACGACCTCTTCGACCGGCTAGCTGCCGACGACCGTCTCGCCCTCACCCGCGCCGAGATCGACGCCCTGGTAGCCGACCGCGCCGCCTTCGTGGGCGCCGCCCCCGCCCAGATCCAGGCGGTAACCGCAAGAATCACCAAGATCGTTCAATCCCACCCCCAGGCCGCCACCTACTCCCCACCCCCCATCCTCTAACCACCCCACCCCACCCCACCCCCACTCCCTTGCCGGGCGCGGTGATCAAGAAGTTCTGGTCGGAATCCGGCCGGGTACAGACGCAAACTTCTTGATCAACTGCGCGGGCGTGGGTGGGTAGGTGGGTGGGTGGGTGGGTGGTTAGGTGTCGCGGGTGGGGGTTTCGGCGGAGGATGAGAGGTTGGGGGCGCTGCCCGGCTCGGCGATGCCGCCCGGTTCCTGGGCGAAGGCCGGCTCCTGGGCTGTCTCGGCGGCAACCAGGGGCTGGTCGGCAGGCATGATGTCGGGGACCTTGGGCACCACGATCACCGCCGTGCCGTAGGCGCAGATCTCCATCCACATCTCACCGCAGTCGCGGCTGTCGAACCGCATCCCGACCACGGCGTTCGCGCCGAGCCGCTGGGCCTCCTCGCCGAGTCGGGCCACCGAGTCGGTGCGCCACCGGGTGAGGTTGTCCGGCGCCATCGGGTCGTACGCGCCACCGCGCAGGTTCTTCACCCCCTCGCGGTAGGGGTTGCGGGTCCTGGCCATGGAGGAGACCACCTCGCCGAGGATCTGGCGGATCTCGTAGCCGGGAAGTTGATCCGTCGTCACGACCAGCACGGTTCCGATGCTGTCAGCCGATCGTGCACCACATCGGGGGGCCTGTTCACCTGGTCGGATGCTGCAAAACGGCGCGGCGCGGACGGTGGGCGCAGAGCCCACCATCCGCGCCGCCGGGGGCGCTAACCGTCAGACACCGGCCACGGACCTGATCCAGGCCCGGTTGTACGCGACACTGCCGTAGTTCTGGATGCTCTGGCCGTCGGCGGTGGAGGCCACCCCGACCTGCGCGCCGTTGTAGAACTGCGGGCCGCCCGAGTCGCCGCGCCAGGCGTTGCCGTTGATCCGCGTGCTCCGGATCGCCTGGCCGCCGTACGCATCGGTGACGCTGTTGCTGGTCACCCGGACCGACGCGGTCTTCAGCTGGGTCGAGGCGGAGCAGCCGCTGTAGCAGGTCATGCCCCAGCCGTAGATCGAGTTGGTCGAGTTGATCGGCGGGTTGCTGCTGGCCAGGCTGACGTAGCTGGTGCTGACCGAGCTGGAGAGCCGCATCAGGGCCAGGTCGTATTGTCCGTAGGTGGCGCTGACCGTCCGGGTGACGCCGCCGGAGGTGCGGTTGACGCTGCCCACCCGGACGGACATCGAGCCGCCGAGGCAGTGCCGCGCGGTGAGCACCCACTGCGGCGCGATGATCGTGCCGGAGCAGGTGAACGATCCGTTGCTGAGGACCGCGGCGGCCCACGGAGCCGAGGAGACGGTCCCGCCGCCGATGATGTACGGGCTGACAGGTGAGGCGACGGCGCCGGAGCTGGCGCCGACCACGCCGGCCAGGGCTGTGGCGACGACCGCGATCAGGGATCGGATGCGCATCGGTGTGGCTCCTTCGGAGTTCGCAGGACCCGGGTTTACCGGGCCGACCTGCGGTGGCGGGCGGGGGTGATCCGCCACCGCGACGTCATTAAATCGACGTCTGACGATGTACCGTAGGGGTCGGTGAGGTGTTTCACAAGAGGTTCATTGAAACAAAGCGATGTAACAGTCGGATTTTCCGGAGTGGGCGGCGATCCGATCCGGCAGGGAGTCCGAGTGGGCGTGGGGCCGACCCGCCAGGGGCTCCGGCAACGAACCCGTATCGGGATCGCAACGAACCCGCATCGGTCCCGGAGGGCGCCTGCGGAGGGCGCGGAGTGCCACCCGGACCGCGTCCGGCCGGTGCGTCCGGCGGGGTATCTGCCAGGTAGGCTGGCTGCGCTCGCCCGTTGTGGGTCGGCACCCAACTGCGTACACAGTCAGGAGTGCCCAGTGCCTCGCGTCGTCGTCGACGTCATGCTCAAGCCCGAGATCCTCGATCCTCAGGGCCAGGCCGTCGCAAACGCGCTGCCCCGGCTCGGCGTCAATGACGTCGCCTCGGTACGGATCGGCAGGCGAATCGAGATCGACTTCACCGGTGAACCGGATCTGGACCGGGCCCGGGAGATCGCCGACAAGCTCCTCGCCAACCCGGTCATCGAGGACTTCACCGTCCGTCTGGTGGAGGCCGACGAGCCTGCGGACGCCCGGTCGTGACCGCACGGGTCGGTGTGGTGACGTTCCCCGGCTCGCTCGACGACGGGGACGCGGCCCGGGCCGTCCGGATCGCCGGCGCGGAACCGGTCCGCCTCTGGCACGGTGATCCGCAGCTGCACGGGGTGGACGCGGTCGTCCTGCCCGGCGGCTTCTCGTACGGCGACTACCTGCGCTGCGGTGCTATCGCCCGGTTCGCGCCGGTGATGGAGAAGATCATCGACGCCGCCGCCGGTGGACTGCCCGTGCTGGGCATCTGCAACGGCTTCCAGATCCTCTGCGAGGCCCACCTGTTGCCCGGTGCGCTCACCCGCAATCAGCACCTGCACTTCCGCAACCGCGACCAGATCCTGCGCATCGAGGCGACCGGCACCGCCTGGACGAACACGTTCCAGTCCGGCCAGGAGGTGCTGATTCCGGTGAAGAACGGCGAGGGCTGCTACGTCGCCGACACCGCGACGCTGGACGCGCTCGAGGCCGAGGGGCGGGTCGTCGCCCGCTACGTGGGCGGTAACCCCAACGGCTCGCAGCGGGACATCGCCGCGATCACCAACCCTGCCGGCAACGTGGTCGGCATCATGCCGCATCCCGAGCACGCGGTGGAGGCGCTCACCGGCCCCTCCCTCGATGGTCTCGGCTTCTTCACCTCGGTGCTCAAGCACCTGGTGGGGACGCCGGCGTGACCCTTCGCGGCGGGATCATCGGTCGGCTCACCCGCCTGTCTGGCGGCGAGCGCAACGAGGAGAGGTCATGACCACGCATCCGGACCCGGTACGGGAGGCCCCGGAGGCATTCCCGGCGCAGCCGCACCCGGCTGCCGCGTCCTCGGCAGCCGCGGCCCGGCACGCCGCCGCGCCGCAGGCCACCGACTGGACCGACGGGGTGGACACGGTGCCGCGCGCCGATGGCACGCCGGAGGAGCTTCAGCCGTACGCCGAGCTGGGGCTCGCCGACGACGAGTACGACCGGATCCGGCACATTCTGGGCCGTCGGCCGACCCAGTCCGAGCTGGCGATGTACTCGATCATGTGGAGCGAGCACTGCTCCTACAAGTCCAGCAAGGTGCACCTGCGGCAGTTCACCGAGAAGGCCCCGCCGAGCGACCGGCTGCTCGCCGGCATCGGTGAGAACGCGGGCGTGGTGCAGGTCTCCGACGAACTGGCGGTGACCTTCAAGGTCGAGTCGCACAACCACCCGAGCTTCGTCGAGCCGTACCAGGGCGCGGCAACCGGCGTGGGCGGCATCGTCCGGGACATCCTGGCCATGGGTGCCCGCCCGGTCGCGGTGATGGACCCGCTGCGCTTCGGCGCCGCCGACCACCCCGACACCGCCCGCGTGCTACCCGGCGTGGTCGCCGGTGTCGGCGGGTACGGCAACTGCCTCGGCCTGCCCAACATCGGCGGCGAGGTGGTCTTCGACCCCTGCTACCAGGGCAACCCCCTGGTCAACGCGCTCTGCCTCGGCGTACTGCCGGTCAGCCGGCTGCAGAACAAGGCTGCCGTCGGCCCGGGCAACGTCGTGGTGCTGATGGGCGCGAAGACCGGCCGGGACGGCATCGGCGGCGTCTCGGTGCTGGCCAGTGCCACCTTCGACGAGGGCAGCGAGCAGCGCCGCCCCTCCGTGCAGGTCGGCGACCCGTTCATCGAGAAGCTGCTGATCGAGGCGTGCCTGGAGCTGTACGACGCGCAGCTGATCGCCGGCATCCAGGATCTCGGCGGCGCCGGGCTCACCTGTGCGCTCACCGAGACCGCCGCGGCCGCCGGCACCGGGATGCGGGTCTGGCTGGAGCGCGTGCCGCTGCGCGAGCCGTCGATGCAGCCGCACGAGATCCTCGCCAGCGAGTCGCAGGAGCGGATGCTCCTGATCGTCGAGCCGGCCAAGCTCGAGGCGGTCCTCAAGACCTGCGAAAAGTGGGGCGTGCTGGCCACCGCCATCGGCGAGGTCACCGCACCGGAGCCGGAGGGTCAGCCGGGCCGGCTGCTGATCACCTGGCGTGATCACGTGGTGGTGGATGTGCCGCCGGGCTCGCTGGTGGACGACGGCCCGGTCTACGCCCGGCCGATGCGCGAACCGGCCGACCTCATCCTGCTCCAGGCCGACCGGGCCGAGACGCTGCCCCGGCCGAGCGACCCGGACACCCTGCGCGAGACCGTGCTGCGCATGATCGCCTCGCCGAACCTCGCCGACAAGACCTGGGTCACCGAGCAGTATGACCGCTATGTGCTGGGCAACACCGTGCTCGCCCAGCCGGAGGATTCGGGTGTGATCCGGATCGACGAGCGGACCGGCCTGGGCGTGGCGCTCTCGGTCGACGGCAACGGCCGGTATGCCCGCCTCGACCCGTACCACGGCGCCAAGCTGGCGCTGGCCGAGGCGTACCGGAACGTCGCCGTCACCGGCGCGGCGCCGATCGCCGTCACCAACTGCCTGAACTTCGGCTCGCCGGAGGACCCGGGCGTGATGTGGCAGTTCGCCGAGGCCGTACGCGGCCTGGCCGATGGCTGCGCTGAGCTGGGCATCCCGGTCACCGGCGGCAATGTCAGCTTCTACAACCAGACCGGGGCGGCGGCGATCCACCCGACGCCGGTCGTCGGCGTACTCGGCCTGCTGGCGAACGTGGCCGACCGGGTGGCGTCGGGATTCGTCCCGCGTCCCGGTGGGGAGCATGAGCAACTCTTCCTGCTCGGCGAGACGCACGTTGAGCTCTCCGGCTCGGAGTGGGCCTGGGTGACCCACGAGCACCTCGGTGGCGTACCCCCGCAGGTCGACCTGGCGCGCGAGAAGCAGCTCGCCGGGCTGCTCGCCGAGGCGGCCCGGGTCGGGCACCTCAGCTCCGCGCACGACCTCTCCGACGGTGGGCTCGCACAGAGCCTGGTGGAGTCCTGCCTGCGACACGGCGTCGGGGCGCGGATCGCGGTGCCGGACCGCTTCGAGGGCGGCTCGATGCCGTTCGTCTTCCTGTTCAGCGAGTCCGCCGGCCGTGTGCTGGCCTCCGTGCCGCGCGGCCACGAGAAGGCGTTCACCGCGCTCTGCGCGGAGCACGGCGTGCCGTGGGAGCTGATCGGGGTCACCGACCAGGTCGGCGGGGCGCTGGAGGTGCACGGCCAGTTCCGGATCGGCCTGGACGAGCTGCGGGAGGCGCACACCGGCACGCTGCCGAGCCTCTTCGGCGGCGTACAGCCGTTCGAAGTGACCGCCCCCGAGGCACTCGGGGTGGCCGCCGACGCCGTCGTGGCTGAGGGCGACACCGAACCGGTGGCCGGTTCTGCCGAGGAGCCGGCGATGGCCGCTGAGGTCGGGGCCGCTGAGGTCGAGGCCGCCCAGGTCGAGGCCGCTGAGGTCGGGGCCCCCGAGGTCGAGGCCGCCGAGGTCGAGGCCGCCGAGGTCGAGGCCGCCGAGGCAGCCGACCGGCCGGCCGATCGGGCGACGCCGCCGGTGCGTACCGACCGTCCCACGGTCGTCACGTCGCCGGCCGGGGCCACCGACCAGTCGGCCGATCCGACCGGCGACGACGCCGGGGCGGTGGCCCCACGATCCGATGCCACCGAGCAGCCCTCCACGCCTGACGAGCGCTGAGGCGTTGACCGCGGCCGTCTACGCCCAACCTGGATCGGGAGCCCGCTTCGACTGGGGCTTCGCGGGGGCGGCCGAACTCGGCCGGGTCTGCGCGGTGCTGGTGGTGGTGGACGTCCTGTCGTTCACCACCACCGTCGAGGTGGCGGTCGGCCGGGGAATGCGGGTACACCCGTTTCCCTGGAACGAGCAGGCCGCCGACTACGCGCGGCGCGTCGGTGCGGTCGCCGCGATCGGCCGCCGGCAGGTCACTCCGGAACATCCGTGGTCGCTGTCGCCGGCCGCGCTGAGCCGGGCGCCGGTCGTACCCGATCTGGTGCTTCCCTCGCCGAACGGCTCGGCGATCAGCGCGGCTGCCAGCGCCACCGGGCTACCGGTGGTCGCGGCCAACCTGCGCAACTCCCGCGCCGTCGGGCGCTGGCTGATCCGCCACGGGTACGGCTCGAACGACGCCCCGATCGGTGTCGTGGCTGCCGGCGAGCGGTGGCCGGACGGGTCGCTGCGGCCGTCGGTGGAGGATCAGCTCGGTGCGGCCAGCGTGCTGGACGCTCTCTCCGGAGTGCCCGGCGGCCTGTCGGTGGAGGCGGCCATGGCGCTCGCCGCGTTGGCCAGCACTCCGGACGTACCGGCGGCGATCCGGGGCTGTGTCTCGGGCCGTGAGCTGATCGAGAACGGCTTCGCCGAGGATGTCGAGATCGCGGTACGCGTCGCCGCCTCCGAGGTGGTCCCCCTGCTCCGCCAGGGTGTCTTCTCCGCAGCTTGACCACGCCGGGCGGGGCCGCGGGGGCACACATGCCACAGCAAGCGTGATGTCACCCGGACATGAGTACCTCCGGGTGACATCACGCTGGTGCGAAGCTCCTAGTCGTCCAGCCAGTCCAGCCGGCGACCGCCCCGGTCCGGGGCGGGGCCGTCAGGCCGGCCGCGTCCGGCCTGCGTCGGGTCGCCATAGCCGCCCGGCTCGTAGCCGCCCCGCTGGCGCGGGGGCTCCTGGCCGTAGCCGCCACCGGACTGACCATAGCCAGCGCCTGGCGGCGGCTCCTGACCATAGCCACCGCCCGCCGGCGGCTCCTGGCCGTAGCCGCCTGGCTGCTGCGGCTCCTGGCCGTAGCCGCCGCCCTTGCCGTAGCCGCCCTGTTCGTAGGCGTTGTCGTAGCTGGTGCTGTCGTAGCCGCCACGCTGGTGTGCGGGCCCCTGGCCGTACCCGCCGGCCGGCTCCTGGCCGTACCCGCCACCCGGTTGACCCTGGCCGTAGCCGTGAGCCGGCTCGCTCTGCCCGTAGCCGCCAGGCTCGCTCTGGCCGTAGCCCCGAGTCGGGTCACTCTGGCCGTAGCCACCGCCGGTCGGCTCGTTGCGGCCGTAGCCGCCGGCGGGCTCACCCGGGCGATAGCCGGGCTCACCCTGACCATAACCAGCGGGCTCACCCGGGCCATAGCCTCGGGTGGAATCGCTCTGGCCGTAGCCGGCGGGCTCGCTCTGGCCGTAGCCCGGGGTCGCCTCCGGCTGGTAGAGGCCGGTCGCGTACGGGTCGGCGGGAGCCGGGTATCGGGTTTCCTCACCCTTGTAACGGCCGGTCGGCTCGTCGTATCGCTCGCCGTAGCCGGCGCCGGCACCCGCTGGCGGATAGTCCGACCCGCCGCTGCCCGCGCCGTAGTCACGGCTGCCGTAGCCACCGGCCGGGGGCGGGCTGTTGCCGTAGCCGCTGCCGGAGGAAGGCGCGCTGCCGTAGCCGCTGCCAGAGGAAGGGGCGTTGCCATAGCCGCTGCCCGACGAGGGAGCGTTGCCATAGCCGCTGCCCGAGGAAGGCGCGTTGCCGTAGCCGGGGGCGCCGTAGCCGGGCGGCTCGTCGCCGTAACCGCCACCGTTCCAGCCGCCCGGTCCACCCGGGGCGCCGTACGGTTGCGGCGGAGCGGCGTAGGGATCCGGCGGGACGTCGTCGAGGACCGGCTGGTGCATCATCGTCGGAGCGTTGCTCAGCGCAGGGCCGGCCACCATGGTCGGGTCCGGCGCTGCGCCGACCCGGTTCACCACCCGGGTCTGGTCGTCCACCCCGGCGAACGAGCCACGGGCGGCCGGAACCGCACCGGCCGGCGCGCCGTCGGGGACGTCGCCGTCGGCCTCGGGGTCCTCGTTCTCCTTGCGCTTCATCCAGAGCAGCACGATCGTGCCGACGCCGACGGCCACGAAGAGGCCGCCGAGCAGGATCAGCAGCCAGTTGCCGAAGCCGCCGGAATCCTCGTTGGAGGCCGGCGCCTGGGCCGCAGCGCTCTCGCCGGCTGTGTCCTCTTCCTCGGTGAACTCGTCCTCGAACGGGTCCTCCGTCGGCACCGCCGACTCGCTCGCCGACGGGGTGGCGCTCGGGCTGGCCGAGGCCGCGATCGGCAGGGTGATCCGCCGTCCGGTGATGCTCTGACCCGCGTTGGCGGTAAAGCTGATCACCGCGTTCTTGTCGTCCTTGCTCGCGCCGAGATCCATCCGACCCGGCGTGATCGGGTTGTCGCTGCTACCGGTGAACCGGAAGTTGCCGTTGCCGTCGGTGGTGCCGTCCCGCTGCTTGCCGGCGCTGTCCTTGAGCAGCACGTAGGCGCCCGGCACCGCGTCGCCACCCTGGTCGACGACCTTGCCGGCGATCGACCGCACCGTCTGCGGCGCCTGCGTGGTCGGTGGCGGGTTGGGGCCGCGAACCGTCATGTCGCGCTCGTCGGCACCCTGGTCGCCACCGGCCTGGGCGGACACCCGCACCTTGCCGGACCGCTGCTGGCCGGCCGCCACGTCGCCGGCCACCAGGTTTACCGTGATCGACACTTCTTCGCCGGCCGGGATGAGCCGGGCGGGGACGTTGCAGTCACCCTGGCAACTCAGGCCGTTGAAGGTGCTGACGGAGATTCTGAACGCGGTAGGAACTTCGTTGTTGTTCTTGACCGTGAACGTCATCGACGTTTGCTGGCCGCTCTGGAGGGAACCGTTCGGCAGGTTGGTGATCTGCACGTCGGGGTTGGCAGCAAGTGCGGGTGTGGCGGGGACGGCGAGCAGGGCACCGACAATCAGCGCCACGACCACACCGGCCCGCTTTTGCCAGGCTCGTCGGTGTGTTGACACGTCCACCGCCTTCCGGACTGACCTCCCCTGACCGGCCGGTGCCGGCCCGGAGAACATCACGGTACGAATACGCCGTCGGCAACTATGCCCTGTCGGGCCGGATCGGCGCGACCCAGGGCCGGAGTGACGGTCGGCGCGGTCACGCCGTATCGTCCCGTCGTGTCCTCTCCGTACATTAAGTCCGTCGCGGTAGCGACGGCACTGGCGGCGCTCGATGAGGGGCGTACCGCCGAACGGACAGTGCTCCGAGAGGCGGTCAGGGCCCTGTTGGCCCTCCTCGCGGAGCGCGCCCCCGGCCGATCGGTGGAGGTGCGTGTCCCACCTTACGGTGCAGTTCAGTGTGTTCCGGGGCCGCGACACACCCGCGGTGCTCCCCCGAACACGGTGGAGATGGATCCGGAAACCTGGCTCGGGTTGGCCGCGGGGCGAGTCGACTGGGCGCGGGCGGTAACGGAGGGTCGTGTACGGGCGAGCGGGATTCGCGCGGACCTGTCCGCGTACCTGCCTCTCGAACTGGGGTGATACTTGTCGCCCGGTGACATAAAGCGGTGACAGTGTGACTGTATGTGGCGACATGGATTCGCGTACACTGTCATCCGACGACAGTGTGGTCCCGGCCGAGCAGTGCGGAGCAGCCCCCCGGGGTTCCGCCAGGCCAGTCCAGACCAGTAAAGGGAGCGGCAGGTGCCCCGAGGCGACGGCCGGCTGAGCCACGACCTTGATCCCCAACGACCCGGCCCCCAGGACGCGTGTGGCGTCTTCGGCGTCTGGGCCCCTGGGGAAGAGGTAGCCAACCTGACCTACTTCGGGCTGTACGCGTTACAGCACCGGGGGCAGGAGGCGGCCGGCATAGCGGTCAGTGACGGCTCCGGCGTGGTGGTCTACAAGGATCTCGGCCTGGTGGCCCAGGTCTTCGACGAGCCGACGCTGGCCAGCCTGCGCGGCCATGTCGCGATCGGGCACGCCCGCTATTCGACGACCGGCGCGTCGAACTGGGAAAATGCCCAGCCGACCATCCGCGCGACCAGCTCCGGCACGACGATCGCGCTGGCTCACAACGGCAATCTCGTCAACACCGCCGAACTGCAGCGCGAGGTTGCCGAGCGCGGCCTGGGCCTGGGCGCGGACGGCTCGACCAACGACACCTCGCTGGTCACGATGCTGCTGGCCAGCCGGCCGGATCTCTCCGTCGAGGCCGCCGCCCTGGAGGTGCTGCCGCAGCTGCGGGGAGCGTTCAGCTTCGTCTTCATGGACGAGTCGACGCTCTACGCCGCGCGTGATCCGCACGGGGTACGCCCGCTGGTGCTCGGCCGGTTGGACCGGGGCTGGGTGGTGGCCAGCGAGACCGCCGCGTTGGACATCGTCGGCGCGAGCGTGGTCCGTGAGGTCGAGCCCGGTGAGCTGATCGCGATCGACGCCGACGGGCTGCGGTCGACCCGGTTCGCCGCGCCCGAGCCCAAGGGCTGCCTCTTCGAATACGTGTACATCGCCCGACCGGACGCCACCATCGCCGGTCGCAACGTGCACGCCGCCCGGGTGCAGATCGGCCGCCAGCTGGCCAAGGAGCACCCGATCGAGGCCGATATGGTGATCCCGGTGCCGGAGTCGGGCACCCCGGCGGCGATCGGTTACGCCGAGGAGTCCGGCATCACCTACGGCGCCGGCCTGATGAAGAACCCGTACGTCGGGCGCACCTTCATCCAGCCGTCGCAGACGCTGCGTCAGCTCGGCATCCGGCTCAAGCTCAATCCGCTGCGCCAGAACGTGCGGGGCAAGCGCCTGGTCGTGGTCGACGACTCGATCGTGCGGGGCAACACCCAGCGCGCGATCGTGCGGATGCTGCGCGAGGCCGGCGCGGTCGAGGTGCACGTTCGCATCTCCTCACCGCCGGTCTCCTGGCCCTGCTTCTACGGCATCGACTTCGCCACCCGCGCCGAACTGCTCGCCAACGGCCTTGACAACGAGGGCATCCGGCGGTCGATCGGCGCGGACACGCTGGGCTACGTCTCGCTGTCCGGCCTGATCGCCGCCACCGAGCAGCCGAAGACCCGACTGTGTCGGGCCTGCTTCGACGGGGAGTACCCGATCGAGCTTCCCGTCGGCAACCTGATCGGTAAGCATGTGCTCGAAGGGATCGGTCGTCGGGTCGCGAATCGCGCGGTCGACGACACCGACGACAGTGAGCAGTTCCCTCCGCTCGTCGCCACTCCGAGCGGCGACCATTTCAGCTCCGATTTGAAACCGTCGGCGACCACACACCGCCCGTAGCACCAACCCGGTCGCCGTGTCGGTCACCGTCGACGTGGCAGCCGAGGATCACAAAGGGGAGAAACGTGACGCACGTGTCCGAGCGCAGCGGTGCAGGAAGCAGCCCGAGCGGCGCCGGCGGCGACCGTCAGCCCTGGACGGCCGGGGCCGGCCGTTCGGCTCGCAAACGCTCGGTCTCCTACGCGGACGCCGGCGTTTCGATCGAGGCGGGTGACCGTGCCGTGGAGCTGCTCAAGTCCAAGGTGAAGCAGACCCGCCGCCCCGAGGTGATGGGTGACCTCGGCGGCTTCGCCGGCCTGTTCCGGCTGGACACCACGAAGTACAAGAACCCGATCCTGGCGTCCTCCACGGACGGCGTAGGCACCAAGCTGGTGATCGCCCAGCAGATGGACATCCACGACACGGTCGGCATCGACCTGGTCGCGATGGTCGTCGACGACCTGGTCGCCTGCGGCGCCGAGCCGCTGTTCCTGCTGGACTACATCGCCACCGGCGAGGTCGTGCCGGACAAGGTCGCCGAGATCGGCGCCGGCATCGCCGACGGCTGCCGGTACGCCGGCTGTGCGCTGCTCGGTGGCGAGACCGCCGAGCACCCGGGCGTGCTGCGCCCTGACGAGTACGACATCTCCGCCACCGGCGTCGGTGTGGTGGAGGAGAGCGACATCCTCAGCGCGGAGCGCGTCGAGATCGGCGACGTGGTGATCGCCATGCGCTCGTCCGGATTGCACTCGAACGGCTACTCGCTGGTCCGGCACGTGCTGCTCGGCGCCGGCCGGATGCGGCTGGACGTCGTGATCGACGACTTCGGCCGGCAGCGCACCCTGGGCGAGGAGCTGCTCACCCCCACCAAGATCTACGCGCAGGACTGCCTCAAGCTGATCACCGAGGCCGAGGTGCGGGCCCTGGCCCATGTCACCGGCGGTGGCATCCCCGGCAACCTGGTGCGGGTCCTGCCGGAGCACGTGGATGCCGTGGTCAACCGCTCGACCTGGAAGCCGCAGCCGGTCTTCGACCTGATCCAGTCCAAGGGCCGGATCGAGGACCCGGAGATGGAGGCGACCTTCAACATGGGCGTCGGCATGTTCGCGATCGTCTCGGCCGAGGACGCCGACCGCGCGCTGGCCACGCTGACCGGACGTGGCGTGGACGCCTGGCAGGTCGGCGAGATCATCGAGGGCACCGGCGAGGTGCGGATGGTCGGCCAGCACACCCGCGGATGATGATCACACTGCGCTGATCCTCCAACCACCTGATCAGGGGTTCACCCGAGTAGCCGTCGCCGCCTAGCCTTAAGGGCACCCTCAGAGCTGTGGGGCGCGCCCTTGCCGGGGTGTGCCCGGCAGCCTTCAACCGCTACGGAGGAGGGCGATGGCTGCGCGGGGACGGTCATTGCGCGGGATGCGCGGCCTGGCCAGCGTCCCGTCGTACGTCGTGATGCAGCCCACCACCCTCTGCAACCTCGACTGCGCGTACTGCTATCTCCCGTTCCGGGCGGCCGACCGGCGGATGCCGGTCGCGGTGGCCGAGGCGGTGGCCGCCTCGGTGAACCGCTGGGCCTCCGCAGGGAGGTTCTCGGTGGTCTGGCACGGCGGTGAACCGCTGGCCGCCGGTCGGGAGCAGTTGGCAGCGCTGATGGCGCCGTTCGCGCCCGAGGTGGAGCACCACGTCCAGACCAATGCGACGTTGGTCGACGACTCCTGGTGCGAGTTCTTCGCCGCCCACCGGATGCGGGTGAGCGTGAGCGTGGACGGGCCCCGGGAGCGCAACGGCGAACGGGTCACCCGGGCCGGCCGGCCGGCGTACGACCGGATCGTCCGTGGGGTGGCGGCGCTGCGCCGGCACGGGCTGCCGTTCTCGGCGCTCGCGGTGGTCAACGACCCGTCGCCGGGTCGCGCCACCGAGCTGTACGACTACTTCCTCGACCTCGGTTGCGAGGTGCTCGGCGTGAACATCGAGGAGACCGAGGGCGTCAACACCCGTGCCAACGCCCACGACGCGGCTGCCGTGACCGGGTTCTGGGCCGAGCTGGTGTCGGCCTGGCGGCGTGATCCCCGCATCCATCTGCGCGAGGTCGAGTGGTCGTTGCGGTACGCCGGGGCGGTGCTGGACGGCACTGCGGACGACCTGCTGCCGGGCCGGCTCGATCCGATCCCGACCGTGGCGTACGACGGTTCGGTCGTCGTGCTCTCGCCCGAGCTGGCCGGCTTCACCGATCCTCGCTACGGCGACTTCACCAGCGGGAGTGTGCTCTCCACCCCGCTGCACACGATCCTGGCCGGCGCGGGGCGTACGGCGTGGGTCGGCGAGTTCATCGACGGCGTGGAGGCGTGTCGCTCCTCCTGCCCGTACTTCGGATTCTGTGGCGGAGGTCACGCAGCCAACCGCTACTTCGAGCTGGGGCGTTTTGACGGTACGGAGACCGAGCACTGCCGCAACAGCAAGATCCGCCTACTGGAGGGAGTGTTGGAGCATGCCCGAGACCACCAGTCACCGGGAGCCTGAGACCGTGGCGGGAGGCGAGCCGGACCGGGTCGCCGACCGGGTACGGGAGGCAGCCGCCGGGCTCACCGCCCTGCTCCACGAGGCCGAGGCCGCACGCCAGTTACGGGCGGAGGTGGCAGGTGGAGACGGTGCCAGCGCGGTCTGCGCCTGGAACCACTTCGAGAACATCCCGACGTTCTACAACTGGAACAACCGTCCCCGCTGACGAGTAGGTGCCGTGGGCCCGCCAGGCCGCCGGAGCAGCGTCCGGGGATGGCGGGCCCTCGGCTCGTCGGTGGTACACCGCCTAGCGGACACATGCGTGAGCACGCGGGGAGTTACCGCGTGCTCAGATGCGACCGGGGGTCAGCGGGTAGGACGGACCCAGGTGTCCGGATCGTCCCCGGCGTGGTCCTCGTCGTCGTCGACGTACTCTTTGTAGTCGTCGTCGAAGTTGTGGTCCGACTTGCCGCTGCCGCCGAGTTCTCGCTGCAAGGCGGCGAGGTCGGTGTTCGGGGAGTGGTACTTCAACTCCCGGGCCACCTTTGTCTGCTTGGCCTTAGCACGGCCGCGCCCCATGGCTCGACCCCCTCGCACAGAATGCGGGGCAGCCCGAAGGCGGGCCCCGATGACGTCAGGCATCTCTCGTGGCTCTTACGGTACATGGGGATGCCACCGTTCGGCACCTCGGGTTACCACCGACCGCGACCGTGCGTTCCGGTCGTACGCTCGTCACCCAGTGTACCGGGTAAGGACCGATGACGGGAACGGTCGTGACACGGGGTAAATCTCCACGAACGCGTCGTATCTTCAGCTTAACCGGGAATGACCGCCGGGGGCGGGACCAGCCGGCCCGCGCCCCGACGGCGCGTCGTCAGCGCAGGTGGATCGCGCGCAGCCGGCCGATCTCAGCCATCCGCCGTTCGGCCAACCGGTCCGCCGCGACCGCCGGGGGCACCCCGTCGGCGTCGGCGAGCCGGAGAATCTCCCGGGTGGTGTCGTAGATGCGGGTGGCCCGCAGCTTGGCTTGCTCGAAATCGAAACCCTCGATCTCGTCCGCGACCTGGATCACGCCGCCCGCGTTGACCACGTAGTCCGGGGCGTAGAGGATGCCCCGATCGGCGAGCAGCTTCTCGACGCCGGAGTGGGCGAGCTGGTTGTTGGCCGCCCCGGCGACCACCTTCGCCCGCAGAGCCCCCACCGTGTCGTCGTTCAACGCGCCTCCCAGGGCGCACGGGGCGTACACGTCGATGTCGGCGGCGACCAGCGCGGTCACGTCCTCGACCAGCGTGACCGCGGGATGGGTGGTGCGCGCCCACTCCAGCGCCCGCGGGTTTACGTCGGTGGCGACCACCTCGGCACCGTCCTCGACCAGATGGCCGACGAGATAGCGGCCGACCTTGCCCAGGCCGGCGACGCCGACCCGCCGGCCGTGCAGCGTCGGTACGCCCCACACGTGCTCGGCCGCCGCCCGCATGCCCTGGAACACACCCCAGGCAGTGAGGATCGAGGAGTCCCCGGCGCCGCCGTGCTCGACGCTGCGGCCGGTGACGTACCGGGTCTCGCGGGAGATCACGTCCATGTCGGGTACGTAGGTGCCGACATCGCAGGCGGTGTAGTAGCGCCCGCCGAGCGACTCCACGAAGCGGCCGTACGCGCGCAGCAGCGCCTCGCTCTTGATCTGCTCGGGGTCGCCCCAGATGACCGCCTTGCCGCCGCCCAGGTCCAGGCCGGCCAGCGCGTTCTTGTACGCCATGCCGCGGGAGAGGTCCAGCACATCGGCGAGGGCGGACTCCTCGTCGGCGTACGGGTAGAACCGGGTGCCACCGAGCGCGGGGCCCAGCGCGGTGGAGTAGATGCCGATGATCGCCTTCAGGCCGGTCTGCTTGTCCTGGCAGAACACGACCTGCTCATGACCCGTGGACTCCGGGTCGTCCGTGGTGGCGAATACGCCCATGACTGGCTCCTGTGTCGGCGGGCGCCCTCGTGGGGCGCGGACCTGGTCAACACCGGCGGGATGCTGCCGGTGCTGCGAGCCTAGTATCGGCCGGCCGTACGCCGCCCTCCCCGGCGCTGCCGTCCCGACCTCCGGGCAGCCGTAGCGCCGCCGTTGCCCCGGTGCGGACCCGCCAACCAGCTGTCCGGGGTCCGCCACCCGTCCTGCTGGGCGCGCCGCGCCGCCGGTCCGGTGTGACGCCGAGCAACGCTCGGCTTGCGGTTCGTGGGAGGATCGCGCCGTGCCGTCGCTCTTCGCCTCATACCTGCGCGTGTACGAGCCGCTGACCGCCTTCGACCGGGACCGGCAGTCGTACTGGCGGCGCTACGTCGAGCAGGGGCGGGCGGTGGCGCCGGTGGAGGGGCCCGGCCGGCAGCGGACATCGGTGATCGAGGCGCTCGGTGCCGGCTGGACGCGGCTGCCCGACCTGCCGGACGAGGCGTACGTGCTGGAGACCGACGAGACCCTGCTGGTGTGCCCGTGGAACCTGCGTATCCGGGTGGCTGAGGCGGCGTTGAGCGCGCGGGACGGCGTGCCGCCGGTGCTGGCCGACGCGTTCGTCCCGCCGGTGCTGGCGGGGCAGGCCAAGGCGGTGGTGGAGGACTGGCGCAGCGGGGCCCGGGTGCTGGAGCACGGCGTGCCGCGGGTGCACGAGCAGATCGCCACCTGGGGCGTACCGCTGCGTTGGTTCGTGCTCTTCGAGGCGCAGGAGCGTCACCATGTGACCGCGCCCGACCGCCGCTCGCTGCGCTTCCGGACCGAGATCTCCAAGGCCCGCCGGCGGTCGTCGCGAGCGCTCGCCGTGCTGCGCAAGTCGGTCGGCGACGCGCCGATCACGGAGGCGGTCGAGGAGGCCGCCCGTTGGTTGGAGGAGTTCCACCCGCGTTCGGTGGTCGAGCTGGACTACGGCGGGCTGGTCGAGCTGCTGTCGGACGAGACGCTGGCCGAGGACGACTCGCCGGAACTGGTCGCGGCCGGGCTGGCCGGGCTGTCCCGGGGCGAGGCGGAGGAAGCGTCGGAGGCGTACGACAAGCTCGTCGCCCGGTGGCGTGCGGTGCAACTTCTGGAGCGTTGCAATTAGTCCGTTATCGGCCTAATTTGGGGCGGTAACGTGAGGGAACTTCGTAGTTGACGCATCACGAACCGTGATCATGAGTCCGAATAAGGTAGTTTCTGGAGTATAAAAGTCGTATAAATCGGGCATGGTTCATCCGTCCGTCTAGGGACGTTCGGCCGTTCGGCCCATGTCGGACATCGGGGACTAGCCGGACCATGGGAGACGCGTTGGCCGGCGGGACCCCGGCCGATGTCTATACATGTGGAGGAGTGACCGATGGCATCGCGAACGCACGAACCAGAGCCGCTACTCACGCCGGCCGAGGTGGCGTCGATGTTCCGTGTCGACCCGAAGACGGTGACCCGTTGGGCGAAGGCTGGCAAGTTGAGCGCCATCCGGACCCTCGGTGGCCACCGGCGGTACCGCGAGTCCGAGGTCAGGGCGTTGCTGCAGGGGCAGATCCCGCAGCAGCGTCAGGGTGACTGACTGGCTGGTAAATAGCAGAACCACACGAAGGGCGGCGGATCTTCCGCCGCCCTTCGTCATGCCCGGGAAGCCCGGCCTGACGCCGACGTCAACTCCCCCGAGGGCGGCTGCCCCCGGGGACGGTTCACTCGACGAGCTCGACCCGGATGCCGACCGTGCCGCCCTCGCCCCGACGCAGTCGGCTGCCGAGCAGGGTCAGCCGGCCGATCACCCGGTACTTCTGCTTGATCAGGTTGCGGATCCGGTTGGTCGCTCCGGGATCGTAGAGGCTCGCCCGGGCCGGCACCGCCTCGCCGTGCGGCCGGCCGCGTACGTCACAGGGGGCCACCGTGGCGTTCCCGCTGCGCCGGATCCGCTTCACCTTGCCGGCATCGGCCGCGGACCACACCGCCAGGGCATCGCCGTCGCGGACCGCCCAGACCGGGGTCGGCACCGCGCTGCCGTCCTTGCGGAAGGTCGTGAGGAGGATGTACTTCTCCGCCGAGAGGCGGTCCAACGTCGTCACGCCGCCAGGATACGGGCGTCGCGGCTGACTGAGCAGCCCGTTAGCGTTAAGGATGTGACGGGGGAACCACGAATCGGTGATGTCTTCGGGGAACTGCTGCGCGACGCGCTGGCGGTGGCGACGGGGATCGGCCCACGGCCGCTGGCCGGCGGTCGGCTGCCCCGCCCGGTCATCGAGATCATCGAGCGGGACGACGGACTCATCAACGGCGCACCGGCCGCCCACTACCTCGACGGGCCGCAGGACTGGCAACCGCACGACCACCGGGCGGTGGACCGGGTACGCGGCGCGACGCTGGACGTCGGCGTCGGCGCCGGCCGGATCGCGTTGCTGCTCCAGGAGCGCGGCGTACCGGTCACCGGGCTGGACGTCTCGCCCGGTGCGTTGCAGGTGTGCCGTCGTCGGGGCGTACGGGAACTGGTGCACGGCACGGTCGACGAGCACGCGGCGAGCGGACGGCGCTACGACACCTTCCTGCTGCTCGGCAACAATCTGGGGCTGATCGAGGGCCGGGAACGGGCCTCGGCCTTCCTCGCGGCACTGGCCGCGATGGCCAGCCCCGGGGCCCAGGTGATCGCCCACGGGACCGACCCCTACGGCACCCGTGACCCCGTACACACCGGTTATCACGAGCGGAACCGCCAGCGGGGGCGCCTCGGCGGGCAGCTGCGCCTGCGGCTGCGCTACCGCGAGCTGGGTACGCCGTGGTTCGACTACCTGGTCTGCTCGCCGGCCGAGCTGGCCGAGCTGGTCCGTGGCTCCGCCTGGCGGCTGACCGACGTGGACGACCACGACGCCCCGTACTACCTCGCCACCCTGCGCCTGGCCGGCTGACCCGGCGGCCTACCCGCTCGCGCGGCCGGGATGCGCGCGGCCGAGGTGCTCGCGCGGCCGGGGTGCGGCTGGGATGCGCGCGCCGCCGGGGCGTTAAGAGGGGCCCCTTGCTATACCGCAGGCGTTAACAAGGGGCCCCTCTTTACATCTCAGACCTGGATGGTCGGGGGGAGCTGTTCCGGGGGGAGTCCGCCGTCACCGTCGACGATCTCGTCGGGCTGACCGTCCTCGTCGATGTCGACCATGGTGACATCGACCTTGCCGTCTCCGTCGGTGTCGAACTGGAACAGGTCGGCCTTTCCGTCACCGTCGGTGTCGACCACCCACACGTCGGTACGGCCGTCGTTGTTGGTGTCGGCGCGCAGCAGCTCGACGCGCTCGTCGCCGCGCGTCTCCACGGTCTCCTGGGCGCCCGCGCCGTCCACGGTCTCCGGTGCCTGGCTCATCTGCTCGTCCTTCCCTCGGTTGTCGGCGATCTGTACCCGATCCCGTCCGCCCCCACGCATGGGACCGGGTCCGATGCTGCATAGGGTCGCAGCATGACTGAGCGGAGCGTACGGCCTGGTTCCGGCGTGGCGGCGATCCCGCATGCCGGCGGTGTCAGCAGGCGATTCACCGTCACTTTCCGGTGGTGCCGCAATGACTGAGCGATTCGTGGTGGTGGGCGCCGGCACGATGGGCGTCGGTATCGCATACGTGGCGGCCGGCAGCGGTCACGCGGTGGAGTTGGTCGAGGTGGACCGCGAGCGCGGCGGTGCGGCGGTGCGGCAGCTGGCCCAGCTCTGGGACCGGGCCGTGCAGCGCGGCAAGCTGAGCGCCGAGCAGGCCGCAGCCAGCCGGGAGCGGCTCACGCTGCGGGCGGGACTCGCCGAGGTGGCCGAGGCGCCGGACGTGGTCGTGGAGGCGGTACCGGAACGGCTGGACCTCAAGCGGGCCGTGCTGGCCGAGGCGGAGGCGCTGCGACCGGGGCTGCTGGGCAGCAACACCTCGAGCATCCCGATCGCCGACCTCGCCGCACCGCTGACGCGGCCGGAGCGCTTCTGCGGTCTGCACTTCTTCAACCCGGTCTGGGCGATGACGCTGTTGGAGATCGTGGTCGGGCCGGCCACCGCGCCGCAGACCACGGACGCGGCCGTCGCGCTCGCCGGCCGGCTCGGCAAGGACCCCGTCGTCGTACGCGACATGCCAGGTTTCGCCACCTCCCGGCTCGGCGTGACCCTCGGGCTGGAAGCCATCCGGATGGTCGCCGACGGGGTGGCCAGCCCCGCCGACATCGACAAGGCGATGGTGCTCGGGTATCGGCACCCGATCGGGCCGCTGGAACTGACCGACCTGGTGGGTCTGGACGTGCGCCTCGACATCGCGCGCACCTTGCAGGTCGCGTACGGGGACCGGTTCGCCCCGCCGCCGCTGCTGGAGGAGTTGGTGGCCGCGGGCCGGCTGGGCAGGAAATCAGGGCAGGGCTTCTACGACTGGACCGACGGCACCCGGTCGGGTGGCACCGAGGCGTTCCGGGCGGTGGGCGCAGTGTCGGGTGGCACTGCGGCGTCGGGGACGGCCGGCGGCGCGTCGGATGGTGCCGGGGCTGCGGCGGGAGCGGAGCGGTGAGCGGGTTGCGCGTCGAGGAGCAGCCCGACCGGCTGGTGGTCACGCTGGACCGGCCGGAGAAACGCAACGCGATCGACGCCGACCTGATCGCCGCGCTGCACGAGGTCTGCGCCGAACTGGAGGCCCGGCCCCGGATGCTGCTGCTGACCGGCGGCACGGAAGGGATCTTCGCCGGCGGTGCCGACATCGGCCAGCTACGCGAGCGGGGACGGCTGGACGCCCTGGCCGCGATCAACTCGGCCGCGTTCGCCCGGATCCGGGCGCTGCCGATGCCGAGCGTGGCGGCCGTCGACGGCCCGGCGCTGGGCGGCGGCGCCGAGCTGGCGTACGCCTGCGATCTTCGGGTCTGCACGGAGCGGGCGGTGTTCGGCCAGCCCGAGGTGCGGTTGGGCATCCTGGCCGGCGCCGGTGCGACTCACCGGCTGCCGGCGCTGGTCGGGGAGGCGCGGGCCAAGGAACTGTTGTTCACCGGCCGTCGGGTGGACGCCACGGAGGCGCTGCGGATCGGGCTGGTCAACCGGGTGGTGGCCGCCCCGGACGAGCTGCTGCCCGCCGCCCACGGCCTGATCGACGAGATGGCCAAGGGCTCGGCGCTGGCGCTGCGGCTGACCAAGCTCGCGGTCGACGCCCCGCCCGCCGCGCACCCGCACCTGGACCTGGTCAGCCAGGCGGTGCTCTTCACCGACGAGGAGAAGCACCGGCGGATGACGGAGTTCCTCCAGCGGCGGCGCGGCGACGGCGGCTGACCCGGCGCGCGGGCACGCAGCAGCAGACGACGACGGCCGCACCGAGACCTCGGTGCGGCCGTCCGGGTCTGGCGGTTCAGCTGCTCAGCGCCGCCAGCGGTACGTCGGCGTCGGCGAGCGCCTGGATCACTGCGGCGGACTCGCTGAAGCCGATGATCAGCACCGCGTCGGCACCGAACTCCTTGATCTGCCTGGCGCCATCGCTGAAGTTGATCGGCGCTGCCTCGGCGTCCTCACCGGGCTCGTAGCCGAGCAGCTTCACGGTGTCGCCGCCGAAACCGGCGCGCTCCAACTCGGCTCGGACGACGTCCTGGAGGCCCTCGCCGTAGGAGTCCTGGCGCGCGACGATCGCGATCTTGTGCGGGCCGTCCCGGAGGATCACGTCGGCCAGTGCCCGCCCCTGGAGGCTGTCCGGCGGGGCGGTACGGAAGTAGAGGCCCTTGTCGTCGGCCTCGGTCAGGCTGGCCGCCGTGTTCGACGGGGAGAAGAGGATCAGGCCGGCCTCGACCACGTCCTCCAGTACGGAGGCGGAGATGCCGGAACCGCCGGCGCCGATGATCACGTGCACCCCGGCGGCGACGTGGCTGGCCACGGTCGCCTTGGCGACCGCCGGGTTGGTGCCGTCGTCGCCGTCGATCCAGACCACGTCCTCGCCCAGCACGCCGCCGGCGGCGTTGATCTCCTTGATCGCCAGTGCTGCTCCGGCGGCCAGCGGCGGGTTGGCCAGCGCCAGGTCACCGGTCTTGGGCAGCAGGCCGCCCAGGACGAGCGGGGCACCGCTCGCCGGGTCGGTGAAGTCGCCGGACTGCCGCTTACCCGCCGGCGGCTTCTTGGTGCTGGCCGTGGAGTCGTCACCGGCACCGACGAACTCCGTCTTGGCGTCGTTGAGCTGCTGGCCGTCGAAGTGCAGCGTGGCGTAGCTGGCGGTGGCCGGCTCGCCCGCGTCGGTGAAACCGGCCCGGGTGATCGAGACGCTGCGGTACTCGATGTCCGTTCCCTCGCGGGTCAGGCGCAGGCACTGGTTCACGGTGCCGCAGCGGGTGCCGTCGTTGGTGACGCCGACGATCTGCTTGGCGATCTCCGCCGGATCGGTGCTGCCGGCGAGCTGTGCCGCCAGCGCGCTGATCACCACCGCGTCGTACGCCTCGGCGGCGTAGAGGTAGTCGGTCAGCTTCGAGTCCACGGACCGTAGCCGGTTCTTGAAATCGTCCGGCAGGGGCGTGAGTGGCGTGGTGCCCTTCATCCCGTCGACCAGGTTGGCGCGATCCTTCAACTCTTCGGGGTACGAGTTGAGCATGTTGCCGTCCGTGCCGTAGAGGCGCACCTGTTGGGCGGTCGCCTCTTCGGGCTGGTCATCCCCGCAGGCGCTGGTGGCGAGCAGGACCGTGGCGCAGACAGCCAGAATGGCTGTCCGCGAGCCGCGTGACATGTACATGGTCGTCCTTCCTCGGGCGAAGGTCCGCTGCGCAGACTAGCGTGCCGCGCTGGGCTGCGGGACCGTGGAGGGCGGTCTATCCGCAGGTCGCCTCCCCCATGTGCGGAGAGTAACCGATGGCGGCGCCTTGACCGGCACCCCTACCGTGCGTTGGGTGACCGACTCGCCACAGCAGATGTTCGACGACGCCGCCGCCATCCTCAGTTCGGCGCTCGACGGAGACTCCGACGCGGTGGCGGGGACCTTCGATGCCGTCGTCGATCGGGCCGGCCTCGCCGGTGCGTACGACGTGGCGTGGTGCCTGGCCGCGACCATGATCGGTGATCCCGTGCCGCCGGGCGCGTGTGCGCTCGATTTTCCCGGCATCGAGCAGGCCGGGTACGACGCCCGGTGGGTGGCCCGCTTCGTCAGCGCGTACGCCAATGCCGACCTCGACACGGCCCGGGCGCTGTTCGGCGCGGCGGTCGCCGATGGGCTGCTGCCCGAGTGCCTGCTCACCCTCGCCGGTTCGACCGTGGCGACGTTGCGGCACCGGGCCGCCTGACCGTCCCCGCCGGTCGCCGCAGCCGCCGGGTCGGTCCTCATGCCGGTTCGTGCAGCAGCGTCGCGGCGTAGCGGGAGAGCAACTCGTGCCAGCCGGCGGTCAGCGCCCGCCGGTATCCCTCCGCAGCCGTGCCGTGCCGGTCGAAGTGCCGGTGCGCGACCTCGACCAGGGTGCCGGAGTCGTCCGGGGTGAACAGCACCTCGACCTCGCTGGCCCGGGCCGGATCGGGCACCGGTGCGCGATCCGCGCCGATCTGCCAGGTGAAGACCAGCCGGCGGGGCGGATCCCAGGTCAGCACCCGCCCCCAGTCGCTGCGAAACCCGTAGGGGCCGATCTCGTAGAGCATCCCGCCCGCCCGGGGCTCCATGCCCAACTCGGCCAGCAGGGTCGGGCCGGACCAGGTGTACTCGGTGACCCACCAGTCGGCGAGCCGTTCGGTGAACACCTCGTACGCGCGCTCGGCCGACACCGGGACGACCAGGGTGTTGCGGAGCGTGAATCGTTCGTGGTCCTGACGGATGTCGGTCGGCTCGGCCATCCCCTGTCCCATAGGCCCGGACCATACCGGCTGATGCCCGGGTGCGCAGCTTCCACCGATGTCCGTCCCGCCTGATGACCGTCCTTCCCACGGCGCGCCAATCGATTGTTTGTTGTCGATGACCATCTTCGGCGGGATGGCCTCCCTCGGAGCGGGTATGCGCGGCGGGACGTCGCCGGGTGGTCCGCGACGATGGAGCGGAGCAGGACATGGGAGATAAGGAAGAGCGGCCGGCGTCCGGTGCTGGGCGACCGACCGAGCCCGGTGGTGCCGCGGGGCCCGGTGGGGACGCGGGGCCCGGTGGGGACGCGGGGCCCGGTGGGGACGCGGGGCCCGGTGGGGACGCCCCGGGCGGCGGCAGCGAGCCGGGTCCGGGTGCCGAGCCGGACGTCCTGCTCGACGTTCCGAAGATTTCGGTCAACTCGATCCAGCTCTCCGTGGACCAACTGGACGCCGACCTGTCCCTGCGCACCCGCCTGGCCGGTCTCCTCCAGCTCGACGCCGGTGTCCGCGTCCACGTCGAGGGGGTCGAACTGGACATCGCTGGCGTCGAGGCGCAGGCCCTGTTGAAGGTGCGCCTGGAGAAGCTGGTGACGATTCTCGACCGCGCGTTGACCACCATCGACCGGAACCCGCAGGTCATCGACGCGCTCGCCCGTACCGCGAGCGCCGCGTTGGAGGATGTGAACCGCGCGGCGGGGGAGGTCGCTGGCGTAGGCCAGCAGTTGGCCGCCGGTGCCGCACCCGTCGTCGGGCAGACCGCGGAGCGGCTCACGCCGGCCGTCGGACACGTCGGACCGGCGGCGGAGCGAATCACCCGGCAGGCCGGAACGGCGGGGCAGGCCGTTACCCGGGCCGGTCAGACGGTGAGTCGGACGGCGGCTCAACCCGGCGGGGCAACTGGTCGGACGGACCAGTTTGCCGGCCGGTCGAGTAGGCAAGTCGGAGCCCACGGCCCTGGCGGCGGGCAGCCAGGCGGAGCGACCGACGACCTCGGCCAGCAGGTAGGTGCCATCGGGGCGGTGGCAGATCGCGCGCCCGCTCGGGAGTCGGCGGACGGGGGCCGGGAGCGGGACCAGGGCCGGGACGAGGGGCAGGACCAGGGGCAAGATCAGGGCCGGGATCGAGGCCGGGACGAGGGGCAGGATCAGGGCCGGGAGGCTGGCGTGGGTGGCCGGGACGAGAATGTGGCGGCCTCGTCGGAGCGTGGCCCGTCCGGCCACGCCGAGACGCCCGGCGCCCGGCAGTTGGCCGAGCAGGCGGGGGAGACTCTGCTACAGGCCGGGCGCAGCGTGTGGGAAGCGATCCAGGGCGGTTTCGCGCAGCACCGACAGCAGGACCGGTAGGCCGGAGGCGCCGTGCTGCCGGCACGGCCCGGCGAGCCCGTCTCTGTCGCCGGCAAGCCCGGACCAGCCGCGAAGGTGGGGCACGAAGCAGAGCGCCGACCGGCGTCTCCGCTGATCGGCGCTGCAATAGCCCGGCGAAAGGCTATGTGGCCAGGGGCGGGGTCGAACCGCCGACCTTCCGATTTTCAGTCGGACGCTCGTACCAACTGAGCTACCTGGCCGTGGTGCTCGGCTCATGCTACCCGGCCCGCGGGATCACCGCTGAGAGGGTCCCATGCCCCGATACGCAGAACGCCGCGCGTATCGCGCGGCGTCAGCGCTTGCGGTCCTGACGGGACTTGAACCCGCGACCTCCGCCTTGACAGGGCGGCGAGCACTCCAACTGCTCCACAGGACCTTGCTGTTGTGTTGCATCCGACCGAAGCCGGACCGTGCCCCCAACGGGATTCGAACCCGTGCTACCGCCTTGAAAGGGCGGCGTCCTGGGCCACTAGACGATGAGGGCGGCCCCGCCATCATTGCACACTCGCAACGTTGAAACGGACTTGCTCCCATCCGGCCCCGCCGGAGGCTCCGAAAGCATACGTGATGTCGCAGCGGTCGACCAAACCGGTATGGCCCCAGCCCCATGGCCCCGAAGAACCGCAGCTCAGGCAGGTTCAGGTAAGTCTGGTGATGCCGTGGTCACGCTTCAGGGCGGCGATCAACTTCGGGCAGGCGGCGAGGGTGGCGGCCCGGTTTCCGCCCCCGTCGTGCAGCAGGACGACGGCCCCGGGCCGGGCGGCGCGCTTCACCCGCTTCTGGATCGTGGCGGCGGTCGGCTTGGCCCAGTCCTTCGGGTCGACCGTCCAGTGCAGCGACCGCATGCCGAGCTGCTTGGCGACCTTCACCACCTCCGCGGTCCACCGGCCACCGGGCTGTCGGTAGAACGGCACCTCCGCATCGGGTACCGCCCGCCGGATCTCCTTGTCGGTGCGTACCAGGTCAGCGCGGATCTCCGCGACCGGCCGGCGGGCCAGGTCGAGGTCGTGGTGCCAGCTGTGGTTGCAGAGCTGGTGCCCCTCGCGGACGATCCGCCGCAGTAGCCCCGGGTATTTGCGGACCTGGGTGCCCACCACGCAGAAGGTGGCGGTCACCTTGGCCGCCTTCAGGCGGTCGAGCAGCTGGGGGGTCCAGGCCGGATCCGGGCCGTCGTCGAAGGTGAGCGCCACCCGCTCGGTGCCGGTGGTGCGGACCAGACCGGCGGGAAGCTTGGCCGGCAGTGGGCGCAGTGCGGGCTTCGGCGGCGCGGTGCGAGTCGGCGACGGTGTCGCCTCCGGCGGTAGGGCGGCCGACGGTGGTGGACTGGACGGCGTGCTGGCCTCGGGTGGGCTGCCACTACCGCCGCAACCGGTGACGAGCAGGACAACCAGGCCGAGCAGGCACGCGAGCAGGGCGCGAGGACGCATCGTTCGCTCCCGAGAGGGGTTCGGGGTACGCGGACCCCCAGACGCTAGTTCACCCGTTTTGGGGGGACCCACGGCGGGTCAGGACGCGACCGCCCTGCGTACCCGCCGGATGGTCAGGACGCAGCTGGGCGGTCCGCCGAGTGCTGGACGGCGATGGCGAGCGAGACCGCCTCGGACAGGTCGGCCGGGCGCACCACCCCGGCGGGCAGGGTGTCCGTCCGCCAACCGGGCCCGGCCGCGAGCACCAGCAGGGGTCGCTGTGGCGCGGTGAGCAGGGCGGTGAGCTGGCTCGGATCGGCGGTGGCCCGGGTGTGTGACCAGAGCACCACGGCGGCCGGCCCGGTCCTCTCGACCGCGGCCAGTAGCGCCGCCACCGGCACCCGGGCGCCGAGCATCCGGTAGCCGACTCCGGCCTCGGCGAGCGCCGCCGCCAACGCCTCCAGCGGCAGGCTGTGCTGCTCCTCGTCGGTGCAGGAGAGCAGGACGCGGGGCGACCCGCCGGCGGGACGGGCCGTGGCAACCAGGGTGAACGCCGCCGAGACGCACCGGGACACCAGGTGCTCCACCTCGATCAGCACCCCGGTGGCGGCGTGTCGGTCACCGATACCGGCGAGCACCGGGCGCAGCAGCCGGTCCCAGGTGCCGACGACTCCGTCGGCGGCGATGGCCCGGGAGATCGTCTCGCTGATCGCTGCGCCGTCCAGCCGCATCGCGGCCCGGGCCAGACCACGGGCCGCCGGCCCGGCACGGCCGACCGGGATGGTGTTGCCGCCGCCGTCGCGGGCCCTCGGGCGGGTCCGGGAGTCGCGGTCGGTGGGCAGGGTGTCGGGCGCCTGCCGGGCCCAGCGGGCCGCGTCGGCGGGACTGACTCCTTCGGCGGTGAGCCGCCGCATGATTTCCAGCCGAGCCAGGTCCGCCGGACTGTAGCGTCGGTGGTGGCCCGGAACGTGCTGGCTGGGCCCGAGGCCGTACCGCTGATGCCAGGTGCGCAGCGTGGTCACCGCGACTCCCAGTCGCCGGGCGACGGCCCCTGCGCTCAGCGCCTCATCGGCCACCCGGCCGCTCCGACGCGTCGCCGACCGGCCGCCTGGGCGGTTCCGGCAGGCCGCCGCCGGCGGGCCCCCCAGCCGGTTCTGACGGGTACAGCAGCCGGTCCAGCACGCCGCCCAGCCACGGCGCATACGCGTCGGGGTCGCGGTCGAGCGCGTCGGCCAGCTGCGCCGGATCGACCCAGCGCAGTTCGGCGACCTCCGCGGGTTCCGGGCGTAGCGGCCCGTCGGTGCCGAACTCGCCGAGCAGGACGTGGTCGTACTCGACCTCGACCCGCCCGGTGGCCGGGTCCTCGGCCCGGTAGACGTACACCCCGATCTCGGTCAGCGGCACCGGGCCGGCCCCCAGCTCCTCCGACAGCCGCCGGTTGGCCGCCTCGGCCAGGGCCTCGCCGGGCAACGGATGACCGCAGCAGGAGTTGGCCCACCGCAGCGGGAAGCGGGTCTTCACCGCGGCGCGGCGCTGGAGCAGCACCCGGCCGTCGGGCGCCACGAGCAGCACGGAGAACGCCCGGTGCAGCTGGCCGGGGGGCTGGTGGGCGGCGGCCACCGTGGCCGTACCGATGGGCCGGCCCGCGTCGTCGACCAGCTCGACCAGGTGGCCTTCCCGCGACTGCGGCATCAGCGCCGTCCTTCGTTCGTCACCGCGGGCCCCCGCTGCGCTGCGCTGCCCGCGGTCACCGGCCTTCCCCGGTGATCCGGCCGGCGGCGAGCTTTCCGGAGATGAGCACCATCGGGACTCCGACGCCCGGCTGGGTGCCCGAACCGACGAACACCACGTTGGACAGCGACCGGTGCAGGTTCGACGGGCGGAACGGCCCGGTCTGGAAGAGGGTGTGCGCGGCGGCGAACGGCGTGCCGGCCGCCATGCCCTGTTCGGCCCACTCCGCCGGGGTGATCGCGCGCAGCACCTCGACGCCCGCGCCGAAGCCGACGTACCCGCGCTCCTCGAGGGTGGTGACGAGCTGGTCGGTGTAGCGGGCGGTGAGGTCGCCGCGCCAGTCGAACGGTGCCCGGTCGAGGTTGGGCACCGGCGCCAGCACGTAGTAGGTGTGCCGTCCGGCAGGGGCCACCGCCGGATCCGTCCGGCTCGGGTTGGTGACCAGCAGGGACGGGTCGGACATCAGGTTGCCGCGTCGGATGACCTCGTCGAATGTGCCCTTCCAGGCCCGCCCGAAGTGGATGTTGTGGTGAGCGATGCGGCTGTAGCCCTGGGTCGAGCCGACGTGCAGGACGACGCAGGAGGGCGAGTAGGTGAGCCGGCGGGAACGGGTCGGTGGGAGCAGGTCGCGGTAGGCCACCGGCAGGTCGGGGTTGAGCACCACCACGTCGGCGGGGACGAATTCGTCGTCGGCGGTCACCACCCCGGTGGCGCGGCCGTGCGCGGTCTCCACCCGGGTCACCGTGGTGCCGTACCGGATCTTCACGCCGTGCTTCTCGGCGGCGCCGGCCAGGCCTCGGGAGACCGCGTGCACACCGCCGCGCGGGAAGAAGACCCCGGCGACCGAGTCGAGGTACGCGATGACCGCGTAGATGGCCAGCGCGTCGTGTGGGGCGAGGCCCGCGTACATCGCCTGGAAGGAGAAGATCCGCCGGGTGCGTGGATCCCGGAAGAATTGGTCGATCTTCGTTTGGAGACGCCGGAAGGCGCCGGTGGCGACCAGCTTGAGAAGGTTGGCGGTGAGCAGATCAGTGGGCGCGTCGAGGTTGCGCTCGATGAAGTCGGTCCGCTCCATCCGCCAGAGGTCGCGGGCGAAGTCGACGAATCGTAGGTAGCCGTCGGCCTCCCGGGGCCCGCACACCCGCGAGATCTCCGCCGCCATCGCGGCGGTGTCGGTGACCACGTCCAGGGTGGAGCCGTCCGGGTAGTAGGCGCGGTAGGCCGGGTCGAGCGGGACCAGGTCGAGCCAGTCGGTCATCTCCTCACCGACCGCGGCGAGCGCCTCGGCGATGAGGTCGGGCATGGTGAGCACCGTCGGGCCGGTGTCGAACTCGTAACCGTCCACGCTGAGCCGGCCGGCCCGGCCGCCGGGCACCGGTTCGCGTTCCAGCACGGTCACCTGCCGCCCGCTGCCGGCCAGGTGCAGCGCGCAGGCCAGCCCACCGAGACCGGCCCCGACGACCACCACCCGATCCGTACGTCCGTCAACGGTTCGCACCGACGACCACCTCTCTGCGCAGGGAGCCCATCATGCCCTCCGGTGAGTGGCGGCGTTCGCGAGGCCGACCAGCGCGCTGCGGGCGGTCTCGTCGACGGCGGCCACGTCGAGCGCGGTCAGCGCGTCCTCGACCCGCTCGTCGATCATCCGCTCGATCCGCCCGACCGCGCCGGTGTCCACCATGACCTCGGCCAGTTGGGTGACATCCGGCGCGCCGGTCAGTCGGTCGCCGCGGTCGAGCACCCGTAGCTGCGCCGGGGTGGCCAGCTCCCGGGCCATCATGAGCAGCGCGGTCGGTTTGCCGGTGCGTAGGTCGTCGCCGGCCGGCTTGCCGGTGGTGGTCGGGTCGCCGTAGACGCCGAGCAGGTCGTCGCAGAGCTGGAACGCCTCGCCCACCGCCAGCCCGTAGCGGGTGTACGCGGTGAGCAGCGGGTCGTCGCCGCCGATGCCGGCCAGGCTGGCGCCGAAGAGCAGTGGGCGCTGGACGGTGTAGCTGGCGGTCTTGTACCGGGCCACCCGAAGGGCCCGCTCGACCGACCAGTTCTCCGGGTCGGTCTCGCCGAGGACGTCGAGGTACTGCCCGGCGACGGTCTCCACCCGCATCCGGTCGTAGCCGCGGCGTACCTCGATCAGTCGGTCCGCCGGCAGGTCGGCGCGGGCCAGCAACTGGTCGGCCCAGACCATGCAGAGGTCGCCGATGAGTACCGCGACCGCCTCGCCGAAGCGACCGGAGTCGCCGTTGCGGCCGGCCTCGGCGTGCTGGGCGGCCATCGCCACGTGTGCGGTCGGTCGGCCGCGCCGGGTGGCGGAGGCGTCCATCACGTCGTCGTGCACCAGCGCGAAGGTGTGCAGCAGCTCCAAGGTGGCCAGCGCGGGCAGCACCGGCGTGACCGGCGCGTTTCCGCCGACGGCGCCGCGCCATCCCCAGTAGGCGAACGTCGGTCGGACCCGCTTGCCGCCCGCGAGGACGCAGTCGCGCGCGGTAGCGGCGAAGCCGCCCATCGCCGCGTCGATTTCGGCCAGTGCGTCGACCTCGGTGGCCATGAAATCGGCGAGGGTCTGATCGACGGCCGAGACGAGATCCCGGGTATAGACGGCCAACACGGCCCCGATCGGGTCGTCCCCATCGACCGGCTGCTCAGGCGCCACCCGAAGGAGGTTACCCGTTGGTCGGTCGCTGGCCATGCCGTCGAGCGTACCCTAAGGTTTCAAGTTGCGTCGATTGGTGAGTCGATTTGAAGGAGGGGTCGGTGGACCTGGATCTCGCCGCTGCCTACGAGAGGTGTCGTGAGCTGCACAGACGCCATGGCCGCACCTACTATCTCGCCACCCGACTGCTGCCCGCATGGAAACGGCGGCATGTGCACGCCTTATATGGCTTCACCCGGTACGCCGACGAGATCGTCGACCAGACCGACGCCCTGCCGCCGACCGAACGCGCGGCGCGGCTCGACGACTGGGGTGGGCGGTTCGTCGCCGGGCTGCACGGCGAGCGGGTGTCCGACCCGCTGCTTCCGGCGGTGCTGCACACCATCGCCGTCTTCGACCTCGACCGGGAGGACTTCGCCTCGTTCCTCAAGAGCATGGCGATGGACCTGACGGTCACCTCCTACCGCACCTACGGCCACCTGCTGGACTACATGGAAGGCTCGGCCGCGGTCATCGGCACGATGATGCTGCCCGTGCTGGGCAGCTCCGATCCGCTGACGGCCCGCGAGCCGGCCCGCCAGCTCGGCTTCGCGTTCCAGCTCACCAACTTCATCCGGGACGTCGCCGAGGACCTCGACCGAGGTCGGACCTACCTGCCGGACGAGGACCTGGCCGCCTTCGGGGTGAGCCGGGACGACCTGGCGGCCTGCCGCGCCGCCGGCCGGGCCAGCGAGTCGGTGCGCGACCTGATCCGGTACGAGGTGACCCGAGCCCAGGCGCACTACGCGGCCGCCGCGGCGGGCGTCGTCCTGCTCGACGGCGCCTCGCAGGCCTGTATCCGCACCGCCTACCTGCTCTACGGCGGCATCCTCGACGAGGTGGCGGCCCAGGGCTACGACGTCTTCGCCCGACGGGCCACGGTGCCGCAGCGCCGCCGCCTGGCAGTGGCCGCCCGCGCCCTGCTCACGCCGACCGGCAGCCCGGTCGCCGTACCCGGTCCACCGGCGCGGTGAGCGGGCGTACCGCCGTCGTGCTGTTCACCCGCGACCTGCGGGTGCACGACCACCCGGCGCTGGCCACCAGCTGCGCCGCCTTCGACCGGGTGGTGCCGCTGTACGTGCTGGACCCGGCGCTGGCCCCGCTGTCGCCCAACCGCACCCGCTTCCTGCACCAGAGCCTCGCCGTGCTCCGCCAGGCGCTGCGCGGGCTCGGCGGGGACCTGGTCGTGCGGCAGGGCGACCCGGTGGTGGAGACGATCCGGCTGGCCGGCGAGGTGGGTGCCGAGGGTGTCGCCCTCTCGGCCGACGTCTCCCGCCACGCCGAGCGCCGGGCCCGTCGGCTGCGTACCGAGTGCGAACGCCACCGCCTGCACCTGCGGTTCTTCCCAGGGCTCACCGTGGTCGAGCCGGGGGCGTTGCAGCCCGGTGGTGGTGACCACTACCGGGTGTTCAGCCCGTACCACCGGGCGTGGAGCGGGCAGCGGTGGCGGGACGAACTCGCCCCGCCGGCGCGGGTGGTGTTGCCGGCCGGGGTGGCTGTCGGCCGCCTGCCGGCGCTGCCGGCGGGCGACTCGCCGGACGTCGTCACCGGCGGTGAGGACGAGGCGCGGCGTCGACTGACCCGATGGCTGCCCGTCGTGGCGGGCTACGACGACCGGCACGACGACCTGGCCGGCGACGGCACCTCCCGGCTCAGCTCCTATCTGCGCTTCGGCTGCGTGTCACCGCTCACCGTGGTGAACCGGGTCGGTGACCGCGACTCGCCCTTCGTCCGCCAGGTCTGCTGGCGGGACTTCTACCACCAGGTGACCGCCGCTTTTCCCGACATCTCCCGGACGGCGTACCGGCGGCGTGCCGAGGAGCACTGGCGTTACGACGATGACGCCCTCACCGCCTGGTCGCAGGGGCGCACCGGCCTGCCCGTGGTGGACGCCGGGATGCGCCAGCTGCGGGCCCAGGGGTGGCTGCACAACCGGGCCCGCCTGATCACCGCCGGCTATCTGACCAAGACACTCGGCCTGGACTGGCGGAACGGGTTGGCGGTCTACTTCCGGTGGCTGCTCGACGGCGACGTGGCCAACAACTCGGGCAACTGGCAGTGGGTGGCCGGCACCGGCAACGACACCAAGCCGTACCGGGGGTTCAATCCGGTCCGGCAGGCCGAACGGTACGACCCGGACGGCGCGTACGTGCGGCGGTGGGTGCCCGAGCTGGCGTCGGTGGCGGGTAAGGCGGTGCACCAGCCGTGGCGGCTGCCCGACGCCCTGCGCGGCACTCTCGACTACCCGCCGCCGCTGGAGATGCCGGGTCCGCCGCCGGTCTGGCTGCGATGAGTCTGCTCCCGCGTGGCCGGGTGACCGGTGGCCGGTGGGTGCGCGATGCTGGCGGCATGGCGCAGCCGGAAATCGTGGACGTGGTGGTGCTCGGGCTCGGGGTCGGCGGCGAGGAGGTGGCCGGGCGGCTCGCCGAGGCCGGCCTGACCGTGGTGGGGATCGAGCGCAATCTGGTCGGTGGGGAGTGCCCGTACTGGGGGTGCATTCCCAGCAAGATGATGATCCGGGCGGCGAACGCGATCGCCGAGGCGCGTCGGGTCGGCGGCCTGGCCGGGACCGCCCAGGTCAGCCCGGACTGGGCAACCGTGGCGAAGCGGATCCGCGAGGAGGCCACCGACGGGTGGGACGACCGGGTCGCGGTGCGGCGGTTCACCGACAAGGGTGGGCGGTTCGTCCGGGGCGGTGGCCGGCTCGACGGGCCGGGCCGGGTCCGCGTGGGCGAGCAGGTCTTCCAGGCCCGGCACGGCATCGTGCTCGGCACCGGCACCCGCCCGTCGGTGCCGCCGGTCGACGGGCTCGCCGACACCCCCTACTGGACCAACCGGGAGGCCATCGAGGTCGAGGAGCTGCCCGGGTCGCTGCTGGTGCTCGGCGGCGGGGCGATCGGGCTGGAGCTGGCCCAGGTGTTCGCCCGTTTCGGCGTACGGGTCACCGTGGTCGAGGCGCTCGACCGGGTGTTGGCCGTCGAGGAACCGGAGGCGTCGGAGGCCGCTGCCGCGGCGCTGCGCGCCGACGGGGTGGAGATCCGCACCGGGGTCAAGGCCGCCCGGGTCGAGCACGGCACCGAGGGGTTCACGCTGCGCGGGACCGAGGATGAGGAGTTCACCGCCGAGCGGCTGCTGGTGGTGACCGGCCGCCGTGCCCACCTCGACGAGCTGGGGCTGGAGACGATCGGGGTCGACGCGGGCGGACGTTACCTGCCCGTGGACGACCGGCTGCGCGTCACCGAGGGTGTCTGGGCGGTCGGCGACGTCACCGGCGAGGGTGCCTTCACCCATATCGCCATGTACCAGGCCGCCATCATCGTCGCCGACGTGCTCGACCACCTGCGGCGAGCCGAGGGGGGCGCGGATCCGAGCGGCACCGCCAGCGTGGTCGGCGGCGCGGTCGGCGTGGCCAGCTCGCTGGCGGCCACCGGGTCGAGCGGCTCGGCGGGTTCGGTGCCCCGCGCCGACTACCGGGCGCTGCCCCGGGTCACCTTCACCGATCCGGAGATCGGCGCGGTCGGCCTCACCGAGGAGCAGGCCCGAGAGCGTGGCATCAACGTGCAGGTCGGCTTCACCCAGCTCGCCTCGTCCACCCGGGGCTGGATCAACAAGACCGACGAGGTGGGGTTCATCAAACTCGTCGCCGACGCCGATCAGGGGGTGCTGATCGGCGCCACCTCGGCCGGCCCGGCCGGGGGTGAGGTGCTGTCCGCTCTGGTGGTGGCCGTGCACGCGGCGGTCCCGCTGACCCAACTCCGCCACATGATCTACGCCTATCCCACGTTCCATCGGGCGATCTCCGAGGCGCTGGGCAAACTCAGGTCGTGATTTGACGGCCGGCGTCAATCCGCGGCACCCGGCTGTTCAGTTTTTGCAGAGGCTAGACGTACGATTGCGGCCGTGACGAAGCGGTTGACTGAGGTTGCTCGCAAGGCGGGCGTCAGCGAGGCCACCGTGAGCCGGGTACTCAACGGCCGCGGTGGGGTGGCGGAGGCGACCCGGACCGCGGTGCTCACCGCCCTGGACGTGCTCGGCTACGAGCGACCGAGCAAGCTGCGCGGGGAGCGGGCCCGACTGGTGGGGCTGGTCCTCCCCGAGTTGCAGAACCCCATCTTCCCGGCGCTGGCCGAGGTGGTCACCGGCTCGCTCGCCCAGCGCGGGTTCACCCCGGCGCTCTGCGCCCGCACCATCGGCGGCGTCTCCGAGTCGGCGTACGTCGAGATGCTGCTGGACCACCAGGTCTCCGGTGTCATCTTCGCTGGTGGGTCGTACGCGCTGGCCGACGCCTCACACGAGCACTACCGGCGGCTGACCGATCGCGGGTTGCCGGTGGTGCTGGTCAACGCCGGGGTGGACGAACTCGGCTTCCCCCGGGTCTCCACCGACGACGCGGTGGCGGTGGAGCAGGCGTACGGGCACCTGCACTCGCTGGGCCACGAGCGGATCGGCCTGGTGCTCGGGCCGGAGGACCACGTGCCCTCGCAGCGCAAGTTGACCGCGATGCGGCCGGTGGCCGGTTGGGCGGAGGGCATCGAGTGGGTCGAGCGCTCCAGCTTCTCGATGGAGGGTGCCCGGGTCGCGGCGACCAAACTGGTCGACCGGGGGGTCACCGGCATCATCTGCGCCAGCGACGTGCTCGCCCTGGGCGCGATCCGCGCGGTCCGCCGGCTGGGCCGTTCGGTGCCCGACGACGTGTCGGTGGTCGGCTTCGACGACTCCGCGTTCATGACCTGCACCGATCCGCCGCTGACCACCGTGCGGCAGCCGATCGAGACGATGGGGCAGGCGGCGGTGGACCTGCTGGTCACCCAGATCGAGGGTGGCGGGGTGCTCACCGACGAACTGCTCTTCGAGCCGGAGTTGGTGGTGCGCGGCTCCACCGCCCCTGCTCGCGGCCGGTGACCGGTTATCGCGGGCGCCGCTGGGTAGCCACCGGCTGGATCTCCGGGTGCCGGACGTACCGTCTGGTCGCCTGCTGTCGGGGTTGTTGAAGCAGTGGCCGGGTTACGTCGCGGCTCCGTCTGCCGAAACGGTCGGTGACGCTACAACATCTCCAGCGGTTGCGGGCCGGCCGGCGGCGGGAACGCCGTGTCGAGGGCCGCCACGTCCTCCTCAGTCAGATACAGGTCGCGTGCTTCCGCGTTCTCGCGGGTGTGTTCGGGATTGGACGATCGAGGGATGGCCGCGACCCTCTCCTGCCGCAACAACCAGGCCAGCGCCACCTGAGCGGGCGTGACCCCGTGCCGGGCGGCGACCTCCGCGATCTGGGGGTGGCCGAGCAGTCGGCCCTGCTCGATCGGCGAGTACGCCATCACCGGGATCCGGTGCTCGCGTAGCCACGGCAGCAGGTCGTACTCGGGACCGCGGCGGGTGAGGTTGTACAGGATCTGATTGGTGACGCAGGAGTTTCCGCCCGCCTCGAACAGCTCGGTCATGTCGGAAAGATCGAAGTTGCTCACCCCCCACTGCCCGATGTCGCCGGCGTCGACGAGTTCGGCGAACGCCTCGATCGTCTCCGCGAGTGGATGCGTGCCACGCCAGTGCAGCAGGTAGAGGTCGATGTGGTCGACGCCGAGTCGTTGCAGGCTGCGGCGGCAGGCTTGCACGGTTCCCCGTCGGCTGGCGTTGGACGGCAGCACCTTGTCGACCAGAAAGACGTCGGCGCGTCGCCCGACGATCGCCTCGCCGACGAGTTCCTCGGCAGCGCCGCCACCGTACATCTCCGCAGTGTCGATCAT
>NZ_FNYV01000005.1:0-5264 GCF_900109115.1 Micromonospora phaseoli
GCCCAGGAAGAGGCCGACCCAGGACCCGACCAGATCGGGTCCTGGGCGACAAGGCCTACAGCTCCGCGGCCAACCGCGCCTGGCTACGCGCGAAGGGCATCAAGGCCACCATCCCGATCAAAGCCGACCAGGTCCGAAACCGGGCAGCCCGAGGTTCACGCGGCGGCCGACCACCCGCCTTCAACCCGCACACCTACAAGCAACGCCACGCCGTCGAGTGCGGCATCAACCAACTCAAACAACACCGCGCCCTGGCCACCCGCTACGACAAACTCGCCGTCCGCTACGAAGCCACCATCATCATCGCCACCATCGACACCTGGCTACGCAGCCACTTATGAAACACGCCCTAGCACCCGGACGCGACCGCCCGACTTGAGGATCCGGCCGATCTCCGCCGAGTAGGCGACCGCCATCCGGTTGTGACCAAAGCCGCACATGTCGACGGCATGCGCCGCCTCCCATGACGCCGCAAAACGCGGGCTGTTGCGGACGTAGTCCTCGGCGAAGAACGTCAGGGCGCTCACCGAATTGCCGCGGGAGCCTCCAACGTCCTTGCCGTCTGCGGCGGAGAATGGTTCGAGCTCGGCGGCCGGGCGGGTGCGCATCAGCAGCTGCAGGAGAGCGAGGTCCGCGCGATGGCGGACGTTGCGCGAGCTGCCGATCCACTCATGGTCGATCGTGAAGTTCTCGGCGCGTTCCAGCCAGTTGAAGTTGCCAAAGGCGCGATCGATGTTGAAACACAGCCGTAGCAGTTCCCGCTCGTGCGGGGGTGACTTGTCGATGAGCTGCCTGAGGTTGTCCAGGCCGCGTCGGAGTTCGCTCTCTGTGTCTCTCTCAATACGCAGCATCCGCCGTTTGATGTAGTCGGATAGATAGGAGAGGTCATCGGGGCCAGTGATGCCCCTACCTCTGCGCAGGCGTTGAAGACTATCGAAGTCATCCCCGAGGCCCTGCGCCTTGGCCAGCACAGCCACATTGACCCTCATTCGGCCACGATACGGCAGTTCGCTCGTGTCCAGTGGTGTCCAGCGGGCGCCACGGAACCGCCATGACGGGCTGTTGCCGCGTCCGGTGGCTCGGGCAGGGTTTAGCTAACAACAACCGATGGGAGGTCTGTCATGACGCCATCTCCCGGCCCGCTGATGACCGTCCGCACCGCCCTCATCCTGCTCCTGACGCTCATCACCGGTCTGCTCGCTGGCGGCATGTCCTACCTCGTGGACCACTCGGTCCCGTCGGCGGTGCTCGTAGGTGGCGGCGCCGCCGGCAGCGCCCTCCTGCTGTTCCACTCCGTCATCGAACCGTGAGCCATCGAGGGTGTCAGGGCTGAGAGGTCTCCGCCCCGTGAGTGGCTGAGCCGTCGGGAGCAGCTCTAGCGGAGCGGGACCTGCCGCCGAAGGCGGCGCACGAGATGCCGACGCAGGTCCTCGATTCTGTGCACGGTGGAAACGTCAGCGTCAGGGGCCGGGTCAGCGGGCGCGTCCATCGGCTCGTGCTCGACCACGATGATGGCCACACCACAGCAGCCCGGCTCTCCGGTGGCGCGTTCGGTCTGATGACGAGCGGCGCTCGCCTCAGGGTCGGCAGCGATCCTGATCTGGTCAGCTACGACGTCTGCGGGGCAGAGATGGACGGGCGTCCGTTGTTCCAGGCCGAAGACGAACTGGAGCACTGCTATGCGGGCCCGGACCCCGCCGTAGCTCGATCACTAGGTCACCGGTGTTTCGGCCGCGGTGAACCAGATGCCAGCCCTTGGGCACGTGCCCGCCAGACCGCAAAGCATGGATCAGCCGAGGCCAGGCCGCCCTCACCTCTTCCGGCGGATCCAGAACCTGCACAGTCCCTTTCGCCTCCTCGAGCAGGTCCAACAACCCCCGCACCGAGGCAGGCGGCATCGTGGAGCCGGGCAGGGCATCCATGGCGCCATGCTTCCACACCTGCGCGTAACGGCAAGAAGGCTGGCCGAGTGCCCGCGAAGACCTCTGGTCGCCGTTGGCAGGCCGAGAGGAAGCGGGCCGCACCCGTCACGCCACGGCAACCACGAACCCCCGCTATGCGATTGACGTCGGCGACTAGCCGGACGGCGGACGCATTCGCATGGCGATTGCGGGAAGCTGCGTGCAGCCCGTAGCCTCCCGCTCACCCGACACGTCACTGGTAGGTGATCCGATGGATGGTGCCGTGCTGGCGGCTCCGGACGAAAGGACCGCTCGTGCTGTTCGTGCGGCCTTGCGATCGATCGATCCAGGATCCTGGCGCGCTCTGACGCCTCGTGCTTGGGCGACGGAACCCATTCCGGTGACGACCGTCCAATGGCAGGCTGTCATCGAGGACTCCGCACTGATCGAACACGTCCGGCAGGCTGGTCGCGCGACGGTCGACGTCCGCGCCGCCGCTAGCGGGGATACCCGTGCGGTTGGCCGCAGTCTGCCGCCCGCCGCTGCCAAACTGATCGATTCCGTCCGCACGGTTCGTCGCGCCGCCGCCGATGTCCTATGGTTCGAGCCGCCTGATCCAGGACCCCACGCCGCGATCGCAAAGGCCATCGAGGCCGCCTGTGACGGCACGGTCTACCTGCTCGACAGCCTGGCGGCTGGACATGGAGCCGGTGATCGCGACGGCGGATCGGCGCTCGCTGACGCGGAGGACGGTCTCGTCGCGGCGCTGCAGGCCGCTGCGGGCGACGAGGATCCGATCGCCAGGGTGTACGGAGTCTCGGCCAGCGAGATCGGTGGTACGACACTCAGGATCGGCACGGGGCTTCGGGCCGCGTTCCACGACCGTCAAGACCAGCTCGGCCGGATCACGATGCAGCTGCTCGGGTTCGCCCGCCGAGACCGGGGGATCATTGAGGAACTGGACGGCGGTCTTCATCCTTTCGCCCTCGCCACGGATGGCCATCCCCTCGTTGCCCACCGCGCCGCCCGGTCCGCCTGCGATCTGATCCACCACTGTGCGGCGGCAGACGTCGCAGCCACCGCCGCCGCGATCGTTGAGATGCTTGACCGTGACAAGGTCGCCTACTCGACTCACCTGGGGGTCATGGACGCCCAGCGTGCCGTCATGGCCGCGACGGACGCCGACCTCTTCGCGCGGGCTGTCGGCGAGCTGTACCGAGCTGTAAGCGAAGGCCCGCTCCGCGTGGCGGCCGTCGGCGTCCTGCGACTCCTGGGCGAGGCGACACCGGCCTCCGCCGGCCTGAACGAGATCAGGAGCCGACTACTCGCCCGTCAGGATGAGACACCGCTGTGCCTCATGATCGCCGAGATGATCGTGCCGTTGTGGCGCAACGCCCGAGCCCACGAGGACCTGTACTGGGACCCTGAGAACGAGACCGCCGTGTTCGGCGACCAAGCCGTCGACCTCGACGACGTGTACAGGACCGCCGAACGCGCCTGGGCTGCGGCTCGGGGCTACCAGGCCGGTGTGGCGTTGGCCCGCGGGTGTCTACCGGAGCTGGGCCGCGCGATCGACCGGACCGCACCACCCCGCGCGGCGATCGTCAGAAACATCCGTCTGGCGAAGCTGTTCAACGCCACCGGGCTCGTCATCGACTCGATCGACCGCGGCCCGGCCCACGCCACGATCACCCTCGACTCCCGCAGCGCCAAACGGCTCTCGCGGATCGGACTCGCTCTGGTCGAGGCCGCCGCCACCGAGCCGACCATCGAACGATGGTCCGTGGTCCTGGGCGACGACCTGCCAACCTTCACGATCCTGGCTGCCACAGCACGCCTGGCCGCCACCCTCTACGGACCGGGACCCGACAGCGACCGAACGTTCCTGTACCCGACAACGTTTGCCCCGCTCCTCGCGGACGCGCTCGTGCAGAACGGGGCGGCCCCACAGGACGCGGCCAACCATGCCTGGGACGTCCCGCTTCGCGACACCATCACGTCTACCGGTCAGGTCGTTCGCCAGAGCCGCCCGCCCCGTTCCAGTTACCTCCGTGGCCTACGACATGCGGTACGCCGCACCAACGACGCCGTCCATGCTGTCGCCCACCGACTGGACCTGCCCGCCCCGACGGATCTCGACCTCACCCGGATGTGCACGATCATTAGGAGGCTCGAGCAATCCCTAGACCGCCCTGGGCTCAGGACCGCGCTGAGCCGAGAACACGGTCGCCTGCAGGCGGCACTCGGACCGCCTCCGACACCCGCCCACCCGTGGGCCCAGTTGGCAGCCTGATCAGTCCCAACACGGCGAGCATCATCGCCGTAGGCGCATACGGCGCAGCCGAGGCGCTGGATGGATGGTCCTGTCGCATCTCAGTTTGCGGTTGTTCGATCGTGACCCGGTGTGTCAGGGTGCATGGCTACGGGTGATGCTGCGGCGATCGCGGTTCCCCCGAGCCGCCTCGACGTTCTTGGGTGGATGCGTTACGGAGTAGAGCTGTTCGTAGATTGCAGAGCCGAGGCAGGGAGGGCGCTAGGCCTGATGAACGATGCAGGGCTGGCGGGACCGGAGTCGCTGGATCGAGGCCACCCCGCCGTCATCTTCACCCGAGCCGTGGAGGTGCACCGGCTGGCGGTGGCCGGTCGGGAGCCGGTCATCGCCCGGAACGTCGGGGATCTTGTGGCACGGGTATGGCTGCGGATGTCCCGGTTCGCGGATGCCGCGGCGCTGGCCAGCGCGACTCTGACCCTGGGCCCGGATGCCGGGGCGTTCTACCACCGCGGCTGGGCCCGGTCCGCCACTGGGCAGCCTCAGCTCGCGCTGGCCGACTACGAACAGGCACTGAGCCTGTATCGCAACGTGGGCGACCGCGCCAATGAAGCCGCCGCTCTCAGCAATATCGGCCTGGTGTATGCCGGGCTTGGAGATCGGCAGCAGGCCGCGACCTACTTCGAGCAGGCCCTGCCAATCACGCGGGAGGTCGGCAACCGCGCCGGCGAAGCCAGTACCCTCAACAACATCGGCCTTGTCTACGACGGGCTCGGGGACTGGCAGCAGGCCCTGGCCTACTTCCAGCAGGCCAGGCCGATCCAGCGGGAGGTCGGCGATCGCGCCGATGAAGCCGCCGCTCTCAGCAATATCGGCGCCGTGTACGCCAGGCTTGGGGACCGGCAGCAGGCCTTGGCCTACTACCAGCAGGCTCTGCCCATCACGCGGGAGGTCGGCAACCGCGCTGGCGAAGCCATTATCCTCAGCAGCATCGGCCTCGTGTACGTCGGGCTCGGGGATCGGCAGCACGCCGTGACCTACTTCGAGCAGGCGCTGCCCATTCGGCGGGAGGTCGGCGATCGCGCTGGCGAAGC
>NZ_FNYV01000005.1:5508-447225 GCF_900109115.1 Micromonospora phaseoli
CTCAACAACATCGGCGCCGTGTACGCCGGGCTCGGGTACGGCCAGCAAGCCCTGGCGTACCTCCAGCAGGCCCTGCCCATGCAGAGGGAGACAGGAGACCGCGACGGCGAAGCCAGCACCCTCAACAACATCACGAGCATTAGGGCTCAGCAGGGTGATCTGACGGGGGCGATGGACGCGCTGCATGGGGTCCTTGGCCTTGTGCGCGCCGTAGGCGACCGCAGCAAAGAAGCGACGGTGAGCTACAACATGGCGGTGCTGCTTGCGCAGATGGCGCGCACCGATGATGCCATCGAAATCCAGCGCCAAGCGGTCGCGCTGGCCGAGGTGACAGAACATTCATCGCTGCAAGCGATGCGGGCGTTTCTCATGCACCTCCAGGAACAGAAGGGCTAGGCAATGGGTACTGCCACACTTGAGGTTTCAGGGGCGCAGGCCGCGCGGTGGGCCGAGGATCTGCACGCCGTGCTGGCCGCGAACGCTGAACCCGGTGAGCGTGTGTCGCCGGTCGAGGTGGACCGGTCGGCTGCGACCGCGATCGCCGTGATCGGGCTGGTGTTCTCCGGCGTCGGCACGGCCAAGACCATCTGGGAGTGGTGGCATTCCAAGCGTCAGGAGGGTGGGACCGTGAAGATATTGTTCGGTGACGGTACCCAGCTGACCCTGTCCGACGTCAGTCAGCAGCGGTTGGAGATTGTCTTCCAGCAGGCTGAAACGCCGCAGCGCTGACGGCCGAGACGATCGGTGAGCCAGTTGAACCCGTTCGAGCTGGAGATCTTCGAGCAGACCTCCAGCTACTGCGAGGTGCGCCTGTCCGCGGAGGGGGACGTGCCGCGAACCCGTGGCCTGGACCGGGCGGCCGTCGACCAGCTGATCGACCTAGTGGAGCGTGACTACAGCCAGGACGCGGTCGCGCAGCGGGTGTACGGCTCGCCGCGGTTGCGTGATCTCGGCGCGAAGCTGGCCGCGTTCGTCGACGGTGATCAGCGATGGCTGACCCCAATCCTGGACCGGCCGCCCGGAGCCATCCTGCGTATCACCGCGGAGCAGCGACTGCGGCACCTGCCCTGGGAGCTGTTGTGCCAGGACGGCTCGTTCCTGACTGTCGCTGGACCCGCGCCGCTGCTGCCGGTCCGGGCCGTCGGCACTGGTGCGGCCCTGCAGGCTCCTGTCACGCCGGGGAATCGGCCGCTGCGTGTGCTGTTCATGGCGACCTCCCCGGAGGGTGTCGAGCCGGTGCTCAACTATGAGGCGGAGGAGGCGGCCATCCTGGCCGCGACCTCGCGGACCGGCACCGATCTGGTCGTTGAGGAGAGCGGGACTTTAGAAGGATTGCGGTTCCTCGCCCGCGACTACGGTAAGGGCTATTTCGACGTGGTGCATCTGAGTGGCCACGCGACCACCGCTACGGGACAGCCCACCTTTGTGGTGGAGAACGAGTTCGGCGGGTCCGCCACCGCCACCGCCGATCAGATCGCCCAGGCGATGGCCGGGTACTGGCCCCGGCTGGTCTTCGTCTCCGGCTGCCTCACCGGCGACGCCCCCGACCGGGGCGCGTTTCCCTCGATGAGCGAAAGCCTGGTCCGCGCCGGGGCGCCCGCGGTGCTCGGCTGGGCGCTGCCCGTCGGCGACGTCTCCGCGACCGATTTCGCCGCCGAACTCTACCGGGCCCTCGCCGGCGGCCAGGCGCTTGACCAGGCTGTCATCGAGGCCCGCCAGCACCTTTACACGAACCAGCGCGGCAGCTGGCACCTGCTGCGCGTCTACGCCGACCGCTCCCCGCTCGCCCCGATGGTCACACCCCTCAACACCAAAGGGCGGACACGGATTCAGGTCCGGGCTGCCGACCAAGAATTCCTGGATCCGCAGACCCAGTTGTCCCGGGTCGCCGCCCGCGCCGCGTTCGTCGGCCGCCGTCGCGTCATCCAACGCTGCCTGCGGACCCTGAGACAGCCCCTGCACGAGCCCGGCGGGGCCGAGGCCTTGGTCCTGTCCGGCATGGGAGGGTTGGGCAAGAGCAGTCTCGCCTCCCGACTGCTGGAGCGCATGCCCACCCACCAGCGCGCCGTGTGGTTCGGCCGCGTTGACCTCACCAAGTTCCGGGAGCTCACCACCAAGGTCCGCTTTCCGGCGCTGGAGCAGCAGGCCGAGGCCGACCATGTCCTGGGCAACGATCAGGTTCCCTTGGCCGTCCGACTGCGATTCCTGCTCGACGTCGACGGACCGCTCGGCCAGACCCCGTGCTTGTTCGTGTTCGACGACTTTGAGGACGGCAACCTCGACGAACGCGAGGGCGGCCACATCCTCTCCGCCGCGATGGCCGAGATCCTTCCGGCCCTGCTCACCGCCATCCGCGAGACCGACAGCCCGAGCCGGGTCATCATCACCAGCCGCTACCGGTTCCCCACCCCCGCCGGCATCCGCATCGCCGCCGAGGCACTGGAAACCCTCATCGACGTCGAGCAGGCGAAGAAGATCGCCAATCTGCCGAACCTGCGCTACGGCTCGCTCCTCGACCCTGGTACCCGGGACCGCGCGATTGCGGCCGCAGCCGGCAACCCGCGCCTGCTCGACTGGCTCGACCGGATCGTCGCCGACCCCACCCTCGACATCGGCGGCCTCATCGCCGCGATCGAACACGAATCCGACCGATTCCGCGAAACCATCCTCGCCACCAAACTCCTCGGCGCCCAAGACCCCGAGCTTCAGCGGATGCTCGCCAAACTCAACGTGGTTGAACTGCCCGTCCCTGGCGAGACCGTCCACGCCATCCACGACCACCCCGACACTGCCCGGCACATGCAACGCGCCACCCAACTCGGCCTCCTCGAAGCTGGCACCGACCCCGAAACCCGCCAACCCCGCTACTACGTCTCCAACATCCTGCGCCCTCTCCTCCGCCCCCTGCTCACCGACGACGAATACGTCGCCGCCTGCGCCGCCGCTGCCCGCTCCCTCCACACCCTTTGGATCACCGGCCCCGCCCAGCCCGGAACCCTGTCATGACCTCCTTTACCCGGGCGGCGGAGGTGCACCGGCTTCACCCTGCTGACCGGCAGCGCCGAGAACACACGCTCAGCGTTGATCACAACGGCCTATCCCTGTCTGACGGCGCCATCGCCACTTCGCGAGCCGATCCGATCCGCCGGGCGATGGCACTGAGCGAAACAGCCGGCGTCCGGGCAATCAGGCCCAGACTCTGGCCTCCCTGGCGAAGCACGGCCAGGGCCGCGTGCCGGCAGCGAACTCGCCACTGAGCATCGCGGCGACCTGCTGGCTCCAGGTGCGGAGATCGATCAGCTCGAGCATCAGCTCCGCGATCGCGGCGAAGTTCAGGGATGTCGACCAGAGCCGGTTGCCCGACCGTACGGCGACGTTCAACAACGGCTTCGAGGGGTCCTCGGTGCCGTCGAGACGTTGCAGCCAGGACGCTTCGACACCAGCCTTGGCCAGCGAGTCGATGATCTTGTTCGGGTTCATGCAGACGGCGAAGAACATGCCGTCGGCGATGAGGCTGGCCGCGACCTCGGCTTCGATCGGGTAAATCGCCCAGGGTGGGCGCACGAGAGTACGACCGGCCTGGTCGATGCTCAGCAGCGTCAGCGTGTGCCCAGGGTCGTCGGCGCCGATGCGTCGGCGGACCCGGTCGAGTTCGGCGCTGAACCGAGTGCCGAACTCATCAGCGGTGTACCGGCCGGCGGCGGTGAACTGACTGGCCGCGACGACCGCGCGGCCGGACGAGACCACGCCTCCGGCGATACCCGTCCGCGCGTGCGCCAAGCCGAGGATGTCACGCAGGCCCGCCAAGTCGGTGCGGTAGTCGATGGCGGTGCGCACCGGTGCGTAGCCGCTGGGCAACTCGCCGGTCTCGTCGGCGAGGACCTGCGAGGTGTCGGCCAGCAGCCGCTCCTGGGCAGGAACTCGGTACCGCTGGTTGGTCTTGATCTCGCGGAGCCAGGCCCAGCCGTCACGGCCGAGGACGGTGACGTCGCCGACACGGATGACGTTGGTCAGGTCGTGGTGCAGCACGAACTCCCGGTTCTCGCGCCACGCGGTCTCGATGACCTCCAGCTCTGCGGCCAGGCCGGTCTTGCCGTACATCGGGCCGGGAGCATCGGCGCGCGACAGCGCCACGATGATGTTGCGCTGGTAGCCGAAGACTTTCCAGGCGAGTGCGTCCGCGATCGACTTGAGCTGGCGCCAGATCCGCTCGTAGACGTCGCCTTCCAACACCCAGGATTCCCGGTCGGTGCGGTCGAGGGCTGTGCCGAGCTCGGGCGCGTCAACGCTGAGGTTGCGGCGCCTATCCAGTCGCTTGATCTGCTGGCTGATCGCGGCGCGGTGCCGCTCGATGTCAAGGACCATGCCGCGGAGCCGACTCTGGAAGTGGTACATGTCCTCGGCAGAGCGGCAGGCGCGCAATGCCCGGATCAGATCCATCAGGGCGCGCAGGGTCTCCTGGTGCGCCGGATGCGCCAGGATGAGGTCGATCTGATCGTCGTCCGCACGATCCATCAACGTGGCGCGCACCATGCCTCCTGCACTTCCGACGGGATGGCATTCGCATCATCCGGACAGCTCGCTGTATCGGCAAACGAATTCGCCACTACGTAGCGCCGGAGGCACTGTGCCCGCGTCCGTAAGCGACCCGCGGCCAGGGACGCCAGGGCGTGTGCAGAAGAGCGCCGGCAGAGGCAACGGCGGTGCCGGTCTGCTCACCTTGCCAGGTTCGTGTGGGCTCCGCGCCGCACATCGGAGCACCATCGTAAGCGCCAGCCGGCCGGAATGCGCCGAGAGTCGATGCCTCCATGACCTTCGCAATACACCCACGATCCACACAGGCCCGACGACAGACGAGGGTCCATACGCGCGTTCCCGCAGCTCAAACCCTTTTGATCTTGCGTGCTCGAAGGTACTCGATCCCGTCACCCTCTGGTCCGTAAGATCGAGGACGACGATCGCGCCGAGCACGGTCCATCATCGAGGTAGGTTCTCGCATGCCAAGCAACTTCACCGCCGATCCATCGACGCTTCGCCAGCTGATCCTGCAGCCGGGGCAGGGATTCTATGTTCCTGCCTACCAGCGCGACTTCACCTGGGGTAAGGACGAGATCAGTCGGCTGTTCGAGGATCTAGAGCAAGGGATCACAAGGGCCGCGCAGGGGAAGACGCCCTCGACATTCCTGGGCTCGGTGATCCTCGTCAGTGACAGAGACAGCGTGATGCCAAAGCATGTGGATGCGCTTCCGACGACGGTGCTCCAGGTCGTAGACGGCCAGCAGCGGCTTTCGACGCTACTCACCGTGTTCGTGGTTCTATCGAGGTCCGTCTCTGACGACATGCGTTGGCTCCAGCAGCAGATTGACGCCGGGTCTAAGAACCCACTCGACATCTGGTTGCTAAACACGCTGGGCGAGCGGCGCGACGAACTCCTCGACGCAATCGCTTTCAAGACCTACTCAGGCGCCGGCGAGTTCAACATGAAGCCCCGGCTGATTCGCCAAGTGAGTGACGTATGGGGTAATGACGCTACTCATGCTATCTATGAGAGCGACATGGCCTGGCTACTGATGGAGGCGGCGCGCTACCGGATCCAGAATCAGCAACATGCCGCGATACCGGTGCCCTCTGATCGGCTGCATCTGGACCTGGTGCTCCGGGTGATCGCCGGTCACATCGATGACCTAAGAATTGGTGCGGATGAGGTTGATTGTGATGTCCTTACAGAGCTTCAATTTCTTTCGGACATCGGCATGGCGAAAGCCCTCATCGGGTCCAATTCGGCTCCTGTGGTCGACCCAGACGCGCTAGATGACCATCGGAAATCAGCCGCACGTCTCCTAGTCCTTGCGTCATTCCTCTTAAACGGGGTGCTAGTCATCGACGTCAAGGCACCCGACGAGGATTACGCTTTCGCGCTGTTCGAACCCCTCAACACCACCGGACAGCCCCTGACTGCCTTGGAGACGCTAAAGCCGTTGGTCGTTCGCAGCGAAGGCGGAATCACGAACTACAGCACCTCGCCTTCGGCGGCGGCGTTCGGTCGCGTCGAGTCCTATTTCCCACCCTCCATGCGTGCGGACGACCGATGGAAGTTGTCAGCCGACATGCTCACCGCGTTCGCGCTGGCGGACACGGGGCGAAAACTGCCGCGTACTCTTCTTGATCAACGGCGGTACCTCCGCCTCCAGTTCCAGTCCGTGGCGCCCCCGAATGGAAGCGTCGAAGGGGCCCGGGCTTTCGCGGATCAGCTTGCCGACGTTTCGGCCTTCCTCTTCGAGGTTTGGCCTCGTAACGGCACATCCCCGCTTATGTCATCCGGCACCGACTTGGACCGCTTGTGCTTGGAGGTATTGCGATCGACTAACCATACAGTCGTCCTTGCGCTGCTTGCGCGTTATTACTCGGAGTGGGCCGCTTGCCCGAGTTCCGCTAGCCGAAGTGAGTTCATGAGCGTCTTGCGAGCCGTGACTGCCTTCTGGGTGCTCTGGCGGACGTCGCGGGCGACGACGAGGGGGATCGACGATGTCCACCGCAAGCTAATGGTCACCGGCCACCCCGCGACGGGGCTTCCGGCCATGGCGAGGCGCGCTGGTGCTTCGGCGACCCTGCCCGCAGCCACGGAGGTCCGTGCAGCCTTGAAGAGCCTCCTGTCGACGCGGGGGAACATAAGTGCCGAGGCGGACTGGGTCGTAAAGGTGACAGTGCAACCGCTTTACCAGACCAGCAAGCAACTCGCGAAGTTCATCTTGCTGTGCGCCCATGACGACCGGATCGAAGATTATTCGGCGCCCGGCTTGGTTCGGCGCGGCGTTCCCGGGTCCTTCCGAGCTCTGACCTCCGAGGCCTGGGACTCCCACTACTCGGTCGAGCACATCGCACCGCAGAATCTCGCCCAGGGTGACACCTCCTACGACCAGGCAATCTACGACCAGGGCCTCACGGACCGTCTCGGGAACCTCACGCTAATGCCGGTTGACCTCAATGAGCTCATCGGAAATAAGACGTGGCCATACAAAAGATGCATCTATGCAGTCCTATCCGAGACCGATCCAAATGCACGGCTGACGCACATGCAGCAGCAATTACCAGGGCTCGCGCCGAAGACAAAGAATGTTCTACAGTCGGCCTCATACCTTCCGTTCTGTGAATTTCTCGACAAGCAGGCAGTGTCGCCCCTGCCCCACTCGTATGTGGCACAGCGAGGACAGCGCCTAGCTGAGCTTGCGGTCGAGCGGTTGTGGCCAATGTTGGCATGAAGGGCATCCGAGTAAGGCGGGGACGAGTACCTTGACCTAATCGAGGTCCACATCATGTTCGATGGTACCGTGGGCCTCGCCGCGACGTGGCATGCGGTGAAGGCTCGTTAGGAATAACAGATAGAGGGCGGCGTCTGCCGCCGTTGTTTGGCCTTACGGCGAAACAGGGGAGCCTCGACAATGGGGAAAAACGACGCCGCCGTCGCTGTTGGTCGTTCACCAACTGGGTGCTGAACAACGTTACTGGAATACCTCAGGAGCGGGCGCCGTCGTGATGCGGACGATGCGGTGCCCGGCTAGCCGGTAGCCCCGTTCCTGTAGCCGCTGCTCCCACCCGGTTTGAGTGCCAATGGTCACGGGCTCTTGCAGCAGTCCGGCGCGCTCTTCCTGCTTGGTCAGCCGGGCGAACTTGTCGCGGCCGGGGTAGTCAAGGGGGACGAACGCTTCTTTACGATGAAGAACGGGCGGGTTGGTTGAGCTGCGGAAGTCAGTGTATTTGACGGACAGCTTCCTAAGATCTGCTCTCAAGGACGTTGCCAATACGGGGTGTGGTGCCTTGTCGAAGTTTGGATACGAGAGGTAGGATACCTTGGCCATTATCCGCGAGAACTTGATGATTGTGCACTCCGTTACTGTCCCGGTGAGCGTCCGGGCGCATCCTTCATAAACACGGAGGAGCGGATCAAGCAACTGAATTGCCGTAGCGTGCACATACAGGGCGTCGGCCGTTAACTTTCCGATATCGGACCGACTGCATGCATTGTTCAATGCCTTTTGATCGGCGATGGCGTGTAGCAGTTCGTCCGCCTGGGAGCAGGCAGCTCGGTAGGATCCGAATAGCGTTCGTACGTCGAGCGCTACGCCCTTGGGTAGATCCGACGCCTTGGGTCGGCCTCGGAACGCGGCGAGTGCGAGGTAAGCCAGGAGATCTCGTTCTGCTTGATGGCGAGCTCGCGTAAGGTCCCTGTCCCAGTCTTGGCTGCCGGTAACATCCCGTAACAGCGCTGCAGCTTGTTTCAGCGAAGGGAAGGCGCCCAGAAGCCGACTTGCTGTTCCGGCAATCTCCTCTGGATCGGGGACTCGGCCACGACGGGCGATGAAGGCCGCCAGCGCGTCCATGTCTTCGCGGTGGACGTCGTAGAGGGCTTGCCGACGGCGTGGCCGGCTCGCGGGTGCGGGTCGGTGCCGAGTACGCGACGCTAGAAAGGTTTGGGCGTCAGAGTCCTGACGGAAGACGTAGAAGACGCCAGGCGCGGCGGCGATGCAGTCGGTGCGCAGCTGAACGTTGATCCAGTCGCGTAGTTCCGCCTGACTGTAGAACTTCTGGAAGGTGCCGCGCTTGGTGATGATCCCGTCGCCGTGACGGCGGCCGGTGACGGTTCGTGCTTCCCAGTCGGGTCGGGCTGCGACGACGAGTACCTGCCGGGCCAAAGCCCAGGCTGATGCCAACGTTTGAGCCCGTTCGGTGGGGTCTTCAATGACGTTGATGACGTACCCGAGGTTGACCACGTCCGCTGCATGCCGTTCGGCGTTGGGGCTGTGTCCTGGGTCCCAGCCGTGGGCGGTGTAGCCCATGGCCTGGAGGCGCGCGACGTCTCCGCCGCGTCCGCAGCCATAGTCGAACAGCGTGGAGTTAGCGCTCAGGACGCCATCCGCCATTGCCAGCGCGATAGGTTTGGACAGGTGCTGACGGGCGATCGCTGTCTGGTGGCGGGGAATCACCTGGGCGCTGTCCATAGCTCACGATTCTGCCGGTTCGTAGCCGAGGACCGAAGAGTACACGCAGCAGGAAGCATCCGCCCCCTGTTCTACTCATCCGGCCACGCCACGCGTAGGGCTCGGTACGCTCACTTAGCGCTAGTTTAAACGTCCAACATCAGTAGGCTGACTTGACTGAGTTGCATATTCAGGGGTCACTGTCCAGCAAGAGGGCTAGCCCACTGGAGATGAAGTGATTCTGAAAGCACGTATAACTGATGCAGGCCATGTTTCCTTTCTGGTCAAGCACTCCGATGGCGGAGAAGCTGAACTCGTTGCAGCCATGATCCCGCCCTCGGAGGTTCAGCGGTCGACCGGCACCTTCCGGAATCCAGATCTGCTGGTCCATTTGCCACCGAAGTTGGTGTCCGCGCTGTTGGGTCCATCGGAGCCTAAGGGGGATGGCATGGTGATAGCGCTAATCGTAAATGCGGAAAGTCGGCGTGGGGCTGCGGTTGGGGCATTTGCGGACACGGCAGTGGCTAAGGCCTGGTGGCAGCAGCCGTATAACAGGTTGGCGCGGGACCCAGACGTGCTGTTCCTGACGGTGCCAGTGGAGGCCGACGTTTAGAGGTGGCAGACGGCGCAGCCCGCCTCGTCGTTGTCCTCGTCGAGGGCGTCGGTGAGCACCTCGATGAGGGGCAGATTGGGGCGGGGCTTGGCTGCCGCGCGAGCAAGAGCGGCGGCATGTCGCTCTTCGATCACATCGCGCCGTTCGAGAAGGTCGCGCAGCGACTCACCCTGTGACCACGTGTACTGACGGCCGCGCATCGCCGTGGCTTGGTAGTTGACCTTGTCCTCGTATTCAACGGCGCGTTCGAACAGCTCCGGGTGTCGGTCGGCGAGGCCAACCCATTCGTGTTTGCGCTGGAAGAAGCAGAAGTAGCAGCCGGAACGGGTGCGCCACTCGTAGTAGGCCGGCAGGCCGATTCCGGACTCCTCCAAGATTCGGTTGACTCCGTCACGGTCGATGCCGTCTTCCCGGAACGGGAATACAGCCTTGATGTTGGGCTTGGTGCTGACGTAGCCGAGACGGTTCTCGTCGGCGCGGATGGCGACGTACGAGATGGCGGGGCTGTCGCCTAGCCATTCCTCAAGCGGTTTGATCTTGAGGTTCTTGGTGCACCACCGCATGGACGCGCTTGGAAGGGTGCCTTGGTAGACCTGCAGCCAGTGGTCGAAGTCGCGGGTGGCGTTCAGTCGGACGATCTGCTTACCGAGGGCCGCTTCGAGCTGGTTGAGGTAGTCGTACGTCTCGGGGAGCTCGGCACCGGTGTCGCAGAAGAAGTACTCCATCTGCGGCACCTTCGTGCGCATGTAGATCGCGAGGGCGGAGGAGTCTTTACCTCCCGAGATGCCGAGGACGTGGCGGGTGTCGCCGGGCGTACGTTGCCGGGGTGCAGTCATCGGGTCGACTTCCTTCGCGTGGATGGTGCGTCGTCGCTGCCAGCGTCCCTCTCGACTATGACACTTTCGGCCAGCAGGGCGAGCAGTGCCCGCTCGCCGTTCTCGCTGATCTTCCTGCGAGCTAGGGCGATCACCTCCGGCAGCAGGGCCTGCGCGCTGGCACGTTCGTCGTTGGAGAGGTGGACGACGGTGTGGAGCTCGTGTCCGTCGGCCTGGGTAACGGTGATCGCCTGGGAGACAAAAGTAGCGTCGGTCGGTTCGGCCGTCGTGGGCTGGTGCAGGTTAGCCAGCCGCTCGATAGCGCGAGCGGCCGCCCGGACCTCGTTGGTGAAGGTGCTGATGTCACCATCACGCCAGTCGGAGAGCCCGCGGCCAACGATCCGGACGACGAACGGGTCGAGCCATTCCTCATCGCTGAGCGTGGTCTCTTGAGCGAGAGTGATGACACCACGGAGTTTTGCCTCGACCAGGTTCACATCGGCGAGGTGTCGGGTGTAGACCGCAAGGCGCTGACGTAGCTTGCCGAGATTCGTGGGCATGTGGAACGCCTCGGCGATGGCCTTGACAACTTGTGTGCGGAGACGTTCGTCCGCCCGGCCGAGTTCGGTAAGCGCCTTGCTCAGCGACTCGGCGTAGCGGCGCGCGACTTGCTCGTCGATTTCACCGTTCGCTGGGATCGGCTCGAGGTCGAGGGCGGACGGCAGGTCGGTGAACAGGAGCGTGTCGGGTTCGCGAGCGGTCTTGAGCGCTTGACGTACGGCCCGTGCCTGCTTGGGGAGTTGTTGGGTGTGATCGGCGTACGCGGACAGGCTCCGGGCGCGGTCGAGCAACTCACGCGTGAGCGTCAGAGGCGCGACGTTGCGGACGTTGATCGGTGGTGCTGCCGGCATCCGCGCACCGATCACCTGGGCGATCTCGGTTACTGCGGTCTTGCGCGGACCTGCTTGAACGCCCATGGCTTTGACCGCGAACCGCTCCGGGCTCTTGATCATGCGCTCAGCGAGGGCAGCGGTTAGTCGTGTCTGGTAGGTGCCCTCCTCGAAGAGGGCGAGTTCTTGGCTCCCGATGATGAGCGCGGTCAGCACGATGACCGGGATGACGCCTGGCCGTATCCCGAAAGGAGGCGCTTCGAGCAGTTCGTAGACGGCGTCGAGCCTCAGCGGCTGTGCGGTGGCTGCCCGCATCTGCTGCTGCATGGCGGTCCAGGCCGGGTATAGCGAGTTGCCGGGCTCCGGTTCGCAGAAGCCGAATGGAAGCAGCTCGGTGTCGTCGTCGGTGCGCTGATCGGTGGGGCGGTGCAGCTGGAGGTATTCCAGGACTCCGCTGTACATCGCGCGTTCCGGCCCGTAGCCCTCGATGCCGAGGTACTGATGGGTGGGTGCCGTGATCATGGCGATGATCAGCTCACGGCGTGCCTTGGCTGCTTGGCTGGTCAGCTTATGCCGGCCCAGCATCTCGTTACGGATGTGTGGAGCGTGGGGGAACACGCTCTCGCACGCCTTGGAGACGAGCTCTGCGAGGCTTCGGCCCTTGATGGTCTCGGCATCAGCTGTGAAGACGGCGGCCCCGGCCCTAGCCGGCAGCAGGTACCAGGTGGGGGCTAGCTGGCTTGGCAAGAAGGCTTCTGCGACCCGGGTGGCCAGTTCGGCGCTGGCCTGCGCGATACGTTCGCTGACCTCGGTACTGGCCACGGCGTCGAGCTCGATGTTGGCCGGTAGCTCGTGGAGAGCGTGCAGGTAGCGGGCGGTACTGAGTACTTTCTCGGCGTGGGCGGTCACGCCGGCGATGACAGGGCGGTCGGTTCGAACCGTGGGGATGGTGTATTCGTCCCCGAAGTGGAACAGCAGGAGTCCGTCTTCGGCGTCAGTGGCGGACGGCCCGATGAGCTCGGGCGAGCCTGCGTCGGTGGCCTTGGTGACGAAGTGGCGCAGCATACCGGTGCGTTGGCTGTGCTTGCCCGCCACAACGGCCGTCGGCAGGTAGGTCGAGATCGCCTTGACCGCGGCGTGGTCGTCGCAGGCGTTGATCAGCTGCTCGATGTGGCTAGTGAGATCGACGTCGCTGCCCCGCCATACCCGGTACTCGTCGCTGAACTGTCGGTACACGAGGAAGCCGCGGTCGACGAGGTTCGTGACTTGGTCGGCGAGTAGTTGTCGGGCCGTGGCGTCGTTGAGCGTGATGGGGTCGCTCAAGGCGAACAAGATGGTGTCCATGCTGGCGCGCAGGGCGCCAGAGGCGTCGACGAGGTTGAGCATGCCAATGGTCTTGAGGATGACCTGGTCTTGCTCAGGGAGCCCGTTGGCCTCGGCGATGCGGTTGTCGATCTCCATCCACCGGCTCGCATTGGCCGAGGCCAGGATGGTGGTGCGGCCAGCGGTGAAGAAGTAGTCGAAGGCGTCGGCGATGCGGACGGTGGATGCCGAGGAGGGGCGATTCGATGCGTAGCTCTGCAGGAAGCGTCGCACCGTGTGGGGTTCGTCGTTCGCGATGAACCCGGTCATGCTGCGATCGTGCTGCCCGATCTGCGCGGCGAGCAGCGGCGCGACCACCGTTGTCAACGGGTGCAGGGGGTACACGTGGGTGAACGTGTCGTGGCCTGCGGCGAGGATGCCTTGGAGACCGCGTTCGGTCCAGGCCCGAGCAGACGCGGCGGCATGCTGGGCTATGAGCTTGCGTCCCTTGGGCGACACGCCGTCGTGGTCGAGGGTTCGGCGGATCAGCTCGACGGTGTCGCCGAGGTGGATCGTCATGAGGATGTCCTCGAACCGGCCCTGAACCTTCGCCCACTCCCGGCTCTGCAGCGTGCTCGCGCGGGAGGCGTAGTCGGCGAAAGACAGGTGCTGCAGCGTAAGGAGGTAGAGCGGCACGCCGCGGGAGCCTGCACCGAGCTCAGCGAGTTCCTGCAACAGGAACACGTCGCTACCGGCATCGCTGAATTCACCACGGGAGGCGAGATGCTCTAGCGACTTGCCGAACTCGTCAATGACCAACATGACCGGTGCCTGCTCGCAGAGAACCTTTACGGCGGACACGAGCTCCTGATTGCTGAAACCCGGAGCCTTGAGGGGCGCGAGCGCTTCCTGCACGGGTGTGGGCATGTCGTTGTCAGGCCAGGCGCGGGCGGCACCATCGAGCAGCGCTCGCGTGATGCTGTCGAGCAGAGGTTCTCGCCGTGCCGTGGCGACGCAGGTGATGAATCCGTTGGGTGCGGTGCGGTCACGAGCTGTTGCCAACCGGCGAGCCAGGATCGGACTCGTCTCGGCGAGTACCTCTTCGGCCTCCGTCCGGCGGTTCCCCGCACGGCCGAGCAGCGACACGACGACCAGAGCCAGTGTCGACTTGCCTGAGCCGTAGGGCCCCGTCAGGGACCAGGCGCGGGTGGTTGCTTGGTCCTCCAGGGCGGCGGTGACCCGTTCCAGCATGTCCTGTGCCCGGATGCCGATATGCACCGGGCCGAGATGCTCGTCGCGGACGTCGCGTTCGATGTTCGTCGACCGCAGTCGGCTGCTGACGATGTTGATCCCGGCCGGCGTCTGCGGACTGATGCCCGACGGTGCACCATTGGCGGTCATACCAGGGCTCCTGCGAGTCGATCGAGAGTCGGCTGGTCGAGCAGGTCGGTGCGGCCACGTCGCCGCATCTCTCGCAGCATCCCGGGTGGTTGCGTGGCATACCAAGCTTCCCGATCTGGGAAGCTTGCGCGGGCGCGAACGTTGCCGTAGTAGCCGTCCAGCACGTCCCAGGCCAGGTCCTTAGGATTGACCTCGAACCGCAGGCTGCGTTGCCCGATGCCCTCCACCAGGGCCATCTGCGGGTACTCGCCGGCGACCTCCTCGAGTGCATGCGCGATCTCCGGCTCCCGAAGCCGGAAGGCCCGCCCTGGGCCACCCGGCTCATTGGTGAGACGGGCCAGAGCGATGGAACCACTCTGCAGAGGCTCGCTGCGCGCCGCGTAGTCCAGACATGCGTAGGCGACCAAGGCTGGCGGCAGAGAGGTGCGAGCGTTGCTGGTGAAATGCCAGCGGCTCGCTGCGTTGTTGCGTCCGAACCCGGTGGGCTCCAGTAGCCCGAGTTCCCGGAAGGGGGAATCGAGCAGGTCCTCGAAACTTCCGCCAGAACCCGCGGTGGGTTCACGCCGGCGCGCGTACATCTTGGTGAGGCAATCCGCGTCCTTGGCTACCGATGCCTCTACCGGGGGCTCCCAGCCAGCCAACCGTACGTGTCGCAGGGTGGTCTCGGTGAGCTCGCTTGTGGTGAATCGGGACGTCGACTGGGCGTGGAAGGCCACCCACCAGGTGGGAGTGTGGCAGGGTTTTGCCAGGAGCCACCAGTGCAGCAGCCACAGACTCGCAGTGTCCTCAAGGTAGGGGTCGGCACCGTTCTCGTCGAGCAGCCATCGTGCCTCCCAGGTCGGTGAGGCGACGTTCGCCCGGGACGTGGGGTCCTTCGGGTACTCGACGGTGAGCTTGAAGGCGTATGACCAGAACCGGATTGCGTTGACCATGTTCTTACCCACGCCGAGCGTCACCGTCGCGTTGTCGCGCAGAAACACGTCGCTGCCGATGTTGGCGTCGGTCAGGGCGCTGTACGCCTTGTGTAACCAGCCGAACCGAGGGTGAAAGGTCTCATGGCGGGAGAACGACGGCTCGGCGACGTCCTTGAGCTTGGTTTCAAGCATCGTGTCTCCGCGGTCCTTCCTGCCCCCGGGCGGTTCCAGAGGCAGTCGTGGTGGTGTTTGGGTACAGAGCAGCGTGAACCCGGCGCGCAGCGTCGATCACGTGGCGAATGGCGCTATCGATGTCATCGGCGGTAGTGGCGTAGCCGAGAGAGAAACGGATGGTGCATTCGGCTTCATCACGGCTCAGGCCCATGGCGAGCAGGACTCGGCTCGGCTCCATGGCACCCGCCGCGCAGGCACTGCCCTCGGACGCCGCGATGGCGGGCATGGCGGCGAGCATCGCGTCGGCTGGCAGGCCGTCGAAGGTCAGACTCGCTACGCCGGGTAGCCGCAGGTCAGGATGGCCGTTGCGACGGGTGCCGGGTAGGGCTGTCATGACAGCAGTCTCGAAGCGGTCACGCAGCGATCGGATACGTGCCGCTTCTTGATCGAGGCACCGGGCGGCAGCCTCCGCAGCGGCCCCCAGGCCGACGATGCCGGGCACATTCAGGGTTCCCGGCCGCCGTCCGCGCTCATGACCGCCGCCGTGCACCAGCGGCCGGATCGCCGGCATTGTGCCGCGCCGCACGTACAGTATTCCTACCCCTTGCGGGGCCCCAAATTTGTGCCCTGACAGGGACAGCAGGTCAAGCTGCAGCCTACGGAGATCGATCGGTAGCCGACCAACGAGTTGCGTCGCGTCCGAGTGCACTAGCGCACCGGCTTCGTGCGCGATTTTCACCACTAGGTCGAGATCACTCAGGACGCCGGTCTCGTTGTTGGCAGCCATGATCGAAACTAGGGCAGGTGAAGTTGCGAGTGCTTCTTCCAGCTCTTCGAGACGTAGTGTGCCGTCCCGGTGGACCCCGACCGTGTGAACCTTGCTCCCCGCAGCGTCGGCGACCGCAACTGCCGCTTCGGTCACCGCCGGGTGCTCCACCGCGCTGATCACTAGGCTCTGGCCAGGCCTTGCGGCCGAGCGGAGAGCCAAATTGTTGGCCTCGGTCGCACCCGAGGTAAAGATCAACTCATTCGGTGAGCATGCCAACAGGGCCGCAACCCGCTCGCGTGCCTGATTCACCGCGAGGGCCGCGTCCCGGCCTGCCGCGTGCACGCTCGAGGCGTTACCGACTGCCGTCAGCGCCTTGGTGGTTGCGGCCAACGCTTCGGGGCGAACGGGCGCAGTGGCGTTGTAGTCGAGGTAGATGAGGGGATCAACACCGGTACGACCCATCCTTCTCCCCCTCCGTCGCGGTACCCACCTTATGGGCTGGTGGGCTGCAGGGGAACCGCGACGCGTGCCACCAGCCGTGATCATGGGTGGCAAGATTACCGTACGCGTGTTCTGTTCCGTTGCCCCGTAGGCCGGCTCGCGACGGCTCGCCGCATCGAAGTTCAACGCCACTCCCGGACGCCCTCAGAGGAAGGCGCAGCTGCACGAGGACGCCCGTGAGCCGCGGTCCCCTTCGAGCGTGGTGGCGCGATAGAGTGAGCGCCTGAATCGATGTCGTAGGCATCTTGTTCAATAACCCACGTGACTAGCGACCCGAGGCGAGTCGCGCGGAGGATGCCGTCGAGATGATCCACACCGCTGTCATGATGGCAGGTGCCCGGCACTTCGCAGCCGGTCGCCGGGTGGGCGCCGCGCTCACCTTCCTTCTCCTAATCCCCGCTGCTCGAGCGTGCCGATGACATACACGATCTTTGACTTGTTGCGGACGTCGGGCCGGACGTCGAGCTTCATAGACGAACGGGTCCTTCGAGCGATCGGGCGCCTCGTCGACGGCGGGCATGTTCGGCAGGCGCCCGGTGATGCTGTGATCGCGGCTGCGTGCCTCGGCGATCCGATCAGCGCGGTCCGTCGCCTCGCCGAGGCCGGTGTGCTGCCCGGTGAGCTCCCAGATGAACAACGACGCGATCTGTCTGCCCGCCTGTCGCTCGGCCCGGATCAGCTCGACAGCAAGGCCGTTCTGGCGAACCCGAGCGCCGTGGCGGTATTTCTCGGTCTCCCCGAGGTGCGCAGCAGCACTGGGGCGCAGACACCGATTGACGCAACGCCGGCCTACGGGCTGTTTCCGCATCAACGCCGCGCCGTGGTCCGCGCCCGTAAACTTCTGCGGCTCGGCCGTACCCGGCTGTTGCTGCACATGCCCACCGGGTCCGGCAAGACCCGCACCACGATGAGCATGGTGGCCGACTACCTGCGCGAGAACGAAGGTCGCGTGGTCCTCTGGTTCGCATCCACGCGAGAGCTGCTGGACCAAGCGGCGCGCGAGTTCCACAAGGCGTGGTCTCTGCTGGGCGACCGGCCCGTCCCCATCGTTTCGGCCTGGGGCGGTCAGGACGCCGACTTCACCGACCTTACCGATGGCCTCATCGTGGCCAGTCTGCAGACCGTCCATGCACGTCGCAGCGACCCCGGTTTCATTCCTGACCTCGGTCGCCGTGTTGGGCTCATCGTGTTCGACGAAGCGCATCAAGCGGTCGCCCGCACCTACCGGTACGTAGTCGAGCAACTCTCCGCCGCCGGCCAACCGGTCACTCCCATCATCGGGCTCAGTGCGACCCCGGGGCGGACCTTCCTCGGAGGACGATCGGATGAAGACCTCGCTGAGTTCTTCGAACACACGAAGGTGGAGCTGGATACCGCTGCTGAAGGGGCGGACAACCCGGTCGCTTACCTGATCCGTCAGGGTTATCTCGCTGAGCCCGAATTCCGGCTCCTTGGAGACCTCCCAGAGGACGATGAACCGGATAGCGGCGGTGATGACGAGCTGGATGACATCGGCCTCAATCAGGATGACTACATGCAGGAGGTTCTCGGCGCCACCTTGCAGCTAGTCAGTGAGTCACACCGCCGCATCATCGTGTTCGCCGCCTCGGTGGAACTGGCTCACTCGCTGGCAGCGTCGCTGCGATCGGTCGGTGTCCTGGCGGATGCGGTGGACGGAACGACGGCACCCGAGCTCCGCGATACCGCAATCCGGATGTACAAGAGCCCGGCACCCATCCCTCGCGTCCTGGTCAACTACGGCGTGCTGACGACCGGATTCGACGCCCCGCAGACCAGCGCCGTCGTGATCGCACGCCCGACGCGTTCCCTCGTGCTGTACAGCCAGATGGTCGGCCGGGGCATCCGGGGCCCGAAGGCCGGCGGCAACAGGAAGGCCGTCGTCGTCACCGTAGTCGACCCCGCAGTCCCCGCGTTCGGTTCCATCGCCGCCGCCTTCACCCACTGGGAGGACTTGTGGTAACACCCGACACCCATCAGGAAGCTCCCCTTCTCTCCGGTGAACAGACCGTCAAGTCCATCCGGGACACCGGCTACAAGGGCACCGACTATGCCCTCGCTGAGCTGATCGACAACTCTTTTCAGTGGGGTCAGGCCCGTACGGTCCTGCTGGTCATCGTGCAGCGCATGGTGCAGGGTAAGCGGCGCGCCACCAAACGCGCCGACGAGATCTGGGTCATCGACGACGGCACCGGCATGACGGATCAGGCCGTGAACCTCGCCCTATCGTTCGGCGGATCCGGCAAGTACGACGACCGATCGGGCATCGGCCGCTTCGGTATGGGCCTGCCGCAGGCCAGCGTCTCACAGTGCGAGCGGACCGATGTCTGGACCTGGCAGAGATCACAACCGGAGAACGCCTCCCATACATATCTTGATCTGAAAAAACTCTCACGCTCCGGCAAGGGATCCACGCTTACCGTCCCGTGGCCGTCGCGCCCTGGTCAGTCGGGCTACGAAGCCATGCCCGATTGGGTCCTTGACGTCTTCAAGCAGCACGCCACCGCGGACACGTCGATGGGACAGCCGCTCTACGGCGGCACGGCCATCCGATGGTCCGCGCTCGATAAGGTCCGCTGGACAACTGCCAGCACCATCCTCAAGCACGCTGAGTACCTACTTGGGCGGATCTACCGGAACTTCCTGACCACCGAGTCCGAGCCGCGCCACATCAAGATCGCCATTGTCGACGCAGACATGATCGGCGGCCTCATCGAGTTCTACGACGTACGCCCCAACGATCCCCTGTACCTGCTGCCGGCGGACCAGAGCACCCTCGAGTACTGGGAGCAGGCCGGACCGGATGGCGAGAAGGAGAAGTACGTTCCGGTCACCGACAGCGCGCCCTTCACAGCCCACCACAACTCTCGGACCTTTGAGATCGCGCGTGCGGACGGCAAAGGCAACTCCCTGGTCCACGCGCGTCTGTCCCTGGCCCGGCCCGAGGCTCGACCGGGGAGAAATCCCGGCAAAGACACTCACCAGGGACGCCATGCCCGAGACAACGCCGGGATCTCGGTTGTGCGCGCCGGCCGCGAACTCGTCCTCGAACAGACCCTGAACGAGGAAGCCACCGACCGGTGGTGGGGCGTCGAGCTTTCCTTCAGCCCCGACCTCGACGAGATCTTCGGGGTGACGAACAATAAGCAGGACGTGCCCAACCTGACGCAGGCACTGCAACTAGCGCGTACCTACGATCTGCCGAAGGAACAAGCCCTGGAAGAGGGCCTTTTTGACGAAGAGCACGAGATCGCCGAGCTATACGGGATGGCCCACCAGCTGCTGATACTCGTCCGTTCCCTGCGGCAGGAAGGCCGAGAAGGTCGAGACGCGGCATCGCGAGGCCGCTCCGCCCCTCCGAACATCGCGGGAGTCGCCTCCAACATCAAAAAGACACGCTCCACCGTCATCCCCACGCCCGGTGAGAAGAAGTTCGCGGATGATCCGGACCCTGAGAAGGCCGCCGGCGCTATCGAGACGAAGCTCAAGGCGGATGACGTCCCCGACCAGACCCGCCGGATAATCATCGAGAACTACAGGCGTGGCGTGACCGTCCAGATCCTGACGCACGCCGAGAAGCACGTCCCAGCGTTCTTCCGGCCCGACGAGGCCATGAACCTGGAGCTGCTGTGCTTGAACAACGCTCACCCCGCTTACCAGGCCATCATCGATCCGTTGCGCGCCTCGGGCGATGACATTGCCGCGATGAGCGAAGAGGAAGCCAAGAGGCTCCTCACCAAGAGTGCCGATGCCATCACCTGGCTTCTGCTGGCCTACGCTCGCTGCGAGAACGAGTACCAGGGACATCCCCTCGCGGGCACATGGAAGCAGATTCGCGACCAGTGGGGTCAACGCCTCGCCGAGACAGTGCAGGACTCTGCCTTCAAAGCTGCCGAGCTCTTCGGCGACAGCGCCGAGGACGACAGCGAGAGCGGTGTATGACGCAGGCGAACGTTGATCCTCAGCGGTGCGGATTTCGAGTCCTCGAACTCGTTTCCACCGCAGCCGCTTTGACGATCGTCGCGCCGTTCATCACCTCGGCCGGCATCAGGCCGATCCTCACGGAGCTGCCGCAGGACGCCGAGCTCGAGATATACACCCGGTGGCGGCCGGATGAGGTCGCCGCCGGGGTGAGTGACCCGCACATCTTCGATCTGGTGGGCAACCGCGGCGGAACAGTGTCGCTGCACCCAATCGTCCACGCCAAGGGATACTTGACTGGTTCATCCGCTCTGGTGGGCTCGGCCAACGTCACTGGGAACGGCCTCGGATGGGGCCGCCCCGGCGCCGTCGAGATCCTTGTCGAAACCTCACCGAGCGACCCGGCCCTGGTGGCGCTGATGTCTGTGCTGCGGGCGATGTCATCAACGGCCACGGAAGCGGACCGCGACGCTGTTCTAGCGGCTGCAGCGGCGCTCCCCGCAGCGCCACTACAGGCCGTCGAGCCGGTGGACCGCACAGATTGGCTGCCTTCCTACCGGATGCCGGAAGTGCTCTGGCTCGTCTACGACGGACAGCGCGAAAAGGAGCTCACGGACTTCGTTCAGCCCGAGCTCCGAGCGCTAGGGGTTCCCAACGGTATCCAGAGTGAACCGGCGTTCAACGCCTACGTCGGGGCGATCCTGCGACAGGGCTTCACCGGCCGCATCGCGCAGGAATGCAGCAACCTGTCCACCATCAAAGCGGTACAACGTCTGACTGAACTCTGCATGGCAAGAGGCATCACCATCGAGGACCCAGGTCTGCTGTGGGAGACTCTCGCGGCTTGGATCGCGCGTTTCATGCCCGGCTTCCAGCGGATTTCCGGTGGTACGCGACTGATCCGCTAACGCCACAGGCCGATCGGCCGGCCTGTATCCGGGTCGAGAACTCGCACTGGCTGAGGGAACTCAGGCTCCGAGGTTGGCTGCGACGACTGCTGCGGGATGACCGCGCACCGGCCGAGAGCCGAGCGCAGCAACTCGGCTGCTGCGGTCATCCCGGCCGCCTCGGCAGCGGCGAGTAGGGTCCGCGCAGCCTTGGTCGCCTCCGCCTCTACGACTCCACCGCTCTTGCCGGGGCCACCTGCGAGCTGGTCCTGCATCTCGTACAGGCGGGCACGCAAGCGATCCACTTCGGCCGCCAGGCAAAGGTCGAACTCTGTGGATGATGGCTCTCCATCACATCTTGGTTCTTGCACGACAGCGAGCAGGCGAGCTACTGAATCCGACAGATGATTTCGACGGGCGCGTTCAAGATTTTCGGCACGTCGCTCCTCGAAACGCCTGCTGGCCAACGCCACCCCTCTATCCTGCTCCGCCTCGCCACCGGTCGCGGCTCCACGCGCCGGGGCAGTACGGCCGGTCGGACGCTGTCGTGGAACAAGAGCCGGAGTGGCGTCCGTCAGCGTAGCGGAAGCTGCACGAGGCATCAGGACACCGAACGGCCGATCAGCGGTCCCCCGGCGCCGCAGCCGTAGGGGTTACAGCGGTCGTCGTGGAGTGAGGATCTCCCGGTAGCTCGGAGGCTTCGAGCACGCTCTTCAAGAACTGAAGGTGGTCCATCCAAGTCGGAGGGTCGGGCATAGCAGCTGACGTGGAGACTGCTCGGTACAGTCGTAGGCATGCGTAGCAGCGGCAGGAGCGAGTTCGAGGGCTTCGCGGCCTCGTTCCGCGAGTTCCTCACCGCGCAGCTGCGACCGGCACCGACGCAGGGTGATGGCGGGGCCTATCTCCGTCAGTTCAGGGGCGGAGACAGCCCTGGTCAAGCAGTGATCTCGTTACCCAGCGAATCCGGCAAGAGCATGACCTTGGCGCTCATAGCTCAGGCAATGGGTGTGTCCAAGGGGTTCTCGGTCTCGGTTCGAGCGCTGAGCCGCGCCGGAGTGCATACCGAGATGCTGCGGTACTACGTCGCTGCGCAGGAAACCATCGGCTCTGGTCGTCTGTACGTCGCACTTCGGCAAGCTCTGCCGCCGACGGATAGAGCACTGGTCGCTGACCACAGCCGTGCCGACAGCTGGAGCCCAGCCGGGCATGCTACGGGGTGTTTGTTGACGGTGACCGACACCTTCAGCGTCGCAACTGATGCTGTCCGGGCGGGCGGTCGCATCGAGATGACGGTCGACCGGCCGCGAGAGTTCTATCAGGCGGCGCTGTGGGTTGCGGCGCAGGCTGTCGTTGTCGAACTCGGCCGGGTCTTGTACGGGCTGGCGATGAAGGCCCGCTCTCGTTGCGGTCTGCCTGCGGCGCCTCCGCCAACCCGGCCGCCCGGGGAGATCGTGCGGTCACGTCCCAGGGTGCCGCGCGGGCCAACCGCTGCCCCTGTGCACAGGGAGCTTTTTCCTGCCGGCCGGTTGCTGGGCATGGCTTAGCCGACATGCTCCTCGCCCGCCGGTTGTTCCTGCGGACAGGGAGTCTCGTTGTCGGACCGGAGTGTATGGCTCGCGATCTTCGTGATCGTCGGCACGTTGGCGGGCACGGCCGCTGGGGTGCTGTGGTGGTTGGCTGGGAACAAGCCGTCGGCCGCCATCGTCGCAGGTGGCGGCTGCTTCATCACCGTGGTCACGTTCCTGGTGATGGTTGCTGGGTTTCTCGTCGGCTGACGGTCGACGGACACGGTCTCGGTGGTGCCGGCGGGATTTCGCTGGTGCCACCGAGACCGTCGGTTACGCCAGAATGCGTGTCGCCGTGGCGATAGGTGTGGTGCCTGCGGCCTGGGGTCCGAGGTCGCTGGGAGAGGGTCACGCCTATGCTGTCGCCTCCGGTCGGTGTCCGCAGGCCGGGCAGGCGGCGTCGAGTACTCGTCGGCGTACGGTCCGGTGTCGTGCGGCTTGACCGGCGAGGCCAACTGCCAGCAGCGCCGAGCCCGCGATGATAGCCCGGTCGTGGCGGCGAGGGCTGTCGGGCTGGGTCCGCCTCCTTGGCTGCCCCAGATCCCTTGGCTGCTGGTCGGCGCCGAACAAGGCTGCCGGGGTGGCGAGGAGCAGGGCCGCCCAGAGACCGGTGTCGTCGGCCCGTAGGGCGCGGCCGAGACCGATGAGAAGGACCAGAGCGAACATCAGTCCACCGGCCATTGCCAGGAGCTCGGGAGTCGAGCAGTACGAGGTAAACCAGTTCCCGCCGTTCTCGGCGGAGCTGAAAGACAGGGACACGGCCGCACCGAAGCCGGCCGCGAGCGGCGGCAGGCCACGTCCTACCCAGCCTGGTTGAGAGGGCAGCGGGAGTATGCCCAGGCCCAGCGCGACGGCGGGGAGCAACACGAACAGCGGCGGCCGAGGTTATCCGGCGACGGCGGCCACGGGTGGTAGGGCAATGGTCAGCAGGAGGCCGCCGGCGGCGGCGGAGCGGGTCCAGGAACCGGGCAGCGCCGTGGCGGTGAGGCCGACGAACAGCCAGCCCAGCCAGGTCACGGCGCCGAGGGTTTGAAACGGCCCAACCGAATCCAGCCCGGCGAGGCGGGGGTCCTCGAACTCGACCTGCACGAGCAGGAACGTCGCGAGAGCGACAAGGGTGTTCAGCGCGGCCGTCGCGGCCAGCGTGAAGGCGGCGGCCAGGCCGAGGGCGCCGCACCCGCCTAGTCGCTCTCGGAGGCCGGCTTCGGTGGCCAGTGCTTGGATCCCGGTGTCGGTGTCGGTGTCGGTCAGGTAGCGGGCCATCGACAGAGCGCCCGGTAGGACTGCGGGCTGCGTGCCCGGGTGTGCGGTCGGAGCCTCGCCGCTGGTTGTCCGCGTGGGCGGGGTCGGCGGCGACGGGTGTGGTGTGTTCGCGCGTGATGTCTGGTCACGGCGTGTGGCCATGTCCCTCCCAGGACGGCTCGTGGCGTGACGACGTGGATTCCCGCCATGGGCATCTCATCGGTGGTAGGAATTCGCTTGAGGATCGATCGTCGGATCGCGCCGGTCAGGGGCGGCGGCGGGTCTGCTTCGGTAAAGGGCCGCGGACTGTAGCTCCGGTGGCCGTGGAACTGAAGACGTCTGTCACTCACAGCCACTCACAACGGCGCGCCGCTGGTGTGAGTGGCGGGCGGTCGGGGTCTGTCTGCCGCCGAGCAGTGCCGCTGATAGACGTTGACGGCTCGCGAGCCCTGCTGCCCGCGCTGCCTAAGGCGCGGTCCGGGACCGTCGTCTCGGTACGTGCCGTAGGTGGGGCGACGGCGCAGCCTCGGGGTTGGGGGCGGACGCGGGCGGGTTCGGCGGTGTGTGGGGCCACCGAGCCGCCGAGCGCGCCGTGTGCTCCGTCTCGTCCCCATCAGGCGGCCTGCCCTTCCTCGTCGGGGGCGGTGGGGGTGGGGAACTCGTTGTCGTGGTGGGTGTCGATGTAGGGCAGGTCGATGAGGCGGTGACGGCCGGTACGGCCGGGTAGTTGCCAGATCTGGTGGGCGGGGGTGGCGGCGAGGGCGGTGCGTAGTTCGGCGGTGGTGGTGGCGATGACCGTCTCCAGGCCGGTGCCGGCGAGGCGGTGGTGCAGGTTCGCCTCCCTTCGTGCGGAGGGTAAGTGCAACAGCACCGGCCACGCCCAAGTGCTCAGGAGGTAAAGCCGCTCGTACTTGATGATTTTGTCGATGAGGACCTGCAGGTTCTCACCGCTGGTGTCGTACTCGAGGAAGAACGGCACGGACCGTCCGTCCTCGGTCCACACCCCGGCGCCGTCCGGGCGGGGGAGGCCGGTCGCTCCGGCGATGATGATGTGCGGGTTGGCGCCTTTGCGGTAGAGGGTGCCGGGTTCGTGGTAGGCCGATGCGGGTTGCCAGCGGGCCAGTTCGGCGTGGGGGTGGGTGCGGGCGTGGGCGGCGAGGTCGATGAAGACCTGGTTGCCGCCGAGCAGGTGCGGCAGGTCCGGTCGGTTGGTCAGGGAGTGTTTGCGGCGGCGGGCTTGGTCGCGGCGGCCTCGTGGGAGTCCGCGTTGGGCGTGGACGTGGTCGTAGCCGAGTTGGTCCAGGACGTAGTGGTAGGGGTAGGAGCCGCCGTCGGCTTTGTTGGGTCGGAACCGGTCGACCGCCCGCAGGGCGGTGAGGCGGCGCAGGCGGCGTTGGGTGAAGTCCAGGGATGGGAACAGGGCGGCGGCGATCTGGTCGGTGGTGAGCACGCCGTGGTCGTAGAGCCAGCCCAGGAGCCGGTCGTCGCGGGCGGTGATGCTGGCCTGCAGGCGCAGCAGCGGGTCCGCGGTCGGTAGGTGTTTACCCATGGGCACAAGCCCTTGGGGGGAGACCCGAGACTGGAGGGTCTGTCTGGAGCGCTCTCAGACTGCTGACAGCGGGGCTGACCTGGGCTGTGAGCGGCTGTGGGGGGTCAGGTTGGGGGTCAGGATCAAGACGGACGGTAGAACGGAGGTCGGCACTGACCGCTGAAGGGCCGGGCACAGCGGCTTCGGCGTGACGGTGCGGTGAGGGTGGGCGTGAGTCGGGCCGGTGACGCTGGTGAGGTTCGCGGTGCGGGGTAATCATCGTTGTTGCTCCACGGTCAGTGGGTGTGAGGTTGGTGCGCCCCGCGGCTGCAGCGGGCGGGAGCAACCGGAGGTCCGCGGTCGCTGTACGGAAGCCTGGTTGGACATGCCAACCTGCCTGGTCTCGCGCGTGTGCCGAACTTCCGGTGACGCGGGCAGGCAGTCGCCTGTCGATCGAGGCTGGTCGCAGCGGCTGCGACCTGCGGTGTGAGAGCCGCAGGCGTTGCCGTTCGGATTCGCAGCGAACGTCAGCCTCCGGTAGTCCTTCTGACAGTGACCGGGTAAGCGCTTCGTTAGGCCGCGCCGGTCTGCTCCTCGACCGGCCCGGGTGGGCCGGTCGAGGAGCAGCGGTCGGTTGGTCAGGGGCGCGGCGGGTAGTGGTACTCGCCGTCGGCGACGGATTCGTCGCCGGGGCGCTCGGGGTCGTAGATGGGGTGTGGGGCTCGGGGCCGTACCTCCTTGAAGGTCACGGTGTCGGGCGGCCACTGCTCGGGGGTGTGGGGAAGGTCGGTCAGGGCGAGGCGGTGTGTCTCGCCGATCGGCTGCCAGACCGGGTCGGCCGCGCGGCCGTGCTCGGCGTTGCTGGTGACGACGGTGAGGTGCCGCGTGTTGCGGCGCTCGAGGTAGCGGCGCAGTTCCTGCTCCCGCTGCGGGTCGGCGGCGTGGAACAGCAGGGTCGCCAGGCCGGTTTGTTCGGCCAACCGCCGGTAGCCGTGGACGCGGTCGGCGGGACGGAAGTCGTCGGTGTCGGGCTGGTACCAGAACGCGTGGCGGTCGCGGTCGTGGATGTACTCGCCGTGCCAGGCGGCATGCCGCGCTCCGGTGACGTACCGGCAGGTGCGCGGTGACCACCAGGTGCGTAGGTCACTCCCCGGCTCGGTGAGCGCTTGGGTGGCCAGGTCGACGAAGAAGTCGTTGGCCCGCAGCAGGCCGGGCAGGCCAGGATGCTCGCGGAGCCGGTCGCGGGCCCGGTACACCTGCGCCGGTGTGACATCGCGGTCTTCGCCGAGTGGGGTGAGTTGGGCGCCGATCGGGCCGCGGCACCACGAGGTGTCGGCGGTGCCCGCGGCGCCGGTGTTCCAGAGGCGGTCGATCCAGCCGCGGCGGGCCAGGATCGCCAGACGTCGGGTCGCCGACGCCGTGGTGGTGGCGAAACCGAGTGCGGTGAGCTGCGCGGTGGTCAGGACGCGGTGCTCGGCGAGCATCTCGACGGCCCACCAGTCGGGCAGGCGCAGGCGGCTGGCTTCGGCCAGGATCAGCTCCGCCGGGATCGGTCGGGTGGACGGGACAGTGAACTGGGGATGGTAGGTGGTCGCCATGACCGGTACCTCCAACGTGACGCCATCCCGGTAGGGGGTGGCAGGGGCGGATGAATGCCCGTGCGACCGCGTCGGTGCGGCACACCACGGGCGGATCAGGCCACCGCGATCCTGCGTCGCGGCGGGTGACAGGGCGACGGCTCGCCGGTGCCGTGCCCGGACGGCGGCCCGGGCACGGAACCGGCTGGTCCGCGCGGCCGGATCACCGGCCGGTAATGCGGTACGGCGAGAATCCGAGCGCGGCTTCTGGCGCCGTCATCAAGAAACCGCCGCTTGTGTGCTCTGGCGAACGCCTGCCCCACTCACAGCCACTCACAGCCACTCACAACGAGGGGTTTTCTCAGTTGAGGTGATCCGTCTCAGGAGCCTCATCGGGGGAAGGTGACGGCGCCGCGAGAAGGGGCTCCCGGGACAGCCGACCTACGCGACTGCCGTCGACGTGTCGGCAGTGGTGGAGAGGCGGCGGCGGCTGGCGGCGCGCAGGCTGGCCCGGCGCTCGGCTCGCGCCGTCAACGCCTCGGCGGCCTGCGGGGACGCCGCGCCGGTCAGCATGCCGCTGGCGAGGGCGTCGGCGAGGCGGGTGTCGATGCGACCCAGCCGCATGCGCAGGGCGTCGGTGCTGATGCCCATCCGGGCCGCGATCGGATCCATGGCCCGCCGTCCCAGCCGCACGTCGATGTAGGGCTGCTCGTCGTCGGCGTCGAGGATCCCCAGGCGCACCGCGCGGCGTACCAGCACGTCGGGATGCCCGTAGGGCACCTGCGGGGTCCGCGGTCCCGTGACGCGCTCCACGTCCTCGACCGCTGTGAACTCGCTGGCCTGCTGGCGCAGCGCGTGTCCGGCGCGCCATCCGGCCCGGCACAACGACGCGTACGGCGCCCGGCGGGCCACGTCCACGTGGTCACGCAGCGCCGCCAGGAAACCCGCGAGGATCTCCGCGCCCATGTCGTCGGGGTCACCGCGGTAGCCGTCGGACAACCGCCTCGCGTAGCGGCGCAGCGCCGGCATCGCCATGCCGACCGCGGCGATGACCCACTGCGGCCCGTCCAGGCGGGCACGACGGATCAGTTCCCGCCACACCGCGTCGCGGGCGGTGTAGGCGCGCGGGTTCGCCAGCAGCCAGTCCCGCAGCGCCGGCAGCGCCACGACACCCCTTGGCAGGCCGTCATCCGGACCGAACATGTCGAGGTTGAGGGACAGGGGTGCCGGGTCGCTGGTCAGCGCCGCGAACGCGACATCGACGGCGTCCAGGGGCGCGGCAGGGAAGATCGTGTCGGACACACTCATGATCAGTACTCCTAGGCCAGAGAGACCATCGGGCGTCGCCGCCGTGTTCTGGCGACGCTGGAATGCCGATTACGCCACGACCGACTCACAACCGCTCACAGCCCAGGTCAGCCCCGCTTTTCCCCCAGCGGACCGCCGTTGCGTCCTGCCCGAACTCGGGCATCGGGCGGGCGACGCGGACGGGCCACGGTACGGCTGAGCAGGGCTGTGAGCCGCCGTCGCACGCCATGCGCGGCGCCAGACGGCTCAGCGAAGAGGTCGCGATCGTCGAGGTCGCGCCACCGCTCACGGTCACTCACAGCGGCTCACAGACACTCACAGCCGCTGACCCGCCCCTCTGGTCAGCGAATCTCGCCCGTCATCCGCGATCGGATCACTTGCGTTGGCACTGAACCACCTTTGCTGGCGTCGGACTGACAGCGCCGTGAACCTCGTGCCATCGAAGGCGCGCCGCAGCCTTTTCGCCGCCGAGGTCGCGCCGACGATGGTCACCTCGCGCTAGGGGTTCTAAGCAGGGCTGTGAGCGTAGGGGCCTGTGCGAGAAGTATCCGACAAGAGAGTTGCCGAGCCCCATACACCCTGGCACTCACAACGACTCACAGCCGCTCACAAAGACTCACAGCGACTCGCAGCGGGATGGCATCGCTGCCGGCACACCCGGTAGGCCTGCGGACGACGCCGGCGTGGCGCGAAACCCGACCATCTGCCACGTCCTCGTCCCCGGGCATCATGCCCGGCGCCTCACCCATGTCGGTCGCCGGAGTGTGCGCACCAGTGGTGGGGAACCCTCGGTTCCGGCTGCCTCGCCCGGGAAGCGCGCGAACCGGTGTCAACGAGGGCGGTCGATTGACAGGTTGTCCGTGCGGGCGGCGGCGACCGCGTCCGCGAGGACAGGAACGTCGGCATCAGCGCCGTGTCACTTCGTCCGGCCAAGCGTTCGGCGGCGGTCAAGTGGAATCGAGAAGTGCTGATCGGTGTCGTGCGCGCGGCCATGACATCGAGGTGAGCACAGCGTGTCCTCCGTGTCCGGCCCGGTGTCCGCGACGCCGCGCATGTCATCGATATCCGTCGTTGACAACGTGTCCGGCGGAATCGTTGAGCAGCCCCGGGACAACACAGTCCCGCGCCTGTCGCCGGCCTGAACTGGCACTGGCGTCGACGACGGAAGTCCGTCCCGCGGCGGCGATGGCCAAACCGGCATGACATCACCGCGTCGCATGGACGGGTGTGTCAACCGCCCGCAAGCTGTGTCGGCGCCCGTCGGCCGCGGACATGTCCGCGGACAACTTGTCATCGACGCCCATGAGTGTCAGACCGGCTGCCGTCGAGGCGGTGTGTGACATGTTGGCACCGCTGTCGAGCTGTCGGCGGACACGAGGTCGGAGTGCCCGTGGACCGTCACACCACCCGCCGTGTCATCGACTTTCGTCACTGTCCCGGGGGTGGCGTCGAGGCGGTGGCACGTCCGCGCGCTGGCCCGGCGAGCGGCTGGACGGGCAGCCCTGTGAGCCCTCGTGAGTGGCGGTGAGTCAGGCAGGCGTTCGCCAGAGCACACAGACGCCGGTTTACAGATGTCAGCGCCCCACCGACGCGGCGCGGAGCCGACATCGACATGGGCGAGCACCGAGGTAAGCGCCGCTTGAGTCGTACCGGCCGGCCGTGCTGGATGTCGCCGGACCAGATCAGCACCCATCGGATCTGCTCCAGCCATCCGGCGGTCACGGCTGAGCCTGTCTCCGGCATCCAGCCTCACCGCCGCGCCCCGGGCCTGATCTGTACGCCCGTGCCCACCGCCGAGGAGATGACCATGAGATCGTCCAGACGCAATCGAACCGTGCCACCGCGGTCCGTGGAAGGGTCGGCTGCCGGTGAGCGGGAGCCGGCGTGGACGGCCGAGCGAATCCACGGCCTGGGCGTCAGCACGGACCTGGCCACCGCCGCGGCGGTGCTCGGCATGTCCCGCTCCGCCGCCTACAAGCTGATCCGCCGCGACGCGTTCCCCGTGCCGCACTTCCGCGTCGGCGCCCACTACCGGATACCGACGGCGCCGCTGCTCGCCGCCCTGCACCTGCACGAAGCGGGGACCACGCCGGAGCGCGCCGCCGGTGCCACGAGTGCCCCACCGTAGGCGCCTTCCGCGCTGGCGGGAGCCCATCCCGCCCCAGCCCTCACGCCGCGCCAACGCGCGCGGTTCTCCTCCAGCCCCGACCTTGCGCCGGGACCGTCGTACGACGGTCCCGGCGACTTGATCGTGTCCGCGGATCACGCGTGGATGTCGATCGACGAAACCGATGCGCCCCACCTGATCGAGGAGTACCACCTGCCATGCCTGACGGAAGCATCTTCAAACGCTGCGGCTGCCGCCACCCGGAAACCGGCAAGCCCTTCGGAAACGACTGTCCCAAGCTGCGCCGCCCCAACCGCGCCTGGAGTTCCGAGCACGGGCACTGGACGTACCAGCTCGAACTCCCACCCACCGCCGACGGCGGGCGCCGGCAACTACGCCGCTCCGGCCTACCCACCCGCCGGGCCGCCGCCGACGAACTCGACCACGCCCGCGAACTGCTCGCCCTCGCCAGGGGCGACCGGCGCCGCCGCACCGAGATCGGCGACCTGCTCCAGAACGCCGCACGCGCCAAACGGCCCCTGCCCGAGGTCGACCGGATCCGCCAGCGGCTGCGCGGCGACGGCCCCCTCGCTGACGCGCCCACCGTCGCCGACTACCTCACCGGCTGGCTGACCCACCTCAGCGTGGACGACAACACCCTGCACGGCTACGAGTCCATCGTGCGGGTGCACCTGATCCCGCACCTCGGCGAGGTCCCGCTGGACAAGCTGCGCACCAGCCACGTCCGTGCCATGTTCGCCGCGATCGAACGCCGCAACGACGACATCCGCGCCGCGAAGACCAGCCCCGACCCGGCGGTGCGCAGGTCCGTCGCCGGGGTGCGGCCCACCGGGCCCACGACGCGGCAGCGCATCCGCGCCTGCCTGCGCAAGGCCATCAACGATGCCCTCGCCGACGAACTGATCGTCGGCTCCAACCCGGCCGCGCTGGTCAAAACCCCGGGTGACCGGCCGCTGCCGATCGTGTGGGAGGACGAACGCGTGCAGCGCTGGAAGGACACCGGCCAGGTGCCCGGACCGGTGATGGTGTGGACCGACACCCAGGTCGTCAACTTCCTCGACCACGCCGCCCGGCACGCCCCCGACCTGCACCCCATGTGGCACTACATGGCCTACCGGGGGCCCCGCCGCGGCGAGGCCTGCGGACTGCGCGACAGCGAGGTCCGCCTGCACCGCCGGGAGACCACCATCAACAACCAGATCGCCACCCACGGCTACACCCCCGTGCAGAAACCCCCGAAGAGCAGGGCCGGCAACCGCGACGTCGCCCTCGACGCCGACACCGTCAAGGTCCTCACCGCCTACAAGGCCCGCCGCGCCGAATGGCAACTCGCCGCCGGCCCGGCGTGGCCCGACACCGGCCTGTTCTTCGTCCGCCCCGACGGGCAGCCCTGGCACCCCAACGCCGTTACCCAACGCTTCCGCCGGCTCGTCCGCAAAGCCGGCCTACCGCCGATCCGGCTGCACGACCTGCGCCACAGCGCCGCCACCATCGCCCTCGACGCCGGCGTCGACATCAAGGTCCTCTCCGACCAACTCGGTCACTCCACCACGACCCTGACTCGCGACACCTACCAGAGCGTCACCAAGCAGCTGCACCAGGACGCCGCCGACGCCGTCGCGAAGAAGATCAACCAGAGACGTCGCAAGGCGGGGTAAGACCCGCCCTCACCGAAGCGGCAGCGGACGACCGCGTGCGGCCGGGCCGGTGCCGGTTACCCGAGCGAATACGCTCGCGACGTGGGCGGTGACGACCAGCGGCTGAGCCGGCGGGGCAGCTTCGACGAGGATCCGGACAGCTACCAGGCGGCTTGGCCGGGGTACCCGCGGCGGTTGTACGAGGTGCTTGCCGACTGTGGGTGGGTGGGGCCCGGTGCCCGCGTCTTAGAGATCGGGCCCCGGGACCGGGCAGGTCACCCGTCCCTTCGTGGCCGCCGGCGCGTCGGTGCTGGCGGTGGAACTCGGGGGCCGCCTGGCAGCCCGGCTGCGGACGAACCTGGCGGGCTACGACGTGACCGTCATCGAGGGTGGCTCCGCCACCGTGCCGCTGCCCGCCCACCCGTTCGACCTGGCGGTCTGCGCCACCGCCTTCCACTGGCTGGACCGGCTGCGGCGGGGCGGCGGCTGGCCAGCCTGGTCCGGTCGGGCGGAGGACTGGCGGTGTGGTGGACCGTCTTCGGTGACCCCGACCGCAGCCCGCCCTGGCGCGCGGACCGGGACGCGCTCTACCGACGATGGCTACCGGCGCAGGGGCGCGGCCCGGCGGGCGTGCCAGCGCCCCTGCGGGTCGCCGAACGCACAGCGGAGCTGGAGGCAGGTGACTGGTTCGGCCCTGTCCAGGTCGAGATGATCCGCTGGGAGCACCAGCTGACCCCGCAGGGTGCGCGCGGGCTTCCCGATCGTGCGCGAGATGAGCGCTGACCGGCGAGGGGCGTTCCTGGACGGCGTCGCCGAGGTGGTCGCCAGCCAGCCCGGCGGGACGGTGGTCGCGTTGTACACGGCGCCGCGCCGGAACGACTCTGCCCTTCTGGCCGGTCGACAAATTGGGCAGCGGACGCCTGAAGAGTGCCAGCGGAGTCACCTTCGACAGGGCTCGGGCCAGCCGGGACTGCTGGAGCGGGGCACCACCGCCGAGCCACTCGGTGACCTGGCCCCAATGCCTGCTCGCTGGTCCGGACCCTCCTGGGCTGGCTGCGTACCGATTATCTGTCATCCCGCGTCCGGGTGGTGGTGTCGCTGCTCGGCGCAGTGCTGCCACATCCGGGCCAGGTGCCCGACCATCCGGTCGCTGGCGGGGTGCCCAGGATGTGCGTGTCGGTGGGCGGTGATGGTGTCGGCGAGCAGCGTCCGCGCGCGGGCGCAGTGGCCGAGCTGGTGCAGAACGACGGCAAGGGAAGCCTGCGCGGCGAGGGTGCGGTGCGCCTCGGGCCCGGCGGTGGTGGCGAGTTGCTCGGCGAGGTGGCGGTAGAGGTGATAGGCGCGCTGGTGATGCCCGACCAGGCGGTGCGCGGTGGCGAGAGTGTGCAGGGCCGTCAGGGTGGTGCCGGCGGCGGGGCCGTGCAGGTGGGTGCCAGCGTGGTGGGCGTAGGTGGCCCATCGGATCGCCGCACTGGGGTGGCCGAGACGGATGAGCACCTCGCCGAGGATGCAGGCGGCGTCGGCGTACAGCGGGTCGGCCGGCGCGGTGGTGGGGTCGACGGCGGCCAGCGCGGCGTGCAGGAGTTCCCGGGCGTGAGCGGGATTGCTGGCGGCAAGGCTGCGGGCGAGTTCGACGTATTCGTTGACCGGAACGAGACCGGTGACGACGGGTCGCCAGGTGATGCGCAGGTCGGTGCAGGTGTGCCCGGCAGTCACGCGGCTGATGACCCGTCCGGCGCAGGCCGCGGCCGTCAGTGGGCTGTGCGGGTGGGCCAGAGTCGTGGGCACGATGCGGGGTGCGTGACGCAGCACGGCCCGGCCTATGGCATCCACTACGAGCACAGCGGGTAGGCGGGAGCGGCAACACCCGGGTGGGCAGTCGTAGACGAGGTTCTCGTCGCAGTCCATGACCGCGGTCATGGACTGGGCGCAGAGGCGACACCACAGCAGCCCCGGCGGCAGCACCACCTCCCACGGGTCGGCGTCGTCGGCCCGCTGGAGAGCGGGTCCTTCCCGCGCGGCAGTTGACGCTTCGGCCGCCTGGCGGGCGCCGGTGACCCATGTCTGCACGAGCCGGCGCTGCAGGTTCAGCTCTTGGGCCACAGCGGTGACGGCACGGTGGTCGCCCGCCGCGCGCTGCTGATGTACGCGGGAAACCGCGGCGTCGATGAGATCTTGCGGGTACTTGCGGGGGTGCGGCATATCGGATCGGTCCTGGGCTTGAGTTCTGGGATCAGCGGGGCGCGAGGGCGTCGCGGCGGGCAGGCGACGCTCGCCGGGTTCGTCCGGGACCGGCACGGTCTCGTCCAGGACCACGTGTGACATGGCGCAGGATCGGCCACGGTTCGGTTCGTGAGGCCATCGCGCGGATCAAATGCCCAGACCGCTGGCCTGCGAGCCACCGGCCGCGCTGACGGTGTCCAGGGGATCGGGGCCCGACGTAGGGGTGCGGCGCATCGGGGTGATCGCCGGGCTCGCGGGCACCCGGATGGCTTCCTGCGGGGTGTAGCCGTAGCGGGTGTAGACGTCCTGGCATTCGCCGGTGGTGTCGGTCCACGAGGGCAGGTCGACGTGGTCGAGTCTGTCGCGGTGGTGGGCGAGCATCGCCGCGCCGATACCTTGCCGCTGGGCGACGGGCGCGACGGCGAGGAACGCCAGGTGGTAGTGCGGTTCGGTGGGCCGGCGTGCGATGAGCAGCCCGTCGAGGATCTCGAAGCGCTCAGCATGGTGGCCGGCTGCGTCGGTGAGGCGGCTGCAATAGTTCGCCGGTGGCGGGATGCTGCGGTAACGGTGGAAACCGACCGCAGCGGCGTTCAGGTCGTCGGTGACGTAGGTGTCGCCGTAGAACATGGCGTGTTCCACCCAGATCGCCGCCACCTCGGTGAGGATGCGGCGCCGGTGGGTCGCCTCGGGCACCAGCCAGGCGGCCAGCGGGTCGGGGTGCAGGGCGTCGGCGATGAGCGCGGCGACCTTGTCCTTCTCGGCCCAGCGGCCGGCGCGGATGCGAGCAGTGGCGTCCATGAGGATCCCTTCAACAGTCCGGAAGCGGATGGGAGTTGCCGCGTGATTGGCGGCGCGGTGTCAGGGCGTGTTGGTGGTGCTCGTGCGGGTGTGGACGCTGAACAGCAGGTAGTCCTCGACGTCGCCGGTGCGGGTGTGGCCGCGCCTTGATGGCGTGAAGTGGGCGCGTTCGTAGGCGAGGACCTCGCCGGTGCTGGGGTGCAGGATGAGCAGGCCGCGAGTGGTGCCGTCGTCGCCGGTGGCGCTGACGCCGGCGCCTGTGCGCCCGGCGCGGTCGCACACCGCTGGGTGATAGGTGAGCCCGTTGGTGTGGCTCAACAGAGTGAGGATCGCGGTGCGCCCGGCGCGGTCGGGTGTGAGCCACGACGTCAGGCCGGCGATGGCGTCCAGGACCGCCGGCGGGCCGAGGAACGGCGGCGAGATGCTGGTGATCTGTGCCCTAAGGCCAGCGGAGTCGACGGCGATCGGGCCGATGGCTCCGTCGTGCGTGCCCGGCGGGTAGATCTCGTCGATGGTGGGCTGTAGGCCGGGCGGATGGCGCAGGCTGATAGCCCGTCCGGAGCCGTTGTCGGCGCGCCAGTGCCGCTGTTCGAAGACCACGACGGTGCTGGTCGCGCGTCCTGCCTCGATGCGGGTGTCGGCTGCCCATTGCCGTATCAGCACGAACGAGAACCGGCCCGGGACGTCACAGCTGGCCTCGGCGGCGACCTGGGGGAGCACGTGGTCGGCTGGCCGCGGTGCGGGTAGAGCGGTGGGTGGCGCCGCGGCGGTACGCGCGGCGAGGGCGCGCAGTTCGGCGGCGGTCAGTGGCGCGGGAATCTCACACGGTGCGGTGCTCGTTCGGGCAGGCGGCGTTACCCGCCAGCCGCCGGTGTCCTGCGCGGGAGGTCGCGTGGCGGCCCAGGCGGGGACGAGGGCGGCTACGACGAGCAGGGGACAGCGCGGCAGTGATCCTGACGGCGGGTCGCCGACGCCAGCGGGCCGGCAGATCCGTGGGCGTTGAGGGTGGGTGAGGTGGGTGGATCACGGTTGATGGCTCCGGAAGTCTGTGGTGGGTCAGCGGTATGCGGCGGTGGCGAGGTCACCGACGGCGGCGTCGACGGCGGCGGTGATGTCGCGTACGGGGCGGTGGTGCTGCTCGGCGATTGCCCGCAGCTGGGCGGTGACGGCGTTGGTGTCGTCGAGGTAGAGGTGAGCGGCGAGGCCGAGGACGGCGACGAAGCCGGCGAGGGCAGCGGTGTGGTTGTCGGGCGGCTCGCGGCCTGCGGCGAGATACCGCAGCCGGGACCGGGCCACGACCGCCCATTTGCTGTCGGTGGCGAGGTAGACCTCGGTGCGGGCGAGCCCGCCGAGGCGGCGCCGGCTGGTGCGGTGCAGGATTCCCCCGGCGTGCAGGCCGGCGCGGGTGCGTTCGTACAGGTCCTCGGCGAACCATGACAGCCATCCCCGCAGCGTCGGGGCGGGATTGGCGTAGCGGACCGAGGTGATGGCGGTGTCGGCGATGAGGTCGCCGACGGGCCGGTCAAGGTGCAGCCACAGCCGTCGCCCGCCAGGGCAGGTGTCCTCGGCATCGTGGAGGGCGATCCGCCCGGCCAGGAACAGGTCGGCCAGGACCGCGCCGGCCATCCCGAGCGCGAGGGCCTGGCGGTGGATGTGGGGTTGGCCGGTGTCGTCGTTGTGGCCGAGCAGGAACAACTCGTCCCGCAACGGCAGCTGAGCAATCGACGCGGTCATCGCGGCGGCTCCTCCCACAGCCCGGCCACGTGCTGCCGCAGCCGGGCGTGCACCCCCGTGTAGGCGGCGGTCGGGTCCGGGAGCAGTGCCTTGTCCACGGCGGCGAGGACCGTGTAGTTCGGGTTGCATACGTTGCCGATCGGCGCACTGCCGGCCTGCGACACCAACTGGTAGGCGTCCAGGGTCTCCAGGCCAGTGAGGTCGCTCGTCCAGCCGACCAGGTCGCGGTGGGCGATCCGGTAGGCGTCCTCCAAGGGCCGAGCGCAGCCGACCGACATGATCGACGTGTCGGTCTCCAGGCGAGGCCACACCGTCCGGGCACCCTTGATGACCTCGATGGCCAGAGTGGTGGTCGTGGCGATTTCCACCCCGACCCCGCAGGCCTCGCCCTCGCCCTGGCGGGCGTGCCCGTCGCCAAGGGCGAGCATCGCCCCGTGCACGTTCACACCCAGGTAGAGGGTGGTGCCGGCGCGCAGCTGCGGGGTGTCCAGGTTCCCGCCATGGGTGTCGGGGACGATCGTGGAGCGGGCCTCGAACCCGCCGGGAGCGAGCCCGATGGTGCCGATCATCGGGTCCAGGGGCAGGTCGACGGTGTGGTCGCTGGCCGTGGCGTGGAAGCGGACCCGTGCCGGCGTGCTGGTCGATGTCGTACACCCACACCCGCTCCTGCAGCGGCGGCTGCAGGGTGGCGGTGTGGGAAGTGGAGGTCAGTGCCCCGAAGTGCGGGAATGTCGAGGAGACGCCCCAGTCGTGGGCGGGTGTGATGGCGGCGAGATGGACGGCGAGGGTGTCGCCCGGTTCGGCGTCCTCGACGAAGAACGGCCCGGACACCGGGTTCAGGTACGGCATTTGGCACACCTGCGAGGGCAGGTCCGCTGGGCTGCGGACGAGGCCGCCGAAGCAGTCCTCGGTGTGCACCTGCAGGATGTCGCCGGAGCGGACGTGGGCCACCGGCATCCGGCCGCCGAAGGTGTAGGCCAGCTCGTCGCGGGCGGGACAGTAGGTGATCGTTTCCATGCCGGTCACACCCGCTCCACGTGGCGGGCCTGCGGCTGCGCGGGCGCCAGACCCGACAGGGCGGGCCGGCGGCCGGTCAGGTAGAGGCCGGCGAGAACGACCATGCCGAGGGCGAGCCAGGCCAGGCCGAGGCGCTGCGCGGCGATGTTGGCGTTGATCACGACGTAGGCGAGGATCGCGAACCCGATTCCGGGCATGACCAGGTGCGCCCACCAGTTGCTGCTGCGCTGGCGGATGAGGTGATGGACGACCACGGAGACGTGCAGGACGAGGAAGGCGACCATCGCCCCGAAGTTGATCAGCGACGACAGCAGCGTGATCCCGTCGGCGCGGGTCGCCATGTACAGGCCGAGTACCAGGGACACGGCGCCGGTGAGCAGGGTCGCGTTGATCGGCACGTTGCGGCGGATCGACACCTTCGCCAAGAAGGCGGGCAGTTGCCGGTCCCTGGCCATCGCGTATAGCAGCCGGGACGTGGCGACCTGGGCGACCATCGAGTTCGGCAACCCCCACGCGATCGCGGTCGCCACCGCGCAGAGGGTCGCCAGCCAGCCTCCGCCGGCCACGGCTGCGGCGTCGTAGAAGGCGGTGCCGTTCACGTCGCCCTCCGGGCGATCATCGAGACGGTGCTGGTGCAGTCCACGGCGCCGCTGCTGCTGCTCACCTATGGCCAGCAGTACGTGTCGGCGAGCTTCGCCGGCATCCTCGTCGGTGCGCAGCCACTGTTCGTCGCGCTCCTCGCCCTCCGCTTCGCACCCGATGAGCGTCCGCAAGGCTGGAGGGGCCTGACCGGGGTGCTCCTCGGCCTGGTCGGCCTGGTCCTGCTTTTCGGCGCCGACCTGCGTGGAGGCCGGCTGGCGCTGCTCGGCGGCGCGCTCATCCTCGTCGCGGCGGTCTGCTATGCCGCTGGCGCGATGCTGATACATCGCAGGTACGCCGAGGCTCCGCCCCTCGGCGTCGCCACCTCCGCCATGCTCGTGACCACCGTGGCCGTGGCCGTGCCCGCCTCGGCGACGGTTCCGACCAGATTGCCCGGACTGGAAGCGACAGCGGCCCTGCTCGTGCTCGGGATCGCGTGCACGGGCGCGACGCTCGCGCTGTTCTACAAGCTCATCACCCAGATCGGACCTGCCCGCGCCGCGCTCGCCTTCTATCTCTCACCCGCGTTCGCCGTCGTCTTCGGCGTAGCCTTCCTGCGCGAGCAGATCAGCATGGCTGCGGTCCTCGGGCTCGCGGCGATCGTTGTCGGGTCCGTACTCGCCGCCCACCGCACCGAGCCGACGCCTCCCTGATGCCTGTTCACACCCCTCGAGAGGGCTCACCGTGCGTCATGCCCGGCGGTCTCGGGGCGCGTTGGCGCAGCCTTCCGCATCTCGCCCCGGGTCGCCCGATGGGAGACAATCGAGTTCGTGAAAGGCGGGCGTGAAGCGGACAGCGAAGTGGCCGCCGGCAGCCGCCCCGATCTTGTGATCTTCGACTGCGATGGAGTGCTCGTCGACAGCGAGTCGATCGTGGCGGGTGTGCTGGCGGGACAGCTACGACAGTTCGACGTCGAGATCACCGACGAGGAGTGTGAGCGGGAGTTCGCCGGCCTATCCCAGGAGAAGGCCACCGAGCGCGTGCTCGCGCTACTGGGCACGTCCGCCCCGGCAGGATGGTTCGACTCGCTCACTCGGTCCGTTGACGTGGCCCTTCGCGCTCGGGTGCGTCCGGTGCCTGGTGTGCTGGACGTGATCCGCCTGCTCGATGTTCCGTTCTGCGTGGCGTCGAACGGGCGCCCCGAGAAGGTGGCCCTCACGCTGCGGACCAGTGGGCTCGCACGGTACTTCGAGCACCGGGTCTTCACTGCCGCCGACGTCGCGCACGGCAAACCGGCCCCGGATCTATTCCTCATGGCCGCTGAGCGCTGCGGGGCCAACCCGCGGCGCTGCGTGGTGGTCGAGGACAGCGTGTCCGGAATCGCCGCCGCCCGGGCGGCTGGCATGCGCGTACTCGGCTTCGTGCCGGCCGATCAGACGCTCGACGGCGCTGACGCGCTCTTCACCGACATGGCGGAGTTGCCGGACCTGCTCAGTCTGCCGATGAGCTGACAGGCCGGGCATCACCACTTGGCAAGGCCGACAAGGACATCGACCAGGCTTGGCCGCATAGTAATGTCGGGGCATGGGTTCTACGGCGCGTAAGGTCTCGCTGACGGGCATCAAGCCGACGGGCGAGCCGCACCTCGGCAACTACGTCGGTGCGATCCTGCCCGCGCTCGACCTAGCGGACAGTTACGAGTCGATGTACTTCATCGCCGACTACCACGCGCTCACGACGGTCCGTGACCCCGCCCTGCTGCGGCACTACACCCGCTCGGTGGCCGCGACGTGGCTGGCCGCGGGGTTGGACCCAGACCGGACCACTTTCTACCGCCAGTCCGACATCCCCGAGATCTTCGAGCTGTCGTGGGTGCTGTCCTGCATGAGCGCCAAGGGACTGATGAACAGGGCGCATGCCTACAAGGCGGCGCGCGACCGCAACCGAGAGGCCGGTCGGGAAGACCTCGACGCGGGCGTGAATATGGGCTTGTTCAACTACCCAGTACTCATGGCCGTCGACATCCTGATCGTGGAGGCTGACGTGGTGCCAGTCGGCCGCGATCAGCTTCAGCACGTCGAGTACGCCGCCGATATCGCGGGCTCGTTCAACAGCATCTATGGCGACCGGTACAAGCTGAAGATCCCCAAGCCCGTCGTGCCCGAGGAAGGGACCGCTCACACGCTGCCCGGCACCGATGGCCGGAAGATGAGCAAGTCCTACGGCAACACGATCCCGCTGTTCGCCCCCGAGGCTGCCTTGAAGAAGGTGATCCGTCGGATCACGACCGACAGCGTTCCGGTGGAGGCGCCCAAGGAGCCGGAATCCTCGTCCGTGTTCACGCTGTTGGAGCGCTTCGGCGACCCCGCCGTGGTCGCCGAGACCCGGGCTCGCCTGCTCGCGGGCGGAATGGGCTGGGGCGAGGTCAAGGCGCAGCTGACCGAGGCGCTGAACGAACGGTTCGCGCCGATGCGCGACCGATACGAGGCGCTTATGGCGTCGGGCAGCGAGCTCGACGACCTGCTGGCGCACGGCGCGGACAAGGCGCGCAAGCAGACCCGTCCGGTGCTGGAGCGGGTTCGCGACGCCATCGGGATCAGCTGAGCTAATCCTCCTCTTCGAGGTAGCTGACGACGCGTTCGGCGCAGTGCCACGCTGTGGTCCACTTGCCGGGCACCGCGACGAGAAGGTTGAGCACTCTGCTCCACCCCGTGGGGGGATCACGAAGGTCCGCCACGAAGCTGGTCAGGTCCGCCAGGGCCGTGGCGGGTTCGCAGACGACTCCCCACTGCAAGCGGAGCTCGGCGTCGGACGAGTGCAGCCCGCGCCGGACGAGTGCCGTCCGCATCCGCGCGTACTCGACCTCGTTCGTCCCGTACTCGCCGTTGATGCTCGGCAGGCCGATGCGCGCGTCGGCGCGATCGGGGCTGATGGCTAGGAGGTCACCGTCGAGCCAGTAGGTCAGGGCGGTCGGACGAATTTCGGCATGCCGGCCCCAGGCGATGCGTCGCTGCCGAAGCGTGTGGGCGACGCCCGCCTGGGCCAGCATGTCGGGGATGTCGGCACCGGCCGTCAGCACGATCAGGTCCCGCCTACCGCCGTCGTCGCCGACAGTCACCATCCCCGTCTCCGGGTCCCGATGCAGCCTGACCTGACGCCGCGGCAGCGACGACACGCCAGAGTCGCGCGCCAGCGCGGTCAGGCGGGCGTGCAAGATGTCGAGATCGACGCTGAAGTCCGGTACGCGGAATGCGGCTGCAGGCGGGCGCGTCGCCGCAAGGGCTGGGTGGCCTGGGTTGATCTCTTCGACGTCGATGCCAATGTGCTGCCAGGCGGTGCGGTACCTGTCGACAGCCTCGGCGGTGTTGAACAGGGCGTAGCCGCACGGCTTGCCGACCTGGGCGGGGCGGAGCAGTTCGTCTGGCCATTCGTTCCGGTGGTGCCAGCAAGCCTGAGCGACGTCGGGTAGAACCGGTGCCAGGACTGCACCGGAGTGCAGCTGACCGAAGTTTGCCAGCGAGGCCCCCCGGCGTCCGTCGCCGGCACAGGCGACGTCGAACCCTCGCCGGGCGGCGGTGACGGCTATCGCGAGGCCACACAGTCCGGCACCGATGACGAGAATCTTCTTCGTCCGGTCAGGCATGAGGCGGCGTTCCTCCTCCGTCTGGGGTCGAGACGGCGTGGTCGCGGACGATCGTGACGTGGTACCGGTCGGCGAAGCGGCGGACGAGCTCGGCCGGAGCGAGATGGTGGTCGACGCGGCGTCGTAGCTGGGGTGGAGACAGACCCAGTCGGGAGCGGGCCGCGCTGCGGTGAGCGCGCAAACTGTTCCGATCGGTTAGCAGGCACTGGAGATGAGCCCTCAGCACGGCTGGGATCGGAGGAGCGATCTGGCCGTCGGCGGCGACCGGGGCGTCACCGCCGAGGTTCGGCACCTTGACGATGAACGCGGAGTGGGGCGCCACCTCTACGGCCGAGTACAGCTTGTTCGCGGCGTGGTCGAATGACCACCTCGGCCAGCGCCGCGGAGCTGTGTCGTCTGCGGCTTGGCGCAGGACGGGCAGGAGCAGCGCGATTCCGGGTATGCCGGCGCGGGCGTAGGTGATGACTTGGCGCCGTTTGGCCAGCCCGTACGGTGTTTGGTAGAGGCCGGGAGCGAGGACGGCGGTGGTGCTGGCGGCGATCAGGTGGGGCTGGGCGGAGCACTCCCGGAGGCGGTCGCGCAACCGCAGCACGGTGTCGGTCGCGGCTTGGACGCTACGCCGCATGCCATCGACGCCGCTGCGGTCGAGAAGAAGGTCGACCACGACCACGCGCTTCGGACCGCCGCATCGCTCGCTGACGGCGGTGACGACTCTGGTCTGATCCCCGCGATCGCTCAGCTCACCGGTGATCCACTCGACGGCGGATGACTGGCGCGTGCACGGTGAGCGCGTCACTGCGATCGTGTCGACGCCGGCGGCCGACAAGAGCGGCATCAACCGTCGCCCGAGGCGGCCGGAGGCGCCGAGGACCACCACCGCCGGCTTCACGAGGCGCACTGCTTCCACAGCGTTGCGTACCGGTTGAAGGTGTCGCAGTACTCGGCCCGGACCTCGCGCCATCGGCCTTGTTGGGTGTTTCGGTCGGCGAACGCCTCCCGCGCGGCAGCGGTACCGGCGGCGTCCCAACCGCTGGCCAGTTCGATCGCCGAGAGCAGCGCCGGCTGGCTGTCCCGGTCATCGCTCAGCACCCGCTCGGCTACCTCGTCCGGCGTCATGTTGAGGTGGATGCTCGACGCCGGAATGCTCTTGGACATCTTGGGATAGCCCGCGAGGCCCTCCAGCACCCGGAAGTAGAGGGCACCGATGTTCCCGGTCCAGCCAAGACCCAGCTCTCCGGCGTCCGCCTGGCGGTTGAGAACGAGACGGGCGAGATCGGTGAAGTACGCCTCCTCCATGCCGGAGACCATGAGGACATGCTTGGCGCCGTTGTCGAAGGGTCCGAGCACGTCGGCCACGGTGTAGAGCGAGTCTGTGACCACTCCGATCTCGCTGCCGAGCAGGCCGTGGTCGGCGTACAGCTCCAGCAGGCTCTCGCGGTGCTCCTGAAAGTCGGCTCGGGACAGATAGCGGGCGATGCGGCCGGCGCGGACGAGGTTGGCGTGGTCAAGGTGAGAGCGCAGTTCGGTGACCTCGCGGTCGAGCCCCAGCGCGACAAGAAAGGCGATCATCTGGTCGCGGACCTCGACCAGGGTCGACCAGGCGACGTTGCGGGAGTTCCACGCGCCGAGGTCGGAGACGATGACCGTCATCGGCGCGTGGAGGCGCCGCTGGAGTTCCACCGCGCCGAGCATCACCGACAGGGTGCCGGCGGTCGGTGCGTTCGTCGGGCCGAACCCGGTGACGATGGCCATCGAGTCGCGCACTTCAGGCTCCAGCACCGGTACGGCACCGTCGATGTGGGTGAAGCGGATCGCGGCCGGTCCCAGGTGCCCGGCGACAGCCTCGGTGGTCTGCTGATCCATCGGGATGGCTGGCATCTGTCCTCCTTGGTGTGGGGCTATCGGCTCTCGGACAACGCCCTGAGCAGGCGTATGGCTCCGCCGGAACGTCGGGCATGCCGTACGCGATCGAGCGAGTCATCGGTAAGGGCGCCGGGGCCAACGATGAGCGCGGCGTTCAGCTCGACAAGGCTGGTGGCGGGCGAGTCGTCACCCGGCGCGAGTGCCTCGGCGGCGAGCGCGGCGTTGGCCGCGTGAGTCGGTCGATGGGCAACGGCGGTGCGCCACCCCGTTGCGGGGGCGCTCTTCGCGCGAGTGGTCGCATCGACCAGCTCGGCGTTGGCGCGCGCGAGGCGGACGGTGCCGACACCGCAGTACTCGTCGACTGTCTCCCCGTCGGTGAGATCGGTGGAGACAACCGTCCCGGCGGCCACATCGGGGCGGATGGCTCGGAGCGCGCGTGCCGACAGCTCCACATCGGGGTGGGCGAGACCGAACAGGAAGCGGGACGCCTTTACGCACAGCGTCGCCACCGGCATGAAGAAGCTGGCCGGATTGATGGCGTCGAAGACGCCGTCGTACCTGTCCGCGTACCGGGGACAGAAGAGCGGGTAGGAGACAAAGGCGATGTTGTGCCGTTGTAGCGCGTCCGGTATGCCCGCCGGATCGATGACCGGCCTGATCCGTAGGACATCGAGGATGTCCGCGGCGCCGGAGATGGCGGACACCGAACGGGAGACACCCTTGACGACGGGGGTGCCGGCTGCGGCGGCGAGGATCGCCGCGGCGGTACTGACGTTGAACGTCTTGAACTGTTCCTTGCCGCTGCCGGCGACGACCACCGTGCCGTCCTGCACGGTGACGGGTCGGGTGACGTGTCTGCGAAGCACCGGATCGAACTCGACAACCTCGGTCCACCAATCGAGCAGGTCCGACGCGCTGAGGTGACCATCCCGGATCAGGCCGGTGCACCATCGACGCCATCGCTCGTTCGAGGTCGGTGACCCGTCCTGGAGGAAGGAGCGGAGAGCCTCCCGGCTGAAGTTAGAGAGGCCGCTGTTCGTTTCAGGGGCGGATCTGGCCGCCGTGGCGCTGGTCATCTGCGATCTCCCGTCGAGGGGTGGCAGGACTGACGGAGACGATGAGATCCGCGCGGCCGGCTCCCGGCGCCAGCCTGCGACAGCCCGGGGACGGATCAACCTGACCCCCACCTCCGTCGATCAGTAGCCTTCCGTCGACGCAGCGTGAGATGAACGGTGTCGATGTCAGCCGGTGTCAGCCGACACCGTCGCCCAGACATGTGAGGCCCACGGATGACTGAATTAGGGTGGGGTCTATGACCACGGACGCCCGACGGGCCAGCGAGTGGACGATTCACGGCGAACGCGTCATCGATGACACGCGACGCGCGGTACTCAGCGTCGCCGACGTGGAGCTACCGGACGGCGTGCGCTTCGAGCAGTACGTGCTCCGGGTGCCGTCTGCCGCGATGGTGGTTGTTCTCGACGATGCCGACCGGGTCCTGATGATGTGGCGGCACCGGTTCATCATCGACCGCTGGGTGTGGGAGCTTCCCGGTGGCTACCTCGACCCGGATGAGGACTCTGCCGTGTGCGCCGCCCGAGAGGTTGAGGAGGAGACGGGCTGGCGGCCCAAGAGCATGGAGCCGCTGATCGCGTTCCAGCCGATGGTGGGAACGATCGACCAACCGAACGTCGTCTACCTCGCGCGGGGCGCCGAGCCGACCGGCGCGGCGCCGGACATCAACGAGACCGAACGGCTCGGATGGATTCCGCTGGCGGAGGTGCAGCAGCGCATCGAGGCCGGCGAGATCGTCGGCGCGGGGTCCGTGACGGGGTTGCTCGCGACGCTGCTGGCGAAGGCGTCCGGGCGGATCTAGACAGACCGCAGAAGCGGCAGGACCCGCTCGCTGAACTCGTCCACGGCGGACAGCCCCTGGTACGGGCCGAGCCGATCGGCCAGGTCGGCAAGGTAGTCCCGTGCGCGGCGCGAGTTCAACCGCTCTGCGGCCATGGCCGCCTGCACACCCACAACAGCCGCCTGCTCGGGATCGCCGCACTGCACGTGAGCCACCGCCAGGAGCGCCAGGTTGAACTGGCGTCCGCGGGCGTACGCCTGGCCGTCCATGTCGAGCGAGCGGACCGCGAAGCGTGCGGCTGTCTTGCCCTGCCCGAGGGCGGTGAAGCAGTGCCCGAACTTCGCCGACAGGTATGCCTCGTCGAAGTAGCCGATCCACTGCGGGTCGCTGCTGCGCTCCGCACGGTCGAACGCGCGCTCAGCCCGGTCGAGCGCGGCGGCACACGCCGCCTCGTCACCGCCAACCGCGTGGCCCTGCGCTTCGAGTACCGCCGCTTCCGCCTCGATCGCCGCGACCCCGGCCTGAGCCGCCATCAGACCGGCCGCACGAGCCAGATCAACCGCCTCCGTCGAGGCACGCAGGTAGGCAGCCTGGTGGCTCATCGCCGCCATGATCTCCGCACCCAGCGGTCGGTCGCCCGCTGCGGCAGCCAGCCGTAACGCCTGCACCATGTACCGCTGCGCGAGCCCGTGTAGGCCGGCGTCGTACGACGACCAACCGGCCAGCTGTGTCGCCTCGGCAGCAGCGGACATCAGGGCTCGGCCTGTCCGCATGTCATACCGGCCGCGCAGCAGCCCAGCCACCTCGGTGTCGAGGAAGCGCACCACACTGTCCCGGACCCGCATCCCGCCGAACTGGTTGTCCAGCGACCGATAGACGCCCGTGACGCGCCGTACCGCCTCGATCTCCGGTTCCCCGACGAGGCGCTCTCCAGCGCTCGCGGGCGACTCGTCCAGCGGCGCGGTCAGCCAGCGCACGGCTGGTGAGAGATACGCAGCCGCGCTGAAGCCGACGCCTCGGAGTAAATCCCGCCGTTGCATATCGTCCCGCCACAGCTCGGTCGCGACGGCAACACCGCGTTGCCAATCCGCTGCGAACTCTAGCCCCGGGACCGTGGGGCCACCGGCGTTGACCGCGCCTGCTGACGCCTCACCGACGTCGGCTGACACCACGGACGCCAACGCGAGCAGCTCACCGCCCGCGTCCAACGCCGCATCGAGAAGGGTCAGTACAGACGGGCTGGGACGCTTCAGGCCGGCCTCCAAATCCCACAGGTAGCCGTGAGAGCAGTGGATCTGCTGACCAAGTCGGCGCAGAGACAGCCGGCGCTTTGTGCGCAGCGCCTTCAGGCATGCACCGAACGCTGGATCGATTGCTTGCCGCCCAGGCATGGCACGCAACCCCCGAGAGTCGGTCGACTGGACACGTGCAGCCACATCACTGCCATCGATGAACGCTACCTTTCCGCGCAGCGACCACGCGACAGCCATTTGTTACCACCCCGCCGCGCGTGAACCTGGTCTGCTGCACCGATAGTTGACCGGTGTAGTCACGCGGCCTGACTGGCCGGTGGGTGCATGACGGTCTCGGCTTCCACGGGGGTCAACCGGGACAGCGACCGCCGACGCGGCCCATCGATCCGGCCACGTCATGGCGGTGCAGGGCGGGGCTCGGACGAACTTCCTGGACCGCAATGGATCCGCAGGCAGTCTGCAGAATGCAACTGGCTAGGTCACCGTGTATGGCGGCGGCGTTGTCCAGCGCGGCGCTGCGGGCGGCGAAGTCGTCGATGGCGGCGAGGGTGTCGCGGCGGCTGTCTGCGGTGCCGACCGCCTCGCCGCTGTCTGGTGACTTCGCAGGGACGCCGGGTAGTTTCAGCTGTCGAGCACTTCTACTGTCATCGATTGGGGATGCCGGCTACGTGTCGCAGATCGAGAAGATCACCGGTGAACTCCGCGCGTTGATGACCGGGGTCGAGCGCGCGCAAGGGTTGGCAGCCGCCGCCGACAGCCAGGCGCAGGAGGTGGCATTGCGGGCCGCGGGCGCTGGTTTCGTCGCCGTGGCGGCGGGCGTGGCCCGGGTACGCAACGCGATCACGAGCATCCAGAGCGGCCTGAGGAGTCTGGCCAGTTCGATCGGGGAGGCGACGAAGGCCACTGCGGCGGTGCCGAACGAAGCCACCGCGCAGGAGACGATCGCCGGGCTGGCACCTGTGCAGAGCGCCGTGGACGCTGCGCGCGATGCGGCGGCCGGGGCCATCACCGGAGTCGGAGAGGCGCAGCAACTCGTCGTCATGGTTCTGCAGGGCGGGCAGCCCGGGCCGCTGTTGCAGGCCCTGGACAGCATCAAGCAGGTCCTGGTGCTGGTCGTTGCGCGCACCGGCGGGGCCCGGCAGGCCATTGAAGCGGCGATCGCGGAGGCGCGGCAGTTGGGGTCGTCGGGAAACTGATGGGGGCTGGCGGTCACCCACCGGCCAGCCCCACCCCTGCTACCACCGCCGTCCCACCCCCGACAACCCCCACCCCGGGTGGCGCCGTCTCCAGGGACACTGACGCAGCAACCCCGTGGACTAGGCGTCCCACCGGCGTGCTCGGGGGGTCACCTACCGGACGTCGAACCCGGATCTCCGCGAACGGGAAGCCACGGGAGCGGCGTGCCCTGGAGTTGGAGAACGAGTGTGTCGACAGGGTCGCCGGCAAGGGGTACCGGGTTCACCAGAACCCCACGAGGCAGGAGATCGCGGACGCGCGACGCGAAACTGGGGATTCTGGGAGGCCGGAGAAGGCACCCGATTTCCTCATCGAGGGGCATGTCTTCGACTGCTACGCGCCCACTGCTCCTGTGCCGGCCCGCGCCGTCTGGAGCGCGGTGTCCAGGAAGGTCGACGCGGAGCAGACCCAACGCGTGATGTTGAACCTCCACGACTGGCGAGGAGACCTCGCGGCCTTGCACAAGCAGTTCCACGACTGGCCCATGGCAGGGCTGAAGGAACTGGCGGCGGTAACGCGCGACGGTGCGATCATTCAGATCATCCGGCGAGACTGATGGAGGGGTGCAGATGGCTGTCGAGTACCGGCTGACGCTGGCGGGCGACATCCCACTCGAGCAGGTGGCGGAGCTGGCTGCTCCCGCAGCGGTCGAGACTTCCACGGCGTCTGGCGGCAGGATGCTCAGCGCCGACCTGAACGACGAGCACGGGTACGTCGTGGACATCACCGGCGGAAGGCACGGCTACTACAGTGCCGAGGGCGACGGGGGTTCCCTGTGGGAATGGGAGCCGGAGACCTACGTCGACGTCAGCTTCTACATGCGCAAGGACACTCTGGTCGACAAGGGCAAGCCCCACATGCTGGCGACCGTGGCCAGGATCCTCGCCGGCAGGACCGAGGACGCGGCCCTGACCCTCAACGGTGACGTGCTGATGCTGACGCGGGTCGCGGGGACCATGCAGAACCACAACACCGACGGGTGGTACGACGAAGACTACGATAGGATCTTTCACCCCTGACGGGCGTGCGTCTTCGGCTGGAGCCACCACAGTCACTCGTCCCCGGCTAACAGTGACCGGAAGTTCTCCGTATGCGCAGCACCGTGGGCAACCGCTACATCTCCCGGTTAGATCAGGCGAACACAAAGGCCGGAATTGGGTCCGGGTGGCAGTCCGAGAAACGTGTCCACTCCGATATTCCGTCGGAGGTCCTCAAGCAACTCGGCCGGATCGATGACACTTCCGATCTTGGCTTCCGACTCTCGGCGAGGATTCATGACGAACTTGGCGCGATACACGCGAACCTTCGCGCCTAGGCCCAGAGCTTGGATGCAAACTGCCCTCATGTAGAACCGTACGAACTCTCCTTCGGCTAAAGTCTCAGCTGCATTGATCGGAACCTTCTTTTCGTATGGTTTGCCGTTTCGGTAAGAGATCTCTCGGCTGACAAGCAAGGCCTCGGCCTGTATGCAGATTGCTAGCGACGCCGGATCGCCACTTCTTATGGCATCGAGCAAAACTTGGGGCCACCGGCTCGTGCCGCGGCCGTTCAAGCGCCGACTCATGTACAGCGCTCCCGCCTTGATGTCTGCTTCAGCCTCCTCGATCATCGCTGCGCGCGTCGCGTCGTTCAAATCATGAAGATCCACACCATATCCTTGATCTTGAGCTTGAGTCGGATTCTACTGAGGACGCCGACTGTGGACCAACGCGATAACCGGAAGGAGGACCTGGTGTCCGGAGTCGAGGCAAAATGCGAAGTAACCTCGAATACTGCCATGTGTAGCCGGGCCATGCAGAGACTGCGGACGCCTGACGCGCGTCCGTCAGGGCGCGACGCGAGCGGGGCTAGGGTTGGGCGCCCAGGAACCTGTGGACCTACCACGTGCGCAGACTGGCCTGGTATAGCCTGTCTACTCGCGCGTTGCGCTCAATATGGGCTGCACGCGCGGCGCTGTCGCGTATGGCGGAGGCGAGGCGGAAGCGGGAAGGACGTCCATGCAGCTCGTTTCGATTTCGGTGTGCGGTTTCCGCAGCTTGCAGGATGTCGGCCCTATCCCAGTGCGACGCCCTACGATCTTGACGGGTCCTAACGACAGCGGAAAGTCCGCGACGATCGGCGCCCTTGCTTTTCTGCTCGGAGCCCATCCGCTCACTGATGAGGATCGGACCTTCGCGACGGCGTCCGGCGGCGATGGCACGGCAGGGCGCGAAGTCGACGACCACGATCTCGTCGAGCGGGTTGAGACCACCTGGGTCGAGGGCGAGTTTCGGCTCTCCAAGAAGGAGGAAGTAGACCTTGCGCTTCCCGGCACGGTCCGGATGCGCCGCATCCGCGACCAGGAGTCAGGGGTTCGCCTGGAACTGCTAGTCGACGCCCCGGAGGACGAGAACCTCCGCAATCTTGAGGCGCGGCCACTCGCCGACCTGAAACGCATCGCAGGCGGGTTCGGCGTTACGGCTACCGCTGATGCCAGGTCCAGAAGTAGTTGGGTGACCGCACTTGACCAGTACGCCGCCACTCGGCCGCGAACGCAGGCGTGGATCTCGGCCAGTAAGCAGGTCAGGGCAGCACTGCCAAAGTTTCTGCTATTTGGCGACGCCGAATCAGCCGAAGCCGCGATTAAGGCAGCGCTGAACAGCCGCTACAGATCCCACCTTGAAGACGAGGATCTCAAACAGCGAGTGCGGGACTTGGAGACGGAACTCGGCCGGCGGGTTCGCGAGGACGCGCAGGGACTCGTCGAACACATTCAGCAGCGATGCCCGGACCTGGTCCGCGTCGACGTCGAGCCAGACGTGTCCTTCACCTCCGGACTTCGGTCCACCAAGCTGCTGCTGGCCCGCACCAACGGTGAGACCGTTAGCCTCGGCACTGTGGGAGCGGGGCGCAACCGCCGGATCAGCCTTGCCGTCTGGGAGTGGGCAAGCGAGCTCCTCAGACGCGATGCTGAGAGCCACCCCTCTCCCGACGACCAACAGCACGTCGTCCTGGCGTACGACGAACCCGATACCCACCTTGACTACCTTCAGCAGCGACGGGTCATGGCGCTCATACGCGAGCAATGCTCAGTGCCGGGTGTCTCGATGGTGATAGCAACCCACTCCATGAATTTGATCGACGGTGCCGCTATCGAGGACATCGTCCATCTTAGACTCGAAGGTGAACGCACGCGGATAAATCGGCTGCTGTCCGACCTCGACAACGACGCGAACGGGCAGTACTTAGCCGACATTGCCATCGCGTTGGGGCTGCGCAACACGGTACTCCTTCACGAGCGATGCTTCGTAGGCGTAGAAGGCGTAACGGAGCAGCTATCGTTCCCGCTACTTTTCCGTCTCAGCACAGGCCGACCGGTGCACGCGGCAGGAATAGTGATCGTTGGATGCCACAACAACGAGGGCGCGCTAAAGTTCGTTGGATATCTGGCCCGATCAGGACGGCAGGTGATGCTAGTTATCGATGCAGATAGCCGGAAGAACAACAAAATCTTCAGCGACGCGAACCTGGCGAAGGAGGGTATCGATATTGTCAACCACGTGCGATTCGTGGGCACGCCAGATAAGGAATTTGAGTTTATCTTCACGAACGAGCAGTGGTGCGATGTAGCAAACCTGGCATGGCCCCGCAACGACGGAGAACCTTGGGAACCGGAAGCGGTTGAATCGCTACGCGCTGGTAAGTTCAGCACCTTGTTGCTGAACTTGTTCAAGGAGGGAAGCGACAGCGGTCCCCTCTCGAAGGCATCAATGATGTACGAGATGGCGCGAAGCCTCAAGGCGGCTGCGGAGGTTCCTGCAGAACTCCGCGACGCCTTCCTGCAGCTGGAGAAGCTAGCCGCCCTTGATTCGTAACGTGCTTCGCGCGAGCATTCGCGCGCGCCGCTGAGCGGCGGTGGGAGCCTCCCAGGTGTGCCATTTCCTCGAAGGGGCCCACCGTTGCCCGTGTTCGCGTTCAGGTACCCCACACCAACGGCAGGAGTTGGGCTGGGGCGGAACGGCATGGCGCACGCGGTGCGCGGTAGGCGTCACGGTGCTCCTCCCTCCGCCGAGGGTCTTACCATCGCACGGACGTACGACAGTTTCTAGCCGACCTCTGGTCAAACGCCTGGTCAGGGCGTCCCTGGCTTGTCGATAGCACTATGCGCAAACGGACTATAGGCTCAATATTCCCACGGCGGCGACCGGTTGGAGCGAGCGGCGTGGTGAGTCCAACAACCGCGCACATGCGACTTTGCTCCGTCATGATCATTCCGGCGGGCCTGGGCTGACCAGGGTTGTGCCGAACTTGGCCGTCTCGCGCCAAGAAGGAGAAGGTCGACTGCGCTCCCCTTGAATTGATCGATTGCGCTCCCATCACCTATGTGCGGACACATGGGGGCCGTCATGACCGGAATCGCGGCGGGCCCGAGCGCCCCTCGGTGAGTGCTCCATGGCTCTGCGGTGACGGCGCCGACGGTAGGCGGACGCGACGTCGCCGATCTTCGATGATGTGCGCGGTGTGTGCTCTCCAGCGGATGCCAGCCGGGGTCGACGCGTGCCAACGCGGGTCACCGCAGCCGACCCGCCGGTCGCAAACCGGGGTTCGTGTGCTCCGGGTGTGGTCCTGGGCTGGGAGAACAGGGGTCCGGGTGACGTGGGTGAACGTGGGCCACTCCCTGCCACCCCAGGTGAACCCCAGGTCGCTAGACTAGGCGCTCGCGCCCTCGTAGCTCAGGGGATAGAGCATCGGTTTCCTAAACCGTGTGTCGCAGGTTCGAATCCTGCCGGGGGCACCTCGAAGACCACCCAAACCTCCAGACGAGGACACCACCGCATCCGCCCGCTCCGGACGGGTCGCGCCCGGCCGCCTAGGTGCGTGTCCTGCCGATCAATGGCGCCAGTGGCGGCGGCGATGGTGCGAAGGTTGGGGCAGGTCAACGACCAACCACTACAAGATCGGTAGGGCACGCCTAGTCTCTCGGCCATGCCTATCTCTGGCCGCAATCGGCGGCGAGCAGTTCAGTTGCCGCTGTGGCCCAGGTTCGCGATTTGTGGCGTCGTAATCTCGACCGCGCTTTTCCTGGCGGGACTGTTTGCCGATTTGGGACCGCCGCCGCCGGCCGGCGAGTTGGCCCCAGGCACCGTGGTCGCTGTGGAGCCGGATGGCACAGGCCGCCCTGCATCGGCACTGCTACGAGTAGATGCGATCGACGGGCCGGTCTTTTGTGGCATCGACCGAACGGCGTTTCCCGGAGATCGCCTCCCCCGGCTGAATACGCAGATGACCGTCGATCACACACCCACCCACTGCGCCCCAGCCCCGGTGTCGCGTGAGTTGCCTCGTTGGCTGCTCCTCACGATGGGCGGTGGGGGACTGGCGCTGATGGTGGCCTACCTGCGTCGGGCCGGGCCGATCACCGGGGGCCGATTCATGCAGGCGTGGACCCGTGGCTACCTCGGACGAGACACGTAACCGGCAGTCCGCAAGAGGTCGACGGCCGGCGGGCATGGGTTGGAATCGGCGGTAGTGGACCAGATCTGGATGTGGCCGGTGCGGGGTTCACCACCCCCGCACCGGCCGTACCCCAGGATCGTCTCAGGCCGGGCTGCCGGTGACCGAGCTACCGGACTTCGTCAGGCGGTAGGTGAGCTGCGTGCCGCTCCAGAAGTGGAACGTGAGGGTGACGGCGCCGTCGTTGACCTCGGCGAAGAACTCGGGCGTCAGGAGCATGGTGTTCGCGCTGTAGTCGGGTCGGAAGTGGGTCCAGAACTCCTTGTACGGGGTCCAGTTGGCCGGCCCGGCGGGGCTGCCGTCGGCGTACTTGGCTTCCATGGTGGCGAGCTGGTCACCGCGGAACTGGGTGGGAATGGTGAAGCCGCTGGTCGTGCCGGTGGCTGCGGCCTGAGTGGGTGGGTCGTAGCTGATGATGCTGATCTGCCACGGCACGCCCTGGGAGAAGCGGGCTTCGATGGTGGCGTTGACGCCGGCGGCGCGGTTGCCGACCAGTCGGGTGATGGCCGCCTGGGTCAGCGTGAGCGTGTTGCCGGAGACGGTGTAGTCGGTGCCGCTGCTCAGTTGGGTGTTGCCGTGCCAGAGACTCCGGAACGAGGCGCCGTTGAGGTTGAGGGTGAGCGACCTGCTGGTGATGCCGCCGGTGCGGGGTACGTAGATCTGGTCCGAGGACGCGGTGGCGGAGCGGGTCGTCAGGCTCGCCTTCATCATTTCGTAGATGCCCTGGTCCCGCCATCGCAGTTCGGGGCGGTGCAGGAACGAGCCCGCGTCCCACAGCATGGTGGTGAGCTTTCGGGTGCGGGCGTGGTGGCCGACGGCTTCGAAGAACTTGAGCAGTTCACCCCGTTGGATGATGCCGGGGCGGGTGTAGTCGTAGCTGAGCAGGGCCCACTCTCCGATGATCACGGGGATGTCCCGGGACACGAAGGTGTTGTACGCCCGGTCGAAGGTGCCGACGATGTCCTGCTCGACGTTGCTGTCGTAGCGGGTGCCGCCCGCGATGTTGACGCTGAACGGCCACCATCCGTAGAAGTGGATGGTCGCGACGAGGTTGGGGTCGTCCAACTCGTCGAAGGTGGTCATCAACGCGTCCATCCGGGCCTGCTCCCCGCTGGTGTGCAGGGTGGGCAGGACCAGCAGTCGGGTGGCGTTGTTCCCGCCGGACTGCCGCACCAGGCGGACGAACGCCAGGTTGAGCTCGTGTAGCAGCTGGTCGCTCTCCGCGTCCCCAGAGGTGCCGGCGAACTGTGGCTCGTTGATGCTCTCGAACACCAGCTTCGGCGAGTGGCTGCGGAACGTGGTGGCGAGCTGGCTCCACAGTGCCCTGTACCGGTTCGTCACGTTGGTGCGGTCGGTGGGGTAAGTGTTGATCCACTGCCAGGAGTCGTGATGCAGGTTGACCATCACGTAGAGGCCCTCGGCCAGGGACCAGTCGACGACCTCGCGGATGCGGTTCAGCCAGGTGGGGTCGATGGTGTAGTCCGGCGCCGGGCCGTGGTGGTTGCTCCAGGTGATCGGGAGCCGAATGCTGTTGTACCCCTGCGACCGGATGTGGCGCAGCATCTCCCGGGTCGTCAGCGGATTGCCCCACGCGGTCTCGTCGGGAATGGCGTCGAGCGTGTTGCCCAGGTTCCAGCCGGGCTGCATCGCCGCCACCATCTCCATCCGGTTCCCCGGCGGTGGCGTCACCGTCGGCGAGACGGACGGTGACGCCGTGGGCGACACGGTGGGGGAGACGCTGGGCGTCGGCGTCGTCGTGGGGCCGACGTTCCCGGTGCACGCCACGCCGTTCAGAGTGAACGAGGTCGGTGCGGTGTTGCTGCCCGTCCAGGATCCGTTGAAGCCGAAGGAGACCGTCGCGTTCGTGCCTATGGTGCCGTTGTAGCTCATGTTCGTGGCGGTGACCTGGCTGCCCGACGAGGTGACCGTCGCGTTCCAGGCCTGGGTGACCCGTTGGCCGGACGGGAACGTCCAGGCCAGGTTCCAGCCGTTTATCGGGTCGCCGAGGTTGGTCACGTTCACATTGGCGGTGAAGCCGCCCGGCCACTGGGACGGAACCGCGTACGTCACCCGGCAGCCGGCGGCTGCCTGGGCGTTGGCGGTCACCATCGTTCCCGCCACCATCAGCGCGGCTATCCCGCCGGCGACCACGCCGACGCGCCAGGGGGTTCTCCGGGTGTGCTGCGAACTCGGGCTTGCATTGGGGGGTTTGGCGAACGAAGACATGGGGCCTCCAGCGTCCGTCACGACGAGGATGCGCGGCGGTCACACGAAGGCGTCTGGACGCCTGTCTGGCCGCGCGCATACGAAAGGTGAGGGGTACGCGGACGCTGCCCGGGCTTCCGCGACGAGCTGTAAGGGCTCCCGCTTGGAAACTTTCCTAATCTCCGCACAGAAAGTTTCCGGGCGAGACGTTATAGCTATCTTCGATCCACGTCAATGCACTCCGGGGGCTGGTGCCGTCCAGCGACGTTGCCGGAGGCTTGGCGTCAGCGGGCTATCGGTACCGTGCGGAGCAGTTATCCTTGCGCCCTGAGCGACGTCGCGCCGACGGGCCGTGCGGGCACGAGGGATCGGGGGAGAAGGGGGCCAGGTTGACGCGCGCCGAGTCGAGCGAGCCGGTCGTCGAGCTGGCACCACAGCTCGGTGATCCGTCGAGACCGGTGACGATCGCCGCCATCGCCGAGTCCGCCGGGGTGTCGGTACCGACCGTCTCCAAGGTCATAAATGGACGGTCGGGCGTGGCGGCGGAGACCCGGGCCCGCGTCGAGGCGGTGATCAACCAGTACGGCTACCGCAGGTCGTCGCCGGTCACCCGGTCAAACATGCTGGAACTCGTCTTCGACGAGATCGAGGACATGTGGGGCCTGCAGATCATTCGCGGTGTCGAGCGGGTGGCCCGGAAACAAGGCGTCGGAGTTGTCCTGACGGAGTTCGGCCCGCAGCGAAACGCTATCCGTTACTGGATCGACGACACCCTCTCCCGTCGCCCGGACTGCCTCGTGACAGTGGCTCAGTTGGACGAGGAGCAACGCAACCAGCTACGTGCCCGGGGCATCCCGTTCGTGGTCTTCGACCCCACCGTCGAGTTGCCGGATGATGTCCCCTTCGTCGGGGCGACGAACTGGGCCGGCGGCCGGTCGGCGGCCCGGCACCTGATCGAACTGGGCCACCGACGTATCGCGATGATCGCCGCCCCCGAACGGATCCTGTGTTGCCGGGCCCGGCTGGATGGCTATCGCTCCGCGTGCGATGCCGCCGGCCTGGCCGCGGGGCCCGACCTCGTCGTCCGTGCCGCACTGACCCTGGAGGGCGGCGAGGCGGCAGCGCTGGAGCTGTTGAGTCGTCCGGATCGTCCGACTGCGATCTTCGCAGCCAACGACCTGCAGGCGTTCGGCGTCTACCAGGCGGCACGGCGATTGGGGCTGCGGATCCCGACGGATGTGAGCGTGGCGGGCTTCGACGATCTGCCACTGGCTGCTCTGGTCGATCCGCCGCTGACCACTGTCCATCAGCCCCTCGTCGAGATGGCAGTCATCGCCACCGAGTTGGCGCTCGCGCTGGGTCGCGGGGAGCGGACGCCACAGCTCGGGCTGGAGCTGGCCACGACCCTCACGGTCCGGCAGAGCACGGCACCGCCCGCGATCTGATCCACAGCGGAGCTTCAGCACTCGCTGCCCTGTCATCTCACCGGTCCGCGCCCGACCCCCCGGCAGGCGAACCGAGACGAGCCGCGGCTGGACCACCAAAACTTCCGCTTGAAAAACCGGGAATTTTCTGAAAATCTGAGTCCATCGATTTGTGTGAACGCTAACAAGGTCGCTCGCCACCGAGGGGTCGCACCCAGAACCTCCGGTGGTGCTCGCGTCGGATCACAACAGGTCCACCCCCGCAGCCACCACCAGGCCGGGCGGACGGTCGGACCACCAATCACCCATTCACCTCCGAGCTGACCAATTTCGCCCCAATCCATCCCCTTGGAGGATCAGCATGATCTCCCGGACCCGTCCCGCCGGGCGTCGACTCCGAAGGCTCTCGGTCTCCGGAGCGGCCGCGGTCGTCGCGGTCGTCGCCGCGTCGTTGCTACCCAGTCTCGCCCAGGCCGCCGAAACCACCCTCGCCGCGGCCGCCAATCAGTCGGGCAGGTACTTCGGTACCGCGGTGGCGGCGAACAAGCTCTCCGACTCCACCTACGTCGGCATCCTGAACCGCGAGTTCAACTCGGTCACGGCCGAGAACGAGATGAAGATCGACGCGCTGGAGCCGCAGCAGAACCAGTTCACCTACACCAATGCGGACCGGATCGTGAACCACGCCCTCAGTCGGGGTTGGAAGGTGCGCGGTCACACGCTGGCCTGGCACTCGCAGCAGCCCGGCTGGATGCAGAACATGTCCGGCACCGCGTTGCGTAACGCGATGCTCAACCACGTGACCCAGGTGGCGACCTACTACCGCGGGAAGATCGACTCGTGGGACGTGGTGAACGAGGCGTTCGCCGACGGCGACAGTGGTGCCCGGCGTGACTCGAACCTGCAGCGCACCGGCAACGACTGGATCGAGGCGGCGTTCCGGGCCGCGCGGGCGGCCGACCCGGGTGCCAAGCTCTGCTACAACGACTACAACACCGACAACTGGAACTGGGCCAAGACCCAGGCCGTCTACCGGATGGTGCAGGACTTCAAGCAGCGTGGCGTGCCGATCGACTGCGTCGGGTTCCAGTCGCACTTCAACGCGCAGTCGGCGTACAACAGCAACTACCGCACCACGCTGTCCAGCTTCGCCGCCCTCGGCGTCGACGTGCAGATCACCGAGCTGGACATCGAGGGCTCCGGCACCACGCAGGCCAACACCTACCGCAGCGTGGTCAACGACTGTCTGGCGGTGCCCCGCTGCAACGGCATCACCGTGTGGGGCATCCGGGACAGCGACTCATGGCGCTCCTACGGCACCCCGCTGCTCTTCGACAACAGCGGCAACAAGAAGCCGGCCTACACGGCCACCCTGGACGCGCTGAACAGCGCCGGCCCCGCGCCCACTCCCACGCCGACCACGCCGGGGCCCACCCCCACCACGCCGGGGCCCACCCCCACCGCTCCGCCCGGCTCGGCGAGTGAGATCGTCGGTACCCAGTCCAACCGCTGCATCGACGTACCGAACGCCTCCCGCGACAACGGCGTTCGGGTCCAGCTCTACGACTGCAACAAGCAGACCAACCAGGCCTGGACCTACACCGCGAACAAGCAACTACAGGTGTACGGCAACATGTGTCTGGACGCCGCCGGCTCCGGCAACGGCGCCGCCGTCCAGATCTACAGCTGCCACAGCCAGACCAACCAGCAGTGGAACGTCAACTCCAACGGCACCATCAGCGGCGTCCAGTCCGGACGATGCCTCGACGTCTGGAGCACCAACAACGGCGCCCAGATCCAGCTCTACGACTGCCACGGACAGACCAACCAGCAGTTCCGGCTCGTCTCCCTCGGCGGGTCCAACCCGACTCCGACGCCGACGGCCACGCCGACTCCGACGCCCACGCCCACCGGCGGTACGTGCAGTCTGCCGTCGTCGTACCGGTGGTCGTCCACCGGTGCGTTGGCGCAGCCGAGGTCCGGTTGGGTGTCGTTGAAGGACTTCACGCACGCGCCGTACAACGGTCAGCACCTGGTGTACGGGACCACGCACGACACCGGTACGACGTGGGGTTCGATGAACTTCGGTCTGTTCTCCAACTGGAACCAGATGGGTTCGGCCAGTCAGAACGCGATGCCGTTCGCGGCGGTCGCACCCTCACTGTTCTACTTCGCGCCTCGCAATGTGTGGGTGTTGGCCTACCAGTGGGGTGGACCGGCGTTCTCGTACCGGACCTCGACCGATCCGACCAACGTGAACAGTTGGTCGGCGCACCAGACGTTGTTCACCGGCAGCATCTCCAACTCCTCGACCGGCCCGATCGACCAGGCGCTCATCGGTGACGACCAGAACATGTACCTGTTCTTCGCCGGTGACAACGGTCGGATCTACCGGGCCAGCATGCCGATCGGGAACTTCCCGGGCAGCTTCGGTTCGAACTACACCACGATCATGACTGACACCACGAACAACCTGTTCGAAGGTGTTCAGGTCTACAAGCTTCAGGGCGAGAACCGGTACCTGATGCTCGTGGAGGCGATCGGTTCACAGGGCCGCTACTTCCGGTCGTTCACCGCGACCAGCCTGGGCGGCACCTGGACCCCGCAGGCGGCCACCGAGAGCAACCCGTTCGCCGGCAAGGCCAACAGCGGCGCGACCTGGACCAACGACATCAGCCACGGCGAACTCATCCGCACCAACGCCGACCAGACCATGACCGTCAACGCCTGCAACCTCCAACTCCTCTACCAGGGACGCTCCCCCAACTCCGGTGGCGACTACGGCCTGCTGCCCTACCGCCCGGGAGTACTCACCCTGCAACGCTGACGGCGTGCAGGTCCGGCGCGGGCACAGCCGGAGCGGGCGGGCTCGGCACGAAACCGAGCCCGCCCACCCCTCACACACCCACCACCAGGAGGTACCGACCGTGCGACCACCCGTACACCACCCCCCGCCGTCGGGGGAATCCCCTGCCGTCCGAGTGTCCCCCCGCGTTCGGGGGAGGCTGTTCAGACTCGCCACGGCCGGGATCGCAGCCGCCGTCGGGTTGTTCACCATGACGGTGGCGGCCGGGTCGGCATCGGCCGCCGACAACCCCTACCAGCGAGGCCCGGACCCCACCCGGACCAGCGTCACGGCCGTGAACGGCCCCTTCGCCAACACCTCGGTAAGCGTCCCGACCGGGCACGGCTTCAACGGCGGCCGGATCTACTACCCGACCGACACCAGCCAGGGCACCTTCGGGGCGATTGCGATCTCGCCGGGTTACACCGCGTTGTTCTCCGCGGAACTGGCCTGGATGGGCCCGTGGCTGGCATCGCACGGCTTCGTCGTGATCGGCATCGAGACGAACAGCCGTAACGACTTCGACACGGCCCGAGGCACCCAGTTGCTCGCCGCGCTGGACTACCTGACCCAGCAGAGCCCGGTACGCGACCGGGTCGACCCGAGCCGGTTGGCCGTCTCCGGTCACTCCATGGGCGGCGGTGGTGCGCTGAGCGCAGCCATGCGGCGCGCGTCGTTGAAGGCAGTCGTCGGCATCACGCCGTACTCGCCGTCGTCGAACCTGGCCAACGACCGGGTACCCACGATGATCATCTCTGGGCAGGCGGACACGGTGGTCACCCCGTCATACGCCCTCGGCCTGTACAACAGCATCCCGGCCACGACGGAGAGCGTATACCTCGAGGTAGCCGGCGGGGATCACGGCTTCATGGTCGGGCGGTCCAACCCAGTGCTGGTCCGGACCATGCTGCCGTTCCTGAAGATGTTCATCGACAACGACACCCGGTACAGCCAGTTCCTCTGCCCGCTGCTGGACAACAGCGGCGTGGTGACCTACCGCAGCACGTGTCCGTTGCTGCCGACGGACCCGACCACTCCGCCGACCGGCACGCCGACGCCGACGCCCACCACGCCGGCTCCCACCACCCCGCCGCCGACCACGCCACCCGGCTCCGCCAGCGAAATCAGAGGCACCCAGTCCAACCGCTGCATCGACGTACCCAACGCCTCCCGCAACAACGGCACCCGGGTCCAGCTCTACGACTGCAACAGGCAAACCAACCAGGCCTGGACCTACACCGCGAACAAGCAACTACAGGTGTACGGCAACATGTGCCTGGACGCCGCCGGCTCCGGCAACGGCGCCGCCGTCCAGATCTACAGCTGCCACAGCCAGACCAACCAGCAGTGGAACGTCAACTCCAACGGCACCATCAGCGGCGTCCAGTCCGGACGATGCCTCGACGTCTGGAGCACCAACAACGGCGCCCAGATCCAGCTCTACGACTGCCACGGACAAACCAACCAGCAATTCCGACTCACACCCCTCGCATAACGCACTAGACACCGGAAACGGGCGGGCTCGGACACCACACGAGCCCGCCCGCACCGTCCTGCCCGCGTCATCCCGGCCGCAACTGCGGCAGGATCTTCCACTCGACCGGCACCAGCCACGGGCGACCCTTCGGGGCATCGCCATCTCCTGACGGCCACGGTCGGGATCATGCCGTCCCTGCCCGCCGCCAGCCTGGCCAATGACCTGGCACCCACGAAGATCCTTCTCGGGGCGACGAACCCGTGGGGACCCCGCCCTCGGTCGCCAACCAACACAACCGCCTCCCGGTCACGACGGACAGCGGGCGGCCAAAGGTCGCCGATGAGCGACGGACCCCGGCTACCGGCAGGCGCGTGCGGCACTCGTCGGGCAGGGCCCTTCCCGGCGCTGAACATTAGGCACCTGATTGACGGTCGTCAGCAAAATGTATAGCGTTTAAATCCACCACCATCGATGGAGGCGCTATGAGAGGAACCAGGGCAGCACTGGCTGGTGTGGCCAGCCTTCTGCTCCTCACAGTGGGTTTTGTCGCCCTATCTCCGCCCGCGTCCGCCGCGTCGTTGGTCGAGGTGACCAACTTCGGCAACAACCCGGGCGGCATGCGGATGCACATCTACGTCCCGGACAACCGGCCCGCCAACCCGGCGATCGTGGTCGCCATGCACGGCTGTGGCGGGTCGGGACCGGGCTTCTATTCGGGCAGCGAGTTCGCCTCGCTGTCGAACCAGTACGGGTTCATCGTGATCTACCCGAGCGCCATGCAGGAGGCCGGGTTCGGCAAGTGCTTCGACACCTGGTCGGACGCGTCCAAGCGTCGCGGTGGTGGCAGCGACCCGGTCTCCATCGAGTCGATGGTGAACTACGCCCGGACGCAGCACGGCGGTGACATCAACCGGGTCTACGCCACCGGCAGCTCGTCCGGCGGCATGATGACCCAGCACATGCTCGCGGTCTACCCCGACCTGTTCAAGGCGGGTGCGTCCTTCATGGGCGTACCCTTCAACTGTTTCGCCAACGCGGCCGCCTACCCGCCCGGCGGTTCGTGCACCAACGGCACGATGAACCGGACCCCACAGCAGTGGGGTGACCTGGTCCGGGCGGCGTATCCCGGCTACACGGGCCCTCGCCCGCCGATCCAGCTGTGGCACGGTACCAACGACACCCTGGTGCCGTACTCGCTGCTGCAGGAGTCGGTCGAGCAGTGGACCAACGTGCATGGGCTGAGCCAGACCCCGACGTCCACGGACACCCCGCAGGCCAACTGGAACCGCCGCCGCTTCGGCACCCAGGTCGAGGCATACGCCATCCAGGGCGCGGGGCACAGCCTGCCGTCGAGCGGTATGGCGCGGGTCGCCATCCAGTTCTTCGGCTTGGACGGCTCGACCCCGCCGACCACTCCGCCGCCGACCGGCACGCCGACCCCAACCCCAACCCCAACCCCGACGCCGACGCCGACGCCGACCACGCCTCCGCCCGGGTCTGCGAGTCAGATCGTCGGCGGGCAGTCGGGCCGGTGCCTGGATGTGCCGAACGCTTCGCGTACCAACGGCACTCGGGTGCAGTTGTACGACTGCAACAGGCAGTCCAACCAGTCGTGGACGTACACGTCGAGTAAGCAGCTACGGGTGTACGGCGACATGTGTCTGGATGCGGGGGGTTCTGGTAACGGGGCGGCGGTTCAGATCTACAGCTGTCACGGTCAGACCAACCAGCAGTGGAACGTCAACTCCAACGGCACCATCAGTGGTGTGCAGTCCGGGCGGTGCCTGGACGTGTGGAGCACCGCCAACGGGGCGCAGGTCCAGTTGTACGACTGCCACGGACAGACCAACCAGCGATTCAACCTGGTGTCCATCGCATGAGGATCGGGCGGGTCCGGCGTCACGCCGGGCCCGCCCGGTTCACGCAGACCACTCACCGCACGGGCACGCGACCGAAAGCGCACGGCCAGATCGAGGGCCGAGGGGACGGTGGTGTTGGGCCACGGTGCCTATCCTCTCGGCCATGGGAGCTATCAAACCGTGGCAGCTGCTGGTCCTGACGCTCTGCTGCCTTCTGCCGAGCGTGGTGGCGATTGTCGGCGGCGTGTGGGCGGCCCGCCGACCCCGTAACCGACGCTGAGCCACTCCCGCCAACGGCGGTCGGCTCGGTGGCCAGCCGTCGGTGATCAGAGAGCGGTGCGGATCGCCTCGGCGAGGGTGGTCGGGGGCCGCCCGATCAGCTTGGCCAGGTCGTCGCTCGCCACGTGCAGCTCGCCTTCGGCGGCACCCCGGTCGCCGTCGGCCAGCACCTCCGCGAACCCCCGGGGCAGGCCGGCGCCGACCAGGACCTCGACGTACTTCTCCACCGGCAGGTCGGTGTAGCCCACCTCGCGCCCGCTCTGCCGGGACACCTCGGTGGCCAGTTCGGCCAGGGTGAAGGACTCGCCGCCCAACTCGTACACCTGGTTGGGGTTGCTGTCGCCGGTCAGCACGGCAGCGGCGGCCTCCGCGAAGTCCGCGCGGGTGGCGGCGCTGATCCGGCCGTCACCCGCCGCACCCGCGACCCCGTGCTCCAGGTACGCGGGCAGCTGCGGAAGATAGTTCTCCAGGTACCAGCTGTTGCGCAGGAAGACGTAGGGCAGGCCGGAGGCGACGATTTCCTGCTCGGTGGCCCGGTGCTCGGCGGCGAGGATGAGGCTGGAGGTCTCGGCCTTCGGGATGCTGGTGTAGACGACCAGCCCGACGGCCGCCTCCTTGGCGGCGGCGATCACGTTGTGGTGCTGGGCCACCCGTCGGCCCACCTCGCTGCCGGAGACGAACATCAGCTTCTCGGCGCCGGCGAGGGCGGTCCGCAGCGAGCCGGGATCGTCGTAGTCGGCCTGCCGTACGGTGACGCCCCGCCCGGCCAGGTCGGCCAGCCGGCCGGTGTCCCGGCCGACCGCCACGATCTGTTCGGCCGGTACGCCCCGATCGAGCAGCGAGATGACGATGAGACGGCCGAGGTGTCCGGTGGCTCCGGTGACGACGATGGACATGGGTGGTGCTCCCTCCGGAAAAATGGTCTGACGTCGACGTCAACTCGGAACACCCCGCCAATACTTCCCGTTGGAGAGTAGGCACCTTGAAGTGCGTCACGTTCTGATGGAGAGTGATGGTGTGAAGCCGAACCTGTACGACCGCAAGTGCGGCAGCCGGCAGGTGCTCGACCGGATCGGGGACCGGTGGAGCGTGCTGGTGGTGCTGACCCTCGCCGACGGCCCCAGGCGCTACGGCGAGTTGGCCGAGCGGATCGACGGGGTGAGCCAGAAGATGCTCACCCAGACCCTACGCGGCCTGGAGCGCGACGGCCTGGCCACGCGGACGGTGCACGCCGCCGTACCGCCCCGGGTCGACTACGAGTTGACCGACCTCGGCCGTAGCCTGCTGACCCTGCTCGCCGGTCTGGAGGCCTGGGCCACCGACCACCTTCCGGAGGTCGAAGCCGCCCGCGACCGCTACGACACCCGCGCCTGACCGCTTCGCTATGGGATCTGGGTGGCGGTGGTGACGACCTGGTCGATCAGGCCGTAGTCGCGGGCCTGCTCGGCGGTGAACCAGCGGTCGCGGTCCCAGTCCCGCTGGATCTCGGCCAGGGTGCGCCCGCTGTGCTCGGCGATCAACTCCTGCATCGTCCGTTTCACGTGCAGCATGTTCTCCGCCTGGATGGTGATGTCGGAGGCCGTGCCGCCCATCCCACCGGAGGGCTGGTGCATCAGGATCCGGGTGTGTGGCAGGGCGTACCGCTTGCCGGCGGTGCCCGCGCAGAGTAGGAACTGACCCATCGAACCGGCCAGCCCCAGCGCCAGCGTCGCCACGTCGTTGCGGACGAAGCGCATCGTGTCGTAGACCGCCATCCCCGCGCTCACCGAGCCGCCGGGTGAGTTGACGTAGAGATGGATGTCCCGCTCCGAATCCTCGGCGGCCAGCAGCAGGATCTGGGCGCAGATCCGGTTGGCGATCCCGTCGGTCACCTCGCTGCCGAGGAAGACGATCCGTTCCCGCAACAGTCGCTCGAAGACCTGGTCACCGAAGGCCCGCTGGCCGTCGTCCAACATTGTGATCATGGCGTCAACCTCCACCCGCCGGGGGCGACGTCGAGCGCCCGGGAACCGGCTCCCTCCAGCCTCCGCCAACCGGGCGGCCCTTCCCGAGTAGTTCTGCCCCCGGCAGATCCGCCCACGGCAGAACGCGCCGACGGTCACCAGCCGGCGGTGCCAGGTGACGGCGGCCCGGGCCCGGTGGAGGGTTATCCCTCGGCCGCGCCAGCCATGACCGAGGTGGCTGCGGACAAGGCCCGGAGCGACCGCCGCGACCGGGCCAGCGCGCGGGTCCGTCGGATGGCCACCAGAGCTGAGCGTGCGCGTGCATGAGCCCGGCGCGCGCCGCCGGTCGGCGTGTGAGTGCGCGCCGAGCCGTGGGTGGTGGTGTCGATGCCGGCGGTGGTGTCGATGCCGGCGGTCGGGCCGGCGAACACGACGACTCGGATACCGCCGTTCAGACCCCCACCGAGCGCGCCGCCGATCATGCTGCCAACGCCGTCGTACAGGCCCCCGCCGTCGCGTAGGCCCCCGCGGAGCCCGCCGGACGAGCCGTCGGTGAACCCGGGCATGGTGGGCCCGGGAATGCCGCTGGCGACACGTCCGCCGCCTGGGCCGACGCGGGTCGAGGCGGTGAAGAGTTGACCGCCGACCATCCCGGTCCCGCCGGGCAGGGGCAGCTCGGTGCCGAAGCCGACAGCGTTCAGGCGGGCCACGGGATGCGCGGAGCCGTCCGTACCGCGTCCGGCAGAGGTCGCGACCGCCGGAGCACCGTGCCGGGCGGTCGGGACGCGGCTGGCCCCGGGGGCTGCCGGCAGCCGGCGCTCGACCCGCCGCAACTCGTCGCGGACCTCCTCCAGCAGGTCGGAGAGGTAGAGGTCGAGCGCCCGGCAGATCGCCGTGAGGACCTCCGAGGACGCCTCCTTGCGGCCGCGCTCGACCTCGGACAGGTACGGCACGGAGACTCCGGCGGCGCGGGCCACCTCTCGCAGGGTGCGGCCCTGGCGCTGGCGTTCCCGGCGCAGTACCGCGCCGATCACCCGTCGCAGCAACGACATGCGGGCCTCACTCTCGCCGGTCCTGGGCTGACCTTCTCATCATGCCCGTCCAGCGGCCCGCTCGCCGTCCCCCGTCCTTCGCGGCCACCCCGACATCCGGTTGCCCGAGGACGGGCTATGTTGTGGGCGTGCAGGCGACCGAGGCGGGGCAGGGCCCCCGGTGATCCATTTTCCCGCGCAGCGGCGAGGCCCGCTCAGCGCGTTGAGCCTACGGTTGGCCGCCGCTATCGGTCTGGTGCTCGCCGTGGTCGCGGTCGTGTTCATCGAACGGAACGGCTACCGCGACGTCAACGGCGACGGCCTGACGCTGCTCGACTGCTTCTACTATGCCGTGGTGTCGCTGTCGACCACCGGGTACGGCGACATCGTGCCGGCCACCCAGGAGGCCCGGCTGGTCAACGTCCTGTTCATCACCCCGGCCCGGGTGCTGTTCCTGATCATCCTGGTCGGCACCACCCTCGAGGTCCTGACCGAGCAGTACCGGACCGGCCGTCGCCTGCACCGGTGGGAGAGAAAAGTGAAGGACCACGTCATCATCTGCGGCTACGGGACCAAGGGGCGGAGTGCGATCTCCGCGCTGATGGAGAACGGGCTGGACAAATCCCGCATCGTGGTGGTGGAACGCGACGGCCCGGCGTTGCGCCAGGCCACGTCGAACGGGCTGGTCGTGATCGAGGGTTCGGCGACCCGCTCCTCGGTGCTCAACCAGGCGCACGTGCGTACCGCCAAGGCGGTGATCATCGCGACCGACAGCGACGACGCGTCGGTGCTGGTGGCGCTGACCGTACGCCAACTGACGGCCGGCCAGGTCCGGATCATCGCCGCGGCCCGGGAGGCGGAGAACGCGCCGTTGCTCAAGCAGAGCGGCGCCCACCACGTGATCGTCTCTTCGGCGACCGCCGGTCGGTTGCTGGGCCTGTCGACCTCGGCTCCGCCCCTGATCGACGTGGTGGAGGATCTGCTCACCCCGGGTCAGGGGATGGCGCTGGCCATGCGGTCGGCCGAGCGGCACGAGGTGGGTAAGAACCCCCGTGAGCTGGAGACACTGGTGATCGCCCTGGTACGACGGGGCAAGGTGGTCACCGTGGCGGACCGGGCGAATGCCGTCATCGAGACCGGAGACATGCTGGTGCATGTCCGCGACGACCGGCCCACGGCCAACACTCTGCCCTGACCGGGAACGGGGGTCAGTAGCGGGCGTCCGGTTCGTTCCTGACCGCGTCGGCGCAGGTGAGCTGCGCCCCGCTGGACGCCCGCCGCAGCAGCTCGTAGAGCGTGTCGCGCTCTGCCGGGTCCAATGCGCCGAGCACGTCGTCCTCCGCGGTGACGAGGGCGCACTCGGCCTCGTTGAGGCGTTTTGCGCCGGCCTCGGTGAGGCTCACCACGTGTCGACGCCGGTCCTCGGGTGAGCGACGCCGCTCGACCAGGCCGGCCGTCTCCAGGTCGTTGAGCAACCCCACGACGTTGGTGCCGTCGATCTGGAGGGTGCCGGCGAGCCCCTGCTGGCTGATGCCGCCCGAATCTCGCAGCACGGTGAGCGCGACGAGGTGCCGCGAGCGTAGGCCGAGTGGGGCCAGCACCGACTCCGAGCGGAGCCGCATCCGCCGCGCCAGGTGGTTGAGCAGCGCGCCGGAGCGGCGCTCCGACTGTGCGGCCGACCCGGAAGACATGTGACCCACTTTACCCACCGGGCGAAATATTGACCTGCTATAAATGGTTGGCGCTACACAAGCCATCTATGGAGGATTGACCAATGCCGCACCTGTTGCACATCGACTCCAGCATCCGTGGCGAGCTGTCGGTCAGCCGGCGGCTCACCGCCCGCGCCGCCGCCGCCTGGCGAGCCGCTCACCCGGGCGGCACGGTCAGCTATCGCAACCTCGGCAAGGAGCCGCTGCCGCACCTCGACGAGGCGGGCGGGCTGGCGCGGATGACGCCGGTCGACCAGCACACCCCGGAGCAGCGCCGCTCCTGGGAGTTGAGCGAGGAGCTGGTCGCGGAGGTGCAGCGGGCCGACACCGTCCTGCTCGGCCTGCCGCTCTACAACTACGCCGCACCGAGCAGCGTGAAGACCTGGGTAGACCTGCTCATCGTGCCCGGCCTGGCGTACGACCCGGCGACCGGCACCGGGCTGCTCGGCGACCGCGAGTTCATCGTGGTCACGTCCCGGGGCGGTGGCTACGGCGCGGGTACCCCGCGGGAGGGCTGGGACCACGCCGAGTCCTGGTTGCCGCACGGCCTCTCGCAGACCGGCCTCCAGCCGCGCTTCATCGCCGCCGAGCTCACGCTCGCGCCGGTGGTGCCCGCCATGGCCGAGCTGGTTCCGCTGCACGAGGAGAGCCTCGCGGCGGCCGAGCGGGCCATCGACGAGCTGTGGGCGGCGACGTCCGCGGCGGTCTGAGCATCACGCATCAGTACGCCGAAAGGGCGGGCCGTTCCGGCACGGAACGGCCCGCCCTTTCCATGGCGGCGCGGGTACGGGTCAGCCGACGATGGTCCAGGTGTCGCCGTTGCCCAACAGGCCGGCGAGTTGCTGCTCCGGAGTCTCGGTGACCGTGGCCTTGGCCTCGGCCAGCTGCGCCTGCACCACGCTGTCGTACGACGGCCGACGCACCGACCGGAAGACCCCGATCGGAGTGTTGCGCAGGTCGAACCCGGGCAGCCGGGACAGCGCGAACGCGTACGCCGGGTCGGTGACCGTGGCGTCGTGCACGACGATCTCCTCGGCCGGGGTCGACGCGGTCTCGCGTACCTCCAGGCCGAAGCCGCCCGGCGGGTGCACCACGCAGAACTGGCCGTCGGAGCCGAACGTGATCGGCTGGCCGTGCTCCAACCGGATCAGATGGTCGTCCCGGATGCCCGGCTCCTTGAGCTGCTCGAACGCCCCGTCGTTGAAGATGTTGCAGTTCTGGTAGATCTCCACGAAGGCCGAACCCTCGTGCTCCGCCGCGGCGCGCAGCACCGACTGGAGGTGCTTGCGGTCGGAGTCGATGGTCCGGCCGACGAAGGTCGCCTCCGCGCCGAGCGCCAGCGAGAGCGGGTTGAACGGCGCGTCGGCCGAACCGACCGGCGTCGACTTCGTGATCTTGCCGACCTCGGAGGTCGGGCTGTACTGGCCCTTGGTCAGGCCGTAGATCCGGTTGTTGAACAGCAGGATCTTGAGGTTGACGTTGCGGCGCAGCGCATGGATCAGGTGGTTGCCGCCGATGGAGAGCGCGTCACCGTCACCGGTGACCACCCAGACCGACAGGTCGGGGCGGGAGACCGACAGACCGGTCGCGATCGCCGGAGCACGCCCGTGGATCGAGTGCATCCCGTAGGTGTTCATGTAGTACGGGAAGCGCGACGAGCAGCCGATGCCCGAGACGAAGACGATGTTCTCCCGGGGGATGTTCAGCTCCGGCATGAACTGCTGCACGGCGGCGAGGATCGCGTAGTCACCGCAGCCGGGGCACCAGCGCACCTCCTGGTCGGACTTGAAGTCCTTCATGGTGAGCTTGAGAGCGACGGGTTCAGACATTCTTCAGGACCTCTTCCAGCGTCGTCTCCAGCTCGGCGGCCGTGAACGGCAAGCCGCGGACCTGGTTGTAGCCGATCGCGTCGACCAGGTAGCGGGCCCGGATCACGTGGGCGAGCTGGCCGAGGTTCATCTCGGGGATGACCACCCGGTCGTAGGAGCGCAGCACCGCACCCAGGTTGGCCGGCATCGGAGAGAGGTGCCGCAGGTGCGCCTGCGCGATCGACAGCCCGCGTTGGCGCAGGGCGCGGCAGGCGGCGCCGATCGGGCCGTACGTCGAGCCCCAGCCGAGCACCAGCACCCGGGCCTCGCCGTCCGGGTCCTCCACCTCGACGTCGGGCACCGGGATCGTCTCGATCCGGGCCGCCCGGGTACGCACCATGAAGTCGTGGTTCGCCGGGTCGTACGAGATGTCGCCGGTCTTGTCGGCCTTCTCCAGCCCGCCGATCCGGTGCTCCAGACCCGGGGTGCCCGGGACGGCCCACGGCCGCGCCAGCGTCTCCGGGTCGCGCAGGTACGGCAGGAAGGTGGTGCCGTCCTCGCCGTTGGGCGCCGTGGCGAACTCGACGCGCAGATCCGGCAGCGACTCCACCTCGGGCAGCAGCCACGGCTCCGAGCCGTTGGCGACGTAGTTGTCGGACAGCAGGATCACCGGCGTGCGGTAGGTCAGCGCGATCCGCGCCGCCTCCAGGGCGGCGTGGAAGCAGTCCGACGGCGACTTCGGGGCGATCACCGCCACCGGGGCCTCGCCGTGCCGGCCGAACAGCGCCATGTTCAGGTCGGCCTGCTCGGTCTTGGTCGGCAGGCCGGTGGACGGCCCGGCCCGCTGCACGTCGACGACCAGCAGCGGCAGCTCCAGCGCCACCGCCAGGGAGATCGTCTCGCCCTTGAGCGCCACCCCCGGGCCGCTGGTGGTGGTCACGCCCAGCGCACCGCCGTAGGACGCGCCCAGGGCCGCGCCGATCGCGGCGATCTCGTCCTCGGCCTGCATGGTGGTGACACCGAACCGCTTGTGCTTGCTCAACTCGTGCAGGATGTCCGAGGCCGGGGTGATCGGGTACGCGCCGAGGAAGACCGGCAGGCCGGAGCGGACCCCCGCGGCCACGATGCCGAGTGACAGCGCGGCGTTGCCGGTGATGTTGCGGTAGGTGCCGGCCGGCATCTTGGCCGGCTTCACCTCGTAGCGGACGGCGAAGTCCTCGGTGGTCTCGCCGAAGTTCCAGCCGGCCTTGAACGCGGCGATGTTCGCCGCGACCAGCTCGGGCCGCTTGGCGAACTTGCGCTCCAGGAACCGCAGGGTCGAGGAGTACGGCCGGGAGTACATCCAGCTGAGCAGGCCGAGGGCGAACATGTTCTTGGCCCGCTCGGCGTCCTTCTTGGACACGTCCTGCTCGGCCAGTGCGCCGATCGTCATCGATGTCAGCGCGACCGGGTGCACGGCGTACCCGTCGAGGGTGTCGTCGTCCAGCGGGCTGCTCGCATACCCGACCTTGGCCAGGTTGCGCCTGGTGAACTCGTCGGTGTTGACGATGATGTCCGCACCGCGGGGCAGGTCGGCGAGGTTCGCCTTGAGCGCCGCCGGGTTCATCGCGACCAGCACGTTCGGCGCGTCGCCGGGAGTCAGGATGTCGTAGTCGGCGAAGTGCACCTGGAAGCTCGACACACCCGGCAGGGTGCCGGCGGGTGCCCGGATCTCGGCCGGGAAGTTGGGCAACGTGGAGATGTCGTTGCCCAGTTGCGCGGTCTCGGAGGTGAACCGGTCGCCGGTCAGCTGCATCCCGTCGCCGGAGTCGCCGGCGAATCGGATGACCACCCGTTCCAGTTGGCGGATCTGCTTGGTCACGGCCGCACCTCGCTTCGTCGCGCCTGGCGCGGTCGGCTGAACTGGATGGTGACCTCGCCTTGCCCGGCCACGAGACCTCCTTGACGCGCCGCTGCACCGGCCGTCCGTGAGCGTACGGCCCGTTTGTCAGTCCTCACCGAGAGCCTACGTCGGATCGGGGGTGCGCCATCCCCAGAGGTCCGCCGACTGGGAACGGAATGTGAGGGTTTATGCGGTCTCTTGCGGTGTTTCGTCCGGCCCGCCGTAATCCAGATCACCGCACGTCCCAGCCCGGCCGGTCGCGAGGCCGGGCCGGTCGCCGGGGCTGGAACCAGATCCCCGTCTCCGGCGCGGGCCCGGTATCGCCCGGTGCGCCTGCTCCGGTCCCGTCGCCCGCTGCCGCCCGGCCGTCAGCCCCGGTGCCGGCGGCCCGGCGGCGTAGCGACGCGGTGGCCAGCCCGAGGACGAGCAGCACCAGCAGCACCGAAACCGCGATCAGCAACACCGCCGTCCGCCGCGTCGAAATCGGTGCGTCGCCGTCGTCGGGCAGTGCCCCGGCGGGCCGCAGGCTCGGTGGGTCGACCGGCCCCGGTGGCGGTACCACCGCGGTCTCCTGCGGCGGTGTCGCGGTGATCCGGAAGCTCAGCTGCATCTGCCGGCCGGCACCGTTGCGCGGATCGAGTCGACCGATCACCGCACCGGCGAGCGGCGCGGCCAACTGGGCCTCCGTCGTCGCCGCCAGTGGCAGCCGCACTTGGCCGGTACGCCCCGACGGCACCGACCCGAGGTCGCAGCGGGTACGTCCGTCCGCCGCCGCGACGCAGCCCGGCGGTGGCGCCGGCACCGTGACCCCGGCGGGCAGCACCACGTCGACCCGGCCTTCGGCGTCCACCCGGCCGGTGTTGCTCAGTGAGACGGTGAGCCCGTCGCTGGCGCCGTCGGCGGCGAAACTGACCTCGCCGGCCCGCATCGTGATCCCCGGAACGGGCGGGCCGGGCGGGAAGAGCACCGCGAAGCCCTCGTCGTCGCGCGCCGTGCCGGCCGCACCCGTCGCCGTCACCCGGACCGAACCGGCCAGCGGCATCTCCCGCCAGGCGTCACCGTCGACCCGCACCCGCAGTCGGGTGCTGAACCGTGCGCCCGGTGCCGCCGTCCACTGCCCGCAGCGGTACTGCCGGTTCCCGGCACTGGCGCAGCCGTCCGTGCCGGCGTCGGCGAGCCCCACCGGAAGGGTGTATGTGAGCCGGACACCGGCGCTGGCCGTACCGGTGTTGGTGATGGTGACCTGCAGGGTGGCCACCGTGCTGGCGGCGTTCCAGTAGCCGGCGGGGAGGGTCAGGTCGTCGGTGCTGACCCGGACCCCGGGTGGGGCGAGGGTCGAGGCCGGTGGCCGGCCGGGCGGGGAGTGCGTCGGCCTGGGCGGGCTGGTGGTGACGGGCGGGCCGCTGCTCGGCGTGGGCGCGCCGGTCGTCCCGCCCGGCGTGGGCGGAGGCGACGGTGACGCGGGTGGGCTCGGCTCTTCGGGCGGTTCCACGGTGGGCGGAGGGGACGTGGGCCCGGGCTCGTCGGTCGGCTCGACGGGCGGGCTGTGCGGGTCCGGCTCGGCGGCCCGGTCCACCAGCGGCACGGCCGTGGCCGACCCCGGCACCCCGGCGATCGCGCCGCCGATCGCCAGGGTGATGGCGAGGGCGGACGCCAGGGCGCGGCGTTGAGCAGGGCGTCCGTCAGGACGGACCATGGATCCTCCGGTGCTGGTGGTGGTGTCTCATGTTGGCCGGAAGTTGCCCTGGGACACTAGTCCCACGTGAAAACAAGTTCGCAACGCCGCGGTGGACCGGCGAGACGGTAGGCTGACCGACCGTGACCGGTTACCTGGGCTCGTACGCGACGCTCGGGCTGCTGCTGCTCGCCGGCATCGGATTCCTCGCGGTGGCGTTCGCGGCCAACCGGGTACTGCGTCCCGCCCGCCCGGCCGACCCGCCCGGCAAGCGCGCCAGCTACGAGTGCGGCATCGACCCGGTCGGCGGCGACTGGGCACAGATGCAGATCCGCTACTACGTCTACGCCTACCTCTACGTGCTGTTCGCGGTCGAGGCGGTGTTCCTCTTCCCCTGGGCGGTGGTCTTCGACCGGCCCGGCTTCGGGCTGGTCACCGTGGTGGAGATGGCGATCTTCGTGGCAGTCCTCGCCCTCGGTCTCCTCTACGCCTGGCGGCGCAAGATCCTGACCTGGACCTGAACCCGGTCAGGCGAGGCCGCGCCGGGTGAGCCGGGGCGGGCGGGTGCCCCGCACGGCGGCCACCATGTCGAGCACGCGGCGGGTCGGGCGTACCTGATGGGCCCGGAAGACCCGGGCACCCAGCCAGGCGGAGACGGCCGTCGCGGCCAGCGTTCCCTCCAGCCGCTCCGTGACCGGAAGGTCCAGCGTCTCGCCGATGAAGTCCTTGTTCGACAGCGCGACCAGCAGCGGCCAGCCGGTGGCGGTCAGTTCACCGAGCCGCCGGGTGATCTCCAACGAGTGCCGGGTGTTCTTGCCGAAGTCGTGCGCCGGGTCGATGAGGATCCCGTCGGGGCGTACCCCCAGCGAGACCGCGCGCTCGGCGAGCCCGGTCACCGTCGTCACCACGTCGGCCACCACGTCGGCGAAGGCCGCCCGGTGCGGCCTGGTTCGCGGGCTGAGCCCGCCCGCGTGCGAGCAGACCAACCCGGCACCGGTCTGCGCGGCGACCCGGGCCAGCGCCGGATCCGCCCCCGACCAGGTGTCGTTGAGCAGGTCAGCGCCGGCCGCCACGGCCTCCACCGCGACCTCGGCGCGCCAGGTGTCGATCGAGATGACCACCTCGGGGAAGGCGGCCCGGACGGCGGCGATGGTGTCGACCGTGCGACGGATCTCCTCGGTGACGTCCACGTCGGCACCCGGCCCGGCTTTCACCCCGCCGATGTCGACGATCTCCGCGCCCTCGTCCACCGCGCGCTGCACCGCCCGCAGCGCACTGTCCGAGTGATACGTGGCGCCGCGGTCGAAGAACGAGTCCGGGGTGCGGTTGACGATCGCCATCACCACCAGCTCGTCGGAGCCGAACGTACGTCCACCGAGCCGCAGCTCCCCGGCCACGCCGCCTCCCTCATCGCCGTACGTCGCCGGCCGATCGCGCCGCCGTCACGATGACGCTATCCGGTCGGGGGCCGGGTGCCTCGTCCGGTACGGCGCGCCGGTTGGGGGTCGCTCCGTTCCCGTCGGCGTGCCACGATCAGTGCATGGGTCAGCTTCTGCTCCTGCTGGTCGTGGCGGTCACCGTCGCGGCGGTGGTGTTCGGCGTGACGGTGCTCGTCACCGGTCGGGATCCCGGCCTGGTGCCGGCCGAGGCGGACGGGCGGGCGGTGCCGCTGCCCGGTGACCGGCCGCTGCGCGAGTCGGACGTGGGCGAGGTGCGCTTCGACACCGCCCTGCGTGGGTACCAGATGGCTCAGGTCGACCAGGCGATGCGCCGGGCGGCGTACGACATCGGCTACAAGACCGAGCTGATCGGGGTGCTGGAGGCGGAGGTGGCCGCACTGCGTACCGGGCGGACCGCCGTAGCCGACGAGCTGCGGCGGGCCCGTGAGCAGTCCTCGCGGCCGCCGGTCCTCCCGGCCGGGGAAGTCGGCGCGAAGCCGACGGGCGACACCGACACCGACACCGACACCGCCGCTGACGACGCCTCCAGCTCCACCGCTGCCGCGCCTGCCGCCGCCACCTCCGCCGAACCCGGCGCTGCCGCAACCGCCGCCGAGGTACCCGGTGATGGCGCGTCCGGCGATGCCGGCTCCGGCGAGAAGCCGGCCGGTGCCGGAGAGCCGGAGGCCGATTCGCGCGGTCCCGTGGTGCGGTCGGAGTCGGCGTGAGCGGCTCGGACCGCTCCGACGATCTGCGGGAGGCGGCCCAGCCCGGCGCCGGTGAGGTCACCGCCACCGTGATCGTCAACGCGTCCGCCGAGAAGGTCTTCGCCGCCCTGCTGGCCTGGGAGCGGCAGTCCGACTGGATCCCGTTCACCACGGTCCGGGTGGTCGAGGGGGACGGCGGCGAGGGCAGTCTGGTGGAGGCGGTCACCACGCTCGGCCCGGCGGTGATCCGGGACAAGATGCGGGTGGTCCGGGTGGACGCGCCGTACGAGATCGGTGTGGTGCACTGCGGCACGCTGCTGCGGGGCCCGGGTGTGCTGCGCTGCACCCAGTTGGAGAGCGGCCGCAGCCAGGTGGTCTGGCACGAGTGGTTCCACCTGCCGGGCGGGCCGGCCGGCCGGGTGGCCTGGCCGGTGCTCTGGCCCGGCTCGAAGTTCAGCCTCACCCAGGCGTTGCGCAGGTTCGCCCGTCAGGTCGAGCAGGGCCGCCTGCCCTGACCCGGGCCACCCGAGCCGCTCGGCGCCCTGCGCGCCGCCCGGCAACCACGGCACCGGACAGCGCGCAGCGGTGTCGGAGGGCTCGCCTAGCCTGGATGCCGTGACTGAACTGGTGATCGGCGCCGATGGCCTGGCCAGGTGCGGGTGGGGCGCGAGCACCCCCGACTACGCGGTCTACCACGACACCGAATGGGGTCGCCCGCTGCACGGTGACGACGCCCTCTACGAGCGGATGACGCTGGAGGCGTTCCAGTCGGGGCTGTCCTGGCTGACCATCCTGCGGAAGCGGCCGGCGTTCCGGGCCGCCTTCGCCGACTTCCGGATCGACACGGTCGCCGGCTTCGGCGAGTCAGAGGTGACCCGGCTGCTCGCCGACGCGGGCATCGTCCGCAACCGGGCCAAGATCGAGGCGGCGATCGCCAACGCCCGAGCGGCCCAGGAGCTGCCCGAAGGGCTGTCCGCGCTGCTCTGGTCCTTCGCCCCGCCGCCCGGCCGGGCCCGTCCGGCCTCGGTCACCGCCGTGCCGGCGCTGACCGACGCCTCCACGGCGTTGGCCAAGGCGCTCAAGAAGCGCGGTTTCCGCTTCGTCGGCCCGACCACGGCCTACGCGTTGATGCAGGCGACCGGAATGGTCGACGACCATCTTGCGGGCTGCCATGTCGTGACTTCCGGGGCGGGCGTGATGGGATGAGGGCATGACGACCGACACCGCGCACCGGGTGAACGGAGTGAGCCAGGCGGACGGCCCGGGCACCTGGGCCGTGCTCCTGCCCGCCGGGCGGTACGACGCCGAGCGGCTCGTCCACCACGACACGCTGGAGTTGACCGGGCTTGGCGAGGTGGCCCTACCCCGCTTCGGTGACCAGGTCGCGGTGCTGGCCGACGAGCCGCCCCGCCTGGTCGCGGTGGGTCGGGTCGCCGGCCCGGCCGCCGCGCGCCCGGAGGATCCGGACGACCCGCAGTCCGACCGGGCACCCGACACGCTGGTGGTGGCCTACACCCGGCGGGCCTTCGACGAGCCGGTGCCGGTCGACGCGCTGATCCTCGGTGGGCCGGTCACCGCGCTCGACCCGGTGACCTTCCGCGAGCTGGTCGACCTGCTCGGCCCGGCGCCGCAGCGCCGCAACTGGCTGGTCAGTCTGGATCTGCCGATCGAGGCCGACTCGCCGGCGGAGGCGGTCCGCCTGTTCTGGGCCTACGTGCAGGAGCTGGGTCCCCGGGAGCTGCCCGCCTTCGTCTCGCCCTCCGGTGACGAGCTGGCCATGCAGGCGTTCGTGCTCGGCGCCCAGGCGAACCAGGACCCCGAAGAGGACGACTGACCCGCTGCCGGCTGGCCGGTGCCGGCCAGGGCCCGCTCAGCGGCCCTCGAAGACCGGCTTCTGCTTGTTGACGAAGGACAGCGTGGCCGCACGGTGGTCGGCTGTCCTGCCGCAGATCGCCTGGGCCTGCGCCTCGGCGGCCAGCGCGTCGGCCAGGGTGCCCGCGTCGGCGACGGAGAGCTGACGCTTGATCGCCCCGTACGCCACGGTCGGGCCGGCGGCGAGTCGGGCGGCGAGCTCCTGGGCGGCGGGCAACACGGTCTCGTCGTCGTCCACCATCCGGGTGAGCAGCCCCAGCCGGCACGCCTCGTCGGCGCGTACCGGCTCGGCCAGCATCAGCAGCTCGACGGCCTTGGCGTGGCCGACCAGCCGGGGCAGCGTCCAGGATGCGCCGGTGTCGGCGGCGAGCCCGACCTTCGCGAACGCCATCAGGAAGCTGGTCGACGGTCCACCGACGCGGATGTCGGCCAGGAACGCCAGTGAGGCGCCCGCCCCGGCGGCCATCCCGCGTACTGCGGCGACCACCGGCTTGGGGAGGCTGGCCAGCCGGGCGGCGATCGGGTTGTAGTGCGCCCGGACGGTGTCCAGCGGCTTGCCGTTGTTCGACTCAAGGGTGTTCACGTGCTCGCGCAGATCCTGGCCGGCGCAGAAGGACCCGCCGGCCCCGGCGAGCACCACCGCCCGGCAGCTCCGGTCGGACTCCAACTCGGCGAGGGTGTCGCGGAGCGCCTCCTTGAGCGCCACGTCGAGCGCGTTCATCGCCGTCGGGCGGTTCAGGGTGAGGGTGACGACGGCGTCGGTGCGGTCGACGAGCAGCGGCTCGGTCACGTCTGGCGACCCTTCTGTCGGGCTAACCGGTTTCCACCGTCGAGGCACTGCTCGACGTACCGGTCGGCGGCCGGCCGGAGCCGGGCCGCGTGCCGGTCGAAGAAGCCGGCCGCGGCGGTGCCGGGCCAGCGTTCGGGCAGCAGCGCCGGTGGCAGCTGCGGGTCCCGGAAGAGGAAGGTACGCCATGCGTGCACCAGCCGGAATCGCGCCGCGTACGCCTCCTCGTCGCCGCTGCGGGCGGTGACGCCGGTCAGCAGCGTCCGCTGCTCGGCGACGAACTGCTCGTACGCCCGGCCGATCTCGGCCAGGTCCCAGGCCCGGCGGACCAGGCCCATCGCGCCCGGCGTGCCGGCGGCGTGCGCGGCGGTGAACCGCTCGAAACGCACGCCGGCCTCGTTGAGGAGCAGGTCGACGTCCTCGCCGGGACGGGTGGCCACCCAGGTCTGCTCGTCCATCGTGCCGTAGCCGAGAAAGCGCAGGTTGCCGGCGAGGCGTTGGCGGTCCCGGCGTGCGGTTGGCGCGTCCAGCACCAGCAGGTCGAACCGGCCGTCCCAGGTGACCCGGCCGGTGCGATAGATCCGGGCGGCGGCCTCGTCCAGCCGTCGGGCCGCCTTGGGTGTGATCGAATATCCCGGTCCAGTGGTCAACTTGATCGGTTCGAGCCAGCCCTGTCGCACCATGCGGGAGACCGCCGTCCGCACGGCGGGCGGGGCGATCCCGAGCGGTGCCAGCAGCTTGACCAGTGCGGCAACGGGTGCGCGGCCACCCCGTGGTCGGAGGTGGTCGCCGTACAGGTCGAAGAGTGCCGACCGTGCCTGCATGACCGCACATTGTGACAGGCCATCTAAGGATAAGCTAGATGCTGTTACATCAATGCTGCTTCGGTTTGGGTCCGGCGGTGTTCATCAGGGAAAATCGTCGGTCGACACCCTCACGCAAGTTGCGGGTGGTCATGGCGAAGTGGCTGTGGGGCAACCCACCGACCCTGGTGTAGGTCTGAGGGGAGACAACATGGCGGCGATGAAGCCGCGGACGGGCGACGGTCCGCTGGAAGTCACCAAGGAGGGCCGGGGCATCGTCATGCGGGTCCCGCTGGAGGGCGGTGGCCGGCTCGTCGTCGAGATGACTCCCGACGAGGCAACCGCCCTGGGTGACGCGCTGAAGGCGGCCGCCGGCTGATCAAGGCCGGTTCGTCAGCGACGCTCGCCGCCGCGGACGGCTCGTCGAGGGCGTGTCTCCACCGAGCCACGCCCTCACCCTGAGCCACCGGCAGAGCCGGTGGCTCAGGGCCTTCGCACCAACTCCCGGGGAGCTGCCCCGGATACCCGATCTCGTGGAGCGCCCGTTCCGCGATCTCTCCAGGAGGTACGGCTCCGCGTGCTCGCCATCCGTCTGACCGCCGAACCGGACCGGCTCGACACCCTGGCCCTGCCCGTACGGGCGGGCGTCACCGACGACGCGCCGGCGGAGCCGATTCCGACGTCGGTCACCCTGCCCGACCAGGTCGCGAGCGAAGCGGCCGAGCTGCTCCCGTTGGCCCGGTTCACCGGCCGGGCCAGCGAGGTCCGCGTACAGCTGCGCCCGGGGCGCAGCCCGTCCCGGCTGCTGCTGGTGGGGGTCGGCGAGGCGGACGAGGCCGGCTGGCGGGCGGCAGGGGCGGCGCTGGTGCGCGCCGGAAAAGATGAGACTCATATCACACTCGCGCTGCCGGCCGGGGCGACTCCGGAGGCGGTGCGCGGACTGGTCGAAGGTCTGCTGCTCGGCTCCTACCGGTTCCGGCTGGGCGACGACGCCGACGCACCCAAGCTGGCCGGCGTCGACCTGGCGGTCAGCGCCCCCGAGACGTACGAACCGGCCGTCGAGGTGGCCCGGACCACCGCCCGGATGACCCGGCTGGCCCGTGACCTCACCAACATGCCCTCGTCGGTCAAGAACCCGCAGTGGTTCGCGGCGCAGGTCGCCGAGGCCGCCGCCGACCTGCCCGGGCTGGGCCTGCGGGTCCGCGAGCCGGAGGAGCTGGCCGCCGAGGGCTTCGGCGGGATCCTCACCGTCGGCGGCGGATCGGCCAGCGGGCCGCGCCTGGTCGAGCTGGACTGGCATCCGTCCGACGCCCGTACCCACGTGGTGCTGGTCGGCAAGGGCATCACCTTCGACACCGGCGGCATCTCGATCAAGCCGGTGCCGGCGATGAAGCTGATGCGCAAGGACATGGCCGGGGCCGCCGCCGTCGTCGCGGCGACCCTCGGCGCGGCGGCGATGCGGCTGCCGGTCCGGGTCACCACGCTCGCGCCACTGGCCGAGAACATGGTCAGCGGCGCCGCGTTCCGACCCGGCGACATCGTCCGCCACTACGGCGGGCTGACCAGCGAAACGACGAACTCCGACGCCGAAGGCCGGCTGGTCCTCGCCGACGCGTTGGCGTACGCGGTACAGGAGCTCAAGCCCGATCTGCTCATCGACCTGGCCACCCTGACCGGGGCCAACGCGGTGGCGCTCGGCAGCCGCACCGGCGCCCTCTACAGCGACAACGACCAGCTCGCCAAGGATCTGCTCGCGGCGATCGACGCGGCGGGCGAGTCCGCCTGGCGGATGCCGTTGGCCGCCGACTACGTGGAGCACCTCGGCAGCGACCTGGCCGATCTGCACAGCGCTCCGACGCAGGGCGCCGGGTCCGTCCTGGCCGCTCTCTACCTGCGGGAGTTCACCGGCGAGATGTGCGATCGCTGGCTGCACATCGACATGTCCGCGCCGTCCTGGAGCGACCGGGACCACGCGGAGCTGACCCGGGGCGCGACCGGCTGGGGCGTACGCGGCCTGCTGCGCTGGTTGGCGACCCTGACCTGACCCGGCGGTCGCTCAGCAGCGCACCGGCCCGGTGGGCGCAACGACCCACCGGGCTCGGTGGTGGCTCAGCAGCGCACCGCGGCCAGCAGTCCGTGACCGACCGGCAGCAGCGCCGGGATCCAGTGCTCCGACTCGCGGATCGCCTTCACCGTCTCGCGTACCGTCACCGTCTCCGCGTCCCGAGCCGCCGGGTCACCGATCCGGCCGCCGGCGAGCGCGCCGTTGAGCACCAGCACACCGCCCGGTCGCAGCAGCCGCAGCGCGGCGTCCACGCAGGCGGTGAAGCCGGTCGCCTCGGCGTCGACGAAGACCAGGTCGTACGCGCCGTCGGCGAGCCGGGGCAGGACGTCGCGCGCCCGGCCGGTGATGATCCGCGTCCGGCCGGCGACGAAGCCGGCCTCGGCGAAGATGCGTCGGGCGATCCGCTGATGCTCCACCTCGACGTCGATGGTGGTGAGCACCCCGTCGGCGCGCATGCCGCGCAGCAACCACACCCCGCTGACCCCGGTGCCGGTGCCGATCTCGACCACGCCGCGGGCGTTGCCCGCCGCGGCGAGCAGGCGCAACGCGGCGCCCGCGCCCGGTGTGACCGCGTCGAGGCCGACCTCGTGGGCGATGCTGCGGGCGGTACGCAGCACCAGGTCCTCCGTGACGTACGACTCCGCGAACTGCAGGGCCGGGTTCGTCGAACTGCCGGAACCGGCGACCGTGGCGATGGGGCACCTCCGGGCGGCGAGCGTGATGTGAAGGGCGAGTGGGCATTGTGACTCTAGAGGCGACCCGCTCTGAGCGCAGCCGGGCATCCACCCGCGGTGACAACCGCTGACCCCGCGCGGCGCATCCGTGCAATCCTGGAAGCGGTATCCCGTCGACCGCACCTCTGGCGGCGCCCGATCGCGGATCGTGGATACCGGGGGACGGGAGTGGGAGGCACCGAGTGACCGACGGCTGGGACTGGCGCCAGCCCGGCGCGAGCGGGGCACCGGCGGGGCAACCGGTGTCCGGACACCCGCTGGCCGGCGTACCCGCTGCGCCACCTGGCGGCGGTCACAGCGCCGAGTCGCCGTGGTGGTCCGACGCGCTCGCGGATCCGTGGCGGGACCCGAACGCCCCGACGGCGGTGGTGCTGCCCGCGGCAGTGGTCGCCGGCACCGAACCGGAACCGGTCACCGACCCGGACGCGCCCGGCCGACCGACGCTGCGTCAGATGCTGCTCGTCCCGCTGGTGATCGCCCTGCTCGCCGGTGCGCTCGGCGGTGCGCTCGGCTACGCCTTCGCCCTCCGGGCAGGTGCGGGCGGGCCGGTGCTCGGCGCGGCCCCGGGGCCGGTGCCCACGCTCGCGCAGCGCCCGCCGGAGTCGCTGGCCGGGGTCGCGGAACGCGTCCTGCCCAGCGTGGTCACCGTCCGGGTGGCCGGCGTGGGCGGCACCAGCGAGGGTTCCGGATTCATCGTCAGCGGCGACGGACACGTGATCACGAACGACCACGTGGTCGCCGGCGGCACCGGTAAGGCCTCAGTGATCTTCAACGACGGCAGCTCGGCCGCCGCGACCGTGGTGGGTCAGGACCCGGAGTCCGACATCGCAGTGATCAAGGTCTCGCGCAGTGGGCTGCGGCCGGTCGAGTTCGGTGACTCCGACGCGCTGGCGGTGGGCGATCCGGTGCTCGCCATGGGTTCCCCGCTGTCGCTGGCGAACACGGTCACCGCGGGGATCGTCAGCGCCCTGGACCGGACCATGCACGCCGGCGAGCCGGGTGGCCCGACGCGCTACTACGCCGCGATCCAGACCGACGCCGCGGTCAACCACGGTAATTCGGGCGGCCCGCTGGTCGACTCGGCGGGGCGGGTCATCGGGGTCAACTCCACGATCAAGTCCCTGGTCGCCGACGGCCAGGAGGCCGGCAACATCGGCCTGGCCTTCGCCATCCCGATCAACCAGGCCAAGCGGATCACGCAGGACATCATCGGCACCGGCAAGGCCCGTCGCACCGTGATCGGTGCCCAGGTCGGCGGACCCGGATCAAGCACCAACGGCGTCGGCGTACGCCTGGGGACGGTGGAGCCCGCCGGACCGGCCGCCGGTGCCGGGCTACGGGCCGGTGACGTGATCCTGAAGCTCAACGGCCGCCCGATGACCGAGCCGACCGACCTGATCGCCCTGGTCCGCAAGTACGCGCCCGGCTCGGTGGTGACGATCGAGTACCGGCGTGGCTCGACCCGCCAGAACGCCTCGGTGACCCTCGCCGCGGACGCGAAGTGATCTCGCGCCCTCTTCTGGCCGGGCCACCGACGTGCGTACTCTGGCTGCGGTAGCGGGGAGAGGAGGGCCGGAGGGTGTTCGAGAACCTGAACGTGTGGGAGGTCGGGGCGCTGCTGCTGCTGGCGCTGCTGATCTTCGGTGACCGACTGCCGGTGGTGATCACCGACGGCCTGCGGATGGTGCGCAACCTCCGCAACATGGCCCGCACCGCCACCACCGACCTGAGCAAGGAACTCGGCACCGACATCCAGTTGGAGGACCTGCACCCCAAGGCGTTCATCCGCAAGCACCTGCTCAGCGAGGAGGACGAGCAGGCGATCCGGAAGCCGTTGCAGGGCGTGTACGACGACCTCCGCGCGGACGTCTCCGGCGTGCACAACGAGCTCAAGGACGTCGCCACCGCAGCCGACCCGCGCCGGCCAGGGTCCTCCGCTGCGACGCGCACCGACGCGCCGGCTCCCCCGCCCCGTGCCGCCAGCTACGACGAGGTCACCTGACGCCTCGGTTCGCTCAGCGGCCGGCCGGCTTGAGGCCCAGCGGCTTGCCGATCAGGGATTCGCGGCGCACCGCGAGCCGGTCGGCGACCTGGTCCAGGGCCTTCGCCGCCGGAGAGTCCGGCTCGGCCAGCACGATCGGGTTCCCGTTGTCGCCCGCCTCGCGTACCCGGGTGTCGAGCGGCACCTGACCCAGCAGCGGCACCTGCGCACCGATGGTCTGCGTCAGCGAGTCAGCCACCGTCTGGCCGCCGCCGGCACCGAAGATCTCCATCCGGGAACCGTCCGGCAGTTCCAGCCAGGACATGTTCTCGATCACACCGACGATCCGCTGATGCGTCTGCAGGGCGATCGCGCCGGCCCGCTCGGCCACCTCGGCGGCGGCCGCCTGCGGAGTGGTGACCACCAGGATCTCGGCGTTCGGCAGCAGTTGGGCCAGCGAGATGGCCACGTCTCCGGTGCCCGGGGGCAGGTCGAGCAGGAGGACGTCGAGGTCGCCCCAGTAGACGTCGGCGAGGAACTGCTGCAACGCGCGGTGCAGCATCGGGCCGCGCCAGACCACGGCGGCGTTGCCGGCGGTGAACATGCCGATCGAGATGACCTTCACGCCGTGCGACTCCGGCGGCATGATCATGTCTTCGACGCGGGTGGGACGGCCGTCCGCGCCGAGCATCCGCGGCACGGAGTGGCCGTAGATGTCCGCGTCCACCACGCCGACGGCGAGGCCACGGGCGGCCAGCGCGGCGGCCAGGTTCACCGTCACGCTGGACTTGCCGACCCCACCCTTGCCGCTGGCCACCGCGTACACCCGGGTACGGGAGCCGGGCTGGGCGAACGGGATGACGGGCTCCTGGGAGGCGCCGCCGCCACGCAGTTTGGTCTGGAGCTCCTGGCGCTGCTCGGTGCTCATCACGCCGAACTCGATCTCGACGCCGGTGATCCCGCTCACCGCGCCCACCGCGGCGGTGATGTCCGCACGCAGCTTGTCCTTCAGCGGGCAGCCGGCCACGGTGAGCAGCAGCTCGACCCGGACCACGCCGTTCTGACCGACCTCGGCGGAGCGGACCATGCCGAGTTCGGTGATCGGCCGGTGGATCTCCGGGTCGTTGACGGTGGCCAGGGCGGCCTGAACTGCGTCGTTGACGGTGCTGACGGGAGCTGACATGCCGGCAATGTTACGTCGCTCGGGTCCGTCGCAGACGCCAGCCGCAGCCGGTGTGAGCGAGTCGATCAGGCCGGTGGTCAGTTCTCCGGAGCGCGGGGCGCCTCGGCGTCCTGGCGGCCACCACCGGAATGGTCACCGTCGACCTCGTCGCGGGGCTCCTCCAGCCCGCTCCGGCCGACCAGCGCCCCGGGGCCGCCCTCCCGCTGCCGGCGCTCCAGCCGCTGCCGTCGCTGCGCCGCCTCGTTGAGCTCCTCGGCCAACCGGGACAGCTCCGAGCGGACGAAGTCCCGGGTCGCCACCTCGCCCAGCGAGATCCGCAGCGCGGCGAGTTCACGGGCCAGGTACTCCGTGTCGGCCTTCTGCATGGTGGCCCTGCGTCGGTCCTCCTCCATCCCCACCCGGTCCCGGTCGGCCTGACGGTTCTGCGCCAGCAGGATCAGCGGAGCCGCGTACGACGCCTGGATGGAGAGCACCAGGGTGAGGAAGGTGAAGGTGTACGGGTCGAAGCGCAGTCCCGCCGGGGCGAGGGTGTTCCAGAGGAACCACGCGGTGATCACCAGCGTCATGTAGACGATGAAGTTCGCCGTACCCATGCCGCGTGCGATGCCCTCGGCCCACCGGCCGAAGGTCTCCTGGTCGACCCGGGGCAGCTTCAGCCCGCGAGGCTCCCGTGGGAGGTCCAGCCGCTCCCCCCGTCGCTGCTCACTCATGTTCACCGTCCGTCGCCGCGTCGGGGCCGGCCGCCCTGGTCGTCGCGTCCGGGTTGCTGCTCGCTGCCGCGTCCCGGTCCCGCCAGTCCCGCGGCAGCAGATGGTCCAGCACGTCGTCGACGGTGACCGCGCCCACCAGCCGGTTGTTCCGGTCGATCACCGGCATGGCCACCAGATCGTAGGTGGCCATCCGGAGGGTGATCTCCGGCAACGGCGTGGTCGTGTGCAGCGGGTCGATGTCGTTGACCACCACCCCGCCGAGCAGGTCGGCCGGCGGCTCCCGGAGCAGTCGCTGGAAGTGCACCATGCCGAGGTAGCGGCCGGTGGGGGTGGCCATCGGCGCGCGGGCCACGAACACCTGGGCGGCCACCGCCGGGGAGAGCTGCGGCTCCCGGATCCGGGCCAGCGCCTCGGCCACGGTCGCGTCGGGGGGCAGGATGACCGGTTCGGAGGTCATCACGCTGCCCGCCGTACCCGGCGTGTAGTGCAGCAACTGCCGCACCGAGTCGGCCTCGTCCGGCTCCATCAGGTCGAGCAGCACATCCTGCTCCGGTGGCGGCAGCTCGCCGAGCAGGTCGGCGGCGTCGTCCGGGTCCATCTCCTCCAGGATGTCGGCGGCCCGCTCGCGGTCCAGCGCGGCCAGGATCTCCACCTGGTCGCGCTCGGGCAGCTCGCTCAGCACGTCGGCGAGCCGCTCGTCGTCCAGGGCGGCAGCGACCTCGTTGCGGCGGGTGTCGGGCAGGTCCTGCAACGCGTTGGCCAGGTCGGCCGGGCGCATCTCCTCCAGCACCGCCAGCAGGTTGGCGGTGCCACGGGTGTCCGCCACGCCACTGAGACCGCGTACCTGGTCCCACTCGACCTGGTGCAGGTGGCCCCGGCGGGCCAACCGGCCGGTCTGCTCGCGTACCGCCACCCGGGCCAGCGACCACTCCCCACTGCGGTTGCACTCCATCGCCACATCCACCACCGTCGCCGCCCGGCCCTCGGGCGCGACCTGCACCCGGCGGTCCAGCAACTCCTGGAGCACCAGCAGCTCGTTGGGGCGCTTCTCGAACCGACGCAGGTTGAGCGTGCCGCTGCCCAGCACGATGGCGTCGGCGTCGACCGAGGTGATCCGGTTGATGGAGAGGAAGATCCGTCGACGCATCGGCATCTCGGCGACCAGGCCCACCACCTCGGGCGGACGTTGACTCGCCCGCAGCCGGGCGACCGCGTCGCGTACCCGGCCCACCTGGTCGCCGTTGGGGTCGAAGACCGCGACTCCGGCGAGGCGGGCGATGTACACCCGGGTCGGCGTGCTCACGGGCACCAGCCTAGGGCGTGGGCCGATGTCCCGGCCCTGCTGTGCCGTGGACAGACGCCAGAGGGCCTAGTGTTTATCACATGTCGACCTTGGCTTACGAGATCGTGGACGTCTTCACCGACCGTCCGTACGCCGGGAACCCGCTCGCGGTGGTGTTCGGCGCCGAAGGGTTGGCCACCGAGCAGATGCAGGCGCTGGCCCGGGAGTTCAACCTCTCGGAGACCGTCTTCGTGCTGCCCGCCACCCAGGTCGGCGCAACCTACCGGGCCCGGATCTTCACCCCGGTCGACGAACTGCCGTTCGCCGGTCACCCCAGCGTCGGCGCCGCGGTGACCGCCAGCCGGCGCGGTCTGTTCGCTACTGGGCAGGTCACCCAGGAGTGCGGTGCCGGGGTGCTGCCGATCGAGGTGACCGAGGACGCGGCCACCCTGACCGGTGGCACCCCCACCCTCGGGCCCGAGCTGGACCCGGAGCCGCTGCTGGAGATGGCCCGGCTGGGCGCCGGTGACCACCTCGGTCCGCCACCGCGGGTGGCCGGCTGCGGACTGGAGTTCCCGTTCCTGCCGGTACGCCCCGAGGCGCTGGCTCGAGCCGAGGTCGACCCGGTGGCGGCACGGCGATACGGGATCGAGCATGTCAGCGTCTTCTCCTGGGACGCGCCGACGCAAACCGCGCACGCCCGGGTCTTTGTTCCCGGTCTCGGCGTACCGGAGGACCCGGCGACCGGGTCGGCGGCGCTCGGCCTCGGGGTGTGGCTGGTCGCCAGCGGACTGCTGCCCGGCGACGAACGATCGTCGTACACCGTCCGGCAGGGCGTCGAGATGGGCCGGCCGTCCTTGTTGGCCTGCACGGTTACTGCGGCCGGCGGCACCGTGCTGGGCGCGAGCGTCGCCGGTCAGGTGATGTCGGTGGCGCGGGGGGAGATCATGGTCCCGCCGTTCGTCGGCTGAGCGGGCGGCACGGACCGGCCCGGGTAGGAGAGGATGCGGCGGTGACCGACGAGCGTGACAGCAGCCCATTGGTGGACGAGGCGATGAAGAAGGCCTCGGTGGCCTGGGTCGCGGTGGCCGGTGGCCCGTCGCTCGCCCTGTGGTGCGTGCCGCTGGAGGGCGCGCTGTTCGTGGTCAGCGGCCCCGGTGAGCAGGCCGCCCCCGGCCTGGCCGAGGCGGCCGAGGCTCAGGTGACGCTCCGCGGTGACCACGGCGGCCGGATCGTCACCTGGCCGGCGCGGGTGACCCGGGTGTCCCCGGGCACCGAGGAGTGGGAGACGCTGGCCCCGCTGGTGGGTGCCAAGCGGTTGAACTCCCGAGGTGCCACCGTGGACCTGGTGGCGCGCTGGGCGGCCGAGGGTTGCGCGCTGGTCCGGCTCGCTGCCGCCGGCGAGCCGGAGCACGGCAGCGGGCTGCCGGCCGGTTCGTTGGCCGAGCGGCCCCGGCCGTCGCCGGCCGTGCGGGCCACCCGCAGGCCGTTCCGGTTGCACCGGGTCCGGCGTCGCTGAGGCGCGACTCACGACGGCACGCCCACCGGTGCGGTGATCTCCTCGACCAGGTCGAGCACCCCGCTCAGGGTGCCCAGCACCGGACCGGTCCAGTCGGCGTCGAGGTTGAAGACCAGATGGTCGGCAAGGTCAGGCGCGGCCAGCCGGACGGCGCTCATCCCGGCGCGCCGCGCGCCGGTCAGTTCCTGGCTGCCGCCGTCACCCAGGTAGAGGCAGTCCTGCGGGTGCAGGCCCAGCCGCGCGCAGGCGGCCAGGTAGAGCGCGGCGTCGGGTTTGCACCGTCCCACCTGTATGGAGAAGACCCGGACGTCGAGCAGCGGGGCGATCACCAACTCCGGCAGGAACAGCGGCAGCTCGTGGGTGCAGTCGCTGATCACACCGGTACGCACGCCCCGCTGCCGAAGCGCCCGCAGGGTCGACACCGCGTCGTCTCGCAGCCGGGTGTCCGCGCGTACGGCCCGGTGCCGGGCGGCGACCGCCGCCCGCAGCACCTCCTCGGACGGGCGGACGCCGGCCTGCTCACACACCCACCGCAGGGTGGCCTCGGCGCTGCCGAAGCGCCCGCAGGCGCGTTCGTAGAAGCTGCGGTCGAGCACCTGCACGAAGGTGTCCGGCGGGCAGCCGAGCATCTCTGCGGTGCGGCGATGACCGGCGCCACGCTGGACCGGACGGGTCAGCGTGCCGAAGAAGTCGAACAGCACCGCCTGGAACCTGGGCATCGGGAACTGCCTCCGGGCGGATGAGGGGAGCCCCGGCGAGGACGCCGGTGATCGTAACCGAAGGCTGACGGAAAGTGGTGACCGGTGACGTGTGAGGATTGCGTCTCGTGTCCCCCGAACCCCAACGTCCGCCGCTGGACCTGTTGACCGGCGGAGCGCTGGCGCTCGCCGTCGTGGCCGTCTCGTCCTCGGCTCCGCTGATCGCCTTCGCCGCCGCACCTGCCCTGGCCATCGCGTTCTGGCGCAACGTGCTGGCCCTCGCCGTGCTGGGTCCGTTCGCCGTCGCCCGGCGCCGGACCGAATTCCGGTCCCTGGTCAGCGGGGTCGGCCGGCGCGACGGCATGTTCTGCGTGCTGTCCGGGGTGGCGCTGGCGGCGCACTTCGCCACCTGGATGCCGAGTGCGAAGCTCACCTCGGTGGCTGCGGCGACAGCGCTGGTCGCGACCCAGCCGGTCTGGCAGGGCCTGATCGCGAGGGCTCAGGGGCGCCGACTGCCGGCCGGTGTCTGGGCCGGTATCGGCGTGGCGGTCGTCGGTGCGGTGCTGGCGACCGGGGCGGACTTCACGGTGTCCGCCGAGGCCTTCACGGGCGACCTCCTCGCGGTCGCCGGAGGTCTGTTCGCGGCGGTGTACACCGCGTTGGGCGAGCGCGCCCGGGTCACGGTGAGCACCGCCACCTACACCACCATCTGCTACGGGGTGTGCGGGCTGATTCTGCTGGTCGTCTGCCTGGTCGGCCGGGTGCCGCTGGGTGGCTTCGACACCGAGACCTGGCTGGCCGTGCTGGCCCTGGTCGCCGGAGCCCAACTGCTCGGCCATTCGATGTTCAGCTACGCGTTGCGGCGGATCTCGGCCACCACGGTCAGCGTGCTGATCCTGCTGGAGGCCCCCGGCGCCGCCCTGATCGGCTGGGCGTGGCTGGGCCAGCTGCCCGACCCGGTGACGCTGCCCGGCCTGTCGCTGCTGCTGGTGGGCGTCGCGGTGGTGGTGCTGTCCACCGCCCGTACGGCCCGCCGCGCGCGACAGGTGAGCACGGCCGTCCCCGCCGACGCGGCTCCCCTGCGCGACTGAGGGCGGCCGGCTTACGGTCAGACCTCGTGCACTTCCAGCACCCGGGTCGTCGGCGCGGCCTCGCCCAGCATGGTCCGCAGGGCGGTCCGCTCCGGATCGGCCAGGGCCGCCTCGTAACCGGCCCGGGTGTCGAACCGGATGATGTGCGCCTCGGTACGCCCGTCGCCGGTGCGCAGCCGCCGCTCCACCCGCCCGCCGTAGCGCGGCAGCAGCGAGAGCACGGTGTCCTCGTACTGCTGACCGGCCTCGACCGCGGCGGCCGGGATCTCGACCAGCGCGACCAGACGCACCGCGGCGGCCGAGTCGGTGACCAGCGACTTCCAGAACTGGTGGTCGACGTGGCCACCTGGGATGCCCTCCCGGCGACCGGTGTCGAGGTAGCCGTGTCGGCGGTAGAAGTCGGGGGCCTGGAAGGAGAACGAGGCGACCGAGATCTCGGTGCAGCCGCGGCGGCGGGCCTCTTCCTCGGCCGCCGCCAGCAGCCGGCCGCCCCAGCCCTCGCCCCTGCGGTCCGCACGGACCCAGACCATGTTGATCCCGGCGCAGGCCCCCCAGCTCCACCCGGTCAGCCCGGCCACCAGTTCACCGTCCGCGCCGGTGACCCGAACGGAGAGATCCGCCTCGTCGTCGGCGCCGGTCGCCTGCTGGTTGAAGGCGGTCAGCTCCGCCTCCAGCCGAGCGGCCAGCTCCTCGTCCTTGCCGAACACCTGCAGGCTGGTGCTCCCGGTCGTGGTCATGCCGCGGAGTATCGCAACGTCACCTGATTCCCGCGACCCCGTCCCGCTGCGGTCGAGCACCGCGACCCCGTCGCGCTGCGGTCGAGCCGTACCGGCTCAGGCGGTGATGCCGACGGCGGCGGCGCTGGCCGTCCAGAGTCGGGCCGCGAGTCGCGGGTCGGCCGCCTTGGGCAGTGGGCGGCGCGGTCGGCAGTCGAAGTAGTAACCGCCGTCGTTCAGCCGGGACCGGTCCTGGTTGGCCAGCCACACCAGCGTCTGCGCCCCCTTTACCGGGTCGCGCAGCGGCAGCAGGCGCATGCCCAGGGCGACGACCCGGCTCTCGTTGCCGAAGCGGGTGCGCACCACGCCGGGGTGGAAGCAGTACGCGTCGACCGCCGGCCACCTGCGTGCCGCCTCCGCGGTGAACAGGATGTTCGCCTGTTTGCTGGTGCCGTACGCGGACAGCGGGCGGTAGCGGCGCAGCGGCGCGTTGAGGTCGTCGGGGTCGAGTGTGCCGCTGCGATGAGCGCCGGAGGCGGTGACCACCATCCGGCGGACCCGGTCGGCCAGCAGGTTGCCGAGCAGGAAGGGCGCCAGGTGGTTGGCCTGGATGGAGAGCTCGAAACCGTCGACCGTGGTGATCGGCTGGAGCACGATCGCGCCGGCGTTCTGGGCCAGCACGTCGATCCGGTCGTACGCCGCGCGCAGCTGCCCGGCCACCTGCCGGACGTCGTCGAGCACGGCGAAGTCGGCGCGGAACACCTCGGGCCGCTCCCCGGACGCCTCGCGTACCTCCTCGGCGGCGGCCCGCAGCCGGGACGGATCCCGGCCGACCAGCACCACCTGGTCACCACGGCACGCGAGGTCGATGGCGGCGGCCAGCCCGATGCCGGAACTGGCACCCGTGACGACCACCAGTCGGCGCCCAGTGAGATCTTCCACAGGTCCATTCACCCCGGTCACGGCACGAGGTTACCGTGAGGTCACAAGCACCTTTGGGATCGTTAAGTTCCCGGGTTTTCTCAGGTGGCGGCGGCGGGTCCGCCGCACCCGGCGAAGGAGCGCAGTCAATGGCCGCTGTTGGGCGTCCCCGACGGTCCTGTCTGGCCGTGCCCGGATCGAGCGTCAAGATGCTCGGCAAGGCCCAGGGCCTGCCGGCCGACCAGGTCTTCCTCGACCTGGAGGATGCCGTCGCGCCGCTGGCCAAGCCGGATGCCCGGAAGAACATCGTGGCCGCGCTCAACGAGGGTGACTGGGCCGGCAAGACCCGGGTCGTCCGGGTGAACGACCTCACCACGCCATGGACCTACCGGGACGTGATCGACGTGGTGGAGGGCGCGGGCGCCAACCTCGACTGCGTGATGCTGCCCAAGGTGCAGGACGCGGCGCAGGTGCAGTGGCTGGATATGACGCTCACCCAGTTGGAGAAGACGCTCGGCCTGCCGGTGGGCCGGATCGGCATCGAGGCGCAGATCGAGAACGCGGCCGGCCTGGTCAACGTCGACGCCATCGCCGCCGCCTCGCCCCGCGTCGAGACCATCATCTTCGGACCGGCCGACTTCATGGCCTCGATCAACATGAAGTCGCTGGTGGTCGGCGGGCTCATCCCGGGCTACCCGGGGGACCCGTACCACTACATCCTGATGCGCATCCTGATGGCCGCCCGGATGCACGACAAGCAGGCCATCGACGGCCCGTTCCTGCAGATCCGGGACACCGACGCGTTCCGTGAGGTGGCGAAGCGCTCGGCGGCGCTCGGTTTCGACGGCAAGTGGGTACTGCACCCCGGGCAGATCGATGCCGCGAACGAGGTCTACTCGCCGGCCCAGGCCGACTACGACCACGCCGAGTTGATCCTCGACGCGTACGAGCACTACACCTCGGAGGCGGGCGGCCGGCTCGGCGCGGTGATGCTCGGCGACGAGATGATCGACGAGGCGTCCCGCAAGATGGCGTTGGTGATCGCGGCCAAGGGACGGGCCGCCGGCATGACGCGTACCTCGGCCTTCACCCCGCCCGCCGAGTAGCCGTCGCAGCTCGCCTGTCTGCCCCGGCGGCCGGGGCAGACAGGCGAGGGTTCAGACGTTCGACGAGTTCGCGATGGCGAAGGCGATCGCGACCGCGTACCCGATGAGCACCAGGGCGAGCAGGCCGGTGAGGATCCAGCCGACGATGATGGCCGCCTTCGCCATTCCCTCGCCGCCCTCGCCGGTCTCCCGGATCTGGCGCATGGCCACGTGTCCCATGATCGCGCCGATCGGGGCGGTGATGCACGAACCGATTCCGATCAGGGAGAGCACCAGGGCGACGATGGCCATGGAGTTCGTCTTCTGCTGCGGGTAGCCGTACCCCGGCGGGGGATAGCCGTAGCCGGGCGGGGCCGGCGGGTATCCGGGAGGCTGGGCGGGCGGGTATCCGGCCGGCGGGTACGGCGCGGCGGCCGGCGCGCCGAGGTCCGACTTCATGCCGGCGTACGGGTCGGCCGGCGGCTGGTAGGGGTCGGCGACCGGCTGGTACGGGTCGTACCCGGTCGGCTGCGACGGCACCGGTGGCTGTGGGCTCACCGGCATGGTCGGGTCGACGGGCGGGCTGGAAGGGTGGCCGGTCGACGCGGGGTCGGGCCAGCCGCCGGACGGCGGGGGCTGTGTCATCGGGTTCTCTTCCGTCGCGTTGCTGTGGCGCAGTCAGGGTAATCACCGGCGGGCAATTCGCGACGCGCCCGACACCGGGTGCGCGTTGCCCGGCGCGGCAGCAGAGGGCAGGATCTCGGCATGGGGATTGACGCACGCGCGGCCGACCGTTCCGGCAACAGAGCGAGACGGGACGTCAGCCGGCCGGGTGTGGCCCGGCGCTCCCGCCCCGTCGCGACGCCCGGGCCTGCCGACCAGGATGCACCGGCGGCGCTACCCGAGCCGGTGACGATGCGGTTGGACGGAAAGGTCGCGCTGGTGACCGGGGCAGGTAGCCCGGACGGCATCGGGTACGCCACCGCGCGCCGGCTGACCGATCTGGGCGCCCGGGTGGCGATCGTCTCGACCACGAGGCGCATCCACGAACGGGCCGGCGAACTCGGCGTGATCGGCTTCGTCGCCGACCTGACCGACGAGTCCGAGGTGGGCGCGCTGGCCGACGCCGTCGCCGAGCAGCTCGGTGACGTCGAGGTGCTGGTCAACAACGCCGGCCTGGCCAGCCGGGCAAGCCCGGAGGTGCTGCGCCCGGTCGCCCAGCTCAGCTACGACGAGTGGCGCGGCGAGATCGACCGGAACCTGACCACGGCCTTTCTGTGCAGCCGGGCGTTCATCGGCGGGATGGCCGAGCGTGGCTGGGGCCGGATCGTGAACCTGGCGGCGACCGCCGGGCCGGTCAACGCGCAGCCCACCGAGGCGGCGTACGCGGCGGCCAAGGCGGGCGTGGTGGGGCTGACCCGGGCGTTGGCGATGGAGATGATCGCCGACGGGGTGACCGTCAACGCGGTGGCTCCGGGCACCATCTACACCGCCGCCTCGACGATGGCCGAGATCAAGCAGGGCCTGGGTACGCCGGTGGGGCGGCCCGGCACGCCGGACGAGGTGGCCGCCGCGATCACGTTCCTCTGCTCGCCGGCCGCGTCGTACATCACCGGTCAGATGCTGGTGGTCGACGGCGGCAACAGCGTCCGGGAGTCCCAGTTCCGCTGAGCGGTCAGGTGTTGGTGCCGTCGGAGCCGGCCCAGATCGCCAGCGCGAGCCAGCCGCAGCAGGCCACCAGGAAGATGCCGGTGAAGACGTAGCTGAGGATCAGGCCCCAGGTGGCCAGCTGTTCGCCGTCCTCACCGCTGGTACGCAGCTGCCGTTTGGCCAGATGTCCGAGGGCGATGCCGGCGGGGGCGAAGACGAACGCGAAGACCAGCGACAGGATCGCGAGCACGTTGGTGCCGCCACCGCCGCCCTGGGGAGACGGCGGGCCGTACTGCCCGTAGGGCACCTGTGGGGCGTACGGGGGTTGCTGCCCCCACTGCTGGCCGTGCGGTGGCTGGCCCGGGTGCTCGTACGACGGCTGCCCGTACGCCGGCTGGCCCGGCTGCTCTCCGTATGACGGTGGCCCAGGCTGCTGCCCGTATGACGGCTGGTCCGGCTGCTGCCCGTAGGGCTGGCCGTACTGGGGCTGACCGGACGGCTGCCCGCCGGGAGGTGGTTCGTAGGGCGACGGCGGCTGGTCCGGCTCCGGTGGTTGGCTCACGCTCTCCTCCTCCGTGCCGCCCGGCGGCTCCGCGGCGCCGTTCGCTCTGACCGACGAGGCTTCAGGGCCGTACGCCCTGGCGGTTGGCCCCCCATTGCGGGACGCTACCCGCAGCGGTGAACCTTTTCACAGCGGTTGTATGGACTGGTCACCTTGGCCGCGCCGGCCCGCCGACCGATACTGATCGAGCGTTTAGTTACCAACGAGTAAGGTGTCGATTCCCCGGAGGCTGAGATGGCTCGACTGGCCCAGACGCCCGGCCTGACCGACGAGCAGCGGTCGATCCTGGAGACCGTCCGGGAGTTCGCGGACAAGGAGATCATCCCGCACGCGCAGCGCCTGGAACACGCCGACGAGTACCCGGCGGACATCCTCGACGGGATGAAGGAGATGGGCCTGTTCGGCCTCACCATCGCCGAGGAGCACGGCGGTCTCGGCGAGTCCCTGCTGACCTACGCCCTGGTGGTGGAGGAGCTCTCCCGGGGCTGGATGTCGATCTCCGGCATCGTCAACACGCACTTCATCGTGGCGTACCTGATCTCGCAGCACGGCTCCGCCGAGCAGCAGGCCCGGCTGCTGCCGAGAATGGCCACCGGCGAGGTGCGCGGCGCCTTCTCCATGTCGGAGCCGGAGTGCGGCTCCGACGTCTCGGCGATCAAGTCGAAGGCGGTCCGCGACGGCGACAACTTCGTCATCAACGGCCAGAAGATGTGGCTGACCAACGGCGCGTACTCCTCGGTGGTGGCCACCCTGGTCAAGACCGACACCGGCGCCGACTCGGTCTACGGCAACATGAGCACCTTCCTGTTGGAGAAGGAGCCCGGCTTCGGCGAGACCGCTCCCGGCCTGACCATCCCCGGCAAGATCGACAAGATGGGCTACAAGGGCGTCGAGACCACCGAGATGGTGCTCGACGGCGTCACCGTCCCCGACACCGCCGTCCTCGGCGGCGCGGACCGGGTCGGCCGGGGCTTCTACCAGATGATGGACGGCATCGAGGTGGGCCGGGTCAACGTCGCCGCCCGCGCCTGCGGCATCGCCATCCGCGCCTTCGAGTTGGCCGTCGGGTACGCCCAGCAGCGCCGGACCTTCGGCCAGCCGCTGGCGAAACACCAGGCCATCGCCTTCAAACTCGCCGAGATGGGCACCAAGATCGAGGCGGCGCACGCCCTGATGGTCAACGCCGCCCGGCTCAAGGACGCCGGCCAGCGCAACGACGTCGAGGCCGGGATGGCCAAGCTGCTCGCCTCGGAGTACTGCGCGGAGGTCGTCCAGGAGGCGTTCCGCATCCACGGCGGCTACGGCTACTCCAAGGAGTACGAGATCGAGCGGCTGATGCGGGAGGCGCCGTTCCTGCTCATCGGCGAGGGCACCTCGGAGATCCAGAAGACGATCATCTCCCGGGGCCTGCTCCGCGAGTACAAGCTCTGAAGGAAGGGCCCCCTGTTAACGCCTCCGGTATAGCAGGGGCCCCCTGTTAACGCCCGGCAGGTTGCGCGGCGCGCGTCAGTCGGAGTTGGCCGATCTCGGCCACGTTCTTCATCAGTTCGGCGTTGACCCACCCCAGCAACTGCGCGACGGTGTGCCCGCTCTCCGCCGGCCAGGGAAAAGCGGCGGTGGTGTCGAGGTCGTCGTCGGTCAGGGCGTCGGTCAGGGTCAGCCACCGCTCGCGCAGCTCGCGCAACCAGCTCACGGTCTCCTCTCCCGGCCCTGGCCAGTCGACGTCCTCGCGCTTCGGGACGGGCCGCCCGTGCAACTGGTCGATGGCCGCGCTCCACCACCAGCCGAGGTGCCAGGTGAGCCAGGCGATCGTGGGTACCGGGACCGGATCGGGTTCGGTGTCCGCCCAGTCCGGCGTCCAGGCTCCCTCGGAGCCTCGGTGCATGGTCCAGCTGAGTTCGGCTGGTTCCCAGCAGAAGTCCGTCGGTTCGAGCCGTTCGAGGTGGTACTCGAACAGCGACCAGGTCAGGTCGAACTGCCACCGCAGGAGGGCCCGGCAAGACATCGGCACCCGGAAAGGATGCTGGTCACCGCCGCCGAGGTCTACTGGAATTCAGTTCGCGCGGGTCAGTCCGGCGGCGGCGCGCTCCACGATGAGGCAGCGGTTCTCCACGTAGTCGACGCCGGCCTCCTCGGCGATCCGCCGGGCCGGTGGCGAGACGATGCCGAGCTGCAACCACACCGCCGGGGCCCCGATCGCCACCGCCTCACGGACCACGTCCACGGCGTCCTCCGCCGGCCGGAACACGTCGACCAGGTCGACCGGGTGCGGAATGTCGGCCAGGGACCGGTACACCGGCTCGCCGAACAGCTCGTCCGCGATCGGGTTGACCGGAATGATGCGCCAGCCGTACCGCTGCATCTCGGCCGGTACCCGGTAAGCGGCCTTGGCTGGGTCGCGTGAGGCGCCCACGACGGCGATCACGGCGGAGTCGGCGAGGATCTGCTGGGCGGAGCGCACCCGCCGACTCTAGCCGCGCCACCGCCGGCCGATTCCGGCAGGTCAGAGCAGGCTCAGCTGCTCAGGCGCCGGCGTCGGGGGCGGCACGTCGCGGTGTTCGCCGCGCTCGGGCCGGATCAGGCCGTGGCGGCGGGCGGCGATGCGTACCCGTGCGGTCAGTTCCCGTTGGTACGACTGGGGCGCGTAGGAGCCCGACCGGTAGAGCTCGCGGTAGCGGGGCACGAGCCGCGGGTGCTCCCGGGCGATCCAGCCCGCGTACCACTCCCGGGCGCCGGGGCGCAGGTGCAGCGGTAGCGGGGTCACGCTGGCCGCCCCGGCGGCCGCGATCGCCGCGACGGTGGCCTCGATGGACTCGTCGGAGTCGCTGAGGCCGGGCAGGATCGGTGCCATCAACACGCCGACCTCGAAGCCGGCGTCGGCGAACTGGCGTACGGCGTCGAGACGTCGGCGTGGGCCCGGTGTCCCCGGCTCGACCGACCGCCACAACGCTTCGTCGACGGCCCCCACCGAGAAGGCGATGCCGACCCGGGTGACCTCGGCCGCCTGCCGCAGCAGCGGCAGGTCACGCAGGATCAGGGTGCCCTTGGTCAGGATCGAGAAGGGGTTCGCGAAGTCGCGCAACGCCTCGATGATCGGTGGCATCAGCCGGTAGCGGCCCTCGGCCCGCTGGTAGCAGTCGACGTTGGTGCCCATCGCCAGGTGCGCACCCCGCCAGCGCGGCGCGGCCAGCTCGCGGCGTACCAGCTCGCCCGCGTTGACCTTGACGATCACCCGCCGGTCGAAGTCCGCCCCGGCGTCGAAGTCAAGGTAGGTGTGGGTATTTCGGGCAAAGCAGTAATAGCACGCATGGCTGCATCCGCGGTACGGGTTGATCGTCCACTCGAAGGGCACCCGGGACGTGCCGGGGACCCTGTTGAGGATCGACTTGGCGCGCACCTCGTAGAAGGTCATCCCGGCGAAGTCCGGGGTGTCGAAGGTGCGGACGACCGCGTCGGGCAGCGCCAGCGGCAGGGGTGGCGTCGCTGGCGCTGCCCGTCCGGGAACTCCCTCAACCGGGGGAGCGGTGAGGTTGTCCCAGCGCATGGCCACCATTCGAACACACGTACGATCGGTGTGCAAGTGACGCACCGGACACCCACGCGTCGACCGGTGCACGCCGGGGGAGGATGGGAGGCATGGAGAGGTCGACCTTCGTCTACGACGGGGACTGCGCGTTCTGCACCCGCTGCGCGGAGTTCATCGAGCGCCGGATCCCGACCGGCGCCCACGTGGTGCCCTGGCAGTTCGCCGACCTGGACCGGCTCGGGTTGACCGAGGCCGAGTGCGAGGAGGCGGTGCAGTGGGTGGGGCGCGACGGCACCCGCGCCGCCGGCCCGGACGCCATCGCGGCGCTGCTCGGCGACAGCGGCCGGCTCTGGCGGGCCGCCGGGGCCGGGCTCCGGTTCCCGCCGGTACGCGCTGCCGCCTGGCCCGCGTACCGCTGGGTGGCCCGCAACCGGCACCGGATGCCCGGCGGCACGGCCGCCTGCTCGCTGCCGCAGGAGACCCGGGACCGCCTCTACGGCCCGTCGGGCAGCTGAACCTAAGGCGTGACCGGACCGGGGATCGGCTCGCCCCCGACGAGCGGTACGTCCGGCTGCTTGGCGTCGTCGAGCGGTACGCGATCGGGTCCGGCGTCGGTGTCGCCGCCCAGGACCGGTGGGGCCACGACGCCGGTGCCCCGCCCGGACCGGCGGACCAGTAGCCGCCGCACCGTGACGACCGGGCGGACCCGTTCCAGGTGGAGGAAGCTGGTCATGGCGACCAGGTGCGGTGCGAACGAGATGGTAATGGTCGCGATGGTGACCAGGTGGAACGAGTAGAAGAAGCCGACCATTGCGTGCCGCCAGCGTTCGGGCAGCACGAAGATCACCGGGCTGAGCAGCTCGAAGGCGAGGATGCCGAACTGGGCGACGAGCAGCAGGTGCGGCACCTGGGCGATCAGGTCGGCCAGCTCGGTGCCGCGCCGGATGATCGCCTTCGCCAGCACCGAGCCGGTCGCCCAGTCCAGCCCGCCGAAGCGGAACTTCGCCAGGGCGGCGAGAAAGTAGGTGCAGATGACCGCGATCTGGGTGACCCGCAGGGCCCAGCCGCCGGCCTCGCTCCTGGTCGGATCGCCGTGCCGGGCCCGGCCCACGGTGGGAAGCACCGCCAGCGCGACGAGTAGGGCGAACCGGTCGTGGTCCACCTTCCCGTAGCTCATCGCGATGATCATCCACTCGAGGTAGAGCGCGAAGACCGTCCAGCCGAGCAGCCGGGGGGCCCGTCCGGTGGCTGCCAGCAGGGCGAGCAGCAGCAGCGCCCAGAAGATCGCGCCCACCAGCGTTGAGGTGGGGGTGGGCAGCGGCAGTACCCGTCCGACGAAGAGTGGCTGGTAGAGGTCGCCGGGCACGTCGACGCGGGCGCGTACCCATGGGGTGAAGATGACCAGGTCGGCGGCGACGAAGAGGTAGACCAGGGTGCGGAAGGCGGCGACGCGGCCTCGGGGCACCGCCTCGGTCAGCCAGCGGCTCACGGCGTGACTTCCCAACGCACCACGGTCTCGTCGGCCCACCGGCCGGTGGGCCGACGGTCGGTGATGTCGTGCCAGCGGATCACGATTCTGACCTCGGCCAGCGCTGGAGCCTCGGGGTTGCGTCGGGCGTACGCCTCGGCGACCTCCCGCAGCCGGTCAGGTTCGGCGACGTAGTGGCTCTGCTGGCCTTCGATCTCGGCCCGCCGGATGCCGGTCGCACCCTCGCCGAGGTCGACCAGGTTGCCGGCGTGGTCCACACCTTCGACCCGGGTGTCCGGGGCGTCCGCGTCGGCCGGGTCGGAGGTGGAGTACATCCGGAAGGGGCCGAACGGGAAGTGGTCGTCCTGGCCCCAGATGGTGCCGGCGAGCAGGACGGCGAGGCCGAGTGCCGTGACTCCCACCCGGATCGTGCGGCCGCGGCCCGTCAGCGCTTCCATCGCGTTGAGAAGATACGGCACGCGTGGTGGCCGGTGGAGTCCGATCGGCGGTGCCGTGTCCGACCTGTGACGAGCGTGGCCGACCAGGACGCCGGTGGCCCGGGCCCGAATGCGGGCCCGGGCCACCCGGTGGCGTCAGTGCTTGTGGTCGGCGAGCTTCTTGCGTACGTCGTCCATGTCGAGGGCGCGGACCTGCTCGATGAGGTTCTCCAGGGCGGAATCCGGCAGCGCGCCCGGCTTGGCGAAGACGATCACGCCGTCGCGGATCGCCATGATGGTCGGGATGGACCGGATGTCGAACTTGGCGGCGACTTCCTGCTGCGCCTCGGTGTCCACCTTGCCGAAGGTGATGTCGGAGTGCTTCTCGGAAGAGCGCTCGTAGACCGGGGCGAACCGCTTGCAGGGACCGCACCATTCGGCCCAGAAGTCAACCAGCACGATGCCGTCGCTTTCGGTCACCTGGTCGAAGTTAGCCGTGGTCAGCTCGACGGTTGCCATCTGAATCTCTCCGATCACGCGGAACAGCTACGTCTGGTGAAACCGGTGCGTACCCCGTCGCATTCCCGCCGGGGTGCCACCGAAACCCTGGGCAGGGTCCCGCTGGGTGCTTTGTCCGCATCGATCACCGTCGGTGCCAGGGGGCCTCCGCAGAACGCAAATGCACGTCGCAATTGCGTAACCAGGCGTGATGGGAGCGTTTCCAATGAGATCAACCCATTGTCGCGCTACGAGTTGGTAACTTCCGTGCTGACGAGCGCCTATTCGACCTGCGGAGATCGCCTTTTGGCCGATGATCAGTGACTCTGTGTAATGTAACAAAAAGATAAATGTGACCTCGGTCTCTGTGCAGTCGGACACCCGTACGGCAGAATCTTGAAGCATCAGAGCGTGGGCGGCGGGTGCCGGGGAGGGCCCCGCCGCTCATTGCGTCCGGCCTCGGTCGGCGCCCGCCGGAACCGCCTGTCGCGCCCGCTCCGGCCAGCCCACCGCAGCAGGACCCCCGGTCGGTGTGACTTTTCGCCACCGTCCGCGCCCCGCGACCTTCCTTAACCTTCGATAAGGCATGCTGTGCCGAACTCCATCGCCTCCCGTCGAAGGGGACCAGGATGCAGTTCGGCCGCTACTACGAGGAGTTCGAGGTCGGCGCGGTCTACCGGCACTGGCCGGGTAAGACGGTCACCGAGTACGACGACCATCTGTTCTGCCTGCTCACCATGAACCACCACCCCCTGCACCTGGACGCGCACTACGCCGAGTCGGCGAGTCAGTTCAAGCGCAACGTGGTGGTCGGCAACTACATCTACTCGCTCCTGCTCGGCATGTCCGTGCCCGACGTCAGCGGCAAGGCGATCGCCAACCTGGAGATCGAATCGCTGCGGCACGTCGCACCGACCTTCCACGGCGACACGATCTACGGCGAGACCACGGTGCTGGACAAGCGCGAGTCCTCCTCCAAGCCCGACCGGGGCGTGGTGGCGGTCCAGACCCGTGGCTACAACCAGGACGGCACGCTGGTCTGCGTCTTCCGGCGCAAGGTGATGGTCCCGAAGCGGGAGTACGCGACGGCCGCCGTGCCCGAGGGCGTCGACCCGGAGCGGCCCAGCTTCCCCGAACCCCGCTGACGGCGTACGGGTACCGCCCGGCCGGGCTTCCGGCGGGCCACTCGGGGCCGTCCGCCGGTCGCCACGGCACGCCGTAGCGGGTTCGCGCCGGAGAGGCACCGGCCCGCGCCGGGGCACATATGCTGGCGCCGGAGGTGGCGGCATGAGTGAACGCGGCGGACGCGGCATCACCACCACGGCCTTTTCCGCCACCGAATGGGACCTGCTCACCAGCCTGCCCGGCCGGGTGGTCGTGGCGACCGCCCAGCCCGGCCCCGGGCGACCGCACCGAGGTGTGGCCGCCGGCCTGGCCGGTCTGGACGCGATGGCCGCCGGTCGAGCCTTCGACAGCGACCTGGTCCGGGCGGTGGTGTCCACGATCTACGCCCGGCACGACGGCGCGTCCGCACCGGTGGCCCAACTCGCCGACCTGGTGGATGTGCTCGCCGCCTGCCGGGCTGTGGTGCGGGTACTCGACCGCCGCGCCGACCCGGCTGACTCGGCGGCGTACCGGCAGTGGGTGCAGTCGGTGGCGGCCCGGGTCTGTCGCACCGCGTCGGAGGTGGTGCCGGGCGGCGCGCTGGCCCCCGCCGACCGTCGCTTCCTCGACCGGCTGGGCGGCGCGCTCGACCTGGGCTGAGCGCTGCCCGGGTTCGCCGGTCGGATACCTGGCGTCGGCCGTGCTGGTGGGGCGTAACCTGCGTGACCGTGACCGCTGAGCAGCTCGACGTCGGTGTGGGACCCTGGCCCGGAGACCCGCCGGACGACCCCCGCTACGACCCGGAGCTGCTCGCCGAGGGCGACCGGCGCAACGTCGTCGACCGCTACCGCTACTGGCGGCGCGAGGCGGTCGTCGCCGACCTCGACCGGCGGCGCCACGACTTCCACGTGGCGATCGAGAACTGGCAGCACGACCTCAACATCGGCACGGTGGTGCGCAACGCCAACGCCTTCCTCGCCGCCGAGGTGCACATCGTGGGCCGGCGGCGGTGGAACCGGCGGGGCGCCATGGTGACCGATCGCTACCAGCACGTACGTCACCACGAGACGATCGAGCAGTTCGTCGCGTGGGCGGGGGAGCAGGCCCTGCCGCTGGTCGGGATCGACAATCTGCCCGGCTGTCGTCCGCTGGAGACCACCACGCTGCCCCGGCGGTGCGTACTGGTGTTCGGTCAGGAGGGCCCGGGCCTCTCCGACGCCGCACGGGCCGCCTGCGACCAACTCTTCTCCATCGCCCAGTACGGCTCGACCCGCTCCATCAACGCGGGTGTGGCGAGCGGAATCGCCATGCACGCCTGGATCCGCACCCACGCCGACCCCCCTCCCCCCTGATCCCACCTCGACCTGCCTCAGGTTGATCATGGGGTTGTCGTCGCGACACGCCGGGCGGTGTCCGACGATCTCATGATCAACCGGGGGTGGTGCGAGGGCGCCGGGAGGGATGTGGATTGAGGGAATGGGGTTGCTCCGCTTGACGGGGGGCCGGCGCGGGGCGACGGTGGAGTGGTGACTGTTGCGGTGAGTTGTCCCAGATGTGGTGGGTCGGTGCGGGGACCGGACCTGATGCACGCCGAGTCCCGCTGCCCCGACTGCGGGCCGGTCGCACCACTGCACGTACCGGAGCACATCGGCGCGGAGATCATGGCCAGCGTGGTCGACCACATCCAGGCCGCCGCGCAGCCGAGCCGGCCGACGGTTCCGCTGTGGTGCCCGTGGCCGCTGCCGCCGGGTTGGACCACGACCGGCGTGGCGTGGGCCGGCGATGATCGACTCGGGGTGCGTGCCACGGTGGTCGCCTGTGCCGGCCCCGAGCCGCTCGGCGGTGGGCCGGCGGACCTGGTCTTCGTGGCCGAGGAGCCGGGGGTGGGCCTGGGTGCTCGGTACGCCGGGGTGCCCGGGCCGGACGCCGGGCCGGAGTTGGCCGAGGCGTTGACCGACCCGGGGCCTGGGCATCCGGGCCATGTCGGACGCGCGGGGATCAAGGTGGCCGGCCACCCGACTCCACTGTGGCTGGTGAATTCGCTGACAGATCGAAGCGCGTACGCCGGCGAAGCTCGGGGAATGTGGCTCTATGCGATAGCCTGGCCGGCGAGTGCGGGGCATCTGCTCGCGGAGGACGTGCTGCTGCACGACCTGGTCGAGTGGACGCCACCCGAGCTCGTGTACGGCGCACCATCTCCTTACCTGCACGGGAAGGCCTGACAAGCCCCCGGAATGTCGGAGAACGGACGCAGATATTCACGGTAAGACACCACGCTGATACTCTGGGTGCCGCTGCGGTAATGGGACCCGGCGCCGCGCGAGAGGATGGCCCGCCATGGTCAAGAAGGTCCTCACCTGGGCCGGAATCGCATTCTTGATCTTCTTCGTCGCCTACCGGCCAAATTCTGCCGCGGACGTGTTCAAGTCGCTGGGTGGCGGCATCATGGACATCGCCCAAGGCTTCGGCGACTTCTTCACGTCACTGGTCGCCTAGCCTCCGATGGGAAGCCCCTCCGGCCCACCCTTCGATCCCGACGACCCGGACCGGGCACGCCGGGAACGCGACACCGAACCGATCCCCCGGATCGATCCAGACGACGGTCCGGGCTACGGTACCGGCCCCCGTCTTTCCGACGGTCCGTCCTTCTCCGACGACGCCGGATACGGCGACGGTCCGGCCTACGCCGGTGAGGCTCGGTCGGGGCGGGCCTGGGCGCGTGACCCGGAGGCCGGCTACCTGCCTCCGCAGATCTCCGAGGAGGAGCTTGCCGGGCTGCGTGCCGACGCGAGCGGTTCCGCACCCCGGCGGGTGCTGCCGCTGGAGGACGAGCCCAGCTCGCTGGTGGCCCGCTACCTGTTCCCCACCGAGCGCTACCGGGGCGAGTGGAAGCGGCACTGGATTCACCTCATCACCCCGGTCCTGATCGGGATCGCCGCCACGTTCGTGCTCGGCTATCTCTCCGGCTTCCTCGCCGGGCAGGATGTCGGCGCGCTCACCACGATCGCCGTCCTGCTCTGGTTCGGGGTGATGGGTTGGGTGGCGTGGCGGGTCGCCGACTGGTGGTATGACCGTTTCATCCTGACCAACAAGCGGGTCATGGTGGTCAACGGGATCATCACCCGGCGGGTCGCGATGATGCCGCTGGTCCGCGTCACCGACATGAAGTACGAGCAGACGCCGGCCGGGCGCGCGCTCAACTACGGCACCTTCGTGTTGGAGTCCGCCGGTCAGGAACAGGCGCTGCGCGAGGTCAAGAACCTGCCCAACCCCAACGAGCTCTACCTGCGTGTCGTCGAGGAGATGTACGAGCCGCAGGCGGTCGAGGCACGGTTGGGCAAGGAGCAGGACGAGGCCAAGGCCGACGACGGAGCCTGATAGAGCGGCTGAAACTTTTCGACCGATCATCGGCGATGTTGCGCACCTTCGTCCTCGACCCCCTGGTCCGCCTGTGGCAGGCTGCGGCAGGACCAGGCACGGAGGTGGCAGGTGGCCAGCAGCAACCCATTGGAAGAGGAGTTCCGTGACTTCGTCACGGCCCGTTCCGGGGCGCTGCTGCGGACCGCCTATCTGCTCACCGGCGACTGGGGGACCGCCGAGGATCTGCTGCAGACCGCGCTGACCAAGACGTACCTGGCGTGGAAGCGCCTGGGTGGGATCGAGGCGCTTGAGCCGTACGCCCGCCGGGTCATGGTCAACACGTCGACGAGCTGGTGGCGGCGACGCTGGCATGGCGAGCGTCCGACCGCGGTCCTGCCCGAGCAGGCCGCCGTCGACGAGATCGAGCAGCGGCTGGATCGGGACGTGCTCTGGCGACACCTGCGGGCGCTGCCCGCTCGGCAGCGCGCGGTGCTGGTGCTGCGCTTCTACGAGGACATGTCGGAGGCGCAGACCGCCGCCCTGCTGGAGATCTCGCCCGGCACGGTCAAGAGCCAGACCTCCCGGGCGCTGGCCACGCTGCGCCGGCGGATCGGTGCGGAGGAGACCTTCGTGCCGGCCGCCCGCGCCACGTCCGGCCCGGGCCGGCCGGCCGACGTCCGGCCGGGCCGCGCTGTTCCCGACAAGGCACCGGTCGGTGGCCGACCCGCCGCTCCCGCGCCGCGCGGTACCGGCGGCCGTCGCGAGGCCGGAGCACCACCGCTGGCCGCGCCGCAGCCGGACGGTGCCCCGGCTGCGCCGCAGCCGGACGACGCCCGGACCGGGCCTCAGTCGGACAGTGCCCCGGCCGCGCCGCGGCCCGATGGTGCCCTGGTCGGAGAACGCCGGTGAGCGTCGTTTCCGGAGGTCGTGACAACCCGAGCGGTGTGCCGGGACGTTCATTGGACGTGCCGCAGAACCAGCTGGAAGATGCCGTTCGGGAGGAGTTGTCCCGGCGGGTGGCAGCTCCGCGCGCACTCACCGGCGATCCGGCGAGCGCGGTGATCGGGCGCGCCAACCGCATCCAACGTCGCCGCGCCGCAGCCGGGATGAGCCTGGCCGCGGTGGCGATCGTGCTGGTCAGTGCGGGCAGCATGCAACTGCGCGACGACCGGCCACCGACGGGCGGGTCGGTGGCCATCGGCGAGCCGGACCCACCGCCGGCCGTCACCCGGACCATCCCGCCGCCCGGGCCGAACACCATGACCCCGTTCGCCGAGGTCGACGTGGTGCTGGGCGAGATGATCGTCACCGCGCAGGGTCGGATGGTGCCGCTGCTCGGCACCGGCGACGTGGAGCGCGCGCATCGCCTCACCGACGGCCGTGGCTGGTTGGCCGTCGGTGCGCCGACCATCGCCGGGCGTGCCCTCTGGTCGGTGCGTCCGGACGGCACGGCACAGGTGCTGCTGGCCGGCGCCGACGAGATCATCCTGGATCCGGAGGGCCGGCGGGTCGCCTGGAAACAGGGGACCGTGCTGGCCGCCGCCGGGATCGTCAACGGCGAACTGGCCGACACCGTACGCGCCGAAGCGCCGGCCGAGGCGGTGCCGCAGCGCTTCGTCGACGACACCGTGCTGGTGCGGCTGGCGCCGGACCGCCCTGGGCACGTGTTGTGGGGCCTGAAACCCGGCCCACTCGATCAGGGCACCGACCGGGTCAGCACCCAGGTCTTCGATGCGCTGCCCGACGGGCGTCTGGTCGGCGAGGTAGCCGTGCCCGCCGGCCGGCCGGCCTGCCTGACCCTGCTCGACCCGGCACAGGGTCTCGCCCCGGCCGGACCGGACTGCGGGCCGGAAGTGGATGGCGACGGCCGTGGCTCGGTGTCACCGGACGGGCGTTGGCTGCTGGTCAACGGGCGATCCGGAGACCAGGAGTCGGCACTGCTGGTGGATCTGACGCGGCTCGACCGCTCCGCCGAGGCCCAGCCGGCCGGGCCCGCGATGACCGGCACCGTGGTCTGGAGCGCACCGGGTACGGCCTACTACGCCGACGCCGCCGGGGACCTGGTCCGGGTGGCCGTCGATCCGCTACGCACCAGTCGACCCGCCACCCCGGTCACCCTTGCGGGGCTCCCGTCCGGTGAGCTGCCGGTGGTGGTCAGCGGTGGCTGACCGGATCGACCTGCACACCCATTCCACCGCAAGCGACGGCACGCTCAGCCCGGCCGGGCTGGTCCGCGCCGCCGCCGAGGCCGGCCTCGACGTGGTGGCCATCACCGACCACGACACCACCGACGGCTGGCAGCCGGCGCTGCGGGCGCTGCCGTCCGGGCTGCGCCTGGTCCGTGGGGCGGAGCTGTCCTGCCGGTGGTACGGCGAGCAGCCGCCGGTCCCGCTGCACCTGCTGGCGTACCTCTTCGATCCGGACGCGCCGGAGCTGGTCGCCGAGTTGGCCCGGGTGCGGGCCGCCCGGGTGGCCCGCGGCGAGCGGATCGTGGCGCTGCTGCGCGCCGACGGTATCGACGTGAGCTGGCCGGAGATCCTGGCCGGGGCGGCCGGTGGCACGGTGGGCCGGCCGCACATCGCGCAGGCGCTGATCCGGGCCGGCCTGGTCGCCACCACCTCCGAGGCGTTCGGGCCGGACTGGCTGGGGGACCGGTACCGGCTGCCCAAGGAGGACATCGACGTCTTCCACGCCGTCCGGCTGATCCGGGCGGCCGGTGGGGTGCCCGTCTTCGCCCATCCCCGGGCCAGCCGGCGCGGCCGGATCGTGCCGGACGAGCTGATCGCCGAGCTGGCGACGGTCGGCCTGGTCGGTCTGGAGGCAGACCACGAGGACCACTCGCCCGCCGAGCGGGCACACGTACGCGGACTCGCCGCCGAGCTGGGGCTCCTGGTGACCGGCTCGTCGGACTTCCACGGCACTCACAAGACCGTCCAGCTGGGCGCGTTCACCACCGGCGTCGAGGCGTACGAGCGGATCGTCGCCGCCTCCTCCGGGGTGACCGGGGTCGCTTCGGGCTGACCCGGGGTTCGGGCCCGCCGGCCGCCGCTACGGTGACCGGGTGGATCTCAAGCTCTTCGGCGAGGTCTTCGTGACCCTGTTGGTGATCGTCGACCCGCCGGGCATGATGCCGATCTTCCTCGCGCTGACCGGCCCGCTGCCGGCTCGGGAACGCCACCGGGCCGCCTGGCAGGCGGTCGCGCTGGCGCTCGGCGTCATCGTGGTCTTCGCGGTGGCGGGCCAGACGCTCCTCGCCTACCTGCACGTCGACCTGCCGGCGTTGCAAGCGGCGGGAGGGTTGCTGCTGATCCTGGTCGCGTTGGAGCTGCTGACCGGCAAGGCCGACGACCCGACCAAGCAGGCCACCGCCAACATCGCCCTGGTTCCGCTGGGTACGCCGCTGCTGGCCGGGCCCGGCGCGATCGTGGCGACGATGCTCTTCGTCCAGCAGGCCGACCGGACGGTCGACTACACCGCCATCGCCGCCGCGATCGTTGCGGTGATGCTGACGGTCTGGATCGTGCTGCGCTTCTCCGGCGGGATCGTGAAGGTCCTGCGGCCGGGCGGGATCGAGGTGCTCACCCGGATCGCCGGCCTGCTGTTGGCCGCGATCGCCGTGCAGCTCATCGCGGACGCGATCGCCGCGTTCGTCGTGCAGTACAGCGGCGGCTGACCCGGGTTGGTGGGTCTGTCGGGGGTGGATGGCAGGATCGCAGTTGTGCGACGAGCCTCCCCAGCCGGACGACCCGCCGCCGGTGGCCGCCCGCCCCGGCCCCGCGACGCGCAGCCCGAGCAGCTCGGTTTCGAGGGCATGCCGGAGCGGCTCTTCGTCTGCACCCCGAGCAAACTGGGTGCCTACGAGGACTGCCCCCGGCGCTACCGCTACTCCTACGTCGACCGGCCGGCACCGCCGAAGGGGCCACCGTGGGCGCACAACTCGCTCGGCGCCAGCGTGCACACCGCCCTGAAGAACTGGTTCGCACTGCCCGCCGACCGGCGGCGGCCGGAGGTGCTGCCGACGCTGCTCAAGGGCGTCTGGGTTCGGGACGGCTACCGCGACGACGAGCAGGAGCGCGACGCCTACCGTCGGGCGCTTGCCTGGCTGGAGGCTTACGTCGGCGGGCTGGATCCCACCGACGAGCCGGTCGGGGTGGAGCGGGTGGTGGCGGTGAAGACGGGGGTGCTGGCGTTCAACGGCCGCACCGACCGGATCGACTCGCGACCCGGCCCGCACGGCCCGGAGCTGGTCATCGTCGACTACAAGACCGGCCGCACCGGGCTGGATGGCGACGACGCGAGAGGCTCGCAGGCGTTGGCGCTCTACGCGTACGCGGCCGAGCGGGTGTTCCGCCGGCCGTGCCGCCGGGTCGAGCTGCACCACCTGCCCAGCGGCACGATCGCCGGGCACGAGCACACCGTCGAGTCGTTGGCGCGGCAGGTGACCCGGGCCGAGGCGGCCGCCCGCGACATCATGGCCGCCGAACGGTCGGTCGCCGAAGGCGGTGACGCGGACGACGCCTTCCCGACCGCAGCCGGGCCGCGCTGCGCCTGGTGCGACTTTCGGCGCCACTGTCCGGCGGGCTCAGCGATGCCAGGCAAGGAGCCGTGGGCCGCGGTAGAGCGCTTCGCCGGGCCGCCCGCAGCGCAGGACTGACGCCAGCCGGTAGTGCTCAGCCGGTCTCGGTCAGCTGGGCGGCCCGTTCCTTGGCGGTGCGCTGCATCGGGCCTTCCCGCCAGTCGCGGGGCAGCGCGGTGAGGGCGAGCCGGAGCGCGCGTACCGTCACGTCCGCCGACAGGGCGGTGGTCGGCAGACCCAACCCACCGTAGAGCCGCCGGGCCCACGCCGGCAGCAGTGCGAACGCGGTCGCGGCGACCCCCAGGTACGCCCACCGGGGTGGCCCGAGGTTGAGCCCGACCCGGGCGGGCAGGTTGAGCTTCCAGGGCAGCGGCGGGACGCTCAGGAACAGGGCGGTCTCGGCGGCCTCCCGGGTCATCCGCAGCTCAGGCCGGGTCAACCGGTAGTACTCGGCCACCTCGTCGGCGGTGCCGGGCACCGTCTCCGGGTCCAGCCCGACCAGGGCGGCTGCGCGGCGCTGTTCGGTGTAGTAGCGGTCCACCTCGGCGGCATCCAGTCGTACGCCGGCCCGGCGGGCGGTGTCGAGGAACGACTCCACCTCGGTGACGTGCACCCAGCGCAGCAGGTCGGGTTCGTCGATCCGGAACCGCTCGCCGGTGGCCTTGTCGACCGCGGTCATCCGGGCGTGCCGCCGGCGCAGCCGAAGCCCGGCCTGCTCCGCCTCGGCGGTGGTGCCGTAGACGGTGGTCCCCACGTAGTCGGCGGTGCGGATCAGCCGGCCCCAGGCGTCGTGGCGGTAGTTGCTGTTCTGGGCCACCCCGGCCATCGCCCGTGGGTGCAGCGCCTGAAGGTAGAGAGAGCGCAGTCCGGCGACGAAGAGGATGGGCTCCTCGTGCAGCTTCCAGGTGACCGAACCTGGGCCGAACAGGCCGACGTCGACGGTTTCCACTGGTCAAGCGTGCCACGCCCGGCCAGGTCCGGCCCGATGATCAGTTGTCGGCGCTACGACGGGCCTGGCAGGAGGGGCACCGGCCCCAGAAGGTCACTTCCGCCTCGTCGATCTGGAAACCGTGGGCTGTGTCCGGATCGAGACAGGGGGCGCTGCCGACGGTGCAGTCGATGTCCGCGATCTCGCCGCAGCCCCGGCACACCACGTGGTGGTGATTGTCGTCGACCCGGGCCTCGTAGCGGGCGGGGCTTCCGGCCGGCTCGATCCGGCGGGACAGCCCGGCCCGGGAGAGCGCGCCCAGCACGTCGTAGACCGCCTGGGTGGAGACGGAGTCGAGCCGCTCCCGTACCCGTCGGGTGATCTCGTCGACCTCCAGGTGGCCGCCCTCGGCCAGCACGTCGAGCACGGCGAGGCGCGGTCGGGTGACCCGCAGGCCCCTCGACCGGAGCAGGTCCGCACGGCTGGACATGCGTCAATGACAGCATGGTCGCCCTGGCGCGACAACCAACGACCGGGAATCGGTGACGGCGGCCACGGCCGGGCCGACCCGCGGGCACCCCGCTGAACCCGGGCGGTCGCCGATGCGTGTGATGAAACGGGTCCTGGGCTGATCAACCAGCGGCCCGTACGCTGACATCCCGCGATCATCCAACCCCGGAGGTGCCGATGTTCGAGAAGGTGCTGGGCCTGCCCGTGCACGTGTTGGTCGTGCACGCGGTCGTCGTGTTCGTGCCGCTGCTGGTGCTGCTCGCCCTCGCGTACATCGCGTTGCCCCGGTTCCGGTCCCGGCTGGACTGGGCGGTGGCCATCCTGGCGGTGGTGGCGCCGATCACGGCGTTTGTTGCCACCCAGTCCGGCGATGCGCTTCAGGCGCGGCAGATCGCGCGGGGTTTCTCCGGTGAGATCCTGGACAAGATCAACGACCATGGCTCGTACGGCGAGATGCTGTTCGCGCTCACGCTGGGGCTGGCCCTGGCGGTGATCCTGCTGCTGGTGGCGACCAGCGGGCACCCGCGGGCGCCGAAGCTACCGCGTTGGGTGCCTCCGGTGCTGTCGGTCGTGGTGGTGGGGCTGGGTGTCGCCGCTCTGATCTACGTCTGGCTCACCGGTCACTCCGGCAGCGAGATGGTCTGGGGCAACACCTTCGAGTAGGCCACGCCCCGCCGACGGGCCGGGTGCCCGCCGGCGGGTCGGGTGCCGGCTCAGAAGAGCGCCCGGACGCAGAGCAGACAGCCAAGGACCAGCAGGACGGCACCGGCGACCGCGCCGATGGCCCAGGTCACCCGCTGCGCCCGCTGCTCCCGCGCGTCCAGCGCCCCCATGTCCTGGTGGGGCAGGTGGCGAGGCGGCGCCGCCTGTAGATGCACCGGTGGCCGCCAACCTGCCGGCGGCGCGGTGGTCGGCGGCGGTCCGTTGTACCCACCCGGGCCGGTCGGCCTCGGCCCGGGCGGCTGGCTGGGCGTGGCGAGTGGGCTCGGCGCGGGCGCCGGGCTGGGCGTGGCGAGTGGGCTCGGCGCGGGTTGGTGATCCGCCGGGGTGCTCGACGTGGAACCGTCGCCGCTTTCGGGCCGGCGCCACGGATCGTCGGAGGCCGGGCCGGGGCGGGGGGTCGTCACGCCGTCCGACGCTACCAACGACCCCCGCTGCCGCGCGTCAGGCCGCGCCGCGCGGGACACGTCCGCGCCGCGCGGAACGTGCTCCCCACGCTGATCCCGACCGCGACCGGTGAGCTGCCGGCGAGTTCCCGGAGGCCCCGGCGAGGCTCCCGGGAAGTCTCCATGTTCCTCATCGCCGTGATTTCACACCGAAGTAAATATTTCAGGGTGACATCACGGCGGCGAGAAGTGCTGCCTCGGCCGGTCGACACCGGGGATACCGCACCAATCTCAGTCGCCTGTCCCGGTGTTGCGGCTGCGTTACCCTTGCCGATCGTGACCATCCAAGACCCCGGCGGCCGGGGCGACGAGGATCGCTCGGTCGACCTCAGCGACGACTTCGTGGTGCTGCCCGAGCAGACCGCCGACGACACCGATCAGGGGTGGGGTGAGCGGGCCGGCGGCAACGACGACTGGCTGCTCGCCGAGCGCCCACCGCACTGGGACTGACCGGCCGACTGTCATCGGTCACCGCCGCGCGACCCGGTGGCCCCGCCCGGCACTGCGCCGGGCTGGGCGGAGGGGTCAGGAGGTGCTGGCCGCGGCCGGCGACTTGCTCGCGCCGCCACCGGAGGAACCCGAACCCCCCGACGAACCGCTGCCGGAGCCGGCCGGGGCGGAACCGGACGACGAGGTGTTCGAGCTGGGCGAGCCGGAGGACGACGATTCGGACTTGCTCGTGGAGCTGCCCGAGCCGGCGTCCGAGCCGGACGAGCCGGACGAGCCGGACGAGCCGGAGGTGCTGGCGGCGCGGGAGTCGGTGCGGTAGAAACCCGAACCCTTGAACACGACGCCGACGGAGTTGAACAGCTTCCGCAGCCGCCCCTCGCACGCCGGGCAGTCGGTCAGCGGCTCGTCAGAGAAAGACTGCACCGCCTCGAGCTGGTGACCGCACGCGGTGCAGGCGTACTGGTACGTGGGCACGTTCTCCTCCGGGTCTGACACGGCCGGTTGGCACTCGACGTATTCGAGTGCCAATGGTGCGTCATCGGCCCCCGGTTCGTCCAGCGGAAGTGTGGGGCACGACACCCGAGAGTGCTGTCAGGGGCTGCAGGCCGCCGGTCGGGGTGACCACCGCACGGACCGGCCGGTCGTGCGGCTCGGCGGGCAACGCCTCCACCAGCTCACCGTCGTGCAGTGGCACCACGGTGAGGACGCCCGCCGGCACCCGCGCCAGAGCCCGGTCGTACGAGCCGCCGCCCCGACCCAGACGCACGCCCCGGCGGTCCACGCCGAGCGCGGGCACCACGACCAGTTCGGCCGTGGCGATCGCGGTGCGCCCCAGCCGAGGGCCGGCCGGCTCGCGGATGCCCCGCCCCGCGGCGATCATCGCCGCCGGGCCGGCCCAGACGGCCCAGTCCAGATCCAGGTCGTCGCGGAGCACCGGCAGCAGCAGTCGTCCACCGGCGGGCAGCGCGTCGGCGAGCACCGCCGGCAGGTCCGGGCCGCCGGGCTCGCCGCCGACCGGCGCGTACGCGGCGACCCGGTCCGGTCGCAGCCGGCGTACCAGGGCGGTCAGCTCGGCCTGGACGCGCGCCGCGGCGCTCTGGCGCTCGGCTTCGGAGCGGGCCCGCCGGGCTGCGAGCAGCGCGACGCGCGCCTCCCGCTTCGCGTCATGTGTCACTTCCGCTCCCTCAGCAAATTCCGGCACGCAACACTCCTCACGCAACGCTCTCCTCGACGTCGCTCTGTGTCAACATCGCAGGCAACGGTCGCGCAACTTCCGGGGGGAAGTGTTGACGCTACGCGGGCGGTTGACCGCAGCCTTCCTGGCCGTGGCGTTCGGTCCGGTGCTGCTCGGCGCGGTCTTCGTCGCGTCCACCGTGACTGCGGTCGACCGCAGCCGCGCCACCGAACGGTTGGCGGTGGCCGCCACGGCGGTGCGTACCTCGATCGATGCTCTCTGCCAGCAGTTGCGGGCCGCCGCCGACGCGGTCGCCCTCACCGCGGACCACGCCGGTGCCGCGACGCAGGCGGTCAGCCGCGGGCTGGCCGCTGCGGTGCTGGTGACCGACGTGACCGGGCGGGTCAGCCACGCCACCCCGGACGCCCCACCGGCGCCCTGGCGGGACTGTGCCGCGCCGCAACCGCCCGGTGGGTCGGTCAGCGCCCTGGTGGTCCGGGTGGAGCTGCGCGACACCGCCGGCATGACGCTGGGTACGGTCGCCGCCGCCCAACCGGTCGACCCTGCGCTCATCGCGCGGCTCGCCGCGGTGACCGGAGTCGCGGTGACCCTGCTCGACGGTGCCAGCGGGCCCGCCCAGGTGGCGCACACCACCGAGTCCGCCGGTGGACGTGACGCGGTGCTCGCCGCCGCCGCGTCCCTGCCGGACGGACGGGTCAGCGGCACCACCGACGGCCGGTACGTGCGTCGGGCCGGCCCGACCACCGGGCAACCCCTGCCCCTGGTGCTCTCGGTGCCCAGCAACCAGCCGCCCGGCCTGCACGCCGTGCTGGTCGCCGTGGTGCTGCTGGCCGCACTTCTGGGGGTGGCGGCGGCCTGGCGGCTGGCCCGGGTGACCACCCGCCCGCTGGTGGAGTTGGCCGGCGCGGTGGACCGGGTCGCCGCCGGAGACCTCACCGCTCGGGTGCCGGTACGCAGCGGCGACGAGATCGGCCGGCTGGCTGTCGCCTTCAATCGGATGACCCGCGAGACCGGTGGCTACCTGGCGGCGCTGGCCAGCAGCCGGGACCAGCTGCGCGGGCACCTGGCGGTGCTCGGCGACACCCTGGCCAGCACCCACGACCTGCAACGGATCCTGCGGTTGATCCTGCACAGCGCGCTCGCCGCGACCGGCGCCCGGGCCGGGGCGGTGCTGCTCACCGAGCCGGGTGGCGTGCTCGTGGCGCAGTGCACCGAGGGGTTCGACGGGCGTTGGCCGGGTGCGGGTGCGGGTGCGCCGACCGTGCCGCTGGGTGGCGGCGTGGTCGGCACGGTCGCGGCGACCGGTCAACCTCGTCGGGGTCGGGTCGGCCCGGCACCGGCCGAGCCCGGCGACCCACCGTGCCGGACGTACATCGCGGTGCCGTTCGCGGCGCCTGCCGGACGCGGGGAACCCGGCTCGATCTCTGCGGCGGACGGTGACACCCCGGCGGAGCTGGCGTTGGGTGTGCTGGCCCTCTACGACCGGCTCGGCGGGGAGGAGTTCGACGACGACGACCTGATCACCCTGCGCACCTTCGCCGGGCACGCGGCGGTCGCCGTCGACAACGTCCGCGTCCACGAGGAGAACCAGCGGCTGTCGCTCACCGATCCGCTGACCGGGCTGTGGAACTACCGCTACCTGCGCGAGTCGCTGCGCCGGGAGGTGGAGCGGGCCAGCCGGTTCGGCCGGATGGTGAGCGTCCTCGTCCTCGACCTCGACCGGTTCAAGACGGTCAACGACACGTACGGCCACGCCGCCGGGGACACCGTGCTGGCCGAGTTCGCCCGCCGGGTACGCGGCGAGATCCGAGAGGTGGACCTCGCCTTCCGCCAGGGCGGGGAAGAGTTCGTGGTGCTGTTGCCGGAGACCGACGCCCGGGGCGCGACGATCGTCGCCGAGCGGCTCGGCGCGGCCGTCCGGGGTGCTCCGGTGGTCGTGGTGGGGCACACCGGGGTACGGGAGCCGATCCAGGTCACCGTCTCCATCGGCATCGCCGTCTTTCCCGACCACGCCGACACCGGCCCGCAGGTGCTCCAGGCAGCCGACGAGGCGTTGTACGCGGCGAAGGCCGCCGGTCGGGACACCTGGCGGGTGGCGTCGGCCCGGGAGGCGTCGGTCACCCGGGAGATGCCCGTACCGCCGGCGGCGCGCAGCCCCTCCGACGGGCTGCCCCGCGCCGGACCCGGCACCGGCAGAACCGGCCCGCCGGGCGGCGCGTCTTCTGGTCCTCACCCGCCGGGGCGCGGCCATGGCCGATAGTCTCGCGGCATGTCGGAGCACTCAGCGAACCCCTCAGCGGCCGCCGCCACCGGTCGTCCCCGTGCCGTCAAGGCTGTCATCCCGGCCGCCGGCCTGGCCACCCGGTTCCTGCCGGCCACCAAGGCGGTCCCCAAGGAGCTGCTGCCGGTCGTGGATCGGCCGGTGTTGCAGTACATCGTCGAGGAGGCCGCCCAGGCCGGCATCGGCGACGTACTGCTGATCACCGGCCGGGGCAAGACGTCGATGGTGGACCACTTCGACCGCCGCCCTGACCTGGAGGAACGGCTCGCGGAGAAGCCTGACCTGCTCGCCGAGGTCAAGCGGACCGAGGAGCTGGCGGCCATCTACACCTGCCGGCAGCCGGAGCAACTGGGCCTCGGTCACGCCGTCGGGTACGCCGAGTCGCACGTCGGTGACCAGCCCTTCGCGGTGCTGCTCGGCGACGAGTTCGTCAACCTCTCCGAGCCGCTGCTGCCGGCGATGCTGGAGCTGCAGGCGCGTACCGGCGGGGTGGTGCTCGCCTTCTTCGAGGTGGACGCGGCCGAGACGAAGCGCTACGGGATCGCCTCGGTGGAGCCGGCGGAGTCCGAGCTGACCGACATCGGCGAGGTCGTGAAGGTGACCGGCATGGTGGAGAAGCCGAAGCCGGAGGAGGCGCCGAGCAACCTCGCCGTGCTCGGCCGGTACGTGCTGCCCGGCAAGATCTTCGACGCCATCCGCCGTACCGAGCCCGGTAGCGGCGGGGAGATCCAGCTGACCGACGCGATGGAGTTGCTGCGTACCGAGGGCACCCCGGTACACGCGATCGTGTACCGGGGCATCCGCTACGACACCGGCATGCCGCTGGGCTACCTGCAGACCGTCGTCCAGATCGCCGCCGAGCGTGAGGACCTGGGCGGCGAGTTCCGTAAGTGGCTGGCCGAGTTCGTCAACTCCGACGCGTCGGGCGGTCCGAATACATGACAGCGACGGCCGACGCCGAGGCGGCCGAAAACGGGTTGACGCCGCTCGCCGACTACCTGGGCAGTGTGCTGCGCAGGTTGCGCGCGCTGCCTCCACTCGACCTCGACCTCACCCAGGCGTACGGCAACGTCCTCGCCGAGGATGTCGTCGCGCCGCACTCGTTCCCGGCCTTCGACCAGGCGGCCGTCGACGGGTACGCCGCGCGCTGGGAGGACATCGCGGGCGGTGGCCGGGGCGCGGGATACGTCCCGGCCCAGTCCGGCGGGCCGGGTGGCCGCACCGTACGGCTCAACGTCGTCGGTGACCTCGGCGCGGCGAGCTGGCGGCCGGTCCGGCTCACCCCGGGCTCGTGCTTCTCGGCCGCCGCCGGGGCGCCGCTGCCGATCGGCGCGGACGTGGTCGTCCCGGTGGAGTGGACCGACCAGGGCATGGCGGCGGTGGAGATCTTCCGTGTCCCGAAGCGGGGGTACGGGTTACGCCGCACTGGTGAGGAGGTGACCGGCGGTGCCCTGCTGGCCCGCTCCGGCACCTATGTCTCGCCGGCGCTGGTCGCGGTACTCGCCGCCACCGGGATCGGCCACGTGGTGGTGCGGCCCAGCCCCCGGGTGGTCATCGTGGCCACCGGGGACGAACTGGTCGACGTGGGCCGCGGCAGTCAGCCCGGCCAGGTGGTCGACGCCAACTCGCACGCGCTGACCGCCGCGGCGGCGGAGGCGGGCGCGCTCGCGTACCGGGTGGGCATCTGCGACGACGATCCGGAAGGGCTGCGCGGGCTGCTGGAGGACCAGACCCTGAACGCCGACCTGATCATCACGACCGGCGGCACCGGCACCGGTCCGGGCGACATGGTCCGCCGCATCCTGTCCCGCCGGGAGGGCAGCCGGGCCGGTCCGGTCACCTTCACCGATGTGGCCCTCTATCCCGGCACCGCCCTCGGGTTCGGCACCGTCGGCGCCGAGGAGGTGCCGGTGGTCTGCCTGCCCGGCGACCCGGGGGCCGCGATGATCGGTTTCGAGGTACTGGCTCGCCCCGCGATCAACCTGCTGGCCGGCGCCGAGCCGGTGTTCCGCCCGAGCGTGCGGGCACACCTGCTGGAGACCGTCTCCTCCCCGGCCGGGCTGCGGGAGTTCCGGCCCGCGCACGTCGCCGAGCGACGCGGCGGGGGTTACACTGTCCAACCGCTCAACGGCGGCCCGTTCACCCTCTCCGGCCTGGCAGAGGCGAATGGACTTCTCGTTCTCGGTGAGCGAGTGACGGCCGCTGCCGCCGGCTCCACCGTGGACGTGCTGCTGCTCGATCGTCGACGGTGAGCCGTCGGTGATGCTCGGGAGTGGAGGTTAGGTGTTCCGACGGGCACCCGGCTGGCCGGCGGTGCACTCCGACGGCCCGGTGCTGCTACGGCCCTACCGGCGTTCCGACGCGGTGGCCTGGTCCGAGGTGCGTCGCGCCAACCGGGACTGGCTGGCCCCCTGGGAGTCGTCGATCCCCGGTGACTGGGACGACCTGAACTCGCCGGCCACCTTCCGCTGGATGTACCGCGACCAGCGACGCTCTGCGCGTACCGGCGAGGGGATGCCGTTCGCGGTCTGCCTCTACGACGGCGGCGAGGAACGGCTGGTCGGCCACATCAACGTGGGCAACATCGTGCGGCGGGCATTCTGCTCCGGGTACATCGGGTACTGGGTGGACCGCCGGGTTGCCGGCCGTGGGGTGATCCCCACCGCGCTGGCGCTCGTCGTCGACCACGCCTTCGGCCCCGGCGGGCTGCACCGCATCGAGATCAACATTCGTCCGGAGAACCGGGCGTCGCGCCGGGTGGTGGAGAAGCTGGGCTTCCGCGAGGAGGCGTACCACGCTCGCTACATGCACATCGACGGCGCCTGGCGCGACCACATCGGATACGCGATGACCAGCGAGGAGATCGCCGCCGAGGGCGGCCTGCTGGCCCGCTGGCAGCGGCTGCGCGCCCGTACGCCGTGAGGCGTCCCACGTGCGGGATCGGCGCGGCGCGGCGGTTCCGGCGAGGGTGACCCGTAACCTCAGGTAACTGCAAGCTGCGGCAGGCGCTGCCCGCTCCGCACGATTCACGTCGCCGACGTCGATCGGTGAAAGATCCTGCGGCCGGTCGGAGCTTGCTCCGAATTCGGTGACGGGAGGGGTGAGGGTGCCGACCTCGGTGCTCCTCGCCGTCCTCGCCGCCGCCGGTCTGCTCGCCCTCGCTCCGGCGCTGGTCCGCCGGTACGACGCCGCCGAGCGGCTGGTGGCGGAGCGGGCGCAGACGACGGCGCGGGTGCTCCAGCGCCGCCGCCGACGCCGCACTGTCCCGGGCCGGCGGCCGGTCAACCCGTCCCGCGCCCTGGTGGTCACCCTCAGCGAGGATGCCGCCTCGGGTGCCCTCGCCGCCCCGGTCTCCGGCCCACCCGCGATGCGTCGCACCGTCCCACCCGTGCCTCGCGGCTCAGCCGGCGAATCCGATGGGGGGCCGCGCCCGCGCCGTGCCGGTGAGCGTGACGACGGCTCCCGGCAGGTCGGCGAACGGTCGGCGCGCCGCTCCGGTCGGCCGAGCCGACTGCGCGCCGTACCGGCGGGCCGACCCCGCCGTCGCCCCGACCGGCGTCGCCACCACACCCCGGCGATCTACCGCCGCCGCCGGGTGCTCGCCGCGCTGGTGCTGCTCAACGCCGTCGAGTTGGTCGGTGTGCTGGTCGTCGGCCCCGGCTTCTGGATCAGCTTCGCGGTCACCGCCACCCTGCTGATCGTGTACGTCGTACACCTGCGCGCCCGCGCGGTGGCCGACCGCCGGCGACGCCGGGCCCTGGCTCGCGAGGCCGCGTGGCTGGCCGCCCGCCAGGCCGAGGTACGCCGGGAGCAGGCCCGCCGTGCCGCGGCCCGGCGGGAGGCGCAGCGCCGGCTGGCCGCCCAGCGGGAGTCCGTCCGGCGCAACGCGATGGGCCTGGACCGCCCGGCCGACCTGCCGCAGGCGGCCAACGGCGGCTCAGTGTCCTACCGCCGTGCCGGCGGCCTGCGTGGCCGCCCCTACGAAGCCGGCCCCGGCTCCCACAGCGCCTGACGTCGCCCTACCTACTCAGGACGAGGCGGCAGTTTCGGGGAAGTTGCTGCCTCGGGGGCACTCGGAGGCAGCAGCTTCGGTGAAGTTGTGTGGATCTTGCGTGAGTGGTGAGCGGGGCGGTTCGCGGCGGGGGCAGCCGACCTGTTAGCCTTGTCGCCGGCCCGCCCGGTGAAAGCCGGGTGGGACCGATGCCGGTCAGCCGGCGGAGGGGCTGTGGCGCAGACTGGTAGCGCACCTCGTTCGCATCGAGGGGGTCAGGGGTTCAAATCCCCTCAGCTCCACAGAATTAAGGCCCTGACCAGCGGAAGCGCCGGTCAGGGCCTTAAGTTTGTCTATGCGACTTTGAATCACTGACCAAAAACCCCCACAAACGCGTGGGTGCGGTCACGTTCGGCGGCGGTTGGGTCTGTCCGCGTTGCGGGCTGTTCCGCACGCACCACCCCGGGTCGGCATTGACCCTGAACATCATACGAATTGCCTTGACTGTCATCAATGTGGTCGCGGTGACGCGCCCCCAGCCCTGGTGAGGATCAAGATGAAACCGATCCAACCCATGACAGGCTCGGCATCGATCGCCGTACCCTACTTGCGGGCGGCCGGTGTCATCCCGGCGGGCGCCCTGCCGGGGGCAGCCCGTGTCGGCGGCGCCGGAGAGCGCCGCCGCCGCTGTGTCCCCCGTCCGCCCGGACTTCGGCGTCTCGGCATTTCCGTTCGCGCTCGGTCAGGTACGACTCGCCACCGGCCGATGGCTCGACAACCAGAACCGACGCTCGCCTACCTGCGGTTCATCGACGCGGATCGGATGCTTTACACGTTTCGCACCAACGTCGGGCTGACCAGCTCCGCCCAGCCGGTGGAGGGGCTGGGAGGCCCCGAACATGGAGCCGCGCGGACACACGATGGGACACCTGCTGTCCGCGCTGGCGCAGGCGTACGTGATCACCGGCGACGCCACCTACAAGACCAGGGGTGGCTACCTGGTCAACGCGCTGGCGGCCTGCCGGGCGGCGTCACCGAGCCGGGGTTACAGCACCGGCTACCTCGGGTGCCGCCCCCGCGCGTCATGGGGTCAGGCAGTGGTCAGCGTCCGCCGTCCGGGTGCAGCACCACCTTGGTCCAGCCGTCAGCGCGGACATCGAAGTTCCGATACCCCTCCGGTGCCTGGTCCAGCTTCAGCTCGTGCGACACCAGGAAAGAGGGATCGGCCTTGTGGTTCGCGATGAGGTTCATCAGCTGCCGGTTGTAGTTCTTCACGTTGCACTGACCGGTGCCCATGCTCTGCCCCTTGAACCAGAACATGCCGTAGTCGAACGGCGCCTTCCCCTGTTTCTGCAGCGGGTCTGGGGATCCTGGGTCCTTGGGGATGAACACGCCGACCACGCCGATCGTGCCGCCGAACCGCACGGAGTGCACGAGGTTGTTCAGGGTCAGCGCCGACTTCTCCTGGCCACTCGGGTCGTGTGCCTGGTGACCGACGGCCTCGCAGCCGCGGTCCGCGCCCATCCCGCCGGTCTGCTCCAGGATCTGCTCCACCGGCGACCCCTTGGAATCGTCGATGGGAATGGCGCCGATCTGTTCCGCCAAGCGCAGCCGGTCCGGATGCCGGTCGACCACCATGACCTTGTTGGCACCCTTGATGATCGCGGAGTACGCGGCCAGCAACCCGACCGGTCCGGCACCATAAACTGCCACGCTGTCGCCCGGCCGCACGCAGGCGAGCTCGGTCGCGTGCCAGCCGGTGGGAAAGATGTCCGAGAGCATCACGTAGTCCTTCTGCCTGCTCATGTCCCGGGCGTCCGGCGGCAGGACCAGGCAGTTGAAGTCGGCCCACGGCACCCGCAGCAACTCGGCCTGACCGCCCGCATACGGACCCATGTCGGCGTAGCCGTAGGCGGCACCGGCCATGCCGGGCGCCGGGTTGGCCACCAGACAGTACGCGGTGAGGCCCTGGTTGCAGTTGGCGCAGGCGCCGCAGGAGACGTTGAACGGCAGGCAGACCATGTCGCCCACCTTGACCAGGTCGACTCCGTCGCCGACCTCGATGACCTCACCCATGTTCTCGTGCCCGAGCACCATGCCCGGCTGCAGATCCGTGCGCCCGTCATACATGTGCAGGTCGGACCCGCAGATGTTCGTCGTCGTGATGCGTACCAGGGCGTCCGTCGGTCGTTCGATCCTGGCGTCCGGCACCTCCTTGACGCTGACCGTCCGTGGCCCGTCGTACACGACTGCCTTCATTCATTGCCCCCCGCGTGAAGATTTCGTCCCTACCGCGGCTCCAAGACCGCCTGGCAGTCACATTCTCGCAATCCGCTTCGCCCCCCACGTCATGATTCGCACTATTGTGCGTTGGTCCGCGCCACCTGCTCAGGACTATCCCGGGCGGCGTGCGCCTACTCCGGCCTCGTACAGCTCGCACATCGCCTTGATCTCGATGTCACGAAACTTCACGCGAGGGTCGCCGGCTTCGATGCGGTGGATGGTTGCGGGGCTGCGCTGGAGGAGTGCGGCGGCCTTCTCCTGGCTCATCCCGGTCTCTTTGCGGAGGGCGGCGGCCATCTTGCGGCCGATCCTTCGCCTCAAAAGGGTCGATCCGTCCGTGTCGGACACGGAGCCTCATATCACCACTCTGCCATCGGAGCGGTCTCCGCACCCCACCGGCGGCTCTACCTCCGCCTCGACTACACCGCCGGACCCCCATCAGCCTGCCCACTGCCGGCCCGGCCATCTGGCGGATGTGGCGGCGCACCCCGGCGGTCGATGCGTTACGGCCAGGATTCAGATAGATGTCAATCTCTTGACGGCTGGTGATTGTTAACGCTATCAATGAGGTAGCGGGCACGGCGGGCGCGGTCGGATGAGACCGTGCCCGTTCCGGATGATCGGCTCGCCCCCTGGCGAAAGGCGACCGCGATGACGCGTCCGCAGCTCACCTACCGCAGCTGGGCGACGGCGCTCGCCGCCCTGGTCACGGCGGCGGCCACCGCCCTGATCGGGCCGGCCGCCCCGGCGCAGGCCGCCGCCGTCACCTTCACCAATCCGCTGGCCGAGCAGCGCGCCGACCCGCACGTCTACCGGCACACCGACGGGTACTACTACCTCACCGCCACGGTGCCCGAATACGACCGCATCGTGCTGCGCCGCGCCACCACCCTCCAGGGGCTCGCCACCGCGACCGAGCGGGTGATCTGGCGCCGGCACGGCAGCGGCGAGATGGGCGCGCACATCTGGGCCCCGGAGATCCACTTCATCGACGGTCGGTGGTACGTCTACTTCGCCGCCGGGCGGACCGAGGACATCTGGGCCATCCGGCCGTACGTGCTGGAGAGCAGCGCCGCGAACCCGCTCGACGGGCCATGGGTGGAACGTGGCCAGCTCCAGCCGGCCCGCAGCAGCTTCTCGCTCGACGCGACCACCTTCGTCCACAACGGAGTGCGCTACCTGGCCTGGGCCGAGTACGCCGGCAGCAACTCGAACATCTACCTGGCCCGCGCGGTCAACCCGTGGACGTACACCGGCACCCCGGCCCTGATCGCCACCCCCACGTACGCCTGGGAGACCCGGGGTTACCGGGTGAACGAGGGACCGGCGGTGCTGATCCGCAACGGCCGGGTCTTCATGACCTACTCGGCGAGCGCCACCGACGCCAGCTACGCCGTCGGTCTGCTCACCGCCGCAGCCGGCAGCGACCTGCTCAACCCGGCGTCCTGGAGCAAGCGCGCCACGCCGGTGCTGGCCAGCGACGGCCGCACCGGCCAGTGGGGGCCCGGCCACAACTCGTTCACCGTCGCCGAGGACGGCAGCGACGTGATCGTCTACCACTCCCGCAACTACGAGCGGTACCTCGGCAACGGCTACGACCCGCTCAGCGATCCGAACCGGCGTACCCGGATCCAGCGGGTCTACTGGAACGCCGACGGCACGCCGAACTTCGGCGTACCGGTGCCGGACGGTCTCACCCCGGTCCGGCTGCGCTCGCACGACCTGCCGGACCGCTACCTGCGGCACTGGGAGTTCCGGGCCCGGCTGGAACCGAACGTCACCAACCTGGCCGACTCGCAGTTCCGGATCGTGGCCGGGCTGTCGAACGCCTCGGCCATCTCGCTGGAGTCGACCAACTATCCCGGCTACTACCTGCGGCACCGCAACCACCAGGTCTGGGTGGAGCGCAGCGACGGCTCGGCCCTGTTCCGGCAGGACGCCACGTTCACCCGCCGGGCCGGGCTGGCCGACGCGACGAAGGTGTCGCTGGAGTCGGTCAACTTCCCCGGCCAGTACGTCCGCCACCGCGACGGGCTGCTCTACCTGGAAGCTGTGCCGGACGCGGCCGGGCGGGCGTCGGCGACCTTCGCCCTGGACTAGGCCGCCGGTCGGCATGCGCCAGCGTCAGCGTGTCGGGGGGCGTACCTAGACTCCTGCGGCATGGCGACCGTGACCTTTGTAGACGAGAGCACGGCCGGTGCTCGTACCCCCGGGTGGGCCCTGCAGATCTTCGAGGAGCGGCTGACGCTGCGCGAGCTGATCCGGCGGCGGATCCACCAGGAGGTGGCCGAGCACAACGCCGCCAACGCAGGTCCCCGCCGGCTCCTGGTGCAGCCCAGCCCGACCGAGCGGGCGCTCAACGGTGACCCGGCCCAGCGCACCGCCCGCCGGGTCGATCCGGAGCGGCAGTTCGCCCTCGCCGAGGAGGCGTTCGGCCGCAACGGCTTCGTGGTGCTGGTCGGCGACCGGCAGGTCGAGGAGTTGGACGACGAGGTCGACCTGCGCCGCGACACCGAGGTCACCTTCCTCAAGCTCGTCGCGCTGGTCGGTGGCTGATGACCACCATCACCGACCCCACCTGGCACGTCACCCGGACCCGCGCCCTGGTCGCCGAGAACGACCTGACTGCCCTGGCCGGCCACCTCTACACGCACGCCCGGCTGTGCCGGGACAACCCGGAGGTACGCGCCGCGCTGCGCCCGCTGTCCCGTCCGGACGTGGCCAGGCTGGTCCAGGCCATGGTCGCGGTCCATCGCAGGGACCGGAGTCGGAAGTGGGCGACGCTGGAGCTGATCGGGCAGTTGGCCCGCCGGCTCCCCGCCGACCTGACACCGGAGCAACTCCAGGATCTCGCGGCCTACGCCGTCGAGGAGCCGTACTCGCTGTCACCGACGGCGCTGGAGACCGTGGCGCGGGGGATGATCGCCGCCGGTCCGCTCCCCGCCGAACTGGTGGCGGTGTTGGTCGACCGCTCCGACGAGAGTCAACGGCTGCGGCAGCTGATGGTCGAACTGTCCGGCCCGCAACTCGACCCGGCAGACCCGTGGGCCCGGCAGATGCTCACCGAGCTGCCCACCCTCGACCCGGCCTGGCAGCGGTTGGTCGGCCACGCCAGCACCGCCGCCATGGCCCGGCCGACGGTCGGCTGGTCGACCGAGGCGTCCCGGCTGCTCACCGCGATCGACCCGGCCGAGACGAGGGAGGTCCTCGGTCGGTGGCTGGCCGCCGCTACCCGTACTCCGCACACGCCGCCGACCTCGGCCAACGCGGATCTGCTGCGTGGCCTGCTCTGGTTGGTCGAGCTGACCGGACCGACGCCGGAGCAGGTCCGCCGGATCGCCGGCCTGGTCGAGGCGATGCTGCGCCGGCTGCCCGGAATCGGGCCAGCCTGCCCGAAGGTGGCCAACGCCGCGGTCGGGGTGCTCGGGCGAATCGACGGCGAGGCGGCGCTGGCGCAGCTTGCCCGGCTGTCGGCCCGGGTCACCTACAAGGGCACCGGCAACGAGATCGACAAGGCGCTCGACGCCCGTGCTGCGGCGCTCGGCATCGGCCGGGACGAGATCGAGGAGTTGGCCGTCCCGGACTACGGTCTGACCGGGGTGGGCCGGCACGAGGTGACCCTCGGCGGCTGCCGGGCCGAGCTGCTGATCGACTCCACCAGCGCCACCCTGGCCTGGCACAACGAGTCCGGCCGGCAGGTGAAGAGTCCACCGGCGGCGGTACGCCGGGATCACCCGGCCCAACTGGCCGAGCTGAAGGGCCTCGCCAAGGAGGTCACCGGCATGCTGGCGGCCCAGACGGCCCGGCTGGACCGGCTCTTCCTGGCCCAGCGGCACTGGACCCTCACCGGGTGGCGGCAGCGTTACCTGGACCATCCGTTGGTCGGCGCGCTGGCCCGCCGGCTGATCTGGCTGATCGGCGGGGTGCCCTGCGGTTGGGCGGACGGCTCGCTACGCACCCTGGACGACACTCCGGTGATCGCCCGCGACGACGCCGAGGTGCGGATCTGGCATCCGATCGGCCGGCCGGTGCCGGAGGTCGTCGGTTGGCGGGAGTGGTTGGAGCGGCACCAGATCGTCCAGCCGTTCAAGCAGGCTCACCGGGAGGTCTACCTGCTCACGCCGGCCGAGGAGACCACCGGCACCTACTCCAACCGGTTTGCCGGGCACATCCTGCGTCAACATCAGTACCACGCACTGGCCGCGATCCGGGGCTGGACCGACCGACTCCGGTTGATGGTCGACGACTCCTACCCGCCGACCGCTCGCGAGCTGCCCAGGTGGGGCCTGCGCGCCGAGTACTGGGTGGAGGGCATCGGCGACGACTGGGGCGCGGACACCACCGAGAGCGGGTCGTACCTGCGGCTCGTCACCGACCAGGTGCGCTTCTATCCGATCGCGGCCGCGCAGAACACCTCGCACGCCTCCGGCGGCGGCTACACGTCGGAGCGGTGGACGGGCACCGTGCCGGCCGACCCGCTGCCGCTGGATCAGGTTCCGCCGCTGGTGCTCAGCGAGGTCATGCGGGACGTGGACCTGTTCGTCGGGGTGTCCAGCGTCGGCAACGACCCGACCTGGTCGGATGGGGGACCGCAGGGCCGGTACCGGGACTACTGGGCGTCGTACAGCTTCGGGGAGCTTTCGGTGACCGCCGAGACCCGGCGGGACCTGCTGACCCGGCTGCTGCCCCGGCTGGCGGTGGGGCGCCACGCCCGCATCGACGGCCGGTTCCTGGTGGTCGACGGCGACCTGCGCACGTACCGGATCCACCTTGGGTCGGGCAACATCCTGATGAGCCCGAACGACGAGTACCTCTGCATCGTGCCGGACCGTGCCGCGGGCCGGACGGGTGAGCAGCAGTTCCTGCCGTTCGAGGGGGACGGCATGCTCGCCGTCATTCTCAGCAAGGCGATGCTGCTGGCCAACGACACCAAGATCACCGACCCCTCGATCACGCAGCAGATCAAGCCCGGCGGCTAGCGCCGGGTTCGGTGCGAGTGATGGTCGGCCGGACGATACCGTGACTGAGTGCGAGGCGAAGCGGCCACCACCGGGCGACGGCTCCGGTTCGTGCTGCTTGTGTGCACCCTGTTCGGGCTGGCCGCGATGCACAGCCTGGGCCACGACCCCATCCTGGGCACGGCCGGGCACGGCAGCCACGCCGCGCCGGCCACGCCCGCTCTTGCCGACGGATGCCACGTCGAGCGGTGTATCGAACAGGCCGCCCCGGCCTCCGAGGAACCGGGGCACGGCCACGCCACGGGCTGGGCCGTCTGCATGGCGATCCTCACCGGCTTCGCCCTCGCCGTCGTGCTTGCCGCCCATTTCCTTCGCCGTACCCGAAGCCTGCGGCCACGGGGTCGTAGTCACACCCGGGCAGTGGGCGGTCGGGCGCCGCCGACGGCCACCACGATCGGCCTCACCACGGCCTCGGCATCGGTGCTGCGGATATAGGAGCGACCAGCGCGTACCCCGGACGGGGCGACCGCGCCGACGAGTCCTGCCTGTTCACCGATCTTGAAAGGCCCTTTCGATCATGAATCGCACCTACCTGCGCCGGACCCTCCAGCTCGGCGTGAGCCTCGCCGTCGCTGTCGGTCTCGCCGCCTGCGGCTCCGACCACGGTGCCGCCCACGACGCGCCCGGCACTTCGTCCGCCAGCGCGTTCAGCGGGGAATCCGCCGCCAGCAACGCGACCGACGTGATGTTCGCCCAGATGATGATTCCGCACCACCAGCAGGCGGTGGAGATGTCCGACCTGGCCGCCACCCGGGCCTCCGACCCGCAGGTGGAGCAGCTCGCCGTGCAGATCAAGGACGCCCAGGCGCCGGAGATCACCCAGCTGCGGCACTGGCTGACGCAGTGGGGAGCGCCGATGCCTGGCGCAGACGGCGACGGCCACGGGACGATCCACAGTACGCCTGAGATGGACCACGAGATGCCGGGCATGATGTCCGACGCCGACATGGCCAAGCTCGCGGCTGCCTCCGGGACGGAGTTCGACCGACAGTTCCTCACCATGATGATCGCCCACCACGAAGGGGCCATCACGATGGGCGAGGAGGAGGCCGCTGAGGGCGCCAATCCGGAAGCCAGAGCGTTGGCGCAGCGCATCATCACCACCCAGCGGGCCGAGATCGACACCATGAAGAAGATCCTGGACCGACTCTGACCCGCGACGGTGCCCAGGCGCTTCGGCGCCTGGGCACCGCACCCGCACCACCGGCAGAAAGAGAGCCGTTCCGTACGCCACCACGCGGGTCGGATTCGCCGGCTGGCCGACGGCGCCCACCCGGTCGCGCCCTGCCGGGGGCCACCGGCAGGGCGCGACCGGGCACCTTGGTCGCGCCCTGCCGGTGGGCTCACCTGGTGCTGGAATTACCCGGCAACTCGCCTGGTGGAGGGGCGGCGGGTCAGGGCGAAGCCGACCACGCCGGCCACGGCGGCCAGTACGCCACCGGCGGTGGTCCAGATCCAGCGGGAGCCGGCCTCGGGCAGCCAGCCGGTGAGGCTGAGGTTCCAGCCGCTCTCCTCCTCCGCCTCCGGCGCGACCGTCGGCTCGGTGTCCAGCACCGTGCCGGCGTTGGCCGGCGGCACCAGTGCGGCCTCCAGCCTGCCGTCGTCAGACGACGTGTCGGCGTCACCGGTGGTGGAGACCAACAGGTCCACGTCGATCGGCAGGCCGAGGTCGGGCTCCGGTATCTCGACCACCGTCAGCCGCACGTAGTACGTGCCGGGCAGCGGATCGGCGGACCACGGTTCGGCCCACGGGCGGACCCGCCGCAGGGTGCAGCCGATCGCCACGCTGCGCGCCGAGGCGTCGGCGGTCGGCGTCTGCGCGCCGGCCGTGCATGCCTGCCGGCGGCGCAGCCCGTCGAAGACCTCGACCGTCCAGGTGGACCGGCCGCTGCGGTTCTGGGCGAGGGCGACCGTCGCGGTGATCTCGTGGATCTCGCCAGCGGCGGCCGGGAACGCCCAGTAGAGGTATTCGCCGGTCGACGCGCTGACCCGGACGGGCTGGCCGGCGGCGAGTGGGGTGGCGCCCAGGAACGTGGTGCCGGCCTTGGTGACGGTGGTGGCACCGGGGGAGGGGGTCGGGGTGGGCGCGGCCAGCGCTGTGGCCGGGGCCAGGGCGACGCCGGCGGCCAGCAGTGCGGCGGCGGTTGCCGAGAGGGTACGCATCTTCAGTTCCTCCAGGTGGCTACCCACCAGCGGGTGAGCAGGCCGGTGACGAGCCCGGTGAGCAGGCCGGCCAGGGTCAGCAGGAGCAGCAGCACCCAGCCTCGACCCAGGTCCGGGCCGTCCGGTGCGGGTGAGGCGGCGACCACGTCGACGGTCAGCTCGACCGGCATGCCCGGGTCGGCCGCGGTGCCGGCTGCGGGCGAGAACATGTTGCTGACCACGAGACAGACGGTGGTGACGGCCGAGGTCGAGCTGGCCGTCGGAGTTGGGGTGGCGTCCTCGTCGCGCTCGGCGTCGTCGCTGTCCTCGGTGGCCGACCAGCGTAGGCCGGCGGATACGACGTCGGTGCGTCCACTGCCGGCGTCCACCCCTCGGACGAGCTCCCGACCGTCGGCGGCGGTGGCGCGCAGCAGTACGCCGTGGTCGGGTTTGATCGGCCGGTCGAGCGCCATGCTGACCGAGGCGCGTAGCTCCTGTCCCGGCCGGACCGGCACCCGGTACCAGCGGTGCTCGGAGAAGCTCTCCCGGTCGGTGTAGACGCCGGGGGCGAGCAGCGGCGCGTCCTGGCAGGCGTCGGTCCCGTCGACCTTCGCTGGCGTGGTCGTGTAGGTGTCGCGGGCCCGCTCCACCAGTTGCTTCAGTCGGTCGGTGAGGTCCTCGGCGCTCTGCGCCGCGGTGTAGGTCCCGCCGGTGGCGGCGGCGATGCAGAGCAGCTGCCGGCGTACCTTCTCGTCTGGGGCGAGGCCGAGCGTGTCGACCACCAGCGTGGTGCCCTGGGCGGCCAGTTCCCGCGCCACCTGGCACGGGTCCGGCGGGGCGCAGGTGTCCTCGCCGTCGGTGATCAGCACGATCCGCCGGGCGGTGGCACCGGCGCCCAGGTCCCTGGCCGCCTCGCGCAGGGCGAGTCCCACCGGGGTGAACCCGGTCGGGCGCAGCGTGGCGACGGCCGCCTTCGCCTTCGCCCGGTCGACCGCGCCGACCGGCACGATCTGCTGGGTGTCGAGGCAGCCCTGCTTCTTGTCCTTGCCCTGGTAGGTGGCGCCGAGCACCCGGATGCCCAGCTGTGTCTCGTCGGGTAGGGCGTCCACCACCTCGCCGAACGCCTGCTGCGCGACCGAGATCCGGCTGCGCCCGTCGATGTCTGTGGCCCGCATCGAGCCGCTGACGTCCAGCACCAGCTGGACGCGGGGTGGCTCCGCGATGGGTTCTGCCTTGTCGTCGGCGGATGCCGGCACCGGGCCGGCCAGGGTGGTCGCCGCCAGCAGCCCGAGCAGGACGGCTGACGACCATCTCTTGTTGATCACCGGGCGGAGTGTAGCGATGTCCACTCCGGACAGAGACTCCGGCCGGAGACCACGCGCCCGCCGTCTGGATCAAGGCTCAGACCCGGCCGGATCAAGGTTCAGAACCAGCCGGGTCATCGTCCGGAGACCGTCCGGGCCGAGGCTCAGAGCCGGTCGGCGACCTGACGGGCGACGGCCTCCAGCCCCTGCCGGTTCTCGGCCGGGTCGTTGAGCCGGACCAGCCGGACCGAGACCCACTGGCCGCCCTTGTGGACGTAGACGACCCGGTCCTCGGCGTAGGCCTCGTCCCCGACACCCGGCAGCTCGCGCAGCTCGTGGCCGAGGTTGCGGTTGACGTCGAGGATCTTCTTCGCCCCGGCGCCGACGAATACCTCCACCTGCGCGGTCGGCCCGGACGGTGGCGCGGTGTAGGTGCAGGTCGCCTTGACCTTCCGGGGCTCGTTGAGGGTGGTGCCGGCCAGCTGTTCGGCCTCCTGCCGCGAGACCAGGGAGCAGGGATCGACGACGGCCGGAGCGGCTGCCGCGCTGGTGGGTGTGTCGACTGCGGTCCCGCCGCCGTCGGCCAGCGGGTCGCCGTCGGCCAGCGGGTCGCTGGCTGCGGTTGGCTCGCCCGCCGGCTGCCCGGTCGGGGACGGGGTGGAGTCGCCGCCGCAGCCGGTGACCGCGAACAGGGCGACGGCCAACCAGGTCAGGGTCAATGAGCGGATGGAACGCGCGGGTGCCGCTGCGGTACGAGGTCCTGCCATGACCAGCCCTTCCGGTGGGTGTGGGTCGGTGACAGGCGGCGGCCGGACAAGCTCGCCACCAATTTCGATAGACAGTAGTTCATTTCCAATACTGCTGTCTAGTGAATAGACCTGCGGGCAGGCGACAGCGACGGCTGCGGCGATGTCAACGGTGGTGTCGGCAGTGGTGCGATGAGCGACGTCAGCCCGGGGGCGTCACCGGGCGGGGAGCGTGGCAGCGGTGCGTACGAGGTCGTCGTCGACAGCGAAGCGGCCGGTGACCAGCGACGGCGGTTGGGTGGCCGAGGCGGCGGCGACCCGGGCCGTCGAGATCCGTGCGGTGAAGGTCCTGGCGTCGGGGTCGACGTGCACCAGCGCGTCGTGGAAGTCCAGCCAACCGCCGACGATCGGGTGCCAGATCTTGTAGACGGTCTCCTTCGCGCTGAAGATCACTGCCGGCCAGGAGATGCCCGGCGGCAACCGTGCGCACCACTCGTCCTCCTCGGGCAGGCAGATCAGGCGACGTACCCCCGCGCTCAGCTCCTTGTGCCGCTCGGCGTCCATCCCTACCGCACGGATCTCGCTGCTGCGGGCCACGGCGGCGGCGCAGTAGTCGCGGGTGTGCGTGATGGTGCCGACCATCCCCGCCGGCCAGACCGGCGACCGGTCGGCGGCGGCCGGTACGGCGACCGGGGACAGGCCGAGCGCGGCCATGGCGCGCCGGGCGCAGACCCGACCGGCGGTGAAGTCGCGCCGGCGGCTCTGGACCGCCCGCTCGCCGAGGCAGGCCGCCTCTGCGGCGTGCAACTGCCCGGACCAGTCGCCCGGCTCGGCCACGGCCACCGCGACGGCGGGCGGAAGCAGGTCACGCACCTTCCGCTCCGTGGTAGTGCTTTCGGCCAGCGGTACCGGTACCGTCGACCGGCGACGATGGATGCGCTGGGTTGATGCCCTGCCTACAGCGGGTCGCGGTGACCATGGTTGGTCAACGTACCGCAACGGCGTAACACCGTGGCGTCCCAGGGCGCTATAGCTGCGCACGAGGCATGTAGGGACCGGCGGCGGGTGCCCACCCGCCGCCCAGTTGGAGGCGGAAGGGAGCGCGATGACGGGTGTTGCGGATCGCTCGGGTGTCACGATGGTCGAGGCGGGCGGAACCGCGCCGCAGGCGCAGGTCGGCGAGCACGCCCCGCTGACCCCCGACTGGACGTGTGGCACCTGCGGCGCGCTCTGGCCCTGCGAGCCGAAACAGGACCGACTGCTGACCGAGTACGGCGCGGATCGGGCGATGCTCAGCGTCTACCTGGGTGCCTGCCTGGCTGCCGCGGCCGCCGATCTGCACGCCAGCGGATCGACCTCGTTGCAGGACCGGTTCTTCGGCTGGCTGCCGCGCCGATCAAAGCGGTTCTGATCGCCCCGGCCACCCGCTGTCCTGTTCGGACTTGCGTTCGAGCCGGATCGATGCAAGGGCTGCTCGCGTCGCTGGAAGAAACGATTCAGCTCGGCGGCGGGTGGATGTCTTGGCGCAGCGTAGAGTCCGCAGAAGATCACGCAGGGGTGACGGTGTGCGCGGATCCCCGCCAGTTTGCGCCTGCGTCGGAAATCTGACTTGCGCCGCCCCGTTGTGCCGCTGGTCGCGGGTAGTTAAGCTGCTGATGCGCGCCCCAATCGCCCGCTTCCCCCGTGGCAGGCGATCGGGGCGCGCCCTATTTTTCACCAACACGAACGTCGTCCACGGAAAGGGCCCGCACGCTCCAAGCGTGCGGGCCCTTTCCGTGCAGCGGAGATCAGTCTCGTCGGCTCAGATCCAACGACCGTCCAACCACATCCGTCCAGACCAGTCCTCGTACGGCAGCACCTGACCCACGAAGATCGGATAGAAGTACGCGAAGCAGAGGACGACCAGCACCACGTACGCTCCCGCGATCACCCCACCGACCAGCCGTCGGTCCTGGCTCGCCTCCTCGTCGGCGCCGCCCACCGGTCGGGTGCCACTCAGCCCCGCCGGAGAGGCGATGGCACCGAGCACGTAGACCACCGCGAGCACGAGGAACGGCAGCGTGGGGGCGGCGTAGAAGGAGAACATCGTCCGGCCGTCGAGGGCGAACCAGAACCAGGGCAACAGGCCCGCCGCCGCGCTGAGCAGGATCGTGCCGGCCCGCCAGTCGCGTCGCGCCAGACCGAGCCACACCAGCGCCACCAGCGCGGGCAGGAACGACCACCACAGCAGCGGGGTACCCAGCAGCAGCACCTCCTCGGCGCAGCTCGCCGCACCGCAGGGGCCGTCGCCGGTCCAGTGGAACGCCACCGGTCGACCCAGCAGCAACCACTGCCAGGGCCACGACTGGTACTTGTGCGCATCGTCGAGCTGGCTGTGGAAGCCCAGCGCGGCCTGGTGGTACTGCACCAGGTTCCACAGCGGGCCGATGATCGGCGTGTCGCTGAGCCCGGCGTCCGGGTACCGCTCGGCGAGCCGGTAGTAGCCCTCCTGGCTGAACAGCCAACCGGACCACGTCGCCACGTAGGTCACCGCCATCAGCAGGCCGGCGAGCACCATCCAGGGCACCCCGTCGAGCAGGGTGTCCCGCCACGGCCGGCGTACCCCGGCCGAGCGGCGGGCGCCGACGTCCCAGAGGAACATCAGCAGCGCGAAGACGGGGACGAAGAACAGCGCGCTCCACTTGACCGCGAACGCGCAGCCGAGCAGCACCCCGGTCGCCAGCCGCCACCAGGGCCAGTTCCGCCAGCCGGTCGGCGGACGGCCGGCACGCCCTCGGGCGGTCGGATCCAACCCCGCCTCCAGTGCCCGGGCCCAGCGCCGCCGGGTCGCGTCCCGGTCGAGCACCAGCGCACCGAAGGCGGCCAGCACGAAGAAGAGCAGGAACAAGTCCAGCAGTGCGGTGCGGGAGAGCACCAGGTGGAAGCCGTCGACCGCGAGCAGCAGGCCGGCGGCGCAACCGAGCACGGTCGACTGGAACATCCGGCGGCCGATGCGGACCAGCAGCAGCACGGAGAGGGTGCCGAACAGCGCCGCCGAGAAACGCCAGCCGAACTCGGGCGAGGTGGTGAAGAGGTGGCCGGGCACGGAGATGCCGTGCTCGGCGTCGGCGTAGCCGAAGGCCCACTCGCCGAAGCCGATCAGCCATTTGCCGAGCGGCGGGTGGACCACGTACGACGGGCCACCGTCCTTGTAGTTCCACTCCACGCCCTTGTCGATCAGGCCCCAGGCGTCCCGGGCGTAGTAGACCTCGTCGAAGATCTTGCCGGGCGGATGGCTGAGGTTGGCGAAGCGGAGAACCGCCGCGATTGCCACCACCACGGCTGTGGCAAGCCACGAGCGATCGTCCAGCCCCGCCTCGATGGTGGCCAGCCGACGTCGGATCGCCGCCGGCACGCCACCGCCTGTCGGTTCGGTGGAGGTGGCCGTGGTCGCCGGCTGGTCCGGCGGCGGCTGGTCCGGGCCCGCGCTCTGTGCTGTCGACGCACTCGTCACCCGGCGATCGTAGGCTGCGGAGGGGGTTGGTGGCGTCTGTCGTCCCCGATTTCGGAACGGTCATCGATGAAGGAGTGCGTACTTGTGGGTGAAATGTCCGAAATGGGTCGCCTGGTGTTGCTCGGCGCGCCGCTCGGCAACCCCGCCGACGCCTCCACCCGACTGGGCGAGGTGCTCGCCACCGCCGACGTGGTCGCCGCCGAGGACACCCGCCGGCTGAGCCGGCTCGCCCGGGACCTCGACGTCACGATCCCCGGGCGGATCGTCTCCTACTTCGAGGGCAACGAGGAGCGGCGTACCCCGGAACTGGTCGAGGTGCTGACCGCTGGGTACCTCGTCGCGCTGGTCACCGACGGCGGCATGCCCAGCGTCTCCGACCCCGGCTACCGGCTGGTCCGCGCGGCCCTGGACGCCGGGATCCCGGTCACCGCGGCACCCGGGCCCAGCGCCGTCACCACCGCCCTCGCCCTGTCCGGCCTGCCCTGCGACCGGTTCTGCTTCGAAGGGTTCCTGCCGCGCAGCCCCGGCGCCCGTCGGGCCCGGCTACGCGCGCTGGCCGCCGAGGAGCGGACCCTGGTCCTCTTCGAGGCACCACACCGGGTAGCCGCCGCACTGACCGACCTGGCCGACGCGTTCGGTGCCGAACGGCCCGCCGCCCTCTGCCGCGAGCTGACCAAGACGTACGAGGAGGTGCTGCGCCGCCCGCTGGGCGACCTGGCCCGGTGGGCTGCCGACGGCGACCCGCGCGGTGAGATCACCCTCGTGGTGGCCGGCGCCCCCGCGGCGCCCCCGTCCCGCCCGGACGACGACGCGCTGCGCGCACTCGTGGCGGAGCGGGAGGCGGCCGGCCGAACCCGCCGGGACGCGATCACCGACGTCGCGACCGCCCACGGGCTGCGCCGCCGCGACGTGTACACCGTCGTGCACCAGCAGTAGGGTCCCCGGAGCAGTCACCAGGCGGCGACGAGGAAGCCGAGAGCGATCAGCAACGGGCCGGCGAGCGAGGCGGTGACCGCCCAGCGTCGGGTGCCCGGTTCGGGCAGTCGGGTGGCGCCGGTCCAGCGGGCGATGCCCACCCCGCAGCCGAGCACCGTCAGCAGGCCGAGCAGCCAACGCAGCTGGGCGCCCACCCCGTGGTCGACGTACGCGACCTCGCCGTCGGGACCGGTCACCCGGGCGGGCAGCGCCGTGCCGGCCGCCGTTCGATCCCCGGGCACCCCGCTGACCCGTACGCCGTGGGTCCGGAACTCCCCGTCGGTCGCGGTGAAGATGCCCCGACAGTGCTGGGCGAGGCCGTCACCGGTGCACCCGCTCAGGATCACCGTGCCCGGGCTGGCGTGCCCTACCGCGAGCCAGAACGGGCCGGCACTCACCCAGGCGAAGAAGGCCGCCGCGAGGCTCAACCCGACCAGTGCGGCCAGCCCTGCCAGCGGATCCGGCGGATGGACGGCCCGCTCCCGGCGGCGGCGTACCGGCCAGAGGCGACGCCACCACGGGATGCCGGGCGCATCCTGCCGCACCGGCGTTCCGTCCCAGTGCACCTCCTCGATCGGGGCCCAGAACGTCTCCTCGTCCGGCGTACCGTCGACGCAGGGCCGACCCCGGCGGCCCCGGCGGCCCGCCGACCGGAGCGGGACCCGGCGCGGCAGCGTGTCCGCCGGCGCCCCGGTGGTCGCCTCCACCTCGACGCCAGTGCGCTCCAGTTCGACGGTGGCCGGGTCGGCTCGGCCGGGTCCGACCGGCATCCCGCCGTCCGGCACCGCCGGCATCGTGCGGGGATGCGGTGCCACCGCCTGGGTACGCGCCGGCCCGGTCGGTTCCGGTCGGATGTCGAGGGGAGGGCTGTCCTCGTGGTCTCGGCTGCCAGTCACGCGCTTCATTGGACACCGGCGGGGGTGGCTGACCGGGCAGCTCAGGCAGCGTGTCGGCGACAAATCGGACTATCGGTCGGGCGGAATTGGGCCGCTGGGCCCAACGGGGAGCGCTATTGATTCGCGGTCGCTCCCGACGGGTCACTAGGCTTTCTGCCCATGAGTCACGTTCTCGCGGCAGTGGCCTGGCCGTACGCCAACGGCCCGCGCCACATCGGCCACGTCTCCGGTTTCGGCGTTCCCTCCGACGTCTTCGCCCGATACATGCGGATGGCCGGCCACGACGTGCTCATGGTCTCCGGCACCGACGAGCACGGCACGCCGATCCAGGTGCAGGCCGACGCCGAGGGGCTGACCCCGCGTGAGCTGGCCGACCGCTACAACCGGGTGATCGTGGAGGACCTGCACGGTCTCGGCCTCTCCTACGACCTGTTCACCCGGACCACCACCCGTAACCACTACGCGGTCGTGCAGGAGCTGTTCGAGGGGATGTACCGCAACGGCTACATCGTGCCGAAGACCACGATGGGTGCCATCTCGCCGTCGACCGGCCGGACGCTGCCCGACCGGTACATCGAAGGCACCTGCCCGATCTGCGGCTACGACAGCGCCCGCGGCGACCAGTGCGACAACTGCGGCAACCAGCTCGACCCGATCGACCTGATCAACCCCCGGTCGAAGATCAACGGGGAGACGCCGAAGTTCGTCGAGACCGAGCACTTCTTCCTCGACCTGCCGGCGCTCGCCGACGTGCTGCGGCAGTGGCTCGACACCCGGGACGGCTGGCGCCCCAACGTGCTGCGGTTCTCCAAGAATCTGTTGGACGACCTCCAGCCCCGGGCCATCACCCGTGACCTGGAGTGGGGGGTGCCGATCCCGCTCGACGGCTGGCGCGAGCGCGCCGACAAGCGGATCTACGTCTGGTTCGACGCCGTCATCGGCTACCTCTCCGCGTCCGTCGAGTGGGCCCGCCGCTCCGGAGACCCCGAGGCGTGGCGAAAGTGGTGGTCCACCGATGGTGAGGGGAAGGACTCGCAGTCCTACTACTTCATGGGCAAGGACAACATCGTCTTCCACTCGGTGATCTGGCCCGCCCTGCTCGCCGGCTACTCCGGTGAGGGCAGCCACGATGGTGAGCCGGGCCAGCTCGGGCGGCTCAACCTGCCCACCGAGGTGGTCTCCAGCGAGTTCCTGACCATGGAGGGGCGCAAGTTCTCCTCCTCCCGCCGGGTGGTCATCTACGTCCGGGACTTCCTCGAACGCTACGACGCGGACGCACTGCGTTACTTCATCGCGGTGGCCGGCCCGGAGAACAACGACACCGACTTCACCTGGGCCGAGTTCCTCCGCCGCAACAACGACGAACTGGTCGCCGGCTGGGGCAACCTGGTCAACCGATCCATCTCGCTGGCGGCGAAGAACTTCGGCGCGGTGCCGCCGGTCGGCCCGGACGGGCTCACCGAAGCCGACGAGGCGCTGCTCGCTGCCGGCCGCGCCGGCTTCACCACCGTCGGTGAGCTGATCGCTCGGCACCGGCAGAAGCAGGCCATCGGCGAGGCGATGAAGGTGGCCGCCGAAGCCAACAAGTACCTCTCCGATCAGGCCCCGTGGAAGCTCAAGGCCGAGGCCGACAAGCCCCGGATGGGCACCATCCTGCACGTCGCCCTACAGGTGGTCAGCGACATCAACACGCTGCTCACCCCGTTCCTGCCGCACTCCGCGCAGAAGGTCCACGAGCTGCTCGGCGGCACCGGGGTGCACGCACCGATGCCGGTCGTCGAGGAGGTCGCCGACCTCGACGGTGGCCCGGCGTACCCGGTGCTGACCGGGGACTACACGCAGGGCGTGCGCTGGGAGTCGGTACCCCTGGAGATCGGCCGGCCGCTGGCGGTGCCCAAGCCGGTCTTCCGCAAGCTCGACCCGTCGATCGTCGACGAGGAGCTGGCCCGGCTCGACGGCTGACCGTGACGCCGCACCTCGTCGCCGGCCGGCGCCGTGGCCGGCGGGCACCGCGGGCCACGCGCACTGCGGGCGCCGCAGGCGACGGGTGCGGCCCCGGGAAAGGGGTCGCACCCGTCGGGTGTTCCCGCCGCGGTTGACGCGGAGCCGATCACCCGTCCGCACCAGCGGTCACGCCGGCTCGACTCAGGCCCGGGCCTTGGCCATGGACGGCGAGCCGATGAACTCCATGATCGCCTGGTTGACCTCGTTGGCGTTGGTCCACGGGGTGCCGTGCGGCGCGCCCTTGAGGGTGACCAGCCGGCTGTCGGAGAGCAGCGGCTGCAGCCGCTGACCCGTCTTCGGGTACGGCAGGACGTTGTCCTTGTCGCCCTGCACGATCAGCACCGGCACGTCGATCCGCGACACGTCGGCCCGGAAGTCGGTGCCCCAGGCGTCCACCGAGTTCAGCGTGGCGATCGCCGAGGCCCGCGCGCCGATCTCCCAGTGCGCCCGGTACGCCTCCTCGCTGACCAGCTTGCCCTTGTTCTCGCTGTAGTTGAAGAAGGCGTCGCAGAACTGGGTCAGGTAGGCGAACCGGTCCTGCACGATCGCCTGCTTGAACCCCTCGAAGACGCTCGCCTCCACGCCCTCCGGATTGTCCGGCGCCTGCCGCAGGTACGGCGCCAGCGGCGCCAGCAGCACCGCCCGGTCCACCCGCTCCGAGCCGTACGCGCCCAGGTAGCGGGTCACCTCACCGGTGCCCATCGAGTGACCGACCAGGATCGTGTTGCGCAGATCCAGCTCCGTCATCAGCACGTCGAGGTCGGCGGCGAAGGTGTCGTAGTCGTACCCGAACGTCGGCTGCGCCGAATTGCCGTAGCCGCGTCGGTCGTACGTGATCACCCGGTATCCGGCGTCGAGCAGCGGTCCGGAGACCTTCTCCCAGGTCGCCCCGTTGAACGGGAACCCGTGGATCAGCACGATCGGCTGACCCGACCCATGGTCCTCGTAGTACAGGTCGATGGGCGCGGAGTTCTCCGCGCCGACGGTGATGAAGGGCATCTCGTCCTCCTGTCAGGGTGGGAAACCGAGCCTTCCCCGGCGTACGGCCGATATTCCTGGCCGCGGCGCCACCGACCGGGCCAGGTCAGAGGAGGTACGGGTGGTCCACCACCTGGTCGTCGGTGACCTCACCGCCCGGAGCCCAGACCTCGTAGACGCCCCGTTCGTGGCACTGTGCGCCGGTGATGGCGACCGCGTCCGGATTCGGGTGGCGCAACCGCAGCCGCAGCCAGCCCGCCTCCTCCCGCAGTACCAGGCACGGCACCTCCCGCCAGGCGGCCAGCCGCAACCGCCGGGTCACCGTGTCGACCGGGTACCGGGCGGCCCGGGTCAGCGCCAGCACCCGGAAACCGCCGGGCAGGTCGGCGACCGCCTCGTACTCGCCGCCCGCGTACGTGCCGACCAGCGTGGTCGATCGCGGTGCGTCCCCGATCGGCACGTACTCCTGGTCCGGCGACAGGCCGGGCACCGCGGCGAGCAGGTGCCGCCACTGCGGCCCGACCATTCGCAGCCAGCCGCGTTGCTCCGCCTGGTAGGCGTAGAGCACCACCTCCAGCCCGGTCGCCGGATACGCCAGCAGGGTGGCGTTCGCCGGCATCGGCAGGTCGGCGAGGTCCCGGGTGACGAATTCCGGGATCAACTGGTTGCTGCTCGGCGTGAATCCGGTGCCCAGCACCGCCGGCCCCAACCGGTCGCGGGCGCCCAGCGCGGCCAGCCCCCGGTACGCCGATCCCGCCGGCACGTCGTAGTCACCCGGGTCGGCGGCGCGCCACCGCAACGCGTACGTCACGTCCACGCCCTCCCGGCCACCCCCGCCGTCGGTGCGCAGCACGGTGGTGGCCGCCGGGGTACGCAGGTGCGCCACATCGTGCTCCCGATAGCAGAACCCGTGCGGCAGCCAGCCCCGCACGTATCCGGCGAGCTGACGGGCGGAGAGGATCTTCACCATCCGGGTACCGCGCCGCAGCACCGCCGACGCGCGGACCGTGGTGACCAGCGGATCGTCCGCGGCGGCCGGCTGCTGGGCGAGCCGGTGCACCTCCGTCCAGCCCCGCTCGCGATGCAGCGGCAGCAGCAGCGGCGCCTCCGGATCCTCGGCCTGATCGGTCGCCCCGAGCACGGTGGTGACCTCGGTGACGTGCACGAACCGCCGCCACGGCAGCGCCGAGTTCGGCCGGGGCATCCACTCGAACCCGGCCACCTCGTCGGCGCTGAACAACTCGTACGCCGCGCCGCGGGCGACCTCCTCGGCCGGGTAGACCGCCCCGCCGTACGCCACCCGCAGGCCGGTCCGCTCCTGCGCCGCGCTCTCGGCCCGGGGAGTGGTGCTCACGCTGTCACCTCGCTTCGCGCAGTCACCCGGCGACGGTAGGTGGGCCCGGCGTAGCCGAGGTGAACTGTGGGTGGCGGCCGGGTGGATTCGGCCGGTGTGTGATGCTGTCGAGGAGATGAGCGAGCCGACCAACCCCCGCCGCCAACGCGCGGCCCGCCGCGCCGGCGAGTTCCCGCCCGCGCCGGAGCCGCTGCCCCGCCCGGTGCTGGACAGCCACACCCACCTCGACATCACCCTCGGCGAGGTCGGCGTACCCGGTGGCAGCGCCGCCGCCGATCCGGTCGCGGCGGCCATCGACGTCGCCGCCGCCGTGGGCGTGGACCGGCTGGTGCAGGTCGGGGTGGACGTCGAGTCCTCCCGGTGGGGCGCCGAGGTGGCAACCAGACATCCGGCGGTGGTGGCCACGGTGGCGCTGCACCCCAACGAGGCACCCCGGCTGGCCGACCTCGACGCGGCCCTGCGCCAGATCGAGGCGCTGGCCGCCCAGGACCGGGTGCGCGGCATCGGCGAGACCGGAATGGACTTCTACCGCACGGGCGACGAGGGCCGCGCCGCGCAGGAGGAGAGCTTCCGCGCCCACATCGCCATCGCCAAGCGGTACGGCAGGACCCTGGTCGTCCACGACCGGGACGCGCACGCCGACGTGCTGCGCATCCTCGACGACGAGGGCGCGCCGGAGACGGTGGTGCTGCACTGCTTCTCCGGCGACGCCGAGTTCGCCCGCGAGTGCGTCCGCCGGGGCTATCTGCTCAGCTTCGCCGGCACCGTCACCTTCGCCAGCGCCGCGCCGCTGCGCGAGGCCGCCGCGCTGACCCCACTCGACCAGATCCTGGTGGAGACCGACGCGCCCTACCTCACGCCGGTCCCGCACCGGGGGCGCCCCAACGCGTCATATCTGATCCCGCTGACCGTCCGGGCCCTGGCTGCCACCACCGGCGCCGACCTCGACGACCTGTGCGCCGCGATCTCCACCACCGGCGAACGCGCCTTCGGCCCCTGGCACTGACCGCGGGCGACCGAGCTGTTAAGAGGGGGCCCCTCCTATACACGAGGCGTTAATAGGGGGCCCTTCCTTACCCCGTAGGGTGTCGGGTATGGCCGCAGACCTGCTCGGCCCGGCGGAGATCCGGGACCTCGCCGCCCGGCTCGGCGTCGCACCCACCAAGCGGCTCGGCCAGAACTTCGTGCACGACCCGAACACCGTCCGCCGGATCGTCACCGCCGCCGGGCTCACCGGAGACGACGTGGCGCTCGAGGTCGGCCCCGGGCTCGGCTCACTCACTCTCGCCCTGCTGCCCGCCGCCGCCCACGTGCACGCCGTCGAGATCGACCGGACCCTGGCCGGCGCGCTGTCCGACACCGCCGCCCGGCACGCCGGCCCGCTTGCCGCCCGGCTGACCGTGCACCACGCCGACGCGCTCCGGATCACCGCCGCCGACCTGGCCGATCCGGCACCCACCGCGCTCGTGGCCAATCTGCCTTACAACGTCGCCGTACCCGTGGTGCTGCACCTGCTCGCCGAGCTGCCCAGTCTCCGGCACGGACTGGTGATGGTGCAGAAGGAGGTCGCCGACCGGCTCGTTGCCGGTCCCGGTTCCAAGGTGTACGGGGTGCCGTCGGTCAAGCTCGCCTGGTACTCCCACGCGCGAGCCGCCGGGAAGGTGCCACCGAACGTGTTCTGGCCGGTGCCCAATGTCGACTCCGGTCTGGTCGCCTTCACCCGGCGCGAGCCGCCCCGCGCCGACGTACCTCGGGCGCAGGTCTTCTCCGTGGTGGACGCCGCTTTCGCGCAGCGCCGCAAGACCCTGCGCGCCGCGCTGGCCGGCTGGGCCGGTGGTGCCGACCGGGCCGGCGCGGCGCTCGTCGCCGCCGGGGTCGACCCCGGCGCACGCGGCGAGTCACTCACCGTCGAGCAGTTCGCCGCCGTCGCCGCGTCGGCCCCCAGCCGTACGCCCGCAGCGCAGTAGGCTGACGCCGTGCCCGTCGAGGAGGTGTACGAGTGACCGCGCAGCCGATCGATCCCGGCGTGTCCGGCATGTGGTGCCGGTACGAGCTGGTCGCCGACTCCGTCGAGGAGCTGATCGTGACCAAGCCGTTCGACGTGCGGTTGCCCGTCCGGGACCTCACCCCGTGACCGAGGCCTGGCGACCGGATGACGACGAGCCGCGCGGGGCCAGCGGTCCGGTCCGGGTACGGGTGCCCGCGAAGGTCAACCTGCACCTGGGGGTCGGCCCGCTGCGCCGGGACGGCTACCACGAGCTGAACACCGTCTACCACGCGATCTCGATCTACGACGAGCTGACCGCACGGCGGGGCGACACGCTCACCCTCACCATGGAGGGCGAGGGCACCGGCGAACTCGCCCTCGACGACTCCAACCTCGCCATCCGGGCCGCCCACGCCCTCGCCGGGTACGCCGGCGTGATGCCGCACGCCCGGCTGCACCTGCGCAAGCAGATCCCGCTCGCCGGTGGGCTCGCCGGCGGCAGCGCCGACGCGGCCGCCGCCCTGGTCGCCTGCGACGCGCTCTGGGGCACCGGACTGTCCCGCGACGAACTCGCCGGCATCGCCGCCGACCTCGGCTCGGACGTGCCGTTCCTGATCTACGGCGGCACCGCGCTGGGCACCGGCCGGGGCGAAGCGGTCAGCCCCGTCCTGGCCCGCCCCACCTCCTGGCACTGGGTGCTGGCATTCGCCGACGGCGGGCTCTCCACCCCGCAGGCGTACCGGGAGCTCGACCGGCTCCGCGAGACCGGTTCCGCCGGGGCGCCGCTCGGCAGCACCGACGGGCTGCTTGCCGCGCTCCGGCAGCGCGACCCCCGGGTGCTCGCCGCCACCCTCGGCAACGACCTGCAGGACGCCGCGCTGGCCATGCGCCCCTCGCTGGCGGCCACCCTCAAGGCCGGCGAGGCGGCCGGAGCGCTGGCCGGCGTGGTCTCCGGCTCCGGACCGACCTGCGTCTTCCTCACCGCCGACGCCGCCGACGCCGAACGCGTCGCAGCCGAGTTGGAGGCGGCCGGGGTGTGCCGACAGGCCCGCACCGCCCACGGTCCGGTCCACGGCGCCCGGGTCACCTGACCAGCGGGCGGTGATCCACACCGTTCCGCCGGGCTGGCGGTCTCGGAGCGCGGCGAACACCGCCATGCCAGCTAACCGGGGTTGATCACCAGGCCGGCCCCGGTCGCGGGCGGCCGGCGCGGGTACCCGACCCCGCCGCGTACCCTGGAATGCCAGGCGTCCCCAGGTGCCCGCCGGCACCGGGACGCCTTGGATTTTCGCGCGAACAGGGCGGTGGAGACGCGGCCGCCCCGCCAGCCATGCTCGCGCGAACTCTCAATCATGGAAGGTGGGTTCGTGGCCAACATCGTCAACCTGGACCGGGTGTCCAAGGGCTACGGCGCGGCCGGGCAACTGCTCACCGACGTCTCGCTCGGCCTCGACGACGCCGACCGGATCGGCGTCGTCGGGCTCAACGGTGCCGGCAAGTCCACCCTGCTGCGGCTGCTCACCCGCATCGAGGAACCCGACGACGGCCGCGTCACCCACCGGCGCGACCTACGGGTCGCCTGGCTGCCACAGAACCTCACCCTCAGCCCCGACGCCACCGTCCGGGACGTCGTGCTCGGCACCGTTTGGCTCGCCGAGAGCATGGGCGCCGAGCACGAGTGGGCCGGCGACTCCGGCGTACGCGCCATCCTCGACGGGCTCGGCATGCCCCACCTCGGCCTCGACGCCCAGGTCGGGCCGATGTCCGGTGGCGAACGCCGCCGGGTGGCGCTGGCCGCCCTGCTGGTCCGCGACGCCGACCTGCTCATCCTCGACGAGCCCACCAACCACCTCGACGTCGGCGGCGTCGACTGGCTGGCCCGGCACCTGCTCGGCCGCAAGGGCGCTCTGGTGGTGGTCACCCACGACCGGTGGTTCCTCGACGCCGTCTGCACCACCACCTGGGAGGTCGCCGACCAGGCCGTCCACGCCTACGAGGGCGGCTACGCCGCCTGGATCCTCACCCGCGCCGAACGGGAACGGGTCGCCGCCGCCACCGAGGCCCGACGGCAGAACCTGCTCCGCAAGGAGATCGCCTGGCTGCGTCGCGGCCCGCCGGCCCGCACCTCCAAGCCGAAGTTCCGCATCGACGCGGCCAACGCGCTCATCGCCGACGTGCCGCCACCGCGCGACACCATGTCCCTGCAGCGGCTGGCCACCGCCCGGCTCGGCAAGCAGGTGTACGACCTGGAGCACGTCCGGCTGCACGCGGGCCCCAAGACCATCCTCGACGACACCACCTGGCAGGTCGGCCCCGGCGACCGGGTCGCCATCCTCGGCGCCAACGGCGCCGGCAAGACCACCCTGCTGCGGATGCTCGCCGGCGTCACCCGCCCCGACGGCGGCCGGCTGATCACCGGCTCCACCGTCCGCCCCGCGTTCCTCTCCCAGGAACTCACCGAACTCCCCAGCGAACTGCGCGTCCTCGAAGCGGTCGAGGAGGTCGCCCGGCGGGTACGCCTCGGTGACCGGGAGATCTCCGCGGCCCAGCTCGCCGAGGTGTTCGGCTTCGACGACCGGCGCCTCTGGACACCGGTCGGCGACCTCTCCGGAGGCGAACGCCGCCGGTTGCAGATGCTGCGCCTGCTCGCCGGCGAGCCGAACGTGCTGCTGCTCGACGAGCCCACCAACGACCTCGACACCGACACCCTGGCCGCGCTGGAGGACCTGCTCGACTCCTGGCCCGGCACGATCGTGGTGGCCAGCCACGACCGCTACCTCATCGAGCGGGTGACCGACGCGGCGTACGGGCTGCTCGGTGACGGTCGGCTGGTGCACCTGCCCGGCGGTGTCGAGGAGTACCTCACCCGGGCCGCCGACCTACCCGGACCCGGCCGGAGCGCCGTACCCGCCGCGGCAACCAACGGCCAGCCGGACGGCAGCGGCGGAATGAGCGCCGCCGAGGCCCGGCAGGCCCGCAAGGAGCTGGCGCGCCTGGAGCGGCAGGTCGGCAAGCTGGAGCAGAAGGAGGCCACGCTGCTCGACCAACTCGCCACCAACGCCACCAACTACACCAAGGTCGCCGAGCTGGACGCCCAGCTCAACCAGGTACGCGCCGAGCGGGAACAGGTCGAGGAGGCGTGGCTTTCGCTGGCCGACGACATCCCGACCGGCTGAACCAGCCGGCTGACCGGCCGCCGGCGAGGCAACGACCCGCGCTCGCCCTGGACCACCCCGTGTGCGGCGTCACACCGTAGGGTGCGGGAGAATCGCCCACGACCCTCACCCAACGGCGTTGGAGACACAGCCATGGCCCACACCCCCGTCAACCACCCCGCGCGGCCGATCTACCGGGCGATCGGCGGGCTGTCCGGTCTGTACCTGGTGGCCTTCGGTGCGATCGGCTTCATCACCAGCACCGGCGACCCCCTCTTCGGCCGGGGTGACACGCAGTTCCTCGGCCAGGGCACCAACCTCGGGTTCTCGCTGTTCAGCATCGTGGCCGGAGCGATCGTGCTGGTCGGCACGGTCATCGGCCGCAACCTCGACGTGCTGATCAACCAGTGGATGGCGTACCTGATCATGGTGGTCAGCCTGGCCGGCCTCGCCTTCATCCGCACCGAGGCGAACATCTTCAACCTGAGCGTCGCCACGGTCGTCGTCCTGATGGTGCTCAGCCTGGTGCTGCTGATGGCCGGCATGTACGGCAAGGTCGGCACCGACGAGGAGCGGGAGAGCTGGGAGAAGGCCCGCCTCGTGCTCTGAGCCCGAGTGCTGGTTGGCGCTGGTGGTTTCCCTGGTGGTTTCCCTGGTGGTTTCCCTGGTGGTTTTCGCCGGAGCCCGACCCGCTCCGGGCGGTCAGGCTTGATCCCTGCGCGGGCCGGGCTCCGGCGAAAACCTGTCGGGGTTTCGCTGGTACCGGGCCTGGCGGCCGGTGGACGGAGGTACCAACGGGGCCACCTCGCGGGTGCGGCCCGGGTAAGTTCGATCTGGCTGATTGGGCGGTTTTGGGAGTGGGCGGCGGCAGATGGGGGACAATGTCCCTATTGTTGTCGTCAGCGTGGAGGAGTCATGCCGCACCTGCCGGTGAACCATCCCGCGCGACCGGTCTACCGAGCGCTGTCCGCTCTGATCGGGCTCTACATCCTGGTCTTCGGCGTCTGGGGCACCGCCCTCACCTGGGGTGAACCGCTCTTCGGCCGGGGCAGTAACTGGGCCCTCGGGCTCCGTACCAACCTGGCGTTCTCGCTGGTCTCCATCGCCTTCGGGATCGTGCTCATCGTGGGCGCGTCCCGGCGCAACAACCTCGGCCACTACATGAATCTCACCGCCGGGGTGGTCTTCCTGGCCACCAGCATCCTGATGATGTCGGTGCTCCAGACGGATGCCAACTTCCTGAACTTCTCGATGTCGACCGTGGTCGTCTCGATGCTCTTCGGCCTGATCCTGCTCGGCACCGGGCTCTACGACAAGGTCGGCGCGCCCGAGGACGCCGAGGCCGAACGGAACCGCCGCTACCACCCGGTCGCCGAGATCCACCGTCGAAGCTGACCGGGGCGATCGGACGACGCCCGCCCCCGCCGATCAGCGTACGCGGGTGGTGATCAGACCCGGCTTGGCCTCCAGATTCGACAGCCCGTTCCAGGACAGGTTCACCAGGTGCGCGGCCACCGTCTCCTTACGTGGCTTGCGCACCTCCAGCCACCAGCGGCCGGTCAACGCCACCATGCCCACCAGCGCCTGCGCGTACAACTCGGCGAGCTTCGGGTCGTACCCCCGGCTGGAGAACTCCGCGCCGAGGATGTGCTCCACCTGATGCGCGACGTCGTTCATCACGCTGCTGAAGTTGCCGGTCGCGGAGAGCACCGGCGACTCCCGCACCAGCACCCGGAACCCGCTCGTCTCCTCCTCGATGTACCCGAGCAGGGCCAGCGCGGCCTGCTCCAGCAACTCTCTCGGATCGCCCGCGGTCAGTGCCGTGGTGATCCGATCCAGCAGGGAGCGGACCTCCCGGTCGACCACCACCGCGTAGAGCCCCTCCTTGCCGCCGAAGTGCTCGTAGATCACCGGCTTGGACACCTTCGCGCGGGACGCCACCTCCTCGATCGAGGTGGCGTCGAAGCCGCGCTCGGCGAAGATCTGCCGACCGATCGAGATCAGCTGCTCGCGGCGCTGCGCCGCCGACATGCGTACCCGGGAGGTCGGCTTGGCCGACGCGGCGGGTACCGCCCGCCGTCGGCGCTTGGCGCCCTCGTCGCCTGGGGCCTGCGCCATCTCGTCACCTCGCCGGCGCTCGGTGACGCCCTGTCGTGGGATGCTGCCTGCGTTCTGCCCGGTCACCTGAACATACTGTCAGGTAACTTGCTGGATCGGCGCCCGCTCAGGGCCTAGGTGGTCACCCGGTCCGCCGGCTTCGCCAGCTTTGCCGTGATCCGCTCCGGCTTCGGCCAACGGACGTCCCAGGCCGCGCCCACCTTCTCGAACAGCCAGATCACCCGGGCCGAGATGTCGATCTGACCCCGCAGGACACCGTGTCGCGCGCTCGTCGGGTCAGCATGGTGCAGGTTGTGCCAACTCTCCCCGAAGGAGATCAGCGCCAGCGGCCAGAAGTTCGCCGCCCGGTCGCCGTGGCGCATCATGAACGGCCGCTCGCCGTACACGTGGCACACCGAGTTGATCGACCAGGTGACGTGGTGCAGCAGCGAGATGCGGACCAGACCGGCCCAGAACAGCGCCGTCAGCGCGCCCTGCCAGGACCACGTCAGGAGCCCACCCATCAGCGCCGGCCCGAGCACCGACACGATCACCATCACCGGGAAGAGTCGGTCCATCCGCCTGATGTCCCGGTCCGCCAGCAGGTCCGGGGCGAAGCGCTCCCGGTTCGACAACTCGCGCCCGAACAGCCAGCCGATGTGCGCGTGGAACAGTCCCTTGGTCAGGCCGCGCAGGGTGGCCCCGAACCGCCACGGCGAGTGCGGGTCCCCCTCCAGGTCGGAGAACGCGTGGTGGCGACGGTGGTCGGCCACCCACTGGATGATCTCGCCCTGCACCGCGAGCGAGCCGGTGGCGGCCATCGCGATGCGCAGCCAGCGCTTGGCCTTGAAGGATCCGTGGGTGAAGTAGCGGTGATACCCGACGGTGATGCCCAGCCCCGACACGACGTACCAGAAGGCCGCGACGCCCACGTCGACCCAGCTGAGCCAGCCGCCCCAGGCCACCGGGACGGCGGCGATCAGCGCCGCGAACGGGATCAGCACGAAGGACCACAGGGCGATCAGGATGCCCCGCGACTGGGTGCCCTGGGTAAGCGGTTTCGGGCCGGTCGGGTCGAGCAGGGCAGCAGACATGGGCACCTCCACGGGACGGTGGTGATCGCGAAAACTACGCCTACGTCACCGTAACTTAAGCTGCGGGTAGATCACATCAGGCAGCGACACGGGCGGATACCCATGTGTCGTACGGTCGTTCTAACCTGCGCTTTACGGCCGACTTCGACGCCGCCGAGGTGCGCCGGCTGCGCACCGAGGAACAGCAGTCGGTGCCGGAGATCGCGCAACGGCTCGGGGTGAGCCGGTCCACGGCGTACCTCTGGGTTCGGCATCTTCCGCTCGACCGGGATCCGGCGCAGGAACTGGAGCGTCGCCGCGCCCACTCGAAGACCGTGACCGCCGCGCAGTGGGGAGAGCACCGCCGCGCCCGGGACGCCGCCCGCGCCACCACGGTGGCTGCCAGCGCCGCTGGGTGAAGGAACTGTTTTATCGAGAGTTGGGTGCCGGCTGAAACCTCCCAGCCCACGACCTTGCAGCGGCACCGTCCCGGCACCGTCCGACTGAACACGGCCGAAACCTATCGAGGATGCCTGGTGGTCGAGGTACCCCGCTCGCGTCGGCTGTACGGGAAGATCGAGGGGATCATGAAGGGGATGAGCGATGGTGCTCCGGCAGCGGGACGCTAAGGTGTAGGGGTTCGGCTAGCAGTGACTTTTGTCCGTTATAGACCTTCCCGGGTCGTCTAATGGCAGGACGTCAGGTTTTGGTCCTGATTATAGGGGTTCGAATCCTCTCCCGGGAGCTTCCACTGATCCGCAGCTAATGTCTGGTTAGCATGGCCGCGAGAGACTGTCCGCGTTCCGACGGGAGCCACGTCGTGTCCGAGCCCCACTCCCGCACCGTCGTCGTGCTTGCCGCCGGTGAGGGCAAGCGGATGAAGTCGTCATTGCCGAAGGTGTTGCATCCGCTACTCGGTCGGACGCTGGTCGGCCACGTGCTGACCGCTGCCGGCCCGCTGACCGCGGCGCGCACCCTGGTGGTGGTGGGGCACGGCGCGGACCAGGTCCGCGACCACCTGGCCGCGATCGCGCCGGAGGCGACCGCGGTCCTGCAGGCCGAGCAGCTCGGTACCGGGCACGCGGTGCGGATCGCACTGGAGGCCGCTCCCGAGGTGACGGGCACCGTCGTGGTGCTCAACGGCGACGTGCCGCTGCTGCGGCCGGAGACGGTCGCCGAGTTGGTGGCGGCGCACGAGAGCGAGGGTGCGGCGGCGACCGTGCTCGCCGCCGAGGTGCCGGATCCGACCGGCCTCGGTCGCATCGTGCGCGACGGCGCGGGTCGTCTCGAACAGATCGTCGAGCAGCGTGACGCCACTCCCGTCCAGCTCGCCGTCCGGGAGATCAACGCCGGCATCTACGCCTTCGACGCGGCCCGGCTGCGGGACGTGCTCGGCAAGCTTTCCACCGACAACGACCAGGGCGAGGAGTACCTGACCGACGTCTTCAAGATGCTGGTGTCCGCCGGCGAACCGGTGGGGGTGCACCTGGCGGGCGATCACACCGAGACGCTCGGCTGCAACGACCGGGTGGAGTTGGCGGCGCTGCGTCGGCTGCTGCGTGATCGGGTCAACGAGCGTTGGATGCGCGCCGGGGTGAGCCTGCTCGACCCGGAGACGACCTGGATCGACGTGACGGTGGCCCTGGACCGGGACGCGGTGGTCGACCAGAACACCCAGCTCCGTGGCGGTTCGGTGGTCGGCAGCGGCGCGGTGGTCGGGCCGGACGTCACCCTGATCGACACGGTGGTCGGGCCGGGCGCAACCATCCTGCGCAGCCACGCGGTCGGTGCCGAGGTCGGCCCGGATGCCAGCGTCGGACCGTACGCGTACCTGCGGCCGGACGCGCGGCTGGCGGAGCGGTCGAAGGTCGGCACCTTCGTCGAGGTGAAGAACTCCGAGCTGGGCGCCGGGGCGAAGGTGCCCCACCTGTCGTACGTGGGTGACGCGACGATCGGGGCGCGGGCGAACATCGGCGCAGCGACGATCTTCGTGAACTACGACGGGGTGAACAAGCACCGCACCGTGGTCGGCGAGGCGGCCTTCGTGGGTTGTGACACGAGCCTGATCGCGCCGGTCGAGGTGGGTGCCGGGGCGTACGTGGCGGCGGGCAGCGCGATCAGCAACGACGTGCCGCCCGGTGCGCTGGGGGTGACCCGGGCGCCGCAGCGCAACGTGGAGGGGTGGGTGGCGCGTAAGCGGCCGGACACCGCTTCGGCGGCGGCGGCCGAGCGTGCCCAGCGGGGCACGCAGGGTGCTCCGGCCCCGACCTCGTCCGCAAGCGAAGGTGAGGCAATCCACGGCACCGCCGCGTCGGTGGGCGGCACGCCCGGCGCGGGAGATACTGCAACCGAATAGTCCCCGGCCGACCACCACCGTGGCCGGGTACCACCGACCTAAACGGGAGCAGACGGGCCCATGGGCAGCATCGTCGCCGAAAACCGCAAAAGCCTGATGCTCTTCTCCGGACGTGGTTTTCCGGAGCTGGCCAGAGAGATCGGTGAGGTGCTCGGCGTCGCGCCGACGCCGACCGACGCGTACGAGTTCGCCAACGGCGAGATCTTCGTACGGTTCAAGGACTCGGTGCGTGGTTCGGACGCCTTCGTGGTGCAGTCGATCACGCATGGGGTCAACACGTGGGTCATGGAGACCCTGATCATGATCGACGCGTTGAAGCGCGGTTCGGCCAAGCGGATCACGGTGGTCCTGCCGTTCTATCCGTACTCCCGTCAGGACAAGAAGCACCGCGGCCGGGAGCCGATCTCGGCCCGGCTGGTCGCCGACCTGATGAAGACGGCGGGAGCGAACCGGATCCTCACCGTGGACCTGCACACCGCGCAGATCCAGGGTTTCTTCGACGGCCCGGTGGACCATCTCTTCGCGATGGACATCCTGGCCGAGTACGTGGAGCGCAAGTACGCGGGCCGGCCGATGACAGTGGTCGCGCCGGACTCGGGCCGGGTGCGGGTGGCCGAGCGGTGGACCGACCGGTTGGGTGGCTGCCCGTTGGCGTTCATCCACAAGACCCGGGATCCGTTGAAGCCGAACCAGGTGGTGGCGAACCGGGTGGTCGGTGAGGTCGAGGGCCGGGTCTGCCTGATCGTCGACGACATGATCGACACGGGTGGCACGATCAGCAAGGCCGCCGACATCCTGAAGGAGTCGGGGGCGGCGGACGTGATCGTGGCGTCCACCCACGCGCTGCTCTCCGACCCGGCGACGGAGCGGTTGAAGAACAGCCCGATCAGCGAGGTCGTGGTGACCAACACCCTTCCGTTGCCGCCGGAGAAGCAGCTCGACAAGATCACCGTGTTGTCGATCGCGCCGCTGCTGGCCCGGGCGATCCGTGAGGTGTTCGACGACGGCTCGGTGACCACGCTCTTCGGTGGGCTGAGCTGAGCGCGGTGGGCTGAGCCGAGCGCGGTTCGCCGCGTGGTGGCCCGGTGTCGGACGGGTCGGCCGATGTGGTCGGCTCGTCCGGGTGCCGTGGCGCGCCGGCCGTCCCGCCGGTGTGTGGGGCCGCATCCGGGGACTGCCGGATGCCAGGGAAACCGCTCGGGTAGACTGGTGCGGTTGCCACGGCGAGGGTGCCCTGCGGGCCGCTGAGAAGCGCCGCACGGAGGCACCGTGATCGACGCGGTGCTCCGGGCAGTCTTTGACGCATGAGCCCCTGCGAGCCCCCCGCCCAGCACCGCCAGACGACAAGCTGCCGCAGCGAAGCATCAGGAGTTTCCCCGTGTCCGAGGTAAAGATCAGCGCCGAGCCCCGCACCGAGTTCGGCAAGGGTGGTGCCCGCCGTACCCGCCGGGCCGGCAAGGTGCCCGCCGTGCTTTACGGCCATGGCGAGAAGCCCAAGCACATCGCACTGCCGGCCCGTGAGTTCGCGGCCGCGATCCGCAAGGGCGGCGCGAACCAGCTCTTCGCGATCGACGTCAGTGACGGCACCCAGGCGCTGGCGCTGCCGAAGGCGATCCAGCGTGACCCGATCAAGGACACGTTCGAGCACGTCGACCTGCTGCTGGTGCGCCGGGGCGAGAAGGTCACCATCGATGTGCCGGTCCAGCTGACCGGTGAGGCCGCGAAGAACACCCTGATCGTGCACGACCACGACACCCTGTCGGTGACCGCCGACGCGACCAAGGTGCCGGATCACCTGGACGCCTCGATCGAGGGTGCCGAGCCGGGTGTCCAGGTCACCGCCGCCGACGTCGAGCTGCCCGCCGGTGTCGAGCTGGCCGCCGACCCGCAGCTGTTGATCGCCACGGTCACCGCCGCGCCGACCGCCGAGCAGCTTGAGGCCACGCTGCCCGAGGTCGAGCAGGCCACCGAGGAGGCCGAGGCCGAGACCGGCGAGGTCACCGAGGAGGGTGCCGAGGCGTCGGCTGCCGAGGCCGAGGCGGGCACCGAGGGCCGTACCGAGTCCTGATCGTTTCGCGGTTCAGTTTGCGGCAGGCGTCCCCGGTCTTCGGGGGCGCCTGCCGGCGTATCGGAGGATCGGCGGCCGGGGGCTGCGGTGAGCGCCGGCGGAGGCGGGAGGGGCGGGGCGCGTGACGGACGAGACCGGGCCGTGGTTGGTGGCCGGCCTGGGCAACCCGGGCCGGGAGTACGCGGGCAACCGGCACAACGTCGGGTTCCTGGTCGTCGACCTGTTGGCCGCTCGGCTGGGCGGGAAGTTCGGCCGGCACAAGCGGGCGGCGGCGGAGGTCGCCGAGGGGCGGCTCGGCTTGGGCGGGCCGAAGTTGGTGCTGGTCAAGCCGCTGACGTACATGAATCTTTCCGGCGGACCGGTGGCGAGCCTGGCCCAGTTCTACAAGGTGCCGCCGGGGCGGGTGATCGCGGTGCACGACGAGTTGGACATCGGCTACGGCCAGCTGCGGATCAAGTGCGGCGGTGGTGAGGGCGGTCACAACGGCCTGCGGTCGATGTCGAAGTCGTTGGGCACGAAGGACTACGTGCGGGTGCGGTTCGGCATCGGTCGACCGCCGGGACGGCAGGATCCGGCGGATTACGTGCTGTCGGACTTCGCCCAGGTGGAGCGCAAGGAGCTGGACTTTCTGGTGGACCGGGCGGCGGACGTGGTGGAGTCCGTGGTCACCCGGGGCGTGGAGCCGACGCAGAACCTCTACCACGCGAGCTGAGGACGGGTCGTCGCGGCCGGGTGCGGTGGCGGGCCGGTAGTGTGCGGGTTCGGCGGCCGGGCGGGGTCGGTCGCTCTGCGTGCGCGGATCGTGGCGAGCGACGGGAGCGGGAGCATGAGCGGTCCACCGATGATCGACGGCGCGTTCGCGCGGTGGCTGGCGGCCCAGGCCGGTGCGGCGCTGGTGGGTCTGCGGGCGGAGATGGGGTTCTCGGACGCCGGTGCGCTGAAGGCGGCGGGGGACAAGGTCTCGCATGACCTGATCCGGACCGAGTTGGCCAAGTGGCGCCCAGGTGACGGGGTGCTCTCCGAGGAGGACGAGGGTTCCCGGCTGGCGTGGGCGGCCGAGGTGAACTCCGCCAGCGTTTCCCGGCTGACCGCCGACCGGGTCTGGATCATCGACCCGCTGGACGGTACGCGGGAGTTCAGCGAGCAGGGGCGGGTGGACTGGGCGGTGCATGTGGCGCTCTGGACGCGTCACGCGTCCACCCCGCACGGTCTGGTTGCTGGTGCGGTCGGGCTGCCGGCCCAGCATCGGGTGTTGGGTACGGACGTTCCGCCGGCCTATCCGCCGATGACGCCGGAGGCGGCGACCATGGGCGGCGCCCGGCAGCTGCGGTTGGCGGCCAGCCGGAGCCGGCCGCCGGTGTTCCTGACCGACCTCGCGGAGGAGGTCGGTGCGCATTTGGTGCCGATGGGCTCGGCCGGTGCGAAGATCGCCGCGGTGATCACCGGTGAGGTGGACGCCTACATCCACGCCGGCGGGCAGTACGAGTGGGATTCGGCGGCACCGGTGGCTGTGGCGACGGCCACCGGACTACATGCTTCCCGGATCGACGGTTCTGCGCTGAGATACAACGAGGCGGATCCACGTCTGCCTGATCTGTTGGTGTGCCGCAAGGATCTCGCCAGCCGGTTACTTGCAGCGCTGCACCGGCATTGCGGGTAGCCTGGCGCTACTTCCTGACATCCCCGACCGGAAAGGTCTGGAAAGCGGATGAGTGAGCGAATCGAGCCCGGGTCATGACCGCGCCAGCGGCCTACCAGGTCACTCACCTTGACGCGCTGGAGGCGGAGAGCATCTTCGTGATGCGCGAGGTCGTCGCCGAGATGGAGCGGCCGGTGCTGCTCTTCTCCGGCGGCAAGGACTCGATCGTCATGCTCCGGCTGGCGCAGAAGGCCTTCGCGCCGGCCCAGGTTCCCTTTCCGGTGATGCACGTCGACACCGGCCACAACTTCCCGGAGGTGCTCGACTACCGCGATCGGCGGGTTGCCGAGCTGAGCCTGCAACTGGTGGTGGCCAGCGTGCCGGAGGCCCTGGCCAGTGGGCTGGTCCGGGAGTCGGCGGACGGGATGCGCAACCGGATCCAGACGCCGGTGCTGCTCGAGGCGGTGGAGAAGCACCGCTTCAACGCGCTCTTCGGTGGTGCCCGGCGGGACGAGGAGAAGGCGCGGGCCAAGGAGCGGATGTTCAGCTTCCGCGACGAGTTCGGCCAGTGGGATCCGAAGAATCAGCGGCCGGAGCTGTGGGCGCTCTACAACGGGCGGCACCACCCGGGCGAGTCGATCCGGGTCTTCCCGCTCTCCAACTGGACCGAGCTGGATGTGTGGCACTACATCGCCCGGGAGCGGATCGAGTTGCCGTCGATCTACTACGCGCACGAGCGTGAGGTGGTCGAGCGCGACGGGATGCTCTACGCGGTCAACGATTTCCTGCCGGCGCGGGCGGGCGAGGAGCGGTTCAAGGCGCGGGTGCGGTATCGCACGGTGGGCGACGCCTCGTGCACGGCGGCGGTCCGTTCCGACGCGGACACGGTCGAGAAGGTCATCGAGGAGGTCGCCGCGACCCGGATCACCGAGCGCGGGGCGACCCGGGGTGACGACCGGGTCAGCGAGGCCGCGATGGAGGATCGCAAGCGGGAAGGCTACTTCTGATGACCACCACCGAGGTCCAGGCCCGGCCGATGGATCTGCTGCGTTTCGCCACCGCCGGCAGCGTGGACGACGGCAAGTCGACGCTGATCGGCCGGCTGCTCTACGACACGAAGTCGCTGTTCACCGACCAGTTGGCCGCGGTGGAGGCAGTCAGCGCGGCCCGCGGCGACGAGTACACCAACCTGGCGCTGCTCACCGACGGTCTGCGGGCGGAGCGGGAGCAGGGCATCACGATCGACGTGGCGTACCGCTACTTCGCCACGCCCCGACGCAAGTTCATCATCGCGGACACCCCAGGGCACATCCAGTACACCCGGAACATGGTCACCGGGGCCTCGACCGCGGACCTGGCGCTGATCCTGGTGGACGCCCGCAAGGGGCTGGTCGAGCAGTCTCGGCGGCACGCCTTCCTCTGCTCGTTGCTGCGGGTGCCGCACCTGGTTCTCTGCGTCAACAAGATGGATCTGGTCGACTTCTCCCAGGACGTCTTCGAGCGGATCGCCGACGAGTTCACCGCGTTCGCCGCGAAGCTGGACGTCCCGGATCTGACGGTGGTGCCCGTCTCGGCCCTGAAGGGTGACAACATCGTCACCCGCTCGGAGAACATGCCCTGGTACGAGGGGCCGGCGTTGCTGCACCACCTGGAGCGGGTGCACATCGCCAGCGACCGCAACCTGGTCGACGTCCGTTTCCCGGTGCAGTACGTGATCCGGCCGCAGTCGAGGGTGGTCACCGACTACCGGGGCTATGCCGGTCAGGTCGCCTCGGGTGTGCTCAAGCCGGGTGACGAGGTGATGGTGCTGCCGTCGGGCTTCACCAGCCGGATCGCCGCCGTGGAGACCGCCGACGGTCCGGTCGCGGAGGCGTTCCCGCCGATGTCGGTGACGGTGCGTCTGGAAGACGAGATCGACATTTCGCGGGGCGACATGATCTGCCGGCCGAACAACGCCCCGGCGGTCGCGCAGGACATCGAGGCGATGGTCTGCTGGATGGACGAGACCCGCCCGTTGCGGGTGGGCGGCAAGTACGCGATCAAGCACACCACCCGTGCGGCGCGGGCGATCGTCCGGGGCCTGCACTACCGTCTGGACATCAACTCCCTGCACCGGGACGACTCGGCGGGCGAGTTGCGGCTCAACGAGATCGGCCGGGTCCGGTTGCGGACCACGGTCCCGTTGCTGGCCGACGAGTACCGCCGCAACCGCACCACGGGTGGGTTCGTCATCATCGACGAGGCCACCAACCGCACGGTCGGCGCCGGCATGATCGTCGAGACCGCCTAACCCCCCTCCCCTCTTTCCCTCCCTCCTCCTCCCTAGTTGATCAAGAGGTTTTGGTCGGGATCCAGCGTGATATCTGACCAAAAGTTCTTGATCACCGGGTGGGGTGGGGTGGGGTGGGTGGGGTGGGGTGGGTTAGGGGAGGCGGGTGGCGCCGGTGGACGGGGTCACGGTGAGGTGGTCGGGGGCGGTGAAGCCTCGTTGGGCGTACGCGGTGGTGACCGCGGCGGCCACCTGGTCGGCGTCGGCGGCGTCCACCAGGGCGAGTACGCAGCCGCCGAAGCCGCCGCCGGTCATCCGGGCACCGAGCGCTCCGGCCGCCAGCGCCGCCTCGACGGCGGTGTCCACCTCGGGCACGGTGATGGCGAAGTCGTCGCGCATGGAGGCGTGCGAGGCGGTGAGCAGCCCTCCGATGCGGCGGATCCGCCCGTCGCGGAGCAGTGCGACGGTCTCCAGCACCCGCTGGTCCTCGGTGACCACGTGCCGGACCCGACGGCGGGTCTCGTCGTCGGGCAGCCGGGCCAGCGCGTCGTCGAGTTCGCTGGCGGGCACGTCCCGCAGCGCGGGCACGCCGAGCAGCCCCGCGGCCCTCTCGCAGGTGGCCCGGCGGGCCGCGTACTCGCCGTCGGCGTGTCGGTGTGGGGCGCGGCTGTCGATCACCAGTACCGCGAGACCGGTGCGGGCCAGGTCGAACGGGATGTGCTCCACCTGCTCGCTGCGGCAGTCGAGGAAGAGGGCGTGTCCGGTGCGGCAGCGGATCGTCGCCGACTGGTCCATGATGCCGGTGGGCGCGCCGACGTAGTGGTTCTCGGCCCGCTGGGCGAGCCGGGGCTGGTCCTCGGCGGGCAGGTTCAGCCCGCCGAGGTCGACCAGCGCGGTGAGCACGGCGGCCTCCAGGGCGGCGGAGGAGGAGAGCCCGGCGCCGAGTGGCACGTCGGAGGCGATGGCCAGCCGGGCGCCGGGTACCCGGTGGCCCGCCTCGCGCAGCGCCCATACGACGCCCGCCACGTACGCCCCCCAGCCGGTGACCCGGCCGGGGGCGGCCACCTCGTCGGCGCCGAAGGCGACGGTCTCGCCGGTCAACTCGGACCAGACGGTCCAGGCGTCGTCCGCCTGGGTCGCGGCGGCGGCCACGGTACGCAACGGGAGCGCGAACGGCAGCACGAAGCCGTCGTTGTAGTCGGTGTGCTCGCCGATCAGGTTGACCCGGCCGGGAGCCGCCCAGCGGCCGGCGGGTGCTTCGCCGTACGCCGTCTGGAAGCCGGTGGTGGCGCGGTGGGCGACGTCGCGGTGGCGGTCGCTCACCGGCGGTCCACCAACCGCGTGCGGTAGAACGCCCAGGCGTCGGTGACCATGTCGTGCAGGGTCGGCTTGCGGGGTTCCCAACCCAGCTCGGCGCGGGCCAGCGCCGACGAGGCGACCAGTTCGGCCGGGTCGCCCTCGCGGCGGGGCGCCACCTCGACCGGCACCGGGTGTCCGGTGACCTCGCGGACGACCTCGACCACCTGACGGTTGGTGAAGCCGTTGCCGTTGCCCAGGTTGTAGACCCGGTGCTGCCCGGCCCGCGCCACGTCGAGGGCGAGCAGGTGGGCGCGGGCCAGGTCGGCGACGTGGATGTAGTCGCGGACGCAGGTGCCGTCGGTGGTGGGGTAGTCGTCGCCGAAGAGTTGCAGCTTCTCCCGTCGTTCGGCGGCCACCTCCAGCGCGATCGGGATGAGGTGGGTCTCGGGGTCGTGCCGCTCGCCGAGGGCGATGTCGCCGTCGAGGTGGGCCCCGGCGACGTTGAAGTAGCGCAGTGAGACGGCGGCCAGGCCGTGTCCGATCGCCTCGGAGGTGAGCGCCATGTCGACGGCGAGCTTGGTCGCGCCGTACGTGTTGGTCGGCGCTTTGGCGGCGGTCTCCGGGATGGGCAGTTCGGTGGGGTTGCCGTAGACGGCGGCGGTGGAGGAGAAGACCAGCCGCGGTACGCCGGCGGCCCGCACCGCGTCGAGCAGCGCCAGCGAGCCGACGGTGTTGTTGTGCCAGTACTTTTCCGGGGCGACCATCGACTCGCCGGCGGCGATCAGCGCGGCGAAGTGCAGCACGCCGTCGAAACCGGCCTGCGGGGTGAGCACGCTGGCCGCGTCGTGGATGCCGGCCTCGACGTGGATGGCGTCGGGGGCGAGTGCTTCCCGGTGGCCGGTGCGCAGGTCGTCCAGGACGACCACCTCGTGTCCGGCGTCGAGCAGCATCCGGGTCGCCACGCTGCCGACGAAGCCGGCGCCGCCGGTGACGAGCAGTTTCACGTCGGTATTCCTCCTAGCCGGGCCCGTCTGGTCGTAGCCTCGCGCTGATCACCCTACGGTGGCCGGTTGCGCCCACGCTTTCCCTGCGGCCGGTCCATTCCACCACGAACGAGCACATCTAAACAGAGTCGAACACTCCCGGAGTGGGTGCCGCTGGTTACCATCACTTCCATGCGGGCAGCGCGTCAGCGCGTACGCCGGCGGCGCGGCCACGATCGGCCCCGCCGCCAACCCGGCCCGCTGGCCCGAGCGGTCGCCCGGGTGGTCGTCCGGGCCGCCGACGGCACCCTTCGGCTCGTCACCGAACTGCTCGGGGCGGGCCCGGCCGCCGGCCGCGAGCGGATCAGCGAGGCGGAACTGCGGGACCTGGTCGCCGCCAACACGGTGCTCGACCCGGTGGGTCGCCGCATCATCGACGAGGTGCTGGTGGCGGGCGCGCGTCTGGTCCGTGAGGTGATGATGCCCCGCACCGAGGTGGTCTTCCTCTCCGCCGCGTCGACCATCGCCGAGGCGGAACCCATGGTGCGGGCCGGTCCGCACACCCGCTACCCGGTGGTCGACGGCACCCACGACGACGTGGTCGGTGTCGTGCACGTGCGCGACCTGCTGCTGGGACCGGACCGGGAGCCGGGCACCACGGTCGGTCAGCTGGCCCGCGAGGTGATGCGCCTGCCGGCCAGCAAACGGGTGCTGCCCGCGCTGACCGAGATGCGGCGGGAGGGGCACCACCTGGCCGTGGTGGTCGACGAGTACGGCGGCACCGCCGGCATCGTCACCTGCGAGGATCTGGTCGAGGAGTTGGTCGGGGAGATCCACGATGAGCACGCCGACGCAGCCGATCCCCCGCTCGGCGGGCTTCCGGCGGTGGTGGAGGGGCGGCTCAACCTCGCCGACTTCGCCGATCGCACCGGCGTGCCGCTGCCCGGCGGGCCGTACGAGACGGTGGGTGGTTTCGTGATGGCCGCGCTGGGACGGCTGCCGGCGCCGGGCGACGAGATCGCGGTGCCGGCCGACCCGGCCGACCGGCCGGACGGCGGCTGGCTGCTGCGGGTACTGACCCTGGAGGGACGGCGGGTGGCCCGGCTCGCGGTCACCGCCGCCCGCCTGCCCGAACAGCGACGCGAGGCCGTCGCCAGCATCGAGCGGGCCCGACCCGCCGGCCCGTCATGACGTACGGCGGGTGTTGCTGACAGAATTGCCGGCATGTCCGATGTTCCCGTCCGCCCCCGCGTCTTCTCCGGCATCCAGCCGACGGCCGACTCGTTCCACCTCGGCAACTACCTCGGCGCGGTGCGGCACTGGGTGGCGTTGCAGGAGTCGCACGACGCGTTCTACTGCGTGGTCGACCTGCACGCCATCACCGCGGGGCACGACCCGAAGGTGCTGCACCAGCGTTCCCGGGTGGCCGCCGCGCAGCTGCTCGCGGTCGGGCTGGACCCGGAACGCTGCACCCTGTTCGTGCAGTCGCAGGTGCCCGAGCACGCGCAGCTGGCCTGGCTGCTGGGCTGCATCACCGGCTTCGGCGAGGCCAGCCGGATGACGCAGTTCAAGGACAAGTCGCAGAAGCAGGGCAACGAGCGGGCCAGCGTCGGCCTGTTCACCTACCCGATCCTGCAGGCCGCCGACATCCTGCTTTACCAGGCCAACGCCGTACCGGTGGGCGAGGACCAGCGTCAGCATCTGGAGCTCTCCCGCGACCTGGCGCAGCGGTTCAACTCGCTGTTCGGCAGGACCTTCACGATCCCGGCGCCGCACATCGTCAAGGCCACTGCGAAGATCACCGACCTGCAGGACCCGACGGCGAAGATGTCGAAGTCGTCCTCGTCGCCGGCGGGCATCGTGGACCTGCTCGACGATCCGGCCCGCTCGGCCAAGAAGATCCGTTCGGCGGTGACCGACACCGGCCGGGAGATCGTCTTCGACGAGCAGACCAAGCCCGGAATCTCCAACCTGCTCACCATCTTCTCGGCCCTGAGCGGACGCGACATCGACGACCTGGTCGCCGCGTACGACGGCAAGGGCTACGGCGACCTGAAGAAGGACCTGGCCGAGGTGGTCCGGGAGTTCGTCAGCCCGATCCAGCAGCGCACCCGTTCGCACCTCGACGATCCCGCCCAGCTGGACAAGCTCCTCGCCGCCGGCGCGGAGAAGGCCCGCGCGGTGGCGGCGCCGACGCTGCGTTCCGCGTACGAACAGGTGGGGTTCTTCCCGCCGGTACGCGGCGAGTGAGCGTCCGCGCGAGGGCGGCGGTGCGGGCACGGATCGATGGCCGGAGGGGTGGCGCGGAGCGTGGATCAGGGGAACGGATCGTCGACGACCGGCGACACCGTCGAGATCGGCATCGCGGTGGACATTCCGGAGCCGTGGGGCAGTGTGCTGACCCGGCGGCGGCTGGAGGCCGGTGACCCGAACGCGGTGCAGGCGCACGTCACCCTGCTGGGGCCGACCGAGATCCCGATGACCGCGCTGCCCGCGGTGGAGCGGCACCTCATCCAGGTCGCCGCCGCCCACCTGCCGTTCACCCTGCACCTGCGGGGCACCGGCACGTTCCGGCCGGTCACCCAGGTGGTCTTCGTCGCGGTGGCCGCCGGGATCAGCGAGTGCGAACTGTTGGCAGCCGCGATCAACGCCGCCCCACAACTGCGCCGGGAACTACGTTTTCCCTACCATCCACACGTGACGGTGGCGCAGGACGTCGCGCCGGAGGCGCTGGACCGGGCGTACGAGGACCTGGCCGACTTCTCCGCGATCTTCGAGGTGGAGTGCTTCACGCTCTTCTCGCACAGCGGGCAGACGCGGTGGCAGCCGCGCCGGGACTTCCGGCTGGGTGGTTGACCCGTCCGGTGGCGGCCGTCCGGTTTCGTAACCGACGGGTTCCGGGCGGGCCGATCAAAGATCGGCGAGGATGACCACGTGAACCTTCTGGGTCGGGTCGAGGCGGCCATCGACGGCCGGCTGGTCGCCGCGCGTCGCCGCTCCCCGGTCTTCGGGCACCTGTGGCGCGCCGGGGTGCTCTACACCGATCTGCAGGGCGGCCGGCTCGCCGCCGCGATCGCCTACTACGGGTTCTTCGCGGCCTTCGCCCTCGCCCTGGTCGGGTACGCGATCTTCGGCGCGATCCTGGAGGACAACGACGAACTCCGCGGTGCGGCGGAGGAGTTCCTCGGTGAGAACCTGCCGTTCCTGGATCCGACGCAGGTCGCCGACAGCAGCGGCACCGCCGGAGTGGTCGGTCTGCTCATCCTGGTGCTCACCGGGATCGGCTGGGTGGAGGCGATCCGCTCCTCGCAACGGTTGATCCACGGCCTCAACCAGCACCCGGGAAACCTGGTCCTCCGGCGGTTGGTCGATCTCGGCGTGCTGCTCGTCGTCTTCGTGCTCCTGGGTGTATCGGTGGCGGCGGTGGACGCGCTGGAGTCACTGCTGCGGTTCCTGCTGCGCAGCACCGGCTCGTTCGGGTTGACCACGGTCAGCGCCGTGCTCAGCGTGCTGGTCAACGCGGTGCTGGCCACGCTGCTGCTGGTCGCGGTACCCCGGCTGCGGATGAGTCGGGCCCGGCTGCGTCCGGTGGTGCTGTTCGTCGCGATCGGCATCACCCTGCTCAACACCGTCGGCCGGTTCTGGGTGGGGCGAATCGAGCACAATCCGGCGTACACGGTGGTGGCCACCGCCGTGGGCCTGCTGGTCTACCTCTATCTGCTGAACCAACTGGTGCTCTTCGGAGCCGCGCTGGCCGCGACCAGCGAACGTGGGCGGGTGGTGGACCTGGCCGGCGGCGACGGGCCGGGCGACCCTGATCCGGACAGCGATCCCGGTACCCCGGGTGGTGCCGGCTGAGTCGGAACGGGCCGAATCAGCCCCTGTCTCGCCTGGTAGCGACGATGATGGGCCAGTGGGGGCACTCGTGACGTTGGACCTGCCGAGCGACTCGCCGCTGCGCGACCTTCCGTGGATCATCACCTTCGGTCCGCTCTCCGACGCGGACGAGTGGGAGCCGGTGGTCTGCGGCCCGTACGAGCGCCCGCACGCGCTGGCGCTGGCCGAGGCGGTGGTCGCCGCCGAACAGCTGATGGCGGTGGTCGAACCGCTGGTGCCCGCGGTGTCGGTGGAGCAGATCCGGGGTGAGATAGCCGCCGCGCAACTGGCCGCACAGGACGAGAGCGTCCGGGTGGACCAGGCCGACATCTACGGCGACTACGAGGACACCGTCGACGAGGAAGAGGAGCTGGCGGCCGAGTACGACCACGGGACCGACCCGTTGCCGGCGCCGGACGTGGCCGAGCTGCGTGCCGGTTTCGCCCGGATCGCGGCCCGGCTGACCGGCGGCTGAATACCTACGGTGACCGGCGCCCGGGGGATCGCCCCGGGCGCCGGTCACCGTCGCACCCCCCACCACAAGGGGTCGTGTGCCTAGCCGCCCGGCGGCGCGGAGCACGCCGAACGGCCAGGTCGATGGCGGGCTTACCCGTTCAGTGCCGCTCGAACCAGACGGCCGCGTCGACGGGGAGCAGGTGTCCGCCGTCCTGCTCGGTGAGCGCCTCGCTGGCGACGACCGGTGCGCCGTACCCGTCGATCAGTGCCGGCGCGTCACCGGTGTTGACCACGCAGGTCAGCACGGCGTCGCCGGCCGTGCGGTGAAAGGCGAGCACTCCGGGGGCGGTCTCCAACCAGGTGATGCCGTCGGTGCCGGCCAGCGCCGGGTGGCGGTGACGGATCCGCAGCGCCGCGCGGTACAGCTCCAGCGTGGAGCCGGGCACGCCGGTCTGGGCGGCCGCCGAGAGGGCACGCCAGGTGGCCGGGGCCGGCAGCCAACTCAGCGCGCTGCCCGCGGGCCCGAAGCCGTACGGGGCAAGTTCGCCGCTCCACGGGATGGGCACCCGGCAGCCGTCCCGGCTCTCGCCGGTACGCAGGAAGGCCGGGTCCTGCCGCAGCTCGTCGGGCAGGTCCAGCACCTCGGGCAGGCCCAGCTCCTCACCCTGGTACAGGTAGGCGCAGCCGGGCAGGGCGAGCATCAGCAGTGCGGCGGCACGGGCCCGACGCAGCCCGATGTCGCCGTCGCCGTAGCGGGTCACGTGCCGTTGCCGGTCGTGGTTGGAGAGCACCCAGGTGGTCGGGGCGCCGACGATGGTGGACTCGGCCAGCGCGGTGTCGATCACCTTGCGGAACGAGTCGGCCGACCAGGTGGCGTCGAGGAAGTCGAAGCTGAAAGCCTGGTGCAACTCGTCCGGGCCGATGTAGCGGGCCAGCCGCTGCGGGGTCTCGGCCCACGCCTCGGCCACCGCCATCCGGCCGCCCGGGTAGCTGTCCAGGATGGGCCGCCAGGCGCGGTAGATGTCGTGCACCTCGTCCTGGTCGAAGTAGGGCAGCCGGCCCTTGCCGAGCAGTTCGGACTGGCGGCGGCCGGTGGTCATCGAGCTGAAACCGACATCGGGCAGCCCTTCGGCCTTGATCATGCCGTGGGCCACGTCGATCCGGAATCCGTCGACGCCGCGGTCCAGCCAGAAACGCAGGATGTCCTCGAACTCGGCCCGCACCTCCCGGTGGCGCCAGTTCAGGTCGGGCTGGGCCGGGTCGAACAGGTGCAGGTACCACTGGCCGTCGGGGACCCGGGTCCAGGCCGGTCCGCCGAAGATGCTCTCCCAGTCGTTCGGAGGCTGCTCGCCGTGCTCGCCCTTGCCGTCGGCGAAGAGGTAGCGCGCCCGCTCGGCTGAGCCGGGGGCGGCGGCCAGCGCCGCGGTGAACCAGGGGTGCTGGTCGGAGGTGTGGTTCGGCACGATGTCGACGATGATCCGCAGACCGAGCGCGTGGGCATCGGTCATCATCTCCTCGAAGTCGCCGAGGGTGCCGAACATCGGGTCCACGTCGCGGTAGTCGGCGACGTCGTAGCCGCCGTCGACCATCGGTGAGGTGTAGAAGGGGGTCAGCCAGAGCGCGTCCACGCCCAGGTCGCGCAGGTAGGGCAGGCGTTCCCGGATGCCCCGCAGGTCGCCGATGCCGTCGCCGTTTGAGTCGGCGAAGCTGCGGACGTAGACCTGGTAGACGACGGCGGATCGCCACCAGTCGGCGTCGGAGGTCAGCGGCGAGGGAGTGCTGACGGTCATCGGGTGTTCCCCGTTCTGTGGCGCGGGACGGCGGCACCCGGCGTGGGCGAGGTGGGACGCGCGGGTGTCTGAGAAGGATGCCGCGCCGCCGTTGCAAGAGTCAAGCATTCCTTGCGCAAGAACGATGCGCGAGTGCTCCGGTTGCGGCCGGCGTCACGCCGGAACCGGGAGCGCGGGCGGTGCCGGCCGTTGCCGCCCCGGACCGGCCAAGGCGTCCGGCCGGGCCACCGCGGTCGAGCCGCGTACCACCAGTTCCGGCCGGAAGAGGTACTCCGAGTGCGGGGCGCCGTGTCCGTTGATCTCGTCGACCATGGCTCGGACCGCGGCGACCGCCATCGCCGCCACCGGCTGGCGCATGGTGGTCAGCGGCGGGTCGGTGAAGGCCATCAGCGGGGAGTCGTCGTAACCGACCACCGAGAGGTCCGCCGGGACGGACAGGCCGCGCTGCCGGGCGGCCCGGATCGCGCCGAGCGCCATCAGATCGGAGCCGCAGACGATGCCGGTGGCGCCGCGCTCGATCAACCGGCCGGCCGCCACCTCCCCGCCCTCCACGCCGAACAGCGAAAGCTCGGTCAGGTCGGCCAGCTCGTCCTCGCCGATCCCGGCGAGGCGCCCCATCGCCGCCTTGTAGCCGCTGACCTTGCGCTGCACCGGCACGAACCTGTCGGGACCGGTGATCAGGCCGATCCGCCGGTGACCGAGGGCCACCAGGTGAGACACGGCCAGCTCGGCGGCCTCCCGGTCGTCGCAGGAGACGAAGGGCGCGGGGATGCCGGGCGCGTACCCGTTGATCATCACGATCGGCAGCGGGCGGGCGAGCAGCGTCCGGTACCGGTCGTGGTCGGCGGCGGTGTCGGCGTGCAGGCCGGAGACGAAGACGATGCCGGAGACCTGCCGGTCCAGCAGCATCTCGACGTACTCGTCCTCGCGTACACCGCCGGGGGTCTGGGTGCACAGCACCGGAGTGAACCCGGTGGGGGCCAGTGCCGACTCGATGATCTGGGCGAAGGCGGGGAAGATCGGGTTGTCCAGCTCCGGCACCACCAGACCGACCAGGCCGGCGCTTCGCTTGCGCAGCCTTGCCGGGCGTTCGTAGCCGAGCACGTCGAGGGCGGTCAGGACGGCCTGCCGAGTCTCGGGTGCCACGCCGGGGCGGTCATTGAGCACCCGCGACACCGTGGCCTCGCTGACGTCGGCCTGCTGGGCGATGTCGGACAGGCGAGCGCGCATGGCGGCACTGTAGCTCACGGCCAAGTTCTTGCGCATTGCCTAGTAAGAACTTGCAGAATCGAGCAGCGGTCGTCGGGAGCGTGCCCATGCGGCTTGCCTGCGCTGGCCTTGGTCGGGACGATGGGTGGGCTGATCCGGCGCGGAGAGTGACCGGCGCTGGGAGTTGGGTCACCTCAGTCGAGGGCGAAAAGCGCAGATGGTGGTAGTTGTCGGTCACTGAAGTTGCGGATGGGGCACGGTTGTTGCAGGCGTGTTCGCAAGGGGTTTCGAGTTACGAAACTTCTTGCTACTGTCCCGCCGTTACCCGGCAGGCAACTTAGGAGCGAACATGCGTCGCACAGCCAAGGGGATCGCCGTACTCGCCTCTGCCACACTCGCCCTCTCCGTCGCCGCGTGCGGCGGCGAGGACAAGGCGGCCAACGAGCAGCCCACGGTTGACCCCGCATCCCTTACCGCAGAACTCACCTGGTGGGACACCTCGGACCCGAAGAACGAGGGCCCGGCGTTCCAGGAGCTGATCGCCAAGTTCAACCAGACCTACCCGAACGTCAAGATCAACTACCAGTCGGTCCCGTTCGGTGAGGCGCAGAACAAGTTCAAGACCGCGGCGCAGGCCAAGAGCGGTGCCCCGGACATCCTGCGGGCCGAGGTCGCCTGGGTGCCCGAGTTCGCCTCGCTGGGCTACCTCTACGCGCTGGACGGCTCCGAGCTGCTCGCCGACGAGGCAGACTTCCTGGAGACCCCGCTCGCCTCCAACAAGTACGACGGCAAGACCTACGGCGTTCCGCAGGTCACCGACAGCCTCGCGCTGATGTACAACAAGGAGCTGCTGAGCCAGGCCGGCATCAGCGAGGCCCCGAAGACCTGGGCCGAGCTGAAGACCGCCTCGCAGGCCATCAAGGAGAAGACCGACGCCGAGGGCGTCTACGTCAACCCGGCCGGCTACTTCCTGCTGCCGTTCATGTACGGCGAGGGCGGCGACCTGGTCGACACCGCCAACAAGAAGATCGTGATCAACTCGGAGCAGAACGCGGCCGGGCTGGCGATCGCCAAGGACCTGATCGACAGCGGTGCGGCCGTCAAGCCCTCCGCCAACGACTCCTACGGCACCATGATGACCCTCTTCAAGGAGAAGAAGGTCGCCATGATCATCAACGGCCCGTGGGAGGTCAACAACGTCCAGCAGGCGCCGGACTTCGGTGGCCTGGAGAACCTGGGCGTCGCCCCGGTGCCGGCCGGCTCGGCCAAGGCCGGTGGCCCCGTCGGCGGCCACAACTACGTGATCTGGTCCGGCATGCCGCAGGAGAAGGTCGACGCCGCCGTCGCGTTCGTCAAGTTCATGAGCTCCGCCGAGTCGCAGGCCTTCCTGTCGGAGAAGCTCGGCCTGCTGCCGACCCGCACCTCCGCCTACCAGCTCGACGCGGTGAAGAACAACGCCACCGTCGCCGCGTTCCAGCCGGTCGTGGAGGCCGGTGTGGGCCGCCCGTGGATCCCCGAGGCCGGCCAGTTCTTCGGCCCGCTCGACCAGATGGCCACCGAGGTCCTGATCCAGAACAAGGACCCGAAGGCCGCGCTGGACACCGTCGCGGACAAGTACAAGGCCGAGGTCGTCCCCGCGTACGAGAAGTGACCTCACCCGTCGGCGCCGGCCTCGGCCGGTGACCTCTCGGCACCCGGCAGGGTCGCGTGACCGTCTCCGGTCGCGCGGCCCTGCCGGACCTCCCCTCATGGAGCGCAGCTGATGACCACCGTGACAGCCGATCCGGCGCCGTCGACGCCGCCCGGCCGATCCGCTCGACCCTCCCGGCTGCGCCGCAGCTGGGACAAGCACTGGTACGCCTGGGCGATGGTGCTGCCCGTCGTCATCGTCCTGGCAGTTCTGATCTTCTACCCGCTGTTCCGCGGGATCTGGCTCTCCTTCACCAGTCTCACCGAGGCCAACCAGGCCGCCGAGATCTGCACCAGGTCGATCACCGGTGGCGAGGTCTGCGCGGACAACCCCAACAAGTGGGAGTTCGTCGGCCTCGACAACTACGTCCGGGTGCTCACCGGCGAGGTCGGCGACTTCTGGCAGTGGACCGGCACGACGCTGATCTGGACGTTCGTCTGTGTGGCCTTCCACTTCGGCCTCGGTCTCGGTCTGGCCACCATGATCAACCGGCCGATGCGGTTCCGGAGTCTCTACCGCGTGCTGCTGATCCTGCCCTGGGCGGTGCCGGCCTTCGTCAGCGCGTTCGCCTGGAAGTTCATCTTCAACGAGCGTTTCGGCCTGGCCAACGCCCTGCTCACCGCCGTCGGCATCGACCCGGTCTCCTGGTTCTCCGACCGGTGGACCGCGTTGCTCACCGCCATCGTCACCAACATCTGGCTCGGCGTGCCGTTCATGATGGTGGCGCTGCTCGGCGGCATGCAGACCATCCCGGGCGAGTTGTACGAGGCGGCCGAGATCGACGGGGCCTCGGCCTGGCAGCGGTTCAAGAACATCACCCTGCCCGGCCTGCGGCCGGTCAGCATGACCGTGGTGCTGCTCGGCACCATCTGGACGTTCAACATGTTCCCGATCATCTTCCTGGTTACCGAGGGGCAGCCGGCCGGGCAGAGCGAGATCCTGGTGACCGGCGCCTACCGGGCGGCGTTCGAGGGCATCCGCAACTACTCGCTGGCCTCGACGTACGGCGTACTGATCCTGTCGATCCTGCTGGTGTTCTCGGTCTTCTACCGGCGGGCCCTGCGCAAGCAAGGCGAGGTGTGGTGAACATGACCGAGAAGACCGCCACCCCGCCGACGGTGACCGCCGTCGCCGGGCCGGCCCTGGCGAAGACCCGGGCGGTGAGGCGGACCGGGCGCAGCCGGCGCAGCCCAGCCATGTCCGTCCTGCTGCACGGCACGCTGATCCTGGCCTCGCTGATCGCGATCGGCCCGATCGCCTGGGTGCTGCTCTCCTCGCTGAAGCCCGGGTACGCGATCCAGAGCAGCGAGCTGACGCTGTTCCGGGACACCACCCTGGCCAACTACAGCTACGTGCTGACCGAGACGAACTTCCCGAGGTGGTTCCTCAACTCGGTGATCGTCGCGGCCTTCACCATGAGCATCGGCATCTTCCTCTCGGCCACCACCGGGTACGCGGTGTCCCGGTTCAACTTCCCGGGGCGCCGGCCGCTGATGATGGTCTTCCTGGTCACCCAGATGTTCCCGGTGGCCATCCTGATCGTGCCGATCTACACGATCATGGCCCGGTTGGGGCTGATCAACACGATGCCCGCACTGATTATCGCGTACCTGACCATCGCGGTGCCGTTCTGCGCCTGGATGTTGAAGGGCTACTTCGACTCCATCCCGACCTCGCTGGACGAGGCGGCGGCGCTGGACGGGTGCGGGCCGTTCGCCACCTTCTGGCGGGTGGTGCTGCCGCTGGCCCGGCCGGCCGTGGCGGTGACCGCCTTCTACACCTTCCTCACCGCGTGGGGCGAGGTGGCGTACGCGTCGGCCTTCATCCAGACCGACAACAAGTTCACCCTGGCGTACGGGCTCCAGCAGTTCGTGCCGCAGTTCAACCCCCAGTGGGAGTACCTGACGGCGGCGGCCGTCCTGGTCACCATCCCCGCCGGCCTGGTCTTCTTCTTCGCCCAGAAGCACCTCGTCTCCGGCCTCACCGCCGGCGGCACCAAGGGCTGACCTCGTCGATCTAGGGCTTATCGTCGCCGTTGGAGATCAACTCGCGACGATAAGCCCTAGATCGACGCGGGCGTGGACGCGGGCGTGGGGGTGGGCTCTACTACGAAGTGTCGTTGGTAGGGCAGGATGGGGGGCGTGGAAGCACTTCGACTCATCCTCCTCTATGTCCACCTGATCGGCTTCGCGCTGCTGCTCGGCGGCGCGATCGCCCAATACATCACCGGCAAGATCCGGATCAACCTGGCCATGCTCTGGGGCTCGGTGATCGGTCTGCTGACCGGCATCGGCCTGAGTGCGCCACTACGTGACGGCGACGAGCCGGCGCCGGCGAAGATTGTGACGAAGCTGGTCCTCGCGCTGCTGATCTTCGTCATGGTCTTCTTCTCCCGGAAGCGGGCCGAGGTCAACCGTGGGCACTTCCTCGCCATCGTGGGATTGACCCTGGTCAACGCGGCCGTGGCGGTCTTCTGGCGGTGACCGCCGGGCCGCTCACCGGCCGGCCAAAATGGGACTTTGACGGCATCTGTCCGCCCATCTGTCGGCATCCGGAGTGACCTGCCCCACCCAAGCATTACGTGGCGGTAACAGGCCTCCAACAGTCCTGCACGATTCTCGGTCGGCAGGTGGGCGGGGGCGTACGCTCTGCTCCCGTAACGTGGGACGCCGGCGGCAAGCGCAGGCCGGCTCAATGGCTGCCACCGCGTACAACGCGGTGTGCAATGGGAAGGAGACGTCTTGCGCTCGGTGCGTGGGATGCGGATCGCCTCGATCATCGCGGCGGGTGGGCTCGTACTGAGCGCCGCCGCCTGTGGCGAGGCCCCGGATGAGGACAACAACGCCGGCTCCGGCGGCGAGCAGTTCAGCGCCTGCATGGTGACCGACGTCGGCGGCATCGACGACAAGTCGTTCAACGCCTCCGCCTGGAAGGGCCTGGAGGACGCCAAGGCGGAGAACAGCAACATCGACATCAAGTACGTCGCTTCCAAGGCCGAGGCGGACTACGAGCCGAACCTCACCCAGTACGTCAACCAGGACTGCGACTTCATCCTGGCCGTCGGCGGCCTGATGGGCGACGCCACCAAGAAGATCGCCGAGGCGAACCCGGACCAGCAGTTCGGCATCGTCGACGCGGCGCCGGGCGTGGCCAACGTCTACCCGATGCAGTTCGACACCGCCCAGGCCGGCTTCCTCGCCGGCTACGTCGCCGCCGGCATGAGCGAGAGCGGCAAGGTCGGCACCTACGGCGGCCTGAAGATCCCGCCGGTGACCATCTTCATGGACGGGTACGCCGACGGCGTCGCCTACTACAACCAGGCCAAGAGCGCGAACGTCCAGGTCCTGGGGTGGAACAAGGAGACCCAGAACGGCTCCTTCACCAACGACTTCGTCAAGCAGGACGAGGGCAAGAAGGTCAGCGACGCACTGGTCGCCCAGGGCGCGGACATCATCATGCCGGTCGCCGGCGGCGCCGGCCTCGGCACCACCGGTGCGGCCAAGGCCTCCGGCGGTAAGTACAACACCATCTGGGTGGACGTCGACGGCTGCGAGAGCACCCCGGACTGTCCGGCGATCATCACCACCGTGGTGAAGAACATCCCGGGCGCGGTCAAGGAGGCCGTACTCAAGGCCGCCGGCGGCGAGCAGCTCCAGGCGACCCCGGGCTTCATCGGCACCCTGGCCAACGAGGGTGTCTCGATCGCTCCGTACCACGACTTCGAGAGCAAGGTTCCGGCCGAGCTCAAGGCCGAGGTCGACAAGCTGAAGGCGGACATCGCCGCCGGCAGCGTCAAGGTCGAGTCGGCCGCCCAGCCGAAGTGACCCGCCGCCGGCCGCTCCCGGTGGGACGATCACCGAGAGCGGCCGGCGAGCCACGCCACACCTGATCCGGCCGCTACGGCGCGGGGAGATCCGCCGTGCCGCAGCGGCCGGTCCGCGCCACCGGTCCGGCCGACGTCGCGCCTCGGTCGCCAGCAGCTACGCTGCACCATCGCTTCGCACTTCAGGAGGTTGCGCTGAGACTCGAACTGCGCGGCATCACCAAGCGGTTCGGTGATCTGGTCGCCAACGACCACATCGACCTGACGGTGGAGCCTGGAGAGATTCACGCACTGCTCGGCGAGAACGGCGCGGGCAAGTCGACCCTGATGAACGTGCTGTACGGGCTCTACCAGCCCGACGAGGGCGAGATCCTGGTCGACGGGAAGCCGCTCAAGCTGCGCGGCCCCTCCGACGCGATCACGGCTGGCATCGGCATGGTGCACCAGCACTTCATGCTCGTGCCGGTCTTCACCGTCACCGAGAACATCATGCTCGGTGCGGAACAGGTGCGCGGCGGCATCGCCGGGTTCCTGGACCGGCGCCGGGCCCGGCGCGAGGTCGCCGAGGTGTCCGAGCGTTACAACCTGCGGGTCGACCCGGACGCGGTGATCGAGGACCTGCCGGTCGGCGTGCAGCAGCGGGTGGAGATCGTCAAGGCGCTCACCCGCGACGTCGACCTGCTCATCCTGGACGAGCCCACGGCGGTGCTCACCCCGCAGGAGACCGAGGAACTGCTCGCCGTGATGCGGTCACTCAAGGCCGCCGGCAAGTCGATCGTCTTCATCACCCACAAGCTCGGCGAGGTCAAGGCCATCGCCGACCGGATCACCGTGATCCGGCGCGGCAAGACCGTGGGCACGGCGTCGCCGGAGGCCAGCCGCGACGAGCTGGCCGCGCTGATGGTCGGCCGTACCGTCCGGCTCACCGTGGACAAGACCCCGGCCACCCCGGGCGAGCCCGTCCTGGAGGTCTCCGGCCTGGTCGTCGACGACGACCGGCAGGTCCGCGCGGTGGACGGCGTCGACCTGACCGTACGCGCGGGAGAGGTGCTCGGCGTCGCGGGCGTGCAGGGCAACGGCCAGACCGAGCTGATCGAGGCGATCATGGGTCTGCGCCCGGTGCTCGCCGGCACGGTCAGCCTCGCCGGCCAGCGGGTCGACGGCTGGTCGACCAAGAAGGTGCTCCAGGCGGGCGTCGGCTACGTGCCGGAGGACCGCAGCGTCGACGGTCTGGTCAAGGAGTTCAGCGTCGCCGAGAACCTGGTGCTGGACATGTACGACCGGCCGCCGTTCGGTCGGGGCCTGTCCCTGCGGCCGGACGCGATCACGAAGTCGGCGCGGGAGCGGATCGAGCAGTTCGACGTACGCACCTCCTCGGCCGAGGCGTTGGTCGGCACCCTGTCCGGCGGAAACCAGCAGAAGGTGATCGTGGCCCGGGAGCTGTCCCGGCCGCTGAAGCTCTTCATCGCCGCCCAGCCCACCCGGGGCGTCGACGTCGGCTCGATCGAGTTCATCCACAGCCGGGTCATCCGCGAGCGCGACATCGGCACCGCCGTGCTGGTGGTCTCCAGCGAGCTGGACGAGGTGATCGGACTGGCCGACCGGATCGCGGTGATGTATCGCGGGCGGATCATCGGCGTCGTCGGCCCGGACACCCCCCGCGAGGAGATCGGTCTGCTGATGGCGGGCATCAGCCCCGACGCGACGGGCGGTTCCCCGGACCGCGCGTCGGTTGCCGAGGGCGGCGACGTGGCGACCACCGACCGGGGCGAGGCGGCGACCACCGACGCCGACGCCGTGTCCGGCGGCGGCACGGCCGCGACCACCGACCGCGACACGACAGCCACCACCGACGGCGTGGCCGCGGCCCCCGAGGGTCCAGGTAGCGAGGACGAGAAAGCATGACCGACGAGCCACAGTCGAGTTCCCCGGACAAGGAACCGGCGAGTGAGGAGCAGGCCGGCCGGACCGCGCTCGGCAACACCGAGCGCGCCGAGTCGGCCACCACGCCAGGCGGGCACGAGCAGCGCCCCACCCTCGGGCGGCTGTTCCTGGAGAACCTGTGGGCCGCCAACACGTTCACGGTGACCCTGCTCTCGCTGGTGCTGGCGATGATCGTCGGCGCGATCCTGATGATCGTTTCTGATCCGGACGTGCTGGCCACCTACGCGTACATCACCGCCCGACCGTCGGACGCGATCAACGCCAGTTGGACGCTGGTCAGCGAGGCGTACGCGAACCTGTTCAAGGGCTCCGTCTTCGACCCGGCCGCGAACAGCTTCAACTCGGCGCTGAGCCCGATCTCGGAGACCCTCACCTACACCGCGCCGCTGGTCTTCACCGGCCTGTCGGTGGCGCTGGCCTTCCGGGGCGGCCTGTTCAACATCGGCGCCCAGGGGCAGGCCACCATGGGTGTCATCCTGGCCGCGCTGGCCGGCTTCCTGCTGCCGTTGCCACCCGGGCTGCACCTGCTGGTCGCGGTGCTGGCCGGCGCGCTCGGCGGTGCCATCTGGGGCTTCATCCCGGGCATCCTCAAGGCGCGGACCGGCGCGCACGAGGTGATCAACACGATCATGCTCAACTACATCGCGGTCTACTTCCTGACCTGGTTGATCGTGCAGAGCGGGGTGCAGGACCCAAACCGTACCGACGCGATCAGCCGGTCGGTGGACACCTCCGCCCAGCTGCCGCGACTGTTCGGTGACGGGCTGCGGGCACACGCCGGCATCCTCCTGGCCGTGCTGGCCACCTGGGCGGTCGCCTGGCTGCTCAACCGCTCCACGCTCGGCTTCGAGCTGCGGGCGGTGGGGGCCAACCCGGACGCCGCCCGGACCGCGGGCATCAGCGTCACCCGGACCTACGTGCTGATCATGGTCTTCGCCGGGGCCCTGGCCGGGCTCGGCGGCTCGCAGATGGTGCTGGGCACCACCGCCGCCGCCCTCACCCCCCTGGTCGTCGCCCAGATCGGCTTCGACGGCATCCTCGTCGCCCTGCTCGGCCGGGTGAAACCCTGGGGCGTGGCGCTGGCCGCGCTGCTGTTCGGCGCGTTGCAGGCCGGCGGCAACCGGATGCAGTCGTACTCCGGGATCTCGCTGGAGCTGGTCACCGTGCTTCAGGCGCTGATCGTCATCTTCATCGCCGCGCCGGCCCTGGTGAAGGCGATCTTCCAACTCCGGGCCGCGCGGGCCGCCCGGCTGCAGACGAGCCTCGCGAAGGGCTGGTGAGGCATGTCCACCATGGCTGTTCCCGACGTCGCGGTCGCGCCCGTCGACGAGGGCTTCTGGACCCGTACCCGCAAGGTGGGCCTGGTGTTGCTGGCCCTCGGCCTGCTGGCCACGGTGCTGTTCGGGGCACTGGCCACCGGTGAGCAGGCCCGCTTCACGCTCAGCGAGGACGCCGCCGGCGCTGCGCTGGAGGTCAACGGCACGGTCGGGGCGATCATCTTCGGCCTGGTCACGCTGGCCGCCGGTGCGGCGATGCTCGTCGGCCTGCCGAAACGCTGGTTCATCCCGGCGCTCGCCGTCGGTCTGGTCGCCTTCGTGCTGTCCTTCCTGTGCTGGCAGGTCTCCGCCGCACCGACCGGGCAGAACTTCATGCCGCTGGTCAACATCGTGCGGGGCACCTTCCTGCTCGCCCTGCCGCTGATCTTCGGTGCGCTGGCCGGCGTGCTCTGCGAGCGCTCCGGTGTGGTCAACGTGGCCATCGAGGGGCAGCTGCTGATGGGCGCCTTCAGCGGTGCGCTGTTCGGCAGCATCTCCGGCAGCGTCTGGGTGGGGCTGCTCGCCGCCGCGCTCGGTGGGTCGTTCATCTCGCTGCTGCTGGCCGTGTTCAGCATCCGCTACCTGGTCGACCAGGTGGTCATGGGCATCGTGCTCAACCTGCTGGCGCTCGGCATCACCGGCTTCCTCTACGAGCGGCTGATGCAGACCGACGCTGCCCGCTACAACAGCGCGCCGCGGTTCAGCAACTGGGAGATCCCGCTGCTGTCGGACATCCCGGTGCTCGGGCCGGCGCTGTTCCGGGGCAACATCTTCCTCTACCTGGCCCTGCTGCTGGTGCTCGTGATCCACATCGCGCTGTTCCGTACCCGGTGGGGTCTGCGCACCCGGTCGGTCGGTGAGCACCCGACGGCGGCGGACACCCTGGGCGTCAAGGTGCTCGGGCTGCGCTATCGCAACGTGATCCTGGCCGGAGCGGTCGCCGGTATCGGTGGTGCCTCGTACACGCTGGCGCTCTACTCGTTCACCAAGAACATGATCGGCGGCAAGGGCTTCATCGCCCTGGCCGCACTGATCTTCGGCCGGTGGAGCCCCACCGGAGCGCTGCTCGCCGCGCTCTTCTTCGGCTTCGCCGACCAGCTGGCCACCTACCTCGGTGCGATCAACAGTGTGATCCCCGGCCAGTTCCTGGCCATGCTGCCGTACCTGGCGACGATCCTGGCCGTGGCCGGGCTGGTCGGCCGGGTGCGGGCACCGGCCGCCGACGGCAAGCCGTACATCAAGGGCTGACCCAGGGAGCGGACCATGGAGATCGACTGGGAACGGCTGCGGAGCGCCGCGACCGAGGTGATGCGGCACGCGTACGTGCCGTACTCCAAGTTTCCGGTGGGGGCGGCGGCACTCGTCGACGACGGCCGGGTCGTGGTCGGCTGCAACGTGGAGAACGCCGCGTACGGCGTGGTGCTCTGCGCCGAGTGTGGCGTGGTCTCCTCGCTGCACGCCACCGGCGGGGGCCGGATCGTGGCGCTGTCCTGCGTCGACGCCACCGGCGAGCCGCTGATGCCGTGCGGGCGTTGCCGGCAGCTGCTCTGGGAGCAGGGCGGACCGGAATGCCTCATCGAGGCGAAGAGCGGCCCGCTGCGGATGGCCGAACTGCTGCCGCACGCCTTCGACGTGGCCGACATCGAGGCGGTCACCGGCGAGCGGCCGGTGCCGGTGGTGCCCGACCGGCTGGCCGCCTGGCGGGGACGCGGCACCGTCTTCGTGCACCCCGACCTGTCGGCCGGCCAGCAGGTCTGGACGGCCTACTGGGAGCGCTCGGCCGGTGACGACGCCGGCGCCGAGACCGGGGTGCTGGAAGAGGGGCCGAGCTGGGACGATCCGGCCGAGGCGATCGGCTGGGGGTTGGCGCGTACGCCCCGGGTGGTGGTGGTGGACGCGTCCGGCACGATCTTCTGGGCGGGCGATGGCGAGCCGCCGTTGGAGATTCCGGTCCGCTGGGGCGATTGATCGTTGTCGGTGGTAGCGCCGGGGCCGGGGCCGACCGTACCCGGCTCCGGGCGGTCAGGCTTGATCCCTCCGCCGGGCACGGTCGGCCCCGGCCCGTCGGGGTCACCGGCGTCGCGTCGGTTCGGACGAGTTGTCGGTCGGGCGGGAGATTACCCCTGGCTGTTTACCGGGGTGGGCGTCCTGCCGACGTGAAATGACTGATTGGACTCAAAGATGAGTGGGTTTACGGCTGTTGATGTTATTCGGGTCAAGCGGGACGGGGGGGTGCTGTCCGACGCGCAGATCGACTGGGTGGTGGACGCGTACACCCGGGGGGTGGTGGCCGACGAGCAGATGTCGGCGCTGGCCATGGCGATCCTGCTGAACGGGATGACCGGCCCGGAGATCGCCCGCTGGACGGCCGCGATGATCGCCAGCGGCGAGCGGCTCGACCTGTCGTCGGTGACCCGGCCGACCGTCGACAAGCACTCGACCGGCGGGGTCGGCGACAAGATCACTCTGCCGCTCACCCCGCTGGTGGCGGCCTGTGGGGCGGCGGTTCCGCAGCTGTCCGGACGCGGGCTCGGGCACACCGGCGGCACGCTGGACAAGCTGGAGTCGATCCCGGGCTGGCGGGCGGCGTTGGGCAACGAGGAGTTCACCGCCCAGCTGCGGGACATCGGCGCGGTGATCTGCGCCGCCGGGTCCGGGCTGGCTCCGGCGGACCGCAAGCTGTACGCGCTGCGCGATGTCACCGGCACCGTCGAGGCGATCCCGCTGATCGCCAGCTCGATCATGAGCAAGAAGATCGCCGAGGGCACCGAAGCGCTGGTGCTGGACGTGAAGGTCGGCTCCGGTGCGTTCATGAAGTCGGTCGACGACGCCCGCGAGCTGGCCCGGACGATGGTGGAGCTGGGCGGCGCGCACGGCGTGCGGACCGTCGCCCTGCTCACCGACATGTCCACCCCGCTCGGACGGGCCATCGGCAACGGAATCGAGGTCACCGAGTCCGTCGAGGTGCTGGCCGGTGGTGGACCGGCCGACGTGGTGGAGCTGACCCTGGCGCTGGCCCGGGAGATGCTCGACGCGGCGGGGCTGCCCGACGCCGACCCCGCCGCCGCGCTACTCGACGGGCGCGCGATGGACGCCTGGCGGTCGATGATCCGGGCCCAGGGCGGGGACCCGGACGCGCCGATGCCCGAGGCGGCCGAAGTCGAGGTGGTACGCGCGGACGCGGACGGTTACGTCGCGGCGGTCGACGCGTACGCCATGGGGGTGGCCGCGTGGCGACTCGGCGCGGGACGGGCCCGCAAGGAGGACCCGGTCAGCGTGCCGGCCGGTGTGCTGCTGCACAAGCGCCCCGGTGATCCGGTCCGGGCCGGAGAACCCCTCTACGAGCTGCGGGCCGAGCAGGCGGAGCGGATCCCGCCGGCGCTGGCGGAGGCGGCCCGGGCGGTGACCATCGCGGCCCGACCGCCGGTCGGTGTGCCGTTGGTGATCGAACGCGTCGAGTAACGAAACCCTGGCCAGACCCCATGGTGCCCGGCCTTCGGGACCGCTATTCTCGCAGGCCAGGGGGACCGTCGGCGCCGAGACGTCGTGAGCAGACAGGGATGTTGCCGTGATCGTGCCTGCCCCCGATCCCCGCGAGGTGCGTGAGGCGAGCCTGGAGGAGTTGTCCCGGCTGCGGCTGCCCCTGCCACCGCGACAGTTCCCGCTGGTCTGGGAGCCGGGTGACGAGATAGAGCTGCGGCCGACGGCGGAGATCGAGGCGCGGATCGCGGTGCTGCACCTGATCCTGGCCCGCTGTTTCGGCCTGCCGCCGCAGGCCGCGATGAGCTGGCTGCTCGCCTCCCACCTGGTGGAGATGGTCACGCCGCCGGAGTTCCAGTTCGTCACCGGCGCCAAGGGCGACCACCGTTCCTTCGTCCTGCACCACGACGCGTTGTTCTCGCTGGCCTGGGTGCTCGGCCTGACCAAGCAGCTCGATCCCACCATGCCGGCCGACGAGCGGCTGGTGGAGCGGCTGCCGAACATCGCCGAGGGGGAGACCTTCCGGCAGTGGCGTTCCCGGATCCTCACCGCGCCGCAGCACCCGGCGGACACGGCGGCCCTGCTCGACCTCTACTACTGCCTGGACTGGGCGTACCTGGAGGTGGACCGGGTCGGTCGGTCGATGCCGGGCCTGGTGGACGCCCACGCGATCGGTCAGCGGCGGTGGGCGCTGGAATGGGCGGTGATCCTGCGGGGGCCTTACCACGAGGAGCCGCCGGGCTGGGAAGAGGTCGACCTCTCCACCTAGGGTCAGCGCGGCCGGTGGACGCCGAGCCGGACGGCCACGGTCACCCGGACCGGCTCGCCCAGGGCGGCGATCCGGGCCGCCAGCCCGGCCGGGTCGGTGTGCCAGGCGCTCGGGCCCATGCCGACCAGGGTGGTCACCTCCGGGCCGGTCAACGTCAGCACCCGCCGGTGCACGGCGGTCGACTCCTCGGTGAAGTGCCCGCCCAGGCTGGCCGCGACCCGGTCCGCCTTGGCCGGGTCGACCCGGAGCAGGCCGAGGGCGCCGACCAGCTCGGCGAGATGGTCGGCGGCCGGCGTCACCACCAGCAGCCGCCCGGCCGGGTCGAGCACCCGGTGGAACTCGGTGCCGTTGCGCGGCGCGAAGACGTTCAGCAGCAGCGCCGTGGAGGCGTCCGCCAGCGGCAGCCGCTGCCAGGTGTCGGCGAGCGCCGCGGTGACGCGGGGGTGGGCGCGGGCGGCCCGGCGCAGGGCCGGCTTGGAGACGTCCAGGGCGAGACCGTGCGTCGCCGGCAGCGCCGCCAGCACCGCCGCGAGGTGCCGCCCGGTGCCCGCGCCGGGCTCCACCACCAGCGGGTACGCCCCGGCGGGAGCGGCGTCGTGGGCGGCGTCGGCGAGCGCGGTGGAGATGACGTCGTAGTGCCCGGCGGCCAGGAAGTCCGCCCGAGCGGTGACCATCTCGGTGCTGTCCCCGCTGTGCGGGCTGCGGCCGGCGAGCAGGTTGACGTAGCCCTGCCGGGCGATGTCGAAGCTGTGCCGGCGTGGGCACCGCAACGCCCGGGAGTCGCCGGTGGCGGCCTCGGCGAGCGGTTCGCCGCAGACGGGGCAGCGCAGCCGGTCGACGACGCTGGGGTCCATCACGGCTGCCTCACGCGTCGAGTCTAGGCAGGTGTCCGGCCGGGTCCACGGCCGGCGGCCGGGCGGCGCGGACTAGGGTCTGGGCATGGGTTGCGAGCGGGGTGAGCGGCGATGAGCGCGAGTATCGGATACGAGAACATCGTCAGGGCACCGAAGGCGCTGCTGCACGATCACCTGGATGGCGGACTGCGGCCCGAGACGATCGTCGACCTGGCCGCGGAGGTCGGTCACGACCTACCCACGACGGACTCGGCCGAGTTGGGACGATGGTTCGCGGCGGCGGCCGACTCGGGTTCGTTGGAGCGCTACCTGGAGACGTTCGCCCACACGGTCGCGGTGATGCAGACGGCCTCCGCGTTGCGTCGGGTGGCTCGGGAGTGCGCTCTCGACCTGGCCGCCGACGGGGTGGTCTACGCCGAGGTTCGGTTCGCCCCGGAGCAGCACCTGGAGCAGGACCTGACCCTCGACGAGGTGGTCGAGGCGGTGCTGGCCGGCTTTGTCGAGGGCAGTGCCCTCGCCGCCGAGGCCGGTACCCCGATCCGGGTCGGCACGCTGTTGACCGCGATGCGGCACGCGGCCCGCTCGCAGGAGATCGCCGAGTTGGCCGTACGGCACCGCGACCAGGGGGTGGTGGGCTTCGACATCGCCGGCGCGGAGGCGGGCTTCCCGCCCACCCGTCACCTGGACGCCTTCGAGTACCTCCAGCGGGAGAACTTCCACTTCACCATCCACGCGGGCGAGGCGTTCGGGCTGCCCTCGATCTGGCAGGCGATCCAGTGGTGCGGCGCGGACCGCCTCGGCCACGGCGTACGCATCGTCGACGACATCACCACCGGTGCCGAGCCGCGGCTCGGCCGGCTGGCCGCGTACGTGCGGGACAAGCGGATCCCGCTGGAGTTGTGCCCGTCGTCGAACGTGCAGACCGGCGCCGCCCCGTCGATCGCGGAGCACCCGATCGGGCTGCTGCGGGATCTGCGGTTCCGGGTCACCGTCAACACCGACAACCGGCTGATGAGCGGCACGTCGATGTCCCGGGAGATGGCTCTGCTGGTCGACGCGTTCGGCTACGGCTGGCGGGAGTTGCAGTGGTTCACCATCAACGCGATGAAGAGCGCCTTCATCCCGTTCGACGAGCGGCTGCGCATCATCGACGAGGTGATCAAGCCGGCGTACGCGAAGCTGCTCGCCTGAGCCGACGGCTCAGCGGGCGGGCGGGTGCCCGGCGGCGAGCAGGCCGGCCACCCGGCGCAGCACGTCCCGGCCACGGGCGGCCTCCGCACCGAGCCCGGTCTGTCGGCGCAGCACCGCCGGCTCGGCTCGCAGCAGTGCCACACCCCGCCGCAGCAGCACCTGCGGGCCCTTGCGCTGTTGGGTGAGGTCCCGGGCGAGCCGGCGGAGGAAGGTCGCGCCGCGCGGCCGGCGCAGGGCGTACGCCCCGGCGAGCAGACCGCGTCGTCGGCACTCCTCGACGATCTCGGCGGCGAAGATCCCTTCGGCCACGAAAAGTGGCGAAGTGGTCAGCTCGAAGCGCCGAGTGGCCACCCGGCGATCCTCATTGATCGCGTAGACGGGCACGTCCGCCCGACCGTGCCGAGCCAGTTGGTCTATGACCTCGACAGCCGCTTTGGCGTCCCACGAACCGGGCGACTCCCAGTCGATCTGGCCGTTCTGGCGCGGTAACGTTGGGTCATCACCATTCTTGTAAAAATCGTCCAAACAGAGCACCGGGAGCCCGGTCTGTTGCGCTATGTACGACTTTCCTGAGCCCGAAGGGCCGGCAAGAAGGACAACTCGGTGCGGGGTTTTCATTACTTTTAGTGACTCCGGACAGACGGACCGCGATCAAATTGCATCAACATCTCATCACACCTCCGGCTGCGGCCAACCTGGGCTTTCTCTTTCCGGAGTCACGTGATGGAATCTCGGATGGTCTGACCCGCCGGGTCGGCTGCTGGGCGTTGCCCGAGGGCAACGCGGACGCTGCAATCACGAGGGCGGTGACGTGAGCAAACGGCCGAAGACGGCAGGTTCCTTCCTGTCGCGTCTGAGCCGGCCGGCAGGCCGGCTCCGCGACATGCCGATCTGGTCCAAGCTCGGTCTCATCATGATCGTGCCGACCATTGCCACGGTCGTCGTGGGCACCAGCGGTCTGGTAGACCACCTGGATGCCCTGAGCGACGCGAACCGGGCCGGCGACCTCGCCGAGCTGATCGGTCACTCTGGTGAGCTGGTGGACGGCCTGCAGGACGAACGGACCGCCGCCGTGCTGCTGCTGGGCGTGGCGCCGCAGCAGGCGAGTCAGGGCGAGTCGGCGGAGAAGAAGCAGAACACCGCCCTCTACAACGAGGTCGCCTCCCGGGTCGACGAGGTCAAGGGCCCCTACTCCCAGCAGCGGTCCGACCTCACCGACCTGCCCGTCAGCCTGCAGGGCCTGCTCGGTCAGATCGACGACGGCCTCGGTGACCTGCCGGGCACCCGCAGTCAGGTGCTCAACGGCAAGTTCAAGATCACTGACGCGCTCCAGTCCTACGACGAGCTGATCAACCAGCTGCTCACCATCCGGGACTCGGCCAGCCAGCTGGCCGGCGACAACGACCTGAGCGACCGGATGCGGACCGCAGCCGCCGTGGCCCGGGAGAAGGAATGGCTCTCGGTCCGCCGGGTGGTCGTGCACCGGGCCCTGATCCTGAACGGCATGAGCGCGACCCTGCGTACCGACTACATCTCCAGCGAGACCGGTCAGCAGCAGGCGCAGCAGAGCTTCAACGCGGTCGCCACCGAGGCGGACGCGGAGTTCCACGCCCAGACCATCGGTGGTGGTGACCGCCGGCAGGCGACGATCTACATCAGCCAGGTCAACGCCGACACCTCCCAGAACCTCGCGGGCATCTCCTTCACCCCCGAGCAGTGGGACGCGGCGCTGGTCGCCAACGGCAAGCTGATCCGCTCGGTGGAGTCGAAGTTCGACTCCGACGTGGTGACCGAGGCCGGCCAACTCCGCTCGGACGTGCAGCGCACGGTGTTCCTGGAGACCGGCCTGCTGCTGACGATGCTGCTGCTGGCGATCTTCCTGGCCTACCTGCTGGCCCGCTCGATGGCCCGTTCACTGCGCGAGCTGCGCCAGGGCGCGCTCTCCATCGCCCAGTACGGACTGCCCCAGGCGGTGGCCCGGCTGCGCGACCCGCAGGTCACCGGGCAGCTCTCCCCGGTCCAGCTGGCCAACCAGATCGCCGAACCGCTGCCGGTGCGCAGCAAGGACGAGTTCGGCCAGGTGACCGAGGCGTTCAACGCGGTCCACCTGGAGGCGGTCCGCACCGCCGCCGAGCAGGCCGCACTGCGGGCGTCCGTCGCGACCATGTTCGTCAACCTGGCCCGTCGGTCCCAGATCCTGGTCGACCGCCTGATCGGCCACCTCGACCGGCTCGAGCGCGGCGAGGAGGACCCGGATCGGCTGGCCGAGCTGTTCCAGCTGGACCACCTCGCCACCCGGATGCGCCGCAACGACGAGAACCTCCTGGTGCTCGCCGGTGCCGACTCGACCCGCGTGCAGCGGGAGCCGGCCGCGCTGATCGACGTGCTGCGGGCCGCCCAGTCCGAGGTCGAGCACTACACCCGGATCGAGTTCGGGGTGATCGACCGGGACATCGAGGTCTCCGCGCACGCCGTCAACGACCTGGTGCACCTCGTCGCCGAGCTGTTCGACAACGCCACCGCGTTCTCGCCGCCGGACTCGCAGGTGCTGGTCGAGGCCCGCCGGGTCGGTGACCGCGCCTCCCTGTACGTGGAGGACCGGGGTATCGGCATGAGTGCCGAGCAGTTGGCCGACCTCAACGAGCGCCTGGCCACGCCCCCGCAGGTGGACGTCGCCGTCTCGCGGATGATGGGTCTGGTCGTGGTGGCCCGCCTGGCGTCCCGGCACGGCGTGAAGGTCGAGCTGCGTCCCGGTAGCGACCGGGGCGCCGTCGCCGAGGTCACGCTGCCGCCGACCGTGCTGGTGCCCCGGGCGTTGTCCGGCCGGGGGCAGCAGCCTCCCGCGTTGCCCGCCTCGGCCGGCCCCGCGTTGCCGCAGAGCTCGTCGTTCGGCCCGTCCGGGCCGACACCGACGTTCGGCGCGCTGCCCGCGCTCGGCAACGGTGCCAATGTGCCCGCCGCTCGCCCGTCCGGCGGCTCGGGCAACCAGGTCACCCTCGGTGGCCGGCCCTTCGACCCGGCCAGCCGCAACGGCTCCGGCACGCCGGCCACCGTGGGCAACCTGCCCGCCTGGTCGGACCTGACCGGTGCCACCGGCGGCGACAACTTCGCGTCCCGTACGTCGAACGGCCACCCGGTCGACCCGCTGCCGCAGCGCCGCTCCAACGACGATCCGGCCGTCACCGGCCAGCAGCCGCACATCCCGCGCCAGCTGCCCAGCAGCCCCGAGGCCGGTCCGTACGCCCCGCCGGCGGTGTCGGCCCCTCCGGTGCCGCCGGTCTCGGCGCCGCCGGTGTCGGGCACGCCCTACTCCGCCCCGCCGGTCTCGGCCGCTCCGGTATCCGGTCAGCCCGTGTCGTCGTCCCCGGTCTCGGCCTCGCCGAACTACAACTCGCCGGTGTCGACGCCGCCCGGCGGACCGCTGCCCCAGCGACCCGTCTCGGCGGCACCCGCCGCCGGCGGACCTTCCGCGCCGCCGGCATGGCCGCCGGTGGCCGCGGAGCCGGCCGCTCCGCCCGTGCCCGAGCGGCTGGCCGCCGCGCTGGACATGACCACCGAGCTGCCCCGGGTGCAGCGTCAGGCGTCACCGGCGGCCAGGCCGACGCAGCCGGCAACGCCCGCGCCGCAGGGCCAGAACCGGCAGCGGTACGCGGACGAGACGATGGAGCTGCCGATCTTCCGGGAGCTGGAGTCGGCCTGGTTCCGCACCCGTCGTACGGGCGCGGAGGAGTCGGCGGCCAACCGGAAGCCGGCGACGACCGGTGCGGTGACCCAGCAGATCTCGACGGTCGACGTCGCGGGTCGACCCGCACAGCAGACCTCAACTGGGACGACAGGTAACGCACCGATGGCAGAGACTCCGACGGCCGCGGGCGGAAACGGCGCGGCGGGCGGCGGACGTCGTCCCGGCGCCGCCGAGAGCAAGCCCCCGCACCGTCCGACGTCGCAGGAGAGCATCTGGCAGACTGCTGCCGATGACGGCTGGCGGGCGGCCTCCAAGGCCAGTCAGGTGCCGCCCAGCGGCACCACCGAGACCGGGCTGCCGAAGCGTACGCCGATGGCGCAGCTCGTACCGGGTGCGGTGGAGAAGCCGACCACCTCTGTGCAGCGACGCAACCCGGAGTCGGTGCGCGGCCTGCTCTCCGCTTACCACCGGGGTGTCCAGCGGGGCCGTACCAGCCCCTCGGACAGCAACCCGACCGGCCCGGAGGGAACTTCGGGCGGGCAGCAATCCTCGCAGTCTGGCTCAGGCCCGGTGGCCGGGAGCGGGCAGAAGGAGCAAGAAGGATGACTAGTACGCAGGACCTCGGTTGGCTGCTGGCCAACTTCGCCGATCGGGTGCCCGGTGTCGCGCATGCGGTAGCCGTCTCCGCGGACGGCCTGCTCCTGGCGTCGTCACGAGACCTTCCTCGGGACCGGGCAGACCAGTTGGCGGCGATCGCCTCCGGTCTGGTCAGCCTGACCCAGGGCGCGGCCCGGTGCTTCGAGGGAGGCGCCGTGCTACAGACCGTGGTCGAAATGGACAATGGCTTCCTGTTCCTGATGTCGATTTCCGACGGCTCGTCGTTCGCGGTGCTCGCCGCGCGAAGCAGCGACGTGGGACAGGTCGGTTACGAGATGGCCCTGCTCGTCGACCGGGTGGGCGACGCCCTGACCCCGCAGCCCCGTACGGCTGTGGGAATGATGGGCTGATCGTCACGCCGGCCGGTTTGCAGGCTGGACAGAAACACTGCATACGACGGGTAGCACCGGTGCGAGCCGGTGCCGGGTACGAAGGAGGTGAGCGGCGACATGACCGATCGTGACGAGCCGACCGGCGCATTGGTCCGTCCATACGCCGTAACCCGCGGTCGTACCCGTCCCCGCCTCGACATCGCCCTGGAGGCGCTGGTCGAGACGACGGTGCGCGGTCGGGCCGCTGCCACTGGCAATGGTGGCCAAGGCCGTGAGCACCAGTACATCGCCGCGCTCTGTGACGGACGCGTGCAGTCACTCGCCGAGATCGCGGCGAGAATGCAGCTTCCGCTCGGCGTGGCCCGAGTGCTCATCGCCGACATGGCGACGGACGGCCTGGTCGCAGTCCACGAGCCGACCATCCTGGACGACTCGGACGACGCGGTGGGCACTGAATTGCTGGAGAGGGTGCTGAGTGGACTTCGCAGGCTCTGACATGTCGCACCGCCCGCCGACCCCGAGCGGTCGCGTGACGTCGGCGAAGATCGTTATTGCCGGTGGCTTCGGCGTCGGCAAGACGACGCTGGTCGGCTCGGTCTCGGAGATCACGCCGCTGACCACCGAGGCCATCATGACCTCCGCCGGGGTCGGCGTCGACGACACCCGGCAGGTGCCGGGCAAGACGACGACCACGGTGGCCATGGACTTCGGTCGCATCTCGATCGATCGTGACCTGATCCTGTACCTGTTCGGTACGCCGGGTCAGACCCGTTTCTGGTTCATGTGGGATGAACTGGTCCGGGGCGCGATCGGCGCGGTGGTGCTGGTGGATACCCGCCGGCTGGCCGACTGCTTCGCGGCGATCGACTTCTTCGAGCACCGGCGGCTGCCGTACCTGGTGGCCATCAACTGCTTCGACGGGATGCAGTACCACGACCCGCAGGACGTCCGGGATGCGCTCGCGATCTCCTCGCACGTTCCCGTGGTGGCCTGCGACGCCCGGAACCGGGAGTCGACGAAGCACGTGCTGATCTCGCTGGTCGAGTACGTGCTGACGATGCGCCGTACGCGCGCCGTCGCCCCGGCCTGACGAGCGCGTTCCAGCGCCCGGTGACGGCTTACGTCGACACCGGGCGCTGGTTGCTGTCCGTGACCAGGTTCGGGCGGTGTCCGGCGGACCGCCGGGGCACCGCCGCCGTCAGCTGAGCCGGTTCCAGACACCGCCGTCGACGCGGTACACGCCGAGGGAATGGCGCTCCATGCCGCTGTGCCGGATCGGCGTGAACGAGTACATCCCCGCCATGCCGTCGGTGACCTGGTTCTGCAGGTACGCCCGCAGCCGCCCACGGTCCACGCTGTCGGCCAGCCGAGCCGCCGTGGTGATCAGCAGCAGGGCGTCCGAGGCGTACGGCGCGAAGCCGCTGTAGGCGCCGTGCCGGCGGATGTACTCCGAGACGAGATTGCGGTGGGCGCGTCCGGTGGCGCTGCTGTTGGCGATCGTGGAGCCGCCCAGCGAGGACGGGTGTACGGCGTAGGAACCCTCCACGGCGCGCAGGTTGTGGCTCTCCAGGGTCTCCTCGGCGACCGCGCCGGCGTCGAAGAACAGCTCGCCGCGGTGTCCGGCCTCGCGTAGTGCCCGCGCAGCGGCACCGGAGCGCGGCGCGGTGGCCCACACCACCACACCGTCCGCCTGGGCCGCCACGGCCTGTTCAGCGGCGCCGGCCGCGCCACCTTCCGAGGCGGGCAGCCGTACGGTGCGGGCCAGGCCGACCTCGGCGGTACGCAACGCCCCGGTCATGGCCCGTACGCCGGAGTCGCCGTGCAGCCCGGTCTCGGCCAGCAGCACCACCCGGCGCAGCCCTTCGGCGGCGACCAGCTGGGCCAGCCGGCGGGCCACGTCCCCGGCGTCCGGGGTGACCTTGTAGATGAAGGCACGCTGGGCGAGCGGTACGGCGATCGAGTCTCCGAACGCCAGCGACACGAACGGCAACCGCAGTTTCTGTGCCGCCCCGATGACCGACATGGCGGTCTCCGCCAGCGTGGTCCCGAGCAGGGCGTGCACGTCGTCGCGTCGGCCCAGCTCGGTGGCCTGCCGGGCGGCGAGCCGAGGATCACTACGGTTGTCCAGCACCTCAAGGCGTACCTGCCGGCGGAGGTTGCCGACCGCCACGCCCTTCTCGTTGAGGGTCGCCGCACTGATGGCGAGCGCCCGCTCCTGGGCCACCCCCAGCGCCGCGCCCGACCCGCTCAGCTCCAGAGTGGCGCCGATGACCAGTTCGTGCCCGGGGGTGGGCCGGGTCACGGCAGCGTCGCGCTCGTCCTCACGCCCGCAGGCGCTCAGCAGCAGCGTGCCCGCCGCCGCGGCCAGCACGCCGCGACGGGTGATCACAGATGGGCCGGTTACCGGTTTCGCCATGAGTCGCCTTCCCGCCCGGCGACCTGCCGCCGGCTGTTCCGCGGGTATGCTTCCGGCCCTGCCGACTCGGCGTCAAATTATCCGGGTGTGGGCAGAAACACGCAGGTCAACGGCCATGTGGCGAAGGTCAGGAGCGGTACCCGGCGGAGCGGTACTCGTATTCCCGGTCGTCCTCGCGGTCGCCCGTGTCCCGGCTGAAGTCCCAGCCGCCGGCGGCCTCCCGCCCCGGGCGCCCGCCGACCGCGAACCCGCCGATCTCCTGTCCCCGGCGCCAGCCGCGGAAGTAGCCGGTGGTGTTCTCGGCGAGGCTGGCGGCGTCCCGCACGATCCGCAGCGGCCGCTCCTCACGCAGCGGGGAGCCCGGCACGAGGTTGGCCTGCGGTACCCGCTTGGGCAACCCGGCCGTCGTCTCGGCACCGACGGCCGGGCGGGCCGCCTGCTCGGCTGCCTGCCATCCGGTGTCGGCCGTGGTCGACCATTCCAGGTCGGCTTCCTCGCCGTGCCCGACGAACCAGGCGGACCTGGCCTGGGCGAAGATCAGCAGGTCGCCGTCACCCTCGTCGGGAATCGGCGGCGTGCGGTGCTCGACCGATGGCTCCGGCCGGCGCGCCGGCGGAAGGTCAAGTCGCTCCACCGTCCGGTTGCCGCGCTCCGCGGCCTCCCGGTCGACGAGCCGCAGCGGCGGGGTCTCCGACTGCGGGTCGGCACCGCTGCGCAGCGCCCGGTCGGCCAGCGGCGGCGGCTCGACCAGCCGCAACACCGGTGGCTCCGGCGGCAGGTCGTCGGCGAGCCACGGCGGGGTCACCCGACGGTCGGCACCGAGTTCGGGAGAGGGCTCGGCGGCGCCGCGCCGACCCCGGTCGTCGTAGGGGCCGTGGGCGGCGGCGCGCGTCGGACCGTCGGCCGGGCTCTCCGGGTTGTTGACCAGCGGCCAGTTGGCGCGGGAACCCGGGGCCGCGTTCTCCTCCTCGGGCCGGCGCGCCGGCACCGGGACACTGAGGTCGGTGGCGCTGAAGCCGCCCGTGGGCGCCGGTGGCTCCCCGTTGGTCTTCGGCCGGGGCGGGATGACGGTGCGCTGACGCTCGGCCCGCGCGCTGTTGATGGCCGCGGTGGTGAGAGTCGGGCGGAACGGCTCACCAGCCTCGGCGGGCGGGATCGGCCCGCGCTGTGCCGGCGCGATCGGGGTGATCCCGGGCGGCGGCGGGGGTGGTGCGGAGACCGGCCGGTTGGCCGGCCCGTCGGTCCGCAGCGGGCGGGAATCGGTGCGCCTCGGGCGGGAGTCGGTGCGCGTCGGGCGGGAGTCGACGCCGTACGCCGGTGCCGCCGGGACGGGCGGACCAGCGACGGCGGCCGGCGTCATCGGTGCGGGCGCGACCGGCGGCGGGGCAACGGGGGAGGGAGCCACCGGTGGCGGTCCGAGTGGCCGCGGCGACGGCGGCGGAGCGGTGCCCGGCATCGGCTCGGGCCGGCCACGGCGTCCGCCGGCCGGCTCCGGCCCGGTGGGGCGGACCGCACGCAGGCCCGGTGCCGCGCTGGCGGCCGAGAGCTCGCCGACCGTTTCGCCGCGTCGTGCCGCAGCCCTCCGGCCGGACGCCTGCGGCGGTCCGACGGAGCGGGCGCGCAGCGCGCCGACCAGCGCGTCGCAGCCGGCGTCGCAGGCCCGCACGGAGGCGACCGCCTGCCGGATGGTCTCCGCGGCGGCGGAGGTGAGGGCCCGATTGACCGTGGCCCGCCGCGGCGTCTCGGAGATGGCGACCCGCAGCGCGGTGACCGCCTCGTCGATTGCCTCGGCGTCACCCGCGCCGTCTGCCGCGAGTTGAGCGGTGACGGCATCGGCGGTCACCGCCGCGTCGCGGCCACGGCCGGCCGCGTCGGTGAGCATGCCGGGCTCGGGCAGCGCGTCCAGCACAGCCAGCGGGATCGGCTCGGCGGGATCGGGGTAGGCGCGCAACGCCGCCGGGTAGAGCTCGCGCAGCACCTCACGCAGTGCGGCGGCGGCGGAGTGTCGCCCGGTGGCCAACGCGGCGTGGGCGGCGAGGACCTGCTTGTAGCCGGCGAGGTCCCGGGGAGCGGGCAGCGTGACGGCCGAGAGTGCACCGGCCTGCAGGGAGCGGGCGAGGCCGACGGCCCGCCGTACGGCCGGCGGTGCCTGCATCTCCTCCAGCGAGTCGTCGTCGGCGAACCGCTCTGCGAAGTCGTCGACCGAGTCGTCGTCGGCGATCGCCAGCGGCCGACCGGCCGCGCTGAGCAGCGAGGTGACGATGTGGTCGTCGCTGTCGGCGGCGATGGCCGCACCGCTCGGCCCGCCTGAGCGTTCCACGAGCAGCGTGACCAGTCGGGCATAGCCCTCCGGGTCGTCGCTGATGTCGCAGACATGCAGCAGGCGGCCTGCGTCGTCGACCACCGCGGACGTCAGCGCCGATCCGGCCGAGACCGGTCGGTCGGCCGGGTCCGCCGAGGCCAGACCGCAGTACACGCGCACGAGCGCCACGGCGTCGTCCTCCTCCCGGGACACAGGGGTTTCTCTGCCAGAGACTGATGCTCCCTGGTGCGGGTCAGTCGCGCCAGTCCACGATCGCAGAGATCTTCCCGACGATGGTGCGCCAACCCAGACTTGCGGTTTGTGCCCCGATTTTCTTCAGCCTACGCCGACCCATGAAACCGCCGATCCCGCCGTTGACCGAGGAGCGCAGCGCCTCGTCCAGGTCGTCGAGGCTGGAGCCGCTGCGGAGCATGTCGAGCACGGCAGGCAGGCGAAGGGCGTATGCCAGGTCGCGGGCGACCTCGCCGGCCTCGATGAGCAGCGTCGAATCCCACGTGTCGTGGCCACCGCGGAGGTTCTCCACGACGAGGTCGAGCTCGTAGACGTTCTCGTCGAGCGGTGCGATGTCGGCGGGTTCCACCCGTTCGGACAGTTCATGCCAACTGTCCAGCTGGGACATGTCGTTGGGAGCGCCGGACCGGACGAAACTCACAAGCGACTCGGGCGTCTTGAACAGCAGCAGCCGACCCTGGTGGCTCAGGAAGACCGGCACCTCCTCGTCGCTGTCCTCGTCGGCCGCTGCCTCGTCGTCGGCATCTTTGTCGTCGCCGGTGGCGTCGTCGCGCTTGGCCCGCTTCTCCTCGTCGTCGCTCTCGGCGAAGTCCCGGGCGACGTCCTCGTCGAGGATGACGACGTCACCCTCGTCCTCGTCCTCGTCGGTCTCCACGACCTGGCGGCGGGCGAGGAACGGGTCGTCGGCGTCGCGCTCGGCGACGTCGGTCGGGGTCAGCTCGCTCGCCGGCCGGTACGCCCGCAGGGTGAAGCCGGTGCCGGCGGGCAGGGCGATCTCCACCGGTTCGATCCGCAGCTCGTCCCAGAGCGCGCGGTCGGCGCCGGTCGGCGCGTCGGCGTCCGGCTCGGCTACCTCCGGCTCGGCGATGCCGGTCGTGTCATCGAGCTCGGGCTCGTCGGCGTCCGGCCGTTGGGGCGACTGGCGGGCCACGGTGACCTCCGGGTGCGTCGGGCTACCGCCCACCGGTGCTGATGCCGGTGGGTGACTCTGGGCACATACCCTAGTTGGCTGCGCTGGGTAACGGATGCCCGCACCCCGGTGGCGCCGTCACCACACCAACAAGTAGCGTCTCTACGTATGAACGCCCAGTCGCTGCACGGACACCTCGACGCCCTGCTGCTGGCCGTGCTGGAACGGGGCGCTCTGCACGGCTACGCCATCATCGAGGCACTGCGTGGGCGCAGCGACGGCCGCCTCGATCTACCCACCGGCACGGTCTACCCGGCGCTGCGGCGACTGGAACGGGCCGGGCATGTCGCCAGCGCCTGGAGCACCGTCAACGGGCGGGAACGGCGGACGTACGAACTCACCGACTCCGGCCGGCGCGCGTTGGCCGACCAGCGGTCGGGGTGGCGCGAATTCAGCGCGACGGTGGGGCGCTTCCTGGACCCGGGCACCACGCCGACCCCGGCCGGCTGAGTCAGCGGGTCGCCAGCAGCCAGGTGCGGGCCGACCGGCCCAGCCACACGTGCGCCGCACCGCCGACGAGCATGCCGATGATCATCGGCGGCCAGGTGAGTGCGGCGTCCCACAGCAGGATCGACCAGGTGAACAGCCCCGCACCGGCCAGCGCGCCCGCTGCGGCGGCACCGGTCAGCGTGGCACCCACCGCGCGGGCCAGGCTGGTGAGACCCGGGCGCGCCGAGCGGGCGGTGGCCGTGACCAGCACCAGCCCGGCCAGGCCGAGCAGGAACGCGCCGGCCCAGATCCAGTTCACCGACTGTGACAGCAGCAGGTATCCGGCCGGCGGTCGGGGACCGTCACTCCAACTCGATCCGCGCCAGGTGAGGTCGCCGGCGATCGCGGCGGCCGAGGCGAAGGCGACGACCCGTAGGGACAGCCCGCGCAGTGCCGCCACCGCCAGTTCGGCCTGGTAGGCCGGGGCCAACTGCTCGGGCGTACCGAATTCGAGCACCGCCTGCCGGGACGCCTCGCGGCTGGACAGGCCGTTCTCCCGGTACGCCTCGACGGCGTCCAGCAGCCCGTGTCGTGCCTCGGTCAACAGGTCGGCCCGCAGCCGGCGCGGCCCGCGGAGCCGACTGGCGAGTTGCCGCAGATGTTCCTCGACCAACACGTCAGCACCGACCCGCATGGCTCCACCCTGCCATGCGCAGCGGTGTCCGGCCTCGGGGAGATCCCGCAGGGGTCAGCCCGACAGGGCGAGGTAGCCGTGCTCGGCCGCCTCCTGCAACACCCACTGGTCGCGGTACCAGCCGGGCGCCGCGATCAGCTCCGCGTGCCGGCCGCGCTGGACGACCCGGCCGGCGTCCACCACCACGACCTCGTCGAACTCGGCGAGGCCGTTGAGCCGGTGTGTGATCAGCAGCACCGAGTGCGTGGCGGGGGTCGCGGCCAGCGTCGAGGCGAGCACCTCGTCGGCGGCGCTCGGGTCCAGGCCCTCGGTCGGTTCGTCCAGCACCAGCACGCCGGGCGCGGCGAGCAGGGCGCGGGCCAGTGCCAGCCGCTGTCGTTGACCGCCGGAGAGCTGCCCGCCCTCCTCGCCGACCACCGTGTTCCAGCCGTCCGGCTGGGCAGCGATCCAGTCGGCCAGGCCGGCCGCGGTGACGGCAGCGGCCAGCGCGTCCTCGTCGGCCCCTGGGCGGCCGAGCAGCACGTTGTCGCGGACGGTGGCGTGGAAGACGTACGCCTCGGCGAGCAGCCCGCCGACCAACCGGGGCAGCTCGTCCGGCGGGTACCCCGACACGTCCCGCCCGTCCAGGATGACCCGCCCGGCGTCGGGAGGCACCGCGCCGGTCAGGACGGCGGCCAGTGTGCTCTTGCCCGCGCCGCTCGGGCCGACCACCGCGACCCGACGGCCGGCCGGCACGTCGAGATCGAACTCGTCGAGAGCGGCGGGCGCGCCGGGCCGGTAGCGGACGGTCACCCCGTCGAACCGGACGGCGCATGCGGCAACGGCCTCGCGGGCGTCGCGGGTCTCCGCCGGAACCACGCCCCCGGCGGGCCCGGTGTCGGCTTCCCGGCCGGCCGGTGCGGCGGGCTCGGTGCCGGGGTCGGTGTCCGGGACGGCTTCCAGGAGCTGGGCGACCCGGGTCAGACCGGAACGTAGCCCGGTCCACTGCCGGGCGGCGCCGACCAGTGCGAGGGCGATCTCCACCGCAGCCAGCGCGCCGACCGCCAGGACGCCGACCAGCACGCCGTGCACGCCCGCGCCCAACGCCACGAACACCACCGCACCGGCGGTGGCCCCGGCGACCAGCACCCCGGCGGCGTCGATGGCGAAGCCGAGCGCGGCGAGTCGCCGTTCCAGCCGGGCCAGCCGCTGGGCCCGCTGCCGGGCGGTGGCCAGCGCGCTCGCGGTGGCCCCGAAGGCAGCCAGGTCGGCGGCGCCGTGGGTGAGATCGACCGCGTCGACGGCGAGCGCGCCCCGTAGCGGTGCCACCTCGGCAGCGGCCCGCCGGGTCAGGGCGGTGGCCAGCGCCGGCAGGGCCACGCCGGCCACCAGCAGACCGGCGGCGAGCGCGAGCGCCGCCGGCGGCGAGATGAGCACGGTCAGGCCGACGGCCAGCACGCTCACCAGCCCGGCGGCGGCGGCCGGTACGACCACCCGAAGCAGCAGGTCCTGCACCGCCTCCACGTCGGAGACCAGCCGGCTCAGCGCGTCTCCGCTGCGCGGCGGGGCGCCGCGCCGGACGGCCAGGGCGCCGAAGACCCGCGCCCGGACGTCGGTGATGAGGCGCAGCACCGCGTCGTGACCGGCGAGCCGCTCGGTATAGCGCAGCACGCCCCGGCTGACCGCGAGGGCCCGTACCGCGACGATCGCCACGGTGAGCCGATCCAGCGGCGGCTGGCCGGCGGCGGTCATCAGCAGCCAGGTCGCGGTGGCCATCAGGGCCAGCCCGGCGAGTTCGGTCGCCGCGGCGAGCAGCCCGGCGCCGACCAGCCGCTTCAGGTACGGCCGGGCGAGGCGCAGCACGGTCAGCTCGGGGGAACGGGCGGCGCCGGCGTTCATCGGGCCTCCCCGGCCCGCACCGGCGTCAGCTCGGTGACCCGGCCGTCGGAGATCCGCAGGATGCGGTCGGCGTCGCGCAACAGCGCGGGTCGGTGGGCGACCAGCAGCGCCGTGCGCCCGGCGACCAGTCTTCGGGTGGCCGACAGCACCGCCGTCTCGGCGGCGGCGTCGAGACGCGCGGTCGGCTCGTCGAGCAGGACCACCGGGGCGTCCCGCAGAAACGCGCGGGCCAGCGCCACCCGCTGCCGCTGCCCGCTGGACAGGCCGTGTCCGCGCTCGCCGAGCAGCGTGTCGAGTCCATCGGGCAGCGCGGCGACCACGTCGTCGAGGGCGGCGGCGTGGACGGCGGTGGCGACCTCGGCGGGTGGCGCGTCGGGGGTACCGAGCCGGATGTTGTCGGCCAGCGACGCGGCGAACAGATGGGCCCGCTGCGGTACCCAGGCCACCTGCCGGCGCCAGCCGTCGAGGTCGGCGTCGGCGAGGTCGATCCCGCCGACGGTGACCCGTCCGGCGGTGGGCGTCACGAAGCCGAGCAGCAGGCCGAGCAGGGTGCTCTTGCCGGCGCCACTCGGGCCGATGACCGCTATCCGTTCGCCGGGCCGGATGGTCAGGGTGACGTCCCGCAGCGCGGTGGTGCGCTCGTACGCGACGGTCACGGACTCGAACCGGATCTCGCCGCGACCGTCCGGCAGGGCCCCCACCCGGGTCGTCGGGTCCGGCGCGGAGCCGGAGAGGGTGAGCGCCTCGTCCAGCGCGGTGAGCCCCTCCATGCTGGCGTGGAACCGGCTGCCGGCCGTCCGCAGCGGCAGGTAGGCCTCCGGGGTGAGTAGCAGCACCAGCAGCGCGGTCTGCAGGGCCAGACCGCCGTCGAGCAGCCGGATGCCGACCGGGACCGCGACCAGCGCCACCGACAGGGTGGCGACCAGCTCCAGCACCAGCGCGGAGAGGAAGGCGATGCGCAGCGTCTTCATGGTGGCCAACCGGTGACCGTCGGCCATCCGCCGCACCGCGTCGGTCTGTGCCCGGGCCCGGCCGAACGCGCGAAGCGTGGGCAGCCCGGCCACCATGTCGAGGAAGTGTCCGCCGAGCAGGGACAGCCGCCGCCACTGGCGCTCGGTGGCGGCCTGGGCCTGCCAGCCGAGCAGCGCACCGAAGATCGGGATGAGCGGCAGGGTCAGCGCGATGATCACCGCCGAACTCCAGTCGGCGAGGAAGACCCGACCCAGCACCGCGACCGGCACGGTGACGCTCAGCACCAGCTGCGGCAGGTATCCGGTGAAGTAGGCGTCCAGCGCGTCCAGCCCGCGACCGGCGAGGGTGGCCAGTTGCCCGGCCCGCTGCCCGGCGACCCAGCCCGGTCCGTGCCGGGCCACCGCACCGAGCAGGTCGGCCCGCAGCGCCGCCTTGACCGTGGCGGCCACCCGGGCCGCCGCGACGCCCTGCGCCCACACCACCAGCGCGCGGGCCGCGACGGCGGCCACGAAACCGGCCAGCGCGACCCGGTCCAGTTGCCCGGTGAACGCCGTGGCCAACAGCACGGCCAGCGCCGTGGCCTGTGCCACGACCAGTCCGGCGGCGAGCACGCCGAGCAGCGCGAGCAGGGCGAGGTCGCGTCGGGCCGCAGGGACCCGGCGCAGCAGCCGTGGGTCGAATGGGCGGCGGTTCACCAGTACACCAGGGCCCTGCCGTCAGTCCGTCCGCGGAAAATCCACCAGCACATCGCCTGGAAGCCTAGTAGGGCCGGCAGGAGCGGCACCGCCAGCCAGCCCAGCAGCCGCAGGGTCGCTGCGCTGGCCGCCGCATCGGTTACCGTCAGTGACGCCGCCGGCTCGATGGTCGACACCAGCACGTAGGGCCAGAGGGTCGCCCCGACCAGCAGCACCGGCAGTGCGAGCGCGACGGCGGTGGCGGTGAAGGCCACGCCGGGCCGTCGTCGCCCGAGCGCCGCCCGCGCCGCCAGCAGGGCACCGATCAGCAACACCGTCAGCAGTACGCCGACCAGGGGGCGCTGTGCGGCGGCGCGTACCCGGTCGGAGAGCAGGCCGACGACGGTGGCCGCGGTGACCGCCACGATCGCGGAGGCGATCAGCCGGCGGGCCAGTGGGCGTAGCCGGTCGCCCTCGGCGGCCGGCATCCGGAGCGTGAGGAAGGTCGCACCGTGCGCCGCGACCAGCGTGACCAGGGCCAGCCCGGTGGCGGCGGCGAACGGGGTGAACAGGTGCGTCACGCCGGCCACGTGCCCGTCGGGGCCCAGCGGTACGCCCTGCAGCAGCCCGGCGAGCACCACGCCCCAGCCGAGCGCGGCGAGCAGGCTGCCCACCACGATCACCCGATCCCAACGGGCCCGGGCCCGTCCGCTGTCCGGGCGGCTGCGCAGCTGCACCCCGGCGGTCACCAGGATCACCCCGGTCAGCGCGGTGGCCACGGCCGGGTAGCTGCCGGCGAGCAGTTCTCCCTCCAGCATCGGGAACGCGCCGAACAGGATGCCGACGGCGGCTACCAGCCACACCTCGTTGCCGAGGAAGAACGGCCCGACGGCGGCCAGTGCGGCGCGGCGGTAGGCCGGGTCGGTGCCCCGGGCCAGCAGCAGACCGACGCCGTAGTCGTAGCCGCCGAGCACCAGGTAGCCGGCGAAGAAGAGGCCGAGCAGGGCGTACCAGGCGAACTCCATCACGGTCTCCTAGGCGAAGGCGGGCTCGGGTCGGGTGTCGTCGTCGGCCGGCGGTTGGGCCGGCGGGCGGCCGAGGGCGGGGTCGGCGGCGCCCCGGGCGGCGTGTCGGGCCAGCAGCACCCAGTTGGTGACGGCGAGCGTGCCGAGCAGCAGGGTGAAGCCGATCAGCGAGGTGGCCATCAGCCAGGGGCTGATTGGTGAGACGGCCTGCTCCACCGGCAGCAGCCCGTACGCCACCCAGGGCTGGCGGCCTACCTCGCGGGCGATCCAGCCGAGGATCAGGGCCACGAACGGCAGCGGCAGACTGAGCATGATCAGCCAGAGCGGAAACCGGAGCCGGATGATCCAGTCCCGCCAGAGCAGCGGCACCAGCAGCCAGAGCAGGCCGAGAGCGAAGCCGATGAGGATCATGAAGCCGAGCCCGACGTTGGCCAGCACCGGCGGCAGGTAGTCGCCGGCGCCGAATCGGGCGGTCCAGTCGGCGATCAGCGCGTCGGCCTCCGGGTTGCCGTCGAACTTGGTGGGTTGCAGGGCGCCCACCGGCCCGAACTGGGCGAAGCCGAACCCCTGCACGAGGCTGATCGCCAGCGCGGCGGTGACCAGCCCGAGCCGCAGCGAGGTACGGAACAGCGCGTGGTCGGGGGTGCGCCGGCTCAGGTGCCAGGCGCTGATCGCGGCCATCAGCAGGCCGCCGGTGAGCAGCGCCGCCGACACCACGTGCCCGAGCGCCATCCACAGGGCCGGGTTGCTCAGCAGCGCGGAGAAGTCGGTGAGGTGGGCGACGCCGTCGCGTACCTCGTAGCCGACCGGGTTCTGTAGCCAGGAGTTGGCCACCATGATCCAGAAGGCCGAGGCGTACGCGGTGAGCATGACCCCGTACAGCAGCGCGAGGTGCACGCCGCGGCGCAGCCGGTGCCAGCCGAAGATCCACATGCCGAGGAAGGTCGACTCCAGGAAGAAGGCGACCAGGGTCTCGATCGCCAGCGGGGCACCGAAGACGTTGCCGACGTAGCGCGACAGCCCGCTCCAGTTCAGCCCGAACTGGAACTCCATGACGATGCCGGTGGCGATGCCGAGCACGTAGTTGATCACGTAGAGCTGGCCCCAGAACCGGGTGAGCCGCTCGTATCGCGGGTTGCCGGTGACCACCCACGCCGTCTGTAGGCCGACCAGCAGCGTGACCAGGCCGAGCGTGACGGCCACGAAGAGGAAGTGGACCGAGGCGGTGGCGGCGAACTGCAGGCGCGCGAGGAGCAGGGTGTCCATGGCCGGCTCTCCTGAGGCGGGGGTCGATGAGGATAGGGAGCCTACCCGTAGCGAAGCTACTTATCGGGTCCCGCGCGGGTCGAGCCGGCAAGATCAGGGTTAGTTCAGGGTGGTCAGGGTGGTCAGCTCAGGAAGAGGGAGACCGGAAGGGCGGCGGCGGTGGTGGTCATCGCGAGCGCGACGGCACCGAGCAACCGGGGCGGACGCTCGGCGACCAGCAGCCGCTGCACCCGTACGTCCAGGTCCCGGTCGCCCAGGCCGAGCGTGCCGGCCGGGGTGATCCGGTTGCCGGCGGCGGCGAACCGGCGCAGCGCGCCGGCCAGCGGGGCCTCGGCGTGCACCTCGCGGGCCTTGTCGTCGGCGCGCATCTCGACCAGCAGGGAGACTCGCTCGTGCGCCTCGCGGACCCAACGGAACCAGGGCAGTGCGTGGCAGAGCGCGGTGAACGGCAGCAGCACCAGGTCGTGCCGTTCCTGGGCGTGCGCCCGCTCGTGGGTCAGCACCGCCTCCAGTTCGGCCCGGTCGAGCAGGCTGACCGTGCCGGCGCTGACCACCACCCGGGGCCGCACCCCCGGCAGGCAGTACGCGGCGGCACCCGGGTGGTCGAGCACCAGGGCCCCGGGGACGGTGGGATCCCGCCGAGCCACCAACGTGAGCAGGTCCCGGTGTCGACGCTGGGCGCGTACCGCCCCGTGGATGCTGCGTACCGTCGTGGCCAGCAGCACCGCCCCGATGCCGAGACCGATGCCGACCAGCCCCAGGTGCACGGCGCCGAGACCGGCCGGCAGGGAGCCGTCGCGCAGGTCGCCCGCGAGCGTGAGCAGCGCGCTTCCGGTGCCCCGCTGGTAGGGGATCAGGCCGAGCGAGATCGGCAGGCCCATCGCGGAGAGACCGGCGCCCAGCCCGACCGCCTGCCAGCAGAGGATCGCCACCCGAGGGCTGCGCCACGTCCAGGTGGAGCGGGCCAGCACCTGCGCGATCAGCCAGCACGCCAGCATCGAGGCGGCGAAGTGCAGCGGGTGGGCCACGGCGTCGTCCCTACCGCTCCGCGGCCTCGCCGGCCCGGTCCGGGCGCGATGCCCGGTCGGCCGTGGGTGTCTCGATGCGCTCGGCCGGTGCCATCCCGGCCTCCGCGGCGAGGGCGGCGCGCAGCACGTCGGCCTCGGTGCCGGTGACCGAGCGGGCGAACCGGACCAGCGCCGCGTCCCGGCTGCCGCCCAAATCGAGCGCGTCGAGCATCAGCCGGGCGATGTGTGCCTCCCGGCTGGCCGCCGCCCGGTAACGCCAGGCGCGGCCCTCGCGTTCACGCTGCACCATGCCCTTGCCGGCGAGCCGATCGAGCACCGTCATCACCGTGGTGTACGCCAGTTCGCGACCGGCCAGGGCGTCGGCCACCTCGCGCACCGTGACACCGTCCGACGTGGCGGGGACCGTGTCCCACAGCACGTCCATCACCGCACGCTCAAGATCCCCCAGCCGAGTCACCCCACAATCCTACCCCCCGTAGTAGACCGACTCAGACCCCCTTCGGGTGCCAGACGGTCTTCGTCTCCAGCAGCGCCGTCATCCGGCGCAGACCGGGGTCGGCCGACCAGTCGTGATCCGGCGGCACCGGCCGGAGCACCCGCTTGAGGTTCTCCGCCGCCTTGACCTCAAGGTCGGCCGCCAACTCCGGATCGGTCACCCCGGTCAGATCGACGGCGTTGACGTCCATGTGCGCGGCGAGGGTCGGCACGGTCTCCGACAGCCGGCCGGTCAGGATGTTGACCACCCCGCCGGGCAGGTCGGAGGTGGCCAGCACCTCGGCCAGGGTCACCGCGGCCAGCGGGGCCGCCGGCGAGGCGGCCACCACCACCGTGTTGCCGGTGACGATCGCCGGGGCGATCACGCTGACCAGGCCGAGCAGCGCCGGCGCCTCGGGGGCCACCACGGCCACCACGCCGGTCGGCTCGGGCGCCGACAGGTTGAAGTATGGGCCGGCCACCGGGTTCGCGCCGCCGTACACCTGCGGCAGCTTGTCGGACCACCCGGCGTACCAGACCCAACGGTCGGTCGCGGCGTCGACCTCGTCGCCGGGTACGCCGAGGGCGACGAACTGTTCGCGACGGCCCTCCAGCATCTCGGCGACCCGGTAGAGGATCTGACCCCGGTTGTACGCGGTCGCGCCGGCCCATCCCTTGACGGCCGCGCGGGCGGCCACCACGGCGTCCCGCGCGTCCTTGCGGGAGGCCAGCGACACGTTGGAGTCCTGCACGAGATACGACCGTCCCGACTCGCTGCGCGGGAACTTCCCGCCGACGAAGAGCTTGTACGTCTTGCGTACCGCGACCCGCTCAGACATTGAGGTACGCCTCCAGCCCGTGCCGGCCGCCCTCGCGACCGTAACCCGACTCCTTGTAGCCACCGAACGGCGAGGTCGGGTCGAACTTGTTGAACGTGTTGGCCCAGACCACCCCGGCACGCAGCCGGTCGGCCATCCACAGAATCCGGGAACCCTTGTCGCTCCAGATGCCCGCCGACAGCCCGTACGGAGTGTTGTTCGCCTTTTCCACGGCCTCGGCCGGGGTGCGGAAGGTCAGCACGGAGAGCACCGGGCCGAAGATCTCGTCCCGGGCGATCCGGTGTGCCTGGGTGACCCCGGTGAAGATGGTCGGCGCGAACCAGAAGCCGCGCTCCGGCAGTTCGCACGGCGGTGACCACTGCTGCGCGCCCTCGGCGGCGCCGGCTTCGGTCAGCTCCCGGATCCGGGCGAGCTGTTCGGCCGAGTTGATGGCCCCGATGTCGGTGTTCTTGTCCAGCGGGTCGCCGAGCCGCAGCAGGGCCATCCGGCGCTTGAGCGATTCGAGCACCTGCTCGGCGACGGATTCCTGGACCAGCAGCCGGGAGCCGGCGCAGCAGACGTGCCCCTGGTTGAAGAAGATGCCGTTGACGATGCCCTCGACCGCCTGGTCGACCGGGGCGTCGTCGAAGACGATGTTGGCGGCCTTGCCGCCCAACTCCAGGGTGAGCTTCTTACGGCTGCCGGCGACCGCGCGGGCGATGGCCCGGCCGACGTCGGTGGAGCCGGTGAAGGCGACCTTGTCCACACCCTCGTGCTCGACCAGCGCGCGGCCGGTCTCGCCGGCCCCGGTGACGATGTTGACCACACCGGCCGGCAGGTCGGCCTGCTGGCAGATCTCGGCGAAGAGCAACGCGGTCAGCGGGGTGGTCTCGGCCGGCTTCAGCACCACCGTGTTGCCGGCCGCGAGAGCCGGGGCGATCTTCCAGGCCAGCATCAGCAGCGGGAAGTTCCACGGGATGACCTGCGCGGCCACCCCGAGCGGCTGCGGGTTGGACCCGAAGCCGGCGTGCGGCAGCTTGTCGGCCCAGCCGGCGTAGTAGAAGAAGTGCGCGGCGACCAGTGGCAGGTCGACGTCCCGGGACTCCCGGATCGGCTTGCCGTTGTCCAGCGACTCCAGCACCGCCAACTCGCGCGAGCGCTCCTGGATGATCCGGGCGATCCGGAACAGGTACTTCGCCCGGTCCCGGCCCGCCATCGGACCCCAGACCTTCTCGTACGCCTTACGCGCGGCCCGGACGGCACGGTCGACGTCCTGCGGGCCGCCCTCGGCGATCTCGGCCAGTACCTCCTCGGAGGCCGGGTTGATCGACTTGAAGCTGCCGCCGTCGGTGGGGTCGACGAACCTTCCGTCGATGAACAGCCCGTACGAGGGCTTGAGGTCCACCACCGAGCGTGACTCGGGTGCGGGTGCGTATTCGAACATCGTGTTCAGTCCAGGGTGAAGTAGTCGGGGCCGGCGTAGACGCCGGTCGTCAGCTTGGTGCGCTGCATCAGCAGGTCGTTGAGGAGGCTGGAGGCGCCGAAACGGAACCAGTCCGGGTCCAGCCAGTCCGGCCCGACGGTCTCGTTGACCATGACCAGGTACTTGATCGCGTCCTTGGTGGTCTTGATGCCGCCGGCCGGCTTCACGCCGACCTGTCGCCCGGTGGCGGCCCGGAAGTCGCGGACCGCCTCCAGCATCACCAGGGTCACCGGCAGGGTGGCCGCGACCGGCACCTTGCCGGTGGAGGTCTTGATGAAGTCGCCGCCGGCCAGCATCGCCAGCCAGGAGGCGCGGCGCACGTTGTCGTAGGTGGCCAGTTCGCCGGTCTCCAGGATCACCTTCAGATGGGCGTCACCGGAGGCTTCCTTGGTGGCGACGATCTCGTCGTACACCTCGGAGTAACGGCCGGCCAGGAACGCGCCGCGGTTGATCACCATGTCGATCTCGTCGGCGCCGGCCGCGACGGCCGCGCGGACGTCGGCGAGCTTGATCTCCAGCGGCGCCTGGCCCGCCGGAAACGAGGTTGCCACGCTGGCCAGGTGTACGCCGCTGCCGCGCAGCACCTCGGCCACGTGCGGAACCATCAGGGGGTAGACGCAGACCGCGCCCACGTGCGGGCAGGACGGGTCGGCCGGATCCGGCCGCAGCGCCTTGGCGGCGAGCGCCCGCACCTTGCCGGGGGTGTCCGCGCCCTCCAGCGTCGTCAGGTCGACCATCCGGATCGCGAGGTCGATCGCCTGGGCCTTGGCGCTGGTCTTGATGGATCGGGTGCCGAGTTGGGCCGCCCGCTGCTCCGCGCCGACCTGGTCCACGCCCGGTAGGCCGTGCAGGAAGGTCCGCAGAGCGGTCTCGGATCGTCCCAGCTCGGAGAGGTCCGACCGGGCCGACGTCGTTGTCGCCGTCATGACCCGAAGTCTACGCAGACGAACGGCGAGTGATCTTGGTCACTGGCGCGGTCGGAGCGCTCGCGGGTGAGCGATGTCGCTGGTCCGGGCCGGGGTCCGCGCGCCGGCAGCCGAGCCGGGTAGGTTGAGCGATCGTGGACGTACTCGTCATTGACCACCCGCTCGCCCAGTCGCGGCTGACCGCCCTGCGGGACGAACGCACCGATTCCTCCTCGTTCCGGGCGGCGCTGCACGAACTCACCACCATGCTGGTGTACGAGGCGGCGCGTTCCTTCCCGGTGGAGAAGTACCCGGTGCAGACCCCGGTGACCGCCACCGAGGGCACCCGGCTGGCCAACCCGCCGCTGCTGGTGCCGGTGCTGCGGGCCGGCCTCGGGATGGCCGACGCCGCGCTCGGACTGCTGCCCGAGTCCTCGATGGGCTTCGTCGGCCTGGCCCGCGACGAGGAGACGTTCGAGCCGCGCGCCTACATGGAGTCCCTGCCCCGGGACCTCGCCGGCCTGCCGGTGCTGGTTCTCGACCCGATGCTCGCCACCGGTGGGTCGCTGGAGCACTGCTGCCGACTGCTGGCCGAGCGCGGCTGCACCGAGATCACCGTGCTCTGCGTGCTCGCCGCCCCGGCGGGCATCGCCCGGCTGGAGCGGTCCGGCCTGCCGCTGCGACTGGTCACCGCCGCCATCGACGACGGCCTCAACGACAGCATGTTCATCGTGCCGGGCCTCGGCGACGCCGGCGACCGCCAGTTCGGTGGCATGCCCCGGTTCTGATCCACCCTGCGGCGGGTGTTGTCCTGCGGGTGGTGGCGTTCAGCGGCTAGCCTCTCGGGCCATGACTGGTGTGCCGCTCGCCGAGGAGTTGCTCCTCCTCGCGTACGACGACGAGACCGGCAAGGCCACCCTGCCGCGGATCAGCCTCGACCTGGGGATGGCCGCCGCCGTGCTGATCGAGCTGGCCCTGGCCGGGCGGCTCGCGTACGCCGACGGGTCGTTGACCGTCGTGGACCCGACGCCGACGGGCGAACCGGTCACCGACGCCGTGCTGGCCAAGATCGCGGCGGACACGCCGCACAGCCCCGCCTCCTGGGTGCAGCGGCTGCGCCACGGCCTCCGCGACCGGATCCTCGGCGACCTCTGCGCCCAGGGTGTCGTCCGGGACGTGGACGAGACGGAGTTGGGCTTCATCCACGTGCACCGCTACCCGGTGGTGGACCCGTCGGTGGAGGCGGAGACCCGGCAGCGGCTGGCCGAGGCGCTCACCGGCGCCGCCCCGGACGAGCGGACCGCCGCGCTCGCGACCCTGGTCGCCGTACTCCGGATGGAATCCGCGCTGGGCGTCAGCGGCGAGGCCGCCGCCGACGCCCGCCGCCGGTTGGCGGCGATCGCCACCGGGGCCGGCTTCTCCGGCGAGGTCAGCCTGGAAGACTCGGTGGTCCGCCCTTCGGTCGGCCTGGTGGTGGCCGCCCTCGGCCGCGCCGTCGAAGCCGCCCTCGGCCCCCGCCGCTGACGGCCGGCCTGCCCCTTGCGTATCGCTCGGCGGACCGGCCCGGGGCGCCATCGTCTTTCGATGCGTGATGTCACAGGGACATATCTATGTCTGTGTGAGATCACGCCTCGGTACGGAACATCCTCCGGGTGGTCGGGTGAGTGGGCCCGATCGCATCGCGCGGAGTCTCGGGCCCCGTACGCGGCGGGCCCGCGATGCCGGCGTGCGCTCGGCCCCCCTTACATGCCCAGGGCGTGCGCTACTTCGGCGCGCAAGGCGGCTACGGCGCTCGCCGCGCGGGCACGCGCCGCCGCGACGTCCCCGCCGGTGACCGGCTCCATCACTTCGAGGTACGCCTTGAGCTTCGGTTCGGTGCCGGAGGGGCGGATCACCACCCGGGCAGCGTCGGTACGCAGGATCACCACGTCGGCGTCCGGCAGCAGATCCTGTGCCTCGGTGACCGGCTGACCGAGCAGCGTGCTCGGGGTGGCCGCCCGGATCCGGGCCATCGCGTCGGTGATCAGCCGCAGGTCGTCCACGCGTACCGAGAGCTGGTCGGTGTGGTGCACGCCGAATTCGGCGGCCAACTCGTCCAGCCGGTCGGTGAGGGTGCGGCCCTGGGTCTTGAGGTCGGCGGCCAGCTCGGCGACGGTCAGCGCGGCGGTGATGCCGTCCTTGTCCCGGACGTGGTCCGGGGCGACGCAGTAGCCGAGCGCCTCCTCGTAGCCGAACACCAGCGGCTCGGCCCCACCGCCGGCCCGCACGATCCACTTGAACCCGGTCAACGTCTCGTCGTACGGCAGACCCCGGGCGGCACACATGGCCCGCAGCAGCGACGAGGAGACGATGGTGGTGGCGTAGAGGCCGGTCACCCCGCGCCGCATCAGGTGGTCGGCGAGCAGCACACCCACCTCGTCCCCGCGCAACATCCGCCAGCCCGGGCGCCCGTCCGCTCCCGCGGCGCCGTCCGGCCCGGTGGGCGCGGTCCGGACCGCCACCGCGCAGCGGTCGGCGTCGGGGTCGTTGGCGATGGCCAGGTCGGCGGCGGTGCGGTCGGCGAGCGCGACCAGCCGGTCCACCGCGCCCGGCTCCTCCGGGTTGGGGAAGCTGACGGTCGGGAAGTCCGGGTCCGGCTCGGCCTGGTCCGGCACCACGCCGGGCATGGGGAAGCCGGCGGCGACGAAGGCTGCGGTGAGCACCGCCGCGCCGACGCCGTGCAGCGGGGTGTACGCCACGGCCAGGTCCCGGGGGCCGCCCGGCGAGATGACCTCGATCGCCCGCGCCACGTATCCGGCGACGATGTCGTCGCCGAGCACCTGACCGGCGGGGCCGAGCGGCACCTGCGCCAGCGGGCCGACCGCGCGGATGGCCGCCTCGATGCCGGCGTCGGCCGGCGGCACGATCTGCGCGCCGGCGCCCAGTTCCCCGCCCAGCTCGGCACCGAGGTACACCTTGTAGCCGTTGTCCTGCGGCGGGTTGTGGCTGGCGGTCACCATCACCCCGGCGACCGCGCCCAGCTGTCGCACCGCGTACGCGAGCACCGGGGTGGGCAGCGGGCGGGGCAGCAGCAGCGCGGGGCGTCCCGCGCCGGTGGCCACCCGGGCGGTCTGCTGGGCGAACTCGTGCGAGCCGCGCCGGGCGTCGTACCCGATCACCAGCGGGCCGGTGCCGCCCTGGGCCGCGAGCCAGCCGACCAGCCCGGCGGCGGCCTGGGTGACCACCGCGAGGTTCATCCCGTTGGGGCCGGCCCGCAGCGGCCCGCGCAGCCCGGCGGTGCCGAAGGTCAGCGGCCCGGCGAAGCGGTCGGCCAGCTCCGCCGCGCTGCCCGGCAGCTGGTCGAGCACCGCCCGCAGCTCCGCCCGACCGGCCGGGTCAGGGTCGTCGGCGAGCCAGCGTTCGGCCCGCTCGCGGATGGTGTCGATGTCAGTGGTCTGCGCCGCCATTGCCTCTTGATAGCACGACGGCGGATCACCGCGGACGTGTCCCCTGGCTCAGCCGGCGGAGGTGAGCTGGAACGACTTCAACATCTCGTCGTAGATCGGCTTGCTCTCGTCGAAGCGGGAGTCGTTCGAGGTGAGGTAGAACGAGTAGATCCGGCCGTCGTGGGCCACCCCGTGCCACACGCCGTGCCGCATGGTGTCGCCCTCGCCGCAGGTGTACTCGAACTCGGCCGACGGCTTGCCGGCCAACTCCTTCTCCGCCATGGAGATCTGGGTGTACGGCTTGACGCACGACGTCGACCGGGTCTTGAGACCGTTTTCGGCGACCTCCGCCCAGCGGGTCGAGGAGCCGCTCCACTTCTCGTTGAGGATGCGCACCCGACGGCCGCTGTCCTCCGGGTCGGTGTAGTCGATGTAGACGCCGCCAGTTGCCCGCTTCCAACCCTTGGGCACCAGCAATTGCACCCCGCGCGCCGAGTGTTCCTGCATCTCGATGGCCGGGCCCGCGTCGGCGGAGTTGGACGGGTCGGCTACCGGGGTGGCCGGCGGCGAGTCGTCGCCACCGGAGAGCGCCACGATGCTGATCAGCAGCAGCACCGCCAGGCCACCGGCCGCGGCCAGCTGCATCTTGCGCGGCCAGCCCTTCACCGTGCCGACCGCCCGGGTGCCGGCGGCCTTCGCCCGGTCGAGTGGGCTGCTGCCGCCGGACTCTGCGGGCCGGGTGCCGTACGGCTGGCTGGGCGCGGCCGGCCACTGTGCGGCGCCGTAGCCGCCGAGCTGCTGGGTCGCGTCCGGCTGACCGCCGAAGCCGTACGCCCCGGCACTGACCCGCTGGGTGGCGTCGGCGCCGCCGATCCGCTGGGTGGCGTCCGCGCCGCCGATGTGCTGGGTGGCGTCCGCGCCGATCCGCTGGGTGGCGTTGGCGTCGGCCCCGATGCGCTGGGTGGCCTCGCCACCGCCGCCGTAGGTGCGGCCACCGGGCGGGGACATCGCGGCACCCTGCCGTTGGGGCCGGGCCAGCGCGTGGGCGCTGGTGTCCTCCATCGCGCTGGCGCCGGCCACCGCGCCCTGACCGGGGCGCTCGCCACGGCGCAGCGCGGCCAGCCGGTCGGTCAGCGACTCGCCGGGGCCGAGCATCGCCCGGCCGCCGATCTGTCCGGAGAGGTTGGCCTTCGGCGGCGCGGCCGGCGCGCTGATCGGCGCGGGCTGCGGCACCGGCATCACCGAGTACTGGTCGGTCATCGAGTTGACCCCGGCGGCGGCATTGCTCAGCGGGCCGGCCAGCAGCTCGCGCAGCATGGCGCGGGCGGTGTGCACGTCCAGCCGGCGGGCCGGGTCCTTCTCCAGCAGGCCCATCAGCACCCGGGTCAGCGCGCCACTGCGCTGCGGCGGGGCCGGTGGGTCCTCGACCACCGCGTGCATCGTCTCGATCGGATCGCCCCGGTCGAAGGGCGGCCGGCCCTCTACCGCCGTGTAGAGGGTCACACCGAGGGAGAACAGGTCGCTGGGCGGGCCGAACTCCTGCCCCATGGCGCGTTCGGGCGAGATGAAGTGCGGCGAGCCGAGCACCATGCCCGGGGTGGTGAGCTGCACGTCGGTGGGCATCCGGGCGACGCCGAAGTCGGTCAGCACGCAGCGGCCGTCCGAGCAGATCAGCACGTTGGCGGGCTTGACGTCGCGGTGCAGCACCCCGATCGCGTGCGCCACCTCGAGCGCGCCGAGCAGCGCGATGCCGATCTTGGCGACGACCCGCTGGGCGACCGGCCCGTCCTCGATCACCATGTCCGCGAGGCTGCGGGCGTCGAGCAGCTCCATCACGATCCACGGCCGGCCGCCCTCGGTGACCACGTCGTACACCTGCACGACGGCCGGGTGGGCGATGGCGGCGGCGGCGCGGGCCTCGCGCAGGGTGCGTTCGTACATCGCGTCGCGGTCGCTCGGGGCCAGGCCCGGCGGGAGGACGACCTCCTTGACCGCCACGTCACGGCGCAGCAGTGTGTCTGTGGCCCGCCACACCGTGCCCATGCCACCGTTGCCCACCGTGGAGCGCAGCGAGTAGCGGTCACCGATGACGGTGCCGATCGTCGCGCGTCCGTTGGTGGGGATGCTGACTGGTCCGCCGCTCCACGTCGGGATCTGAGTCACAGAAATGCCACCGGGGGAAGTCGAGAGGGCTGGGACACAACCCCCCTATCTTGCTGGTTCAGACGCCCGATGCGAAAGCCGGCGCGGCGGACGTTTCCGTTACTCGACGGTACGTGTGCGGGTACTCACCTCTTGTCGCTGCTTGGCGGCGTGGTGTGCGGTATCCCTCACCCGGAACCCGCCCTGGCCGTCCTACCATCCGGTAATGAGCGAACGGTCAAGCGAATCCGGTTTCCCGATCAAGGGCGTCTACACGGCGGCCGACCTCCCCGGAGACCTGGATTCCCGGCTGGGCTCGCCGGGAGAGTTCCCGTACACCCGCGGGGTCTATCCCACCATGTACACCTCCCGACCGTGGACCATGCGCCAGTACGCCGGATTCGGCACCGCCACCGAGTCCAACGCGCGTTACCACCAGTTGTTGCGGGCCGGCACGATGGGTCTCTCGGTCGCCTTCGACCTGCCGACCCAGATGGGGTACGACTCCGACGACCCGATCGCGCACGGCGAGGTGGGCAAGGTCGGCGTGGCCATCGACTCCATCGAGGACATGCGGCTGCTCTTCGCCGGCATCCCGCTGGACAAGGTCTCCACCTCGATGACGATCAACGCGCCCGGCTCCGTGCTGCTGCTGCTCTACCAGCTCGTCGCCGAGGAGAACGGGGTGCCGGGCTCGGCGCTCAACGGCACCATCCAGAACGACATCCTCAAGGAGTACATCGCCCGGGGCACGTACATCTTTCCGCCGAAGCCCTCGCTGCGGCTGGTCGCCGACACGTTCGGCTACTGCCGGAGCGAGGTGCCGAAGTGGAACACGATCTCCATTTCCGGGTACCACATGGCCGAGGCCGGGGCCACGCCGGTGCAGGAGATCGCGTTCACGCTGGCCAACGGCGTGGAGTACGTCCGGGCCGCGATCGCCGCCGGGCTGGCCGTGGACGACTTCGCCCCCCGGCTGTCGTTCTTCTTCGTCGCCCGCACCACCCTGCTGGAGGAGGTGGCGAAGTTCCGGGCCGCCCGGCGGATCTGGGCCCGGCTGATGCGCGACGAGTTCGGGGCGCGCAACCCCAAGTCGCTGATGCTGCGCTTCCACACCCAGACCGCGGGCGTGCAGTTGACCGCCCAGCAGCCCGAGGTGAACCTGGTCCGGGTCGCGGTGCAGGGGCTCGGCGCGGTGCTCGGTGGCACCCAGTCGCTGCACACCAACAGCTTCGACGAGGCGATCGCCCTGCCCACCGAGAAGGCGGCCCGGCTGGCGCTGCGTACCCAGCAGGTGCTGGCGTACGAGACGGACCTGACCGCCACGGTGGACCCGTTCGCCGGGTCCTACGTGGTGGAGGCGATGACCGCCGAGATCGAGGCGGCGGCGGACGCGCTGATGGCCCGGGTCTTCGAGCACGGATCGGCGGTGGACGCGATCGAGGCCGGCTTCCAGAAGCGGGAGATCGAGCAGTCCGCGTACGGCATCGCGCAGGAGATCGACTCGGGGGAGCGGGTGGTGGTCGGGCTCAACCGGTTCACCATCGACGCGGAGGAGCCCTACGAGCCGCTGCGGGTGGACCCGACCATCGAGGCGGCGCAGGCCGAGCGGCTGGCCAAGCTGCGGGCCGAGCGGGACACGGCCGCCGTGCAGCGGGCCCTGGCCGAGTTGCGTACGGCCGCCTCGGGCACCTCCAACGTGCTCCACCCGATGAAGGCGGCCCTGCGCGAGCGGGCCACCGTGGGTGAGGTGTGCGGCGCGCTGCGCGAGGTCTGGGGCCGGTACCGCCCCACCGACCGCTTCTGAGGCCGCCGTCGCGCCTGCCCGTTCACGCCCACCGGTCGCGCAGCGTGTCGACCGGCCGGTCCCCGGGTATTCCGCTTCCCGTGATCACACGGACGCACATGTTGTGCGGTCGGATGACGTCCGAACATGTGAACGTCCTCGGGTGTCTGTCGCCGAGCGTCGTCGGGTAATTGTCGTACCGTCAGTTCATTGGCGCGACTAATGCGACAATTCGGAACGACGGCGATGGGTTTCGAAGAGATTCTCGCGCCCGAGACACGATTACGCGTTGTAGGAGGTGAGGGGCGGATGGTGGCGTTCGAACGCGATCTACCTGCTGTCCCGCACACCTACGGGCGCTCTCAGCAGGGCATACGTGACGCTGTGCGGTCCGACCATCACCGGAACGAGGTTGCGCAGAGTCACCGTCGGGGGTCTACGCTGTCTGCTGTTCCCGATGATCCATCCATTTCTAGTGATCGAAGAGAATTCGACGTGACGAGTGCGTTGACGATGCCTACCGGCAACCAGCTGGCGCCGTCCTGGCCGGCGGGGCCGTCCGGTTCCCTGCCCCTACCCTTCGAGCTGGATCATTTGCTCGCCCTCCGGGTACCCGGCCTGATCGCCACGCGCCGTCACATCCACTCGCATCCGGAACTGTCCGGCGCGGAGTTCGAGACGGCCGCCCTGGTCGCCCGGGAACTCACCCTGGCCGGGCTGCACCCACGACTGCTGCCCAAGGGCAACGGGGTCATCTGCGACATCAACGGCCGCCCGGACGGGCCGGTGATCGCGCTACGCGCCGACATCGACGCGCTGCCGCTTACCGACGTCAAGGACGTGCCGTACCGCTCCACGGTCGACGGGGTCTGCCACGCCTGCGGCCACGACGTGCACACCACGGTCATGCTGGGCGTCGGCATGCTGCTCGCGCAGCTCGCCGACCTGGGTGAGCTGCCCGGCCGGGTCCGACTGATCTTCCAGCCCGCCGAGGAGATCCTGCCCTGCGGCTCGCTGGAGGTGATCGAGGCCGGCGGTCTCGACGACGTCACGCAGATCTTCGCGCTGCACTGCGACCCCAACCTGCCCGTCGGACAGGTGGGCCTGCGGGTCGGGCCGATCACCGCCGCCGCCGACAACGTCACCGTCCGGCTCACCGGGCCGGGTGGCCACACCGCCCGCCCGCACCTGACCGTCGACCTGGTCGACGCGCTCGGCCGGCTGATCACCGAGGTGCCCGCCCTGGTCAGCCGCCGGGTACCGGCGAACAGCGGGCTGCTGCTCGTCTTCGGCCACGCCTCCGCCGGCACCCGGTACAACGTCATCCCGTCCGAGGCGTCCGCCTCCGGCACGCTGCGGGTGATGGACCGCGACGCCTGGGAATCGGCCCCGAAGATCGTCTCTCAGGTCGTCCGGGACGTCATCGCCCCGACCGGGGCCACGGTCGACCTGGAGTACCTGCGCGGGCGCCCGCCGGTCTGCAACGACGCGCGGGCGATCGGGGTACTGACCGCGGCCACCACCGCCGCGCTCGGCCCGGAGGGCGTCGCGGAGACCCCGCAGAGCATGGGCGGCGAGGACTTCTCCTGGTATCTGGAGTACGTCCCCGGTGCCCTGGCCCGGCTCGGGGTCGGCCGCTCCGGGCCGAACGTGGACCTGCACCGGGCATCGTTCGACGTGGACGAACGCGCCATCCCGGCGGGCGTACGGCTCATGGTGCAGACCGCGCTCCAGGCACTGGCGGCGGTGCGCTGACACCCGGCGGTGGCGGCGTGCCGGCCGGCGCGACGAGGGCCGGCTCCACGGGCCGGCTGCGGCGGCGCCGACGGCTCAGCCACCACAGGGCCCCCAGCGGTACGCCGAACACCAGCAGCCACGGCAGGACCGCCCCGAGCACGGTGAACAGCACGGTCATCGAGGCCAGGAAGACCTTCCAGCCGCCACTGAGCCCGACCATGAAGCCGATCTGGTTCTCCTCGTCGGCGGTGCTCGCGTCCGGCCCCACCAGGGTGACGGTGATGGTGGACAGTGCGGTCAGGTCGCCCAGCCGGCGCTTCTTCGCCTCCAACGAGGCGAGGTCGGCCTCCCGGCGGGCCAGCTCGTTCTCCACCGACACCAGGTCACTGATCGACGTGGCCTGGGCGAGCAGCCGCCGTGCGCTCTCCACCCGGGCCCGCTGGCTGGTGATCCGGGCGTCGAGGTCGATGGTCTCCTCGGTGACGTCCTGGGTGTCGATCTCGCGGCGCTCCTGGCGGCCGAGGCCGGCCAGATCCTCCACGACCGCGTAGAAGCGGTCCGCCGGCACCCGTAGCTGCAACTCGGCGACCGCGTCGGCGTCGGCACTGCGGCGCTGGTCCCCGCCGACGAAGCCGCCGGCCCGGGTGGCCGCGGCGACGGCGTCCCGTGCGGCGGTCTCCACATCGTCCACCTTCACCCGGATCGATCCGGTGTAGATGATGGCCCGTTGGTCGACCCGGGTGTCCGTCGCCGCACCGGCACCAGCCTGGGCCTTGCCGGGCGCGGCGACCTCGCCGGGCGCTGCGGCGGCACCCTCCTGGGCCGGGGCAACGGCGTCGGCCGCTGTGCCCGCCGCCCCCGAGTCGTCTCCGCCGCGGCCACTCCCGCAGCCGGCGAGCACCAGCAGCGCCACCAGCGCGGCCACCGCCGCGGATCCGCGACGGCTGGCTCTGTCCTTCGTCATCCCCGTTCCCCTTCCTCAGCCCGGGTGGGCGATAGCTCGGACGTCACGCGCCACCACACGGGTTCCGGCAGACTGCGCTCAGGACGTCACGATTCGATATGGGAGGCATCACGATGCGGCTCACCAAGTACGCCCACTCGTGTTTGCGGGTCGAGCACGACGGTGGAGTGCTGGTCGTCGATCCCGGGGTGTTCAGCGAGTCGGCGGTGGCGCTGGACGGCGCCGACGCGGTGCTGATCACCCACGAGCACCCGGACCACCTCGATGTCGAGGTGGTCAACCGCCAACTGGAGCGACGCCCGTTCGTCATCCACGGCCCGGCGGCACTGGCCGGTACTCTCGGCGACGCGGCGCAGGCGCTGCGTCCGGTGACCCCGGGGGAGTCGTTCACCGCCGCCGGTGTCCCGGTACGCGCCCACGGGGGCCGGCACGCGGTGATCCACCCTGACATTCCGGTGATCGACAACCTCGGCTACCTCCTGAACGACGTCGTCTACCACCCGGGCGACGCCCTGTTCGTTCCGGACGACGTCCAGGTAGACACGCTGTTCGCCCCGATACACGCGCCCTGGTCGAAGTTCTCCGAAGTGGTCGACTTCATCCGGGCGGTGGCCCCGCGCCGGGTCTTCGCGCTGCACGACGCTCTGCTCAACGGCAACGGCTACGGGGTGCTCGACCGGCAGTACGCCGCCCTGTCCGGCAGCGAGTACCAGCGCCTGGAGCCGGGCAGCCGGATCGACGGCTGAGCCGATGTCCGGCCCACCGTCCGATCTCGTCGAGCAGCTCTACCGCACGCCACCGGATAAGTTCGTCACCGTCCGGGACACCGCAGCCGCGCAGGCCCGCCGTGCCGGCGACCCGCGTACCGCCCGCGAGATCGCCCGGCTTCGCCGGCCCACCGTGGCCGCCTGGCTGGTCAACCTGCTCGCCCTCGAACGACCGGAGCTGGTGGCCGACCTGACGCAGCTGGCCGAATCCCTCCGCGAGGCCCAGCGCGAGCTGCGCGGTCCCCGCCTACGGGAGCTGTCCGCGCAGCGGCGGGCCGTCGTGGGCGCGCTCGTCGCCGAGGTACGCCGGCTCGCCGCCGACGCCGAGGGTGGCCCGTCGGGCGGGAAGCTGCCGCTGGCCGAGGTCGAGGCGACCCTCAACGCCGCCCTCTCCGACGTGGATGTGGCCGAACAGGTGCGCTCGGGGCGGCTGCTGCGGTCGGTCCACTACGCCGGGTTCGGCGAGGTGCCCCGGCCACAACTGCGCCTGGTCACCGGTGGGGAGGAGCCGCCGGCCGCCGCGCCGGCCCGACAACGGGTGCCGGATCGGGGCGCGCTCCGTGCCGAGCAGGCCGAGCGGGCCGCCCGAGCCGATCGGGCCCGGCGCCGTAAGGCGGTGGCGAAGGAGCTGGCGCGGGCGCGTACCGACCAGGAGCGGGCCGAGACGGAGCTGGCCGACGCGGTGGCGGCCGAACGCGACGGAGCTGCCGCCCTGGACGCCGTCGAGACGGAGCTGGCCGAGCTGGAACGCCGTCGGGCCATCGCCGAGCAGGAACTCAGCCGCTCCCGGCTGGCCCGTCGTGCCGCCGAGCGCGCCGCCAGCGTCGCCCGACGCCGCAGCGGCGAGGTCGAGGCCGCGATGGAGGCGTTGGACGCCGAACAGGGGGATGCCGAGGAGAGCGACAGCCCGGCAGACTGATCCCTCATGGACGGACCTTCGGTCGGATCCCGCACGGCCGGACCTTCGGTCGGATCCCGCACGGCCAGACCTTCGGTCGGATCCCGCACGGACGGCGAGGGATGACGCCGGAGCAGGTCGCCACGGCCAGCAAACCGGCGGTGCTCGCGCTCGGCGAGGAGTACAACCGGTGCCCCACCACGCTGCGTCGGGCGCGGCTGCTCGGCATCTCCGGCTGGGCGTTCTACATCACGGGGCGGGCCGGCGCGCTGGGTGACGTACGGGCCGAGACGGTGGCCGCCGCCCTCGGGTTCATCGCCCCCGAGGCCGTGGCCGACGGCTGGGACGCCGCCACCCGCACGGTACGACCCTCCGAGGTGGCCGCCGCCAGCCTGGCCGAGTGCGTTCGGTGGGGCGAGGAGACCCTGGCCGACCTGCCCCGCGTCGACCGGCTCGCGGCGCTGGTGGAACAGGCCGTCGCGGCCGCCGACGCCAGCGCCATGCCACTCTTCGCGGCCTGGCGGGCCATGCCGTCGGACGCCGGCAGCCCCGGTGCCCGGGTCGCCGTCGGGCTGCGCCTGATGCGGGAACACTTCACCGGCGCCCACCTGGTCGCCGTACGGGCCAGCGGGATGACTCCGCTGGAGGCGGTGCTGGCCGGCCCGGAGGGTGCGAACGGCGCGATGGCCTGTGGCTGGCCGCCGCCGTACCCGGCGGTCGGGCCGCTGGTGCGGCGGCGGCTGTGGGCCGAAGCGGTGACCGACCGTCTCGTCGCGCCCGCGTTCGTGGCGCTCGGCCCGGTCGACGGAGCCGAACTGGTCGAGCTGCTGGCCGTCGCGCGGGCGCACACCCAGCGCTGAGACGGCCAGCGCAGGGGCGTCCGGTGGCCGTCGGCGCGGGGCGTCGGTGCGGCCTGAGGAGGGGCCGAGCTGTGATGGAACCCCTCAGGGCCGGGGTCGCCGCCTGCCGCGATGGCGGCCGGTAGCAGACTGGGGGCGTGGGAGACGCGCTACGCCGATGCGGTGCCGGTGGGGCGGGACCGCAGTTCGGTGACGTAGTCGTCGGGCGCGCCCGCCTTCTCGGCGGCGTTCGCGATCTCCGACAGGTACCACGAGGTGGGCAGGCCACCCTCGTAGCCGTCGAAGACGTAGACCCAGGCGGTCACCTCGCCGTCCAGCGTCGAGATGCGGACGGTCAGCTTCCGGTACGTGCCGGCGGTGACGCCCTCGATCTCGTCCAGCTGGGCCGCGTCGTACGGGTGGATGTCGTAGAGCGCCACGAACACCCGGTCGCCGGGAGACTCGACCACGGTGCTGACCGCGCCCTCCCAGCCGATCACGTCCTCACCGGCGAAGGTGAGCCGCCAGCCCTCCAGCCAGCCGATGCCGACCATCGGGGAGTGCGGGCAGTAGGCCCGCATCCGAGCGGGGTCCAGGTTCGAGCCGTAGGCGGCGTAGTGACGCACGGCGATGACGATAGCCCGGCCGGTGGGTGGGGGAGAATACGACGGTGCGTGTCGGACGCGTCGGGGAGAAGAAAGTCACTGTGAGCATGGACGAAGGGCGGTCGTGGTGAGCCGGATCGTGATCATCGGCGGAGGGCCGGCGGGCTACGAGGCGGCGCTGGTGGCCGCCCAGTTGGGCGCCGACGTCACCGTCGTGGAGACCGACGGCGCCGGCGGTGCCTGCGTACTGTCCGACTGCGTACCGTCCAAGACGTTCATCGCCAGTTCCGAGGTGGTGACCGGGTACCGCGACACCGAGGTGTTCGGGGTGCACTCCGACGGCCTGGAGGCCGTCACGGTCGACGCCCGCACGGTCAACGAGCGGGTCAAGCGGCTCGCCCTGGCGCAGTCCGCCGACATCCACGCCAAGCTGCTCAAGGCCGGGGTCACCTTCGTCGCGGGTCGGGCCCGACTCGGCGAGGACGCGCTCGGTCACACCCACCGCGTGATCGTCACGCCGGACGGCGAGGAGGCGGCCTACGCGATCGACGCCGGCACGGTGTTGATCGCCACCGGCGCCACCCCCCGCCAGCTGCCCACCGCCGTACCCGACGGCGAGCGCATCCTGACCTGGCGGCAGGTGTACGACCTGCCCGAACTGCCGGAGCATCTGATCGTCGTCGGCTCCGGTGTGACCGGCGCCGAGTTCGCCAGCGCGTACCTGGCGATGGGGGTCGAGGTGACCCTGGTCTCCAGCCGGGACCGGGTGATGCCGCACGAGGACGCCGACGCCGCCCAGTCGATCGAACGGGTCTTCCGGGCCCGGGGCATGAGCATCCTGAACAACTCCCGCGCCGAGAGCGTCCGCCGCACCGACAGGGGCGTCGAGGTCGAGCTCTCCGACGGCCGCAAGGCGTACGGCTCGCACGCGCTGATCGCGGTCGGCTCGATCCCCAACACCGCCGAGCTGGGCCTGGCCGAGTACGGCGTCGAGCTGGCCCGGGGCGGGTACGTGACGGTGGACCGGGTCTCCCGGACCAACGTGTCCGGCATCTACGCGGCCGGCGACTGCACGGGAGTGCTGCCGCTGGCCAGCGTCGCCGCCATGCAGGGCCGGATCGCGATGTGGCACGCGCTCGGCGAGGCGGTCCGGCCGCTGCGGCTGCGTACCGTCGCGGCCAACGTCTTCACCGACCCGGAGCTGGCCACCGTCGGCGTCTCGCAGGACGAGGTGGACGCGGGTAAGGTGCCGGCGCGGCAGGTGATGCTGCCGCTGGGCGGCAACGCCCGGGCGAAGATGGACGAGATCGCCGACGGTTTCGTCAAGCTGTTCTGCCGCCCGGCCAGCGGCCAGGTGATCGGCGGCGTGGTGGTGGCCCCCAAGGCCAGCGAGCTGATCCTGCCGATCACCATGGCGGTCGAGAACAACCTCACCGTCAACGAGCTGGCCCAGACCATCACCATCTACCCGAGCCTCTCCGGCTCCATCAGCGAAGCCGCCCGCCAACTGATGCTCCACGAACTCGAGTAAGCGGCGATGAGGGTCAGGAGGGCTACCTCGGTGAGGATGAGGGCGCGCTCGATCAGGCCGTAGAAGGCGCGGTCCCCGGGGTAGGCGGACCAGACCATGGCGGCGGCCAGCAGCAGGCTGGCCAGGGTCAGGGCGCGTAGGCCGAGGCGGACGCGGGCGTCGGTGGGAAGCCGGGCGGCGAGCAGCCAGCCGGCGATCGGCAGCGCCACGAAGGCGACCACCGAGGCGTACCGGTGCACGTAGGCGGCGGTGCCCATCTCGGTGCCGGGCGGGTTCGTCGGCACCAGCCCCGACACCAGTAGCCCGCCCGCCCAGACAGCCAGCATCCCCTCGGCAACCCGTCCCCGATGGCCGAGCTGGCGCAGGGCCGGGATGAGCACGGCGGAGGCGGCGGCGAGCAGGAGCATGGCCACGTGGATGATCCCGCCGGAGTCGGAGACGGCGTAGTCGCTGACGGTCAGGCTGACCGGGTCCAGGCCGTCCACGCCCAGGTGTCCGACGATCGCGAGCAACGCCGCGACGGCGATCCCGCCGAGGGCCAGTACGCCGCTGTTCCGGTTTCCAGGCATGCCCCAGCCTGTCGCCGATGACACCCCAGGCGGATCCGGGAGGAGCACCGAAATCAATCCCAGGGACCACCCCTACCGATGATCGGGCCTTTCCCTGGCCGGGTCCGGGTGAGCGCCCGCCGGTCCGTTCAGTCGGCGGGCGTCCCGGTGGGGGTACGGGTCAGCCGGGCGGCGAGCAGGGCGAGCGCCCAGCCGGTCAGCGCGAAGCCGGCGGCGGCCATCGCCGCGATCGCCACCATCTGCCAGGTGGAGCCGGTCAGCGCCGCGCCGCCCAGGTGCCCGAGCAGCCCGCCGTAGGACGCCCAGGCCACCGCCGCGACGCTGGCATAGGGCAGGAAGAACCGCAGCGGGTACCGGCTGCGGCCGGCGGCGAAGCAGGCCGCCATCCGGCCACCGGGCACGAAACGGCAGAGCAGGATCGTCATCGGCCCGGATCGGCGCAGGCCCCGGCTGACCCGGCCGGCCATCCGCCGGGTACGGCCAGCGCCCACCGGCCGGGGTGGCCGCCGTCCCGGTGCACTGCGGCCGAGCAGATAGCAGGCCAGGTCTCCGGCGAACACGCCGAGCGCTCCGGCGGCGACGGTCCACGGCAGGCTCAACCCGCCGTAGACGGTGAGCGCACCGCCGGTGAGCATCAGCAGTTGGGTGGGCACCACCGGCAGGAAGGCGTCCACGAGCAGCAGGCCGAACAGCGCGAGGTACGCCAGGCCCGGTGACGCCACCTGGGTGAGTAGTTCGGGCACCTGCGCCACCTCGCGGACTTCTCCGATCGGAACATTCCGATCCTGACGGCGTGTCCGGCGTCACCCTGACCTGCCCCGGTCGGCCGTGACCAGCGACACCTCGCCTCGACGGGGACGAAAGTACCGGAGGGAACCCACCCGACCACGGGATATCGACGAGGGTGGTTGGCCGTGGACGGTCGCCAGATCGTCTTCCGGCAGCGTACCGTTGTCGGCGCGCGGCCCGGTGAGCGTCAGGTCCCCCGTTCCTGATGCCCGGGCCGCCGCCGGGCCGCTGGCAGGTCCCGTGCCAGCGGCCCGGCACCCACCCCCTGCGGGAATCCACCGGTCGCTGCCTGAGCATCAGGCGCGGACGGCGTCCAGGCCGCCCGGTTAACGAGGTGCGGCGGCGCATGGGGTGGGGGTACGGTCGCGGCATGTGTGGTGCGGTGCTGACGACGACGCCGGGGAAGCCTGGCGCGCCGCACTGACGTCTTCCGTCTACCGAGGCCCCGGGCGATCCGCCCGGGGCCGTCGTGCGTCGTGGGTGGGTCGCGTCGGGGCGTACCGCCAAGGAGCGCGACATGATCGACCACCGCCGGCTCGGCCGGGACCTGGACCTCTTCGCCACCGACCCGCTCGCCGGTGCCGGCCTGCCGATCTGGCTGCCGGCTGGCGCCGCTGCCCGGCACGCGATCGAGGAGTACCTACGTGACCTGGAGCGCCGGGCCGGCTACCAGCATGTGTGCACCCCACCGCTGGGCCGGCGCGAACTGTTCGAGATCTCGGGGCATCTCGGCTACTTCGCCGCCGAGATGTTCCCGCCGATGCGGCTCGGCGAGGCCGACGACGAGCTGGTGCTGCGTCCGGCGCTCTGCCCGCACCACGCACTGGTGTACCGCGCCCGTGGGCGCTCCTACCGGGACCTGCCGATGCGGGTGGCCGAGATCGGCGGCATGTACCGGGCGGAGCGTTCGGGGGTGCTCGGCGGATTGTCCCGGGTACGCGCCATCACCCTCAACGACGCACACAACTTCTGTGCCCTGGAGCAGGTCGGCCAGGAGGTGTCGGAGATCCTCGGGCTGATCCGCGCGGCGCACGCCGCGCTCGGGGTGCGTCCGGCGGGCGTCCGGCTGTCGCGGCGCGGCCCGGGGGAGAAGTACGTGGGCGACGACGCGGAATGGGCCCGGGCCGAGGAGCTGCTCCGCGCCGCACTCGATCAGGTGACCTACACCGATGCGCCCGGCGAGGCCGCCTTCTACGGCCCGAAGATCGACATTCAGGTGCTGGACGCCGCCGGGCGGGAGCTGACCATCTCCACCGTGCAGCTCGACTTCGACAAGCCGGAGCGGTTCGACCTGTCGTACCACGACTCGGGCGGGGTGCGGCGGCGGCCGGTGATGGTGCACCGCAGCCTCGTCGGCAGCATGGAGCGACTCCTCGCCTATCTGATCGAGGTGCATCAGGGAGCCTTCCCGGCCTGGTACGCCCCCGTGCAGATGGTGGTCCTGCCGGTCGGCGACGGTCAGGCCGGCGCGGCCGTCGACCTGGCCCGGCGGGCCACCGAGGCGGGGCTGCGGGTCGAGGTGGACCATGGCGGATCGCTCGGTGCCCGGGTCCGTGACGCGGCCCGCCGACGGATCCCGTACGCCGCGGTGGTGGGTGCGCGGGAGGCGGCCGACGGCCGGGCGGCGCTGCGGCTGCGCGACGGACGGGCACTGGAGCCGCTGCCGGTGGCGGAGGTGATCGGCCTGGTGAACGCGGTGGTGGCCGCCCGCTCCGGCGACCTGCTGCCGCCCGGCTGAGGCCGAGGTCGCCGTCGCGTCCACCAGGCCGGCCCCGATCGTGGCTGGTCAGGCGGCTGCTGCCGGGTCACGCGGGGCTCACGGTCCGACCGCGACCGCGACGGCGGCGGCAAGGAAGACGACCTGGAGCACGGTACGGATTCCGAGCGGGGTGACCGGGCGCCCGGCCAGGGTGAGCCCGCGGCGGGCGGCGGAGACGTTGGCCGGGAACATCGCGAGCATCAGCACAGCCAGCCCGGCGGCGGCCCAGCGGGCGGTGGCCGGCACGAGCAGCCCGACCGCGCCGACGAGTTCCAGTACGCCGGTCACGGTGACCAGCAGCTCCGGGCGGGGCAGTCGGGGCGGGACCATCGCGACCAGGTCCCGCCGCCGGCCGGCGAAGTGCGCCGTCCCGGTCAGCACGAACATCAGGGCCAACCCGACCCGCAGCGCCGGGTGCCAGCCGTCGAGTGCGGTCACCCCGGCCAGGCCAGCCAGCCGGGCGAGCACGGTGCCGGCCACCAGAGCGATCAGTGGAGCCATCGGGTACCTCCTCGAACACCAATCATGTCAGTGACAAGATTGGCCCTGGTGGCGAATCTTGTCAACGGCAAGATATGGTCTGGTGATGACCGGCACCCGCGGCTACCACCACGGTGACCTGCGCCGCGCCCTGCTCGACGTGGCGGTGACGGCGATCGAGGAATCAGGCCCGGCAGCGCTGAGCCTGCGCGAACTGGCCCGCCGGGCCGGCGTCTCGCACGCCGCACCGGCGCACCACTTCGGCGATCGGGCCGGCCTGTTCACCGCGCTCGCGGTGCAGGGCTTCGACTCGCTCGCCGAGGCGCTCGACGGGGCCGGCGGCGAGCTGCTGGATCTCGGCGTGGCGTACGTCGACTTCGCCGTCCGGCATCGCGCGCACTTCGAGGTGATGTTCCAACCCGACCTCTACCGGGCCGACGCCGCCGAGGTCAGGGCCGCCCGGGAGCGGGCCGGTGCCGCCCTGCGCGCCGGGGTGGCGACCCTGCCGGCCCTGCCGGCCCAGCCGACCCTGCCCGAATCCCGCCCGGGCACCGCCGCTCATCCGGGCACCGCCGACCGGTCCGCCGATGGGGCCGACCGACCCCGCGATGCGGCCGACCGACCCCGCGATGCGGCCGACCGACCCCGCGATGCGGCCGACCGACCCCGCGATGCGGCCGACCGACCTGGCGGCTTGGACGGGCCGCAGGGCGACGTGCTGGCCGCCTGGTCGATCGTGCACGGCTTCGCCACGCTCTGGCTGGCCGGCGCGCTGCCCGCCGGGGTGGGCGACGACCCGGGCGAGGCCGCCCGGACGGTGATCCGGCGCGTCTTCATCCCCGCGCCGGACCCCAACTGAGTATCGCGACGCCCCCGCGCGTGATCACCTCCGTTTCGGCGGAACGGTGGCATCCGAGCCGGGGGACGCCGCCAGACCGGCGGAACGGGAGTCGAATCACGCCAGCCGCTGCCCGCGACCCGTCACCAACTGGTCGGCAGCGGCATCCCCTCGGTGTAACCGGCCGTGCTCTGCACACCGACCAGCACCCGCTCGTGGAACTCGTCCAGGCTGCGCGCACCGGCGTAGGTGAACGCGCTGCGCACCCCCGAGATGATCTCGTCGATCAGGTCCTCCACCCCCGGTCGGGTCGGGTCCAGGTACATCCGGGCCGACGAGATGCCCTCCTCGAAGATCGCCTTGCGGGCGCGGTCGTAGGGGCTGTCCTCGGCGGTCCGCGCGCTGACCGCCCGCGCCGAGGCCATCCCGAAGCTCTCCTTGTAGCGTCGGCCCTCCTCGTCGGTGTAGAGGTCACCGGGAGACTCGTAGGTGCCGGCGAACCAGGAGCCGATCATCACGTTCGACGCCCCGGCGGCCAGCGCCAGCGCCACGTCCCGGGGATGCCGTACCCCACCGTCGGCCCACACGTGGCGGCCCAGCTCGCGGGCGGCCGCCGCGCAGTCGAGCACCGCCGAGAACTGTGGCCGGCCCACCCCGGTCATCATCCGGGTGGTGCACATCGCGCCCGGCCCGACGCCGACCTTGATGATGTCGGCACCCGCCTCGACCAGGTCGCGTACCCCGTCGGCGGTGACCACATTGCCGGCGGCCACCGGCACCGCCGGGTCGAGACCCCGTACGGTCCGCAGGGCGGAGATCATCCGCTCCTGGTGGCCGTGCGCGGTGTCCACGACCAGGGTGTCCGCTCCCGCCTCGAGCAGGGCCTTCGCCTTGCCGGCGACGTCACCGTTGATGCCCACCGCCGCCGCGATGCGCAGCCGACCGAGGTCGTCCACCGCCGGCCGGTAGAGCGTCGCCCGCAGCGCGCCGGGCCGGGTCAGCACGCCGACCAGCCGTCCCTCGCCGTCGACGACGGGCGCCAACCGGCGCCGTCCGGCGGAGAGCCGGTCGAAGCCGGTACGCGGGTCCGCGTCGACCGGCACGGTGTGCAGCTCGGTCGACATCACGTGCCGCAGCTGGGCGAAGCGGTCCACGCCGACGGTGTCGGCCTCGGTCACCACGCCCATCGGCCGGCCGGCCTCGTCGACCACGATCACCGCGCCGTACGCCCGCTTGGGCAGCAGGTGGATGGCGTCGCCGACGGTGTCGGTCGGGCCCAGCGCGATCGCGGTGTCGTGCACCAGGTGCCGCTGCTTGACCCAGGCGACGACCTCGGCCACCACGTCGATCGGAATGTCCTGCGGGATCACCGCGATGCCGCCACGCCGGGCCACCGTCTCGGCCATCCGCCGGCCGGCGACCGCCGTCATGTTCGCCACCACCAGCGGGATGGTGGTGCCCGTGCCGTCGCCGGTGGCCAGGTCGACATCGAGCCGCGAACCCACCTCCGAACGGGCCGGGGCCATGAACACGTCGTTGTAGGTCAGGTCGTACGCGGGAGTCGCGCCATTGAGGAACCGCACCCGGCCATCATTGCTCAACCGAGCAGCAGAGCCACGGCCACTGCGACCATCACCACCGCGATCACGCCGTCGAGGACCTGCCAGACCCGGGTACGCGCGAGCAGCGGGGCGAGCCGGTACGCGCCCGCACCGAGCGCGGTGAACCACAGCACGCTGGCCGCCGCCGCGCCGAGGCCGAACAGCCAGCGGTGCGGATGCTGCTGGGCGATACCGCCGAGCAGCAGCACGGTGTCGAGGTAGACGTGCGGGTTGAGGTATGTGAAGGCCAGGCAGGCCAGCAGCGTCGGGCCGAGCCGGACCGGCGGTCGGTCGGCCGGCGTGAGCGCGGCGGGCCGCAGCGCACGGCGGGCGGCGAGTGCCGCGTACCCGAGGAGGAAGGCCGCACCGCCCCAGCGGATCGCGGTGACCAGGTCGGGCCGTCCGGCCACCACCGAGCCGACCCCGGCGATGCCCACGCCGATCAGCAGCGCGTCGGAGAGTGCGCAGGTGAGCACGACCGGCACCACGTGCTCCCGGCGCAGTCCCTGGCGCAGCACGAAGGCATTCTGGGCGCCGATGGCGACGATGAGGGCGATGGAGAGTGAGAAGCCGGCAACGGCCGAGGTGAGCATGTGTCGACGTTAGAAGCGCCCGAATGGATCAGTCCAGCTAAAGATTCTTGCCCTGGTTAAGCTGAGCTGCATGAACGGTCTCGACTCCACCCAGCTGCGTACGCTCGCGGCGGTGGTCGCGGAGGGCAGCTTCGAGGCGGCGGCACGACTGCTGCACGTCACGCCCTCGGCGGTCAGCCAGCGGATCAAGGCGCTGGAGGAGACCGTCGGGCAGGTGCTGGTCCGCCGGCACCGGCCGTGCGACGCCACCGAGGCCGGCCGCCCGTTGCTGCGCCTGGCCGGCCAGTTCGCCCTGCTGGAGCGGGAGGCGCTGGCCGACGCCCGAGGGCCGCTCGGCGGTGACCGGGGACGTACCCGGGTCGCCATCGTGGTCAACGCCGACTCGCTCGCCACCTGGTTCCCGTCCGCGCTGGCCCGCCTGCCCGAAGCGCCGGAACTCTCCTTCGACCTCCGGCAGGACGACCAGGACCACACCGCGGAGCTGCTGCGCGGCGGCGTGGTGACGGCCGCGGTGACCGCACAACGCGAGGCGGTGCAGGGCTGCCGGGTACGCCGTCTCGGCGCGATGCGCTACCGGGCGTTGGCCGCACCAGGGATGGTGCAGCGGTGGTTCGCCGCCGGCGGAACCCGGCCGGCGTTCGCCGCGGCGCCGGTGATCGTCTTCGACCGCAAGGACCGGATACAGCACCGGTTCATGCGTTCGGTGACCGGACGGGCTCTCGACCCGCCGGTGCACTACGTGCCGTCGGTGCCGGCGTTCAACGAGGCGATCCGGCTCGGGCTGGGCTGGGGGCTGGTGGCCGAGCAGATCGCCGACGCCGACCTGGCCGCCGGCCGGTGCGTGGACGTCGCGCCCGGCCGGGTGCTGGACGTACCGCTCTACTGGCAGCACTGGCGGCTCGACTCGCCGGTGCTGACCGCGGTGACCACCGCCGTCTGCGCCGTCGCCGCCGAAGCCCTCCGCTGAACCGTGCTACCCCTCAGGCGATGGTGCAGATGGCGGCGCCGGAGGTGATCACCGCGCCCACCTCGGCCGAGAGGCCGCTGACCGTGCCCGCCTTGTGCGCGTACAACGGCTGCTCCATCTTCATGGCCTCCAGCACCACGACGAGGTCGCCCTCGGCGACGGTGTCCCCGTCGGCGACCGCGATCTTCACGATGGTGCCCTGCATCGGGGAGGCGAGCGCGTCCCCACTCGCCGCCGCGCCGGCGGTGGCACCGCCACCGCGCCGCACGGGTTTCCTCGCGGCCGGCGCGGCGCTGGCCGTACCGGCGCCGAGGCCGGCGGGCAGGCTGACCTCCAGGCGCTTGCCGGCCACCTCCACCACAACGGTCTCGCGCTCGGCCGGGCCCGCGAGGGCCCCGGCGACGGCGGTGAACGGCGGCACGGTGTTGTCGAACTCGGTCTCGATCCACCGGGTGTGCACGCTGAACGGCTCGGCGGTGAACGCCGGATCGCGCACCACCAGACGGTGGAACGGCAGCGCGGTTGCCATCCCCTCGACCACCATCTCGTCCAGCGCCCGGCGGGCCCGCTCCAGCGCCTCGGTCCGGGTCTCACCGGTGACGATCAGCTTGGCCAGCAGGGAGTCGAAGTTGCCGCCGATCACGTCACCGGCCGAGATGCCGGTGTCCACCCGCACCCCGGGGCCGGTGGGCAGCCGCAGCGCGGTGACCGTGCCGGGGGCGGGCAGGAAGTTGCGGCCCGGGTCCTCACCGTTGATCCGGAACTCGATGGAGTGTCCACGCGGCGTCGGGTCCTCGGTGAACCGCAGCTTCTCGCCGTCGGCGATGCGGAACTGCTCGCGTACCAGGTCGATGCCGGCGGTCTCCTCGGTGACCGGGTGCTCCACCTGCAGCCGGGTATTGACCTCCAGGAAGGAAATGGTGCCGTCGTTGCCCACCAGGTATTCCACCGTGCCGGCACCGTGGTAGCCGGCCTCCCGGCAGATCGCCTTGGCGCTGTCGTGGATCTGAGCCCGCTGCGCGGCGGTGAGGAACGGCGCGGGCGCCTCCTCGACCAGCTTCTGGTGCCGGCGCTGCAACGAGCAGTCCCGGGTGCCCACCACGATCACACCGCCGTGCTGGTCGGCCAGGACCTGCGCCTCGACGTGACGCGGCTGGTCGAGGTACCGCTCGACGAAGCACTCGCCCCGGCCGAACGCGGCGACCGCCTCGCGGGTGGCCGACTCGAACAGCTGCGGGATCTCCGCCATCGTGCGGGCCACCTTCAGCCCGCGCCCGCCGCCGCCGAAGGCCGCCTTGATCGCCACCGGCAGTCCGTGGTCGACGGCGAAGGCCGTCACCTCGTCGGGGCCGGCGACCGGCTCGGCGGTGCCGGGCACCAGGGGAGCGCCGGCCCGCTGGGCGATGTGCCGGGCGGTGACCTTGTCACCGAGGTCGCGGATCGCCTGCGGGGTGGGGCCGATCCAGGTCAGGCCGGAGTCGATGACCGCCTGGGCGAAGTCGGCGTTCTCGGCGAGGAAGCCGTACCCGGGGTGCACCGCGTCGGCGCCGGAGCGGGCGGCCACCTCGATCAGCTTGTCGATGCGCAGGTAGGAATCCGCAGCGGTGTCACCGCCCAGCGCGTACGCTTCGTCGGCGAGCGTGGCATGCAGGGCATCGCGGTCGGAGTCCGCGTACACCGCGACGCTGCCGAGGCCGGCGTCCTGGCAGGCGCGGATGACCCGGACGGCGATCTCGCCCCGGTTGGCGATGAGTACCTTGCGCACCTTGGTGGCTCCTCCCGGCGGGTTACTGACCGGGAGTTTATCGGCCGTCCTGGCGGCCCTAACGATCGCTCAGTGTGGGATGGCGCACTGTTGCGCCAGGTCGACGGCGGCGTGGTGTCGTACCGATGTGGTCAACTGCCGGTGACGATGATGGCCGACGAAGGCCGTCGTCGGGGGAGCGCGAGCGGGAGTGGCAAATGATCGAGACCAGCGGGCTGCAATGATCGAGACCAGAGGACTGCGGAAGTCGTTCCGCAGTCGGGCCGGTCGGGAGACGAAGACCGTCGAGGCGGTACGCGGCGTCGACCTGGACGTCCCGGCCAGCGAGATCTTCGGATTCCTCGGCCCGAACGGCGCTGGCAAGACCACCACCCTGCGGATGCTGGCCACGCTGATCGAGCCCGACGGCGGCCAGGCCACCATCGCCGGCGCCGACCTGCTCAAGGATCCGGGTGAGGTGCGCCGCCGAATCGGCTACGTGGCCCAGGGCGGCAGCACCTGGGACGAGTCCACCGCCCGTGAGGAGTTGGTGCTCCAGGCCCGGATGTACGGCATCGGCAAAACCGAGGCGCACCGCCGGGCCGCCCGCGCGCTGGAGGCGTTCCAGCTCACCGAGTTCGCCGACCGCAAGTGCAAGACCTACTCCGGCGGCCAGCGGCGCCGGGTCGAGATCGCGCTCGGCATCATCCACGAGCCGAAGATCGTCTTCCTGGACGAGCCCACCACCGGGCTCGACCCGCAGAGCCGGGCACACATGTGGGACGAGATCCGACGGCTGCGCGCCGACGGGATGACCGTCTTCATCACCACCCACTACCTGGACGAGGCCGACGCGCTCTGCGACCGCATCGCGATCATGGATCACGGCGAGTTGGTCGCCGAGGGGACGCCGACCGACCTCAAGCGGGAGATCTCCGGCGACGTGGTGCAGGTCGGCCTGGACGTGGTCGCCACCGGTGAGGCCGAGAAGCTGCTCGACGGCGAGGAGTACGTGAACCGGCTGGAGACCCTGGAGGAGGGCGGCCTGCGGCTCTTCGTCGACGACGGAGCCACCGCCATTCCCCGGATCCTGCGCCGGATCGACGGTGCCGGGCTCGACCTGAAGTCGATCGAGTTGCACCGCCCGAGTCTCGACGACGTCTTCCTCACCAAGACCGGCCGCTCGCTGCGCGAGTCCTGACCCCGACCAGGAGATCTGATGAAGCTCGCCCGCGACACCTGGCTGATCTTCCAGCGGCAACTGCACCTGCTGCTACGCAATCCCGTGTGGGTCTTCGTCGGCGTCTTCCAGCCAGTGATGTACCTGCTCCTCTTCGCGCCACTGCTCAAACCCGCGCTGGGCGCACCCACCCAGGCCGAGGCGTACAAGATCTTCGTGCCCGGCCTGCTGGTGCTGCTGGCCATCTTCGGTGGCCTGTTCCAGGGCTTCGGCCTGATCGCCGAGTTGCGGGCCGGGGTCATCGAGCGATCCCGGGTCACCCCGGTCAGCCGGCTCGCCCTGCTGCTCGGCCGCTCTCTGCGCGACGTCGTGTCGCTGCTGGCGCAGGCGGTCATCATCACGCTGCTCGCGCTCCTGTTCGACCTGCGCGTGTTCATCGGCGACCTGCTGCTGGCGTTCCTGATGCTCGCCCTGATCGCGCTGATGACCTCGGCGGTCTCCTACGGCGTCGCCCTCAAGGTCAAGAGCGAGGACGCCCTGGCCCCGCTGATGAACACCGTTGCCCAGCCGGTACTGCTGCTCTCCGGCATCCTGCTGCCGCTCGCCTTCGCCCCCGGTTGGTTGCAGGGCGTCGCCAAGTGGAACCCGTTCTCCTGGGCGGTCGACGGCACCCGCGCGCTGTTCAACGGGGACATCGGCAACGACCGGGTGTGGCAGGGGCTGACCATCATCGCGGTGCTCGCGGCCGCCGGCGTCTACTGGGCGGCCCGCCAGTTCGCCCGCAGCGTCCGCTGAGTTGCTGATCGGCTCGCGGAGAACGAGAGCTGGCTCTCACCGTGAACGGGGCGGCCGTCACCCGCTTGTAGCGTAAGGAGCGTGCCCCGCCTCACCCATGACCGGATCACCTGGCTGGCGTACGCCCAGCTCGGGCTCTGGGGCTTCTTCCTCTACGGCTTCGGGCCGGTGGTACCGCTGCTGCGTGACGAGCAGGGCACCACGGCGGCCGTCGCCGGGCTGCACAGCACCGGCCTCGCGGTCGGCGCGCTGGCCGGCGGCGCGCTGTTCGCCCCGATCGCCCGACGGCTCGGCCGGAAACCGACGATCTGGGTCGGGTTGGCCGGCGTGGCGACCGCCGTGGCCGCGCTCACCATGCTGCGGGCGCTGCCCGCCACGATCGCCGTCGTCATGGTCATCGCCGTCGCCGGCACGCTGGTGATCAGCGGCGTGAACGTGGTGCTCACCGCCCGGCACGGGCCGGCCGCGCCGGCCGCGCTCGCCGAGGCCAACGCCGCCTGCGCCGGAATGGGGATCCTCGCCCCGCTGCTGATCGGCCTCAGCGTGAACGCCGGCTGGGGCTGGCGGCCGGCGATGGCCGTCGTGGTCGCCCTTATCGCGTTGGTCGCCCTCGTCGCGCTGACCATCCGCGTGCGCGGACCGAAGGCCGCCACCGCTGTCGCGGCTCCCCGGCCACGTGGACCACTGCCCCGGACGACCCGGCGGCTACCCCGGGCGTACTGGATCGCGTGGATGCTGATGGCGGTCACCGGTTCGATCGAGGTGTGCCTGTCGCTGTGGGCCGCCGATGTACTCCGAATGCACGCAGGGATGGCCCCCGGCGCGGCGTCGGCTGCGGTGGCCGCCATCGTGTGCGGCATGTTCGTCGGCCGCCTCGTCGGCGGACGCGTCGCACTACGTCTCCGGCCGGTACCGCTCCTGCTCGCCGCGCTGGGGCTGTCCCTGGCAGGATTCGCGGTGTTCTGGGCGGCGTCGGTGGGCTGGTTGGCGGTCGTCGGTCTGGTGATCCTGGGGCTCGGCAACGCACTGCACTACCCGCTGGCCATCTCGCTGGCCCTCGCCGTCGCCGGTGACGCCACGGACCAGGCGGCCGGCTGGTCCGCGTACTCCATGGGGGTCGGTTTCGGGATCGCGCCGGTCGCGCTCGGCTGGGTGGCCGACGGCGTCGGACCGCACCTGGCGTTCCTGCTGCTGCCGGGTTTCATCGCGGCGGCCATGCTGCTCGCGGTACGGCTCGGCCGTGCCCTGCCGACGCCGGTGCCCGTCGAGCGGCCGGCTCCGGCACCGGCCTGACGCGGCACGCCGGCCCGGGCAGTGCAGTCCAGGTGTGCCAGGGTCAGTGCAGGTAGGTCCGGGTCAGTGCACGTGGGCGAGGGTCAGGCCGTCGGCGATGGGCAGCATCACCGCGTCCACCCGCACGTCGGAGAGCACGTCGTCGTTGAACGCCGCGATCGCCCGGTCGTCGGCGCTCTGCGGTGCCACCACCCGGCCGTTGCGCAGCACGTTGTCGACGGCGATCACCCCGCCGGGCCGCATCCGGGGCACCAGTTCGGCCCAGTAGACCGGGTAACCGGTCTTGTCGGCGTCGATGAAGGCGATGTCGAGGTAGCGCCTGTTCGGCAACTCCCGCAGTGTCTCGCCGGCCGGACCGATGCGCAGGTCGATCCGGTCGTCGACGCCGGCTCGTGCCCAGTAGCGGCGCGCGATGCCCGTGTACTCCTCGGAGATGTCGAAGCAGGTCAGCCGCCCGTCCTCGGCCAGCCCTCGGGCGATCGCCAGCGAGGAGAGCCCGGTGAAGGTGCCCACCTCCACCGCGTGTCGGGCGTTGAGCAGCCGGGTCAGGAACGTCAGGAAGGCGGCCTGCTCCGGGGCGACCTGCATCGACGCGTGCTCCGGCAGCACGGACAGCGTCTCCTCGGTCAGGTCGCGGACGATCTCGTCGGGCGGCGCACCATGCGCGACGAGATAGGCGTGAAGATCGTCGGTGAGCGGAATCGACTTGAGCGTCATGCTCGGAAACTAGCCGAGCGGTTCGACCGTCTGGTTACCGGGCGCGATCTTCGTCCACAGATCGGTGATTTGTAGGTCCAGTTCGGCGAGCAGGCGTCGCAACAGGGGTAGGGACAGCCCGATGACCGTGCCCGGGTCGCCCTCGATCCGCTCCACGAACGGCCCGCCCAGCCCGTCGATCGTGAACGCGCCAGCCACCGCGAGCGGCTCACCGGTCGCGACGTACGTTGCGATCTCGTGGTCGCTGATGTCGGCGAAGTGGACCACCGTGGAGGCCACCGCCTCCGCGCGACGCCCCGCCCCGATGTCGACAAGACAGTGGCCGCTGTGCAGCACGCCGCTGCGCCCCCGCATCCGCTCCCACCGCCGGACGGCCTCCGCCGAATCGTCGGGCTTGCCAAGGATCTCCCCGTCGAAGGCGAGCACGGAGTCGCACCCCAGCACGAGCGTGCGCTCGTCGTCGGTGGGCCGCAGCCGGCCCAGCACGGCCTGCGCCTTCAGCCGGGCCAACTCCAGGCAGAGATCCTCCGCCCGCTCGGTCACCACCAGCGATTCATCGACGCCGCTGACCAGCACGTCCGGCTCGATGCCGGCAGACTGGAGGGACTTGCGGCGGGCAGGGCTCGCCGAGGCGAGCACGAGACGGAGCGGCACGACATCAGGCACGCCGCCGACGTTACCGGCTGCCCGCCCCCCACGCCCTGACGCCCGGCCCGATCGAGGACCTGCCCGGGTTTCCGTTGCTGCTTCCGTGAACAGTTCGCTCTCGCAGCGGTAAGTTCTGCAGGCTTGATGTCACAGAGAAATACATACTTCTGTACGACATCAAGCTCGGGCGACGACATGTCTCCACCGTCTTGCCGAACCGTCCGACGTGGTCCGAGAGAACGTCGCAGTCCGGCACTCGATGCCTCAGCGACTGACCCGAGGCGGCGGATCGTCGGACCGACGCCGTCGGCGCACGAGCAGCGCCCAGGTGCCACCGGCCGCCAGCAGGACGCCGAGTGTGACCACCCCGCGCACGGTAGCCGCCCGATCCCCATCGGCTCGCGGTCCGTCCGCCTCCGCCGTGGTCGGGCCACCGCCACCAGGCGTCGCCGGCACCGACTCGAAACCCCTCGGCGGTACGTCTGCCGTCAGCGCCGCCACCAAATCGATGACCCCATAGCCGTACTGATCGTCCCGCCCCGGCGGTCCCTTGTCGATTGCCGTCGCCGTCAACCGGTGCGCCACCTCATCAGCCGGCAGATACGGATACTTGGCCCGAATCAACGCCGCCGCCCCAGCCACAATCGCCGCCGCCCCCGACGTACCCGTTCCGGCTCGGTACTCGCCATCAAAGTTGGTGCTGTAGATCTCAACCGCTGGTGCGACCACGTCGATCTCTGGGCCGCTGACCGAGATCCTCGTGCGTCTTCCGTCCCGACCGATCCCGCCGACGGCGACAACATTCGGATACACGGCAGGAAATCCGACATTTTGATCGGCTGGCTTGTTGCCGGCAGCCGCTACAACTACCACGTCGGCGCGGGCAGCTGACTGTATTGCCTGCTGCAAGCCAAGGTCAGCGGCTCCGGCGGAAGAAATGCTGATTACCTGAGCCCTTTGTCTAATCGCGTATTCGATAGCCTGACTAAGACCTGTAGCTGTGCCCAGAGAGCCGTCTAACTTGAAGCGGACTGGTAAGAGTCTCGCTTTGGGTGCGACCCCTAGGGCGCCCGTCCCGGAAGAGCGTCCGTGAGCGGCAATAAGCCCACCCATGCCTGTACCATGGCCGTCTCTATCTTGTTGCCCGTCGTTCCTGTCTCCAGGCAATACGGATGTGCCCGCAAGGAGATTGTCGCGGAGGTCGGGGTGTGGAAACACTCCCGTGTCCAACACGGCGACTGTCACGCCTTCACCCTGGCTTAGATTATGTGCCTGTTGCGCCGACAGATAATCAAGGTGCCATTGCTTGCTGCGAATGTTTCGGGAGTCAACGCCCGGCGGCGGGGCCTCCGCCTTGACGGGGGAGTGTGAAACTGTGAGTGTGGCAAGTATTGAAATAATCAACAATCGGCCCATCGCTCGACTGCCGCAAAATCTCACCGGCCTAAGCCGATTGCCGGACCTGGGTCAATTGGTCCATCATCATCAGGCGGGCGAACCACAGGATTGACACCTTGATCTGTCTCCCATGGGTCGTCTGGATCCCAGCGACGCGGTTCGTCGCTGCCGCGCCGGTCCGCGTTGGAGATGCCGCCAGTTGCGCTAGTGCCTGAGAAGCCTAGGTACGGAGAGCCGCCGATGGGCAGAGTGTAAGAGCCGCCGATCCCCCGGCCGTTACCTGGACGTGAACCAGCGGCACCGGTCGGGCCGGTCCCGGCGCCACCGCCCCCGATGACACCTCCTATTGGGTTGACTCTCCGGGGCTGCCCTCCGCCTGCTGTCGGCTGGCTGAGTCCTGATCCTGGAATGCCGCCGATTAGTCCCCCGGGTGGCATCGCCCTAGGCATCGCATGCGGCCCACCGCTGCTGGGTCGACTGACTTGGCCGGGTTGTATGCGGCCTGACGATGCAGCCACTTGTCTGCCTGAAGGAGGCATTGGTGTTGGCGGAGTGCCCAAGATCGGTGACGTAGGGGACGGCGTCGTAGTTGGCATGGGGTTGGGGAAGGCAGGAGTAGGGCCGGGACTGGCGCCACTGAGTATCGGGCCTGCAATAGGGGAGATTGGCGTGGGAACCGACTGGGGTATCGAGGGCGGTTGAGTCGTAGCAGACCTGGCGGGTGTGTGCGACGGTGTTGGCATGATGGGCGGAATGACAGGAATGGAGTTCCCTGAAATAGCTGAATTATCGAACAAAGGCTGGTCCCTCGCAGGTTGACTGCGGGGCGGGGATGGGGGGTGGCGGAGCAGGACTTGGGCTTGTTGGAGTTCACCGCTGAGTCCGTACATTATTCCGCGCGCCTGGATGTTCAGGTGTTCCAGGTCGGAGTCGGTCACTGGTGGTTGGCTTGCTCGGCTGCCGGCGACGGCTTTCGGGTCGGCTGCCGTTTCTTCCCAGGATCGCTTCAGTTGTAGTTTGCCCGCGTACTCGTCGTAGATTTTCTTGATTTGGGTGCGGGTGCTGCTGAGGGCCTGGGTCGCCGCGGACAGGGCGGTCTGGTTGCTGGCGGCGGCGTCGTGGGTGCGCTGCGCCTGATCGATCAGCGCGTCCAGTTCGACGAGGTACGCGCGGGACGCTGCGTTGGTCTCGGGGGGCCACGCCTGGGCGAGGCTTTCACGGTAGGTCCTGAGCCGTCCGAGGTGTTGCCCGGCAAGGTCGCAGACCTTGCGCCAGCCGGCGACGTGCCGCCAGTGGTTGTCGGTGTCGTGGTCCTGGAGGCAGGCCCACATGTCGACCACGTTCATCAGGTACCAGTCGGTGAGGCCGCCACTGCGGCCGACGCCCGGATCTCTCATGGGAGCACCACCGGGCCCACCGTGCCGCTGTCGGTCGGGTCGGTCAGCGACGGCGACGGTGCGGGCTGCGCCGGTACCACGCCGGCCTGGCCGAACGCCTGGTGGATGTCGGCTACCCGGGCCGCCGAGAAGGCGTCGACGTCGCCGTACTGCTCGGCCACGATTTTGGCGGCCTCCGCGAGGTGGCCGGTGGCGTCGCCGACGCCCCAGACCGCGTTGGTCGCCGCCTGCTGGGTCTCCCAGTGTGCGCGCATGAACTGCACCAGCTCGACGAACGCGTCGGCCGGGTTGGGCACCTCGGTGACCATGTCGTCGGCGATGTACCGCAGGTGCGGTGCGTAGTTGCTCTCCACCTCGGCACGAAGCTTGTCGGCGAACTCCCGCAGCTGGCGGATGTCCGCCTCGACGCCGCCGTAACTGCTCAACCAGGACGCTGGTCGATCCTCCGCAGGGATCATCGGCCCTCCCAACCTGTCACGGACCCGTTCCCCTGAGTGAGGTTAGACGCTGGATGCTGCCCCCGGCAGTCCCTGCGGGTCACCGTCGTCCGCTGGCCGGCGGCGGTGACGCGTGACGGATTGTCAGCGGGGCAGACCGGAGGCGCGCCACGCTCCGACGCCGGGTGTCAGCGCCCCGCCCGCCGGGCGACCGCTGCGCGCCCACGCTGATGCCGGCACCGGTGCGGGCCCCGCCGACGGGCGGGACCGGAAGACGATCGCGCCCACCAACGCGGCCAACTCCTCGGTGGTCGGCACACCGCGCACAACCCGGAACAGCGGCTCCTCGACAGACATGCCCCAAGCGTACGCCGGGTGAACTTGACCTTCCTCGCACAGTGGCGTGCCGGCGGTGTGACCGTCGGCCCTGCCGGGTACCGTCTCAGCGATGTCAGAAGCTGCCCCCCAACTCGTCGCCGACCGGTACCGGCTCATCTCGCCGCTCGGTCAGGGCGGCATGGGTCGGGTATGGAGGGCGCGCGACGAGGTGCTGCACCGCGACGTCGCAATCAAGGAGTTGGTTCCGCCGCCGGGCCTGACCGACGACGAGCGCCGCGAGATGCGCGAGCGCTCGTTGCGCGAGGCACGCGCCATCGCCCGGCTCAACAACGTCAACGTGGTACGCATCTTCGACGTGCTCCGCACCGACGGTGACCCCTGGATCGTCATGGAGTACGTGGCGTCCCGGTCGTTGCAGGACGCCCTCGCCGCGGATGGTCCGGTCTCGTCGGATCAGGCCGTGGAGATCGGGCTGGGGGTGCTGAACGCGCTAAAAGCCGCCCACAAGGCCGGCATCATGCACCGCGACGTCAAGCCCGGCAATGTGCTGCTCGGCGACGACGGTCGGGTGGTGCTGACCGACTTCGGGCTGGCCACTATCCCCGGTGACCCGAACGTCACCCGCACCGGCATGGTGCTCGGCTCGCCCGCGTACATCGCGCCGGAACGGGCCCGCGACGGCACCGCCGGGCCCGAGGCCGACCTGTGGTCGCTGGGTGCCACGCTCTACGCCGCCGTAGAGGGCAAATCCCCGTTCGCCCGGCCGTCGGCTATCGGCACCCTGGCCGCGCTCGCCACCGAAGCGGTGCCGCCGGCCCGTAACGCCGGGCCGCTCAAGCAGGTGCTCGCCGGGCTGCTCCGCAAGGACCCGCAGGAGCGGATCACCGCCGAGTCGGCCGAGCGGATGCTGCGCAAGGCCAGCGGCCGTCGAGCCCGGGGGATCTCACTGCTCGGTGGCGTACGCCGGCCCGGGCCGAACGGCCCACGCGAACCGCGCCCACCGCTGGTGCCGGCGCCGCGCCCGTCCGGTGAGCGGCCCGCGACGCCGGTCACCCCGCCCGCACCGCGCACGCCGCCCACCTCCGGACCTCTGGCCGCAGCCGGGGCCGCCGCGGCAGCGGTCGGTTCCAGTGCGGACCAGTCGACCGGTACCCAGCCCGGCTCGGAGGCCGCCGCGACTGCCAAGGTCGCCCCGGCCAGCGGCGCGGATGCCGAGCCGACGGCGAAGGTCGACGCCGCCGACGCGGGCGCTGACGCCGCCCCCACGGCTACGGTGTCCAGCGCCGGGACCACCGGGGCTGCGCCGTCCGAGGGCTCGTCAACCGGGGTTGCCCAGTCCGCGGGCCGGACGGCTGAGTCGGGCGGCGGACCGGCCGATTCGTCCACTTCGCCGGCGGTCCAGGGGGATGACGCTGCGGCCGGAGCGGCCGTCGGTAGCGCGCCGGACGATGCGGCTGCGGCATCCGATGGTCAGGGCGCGCCGTTGGGCAGGCAGACCGCGCCGGCAACCGGGACGGGCGACCAGGCCAGCCCGGAGGCGGCGGGCCTGTCGGCGGGCGACGCTACCCGCGTGGCGCCCCAGCAGCCGACTTCGCTCATGCCGGCCGCACCGGTCAGCCCGGCGCGCGGCTCACTCTTCACCGCCGGGCAGTTCCGATCGGAGCGGACCCGCCGCGCCGTGCTCGTCGGCACCCTGGTCGCGGTGCTGCTCGTCGGTCTGGTGGTGGCGGTGCCGCTGCTGACCAGCGGCGACGATGGTGACGAGACTCCGCAGGGCGGGGCCGGCTCCACGAGCGCCTCCGCGTCGGCGACCGCCGAACCGGCCGCCCCGCCACCGACCGCCGCCCCGTCCAGCCCGTCGGCCTCGCCCAGCCCGTCGGTCTCCCTCAGCCCGTCCGAGCCGGCCGGTGGCGTGCCGGAGGGGTGGACGCTGCGTACCGACCCGGTGGGCTTCAAGGTGCCGGTGCCGGACGGCTGGCGGCGCAGCACCAGTGGCACCTCGGTCATCTACCGGGAGCCGGACGGCGTCCGCGAGCTGCTGATCGACCGCACCGACACGCCGAAGCGGGACGCCGAGGCTGATTGGCGATCGATCGAGCCGGCCCGGAAGAACCTCGTGCGCAACTACAAGTTGATCCGCATCTCGTCGCTGGACTGCAAGTGGCGGACCTGCGCCGACTGGGACTGGCTGGAGGACCGCGACAACACCCGGATCCGGGTCCGCAACCGGGCCTTCGTCCCCGCCAGCAACCGGGGCTTCGCCCTGCGCTGGGAGGTCGCGAACAAGGACTGGGAGGCCAATCTCGACAACTTCGAGATGATCTTCCGGGAGTTCGTGCCGGACCGTCAGGACTGATCGGCAGGCATGGCCCTCCGTCGTTCGGGGTATCTGATCTCCGACGACGGAAGGGAGGCCCGAGATGGGTTACCGAGGAAGAGATGCCCGGCCCCGGCTGGCACTGTGGACCGCCGTGGTGCTCGGCACCGTCGTACTGCTGGTCGCCGCCGTCGGCGTCGCCGTACTCGCCACGCTGGTCAGCCTGGTGACGCTCGCCGGTGCGGGCCTGGCCGGCTGGCACCTCACCCGCCGGGGCTCGGTATCGCGCGGGGTGGGGACGACCGTGCCGGTCGCGCTCGCCGCGCGGCGGCGGGCCTGAGCCCGCCGCCGCGGCGTACGTCAGGTGTTGTTGGCCAGGGCGATCAGCCGGCTGCGGTCACCGTTCCAGTAGTTGCGGTCGACTCCGCCGCTGATGCCGGAGACGCTGCCGGAGTCGGTGTACTGCCAGAAGCTCCAGAACGGCGCGCCGGCCGGCAGGGCGCCGACCGAGGACGACCAGCGGGCCACCCACAGCGGGTGGTTGCTCCACGGACCGCTCCAGGAGCCGGTGCACTGGTTCCAGAAGCTGGTGGTGGTGTAGATGACCGCGTACCGCCCGGTGCGCGAGCGGTACGTGTTGAGGAAGTCCTGCACCCAACTGCGCATGCCGGTGGTGCTCAGGCCGTAGCAGTACCCGCCGCTGTAGGGGTTCGCCTCCAGGTCGAGCGCCGCCGGTAGGGTGCGGCTGTCGGCCGACCAGGCGCCGCCGTTGGAGGCCAGGTAGTTCGCCTGCACCGCGCCGGAGGAGATGTTGGGCCGGGCGAAGTGGTACGCGCCGCGGATCACCCCCGCGTTGTACGCGTTGACGTAGTTGGTGTTGAAATTCGGGTCCTTGTAGCTCGTACCCTCGGTGGCCTTGATGAAGGCGAACTGGATGCCGGAGTTGCGGACGCTCGTCCAGTTGATGGTGCCCTGGTAGCGCGAGACGTCGATGCCCGGCACGGTGGCCGCGGCGGCCGGTGTCGCGGTGGCGACGAGCCCGGCGGCGGCGGTGGCGAGTACGGTGAGCGCGGCGGCGGTCAGCCGGCGTAGCGATGTTCTGGTCCGACCCATAACGTCCTCCTGAGACGACTGTCGATAGACAGACATCTTTGAAGGTGGGTGCCCTTCAAGGCAAGGGATACAAAGAAAACTTTCAATGTGGTGACTGTGGTGCGGGCCCACCTGGCGATCAACGCAGGGTGGCCGGTCGTGGACCGACACCGAACGCCGAGGTCGGAAGGCGGGCGGTAGGCTCGCGCCCCATGGTGTCGATCGAGGGCATGACCGAGTTCTGGGACCGTCTGCTCGGCGCGCAGCCCGACCCGCCCCCGCTGCTGGTGCTCCTCACCGGCCTCGTCGCGCTGCTGGTGGTGCTCACCCGGCTGCCGTGGCGGATCGCCCGCAACGCCATCACCATCGCGCACGAGGGCGGGCACGCGCTGGTCGCCGTGCTCACCGGCCGCAAGCTGCGCGGCATCCGGCTGCACTCGGACACCTCGGGGCTGACGCTCTCCGCCGGACACCCCACCGGACCGGGCATGGTGCTGACCCTGCTCGCCGGCTACATCGCTCCGCCCCTGGTCGGTCTGGGTGGGGCGTGGCTACTCGCCGGCAACCGGATCACCCTGCTGCTCTGGATCGCGGTGGTCCTGCTGCTGGCCATGCTGATCATGATCCGCAACGTGTTCGGAATGCTCTCGCTGCTGGTCACCGGCGGTGTGGTGCTCGCTGTCTCCTGGTACGCCACCCCGCAGGTGCAGGCCGCCTTCGCCTGGACCTGCGTGTGGTTCCTGCTGCTCGGCGGCGTACGCCCGGTGGTGGAGCTGCAACGGCTGCGCGCCCGGCGCGGGATGCCGGCCTCCGACGCGGATCAGCTGGCGGGGATCACCCCGCTCCCGGCGTTCTTCTGGGTGGTCCTCTTCGGCCTGGTCAACATCGCCGCGCTGGTGGTGGGCGGGCTGATGCTGGCCGGCCCGCTGCTCGCCGAGGCCGGCATCACGCCGGGCTAGGGTCTCCAGGCAACCGGGCGCACTCCTGCTGCGTGTCCCCTATGAACTACGGGGGAGGTAGCGGGTGCCGGACGTCGACGGGTTCGACGAGTTCTACCGGGGCAGCCGGCAACGGCTGCTCGGTTTCGTCTACGTGCTCACCGGTGACCGCGCCGAGGCGCAGGACGCGGTCCAGGAGGCGTACATCCGGGCCTGGCAGCGCTGGTCCACGGTCGGCGGGTACGACGATCCGGAGGCATGGGTACGGGTGGTGGCGGCCCGGATCGCGATCAGCCGCTGGCGCAGTCTGCGCAGCCGGGCCCGGGCCTACCTGCGGCACGGCGCGGCCGAGAGCATGCCCGCCCCGAACACCGACACCGTCGAGGTGGTCGCCGCCCTGCGCCGGCTGCCCGAGGAGCAACGCACCGCGCTCGCCCTCTACTACCTGATGGGCATGCCGGTCGCCGAGGTCGCCCGGCAGACCGATGCGCCGGTGGGGACGGTGAAGGCCCGTCTCTCTCGCGGCCGTGCCGCGCTCGCCGCGTTGCTCACCGCCAACGACCTGGAGGAGGCTTCCGGTGCCTGACGAGGATCTGCGCGTGATGGAGCTCCTGCAGCGGGACCTGCAGGGGGTTCGTTGGCTCGAAGCCGCCGAGATCCGGGCCGTGGCGCGGCGGCGCAGTCGAATGGGGATGGCTCTCGTCTTTCTCGCCGTACTCTCCACCTCGGTGGTGGCCGTGGCCGCGATGCCCGCCCGGGAGGGCGTGGCGCCCGCAGGCCGGTCGACCGTTTCCCCGACGCCTCGGGAGGAGATCGCCCCCGAGGCGTTGCTGCATCCGGAGGACATGCCGACCAACGTGGGTGCGCCGACCACCGACACCGGCGTGGGCGAGCCGATCGAGCTCGATCCCGCGTGGACCAGATGTCTGGAGGAGAAGCGGATCAAGCCGCTCTGGGAGACGTCGCGTTACGTCCGCTCCCAGTCGTTGACGCAGGATCCGCCGGCCTGGGTCGCCGACGGAACCGATGCGAGATGGAGCAAATCGATCAGCCTCCATCAGAAGGTCTACCGGATCAGCCCTGAGCTGGAGCGGACGTTCTTCGCCGGCATCGAGCGACGGATCACGCCCTGTCTCGCCTGGGAGAGCGTGGAGGTCGGCCAGATCGAGATGAAGGAGTGGGCCGACTTCTGGGCGGTACAGCGCTGGGAGGTGACTGCCGAGGGCTTCGCCGGGGACGAGTCAGTGTTGATCCGGCACACGACGGGTGAAACCCGCCGCGACGATGCGAACGGCGAGGTGGTCGCCAGACCGATGGAGCCGGAAACCATCGCGGTCGTCCGCGTCGGCGACCTGGTCACGGTCTTCAGGCTGTCGAACTGGGGAGGCGACGTGGAATTGCGGCACCTGGCGACGGTCGCCGCGAAGCGAATGTGCCTCGCCGCCAACCCACCCTGCTGACCGGCCTGCCTTGCCGACCGGCCTGCCTTGCCGACCGGCCCGACTGTTAAGAGGGGCCCCCTGCTATGCACCAGGCGTTAACAGGGGGCCCCTCCTTACACCTAGAGCGGGATGTTGCCGTGCTTCTTCGGCGGGAGCGTCTCGCGCTTGGTCCGTAGCACCCGCAGCGCCCGGACGAGCTGGGTACGGGTCTCGTGCGGTGGGATCACCGCGTCGACGTACCCGCGTTCGGCGGCCACGTACGGGTTGGCCAGGGTGTCCTCGTACTCGGCGATCTTCTCGGCGCGGACGGCGGCCGGGTCCTGCGCGGCGGCCAGCTCCTGCCGGTAGAGGATGTTCACCGCGCCCTGGGCACCCATCACCGCGATCTGCGCGGTCGGCCAGGCGAAGTTGAGGTCGGCCCCCAGGTGCTTGGAGCCCATCACGTCGTACGCCCCACCGTATGCCTTGCGGGTGATGACGGTGACCTTCGGCACGGTGGCCTCGGCGTACGCGTAGATCAGCTTGGCGCCCCGGCGGATGATGCCGTCCCACTCCTGGCCGGTGCCGGGCAGGAAACCCGGAACGTCCACGAAGGTCAGCACCGGGATGTTGAACGCGTCGCAGGTGCGCACGAAGCGGGCGGCCTTCTCGCTGGCCGCGATGTCCAGGGTGCCGGCGAAGTGCATCGGCTGGTTGGCCACCACGCCGACCGGTCGGCCCTCGACCCGGCCGAAGCCGACCACCATGTTCTGCGCGTAGAGCGGTTGGACCTCCAGGAAGTCCCCGTCGTCCAGCACGTGCTCGATCACCTGGTGCATGTCGTAGGGCTGGTTGGCCGAGTCCGGGATCAGCGTGTCCAGCTCCCGGTCGGCGTCGGTGACGGTGAGGTCCGCGTCGGCCGGGAAGACCGGTGGCTCGTCCAGGTTGTTCGACGGCAGGTGCGACAGCAGCGCCTTGACGTAGTCGATCGCGTCGGACTCGTCGGCGGCGAGGTAGTGCGCGTTGCCGCTGCGGGCGTTGTGGGTGCGGGCCCCGCCCAGCTCCTCCATGCCGACGTCCTCGCCGGTGACGGTCTTGATGACGTCCGGGCCGGTGATGAACATGTGCGAGGTCTGGTCGACCATCACGGTGAAGTCGGTGACGGCGGGGGAGTAGACCGCGCCGCCCGCGCACGGGCCCATGATGAGCGAGATCTGCGGGATGACGCCGCTGGCCCGTACGTTGCGGAAGAAGATCTCGCCGTAGAGGCCGAGCGAGGCCACGCCCTCCTGGATCCGGGCGCCGCCGGAGTCGTTGATGCCGATGACCGGGCAGCCGATCTTCATGGCCAGGTCCATCACCTTGACGATCTTCTCGCCGAAGACCTCGCCGAGGGAGCCGCCGAAGACGGTGAAGTCCTGGGCGAAGACGCAGACCTGCCGGCCGTCGACGGTGCCGTAGCCGGTGATCACGCCGTCGCCGTAGGGCCGGGTCTTCGCCAGGCCGAAGTTGGTGGACCGGTGCCGGGCGAACTCGTCCAGCTCGACGAAGGAGCCCTCGTCGAGCAGCATCCCGATCCGCTCCCGGGCGGTCTTCTTGCCCCGTGAATGCTGCTTCTCCACGGCGCGGGCCGATCCGGCGTGCACCGCCTCGTCGACCCGTTGCGCCAGGTCCGCCAGCTTGCCCGCGGTGCTGTGGATGTTGGTCCCGGTCTCGGTAGTCACCCTGGGAATATAACGATGGTTCAGGCGGTCGCCGCTGTGCAGTTCGCCTCACCGGCTCGCCCGTAGGCTGGCGGAATGCCAGGTTCGCCGTACACCGATCTTGAACGCCCGCCGCTGTCGGCGGCGCGGCTGCGCCGGGCCCTGGTCGCGCCGTACGGTCCGTGGTCGCGGCTGGAACTGCGGGTGGAGACCGGCTCCACCAACGCCGACGTCGCCGAGGCGGCCCGGGCGGGCGAGCCGGAGGGCCTGGTGGTGGTCGCCGAGCGGCAGACCGCCGGGCGCGGGCGGCGTGGCCGGGTCTGGCAGTCACCGCCGCGCGCCGGCATCGCGACCAGTGTGCTGCTGCGGCCCGGCGAGGCCGCGCCGGAGCAGGGTTGGTCCCCGGCGCCTCCGGCCGGGTACGGCTGGCTGCCGTTGCTGGCCGGCGTGGCGCTGGTCGAGGCGGTGACCCGGCTGGCCGAGCTGGACGCCACCCTCAAATGGCCGAACGATCTGCTGGTGGGGGGCGCCAAATGCGCCGGGATCCTCGCCGAGGGGGTGCCCGGACCGCGTCTGGGTGACCCGCCCGCGGTGGTGCTCGGTATCGGGCTGAACGTCACGCTGCGCGCCGACGAGCTGCCGGAGCATCCCACCGGCCTGGCGGCCACCTCGCTGCAACTGGCCGGCGCGGCGGCCACCGACCGGGATCCGCTGCTGCGGGCCCTGCTCCGTTCGGTCGCCGACTGGTACGCCCGGTGGCGCTCCGCCGACGGGGACGCGGTGGCCAGCGGCCTGCGGGACGCGTACCTGGCGGTCTGCGGCACGATCGGGCGGCAGGTGCGGGCCCTGCTGCCCGACGGCACGGAGCTGACCGGCACCGCGACCGCCATCGACTCCGACGGTCAACTGATCCTCGCCACCGCCACCGGAGAGCGGCCCCTGGCCGCCGCAGATCTCCTCCATCTCCGCTAGCGCCACGAGCCGCGTGGCGGATGTGGGTGGTTGCGGTGGGGGGTTACGGTCTGCGCGTCCGTTCCTGCGAGGAGGTTTCCGTGGCGTTCCCCGAAGACGTGCTCACCGAGGATGAGCATGTCGTGCTGCACCTGCATCCGCACTGGAAGGCCCTGATCGGCCCGGTGGCGGTGCTGGTGTTCGCCGTCGCCGCGGTGGCGGCCGGCGTACTGTTCCTGCCTTCGGGCGGGGGCGGTTCGATCACGCTCGCCGTGATCGGCGGGCTGGCGCTGCTGGCGGCGGTGTGGTTGGCGGTGTGGCCCTATGTCGCCTGGCGCACCACGCACTACCTTTTCACCAACGAGCGGGTGCTGCTCCAGCACGGTGTGTTCTCCCGGGAGCGCCGGGACATTCCGCTCAGCCGGGTCAACGACCACTCGATGAGCCAGCGGTTCGTCGGGCGGGTGCTGGGCTACGGCACCCTCACCATCGAGTCGGCCGGGGAGCGTGGGCAGTCCGTGCTGCCTGACGTGCCGAAGGTCGACCTGGTCCAGACGAAGCTCTACGAGCTGGTCGAGGCGTTCCACGACCGGCACTCGCTGGGCGACGGTGAACTGCGTGAGATCCTCGCCGAGCGCGACAAGGGCGCCGGAGCCTAGCGGCGGCGGACGCGGCGGGAGGTCGGGGCCGGCTGCAGCTGTGCGGCCAACTCGGCCTCCAGTTCGGCGTCCAACGCCGCCGTCAGCTCGGCCTCCCGGCGTACCTGTGCCGACCTCGGCTGGACTGGCCGGGTGGCAGTCGGCTCCTCTTCCTCAAGCTCCGTGATGGACTCGGCGAGTTCGGCCACCGGGTCCATCTCGGCCATCGTGTCCCACTCGTCACGTGGCAGGCCGTGCCACCGTTGGGTCGCCTCCGCGGGCGCTGCGGGCTGGAAGACGAAGGTCCGGTAGGACCAGAAGCGGAACAGGGTGGCCAGCACCACACCGAAGGTCTTGGCGATGTTCAGCGCCAGCAGGCCGGTCACGCCCAGCCCGTACTTGGCGGCGGCGAGCACACCGAGTTCGATGAGCAGCCCCACGCCGTTGAAAAGGAAAAACAGGGCGTATTCCCGCTGCATGGCCGATTTTGGACGATCTCGGTACGTCCAGTGGCGATTCATCAGATACGACGTGATCGTCGCCACGATGGTGGCGACAACGGTCGCCTTCAGTTGGCCATCGACAAAAACCGTGAGTGCGAGTGCGTTGAACACCGCGTAATTGATGACCGTGTTGACGCCGCCGACCAGGCCAAATTTGAGCGCCTCATGGATGAACTTCTGCCAGCGCTCGGGCAGCAGACGGACGAGAGGCATGCGCAACACCTTAAGGCCTTGGGTCAGGGTCGACTGTTCCGATCGGAACGAGTGCGCGGCAGGTCACGCGCTGCGGTCCGGGCTCGCTTCCGCAGCGGTTGGGGTTCCCGCATCCACGAAGACGAACCGTCGGTACGACCAGAATCGGAACAGCGTGCCGAGCCCGGTACCCACGACGAAGCTGGCGATGTTGTCGGCCAGCCGGGTCTGGAAGACCGCTGGCCAGATGCTGCCGAGCCCGTAGTGGCTGATGGCCAGGCAGGCCACCGCGATGCCCAGGCCCACCGTGTTGAAGAAGAAGAAGAGGGCGTACTCACGCGCCGGGTTGGAGCGCTGGCGGTGTCGCCACGTCCAGAACCGGTTGCCCAGGAAGGCGAAGGTCGCCGCGATCACCGTCGAGATGGTCTTGGCGGTGATCTGCTCCACGCCCTGTGGGCCGATCAGGTAGTTGAACAGAGCGAAGTCGACGAGGAAGGCGAACCCACCCACGGTTGCGAACTTGCTCATCTCCTTGACGAGGTGACCGAAACGGTCCATCAGGGAGTGGACCAGACCCGAGCGGGTCTGCCGGGAGCCTGGCTCCCCGGTCATCGTCGCGGCCACCGTGCGAGCCTACCGGTTGGCGGCCCGGTGGATGGGTAGCAACGGCCACCTGGGTGCACCGGTGCGGCGGGACGGACAGGCACGAACGGAGCGTAACCGGATCCGTGCAATCGGGTATCGCTTTCCGCTTCCGCGCTGACGGTCGAAAATCTCCGGCACGCTGACCGTCGACCGGAGGTTGACCGCAGGATTTGCGTGAAACTGCGCGTGAAAGCGGGTAAAGGCTCGTGATGCCGCAGCGCGGCCGTACCTTGTGCAGTTCTTCACAACCAGTACCACTGACTGGAGAGGTCCATCGGTTTACGCTGAGGCCAATCCCAGGTTTCCACGAAGGCGACGCACATCGCGGCGCCGAAACTCGTGCACTCCATAGACCGGTCAGCGTCGACCACAAGGAGATGTGTCATGGTTGCTCCGGCCACCGTTCGGGGTATCGATCAGGCCCCTACGTCCCACCCGAAGCTCCTCGCCTGGGTCCGTGAGGTCGCTGAACTGACCAACCCTGACCAGGTCGTCTGGGTGGACGGGTCCGACCAGGAATGGCGTCGCCTCACCGACGAGCTGGTCGAGGCCGGGACCCTCATCCGGTTGAACCCGGAGAAGAAGCCCAACTCGTTCTACGCGCGCACCGACCCGACGGACGTCGCCCGGGTCGAGGAGCGCACCTTCATCTGCTCCGTGGACGAATCCGACGCCGGGCCCACCAACAACTGGATGGCCCCAGCCGAGATGAAGCGGACCATGACGGAGCTGTACCGCGGTTCGATGCGTGGTCGGACGATGTACGTCATCCCGTTCGTCATGGGTCCGGTCGAGGCCGAGAAGCCGATGTTCGGCGTGGAGATCACCGACAGCCCGTACGTGGTCGCCTCGATGCGGATCATGACCCGGATGGGTGCGGCGATCCTGGCGGCGATGGGCAACGACGCGGAGTTCGTGCAGGCCCTGCACTCGATCGGCGCGCCGCTGGCCCCTGGCCAGCAGGACGTGGCCTGGCCGTGCAACGACACCAAGTACATCTCGCACTTCCCGGAGAGCCGGGAGATCTGGTCCTTCGGCTCCGGCTACGGCGGCAACTCCCTGCTCGGCAAGAAGTGCTACTCGCTGCGGATCGCCAGTGTGATGGGGCGCGACGAGGGCTGGCTCGCCGAGCACATGCTGATCCTGAAGATCACCTCTCCGGAGGGCAGGGTCTACCACATCGCCGGGGCGTTCCCGTCCGCCTGCGGCAAGACGAACCTGGCCATGCTGGAGCCGACCATCCCGGGCTGGAAGGTCGAGACGATCGGCGACGACATCGCCTGGATGCGGTTCGGTCCGGACGGCCGTCTCTACGCGATCAACCCCGAGTACGGCCTCTTCGGTGTCGCGCCCGGCACCGACTGGAAGACCAACGCCAACGCCATGCGGACGCTCGACCGGGGCAACTCCGTCTTCACCAACGTCGCCCTCACCGACGACGGTGACATCTGGTGGGAGGGCATGGGTGAGCCGCCGGCCCACCTGGTGGACTGGAAGGGCAACGACTGGACGCCGGAGAGCGACAGCCTCTCCTCGCACGCGAACAGCCGGTTCTGCACGCCGATCACCCAGTGCCCGATCCTCGCCGAGGACTACTACGACCCCAACGGGGTGCCGATCGACGCCATCCTGTTCGGTGGCCGGCGCCGGGACACCGTCCCACTGGTCACCGAGGCCCGCGACTGGGTGCACGGCGTCTACCTGGGAGCCACGCTCTCCTCGGAGACCACCGCCGCCGCCTCCGGCGCGGTCGGCGTGGTCCGCCGCGACCCGATGGCGATGCTGCCGTTCATCGGCTACCACGGCGGCGACTACTTCCGGCACTGGATCGAGATGGCCAAGGGCGCCGACGGCGACGAGTCGAAGTTGCCCAGCATCTACTACGTCAACTGGTTCCGTAAGGACCCGGAGGGCAACTTCCTGTGGCCGGGCTTCGGCGAGAACTCGCGGGTGCTCAAGTGGATCGTCGAGCGGATCGAGGGCCGGGCGGAGGCCGTCGAAACGCCGATCGGCATGGTGCCGGCCCCCGACGCCCTCGACGTCGACGGCCTGGACATGACCCCGGAGGACGTCCGGATCGCGCTCAAGGTCGACCCGGACGAGTGGCGCGACGAGCTGCCGCTGGTCACCGAGTGGTTCGAGAAGTTCGGTGACAAGCTCCCCGGTGTCCTCTGGGCCGAGCTGGACGCCCTGCGGGCCCGGCTCGACGCGGCCCAGCCCCAACGGGGGGTGTGATCCACCCCGGATCAGGGCATCATCGGATGCCATGAGGACGGCCGCCGAGACCGAGGTCCGGCGGCCGTCCGCCGTCCGGGCGCTGACCGCGCTGCTGGCGGTGACCGCGGCGGCCACCGTCGTGGTCGAGGTGCTCAACTGGTGGTACGCGCCGGAGCAGGGTTTCGGGCTCGCGGTACGGACCGGCTGGGCGATGCTGCGCTCGTTCGGCTTCCTGCTGCTCATCGGGCACGTGCGCCGTGGCCGGACGGTGGCCCGTCCGCTCGGCCTGATCCTCGCCGTCACCACGGTCTTCGCGGTCGGCCGGCTGATCGTGCCCCGGCAAGGGGTGCCGTCGCTGCCCGGCGTGCTCGGCTTCGTCCTGCTCACCGCGCTCTGTATCGCCGTGGTCTGGCTGCTGTACCGCTCCCCGGCGCTCGCCGACCATCTGGTGCGGCACCGTCCCCGACTGGTCATCGACCGCACCGGGATCTCCTGGCGGGAGACGCCACCGAGCCGGCCGGAGGCGAGCGTCTGGCTGTTGACCAGCCGGGTCGCCGCCTTCACGTACAGCCCGCTGATGCTGGTGCCGGCGCTGGTCGCCAGCGCCGCGATCCTGGACGGGCGACTGATCGCCGTGCCCGCCGTGCTGTTCTGGCTGGGCGCCGGCATCGCGACCAGCTACCTGGTGCTGTTCTGCACCGCGTTCCTGATGCGTGGCCGGCGTTGGGCGGGCACGCTGCTGATCGTGGTCACCGTCGCCGTACTCGCCGTCGACCTGCCGCTGTGCTGGTGGCTGCTCGGCGTCGACGGCCTGGTCCGCGACGGCGCGCCGCTGGTCGCCGCCGCCGTGCTCGCCGTCTACGGCATCCGACGCGCCCGAGCCACCCCCGCCGCCTGATTCTCTGCCGCCGCCCTTCTCCCGCGAGGTGCCCTACGCCCCGCCGATCCGGGCGCGGGTGCTCCCCGACGGCAGCCCGCGGGACCGCACTGCGATCTGGCCCCGTTGCTCTGCTTCACCCGGCGCGACGAATCCGGGACGATTGCGGTGCGTTGGGTGAGGCAGAGCAAGGGAGGCGCGCGGCAGTCCCTGGAGGTGCCGCCCTGGCGGCGGTGGCCACGCCCGGGGGATGGTGGCGTGGGCGGGAGGAGAGGCTGTGCGCGACGAATTCGACGTGGTGGTGGTCGGGGCGGGGCCGGCGGGGGTGGCTGCCGCTCTGGCGGCCCGCCGGGCGGGGGCCGGGGTGCTGCTGCTGGACCGCGCCGACTTCCCCCGCGACAAGGCCTGCGGTGACGGGATCGCGGCGCACGCCCTGGACGTACTCGCCGAGCTGGGGGTGACCGACGCGGTGGCCGGCTATCCGCCGGTCCCGGCGCTACGGCTCGTCGCACCCGACGGCGGCGCGGTGGCGCGGGCGCTGCCGAGGCCCGCGTACACCGTGCCGCGGGAGGTCTTCGACGCCCGGCTGGTGGCGGCGGCGGTCGATGCCGGCGCGGTGCTGGGCCGGCAGGCGGTCCGCCGGGTCGAGGTGCGCGGCGACCGGGTGGTGCTGGACGGCGAGATCTCCGCCGGGGTGGTCGTCGGCGCGGACGGCGCCGGCTCCGTCGTCCGCCGCACGCTGGGCCAGCGCAACAACCCGGACCGCCACCTGGCGCTGGCCATCCGGGGGTACGCGCCCGCGCAACCCGGCCCGCCGGTGCAGCACATCGTCACCTCGGCCGCCCGCTGGCCGGCGTACGCCTGGTCGTTCCCGATCGGGGACGGCCGCGCGAACATCGGGTACGGGGAGGTGCTGCGCAGTGAGTCGTTGACCCGCGCGCACCTGCTCGACCGGCTCGCTGCGCTGCTGCCCGGCACCGATCCGGCGACGGTGACCGGATTGCGCGCCCATCACCTGCCGCTGTCCACGTTCCGCCCGGTGCCCGGGCGGGGCCGGGTGCTGCTCGCCGGTGACGCGCTCTCGCTGATCAATCCGCTCACCGGCGAGGGAATCTTCTACGCGCTGCGCTCCGGCGCGCTGGCCGGGACCGCCGCGACGGGCGCGCCCGAGCAGGCCGCACGACGCTACGTCGACGCGCTACGCCACCGGCTCGGCCGCCACCTCAGGCACAGCTCGGCGGCGGCCTGGCTGGCCCGCCGACGCCGGATCGTGGACGCGACGGTGCGCGCCGCCCGTCGTGACGAGCGGGTCTTCGGCACCGTGGCCGAGCTGGGCCTGGGCGACGGCCTGCTGAACGGCCGGGCGCTCGGACTGATCGCCCTCGGCCTGTCGGCGCGGCATCGGCCACCGGCACACTGATCCGCAGGACGGCTCGCTACCCTGCAAGGTGATGACTCTGCGGAAACTTCTCTACTCCGTCTACGAGCGGCGGCTGACGGCCAAGCTCGCGGGCCGTCCGGTGCCCAACCACGTGGGTGTGATGTGCGACGGCAACCGTAGGTGGGCCCGTGAGATGGGCTTCGTCGATCCGAACGACGGGCACCGGATGGGTGCCGAGCGGATCAAGGAGCTGCTGCGCTGGTGCGAGGCCGCCGGTGTGCGGCACGTGACGCTGTGGCTGCTCTCCACCGACAACCTGTCGCGCCCGGCCGCGGAGCTCGATCCGCTGCTGCAGATCATCGAGGATCTGACCACCGAGTTGGCCGAGGAGGGCAACCCCTGGCGGCTACGGATGGTCGGCGCGCTCGACGTGCTGCCGACGCGCCTGGCGACCGCGCTCAAGGCGGCGGAGGAACGGACCCGGGAACGCGGCGGCGGCGCGCAGGTCAACATCGCGGTCGGCTACGGCGGCCGGCGGGAGATCGCCGACGCGGTGCGCTCGCTGCTGGTGGAGCACGCGGCCAACGGCGGCACGCTGGAGGAGCTGGCCGGCTCGCTCGACGTGGACGACATCTCGGAGCATCTCTACACGCGCGGGCTGCCGGACCCGGATCTGATCATCCGGACCAGTGGGGAGCAGCGCCTCTCGGGCTTCATGCTCTGGCAGTCGGCGCACTCGGAGTTCTACTTCTGCGAGTTGAACTGGCCGGATTTCCGGCGCGTCGACTTCCTTCGGGCACTGCGCTCGTACGCCACCCGCCAGCGCCGCTACGGAGTCTGAACCGGACCGGTCGGGCCGCGCGAGACGCGGCTCGGCTCGGCCCGCGTCCGCTGCGACTCAGGCCGCGCTCGACGCGGGCTCAGGCGAGGTGGTGGGTGGCCTCGGTGAGGAAGTCGCCCAGGGCGGCCGGTGAATCGATGGTGAGGTCGGCGGCCTCGGCAACCTCGTCACCGGTCTCCGGGTTGGCGACGGCGACACAGACCCCGAGGAAGTCGGGATCTGCGGCGGCGCGGGCCCGCAGCGCGGCGAAGGCCTTGATGTCGGAGACGTCGTCACCGAAGTACCAGGCTCCGCGCGCCCCCTGCACCAGTTCGTCGATCACCATGCCCTTGTCCCGGTCGACCGGTGGCTTGATCTCCAGCACCATCCGCCCGATCTGCACCCGTAGGCCGAGGCGCTCGGCCTGGTCGCGGCCCCACTGCTCGACGGTGGCGGCGAGCTGCGGTGCGGTACGCCAGTGCAGGGCAACGGAGAGCCGCTTGTACTCGACCAGGGTGCCGGGCGGTAGTTCGGCGCGGCCGAGGTCGGCGAGTTCGGCCATCGTCGGTACCCACGGCAGCGCGGCCGGCTCGGTGACGGTAGCGCCGCCGGAATGGCTGTGTTCCAGGCCGTAGAGCCCGTACAGGTCGACGCCGGTGAGCCCGTCGAAGTGCTCGCGCAGGAACTCCACCGGTCGGGCGGAGACGATGGCGACGCGTCGTACCGCCGGGGCCAGGGCCTCGATCGCGGCCAGCACCTTCGGCGCGGGTTGTACCTGTGTCGGATCGTCGGCGACCGGCGCGAGGGTGCCGTCGAAGTCGAAGAAGAGTACGGTCTCGGCCGCCCGGTCGGCGGTGGCCCGCCAGGCCCGGTCGGCGTTCAGGGGGGTCTTCGGCTGCTGGTTGCCCAGATTCAACGGCGACACGCGCGACAGCGTACCCCGGGCTCGCCGGGTCAATCCTGGCGCGAAATCGGACCGTTGACAGGTGTGATCAGCGTTCGGCGGCCCCACGTCCCCGGCGTCCGAACGGCACCACGGCCGCCTCCTGTCCGTGGCTGAGCAGGTAGCCCTCCACGAAGCCGGAGTTCCGGTCGCCGGTGTGCGTCTCGATCTCCCGCAGCCGCTCCACCAGGAACTCGGTGAGCGCGGTGAGTCGGTCGTTGAGCCGGTCGTGCAGCTCGGCGACGACGGCCAGGACGATCGCGGTGCCGGCGGTGGCGAGCGTGCAGAGGTTGACGAGCAGCGGCAGCTGCCCGCCGTTCAGGGCCAGGGTCACCGCGTTGCCGGTCACGCACAGCGTCACCGAGACCGTCGCGACCACGACTGCAAACCATTTCAGGGTCATGGAGAGACCCCCTTCTGTCCCGCAGGGCTGGGTTCGGCCTTGTCCCGTCCCCCCGCCGACGACGAGCCCAAGCAGTACGAATACGGACGCTAGCGCGCCCGTTCCTGCCCCGTAGCGAAACGAATGAGGCTGACCTGCCGTTCTTTCGCTATCTGAGGAACTAGCTGGCCGCGTCGCCTCGTTTTCGGACAGCGAGCGGCAGCGTCGGGCGATATGCGAGATAACGAATGGTTTCTCGGATGTGGAACTTCTCCGCGTCCGAGACGTCCGGGTCGACCAGCCGGCGCAGCAGTGCCTCCACGTCGGGGTCCATCGGCGGCGGCGACGGGGGCGTCCGGCGGGAGGTCGTCCGGTCCCAGCCCAACGCCGTGAAAGCTGTCGCAGGGTCGAGTCCCAGGCCCTCGCAGAACGCCACCACCCGTTCGGCCTCCGGGTCGCTGGCCCAGTCGCCGCGTACCCAGCGGTTGATGGTCTGACGGGAGACGCCGGTGCGCCGGGAGACCTCGGTGCCACTCCACGCCCGGGTCGCGCGGGCCTCGTCGAGAGCCCGCCGGACGAAGGTGGCGAAGGCGATCTTCCGCGCATTGGCCGTCTCGGTCACCTGGTGACCGTACGGCCGTTGTGCCCTGGTGGGGGCTCCTGCCACGCGTCTGTCACGCTTGCGTGACGTCGATCCGATGCGGCCGGAGGGGGGTCCGGCGCTCTTCCTGAGGGGTGCCACCTGCGAAGGATAGATGTACGTAGGTGCGGAGGCAAACGAACGAAAAGCTGATACTGTCACGTTCATGGGACAACCTACGGTGTGTCACGTGCATGAGACGATCAGTGCTCACCTGCGTCACGCGCCCGTTGTGAGGGGGATGCGGTGACCGAACTCGCCACCCGTGCCCAGGCATTCAGTCTGGTGGCAGAGGGGGTCGCCGCCGGGCTGAGCGCACCATGGCGCCTGTACCTCGCCCGGGGCTGTCGGTACCTGTCGTTGAGCGTCGCCGACCGGGCCGAGTGGAACGCCTGGCGAACCCACCTCGGCTGTCCGGAGCTGAGCGTCCGGGTCTACGACGCCGGTGGCGAGATCCGCCGGTCGTCGGTGGCCGAGGTGGTCATGGACGGCTGCCGGATCAGCGTCGAGCTGGTCGAGGAGGTCGGCACCGACGACCTCGACCGTCTCCTGGTGGCCGACCCCACCACTATCGAACCGGAGGAGCGATGAGGGGCGCGCGACGGATCGGAGTCGCCGGATGAGCCCGTTCCTCGCGATCTTCCTCGTCCTCGTGCTCGCCGCGACGAGCTACGCCGCGGGGCGGCTGCACGGGCAACTCAGCTATCGGATCGGATACCGCTTCGGCTACCGGCAGGGCTACTTCGACGGTGACCGCGGCGCGTGGAACCGCCGTCGCCGCGACGCCCAGGCCGCGATCGCGTCCGCGCTGGCGGTCGCGGCGCCCGCCCCAACCCCCACCCGGGTCGCCGCCACGGTGGTCCGCCCGGGTACCACGTACACCGGATCGTCCTTCGCGGAGCCGGCCGCCCCGGTCACCGGGCGGCACCCGACCGGCACCCTCGTCCGACGGACCGGCTGAACCGGTCGACGGGCCCCCGGCCCGTCCTACAGACGCGACGCGTACCCCCTTCGGGCGGCGTCGCCGGGGCCACGTCAGACCGGTGACGATGGTCCCACCGGCCGGGATGCGCGCAGGGGGCATGCATCCCGGCCGGTTCCACACCCGCCGCGCGGACTGCGCCTCGGCTCGATCGAGGACTTCGACGCAGGCCCTAGCTTGGAGGGGTGCGGGGAGCTAGCGTCTAGGCATGGCGCGGGGTTGTCCCGAGCCAGCCGGCCCGCCCGGCCTGCGACCTCGCGCACGGGGCCCGCATCCGACCCCGTGTCCGTCGGGCATCCGGAGGAGGCGGACCGCGGGTGGCCGGGTGCCCATCCGCCGGAGCAGGCCTGTGACGACTCGCCGTACGACCGCCGGTGCCGACCAGGGCCCGGCCGCGACTGGCACGACCCGCCGCAGCACCCGGAGCCGCCGTACCGCGGCCGCGGGTTCGGCCGACACCAGGGAGCCCCGACCAGCGGGCCAATCCTTCGTCCTGGACACTTCCGTCCTGCTCAGCGACCCGGCGGCGTTCCACCGCTTCGCCGAGCACGAGGTGGTGCTACCGCTGGTGGTGATCTCCGAGTTGGAGGGCAAGCGCCAGCACCCGGAGCTGGGCTGGTTCGCCCGACAGTCGCTGCGCATGCTGGACGAGTTGCGGGTGCGCCATGGCCGGCTCGACCGGCCGGTTCCCGCCAACGACGCCGGTGGCACCCTGCGCGTGGAGCTGAACCACACCGACGACGGCGTGCTGCCGCCGGGTTTCCGCAACGAGTCCAACGACGCCCGGATCCTCTCCGTCGCGCTGAACCTCGCCGCCGAGGGGCGGGAGGTGACGCTGGTCAGCAAGGACATGCCGCTGCGGGTCAAGGCCGCCTCGGTGGGGCTGCGGGCGGACGAGTACCGGCACGGGCAGGCGAGCGACCCGACGTGGACCGGGATGGCCGAGCTGGAGCTGGGTGAGGACGACATCGCCCGGCTCTACGCCGGGGAGGCCATCGACGTCGACGCGGCGGCCGGTCTGGTCTGCCACACCGGCCTGGTGCTGCACTCGTCGCGGGGATCGGCGCTCGGCCGGGTACTGCCGGACAAGACCGTCCGGCTCGTCCGTGGTGACCGTGAGGCGTTCGGCGTACACGGGCGCTCCGCCGAGCAGCGGATCGCCCTCGACCTGCTGCTCGACGAGTCGATCGGGATCGTCTCGCTCGGCGGCCGGGCCGGCACCGGGAAGTCCGCCCTGGCGCTCTGCGCGGGGCTGGAGGCGGTGATGGAGCGCCGCCGGCACAAGAAGGTGATCGTCTTCCGTCCGCTGTACGCCGTCGGCGGTCAGGAGTTGGGCTACCTGCCAGGCTCGGAGTCGGAGAAGATGTCGCCGTGGGCCCAGGCGGTCTTCGACACGCTCGGCGCGGTGATGCACGAGAACGTGCTGGAGGAGGTCACCTCGCGTGGCCTGCTCGAGGTGCTGCCGCTGACCCACATCCGCGGGCGGAGTCTGCACGACGCCTTCGTGATCGTCGACGAGGCGCAGTCCCTGGAGCGCGGCGTCCTGCTGACCGTGCTCTCCCGGATCGGTCAGGGCTCACGGGTGGTGCTGACCCACGACGTCGCCCAGCGGGACAATCTGCGGGTCGGGCGACACGACGGGGTCACCGCAGTGATCGAGGCGCTCAAGGGCCATCAGCTCTTCGCGCACGTCACCCTCAGCCGTTCAGAGCGTTCGCCAATTGCCGCAATGGTGACGGATCTACTGGAGGACATCCCGAGCTGATGCCCGCCTAGGGCGTGTTTAGGCGTATTTTCTGAGTGACCCACGTCACAATTGGGGCTGGCCGTTTCCCAACAGCCTCACTGTGCGCGATGGTGTCCCACGGGCGCCCACGCACCGGACGCATCGTTGGTGATCGTTCGTCACTCCACGAGGGAGCGGACGTCGCCGGCAGGCGGACGCGGTGCGTCAACGGCGATCGGCACGCCGGTCGCGGGCGCTCGCGGCGCGCTCCGACCTGTGCGGTCGCGGTCACGCCGCGTCCCTGACCCCGACGAAGGGATCACTTCGTGAGTCGGCCATGGCGCCGGTTCGCCGCCCGCACCGCAGCCATCGCGCTGCTCTCCGTGGGCGTAGCCGGCGGTTTCTACTTGAGCGAGGACCGCCAGTCCCAGCGCCCGGGCCCGGGCGCGCAGGTAGCGGGCAGTGTCACCGAGATCGACGTCGACTATCGGCAGGAACAGGCGGTCTCCCGCCAGGTCCGGGCCGCCCGGCAGCAGGCAACCGAGGTCAGGAAACAGGCCCGTGCCGCCGCGGAGAAGGCCCGCAAGGCCGAGGAGGCGGCGCGGAAGAAGGCTGAGGAGAAGGCCGCCAGGGAGGCCGCGGCCCGGATCGCGAAGCCGTACGACGGACCGATCCCCGAGTCCTGCGAGGAGTACAGCGGCAACCGGAAGGTCGGCTGCGCGATGATGATCGACGCAGGATTCAAGATCGACCAGTTCCCCTGCCTCGACAAGCTCTGGAACAAGGAGAGCGGCTGGAACCACAAGGCCCGCAATCCCTCCTCCGGGGCGTACGGCATCCCGCAGGCCTACCCGGGCAACAAGATGTCCTCGGTCGGCGACGACTGGGAGACCAACCCGGTCACCCAGATCAAGTGGGGTCTGGGCTACATCAAGGGCCGGTACAGCAACCCTTGCGGCGCTTGGACGCAGTCGCAGAACAAGGGCTACTACTGAGCTGAACGACGGTGGAGGGGAGGTTGGTCGCGACCAACCTCCCCTTCCGTACCCCGTCTTGCCGAGGCCCGGGACGGGCGGTGGGCCAGGCCCCGTGCGGTGAAAAGTGGCGCCTGCCGGCATTTGCTGATAGCTGTTGACAGGTGACCCTGCACCCCGGAAGTGGTGGTGACCCCCACCGGTTCGGCACCGAGGCCTTCTACGCGTCCATCGGTCGGGCCTTCGTCGCCATGTGTGCCGTGGTGCCGGTCCTGTTCCTGATCGAGGGCCTCGACCAGTGGCTCGGTGCCGGCTTCGACTCCGCCGCCGGCATCATCCCGCAGCGCATCGACGGGCTGGACGGGGTCTTCTTCTCACCCTTCCTGCACCACGGCTTCGACCACCTCTACAGCAACAGCATCCCGCTGATCCTGCTCGGCACCTTCGTGCTGGCCGCGGGTGCCCGACGGTTCCTCTGGTCCACCCTGGTGATCGTTCTGGTCAGCGGCCTGGGTGTGTGGTTCACCGGCTCGCCCAGCACGATCGTGGTCGGTGCCAGCGGGGTGATCTTCGGGTACCTCGGCATCCTGCTCACCCGGGGCATCGTCGAGCGGAGCTGGTGGAATTTCGCCGTCTTCCTGCTGGTCGGTCTGCTCTACGGGGGCCAGTTGGTCGGCGTGCTGCCCACCGACGAACGAATCTCCTGGCAGGGCCACCTCTTCGGGCTGCTCGGCGGCATCGTGGCCGCGGTCATCTTCCGCCGCCGCCGGTCCGACCTCGACGGGCCGTACCGCTCCGAATCCCCGATGACCATGCCCTGAACCGCCCGCCGAGCGCGGCGACCGCCACGGCGACCAGGGTGAGAACGGCGCCGAGCAGGGTGGTCACGTCGGGCTGCGAGGCCGCCGACGGCAGCAGCACATCCAGCAGCAGCGCGCCGACGACCTGGCCGGCGACGGTGGCCAGGCCGAGCAGCAGCACGCCGGTGAGACGGACGACCGCCGCCGCCACCGCGATGAACGTCACGCCGATCGGCCCGCCCAGGTAGAGCCAGGGCTCGGTGGGTAGGCCACCGGTAGGCAGCCCGCGCAGCGCCAGACTGACGGCGAACGCGGCCAGCAGCACCGTCGTACCGACGGCGAAGTTGACCAGGGTGGCGGTCAGCGTGCTCCCCGTGACCACCCGGACCCACCCGTTCACCGCCTGCTGCCACGCCACTGCGACGCCCGCCAGCAGCGGCAGCAGGGCCAGACCCAGGGTCGCCGGCTCGCCGAGCCGGTCGCCGACGGCCAGCAGCACCGCTGCCACGGTCAGCACCGCCCCGGCCAGCCGGGCGGCGGTCACCGGTTGCCGGCCGCTCGGGCCGATCCCCGCCCGGTCGACGGCCAGGCTGCTGGCTGACTGGCCGGCCACGATCGCCACGGTGAACACCGCCACACCCAGGGTGCCGACGGTGGCCCCCTGGGTGAACACCAGGAACGCGCCGCACGCCCCGCCGAGGCACTGCCAGGGCCGCAACGTGCCCCGGGCCAGGGCGGTGCGCAGCGTGGCCAGACCTCGCCGCCCGCCGGCGGTGGCGGGTACCAGCAGGATCAGCAGCAGCAGGCCCGAACCGAACGAGACGACCGCGGCGGCGACGCCGTCACCGAGGCGCCCGCCCAACTCGCCGTTGATCCGCGACTGGGTGGCCACGGCGACCCCGGCGAATGCCGCCAGTCCCACCGCGCCGGCCCGGCGACCCGTCGACACCGTCGTCCGGGTCGCCGCTGCGGCCGTCCCCCTCACGCCACCCCGCCGTGCCTGATGGTTCGCTCACTCAAGCCTGTTCGTCCAGTGGCCGGCCGTCGAAGTCCACCGCCGAGTAGAGCGCCAGCTTCTCCAACCGGTGGTACGAGTCGATCACCCGGATGGTGCCGCTCTTGGAGCGCATCACGATCGACTGGGTGTACGCCCCACCGGACCGGTACCGCACCCCGCGCAGCAGGTCACCGGAGGTGATGCCGGTTGCCACGAAGAAGCAGTTGTCCCCGGTGACCAGGTCGTCGGTGGTGAAGACGCGGTCCAGGTCGTGTCCCGCCGCGATCGCCTTCTCCCGCTCGGCCTCGTCCCGTGGCCAGAGCTTGGCCTGCAGCATCCCGCCCATGCACTTGAGGGCACAGGCGGCGGTGATCCCCTCCGGCGTGCCGCCGATGCCCATCAGCACGTCCACCTCCGACTCGCCGCGGGCGGCGGCGATGGCACCGGCGATGTCGCCGTCGGAGATGAAGCGGATACCGGCTCCGGTCCGGCGGATCTGACCGACCAGGTCTTCGTGCCGGGGACGGTCGAGCACACAGACGGTCACCTCGGAGACGCTGGTGCCCTTGGCCTTCGCGATACGCCGCAGGTTCTCGGCGGTACCGGCCTCGATGTCCACCACGTCAGCGTAGGCCGGGCCGACGGCGAGCTTGTCCATGTAGAAGACGGCACTCGGGTCGAACATCGCCCCGCGCTCGGCCACCGCCAGCACCGCGAGGGCGTTCGGCATCCCCTTGGCCATCAGGGTGGTGCCGTCGATCGGGTCGACCGCGACGTCCACCGCCGGACCGGTGCCGTCACCGACCTCTTCACCGTTGAAGAGCATCGGGGCGTTGTCCTTCTCACCCTCGCCGATCACCACGATGCCCGTCATCGGGATCGAGTTGATCAGCTTGCGCATGGCGTCGACGGCGGCGCCGTCGCCGCCCTCCTTGTCACCCCGGCCGACCCACCGGCCGGCAGCCATAGCCGCGGCCTCGGTGACCCGTACCAGGTCCAGGGCGAGGTTACGGTCGAGGTTCTGTGGGGTTCGCGTCCTGGTGGTCGTCATGAAGCGGCTCCTCCTCGCGGCGGTGCGGGGCGGGCCGGCGTTGCCGGCTTTGTTCCTGATCCTCACACGATGGCGGACGCGTGGCCGGAGCGGGGCGGTGATGGGCCGGATACCGCCGGTCGGGCGGCTGCGAGAATGGCGAGGTGGAACCCGCACAGCCTGCCGACCGCGTACCCGCAGACGAGCCCCCGACCGGTGACCAGCCGACCGTCGAGCGGGCCGGTGGGTCGGACGCACCCCCGCCACGGCCGGAATTGAGACGAACCGCCGGAGAGCCGGTGACGCCGGGCGAAGGCGGTGCCAGGAAGTCAGAACGCTCGCCCAGGGACATGGCGATCTCGCTGCTGGTGCTGCTGGTCCCGATCGCCCTGCTGCTCGCCTTCTACCGGGGGTTCCTCGGCGGGGACGAGCCGAACACGGTCGACCCGGCGCCGGCCTTCGACCAGGCGAAGTCGGCCGGCGCGTTTCCGGTGAGCGAGCCGACCGGGCTGAGTGACGGTTGGAAAACCGTACGGGCGGCCTACCGCACCGCCGAGGACGGCGCGATCCTTCGGGTGGGCTACATCACCCCGGAGGGGCGGGGCCTGCAGCTGGTGCAGAGCAACGTGCCGGCGGAACGGCTGCTACCGGCCGAGTTGACCGCCGAAGGGCGACCGCAGGGGCAGACCGATCTCGGGGCCAGCACCTGGCAGCGGTACACGGCGCGCGGCAACGAGCAGGCACTGGTGCTGCTTCAGCCGGACCGTACGGTGATCGTCGTCGGCGACGCCCGGGACAACGAACTGCGGGCGCTCGCCACCGCCGTCGATTGACAAGGTGCCCCCAGGATGTCGCCCGGATCCGCTACGCTCCCCGGGTTCGATGCCTGATCGGCCCGATCCGGCGGGCTTTCCTGTTTTTGAAGAGAGAACGATCTGTGAACATTCGACGTTGGAGCGTGGGCGTCATCGCCGCCACGCTGCTCGTTCCCGGCTTGGCCGCCTGCAACTCCAGCGGTACCGACTCGTCGTCCACGGGCTCCTCGCCCGAGTCGGTCATCCCGGCCGACCCCAAGGCGGCGCTGGTCGCCTCCACCAAGGGGCTGGCCGACGGCAACTTCACCTTCGCCATCGCGGCCGACTCGATAACGGGCAAGGGCACCCTGCACAAGCCCAGCAACAGCGCCCAGATGACCATGACCATGGGCGACGAAGACTTCACCATGGACTTCGACCTCATCCAGATCCAGCCCGACACCTGGGTGAAGGTCGACCTGGGTGACCTGTTCGACGGCGTCCCGGGCATGGAGGCGTTCAAGGACAAGTACCAGCACCTCGACGCCGCGAAGGCCAGCGAGGCGAAGAGCCTGGATGTGTTCAAGGAGGGCACCGACCCGGCCAACGCCGCGGCGATGTTCGAGGGCCTCACCGACGTGCAGAAGACCGGCGAGGGTGCCTACAGCGGCACCTTCGACCTCTCCGCGGTGAAGGACTCGATCGCTGCGGACGAGGATGTGCTCAAGGAGTTGGGCGACAAGGCCAAGGCGATCCCGTTCACCGCGAAGCTGGACACCGAGGGCCGGCTGACCGAGTTGGTCATGTCCGTCCCCGCTGCCGGTGAGACCAAGGCGCAGGACTTCAAGGTCACCTACGCCGACTATGGTGCCGCGACCGCGGTGCAGAAGCCGCCGGCGGACCAGGTCATCGAGGCGAACGAGCAGACCTACGAGATGTTCAAGTAGGTCGCACCAGCGCTGCGAACGGGGGTGGGCTGCGGCCCACCCCCGTTTCGCGTACCCAGCGTGACGCGGCACCCGTCGGGCGGTGCGGCCGGGGGTCCGGTGATTGCGCGGGCGGGAGAGTGGGCACAGAAAAGGGGAGCCTCCGGCGCGAGATGCGTCGGGTGACCCTGCTGGGAGACACCGATGACCGTTCGACGAATGAGCGCCGGCCTCGTGGCCGCTGCCCTGTTCACGCCCGGAGTCGCCGCCTGCACCACCACCGGCGACGCCGGCTCCACCGCCACACCGTCCGCCACCGCCTCCGGTGCCGCGCCCCAGGTCGACAGCGACGCCAAGCAGGCGTTGCTGGACTCCACTCGGGAGATCAGCAACGGCAACTTCCGGTTCAGCATGTCCGGTGCCGGATCCGTCGCCGAGGGGCAGGTGCACCAGCCGAGCCAGAGCGCTGAGATGCGGATACGCCTCGGCGAGCCGACCGACGACCTGGCGATCAGCCTCGACCTCGTGCACGCCAAGCCGGACAGCTGGGTGAAGCTTGACCTCAAGGGCAGCGCGGCGACCAGGGTGCCGGGTGTGGACCGGCTCAACCTCGGCAAGTACCAGCATCTCGACCAGAACCGGATCCAGGGCGACCGGAATCTCGGCTTCGATTTCGACCAGGTCGACCCGGCCGGCAGCGAGGTGCTCACCCAGGCCGTCACCGAGGCGCAGCGCACCGGCGACGGTACCTACACCGGCACCATCGACCTGTCGAAGGCCGCCGACGCCGGATCGCTCGACCCCACGCTGATCACCGCGCTCGGCCCGCAGGGGAGCGCCGTGCCGTTCACCGCGACGACCGATGCGCAGGGGCGGCTCACCGAGCTGGTCGTGCAGCTGCCCCAGAGCGGCCAGGCCGCCGGGCAGGAGATCAAGGTGACGTACAGCGACTACGGCAACGCGACCGAGGCCACCAAGCCCCCGGCCGACCAGGTCGTCGAGGCGCCGCCGGAGCTGTACAACCTGTTCGACTGAGGACGACCCGCGCGGCGGGAGGGCACCGGCTCCCGCCGCGCCGTCATGCGCTCGTCTGCGCATCGGGAAAGATGAGCGGAACCGGTGTCGAACATATGTTCAGGTAATGGTGAGTTCATCGACCGGGCGGGCCCTGCCATCGCTGACGAGTTTGCGAATCATCGCCGCCAGCCTGGTCTTCTTCGGTCACGGGGCGGTGCTTCAGATATTCGCCGACCCGGATGTCAACCAGTCCCTGTTCCATCTGGCCCGTAACGCCAGCCCGCTCGGGCTTTCCTACTTCTTCGTCCTCAGCGGCTTCGTGCTGCTCTGGTCGCACCGTCCGGAGGACACCGCCGGACGGTTCTGGCGGCGACGGCTGGTGCGGATCTTCCCCAACCACGTGCTCGTCTACGCCGCGATGCTGATCATGATTGTGGTCGCTGGCGGGCAGCTCGCCACCACGGATGCCCTGGCGAGTCTCTTCCTGGTTCAGTCCTGGTGGCCCCACCCGACGCTGTGGCTGAATGCGGTGAACATCCCGACCTGGTCACTCTCGGTGGAACTCCTGCTCTACCTGGCGTTCCCGCTGACCCTGGCCCTGGTCAACCGGATTCCGCGGCGGCATCTGTGGGCGGCGACGGCGCTGATCGCCGGCGGCGCGATCGCGATGCCTCTCATCGTCAACGAGTACTGGTCGTACGACGCGCAGGCCGTCACCACGGAGCCCGCGATCCAGCAATGGCTGCTCTACGCCTCACCGGTCGCCCGACTCTTCGAGTTTCTGGTCGGCATGCTCATGGCTCGGATCCTGATAGCTGGACAATGGCCGCGCATCCGTCCGATCCTGGCCCTGACAATCATCATTGTGATGTACGTGGTCACGCTCGACATCGAGCTGATGGGCGGCTACCAGGCGCTCTTCCTGATTCCGCTCGCCCTGCTGGTCACCGGGTGCGCGGCAGCGGACCTGGCCGGGCGAACCCGCCTGTTGAACCGTCCGTGGCTGGTCTGGACAGGTGAGTTGACCTACGGCTTCTATCTCGTGCACTTCACCGTTCTGGTGGGCGTACACGCCGCCTACAGCGGGCAGTCGTGGGTCGGATACCTCTACGATGCCCGGCAGTTCACGATCGCCGGCGGGATCCTCTTCCTGGTCGGAACGTTCCTGCTGTCGCTGTTCATCGCCGGCGTGCTCTACACCTTCGTCGAGCATCCCCTCATGCGTCGCTGGGCGCGCCCGAACAGGGACCGCACGCCCACCGAGCCGCCGGTAGTCGAGCGGGCCGGATGAACCCCCGGCTCGACCCGGAGACGGATGCCGAACTCAGGCAGGCGGTCCAGCGGTTCACCGAGGCGGTTTCGCAGCTTGGGCTCGACGACGAGATCCAACTGGTCAGCGAACCGGGATCGGCGGCCGGCGCGGCGGTGCTACAGATCGGCCAGGCGTCCGTACTGCACTGGCTGGCCTGGTTGGTGGAGCAGGCACCCAGCCCGCTCGCCGATCGTGACTGGCCGAACCTGTGGGAGCACTTCGAGTGATCGCGGCCTGATCAGCCCGCCGGATCCTGGCGGGCGGCGTCGATGCGGGCGCGGGCACCGTCCAGCCAGCGTTGGCAGATCACCGCCAGCGCCTCGCCGCGCTCCCAGAGCGCCAGCGACTCCTCCAGCGACGTGCCGCCGGCCTCCAGCCGCTCCACCACCGACGCCAGCTCGGCACGGGCCTGTTCGTAGCTGAGTCGCTCGTCCGACCCGCTCGTCTTCTCGTCAGTCATCGCACCCATCTCAGCACAACCAGCCGACACCCCCGCCCACCGCACCGCCCACGCCTACCGGCCGTTGCCGGGTCGACCACCAGGTTGTTACCCGGCAGGGAGATCGACCTGGGCGACAACTTCACGGCCGACGGGAGGTGGGGGGTGATCCTCGACGGTGGCGGACAGTTCGCCGTCGGCGAGGCGTACCCGTAGCGCGTCGCCCGGGGCCACCTCGGTGGCCGCGCGTACGACGTGGCCGTCGGCGCGCTGCACGATCGCGTACCCGCGGTCGAGGGTGGCGGCCGGGGAGAGCGCGCGCAGCCGGGCCAGGGTGTGCCGCAGGTCGTCGTCGGCGGCATCGAGTCGGTGGTCCAGGCAGCGCCCGGCGCGTTGGCGTAGGGCGGCCAGGTCGGTGGCCCGCTGTTCGACCATCACCTGCGGACGGGCCAGCACCGGCCGGGAGCGCAGCGCGTCGATGCGGTGTGACTCGCGGTCTACGAGGTTGCGCACCGCCCGGTGCAGGCGGTGCCGGGCCTGGCTGATCAGGCGGATCTCCTCGGCCAGGTCGGGTACCACCCGCTTGGCCGCGTCGGTGGGTGTCGACGCGCGGACGTCGGCCACGTAGTCGACCAGCGGCGTATCCGTCTCGTGACCGATCGCGCTGACCACCGGGGTGCGGCAGGCGAAAACGGCCCGGCAGAGCGCTTCGTCGGAGAAGGGGAGCAGATCCTCGATGCCACCCCCGCCGCGAGCCAGGATGATCACGTCGATGCTCGGATCGGCGTCCAGCACCTTGAGCGCGTCCACGATCTGTGGGACCGCGCCGGGACCCTGGACGGCCACGTTCACCGTCCGGAACTCCACCGCCGGCCAGCGTCGGCGAGCGTTGGTCAGCACGTCCCGTTCGGCCGCGCTGGCCCGGCCGGTGATCAGCCCGATCCGCTGTGGCAGGAAAGGAGGTCGGCGTTTGCGGGACCGGTCGAACAACCCCTCGGCGGCGAGCAACTTCTTGAGCTTCTCCAGCCGGGCCAGCAGCTCGCCGAGCCCGACCTGGCGGATCTCGTCCGCGCGCAGGCTGAGCGTGCCCCGGGCGGCGTAGAACTCCGGCTTGGCGTGCAGCACGACGCGAGCGCCCTCGCGCAGCTCCGGTGCGCCGGAGTCGAGCACGTCCCGGTTGGTGGTGACGGTGAGGCTCAGATCGGCCGACGGGTCACGCAGCGTCAGGAAGACGGTGCTGGCGCCGGGCCGCCGACTGATCTGTGCGACCTGCCCGTCCACCCACACCCAGCCGAGCCGGGCGACCCAGGCGCCGATCTTCTGGCTGACCACCCGTACCGGCCACGGCTCCTCCGAGCTGCTCTTCCCGCCCGTACCCGAATCCACCCACCCACCCTACGGATTCCCCCCGTGATCAAGAAGTTTTGGTCCTGGTGGGCGGGTTCGTCGACCAAAACTTCTTGATCACCGCGGTGGGCGAGGGGGTGGGGTGGGGCGAGACGGTTTGGCGGCCGCTGCCGGGTACTGCGGTGGCACGTACGATGAAGGGGTGACTGAGGCGCAGAGGACTTCCCGGACCGGCAAGCGCGTGATCCTGGCCAAGCCCCGCGGATACTGCGCGGGCGTCGACCGGGCGGTGCAGACCGTCGAGGAGGCGCTGAAGCTCTACGGTGCCCCGATCTACGTGCGCAAGCAGATCGTGCACAACAAGCACGTGGTGCGGACGCTGGAGGCGCAGGGTGCGATCTTCGTGGAGGAGAACGAGGAGGTGCCCGAGGGCGCCACGGTGATCTTCTCCGCGCACGGTGTGGCACCCGAGGTCTACGAGCAGGCGAAGGAGCGCTCGCTCAAGGCGATCGACGCGACCTGCCCGCTGGTGACCAAGGTGCACCACGAGGCGAAGCGGTTCGCCGCCGAGGACTACGACATCCTGCTCATCGGCCACGAGGGCCACGAGGAGGTCATCGGCACCGCCGGGGAGGCCCCGGAGCACATCCAGTTGGTGGACGGCCCGGAGGATGCCGACCGGATCACCGTGCGCGACCCGAACAAGGTGGTCTGGCTGTCGCAGACGACCCTGTCGGTGGACGAGACGATGGAGACGGTGGCCCGGCTCAAGAAGCGCCTGCCGATGCTCCAGTCGCCGCCCAGCGACGACATCTGCTACGCCACCAGTAACCGCCAGCACGTGGTCAAGGAGATCGCGGCGGAGTGCGACGTGGTGATCGTCGTCGGTTCGCGTAACTCATCCAACTCGGTGCGCCTGGTCGAGGTGGCGCTGGACGCCGGCGCCCGCGCCGGGCACCTGGTCGACTTCGCCCGGGAGATCGACGACGCCTGGCTGGCCGGCGCGCGTACGGTCGGCCTGACCTCGGGCGCGAGCGTGCCGGAAGAGTTGGTGCAGGAGGTGCTGGCGCACCTCGCCGAGCGCGGTTTCACCGACGTGGAGGAGGTGGTGACCGCGAACGAGCGGCTCACCTTCTCGCTGCCACAGGAGCTCAAGCGCGACATGAAGGCCGCCGCGGCGGCCCAGGGCTGATCCGCCCGATGGAACGGTTGACCGGCCTGCTGCGTCAGAGCTGGGCATGAGAACCCTTCGGATAGCTGCCGCCGCGCTGATCGTCTGCACGGCGCTCGCCGCCTGTGGCGGTCAGGACGCGGGGGACGGCTCCGCCACCCCGACCCCGACGGGAGCGTCACCCGTGACCGAGCTGCCGACCCCGGATCCCACCGGATCCGCGCCCCCGCCCTCCGACCCGGTGGACCCGACGGCCCCGACCACCCGGCCGACCGTCCGGCCGAGCGGCCCGACGAAGCCACCGACGACCGGCGAGGTGACCCTGACCGGCCGGATCGACTCCGGGGTCGAGCCCGGCTGCCTGCTGCTCGACGGCTACCTGCTGCTCGGCGGGCCCCGCGACGTGCTGACCGCTGGCGCGACGGTGACGGTGACCGGCCGCGCCGACCCGAGCATGATGACCACCTGCCAGCAGGGCACCCCGTTCGTGGTGGCGTCGGCCAAGCGCGGCTGAGCGGGGTTCCGGGCCGCCGTCGCCGGCAGTACGGGACGGCGGTGTGGATCAGTTGATGGCAGGATGCCTCGGTGCGGTACCGACCGATCCTTCCTGCGGCGGCCGGGACGCTCGCCGTCGTTCACGTCGTCGGCATCCTCACCGGTCTTCCCCTGCTGCGCGAGGCCGAGGTGGCCGCGTTGCTGCTGCTGTCGGCGTACGCCCTGACCGCCCGGCCGTCCCCCCGGCCCTGGGGGGTGCCGGTGGCGCTCGCCGTGCTGGTCGTGGACGCGTGGATCACGATGCAGGCCGATCCCGCCGTCCGGAGCTGGCAGGTACTTCGCCCCGGGTCGGTGGACCTGACCACGGGTTTCGCAACCGGTCTCCGCTTGACCTGGGCGTGCCTCGTGCTCGTCCTCGTGCTGGTGGTGACCGAGCGGCGGCACGCAGCCCGTCCGGGTCTGCGGGTCATCGGCGGGGCCGTGCTGGCGGCGGTGCTGGTGAGCGGGTACGCCGTCGCCCGCCTGCTCGACGTCCACCTCGCCGCATGGGAACCATCGGGGGCCGACTCCGGCGGGCCGTCCTGGATGGAGACGATCGCCGCCGCCGGCTTGGCGGTGCTGGCGCCCCTCGCGCTCGCCTTCGGCGCGATCGTTCTGGCCGCTCTGCTGGCCGGCGGCGGGCGGCGGTTCGCCGCCGGGGGCGCCGCCCTGCTGGCTCTGGTTGCCCTGCCACACCTCGACGCGGCCCTCGCGCCGTTGCCGCTGCCGTACGCGGAACGCGGCACCCCGTTCACCGCCGCCTTCCAAGCCACCGCGCTCCTGCCCGCACCCGGACCGGCCGCCGTCACTGCCGTCGAGTTGGCCGCGTTACTGCTGCTCGTGGTGGGTCTGTGTGCCCGCCACGCGGAACGGGCCGAGCCGGGCAGCCGGTCTCACCAGTAGCCACCCGGGCGGATGGACAGACGGAAGCCCGTCTCCGGAGAACCGGAGACGGGCTTCCTGGTGGTGCGGATGGTGGTGTCAGTTCACCGCGCCGACGGAGACCGCACCGCGGCCGACGACCGCACCGTCGGTGGTCACCACGGACAGCTCACCGTAGAGCGCCCGGCCCGCGGCCGGGGCGGACTGGGCGGTCACCGTGCCCGAGATGGTGCCGGTGGCACCGTGCGCCAGGGTGAGGGTGCCGCCCGACGCCGCGAGGGTGCCGAACGCCGGGGACGAGAACGAGTCCCGGTAGTCGTACTCGGTGCTGCCACCGGCACCGTCGACCGAGTACGCCTCGACGACGACGGTGTAGGTGCCCGCGACCGGGTTGGCCAGGGTCACGAACTCCTCCGAGTCGCCGTCCGCGTTGTAGCCCACCAGACTGCCGTCGCGGTAGACGAACAGGTCGAGGTCGGCGCCGGCGTTCGAGGTGTTACCGATGCGGGCGGTGAAGCTGGTGGCGCCCGCCGGCACATCCACGGTGAACTCCTGCGTCGCGTACTCGACGATGGTCGGCCGCTCCGAGTGCGTGCTGGACAGCGGGCCGCCCTGGCCGGTCACCGAGACCGGGCCGAAGGTGTTCTTCAGCGTCCAGGTGACCGGGGTCGCGACGCCGGCGGTGACCGACGGCAGCTCGACCACGGCCGGCTCGACCGCAACGCCCTGCACCCGTGCCTGGATCTGGTACGGGTTGTTCAGCGACGGTGAGGTCCGCCGGGACTCCACCTCGATCTCCCAGACACCGGGCATCGGGTTCTGGTAGTCACGCTCGAAGGCGTTGCAGACGACCGTGCTGACATGGTTGGTGAAGCAGGCCAGGCTGGAGGTGCTCTCCACCGGGACGCCCCACGGGTTGAACGCGATGAACCGGGTCTGCGACCCGGTGGCGATGCCGGAGAGGTTCACCTGCAGCGCACCGGCGCCCGGGGGAACCGTCACGAAGTACGACGTGGTGCTGTTCCGATCCACCGAGCCCTGCGCCGAGTAGGCGAAGTTGGGCTTGTTGACGTCGTTCGAGGCCACCACCACGGCGGAGAACTCGAAGTCGATCGTGTTGGTGGCCGGGTCGTCGACGGTCACGATCGTGCCGTGCGCGCCCGCGGTCTTCGGCTTGGCGGTGACCGTGATGGTGACGGTCTTGTTCAGCGGCAGCGTGACGGTCTTCGGCGCCGAGAAGGTGCCGTTGTTGCCGCGCAGGCCGACGTTGTGCTTGACGTTGCCGGCCGGGCCGCTGGTCCGGACCAGCTTGACCTGGTACGACTTCGACTGGTTGACCTTGTGCCCACCGTCGGCGGAGCCGCAGCGGTTGTAGACGCCGGTACCGCGGTTGGGGGTGGCCAACTGGTCGGAGAGCACCGTGCAGACCGGGGCGTCGGAGGTGTACGAGCGGGTCTGCACACCCTTCTTGAGCAGCTTCCAGGCACCCGGCACGTTGAACATGCCGTAGCCCTGCCCCTGGGTGGGGGTGTCGGCGATCGGCTTGGCCGAGGTGTAGATCGCCCGGCGCAGCATCTCCGGGGTGATGCCCTTGTCGGTGGCCTTGGCGGCCGAGAGCAGCAGCGCGGCAGCGCCGGCGGCCTGCGGTGAGGCCATCGACGTGCCGTTGAACATGCCGTAACCCGACGGCAGCGCGTAGCCGGCCTCGGCGACCGGGCTGCCGGCCTGCCAGACCGGGGTGGTGGAGATGGCCGAGCCGGGGGCGGCGATGTTCGGCTTGGCGCCGCCGTCCTCGCGCGGGCCGCGGGAGGAGAAGTTGAACAGCGCGTTCTTCTTCTTGACCACCGAGCCGTAGTTGGCCAGCCAGGTGTCCTTGCTGACGCTGGCGGCGACGCTGACCACGTTTGTCGACGCCGACGGGTCACCGATGGTGTTCACGCCCGGGCCGGAGTTGCCGGCCGAGATGAACATCTGCACCCCGTAGGTGGTGATCAGGTTGTTGTAGAGGGTGGCGCGGGCGTTGTTGCCGTCGTTGAGCGCCGGCAGGCCACCGATCGACATGTTGATGACGTCGACCCCACGGTTGATCACCAGATCGGCCATGCCGGTGGTGAGCGCGGCGGCCGTGCAGCCGCCGCCCCAGGAGCAGGCACGGGAGGAAACGATCTTGGCGCCGGGGGCCGCACCGTCGAACGCGCTGTTGCCCAGCATGTCGTTCGCGGCGGTGATGCCGGCGACGTGCGTGCCGTGCGCGCCCTCGATGATGCCGATGTTGACGTAGTCGACCAGGCCCGGGCCGCCGACCGGAGTGGTGTTGACGTTCTTGCGGTACTCGACGACGAACGACATCCGCTCGGTGATCGGAGTCGCCGGGTTGTCGGTGCCGAAGTAGCCGACGTCGAACTTCTCCTTGTACGGCCGCATCACGGCCTCGTCGGTGAAGTCGCCGTCCTGGTCGCTGTCGACCCAGGTGTTGTTCGTCGTCGGGTCGAAGAGGATGCCGAACTGGTCGGTGTTGTCACCGTCGCGGTTGACGTCACCGCCCGGCTCGCTGTTGTTGGTGGTGTTCTCGCTGAACACGTTGAACCGGTAGGTGCCGGCGGGCGCGGTCCAGGTGCGACCGGCCAGGGTGAACGTCGGCCCGGTCACCTGGTTGATCATCGGCCGCCAGGTGGCGTCCTCGAACGGGTCGGTCGCGGTGACCCAGTCGACGATCTTGCGCTCGCCGGTGGTGGTCTCCTGCAACGCCGGGTGCTCCAGGTCCACACCGGAGTCCATGATGCCGATGGTGACGCCGCGGCCGTCCCACTTCTTGTTCTGCTGGACGAACTTGACCGCACCGGTCTCGCCCGTCGGCATGTAGGGGTTGTCGGCGGCCGTCTTGGCGCCCGGGCCGCTGAGCGTGCTGCCCTGCTTGGCGCCCTTCTGGCCGCCCTGAACGACCTCGGGCTTCGGGTCCGGCAGCTGGATCTTCTCGTCCAGGTCGATCACGGCGACACCGGGCAGCGCGGCGGCCTTGAGCGCCTTGCTGGTCGGCACCTTGGCGAGCACGTAACCGATGGTGTCGTAGCGTTCGGTCACCGCCGCGCCCAGGTCGGTGAGGTCGTCCGCGACGTCCTTCGCCTTCCCCTTGTCGGTGGCGACGATCATCGTGACGGTGGGGGCGTTCTTCGCCTCCGCCTCGGCGAGCAGCTTGGCGTCGTGCTGGCCCAGCGCCTCGGCGGGGGTGGCCTGCGCGGCGTCGGATCCGGCAGGAGCGGCGCTCGCGGTGGCGGCACCGCCTGCCACGGTCACGGCGCTGGCCGCCATGACCGAGGCGAAGAGCGCGGCGGAGGTACGCCGGCTCAGGTTTCGGGGTTTACTCACGTTCTCTTTCCTCCAGAGAACAGGGCCCTCAGATGCAGGGCGCGCGTGAGCGCATCCTTCGTGGTGTCGACCGTCGATGTCACTACCGGCAGGTACGTTGTGACCATCTCGTGATATGCGAGACGCGCATTGTCACATCGAAGGTGATAGTGATCCAATCAGTTCGACCGAGTTCGATCATCTGAAGTGGAATCCGCCAGCAGTTCTGGCGCTTGGGGTTGCCGGGGTGCCAGCTCCACCTGCCCCGGTGTTGTCAGTTCCTGATCCGATACCCCCAATTCAGCCAGCTTGCGGGCGCTCACCAGCACCCGCGCCTCCAGCGACCCCAACGCCCGGTTGTACGCGGTCACCGCGCCACCGAGCGAGGCGCCGAGCTTGCCGACATGGTCGCCGAGCGTCGACAGCCGCCCGTACAGCTCTCGGGCCAGCGAGTGCACCGCCACCGCGTTGCGGGCCAGGTGTTCCTGCCGCCACGACCAGGCGACGGTACGCAGCAGCGCGACCAGCGTGGCCGGGGTGGCCAGCACCACGTTGCGGGCGAACGCGTGCTCCAGCAGCGTCGGGTCACGTTGCAGGGCGACGTCGAGGAAGGTGTCCGCCGGCACGAAGAGCACCACGAACTCGGGAGTGGACTCGAACGCCGCCCAGTACGACTTGGCGGCCAGCGCGTCGACGTGTGCCCGCAGGTGCTTCGCGTGCATGTCGAGCTGGGCGTCCCTGCCCCGCTCGTCGCGCGCCTCCATCGCGGTGAGGTACGCGTCGAACGGCGCCTTGGCGTCGACCACCACGCTGCGCCCGCCGTGCAGCCGGACCACCAGGTCGGGGCGTACCGTCTGGTCGTCGATGGTGGCGGTGACCTGCTCGGAGAAGTCGCAGTGTTCCAGCATGCCGGCGGCCTCGACGATGCGGCGCAGCTGGTGCTCGCCCCACCGGCCGCGCACCTGCGGCGCGCGTAGCGCCGCCACCAGCTGCTTTGTCTCGGTACGCAGCTCGCCGGAGACCACGCTCATCGACCGCACCTGCTCGCGCAGCTCGGCGTACGCGTCGACCCGGTCACGCTCCAGCTCGGACACCCGCTGCTCGTAGCGGCGCAGCGTCTCGTGCAGCGGGGCCACCGCCCGGGCGACCGCCTCCTGGGACTGGGCCGTCGCCTCGTAGTTCAACGCCCGCATCGACTGCTCCAGCCGCCCCTCGCCCTCGCGGGTGGCGCGCAGGGTGGCGTCCAACCGGGCGATCTCGGTCGCCGCGCGGGACCGGGCGGCGAACCAGCCGATCGCGCCGCCGGCACCGAGGCAGACGACGACAACCGCGAGGGTCGAGAGCTCCATCCTCAGGAGCTTGCCAAAGATGAGCCGTTCGCGCCCCGACGGGTCCCCGCGCCTCGCCGACCGGTTGGTGCCGTCTCGCGCCGGCCGTCCCGGTCCGACCGCTTGCTCCGGTCGCCCTGCCCGGTCGCCTCGCGTTCCGGTCCTCTCGCGGCCCGGCTGCCGCGCGCTCCGGTCGGGCAACAGGTCGGCCGATGGCCGCAGGTGGGTACGTTGGAGTGGTGGAACTTCTACTGGTCGTACTTCTCGTGGTGGTGCTCGGCGGTGCGCTGATCTGGTGGCGGCGGGAGCGCGCCACGCGCCAGGCCCGCGACCTCGCCGACGTACGCGCCGACGCCCGACGGTGGTACGAGCGCCTCGGTGGCCAGGTGATGAACCTCGGTGGCGAGGATCCGGCGGTGCGGCAGGCGCTGGCCGACGCCGCCGAGCGCTACCACGCCGCCGGCTCGCAGCTGGAGCAGGCCCAGACCGTCACTCAGTACCGGCTCGCCCGGGAGACGGCGGTGGAGGGGCTCACCTACATCCGGGCGGCCCGACTCGCGCTCGGCATCGACCCGGGGCCGGACCTGCCGCCCCTGGCCGCGGCGAGCGGCGCCGGCCAGCTGACCGTGCCGCGTCAGGTGCAGGTGCAGGGCCAGACCTTCAAGGCCGGCCCGCAGCCCGGCCAGGACACGCCCTACTACTACCCGGGCGGGCAGGTGCGCGGCCGGCCGGTGCCGGCCGGCTGGTACTCCACCCCCTGGTGGAAGACGGCACTGGGCGCCGGTGTCGGGGTGCTGGGCGGCCTGCTGATCGCCGACGCGCTCTTCTCGCCGTCCTTCGGCGATCCGGGCTACGACGCCGGTGCCGCTGCGCAGGGCGTCGGTGACCCGGGCGACGTCGGGGCCGACTCCGGTGGCGATTTCGGTGGCGATTTCGGTGGCGGCGATTTCGGTGGCGATTTCGGCGGCGGCGATTTCTGACCCCAACGCCGACCGTTCCGGGTCTGGCGACGCCGGCTGCCGCTTGACGGTCTGGTGTTAATAAGGGGCCCCTGCTCTACCGGAGGCGTTAACAAGGGGCCCCTCCTTACTGCCCCTCAGCCGGTGTTGCGCATGCCGGCGGCGATGCCGTTGACCGTGGTGAGCAGGGCGCGCTCCAGGGCGGTGCCGTCACTGGGCGCGCGCCGGCCACCGGGCGCGGTCGCCACCGCACGGCCGGCGGCGCCGGAGTCGCGGTACTGCCGCAGCAGCGCCACCTGAAGGTGGTGCAGCGGCTCCAGGTAGGTGTCGCGCACCGCGAGGGTGCGCTGCAGCACCGGCGAGTTCTCCAGCAGGTCCGGCGAGTCGGTGACCGCGAGGACCTCCCGCCGGGTCAGCTCGTACTCCTGCTCGATCTTGTCGAAGATCGGGTGCAGCTTCTTCGGCACCAGGGTCTCCACGTACCGGCGGGCGATGCCGAGGTCGGTCTTGGTCAGCATCATCTCCACGTTCGACAGGAACGTGCGGAAGAAGTGCCAATTGCGGTGCATCTCGGCCAGCACGTCGGCCAGCCCGGCCTCCCGGGCGGCGGCCAGGCCGGCGCCCACCCCGAACCAACCGGGCACGATCTGCCGGGTCTGGGTCCAGCCGAAGACCCAGGGGATGGCGCGCAGCCCGGACAACCCGGACCCGGTGTCGGGCCGCTTAGCCGGCCGGGAGCCGATGTTCAGTGCGCCGAGCAGCTCCGTCGGGGTGGACGCCCAGAAGTACGCCGGCAGGTCCGGATCCTCCACCAGCGAGCGGTACGACCGGAACGCCGACTCGGAGACCACGTCCATCGTCGCGTCCCAGCGCTCCAGCATCTCGGCGGGCTGCCGGGGCGCGGTGTGCAGCAGCGTCGCCTGGAGCACGGCGGCCACGCTCAGCTCCAGGTTCTCCCGGGCCAGCGCGGGCAGCGTGTACTTGTCGGAGATGACCTCACCCTGCTCGGTCACCTTGATCGCGCCGTCCAGCGTGCCGTACGGCTGGGCCAGGATCGCGTCGTGGGTGGGGCCGCCGCCGCGCCCGACCGTGCCGCCCCGGCCGTGGAACAGCCGCAGGTGCACCCCGTGCCGGGCGGCCACGTCCCGCAGCGCGCGCTGGGCGCGGTGGATGGACCACTGGCTGGTGGTGATGCCGGCCTCCTTGTTGGAATCGGAGTAGCCGAGCATCACCTCCTGCACGTCACCCCGGGCCGCCACCAGCGCCCGGTACGCCGGCAACGACAACAGCTCGTCGAGCAGCTCACCACCGGATTTCAGCTCGGCCGGCGTCTCCAGCAGCGGCACCAGGCCGACCCGGGCCCGGCCGGTGTGCACGTCGACCAGCCCGGCCTCGCGGGCGAGCACCACCGCGGCGAGCACGTCGTCCACGCCGAGGGTCATCGAGATGATGTACGACTCGATCACCTCGGAGCCGAACCGGTCCTGCGCCTCGCGGACGGTGCTGAACACGTCGAACGTCTTGCGGGCCGACTCGGTCAGCGGCGTGTCCGCCGTCGACAGCGGCCGGCGGCCGGTCAGCTCGTCGGCAAGCAGCTTGGTGCGCTCCTGCCGGGTCAACGAGGGGTAGTCGTCGACCTCACCCACCGCCCGGTAGAACTGGGCGAGCACCTCGTGGTGCTTCTCGGCGTGCTCGCGGACGTCCATGGTCGCCAGGTGCAGGCCGAACGCGGAGACGGTGCGGATGGTCGAGGCGAGCCGGCCGACGGCGGTGAGCTGACCGGAGTTGCGGGCCAGCGAGGCGCGCAGCAGGTCCAGGTCGGCGATCAGCTCGGCCGAGCCGCGGTAGTCCCGCCCCGGCACGTGCGGGGTGTCCTGCCGCAGCCGGGCCCGGGTGTTCGCGAGCTTGGCGCGTACGCAGCGGGCCTTGAGCCGGTACGGCTCCTCGGCGTTGACCCGACGGAACCGGGGGGCCACCTCGGGCAGCGCGTCGAGGTCGGCGGCGAGGCTGGCGGAGAGGTCGAGCGACACGCCGCGCAGCCGGCGGGACACCGACACCTCGTTGATCAGCTCTTCCATCGCCGCCTCGGTGGCGGTCAGCCCGTGCTCGTGCTGGATGGCCAGCACCTCGCGGGTCACCGTCGGGGTGACGAACGGATTGCCGTCCCGGTCACCGCCGATCCAGGTGCCGAAGGTCAGCGGCCGGGCGGTCGGCGAGGTCTCCACGCCGAGGGTACGCAGCGTCTCGGCGAGGTCGTCGAGCACCTGCGGGGCGGCCTCGGCGTACAGGTCGCGCAGGTAGTAGATGGCGTTGCGGGCCTCGTCGGTCGGGTCCGGCCGGTCCAGCCGCAGCTCGTCGGTCTGCCACATCAGGTCGAGCAGCTCGGCCAGCCGCCGGTTCGCCGGGCCCTCGTCGCTGGCGCCGTAGAGGATCGCGTTGGCCGTCTCGGCGTCCAGCTCGTCGGCGATCGCACGCAGCTTGGAAAGGATCGACCGGCGGGCCGCCTCGGTCGGGTGGGCGGTGAAGACCGGGCGTACCGCCAACCGGCGGGCCACCGACGCGATCTCCTCGGCCGGCACCCCACGCTCGGCGATCATCTTGGCCGCCTGGTCCAGCCAGCCGCCCTGGATCGCGCGACGGCGACGCAGGTCACGGGCCCGGTGCACCTGCTCGGTGATGTTGGCCAGGTGGAAGTAGGTGGAGAAGGCACGGGCCAGCTTGGTGCCGGTGGTCACATCGAGCCCGCCGAGCCGCCGGGCTGCGGCCGGGGCGTCGGTGCGGACCTGGGCGCGGATCTCCTCGACGAGGTCGAGCAGGGGACGCCCCTCCTGGCGGGCCAGGGTCTGCCCGAGCAGCGTGCCCAGGCGGCGGATGTCGGCGCGCAGGGCGGCGTCGGGGCCGTCATGATCGTGCTGGTCGGTCACCATGCGCTCCTTACGTGAGTACGAAGGACAGCGCTGTCCGACTTCCTCGATCGTATCCGCGCGGACCCGGGTTGTAAGGAGGGGCCCCCGATTCGGGCTGGCTCGGCCTGGGAAAACCACTGGTCCCGGTCGGTAGCGTCGGGACATGTCGTCGCTGAGCTACCCCCCGAAACCCCGGCCCGGTGATCGGGTCGCGGTCGTCTCACCCTCCGCCGGCCTGCCAGGTCTCTTCCCCCACGTGTACGAGCTGGGGCTGCACCGGCTGCGCGAGGAGTACCGCCTGGAGCCGGAGGAGTACCCGACCACCCGGATCATGGGGGCCGACCCGCGCGACCGGGCCCGGGACCTGACCGCCGCCTTCGCCGACCCGACGGTCACCGCCGTGCTGGCGACGGTCGGCGGGGACGACCTGATCACCGTCACCCCGCACCTGGACGACGCGGTGCTGCGGGCCAACCCGAAGCCCTACTTCGGCTACTCCGACAACACCAACGTGCTCAACCACCTGCACCGGCTGGGGATCGTCGGCTACCACGGCGGGTCGGTGCTGGTGCACCTCGGCCGGCCCGGCGCACTGCACCCGCTGACCGCCGACTCGCTGCGCGCCGCGCTGTTCGGCTCCGACTGGTACGACCTGACCCCGGCGGCCGAGTGGGGCGACGAGCCAGGCGACTGGAACGATCCCGGATCCCTGGCGGTCGAGCCGGTGATGTTCCCCGGCGCGGGCTGGCACTGGCAGGGGCCGGCCACGGTGGTCACCGGCCGCACCTGGGGCGGCAACCTGGAGGTGCTGCACTGGCTGCTCGCCGCCGACCGGGTGGCCCCGGCGGAGTCGCTGCACGGTTCGATCTTCCTGATCGAGACCTCGGAGGAGTTGCCACCGGCCGTCGAGGTCTACCGGATGCTGCGCAACCTGGGCGAGCGCGGCCTGCTCGCGGGCTTCCCCGCCGCGCTGGTCGGCCGGGCCAAGGCGTGGGAGTTCAGCCGCCGGCTCACCCCGCAGGAGAAGACGGCGTACGCCGGGGAGCAGCGCGCCGCCGTCACCCGGGCCTTCGCCGAGTACGCCCCCGACGCGCTCCTGGTCTTCGACGTCGACTTCGGCCACACCGACCCGCAGCTGATCATCCCGTACGGCGGCGAGGTGCGGGTGGACGCGGTCAGCCGCCGGATCTCGGTGCGCTACTGACGCCGGCCGGTCTGGTCGACTGCGTACCGGCGGGCTGGCGGCGCTGCGGCGGGCACGGAGCCGCCAGCCCGCCGATACGGGGTGGACCATGCACGCGTGCTCACCCGACGACGGCGAAGGCGCGGACCGGGAAGGTGCCCATGCCGGCCACGCGCGGCGGTGCGGCGGTGAACCGAAAGCCGTCCGGTGGCAACCCGGCCAACCCGGTCAGGTGCTCCACGATCGGGATGCGCGCGGCCAGCAGGGCGCTGTGCGCGGGGCGCTGACCGGCCGCTGCCGGGGACATGTCGTCAATGTTGATCGAGTCGATGCCGACCAGGGCAGCACCCGCCTCGACCAGCCACTCCGCGCCGTCCCCGGTCAGGTAGGGCGCCTCGGGCGCGCCGTACCGCTCGGTGTCGAAGTGCGCGTCCCAACCGGTGTGCAGCAGCACGGCCTTTCCGGCCACGTCGTACGGCGCCAGCAGCAGGCGGTCCACCGCGCGGGTGCCGGCGGGCAGCCGTACGACGAGGCCGGGCAGGTCGGCGAGGCGGTCCAGCGCGGTGCCGGCCAGGTCAGCGCCGTCGGCGTACCGGTGGGCGGGGGTGTCCAGGTAGGTGCCGGTGTTGGCGATCATGTCGATCCGGGCCACCTCGAACTCGGTGCCCGCGGCGTAGTGCTCCCGGGACGCCTCGCGGGTCAACCACTGCGTGATCCGGGGTGCCGGCCAGCCGGGCAGCGTGCTCATCCCGTCGGTGATCACGTGGCTCAGCTCCACCAACCGGCGACCGTTGCCGGGGGCCGGATGGCCGGCGGCCGGGACGCCGGCAGCCGAGATGCTGGCCGCCGGGACGGCACGTCCGCCCTTGTGGGCCTCCTCGACGATCGTCTTGTTCGTGATCCGCACCTCAGCCACCATCAGCAGTCCGAGATGCTGCACGAACAGCGCCGCCAGGTCGGCGTCGTCGATCCCGTTGCCGGAGATGTCGAGCCGGAATCCGTCGGTGCTCAGGCCACCGCCGTTGGCGAAGACAACTTCGGCGTCGAATTGCGCACGATATTCCCCGTTCATCTCGGCAGCCGACCACAGCCGCGCACCGACGTCAATCTCGTTCGGCCCCCCGGTCAGGGATCCAGCTCGGCCCGCCCGGGCGCGGTAATCGCCCGCCGCCGTGCTCGCCTGGGCGGCGGTGGCCCTGGGCGGCGGTGGATCGTCGGTCCGGAGAGATAGTGTCGACCGGTATAACCCCCCGTCCGGTCGGACGCGGGGTGATCGTCGTGTCGCCACCTCGGAAGTGATCATGCCTGCGCTCACCGGACTGTTCGCCGCTGCCCTGGCCGACCCGGGTCTCGCCCGCGTCCGTGACCTGGCGCGCTCCGGCGCTGCCCAGGTCGACGGGCTCGACCTGACCGCCCCGTCGGCGCTGCGCCCGTTCGCGGTCGCCGCCGTCGCGGCAGATCCCACCGGCCCGGATGGCGGCAGCGGCGCCGGCCGGCCGGTGCTCGCGGTGACCGCCACCAGCCGGGAGGCCGAGGATCTCGTCGCCGCGCTGGGCAGCCTGCTGCCGCCCGAGCAGGTGGCGGTCTTCCCCAGTTGGGAGACGCTGCCGCACGAGCGGTTGTCGCCCCGCTCGGACACGGTAGGTCGGCGGCTGGCCGTGCTGCGCCGGCTGGCCCATCCGGACTCGGCCGACGCGCACGGGCGCACCGGCCCGCTGCGGGTGGTGGTCGCGCCGGTCCGCTCGGTGCTGCAACCCCAGCTCAAGGGGCTCGGCGACCTCGAACCGGTGCGGCTCGCCGCCGGCGACGAGGCCGACCTGGAGCAGGTCGTGCGCCGGCTCACCGACATGGCGTACGCGCGGGTCGACCTGGTCACCAAGCGGGGGGAGTTCGCCGTGCGCGGCGGCATCCTCGACGTCTTCCCGCCCACCGACGAGCACCCGTCCCGGGTCGAGTTCTGGGGCGACGAGGTGGAGGAGATCCGCACCTTCGCCGTCGCCGACCAGCGCACCATCGAGCAGGTCGCCCTGCTCTGGGCGCCGCCCTGCCGGGAGCTGCTGCTCACCCCGGCGGTCCGCGAACAGGCCGCCGCGCTGGCCGAGAAGCATCCCGAGTTGGCCGAGATCCTCGACAAGCTGGCCGGCGGCGTACCGGTGGAGGGGATGGAGTCGCTCGCACCGGCGCTGATCGGCGATGACTCGATGGAGCTGCTGCTGGACTGCATGCCGGCCGGCACCCACGTGCTGCTCTGCGACCCGGAACGCATCCGCACCCGGGCACACGACCTGGTGCGTACCTCGGACGAGTTCCTCCAGGCCAGCTGGGCCGCGGCCGCCGTCGGTGGCCAGGCCCCGATCGACCTCGGCGCCGCCGCCTTCCGCACCCTCGCCGACGTACGCGCGACCGCCGCCACGCTGCGTCAGCCCTGGTGGACGCTGTCCCCGTTCGGGCTGGCAGAGCCAGGCGTCGCCGCCACCCGGCAGCCGTGGGAGGACGAGCCGGAGGCGGTCGACGTCACCCCCGACGACGCGATCGCGGTGGCCCTGGCCGCCCAGCCCGCACCGCTCTACCACGGCGAGACCGCCCGGGTGGTCGACGACCTGTTGCGGTGGACGGGCGAGGGCTGGTCGATCGCGCTGGTCTTCGAGGGGCACGGTCCCGCCCAGCGGGCGGTCGAGGTGCTGCGCGACGGCGGCCTGGGCGCCCGGATGACCGACGAGGTGCCGGCCGCTCCCGCCCCGGGCGAGGTGCTGGTCACCTGCGGCAGCCTGACCGGCGGCTTCGTCGACGAGGCGGCCCGGTTCGTGCTGCTCACCGGCAGCGACGTCACCGGCGGCCGGGGCGTCTCGACCCGCGACATGCGGAAGATGCCGAGCCGGCGGCGAAACACCATCGACCCGCTGGAGCTGCGCGCCGGTGACCACGTGGTGCACGAGCAGCACGGCATCGGCCGGTACGTCGAGCTGGTGCAGCGCACCGTGAACGGCGCCTCCCGGGAGTACCTCGTCATCGAGTACGCGCCGAGCAAGCGCGGCCAGCCGGGCGACCGTCTCTTCGTCCCCACCGACCAGCTCGACCAGCTGAGCCGCTACGTCGGCGGCGAGCAGCCCACCCTGCACAAGATGGGCGGCTCGGACTGGCAGAAGTCCAAGGCCCGGGCCCGCAAGGCGGTCCGCGAGATCGCCGCCCAGCTGATCCAGCTCTACGCCGCGCGCAAGGCGTCCAAGGGCCACAACTTCGGCCCGGACACCCCGTGGCAGCGGGAGCTGGAGGACGCCTTCCCCTGGCAGGAGACGCCCGATCAGCTCGCCGCCATCGAAGAGGTCAAGCGGGACATGGAGCAGGGCGTCCCGATGGACCGGCTGATCTGCGGCGACGTCGGCTACGGCAAGACCGAGATCGCGGTACGGGCGGCGTTCAAGGCGGTGCAGGACGGTAAGCAGGTGGCCGTGCTGGTGCCGACGACGCTGCTGGTGCAGCAGCACTACAACACCTTCGCCGAGCGGATGAGCCAGTTCCCGGTGAGCATCCGGCAGCTGTCCCGGTTCCAGACGCCGAAGGAGTCCGAGCAGACGCTCGCGGCGGTGGCCGACGGCACCGCCGACATCGTGATCGGCACCCACCGGCTGCTGGCGGCGGCGACCCGGTTCAAGTCGCTGGGTCTGGTCATCGTGGACGAGGAGCAGCGCTTCGGCGTCGAGCACAAGGAGCACCTCAAGTCGATGCGGGCCGCGGTCGACGTGCTGAGCATGTCGGCCACCCCGATCCCGCGCACCCTGGAGATGGCGATCACCGGGATCCGGGAGATGTCCACCATCGCCACCCCGCCGGAGGAGCGGCACCCGGTGCTCACCGCGGTCGGGGCGCACGACGACCGCCAGGTGGCCGCCGCGATCCACCGGGAACTGCTCCGCGACGGCCAGGTCTTCTACCTGCACAACCGGGTCGAGTCGATCGACCGGACGGCGCGACGGCTGCGGGAGCTGGTGCCCGAGGCCCGGGTGGCGGTGGCGCACGGCCAGATGGGCGAGGACGCCCTGGAGAAGGTCATGGTCGGCTTCTGGGAGAAGGAGTTCGACGTCCTGGTCTGCACCACGATCGTGGAGTCCGGCATCGACATCCCGAACGCCAACACGCTGATCGTCGAGCGGGCCGACCTGCTCGGTCTGGCGCAGTTGCACCAGATCCGGGGTCGGGTCGGTCGAGGTCGGGAGCGGGCGTACGCGTACTTCCTCTACCCACCGGACAAGCCGCTCACCGAGCACGCACACGAGCGGCTGGCCACCATCGCCCAGCACACCGAGCTGGGCGCCGGCATGTACGTGGCGATGAAGGACCTGGAGATCCGGGGTGCCGGCAACCTGCTCGGCGGCGAGCAGTCCGGGCACATCGAGGGCGTCGGGTTCGACCTCTACGTGCGGATGGTCGGCGAGGCGGTGCAGGCGTTCAAGGGCGAGCGGCCGGAGGAGGAGAGCGATGTCAAGATCGACCTCCCGGTGGACGCGCACCTGCCGCACGACTATGTCGGGGTGGAACGGCTACGCCTGGAGATGTACCGCAAGCTGGCCGAGGCCCGCGACGACGAGCGGCTGCGCGAGGTGGCCGCCGAGATGACCGACCGGTACGGCGAGCCGCCGGCCCCGGTGCAGAACCTGATCGCGGTGGCCCGGTTCCGGCTGCTGGCCCGCCGTTACGGCCTCACCGACGTCAGCATGCAGGGCAAGCACCTCCGGTTCGGCCCGTTGCCGCTGCCGGACTCGAAGCAGCTACGGCTCAAGCGCTACCACCCCGACTCGGTCTACAAGGTGGCCCTCGACCAGGTCAGCGTGCCCCGTCCGACGACCCGCCGGGTCGGCGGCGAGCCGCTGCGCGACCAGGCCCTGCTGGAGTGGTGTGCCCAGTTGCTCTCCGACGTCCTCGGCGTACCCGCCGGTGTCACCGGTGGGTAGGGGGCATGAGAGAGTGACGGGCATGCGTGCTCGCCGTCTAGTCGCCGTCGCCAGCGTGGCGGTCGGCCTCGTCGCCCTCGCCGGTTGCCGTTCCGAGCCTGGCGTCGCCGCTTATGTCGGTGACCACCGGATCACCGAGGACGCGGTCACCGCGGTGATCGAGGACGCGCGGTCGAAGAACCCGACCCCTACCGAGGTGGCCGAGACGCTGCCGGGGCAGGAGCCACAGCTGCCCGGGCAGGAGCCGCAGCTGCCGGGGCGCAGCCAGGTGGTGAGCACCCTGGTGCTCACCGAGGTCTGTGAGCGGATCTCCGCCGCCGAGGGCTACCAGTCGCAGGGTCAGGTCGAGCCGGCGCAGGTCGCCCAGGGCGTCGGCCTGAACCCCGAGACCGAGTACGTGCGGCAGGTGGCCGAGCTGTACACCTGCCTGTCCGGCATCCCGGTCGGCGCTCCGGTGGCACCGACCGAGCAGGAGCTCATCGACCTGGTGGCGGCCGGCAAGCGGGCCGGTGCGGTGCCCGCCGACGTGACCGTCGAGCAGGCCGCCTCCCAGCTCGACGGCGATCAGCTGCGCCAGGCCCTGGCCAGCCGCGACTCGCTCAGCGGAGCGGTCGAGGCGTACGACGTGACGGTCAACCCCCGGTACCGGCCGCTGGTGTTCCCGGTGCTGAGCTTCACCGGGCAGAACATCGCGGTGGGTGTTCCGCTGGGCGAGCCGGCCTCCGACACGGTCACCGACATCTCCACCCCGAAGCCGCAGTTGACGCCGACCGAGCCGACCGAGCCGACCGAGCCGACCGACGGCTGAGCATGCGCCGGATCGTGTTGCTGGTGACCTCGCCCCGGTTGCCGGCCGGTCTGCTGACGGCGACCGCGTGGGATGTCGTACGCGCCGCTCCGGTGCTGGCCGGGGCGGAGAGTGAGCTGACCACGGCCCTGCGGGTGGCGGGCGCGCAGGTGAAGGTGCTCGACGGGCCGGCGGTGCCCGCGCTGCTCGACGCGGCGGCGGCGCACGACACGGTGGTCTGGCTGGCCGGCCCGGCCGGCGACGAGTCGCTGGCCCGGGAGCTCGGCCTGCGGCTGGCCCGGGAACCGGGGCTGGCGGAGCTGGAGCTGATGTACGGCTCGTGGGATCCGCCGGGGGCCCGGTTGCTCGACGCGGTGGCGGTGCTGGACCGGATGCTTTCGCCGGGCGGTGACCCGTGGAAGCGGGCGCAGACCCATCAGAGCCTGGCCAGGTTCCTGCTGGAGGAGTGCTACGAGGCGTACGACGCGATCAGCGCCGGTGACACCGACGCGTTGCGCGAGGAGTTGGGTGACGTGCTGCTCCAGGTGGTGCTGCACGCCCGGCTGGCCGAGGAGCTGCCCGAGGACGAGCGGTGGACCGTGGACGATGTGGCCGGTGGCCTGGTCGACAAGATGATCCGGCGCAACCCGCACGTCTTCGCCGGTGCCGAGGCGGGCACGCTGGAGGAGATCACCGCCAACTGGGAGCGGATCAAACAGGCCGAGAAGGCGCGCGAGTCGGTGCTCGACGGCATCGCGCTGAGCCAGCCCGCGCTCGCCCTGGCGGCGAAGATCCTGGAGCGGGCCCATCGGCTCGGCGTCCCGCTGCCGGTGCCGCAGGCACAGCCGGACGCCGAGGCCGCCCTGGGCGCCACCCTGCTCGCCCTGGTCGCCCAGGCCCGCGAGGCCGCCCTGGACCCGGAAGCCGCCCTCCGCCGCACCACCCTCACCCACGCCCACTCCATCCGCACCACCGAGCTGAGTTGATCAAGAAGTTTGGGTCGGGAATGGCCGCTCCGGCCGACGCAAACTTCTTGATCAACGGGGTGATCGAGCGGGGCGGTGGTGGGTAGGGTCGGTCGGGTGGAACGGTTCCAGGTGGTGGGGGAGCGGGTTGTCGAGGCGTTGTTGGCCAGTCGGCCCGGGGTGGCCAGGGCGGCGGGGGACCATCGGTTCGACGATCGGTTGCCGGATTTCTCGGCCGACGCGGTCGCGGCCGACCGGGCGATGCTGGCCGACGCGGCGAGCGTGTTGTGTGAGGTCGACGTCGACGCCCTCGAACTCGAGGAGCAGGTGGATCACGCCCTGCTCGCCGGCCTCGTCGACCGCGAACTGTTCGAGCTGACCGAGATCCGGGCGCACGAGTGGAATCCGCTCGCGTACAACCCCGGCCCACTGCTGCACGCCATTGTCGCCCGCCCGTACGCGCCGGTCGACATCCGGCTGACCGCGCTGGCCGGTCGGCTCGCCGCCGTACCGGACGCGCTGGCCACCGCGCGCGCGACGCTGCGCGATGTGCCCCACATCCACGCCGAGACCGCGGTCGGGCAGTTCACCGGCGCGGCGATGCTGGTCCGGGACGAGGTACCGGCGCTGCTGGCGCAGGCGCCCGCACTGTCCAACCGGATCGAACCAGCCGCCACCGCGGCCCTCGCCGCGCTGGACGAGTTCGTCGCCTGGCTGCGCACGGACCTGGCCGCCGACGCCGGTCCGGGCCGCGATCCCCGGCTGGGCCGACGGCGCTGGGAGGCGCGGCTGTGGCACGCACTCGACACCGAGCTGGGCGCCGCCGAGATCCAACGCCGGGCCTGGGCCAACCTCGACCGGGTCACCGAGGAGATCCGCGCGGCGGCGGTCGAGCTGGTCGGTGGCCCGGCCGACGACGAGACGGTACGCCGGGCACTCGACCTGCTCGCCGCCGAACACCCCGACGACCACACCATCGTCGACCTGGCCTCGATCACGCTGGACGAGGCGAGCGACTTCGTTCGGGCCCACGACCTGGTGACCGTGCCGGACGACCCGTGCGTCATCCAGGTGATGCCGCAGTTCGCCCGGGGTGTCGCGGTGGCCTACTGCGACGCGCCCGGCGGGTTGGAGACCGCCGACGTGCCGACGTTCTACTGCATCGCTCCCACCCCGGCGGACTGGCCGGCACGCCGGGCCGAGTCGTTCTACCGCGAGTACAACGACCACATGATCCGCAACCTGACGGTGCACGAGGCGATGCCCGGTCACTTCCTCCAGCTCGCCCACGCCCGCCGGTACGCCGGCTCCACCCGGGTGCGGGCGCTGACCCGCTCCGACCCGTTCGTCGAGGGCTGGGCGGTCTACGCCGAGGAGCTGATGGTCGGGTACGGCTTCGGTGGCCTGCCGGTGCGGCTGCAGCAGCTGAAGATGCAGCTGCGGATGACCCTCAACGCGCTGCTCGACCAGTTGGTGCACGCCGAGGAGCTGCCCGAGGCCGAGGCGATGGCGCTGCTGACCGAGCGCGGTTTCCAGGAGGAGGGCGAGGCGGCGGGCAAGTGGCGCCGCGCGCTGCTCACCTCGACCCAGTTGTCCACGTACTTCGTCGGCTACAGCGAGCTGGCCGAGGTCGCCGCCGAGCGTCCGCAGGACGTGCCGCTGCGCGACTGGCACGACGAGATGCTCGCCCACGGCAGCCCGCCACCGCGTCATCTGCGCACCCTGCTCGGCCGGTGAGGGCCGGCGCGGGGATCAGGGGCCGGCCGTCCGCCGGTCCACCACCCCGGCGCCCGCCGGCAGGTCGAACGCACCACCGTCGACCTGGTCGTCGTAGCGGCTCAACGCCAGCTCGACCGGCTGGCCGTCGAGTTGGCCGGTGAAGCTGCCCAGCGCACCCTCCCCGGTCACGCAGGCGGTGAAGCTCTCGGCGTCCTGGCGCACGTCGACGCAGGTGGCGTGGTGGCCGGCGACGGTGCTGCTGCGCTCGGTGATGACCGCGCCCGGATCCAGCGCGGCACTGGTCAACAGGCCCATCACCATCGGTGGCGTGACCACTCCTTGCAGCTCGGCCTCGGCGAAGACCACCACCGAGGGTTTGCTGTTCGGGGCGGGCGGCTCCTCAAGGGTGCAGACCGTTCGCCCGCCGTCGACGTCGCACCGGGTGGTTGCGTCGTCGGTGACCGTCAACTTGCCGCCCGGCCACGTGTAGCTGGACCGGGCCGGGTCCTGGGACTGGGCGAACGACGCGCTCTGCCCGCCGCGGAGCTGGTACTCCGCCGAGTAGGTCAGCTCCAGTGCCCGATCCATCCGGGCGGCGAGGTCGTTGACGATGTCAGCCCGCCCCATGGTCCGCCCGGCGTCATTGAAAGCCTGACAGCCGGTGACGGTGAGCAACGTGATGACCGACACAGCGAGCGTACGGAGAGTGGTCGAGGCGGCGGGCATGGCGACCAGCCTGATCGATGAGGTCCCACTCGTGCAAACCCGTTGCCGGTTGACGCCCGAGAATCCGGGAATGTCCGACCTGCCAGAAGGCGGAGCGTAGTGGTTGGGCCGCCCGGTCGCGGTGCGCTGGGGCGAGGACCGATACGCTGCGTTCAACACCTGCCTCAGCCGCACCGTCGCGGCCGATACCGGACGAGACCACACGAACGAGGAGCAACTCAGTGGCAACCATCGAGGTAATCGAGGCTCGGGAGATCCTGGACTCGCGGGGTAACCCGACGGTCGAGGTCGAGGTCGGGCTCGACGACGGGACGATCTCGCGGGCGGCGGTGCCCTCCGGCGCCTCCACCGGCGCCTTCGAGGCGATCGAGCTGCGCGACGGTGACAAGGGCCGCTACCTGGGCAAGGGAGTGGAGAAGGCGGTCGCCAACATCGAGGACCGGATCGTCGACCAGCTGATCGGCTACGAGGCCAGCGAGCAGCGGGCGATCGACCAGCGGATGCTCGACATCGACGGCACCGACAACAAGGCCGAGTTGGGCGCCAACGCCATCCTCGGGGTCTCCCTGGCGGTGGCCAAGGCCGCGGCCGGCAGCGCCGACCTGAGCCTGTTCCGTTACCTGGGTGGGCCGAACGCCCACCTGCTGCCGGTGCCGATGATGAACATCCTCAACGGCGGGGCGCACGCCGACAGCAACGTCGACATCCAGGAATTCATGATCGCGCCGATCGGCGCGCCCAGCTTCCGCGAGGCGCTGCGCTCCGGTGCCGAGGTCTACCACGCGCTCAAGTCGGTGCTGAAGAAGAAGGACCTGTCGACCGGTCTCGGTGACGAGGGCGGCTTCGCGCCGAACCTGCCGACCAACGCCGCCGCGCTGGACCTGATCGCCGAGGCGGTGGAGAAGGCCGGCTACCGGCTCGGCACCGACATCGTCTTCGCCCTCGACGTGGCCGCCACCGAGTTCTTCGCCGACGGCAGCTACACCTTCGAGGGTGTGGCCAAGAGCGCCGAGGAGATGAGCGAGTACTACACCAAGCTCGCCGACGCGTACCCGATCGTCTCCATCGAGGACCCGCTGGCGGAGGACGACTGGACCGGCTGGCAGACGCTGACCGCCGCGATCGGCGACCGGGTGCAGATCGTCGGCGACGACCTGTTCGTCACCAACCCGCAGCGCATCGCCCGGGGCATCGCGGAGAAGGCGGCGAACGCGGTGCTGGTCAAGGTCAACCAGATCGGTTCGCTGACCGAGACGCTGGACGCGGTGGACCTGGCCCACCGGGCCGGCTTCAAGTGCATGATGAGCCACCGCTCCGGCGAGACCGAGGACACCACCATCGCCGACCTGGCGGTGGCCACCGGCTGCGGCCAGATCAAGACCGGTGCCCCGGCCCGGTCGGACCGCGTCGCCAAGTACAACCAGCTCCTGCGTATCGAGGAGGAGCTGGCCGACGCGGCGCGGTACGCCGGAGCGGGCGCGTTCCCGCGCTACCGTTCCGCCTGAGAGTGCCGGACCTCGGGGGAGGGGTGTGATGCAGCAGCGCCGCACGCCGGGTGGTCAGCGTCCGGCCCGCCAGCCGGGTCGCGCCGGGCGGCCCGGTACGGCCCGCGACGGCGGTGTCCGTGCCGAGTCGCGCGCCGCGGCCGGTCGGGCGCCGTCGGCCGGCCGCGGCTCCGAGGGCGTACGCTCCGCGAAGCGGCCCGCCGCCGCCCGCCGGGCGGCGGCCGGCGGCGCGGTCACCCGGCTGGCCGCACCCCGATCCCGAGGTCTCACCGGGCGGGCCACCGTGCTGTTCGCGGTGTTGATCGCGCTCGCCCTCGCCTACACCTATCCCGTCCGGGTCTACCTCGACCAGCAGGCCGACATCGAGCGGATGGAGGCTTCGCAGGCCGCCCAGCGGAAGCTGATCGCCGAGCTGACCACCGAGGCGGAGAAGTGGCAGGACGACGCGTACATCGAGGCAATGGCGCGGGAGCGGTTCTTCATGACCCGGCGCGGCGAGAAGATGGTGCTGCTGCTCGACGACCCGTCCGGCGCGGCCCGGGACGCGGGCGTCACCGACCCGACGGCACCGGTCACCCCGGGCACCTGGTACGACACCCTCTGGTCGAGCGTGCGCGCCGCCGATGCCAACCAGACCGACGAGTGAGCACCAACTGAGCACCGAACGAGAGATGGCACCGTGACTGGCGTACCACCGCAGGAGCCGGCGGCGGCCTCCGTACCCCCACCGGCGCGGGAGGTGGCCACCGACGCCGACCTGGCCGCGGTGGCCGCGCAGCTCGGCCGCCCGCCACGCGGTACCCGCGCGGTGGCCCACCGATGCCCGTGTGGCCTGCCCGACGTGGTGGAGACGACGCCCCGACTGGCCGACGGCACCCCGTTCCCGACGCTGTTCTATCTGACCTGTCCCCGGGCCACCGCGGCGTGCAGCCGACTCGAGTCGGCCGGGGTGATGCGGGAGATGGCGGACCGGCTGGCCACCGATCCGGAGCTGGCCGCCCGGTACCGCGCCGCGCACGAGGACTACCTGACCCGTCGGGCGGCCGTCGCCGAGGTGCCCGAGATCGCCGGCATCTCGGCCGGTGGCATGCCCGGCCGGGTGAAGTGCCTGCACGTGCAGCTCGGCCACGCGCTCGGCGCCGGTCCCGGGGTCAACCCGTTCGGCGACGAGACCCTGGACCTCGTCGAGCCCTGGTGGACGGCGGGCCGCTGCGTCGACGTGCCGGACGCCGAGTGAGCGCCGAGCCGGCACCGGCCACGATCGCACCCGATGCGGTGGTGATCCGGCGGGCCCGAACCGCCGACGTGCGGGCGATCCGGCGGCTGGTGGACACCTACACCGACGATCGACGCCTGCTCAGCAAGGCGACCGTCACGCTCTACGAGGACGTGCAGGAGTTCCGGGTGGCCAGCCGGGTCTCCGACGGCGCGGTGGTGGGCTGCGGCGCGCTGCACGTGATGTGGGAGGACCTGGCCGAGATCCGTACGGTGGCGGTCGACCCGACCTGCCGGGGGCAGCGGATCGGGCACCGGATCGTCGCCGAGCTGATCGACGCGGCGCGGGGACTGGGCGTGTCACGGATCTTCGTGCTGACCTTCGAGACCCGGTTCTTCGCCTCGTTCGGCTTCACCGAGATCGACGGCGCACCCGTGCCGCACCCGGTCTACGAGCAGCTGCTGCGCTCCTACGACGAGGGCGTCGCCGAGTTCCTCGACCTGGAGCGGGTCAAGCCGAACACCCTGGGCAACACCCGGATGCTGCTGCGCCTCTGACCCGGTCGGGTGGTCCGGGCCCCGCTGTAGGGTTCTCGGCGTGACGACGCGCGTGGCCGCCATCGACTGCGGCACCAACTCGATCCGGTTGCTGATCGCCGACCTGCCCGACCCGTCGGCGGGGCCGTCGGTGCCGCTGGTCGATCTGTGCCGCCGGATGGAGATCGTCCGGCTGGGTCAGGGCGTCGACGCCACGGGTCGCCTCGCTCCGGAGGCGATCGAGCGGACCCGGGTCGCGCTGGCCGACTACGTCACCGAGATCGAGAAGCTGCACGCCGAGCGGGTGCGGATGTGCGCCACGTCGGCCACCCGGGACGCCGAGAACGCGGCCGATTTCCGGGCCATGGTGGAGCAGACCCTCGGCGTCGCGCCGGAGGTGGTCAGCGGCGACGAGGAGGCCCGACTCTCGTTCACCGGTGCGGTGCGCGGGCTGCCGGCCGACGCGCCTTCGCCGTACCTGGTGGTCGACATCGGCGGCGGTTCGACCGAGTTCGTCGTCGGCCGACGGGACGCCGGTGTCGACGCGGCGATCTCGGTGGACATCGGCTGCGTCCGGATGACCGAGCGCCACCTGCACGGCGACCCGCCCGGCCTGGACGAGATCGCTGCTGCGCAGGCCGACATCGCGGTCGCGGTGGACCGGGCGCTGGCCGCCGTGCGGGGGCGGGAGGCGGCCACCCTGGTCGGGCTCGCCGGCTCGGTCACCACCGTGGTCGCGATCGCCCAGGGCCTCACCGGGTACGACCCGGCCCGCATCCATCACGCCCGGGTGTCGTACGAGCGGGTCGCGGAGGTCACCGCAGACCTGCTGGCGATGAGCCGGGAACAGCGGCTGGCGATCCCGGTGATGCATCCCGGCCGGGCTGACGTGATCGGCGCGGGCGCCCTGGTGCTTCGCGTGATCATGGAACGGGCGGGCCTGGACGCGGTGGTCGCCTCCGAGCACGACATCCTCGACGGCATCGCCTGGAGCTTCGCCGGGCTGACCTGACCGGACGGCCGCGATCGGTGGAAATAGCTGAACGGATGAGGTTCGCGGGGCAACGGGCGGCGTCGATGATCGCTTACGGTGTCGTCTGCTCAGCTGCCCCTTGGAAGGACAATCCGTGTCAGAGCAAGTCGCACCGCCGGCGTCGTCGGCCGAGCCGGAGAAGAAGTCCGGCGGTAGGAAGAAGCTACTCGGCATCGTGGGCGTGATCGTCGCCTTCGCCGTGGTGGCCGGCCTGAAGTTCGGCCTCGCTGGCTTCTTCGGCTCGGACGAGGCGGCGGAGGCGAAGGCAGGTGACTGCATCGCCGAGTTGTCCGAGACCATCGGAGACGAGGAGACCGAGGTCGACGGCGCGAAGGTTGTTTCCTGCACCGACTCGGCCGCCGTGTACAACGTGGCCGGTCGGGTCGACGGTCAGACCGAGGAGCAGGCCAAGTCCGGAGAGGCCTGCGAGCAGTACGTCCAGGAGGGTGAGTACTTCATCTTCTACAACATCAAGCCCGGCGGCACCGGCTACCTGCTCTGCCTCACCAAGAAGGTCTGAGGCTCGATCCGGCACCATTTCCACCACCACCGGACGGCGGCGCGGCAGGTCCGCGCCGCCGTCGGCGTGTCCGGCGCGACCGCCACGCGAACGGGAGGTGAATGCCACTGTTCCGGCATCTTCCCGGCGGCGGTCACCGCGTGGCAGGCTACCGGCACGTAAGACCACTGGGCGACCAGCCAACGATGACTGACCGCTAGGAGGACGGGCCGATGGGCGAGATGGTGACCTACCGTGGCGATGGCGGTACGGGTGAGGGATATCTCGCGATACCCGCCACCGGCACGGCCAGCCCCGCGGTGATCGTGATTCAGGACTGGTGGGGCCTGGTACCCCACATCCGGTCGGTGGTGGACCGCTTCGCCGAGGCGGGCTTCGTGGCTCTCGCGCCGGACTTCCGGCACGGGGAGCCGGCCGGTAGGCCGAGCGAGCCCCGGCGGCTGCTGAACGGGCCGCAGATGGACGAGACGGCGCGGGAGATCGCCACCGCCGCCGACTACCTCGCCGGCCGTATCGAGGTCACCGGCAAGGTCGGCTGCGCCGGTTTCTGTGCCGGCGCCAGCCTCGCGTTGTGGTCGGCCAACTTCTCCGAGCGGATCGTCGCCACCGCCGCCTTCTACCCGCGGCTGCCGTGGGAGGGAATGCGCGCCGAGTGGACCGACTACGCGGGCAAGGACGCGCTCGTGCACTGCTCGGAGGCGGACGGCACCTCCGCCGACCCCGGCGTCCAATCGGTCCGCCGAGCCATCGAAGGTGCTGGCGGCACCTGCCAGCTGCACGACTATCCGGGCACCGCGCACGCCTTCTTCAACGAGGACCGGCCGGAGAAGTTCGACCAGCGGGCCGCCGCCAGCGCCTGGGCTCGTACCCTCGAACTGTTCCGGGCCAAGCTTGGCTGAGTCGCACACCGTCCCGGATGTGGTCACTCACGCCGCGCGGGCGGCCGACCTGACCGACCTCGACGCGGCCGTCACGTACTGCTCTGCCTGCCCCCGGTTGGTCGACTGGCGCAGCGAGGTCGCCCGCACCAAGCGGGCGTCCTTCCGTGACCAGGAGTACTGGGGCCGCCCGGTGCCCGGCTTCGGCGACCCGGCCGCCCGGATCGCGATCCTCGGCCTCGCTCCGGCCGCGCACGGCGGCAACCGCACCGGCCGGATCTTCACCGGTGACCGCTCCGGCGACGTGCTCTTCGCCGCGCTGCACCGCGCCGGCCTGGCCAACCAACCGACCAGTGTGGCCGCCGACGACGGGCTGGCGTTGTGGCGGACGCGGATCTTCGCGGCCGTACGCTGCGCCCCACCGGACAACAAGCCCACCCCGGCCGAGCGGGACACCTGCGCACCGTGGCTGCACCGGGAAGTCGAACTGCTCCGGCCGACGCTGCGGGTGGTGGTGGCGCTGGGTGCCTTCGCCTGGGCTGCCTGGTGGCCTGCGTTACGCTCCGCGTACGGCCTCCGTCCGCCCAGCCCGCGCCCCTCGTTCGGTCATGGGGCACACTGGTCCGGCACGGCCGTACCGGAACTGCTCGGCTGTTACCACGTCAGCCAGCAGAACACCTTCACCGGGCGGCTGACACCAGGGATGCTGGACGATGTGTTCGCCCGGGCGAAGCGGTTGGCCGGGTTGGACTGAGGCTGCGGGGCGGTGACGATGGCGGACGGTACGCGTGGCAGCCGGCCGCACGCCCCGATGGCCCGGAGGTAGCCGGATGGATCTCCTGCGCAGGTGGTGGCCGGTAACGGTGATGATTGTCCTGCTGGCCGCCGTCGCTCTGGCCGCCGCGCACTCGTCGATCGGCGCCAGCCAGATCCCACCCGCCGCGAAGGACGCACCCTTCGTGCTCGAGTACCCGACCGAGGACCCCCGGCCGTCCATTCCGGCCGAGCCACGGGAGGCCGCCGAGCAGACCCGCACCGAGATCCCGTCCTGGCTCGGCACGGTGACTCTGGTGCTGCTCGGGCTGGTGCTGCTCGTCGTTCTCGGGTACCTGGCCTGGACGCTGATCCGGGGAGCGGCCCGCCGGGTCACCCGGGCACTGCCGTCGCAGCCGGCGCGGCGCAGCGCCGAGGGCACCGCCGCAGAGGTGGTGGCGGCCGTCGACGCCGGTCTGGTCGGGTTGGACGACCGCGCCACCGACCCGCGTACCGCCGTGATCGCCTGCTGGGTACGCCTCGAAGAGGCCGCCGCCGCTGCCGGTGTGCCCCGGCTGACCGGTGACACACCCACCGACCTGGTCACCCGGCTGCTGCGCGGTGACCCGTCCACCGGGGTGCCGGCGATCGCCAGCGCCGACGTGCTGGCCGAGTTGGCCCACGTCTACCGTGAGGCCCGGTACGCCACCCGCCCAGTCGAGGAGCAGACCCGTGACCAGGCGCGCGCTGCCCTGCGCCGGCTGCGTGGCGAACTCACCACAGCGGTGACGCCGTGAGCGAGCAGCAGCGAGCGACGCGATGAGCAGCACCAGCATCGACGACCTGCTCACCTTCGAGGAGGAAAGACCGGTCCAGCCGGAGCAGGCCCGGGGCGGGCGGCTGCGTACCGTGGCCGGTGTTCTCGGTGTCACCGCGGCGGTGACCGCCGTGGCGGTCGTCGGGCTGCGGGTGGTCGGGCTGCGGGTGTCGCTGCTGGTGCTGGTCGCCGCGGTGCTCACGCTGCTGGTGATACGCCGTATCGTCACCTCGCTCGCCCCGCCGCCGAGGTCCACGCTCGCCGCGTCGCGTTCCCGCCGCGGGGAGGAGGACGGTATGTACAACTGGGACGCCCGGGACGCGCTGCGTACCGCGATCAACGGCTGGGAAGTGCCCCTGGACTGGTCCAGGACGCGGCCCGAACGGTTCACCAGCGTGATCCTGCCCCGCCTCGCCGAACTTGCCGACGAGCGGATGCGCCTGAAGCATGGTGTGACCCGCGAGTCGGATCCGGCTCGGGCGCGGGTCCTGCTGGGCGACCGACTGTGGACGTTCCTGGAGACCCCGCCCCGCCGTACCCCTTCGCCGCGCGATCTCGCGGCGATCGTCGCCGAACTGGAGAAAATCTGATGAACGACGTCGGCCGGACCATGCCCCCCACCGAGGTCGGCCGCCTCGCCAAGGCGGTACTCGACGCGGTGGGTCAGGTCGTGGTCGGCAAGCGGGACTCGCTGGAACTGGTCCTCGCCGGCATCCTCGCCGGCGGGCACGTCCTGCTGGAGGACCTGCCCGGCCTGGGCAAGACGCTCACGGCGCGGTCCTTCGCCCAGGCGCTCGGGCTGGACTTCCGGCGCCTCCAGTTCACCCCCGACCTGCTGCCCGCCGACGTCACCGGTTCGTTCCTCTACGACCAGCGCACCGGTGACTTCACGTTCCGGGCCGGGCCGGTCTTCACCAACCTGCTGCTCGCCGACGAGATCAACCGGACCCCGCCGAAGACCCAGTCGGCGCTGCTGGAGGCGATGCAGGAGAAGCAGGTCTCGGTGGAGGGCGTGACCTACCGGCTGGACGAGCCGTTCCATGTGCTCGCCACCGCCAACCCGATCGAGTACGAGGGCACCTACCCGCTGCCGGAGGCGCAGTTGGACCGGTTCCTGCTGCGGGTGTCGTTCGGCTACCCGGATCAGGAAGAGGAGTGGGAGGTGCTGCGCCGGCGGATGGCGCGCCGCCGCGAGGAGGCCGACATCAAGCCGGTCGTCGACGCCGGCACGCTGCGCGCCATGCAGGCGGCGCTGGAGGACGTGGTGGTCGAGGACTCGGTCGGCCGCTACATCGTGGCACTCACCGCGGCCACCCGGGAGCATCCGTCGGTGCTGGTGGGTGCCTCACCGCGCGGCTCGTTGGCGTTGCTGCTGCTGGCCCGGGTACGCGCCGTGTTCTCCGGGCGGGACTACGTGGTGCCCGAGGACGTGAAGGACGTGGCGGCGCCGGCCCTGTCGCACCGGATCACGCTGCGGCCGGAGATGTGGCTGCGTCGGGTGGATCCGTCCTTCGTGGTCGGTGAGGTCCTCGACGGCACCCCGGCGCCGGCCAGCGGTGCCCTGCCCAGCTACGCCGCCGGTCGGCAGGGAAACTGACCCGTCGTGAGCAACCCGGACCGGCCGGCACCGACCATCTGGACGCCCACCTGGGCGTTCGGCCGAGCGGTGCTGCTCACCGGCCTGCTCCTGGTCGCCGCGGTGGTGTTGGGGCGGGTGGACCTGGTCGTGCTGGCGACCCCGTTCGCGCTCGGCACCGCGTACGCGTTGCGCCGCCGCCCGACTGAGCCGCCCCGGGTCTGGATCAGCGGGGACGACGGGCACCTGGTGGAGGGCGGCGACGTGGCGGGCACGGTCAGCGTCGGTAACCCCGGTGCGGTCAGTTACGACGTGGCGGTGCTGCGCGCCCGGGTCTCACCCTGGCTGCGCATCGAGCGGGCGACTCTCGCCGGCGGCACCGTGGCCGGCATCGGTCGCGCCGCCGGTGATGACCGATCCGCCGGTGACGGCCGCGCCGCCGGCCGACCGGCGGTGGCGGACCGGCCATTCGTGACCTCGGTGGCTGCGGAGACCGCCGTCGATCTGGAGCTGGCCGGCACCGCGCTGCGCTGGGGGCGGCATCCGTTCGGCCCGGCGGGCGCCCGGGTCGCGGCGGCGCACGGCCTGCTGGTCTCGCGCGCGGTGATCGCCGAGCCGATCCGTGCCAAGGTGTACCCGAAGACCGAGCCGTTCGAGGCGGTCGAGGCGATGCCCCGGGCCGCCGGGCTGGTCGGCGCGCACCACTCGCGGCGTCCCGGCGAGGGCGGCGAGCTGGCCGGGGTACGGGTCTTCGCCCCCGGTGACCGGCTGCGTCGCATCGACTGGCGGGTGTCGCTGCGGGCTCGCCAACTGCACGTGGCAGCCACCCTCTCCGACCGGGACGCCGAGGTGGTGGTGCTGCTCGACGTGCTGGCCGAGGCGGGCCGCTCCGGTGGGATCACCGGTACGGCGTCGGTGCTGGACACCACGGTCCGGGCAGCCGCCGCCATCGCCGAGCACTACCTGCACCGCGGCGACCGGGTGGCGTTGCTGGAGTACGGTCCGAGCGCCCGGCGGCTGCGACCGGCGACCGGACGCCGGCAGTACCTGACCGTCCTGGAGTGGCTGCTCGAGGTCAAGGCACAGTCCTCCCCGCACGAGCCGTACGACCAGGTGTTCGGGCCGCAGTTGCTCTCCGCCGACGCGCTGGTGGTGGTGCTCACGCCACTGTTGGAGGAGCGGTCGGCACAGATGTTGGCCCGGTTGGCCCGCTCGGGACGGTTCGTGGTGGCCGTGGACACCCTCCCGGTCGACCTGTCACCGCCGAAGGATCGGGGCTGGGCCGAGGTGGCGTACCGGCTGTGGCGGCTGGACCGGGACACCATGATCGCGCAGTTGCGCGAACACGGCGTGCCAGTGGTGCCGTGGGCCGGTGCGGGCAGCCTCGACCAGGTGCTGCGCGACGTGGCCAGGCTGGCCACCGCCCCCAGGGTCGGTGGCCGGTGAGCGCGAGGAATGCAGCGCAGCGGAGTCCCGCAGTCGCGAACGAAGGGTTGGCTCGGTGAGCGCGATGATCGACGCGGTCACCGGGCGGGCACGGGCGTTGCGGACGGTCGCCGGGCGCATCTCCCTGGCTCCCGTCCTGGTCCGGGTGGCGATCCTCCTCAGCACGTTGGTGGGGTTGTTGCTGGCGTTTCCCGCCGAGGTCGTCGCGGGGGAGGCGTTGGGTCCCCTGGTCGCGGTCGCGGTGCTGCCCGCAGTGGCGCCACGCCGGTTCTGGCCGACCTTCGCGGCGCTGGTCACGGTCGCCGGTTGGTTGCTGGCCACCGACGGGTACGGTCGGCCGATCGCGCTGTGGCGGCTGATGGCGGTGGCGGTGGCGCTCTACCTCACGCACACGCTCTGCGCGCTGGTCGCGGTGCTGCCGTACGACGCGGTGGTTGACCCGGACGTGATGGTGCGTTGGCTCACCCGGGCTGCCGGCGTGTTGCTCGCCACGTCGGTGCTCGGGGTGCTGCTGCTCGAACTCTCCGGCGTCGGTGCCGGCGGCAGCGGCTGGCAGGCGGTCACCATCGCCGGTCTGCTGCTCTCCGTTGGGGTGACCGCGTTGCTGGCCGGGCTGCTGCGACGTAGGTGACTCGCGGGCCGGGAGAGCACCTGGGTGACTACCTGTGCCGCGGTGTCCGCAGTGGTCTGCGCGGCGTGGGTTGCGCGGGTCACAGCGGGATTGTGCTCGGTCACAGAAGAGGGCTGCGAACGGGATTACCGCAGCCGCTGGGGGAATGATGGAAGCGTGACTCCGAAGCGGATCCTTGTGGTGGGTGCCGGGCACGTCGGTCTCTACGCGGCGCTGCGCCTGTCTAAGAAGCTGAGTTCCCGTGAGGCCGAGGTCATCGTCGTCGACCCCCAGCCGCACATGACGTACCAGCCGTTCCTGCCCGAGGCCGCGGCGGGAAACATCTCCCCACGACACTCGGTGGTGCCGCTGCGTCGCGAGTTGCGCCGGTGCACGGTGGTGGCTGGTGCGGTGACCCGGATCGACCACGCGAGCCGGACCGCCACCGTGCAGCCGATCATCGGCCCGCCCCGGGACATCGCGTACGACCACGTCGTGATCGCCCCCGGTTCGGTCTCCCGGACCCTGCCCATCCCCGGCCTGCACGAGCACGGCATCGGCTTCAAGACCATCGGTGAGGCCATCTACCTGCGTAACCACGTACTCGAACAGCTGGACGTGGCCGCCGCGACGACCGACCCCGAGGTGCGCCGTCGGGCGCTGACCTTCGTCTTCGTCGGCGGCGGGTACGCCGGGATCGAGGCGCTCGCCGAGATGGAGGACATGGCCCGGCACGCCCTGAAGTACTACCCGGAGCTGAACACGTCGGACATGCGGTGGGTGCTGGTCGAGGCCACCCAGCGGGTGCTGCCCGAGGTCGACCGGGACATGGGTGCCTACACGGTGCAGCAGTTGCTGAAGCGGGACATGGACATCCGGCTGGACACTCGGCTGGAGTCCTGCGTCGACGGGGTCGTCAAGCTCTCTGACGGCGACAGCTTCAGCTCCGACACCATCGTCTGGACGGCGGGGGTGAAGCCGTCGCCGATGCTGGACGCGACCGACTTCCCCCGCGAGGAGCGGCGCCGGGTCACCTGCCTGCCGACCCTCCAGGTGGTCGACGGTGACCGCGTGGTCGAGGGCGCCTGGAGCGCGGGTGACTGCGCTGCCGTGCCGGACCTGACCAAGCCGCCGGGCAACTACTGCTCGCCGAGCGCCCAGCACGCGGTGCGCCAGGCCCAGCGGATGGCCGACAACATCGTGGCCGTGATCCGTGGCCGGGAGCCGGTCGACTACAAGCACAAGCATGCCGGCAGCGTGGCCAGCCTCGGCCTGCACAAGGGCGTGGCCCAGGTGTACGGCATCAAGATGACCGGGTGGCCGGCGTGGTTCATGCACCGGACGTACCACATGAGCCGGATCCCCTCGCTCAACCGCAAGGTCCGGGTGGTGGTCGACTGGACGCTGGCGTTCTTCCTCAAGCGTGAGGTGGTCGCCCTCGGTCAGCTGCACGACCCGCGCGAGGAGTTCGCCGAGGCGTCCCAGCCTCCGGCCAAGGTCTAGGACCTCAGACGCGCCAGATCCAGGCGTCGGCGATCCGCGTCGACGGCCCGTAGAGCGACTCGAGCGTCAGGCGAAGGCTGTCGGCGTGTGGCGTGGCGACCGCCAACACCACGCACGAGGCGTTCCAGTGCGCGATGTCGGCTGCGGCGCGTCGGCGCTGTTCCTCGCCGACAGCCGGCCGTAGACCGGTCTTGGCCACTTCGGCCAGCAGCCTGGAGGTCGGTCGTGGGGCGGCACCCATCGCGGCGCTGCCGCCCCGGCCGTGCGGGCCGATGAAGAAGCCTTCCGGCAAACCGAACCGGGTGCCCGCGGCGGTCGCCCAACGCATCGGCCAGGGCTCCTTCGGTGTCGCCAGGGGCACCGGCACCAGTACGCCGCCCGGCTCGACGCAGGTCCGCCAGTGGCCGGCCGTGATGAACTCCGGCACCGGCGGGCGGTGTGCGGTGGGCAGCGGCGCCGGTACCAGCGGCAGCAGGGCCACGGCGACGGCCACCAGTGCCAGCCGCCGCGGACGGCCGCCGGCCCGTAGCGCCCGGTCCACTGCCAGCACCAGGATCGTCGCCACCAACGGCGGCACGGCCAGGGCGAATCGCATCGGCAGCGCGCCGTCCACCACGGGCAGCCCGGACAGCAGCGCGTACGGCCCGGGTATGCCGGTGCCCTCCCGGTCGAAGACCACCTCGGGACCGAGCGAGAGCGTGGCCATCACCAGGATGCCGACGGCGCAGGCCAGCACGAGTGGGCGGCGGCCCAGCCAGAGCACGCAGCCGGCGGTGACCAGCAGCAGCGGCCAGCCGAGGAAGGTGTTGTACTCGGCCGGGCCGGTGCTCAGCCCGGCCGAACTGTCGCTCCCGACGAGGCTCAGCGGTGAGATCGCCCACCAACTGCGCAGGTCGGCCGAGAAGTAGTGCGGGCTGAACATGCCGTCCGCGACCCCCAGCGGGCCGGCGAACTGGAACCACAGCGGGCGGGCGAGCACCAGCAGGGCCAGGCCGGCGGCGAGCGCCATCCCACCGACGAAGGCGGGCAGCGCGCGGCGGGCCAGGTCGCGGTCCACGACGATCACCGTCACCGCCATCACCGACAGGGTGAGGGCACCGAGGAACAGCACCTCTTCACCGATGAACACCTGGGCCGAGACGGCGGCGGCGAGCCCCACCGCCGAGGTGACCAGACGTCGGCGGTCCGGCCCAGGGCTGGCCTGCCTACCGCCAACCCGGCCACGGTGGTCGGGCTATGGCTGGTCGGGCTATGGCTGGTCGGGCTATGGCTGGTCGGGCTATGGCTGGTCGGGCCACGGCCGGTCGGGCCACGGCCGGGACCTGGGTCGGGTCGCCCGGCGGCGGGGTCGGCGGCCCGCAGCAGGCGTACGACCAGCCAGACGATGACGGGGAGCAGCCACTGCGCGGTCATGTGCAGGTGGCTGTTGCTCTGTGACAGCATCCCCGGGCCGAAGCCGCACAGTGCGCCGCCCAGGAGGGCCGCCGCCCGGTGGGCCCGCAGGGTACGGCTGAAGAGGAGGTACCAGGCGGTCGCGGTCCCGGCGAGGTTGCCCGCCACGAGCAGGGCGAAGGTGACCGGTGCACCGAACAGCAGAGTGACCGGCGCGAACAGCACGCCGAGCGCGATGACCGAGGTGTTGGCCATCAGGTTCACTCCGGTAGGGGCGTTGAGGCGGTCGGTGGACAGGCCGACGTCGCCAAACACCGCCCGCGCATCGACCGCCAGGAACCACTCGTAGAGGACCTGGTCCTCCGGGTTGAGGGAGAGCACCCGCCCGGTCGGATCGGGCCAGAGCCCGTGGGTGAGCCAGCCGGCCAACGCCACGAACAACAACCCCACGAGCAGGTCGATCCGGTGCCGGGTGGCGGCGCCGGTCAGCCGGCGCAGGTGTTTCCGTCCGACGGCGTGGCCGGTCCGCTCGGCCACGTCGTCGGGAGCGGTGGATGCGGGGCTGCTCACGGGCTCGACCATAGTGGCGGTGATCGGTGGGGGACGCCGCAGTGGCCACGAACCCGCTACCGTGGCACTGCACCGCGCGTACCGGCGCGTCGGGGTCACCCGCCCGGGTGGTGGAACGGTAGACACGGCCGCCTTAAAAGCGGCTGCCGCAAGGCATGCGGGTTCGACCCCCGCCCCGGGCACTCTCAGCGTTCCCTCAGCAAGCCGAGGAACACCGGGCTGGCCCGTGCGTTTACTCTTGATAGCGCGCGTTGACGTGCCACGACCCCCTTAGGGAGGCCAGACAGTGAAGACTTCGAACCCGGTGCTCGCCCGGCTCGGCCAGGCGGCCGAGCGGGAGCGTGCCGCTGGGTACGCTCCGACCGGGCCGTACGGACAGCCCGGCTATCCGCAGCAGTCCCCGCAGGCCGGTTACCCCGGTGCACCGGGTTTCCCGTCCGCCCCGCCGGCGGTCACCCCCATGTCGATCGACGACGTGGTGGTCAAGACGGTCACGCTCCTGGCCATCCTCGGCGTCTCCGCCGCGGCTGCCTGGGTGCTGGTGCCCGACTCGATGCTCGGCGTCGCCTGGATCGGCGCGGCTGTCGTCGGTCTGGTGCTCGGTCTGATCATCTCGTTCTCCCGGATGGCGAACCCGGCGCTGGTCGTCGCGTACGCCGTTGTCGAGGGTGTTCTCGTCGGCGCGCTCAGCAAGTTCTTCGAGTCGCTGTACGACGGCATCGTGATCCAGGCGGTGACCGCCACCTTCGGTGTCTTCTTCGTGATGGCCATGCTCTACCGGGCGCGGGTCATCCGGGCGACGCCGAAGTTCGTCAAGGGCATGATCGCGGTGATGGCAGGGCTGTTCGCCGTCATGCTGATCAACCTGGTGCTGGCGATGTTCGGGGTCAACACCGGTCTGCGCGACGGCAGTCCGCTGGCCATCGGGTTCAGCATCGTCTGCATCGTGGTCGCCTCGCTGAGCTTCATCCTCAGCTTCAAAGAGGTTGAGGACGGCGTCCGGATGGGCCTGCCGCAGCGCTACTCCTGGGTGGCCGCCTTCGGCATCCTGGTCAGCCTGATCTGGCTCTACATCGAGATGCTGCGTCTGCTGAGCTACTTCCAAGGCGACGACTGACCTCGCCGCCCAGCACCCGACGGCGCCCGCCCCCACCCCGGGGCGGGCGCCGTCGTCTTCCACCCACCCACCCACCCGCCACCACCCCACCCACCGGCTGCCACCCACCCAGCCCCGCCGATCATGCACTTATGGTCCCCGAAATAACCCGATTGCGCCGATATGCACCCGACCACAACTGCATGATCGGCGCCAACGCCAACACCAACGCGGGCGGCGGGGTGGTGTTGATCAAGAGGTTTTGGTCCAGTTCGATCTCCGGGCTGGACCAAAACCTCTTGATCAACACTCCTGGGTCGGCGCCAGTGTGGTGTCCAGGAAGGTTGGCGGTGCTGCGGGGCGGGGCGGGGGGTGGGGGTGGGTGCGTAGAGTGCGGGGGGTGTCGGGTGGGGTGGAGGTTGCGCGGGCGGTGGAGTTGCTGGTGCGGCAGGTCGCGCACTGGCAGCAGCCGCGCTGGGCGGCCGTCACGTCGGGCGGCAACGTCTCCCGGGCGGATCTGGTGCACCGGCTGGTGCAGGAGATCGCCAACCTTGCCGCCGACGCGGAGGGGGAGCCCCGGCGCACCGTACCCCGGCTCGACAACGACCTCGCCCTGCCCGACCAGTTGCGGGTGGTCGCGGCCGACCTGCTCGCCGCCGGACCGGACGACGGGGTGCTGGTCCGGGCCGCCGCAGAGGTGGCCGCGACCCGGACCGTGCTGTAGCTGGTCTCAGCTGAGGCGCTCGACGACCATCGCCATGCCCTGGCCGCCGCCGACGCACATCGTCTCCAGGCCGATGGTCTTGTCGTGCCACTGCAGGGCGTTGAGCAGCGTGCCGGTGATCCGGGCGCCGGTCATGCCGAAGGGGTGGCCGACGGCGATTGCGCCGCCCATCACGTTCAGCTTCTCCTCGGGGATGCCGAGCTGGCGGTACGACGGGATCACCTGCGCGGCGAACGCCTCGTTGATCTCGACCAGGTCGACGTCGTCGATGGTCATGCCGGCCCGCGCCAGCGCCTGTCGGCTGGCCTCGACCGGGCCGAGGCCCATGATCTCCGGCGACAGCGCGGTCACTCCCGTGGAGACGATCCTGGCAAGCGGGGTGATGCCCAGTTCGTCGGCGCGCTGAGCGCTCATCACCACCACAGCGGCGGCACCGTCGTTCAGCGGGCAGCAGTTGCCGGCGGTGATCCGACCGTCGGGGCGGAAGACCGGCTTGAGGGCGGAGACGGCCTCCAGGGTGACCCCGGCACGGGGGCCGTCGTCGGCGCTGACCACGGTGCCGTCGGGTGTGGTGACCGGGGTGATCTCGCGGGCCCAGAAGCCGTCGTTGATCGCCTTCTCGGTCAGGTTCTGGCTGCGTACTCCGAAGGCGTCCATGTCCGCACGGCTGACGTCGTGGATCTGGGCGAGATTCTCGGCGGTCTGCCCCATCGCCAGGTAGACGTCCGGCAGTGCGTTCTTCTCGCGCGGGTCGGTCCAGACCGGCGCGTCGGCCTCGGTGCGCGACTTGGACCTCTCGCGAGCCTCCGCGAAACGCGGGTTCTCCCATCGGCCGAGCAGGGCCTGCGCCTCCGGGGGCAGGCCGTCGGAGCTGCCCCGGGCGTAGCGGGAGACGGCCTCGACACCGGCGGAGATGAAGACATCGCCCTCGCCGGCCCGGATCGCGTGCATCGCCATCCGGGTGGTCTGCAACGAGGAGGCGCAGTAGCGGGTGAGCGTGGCCCCCGGCAGGCCGTCGAGGCCCATCAGCACGGCGACCACTCGGGCCATGTTGAAGCCCTGCTCGCCGCCGGGCAGGCCGCATCCGAGGTAGAGGTCGTCGATCTGCTGCGGATCGAGCTGGGGGAGCTTGTCCAGGGCGGCCCGCACGATGGTCGCGGCGAGGTCGTCCGGGCGGAGATCGCGCAGGGACCCCTTGTGGGCCCGGCCGATGGGGGAACGGGCGGTGGCGACGATCACGGCGTCGCGGGACGACTCAATCGGCATGCGCCCACGTTAACTTGCTGGTAACTTGCAGCGGAAGTTTTCTGGCCGCCGGGAAATGTCACCCTCCGCCGTTGGCCTCGACACCACGGGGCGAGGACTGGTCAGCGGCGGGGAGTGACGGCCGCCGCAGCCGCCACCGCAGGCAGCAGAGCATGGGCCCAGACCCGGTATCCGTCGGCGGAGGGGTGGTAGCCGTCGTGGCAGAAGGTGCCGGCGTCGGCCCGGAACACCGGCCCCGTCTCGGTGGCCAGGTCGACCACCGTCCCGCCGGCGTCGAGCACCGCACCGGTCTGGGCCCGGGCCACCTGGCGCCCCACCCAGCCGACCACCTGCCGCAGCGGTGGTGCGATCGCCCGAACAGCGCCGAGATCCGGGCAGGTACCGACCACGACCTCGACACCGGCCTGGCGCAGGCGGTGCACCGCCGCGCCCAGATAGGCGGCGGCTTCGGCGGGGCGGCGCATGTCGGTGACGTCGTTCGCGCCGACCAGGATGACCGCCACGTCGGGTCGTTCGCCGAGCAACGCCCGGGCCACCTGGGTGGCCAGGTCGGTGGAGCGGGAACCGGAGACACCGACGCTGGACAGGTGCACACGTCGCCCGGCCGACCCGGTGGCGAGCAGCTCGGCCAGTTGCCCGCCGATGGTGTCGCCGAGGCGGTCCACTCCGACACCGAGGGCGGCGGAGTCGCCGAGCAGCACCAGGCGCAGCGGCGGTGCGCCGGACCGGCCGACGGTCGCGCGCAGCGCGAGCCCGAGCTCCGGCTGGGCGTAGCGACGGTTGCGGGCCGCGACGGCCTGGCCGGCGAGCACCGCCGCAGCGCCGACCGTGCCAGCAACCAGGGAAACCGCGGCGGTACGGGCCACCAGCGCGGTGAGCCGGGCACCGGTTGACGGGACGGTCATGTCGCTGCCCCCACCTGTTGGTCGGAGCCGCCCCGCCACCCGGACGGGCGCTTGATCCGCTCGGTCATGTGAGTCCCTCCACTGCGGGTGTGTCGGCGGTGGGAGCAGACTGCGGCGTCGCGGCGACACCGAAGAATCCCCGCCGGCGCAGCTGCGCCCAGCGGCCGGCCGGACCGCTCTCGCTGCCTCGGACCTGCGTACCGCTGACCTCCGTTCCCGGGTGCCGGGCCGCCTCCTGAGCGGCCTTCGGCAACGACCGTACGCCCTCGGGGCGTGCCTGCGAAGGCCTGTGTTCGGTGCCGTACCCCAATGCGGAGAGCACCGTGGGCAGCAGTGCGGCGGCGACCACGGCGTATCCGTCGCCGGAAGGGTGGAACCGGTCCCAGGCGAACATCCGTCCCGGTTCGGCGGTGAACCTGGGGCCCAGCAGGTCACCGAGGGAAACCGTCCAACCGCCGGCGGACACCACGGCGACCGTCTGCGCGGCCGCGAGCTGGCGGCTCCACCGGCGGGCCAGCCACCGCAGCGGTGGCTGGATGGGGCGAATCGCACCGAGGTCAGGGCAGGTGCCCACGACCACCTCGGCACCGGACGCGCGCAGCGCACGCACCCCCTCGACGAGGTAGCGCACGGCCAGCGCGGCCGGCGTGCGGTTGGTGACGTCGTTGCCGCCGATGAGGATGACCGCCACGTCGGGGTCGCACTCCAGCGCCGCCTCCACCTGGAAACGCAGCCCGGCCGAGATGGCGCCCACCACCGCGAAGCGGTGCAACCGGACCGGCCGCTGGAGCCGCCGGGACAATCCGGTGGCCAGCAGCGCGCCGGGTGTCTCCCGGCGTCGGTGCACGCCGTAGCCGGCGGCCGAGGAGTCACCGAGAACGACCATGGTGATCGCGGGACCGGGGAACTTCGCGCCGTAGACGCCGTCGCAACGCGGCGGCGGTGCCTCGGCCATCGGGATGGTGCGCCGCGCCTGCCGCGCCTGACCGAAGAGCACGCCGGTGGTCGCCGCCGCAGCCGTCACCGCGGCACCCGTGCCGAGTGCTGCCAGACGGGCCACCCGCCGGGCGCGCTGCCAGCGCGGACGATCCGGTACGACGGAACCAGCGACCCCCATACCGTGACACTAGCGCGCCGGTCTGACGGGCCGCTGTCGTCGGGACGGCACCCGGGTGCCTGGAATTCGACCGTGCGGGGTACTTGGATGGAGGGAGTTGCGACGGGTCGTCACGCTGCACGGTGGAGAGGAGTACGACGATGGCTAAGACGTTGAAGCGGGGTGCGGCTTTCGTGGCTCTGGGGCGGGCGCTGACCGCTGGTGCCCGGGGCGGGCCGTCGCTCGGTGCTCGAATCGGGGCGCTGCCCCGGATGATCGCGGCCACCGCACGGGGCGAGTACGACGGTGGCCTACGGCTGGCCATGATGACGGCGGCGACGGCGTACATCGTCTCGCCGATCGACGCGGTTCCGGAGCTGTTCCTCACGGTGTTCGGTCTGCTGGACGACGCGGTGATGGTCACCTGGCTGGCCGGGGCGGTGCTCGCCGAGACCGAGCGGTTCCTGGAGTGGGAGACGCGTCGCAGCTCCGTGGTCCCCGGCCAGGTGGTGCCCTGACCCACGTACCCTGGGCGCGGGAATTCACCTGAGTAACCCGCCCGGCCACCGGCGCCGGCGCCGGAGCAGAAGGGCACAACGAGGTGCAGTACTACGACAACGTCGTCGAGATGATCGGCAACACCCCGCTGGTACGGCTACGCAACGTCGCCGAGGGTATTCAGGCGACCGTGCTGGCGAAGGTGGAGTACCTCAACCCCGGTGGGTCGGTGAAGGACCGGATCGCGCTGCGCATGGTGGAGGACGCGGAGGCCGCCGGCATCCTGCGACCGGGTGGCACCATCGTCGAGCCGACCAGCGGCAACACGGGCGTCGGTCTGGCCCTGGTGGCCCAGCTCAGGGGCTACAAGTGTGTCTTCGTCTGCCCGGACAAGGTCAGCCAGGACAAGCAGGACGTGCTGCGGGCGTACGGCGCGGAGGTGGTGGTCTGCCCGACCGCCGTCGCCCCGGAGGACCCCCGTTCGTACTACAACGTCTCCGACCGGCTGGCCCGGGAGATTCCCGGCGCGTGGAAGCCGAACCAGTACGCCAACCCGGCGAACCCGCGTTCGCACTACGAGACGACCGGTCCGGAGCTGTGGAAGCAGACCGAGGGCCGGATCACCCACTTCGTCGCCGGGGTGGGTACCGGTGGCACGATCTCCGGCATCGGGCGGTACTTGAAGGAGGCGTCCGGCGGGACGGTCAAGGTCATCGGCGCGGACCCGGAGGGCTCGGTCTACTCCGGCGGCACCGGCCGTCCGTACCTGGTCGAGGGGGTCGGCGAGGACTTCTGGCCCGAGACGTACGACCGGGACGTCGCCGACCAGATCGTCGAGGTGTCGGACAAGCAGTCCTTCGAGATGACCCGGCGGCTGGCTCGCGAGGAGGGGCTGCTGGTCGGCGGCTCCTGTGGGATGGCGGCCGTGGCGGCGCTGGAGGTGGCCCGATCCGCCGGGCCGGACGACGTGGTCGTGGTGCTGCTGCCGGACGGCGGCCGGGGCTATCTTTCCAAGATCTTCAATGACTCCTGGATGGCGCGGTACGGCTTCCTCGACAACTCCGGCTCCGAGCCGACCGTGGCGGAGGCGCTCGGGGCCAAGCCGGGCGGGCTGCCCGAGTTGGTGCACGTGCACCCGACCGAGACGGTCCGCGACGCGGTCGACTACATGCGCGAGTACGGCGTCTCGCAGCTGCCGGTCCTCAAGGCCGAGCCGCCCGTGGTCACCGGCGAGGTCGCCGGCTCGATCGCCGAGAAGGACCTGCTCGACGCGCTCTTCACCGGGCAGGCCCAACTGCACGACACGATCGAGCGGCACATGGTGCCGCCGCTGCCGATGATCGGTGGTGGCCAGCCGGTCAGCGAGGCGGTCGAGTTGCTGGCGAAGTCCGACGCCGCGCTGGTGCTGATCGACGGCAAGCCCAAGGGCGTGCTCACCCGCCAGGACCTGCTCGCCCACCTCGGCGCCCACTGAGGTGTAAGGAGGGGCCCCCTGTTAACGCCTCGTGCATAGCAGGGGGCCCCTTTTAACGCGCGCCGGCGGATCGCGAAGATCGACTGTTAACAGGGGGCCCCTGCTCTACCGCAGGCGTTAACAGGGGGCCCCTCCTTCACAGCTCGCGGGTGTAGCGGAGCTGGGGGGTGCGGGCGGCGCCGATGCGCTCTTCCCGCTCGATGCCGGTCGGCAGCCAGCCGCCGCGTTCGTAGAAGCGGCGGGCGGGGGTGTTGTCCCGCAGCACCCAGAGCACGGCGCGCCGCCGGCCCCGCGAACGCATGCTGGCCAGCGCGTCGATCATCAACGCCCGGCCGACGCCCCGGCCGCGTTCGGCTGGTTCCAGGTGGATGGCGTTGAGCAGCCCGGTCACCGGGTCGCCCTCGTCGTCCGGGCCGACGTAGCTGAAGCCGGCCAGGACGCCGTCCCGCTCGGCCACCGTCATCAGGTGATCGGCCCGCTCCCAGGACCACCGTTCGGTCCAGTACCGGCCCATCGCGTCCGGCGTCGGGTCCGCCAGCGACTCCACCGGCAGGAACGACGAGTACGCCGCGACCCTCGACCGCTGGTGGAGCTCTCCTACCGCCATCAGGTCGTCGGCGTTCGCGGGACGGAGCGTGACGGTCACTCAGCCGAGGGTACCCGCCGGGGCGGAACCTGCACGGTGGCCAGGTCCTCGGCGATCACCAGGTCGCCGTCGAAGTGGGCGCGGGCCTCGTCGGCGAAGCGGGCCGGGTCGGCGTACCGCTGGGAGAAGTGGCTGAGCACCAGCCGGCGTACCCCCGACTCGGCCGCCACCCGCGCGGCCTGGCCGGCGGTGAGGTGCCCGACCTCGGCGGCGAGCGCGGCCTCGGACTCCAGGAAGGTCGACTCGATCACCAGTAGGTCGGCGTGCTCCGCCAGCGCGTACACCCCGTCGCAGAGGCCGGTGTCCATCACGAAGGCGAACCGCTGCCCCGGGCGCGGCACGCTCACCTCCTCCCGGGTGACGCGACGCCCGTCGAGGTCGAGGTGGCCGACGCGCTGCAGTTCGCCGATCGCCGGCCCGACGATGCCGTACGCGGCCAGCCGCTCCGGCAGCATCCGGTACCCGTCCGGCTCCACCAGCCGGTAGCCGTACGTGGCGATGGGGTGCCGCAGTCGGCGGGCCTCCAGCGTGCCGCAGCGCAGCACGATCCGCTGCCCGTCCGCCCTGATCGGCTCGACGGTCAGCTCGGCGGTCTCGTGGAAGGAGCTGGCATGCCGCAGCCCGGCGAAGTAGTCGAGGCCCTCGGCCGGAAAATGCACCGTCACCGGGTGTGCCACCCGGTCCAGGGAGAGGCGCTGGATGATGCCGGGCAGGCCGAGGCAGTGGTCGCCGTGGAAGTGGGTGACGCAGATCCGGGTCAGGTCGCTGGCGGTGACGCTGGTGTGCAGCAGTTGCCGCTGGCTGCCCTCGCCCGGGTCGAAGAGGATCACCTCGTTGTCCCACCGCAGCACGTACCCGTTGTGGTTGCGGGTCCTGGTGGGGGTCTGGCTGGCAGTGCCGAGTACCACCAGCTCGCGCATCGACACGGGGCCTCCGGTGGGTATGAAGCGACCCCCGGGGCTTCCGCGCGGACGCGGGCCGACTGGACTGGGTCGGCACCCCGGGGGTCGGGTGGCTGTTGTGGTTTCGCCGCACCGCTGCCACACGGTCTCGACGACTTCTTACTGCCCGCCCCCGGAGGGTCGGATCACTGTCGAGGACAGCGGCTAGCGGACAGCCACCTCACGAGTCCGATTGCTATACAAGTCTGGACCACCTCCTTTCCCGTGTACGGTCACGTTATCCAGCGTCCGGCGCCCCGGCAATGGATTTCGATCACATCCGTGCCGACCCGGTCGGTGCGCCGGCGGCAGCCCGCTCAGGACGGCTGGGCGATGCCTATCGGGCCTTCGCGGGGGCCCTCCGCGTTGGCCGGCTGCACCGCCAGCGACGGGAAGTCGGCCAGGTCGCCCTCCGGCTCGGCGTCCCATTCGGGAAACACCAGGTCGCTCTGGAGGTAGAGGCAGAGCAGTTGGGCCAGCTGGCGCAGCCCGTCCAGGTGGGTGCGTTCGTGGCCGTGGGTGGCGTCGACGCCGAAGCCGAGCAGCGCCACCCGGGCGTGCGCCCCCGCCTCCACCGCCGCCGCCACGTCCGAGCGGTAGTAGTCGAAGACGTCGCGGACGAGATCCACGTCGTGTTCCCGGGCGATCGCCGCCAGGTTCCGGGTGAGGTGGTAGTCGAACGGTCCGACCCCGTCGCCCATGGCCAGGGTGGCGGAGTGCTCCCGGGACTGCTGCCCGGGCGCGACCACCGCCGCGTCCACCGAAACGATCTCGGCGACATCCGGGTCGAGACCGTGGGACGCGCCGTGGCCGATCTCCTCGGTCACGGTGACCAGCAGGTGTGCGGTGACCGCCGGCTTCACCCCCGCGTCGACCATTGCCTTCATGGCGCTGAGCACCGCGGCCACCCCGGCCTTGTCGTCCAGGTGGCGGGACTTGACGTACCCGCTGGGGGTGACCGTCGGGTTGGGCAGGAACGCGACGAAGTCGCCCGCGTCGATGCCGAGCGCGCGCAGGCCGGCGATGTCCTCCACCGGTTCGTCGACGCGGACCTCGACCTGCTCCCAGCCGAAGCCCTGCAGGTCGACGCCCTCGTTGTAGCGGTGGCCGCTGGCCTTGAGCGGCAGCACCTGGCCGGTGACCACCCGCTCCAGGTCGTCGGTGAAGATCCGTACGTGGGCACCCTCGGCGAACCGGGCGCTGTGCGTGCCGATCGGCTTCAGCTCCAGCCGGCCGTTCTCCTTCAGCCGCTTCACCATCCCGCCGATGGTGTCGGTGTGTACCACGATGGCCCGGTCCGCGCCGGTCTCCCGGGGGCCGGGCAGGCAGGCGCTGAGCGCCCCGCGGCGGGTCAGCGTCGACGGGATGCCGAGCGCCGAGAGGCGCTCACCCACGTACTGCTGCACGTGATCGGTGCGTCCCGACGGGCTCGGGATGTCGAGCAGCTCGACCAGCACCTGGCGTAGATAGTCCAGGTCGATGGGGAGCGGAGTGGTCTTGCGTACGGTCATGCCCCAGATGGTGCCGCACCGGCCGGGGTCCAGAGCCGCTGCGGTGCCCGAGTCCCGGGGAAGAGTAGGTCCACGAAGCGTTCGGCGGTGGGCTGCGGCTCGTGGTTGGCCAGCCCGGGCCGCTCGTTGGCCTCGATGAAGACGTGCTCGGGCCGGTCCGGCGCCGGAACCAGCAGGTCGAGACCGGTGACCGGGATGTCGATGGCACGGCTGGCGGCCACGCACGCCTCGGCGATCACCGGGTGCAGCTCACCCGTGACGTCGTGGATGGTGCCGCCGGTGTGCAGGTTCGCGGTGCGCCGGACCGCCAGCACCTGCCCCTCGGGCAGCACGTCGTGCAGCTCGTGGCCGGCCTCGGAGACCACGTCCCGGGTCATGTCGTCCAGCGGGATGCGGGACTCGCCGCCGGTGGCGGCGGCCCGGCGGCGGCTCTGCCGGTCGATCAGATCGGCGATGTCGTGCACACCGTCGCCGGTGATCGAGGCAGGTCGGCGAACCGCGGCGGCCACCACCTCGTGGTCGATCACGATCACCCGCAGGTCCTCGCCGGTGCACAGCTCCTCCAGCAGCACCTCCGGGCAGAACCGGGCGGCCAACTCGACGGCGGCGGTCAACGCCTCCGGGGTGCGTACCCCCACGGTGATGCCGTTGCCCTGTTCGCCCCGGGCCGGCTTGACCACCAACTGACCCACCTCGGCCAGGAACTCCGCGTCGGCCGCGTCGCCGCTGGCGGTGCGCCCGCGCGGCACCGACAGGCCCGCCTCGGTCAGGATCCGGCGGGTGACCCGCTTGTCGTCGCAGCGGCTCATCGCCACCGCCGAGGTCAGCTCCGAGAGTGACTCCCGGGTGAGGATGGTCCGGCCACCGCTGGTCAGCCGCAGCTCACCCCACTCCGGGTCGGTGACCTCCACCCGGATGCCCCGCCGCATCGCCTCGTCGGCGACGATCCTCGCGTACGGGTTGAGCCCGTCGTAGCCGATCGGCATGGCCGGCAGGAAGAGCCGTTCGTTGATCGGGTTCTTCCGCTTCACGCAGAGCGTGGCGGTGCGGTAGAAGCCCAGCCGCTCGTAGAGCCGGATCGCCCCGGCGTTCTCGGCGAGCACGGACAGGTCGACGTACGCCCGGCCCCGGGCGACCAGCCGGGCGGCAAGCTCGGTGATCAGCGCCTGGCCGGTACCCGGTGGGGCCTGGTTGAAGTCGACGGTCAGGCACCAGAGGCTGGCCCCGTTGTCCGGGTCGTCGAAGACCGCCACGTGGTCGACGCCGGTGATGGTGCCGACGATCTCGCCGGTGGTGGCCTCCGCGACCAGATGCAGGAAGCGGTCGGTGGCGGCGTTGTCGACCAGCACGTCGACCGGCGCGGTGACCATGCCGTTGGCCGCGTAGATCCGATTGACCGCGTCCGCGTCGGCGGCGTCGCGCATCCGGCGGATGCGTACCCCGGGCAGCTCCGCCCGGTCACCCATGGGCGACGGCGTGTGTGCGCTGCCGGCCTCCTCCGTGGTCCCGGTGGACGGGCGGGGGCCGCGCGGGGTGTCTCCCAGCGGCAGCCGGAAGGTCAGCGACGGGTCGATGAACAGCTCGTCGGGGAGCCGGGAGACCAGCACGTGCGGATCGCGCAGGTAGATGCAGATGTCCCGGGCGCCCGCCGCCTCGGAACGCAGCACGTCGGCGACCGCGGCCTGGTCGGTGAAGGTCTGGCCGAAGACCAGCCGCCCCCACCCGCAGTCGAGGATGACACCCGCGCCGGCACCGGGGCGTTCGTCGTCGGTCGGTTCGGCGTGGCCGCCCGTGGCGATCGGATCACCTCCCGGTCCGACCCGCTCGTACCGCCGTCCCGCGCCCCGACTCCGGTCGGTCCGGGCGACCCCGGTGGCCAGAGTGTCGGTCACGGTCAGTCGATTCCGTGGCTCTGGAGCCACATTTCCAGGAGTCCGAGTTGCCACAGCTTGTTTCCGTTCAACGGGGTCAGTTCGGCGTTCGGGGCGTCGAGCAGGGCGTTGACGTAATCGGTGCGGAACAGGTCGCGGCGGCGGGCCTCGGGCGCGGACAGCGCGTCGCGTACCCGGTCGAGGAGCTTGCCCTCCAGATGGGTGAGGCCCGGCACCGGGAAGTAGCCCTTCGGCCGGTCGATGACCTCGTGCGGAAGCACCCGCCGGCCGATCTCCTTGAGCACTCCCTTGCCGCCCTGCGCCAGCTTCAGCTCCGGCGGGCAGGCAGCGGCCAGCTCCACGAACTCGTGATCCAGGAAGGGCACCCGGGCCTCCAGCCCGTGCGCCATGGTCATGTTGTCGACCCGCTTGACCGGGTCGTCGGTCAGCATGATCTGCGTGTCGATACGCAGGCCGGCGTCGACCGCGGTCTGTGCGCCGGGCCGCGCCAGGTGGGCGGCGACGAACTCCCGCGCCGGATCGCCGTCGGCGAGCCAGTCGGGGTTCAGCGCCCGGGCCAGGCCGGCGCCGTCCCGGTCGAAGAAGGCCCGGGCGTACGTGTCCAGGGCCTGCTCCCGGCCGACCTGCGCCAGCGGCGGGTACCAGTGGTAGCCACCCAGGATCTCGTCGGCGCCCTGGCCGGACTGGACCACCTTGACGTGCCGCGAGACCTCCTGGCTGAGCAGGTAGAACGCCACGCAGTCGTGGCTGACCATGGGCTCGCTCATCGCCGCTACGGCGGCCTCCAACGGCGGGACCAGATCCTGCGCGGCGACCCGGATCTGATGGTGATCGGTGTCGAAGGTCTTGGCGACCACGTCGGAGTAGCGGAACTCGTCGCCCTCCCGGCCGCCGACGGCGTCGAAGCCGATGGAGAAGGTGGAGAGGCCACGTTGCCCCTCACCGGCGAGCAGCGCGACCACCAGGCTGGAGTCGAGGCCGCCGGAGAGCAGCACGCCGACCGGCACGTCGGCGACCATCCGCCGGCGTACGGCGGTGGTCAGCGACTCGTGCAGCGCGTCCTGCCAGTCCCGCTCGGTCCAGCCCTCGTGCTCGGGCCGGCGCAGGAACGGCGGGTCCCAGTAGACCCGCTCGTGGCTGCGGCCGTCGGCCTCGTAGACCCGGACGGTGGCCGGGGGCAGCTTGTTGACGCCACGCAGGATGGTGCGCGGCGGCGGCACGATGCTGTGGAAGCTGAGGTAGTGGCCCAGCGCGACCGAATCGATCGTCGTGTCCACCCCACCGCCGGCCAGCAGTGCCGGCAGGGTGCTGGCGAAGCGCACCACGCCGGAGGACTCGGCGAGGTAGAGCGGCTTGATGCCGAGCCGGTCCCGGGCCAGCACCAGGCGACCGGTGTCGCGTTCGCTGATCGCCACGGCGAACATGCCGACCAGGTGGTCGACGAAGTCGAGCCCCCACTGCGCGTACGCCTTGACCACGACCTCGCTGTCTCCGCTGGAGAAGAAGTGGTGGCCCTTGGCCTGCAGTTCGGCGCGCAACTCGCGGTAGTTGTAGATGCAGCCGTTGAAGACGGCGGCCAGGCCGGCGGCGGAGTCGACGATCGGTTGGCCGCTGGCGGCCGACAGGTCAATGATCTTCAGTCGCCGGTGGCCGAGGGCGACCGACCCCTGGGACCACACCCCGCTACCGTCGGGCCCCCGGTCGCACATCGTGGCGGCCATCCGCTCCACCGCAGCGACATCGGCACGCGTCGCGTCCCTTCGGAACTCTCCAGCCAGTCCGCACATGTGAGCCCATGCTGCCAGAGGATGTTGCGATTGGCCTGTTGAGACTATGACGGTCGTGTAACAGCATTGCTAGAATCCGCGCCCTCGCGACGGGTAAAGCGACATCGGGCTGATTTCGATGGGCGTTTCGTGCCCGGCGTAACGTCAGCGCGCCAATTGCGTACCACTTTGCGGGTGTGACGAATGCCGCAAAGTCGGCACGCGTCGTTGGTCGTGTGCCGGCGAAGCCGCTGCGGCGGCAACTGCCTCGTCGACGCGGACACGGCGCAGGGCCCGTCGCTACCCGCTCCGGGCCCTGCCGTGTCTGCGGTGCGGTCAGCCGGCGGTGCGCGCCACCCCGACCGGGCAGCTCAACCCGTTCGGGCCGTGGTTGCAGTAGCCGTTCGGGTTCTTGGTCGGGGCCAGGTACTGCTGGTGGTAGTCCTCGGCCAGGTAGTAGTCACCGAGCCGACCGATCTCCGTGGTGATCTCGCCCTTCCCGGCGCGGGCCACGATCGGCGCGAACGCGTCCCGGGATGCCTGCGCGGTGGCGAGCTGCTCGTCGGTCGTGGTGTAGATCGTCGACCGGTACTGGGTGCCCACGTCGTTGCCCTGGCGCATGCCCTGGGTCGGGTCGTGGTTCTCCCAGAAGACCTTGAGGAGATCCTCGTAGCTGATCTTCGTGGGGTCGTAGACCACCTCGACCGCCTCGGTGTGCCCGGTCATCCCGGAGCAGACTTCCTCGTAGGTCGGGTTCGGGGTGAAACCACCCGCATACCCGACGGAGGTGGTGAATACGCCGGGCAGGGTCCAGAACAGTCGCTCGGCGCCCCAGAAACAACCCATACCGAAGACGGCGACCTGGGAGCCCTCGGGGAACGGGCCCTGCAACGGGGTGCCGAGCACCTCGTGCCGGTCGGCCACCGGCATCGCGATCGGACGGCCGGGCAGGGCCCGGTCGGGGGAGATCATCTCGGCCTTCATGCGGCGGAGGAACACGGTGGAGCTCCTTTCGTACCTTCCCCGTGTGCAACACCGGCGGACCCTACTTCCTTACCCGCTCGTCCCCCAGTCAGGCACCCGCGGGGTCGGGCGGTTTGCCGGTTGAGCTGAGTGGCCGTTCGGTCGCTGACTGCCAGTCGGTCGATCGATGTGCTTGCCTGTGATCATCCCTATCTTCAAGCCAATGTCCATCCACAAAGGAGAATGAAGATGGGTGACCGAAGAGGCTTGGTGGGCGGCGGCGGTAGGCGGCAACTGCCCCACAGGCTCGGGCGGGGCGTCGCTTACGGCATGTCGGCGGTGCTGGTCGGCACGTTGGCGTTGATCAACCCGCGGCCGGCGCAGGCGGCGCCACCGGTGGTGGCCGAACAGCCGCCGCCCGCGCAGCACCTGGAGCGGCCGGACGAGGCGTCGGCGGTGGTCACCGCCCGGACGACCGGGACGAAGGTGCGGATCACCGGGATGACCTCGGAGACATCGGAGTTCTGGGCTCTGCCGGACGGCCGGGTGGAGGCGGAGGTCCACCTAGGTCCGGTCCGGATGCGCAACCAGGCCGGCGGGTGGACGCCGGTGGACTTCAACCTGGTCAAGCAGGCCGACGGCGCGGTCCGGGCGAAGGCCCATCCGGGCCACCTGTGGCTCGCCGGCTCGGGCGGGTCGGGCGAGCGCGACCTGGTACGGCTTGGGCAGGCCGACGAAGTGGTGGCGCTGCGCTGGTCCGGGCCGCTGCCGGAGCCGGTGGTGACCGGGACGCGGGCCACCTACCCGGAGGTGCGTCCCGGAGTCGACCTGGTGGTGGAGTCGACCCGGACCGGCTTCGAGCAATACCTCGTGGTGAAGAACAGAGCCGCTGTCGACCAGGTGCGCAGCATCTCCCTGCCGTTGCGCGGCAACGGCCTGAAGGCGGTGCCGGACGCCGGCAACGGCTTCGACATCAAGGACGCCGCCGGCCGTACGGTCGGCGTCTCACCGGAACCGATGATGTGGGACGCGCGGGTGCATCCGGAGTCCGGTGAGCGGCTGCGGCAGACCAGGGTGGGCAAGAAGGTGGGCGCGGCGGCCAGAGGCGGCCGGCTGGCGGTCACCCTGACGCCTGACGAGAAATGGCTGCGGGATCCGGCCACCACCTTCCCGGTGACCATCGACCCCGCCGTCACGTTGAAGCCGAACTACGACGCGTTCGTGCAGACCGGCTACACCACTGACCAGTCCGCCGCGACGGAGTTGAAGCTGGGCACGTACGACGGTGGTACGACGAAGGCTCGTTCGTTCCTGAGCTTCCACAACATGGAGTGGTTGCAGGGCAAGCACGTCCAGGCGGCGACGCTCTACCTGTGGAACCACCACTCGTGGTCCTGCACCCCGCGGCAGTGGGAGACCTGGCAGACCACCTACGTCACCACCTCCGCCCGTTGGACCAACCAGCCGACCTGGATCAAGCGGTTGGGCTACACCACCGCGACCAAGGGCTACAACTCCTCCTGCGCGGCCGGTCGGGTCAACGCGTCGGTCACGACCGCCTTCGCCGACCAGGCCAACGGCGTCACCTGCTGCAGCACGGTCAACATCGGGCTGCGCGCCGCATCCGAGACCGACAACCTGGGGTGGAAGAGGTTCCACTCCATGGAGGGTGCGAACGATCCGTACGTGACCTTGACCTACCAGTCGCCGCCCACGGTGACCACGCGGGCGACGGTGCCATCACTGCCCTGTGCGACGAACCCGAACACCCCGTACGTCAACACGAGAACCCCGCAGTTGCGGGCGCAGATCAGCGACGCCGAGGGTGCGCAGGTGCGGGCCGAGTTCGAATGGTTGACCGGTGGCGGTACCCGGATCGGCGGCACCACCGTCGGCCCCGCCAGTTCGGGTTCCTGGCTCACCGCCACGGTGCCGGCCGGCGCGTTCGCGGAGAATGGCACATACTCCTGGCGGGTGCGGGGCCACGATGGTCTGGTCAACAGCCCCTGGAGTGGCTACTGCGCGATGACCGTCGACACCGTCGCACCTTCGGCGACGGCGACCGTCATTTCCACGACGTACCCGGAGGGCCAGTGGTCCGGCGCGACCGGCACCGCCGGCAGTTTCACCTTCGGCGCGGCCGGGGTGGCCGACGTCGCCGCCTACGAGTACGGCCTGAACGCGAACCCGCCGGACCAGTCGGTGAATGCGTCGAGCCTGGGCGGTAATGCCACGGTGTCCATCACGCCGAGCGCGGACGGGCCACAGACGCTCTACGTGCGGTCCCGGGACCGGGCCGGGAACACCTCGGCGCTGCGTGCGTACACGTTCAACGTCGGCTCGGGTGCGGTGACGTCACCACGGGAAGGGGACATCACCGCGGAGAAGGTTGCGCTCGGCGGTGTCGGCCAAGCGTCGGCGACCGGCGTGACGTACCAGTGGCGGCGAGGCAACGCCGACGCCTGGGTGACCATTCCGGCTGGGCACGTCAGCCTGGCCGCCGGTGGTGGCGCGGTGACCTGGCCGCTGGCGACCGGTGGCGCGGGTGCCTTCGCCAAGCTGAACTGGGATGTCGCGGCCACCCTGGCGGCCATCGACGCGGAGTCCGTGCCCCGGGACGGGCCGCTCCAGGTGCGAGCCAGCTTCAGCGGGGGCGCCGGGAGCACCTCCGGCACGGTGAAGTTCACCTTCGACCGGAACCAGGCGTCGGCGGAGGCGCAGCAGATCGGGCCCGGCTCGGTCAACCTGATCACGGGGAACTACTCGCTGTCCGACGTGGACGTCTCGGCGGGCTCGCTGGGCACCGACCTGACGGTCACCCGGTCGTACAACACCCGCCGGGCGAACCTCACCGACGCGACGAACATGTACGGCCCCGGCTGGATCTCCGGCGCGCTGGTAGAGGCCGATGCGCCGTACACGTCACTCACCGTGTACGGGTCGCTGGTGCAGGTCGGACTGCCGGAAGGCGAGACGCTCGGCTTCACCAAGCGGACCGCGACGACCTTCGATCCCGGTGTCGGTGCCGAGTTCCTGACCTTGATGTACGCGTCGGCCACCGACACCTACCGGCTCGTCGACGAGGAGGGCAACAGCACCACCTTCAGCCGGATCGCCGGGACGGCGGCCGGGAAGTACGTCCCGACCTCGGTCAGTTCCCCGGGCAACACCAATACGACGACGTTGAGCTGGGAGCGGGCGACGGTCGGTGGCAGGGAGGTGATCCGGCCGACGCGGGTGCTGGCGCCGGCGCCGCAGGGCGTCACCTGCACCACCCTGGTCCGCGGCTGCCGGGCGGTGACCTTCACCTACGCCACCACCACGACCGCGACGGGCGGCGGCGCGGCGGCGTGGGGTGATCACACCGGACGGGTGAAGGAGATCGCGTTCACCGCCTGGGATCCGGACCTAGTCACGCCGGGCATGCGGACGGTGCCGATGGCCCGGTACGCCTACGACGACGCGGGCCGGCTGCGCGCCTCCTGGGACCCGCGGCTGGACTGGACCGACAACGGCGTCACCCGGCACGTCCAGGAGGTCTACACCTACAACCTGGACGGCCTGCTCGCCAGCATCGCGCCGGCCGGGCAGGAGCCCTGGCAGCTGCGCTACACCACGCTGCCCGGTGACCCGGCCCCCGGCCGGCTGTACCAGGTGAGCCGGTCGGCCCTCACCGCCGGCACCGCCACGACGACGGTGGTGTACCGGGTGCCGGTCGCCGGCAGCGGTGCACCGTACGACCTGTCGGCCGCGCAGACGACCCGCTGGGCCCAACCGGAGGCGCCGACCGACGCCACCGCGGTCTTCCCGCCCACCCAGGTGCCGAACGGCAACCCGTCGACCGGTGCCCTGCCCTCCTCGTACGAGCGGGCTACGGTGACCTATCTGGACGCCAACGCCCGCCTGGTCAACGTGGCCACCCCCGGTGGGCACGTCCGGGCCGTCTGGCTCGATCAGTGGGGCAACACCGTCCGGGAGTTGACCGCCGCCAACCGGGCCGGTGCGCTGAACGCCAGCGCTACGGACGACGCGGCGGCCGAGGCGATGCGCGCCCGCACCCAGTCCACCCTGCACGCCTACTCCACCGACGGACAGCGCCTGCTGGTCACGCTCGACCCGGAGCATGAGGTCGTCCTGCCGGCGGGCGGCACAGCACGTGGTCGCAAGGCCACCAGCTACGTGTACGACGAGGGCGCACCCGCCTCGACGGACCCGTACAACCTGGTGACCACCCAACGGGTGGCGCTGCGGATGTGGGACAGCGGCGGCGTCGAGTCGGACACCGACGTGCGGACCACCAGGACCGCGTACGACTGGACGTTGCGCCAGCCGATCGCGGTGACCGTGGACCCCGGTGGTCTCGGCCAGGTGACCCGGTCGACCTTCGACTCCACCTCCGAGCTGATCACGTCGACCACCAACCCGGCCGGTGGCACCAGCACCACCACTCCGGCCACCCAGCACACGGTCTACTACCGGGCCGGTTCCGGATCCGGGCACAGCGAGTGTGACTCGAAACCGGAGTGGGCGGATCTGCCGTGCCGGGTGCAGCCGGGCGGCCAGGCGGCCAGCGGGCCGGAGCTACCGGTGACGGTTACCACCTACGACCTGCTCGGTCAGCCCAGGGTGGTCACCGAGAAGACCAGCGCCGGCACGCTGCGCACCACCAGCACCAGCTACGACGGTGCCGGGCGGGTGTACGAGATCGCGGTGGCCGTCGAGTCGGGCCTCGGCACGGCGGTGCCGGTCAAGCGTGAGATGTACGACCCGGCCACCGGCAACCACCTGCGGACGCAGTCGGTGCTGAACGGTTCGGTGGTCGCAGAGGTGGTCCGCGGTTACGACACCCTGGGCCGGGTCACCTCCTACCGGGACACGGACGGCAACCTGTCGACCTTCGCGTACGACCTGGCAGGACGGGTGGCGACCAGCCACGACGGCAAGGCGCAACGGACCTACACCTACGACGGTGGCAGCGAGCGGCGTGGCCTGCTGACCGCCGTCGACGACACCTTCGCCGGGGTCTTCACCGGCAGCTACGACGCCGACGGCAACCTGACCGGGCAGACGTGGCCGGGCGGGATGGTGGTCGACACCGAGTTCAACGAGGTCGGCGAACGGGTCGGCCTGAGCTATCGCAAGCCGGACTGCCCGGCGGGAGACTGCGTCCTCTATCGCGAGTCGGTGGTGCACTCGGTGCACGGCCAGCGACGGGACGGCACGTCGAGCCTGTCGCAGCAGCACTTCGACTACGACAAGGCGGGCCGTCTGACAGTGGTGGAGGACACCGTCGGCGGGCAGTGCTCCACCCGGGTGTACGCCCTGAGCACCTCCTCGAACCGGACCGGCCTCACCACCTACGACCCGGGCGCCGACGGCGGCTGCCAGCGCGTAACGGCGGCGTCGACCCGGACCTGGACGTACGACACCGCGGACCGGGTCTCCGCCACCGGGTACGGCTACGACGCTCTTGGCCGGACGAGGACCGTGCCGGCGGTGGACACGGCGAACCCGGCCGCGGGTGACGTGACCATCACCTACCACGCCACCGATCTCGTCGACACGATCAATCACAACGGACGGACCACCGACTACACCCTCGACGTGGGCGGGGAGCGGATCCGTTCCTGGACCGACTCCGCCGGTGGCGTCGCCGAGCAGCGCGTGCACCACTACAGCGGGGACGAGGACAGCCCGTCGTGGACCCAGGAGACGGCGGACAGGTTCACCCGCCCGGTGGCCGGTGTGGCCGGACTGGCAGCGATTTTCGACAGCTCGGACGGCAGCAGGGAGTGGCAGATCACCAGCCTGAACGACTCCGTGGTCGCCGGAGTCACCAACGACGACGAGGGGCTCTCCTGGACCGGCGAGTCGACCGAGTACGGCGTTCCGCGCGACAGTGAGGCCGCCGGCGGCGAGCGCTACGGCTGGCTCGGCGGCCATCAGCGGGCGGCCGATGCTCCGTCCGGCATCATGCTGATGGGCGTCCGCCTCTACAACCCGGTCACCGGCCGTTTCCTCCAGGTCGACCCGATCTACGGAGGCAGCTGCAACCCGTACGAGTACGCCTGCGCCGACCCGGTCAACAACGTCGACCTGGACGGCAAGGCGCTGCCGGCCATCATCCTCGCGATCATCGGCCTGGCGAGGGCGGTGGTCCTGGCCTGCCGGGTCTCCAAGAACTGGTGCATCCGAGCCGGTAAGTACCTGTTCAAGAAGGCGAAGCCGTACGTCTGGCGGGCCTACTGGTGGGCGGTCGGCAAGGCAAAGGTCTTCACCTCGAACACCCGGGTCCAGCGTGGCCTGACCTGTGCCTGGGCCATCGCCGACATGGTGGGTTACGCCGCACGCAGCGCCCAGGCCAGGGCGATAGGCTGGGTGGCCGGGTTCGTCTTTGGTGCGGTGACAAAATGGCGCTGCATGCCGAGGAACAGGTTCTCATGACGATCGGCGACACCGAACCAGTCGACGTCGGCGAGGAGTTCGCCGACGTGCTCCGGGCGGCCTACTACTACGCGCTGGTCGACGGCGGCCGGGTGGTGGGTCCAGGGCAGCTGCTGGTGGCTGCGGCCCGCAACGACGAGCGGGCCGGCCGGGTACTCGGCCGGACGGTGGCGCAGGCACGGGCGACGGTGTCCCGAGGGGAGGGGCCTGATACCGGCGACGGTGCCGGGCCCGTCCCTAGCGGGTACGCCGGGATGCTGCGAGAGGCCCGCTGGTGGGTGCTGCGGGCCCAGCGCGACGCCGTACCGGCCGATCCGCCGCTGTGGTCGACGGCGGTCGGCCCGGCGTTGACCCGGTCCGCCCGGACGGCCCGGTCCGCCGGGGTGACCCGGCTCGACGTACCGCATCTGGTGCTCGGGCTGCTCGACCCGGCCGATCCGTCGGTGGCCGAGCTGGCCCGGCGCACTGGCCTGGACGTCGCCGCCGCCCGGCGGCGGATAGCGGCCGGCGACCTGGCGGCCGAGCCGGCGCCGTTCGCCCCGCTGGTCGACCCGCTGCGGGTGGCCGGGGCCGTGCGGAGCCGCAGTCCCTGGCTGGTGCGTTGGCTACCCGCGCTGTTCGCCCGGCTGACCGGACGGCAGGCCAGATGGGGCGGGCCGGTCCTGGCCTGCCTGGAACGCGAGGTGATGCGGCAAGCGGTACTGGTCGGGCACGACGTAGTGCAGACCAGCGCCGTGCTCCTGGCGATCGTCAGCCTCGACGCCCAACTGGCCGCCACCGGGCAGCGGCTGGTGACGGCCTACCAGCCGCACAACCAGGGCGGCAAGGCGCTCACCGATGTCGGCTTCCAGCTCGGGCCGGCGCGGTCGGTGGCCGAGTCGTGGACCGGCGAGCGGGAGGCGCTACCGGTGGCGGACTCCTCAGCCCGGTTCTGGGGTACCGGCAAGCCCGGTGACCCGCGCTGGGGGGTCGCCGCGACCCGGGTGATGGATCGGGCCACCGACCTCGCCCGGGAGCACGGGCACGCCGATGCGGGCACCTCCCATCTCCTCGCCGCCGTGCTCGCCGAGGACGGCGCGGCCGGGCACCTCCTCGCCGCGCTGGGCCTCGACCGGGAGGAACTGCGTCGCCGGGTGACCCACCAGCTCACGTCGGGCTGACCCGTTCGGACGGCGCCGGTCCGGGTGACCCACCGGACCGGCGCCAACCCGTCCGACCGGCGGACCGGACGGCCGATCAGAGCGCGGCGGCGATTCGGCCGGCGTACGCGGTGGCCTCGGCGTCGTCGGCGTAGCGGGTACGCGGCCAGAAGAAGCCGCGCAGGCCGTCACCCTTGGTCCGGGGCACCACGTGGGTGTGCAGGTGCGGCACCGACTGGGACACCCGGTTGTTCATCGCCACGAACGTGCCGCCCGCGCCCAGACCACCCTCGACTGCCACGGCGAGCCGACGGACCAGCCCGAAGTAGCCGGGCAGCGACTCCGGTGGCAGATCGGCGAGGGTGACCAGGTGGGCGCGGGGCACCACCAGCACGTGCCCCTTGAACACCGGCCGGGTGTCGAGGAACGCCACCCCGTCCGGCTCGTCGGCCACCCGGAACGCCGGCACCTCGCCCGCCACGATCCCGCAGAACACACAAGCCGCCATGGGGGCCAGGTTAGAGCCGCAGCGTTCCCGTCGAGCGTCACAGCTCTCCGACAGGGTGGGTTTCATATGGCGGGACGAGGCGAAGGACTAACGTCTGCGGAATGAACCACGGCTTCGACACACTCGCCATCCACGCCGGCCAGGACCCCGAGGCCCGCACCGGCGCGGTGATCCCACCGATCTACCAGACCAGCACGTACGCGCAGGACGCCGTCGGTGCGCCCCGGCTCGGCTACGAGTACAGCCGCTCCGGCAACCCGACCCGCGATGCGCTCCAGGAGTGCCTGGCCGCGCTGGAGGGCGGTCCGGTCGGGCTGGCCTTCGCCAGCGGCCTGGCCGCCGAGGACGCGCTGCTGCGTACCGTCTGTGCCCCGGGCGATCACGTGGTCATCCCCGATGACGCGTACGGCGGCACCTACCGGCTCTTCGCGAAGGTCGCGCAGCGGTGGGGGCTCGCGTACACCCCGGCGAAGGTCTCCGACCCGGACGCGGTGCGGGCCGCGATCCGCCCGGGTACCACGAAGGTGGTCTGGGTGGAGACGCCGACGAACCCGCTGCTCGGCATCGCCGACATCGCCGCGCTGGCCGCCGTGGCGCACGAGGCCGGGGCGCTGCTGGTGGTCGACAACACCTTCGCCTCGCCGTACCTGCAGCAGCCGATCGCGCTCGGCGCGGACGTGGTGGTCCACTCGACCACCAAGTACGTCGGCGGGCATTCCGACGTGGTCGGCGGCGCGTTGGTGGCGGCCGACGCCACCCTCGGCGAGGAGCTGCGTTACCACCAGAACGCGATGGGTGCGGTGAACGGCCCGTTCGACGCCTGGCTCACCCTGCGGGGCATCAAGACCCTCGGCGTACGCATGGACCGGCACTGCGACAACGCCGAGCGGATCGCCGCGTACCTGGACGGGCACGCCAAGGTCGGCCAGGTGCTCTACCCGGGGCTGCCGTCGCACCCCGGTCACGAGGTGGCGGCCAAGCAGATGCGTCGGTTCGGCGGCATGATCTCGTTCCGGGCCGCGGGCGGTGAGGAACACGCCGTCGAGATCTGCAACCGGGCCGAGCTCTTCGTGCTCGCCGAATCGCTCGGTGGGGTGGAATCCCTGATCGAGCACCCGGGCCGGATGACACACGCGAGTGCTGCCGGCTCGCCGCTTGAAGTTCCCGGCGATCTCGTGCGACTGTCTGTCGGCATCGAGACGGTCGAAGATCTGCTCGCCGATTTGGAGCAGGCGCTGGGCTGACCGCTGGCTGGGGAGGATGGCCGTGCAGGACATCATGCCGACCTGGGTCGGGGCGACCGCCAAACAGATCGCCCGGGGCGTACGCCGGGGTGACGTCTCCGCCACCCAGGTGCTGGCCGACCACCTCGACCACGTCGCCAAGGCCGACGCCGACCTCGCCGCGTTCCGCACGGTACGCGGCGGGGAAGCGGTCACCGAGGCGGAGAAGGTCGACGAGCAGGAGGACCTGGCCAACCTGCCACTGGCCGGGGTGCCGATCGCGGTCAAGGAGAACACCCCGGTCGCCGGGATGCCCACCTGGAACGGCTCTGCCGCGATGCGTACCACCGTGGCCGAGGCCGACCACGAGGTGGTCCGCCGGCTGCGCGGCGCCGGTGCGGTGATCCTCGGTGTGACCCGGATGCCCGAGTTGGGCCTGTGGGGCATCACCGACGACGAGACGGCCGTCACCCGCAATCCGTGGGACTCCTCGCGCACCCCCGGCGGCTCCTCGGGTGGTGCCGCCGCGGCGGTGGCCGCCGGTCTGGTACCGATCGCCCACGGCAACGACGGTCTCGGCTCGATCCGGATCCCGGCGGCCTGCTGCGGCCTGGTCGGCCTGAAGCCAGGACGCGGTGTGGTGCCCTGCCAGCTCGGCGCCGAGGACTGGTTCGGGCTGACCGAACACGGCATGCTCGCCACCACCGTCGCCGACGCGGCGGTCGGCTTCCAGGTGCTCGCCGGCCGAGCCCAGGGCAAGCTCGTCCCGCCGCAGCGGCTGCGGGTCGGCGTCTCACTGCGGTCCCCCGTGCGGGGTGTCTCGCCCGACGCGCCGAACCGGGACGCGGTCGCCGCCGCGGGCCGGCTGCTCGCCGCGGCCGGGCACGACGCCGTACCGGCCGATCCGGTCTACCCGACCGCCCTGGGATTGCAGGGCATCGCCACCTGGTTCGCCGCCGCCGCGGCGGACGTGCGCGCCGCCGGGGTCGACCGGCGTGCCCTGCAACGCCGCAGCCGCCGGCACGTCGCCCTCGGTGAGTGGGCGTGGCGTCGCGGGTACGTGCGGGAGGCCGACCGGCTCGCCTGGCGTGAGCGGTCGATCGGGTTCTTCACCGACCACTCGGTGGACCTGCTGCTCACCCCGGCGCTGGCGAGCGCGCCCCCGCCGGCCACCAGCTGGTCGGCACGGTCCTGGCAGGCCAACATGTTGACCAACATCCGGTACGCCCCGTACGCCGCACCGTGGAACATCGCCGGCCTGCCCGCCCTGGTGGTGCCGGTGGGCCGCCGCCCGGACGGGCTGCCGCTGGCCGTGCAGCTGGTCGGCCCGCCCGGTTCGGAGCTGTTGCTGCTCGGTGTCGCCGGCCAGTTCGAGTTGGAGGCCCCGTGGCCTCGGCACGCCCCCGGATACCCGCGCGTCGGAACGGGGTCGCCGGCCAGTTCGTGATCATCTACGCTCCCAGTGGTCAAACACGGGGGGCCTTCGATCATGCGCTGTCACACCTGCGACACCGACACCGACGTACGCGCCCTGGCCTGCGACACCTGCCACACGCCGGTCGGTTCACCCGCGCTGCGCCCCGGCGTCCGGGTCCGCCCGGTCCGGGGGATCGGCCGGGCCGCTGCGGTCGCCGTGGCCGCGACGGTCCTGTTCCTGCTGTTGACCGTGGCGGTCCAGCCGGTCAACGCGCTGCTCGCCGAACGGGCCGTGGACTCCGCCGACGGCGAGACCTTCCTACTGAGCGCGGGGCTGCTGGAACTGGGGGCGGCACTGCTCTACCAGGTGGCGATCCTGACCGCCGTCGTGCTCGTCATCATCTGGACCTGGCGGGCCCGGATGAACCTCGATGCGTTCCCGGGCGCCGGGCCGACCCTGTCCGCCGGTTGGGCCATCGCGGGATGGCTGGTGCCGTTCGTCAACTTCGTGCTGCCCCACCGGGTGATGGCGAACATCGCCCGGGACAGTCTGTGGCGGCTCGGCACCCCGTGGCTGGTCCACCTCTGGTGGGGGGCGTGGCTGGTGTTCCTGTTCGGGGAACGGGTCACCGCCCGTGCCGCCGCGGCGGAGTTCGAGGCGCTCCCGTACCCGGAAACCTCGGCCGACTTCCAGGCGTACGCCGACCACTACGCCTCCACCACCGGGGCGTACCTGCTTCCCTCGCTGGCCTGCCTGGTCGCCGGGGTCTCGCTGATCGTGTTGATCCACCGCGTCTCGACCGCGCAGACCACCCGGATCGCACGGGCAATGCCGGCCGGCCCGATCCTGCCGGGCATGACCGTGGCCGCGCCGTTCGGGCCGTCCGGGGCGGGTGGCACGATCGGGGCATGACTGAACTGGTCAGCCTGGACGATGTGTACGCGGCGCGGGAACTGCTCGCCGGGGTCATCCGCACCACCCCGCTGGAGCCCTCCCGCCCGCTGCACGCCGCGCTCGGCGGGCCGGCCTGGCTGAAGTGCGAGAATCTCCAGCGGGCGGGGTCGTACAAGGTGCGCGGCGCTTACGTGCGGATCTCGCGGCTGTCGGCGGCGGAACGCGCCCGGGGGGTGGTCGCCGCCAGTGCCGGCAACCATGCTCAGGGGGTGGCGCTGGCCGCCGGGCTGGTCGGCACGCACGCCACCGTCTTCATGCCGGTGAACGCGCCGCTGCCGAAAGTGGCGGCCACCAAGGGGTACGGCGCCCAGGTCGAGTTGGCCGGTGCCACCGTGGACGAGTCCCTGGTGGTGGCGCAGACCTTCGCCGAACGGACCGGCGCGGTGCTGATCCACCCGTTCGACCATCGGGACGTGATCGCCGGGCAGGGCACGGTCGCGCTGGAGATCCTGGAGCAGTGCCCGGAGGTCAGGACGATCGTCACCGGCGTCGGTGGGGGCGGGCTGATCTCCGGGATGTCGGTGGTCGCCAAGGCGTTGCGGCCGGACGTCCGGGTGATCGGGGTGCAGGCGTCCGGCGCGGCTGCCTTTCCGCCGTCACTTGTCGCCGGGGAGCCCGTCCGGCTGCCCGCGTTCGCCACCATCGCCGACGGCATCGCCGTCGGCCGGCCGGGTGACGTCACGTTCAGCCATGTCCGCAAGCTCGTCGACGAGGTCGTCACCGTCTCCGAGGAGGACATCTCCCGGGCGCTGCTCATGCTGCTGGAGCGGGGCAAGCAGGTGGTGGAGCCGGCCGGCGCGGTCGGGGTGGCCGCGCTGCTGGCCGGTGCCGTCGAGGTGGAGACACCGGTGGTGGCAGTGCTCTCCGGAGGCAACATCGACCCGCTGCTGATGCTGCGGGTGATCGAGCACGGTCTGGCGGCGGCGGGCCGTTACCTGCGGGTGACCGTGCGCTGCTCGGACCGACCTGGGCAGCTCGCCTCGCTGCTACGCGAGATCGCCGAGCATCGGGCCAACGTGGTGGACGTGGTGCACCAGCGGGCCAACCCGCACCTGCGTCTCGGCGAGGTCGAGGTGGCGCTGTCGGTGGAGACCCGGGGAGCGGAGCACTCGGACACCCTGATCAGCGCGTTGCGGGGCAGCGGTTACCAGGTGACGATCGCACCAGAGGCGTGACACGACACGGTGTCACGCCTCTGGTCGAGCATGGTTGCCGGTTCGCCCGGCGGGGGACTCAGCCGGAGAACGGCTCGAAGCTGACCACGGTCACCTTGATGTCCGCGCCGCTGGGCGCGGTGTAGGTGCAGGCCTGGCCGGCCTTGCCGCCGAGGATCGCCTGCCCGAGCGCAGACTCGGGGCTGTAGACGGTCAGGTCTGTGGTGGCGGCGATCTCGCGGGAGCCGAGCAGGAAGGTTTCTGTGTCGTCGGCGTCGTCGTCGAAGTAGATCGTCACGACCATCCCGGGCGCCACGGCGTCGACGGTCGGTGCCTCGCCGACCTGGGCCGTGCGGAGCAGCTCCCTCAGGTAGAGGATGCGCCCCTCGGCCTTGCCCTGCTCCTCGCGGGCGGCGTGGTAGCCGCCATTCTCGCGCAGGTCGCCCTCCTCACGCCGAGCGTTGATCTCGGCGGCCATCGCCGGCCGATTGGCGATCAACTCGTCGAGCTCGGCCTTCAGGCGGTCGTGCGCGTCCTGGGACAGCCAGGTGGCGGGCGCCTCGTTGCCATTGGACACAGGCGGTCCTCCTCGGTTGTGCGTGCTGGCCGGCAGGTGAACCTCCAAGTTACCAGTGCCCTACGACAAGGAGTGTCGGCGATCACGTCGCGTGCACCTGGCGGGCCCGGCCGGAGCGACGACCTCAGGCGCCGGCGGTGGCTGCGCGCCCTGGCCGACCGGGTGCGGTGACCTCAGGGGGTCGGCCGGCAGCGGACGACCTCACCGATGAAGGGGCGCGCGCTGGTGGCGAGGCGGTGCTGGACGGTGACGTGGCGCTGTCCCGCCGTGCCGGTCACCGGCACCTCCTCGCGGGCCACCTCGGCACCGGCGTGGTCCCGGGCACGCAGCACGCAGACCGCCGAGCCACCGTCGGGCAGGTTCACCCGGAAGTCGACCACCACCTGGCTGTCGGTGATGTCGCCATAGCTGATCACCTGGGCGTCGTACGCCGGATCGCCGTACTGCTGGTAGAGCCGGACCGAGACGACGCTGAGCATCGCGACCACGGCGAGCACCAGGAGCGCCGTCGACACCGGCCGGCGGCGGCCCGGCGTCCGGCGTCGGCCGTACCGGCCGGGCGGAAAGACCGGTGCGTTCGGTTGAAGTGTGGCGTGCGTCTCGGTCACCGGCGGGTATCTCCCTGGCGTTGTTGTCAGCGGCATCGGCAAGAATGGCAGAGTCCGGCATTCCTGTCCGACTGGTTCGGCTCGGCGGTCTGGTTCGGCCCGGCGGTCGAATTCGACCCGGTGGTCGAATTCGGTTCGGTGTCGAACATGACTGGTGTCAAATATGACAGGCCGGCGCGGTCCAGTACCGCTACGGGAGGATGCCGGCAGGTCACCTGGGCCCGCGGCGGGCGCCGCCGGTGGGCAGAGACGAGGAGCGCCAACCTTGGCAGAGCAACTTCGACTCATGGCGGTACACGCGCACCCCGACGACGAGTCGAGCAAGGGCGCGGCGACGACGGCCAAGTACGTCGCCGAGGGGGTCGACGTACTGGTGGTGACCTGTACCGGCGGCGAGCGTGGCAGCGTGCTCAACCCCAAGCTCGACCGGCCGGACGTGTGGGCCAACATCGCCGAGATCCGTCGGGCCGAGATGGACGCGGCACGCGCCATCCTCGGCATCGAGCAGGCGTGGCTGGGTTTCGTCGACTCCGGCCTGCCCGAGGGCGACCCGCTTCCGCCGCTGCCCGAGGGCTGCTTCGCCCTGCAGGACGTCGCGGTGGCCGCCGGTCCGCTGGTGCGGCTGATGCGGCAGTTCCGCCCGCACGTGGTCACCACCTACGACGAGGAGGGTGGCTACCCCCACCCCGACCACATCATGTGCCACAAGGTCAGCGTGGCGGCCTTCGAGGCCGCCGGCGACGCCGAGCGGTACCCGGAGTTGGGCGAGCCCTGGCAGCCGCTCAAGCTCTACTACGACATCGGCTTCTCCAAGGGCAAGATCCTGGCGCTGCACGAGGCGATCCTGGCCACCGGCATCGAGTCGCCCTACGCGGAGTGGCTGACCCGCTGGGACGACCGGCCGGACAAGGGCCCCCGGATCACCACCCGGGTGGACTGCGCGGAGTACTTCCCGGTCCGCGACGACGCGCTGCGTGCCCACGCCACCCAGGTTGACCCGGACGGCTTCTGGTTCCAGGTGCCGATGGAGTTGCAGCAGCGCGCCTGGCCGACGGAGGATTTCGAGCTGGTCCGTTCGCTGGTCGACAGCCCACTGCCCGAGTCCGACCTGTTCGCCGGCGTACGGGAGACGGCGGATGCCCGCTGAACCAGCGGCGGGCTACCCTGGCCGCATACCGCGATCCGGAGGAATGCCATGTTGACCGTCGCCCAGGTGCTCGCCCAGAACAACTTCGGTGACACCCGCACCGGTGGCCTGGCCGGGCCGATGGGCCTCTTCCTCATCCTGGTGCTCGGCGCCGCCACCGTGCTGCTGATCCGCAACATGAACTCGCGGCTGCGGCGGCTGCCTGACCGGTTCCCCACCGAGGACGCCGCCGAGTCGGAAGCGGATTCGGCGGGCCGGACGGTCGGTGATCCGACAGATGAGATCGTGACGGCGGATTCATCCGCTGACTCCCCCAACGGGCATCAGCAGCGCCGCGACGGCTGATCGGGGCATGATTCACGTGGAACCGGATGGTCGCCCCCTGTTGCGACCATCCCGTTTGGCTTAGCCTTCCGCCGGGGGACCAGAAGTCCTCGAGCTGTGCGCGGGAGGGGGCGCCGATGACCACCGCAAACGTGTCCGCCCGCCGCGTGTCCGATTCCCGGTCGGCGGGAGGGGGTCGGTGACCTCCGGCAGGGCCGGTCAATCGCTCGACCGGCCCGCGGGCCGTGGTGCGTCGTTCGGGGTACACCTGCTCACCGCCGCCGTGGTGGCCACCGCGCTGGTCGCCGCAGTGGTGGGGTTGAGCCTGCCGGCGCGGTTGCCGGCCGACGATCCCCTCGGCCCGCTCGGCGGGCTGGCCCGGTTCGGCATCGCCGTCGCCCTGTTCGCCCTCGCGCAGCTGGCCCGGCTGAGGTTCCGCGCCGCGGCCAGCGTGGTCAGCGTCACCTGGGCCGAGGCGGCGTTGATCATCTGTCTCTACCTGGTGCCGCCTGGTTGGCTGCCCGCCGCCGCGCTGATCGGTGTCACGGTGGCCTGGACGGCGCTCTCCGTGGTGGACGAGGGCCGGTCCACCTCGGACGTCATCCGGATCGCCGGCGTGCAGACCGCCGCCACCGCGCTCGCGGTGGCCGTCACCACCGCGCTGGGTCAGCCGATGCTGGCCGCTCCCACCCCGTCGCTCACCCTCGCGGTGGTCGCCGGTGCCGTCACGTACCTGCTGGCCGGTGCCGGGCTCGGTGGGGTCGTGCTGGCGCTGCGGCACGGGATGCCGATCGGGCGTCCACTGCTCGCCGCGCTGCGCGGCAAGCTGCTGATGTTCGTCGGCAACGTGGTGGTCGGCCTGCTGGTGGTGGTGCTGATCGAGATCGATCCGCGCTGGCTGCTGCTGTTACCCGCCCCACTGTGGCTGTTCCAGCAGACCTACCGGCAGCGGCTCAACGCCGACCGTGAGCGACGCACCTGGCGGTCGTTCGCCGAGGCGACGGCGGCGCTCAACCAACTCGACGAGCGTGGGGTGGCCACGGCGGGCGTCAGCGGCGCTCTCACGCTCTTCGAGGCGGAGATCGTCGAGGTGGAGGTCGTCCGGGGTGACGGCAGATGGCGCCGTTACCGGGGCGATCCCGGCGGTCAGCTGGTCGACCGGGAGATCGCGCCACCGGGCGACGACGAACCCGAGCCGGAGGAGTTGGTCCGCGACCTTTCGGTGGGCGATGCCCGGGTTGGTCGGCTGCGGGTGCGGTTCCCGCGTACGGCGCCGCCCACCGGCCGGGAGCGGGACGCCCACGCCGCCTTCGCGGACGCGCTGGCCGCCGCCCTGCACGACGCGGCGACGCACCGGGAGCTGCGCCTGGTCACCGCGCGCTCGTCGTACGAGGCGGTGCACGACCCGGTGACCGGCCTGGCCAACCGGGCGGCCATGCTCGGCAAGGGTGACCAGGCGCTGCGGCAACTGGCCCATGACCATCCGGTCGCCCTGCTGCTGCTCGACATCGACCAGTTCAAGGAGGTCAACGACACGCTCGGGCACGCCGCCGGGGATCAGCTGCTGCGGTTGACCGCGAACCGGCTGGGCACCCTGGCCCGTCCCGGTGACCTGTTGGCGCGGCTCGGCGGCGACGAGTTCGCGCTGCTGTTGACGTCGGTCCCGGTGGTCGGCGACCTCGCCGCCCCGATGGCGTACGCGCTGCGGCAGGCCCGGGACATCGCCGAGCGGCTGGCCGCCCCGACCGAGGTCGCCGGGGTACGGATCTCCGTCGAGGTCTCCGTCGGGGTGGTGGTTGCCCCGGCCGGTACCGCCGACCTGACCGAGCTGCTCCGCCGGGCCGACATCGCGATGTACCAGGCCAAGTCGGGTGGCGGAAACGTGGCCGCGTACGACAGCTCGCGGGACGCGGCCAGCACCGACCAGCTGGCGTTGCTCGCCGAGCTGCGGGAGGCGTTGCAGGCCGACGACCAGCTGGTGCTGGTGTTGCAGCCGGCCGTGGACCTGGCCACCGGCGCACCCACCGGGGTGGAGGCGTTGATCCGTTGGCGGCACCCGCGGCGCGGCTGGCTCGGACCGGGCGACTTCGTCCGGCCGGTGGAGAACAGCGAACAGCTCGGCCCCTTCACGAGGTACGTGCTGGACAAGGCGCTCGCGGTCGCCGCCGGGTGGGCCCGGGAGGGTCTGGACATCCCCATCTCGGTCAACCTCTCGGCCCGCAGCCTGCTGGACCCGAGGTTGCCGACGGAGATCGGTGAAGCGCTGCGTCGGCACCAGGTGCCGGCGGACCGGCTGGTCCTGGAGATCACCGAGACGGTGGTGATGAGCGAGCTGGAGGTCATCGACCAGGTGCTCACCACGCTACGGTCGATGGGCGTGCAGTTGGCGGTGGACGACTTCGGCACCGGCTTCTCCTCGCTGACGTTCCTCACCCGGATTCCGGTGGACGAGCTGAAGGTGGACCGGTCCTTCGTGCTCCGGATGGCGGATTCGCCGGAGGCGGCGGCCGTCGTGCGCAGCACCGTGGGGCTGGCTCAGGAGCTGGGCCTGCGGGTGGTGGCCGAGGGGGTGGAGACGGCAGCGCAGCGCTCCGCCCTGGCCGAGCTGGGCTGCACCTCCGCCCAGGGCTACCACTTCTTCAAGCCGATGCCCGCCGACAAGATCGGCGCCGTGCTCGGCTCCCTGGCCCGCCAGGCCCCCACCAACGTCCGCCCCCTCCGCGCCGACGGCGCCTCCTAACCACCCCCACCCCAGGCCCCCACCCCACCCCCACCCCCAGCCCAGGCCCGCGTTGATCAAGAGGTTTGGGTCTGGGAGAGCGCTTTCAGCCCGCGCAAACTTCTTGATCAACGCGGGCCTGGGGGGCGGTGGGGTGGGGACGGCGGGGGACCGGCGGTTGGGCGGCCGGCTGGATAGGGTCGTTGGGTGAATCGACTTGCGGACGCCACCAGCCCGTACCTGCTCCAGCACGCGGACAATCCGGTGGACTGGTGGCCGTGGTGTGACGAGGCGTTCGCCGAGGCGAAGCGGCGGGACGTCCCGGTGCTCATCTCGGTCGGTTACTCGGCTTGTCACTGGTGTCATGTGATGGCGCACGAATCGTTCGAGGATGCGGCGGTCGGCAAGCTGCTCAACGAGGGCTTCGTCTCGATCAAGGTCGACCGTGAGGAGCGGCCCGACGTCGACGCGGTCTACATGACCGCCACCCAGGCGATGACCGGCCAGGGTGGCTGGCCGATGACGGTCTTCGCCACGCCGGACGGCACCCCGTTCTTCTGTGGGACGTACTTCCCCCGACCGAACTTCGTCCGACTGCTCCAGTCGGTCGGCACGGCCTGGCGGGACCAGCGCGACGCCGTGCTGCGGCAGGGCGCCGCGGTGGTGGAGGCGATCGGCGGCGCCCAGGCCGTCGGCGGCCCCACCGCCCCGCTCACCGCCGAGCTGCTCGACGCCGCCGCCGACCAACTGGCCAGCGAGTACGACGAGACCAACGGCGGGTTCGGTGGGGCACCGAAGTTCCCGCCGCACATGAACCTGCTCTTCCTGCTGCGGCACCACCAGCGCACCGGCTCGACGCGGAGCCTGGAGATCGTCCGGCACACCTGCGAGGCAATGGCCCGCGGTGGGATCTACGACCAGCTCGCCGGCGGGTTCGCCCGCTACTCGGTGGACGCGCACTGGACCGTGCCGCACTTCGAGAAGATGCTCTACGACAACGCCCTGCTGCTGCGGGTCTACGCCCAGCTGTGGCGGCTCACCGGGGACGCGCTGGCGCTGCGGGTGGCCCGGGACATCGCCCGGTTCCTCGCCGACGAGCTGCACCGGCCCGGGCAGGGCTTCGCCTCCGCACTTGACGCCGACACCGAGGGCGTCGAGGGGCTCACCTACGCCTGGACCCCGGCCCAGCTCGTCGAGGCGCTCGGCGAATCCGACGGCCGGTGGGCTGCCGACCTGTTCGCGGTGACCGAGGCCGGGACCTTCGAGAAGGGCATGAGCGTGCTGCGGCTGGCCCGCGACGTCGACGACGCCGACCCGGAGGTACGCGGCCGCTGGCAGGACGTGGCACGGCGGCTGCTGGCCGCCCGGGACACCCGGCCCCAGCCGGCGCGCGACGACAAGGTGGTGGCCGCCTGGAACGGCCTGGCGGTCACCGCGCTCGCCGAGTTCGTCCGGCTCGTCGAGACCGCCGGCCGGATCGGCACCGAGGGGGAGGCGAACCTGCTGGAAGGGGTCACCATCGTCGCCGACGGGGCGATGCGGGACACCGCCGAGCACCTCGCCCGGGTGCACGTGGTGGACGGGCGGCTGCGCCGCGCGTCCCGTGACGGTCGGGTCGGTGAGCCGGTCGGCGTGCTGGAGGACTACGGCTGCGTGGCCGAGGCGTTCTGCGCCATGCACCAGGTCAGCGGCGAGGGGCGGTGGCTGGAGCTGGCCGGCCAACTGCTCGACGCCGCCCTGGCGCACTTCGCCGCACCCGATGGGGCGTTCTACGACACCGCCGACGACGCGGAGCAGCTGGTGACCCGGCCGGCCGACCCGACGGACAACGCCACCCCCTCCGGCCGCTCCGCCATCGCCGCCGCGCTGGTCACGTACGCGGCGTTGACCGGTGAGAACCGCTACCGGGAGGCCGCCGAGGCGGCCCTGTCCACCATCGCGCCGATCGTCGGGCGGCACGCCCGGTTCACCGGGTACGCGGCGACCGTGGGCGAGGCGCTGCTCTCCGGACCGTACGAGATCGCGGTCGCCACCGGTGATCCGGTCGGTGACCCGCTGGTCGCGGCGGCCTACCGGCACGCCCCGCCCGGCGCGGTGATCGTGTCCGGCCAGCCGGACCAGCCGGGGGTGCCCCTGCTGGCCGGCCGCCCGCTGCTCGACGGGCGGGCCGCCGCGTACGTCTGCCGGGGCTTTGTCTGCCAACGGCCGGTGACCGGCGTCGACGACCTGGTGGCGCAGCTGCGCTGAGCGGGATCCGCTGGCCGGCGCCGCCACCGGCCCGGATAGGCTGGCGCCGCTATGGATTCCCGTACCGGTCTGCCCGTTGTCGGCATGGTGGGCGGCGGCCAACTGGCCCGGATGACCCACCAGGCCGCCATCTCCCTCGGCCAGTCGCTGCGTGTGCTGGCGCTCACGCCGGAGGACGGCGCGGCCCTGGTCGCCGCCGACGTCCAGTACGGCGACCACACCGACCTTGCCGCGCTGCGCACCTTCGCCAAGGGCTGCGACGTGATCACCTTCGACCACGAGCACGTCCCGACCGAGCACATCCGGGCCCTGACCGGCGAGGGGGCGAAGCTCTTCCCACCCGCCGACGCCCTGGTACACGCCCAGGACAAGCAGGTGATGCGCAAGCGGCTCGGTGCGCTGGGCGGGCCGAACCCCCGGTGGCGACCGGTCGCGTCCCCAGCCGACCTGGTCGGCTTCGGCGACGAGGTGGGTTGGCCGGTCGTGCTCAAGGCGGCCCGTGGCGGGTACGACGGGCGGGGAGTCTGGCCGGTCGCCGGCGCCGCACAGGCCGACGAGCTGATCCGGACCCTGCTCGCCGGCGGCACGAAGCTCCTCGTCGAGGAGCGGGTGCCGCTGCGCCGGGAGCTGGCCGTGCAGGTGGCCCGCTCGCCGTTCGGTCAGGTGGCCGTGTACCCGGTGGTGGAGACGGTGCAGCGCGACGGGATCTGCGTCGAAGTGCTGGCCCCGGCCCCCGGTCTGGCCGAGGAGTTGGCGGTCGCCGCTCAGCAGCTCGCCATCGACCTGGCCACCGCGCTGGGCGTGGTGGGCCTGCTGGCCGTGGAGCTGTTCGAGGTGGCCGACCCGGCCGCGCCGGACGGCAGCCGGCTGGTGGTCAACGAGTTGGCGATGCGCCCGCACAACTCTGGGCACTGGACCATCGAGGGTGCCCGCACGTCGCAGTTCGAGCAGCACCTGCGGGCGGTGCTGGACTACCCGATGGGTGACACCTCGTTGACCGCGCCGGTGGTGGTGATGGCGAACGTGCTCGGTGGGGAGTCCGGCGGCATGCCGGTCGACGAGCGGCTGCACCACCTCTTCGCCGCCGAGCCGGCGGCCCGGGTGCACCTCTACGGCAAGCAGGTACGCCCCGGCCGAAAGATCGGCCACGTCACCGTGCTCGGTGACGACCTGGACGAGGTACGCACCCGGGCCGCTCGTGCGGTCCGCTGGCTGCGGGATGGAACAGCGGAGGAGCGAGCAGCGTGAGCACGGTCGGTGTGATCATGGGCAGCGACTCGGACTGGCCGACGATGAAGGCCGCCGCCGAGGTGCTCGCCGAGTTCGAGGTGGCGTACGAGGTCGAGGTGGTCTCGGCGCACCGCACCCCGATCAAGATGATCGACTACGGTCGGGCCGCCGCCGACCGTGGCCTCAAGGTCATCATCGCGGGGGCCGGCGGCGCGGCGGCGCTACCCGGCATGGTCGCCTCGGTGACCCCGCTGCCGGTGATCGGCGTGCCGGTGCCGTTGAAGCATCTCGACGGCATGGACTCGCTGCTGTCCATCGTGCAGATGCCGGCCGGCGTGCCGGTGGCCACCGTGTCGATCGGCAACGCCCGCAACGCCGGGCTGCTCGCCGTCCGCATCCTGGCCGCCGGTAACCGCACGCTGCTCGACCGGATGTCGGCCTACCAGGCCGATCTGGAGCAACTGGTCGCCGAGAAGGACGCCGCACTGCGCGCCTCCCTGCTGTAAGGAGGGGCCCCCTTTTAACGCCTGGTGCATAGCAGGGGCCCCCTATTAACCGCGCCGCCGCAACCGCCGCCGCAACCGCCGCCGTCGGCGGTCGCCTTACCGCATGCCGCGCAGCGCGGTCTGGAGGCGCTCCTGTGCCCGGCGCCGGCGCTCGTTGCTGGCGCCGAGGATCAGCAGCAGGAAGCCGACCGGGATCAACGCCAGCCACGGTCCGAGACTGAACAGCGCGTGGACCGCCGCGATGGCGGTGACCACCGCGCCGACGATGACCGGGGCCTGCTGCTGACTCATCGACCCGAAGACCAGCACGGCGACCGCACCGAGCAGCAGGAGCACCTGACGCATCGTGCTCGAATCGGTCGCCAGCACGATCGCCAGGGTCGGCACGAAGGCGGCGACCAGTGCCGGCCCGTACGCCACCCAGCTGCTCAGGTCGGGTCGCTGGCGTAGCTCCAGCACACCGACCAGCAACGCCAGCGCGGCGAACGGCAGCGTGTACGCCTCGGGCAGTGCCACGTCGGCGACCCGCATCAGGATCCACCAGGCGGTGATCTCGCAGACCACCACCGCCCAGAACAGGATCCGCCGCTCCATCGGTCGGCGCCCAGGTCGGGCCGCCGCGAGACCGAGGACCGCGCCCCAGGCGGCGAGCAGCGCGGCGATGTGTCGGGGCGAGTCGAAGGCCAGCGCCAACGCGATCAGCGCGGCGGCGTACCCGCTCCATTCCACGGTGGCCGCCTCGCGTTGCGCCTCCGGGCGACGCAGCCGGGGCAGGGTGGCGGCGAAGGCCTGCAACGCCGCGCCGACCGCCAGCACCCCGAACGCCGACCAGACCGCGGCGAACCCGGCCACCAACCCGGCGGTGAGCACGAACAGTTGCGCCATCAGCGAGGCGAACAGCCAGCCGAGAATCCGAGCCCGGGAAGTGATGCCGTACAGCGCGGCCACCAGGCCGACCCCGACCGCACCGCCGAGGGTGAACAGGGTGAGTTCCCGGGTGGCGAGGCTGCCGGCCAGGCCGGCCCCGCCGGCGGCCAGCCCGATCACGAAGACCAGTACGCGGGCCAGTCGCAGCGACCGGGCCCGCTCCACCAGGGCCGGGGGCGCGGTCAGCGCCAGCCCCAGCATCGAGATGGTGAACACGGCCAGCGCCGAGAGCGTACTGGCCGGCCAGCCGCCACCCAGCGCGATCGGGGCGATCAGCAGGGTGACGGCGGCACCGGGCAGCACCACCGGTACGGCCCGGGACCGGCGGCCACCACTGAACCCGGTGGCCGCCAGGGCCGCCGTCGCGGTGAGCAACAGTGCGGCGAGCACGTGAGTCGAGTTGACCGCGGCCGGCGGCGGGTCGAGCAGGGCCGGCGGCGGCCCCTGCCAGATCCGGCTGAGGGTGCGGTGCGGGTCGACGAGGGCGGCCATCAGCGCCGGAGCGATGGAGACCAGCGCCAGGACGGTGGGCAGCGCGGCGGCGGCGAGCGCACCGGCGGCCGGGCTGACCCGCCATCGGCGCCGCGCGTCGTCGGGCAACCGGCGCAGCGCGCCGTCCAGCAGCACGGACCAGCGGCGGACCGGCTGGGCCGCGCCGACCGGCGGCTCGGTCGCCCCCCGGACCAGCTCGGCGAGCACGCCGAGCAGCGCCGCCGCCGCGGCGTAGACGCCGACCGGCAGATGCAGGGGTACGGCGGCCAGCGCGGTCACGCTGGCGCCACCGACCACTCCGGCGTTTGCCCACGGCAGGTACTGCGGAACCTGCCGCCGGACCGCCGCCACGGCGGCCAGACCGAGGCTGGACGCCGCCAGGCCGGCGGTCAGCACCACCTGGGGCGAGTGGCCGAACTCGGCGGCGAGGGCGGCCGTGGCACCCGGCAGCGCCAGCAGTGCCGCGCCGATGCCCGCGCCGCCGATCTGCGCCAGGTGCGGCGGCATCCCCTCGGCTTCGATGTCCTCGACGAGTGGCTCGGCCATGCTCCGGGCCAGCGCCGCGACCACCGCGCCGATCAGCACGATGCTGGTCAGGGCGAGTGCGGTGGTCCACGGCCGCACCAGGCCGGCGCCGGCGGCGTGCAGCGCCACCACCCCGGCCACCGTGATCCGGGACAGCGCCGCCCGGGGGTCGATCGAGGCGACCGCCGCCATCCCGAAGATGGTGGCGACCATGCCGCCGATCAGGACCGGTGACCACCACGCGAGGTTGAACGCGGCGGGAGCGCCGATGGTGGCGAGCACTGCCGCCACGCCGGCCACGTCGTAGCGCCATGGCGGCGGCAACAGGATGCCGGCGGCGACCGCGAGCAGGGCCAGGGCGATCGGCCCCTGCCAGGTCGCCCCGCCGGTCGGCGCGGCCGGCCAGCCGGTGAGGTCGCCGTTCCAGATCGGGCCCGGAGTGGCCAGGACCCCGACACCCCCGCGTAGGGCCATCCAGCCGGCCAGCAGCCCGATCAGCACCCCGCCGACCGCGAGGCCGAGCACCGGTCCGCGCCGCCACTGCTCGGGCATCGCCCGCGCCGCCACGGCGACCACCAGGACCAGCGCGGCGGCCACGGCGAGCTGCCCACCCGGCGCGAGTACCGCGCCGATCCGCAGCAGGGTGGCGACCAGCGCTGCGGTCACCGCGGCGGCCGCCAGGTCGGAGCCGTCCAGGGTCAGGTCGGAACGGCGGCCGGCGTCGATCGACGGGGCCAGGAAGAGCAGCACCGCCGAGACCAGCAGCAGCGCGCCGACCCAGGCGTCGGCCACGGTGGCGCCCGGGGCACCGAACGCGGCAGCGGCGACCACCAGCGCGCCCAGTCCGGTGCCCACCGACAGCGGCGCCGGGATCTGCCGCTGCGACACCTGGACGACGGCGGCGTAGCCGAGGGTGACGCAGACGGCGAGGAAACTGGCCGCCAGGATGGGCACGGTCGCCTCGCGCAGGCTCGCCGGGGTCAGCGTGGCTCCGGCGGGCAGGGTGGCCGCGACGAAGGCGGCCACCGCCCCCGGCAGGGCGAAGGCGGCACCCCCGGCGGCCCAGGCCGAGACGATGTCCGCGGTGGCCGGGGCGAGCCGGATCCGGGGGGCGGCGGCGATCAGCGCACCGGCCACCACGATGGTGATCAGCACCGCTGCGGTGAGCGCGGGCCGGGCCAGGGCCGCGCCGGCACCGGCCAGCCCGACGAGAGCGGCGGCGACCGCGTGTGCCAGCGCCGCCCGGCTGGTTCGGGCGGACAGACCGACCACCCCGATGCCGATTGCGGCCAGCACCATCGGCCAGGGCGCCAGTGTCCAGGACAGGGCGAAGGAGGCCGGCACGGCGAGTGCGGTCAGCGCGGCGCCGGTCACCGCGAACTCGCGGCGGATCTCCGGCGGCAGGGCCAGCACCGCCGCCACGGTCAGCAGGAAGGCGCTGACGGCGAGCTGCCAGGCGGCCGGCCCCACCGCGGCGGCCAGCTCGGCCGGGTATCGGTCGAGATCCGCCGCCCAGGCCGGCAGCGCGGCCTGGACCGGGGCGATCCCGGCCCGCAGGGCACTGCCGGCGACCACTACCCCGCTGACCGTGAGCGCCACCGCGGAGGCCAGTTGTGGGCCGCGGCGGGCGGACTCGGGTACCGCGCGTACCGCGAGACCGGTGACCGTGATGACCGCTGCGATGAGCAGCAGCGCGCGGCCGGGCAGCGCCACCGAGGCGATCCGGCCCAGGGCGCCGATCACCGCGAGAGTGAGCACTCCCGCGCCGATGTCGGGCAGCGGTGGGCGCCGCAGTGCCAGCGTCCCCGCCAGGCACGCGGTGGCGGCGAGGAGCAGCACCACTCCCGCGCCGGTCGCGCCCGCCACGGTGCTGGTCTGGAGCAGGGCGGTGACCGCGTACGCCAGGGCGACCGCGACCGCCACGCCGTGCAGCGCCCAGGTCAGTTCCCGCAGCCCCGGTACCGGTCGGCTCGGCGCAGCCGCCGTGCTCCCGGCGGTCGGGTCCAGCAGTTCGCCGGACTCCTCGGGGGCTCCCTCGGGGCGCCCGTCGGCCTGCCGTTGGCGGGGCGTGCTCGTCCGGCCGGGGGCGGTCGGGGTTTCGGTCAGCGGCTGCTCCACGGTGACCGGGGAACGGGCCAACCACAGGTCGAGCAGGGCGACCACGGTCAGTACCAGCGCCCAGCCGGCCGCGCCGGTGACCCGGTCGTACGCGAGCAGCGGCACCACCGGCTGGGCGGCCAGCACGGTGGCGAACCGGGGTGCCCGTAGCCTGGTCCACCCCGCGTAGCCGACGGCGACAGCCGCGGTGAACGCGAAGATCACTCCGGCGAAGGATGCGCCGGAGACCGCGCCGTTGCCGATCCGGTCCACCGCCCACAGCGCGTACCCCGTGAGTGGGACCAGGAGCAGGCCCACCGCGGCGATGGTCTCGGCGGTGCTGGTCAGCCCGCGCCGGACCAGCACCGGCGGGGCGATCAGCATCAGTACGGTCGCGAGCAGCAGGATGCCGAGTCGGGCGAGCGCGTCCATGGAGCTGGTGGCGACCACGGCGAAGACCACCGCGGCGACGCCGAGCAGCAGCGCACCGAGGCCGAGCGGGATGTTCTGCACCTCCCGCGAGGAGGCCTCCGGCGGATGCTCCGGGTTGTCGGCGTCCAGCCAGACGGGTGAGGTCGGTGGTGGCGGGTCCGGAGGGCCGCTGCCGGGGCCCTGTCGGGGGACCCGTGGCGGGGGTGCGGCGTTGTCGGCGGAGGGCTCACGCGGTGCTGTGGCGGCACCCTCGGACGAGGGGCGGCGCGGCGGCCGGCGGCGTAGCACGCGGCGGGGCCGGGTGGCCTGCTTGAGACGTTCGTCACCGGCGTTGCCCGCGTGCGAGAGGATGTCCCGCTGGAAGATCGCGGCCTGCATCTTGGCGGCGAGCTGCCGCTGTTCGCTGGCGATGGCGGCCTCTCGGGCCTTTATCTCCGCGATGGACCGTTCGATCTCCGCCAGGTGATCGGCCCACTGTGCCTGGTGCGCACCGCAGTGCGGGCAGCGGATCGCCGGCTTGATCTCCCGACCGCACGAGGAGCACTGAAAAGTCGCCACGACACCCCTCCACCCGCACTGTGGATTCCCACTGTCGCAGCATGCCCAATGCCGGCCGGGAATTCGACCGTTGTCGGCGGGTCAACCGCAACTGATCAAGGCCGCCCCATGCCCCGATACTCCCAGCCCGCCTGCGTCCACAGTGTGGAGTCGAGGCAGTTGCGGGCGTCGACGACGCGTCGGCCGGTGACGAGTTCGCCGAGGACGGTGGGGTCCGCGTTGCGGAAGTCGGCCCACTCGGTGAGGACGCAGACGAGGTCGGCACCGGTCACTGCTTCGGTGATGCTGGACTCGTAGCTGAGTTCGGGTACTGCCCGGCGGGCGTTGGCCATGCCCTGTGGGTCGTAGACGTGAACGTCGGCACCGGCCTTGTGCAGCAGTGCGGCGACGGAGAGGGCGGGTGCGTCGCGTACGTCGTCGGTGTTGGGTTTGAAGGTGGCGCCGAGGACGGCGATGCGGGTGCCGGACAGGTCGGGGCCGGCGGGGCCGGAGCGGCGGCCGAGCAGGTCGGCGGCGAGTTGCAGGACCCGGGTACGGCGGCGCAGGTTGATCAGGTCGACCTCGTGCAGGAAGCGCAGTGCCTCCCCGGCGCCGAGTTCCTGGGCGCGGGCCTGGAAGGCGCGGATGTCCTTGGGTAGGCAGGCGCCGCCGAAGCCGAGGCCGGCCTGGAGGAAGCGGTTGCCGATGCGGGGGTCGTAGCCGATGGCTTTGGCGAGTTGGGTGACGTCGCCGCCGGAGGCCTCGCAGACCTCGGCCATCGCGTTGATGAAGGAGATCTTGGTGGCGAGGAAGGCGTTCGCGGCGACCTTGACCAGTTCGGCGGTGGCGAAGTCGGTGACCACCAGCGGCACCTCGCGGTCCTCGGTGGCGGCGAGGTCGAAGACGCCCTTGTGGGCGGCGTAGAGCATGCCGTTGGCCCACTCGCTCTTGACGCCGACGACGATGCGGTTGGGGCGGAGCACGTCGTCGACGGCGAAGCCCTCCTGGAGGAACTCGGGGCTCCAGGCGACCTCGACGCCGAGGTCGGTGGGGGTGTGCTTGCCGACGAGCTGTTCGACCCATTCGGCGGTGCCGACCGGGACGGTGGACTTGCCGACGATCAGTGCCTTGCGGGTCAGGTGCTGGGCGAGGCTGGTGACCGACGCCTCGACGTAGGAGAGGTCGGCGCCCATCCCGTCGGCCCGCTGCGGGGTGCCGACGCAGATGAAGTGCACGTCGCCGAACTCGGCGGTCTCGGTGATGTCGGTGCTGAACCGCAGCCGTCCGGCGGCCAGGTTGCGGCGCAGCAGCTCGTCCAGGCCGGGCTCGTGGATCGGCACCTCGCCCGCGTTGAGCTTGGCGATCTTGTCCGCGTCGACGTCGAACCCGAGCACCTCGTAGCCGAGTTCGGCGTAGCAGATGGCGTAGGTCGCACCGAGGTAGCCGGTGCCCAGGAAGGTGACCCGCGGCCGGGAGGCGCCCGAGGGAGGTGTCACCGCCGCGATGGCGGGCACCGGCTGGGTGTTCGGGTACGGGATGGTCACGCCTGTCTTCTCCGCTCGCACTGGCGCCGCATGGTCGCGTCGCGTTCCGCTGCGGCGCCAGGACGGGGCGCCGGAGGGGTGGTTCCCTATCTGTGTTCCATCATCGCCGAGCGGCGTCGGAGCTCCGTCATGGCCGAGCCTACGCGCCGGTAACATCGCCTGAACTGTGGTCGTTATCCTTCAGTCTGCGCGGTGGGCGTCCCGGTGACGCTACAGACTGCGCATGATAGCGGTGAAGGGGAGGGGCCGACATGGCCGCAGATGAGTCGTTCGACGCGTACCGGTTGCCCGAGGAGCACGAGGCCATCCGGGAGGCGGTCCGTGAGGTCTGTACGGCGAAGGTGGCTCCGCACGCCGCCGAGGCCGATGAGACCGGCGAGTTCCCGAAGGCGTCGTACGACGCGCTGCGTGCCGCCGACTTCCACGCACCGCACATCCCCGTCGAGTACGGCGGGGCCGGGGCGGACGCCCTGGCGACGGCGATCGTGATCGAGGAGGTGGCGCGGGCCTGCGCCTCGTCCTCGCTCATTCCGGCGGTGAACAAGCTGGGCACCATGCCGCTGCTGCTGGCCGGCTCCGACGAGATCAAGCGCCGCTATCTGACTCCTGTCGCCAGCGGCGAGGCGATGTTCTCGTACTGCCTGTCCGAGCCGGAGGCCGGCAGTGACGCGGCGTCGATGACCACCCGCGCGGTACGTGACGGCGATCACTGGGTGCTCAACGGCGTGAAGCGCTGGATCACCAACGCCGGCGTCTCGGAGTTCTACACCGTCTTCGCGGTGACCGACCCCGCCGCCCGCTCGCGGGGCATCTCCGCCTTCGTGGTCGAGAAGTCCGATCCGGGGGTGAGCTTCGGAGCACCGGAGAAGAAACTGGGCATCAAGGGCTCCCCGACCCGCGAGGTCTACCTGGACAACGTCCGGATCCCGGCGGACCGGATGATCGGCGCCGAGGGCACCGGCTTCGCCACCGCGATGACCACCCTGGACCACACCCGGGTGACCATCGCCGCGCAGGCCGTCGGCATCGCCCAGGGCGCGCTCGACTACGCCAAGGGGTACGTCGCCGAGCGCAAGCAGTTCGGCAAGGCGGTCGCCGAGTTCCAGGGCGTGCAGTTCATGCTCGCCGACATGGGGATGAAGCTGGAGGCGGCCCGACAGTTGACGTACGCGGCGGCCGGCCGGTCCGAGCGCGGCGACGCCGACCTGACGTACTTCGGCGCGGCGGCGAAGTGCTTCGCCTCGGACGCTGCGATGGAGATCACCACCGACGCGGTGCAACTGCTCGGCGGGTACGGCTACACCCGGGACTACCCGGTCGAGCGGATGATGCGCGACGCCAAGATCACCCAGATCTACGAAGGTACCAACCAGGTGCAGCGCATCGTGATCGCCCGCCAGTTGCTCAAGGGCTGACGGTGGCCCCCGCCGCCCGGCGGGCTGCCGTCGGGCGGCGGGGACGACCGGCGTCCACGACTGGATCCGGTTGCTGGCGTCGATCAGTTGGTGGCGTCGTCGCGGCGTGGCAGGTTGCCCGGCGGCGCCGACCAGGGTGACCCACCTCCGGTACGCCGGGGCAGCGGCTCGGTCGGCGTCGGATCCGGGTAACCCAGGCTCAGCGGGGTGGTGTCCGGTTCCGCCGGGGAGGTGGCCGGCGGCCAATCGCCCGCGGTCGAGTCCACCCCAGGCCCGTCGGCGGCCACGGGCACCGGCCCCGCCACCGGTGCCGGCCAGCGTCGCCAGCGCTGCCCGCTGAACGTCGCGATCAGCAGCAGCATGCCGATCAGGAAGAGCGTGCCGTTCTCCACCGGCAACCGCAGCGGCAGCGGGTCACCGAGGAACTTCCAACCGCCCGGAATGCGTTCGCGTACCCGAAACGGCGTGACGAACAGCCCGACGTACGGGGTGACCAGCAGTAGCCCGGCCACCAGCGGCCCGAGCGGTGAGATGCGCAGTGTGCCGAGCAGCCCCAGCACGACGCCGCCGACGGCGAGGTATACGGCCGGCTCGATGAGGTTGGCCGTGTTGGATGTGCCGATCTCGACCCACCGGTCGACGGTGCTGGCCGACCCGTCCTGCCCCAGGGCGACCAGCACCCAGGTGACCGGCACCACCACCAGCCCGGCGAGGAAGCTCCACAGATGTCGCATCCGCGCACCGTACCTTTTTCGACATGACCGAGCACCTCGCCACCACCCTGCCGGGCAAGCCGACGTCGTACTCCCGGGTAACCCTCAGTCGGATCATGACCGCCGTCGACGTGAACCTGTACGGGACCGTGCACGGCGGGGTGCTGATGAAGTTCGTCGACGACGTCGCGGGAGCGGCGGCGGCCCGGCACAGTGGCGGCACCGCGGTGACCGCGGCGATCGACGAGATCGTCTTCTCGGAGGCGGTCCGGGTGGGTGACCTGGTGCACGCGTACGCCCAGGTCAACTGGACCGGGCAGACCTCGATGGAGGTGGGTGTCAGGGTGATGGCCGAGCGCTGGGACTCGGCCGAGGAGGAGCCGGTGCGGGTGGCCACCGCGTACCTCGTCTTCGTCGGCGTCGAGGTGGGCGGCGCTCCGCGTCCGGTGCGTCCGGTGCTGCCGCAGACCCCCGAGGACGAGGGGCGCTGGCGGGAGGCGGAGATCCGCCGCGCCCACCGGCTGGCCCGCCGCCGCGCCATCCAGGCGGCGCGCAGCCAGCCGCGCTGACCGTCCCGGTCCGCCGCCGCGCGCCGGCCCACACTGGTCGGGGGTGGGGCGTGTGGGACGGGCACATGCGCTGGTGGGGGTTGGCTACGGAGAATGGCGCTTCGAGGTAGGGCAAGATGGCGCCACGGCCCACCGCACAGCGTCGTGCCGGGCCAGGGGAGGAGTGGACCAGTGACTGACGTGCTGTGGACGCCGCCGGCGGACGTGCTCCAGCGGTCACGGATCGGGGCGTACCTGCGCTGGCTCGCCGAGCACCGCGGCCTGGAGTTCGCCGACTACGACGCGCTGTGGCGGTGGTCGGTCACCGACCTGGACGCATTCTGGCGCTCGATCTGGGACCACTTCGACGTCGTCGCGCACACCCCACCGACCGCCACCCTGGCCGGGCGGAACATGCCGGGTGCCCGATGGTTCCCCGGCGCCACCCTCAACTACGCCGAGAACGTGCTCCGGATGCCCGGCCGGGCCGACGACGACGAGGTGGTCATCGCCACCGGGCAGACCCGGGCAACCGTCACGTTGACCGCCGCCGAGCTGCGCGAGCAGGTCCGCCGGGTCGCCGCCGGGCTGCGCCGGCTCGGCGTCACCACCGGGGACCGGGTGGCCGCGTACGCGCCCAACATCCCCGAGACGTACGTGCTGCTGCTGGCCACGGCGAGTCTCGGCGCGGTCTTCTCCTCCTGCGCCCCCGAGTTCGGCACCCGCAGCGTCACCGACCGCTGGCAGCAGATCGAGCCGAAGGTGCTGGTCGCCGTCGACGGCTACCGCTACGGCGACAAGCCGGTGGACCGGCGGGCCGAGGTGGCCGCGATCCGCGCCGCGCTGCCGTCCCTGCGGCACACCGTGACCGTCCCCTACCTCGATCCGGGGGGCACGCCGCCGCAGGGCGCGATCTCCTGGGCCGAGCTGGCGGCGGCGACCGACGAGCCGCAGACCTTCGCCCCGGTGCCGTTCGACCATCCGCTCTACGTGCTCTACTCCTCCGGCACCACCGGGCTACCCAAGCCGATCGTGCACGGGCACGGCGGCATCCTGCTGGAACACCTGAAGATGCTCGCCCTGCATCACGATCTGGGCCCGGCAGACCGGTTCTTCTGGTTCACCACCACCGGTTGGATGATGTGGAACTTCCTGGTCTCCGGGCCGGCGGTGGGCGCGGCGATCGTGCTGTTCGACGGCAACCCGGGCCACCCCGACCTGGGCGCGCTGTGGCGGCTGGCCGAGGAGACCGGCACCACGTACCTCGGCACCTCGGCGCCGTTCCTGCTGGCCTGCCGCAAGGCCGGGCTGGTGCCGCGCGACATCGCGGACCTCTCCGCGCTGCGTGGGCTCGGCTCCACCGGCGCGCCACTGCCCGCCGAGGGCTTCACCTGGGTGTACGACACGGTCGGCGCCGACCTCCAGCTCCAGTCACTGTCCGGCGGCACCGACGTGTGCACCGGCTTCGTCGGCGGCGTGCCGCTGCTGCCGGTGCACGCCGGTGAGATCACCTGCCGGGCGCTCGGCGCCAAGGTCGAGGCCCGCGCGAGCGACGGCACCTCGGTCGTCGGCGAGCTGGGCGAACTGGTGATCACCGAACCGATGCCGAGCATGCCGGTGGGCTTCTGGAACGACCCGGACGGCGTGCGCTACCGGGAGGCGTACTTCGACGTCTATCCGGGGGTGTGGCGGCACGGCGACTGGATCACCGTCAACTCCCGTGGCGGCTGCGTGATCACCGGCCGATCCGACGCCACCCTCAATCGGGGCGGCGTACGGCTGGGCACCGCCGAGTTCTACTCCGTGGTGGAGGGGATGGACGAGGTCGTCGACTCGGTGGTGGTGCACCTGGAGGACGACGAGGGCGGTGCCGGCGAGCTGTTGCTGTTCGTGGTGCTCACCGAGGGCGTGCCGCTCGACGACGAGCTGCGGCGGAAGATCTGCCGCGAGCTGCGTACGGCGCTGTCGCCCCGGCACGTCCCCGACGAGATCCACCAGGTCCGCGCGGTTCCGCGCACCCTGTCGGCGAAGAAGCTCGAGGTCCCGGTGAAGAAGATCCTCACCGGCACCCCGGTCGACCAGGCCGCCGCCAAGGGTGCCCTGGCCAACCCCGAGTCCCTGACCGCCTTCGCCGCCCTGGCCCAGCGCCGCGCCCCCGACACCGAGCCGGCCACCTGACGCCGCCCGCTGTCCCCCCGAGCCCGCTGCTGTCACCCGGTCACCGGTAGGCCCCACCGGACGCCAGGGCGAGTCAGCTGAGAGCGCGGGTGACCTTCTCCGTCGAACGGCGGTCGGTCAGCCGGGCCGGGTCCGGGTGGGCGCAGAGCACCAGGCTGGCACCGGCGCTGAGCGGGGCCAGCAGCCAGTCGAGCGGGTCCGGGTGCCGGTCGACGTCCACGAGGACCCGGTCGCCCGGGACGATGTTCAGCTCGGCGGCGCGGCCGACCGCCCGGGCCCGCAGGGCGGCATGGGCCGGCCCACCGTCCGGGTACGCCCCGAAGTGGTCGCCGTGGACGCGTACCTCGGTGACGTAGTCGGCGAAGCCGGCCGGGGCCTCGCGCAGCGGTAGCGCGAACGGGTGCAGGGCGAGCGCGTACCGGTCGGCGGTCGACCAGGCGTCCGCCTCGGCGGCCCGGTCCGCGGCGGCGAAGAGCACGCCCACGTCGCCCGGCCCTCCGGGCACCGTCAACCCGGCCGACCAGCAGCCGAGCAGCACCGCCGCGGTCTGCCAGTGGGGCGGCAGCAGCACCGCCGCGGTGTCGCCGGGCCCGAGGGCCAGGTCGTCGACGAGCAGGTTGGCCGTCTTGGCCACCCAGTTCGCCAGCGTCGCGCCGGAGAGCTCGGTGCGCTCGCCGGTCGCGTCGTCGTACCAGGTCAGCAGCGGTCGGGTGGGGTCGGTCGCGATCGCGTCGGCGAATACCCGGGCAATGTTGTCGGCCATCGACGCGAACGATACGCGCCCGAGGGCCGTACTCGATGACAGGGACAAGTCGGCGTACCGTCGGGTCGCAGTCAGCGCCCGTACCCGGCTCCGGCGTAGGCTTGGCCGGAGTGTTGTTCCCCACAGTCTCGCCACTGCAAGGAGTCGCCCAGTGACCGCCGGTCGCCCGCCCCGCGTGCTCATCGACGCCACGAGTGTCCCCGTCGATCGCGGCGGCGTCGGTAGATACGTCGATGGCCTGCTCGGTGCCCTCGACAAGGTGTGCGGATCGGCGGTGGACCTGGTCGTGGTCAGCCTCCGCACGGACCTGGAGCGCTACCGCAGGACACTGCCCGGCGCGGAGATCGTCCCGGCCCCCGCCGCGGTCGCGCACCGGCCCGCCCGGCTCGCCTGGGAACAGACCGGCCTGCCCCTGCTCGCCCAGCAGGTCGGTGCCGAGGTGCTGCACTCGCCCTTCTACACCTGCCCGCTGCGGGCTGGCTGCCCGGTCACGGTGACCGTGCACGACGCCACCTTCTTCACCGAGCCGGAGCACTACGACAAGTCCCGCCGCACCTTCTTCCGCAGCGCCATCAAGACCTCGCTGCGCCGCGCGGACCGGGTGATCGTGCCCAGCAAGGCGACCCGCGACGAGCTGATCCGGCTGCTGGACGCCGACCCGACCCGGATCGACGTGGCGTACCACGGCGTGGACCAGGCCGCCTTCCACGCCCCCGGTGACGAGGAGAAGGCCCGGGTACGCGCCCGGCTGGGACTCGGCAACAGCAGCTACGTCGCGTTCCTCGGTGCCAAGGAGCCGCGCAAGAACGTGCCGAACCTGATCCGGGGCTGGGCGCGGGCGGTCGCCGACCGACAGGACCCGCCCGCGTTGGTGGTGGCCGGCGGGCAGGGGCACGACGACGACATCGACCGCGCGGTCGCCGAGGTGCCGTCGCACCTGCGGTTGCTGCGCCCGGGTTACCTGCGCTACGGCGACCTGCCCGGGTTTCTCGGCGGTGCCCTGGTGGCCGCCTACCCGTCGTACGGGGAGGGGTTCGGCCTGCCGATCCTGGAGGCGATGGCGTGCGCCGCCCCGGTGCTCACCACGCCCCGCCTGTCGCTGCCGGAGGTGGGCGGCGACGCGGTCGCCTACACCAGCGAGGACCCGGACCAGATCGCCACCGACCTGGCCGCGCTGCTCGACGACGAGCCGCGCCGGCTGTCGCTGGCCAAGGCCGGCTTCGACCGGGCCAAGGAGTTCACCTGGGAGTCCAGCGCCGAGGTGCACATCGCGGCGTGGGCCAGGGCGCGGGCCTGAGGCCGCCAACCGTGACGCCCGGTCTGGACGGTTCGGGCATGATGTCCTGGTGATCTATGTCGTCATTCCGGCGGGTGGCAGCGGCACAAGGTTGTGGCCGCTGTCCCGCGCCGGTCATCCCAAGTTCCTCCACCCGCTCACCGGTACCACCGCGTCGCTGCTTCAGGCGACGGTGGAGCGGCTGGGGCCGCTGACCACTCCGGCGCGCACCATGGTGGTCACCGGCGCCGCCCACGCCGCAGCCGTGGCCCGCCAGCTGACCGGTCTGCCGGAGGAGAACATCCTCGTCGAGCCCTCGCCCCGGGACTCCTGCGCCGCCATCGCGTTGGCCGCGGCGGTGATCGCCGTGCGCGACCCGGACGCGGTCATGGGCTCGTTCGCCGCCGACCACCTGATCGGCGATCCGCAGCGCTGGGTGGCCACCGTCCAGGAGGCGGTCCGGGGTGCGGAGCAGGGGCTGCTGATGACCGTCGGGATCACCCCGACCCGGCCGGAGACCGGCTACGGATACCTCCAGACGGGCGAGCCGGTCGGCGACGGCTCGTTGCGCCCGGTCGTCGAGTTCAAGGAGAAGCCGAGCGCGGAGGTGGCCGAGGCGTACCTGCGGTCCGGCCGGTACCTCTGGAATGCCGGCATGTTCGTCTGGCGGGTGTCGGCGTTCCTCGCTGAACTGGCCCGCCAGCAGCCCGCCCTGCACGCCGGTGTCACCACGATCGCGGCGGCCTGGGGCACCGACGAGCAGGACGAGGCGCTCGGGGCGATCTGGCCGACGCTGACGAAGATCTCGGTCGACTACGCGGTGATGGAGGGCGCGGCCAGCGCCGGGCGGGTGGCGACCGTGCCGGGTGACTTCCGGTGGAACGACGTGGGCGACTTCCACACCCTCGGCGAGGTCCTGCCGGCGGACGCCGACGGCAACGTGGTGCTCGGCGGCGACGTCAAGGCCGAGGTGCTGTTGCGCGACACCAGCGGCACCGTGGTGGTGTCGCAGTCCGGCCGGCTGGTGGCCGGCATCGGCCTACGGGATCTGATCGTGGTCGACACCCCGGACGCGGTGCTGGTCTGCCCGCGCGACCGTGCCCAGGACGTCAAGTCGATCGTGGACGAGCTCAAGGCGCGGGGTGAGGAGAAGCTCGTCTGAGGGCCGCCAGGCCGGGCGCGACGAGCTGGGCCGTTCCGCCGGCAAGTGGGTGCGGCAGTTGGTCCGGCGGGAACCAGCCCAGCGCCTCGGACTCCGCGCTGACCTGTTCCACCGCTCCAGCCGGAGCGAAAACGGCGAAGCGGACGTCGTAGTGCAGCGACCCGCCCTGGCAGCCCACCGCGTGCACGTCCACGTCGATCGGCACCGGATCGATGCGCAGGTCGGCGATGCCGGACTCCTCGGTGGCCTCGCGCAGCGCCGCCCCGGCCAGTGTCCGGTCGCCCGGCTCGCAGTGCCCGCCGAGCTGTACCCACCTGTGGAACTTGCCGTGCAGGCAGAGCAGCACCCGGGAACCGGTCGCGTCGAACACCAGCGCGCTGGCGGTGACGTGGCCGACCCGGTGCTCACGTCTCATCGCGACCGGACCGTCGGTCAGCAGGCCGAGAGTCCGATCCCGGGCGCCGGCGGCGTCGGGGCTCGTCGGTGCCCAACTGCTGAGCACCGCCGTCGCGTCGGTGTGCAGGCCGACCCAGTGCCCCTCGCTGTGCAGCGGGGACTCCTCCGATACCCGAGGCGTTGACAAGCGGCCCCTCCTTCCGACTCCGCACAGGGTACGGGCGCGGGGCCGGTGAGCCGGCGAACGGGAGGCAGGGTTGCGCTGACGGGGGCCGGGCGGGTACGGGCCGGGACGATGAGCGGGCGGCACCCCTGCGGAATTCATGAGCCGCAGACCCTCGTATAGTGCCGCCCGGTCGATCGTCCCGTCCTCGGGCACCTGGGGGAGCAGACACCCTCAAACGCAGGTCGCCCCCTCCGGCAGGGGAAGCATGGCGGAATCGGCGGGTGGGCGTCGAGGTATTTCAGCTGAGGCTTAAAAATCCGAGGTCGTCGTGGCCGGGTAGAGTTCTGAGGTCGCCGGGCGCCCCCCAGCCAGGTGACGGGGAGCCGTTCCATGCTGAAGATCCATTTCTCCGGCGAGGACATCCTCCGGACCCGGGTGGCTCCGGCGGCTGATCCGGTCTGGGAAGTGGTGCTGAGTCTGCACCTGCTACCCGGACGCAGCCGTGACCCGTTGCTGGCCGGCTGGCGGCGTGAGGTGTCGCGCGGGTTGCGCCGGCAGGAGGACGTCGATGCCCTGCGGCTGTTGTCCGCGCTGAGCCCGCCGCGTGGCTACTTCCCGGACTTCCTCACCCCGTACGAGAGCGTGCACGGCTTCGAGGCGGCGATGGAGGCGTTGCGGCGTACGCCGGTCGCGCTGCTGCAACGCGACCTGACGTTGCTCGCCAAGAGTCGGGGCATGCCGGCCGGTGCCGCCGCTCTGGCCCGGGGCGAACCGGACGCCCTGGCGCACCTGGCCACGACCATTGGCCGCTACCGCGAACTGGCCCTCGGGCCGTACTGGTCGCGGGTCCAGAGTGCGGTGGAGGCCGACCGGGCCCGGCGGGCGCGGGCCATGCTCGACGGTGGCATCGAGGGGCTGCTGAGCACCCTTCTTCCGGGGGTGCGCTGGGAGCCGGGCGTGTTGGAAATCCCCGGCTATCCGAGCACCCGAGAGCTGCACCTGCAGGGTCGGGGGCTGCTGCTGGTGCCGTCGTTCTTCTGTGCGAACACGCCGGTCGCGCTGGTCGACCCGAAACTGCCCCCGGTACTGGTCTACCCGGTGGACCGGTTGGGCGGGCTGACCGCCGACGACGGGGCCGGGCCGGGCGGCGCCGGCCGGACGGCGCTGGCCGCCTTGCTCGGGCGTAACCGGGCGGCGGTCCTGGCCGCCAGCGACGACGGCTGCACCACCGGCGAGTTGGCGCGCCGGCTGAGCATCTCGCCGGCCGCCGCCAGCCAGCACACCACCGTGCTACGCAACGCGGGCCTGCTGGTCAGCCACCGTGACCGCAACACCGTGCTGCACACCCTCACCCCGCTGGGCCGCGACGTGCTCAACCACTGATGTGACCGTCAGAGGGCAAGGGTGGCGGCGGCGGTGGTGCCGCCGGGCGGGGGCAGGAGCTGGGTGGGGACGCCCTCTGCCGCGAGGGCGGTACGCAGGCGCTGTACGTCCGTGCCGAAGCGGACCAGTTGGACCGGCCCCACCGGGGTCGGTGGTGAACAGAGCACCAGACCGGTGGCGTGTGTCGGCCAGCCCGGCACCGTGGCGACCAGCCCGCTGCGTACGTCGGCGTCGGTGACCTGGGTGAAGACCGTGCCGGGGGCGACCACGTCGGCGACGATGGCGATCGCCCGGTCCACCGCCGCCCGGTCGGCCGCTACGCCGCCCGGCTGATCCGGCAGGGTGGCGGCGGCGAGGAGGCCAGCGGCCTTTGCCTCCGCGGTGCCGAGCGAGAAGAGGTCCATCGAGGCGTCCCGGATCAACGCCCTGGCCCCGTCGGTGTTCTCCGTCAGCGGCGCGGACAGGTAGCCGCGGACCACCGCCACCGGCAGCTGGTCGCACTTGCCCTTGATCAGTTCGCCCGCCGCGGCCAACTCGTCGACCACGGCCATCTGGGTCAGCACCAGCTCGTTGCCGTACGGGTCGACCTCGCCCCGGTGGTCGCGGATGGCGTCCATTCCGGCGACACCGAGGGCCACGTCGGTCAGCCCGTTGCGCCAGGGGCGGCCCATCGTGTCGCTGATCACCACCGCCACGTCCACGCCGTTGCGCTCGCGCAGGCCGGCCCGCAGCGCCCGGGCCGAGGCGTCCGGGTCCTCCGGAAGCAGCACCAACCGGGTCTTGTCGACGTTGGAGGCGTCGATCCCCGCCGCGGCCATCACGAAGCCGTGGCGGGTCTGCACGATCTGGGTGGTGCCCCGGGCCGCCACCACCCGGACGCTCTCCGCCGCCAGCACCTCGTCCCGGGCCGCCTGCCGGTCCGGACCGTCCGCCGGGACGTCCACCAACCGCCCCTCGGCCTTCGAAACGATCTTGCTGGTGACCACCAGCACGTCACCGTCGCGCAGCCAGGGTGCCGCGCCACCGATCAGCGCCGCCAGGTCGTCGCCCTCGGTCACGTGCCCGATGCCGGGCACCGGAAGTATCTCCAGTCTCACGTCAACTCCACCGCCGCGCGGACCATCGCCGCCGTCGTCGCCTCGTCGGTCATCCTCAGCGGCACCGCGCGGACGGTCACGTCCGGCACCATCGCGCCCGCGTCCTCCTCCGCCACCAGCCAGCCGTCGAGCAGGCCACCGCTGGCCCGGCCCCCGTACAACCCGCCGACCCCGGCGGCGCTGCACTCGACGCCGACCACCGCCAGGCAGCGGTCGGCCATGCCGCGCACCGGTGCGCCACCGATGATCGGTGACACGCCCACCACCGGGGCGGGACCGTCCGTCACCGCCTCCCGAATGCCCGGCACGGCCAGGATCGGCGCGATGCTGACCACCGGGTTGCTCGGCGCCAGCAGCACCACGTCGGCGCCGGCGATCGCCTCCGTCACACCGGGCGCGGGCTTCGCCGCCTCCGCGCCGACGAAGACGAACCGGTGGGTGGGGAGCTGCGCCCGGTGCCGGACCCACCACTCCTGGAAGTGGATCGCCCGCTGCCCGCCGTCGCTGACCACAGCGTGGGTCTCCAGGCGGTCGTCGGTCGCCGGCAGCAGGCGTACGCCCGGCTGCCAGCGCGTCGCCAGCGCGTCGACGACCTGGTGCAGCGGATATCCGGCGTCCAGCATGGTGGTGCGTACCAGATGGGTGGCGATGTCCTTGTCGCCGAGACCGAACCAGCTCGGCTCGACCCCGTACGCGGCCAGTTCGGTCTTGATCGTCCAGGTCTCTCCGGCCCGGCCCCAACCTCGCTCCGGATCGGCACCACCGCCGAGGGTGTAGAGCACGCTGTCCAGGTCCGGGCAGATCCGGAGCCCGTGCAGGCGCAGGTCGTCGCCGACGTTGACGACGGCGGTCACCTCGGCACCCACCTCGCGGGCGTACGCCCGCACCCCGAGCAGGAACCGAGCACCGCCGATTCCCCCGGTCAGAACCACGATCCGCATCCGACCATCCTCGCCTACGTGACGCCTCCGGCATCGGGGTGCCCGGGGAGACTAGGCTCACGTCGGCATCTGTCCGCTTTCGCCCCAGGGAGAGTTCGTGACCAGCCCCGCCGAGCCCCCGCCCACCGACCCGACCCCGGCCCGCCAGGTGACCGGGCCGCTGCGTGAACTCGTCGCCATCGTGCTCCTGGGCGCGAACGCCGTCTTCCTCTTCGTCGGGTTGATCCGGCTGCTCACGCCGCAGGGCGCCTACAGCACGGTGACCGGGCGTGCCGCGAGCTCCTTCTTCGCCTTCATCGGGGTGGAGGCGGTCGTCCTGCCGGTGCTGGCCGTGTTGCTGGCCACCCACCTGGCCCCGGTCGTCCCACGGGCGAAACTGATCACGCAGGTGGCGCTGGGCGAGTACGTCGCCAGCGCCGTGCTCGGCGGCCTGACGCTGCTGATCTGGGTGGTCGGCCGGTTGGCCGAGGGCCAGGTCTTCGACGCGATGACCGGCATGCTCACCCGAGCGGCCTGGGTGGCGCTCTTCGCGGCGGCCGGGTACGTGGTGTGGAGCGTCTGGCAGCGGCTGTACCACGTGCCCCGGCCGAAGCCGGAGCCCGGCGTGTACGGCACGCCGCAGCCGGGTTGGCCGCAGCCGGGCGGCCCGGGTCAGTCCGGTTACCAGAGCGGTGGGTGGTCGCCGCCGGCCCAGCCGGGCGGTTGGCCGGGTGGCGATCAGTCCGCCGGCTACCCCGGAGCCGGGCACCCGGGTCACCCCGGTGGCGGCCAGCCCGCCGGCTACTACCCCACCGGCAGCCGGCCCGGCGACTACGCCACCGGCGGCTACCCGACGGTGGGCCAGCCCGGCAGCGAGTCCGGTGGTCAGCCGGGTCGGCCGACGGCCGGCCAGGTGCCCTCGGCCGGAGGGCCGCCCGAGTCACCGCACACCTGGCCGCCGCACGGTCAGCCGGCGGTGCCACCGGCAGCGCCGTCCGCACCGGCCGGGCCGCCGCCCGGTCAGCCGGCCGCCGCACCCTCCTCGCCGCCGGCCGGGCCGCCGTTCGGGCAGCCGGCCGGGCCGCCGTTCGGGCAGCCGGCCGCGCCGCCGTTCGGACAGCCGGCCGCGGCGGATCCGACCCAGAGCATCCCGCGTCAGGGTGCCGAGCGACCGGCCGACGGCGACGCCGACCGCACCCAGCGGATCGACCCGGGCGACAGCCCCCGCTGACGACGCCGGCCCGTGTTTCATAAGACCGCCTGGGCCCCGGCTCGCTCGGGCGAGCCTTGTGGAGCACGGGCAGGGCCGGACCGCGTGCGGTTGACCACGGGGCGGAGACTGCACCCGGTGGTAGCGCATAGGCTGGGCGGATGGTTGATCGGAGCGAGTCCGGGTCGGGCGACGCGGGCGTTCGGCGGGCGCTGCGCCGGGCCGCTGCCGGGCGGGCGCTCGACGTCGATGAGGCGTCGGCACTGCTGGCGGCCCGGGGCTCGGCCCTGGACGAGTTGCTCGGCATCGCCGGGGCGGTCCGTGACGCGGGTCTGCGCGACGCCGGTCGGCCCGGCGTGGTGACGTACTCGAAGAAGGTCTTCATCCCGCTGACCCGGCTGTGCCGGGACCGCTGCCACTACTGCACCTTCGCCACCGTGCCGCACCGGCTGCCGGCGGCCTTCCTCGACCGCGACGAGGTGCTCGCCATCGCCCGGGCCGGCGCGGCGCAGGGCTGCAAGGAGGCCCTGTTCACCCTCGGCGATCGGCCGGAGGCGCGCTGGCCGGCGGCCCGGCAGTGGCTTGACGAACGGGGCTACGAGTCCACCCTGGACTACCTGCGTGCCTGTGCGGTCGCGGTGCTGGAGGAGACCGGCCTGTTGCCGCACCTCAATCCGGGCGTGCTCTCCTGGTCGGAGCTGCAACGACTCAAGCCGGTCGCGCCCAGCATGGGAATGATGCTGGAGACCACGGCGACGAGGCTCTGGTCCTCACCGGGCGGCCCGCACCACGGGTCGCCGGACAAGGAACCGGCCGTCCGGTTGCGGGTGTTGGACGATGCCGGGCGGGTCGGCGTGCCGTTCACCACGGGCATCCTGATCGGCATCGGCGAGACCCTCGCCGAGCGGGTCGATGCCATCTTCGCGATGCGGCGGGCGCACCGGGAGTACGGCCACCTCCAGGAGGTGATCGTGCAGAACTTCCGCGCCAAGCCCGACACGGCGATGCGCGGGATGCCCGACGCCGAGCTGCACGATCTTGCCGCCACCGTGGCGGTGGCGCGGGTGCTGCTCGGGCCGAAGGCCCGGATCCAGGCGCCCCCGAACCTGATCGCCGGCGAGTACGACCTGCTGCTGCGGGCCGGCATCGACGACTGGGGCGGGGTGTCCCCGGTGACCCCGGATCACGTCAACCCGGAGCGCCCCTGGCCGGAGCTGGACGAGTTGGCGGAGCGTACCGCCGCCGCCGGCTTCACCCTGCGTGAGCGGCTGACGGTCTACCCGGAGTACGTCGCTGCCGGCGAGCCGTGGTTGGATCCGCGCCTGCTGCCGCACGTCGCGGCGCTGGCGGACCCGGAGACCGGGCTGGCCGTCGAGTCGGCCCGACCGGTGGGTCGGCCGTGGCAGGAGCCCGACGAGACGTACGGCGGTCGCAGCGACCTGCACGCCACCATCGACACCGTCGGCCGTACGGCGGATCGGCGGGGCGACTTCGACCACGTCTACGGCGACTGGTCGGAGGTGGCCGCGAAGGTCGGCCGGCAGGCCACCGCAGGCTTTGGCGACGCCGACCTGCGGGCCGGGCTGCGGCTGGCCACGGAGGACCCGGCGGCGTTGCTGGAGCCCCGGCACTCCGACGCCGCGCTCGCCCTGTTCGCCGCGGACGGGCCGGCGCTGGACGAGCTGTGTCGCACCGCCGACGAGCTGCGTCGGGTGGCGGTCGGCGACGACGTCACCTACGTGGTCAACCGCAACATCAACTTCAGTAACGTCTGCTACGTGGGTTGCCGGTTCTGCGCCTTCGCCCAGCGGGAACGCGACGCAGACGCGTACCGGCTGTCGGTGGAGCAGGTCGCCGACCGGGCGCAGGAGGCGTGGGAGGCCGGCGCCAGCGAGGTCTGCCTACAGGGCGGCATCGACCCGAAGCTGCCGGTGACCATCTACGCCGACCTGGTCCGGGCGATCAAGGCGCGGGTGCCGCAGATGCACGTGCACGCCTTCTCGCCGATGGAGATCGTGACCGCCGCCGCCAAGGCCGGCGGGTCGGTGCGGGAGTGGCTGACCGGGTTGCGGGATGCGGGGCTGGACACCATTCCGGGTACCGCGGCGGAGATCCTCGACGACGAGGTGCGCTGGGTGCTGACCAAGGGCAAGCTGCCGACGGCCGCCTGGGTCGAGGTGGTCAGCACGGCCCACGAGCTGGGCATCCGGTCCAGCTCCACGATGATGTACGGCCACGTCGACCACCCTGGCCAGTGGCTGGCCCACTTCCGGGTGCTGGCCGGGGTGCAGGACCGCACCCGCGGCTTCACCGAGTTCGTGGCGCTGCCGTTCGTGCACACCAACGCCCCGATCTACCTCGCCGGCATCGCCCGGCCGGGGCCCACCTGGCGGGAGAACCGGGTGGTGCACGCGATGGCGCGGGTGCTGCTGCACGGCCGGATCGACAACATCCAGTGCTCGTGGGTGAAGCTCGGCGACGCCGGTACGGCGGAGCTGCTCCGCAGTGGCTGCAACGACCTGGGCGGCACCCTGATGGAGGAGACCATCTCCCGGATGGCGGGCTCCGGCAACGGATCGGCGCGTACCGAGGAGCAGCTGCGCGCGATCGCGACGGCGGCCGGGCGGCCCGCGCGTAGGCGCACGACTGCGTACGGTCACCTCGCCACGTAGCGTCGAACCATCTTCCGGCGCCGGCCGTACCTGTCGATGCCGGCGACGGTAGCGGCGAGGACCGCCGCCGGCACCCCTGCAGGGGGCCGGCGAGCGCTGTCGCGGGCCCCGTTCGCTGACGCGGGCGCGTGCGCGCCGCCGCCGGAAAGGTAGCCATGATTACTGAGAAGCGGAAGCGGCGCTGGCCGAAACTGACCCGCCGGCAGACGCTGACGGCGGCCGCCAGCGCCACACTCGGGGCTGCTGCCCTCGCCGTACCGGGGCTGTCGCTCGCCGGAGACGGTGACGACAAGGCGGCGGCCGGCGTCGACGAGACGATCGTCGTGCACCTGCGGGACGCCCGGTCGGGCACCATGGACGTGTTCGTCGGCGAGTCCCGCATCGAGGTACGCGATCGGGGTCTGGCGGACCGGCTGCGCCGCGCCGCCGCCCGGCGCTGAGCCCGATGCCCGTCCGTCCCCGCCACGCCGCACCGGCCGCGGTACGCGCTGCCGCCCGGCCCGATCGGCCCCGCCACCGGCGCTGAGCCTCCTCCGCCCGCCCGCCACACCGCGGCCGGCGTCCTCCAGCCCGGCGCAGGCTCTCGGCGCCCGGCCGGCCATCGAATTCACTTTTTCGCCCAGTGAGGTGGGTCCTTCATGTCTTCACACCGCGAGGCACCGGAGATCGCCAAGGATCCGGTCGCCGATTCATCCGACCTGTACGCGTTCGTCACCCCGGACCGCCCGGACACGGTGACGTTGATTGCCAACTACGTACCGCTGCAACTGCCCTCCGGTGGGCCGAACTTCTTCGAGTTCGGCGACGACGTGCGATACGAGATCCATATCGACAACAACGGTGACGGTCGACCGGACGTCACCTACCGATTCGAATTCACCACCGAAATCACGAATCCGAACAGTTTTCTCTACAACACCGGGCCGATCGACGCCCTGGACAGCGAGAACTGGAACCGGCGGCAGTTCTACAGCCTGACCCGGATCATCGGGGGCAAGCAGGAGCGGTTGGCGCGCAAGCTGCCCTGCCCGCCGTGCAACGTCGGCCCACTGTCCACTCCGAAGTACGGCGAGCTGGTGCGCCAGGCCACCTTCAAGCTCTCCACCGGGGAGCGGGTGTTCGCCGGGCAGCGCGCGGACGGCTTCTTCGTCGACCTGGGCGCGATCTTCGATCTGGGTACGCTGCGGCCGTTCCAGCAGCTGCACGTGGCCGGGAAGAAGATCTTCAAGGATGCCGGTGAGCCGGTCAACGCCACCGACCGGATGAACGTGCACAGCCTGGCGCTCCAGGTGCCGCTGGGTCGGGTCCGCCGTCGCGCCGAGCGGTACCACTGGCAGGAGCCCGCCTCGGTGATAGGTGTCTGGACCTCGGCGTCCCGCCGGCAGGTGCGGGTGCTCGGTGACCGGGCGGCGGCGGACACCAACGCCGGACCGTTCACCCAGGTGTCCAGGTTGGGCAATCCACTGTTCAACGAGGTCATCGTGCCGATGGCGCAGAAGGACCTGTGGAACACCCTGCCTCCCTCGGAGGACAAGCGGTTCGCGCAGTTCGTCGAGCGGCCGGAGCTGGCCGCCCTGCTCCCGGTGCTCTACCCGGACGTCTTCCCCAATCTGGACGAGCTGAACAAGTCGAAGAAGGCGCGGGCGGACCTGGTCGCCATCCTGCTCACCGGCATCCCGGAGGGGCTGATCGACGGGTTCACCAACGTGACCGGGGACGTCCAGGCCGACCTGCTGCGGTTGAACACGGCGATCCCGCCGGCGAGCCGGCCGAACCGGTTCGGTCTGCTCGGTGGTGACCTGGCGGGCTTCCCGAACGGCCGGCGGGTCACCGACGACGTGGTGACGATCGCGCTGCGGGCCATCGCCGGGCTGACCGTGCCGCTGGTGGACCGGAAGTTCCAGCCCGACGCCGCGGCGGCGGCGGTGACGCCGGGGCTGAGCGCTGCGGACGTGACCGCGCCCTTCCTGCGCAACTTTCCGTTCCTCGGTACGCCGTACGACGGGTTCAACAACCCGTCGGTGGATTCCTGAGCAGGAGGTGGGGAGATGGCCGAACACGAGCACTCGCACACGTACGGTCCCTCGGGGACCGCGACCGTCGTGCTCGATCTGGGTGGCGACACCGGCGCCCTGATCATCTACACCGGACGTCAGTTGCTCGGCCGGGAGATCGAGGTGAGCCGGACCGACCGGGACGGCGACCCGCGTACGCACTCCGCCGTACGGGAGCGGCAGGTCCGGGACGGCACGTTCCACAGTGCCGTCTACCCGGATCTGCCGGCGGGCACCTATACCGTCTGGTGGGACAATGACACGCCTGTCGGATCGGTCACCGTGACCGGTGGCGTCGTAGCCGAGTTCGCCTTGCCCACCAGGGCACCCGCGGCGGCGGACTGACCTCGCCGGCGCCCTTCTACGACCGCGTCCCGTCCACAATGTGGGCGGGACGCGGTCGTTGTGCGCGGGCCCGACGGGCGGGGTTGGCGAAGTCGGGCTAACCTTGCGGTTCAAGATCAATCGATCTTGGCGGGGCTCCTCCTGGGGCCGGTGTGGGCCTCGATCACCCCTGTCGCGCGCCGCGCGCCACGGGAGAAAAGTCGGGCAACTCGCCGGGGAGGGCGTTACTCGGCCGGGGTCTGAATCGATAGGGCAGGGCGAGACAGGGTGGTCCGGGCGGTCAGCCGGGTGCGTGTCGGGAGGGCGACTCCATTATCAAGTTTGGCTTGACGGCGCACGTATTACACGCGTGTAATTTGAATGGGGTTGTTCGCACGGAGCGCATCAAAACGGACCGGACGGACAAAGCACGCCTTTCGCGTGGGGGGTTGCAGCGGCGATGACGCCGGTGCGCGACAAGGAGGCAACAGATGGACGGCCAGCTTGAGGCGGCCGACCTGCTCGGAAACGCGCCGGAGTGGCAGGAGCGGGCGTTGTGCTCGCAGACCGACCCGGAGGCGTTCTTTCCCGAGAAGGGCGGTTCGACCCGCGAGGCGAAGCGGATCTGCTCGCGGTGCGAGGTCAAGACGGAATGCCTCGAATACGCTCTCGGGCACGACGAGCGGTTCGGGATCTGGGGTGGGCTCTCCGAGCGGGAGCGGCGCAAGCTCAAGCGTCGGGTGGCCTGACGCGTCTCGGGTGGGGACGGTTGGGGGCCGTCCCGCCCGGGGTCGACCGACGCTCAGGCCAGTTCGTCCGGGTCGACACCGAGCAGGTTCGCCACCTGCTCGATGATCACGTCGTGGACCAGGTCGGCGAGATCTTCCCGATCCATCGCCCGGAACTCCAGCGGTCGCCGGTACAACACGATCCGCGGCGGCACCTCCTGGCGACCCGGTCGGCCCGGCAGCAGCCGGGCGAGCGGCACCTCGCCGTCCTCCAGCACGTCGGAGTCGTAGACGTTCAGGTCGGGCGGCACGTCCTCGACGGCGAACTCGACGCCGGCCAGCTCCTTGGCGAATCGGCGTTCGAGCGCCTCGACGGTGTCCAGCACCAGGTCGTCGAAGATCTCCGCCTTGGTACGCGCCAGCGGCACGGTGGCCGGCACCAACCGCCCGCGCAGACCGCGCCCGTGCCGGTCGCGGTGAGCGCGCCGGCCGGGGCCGGGGCGGCGGTTCTCCGGGCTCGTCATGAGCCAAAGAGTAGCGTCCGGGCGGCCCCGGGCCGCATCAGCGCCGGCAGCGTGGCGCGCCGCGGCACCGGGTGGAAATGTGATCACCAAGACGGGCGTGTCGTAACGCGAACCAGTGCGCCGGAGCCGGTAATGGAGATACCCTGCGCCCGTGAGGTCACCACGGCGCTGCTCCCGTAACGGCTGCCCCCGGCAAGCGGTCGCCACGCTGACCTATGTCTACAACGAGTCGACCGCCGTGGTGGGGCCGCTGGCCGCCTTCGCCGAGCCACACACGTACGACCTCTGCGAGCCGCATGCCCGCAGCCTGACCGCCCCGCGCGGCTGGGAGGTGGTCCGGCACGAGGGCGAGTTCGAGCCGCCACCGCCCACCACGGATGACCTGGTGGCGCTCGCCGAGGCGGTCCGCGAAGCCGCACGCCCGGCCCCCCGCCCCCCGCAGGACGACCAGGACCAGCACCGCACACCCCCCACCTCCCGCCGCGGCCACCTCCGCGTAATCCCCCCCACCCACTAACCCACCCCACCCCGGCCCCTCAGTGTTGATCAAGAAGTTTTGGTCGGGCTCGGGCAAAAATGCTGACCAAAACCTCTTGATCAACACCGTAGGTCGTAGGGGTGGGGTGGGGTGGGGTGGGTTAGTGGCCGAGGAGGTGGGCGAGGGTGGCGGCGCGGCGGGACGGGCGGCCGGTGCGGGACTCGACCTCGTCGGCGGAGAGCATCACCCGTAGGCCGGCATTGACCGCGAGCCAGCGCAGCGGCTCCGGCTCCCACCTCGGAGAGCGGTGGTTGACCCAGGGCAGGCCGGTCAGCTCGGTGTGCTCGCCCCGGATCAGGTCGGCCAGCGTACGCCCGGCCAGGTTGCTGGTGCCGACACCGTCGCCGACATACCCGCCGGCCCAGGCCAACCCGCTGGCCCGGTCGTAGCCGACCGAGGCGGACCAGTCCCGCGCCACCCCGAGCGGCCCACCCCAGCTGTGGCTCACCGGCACGTCCGGGCCGAGCATCGGGAAGAGTTCGCCGAGCGTACGCCGCAGTGCGGCGAAGACCCGTGGCTCCCGGTCGAAGTCCGGCCGGACCCGGGATCCGAAATGGTACGGCGCACCCCTGCCACCGAAGGCCAGCCGCCCGTCGGCGGTGCGTTGGCCGTAGACGATGACGTGCCGGTGGTCCGAGAAGGTCTCCCGCTCGGCGAGCCCGATCCGCTCCCACGCCGCCGCCGGCAACGGCTCGGTCGCGATCATCAGTGAGTAGACCGGTGCGATGGCGCGCCGGTACCCGGACAGACCCGGGGTGTACCCCTCGGTGGCCCGAACCACCACCGGGGCCCGCACCGTGCCGGCCGGGGTGACCGCCCCACCGGAGTCGATCCGGGTGACCGGGGTCCGCTCGTGGATGGTCACTCCCCGGCGCTCGACCGCCCGCGCCAGGCCGCGTACCAGCCGCGCCGGATGCACCGCCGCGCAGTGCGGCGTGTAGGTGGCCGCGCGTACCCCCTCGGCGGAGCACCGGGTCGCGGCCTCGTCGGGGCCGAGCAGGTCGAGGTCGGCCGGACCGAAACCGAACTCCCGTGCCTCCGCCACCGCCGCTCGGGCCCGGTCCAGTTGCGGTTCGCTGCGGGCGAGCACCACCGTTCCGCCGTACGCCCAGTGGCAGTCGATGCCCTCCGCCGCGACCACCCGGCCGATCTCGCGCACCGTGCCGTGCATGGTCCGCTGCATGGCGATCGCGGCGTCCCGACCGTGCCGGCGGGCCAGCGCGGTCAACGAGGTGGGCAACAGCGCCGAGCACCAGCCACCGTTGCGGCCGGAGGCTCCGAAGCCGGCCACCTGCCGCTCCAGCACCACGATCCGCAGCGTGGGGTCGGCCTGGGTCAGGTAGTAGGCCGTCCACAGCCCGGTGTAGCCGGCCCCCACGATCACCACGTCGGCGTCGGCATCCCCGGTCAGCGCGGGGCGCGCGGTGATCGGCTCGTCCACGGTGGACAGCCAGTACGACAGGTCCTGGTAGCGCACGGTCCACTCCTGAGGGTGCCGGCCGGAACCGGCCGCACCGGCGACCGGACCCGACCGGAGGTGGATGCTAGAGCCGGGACCACGCCTCGGTGAGTACGGCCCGCAGGATCTGCTCGATCTCGTCGAACTGCTCCTGCCCGGCGATCAGCGGCGGGGCGAGCTGCACCACCGGGTCACCCCGGTCGTCGGCGCGGCAGTACAACCCGGCGGAGAACAGGGCGCCGGAGAGGAAGCCACGCAGCAGCCGCTCCGACTCGGCCTCGTCGAAGGTCTCCCGCGTCGTCTTGTCCTTGACCAGCTCGATGCCGTAGAAGTAGCCGTCGCCCCGGACGTCACCGACGATCGGCAGATCGTGCAGCTTCTCCAGGGTGGCGCGGAACGCCGCCTCGTTGGCGCGTACGTGCCCGATCAGGTCCTCGCGGGCGAAGACCTCCAGGTTGGCCAGGGCCACCGCGCAGGAGACCGGGTGGCCGCCGAAGGTCACCCCGTGGGCGAACATGCCGGTCTCGGTGAGGAACGGCTCCATCAGCCGGTCGCTGGCGATCATCGCGCCGAGCGGGGCGTAGCCCGAGGTGATGCCCTTGGCGGTGGTGATGATGTCGGGCTGGTAGCCGTAGCGGACGGCGCCGAAGTACTCGCCGAGCCGGCCCCACGAGCAGATCACCTCGTCGCTGACCAGCAGCACGTCGTACGCGTCGCAGATCTCGCGGACCCGCTCGAAGTAGCCGGGCGGCGGCGGGAAACACCCGCCCGAGTTCTGCACCGGCTCCAGGAAGACCGCGGCGACGGTCTCCGGCCCCTCCCGCTCGATGGCGCGGCCGATCTCCTCGGCGGCCCACCGGCCGAACGCCACCGGGTCGTCGCCGTGCTCCGGGGCCCGGTAGAAGTTCGTGTTCGGCACCTTGATGCCGCCCGGCACCAACGGCTCGAAGTCGGTCTTGATGCCGGGCAGCCCGGTGATCGACAAAGCGCCCATCGAGGTGCCGTGGTAGGCGATGTACCGGCTGACCACCTTGTGCTTGGTCGGCTTGCCGGTCCGCTTGAAGTAGGCCCGGGCCAGCTTCCAGGCCGCCTCGACCGCCTCGGAACCGCCGGTGGTGAAGAAGACCCGGTTCAGGTCGCCGGGGGTCAGCGTGGCGATCTTCTCGGCCAGCTCCACCGCCTTCGGGTGCGCGTACGACCAGAGTGGGAAGTAGGCCAGCTCGCCGGCCTGCTTCGCGGCGGCCTCGGCCAGCTCGGTGCGGCCGTGGCCGGCGTTGACGACGAAGAGGCCGGCGAGCCCGTCCAGATAGCGGCGGCCCTGCGCGTCCCAGACGTAGGTGCCCTCGCCGCGGACGATGGTCGGCACCTCACCGGCGGAGTAGCTCGCCATCCGGGTGAAGTGCATCCAGAGGTGGTCGGTGGCGTTGGCCATGTCAGCCCCATCGGTTCTCGGGCCGGTCAGGGGTCACCGGCCGCTCTGCCCACGGTTATCCCACAGCGCGAGGCCACAAAGCAAGTGCTATCGGTTGCCCGGAAGGCGTGATGCAACGGATTTAGCGAAGCCAGGTGTCTTCGGCAACTGAATCCGCATCACCGGTCCGGCCTGCCGCACCTGCCTGCCGGCCTGCCGGCCGCCCTGCCGCACCTGCCCGCCGCCCTGCCCGCCGCCTGGCCCCTGCCCTGCCCGCCGCCCGGCCCTTGCCCGCCGTGCGGCCGGCGGCGGGGCGGGGCGGGGCGGGTCCAGGGCACTTCGGGGGCATCCGGGTCGCACCTCGGGTGCGCTGAAACAGTCCGGGCCGCAACACGCCGGCGGTGGGCGGACACGGCAACCGGCGGTGACTAGCCTGCGCCGCAGGGTGACGCGAGTCGGGAGGGTGCGATGGGCAACGAGGCGTTGCGGGTGGCGATGGCGGACCGGGGCGAGACGGCCGAGTCGTTGGCCGGGAAGGTGGGCGTCGACCCGAAGACGGCGGCCCGCTGGTTGGCAGACGGGCGGATACCGCATCCCCGGACCCGGATCGCCGTCGCCAACATCCTCGGGCGCAGGGCCAAGGAGCTCTGGCCGGAGCCGTTCCGCCGCCGAGACCTGCCCTGGTTCCGGGCCTGGGCGGAGCTGGAGCAGGACGCCCGGTCCCTCCGGTCGTATGAGCCGCTGCTCGTGCCGGGCCTGCTGCAGACCGAGGCGTACGCCCGAGCGGTGCTGGCCACCGGCGGCCTGCTGCCGCCGACGGAGGTCGAGGAGATCGTGGCGGCGCGGTTGGCCCGGCAGCGGGTGCTGGAGCGCGAGGTGCCACTCCAGTTCGTGGCGGTCCTCGACGAGGTGGTGCTGCGTCGGCGGGTGGGCCACGATCCGGGCGTGATGGCCGGGCAGTTGGCTCACCTCGCCGCCCTCGGCGAGCGGGAGCACCTGCAGGTCCGGGTGATCCCGGCGGAGAATCCGTGGCACACCGGCCTGGCCGGGCCGTTCGTGCTGGCCCGGATGCCGGACGGTGCCGAGGTGGCCTATCTGGACAATCAGCTTCGCGGTCAGGTGGTGACCGAGCGTGCCGACCTTGCTAGCCTGGGCGGGAGATGGGAGAGCGTCACCGGTGAGGCGCTGCCCCGTCGGCGGTCCATCGAGCTGATCAGGGAAGTGGCGACGACATGGAGATGACCGACGCCCGCTGGCGCACCGCCACCCGCAGCAGCAACAACGGCGGCAACTGTGTCGAGGTGGCCGACAACCTGCCCGGCCGGGTCCTGGTGCGCGACAGCAAGGCCCGCGACGGCGGCACCCTGGCCTTCACCCCGACCGCTTGGCAGGCGTTCGTCGCCCGAGCCAGGCAGCGCCTCTGAGGCGGAGGGCGGCGACGACATGGAGATGACCGGCGCCCGCTGGCGCACCGCCACCCGCAGCAGCAACAACGGCGGCGACTGTGTCGAGGTGGCCGACAACCTGCCCGGCCGGGTCCTGGTGCGCGACAGCAAAGCCCGCGACGGCGGCACCCTGGCCGTCACCCCGACCGCCTGGCGCGCCTTTGTCGCCGCCACCGCGCACCGGTCCACCGACTGATCGCCCATCGCCCACCCCGACTGATCGCCCACCCCGACTGATCGCCCACCCCGGTCGGTCGCCCGCCCGGTTGATCGACTCCGTTCCGCCGAAATGGCGGGGTCGTTGGCGACGGGATACCCCCATCCCGCCGAACTGGCGTTGATCAAGCCAGCCAGTCGGTCAGCAAGCCAGCCAGTCGGTCAGCAAGCCAGCCGGTCAGCGTCAGGCGGTGCCCCAGGTGTAGGTCTGCTTGCGTAGCTTGAGGTAGACGAACGCCTCGGTCGACAGCACGCCGGGGACCGCGCGCAGCCGTTGCAGGATCTCCAGCAGGTGCTCGTCGTTGCGGCAGACCACCTCCGCCAGCAGGTCGAACGAGCCGGCGGTGATCACCACGTAGTCGATCTCGTCGAGTTCGGCGATGCGGTCGGCCACGCTCTCCAGGTCACCGTCGGTGCGCAGACCGATCATGGCCTGCCGGGGGAACCCGAGCTGGAGCGGATCGGTCACCGCGACGATCTGCATCACCCCGGCGTCGAGCAGACGCTGTACGCGCTGGCGTACCGCCGCCTCGGAGAGCCCCACCGCCTTGCCGATGGTGGCGTACGGGCGGCGACCGTCCTCCTGCAACTGCTCGATGATCTGCTTCGCCACGTCGTCGAGCAGGGCGTGGCTCGCGCCCTCCCGCACGTTCACCCGGCGCCCGCCGTTGCCGTTGTCCTGTTGCCGGTTCGTCATCGACCGCTCCCCATGTCCGTCACCGGGCTGAGCCTAATGCCAGCGGGCGGTCTGGCGTAATTCGTCGTCCAGAGCTAATCCTGCAACGGAATCCCTTGTGAGTGAGGTTTGCTCATGTCAGGATCAGTCGTCCATCGCCATTGACCTCCAGCCGGCGCGCCACCCCCGTCCCGCCGCCGACGATCACCCATAGGAGTCGTCACATGCGTAGTGCCTTCCGGCCGCTGACCCGGCGGGGTCTGCTCACCGGCACCCTCGGCTCGGCCGCGCTGCTCGCCGCCGGTGGCACCCTGGCCGGCTGCGGCACCCCCGGGGCGCAGCAGACCGAGGCTGGCTGTGTCAGCGAGGACCTGTCCGGTACGGAGAAGACGCTGGCCTTCTCCAACTGGCCGCAGTACATGGACGTGGACGACGACGACGAGTCGAAGCGCCCCACCCTGGACGGGTTCGTCAGCAAGACGGGCATCCAGGTGAACTACACCGAGGACGTCAACGACAACAACGAGTTCTTCGGGAAGGTGCAGAACCAGCTCGCCGCCTGTCAGAGCACCGGGCGGGACGTCATGGTGCTCACCGACTGGATGGCCGCCCGGATGATCCGGCTCGGCTGGATCCAGAAGCTCGACAAGGCGAAGCTGCCCAACGTCGAGGCCAACCTGCTGCCGTCGCTGCGCAACCGCTCCTTCGACGCGGAGAGCCAGCTGGCCATTCCGTGGCAGTCCGGCCTTGCCGGGCTCGCCTACAACGGCCGGGTGGCCAAGGAGATCCGTACCGTCGACGAACTGCTCACCCGGGCCGACCTCAAGGGCAAGGTGACCGCGCTCAGCGAGATGCGCGACACCATGGGCCTGCTGATGATGTCGAACGGCCACAACCCGGCGGACTTCACCGCCAGCCAGTTCGACGACGCCCTCAACAAGCTCAAGCGGGCCGTCGACTCCGGGCAGATCCGCCGGTTCACCGGCAACGACTACGCCCCGGACCTGGCCAAGGGGGACATCGCCGCGTGTATCGGCTGGTCCGGCGACGTCGTCCAGCTCGGCTTCGACGACGACCAGATCAAGTTCGTGGTGCCCGACTCGGGCGTGATGCTCTGGTCGGACAACATGCTCGTGCCGAACCGGGCCACCCACAAGGCCAACGCCGAAGAGGTGATCAACTACTACTACGACCCGGCGGTCGCCGCCCAACTCGCCGCGTACGTCAACTACATCTGCCCCGTCCAGGGCGCGCAGGCGGAGATGGAGAAGATCGACCCGGAGCTGGCCGCCAACCCGCTGATCTTCCCGGACGAGGCCATGCTCACCACGTCGCGGGTCTTCATGGCGCTGGACGAGCAGCAGGAGCGTGAGTACGAGGGCAAGTTCCAGCAGGTTATCGGAGCGTGACGATGGCACCGGAGACTCCGGCCGGCGACCTGAGGCTGGCCAACCTCACCAAGACCTTCGGCGCCTTCACCGCAGTCGACGACCTGAGTCTGACCGTGCCACAAGGCTCCTTCTTCGCCCTGCTCGGCGCGTCCGGCTGCGGCAAGACCACCACCCTGCGGATGATCGCCGGCCTGGAGGAGCCGACCAGCGGGCAGGTGCTGCTCGCCGACCGGGACATCGCCCGACTACGCCCGTACAAGCGGCCCGTCAACACGGTGTTCCAGAGCTACGCGCTCTTCCCGCACCTGGACATCTTCGAGAACGTGGCCTTCGGGCTACGCCGGCGCGGCATCCGTTCGGTCGACGGGCAGGTCCGCGAGATGCTGTCGCTGGTGCAGCTCGACGGGTACGAGCGGCGGCGTCCCGCCCAGCTCTCCGGCGGCCAGCAGCAGCGGGTCGCGCTGGCCCGGGCACTGATCAACCAGCCTCAGGTGCTGCTGCTCGACGAGCCGCTCGGCGCGCTCGATCTCAAACTGCGCCGCCAGATGCAGATCGAACTCAAGCGCATCCAGACCGAGGTCGGCATCACCTTCGTGCACGTCACCCACGACCAGGAGGAGGCCATGACGATGGCCGACACGGTCGCGGTGATGAACGCCGGGCGGATCGAGCAGCTCGGCGCGCCGGCCGAGATCTACGAGTTCCCGGCGACCGCGTTCGTGGCCAACTTCCTCGGCCAGTCCAACCTCATCGCCGGTGAGACCACCGGCGGCAACGGTGGCGACCTGCTGGTCACCGTGCACGGCTCGCGGTTCTCGGTGCCCGCCCGCCGGTCCCGCGCCGACCAGGGTCCGGTCCACCTCGGGGTACGCCCCGAGAAGCTGCACCTGGTCCGCTCCGCCGACGAGGTGCCCGCCGGCAGCCAGCACCTCGACGGGACCATCACCGACGCCTCCTACGTCGGGGTCAGCACGCAGTACCTGCTGCGCACCGGCTGGGGCACCGAGTTGAGCGTCTTCGCCGCCAACAGCGGCAGCCAGCAGCGGTTCGCCCCGGGCGACCGGGCCGTGGCGTACTGGGATCCGGGGCACGCCTTCCTGCTCGGCCGGCACGCCGACGAGGACGACCGCACCACCGGAATCCTCGACGAGCCGGTGGGCACGTCCTCATGAGCGCGTTGGCTCACGTACCCACCGCCTCGGGGCAGCCGGTGTCGCCGCCGCCGGCTGCCCGCCGAGGTCGACACCGGCTCCTGCCGTACCTGCTGCTGCTGCCCGGCGCGGCCTGGCTGTTCCTCTTCTTCGCCGTGCCGCTGGTGCAGCTAGCCGCCGCCAGCCTCTACGACCCCACCGGCTCGCTCTCCACCGGGTACGCGCTGACCTGGGCCTTCGGTAACTACCCGACCGCGTTGCAGGCGTACTGGCCGCAGTTCGGCCGGTCGTTCCTCTACGCCGGCATCGCGCTGGTGCTGGCGCTGCTGATGGGCTACCCGTTGGCGTACGCGATCGCGCAGAAGGCCGGCCGGTGGAAGAACCTGCTGCTGGTCTGCGTGATAGCCCCGATGTTCACCAGCTTCCTGGTGCGCACGCTGGCCTGGAAGACGATCCTGTCGGACAACGGCTGGCTGGTCGGGCTGCTGCGCGACGTGCACCTGCTCGGCCCCGACGGGCGGCTGCTGGCCACCCCGATCGCGGTGGTGCTCGGCCTGACGTACAACTTCCTGCCGTTCCTGGTGCTGCCGCTGTACGCCAGCCTGGAGCGGCTCGACTACCGGCTGCTGGAGGCCGCCAGCGACCTGTACGCCAGCCCACTCAAGACGTTCCGTCGGGTCACCCTGCCGCTGTCGATGCCCGGCCTGATCGCCGGCACGCTGCTCTTCTTCATCCCGGCGACCGGCGACTACATCAACGCCGAACTGCTGGGCACGCCGAAGGAATACATGATCGGAAACGTCATCGACTCGGCGTTCCTGGTCCGGCTGGACTACCCGCAGGGCGCGGCGCTGTCGTTCCTGCTGATGTCGGCGATCCTCGTGGTCGTCTTCGTCTACCTCCGCCGCGCCGGTACGGAGGAAGTCCTATGAGGGTGTCGCGGTGGTTCGCCCAGCACTGGGTGATGGGCGTGGCGCTGCTGGTGCTCGGCTACCTGTTCCTGCCGATCGCCGTGGTCGCCGGGCTGTCGTTCAACCGGCCGTCCAGCCGGCTGTCCTACGACTTCAACGAGTTCACCCTCGACAACTGGCGCAACCCGTGCGCCACCTCCGACATGTGCGACGCGGTGCTGCGCAGCGTGCAGATCGGCTTCCTCGCCACCGTGGCGGCCACCGTGCTCGGCACGCTGATGGCGTTCGCCCTGGTCCGACACCGGTTCCGGGGCCGGTCCGGGCTCAACGTGCTGATCTTCCTGCCGATGGCCACGCCGGAGCTGGTGATGGGCACCTCGCTGCTCGCCCTCTTCGTCTCCGGTGGGGTGCCGCTCGGCTTCTGGACCATCGTCATCGCCCACGTGATGTTCTGCGTGTCGTTCGTGGTGGTCACCGTGAAGGCGCGGCTGAGCGGCATGGACCGGCGGCTGGAAGAGGCCGCGATGGACCTGTACGCCAGCGAATGGCAGACGTTCCGGCGGGTCACCCTGCCGCTGGTGTTGCCCGGCATCGTGGCCGCCGCTCTGCTGGCGTTCTCGCTCAGCTTCGACGACTTCATCATCACGAACTTCAACTCGGGTACCACCGTCACGTTCCCGATGTACGTCTGGGGCGCCGCCCAGCGGGGCATCCCACCACAGGTCAACGTCATCGGCACGGCCATGTTCGGCATCGCGCTGCTGCTGGTGCTGGCCAGTTCGATGCGCGGCCGGAAGGCCCGGCGGGCGGCGATCGCGACTGCCGTGCCCGGTGCGACAAGCCGGTCATGACCGCCGCGCATCCCGCCCTGGCCGACGCGGCGCGCGTGCCGTACTGGCTGGACCGGCCCGAGCGTCCCGACCCGCTGCCGCCGCTGGCCGGCCCGACCAGCGCCGACCTGCTGGTCGTCGGTGGCGGCTACAGCGGCCTGTGGGCCGCGCTGCTGGCCCGGCAGGCCGACCCTGGGCGGGAGGTGCTGCTGGTCGAGGCGGGCACCTGCGGCTGGGCGGCATCCGGGCGCAACGGCGGGTTCTGTGCCGCCTCGCTGACCCACGGGCTGGCCAACGGGGCGCAGCGGTTCCCCGGCGAGATCGACGAGCTGGAACGGCTCGGCCGGGAGAACCTCGCCGCGATCGAGGCCACCGTGGCAGAGCACCGGATCGACTGCGACTTCGAGCGCACCGGCGAACTGGCCGTGGCGGTCGAGCCGTACCAGCTCGCCGGGCTGGCGCAGGACGCGGCCCTGGCCCGCCGGTACGGCCACGACGTGACCCTGCTCGACCGCGAGCAGGTACGCGCCGAGGTGAACTCGCCGACGTACCTCGGCGGGTTGTCCGACCGCGACCGGGTGGCGATGCTCGACCCGGCGCGGCTGGCCTGGGGGTTGCGCCGGGCCTGCCTCGACGCGGGGGTGCGGATCCACGAACACACCCGGGTCACCGGTCTGCGCCGCGACGGCGGCGCGCTGCACGCGCGTACCGTCGGCGCCGACGACCTGCCCGGGTCGGTGCGGGCCGGTCGGGTGGTGCTGGCCACCAACGCCTTCCCGCCGCTGCTGCGCCGGCTGCGGGCCTGGACCGTGCCGGTGTACGACTACGCGCTGATGACCGAGCCGCTGCGCCCCGAGCAGCGGGCCGCCGTCGGCTGGCGCAACCGGCAGGGGCTGACGGACACCGGCAACCAGTTCCACTACTACCGGATCACCGGTGACAACCGGATCCTCTTCGGCGGCTACGACGCCGTCTACCACTACGGCAACCGGGTGGCACCGGCACTGGAACAGCGGGAGGCGACCTTCGCCGCCCTCGCCGAGCACTTCTTCGCCACCTTCCCGCAGCTTGACGGCCTCCGGTTCAGCCACCGGTGGGGCGGGGTGATCGACACCTGCACCCGGTTCTGCCCGTTCTTCGGCACCGCCTACGACGGCCGGCTGGCCTACGCGGCCGGGTACACCGGGCTGGGTGTCGGCGCGACCCGGTTCGGTGCCCGGGTGATGCTCGACCTGCTCGACGGCGCGGACACCCCGCTGACCCGGCTCGGTCTGGTCCGCGACAAGCCGCTGCCGTTCCCGCCCGAGCCGGTTCGCGCGGCCGGTATCGGGCTAACCCGTTGGTCCCTGGCCCGCGCCGACGCCCGACAGGGGCGGCGCAACCTCTGGCTCCGTACGCTCGATCGGCTTGGTTTGGGGTTCGATTCCTGATGCGCATCCTGCTCATCGGCGCCGGTGGCGTCGGCTCCGCCGTCGTCGCCATCGCGGCCCGGCGCGCGTTCTTCGAGACCATGGTGGTCGCCGACCACGACGCCGGCCGGGCGGAGCGGGCGGTCGCCGGCCAGGATTCCCGCTTCGTCGCCGTCACGGTCGACGCGGCCTCGGCGGAGGCGGTCGCCGCGCTCTGCGCCGAGCACCGGATCACCCACGTGCTGAACGCGGTCGACCCACGCTTCGTCATGCCGATCTTCAACGGGGCGTACGCGGGCGGCGCGGACTACCTCGACATGGCGATGTCGCTGTCCCGCCCGCACCCTGATCGTCCGTACGTGGAGACCGGCGTCAAGCTCGGCGACGAGCAGTTCGCGGTGGCCGATCGGTGGCAGACCGCCGGCCGGCTGGCCCTGTGTGGCATCGGCGTCGAACCGGGACTCTCCGACGTCTTCGCCCGGTACGCGGCCGACGAACTGTTCGACGAGATCGACGAGATCGGGGTTCGGGACGGCGCGAACCTGACCGTGGACGGCTACGACTTCGCGCCGTCGTTCTCCATCTGGACCACCATCGAGGAGTGTCTCAACCCGCCCGTGGTCTGGGAGGCCGGCCGGGGCTGGTACACCACCGAGCCGTTCAGCGAACCAGAGGTGTTCCACTTCCCCGCGGGCATCGGGCCGGTCGAGTGCGTCAACGTGGAGCACGAGGAGGTCCTGCTCATCCCGCGCTGGGTGCCGGCGAAGCGGGTCACCTTCAAGTACGGCCTCGGCGGTGAGTTCATCGAGGTGCTCAGGACGCTGCACAAGCTCGGCCTGGACTCGGCGTCACCGGTGCGGGTAGGTGAGGTGTCCGTGTCGCCCCGCGACGTGGTGGCCGCCTGCCTGCCCGACCCGGCCACCCTCGGCGACCGGATGCGCGGCAAGACCTGCGCCGGTACGTGGGTTCGCGGAACCGGCCGCGACGGCCGGCCGCGTGAGGTCTACCTGTACCACGTGGTCGACAACGAGTGGTCGATGAGCGAGTACGGCCACCAGGCGGTGGTCTGGCAGACCGCCGTGAACCCGGTCGTCGCCCTGGAACTGCTCGCCACCGGCGCGTGGTCGGGTGCCGGCGTGCTCGGTCCCGAGGCGCTGCCGCCGAAGCCGTTCCTCGACCTGCTGACCGGCTATGGCGCACCGTGGGGGATGGAAGAACGTTGACGGTTGGAGGAGCGGTGACCCGTTACGGCCCGATGTTCGGCCCCGACGTGACCTTCCTCGGCGTGCCGCCCTGCACCATCGAGGAGCCGGTGACGTACGCCGACGCCGACGTGATCATCGTCGGCGCACCCTTCGACGGCGGCACCTCGCACCGGCCCGGCACCCGGTTCGGCCCGTCGGCCATCCGGCAGGCCTGCTACCTGCCGCACGACGGCTCCCGGCCATCCCTCGCGTTGCGCGTCGACGCGCTGCGCGACCTCTGCGTCTACGACGCCGGAGACGTGGAGATGTTCTCCGGTGACATCGAGCGGTCGCTGGCCGCCCTGGAAACGGCGGTGTACGCGGTCGCCTCGGCCGGGGCGATCCCCGTCGTGCTCGGCGGCGACCACTCGATCGCACTGCCCGACGCCACCGGGGTGGCCCGTCACCACGGGCTCGGCCGGGTCTCGCTGGTGCACTTCGACGCGCACGCCGACACCGGGGACATCGAGTTCGGTTCACTGCACGGGCACGGCCAGCCGATGCGCCGACTCATCGAGTCCGGCGCGGTACGCGGCGACCGCTTCCTCCAGATCGGCCTGCGCGGCTACTGGCCGGGGCCCTCGACGCTGACGTGGATGGCGCAGCAGCGGATGCGCTCGTACGAGATGACCGAGATCGTGGCGCGCGGCCTGGACCCCTGCCTCACCGAGGCGTTCACCATCGCGACCGACGAGTGCGAGGGCGTCTTCCTCTCCGTCGACGTGGACGTGGTCGACCCGGGTATGGCGCCCGGCACCGGCACCCCCGAACCGGGCGGCTTCACCTCACGGCAACTGCTCGACGCGGTACGCCGGGTCTGCTACGAACTCCCCGTGGTCGGTGTCGACGTGGTCGAGGTCGCCCCGCCCTACGACCACGCCGACATCACCGCCTACCTCGGCAACCGGGTGGTCCTGGAGGCGCTGTCCGCCATCGCCCGCCGCCGCCGCGACGCCGCCGGCGGCCCACCCTGGGACCCCACCCAACCCCTCCTCGACGCCCGCTGAGCGCGGGCCGGCTCGTCCTTTCCGCCGGAGCACGGCTGTCGACCGACCTTCTCGTCGATCATGCAGTTGTGGTTGCCCTTATGCACCTTATGGGGCTTTTGTTAGGTGCCACAACTGCATGATCGACGGGGCGGGGTCGTGGGGGGAGGGGGAGGGGGAGGGGGGCTTAGCAGATTTGGGGGTGCGGCGGGGGTTGTCCACAGGGGGAATGGCTGTCCACAGGGGGCGGATGGGGGGTGGGGGGAGGGTGGACAGTTCGGTGGTGTGGGAGAAGTTCTTCGGTACTCCGAACTGTTGGCCTCGGGCTGGAGTCGTGGGCGAGTCAGGTGTCGTGCCGAGGCGGGATCGCTTGTTCGGTTGAGCCGAGGTGTCTACGGTTCAACCACCGACCCGGAGTCGGACGGGCGGCTGGTGGGGCTCTTCGATCGATTGCCGGACGAGGCGGTGCTGGGCTTTCACAGCGGCGCGCTGATGCACGGGTTCGGGGACGTCCGTTCTGAGAACCTGCACGTGATCGTGCCCGCCGGAACTGTAGTGCCGCGGATCCGGGGAGTCGTGGCGCACGAATCCGTGGTGCCGGTACGGAACCCCGTCTGGGTTCGCGGCGTACCCTGTGCGCCGGCCGCGCGCTGCGCGGTCGATCTCGCGAGGACCCTACGGCGGATGGACGCCCTACCTGTGCTGGACCTGTGCCTCAGGGTCGGCGCATGCCGAGCCGACGAGCTGCGGGCCGAGGTCAGGGACCATCGAGCATTGCGCGGCATCCGCCAGGCTCGGCGCCTGGTCGACCTGGCCGACCCCCGGTCCGAGTGCCGCCAGGAGAGCCAACTGAGGCTGCTTCTCGTGGATGCCGGCTTACCGGTTCCAGAGCCCCAGTTCTGGGTTTACGACCAGGAGGGTGTCGCGCTCTATCGTCTCGACCTCGTCTACCGCGAGCACCGGGTCGGCGTCGAGTACGACGGAGCTTCTCACCTGGACCCCGACCGGCTACGTCATGATCGGGCACGAATGAACTGGCTCGCCGCCCAGGGCTGGCGGATGCGTCACTTCACCGCCCACGACCTCTACCGCCGCCCCACCCACGTCACCACCACCATCCGGTCCCTCCTCTCCACCTGACACGCAACCCGCCCGCCGTACCCCTTACCAACGCCGACCCTTCTCGCCCGCCGATCATGCAGTTATGGCAGTGACCAAAAGCGGCATAAGCAACCTTTCGTGTGCCATAACTGCATGATCGTGTGTGAATGCCCCGGGCGGGGTGTGGGGGAGGGGGATGGATGGGGGCCGTCGAACTCGGTTTCTTGCCCGCAGTTGTCCTCCGGGTGATGGCGTGGAGTATTGCTGCGGCGGGCGCTTACGAAACCCTTATCTAGCGCCTGAGAGCGTATGCCCGGCAACGACGGATCACGGGGGAGTGGAAGCGTGCGGGTGCTGGTGGCGGACGACGAGCGGCTGTTGGCCGATACGGTCGCCGAGGGGTTGCGTCGCCTCTCGATGGCGGTCGACGTCTGCTACGACGGCGACGGCGCGCTGGAGCGGGTCGGAGTGAACCGGTACGACGTGGCGGTGCTGGACCGGGACATGCCCGGACATACCGGCGACGAGGTGTGCCGCAGTCTCGCCCGCTCCGGCTCCGGTACCCGGGTGCTGCTGCTGACCGCCGCCGCCGGCATCCGGGACCGGGTGGAGGGCCTCGGGCTGGGTGCCGACGACTACCTGACCAAGCCGTTCGCCTTCGCCGAACTGGTCGCCCGGGTGCAGGCGCTGGGCCGGCGGTCCGCCCCGGCGGTGCCGCCGGTGCTGGAGCAGCACGGCGTGGTGCTGGACGTGGCCCGGCACACGGTCAGCCGGGACGGCCGGTCGATCGCTCTGAGCCCGAAGGAGTTCGCCGTGCTGCACGTGCTGATGCGCGCCGGTGGGCGGGTGGTCAGCGCGGAGGAGCTGCTGGAACAGGCGTGGGACGAGTTCGCCGACCCGTTCACCAACGCTGTCCGGGTGACCGTGATGACGCTGCGCAAGAAGCTCGACATGCCGCAGATCATTCACACCGTGCCGCGGGCCGGCTACCGGATCGGCGATGCAGCGTGACACCACGTCGGCGGATCGTCCTGGTCGGCGCGATCGCCCTCCTGGTCGGGTTCATCCTGCCCACCCTGACCAGGTCGGTGCTCAGCACGCTGTGGTTCCACGGCCGAGGGGTGTGTGGCCTGGCGGTGCCGGGGGTCGACCTGGTGTGCAAGTCGGCGCTCACGCTCGCCGAACAGCTCTACGCGCTGACCGGGTTCGCCGTTCTCCTGCTCGCGGTGGTCGGGATCTGGGCCGCCGCGCGGTGGTGCCTGCGGCCGGTACGCGACCTTGGCGGGCCGATCTCGCAGGTCGGCCCGCAGAACCTCGGCTACCGGATCCGGCCGCGCGGCAAGGACGAGTTGGCGCGGCTCGCCCGGTCGATCGACGAGATGATGGAGCGCATCGCCGCAGGCTACGAGGGGCAGCGGCGGTTCGCGGCGAATGCCTCGCACGAGTTGCGTACGCCGTTGGCGGTACAGCGGACGTTGATCGAGGTCGGCATGGCCCGGTCGCTCACCGGCGAGCAGCTGGAGCTGCTGACCGGTCAGCTGCTGGAGACCAACGAGCGCAACGAGCGGCTCATCGAGGGGCTGCTCGCGCTCAGCGAAAGTGACCAGGGCCTGCGCTCCCGCGTCCCGCAGCGCCTCGACGAGATCGTCACGAACGTGCTCGCCGCCTACCAGGACCGGGCCTCGGCGGCCGGGGTGACGATGCAGGGCCAGCTTGAACCGCGGCTGGTGATGGGCGAGCGGGTGTTGCTGGAACGACTGGTGACGAACCTGGTGGAGAACGCGATCAAGTACAACCGGCCCGGCGGCACGGTCACCGTCACGGTCGGTCGGGACCCGACGCTGACCGTGGTCAACACCGGGCAGGTGGTGCCGGCCGAGGCGGTGGCCGGGCTCTTCGAGCCGTTCCGTCGGTTGGCCCGGGACCGTACGAACCACAGCGGTGGCGCAGGTCTGGGGCTGGCCATTGCCCGCTCGATCACCCAGGCGCACGACGGTCTCATCGCCGCCCGGCCCGCCGACTCCGGCGGCGGGCTTCGGGTGGACGTGCGGCTTCCCACCGCACACTGATCCGCCGGGACCGGCCGATCTTCTTGCCCCGCGGTTGAACCAACGGGACACCGCATCCGACATAGCAGCAGCCCCTGCCCGCCTTTGGCGTGCCCAGGTTCGACCTGGCCGGCCCGTACGGCTACGGAGAGAGGAGAAGTCGTGACGATCGGTGATCGGCGGGCCGTCGAGGTTGCCGTTGGTGGTCCGGCCACCGGAGACGGGCCGGCCTCGACCGGCGCCAGGTTGGCCTGGGCCGACGTCGCCAAGGGCGGCTGCATCGTCCTGGTGCTGTTCTGGCACGTGATCATGAAGGACTACCTGCAGATCGACTGGCGGCTCGACGTACCGGTGCCGGGCGTCTGGGGGGCGTTCGGTGAGCTGCTGTTGCCGATGCGGATGCCGCTGTTCTTCGCCATCTCCGGGATGTTCGCGGCGAGCGCCGTGCAGCGTCCCTGGCGGGCGGCCGGCCGGCCGCGGATCGCCCGCTTCCTCTACCTGTACGGCGTCTGGTTGCTGATCCACACCGCCGTGCTGGCCCTCGCCCCGGACTTTCCGACCGACCGGGCGACCAGCCTCGGTGGCCTGCTGGCCCAGCTGACGGTCAGCCCCTCCAACCTCTGGTACCTCTACGCGCTGGCGCTCTACTTCGTCCTGGCCAAGGCGCTGCGCCGGGTCCACCCGGCGGTGCTGCTGGTAGCTGCGGGTGCGCTGAGCGCCGTCGCGGCGGTGGGGCTGCTCGACACCCCCGGCAACCGGGGTGGGCTCTACCAGAACCTGGTGTTCTTCCTCGCCGGCCTGCACCTGCGCCAGCACGTCCAACGCTGGGCGCAGGAGATGACCGGGCAGCGCCTGCTGCTGACGGCGGCGGCGTACGTCGTGGTGCTCGGCGTGGTGAGGGTGACCGGCGCCGCGCGGCTGCCCGGCGTGGCGCCGCTGGTCTCCGTCGTCGCGGTGCTGTTCGGGATCGCCGTCGCGGTCCGGCTCGCTCGCTGGCCGACGCTCGCCGAGCCGCTCGCTGCCCTCGGCCGCCAGACGCTGCCGATCTACGTGATCCACATGCCGGTGTTGGCCCTGCTGCACCTGCTGATCGCCGACCCGATCGCCGGCCTGGGCGACTCCGCCCGGTTGGCGCTCTCCCTCGGCCTTCCGCTCTCGCTCACCGTCCTGGTGCTGGCGCTCAGCCTGGGCGTGCACCGGGTGCTGCTGGCGGCCCGCGCGACGTGGCTGTTCGACCTGCCCGAGGGGCGTACCGCCAGCCGCCCGAGCGCCGCACCGCCGAACGACTCGACAAAGGAGACGACATGTCCCGCACCGACTTACCCGGGCCAGATCCAGCACTCGTCGACGTGACCGAAGCCGCCCGGTGGCTCGACGGCCGGGTGCTGCGTACCCCGATGCTGCACTCACCGGCGATCGACCGGCTGGTCGGCGCCCGGGTGCTGTTGAAGGCGGAGAACCTGCAGCTCGGGGGCTCCTACAAGATGCGTGGCGGGCTGTTCGCGGTGAGCCGGCTGGCGGCGGCCGGGCACGCCGGGGTGGTCGCGCAGAGCACCGGCAACCATGCCGTGGCGGTGGCGCTCGCGGCTCAGCGGCACGACCTGGCGGCCACCGTGGTGCTGCCGGTCGACGCCGCGCCGACGAAGATCGCCCGGGCCCGTGCGGCGGGGGCCCGGGTCGTCCTGGTCGGCACCAGCGTGGATGAGCGGCTGGCCGTGGCCCGCCGGATCAGCGACGAGACCGGGTATCCGATCGTCGACGCGTACGACCATCCGGACGTGATCGCAGGGCAGGGCAGTGCCAGCCTCGAACTGATCGAGCAGGCCGAGCGGGCCGGCACCCCGTTGGACGCGCTGGTGCTGCCGGTCGGTGGGGGCGGCGGCGCGGCCGGTGCCTGCCTGGCCGCGGCCGGCCGACCGATCGAGGTGTACGGCGTGGAGCCGGTCGGCTGCGATTCGTTGGGCCGCAGCCTGGCCGCCGGCCGGCCCACCCCGGTCACGTCGGCGCCGACGATCGCCGACGGGCTACGCCCGTCCTGTGTGGGCGAGTTGCCGTTCGCCATCCTGCGTACCCGCCTGCGCGGAGTGATCCGGGTGGATGACGACGAGATCGCCGAGGCGTTCCGGCTGCTCCTGATGGAGCTGAAGGTGTTGGCCGAGCCGTCCGGGGCGGCCGGTCTGGCCGGCGTGCTCCGGCTGGCCGAGGACGGCGCGTTGCGCTCTGCCGAGGACGGCTCATTGCCGGTGCTCGGTGCGGGCGCGCGGCGACAGCGCACGGCCGGCGTGGTGCTGACCGGCGGAAACGTGGAAGCGGAGTTGGTTGCCCGACTGGCGACCCCCGTCCGAGGCAGGGAAGAGGTGGCGGCATGAGTGAGCGTCAGCGAGCGAATCATCGGCTCAGTGTGGTGGGGCTTCAGGCCGGCTCCGAGCGAAGCGAGGTGGCGGCATGAGTGAGCGTCAGCGAGCGAACGCTCCGGTTCGGATCGGAATTCTGTTCGGTGGCCCGTCGGCGGAGCATGACGTCTCCTGCGCCTCCGCGCTCGGTGTGGCTCGGGCGCTGGCCGGCGGTGGGTACCGCACGGTGGCCATCGGGGTCACCCGTGGCGGTGGACTGCGGCTGGTACCGGAGGCGACCCTGTCCGGGTTCATCGAAGGCACCGGGGCCGCCCGAGCCATCGACGACCGGTTGACGGTGACCGGCCCGGCCGTGGAGCTGCGGTCGGGGCCGCGACCGGGAACGGCGGTGGTCACCGCGGTGGACGCGCCCGGCGCGGTGCACGCCGAGCTGGACGTGGTCTTCCCGGCGCTGCACGGGCCGTTCGGGGAGGACGGCGTGGTGCAGGGGCTGCTCGAATCCCTGGGCGTGCCGTACGTGGGTTGCGGCATCCTCGCCTCCGCCGTCGGGATGGACAAGGTGGCGATGAAGCGGGCGCTGCGGGCCGAGGGGGTGCCGATCACGCCACAGGTCTCGTTCGACGCGGCGACCTACCGGGCCGGCGAGGATCCGGAGAAGCTGGTGGTCGGGCTGCGCCGGCCCCTGTTCGTCAAGCCGGCCCGGATGGGCTCCTCGATCGGCATCTCGCGGGTGGCCGACGGCGACGACCTGGCGGCGGCGGTCGAGGAGGCGCTGCGACACGACACCGTGGTCGTGGTGGAGCAGGGCGTGACCGGCCGGGAGTTGGAGTGCGGGGTGCTCGGCGGTACCCGGCCGGAGGCGTCGGCGGTCGGTGAGGTGCGGGTCACCGGGGGCTGGTTCGACTACCGGCAGAAGTACCTCGGTGACGCCGATCCGATGGTCGTCCCGGCCCAGTTGACGGACGACGTGGCCGAGCGGATCCGGGAGCTGTCGGTGCGCGCGTTCGCGGCGATCGGTGGCTGGGGGCTGGCCCGGGTGGATTTCCTCTACGACGAGACGGCCGGTGAGCTGTACGTCAACGAGTTGAACACGATGCCGGGCTTCACCGCGCACTCGATGTATCCGAAGGTGTGGGCGGCGGCCGGTGTCGGGTACCGGGAGATCCTGGACCGGTTGGTCGCGTTGGCGTTCGCGCGGCACGCGGACCGTCCCCGCCCTGCCGGCGAGGCGGAGCGGCGATGATCCTCCTCTGCGATCCGCGCGTCGCGGCGGTGCGCGGTGTCGACGACGGGGAGCCGCTCGTCGATCTGCGTGGGGTGCCGGAGCTGCGGTTGGACGACCGGGCGGCCGATCCGACCGGGGCGTACGCCCGGCTGCGCCGGGGTGTGGTGGACCGGTTGCTGGCGGCGCAGCGTGCGCTTCCCGACGGGCTGGGCCTGCTGGTCATCGAGGGATACCGGCCGTACCAGGCGCAGCTGGACATCTTCACCGGCTACCGGGACGAACTGCGGCGCGGACACCCGGACTGGTCGCCGGAGCGGGTGTACCAGGAGACCACCAAGTTCGTCTCACCGGTCGAGGTGGCGCCGCACAGCACCGGAGGCGCGGTGGACCTGACCCTCTGCACCGCCGACGGTGCCGAGCTGGACATGGGCACCGCCGTGGACGCCACCCCGGAGGCCAGTGGCAATGCCTGCTTCACCGCCGCGTCGTCGATCGGCGTCGCCGCCCGAGAGCACCGGCAGATCCTGGTGGCCGCGCTGACCGGCGCGGGTCTGGTGAACTATCCGACCGAGTGGTGGCACTGGTCGTACGGGGATCGCTACTGGGCGTTGCTGACCGGTGCGCCGCACACCCGTTACGGACCCGTTTGACGGGCCGGCGGAACCGTTCATCAAGGTTTGTTTTCGAACCGTGTCACACCGGTGAACTGGAAAGCGCTCCCAGGCCGTACCAGCACCTGACGACAGGCTGTGAGGACGGGAGGCACCAGGTGAGGCTGCAGCGGAAGCATGTGCTGGCGGCGGGGGTGGCGGTGGTCGCCGCAGCGACCGTGGCGGTGGGCACCGGACTCGGATTCGCCGACAGCGCGCCGACGCCGCAGAGCGTCTGCTCGGGCTCGATCACGTTCTCGGCCGAGGGCGGCGCGCCGGCCGCCACCAGCAACCAGTTCCCGGTGGGTACCCGGCTGCGGGTGACCAACCTGGACAACGACAAGTCGGCGGAGGTGACCGTGGTCGGCCCGTCGGGTAGCTGTGTGCTGCTCAACGCCGCCGCGATGGAGCTGGTCCGCGAGCCGGGCCGGAACGTGATCCGACGCAACGTGGTCGAGCGGGTGGGCGACGCCGTGGCGCAGCCGGGTGCCGGGCAGCCGGCCGCCGGGCAGCCGGGCAAGGTCGGTGACCGGCCGGGATCGGCCTCGCCGCCGGCGGGTCGCCCCGCCGGGGGCTCGGCCTGCCAGGGCGCGATCACCTTCTTCGAGGAGGCCGCCGGACCGGCCGCGACCAGCAGCGAGTTCCCGGTGGGTACCCGGCTGCGGGTGACCAACCTCGACAACGACAAGGCGACCACGGTGACGATCACCGGCCCCTCGGGAAGCTGTGTGCTGCTCAACTCCGCCGCGATGGAGCAGATCCGCGAGCCGGGCAAGAACCTGGTGCGCAACAACACCGTCGAGGTGCTGCGCTGAGGTGAGTTGAGGTCGGGTGGCTGCCGCGCGGTGCGGACGCGGCAACCACCCGGCCGGTTCGGTCAGCCGAAGGCCGTGTCTCAGCCGAAGGCCGTGTCGAGGATGTCCAGGCCGCGGGTCAGCTCGTCGTCGGAGATCACCAGCGGGGGCAGGAAACGCAGCACGTTGCCGTAGGTGCCGCAGGTGAGGGTGAGCAGGCCGGCAGCGTGGCAGGCCGCCGACACCGCCGCCGTGGCCCTCGGGTCGGGGCTCAGGGTGCCCGGCGCAACGATCTCCACGGCGAGCATCGCGCCACGCCCGCGTACCTCGGCGATGCGGGGATCGCGTTCGGCGATGGCCCGCAGTCGCGCTCCCAGCACCGCCTCGATCCGCCGGGCGGCGGCGACCAGGTCCAGCTCGTGCATGGTCTCGATGGTGGCCAGGGCGGCGGCGCAGGCGATCGGGTTGCCGCCGTAGGTGCCGCCGAGCCCGCCGACGTGCACCGCGTCCATCAGCTCCGCCCGGCCGGTCACCGCCGCCAGGGGCAGCCCGCCGGCGATGCCCTTGGCCAGGGTGATCAGATCCGGTTCGATGCCCTCGTGCTGACAGGCAAACCAGTCACCGGTGCGGCAGAACCCGGTCTGGATCTCGTCGGCGATGAAGACCACCCCGGCCGCCGTCGCCCACCTGCGCAAGGCCGGCAGGAACCCCTGCGCCGGTACGACGAAACCGCCCTCGCCCTGGATCGGCTCGATCAGCAGCGCGGCCACGTTCTCCGCGCCGACCTGCTTCTCCACCAGCTCGATGGCCCGGTCCGCGGCGGTGGCGCCGTCGAGGCCACCGTCGCGCAGCGGGTACGACATCGGCACGCGGTAGATCTCTCCGGCGAACGGCCCGAACCGGTGTTTGTACGGCATGTTCTTCGCGGTCAGCGCCATGGTGAGGTTGGTCCGGCCGTGGTACGCGTGGTCGAAGACCACCACGGCCGGCCGTCCGGTGGCGTGCCGGGCGATCTTCACCGCGTTCTCCACCGCCTCGGCGCCGGAGTTGAACAACGCCGAGCGCTTCTCGAAGCCACCCGGCGTGAGCGCGTTGAGCTGCTCACAGACCGCTACGTACGACTCGTACGGCGCGACCATGAAGCAGGTGTGGGTGAAGCGTTCGACCTGCGCCCGAACCGCCTCGACCACCCTCGGGGCGGAGTTGCCGACGCTGGTGACCGCGATCCCGGCGGCGAAGTCGATCCACTGGCGGCCGTCGACGTCGGTGAGCGTCCCGCCCGACGCGTGGTCCACGTAGGACGCCACGACACTGCCGACGCCGCGGGCGACGGCGGTACCGCGCCGCCTGTGCAGCTCCGCGGAGGATGCCGTGGGCCCCTCCGCTCGCTGCTGCGGGGCTCGCAGACCCGGCTCACTCCTCGCGTTCACCGGCTCAGCCCTCGATGTTGTGCATGACGTGCTTGATCCGGGTGTAGTCCTCCAGGCTGTAGACGGAGAGGTCCTTGCCGTGCCCGGAGTGCTTGAAGCCGCCGTGCGGCATCTCGGAGATGAACGGGATGTGGGTGTTCACCCAGACGCAGCCGAAGTCGAGCCGGCGGGTCATCCGCATCGCCCGACCGTGGTCCCGCGTCCAGACCGAGGCGGACAGGCCGTAGTCGACGCCGTTGGCCCAGCGCACCGCCTCGTCCTCGGCGGAGAACCGCTGCACGGTGATGACCGGCCCGAACACCTCGTCCTGGACGATCTCGTCGTCCTGCCGGACGCCCGAGACGACGGTGGGAGCGTAGAAGTAGCCGCGCTCGCCCACCTGCGCGCCGCCGGTCTGCACCGAGGCGTGGTCGGGCAGCCGGTCCAGGAAGCCGCGTACCCGGGCCAGCTGGTTGGCGTTGTTGAGCGGGCCGTAGAGCACGTCGGTGTCGTCCGGTGCGCCGGTCCTCGTGTTGCGGGCCTGCTCGGTGAGGGCGGCGACGAAGTCCTCGTGAACGCCGGGCGCGGTGAGCACCCGGGTCGCCGCCGTGCAGTCCTGGCCGGCGTTGAAGTAGCCGCCGACCGCGATGGCCTCGGCCGCCGCCGCGATGTCCGCGTCGTCGAAGATCACCACCGGTGCCTTGCCGCCCAGCTCCAGGTGGGTGCGCTTGAGATCGGGCGCGGCAGCCGCGGCGACCTCCATGCCGGCCCGGGTCGAGCCGGTGATCGACACCAGCTGCGGGGTTGGGTGGGCGACCAGAGCCCGCCCGGTGTCCCGGTCGCCGCAGACCACGTTGAACACGCCAGGTGGCAGGTGTTCGGCGGCGATCTCGGCCAACAGCAAGGTCGACACCGGCGTGGTGTCCGAGGGCTTGAGCACGACGGTGTTGCCGGCGGCGAGCGCGGGAGCGATCTTCCAGATCGCCATCATCAGCGGGTAGTTCCAGGGGGTGACCTGGGCGCAGACGCCGATCGGCTCGCGCCGCACGTACGAGGTGTGCCCGGCCAGGTACTCGCCGGCCGAGCGGCCCTCCAGCAGACGGGCGGCGCCGGCGAAGAACCGGAGCTCGTCGACGGCGGGCGGCAGCTCCTCCTCGGTGGTGAGCTGACGGGGTTTGCCCGTGTTGCGTACCTCGGCGTCGACCAGCTCGGCGGCCCGGGCCTCGACCGTGTCGGCGAACTTGAGCAGCGCCCGCTGCCGTTGCGCCGGCGTGCTGTCCCGCCAGCTGTCGAACGCTGCGGCGGCGGCCCTCATCGCCACGTCGACGTCGGCCGCGCCGGAGACCGGAGCCTGGGCGAAGACCGCACCGGTGCAGGGGTCGATCAGGTCGGCGTAGCCGCCGTCGACCGGCTCGACGTACTCGCCGTTGACGAAGTTGCGCAGCTTCTGCTGGTCACTCATGGCTGGATCACTCCGAAGGGGGTCCGGGGGCGCGCTGCGGCGGTTATCGCAATCTGCATGCCATCTTGGCTACTGAATTCGCGGCAGACAAGGGCTAGGGCGACTGTTTCCGTCGACTGCTCGGTGGTCTAGGCTTCGGCACGTGGAGCCCACCCCGTTCTTCGTCGCCGGTCGTCCCAGCCACGGCGCCGGCGAGGTGACCGTCCACCACCCGTACGACGGCCGCCCGGCCGGGCGTACCACCCTCGCCACCGCCGAGCAGGTCGAGGCGGCCGTGGCGGCGGCGGCCGGAGTGGCCGCGACGGCCGCCGCGCTGCCCGCGTACGCGCGGGCGGCAGCACTGGACCACGTCTCGCGTCGGCTCGCCGAGCGGGCCGAGGAGGTCGCCACCGTCATCACCGCCGAGAACGGCAAGCCGATCAAGTGGGCCCGCGCCGAGGTGGGTCGGGCGGTCTCCACCTTCCGGTGGGCGGCCGAGGAGGCCCGGCGCTTCTCCGGGGAGCTGCAACGGCTCGACACCGATCCCGCCGCCACCGGGCGCATCGCCCTGGTGCGCCGGGTGCCGAAGGGCCCGGTGCTCGGCATCACCCCGTTCAACTTTCCGCTCAACCTGGTGGCGCACAAGGTCGCCCCGGCGATCGCGGTCGGCGCGCCCATCGTGGTGAAGCCGGCGCCCGCCACCCCGCTGTCGGCGCTGCTGCTCGGCGAGATCCTGGCCGAGACCGACCTGCCGGCCGGGATGTTCTCGGTGCTGCCGCTGCCCAACGAGCGCGCCGCCGAGCTGGTCACCGACCCCCGGCTACCGGTCGTCTCGTTCACCGGCTCCGGGCCGGTCGGCGCGGCCATCCGCCGATCGGCGCCGGAGAAACACGTGACCCTGGAGTTGGGTGGCAACGCGGCGGCGCTGATCTGCCAGGACTGGGCCGACGACGAGGACCTGAGCTTCGCGGCGCACCGGATCGCCACCTTCGCCAACTACCAGGCCGGGCAGTCCTGCATCGCCGTGCAGCGGGTCTACGTGCACGAGATGCTCTACGAGGGCTTCCTGTCCCGGCTGGTCGCGGCCGTACGCGAACTGCGTACCGGCGACCCGGCCGACCCGCTGACCGACGTCGGCCCGCTGGTCTCCGAGGCCGCCGCCGACCGGGTCGCGGCGTGGGTGGACGAGGCGGTGACGGCCGGTGCCACCGTCGAGACCGGCGGTCGGCGCGACGGCGCGACCTATCCACCGACCGTGCTCAGTGAAGTGCCACGGGACGCCAAGGTCTGCGTCGAGGAGGTCTTCGGCCCGGTGCTCGTGGTGGACCGGGTGGCGGACGACGCCGCCGGCTTCGCCGCCGTCAACGACTCGGCGTACGGGCTCCAGGCCGGTGTCTTCACCCGGCGCCTCGACGTCGCCTTCGCGGCGGCGCGGGCCCTGGAGGTGGGCGGCGTGATCGTCGGTGACGTGCCGTCCTACCGGGCCGACCAGATGCCCTACGGCGGAATGAAGGGCAGCGGCGTCGGCCGGGAGGGGCTGCGGAGCGCGATGGACGACTACACCGTCCCCCGCGTCACGGTCCTCACCGGCATCGATCTGTAAGGAGGGGCCCCCGGTTAACGCCTCCGGTAGGTGAAGGGCCCCCTGTTAACTCCCAGGTGGCGTTCACCAGGTGCCGTCGTCGCGTACCCGGGCCGGGGCGCGGCCGAGCAGGAGAGTGCTGAGGGCGGCGTCGATGTCGGCACCGAGAAACCACTCGCCGGCCTGATCCAGCGCGAAGATCCGCCCGTGCTCGTCCACGGCGATGATGCTGTGCTGGTGCTCCGTGCCGATCGGGAACAGGCGAGCCCCGATCACCGCCGCGAAGTCGGCGAGCGTGTCCGCCGTGTTGGCCACCTGGCGCGGTTGGATGTCGAAACGGGAGATCCACACCTCCTTCCCCGGGCCGCGACGCTTGGCGGCGAGTCTCGGAAAGGCGGTGAGGGTCGACGTCGCGGCGGGAAAGCTCGGGTGCTGGTGGGTCCTGCCGTGCACCGCGCTGACGTCGCGGATGGCCGACCTCGCCACCGCCTCGTCGTCGAAGCGTGGCCGCCAACCAGCGGCGACCAGGGCCTGGGCGACCTCCGGCCGAAAACGGTCGGGTTCCGGGTCGGCCGCGGGCTCGGGGAACCACGGCACGGTGTGGTTCCGCTCGGACGGCGGCAGGGCGTGGAAGTACACCAACATGTCAAGGCAGGAATCGCAGGGAAGGTCGGCCGGGCCGCCGTGCGGGTCGCCCGGCTCGCGTACCCGGGACACCTCGACGCGAGCCGAGACCAGCAGGTCCTTCGCGTCGCCCAGGCTCATCGGGGCGATGCCTTCGGCGGCGCGCCGGTGGTCGTGCCGGTACAGGACGTCGGAGACGACGACGAGTTCGGCATGCCGGTCACCGCCGCGTACCAGGTGGCCGGCGGGCAGCCCGTCGAGGTACGCCCGGACCAGTGGGTGGTGGTTGACCTGTACGTCACCCTTGGCGCCACGGGCCGTGAAGATGCGTCCGTTGATGGTGAGACGGGCGGCCGTGGTCGGGTTGGGCAGCCGGCGGATGTCCCGCAGCAACTGGCCGGCCGGATCGACGGCGCGGGGGACCGGTGGCCCGCTGGGTCGGCTGCGGCGATAGAGCCGTGCGACCACGTCGGGCGCAACGTGTGGCCAGGTGGTCACCTCCCCGGTCTGCTTGTCCACCACGGTCGTGGGCAGGTCGCCTGGGAGCGCTCTGCCCAGTGTGGACACCGTGGAGGTGATGACATACCCCAGATCGAACTCCGTGACGGCGGGCCGGCACTCGTGCCCCAGGCGCAGCGAGTCGCGGCGGGCCCACGCCGCGGCGATCTGCTCGGCCTGTACGCGGTCGATCACAACGCGAAACTACCGGATCACGTTCAGCGTTGGCAGGAAGTGTCGCTGCGGGCGAGAGTTCGCGGTGTCGCAATAGGCTGGCGCAGTGACGGATCCGCGGAAGAGGGACGGCGACCACCGGGTCTGGTACTGGCCTTCGGCGATCCTGCTGGGCGTCGTGATCGGTGTGGTGGCGGTGGGCGGGGCCGCCGGCATCGGGGTCGGTATCGCCATCGGCGTCGCGCTCGGGTTGGCGCTCAACATGGCGGATCGCGAGGATGACGCGGACGACACCGATCCCGGCCCGGGAAAGGGCCCCGACCACACGTCCTGACCGGCGATCCGCGATCGGAGCACTTCGCGGGCGCGGCGGGGCGGCCACCGGTGGGTGATCCCTCGCGACGAGGCCGCTGCGGGGGTGGCGAGGAGCACCTACGGGGTTCGATGACCAGCCGATGTCCGGCACCGGTAGTAGCCTGACCGGCGGTCCCCCGCCGGGGGAGGAACGGTGGGTAGTGATGTCGTTACGTCGCCAGCTGGCGCGTCTCGCGACGGTCTGCGTGCTCCTCGGCGGCCTGGTGGTGCTCGGTGGCGCCCCCGCGCACGCAGACGAGGACCGGGTACGGGTTCGCTCGGCGAGCAGCTTCACCGCGGGCCGTTCCGCCGCCGGGGTGACCGTGGAGATACGCAAGCGCACCGACGGCTGCGTGCGGGTACGCGGCGCGCTGGGTCTGAGCCTGCCCGGTGCGCGGGCCGACCAGGTGGTGGTGCAGGCCAACGTGGGTGGCCGCTGGGTGCCGGTGGCGACCTCCGGCGACGCCGGACTGGTGACCACCGCAGCGGTCGCCCCGGCCAGGGACGAGCTCTGCAAGGGCAAGGGAGTGGCGATGCGGTACCGCGTCGCCTTCACCGCCGAGGCGCCCGGCGGCCGGCTGGTGGTGACGGGCGAGGCAACCACGGCGCGGGGCGCGGTGCTGGGCCGGGCCGCGGTGTCGTCCCGGGTGGTCGGCGGACGGGCCCCGGCCACGCCGTCGCCGTCGGCATCTCCGTCCCCGACCGCGAGTGAGGAGGCGGTCGAGGAGCCCGTCGTCGACGCCACGCCGACCTTGGCGTTGGCCGCGGACGGTTCGGGCGATCTTGCCCAGACCGCCGGCGAGTCCTCCGGCCGGTCGCCGGTGATGTACTTCGGCATCGCCATGGTCGCCGCCGGGATCCTGCTCATCGGGCTGCTGATCCACCGCTCCGGCAAGGAGCGGAGGGAGCGGAAACGGCACGGCGACACATTCGAGGTTCCGCCGCCGCGCAGTCCGGGCGGTACCACCTACCGCGCCGGTGGTGGTCAGGGAGGCGCGCCCGTCCCACCGGGGCCGGGTGTTGCGACTGCGGTGCCGCCCGGTCAGGTCTACGGGACGAACCGGACCGGGACGCCCCGGGTCTACGGCGGCCCACCGGCGGCCCGCCCGTCCGGCGGTCTGTACGGCGTGCGGCCAGCCGACTCCGACGATCCGGCCCGCGCCGCCACCCATCCGGACGCGCCGCCGGCCACCGGAGAGGCCGAGGAATCGGGGTACGGGCGCGGGCTCCCCGGCTGAGCCGGGGTGGGGCCCGCCGCTCCGATACGCTCAGGTTCGTTGACGACCTGCTGTCCGAGGAGTGGAATCGGTGTCTGATCTGTCCCAGATCGTGAAGGCGTACGACGTCCGTGGGACGGTGCCGGACCAGTGGGACGAGCGTGTCGCTGGTGCCCTGGGAGCTGCCTTCGCCCAGGTGCTCGACGCCGCTGGTGACCCGGGCCAGGCCGTGCTGATCGGGCACGACATGCGCGCGTCCGGGCCAGGACTGGCCGCTGCCTTCGCCACCGGCGTACGCGCCGAGGGACGCCCGGTCATCGAGATCGGGCTCGCCTCGACGGACATGGTCTACTACGCCTCCGGTGCGCTCGGGCTGCCCGGGGCGATGTTCACCGCCAGCCACAACCCGGCGCAGTACAACGGCATCAAGATGTGTCACGCCGGAGCGCGCCCCGTCGGGCAGGACAGCGGGCTGACCGAGGTACGCGACCGGGCGCAGGCCCTGCTCGACAAGGACGAAGCGCTCGGTACGCCGACCGCGCCGATCGAGCGGCGTGACCTGCTGGCCGACTATGCGGCACACCTGCGCACGCTGGTGGACCTGTCCGGCATCCGGCCGTTGACCGTCGTGGTGGACGCGGGCAACGGCATGGGTGGGCACACGGTGCCCAGTGTGCTCGGCGATGCCGCGTGGCCGGCCCTGCCGCTGCGCATCGTCCCGCTGTACTTCGAGCTGGACGGCACGTTCCCCAATCACGAGGCCAACCCGCTGGACCCGGCCAACCTGGTCGACCTGCAACGCGCCGTGGTGGCGCAGGGCGCGGACATCGGGCTGGCGTTCGACGGCGACGCCGACCGCTGTTTCGTCATCGACGAGCGGGGCGAACCGGTCTCGCCGTCGGCGATCACCGCGTTGGTCGCGGCCCGGGAACTGGCCAAGCACCCCGGCTCGACGGTGATCCACAACCTGATCACCTCCAGCGCCGTGCCGGAGATCATCCGGGAGCACGGTGGTGAACCGGTGGTGGCCCGGGTGGGGCACTCGTTCATCAAGGCAGAGATGGCCCGCACCAACGCCGTCTTCGGCGGCGAGCACTCCGCGCACTACTACTTCCGGGACTTCTGGTTCGCCGACACCGGCATGCTGGCGGCCATGCACACCCTGGCGGCGCTCGGCGAGCAGCCGCTGCCGCTGTCCACGCTGGCGGCGGAGTACGAACGGTACGTCGCCTCCGGCGAGATCAACTCCACGGTCGCGGACCAGGCGGCCAAGGTGGCCGAGGTTCGGGCCGCGTACCCGGACGCCGAGGCCGACGAGATGGACGGGCTCACCCTGCGTTTCCCCGACGGGGCGTGGTTCAACCTGCGCGCCTCGAACACCGAGCCGCTGCTGCGGCTCAACGTCGAGGCACCCACCGCCGAGCGGATGATCGGGCTGCGCGACGAGGTGCTCGACCGGGTTCGCCGATAAGATCGCTCGCGCCGGCCGGCACCGCCGATCGGTGAAGCCGCATACGTGGAAGGAGCCGCGCAGTGGCCCTCGACCCGCAGTTGCTGGAAATCCTCGCCTGCCCGGACACACACCATGCCCCGCTGGACTACGACGCCCAGGCGCAGACGTTGACCTGCACCGAGTGCGGCCGGATCTTCGAGGTCCGCGACGACGTACCGGTGCTGCTGCTCGACGAGGCCCGTGGCCCCGTGGAGCGGTCGTGATCGACGGGACGGCCGGCGTCAGCGGCCATCGTCACGCCGACGAGCGGCTGCTCGACGACCCGCAGGCGTTGGCCGAGCGTGATCCGGGCGGCATGTTGCGGCACACCGCCTCGGCGGGAGCGCAGGTACGCGAGTCGGCAGCGCTGGCCGCCGAGGCGAACCTCGCCGTACTCGCCGACGACGGGCGTCCCCGGGCGGTCGTGATCGCCGGCATCGGCACGGCCGGGCGTACCGGTGACGTGCTGGCGACGGTCGCCGGGCCGCGATGCCCGGTGCCGGTCATCGCGCACCGCAGCGCCGGGGTGCCCGGCTGGGTCGGTGCCGCCGACGTGGTGATCGCCATCAGCGCCTCCGGTCGCAGTCCCGAGGCGTTGGGTGCCGCGGAGGCCGCCCACCGCCGTGGTGCGCGGCTGGTCGCGGTCGGCCCACCGGACTCGCAGTTGCAGTCGGTGGCCGAGCGGGCCCGAGCCCCGTTCATCCCGGTGCCCCGGCGGGCCCCGGCCCGGGCCAGCCTCTGGGGGCTGACCGTGCCGGTGCTGCTGGCCGCCCGGGCGCTCGGCCTGGTGAAGGTCAACGAGGCGGACCTGGCGGAGACGGCGGCCCGGCTGGACGCCGAGGCCGATCGCTGCCGCCCCACCGCCGAGTCCTTCGTCAACCCGGCGAAGTCCCTCGCGCTCGGCCTGGCCGGATCGATCCCGATCGTGTGGGGGTCGTCGCCGCTGGCGTCGGTGGCCGCCCGCCGTTTCGGCGACACCCTCTCGGCGAACGCCCGGTACCCGGTGGTCACCGGAGCGCTCGGTGAGGCCGGTCGGGGCCGGGTCGGCCTGCTCGACGGCGTCTTCGGCGGCCTGGTCGAGGGCGAGCGGGACATCTTCGCCGATCCGGAGGAGCCGGTCGGGGAGAGCACCCGACTGCGGTTGGTGCTGCTGCGTGACGGCGGCCTCAACGCCGAGGACGATGCCGACGAGCCCCTCGCCGTCGAGGAGCGGCGGGCGGAGGCGGTGCAGACCCTCGCCGAACGTCGGGGCGTACGGTGCGACGTGGTCACCGCCGAGGGTGGTTCGGCGTTGGAACGGCTCGCCTCCCTGGTGGCGGTGCCGGACTTTGCGTCGATCTACCTGGCGCTGGCGCACGGCCTGGACCCGATGGCGGTGCCGGCGATCACGGAGATGAAGGAGCTGTCCAACCAGTGAGCGGAGCGGCGGCGTGAGTGCCCAGGGCGGCACGAAGGCGATCATCGCCGCGTTGCTCGCCAACGTGGGCATCGCGGTGACGAAGTTCGTCGCGTACCTGTTGACGAGTTCGTCGTCGATGCTGGCCGAGTCGGTCCACTCGGTCGCCGATTCGGGCAATCAGGCGCTGCTGCTGCTCGGCGGCAAGCGGGCCCGGCGGGCGGCCACCCCGCAGCATCCCTTCGGCTACGGCCGGGAGCGCTACGTCTACGCCTTCATCGTCTCCATCGTGCTGTTCAGCCTCGGTGGGCTCTTCGCTCTCTACGAGGCGTGGCACAAGTGGTCCGACCCGCACGGCATCACCAGTTGGCAGTGGGTGCCGGTGACCGTGCTGTTGGCCGCGATCGTGATGGAGTCGTTCTCCCTCCGCACCGCCATCCGGGAGTCGAACCTGGTGCGCGGCCGCGAGTCCTGGACCAGGTTCATCCGCCGGTCCAAGGCGCCGGAGTTGCCGGTGGTGCTGCTTGAGGACTTCGGTGCGCTGGTCGGTCTGGTATTCGCCCTGTTCGGGGTGGGAATGACCCTGGCCACCGGCGACGGCCGGTGGGACGCGGCCGGCACCGCGATGATCGGTCTGCTGCTGGTGGCCATCGCGATCGTGCTGGCCGTGGAGACCAAGAGCCTGCTGCTCGGGGAGGGGGCCGAGCCGGCGGACGTGGCGGCCATCGAGCGGGCGGTCGCCGACGGTCCTGAGGTCGAACGGATCATCCACATGAAGACCCTCTACCTGGGTCCGGAGGAGCTGATGGTGGCCGCGAAGATCGCGGTGTCGCAGTGCGAGAGCGCCGAGGAGGTGGCCCGCGGTATCGACGCGGTGGAGGCGCGGATCCGGGCCGCGGTGCCGGTGGCCCGGGTCATCTACCTGGAACCGGACATCTATCACGCCCGGGCCGAGCCGTCGGCAGCGCCCGGGCAGCCCGGGGGCTGATCGGGTGGAACCGCTGTACGGCCCGATCAAGGACTATGCCTGGGGGTCCCGCTCGGCGATCGCCGAGCTTCAGGGGCGGCCGACGCCGAGTGCCGGCCCCGAGGCCGAGTTGTGGCTCGGGGCCCACCCCGGCGCGCCGGCCGCCGTGGAGCGTGGCGGTGTGTCGGTCGCGTTGACCGAGGTGCTGGCGGAGGACCCGGTTGACTGGCTCGGTCAGCCGGTCATCGACCGTTTCGGTGCCCGGCTGCCGTTCCTGCTCAAGGTGCTTGCCGCGGATGCCCCGCTGAGCCTGCAGGCGCATCCGGACGCCGAGCAGGCCCGGGCCGGCTATGCCGCCGAGTACGCGCGGGCCGGTGGGCACCGCAACTACGCCGACCCGTTCCACAAGCCGGAGTTGCTGGTGGCGCTCGGGCCGATGGAGGCGCTGTGCGGATTCCGGTCTCCGGTCATCTCGGCGCAGGTGCTGGCCGGGTTGGGCGTACCGGAGCTGCGGCCGGTGGTCGACGCGCTGCCCGCCGGGTCGGCGGGGCTGGCCGAGGCGGTGCGCCTGCTGTTGGAATGGCCGGCGGCGCGGCGTGCGGGGTTGGTGGCGGCGGCCAGGGCGGCGGTGACCGGCCCGGACGCGGAGCTGGTCACGCGGCTTGCCGATGCGTACCCGGACGACCCCGGCGTGCTGCTGGCGTTGCTGCTCAACCGGGTGACGTTGGCCCCGGGGGAGGCGATCTGGATGCCGGCCGGAAACCTGCACGCCTATCTGCGTGGGACGGGTGTGGAGGTGATGGCCGCCAGCGACAACGTGCTGCGCGGCGGGTTGACCCCGAAGCACGTGGACGTGGCCGAACTGCTCGACGTGCTCCGCTTCGAGGTGCTCGACGAGCCGGTGGTCGCGCCTCGGACGGTCGCTGACGGGGTGGTTACCTGGCCGGTGCCGGTGGACGACTTCGCGTTGCATCGGGTGACGGTGACCGATGGCCGGCCCGAGGTGACGCTTGAGGTGCCGGGCCCTCGGGTGGTGCTCTGCACCTCGGGCGAGGTGACGGTGACCGACGGGGTGGCGCCGGTGGCGCTGCGCTCCGGGCGGGCCGCGGTGGGGCCGGCGAGTGTTGGCTCACTCACGATCGCCGGTGCCGGTGCGGCGTACGTCGCGTCGACCGGCCTGATCTGAGCGACCTGCGTCGACGGGCCTGATCCGAGGATCTGGAGTGCCGAGCACCAGGATCGCGACGACCGACAAGTCCGACTTTCCCGGAATGACTTGACTCGCCTCTTGCTTAGTGTGACTCTATGAGTGCGCAGCGTTATCGCGATGAAGGTCCGAGAACGCGCGGGGGAACCAAACCGGGGGGATGCACGGGGCGGACGGAGATGGACGGCACACGTCCACGACCGGCCGCCCCGTGCGCTGTACGTAACCGCTCCAGCCAGACCGCGCGGGCGCGCGTAAGGTGGGAGGTTGCGCAGCACCATCGTCCGACAGGAGCTTTCATGACCAGCACCCTCCCGGCGTCCGCCAGTGGCACGTCGTCCGAGGCCCGGCCACGCACTCTCGCCGAGGGCGACTACAAGGTGGCGGATCTGTCGCTCGCCGAGTTCGGGCGTAAGGAGATCCGCCTCGCCGAGCACGAGATGCCCGGTCTGATGGCGATTCGCCGCGAGTTCGCCGACGCGCAGCCCCTCGCGGGCGCGCGGATCACCGGCTCGCTGCACATGACGATCCAGACCGCCGTCCTGATCGAGACCCTGGTCGCGCTCGGCGCGCAGGTCCGCTGGGCGTCCTGCAACATCTTCTCCACCCAGGACCACGCCGCCGCCGCGATCGTCGTCGGCCCCGACGGCACCCCCGACGCACCCTCGGGCATCCCGGTCTACGCCTGGAAGGGCGAGACGCTGGAGGAGTACTGGTGGTGCACGGAGCAGGTGCTCGACTGGCCCGACGGAAGCGGCCCGAACATGATCCTGGACGACGGTGGTGACGCCACCCTGCTCGTCCACAAGGGCGCCGAGTTCGAGAAGGCCGGTACCGTCCCGCCGGTCGAGTCCGCCGACTCCGAGGAGTACGCGGTCATTCTCGGCCTGCTGCACCGTTCGCTCGCCGAGGACAACCAGCGCTGGACGCGGATCGCCGCCAGCATCAAGGGCGTCACCGAGGAGACCACCACCGGCGTGCACCGCCTCTACGAGATGCACCGCGCCGGCACCCTGCTCTTCCCGGCCATCAACGTCAACGACTCGGTGACCAAGAGTAAGTTCGACAACAAGTACGGCTGCCGTCACTCGCTGATCGACGGCATCAACCGTGCCACGGACGTGCTGATCGGCGGCAAGATGGCCGTCGTGCTCGGCTACGGCGACGTGGGCAAGGGCTGCGCCGAGTCGCTGCGTGGCCAGGGCGCCCGGGTCGTGGTGACCGAGGTCGACCCGATCTGCGCACTCCAGGCGGCGATGGACGGCTACCAGGTCGCCACCCTGGAGGACGTGGTCGAGCAGGCCGACATCTTCATCACCGCCACGGGCTGCTTCGACGTCATCACCAACGAGCACATGGCCCGGATGAAGCACCAGGCCATCGTCGGCAACATCGGTCACTTCGACAACGAGATCGACATGGCCGGCCTGGCGAAGCGCTCGGACGTCACGCGGGAGAACATCAAGCCGCAGGTCGACGTCTGGCGCTTCGACGACGGTCACGCCATCATCGTGCTCTCCGAGGGCCGCCTGCTGAACCTGGGCAACGCCACCGGCCACCCGAGCTTCGTGATGTCGAACTCGTTCGCCAACCAGACGATCGCCCAGATCGAGCTGTACACCAAGACCGCCGAGTACCCGATCGGCGTCTACGTGCTGCCGAAGCACCTGGACGAGAAGGTCGCCCGGCTGCACCTGGGCGCGCTCGGCGCCAAGCTGACCACGCTGACCAAGGAGCAGGCCGCCTACCTCGGCGTCGCCACCGAGGGCCCGTTCAAGCCGGACCACTACCGCTACTGACCGACCGGACCGGACGGGACGACCGTCCGGCCCCGCGGGGAAGCAGCCTGCCTCCCGAGCGTGATGTCACCCGGACATGAGTATGTCGCTGTGACATCACGCTCGGGAGGCGGCAGTGCCTGGCCCGTACCGAAAAGGACCAGGTCCGTCAGCGCGGTTGATCACGGCGTCGGGTGGGGCGGACCCAGGTCCAGACGCACCAGACCAACCACGCCACCGACACCAGCGCCGCCAGGGTACGCAGCCGCAGCGCGCTGAGCAGCAGCACCACCGCGAGCACGGCCAACCATGGTCCGAAACCCCTCATCCCGGCCTCCCCGGTGTCCATTCGCCGCCGGCCGCCGGCACCGGCGGCCGTACCCTGGCCTGCCCGCCCTGCGCCGGTAGAGCGGGCACCGGCTCGTTCGGTCGATCTGCCGACGGCGCGTACCCGAGCTGTGGCCACAGCACGGCGGTGAGCGCGCGTTCACCGGCGAGGAGATGACGGGCCCGCCGGTGTCGCTCGCTGAGGACGGCGGCCAGGTAGGCCGACTCCGGCAGCCCGGCCGGTGGCGGCGGGGTGGTCACGGCCGCGACCTGGTGCCACAACCGCCGGGCCAACTCGCCCCGCGCCGGTTCGCTGAACCGGTGGGCCCGGGCCAGGTACTGCCGGGCGGCGAGTGCCAGCGGCGCGTCCAGCCTGCTCAGGTCGAGGGTGTGCGCCCAGGCGGCCAGCGCCGGCACGGTGCCCGGAACCGGTCGCCATCTCGCCGCGACCCGGGTGTGCACCACCATGGTGCCCGCCACCAGGTCGCCCAGTCGCCGGCCACGCGGGTCGCTGAGCATCACGGTCACTCCGGCGACCCAGGACAGCAGTGGCAGCACCAGGCCCGGCCACTCCACGGCGACCCCGACCAGCGCCCGGCTCACCGACTGCCGGAACCCGACCGGCGCTCCGTCCACGCTGACCACCCGCAACCCGACCGCGGCCTTACCCGGCGTGCGGCCGTGATTGAGTCGTTCGAAGAACACCGGATAGCCGACCAGCAGCAGCACGAGTCCGATGGTGAGCAGCGCCCGTTCCAGCGCCGCGTCGACCACCCCGTACGGCAGCGCGGCCAGGGCCAGGCCGGCCAGCGCGGCGAGCAGCAGGCCGAACACCAGTTGGACCAGCACGTCGAGCAGCAGCGCGAGCACCCGGGAACCGATCCGGGCGGCCCGCACGTCCAGCTGTACGGCCTCCCCGCTGACCAGCCCGGCGTCGCCCCAGGACGGGGCGGTCCACGGTCGCGGCGCTGTGCTCACTCCGACAGTGAACACTATGATCGCCCGGTCGGAGGTGGTCGGTGGATCTCGACGCGTACGTCGCGGAGCATGGCGGACAGTGGCGCCGCCTGGACCAGCTCTGTCGCCAGCGGCGGCTCGACGCCGCCGAGGTCGACGAACTGGTCGCGCTCTACCAGCGGGCCACCACCCAGCTGTCGGTGCTGCGCAGCCGCTCTCCGGATCCGGCCCTGGTCAGCGAGCTGTCCCAGGTGGTTCTCCGGGCTCGGGCCCGGCTCACCGGCCGATCCCGTCCGTCCTGGGCGACCGTGCGGCGGTTCCTGCTGGTCGGCTTTCCCGGGGCGGTCTGGCGGGCGGCGCCGTGGTGGTGTGCGGTGGCGACCGCCTTCACCCTGCTCACCTTCACCCTGATCGCTTTCGTGGCGGAGAACCCGGCGACGGCGGCGGCCTTCATCGGCGAGGAGGACGCGGCCGAGCTGGTGGAGTCCGGCTTCGCCGGCTACTACACGGAGTTCTCCGCCCCGACGTTCGCCTTCCACCTGTGGACGCACAACGCGTGGCTGGCCGCCAAGTGCCTGGCGGCGGGGGTGCTGATCGTGCCGGTCGCCTACCTGCTGTGGCAGAACGTGGTGAACATCGGCGTGGTGGGCGGGGTGATGGTCTCCTACGGTCGGGCGGATGTCTTCTTCGGTCTGATCACTCCGCACGGGCTGCTGGAGCTGACCGGGGTGTTCGTGGCCGCCGGGGTGGGCCTGCGGGTCGGGTGGGCGTGGATTGCGCCGCCGGAGCAGCTCACCCGGGGGCAGGCGGTGGCCCGTGCCGGGCGTGACGGTGTCCTGGTCGCCCTCGGACTGGTGATGCTGTTCGCCGTCTCGGCGGTGATCGAGGCGTTCGTCACCCCGGCTCCGGTGCCGGTGCCGCTGCGGATCGCGGTGGGTGCCGCCGTCTGGCTCGCCTTCCTCGCATATGTCATGGTCCTCGGCTCCCGCGCCGACGCCGCCCACCACGACTCGATCGATCATGACGTTGGCGGGGACATCGATCTCCAACCCGCTCGCTGACCTCATGGTCAACGCCTGGGTGGGCGGGGGTGGGTCAGAGTTGGGCGGTGGATTTGAGGTGGAGGTAGGTGTCGGCCAGGACGGGGGCGAGCCGAGGGGCGGGGACGTCCACCACGGTGACGTTGTGCCTGTTCAGGGCGGTGGTGAGGCGGTCGCGTTCGGCGAGCGTACGCCAGGCGGCCGCCGCGGCGTAGGCGTCCTCGGTACGCCGGGGCGGCTCGGTGGTGAGCGCGGCCAACACCGGGTCCTGGGCCGCCGCCACCAGCACCCGGTGCCGGGCGGCCAGCCGAGGCAGCACGGGCAGCAGACCCTCGCCGAGTGCGCCGGGCTCCAACGCGGTCAGGAGCACCACCAGGCTGCGCGGCCGGTGTCGGCGTAACAGCTCGCCCGCGATCAGGCGAAAGTCCGTCTCGACCAGTGCGGGCTGCAGGGGGGCCAACGCGTGCGCCAGCCGACTCCACTGCGCCGGCCGCTCGGCCCCGCCGACCGAGGCACGTGGTGCGGCGTCGGCGGCGAGCACGTCCACCCGGTCACCGGCGCGAGCCGCCAGCGCGGTGAGCAGCAGCGCCGCGTCGATCGACGCGTCCAGCCGAGGTTCGTCCCCGAGGCGCACCGCCGAGGTGCGACCGGTGTCCACCACACAGATCAGCCGTCGGTCCCGCTCCGGCCGCCAGGTCCGCACCAGCACCTCGGCCCGCCGGGCGCTGGCCCGCCAGTCGATGGAGCGCACGTCGTCACCCGACACGTACTCACGGAGTGTGTCGAACTCGGTGCCCGGGCCGCGACCCCGGCCGACCTGCGTACCGGCGATGAGTCGCAGGCGGGCGAGCTTCTCGGGCAGGTGCCGGCGGGAGTCGAAGCGGGGCAGCACCCGCAGCGTCCACGGCGGGGTGGTCGGTCGGCCGGCCCGCTGCCGGAAGGCCAGCCCGAGGGGCCCGAACGAGCGGACCGTCAGCTCCGCCGTGGGCCGGTCCCCCCGGCGGGTGGGGGTGAGGCGGCTGGGTAGCGCGAGCACCTCACCGGCGGCGACATGGACCACCTGGGTCGGCGGTACGTCCGGCCGCGCCCCGGCCGACGGCACCCAGGCGTCGCGGACCTGGGCCCGCAGCGGTCGACCGGAGGCATTACCCAGGTGAAGGGTGACCGTGGCGGTGCCACCGAGCCGGACGGCCTGATCGCCGGTGCGCTGCGCGGTGAGCGCCCGCAACGGCGCGGCGAGCGCGAGATCCACGGCGAGCAGCAGCAGGACCGCGCCGGTCATCACCGCCACCCCGACCAGTGGCGACGGCCATACGGGCAGGGTCAGCGCGCCCACCGCGAGCAGCGCCGCCGCCCGCCAGGTCATCGCGGGGTCGGCACGGTGGCCAGCACCGTGTCCAGTACCGCGTCCACCCCGATGCCCTCCAACTCGGCCTCCGGGCGTAGCCGCAGCCGGTGCCGCAGGGTGGGCCGGGCCATCGCCTTGACGTCGTCCGGCACGACGTGGTCGCGGCCGGTCAGCCAGGCCCACGCCTTGGCGGTGCCGAGCAGGGCTGTCGCGCCGCGGGGCGAGGCCCCCAACTCCAGGGCCGGGGTGGCACGGGTGGCCCGGCACAGGTCCACCACGTAGCCCAGTAGGGATTCGGCCACGTGCACCTGGCCCACCGCCGCGCGTGCGGCAGCGAGGTCGGCCGCGTCGGCCACCGGGCGTACCCCGGCGGCGGTCAGGTCCCGGGGGTCGAAGCCGCCGTGGTGGGCGCGGAGCACGCCCAACTCCTCCTCGCGGGCGGGCAGCGGCACGGTGAGCTTGAGCAGGAACCGGTCCAGCTGGGCCTCCGGCAGGGGATAGGTGCCCTCGTACTCCACCGGGTTCTGGGTGGCGGCGACGATGAACGGATCGGGCAGCATCCGCTGCTCACCCTCGACGGTGACCTGCCGCTCCTCCATCACCTCCAACAGGGCGGACTGCGTCTTCGGCGGGGTTCGGTTGATCTCGTCGGCGAGCAGCAGGTTGGTGAAGACCGGCCCCTCACGGAAGGTGAACGCCGCGGTCCGCGCGTCGAAGACCATGGAACCGGTGACGTCACCGGGCATCAGGTCGGGGGTGAACTGCACCCGCCGCGCGGTCAGGTCGAGCGCCGCGGCCACCGTGCGTACCAGCAGGGTTTTGGCCACTCCCGGTACGCCCTCCAGCAGCACGTGGCCACGGCAGACCAGGGCGACGATCAGCCCGGTGACCACGGCGTCCTGCCCCACCACGGCCTTGGCCACCTCGGCGCGCAGCCGGTGCAGCGCGGCCCGGGTGGGGTCGGCGGCGAGCGGGTCGACGGTCATGGCGGGTCGGGTCACCGGGTGTCTCCTTCGGATCGCGGCTTCGGCAGCCGGGCCGGGTGCGCCGGTTCGGTCGCGGTGCCGGCGGCGTGCGGTGGCGCGGGTTGCGGTGGCGGTGCGGAGAACGGCGTGCTGTCACGTGTCGTGCGGTTCAGGTCACCGGCCAGCTCCAGCAGGTCGCGGTCGGTCTGCGGGGCGTCACCGTAAAGCAACTCGTGGATGGTGTCGGGGCGGTCGCCGGTACCGGCGGCAACTGCGGCGGCGACGGTGGCCGGTGGCGTGTCGGCCGGCAGGTGCAGCCGACCCGCGAGCCGGGACCGGGCGGCGTCGCGTAGTGTCCGCGCCGCGCTGTCCCGGGCCCGCGCCCGCTGGTAGAGCCGGGCCCGGCCGAGCACCGTCTCGGCGGCGGGCACGGTCACCGGCAGCGGCTCCGGCGTGGGTGGGCCGAGCCGCCGGGCCCGCCCGGCGGCGATCAGCAGCGCGGCCAGGGCGAGTTGCAGCAACAGCGCCCAGAACCAGGGCGGGAAGGCAGACCAGAGCGGGTTGGCGCTCCCGTCGCGGTCCGGCCCGCCGGGACCGGACGCGTCGCCGCCCGGCCGACCGCGGGGCGGGTTCTCGTCCAGGTCACCGTCGCCCGGCTGCTCCCGGTCGTCGGGCTCGCCGTAGCCGTCGCCGGAGGACTCCGGCAGTTGCGAGGTGGGGGCGCGGCTGGGCTCGGGCGGGGGCGGCGCGGGACCGTCGAGGTCGAGCCAGACCACCCGGCCGGCGGTGGCGAGCAGCCCGGTGGCGAAGGTGTGGTTGTCCCACTCGTCGATCCGGCCGTTGCGGAACGGGTCGCTGGCGCCCACCACGACGCTCTCGGCGGGGCCGGGGAGGCGGGCCAGGCCGCCGGCGTAGCAGAGGTCGACGCTCTCCGGCGTGCTGGTGGGGGCGTACCGCTGCCGGGCGACGGCGGCCATGCCGGCGGGGGCGACCTCGGCCAGGGGGCAGGGACGACCGCCGGCGTGCGGGGTGAGCGCCCGGGTCGCCCACCGACGCCCGGCCGGCCGTAGCGGCAGCCCGGCGGCGTCCAACACCCGCCGAGGCGGGTCCACCAGCACCAGTCGGGTGCCGGCGGGCAGCAGGCCCAGGTAGCTGACGGTCCGTGGGTGCAGCAGCCCGGGCGCCGGTACGAAGAGGGTGGCCGAGCCGGGCCGGGTGGCCAGCAGCGCCCGGATCGTGTCGGTTTCCCGCTGCACCACGATCCCGCGCCGGGCCAGGCTCTCGGCGAGTCGGCTGCCGCCGTCGTCACCGGTGACCACCGGGGAGAGGAAGCCCCGGTCGGTCTGGTCCGGCTGGTCGATCTCGCGGCTGACCAGTGTGACGGCGAGCAGCAGCGTACCCAGCAGCACCGGGATCAGGATCCGGTGACGGCGCCGCGCCCGCCGGGCCGTCACGGTGTCACCGTCCCGGCCGCGTCGGGTGGGCTGTCGGCGGCAGGCTCATCGGCGAGGACGTGCCGCAGCCGGACGGCGTGCTCGCGCATCCGGTGGTCGTGCTCCGCCGTCGCCGGGCGTTGGGCGTACCACACCTCGGAGAAGATGGTGGCGGCGGCGGCCAGGGGCGGGCCGGCCGGCGGGCGACGGGCGGTGGCCACGGCGACGACCTCGGTCACGGTCATGCCTGGCCGCACCCGCACCAGGTCGCGGTCGGCCAGGTCGTGGAGCATGACGCGCAGGCGTTCGCGGATCGCCTCGCCGTGCCGACCCTCGGCGGCGAGCCGGTCGGCCACCGTGAGGGTGGTGGCGAGTGGAATGTCCGGTTTCGGAGCGGGCGTGGCCGGTGCCGGCGTGGTGCCGCCGGGGTTCGGGCGGGCGGGGCGCCGGCGGGGCAGTCGGGGCAGCCGGCGGGGCAGCCAGGCTGGGAAGGTGTACCAGCCGGTGGCGGCCAGCGTCGTCGCCAGCACCAGCAGCAGCAGGGCCAGCGGCAGCGGCACGTGGTCGCCGAGTGCCGCCGTGGTCTCGGTCCACCACCGGCTGAGGCTCATCCGCCGACCGCCAGCAGGTCCGACGGGGCGCGGGTGGTCGGGGCCCGGGAGAGGTGGATGTCCAGCCCTTCGCTGCGGATCCGGGTCTCCAGGTGCACGACGGCGTCCAGGCAGGCCAGCGCGGCGTACGCGACCGCGTTCACGGCCGCCCAGACCAGCATGGACACGGTGACCGCCCAGCCGTCGGAGATCAGGTCGAGGGTGCTCAGCCCGGTGAACAATCCCCAGCCGAGCCCGACCCGGAGGATCCACCAGACGAGGTAACCCAGTACCCGCAGGGCGGCGGCCCGGCCGTCGACCCGCAGCGCGAGGGTGGCGGAGCGGGCGATCGCGCGGGTCGGCGCGACGCGGTCGATCACCAGTGCCGGGGCCACCGCGCCGAGCAGGGCGAAACCGACGAGCCAGGCCGGGCCGAGCAGGGACAGGAGCAGCATGACGGCACCGACCAGCGCGCAGAGCCCGACGGTGGCGCCCCAGCGGGCACCGGCGGCGCGCAGCAGCTCTCGGGCGGTCGTCCGGTGGCCGAGCAGTGCACTGCCGGCGGCGCGGGCCGCCGGGTTGCCGAGCAGCAGAATGATCATCGCCTCGGTCGCGGCGCCGAGGGCCAGCAGGAACCAGAACGGGGCGAAGGAGTTCAGGCTGGGCGCCCACCACAGCGGTGGGGTGGCGCCCACGGCGTCGCGCAGGGGCAGCAGCAGGAGTTGTTCGCCGACGGCCAGTGCGGCGGCGAGCGGGAGCAGGGCAGGTGCCTGGCTGCGCAGCAGCAGTACGGCGGAGTCGAGCAGTTCGCCGATGGTGAGTGGGCGGCCGGGGAGTACGACGGTCGGGCCGGTTTCGGGCACGCGTACTCCTGGGAAGCGGGGGATGGTGGCGCGCTGCGACGCACCCGGGGATCATGTTGACACGCGCGATCCTCCCGGGTGCAGTCCCGCCCCGGGGGCGGCTCGTGTGGGCGGTGCAACCGGCCGGTGCTGGGCAGGGCCCACCTGGCGGCAGTAGCGTGCCGGGTGACGCCGATCCCACCGAACTGACGGGATGGAAACATTAACCCCATGAGAGCCCGGGTACTGGTGGTCGACGACGACCCAGCGCTCGCCGAGATGCTCGGCATCGTGCTGCGTAGTGAAGGTTTCATGCCCTCCTTCGTCGCGGACGGAGAACGGGCACTGGCCGCGTTCCGGGAGAACCGGCCCGATATCGTCCTGCTTGACCTGATGCTGCCCGGAATGAGCGGTATCGACGTGGCGCGGGCGATCCGGGGCGAGTCCGGGGTGCCGATCGTCATGCTGACCGCGAAAAGCGACACGGTCGACGTCGTGCTCGGTCTGGAGTCGGGGGCCGACGACTACGTGGTGAAGCCGTTCAAGCCCAAGGAGCTGGTGGCCCGGATGCGGGCGCGGCTACGGCGGGGCGAGGACGCCGCGCCGGAGATGCTCACCATCGGCCCGCCCGACAACCAGATCTCCATCGACGTGCCCGCGCACACCGTGAGCCGCAACGGCGAGGAGGTGAAGCTGACGCCGCTGGAGTTCGACCTGCTGGTCGCGCTGGCCCGCAAGCCGCGTCAGGTCTTCACCCGGGAGGTGCTGCTGGAGCAGGTCTGGGGGTACCGGCACGCGGCGGACACCCGGCTGGTCAATGTGCACGTGCAGCGACTGCGTGCCAAGATCGAACCTGATCCGGAGCGACCGGAAATCATCCTGACCGTTCGCGGCGTGGGCTATAAGGCGGGTACCGGATAGCCTGGTCGGACTGTGACCACCTCCCCGCACCCGGATCTTGACCCGACGTCCCGCCGGCGTGGTGCCGCGCGGGAGTTGTGGCGTGGGGTGAGCGGCCGGGTGGCCCGGTTGCTCGCCGGCCTGCACCAGACCTGGCGCCGTTCGTTGCAGGTCCGCGTGGTGACCATCACGTTGGTGACGTCCAGCCTGCTGGTCGGTGGCTTCGCGTACCTGATCGCGGACAAGATCACGAGCATCCTGCTGGAGAACGCCAAGACCGACGTCCAGCTACGGCTGCTCAACGGGGCGGAGTACGCGGCGAAGCAGTTCAGCCTCTACGGCCAGCCGCAGGAGGCACAGCTCCAGGAGACCATCGACGGCACGGTGAACTACCTGGCCGGCGGCGACCCGCAGCAGAACAGCGGCGTGGTGGTGGCGCTCACCGCGGAGAACTGGCCCGGAGTCATCGAGCCGCGCACCTCGCCGGCGGCGAACGTCCGGCCGCTGATCAGCCCCGAGCTGCGCGCCGCGGTGGCCGGCGGCAACGTGGCCAACCAGATCCGCACCGGCCGCCTCACCGGCGACGTCGAGCGCAAATACCTGGTGTACGGCTCGCCGGTGCCGACCCGGTTCGGCCAGGTGGAGCTCTACTACTTCGTACCGCTGACCCTGCAGGACACGACGGCGGCCCAGGCGCGGGCGACCGTGGTGGCCACCGGGGTCGCCCTGGTGCTGCTGCTCGGCCTGCTCGCCGCGCTGGTTACCCGGCTGGTGGTGATCCCGGTGCGGGTGGCCGCCCGCACCGCGCAGCGACTCTCGGCCGGCCTGCTGGATCAGCGGATGGCCGTCAACGGCGAGGACGACCTTGCCCTGCTCGCCGCGTCGTTCAACCAGATGGCCACCAACCTGCAACGGCAGATCCTGCGGCTGGAGGAGATGTCGCGGCTGCAACGCCGGTTCACCTCGGACGTCTCGCACGAGCTGCGCACGCCGCTGACCACGGTACGGATGGCCGCCGATCTGATCTTCGCGGAGCGCGACGGGTTCGATCCGGCGGTGGCGCGCAGCGCCGAACTGCTCCAGGCCGAGCTGGACCGGTTCGAGGAGTTGCTGACCGACCTGCTGGAGATCAGCCGGTTCGACGCGGGGTTCGCCGTGCTCGACGCCGAGCCGACCGACCTGGTGCCGGTGGTCCATCGGGTGGTGGACCGGCTGTCCGGACTGGCCGAGCGGGTCGGGGTGGCCATCGAGCTCGACGTTCCCGCCACTCCGGTGATCGCCGAGATCGACCCTCGGCGGGTCGAGCGGGTGCTGCGCAACCTGGTCGGTAACGCCGTCGAGCACGGCGAGGGCCGGCCGGTGTGGATCACGCTGGGGATGGACGAGACAGCCGTCGCGCTGACCGTCCGCGACCACGGCGTCGGGCTCAAGCCGGGCGAGGAGAAGCTGGTGTTCAACCGGTTCTGGCGGGCCGACCCGTCCCGGGCCCGGCAGACCGGCGGGACGGGGCTGGGGCTGTCGATCAGCCTGGAGGACGCGCGGTTGCACGGCGGCTGGCTGGAGGCGTGGGGCGCACCGGGGCAGGGCGCGCAGTTCCGGCTCACCCTGCCGGCGCGAGCCGGTGACCGTTTGACCACCTCGCCGTTGCGGCTGGTGCCGGCGGACGCGACGCTGCCGTTCGGTGGTGCCCCCGCCGGTGGCCTGCTGGCCATCGGCCCCGGCCCGAACGGCACGCTCGCGGTCGGTCCGGCGGCGCCACCTCCGCGCGCGGAGGTGGGTTCGTGAGGCGGCGGCTGCTGACGGGTGTGCTCGGCGGGACACTGGCGGTTGCCGTCACCGCCGGCTGCGGCATCCCTGACCGCAGCGAGGTGCAGATCGAGCAGCGTGGACCGGCCGCGGAGACGAACCTGTCGCTGGGCCGGGGCACCGAGCCGCCGACCCGGGAGGCGGCCGGCAGCGACGCCGAGGCGTTCGTGCGGAACTTCCTCGCCGCGGCGGCGGGCGAGCCGGATCGGGCGTACGAGCGGGTGAAGCGGTTCATCACGACCACGGACCGGGCCGGGTTGCAGGAGAAGCAGGGCAGCGAGGTGGCGCTGTCGGTGGTCCGGCTCACCGACGACCCGGTGATCGAACCGGACGTCGACAGCATGAAGGTCACCATCACCGTGCAGCAGGTCGGCCTGCTACGGGCCAACGGCCTGCTGGCGCCTCCGCTGACCACCGAGTCCAGGTACGAGTTCCGGCTGGTGAGCGCCGGTCCGGCGGGGGAGGACGAGGCGGGTTTCTACGTCAGCAGCCCGCCGAACGTGCTGCTGCTCAGCGACGATGCCCTGCGCCGCTACTACCAGTCGAAGTCGATCTACTTCTGGAGCTCGGACCGTAGCAGGCTGGTGCCCGACCAGCGGTATCTCTCCTCGGTGGTGCCGGCGGAGCGTCGGGTCAGCGAGGTGGTCCGGTGGTTGACCGCCGGCCCCTCGGACTGGTTGCGGGTCGGCGTCTCCGGCCTGCCCGACCGCACCGAGATGATCAACAATGCCACCGGCTCCGACGGCCGCTGGGAGGTGAACCTGGACATGCCCGGCGTCGACGAACAGCGGCTGGAGCAGCTCAGCACCCAGCTGGCCTGGTCGCTGCCGGAGCTGGACGGCACCCTCGAAATCAAGATCCTCAACCAGTCCCGCAAGGTGGTCGACCTCGGCGAGCAGCGGAGGTTGAACCAGCTGTACGAGATCGACCCGAACACCCGGCGGTACTGCGTCTACGAGGGGGCCATCCACTCGCTGGCGGTGGCCAACGAGCCGGCCGGCCTGGTGCCGGTGGCTGCCGAGGTCAACCGCGACATCGTCACCGCCGGCCTGCGCCGCGCCGGTGAGGAGGTCCTGGCCGCCCTGGTGGTGACCGGCGAGGACGGTCGGCAGCGGCTGGCCGTCGGCCGTGGCCGTTCAGTGGTGGAGAGCCTGCTGCGCAGTTCCACCACGCACGCCGCCATCGGTCGGCCGGCCTGGATCGGTACCGACGGTGGCCGGCCGGCCGGGCTGGTGGTCGCCGACGGCAGCCTGTACCGCTTCGACGACCAGGCGTCGATGCGGCAGGTGCCGCTCGGCCTGCCCGGCCGGGTCAGTGCGGTGGCGGCGGCCCTGGACGGGCAGCGTGTCGCGCTCGTCGTCGACGGCGCGCTCTACGTCGCAGCGATCAACTGGGAGGCCGGGGTGCCCGCGGTCGGCCCGGCCCGTCGACTGGTCACCTCCCTGACCAACGTCACGGCGGTGGAGTGGTGGGCGGAGAACCGGCTGCTGGTGGCCGGTGCGGTAGGCCGTCCGTCGATCTACGACGTGAGCGTCGACGGTGCCCTGGAGACCCCGCTGCGGGAGGACACCGGCTCTCAGGTCAACCACCTGGCCGCGTACCCCACGACCCAACTGTCCCCGCTGGCCGGCTCGTTCATGTACGAGGCCAACGGGGTCGCCTACCGCCTCAACCCGTTCGAGCGGATCAACCGGGACCAGGTCCAGGACGTGACCCCGCCGCCGGCGGGAGCGCGCCCGGGCGACCCCACCGCGCCGATCTTCCTCTACTGAGTCGCCGTGCTGGGCGGGATCTGGGCGGACCTGGCCGACCTGGTGCTGCCCGCCGATTGCGCCGGCTGCCGGATCCGCCGGTCGGGTCTGCGGCACGGCGTCTGCCCGGACTGCGTGACCGCGCTGCGGGCGTTGCGTCCCCGCGCGGTGCGGCCCGTTCCCGCCCCGCCGGGACTGCCGCCCTGTCACGCCCTCGGGACGTACGGTGGGCCGTTGCGGGAGACCCTGCTGGCGTACAAGGAACACGGCCGACACGCCGTGGCCAGGCCGCTCGGCGCCCTGCTCGCCGAGGTGGTCGCGGCGGCGGTCGGTCCGGTCCGCCCGGTGCTGCTGGTACCGGTGCCGGACACTGCCCGGGCGGCCCGCGCCCGCTACGGCGACCACCTCGGCCGGCTGACCCGGCACTGTGCCCGCCGGCTGCGCGCCGCGGGCTGGCCGGTGCGGGTGTACCGGCCGCTGCGTGCCCTGCCGCGGCCGGACTCGGTGACGCTGGACAGCGCCGGTCGGGCAGCGGTGGCCGCGACCGCGTTCCAGGTCCGGCCGGGTGTCCTTGCGGCACCCCCGGGATCGAGCGTGGTGCTGCTGGACGACATCGTCACCACCGGGTCGACCCTGGCGGCGGTCAGTCATGTGCTGAGCCTGCGCGGGCTGTCGCCGGCGGTGGCGGCGGTGCTGGCCGCGACCGAGAAAAGGCACCAGCGGTGACCGATTGTGTTTCCGTTTCACCCCTTCGTGTATGAGGTGTGGAAATTCTCCGGTGGTCTTGGCGACCGGGGGTGACGCCCGGACGAACAGGAGTTAGCGTTTGGTTGTCGGGGGTAGGAAGGTCATCCCACCCAACCCCCGGCGGTGAGAGGAGGCGTAGCCGTATCGACCGGTCGACGCCGAACGGGGCCATCCCGGGCGCGACCGGAGTTTCCGGATCGAGGACCGTCCGAACAAGGGAGGTCACGTGGACATCGTGGTCAAGGGCCGTAACGTCGAAGTGCCGGACCATTACCGGGTGCACGTAGCAGACAAGCTTGCAAAGATCGAACGCTACGACCACAAACTAATCCGTGTCGATGTCGAACTGTTCCACGAGCGCAATCCGCGCCAGGCCGATCACTGCCAGCGGGTGGAGATAACCTGCGTCTCGCGTGGCCCGGTGATCCGGGCGGAGGCCTGCACGAACGACTTCTACAGCGCGCTGGACGCGGCGATCGCCAAGCTCGACGCCCGGTTGCGTCGCGCCGCCGACCGGCGCCGGGTCCACCGTGGCCGGCACGCGCCGCTGTCAGTCGCCGCCGCCACCGCAGGCCTGCCGGTGACCGACCTGCCCGCGCTGGGCGCGCCCGCGCAGACCAGCGCCGCCACCGCCGTGGCCGAGCGGGCCGACGAGGAGTACGCGGACGACCAGCCGTGGCACATCGCGCGGGAGAAGGTGCACCCCGCCGAGCCGATGACCGTCGACGACGCCCTGTTCCAGATGGAACTCGTCGGCCATGACTTCTACCTGTTCCAGGACAAGGAATCCGGCCGCCCGAGCGTCGTCTACCGACGGCACGCCTACGACTACGGCATCATCTCGCTGGACATCTGATCCGGTGCCGGCGACTCGGGTCGGGGTCCTACCGGCCCGAGTCGCCATGTCGTCCCGCGCCGGTCAGTCCGTCAGGTCCGTCGGCAGCAGGCCGAAGATCGTCGAGTCGGCCCGGTCGCCGGCCGTGCCGGGCAGCCGCCCCCGCAGCAGTCCCTCCCGCCGGAACCCGGCCTTCTCCAGCACCCGCTGGGAGGCCGCGTTCTCCGGCAGCGTGCCGGCCCAGAGTCGGGCCAGGCCGACGCGGTCGAACCCCCATCGGGCCAGCAGCCGTACCGCCCGGGTCGCGTAGCCGTGCCCGCGCCATCCGGGCAGCAGGCTGTAACCGATCATCGCCTGGCGGCTGGCGGGCTGGTCGTAGTGCAGCATGCAGTTGCCGACGAAAGCTCCGGACGACCCGTCGAGGATGGTCATCGCGGCGGCCGTGCCGACCAGCCACTGACTCTCCGCGCCGCGGCAGCGCTGGTCGACCTCGTCCCGGGTGGCCGACACCGGGGGCACCCGGGTCTGCACCACCGCCGGATCGGTGTGCAGCAGGTACGTCTGGTCGGCGTCCCGCGGACCGAGGCGACGCAGGACGATCACGCCGTCGGTGAGCCGACCGCCGGGCAGGTCCGGTAACGGGCGCTCGGCCGGCCCGGGCGGATCGTCGGCGAGGCGTGCCCACACCATCAGGTCCCGCCGGCCGCCGCCCCGCACCGGCGCGGCTCGGCGGCGTACCCCCTCCGGCCGGAAGCCGGCGGCCAGCGCGACCCGCTGGCTGGCGGCGTTCTCGACGTGGGTGAGCAGCTCCAACCGGGCGGTGCCGGCGGCGAAGGCGTGCTCTGCCAGGGCCCGGGTGGCGGCGGTGGCCACGCCCCGGCCGCGCGCCCACGGCGCGACCCAGTAGCCGATCTCGGCCTGGCCTCGCGCCGGCACCGGATGGCTCAGCCCGACGGTGCCGAGCAGTCGGTCGGTGGCCGGGTCGGTGACGGCGTACGCGGCCCCACCGCTGGTGAAGGCGGCGGGGGCGCTCTCGGCCACCCAGTGCCGGGCGTCGGCCTCGGTGTAGGGGTTGGGCAGCCCGTCGATGAACCGTTGGGTGAGCGGATCGGAGCAGCCGGCCACGATGTCGGCCACGTCGTCCGGGCCGAACGCGCGCAGCCGTACCCCGGGGGCCTCGATCGGTGGCGGCGTCATGCCAGGTCCTCCGCGAGCAGCGCGCCCATCCAGGCGTCCACCCGGGCACCGCGGTGGAGCAGGGCCTTGCGGGCGGTGCCTTCGAAGGTGAAGCCGGCCTTCTCGGCGACCCGGCGGGAGGCGACGTTGCCGACGTTGGCCCGCCACTCCACGCGGGCCAGCCCGAGCGTGGTGAAGCCCCAGGCGCAGACCGCGGCCAGCGCGGCCGGCTGGTAGCCGCGGCCCCGGGCGTGCGGCGCGGTCATGAAGCCGACGTCGGCGAGCAGCGGATCGGTGGCCGACAGCCGCAGGTCGATCGAGCCGGCGTACCGGTCGGCGGGATCGGCGATGACGAAGTTGGCGCTGGTACCGGCGGCCCAGGTGCCGCGTACGAACGTCAGGAAGTCCTCGGCATCCGTGCGTTGGTAGCCCTCCGGCACGGTGGTCCAGCGCAGGGTCTCGGGGTCGCGGCAGGTGGCGACGATCGTGTCGAGGTCGTACTCCTCCAGCGGGCGCAGGCTCAGCTCGTGCGGGCCGGCGGTGGCGAACAGGGTGGGCTGCCCCCGGCCGAAGACGCCCGCCCGGCGGGCCGCCAGCGTGCCCGGGCCGGCGGGGCCGACCTCGCCAGGCGCGGGCACGTCGCCGGGCAGCAGCGACCCGAACCATTCGTGGCTGCCGTGCTCCGGGTCGGCCGCCCGCAGCCGCCCCTCGATCTGGAAGCCGGCCCGGAGGGCGACCAGCCGGGAGGCGTGGTTGCCCACCAGGGCCCCCCAGAGCAGCCGACGCATCTTCAACTGCTCGAAGGACCACCGGGCGAGGGTCCGGACGGCGTGGACGGCGACGCCCTGGCCGCGCGCCCAGGGGGCGGTCCAGTAGCCGATCTCGCTGAGCTCGTGGTGGCGGTCGATCGTGTTCAGCCCACAGGCACCGAGCAGCTCACCGGTGGCGGCGTCGCAGACCGCGAAGGGCGCGCCGGTACCGAGTTCCCACTGGCGGGCGCGGTCGGCGACGAACTTCTGGGCGTGTTCGGGCCGGTACGGGCGGGGTACGCTGGTCCAGCGCTGGATGTCCGGATCCTGGCAGGCGCGGTGCACGGCGTCAGCGTCAGCGGCACGCCACGGCCGTAGCAGCAGGCCGTCCTCGGTGATCTCCACGGGCTCCATCGGCACCATCGTGCCGGATCGTTCGCCGACGGCGTAACCGGATAACCGGGACGCGCGTAGGCGCAGAGCGTGTTATGTCGGTTTCGCGGTGCTCGACCGCCGCCACCAGTGACCATCGGCCCGCCGGAACGCCTACGATGGTTCGGAGACTGTCTAGGGGAGCGTTGATCCGTGTCGATTCTTGAAAAGGTCCTCCGCGCGGGCGAGGGGCGCATGGTGCGCCGCCTCAAGGCGATCGCCGCCGCCGTCAGCTCGATCGAGGACGACTACGTCAATCTCACCGATGACGAGTTGCGTGACATGACCGAGCAGTTCCGGGAGCGGCTCGCCGAGGGCGAGACCCTGGACGACCTGCTGCCCGAGGCCTTCGCGGTCTGCCGCGAGGCGGCGGCGCGGGTGCTCGGCCAGCGGCCGTACGACGTGCAGGTGATGGGTGGTGCGGCGCTGCACTTCGGCAACATCGCCGAGATGAAGACCGGTGAGGGCAAGACCCTGACCTCGGTGATGCCGGTCTACCTCAACGCGCTGTCCGGCAAGGGCGTGCACGTGATCACCGTCAACGACTATCTGGCCCAGCGTGACGCCGCCTGGATGGGTCGGGTGCACGAGTTCCTCGGGCTGACCGTCGGCGTGGTGCTGCCCAACCGGCCGTCCGCCGAGCACCGTGCGGCGTACGAGTGCGACATCACCTACGGCACGAACAACGAGTTCGGCTTCGACTATCTGCGCGACAACATGGCCTGGTCGAAGGAGGATCTGGTCCAGCGCGGCCACAACTTCGCCGTGGTCGACGAGGTCGACTCGATCCTGATCGACGAGGCCCGCACCCCGCTGATCATCTCCGGTCCGGCCGAGCACTCCGCCCGCTGGTACGGCGAGTTCGCCGCGGTGGTGGCCCGGCTGCAGGCCGGCAAGGACGGCGAGGGCGACTACGAGGTCGACTACTCCAAGCGGACCATCGCGGTCACCGAGCGTGGCGTGGCCAAGGTCGAGGACCGGCTCGGCATCGACAACCTCTACGAGTCGGTGAACACTCCGCTGGTCGGCTACCTCAACAACGCGATCAAGGCCAAGGAGCTGTACAAGCGCGACAAGGACTACATCGTCAGCGACGGTGAGGTCCTGATCGTCGACGAGTTCACCGGCCGCATCCTGCACGGCCGCCGCTACAACGAGGGCATGCACCAGGCGATCGAGGCCAAGGAGGGGGTGGAGATCAAGCAGGAGAACCAGACGCTTGCCACCATCACCCTGCAGAACTACTTCCGCCTCTACGACAAGCTCTCCGGCATGACCGGTACCGCGCAGACCGAGGCGGGCGAGTTCAACAAGGTCTACAAGGTCGGCGTGGTGACCATCCCGACCCACCGGCCGATGGTCCGCGAGGACCGGGCCGACGTCATCTACAAGACCGAGAAGGCGAAGTTCAACGCCGTCATCGAGGACATCGCCGAACGGCACCAGGCCGGGCAGCCGGTGCTGGTCGGCACGGTCTCGGTGGAGAACTCCGAGATCCTGTCCACGCTGCTGCGCCGGCGGGGCATTCCGCACTCGGTGCTCAACGCCAAGTTCCACGCCCGGGAGGCGGAGATCGTCGCCCAGGCCGGCCGCAAGGGCGCGGTCACGGTGGCCACCAACATGGCCGGCCGAGGCACCGACATCCTGCTCGGTGGCAACCCCGAGTTCCTTGCCGCGAGCGAGCTGCGTCAGCGCGGGCTCGACCCGCTGGAGAACGCCGAGGAGTACGACAAGGCCCTCGAAGAGGTCATGCCGAAGTGGAAGCAGGCGTGTGACGCCGAGGCGGAGGAGGTCGCCGACGCCGGTGGGCTCTACGTGCTCGGCACCGAGCGGCACGAGTCCCGGCGGATCGACAACCAGCTGCGGGGTCGGTCCGGCCGGCAGGGCGACCCGGGCGAGTCGCGCTTCTACCTGTCGCTGCAGGACGAGCTGATGAAGCGGTTCCGTTCCGGCGCGGTGGAGGCGGTCATGGACCGCTTCAACATCCCGGAGGACGTGCCCATCGAGTCGAAGATGGTCACCCGCCAGATCAAGAACGCGCAGGCCCAGATCGAGGGGCAGAACGCCGAGATCCGCAAGAACGTCCTCAAGTACGACGAGGTGATGAACAAGCAGCGCCAGGTGGTCTACGCCGAGCGGCTGCGGGTGCTCAACGGCGAGGACCTCTCCGACCAGGTCCGCAACATGATCGATACCGTGGTCGAGGCGTACGTGCGGGGGGCCACCTCCGACGGCTACGCCGAGGACTGGGACCTCGAACAGCTGTGGACCAACCTCAGGCAGCTCTACCCGGTGGGCATCACCATCGAGGAGATGGAGGAGGAAGCCGGCGGGTCGCGGGCCAGCATCGACGCCGACTTCCTGGTGGCCCGGCTCAAGGAGGACGCGAACGCCGCGTACGACCGGCGTGAGGAGCAGCTCGGCGTCGAGGGCACCCGGCAGTTGGAGCGCATGGTGCTGCTCCAGGTCATCGACCGCAAGTGGCGTGAGCACCTCTACGAGATGGACTACCTCCAGGAGGGCATCTCGCTGCGGGCGTACGCCCAGCGCGACCCGGTGGTGGAGTACCAGCGCGAGGGCTTCGACATGTTCGCCACCATGATGGACGGCATCAAGGAAGAGACGGTCGGCTTCCTCTACAACCTTGAGGTGCAGGTCAACGAGCCGGAGGCCGAGGCCGAAGAGGTCCAGCTGCTGGAGAAGCCGGTGGAGATCCGGGCCAAGGGCTTGGGCAGGGCACCGCAGCAGCAGGGGCTGCAGTACTCCGCGCCGACCATCGACGGTGAGGCCGGTACCGGTGGGGTCGCCGTGCAACGCGACGACCAGCGTGCTCCGGCGCTGGGCATCGGCCAGCCGGATCCGACCGTCCCGGCGGTACCGGGCCTACCGGCCCCGCAGCGACCGGCCGCTGGCGTGCGCGTCCCGGCCGGCGCGGCCCGGCAGGTCGCACCCGGCCAGGCCAGTGCCAGTAACGGACCGTCCCGCAACGCGCCGTGCCCCTGTGGCTCGGGCCGCAAGTACAAGCGCTGCCACGGTGCCCCCGGCGGCAACTCGGCCAGCTAGCGCCTGATCCAGAGAGCCGGGCCGCCCGCATTGGGCGGCCCGGCTCTCTGTGGTCAGTGGTCGGCCTCCAGGTGGGCTCCGGGTCTCGGTGTCTGACGTGGACGGGTCAGAGGACTCGCAGGTCCGTGCAGAGCCAGTTGCCGCGTCGGTGCTCCAGGCGTAGTGCCAGCGCCCAGCTTCGGCCGGCGACTCCGGTGAGCACCGCGGCGGCCTCGATGGCGGCGGGGTGTGGCTCGCAGACGCGGAGCCGACGCAGCCGGAGCCCGGGGCGGGTCGAGCGACGCCGCGCGGGTGCCCCACGGGCGGTGGCCCGGGCGAGTTCGGGCAGCAGCACAGCGGAGCGGGCCGGGTCGAGCTGCTGCCGGAGCTGCACCGGCGGCCGGAAGCCGTTGAGCACCTCGAGGCAGGTGGTGACGAACCGGTGGGCGACGCGGGTGGCCGCCGGGGTGGCCGTGGCCAGGGCCTCGGGCGGCAGGTGCCGGATCATGTCGTGGCCTGGTCCGGCCGGCGTGGGTCGTACGAATGGAGCTGGCTCGTTCGCCGTGGGCGTGCCGGTACGTCTGCCGGAACGGGTGGCGCTCCACCGGGCGGGCGGCCGATCGGAAGGGCGTCCGGTGGACCAGCGTTGGGTGGCGGCGAAGAGGTCGAGGGCGAGCTGCCCTTCGGTCTGGGTGGGCCAGCCGGCGGTTTCCTCGTCGACGAAGGGCGGATCGGACGCGGGCACGGGGCGCAGCCGCACGGGCGGGTGCGCCGGCCCGGGTCGCCGGAGATCCTTCATCAGGCTGCCCCCACTCAACCGCAGTTGTTTGCGTTTGCTTTCGTTTGCCTTCGGCAGCGTCGATTCTCCGGCATGACGAAGGTGTCGGTCAATGCCCGGTGGGGTCGTTCGGCTACTCGGGGTCGCGTTCGGTCAGCGGGTTGCCGCGTACCCACTCGGCGGTCTCCGCGTACTTGCGCTGGATGTACTCCTCCAGCCGGGCCCGCTCGACCCGCCACTGGCCCCGGCCGCCGACCTTGATCGCGGGTAGTTCACCGCTGCGTACCATGTGGTAGACCTGCGAGTCCGACACGTTCAGCTCGGTGGCCACGTCGGAGAGGAGCAGGAACCTCGGCTCCACGGAAACTCCCAGGGTTGGTGTCGTTTGCCTCAGTTTGCCATCGGCGGCCAGGTCAGGCCATCCGGTGTCGAACGGCACGCCGGCGTAGCCGGACACACCGGGCGCAGTCGGAACTTCCACCGGAGCGGTCGGGGGTGTATGACGGTCAGGGTGCGCGACGCGGTCGTACGCCCGGCCGGCGGCGTCGCCGGCGAACGGAGCAGAGCGGGGGAGATCACCGGTGACTGACGAGCTTGTCCGGGTCTACGTGCCGGCGACCGTGTCGATGCTGGCCAGGCTGCCGGAGCAGGGCCTCGCCGTGACGCAGGCGCACGCGGTGACTCCGACGTTGCGCGAGTGGTACGCGGAGGGCGACGAGGAGGAGCTGGAGTACGTCGCCTTCACCCGGGCCGCCCAGGATGCCCTGCAACTGATCCGCCACGACCCGGCCGTCCCGCCTCGGCGGGTGGTGGTCTCGGCGGATCTGCCGGCGACAACGGTCGGCCGGGGCGACGGCGAGCTGGGCTCCAGCACGGTGGAGTTGCGCGGCCCGGTGCCGGCCGCCGCCGTGGCGGCCATTCACGTGGACGGCGCGGACGCCGCGACCGACGTCGCCGCCGCCGCGCAGGTGGTGATGGAGGCGCTGGCCGGCGACCCCGACGCGCAGTTCACCGTCGACGGCGCCGAGGACCACGAACTGGAGTGGTACGACCCGAGCGAGCTGGAGTCGCTGCTCGGTGCCGCCGCCGCGGGGGAGTGACCGGCCGGCCCCCCGGCCCTCCGCAAACCGACCTCGGGTCTCGCTGCCCTCGATTACGCTCAGCGGCCGGCGGTGCCGGTGCTCGCCTCGTCGGCGCCTGCCTCGTCCGGCTCGGGCACCTCGTCGTCGGCCGGCGGGGAGGCGAGCGTGCGGCCGAAGGTGACCATGGCGGTCAGTGCGCCGACGAACAGCACCCAGATGGCGTTGTCCACCCGCGAGGTGCCGAGAGATGTCTGCGCCACCGCGTCCGCCTCGCTGAGCGCGGCGGCCAGGTCGATCAGCGAACGCCCACCGACTCTGATGATCACCTCGGTGAGGAGCAGCAGCAGCCCCGGGCCCGCCCCGGCGACGAGGTAGGCCGGCCAGCGCAGCTCGGCTCCCGTGCCGCTGCGGGCGGCCCGCCGCCGTGCCCAGGTGAGGTAGCCGAACGCCAGGGCGCCGGCGATGAGCCCGGCCAGCAGGGACTCGGTCCGGGAGACCCAGCTGGCCGCGTTGACCAGCGACTGCTGGCTGTCGCCGGCACCGAAGAGGTCGAACAACGGATCGCGGACCACGCTGAAGGCCACCACGAAGAGCAGGGTGACCAGCGCGGCGTAGGCCACCGCCCCGACCACCGCACCGTTGCGGGCACCCGCGAGCGCACCACCGATGACGGCTGCGGCTGCGGTGGTGCCGGCGATCGTCCGGGTGGTCGTGTCGCCGGCGTAGCTGAGGTCGATCGCGAGCGCCGCGAGGAGCCCCACCAGCAGGCCGGTGCCGACCGCCACCGCGAATCGCAGGGTGGTCCGGTCACCCCGGCGGGAGACCGGCTCGCTGGCGGCCAACCCCACCGCCGCGCCGGCCACCAGCGCGGCCGAGATCACGCCGGGCAGCGCGAAGGCCGAGAGGCTGACCGCGGTGACGCCGGCGGTCGCCGAGCTGATCGCCTCGCGGGTCGACCAGAGCATCGCCGCCAGCCAGCCCGCCGCCAGCAGCGCCAGCGGCAGTGTCCCGGGTGCGGGTGTGGGGCGTCCGGTGTCGGTGGCCCCGGCGGGGGACGGGTCGACTGTCTCCGGAGGGTCGGGCTGCGCGGCGGTCGCCCCACCGGGCTCGTTGCTCATCGTCTCCCCTTCGCCGCCAGGCCCGACCGGGCCGGAACGTCACCGGCAACCCAGCGTACGCGGCGAACTAGCGCGAGAACCCGAAACCCGCAGCGCCTGCGTTCCTTCGGTTGTTTACCGACTTCGGGTACGAATCCATGCCGAATTTCATCGACGGCCTCTTGATCCCCGGTTTCGGCCTGGCCGGGATGTGATCGGGCGGCGCTGGACATGGGAGGATCGGCAGGAGGTCCCGCAACCACGGGGCCGGTTTCGCCATCGCCGTCGAGATCGCCAGGAGCCCTGATGGACGCCGTGTTCTCCGTACCCGAGCCGCACAACGAGCCGGTGCGAACCTACGAGCCGGGCAGCGCTGACCGCGAGCGGCTCCAGCGGCGGCTCACCGAGCTGGCCGCCGAGCGGATCGACCTGCCGATGACCATCGCGGGCGAGCAGCGGATGGCCGGCGGCGAGTCCATCCAGGTGGTGCAGCCGCACCGGCACGCCGAGGTGCTCGGCGTCACCGGGCACGCCACCCACGACGACGCGCGGGCGGCGGTCAAGGCGGCCAAGGACGCCGCACCGGGCTGGCGCGCGCTGCCCTTCGAGGAACGGGCCGCGATCTTCCTGCGCGCCGCCGAACTGCTCGCCGGCCCCTGGCGGGACACGCTCAACGCGGCCACCATGCTCGGCCAGTCGAAGACCGCGGTGCAGGCCGAGATCGACGCGGCCTGCGAGTTCATCGACTTCCTGCGGTTCAACGTGCACTTCGCCCGCCGGCTCCTCGCCGAGCAGCCGATCTCGTCGGCCGGGGTGTGGAACCGCTTCGACCACCGGCCGCTGGAGGGCTTCGTCTACGCGGTCACCCCGTTCAACTTCACCGCGATCGCCGGCAACCTGCCCTCGGCGCCGGCCCTGCTCGGCAACACGGTGGTCTGGAAGCCGGGCCCGACCCAGCAGTTCGCGGCGCACTTCACCATGCGGCTGTTCGAGGCGGCCGGCCTTCCGCCCGGCGTGATCAACATGGTCACCGGCCGGGGTGAGGAGGTCTCCGACGTGGTGCTGGCCGACCCCGATCTGGCCGGCATCCACTTCACCGGGTCCACCAAGGTCTTCCAGCACCTCTGGCGCACTGTCGGGGAGAGGATCGCGACCTACCGGGGCTACCCGAGGCTGGTCGGCGAGACCGGGGGCAAGGATTTCGTGGTCGCGCACCCCAGCGCCGACGTCGATGCCCTGCACACCGCGCTGATCCGCGGCGCCTTCGAGTACCAGGGCCAGAAGTGCTCGGCGGCCTCCCGGGCGTACGTCCCGCGTTCGCTCTGGGAGGGCGGCCTGCGTGACCGGCTGGCCGCCACCGCCGACGGGCTGGCCTACGGCGACGTCACCGACTTCCGCAACTTCGGCGGCGCGGTGATCGACGACAAGGCGTTCTCCCGGCACGCCGCGGCGCTGGAGTTGATCTCCTCCGACGACAGTTGCCGGGTCATCGCCGGCGGTACCGCCGACGACTCGATCGGCTGGTTCGTCCGTCCGACGATCTTCGAATGCGGCGACCCGGCCCACGAGACCTTCACCACCGAGTACTTCGGGCCGATCCTCGGCGTGCACGTCTTCGACGACGCCCGCTTCGACGAGGTGGTCACCCAGGCCGAGTCGATCGCCCCGTACGCGCTGACCGGGTCGATCTTCGCCACCGACCGCCGGGTGGTGGACGCGGTGGCCGAGAAGATGCGCTACGCGGCGGGCAACTTCTACATCAACGACAAGCCGACCGGTGCGGTGGTCGGGCAGCAGCCCTTCGGCGGCGCGCGGGCCAGCGGCACCAACGACAAGGCCGGCTCCTGGCACAACCTGGTCCGCTGGACGTCGCCCCGGACCATAAAGGAGACCTTCGTCCCGCCCACCGACCACACCTACCCGCACATGGGCTGAGGTGTAAGGAAGGGCCCCTTCTTAACGCCTCGCGTATAGGAGGGGCCCCTTCTTAACTGATCCTCGCACTGGGCAGGGCCGATGCACCGTCGCGCACCGACAGTGCACATAGGAAACCCCATTGGGTGGCGAAACGGTGAAATCCTGGACGCCGGCCCGGCAAAGTGGCAGCGTGAGGGGCATGGCGGAAACCGGAGTCAACCCCACGGCGGCGGCCCTGCTTGGGCTGCTCCACGAGGGTCCCATGACAGGTGGCCAGTTGATGGCTGCCGCCGAGCGCCGACTGGCGCCGTACTGGTCAATGACCCGCAGCCAGGTCTACCGGGAGTTGCCGGTGCTGGCCGAGCGGGGTTTCGTCCGGTTGGGCAAGCCCGGACCGCGGATGAGTCAACCGTACGCGCTCACGGCCGCCGGCAAACGAACATTCTCCCGATGGCTGGCCGAGGACCCGGGGCGGGACACCATCCGCAACCCGATCGCCCTGCGCATCGCCTTCGGAAATCTGCACTCCCCGAGCCAGCTCAAGAACCTCCAGGCCGCGGCCAACGAGTACCACACCGATGCGCTGGCCCGGGTCCGCGAGCAGGTCAAGAACGCCAAGAAGGAAGGCGACACGTACGACGCGAGCGCGCTCGAGTTCGCCGTGGCGTACCACCGGGCCGCGCTCTCCTGGCTCAAGAGCGCTCCCGCCGGCTGACCTCGACCTGCCGGTTTCCGGCTCGGTCTGCGGGCTCGCAAGCTCACTCCTCGTCCGAGCAGGGCTTTTCTGGCTCGGTCTGCGGGGCTCGCAAGCTCACTCCTCGTTCGAGCAGTACCCTTGTCTGTCGTGACCGCTGCCGATTTCGCCGAACAGCTCAAGGACCTCGACGCCACCCTGCGCAACATCGAGGCGGTGCTCGACTTTGACCGCCTCCGCGCGGACAAGGCCCGCCTGGAGCAGGAGGCGTCCGCCCCGGACCTCTGGGACGACCAGGCCCGGGCCCAACTGGTCACCTCGCAGTTGTCGCACGTGAACAGCGAGATCGACAAGCTCGGCAGCCTGCGTTCGCGGTTGGATGACGCGCACGTGCTGCTGGAGCTGGCCGAGGCCGAATCCGACTCGGGGGTGCTCAGCGAGGTCGAGTCGGAGATCGCCGGGCTGACCAAGGCCATCCAGGACATGGAGGTCCGCACCCTGCTCTCCGGCGAGTACGACTCCCGGGAGGCGCTGGTGGCCATTCGGGCGGGCGCCGGTGGCGTGGACGCGGCCGACTTCGCCGAGATGCTGCTGCGGATGTACCTGCGGTGGGCCGAGCGGCACGGCTACCCGACCGAGGTCTACGAGACCTCGTACGCCGAGGAGGCTGGCCTGAAGTCGGCCACCTTCACCGTCAAGGTGCCGTACGCCTACGGCACGCTCAGCGTGGAGTCCGGCACCCACCGCCTGGTCCGGATCAGCCCCTTCGACAACCAGGGCCGCCGGCAGACCAGCTTCGCCGGCGTCGAGGTGCTGCCGGTGGTCGAGCAGACCGACAGCATCGAGATCCCCGAGAACGAGATCCGGGTCGACGTCTACCGCTCCTCGGGGCCGGGCGGGCAGAGCGTCAACACCACCGACTCGGCGGTGCGGCTCACGCACATCCCGACCGGCATCGTGGTGACCTGCCAGAACGAGAAGTCGCAGCTGCAGAACAAGGCCTCCGCGCTGCGGGTGCTCCAGGCCCGGCTGCTGGAACGCAAGCGCCAGGAGGAGCAGGCCAAGCTCCAGGGCCTCAAGACCGACGCCGCCGGCTCCTGGGGCGACCAGATGCGTTCGTACGTCTTGCACCCTTATCAGATGGTGAAGGATTTGCGTACCGAGCAGGAGACCGGCAACCCGACCGCCGTCTTCGACGGTGACCTGGACTCCTTCATCGAGGCGGGGATCCGGTGGCGTAAGCAGCAGCAACTCGCCAGCAACGGTGCGTGATCGATCGTTGGCGGAGCGCGTCGTGGATCTCCACCTGACGTGCTGATTTGACGACTTGCCTCGCAACGGCGGGGCGTGGGACTTGGCACGGCAGTTACACCGCGTAGACTCACCACCCGTGATTCAGCTTGAGCAAGTGACGAAGACGTACCCGAAGGCGTCGCGGCCTTCGCTCGACAACGTGTCCGTGTCGATCGACAAGGGCGAGTTCGTCTTCTTCATCGGACCATCCGGCTCCGGCAAGTCCACGATCATCAAGATGCTGCTGCACGAGGTGATCCCCAACAAGGGTCGCGTCGTGGTGAACGGCAAGGACGTCACGTCGATGCGGTCCTGGAAGCGCCCGCACTTCCGCCGGTCGATCGGCTGTGTCTTCCAGGACTTCCGGCTGCTGCCCAACCGCACCGCGTACGAGAACGTGGCGTTCGCGCTGGAGGTGATCGGCAAGACCAAGGCGGTGGCCCGCCGGGTCGTGCCGGAGGTACTGGAGTTGGTCGGTCTCGGCGGCAAGGAGCACCGCTACCCGCACGAGTTGTCCGGTGGTGAGCAGCAGCGGGTGGCGGTGGCCCGGGCGTTCGTGAACCGACCGCTGATCCTGCTGGCGGACGAGCCGACCGGAAACCTGGACCCGGACACCTCCATCGAGATCATGCGCCTGCTGGACCGGATCAACCGCACCGGCACGACCGTCGTGATGGTCACGCACGACTCCAACATCGTGAACCAGATGCGCCGCCGGGTCATCGAGATCGAGAGCGGCCGCATCGTTCGCGACCAGGCCCGCGGCGTCTACGGGTGACGAGAGCGACCCACCGCACCCTGATCTGACGACGAACACAGCACGCCGGAGAGCCGGAGGAAAACCCGATGCGGATGAAATACGTCCTGTCCGAGGTACTGGTCGGACTGTGGCGCAACGTGACCATGACCATCGCGATGATCATCACGTTGGCGGTCTCGTTGACCATGCTCGGCGCCAGCGGCCTGATCTACACCAAGGTCGCCGACATGAAGCAGCTGTACTTCGAGAACATCGAGGTCTCGATCTTCCTGAACGCCGACGTCACCGAGGAGCAGCGCACCGACATCGCCTCCCGGCTGGAGGCCGACCCGCTGATCTCGCAGGTCACCTACGTCAACAAGGACGAGGCGTTCCAGCGCTTCCAGGAGATGTTCCGGGACTCGCCGGACCTGTTGAGCGCGGTGAAGGCGGACCAGCTGCCCGAGTCGTACCGGCTCAAGCTGGTGAACCCGGAGGAGTACAAGACCATCTCCGACCAGTACGTCGCGGTCGAGGGGGTCGATCAGGTCGTCGACCAGAGCCAGGTGCTCGACAAGATCTTCAACCTCTTCACCGCCGGGCAGAACATCGCCCTGGTCGCCGCGATCGCGATGGCCGTCGCCGCCCTGCTGCTGGTGGCGAACACCATCCAGGTCGCCGCGTACAGCAAGCGGCGTGAGGTTGCGGTCATGAAGCTGGTCGGTGCCTCCAACTGGTTCATCCAGGCGCCGTTCGTGCTGGAGGCGGTGGTCGCCGGTCTGATCGGCTCGGTGCTCGGCCTCGGCGCCCTGATAGCCCTCAAGGTCTTCCTGTTCGACGGCGCGCTGAGCGCCCTACAGGGGCTGTTCGCGCCGGTGAGCTGGGGCGAGGTGTTCCTGACCTTCCCGGTGATGGCCGGCGTCGGCGGTCTGATCAGCGCGATCACCGCCTGGGTCACCCTCCGCTTCTACCTGCGGGTCTAGCGCGTCGATCAAGGGCCCTTCCGTCGCCGGAATAAACGGTGCGGGAGGGCCCTTGTCGTTCGGGTAGCATGATCTTCGCTCTTCGGCCGCCCACACGTCGGCCGAGGCGGCAGACGGAAGGGGGTGGCGCGGCGATGCCACGGGAGAAGGGGCGCAAGGTCGTCGCCTCCAACAAGAAGGCGCGTCACGACTACGCCATCCTCGACACCTACGAGGCGGGAATGGCGCTGACCGGCACCGAGGTGAAGTCGCTGCGGGCCGGGCGGGCGTCGCTGGTCGACGCGTTCGCCCAGGAGCGTGACGGGGAGCTCTACCTGCACAGCATGCACATCCCGGAGTACACCCAGGGCACCTGGACCAACCACGAGCCCCGGCGTACCCGCAAGTTGCTGCTCAAGCGGCTGGAGATCGACCGGCTGATCGGCAAGCTCCGGGAGAGTGGGCTGACCCTGGTGCCGTTGCAGGTCTACTTCTCCGACGGGTGGGCCAAGGTGGAAATCGGCCTGGCCCGGGGTAAGAAGTCGTACGACAAGCGGCAGGACCTCGCCAAGCGGGACGCCGACCGGGAGATCGCCCGGGCGACTGGACGGCGCGGCAAGGGGATGGATTAGAGTTTTGTCCGGATTGTCCCAGCTGGGGGTCCGGGCAGGGCTCGGGATGAATCCGGTTGCGACAGGCGTTAGTCTTGTCAGTGCCGCCACATCGGCGGCCCGTCGAGGGGGTGACTGGTTTCGACTTCGTACGCAGCGACAGGGGAAGCGAGCCGAGGAAGCCGACGTCGTCTCGAGAATCGGTCGTCGGAAACTTATAAGCGCCAAGAACAATCGCGCTGACTTCGCTCTCGCCGCCTGAGGCGAGTAGCTAAGTCTGTCGGCCTGGGAGCGCCTTCGACCCAGTAGCCGGCATCAGCTAGAAGGCTGGCCAATCGGACCCGGTCGCGGGGTCCGTGCGGCGAGATTAATCAGCGACTGGGCCCGTCACACCAACTTGCTCGCGTGAGCGGTGGGGCCGAGTAGAGGCACAGCGAGCTGCGCTCGGAGAAGCCCTGACAAACCGGCGAAGGACCCGGGTTCGATTCCCGGCACCTCCACCACCTCGAACTGCGCGCCCCGGTCACCCGACCGGGGCGCGCAGTCGTCTGAAGCTGCTGACCCGGCTTTCCCGCCGCGCGCGCCGACGGGAACCCACTGCCATGCCGGCCCGTCCAACCGGCATGCGCCGATCTCCCGCCCTGCTGGGCCTGCCGCTGCTGATCATCGTCGCCGGTTGCGCCCCGGCGGATACCGAGCCGGCCAACGTCGGCCCACGGGTCGACCAGCATGAGGCGTTCGACCAGCGGGCCACAGCCGTCGCCGACGGTTGGCGGCCAGATGCGGCGTGGGCCGCCGGCTACGTGCCGCTCCAGGAGCCCACGCTGCTCGTCGGCGACGCCGCATTCACCGAGGAGACCAAGCTCGCCTTCAACGCCGGCTGGTACCGCGAGCAGGCTGTCCTGCCGGCCGGGCAGCCCGACGACGGCACCATCCGCTTCCCGGACGGAGAGCTGCGCGTACCGCTGATCACCGCGGTCGAGGCGTACCAGCAGCTCGACCAGGGCGACCCGCCGCCCTGCCCGGGCCGGCCCAAGGAGCCCGGCACGCCACCGCCGGCGAACCCGCCGGACGCACCGGCCGGGCCGGACGACCCGGTGAGCAGCGAACCGCAGGCCGCGTGTATTCCGCTCACCGTCACCGGCGTCGAGCTGGGCCTCGCGCCGGTGCAGACCAGCCGAGGCGCGGCACAGGTGCCGGCGTGGTTGTTCACCGTCGCGGAGATCAGCGCCGTGGTGGCCCGGGTCGCGGTCGCACCGGATGCCGTCGGCGCCCTGCCCGAGCCGGTGGCGCCCACTGCACCGGTCGCACCGGACCTGGTCGGTGCGCAGGACATCCAGACTGTCGACGGAGCCTCGCTGACCTACCGGCTCGGCGTGGGCAGCTGTGACACCGAGGTCACCCCACTGGTCCAGGAGCACGACCACCTGGTGGTGGTCGGCGGCACGGTCCAGCGGACCAGCGGCGCCTGTAACGACATGCTGAAGTTCGAGCCGGTCACGGTGACGCTGCGGGCACCACTGGGCGTCCGTCCGGTCCTGGACGTGCTCGGTGGTGCGCCGCTGCGGCTCGCCGCCGGCTGACCGCCCGGCGGCTCAGAGAATCGGCGGTACGTCGGTGCGGATCGGCACCGGCAGCACCGTCGGCCCGTCCGCCCGTAACGCCGTGGCCAGGGCCGCACCGAGTTGGTCGGGCGTCTGGACCACCTCGGTCGCGCAACCGTAGCCGGCCGCGATGGAGGCGATGTCGATCCCGGGTAGATCCAGCCCGGGTACGCCCGGGGTGTGCTTCAGCTCGGCGAACGCCTTGAGGATGGCGTACTGCTGGTTCACCGGGACCACGACGACCAGCGGCAGCCGCAGTTGGGCGGCGGTCCAGAGGGCCTGCACCGAATAGTGGAACGAACCGTCGCCGATCACCGCCACCACCGGCCGGTGCCGGCCGGTGTCGCGCTGCGCGAGCGCGATGCCGACGGCCGCCGGCAGCCCGTAGCCGAGACCGCCACTGGCCATGGTGAAGTACGAGCCGGGCGTGTTGAACCGCAGCCGGCGACGCAGCGCCGACAGATTGGACGGCGACTCCTGCACCAGCACCCCGTCCTCGGGCCAGTGCCGGGCCAGTGCGGCGAAGAGTGCGTCGGCGCTGAGCGGGACCGAATCCTCCACCGGGGACGGAGCCGGCCGCACCGGCGGTGGTGGCCGGTCCGCCGGTGGCATCAGGTCGGCCAGCGCGGCGAGGGTGAGGCCGGCGTCGCCGAGCAGGCTGTCACCGACCGGCGCGCGGGCGGCCTCCTCGGGATCGTCGGTCACGTGCAGCAGCCGGGCACCCTCCGGCAACGTCTCGCCCGGCACGTGCGGGTAGTAGCGGAAGACCGGAGCACCGACCACCAGCACCAGGTCGTGCCCCCGCAACTGCTCGGCCAGCGGGCCGATCGCGAAGGTCAGCACCCCCTGGAAGTGCGGATGATCCTCCGGGAAGGCGGTCCGCTCGGGCGCGGGTGCCGACCAGACCGGGGCGACCAGCCGCTCGGCCAGGGCGACCGCGGCCGGCCAGGCACCGGCTCGGTCCACGGCCGCGCCGAACACCAGCACCGGTGACCGGCTGGTCGCCAGCGCCGCCGCGAACTGGCGTAGTCGCGCCGGATCGGGGGCGAACCGGGTGGCGACCGTACGGGTCGGTGGGGGCGGGTCGGCGGGCTGCGCCCAGTCGTCCAGCGGCAGGGAGAGGAAGACCGGTCCGGCCGGCGGCTGGATCGCGGTCGCGTACGCCCGCATGAGCGCCGCCGGCACGTCCTGCGCCCGGACCGGCTCGTGGGCCCACTTGACGTACGGCTGGGGGAGTTCGGTGGCGTGCCGGGCGGTGAGCCGGGGTTCGAGCAGCAGCATCTCCCGGGTCTGCTGGCCGGCGGTGACGATCAGCGGGGCCCGGTTGTGCCAGGCGGTGACGATGTTGCCCATGGCGTTGCCGGTGCCCGGCGCGGTGTGCAGGTTGACGTGGGCGGGCGCTCCAGTGACCTGGGCGTAGCCGTCGGCCATGCCGACCGCGGACGCCTCCTGCAGCGCGAGCACGTAATGGAAGTCGTCCGGGAAGGCATGCAGGAACGGCTCCTCGGTGGAACCGGGGTTGCCGAAGACGGTGGTCATGCCCAGGGCCCGGAGCAGGTCGTAGGTGGTGTCGCGGACCGTTGCCATCGCCACTGAATGTATCGGGGTGACCCGGGTGTAGAGGGCGTTTCGGCTTCGTTCCGGCGGCGGCTCGCCCAGCGTTCGAACCGAGGTCCGCGAGGTGACGGTGGCGGCCCACGCCGAGTCTGTCGATCACCCGACCTTCAGGCCTTCGCCAGGGTCGGGGACGCAAGCTATGGTGCCAGGCATGGCATTGACAGCGCGGATAGCACCGGTTGGGCCTGCCGTCGGTGTGTGTGACCGGTTCCGCCGCCCGGTGCACTACTGACGGGTGCGCGTGATGCAGGGAGAGGGGCAGGCGATCGGCGGGCAGGCGACCGAGTCGATGACCGGGAAGCTGCTGGTGGCGACGCCGGCGCTGAAGGATCCGAACTTCGACCGTACGGTCGTGCTGTTGGTCGCGCACGAGCCCGGCGGCGCGCTCGGCGTGGTGCTCAACCGGGCCACCGAGGTGCCGGTGGCGGACGTGCTGCGCGACTGGGGTGATCTTGCCCGTCACCCGGCGGTGCTGTTCGAGGGTGGTCCGGTCCAGCCCGACTCGGCGATCTGCCTGGCCCGGATGCGGCCCCCGGTCCGTCGGCTCAAGGGCTTCCAGCAGGTCTCCGGCGCGGTCGGCACGCTCGACCTTTCGGTCGACCCGCAGCGGCTGCGGGACAACGTGCAGAGCATCCGGGTCTTCGCCGGGTACGCCGGCTGGGGCACCGGGCAACTGGAGCAGGAGATCGAGGACGGTTCCTGGTTCGTGCTGGACGCGCTGCCCGGCGACGCCTTCGTCGAGCGGCCCGACGACCTGTGGCCGATGGTGCTGCGCCGGCAGGGCGGCATGATGGCCGCGGTCGCCCACTTTCCGCCGGATGTGGCATTGAACTGACCCCGCGCCGGCGGCACCCCGCAAGATGACCATGCGATCGGGCGTGTGTATAGTTCTCCCAGTGCCTGGGCGACCGGGTGCGACAGCAAGGGGCCGTGGCGCAGCTGGTAGCGCACCACACTGGCAGTGTGGGGGTCAGGGGTTCGAGTCCCCTCGGCTCCACTTGCGTTTACGCAGGTAAACCGACATCAGTCAGCGACTGATGTCGGTTTTTTCTGTGATCTCGTGTTCACCCAGCGCCGCACGTTCCCGAGGGCCATCGGTATTGCGACGCGTTCTCGATCAGCCGGCCTTCTCGCCGATCATGCAGTTGTGGCACCTTACAAAAGGTGCATAAGTCGCATAGCGGCAACCATAACTGCATGATCGGCGAGGAGGGTTGGGGTGGGGGATCAACGTTCAGTGGTCTGGGGCGGTCTCCGTGAGCAACCGCCGGGGGCATCCGTACCGGCAGTACGCGAGCGTGCCGGCGACCGCCAGGCCGGCCGCGAAGACCGTGGCGACGCTGCTGCTGGTCGGCTGGATCAACCAACCGGCGACCTGCGTGCCCACCGCCGTGCTCGGCTCGACAACCGGCAGGGTGGTGATCAGTGCCCAGGTCAGCGGGGCGATCCAGGAGCGGGCCGCGCCGAGCAACGCGGCACCGAGGGCGGTGAGCCCGAGCAGACCGGCGGTGTTGCGCAGAATCAGCCCGGGCTCCGCGATGCGCGCGTCGGTGACAGTGGTGAGCAGCAACATCCCGATGATCGCGATGGCCGCGAGCAGCAGCAGCCCGGCCCGGTGTACCGGCCAGTTGAGCGACGCGGTGCGCTCGATCGCGTCGTCCGCGCCGCTGAGCGTGGCGCTGAACGCGACCACCGCGAGCATCATGGTGAGGTTCGCCAACCGGAGGTTGCTGGACCCCGGTTCGGCGAAGGCCCGCCATGGCACCCACACCAGAGCGATGGTCGCTGCGGCGACGGCCAGGGCTAGCGGCACCCGTCGGGCGCGCAGGTGCAGCCGGGCCCAGGTCACGGCGTCTGCCCGAGCATCAGCGAGGCCAGCGGGTCGGGCTGGCAGTCCAGCGCGGCCTGCCGAGCCGTCGACATCCGGCGGGCCTGCTCCTGCGCCGGCAACGCGATCAACATTCGGTACGCCTGGTCCATCTGTTCGCGCAGCGCCGGGTCCCACCAGTCGTGCGGGACTAGGGGCTGGTCGAGTACCCAGGCGGCGGCCAGCCGGATCGCCGGGTCGGAGGTGCTCTCCGGGAACCCGATGATCCCGGCCGGGTTCTCGTCGCACTCCTGACTCCAGGCCGCCTCCACCATGGCGAGCAGCAGCGACGCGTCGGACAGGTCGGCGCGGCCGGTGGACCCGATCGGCGGAGCGGCGAAGACGAGCGTGTCGGCGGGTTGCCGGGTCGCGGCCGGTGCGCGCAGGACCCACCAGGTGGGCTGGCGGCTCTCCGCCGCCTCGACCGGGGCGTCGTCGGGCAACTTCGCGGCCAGCCGGGTCAGCGCCTGCCGGGCCGGACCGATCACGTCGGGGAGCAGGCCGGCGTGTACCCGGGTCATGCAGACCCGCGGGCCGTCGTCGTCGCAGACCAGCTCCATCGCCTCCCGGTCGAACACGCTCGCGGCGCCGTATCCGCCGGTGGGCATGAGGGGTACGGTCACCGCCGCGCCGGCCACCGCCGGGAGTACGGCCAGCGCGACGGTGCGTCGGCCCAGCATGCTCAACAGCAGGCCGGTGGCGGCGAGGGCGGCCAGCCACAGCGCCTGGGCCAGGTTGACCCGGGCCGGCAGCGTCTGGAAGTCGTCGAAGCCGCCGGGGTACGTCGGGCTGAGCAGCACTGCTCCCGGCGCATCGCCGGCATCGCCGGTGCGCACGGTCAGCCAGTCCGGGAGCAGTACCACCACGAGGAACCCGAGCACCGCGAGAGCGGGAGCGGTGACCAGCCGGGGCACCGCCCGGCCGGCGGCCAGCCCCAGCCAGCCGCCGGCCACCAGCGACAGCGCGCCGACCCCGGCGATGCCGACGGCGGCGAGCGGGTAGTACCCCGCCGTCGGCACCACCCAGGCGGCTCCGACGACCAGCATCAGGACGTACGCCGAGACGATGGTGATCGCGAACGCCATGGCGCTGGGCAGCACCCGCTGCCAGCGCGGCCGGACGGTACTGGCGAACAACTCCCCGACCCTGCTCCGCGCGTCCCGCCGGCCCAGCCATGCCCCGCCGGCCAGCGCCAGCGGCAACAGCACGATCAGCATCGACCGGGCCGCGAAGGCCAGCTGTGTCCACCGTCCGGCGAAGCTCTCCAGGAGCACCAGCAGCAGGCCCGCGCCGGCCACCAGCATGAGCAGCCCGATCCACGCGGCTGCGGAGCGACGCAGTTCGATGCGCATGATGCGAGAAGTCATGCCGGCACCTGCCCGCGGTGCGCGCGCAGCAGAGCCGAGTAGCCGCGCTCGGTGGCGCTGTCCCCGGCGTCCCCGGCCGTGCCCCGCTGCGCCAACTGCGCCGGGGTGCCCTGCCAGACCAGCCGTCCGGCGTCGATCAGCACCACGTCGGTGCAGGCCGCCGCCACATCCTCGACGAGGTGGGTCGAGACCAGCACGCAGCTGTCCACGCCGACGTCGCGTAGCAGATGGCGGAAGTCGAGGCGCTGTTCGGGGTCCAGTCCCACCGTTGGCTCGTCGAGCAGCAGCAGCCGGGGTTCGTTGACGATCGCCTGGGCGATGCCGGCGCGGCGCAGCATGCCACCGGAGAGCGTCTTCATCCGGGTGTCGGCCCGGTCGGCCAGGCCCACCCTCTCCACGGCCCGCTGGACGGCGCCCGGGATGGCCGACTTCGGCATCTCCTTGAGCCAGGCCACGTACTCGACGAACTCCCGGACGGTGAAGCGCGGATAGAAGCCGAAGTGCTGCGGCAGGTAGCCGAGCTCCCGGCGGACCTGCCGCAGGCCGGCCGGGTCGGTGACGCTCTGGCCGAGCAGGCGCAGCCGCCCACTGGCCGGGTTGACCACGGTGGCCAGGGCGCGCATCAGGGTGGTCTTGCCGGCGCCGTTGGGGCCGAGCAGCCCGTGCACCCCGGTGTCCAGGGTCAGGTCGAGTCCGTTGACCGCGACCTGCCGGCCGGCCCGGACCACCAGCTGCTCGGCGTGTATCAGCCACGGCCAGGTTGCCGGTGCGGTCTCCGCCGCGCTGACTGTGCGTACCACGTTGTCTCCGTTCGTCGGGTGACGGTTGGCCGCCACGGCTTTCGGGTGAGCGGGCAGGGGTGGCCGCCCGGCCGCCACGGCGGCCGAGTGCGCGGGGCAGCACGGGTCAGGTTCGGCCGACGCCCAGGTGGCGGTGGTCCGTGGCGCGCAGGAGCACGGCTGCGGTCAGTGCCACGGTGGCGACCGCCCAACCGGGCCAACTCTCGGTGGTCAGGAGGGCCGGCAGTTGTCGGGCCGACAGGCTGGGCACGACCACCCCGGCGGCCCAGAGTGCGGCCAGCCCGAGTGCGGCCCGGTCCACTCCCACCAGCCCGCCCAGCGCCAGGGCGCCGGCGGTGAACGCCAGGCACGGCAAGAGCCACAGTGCGGGGGAATGCCCGGTCCTCCAGCCCGCCACCGCCAGCACCGGCACCACCGCCGCCAGCACCGTCAGGGTCCGCCACAACAACAGGCCCAACCCGGTGCGGGGCATGCTGGCCAACAACTCCCAGGCGGGATCTGTCCGGCGACTCCAGGCCGCGGCCGTCGGCAGCAGCGGCGCCACCGGCGCGACCAGCAGCACCAGCGAGGGCAGGCTGGGGTAGGACTTCTCGAAGCCGACCGCCACCAGCATCAGCCCGGCGGCGACGACCAGCCAGGGCAGGGCCCGGCCGACCGCCCCGGTACGCCGCCGCGAACGACGACGTGCCGGGGCCGGACCGGCGGCGATCCCGGCGGCGATGGTCTCCACCACATGGTCCAGCAGCTTCCGGGTCTGCGGGTCCACAGCCTCCGCGAGCAGCGCCCGGCAGGAAGCGCAGGACTCCAGGTGCGTCTCCACCGCCCAGACGGTGACGTCGTCGACGTCACCGGCGCCTTGGGCGTAACCGGAGATCACGGCAGGACTGGGGCAGGTACTCATGACAACGCCTCCCGCAGCGCGATCCGGGCCCGCCGGGCGCGGGTCTTGACGGTTCCTTCCGGCATGCCGAGCAGCAGCGCGGTCTCCCGTGCGGTCAGTCCGTCGAGGACCATCGCCCGCAGCACCTGGCGCAGCTCCGGCGACAACGTCAGCAGGGCTCGTTCCAGCTCGCCGTCGATCCGACCGGCGAGCGCCTGCTCTTCCGCTGCCGGCGCCACGGTCTCGAATGTCCGTACCGCCGGAATCCGTTCCTGCCGGGCCCGACGACGGAACGCGTCGACCAGCCGGTGAGCGGCGATCGTCCACAGCCAACCCACCGCGCTGCCCCCCGCCGAGGCGCTCGCTTGACTGGCCGCCGATCGCCACACCGCGAGGTACGTGTCCTGCAGCACCTCGGCCACCACGTCCTGATCGGCGCAGCGCCGGCGCAACCGGACCGTCAGCCAGGGCGCGGTACGCCGGTACAACTCGTCGAAGGCGCGCCGGTCGCCCCGCGCGACGCGGCGCAACAACTCACCCTCGTCGAGCCCGTCCAGACTTCGTCTCACACCAGGCAGGACGACGAACCCCTGCCCCAGAGTTCTTGCCTGCCAGTGATCTGCGTCACATCGCCCCTTTCTCGTGGGTCCCCAGGGGCGGGTGCCAGGGTGATGGTCGCGCGGCCGGGTCGCAACTCGGGGCGATGCGCGGCGGCAATCGCGGGTGACGAGTCCTGAACAGGGTTTCGATGACGGGCTCCGGCCCAGGACACCGATGTCCTGGGCCGGAGTGGTGCTCGCTGTCGGTGCTGCCGATCAGACGAAGTTCACGTTGCTGCACCACATGTAGGTCTGGTCGAGGTGCGATGCCTGCCAGATGACGAAGACAACGTGCTGTCCCGTGTATCCGGAGGTCGAGACGTTGAACGAGATGTTCTGCGCCGGCGCGTACCGCCCGGTCTGCGTGATGAAGTCGAGGTTCCCCCACCCGAGACGCTGGGTGGCGGGGTTGAACCCGTTCTTGCTGACGTAGACCCGGAAGAAGTCAGCGCCGTGGCTGGCCTGGTCGTACAGCTGGATGGTGAAGTTGCGGCTGACGTTTGTCGACCTCCACTGTCCCGGCTGGTTCAGGCTGTCGTTCCTGGAAAGGGCATTGCTGCACAGTTGCCCGTCCGGCGTGCGGCCCTGGAAGTTCCCGCCGAGGCCGTCGCGCAGCGCGCTCATCCAGTTCCACATGGTGTCGGGGTTGGCCTGAAACGCCCGGTAGCACATCGGGTCTTGTTGCTGCATCGCCGGATTCGTGTGGTTGTTTCCCCATGCCTGCCAGCATTGGTAGGCGCGAGATGCCGGGTTGATGATCGTGCCGTGGGCCTGGGCCGTGCCGGCCCACGGCAGCATGCCGACCATCATGGCAAGCAGCAGGACAAGCGCCCGAAGGGGTTGGCGGACGGCTGACCGGGATTTCCCGCCGGATTGATCGGGCTTGCGTGAACGCATGGTGCATCCTCCGTTCTTCGCGCTGAGCATCGGGAGTGGGAGCGCTTCCAATGACAGGATTACATTGACGAACGTAAATGTCAAAATGATCTGTTTTGGTGTGGAGTGTGTGCTGAGTTGGCGCCAGCCGCTGGGTGTGGGCCAGCCACCCGGCCTGGTCAGAGCTCGGCGGCGGCTTCGTACCGGCGGCGTAGGTCGGCCATTTCCGATGCGGCCAGGGCTTCGGTGAGTGCGAGTTCGGCGTAGGTGTGGGGGAACATCTGTCGGAGGCGGTCGACGTAGCTGGTGTCGTCGGTGGCCTCGACGACCTGGATGTCTGGTGGGTGGGTGGTCATGTCCATGATCAGTGGGCCGGCGAGTTTGACCGCCCAGTCCCAGGGGCGTTTGGGTTCGGCGATTCCGCAGAGGTGGAAGCCGTAGATGGTGTGGATGTCGGCGAGCGAGGTCACCTCGGCGGGTTCGTAGCCGTAGACATGGACCCCGCAGATCACCGGCGGCTTGGCCGCCTCCTCGCTGGTCACTTCCTGGCCGGTGTGCCCGGCGTGGTTGTGCTGCTCTGGGTCCGACTGTTCGAGGGTGGTGCGCATCTGGGTCAGGATCTGCTGGTGGAGGTCTGCTGGTTCTGTCGTGGTGGTGGTCGAGGTGACCAGGGCGACCGTGCCGATGGATACGGCGAGCAGGGCCACCTCCATCCACACGAAGGGGTTTCGGGACCACCTGGTGATGTGTTGCCGGGTATTCATGATCGCCTTTCACCTCGTCGCCGGTGCTGGTGTTGGCCGAGCGCATCGGACGGACGTCTGCCCGGGGAGGGT
>NZ_FNYV01000002.1 GCF_900109115.1 Micromonospora phaseoli
CCGGCCAGCGGCGTCTCCCCGTACACCAGGATGCTCGACCAGCGGCGGCCGTAGCTGGCTGGCCTTGTTAAGAGGGGGCCCTTCCTATACACCAGACGTTAACAAGGGGCCCCTCCTTACACCTGAGCCGTGTGACGGCGATCACCGCAGGGGTAGGAAGAGACGAACCGGGTAACCTGTTGACTCGGATGTCGGTGTGATCCAGTGTCCCCGGGCCTCACCTAAATTGCCGTCGCGGAATACCGTCCGGCTGGAGCCGCGTCGCGCCACTCGCCGAGAGGCGACCTGCGCACCGACATCCACCGTCGCCCCCGGCCCGATTCGGGCCGGGGGCGACGTCTTGTGCAGGTTCGACCGAGGTGGGTCGCCGACCGGGTCCGACTGTCCTAAGGTCGAGACCGGAGGTGTCGAGCGTGGGGCTGCGGGATGTGTTGCTGGGCTGGCCGGTCTACCGGCAGCTCACCGGCGGCGACCCGCTGGGCCGGGGCGCGGCGGCGCAGTCCGCCCGCACGGCGGGGCTCACCGCCCGTACCGAGGATGCCGACCGGGTGGCCCGTTCGGTCTGCCCGTACTGTGCCGTCGGCTGCGGTCAGCGGGTTTTCGTAACCGACAACCAGGTCACCCAGATCGAGGGCGACCCGGACAGTCCGATCTCCCGGGGCCGGCTCTGCCCGAAGGGGTCGGCCAGCAAGAGCCTGGTCACCAGCCCGTTGCGGCAGACCACGGTGCGCTACCGGCGGCCGTACGGCACCGAGTGGGAGGACCTGGATCTCGACACCGCGCTCGACATGATCGCCGACCGGGTGCTGGCCGCACGGGCGCAGACCTGGGAGGACGTCGACGCGCAGGGGCGGCCGCTCAACCGGACGATGGGCATCTCCAGTCTGGGCGGGGCCACGTTGGACAACGAGGAGAATTACCTCATCAAGAAGTTGTTCACCGCGATGGGGGCGCTCCAGATCGAGAACCAGGCCCGTATTTGACACTCCGCCACCGTCCCCGGTCTGGGGGCCAGCTTCGGTCGCGGTGGCGCGACGGACTTCCAGCAGGACGTGGCGAACGCCGACGTCATCGTCATCCAGGGCTCGAACATGGCCGAGGCCCATCCGGTGGGCTTCGGCTGGGTGATGGAGGCGAAGCGGCGGGGGGCCAAGGTCTTCCACGTCGACCCGCGGTTCACCCGCACCAGCGCGGTGGCTGACGCGTACCTGCCGATTCGCGCGGGCACCGACATCGCGCTGCTCGGCGGGGTGGTGAACCACATCCTCGCCAACGAGTTGGACTTCCGGGAGTACGTGCTGGCGTACACCAACGCGGCCACGATCGTCAGCGACGATTTCGTCGACGCCGAGGACGCCGATGGTCTCTTCTCCGGGTTCGACGCGGCGACCGGCAGCTACGTGCAGGACAGCTGGCAGTACGCCGGCCACGAGCGGGATTCCGGCAGCGGTCACACGGCCGACGAGCGGGACACCGCCGCCGGACTGCGCCACGAGTCGCACGGTGCGCCGGTGGCCGGCCAGACGGACCGGGACGAGACTCTGCGGCATCCGCGCTGCGTCTACCAGATCCTCAAGCGGCACTTCGCCCGCTACACCCCGGAGATGGTGGAACGGGTCTGTGGGCTGCCGCGGGAGAAGTTCCTGGAGCTGGCCCGGGCCTGGACGGAGAACTCCGGCCGGGAGCGCACCGGCTGCCTGATCTACTCGGTGGGCTGGACGCAGCACACGGTCGGGGTGCAGTACATCCGAACCGGGGCGATCATCCAGCTGCTGCTGGGCAACGTGGGTCGGCCGGGTGGTGGGGTGCTGGCGTTGCGCGGACACGCCAGCATCCAGGGGTCGACGGACATCCCGACCCTGTTCAACCTGCTGCCCGGCTACCTGCCGATGCCGCATCACGCCCAGCATCCCGACTTCGACGCCTGGGTGGACAGCATCCGGCACCCGGGCCAGAAGGGCTTCTGGGGCAATGCCCGCGCCTACGCCGTGAGCCTGCTGAAGGCGTACTGGGGGGATGCGGCCACGCCGGACAACGATTTCTGCTACGGCTATCTGCCCCGGCTCACCGGCGATCACGGTACCTACCAGCAGGTCCTCGACATGATCGACGGCAAGATCAAGGGCTATTTCCTGCTCGGCCAGAATCCGGCGGTCGGTTCGGCCCACGGTCGCGCGCAGCGGCTGGGCATGGCCAACCTGGACTGGTTGGTGGTCCGCGACCTTTTCATGATCGAGAGCGCGACGTTCTGGCAGCGTGGCCCCGAGGTGGCCACCGGTGAGATCGTCCCGGAGCAGTGCCGCACCGAGATCTTCTTCCTGCCGGCCGCGTCCCACGTGGAGAAGGAGGGCACGTTCACCCAGACCCAGCGGCTGTTGCAGTGGCGTGAGAAGGCGGTCGACCCGCCCGGCGACGCCCGCTCCGAGCTGTGGTTCTTCTACCACCTGGGGCACAGGCTGCGGGAGAAGCTGGCCGGCTCGGCGCTGCGCCGCGACCGGGCGCTGCTGGAGCTGACCTGGGACTACCCCACGCACGGTCCGCACGCCGAGCCGGACGCCGAGGCGGTGCTGCGTGAGATCAACGGGTACGACACCAGCACCGGCCGCCCGCTGTCCGCGTTCACCGAGGCCCGTGACGACGGTACGACCGCCGTGGGCTGCTGGATCTACACCGGCGTGTACGCCGACGGGGTCAACCAGGCGGCCCGGCGTCGACCCGGGCACGAGCAGGACTGGGTGGCCGCCGAGTGGGGCTGGGCGTGGCCGGCGAACCGCCGCCTGCTCTACAACCGCGCCTCCGCCGACCCGCAGGGCCGCCCGTGGAGCGAGCGCAAGCGTTACGTGTGGTGGGACGAGCAGGCCGGGCGGTGGACCGGTCACGACGTGCCGGACTTCGAGGTGACGAAACCGCCGTCGTACCGGCCTGCGGCGGGCGCGACGGGCCCGGCCGCGCTGGCCGGTGACGACCCGTTCATCATGCAGTCCGACGGCAAGGGCTGGCTGTACGCGCCCAGCGGCGTGCTGGACGGACCGCTGCCCACCCACTACGAGCCGGCCGAGTCACCGGTACGCAATCCGCTCTACGGTCAGCAGGCCAACCCGACCCGCAAGATGTACCCGCACCCGGTGAACTCGACGAACCCGAGTCCGCCGCAGGAGAACAGTCAGGTCTTCCCGTACGTGTTCACGGTCAGCCGGCTCACCGAGCACCACACCGCCGGCGGGATGAGCCGGACGGTGGCCCCGTTGGCGGAGCTGCAACCGGAGATGTTCGTCGAGGTGTCCCCGGAGTTGGCCGCGCTGGCCGGGTTGACCCAGTTGGGCTGGGCGCACCTGGTCAGCGCCCGAGCGGTGATCGAGGCGAGGGTGCTGGTCACCGACCGGCTCACGCCGCTGCGGGTGGACGGGCGGGTGATCCACCAGCTGTGGCTGCCGTACCACTTCGGGTTCGAGGGGCTGGTCACCGGCGACTCGGCCAACGACCTGTTCGGCATCACCCTCGACCCGAACGTGCTGATCCAGGAAAGCAAGATCGGCACCTGTGACGTCCGGCCGGGTCGCCGGCCCACCGGCGGCGCCCTGCGCGATCTGGTGGAGGATTACCGCACCCGGGCCGGCGTCGTGCCCGGCACCACGCCGCCGGCGGTCACTCCCGGTGGGCCGGAGGCTGCCGCCGAACCCGGCGACGGAGAGGGGAACCGGTGACGGTCGATCCGCAGGACCGCGTGACGCCGGCGTCCACCGCCCCGGCCGGGAGTGCTGACCGGGCATCAGGGGGCGACCCGGTGTCGGCCGCCGGCTGGGTCGACGCGCCGCCGAGGATGGGCTTCTTCACCGACACCAGCGTCTGCATCGGCTGCAAGGCGTGCGAGGTGGCCTGCAAGGAGTGGAACGGGGTGCCCACCTCCGGCCTGGACCTGCTCGGCATGTCGTACGACAACACCGGTGCGCTGACCGCGGACTCCTGGCGGCACGTCGCGTTCGTCGAGCAGCCCCGCCCCGCCGGCCAGCATCCGGCGTCCGCTGGCTCGGCGGAGTTCCTCGGCATGCCGGCGGCCGGACCGCCCGGGCGCACCGGCAGCGCGCAGGGCCGCAGCGACTTCCGCTGGCTGATGATGTCCGACGTGTGCAAGCACTGCACCCGAGCCGGCTGCCTCGACGTCTGCCCGACGGGCGCGTTGTTCCGCACCGAGTTCGGCACCGTCGTGGTGCAGGAGGACATCTGCAACGGCTGCGGCTACTGCGTGTCGGCCTGCCCGTACGGGGTGATCGACCGGCGGGCCGGTGACGGGCGGGTGTGGAAGTGCACGCTCTGCTACGACCGCATCGGCGCCGGAGGCACCCCGGCGTGCGCGCAGGCCTGCCCGACCGAGTCCATCCAGTACGGTCCGCTGGACGAGTTGCGGGAACGGGCCGCCACCCGGGTCGCCACGCTGCATGAGCGGGGGGAGTCACAGGCGCGGCTCTACGGCCACGATCCGGACGACGGCGTCGGTGGTGACGGCGCGTTCTTCCTGCTCCTCGACGAGCCCGAGGTGTACGGCCTGCCACCGGATCCGCAGGTCAGCACCCGCGATCTGCCGAGAATGTGGCGACGTGCCGGGCTGGCCGCGCTGGCCATGACGGCCGCGGCCGTCGGCGCCTTCCTCGGCGGCCGGCGGTGAACCCGGATCGGCCGGCCGTCGGCGACCAGTTCCGCCGATTCCGTGACCGCCTGCGGGCCGCCGGGACGACCTCACCGGCTGGGCTGGGCGCAGCGTCGCGTCCCGGCGGGGCGACGACACCGACGGTCCGGCGTGGGCGCGGTGGGAGTGGCGGCGAGGAGTTGGCGGTGCCTCGGGCGGAGTTCTCCTCCTACTACGGCCGGCCCATCCTCAAGCCGCCGGTGTGGACCTGGGAGATCGCCGCGTACCTGTTCACCGGTGGACTCGCCGCCGGCTCGTCGCTGCTCGCGGCGGGTGGGCAGCTCACCGGGCGACCCGAGGTACGCCGCGCAGGTCGGGTGGTCGCGCTGGCCGCCGTCACCGCCAGCGCCGCGCTGCTGGTGAAGGACCTGGGTCGGCCGGAGCGGTTCCACCACATGCTGCGGGTGGCGAAGCCGACGTCGCCGATGTCGGTGGGCACCTGGATTCTCGGCGCCTACGGGCCGGCCGCCGGGCTCGCCGCCGTCGCCGAGGTGGCACCGCTGCTGCCCGATCGGGGTCCACTCGGGCTGGCTCGCCGGGTGTTGCCGCCGGTGGGGCGGGCCGCCGGGTTGGCCGCCGCGGCGAGCGCACCGGCGCTAGGCACCTACACGGCGGTGCTGCTGGCGGACACGGCCGTGCCGTCGTGGCACGAGGCGTACCCCCACCTGCCGTTCGTCTTCGCGGGCAGCGCCCTGGCCAGCGGCGCGGGGGTGGGGCTGCTGGCCGTGCCGCCGGCGCAGGCCGGCCCGGCCCGCCGGATGGCGGTCCTCGGCGCCGGCCTGGAGCTGTTCGGCGCGCATCGGGTGGAGACTCGCCTGGGCCTGCTCGGTGAGCCGTACCGGATCGGTCGGCCCGGCCGCCTGCTGCGCGCCGGCCGGGCGCTGACCGTCGCCGGGGTGGCCGGCGCTGTGCTGGGCGGGCGCAGCCGGGTCGTCTCGGCGCTCTCCGGTGTCGCGTTGCTGGCCGCGTCGGTGGCTACCCGGTTCGGTGTCTTCCAGGCCGGCGTCGCCTCGGCGCGGGACCCGAAGTACACGGTGCTGCCGCAGCGGGAACGTCTCGACCGGCGGCGGGCGGCCGAAGGGGACCGGTAGGCGCGATCCGACGACGGGTAGGCGCGATCCGACTCGGCCGCGCAGCCGCCGCCGAGCTGTGATCCAATGCTCGGTGGAGGCGTTCAGGCGGCTGGTGCCCCTCCCGGTCTTCAAAACCGGTGTGGCCCGGGACCCGGGCCAGGCGGGTTCGATTCCCGTCCGTCTCCGCCAGGCTGCGAGGAGATGACGCGATGAGCGACGGCGTCGACCCGCGGCGTCGGGTGCCGCGTACCGACGCGCTGTTGGCGCAGCCGCGGCTGGTCGCCGCCGCCGCCAACCTGGGCCGCGACCTCGTCAAGACCGCCGTTCGGCAGGCCCAGGACCGGGCCCGCCGTGGTGAGATCACCCCCGACGAGGTACCCGACGTGGCGTTGGCCGCGCTGCCGTCGACCGGGCCGCGGGCCGTGCTCAACGCCACCGGCGTGGTGCTGCACACGAATCTCGGCCGGGCCGCGCTCTCCGACGCGGCGATGGTGGCGATGACCGCCGCCGCCGGGCACACCGACGTCGAACTGGACCTGAGCACCGGGCGGCGGGCCCGACGCGGTCGGGACACCATGGCCGCCCTCGCCGCCGCCGTACCGGCCGCCGAGGCGGTGCACGTGGTCAACAACGGTGCCGCCGCCCTGGTCCTCGCGGCCACCGCGCTCGCCGCCGACGCGGAGATCGTGGTCAGTCGGGGTGAGCTGGTGGAGATCGGCGACGGTTTCCGGCTGCCCGATCTGCTGACCAGCACCGGCGCGCGGCTGCGGGAGGTCGGTACCACCAACCGGACCACCGTGGCCGACTACGCCGCCGCCGTCGGTCCCCGCACCGGTTTCGTCCTCAAGGTGCACCCGTCCAACTTCCGGGTCACCGGGTTCACCTCCGCGGTGCCGGTGCGGCGGCTCGCCGCCCTCGGTGTGCCGGTGGTCGCCGACATCGGCTCCGGGCTGCTCGCCCCCGACCCGCTGCTGCCCGACGAGCCGGACGCCGCGAGCACCCTGCGCGACGGGGCGGCCCTGGTCACCGCCAGCGGCGACAAGCTGCTCGGCGGTCCGCAGGCCGGGTTGCTGCTGGGCACCGCCGAGATGGTCGAGCGGCTGCGCCGGCATCCGCTGGCCCGGGCGTTGCGGGTGGACAAGCTGACCCTGGCCGCCCTGGCCGGCACCCTCGGCGACCGGGCCACCCCGACCCGCGGCGCCCTGCACGCCGACGCGGCGGCGCTGCGCGAGCGCACCGAACGGCTGCGCGACGCGCTCGCCGGCGACGGTCGAAAGGTCGAGGTGGTGCCGTCCGTCGCGGTGGTCGGTGGCGGCGGTGCCCCCGGCGTCGAGCTGGACTCGTGGGCGTTGAGCCTGCCCGAGCGGTACGCCGCGCCGCTGCGTACGGGAGATCCGCCGGTGCTCGGCAGGGTGGCTCGTGGTCGCCTGTTGCTGGACCTGCGCTGCGTGCCCGAGCACGCCGACGCAGGTGTGCGCGCCGCCGTGCTGGCCGTGCCGGGAGACGACTGAGGATGCTGGTGGTGGCGACCGCCGGGCATGTCGACCACGGCAAGTCCACGCTGGTGCGGGCGCTGACCGGGATGGAACCGGACCGGTGGGCGGAGGAACGGCGTCGGGGCATGACCATCGACCTGGGGTTCGCCTGGACGGTGCTGCCCTCGGGTGGCACCGTGGCGTTCGTCGACGTGCCGGGGCACGAGCGGTTCGTGCCGAACATGCTCGCCGGCGTGGGTCCGGTGCCCGCCGCCGTGGTGGTGGTGGCGGCCGACGAGGGGTGGATGCCGCAGTCGGCCGAGCACGTGGCGGCGTTGGACGCGCTCGGCGTCGGGTACGGACTGCTGGTGGTGACCCGCGCGGACCTGGCCGATCCGGGGCCGGCGCTGGCCCGGGCCCGGGCGGAGCTCGCGGTGACCTCGCTGGGCACGGTGGAGGCCGTCGCGGTCAGCGCGGTCACCGGCGTCGGCCTGCCCGAGCTGCGCGACGCGCTCGACCGGCTGGCCGTCCGGCTGCCGGCGCCGGCTCTCGACGGGCCGGTCCGGCTCTGGGTCGACCGCAGCTTCACCGTTCGCGGCAGCGGCACGGTGGTCACCGGCACCCTGGGCGCCGGTCGGCTGCGGGTCGGTGACGAGCTGGAGCTGGCCGGCACCGGCGAACCGGTCCGGGTGCGGGGCCTGCATCGGCTCGGTGCGCCCTGCGCCGAGGCTGGGCCGGTCGCCCGGGTGGCGGTCAACCTGCGCGGCGTGCCCCGCGATCGGTTCGCCCGCGGCGACGCACTGCTGAGCCCCGGCCGGTTCCGCGCGACCGACCTGGTCGACGTGCGCCTGGCCGGCGACCCGGTGGCCGACCTGCCGGCGACGCTCACCCTGCACGTGGGCTCCGCCGCCGTGTCGGCCCGGGTACGTCCGCTGGGCGGGGACACCGCCCGACTGCGCCTCGGTCGCCCGCTGCCGCTGCTGGTGGGGGATCGGGCGCTGCTGCGTGACCCGGGTCGCCGTCATGTCGTCGGCGGGATCACCGTGTTGGACGTGCTGCCGCCGCCGCTGGGCAGGCGGGGCGCCGCGGCGGCCCGGGCGAGGGTCCTGGCCGGCCTGGACGGCCGCCCCGACCTGAGCGGCGAGCTGCGCCGCCGGGGCCTGGTCCGGGCCGGTGACCTGGTTCGCGCCGGCGTGCCGGTGACCCTCGCTCCGGTGGTGGGGGACTGGCTGGCGGATCCGGGGCACTGGCGGATGCTGGCCGACCGGCTCGCCGCCACCGTCGCCGACCATGCCCGCCGGCATCCGCTGGAACCGGGCATCCCGGTCGAGGTGCTGCGCCAGCACCTGGACCTGCCCGCGCGGGCACTGGTCGAGGCGCTGGTGCGGCCGCCGCTGCGGCTGGTCTCCGGTCGGGTGGTGGCCCCCGGGTCGGATCCCTTGCCCGAGCCGGTGATCCGCGCGCTCGCCCTGGTCGGTGAGGACTACGCGGCACACCCGTTCCGTGCCCCGGACACCGACCGGCTCACCGCCGTCGGGTTGGGTACCCGGGAGATCGGTGCGGCGGTACGCGCCGGTGTGCTGTTGCGGCTGACCGGCAACGTGCTGCTGCTGCCCGGCGCACCGCGGCAGGCGGCGCGGGTGCTGGCCGATCTGCCGCAACCGTTCACGCTCAGCGCCGCGCGGCAGGCCCTGGACACCACCCGCCGGGTGGCGGTTCCGCTGTTGGAGCTGCTGGACCGGCAGGGGCTGACCCGCCGGCTGCCCGACGACGCCCGGGTGGTGGTCACGGATTGAGCGCGTCCGGGAGGAGCGCGTCCGGGAGGAGCGCGTCCCGGATTGAGCACATCGCAGGTGGGGATCGGGGGTGGACGCCTACCGTGACCTGATGGACCCTTCCGCCGTCTGGCGGGACAAGCAGCACCGATGGCGGATCGAGGCGTACCGGGCGCCGGACCTGCGGTTCGCCATCTTCGCCACCAACGGCACCACCGAGTCGGTGCCGCTGTGGCTGTTCGGCATGTCGGCGTTGGCCCGCTGGCTGATGAGCCACAAGATCTCGCTGGACGACCTGGAGGTCGACTGAGGTGTCGCCCGGACGGGGGACATTCCCGCTGGTAGCCGACATGACGGCGCTGCCGCCCTACGGTACGAGCTGTGAAGGACCAAGGCATCCGGAAATTCGTCGCGGTGCTGGCCGGCCTCGCCGTGATCTACTTCGGCACCACCGGCCGCTCGCCGGAAGAAGAGGGCAGCGGAATCTCCGGCGGGCTGGTGGTGTTGGCGCTGCTCGCCGCCCTGCTGGTCTGGCACCTGACCAGGCCGGGTGGCAACGCGGCCAAGTGACGACGTTCAGCGGGCCGTCCCGGCGCGGCTGAGCTGCCCCGCCGACTCCTCGCCGAGCGCCACCCGGACCAGCGCCGAGGCGAGCCGACCGAAGTCGACCTCGTCGACCAGTCCGGCCAGCCGGTCGGTGGCGGCGGGCAGGCCCAGCCGCTTGGCCCCGGCGACCGCCCGCCGGTCCACGTACGGGCGCAGTTGCGGCCAGACCGTCTGCACCTCGCGCAGGAAGATGTCCGCGCCGGTGGGCCCGATGCCGGGGAACTCCGTCAGCAGGCGACGCAGCATCGGCGGCTGCCCCCCTGCCTCCCGGTGCAGCCGTCGCAGGTCACCTCGCCAGCGGTCCAGGCACAGCCGGGCACCGGTGCCGAGCATCGTGGCGGTCCGCTCGTCGTAGCGGCGGTAGTGTCCGCGCCCCAGCGCGTCGACCCGCTCCTGCCAACTCGCCGCCTCCATGGCCTGCGGGGTGCGGTAGCCGGCCGCGAAGAGTTCCCGCGCCGCCGCCACCCCCACCTGCGCCCGGATCCGGGTGCTGAGCAGGGTGACGAGGACCAGCAGCTGGTACAGCGGTGCGGGCCGGTCGGCGAGCGCGATGCCCGCCTCCTCGGCGTACGTGGGGCGGGTGAGCAGAGTTCGCGCCACCGCCTGTTGGTCGCCCATCCTGGGGGTGTACCCGCACCGGGCCCAGCTATGACCGTCGCCGCGGAATGCCACCGTCGGCGGCGGGTAAGCCGCCGGTGGACGCGGCAGGCGCCGCGTCGCCGTACCCCGCGAAGGGAGACGACCGTGACGAACCCGCAGCAGCAGGAGCTTCGGCGCAACGCCCTGGGCGCCACGAGCCAGGACAGCAAGGGGCCCGGGCCCACGGGCCATCCCCGCAACCGCGGTACCTCGTCCGGGGACACCGGTCGCCCGGTACCCCGCGGGCAGGTGTCGCCGTTCGGCCCGGCTGCCCCGCAGGTGGCCGAGGACGACAGCGAGCGCCGCCGCTAGTCCCTAGTGACGTGTCGTCCCTGACGGCCGCAGCCGGTTCCAGGTGGCTGCGGCCGTCAGGCCGTACGCGAGGTGCGGGACCAGGTCGGCGACCCAGTCGATCCGCCGCCACGTCCGGGGGTCGGCGACACCGAGCAGCGCCAGCGAGCCGTCGGTCATGGTCATCACGCCGCCGCCGAGCAGTGCGGCGGCCCGCAGCAGCGGCTGCCGCCGGCCCCGGGCCAGCATCGCGAAACCGACCGTCGCGGCCATGCCCAGGCCGTAGCCCAGCAGGGCGCCGAGGCCGGAACGACGGTTGGCCGCCTGTTCCTTCGACCCCAGGTTCAGGTGTGCCGCGCCGGCCAGCTTGCCGGCACTCTCGTCCGGGGTCTGGCTGGCCGGCCGCGCCCGGGCCGTCATGTCGAGGTAGGTCACGATGTTGAGGGCCGTGGTGCCCACCGCCCCGGCGATCAGGCTGTCGGCCAGGTCGGTGCCTTTCACTTCTTCGGATCTCCCGGTTCGCGGTTGCCCTTGGGGCCGTAGGTGCGCTCACCTCGCACGATGCCGCGCTGCCCCCGATCTCCCTGCAGGATCCGGTTGGCGGCCTCGTCGGCCTTCTGGTCCGGCATGCGCCGACCGGAGCCGTCGATCGCGTTGCGGAGTCGGGCCCGCTGCTTGTCGTAGGCGTTGCTGCCCGGCCGAGGTCCTGGCATCGCTGTCTCCCCTGGTCGTCGCCGGTATCGTCCGCGGCCCGTCTACCCGCCTGCGCCGTCGCCAACCCCGCCGGCCGCCGCGCGAGGTGGGCGCACCACCGCGACCGGACAGCGGCTGTGGTGCAGCAACGACTGGCTCACCGACCCCAGCAGCAAACCGGTCAGCTCGCCGCGCCCCTGACCCCCCACCACCAGCAGTTGCGCCCGCTGGGATGCCTCGGTGAGCACCTTCGCGGCGCGACCGCGCACCGACTGCCGGGTGATCGGCACCTCCGGGTACCGTTCGGTCAGCCCGGCGATGGCCTCGGCTACCGTCCGGTCCTCCTCGGCCCGCAGCTCCGACTCGTCGTACACCAGCGGCTGCATGTCGCCCGGTCCGTTGGAGACCGGATGCCGGTAGGCGTGCAGCGCGGTCACCCCGGCACCGCGCAGGGCCGCGGTCCGCACGGCGAACTCGACGGCGTGCCGGGACAGCTCGGAACCGTCCACACCGACCACGACCGGGCCGTCGGGTCGCTGCGCGCCGCGGGCCACCAGCACCGGGCAGTCGGCGTACGCGGCCAGCTTCACCGCGACCGAGCCGACCACCAGCGCGGTGAATCCGCCCAGACCGCGATCACCGATCACGATCAACTCCGCGCTGGGCGCCTCGTCGAGCAGGAGCGCGGTGGGTTCACCGTCGATGATCTCGCCGGTGACCCGCAGCCCCGGCGCGATCGTCTCGGCCTCGTCCACCGCGTCGGCGACCAGCTGTTCGGCCTGCGTGCGCAGCCCGCCGCCGGGTGCGCCCTCGGTGGTCGGCCGGATCGGCGAGTGCACCAGGGGCCAGATGAACGCGTGCACCACGCGCAGCGGCCGTTGCCGCCGGGCCGCTTCCGCGGCGGCGAGCCGGACCGCGGCGAGCGCCGGCTCGGAGCCGTCCACGCCGACCACCACCGCTGTGCCGCTGGCCGAGTTCACCGCCACCTCCCGCTGTGGGCCGACGTCGAGACCGGTTTGGGCCAGTATCGCGGCCGGTCGTGGTCAGCGGGGCGATACCGGCAACCGGCGCGATGTCGGTACGCTGGCGGCGACCGCCTGGGAGGGAGCGTCGTCGATGGTGGAGCCCGACCAGCCGAGTACCGCCCGGATGATCGATTTCTGGCTCGGTGGGGCGCACCACTACCCGGTCGACGTGGCCGCCGCCCGCGCCTTCGAGCAGGCGTACGGGCCGTGTGCCCCGGTCTTCCGGGCGCTGCGCGCCTTCCTGCGCCGCGCGGTGCGCGCGATAGCCGCCACCGGGGTGGACAGTTTCCTGGTCTTCGGTGCCGGGGTGCCGACCATGGGCAATGTGCACGAGGCGGCGCCGGACGCGACGGTGCTCTACTCCGACGTGGACCCGGTCACCATCCGTCTCGGGCAACGTGTCCTGGCCGGCAGCGACCGGGCGGGCTACGGCTTCGGGGACGCCACGGACATCGGCACCGTCGACCCGGTGCTGCTGCACCGGTTCGTGCCGGGTTGGGGCCGGCGCCCGGTGGGGGTGGTGTTCCTCGGGCTCGCCGCCTTCCTCGACGACGAGACGCTGGCGCGCACCCTCGACGAGCTGTACGTGGCGGCGGCGCCGGGCAGTCAGCTGGCGATCGACTTCGACACCGAGGAGCTTGCCGGCCACCCCGAGGCGCTGGCCCTGATGGGGCCGGAGTTCCGGATGCGCCCACCGGCCGCGTTCGGCCCGTTGCTGGGCCGTTGGGAGCCGACCGCGGACGGCATCGTGCCGATCTCCCGATGGCGGCCGGAGGGTGGTGCGGAGGACGTGCCGGAAGCCTTCTACGGCGCTGTGGCGGTGCGGTCGGCCGGGTGACCATGGGCGGTAGCGCCTCCGTATGATGCTTGCCCCAGGGCAAGTATTTTCGGAGGATGGTCATGGCGGATGCGCCCACCGGGGTTTCCCGCGCCTTGCGCGAGGCCCCGCCCGACCGTGTGGTCGAGGCCGCCGACCTGGCCATCCGGTCGATCCTCGGTGCGTCGGGCACCGCCGTGTTCATCGCCGACTATCGGATCAGCGGGCTGTGGCCGGTGCTCGACTCGCGACAGCCGGGCATGGCCGGGCAGGCGCTCCAGGGTACGGTGCAGCGCTGCTTCAGCAGCCAGCAGCCGGTTCGCACGGCCGGCGACGACGGCCGGAGCCGGCTCTACGTCCCCCTGTCGGTGTGGGGCGAACGACTGGGTGTGCTCATGGTCGAGCTGCCCGGGGAGCCGCCGGAGACGGTGGTGCGCCGGGCGGTGGACATCGCCGGCGAGGTGGCACTGGCGCTGCGTGCGGCGGACCGCAAGACCGACCGTTATCGGCGGGCCTGCCGGCAGGAGCGGCTGAGCATGGCCGCCGAGCTGCAGTGGGAGCTGCTGCCCGGGCGTAGCGTGAGCCACGGCTCGTTTCACCTGGCGGGGCAGCTCGAACCGGCGTACACGGTCGGCGGCGATCACTTCGACTGGTCGCTGGACGACGGGCGGCTCACCGTCACCGTGCTCAACGGTGACGGCATCGGGCTCACCGCGACCCTGCTGACCGTGGTGACGGTCAACGCGATGCGCAACGCCCGCCGCTCCGGTGGCGGTCTGGTGGAGCAGGCCGAGCTGGCCTCCGACACGGTCTTCTACCAGCACCAGGGTCACCGGCACGTGGCCACCGTGCTGCTCGAACTGGACAGTGCGACCGGACGGGTACGGGCGGTGGACGCCGGCTCTCCGCACCTGCTGCGGTTACGGGGCGGCAGCGTCTCGCGGGTCGCGTTGGAGCAGCAACTGCCGCTCGGCATGTTCGCCGAGACCCGCTACGACCTGCAGGAGTTCGATCTCGACCCGGGCGACCGGCTGTTCGTCGTCTCCGACGGGGTGTGGGCAGCCGATCCGAGCGGCCGGGAGACGTACGGCGAGCGGGCGATGGCCCGGTCGATGCGGGCCACACGGTTGCAGCCGCCGACCGACGCGGTTGGTACGGTGATGCGCGAGTTGCAGGCCTTTCACGCGGAGGCCGATCTGCGTGACGACGCGGTCGTCGTCTGTCTGGACTGGCGGGGTCTCGCCGGCCGGGAGCACGGTTGACGAGCGGCGTCGGAGCGGTCGGACAGGACCAGCGGGACAATCGCAGGGGACATCGGGTGGAGCGACCGGATCTGGCCGCGTCGATCGACGCGGCCGCCGAGGTGCTGGTGGGTGTACTCGACACCGCTGTCTCCCGGCACCGGCTCTCGGTTTCGCCGACCCAGCTCCGGGTGTTGTCTCTGCTCAGCGACCGGCCGGAGATCAACGTCAATGGACTGGCGGAGCTGCTGGACGTGGTCCCCTCCTCGGCCAGCCGGCTGTGTGACCGCCTGGAGGCGATCGGTCTGGTGCGCCGGATGGCCGACCCGAGGGATCGCCGGGAGGTGCGTCTGATTCCGACCGCGGCGGCGGAGTCGCTGCTGGGGGAGGTGCGGTCGCGCCGGCACGAGGCGGTGCAGGCCGTGTTGGACCGAATGCCGGCGCGCATGCAGCAGGACCTGCTTCGGGCGTTGCTGGCGTTCGCGCAGGCGTCGGCGAGCACCGGAGCCCCGGACGCCTCGGCCCGGAGCGCCTGAGATCCTCCGTCCACTAGTGTCCTAGGATGCCGTACGGGCCGTGAAGCCCGTCACACCAGCCAGCCGGACAACCCGGCACGAACTCGCTGGGCACCAGAAACACGGACGCGGCCCGTATAGTGGCAGCGCATCCGGCGGCCCCGAGATCATCGACGGTGGACGGCGGGCCGGGGGAGGTCCCAGACCGGGATCGGGGGTTGTCGGCGTCAGCCGGCTGGACAGCGCGTACGACGCTCCATGGCGGACCAGGGCCGCGGTGGCCGAGCGTGTCGCGGAGGAGGTTCGGTGTCGCGTCGGGCGGAGCAACCGCAGGCCCGTGACGGCATGGCACAGCAGCCCGATGACCGGGTGCTCACCTGGCCCAATCTGATCAGCTTTCTCCGCCTGCTGGGCGTACCGCTCTTCCTCTACCTGTTCCTGGTGGCACGCGCCGACGTGGCCGCGGTGGTGGTGTTGGCCGTCGGTGGCACCAGCGACTGGGTGGACGGCTGGATCGCCCGCCGGCTGCGACAGGTCAGCCGCCTCGGCGAGCTGCTCGACCCGCTCGCTGACCGGCTCTACATCCTAGCCACCCTGATCGCGTTCACCGCCCGTGAGGTGGTGCCCTGGCAGTTCACCGCCGTGCTGCTGGCGCGGGAGCTGCTGTTGCTCGGATCGCTGGCCGTGCTGCGGCGGCACGGCTACGGGCCGCCGCCGGTGCACTACGTCGGTAAGACCGCCACGTTCCTGTTGCTGGCCGCGTTTCCGCTCCTGCTGCTCGCCGCTGCGGTGCCCGCCGCGGAGGCGGCCGCTGAGGCGGTGGGCTGGGCGCTGGCGTGGTGGGGTCTGGTGCTCTACTGGGTCGCCGGGGCGCTCTATGTGATCCAGGCGCGTCAGCTGGTGCGGGCGGTACGCGGTGGGGAAGGAGGCCCGGCATGAGTGACGGTTCGGGCGAGGGCCGGCGCTCCGCGCGGGCATTCACCCCCGATTTCCTCACCGAGTTGTTCCGTAACCCGTTGGATCCGGGCTACGCCGACGCCGCGGCCCAACGCGCGAAGACCGGGCGGCCGGCGCGGCCGGGCTGGTCGGTCGGTCCGGTCGGCCTCGCCGTGATCGTGCTGCTCGGTTTCCTGTGCGCGGTGGCCTACCGGCAGACGATGGCCGAGGAGCCGGGGCGTGCGCAGGCGCGCTCCGGTCTGGTGGCCCAGATCAAGCAGCGGCAGGACGAGACGGACGTGTTGTCGGCGCGCGCCGACGAGTTGCGAGCCGAGGTCAACCGGCAGCGGGAGGCGGCCCTGGGTGGTTCCCAGGCGGCGCGGCTGCGGGACCTGGAGGCGAGCACGGGTCTGGGGCGGGTGCGGGGCGACGGCGTGGTGGTGCGCCTGGCGGACGCCCCGAAGGGCCAGGATGTCATCAGTGGCGCCAACGTCGGTCCGCCGCAGGTGCTCTACCTCGATCTGCAGGCGGTGGCCAACGACCTGTGGAGTGTCGGAGCGGAGGCGATCGCGATCAACGGGCAGCGGCTGACGGCGACCTCGACGATCCGTAACGCCGGCGAGGCGATCCTGGTGGACTTCCGGCCGGTGACCGGGCCGTACGAGGTGTCGGCGATCGGCCCGGGTTCGATGCGCGAGCGGTTCGACACCAGCAACAGTGCGTTGACGATGCGCAAGGTTGCCCAGAACACCGGGATCTCGTTCGATGTGCGGGACGCCGACGACCTCACTCTGCCGGCGGCTCCGGAGCCGCGGCTACGCTACGCGGAGCCTGCGGTGAGTCCGAGTCTGTCGCCGTCGGCTGAAGTCGAGCCGTCCGGCTCGGGAACGTCTCCCAGCCCCTCCGGAGGTGGTTGATGATCGCGGTGCTGGCTCTGCTGGCCGGTGTGGCGCTCGGGCTGTGGCTTGATCCCACGGTGCCGGCGGCGTTGCAGCCGTACCTGCCGATCGCGGTGGTGGCCGCCCTGGACGCGGTCTTCGGTGGGGTTCGGGCGAAGCTGGACCGGATCTTCGACGACAAGCAGTTCGTGGTGTCGTTCATCTCGAACGTGCTGGTCGCGGCGCTGATCGTGTATCTGGGTGACCAGTTGGGAGTGGGCGGGCAGTTGTCCACCGGTGTGGTGGTCGTGCTGGGAGTTCGTATCTTCGGCAATGTGGCGGCGATCCGCCGGCACCTGTTCCGGGCGTAGGTTTGTGGCGTGAGTGACGAGCACACGGAGACGGGCACGGGGTGGCCGCAGCCGGCGGGACCGGATCGGCCGGATGGCCCGGCGGGGGAGCCGGATCCGCGTCCGGACGCGCCGGATCCGGACGAGTTGAGTCCGTTGTCGCCGCAGGAACGGCCGGCGGACGGCGACGGCGACGGGCCGTCGACCGGGCGCGGCGAGGGCGTACCGGCGTCGCCTGCCGATGGTGTGGCGGCGGTGCTCGGTGCGGCGGGGGCGCGGTTGCGGCGGTTCAGTTCGGCGGCGGTGATGATTGCCGTGTTGCTGGTGCTGTTGGGTTTCACCCTGGCGGTGCAGTTGAAGACGACATCGACGGATTCGGCGTTGGCGGCGGCGCGGCAGGAGGATCTGGTCCGGATCCTGTACGACCTGGAGGCGCGGGAGTTCCGGCTGAGGCAGGACATCGCCGCGTTGGAGGAGAGCCAGCGGCAGTTGCGTTCGGGTGAGCAGGGGCGTCAGGCGGCGCTGGAGGAGGCGACCCGGCGGGCGGACGAGTTGGGGATCCTGGCGGGTTCGTTGCCGGCGCGGGGGCCGGGTCTGGCGGTGCGGTTCCAGGCAGGTGCGGCCAAGCCGATCTCGGCGGTTCGGGTGCTCGACGCGGTGCAGGAGTTGCGGGGCGCTGGTGCGGAGGCGATGCAGATCTCCGGTGGTGACCGTGCGTCGGTGCGGATCGTGGCGTCGACGTTCTTCCTGAACGGGGAGAGCGGGTCGTTGATCGTGGACGGGCGGCGGTTGACGGGGCCGTTCGTGATCACGGTGATCGGGGATGCGTCGACGATGCGTACGGCGCTCAACATTCCTGGTGGGGTGGTCGCGCAGGTGGCGGGCGACGGCGGTAACGTGACCGTTGAGGATCGTGAGGTTGCTGAGGTTTCGGCGCTGCACGTGCCCCGCCCGCTGGAACACGCCCGTCCGGTCGCTTGAGGCCGGCGGGGCCGGCACCGGTCGGTCCGGTGTCGCGATGGATGAGGACGCTGCTGGTGATTCCTGAGGATCTGCGTTACACCGCCGAGCACGAGTGGGTGGCTGCCGCCGATGGCGGGGCCGTACGGGTCGGCATCACCCATTTCGCGCAGGATGCTCTTGGCGACATCGTGTATGTGCAGTTGCCGGAGGCCGGTGTGGTGGTGGCGGCCGGTGAGTCGTTGGGCGAGATCGAGTCGACCAAGAGTGTGTCGGAGATCTACGCCCCGCTGGCCGGTACGGTGTCGGGGCGCAACGAGGCGCTGGTCGACACGCCGGAGCTGATCAACTCGGATCCGTACCGTGCGGGTTGGTTGGTGGAGATCACTCCGGCGGACCCGGCGGTGGTTGACGGGCTGTTGAGCGCGGATGCGTATCGCGAGTTGACCGAGAGCTGAGCGTTTCCTCTGCCGGCGGGTCGGTATCTGTGCCGCGCGTCCGGTTGCCCTGATTTTCGGCGCTGGCTAGGCTCGCCCAGTCGACCGAGAACCCATTAGTTGAGCGTCGCGGACAGCCTTTCGGGGCATGGAGAGCCAGCCGCCGGGTGGATAAGAGCCCGGCGGCCAGACCCGCCGTCGTCCGACGCCGACCGAAACAGATCCGTGAGGTGGTCCCCATGACTCGCCCAGGCGACGAGTTCCCCCCGCTCGACGTCACGTCGACGCTCAATCTCGGTTCGCTCGAGGAAGCGCTGGAGGGGCCGGACACTGATGTGGTGCCGAGCCGGATGTCCGGTTCGTTGCCGCCGGGGATGGCGCTGCTGGTGGTCCGGCGTGGTCCGAATGCGGGCGCACGGTTCCTGTTGGATCATGATGTGACGACCAGCGGGCGGCATCCGGACAGTGACATTTTTCTCGATGATGTGACGGTGTCGCGTCGGCATGCGGAGTTCCACCGGGATGGTGGGACGTTCACGGTGCGGGACGTGGGCAGTTTGAACGGCACGTACGTGAACCGGGAGCGGGTCGAGGCGGCGACCTTGACCAACGGTGACGAGGTGCAGATCGGCAAGTTCCGGGTGGTGTTCATCGCCGGTCCGCGCCCGGAGGGGGAGGCCGGCCGGGGGTGAACGAGCCTGCGGCCTTCAGGTCGTCCGGGGTGGGTCGCGCTGAGTCGTTGATGAGCATCGGCGAGGTGTTGGCCCAGTTGCGGGCGGATTTTCCGGACGTGACGATTTCGAAGCTGCGGTTTCTTGAGGCTGAGGGTCTGGTGGAGCCGCAGCGGACGGCGGCGGGTTACCGGAAGTACGGCTGGGATGATGTGGCGCGGCTGCGGTTCGTGTTGACCGCGCAGCGCGATCAGTATCTGCCGTTGCGGGTGATCCGGGAGCAGTTGGCGCAGTGGGATGCCGATGGTGCGGCGGCGGAGCGGTCGCGGCCGGCGTTGGTCGCGGTGGGTCCCGATGGTGAGGTGCCGGGTCGTGCGGCTCAGCCGGTGGAGTCGGCGCAGGTGCGGCTGGACCGGACGGAGCTGGTGGCGCGCAGTGGGCTCGACGAGTCGACGTTGGGCGAGTTGGAGCGGCTCGGGCTGGTGGTGTCGGATCCGCCGGGTTGGTACGACGCTGACGCGTTGATCATCGCGGAGGCGGTGGCGGGTCTGGCGGCGTACGGGTTCCAGCCTCGGCATCTGCGTGGTTTTCGGACGGCGGCCGATCGTGAGGTCGGGTTGTTCGCGCAGTTGGTGGCGCCGTTGGCGCGGCAGAGTGATCCGGCGGCGCGGGCGCGGGCGGCGGAGACGGCGCGGGAGTTGGTGGCCCTGTCGCAGCAGTTGCATGCGGCGCTGGTTCGGGTGGGGTTGCGTTCGACGCTGGGGCGTTGAGGTGTGCGTGTGCGGTACCGGTGGTGGTGTCGGGGCGTGGCGTAGGCTTGCCGGGGTAACCCCTCTTCTGGCACGGACGTGGTGCGGGCAGCGCGTGGGATGGCCTTGTCGCGGTCCGTGTACCGTGCAGGGAAGGGCGCGGTGCGGGCGTAGGTGACAACGACACGGAGGCGGCGGTGCGCGAGCTGAGCGTGGTCGGGGTTCGGGTGGAGTTGCCCAGTAACCAGCCGATCGTCCTGCTCAGGGAGGTCGAGGGGGACCGCTATCTGCCGATCTGGATCGGCGCGGTCGAGGCGACGGCGATCGCTTACGAGCAGCAGGGTGTCAAGCCGGCGCGTCCGTTGACCCATGATCTTCTGCGGGATGTGTTGGCGGCGTTGAAGGCGCCGTTGCAGGCGGTGGAGATCACCGAGCTGAAAGAGAACGTGTTCTTCGCTGATCTGTTGATCGGTGACGGGGTGCGGGTGTCGGCTCGCCCGAGTGATTCGATCGCTCTGGCGTTGCGGGTCGGTGCGCCGATTCGTTGTGCGGAGCAGGTCCTCAGTGAGGCGGGGATCGTGATTCCCGACGAGCAGGAGGACGAGGTGGAGAAGTTCCGGGAGTTCCTGGAGCAGGTGCGTCCGGAGGACTTCGCGGGCTGAGTCTGGTCCCCGCCGGCGGCGTGACTGTCGGTGATGGTGATGGTCATCGCTGTCTATGCGCGGCGTGTCGCGTCGGTTTCTCCGTGGTAACCCCTGGCGGTCGCTATAGGGTTGCCGTGTCGAGGGGTGCGCGTCCCGGAAACGACGTGGCACCGCACTGACGGGGAGGTTGTCCGGATGCACGAGCCGCGAGATTCCGATCCGGGAACGGGACTGGACGAGCCGGGTGGGACGCCTGGTTCGGCAACTGACGGTGACGGTGCGGTGGGGTACCGGGGTGTGACGGCGTGCCAGGCGGTGGGGATCAGCTACCGCCAGTTGGACTACTGGGCGCGTACGTCGTTGGTGGTGCCGAGCGTGCGGGACGCGTCGGGTTCGGGTACGCAGCGGTTGTACTCGTTCCGCGACCTGGTGGTGTTGAAGGTCGTGAAGCGTCTGTTGGACGCCGGGGTGTCGTTGCAGAACATCCGTAAGGCGATCGATGCGTTGCGGTCGCGTGGGGTGGAGGATCTGGCGGGCATCACGTTGATCTCTGATGGGACGACGGTGTACGAGTGTCGTTCTCCGGAGGAGGTGGTCGATCTGTTGCAGGGCGGCCAAGGGGTGTTCGGCATCGCGATCGGTGGTGCCTTCAAGGAGATCCAGGGTTCGTTGTCGCATCTTCCGGCGGAGCCCGCGGCGGTGTCCGCGGTGCAGGAGCCGGAGGCGGCGCCCGTGGGCGACGAGTTGGCGGCGCGTCGGGCGCGGCGTCGGGCTGGCTGAGGCGTCTCGGGTTCACCGACGCGCCCGGGTGGGTGCGGGCCAGGTGGATCGTTCGGGCGGTGCTGTTGATGACGCAGCGTCTCGGGGTGCGGGTGGATTCCGGTGGGCGGTAGGTCCGTCGTGTGTGGCCGGTCGATGGTTGTCGGTGCTGGTTGGGTGGCGTGCGGGTTGCTGGGTGCCCGGTCGCGGTGACCGCAGCGCGTGACTGTCTGTTGGCGCTGAGCGAGGGTCGGGCCCGGTTTCGGTCACTGTTCGTGGTCGGTCGTTGTCGGGAACCTGATAGGTCGGCGGTGACGGGTCCGACGCGGCACGCTATCGTCCGACACGGTCTGCTGGTGTCGCTGCCGTCGCGCGGTCACCGGTGTGCCAGCGGTTCGTCGCTCTGCGCGCCGATGCCGCGTGTCCCCTCACGACGGAAGGAACGACCGTGACGGTTACCGAAGAGACCGCCCCTGCGTCGCATTACGAACGCATCGGTGGCGCCAGCTCGGTCAAGGCCGCGGTGGAGCTGTTCTACGAGCGGGTCCTCGCCGACCCGGAGCTTGCCGGCTACTTCGCCGATGTGGACATGGCTGGTCAGCGTCGGCATCTGGCGCTCATGCTGACGGTGGTGCTGGGCGGCCCGAACGAGTACACCGGCCGTGATCTGGCCTCGGCGCATCAGCCGTTGAACATTCCGGTGGCGCACTACGTCAAGGTCGGTGAGCACTTGACGGCGACGTTGGTGCAGCTGGGGGTGCCGGGCGACATCATCACCGACGTGCAGGCGGTGCTGGCGCAGGTGCAGGACCAGGTGGTGGCTTCCGGGGACCCGGCGGGCGCCTGAGCGTGGACGTCTCTCGTCTCAAGCAGAGCTGGTCCCTGGTCGCCGCGAACGGTGACCAGGTGCCGCTCTACTTCTACTCGACGCTGTTTCTGGCGTATCCGGAGACCCGGCAGATGTTCCCGACCAACATGGCGGGGCAGCGGGATCGGTTGGTCAACGCGCTCGGTCACATCGTGTCCCAGGTGGACCAGGTGGATCGGCTGGTCGGTTTTCTGCAGGATCTCGGCGCCGACCACCGCAAGTTCGCGGTGCGGGCGGAGCATTACCCGGCGGTGGGGGAGGCGTTGCTGGCGACGCTGCGGCATTTCCTCGGTGACCAGTGGACGGACGAGCTGGCGCAGGACTGGGCGGCGGCGTACGGGTTGGTGGCGAAGGTGATGACCGAGGCGGCGCAGGCCGCTGAGGCGACGAATCCACCGTGGTGGGTGGCGGAGATCGTCGGGCATGAGCGGCGGGCGTTCGACGTGGCTGTGTTGACGTTGCGCCCGCAGTATCTGTTGCCGTTCAACCCGGGCCAGTCGATCGGGGTGTCCCATCCGGCGGTGCGGTCGTGGCGGTACTACTCGCCGGCGAACGCGCCGCGTCCGGACGGCACGGTGGAGTTGCACGTGCGGGCGGCGCCTGGTGGTGCGGTGTCCTCGCGGTTGGTGTACGGGTGCGCGGTCGGTGACCAGCTGCATCTGGCCGCTCCGGTGGGGGATGGGTTGACGTTGCGGTCGGCCGGGTCGGACGATCTGCTGCTGTTGGCCGGTGGTACCGGTTGGGCGCCGTTGAAGGCGTTGGTGGAGCAGGTGGCCGCGGAGGGGTCCCGGCGCCGGGTCGATCTGTACGTGGGGGCCCGCTCGCGCAGCGAGTTCTACGACGCTGACGCCCTCGACAAGTTGACCGCCTCCTGTCCCTGGTTGACGGTGACGCAGGTGGTGGGGTTGGACCTGAACCGGCCGGGGGAGTTCGTGTATCCGGTGGACCGGGCGTTGGCCGACGGTGACTGGCGGTCCCGGCATGTGTACGTGTGTGGTTCCGACGACATGGTGTCGCAGGCGGTGGCCACTTTGATGCGGTCCGGGTTCCACGCCGGGCAGGTGCATCACGAGGGTCTGGGTCGGAACTGGTACGGCTCTGCGTGGCGGACGGCGATGCACCGTCCCGCCACTCCTGACGATTCCGGAGGTCCCCGGTGAGTGAGCCCCGCAGCCGCGAATGGCAGGCCGGTACGGTGAGCGCACCTGCGGTCGGCAGGTACGACGGCGCGCAGGTCGCCGGTGGTGTGCAGGTGCGGTTGACCGCCGACCGGGTGCGGCGGTGGGAGTTCGGGTCGTCGTCGTTCGGTCGGCGCGGCTATGACCACACCGACGTGGACCGGTTCCGGATGCAGGTGGCCGATGAGCTGGATCTGCTGTCGACGCAGGTGGCGAATCTGCGGGCGGAGAACGAGCGGCTCAATGATCACGTGGAGTTGCATCGGCACGGGGTGATCCCGAGTTCCGGTCCGGCACCGAAGGCACCGGCGGCCAAGGAGGTGAATCTGCTTTCGGCGGCGCAGCGGGAGGCCGAGCAGATCATCGCGCAGGCGCACGACTATGCCCGGCGGGTCGCCGAGTACGCCCGTACCCAGTACGAAAGCTATGTGCGGGCGGCGGTGGAGGAGGCCCGACAGGAGGCGGAGCGGGCGGTGCAGGACTACCACGTGGCGGCCGGGCCGACGTTCGACGACGGGGTGGCCGCTCGGGAGGCGCTGCGGATCTACGGCGAGATGATGATCTCGCACATGCAGGCGGCGGCGCGGCATCTCGACGACGGTAGCGAGCAGTTGGCCCGCACGATGGAGCGCATCGGGCAGCCCCAGTCGCCGGCGGTCGCCGCCGGTTCGGCGCGGTCCTTGCCGCGCCACCAGCAGCGCTGACGCGGTCGTGGTCGGCGTTGGCGGCAGCGCGGACGTGGTCTGCGGGTGGGCCGGCGCGGTGGGTGTCCGGCGGGGCGCGGTCGGTGCGAACCGGTGGTGGCGGGCCGCCGGCTGGTTCGTCGGGAATGCCCTGGCTGGGGCAACATGGTCGGGTGGACGATGTGATCGAGCCGGTGGCGGGTCTGGTGGCCGGCGGTCAGGTGGTGGTGCTCAGCGGGGCCGGCTTGTCCACCGACTCGGGCATTCCCGACTATCGGGGGCCCAGTGGCGTTTCCCGCCGGCACACCCCGATGACGTATCAGACGTTCACGGGGGACGCGGCGGCGCGGCGCCGGTACTGGGCCCGTAGTCATCTGGGGTGGCAGCTGATCGCGCGGGCGGCACCGAACGACGGGCATCGCGCGGTGGCCCGTCTGCAGCGCGGTGGCCTGGTGACGGGGATCATCACGCAGAACGTCGACGGCCTGCACACGGCCGCCGGCAGCCGTGACGTGCTGGAGTTGCACGGCCGGTTGGACGAGGTGATCTGTCTGGGCTGTGGGCAGGGTACGGCGCGGCTGGACCTGGATCGGCGGTTGCGGCTGGCCAACCCGGAGTTCGTGGCGCAGGCCGCCGCGATCAATCCCGATGGTGACGTGGATCTCGACGACGCCCAGGTGGCGCGGTTCCGTACGGTCGACTGCCTGAGCTGTGGTGGGTTGCTCAAGCCCGACGTGGTCTTCTTCGGTGAGACGGTGCCCGCCGTGCGGGTGCAGCGGTGTTTCGCGATGGTGGAGCGGGCACGGCTGCTGCTGGTGCTGGGTTCGTCGCTGACGGTGATGTCGGGCCGTCGGTTCGTGCTGCGGGCGGCGCAGCGGGGCGTGCCGGTGGTGATCGTCAACCAGGGGCCGACGCGCGGTGACGGGCACGCCGTGCTGCGGGTGGACGCGCCGCTGGGTCGGCTGCTGCCGGGGTTGGCCGATCGGCTGCTCGGCGGCGGGTCGCCGGTCGGCCCGAGCGCCACCACCGCGCCGGTGGCGCCGGCCTCCGTCGGGCTCTAGGCGGCGGGCCGGGGGGTTCGCTGCGGGCCAGCGGGCCCGCTGGTAGCGTTGATCGCGCCGGTAGCACCGACGCGGGAGAGACCGCCTGGCGGCAGCCGGGCGGCGCCGAAGGGGCAAATCCTCCCCGGAACCTCTCAGGCAGAAGGACCGCGTCGCGTCAGGCACTGTGGAGCGCCCGTGGGTGTGACAGAGGGGGAGGGCCGACCCGTCGACCCCCGCCCGCAGGAGCGCCGCCCATGACCGCAGAGCAGTTCGCCGACCGTCACATCGGTCCGGGCCCCGACGACGAGCGCCGGATGTTGGACGCCGTCGGGTACGCCTCGATCGACGAGCTGATGGACGCGGCGATTCCCGAGGTGATCCGCTGGCACGGCCGGCTGGACCTGCCGGAGCCGGCCAGCGAGCACGAGGCCCTGGCCGAGTTGCGGGAGTTGGCGGGCCGCAACACGGTCGCCGTGTCGATGATCGGGTTGGGGTATCACGGCACCCACACGCCGGCGGTGATCCGCCGTAACGTGCTGGAGAACCCGGCCTGGTACACGGCGTACACGCCGTATCAGCCGGAGATCAGCCAGGGCCGGCTGGAGGCGTTGCTGAACTTCCAGACGATGGTGTCCGACCTGACCGGGCTGGCGACGGCGAACGCGTCGATGCTCGACGAGGGCACGGCGGCGGCGGAGGCGATGACGCTGGCGCGGCGGGCGTCGAAGAGCCCGAGCCGGGTGTACGTGGTCGACGCGGACACCCTGCCGCAGACCATCGCGGTGATCGTCGGCCGGGCCGAGCCGCTCGGTATCGACGTGCGGGTGCTCGACCTGGACGTCGAGGTGCTGCCGGCGGAGTTCTTCGGTGTGCACCTGCAGTACCCGGGCGCGTCCGGGGCGGTGCGTGATCATTCCCCGCTGGTCGAGGCCGCGCACGCGGTCGGGGCGTTGGTGACGGTGGCGGCGGACCTGCTGGCTCTGACGCTGCTGCGCGCGCCGGGGGAGATCGAGGCCGACATCGCGGCCGGCACCACGCAGCGTTTCGGGGTGCCGATGGGCTTCGGTGGGCCGCACGCCGGCTACCTGGCGGTACGCGCCGGGTTGGAGCGGATGTTGCCGGGGCGGCTGGTCGGGGTGTCTCGTGACAGTGCCGGTGATCCGGCGTACCGGTTGGCGTTGCAGACCCGTGAGCAGCACATCCGCCGGGAGAAGGCGACCAGCAACATCTGCACCGCGCAGGTGCTGCTGGCGGTGATGGCCGGCATGTATGCGGTGTACCACGGCCCGGATGGGCTGCGGGCCATCGCGACGGGTACCCACGAGATGGCGGCCCGGCTGGCGGCGGGGCTGCGCGCCGGTGGCGTGGACGTCGCCGACGTGGCGTTCTTCGACACGGTGACGGCGACCGTGCCGGGGCGGGCCGCCGAGGTGGTCGCCGCGGCCGCGCTGGGTGGGGTGAACCTGCGGCTGGTCGACGCCGACCGGGTCGGGATCTCCTGCGACGAGACCACCACGATCGGGCACCTGGCGGCGGTGTGGGCGGCGTTCGACGTCGAGCCGGTCACCGGTGAGGTGGCTGCCGGGCTGCCGGCGGGGCTGGCCCGGACCAGTGACTTCCTCACCCATCCGGTGTTTCGTTCCCACCGGTCGGAGACGGCGATGTTGCGGTACCTGCGGCGGCTGGCCGATTTCGACTACGCGTTGGACCGGGGCATGATTCCGCTTGGTTCGTGCACGATGAAGCTCAACGCCACCACTGAGATGGAGCCGGTGAGCTGGGCCGAGTTCGCCCACCTGCACCCGTTCGCCCCGGCCGGGCAGACCGCCGGCTACCGGGAGCTGATCGGTCAGTTGGAGCGGTGGTTGGCGGAGGTGACCGGTTACGACGCCGTCAGCGTGCAGCCCAACGCCGGCTCGCAGGGTGAGCTGGCCGGGCTGCTGGCGATCCGCGCGTACCACCGTAGCCGCGGTGAGCTGCACCGTACCGTGTGCCTGATCCCGTCGTCGGCGCACGGCACGAACGCCGCCAGCGCGGTGATGGCCGGGATGCGGGTGGTGGTGGTCGGCTGCGACGACGACGGCAACGTCGACATGGTCGATCTCGACGCGAAGATCGCCGCCAACCGGGACAACCTGGCGGCGATCATGGTGACGTATCCGTCGACGCACGGCGTGTACGAGACGGGCATCGCGTCGCTGTGCGCGAAGGTCCACGACGCCGGTGGGCAGGTGTACGTGGACGGGGCGAACCTCAACGCGCTGGTCGGGTTCGCCAAGCCGGGGCAGTTCGGCGCGGACGTGTCGCACCTGAACCTGCACAAGACGTTCTGCATTCCCCACGGTGGTGGCGGGCCCGGTGTGGGTCCGGTGGCGGTGCGGGCGCACCTGGCGCCGTTCCTGCCGGGCGACCCGGCCGGTGCGCCGGTCGACGGTCGGCCGGCGATCTCGGCGGCCCGGTACGGGTCGGCGGGGATCCTGCCGATTCCGTGGGCGTACCTGCGGATGATGGGCGCCGACGGGCTGGCCCGGGCGACGGGGGTGGCGGTGCTGGCGGCCAACTATGTGGCGGCGCGGCTGCGTGGGCACTTCCCGGTGCTGTACGCGGGTAACAAGGGGCTCGTCGCCCACGAGTGCATCCTGGATCTGCGGCCGTTGACGAAGGCGACCGGGGTGAGCGTCGACGATGTGGCGAAGCGGCTGATCGACTACGGGTTCCACGCGCCGACGATGTCGTTCCCGGTGGCGGGGACGCTGATGGTGGAGCCGACCGAGAGTGAGGACCTGGCCGAGTTGGACCGGTTCTGTGACGCGATGATCGCGATCCGGGCGGAGATCGACAAGGTCGGTTCGGGTGAGTGGCCGGCCGGTGACAATCCGCTCGCCAACGCGCCGCACACGGCGACGATGCTCGCCGGGGACGAGTGGCCGCACCCGTACCCGAGGTCGGTGGGTGGCTGGCCGGCGGGGGTGGATCGGCTGGCGAAGTACTGGCCGCCGGTGCGCCGGGTCGACGGTGGCTACGGTGACCGGAACCTGGTCTGCTCGTGTCCGGCTCCGCAGGCGTACGAGGACTGACCGGCGGCCGGGGCGCTGCACGGCCGCCCCGGCACCGCGCCGACCTGGTCGTGGTGGTCCCTGACCGGGGGACTAGCCTGGGTCGGCGCGGGAGAGTGGCGTGACGGATCGTGATTGTCAGGCGGCGAGCGCGTGTCGGGCGGGGCCGCGGTGCGGAGCGATGCTGCTGCCGTCGGGAAGCAGTTCGCCGGTGTCCTCGAAAATGATGACGCCGTTGCAGAGCAGGCTCCAGCCCTGCTCACGGAAGCAGGCGATGACCTTGGCGGCTTCCCGGTCGGTGGCGTCGGCGGAGGGGCAGGTGGGTTGGTGCTGGCACATCGGGTTCTCCGGACTGTGGGGGCACTGTGTCATGGTTCACATGACCAGTGACGCACAGTACCAAGCGAAAGCACGCCACATCGAGCAGATGTGTGCGTGGTGCGCGGGAATCCGCTGAACGGATGACCAACAATCGTCCGGACGTCGTGGAAGCGCTCCCACTCATGGTTGCCGATCCGCCCGCGGTTCCCGAGGCGTGCCGGGGACGGCTCGTCGAACGCGCCCGCTGGCAGTGGCATCCGGCCGACGGCGGCGACCCGGCCGCGCGTACCGAGGATTTCCTCGCCGCCCACGGTCTGCGCCTGCACGACCTGGCCCGCCCGGCGACCCGCCACGACCCGGACGGCGTCTGCGGCGCCGCGCTCTACGTCTCCGCCGCCGCCGGCGCCCTGCTCGCCGGCGGCGCCCCCGGCGCGGCCAACCCGGCCGACCTGCCCGAGGTGGTGGCGGTGGTCTACGGCCACACCGCCGCCGCCCCGGCCCGCCCGTACCCGCCCGCACCCTGGTGGCGCGGCACCTGGACCGAGAGCTGGCAGCCCCGCCAGCACGCCGCCGCCGTCACCGCCGTCCGCGAGGCCATCGGCCGGGGCGAGGTCTACCAGGTCAACCTGGTCGGCCACGCCGCCGCCACCTACACCGGCGACCCACTGCCGGCCCTGGCCCGCCTCGGCCAGCTGCCCGGCGCCCGCTACGGCGGCGTGCTCACCGGCCCGGGCTGGGCCATCGGCTGCGCCAGCCCCGAAACCCTGATCGAGGTCCGCCACGGCACCCTGACCACCCGACCCATCAAAGGCACCCGCCCGGCCACCGTCGCCGGCCGCGTCGACCTGCTCGCCTCGGCCAAGGAACGCGCCGAACACATCATGATCGTCGACCTGGAACGCAACGACCTGGCCCGCGTCGCCCGCACCGGCAGCGTCCGCGTCGACGACCTGTTCGCGGTACGCCGCTGGTGCGACCTGTGGCAGGCGGAGTCGACCGTACGCGCCGACGTCGCCGACGGGCTCGGCCTGGCCGACCTGCTGCGCGCCGTCTGCCCCGGCGGCTCGGTCACCGGCGCGCCGAAGCTGGCCGCCCTGGACCGCATCGCCGACCTGGAGCCCGTCGGCCGTGGCGCCAGCATGGGCGCCCTCGGCTGGGTCGGCCACGACCACCTCGACCTGGGACTGACCATCCGCACGGCCGCCGTGGACGGCGACGCGGTGCACGTGTGGGCCGGCGGCGGCATCACCTGGGACAGCGACCCCGACGCCGAGGTCGCCGAGGCGGCGGCGAAAACCGCCCCGGTACGCGCCACCCTGGGCGGGGACCACGGCCGCCGGGACGCCGGACACCACCGACGACCGATAATCTTGCCCACATGACGATGCGCGACATCCGAATCATCGGCGACCCGGTGCTGCGCACCCCCAGCGAGCCGGTGACCCGCTTCGACGCCGAGCTGCGCACCCTGGTCACCGACCTGATGGACACGCTGCTCGGCGCGCCCGGCCGCGCCGGCGTCGCCGCACCGCAGATCGGCGTCAACGTCCAGGTCTTCGTTTACGACGCCGACGGACACCGCGGCCACATGATCAACCCGACCCTGGAGCTGTCCGAGGAGCTCCAGGACGACGACGAGGGCTGCCTGTCCATCCCCGGGCTCTACTTCCCGACCCCCCGCGCGCTGCACGCCACCGCGCACGGCCTGGACCAGCACGGCGAACCGTTGACCATCGCCGGCAGCGGCTTCCTCGCCCGCGCCCTGCAACACGAGACCGACCACCTCGCCGGCCGCCTCTACGTGGACACCCTGCGCGGCGACACCCGCCGTCGTGCCCTGCGGGAGATCCGCGCCGGCCGCTTCGACTCGTCCCGTCGCGGCTGAACCCGCCGACCACCGACCCCGGGTGATCTCGTACTCCACCTCACCCGGTGTCGACCGCCGTCGTCTCGGCGAAGATCCGCCGCAGCCCGAGGCCGGCGAAGCCGTGCCGGTGGTGTCGGCTGCCCGCTCAGCGACCTGTGGCGACGAGACCGACCTCGACGAAGTCGGCGACCCGGGTGAACCCCAGCCGCTCGTAGAGCCGCACCGCCGCCGTGTTGTCGGCCTTCACGTTCAACGTCACGTGGTCGATGTCGGCGGCCAGCAGCCCACACAGCCGGGCCACCGCCGCCGCTGCCAACCCACGCCCGCGCCAGCGCGGATGCGTGGTCACGTTGCCCAACGCCGCCACCCGGTAGGTGGGGGAGAAGACGTGCACGCCGGCCACCGCCACCAGCTGCCCGCCGTCACGGATGCCCACGTACCGGCCGGTGTCCACCATCCGCGGGTCGAACCAGTTACCCGGGTAGGCGGCGGCGTACAGCTCGTGCAGACCGGGCAGGTCCGCCCGGTCCAGCAGCACCCCGCCCGGCGCGACGGTCGTCAACCGCGACGGGTCCGTCAACGCCATCCGGTGGTGCGGCCCGTTCGACGTGACCCGGAAGGTGTCGCCCAGCGCCACCGCCAGGCCGGGGGACAGGTGCGCGTCCAACCGGGCGGGCAGCACCGGCGCCAGCTCACCCAACAGGGCGGCCAACTCGACCGCGCCCGCCGGCCGCGCCAACGCCAGTAGCGTCGGTGGCCGGGCGCCGTGGTACAGCAACGCGACTGCGTCCCCACGCCGATACCACGACGTGTACGGCCAGAAGAAGTCGTCCAGGTCGCCCAACTGGTAGGCGTTCAGCTCCGGGTCCCGGCTCAGCAGCCCCGCCAGGGCGACCCGGTCGTGTTCCGCGCGTACCGGCATCCGCCGATGATCACACGCGCGGCGCGGTGCCGGTCACCCGGCCAGCCACTGGTCATAGCCGAGCTTCGCCACCAGGGCGAGCACCACCACCAGCAGCACCACCCGCACGAACCCCGACCCGCGCCGCAACGCCATCCGCGCACCCACCGCCGCCCCGGCGATGTTGCACACCGCCATCGCCGCGCCCAGCAGCCACCACACGTGCCCGGTCGCCGCGAACACCACCAGCGCGCCGGCGTTGGTGCCCGCGTTGACCACCTTCGCCATCGCCGAGCCGTGCAGGAAGTCCGCACCCACCAGCACGGTGAACGCCACCACCAGGAACGTGCCGGTGCCCGGACCGATCAACCCGTCGTAGGTGGCGATACCCACCCCCGCCACCAGCACCGCCGCGACCACCCGCACCCGGGTCCGCCGCTGCGGCACCGCCCGCACCCCCAGCCGGGGGCGCAGCACCACGAACAACGCCACCGACACCAGCACCACCAGCACCACCGGCCGGTACGCCGACGGCGGCACCGCACCGGCCAACGCCGCGCCCAGCCCGGCGCAGAGCACCGCCAGTGCCGCCGCCGGCCCCGCCACCCGCCAGTCGATCGTGGTGCGGCGGGCGAACGTCACCGCCGCCGTCGACGTTCCCGCGATCGCCGCCAACTTGTTGGTGCCCAACGCGGTGGCCGGCGGCATCCCCGGCGCGGCCACCAGCAGCGCCGGCAACAACAGCAACCCGCCACCGCCGACCACGGCGTCCACCCAACCGGCCAGCGCGGCAACGGTCAGCAGCGTCGCGATCGTCCACGGCTCCAACTCCACGAGCCGCCATTCTTCCCACCAGGGCGTACGCCGCGCCGCCGGTTGTGGTCAGCCTCACCGGTCACGGCGGCGCCGCAACCAGATCCCCATCGCTGCGACGGCCACGAACACCAGCATCGAACAGAACAACGCCCGCACCATCGGGCAACTGTGCCACGGCGTCGCTAAGGTGACACGGTGCGCCTGGCCACGTTCAACCTGCTGCACGGCCGGTCCCTGCACGACGGCCTGGTCGACCCGGCCCGACTGGCCACCGCTGTCGCCGCCCTCGACGCCGACGTCCTCGCCCTGCAGGAAGTCGACCGCGACCAGTCCCGCAGCAATCATCTCGACCTGACCGCCGTCGCCGCGCAGGCCCTCGGCGCGGCCGAGCACCGGTTCGCCGCCGCCGTGGTCGGCACCCCCGGCGTGGCGTTTCGCCCCCTGACCCACGACGACGACGGCCACGGCGAACCCTGCTACGGCGTCGGCCTGGTCTCCCGCCATCCGGTCGTCAGCTGGCGGGTGACCCGGCTGCGCCCCGCGCCCGTACGCTCCCCGGTGTACGTGCCCGGCCCCGGCGGCGGACTGATCCTGCTGCACGACGAGCCCCGGGTGGTGCTCGCCGCCGTGCTGGACACCGCGCACGGCCCGCTCACCGTCGCCGCCACCCACCTGTCCTTCGTACCCGGCTGGAACGCCCGCCAGCTGCGCCAGGTCGTCCGGGCGCTCCGCGCCCTGCCCGCACCACGGATCCTGCTCGGCGACCTGAACATGCCCGCCTGGGCCGTCCGCGCCGTCTCCGGCTGGCACCTGCTGGGCCGCCGCCCCACCTACCCGGCCGGACAGCCGCGCGTCCAACTCGACCACGCCCTCGCCGACCGGCAGGGCTTCGACCAACTGCCACCGGTCACCGCCGTGCGGACCCCGTCGTCGACCATCTCCGACCACCGCCCCCTGCTGGTCGACCTCGGCTAGGCCAGACCGCCCGGTTGCCGGTACTGGCCTAGAACACCTGGAGTCCGCCGGTGCGCTGGGCCCGTGCCTCGCCCAGGCGCAGCAGCGCCGAGGCCGCGGCGAACAGGCCGACGGTCAGCGCCGCCAGCCACCCCAGCGGGGCCGCCAGGTCACCGAGGTCCGCGCGGTCCAGCAGCGCCCCACGCAGCACCACCAGGCTGCTGGTCAGCGGGAAAGCCAAGCCGACCGCCTTGACCCACACCGGCAGGGCGAACAGTGGCAGCCGCACCCCGGCGACGAACCACAGCGGGTCGTCCAGCAGCGTGTACAGGAACGCCGAGTCCCGAGAGAAGATCAACATGCTGTTGAGGAACGCGCCCCAGGCCACCGCGGGCACCAGCAGCGCCAGCGCGGCCACCGCGTACATGCCGGGGTGGGCGACGTGCAGCACGTCGGCGGCGGTCGCCGCGGCCACCGCGAAGCAGCCGAACAGCCAGGCGTTCTGCGTCAGCGCCGCAGCGCCGTTGCCGATCACCAACGCCATCCGGCTGGCGGGGGAGAGGAACAGCGCCTCCAGGGTGCCGCTGACCCGCTCGAAGGAGAAGTGCCAGGCCGACTGGACCAGGGAGAAGAAGAACGTGTACGCCAGCGCGCCGGCGGCGAGGAACGACAGCAGCCGGCGCGGGTCGCCGGCCACCGGCCACCGCTGCGGTGCCACCGCGGACTCCATCACCGGCAGCACGGTGTAGTACGTGGCGGCCAGCGTGAGCAGTGGCCACAGCAGCATGGAGAACAGCACCAGCGGCTGCCCGAACAGCCGCCGGTGCTGCTTGAGGGCCTCGGCCGCGACGACCCGCAGGGCGTGGCTCACCGCACCGCCACCGCCTGCGCGTCGGTGAGGGTGAGGATCGCGTCCTCCAGGGTCGGTGGGGTGACGGTCAGCCCGGCGACCGCCCCGCCCGCCTGGACCACCGCCGTGACCACCGCCCCCACCAGGTCCTGCGGGTGGCGCAGGGTGAACCGTGGCCGACCCTCGTCGTCCACGTCGACGGTCAGCTCCGCTCCGTGCCGCTCGGCCAACGCACGCAGCACCGCGGTGACCGCCGGGTCGGCCACGGCGAGCACGAGCCGCACGGTGTGCCGGCGCACCGTCTGGCCCGCCAACTGTGCCGGGCTGCCCTGGGCCACCAGTGACCCCCGGGCGATGAGGTACACGTGCCGACACAGCTGTTCCACCTCGGCCAGGTAGTGAGAGGTCAGCAGCACCCCGACGCCGTCGGCGGCCAGCTGGGCGATCAGGGCCCGCAGCTGGTGGGCGATCGGCGCGTCCAGACCGAGCGTCGGCTCGTCCAGCAGCAGGTACGCCGGATCGTTGATCAGGCCCCGGGCGATGACCAGCCGCTGGCGCATGCCCCGCGAAAATCTCTCCACCGGCACCTGCGCCGCCTCGGTCAGGCCCACGAGGTCGAGCAGTTCGTCGATGCGGGCACGCAACCGGGCGCGGGGAACGTCGTACAGCTGCCCGAAGTACCACAGGTTCTCCCGGGCGGTCAGCCGGTCGTACACCATCCGCTCACCACCGGAGATCACGTTGATTCGCCGGCGTACCTCGCGGGCATGCTCGACCACGTCCAACCCGTCCACGCTCACCGTGCCGCCGGTGGGACGCAGCAGGGTGGACAGGATCCGGATGGTGGTGGTCTTACCGGCGCCGTTGAGGCCCAGCAGTCCGGTGACCTGGCCGGGCGGGATGCGCAGCGACAGCCCGTCGACGGCCGCCACCGGCGCGGCGGCCGGCCGGCGGCGCCAGCCCTGCCAGCGGCGAACCGGGAACGTCTTGCGCAGGTCGGTGGTGACGATGCCAGTGCTCATGCACGCGCGCTCCGATGCAGGGCCCGCCGTTCGGCGGGATCGAGGATGGACAGTCCCAACAGCAGGTACGCCCCGCCCAGCACGACACAGACGGCGAACGCGGGCCAGGGATCGACGTCGGTGCCGGGCAGGGTGGCCGCCCGTAGCACCCGCAGCGCCCAGGTGACCGGCAACGCCTCGCCGAGCCAGCGCGCCGCGTCCGGCAGGTAGCTGGTGGGGAAGGTGAACCCGCACAGCAGCGCCATCGCGGTGAACAGGGTGTTCTGGGTGATGTGGGCTTCACCGGCGGCCAGCATGAGCGCGCTCAGCGGCACCGACATGCCCACCACCGCCACGGTCGCCGCCACCGTCGCGGCGAGCAGGGTCAGCGGGTCGGCCACGGTCAGCCGCACCCCCAGCGCGGTGGCCACGGCGACCAACACGGTGATCTCCACCGCGGTGGTGCTCAACGCCTGCGCGGTCACCCCCAACAGGTACGGCAGGCGCCGCGCCGGGGTGAGCAGCTGGCTCTCCAGGGTGCCCTCGCGGTACTCGGTGATCTGCGCCTTGGCCACCCACAGCACCATCCGGGTGGTGAAGGTCAGCGCGGCGGCGCCGACGGTGACGTAGCCGAGGTAGTCGGCGCTGCCGGTGGCGGCGGTGAAGCTCGCCCCGACCCGACCGCCCCCGATGGCCCGGTACGCCAGCATCGACACCCCGATGGTCAGCACGCCGGTGGCCAGGGTGCCGACGAAGTACGTCCACGGGTAGGCGCGCAACGTGATCCGCCAGTTGCGCACGAAGGTGGCCGCCATGACCGACACCGCCACACCTCCCGGTGAGTTCCCAAAGGGAACTTACTGTAGGAGTGTGGCCCCGTACACCCCCCGCCCACCACTACGGCAGGATCCGACCATGACCAACCGCCGCCGCGCCGACGACACCTGCGGCATCGCCCAGGCCGCCGCCGTGCTCGGCGACTGGTGGAACCTGCTCCTGCTGCGCGAGATCGCCCGCGGCCACCACCGCTTCGACGCCCTCGTCACCGAACTCGGCGTCTCCCGCAAAGTGCTCACCCAACGCCTGCACGACCTGGTCGACCACGACGTCCTCGCCCGCCGCCCCTACCAGCAGCACCCACCCCGCCACGAATACGTGCTCACCGACCGCGGCCACGCACTGCTGCCCACCCTCGTCGCCATGCAGGACTGGGCCGACCGATGGGTGCTCGGCGACGGCAACCTCACCGCCACCACCAACCCCGACGGCGCCGAGGCCACCCGCGTACAGACCCTCGTCGGCACCCGCATACCGGCCGACATCACCCTCACCGCCACCGACAGCACCCCCACCGACCCGGTCGCGGCCACCCCCACCACCGTGCTGTTCACCTATCCCGGCACCGGCGCACCAACCCCGCTGCCACCACAGTGGAAGGACATCCCCGGCGCCGCCGGATGCACCCTGGAAAACCGCCTCTTCCGCCAGCAGTGGGACGACTTCACCGCCGCCGGCGCCACCGTCCACGGCGTCAGCACCCAACGCCCCGACGAACAGGCCACCTTCGCCGCCGCCGAGACAATCCCGTTCGACCTGCTCTCGGACACCGACCTGCGGCTGACCGCCGCACTGCGCCTACCCACCTTCCGCGCCGGCCAGCAGACCCGCCTCAAACGGCTCATCCTCGTCGTCGACCACACCCGGACGATCACCGCCGCGATCTACCCGGTCACCGACATCCCCGCCGCCGTCACCGACGCCCTACACCTGGTCCGCCAGACCAACCACTGACCGCGCCGCCCGCAACGCGTTACGGAACAACATCGCCACCGTCACCGGACCCACCCCACCGACCCGCGGCGTGATCGCCCCCGCCACCCGCTCACACGACGGATCCACATCCGGCAACAACCGCCGCCCCGCGTACCGCACACCACCACCGACCACCACCGCACCCCGGCGCACATGCTCCGGCCGCACGATCCCCGGCACCCCGGCCGCCGCCACCAGGATCTCCGCCCGACGGGTGTACCGGGCCCAGTCCGCCACCCCGGTGTGCACCACCGTCACCGCCGCGTTCGCCGTCGGCCGCTTCTGCGCCAGCAGCATCGCCAACGGACGACCCAACGTCGCCCCACGCCCCAGCACCACCACCTCACGGCCCGCCACCGGCACACCGTGGTACGCCAACAACGCCTCGATCGCCGCCGGCGTACACGGCAACGCACCCGGCAACCCCAGCGCCAGCCGCCCCATGTTCACCGGATGCATCCCGTCGACGTCCGAATCCGGATCCAGGGTCTGCAACGCCCGGTCGTAGTCCAGGCCCCCGGGAATCGGATACTGCAGCAGCACACCGTGCACACCCGGATCCGCGTTGAAGTCAGCCAGCACCGCATGCAGATCGGCCTGCGACGCCGAGGCCGGCAACCGCACGTGCGGCGAGGCGAAACCCAACTCCGCCGCCTGCCGCTGCTTGATCCGGATGTAACCGGCACTGGCCTCGTCGTCACCCACCAGCACCGTCGCCAGCGCCGGAGTCACCCCCGCCGCCCGCAACCCCGCCACACCCTCGGCCACCTCGGCCAGAATCGCCTCCGCCACCGGCCCACCGGGCAGCAGCCGCGCCGTGCTCATCACCATCGACATGGTCCACCCCGCCCGTGCAGGCCCAGGCGGACGACCTCCACGACGAAAGCTCCCCGATGGTCCAACCCATCCCCGACGCCGCCAGTCGCATCACCGCCAGTCTGCGGGTCAGCAGGACCGGCGGGCAAGCATCGATCAGGAATCGAGAAGATCGAGGTCGCTGCGCACGTTAGCGTCAGCAGCAGCCCGATCACGACCAGGAGAGTGCAGCGATGAGCGCGACGAAGCGTGCGAAGAGCACCGACGGCTTCTCCGAGCAGGAACGTGCCGCCATGCAGCAACGTGCCGCCGAGTTGAAGAAGGAGACGAACCGCGGGCGTGGCAACAAGGCCGCCGCCGACGAACTCGACGTGCTGTCCAAGATCGCGGCGATGGAGACACCGGACCGCGCGATCGCCGAACGCATCCACGCCATCGTCACCACCAACGCCCCAGAGCTGTCGCCGAAGCTGTGGTACGGACAACCGGCCTACGCCAGGAAGGCGAAGGTGGTGTGCTTCTTCCGTAGCGGGCACGCCGACAAGGAGCGCTACTCGACCTTCGGCTTCACCACCGAAGCCCACCTCGACGAGGGCAGCGGCCTCTGGCCCACCTCATACGCCGTCACCGAGCTGACCGACGAGGCCGAACAGACGATCACCGCCCTGGTCCGGAAGGCAATCAGCTGACCGGCCACCGTCAGCCCGGCGGGCCGAACGCCAACGCCAACCGCAGCGCCGTGTCCCGCACCCCGACGAACCGCCGCACCTGCGCCAACCGACCCGCCCGCGTCGCCATCGCCGCCATCCGCTGCGTCGGCCCCCGCCGCAACCCGTCGTACCGCGCCAACGCCGAAGGCACATCCGGCGCCGCCGCCAACGCCTGCGACAACGCCACCGCGTCGATCAACGCCTGACAGGCACCCTGCCCCAGGTCAGGCGTCATCGCATGCGCGGCGTCACCCACCAACACCCAGCGCCCCCGCACGTACGACGGCAACGCCGGCAGGAAATGCACATCGTGGTGCAGCAACCCCGCCGGATCGATACGCCCCAGCACCGCCGGCACCGGATCGTGCCAATCACCGAACCACCGCCGCAACGCCGCCAGATCACCCTCCGAGGGCCGGTACCCCTGCGGCGCGGCCACCGCCGCGTACCAGTTCGTCACCCCCGGCGCCTGCGGCGTCATCCCGAACTTGCGACCCCGCCCCCACGTCTCACCGCCCGCCGGCACCTCCAACGACACCGTGCCCCGCCACGCCGTCATCCCCGAATAGCGCAACGGATAGCGATCACCGAACATCGCCGCCCGCGTCGCGCTGCGGATCCCATCCGCACCCACCACCACGTCGTACCCGTCGGCCAGCACCGCCGGATCCTCCACCGGCGAACCGAAACGCACCGTACCCGCCGGCAACGCCTCCGCCAGCAGCCCCAACAGCGCCGGCCGAGACAACAGCAGCACCCCCTCGCCGTGCCGCCGCCGGATCCGCCCCACGTCCAACGCGGCGATCAGCGAACCATCCGGCCGAAGCATCGCCCCATCTGGCTGCGCCCGCCCCCGCTCGCGCGCCACCGGACCCACCCCCAGGTCATCCAGCGCCCGCAACGCCGACGGCCAGATCCCCAGCCCCGTGCCGACATCGGGCAACCCATCGGCCCGCTCGAACACCGTCACCGTCCACCCGGCCCGCAGCAACCCGCCGGCCACCGCCAACCCGCCGACGCCGCCTCCGATGACAGCCGCTGAACCTCGCATCAACCGACCGTACTACAGATGTAGTTGTAGGCACTACTGCTGTAGTTTGGTCCTCGTGGACGCCCGCCAACAACAACTCCTCGACGCCGCCATCACCGTCCTCGGCACCCGCGGCGCCCGCCACCTCACCCACCGCGCCGTCGACGACCAGGCGGGCCTACCCACCGGCTCCACCTCCAACCGCTACCGCACCCGCGAAGCCCTCCTCGCCGGCGTCCTCACCCGCATCCTCCAACTCGAAACCGCCGGCTGGAACCACTTCGCCGGCACCCTCGCCCCCATCGCCCCCGACAGCTTCGCCACCCAACTCGGCACCCTCGTCCATCACCTCGCCACCACCGGCCGCGCCCTCACCCTCGCCCGACTCGCCATCTTCGCCGAGGCCGCCCACCAGCCAGCCCTGCAACAACAGATCGCCCGCGGCCGACACGACCTCGCCGCCTGGGCCACCCCACTACTGGCCGCCCTCGGCGCCGACCACCCGGCCACCGCCCTGCGCCTCCTGCTCGCCCTCGTCGACGGCCTGCTCAACAACCAACTCGCCAGCCCCGACCCGGCCTTCGACCCCACCGCCGCGGTCACCGCCCTCCTGCCGGCGATCCTCACCGCTCAACCGGCCTGAGGCCGCACCAACCCCACCAACGCCCGGTTCGTGCGATTCGCCCGCGCCGCCTCCCGCTGCTGACCCGCGGTCACCTCGATGTACGTCTGCGACGACGCCAACGACGCATGCCCCAACAACCGCATGATCTCCGCCGCACCCGCCCCGTCCTCCGCCAGCCGCGTCGCGAACGTGTGCCGCAACGCGTGCAACCGCGCCCCGCGCGGCACCCGGTCACCGATGCCGGCCCGCCGGAAGCAGGACTCCACCAGATACTGCAACCCACCCCGACGCAGCGGCTCACCCCGCCGATCCACCAGCAGCGGCGAATCCGGCCGCACCGTACGCGAACCGAACCGGCGCATCCGACTGTCCAGATAGCCCGCCAGCACCGCATCCAGGCCCGGCTCCACCGGCACCATCCGAGGCCGCCCGCCCTTACCGGACACCTCCAGCCGACGCTCGCCGGCCCGCCCGCCGAGCGAACCGACCCGCAACGCCAGCAACTCCGACAACCGCAACCCCGCACACAGCGCCACAGCCAGCACCGCCACGTCCCGTTCCGGCCACGGGTCACGCTGCCGGCCCTCGGCCTGCGCGGCCGAGGCGAGCAGGTGCTCCGGAGTGTCCTCGCCGCGCAACGGCTTGGGTTGGGGGAGCGGGGCCCGAGGACGCCCCACCGCCGGCATCGGATTGCCCGGCACCACCTGCTCGGCCACCAGGAAGGAGAAGAAACCGTTCCAGGTCGACCAGGCCCGCCCGACCGAGGTGGCGGCCCGGTCGGCGGCGAACCGGGCGAACGCGGCCCGGATGAGCCTGGGGGAGAGCGCGTCGACACCCAGGTGATCAAGGGGGAGGGGAGGGGTGGCGAGCTCCGCCGCGAGCACGGCCACGCTGGTCAGGTCGCGCCGGTACGCGTCCTGAGTGTGGGGGGAGGGCTTACGGGTGGCCCGCGCGGTCAGAAACTCCTCGATCAGCGTGACAACCATTTTATCCGTTTTGTCATGCATAACGCATATTATGCAGCTTTTTCGGATTGCATGGCAACAGAGGGGAGTGGCGGACACGTGCGCACGTCCACCCACCCACGACCCAATCGCGGGCCCACGCCCACCCCGCGCCGTAGCAGCGTGCAGAAGGTGTGCATCCCGGCGGCGCGTCCCGAGCTCGACGGTGTCCGCGGCGATCGGTGCTGTGCGGGCCCCGACGAGGCGTACCGCGAAGCGTGTGGTGAAGGGCTCCTGGACGGCTACCGCCGCTCGGGGCGGTAGCCGGAGCGTCTACTTTACATAATGTAGATTATCGAATCACGTCTGCGGTCAGGCGCCCTGGCCCTGGTTCTGCATCAGGCCGCCATCCACAAAGTACGTCGAACCCGTCACGTAGTCGGCATCGGCGCTGGCCAGGAAGACCGCCACCTTGGCGACCTCCACCGGCTCCGCCGCTCGCTTCCACGGGATGCTCTGCACCTGTTCCTCCAGGTACTTCGGATCATCGATCGCCCGCTGGTTGAACGGCGTGAGCACCATCCCCGGACCGACGTTGTTGACGTTCATGTGCATCGGGGCGACCTCCAGGGCGAGGCTCTTGGCGAACTCCAGCAACGCGCCCTTGGTGGTGTCGTAGTCCGCGCCGCCGGCCCGGGCGACCTCCTGGTGGATCGAGGTCGTGTTAATGATCTTTCCGTGTCCGCCCTGGTCGCGACGGTGCCGTACGAAGCGCCGGGAGCAGAAGAACGCGCCGTAGACGTTGATCCGCATGGCCCGGTCGAACGTCTCGGTGTCCAGGTCGGCGACCGGAATGCCGGAGGCGTCCACCCCGGCGTTGTTCATCAGGATGTCCAGCGTGCCGAACTCCGCGAGAGCCTCGTCGAACATCGCCTCCACCTGGTGCTCGACGCTGATGTCGCCCTGCACCACGACGGCCCGCCGGCCGGCCGCTTCAACCTCGGCCTTCGTGTGCTTGGCGCCGGCGTGGTCGTGCAGGTAGTGCACCACCACGTCGGCACCCTCCCGGCCGAACTCGATCGCCGTCGCCTGCCCGATCCCGGAGTCAGAGCCGGTGATCAGGGCGGTCTTTCCGTCCAGGCGTCCAGTCATCTGGGTGCTCCTTCCGTGCCTCCCGTGCCGGCCGGCACGGGGTGTCGTGGCTTGTCCGCGGCGTCGCGCCGATACACGGCCTCGGAGAGTCGGCCGGCGGCGTTGATCAGCCCGATGTGCGAGAAGGCCTGCGGAAAGTTGCCGAGATGCGCCCCGGTGGCAGGGTCGATCTGCTCCGCGAAGAGCCCCAGGTCGTTGGCCCGGCCGGCGAGTTGCCGGAACAAGCGCTCGGCGCGCTCCACCTCGCCGGCCAGGGCCAGGCAGGTGACCAGCCAGAAGGAGCAGATGACGAAGCCGGCCGGGTCGCCGTCCCACCGGCGTAGCAGCCCCTTGTGGGAGAGCTCGCGTTCGACCACCCGTACCGTGGACCGCATCCTCGGGTCGTCGGCCGGTAGGAAGCCGACCAGCGGCATGATCAGCACCGAGGCGTCCAGGTGGTCGGAGTCGAAGGCTCCGGTGAATGTGCCGAGTCGGTCGTTCCAGCCCCGGGTGAGTACGGCGTTGCGGATGTCGTCCCGGGCGGCGGCCCAGCGGGCCACATCGGACTGGTCGCCGAGCCGGCGACCGAAGCGGACCGCCCGGTCGAGCGCCGTCCAGCACTGCACCTTGGAGGAGACGTAGTGCCGCTCGGTGTCCCGGGACTCCCACATGCCGGAGTCGGGTCGGTGCCAGTCCAGCACGGCCTGGTCGGCGAGGTCGTGCAGCAGCTGCCGGACGTCGGGCGTCATCGGGTCGAGGTAGTGGCGCATCAGCCAGGCCGCGTCGAGGACCTCGCCGAGTACGTCGCTCTGCCGTTGCTTCCAGGCGTCGTTGCCGACGGTGACCGGCTGGCTGTGGGCGTACCCGGTGAGGTGGTCGAGGTGGTGCTCGGTGAGGTCCCGCTCCCCCTGCACGCCGTACATGATCGGTACCGGCGCGTCGCTGATGCGTCCGGTGGCGTGTGCGACCCAGGCGAAGTGCCGGTCGACCTCGTCGGGACAGGCGGCCCGCCAGAGCGCCTGGAGGGTGAGGCTGAAGTCGCGTAGCCAGACGAAGCGGTAGTCGTAGTTGCGGGCGCCTCCCGGTTGCTCGGGCAGTGAGGTGGTCGCCGCCGCGATGATCGCGCCGCTGGGTTGGTAGGTCATGCCCTGCAGGACGATGGCGCTGTGCCGCACCTGGTCGCCGAAGAGGCCGTCGTACTGGTCGTGGTGCAGGTCGGCCCAGGATCTCCAGCCGGCGACGGCGTTGGTGATCACCTGGTCCGCGTCCGGCAGGGCGGGTGGGCCGGAGTCGTAGGTCGGCGCGTGCCCGAGCGTGAAGCGGTAGGTCTCCCCCGCGCGGACGGTGAAGTTGGCGGTGGCGTCGCCCTGGTGGCAGCTCAGCGGGACGTCGCCGCGCAGGCTCAGCCGACAGGCACCGGCGCTCGCGTCGATGATGCCGTTGTGGTCGTTCAGGTAGGCGGTCACCCGCCCGTATTCGAACCGCGGTCGGTAGTGCAGGCGTACCGGCACTTCGCCGGCGAGGCCCTCGACGAACCGGGCCAGTACGTGTGGTGAGCGCAGGCCGATGTCGTGGCCGCGGGCGCCGGGTTCCAGGGCGAGGGCGTCGGTCAGTGCCATCCGTCCGTGCCCGGTGGCGAAGACGGTACGCAGCACGAGCGTGCCTTCGACGTAGGACCGTTCGGTGGTGAAGTGGCCGGCTGGTCGGATCGACCAGTGGCCGGCGTCGTCGTCGAGGAGCCGTGCGAAGACGGATGGCCCGTCGAAGCGTTGTGGGCACCACCAGTTCACTGAACCGGCGCGGTCCACCAGGACAGCGCTGCGCCCGTTGGCGAGGAAGCCGTGTTCACCGATGCGTCCGCTGTCCACGACGGTGGCTACCCGGCGGGATGGGGTGGCATGCCTGCGCTCGTTGGCTCCTTCTACGGACCCTGCTCTCCTGGGTAGCCGGACGGGGCGAAGATCAGGTCAAGGTGGTGGTCCAACGCGCGCAGTGCCCGTTCCGGCGGGTAGTGGCCGCCGAGGAGGTGGATGCCCAGACCTTCCATGAGCGCCAGGAGACCGGTGGCGGCGTCGTCGCCGTGTGGGCCGGGTAGAAGGCTGGTGATGTGGGCCGTCAGCTGTGTGGTGTCGTCGCGCAGGGCGGTGGCGGCTGCTGGCCGTACGGCGGTGTAGGCGAGGAACGCGAGTGCTACCCGTGCGTCGTCGCGGGACTGCTCATCCAGTGGCAGCAGTGCGGCGATCATGGTGCGGAGCAGTTGCCGCGGCGAGGGCTCCGTGCCGAGCGCGGTGACGGCGTCGGTGATGCGGGCCTGGGTGCGGTCGCGGACCACGGCCAGGGCGAAGGTCATCATCTCGTCCTTGGTGCGGAAGTAGTGCTGCACCATTCCGGCCGAGACACCGGCCGCCGTCGCGACGTGGCGCAGGCTGACGGCTTCCAGGCCCTGATCGGCAGCTACCCGCATGAGTGCGTCGGCGATGAGTGCGCGTCGCTGGCGGGGGTCCACCTTCTTGGGCATGGAGTCGATGCTTTCACAGTGCGGTCGTATCGCCGATGTCGGTACGCTGCGCCCTTTCCGCCTCCGTGCGGTGAGGGTCGTTAACCACGGTGACGGTGCCTGCGGCGCCGTCCACGGTGATGAGCTGTCCGGTGGTGATCGTGCTGGCGGCGGCGGGAACGCAGATGACGGCCGGGATGCCGTATTCGCGAGCCACGGTGGGGCCGTGGGCCATGACCGCGCCGGTTTCGGTGACCAGTCCACCGGCGGTGAGAAAGAGCGGGGTCCAGCCGGGGTCGGTGGTGGGTGCGACGATGATGTCGCCAGGGTCGATGCGGGCGGTGGCGGGGTCGTGGACGATCCGGGCGGGGCCGGTGATCCGACCGGGGGCGGCGCCGACGCCACGAAGTTGGCCGTCGGTGATGGGTGCGGCCGGCAGGATGGTCTCCAGGTCGGTGCCGTCGGAGAGCAGGGCAACCGGTACGGTCCGGCGGCGCAGCTCCTGCTGGTGGGTGGCCCGGCGCGAGGTGACCGTGGCGCGGTGGTCGGTGTGTTGATGTACGGCGGCGTGGACCTCGTCGAGGGTGAGGAACATGATGTCGTCGGGTTGGTTCAGCAGGGTTGCGGTGGCCAGGTCGGTGCCGATGAGCAACAGTTGCCGTCGCATCTCCCGCAGGCGGTAGAGGCCGGCGAATTTACCGGCCTCGCGGAGGCCGGCGAGGGCCCGGGCCCGGTGCAGCAGGAATATCGCGATCCGGCCGCGGATGGGCCGGCGGCGGGCGCGGATGGTGAGGTCGCGGAGGGTGGTTTCGGCGGTGGCGGCTGCGCGGGCGAACCGTCGGTCGGGTGCCTGGTCGGCGTCGGTGACTCGCAGGTAGTTGGCGATCATGGTGAAAACCGGGGTGGGGTCTTCCTCCCAGCGGGGTATGCCGAGGTCGACCTCTGCGGCTCCGCGGTGGCCGTAGGTGTCGAGGAACGCGGCCAGGCCGATGTCGGGCAGGGTGCCCTGCCGGTAGCGGGCCGCGAGTTCGGATGCGGGTGTGTCGAGAAGCAGTTGGCGGTGGTCGGTGGCGCGTTCGGTGAGTCGCCACAGCGCGAGATCCATTTCGATGGTGACGTTGTGCGGCATGCCGCCGAGGACGGTCTGGATCTCGTGTTGTTCGGCGATTCCCTTGAGTAGGTGTGGGGGTATCGCGGCGGCGAGCATGCCGGCGGCGATGGGCCAGGTGATCTCGTCGTAGCTTCCGGTCGTGTCCTGGTCGCGTACGAAGCGGAGCCGGTCGGCGGGGGTTTTCAGCTCGGCGGGCGCGGCGCAGGTGCGGCGGATTCGGTCGATGGCGTGGTGCAGGCGCGCGCGAGCGTGGTCGGGTCGGGCGAGGGCCCGCAGGATTGCGGTACCGGCGCGGCCTGCGGTGCGCAGGATGGTGCCGTCGGTCGCCCGGGTGCGCGGTGTGGTTCGGCGTTGCGGGGCGAAGCGGGGGTCGGCGAGGACGTGTCTCATCACCGCCTGGGCGCGGGGACCGAAGTCGACGGCCATGAGCTTGACGAGACGTTCGCGGGTGGCGGGATCGCGGGCGAGGTCGGTCAGGTCGCCGTAGAGGCGTCCGCCGATGTCGATGACGTCGGCTCGTACGCGCAGTGCGGCGAGCATTGCGGTGACGAGCGCGGCCAGGGAGGACATGCCCATCGGGGTGACTGGCTGGAGCATGCCTTGGACGTGGCCGAACTCGAGGTAGACGCGGGGCTGTGGTTTGTCGGTGGGTGGTGGAAGGGGGAACAGGGTGGTGATCGGCCGGGCCTGCAGCACCCAGAGAGTGCCGTCGTGGTCGATTGCCCATTCGATGTCCTGAGGACTGCCAAGGTGTTTCTGCAGGCGGGTGCCGAGGGTGTGCAGGTCGGCGAGTTGCGCCGGGGTGAGGTGGTCGGTGGCGGGGTGTACGGGGCCGTCCAGGAGACACTGATCTGTGTTGGTGACGCCGTCGACGAGGACGTCGCCGAGGCCCGGGACGGCCTCGACCATCATCTGGGTGCGTCGGCCGGTGACCGGATTGGCGGTGAAGAGCACGCCGGCGACCGCGGGTGTGACCATTCGTTGAATGACGACGGCCATCCGTACGTTGTCGTGTTCGATGTGGTGGGCGTCGCGGTATGCGGTCGCGCGGGGGCTGTGCAGGGAGGCTCGGCAGGCCGCGACGGCGGTGAGAAGGTCGGCGGTGCCGGTGACGTTGAGGATGGTGTCCTGTTGTCCGGCGAAGCTGGCGTCGGGTAGGTCTTCGGCGGTGGCGCTGGACCGCACGGCGACAGGGCCGCCGAGTTGTTGGTAAGCGTTGACGATCTCCGCGACCGGGAGTGCGTGGCCGTGGGTCTGCGTGGTGATGCAGAAGCCGGGTGGGACACGTTCGCCGTGCCTGATGAGCGCTGCCAGGCCGGCTGCCTTGCCCCCGACAGCGTCGGTCATGTCGGCAGTGATGCGGTCCAGCGGGATGACCTGCACGGGAACCCTCTTTGCAATTCGACTGCATTGTGTCCGACCGTACCCGGTTTGCAATGCAGTCGCAATGCTGTCAGTGGCTGGCGGGGAGGCTGACGCCTGCCTACGGCCTGTCCGGTCCGTCATTAGGCTGATGGTCGTGTGGACGCCTGGCGCCGAGGACATGCTGACGACGGTTGATCGGGTGGCCGGCGCGTTGATCGCCTACGCCTGTGGTGACGCGTTGGGTGTGCCGTACGAGGGTCGGCCGGCGACCGGTGATGGTGACGAGGAGATCGAGAGGCCGCGGGCCAGTGCACGGTGGGCGGCCGGTGCGACCTCCGACGACACGGCGTTGACCTTGCTGGCCGCGCGTTGCCTGGTGGATTCGGGTGGCAGCGCCGATGCGGCGATGTTCCTGTCCCGGTTGGTGGCCCACGATCCTCCGGTGCCGGGTATCGGCCCGTCGACGCGGGCGGCGTTGGCCTGCTTTCGGCGGACCGGCGAGGTGCCCGGCGATCGGGAGGGTGGCACGAACGGTGCGCCGATGCGGGCGTTGCCGGTGGGCTGGTCGGTGCCGCCTTCGCGGCCGGAGTTGCTGGTGGCCCGGACGGTCGAGTCGACCCGGGCGACGCACCGGGCGCCCGAGGCGTTGGTGGCGGCGTGTGTGATGGCGGCCTGCGCGTCCTGGTCGGTGGCGGGGGCGTCGGCGGCGGTGCTGCTCGACGTGGCGGTCGAGATGGTGGGGCCCGCGCAGCGGGTGTGCGGACAGGCGCCGCGGTTGACGGGGGTGCTGGCCGAGCTGCGCGCGGGCGGGTGGCGGCCGTCGGTGGCGGGGGTGGGCCTTGATCCCGGTGAGACGGTGGCCGCGGTGCTGCACTGCGTCCGGCAGGCGGAGTCGTTGCGGGGTGGCCTGCTGGCGGCGGTCCGGTTGGGTGGGGACGTCGATACGGTGGCGGCGCTGGTGGGTGGTCTGCTCGGTGCGCGGTTGACGGCGGCGCAGGTGCGGGCGCAGTTGCCGTGGAGTTCGCTGGTGGCGTTGCCGGACGCGGCGCAGGTGCGGCGGCTGGCGGCGGGGCTGGTCGACTTGCGGTTCTCGGCGGGTCGTGCGGTGGTCTGATCCGGTGGCGGGTGTGGGTGTGGCGGATCTGGCTGGGCGGTGGTTCAGGTGGGTGAGATCGGCGGGTCGGTGTCGAACGACCAGGTGGTGAGGGCGATGAGGGCGCGGGGTGCGACGTGGCGGCCCCGGGCGTGCGGTAGTACCCAGTAGGAGACCTCGGCGATGCCGTCGGTGAGGTCGAGTCGACGGGGGCTGATCTGACCGAGGACGCCGGTGGCGTCGGTGATGGCCCAGCCGGCGCCGGTCTCGGCCTGCCAGCGTTGTGGCCAGGAGGTGAGCCAGGCGTGGGCCTCGTCGTCGGTCATCGTGCGGCAGTGCCAGCGTTGGACGGCGGGGTCGGCGTAGCCGGCAAGGACGGCGGGTCGGTCGGCCGGCCGCCAGGGGCGCAGCTGCAGGCCGGGGGCGTCGAGCGCGGGTTGGGGGTGGCGGTTGAGGCTGCCCGGTGGCAGGGCTGGGGACGCGAGCAGCGGCATGGCGGCGGGGTCCTGTGGTCAGAGACCGCCGCCGACGCGGAGGATGGCGCCGGTGGTGTAGGAGGCGTCCGGGCCGAGTAGCCAGGCGACGGCGGCGGCGACCTCGTCGGGTTCGCCGGGTCGGCCGAGCGGGATACGGCTGGCGGCGCGTTCGGGTCGGTCGGGTTGGCCGGACAGGGCGTGGATCTCGGTGCGGATGATGCCGGGGGCGACGGCGTTGACCCGGATGCCGTGGGGGGCGAGCTCCTTGGCCAGGCCGATGGTGAGGGCGTCGGTGGCGGCTTTGACGGCGGCGTAGTGGATGTACTCCCCTGGGCCGCCGAGGGTGGCGGCGACGGAGGAGATGTTGACGATGGCGGCGCCGTCGGTCATCCGGTGGGCGGCCTGTTGGGCGCAGAGGATGTAGCCGACGAGGTTGACGTCGACTACGTCGCGCAGGTCGGCCAGGCGCAGCTCGGTGAAGGGTCCGATCTGGCTGGTGATGCCGGCGTTGTTGACCAGGCCGCTGATCGGGCCGAGTTCGGTGGCGGCGTCGAAGAGGGCGGCGACCTGGTCGGGGTCGCGGGTGTCGGCGGGTACGGCGATGGCGCGTACGCCGGTGGCGCGTAGCTCGGTCACGACGGTGTCGGCGGCGGCGTGGTCGCGGCGGTAGCCCAGTGCGATGTGATGGCCGGTGTGGGCGAGGCGGCGGGCGGTGGCGGCGCCGATGCCGCGGCTGCCGCCGGTGATGACGGTGACGGGTGTCATTGTCCTCCCCTGCCCGACTGGTGTCGGGGACGTTACCGTGGCGGTCGCGTGGCTGGGCGCAGGGTGTGGTCGAGCACACGGGTGGCGTGGTGCGCGATGGTGATCGGCTTCTGCGTGTTCGTGACGGTGTCGAGCGAGGAGTGTGCGTGGCGGGTGTGGGTGTCGGTGACCTGGTCGAGGACTTCGAGTTGCCGGATGAGACGGGTCGCCTCCGGCGATTGTCGGAGTTGCTGGTGGCGGGGCCGGTGGTGGTGTTCTTCTATCCGGCGGCGATGACGCGGGGATGCACGGCGCAGAGTTGCCATTTTCGGGACCTGGCGGCGGAGTTCGCGGCGGTCGGGGCCCAGCGGGTGGGGATCAGCCGGGATTCGGTGCAGCGTCAGGCGGAGTTCTCGCGGCTGCACGGGTTCGACTATCCGTTGCTGTCGGATCCCGACGGTGCGGTGGCGGACCGGTTCGGTGTGCGGCGGCGGCTGCCGTTGGGGCCGTTGAGTACGCGGCGGATGACCTTCGTGATCGGGGTCGATCGGCGGATCGTCGAGGTGGTGCACAGCGAGTTGGGTATGAACGAGCACGCGGACCGGGCGTTGCGGGCGTTGGGGGGCTGATCTTCGAGTTGTCGCCGGCGGCTGGTATCAAGGCAGGCGGCTGAACATGTGTACGAGGGAAGAGGTTGTGTGATGGGTGCCGCTGGCCAGGGTTTGTCCGATGACGAGGTACGCGGCATCCGGGAGGCGTTGAGCGCGGGCCGTAAGCCGAAGGTGGTGTTCACGGCTGCGGCCGGTCAGATCGCCGGCCAGCTGGGTCAGGTGGTGGAGTTGACCGATCCGGCGGTGTCCGACGAGTTCGTGGTGGTGCGGTTCGGGCGTGACGAGTTGCCGTTCTCCCCTGCCGATGTGGCGGTGGCACCGCGGGGTGCGGGGCGTCGACCGGTCGAGCCGAAGGTCGAGCCGAGGGTCGAGCCGGCGGTGGTGGAGCCGGAGTTCGTGTTGGATCGGGTGCCGCAGCCGCGCTGGGAGGAGCCGAAGGTGGAGGTAGTGGAGGCGAAGGTGGAGGCGGTGGAGTCGAAGCCGCCGGCGAGGCGGGCGGTGAAGGCGGCCAAGCCGAAGGGTCCGGCGGGGCTGACGGTGACGTTGGCGTACGCCGAGGGCGAGTGGACGGTCGCGGCGCAGCAGGGTGGGAAGGTGCTGGCCAAGCCGTACGTGTTGAAGCCGGCGGAGGCGCTGCGGATGGTGGCGTTGGTGGACGTGCCGGGGGTTCACGAGGCGGTCGAGCAGATCCTGTCCGCCGAGCGGTCGGAGGCGGAGCGGCAGGCGGAGAAGCTGCGGGCGGAGCTGGCGGAGATCGAGGCCCGGTTGGCGGAGTTGCGCGAGGCGAGCTGAGCGACCGCGGTGTTGGTGTGCCGAAGGCCCGGCTGTGGACGGTTCGCGGCCGGGTCTTCGGCTGGTCAGAAGTAGTCGATGAGCTGGGCGGGTGGGCCGGCGGCCAGTAGGTCCAGGGCGCTGGGGTCTGGTGTGGTGTGGCGCAGCAGCCCGTTTTCGGCGAGGGTGCGCGCGGTGGCGGTGCCGGTGTAGAGCAGAGCGAAGCCGCGTACGGTCAGGTGCAGGTCGGCGGCGGTGGTGACGCGGCGCAGTTCGGCGTCGCCGTCGGCGACGGCGAGGTGCCAGGTGCCGGTGTTCCAGTCGGCCAGGTCGTCGGTGAGGGTGAAGGTGACCTGGCCTCGGGTGTGGTTGGGCCAGCCGCGGGTCTGTACGGCGCGGACGACGTCGACGGGCCGGTGCATCCAGGGGTCGCGTTCGTGTTCGCGGGCGTATTCGAGGGGCAGTTGGGCGCTGACGGCGTCGCCGGGCAGCGGGGTCACCCGTAGCTTCGGGGTGACGCTGTGCCAGCTGGCCAGGACGCCGACGAGAGCGCGGGCGGCCTCGGCGGTGGTGGCCAGGATGTCCTGCACGGTGAGGATGGCGCCGGGGCCGTAGCCGCGGCCACGGTCCCAGCCGGCGTAGCCGACCAGGTCGTCGTCGTGCTCGACGAGGGTGAGTCCGTCGTAGGGCAGTTCGTCGCCGGGGGTGAACCGGGGGTGGGTTCGGGTGAGCAGGCCGTTGCGGTGCCGGGCGACGCGTCGGTAGAGGTCGGCGGCGGCGGTCAGGTCGGCGGGGGTGCCGGCGCGGACGGTCAGCGGCGCTTCGGGGCGGTGTCGGGGCAGCGCGGCGGTGGGTAGGTCGAGGGTGCGTAGCTGGCCGGTGATGTCCCAGCCGCAGGCCCGGTAGGGGGCGGGGGTGGTGGGATACAGCGCGCTGACGGCGGCGCCGCGGTCGTTGGCGCCGCGTAGCAGGGCCCGGAGCAGGGCTCGGGCGACTCCGGTGCCGCGGGCTTCGGCGGCGACGGCGACGCCGGCCACGTCGGCGGCGGGCACGGTGCGGGTGGTCCACCACTGCTCGTCGTGCAGGTCGACGGCTTTGCCGACGAGGCGGCCGGCGTGGTCGAAGGCGCCGTAGGTGGTGCGGGAGGTGGGCGCGGGGAGCGGTGGGGGTTGTGGGTCGGCGCCGAAGGCGAGTCGGCCGAGCTGCCAGGCGTCGGCCATTTCGTCGATGGTGAGTTCGCGGACGTCGGGCATTCGGTCGACGATAGCCGTCGTGGCGGTGGTGTCGAGTGGTTTGGGTCGCCGCGGTCAGGTGGCGGTGGTGGGTTCGTGGCGTACCGGGAAGTTGACGGAGTTGGCGATGAAGCAGGCGTGGTGGGCGTCGGCGTGCAGGGCGGTGGCGGTCTCGACGGTGTCGGGGTCGGCGACGGTGACCCGGGGATGCAGGACGACCTCGGTGAAGTGGCCGTTGCCGGCACGGTCGGTGGTCATGGTGCCGGTGGCGTGGTCGACGTAGTCGGTGACGGTGACGCCGTTGACGGCGCACAGGTGCAGGTAGGCGAGCATGTGGCATTGGGACAGCGCGGCGAGTAGCAGCTGTTCGGGGTTCCAGCGGGTGGGGTCGCCGCGGAAGGTGGGGTCGGAGCTGCCGGCGATCGGTGGGCGGCCGTCGGTGGTGACGTCGTGGTCGCGGCGGTAGTCGCGGTAGCCGCTGGTGCCGGTGCCGAGGTTGCCGGTCCAGGTGACGGTGGTGGCGTACTGGTGTGCGCGGGTCATCTGGTCAGCCCTTCGGTGCTTTGTGGTGGGTGAGGAGGATACCGAGCAGGCGGACGAGTTCGTGGCGTTGGGCGGTGTCGAGGGGGGCGAGCAGGGCTTCCTGGGCGGTGTCGAGGGCCTGTTGCAGGTGGGTGAGTTCGCGGCGGCCGGCGGTGGTGATGCTGACGAGGTTGCGGCGCCGGTCGTCGGGGTCGGGGTCGCGGCGGACGAGGTGGCGGTCGGCGAGGTCGTTGAGGGTGCTGACGATGTCGCTGCGGTCGATGCCGCTGTGCCGGCCGAGGTCGGCCTGGCTGGCGGGTCCGGTGTCGTCGAGGGCGGCGAGTAGCCGGTAGTGGTAGCCGCGGGCGTGGTGGCGGTCGAGTGCCGCGCTGACCAGGCGTCCGGCGTGGGCGGCGGTCTGGGTGAGCAGCCAGCTGGGGGTGCTGCGGAGGCGGTGGGGTTCGCTCGTGCCGGTGGGCTGCATGCTTCGGACTCTACGCCTCACTGTTGGTCGCACCCACAATCGGTGATACGTTGGTCGGGCCAACATTGGTGTAACCAACGGATGGAGTTCTGATGTCCGCCACCCTCAACGGGCAGCTGCTCGGTCGGACCCACTACGCCACCCGGGCCGTGCTGGAACGGGAGCTGACCCGCCTCGGACTCACTTTCGGCCAGTCACTGCTGCTCAACGTCCTGGCCGCCGCCGACGGTCCGCTCCCCCGCGTCGAGGCGGCCAGGAAGCTGACCGAAGCGCTGAAGCTCAGCGCGGAGGCCGCCCACGCCACCCTCGCCGAGCTGGTCGCGGCGACGCTGGTGGCGCCGCTGGCCGAGGACGCCTCCCAGGTCACGGTGACACCGGCCGGACGGCAGACGCAGCGACTGGTCGCCGCCGCGAGCGGTGAGATCGGTGAGCGGCTCTGGGCGGGCCTCCCGGCCGACGATCTGGCCGCCGCCGCGCGGGTGCTGGAAGTGGTGCGGCGCCGGGCCGAGGCCAGCCTGGCCTCGGCCGCCTGAGCGGTCCGGGCCGGCCCGCCGGCCCGGACCGGCTCAGTGCTGCGGGATGTGGGCCACCCCGATGCGCTTGCGGAACACCCAGTACGTCCAGCCCTGGTAGGCCAGCACGATCGGGGTGAAGAAGACCGCCACCCACGTCATGATCGTCAAGGTGTACGGGGTGGAGGCGGCGTTGGTGGCGGTCAGCGTACCGGCCGGGTCCAGCGTGGAGGGCAGCACGTTCGGGAACAACGCGGCGAACAGGGTCGCCACGGCCAGGGCGATCGCCACTGCCGTGCCGGTGAAGGCCCAGCCCTCCCGGCGTACCGCGGCGGCGGCGAGACCACCGAGCAGCGCGAGTGCGGCGCCGACGGCGAGCACGACGGCGGCGGCGCTGGACCGGATGGTCAGCGTCCAGCTCAGGAACGCCACCGCGAGGACGGCGGCGGCGACGCCGAGGCGGACCGCGAGGGCGGCGGCCCGGTCCCGGATGTCGCCGACGGTCTTGAGGGCGATGAAGACGGCGCCGTGGGTGAGGAACAGCGCCGCGGTGGTCGCGCCGCCGAGCAGGGCGTAGGGGTTCAGCAGGTTGAGCAGGCCGCCGACGTACTCGTGGTCGACGTCCAGCGGTACGCCGCGCAGGATGTTGGCGAAGGCCACGCCCCACAGCACTGCCGGGACCAGCGAGCCGAAGAAGATCGCGGCGTCCCAGCGGCGTTTCCAGGACGCCTCGGGCCGCTTGTGGCGGTACTCGAAGGCGACACCGCGGGCGATCAGGGCCAGCAGGATCAGCAGCAGGGGCAGGTAGAAGCCGGAGAAGAGGGTGGCGTACCACTCCGGGAAGGCGGCGAACATGGCACCGCCGGCGGTGATCAACCAGACTTCGTTGCCGTCCCAGACCGGCCCGATGGTGTTGATCATTACGCGGCGTTCCCGGTCGTCGCGGCCGAGCACGGGCAGCAGCATGCCGACGCCGAAGTCGAAACCCTCGAGGATGAAGTAGCCGGTGAAGAGCACGGCGACGAGGAGAAACCAGATGGTGGTCAGTTCCACGATGGGGCTCCGGAGTCAGTAGGCGAAGGCGAGCGGGCGGTCGGCGTCGTCGGTGTCGTCGGGTTCCGGGTCGGGTGTCACCTCGGGTACGCCGGCCCTGGCGTAGCGGACCAGCAACTTCACCTCGATGACGGCGAGGGTGGCGTAGATGAGGGTGAAGGCGGTGAAGCTGGTGAGCACCTCGGCGAGGGAGACGCTGCGGGAGACGCCGTCGCGGGTGAGCATCTCGCCGAAGACGATCCACGGCTGGCGGCCCATCTCGGTGAAGATCCAGCCGAAGGAGTTGGCCAGCAGCGGCAGGATCGGCATGGCCAGGCCGGCGCGCAGCAGCCACCTGCTGCTCGGGGTACGGCCCCGACGCTGGCTCCAGAGCACCAGTAGGGCGATGGCGGCGGCGGCGAGTCCAAATCCGATCATCAAGCGGAAGCTCCAGTAGGTGACCGGGATGATCGGGGTGTAGCTGCCCGGGCCGTACTGGGCGGTGTACGCGGCCTGCAGGTCGTTGATGCCCTGCACGGTGCCGTTGGGGTCGCCGGTGCCCAGGTAGGACAGCAGGTACGGGATCTTGATGGCGAACAGTTCCCGGGTGCCGTCGAGGCTGCCGACGGTCAGTACGGAGAACGACGCGGGGCTCTCGGTGTCGTAGAGGCCCTCGGCGGCGGCCATCTTCATCGGCTGCACCTGGGTCATGATCTTCCCCTGGATGTCGCCGGTGATCACGACGGCGGCGGCGGAGACCAGGGTGACCCAGGAGCCGAAGCGGGCCGCGAAGCGGTACGCCGGGGTGTCGGCGCTGTCGGGGTTGCGGATCAGGTGCCACAGGGCGACGGCCACCAGCAGCGACCCGGCGACCAGGAAGGCGCCGGCGATGGTGTGCGGGAAGGTGATCAGGGCGACCTTGTTGGTGAGCACCGCGACGAAGTCGGTGAGTTCGGCTCGACCGCTGTCCGGGTTGATCCGGTAGCCCACGGGGTTCTGCATGAACGAGTTCGCGGCGAGGATGAAGTACGCCGACAGGTTGGTGCCGATGGCCGCGGCCCAGATGCTGGCCAGGTGCAGGCGTGCGGGCAGCCGGTCCCAGCCGAAGATCCACAGGCCGATGAAGGTGGATTCGAGGAAGAAGGCGACCAGGGCCTCGATGGCCAGGGGCGCGCCGAAGATGTCGCCGACGAAGCGGGAGTAGTCACTCCAGTTCATGCCGAACTGGAATTCCTGCACGATGCCGGTGACCACGCCCATGGCGAAGTTGATCAGGAACAGCTTGCCGTAGAACTTGGTGAGCTTGAGGTACTTCTCGTCTCCGGTGCGGTGCCAGAGTGTCTGCAGGATGGCGACCAGGACGGAGAGTCCGATGGTCAGCGGCACGAAGAGAAAGTGGTAGACGGTGGTGACACCGAACTGCCAGCGGGCGACGTCCAACGCGTCCACCTGCAACCCCCAGCTGTTAATACTACGAGACGTAGTAAATACTACAACCCGTCGTAAGGCGATCGGCAGAGGCAGGCGGCCCGAACCGGGTCGGGACCAATGACCCTGCTCACCTCGGCCGTACGGCCCGCCCTGGACGTCGGCGCGGCCAGCCGCCGTGCGACCATTTCCTGCTGATGGACACGGCCCACTCCCCCTGGCAGCCGCCGCTGATCTGGCGTACCGCGCTGCTGCTCGCCCGCGTCCTCGTCGGGCTGCTGGCCCGGCTGGAGGTCACCGGAGACATCCCCGCCCGGCTGCGCGGCGGGCCACTCATCCTGGCCGCCAACCACATCAGCCCCTTCGACCCGGTCGTGCTCGCCGCCGCCTGCCGGGCCCGCCGGGTCGCGCCGCGAATCATGGCCACCGGCGGGCTGTTCCGCGCCCCGGTCATCGGCGCCGCGATGCGCAGCGCCGGGCACATCCGCGTGGACCGGGGCACCAGCGGCGTACACCAGGCACTGGACGACGCCGCCAGCGCGGTCGGTGCCGGCGCACCGATCCTGGTCTACCCGGAGGGGCGCATCGGTCTGGACCCTGGCATGTGGCCCGAACGCGGCAAGACCGGCGCCGCCCGGCTCGCCCTGACCTGCGGCGCTCCCGTCATTCCGGTGGCACAGTGGGGATCCCATGAGGTACTGCCCTACCAGGCCCCCAAAGGTCTGCTGCGCGGCGTCGCCCGCGCGCTGGTACGCCGCCCGACCGTACGGGTGCACTTCGGTGACCCGGTGGACCTCGACGACCTGACCCCCGGCGCGCCGGGCGCCGCCCGGCGCGCCACCGACCGGATCATCGACGCCCTGACCGACACCCTCGCCCCGCTACGGCCGGACGAACCCGACCGGCCACGGCACGTCGACCCCGGTCGGCCGGTCGACACCAGCCGCGCCCACCGGCGCCGCCCAGCCGCAGGCTGAGCCACCCCGCCCGGCTCAGGTCGCCTGCTGCACCGCCCGCAGCACCTCGGTCACGGCCGAGGCCACCGGCGCCACCGGCGCGGCCAACTCCGCCAGACGCCGCAGCAACGCCGTCACCCGCGCCGGTTCGGGATCCGGCCGGGCCAGCTGGGCACGCAGCTCCGCCGCCACCGCTCGAGCCTGCTCCGGCAGCTCGTCGCGGTGCTGATCGAGCGCCTCGACCAACTGGGCGACCAGGGCCGGCACGTCCACCCCCGGCGCGGTGGCCGACAACGCGCCGCCGACCGCGACCGCCCCGGGACCGACCGCCTGATTGCCGACCTGGCTCACCCCGCCGGACTGCTGGATGCCGTAGTTGATCGACGGCTCGGACATGTACTCCTCCTCCTGCTCTCACGCCGGTCGTGGTCTGTCGCCCGCCGGTGCCGGCGGCCCGTGCTGCTCGGCCCGGGCACCGGCGCCCACCGCCTGGTTGCCGACCACACTGAGCCCGCCGGTCTGGATGACTCCCTGGTTGAGGATCATCATCTGCCGGTTGCGAAACTCCGCGGTGTCGACGCCGCGGTCGTCGAGGAACTCCACGATCGCCGCGAGCACGTGCCGTTCCACCACCTTCAGGTGCTTCGCGGCGTCCAGCACCTGGAAATAGTTGTGGTAGTCCGAACTGGTCGCCATCTCCCGGGCCCCGGCGCGGGCACCGTAGTCGTAGCCGAGGTCCTCGCCGGCCAGCCGGCGCAGCCGCGCCTGCCGCCGCCGATGGCGCAGCGTGTGCACCAGTTCGTCGAGGAGCCGTCCCACCGCGGTGGCCGCCGTGTTGAGCAGGGCGTGGGAACCGGCGGCGAGCAACTGCACCAGCTGGCTCGCCGGCAGCCATTCGGTCAACCGGTCGACGTCGTGGTAGGCCAGCCGTGGGGGTTGCAGCACGGTCCGGGCGCACTCCAGGTAGAGCAGCCGGCCGTCGGTGGAGAAGTGCAGGAAGGTGCTGGCCACCACCTCACCACCCCAGGACGGCACCATGGCGCACAGGTAGTGCCGCACGGCGCCTTGCGGGTGGGCGGCGACCTGCCGCACCTGCTCGCTCGTCCAGTGCTGCCGCGGTAAACGGTTCCGCAGCGGAAGCAGCCGGTCGTCGTCGGTCAGCAGCCGGCCGACGACGAAGATGCGGTCCTGGAGTACCAGCCCCGACAGCCGATCCGTGCTCGGGTCGCTGTCCAACACCGCCAGCCGCTCCCGCACGTGGTCGATGAGCTGGTCGACGGTGAAGGGCGTCGGCACCTGGTCACCGGCGGCGGCGCGTCCACCGATGACGTGCTCCGCCGGCCGGATCGGCAGGGCGAACGACCAACCCGCCACCGGGGTACCGTGCCCGACGAAGGGGAGGTACCCGCTGTAGACGGTGGCGTTGCCCCGTTGCGCCTTGTCGACGGCGGCCAGCCGGGCGGCGTACCGGGACGGCACCGGGGCGTCGTCCGTCGCCGCTGCCGAAAACCGGTCACGGCGCAGCCGGGTCACGAGCAGCCACCGGGTGCCGTGCAGGTGGACCACGAGCGCCAGGAACGCGGCAATACCCGCCGGCAACGCCAACCACGGCCGGCCGATGAGCCAGTTGGTCCCCTCTTCGGCGGTCGTGGCGGTCAGCTGGACCAGCAGCACCATGGCCGCCAATGCGATCGAGACCATCCCCAGCAGCGGCCCGATCTGACTCTGCCGGGTCGGCCGAAACGGGGCCAGCGAGGTGCCGGCACGCATCGCCACGGCCACCGTCACCGTCCACAGCGGGGCGAGCAGCACGGCCAGAGCGCCGAAGAGGAGCAGCAGCAGATCGCGGCGGCGGCGTCGACGGCGGGCCGCCAGGCAGTGCCGCAGCACGGGCGAGAGATCGAAGTCCACGGACGGCGCGACGGCCCGCAGTTCGTCGCCGAACACCTCGTCGAGCAGCCGGTCGGCGAACCTCTCGTCGAGGTGCGCGGCGACGCAGAGGTACCGGGTGGCCTCGGTGTCGGCCAGAGGTTGCGGCGGCCGCTGCGGCGGCACCCTCGGAGTGCTGGATCGTGAGGTCAACTCAGCCACCCTCGTCGGGGACGATCGGCCGCGGCGGGCAGCGTCACGAGCCAGGCAAGCAGCAGGCCGTAGACCAGGCCGCCGGCGAGCGCACCCCAGGTGGCCATCTCCGTGTCGCTCCACGGGCTGCGGCGACCCCCCGGATCGCCGAGAAATCCGACGGACCTGATGAATGCGACACAGGCGATGGCGCCGAGGCCGGCCACCACGGCGCTGACCATCGTCGCTCCCAACACCGCCAGCGCCCGGTAGGCCCGGGCCGGCGAGGGCAGAGCGTTCAGTCGGCTCAGCAGCCACAGCGTGAGCACGACGAACAGCAGAGTGCGAAAGTCGTTCCACAGCCAGGACGAGGACGTCCGCGGGGTGTCCGGTGGCAGCTCCCACTGCGGCCACATCAATCCGGTCAGCACGAACCTGGCCAGCTGCACTCCCATGGCGGCGATCCCGTCGGCGCGGGGCAGGTCGCGGCTCATCCCGCTGAGCAGGTCGTGTCCCGACGGGCTGCCGGCGACCAGCACCAGCGGAACGAACACCCAGGTGCCCGCCGTCAGTCGCCGCACCGGTTGCGGCGGGGCGGGCGGCGTGAGCCGGGGTGGCAGCGGATCCACCGGCTGCGCGGTCAGCGCGCCCTGCGGCGCGGACGACTTTCCAGGCGGTTCCGACGACGGCCATGGCATCACTTCCACATGGTGCCGGCCACGGCGGGGATGGTGATCGTCACTGTCCGATATTCAGCAGTTGGTGCCGACCGACGGGTGGCTGCCCCCCGTCGCCGGCCGGTCGCCCGCAGGTCACCGGCGCCCGGCATACTGCCCGGCGTGGCACCGACCGCGCACCCGTACCTCGACGCTCCCGCTCCGCTGGCCTTCGCCCACCGCGGCGGCGCCGCCGACGGCGACGAGAACACCACCGCCGCCTTCGCCCGGGCGATCGACCTCGGCTACCGGTACGTGGAGACAGATGTGCACGGCACCGCCGACGGGGTGGCCGTGGTGTTCCACGACGACACCCTGGAACGGGTCACCGGGCAGCGCGGTCGGGTGGGCGGGCTGCGCTGGGTCGACCTGGCGTCGGTGCGGGTCGGTGGCTCTGCCGTGGTTCCCCGCCTCGACGAGGTGCTGGACGCGTGGCCGCAGGTGCGGTTCAACATCGACGTGAAGTCCGACCGGGGGGTGGCCCCGACGGTGGCCACGGTCGCCCGGGCCGGCGCCGGTGAGCGGGTGTTGCTGGCCTCGTTCAGTGACAAGCGGCTGGCCCGGATGCGGGCCCTCACCCACGGGCGGGTGGCCACCAGCCTCGGGGTCCGTGGGGTGGCCCGGCTGCGGTGGGCCTCGCTGACCGGCCGGCCGGTGCGGCTGCCGCCGTCGGTGGTGGCCGCCCAGGTGCCGGTGCGCTACGGCCGGGTGCCGCTGGTCGACCGCCGGTTCCTGCAGATGGCCCACCGGCTGGGGTTGCAGGTGCACGTCTGGACGATCGACGAACCTACCGAGATGCACGAGTTACTTGATCTTGGTGTTGATGGCATCATGACCGACCACGTCGGCGTGCTGCGCGACGTCTACCGCAGCCGCGGCCACTGGGCCGCCTGAACGACTGGGCAAAGGACCCCCACCATGGCCGAGACGGCGACGCCTACCGCGCAGGACAACCCGCCACCGATGAGCACCCGCCGGGAACGCACCGGCTGGTACTTCTACGACTGGGCCAACTCGGCCTTCCAGACCACCGTCATCACGGTCTTCCTCGGGCCGTTCCTGACCAGCGTGGCCAAGGTCGCCGCCGGGTGCGAACTCGGCGCGGACGAGTGCGTCGGGTACGTCTACCCGCTGGGCATCAAGGTGGCCGCCGGCTCCTACTACCCGTACCTGATCTCGCTGTCGGTGCTGCTGACGGTCTTCGTGCTGCCGGTGATCGGCGCCATCGCCGACCGGTCACTGCACAAGAAGCGGCTCCTGGCCGCCACGGCGTTCACGGGCGCCGCCGCGACCATCGGAATGCTCTTCGTCACCGGCGACCGGTACCTGCTCGGTGGCGCGCTGTTCATGATCGCCAACATCAGCTTCGGGGCGGCGATCGTGGTCTACAACTCGTTCCTGCCGCAACTCGGCGGGCCGGACGAACGCGACGCCATCTCCAGCCGCGGCTGGGCGCTGGGATACCTCGGTGGCGGCCTGCTGCTGGCGCTGAACCTCGTCGCGGTGCAGTCGTTCGACAACGGTACCGCCGAGCGGACCCTCGACCTGGCCCGCTGGTCCATCGTCTCGGCCGGCCTGTGGTGGGCGGCGTTCACCCTGGTGCCGCTGCGGTGGCTGCGCGAGCATCCGACCGCCGCCGCGCTCGCCGCCGGCGGTCGTGGCAACGTGCTCACCGACGGGTTCCGGCAGCTCGGCCGCACCCTGCGCGAGATCAAGGCGTACCCGCTGACGCTCTTCTTCCTGCTGGCGTTCCTGGTCTACAACGACGGCATCCAGACCGTCATCACGCTGGCCAGCCAGTACGGCACCGAGGAGCTGCGGCTGGACCAGAGCACCCTGATCGTGACGATCCTGCTGGTGCAGTTCCTGGCCTTCGGCGGCGCCCTGGGCCTGGGTGCACTGGCCGGGCGGATCGGGGCATGGAAGACCGTCCTACTGAGCCTGGTGCTGTGGACCGCGGTGATCATCGCCGCGTTCCGGCTGCCCGCCGAGGCGCCGCTGCCGTTCATGGTGCTCGGCGCGGGCATCGGTCTGGTCCTCGGTGGCAGCCAGGCGTTGAGCCGGTCCCTGTTCAGTCAGCTGATCCCCGCTGGCAAGGAGGGCGAGTACTACGGCTTCTACGAGATCAGCGACAAGGGCACCAGTTGGCTCGGGCCGCTCGCCTTCGGCCTGGTGTTCCAGCTGACCAACTCCTACCGGGTGGGTCTGGTCTCCCTGCTGATCTTCTTCGTGGTCGGTTTCCTGCTGCTGCTGGCTGTGCCGATCCGTCGGGCGATCGTCGCCGCCGGCAACACCCCACCCCGGGTGCTCTGAGCGGGCCGGTCCCGGCCGCCGGTGGTGCGATGATCGACACCACCGGCCGGCCACCCGCGCGAGACCGGTGCTCCTCGCACTAGGCTGCCGGTCCGTGACGACCGACGAGCCCGTACCGACCTGTCTGGCCCGGCCCGCGCTGCCCGGCGCGGGCGACAACCCGGCCGGGTGCCTCGCCGCCCGCGGTGTCAACGGGCGGCCGGCGCACGCCGCCGCGCTGCGGTTCTACTGGGGGCCGATGGACTGTGGCAAGTCCACGATGGCGTTGCAGATGAACTACAACCATTCCCGGCAGGGGCGCCGGGGCCTGGTAACCACCCGCATCGACCGCTCGCTGGGCCCGCAGGTCACCACCCGCATCGGCCTGGCCCACGAGGCGGTCGAGGTCACCGACTCGCTCGACCTGCGCACTCTGGTCCGCGACGCGTGGGCCGACGGGGTACGCGTGGACTACCTGATCTGCGACGAGGCCAGCTTCTACTCGGTCGAACACGTGGAGCAGATGGCCGAGCTGGTCGACAGCTACGACGTCGACGTGTACGCCTTCGGCCTGGCCACCGACTTCCGCTCCTGCCTGTTCCCGGCCGCCCAGCGGCTGTTCGAACTCGCCGACTCGGTGGCCCGCATCCAGGTCGAGGTGCTCTGCTGGTGTGGCCGCGAGGGCCTGCTCAACGCCCGGGTCGCCAACGGGCGGGTGGTCCGCGAGGGCGAGCAGGTCGTCATCGGTGACACCGCGGACACCGTGGGAACCGCCGATCTGCGCTACCAGGTGCTCTGCCGGCGGCACCACCGCGTTGGCGACCTCGGCCCCCGGGGCGGCACGCCCGCCGCCTGAGCGGCCCCCAACACCCCGGGATAACAAAACGATCACCGCTGCGAACCTTTTCCGGGGGCCCGCCCCTTCTGGTGTTGACGAGAAGGCAACCACGGGCCGCACCGGCCCGCGAACCGGCGGGGGTACACCGAATGAGGCTCGCGTTACGGCGTGCCCGTGCCACGAGGGGACTGCTGCTGGCCGCGGCCGGGGCGGCGCTGGTAGCGACCGTCGCGCTCACCGGACTGGCCGCGTACAACCGGGACGTCGTCGACTCCGGCACCCGCAACGTGCTCAGCGAGGCGACCGCCGGGGAACGCTCGATCCTGGTGCGCGCCGCCGCCGGACGCACCGGTGAGGCGTTGCGGGAACGCGACACCGCGCTACGCGAACGGGTCTCCGCCGACCTGGGCGGTCTACCCGCCCAGGTCACCACCGCCGGGTACGCGGCGGGCCGGCAGCTGCGCGGCGACACCGGCGACGCCGTCCCCGACCGCACCGGGACCACGTACGCGTCGGTGATGTTCCTCGACGACCTGCCCGAGCACGCTTCGCTGACCTCGGGCTCCTGGCCCGAGGCCGGGGCGAGCCCGGCGCAGACAGCCGTCGCCGAAGCGGCCGCGACGGTGCTGCGGGTGGGCGTCGGTGACCGCATCCCGATCACCGACGGGCTCAGCGGGCGAGTCACCGAGGTCACGGTGACAGGCCTGTTCACCCCCGTCGACCCCGACGGCACCTACTGGCGGCTCGCACCGGAGGCGGCGACCGGGTCGCAGCCGCAGACCGCCACCTACGGCCCACTGACGGTGCAGCGGGAGGACTTCGTCACCCACTTCCTGGCCAACGCCTCCGCCGGCTGGCTGGTCGAGCCCGACCTCGCCGGGGTCAGCAGCCCGGCCCTGGACCAGTTGGCCGACGCCGCGGCCCGGATCACCACCAGCACCCCCGCCGAGGCCGGACTCGGTGATTCCGCGGTGGCCACCAGCGACCTCGTCGCCCTGGTGCACCGGCTGCAGCAGGCCACCCTCGTCGGCCGCTCCGCACTGGTCACCCCGATGCTGCTGGTGGTGGTCCTCGGCGGGTACGCGCTGCTGCTCGTCGCGGTGCTGCTCACCGAGCACCGGCGCGGTGAGACCGGGCTGCTGCGGGCCCGGGGCGCGGCCCGCTGGCAGTTGGCCGGGCTGACCGCCCGCGAGGCCACCCTGGTCGTCCTGCCCGCCGCGCTGCTCGCCCCACCACTCGTCGCCGAACTGATGAAAGTCGCCGGCCGGCTACCCGGACTCGCCGCCGTCTCGCTGCATTCGAACGCCTCACCCGAGGCGATGCTGTGGCTGGTCGCCGCGGTGGCGGCGGCCGGTTGCGCGCTGGCGATGATCGGGCCGAGCCTGCGCCGGGGCGACAGCTACGTCGCGGACCTGGCCAGCCGCTCCCGCCCGAGCCGGCGGGGCATGGTGCAGCGGGCCGGGCTGGACGTCCTGCTGGTCGGTCTGGCCCTGATCAGCTGGTACCAGCTCAGCCGGTACTCGTCGCCGCTGTCCCGCTCGCGTGGCGGCGAGTTGGGCATCGACCCGATGTTGGCCGCCGCGCCCACGCTCGGCGTACTGGCCGGAGCGGTGCTCGCCCTGCGGCTGCTGCCCCCGCTGATCCGGCTCGCGGAACGCTGGCTGGACCGCAAACCGTGGACCGCCACCATCCTCGGCACCTGGCAGGCCGGCCGCCGCCCGCACGCCGGGCCGGTCCTGCTGCTCGCCCTCGCCGTGGCGGTCGGCACCCTCGCCTGGTCGCTGGCTGGCACCTCCCAACGTTCCCTGAACGATCAGGCTGCCCACCGGGTCGGCGCGGACCTGCGGCTGACCGAGACCAACGGCTCCGCCCCCGCGAACCGGGTCGACGAACTCGCCGACCTGCCGGGCACCGAGGCCGTGCTGGCGGCCTGGCGGGACAGTATGCGACTCGGGCCGGCCGCCGAGCCGGCCACCATGCTGGCGGTCGACGCCGATGTCGCCGGCCAGGTGGTACAGCTGCGTTCCGACCTGGCCGGCGGATCCACCGACCACCTGCTCGGCTCCCTGGCCGGCAAGCGGGTCGAGGCACCGGACACCCTGCTGCCGGCGGGCACCCGGCGGCTGACCGGCCAGCTACGCACCCAGATCAACGACGTGGGCACCGGCACCGGCACCGGCGCGACCATCAGCCACCACGCGGTGCTCGCCGACCCGCGAGGCGGCTACCGGCGGGTCGCGCTCGGCGCCACCAGCCGGGACGACGCACCGCTGCGGTTCTCCGTGGAGCTGCCGGCCGGCGACGGGCCGTGGCGGCTGGCCGGCTTCACCACCGACACCATCGGCGCGCCGAGCCTGACCTTCGACTGGCGGCTCTCCGGCCTGCGGGCCAGCCCGGACAGCTCCCCTGGTACGCCGGTCGACCTGGCCGGGGACGGGCCGTGGCAGCTGGTCGACCGCGCCGGCGAGGCCACCGCCTCGACCGCGGCCGGGGCCTCCCTGACCGCGCACTACAAACGTGACCTCCCGGGCGGCTGGTTCGCCCGCGGCACGCCCCTGCAACTGGCCGTGTCGCGGCCGGCAAGCGCGACGCGGGTGCCGGTGGTGGCGACCCCGCAGGCGCTCGACGCGCTGCACGTGGACGTCGGTGCGCAGACCCGGCTGTTCCTGGGCGGGGCCGAGGTCGACGTCCACGTCGTCCACGGTGTGGCGGCGCTGCCCGGCGACACCGAGGGCGCGGCGTTGCTGGTCGACCTGCCGTCGTTGAGCACCCGGCTCTTCCACGACCACGGCATCGTCCGTGCACCGCAGGAGTGGTGGCTGGCCGCCCGACCCGGCGAGGCGGACCAGGCGGCCACGGCGGCCGCCGCCCTCGCTGGACTGACCGTGTTGAGCCGCGCGGACGTCGCCGCCGACCTGGCCCGAGATCCGTTCGGGGTGGGCGCCCGGGGTGCGCTCTTCGCCGCCGCTCTCGCCGCGGTGCTGCTGGCCGCCGTGGGGGTGGCCGTGGACGTCAGCGCGACGGCGCGACGGCGGGCCACCGAGCTGGCCGTGCTGCACACCCTCGGCGCGGGGCATCGCCTGGTGGCCCGGTCGCTGCTGGCCGAGCAGTCGTTCCTCGCCGGCATGGGCGTGCTGGTCGGGCTGATCGTCGGGGTAGGCGTCGCCGCGACGATGGCACCCCTGGTCATCCTGACCCCGTCGGCGGACCGGCCCGATCCACCGCCGCTGCTGATCGTCGACTGGCCACCAGTGGTGGCCACCGGCGTGGGACTGCTGGCGCTGGCGTTGGCGTTCAGCGCGGCCGTGTCGGCGACCACGCGTCGGCGACTGACCACCACGCAACTCCGCGCCGAAGGGGTGGACCGGTGAGTGCGAGGAGTGAGCTCGCGAGCCCCGCAGTCACGAACGGAAGGGCGAACCGGTGAGCGCTAGGCGGATCAGGGCGTACGGCGCCCATGTGGCGCTGCTGGCGGCGCTGGGGTTGGTGGCGGCCCTGCTGGTGACCGCCGCGCCGCGGCTGTCCAACGGGTACGCCGACCGGGGGCTGCGCGCCGACGTGGCCCAGTTGCCGCACCTGGTGCGTGACGTGTCCCTCGCCGTCGAGCGGCCCGCGCCGGCCGCGGCCGGGCAGGCCGATCTGGACCGGTACGCCGCCGAGCTGCCGCAGCCGCTGCCCGGGCTGGTGGATCGCCGGTGGTACGCCGCCTCGCTGGACGAGCAGCGGCTGGTCGCCATCGGCGACGACCCGCCGATGGACGGTGGCGCCCGCAAGGAGTTCGGTCTGCGCGCGCAGACGGGCGTCCAGGACGCCGCGGAGCTGACCGCCGGGCGGTGGCCGCGTACCGGGGCGGACGGTCCGGCGGAGGTGACGGTGTCGGCGACGGTGGCCGAGACGCTGTCCCTGCGTCCCGGCCAGTCACTGCGGTTCATCGGCCAGGACGGTACGGCGCAGGCGCTCCTCGTCGGGGTGTTCGAGCCACGCGACGCCGCCGACCCGGTCTGGGACGACCTTCAGCAGGCCTTGAACCCGATCTTCCCGCTGCTGGACGGCGACCCGTACATCGTGGTGGGGATCACCGACTGGGCCGGGGTGGACGCCGTCTCGGCCGCCAGCGGCGTGCCGGCGGTGAGCGGTTGGCGGTATCGCCTCGGCGAGCAGCGGCTGGACACCGGGACGTTGCCGGCGGTCACCGCGGCGGTCGCCGAGACCCGCCGCATGCAGTGGGCGGGGGCGACGGTCCAGACGTCGCTGGACACCGCGCTGGCCCGCTTCGCCGAGCAGTTGTACGCCGTGCAGGCGCTGCTGGCGGTCGTGCAGGCGGGCCTGATCGCCAGCCTGCTCGGGTTGATCCTGCTGGCCGCGCGGCTGGCGGTGCTGCGCCGCCGCGACGAGTTCGCGCTGCTGCGGGCCCGAGGCGCGTCGCTGTCCGCGATCGGCTTGCGTACCCTCGCCGAGGCCGCGCCCGTGCAGCCGCTGGCGGTGCTGGTCGGCTGGCTGGCCGGCACCCGGGTGCCGGGCCGGGCCGACGGGGTGCCCTGGCTGGTGCTGCTGCTGGCGGTGCTCACCACCGCCGTGGTTCCGGTGCTGGCCATGCTCTCGCAGCGGCAGGTGGCGATGGTCGCCGGGCGGGCGGATGTGGCCCGGCAACGTCCGTCGGTGCGGCGACTCACCGTCGAGGCGGGCGTGCTGGTCCTGGCGGTTCTGGGTGTGGTGCTGCTGCGTCGCCGGGGACTCGATCCGGCCGAGGGCGTCGACGCGTATCTCAGCTCGGTGCCCGTGCTGGTCGCGGTCGCCGCCGCGCTGGTGGCGATGCGGTTGTTGCCGTGGCCGCTGCGACTGGCCGGCCGGCTGGCCGTGCGGGCCCGGGGGGCGTTGCTGTTCCTCGGTGTCGCCCGCGCCGGGCGGGGGGCGCCGGTGGCGCTGGGTCCGCTGGCGGTGCTGATCGTCGCGGTCAGCACGGGCGTCTTCGGTGGGGTGGTCGCGACCACCGTCAGCGCGGCCCGGGACCGGGCCGCGACCCTGACCGTGCCGGCCGATGCGTGGCTGACCGGGTACACCTTCTCCCCCGACGCCGCCGACGCGCTGACTCAGGTGCCCGGGGTGCAGGCGGTGGCCCGGGTGTGGGTGGACTCCAACCGGCGACTGCTGCCGGAGACCGGGGCGCCGGCGCGGCAGATCGGCACGGCCCGGGTCCTGGTGGTGGACGCGCCGGCCTTCGCCGAGGTGGTGGCGCGCAGCGGCGTCGAGGTGGATGTGCCGGCCGCGTTGCGTGCCGCCGCGCGGGGCGACGGGCCGGTGCCGGCGGTGGTGTCCCCGAAGGTGGCGACGGATGTCGGCGACCGGGCCGCGGTCGACGTGCAGGGCCGGCTGTACGAGTTCCAGGTCGCCGAGGTGGCCGACGCCTTCCCCGGGGTGGGGTTGGGCACGGAACGGTTCGTGGTGCTGCCGTGGCAGGCGATGCCCGAGTACGAGTACACGCCGATCATCCCGAACCGGTATCTGCTCGCCGGCGAGGACATCGACGAGGGGCGGTTGCTCGGGGTCGCTGACGAGACGCAGCGGCAGCGGCAGTCCGCCGTGCTCGGTGTGGCGGTGACCCGCACGCAGCAGCCGGCGGAGCTGCAGAGCCGGCAGGCGTACCGGGAGGGGTTGGATCGCACCGGAGCCAACGACGTGCTGACTCTGGCGTTCACCGCCGGTGCGGCCGGGGGCGCCGCGCTGGCGGTGCTGGCCGTCGGCTTCGCGGTGGTCGCCGACGCCGCCGGGCGGGGCCGGATGCTGTCCCGGCTGCGCACGCTGGGTCTGTCCGCCGGCAGTGGCCGGCGGCTGCTGGTGTACGAGCTGGTACCGCTGGTGGTGGTCGCGGCGGTGACCGGCGCGGTGGTGGGGGCGGCCCTGCCCCGGGTGCTGGGACCCACCCTGGGACTGTCCGCGTTCGTGCCCGACGTGCCGCTCGGCTATCACCTGAATCCGCTGGTCGCGGGCTCGGTGCTGGGGCTGGTGGTGCTTGGTCTGGCGACGGGCCTGGCGGTGGAGAACCTGTCGAACCGGCGGATGCGCCTCGGTGAGGTGCTGCGTCTGGGAGAGGAGAACGCATGACCGAGCGAAGCGGAGTGCCGTCATGACCGTCGTACAGGACGTACCGGACCTCGCGACGCTGCAACGGCGCGCGGCGGAACGGGCCGCCGCCCGCGCCGGTGGCGCCGACCGGCTGCGCGGGCACATCGTCTGCGACGGACTGGTCCGCATCTTCACCACCGAGGGCGTGGAGGTCGTCGCGTTGCAGGGCCTCGACCTGGTCGTCGACCGGGGTGAACTGCTGGCGATCGTGGGCGCGTCCGGGTCCGGCAAGTCCACCGTGCTGAACATCCTGTCCGGGCTGGACACCCCGACCGCGGGGATCGCCCGGGTGGCCGGCTACGACCTGCTGACCATGTCGGCGCGCAAGCGGCTGCGGTACCGGCGGCACACCGTCGGTTTCGTCTGGCAGCAGACCGGACGCAACCTGCTGCCGTACCTGTCCGCGCGGGAGAACGTAGAGCTGCCGATGCGGCTGTCTCGCCGGGGCCGGGCGGGCCGGCGGCGGGCGATGGAGCTGTTGGAAATGGTCGGCGTGGGCTACTGCGCGGACCGCCGGCCGGGGCAGATGAGCGGTGGCGAGCAGCAGCGGTGCGCCGTCGCGGTGGCGGTGGCCAACGACCCGGAGGTGCTCTTCGCCGACGAGCCGACCGGCGAGCTGGACGAGGCCACGGCCGCGGAGGTCTTCGCCGCGCTGCGCACCATCAATGCCGAGCTGGGGGTGACCGTCGTGGTGGTCACCCACGATTCGCAGGTGGCGTCCCAGGTCCGGCGGACGGTCGCGATCCGGGACGGCCGCACCGCCTCGGAGGTGCACCGCACCGCACGGGTCGGTGCCGACGGCGTCGAGGAGTTGGTCACCGAGGAGTACGCGGTGCTGGACCGGGCCGGGCGGATGCAGCTGCCGGCCGGTTTCGTCGACGCGCTGGCCCTGCGGGATCGGGTGAAGCTGACCCTGGAGCCGGACCACGTGCAGGTCCGCTCCGGCGACGAGGGGGGTACGCGGTGAGTGATCTGATCCGGGTCGAAGGGCTCAGCCGTGACTACGGCAGCGGTGACCGGGTGGTCCACGCGGTACGGGACGTGTCGTTGCGGGCCGGGCGGGGTGAGCTGGTCGCGGTGCGGGGCCGCTCCGGCGCGGGCAAGACCACCCTGCTCAACCTCGTCGGTGGTCTGGACCGGCCCACCTCCGGACGGGTGTGGGTGGCCGGCCACGAGGTGACCGCGGCCGGCGAGGGGGACCTGCTGCGGCTGCGTCGGGACACCATCGGGTTCGTGTTCCAGTCCTTCGGGCTGATCCCGATCCTGTCCGCGGCGGAGAACGTCGGGGTGCCGATGCGGCTGGCGAAGGTGCCGGCCGGGCAGCGCGAGGAGCGGGTGTCGGTGCTGCTGGAGATGGTCGGGCTGGGTGCTCACGCCGCGCAGCGGCCGTACGAGATGTCCGGTGGGCAGCAGCAGCGGGTGGCGATCGCGCGGGCGCTGGCCAACGATCCGGCGCTGCTGATCGCCGACGAGCCGACCGGCCAGCTGGATTCGGAGACCGGCCGCGCGGTGATGGACCTGCTGCGGGCGCTGGTGCACGCGCGGGGCATGACCGCCCTGGTGGCGACGCACGACCCGACGCTTGTCGAGTTGGCCGACCGGGTGCTGGTGCTGCGCGACGGCCGGCTGGTGGAGTCCACCGAGGCGGTCCCGGTGTGATCAGTACGGGTCGCCGCAGACCCGCCAGCCGGCATCTTCCCGCACCACCGACAGGTCGCGCTGCTCGGTGTCGCCGGTCTCGCGGGTCAGCCGTACTGTGACCGTGCCGTGCGGCCGGCCGCCGGTGGTGGCCACCGACACGTCCACGATCTCGTAGTCGCGCACCACCGGCGGGGTGCGTACCCAACTGGTGAAGCCGAGCTCGCTCCACCGGGTACGCGAATCGGCGCAGAGCCGCTCGTACGCGCCGTCGGTGTCGCCCGCGGTGACCTCTCGCAGGAATCCTTCTGCGGTCTCCCGGATCGGGCCGGCGGCCTGGGTGACGAGCTGCACGTTCCAGGCACCCAGCCCGGCGACCCCGATGCAGCACAGCGCCACCCCGGCCCCGGCGAAGACGAGCCCGGCGCGCACCGGGTGGCGTCGCCGGGCCGGTCTGCTCCACGACTGCGCAGCGCCCACACCACTCGACGGTAGAGAATCGGCCGCCCCGGCGGGGGTGAAAGCCGGACCGCCCGGCGCGACGAGGCCACGGCCGGGCGGTCCGGCTGGGCCAGCCGGGCGGCCGGGTCAGTCGCCGCGCCTGGGTAGCAGGGCGATCAGGGCGGCCGGCACCACCAGGTGCATCACGCCCAACGCGACCTTGGCTCCAACTGTGGCCTCGACCTGCAGAAGTGGCACGAACGACAGCAGCGTCACGGCCACCACGAGGCTGAGCCAGATGACGGTGGCCCGACGGCCGGCGATCCGTTCCAGGACGGCCAGTGTCGCCCAGCCCAACAGCGCAGCGCCGAGGGAGACCACGATCACCGGGATGAGGTTGACGACGGTTTCGGGCTCCCCTGGACTGAGCACCGCGTAGTTGACGCCGACCAGGGCGCCGACGAGCCAGGTCGCGACGCTGCCGGCGACGGCTGCGAGGACGCCGAGGGCGCGGCGACGCAGGGAACCGTTGGTGCTGACGGGGTTCAGGGTGGTGCCGGTCATGGCGCGCTCCTCCATCGGGGAAATCGACAACCACGACCGTATCAGATAGTCCCGAACAAAACCATCTTGCACGGGACGTCTTCCGGGCATATCTCCCGTCGAATCCGGCTAGTAGACCGAGCCGGGCGCCCCGCACGCACCGGCACCTGAGAGGCGCTCGTCGACGAGGCGCCGGATCGCCCGCAGGAACACCTCGCGTTCCTCGTCGGGCAGGGCGGCGAGCACGTTCTGATCGACGCGGGCGGAGATCTCCTGAGCCTGGCCGAGCACCTGCTCCCCCGCTGCGGTGACCTCGACCAGTCGGGCCCGCCGGTCGGTCGGTGACGGCACGCGTCGAGCCAACCCCGTGGCCTCCAACTGATCCAGGGTCACCACCATGGTGGTCTTGTCCACCCCGCACAGTTCGCCGATCTGTCGCTGGGTCAGTCCGCCGCCGCGGGCCCGTGCCAGCACGCAGTGCGCCCTGGGTGAGATGCCCAGCTCGGCCAGGTTGGCGGCATGCTCGGCGCGGAGCGCGTGGCTGGCCCAACTGAGCAGGAACATCAGGTCCGACGGGCGACCCGGCAACGGGATGGTCATGTAACGAGGCTAACAAGATGTTCCGGCCTGGGATCGTTGCCCGGTCAGCTAACAGCTGCGCTGCTGCTGGGTCGACGTCCGGCACGCCGAGCGCGTCACGCCGGGTGACCGGGGTACCCGGGGAACGCCACGGTCGCCGAACCGGGCGGGCTAAGGTGCTGCGATGGGTACCCACTCCGCCGCGGTCGAGGCACTCAAGGCCGACCCCGCCACCGCCTCGCTACGTCGGTCGCTGGAGGTGTACTACGGCGATCCCGGACGCGATGCGGCGATGGACGCCTTCTACTCCCGCTTCGTGCGCCCCGGTGACCTGGTCTTCGACATCGGCTCGCACGTGGGTGACCACATCGGCAGCTTCCGCCGGCTCGGCGCGCGGGTCGTCGCCGTGGAACCGCAACCGCTGTGCCTACGCGCGTTGCGGGCCATCTACGCCGAGGACGACCAGGTCACCCTGGTCGAGGCGGCCTGTGGCGCGCAGCCCGGCCGGATCGGGTTCCTGGTGAACTCCGCCAATCCGACCGTCTCCACCGCCTCGACCGACTTCGTGGCGGCGGCCGCCGGTGCCGGCGGCTGGGAGGGGCAGGTCTGGGACGGCCAGATCGAGGTGCCGGTCACCACCGTGGACACGCTGATCGCCGAGCACGGCCCGCCCGCCTTCGTCAAAATCGACGTCGAGGGCTTCGAGGACGCCGTGCTCGCCGGCCTCAGTGGGCCGGTGCCCGCGCTGTCGTTCGAGTTCACCACGATCGAGCGGGCGGTGGCGTTGCGGTGCCTGCGCCGGCTCGCCACGCTCGGCTTCGGCGGATTCGACGTGGCGCTCGGCGACCACAAGGCGTTGACCCTCGGGCGGTGGGTCTGCGCCGACGAGATGGCCGCCCACCTGCTCGACCTGCCGCACGAGGCCAACTCCGGCGACGTGTACTGCGTCAGCCCGCCCTCTTGACCCGGCCGGGCGGGACGCGCGTCCCGCCCGGCCGTGGCCGGTCAGCCCTTGATCTGCCTGGGGCCGTTGCCGGCGGCGCTGATGGTGACCCGGCGCGGCTTGGCACGTTCGGCGACCGGGATACGCAGCGTCAGCACCCCGTTGTCGTAGCCCGCTTCGAGCTTGTCGGTGTCGAGCGTGTCGCCGAGGAAGAGCTGCCGACTGAACACGCCCATCGGGCGCTCGGCGGCGACTAGCTCGACGGTGTCGCCGGCGGGCCGACGACGTTCGGCGCGGACGGTCAACACGTTGCGCTGCACCGTGCAGTCGATGCTGTCCGGGTCGACGCCGGGCAGATCGAAGGCGGCGTAGAAGTGGTCGCCGTCGCGGTAGGCGTCCATGTGCATGACCGCTGGGCGGCTGCTCGTGCCGAAGAACTGCTCGGTGAGCCGGTCGATCTCGCGGAAGGGGTCGGTACGCATCAGCATGGTGTGCCTCCTCGGTTCCTCTGGCCGAAGGTCTCCTCAAGTTGAGCCTTGCTGACTCAACTCTCACTACCTTATTTAGCGCGTCAGCGTCCGGTCGTCAACTCGGCAGGTCAACCGGACCGGCGGCACCGACTCGGCGCGGAGGCGATCGTGAGCCCTGGGCCGGGTCAGCTCCGGCGGCGGGCCCGGGCAGCCCAGATCGCGTACGCCGGGTCGCGGTCGAGGTTGTGTCGGTCCCGGTCGTACCGGCGGGTGGTGCGCGGGTCGGCGTGCCCCATCGCGTCCTGCACGTCCTCCAGCGGCACCCCCTCGGTGCGGGCCGTGGTGGCGAAGGCATGTCGCAGCGAGTGCGGTGACAACCGAGCCCACGCGGGTATCCCGGCGCTTCGCGCAAGCCGCCGGACCAATCGGAACACCGAGTGCCGGTCGAGGCGGGTACCGCTGGCGGTGACCAGCAGTGGCCCGGTGAGCTCGTGGACCGCCACGCCCTGCCCGGCGGCCCGCTCGGCCAGGTACGCGTCCACCGCGTACGCCGTGCCGGGAGTCAGCGCCCGGCGGCGCGGCCTGCCGCCCTTGCCGACGAAGCGCACGCTGCGGTGTCCCCGCTCCGCTCCGAGGTCGGTGACGTCCAGTGAGACCAACTCCCCGACCCGCAGACCGAGATCGGCCAGCAGGGTGACGGTGGCGCGGTTGCGCGCCGCGGTCGGCCCGGTCTCGGCATCGGCGGCGGCGAGCAGCGCGTCCACCTCGTCGGGGGCCAGGCCGACGGTGGCCGAGTGGTCGCGGTCGATCCGGGGCCGGTCGGCGTCGCCGACCGGGTTGGAGTCGACCGCCCGCAGTTTGACCAGAAAGTCGTACCAACTGGACAGCGCGGACAGCTTCCGGGCTACGGTCGCCGGGGTCATTGGCCGGCCGGTACGGGCGACCAGGGTGCTTTCCAGCGCCCGCCCGTACTCGTTGACGTGCAGGAAGTTCGCCCGCAGCGGGTCGAGTTGGCGGGCATCGCACCAGGTCAGCCAGGTGGCGACATCGCGGCGGTACGCGTCGCGGGTGTGCTCACTCAACCGTCGGTTGCGCAACCACGCGTCGGTGACGGCCATCGGCCCGTCGGGCAGGGCCGGGTGGGCCGGCGGGCGATACAGCACCGGAGTGTCGTGCGGACGCATGCGAAAAATGTTCTCAGTCCTACTTCGGGTTGCCGATCAGGCGCGCCGACGCATCATGATCGTGTTGCGGTGCCTGGCAGACTCGGTTGGCATGCAACGCTTTCCTTCCTGGGACGGCACGGTACTGGCCTATCGGCTGGTCGGCTCTGGCCCGCCGCTGGTCTGCGTTCCCGGCGGGCCAGGCCAGGCCGCCGAATACCTCGGTGAGCTGGGCGGTCTCAGCGACCATCGGACGTTGATCCTGTTGGAGAACCGCGGAACCGGCGTATCGCAGGTCCCGCAGGACCCTGCCACCTACCGGGTGGATCGGCTCGTGCAGGACGTCGAGGCGCTGCGCCGGCACCTCGGGCTGGAGCGGATGGACCTGCTCGGACACTCCGCCAGCGGCGGGACCTGTCTGCTGTACGCGGCCGAGCATCCGCACCGGCTCGACCACCTCGTCCTGGTGGACCCGTCCCTGCGCGTCACCGGCATCCCGTCCGACCTCGCCGTGGACGAGGTGCTGGCTCAGCGGGCACAGGAGCCCTGGTACGCCGACGCGGTCACCGCCCTGCGTGCCGAGGCCACGTCGCCGCAGGAGCTGGAGCGCTACCGCTGGCTGTCGGCCCCGCTGCTGTACGGACAGTGGAATGCCGCAGCCCAGGTGCAAGCAGCCGCCGAGCCCGCGCAGTTCGTCGCACAGGCGACGGACGGCTTCTACGCCGGCTTCGAACCAGACCCGCAACTGCCCAACCGGCTCGCGGCGCTCACTGCGCCGGTGCTGCTGGTGGTCGGTGAGTACGACATCTGGCCCACCCGCGCCGCCGTACGCGAGCTGGCGACCCTGCTCAACAACGCCGACCTGGCGGTGCTGCCGCGCGCCGGGCACTTCCCCTGGGTGGACACCCCAGCCGCCTTCACCGCCAGCGTGCAGGCATTTCTTGCCTCGCACCCGGCCGTACCCTGACGCGGTGCTGTCCCAGATCAACGGTCTGTCCCGACACTTCACCGAGGACACGCTCCGGGCGTACCTGCTGAGCCGCTCGGAGCGTGTCGACAGCGGATGCCTGATAGTGCGCGGCTACGGCCGCCAGCGTGGCGTCCACCAGAAGCTGGCCGGCCGGGCGTGGGCGCACATCGCGGCGTACGTGGTCTTCGTCGGCGGCTACGACCCTGCTCTCGAGATCCACCACGACTGTGGAGTGCCGGACTGCATCGAACCGGCCCATCTACGCCAGCTCAGCCACGCGGACAACTGCCGTGGACGGACCCAGCGTCCGCGTTGCCGTAACGGGCACGACCGGGAGTTCGAGCCGGCGACCGGCCGCCTCCGGAGGGTCTGCCGAATCTGCAACCGCGAGGCGCAGCAGCGCTGGCGCCAGCGTCAGGCCGCAGAGGTCGCCGAAGCACGGGCGGCGTACGGGCGGATGCCTTCCTGAGCACTGACCAGCTTGGGGTTCGGCCCGCATCGGTGAAGGCATACACCAACGCAAGTCCTTACGCACAATAACAGTCATTATGATGTACCTGTGATTTGTCCGGTTTGCCGGCTTAATTATTTGAATTGCGTAACCGGTAATTCGTTAATTGGCTCGGCCGAGGCAGCAAGGAGACGCCGGCGGCGATCGGCTACCGGAGCAGCGCGGGGGTGAGCATCTGTCCGGCCGCCGCCGCAGGCGATGCGCTGCCGTGCCCGCTGCTACTGGCTCGGGTCACGGTGCGGCAACGTGGCTCGCGGCCAGATCGTCCCGGAGCTGCTCGACCTCCGGATGCCCCACCTCCACGAGGATCTCCAGGGCACGCAGCCAGCAGTCGCGGGCGGCATCCAGATCGCCGAGGGCCTGCTGGGTGTCGCCGAGATGTCGGAGCGCCTGCGCCTCGTTGTAGCGGTGCCCGAGCTCACGGCTGAGGCTGAGCGCCTGCCGGTAGCAGCGGGCCGCCCGTCGGAAGTGACCAAGATGGTGGTGCGCGTAGCCGAGCGTGTCCCAACTGTTCGCCTCGCCGACGCGGTCGCCGAGCCGACGTTGCAGGGCTACTGCCCGCTGGCAGTAGGGAATCGTCTCCGCGTGCTCGCCGAGCATGGCATGGTCCCAGCCGACCGCGTTGAGTGCGCGGGCCTCCCCCGCCTGGTGTCCGTTGTCCCGGAACAGCCGTAGCGACCGCTCGTCGTGGCGTAACGCGGCGACCTGGTCGCCCTCTCGCTCGCTCAACCAGCTCAGCGTCAGCAGGGTGTGCGCCTGACCAACCTGGTCGTCAAGCTCGTCCAACAGCACCAGCGCCTGCTCAAGGTGGCCACGGGCCAACTCGAACCGGCCCGTCTCGCAATAGGCGGGAACGACGTCGCGGTGCGCCTGCGCCCGCGCCGCCCGGTCGCTGTGCCGCTCGGTGGCGGCCAACGCGTGGCGCTGCACGACGATCAGGTCCTCCCAGTGGCTGCGGCGGCTCAGGAAGGTGGTCAGCGTCCAGGCCAGCTGCCAGACGTGCTGGCCGAGTCCGTGTCGGGCGGCCAACTCGACCACCCGCATGAGCACCGCGTGCTCCTCGCCGAACCAGGCCAAAGCCTGCGCGTTGTCCGCTGGCTCCTCCGGCGCCACGCCCGCCTGGGCCGGTGGCGGCACGATCGGATCCCGCAGTGGCGACAGCCGCCCGTCGGCGCATCGGGCGCTTCGCAGATAGTGGTCCACGATCCGGTGCAGGGCGGCTCGGCGTAGCTCTGCCGGCTCCGACTCGACCATCTCCGCCGCGTACGCCCGCAGCAGGTCGTGGCAGGTATACCTGCCTGGCGCCCGCTCCACCAACAGCTGCGCCCGGCTCAGTTCGCTCAGAACGGGGCGCACCTGCCGGCCGGACAGCGCGGCGAGGCTGGCGGCGGCCGGCACCGAGATGTCCGGCCCCGGATGCAGCCCCAGTAGTCGGAACAGCCGGGCCGCCGGCTCGCCGAGCGCCCGGCAGGACCAGGAGAAGACCGACCGCAGGTCGGTGGCGGTGTCCCCGCTGCCCGCGAAGCCGTCGAGGCTGTCCTTCATCTGGGCCAGTTCCTGGTCCAACGCGGCGAGCGGGAATCCGGGGTGGGCCGCCGCGCGGGCCGCCACGATCGCCAGCGCCAGCGGCAGCCCGGAACACCGCTCGACGATCCCCTCCACCGCCCTCGGCTCGGCCGCCACCCGGTCGCCACCGAGTCGGCTCGCCAGCAACTCACGGGCCTCGGCCGCGGTGAGCAGGTCGAGGGTGACCGGGTCGGCACCCTCGGCCGCGACCAGACCGGACAGCTGTTGTCGGCTGGTCACCAGCACCGCGCATCCGGGGATGCCGGGCAGCAGCGGACGCACCTGCTCGGCATCGCGGGCGTTGTCGAGCACGATCAGCATCCGTCGGCCGGAGACTGTGCTGCGGTACAGGCCGATCTGCGCGTCCAGATCCAGCGGCACCGATCCGGGCGGCACACCGAGGGCATCGAGGAAACCTCGTAGCGCCATCTCCGGCGGCATTGCCGCCACCGAGGGCTCGAAGCCGCGCAGGTTGACGTACAGCTGTCCGTCGGGAAACCGGTCCAGGTTGTCGTGAGCCCACCGGAGTGCGAGCCAGGTCTTTCCGATCCCACCCATCCCCCCGACGGCCGAGATGGCGACCCCGCTGCCCGTGTCGGCCTGTCGGTCGACGGCGGCGGTCAGTGCCGCCAACTCCCGGACACGGCCGGCGAAGTTCGCTGGCGGCGGCGGTAGCTGCCGCGGTGTACCGGCAGCGGCCGGACCGGTGGGTGTCGACGTCACGGCCGAGGCGGCGACCTCGCGATCGCCATGGAGAATCCGCAGGTGCAGCTCCTGCAGGTCGGTTCCGGGGTCGACACCCAACTCGTCGGCCAGGCGGTGCCGGATCCGCTGATACCGGTCGAGGGCCTCGGCTTGCCTACCCGAGCGGGACAGCGCCAACATCAGTTGGCCGGCAAGACGCTCGTCCAACGGCTGTTCGGCAACACCGCGCGACAGCTCGGACAGCAGCGTCGAGTGCTGACCGCGGCGCAGTGCGATGTCGGTGCGGTCGCGCTCGGCCGTGAGCCTGGCCTGATGTAGCTCGGTGCGCAGGATGTTGAACCAGGGCGTGTCCAGGCGCGCGAATGGCTCGCCCCGCCACAGGTCGATCGCCTCATCGAAGTGCCGCAGCGCGTGCTCGTCGTCGGTGGTACGCCGGGCGCGCGACACCAACTCCTTGAAGCGATGCAGATCCACCGCCATGGGATCGACGTTCAGCAGGTAGCCGCCCTGCCGTCGGACGATGTCGACGTCCTCGGCACCGCTCAGACAGCGTCGCAGCCGAGACAGGTAGCTGTAGAGCGCACTGTGCGCCCGCTGCGGCGGCCCGTTCACCCACACGCGGTCGAGCAACTGGTCAACGTGCACGATCTTGTTCGCGTCGACCAGCAGCACCGCCAGCACGCATCGTTGGCGGACGTGACCGAGGTCAACCGCATTGCCGTCGACGAACGCCTCGACATCGCCCAGCAGCCTGAACACCGCAACCATGAGCCCTCGCTGTCCCCCGCCGCCAGCAGCGGATTCAAGTTTTCCACAAGGTCTCTTCCAGGGGTGCCCGGTAGCGACCCGTCCGCCACGGACCGGCGTATTCCGCATGGTCCGGCAGCTGTTTTCTGCACCCGCGCTGGTCTGGGAATTCAAGGTCTACCCAAGCTTCCCGAATGACCGGCCCCAGATGCTGATTTCACCGGGGCGAGACGAGCGCCCAGGAACAACCAGCTAGAGGAGAGTCATGTTGAGGACCACTCGTAACGCATCGACGGCAGCGACTGGTGTCGCGCTACTGGTCGGCGGCCTGCTTGCTCTGGTCGGCGGCCCTGCGGTGGCGTCTCCGCCCGCTGTCTCGGCCGCTTCTTCGGTAGCTGCGGCGGCGTGCACGGACTGGACGGACCGCGCCGGCAGTGGGGGTGCGGAACGCTACCACGTCCAGTGCCCGGGGTATTACGTGACGACGTGGGTCACCTGCACTTCGGGGTCACCCATCAACGGACCGAAGCGGTGGCAGTACCAGAAGGCAGAATGCCGAAACGGTGCCCGGATCACCAGTGGCGGCTTCCACGCCACCCGCACGTGATCGACCGCCAGGCCGTCCACATCCCGACTCGCCAACCAGGATCTCCTATGCTCATGCGTGGAATGACCGTGCTGGCCAGCAGCATCGCACTCGTCCTCGGACTCGCCGCGCCGGGGCAGGCCAGCGGCACACAGGCCCAGGCGCCGCCCAGCCTGGGCGTCGTCCCGTCGGGTTGGGTGACTGCCGCGAAATACCCCGGGCAGGTCAAGTGCCCAAAGGGTGACTATCAGCTCTGCATTGACGGCGGGCCGGGCGGGTTCACCATCAGTGGCAAGAAGTTCTCTGGCCACGCCAACGCCATTCTGCTCAGGAATGTCAAGAACATCACGATCAGCGGGAACGATTTCAGGAATCTCAGCGGTTCCACGGGATACGCCGCGATCCACGTCAAGAACTCGTCCCGAATCGTGATCAAGAAGAACACCTTCTCCCGGCTGAGGAACGGCGGGATGATGCACGGGGTCTACCTTGTCAAGACCTCGGGCAGCAGCATCACCGGGAACAAGTTCTCGTCGATCACCGGCGATCCCGTGCGGATCAGGGACGGGAGCAGCAACAACGTGGTGAGCGGGAACACCTTCACGAAATCCGGCCGGTACGCCATGTTCAGCGAGTGGGGCCGGCTGGAGCAGGGGGAAACCTGCGGACGAGGCAACACCTTCAAGAGCAACAGGTACGGTACCGGCTACTCCGGCAAGAAGATCTCGCTGATCAAGTGGGGTGGCCGTGGGGGCGGCAGCACCGGCCTTCCGCTCACCTGGGGCAAATGCAACAAGGCGAGCATCGTCAACCGGGGCGGCAACACCAGGATCTAGCCTGTGGCAGCCGTTCTCGATGACTTCGTCAGGCAATCCCGTTGACCCCAGCGGCGCTGCCGTCCGATGGCCGCGCAGCACACATCGACGAGGGCCTCGCCTCGCCACTCGGCGAGGCGGGGCCGGTGCTCACCGGAACGCGTGGATGTGGCGCAGTGCCCAGTCGTCGAAGGTGCGCGGGGTTCGGCCCAGGACCTGTGCTGTGTGCGCGCTGATCCGCTGCTCTGCCGGGGTGGGTGCGCCGAGGATGGCAAGCGTCCCGTCGACCACCGGTTCGGGCATGAACCGCATCATCTGCGCGCGGGCCTGCTCACGCGTCTGCTCGACGAACCGGACCGGCTGGCCCAGCGCCTCGCCGATGATCCGGGTCCGCTGTCGCGGTGTGGTCAGGGCCGGCCCAGTCAGTTCGTATGTCCGACCGGCGTGCTCACCCTCCCGTAGGACGGTAGCGGCGACCTCGGCGATGTCGGCGGGATCGACGACCGGCAAGCCGACGTCGCCGAACGGTGCGGCCACCGTCCGCTGGGTCCGCACCGACTCCGTCCAGGCGTAGGCGTTGGACGCGAAACCACCCGGTCGCAGGATCGTCCAGGCCATACCGGACTGTTGCACGACACCCTCGATGCCGCGTAACGGTGCATGCGAGACCGACTGCGGGCGTGTTCCGGCGGCTTGCGAGGAGAGCAGGACGACATGCTGGACGCCACCGGCTTTCGCCACGTCGAGGATGTCGCTCGGATTCAGATGTGCACCGGCACCCGAGACCAGCAGGAACAATGCGCGAGCGCCGTCGACCGCCGGCCGCAGGGTCTCCGGTTCCGCCAGATCAGCCTGCTGATACCGCACCCCGTCCGTCAGGGACACCGGCGACGTTCCTCGTGATACCGCGATCACCTGCTCGCCGGCCGCGGCCAGCACCTCCACCAGTACGCGACCGACATTGCCGGTGGCCCCCGTAATAACGATCATGAAACGCTCCTCCTGGTTTCGACATCCACCCATGTCCTGATGGGCACGACCACCGCCGGTCTCGATGTCCCGGCGGCGACCCGGAGAAGCTAACATCGCCGATATAGTAGGTACCTACAGGAAAGTGACTATGCCAAAGGGGTGCGCGTGCGGGACGACCGAGCTACCTGGACACCCTCGACGGCGGTCGATCCAGAGCAGGCATGCCCCGTGGCACCGGTTGTGGACATCGTCTTCAGCCGGTGGACGACCCCGATCCTGTGGACGCTGAACTACCACGGCCGGCAACGCTTCATTGAGCTGCAGCGACGCATCACCACCATCACGCCGAAGGTCCTGACCCAACGACTCCGGCAACTGGAACGCGACGGGCTCGTCGTGCGCACCTATCACCCCGAGGTTCCACCGCGAGTCGAGTACGAGATCAGCGCGCTCGGCCGCAGCCTCGCCCCGCTCTTCGCCCACCTCGCCGAATGGGCCACGACTTACCTCGGCGAGGTGGAGCAGGCGCGACGCACCTACGACGCGAACGCGGCAGTGCCACCCCTCCCGGCACCACCCACGCCAGTGCAGCAATGATCGGACGAACCGCCAACCGTCGATCTCTGATTGGAAGCTGCAGCCGGGGACATGTCGGGCGGCCGGTGGGGGTGGCGCGGCATGACAGCACGGACGGTTCAGCTCGACAGCGACCGAGGACCCCAGGTCAATAGGGTCCGCGCGGATCGCGTGTCACGCCGTGTGCGTCAGCCCGGCCAGTCAGCCGACGCCGTCGAGGACCGGGATGAGCTGTTCCTCCTCGTACGCCAGGTGCGCCTCCAACTCGGCGACGAGCCGGCCGACCTGCTCGCGGACCTGCTCGCGGACCTGCTCGCGGTCGGCGCCGTCGGCGGTGAGCGTCTGCTGCAACTCCCCCAGCAGCTCGGCCACCCGCTGGTGCTCCTCGCGAAGCCGGTCCAGTACGGGGGCCAGGTCGGGGCGTTGTGCGCCGATGCCGGCGAACATGCCCGCGTCCTCGTTGGAGTGGTGGCCGTGCAGACCGGCGCAGACCGTGAGGCAGTTCACCCGCAGTTGGGCGCCGAGCGCCGGCCCGGAGCGGTCCACCTCGGCACGGATCAGCGCCAGCTCCCGTCGGAACGCGTCATGGATCATTTTCAGGGCCGCGCCCCACGACGGCGCGTCCGGCGGCCCGCCGGCCTGCTCGTAGAGGGCCACCACCGGGATCACCCGGGACGTCTTCGCCTGGTAGTCGGCCCAACCGGGGTCGTCCTGCGCTGCTCTGCCGAAGAGGCGGTCCCGCTCGTCGCCGGTGAGCACCTCGGCGCGCGCCGAGTAGGTGAATGTCCCGTCCTCGACGGTGACCTGCGGGTCGGCGACCAGATTGCGGTACCACTGCGGATGCCGTTCGGCGCCCGCGGCGGAGGCGATCACGAGGATCCGTTGCCCGCCGTCGGGCAGGTAGGCGACCGGGGTGGTGTGTCCGGCGCCGGTGCGTGCTCCGGTGGTGGTGAGCAGGATCAGTCGGGCGCCCTCGAACGGGCCGCCCACCCGGCCGGCGTTGGCCCGGAACTCGTCGATGATCTGCTGGTTGAAGTCGTTCGGCATGCTCAGCCTTCTGCGGTGACAGGAGTCGGCCACGTCGGAGACGCCGGTGGCCACGGCGAGGATCGCGCCGTCAGCGGCGCGGCGTGAAACAGTGGGCGCCTCGAAGCGGGCGCAGCGGGGTGCCTGGAGGGCGGCGGGCCTCGGGCCCGCACCCGCCTCACCGGCGGACCGGGTACCCCGTCCGCTCGTGGCCAATGGCCGACCCGGCAGTCACGCGAGCGACCCTAGTCGACACCCCTCGTGCCGGCAAACGGCCCGCAACGGGATCGGGCGAGCCGCGCGGCGAAGTCAGGCGGTGCGGCGGCGGAACGGAAACCACGCCCGCCGGGGCGCGGGCGACGCCGGGCGGCCGGCGGGAGCCGGTGGGCCGGCAGCGGCGGCGCGACGGTCGGCCCGCCAGCGCGCCACGACGGCGTCGGCGTTGACCGGACGCACCACGACCTTCGGGCCGGAGGGATTGCGCAGCCAGGCCATCACCTCGGCGTTGAGGTCGGCGACGCACGCCCGCACAGCCTGCTCGGTGGGTAGCTCGCGGACCTCGTCGGGTAGGCGTTCGATCCGGCGACGCAGCAGCAGCGGGGCGGGCAACAGCAGGTCTGTGGGTAGCTGTTCGCGTTCCAGAAAGCTCTTGATCCACCAGGACTCGTCATAGGGCAGCCCCCGGCCGGGGATGGGTTTGCCCGCACCGGGCAGGTGGTCGAACTCTCCGCGCTCCTGCGCCGACCGGATCTGAGCCTCGACCGAGGCCTCCCACGCCTTGTCCAAGGATCGCCACCTCCCAGGGCAACCGTAACGTGACTGCGATCTCCCTGATGAGCAGCGTCGCCACCCCCGCCGGCATTCCCCGGTCGCCTAGGCTCAGGAACCGACGTGGGACGGGGGGCAGGCAATGGTGAGTACGGCGGGGGTTGTCGGGATCGCGCTGGTCGCCCTGGGGCTGGTGCTGACGCCGGGGCCGAACATGGTCTACCTGGTGTCCCGGTCGGTGACGCAGGGTCGGCGGGCCGGGTTGATCTCGTTGCTGGGGGTCGCCGCCGGTTTCGGTGTCTACCTCGGTGCGGCGGTGGCCGGCATCGCCACCGTCTTCGTGCTGGTGCCCGCGCTCTACACGGTGGTCAAGCTGGCCGGCGCGGCGTACCTGCTGTGGCTGGCGTGGCAGGCGGTGCGTCCGGGCGGGCACTCGCCGTTCACTCCGGCGCCGCTGCCACCGGACCCGACCCGGCGGCTGTTCACCATGGGCCTGGTCACCAACCTGCTCAACCCGAAGATCGCCATCCTGTACGTCTCGCTGCTGCCGCAGTTCATCGACCCTGCCCGCGGGAACGTGGCGGCGCAGAGCCTGCTGCTCGGGCTGACCCAGATCACCGTGGCGTTGACGGTGAACGCGCTGATCGTGCTGACCGCCGGTGGTATCGCCGGTTTCCTCAGCCGCAGACCGCTGTGGCTGCGGGTACAGCGGCTGCTGATGGGCACGGTGCTGGCCGCCATGGCGGTGCGGATCGCCGCCGACCGCTCCCGCGCCGCCGTCGCCACGCCCTGACCGGCACGGTCAGCCCCGTTCGCGGAGCACCGCGACGCCGCCGGGCGGCAGCGTCACCGCCGTCTCGACCGGGGTCGCGGAGAGCAACTCCACGCCCCGTGCCGGCACGCGCTGCTGCCGGTCGGTGTGGTTGAACAGGAAGAGCCAGCTCGCGTCCGCGTGCCGGCGGCGTACCGCTTCGACACCGTCGGGCGCGGCGGGGCAGACCGGGACGACGCCGGCCGCCTGCGCGGCGGTGTCGGCGAGTCGACGGTAGGTGGCGTCGTCGGGCCGGGTGGAGACATACCAGGCGGTTCCGGCGCCGGTGCGATGACGGGTGACGGCGGGCATCGCGTCCAGCACCCCACCGTCGTACGAGCTGACCACCTCCGCTCCGGCCAGGCGCAGCGTCTCGGTCCAGATCCGTGCGGTCCCGCCGTCGCAGAGGCGGACGTGGTCGTCGTCGGCGAGCGGGTGGAACTCCTCGGCCCGGACACCGAGCAGGTCCCGCAGGGCACCCGGGTAGCCGCCGAGCCGCACCCGGGCGTGCTCGTCGGCGGTGCCGCTGAGGTACGTCGCCAGCAGGTGACCGCCGCCGTGGAGGTACTCACGCAACCAGCCGGTGGTGGCGTCGTCGACCAGGTACAGGGCGGGCAGGACGAGTAGCCGGTAACCGTCGAGAGGGTCGCCGGGGCTGACGGTGGCGCAGGCGTACCCGGCACGCCAGAAGGCCCGGTGGGCGGCGGTCACCTCCGCGTGGTGGTCCAGGCGGCTCGACGGGAGGCCCGGGTGGCGCAGCGCCCAGCCGCTGGCCGCGTCGACGGTGAGCGCCACGCTGGCCTCTACGTCGCCGCGTACCTCGGTGAGCCGTTCCAGCGCGCCGCCGAGCTCGACGGCCTCGCGGAACACCCGGCTGTCCGGTCCGGCGTGCGGCACCAGGGCGGAGTGGAAGCGCTCGGCTCCGCCGGTGGGGGCCCGCCATTGGAAGAACATCGCGCCGTGGGAGCCGCGGGCGACGTGGGCGAGGCTGTGCCGCAGCATCCGCCCGGGCTCCTTGGTGTGCATCCGACCGGCGGTGTGGATCTGGTTGGGCGCGCTCTCCATCAGCAGCCATGCCGGTGCGGGGTCGGGTGGGGTGGCGGTGTCCGACGGCACGGTGACCGGCCGGCGGGTGGTGGCGTGCCGGGCCCAGCCGCGGGCCAGGTCGGCGGCGAGCGCGGTCTGCTCCTCGGCGCCGCCGTCGACGGCTGACGGGTAGTGGTCGATGGCGACCAGGTCCACCTCGCTGGCCCAGCGGGCATGGTCGACCGGCACCCAGTCGCCGAGGACGTAGTTGGTGGTGATCGGGATCGCCGGGTTCGCGGCGCGCAGCAGGTCGCGTTGTTCGGTGTACGCGGCGAGCAGGGTGTCCGACCAGAAGCGGCGGAAGTCCAGCAGGTGGCCCGGGTTGGCCAGGTACTGGGTGGCCCGGGGGGTGCTGATCTGCGCCCAGTCGGAGTAGTGCTGGCCCCAGAAGCTGGTTGCCCAGGCGTCGTTGAGGCTGGCCAGGTCGCCGTGGCGGGCGCTGAGCCAGCGGCGGAACGCCCGGGCGGTCTGCTCGCAGTGACAGATGGTGCCGTACTCGTTGTGTACGTGCCACAGCGCGAGGGCCGGATGGTGGGCGTACCGGTCGGCGAGGGCGGCGGCGACGCGACGTGCGGCGTCCCGGTAGGCGGGGGCGGCGGCGCAGTAGGTGTCCCGGCTGCCGTGGTGCAGGCGTACCCCGTCGGCGGTGACCGGCAGCGCGCCCGGGTGGGACAGGGAGAACCACGGCGGCGGCGAGGCCGTGGGGGTGGCCAGGGCGACCCGGATGCCGCCGTCGTGCAACAGGTCGAGCACCTCATCGAGCCAGTCGAAGGTGTACCGGCCGGGGGCCGGTTCCAGCCGCGACCAGGCGAACACGCCGACGGTGACCAGGTTGACCTTCGCCTGGCGCATCAGCGTGACGTCCTCGGCCCAGACCTGCGCCGGCCACTGCTCCGGGTTGTAGTCACCGCCGTAGCAGAGCCGGCCGTCGGTCCACATCGCCACCACCCCGCCAATTTAGTTGAGGAAGCACCCAAACTATTGACCAGCTTTCCCCATGTCAACGCCGTGGATGCTTCCGGGATCGGCGATCGTCGTTGACATTTCGTTGGGAAGTTAAAGAAACTGTCGGCACCGCTCGAACGTCATCGAGGAGACGCTGATGCCGTACCGACCGCCGTTGGTGCCGTACGAGACCTTCGTCGCCGACCCGCCCGACCTGCCGGTGCGCGCGCCCGGCCAGGACGGCCCGGCCGTGCTGGGTCGGGCCGAGGTCGCCGGCACCGATCCGCACGGCGCGACCTTCAAGGCCGCGCTGACCGACGGCGTGACGACGGTGGTACGCGTCGACGCGGCCGGCGACGGCGTGATCCGGGTACGCCTGGCCGAAGACCCGCAGGCGCGCAGCCGCTCCGCCCGCCTCATGCCGCTGGTGCATCCAGGCACCCCGGCGGCGACGGTCATCGTCGAGGACCGGTACGTCCGCGTCGACGCCGGCGCGGTCGTCGCCGAGATCCGGCTCGACCCGTGGCGGATCCGGTTCCTGCGTCCCGACGGCTCGCTGCTGCTCGAACAGGATCCGGGCACGGTCGACATCAGCGGCCGGCGGCGTACCCTCCCGTTCGGACACTCCACGGCCGACGGGGTGCGGGTCGCCTGGCACGAGAGCTTCGTCGCGCCGGGCGACGAGCGGTTCGTCGGGTTCGGTGAGAAGTTCACCCCACTGGACAAACGCGGCCAGCGGGCCCTGATGTGGAACTTCGACGCCTTCGGCGGCGAGTCCGACCGCGCGCACAAGAACGTGCCGTTCTACCTCTCCAACCGGGGTTACGGGGTGCTGGTGGACAGCGGCATGCCGGTGCAGTTCGACGTCTGCCAGTCCACCCACAGCGCCGTGCAGATCCTGGTCCCCGACGACCTGCTCGACTACTACGTGCTGGCCGGACCGACCCCCGCCGAGGTGCTGGACCGCCTGGACCAGCTGACCGGCCGGCCGTACCTGCCGCCACGGTGGGCCTTCGGCACCTGGATCTCCTCGGGCTTCTACCCGGACAGCCAGCAGCGGGTGCTGGACCGGGCGACCCGCATCCGCGAGCGGGGCATCCCGTGTGACGTGCTGCACCTGGACTGCTACTGGCAGGTCGCCGGCAGCTGGTCGGACCTGCGCTGGGACGACGAGGCGTTCCCCGACCCGGCGGGCATGCTGCGTACCCTCACCGAGCAGGGTTTCCGGGTCTGTCTCTGGATGAACCCGTACCTGATGACGGAGAGCCCCCGCTACGCCGAAGCCGACCGGGCCGGCTATTTCCTGCGCCGGCCGGACGGGCGCACGTACGTCGCCGACGTGTGGCACGGCAGCTACCCGCCCTGCGCCATCGTGGACCTCACCAACCCGGCGGCGGTCGAGTGGTTCACCGGGCTGCTGCGTCCGCTGCTGGAGCAGGGCGTGGCGGTGTTCAAGACCGACTTCGCCGAGGGCGTACCGGCCGACGCGGTGGCGCACAACGGGATGACCGGGGTCGAGCTGCACAACGTGTACGCGCTGCTCTTCAACGACGTGGTCGCCGAGGTCACCGAGCAGGTCGCCGGCCACCGGGCGGTGTGGGCCCGCTCGTCGTACCTCGGCGGGCAGCGGCACAGCGCGCAGTGGAGCGGCGATTCCAACGCCACCTGGCCGGCGCTGGCCAGCACGTTGCGTGGCGGGCTGTCCCACGGTCTGTCCGGAGTGCCGTTCTGGAGCCACGACACCGGCGGGTTCCACGGCGTCCCCGAGCCGGACCTCTATGTCCGCTGGTCGCAGTTTGGTGCGCTGTCGCCGCTGGTCCGACTGCACGGCACCAGCAGCCGGCTGCCCTGGGAGTTCCCGGCCGAGGCGGAACGGCTCGCGGTGTCCGCGCTGCGGTTGCGCTACCGGCTGATGCCGTACCTCTGGTCGGCCGCGGTGCAGGCGGCCGCCACCGGCGTACCGATGATGCGGGCCCTGCTGGTCGACACCCCGGACGACCCGACGGCCTGGACCACCGACCTGCAGTACCGCCTCGGTGAGGACCTGCTCGTCGCGCCGGTCATCGACCGGTCCGGCCGGCGTGACGTCTACCTTCCCGTCGGCGACGACTGGATCGACGCCGGCACCGGCGAGCGGCATCGGGGTGGCCAGCACCTGCGGGTGAGCGCGCCCCTGGCCCGGATGCCGCTGTATGTGCGCCGGGGCACGCTGCTGCCGCTGGTCGAGCCGCAGGCCACCGTCGGTGACGGCCCGTTCCAGGAGGTCACCGTGGTCAGTTGGGGCGCGGTGGACGGCCGGACGGTGGTGCACGACGTCGACGGCGACACGATCATCGAGGCGGTCCGCGACGGCGACGAGTTGCGGATTCGGACGTGGGGGCCGCTGCGGGTGGGGCAGCTGGCCTTCGCCGGGGTCGGCGAGGCCGACCAGCCGGCCCGGTCACTGCTCAACGGTGCGGTGGTGACCGTCGTGCCCTTCGCGGGGCTGTTTCCCGCACCGGGCTGACCGTCCCCGCGCGGCGCCCGATCGGACGGAGCCGGGCGCCGCGCGGGGACGGGGCCGTCCGGTCAGCCCTTCACCGCTCCGGTGATCATGCCCTTGGTGAAGTGCCGCTGCACGAAGGGGTAGATGATCACGGCGGGGATGACGGTCACCACCACCACCGCCATCTTGACGGCCAGGGTCGGCGGATACGCGGTCACTCCGGGCAGGCTCACCGCCGTGCCGGAGACGTTCGGCGACTGCCCGGCCAGGATGTAGCTCTGCAGCACCCGCTGGATGGGGAACTTGTCGTTCGAGTCGATGTAGAGCACCGCGTTGAAGTACGCGTTCCAGTAGCCGACGGCGTAGAAGAGGCCCACCACGGCGATCACCGCCCGGGACAGCGGCAGCACGATCCGGGTGAGGATGCGCAGCTCGCCGGCGCCGTCGATGCGGGCGCTGTCCAGCAGCTCGGCCGGCACGTTCATGAAGAACGCCCGGATCACCACCAGGTTGAACACGCTGATCGCGCTGGGCAGGATCAGCGACCAGATGTTGTCCTTGAGGCCCAGCCCGGTGACCACCAGGTAGCTCGGCACCAGCCCCGGGAAGATCAGGAAGGTGAGCAGGAAGTAGAAGAGCAGACCGCGGTGGGCCACCGAGCCGGGCCGGGACAGGCCGTACGCGGCCAGTACGGTGAGCACCAGGCTGAGCGTGGTGCCGAGCACGGTGACCAGGGTGCTGATCCACACTGCCCGGGTGACGTCGCCGCCGCTGAAGATGGTGATGTACGCCGACGGGTCGATCTCCCGTGGCACCATCACCATGCCGCCCGCGTCGTCGATCGTGCCACGGGAGGCCAGGCTGGTGACCAGCACCGCCCACAGTGGCACCAGCACCGCCGCCACCAGCAGGGTGAGCGCGACCGCCTTGGCGAGGGTGCCGGGCACCGAGGGCGGGCCTTCCCAGACCGGCCGGCCTGAGCGCCGCCGTGGACGAGGCGGTGGTGGCGGTCCCGCCGTCACCGGCGCCGCCGGCACCGGGCCGACACCACTGAGCTGGGCAGTCATGATTTGGAGTACACCCCCTGCTCGCCGAGCCGGTGCGCGATCTTGTTCGCGGTGAGGATCAGGGCCAACCCGACCACCGCCTTGAACAGGCCCGCCGCCGCCCCGAGTCCCCACTGCTGAGTGCTGATGGCCTGGTAGTAGACGAAGGTGTCGAGCACCTCGGCGGCCTCCCGGCCGACCGCCTCGCGTTGCAGGATGAACTGCTCGAAGCCGACCGACAGCGCGTCGCCGAGCCGCATGATGAGCAGCAGCACGATGACCGGACGCAGACCGGGCAGGGTGATGTGCCACAACCGGCGCCACCGCCCCGCGCCGTCGGCGGCCGCCGCCTCGTACAGGTTCGGGTCGATCGCCGACAGCGCCGCCAGGAAGACGATCGCGCCCCAGCCGAGGTCCTTCCACACCGACTCGGCGGTGACCAGCACGATGAACGTGTCCGGGTTGGTCATGATCTCCCAGGGCTCCAGGCCGGCCTGGCGCATCTCCTGGGCCAGCAGCCCGGCCCCGCCGAACATCTGCACGAAGAACGTCACCACCAGCACCCAGCTGAAGAAGTGCGGCAGGTAGACCACGCTCTGCACGAAACCGCGTACCCGGCCGGAGACGATGCTGTTGAGCAGGATCGCCAGCATGATCGGCAGCGGGAAGAAGAAGACCAGCTGGAAGGCGGTGATGGTCAGCGTGTTGCGCACCGCGTCCCAGAACGCCGGGTCGCGGAAGAGCGCCTCGAAGTTGCCGAAGCCGATCCACTCGCTGTTCAGGAACGCGTCGAGGGGATCGTCGCCGACGAACGGGTTGTAGTCCTGGAAGGCGATGATGTTGCCGAGGGTGGGCAGGTAGTGGAAGACCAGCAGCAGCGCCGCCGCGGGCGCGGCCATCGCCAGCAGCGGCCAGTCGCGGCGCAGCCGGGCGCGCAGCGTACGCCGGTTGCGTCGCGGGCGGCGGGGCGGCGGACGCCCGGCCGGTGTCTCCCGGCCGGGCGTCGGTGTGACGGAGGGCGCGCTCATGTGGGGCTGCCCCTGCGCCGCGTACGCATGCTCATCGGCCGTTGTCTGCGAGGGCCTTCTCGTGGAACGCGCGTCCCTCCTCGCCGCCGGTGTCCATGAACTCCTTGCGCACCTGCTCGATGTCGCCGACGGGGCGGCGGCCCCGCACGATGTCGCGGATCTTGTCGTCGGTCGGCTGGAGGTTCTTCGACCAGTTCGCCGGCAGCTCCAGCTTGATGCCGGCGAACAGGTCCTTCTCCATCGTCGCGATGTGCTTGCGGTAGTAGCCGATGTAGTCCTGCACGTACTCCGGGGTGTCGCCGCTGCGCACCTTGACCGGCACCCGGCCACCGATGTGGGTGTACTGGGCGCCGAGTTCCTTGCGACCCAGCTCGGTCGGGGTCGGTGTGCCGTCGGCGCCCCGGCTGAAGTGCTGCCCCTCCGCGCCGAACTCGCGCAGTTCGAACTCCCGGCTACCGAAGGGCGCGGCGCACCAGTTGAGCACCCCCAGCAGCTCGTCGACCCGCTCGGGGGCGAGATCCTTCTTGAGGAAGGTCCAGAAGACCGGCTTCTCGCTGCCCCAGATGACCGGCTGACCGCCGCTGGCGCCGAAGACCGGCAGCGGCTGCATGTCGAAGGTGGACAGCTCCTTGACCCGCTCGCTCTGCATGCCCTGCCAGGCGCCGAGCCCGTCCTGGTACATCAGGATCTTTCCGGCCTTGAACAGCTGTTTCTCGTCGGCGCCCCGGCTGGCCGCGGTGTCCGGGTGCACCAGGCCCTCGGCGAACAACCGGGCGGTGAACTCCAACGCGGCGGCGAAGGCCGGGTTCTCGTACTTGTGCTCCAGGCCGCCGTCGGGCTTCTTGCGCCAGGTCTGTTGGCAGCCGAAGAACTGCTGGACCATCTCGAAGACGCTGCCGAAGGCCCACACCCCCTTGGCCGGGTCGGTGGCCTTCTTGCCGAACTCGTACAGCTCCTCCGGGGTCGTCGGTGCGGCCAGGCCGGCGGGGTCCAGCAGGTCCCGGCGGTGGAACAGGGCGTAGGCGAACGGCCCGTCGGTGGGGAACGGCACCGCGTACAGTCGCCCGCCCCAGACGGAGTACTCCCAGGCGCCGCTCGGCAGCGAGGCCAGGTAGGGGTACTTCGCGGCGGCGTCGCCCTTGAGATGGTCGGTCAGGTCGGTGAACAGCGCCTTGACCGCGTCGGAGAACCGGGCGACCTTGTCGACCTCCCAGTTCGGCGCGCACAGCAGGTCGGGCACGTCGCGGGCGCCCAGCATGGCGTTGAGCTTGTCGGCGTAGGTGTTGCCGTCCTGCAGGCTCGGGTCGACCTCGACGCCGAGCTTGCCGTTGACCGCCGCCAGGTACGCGTTGCGGCCCAGCGGTGGCGGGGCCGGCCCCCACCAGGGGCTCATCGTCTTGATCGGTGGGCCGCCCCGGCCCGGCGCCTCGGTGACCGCGTCGACGAGTTGGCTCGGGTAGCTGAGGTATCCGTCGGGGATCGGCCCCTCGCCGGCGATGTCCGGCTTGAGCAGCTCGACCCGCTGGTAGGTGGGCAGTACGGCCTTGATGGCGTCGGCGCTGGTGGCGCTGCCCTGACTGCCGGCCTCCTTGCTGCACCCGGCCAGGGCGGTGCCGCCCACGGTAGCGGCTGCGCCGAGGCCGAGCAGCCGCAGCATGGTCCGGCGGTCGGTGGATGCGCCTGGCAGGGAAGGCTTCACGGCGCACTCCCTTCGTTATCGGTAACGGTTTGCGGAGCCGATCGCTCCGGCTAAGATTAGTTGGGGTTCTAGCCGAACAAACTAATCGACGGTGATCCGTCCCACAAGACAGGCGGGCGGCCTGGTCGGTCCCGCCAGCGCGGTACGCGATGATGGGCGCGCACCGTGACACCGGCGCAGGGAGCGGGCAGATCGTGATCAGCATCCACAACGAACCGCAGCCGACGGACCTCGGCGACGTGCGGGTCGCCAACCGGGCCGTCGTCCTGCGGCACGTACGCCTGCACGCCCCCTGCTCCCGGGCCGACATCGCCGCGCGAACCGGGCTCAACAAGGCCACCGTCTCCAGCCTGGTGGCCGAGCTGATCACACAGCGGCTGGTCCGCGAGACCGGGCTCACCGAGAACCGGGTCGGCCGACCGGCGACGATGCTGGTGCTCGACGGCGAGCCCTACGCCGCCCTGGGCCTACAGATCGGCGCCGACGAGTTGGTGGCCGTCGCCATCGACCTGGGCGGCAACCGGCTGCTCACCTGGCGGCGGGCCTTCGCCACGACCACCGTGTCCCCCACCGAGACGCTGCGCGCGCTGACCGCGCTCACCCGTCGGGCCATCGGGCGGGTCACCGCCACGGGCCGCACCGTCCAGGGCCTCACCGTCGGCGTGCCGGGGCTGGTCGACCCCGCCGGCGCGGTGCCGTTGGCCACCGCCCTGGGCTGGCGGGACGTGCCGGTCGCGGCCGAGCTGCGCGCCGCCCTGCGGGATCCGGGCTTCGCCGTCGGCGTCGACAGCGTCGCCAACCTCGCCGCCCTGGCCGAACAGCGGCACGGTGCGTACGCGGGCATCACCGACCTGGTGCACCTCACCGGCGGGCTCACCGTCGGCGCGGGCATCGTCGCCGCCGGCCGGTTGCTGCGGGGTGGCCGGGGCTTCGCCGGCGAGATCGGGCACCTGCCGATCGACCCGGCCGGTCCGCCGTGCGCCTGCGGAGCCCGTGGCTGCCTGACCGCCCTGGTCGGGCTGCCCGCCGTGGTACGTCGGCTGCTGCCCGATGCCGAGGCTGACGGCCCGGTCGTGGACTACCTGCCGGAGCTGGCGCGGATCGTCGCGCTGGCCCGCCACGACGACCCCACCGTGCTCAGCGGGCTGGCCGAGACCGGGCGGCAGCTCGGGCGCGGCGTGGCGGTCCTGACCGACCTGCTCAACCCGGAGGCGGTGGTGGTGGGCGACCACTTCGCGGCGCTGGCACCCTGGCTGCTGCCGGCGGCCCGATCGGAGCTGGCCGCGCGGGCCCACGTGCCGGGCGCCGGTGGTTGCCGGTTGGAGGCCTCCACGCTGGACGCCGCGGCAGCCCTCGGCGGTGCGACCGCCGCGCTGGCCACCGTCGAAGCGGGACGGTTGCCCGTCCGCTGATCCCGGCCGCGCCGGCGTACCGCCGGCGCCGAGTCTTGACCCGATCGCCTCGGGGGTGCCAACCTCGAAGTCAGCCGCTCCGTTCGGGCATCCGGGGCGGCTTGCTTCGCACGGTTGTCGAAGCGCTTCGCCAGCGTCCGGGCCGACGACCGTCCTCCCACCATGACCTGCGATGCCGCTCGGCCATCCGCCGTCGAAGCGCTTCGACAACCGGCGTGCCGGGCACTGGAAGGCGATGCACCATGACCGACCGCACCACGCCCTCAGCCCGTGATCGGATCGACGACCTGCTGGCCCGGCTCACCCTGGCGGAGAAGATCGGCCTGCTGCACCAGTGGCAGGCGGCCGTGCCCCGGCTCGACCTGCCGGCCTTCCGGACCGGCACCGAGGCGCTGCACGGCGTCGCCTGGCTCGGCCCGGCCACCGTATTTCCCCAGGCCATCGGCCTGGCCAGCAGCTGGAACCCCGACCTGGTACGCGCCGTCGGCGTCGCCGTGGGCAGCGAGGTACGCGCCATGCACCACGCCGACCCCGGCCGGGTCGGCCTCAACGTGTGGGCGCCGGTGGTCAACCCGCTGCGCGACCCACGCTGGGGACGCAACGAGGAAGGCTGGTCCGAGGACCCGTGGCTGACCGGCCGGCTCGCCACCGCCTACGCCGAGGGCCTGCGCGGCGACCATCCCGAGCGGCTGCGTACCGCCCCCACCATCAAGCACTTCCTCGGCTACAACAACGAGACCGACCGGGCCACCACCTCCAGCGACCTGCCACCCCGGGTGCTGCACGAGTACGAGCTACCGGCGTTCCGCGCCCCCATCGCGGCCGGCGCGGCGGTCGCCGCGATGGCCTCCTACAACCTGGTCGACGGGGTGCCGGCCCACCTGAGCCCGCTGATCAACGGCGAGCTGCGCCGCTGGGCGCCCGACGAGGTGATGGTCGTCGGCGACGCCGGCGCGGTGACCAACATCGCCGGGGTGCAGGGCCACCTGGCCGACCACGTCAGCGGGTACGCCGCCGCGCTGCGCGCCGGGATCGACAGCTTCACCGAGGACGACGCCGACAGCGCACCCACCCGCGAACGGCTGACCGAGGCGCTGCGGCGGGGCCTGCTCGCCCCCGCCGACGTGGATCGGGCGGTCCGCCGCATCCTCTCCGTGCGGCTGCGTCTGGGCGACCTCGACCCGCCGCACACCGATCCGTACGCCGACACCGGCACCGAGGTCGTCGACTGCCCGGCCCACCGGGACCTCGCCCGGGAGGCCGCCCGCCAGTCGATCGTGTTGCTGCGCAACACCGGGCTGCTGCCGCTGGCCGCCGGGCTGCGGATCGCGGTGCTCGGCCCGCTGGCCGACGTCGTCCACGAGGACTGGTACAGCGGCACCCTGCCGTACGCGGTGACCGCGTACCGAGGGCTGGCCGGGCGGCTGCCGGAGGTCACCACCCATCCGGGCACCGACCGCATCGCCCTGCGGGTCGGTGACCGTTACGTGCGGTGCCCCGAGGGCACCGCAGGTGGCCCGCTGACCGTCGGCACCGACGCCACCTGGTTCGACGTGTTCGACTGGGGACGCGACACCGTGGCGCTGCGGGCCGTCGGCAACGGCCGACACGTCGGCGCCGACGACGAGGGCGCCCTCGTCAACGACCGTCCCGGGCCGGGTGGCTGGGTGGTCCGGGAGACCTTCCAGTTCGACCCGCTGCCCGACGGCACGGTGCTGCTGCGTCATCTGGGCACCGACCGGTACGTCACCGTCGACGACGAGGGACGGCTACGGGTCGACGGCGACGACACCTGCGCCGGTACCCCCTTCGGTATCGACCTGGTCGCCGACGGTGCGGCGGAGGCCGCCGCGCTGGCCGCCGACGCCGACGTGGCGGTGGTGACGGTCGGCAACCACCCGATGATCAACGGACGGGAGACCGAGGACCGCGTCGACCTGGCCCTGCCGGCCCGGCAGGAGGCGATGCTGCGGGCCGTGCACGCCGCGAACCCGCGCACGGTGCTGGTGGTGACCAGCAGTTATCCGTACGCCCTCGGTTGGGCGCAGCAGCATCTGCCGGCGCTGCTCTGGTCCTCGCACGGCGGGCAGGAGCACGGCACCGCGCTGGCCGACGTGCTGCTCGGCGACGCCGAGCCCGGCGGCCGGCTCACCCAGACCTGGTACGCCGACGTCGCCGACCTGCCGGACCTGCTCGACTACGACGTGATCGGCGCCGACTCCACCTACCTGTACTTCCGGGGTGAACCGCTGTACCCGTTCGGGCACGGGCACTCCTACACCAGCTTCGACTACGGCGACCTGCGGCTGAGCGCGGCGACGGTGAGCGCCGGCGAGGAGGTCGAGGTCAGTGTGGAGGTCACCAACACCGGCGAGCGCGCCGGCGAGGAGGTGGTGCAGCTGTACACCCGGCAGCGGCGCTCCCGGGTCAAGCAGCCGCTGCGGCAGCTGCGGGACTTCGCCCGACTCGTCCTCGCTCCCGGCGAGCGGCGCACCGTCACCCTGCGGCTGCGCACCGGCGAGTTGGGGTGGTGGGACGCCGACCGGGACGCCCAGGTGGTGGAGGACGCCACCCACACCGTGCTGGTCGGGCGCTCCGCGACCGACGTGCGGCTGGTGGGCACCGTCGCGGTGCGCGGCGAGCCGGTCGGGCAGGCGCCCCGGCTGCCCAGCGCGAGCGGGGCCCGGTGAGCGGGCGCGGACGCGTGGCGTCCGGTCAGCCCACCATCGCCGATGTGGCCCGGCACGCCGGTGTCGCGGTGAGCACCGTGTCGTACGTGCTCAGCGGCAAGCGGGCCATCTCCGAACTCACCCGCAACCGGGTGCTGGCCAGCATCCGGCTGCTCGGCTACCACCCGAACGCCGGGGCGCGGGCGCTGGCCAGCCGACGCGCCAACGTGATCGCGTTGGTGCTGCCGCTGCGTTCGGGCATCCAGGTGCCGGTGGTGATGCAGTTCGCCACGGCCGTGGTGACCTCCGCCCGCCGCCACGACCACGACGTGCTGCTGCTCACCTCCGACGAGGGCCCGGAGGGGCTGCGCCGGATCGCCGCCGGCGCCCTCGTCGACGGGGTCCTGGTGATGGACGTCGAACTGCACGACGCGCGGGTGCCGTTGCTGCGGGAGTTGGGCCGCCCCAGCGTGCTGATCGGTCTGCCCGCCGACACCGGCGGTCTGACCTGTGTGGATCTGGACTTCCACCGCGCCGGCCAGGTGTGCGTGGAGCACCTGGCCGGACTCGGGCACCGGCGGATCGCGCTGCTCGGCGCGCCGAGCGCCGTCTACGACCGGGAGACCGGGTTCGCGCATCGGACCCGGGCCGGGGTGGTGGAGGCGGCGGACCGGCACGGCGTCGAGGCGGTCACCGAGCCCTGCGAGGAGAACGCCGCCGACGTGCACGCTCGGGTGGTCGAGTTGTTCACCCGGCATCCCGAGCTGTCCGGGCTGGTGGTGCAGAACGAGGCGGCGGTCGGGCCGGTGCAGGCGGCGCTGGTCGGGCTGGGGCGACGGGTGCCGTACGACGTGTCGGTGGTCGCGGTCTGCCCGGACCAGTTCGCCGAACACGCGAGCCCGCGCCTGACCTCGGTGCCGGTGCCCGCCGAGGAGATCGGCCGGCAGGCCGTGTCGCTGCTGATGCGCAAACTGCACGAGGAGCCGGTGCCGGAGGTGACCCTGCTGGAACCCCGGTTGACCGTCCGGGACAGCACCGCCACGGCGACCGCCGAGCCGGTCCCGGCGGGCGACGGCACGGCGGCGGCCCGGTTCTGCGACGGCACGGCGGCGGCCCGGTGACCGGGCCGGTCCACCGGATCTGGGACACCGTGCCGGCGGACGGCTGGGAGGACGCGTTCCTCGCCGGCAACGGCGAGTACGGGATCATGGTGCACGGTCAGCCCCACTCGGAACGCATCGTGGTCAACCACCACCGGTTCGTGCTGCCCAACGGCACCCGGCACGCCCGCCCACCACGGCTGGCCGCCCTGCTGCCCCGGATCCGGGAGTTGATCCTCGCCGGTCGACGGGCCGAGGCCAGCCGGCTGTTGGCCGGCGACGGGGTGCTGCGCTGGACGCAGTCGTTCCATCCGGGTTTCGCCCTCACCATCGACGCGGCCGGCGAACCGATCGGCGGGCCCGGCGGGTCGGTCGACGCGGCCGGTGTGCCGGCGGCACCCGACTACCGCCGGCACACCGACTTCGACACCGGCGAGGTGGTGGTGCAGTGGGCCGGTGGGCAGCGGCGCTCGTTCGTCTCCCGGGCCGATCGGCTGATCGTCACGCACCTGGACATGGCTGACTGCCGGGTCGGCGCCACCGGCGAGCTGCCCGGACGGCCCGCCGGGGTGCGGTACGCGGTGTCGGCGTACCGGCGTGACGGGCTGGTCTTCCTGCGGGTACGGGGCCGCTACCCGCGTGCCGGCGGTGCGTACGGCTTCGAGGGGTTGACGCTGCTGCGCGGCGAGGTGACCGTCGACGCCGACGGTGTGCTGGTGCACGGACCGGCCCTGCTGCTGACGGTGCTCGACCGTCCGGAGCACCGGTGGCACAGCGCAGCGCTGGCGCGTCGGCTGGCCGGCCACCGCGACGCCCGCTACGGCGCCCTGCTGGCCCGGCACACGGCGCGGCACGCACCGGCGTACCGGCGGGTGAGCCTGGATCTGGACGTGCCGGCGGCGCAGCGCGCGTTGCCGGTGGGTGAACTGCTGGCCCGGCAGGCCGCTGACCCGCACACCCCGGATACGGCCCTGCTGGAGCGGCTGTTCCACGCCGGACGGTACCTGCTGCTGAGCGCCAGCGGTGTGCTGCCGCCCCGGCTGACCGGCCTGTGGCTCGGCTCGTGGGACGCCGCCTGGGCGGGTGACTTCACCACCGACGCCAACCTGAACCTGCAGTTGGCCACGGCGACCGTCGGCGCCCTGCCGGAGGTCACCGCCGCCCACGCCCGGCTGGTCGGCGACCAGGTCGACGACTGGCGGCGCAACGCCCGCGCCGTGTACGGCGCCCGTGGTCTGCTGGCTCCCAGCCGCACCGACGGCGAGCACGGCCACCTGTTCCACCTGCACCCGGACTGGCCGTTCGCGGCGTGGCTGCCGGGCGCACACTGGCTGCTGCTGCCGCTGTACGAGCAGCATCTGGTGACCGGGGAGCCGCTGGGCGAGGTGGCCGGCTGGCTGGTGGAGGTGGCCGAACTCCTCGCCGACGTGCTGACCGCCACCGACAGCGACGGGACGCTGGGGTTCGTGCCGTCGTACTCGGCGGAGACCGGGCCGCTGGACGCGACGGGTGTCCCGGTGCACGTGGCGGTGAACGCGACGATGGACATCGCCGCGGCGCGGCACGCGTTCACCGTGGCCGCCACGCTGACCGGCGACGACCGGTGGGTACGCCTGGCGGCGCGGCTGCCCGCGTACCGGGTCGAGCAGGACGGGGCGCTGGCGGAGTGGGCCTGGCCCGGCTACCGCGCCGACGAGAACCACCGGCACGTCAGCCACCTGTATCCGGTGTGGCCGCTGGGTGAGATCACCCCCGAGGACACCCCGGAGCTGGCGGCGGCGGCGCATCGGGCGTTGCGGCGGCGCGGTGACGAGAACCTGTCCGCCCACGGCAGCCTGCACCGGGCACTGGCCGCCGCCCGGCTGCACGACGGGCCGCTGGTCCAGGCGAACCTCCTGAAGATCATCGGCCGGGACATGTTCTTCCGGTCGCTGATGAGCGCACACAACCCCGGGCGGGTCACCTACAACGCCGACGCCGCCCACACCCTGCCGGCCGTGCTGATCGAGTCGCTGGTGCAGGGCCGGCCCGGCCGGCTGCGGCTCCTACCGGCCCCACTGCCCGGACTGACCGGGGGCACCCTGCGTGGGGTCACCTGCCCGGGGCGGATCACGGTGGCGGAGCTGGCCTGGCAACCCGGCACCGTACGCGCCCGACTGGTCTCCAAGGCGACGCAGCGGCTACGGGTGCGCAGCCCGTACGGCGAGACGGTGGTGCGGCTGGCCGCCGACGAGGCGACCGAGGTGGCGTTCACCGCGCAGGCCGCCCACTAGACTGCCCGTTCGATGGACGCCCAGCCCACCCCCGAGTACCGCCCCTGCGCCCACTGCGGACGCGACGTGCCGCAGCGCGCCGGCGCGGGCCGCCCGTTCCGGTACTGCCGGGACAACGACGGCGCCTGCCAGCGTGCCTCCCGCAACAGCCGGATGCGGCACCGCAACGCCCCCGGCCTGCCCGGTCAGGTGGCCCGCACCTGGGAGGCCGTGGATCGGCTCGACCAGATCGTGGAGACCCTCACCGAGGCGCTGCACGCCGAGCTGTCCCCGGCCGGGGTGCAGCGGCAGGTGGCGCAGGTCCGCGCGGAGACGGCCGGTGAGGTCGCGGCGGCGCAGACCGAACGCGACGAGGCGCTGCGGGCGGCCGAGGACGCTGCCGCCCGCGCCGAACTGGACCGCCGGCAGGCGCGGGCCGCGACGGCACAACGCGACGCCGCCCAGGCCGACGCCGCCCAGGCCGGCGAGTTGGCGGCGGCGGCCGTCGACCGGGCCGAGCGGGCCGAGGCGGCCCGCGACGAGGCCGGCCGGGCGTCGGCGGCCGCGCAGGCGTTACGGGCGCAGGCCGAGTCCGACCGGGACAGCGTCCGCGCCCAACTGGCATCGCTGCTCGCCGACCTGGAGGCGCAGCGGCGCCGGTCGGCCGAGCTGACCGCCGAACGGGACGCCGGTCGCGCCGACGCCGAGCGCGCCGGCCGGGCCGCCGCCGAGGCGATCGCGCAGGCCGAGCTGCTGCGGGCCGACGTCGCGGAGCTGCGGATCGAGGCCGACCGCGCCCGCGCCGACACAGAGCTGGCCCGGGCGGCTGCCGCGCAGGCCCGCACCGCTGCCGAATCGGCGTCCGCGCAGGCCGCCGAGGCCTGCGCCGATGCCGAACGGGCGCAGGCGGCCCGCGCGCAGGCCGACGCCGACCGCGACCGGGCGCAGCAGGCGGCCCGGCAGTCCGGCGAGGAACTGGCCGCCGCCACCGCCCGGATCGGCACGCTGAGCGCCGAGCTGGGGACCGTCCGGACGGCCGTCAGCACCGCCGAGGCCCAGGTGGCCGAGCTGACGGTACGCCTACGCGAGACCGAGGCCGACCGCGACGAGGCCCGGCAGCGGATGGCTCAGCTCGCCGGCCAGGTCGGTGACCTCGCCGCCGCCCTGGCCCGCCTTACCCCGACCCGCTGACCCCCACCCGCCCGCGCCCCCGCCGCCCCGGTCGGCGCGGGTGGGGGCAGGATTTTGGTCGACTGGTTGGGGGCGAACTGGTCGATGGATAGCGGTAGCCGATGCCGGGCGTTGCCTAGGCTCGTCAGATGAGCGAACGCAGTCCGGCAGCGCCCCGGTCGGGCACCAGGGCGCCGCGCTGGTTGCTGCCGGCGGAGTTGGCCGAATCAGATCCGACCCGACCGCGACCGCGCCGAACGCTGCGCGACTGGGCGGTGGACCTCCTGCTGTTCACCGGCGCCGTGCTGGTCGGCCTGGACGAGTGGGCACGACAGCCGGCCTACTACGCGCAGGCGGTACCGCAGTGGATGCTCACGGTCGATCCGTGGGTGGGTGCCGTGGCCTGTCTGGCCCTGTGGTGGCGGCGGCGGTTTCCGCTGGCGCTGGCGATCGCTCTGGTCCCGGCGCTGCTGGTGGCCGGGACGGCGACCGGTGCGTCGATGGTGGCGGTGTTCACCGCCGCGATCCGCCGCGACTGGCTGCCGGCGTCGCTGGTAACGCTGGCGTACCTGGTGCCGACGCTGCACTTCGCGGCGCAGTATCCGCCGCCGGGTATGAGCACGTCGGGGGCGCTGACGGTGGTCGCCATGATGTTCCTCGCGCCGCTGGGCTGGGGGATGGCCACCCGGGCCCGCCGGCAGCTCATCCTCGGGCTGCGTCGTGATGCGCAACGGCAGCGGCAGGAGCACCGGCGGCGGCTGGCCGACACCCGCCGCGCCGAGCGGGAACGCATCGCCCGGGAGATGCACGACGTGCTCGCCCACCGGATATCCCTGCTGTCCGTGCACGCCGGTGGGCTGGCGTACCGCACGGCGCAGGCGCAGGCCGGCACCGGGCAGCCCCTGACGCCCGACGAACTGCGGGCGGCGACGGAGGTGATCCGCGACACCGCCGCGCAGGCGTTGGACGAGTTGGGCGAGGTCCTCGCCGTGCTGCGCGCCGCAGGCCCGCAGGACGTCGCGGCGGCGCCACAGCCACGGCTGTCCGACATCGGTCGGTTGGTCGCCGAGGCGCGGGCCGCCGACCAGCGGGTGAACCTTGAGATGGTCTGTGCCCCGGGCACCGCCGAGGCGCTGCGTCCGGCCACCCAACGCACCGTCTACCGCACCGTCCAGGAGGGATTGACCAATGCCCGTAAGCATGCGCCGGGCACACCCGTCGCGGTACGTGTCGAGGCGGCCCCCGGGCCGGGGGTGGCGGTGACGGTCAGCAACCCGATGCCGCCCGGCGCCGGTGGCGGACCGGGGGCCGGCACCGGACTGATCGGCCTGGCCGAGCGGGTGGCCCTCGACGGCGGAACCCTGGAGCACGCGGTCGCCGACGAATCGTTCCGGCTGACCGTGCGGCTGTCGTGGCCGGCGTGACGGCGGGCGGACGGATCCGGGTGCTGCTCGTCGACGACGACGCGCTGGTGCGTACCGGGCTGCGGCTGATGCTCGGTGGCGCGCCGGACCTGGAGGTCGTCGGCGACACCGCCGACGGGGTGGACGTCGCCGACGCGGTCACCCGGTTGCGTCCCGACGTCGTGCTGATGGATGTGCGGATGCCGCTGTTGGACGGCATCGCGGCGACCCGGGGCATCCGCAGCCGGGCCGGGCACCGGCCGGTGGTGATCGTGTTGACCACCTTCGACGCCGACGCCACGGTGGTCGAGGCGTTGCGGGCGGGTGCGGCCGGCTTCCTGCTCAAACACACCCCACCGGAACGGATCGTCGACGCGGTCCGGCGGGCCGCCGCCGGGGAGCCGGTGCTCTCCCCCAGCGTCGCCCGGACCCTCATCGAGCGGGTCGCCGGCGGTGGCGGGCCGACCGAGGACCGCCGCCAGCAGGCCCGAAAACGGTTCGCGCTGCTCACCGAGCGGGAGCGGGAGGTCGCCCGGGCGGTCGCCGCCGGGCTGTCCAACGCCGACATCGCCGCCCGGCTGTACCTGTCCGTGGGCACGGTGAAGGCGTACGTGTCCAGCGCGCTGGCCCGGCTGGAGCTGACCAACCGCATCCAGTTGGCCCTGCTCACCCACGACGCCGAGGACTGAACGCAGCGGGCGACGTCCGGCGCGCCACCGGCGCTGACGCCACGCCGGCTGCCCGGGCCGGTTACCATTCCCGCTGGCGGCGCGGTCCGCCGAGACGACCCGGCCGGGGACGACCCCGTCGGGCGTACGTCATGGCCGGTTACCCTTGACTCCGCACCCTCGTCGGGTGCGGGCCGTCGGGGCGTGGCCGTGGGAATGGCCCGGCGGAGACGGACCGTTACACCGATAGGACCTGCACCACCGAAGAGGGGAAGTCGATCATGGGCGATCGTATGCTGCGCGGTAGCCGGCTGGGCGCGGTCAGCTATGAATCCGACCGCAACACCGAGCTCGCGCCGCGGCAGACCCGCGAGTACCTGTGCGCCAAGGGTCACCAGTTCGAGGTGCCGTTCGCCGTCGACGCCGAGGTGCCAACCACCTGGGAGTGCAAGTTCGACGGCAGCGTGGCCCGGCTGGTCGACGGCAACGAGCCCGAGCAGAAGAAGGCCAAGCCGCCGCGTACCCACTGGGACATGCTGCTGGAGCGGCGGTCGATCGCGGAGTTGGAGGACATCCTCGCCGAACGGCTGCAGGAGGTCCGCACCCGCCGCGGCCGCGCCTGACCCGGCACCGACACGGCGCCCCCGGGAGATCATCTCCCGGGGGCGCCGTCGTCGTGCGTGCGTGTGTCAGCCGTTGCGCGGCTCCACGATCTCACCCTCGATGGCGGTCCCGTCTCCCACCACCGGCTGCCCCGGCCCGGCTGCGGGCTGCTGCTGCGGCCCCGGACCGCCCGGGGGCTGCGGACGGTCCGTCGACTGCTGGCCTCCGCCCTGGTACACCCGTACCCGGCGCGGCCCGAACAGGTCACCGGCGGCCATCGACGACACCCGCCGCTCGGCAGTCCGCTGCATCCCACCGCGGGCCAACCGCCGCACCGGCGGCACCAGCAACACCAACCCCACCAGGCCACTGACCAACCCTGGCGTCGCCAGCAGCAACGCGCCCAGCAGCCCCACCAACCCGTCGGTCACCTGCCGGCCCGGCGGCCGGCCGGACTGCGCCGCCTCCCGGAACCCTCGCCACGCCCGGATGCCTTCCCGGCGCAGCAGCACCAGCCCCAACAGCGAGGCCGCGAACACCAGCAGCGTCGCCGCGCCGAAGCCGATCGCGCGGCCCACCACCACGAACACGGCCACTTCCGCGGCCACGGACACCAGCAGGGCCAACGGTACGAACCTCAGTGCTCGGCGCATATCACCCCATCCGCCTCACGGCGCCTCGTCGTCACCGCCCCGCCGGCGGGCGTAGGCGTCCCGTCCATCCAGCATGACACGCCCCCGCTCAGGGCCACCGAGCCTGCCCCGCCGTGGCGGCCCGCAGGCCGCGCCGCACCGCCGTACGCCGGTCGGACACCGCCCAGCCGGTGATCCGCCACAGCGCCTCGACCACGATCAGCGGGCTCATCTTGCTGGCGCCGCGTTCCCGCTCGGCGAACGTGATCGGCACCTCCACGATCCGCGCACCGGCCCGGTGCGCCAACCGGGACAGCTCCACCTGGAACGAGTACCCCTGCGAGCACACCGATTCCAGGTCCAGGGCGTCCAGCACGCTGGCCCGGTACACCCGGTAGCCGCCGGTGGCGTCGGCCAGCGGCATGCCCAACGCCAGCCGCGCGTACATGTTGCCGCACCGCGACAGCAGCAGCCGCCGCCACGGCCAGTTGAGCACCCGGGCGCCCCTGGTCCACCGGGATCCGATCACCACGTCCGCGTCGCGGGCCGCGGCCAGCAACGCCGGCAGGTCCTCCGGGGCGTGCGAGCCGTCGGCGTCCATCTCCACCACGGCGTCGAAACCACGCCGCCGCGCCCACGCGAACCCCGCCAGGTACGCCGCGCCGAGCCCCTGCTTGCCCTCCCGGTGCAGCACGTGCACCCGCTGATCGGCGCGGGCGATGCCCTCGGCGATCTCGCCGGTGCCGTCCGGGCTGTTGTCGTCGGCGACCAGGATCTCCACCTGCGGCGCGGCCTCACGGACCCGCCGCACGATCGCCGTGACGTTGTCGGCCTCGTTGTAGGTCGGAATGACCACCAGCACCCGACCCACTGCGGGCACCCCGGTCACCACCGGACGGATGTCGGTCCTGTGCACCACCGCTGCCCCCTCACCCCGGGCTGCCGGCCGCCTGTCCCTCTCGACCGGCCCACCGGCGCCGCAGCACCGCCGCGCCGGCCAACGCGGCCACCGCCAGCCCGGCCAGCACCACCTCCGGCAACACCCCCACCCGGGTGGCCAGCGTGCGCCCGTCGGTCAGCCGCAGCTGCCGCACCACCACCGCACGGGTGTTGAACCCAGTGGCATCGCTTACCCGGCCGTCCGGGGTCACGAACCCGGACACCCCGACCGTCGAGGCCATCAACGCCGGCCGGCCGTGCTCCACCGCCCGAAGCCGCACCATGGCCAACTGCTGGCGCGCCTCGGCCACGTCGAACGTGGCGTTGTTGGTCTGCACCACCAGCAGCTGCGCCCCGCCGACGACGGTGTCCCGGACCAGCCCGTCGTAGGCGACCTCGAAACAGATGACGTCGCCGAGCACCGTCGACCCAGTGTTGATCACCCCTGGCTCGGTGCCGGCCACGAAGTCGGCCCGTACCCGGTCGACCTGGTCACTGACCATGCGGGCGATCCGGCGCAGCGGCACGTACTCGGCGAACGGCACCGGGTGCCGCTTGATGTACAGCTGCTCCAGGTCGGGTCCGCTGCCCGGACGCCACAACAGCCCCGCGTTGCGCACCTGTCCCTGCTCCGGCCCGAACAGCACGGCGCCGACCAGGATCGGCACGCCGATGGCGTCGGCGGCTGCGGAGATCCGCGCCCCGGCGGCCGGGTTGCGCAGCGGGTCGATGTCGCTGGAGTTCTCCGGCCACACGACCAGGTCCGGGCGCGGCGTACCGCCGGCGGCGACCTCACCGGCAAGGTCGATGGTGGCGTCGACGTGGTTGTCGAGGACCGCCTGCCGCTGCGCGTTGAAGTCCAGGCCGAGCCGGGGCACGTTGCCCTGCACGATGGCCACCGTGACCGCCGCACCCGGACGGGTCGTCGCGACCGGCACCAGCAGCCCACCGGCGAGCACCAGCACCACCGCGGCGGCACACCCGGCCGCCGGCGCCCACCACCCGCCGCTGGCCGCTCGACGCGCCCGCAGCAGCCACCAGAGCCCGACCACGAGCAGACCACCGGTCAGCGCCACCGCAAAGGTCACCAGCGGCGCGCCACCCAGCGCGGCCAGCCGCAGCAGCGGCGAGCCGTCCTGACCGAACGCCAGCCGCCCCCACGGGAACCCGCCGAACGGGGTCCGGTCACGCAGCGCCTCCTGCCCCACCCACAGCACCCCGGTCAGCGCCGGCCACCCCGCCGGGAACCGGTCGGCCAGCGGCGACACCCACGCGGTGGCCGCACCCAGCAGCGCCAGGTAGCCGGCCTGCAGCAGCGACAGCAGCACCCACGGCAGGTAGCCGGTGTGCAGGTTTGTCCAGGCCAGCAGCGGCGCGAACAGGGCCAGACCGGTCAGGAAGCCCAGTCCGGCGCCGGCACGCAACCGCCGCCGGTGGGTCGCGGCGGCCAGCAGCGCCACACCGACCGGCGCCAGCGGCCACCACCCGTACGGGGGAAACGCCACCAGCAGCGCCAACCCGGCGGCCACCGCCATCGCCACCGCCACCGGCAGGCGCACCGGGCGAGCCGGGCGCCTCGGCGGGCTGGACGCGGCGGCACGGTCCACGGTCGTCACGGGCGAGTCGGGCGCGATCACGCGCCGAAGGCTACCCGGGCGATCCGGTGATCCGCGCCGCCGCCCACCGAAGCCACCCACCGAACCGGCACGAGCGCTACCGGCGGCGGGCGAGCAGCACGGCGTCGTGGATGACGATGTCCCGCCCGTCAGGATCCACCGCCGGGCGCGGCCGGGTCTGGGCCGCCAGCACCTCGAAACGGGCCGGGTCCAGCTCCTCGGCGACCTGCTCGGCGGTGTACATCATCTCCGGGTAGTGCATCCGGTGGGCCGTGGTCCGCAGGTCCCGCGGATGGTGCCCGACGATCAGCAGCCGGCCGCCGGGGGCCACCGCGTCGGCCAGCCGGGCGAACAGCTCCCTGCGGTTCTCCGGCGGCAGATGCATGAACTGCGCCGACACCAGGTCGTACGCGCTCGACGCCGGTGACCAGCGCAGCAGGTCGGCGTGGGTCCACTCGATGCGCTCGGCGACCTGCCCGGCGGCGGCCTTCGCGTGCTCGGCGGCCCGGGCCAGCGCGACGGTGGAGATGTCCACGGCCGTGACCTGCCAGCCCCGCTCGGCCAGCCACACCGCGTCGGCGCCCTCACCGCTGCCCACATCCAGGGCACGGCCCGGGGCAAGTCCCTGCACCTCGGCGACCAGCTGCGGGTTCGGTCGGCCGCTCCACACCGCCGGGCGCGACCGGTAGCGCTCCTCCCAGGCGGCCTCGGTGAACATCACCTCCCGCTGCCGTCGGTGCTCCGCCACCGCCGCCCGGGTGTCCTCCTCCATCAGATCCATGTTGATCATCGCGCCGGCGGTCAGGCCGGCTCCGGCGGCACGGATCACCTGGGCGGACACCTCGCTCACGTTGCCCGCCACCCACACACCCGGCACCGCCGTGGCGCCGGTCGCGTCCGCGGGGATCTGCCGGCCGACGACGTGACCGGCGTTCTCCACGTCGACCGCGGTCAACCCGAGTGACTCCAGCAACGCCGACCGGGCGGTCATTTGCGCCGCGACCACCACCGCGTCAAGCTCGACGACCTCACCGGAGGCCAGCCGCACCCCGGTCAGCCGGTCCTCGACCACCTCCAGCGCGGCAACCCGACCGGGTACCACCGTGACGCCCCGGGCGGCCAGCCGCTCGGTCTCCTCGGGCCCCGGCTCCGGGCTCTCGTGCAGCAGCAGCCGCACATGCGGGCTCCACTGCCGCCACAGCTGCGCCTGGTGCACGGCGAGCGGCCCACTGGCCAACACCCCGATCCGCTGGTCGCGGACCTCCCACCCGTGGCAGTACGGGCAGTGCAGCACGTCCCGACCCCACCGCTGCGTCAACCCGGGCACCTCGGGCAGCTCGTCGACCAGCCCCGTGGCGACCAGCAGCCGCCGCGCCCGCACCGTACGCGCGCCGTCGATCAGAACGACGAATTCCGCCTCGTCGCGGGTCACCCCGTCGACCCGGCCGGCCACCACCTGCCCGCCGTAGCCGGTGACCTCGTCGCGGCCGACAGCCAGCAGCTGCGCCGGCGGCGTACCCTCCCGCCCCAGGTAGTTGTGCACCCCGCTGGCGGGCGCGTTACGCGGCTCACCCGCGTCCACCACCAGCACGCTGCGTCGCGCCCTGGCCAGCGTCAGCGCGCCGGCCAGGCCGGCGGCCCCACCGCCCACCACCACCACGTCGTATCTGTCGTCCATACCCCGCTCCTTCGTCACCAGTCGACCCCCACCCTGCATCCGACCAGGAACGAAGACAAGTAATGTTGCTGTTATGGCAAACGAGGAGGCGGCGGTGCTGGCGGCGGTCGGCCCCCGACTGCGGGCCCTACGCAAACACCGCGGCACCACCCTGAGCGAACTCGCCGACACCACCGGAATCTCGGTGAGCACCCTGTCCCGACTCGAATCGGGACACCGCCGCCCCACCCTGGAACTACTGCTACCGCTGGCCCGCGCACACCAGGTGCCACTGGACGAACTGGTCGGCGCGCCGACCGTCGGCGACCCACGGGTACGGGCCCGCCCCATCGTCCGCCACGGCATGACATTCCTGCCGCTGACCCGCCGCCCCGGCGGCCTTCAGGCCTTCAAACAGATCCTGCCCCCACACACCCCCGCCGACCCGCAACCCCAGTCCCACGAGGGCTACGAATGGCTGTACGTGCTCTCCGGACGGCTACGGCTGCGCCTCGGCGACCACGACCTCACGCTCGCACCCGGCGAGGTCGCCGAATTCGACACCCGGGTCCCGCACTGCGTCGCCAACCCCGGCCCCGAACCCACCGAAGTGCTCAACCTGTTCGGCCCACAGGGCGAACGCCTGCACGTACGGGCCCGCCCCACCACCGGCCCGACCACCACCTGAACCCAGGCCCGGCGGGAAAACGAAGTCGGGGCGCGGCCTACGCCGCGCCCCGATGCTCCCAGGCCCCTCCCGGCCGATGCGGCCGAATGCGGCACGCCGACCTTCGGACCGACCGGACGGCGACTGGCTGTCTCCGTCGGGCCGTTGTCTACTGGCCGTGCACCACACCCTGCCAAACACCGGTAACCGCGGCCGGTTCGCGCCGCCCCGCCGACCCCCGCCCGCTGGACCTGGCCGCCGCGACTTTGACGTGCACCGTGTCGCTCGGCCAGCGGACGAAGGGACGAAGCGAACAACAGCCACTTCCCGTGGTAGGACTCAAAGACGGTACGTGGCACACCCCCGGCCTTGTCAACCCACCCCCGACGAGTCGCTGCCACCACCCCGGCGTGTCGCCCCGACCAACCCCTGCTCAGCCGAGCAGGGGACGCAGCAACGCCCGCGCCGCCACCGGATGATCCGCCGCGAGCAGCCCCGCCGCGGCCAACACATAGTCGGTGTCCACCACCGACCGCGCCGACCGGGGCAACGCCCACCCACCGGCATGATCGCCCAGCACCGCACCCAACACCCCCACCGCCTCGTCGCCCCGGGCATGCCGCAGCACACCACCCGAACCGACCAGCAGCCGCACATCCCGCAGATCCCGCCCCGCCCGCTCCCCGGTACCCACCCCCCGGGCATGCCGACGCACCGCCACCGTCGCCGCCAACGCCGCGATCCGCGCGTCAACGGCCCACCCCGCCCCATCAGCCGGCAGGAACCCCGGCTCAGCGGCGCGGACCACCGCCTCAGCAGCCAAACCGTCATGCTCGGCCCCCGCCACCAGACGTTCCTCGACAGCGGCGCGCACCACCCCCGGGGCGCTCCACCGCATCCCCAGATCCCCCTCGACGGTCCGGGCCCGCCACAACGCACCAGCCACCTCCCGACCCGGCCCACCGGCCCGCTCGTCGGGAGTCAGCACCGAATACACGTCCGTGGTGGCCCCACCCACGTCCACCACCACCAGGTCGCCACCCACCACATCGGCGAGAGCCTCCACCCCGGTCAACACCGCATCCGGCGTGGCCGCCCGCACCAACCGGGCAAACCGGCCACCCCGCGACAACCGCTTACCGCCGATGACATGCCGCAGGAACACCCGCCGGATCGCCGCACGCGCCGACAACGGCGCCAGCACCCCGATCCGCGGCAGCACATTGTCCGCCACCGTCACCGGCACCCCCGCACCGACCAGCACGGCGTGCAACTCCGCACGAACATCGACATTGCCGGCGAGCACCACCGGCACCCGCCACCGAGCCCGCGCCAACCGGCCCGCATTGTGCCGCAACGTGTCGGCATCCCCACCGTCGGTGCCACCCACCAGCAACACCACGTCCGGACGGGCCGCCCGCAACGCCGACAACTCCACCCGACCCAACCGACCGGCGGCCACGTGCACCACGTCCGCCCCCGCCGACAGACCCACCCGCCGGCCCGCCTGCGCGGTCACCAGGGGCTCATAACCGACCACCGCCAACCGCAGCCCACCACCGGCCGACGAACACACATACCACGGCACGTCACCGCAGCCCAGACCGACGGTGGCGGCCGCAACCGCAGCATCCAGACCGTGCAGCACATCCGAGCCCACCGTGGTCGGCGCCGCCGCCGCCGACACCAGCCCACCGCCGTCGAGGTCCACCACCGCGACCTTCGTGTACGTCGAGCCGACGTCGGCGCAGACCGCGACCCTCACGCCGCCGGCACGACCACGGTGCCGGTGGCGGTGACCGCCACCACCGGCACATCGAGCACCTCCGCGGCCGACCCACCCCGGTCCGGGCGGCCCCGACAGACCACCACACAACTCAACTCCACCGTGCGGCTACGGGTACCCACCCGGCTGACCTGACCGGTCACCTCCACCACGTCACCGGCCCGCACCGGCGCAAGGAACCGCACGTCCGAATACCCCGCGAACAGCCCCTCGTCGCCGTCGGTACGGATGCACACCTCCGTGGCCACATCCCCGAACAGACCCAACGCGTACGCCCCGTCGACCAGGTTCCCCGCATAGTGCGCGTGCGCGTACGGCACATACCGCCGATGCGTCACCGTCAACCCCAGCCGAGAGTCCCGCTCGCTCATGCCACCTTCACCCTCCTGCTCACCAACGCATGCACCAGGTAGGACGCCACCTCACCCGGAGTGGTACCCCGACCGAAAATCCGATCCACCCCCAACTCGGCCGCCTGCGACTCGTCGAACCGCGGCCCACCCACGATCAGCAACGGCCGCCGACCCGCCGGCATCGCCTCCCGGAACGCCGCCGACATCTCCCTCGTGTTGTGCAGATGCGCGTCGCGCTGAGTCACCACCTGCGACACCAACACCGCATCGGCCCTCGCCACCCGCGCCGCCTCGACCAACTCCGGCACACTGACCTGCGCACCCAGGTTCGTCACCGACAACTCCCGGTAGTACTCCAGGCCCTTCTCCCCCGCGACGCCCTTCACATTGAGGATCGCGTCGATACCCACCGTGTGCGCGTCCGTGCCGATACACGCCCCCACCACCGACAACTTGCGACGCAGCCGCCGCTTCACGACCGCGTTGACCTCCTTGGCGCTCAGCAACGGAAAATCCCGCTCCACCACCCGCACCGCCGACAGATCCACCAGATGGTTCACCCGCCCGTACACCACGAAGAACGTGAACCCGTCACCCATCTGCTTCGCGTGCACCAACATCGCCGGATCGATGCCCATCCGGTTCGCCAACTGGACCGCCGCACCCTCGCCCCGCTTGTCATGCGGCACCGGCAACGTGAACGACACCTGCACCATGCCGTCCCCGGTGGTGTCCCCGTACGGCCGCACAACCGCCCCACTCATACCGGCCGCTCCAGAATCTCGGTGGCCGGGTTGTAGTAGTCGGCCTCATGCCGCGCCACCCCGGCCAAACCCTTACCCCGATCCGCCGGCCGCTTCATGATCCCGAACGTGCCCTCGGCGATCGCGGTCAACAGCGACTGCTCACCAATCCGCTCCAACAACCGCACCGCCTCACCCAGCACCCGATGCGCCCGCTGCTGGATGAACCCGCCCGGCGCCGGCACGAAATCCTCATGCAAACCGCCCGCCGCACCCAGCACGTACCGCACGTTCTGCAGCGCGATGTCCCGATCCGACAACCACGGCGTCACCACCGCCTCGGTCATCATCCCCACCAACAGAATCCCCTGCCCGGTCATCGCACCCACCAGGTTGAAGAACCCGTCCAGCAGGTTGCCCCGGAACACATCACCGGTCATGTGCTTCGTCGGCGGCATCCACTTCAACGGCGCATCCGGAAACAGCTCCCGAGCCAGCAACGCATGCGCCAACTCCAACCGGAACGACTCCGGCACATCCGGATTGATCTCGAACGCGTGCCCCAGACCCAACTGCCGATCCGCCAACCCCGCCTCATGCGCGAAATACTCGTTGAGCAACTGCGACACCGTCACCGTGTGCGCCTCCTCCACCGCGTCGGCGGTGGTGAGATAATTGTCCTCACCGGTGTTGATGACGATCCCCGCCCGCGCATGCACCTTCCGGGAGAACCGCTGGTCCACGAACGTACGGACCGGGTTGATGTCCCGAAACAAAATCCCGTACATCGAGTCGTTGAGCATCATGTCCAGACGCTCGAGACCCGCCAACGTCGCCATCTCCGGCATGCACAACCCCGACGCGTAATTCGTCAACCGCACATACCGGCCCAGCTCCTTCGACGACGAATCCAACGCCGCCCGCATCAACCGGAAGTTCTCCTGCGTGGCATACGTACCCGCGAACCCCTCCCGGGTCGCCCCCTCCGGCACATAGTCCAACAACGACTGCCCCGTCGACCGGATCACCGCGATCACGTCCGCCCCCGCCCGCGCCGCCGCCTGCGCCTGCGGAATGTCCTCGTAAATGTCCCCCGTCGCCACGATCAGATAAATCCACGGCCGCTGCCGCGGATCCCCGTACCGCCGCACCAGCCGATCCCGCTCCACCCGACGCCGGTCAATCTGCCGAATCCCCACCGCCACCGCCCGGCGAGCAGCCCGACGCGCCGCCGTCGCCGCCCTGCCCGACGGCACCACGAACCGCACCGATCCCGCCGCCGCCTTCTGCGCCAGCAACGTCACATCGGTGAGCTGCTCCCGCACGAGCGCGTCGAACACCGGCAACGCCACCCCGTGCCCCAACCCGACGTCCGCGACCACCGCATCCACCAGCCGGTTCACCCACGGAATCCCGTCCGGATCAGCACCGGCCACCCCGGCCAACCGCAGCACCGCCCGCTCCACCGACACCGTCGTGTGGCTGCGCGCCAACTCCACCACCGGCTGCCCCGCCCGCCGCGCCAACTCCCGCGCCCGCGCCACCAGCACCGGATCCAGACCCAGCTTGCCCGTCACACCGCCACCCCACTGTGCCCGGCACCAGACCGACGAACACCCACGCCGGCGACCCACCCGCCCCGCTCGCTCACGAAGCCCCTTCCTCATAGATCACCGCACCACGCAGCACCGTGGCCCGACACACCGGCAACGGCGTCGGATCATCCACACCCCGCGCCTGAAGATCCTCGGCCTGCAACACCGGCAGCCCCCGCTCCACCCCCGCCGGCGTCGACCACACCGCGAACGTCGCCGGCGCCCCCAACGCCAACACACCCTCGCTGTCCAGGTGCACCGCCCGCCACCCGCCCCGGGTGTGCGCCGCGAACGCCGCCCGCACACTCATCCGCTGCACCGGGTTGTGATGCGCCACCGCCGCCCGCACCGACCCCCACGGATCCAACGGCGTCACCGGCGAATCCGAACCGAACGCCAACGCCACCCCGACTGCGTGCATCGCCCCCATCGGATTCGACGCCAACGACCGCGCCAACCCCAGCCGCGTCTCGTACATCCGGCCCGCGCCACCCCACAACCGGTCGAACGCCGGCTGCATCGACGCCATCACCCCGAACTCCACGAACCCGGCGATCAACCGCCGATCCATGACCTCCGCGTGCTCCACCCGATGCCGAGCCGCCCGCACCCGCTCCGTGCCCAACCGCTGCGCCGCCGCCGCGAACCCCTCCAGCACCGTCGAGATCGCCGCGTCCCCGATCGCATGGAACCCGCCCTGCATGCCATACACCGCACAGTCCAGCAGATGATCACGAACCTGCTGCGCGCTCAGATAACCGTGACCACAACCCTCACCATCGGCGTACGCCCGCGACAGATGCGCCGTACCCGACCCCAACGCCCCGTCGGCGAACAGATCCCCACCAGCACCGACCGCCCCCAACTCCCGCGCCCGCGCCGCACCACCCAACTCCCCCCAGTACCCGTACACCTCCGGCAACCCCGCCCCGGAAACCGCCAACAGCCCGGTGAAATCCTCCTCGTCGGAGATCTCCGGCCCACCACACTCATGCACCGCCGCGATCCCCAACGACGCCGCATGCCGCAACGCCACCCGCTGCGCCACCACCCGCTGCGACCGCGTCACCGACGCCCGCGCCGCCGCCCGCACCACATGATGCGCGTCACGCCGCAGCCACCCCGACTCGTCGTACCCGGGCACCGCCACCGCCTCCGGACACGCCGCCAGCAACGCCGACGACACCAGAGCCGAATGAATCGAGGCCTGCGACAGATACACCCGCCGCCCCCCAGCCGCCCGCCCCAACTCGACCGCCCCCGGCGGCTGCGGCACCGACCACGTCGACTCGTCCCAGCCGTGCCCCAACACCACCGCCTCCGCCGGCAGACCCGCCGCGAACACCGACACCGCGTCCAGCAACTCACCAGCCGACCGCACCGCGGACAGATCCAGCCCCGACAACGCCAACCCGGTGTCGCTGACATGCACGTGCGCATCCACGAACGCCGGCGTCACCAGCGCACCATCCAGATCCACCACCCGGTCCGCCGCCGGCGCATCCGCATCCGCACCCAACCAGGCGATCCGCCCGTCACGGACCAGCAGCGCCGTCGCGGACGGGTCCGCCGGGCAGTGCAGCACACCGGCGCGGTACAACGTCGAGGGGTTGTTCGTCATGGCCTCAGTCTGCCGCCAGCCGGGCCTCGAAGAGCCCACGCACCCCCGGCACGCCGCGCAGCAGACCCAACGCCAGCTCCGCATGCCCCGGCACGTACCCGTTGCCGACCAGCATCGTCACGTCCGCCGCCAGTCCCTCCGCACCCAGGGCCGCCGCCGCGAAGCTCGTCGCCATCGAGAAAAAGATCACCGTGCCGCCGTCCGCGGTCGCCAACACCGCACCGTGCTCGCAGCCCGGCACATCCACACAGACAACCGTCACATCCGCCGGCACCCCCAGCGCCGACGTCACCGCCGTCGACAACGCCACCGGATCCCGGGCGTCGGCCAACGCCACCACGTCGGCCAGCCCCGCCGCCTCCAGCGCGGCGCGCTCCGCCGCCACCGGCACCACGCCGACCGTACGGGAGGCGCCGGCCCGCCGCGCCGCCGCCAACGACAGCGAGCCGCTCTTGCCCGCACCGCCGACCACCGCCACCGACACCGGCCGGGCATCCCCCTCAATCGCCCGCTCGGCCACGTACCGCGACACCACCCGGGCGGTCAACGCCGGCGCACCACACACGTCCAACACCGCCAGGGACAGCTGCGGAGCCAGGTCCTCCGGCAGCACCGCCGCGATCGACCGGGCGAACAGGATCGCGTACCCGTCGCAGGGGACCTGCTCGCTGCGCCCGTCCCAGCGGGCCAGCCCGTCGGTCACCACCAACGGCGTCAGGGTCAGCGACACCAGCGTGGCCACCCGCTCGCCGGGCTTGAGCCCCAGCGGCGAACGCCGCCCGGACTCCTCGACCGTGCCGATCAGCATGCCACCCGAACCGGTCACCGGGTTCTGCATCTTGCCCCGAGTCGAGATGATGTCGAGGACCTCGGCGCGGACCGCGTCACCGTTCCCGCCGTGCTTGCCGGACAGCTGCCGAAAACTCGCCGCGTCCAGGTTGAGCCGCTCGACTCTGATCCGCACCTCGTTCGGTGCGATCTCCGGCCGTACGTCCAGCCGCCAGGCGGCCTGCGGCAGTACCCCCGCCGGTTCCACCACGCGATGCAGACCCACCGGTGACGTCACGCTGACCTCCCCTGTCCAGCCGCCTGAAGCCCGGACCTGGACTCGCACGACGGGAAAACTTCCGGCAGAATAATTTCTCCGCCGGATATTTTCCAGTAGCCTTCGTTTCGCTGATCACCAACGCAAGCCAAGAGGAGGGGCCGTGACCCAGACCCGACCGCCGGTGCAGACCATCCCGGCACCCGAGCCGGCCCCCGCCACCACGCTCACCGGCCAGCCCTACGAATACCGCCGCAACCCCCTGATCGAACCCGACTGGACCCGCTTCCCCGGCTGGCGCGCGGTCACCCGCGACCAGTGGGAAAGCGCCCAGTGGCAGCGCGTCAACTGCGTCAAGAACATCAAGCAGCTGCGTGCCCTGCTCGGCGACACCATCGACGAGACCTTCTACGCCGACCTCGACGCCGACCAGCGCGCCCTGGCCACCATGTCCATGCTGGTCACCCCACAGATGATCAACACCATGGTGCCGTTCGCACCGCTGACCACCGAGGCGTTCCTCGCCGACCCGATCCGGCGATACATGATCCCGGTCGCCTCCGATCGGCGCACCGACTGGCCGTCGCACCCGTACGCCACCCGCGACTCACTGCACGAACACGACATGTGGGTCGCCGAGGGACTGACCCACCGCTACCCCACCAAGGTCCTCGCCGAACTGCTCTCCACCTGCCCGCAGTACTGCGGGCACTGCACCCGCATGGACCTGGTCGGCAACTCCACCCCCGCCGTCGACAAGCTCAAGCTCACCCTCAAACCCGTCGACCGCTACGACGCGCACATCAGCTACCTGAAGGGCCACCCCGGCGTCCGCGACGTCGTCGTCTCCGGCGGAGACGTCGCCAACGTCCCGTGGCGCAACCTCGAGGCGTACCTGATGCGGCTGCTGGAGATCGAGACCATCCGCGACATCCGGCTCGCCACCAAGGCCCTCATGGGCCTGCCGCAGCACTGGCTGCAGCCCGACGTGGTCGAGGGCCTGGAGCGGGTCGGCCGCACCGCCGCCCGCCGTGGCGTCAACCTGGCCATCCACACCCACGTCAACCACGCCCAGTCGCTCACCCCACTGGTCGCCAAGGCCGCCCAGACCGCCCTCGACGTCGGCGTCCGCGACGTACGAAACCAGGGCGTCCTGATGCGCGGGGTGAACGCCACCGGCACCGACCTGCTCGATCTCTGCTTCGCACTACAGGGCGAGGCCGGCATCCTGCCCTACTACTTCTACATGTGCGACATGATCCCCAATGCCGAGCACTGGCGGGTCCCCGTCTGGCACGCCCAGCAGCTCCAGCACGACATCATGGGCTACCTACCGGGCTACGCCACTCCTCGGATCGTCTGTGACGTGCCCTTCGTCGGCAAGCGCTGGGTCCACATGATCACCGAGTACGACCGTGAGCGCGGCATCTCCTACTGGACGAAGAACTACCGCACCTCCATCGAGTCCGCCGACCTGGAGGCGCTCAGCAAGCGGTACGCCTACTACGACCCGATCGACACCCTGCCCGAGGCTGGGCAACGCTGGTGGCAGACCCACCGCGACGACTGAGCCTCGCTACGCGAATCGGAAGGGGCCGCCGGTGATCCGGCGGCCCCTTCCGATGCACCCGGTTACCGGCCGAAGGCGTCCTTCGCGTTGCGTCCCGCGTCCTTGACGTTCTCGCCGGCCTTGCGGGCGCGGGCCTCGCTCTGCTCCGAGGCGCCCTCGGCGCGCATGCGCTCGTTGTCGGTCATGTCGCCGATGCGCTCCTTGGCGGTTCGGCTCAGCTCCTCGACCTTGTTCTTCGCCTTGTCGGTGAAGCTCATGTCGCCTCCCTGCGTACCTCGGCGGGTTCGCGGAGCGCAACGCTCCGCTCTCCTGTGGTGTCCCCTGCTGTCGTTGACTGAAACGGCAGTTCACAGTGGGTGTGGCACACAACTGCTAACGCATCCTAGGACACTAGGTGCGACTCGAACCGACGGCACGACACCCAGACCAATCAATTCCGTTTGATGTACTCTCCGAATCGTGGTCCTACCGAGTCGCACCGCTCCGGCGTTCCTGCGGTTGGCCGGCCACCCGCTGCGTTGGCAGTTGCTGGCTGCGCTCGCTCAGAGCGATCTCCGGGTCCGCGAGCTGGTCGCCCTGGTTGGTCAGCCGCAGAACCTGGTCTCCTACCACCTGCGGCTGCTGCGCGACGGCGGCCTGGTCACCGCCACCCGCAGCAGCTTCGATGGCCGCGACAGCTACTACCACCTGGACCTGGACCGCTGCGCCCGCGCGCTGGCCGACAGTGGCGCCGCACTGCACCCCGCCCTGCGCGGGGACACGCCCCCACCGGGACGGCTGCCCCACCTCTCGGTGTTGTTCGTGTGCACGGGCAACAGCGCCCGCTCACCGATCGCCGAAGCCCTGCTTCGACGACAGGCAGCCGGGCAGGTGCAGGTGACCAGCGCGGGGAGCCATCCCGCACCGCGGCTGCATCGCCACACCGTGCGGGTGCTGGCCGACCATTTCGGCGTCGATGTCGCCGCCCAGCGTCCCCGGCACTTGGACACGCTCACGGGCCACCGGTTCGACTACGTGATCACCCTGTGCGACAAGGCCCGCGAAGTCGGCCCGGGCGCCAGTGACCGTACCCGCCTGCTGCACTGGAGCGTGCCCGACCCGGCAACGGTGAGCGACAGCGCGGCGGCCGGCTACCGCACCTTCATTCGGACCGCAGCCGACATCGACACCCGCATCCGGTATCTGCTGCCGGTTCTCGCCGTCACCTACCCGAGGAAGGTTCAGCCGTGACCCAACCCGACCAGTACGTCAGCGTCCGTTACCTCGTCGATGACGTACCAGCCGCCGTCGACTTCTACACCACCCACCTCGGTTTCCGCCTCAACACCAACGCCGCGCCCGCCTTCGCCGACGTGGTGCGCGGCCCGCTGCGGCTGCTCCTGTCCGGACCCACCAGTTCCGGCGCCCGCGCCACGCCCGAGGACGCCACCGGCCCGGGACACAACCGCATCCACCTCGTCGTCGACAACCTCAACGCCGACATCGACCGTCTCCGCGGCGCGGGCCTCTCGTTTCGTAGCGAGCCGGTCTTCGGGCCCGGCGGGCGCCAGATCCTGCTCGCCGACCCGGCCGGCAACCTGATCGAGCTGTTCCAACCCGCCTTGGAGTCCAAAGCCACGCCCACCCCCTGACCACGCGGTCCAGAGGTCCTGCTGGACGCCACGGCCGGGCTGACCTCCCCGACACCGAGGGGCCGTCGAGGTGCTCCACACATCCGCCAGGGCATCCTAGGACCCTAGCTCCCACTGGGACGCGCCGGCACCCGTGCTGGCACCACCGTCAGGACGGGTGCCGGCAGGCATGGCCAGCGACAGGGTGGGCCATGCCCCGAGATCGCCGAGCATCTGACGGTCGTGGGTGGCGACGACAACGGCTGCCGGGGTCTCCAGCAGGGCCGCGGTCAGATCATCGACCAGGGGGGCCGACAGGTGGTTGGTGGGCTCGTCGAGGATGAGCAGATCGGGTCGCTCAGCGAGCCGCAACGCAAGGCTCAGCCTGCGTTGCTGGCCCTGAGACATCCGCACCACGGGGGTGCGGAAGGCCTCCCGGTCGAGCAGGTTGGTCGCCGTCAAGGGCAGGCGGTCGGTGTCAACGAGGTGTCCCCGGGACTGGAGTTGGCCGAGGTGCTGGTCGTACAGTTCGTGCGCGAGCACGCCCGCAGGCCAGGCCGGCACCTCCTGCCCGAGGTACCCGACGCGAGCCCGGGTGAGGTGACGAACCTCCCCCGTCGACGGTTCGAGCTGCTTCGCGAGCAGCGTCGACTTGCCCACCCCGTTGGGGCCGGCCACCAGCAGTCGGTCACCGCCGTCAAGGGCGAGGCTGACCGGTTGGTGCAGCCGACCGGTCACGGTGACGTCGTGGCAGCGCAGAACGGGCGACCCGAACCGGGAGCCAAGGTCCGGCCACCGCAGCCGACGCGGCGGTTCGGGCACGGTTACCTGGTGCGCGTCCAGGTCCTCCTGTCGGCGTCGAAGTGCCTGGACGACACCGGGGGCACGGGACTGACGCTGGTGTTTGCCATGTCCCTTGTCCGGACGCCAGCCGGTGCTGAGTCGCTGCTGCGCCTCGTTGACCGCGTCGGCCAACCGCTGGTGTTCGGCTTGTTGCGTCTCGAAGTCGCGTACCCAGCGCTCGCGCTCCCGCCGGCGTCCGTCCTGCCAGCCGGCGTAACCCCCCGCGAAGAGGCGCGGTCGCCCGTCCTCGCTGGGATCGAGGTCCAGGAACTCCGCGGCCACGTCCCTGAGCAGCGCACGGTCGTGCGTCACGACCACCACCCCGCCGGGGTGCTGACGCAGCCGCGCGGTGAGAAATGCCAGGCCGTCGGCGTCGAGATGGTTGGTCGGCTCGTCGAGCATCAGCAGGTCGTAACGCGCACCCAGCAGGCACGCCAGGCGAACCCGGTAGCGTTGACCGACCGACAACGTCGACAGCGGACGTTCCCGGTCGGTACAGGCGTCGAGCCCGGCCAACGCCACGTCGACACGGCGCTGGGCGTCCCAGGCGTCCAGCCGGGTAGCCGCATCGAGGGCGTCCGCGTACGCCGTATCCGCGCCGTGTCCGCCCTCGGCCAGCGCCGTCGCCGCGCGGTCGAGCGCCCGCAACGCGCGGTGGGACTCCCGCATCGCCGCCATGACGAGGGTCCCCACCGTCTCGCCGCCCCGCGCTTCCAGCGCCTGCCGGGCGACGCCGAACGTGCCGATCCGTTCCACCGTGCCCTGGTCAGGCGAGATCACGCCGGTCAACACGCGCAACAGCGTCGTCTTACCACGGCCGTTCTCGCCGACGATGGCCAGCCGTGAGCGAGCGGAGACGGTCACGCTGACGTCGGACAGCACGACGTGCCCGCCCAGCACGACCCGCACGCCGTCAGCTCGAACGTGCGCCCGGTCACCTGCGGGGAGGCCGCCCCAGTCGAGGTCGGGCTCCACCGTCAGGTCTTGTGGTGCACTTTTTCCAGAATTTGTCATTGTGTGCTCTTCAGCTCGTCGTGGAGCCGGACAGCACAAACACACCGCCCGGCAGGAACGCCAGGACGGCGGAACAGAGCTGGATCAGAGAAAGCCGGTCAACCCTGCCGCCGTCAGCGGCGGGACCACAGCTTCATCGAGGCGACGCCTGAGTGCATGCGCCAATCGTACCCGCCCCTCGGACGAGCCGACGGGGCTGCCGGCGATCCCGTCGCCGCCCGGCATCGAGCACGCCGTCCTGGTTGACTGGACCCATGACCGAGCGAAGCGGAGCACCGCAATGAGCGAGATCCTGCTCGTCCGGCACGGTGAGACCACCTGGAGCGCCAGCCGCCGTCACACGTCGTACACCGACTTGGAGTTGACCCCCGACGGCGAGCGGCAGGCCCGCGCGCTCGGATCCGCCCTCGCCGGCCGGCGGTTCGTCGCGGTCCTGACCAGCCCGCGAACGCGGGCGCTCCGCACCGCACAACTTGCCGGGCTGACCGTCACGAAATCCGACGAGGACCTGGCCGAATGGAACTACGGCGAGTACGAGGGGCGAACCACCGCCGAGATCCACGACGAGCACCCCGGTTGGAGCGTCTGGTCCGACGGGTGCCCCGGCGGGGAGTCACCCAGTGAGGTCGGTGAGCGCCTGGACCGGATGCTCGCCAAGCTGCGTCCCCTGCTCGACCGGGGCCCCGTCGCCGTGGTCGGACACGCACACTCACTGCGCGTCCTCGGGGCTCGGTGGGTCGGCCTGCCACCGTCGGCCGGCGGGCTGCTCCGCCTCGACACCGCCGCCCTCAGTCTGCTCGGGCACGAACACGGCCGCCGGGTGATCCTCCGGTGGAACCAACCGCCTCCCCCACCGGCCGGAAACGCAGCGACCGGGATGGCAGCGGAGTCGACGGCCCGGCACTGATCAACCGGCCGCCGGGCGGTCGCCGACGCCCGGCGGAGCCAGGTCACCAGGGCGGCCCATGACAGATCGGCTCCGGCCCAGCGTTGACGCTGGGCCGGAGCCGATCTGCTCGCCGAATCAGAGGTAGCGCGACGCCTCGTCGAGGAAGCGCTGGGCGTACCGCTCCCCCGGGATGTCACCGAGGTAGTACTTCTTGAGCTCCTGTCGGGTGGCGGCGAGGGGATCGCTGCCGAGCAGGTCGTCGAGGGCCGCGTCGAGTCCCTGGATCCGGCCGCCGTGCGCGTCGATCACGTAGCTCACCCGCGCGAGCGGGAAGTGGTCGGTGAACGTGGTCGCCGGCGTCGAGACGGCAACCATCGCGAAGGGCTTCTCCGAGTACAGGTAGTCGGCCACCACACTCGACACGTCCGACACCAGCACGTCGGAGGCGTTGAAGCAGTCCGTCACCGACATCTTCGCCTCGGCCTGGTTGCCGAAGACGTGCGGTCGCCCGTTGACCCTGCGGTCCTCGGCCAGCAGCGCCTGGATCCGGTCGCACTCGCGGTTCAGCACCGGTGACCGTCGGCTGTACGGGTGCGGTCGGAAGACGATGCTGCAACCACGCGCGACCAACGCCTTGATGATGTCGTAGCCGAACGGCAGCGACGAATAGTTGGAGTCGGCGTAGAAACCGGCCCAGGTCGGGGCGTAGAGGACCCGGGGGTTGGCGATCGAGGCGATCGGCTTGGCGGCCACCGCGACGTTCTCCACCTGGGGACGTCCGACGACGGTGAACATCTCCACCGGCATGCTCACGCCGTTGGCCGCGAACCGGTCGATCGCCGCCTGGCCGGCGACGAAGTTCTTGTCGTAGATGCGGAAGGCCGGGTTGTGGCTCGGCACCTTGTCGCTGTCGCCGTGGTTGAGCTGGATGTGCGTCAGGTTCGTGTACCGGATGAGGTGGTTGTTCTTCGTCGCCGTGTTGACGTAGAAGGCCGCCCGCATGGACGGGGTGACCACGTCGTCCATGTCCTCCAGCCGCGACCGGAACACCACCGGCGCCTTGGTGAGCGCCACCGCCTCGTTGAAGTTGGCCTCGCCGCGTACCAGCACGAAGAACTTCCGGTCGAGGCGCTCCAGGTAGGGCAGCCACATCGCGATCTGGTAGGCGGTGCCCGCCGGTGCGGTCCAGTGCAGGACGAAGGCCGGCTCGTAGGCGGTCAGTGCGGCGGACAGGTTCGCCTCGCTGGTGCGCCGCGCCCGGGCCCGGGTCAGCGCCTGGAACACGGTGAACAACGACAGGGCGAGCGCCGCGACCGCCACCACCGCCGCGATCACCCCGAGGGCGTCGGTGAACGCGCAGACGAGCGCCACCAGGACCGCGGCGCCGTTGACCAGGACGACCCGGCTCGTGTTCGGACGCCGGTAGGGCCGCGCGCCGATCCCGGGCAGGTTCGCCGTGACAGGGTAGGCGGCCCGCGCGATCATCCCCAGCGGCGCCTCGCTGAGCACCGCGAGGCCGGCGACGGCGATGCCGACGGCCAGTGCGGGATCGACGCCGCCGTGCACCGTGCCGAGCAGGTACGCGCCGGCGAGCAGCAGTACCCGCGGCACGACCGCCTTACCGACGGCCACCGGGCCGCCGCGCAACGCGCCGCGCCAGGTCCAGGCCAGCAGACCGGCCGCGAGCGCGGCCGGGGCGAGCGCCCAGAGGCGGGAGCTTGCCACCGCCGCCAGGAGCAGGGCGGCCAGGGCCGCCACCTCGATCGTCGAGGAGACCAGCCGCGCTCCCGGCGCCGAGGCCAGGAACGCACTCAATCCGGACTTGTCCGGACCCTCCATCGTCACCGCCGGCCCCCCGTGGACAGCGGGTTGATCCGCAGCACCCGTCCCATCCGGCCCCGCCAGGTGGCCATAGATTCCTGCTGCAACTTCAGTTCCTTCTCCAACTGAGTTACCCGCTCCTCAAGCGACTTCGTTCCGCGCGGTTCGCGGAAGGGTGGTTTGAAGGCGTAGGCAGGGCGTTTGAGATCGCCGTCATGTCCCTGCCGCAGCCAGCGCAGGCGCGACATGACCTGCCGCCGCCCGACGGTGTCCGAGGCCATCAGCGTGTGCACCGGCCCGGGGAAGTTGGCGGCCGCGAGCGCCTTGTCGTAGGCGGGGTTCGCCTTGCCCGGTTGGAACACGTGCTCCAGATCGTTGTGCTCGAGGAACCGCACGTACGTGTCGAAGGTCTCGGCCTGGCGCCGTCCGAAGGTGTCGAAGTCGGCCTCGGCGTAGAGCTGCTGCGCGTCGACGTCCGCCGGCAGGTCGGCGTAGAGGCGGTACGGGATGCCGTGGTACTCGGCCAGCTCGACGGTGCGGGAGTCGTGGGCCAGCACCACCGCCGGGGTGCCCGCCAGCACGCCCGCGACGTTGCCGTGGATGCGGGTGCCGAACGTGAAGTGCTGCTGGGCCATGAATTCGACCCAGGTCGACGTGTCCACGAAGAAGCGCATCCGGTCGTTCTCGTAGAGCGGATGGTCGGTGTGGATGGGCATCCGCTTGTTGGGGATGCTGGCCGGGTTCTCGCCCCAGAGCATGAGGGCCAGCCGCTGGTGCTGCTGGGGCACGATGACGCTGTTGGGGTACCGGTTGGTGTTGGCCTCGACCAGCAGGTCGACGCCCTTGACCTTCGGGGTGTACGAGATGGCCATCGGGCTGTCGTAGGAGAGCCGGTCGACCTTGCGCACCAGCGGCCCCAGCGGCCCGTTGCCGAACATCGACGGGCAGCCGATCACCCGCACGTGCTCGTCGCCGAAGCCCAGGTACTTCAGCATGCGCGCCGTGTACTCGCCCCGGACGCCGATGGAGGCGGACCGGTTGAGAACGGCCCGGGTGAACCGGGTGACGATCTTCTTGTAGTCGTCGGGCAGCGAGTCGAAGTCCGTGCCGTACGGCAGTTGGGCGCCGATGCCCACGACCGTGACAGGAATCTTAAGCCGCTCGATGACCTTGGCGAGGCGCTCCAGGTGCGGGAGGAAGGTGTCCCGGTAGGAGTTCGCCATCGGCAGCACGAACCGGTCGAACTCCTCGTTCGTCCGGCGGACGTAGGTGCTGAGATTCACCGGACGTTCATGCACGTAGGAGTTCGCGACCACCTCGGCATCGGGCACACTCAGCACCCGGAACACCGCACTGTAGAAGAGCATGTTGCCGGAGTTGGAGCCGAAGATGCCCAGCCTGGAGGAGGCGAGGCTCTGCTCGTGAGACAGCACTTGCAGCGGACTCTTGCCAGCGCGGATGAGGATACGTGTCATGAGCGGACTCCGGCCATCGTCTGGCGCAACCGCGCTCGCATCGATCCGTACATCTCGCCCTCCCCTAGAAAAAACCCGGCATCGACCCCTTCGCCTGGGCGGCGCTAGCCGCCGTCCCGGCGGCCGGTCATGATCCGGGTCTCACTTGCGCAGAATCAGGGATGGATACTAGCCGCGCCCCCTGCGAGTTGACGCCATGGGGGGTTGACCGGGTCAACCCGGTTGTGAGCCCGCCGACTCGGCCGAAGCCCCCCGGACACGGTGCGGGCCCGCGGGATCGAGGGCGACCTTCGGCGGGCGGTGCTCGTACGGCGTGGAGAGCACGACGGTGGTCCGGGTGGTGACGTTGGCCGAGGTTCGGATCTCCTGCAACACCCGTTCCAGGTCGAGCGGGCCGGCCACCCGCACCAGCAGCAGGTAGAAGTCCTCTCCCGCCACCGAATAGCACGAGTCGATCTCCGGCAGGTGCGCCAGCCGCACGGGCGCGTCGTCCGGCTGCGACGGATCGAACGGCCGGATCGCCACGAACGCGGTCAGCGGCAGGTCGAGCGCCTCGAAGGAGACCCGGGCGGTGTAGCCGTTGATCACACCGCGCTGTTCCAATCGCCGCACCCGCTGGTGCACGGCGGAGACCGAAAGGCCCACCTTCTCCGCGAGATCCGTGTACGACAGCCGGCCGTCCGCGGTCAACGCGGCGACAATGGCCCGGTCGATCTCCTCCACGGCGTGCAACCTACCGGGAAAGCCGCGCAAACGCGACGACAGGGCCGGTCGAGCGGCGCGCTCGGCGGACGGACGGTCGCGCTCGGTCAGCCCCTGGCCAACGCCCGGGAGATCACCAGCCGCTGGATCTGGTTGGTGCCCTCCACGATCTGGAGCACCTTGGCCTCCCGCAGGTAGCGCTCCACCGGGTGGTCGGCCACGTAACCCGCGCCGCCGAGCACCTGCACCGCGTCCGTGGTCACCCGCATCGCCATGTCGGTGGCGAACAACTTCGCCTTGGCCGCCTCGATCGAGTACGGCCGGCCGGCGTCGCGCAGCCGGGCCGCGGCGAGCGTCAGCGCCCGGGCGGCGGAGATCTGGGTGGCCAGATCGGCGAGGGTGAAACCGAGGCCCTGGAAATCGATGATGGAGCGGCCGAACTGCTGACGCTGCCGGGCGTATCCCACCGCGTAGTCCAGTGCCGCCTGGGCCAGTCCCACCGCGCAGGCGGCGATGCCCAGTCGGCCGGAGTCCAGGGCTGACATGGCGATGGTGAAGCCGGCCCCCTCGCCGCCGATCAGCCGGTCCGCCGGCACCCGGGCGTCGTCGAAGGCGATCTGCGCCACCGGCGAGGAGCGCAGTCCCATGGTGCGCTCGGTCGCCTGCGGGTGGATACCGGCCGTGGCGCGGTCGGCGAGCAGGCAGGAGATGCCGCGCGAGCCGGGGCCACCGGTGCGGCAGAAGATGTTGTAGAAGTCGGCCACCTGGGCGTGGGTGATCCACGCCTTGGTACCGGACACCACGTAGCCGTCGCCGTCGCGAACCGCCCTGGTGGTCAGCGAGGCGGCGTCCGAGCCACCCTGCGGCTCCGACAGGCAGTACGCGCCCAGCAGCTCGCCGCCGATCATGTCGGGCAGCAGTTTACGCTGCTCGTCGGTGCCGAACGCGGCGACCGGGTGGCAGGACAGGGTGTGCACGCTGACCGCCTCGGCGACGGCCAGCCAGCGGCCGGCCAGGATCTCCAGCACCTGCAGGTACACCTCGTACGGCTGGGCGGCCCCGCCGTGCTCCTCCGGGTACGGCAGGCCGAGCAGCCCGGCCCGGCCCAGCGTGCGCAGCACCTCCCGGGGGAACTCGGCGCGCTGCTCGTACTCGTCCACCCTCGGGGCGAGTTCCCGGTCGGCGAGTTCGGTGGCCAGCTCCAGCAGGTCGTGAGCCTCGTCGGTGGGCAGGATCCGGTCGACTGTCATAGCGCGATGAGCTCCGTGGGGGTGGTGTTGAGCCGTCGTACGCCGTCCGTCGTGCAGACGACGATGTCCTCGATCCGGGCGCCGTGCCGCCCGGCCAGGTAGATGCCCGGTTCGACGGAGAAGGCCATCCCCGCCGCCAGCGGGCGGTCGTTGCCCGCCACCACGTACGGGTCCTCGTGGCCGTCCAGCCCGATGCCGTGGCCGGTGCGGTGCAGGAAGGCGTCGCCGTACCCGGCGGCGGCGATCGGCTTCCGGGCGGCGGCGTCGACAGCCTCGGCGCTCACCCCGGGGCGGACCGCCGCAACGGCGGCGCGCTGCGCGTCATGCAGCACCGCGTAGTAGTCGCTGAACTCGGCCGGTGGCCGGCCGCCGGCGACGTACGTGCGGGTGCAGTCGGAGCGGTAGCCCGAGGGCATGGTGCCGCCGATGTCGACCACCACCGGCTCACCGGCTCCGATCGGCCGGTCGGCGGTGCCGTGGTGCGGGCTGGCACCGTTCGGACCGGCCGCGACGATCACGAAGTCGACCGTGACGTGACCGGCCGCGCGGATCGCCGCCGCGATGTCGGCGGCCACCTCGACCTCGGTACGCCCCGGCCGCAGCCACTGGCCCATCCGGGCGTGCACCGCGTCGATCGCCGCGCCGGCCTCGGCGAGCGCCGCGATCTCCGCCGGCGACTTGTGGATCCGTAGCTCCCGCAGCACCTCGGAGGCGAGCCGTTGTCCGGCGGCGGGCAGCGTGGCGCGCAGCGCGAGCACCTGCTCGGCCCACATGCGGTCGGCCAGCCCCACCGCGCCGACCGGCCCGCCGAGGGCAGCGGCGACCAGCGGGTACGGGTCGGTGCCGTCGGCGTGGTCGATGATGCGTACGCCGGTGCCCGGCGCCGGGGATGCCTCGGCCGCCGGCCGCTCCAGGGTCGGCACGATCAGCGTCGGATCGCCCTCGGCGGGCAGCACCAGCAGGGTCAGCCGCTCACCGGCGTGCGCCTCGTAGCCGGTCAGGTAGCGCAGGTCGGAGCCGGGGCCGAGCAGCAACGCGTCGAGCCCGGCGGCGGCGGTGGCGCGCTGCGCGGCGATCAGACGTCGCGGCGGATACAGCTCCTCGATCCCCACCCCACCAGCTTAACGGTCGTTTGGGGCCGGAGTGCGGACGGTGCTCGGCACACCGATCCGTTATCGTTCTCGATAGTGATATCGTTGGTGACGTGGAGAAGTCGAGGGAGCGCTGGGCCGAACTGGCGCTGCATCCGGTCCGGATCCGGATCCTGCGGGCCGTCGCGGGGGCCGAGCTGACCACGCGCGACCTTGTCGAGCGGCTGCCGGACATTCCGCAGGCCACCCTGTACCGACATCTGGCGGCGCTGGTCAAGGCCGGGCTGCTGGAGGTGGTGACGGAACGCCGGATCCGCGGTGCGACCGAGCGGGTGTACGCGTTACCAGGGCACGGCGCGACGCTGGACCCGGCGGCCCTGGCTACGGCCACGCCCGAGGAGCATGCGCGCTACTTCACGGCGTTCGTTTCCAGCCTGCTGTCGGAGTTCTCCCGATACCTGGCACGGGAGCGGATCGACTTCGTCGCCGACGGCGTGGGATACCACCAGCTCGTACTGCACCTCACCGACGCCGAGCTGGGCGAGTTCGCCACTGGATTCAACGCGATCGTCGGCCCGCTGCTCGGCAACGAGCCGGGCAACGGGCGAACACCGCGGTTGCTGGCCACCATCCTGATGCCGGCCGACCAGCCGACACCCACCGGCGACAAGCAGACACCGGAGCCCGCAGGGGACACCGGTCCGACGAGAGGGGAATGACTGATGGCATCCGTCACGCTGTCCAGCGACATGATCGACATACGGTTCACCGGATGGGAGCGGCTCTGGACCGGGCGGGAGCGGCTGGCGGTGGCCATCAGGGCGGTGCGGCACGTCGCCCAGGTGGACAGTCCGCTGCGGCTGGCCCGCGGCGCCCGGAGCGGGTACGTCGTGTCCGGCTTCGTCAAGATCGGTGTTTGGGGTCTGTTCGGTGGTCCCCGGCAACTCGTGGCCGCCCGCCGCGGTGAGCCCGGGCTGCACCTGGTGCTGGACCGCGCGGGCGCCGGCGGCGAGTTCGACGAGGTCGTGCTGTCCGGCCCGGACGCGCCCGGTCTCGCGGAGGCGATCGGCCGCGCGATGGCGGCCCGCGCATGAGCACCGACGGGCTCACTGTCGAGGTCTCGCACCTGACCAAGCGGTACGGCGAGATCACCGCCGTCCGTGACCTGAGCTTCACCGTGGAACCGGGTGTCATCACCGGCTTCCTCGGCCCAAACGGCGCCGGCAAGACCACCACGATGCGGATGCTGACCGGCCTGGTGTCGCCCACGTCGGGCACCGCCACGATCGGCGGAAAGCCGTACAAGCGGCTGGCCCGGCCGTCGGGCACCGTCGGGGCGATGTTCGACGCCAACGCGTTCCACCCCGGCCACACTGCCCGCGACCACCTGCGCGTGTACGCCGCAATGGGCGGCCATCCCGACAGTCGGGTCACCGAACTGCTGCACCAGCTCGGCCTCGCCGAGGCCGCCGACCGCCGAACCCGCGGGTTCTCCACCGGCATGCGCCAACGGCTCAACCTCGCGACCGCGCTGCTCGGCGACCCTCGCGTACTGCTGCTCGACGAACCCGGCAACGGCCTGGATCCGGAAGGCATGGCATGGCTGCGCGGCGTGCTGCGCGGGCTCGCCGCGGACGGACGCACCGTCCTGATCTCCAGCCACGTGCTCAGTGAGGTACAGCAACTCGTCGACGACGTGGTGGTGATCCGGCGCGGCGAACTCGTCGCCGCCGGACCGTGGTCGCGGCTGGCCGGACCGCCAGCCGTGCTGGTCACCTCACCCGACGCCGAGACCCTCGCCGCGACCCTGGCGACCAGTCATGCCAACGCCGGCACCGTGCTACGCGTTGACACCGTCGGACCGGGCCTACTGCGGGTACACGGTCTGGATGCACCAGGCGTCGCCGACCTCGCTGCCGCGCACCGCCTGCGCGTACACGAACTGGTCACCGAGAACACCAGCCTCGAACAACTCTTTCTCGATCTGACCACCGGCACGCTTACCAACGACAGGGCAGCCACATCATGACCCACCTGATGAGAGCGGAGTTCCGCCGACTGCTGGCCACCCGGATGTGGGTTGGTCTCCTGATCGCCGCCGCCGTGCTCGGCGGCGGCATGATCGGCGCCATGGCGCTGGTCGGCCCGGAGAACTTCGACCCACCCCTGCCCGGACTGGACACCGAGACCGGTGTCCGCTCGCTCCTCGGCATTCTCGGCTACACCGCGTTCGTCCCGGCCGCAGCCGGCACCGTCGCGGTCACCGCCGAGTACCGGCACCGCACCGCCGCTGTCACGTTCCTGTTCGCGCCGCGCCGCTGGCAGGTACTCGCGGCCAAACTCGCCACCTACGCGGTCCTCGGTCTCGCCTACGGCCTCGTCCTCGCCAGCACCGCCGCCGCGGCCCTGCTCACCGTGGCCGCCGCCCGCGGCGTCACCCTGGGCCTGCCCGCCCACACCGTGCTGGCGCTGCTCGGACGCATCAGTGTCGCGATGGTGGTGTACCTGCTCATCGGCGTCGGCATGGGCGCCCTCATCCGCAACCAGGTTGCCGCCCTCTGCGTCGTGATCGGCTACCTGTACATGGGCGAAACGCTGCTCATGATGATCCCCGGCGTCAACATGCTCTACCCGGTCCTGCCCGGCGGCGCGACCGCCGCCCTCACCGACTTCACCTATGTCGCCGACGCCATGTCCGAACAGCTCGGCAGCGCCACCATCCAGCTCCTTCCACCTGCCGCCGGTGCCCTCGTCCTCGGCATGTACGCGCTGACCGCCGCTGCCATCGGCCTCGTCCTTCCCATGCGCCGTGACATCACCTGACCAGGCATCCTGCGGGTGGGTGCAACGGCCAACGGCGCCGGAGCGAGCTGGCGGGCGATGCCAGGGTCCCCCCACAAGATCGCACCAGGACGGATAACGCTGGTAGCGGTGACCGCGAACCCGGTGGCTCGCGCGCGTTCGGTGCCGGTGAGCGCCGTCACCGGGCTCGGTACGGGTACCGTGCTGCTGCTCGCCGCGCTGTGCTCCCTGGCCCTCGCCCCGACCACCGCCGCCGGCTGACCGGAGGGTCGGATCAGCCGGTCAGCCAGAGGCAGAACGGGTGCCCGTCCGGGTCCAGGCAGACCCGTACGTCGTCCTGCGGTTGAAACTCGGCCAGGGTGGCACCACAGGCCAGCGCGTGGTCCAGGGCGGCGACCAGATCCTCGACACCGATCTCGAGGTGCATCATCATCTGCTGCCGGCCGGGCTCGGCGGGCCAGGTCGGGCGCGCGTACGCCCGCTCCCGCTGAAAGGACAGCCCCACCCCGCCGTCGGGGCCACGCAGGATGACGTCGTCGGCCTCCTCGACCTCGATGTCCCAGCCGAGCAGACGCGCGTAGAAGCGGGCCAGCGCGGCCGGGTCTGGCGTGTCCAGGTTGACCGTGGTCAGCGCCAGTCGGGTCGGTACGGTCATCGGGCGTCCTCCTTCATCGCGCCGCCGGATCGCGTCATCGACGTGCCGTCCGCCGTGAACGTCGGTGGGGTGTGCCAGGCTGTCGGGCGTGGCACAGCAGACCCCGATCATGCTCGTCGACGCGCCCAGTCTCTACTTCCGGGCCTACTTCGGCATTCCCGAGTCAGCCGCGAAGACCGCCGACGGTCAGCCGGTCAACGCCGTGCGGGGCTTCCTCGACATGCTCGCCCACCTGGTCCGCACCCGCCGGCCGGGCCGGATGGTGTGCGCGATGGACCACGACTGGCGGCCGGACTGGCGGGTGGCGCTGCTCCCGTCGTACAAGGCGCACCGGGTGGCCCCCGAGGGCGGCGAGGTGGTGCCGGACACCCTCACCCCGCAGGTGCCGATGATCCTCGACGTGCTCGACGCACTGGGCGTCACCGTGGTCGGCGCGGCCGGCTACGAGGCCGACGACGTGCTCGGCACGCTGTCGGTCACCGAGCCCGGGCCGGTGGAGGTGGTCTCCGGCGACCGTGACCTGTTCCAGCTCATCGACGACGCCCGCGGGGTGCGGCTGCTCTACATCGGGCGGGGCGTGACCAAGCTGGAGGACTGCGACGACGCCGCGGTGCGCGCCCGCTACGGCGTGCCGGCCAACCGGTACGCCGAGTTCGCCGCGCTGCGCGGCGACCCCAGCGACGGACTGCCCGGGGTGGCCGGGGTCGGCGAGAAGACCGCCGCCCGGCTGGTCGACCGGTACGGCGACATCGCCGGCATCCTCGCTGCCCTGGACGAACCGGCCGCCGGCTTCGCGCCCGGGCTACGCACCAAGCTCGACGCCGCGCGGGACTACCTCGCGGTGGCGCCGAAGGTGGTCCGGGTCGCCCTGGACGTGCCGCTGCCGCCGCTGCTCACCGAACTGCCGGTGGCACCGGCCGACCCGGACCGGCTGCTCGAGCTGGCCCAGCGGTGGAACCTGGCCGGCTCCACCCGACGCCTGGTCGACGCCCTCGCCACCCGCTAGCGCCGCTGCACCGCCGCGAGGTCAGTAAGGGCCCTTCTACTGCACCAGGCGTTGAAAAAGGGGCCTTCCTTCACCTCAGGCGACCTCGCGGAGGTAGCCGTCGATGGCGGCGGCCAGCACCTGGTCGCCGGGGCGGGCCCACACCTCGGCGTTGAAGACCTCCACCTCGATCGGGCCGGTGTAGCCGGCCGCGTCGACAGCCTCACGTAGCCGGCGCAGCTCGATGCAGCCGTCGCCGGGCAGCGCCCGGCCGAGCAGCACTCCCTCGGGCAGCGGTGTGATCCAGTCGCAGACCTGAAAGGAGGCGATCCACTCGCCCGCCCGGGCGATCTGGTGGTAGACGGTGTCGTCCCACCACACGTGGTACGCGTCGACCACCACCCCGACGACGCTCGGGTCGAAGCGCTCGGCGATGTCCAGCGCCTGCCCGAGGGTGGCGATGACGCAGCGGTCGGCGCTGAACATCGGGTGCAGCGGTTCGATGGCGATCGTCACCCCGGCCGCGTCGGCGTGCGGGGCCAGCTCGGCGATCGCGTCGGCGACCCGGGCCCGGGCGCCGTCGATGTCCTTGCTGCCGGCCGGCAGGCCACCGGAGACCAGCACCAGCACGGGCGCGCCGAGCGTGGCCGCCTCGTCGATGGCGCGCAGGTTCTGCTCCCGCCAGTCCTCGGCGGTGAAGAACCCGCCCCGACACAGCGTGGTCACCGCAAGCCCGGCATCGCGTACCAGTTTGGCGGAGCGGGTCAGGCCGTACTCGGCGACCGGCTCCCGCCACAGGCCGATGCCCGGCACCCCGGCGGCGACGCAGCCGGCGACCACCTCGGGCAACGCCCAGTGCTGGGCGGTGGCCTGGTTGAACGAGAACCGGCGCAGCGCGGTGCGGTCGGCGGTCACTGGACCACCCCGGCCACTGTGAAGAAGGCCCGGGCCCGGGCTGCGGCCAGCTCGGCGTCGGGCAGCAGGCCGGCTGCGTCGGCGAGGGTGAGCAGGGTGGCCAGGTGTTCCGGCGACCGGCCGGACTGCAGTCCCCCGACCATGGTGAAGTGCTCCTGGTGGCCGGCCAGCCAGGCGAGGAAGACGATGCCGGTCTTGTAGTACCAGGTGGGCGCGGCGAACAGGTGCCGGGCCAGTGGCACGGTCGGTGCGAAGATCTCGTCGTAGGCGGCCAGGTCACCCCGGTCTAGGGCGGCCAGCGCGGCGGCCGCGGCCGGGGCGATGGCGGCGAAGACCCCCAGCAGCGCGTCGGAGTGGCCGGCGTCGTCGCCCCGGATCAGCTCCGGGTAGTGGAAGTCGTCACCGGTGTAGAGGCGAACCCCGGCCGGCATTCGGCGGCGCAGCGCCACCTCCCGGCCGGCGTCGAGCAGGGAGACCTTGATCCCGTCCACCCGGGCGGCATGGGCCTTGAGCAGCTCGACGACGGTATCGGCGGCCAGGTCCAGGTCGGTGGTGCCCCAGTAGCCGGACAACGCCGGGTCGAACATCGGCCCGAGCCAGTGCAGCACCACCGGCCCGTCCGCGGCGTGCAGGAGTTCGTCGTACACCCGCAGGTAGTCCTCGGGACCACGGGCGGCGGCGGCCAACTGGCGGCTGCACATCAGCACCGGTACGGCTCCGGCGGTCTGCACGTCGTCGAGCTGCTCACGGTAGGCGGCGGTGACCTCGGTGAGGGTGGCCGGGCCGGCCGGAAGCTGGTCGGTGACGACGCCGGCGACGATCCGGCCGCCGACGGCCCGGGCCTGCGCCGCGCTCCGCCGGATCAACTCCCGGGTCGTCGGGTAGTCCAGGCCCATGCCGCGCTGCGCGGTGTCCATCGCCTCGGCGACCCCGAGGCCGTACGACCAGAGGTGCCGACGGAAGGCCAGCGTGCGGTCCCAGTCGAGCACGGCCGGGGTACCCGGGGTGTTGTCGGCGGCCGGATCGGCCACCACGTGCGCGGCGGCGTACGCGATGCGGCTGTTCGGTGGCCCGTCGGGACGCGGGTGGCCGGCACCACCGGCCAGCCGCAGTCGCCGGCCGCCGGGCAGGGTCACCTCGGCCGGGTTCACAGCGTCAGCTCCGGCACCTCGACACGGCGGCCCTCACGGGCGGAGAGCAGGCCCAGTTCGGCCAGCTGCACGCCGCGCGCGCCGGCCAGGAAGTCCCACGGGAACGGCTCGCCGGTGGCGACGTGCCGCAGGAACGCCTCCCACTGCACCTTGAAGCCGTTGTCGAAGTCCTCGTTGTCCGGCACCTCGGTCCACTGCGACCGGAAGTCCTCGGTCGCCGGCAGATCCGGATTCCAGACCGGCTTGGGGGTGACCGCCCGGTGCTGTACCCGGCAGCGACGCAGCCCGGCCACCGCGCTGCCCTCGGTGCCGTCGACCTGGAACTCGACCAGTTCGTCGCGGTGCACCCGCACACACCAGGACGAGTTGAGCTGGGCGATGATGCCGCCCGCCAGTTCGAAGGTGCCGTAGGCGGCGTCGTCGGCGGTGGCCTGGTAGGGCTGGCCGGTTTCGTCGACGCGGCGCGGAATGTGGGTGGCGACGGTGGCGGAGACCGCACGCACCTCGCCGAACAGCTCCGCCAGCACGTAGTGCCAGTGCGGGAACATGTCCACCACGATGCCGCCGCCGTCGGACGCCCGGTAGTTCCACGAGGGCCGTTGCGCCGGCTGCCAGTCGCCCTCGAAGACCCAGTAGCCGAACTCGCCGCGCACCGACAGCACCTGGCCGAAGAAGCCGCCGTCGAGCAGCCGCTTGAGCTTGCGCAGGCCCGGCAGGAAGAGCTTGTCCTGCACCACGCCGGTGCGTACGCCGGCGGCGCGGGCCGCCCGGGCCAGATCCAGGGCGGCGGCGGTCTCCTCCGCCAGTGGCTTCTCCGTGTAGATGTGCTTTCCGGCGTCGATGGCCTGCCGGATTGCCTTCTCCCGCTGCTGGGTGACCTGGGCGTCGAAGTAGATCTCGATGTCGTCGCGGGCCAGGGCGGTGCTCAGGTCGGTGGTCCAGTCGTCGAGGCCGTGCCGCTCGGCGATCTCGCGCAGCTTGGCCTCGCTGCGACCGACCAGGACGAGGTGCGGCCAGGCAGTGGTGCCGTCAGCCAGCGGCACACCACCGGCGGAGCGGATGGCCAGCAGGGAGCGCACCAGATGCTGCCGGTAGCCCATCCGGCCGGTGACGCCGTTCAGGATGATGCCGATCGACCTGCGGGTCATGGAGGTCCTTCCGTCGAACAGGTGCCAGGTAAGCGCTTTCCCGCCCAGACTAGGTGCCCCTCCACCGCCGGGGCAAGGGCTTTCCCCGGCCGGTAGTTTCGGCCACCACCACCGCCGAACGCCAGCTGCCACCTGCCCGTCACGCAGGACCGCAGGTCACCCGCCCCGCGTCGAAACGATAGGCCGTGACCTGCTCGAACCAGGGATCCGGAAGGTTGCCCACACTGCGGTACGGTGACGCTGGCCGCCACGCGTGCGGCACGCGGAGGCGTGAGGGGGCGGTACGTGGCGACTCTGTCCGATGTGGCCCGGCGAGCCGGTGTCTCACCCGCCACGGCATCCCGGGTGATCAATGGCAGCAGCAAGCCGGTCACCGACGAACTGCGCGAGCGGGTGCTCCAGGCCGTCGCCGAGCTGCAGTACGTGCCCAACGCCCACGCCCAGTTGCTGGCCCGCTCGCACCGGGGTCCCGTCGGCGTCATCGTGCACGACGTCTCCGACCCGTACTTCTCCGAGATCACCCGCGGTCTGCAGCGGGTCGCCACCGACCAGGGCCGGCTGCTGATGATCTGCAACAGCTACCGTGACCCGGACCGCGAGCTGGAGTACGTCGAGCTGCTGCGAGGGCACCAGGTGGCCGCGATCATCCTGGCCGGCTCCGGCTATCACGACGCCGAGTTCATCCGACTGCTCAACGGCAAGCTGGCGGCGTACGAGGCCACCGGTGGACGGGTCGCGGTGATCGGCCGCCACGAACACTCCGGCGACGCGGTGATGCCGGACAACCGCAGGGGCGCCTGGCTGCTCGGCCAGGAGATGTGCCGCCTCGGGCACGAACGGATCGGGGTGGTGGCCGGCCCACGGGTGCTGACCACCACCACCGACCGGTTGACCGGGCTGCGCGAGGCGCTCGCCGAGCACGGTCGGCGCCTGCCCGCAGACCGCGTCCGGTACGCCGAGTTCGACCGGGACAGCGGCGCCGCCGCCACCGCCGCGCTGCTCGACGCCGAACCCGGGCTGACCGCGATCGCGGCGCTCAACGACTCGATGGCCATCGGTGCGCTGTCCCTGCTGCGCTCCCGCGCGGTCTCGGTGCCGGAGCAGGTCAGCGTCTTCGGCTTCGACGACATGCCGCTGGCCCGCGACGTCACCCCGACGCTGACCACCATCCGACTGCCCCTGGTCGAGATGGGTGCCCGGGCGATGGCGCTGGCCCTGGACGCCGGCGACGGCAGCCCCCGGGTCGAATCGCTCGCCGCCGAACTCGTCCGCCGCGACAGCTCCGGCCCCCCACCCGGGTGAAAGGAAGGGCCCCCTGTTAACGCCTGAGGTAGTAAAGGGGTCCCTTCTTAACCTCCGGCACGAGGTTGCACACCTGGGATAGACAGTGCCCCATGCGTAGATTCCTGATGTCTGCCGTGCTCGTCGTGGCAGTGGTCACGGGGGCGGCCGGACAGGCGACCGCCGATCCATCCGGGAGCCCTCCCGCCCCGCCGGCAGCCGCCGGCTGGTCGGTCACCGACGGCGAGCTGACCTGGCGCGCCGGCCAGCGGGTGCCGATGGGTGACGCCGCCGTCGAGTTCTGGTCGGGCGACAAGCGACTCGGCCGCGCCCGGCCGCACCCGGACGGTCGGACCTTCAGCCTCGGGCTGGCCGGCCCCGCCCGGCTCGACGACCTGACGGTGCGTGCCGGCGGCAGACGACTCGACCAGGCGCCACCGCGCGGCGCCCGCCGCGCGGCGCCAGTCCCCGCCGCGCCGGCCGCACCGCCGGCCGGCGCCGTCGATCCCGGCATCGCCGGGCCCTACCGGCACATCACCGGAGAGTACGACCTGCCCGCCGTCAAGCTGCCCGACTTCCCGGAGCGGGTCGAGATGCGGGCGGTCGTGGTCGCGCCACAGGGCGCCACCGGCGCCCGGCCCCTCGCCGTGTTCCTGCACGGCCGGCACGCCGTGTGTTACCGCGGGGACGAGGCGGTGCCCCAGCAGTGGCCGTGCCCGGTCGGCACCGACCCGATCCCGAGCCACCGTGGCTACCTGCAGGCCCAGCAACTGCTCGCCTCGCAGGGGTACGTGACCGTATCCATCTCGGCGAACGGGATCAACGGCCAGGACTGGGAGCCCGAGGACGGCGGCGCGCAGGCCCGCTCGTCACTTGTGCGACTGCACCTGGCGAAGTGGGCCGACTGGGCTGCTGCCGGCCGCGCCGGAGCGCCGGCGATCGTACGCGCCGCGCCGCGCGCCGACCTGTCCCGGATGCTGCTGGTCGGTCACTCCCGCGGTGGCGAGGGCGTCAGCCGGGCGGCGATGGACTCGCTCACCCCACCGCCGGCCGCAGTCGATGGATATCACGGCAAGGTCCGTTGGACGGTACGCGGCATGCTGCTGATCGGTCCCACCATCTTCGGCCAGAACCCGGTGCCGGACGTCCCGTCGGTGACCATCCTGCCGGGCTGCGACGGTGACGTGCTGGACCTGCAGGGCCAGCTGTTCGTGGACGAGACCCGGGGCATCAGCAGCAGCCGGGCGCTGCGCAGCGCGCTGTACGTGCTCGGGGCCAACCACAACTTCTTCAACACCGAGTGGACACCCGGGCAGTCGGTGGCACCGTCCATCGACGACTTCTCCTCCGGTGGTGAGCCGGACCCGGTGTGCTCCCCCGGCGCCGCGACCCGGCTTACCGCGACGCAGCAGCAGACCGCCGGCGCGACCTACATCGCCGCCGCCGCGCGGCTCTTCGTCGGCGGCGACGACCGGATCCGACCGCTGCTCGACGGCAGCGGCCTGCGGGCGCCCTCGGCCGACCCGGCCCGGGTGCTCAGCCACGCGCTCGGCGGCAACCGTACGCCGCTGATCACCGTCGACCCGTCGACGAGGGTGTCCGGTGGGGCACGGATCTGTGACCAGGTCACCGACGACGCGCAGCGGTCCTGCCTGGACCCGGCCGACCGCAACGCCCTCATGGCGCACTTCACGCCGTTCCTCTGGACCGTTCCCGAGCCCGGCCGGTACGCGGCGGCGCTGAGCTGGTCCACCGCCGGCAGCCCGATCCGGCTGGCCCCGGCCCGGCCCGTCACCGTCACCGGTGCCCGCGACCTGGCGCTGCGCCTCATCGTCCCGCCGAACACGACCGGGACCCGGCTCGACGTGGCCGTCGTCGGCACGGACGGCCGCCGCAGCCGGCTGGGCGAGGTCCGGCTCGACGGCCTGCCCGGCACCGACAACACGACCTCGTACTGGGCGCAGGAGGTGCGGGTGCCGCTCAAGGGCGCACCCGCACGGGTCGCCGCCATCGAACTCACCCCGCGCACCGCGGGTGGCCGTGCCTGGCTGCTCGACGCCTGGGGCTGGCAGCCGGGCACCCCCGAGCCGGGCGCCGATCGCCTGCCCCGGCTGGACATCGGCACCCTGCAGGTGCAGGAGGGCGATGCCGGTACGACGACGCACGTGGTCCCGGTGTCCACCACCGGAACCGGCGGCGGTGTGGTGCGGCTGTTCTTCTCCACCGACGACATGTTCACCAGCCGCTCCTGGCTGGTCACCATCCGGCCCGGTCAGCGCACCATCCGGGTGCCGGTCGAGGTGGTCGGCGACCCGCTGTGGAACTACACCGAGCGGCACACCCTGGCCGCCAAGGCGGAACGGGGCTTCGTCATCGGCAGCTACAGCGGTGGGCTCGCGGTCCTCAACGACGACCCGGATCCGGGCATCTCCTTCGAGTCCACCTCCGTCCGGGTCGCCGAGGGCGAGACGTTGACCTGGCGCTTCACCACGAACGCGCCGACCGAGGCGGGCATCTTCGCGTTCGCCCTGCCGCAGGCACCCCTCGACGGGGTGGAGCTGTCCAGCACGGACGTCGATCCGGACTGGTTCGTCGACCAGGCATGGGAGCCAGTGGAGCCGTCCCGGCCACTGTCGCAGACCTGGCTGGCGGTGTACCTGGCCATCCCCCCGGACGCGACCAGCGGTGAGCTGACCGTACCGACGATCAGCGACTCGATCGTCGAACCGGACGAAAAGGTCGAGCTGTACTTCTACCCCACAGCGGATGGGCCGGTGCTGGACGACGTGTTGACCGGCGTGGTCAGCAACGGCTGACCAGCAGGTTCGGGGCCGCGCCGGCGGCGCGGCCCCGAACCTGCGCCCTCAGTCGAGACAGAACTCGTTGCCCTCGACGTCCTGCATCACGAGGCACGACTCGTTCACACCGTCGGCACGCAGCAGCCGCACGCGTACCGCGCCGAGCGCGACCAGCCGGGCGCATTCGGCCTCAAGCGCGGCAAGGCGCTCCTCACCCACCAGGCCGGTGCCGACCCGCACGTCGAGATGCAGCCGATTCTTCACGACCTTGCTCTCGGGAACCCGCTGGAAGAACAGGCGCGGGCCTACGCCTGAGGGATCAACGCACGCGAAGGCGGACCCCTGCTGCTCGGGCGGCAACGCGCGGTCGAAGTCGCCCCAGGTGGCAAACCCCTCCGGTGGCGGCGGCACGACGTACCCCAACACCTCGCACCAGAAACGGGCGACGCGCTCGGGCTGCGCACAGTCGAACGTGACCTGGACCTGTTTGACCGCTGCCATCGGTACACCATAGCTGCGGGGTCGATCAGCCAGGCGAGGTGTGATCGAATCAAGCCTGGTCCGCCACCGGGCTGGCGGGCAGGGATCACACCTGGCCAGTTGACCTGCTGGACCTATGGCCCACTGAACAACCAGGCGGAGGCATCCTCGTGGCCCACGCACACCTCACCATCAACCCGGCCTTCACCGTCGGACCGGTCCGTCGACGGCTCTTCGGTGGTTTCGTCGAACACCTCGGTCGCCACATCTATGACGGCATCCACGAGCCCGGGCATCCGAGCGCCGGTCCGGACGGTTTCCGCCGCGACGTCATCGACCTGGTCAAGGAGCTCGGGATCAGCACGGTCCGGTACCCGGGCGGCAACTTCGTCTCCGGCTACAACTGGGAGGACGGCGTCGGGCCGGTGGCCGAGCGTCCGCGCCGGCTCGATCTCGCCTGGCACTCCACCGAGACCAACCAGGTCGGCCTGCACGAATTCCAGCACTGGCTCGACCTGGTTGGCGGCGAGTTGATGCTGGCCGTCAACCTCGGCACCCGAGGCCCGAAGGAGGCCGCCGAGCTGCTGGAGTACACGAACGTCCCCGGCGGGACCGCGCGGGCCGCGCAGCGGGCCGCCAACGGCCGGCAGGAACCGTTCGGGATCGCCATGTGGTGCCTCGGCAACGAGATGGACGGTCCCTGGCAGCTCGGGCACCGCGACGCCGAGGACTACGGCAAGCTCGCGGCGATGACGGCGAAGGCGATGCGGCAGGTGGACCCGGACCTGAAGCTGGTCGCCTGCGGATCGTCCGGCCGGGGCATGCCGACCTTCGGTGAGTGGGAACGTGTGGTGCTGACCCACGCGTACGACGACGTCGACTACATCTCCTGCCATGCCTACTACCAGGAGCACGACGGTGACCTGGGCAGCTTCCTGGCCTCCGGGGTCGACATGGACAGCTACATCGAGTCGGTGGTCGCCACCGTCGACCACGTACGCACGGTCAAACGGTCGTCCAAGCGGGTCGATCTCGCGTTCGACGAGTGGAACATCTGGTACATGAGCCGGTGGCAGGAGCAGGCCCGCACCTTCACCATCGACGAGTGGCCGGTGGCGCCCCGCCTGCTGGAGGACCGGTACACCGTCGCGGACGCCGTCGTCCTCGGCGGTCTGCTGATCTCTCTGCTCAACCACGCCGACCGGGTCACCTCGGCGAACCTCGCGCAGCTCGTCAACGTGATCGCGCCGATCATGACCGAGCCCGGCGGCCCGGCCTGGCGGCAGACGACCTTCTTCCCGTTCTCGGTCACCTCGCAGGCCGCCCGGGGCGACGCGCTGCGGGTGCTGGTCGACGCCGACGAGACGACCACCGCGACCTTCGGCGCGGTGCCGGTGGTGGCCGCCGCCGCGACCAGCGACGGGCCAACCCTGTCGGTCTTCCTCCAGAATCGGCATCTCAGCGAGGCGACGACGGTGACGATCGACCTGCGCGCATCCCAGCCCACCGGTGCGGTCTCGGCCCGGGGAATCTGGGACACCGACGTACGCGCCGCCAACGACCTGCGCGACACGCAGCGGGTGGGGTTGCGCACCAACGACACCGCGCGGCTCTCCGACGGCCTGCTGACCGTCGAACTACCGCCCGTGTCGTGGACGGCGCTGACGGTCGCCCGCACCGCTTCCGACGAGGTCTGACCGGTCCTGACGGCCGGCTCGTATCCTTTCCGCCGTGACGTCTGCGCTCGACAGCCTGACGCCGCAGCAGCGGACGCTGCTTAGGCGGTGGCTGCCAGGCGCGACCGTGGAGGCGGACCGCAGCTGGGGGTTGGTGGCCACCACCGTCCTGGAGGTGACCTAGGCCGGTTCGCGGTTCATCGTCAAGGCTGGCGGCGACGAGGACCACGGCATCCGGCGCGAACTGGACGCCCATGCCGCCTGGCTGCGTCCGTGGACCGAACGGGGGTGTGCGCCGGCTCTGCTGCACGGCGACGCGGACGCCAAGCTCCTCGTCATCCGTTACCTGCCTGCTGAGCTGGTGCTCGGCACCGAGCACGCCGATGATCCCCACGTCTACCGGCAGGCCGGTGAGCTGCTGGCGCTGTTGCACGCCCAAGACGTCGTCACCGACGACGACTACGAGCGACGCGAGAACGAGAAGTCGCTGGCGTGGCTGGGCCGCCCGCACCGGATCGCCGCGCACACCGTTCGGCGGCTACGGGCTGAGATCACCGGCTGGCCGACCCCGTCGGCGTCCGTCGTCCCCACCCACGGGGACTGGCAGCCCCGCAACTGGCTCGTCCACGACGGCGTGGTCAGCGTCATCGACTTCGGCCGGGCGGCGATGCGTCCCGCGTTCACGGATCTCAACCGGCTGGCCGATCTCCAAGGTCGGTGGCATCGCGATGCGATCATCAGGGCCATGCGCAAGATTGCCACGACGATGGCCGCTGTTCTGCTGGCATCGGGGTGCACCGGCGGATCGGTCGGCACGAGCACCTCGGTCCCCTCCGACGGAACACCCGAAGCCGTCGTCACCGATGCGCCGACACCGGGCTGGCGGCTGGCCGCGCTGCCGGAGTTGGCCGGACCCACAAGCGTGCTGTGGGACGTGGTGTCGGTGGACGCCACGCACGCGTGGGCCGTCGGTAGCGAGGCCTACTCGCCCGCAGAGCCGAACGACACCGGCACCCCGTTGATCCTTCAGTGGGACGGCACGAACTGGGCGCGAGCAGCACTGCCGGCGATCTCGTGGCGCGGCCGTCTCGACCTCGTGGCCGCCGACTCGGCCCGGAATGTCTGGGCGGTCGGCAGCACGGCCGCCGCCACCCCGGAGGATCAGGTGACGCATGTCCTGCACTACGACGGGAGCGCCTGGCGCGAGGTGCCGTTCGCGCGGGGCGACGGCGAGAACCACGCACTGATCACCGGACTCACGGTCCTCGGCGGACACGCCTGGTTGGTGGGCAATGACCGCAACGATGTGATCATCGAGCAGTGGGACGGACGATCCTGGCGGTCGCACCAGCCGCCCGCCGAATGCCGCACCGGCGGCACGTCCTTCGGTGGGATGCCGAACTTCTGCACCCTCACCGCGATCAAGGCCTTCGGGCCGGACGACGTCTGGGCCGCCGGCAACGGCGCGTGGAAGGGATTCACGGGCCCGTTGCTCTTTCACTGGAACGGCACGGGCTGGCGCACGGTCCAGGTGGGTATCAACGAGGACGAGTCCTCGTTCGAAGCGCTCGCGGGTCCCTCGTCGAGCGAGCTGTGGGCGGTCGGCGACGGTGGGCTGGCCGTGCGCGGGAGCGGGGGATCGTTCGAACTGCACAGGTACACGCAGGGCGGCGCACTGCCCGACGTGGTCACCGACCTGGCCGGACAGCCGTGGCTGATCGACAACTCGCCGGCGCCGAGCGCCTCGCTCGTCACGTACGGCAGCGGCACGTGGGCCGGCGTCCCCGCGCCGCAGCCGTCGGACGCGACCGGCATGAGCCTGCACGGGCTCGCCAGCATCCCGGACAGCCCGCTGATGTTCGCGGTGGGAGCGGCAGATCTCCCCACCACCCCGCGCTACCTGACGGCGGTCGTGCTTGAGTACGCTCCGGCCCCGTCGACCGAATCACGCCACTGACCGTCTTCGAGGGGGGGGCGCTGCCCGTGCCGCCTCGGAGGTTACCCGCACTGGTAGCCCGGCACAGCGAGTTGCTCGACCGCGACGTGGTCGAGCTGGCCGCGCAGTGAGCACCGCGCCGACCAGTCGCCGGGCGCGGCGGACAGCGCACTGCCCGTTCAGGGTCGGCGGCCGCTCCCCTTTCCCTTTGCGATGAGCCGCCGGAGCTTCTCCTGGTTGCCGGGTTTCGCCAACTCGCGCCGTCCCCGATCAACAACCTGGCGGCCCTTGGGGCTGTTGAGGAAGGACATGATTCGCTGCACGATGGATGCCATTTCGCCAGCCTAGCTCGATCTTGACGTCGGTCGACGCGGGTCGTGATGCGGTGCCTCGTTCGCGGCCACTCGGTCGAGGGTCAGGACGGCGCGAAGCGGGCCAGCGGATTGGTCAGGGCGCCGACCAGTTGCAGGGCGGCCGACGGGTCCGCCAAGTCGACCATTTGCTGGTTGTCGCGCAGTTGCAGCCGGTTGAGGCAGGAGAGCGCGAACTCCGGGGCGAACAGGTCGTAGCGGGCGAGCCGGTCGGCCAGGTGGGGCACCTGGCCGGCGTACTCGGTGGCGCAGTCGGCGACCGCACGCCAGAAGGTCTCCTCATCGAGGACGCCCTGATCGACCAGCACCGCGCCGAGGAAGCGGAAGAAGCAGTCGAACACGTCGGTGAAGATCGACAGCAGCTTCATGTCCTCCGGGATGTCGGCCCGGATCCGCTCGACCGCGGGCGGGAGCGCCGCATCGGAGCCCATCACCACGATCTCCTCGGCGATGTCCTTGAAGATCACCCGATCGACCGCGCCGTCCCGCAGCACCATGATGACGTTCTCGCCGTGCGGCATGAAGGCCAGGTCGTAGGCGTAGAAGGCGTGCAGCAGCGGGGTCAGATAGGCGGTGAGGTAGCGGCGCAGCCACTGGGTCGGGGCCAGGCCGGAGGCGGCGATCAGCTCGGCGGCGAAGGACCGGCCGTCGGCGTCGACGTGCAGCAGCGAGGCCATGGTGGCCAGCCGCTGGCCGGGGGCCAGGTCGGGCACCGGGCTCTCCCGCCAGAGCGCGGCGAGCATCTTGCGGTACGGCGAGTAGCGGTCGGTGGCGGCCTCGTACTGCCGGTGCCGGTAGCCGACGGCGGCCCGCTCCCGAATGATCGTCAGCCCGGTGGCCCGGAACACCTCGTCGGCGGCGATCAGGTCGGCCAGCCAGTCGTTGATCGCCGGGGTGGCCTCCATGTACGCCGCCGACAGGCCCCGCATGAAGCCCATGTTCAGCACCGACAACGCGGTCTTGACGTAGTGCCGTTCCGGGTGGCTGACGTTGAAGAAGGTGCGGATGGACTGCTGGGCGAGGTATTCGTCGGGCCCCTCGCCGAGGTAGACCAGTCGCTGTCGGGCCACCTCGCCGGCGAAGGTGACGGACAGCTTGTTCCACCACTGCCAGGGGTGCACCGGGATGAGGTGATAGTCGGCCAGGTCGAGGCCGAGCCCGGCCAGGGTTTCGCCGAATCCGGCGAGGGTGGTCTCGCCCAGCTCCGCACGCAGCAGCGTGTCGTGGTCGAGGTCGGCGGAGCTGGTGAAGGTGGCGTGGTCGCGGTGGGCGGCCAGCCAGATCAGCCGCACCGGGCGGGCGGCCTCCGGGGCGTAGCGGTGGTACTCGTCGACGCCGAAGCCGAGCCGGCCGTTGTTGGCCACGAAACAGGGATGTCCCTCGGTCATCGACGTCTCGATGGTCTGGAACTCGGCCTCGACCAGTTTCGCCGCGCTCGGCAGCGCCCGATCCAGCTTGTACGCGATGCCGGCCAGGGTGGAGCTGATCTCCTCCAGATAGACCGGCAGGATCCGGTCGCTGAGGCCCAGCGCGCCGCGTAGGTCGAGACAGAGGTCAACCGCGTCCGGCGGCAGCGTCTCGTCGCCCCGCTGCCGGGTGATGCTGTCCGGGTCGATGTCCCAGTGCTCCAGGGTCAGCACCCGGGCGGCGAACCGGTAGCGCACCGCGCCGGAGTCGCCGGTCACCGCGTACCAGCGACGGCCGTCGTCGGCCGGCGGCCCGTCCGGCTCCGGAGTGAGCAGCCGCTCGTGGGTGAACTCGGCCAGCGCCTTGCGCACCAGCAGCCGGTTGGCCCGCTCCCAGGTTTCCGGACGCAGGTGGGCGACCAGGTCACGAGTGGTCAAGGTGATGCTCCTTCGCTTCGGTGGCACCCGATACCGCGATCCGGAACCGTTCCCGGGTGCAGATGCTCAACAGGGCCGTCTTCTCCGGCTTGGCGATCGGGCCGACCACCTCGAAGCCGACCGCCGTGTTGAGCACGTGCACGGCGGTGTTGCGGACGTCCGGCTCGACCACCACCCGGCGGGTGCCGGGGTCGGCGAAGAGCCAGGCCATCACGGTGGTGATGACGGCCCGGGTGAAGCCGTGCACCGGGGTCTCGGCCGGTGCGCAGAGGAAGTGCATGCCGACGTCACCGGGCTGCGCGTCGTGCAGCCCCACCAACTCGACCTGTGCCGGGTCGTACCGTTCGGCGAGGAACGCCGGCTCGCCTCGCCACAGCCCGAGGAACGCCTCGTGGTACGGGTGGGCGGCGATACGCCGGTACTCGGCGGCCACGGCGTCGACGTCGGCGTCCTGCATCAGCCAGAAGGCCGCCCGGGGGTGGGTCACCCAGCGGTGCAGCAGCGCGGCGTCGGCGTCCACATCCAGCGTACGCAGGGCGAACTCGCCGAGCCGCCGATCGTGTCGGGTGTAGACGAGCGCGGTCACGCCGTCACCCCGAACTCCTGGAAGGTGATCGACTTCTCGATCGGGTACGGCTCCCGGCCGAGCAGTTCCCGGATGATCCAGGCGTTGCGGTACGGCCCCATCCCGAGGTCCGGCGAGGTGATGCTGTGCGTGTGGGTGCCGCCGTTCTGCAGGAACACGCCGCGTCCGGTCGCATCGACGCTGTAGTTGCGGGCGACGTCGAGTCGACCCTGGCCGTCGAAGCGCAGCCGGTGCCGGATCGGCTCCAGGAAGGCCGGCACCTGGTAGCGGTAGCCGGTGGCAAGCACCAGCCCCTCGGTGTCCAGGGTGAAGTCGCGGCCCTGCTCGGCGTGCCGCAGCCCGAGCGTGTGCACGCCGGTGTTCGCGTCGTACGCCGCGCTGGTCAGTTCGGTGTTGGTCAGCAGGCGGGTGTTCACCGGGCCGTGGACGCTGCGTGCGTAGAGCAGGTCGTAGATGTCGTTGACCAGGTCGGCGGAGATCCCCTTGAACAGCCCCTTCTGCTCGGCCTCCAGGCGGTAGCGGGCCGGCTCGGGCAGGGCGTGGAAGTAGTCCACGTAGTCCGGTGAGGTCATCTCCAGGGTGAGCTTGGTGTACTCCAGCGGGAAGAAGCGCGGTGAGCGGGTCACCCAGTTCAGCTGGTAGCCGTGGGCGTCGATGTCGCCGAGCAGGTCGTGGTAGATCTCGGCGGCGCTCTGCCCGCTGCCCACGATGGTGATGCTGCGCTTGGCCGTCAACTCGTCGCGGTGTGCCAGGTAGCGCGAGTTGTGCACCGCGTCGGAGGTCAGCTCGGCGCAGGCGGCGGGCAGGTGTGGCGGGGTGCCGGTGCCGAGCACCAGGTGCCGGGCCCGGTGGGTGACGGTGCGGTCGTCGACGGTGGCGGTCACCAGGTAGCACTGGTCCGCCGGGTCGTACTCGACGGCGGTCACCTGGTGACCGAAGCGCAGGTTGGGCAGCTTCCCGGCCGCCCAGCGGCAGTACGCGTCGTACTCCACCCGCAGCGGGAAGAAGCTCTCCCGGATGTAGAAGGGGTAGAGCCGGCCGATCTCCTTGAGGTAGTTGAGGAAGGAGAAGGGCGAGGTGGGGTCGGCCAGGGTGACCAGGTCGGCCAGGAACGGGGTCTGCAGCCGCGACGACTCCAGCAGCATGCCGGGATGCCAGGAGACGTCGGAGCGGGCCTCCAGGAACAGCCCGTCCAGGTCGGCGAGCGGCGCGGTCAGGCAGGCCAGGCCGAGGTTGTACGGGCCGAGGCCGATCCCGATGAAGTGGTAGCTTTCCATCCGACCCTCCAGGCTCGGGTTCGCAGGCGGCATGCTCAGCCGACCGGGCAGGTCAGGTCGGCGGCGGGCGAGTCGGCGTGCTCGTGCACGTACCGGCCGGCGTGCTCGGCGATCAGGTCGAGCACGTAGGCGATGTCCTCGGCGGTGGTGGCCGGGTTCAGCACGGTGAACTTGAGGTACTGCCGGCCGTCGACCTTGGTGCCGGCGACCACGGCGAGGCCGGAGGCGGCCAGCGCCTCCCGGGCCCGCAGGTTGGCCGGGTCGGCGAGTTCCCGGCCCGGACCGGTGGGCCGCCACCGGAACACCACCGTGCTCAGCTGGGAACGGGTGAGCACCTCGAACCGGGGGTCGGCGGCGACCAGTTCCCAGGCCTGCGCGGCCAGGTCGCAGACCTCGTCGAAGAGTTCGCCGACGGCGTCCGGACCCATCACCCGCAGGGTCAGCCAGAGCTTGAGGGCGTCGAAGCGGCGGGTGGTCTGCAAGCTCTTGTCGACCTGGTTGGGGATGCGCTGGGCGACCATCCGGGCCGGGTTGAGGTAGTCGGCGTGCCAGGTGGCGTGTCGCAACGTCCGCCGGTCCCGGACCACCAGGGCGCTGGAGCTGACCGGCTGGAAGAAGGACTTGTGGTAGTCGACGGTCACCGAGTCGGCCCGTTCGATGCCGTCCAACAGGTGCCGGCGGGTGGGCGAGACCAGCAGACCGCAGCCGTACGCGGCGTCCACGTGCAGCCACACCCCGGCCGTGGCGCACACCTCGGCGATCTCGTCCAGCGGGTCGATGGTGCCGAAGTCGGTGGTGCCGGCGGTGGCCACCACGGCCATCACGGTCAGGCCGGCGCGGCGGCAGCGGGCGATCTCGTGCCGCACGGCACCGGGACGCATCCGGCGGTCGGGGCCGGTCTCCACGACCACCACCGCGTCCGGGGCGAGGCCGAGCAGCTTGGCCGCCTTCTGCACGCTGAAGTGGCCCGCCGCCGAGGCGATGATCCGCAGTTGGGGCAGCAGGACCCGCCGGTCGGTGGGGCCGGCCCCGGCCAGCGCCTCCTCCCGGGCCAGCAACAGGGCGTGCAGGTTCGACTGGGTTCCACCGCTGGTGAACACCCCGTCGGCGGCCGGACCGAGGCCGATCCGGTCGGTCGTCCACTCGATCAGCCGCCGCTCGATGAGCGTGCCGCCGGCGCTCTGGTCCCAGGTGTCCATCGAGGAGTTGACCGCGCTGAGCACCGCCTCACCGAGCAGCGCCGGGATCACCACCGGGCAGTTGAGGTGGGCCAGGTAGCGGGGGTGGTGGAACCAGACCGCGTCGCGCAGGTAGACCTCCTCCAGCTCGTCCAGCGCGGCGGTGGTGTCCCCCAGCGGCCGGTCCAGGTCGATCGACTCCACCAGCGGCGCCAACTCGTCCGGGCGTACGCCGGTGAACGGTCCGGTCACCTCGGCCATCCGCCGGGCCACCCGGTCGGTGCCGGCGGCGACCGCCTGGCGGTACTGCGCGACCGTGTCGTCGCTCAGCAGGTGGGCCCGGGCAGGTGTGGGGCCGGGCGGCTGGTGGGTCGGCGTTGCCTCGGCGGTGTGCACCGGCAGGGTCATGGATGTCCTCCACGCTCGGCGGTTCGGTATTCGGGCAGCCGGAACCCGCCGCACGACGGGTGGGCGGCGGGTGTTTGGGGTCCTGGGAGGGTGGTGCAGGGGCAGCCGGCGGGGTGGTCCACCGCGCCGGCCGCCCGGCGGCGTCAGGTCAGCTTCTTCGCGCCCTGGATCGCCTTGGCGAGGTTCTCCAGCAGCGGAGCCGAGCCGGCGTACGAGAAGCGGGGCACCGCGTCCCATCCAGTGACCTGTCCGGCCTGCACGGCGGGCAGTTGCTTCCAGGTGGGCTTGGCGGCCAGGTCGGTGGGTTGCAGCGCGGTGCCGCGGTTGTCGAGCAGGATCAGGTCGGCCGGGAACTTGCCGGCGTTCTCCCAGCTGAGCGCCTCGAAGTAGTCACCGGCCGCCAACTCGGTCGGCACCACGATGTCGACACCGAGTTCGGCGAAGTACATCAGGTCGGTGCTGACCTTGGGGTTGGAGACGTAGAACAGGTCGGGGCTGCCGGAGGCCGCCATCACCTTGATGCCGGGGTTGGCCCTGACCGCCTGGCGTACCGCCTCGGCGGCGGCCTCGAACCGCGCCTTCGCGTCGGTGACCTTCGCCGCCGACAGGTCTGCCCCGAGGGACTCGGCGAGCTTCGCGTACCGCTCGATCGGTGCGGTCATCGGCACCCGGGCGGTGGTGATGGTCACCACCGGCGCGAGCGGCAGGATCTTGTCCTTGCTCTCGTCCGGCACGTACCAGTACGCACCCGGGTCGTACATGTGGGTGACCAGCAGCTCCGGGCGGAGCGCGGCGTACTTCTCGACGCTGAACTCGCCCCAGACGTTGCCGAGGATCTCCACGCTCTCCACGTCCAGGTCACCGGCCTGCGGCTCGACGGTGCCGTCCGTCTTCTTCGTCTCGCCGAAGACACCGACGACCTCGCGACCGAGTCCGAAATCGACCAGCGCGGCGGCGGACCCGGTGAAGGCGACCACCCGGCCCGGTCGGGCCTGCGCGGTGACCGTCTCAGGACGGTCGTCGGTGAACGACCAGGGTCCGGAAGTGTTGTCGGAACCGGGCGTTGCGGCCTCGTCCCGACCGCAGCCGGCGAGCACGGCGGCCATTGCGGCGGCGCCGCCGATGGCGAACAGACCCCGACGGGAGAGGCGATGGGCGGAGACGGGATCAGACATGGTGTTGTCGTCTTTCGATCAAGGGTCGGGGGGCAATGGACAGCCGCGGTTAGGCTAACCTAACCTAACCTCCTGTCAAGTCCGGCCGGCGTTTCGCACCACACTGGAGCTCACCCTGTCCGTCATCGAGTCGCCGCCCCACGAAGCGCCGGTGCAGGCCACACCGCCACCGAAGCACCGCCGCGCGGCACTGCGAGCCGGTGGACTCGCCGTCGCCGCGCTGGCGCTGCTCGCGGTCACGGTGCTCAGCATCACCGTCGGCGCCAAGCCGATCCCGCTCGCCGACGTGTGGCAGGCCCTGACCGACCGCGACGCCGCCGAGTACGCGGTCGTCCGGCAGCTGCGCGTGCCGCGTACCCTGCTCGGCCTGCTCGCCGGCACCGCGCTCGGCGTGGCCGGCGCGGCGATGCAGGCGTTGACCCGCAATCCGCTCGCCGACCCCGGTCTGCTCGGCATCAACGCCGGTGCCGCCGCCGCGATCGCCACCGCCGCGGCCCTGTTCGGTGTCGGCGGTGGCACCGGTCAGGTGTGGTTCGCGCTGCTCGGCGCCGCCGCGGTCACCGTCGGCGTGTACGCCATCGGTGGCGGCCGCTCGGCCACCCCGGCGCGGCTGGCCCTGGCCGGCGCGGCCATCAACGCGGCCCTCTACTCGTACGTCAGCGCCGTGATGCTGCTCGACGCGGCCGGCCTGGAGCGGCTGCGGTTCTGGACCGTCGGGTCGCTGGCCGACGCCGACGCCGGCACCGTGCGGCGGGTGCTGCCGTTCATCGCGGTCGGGCTGCTGGTGGCCCTCGCCGCGGCCCGACCGCTCAACGCGCTCGCCCTCGGCGACGACGCCGCCCAGGCGCTCGGCGCCCGCCCGGCCCTGGCCCGAGCCGTGGTGATCGTCGCCATCACCCTGCTCTGCGGCGCCGCCACGGCCGCCTGCGGCCCGATCGTCTTCGTCGGCCTGCTGGTGCCGCACCTGGTCCGCGTCCTAACCGGGCCGGACCTGCGCTGGCTGCTGCCCTACTGCGCGCTGCTCGCCCCGGTGCTGCTGCTCGGCGCCGACGTGCTCGGCCGGGTGCTCGGCCGCCCCGGCGAACTCCAGGTCGGGCTGGTCACCGCCGTGCTCGGCGGCCCGCTCTTCCTGTCACTGGTGACGCGGACGAGGACGACCCGGCCATGATCGTGATTCGGACCGCCCGACGACTCTCGCTGCGGCTGCACCCCCGCGCCCTCGCCGTCGGCACCGCCGGCCTGCTGCTCGCCCTCGCCGCCGGGGTACTGGCCATCGGCCACGGCGACTACCCGATGTCCCCGGCCGACGTGCTGCGTACCCTCACCGGGGGCGGCAGCCCCGCCGAGGAGTTCATCGTCACCGAGCTGCGGCTGCCCCGGCTGGTCACCGCGCTGGCCGTCGGCGCCGCGCTCGGACTGGCCGGAGCGGTGTTCCAGTCGCTGGTACGCAACCCGCTGGGCAGCCCGGACGTGCTCGGCTTCACCCAGGGCGCGGCGACCGGCGCGCTCGTCGTGGTGGCCGTCGGCGGCAGCAGCGCCGCTCTCGCCGGCTCCGCGGCCCTCGGCGGCATCGTCACCGGCGTGCTCATCTACCTGGTCGCCTGGCGCCGCGGCGTGCACGGCTACCGACTGGTCCTGGTCGGTATCGGCATGTCGGCCATCCTCACCGGCGTCAACGGCTACCTGATGACCCGGGTACCGCTGATGAGCGCCTCCCGGGCGATGCTCTGGCTCACCGGCAGCCTGGACGGTCGCGGCTGGTCCGACGCCGCGCCGCTGCTGGCCGCGCTGGCGGTGCTGGTGCCGGTGCTGCTCGCCTGCGCTCCGGCGCTGCGGATGACCGAGCTGGGCGACGACGCCGCCAGCGGGCTGGGCGTGAACGTGCACCGACTGCGGATGCTGCTGCTCGCCGCGGCGGTACTGCTGGTCGCCCTCGCGGCGGCCGCCGCCGGACCGGTCTCGTTCGTCGCGCTCACCGCACCGCACCTGGCCCGACGGCTGACCAGGGCGCCCGGGGTCAACCTGCTGCCGGCGGCGGTGATCGGTGCGCTGATCATCGTCCTGGCCGACCAGGTGACGCTGCGCGTCCTCCCCGGCCAACTCCCGGTCGGTGTGGTCACCGGCGTGATCGGCGGCGGCTACCTGGCCTGGCTGCTGGCCACCGAACGCCGGGCCGGCCGGCTGTGACGACCACCAGGGCCGGCCGACCGGCGTTGACGACCCCCAGGCCGGCAGGCCGGCGGTGACGACCTCCCCCAACGAGAACGGAGCAACCAGCATGCCGACCTCCCGGCTGGGTGGCAGCGGGCTGCGGCTCGCCTACGACCGGCGGATCGTCGCCGAGGACCTGACCGTCGCCGTGCCCGACCGCTCGTTCACGGTCGTCATCGGCCCCAACGCGTGCGGCAAGTCCACCCTGCTGCGCGCGCTGTCCCGGCTGCTCAAGCCCGCCGCCGGGTCGGTGCTGCTCGACGGCGAGGACATCCACCGGCGGCCCGCCCGCGCCGTGGCCCGTACGCTGGGGCTGCTCCCGCAGTCGCCGACCGCCCCCGACGGCATCGGCGTCGCCGAACTGGTGGCCCGGGGTCGCTATCCGCACCAGGGACTGCTGCGGCAGTGGTCCCGCGACGACGAGCGGGTGGTGGCCGAGTCGATGGCCGCCACCGGCGTCGACGACCTGGCCGACCGGCTGGTCGACGAGCTCTCCGGCGGCCAACGGCAGCGGGTCTGGCTGGCCATGGCGCTAGCCCAGCAGACCCCGCTGCTGCTGCTGGACGAGCCGACCACCTACCTCGACATCGCCCACCAGGTCGAGGTGCTCGACCTCTGCGCGCGGCTGCACGAGGAGCAGGGCCGCACCCTGGTCGCGGTGCTGCACGACCTCAACCACGCCGCCCGGTACGCCACCCACCTGATCGCCATGCGCGACGGGCGGGTGGTCGCCGCCGGTGAGCCCCGGCAGATCGTCACCGCCGATCTGGTCAAGGAGGTCTTCGGGCTGCCCTGTCGGGTCATCGACGACCCGGAGACCGGCACCCCGCTGGTGGTCCCGGCGGCCCGTGCCCGAGTCGGTACGGTGGCGCCGTGACCGAGCGGCGTTACCGCGACGCGTACGGCATCCCGCACCTGCACGCCGACGACCACGCGTCGCTGGCCTTCGCCCAGGGCCGGGTCACCGCGCTGGACCGGGCCTGGCAGATCGAGGTGGAACGGCACCGGTCCCAGGGCACCTCCACCTCGTTCCTCGGCGCCGAGGCGGTGGCCTGGGACACCTTCGCCCGCCGGGCCCGGCTCGACGACACCGCGCGACGCTGCCACGCCGCCCTCGACCCGGCCACCGCGCAGTGGGTGGGTCGCTACGTGGACGGGGTCAACGCCGCGCTGGCCGCCGGTGCGGCGCGGGCGCCGGAGTTCGCCGCCACCGGCCTGCGACCGGGCCGCTGGCAGCCGTGGACGCCGCTCGCGCTCTGGCTCACCCACCACGTGCTGTTCGCCGGGTTCGGCACCAAACTCTGGCGCGACCACGTGGCCCGCCGGCTCGGCCCGCAGGCGACCGGCCTGTTCGCCGTCGACAGTCACGTCACCTCGGGCAGCAACGGCTGGCTGCTCGCCGCCGAACGCACCGCCACGGGCGCCGCCCTGATCGCCGGTGACCCGCACCGGTTCATCGAGGCGCCCGGCATCTACCAGCAGATCCGCCTGGCCTGCCCGGAGTACGACGTGCTCGGCTTCGCCGTACCCGGCATCCCGGGCATCCCGCACTTCGGCCACGCCGGCGAGGTCGCCTGGGCCATCACCAACGCGATGGCCGACTACCAGGACGGCTACGCCGAACGGCTGCGCCGCCAGGGCGACCGGGTCGAGGCGTACGGGCCCGACGGGTGGCGGCCCGCGCACCGGCACGTCGAGACGATCGAGGTGGCCGGCGCCGAACCGGTCGAGGTCGAGGTGATCGAGACCGAGCGGGGACCGCTGGTGTCCGGCGGGCCGGACGACGACCCGGCGCTCACGGTCAGCCTGCGGTACCCGCCCCGGGTCCTCGGTGAGCTGGGCTTCGGCGTACTGCCGGCGCTGCTGCGGGCGCGTACCGTCGGCGACGTCGACGCGGCGCTGGACGGCTGGGTCGAGCCGGTCAACGTGGTCCTCGCGGCCGACACCGCCGGCGGGCTGCTGCACCGGGTGGCCGGCCGGGTGCCCCGGCGCCACCCGGACAACGGGCTGCGGGTGGTGCCCGGCTGGGAGGCGAGCCACGCCTGGCAGGGCTGGCACCCGATGCCGAAGGCACCGGTCGACCAGGTGGCGGTGATGGCCAACGACCGTGGCGTCGCCGCCGCCTTCGGCGTGGAGTTCGCGCCGCCGTACCGGGCCGACCGGATCCGCCAACTGCTGGACACCGCCGGCGACTGGCGCGCCGAACAGTTGGCGGCCGTGCACACCGACACCTACCTGGCCGCCGCCGGGCCGCTGCTGGAGCTGCTCGCCGCGACCGACGGGCTCGGTCCGGCCGCCGCCGGGCTACGGGAACGCCTGCTGGCGTGGGACCGGCGGATGGCCGCCGACAGCGTCGACGCCGCGTCCTTCGCCGACCTGCGGGCGGCCGTGACCCGCCGGCTCGCCACCCATCCCGCGCTGGCGGCGCTGGTCGAACCACCCGCCTACCCGGAGGTGTTCCGGCCGTGGCTGGCCCTGCTGCCCCGGGTCGGGTACGCGCTGGTCCCGCTGCTGCACGCCGACCTGCCCGAGGTGGACCGCGCCGACCTGCTGCGCGCGGCCCTGGCGGAGGTGGCCGCCGCCGCCGACACCCGCCGCTGGGGTGAGCGACACCGGCTCGTGCCGTGGCAGGCGCTGCCCGACCCGGCCGCGCCGCCGGGGCCGCAACTCTCCGGTGACCACGACTGCGTACTGGCCACCTCCAGCGTTCCCGGCGTCACCGACCTGTGCCTGCGCGGGCCGGCCGCCCGCTACGTGTGGGACCTGGCCGAGCGCGCGGACAGCCGCTGGGTGGTGCCGCTGGGCGCCACCGGCGCCGGCCCGCACCGCGACGACCAGCTGCCGCTGTGGGTACGCGGTGACCTGATCCAGGCGACCTGCGACTGGGACCGACTGACCGAGGAGCACGATGACTGACCGCCACCACTACGAACGGCACGTGCCCCGATTCGGTGTGGTCACCTTCCGGCCGGTCGACCCGGACGCCGACGCCGACGTGATCCACTCCTGGGTCAGCCAGGACCGGGCCCGGTTCTGGGGGATGCGTGACGCCGACCGGGACCGGGTCGCCGAGATCTACCGGTACGTGGACTCGCTGCCCACCCATCACGCGTTCCTCACCCTGCGCGACGGGGAGCCGGTGGCGTTGTTCCAGACCTACGAGCCGGAGCACGACCCGGTCGGCGAGTGCTACCCGGTACGCCCCGGCGACCACGGCGGCCACCTGCTGATCGGCACACCGGTACGGTCCGAGCCGGGATTCACCGGCACCCTGCTGGACGAGTTCATCGCCTTCGTCTTCACCGACCGTCGCCGGCTGCGGCTGGTGATGGAGCCGGACGCCCGCAACGACAAGGCGATCGCCCGGCTGCGCCGGGCCGGCTTCGTCGAGGGTCCGCTGATCGACCTGCCCGACAAGCAGGCCCGGCTGATGTTCCTCGACCGTCCCGCTCAGCCCGGCTCGCAGCGTTCGGACAGGGCGTAGCGGGTCAGCACCACGTCACCGATCTGGCGCGCCTCCAGCACCCTGGCCCGCCGCCCCGGATGCCACGGGAAGCTGCCCTCACCGACGAACCTCGGCGCCCGCCGGTCCCCGACGAAGAACGGGGCCACCACCAGGTGCAGCTCGTCGGCCAGGCCCGCCGCGAGGAACTGGCCGTGCATCACCGCGCCGCCCTCCACCAGCAGCCGGCGTACGCCCCGGTCGGCGAGATCGGCCAGCATGCGCACCAGGTCGAGCGGGTCACCGGCGTCGATCACCGTGGCCAGCTCACCCAGCCGGTGTCGGGTCTTCTCCACCCCGCCGCTGGCGCTGTAGACGATCCGCTCGGTGTCACCGACGGTGAAGAACCGGGCAGCGGGGTCCAGGTCGCCGCAGCCGGTCACGGTCACCCGGATCGGCGAGGCCGGCAGCCCACGGGCGAGACGTTCGGCCCGACGTCGGTCACACCGCACCAGCAGCCGGGGATCGTCGCGGCGGACGGTGCCGGCGCCGACCAGGATCGCGTCGCAGTCGGCCCGGACCGCGTCGACCCGGTCGAGGTCCGCGTCGTTGGACAGCAGCAGCCGCTCGTCGGTGGCGTCGTCGATGTAACCGTCGATCGAGGTGGCGCAGCTGAGCAGCACGTACGGCCGGGGCGCCGTGGGCGGGCCGGTCATCGGACGAACGGCAGGTCGGCGGCGCGGGCGGCGCGGCTGGCCTTGGCCGCGAGATAGTCGGCGTTGGCCGGGGAGAGGAAGACGCCGGTGGGCACCTGCTCGGTGACCCTCACCCCGAGCCGACCCAACTGCTCGGTCTTCTCCGGGTTGTTGCTCAGCACGGCGATCGGTCCGACGCCGAGCGCGGCCAGCATCTGGGCGGCCACCGTGTAGTCGCGCTCGTCCTCGTCGTGGCCGAGCGCCACGTTGGCCTCGTAGGTGTCCAGCCCCGCGTCCTGCAACGCGTACGCGTCGAGCTTGGCGTACAGGCCGATGCCCCGGCCCTCCTGCCGCAGGTAGAGCAGGTAGCCGCCGACGTCGGCGATCCGCTGCACCGCCTCCCGTAGCTGTGGGCCGCAGTCACACCGTTGGCTGCCGAACACGTCACCGGTGAGGCACTCGCTGTGCGGGCGGACCAGCGGCACCCGCGCGGCCCGCTCCCCCGCGCCGGTGACGTCACCGAGGGCGAAGGCGAGGTGTTCCCGACCGTCGACGAGCCCGTCGAAGGTGAACAGCCGGGCCGTGGTGGCGTAGCCGTCGGAGAACCGCAGCGGCACGGTGACCTGCGTCCGGACGGTGGCGGCAGGCAGTGATTCGGACATGGTTCTCCTCGTCAGACGGTGGCGGGTACACGGACACGTCGGGCCAGTAGCACGGCGGCTCCGGGCAGGCTCGCGACGAGCACGAGAGCGCCGTACACCGTCGCGGTGGCCACCCCCTCGGCGGCGGTCAGGCCGGCGGCGGCGAACGCCCACGCGGCCACCCCCTCGCGGGGACCGAACCCGGCGACGTTGGCCGGTACCCCCATCGCGAGCAGGGCCAGCAGGGTCAGCGGCAGCAGCAGGCTCAGCGGTGCGGTGGACCCCGCGGTCCGCGCCGCCACCAGGAACGTCGCGAGGTGTCCGGCGATCGCGAGCGCGGAGGCGAGCAGCACACCGAACCAGGTACGCCGGGCCAGCAGCCCGCTGCGTACGTCGGACACGGCGGTGCCCACCGTGCGGGTGAAGCGGGAGGCACCGGAGTGCGGCAGCAGCCGGGCGGCCAGCAGGACGGCGACCAGCACCGCCACCACCACGGCCGTCGCCACCGGCAGGAACGGCCGCACCGGCGACGGGAAGGCGAACAGCAGCACCACGGCGACGGCGACCAGCACCACCTGCCCGGCGATCCGCTCCCACACGACCGCCCGGATGCCGCGGCCGACGTCACCGACGTCCCGGCCGTGACGTACCGCGCGGTGCACGTCACCGAGAATCCCGCCGGGCAGGGTCGCGTTGAGGAACACCGCCCGGTAACAGTGGGCCACCGCGTCCCGCAGTGGGAGCCCGACGCCGAGACCACCGGCGACGAGGCTCCACCGCCAGGCGGCGCAGACCGTGGTGAGCACGCCGATGGCGAGCGCGGCGGCCAGCGCGGGCGCGTCGATCAGTCGCAGCCCCGCCAGGAACGGGCCGGTGCCCAGCCAGCACAGCAACCCCACGAGCACGGAGAGCCCCGCCGCCAGTCGCGCCCATCCCCAGAACGACCGGCCTGCCGGGGCGGCCGTGGGCACGGCGCCACCAGCTTCATCCCCCACTCGTGCCTCCCCGACATGACGATCTTCCCTGACTGTAGGCACGTAGCTGGTCGCCCGCCGGTTCAACCGCGCACGGCCAGCAGGTCAGCATGGTCGACCATTACCCCGAGCCGACCGTTTTCAGCCTCGGTCAACCGACGTCGCGCGTACTCGCGGGTGCGGTCGGTCAGCTCGGGCCGTTGCGCGCGGGCGGCGTCGAGCCAACCGGTGAACCACTGGGCCGCCAGGGCGGCCTGGTCCGGGCCGAGCCGCCAGGGGCTGGGGCGTACGTCGGCCGCCACCCCGTGCCGGGCGAAGGCGGCGGCGCAGTGCTCGGCGGCGTCCGGCCCGAGCAGCCGACGGCCGTTGACGGTACGGCGCTGGTGGGCGTTGAACGCCGCAGCGACCTCGGCGTCCAACGGATCGGCCGGAGTCAGCCGCACGGTGCCGGTCACCGAGATCAGGAACAGCGTCGGGCAGCCGGCCTTCGCGCAGGCGGCGACCAGTTGGTCGACCTCCTCGGCGGTCAGCATGTCGAGCAGCGCCGAGGCGGTGACCAGGGCCGCGTCGGCCAACTCGGTGGCGGTCAGCCGGGTCAGGTCGCCCTGGCGTGTCTCGACCGTCACTGGCGCGCCGTCGGCGGCGGTGACCGGCATGCCGGCGCGTGCCCGGTTCAGCAGGCCCAGGTCCTGGTCGTAGAGGATCCAGTGCTGCGGCCCCGGCAGCAGGGGGGCCAGCCAGCGGCCCAGCGAGCCGGTGCCGGCACCGAGGTCGTGCACGACGAACGGTCGGCCACCGGTCAGCGCCGCGCGGACCGTGTCGACCAGCTCCGTCGACCGGGCCGCCACGTCGGCGGGTTCCCGCAGCGCGAGCCACTGCGCGAAGTCGGGTGGGAGATCGATGCTCATGTCGACGCCTCCTTGAGAGCCGTGGTGATCAGGGCGACGGTGCTCGTCCAGTCATGGAGGGTGCTCCGCCGCTGGCGGGCGGCCTGCCGAAGGGCCGTGCGCAGGGCCGCGTCGTCGAGCCACCGGCGTAGCGCCGCGGCCAGGGCCGACGGATCGTCGGGTGGCACCAGCAGGCCGGGGCGTTCTCCGGCGGCCGTGTGCCCGAGGGTGTCGGGCAGCCCGCCGACGGTCGTGGCGAGCACCGGGACGCCGCGGGCCAACGCCTCGGTGACGACCATCCCGTACGTCTCGCCACGTGAGGGGTGCACCAGCAGGTCGGCGGCGGCGTACGCGGCGTCGAGCCCGGCACCGGTCAGCGGGCCGGTCAGCCGGACCCGGTCGCCGAGCCGGTGGGTGGCGATCCGGTCACGCAGCCGTTCGACGAACTCCGGTTCCCGGTGCAGCGGTCCGACACAGGTCAGCGTGAAGGATCGGTCGGCGACCGCGGCGAGCGCCTCGACCAGCACGTCGTGCCCCTTGTGCGCGGCGACCGCCGCGACGCAGAGCAGCGCCGAACCGGTCGGTGAGCCCGGCGCGGGTGGCGCCGGGTCCACCCCGGGTGCGGCGACGTGCACCCGGTGGGCGGGCAGCGCGTACCGCCGCAGCAGCGCATCGCGGGTCCAGGTGCTGGTCGCGACGACGGCGGTGGCGGCGTCCAGCGCGCTGGCCTCGCTGTCGTCGTCGCGTGGCAGGTGCACCAGCGCGACCAGGCGCAGCCGTCGGGAGTGTGCGGTGAGGGCGTCCGGCACCACCGAGGCGACCAGGCCGTCGATGAGCACGAGCGCGGCGTCCGGCAGCCCGGCCAGCACCTGGGCCAAGGCGGTCCGCTCCGCCGGGGTCGGGTCGGGCCAGGCACCGGGTACGCCGTGTTCTCGCACGGACCAGCCGGCCTCGGCGAGCCCGGCGCAGATCCGTCGGTCGTAGCCGTTGCCACCGCTGGGTGACGCCGGGTCGTCGATGTCGCCCGGCAGGATCACGTGCAGGATCGGCACGTCAGGCGGTGCCCTCATCGGCGACGGCGGCCGGCAGTGACCGTTCGTAGCTGGCCCAGGCGACGTGCGACTCGTGCAGGGTGACCGTGAGCCCGGTCAGCCCGTGGGCTCCGACGCCGAGGTCACCGGCGTGCACCCGGTCGGCGAGCCGGTCTGCGATGGTGCGGGCCAGCACCTCGGTGGTGGTGTTCGTGCCGGCGAAGGCGGGCTCCTCGTCGAGGTTGCGGTAGTTCAGCTCGCCGAGCACCGCCTTGAGCTGGTCGGTGGCCAACCCGATGTCGACCACGATGCCGTCGTCGTCGAGGTCGGGGCGACGGAAGGTGGCGTCCACGACGAAGGTCGCGCCGTGCAGCCGTTGGGCTGGGCCGAAGACGTCCCCGCGGAAGCTGTGGGCGATCATGATGTGGTCACGGACGGTCACGCTGAACATGGGTCACTCCCCGTCGTAGGTGATGAGGTGGCACAGGGCGGGCAGGGTACCCCCGCTGAGCCGGGCGAGCACGTCGGGTAGCTCCGCGAACGGCGACCGCCCGGTGAGCAGCGCGTCGAACGCCGGATCGGTGAGCAGGTCCAGGGCGAGCGCCATCCGGTCGGCGTAACTGCGGCTGCCGCGCCGCGCGGGGGCGACCATGCCGACCTGGCTGCTGCGGATCGTCAGCCGTCCGGAATGGAACGCGCCACCGAGCGCGAGCTGCACCGGTCGGTCGCCGTACCAGCTCAGTTCGAGCAGGGTGCCCTCCGGCGCGAGCAGGTCCAGGCCGCGTTGCAACCCGGCGGCGGTGGCGCTGGCGTGCACCACGAGATCACGCCCGCCGGTGGCGGTTTCTCCGGTGGCGAAGTCGACGCCGAGGGCGGCGGCGACCTCGGCGCGGGTCGGGTCGGTGTCGACCAGTTCCACCCGGACGCCGGGGAAGCGGGCCAGCAGGGCGGCCACCGCGCAGCCGACCATGCCGCCACCGACGACGCTGACCCGGTCACCGATCAGCGGCGCGGCGTCCCACAGGGCGTTGACGGCGGTCTCCACGGTGCCGGCGAGCACCGCGCGGGCCGCCGGCACCGCGTCCGGTACGACGGTGACCGCGTCCGCCGGCACCACGTAGGCGCTCTGGTGCGGGTGCAGGCAGAACACCGTCCGTCCACGCAGGTGCGCCGGCCCCTGTTCGACCTCGCCGACGCTGAGGTAGCCGTACTTGACCGGGGCCGGGAAGTCGCCCTCCTGGAACGGCGCGCGCATGGTGGCGTACTGGCTGGCGGGTACGGCACCGGCGAAGACCAGCGTCTCGGTGCCCCGGCTGACCCCGGAGTAACGGCTGCGGACGAGGACCTCGTCGGCACCCGGCTCGGTCAGCGTCACCGGACGGATCTCACCCTCGCCCGGGGCACGCAGCCAGAAGGCGTGGGCGGTTCGCGTCACGGTTTTTTCTCCTTAACTGCGTCCGGACCGAACCGATCCGTCGTATTTTCCGTAGTTCCCTGACAGGGGTCGTCGATCATAAACACGGAGGCACGGTGTCCACAGTTCGAACCGGTCCGCAAATCGGGCTGATCGTCCAGATTGTCCTACTGGCGGGGCTCGCCACGACGGTCGGTCTCGGCGTCGCGGGCTGGCTGGCGGGCTTGGCGTACGGTGCCGTGACCTGCCTGGCCCTGGTACGTGGCCTGCGTCACGCCGGCTCGGACCGGCTTGGTCCGGCCGACTGGGTGACGATGGGACGCGGACTGCTGGTCGGCGGGGTGACCGCGCTGATCGCCGACGCGCTGATCGGTGGTCGTCCGGCACCCGTGGCGGTGCTGGTGGCGATGACGACGGTGGCGCTGGCGCTCGACGCCGTCGACGGCAAGGTGGCGCGCCGCACGAAGACGGTCAGCGCCCTGGGCGCCCGCTTCGACATGGAGGTCGACTCGTTCCTGGTGCTGATGCTGAGCCTCTACGTCGCCCCGTCGGTCGGGGTCTGGGTGCTCGCCATCGGCGTGATGCGGTACGCGTTCCTCGCCGCCAGCTGGGCGCTGCCCTGGATGGACCTGCAGCTGCCGCCCCGGTACTGGCGTAAGGTGGTCGCCGCGGTTCAGGGGATCATGCTCGCGGTCGCCGCCTCCCAGGTGTTGCCAGGGCTGGTGACCACCATCGTGCTGGTGACGGCGCTCGGCCTGCTGGTCGAGTCGTTCGGGCGGGACGTCACCTGGCTGTGGCGGCAGCGGACGACGACGGTCCGGCCGGTGCCGGCCCTGCTGGTGCCGACGGTGCCGATCGGCGTTCGCCGGGTCGAGCGGGCAGAGGACCGCGACCTGTCCACCGCGCCCGTCCTGTCGCTGCGCTGACCCGGGAGACCCAGTTGTCGATCTCCGACCCGCCATCCGCACCCGGCACCGACCCCACCAGCGCTGGCACCGACCCCACCACCAGGGCCGCCACCGCGCGGCACGACGCCGAGCTGGGCGCGGCCGACAGCGACGGGTCGCGCGCGGCGGACAGCGACGGGTCGCGCGGAGCCGACGACGCCGGGTCCCCCGGCCTCGATGCCGCCGGTGTCGGCCTGGCCGAGCCGGGTAACCGTGCGCCGCTCACCCGCCGGCGCCGGATCGCCGCCCGGGTGGTGACGGTGCTGGCCGCACTGCTGGTGCTGGGCGCGCTGACCCTGCCCAACCGGCCGTGGCAGCTGGAGCCCGGCGCGTTCCTGCGCATCCCGCTGGAGGCGTTGCTGCTGGCCGCCCTGCTGCTCGCGCTGCCCGGCCGACCCCGCCGGGTGGTGGCGGCAGCAGCCGGCGTACTGCTCGGACTGATCGCCGTGGTGAAGGTCGGCGACCTGGGCTTCTACTCGTCGCTGGGCCGCCCGTTCGACCTGGTGCTGGACTGGTCGCTGCTCGACGAGGCGTTCAGCTTCGTGGCGGAGTCGATCGGCCGGCCCGGCGCGATCGGCATCGCGCTCGGAGTCGGGCTGCTGCTGCTGGCCGTGCCGGTGCTGACCGCCCTGTCCGCCGTGCGGCTCTCCGGCCTGCTGGTCCGACACCGGACCGGCACCACCCGGGCCGTCGCGACACTGGTCGTGGTGTGGGCGGTGGTGGCCGCCTTCGGGATACGCATCCTGCCCGCCATGCCGGTGGCCGACAGCAACGCCACCACCCTCGTCTACGAGCACGCCGCCGAGGTACGCGACCGGCTCTACGACCGCCAGAAGTTCGCCAACGAGGTCGGCGTGGACCCGTTCCGCGACATGCCCGGCGACCAACTGCTGACCGGGCTGCGCGACAAGGATGTGCTGATCGCCTTCGTGGAGAGCTACGGCCGGGACGCGGTCATCGATTCCGAGTTCGCGTCCATCCAGCGGGTGCTCGACGACGGCGCTGGCCGGCTGCAAGCGGCCGGTTTCGCCTCCCGCAGCGGCTTCCTCACCTCACCGACCATCGGCGGGGCGAGCTGGCTGGCCCACGCCACCCTGCTGTCCGGGCTGTGGGTCGACAACAACCAGCGGCACCGCAACCTGCTCGCCACCGATCGGTTCACCCTGGGCGACGCGTTCCAGCGCGCCGCCTGGCGGACGGTCGGGGTGATGCCGGCAGTGAACCAGGCGTGGCCGGAGGGGGCCTTCTACGGTTACGAACAGTTCTACGGCGGGCCGGACCTGGGCTATCAGGGCCCCAAGTTCGCCTTCGCCCCGATGCCCGACCAGTTCGCCGTGCACACGTTCCACCAGCGGGAGCTCGCCGGTGAGCGGGACCGTCCGGTGATGGCCGAACTGGCCCTGGTCTCCAGCCACTCGCCGTGGACCAAGGTGCCGTCGCTGGTGAACTGGGACGACATCGACGACGGGGAGGTGTTCCGCCAGGGCATCATCGGCACCCCGACCGCGCAGGCCAGGACGGGCTACCGGCACTCGATCAGCTACACGCTGCGTACCCTGATCTCCTACCTGGAGACGTACGGCGACGACGACACGGTGCTGGTCTTCCTGGGCGACCACCAGCCGGCGCCGGTGGTGACGGGCGACAACCCGAGCCCGGACGTACCGATCCACATCGTGGCCAAGGACCCGGCGGTACTGGAGCGGATCGATGACTGGGGTTGGCAGGAGGGCCTGACCCCCGACGCGAGCGCCCCGGTCTGGCGGATGGACGCCTTCCGCGACCGCTTCCTCACCGCCTTCGGCCCCACCAACGCCCGCCCCCAGGCCCGACCCCGCTGACCCCGGCCTCGCCGATCTAGGGGTAATCGTCGTCGCAGGAGATCAACTAGCAGCGATTGTCCCTAGATCAGGCGAGGTGGCTGGGGTGCCGGGTGGTCAGGCGCGTTTGTGGGCTACCAGGATGTCGCGGACGATGGCCTGGTCGACGCGGTGGCTCAGCGCCTGCCAGGGGCCGTGGTCGAGGACGGTGAGGCCGGCGGCGGTCAACTGTTCGGCGGCGGCCTCGCGCCGGGCCACGTTGGTGTTCCAGGAGATGCCGAGGGCGCCACCGGGGCGCAGTAGCCGTACCCAGCCCGGCACGGCGGCAGCGAGCAACGCGAGGGGGTCGCGGGCCAGCCCGGTCTCGGCGGTCCGGCTGCCGTGCTGTACCCCGTACGGCGCATCGGCGACCACCAGGTCGACGCTCTCCGGACGGAAGAACTCGCCGACCCGGGTGGTGTCGGCGTTGACCACGTCCACCGACTGCACGTCGCCGGCCTTCTGCGCCTCCTTCGAGGCGGCGACCTCCATCCGCAGCCGCCGGCCGACGACCTTGCGTTCCCGGCGTATCGGCCCGGACTCCAGCACCCGGTGCTTGATCCGCTTGCGCTTGAGCCAGGTGGTGAGGAACGCCTGGTACGCCTCGAAGTCCTTGCTGTCCCGGTCCAGGCCGGCGGCGTCGAAGCCGTACATCATCGCCTGGTTGACGGTGGTGCCCCGGCCGCAGAGCGGGTCGAGCACCCGGAACCGCCGGGTCAGCAGGTCACCGGCCCAGTCCGAGGCGAGCATCGTCACGTTGAGCAGCAGCTTGGTGAACTGCTCGTTGGTCTTGCCCTGGTACTTCTGAATGGTGATCAGGTCGTCGTCGAAGCGGTCCAGCCGGCTCAACGGCACCGGGCGCAGCAGGTCACCGACGAACTCGAAGAGCGCGTACACGCTGGAGAGGTTGCCGAGCAGCGCCGCGTCCCGCTCGCTCAGCCCGCCCTCCACGTCGAACGTGACGTAGCGCGCCCCGCCGACGGTCGCCGTCTCCACCGCACCGATCCGCCCGCCGAGCACCGAGTCGCCGAAGATCTCCAGCTCCGCCCGCGTCAAGTCGACGGCAGCGCCCGCGTACACCCGGTTGCTCGCGGGCAGAATCAACACCCCATACCTGTTCACGACCAGCAACTATCCCACCCTCCGCTGCCCGCTCGCCCACCCACCCCGACGCCCGCCTCGCCGAGGGCGAACGGATTTCGCTTGCTGTTCCTGGACAAGATCCCCTACCGTGCCCTCGGCACCTCCCGGTGCGCAGGCAACGGCTACTTCCGCTTCCAACGGGGAGACGCGGGTTCGAATCCCGCCGCCGCCTCTGGCGGTGTCGACCAGCGGCCCAGGTCACCTTGGCCCGCAAGGGCCAGTCGCCGTCGCCGCTCTTGGTCTCGGGAGGCGTCACCACACCGCATACCCGGTGCGCAGGCAACGGTTACTTCAGGGATCCGCGGGTTGGGGGTTCGAGCCCCCCGAGACCTTCGGGTCGATAGCTCAACGGAAGAGCAGCGGACATAGTCCGTCGCCGACTCCTGATCTCGGGTATGCGGTGTGGTGGCGTCTCCCCGTCGTCGATTGGCATGGGGGACGTTGTGGCGAAGTTCAACACCAGGCCGCGTCAGAACCGGCACGAGGCCGAGGGAATCGTGACCGGTGAGGGCGCGCCGGGCTTCATCCGCGAGCCGCGCGCCGAACTGTTCCTGCTGGCCGTGTCGAACATGGTCGGCGAGGACACCTTCTACGAGGGCGCAGCCGACCGGGACGCCCGGTTCCGTGAGTTGATCGCCACCGTCGCGGTCACCGACCCCGAGTGGTTTGGCCGGTTCGTGCCGTGGCTGCGTACCGGCGCGATGCTGCGTTCGGCGACGGTGGTGGCGGCGCTGGAGGGTGCCCGCGCACAGGTCGCGGCGGGTGTTCCGGGTTCACGGGCAATCGTGGACGCGGCGTTGCAGCGTGCCGACGAGCCGGGTGAGGCGCTGGCGTACTGGCTGGGGCGTCATGGCCGGGCGCTGCCGAAGCCGGTCAAGCGGGGCATCGCAGATGCCGTCGCGCGCCTTTACCACGAGCGCAGCCTGCTCAAGTACGACTCCGAGGGCAGCGCGGTGCGCTTCGGTGATGTCATCGACCTGACCCACCCGAGGGCGAAGGACGAACGGCAGGGTGACCTGTTCAGGCACGCACTGGACCGGCGCCACAAGCGCGACAATCCGCCACCGGCATCGCTGACGGTGCTGGCGGCCCGGGTCGAGCTGATGGCGTTGCCGATCGAGCAGCGCCGGGAGGTCAACGACCCGGCGGTGCTCGGCGCGGCCGGTATGACCTGGGAGGCCCTCGCCGGCTGGCGGCAGACCAGCATGGACGCCGCCGCGTGGGAAGCGATCATCCCGACCATGGGCTATCTGGCACTGCTGCGCAACCTGCGCAACTTCGACCAGGCCGGGGTCAGCGACGCCGTCGCCGAGAGGGTGGCCGCGAAGCTGTCCGACCCGGGCGAGGTCGCGAGATCACGGGTACTGCCGATGCGTTTCCTGTCGGCGTACAACGCGGCACCGAGCCTGCGGTGGGCGTACCCGCTGGAGAGGGCGTTGCAGCAGGCGCTGACGAACGTGCCCGCCCTGGACGCGCGGACCCTGATCCTGATCGACACGTCAGGATCGATGAACAGCGCGTTCAGCAAGGACGGCACGCTGCGCTGCTGGGACGCGGCCACCGTGTTCGGCCTCGCGCTGGCCGCCCGCGCACACGACCCGACCGTGGTGTCGTTCTCCAACGCCACCGCGGTCTTCCCGGCCGTGGCGGGCGAGTCGGTGCTGGCGGCGGTACGCCGGTTCAAGGACGGCGGCTACTTCTACGGCGGCGGGACCGAAACCGAGGAGGCGGTACGGGCGCACTACGACGGTCACGACCGGGTGGTCATCCTCACCGACGAGCAGGCGCACCGGCACGGGTCGGTGGACGTGGCGGCTGCGGTGCCCGCACAGGTTCCGGTGTACACCTGGAACCTGGCCGGCTACCGCGTCGGCCACACGCCGACGGTCGGCAACCGGCACACCTTCGGCGGTCTGTCCGACGCCGCGTTCGCGATGATCCCCCTCATCGAGGCCACATCCCACCACCACTGGCCATTCTGACCCCCACCCCCCACCCCCACCCCCCCACTCCCCCGCCGATCATGCAGTTGTGGCACCTGGATTGCCCCGGTTCGAGGCATTCACCAGGTGCCACAACTGCATGATCGAGAAGATCGTCAGGCGGGGAGGCCGCCTACCTGGGTGTTGATCCAGGAGCGGATGGAGGAGAGGTCACCGTAGATGGACGGGCCGGTGGCGCAGGTGGCGTTGTTGTTGCCGGAGCGGCTGGTCGCGCCGATCACCTGCCACACGCCGTTGACCCGGCGCACCTGCGGGCCGCCGGAGTCGCCGTAGCAGGCACCGGAGCTGTTGGGGTTGTTGGTGCAGATCTCGTAGGTGGCGTTGATGCCGCTGCACCGGCTGTCCGACACGATCGAGGTGTCCAACTCGTACGCGGTCGTCGGCGCCGAGCCGCAGCCGCGTACCGGGCAGGTCAGGCCCCAGCCGATGATCCGGGTCGCGGTGCCGACCGCACCGGAGGTGGTCGGGATCCGCGCCGGGGCGTAACCGACCGAGCCGGAGAGCTGGAACAGCTTCACGTCGATGCTCGGGTGGTTGACCGCCCGGCTCACGCCGACCACCGTGCCGCCGCTGCTGCGGTTGGTGCTGCCCACCCGGACCGACGACGGGGTCGGGCAGTGCTTCGCGGTGACCACCCAGTTGGCCTTGATCAGCGTGCCGGTGCAGCCGGAGGTGTAGACCAGCCAGGGGTAGTTCTCGGTGGCCGGCCGGCCACCGACCACGAACGTGCCGAAGTCCGCGTCGACCTCCTGCGTCCAGGTGTACGTGCCGGCGGCCTCCGACGCGCTCCGGCTGCCGGCGAAGAGCTGGTTGACCCGGCTCGCCTCGGCGGCGCTCGGGTTCGCGTTGGTGCAGGAGACCGGGGCGCTGCTGCCGGACATCAGGTCGGAGCAGAGCCCGGTACGCCGGTCGGGCAGGCCAAGGATGTGGCCGAACTCGTGGGTGGCGATCCGGGTACGGTGATAGCCCTGGTTGACCGCCTGCCAGCCCATCCAGATCCGACCGGAACCGAGCCCGGTGACCTGCGCCCGAGGCCAGCCGCTGTCGACCAGGATGGTGACGTTGGCGGGTGTGCCCGGCACCAGCCGGACGTTGCTGACCCGGCTGTTCCAGATCTGCGCGGCCTGGTCGAAGTTGGTCCGGAACTCGCCGGCCCGACTGGCGTCGTAGTAGACGGTCCGGGCGGCCGAGGCACCGGTGGCGGTGGCCACCTGCACTCCGGTCGCCGCCAGCACCGCCGCCAGCGCGGCGGTAGCCGCGCGCAGCAGTTGTCGTCGGATCATCAAACACTCCCCTGCGGACTACGCGGCGCGCCGATACGCCGCGATCGATGTTTATGAATATTAGTGGTCACCGTTCGGCGGTTGTCATCGCGAAAGCGTCATACCGCCCACCCCTGTTACCCGACGGTTACGCCACGGTGAAGCCACGGTGGCCAGCCGCCGCGACGGTGGATCCGACCAGCCCAGTGCCCGCGGTACCACCCGACGGGCGGCCCGGAGGAGACGAAGATGCGGATCAGAAGGACCATCACGGCGCTGGCCGTGACGCTCACCGCCCTGCTCGCCGCGACTGCGGCGGCCCAGCCCACCACGGCCGCGCCCACCACGGCCGCGCTTGCCACGGCCGCGCCCTACTGCGGGATCACCTGGGGCAGCGGCGACAAGACGGCCGGCACCCTCAGCGGGGCACCGCTGGTCGAGGTACGGACCGGCCGGCACGACTGCTACGACCGGGTGGTGTTCGAATTCGACGGTCCGGTCACCGGCTACTCCGTCGGCTACGGCGAGACGTACACCGACGGCGAGGGGTTGGCGCTGTCGCCGTACACCGCCGGTGGCGCTCTGCTGCGGGTCTCGCTGCGCGCCCCGGCGTACGACGACGAGCACGCCGCCACCGTGCCGTACCGCACCGGCGAGCACGTCGCCAACGTGCTGCGCTACCGGACACTGCGCGACGTGGTCTTCGGGGGCAGCTTCGAGGGCTACAGCACGTTCGCGGTCGGCGTCCGGGCCACACTGCCGGTTCGGGTGTTCGTCCTGGCCGGCCCCGGTACGCACAGCCGGATCGTGCTCGACGTGGCGCACCAGTGGCAGGAGTGACCGAGCGTGGGTGCGGGGGGCCGGCCGGCCCCCCGCACCCGACCGTCACGCCGAGCGACACCCCGGCGTCCCCGGACTACGCTGGGTGCATCATGGACGGCCGCGTGCTGGTGGTCGAGGACGACGCCTCCATCCGGGAGGTCACCGCCCTCGGACTGCGCCGCGCCGGTTTCCGGGTGGACACCGCCGCCGACGGCCGGCAGGCACTGGCCGCCTGGCGGGCCCGGCCGCTCGACCTGATAGTGCTGGACGTCATGTTGCCCGGGCTCGACGGCCTGCAGGTGTGCCGGGAGATCCGCCGCAGCAGCGCGGTGCCGATCCTCATGCTGACCGCCCGCACCGACACCATCGACGTGGTGGTCGGCCTGGAATGCGGTGCCGACGACTACCTGCGCAAACCCTTCGACCTGCCCGAGCTGGTGGCCCGGGTCCGTTCGGTGCTGCGCCGCGCGGTTGCCCCACCCGAGCCAGGCCCGCTGCGGGTCGGCGTACTGGAGATCGACCCGGGTGCGTTCGTGGCCCGCCGGGACGGCCAGGAGCTACCGCTGACCACCACCGAGTTCCGGCTGCTGCTGGAGTTGGCCCGCCGTCCCGGTCAGGTCTTCACCCGCGAGCTGCTGCTGGACCGCGTCTGGGAGCAGAGTTATCTCGGCGACAGCCGGCTGGTCGACGTGGCGGTGCAGCGGCTGCGCGCCAAGGTCGAGTCGGACCCGACCCACCCCCGACTGATCCGTACCGTGCGTGGCGCCGGTTACAAGCTCGTCGCCGGATGAGCAGGCGTCGGCGATGGGCAGGCAGACCGTGCGACCCGGCCGGCTGCGCCGCCGGCTGACCATCGCGTTCGTGCTGGTCGCCGGCATCTCCGCCGGGGTTCTGGCCGGCGGGTCGTACCTGCTGCTGCGGCAGGCCCGCTACGAGGCGTCGTTGCACGCCGCCGCTGCGGACGCCCGCTACCGCCTCGTGCTGGCCGGGCAGTTCCTGCCGCTGACCGAGCAGCGCCGTGCCGAGTTGCTGACCAGCTTCGAGAGCAGCGGCCGGCACGTGGTGCTGGTCAGCGACCAGACCTGGCCGTCGAACCCGGGCTACGCTCCCCCGCTGAGTGACCGGCTGACGACGACCGTCGCGGCCGGACAGGTCGGGTACGAACGGATCGACGGGTCGGCGCGGCTGCTGGTGGTGGGCGGCCGGATCCCCGGCTCCACCGCCGAGCTGTACGTGATCACCGTCGAGAACGACGTCGCCACCGGCCTGGAGCAGCTGCGCAACGCGCTCACCGCCGGCTGGGTCCTGGTGCTGGTGCTGGCTGCCACGGTCGGGCACACCCTCGCCCGGCGCACCCTGGAACCGGTGGGTCGGGCCAGCCGGGCCGCCCGGGCGATCACCGAAGGGCTGCTCGCCACCCGGCTGCCGGTGCATGGCCGCGACGAGTTCAGCAACTGGGCGGCATCGTTCAACGAGATGGCCGAAGCGCTCGAGGCGAAGATCGCGGCGCTGCACCGGGCGCAGGAGCGGGAGCGGCGGTTCACCGCCGACGTGGCGCACGAGCTGCGTACCCCGGTCACCGCCCTGGCTGCCGCGGCCTCGCTGCTCGGCGAACACCTGGACCAGCTGCCCGGCGACTCGCGGCGGGCCGGCGAGCTGCTGGTCACCGACGTGGTCCGGCTGCGTCGCCTGGTGGAGGACCTGATGGAGATCTCCCGGCTGGACGCCGGGCAGGAGGCCGTCGCCGTCGCCGAGGTGGACGCGCCGGCTCTGCTGCGCGCGATCGTCGCGGCCCGGGGCTGGCGGGACCGGGTCGAGGTCGGCGGCGAACCGCTCCGGTTGCGTACCGACCCGCGCCGGCTGGAACGGGTGCTGGGCAACCTGATCGCCAACGCGGTTCGCCACGGCGGCGGCGAGGTCCGGGTCCGGGTCGCCCGCGCCGGTGACCGGGTGCTCTTCGACGTCGACGATCAGGGGCCCGGCATCCCGGCCGAGCACCTGCCGCGCCTGTTCGACCGCTTCCACAAGGTCGACCCGGCACGCTCGGGCGGCGGCAGCGGGCTCGGCCTGGCCATCGCCCAGGAGAACGCCCGGCTGCTCGGTGGCCGGCTGACCGTGCACAGCTCCCCCGGCACGGGCACCCGATTCCGCCTCGACCTGCCCTACGACGGCCCGCACAGGGCCGAGCCGGACCTGCCCGACGACGGCGTGGGTGGATCCGGATGAGCCGTCGCCGGGCCGCGACGGCGGTCGTCCTGCTGCTGGTCGCCGGGTGCGCGCCGGCGCGGTCCGGTTCGCTCGGCCCGGCGCCTGTCGCGCCCACCCCGACCACGGCCGGCCCCACCGTCCTCGCCCCGCCGGTCAGCACCGCGCCGCCGCCGACCACCGGCTCCCCGGCGCCCGCGCCGCCGACCACCGGCGCCGCCGGCACCAGCCGGCCCGCGACCCTCACCCTGGAGCTGTGGTACGTCCGCGACGGGCGGCTCGTGCCGACCCGGCGCGTCCGCCCGGCCACGGTGGCCACGTCCCGCCTCGCGCTGAGCGAACTGGCCGTCGGGCCGACCTCGACAGAGACCGCCGCTGGCCTGGTCACCCTGCTGCCCGACGGCGTGCAGGTGAGCCGGATCGACTCCGGTGTCGCCACCGTCCGGATGTCCACCACGCCGGAACAGGCCACCGGCCGGCTGCGCGAGGCCCAGGTGGTCTACACGCTCACCCAGTTCCCCACCGTCCGGCAGGTCGCCTTCGGCGCCGACGCGCCGGCCGACCGCGCCGACTACGCCGACCTGCTGCCCGCGATCGTGGTCACCGACCCGACCATCGGTGGCCGGGTGTCCAGCCCGGTCACCGTCACCGGGACCGCGGACGTGTTCGAGGCGACCGTCAGCGTCCGGGTGCTCGACTCCGCCGGCCGCCCGATCGCCACCGCCTTCACCACCGCCACCTGCGGCACCGGCTGCCGGGGCGGCTACCGGATCGCCGTCGCGTACCGGCTGGCCCGCGACCAGCCCGGCACCATCGAGGTGTACGAGGTGTCCGCCGCCGACGGCTCCCGCACCAACCTGGCCACCGTGCCGGTGACTCTCACCGCCGCCGGATGACGGCCGCCCGATCAGCCACGCTCGGCGGCATCGCCCGGGCCGGCGGCATCGCCCGGGCGGGCCGCGGTCAGGAACGCGCGGATCGTGTCGCAGACCGCTGGCCAGTCCTCGCCGAACTCAAGGAAGTGACTGTCGGATCGACTCTCGACCAGCTCGGCCCGCCGGATCGTGCCGGCCAGGTACTCGGCGTGCCCGAAGGGGACGCTGCCGTCCCGACGGCTGGCGAGCACCAGCGTCGGCTGCCCGATCTCCGCGGTGACGTCGACGCCGCGGCGCAGATCGTTGCGGAACCCCTCGCCGGAGCGCATCTGGCAGAGCAACGAGATCAGCATCGCGCGGTGCTCGGGTCGCAGCTGCGCCACCGCCCGCCGGGCCGGCACGGTGGACAGGTCGCGAAGCAGCATCCGTAGGCCGACGTCCGGCGAACGGCGCAGCAGTCCGCGAACTCCGCCCCAGGTGAGACGCTCGGTGGCGGGCGAGAAGATGAGGCCCGCGAGCAACCGCGTACCGCGCCCGGGCCAGGTCAGCGGCGCCTGGGCGCTCTGCAGGATCAGCCGCTCGACCAGATCCGGATGGCGGGCGGCCAGGGCCATCGCGGTCGGTCCACCGGCGGAGATGCCGACCACGGCCGCGACCCTGTCGATGCCGAGGTGTCGACAGACGTCGGCGGTGACGTCGGCGAACCCTGCCGCGGTCGTGCCGGTCGAGAGGGGGGTCCGGCCGTAGCCGGGACGTGAGGGGGCCAGCACGGTGAGCCCCGCGTCGGCGAACACGTCCTCGTCCAGCGTCAGACCGGCCCGCAGATGCCCGCCGTGCATGATCACGACGGCCGCGTCCCCGCGTCGCTCCAGTCGGTACTCCACCACGCCGCCGGTGAGATGCTGCACCGTCGTCGGCCGCTCGGCAACTGAGGTCACCGGTCCGACAGTAGGCCACGCCGCCGACGACCGGCGGACCGGTCAACCGGCGTGGGCCGCCCCGACCAGGTCCTGTTGATCTAGTCCCTCGCTCCATCGGCCCCGCCGAACGCCGAGGGCGGTGCGAGCGTGCCACGTCCGCACCCCAACCGTTAATGAGCCATCCTCGCGTTTGGTGTTGACCTTCGCGCCGAACACGTGAGATATAGATGGTCACGCATTGACAGGGCGCGTGGACGATGCGCGCCCACCAAGGAGGGCGCGGAATGGAACACCCGTCATCGCCGTCGTCTGCCCCACCGGAGCCCGCCGCGCCCCGGTCGGCCGGCAGGCCGCCCGGGCGGCACCGGCGACCGCTGGCGCGGCTCGCCGCCGGGCTGGCCGCGCTCGCGATCCTCGTCCCCGCCACACCGGCCTACGCGGACTCGCTACCCAACCTCCCGCACAACGCCGGCGGCTACGAGTCGTCGTTCTCACCCGCCTACGACTACGACACCGACGGCTGCTACGCGGTCTCGGCCATCGCCCCGGACGGCACGGTCAACGGTGGACTGCGCACCACCGGCGCCATCAACGGCAACTGCCGTGACCGCTCCGACCTGGACATGTCGCAGACGTACGCCCGGTCGAAGTGCAACAACGGCTGGTGCGGAATCGTCTACGCCAGCTACTTCGAGAAGGACCAGGCCGTGCACGGCAGCGGCCTGGGTGGGCACCGGCACGACTGGGAGCACGTCATCTCCTGGGTCAACCAGGCCGCCAACCGGGTCGAGTACGTGAGCACCACCCAGCACAGCAGCCAGCGCACCTACCCGCGCTCGCAGGTGCGCTTCGACGGCACCCACCCCAAGATCGTCTACCACAAGGACGGCGCGTCGACGCACTTCTTCCGGCTCGCCAACAACAACGACGAGCCGCCGGAGAACCACTACGGCACCTGGCACTACCCGCCGCTGGTGGACTGGAACGGCTGGCCCAACGTCGAACTGCGCAACCGGCTGATGGACGCAAACTTCGGCGCCGCCACCATCAAGATCAAGGACGGGTCGTTCGAGTACCTGCTCAACGTCGCCAAGCCCGCCGGGATCCCCTTCAACCCGTACGGCTGAGCGGGCAGCCGAGGCCGGGCGGCCAGCGTGCCCGTCGAGGGTGCCCCGACCAGGATTCGAACCTGGGGTCTCCGGCTTCGTAGACCGGCGCTCTCTCCGCTGAGCCATCGGGGCGTACGACCGGCGCCCGCCCCCCGACGGGCGCCGGTCTGGTCCATCAACCCTTTACGCAGACCACCTGCTTGAGGTAAGCGACCACCTCCACCAGGTCCTGCTGCTGTGCCATCACCTCGTTGATGTCCTTGTACGCGCCGGGGATCTCGTCGACCACCCCGGCATCCTTACGGCACTGGACCCCCGACGTCTGCGCCGCCAGGTCCTCGGTGCTGTACGTCCGCTTCGCCTGCGCCCGGGACATCCGCCGTCCCGCCCCGTGCGAGGCGGAGCAGTACGCCCACTCGTGGCCGGTGCCCCGCACGATGTACGAGCCGGTACCCATCGACCCGGGGATGATGCCCAGGTCACCACGGCCCGCCCGGATCGCGCCCTTGCGCGTCACCAACACGTCCACCCCCTCGTAGTGCTCCTCGGATACGTAGTTGTGGTGGCAGCTGATCGGCTCGTCGTAACCGACCTGCGGGAACCGGTCCCGCACCAGGTTCATCAGCACGGCGAGCATCACCGCGCGGTTACGGCGCGCGTACTCCTGCGCCCACCACAGGTCCCGGCGGTAGGCGTCCATCTCCGGCGTGCCGGCGAGGAAGACCGCCAGGTCCCGGTCGGGCAGGTCGGCGTTGTGCGGCAGCCGGCGGGCCACCGCGATGTGCCGCTCGGCCAGTTCCTTGCCGATGTTGCGGGACCCGGAGTGCAGCATCAGCCAGACCCGGCCGTCGTCGACGCCGCCCTGCTCCAGGCAGACCTCGATGAAGTGGTTCCCACCGCCGAGCGTGCCCAGCTGGCGCCGGGCCCGCGTCTCCAGCTGCGCCACCCGCCGGTCGAGGTCGGTGAAGCGCCGCCAGAAGTCGTCCCAGCCGCGCTGCTCCAGGCCCCGGACCCGGCGCGGATTCACCGGCTCGTCGCGCTGGGCGAAGCCGACCGGAATGGCGTCCTCGATCGCCCGACGCAGTCCGGCGAGGTCGTCGGGCAGGTCGGCGGCGGTCAGCGAGGTGCGTACCGCCGACATGCCGCAGCCGATGTCGACGCCGACGGCGGCCGGCGAGACGGCCTGTCGCATGGCGATGACCGAGCCCACGGTGGCGCCCTTGCCGAAGTGCACGTCCGGCATGACCGCGACGCCCTGCACCCACGGCAGCGCGCCGATGTTGCGCAGCTGCTTCGCGGCCTGCGGCTCGATGGCGTACGGGTCGGTCCATACCCGTACCGGCGCCCGCGTCCCCGCGAGCAGGCTGAAGCCCATGGTGTCTCTCCTGAAGTCCGAGGTGAAACCCGTCGATCTTGCACCTTGGTCGCCGAGACATGACTTTTGCACCCTTTGGACGGGGCAGCATGTGCATGCTCGACGCCGGGTTGGCGGGTGTGGGCGCGCGAGGGCGCGGCGAGGGCGCCGGAGGCGGTGGGGTGGGGCTGGCTTGCCGGGCGTCGAGGCGCGCTGACTAGCTGCGGTGTTCCGATCGCCGGGGCAAGCTGGTCAGGCCCGAGAAGGTGGCCGATCTGCCGGCGGGCACGACGGCGCGACACGGCAGGAGCCATAGGGCCCGGCTGCGGTTCTGTTCTCGCACGGCATGCTCCTTCCCGGTTCCCGTCGTGATCGACTTGATGCCGAGAAGACTATGGACGGCCGGGCGAGAGCGCAATGGATATTGAGTCGGCGGTCAGGCTCGGACCTCGTCGTCCCGGGCCCCGGCGATCCGATCCAGGTGGGCGGCGAGTTCGTCGGTGACCAGCAGGTCGGTGCGGATGTCGTCGTGCGGGTACGCGGCCCGACCGACCATGTGCGCGGCCACCGGGGCGGTGGCCAGTTGGAAGATGCCGACCAGTACCAGCGTGGTGATGTCGACCCCGGTCCGCAGCCGCAGCGCGCAGCCGATCAGCACCAGCAGCAGCCCGAGGACCTGCGGCTTCGCCGCGGCGTGCATCCGGGTGAGCAGGTCGGGGAAGCGCAGCAGGGCCACCCCGGCCGCGAGGCTGAGCAGCGCGCCGGCGACCAGGAACACGGCGGCGGCGATGTCGAGCACGGCGTCGAGGCTCATTTGGTGTTTCTCCGCGCGGCGAAGCGGGCGACGCTGACCGACCCGACGAATCCGAGGACTGCGAGGACCACCAGCACCGGCAGGGCGGTGGCGTCGCGGCTGTAGGCGGCCTCGGTGGCGATCGCGGCGACGATGATCGCCAAGAGCACGTCGGTGGCCACGGCCCGATCGAGGATCGACGGGCCACGGATGATTCGCATCAGGGTGAGCCCGCCGGCCACGGCGAGCAGCACGGTCACGGTCACGGCGACGGCGGTCATGTCGGCACCCCTTCCAGGTCGGCCGGTGGCGGTGGGTGAGCGACCTCGCGGACGCGGCGCTGCTCGTCCGAGGAGCCGATGGCGGCGATGATGCGGGCCTCGAGTTCCAGCACACCGCGCCGGAACCGCTCGACCTCGTCCCGGCTGTTCACCCCGATGACGTGGACGAACAGGGTGCCGGTGCTGCGGTCCGCCTCCAGGATCAGGCTGCCCGGCACCAGGGACAGCGCCTCGGCGGTGAGGGTGAGGTTGAGGTCGGTGTTCACCCGCAGCCGGACCGCGATGATGGCGCTGCGCGGGGTGTGCCCGGGGCGCAGCGCCATCCAGGCGATCTGGACGGAGGCGACCACGAGGTCCCGCAGGAAACGGAGCCAGAAGCGCAGCATCGGCAGCGGGTGGATCCGACCCGCGAACGTCACCGGAGGCAGTGGGAAGACCGCCAGCAGGACGGTGGCCACCACCAGACCACCGATCACGTTGGCCCAGGTGAAGGTGCCCCACAACAGAATCCAGACGGCGACCAGGCCGGTCACCGCGATGATCCGGTTACGGCGCAAGGCCGCCCGGCTCAGCGGCCGGCGCGGCGGATCGGTCGGCTCCGCCGGGGTCATCTGGTCGGGCTTCACGGCGCACCTCCCGGGAAGACGGCGTCGACGTACGGAGTCCGGCGCAGTAGGTCGTCGGCGGCGTCGGTGCTCAGCTCGAACAGCGGACCCGCGACCACGGTCAGCGCCAGCCCGAAGGCGACCAGCGCGATCGTCGGCGCGATCATCAGCTTGGGCAGCACGGCGCCCGACTGCCCGGCGGTGCCCTCGTCGGGCTCGACCGCGCCGTCGGTGCGGGCCGCCTGCTCCGCGTCGTCACCGGCCGGCATGTCCGGATGCGGTGCCCGCCAGAAGGCGAGATTCCACACCCGGGCGACGGCGTACAGGGTGAGCAGGCTGGTGAGCAGCCCACCGACGACGAGGATCCAGGCCAGCGGGCCGCCGTCGTCGATACCGGCCTGGACCAGACCCAGCTTGCCGAGGAACCCGGAGAACGGTGGGATGCCGGCGAGGTTCAGCGCGGGTACGAAGAACAGCACGGCCAACAGCGGCGAGAGCCGGGCCAGCCCGCCCAGGCGGTCCATGGCGGTGCTGCCGCCGCGACGTTCGACCAGACCGGCGGCGAGGAACAGGGTGGTCTGGATGGTGATGTGGTGCACCACGTAGAAGATCGCGGCGGAGAGGCCGAGCGACGAGGTGAGCCCCACACCGAAGAGCATGTAGCCGATGTGGCTGATCAGTGTGAATGACAGCAACCGTTTTATGTCCGACTGGGCGACCGCGCCGAGGATGCCGACCACCATGGTCAGCACCGCCGTCACCAGCAGCAGGGTGGCCGTCCGGCCGCCCGGGAAGAGCAGCGTCTCGGTCCGGATGATGGCGTACACGCCGACTTTGGTGAGCAGGCCGGCGAAGACGGCGGTGACCGGGGCGGGCGCGGTCGGATAGCTGTCCGGTAGCCACGCGGACAGCGGGAAGACCGCCGCCTTGATGCCGAAGGCCAGCAGCAGCATGCCCTGCAGCAGCAGCCGCAGATCGTCCGGCAGGGCGTCCAACCGGTCCACCAGCTGGGCGAGGTTGAGCGTCCCGGTCGAGGCGTACACCAGACCGATGGCGATCAGGAAGATCACCGACGAGAGCAGGCTTACCACCACGTAGGTGGTGCCGGCCCGGATCCGGGTCTCGGTGCTGCCCAGGGTCAGCAGCACGTAGCTGGCGACCAGCAGGATCTCGAAGCCGACGTAGAGGTTGAACAGGTCGCCGGAGAGGAACGCGTTGCACACCCCGGCGGTCAGCACCAGGTAGGTGGGGTGGTAGACCGACAGCGGCGTCTCCTCGCTGCCGTCGGCCATGCCCTGCCCGATCGAGTAGACCAGCACGCAGAGCGTCACCGAGGCGGAGACCACCAGCATCAGCGCGGCGAGCTGGTCGGCGACGAGCACGATGCCCAGCGGTGCGACCCAGCCGCCGACCTCCACCACGAGCGGGCCGTCCATGCTGGAGCGGACCAGCAGCGTCGCGGCTACCGCGACGGTGGCGGTGAGCACGGTGAGGCTGACCCACCGCTGGGCGCGTGGGCGGCCGAGCAGCAGCAGCGTCAGGGCGGCGCCGAGCAGCGGCATCACCACCGGCAGCGGGACGAGGTACGTCATCCGGTCCTCCCCGCGTCCGCCGTCGTGGCCACCGGCCGGTTGCCCCCGGTCGGGTCGTCGTCATCGTCGTCGTCCCCGCTGCCGGCGTCGGCGTCGCCGGGGCCCTCGTCGCGCTCCGCCAGATCCATGATCCGGCGGTCCTCGACGTCGTCCTGCACCTCGTCATGCCCGTTGAGATGCCAACTGCGGTAGGCCAGCGCGAGCAGGAACGCGGTCATGCCGAGCGTGATGACGATGGCGGTGAGGATCATCGCCTGCGGCAGCGGGTCGCTCATCTCCTCCTGCGGCGTGGTGCCGACGATCGGCGGTCCACCGGCCTGCCCGCCGGTCAGCAGCAGCAGGTTGGCGCCGTTGCCGAGCAGGATGACGCCCATCAGCACCCGGGTGAGGCTGCGTTCCAGCAGCAACGTCACGCCGGCGGCGACGAGCACGCCGATGACGATGACGTAGGTGAGGTTGGGTGTCACACCAGCTCCTTTTCCCGTACCTCGGCGCCGCCCTCGGTCTCCTGTTGACGGTCCATCTCGGCGCCGAGGCTGCGCAGGATGTCCAGCACCAGACCGACGACTATCAGGTAGACGCCGACGTCGAAGAAGACCGACGTCACGAAGTGGATGTGCCCCAGCACCGGCAGGTGGAAGTCGAGCAGCGCGCTCTGCAGGAACTCGCCACCGAGCAGCATCGCGGCCACCCCCGTGCCGACGGCGACGAACAGCCCGGCGCCGAGCACCACACCCGCGTCGACGGGGGCGGCGCCGTTGAGTTCGGTACGCCCACCGGCCAGATACCGCACGGCCAGGGCGAGCCCGGCGACCAGGCCCGCGGCGAAGCCGCCACCGGGGGCATTGTGGCCACTGAACAGCAGGTAGATCGAGAAGAGCACGATGGCGTGGAACAGCAGCCGGGTCACCACCTGGAGGATGACCGACTGGGCGCGGGCGGTGGCACCGGTGGTCAGCCAGCGCGGTCGGGCGGTCTCCGTCCGGCCGCCGCCGGGGATGTCGCCGCGCCGGTCGAGGTCACGGGCACGGCGGAAGATCAGGCTGGCCACGCCGGTGGCGGCCACCACGAGCACGGCGATCTCGCCCATGGTGTCCCAGGCCCGGATGTCGACCAGGGTCACGTTGACCACGTTCTTGCCGCCGCCGTAGGAGACGGCCTCGTCGGGAAAGCCGACGGAGACCGGTTCGGCGACCCGGGCGCCCGCCGCGACGTACGCCATGCCGGCGGTGACCGCGCCGACGGCGACGCCGATGGCGACCCGACCGCGACGGCTGGCGCGGATCGGCCGCTCGGAGAACTTCACCGGCAGCCGGCGCAGCACCAGCACGAACATGACGATGGTGACGGTCTCGACCAGGAACTGCGTCAGTGCCAGGTCGGGCGCGCCGTGCAGGATGAACATCAGCGCGATGCCGTAGCCGGCGACGCCGACCAGGATCATCGCGGTGAGCCGGCGCAGCGCGCAGGCGGCCATCACCGCGGCGACGACCACCACGGCACCGGCCACCGCCTGCAACGGGGTGTCCCAGAGGTGGAAGCCCCCCGACCAGGGAGCGCCGGCCAGCAGCGCGCCGCCCGGCAGCAGGACCAGGACCACCAGGATCACGCCGAGGTAGAACGGCAGCGAGCCACGCTGGGTGGCACCGGTCAGCTCCACCGCCAGCCGGTCGACGCCAGCAATCAACTTCTGGTACCCGGCGGCACCGTCGAAGGGCAGTCGCAGGGAGGCCCGGACCGTCTCGCGGCGCAGCAGGTGGAACAGCCCGAGACCGCCGGCCACCGCCAGCGCCGACAGGCCCAGCGCCGGAGTGAGCCCGTGCCACAGCGCCAGGTGGTAGCCGGGTTCGGCCGAGGGATAGAGGTCGGCGTACGGGGTGAGCAGGCGGTCCACCGCCGGGGCGAGCAACCCGACGGCGACGCCCGCCAGGGCCAGCACGGCCGTCGGCGCGAGGAAGGGCCAGGACAACGGCTTTGCCTCGGTGGCCTCGATGCCGGGCTTGTCGGCGAAAGCACCCCAGAGGAAGCGCAGCGTGTACGCGACGGTCAGCACCGAGCCGAGCAGCACCCCGGCGAGCACCACCAGGTCGACGACGCCGCCGTGCAGCAGCGCCTCGACGGCGGCCTCCTTGGCGACGAACCCGGCCATCGGCGGCAGACCGGCCATCGAGGCGGCGGCGAGCCCGGCCACCACGGCCAGGGCGGGTGCCCGGCGTCCCAGCCCACTGAGTTCGCGCAGGTCCCGGGTACCCGCGGTGTGGTCGATGACGCCGACGGTGAGGAAGAGGGTGGCCTTGAACAGGGCGTGGGCCAGCACCATCGCCGCGCCGGCGAGCGCGGTGTCCCGGGTGCCCGCGCCGAGGATCACCATCAGCAGTCCGAGCTGGCTGACCGTGCCGTACGCCAGCAGCAGCTTCAGGTCGACCTGACGCAGCGCGGCCCAGCCGCCGAGGAACATGGTGAGCAGGCCGGTGGCCAGCAGCACCGGCCGCCACGGGGCAGCGGCGGCGAGAGCGGGGCCGAGCAGCGCGACCAGGAACACGCCGGCCTTGACCATCGCCGCGGCGTGCAGGTACGCGCTGACCGGCGTGGGCGCTGCCATCGCTCCCGGCAGCCAGAAGCTGAACGGGAAGATGGCCGACTTGCTCAGCGCACCCAGCAGGATCAGCAGTGCGGCGACCGTGAGGTAGCCGCCGCCAGGCAGGTTTCCGGCGATCTCGGACCAGCGGTAGGTGCCGGCGTGCTGGCCGAGCATGACGAACCCGGCGAGCATCGCCAGACCGCCCAGCGTGGTGACCAGCAGCGCCTGCATGGCGGCCCGTCGGCTGGCCCGCTTCGCCGGGTCGCTGCCGATCAGCAGGTAGGAGAAGACGGTGGTCAGTTCCCAGAACACGTAGAGCAGCAGCAGGTCGTCGGAGACGGCCAGGCCGAGCATCGCGCCGGCGAAGGCGACGAAGACGGCGGCGAACCGACCCAGGCCGGGGTCGTCGTTGCGGAAGTACCGGGCGCTGTACGCGAGCACCAGCGCGCCGACGCCGCCGACCAGGACGACCATCAGCCAGGACAGCGTGCCCATCCGCAGGGCGAGTTCCAGCCCGAGCTGCGGCACCCAGGGCACCGTCTCGACCACCGGGTCGCCGGAGCGGACGCCGGCGGTGTGGGTGAGCGCCCAGACCAGGGTCGCGCCGGGCACCAGTGCCACCAGGTAGAGGGCGTTACGTCCCCAGAGCCGCACCAGCGCCGGGGCGATCACGGCTGTCAGCGCATGGACCGCCACCAGTGCCAGCACACACCCTCCCCAGAGATCATCGGCCGGTGTAACGACCCTATCCGGTGTCGGCCGTTATCCGCATCCGCCGTGATTCTGATCAAATGCGGACGCACCGATGGAGCGGAGCTGGTGGTGTGCGGGTTAGCTTGGTCAGTCCTTTCCGGTTCGACGCAGCCGCCCGTCATCGCGGTCGATGCGTAGTTCCCGTTCGAGTTCCACGATGAGGGTACGCAGGTCGTCCAGCCGTTGGCTGATGGCGATCCGGTCCACCTCGTCGGGCGTCCCGTCACCGTCGGAGTCGTAGCCGGGCGCCAGCCCCTCGGTCATCTCCAGCCGGCGCGCCTCCTCCATCGAGTTGACGAAGACCGCGACGAGGATGTTGAGCAGCAGATTGACGGTGATCACCACGAAGCTGCCGTAGTACAGCACGGTCCACGGGGAGACTTCCATGCCCTGCTCGATGAGGTCCGGCAGCGTCTCCAGCGACAGCAGCACGAACAGCGTCAGCAGGGATCGCCCGATGTCGCCGTACTCCTCGGGATACACCTCGCCGAAGATCAGCCAGCCGGCCATGCCGTAGACGTAGAGCGTCACCACGGCCAGGGCGAAGAAGCCGCCGATACCCGGCAGGCTGCGCCACAGCGCCGAGACGATCATCCGCAGGCCGGGCGAGAACCGGACCAGTCGGATCATCCGGAGCACCCGGACCACCCGCAGCAGCGCCGAGTCGCCGTGCAGGCCGGGGAGGAAGATCGCGGCGATCACCAGGAAATCGAAGACGTTCCACCCGTGCCGGAAGAAGTCCTGCGGACGGCGGCCATAGGCCAGCAGCCGGATGACGATCTCGACGACGAAGATCGTCCGGAAGCCCCATTCCAGCGCGTGCAGCGCGGTGCCAGCCGGGCCCAGGTCGGGATAGGTCTCCAGGCCGAGGACCACGCCGTTGGCGAGGATGACCACGATGATGGCGATCTCGAACGAACGAGACGCGGAGAGCCGGGCGCAGCACTCGACCAGCCGCTGACCACGGGCGGAGCGGGCCGGTCCACCCCGCTGGACCGGCACTGACGTCGGGCTCACCGTGCCGCCGGCACCGGTGCTGGCAGCGGGGCCGGTATCGCCACCCACCGTGCGTCGTTCGGGCGCTGACGGACGGCAATCATGGGCGACAGCCTACGGGGCGGCCGTACCGGGCATCAGCTGCCCAGCCGGCGTCTGATCACGCTTGCATCCGGTACCCGGGTACAGGGTTACCGTCGATGCATGACCGAGAAGAAGGCGCTGGTTGACCGTTCGTGGGTGCCGCCGACGTGCACGTTGCCGACCGTGGAGCAGCCACTGCGGCTGGCCGAGTTCGACGATCTCTTCGCCTCGGCCGTAATCGGGGTGCAGCGGGTTGACCGGATGCGGTTGCGGCTGGAGTTGCGGCCCGAGCCGGGGGGCGCCGGGCGGGCGGCGGAGTTGATGGTGCGGGAGACCGGCTGCTGCTCGTTCTTCACCTTCACCCTGACCGCGACCGGTGGACAGCTCGCCCTGGAGGTGGCCGTGTCGGCGGAACAGGTCGGTGTGCTCGATGCTCTCGCCGCCCGCGCCGAGGGGGTGGCCTCACCCCGGGGCCGCCCCCTCGGCGGTTGAGGTCGTCCCGGCGGGCGTCGTCGCGGTCAGTCGGCCGAGGCGCGGGCGACCGGCAGGTCGAAGTAGGAGTCCGGCCAGGGTTCCTCGCGGTACCGGAAGTGCCACCACTCCCGGTCGTAGCCGGCGAACCCGCCGTCAGTCATCAGCTGCCGCAGCAACCGCCGGTTCTCCCGTGCCGTGGCGTCGACCCGGGCCGAATCGACGTGCGCCAACGGGTCGAAGCAGTCGAAGCCGGTACCCATGTCGACGCTGTTGTCGGCGAAGCGCTGAGCACGCCCGGCGGTGCAGGCGACGAGCGGCTGGCCCGGGACGTACCGGGGCTGCTCCGGTGCCGGCACGTCGACCAGCGTGACGTCGACGGTGCTGCCCCGGCTGTGGGCGCTGGGTGAACCGAGGTACCCCAGATCGAACAGCTCCGACTTCGCCACCCCGGGGTAGAACTCGGCCTTCATCGCGTCCTGCCCCGGCTGGCCGGCCCAGCGGACGAAGTCGTCGGTGGCCCGCGCAGGGCGGTAGCAGTCGTACACCTTGAGGCTGCGGCCGATGGCCAGCGCGGCATCCTGCACCCCGCGCAACGCCTCGGCGGCCCGGCTGGTGAGCAGGCACAGTGCTTCGGGGTAGCCGTCCACGGGCCGGCCGAGGAAGTTGTGCGCCGTGGCGTACCTGATCTCGGAGAGAATGCGCCGATCCACGTCGGAGAGCACCACGAAGCCGGGGCGCGGCGACGCCGGCGACGGCTGGGGCGACGGTGGCGGCTCCGGCGTTGCCCGCCCACACCCGGCCACCACCAGCGCCACCGCGACGCCAGCGCCCAGCCTCTCCACCCACCTCCGCCCCACCGACGGCGGGCGGGCCGCCTGTGCGGTCACTCCGGGCGGGACGGGTTTCCCGTCCCGGCGGTGCGCACCCGCCGGCGGCGGCCGAGCAGACCGACCACGAGCAGGGTCAGGCCGACGGCGAGGCCGATCAGGGAGGCCGATCGGAGCTGTCCGGCGAAGGCGAGTTGGTCGGACGGCTCGGCACCGGACGCGCCTCCGGGCAGCGCCTGCGGCGGTGGCGAGGCAGGCGGTGGCGAAGCGTTGGCGGCGCCGGGGCTCACCAGCACACCGACGGAGGCGTCCCGGGGCAGCGCGAACCCCCAGTCGAGCAGCGCGGCACCCTGCTGCCAGCCCCGCTTGTCGGTCACGTCCGCGCCGAGCAGGGTGACTACGAGTCGGCGCCCGCCACGCTCGGCGGCACCGACATAGGTGTGCCGGGCCAGGTCCGTGTATCCGGTCTTGCCGCCCAGCGCGCCGGGATAGTGGTAGAGCAGCTGGTTGTCGTTGTCGATGGTGAAGCTCTTGGCACGTTGCCTCGGCTGGGCCGGGATGACCGCCTCCCGGGCGGCGACGTAGCGGCGGAAGTCGGCGTCGGCGAAGCAGGCCCGGGCGATCAGCGCGAGGTCGTACGCGCTGGTGAACTGTCCGGGACCGTCGAGGCCGGAGGGGGTCGCGGCATGGGTCTGGTACGCGCCGAGCAGCCGGGCCTGCTCGTTCATCGCCCGCAGCCCTCCGGCCATGCCGTCCGCGCCGCCGCCGAGGCGCGCCAGCGCGTTCGCCACCTCGTTGCCCGAGCGCAGCAACAGCCCCAGCCAGAGGGTGTCGACCCGGTACCGGCCACCGTCGACCAGCCCCACGGCCGAGCTGCCCGGCTCGATGTCGAGGTCACCGGCGGTGATGGTGACGACGTCGGCTGGGTCCAGTCGGGACAGCATGGTCGCGGCCAGCAGCAGCTTCTGCACGCTGGCCGGGGTCGCGTACTCGTGCGGGCCGCAGCCACCCAGCACCTCGCCGCTGTCCAGGTCGGCCACCAGCCACGAGGTGGCGGCCACCTTGGGTGGTGCCGGCACTCCCGGTGGGACCACCAGGCCGGACGTCGCCAGCCTGGCTCCGCCGACGGCCCGCTGCACCGGGTCCGGCGACGGCGTCACCGGGGGTGTGGGACCGGGAGCGGGTGGCGCCGGACGCGGGCACGGCAGCGGTGCCGCCGCGGCGGCGCTGGCGGCCGGGACGAGTGGCGACGCCACGAGCGCGGCGGTCAGCGCGACTGCCAGGCCGGAGACTCTCACAGTCAGCGACACTATCGGGTGAATTCCGGCGAGTCCGGCAAATCGATCAGCACGGAAGCCGAGCCGGGGTCAGCCGCCGGGCGGACGGCCGGCGGCACGTGACCGGCGGGCGGCGATGACCGCCAGGGCGATCGCGACCGCACCGACGGCCAGCGCCACGAACATCCCGGCGCCCGGCCCGTCGGCGACGGTGGCCGAGGCGGTGGCGGCCAGCGGCGGCGCGGCGGTCGGTTCGGGCGCGGACGGCGACGGCCCGGCGTCCAGCTCCCCCGGCTCCACCAGCCGGCCGACGCCTGCCTGCCGAGGCAGCGCGAACCCCCAGTCGAGCAGCGCGGCACCCTGCTCCCAGCCGCGCAGCGGACGCGGCTCGGCGCCGAGCAGCGTCACGACCAGTCGCCGCCCGTCCCGCTCGGCGGCGCCGACGTAGGTGTGCCGGGCGTAGTCCGTGAAGCCGGTCTTCCCGCCCAGCGCGCCGGAATAGCGATAGATCAGCTGGTTCTCGTTCTGGATCTCGAAACCCTTGCCGCGCAGCGCCTTCTGCGCCGGTATCCGGGTCCGCTCGGTCAGCGCGTACCGGCGGAAGGTCGGGTGATCGAAGCAGGCCCGCGCGATGAGGGCCAGGTCGTACGCGCTGGTGAACTGCCCGGGAGCGTCCAACCCGGACGGGGTGACCGCGTTGGTCTGCCGGGCACCGAGCCGACGGGCCTGCTCGTTCATCAGCCGTACCCCACCGGCCGCTCCGTCCGCTCCGCCACCAAGGCGGGCCAGCACGTTCGCCACCTCATTGCCGGACTGCATCAACAGCCCCAACCAGAGCGTCTCCACCCGGTACCGGCCGCCGGGCAGCAACCCGACGGCCGAGCTGCCCGGTGCGATGTCCAGGTCCGCTCTGGTCACGGTGACGACCTTCGCGGGGTCGAGCAGTGGCAGCATGGTCGCGGCCAGCAGCAACTTCTGCACGCTGGCCGGGGTCGCGTACTCGTGCGGGCCGCAGCCACCCAGCACCTCGCCGCTGTCCAGGTCGGCCACCAGCCACGAGGTCGCGGTGACCTTCGGCGGCGCAGGCGCCCCCGGCGGCACGACCAACCCCGTGGTGGCGAGCGCCTCTCCCCCGACGACCCGATGCTCCGCAACGGACGGCGGCGGAGTTGGCCGGGGCGACCGGACCACCTTCGGCGCCACCGCCTTCGGACAGGGCACCGTAGCGGGTGACGTCCGGGCAGCGCCCACAGTGACCGCGTCAGCACCTGCAGTCGCGGGGATCGCCGACACGGCGCTGACGACGTATACGGCGGCCAGAGCCCGAAGTCTCATGAACACGCAGACTAACGGCCAGATCGGCGGCTGACGCAGCGGCCGACGGTCGATCCGTCAGCCGTGCCGTCGGTGGTCGTCACGAAAAATCGTTGAACCGATCGCTCGCACCCGCCGTATCCACGACCGAACACACAAACCCCCCGGACCTGCGGCGGGAGCGCTCCCGCAGCTCGGTCCAACATGACCCCGGAGACGGTCGTCGGCAGGCGGGACGGCCGGCCGCAGCCGTCGAACTGTCATCCGGGCATCCACTGCGCATCAGCCGACGGGCACCCGAGGAGTCGGCCCGTCCGGCGGTCAATCATGAGGAGAGACGCATGGTCAGGCGTATCCACAAACCCCAGAAGCACGCCGCCCTGAAGCTTGGCGGGGTCGGTGTCCTGGCGGTGGCGCTCCTGGGGGCCGGCCTGACGCTGGCCTCCGCCGACGACGGCGCTGGCGCTGGCGCCGGCACCAGCGGGGCGCAGACGGCGAACTGCCCCACGGTCCGGGACAAGCTCTCCAACGTGCCGGCCGCCGCCGTCGCCGGCGTCGAGCAGGAGTTGGCCAACCTCGACAAGCAGATCGCGGAAGCCAATGCCCGCCTCGCCCAGCAGGCCGCCAACCCACAGGGCGGTCCCAACTTCATCCAGAACGCCATCCTCGGCCCCCTGGCCAGCAAGCGCACCGCCGCCCTCGACCGCATCGGCATCAACATCAATCGGGCCGGCGGCCAACGACCCGACCTCGCCAGCCTCGCCACCTGTGGCCTCAACGCCGCCGGCAATCCCAGCGCCGTCAACGGCAACGCGGGCAACGGCAACGCCGGCAACGCGGGCAACGGCAACGCGGGCAACGGCAACGCCGGAAACGGGAACGCCGGAAACGGCAACGCGGGCAACGGCAACGCCGGGAACGGGAACGCCGGAAACGGCAACGCGGGCAACGGCAACGCCGGTGCCGGTGTCGCCCAGACGGTGAGCTGCCCGACGGTCGCCGACCGGCTGCCGACCGTACCCGCCCAGGCCCTGGCGGAGGTGCAGCGCGAACTGGCCAACCTGGACAACCAGATCGCCGACGCCAACGCCCGCCTCGCCCAGCAGGCCGCCAACCCACAGGGTGGCGCGAACTTCGTCCGCAACGCCATCGTCGGCCCGCTGGAGGACCGGCGCGTGGCCGCCATCAACCGGATCGCCACGGCGATCGGCCGGGTGGACGGCAACCGTCCCGCCGAGTTGGTCAACCTGGCGGCACCCTGCACGGTGAGCTGACCGGGTAGCCCCACGACGGTGGGCGGCGGCATACCGGCCGCCGCCCACCTACATCTGCGCATTTGATCACAAATAGTTGACCGGCGGGTCACCCTCCGACTACAACCTCAGCAACGCTCGTCCGGACCCGCCGGCGGCGGTCGCGAGGTGGTGGCCGTGGCTCTGATCTCCTACGACGACACCGAGGCCGCCGCGTTCGCCGCCAGCCGGGAGCTGGCGCACGGCGGCCTGCACCGCTGGCGGTACGCCGTCCAGCAGCATCTCCGCCCCCGGGCCGGGTCGACCCTGCTGGACCTGGGCGCCGGCACCGGCGCATGGGCCGGCGCGTTCGCGCAGTGGTACGGCGTACGGGTGCTCGCGGTGGAACCGGCGCCGGCGATGCGCGACCGGTGCGCGCACCGGCCGTTGCTGGCCGGGGACGCCACCGCCCTGCCGCTGGCGACCTCCGGTGTCGACGGCGCCTGGCTGTCGACCATGATCCACCACGTCGCCGATCTGGACGCGATGGCACGCGAGCTGCGCCGGGTGCTGCGGCCCGGCGCCCCGGTGCTCATCCGTTCCCCATTCCCCGGGCGGCACCAGCGCATCGGGCTGTTCCACTGGTTCCCCGAGGCGGTCCGGGTCCTGGACGCCTATCCCAATCTGGCCCGGGTACGTGCCGCGTTCGCCCGGGCCGGCTTCCCGGTGAGCACGGTGGAGCCGGTCGCGCAGACCACCGCCGAGTCGCTGGCCGAGTACGCCGACCGGATGGACCGGCGGGCGCACACCCCACTACAGCTGATCAACGACGCCGAGTACGCGGCCGGCATGACGCGGTTGCGGGCGGCGGCCGGCACCCAGACCGGACCGGTCGTCGACCACCTGGATCTGCTGGTGCTGCGCTGAGACCCCACCGGCGTCCCGCTGCACACCGGTGCGCCCCGCCCGCACGGTCACGCCGACCCTAGATACCGCAGGTAGTCGTAGAGCGCCGCCGAGGCGGCCAGCCGTCGCAGGCTGCGCCGGTGCAGGTCCTGTTCCCGCCGGGCCAGCTCCGCGCGGACCCGCTGCGGGCTGCTGGTGCTCCGCATCTCGTCGAGCACGGCCATGATGATGTCGAACGGATAGGCACCCCGACGCAGCAGCGCGACGACCTGGGCCGCGCGCACCTCGGCCTCGTCGTACACCCGGTATCCGGTCCCCCGCTCGCGGACCGGCCGCAGCAGGCCGCGGGCCTCCCAGGAACGCAGTTGTGAGGTACGGACCCCGACCAGGTCGGCCACCGCACCCACCCGTACCGTCCGGCGCGGCACCGCGACCCGTGGGCTGGTCACCACCGTCTCGAACGCGCCGAGCACCCGGCGGATCTCCGCGCGCTCGCGGTCCAGCTCGGCGTGGCCCGCGTCGAGCGCCGCCAGCGCCGCCGGCGGGTCGGCTCCGTTCACCGCCAGCATGATTTCCCGGGTACGCGTCCAGCCGTGCCCGTCGGCCATCGTCCGGGCCACCGCGAGCGCCCGAGCGTGCGCCTCGGTGAAGATCCGGTAGCCGCTCGGGGTGCGCTCGACCGACGGCAGCACACCCAGATCGACGTAGTTGCGAACCTGCTGCACGGAGATGCCGGCCGTCGCGGCGAGATCGACCGCCCGCAGCCGGCGTTCGTCCCCGCCACCCGTCACCCGGGCACCCTACCCCTCCCACGTCGTTTGAGACTTTCGGTGCTATCTCGCCTCGGTGCGCTCTGGGAATGCGCATAAAGTCGCTACATGTAGGTGAATGAGACAATTTAATCCGGCCAGGCCACAGGAAGCCAGTTCCGGGCGGGAGTCCGTCCACGATCTCGCAGAGGGTTCGCATGCAGCTGCCAGCAGGGTCCGCCGCCGACAGTCACGACCTGATCGAGGTACGCGGCGCGCGGGAGAACAACCTCGCCGCCGTCTCGGTCGACATTCCCAAGCGCCGGTTGACCGTCTTCACCGGGGTCTCCGGATCGGGTAAGTCCTCGCTGGTCTTCGGCACCATCGCCGCCGAATCCCAGCGGCTGATCAACGAGACCTACAGCGCCTTCCTGCAGTCGTTCATGCCCAACCTCTCCTGGCCCGACGTGGACTCGCTGCGCAACCTCACCCCGGCGATCGTGGTCGACCAGGAGCGGATGGGCGCCAACTCCCGCTCCACCGTCGGCACCGCCACCGACGCGTACGCGATGCTGCGCATCGTGTTCAGCCGGCTCGGCAACCCGTCCGTCGGTGGGGCCGGCGCGTTCAGCTTCAATCTGGCCGAGGGCATGTGCCCCGCCTGCGAGGGCCTGGGCCGGGTCTCCGACCTCGACGTCAACGAGCTGGTCGACGTGGAGAAGTCACTCAACGGCGGCGCGATCACCGTGCCGAACTTCGCCGTCGACACGTGGTACTGGCAGAGCATCGTCGGCTCCGGCCTGTTCGACCCGGACGTCAAGCTCCAGGACTTCACCCCCGCCCAGTGGGAGGACTTCCTGCACAAGCCCGCCACGAAGATCAAGGTGGGCAGCAACAACATCACCTACGAGGGCCTGATCGTCAAGGTCCGCCGCCTCTACCTGGCCAAGGACCGCGACTCGATGCAGCCGCACATCCGGGCCTTCATCGACCGGGCGGTCACCTTCACCACCTGCGCCGAGTGCGACGGCACCCGACTCAACCCCGCCGCGCTCTCCTCGCGCATCGCCGGGCGCAACATCGCCGAGTGCGCCGCCATGCAGATCAGCGACCTGGCCGAGTTCATCCGGGACATCGGCGACGCGTCGGTCGCCCCGTTGACCGGTAACCTGCGGGACCTGTTGGACTCGCTGGTCGAGATCGGTCTCGGGTACCTCAGCCTCGACCGCGAGTCGGCCACCCTCTCCGGCGGCGAGGCGCAGCGGGTCAAGATGGTCCGGCACCTAGGCTCCAGTCTCTCCGACATCACGTACGTCTTCGACGAACCCACCGTCGGCCTGCACCCGCACGACATCGCCCGGATGAACGACCTGCTGCTGCGCCTGCGGGACAAGGGCAACACGGTGCTCGTCGTCGAGCACAAGCCGGAGACCATCGCGGTGGCCGACCACGTGATCGATCTCGGTCCCGGTGCCGGCGCCGCCGGCGGCCGGATCTGCTACACCGGCGACCTCGCCGGCCTGCGCCGTTCCGACACCCTCACCGGCCGGCATCTGGACCACCGGGTACGGCTGCGGGAGCGGACCCGCACCCCCACCGGCCAGTTGCCCATCCGGGGCGCCGACCTGCACAACCTGCGTGACGTCAGCGTCGACATCCCGCTCGGCGTGCTGACCGTGGTCACCGGGGTGGCCGGCTCCGGCAAGAGTTCCCTGGTGCACGGCTCGCTGCAGCGCCGCGACGGCGTGGTCGTGGTGGACCAGTCCCCGATCCGTGGCTCCCGACGCAGCAACCCGGCCACCTACACCGGCCTGCTCGACCCGGTACGCACCGCCTTCGCCAAGGCCAACGGGGTGAAGGCCGCCCTGTTCAGCGCCAACTCCGAGGGCGCCTGCCCCACCTGCAAAGGCATCGGGCTGGTCTACACCGACCTGGCGATGATGGCCGGCGTCGCATCGGTCTGCGAGCAGTGCGAGGGCCGCCGCTTCACCGACAAGGTGCTCACCTACCGGCTGCGCGGCAGGAACATCAGCGAGGTGCTCGGCATGTCCGTCGCACAGGCCCGGGACTTCTTCCCGAGCGGGCCGGCCCGGGTGATCCTGGACCGGATGGCCGACGTCGGGCTGAGCTACCTCACCCTCGGCCAACCGCTGACCACCCTCTCCGGCGGCGAGCGGCAGCGGCTCAAGCTCGCCATCCGGATGGCCGACAAGGCCAGCACCTACGTGCTGGACGAGCCGACCACCGGCCTGCACCTGGCCGACGTGGACCAACTGCTCGCGCTGCTCGACCGGCTCGTGGACGCCGGAAACACGGTCCTCGTCATCGAACACCACCAGGCGGTCATGGCGCACGCGGACTGGTTGATCGACCTCGGCCCGGGCGCGGGGCACGACGGCGGCCGGATCGTGTTCACCGGCACCCCCGCCGACCTGGTGGCAACCAGCGACACCCTCACCGCCCGCCACCTACGCGAATACATCACCCGCTGATCCGGCTGCGCCGTCAGGGCAGGCGGCGCAGCCAACGGCGCTGCCAGGGCGTCTCCACCGCACCGGGCCGGTAGACGGCACGCACCCAGTCCACCGCCCGCTCGGCCGGCAGCCCGTCGAGGATCGCGAGCGCCGCCAAGGCGGTGCCGGTCCGACCTGTGCCACCCCGGCAGGTCACCTCGACGCGTTCGCCCTGGTAGCCGCGCCGCAGCGCCTCGCGCAGCGCGTCCACCGCGTCGGCCCGGTCCACCGGTACCCAGAAATCCGGCCACCGGACCCGCCGGTACGCCCAGCTCGGCACCGGCCCCGGGGCAAGCAGAAGGCTGAAGTCGGCCGGCGAGACCGGATCCGCGATCCGCCGCCCGCGCACCCGAACGCCGCCGGGCAGTTCGACCACACCGACACCGTCCGCCCAGCCCGGTCCGTCATCCACCCGCACAGTCTCCCTCCCCACGCTCCCCTACCCACGCCGAGGTCAGCCACACCGTTCACGCCGGCCCGGGCCGGCGCGACGGTCAACGCCTCGGGCCCGGTTCCTGCGGGTCGTCGGCCCAGGCGCTGCGGTAGATGGTGCCGCGCCCGTCGGGATCCGGTACGCCGACCGACGCCGAGTCGGCCAGGCCGGCACCGCTGTCGTTCGACCGCAGGCCGCCGGCGCGCCGTGACCGGCGCAGTCGGGTGACGACGAACCAGGCCAGCCCGAGCACGCAGCCGACGATCACCAGGTTCTGCAGGATTCCGGCGTACCCCTCGACCAGGTGCCAGTTGTCGCCGAGCAGAAACCCGGCCAGCACGAAGGTGGTGTTCCAGATCAGGCTGCCCAGTGTGGTGTAGACGGCGAAGGTGAGCAGCGGCATGCGTTCCACCCCGGCCGGAATGGAGATCATGCTCCGGAAGATCGGAATCATCCGGCCGAAGAAGACCGCTTTGACCCCGTGCCGCAGGAACCACTCCTCGGTCCGGTCGATGTCGCTGAGCTTCACCAGGGGCAGCTTGGCGGCGATCGCCCGCGTCCGTTCCCGGCCCAGCGCGGCACCGATCCAGTAGAGCGCCAGCGCACCGACCAGCGAACCGAGAGTGGTCCAGAAGATCGCGCCGATCACACTCATCCGGCCCTGTGCCGCGACGAAGCCGGCGAGCGGCAGGATCACCTCGCTCGGAATCGGGGGGAAGAGGTTCTCCAGCGCCACCGCCAGCCCCGCCCCCGGGCCGCCGAGCCGCTCCACCAGGTCGGTGATGAAGCCGACCAGGCCGTCCTCGGGCGGTGCGGACTGGCCGAGGACGACTGCGGGAACGGACGGTGGGTGCGTCATGTCCTACACGCTACGAACTGTCCCTGTACGGCGTCACACCGGCCTGGGCCACCGGAACACACACCAGGCTGAGGACGGGGGCGAGGGCCGCCGCCTAGGGTTTGCGGGGTGACGGATGAGTCTGCACGCGGTCCACTGACGATCGCCGTCGCCCAGCCACGGTGTGTGGCGTACGACGTCGAGGCGAACGTGCTGGCGCACGCCGCGCTGGTTCGCGCCGCGACGTCCCGGGTGGTGGTCTTCCCGGAGCTCTCCCTGACCGGTTACGAACTCGACGCCGTGTCGGTCGACCCGTCGGATCCGCGGCTGGCGCCACTGGTCGAGTCGTGCGCCGAGGCGGGGACCCTGGCGTTGGTCGGCGCGCCGGTGACAGGGGAACACGGGGAGCACATCGCCGCCCTGGCCGTGGACGCCGCCGGGGCGCGGGTGGCGTACCGCAAGATGTGGCTCGGCCCGGTCGAGGCCCGCCGGTTCACGCCCGGCCCGACGCCGGCCGTGCTGGAGGTCGACGGTTGGCGGCTGGGCCTGGCGATCTGTAAGGACACCGGCATCGTGGAACATGCCGCGCGCACCTGCGCGCTGGGCGTCGACGTGTACGCGGCGGCCATCGTCGATTCGGTGGCCGAGGCGGCGGTGCCCGAGCAGCGGGCGTTGCGGATCGCGACCACGCACCGGGTGATCGTGGCGGTGGCCAGCTTCGCCGGTTCGACCGGCGGCGGCTACTCCGAGACGGCCGGACGATCGGCGATCTGGGCGCCGGACGGGTCGGTGCTCGCCCGGGCCGGGATCGCGCCGGGCGAGTTCGCCCGCACGACGCTGACCTGACACCGGCCGCTGCGGCGGAACAACGACCGGAGCCCGGTCAGTCAGTCGTCGGCGGGCAGCGTCGTCTCCAGCCGGTCGAGCAGGTCGTCCAGCCGATCGGCGAAGTCCTCCGGGAGCCGCCCCCGCTCCACCTCGTGGTCGAGGCGGTCCCGCAGGTTCTCGAGCTGCTTCTCGTGGTCCTTCGGCCTGCCCCCGACGAGCTCGCCGAGCTCCTTGCGCAGCCGGTCGGCGGCCTTGTTGTCGATCTCGCCGGTGAGCTGTGCCGCGGCGAGCAACGCGATGAGTTCGGCGGCCGCCTGCCGCAGGTTCACCGGCTCCGGCTCGAGAGTCGCCGGCGTCGCACTGGGCGTGGGGGCAGCGGGCGCGGTCGTGGTGGGCGGGGCGGCCGACGAGGTGCCGGGTGCGGCTGCCCGTGTCCCGTCATCGCGGTCGCCGAGGGCGAGTACCGCGGTCAGGCCGACGAGCAGCGCCAGCCCGGCCGCCACCAGGGCCCCCACGGGCGGACGGGCGCGCCGCGACGGGTGTGGCGGCCGTCCGGCCGCGTGCCCGGCGTGGGCCGTCGTCCGGCGCGGGCCACCGGCCCCGGCCGTGGCGGGCCAGGTGCCGGCGGCCTCCACCAGGGTCGGTGGATGACTCGGCACCGCACGGGTGTCGGAGTCGTCCGTCGCGTCGTGGCTGTTGGCGGTCGCCGTGCCGGACAGGAGTGGCAGCACGGCGGTGGACGGTCCCACCGTCCCGGCGGCAGCGGCGCGGAACCGGGCGGCCACCTGCCCGGCCGTGGGGCGCCGCCGCGGGTCGGCGTCGAGGCAGGCCCGCACCAGTTCGGCGAGTTCGGCCGGCAGGCCCGGCGCCCGCAGCCTCGGTACCGGTGGACGGCGCGCGTGTACCACGACCGCGTCCTCCCAGCTATGCACGGGCAGCGGGACCGCACCGGTGACGGCTCGGTGCAGCAGCACGCCGAGGGCATAGACGTCGCTGGCCGGGTGCGCCACGTCGACGCTCAGCCGCTCCGGCGCGGTGTACGCGGGCGTACCCATGATGATCCCGTCGGCGGGCCCGGAACCGGCGTGCTGCGGCCCGGTGGGCGCGGCGATGCCGAAGTCGAGCACCTTGGCACCGGTCTCGGTGAGCATGACGTTGCCGGGCTTGATGTCGCGGTGCACCACGCCGATGCGGTGCGCGGCGGCCAGGGCGGCGGCGATCTCGGCTGCCATCCGGAACGCCGGCTGCCAGTCCAGTGGTCCGGCGGCCAGGCGGTCGGCCAGGTTCTGCCCGTCGACCAGCTCCATCACCAGGTACGGCACGACCGCGCCGCCGGCCAGGGTCGCCTCGCCGTAGTCGTACACCTGGGTGACGTGCGGGTGAGTCAGGCGCGCCGCGGCGCGGGCCTCCCGCCGGATGGTGGCCCGCAGGTCCGGGTCCACGGCGTACGTGCCGGCGAGGACCTTCACCGCGACGGGTCGGCCCAGGACCTCGTCCTCGGCGCGCCACACCTCGGACATTCCGCCGAGGCCGATGCGGTCGTGCAGCACGTAGCGGTCGTGCAACCGCAGGCTGGGAGTGAACGGCGACATGGGCCTCCAGTCTGCCTGCTCCCCACCCGGTGCACCACCCGCCGTTCGAGGGCGACCGGCGGGCGGTGCCCGCGACCGCTACTGCGTGCAGGTGGTCCGGGCCGGCAGGGCGGTCGGCTGGATCTGGTCGGCCAGCCGGCGCAGAGCCCCGGCGGCGAGCCGGCGGGTGGCCAGCAGTCGCGCCGCGCGGGGCGGGTCGGGACGGACCGGCGCGTCCGGCCGGGCGGACATGACGTGACGCGTGACGGCGTCGACAGCGAAGATGAAGCCGGCGGGCTGTTCCATGGTCAACTCCTCGGTACGGGTCCGGAGCTGGTCCGGACAACGAGCGTGGTGGGCAGCAGGATCTGGCGCGTGGTGGCGTCCGGGGGCGGGTCCAGCAGCAGCGCGGCGGCACTGCGTCCCTTGTCCTCGCCCGATTGGCGCACGGTGGTCAACCCGGCCGGCGCGGCCTCGGCGATGTCGTCGAAGCCGGTCACCGACACCGGCCGAGGGTCCTGGCCGGCGCCGCGCAGCACCTCGAGTGCGCCGAGCGCGAGGACGTCGGAGCAGGCCAGCACTGCGGTGGGTGGCTCGACGCCGGCGGGCAGTTTCCGGACGGCTGCGGCACCGGCGACCCGGGTGTTGTCGGGGGCGGTGAGCACCGTCAGCTCGGGCCAGCGGATGCCGGCCGCCGCGAAGGCGTCGGCGAAGCCGGCCAGCCGGTCACGGGTGGTGGGATGCGGTACGTCGGCGACATCGGTCACCCGCAGCGGCCCGGTGGGGGCGTCGGGCAGGACATCGTGGCCGAGCAGGGCGACCCGTCGGTGACCGAGACCGGTCAGGTGCTCGGCGACGGATCGGGCCGCGGCCCGCTCGTCGATGCCGACCCACCGGTCGCCCTCACGGGGGCGGGCCGAGGTGGTCACGAAGGGCAACCCGCGGCCACGGATCGTGTCGAGAATGCCCTCCTCGTCACCGGCGCAGTAGACGCAGAACCCGTCGACGGCGGCGTTCTCCACCGCCTTGCGCGCGCCGGCCGGTTCACCGGGCAGCGGCACCAGCAGCAGGCTGCTCTCGTGCCGTTCGGCCGCCTCGGCCACCCCGGTGAGGAATCGCACCGCGAAGGGGTCGGTGAAGGCGTACGACAGTCGCGAGGTGAACAGCACCCCGATCGCGCCGACGAAGCCGCGCCGCAACGACCGGGCCGTCGGATCGGGCCCTGGATAACCCATCTGCCGTGCGGTGTCGAGGATGCGCTGCCGCAACTGCGGCGAGAGCTGATCGGGACGACCGTAGGCGTTGGAGACGGTGCTGCGCGAGACACCGACCGCCTCGGCGACGGCCCGCAACGTGGGCTTCACCGGCAACCCCTCTCTGGATCGATCCAGTCTGGATCGATCCAGAGATTAGTCGCACAGCCCGAGAGATGTCAATGCAGATGGATGTGGGGCCGATCCGCCGACCCCGCGCGGGTCGGTCAGCAGCGCCGGTCGGTCACCGGGGGCCGAGATCGGCGATGATGCCCTCGAGGATGGCCGACGTACGCTCCGGCGGCTCGGCCTCGACGCAGAGCCGTTCCATGGCCACCGCGTAGAAGTCGAGGTCCTCGCGCTTGTCCAGATAGATGGCGCTGGTCAGCTGCTCGATGTAGACGATGTCGGGCAGATCCTGGTCACCGAAGCGCAGGATGGTGAAGGCGCCCCCGGCGGCGGCGTGCCCGCCGGCGGCGAACGGGATCACCTGCAACCGGACGTTCGGCGTCCGGGTCGCCTCGAGCAGCGCCTCCAACTGGCCACGCATCACCTGGGGCCCACCGATCGGGCGGCGCAGCGCCGCCTCGTCGACCACCGCCCACAGGCGCGGTGGATGTGGCCGGTGCAGCAGTTCCTGGCGTCGCATCCGCAGATCCACCCGACGGTCGATCTCGGCCGGGCCGGCTCCGCCGTGGCCGAGCAGCACCACGGCCCGGGCGTACTCCCGGGTCTGCAACAGGCCCGGGACGAACTGCACCTCGTAGCTACGGATGAGCGCCGCCGCGGCCTCCAGGCCGAGGTACGACTGGAACCAGGCCGGGAGGACGTCGCCGTAGCGGTGCCACCAGCCCGGATTGTTCGCGTCCCGGGCCAGCTTGAGCAGCGCCGTACGTTCCTGCTCTGCGGTCACCCCGTACAGCGTGAGCAGGTCGGCGACGTCGCGCTCCTTGAACCCGACCCGCCCCAGCTCCATCCGGCTGATCTTCGATTCGGAGGATCGGATCTCCCAGCCGGCGCTCTCCCGGGTGACCCCACGCGATTCCCGCAGCCGCCGCAACTGGGCGCCCAGCAGCATCCGCAGAACAGTCGGTCCCACTGCCGGGCTCTCCTCGGCGGAAACCATGGTCACCTGCCGTCCTCCGCATGCTGTAGGCGGTCGAATCGGTGGACCGGCCCGACCGACGTGTAAGCATGCCATGAACTGTCGGTGAGGTGAACCTCCATCCCGGCGCGGCGAATCCCGCCGATGGGATGGAGGAATCAGCCGATCAGATGATCGAAGTCACCGTCCCGAGCGCCGAGCACGAACGCCGCGATCTCGTCCACGGTGTAGATCAGCGCGGGTCCGTCGGGGTGCCGGGAGTTGCGCATCGCGATGCCCCCTCCCCCCGGCAGCTCCGCCAACTCGACGCAGTTCCCACTGGGATTGCTGCGCCGGCTCTTCTGCCAGGCGAGGGGCGGCAACTGGTGGACGGGAACACCGTTGGGCGGCTGCGGCTGCTGCATGGTGGCGTCTGTTCTCTCCGATAGGCGCCGGTGCCGTGGGAGGAGCGGTAGCGGCAAGGGGGCGGCGTCGGCTCATTCTGCACGTGCATCTGCTATTGCATCTGCATTGGACAGCGAGCATGATAACGCATGTGCGCTGTGCGTACCTGCTCACGTTCTGTATCGCGAATCCGGCCGCCATCAGGGGAAACGAGGTGTCTGGCAGCACCTGTTCGCCGGTGCTGGGCCCGCTTCGCGGCGAAGGGAGATGTCGGTGCCGGATCCGGTTACCATCGCGTCCGGCATCTGCGCCGCAGGGGCACTGCTCTCTTCCTGGCAGCTGAGCCGTCGGGCCGTCCGGGCCGAGGCCGAGATCGGCCGCCTTCAGGCCGAACTCACCGCTGAACGACACGCCGCCAGCCACGACCCGCTGACCGGGCTACCCAACCGGCGCGCCTTCTACCGCCTCGCCGCCACGCTGCTCACCGACTGCTCCGGCCGACCACTTGTCGCGGTCGTGCTGGACCTCGACGACTTCAAGCAGGTGAACGACCGCTACGGGCACGCGGCCGGCGACCAGGTGCTGATCAGCGTCGCCGAACGGCTGGCCACCTTCGCCGGCGACAACCTGGTGGCCCGGCTCGGCGGTGACGAGTTCGCCGGGCTGCTGGCCAGCCCGACCCTGGACCGGCGGTGGATCGAGCACGCCACCCGACGGCTGTGCGACATGCTCGCCGCGCCGATCCCGCTGGGCACGACGACCCTCCAGGTGACCGCCTCGGTCGGTCTGGCGCCGGTGCACGGCAGTCAACTCACCGAAGCCCTCGACCGCGCCGACGCGGCGATGTACGAGGCCAAGGGGATCGGCGCCGGCCGCCGGGATCGGGCGCTGCGCGACACCGCGCACCTGGCCGAGTGCTGACAGCGGCGCACCCCCGCGATCAGTGCCAGCCGTACCCGGCGCGCAACGCCTGACCCACCCGGTCGAACCTGGCCCGGTCCAGCACCGCGCCCTCCCGACGGATGCTGTCCTCGCGCATGGTGAGCACCCGGTCCAGCCGTACCCAGCTCGGGCGGTTGTCCCGATCCCACTCGCCCGGCCCGAGCGCCAGCCAGTGCCGCTCCCCATCGCGATCGCGCTGGCTGGAGAGCATCAACCCGAACAGCGTGCGGCTGCGTCGGCCCACCACCAGCACCGGTCGGTCCTTGCCCTGCCGGGGATCGTCCTCGTAGGAGACCCAGGTCCAGACGATCTCGCCCGGATCGGCGTGCCCGTCGGGCTCCGGGGCGTACGACAACTCGCGGCGCTGCAACGCGGTGACCTGACGCGGTCGGGCGAGCTTCGCCGGGCTCGGCCCGGCCCGCCGCGGCGTCGGGATGACCGCGCCGACCCGAGCTGCCATGCTCCTCAACAGACCTGCCACGGCGGCAGCCTATCGGCCGGCACCGACCGCACCGACGGCAGGGACCGGCACCGGCGGACGGATCAGCCGCGCGTCACGGACGCGCCCGGCCCGGCCCGGGGGTCGCGTCGATCCCGCCGTCCGCGGCGGCACCGGGCAGCCGGGCCACCATCTCCCGGAACTCGTCGACGGTGACCGTCTCACGCAGCGTCGCGAAGACCGCTGCGGCTCCGAGGGCCGCGGTCTGCTCGTCGACCCCGGCCCGCCGGCCGACCCGGCGCAGGAAGTCGACAGGCCCGGACGCGGAGGTACCGTCGGCGTCGCTCAACTCAGCCGGCAGGTATCCGGTCGGGTCGGTCGTCGGGCCGTCGGCCATCCGCTCCACCACGGTCTGCAGGACCGCGCGCGCGACGGTCGCGGCGAGGTCGGGCGGCAGTCCGGAGCGACGCGACACCGCGGCGACGAATAGGGGAAACCGCACGGCGCCCTCCTGTCGTCAGCGCCGGGCAGGTTACCCCGGTCGGCGCCCGGCAAACAGGTCTGCGAGGCACCGAACGGGCCGGCGGTGGCTGAGCCCGGCCCGGCACCCGCCGGGAAATCGGCGGGAACCGGCCACCCGCGCCGGCCGTTCGCGCCACAGTTGACGAGTGGTGGCGATTCCGCCACTCTCGGGCGTCCGATCGCCACGGCACGCGCCGGGGCGCCGGAACGGCCGAGGGGAGGCTGATGCCACGTCACACCCGTTCCGTCGCACACCGGCTGGCCCGGGCCAGCACCGAGGTGTTCGCACCCGCGGTGTTCGCCGCGGTCATGCCCCTGGTCGTGGCCGTGCACAGCACCACACCGGCCGTGGCGGTCGGGCTCGGCTGGGGCCTGCTGGCCGTGCTGTTCTGCTCCGCCGTGCCGTACGGGATCATCTGGCTGGGCGTGCGACGTGGCGAGCTGACCGACCACCACATCGCGGTACGCAGCCAGCGCCGCCGTCCGCTGCTCCACGGCCTGCTCTCGGTGCTGGCCGGGCTGGCCGCCCTGGTGCTGCTCGGCGCGCCGCGTCCGCTGGTCGCCCTGGTCGTGGGCATGCTCGGCATCCTGGCCGCCATCCTCGCGGTCAACCAGGTCTGGAAGGTGAGCGCCCACGCGGCGATCAGCGCCGCGTCGGTCGCCGCCCTGATCTTCGTGTTCGGTCCGGCGGCGACCCCGCTGCTGGCCGTGGTCGGGGTGGTGGGCTGGTCACGGGTCAGGTTGGGCGACCACACGCTCGGCCAGGTGGTCGCCGGCACGGCGCTCGGCCCGCTCGTCGGCGCCCCGTTCTTCGTCGTGCTCGGCTGAGTCGGGCGGCAGCAGCGCGGCCGCGACCGCCGGGGACGCGCCGTCGGTGCGCGGCAGTCGAGCCTCCCGCCAGCGCTCGGCCCGCACCCGGTCCATCGTGTAGCACAGTTCCCGGGGGGCCTCCGGCCGGCCGGCCACCCGGACGAACGGCAGCCCTCGGCCGGCGTAGTCGTAGTGCGCCTTCAACAGCCGGGTCAGCCCTGCCATCGCCCCGACGATCTTCTTCCGAGGCCGTCCGGTCGCCTGGGCCAGGTCCCGCACCGTGAACAGCCGATCCGGCTCTGCGGCGAGCGCGTCGAGCACCGCGGTCACCGTCCGGTGAGTGGCGCTGCTCCCCTGGCTGAGCCGACGCAGGTCCTCGACCGCCCACTGGACCGCCGGCATCGGGTGACCGGCCGCCGGCGCCGATCGCCGGCGCGGCACCGGCCCGGCCCACTGCCGGGCGTCGAGGTCGGCCAGCAGGCGAGCCACCTGCGGGACGTACGCAAGCGGCACCGCCACCAGGACCATCCCCTCCGGCGACGCCCCGGCGGCACCCACCGACGGCGGGTACGGCGGCTGTGCCGGCACGTTCACGACGTCGACGGCGTTGCCGAGGCGGCAGCGGGCACGAACCGGTACCCGAGGCCGCGTACCGTCACGATCGTCGGGGCCTGCTCACCGTCGCGCGCGAGCCGGCGACGCAGCCGCTTGATGTGCACCGTGAGCGTGTTCGACGTGTCGTCGGAGATCCCACCCCACACGTTGGCGAGCAGTTGCTCGCGGGTGACGGTCCGCTCGGCGTGACTCATGAAGAAGTAGAGGAGCCGGAACTCCTTCAACGGCAGGGCCACCGCCCGGCCGTGCAGACTCACCTCGAATGTCGCCGGGTCGACCCGCAGTCCGCCGAGCTCGATCGGCGGATCCAGCGCACCTGCGGTCTCCGGGCGGATCGCCCGCAGGATCGGCAGCACCTCCTCGGGCCGGTACGGCCGCCGGACGCAGGCGGTGGCGCCGGCCTTGAGCGCGGCCACCGCGACCGCTCCGTCGTCGTCGCCCACCCCGACCACGGTGGCGATGCCGGCCCGGCGGGCGAGCAGTCGCACCAACTCGGTGCAGCTCATGGTGGCCAGTCCGGCGGCGACGACGGCCGCGTCCGGTTGCAGGGCGCCGGCCGCCAGCAGGGCCTCGGCGGCGTGCGGGAAGTGGTGTCCGCGTACCCGGTGGTCGGCCAGTTGGGCGACCAGCGCGGCGCCGACGCTCTCGTCGTCGTCCACCACGAGCAGCACGAAACGCCCGTCGGATCGATGGTCACCCCTGGTGACCTCGACGAGATTGTTCATCGCACACCGGCTCCGGTTCAGTTGAGGGTGGGGGTCGCCGCCAGGCACCGGCGACCCACCATCGACCGCCGCACGGCCTCAGCCGAAGCGACCGGTGATGTAGTCCTCCGTACGCTTGTCGGCGGGGTTGGTGAACAACTTGCCCGTCTGGCTGAACTCGACCAGCCGGCCGTGCCGCACCTGCTGGTCGTCGACCTCGGCGGTGAAGAACGCGGTGTAGTGGCTGACCCGGGCCGCCTGCTGCATGTTGTGCGTGACGATGACGATCGTGTAGTCGTTCGTCAGCTCGAACATCAGGTCCTCGATCTTCGCCGTGGCGATCGGGTCCAGCGCCGAACAGGGCTCGTCCATGAGGATGACCTGAGGCTTGACGGCGATCGTCCGGGCGATGCAGAGCCGCTGCTGCTGCCCACCCGAGAGCGCCAGGGCGCTCTTGCGGAGCTTGTCCTTGACCTCGTCCCAGAGCGCGGCCTTGGTCAGCGCCTCCTCGACGTGGTCGTCGAGCCGGCCCTTGATCCCGTTGATCCGCAGCCCGTACGCGACATTGTCGTAGATGGACTTGGGGAACGGATTCGGCTTCTGGAACACCATGCCGATCTGCCGCCGCACCTGGATCGGGTCGACGTCCTTGGCGTACAGGTCCTGACCGTGGAAGAGGACTTCGCCGCTCACCCGGGCACCCGGGATGGGGTCGTTCATCCGGTTGAGCGCCCGCAGCACCGTCGACTTGCCGCATCCCGACGGCCCGATCATCGCGGTGACCTGGTTCTGCTGGATCGGCATCGAGGTGCCGCGGACCGCTTCGTAATTGCCGTAGTAGACGCTCACGTCGCGCAGCTGCATCACCGACGCGCTGTCGGTCCCGACACCGGAGGCAGTGACGCCGGGAGTGTGTACCGCGACGGACGGTCGGGTGGACAGGTCGGTCTCGTTTCGGGCCATGTCAGCGCTCCTTGATGGCGAACCGGCTTGAGATGAGTCGCGCGATGATCGTGAAGCCGAGCACGATCACGATGAGCGTCAGTGCCGCTCCCCAGGCGCGGTCCTGGGCAGCCTCGAAGGGTTGGCTGGCGTTGCGGAAGATCTGCGCCGGCAACGCCGTGTTGAAGCCGTCGAAGAGGTTCACGTTGGGCGAGAAGACGATGCCGGTGACGATGATGATCGGTGCGGTCTCGCCGGCCGCGCGGGCGACGGCCAGCAGCGAACCGCTGGTGATCCCGGAGATCGCCGCCGGCAGGACCACGGTGAGCGTGGTCTTCCACTTGCGGGCACCCAGCGCCATGCTCGCCTGCCGCAGTTCGTCGGGGACCAGTCGCAGCATCTCCTCGCTACTGCGGATCACCACCGGCAGCATCAGGCAGGCCAGGGCCAGCGCTCCGGCGAAGCCGGTCTGCTGACCGACGAGCAGCACCCAGGAGATGTAGATGAACAGGCCCATCACGATCGACGGCACGCCGGTCATCACGTCGGCCATCAGCCGGATGACCCGGGCCAGTGGCCGCTGCTTGCCGTACTCGTTGAGGTAGATGGCACCGAAGACGCCGAGCGGGATGGCCATCAGGGCCGCCGCTCCGGTGATCAGCAGGGTGCCGACGATCGCCGGCGCCATGCCGCCGCCATCGCGGCGGTACGAGTTCGGGATGTCCTCGGTCAGGAAGGACATGTTCATCACCCCGCCGCCCTTGGCGACGACCTCGTAGATCACCAGGGCGAGCGGGACGACGGCGAGCAGCACCGCCAGCCAGATCGCGGCGGTGGCGAGGTGGTTGGTGAACCGGCGCCGGCCGGACAGGGCCGCCCTGGTCAGGTCGGGAGCGCCGGCGGCCGACCGGGTGGCGGGCGATGCGGTGGCGGTCACGCGACGCTTCCCTTCATCCGGGCCTCGGCCCGACGGACGATCACCTGGGCGAGCACGTTGATCAGCACCGTCATCGCGAAGAGCACGACGCCGAGCCCGATCAGCGCGGCGGTGAAGGTGCCGGTGGACTCACCGAACTGCTGCACGATGACGGCGGCCATCGAGTTGCCGGGCGCGAACAGGTTGGCCGTGATGTTGGTCGCCCCACCGATGACCAGGGCCACCGCGATCGTCTCGCCCATCGCCCGACCGAGGCCGAGCATCACCGCGCCGACGACGCCGCCGAAGCTGTGCGGGAAGACCGCGCCCCGGATCATCTCCCAGCGGGTCGCGCCGAGCGCGAGGGCGGCGTCCTTGTCGGCCCGCGGGACGGTGCTGAACACCTCACGGGTGATCGACGTGATGATCGGCGTCACCATGATCGCCAGGATCAGGCCGGCGGTCATGAAGTTCCGGCCGGTGGTCACCGGGCCGAAGAGGCTGCCCAGCACCGGAACGCCGCCGAAGACGTCGTGGATCCACTGGTACACCGGGACCAGGGCCGGGCCCACGACCAGGATGCCCCACAGGCCGAAGACCACCGACGGCACGGCCGCGAGCAGGTCGATCACGGTCACCGCCGGGCCACGCAGCCGGCGGGGTGCCAGTTCGGTGAGGAACAACGCGATGCCCACCGAGACCGGCACCGCGAACAGCAGGGCGATCAGCGACGAGATCGCCGTGCCGTACGCGAACGACAACGCCCCGAAGATGGCGTCGCCGGTCGCCGGGTTCGGGTCCCAGACGCGCTCGGTGATGAACCGGAAGCCCATCGCGTCGAACGCCGGCCAGGCCTCCCGGACGGTGGTGATGAGGATCAGCCCGAGGATCGCCAGCACCAGCAGACCGGTGCCGAGCGTCCACCAGGAGAAGACGCGGTCGCCGAGGGCGCTGCGGCCGCGCTGGGCCAGCGCCGACCGGGGGTCGGGGGACTTGTTCGTCAAGGTCATCTTCACTCCAGCTCAGGTACCCCTCTGGGGACGGGATCGACGTGATCCCGTCCCCAGCTGGAACGCCCTAGCGATCTTGATTTGATCAGCCCTGGATCTTGTCGACCTGGGCCAGTGCCTTCTCCTTGAGGGAGGCGGGCAGCGGCGCGAAGTCGACCTCTTCGGCCAGTTCCTGACCGTCGTTGAGCAGGTAGGTGAGGAAGCCCTTGACCAGTTCGGCCTTGGCTGCGTCACCGTAGGAGGTCTTGACGATGATGAAGGTCGGTGCGGTGATCGGGTACGCGTTGGCACCGGCGGCGTCGAGCGGGTTGTAGCTCAGGTCCTCGGCGATCTCGGCACCCTCCAGACCGGCGGTGGTGCCCTCCAGCGACGGCTCGACGAACTGGCCGTCCTTGTTCTTGATGGCGGCGAACTTCAGGCCGGTCGCCTTGGCGTCGCTCAGGTCGACGTAGCCCACCGCGCCGTTGGTCTGAGAGACGATCTGCGCGACACCGGTGTTCTTCTCGCCGCCCTGGGTGCTGGCCGGCCAGGCGACCGTGTCACCGCTGCCCAGCTTCCAGGTGTTGGGGGCGGCGGCGGCCAGGTACTTGGTGAAGTTGCTGGTGGTGCCGGAGCCGTCCGAACGGTGCGCGACGGTGATCGGCGTGCTGGGCAGCTCGACGCCCGGGTTGTCGGCCTTGATCGCCGCGTCGTCCCAGGTCTTGATGTCCGTCTGGAAGATCTTGGCGAGGGTGTCGGCGCTGAGCTGGAGCTTGTCGACGCCCTCCAGGTTGTAGGAGACCGTGATCGGCGCCGCCACCGTCGGGACGTAGAGGAACGAGCCGGCGGCCACACCGTCGGTGTCCTTGACCAGGCTGTCGGTGCCGGCGAAGTCGACCAGCCCCTCACCGAACTGCTTCTTGCCGGTGCCCGAACCGGTCGCGTTGTAGGTGACCGTCACGTCGGAGGCCTCGCCCTTGAAGGCTTCGACGACCTCTTGGTAATAAGCGTCCGGGAAGCTGGCGCCCGACGCCTTCAGCTCGCCGGACAGGTTCGCGTAGGCGCTGTCGCCGCCGCTTCCGCCCGGCTCCGAGCTGTTGTCGTTGCTGCCACAGCCCGTAAGCGCGAGCGCGGCAAGCGCGACGCCGGCGAGGACGCGCCGCGAAAGCACGTTGCGGTTCACCAGGTAAGCCTCTCTATCGGGGTGCATCAGCCCGTTCGGGCCGTACGCCAGTCAAGGTAGGAGGCGCAGGTAGCCGGACTCCCGGACCCAGGTGAACGAAAAGTGAACTTGCCGGCTCCGGCGGTGGCCGGACCGGTTCCGGGATGTGACCTTCGGACCACGACCGCACCGGATGCCCGAATTCGCCGATCGGTGGACCGGCCGCATCCCGCTCAGAGGCGGATCGTCCCGGTGACCAGGAAGACGACCTGACGGGCGACGTTGACCGCGTTGTCGGCGTACCGCTCGTAGTACCGGCCGAGCAGCGCCAGGTCGATCGCCGACTCCACCCCGTACGGCCAGCCGGAGACGAGCATCGACAGCAGGCGTTCCTGGGCGGCGTCGACCTCGTCGTCGTCCAGCCCGAGCTGCATCGCGTCGAGCCGGTCGCGGGTGGCCAGCACGATGGCCGTCTTGTCGGCGATCCGGGCCGCCGCGTCGGCCATGCCGGTGATGACCGGCAGCGCCGGCTCGGGCACCACTCCCACCGGATGCCGCATCAGGGCGATCTTCGCGATGTGCACCGCCAGATCGCCCATCCGCTCAAGGGCACTGGCGATCCGCAGCGCGCACACCACCAGGCGCAGGTCGTAGGCGACCGGCTGATGCCGGATCAGCACCTCGGGGATCATCGCCTCGACCTCGGCCCGCCGGAGGTCGAGCACGGCGTCGCCGGCCACCACCAGCTCGGCCGCGCCCCGGTCCACCTCGAGCAGGGCGGTGCTCGCGCCCCGGATCGCCACGCCGGCGTCCCGACTCATCACCGCCAGCACTCCGGTGAGCCGGTCGAGCTGTTGGTCGAAGTTGTCCCGACTCATCGCGCCCCCTCCGTCCGACCGCGCCAGCGCACGGCCACGCCCGTTGTGGGCATCCTGTCAGTCGGCCAGCACGTCCAGCAGCAGCGCCGCCGTCCAGCTGAAGGCCGGCGAGCCCAGGCCGACACCGGTGTCCGGATGGAAGTACTCGTGGCACCCGGCTGCCCCGACCAGCTCGATCATCGACGCGCGCAGCCCGGCGGCCAACCCCTCGCGCCCGTGCGTCAGCAGCCCGTGCCGCACCAGCCAGTTGATGTTCATCCAACTGGGGCCGCGCCAGTAACGCAGCGGCTCGAAGTCGGCTGCGGTGCGGTCGTGGCTCGGCAACGGCCGGGCCATCCGGGTGGCCAGCCCGAACCGACCCGACGTGGCCTCGGCGAGCACCGCCTCGACCTGCCGCGCCGGCAGGTCGGGCAGGATCAACGGGGTCAGGCCGAGCACCGTGCGGGCCGGGGTCAGCCGGTCGGTACGCAGGTCACGGGGTCGGAAGGTGCCGGTCTGCGGGTCGTACAGCCGGGCCAGGACCGCCTCGGTGATCCGGGCTGCCCGCTCCCGGTGCGGCCCCGGATCCGCACCGATCTCGCCGGCGATCCCGGCGAGCGCCTGCTCGGCGGCCCCCCGGGCGGCGTTGAACAACGGACACTCCACCAGGAACGGATGCCGGTCGATCAGGCCGTCGTCGCGGTAGCCGCCCGCGCGGTACGCGGTGACGATCGCGACGTACCGCGCGTAGTCCAGGTCGGTGGGTCGGTGCGCGGCAGCCGCGTGCACGGTGTCGCGTCGCCGGTACGCGCGCAGCAACGCCGGGTCGTCCGGCACCGCGGACATCGGGGCGTCCCAGGCGGGGCTGTTGTCCACTCCGGACTCCCACGGATGCACGATGCTGGCCAGCCCGGCGCCGCCGACGTCGCGATCGGTGGCGAGGTAGCGCTGCTGCGCCACCAGGCGCGGGTAGAGCCGGCGCAGCGCGGCGTGACCCTCCGCCGAGGGGGCGCGACGGTACGCGTGCCAGGCCGCCAGGGCGTGCACCGGCGGCTGGACCAGCCCCGAGGTGGCCATCGGCGGCGCCCCCTCGACCTCCGCCGAGGCCCAGAACCCCGACCCCGGGAAGTAGGCGCCGCCCGGCACCAGCGGGTTGAAGACGATGTGCGGCACCCGGCCGTCGCGCCACTGGGCGCGGAACAGGCTGGTCAACTCCGACCACGCACGCTCGGGACGCAGGTGGGACCAGCCGATCGCGATGAACGCCGAGTCCCAGCTCCACTGGTGGGGGTAGAGGGTGCGTGACGGGACCGTGTGATCGTGTTCCCAGTTGCCGTCGAGGGTGGCGTTGGCCAGTTGCCGCAGCGGGCCGTGCTCTCCGGCGTCGTCGCCGGCACCGCCGCCCGGCGCCGGGCCCGAGCTGACTGATGGAACAGTCCGGTTCACCATGCGTCACATCCTGGTAGCGCTGCGCTCCTCGCTAGGCTAGACGATCGTGGCAGGGGTCACGGCGCACGGGGGCACCGGAGCGCTCGACGGCACGAAAAGGCGGAGGAGCCCCGGATGAGGCAGGCAGGGCAAGGTCCCACCGGCACCGAGGGTGAGGATTACACCCAGCGGTTACGGCAGCTCGGCGGCGCGCCCTGGAAGCGTCTGCTGGACGTGCAGGCGCCGTACCGGTGGAACCTGCGGCGGTTGGGGCTGGGCCGGACCCTGGACGTCGGCTCGGGGCTCGGCCGCAACCTGGTCAACCTGGGCGAGGGCGCAGTCGGGGTGGATCACAACCCCACCTCGGTGGCGTACACCCGAGAACTCGGCCTGACGGCGTACACCACGGAGGAGTTTCTCCGCTCCGAGCACGCGCGCCCGGACGCGTTCGACTCGATGCTCGCCGCGCACCTGTTGGAACACATGCCGGCCGAGCAGGCCCGCGAGGTGATCGCGTCGTACCTGCCGTTCGTCCGCTCCGGCGGGCGGGCGGTCTTCATCACACCGCAGGAGCGCGGCTACCACAGCGACGCCTCCCATGTCCGGTTCGTCGGCTTCGACGAGGCGGCCGAAACCTGCCGGGAACTCGGCCTGACGGTGCTGCGCCAGTACTCCTTCCCCTTCCCCCGGGCCGCCGGCAGGCTATTCACCTACAACGAGTTCGTGACGGTCGCCCGGCTGTCCTGATCTCGGCCGGATACGGTGGGCGGATGGGCAACCCGACCCGCTGGGTCACCGACACCGGTCCCGAGCACTCGCAGTGGTACGTCGACCGGTTCCGGCAGCTGGCCGCCGAGGGTGCCGACCTGGCCGGCGAGGCACGGCTGCTCGACACGCTGGTGCCGCCGGGTTCGCGGATCCTCGACGCCGGCTGCGGCACCGGCCGGGTCGGCGCCGAGCTGGCCCGGCGCGGGCACACGGTGGTCGGGGTGGACGCCGACCCGGTCCTGATCGACGCTGCCCGGACCGACCACCCGGCGCCGCGCTGGCTGGTCGCCGACCTCGCCGAACTGGACCTCGCGGCGGCCGGCGAGAGTGCGCCCTTCGACGCGGCGGTGCTGGCCGGCAACGTGCTGGCCTTCGTCGCCGCCGGCACCGAACGCACGGTGCTGCGCCGCGTCGCCGCGCACCTGCGACCGGACGGGGTCGTCGCGGTCGGCTTCGGCACCGATCGGGGCTACCCGCTGACCGACTTCGACGCCGACGTGGTCGGTGCCGGGCTGCGCCTGGAGCACCGGTTCGCCACCTGGGACCTGCGTCCCTGGCGGGACGATGCCGACTTCGTGGTGGGCATCCTGCGCCGAGCGTGATCGGTAACCTGTACCGATGCCCCCACAGCTCCCTCATGCCGAGCCGGGCATGCCGGATACGAGGGGGCCGCTCTGGTACATCTGGTGGCTGGTCCGGTGCCAGCCGTGGCGGGTGCTGCGCGGCGGCCTGATCGGTACGGCCTGGATGCTCGGGTTGTCGATCCGGCCGTACCTCGTGGCCCGCGCCATCGACGACGGGCTACGTGCCGACGATTTCCGGGCATTGTCGTGGTGGGTGGCCGCGATCGTCGTCGCGGGGATCGGCCTGGCGTACCTGGGCATCATGCGGCACCGCACGATGACCTTCGTCCGGGAGGATGCCTCGGCCCGGTCCGCTGCCGTCCTGCTGCGTCACCTGTCCCGGATCGGTGCTGTGCTGCCACGCAGGCTCGCCGCCGGGGACGTCGCGACCGTCGGCGGTGCCGACATCACGCACACCTCGGCGGTGCTGACGATGACCGGGCCGGGCGTCGGAGCGGTGATCGCGTACGCGTTCGTCGCCGTCGTACTGTGGTCGGTCTCCCCGCTGCTCGCGCTGTTCGTGCTGATCGGCGTGCCCGCGGTGGTCCTGGTCATCGGACCGCTGCTGCGCCGCCTCGAACGGGCCGAGTCGGTCTACCGCCATCAGCAGGGCATCCTCACCACCCGCGCCGCGGACATCGTGGCCGGACTACGCGTGCTCGCCGGGGTCGGTGGGCGGGGACTGTTCGCCCGCCGGTACGCGGCCGGCTCGCAGCGGCTGCTGACCGAGGGGTACCGGGTCGGCGCCGTGAACAGCTGGATCGAGGCGCTGACGATCGTCATCCCGGGGCTCTTCCTGGCCGCCGTGGTGTGGCTGGCGGCGCGGATGGCCGCGGCCGGCGACATCACGATCGGGCAGATGGTCGCCGTCTACGGGTACGTGGCGGTCCTCGTCGTGCCGGTGTGGTTCCTGCTCGAAGGCGGCTACCAGGTGATCCGGGGGCGTGTCGCCGCCCGCCGGATCATCGCGCTGCTCGAACTGACCCCCGACGACGCCGCTCCGCCGTCGCGGGCCGGCGGGACGGACGCCCGGCCCGCGCCGGAGCGCACCGCCGAACTGCACGATCCCGCCACCGGGCTGACCGTACCCGCCGGGCGGCTGCTCGCCGTCGCCGCCGACGACCCGGCCGAGGCCATCGCGCTGGCCGACCGCCTCGGGCGGTTCGTCGCCAGCGACGTGACCTGGGGCGGCGTACCGCTGACCGGGATCGCACTCGACGAGGTACGGGCTCGGATCCTCGTCGCCGACCACGACTCCTACCTCTTCGCCGGGACGCTGCGCGAGATCCTGGGTACCCGGCCCGGCATCAGCGACGCCGACATGGGTGCGGCCCTGCGTACGGCGTCGGCGGAGGACGTGGTCGACGCCCACGCGGAGGGACTCGCCATGCCGATCGGCACCCGGGCCCGGACTCTCTCCGGCGGCCAGCGGCAACGCGTACGCCTTGCCCGGGCCCTGCTCGCCGAGCCCGACGTGCTGATCCTCGTCGACCCGACATCGGCCGTGGACGCGCACACCGAGGAGCGCGTCGCGCAGCGCCTGCGAGCGGCGCGGGCTGGGCGAACCACGATCATGCTGACCACGTCACCGCTGCTGCTCGGGCGCGCTGATCTGGTCGCGCACCTGCGCGAGGGCCGGATCGTGGCCGGCGGCAGCCACGTCGAGCTGCTCGAACAGGACCCGAGCTACCGGGCCCTGGTGTCCCGCGACGGCGAGTCCGCCGACGCCGACGGGTCGCTGCGGTGAGCGGGCTACCAGTCGCGGACGGGAAGGTCGTCCGTCGGTCCGCACTGGACCTCATCGCCGTGGACCGCCGCGCGGTCGCCGTCGTGCTGGTGCTGCACGGCGCTGCCGCTGTGGCCGGGCTCGCCGCGCCGTGGCTGTTGGGCAGGATCGTGGACGAGGTCGCCGCCGGTACCGGTGCCGCCGCCGTGGACCGCCTGGCGCTCGCGATCGGCGGCTGCGTGCTGGCCCAGGGGCTGCTCACCCGCTACGCCCAGTACGCCGGCCACCGCTTCGGCGAACGGGCCGTCGCCCGGCTGCGCGAGGGGTTCGTCTCACGGGCGCTCGACCTGCCCATCTCCGTCGTCGAGCGGGCCGGCACCGGCGAGCTTGCCACCCGCAGCTCGGTCGACGTGACGACCGTCGGGACCACCGTCCGTGAGGTGGTGCCCGTCATGGTCATCGCCTCGGCACAGCTGTCGCTCCTGTTCGGCGCGATCTTCCTGCTGCACCCGCTGCTCGGCCTGGTCGCGTTGACCGGGCTACCGACCATCTTCGCGGTCACCCGCTGGTACCTGCGTCGTGCCCGGCCGGCGTACCTCGCCGAGGGGGCCGCGACCGCCGAGTTGACCGACGCGCTGACCACGACCGCGGAGGGTGCCCGCACCGTCGAGGCGCTTCGCCTCGGCGCCGACCGCGTCGCGTACGGCAGGCAGCGCATCGCCCGGGTGTGGGCCACCCGCCGGGCGACCCTGGCGCTGCGGTCGGTCTTCTTCCCGGTGGTGGAGGCGAGCTACGCGCTCCCGATCGCCGTGGTGCTGCTGTTCGGTGGGTTCTACCTGAGCAGTGGGATGGTGACGCTCGGCGAGGTGGTCGCCGCCGCGCTCTACCTCCAGCAGGCGATCGAGCCCCTGGACCGGCTGTTGCAGTGGATGGAGCAGGCCCAACGCGGCCTCGCGTCGTTTGCCCGCGTGCTCGGTGTCGGGCAGCAGACCGGGTCCGGGTCTGCCACCCCGGTCGCCCCCGGAGCACCGCAACCGCGCGTCCCGGCGCCAGCCCGGTCCGGGCGGCTCGTCGTGCGCGGCGCACGATTCTCGTACGCCGATGGCCACGATGTGCTGCACGGCATCGACCTGGAGGTGCGCCCTGGCGAACGGCTCGCCATCGTCGGCCCGTCGGGCGCGGGGAAGTCCACCCTCGCCCGGCTGCTCGCCGGGATCGACGCGCCCCGCGAGGGCGTGGTGAGCCTCGACGGCCGCCCGGTCACCGACCTGGACCCGGCGGAGCGACGCCGCCAGATCGCGCTCGTCACCCAGGAGCACCACGTCTTCATCGGCTCGCTGCGCGACAACCTAGCCTTCGCCGCACCCGCCGCGTCCGACGAACAGATGCGCGCCGCCCTGGTCGCCGTGAGCGCCGACTGGTACGCCGACCTGCCCGACGGACTCGACACCCAGCTCGGTGACGGCGCCCGCGAACTCGGTGCCGCCGACGCCCAGCAGCTCGCGCTGGCCAGGCTCGTGCTGGCCGACCCGCACACCCTGATCCTCGACGAGGCGACCGCCGCGCTCGACCCGACCACCGCCCGACGCACCGAGCGGGCGCTCGCCGCCGTGGTCACCGGGCGTACCGTCATCGCCATCGCGCACCGGCTCAACACCGCGCACGACGCCGATCGGGTGGCGGTACTCGAAGACGGCCGGATCACCGAGCTCGGCAACCACGACGACCTCGTTCGCGCCGGTGGCGCCTACGCCGCCCTCTGGCACTCCTGGCACGGGTAGGCCGGCACCGGCGTGCCTCGTTGAGCAGCGCGACCGCCCCGGCTTGTCGCCGCTCACCTGAACGTCGTCGTCCCCGTTCGGCCTCGGGGTGGAGAAGCACTTCTGGTCACGAGCGACCCTCCGTCAGGTCTCCGAGCGCCCTACCGACAGGGGCTGCGGAAGGGTGTTCATGTTGGATAGTGTCTGCCTCGCCACGAAACGTAGCTGACGCCAGCGCCACGCACAGTGGACCGGAAGGACGGCATGGCCAGCATCGAGCAAGTCAAGGCCGAGCTTGCCCAGGCAGCCGAGCAGTGCAACGCGACGACGAACCAGATCCGAGCCGCCATCGAGGGCACCGAACAGGTGATCTCCCGGCTACGTGCGGTCGCGGCCGGCACCGGGCATCCCGCGATCTCCGAGGCCATCGCGCGGGCCGAGCAGAGCAAGCAGCGGCTGATCGAGGCGACGACCGTCCTCCAGGGCAGCACCCAGGCAGCCCGGCAGTACATCAGCATCCTTGGCTGACCCGTGAGCATCAGCGACGTCAAGGCGGCCCTCGGCGAAGCGGACCAACTCCTCGACCAGGGCAAGACCACGATCGAAGGCGTCGGCGCGGCCCTGGACGAGGTCTCCGGGCTCGTGCTCGCCACCCTGCACGACACCCGCCGAGCCGAGGCAGAACAGGCGCGCAAGGCCATCACCGACGCGATACGCGAGGTCGAGTTGACCCTGCGGACCATCGCTGCCGCACAGGACAACGGCAACGCGTACCGGCAAGTGCTGGGATGAGCAGCCTGCTCGCCCAGGTCGTTGCCCAACTCAAGTCCGCCGTGGACCAACTGGACAACCTCGCGGTACGCGCAACACGCGCCGCAAGCGACGTCGCCGAGGCGAACGCCCGCTACACGGACGTCGGCAGCGGCTCCAATCACCCGGCGCTCCGCGCGGCGGTGACCCACAGCCGCACCGGTGTCGACAAGGCACACCGGCTCGCCCGGCTCAACAGCGAAGCCGCCCGGAATGTCGCCGCCTACCTGAACGCCATCGCCCCCGGGTCGGTGCCGCAATCAGCCTCGCCGTCCGGGCCACCGTCCGGCGAAGAGTTGATGGCCGACAGCGACCGACGCAACCGCTCCCACACAAGGGTGGGCGGGTTCCTCAATCGCTCCCTTCGAAAGGCCGACGACGCGCAGGACCTGGCATCATCCGCAACCGAGGCGCTTCAGCAGGGGGCCAAGGCCCTGCGTGACATGAACGGCCCCTCCGGCACCCAATCAGCCGGCACCGCCACCCCAAGCGCCCCGGGACCTACGCCACGGCCGAAGATAGACGGGGCAGAGGCCGCAGGCAATCTGGTGGTGGTCGGCCTGCTGGTTGGCGTGGCAACGCATCGGGCCACCAGATTGATCCGCAGTTGGACAGCGAGGGGACGACAGAAATGAACGAAAAGCCGCTCCGCGACCTGATCCGGGCTCTGGCAAAGGCTGATTGGGATGCTGTCGATGCTCTGGTAGTCGAGATCGGTCAGCAGGGCCTGGCGAACGGCCTGCGGGTCATCGGGGCAGCCTTCGCCCTCGCAGTCAACCGACGCTTCGGCCCGGAGACCACCCCGACCGACGTGGCCCAGTGGGTCGCCGGAATCCGCGCGCAGTACCAAGGAAACGACCCCCTGCCCACTCTCGAAATGGAGGGCCTCATTCGAGCCGCTCTCGGCGAGCCGGAACTGGTCGACACGATCGCCCCGGAAACCGCGCTCGGAGCCGAGCTCCTCATGCTTGGTCAGATCATCCTGGAAGAGAATCTGAGCGCGACGGAGCTCGACGAGTTCGTGGCCGAGGCAGAGCAGCTCGCGGCGCAGCACCAGTAGACGCCAGGCAGCAGAGGTCGAAGCTCAGCCCCTCCGGCGAGAGCTTGGAGGCGAAGCAGGACGGCACCGACGTCATCCACCCGAGGACAAATTGTCAGTGGACAGTTAAGGCATACATGGTTAATCTATAAGATTTGCTTGACCCGGGGCCCGCTCCACCCCGCAACCGCGCCACAAGTAGCCTTCTGTCAGACGACAGTTGGAGATCCGGTGGACAACGCGAGCGACCAGACGAAGAAGCACAGCGCCGAATCCTTCGCCGCCGAACTCAGGCGCAGGATCAGGGAAGGCGTCAAGGGCTACGAGGCTGGCGCGAAACTCCCCACGCTGCGCGAGTTCGCCGCAGCGGAGATGGGCGTGGCGCGCGGCGTTGCTGAGAAGGCCATTGATCGGCTACGCGCTGAAGGGTTGATCGAGTCGCGCCGAGGTTCCGGCAGCTACGTCCGAGTTGGCCGAATCCCTCGCACCTCCCCCGGCCGACTGTCGCTGGAGCAATGGGGACGCGGGCTGTCGATCCAGGAGCACGACGCAGCGAACCCGCCGAAGGCAGTGGATGTTGAGGTGGGCAATGTGGTGCCGCCGTCGCATGTTGCCGAGGCGCTCGGCGTGCCGGCCGGCGGGCTGGTGCTGTCGAGGTATCGCCGGTATGTGCGGGACCGGCGCTCCATCCAGCTCGCCACCGCCTACCTTCCAACGGACTTGACCCGTGGGACTCGCATCGAACACACGGACACCGGACCGGGCGGGACGTTCGCCCGACTCGCCGAACTGGGATTCGGGCCCACGAGGTTCGTGGAGCGGGTCATCAGCCGCGCGCCCACCCCGGAGGAGATCGACGGGGCGGACGGCCGCGACGGGTTGGGTCTGCGTCGAGAGGGGAGCCTGGTCTTCGAAATCACCAGGTACGCCTACGCGGCCGACCGATGCGTTGAGGTTTCGCTGATGGTGCTCGATGCCGAGGCGTACGAATTGGTGTATGCCTTCTCGGCCGAGGGATTCCACCCGGAGAACACTGTCAGCTGAACACTTGATTGTCTGCTGACAATCCGTCACGCTTAGTCCTGTTGGGATAGCCCCACACCGGTCTGGGCTCGTGATTGTCGAGGTAGTGATGATGGTGCTAGGTGGTGTGTTGCTGGGGTTCCTGGCCGGGTTGTTCGCGTTCAGGGTGAAGTCGCGGTGGTGTCCGCGCTGCGGGGAGTCCACCGACGCCATGCCGCCGGTGCAGGGGGAACGGTGAACCGTCCCCACCGACGCGACCACAACTCGGTACCGCTGGGGCGGCGGGTGGCCGAGCTGCGGGCCCACCGGGGGATGAGCCAGCAGACCTTCGCCGATCGGCTCGGCAAGTCGAAGAGCTGGGTCGACAAGGTCGAACGCGGCGTACGAAAGCTCGACCGTTACTCGGTGATCCGGGAGATCGCCGATGTCCTACGTCTCGATCCGGAAGTCCTCCTCGGGTCGCGCCAACCGCCACCGACGGCACCAAGCCTGGACGGGGTCGACGCGGTCCGCGCCGCCCTCGCCTGCTACCAGCTTCGACCCCAACGAAGCGGCACAGCGGAGCAGGCCAGCAGGCAGGTCACGCACGCCTGGTTGACCTACCAGCACGCCCGCTACCCGCAACTCCTCAACGTTCTACCCGACCTGCTCGACGCGACCCACAGCACCCGCAGCCTGCTCGTGTCCAGCTACCGGATCACCGCCGCAGTGCTGGTCAAACTCGATCATGCGAACCTTGCCTGGCTCGCCGCCGATCGGGCCGTCACCGCCGCCGGGGGCGGCGCCACACTCACCGCGACCGCCACGATCGCCGTCGCCCAGGCCCTCCGGGCCCTCGGTCACCACCAGCTCGCGCTCACCGCCGCCCTGGCGGCGGCGGACACCGCAGACCACGACACCGTACGCGGAACTCTGTTCCTTCAGGCCGGACTCGCCGCCGCCGCCGACGGCGACCGCCGCAACACCCACGACCTGCTCGACCACGCCGCCACCCTCGCCGACCGCCGTACCAGTGAGCCCGACCCGCATTACACCGGCTTCGGGTCGGTCGCCGTCCAGCTGGCCCGGTCCCTCGCCGCTCACCTGCTCGGCGACGCCATCGAAGCCGTACAGCGGCACGAACACGCCGTCCGCAGCGACGGCTGGCGACGGCTGCCCCCCGAACACCGAGCCGCCCACCTCATCGGAGCCGCCCGCGCCTACCTCGACATCGGCGACCCCACCCGAGGCGGGCATGCGCTGCTCGACGCCGATCACACGGCCCCCGCCGAGGTCCGCAGCCGCCCGGTCGCCCGTACCCTCCTCGCCGAGATCATCCAACGCGGGCCGGCAGCGGCCGACGTGGCCCGACTGGCCACCATCGTCGGCCTGACCCGACAGCCCTGACCTACTCAGGCAGGCCCGGCCGCTTGTCTTGCTGCCTCCGGATCGAGGGTGGCCCCGGCGGGGATCAGGCTGACCAGGCCCGCCGGTAGCCGCAGCGGGCGTACCTCGGCGTAGCCGAGCATGCCGGTCACGTCGGTGCCGGCGAGCACGTACCGCCGGCCGAGGTCGGTCACCACGGAGACGGCACCGCCGGTGGCGCCGGGCGCGGCGACCGACTCGACCACCGCTCCCCTGCCCGGGTCCACCAGCACGTGGTCGGCGACCGTTGGGCCGTCGGCCCCGACGTTGCTGACCGGCACGGCGGCCAGGTCGGGCAGGTCCACGCCGAGCCGCAGCTCGACCGGGCCGGTGTCGTCGCCGACCCGGGCGCACACCGGCGAGTCGTCCACCGTGACCAGCCGGGGCGGCGTGCTCGGTGGCGCGCCGGGACCGGTGGGGGCGAGATCCGCCACCTGGGGCAGGGCGGCGAAACGCCCGAGGCTGACCTGCTCCGGCTCCCGCTGGCCGGTGCGCGCGAGAAGCAGGCTGGCCTGCAACTCGGTGATGCCGGCCAACCCGTCGCGCAGCACCACCGCGTACTGCCGGCCGCCGCCGGAGTTGCTCACCAGCAGCACGTCACCGATCCGGGACTCGGCGATCCGCGCGGACGGCCGGCCCAGGCCGGGCGGGTTCAGCGGGGCCAGGTCGGTGCCGACCGGCACCGTGTTGAGCAGGGCCGCGGCCACCGGCACGGCCCGGGACCGGGTGGTCGCCAGCGCCGCCAGCACCCGGTCGGTGTCGCGGATCAGGTACCGCCGCTGCTGCCAGAGGAGGTGCAGTCGGCCGTCCGGCGCGCGCAGCAGCAGCGCGTCCTCGCCGAGGGGTCGTCCACCGGTTCCGCCGGTGCCGACCATCAGCACCGAGCGCGGCTCGGGTCGGCCCTGCGGCGCGGCCACCGAGCAGACCGTCCACGCCGCGGTGGCGAGCCGACCCACGGCGGGCAGCGAGTCGGGTGCGTCGGCGATGCCGAGCGGCAGCCCGCGCGGCACCCCGTCGATCGACCGGCGTGACACCAGCACGGTCCTGGGCTGCTGCGCACCGATGATGAGCAGCGCGGACGCGTAGTTGAGCACCGGGTGCAGCTTCTCCTGCCGGTAGACGAACCGGGCACCGGACTCCTTCTCCACGATGACCGCGCCGCTGTCGCGCCACTTCGTGCCGCCACCGGCGAACAGCCCGTAGAGGGCGGCGGCACCCAGCCCGATGACCGCCACCAGCACGCTGGCCATCCCCGCGCCGGCGAGCCGGCGCAACGGTGACTGCGCCGGATCGGTCTCGCGCATCACCAGAGCGGCGACCGCCCGCTGGATGGTGAACTGGTACGAGTGCAGCTGGTCCTGCCGCGACGGCATGAAGTCCCCTCCGGCGAAACGGTCGGGGCACAGGATATGCGGTGCGTCGATGTTTCGAGGACCGTGCGTCACGACGCCGGTCCGCTTCCGTCCACCGGTAGCATTCCGGCGGTGAATGCACGTTTCGAGGAGTTGGCCTGGCGGGCGACGCCAATCGGCGAGATCAGTCTGCGCCGGCGCCGCGATCCCCGACTGGACCTCGAGGTGTACGAGGTCAAGCTCGACGACGAGTTCCTGATGTCGAGCCTGTTCACCGCCGGTGAGGTCGAGCTGGCCCGGCTGGGGCTGGCGTCGCTGGTCGGCGAGCGCCTCGACGTGGTCGTCGGCGGGCTGGGGCTCGGCTACACCGCTCGCACCGCGTTGCAGGACGACCGGGTCGCCTCGCTGCTGGTGGTGGAGGCCGTCGAGGACGTCATCGACTGGCACCGCCGGGGCCTGCTGCCCTTCGCCGACGGGCTGGCCACGGATCCGCGTACCCGGCTGGTGCGGGCCGACTTCTTCGCCCAGGTGGCCGGCCCGGACGGCCTCGACCCCGACGACGCCGGGCGCCGTTTCCACGCCGTGCTGCTGGACGTCGACCACTCCCCCCGGCATCCGCTGCACCCGAGCCACGCGGCCTTCTACCGGCCCGACGGGCTGCGCCGGCTGGCTCGGCTGCTGCACCCCGGCGGGGTCTTCGCTCTCTGGTCGGACGACCCACCGGATCCGGACTTCGAGGCCGCCCTCGCCGCCGTGTTCGCCAACCATCGCAGCCAGGTGGTGCGCTTCGCCAACCCGTTGACCGGAGGCGAGTCGACCAACACCGTCTATCTGGCGCAGACCCCGGCGTGACCCGCACCGGATCTGCGCACCCGGCATGATCCTGGCGTATTCGGGTAGCAGCGTCGGCAGGCCGCCCGGACCGACCGGACGGCGGTACGGGAGGTGGAGATGCGCGCCCTACTCTGGGTCGTCGGTGTGGTCGCCGGCGTACTGATCCTGCTCGGGCTGCTCCTTGAAGCGGTCCAGTGGCTGGTCATCATCGGCATCATCGCCCTCGTCGCGGTGATCGTGCTGGCCTTCGTCAAGGGTCGACAGTCGGCCCACAACCGCGCCGGCCGCCGCTAGGGCGACCGGCCGGGGCTGGACCATCCATTGGGTGTCCGGTCAGACGCCCGCGGTGGCGAGGGTCGGGACCGGACGGTCGACGGTGTCGTCGATCGGCGCGATGGGGGCCGCCGGCCGGCGCCGGTTGGGCAGGGCGAGCCGGAAGACCTTGCGCCAGGCCGAGAAGACCTGCCGGGGCATCGACCCGGTGGTGTACTTCAGCCCGTAGCGGTCGAAGAGCGCCCGGATTTCGGGGGCGATCTCCTGGTAGCGGTTGCTCGGCAGGTCGGGGAAGAGGTGGTGCTCGATCTGGAACGAGAGGTTCCCGGTCATGATGTGCAGCAGCCGGTTACCGCTGATGTTGGCCGAGCCGAGCATCTGCCGCACGTACCACTCGCCACGGGTCTCGCCCTCGATCGAGGTCTTCTCGAAGGTCTCCACGCCCTCCGGGAAGTGCCCACACATGATCACCGAGTGGCTCCACAGGTTGCGGATCAGGTTCGCGGTGAAGGTCGCGGCCATGGTGTGGAAGAACGACGGGCCGGACAGCAACGGGTGCACGACATAGTCCTTGAGGACCTGGCGACGGATCTTACGACCGACCGCGCGGACCCGGGCCCGGAACTCCGGGGTCTTGTGCCGCCCGTGCTTCAGGTTCTTGCCCAGCTCAAGGTCGTACGCCGCGATGCCGTACTCGAAGAAGCAGGCGTTGACGAAGTTGTAGAACGGCTGTCCCAGGTAGGCCGGGTGCCAGGGCTGGTCCTCGTCGACCCGCATGATGCCGTAGCCGAGGTCGTTGTCCTTGCCGATCACGTTGGTGAAGCGGTGGTGCAGCTCGTTGTGCGAGTGCTTCCACTGGTCGGCCGGAGAGACGTGGTCCCACTCCCAGCTGGTCGAATGGATCTTCGGGTCGCGCATCCAGTCCCACTGGCCGTGCAGGATGTTGTGCCCGATCTCCATGTTCTCCAGGATCTTGGCCACGGAGAGCCCGGCGGTGCCGACGATCCAGGCCGGCGGGAACAGCGAGAACAGCAGCACCACCCGGCTGCCGACCTCCAGCTTCCGCTGGGTCGAGATGACCTTACGGATGTACGCGGCGTCCCGCTCGCCCCGGGAGGCGATCACCCGCTCCCGGATGGCGTCGAGCTCCCTACCGAGGTTCTCGATGTCCTCGGCGCTCAGGTGGGCGATCGGGTTGTCGGCCTTCTTCTGGATGACAGTCACGTCGGCGGTCTCCGATCAGATTTCGAGTTCGCACGGGCCGGCGGCGGCAGACACGCAGGTCTGCACGCGTACGCCGTCGCCCGGCAGGGCGGTGGTGAGCTGGCCGTTGCGCAGGTCGCGGACCGCGCCCTGGCGCAGCGGCAGGACGCAGCCGAAGCAGATGCCCATCCGGCAGCCCGACGGCATCAGCACCCCGGCGTTCTCGCCGGCGTCGAGCAGCGGGGTGGCGCCGGGGGCCTCGACGGTCACCGACGAACGGGTGAAGGTGACCGTGCCGCCGTCACCGGCGGTGATCACGGTGGGCCGGAACCGCTCGGTGTGCAGCCGCTCGGCCTGGCCCCGGGCCGACCAGTGCGCCTCGGCGGCGTCGAGCAGCCCGAGCGGGCCGCAGGCCCAGGTCTGGCGCTCCAGATGGTCGGGCACCAGGGCGTCGAGCTCGGCCACGTCCAGCAGCCCGTCGACATCCGTGTGCCGCTCGACCAGCCGGACGGCGCCGCTCTCGGCGAGGGCACGCAACTCCCCGCCGAACACCACGTCGGCCGCGGCGGGCGCCGAATGGACCAGCACCACGTCGCTGCCGGCCAGCGCGCCCGAGCGCAGCATCCCGGCGACCGGGGTGATGCCGCTGCCGGCGGTGAGGAACAGCACCCGCGACGGCGCCGGCTCCGGCAGCACGAAATCGCCGCGGGCCTGGTCGAGCTGCACGATCGTGCCCGGCCGGACCCGGCGGACCAGGTGGTTGCTGACCACGCCGTCGGGGATCGCCTTGACCGTCACCGAGATCGGTTCGGTCCGGCGGCCCGGTACCGAGGTCACCGAGTAGGCCCGCCACTGCCGTACGCCGTCGACGTCGACACCGAGCCGGACGTACTGGCCCGGGACGTGTCCGCGCCAACTGCGCCCCGGCTGGATCACCAGGGTCGCCGCGTCCGGGGTCTCCGGGCGCACCGCGACGATCCGGCCGCGCAGATCGGCTCCGGCACGTAGCGGGGCAAACAGGTCGAGGTAGTCCGACGGCAGGACCGGAGTGGTCACCGTCTCGGCGAGCCGCCACAGGCGGCCCCGGAAGGATGTGCTCGCGTCCGGTCGCGGGATGGTGGCGGTCATAAGACGATGGTCGCGGCCCGCTGGCATAAACTCTTGGTCTGCGAAGGTAAAGCGATCCACCCCTTTTGTGCGGAGAGAACAACCGTGGCGGAAACCTCGGGTACCACCAATCGGGCTGCCCGCATCGAGCTGGACGAGCGGGTGGCCCACGAACTGCGTGACCTGCTGCCGCTGGTCGCCGGGCGCACCATCACCGCGATCACGGCCGAGGTGCCCAGCTACTCCGGCACCCTGACCGGCCAGATGCGGGACAAGATAGAGAACGCCGTGCAGATCGCCCTCGGCACCTTCCTGCAACTGGTCGAGCAGTCCCGGACGGCCGACCGACCCCAGGCCAGCGACCCCAGCACCCCGCTGGTCCCGGCGCTGGAGGCCGCGTACGCCCTGGGCAGCGGCGAGGCTCGCTCCGGTCGTAGCGTGGACGCGCTGCTGGCCGCGTACCGGGTCGGTGCCCGGGTCTCCTGGCGGGAGATGGCCGCGGCCACCGTGGCGATCGGGCTGCCCGCCGCCACGGTGGCCGAGTTCGCCGAGCTGATGTTCGCCTACATCGACGAACTCTCCGCGGCCAGCGTGGCCGGGCACGCCGACGAGTTGGCCAGCGTGGGCCGGGCGCGGCGGCGGAACCTGGAACGGCTCACCCAGCAACTGCTCCTCGGCGAGCCGGAGGAGGTCCTGCAACGCAGCGCGAAGCGGGCGGACTGGCCGGTGCCGCAGACCCTCACCGTCGCGCTGCTGCCGCAGGCGAAGCTGCGTGGCGCGCTCGCGCTGCTCGACGAGCACACCCTGGAGAGCAGCGAGGAGATGCCGGCGGGTGAGCCCGGTGAGGAGACGGCGGTGCTGCTCGTACCGGACATGCACGGCGACCGGCGGCGGCAGCTCGCCCGGGTGCTGCAGGGGCGCCGCGCGGTGCTGGGGCCGGCCCGCCCCTGGTCCCGGGCCTGTTCGTCCTACCGGCGGGTCGTCCGGGTGGTCGCCCTCGGCATCACCCGCCCCGCCGACGGTGAGCCGCTGGACACTGACCAGCACCTGTCCGAGCTGCTGCTCAGCGCGGACGTCGAGGCGCTCGCCGACCTGCGCACCCGGGTCCTGCAACCCCTCGCCGAACTGCCCGCGGCCACCGCCGAGCGGCTCACCGAGACGCTGCGCTCCTGGCTGCTGCACCAGGGGCGGCGTGACGACGTCGCCGCCGACCTGTTCGTCCATCCGCAGACCGTGCGCTACCGGATGGGTCAGCTGCGCCAGCTGTACGGCGAGCGACTCACCGATCCGCGTAGCCTGCTCGACCTCACGGTCGCCCTGGCGCTACCGGTCGGCATCCCGCCGGCCAGCATCGCCCCGGCCGGCTGACATCGGCCGGCTGACATCGGGCCGGCTGAATCGGACCGGGTGAGATCGGGCCGGGTGAGATCGGGCCGGGTGAGATCGGGCCGGCGGCCGGAGTGGGCGCGCGGCGTCTCGGGTCACTCGGAGGTCATCGGCCCCAGCAGGCGGATCTCCTCCGCGTCGAGGCTGGCCTGCAGCTCGCGCAGCACGGTGTCGTCGATCTCCCGACGGTCGCGCATCCGGATGATCTCGCGGCGCTTGTGTTCGAGCGCGGCCAGGCGCAGCCGGCGCTCCGTCTCGCGGGCCGCCGACGAGGCGTCCTCCGGCTCGGACCGCACGGCGCCCAGATGGCCCTCGTACTCGGCCTGGAGTCGCTGCACGGCCTCCGGGTGGGCGCCCACCCGCTCGGCGATGTCGGACAGGGCGGCGAGCGTGGACTGGGTGGCGTGCACCCGTGCCTGCCGCGTCTCCGCGACGCGTTCCGGGTCGCCGGTCAACCCGGCCCAGGTCATCAGGAACGGCAGGGTGGTGCCCTGGACCAGCATCGTCAACAGGATCACCGTGGCGACACAGAAAATGATCAGATCCCGCTCCGGCACCGGCTCGCCGTCATGTGCGGTCAGTGGCACGGCGAGCGCCGCCGCCAGCGATACCGCGCCCCGGAACCCGGCCCAGCCGGCTACCGTACGCACCCGCCAGTTCACTCGGCGGGCGAGCGTCGACTCGCGCCGGTCCAGCCGGGCGACGGCGGCGATCAGGTGCAGCCAGAGCATCCTGACCAGCACCAGCACGACGGCGACGACGACCGTGATCGTAATGGCGCGGGCCAGCGTGAGGCTGGTGACGTTGCGCACCGCCCGTGGGATCTGGAGGCCGACCAGCACGAAGAGTCCACCGTTGATGAGGAAGGTGGTCAGGTCCCAGAACGACAGCGCCAGCACGCGGGAGCGGGCCCGGATCACCCGCGGGCTGGCGAAGGAGACGATCAGGCCGGAGACCACCACCGCGAGCACCCCGCTCTCGTGGATGGCGTCGGCGAGGAAGAAGGCGGTGAACGGGGTGAGCACACTGAGCGCGCCCTCGCGCAGCGGGTCGTCGAGGCGCTTACGGATCAGGACCACCACGGTGCCGACCAGCAGGCCCGCTGCGATGCCACCGACGAACGACAGACCGACCCGCTCGACCAGTTCGAAGACGGTCGGAGCCGCACCCCCACCCAGCAGGCCCAGGGCGACGGCGAACAGCACCAGGGCGGTGCCGTCGTTGATCAGGCTCTCGGCGCGCAGGGTGGTCAGCAGGCGTCGGGGCATCCGCTTGGCCAGCCCGGCCACCGCCGCCGCGTCGGTCGGAGCGAGCACCGCGCCCAGCACCCAGGCCACCGCCGGGTCGACGCCGAACCGCTGCACCACCAGCGACACCGCCACCATCGTGACGCCGACCAGGCCGACCGCCAGCAACGTGATGATCCCGAGGTTCGCCCGGACCTCCCGCAGACTGGTCGCCAGGCTCTCCCGGTAGAGGATCGCCGGCAGGAACAGCAGCAGCACCACCTCGGGTGCGAGCGTCACCTCCGCGAACGGCGGCAGCAGCGCCAACAGGGCGCCCAGGCAGATGAGCAGCACCGGCGGAGCCACCCGGTAGCGTCCGCCGATCGTGGTGCCGACCAGCACGGTGACGCCCAGGGCGATGACCAGCAGCAGCTCGCGCACGTCGCCCCCCGTTCGTCGCCCCCCACATGGTGGTACGCCGACCGGCTGTCGCGGGCCGATTCCGCACACGGACGGTGGCGCGCCGGCCGAGCGGCCCGAGCCGGCGTACGAGGGCGCGCCGGCCTAGCGGCCCGAGCCGGCGCCCAGGTCCTCCTCGATGCGCTTCGCGGTGGCCAGCAGCGGCGGCAACAGTTCCTTGCGGATCGTCTCGAAGGAGCCGCGACTGGCGTGGGCGGAGACGTTGACCGCGGCGATCACGGACCCGTTGTCGCCGTGGATCGGCGCGGCCAGCGACCGCAGCCCCTCCTCCAGCTCCTGGTCGACGAGCGCGTATCCCTGGGCGGCGATCCTGGTGAGCGTGGTGCGCAGCTTGGCCGGGTCGGTGATGGTGCGCCGGGTCAGCGGTCGCAGCTGCGCCGTGCGGAGGTAGTCGTCCAGCCAGCCGGCCGGTGCAGCGGCGAGCAGCACCCGACCCATCGACGTCGCGTACGCGGGGAAGCGGGTGCCGACGCTGATCCCGACCGTCATGATCCGCTTGGTGGGTACCCGGGCGACATAGACCACCTCGTCGCCGTCGAGGACGGACACCGAACAGGATTCGTGGACCTGCGCGACCAGCGCCTCCATGTGCGGCCGCGCCACCTCGGGCAGGCTCAGGCTGGACAGGTAGGCGTAGCCGAGGTCGAGGATGCGCGGACGCAGCGAGAACAGTCGCCCGTCGGTGTGCACGTAGCCCAACTCGACCAGGGTGAGCAGGAAGCGGCGCGCGGCGGCCCGGGTGAGCCCGGTGCTGCGGGCCACCTCGCTGAGGGTGAGCTGCGGATGTTCGGCGTCGAAGGCCCGGATGACGGCGAGGCCACGCTCCAGTGACTGGACGAACTCACCGGATCTCGTCGCCACCTCGTCGGTCACTGGCCCTCCTGCCGCAGAGTCTGCTGGGCCACCTTGAACGCCCGGTTCGCCGCCGGTACGCCAGCGTAGACGGCCACCTGCAGCAGGACCTCGCCGATCTCCTCGGCGGTCAGGCCGTTGCGCAGCGCGGCGCGCACATGCATGGCCAGCTCCTCGTCGTGGTGCTGGGTGGCCAGCACCGCGAGCGTGATGACGCTGCGGGTACGCCGGTCCAGGCCGGGGCGGGTCCAGATCTCGCCCCACGCGTAGCGGGTGATCAGATCCTGGAAGTCGGCGGTGAACTCGTCGGTGCCCGCGACGGCCCGGTCGACGTGCGCGTCACCGAGCACCTGCCGGCGTACCGCCATGCCGTCCTCGTGCCGCCGCTGGTCGGTCATCGGCTCGCCGTCCCTTCCGGGTCGAAGTGGGCCGTCAGCAGGCGGGTGACGGCCTCGGGTTGCTCGACGTTGGCCAGGTGTGCCGCGCCGTCGAGCACCGCCAGCCGGGCGGACGGAATCCGCTCGGCGATGGCGGCGGCGTGCACCGGCGGGGTCGCCAGATCGTCGGCGGCACCGATCACCAGCGTCGGGGCGCGTACCGCCGCCAGGTCCGCGCGCAGGTCCATGCCGGCGATGGCCTCGCAGCAGGCGGCGTACCCGGCCGTCGGAACGGCGGTCAGCAGGTCCCGGTACGCGGCGACGGTCTCCGGGTGGGCGGCGGCGAAGCCGGGGGTGAACCAGCGTTCGACGATCGTGTCGGCGATGGTGTCGAGCCGGCCGGCACGGACGGTCGCCGCCCGGGCCCGCCAGCCGTCGGCCGGCCCGAGCGAGGCCGAGGTGCACAGCAGGGCGAGGCGGTCGATCCGTTCGGGGGCGTGCGCCGCCAACCACATGCCGACCATCCCGCCGAGCGACAGCCCCGCATAGTGGACCCGTCCGACGCCCAGGTCGTCCAGCAGCCGCAGCACCTTCCGGCCGAGCAGGTCGATCGTGTACGGCCCGGGCGGCACCGGCGAGCCGCCGTGGCCGAGATGGTCGTACCGGATGACGCGCAGGCGCGCGGCCAGCGCCGGCACCTGCGGCTGCCACATCGCGCCGGTGGTGCCCAGCGAGCTGCCCAGCACCAGCACCGGCCCCTCCGGTGGGCCGTCCACGACGGCGTGCAGCCCGGCGGTCACGGCTGCGCCCCGCGATGCAGGTCGAGGGCGCGGTCGACCAGCTGGCCGGCGGAGCCGAGCCAGCCCACCGGGTCGAGTGCGGCGTCGACGTCCTGCTCGGACAGGTGAGCGCTGATGTCCGGGTCGGTGAGCAGCGCCTGCCGGAAGTCGGCTCGGGCGGCGGCGCGGCGGACCAGGTCGTGGGCGACGGCACGGCCCACCGCCGGCGCCAGCCGGGCCGCGACGGCCTCGGCGAGCAGCACTCCACCGGTGGTGTCGAGGTTGGCGCGCATCCGCGCCGGGTGCACGTCCAGGTCGGTGAGCATCCGGGCGGTGCGGGCGGCGGCCCCACCGGCCAGGTGTACCAGGTCGAGCAGGGGTTCCCACTCGGCGTGCCAGCCGCCGGTGGCCCGCTCGTGCTCCTGGCCGGCGGCGGCGAAGAGGGTGCCGACGAGCCCGGGGCCGCGCCGGGCCGCGGCGGTGACCAGCACCGAGTCGACCGGGTTGCGTTTGTGCGGCATCGCCGACGACCCACCGCGCCCCGCGCCGCCCTCGGTCACCTCGCCGACCTCGGTCTGTGCGAGCAGGCCGACGTCGAGCGCGACCTTGCCGCTGGCGGCGAGCAGCCCGCCGAGGGCGGCGGCGACGTCGAGGAGAGGCTGACGGCGGGTGTGCCAGGGCAGCGGGCTCGCCGCCAGGCCGAGGTGGGCGGCGAACCGTTCGGCGACCGCCGGTCCGGCCGAGCCGTACGTCGCGAGGGTGCCGACCGCCCCACCGAGCTGCGCGGGCAGGGCGGCGCGCGCCGAGGCGAGTCTGGTCCGGGCCTCGACCAGGCCGACCAGCCAGCCGGCCGCCTTGAGTCCGAAGGTGGTGGGGGCGGCCTGCTGGCCGAGGGTGCGGGCGACCATCAGGGTGTCCCGGTGGGTCCGGGCGAGCCGGGCGGCGGCGTCGACGGCGTCGGTGAGGTGCCGCAGCAGCGGCCCGGCGGCCCGGACCACCACCAGCGACAGGGCGCTGTCGAGCACGTCCTGGCTGGTCGCGCCGTGGTGCACCCAGGGTCGGGCCGATTCGGCGAGCGCGGCGGTCAACTCCCGCACCAGCGGGACGACGGGGTTGCCGGCGGCCTCGGCTGCCGCACCCAGGGCGGCCGGGTCGTAGCGCTCGGCGCGGCACTGCCGGGCGATCTCGTCGGCCGCCGCGGCGGGCACCAGACCGGCATCGGCACCGGCTCGGGCGAGTGCGGCCTCCACCGTCAGCATCGCCCGCAGCACGGCGCGGTCGTGGATCTCGGCGTCGACGTCGGGCGTACCGGAGAGCCCGCGCAGCAGACCCTCAGACGGCGAAGAAGACGGTTTCATGCTCTCCCTGCAGGCGGATGTCGAACTCGAACCCGTCCGTCGCCGGACGCGCCAGCAGCGTGTCACGGCGGTCGGGGTCGACGGTACGCAGCACCGGGTCGGCCGCGTTGGCCGCCTCGCCGGGGAAGTAGATCCGGGTCACCAGGCGGTGCAGCAGGCCACGGCCGAAGACGGAGACCGTCAGGTGTGGCGCCTCGGTCGCACCGTCGGGGCTCGGCAGCGGCCCCGGCTTGACGGTGTGCAGCGCGTACCGGCCCTGGCCGTCGGTCTCGGTCCGGCCGAAGCCACGGAATCCGTCGACTCCCGGTGGCCGGGCGCCGCGCGGGTCGTCGGGGTGGTCGAAGCGGCCGTCCGGGTCGGCCTGCCAGCTCTCCACCAGCGCGTCGACCACGGCGGCGCCGGTGCCGTCGACGAGCCGGCCGCGCAGCCAGAACGCTCCGGGCGTGCCCTCCGGGACCACGTACGGTCCGTCGGACCAGCGCAGGCCGATGTGCAGGTACGGCCCGACGGTCTGGGCGGGCGTGACGCCCAGGCGCTCACTCATCGTCGTCCTCATCCTCGAATACGGTGGCGTCCCTGCCGCGCAGCACGATGTCGAACTCGTAGGCCAGCGCCCATTCGGGGCGGGTCGCGGTGTGGTCGTACCGGGCGACCATCCGCTGCCGGGCCTGCGGGTCGCGGACCGAGTTGAAGATCGGGTCCTGAGAGAACAGCGGGTCGCCCGGGAAGTACATCTGGGTCACCAGCCGCTGGGTGAAGGCGCGGCCGAAGAGCGAGAAGTGGATGTGGGCGGGCCGCCAGGCGTTGTCGTGGTTGCGCCACGGGTAGGCGCCCGGTTGCACGGTGACGAAGTGGTACCGCCCCTGGCCGTCGGTGAGGGCCCGCCCGACGCCGGTGAAGTTCGGGTCCAACGGCGCCGGCCAGGTGTCGGCGGCGTGCCGGTAGCGGCCGGCGGCGTTGGCCTGCCAGATCTCCACCAGGGTGTGCGGTACGGCGTGGCCGTCGCCGTCGAGGACCCGGCCGTGCACGATGATCCGTTGCCCCTGCGGCTCGCCGTCGTGCTGGCGGGTCAGGTCGTGGTCGAGGTCGCCGAGGCGACCCTCGCCGAGCAGCGGGCCGGTGACCTCGGTGAGCCGCTGCGGCAGGTAGACCAGGGGTTGCCGGGGCGCACGGGTCACCGTGGAGCCGTAACCGGGGCTGAGCAGGGGTGGATGGACGTCGACGTCGTCGCGCCGGTAGCTCGGCAGCACCAGTTTCCGGCCGGTGTCCTGGGTCATGACGGCAGTTTCTCCCCTCAGGCTTTCAGTATGGATCCGTGACCCGGTGGGCGGCGAGGTGTCAGGCCGCCATCAGGGCACGCAGCACGGCGAGCTCGTCGGGGGTGGGCGGTTCGCCGGTGGCCAGGTCGTCGGCGACTGCGAGGGGCCAACCGGTGGCCTCGCGGGCCCGCTCGACGGTGACGCCCGGGTGCAGCCGGGTGAGGGTGAGTTCACAGGTGACCGGGTCGGCCTCGAGGACACCGAGATCGGTGATCACGGTACGCGGGCCGCCGCCGCGCAGACCGAGTCGCGCCCGGTCGCCGGGGCCGGCACCGAAGCCGACCGAGGTGACGAAGTCGACGCGTTCGGTGAAGGTACGCAGGCTCTGCCGGACGATGACGACCACCTCTCCGCAGGACGCGGCGATCTCCGGTGCGCCGCCGGCGCCGGGCAGGCGCACCTTCGGGTCGGTGTAGTCACCGCCGATCACGGTGGTGTTGATGTTGCCGTAGCGGTCGAGTTGCGCGGCGCCGAGGAAGCCGACGTCGATGCGACCGGGTTGCAGCCAGTAGTTGAAGACCTCGGGCACCGACACCACCGAGTCGGCGGTGTCGGCGAGGATGCCGTCGCCGATGGAGAGCGGCAACCGGTCGGGCTTCGCGCCGAGGCAACCCGATTCGTAGATGAGCACCAGGCCCGGGGCGTGGGTGGCGCGGGCCAGGTTCGCCGCGGTGCTGGGCAGCCCGATCCCGACGAAGCAGGCGGTGCCGTCGCGCAACTGGCGGGCGGCGGCGACGGTCATCATCTCGTCCGCGGTGTAGTTCGCACTCATGCCTGCGCCTCCGCCGTCAGCACGTGCTGCGTGATCCAGTCCCGGAACGTGTCACGGTCCCGGCTGATCTCGTCCCAGGCCTGGTAGAAGTCGTTGTCCCGGACGGAGTAGCCCTGGGCGTACGACGGGTGCGCCCCACCGGGCGCGTGCGCCACCGCGGTGATCGCCCATCCGGGCAGGACGACCTGCCCGGGTAGGGGCTCGAACTCGTCGACGATCTCCTCGACGGTGACCAGTGACCGCCGCGCGGCCAGCAGGGCCTCCTTCTGTACGCCGGTGATGCCCCACATCTGCACGTTGCCGGCGCGGTCGGCCCGCTGGGCGTGCACCACGGTGACGTCGGGGCGCAGGGCGGGGACGGCGGTGAGTGTCTCGCCGGTGAACGGGCAGTCGATGGTGCGGATGTTTGTGGTGTGCCGGGGCAGGTCGGTGCCGGTGTAGCCGCGCAGCACCGCGAAGGGCAGGCCGGAGGCGCCGGCGACGTAGCGGTTGGCCATCCCGGCGTGGCTGTGCTCCTCCAGCTCCAGCGGTGCCGGCCAGGAGTTCTGCACGGCGTCGCGGAAGCGGTGCAGCGACCCGACGCCGGGGTTGCCGCCCCACGAGAAGACCAGTCGGCGGGCGCAGCCGGCGCCGATGAGCTGGTCGTAGATGACGTCGGGTGTCATCCGTACCAGGGTCAGGTCCCGTCGCCCCTGCCGGATGATCTCGTGTCCGGCAGCGAACGGGATCAGGTGGGTGAAGCCCTCCAGCGCCACCGTGTCCCCGTCGCGGACCAGTTCCGCGACGCCGTCGGCCAGCGAGACGAGCTTCGCCATGAGCCTCCCCGCCTCCTGTGTCGTACCCCGCCGACCGCTGTTCGGTATGCGGACCGACGTACTTATCTCGAACGTAATCCGCGTCGGTGAGGTTCGTCAACGCGCCACGGCCGGCCGGATTCCCGCGTCCAACCTATTGCAGAAATGTTGCGGCGATCCGTTGACGCGAGTCGAGTCCCGTGCAAATGTCCTAGATGAGAACGCTTGTTCGGCAAGCGAACAGGCGGCGCGCGGTCGGCCCTGGCTACCGACGGACCGCTGTCCGCGTACGGCGTGGTCGACACCCACCCGCCGGCCACCGCCTGCGGCTGTTCTGCGGCGCAAGGAGGATCACCATGCCCCTGCTCGACACCGACACCTGGCACGGCCGGCTCTACAGCGACGGCTGGGTGACGGCGGCCGGCGGCACCGCCATCGTTCGCGCGCCCGCCACCGGCGAGGAGATCGGCCAGATCGGCGTGGCCGACGCCGACGACGTCGCCCGGGCCAGCGCCCGGGCCGCCGCCGCGCAGCGGGCCTGGGCCGCCACCAGCTACCTGGAGCGGGCCGCCGTGCTACGCCGGGCCGGTGCGTTGTGGGAGCAGCACGCCGCCGAGGTCGGCGACTGGGTGGTCCGCGAGTCCGGATCGATCCCGCCGAAGGGCGTCCTGGAGACCAGCACCGCCGCCCAGGAGTGCTACGAGGCCGCGACGCTGCCCTCGCGTTCGCTCGGTGAGATCATCCCCAGCGCCCAGCCACGACTGAGCATGGCCCGCCGGCTACCGGTCGGCGTGGTGGGCGTCATCTCGCCGTTCAACGCCCCGCTGATCCTGGCCATCCGTTCGGTCGCCCCGGCGCTGGCGCTGGGCAACGCGGTGGTGCTCAAGCCGGACCTGCGTACGGCGGTCTGCGGCGGGCTTGCCATCGCCCGGGTCTTCGAGGAGGCCGGGCTGCCCGAGGGGCTGCTGCACGTGCTGCCCGGCGGCGTGGCAACCGGCGAGGCGCTGGTCGCCGACCCGCACGTGCGGGTGATCAGCTTCACCGGTTCGTCCGCCGCGGGCCGCAAGGTCGGCGAGGCCGCCGCCCGGCACCTCAAGCGGGCGCACCTGGAGCTGGGCGGCAACTCCGCGCTGGTGGTGCTCGACGACGCGGACCTGGACCTCGCCGTCTCGGCCGGCGCGTGGGGTTCCTTCCTGCACCAGGGGCAGATCTGCATGACCACCGGCCGGCACCTGGTGCACGAGAGCGTCGCCGAGCGGTACGTCACCGAGCTGGCCGCCAAGGCCGACCACCTACCGGTCGGCGACCCCGCCAAGGAGCAGGTGGCGCTCGGGCCGATCATCGACGAGGCGCAGCGCGACAAGATCCACTCGCTTGTCACGTCGAGTGTGGACGCGGGTGCCCGGCTCGCCGCCGGCGGCACCTACGACGGCCTGTTCTACCGGCCGACGGTGCTCGCCGACGTCACCCCGGACACCCCGGCGTACGCGCAGGAGGTGTTCGGTCCGGTGGCCCCGGTGCTCACCTTCTCCGACCTCGACGAGGCGGCGGCGCTCGCCGGCGCCAGCGAGTACGGGCTGTCGCTGGGCATCCTCAGCCGCGACGTGATGAAGGCGATGGCGCTGGCCGAGCGCATTCCCAGCGGCATCGTGCACATCAACGACCAGACCGTCAGCGACGAGGCGGTCGCGCCGTTCGGCGGTGTCGGCGCCTCCGGCACCGGTTCCCGCTTCGGTGGGGCGGCGGCGAACATCGAGGCGTTCACCGAGACCCAGTGGCTCACGGTGCAGGGCGACATCACCCGCTACCCGTTCTGAGCAGGCCGGGCATGGCGGGCAGGACGGGAACTCCCGGGGCGTCGGTGACCTCGCGGCTGTTGGCCGTGCTGGGCGCGTTCGACGCGGCCCACCCGGCGTTGACGCTCAGCGAGATCGCCCGGCGCAGCGGGCTGCCGCTGGCCACCACGCACCGGCTGGTCGCCGAACTGGTGGCCGGTCGGGCGCTGGCCCGCGCCGCCGACAGCAGATACACCATCGGTGTCCGGCTGTGGGAGGCCGGGCTGCTCTCTCCGCTGCACACCCGGCTACGCGAGGTGGCCCTGCCCTACCTGCAGGAGTTGCACACCGCCGTGCGGGAGAACGTGCACCTCGCGGTCCGCGACGGCGACGAGGCGCTGTACGTGGAGAAGGTCACCGGGCACCGGTCGGTGCCGACCGTCTCCCGGGCCGGTGGGCGGCTGCCGCTGCACGCCACCGGCGTCGGCAAGGCACTGCTGGCGTACGCTCCGCCGGAGGTCGTCGCCGCGCACCTGCGCCGGCCGCTGCGCCGCTGCACCGCGTACACGGTGACCGAGCCCGGCCGGCTGGCCCGCGAGCTGGCCACGGTGCGCGAACGCGGCTGGGCGCGGACCCACGAGGAGATGACCCTCGGCTCCTGCTCGGTGGCCGTCCCGGTGCGCGGGGCCGACGGAGCCGTGCAGGCCGCGATCGGCGTCGTCGGGCACAGCCTCGGCGCCGCGCCCCAACGGCTGGTGCCGGCGCTGCTGGCCGCGGCCGAGCGGGTCGCCGCCCGGCTCGCCGAAACCGCACACGTTCCGGGCGACGCCGCGCTGCGACAGAGCGCCTGAAGGTCCGGCCGACACCGGGCCGCGGACGACCGGCCCGCACCGGGCTTCCACTGAGTGGAAACCGGCAGCGGCGGCGTGGGGCGCGAGCGGGCAGGCTGGGAAGCCGGGTGACAATGTCGCCCCCACCACCATCGGCGGCGAGGAGGCACGGATGCGTACCCAGGTCGGCATCATCGGAGCGGGACCGGCCGGTCTCATGCTGTCGCACCTGCTGCACCGGCACGGGATCGAGTCGGTGGTGATCGAGAGCCGCAGCCGGGAGTACGTGGAGCACCGGTTGCGCGCCGGGGTGCTCGAACAGGGCTCGGTCGACCTGCTGCGGGACAGCGGCCTGGGGGCGCGTCTGGACCGGGAGGGGCTGCGGCACGAGGGCATCGAGCTGCGCTTCGACGGCGAGTCGCACCGGGTGCCGATGACCGAGCTGACCGGCCGGGCGATCACCGTGTACGGGCAGCAGGAGGTGGTCAAGGACATGATCGCCGCCCGGTTGGCGGCGGGCGGGACGATCCTGTTCGAGGCGCCGGCCGAGCGTCTGTCCGGGCTGGACTCGGCACCGGTGGTCCACTTCCGCTTTCAGGGCCGGGACGAGGAGCTGCACTGTGACTTCGTGGTCGGCTGCGACGGCTACCACGGGATCAGCCGACCGACCGTGCCCGACGGGGTGCTGACCACCTACGAGCGCACCTACCCGTTCGCCTGGCTGGGCGTGCTCGCCGCCGCCCCGCCGGCGGTGGAGGAGCTCATCTACGCCCACCACGAGCGCGGCTTCGCCCTCTACAGCATGCGCTCGCCACAGATCTCCCGGCTGTACCTACAGGTCCCGGCGGACGAGGACATCGCCGACTGGCCGGACGAGCGGATCTGGGCGGAGCTGCGTACCCGGCTGGAGACGGTGCCGAACTGGACGCTCAACGAGGGGCCGGTGCTGGAGAAGTCGATCACACCGCTGCGCAGTCTGGTGGTCGAGCCGATGCAGTGGCAGCGGCTGTACCTGGCCGGCGACGCGGTGCACATCGTGCCGCCGACCGGCGCCAAGGGCATGAACCTGGCACTCGCGGACGTCGCGCTGCTCGGTGACGCCTTCGCCGCCTGGTACGCCGACGGCAGCACGCAGCTGTTGGACGGCTACTCGCGCACCGCGCTGCGCCGGGTCTGGCGGGCGCAGCAGTTCTCCTGGTGGATGACCTCGATGCTGCACCGGCTCAACGCCGACGACCCCTACGAGGCGAAGCTCCAGTCGGCGACCCTGCGCTACGTCACCACATCTGCGGCGTACGCGACCAGCCTCGCGGAGAACTACGTCGGCCTACCCGAGGTCTGAGCGCGGAGCGGATCGTCCGAAGACGACGGACGTCAGTACGAGGCGGCCGGCTTGCCCGCCAGGATGAGCCGGAACCGTGGGCTGCCGTCGCGGTGCTGACCCAGCACGGTCAGGGCGGTGTCCGTCACGGTGAAGCCGACCGCCGTCAGGTCGCCACGGAGCGCGGCCAGGCCGGTGGTGTGGTAGTACATCACGAACGGGGGTCGCCACACCGCGTTGCGGACCCGCATGGCCAGGTCGAATCCGCGGGTCACCCAGTGCGAGACCGAGGTACGCGGCGGCCCCGTACCGATCGGAACGGCGAAGATCCCGCCCGGCCGCAGCGCCCGGTACACCCCGCCAAAGAGCGCGGGCCGTTCCACCGGCAGGAAATGTCCGAGCGCGCCGGCGCTGACCGCGAGATCGAACCCCTCGGTGAACGGCAGGGCCCGAGCGTCGGCCCGCACCCAGGAGGCATCCGGGTGCGCGCGGCGCGCCTGGGCGAGCATCCCGGCGCTGAAGTCCACGCCCGTGGTCCCCTCCCGGCACAGGGACCTGAGGACCTGCATGCCGGCGCCGGTACCGCAGCACACGTCCAGCCCCCGGTCGAACGACCCGAGTTCGGAGAGCGCTTGCGCGGTCGCGCCGAGAACGCTGTCCGGCGTACGGAAGGGCGTGTAGTCGAACTTCGGCGCCAGCAGGTCGTAGCCGCGCTCGACCGAGGAGAGCGCCTGGACGCACAGCTCCCGTAGCGAGGGGCCGTTGGGCGAGAACACCGGCCGAGGGTACCTTCCGGACCGCCGATCCAGGGCCGACGTCGGGCCGTACCGCCGACGTCGGGCCGTACCGCCAGCCGCGCGAGGGCGGGCGGACGAACGGGTGGCAGTCGCGGGAACCAGTACGGCCCGCCGTGCGACTAGGTGATCGAGCGGCGGCATCCGGGCGACGGCAGGCGGCACTGACCCGACGGGCACGGGCCAGTGCAGCACTGGCCCGACGGGCACGGGCCAGGTCCGCATCACGACCTCCTGATCCGAACGGAAACACGCATGTCCTTGACCGAATTGTCCGACGAGTCCGCACCGGAGTCCCGCTCGGGCCCGGCACCCGGGACCGCTCTCCGCCCACCACGACGCGCCTCGCCGCTGGCAGCACTGCTGCTGCGCCTGCACTTCTACGCCGGGGTCCTGATCGCCCCGTTCCTGGTGGTCGCCGCGCTGACCGGCCTGGCGTACACCGTCACGCCGCAGCTGGACCAGCTGCTCTACGGCGACCAGCTCACCGCCGCCACCGTCGACGATCAGCCCAGGCCGCTAGCAGAGCAGGTCATCGCCGCCCGAACCGCCCATCCAGACGGCGATCTGGTGGCGGTGGCGCCGGGCACGGGCGACCAGACGACCCGGGTGGTCTTCGCGCTGGAGGAGTTGGGCGACAAGCAGCACACCGTCTACGTCGACCCGTACACCGGCGAGGTGCGGGGGCAGTTGACCACCTGGTTCGGCTCCACCCCGGCCACCACCTGGCTCGACGACCTGCACCGCAACCTGCACCTGGGCGACCTGGGGCGGCACTACTCCGAGATCGCCGCCAGTTGGCTGTGGGTGCTGGCGCTCGGCGGCATCATCCTGTGGTGGCGTCGCCGGCAGGTCGGACGCGGTCTCGCCAAGCACCTGCTGGTGCCGGATCTCGCTGCCGGCAAGGGCGTACGGCGGACCCGAGGCTGGCACGCGACCACCGGCATCTGGCTCACCGTCGGCCTGCTGTTCCTCGCCGCCACCGGGCTGACCTGGTCCCGCTTCGCCGGTGCGAACTTCGGCGCCGGGTTGGACGCGCTCGACGCCCGCAGGCCCACGCTGTCGACCACGTTGGACGGTGCGCCCAGCGTCGGTGGTGGCGAGCACCAGCACGGCGGCGCGTCGTCGGCGGCGGCAGCCGACCCGGCCACCTTCGATGAGGTGCTGGCGGTGGCCCGCGACGCGGGTCTGTCCGGGCCGGTCGAGATCAGCCCCGGTGCGCCCGGGACTGCCTGGGCGGTCGCCCAGACCGACAACCGGTGGCCGGTGCGGTTCGACCAGGTCGCCGTCGACCCGGACACCAACAGGGTGGCCGCGCGGAACGACTACGCCGACTGGTCTCTGCTGGCCAAGCTCAGCGCCCTCGGCGTGCAGGCCCACATGGGGCTGCTCTTCGGCCTGGTCAACCAGATCCTGCTCGCCGCGCTGGCCGTCGGCCTGCTCTGTGTGATCGTCTGGGGCTACCGGATGTGGTGGCAGCGCCGCCCGACCCGGACGGACCGACGGGCCCTGGTCGGCACGCCACCGGACCGCGGCGGCCTGCGCGGGCTGCCACTGTGGGCGGTGCTGCTCGGCGTGCCTGTGATCGCCGCGGTCGGCTGGGCGCTGCCGTGGTTCGGCGTCCCCCTGGTCGGCTTTCTCGTGATCGATGTCGTCGTCGCGGCGCTCACCCGCCGACGCCTCGACCGCCGACGCGATCCCGCGCCTGCCGCCGGGTGACGTCCGCCCGATGACGGGCACCGTATCGGCGGGACGGTGGGGCTTCGCGCGTCCGGCCCCGCCGGCCCGCCGCAACGGTGTCCGATCCGATCCAGGCATGGCGTTCGGCGGCGTTACGGGGTAGAAACATCTCGGCGAGAGAGCGCTCTCACGCCGCGTGGTCTCCCACGTCGTCGGAGCGGACAACGCACCGCACCCGACCGGAAGGACGAACCTATGCCGACCCCACCACCACACCGGCGACTCGGTCGGGCACTGGCCTTCGGGCTGGCCCTGACCACCGCCGCAGTCGCCACGAACACGCCGGTCAGCGCCGGCCCGCCCCGACCGGCCAGCCCCGACTTCGGGCCCAACGTCACCATCTTCGACCCGAGCATGCCGGTCAGCCAGATCCAGGCGACCCTCGACGCGGCGCACGCCGCGCAGGTCGACAACGAGATGGGCACCACCCGGCACGCCTACCTGTTCCGGCCGGGTAGCTACGGCACCGCCGAGCAACCCCTGCAGATCAAGGTGGGCTACTACACCGAGATCTCCGGCCTGGGCGCCTCCCCCACCGACGTGGTCATCAACGGCAAGATCGAGGCGTACAACCGCTGCCTCACCGAGGGCGGCACCGGCAACTGCATCGCTCTGGTCAACTTCTGGCGCACGCTGAGCAACCTGTCGCTGTCGATCAACGCCGCCGGTCAGGACGACTGCCGCGCCTCGGCCAACTTCTGGGCGGTCTCCCAGGCGGTGTCGATGCGCCGGCTGGACATCAGCGGCGGCGGGCTGTCGTTGATGGACTACTGCACCAACGGCCCGCAGTACGCCAGCGGCGGCTTCATCGCCGACTCCCGGCTACCCGCCACCACCAACGGCTCCCAGCAGCAGTGGCTGACCCGCAACAGCGAGGTCGAGAGCTGGTCCAACGCCGTGTGGAACCAGGTCTTCGCCGGGGTGGTCGGCGCACCCGACGACGCCGGCTTCCCCGACCCGCCGTACACCACGCTCGACACCACTCCGCTGAGCCGGGAGAAGCCCTACCTGTTCGTCGACGGCAAGGGGAAGTACCAGGTCCGCGTGCCCGTCGCGCGCCGCGACACCCGCGGCGTCACCTGGGATACGCGCACGACGCCCGGCCGGAGCATCCCGATCGGCGACTTCTTCGTCGCCAAGCCGTCGGACCCGGTGCAGGTCATCAACCGCGAACTCGCCCGCGGCAAGCACCTGCTGCTCACCCCCGGCGTGTACGACGTGGCCCGCAGCATCGAGGTCCGTCGACCCGACACGGTCGTGCTGGGCATCGGGCACGCCACCCTCACCGCGGTGAACGGTGCGGTGCCGCTCGACGTCGCCGGGGTGCCCGGCGTCGTGGTCGCCGGGGTCACCATCGACGCGGGCCTCAAGGAGTCGCCGGTGCTGCTGCGGGTCGGCCAGAAACACGGGCGCAACCACAGCACGCCGCACAACCCGATCACGCTCTCCGACGTGTACTTCCGAATCGGCGGGCCGCACATCGGCAAGACGGACACCGCGCTGGAGGTCAACAGCGACCACGTCCTGATCGACCACACCTGGGTGTGGCGGGGCGACCACGGCGTCGAGGGCTTCACCGAGGGCGTCAACGGCGACACCGATCGCTGGCGGACCAACACCGGCCGCTACGGCGCGGTCATCAACGGCGACCACGTGACCGCCACCGGCCTGTTCGTCGAGCACTTCCAGCGCTACAACACCGTGTGGAACGGCGAGCACGGCACCACGATCCTCTACCAGAACGAGCTGCCCTACGACCCGCCGACGCAGGCCGACTGGCGCAACGGCAAGGTCAACGGCTGGGCCGGCTACAAGGTCGGCGACCGGGTCCGCCACCACACCCTGTACGGCGGCGGCGTCTACGTGTTCAACCAGAACAACCCGTCGATCCGTACCGAGAACGGCTTCGAGGTGCCGGTGCGGCCCGGCGTCCGGCTGCACCACATCATGACGGTGAACCTCAGCGCCGGCGTCATCGACCACGTCGTCAACGGCGTGGGCGAAGCAGCCGACATGGACCGGATCGGCGCACCCGTCTACCTCAAGCAGTACCCCTAAGTAAGGAGGGGCCCCTTCTTAACGCCTCAGGTATAGGAGGGGGCCCCTATTAACGGTGCGGCGCCCGGTCACGTCACCACCGCGCTGCGCCGCTCCAGCAGGACGACGTCGCGCCAGCGGCCGTGGTGGCGGGCCACCCGCTCCCGGGTGCCGATCACCCGGAAGCCGGCCCGCCGGTGCAGGGCGAGGCTGGCGGCGTTCTCGGCGAAGACGCCGGACTGGATGGTCCAGACGCCCGCCGCCTCGGTCGAGGAGATCAGCGCGTCGAGCAGCAGCCGGGCCACACCTCGCCCCCGGGCCGCCGGGTCGACGTAGACGGAGTGCTCCACCACCCCGGCGTAGACCGCCCGCGAGGAGGTCGGCGACACGGCGATCCAGCCGAGCACCGTCCCGTCGGCATCCACCGCCACCAGGCGGTGCGCCGGCAGCCGACCGGCGTCGAAGTCCGCCCACGACGGCGCCACGGTCTCGAAACTGGCGTCCCCGCCGTCCAGCCCGGCCTGGTAGATCGCCAGCACCCGGTCGGCGTCGTCGGCCGTCATCGGACGCAGCGTCACCTCGGCCATCGGCGGCTCCCTTCGGATCACGGGCGAATCGTAGCGCCGCGCCGGGCAGGGCAGGCGGCTCGGTTTCCCGCAGCAGTGCGGCGGCCGGCCACCGCCGTCACTGCCCAGGGCGGCCGAGGGGGACCGCGACGCCGGTGAGCCGTTCGCTCGCCGCCCACAGCCGCTGCGCCACGGCGACGTCCTGCGCCCGCTTCGTCGTGGTGACGGCCACCGGTGGGCCGGCGTACTGGAGACGGTGGGCCGGCCCCCAGTAACTGCCGCTCGCGGCGTCCGGATCGGTGGCCGCACGGAGTGTCGGCAGCGCCCCATCGTGCGTCGTCATGGCGAGGAACCGCCCGACGGTGTTCACAAAGCCCTCGCCGGCCCGTCCCTGACCGGTGTACGTCCAGCCGGGGTGCGCGGCGGTGGCCCGGATCGGCGCGTCGGCCGCGGTCAGCCGGCGACGCAGTTCCAGGGTGAACAGCAGGTTCGCGAGCTTGCTCTGGGCGTACGCGGCGAATCGCCGGTAGCGCCGCCGTTCCCAGTTGAGGTCGTCGAGATCGATACGCCCGGTGCGGTGGGCGTTGCTGGCGACGGTGACGACCCGCGCCGCCGGGGTGGCCAACAGCAGCGGTAGCAGCCGGCCGGTGAGCGCGAAGTGGCCAAGATGGTTGGTGCCGAACTGAAGCTCGAAGCCCTGCCGGGTACGCCGAAGCGGGGGATACAACACCCCGGCGTTGTTGACGAGCAGGTCGAGCCGGTCATGGTCGGAGCGGTACGCGACGGCGAACGCGGCGACCGAGTCGAGGTCGGCGAGGTCGAGCCGGGCACACGTCACCGCACCGGCAGGTGTCTCCGCCCGGATCCGGGCGGCCGCCGCCACCCCCCGGCCGGTGTCCCGGCAGGCGAGGACGACCCGGGCCCCCCGGCCGGCGAGCATCCGGGCGGTCTCGAAACCGAGCCCGGTGTTGGCTCCGGTGACGATCGCGGTCCGCCCGCGTTGATCGGGGATGTCGTCGTACGTCCAGCGCGTCATGCCCACGCCCCTCGGCCGGTGCCGACGAGGACACCCGACCGGCTGGATCAGGTTGACGTGGCTCGATCACCACGTCAAGCAGACGTCGGCCCGACGTACAGCCGGCTGACCGTCTCGGCGACGCAGACCGGCTTGCCACCGGCGTCACTGTCCACGGTCACCGTGGTCAGCACCTGCGCACCGCCCTCGACCGGCTCCACCCGGCCGATGGTGGCGGCGGCCCGCACCGCGCCACCGACGCGTACCGGGGCCGGGAACCGGACCCGGTTGAGGCCGTAGTTGACCCCCATCCGCACCCCGTCGACCCGGTAGAGCCCGCCGACCAGCGCCGGCAGCAGCGACAGCGTGAGGTAGCCGTGGGCGATGGTGCCGCCGTACGGCCCGGCCGCCGCCCGCACGGGGTCGATGTGGATCCACTGGTGATCGTCGGTGGCGTCGGCGAACAGGTCGACGCGGCGCTGTTCGACCGGGTACCACGGGCCCGGGCCGAGAGTCTCGCCGACCGCGGCGGCCAGTTCGTCGATGCTGGTGAAGGTCCTCATGCCAGATGCCCGCCAAGCTTGGTGTAGCCGCGCAGCAGGTCCCGCGCGATGATCAACCGCTGCATCTCGTCGGTGCCCTCGAAGATCCGGTAGAGGCGCACCTGCCGGTACCAGCGTTCGATCGGCAACTCACGGGTGTAGCCCATGCCGCCGTGGATCTGGAGCACCCGGTCCACCACCCGGTTGACCATGCCGGCGCCGTAGAGCTTCGCCATCGAGGAGGCGTGCCGCGGGTCCAGGCCCTGATCCACCGTCCACGCGGCACGCAGGATCAGCCAGCGGGCCGCCTCCAGCTCGGTCTCCGAGTCGGCGATCATCCACTGGATGGCCTGGTTGGTGCCGATCTTCGCGCCGAAGGTCTCCCTGGTGTTGGCGTGCTCGATCGCCATCCGCAGCGCGCGCTCGGCGATGCCGACGGCGTGCGACGGGATGGTGTAGCGGCCCTTGCCGATCCACTGCATGCCGAGGGTGAAGCCCTGACCGACCTCGCCGAGGATGTTGCGGTGCGGTACGCGTACGTCGTCGAAGACCAGCGACGCCGGCCCGCCCTCGCCCATCGTGGGAATGAACTCCGACCGCCAGCCCATCGACCGGTCCACCAGGAACGCGGTGGCTCCACCGTCGCGGGCCCCCCGCTCCGGGTCGGTGACCGCGATGACGATGGCGAAGTCGGCCTCGTTGCCGCCGGTGATGAAGGTCTTCTCACCGTTGAGGATCCAGTCGTCGCCGTCGCGGCGGGCGCTGAACCGGATGTTGGCCGCGTCCGAACCGGCGCCCGGCTCGGTGATGGCGAAGCAGGAGATCCGCTCACCCTCGATCGTGGGCAGCAGGAACTCGCGTTGCTGCTCATCGCTGGCGTGGAAGAGGATGTTGTCCGCCTCGCCGCCGAACCGGAACGGCACGTACGTGCGACCGATCTCCGTCCAGATCAGCGACTGGCCGACGGCGGGCAGGTCCATGCCCCCGTACTCCTGCGGCGTGGCCAGCCCCCAGAAGCCGAACTTGCGGGCCCTGAGCTGCAACTCGCGCAGCTCGGAGCGTTCCAGGCCGGGGCGGTGGGCCCGTTCCCGGCGCAGCAGCTCCTGCTCCAGCGGCATGACCTCTCTGGTGATGAAGTCGCGGGCGGTGTCGCGGATGGCCCGTTCCTCGTCGGACAGCCCGAAGTCCATGTGCTCACCGGTTCCTTTCCGCGGACGCGCTCAGCGCGCGCCACCGTTGACGTAGAGGGTCTGGCCGCTGACGTAGGACGCGTCGTCACTGGCCAGGAAGGCGATCACCGAGGCGATCTCGGCGGGCTGCGCCACCCGGCGCAGCGGGGTCTGCTCGGCGGCGAACTTCTGGTGCTGCTCGGCGGTGCTGCCGACCCGCTCGGCGGTGGCGGCGGTCATCGCGGTGGCGACGTAGCCGGGGGCGACGGCGTTGACGGTGACGCCGAACGGGCCCAGCTCGATCGCCAGGGTGGCGGTGAGGCCCTGCACCCCGGCCTTGGCCGCCGCGTAGTTGACCTGGCCCCGGTTGCCGAGCGCGGAGCGGCTGCTGAGGTTGACGATCCGGCCGTACCGGGCGTCGACCATGTGCTGCTGGGCGGCCTGGCAGCAGAGGAACATGCTGGTCAGGTTGGTGGTGAGCACCGCCTGCCACTGCGGCAGCGGCATCTTGAACAGCAGGTTGTCGCGGGTGATCCCGGCATTGTTGACCAGCACGTGCCAGCCGCCGAGGCGGCGTACCACCTGCTCCCCCAGCGCCGCGACGGCCTCGGCGTCGGTCACGTCGCAGCCGATGCCGACGGCCTGTCCGCCTTTCGCCACGATCTCGTCGGCGACCGCCTGGCTGCGGCCGGCGTCGAGGTCGACCACGGCGACGGCGGCGCCCTCGGCGGCGAGGCGGTGGGCCGTGGCGGCTCCGATGCCCTGCGCGGCGCCGGTGACGACGGCGACCCGGTCGGCGAATCTGGTCACGGTTGCTCCCTGGAGTTCCTAGAAGGCGTTGACGCCGGTGAGCGCCCGGCCGATGAGTAGCTGCTGGATCTGGCTGGTGCCCTCGTAGAGGGTGGCGACGCGGGCGTCGCGCAGGAACTTGCCGACCGGGTACTCGTCGATGTAGCCGTACCCACCGAAGACCTGGATGGCGTCGTTGGCCGCCCGGACGGCGGCCTCGCTGGCGAACAGCTTGGCCATCGACGCCTCGGTGGCGAACGGCTGACCCCGGTCGATCAGGTCGGCGACCTGCCAGACGAGCAGCCGCGCGGCAGCGGTGTCCACGGCGATGCTGGCGAGCAGTTGCTGCACCAGTTGGTGCCCGGCGATCGGTTTGCCGAACTGGGTGCGCTGGCCGGCGTAGCCGACGGCGGCGTCGAGGCAGCCCTGGGCGATGCCGACGCAGCCGGCGGCGACCGACATCCGGCCCTTGGCCAGGGTGGCCAGGGCGAGCCGGAAGCCGGCGCCCTCCGCCCCGAGGCGGGCGGTGTCGGGTACCCGGACGGTGTCGAGGACGAGTTCGGCGGTGGCCTGTCCACGTAGGCCGAGCTTGCCGTGGATCTCCGAGCGGGTGAGGCCGGGGCTGTCGGTGGGGATCAGGAAGGCGGTGATGCCCCGGTGGCCCGGGCCGCCGGTGCGGGCGAACAGCAGGGCCACGTCGGCGGTGGTGCCGTTGGTGATGAAGGTCTTGCGGCCGGTGACCAGCCAGTCGTCGCCGTCGCGGACGGCCCGGGTGGTGAGCGCGGCGGCGTCGGAGCCGCTGTCCGGTTCGGTCAGCGCGAAGCAGCCCAGGGCGGTACCCGCGCAGAGCCGGGGCAGCCATCGTTCCCGCTGCTCGGGGGTTCCGTGAGTGGCGATCGACTTGGCGACCAGGCCGAGCGAGACCGAAACGATGCCGCGTACGGCGGAGTCGCCCCGGCCGAGCTCCTCCAGCACCAGGCAGTACGCGAGGTGGTCGCCGCCGGATCCGCCGTGCTCCTCGGCGATGGTGAGGCCCAGGAAGCCGACCTCGCCGAGCTTGCCGACGATGGCGGGGTCGACCGCCTCGCGTCGGTCCCAGTCGGCCGCGTACGGCGTCACCTCGCGGTTGACGAAGTCGGCGGCGAGGCGACGGACCGCAGCCTGCTCGGCGGAGAGGTGAAGGTCCATGACCGCTAAACTAGCGGTGCAAGTTTTATGCTGTCCAGACCCCGGTGTGGCAAAGTTCCGGGCGAGACACCAACACCGGGTCCCCACCGGACGCCACCCACAGGAGGAAGCCCATGCCCCGGCCGCGACAGGCGCTGCTCAGCCGGGAGCGGATCGTCGAGGCCGCCGCCGCGCTGATCGACAGCGAAGGGCTGGAAGGTTTCTCCACCCGCCGGCTCGCCGCCACGCTCGGGGTACGCGGGCCGTCGCTGTACAACCACTTCGGCACCAAGGACGCGATCCTCGACGCGGTGGCCGACAGCATCACCAGCCAGGTCGACGTCTCCTACTTCGACGAGGTCGACTGGCGCGAGGCGCTGCACCGGTGGGGGCACTCCTACCGGGCGGCCCTCGCGGCACACCCGAACATCGTGCCGCATCTCGCCCAGGGCCCCGGACGACGCCCGGCCGCGCTGGCCATGGCCGACGCCGTCTACGGCGGGCTGGTCAGGGCGGGCTGGCCACCGGCCCGGGCGACCCACATCGGCGCGCTGATGCGCTACTTCGTGACGGGCTCGGCGCTGGGGTCGTTCGCCCGGGGCTTCGTCGAGGACCCTGGCCTCTACGCCGACCAGTACCCGCACCTGAGCCAGGCCCACCGCCTCGCCGAACACCAGCAACGCGTCGACGAGGGCGCGTTCACGCTGGGCCTGGAGGCGCTGATCGACGGGTTGTCGCGCACCTACGAACGCGCGATCGGCCCACTGCCGCCCCTCCCGCAGACGGGCCAGGCGTACTAGAGTCCAAACTTGCACCGCTAGTTTTAGGCGAGGTGAGGGGCGTATGGAGTTCGCAAAGACCGACTTCTACCTCGACGGGCGATGGGTCGCCGCCGGCGGCGGGTCGCCCCTGCCGGTGCACAACCCGACGACCGAGGAGGTCGTCGCGACGGTGCCCGCCGGCACCGCCGAGGACGTCGACCGCGCCGTGGTGGCCGCCCGCACCGCGTTCGAGAGCTGGGCGGCGACCGACCCGGCCGACCGGGCCGCCCACCTCGACCGGCTGCACGCCGCACTGACCGCCCGCGCCTACGACATCGCCCGCACCATCGTGCTGGAGCTCGGCACCCCGCTGAAGGTCGCCACCCGGATCCAGACCGGCCTACCGCTGACCGTGCTGCGCAGCTACGTCGACCTGGCCGCCCGGCCGCCGGCGCCGCAGACCGTGGGCAACTCCCTGGTGGTACGCGAACCCGTCGGCGTCGTCGGCGCGATCACCCCGTGGAACTACCCGCTGCACCAGGTCATGGCCAAGGTCGCCGCCGCCCTCGCCGCCGGCTGCACCGTCGTGCTGAAGCCCAGCGAGCTGACCCCGCTGACCGCGTACCTGCTCCTCGACGCCGTGCACGAGGCCGGCCTGCCGCCGGGCGTGGTCAACCTCGTCACCGGCACCGGTCCGGTGGTCGGCGAGGCGATCGCCAGCCACCCCGACGTGGACCTGGTCTCGTTCACCGGGTCGACCGCCACCGGACGACGGATCGCGCACCTGGCCGCCGACCGCGTCGCCCGGGTCTCCCTCGAACTGGGCGGCAAGTCGGCCAACGTGATCCTCGACGACGCCGACCTGGCCACCGCGGTCAAGGTGGGCGTCGGCAACGCCTTCCTCAACTCCGGGCAGACCTGCACCGCGTGGACCCGGATGCTGGTGCACCGCTCCCGCTACGACGAGGCCCTCGACCTGCTCGCCAAGGCCACCGAGGGCTACCGGCTCGGCGATCCGCTCGACCCCGGAACTCGCCTCGGACCGCTGGTCTCCGCGTCTCAGCGGGACCGGGTACGCGACCACATCACCCGAGGGCTCGCCGACGGCAGCCGGCTGGTCGCCGGCGGACCCGACGCCCCGGTACCGCAGCAGGGCTGGTTCGTCGCCCCGACGGTGATCGCCGACGTCGACCCGGACAGCGCGCTGGCCCAGGAGGAGGTCTTCGGGCCGGTCCTCGCGGTCATCCCGGTGGACGACGACGACCACGCGGTGGCGGTGGCGAACAACTCCCGCTACGGTCTGGCCGGCGCGGTCTTCTCCGGCGACGAGGAACGGGCGTTGCGGGTCGCCCGACGGCTGCGCACCGGCGCCGTCGACATCAACGGCGCTCAGTTCAACCCGATGGCCCCGTTCGGCGGCTACAAGCAGTCCGGCCTCGGACGCGAGTTGGGCATGCACGGCCTGGAGGAGTTCTGCGAAGTGAAGGCGATCCAGCGGTGAGGGGCCTGGTCGCCCGGGCCGCCGGGACACCGCCCCAGGTCGAGCAGATCGACCTGCCCGCCACCGGCCCCGGGCAGGTACGGGTGCAGATCCGCGCGGCGGGCGTCTGCCACTCCGACCTGTCCATGGTGGACGGTACCCTCACCGCGCCGTACCCGCTGCTGCTCGGCCACGAGGCCGCCGGCGTGGTCACCGAGGTCGGCGACGGCGTCGACCGGGTCACCACCGGCGACCACGTGGTGCTGAACTGGGCGCCCGCCTGCCGCACCTGCTGGTACTGCACGCACGGCGAACCCTGGCTGTGCGAGCGCGGCGGCGCACCCGCCGCCGCCCGTGGGCACACCGCCGACGGCGAGCCACTGCACGTCACCCTCGGCCTCGGGGCCCTCGCCGAGCAGGTGGTGGTGCCGCAGGAGGCCGTGGTGGGCGTACCGGCCGAACTGGCCTTCCCCGACGCGGCGCTGCTGGGCTGCGCCGTGCTCACCGGCGTCGGCGCGATCCGCCGTACCGCCGGGGTCCGTCCCGGCGACTCGGTCGCCGTCATCGGCATCGGCGGCGTCGGCCTGTCGGCGGTGGCCGCCGCCCGCGCGGCCGGCGCCAGCACCGTCATCGCCGTCGACGTCTCACCCGCCAAGGCCGACCTGGCCGCCGCCGCAGGCGCCACCGACTTCCTGCTCGCCGACGAGACCCTCAACCGGTCGGTCCGCACCCTGACCGGCAAGCGCGGCGTCGACCACGCGATCGAGTGCGTCGGCCGGGCCGCCACCATCCGCACCGCCTGGCGGACCGCCCGGCGCGGCGGGCAGGTCATCGTGGTCGGCATGGGCGGCCGGGACGACATCGTCGGCCTCAGCGCCCTGGACATCTTCCACTCGGCGCGCACGCTGCGCTCCTCGGTCTACGGCTCCTCCGACCCGGACCGGGACGTGCCGGAGCTGGCCCGCGCGGTGCTGGACGGCACACTCGACCTCGGTTTCCTGGTCACCGACCGGGCCACCCTGGACGAGGCACCGGAGGCCCTCGCCCGGATGGCCCGGGGCGAGGGGGCCCGCACGGTGGTCCTGTTCGACTGACCCGCCCCGCCGGCCGGCGGCATCCCGCTCCGCAGCATTGCGCTCGACGAGCAGGTGTGGCGACGGCTCACGGGCTGCCGCACCCACGACCGCGCAACGCGACTGACCCGTTCGTTCGGTTCAGATCCATGGCGAGTATCCGAGGTAAACCGCGTTACCGTCCCCTTCCGCCTGCACCGACCTGTAATCAATGGTCCTCCCGAAACACACCGTCCACCCGTTCGCCCCGATCCCCGATGACTGACAGGCCCAAGCGCCGAACGTTTGGGTGTACTCGCGCAGGCGCACGAATGCGGTGGTACTGAAGGAGCTGGATCTATTGTTACGCACAATCACCGCCCCTTGCATCGCTGCCCCGCTTGCCGACCTGATTGCGCACACCTGTGCAAGAACATTGGTGGCAACCGTCTCGGTGGCGCCGCAACGCCAGGTGCTCGAGCTGGACGTGATCGGGTTCTTGTTGCCGTAAGCAACCCAGGTGCCGTTATCGATCGCAGCTGCGGCGGGGCTCGCGGTCGCCAGGATCAGCCCTGTCAGGGCAGTTGTAACGGCTGTCAACCCTGCCACTAACCGTGCAACTCGCATGTCGATCCCTTCCAGATCCGGTGACGGCGAACCCGAATCCTAGCGAAGCTCATGGATTCGCGAAAGCTCCTCCGGTATTGACTTCCGATCATCCTGTCCTGGATGGCAATGCCCGTCCCACCCGCAGTGGTCATCAGCGCCGCAGTCCGGTTCCTTATGTGGATGACAGTCGATTGATTAAGCTTGGTCGGGCTGATCGAAACTGGGAGGCTTCCTGAGCTGCGTGGACCATACGTGGCAGAATAAGAACCGCGTTTTCCCAGTTCATGGGCCAGATGTGCCAGTCGCGGCGGTTCGGCTACGTCGGGACGTCGCCCGGAGGTGGGACACTGCGCCGACCGGCATCAGGTAACCACCGTTCCGCGAAAGCGGGGAGACCTCACTCTCGCAGAACGCGATCCTCACCGAGGATGCCTGGCGAGCAGGTCGGCGGGTACCCTAGACGACCTGCCCTGCATCCACGGCCAGCTCGGCCCCCTCACTCCTGGACCGGCACGGCCGGACGACCACCCGCTCCGCGCGCTTGCTAACGAGCTCGCTCAGGACTGAGCCTCGATCTAAGCTGGGTGTGGGCGGCGATGATCACGCCAGGTCCACCGCTGAGCGGTCTCGGTGGTGGTGGCGTCGGTGGCGGAGCACCACAGCCACACCGGTTTCGGATCGCGCTCGCCGGCAGGTGTTCGACCTGTAGCCGGATCAGGGTGCCTTGATGATCGGCAGGTCACCGTCGTGGTCGATCCAGCAGGTTCGGCGGGTCAGCCTGGGGTGCAGCCGGTCCCACGCGGTGGCCGTAGCGGTGCCGCACCGGGTGGTCTGCGTGGTGGTGACGTGGTGTGGTGCGGGCCAGGTGGCCGGGTCGTTGCAGGCGAACTCGGTGCCGTGTTTGCGGGCACGGCCCAGGGTGCCCGGCTGTCTACGGCTTGGGAAACCGCAGGACCCGGTCGGCGCGGATCCGGCCGACCAGGAGCACGGGCAGGTCGGACAGTACCCAGGCCAGCCGCGCGGTGTCGTAGCCGGGATCAGCGCACGCACGACACCATCGACGCCGTCCGCGAGTCGGTACCCGCGGTGCCGCCGGGAAATCGGACGTCGGTACCGGCGCTCCCGGATGGCGCTCCGGAGAGGTAGTACCGTGGCACCACCTCCCTTCCGAGGATGACGACCGCAGTACGACGAAACAGGACGGAATCGGGCCTAGCTTTCAGGCTATGACGAAACTTGACAGTCCACTGCGGAGGTTCGGGGCGGCCACCATGGCGCTGGCGACGGCGTTCGCTGCCGTCGCCGCCTGCGGGTCGGACGCCGACAACAGTGCGGCGCCCGGCGCGGCCGGCTCGCACAGCGCGCACGAGGGCGGGTCGTCGGCTCCACCGCAGCCGCTGCGCGCCGGCGAGCGGTTCGTCGACCTGAAGATGGCCGAGGCATACACGCCCGCGCCGCCGGGGGGCGGCACGGACGAGTACCGGTGCCAGATGATCGATCCGGGCCTGACCAAGGCGGCGTTCCTGACCGGGACCCAGTTCACGCCGGAGAACGTCGCCATCGCGCACCACGCCATCGTGTACGCGGTGCCGCCGGGCGGCGCTGCCGCGGTGCGCGAGCACGACGCGAAGACCCCTGGTCTCGGCTGGCAGTGTTTCGGCGGGACCGGCGTCGCCGGCGCCGAGGTCGAAGAGGGGGACGCGGCGTGGGTGGACACCTGGGCGCCGGGCGCCACGGAGACGCTGCTCGACCAGGACGCCGGCCACAAGCTGGAGCCGGGCAGCCTGGTCGTCCTCCAGATCCACTACAACCTGCTCGCGACCGACGGCAAGCCGACCGGGTCGGACCGCTCGGCGGTGCGGCTGCGGCTGACGGACGGCACGCCGCAGACCCGGGAACTCGAGACGTGGTCGCTCGACGCGCCGACCGACCTGCCCTGCGCCGTCGACGAGTCGGGGCCGCTGTGTGACCGGGCGGCCTCGATCGCGGACGTGACGAAGCGGTTCGGGGCGGACGTCGGCGAAATGGCGGACCGTCAGGTGGAGGAATGCAACCAGGGCGGCGTGCCGAAGCCCGGTAGCACCCAAACCTGCGATCACAAGGTGGAGGAGCCGATGACGCTGTTCGCCGGTTTCGGCCACATGCACATGCTCGGGCGCGCCATGAAGGTCGAACTCAACCCGGGCACGCCAAACGCCAAAGTCGTGCTGGACGTGCCGCAGTTCGACTTCGACAACCAGCGGCTGATGAAGCTGCCGTCGCCGGTGGAGATCGGTCCGGGGGACACGCTGCGGGTGACGTGTACGCACGACGCGGGGCTGCGCAAACGAGTGCCGCAGCTGAAGAAGCTGCCGCCGCGCTACGTGGTGTGGGGCGACGGCACCAGCGACGAGATGTGCATTGGCATCATGACGGTCTCCCCCCGCAAGTCCTGACGAAGCGTCGAACGTGTGTGAGCTCACTGAGGTCAACAAGTCGAGAAACAGCTCTGAGCTCACACACGTCCGCGCTGAACTCACACCCGTACGGCGTCGTGGCGGTCGGACGGGTGGTGACGTGGGCGGCTGCACGCGGACCCGGCAGCGGAGCGGTCGATCACGCGGAGCGGATCGGCCCGGAGCGGTGCGGCTGGGAACCACGGTCGCGCCCCCGACGGACGCGCGAGATGAAGCGCTAAATCGGCCGGGTGAGCCTCAGGTTGTAGGCGAGGATGACGGCCTGGATCCGGTCCCGTGCGCCGATCTTGGCGAGGACCCGCCCGACGTGGGTCTTCACCGTCGACTCCGACAGCGTGAACCGTTGCGCGATCTCGCCGTTGGTGAGGCCGTGGCCGATGGCGACGAGGACCTCGCGCTCGCGGTCGGTCAGGAAGTCCAGCCGGGGATCCTCCCGCACGGGCCCGCATAGGTCATCCTCGAGCCGGTCGGCGAACGCGTCGAGCAGCCGCCGAGTCAGCGCCGGCGCGATCACCGCGTCCCCGGCGGCGACGGCCCGGATGCCGGCGAGCAGCTCCTCCGGGCGGGTGTCCTTGAGCAGGAAACCGCTCGCCCCGGCCCGCAGCGCGGCGAGCGCGTACCGGTCCACGTCGAACGTCGTCAGCACCAGGATCCGCGAACGCCCACCGGCGGCGACGATGCGCCGGGTGGCCTCGATCCCGTCGACGCCCGGCATGCGGATGTTCATCAGCACCACGTCGGGATGCAGCTCGGTGATCCGCCGAACGGCCTCGGTGCCGTTCTCGGCCTCGCCGACGATCTCGGTGTCGGGGGTGCTCTCCAGCAGCATGCGAAACCCGAAGCGCTGCAGCGGCTGGGCGTCCACCACGAGCACAGTGATCATGAATGGCTGCCTTTCAGGGTCGCGTGGACGGTCCAGCCGCCGTCCGGTGTGGGGCCGGCGCTGACCGTGCCGCCGTAGAGCACGGCGCGTTCGGCCATGCCGGCGAGGCCGAGACCCGCGTCGCCCGGCGATGCCTACTTCATACCGAGCGAACCTGAGACGACTGTTAAACGGCGCTCCTGCGCCATCGGGACTTGGTGCCGTCATGACCCGCCGTGTCCGCCCAACCTCGCCCCGCCCATACCCTGGAGGACCATGGACAGGATCGCCATCATCGGCTGCGGCGGCAGCGGCAAGTCGAGGATCGCCCGGAAGCTCGCCCAGATCCTCGACGCGCCCCTGACCCACCTCGACGCGATCTACTACGACCAGCAGTGGAACCCACTTCCCCAAGAGAAGTTCGCTGCCAAGCAGGAGAAGCTCGTGGCTGGCGAACGCTGGATCATCGAGGGCAACTACGCCGGCACCCTGCCGATCCGGCTGGCCACCGCCGACACCGTGATCTTCCTCGACCTTCCCGCCGCCACCTGCCTCTGGGGCATCGCTCAACGCCGCCGACGCTACCGGGGCGGCCAGCACCAGGCCGACGGCGTCTACGACCGGATCACCTGGAACTTCATCCGATACATCCTCGGCTACCGACGAGCCATGCGACCCCGGATCCAGAACCTCATCCAGGCACACGAGCCGCACGTACGGCTGATCTCGCTCACCAGCCGCCGGCAAGCCAACCAACTGGTCGACCGACTACGACAAGGAGCCCAGCCGACGACCTGACCGACGCGGGACGGGAGGCGACCGGTGTCGGCTAACCGTTCCTCGATGGCCGCGTCGCCAGGGCGTAGCTGACGGCGGACCGGCAGCCCGGAAGGATATACGGATCTGCCCTATCCCCACGGTCATCTACAGGCCGTCGGTGCGACGATCCGGCGTTCTCCCGAGTGTCGTCGCCGCGGCGCCAGGCGGCCTCCTCCGACGCCACTCGCCGACGAAGTCGATCAGTGCCGCGGTTGGTCCTGGGCGCGGTGCTCGACCCGCTCGGAAGCCTGGTGGCGCGGGCTGTCACGTATCCGGTGCCCGGGTGATGTGCAGCCATGGGTAGTTCAAGCCGTCGCCGATGCGGGACCGAGCGGCGTGGACAGTCGGGTCGGTTGTCGACCGTGTGTGGTGTTGCTCGTCGAGGATCTGCCACCGGTCGACGGTGACGGCGGCGGGGTCGAGGTGGTAGTGGCCGCCGGTGTTGACGACCGGCTCGGGTCGGGTGGCGTCGGCCATCTGGTGACGGTCGGTGGCGGCGACCGCGGTCGCACCGTGGTGGTCAGCCGTGTCCTGCGGCGATGGCACGGCGCCAGTGTTCTCGGCTGGCGGTGTGGGCTCGTTCGGTGCGCACCGGCCGCGGCGGCGGACGGGGTGTTGTCGGCCTGTCGGGGGCGGCGGGTGCCGCCGGTGGTCGGGGTGTCGCGGCCGTCAAGGACATGGTCGGCGGTCAGTTCGTTCGCCGAGTAGGGCGGTGAGGCCGTCGTAGTCGGCGTTGACGTGCAGCCGGCGGCCACCTGCGTCAACATGCTGGACCGGCCCGGTGCGGACCTGGACGAACGATCCGAACCAGATCACCGAGCGATCGTCGCTCCGGCGCATGAGACGGAGCAGCGCCACGGCGAGTAGCGGCCGCAGCGCGACCGGGCTGGAGGTCCATGCGAGGGTGACGACGTCCAACACACCGATCGCCACGACGGTGGCTCGACCGAACCGACCGGTGACGACGAGCAGCACTGCGGCGACGGCCGCGATCGCGATGCCTGGGAGCTGCCGTCCGGCCACGACGTCCGGACCGTTGAGCAACACGCCGATCGACACCGCCGACGCGGCGACGAGCGCAGCGAGATCGGCGCGACCGGTGCAATGATCCGTGTGCGTCGCGGCATGATCATCGTCGCGGCCGATGGCGGGCGCGTACTCCGCCGGGAGATTCCTGCACCGGGACCGGTCGTGGGCCGCCCGGTCCAGGCGCAGGACCTGCGCATCAGCGGTCCCGGCCCGCCAGCTCGAGCACGGGCACCCGGGAGACCCGGAACGCGGGCCACGCTGCAGCGACGACGCCGGCTGCGACCGCAACGACGAGCGTCACCGCGAGGCGGGACCACGGTACGACGACGGATGGGATCTCCGCGCCACCGGTGACGTCGATCAGCGCCCAGCCGAAGCCGACTGCGACGGCGATGCCGATCGATGCTGCCACGAACGACAGGAGTGCCACCTCGAGCCGCACGATTCGACGCAGCTCTCGGCGAGTCGCGCCGACCGCTCGCAGCAGCCCGAGCTCTCCAGAGCGTTCATTGATCGCGAGCGCCGTGGTATTGGCGACTCCGAGAAGCGCGATGAAGCTCGCGAGGAGGAGCATCCCGTCGATGAAGTTCCGGAACGCGGCGATTTCGCTCCCGCTGTTGGCGACGTGTTCTGCCCGGGTCTCGAAGAACGACCCGGGCGTGGCTCGGACCAGCGCCCTCACGTCTTCCTCGGCGTCCGCGACCGCACCGTCGGCGAGGTCGACGAACAACAGAGCGTCGAGCAGACGACCGACCGAGGCGTCGAGTGTCGCACGGTCGACGAAGTACAAGGGGGCTTCGAAACCGCCGGTGCTCCTCGCGACCACGGCGACGATCGGCGCCTCGAGTGTCGAGCGTTCGAACTCGATCGCGAGGGTGCCGCCGAGCAGCGTGGGGTCGTCGCCGACCACGGCCACGCCCCCATCGCTCAGGTCGGCGAGGTCGCCGGCGATCGGGTCGAGGTCGAACGTGGTAGGCAGTGCCGTCGGGTCGATGCCCCCGATCGCCTCGGCTTTCCCTGCCACGATCCCTTCGGCGATCGACAGCGCGGCGACTTCGTCGACGTCGGGCAGCGCCGCGATCCGGCCGGCCAGGGTGGGGTCGATCGTCGGGAAGTCGGCGGTCGCCGACGTGACCACCAGGTCCGCCTGCAGTCCTTCACGAACGTCCGTCCCGACCGCGCTCGTCAGTGAGCTCGCGAAGATCGCGAACATCGTCACCATCGCGGTACCGAGCATGAGCGCGAGCGCCGTCGACGCCGATCGGCGGGGGCTCGCAGCCAGGTTGCCCGCCGCGATCGAGCCGCACACACCGGCGGCGCGACGGGCCACCTGAGCGCTCCCGCGCGCTGCGGCGGTCACGATCGCCGGGCCGCACAGCACGAGCGCCGGGACGATGGCAACGACCAGCAGGGCCCACGTCGCGCTCGACCGCGCCACAGCCACAGCTCCTCCAGCGATCGCCACCGCGGCGAGCACGAGCCCGCTCGCAGTTCGCGCTGGGCTCACGACCCGGGGTTCCGCCGCGCTCTCGCGCAGCGCCTCGATCGGCGGTGTCGCCGCCGCGCGGCGAGCCGGGATCCATGCCGCTAGGACCGTTGCGCTGATACCGACGGCCGCGGCGACCGCGATCGAGGTCGTGCTCACGATCGACGGCCCGGTGAGCAACGTGATCCCGGCGAGTCCGACGAGCCAGCGCAGCGCGCCCACTCCCGCGACCCCGCACACGAGGCCGACGAGCGTGGCGATCGTCCCGACGAGCGCCGCCTCGATCACCACTCCGCCGAGCAGTTGGCGTCGTTCCGCACCGATCGCACGCAGCAGCCCCGACTCCCGCCGGCGGCGGGCGACGGTGAGCGCGAACGTGTTGAAGATGATCGTCACACCGATCAACACCGCGACCACGGCGAAGGCCAGGAGAAAAACGGTCAGGAACTGCAGCGGTGACGTCGCGGCGTCCTGCATCGTCCGGATGTGGTCGGGCCCGTCGATGACCTCGGCATCAGTCAGCGCCGACAATCGGCCGAGCACCTCGGCGCGGTCAGCGCCCTCCGCGACGCCGACGAGCACCTCCGTCGGCGCTGCGGTGTCGAGCCAGGCGGACACCGCTTTGTCGGGCAACAGCACCGTTCGCTGCAGCGGTGCCGCGTCCGCCGACGCGAACGTCGCGACACCGGTGACGGTCGCGTCGTACATCCCCGTCGTGGTCAGGACCTGTACGACGTCACCCGGAGCCAAGCCTGCGTCACCGGCGAGCGATCGGTCGATCACGATCTCGCCGACCTCGGTCGGTGGTCGCCCGCTCGCGAGCCGGAACGGATTCAGCGCCGGGTCGGCGACCCAGTTGCGACCGACGTCGCTCGCCGTGCCGGTTCCGACTGACGATCCGTCAACGACCAGCTTCGCGAAGCCGACCCATTGCGAGGCGGCCCCGTCGACGCCATCGACCGTAGCCACGCGCTCGGTGATGTCGGGATCCAGTGATCGCCGAACCGACCTTTCCGGATCTCCCGGCCCTCCGCCGGGCTCGCCGAGGACGACGCCCTGCACCACGGCGTCCGTCCCGGCCAACGCTTCGGCGATGTCACCGGCCGCTCGGCCACGCATCGAGTCGGACAGCACCAGCGTCGCGACGAGGAACGCCACCGACAGCATGATCGCCGTGCCCGTCAGCATGAACCGACCCCGACTCGCGAGCACGCTTCGAGCCGCACTCCGCATCATCTGGCTCATCGCCCCAGGCCCTTCATCACGTCGATCACCGAATCCGCCGACGGGTGATCCATCACGTCGTGCACTCGGCCGTCGACGACGAACACGACGTGGTCCGCCCAGGCAGCGGCGTTGGGATCGTGCGTGACCATCACGATCGACTGGTGATGCAGATCGACTGCTGATCGCAGGAATCCGAGGATCTCCTGTCCGGACCGGGTGTCGAGGTTGCCGGTGGGCTCGTCGGCGAAAACCACCTGCGGTCGAGCGACCAGCGCCCGGGCGACGGCGACTCGCTGTTGCTGGCCACCCGAGAGCTCCGTCGGCCGATGATGCATGCGATCGCCGAGGCGCAGCAGCGACACGACCTGATCGAGCGCTGCGACACTCGGCCGGCGCCCCGACAACGTCATCGGCAGGCAGATGTTCTCCTCGGCCGTGAGCGTCGCCACGAGATTGAATGCCTGGAACACGAACCCGATCCGTTCTCGGCGCAGCCTGGTCAACTCGCGGTCGTCGAGGGCCGACAGATCGGTGTTGCCGACGAATGCGCGGCCAGATGTCAGTTGATCCAGCCCGGCGGCGCAGTGCATCATCGTCGACTTTCCCGAACCCGACGGGCCCATCACAGCCGTGAACTTCCCCGCCGGGAACGCGATGGTGACGTCGTCGAGCGCGACGACGGCCGACCGGCCGGAGCCGTATCGCTTGACGGCGCCGACGAGCATGGCCGCAGCGTCATCAGCGTTGGCTGACAGCGCGCTCCCGGACTGCCGATCGACGACCGTGGAATCTGGACGTGAGGACACGAGACCTCCGATAAGTGGTTGGTCAGGGTTTTGCAAGAAATCCGGAGTTGTAGGTCTAGCTGGGGACCGGGCCGGTCGCTGATTCAGCCGCCGATCCACCTAGCCGCCTGGGGTTGCCCCCGGAGCTTTTCGTCCGGCCAGGTACGCCCTCGATACCAAGGGTCGGTCCGTGAGTCTCAGCGCGCAGCGCGCGCATCGATGTGGCCATGGGCAAGCTGCCTCGGCCGGTTGGTAGTGCCAACAGTGAGTTCACGCCCGCGTTACCGCGACTAACTCCTGCTGTCCGCTGCACGCCCGAGGACGGGATCTCCTTCACCTCGAGCAGCTGACTTACGGGCAACCACCGGCTGCTTCACAAGGTGCTTCAGGGGGCAGCCCAACCGCTCCGTGAAGCGGCCCGCTGGCGGGCCGTTGAAACAGCTCTCGAACTTCACACGGTGCTCCATGAAACCGGTGGTGCTTCACCAATTCGTCGTCGTTGCCCCCGCCGGGGTCGGCGTGCACACAGGCCCGGCGGCACCCGCAGCTGTCTCATGGAGCAGGTCTGCCTCACCGCTCGATGTCCAGATGCGGCGAGCGACCTGGGACCCAGCGCCACCCACCAACCACGGCACCCACCGGCCTGCCAACCGACCGGCCGGGCGTTTCCCCGGACGGCGCTGCGTTGACTGCCATCACCAGCCTCCTACATACGGGTTACATCGCTCATCTGACGCCTTCATACCGAGCGAACCTGAGACGACGGTTAAATGCGGCGCTCAGGCGGGTTGGCCGAACCAGGTGCCCAGCGCACGCACCAGCGTGGTGGCGTCCAGGTCCTGCCCGGTAGGCAAGGCCCAGGCGACACAGCCGCCGGGCCGGATGAGCAACGCGTTGCCGTCCACCCGGTCCGCCGCTGCGGAGGTCATCTCGTTCTTAGCTTGATCTTTGACCCGTGCGCACCCCACAAGCCGCCGACCGATGGACCTGGCTGATCATCGCCGCCCACACCCAACTGCGGCTCGCGCGTGCCCTCGTCGCGGACCTCCGCAGACCATGGGAACGGCCAACACCCCCCGAACGCCTCACACGCGCCCGCGTCCGCCGCGGGTTTCGGAACCTGCGTCCGAAGACACCCCTCCCAGCGCGTACTCCGAAACCCAGCAGACCAGGACCCGGACGCCCACCCGAATCACGAAACCGCCAACCAGCACCCCGCCACGACGTCGGCAGACCGCCAAACGCGACCCGAGCATCACCGCACGCAAACAGCGCACGGGTTAAAGATCAAACTTAGGTATCCGTAAGAGCGCGGTCCCAGCGACGCTAATCCTGGCCTCAGGTTGATCGGGAACAATGAGCGGCAAAAGCATCGACTGGAAGGGGGCGGGCCGGCGTGCGGATCATGATCGCGGATGATGACGCGGCTATCCGTGAGTCGTTGGAGCGGGTGCTCCAGGTCGAGGGTTACGACACCAGCACCGTCGCCAACGGTCTCGCCGTGCTCGACGGGGTCGGTGGGCCCGGCGGCGACGCACCGGATCTGCTGATCCTCGACGTGATGATGCCCCGCCTCGGCGGGTTGGAGACCTGCCGGCGGTTGCGGGCCGCGGGTCGGGATCTGCCGGTGCTGATGCTGACCGCCCGTGACCAGGTCACCGACCGGGTCGCGGGGCTGGACGCGGGCGCCGACGACTACCTGCCCAAGCCGTTCGCCACCGAGGAGTTGCTGGCCCGGGTGCGGGCCCTGCTGCGCCGGCGCACGCCGGGCGACGGCGAGTCGCAGATCCTCTCGTTCGCCGACGTCCGGCTCGATCCCGACAGGTTCGAGGCGTGGCGGGGCGGGCGGCCGCTGCGCCTGACCCGGACCGAGTTCTCCCTCCTGCAGGTCCTCGTGCGCAACGCGACCCGGGTGTTGACCCGCGACGCGCTGTTCGAGGCGATCTGGGGCTTCGACATGAGCGCCACCGCCAACAACCTCCAGGTGTACGTGAGCTACCTGCGCCGCAAGATGGAGGCCGAGGGTGAGCCACGATTGATCTACACGCTGCGCGGCCTGGGATACACGTTGCGGGAGACTCCTCCGTGAGCAGGCCCGCCGGCCAGGAACCGCGCCGGCTGACCCGATGGTGGCGCCGGCGGTCCCTGCGGACCAGGCTGACGGTGATCGCGGCGACGGCCATCGCCGTCAGCGTGTTCATGGCCTTCCAGGTAGCCAGCGAGCTGCTGGACTGGCAGCTGCGGGACACCGCCGAGAATCAGCTGCGCGCCGACTCCCGCGTCTTGGCGACGAACGCGGAGCGCGCCGGTCTGGCGCAGGTCCCGCTACCGCCGTATCCCGGATCCGGTCCGCTGGTGCGGGTCATCCTGCCCGACGGCTCGACCCGGACGCCGGCCGGCCAACCCGCGCTGCCCCCGGTCAGCGAGCACGCCGGGCACGTGGCGCAGGGCGCGTCGGCCGACCTGATGGAGTCGAACGACAGCGACGAGGACGGCTACCTCATCTACACGCTCCGGGCGGGCGACGGCGCGGTCCAGGTGGCCCGCGTCGTCGACGACAGCCCGATCAACCAGTTCGGGTTCGGTATGCTGCTGATCGGGCTGCTCTGCGTGGTCGGCGGCGCCCTTGTCGGGCGGACCGTGGCGCGGACCGGGCTGGCACCGATCGACCGGCTGACCGCCGCCGCGGAACGTGTCGCGCACACCCGGGATCTCGACGCCCACATCCCGGATGAAGGCGGTGGGGAGATCCGGCGGCTGATCCAGTCGATCAACGACATGCTCGCCGCGCTCCGGGACTCCCGGCAGGCCCAGCGGCTGCTCGCCGAGGACGCCGCCCACGAGCTCAAGACCCCGCTCACCAGCCTGCGCCTCAACGTCGAGCTGCTGATCCGGCTCGATCGGCGCGGCACCCTGGACAGCGCACTGCCGGCGGAGAGCCGGACCCGGCTGCTCAACGATCTCGGCGCCCAGGTGGCCGAGTTGAGCACCCTTGCCGCCGAGCTGACCGACCTGGCCCGCGGTGACGTCAGCGACGAAAACACCGAGCTGCTCGACCTCGCCGACGTGGTGGTGGCCGCCGCGACCCGGGCGCGTTCCCGCGTGCCCGACATCGAGATCGCGCTCGACCTCACCTCCGTGTGGGCGAGCGGCCGTCCCGCTGCGCTCCAGCGGGCGGTGCTCAACCTCATCGACAACGCCGGCAAGTGGTCCCCCGCGGACCAGCCGGTCCAGATCCGGCTCCGTGCCGAGGGCGCGTCGGCGGTGCTCGAGGTCGACGACGCCGGACCGGGCATCGACGCCGCCGACGTACCGCGGGTGTTCGACCGGTTCTACCGTGCCGACAGCGCCCGGGCGTTGCCGGGATCCGGTCTCGGGCTGTCGATCGTGCAGCGGGTCGTCGACGCCCACGGCGGCCGGGCCACCGTCGCCCGCTCCGCACGCGGTGGCGCACTGCTGCGGGTCGACCTTCCGGCCCCGGCCCCGCCCGCCCCGATCGCGCGGCTCACCGCCGGGGAGGACACCACGATGCGCTGACCTGCCCGGCGGCGCAGCGCAGGACAAGGGACGGGGCCCTCGGGCATGGCCCCGCGCGGCTCACCGTCGGGGCAGGACACCGCGGTGCGCCGACCCCAGCCCCGGCCGCACAGCGCTGGGCCAAAGGGCGGCGGCGTCGGGCAATGGCCTACGCGGCCCACCACCGGGCAGGACACCGCGATGCGCCGACCCCAGCCCCGGCGCGTGGCGCAGGGCCAAAGGGCGGCGACCGTCGGGCCAATGAAAAGATCCGGGACGGGCCTGGGTCCCCGTCCCGGATCTCGACCGTGCCGCCGCGCTCACCGTTGCAGCGCGGGTGTCGCCTCTCCTGGAAGGGGCGAGAAATGCCATCGAATAGATTTCTTCTACGAGGCCGTGGCACCGGCATCGCGCAGATTCCGACGCGATCGCAAGCAACGAAACAGGTCATGGCGCCGAGACCGAAAGATGATCATTAACGGGACCCGAGTCGGGTGACGCCGGATGGGGCGAGACCAGACATCCTGGGCCGCGTCCGGACTCGGGTCCGTCGTGGAAAAGGCAAGAGCAGCGAGATCAAAGCTGGCCGAGTAGCAGGCAGACGGCCGCCGCACCAACTTTGAACCACGCGACCAGACGCGGACCCGCACCGCAAGAACGCGTTTCCCCAGCCCACTGCACATCTGGTCGAGGTGGTTCGCGCACTGCCAACCACGGGCTCACGTTTCCCCAGTTCAGGGAATTTTGGTGGACCATACTTGGCAGAATCCGAACCACATTCCCGCAGCTCACGGTCCCGCAGTAGCCGTCTTGCCGGTTCGGCGTCGCACCGCGCGCCACCGGTGACAGCACGACCCGGGGCCAAACAGCAGAGCTGACCTGGCCATGAGGTCCGACTGTCGGGCGTGGCAGCGATGCCGGAGCCGCTGCATGCTCGGCGGATGCGAGTTCATGTCGGAGTCCCGATGTCGACCAGACAACCATGATGTCGATAACGGCGAGCTGCAACTGGTGGCCCGCTGATGACAGCAGCCAGCTGTCTATGCCGTTGGGATCCGGTTCGTGTGCCAGGATCGACACAAACCGATTTCCAACCCGGATCGGGTCTGATCGGCGTCATCCCGCTCGGCTGATATCCACCCTACCTGGACTGGAGCGGGACCCGGGCTGGCGGCCCAGTTCCCCGCCCCGGCTGGAAGGTTCTCTTTGACGGTGACGGCTGGCGTGCCACTCGGCCTCGCGGCCGTGTCGGGTCGCATGGCCCATCCGGGTGCCATGCGTGTTCTGGTGTGATGTAGCTGTGAGGGTGCAGGACGACAACGAGCCGGCGGTGTTGACGGATCGGTTGCGGCGGGATAGCCAGAAAGCCCTCAACAAAGGCGCCAGGTGAATTGCGCGAAAGACCCGGAAGGTGCCGGAAAAGCTAGCAACCTCCGGGTCTTCACATCAATCCATATGAAGGAGATCAGGCTCCATATCGCGGAGCATCCAACTGTCTGCCAATCGCCATTGTTACACCTTCTCAAGGGTGACGCGGTGACCGAGATCAGGGTCACCGACGGTCCAGAACAGAACCAACTTTCCGTCAGCCAGATCCGATGCGAGCTTGACCGAGAAGGGGACGGGAACGTCGTCGAGATCCTCGAAAACCAACACGAGCTGGGTTTTCTTCTCACTGGAGTCGTTCACATCCGCCTGAATGGACCACCTCCCGACACCCGGAACGGTAGACGTAGTCGCCTGCGAACCAACCAGCGAAGACGGGAGCCCTTTGGCGGAGAACGTCCGGTCGCCCGCAATGATCAGTTCAGACGCGCCACTCCCCCGCCACGCTCCCACCACTGCAGAATCAGTAAGTTCAGGGCGTTGGTCACTGGACCATCTGCTTACCGAAAAGACCACAGCGACAGCAGCAAGGCAGGCCAAGGATACGACAATCCCCGCCGCCAACCGCCCGTAGCTCCTAGTCATCGCTGGCACGCCGAGTTCACACAGGTGGTGATGCGGAACCGGTAGCTTTGGATCTGGTAGTGCTCAAGTGGGTAGGCATCCACTCCGCTGCCGGCGAAACCATTCCCGCGTGGGGGGTCACTCCAGGAACTCTCGTACCAGACGCGATCGTAGTGGCATTGGTTACGTGGTATTCAACCACCGGATTATTGTTCTGGTATCCAACCACATTCCATTCCACATCAAAAGATCCGGTGAACGACATGATGGGCCGACCGAAGGGCGTGCGCGGGTTCTGCTGCTTCAGCCCCGACGTGAGCTTCGGGCCGTCCCGGAGCAGAATAGCCTCCAGACTCTGCGATGGCGGGAGCTTCGAGTAATGGAAGTCCTGACGTCCGCCGACCTCACCAGCGGCCGACCGCCGGTCGATCTCCAGATAGATATTGGAGAACTCAGCCGTCTTCCAGAGCTCCGAATGTGAGACAGAGCCGAATGTGAGACAGAGCCGAAATCGCCACACTCCCGGACCCGACGAACTGATGCCGGCGCGGTCAGTTGGCCGCGTCGCGTTCGGCAGCGTCGATGTTGGCGTCGGTGACCTGGAGCATGCCGAACAGCAGGGTGAACGCCAACACGCCCATGATCGCGAAGACCGCGCGGAGGCCGAACAACTCGGCCAGCAGGCCGCCGGCAAGCGCGCCGATCGGTATGCTCCCCCAGGCCAGCAGGCGATAGCTGCTGTTGACCCGGCCGAGCAGGCGGTCCGGGGTGATCCGCTGGCGCAGCGATATCGTGATCACGTTCCAGGCGGCGAGCAGGATCCCGCCGCCGAAGAAGACCGCGCCGATCACGAACGGGTTGGTGCTCAGCGCCGGTACGCCGACGACCGCCGCCATGGCGACCACGGACACGCCGAGCGCGCGGGCCCGGCCGAGCAGCTTCTCGATCCGCCCAGCGACGAGCGAGCCGAGCACGATGCCCGCGGCGATGGTGGTCAGGAGGAGGCCGTACCCGGGCTCGGTGAGCCTCATCGCCGAGCCCGGACCGACCGCGTAGAGCACCAGCACCGCGAAAATCGCGCTGGTGATGAGGTTGCTGCCGCCCACCATCGTCGCCAGCGTGCGCAGCAGCCGGTGGCGCCAGAGGAAGCGCACGCCTTCGGCGATGTCGGCGCGCAGCGTGGTCGGTCCGTTCCGCTCGACCCGGAACCGGCCGCCGACCAGGAGCAACGCCGCGACCGCGACCGCCCACAGCCCGGCCGGCCCGGCCAGTGCCAGTGCCGCGCTCGCGGCCACCAGGAAGCCGGCCAGCGGCGGGCCGACGAACTGGTTCGCGGCCAACTCGACGGCGTGCAGCTGCCCGTTGGCGCGAGGCAGCAGCTCGCGTGGCACCACCTGCGGCAGGATCGACTGGGCCGACGTGTCGTAGAGGGTCTCCGCGACGCCGGCACCGAACGCCACCAGGTAGAGCAGCCAGATCGAGCCGGCGTCGAGCGCCACGGCCACCGCCGTCGCGCCGAACAGCCCGGCGCGCAGGGTGTTGGCGGCGAGCATCACCCGACGCCGGTCGAGCCGGTCGACGAGCGCGCCGGCCGGCAGCGCGAACAGCAGCCACGGCAGGCTGAACGCCGCCACCACCCCGGCGACCAGCACCGGGGAGCTGGTGAGCCCGACGGCGATCAGCGGCAGCGCGATCTTGACAATCCCGTCGGCGAGGTTCGACACCGCCGACGCCGACCAGAGCCGCCAGAACCTGCCGCCCAACCCGCGCGGGTCGGGGCGCGAGTCCGCCCCCGGATCCGTACGCGGTGCATCCTCGACCCCCGTCACGGGGTCGAGGATGGCAGAAGCCACGCCTCCGTCCAAGCCGCACGCCGGATGGGCTTTCACTCAGTGAAATCGTGGGTCGCCGGAGGCGGACCTGCCACGGGACCATCCGAACCACAGCGTCGCTCGTCCCGAGGAGGTCCGGTCGCATGGCGTTCGCCCGCAACCAGTGGTACGTGGCGGCCTACAGCAGCGAGGTCGGGCGGGATCTGCTCGCCCGCACGGTGCTGGGTGAGCCGCTGGTGCTCTACCGCACCGAGTCGGGGGCGGCGACGGTCCTCGCCGACCGGTGCGTGCACCGCCGCTACCCGTTGTCGGAGAGCCGGCTCGACGGTGACACCATCGTGTGCGGCTACCACGGCTTCACCTACGACCAGACCGGCACCTGCGTCTTCGTACCGGGTCAGCAACGCATCCCGCGTACCGCGCGGGTCGCCGCGTACCCCGTGGTGGAGCAGGACTCGTTGGTGTGGGTGTGGATCGGCGACCGGGACCGCGCCGACCCGACCAGCATCCCCCGCGCGCCCTGGCTGGACGATCCGCGGTACACCGTGGTTCGCGGGATGGCGCCGCTGAACGCGCGGTACGAACTGCTCGTCGACAACCTGATGGACCTGTCCCACGAGACCTACCTGCACGGCGGCTACATCGGCACGCCCGAGGTGGCGAACACGCCGATCACCACGGAGGTGGACGACGAACGCGGCATCGTCTACGTCAGCCGACACATGGACGACGCCGAGTGCCCGCCGTTCTACGCCCGCTCGACCGGCATCCAGGGCCGGATCACCCGCTGGCAGGACATCGAGTACCACCCGCCCTGCCTGTACCTGCTGCACAGCCGGATCGCGCCACAGGGCGTCTACCCACCCGCCGAGGGCGAGGACAAAGACGCCTTCCACGCCGAGATCGTGTACGCGATCACCCCGTCGACCGAGCACACCACCTACGACTTCTGGGCGGTGGCCCGCGACTTCGCCGTCGACGACGAGTCGGTCAGCGAGTACCTGCACCAGAGCAACCACACGGTGGTCATGCAGGACGTCACGGCGCTGAACATCCTGGAGCAGGTGATCGCGTCCGAGCCGGACAAGTACCAGGAGCTCAGCATCAACATCGACACCGGTGGGCTCGCCGCCCGACGCCTGCTCGCGCGGCTGGTCGAGGCGGGAGCGGTAGGGGCGGCGGGGACGGTGGGAGCGCCACGATGACCGCGCCGGCCGGCATGCTCACCGGCGACCGGGTCTACCGGATCCACTGGATGCCGGGTACCGACACGCTGCGCGGGATCTGCCACTGCGGGGCCGAGAGCACCGCCGAGGAGCCCGTGGAGCTGTGGGACTGGCTGCTCGCCCACCCGCGCGGCCACCAGGTGCCGGCGGTGGTCCCGCCGGCACCGCAGCCGAGCGCCCGCAGCGCGGTACCGGTATGAGCCTCGACGAATCCCCGTGCGCGGAGCTGGTGGTCGCCGGCCGGGACCAGGTGGCCACGAACGTGGTCGTGTTGACCCTGCTCCGCCCCGACGGCGGCGACCTGCCCGGCTGGACCCCGGGCGCGCACGTCGACCTGGAGCTGGGTGCTGACCTGGTACGCCAGTACTCCCTCTGCGGCGACCCGGCGGATCGCACCGCGCTGCACGTGGCGGTGCAGCTCGAACCGGACGGCCGCGGCGGCTCCCGCCAGGTGCACGAACGGCTCAAGCCCGGCGCCACGGTCCGGGTGCGCGGGCCACGGAACAACTTCGAACTGGTCCCGGCCCAGCGGTACCTCTTCATCGCCGGCGGTATCGGCATCACCCCGATCCGGCCGATGGTCGCCGCCGCCGACGCCGCGGGCGCCGACTGGCGGCTGGTGTACGGCGGACGCAGCCGCGCCACCATGGCGTTCGCCGCCGGGCTGCGGGAGAAGTACGGCGATCGGGTGAGCCTGTACCCGCAGGACGAGACCGGGCTGCTCGACCTGGACGGGCTGCTGGCGCCGCCCTGCGACGGGCTCGTCTACTGCTGTGGGCCCGAGCCGCTGATCGACGCGGTGCAGCAGCGCTGCCGGGCGTGGCCCCCGGGCACCCTGCACGTCGAGCGCTTCACCCCCGTGGCGATCGCCGACGGTGACGAGACCGCCGTCGAGGTCGAACTCGCCCGCACCGGCCGAACCCTGACCGTACCGCCGGGCACCTCGATCCTGGCGGCGGTGGAGGCAGCCGGCGTGCAGGTGCTCTCCTCGTGCCGCGAGGGCACCTGCGGCACCTGTGAGACCCCGGTGCTGGCCGGCGTGCCGGAGCACCGGGACAGCCTGCTCACCGAGGAGGAACGGGCCGTCGGCGACACCATGATGATCTGTGTCTCCCGGTCCCGGACGCCTCGGCTCACGCTGGAGCTGTGACCGACCGTCGGGGGTGGGCATGATGGCGGGGTGCACGCGCAGCCCGGACGGTCGGTCACCAGCAAGGTGTTGGCCCTGCTCGACTCGTTCACCCCGGCCAGCCCGGCGTTGACCCTGAGCGAGCTGGCCCGCCGCGCCGAGATCCCACTGCCCACCGCGTCCCGTCGCGTCGCGGAGCTGGTCGCGTGGGGGGCGCTGGAGCGGGGCGCGGACGGGCGGTACCGGATCGGGCTGCGGCTCTGGGAGGTGGGCTCGCTCGCTCCCCGGGGGCTGGGGCTACGCGAGCTGGCGCTGCCGACGATGGAAGACCTTTACGAGGTGACGCACGAGAACGTCCAGCTGGCCGTCCGGCAGGACCTCGAACTCGTCTTCATCGAGCGGATCGCCGGGCGGCACGCGGTGCCGGTGCTCACCCGGGTCGGTGGCCGCTTCGCGTTGCACGCCACCGGCGTCGGGTTGGTGCTGCTCGCCTACGCGCCGACCGAGGTCCAGGAGCAGACGCTGGCCGCGCCGTTGGAGCGGTGGACCGAGCTGACCATCACCGACCCGGGGCGGCTGCGCCGGGCTCTGGCCGAGGTGCGCCGCACCGGGTACGCGGTCAGCGACCGACAGGTCACCATGGACGCCCTCTCCGTCGCCGCGCCGATCCGCGGTCCGGACGGCTCGGTGGTCGCCGCGATCTCGCTGGTGGTCGCCCACGACCGGGCGGATCCGGTGGCGCTGGCGCCGCTGGTACAGGCGGCGGGCCGGACGATCTCCCGGGCGCTGGGCACCCCCGTACGGGCTGCGGCGACGAGCCACGTGACGCCGTTACCGCCCGTCACGTGACGCAGTAACGTATCCGGGTGTTCATTGTCCGCGCCTGCTCTGGTCAGCCCTGTTCCGACGCCCTCGGCGACGGGTCACCGTGGTGGTGAACGACGGCCTGGGCGGGCAGCCCGTCCTGGGGTCGCCGTCGGATCGGGCGGCGGTCGGGCGGGCTCGGGCGCAGCGGCTGCTGGTCACCCTGCTCGGTGACCACTGGCACGCCGGCCGGTCCCCGCTGCCGTCCGGCGGGCTGGTCGCGGTGCTGGCCGAGTTCGACATCGCGCCGGCCAACGCCCGCGCGACGCTCAGCCGGCTGACCCAGCGGGGGATGCTCCAGCGGACCAAGGAGGGCCGGCGGACCAGCTACCGACTGACCGAGCCGGGGTGGCACATCCTCCAGCGGGGCGCTCGGCGCATCTTCGCCACCACCGACGAGAGCAGTTGGGACGGCAGTTGGACGCTTATCGCGTTCACGTTGCCGCTGGACGACGCGAACCAGCGCCGGCTGCTGCGGGCCCGGTTGCGCTGGCTGACGTTCTGGCCGCTGTACGACGCCACCTGGGTGACCCCGCACGACCGGTTCGACGAGGTACGCGAGCAGCTCAGCGAGCTCGGCATCACCGACGCGGTGGTCGTGCGGTCCAAGGACCTGGACCTGCTGCCGAACGGCAGGGCGCGGCTCGACGCCGCCTGGCGCATCGACGAGTTGGCCGCCGGCTACCAGACATTCCTGCACCGCTACCGTGAGCTTGCCGGCCGGGTCGCGGCCGGTGGGGTGACACCGGCGGAGGCACTCGTCGCCCGCACCAGCCTGGTGAGTGACTGGCGTGCGCTGGTGGGGACCGATCCGGACCTGCCGGTCGACTTCCTGCCCCCCTCCTTTCCCCGGGCCGAGGCTCGGGCGGTGTTCCTGAGCATCTCCGAGGCGCTGGCTCCGCTGGCCCAGAAGCGCTTCGAGGATCTCGTCCAGACGCTCGAACAGCTCTGACGCCGCACCGCCCCGCCGGGTCGTCGGTCCACTCCGCACGGTGGCGGCACACCTGACTCGCCCCGCCCTGTCCACCGCCTGACGTAGATACACTGCAAAATCGTTGACTAGCGATCAGATTTCGCATTACGTTGCCCACACGCCTTTGACCAGGTGGTCCAGCCGCCCGTTCCCGGCTGAAAGGGGTTTCGTCATGCATTCCCATCGATCAACCAGGAAGATTCGGCGACGATCTCTACGGGTGGCGCTGACGGCGCTCGTCACCGCGGCGCTGATCAGTGGCCTCACCGCATCGGCCGGCGCCACCGCCCCCGCCGGCAAGGGCGGCCACCGCACCTTCGACCTGGCGGTCGTCTCCGGCCGCGCAGACATGATCAGTGGTGATGACGCGCTGGTCCGCATCGGCGTACCGCAGAACGTCGCACCGCACCAGGTGAAGGTCCGCCTCGACGGCCGTGACGTGACCGGGCGGTTCCGGCCGGCCGATGACAAGCGGACGCTGCTCGGCCTGGTGGACAGGCTCGCGTTGGGCAAGAACCGGCTGGAGGTCCGCGCCAACGGGTTCGGCAAGGGCCGGCCCAGCGCCGCGCTGACGTTGGTCAACCACCCCGCCGCCGGCCCGGTCTTCTCCGGACCGCACATCCCGCTCTTCTGCACGGCCTCGGGCAGTCCGTGGCACCTCGGCCCGGTCGACGAGAACTGTCACGTGGCCCAGCCGCAGGTGACCTACCAGTACCGCACCACCGCCGGCAGCTTCGCCAGCCTGCCCGACGGTCCGCTGCCCACGGACGTGGCCACCACTACCACCACGGCCGGCAGGACCGTCCCGTACGTCGTGCGGATCGAGCGCGGCACCATCAACCGGGCGGTGTACGAGATCGCGGTGCTGCACCGGCCGGGGGACGCCGCCCCCAGTCCCTGGACGACGAACCGCGGCTGGAACGACCGGCTGGTGTACACCTTCGGCGGCGCCTGCGGCATCGGCTACACCCAGGCCAACAGCACCGGCGGGGTCCTCGACCACACGCTGCTGAGCCGCGGCTACGCGGTCGCCAGCGCGACCTTCAACGTCTACGCCCACAACTGCAACGACGTCACGTCCGCCGAGACGGCCATGATGGTCAAGGAGCACGTCATCGAGACGCTCGGCGTACCGGCCTTCACCATGGGTTGGGGCGGTTCGGCCGGCACCATGCAGCAGTTGCTGATCTCCAACGCCTACCCCGGCATCCTGGACGGCGTCGTCGGGCACATCGGCTACCCCGACGAGCGCAGCACGACGCTCACCGGGCACGAGTGCCGGTTCATCTCCCAGGCGGCCACCGCCGCCGGCCTGTCGAGCACCGAGCAGACCGCCGTGGGCGGCTTCGGCAGTCCCAACACCTGCGTCGGCTATCAGTTCTTCGACAGCGTCGACTGGCCCACCGCCTGCCCGAACCACGTTCCGGCCGCCCTGCGCTACCACCCGGTGACCAACCCCGACGGCATCCGCTGCGCGATGGCGGACTTCATCTCGAACGTGTACGGCGTCGACCCGGCCACCGGCGCCGGCCGACCGATCATCCCGGACACCGTCGGCGTGCAGTACGGCCTGCAGACACTCCAGCAGGGAATCATCAGCCCGGAGCAGTTCGTCCGGCTCAACGAGGGCATCGGCGGCCTGGACGTCGAGGGCAACCGGACGCCACAGCGCACCTCGGCGAACGTCGAGGCGATCAAGGTGGCGTACGCGACCGGCCGCGTCAACCAGTTCGACGGCGGGCTGCGGTGGACCCCGATCATCGAGACGCGCGGCTACACCGACCCCACCGGCGACTTCCACGACCGGTTCCGCTCCTGGACGATGCGAGAGCGCCTGTTGAGGGCCAACGGCAACGCCGACAACCACGCCAGCATCACCAGCCCGGCCGGCGCCGCCGCCACGGCGAGCCAGGAACAGGCACTGGCGGACATGGACGCCTGGCTGACCGCTCGCACCAGGCTCGCGGCGACCCGTCCGCACCTGGACCCCGTCGCGCTCACCCGGCTGTCCCGACCACGCGGCGTGCTCGACAGCTGTGTCACGCCCGACGGGGAGCGGATCGTGGAGAGGTTGACGCTCGATCCGGCGGCCCGGTGCAACCAACTGTTCCCGTACCACCGCAATCCACGGGTGGTCGCGGGCGGACCAACGACCTCCGTCGTGCTCAAGTGCCAGCTACAGCCCCTCAAGCAGTCGCGGTACGGGGTGAGCTTCACCGCCGGTCAGTGGCAGCGCCTGCGGGCGGTCTTCCCCGACGGCGTCTGTGACTGGTCGAAGCCCGGCGTCGGTCAGGTGCCACTCGCCCGCACCTGGATCCGTTTCTAGCCCAGGTGTCGGGCGGACCGGGCAGTGCCACGGGAGCGCTGCCCGGTCCGGCTGTCCGACACCGCCCAGTCGGGGAACGCGAGCAGGCGCAGCAGGTCGGCCAGCCGCTCGTGCTCCTCGGGCGTCACCGTGGCCAGCAGGCCCAGCTCCACTGCGCGGGCGGACTCCTGTGCGCGAGCGAAGAGCGCCCGACCCGCGTCGGTCGCGACGAGGACGTTGGCCCGGCGGTCCGCGGGGTCGGTGCGGCGCTCGATCAGCTGACGCTTCTCGAGCCCGTCCACGAGGGCGACGATCTGACTCGGATCGAGACGGAGGAACTCGGCGAGCTCGCGCTGGGTGGGGCGGGCTCCGTCGGCGGCGAGCGCGAGCACGGAGTAGGACCGTGCCTTGAGCCCATGCTCCGCGAGGGCGGCGTTCGCCGCCGCGAGCATGAGCGCGTTGGCCCGGGCGAGCAGGAAGACCAGGTCCCCACCGAGGACACTGTCTCGCAGAGCATCCTGCCCGGGCAGCCGGGTCTTCTCGCTAGGGGGCATGGCGACGATGGTAGCAAGCTTCACAAATAATTGACTTTTTCAACGGTACGTGCTCAGATCGGGTCGACACGAAGGAGTTTCCATGTCTCTGGACGGCAAGGTCGCCATCGTCACCGGATCGGGACGAGGTCTCGGGCTCGCGTACGCGCAGGAGCTCGCCCGGCAGGGCGCGTCGGTGGTGGTGAACGACGTCGACGCACAGACCGCGGCCGACGCCGTCGCGTCGATCCAGGCGCTCGGCGGCCGGGCCGCCTCGGTGGTCGCCCCGGTCGGCCCGACCGAGACCGCCAAGCAGCTGGTCGCCACGGCGGTCGAGACCTTCGGGCGACTCGACATCCTGGTCACCAACGCCGGCGTCCTGCGCGACACCGTGTTGTGGAAGATGAGCGACGAGGACTTCGACACCGTCATCAACGTGCACCTGCGCGGCACCTTCACCACCGTGCGCGAGGCGGTGCTGCAGATGCGGGCCGCCGGCGAGGGCGGGCGCGTCATCTGCATCGGCTCCCCCACCGGCCAGCGCGGCAACTTCGGCCAGACCAACTACGCGGCCGCCAAGGCGGGCATCGTCGGCATGACCCGAACGTGGGCGCTGGAACTCAAGCGCGCCGGCATCACCGCCAACACCGTCGTGCCGGTGGCCGCGACCGCGATGACGGCCACGGTCCCCTACTTCGCCGCCGCCGTCCAGGCAGAGACGAACGGCGAGCCGATGCCGGCGTTCTTCCGGCACGATCTCGGGTTCGGCACCGCAGACGACGTCGCCGGGCTCATCGCGTTCCTCGGCTCCGACGCCGCCGCTGGCGTCACCGGCCAGGTGATCGGAGTGGGCGGCGACCGCCTCCAGATCTGGACCCACCCGGAGGCGGCACTGACCGCCTACCGCGAGGGCGGCTGGACCTACGACGCCCTGGTCGATGCCTGGCCGGCGGAGTTCGCCGGGACGATGCAGAGCGTCGGTGAGCGGTTCCCGGAGCTCCCCGAGGAGTTCAAGCCCGCAGCCTCCTGACCCGCCGGACGAAGGTTCCCGACCATGTACCAGCCCGCCATCGACCTCAACAGCGTCACGGCGATCGACATGCACGTACACATCGAGGTCGACGACCACGGCCACAACTCGCTACCCGACGACCTCGTGGCGGCGGTGTCGAAGTACTTCAGGACGGACGGGCCGCGCCCGGCGATCGAGGCGGTGGCGCAGTACTACCGGGAGCGCCGGATGGCCGCCGTCGTCTTCACCGTTGACGCCCGCACGCAACTGGCACACCAGCCGCTGTCGAGCGTCGAGATCGCCCGCGCCGCCGCCGACCACGCCGACGTCCTGATCCCCTTCGGCTCGGTCGACCCGCGTACCGGCGAGGCGGCGCTCGAACTCGCCACCCGGCTCGTCGAGGACGAGGGGGTGCGCGGCTTCAAGTTCCACCCCACGGTGCAGGGTTTCGATCCGAGCGACGAGCAGTACGCGCCACTGTGGGGTCTGATCGAGAAGGCCGGCGTACCCGCGCTGTTCCACACCGGACAGACCGGCATCGGTGCGGGGATGCCGGGTGGTTACGGCTTCCGGCTCGGGCTGTCGAATCCGATGCTGCTCGATCCCATCGCGGCGGACTTCCCGCAGTTGCAGATCATCATGGCTCACCCGTCGGTGCCCTGGCAGGACGAGGCGTTGTCGGTGGCGACGCACAAGCACAACACCTGGATCGACCTGTCCGGCTGGAGCCCGAAGTACTTCCCGGCGGAGCTGGTGCGCTACGCGAACTCGATGCTGAAGCGTCGGGTGCTCTTCGGCACCGACTTCCCGCTGCTCACCCCCGACCGCTGGCTGCGCGACGTGGCAGCCACCGAACTCAAGGCCGAGGTGCTGCCCGGCATCCTGAAGGACAATGCCGTCCGGCTACTTCGGCTGGCGGACACACCCTGAGAACAACGGGAGGAAGCCCATGACGACGACCATCGCCTACGACCAGCTCGCCGACCTCGCCGGTACGGACCTCGGACACACCGAGTACCGCACGGTCACCCAGGACCAGGTGAACCTCTTCGCCGACGCCACCGACGACCACCAGTGGATCCATGTCGACCCGGCGCGGGCGAAGGACGGACCGTTCGGCGCGCCGATCGCGCACGGCTTCCTCACCCTCTCGCTCGCCGTGCCGTTCTGGACGGAGCTGCTCGAGGTCAAGGGCGTCTCGACGAAGGTCAACTACGGCCTCGACAAGGTGCGCTTCCCCGCCCCCGTCAAGGTCGGGTCGCGAGTGCGCATGCAGGCCGTCGTCGCCGAGGTCGCCGAGGTCCGGGGTGGCTACCAGATCACGGTCGACCAGACGATCGAGATCGAGGGCGGGGCCAAGCCGGCCGTCGTCGCGCGCGGGCTGTACCGCTTCTACGCCTGAGTACGCCGCAGGACACCGCACCGCACCGCCGCCACCACCGGGAGACTGATGATGCACAGGTTCGGAATCGGCGCCTGGCTGAGCAGGCGTCGACTCAAGTCACCCGACAAGACCGCGCTGATCTTCGGCGACCAGTCGGCCATCACGTACGGGCAGTTGGCGGACGACGCGGACCGCATCTCGGTGCTACTCGGGCAGCACGGCATCGGCAAGGGCGACGCCGTGGCCTATCTGGGCGAGAACAGCCCCGAGTTCCTTCAGGTGATGTTCGGGGTCGCGCAGCTCGGTGCGGTCTTCGTGCCCGTCAACACCCGACTCGCGCCGCCCGAGATCGCCCACGTCCTGGCCGACTGCGGGGCACGCGTACTGATCCACGACGCCGAGTTCACGCAGCGGGTGACCGCCGCCCTACCGGGCACCCGGACCTCGCACGTCATCGTCACCGGGGAGGGCGTCCCGGGGGCCCCGGGACTCACCCGACTGCGCCGGACGGCGACCGCGCAGCCGCCGATCGTGGACGTCACCCACCAGGACCCCGCGGCGATCATCTACACCTCGGGCACGACGGGCCGGGCCAAGGGCGCCGTGTTGACCCACGGCAACCTCACCTGGGTCGCCCTCAACTGCGTCGTCGACTACGACGTCGTCTCGACCGACGTCGCGCTCATGATCTCGCCGCTGTTCCACGTCGCCTCGCTGGGCATGGGGGCGCTACCGGTCATCCTCAAGGGCGCCACGATCGTCCTGGAGAAGGGCTTCGAGCCCGGACGCGCGCTCGAACAGATCCAACGGCACGGTGTCACGATGCTCAGTGGTGTGCCGACGACGTACCAGTTGATGGCCGACCATCCCGACTGGGCCTCGACCGACCTCTCCACGCTGGCCAAGCTCACCTGCGGAGGTTCGGCCGTACCGCTGCGCATCCTCAACGCGTACGAGGAGCGGGGCCTGTCGTTCTCCCAGGGCTACGGCATGACGGAGGCCTCGCCCGGCGTCACCGCGCTGGCGCCCGCGATGACCCGCGCGAAGCAGGGCAGCGTGGGTCTCCCGCACTTCTTCGCCGACGTGCGGATCGCCGACGAAAACGGCGTGCCGGTGCCCGCCGGCACCATCGGCGAGATCGAGATAGCCGGGCCGAACGTCTTCCCGGGTTACCACGGGCTGCCCGAGGAGACGGCCGCCGCGTTCACCGCGGACGGCTGGTTCCGCTCGGGCGACCTCGGCTACCTGGACGACGAGGGCTACCTCTACATCTCGGGCCGGATCAAGGACATGATCATATCGGGCGGCGAGAACATCTACCCGCCCGAACTCGAGCACCTGATCGGCGAGATCGACGGCGTGAGCGGGGCAGCGGTCATCGGCGTACCGGACGCCCGCTGGGGAGAGGTGCCGTGGGCGATCGTCACCGTGCGGGAGGGGGCAGCCGTGGACACCGAAACGGTACGGGAGTACCTCGACGGCCGGATCGCCCGCTACAAGCTGCCGAAGAACGTCATCATCGTGGACGAGTTGCCACGGACTGCGTCGGGGAAGGTGCGGAAGGCAGACCTTCGAGCCCGGTTCGGCGCCTAGCCACGCCACGGTCGGTGACCAGCGCGGCGAACTCCGCGGCGGAGTCCTCGGCCAGTCTCTCGTGCATCCGTCGGTAGACCTCCGTGGACCGTGCGGCCGGCCACCGCGTGCCCATGAACTCCGGAGGCAGCCGTGGATCGGCGCGCAGCAGCGCGAGCCAGTCCGCCACGAGCATCGTCCGGACGGTCAGCGCGCTCGGTGCCAGCGCCACCGCTGCCGGGTCGTCCCAGGTCTCGATGAAGGCGAGGTGTTCACGCCGGATCGCCTCGATGTCCCAGGCGGCCCGGACGCTATCGCCGATCGGAAACCCGGCCAGCTCGCGGGCGTGGAAGGCAACCACGGCGTTGGGCGGAAAATCCTGCCGCAGCGGCTCCAGCGAACCGGCCAGGTCGACCTCGCCGGGCGCGAGCCACAGGCCGTCGCGTAGCGGCACGAAGCCCTCCCAGGTGAGGGTCGAGCGCAGCCGGTGGCGCAGGGTCCGCTGCCCCTCGGGGATCGAGAACGTGACGAGTGTCCACCCCGTGCCCTGCGGGTCGAAGGGGCGCGGACCGCGAACGCGGTCCGTCGCTTCGCGTAACACCGCCGTCCCGTGCCCGGTCAGCGAGAACAGGATCTCCCGGCCGCTCTTGCTACGCGCGAGGATGCCGCTCTGCACGAGCCGGTCGAGGGTCGCGCGGGTCGCCGGGGCCGCGACCCCGGCACCTTCGAGCACGCCGATCAGGGCGCTCGCCCGGATCGGTCCGGTGGCGGCGTCGGCAACGTGCTCACCGAAGAAGGCGAGCAACAGTTGCTTCGGCTGACGACTGCGCACAGTTCTCCCTCTCGGCGGTCCGACCGTCGACTCGATCACCGCGCCAACGGCGGGGCGACACCCTGCCCGCGCTTGGCGCGCTGGATCTGGTCGTAGACGTGGGTGCGCAGTGCCGTGAAGCGGGGCAGGGCCCGAGTGGTGATCTGGTCACGCTCGGGCGGGAGGTCGATCGCAAGGTCCTCCTGCACCCAGGTAGGCGACTTGGACAATACCAGGACACGCTGCCCCAAATACACCGACTCGTCGATGTCGTGGGTGACGAAGACGATGGACATGCCACGGGTCGCGTGCAGCTCACGCACCAGGTCCTCAAGGTCCGCGCGAGTCTGGGCGTCCACCGCGGCGAAGGGCTCATCCATGATCATGAGTTCGGGTTGGTAGGCGATGGCTCGCGCGATCGCCACCCGCTGCTGCATGCCACCGGAGAGCTGCCACGGGTGGCTGCGCATCGCGTGTGCCAGCCCCACCGCCTCCAGCGCGTCGGTGACGAGCTTCTCGCGCTCGGCACGGGAGAGCTTCTTGTGGCGCAGCGGCAGCTCGACGTTTCCCCGAACCGTCAGCCACGGGTAGAGGCTGCGGCCGTACTCCTGGAAGACCACGGCCATCGCGGGGCTCGGCCCGGTCACCGGCGATCCGTCCATCTCGACCAGACCACCGGTGGGCCGCAGCAGGCCGGCGAGGCATTTCAGCAGCGTGGTCTTGCCGCATCCGGAAGGTCCGACGATGCAGACCAACTCGCCGGCATTCATCGTGAAGCTGACGTCGCCGATCGCCTCGACGTCACCGGTCGTGGATTCGTAGACCTTCCGCAGGCTCTCCACCCGCAGCAGAGTGCTCCGATCAGGCACGGGAAACCTCCCTGATTCCGTGGTACCAGCGCAGGACGCGCCGCTCGACGACGCCGAAGGCTACGGCGAGAAAGACACCGACAAGACCGAGGAGGAGGATCCCGCTCCACATCTCGGCGATGAGGTAGTTCCGTTGGAAGTAGGCGATCCGGTAGCCGAGCCCGGAGGACGAGGCGAACATCTCGGAGATGACCATCAGGATGAGTGCGACCGAGAGCCCCTGCCGGACGCCGGCCATGATGCGCGGGCTGGCCGCCGGCAGCACCAGGAACCGCAGCCGCTCCCACCAGGTGACCTGGAACGAGTCCGCGGTCTCGGTCATGACACTGTCGGTCGCTCGGACGCCGTCGATGGTGTTCAGCAGGATCGGCCAGATCGCGCCGGAGACGATGACGACGACCTTCATCGTGTCGGTGATGCCCAGCAGCAGCATCACCACGGGGATCAGCACCGGCGGCGGGATGGCCCGGAAGAACTCCAGCAATGGTTCGAGGAGTTCGCGCAGCCAGCGGACCAGGCCGATGAGGGTGCCGACCGCGACACCGACGACGATCGACGCGAGGATGCCGAAGCCGAGGCGATACAGGCTCGGCAGCACGTCCTCCACGAAGGCCGGGCCGACCCAGGTGTCCACGAAGGCTTCGAAGATGGTGAGCGGGCCGGGGAAGAAGCGGTTGGTCGACGTCGAGGTCGCCACCCCCCAGATCACCAGAAGCAGGAACGGCAGTCCGAGCGCGTGCAGGAAACTGGCGCCGACGCGGAACCCGATTCCGCGCCCCCGCGCGGTCGAGGCGACGCTGCCGGTGTGCGCGGTCACAGGACCTCCTCCCCTCGTACGGACTGGTGCCAGGACAGCGAGCGCCGCTCGATGAAGCGGAAGACGAGGTTGACCAGGAGCCCGAGCAGCCCGGTGACCACGACGAAGGCGTACAGGCCGACAGAGTCGCCGGCGGAGCGGGAAAGCTCGATCATTCGCCCGAGACCGGGGTTGCCGATCACCATCTCCGCGGTGATGGCGAGGATGAGAGCGACCGACGCGGCGAGTCGAAGACCCGTCATCAGGTACGGCAAAGTGGTGGGCAGCACCAGGTGCGACAGCCGCTCCCGGCGCGTCAGGCCGAAGCTGCGGGCGGTGTCGCGGGCCACCGCGTCGACGTCGGCGACGCCGTAGATCACCTGCACGAAGACCTGCCAGAACGACGCGTAGATGATGATGACGAGCGCGGCCTGACGCTGGATGCCGAACATCAGCACGGCGAGTGGAATGAGGGCGACCGACGGAATCGGTCGCAGGAACTCGACCGTCGTGTGGGTCGCGCGACGCAGGAAGGGCACCAGGCCGACGATCGTGCCCAGGACGATCGCGGCGAACGTAGCCACCGCCAGGCCGATCGCCCAGGACGTCATGGTGGCTCCCAGCCTGCGCCAGAAGGCCAGGTCGCGGAGCTCCTCGGAGAGCCGCGCGATCACGTCCGTCACGTACGGCAGGTACTGCGAGTTGATCAGGCCCAGCGTCGGGATCAGCTGCCAGATGGCGAGGAATCCAGCAAGACCGACGACGCCCAGCAAGGCCTTGCGCAACGCGCGCAGGCGCCGGGTGGAGGGGACGCGCATATCACTCCCGTGGTCGAGCGGCAGCGCCCTCCCCGGCACGAGACACCGGGGAGGGCGTGCGATTGCCGGTTACTTCTGCTGGAGGAGGCGGTCGAAGTTGGGCTGCTGGTCGAGCACCTTGTACTTCTGCGCCAGCTCGGCGAGCGTCTGCAGGCTCGTCCGGTCGAGTTCCCAACCGAAGGCCGGCAGCTTCACCGAGTCCGCGACCGGCTCCGGAAGCTCCAGGTTGTCCTTGATGGCCTGCCGGACGGCCGCCTCGTTGGCGGAGTCCTGCGCCCACTCAAGGGTCTCCTTCATGGCCGCCGTGAAGTCCTCGATCAGCTTGGCGTCGGAGTCCACCTTCTCCTTGGTGGTGATCGTGGTGAGGGTGGCCAGCCCGGGGACGACCGCCTGGTACGGCGCGACGATGAAGGTGTCGCCGCGACCGCGCAGCTGGGTGACGAAGGGCTCCGGCACCCAGGCGGCGTCGATGTTGTCGGCCTCGAGCTGGGCCGGGACGTCGGGGAAGGCGACCTCGACGAACTTGATCGTGGACGGGTCGCCGCCGTCCTTCTCCACCGCTGCCATGATCGTCACGTCGCCGGCCGCGCCCAGGCTGTTGACCGACACTCGCTTGCCCGCGAGCTCCGCCGGCCGGGTGATGCCGGACTTCGCCGAGGCCACGACGGCGTTGATGTCGTCACCTTCGGCGTACGACGACGCGTAGTTGCCGATCACCACGACGCCAAGATCCTGCAGGTCGGCCCGGAACGGACCGAACGGCTGGCCGATGGCGAAGTCGATGTCGCCGTTGATCAGCGCGGGGATGGCCTGAGCACCACCCTGGGCGGGGAGCACCTCGACCGCGAGGCCGTGCTTGGCGAAGAGGCCCGCCTTGATGCCGCCCCACAGCGCGGCGGTCTCGGTGATGGGCAGCGCCGCGACCCGGACCTGACGCAGATCGCCGTCGGTCTGGTCGGACGGGGAGCTATCTGAATCTGTACATCCAGTGAGGGCGATCGCGGTTATGGCGACCAACCCGAGGGCGATGACCTTCTTCATTGACGAGGCCCTTTCCTGGGCGGTTGGGTGGGGGTGCGTCAACACCGGCGGCTGCCTCGGAGCTGGGGTGTACCTCGGTGTGATGCAGGGCACGCCGCCGTGTTGGCCATGGTTAGCCACAGGCCATCGAATGTCAAGAAATTCTGACGCCCGTCATGAATAAATTGAACATTGACCTGGGCGGCGGGTGACTAGCCCAGCACCCGGGCCAGCTCGGTACGCGAGCGGATGCCGAGCCGGTGGAAGATGTTGCGCAGGTGATGGTCGACGGTCCGGGTGGACAGGAACATCGCGGTGGCGATCTCCCGGTTGGTGGCGCCGGAGGCGACCAGGTAGGCGATGTGCAACTGCTGCCCGGTGAGCAGGCGCGCCGCCGGTCGGTCCGGTGCGCCGACCGACTCCCCCGCCGCGCGCAGCTCGGTGGTGGCCTGCTCCGCCCACAGCTGCGCACCGAGCAGCGTGAACGTCTGCCGGGCGCGGTGCAGGTAGTCGCGCGCGTCGCGGGGACGACGACTGCGGCGCAGTTCCCGACCGAAGAGCAGTTCGGTGCGGGCGCGTTCGAAGGTGGCGCCGGCGGGGTGCAGTCGCAGCGCCGCGCGGAACTGCTTGTCGGCCTCGGCGCTGCCGCGCGGCGCCAACAGCGCGTGGCAGCGGGCCGACAGTGCCCGGCGCGACGGGCTGGCCGTACTGCCGACCCAGCGGTCGAAGACGGCGAGTGCGGCGCGGGCCTGCGCTGGCCGACCGTCATGTGTGGCGGCCTCCACCAGGTGGGGGGTGGCCATCACCTGGACGAGGACCTGCCCGCGCCCGGTGCCGGCGCGGGCCAGCGCGGCGAGCCGGTCGGCGGCGTCGGCGTAGCGGGCGTCGACCAGGTCGAGTACCGCCAGGGCCCACTGGGCGAGGGCGTACGGGCGGCTGTCGGGGGTGACCGCCTCGCCCATCTCGGCGACGTACCGAAGGCTGGTGTCCCGCTCGGCCCGCACGGCAGCCAACACCGCGAGCAGGCCCAGGTGCACGGCGGCACAGGTGTGCTGGCCGCCGGCCCGCGCCACCCGCAACCCTTCCTGGCAGCTCTGGATCGCGGTGGCGTGCCGCCCCAGCCAGTACTCGGTCATCGCGCGCAGTTCGAGCGTCCGGGGCAGCAGCGACAGCTCGCCGCGGTCGCGCGCCAGCTCGACGGCGCGGTCGGCAAGCCGGTGTGCCGGGGCGTCCACGGCCACCAGCAGGCCGGCCACGGCCGCGCCGCTCAGCGCGGTCGGGGTGAGCGCGGCGCCGGTCAGGCGGCCACCGAGGACGACGGCCCGGCGCAGCAGCGGACCAGCCCCGGTGTGCTCCCCCCGCAGGGTGGCGGCGACCCCGCCGACCAGCGTGCTCATCAGCTGCGCCTGCGGTGGATCTCCGTCGCGGCGCAGGGCGGCCATCCGACGCGCCACCTCGGCGTAGCGGTACTGCTCACCGGAGAAGCAGACCGCCTCGCCGGCCCGCACCAGCGCGACCATCGCCGAGCCGCGGTCGGTCTCGGCCAACGCGGTGGCGGCGGCCAGCAGAGTCGGCAACGCGGCCGGCGGGGCGCCACAGCGCAGTCGCATCTCACCACGCAGCAGGTCGGCGTGGCCGACGACGCTGGTCACGGCCGGTTGGGCGGAGGGCGGCGGGGCGCCAGTGCTCGGCTCGACCGGCGCGGGCGCCACGGCGTGCAGCAGCGCGCGGGCCCGGTCGGGGTCTCCGGCGAACCACGCGTAGCGGGCGGCGGTGACCCGCCTGGTCACGGCAAGTGACGGATCATCGCTGAGATCGGCGGCCCGGGTCAGCGCAGTGGCGGCGGTTGCCCAGTCGTCCACACCGTCGGCCGTCGCCGCCTCCAGCTCGGTCGCCAGGAGCGGGTCCGGGCCGTCCGCGGCGGCGGCCCGGTGCAGGGCCCGGGGCAGCCGCTGGCCGGCGGCGTCGAGCACGTCGGCGAGCAGCAGGTGGACGGCGCGCAGCTCGGTGCGGGACGCGGCGGCCCCGACCATGTCGCGGACGAGCGGTCGACCGAAGACCACCCCGCCCTGTGCGTCGACCCGGACCACACCGGCGGCCTCGGCCGGGGCCAGCGCCTCGACGCTGCTACCGGCGGAGCGGATCGCCCGGACCAGGGTGTCGGCGTCAAGATCGGCGGCGAGCGCGGCCAGCAGCAGTGCCCGGCGGGCGTCGTCCGGCAGCCGGCCCAGCAGCGACCGGTACGCGCGGGCCAGGGCACCGTCGGGAGGCGGCGCGCCGGGCAACGGTTCCTGCCCCTGCCACTGGGCGGGGGTCAACGCGTCGGCGAGGTCGGCCAGGGCCTGCGGGTTGCCGGCGGCGATCGCGGTCAGTGCCGCGAGCACCGGTGCGGGCGGCTGCGGTCCGGGCCGCCGGTCGGCCAGCAGGCTGCGGCTGTCGCGATCTTCGAGCGGGAGCAACCGGTGGGTGCGGATCCCGGCCACGCCGGTGTCGCTGCCGGCGCTGAGCAGGATCGTGACCGGCAGGTGGTGCAGGCGCCGGGCCACGAAGGCCAGGGTGCGCGCGGTCGGTGGATCGCCGAGGTCGAGATCGTCCACGGTGCACAGCAGCGGACGGTTTCGGGCGACGGCGGTGAGCAGTCCCAGGACCGCCGTCGACAGGGCGAGCCGGTCCTCCTCGGGACACCCCTCCCCGGCCAGGGCGCACCGCAGCACCTGCCGCTGCCGCCCGGGTAGCGCCGCGGCGCGGTCGAGCACGGGATCGAGCAGCCGTTGCAGGCCCGCGAAGGGCAACGTGGCCTCGTCGGGCAGGCCGGTCGCGGCAAGCAGCGCGCGACCGCCGGCATGGCGCTGGGCGTACGCCAGCAGGGCGCTACGGCCGGCGCCGGGCTCCCCGTGCAACAGCAGCGCTCCCCCGGCCGGCCGGTCGAGCAGTTCCCGGATCTCGCGGCACTCGTGCTCCCGCCCCCGCAGCACGGTTATCTGCACTCTCGATGCATAAACCATGCATCGAGTCTCGCCCATGGAAGACCGCTTGAGAAGAGCTGAGCTGGAAAGAGGCGACCATCGCTGTCACCACCGTCAGCCACTCCACCGGACACGCCGCCCGGCGGGAGCCGGTCAGCGGTCGGCGGGCTCCGCGAGTAGGGCACCGACCGTCCGGGCCATCACCGCGCGGGCGGCGTCCACGCCCAGCCCGAGGCCGTCGCGCAGGGTCGACCAGGTCGGCCAGGTGCTCGCCGCCACCACCGCGTTGACCACCTGCTCCCGGCCCGGGTCGGCTCGATCCAGCTCGGTGGCGAAGAGCTTCTCGACCTCGTCGCGTACCCGGGCGATGTGCTTGAGCCGGTTCCGGCGCAGTTGGGCGGAGAACGGCTCGCGCATCTGCGCGGCGCGCGCCGACGGCGCGATCAGTTGCAGCAGCTTCGCCCGCTGCCGGCAGTACGCGTCGACCCGCTTGGCCAGCGGCAACGTGGGCGAGATCGGCCGCCAGGCGGCATCCTGCTGGCGGAGTAGCTCCGCGCCGCTCGCCTCGAACAGGGTCTCCATGTCCTTGAAGTTGGTCCAGAGCGTACGCAGGGAGATGCCGGCCCGCTCGGCGATCCGCTCGCCGGTGGGGCGCAGGTCGCCCTCGGAGATGAGCGCGAGGTGCGCCTCGACGATCGCCGCCCGGGTGCGTTCGGCCCGAGCGGTCCGCCCGTCGACCCGGCCCGCCGGCTCGCCCCGCCCCGGCGCTTCGGCCCGGTCCGGCGCCTCGGCCCTGCCCATCCGCGCCCGTCCTCTCCCCGTCCGGTCTTCTGTTCGTGCGAGCCGAGTCTAGACGCGCGCCGGCGAGGGCGTTTCGACCCGATACCGGCGTAGTTCCCGGCGGGCCAGCGACTGCCGGTGCACCTCGTCGGGACCGTCGGCGATCCGGACCGCCCGGGCTCGGCTCCAGAGCCGGGCGAGCGGGGTGTCCTGGCTGACCCCGGCCGCACCGTGGGCCTGAACGGCCCGGTCGATGATCCATTCGACCGTCTCCGGCACTGCGATCTTGATGGCCTGGATCTCCGTGTGGGCATGCCGGTTGCCGACGGTGTCCATCAACCACGCGGTCTTGAGCACCAGTAGGCGGGCCTGCTCCAGCCGCACCCGGGCCTGCGCGATCCAGTCCCGCACCACGCCCTGCTCGGCCAGTGGACCGCCGAAGGCGTGCCGCTCGCCGACCCGCCGGCACATCAGCTCGAGTGCCCGCTCCGCCATGCCCAGCAGCCGCATGCAGTGGTGCACCCGGCCCGGTCCCAGGCGGGCCTGGGAGATGGCGAAGCCGGAACCCTCCGTGCCGACCAGGTTCTCCACGGGCACCCGGACATCGACGAAGTCGATCTCCGCGTGGCCGCCGTGGTCGCTGTCGTCGTACCCGAAGCTCGTCATGCCGCGCCGGACGGTGACCCCCGGCGTGTCCCGTGGCACGAGCACCTGGCTGTGCTGCTGATGCCGGGGCGCGGACGGGTCCGTCCGTCCCATCACGATGAAGATCGCGCAGCGAGGGTCCATCGCGCCGGTGACGAACCACTTGCGGCCGTTGATCACGTAGTCGTCGCCGACCCGTTCGACGCGGGTGGCGATGTTGGTGGCGTCGGAGGAGGCGACCGCCGGCTCGGTCATCGCGAACGCGGACCGGATGCGGGCCTCGAGTAGCGGCTCCAGCCAGCGCTCCCGCTGGACGGCCGAGCCGAACTGCGCGAGCAGTTCCATGTTGCCGGTGTCGGGAGCGGCGCAGTTGAGCGCCACCGGGGCCAGCCACGGGCAGTGCCCGGTGATCTCGGCCAGCGGCGCGTACTGCAGGTTGGTCAGGCCGGCGCCGTGCTCACCGGGCAGGAACAGGTTCCACAGCCCACGCCGGCGTGCCTCGGACTGGAGCTCGGCGACGACCGGCGGCACCGTCCACGGCTCGTCGGGTTCGCGGGCCTGGGCGGAGAAGACCGGCTCGGCCGGGTACACGCATTCGGCCATGAAGCCACGCAGGCGCTCCCGCAGCCGCTCGGTCGTCTCGTCGTAGCGGAAGTCCATCTCATTGCCTCCGAATCGTGGCCAGGCCCTCGGCGACCAGCCCGGGCGCGGTCCGGTCCAGGTACGCCGCCAGCCGGCCCAGGTCGAGTCCGGGCAGCGCCGCCGCTCCGCTCGCCGCGTCAGGCGGAGCCACGGCGCCGGACCGGTCAGCCACGGGGACGCTCCGCGTCCTGCTGGAGGCGGTTCATCCCGCGCAGCCAACGGTCCGGGTCGGCGGCCCGATTGGCGTACCAGGTGGCGACCTCGGGATGCGGCAGCACCAGGAACCGGTCGTCGGCCAACGCCTCGACCACACATTCGGCCACCCGCTCGGCGGTCAGGGCGGTGGAGTCCAGCAGCGCGCTGCTCATCGCGTCGGCCCCGGCAAGCATCGGGGTACGCACACCCTGCGGGCAGAGGGCCTGGACGGTGACGCCCCGGTGCGCGTACGTGGCGCGCAGCCATTCGGCGAAGCCGAGCGTGGCGTGTTTGGTCACCGCGTACGGCGCCTTGCCGAGCAGCGTGAGCAGGCCGGCGGCGGAGGCGGTGACCAGCAGCCGGCCCCGCCCGGCGGCGAGCCAGTGCGGGAGCAGCTCGCGGGCGGCGTACACGTGGGACATCACGTTGACCCGCCAGGCCGCCTCCCATGCCTCGTCGACCGCGTCGATGCCGCCGCCGGGCGCCACTCCGGCGTTGGCGCAGTACAGATCGACGCCGCCGAACCGCCGGCGGGCGAAGCCGACGAGCGCCGCCACGCCGGACGGGTCGGCGGCGTCGCCGGGGCAGGCGTGGCCACCGACGCGCGCCGCCACGGCCCGGGCCGCGCCGGCGTCCAGGTCGTTGACCACCACCCGGGCGCCGGCGGCGGCGAACCGGGAGGCGAGCGCCGCCCCGATGCCGGAGCCCGCACCGGTCACCACGACGGTCGCGCCGGGCAGCGCGAACGCGGTCATCCGGCACCCCGGGCCGCGAGTACCCCTGAAGGCGCGCCGACGATCCGCGTGTTCGGCGGGGGCATGTTTCTCCGTCCACTGGTTCGGGCGTGGTCCGCACCGGGACGCGGTGCGGACCACGGGAACGAGAGGGTCAGGCGGTCGGTACGCCGTTGGCCGGTGGCGTCACCGCCGGGGCGGCGTACTCGTTGACCGGCCCGTCGGACTCGTCGGTCTCGTACGTCGGGCCGAAGTAGCTCTGCTTTCCTCCGCTGACCCGGCTCAGCCGGCCGCCGCCGTACCCCGAGTGGTCGGTGCCGGAGAAGCGCAGCGGAGCGACTCCCGGCCCCTGGTAGCCGCCCTTGGCGACGGCTTCCACCAGTGACTCGCGGGTCAGGTCCTGGCCGGCGGCCTGTAGCACCTGCACGAAGAGGTAACCGACGGCCATGCCGTAGACCGTGTTGCCGTCGAACTCCGCGCCGCCGTTGTGCTCGGCGTTCACCTTGGTGAACAGCTGGATCCACGGGTCGGCGGTGTCACCCTGCATCGGCAGGTAGTTGACGCCGACCAGCCCCTCCAGCAGGCCGGCGGCGTCGCCGAGCTGCCGGGACAACGTCGGGTGGTCGGCGCCCACGTTCGACACCAGCCACTGTGGGCTGAATCCCAGCCGGGCGGCGGTGCCGATGGAAAGTGCGGTGAAGCCGGGCACGGTGGCGAGGATGACGACCTCGCAGCCGGCCGACTTGAACGCGCCGATCTGGGGAGCCACGTTGGTGTTGCTGGTGACGTACGTCTGGCGCGCCGCGACGCCGTCAGCGCCGAGCACCTTCTCCACCCCGACCAGGGCGTCCCGGCCGAAGTCGTCGTCCTGCCCCAGGAAGCACACCTTCTTGCCGGGCAGCTCGGTCTTCACGTGGTTGGCCAGGATCTTGCCCTCGACGGTGTAGTCGGGGTTGAAGCCGAAGGTGCCCGGATAGCGGTCGGGCTGGTCCCAGCTGCGACTGCCGGAGGCGACGAAGAGGTCGGGCACCCGGTTGGTGTGCAGGAAGTCCAGCACACCGGTGTGGGTGGGCGTGCCGAGCCCGTTGAGGATGGCGAAGACCTTGTCCTGCAGGACCAGTTGGCGGACGACCTGCTGGGTGGTGGCGGGGTTGTACCCGTCGTCCATGATCTTGTAGGTGATCTTCCGACCGTGCACGCCGCCATTGGCGTTGACGTAGTCGAAGTACGCCTTCGTCGCCGGGGCGATCTTCGAGTAGCCGGCGGAGGCCGGACCGGTCAGCGGCATGTGGGTGCCGACGACGATCTCCGTGTCGGTGACGCCGGGCACCGGCTGACCGGCACCGGGACCATCGTCGGAGCCGCAGGCGGCGGAGGTGAGCAGGAGAGTGAGGGTACTGGCGATGGCGAGACCGCGCCGTGCCGTGGATCGCATGGGACACCGACCTTTCATCGGTCCGGTTACGCGAATTGGGGTGAGGGGATGGTGGGTGGGACGGACTACGAACGGTGGTGGCGCCACCGGACCCGCAGCGTCCCGGTGAGGCGGGACAGCAGACCCTGCACGCCACCGGGCGCGGCGATCATGACGACGATCAACGTGACACCGAAGATCGCCAATGGCAGGTTGCCCTCCAGCCGCTGTGCCGCCGCCGGCGAGAGGGTGAACAGGCTGGTCAGGGAGTGCGTCAGGTCGGGCAGGGCGACCAACAGGAAGGCGCCCCACACCGCGCCGGCGAGCCGACCGAGACCACCGATGACCACCGCCATCAGCAGGAACAGCGACAGCGTCAGACCGAACGCGCCGGGCGAGACGCTCTGCGCGAGCACCGCCAGCAGCGCGCCGCCGAGGCCGGCGCTGGCCGCGCTGACCACGAACGCGATGACCTGGGTGCGGGCGACGTGGATCCCGGCCAGGCGGGCGGCGACCTCGTCGTCGCGTACCGCCCGGAAGGCCCGGCCGTACCGGCTGCGAACCAGGTTGGCCAGCAGCACCAGGCAGAGCAGCGTCGCCACGGCGGCTGTCCAGAGCTGCCACCGCTCGTACGGGAAGTAGGGGCCCAACGCCCGGGGAGCGGGCGCCATCGGTACCGAAAGGCCCTGCTCGCCGTTGAAGACGCCGTTGAAGGTGACGGTCAGCGCCGGCACCACCACCGCCACCGCCAGGGTGAGCCCGGCCAGGTACGGGCCGCGCAGCCGGGCGGCGGCCACCCCGACGACCGCGCCGACGACGACGGTGGCCAGCACCGCCACGGCCAGCGACAGGATCAGCAACCCGCCGGCGGTGAGGCCCCGCTCGGCGAAGGCGTTCTGCACCAACGCGAGGGTGTACGCGCCGGTCGCCATCAGCGCGCCGTGCCCCAGCGAGAGCTGCCCGCAGAGTCCGGTGAGGACGGTCAGCCCGGCGGTGGCGCAGAGGTACGCCGCCACGGTGGCCAGTTGGAAGTTGCGGAACGAGTCGAGCTGGTAGCTGAGCACGAGCACCACCAGCGCGGCGCCGGTGGCGAACGCGAGGTGGCGCAGCACGGTCGGCACGCTCCGGCCGGGGCGGACGGGCTCGGCGGCGTGGCGGGCGGGCGGTGCGACCGCCCGGGTGGCGCTCACACCCGCCTCGCCGTGACCGGGGCGAACAGCCCACCGGGACGCAGCAGCAGCACCGTCAGCAGCAGCGCGAGCACCGCGAGGGGTATCAGGTCGCCGCCGGCGTAGCCGCTGACGTAGGAGAGCAGCAGGCCGACGCCGAGCCCACCGACGACGGCGCCGGGCGGGCTGTCCAGCCCGCCGACCACCGCGGCGGTGAACGCGGAGACGAAGACCAGATCCATCGCGTGCGGGTGCAGTCCCAGTTCGGTGGGGATGACCAGCATCCCGGCCAGGGCACCGACACCGGAGGCGAGCGCCCAGCCGAGGGTGAGCATGCCGCCCACGTTGACCCCGAGCAGGCGGGAGACCTCGGGTGCGAACGCCGCCGCGCGCATCCGCAGCCCGATCGCGGTCCGGGTGAAGATCCAGACCAGTGCCGCGCCGACCACGCCGACGGTGCCGAAGACGAACAGGTCGTACGGGGACAGCACGGCGGTGCCGCCGACCGTCAACGCGGTGCGGCTGAACGGTGCCCGCGCCGGCAGGTACTCGTTGCCGTAGACCATGCCCAGGACCGCCTGGATCAGCAGGACCAGCCCGAGCGCGACGATCACGGGGTTGAGCGGTGACCGGTGGTCCACCAGCCGCATCACCGCGACGTCGACCACCACGCCGAGCAGCAGGCCGGCGACCAGCGCCGCGGCGAAGCCCAGCCAGTACGAGCCGGTCGCGGCGGTGACGCTGTACGCGACGTACGCGGCGGCGACCGCCATCGCCCCCTGCGCGAAGTTGACGATCCGACCGGCCCGCCAGATGAGCACCAGCGCGAGCGCGAACGCGGCCAGGACCGCGCCTCTCGACAGGCCGTCGAGAGTGAGGAAGAGAAAGCGGTCCAACGATCCTCCTTCCCTTCAGAATCCGAGGTAGGCGTGGCGTAGGTCGGTGTCGTCGCGCAGCTGGGCGGCCGGTGCGGCGAGCACCACCCGGCCGAGCGACATGACGATGCCCTGGTCGGCGACGGCGAGCGCGCTGCGCACGTTCTGCTCGACCAGCAGCACGGTCAGCCCGGTGTCGTCGCGCAGTTGCCGCAGCAGGGCCATGGTCTGGGCCACCACCTTGGGCGCCAGGCCGAGCGACGGCTCGTCGAGCAGCAGCAGTCGGGGCCGGCCGACCAGCGCCCGGCCGAGGGCCAGCATCTGTCGCTCGCCACCGGAGAGCTGGTGGCCGAGGTGGCGCCGACGCCGGGCCAGCGGCTCGAACAGCTGGTATGCCTCGTCGAGGGCGCGTGCGGCGGCTGCCCGGTCACGCCGCCACAGCGCGCCGAGGCGCAGGTTCTCCTCGACGGTGAGTTCGCCGATGACGCCACGTCCTTCCGGCACGTGTGCCACGCCGCGCCGGACGAGCTGCTCGACCGGGGTGCCGCGCAGGTCCTTCCCGTCGAGCAGGATCCGGCCGGCGGTCGGACGCAGCATGCCGGAGAGGGTGCGCAGCAGGGTGGTCTTGCCGGCGCCGTTGGCGCCGATGACGGCGGTGATGGTGCCGAGCGGCACGCTGAGGTCCACGCCGTGCAGCACCGGCACCGGACCGTAGCCGGCGGCGAGAGCGTCGGCGCGCAGCAGATCATTGCTCATGTCGGCGCTCCGCTTCGCTGCGCTCCGCTTCCACGGTCGCGCCGAGGTAGGCGTCCACCACGGCCGGGTCCTCGCGGACCGCCTCGGGGGGCCCGGCGGCGACGACCCGTCCGAAGTCGAGGACCACGATCCGGTCGCAGACCGCCATGACCAGGTCCATGTGGTGTTCCACCAGCAGCACGGCGCAGGGGTCGGCGGCCCGGTGCGGCAGGCCCCGGATCAGGTCGGCCAACGCGTCGACGTCCTCGGCGCCGAGGCCGCCGGCCGGCTCGTCGAGCAGCAGCAGCCGGGGGCGGGCGGCCAGCGCCCGGGCCAGACCGACCCGCTGGCGTACCGCGAACGGCAGGGTGTCCGGCGCGGCACCGGCGTGGGTCGCGATGCCCAGCTCGTCCAGGACGGTCAGCGCGTGCTCGCGCAACCGGCGCTCGTCGCGGTCGCTGCGGGGCAGGCCGAGCAGGGCCGGCAGCAGGCCGGCACGCGCGGTGTGCGTTGCGCCGGCCATCACGTTCTCCAGCACGGTGAGCCCGGCGAACAGGCCGGTGCCCTGCAACGTCCGGGCGATGCCCAGCCGGGTGAGCCGGTGCGGTCGTGGGCGCAGCGGCCGGCCGTCGAGGCTCAGTGAGCCGGTCTGCGGGGTGACGAAGCCGCAGACGACGTTGAACAGGGTGGTCTTGCCGGCACCGTTGGGGCCGATCACGCCCACCACCTCGCCCGGGCAGACCCGCAGCGAGACGTCCTCGAGTGCGGTGAGGCCGCCGAAGCGGACACCGATGTGGTGCAGGGCGAGACCGTCCTCCATCAGCCCTCCCTCACCCACGATCCGAAGTTATTACACTGGGAGTGTACATTTCTGAATTGTTTCGTCAAGGCCTTCGATGCCACTCGTTCCCTGCCCACCGACGGTGAGCCGCGCCAGGACCCGGCTCGGTCAGTCGGCCCGGTCGGGCACCTCGGCGGGCGCGGGCAGGTCGACCAACCGGGCCAGTGCGGCCCGGTGCCGGTCGGTGGTGCCGAAGGCGACGGCGGCACTCTTGGCCCGCTTGAGGTACAGGTGCGCCGGGTGCTCCCAGGTGAACCCGAGCCCGCCGTGCAGCTGGACGCAGACCTCGGCGGCCCGCACCGCCACCGGAGCGCAGTACGCCTGCGCCAGCGCGGCCGCCAGCGACGCCTCCGGATGGCCGGCGGCGAGGCGGTCGGCCGCGTGGCGAGCCACCGCCCGCGCCTCGGTGATCTCCACCCACAGGTCGGCCAGCCGGTGCTTGACCGCCTGGAACGAACCGATCGGGCGGCCGAACTGCCGGCGGTCCCGCACGTGTGCGACCGTCGCGTCCAGACACCACTGCGCCAGGCCGACCTGCTCGGAGGCGAGCAGCGCCGCGCCGGCGGTCAGCGCGGCCGACACCGCCCGGGCCGCCATAGGGCCGGCGGCGACCAGCCGGGCCGGCGCACCGGTGAACGCCACGTCGGCCAGCGGCCGGGTGGCGTCGAGCGACACCACGGGGGTCAACCGCACCCCCCGGTCGGCCGCGTTCACGGCGTACAGCCCGTCGCCGGCCGGCACCAGCAGGACGTCGCCGGCCAGCGCGTCGGCCACACCGGTCACCGTGCCGGTCAGCACCGGACCCGGCGCCACCGTGACCGGTCGGGGTGCGGCGTCCGGCGCGGTGGCGAGGCAGACCGCCAGGGCCACGTCCCGCTCCCCGGTGGCCAGCTGGCCGAGCAACTCGCGCTCGCCGCAGGCCAGCAACGCCCGGGTGGCCACCACCACGCCCAGGAACGGCACCGGCGCGACCGCCCTACCCAGCTCCTCCAGCACCACCGCGACCTCGCGGAAGCCGGCCCCGGCTCCGCCGTACTCGACGGGTACGGCCAGGCCGGTCACGCCGAGCTGGTCGACCAGCCGGGTCCACAGTGCCGCGTCGTAGGGCTCGCCGTCGTCGAGGCGGGCCAGGGTCCGCTGCCACGGGGCGTGCGCCGCCAGCAGCGCCCGCACGGTGTCGCGCAGGGCCTCCTCGTCGGAGTCGTAGAGCAGGTCGCTCATTTGTCCACCCGGGGTTCGGCGGGCAGCCCGAGCACCCGCTCCGCGATGACGGTGCGCAGGATCTCCGAGGTGCCGCCCTCGATGGAGTTGCCCCGGGCCCGTAGGTAGCGGAAGGTGGCGGTGCGGCCGAGCAGGTCGGGTTCCGTCGGGCGGCGCATCGTCCAGTCGTCGTACCGCAGCCCTTCGGCGCCGAGCAGCTCCACCTCCAGTCCACTGATCCGCTGGCTGAGTTCGGCGAAGGAGAGCTTCACCGCCGAGCCCTCGGGGCCGGGCTGACCGGCGGCGACCAGCTGGCGCAGACGCAGCGCGGCGAGTCGGGCCGCCTCGGCGCGTACCCACGAGCGCAACACCTCCTCGTGCAGGCCCGCGGTACGCAGCTCGGGCCGCTCCCGCCAGAGCCGCGCCAGCACGCCGACCATGCCGCCCTCGCGGGGCAACGGTCGCCCGCCGATCGCGACGCGCTCGTTCATCAGGGTGGTGCGGGCGATCTGCCAGCCCTCCCCCACCGCGCCGACCCGCTGGTCGTCCGGCACCCGGACACCGGTCAGGAAGACCTCGTTGAACTCCGCCTCGCCGGTGAGCTGGCGCAGCGGGCGTACCTGTACCCCCGGTGCGGTCATGTCGCAGACGAAGTAGGTGATGCCGCGATGCTTGGCCGCGGCCGGGTCGGTGCGGGCCAGCAGGATCGCCCAGCGCGCCTCGTGGGCCATCGACGTCCACACCTTCTGACCGTCGACCACCCAGTCGGCGCCGTCACGGACCGCCCGGGTACGCAGGCTGGCCAGGTCGGATCCGGCGTCGGGCTCGCTGAACAGCTGGCACCACACCTCCTCGCCGGTCCACAACGGCCGCAGCCAACGTCGGCACTGCGCCTCGGTGGCGTGTCGCAGCAGGGTCGGCGCGGCCATGCCGAGGCCGATGCTGTTGCGCCGGGGGCGGTTGTCCGGCGCGCCCGCCTCGGCGAAGGCCGCGTCGGTGACCGCCTGCAGCTGCGGCGGCGCGCCCAGGCCACCGTGCCCGGGCGGGTGGTGCACCCAGGCCAGCCCGGCGTCGAACCGGGCCCGCAGGAAACCGACCCGGTCGCCGCGCGGGTCGTGGGTACGCAGGAACGCGGCGACCAGCCCCCGCAGCTGGTCGGCGGTGTGCTCGGACACTCGCCACCTCCAATCTAGTTGCACTGACAATGCAATATAGTGCCGCCGGTCCTCGGGACGGAAGACCGGCGGCCGGACGCTCCGGGGGTGGCCGCCGACGCGACCACCCCCGGGCGACGTCAGTGCGGGCAGGTGTTGCGGTACTCCTCGACGGCCAGGCCGCTCGGACCCGGGCAGAGGAACTGCTCGTAGCGGGTGTCGTCGTCGACGAACCGCTTCAGCCAGGCGACCATCTGCTTACCGGTCGGCGTGTTGACCGTGTTCGGGAAGAAGTGGCTCGCGTTGTTCAGCTCCAGGTACGCCTTCTCCGCCGACGCCGGGATGCTGTTGTAGAACGGCACGGAGTGCGACGAGACCGGCGCGACGCTGTCACTCTCGCCGCCGATGATCAGCGTCGGCACCCGCAGGCTCGACCAGTTCTTGCTCAGGTTCCACGGCGCCAACGGCACGGCGGCCTGCAACGACGGGCGGCTCGCGGCGGCCTCCAGGCTGCCGCCGCCGCCCATCGAGTGGCCGGCCACGGCGAGCCGACCGGCGTCGACCCGGCCGCGCACGGAGCTGCGCTCGGTCAGGTAGTCCAGCGCGGCCAGCAGCTGCCGGCCCCGGCTGGCCGGCTGGTCGAGGCGGCTGTTGGTGTCGATGCCGATCACCACGAAGCCGTGCGAGGCGATCCGCGGGCCGAGCCAGTCCATGCTCGACCAGGAGGCGGTGTAGCCGGGCGAGATGGCGACGGCGCCGAAGGTGCCCTCGCTGGTGGTGGTCGGGTAGTAGATGACGCCGCCGCCGAAGCCGCTGACCAGCGACGAGACGTTCGTGGAGGAGGTCGCGAAGGGGCCGCGGCTGGCCTCCAGGACCGCGTTGGTCGGCGCCGGTCCGCGCTCGTACGGGTTGGCGGCCTGGGCGGGGGACGAGGTGGCGACGACGCCGCCGGTGGCCAGCACGGCGGCCATCGCCAGTCGGGCCACGAGGGACACGGAACGGGGACGGGTGGTGGTGGGTGATCGCACGTCGGTACTCCCTTTGCGTTGGAGCTGTATCGACTGCGATCAGTGTTTGTGCTGGTCCACCGGCGGCGCATCGGCAAAATCACCAGTCACCGGTGCCGCCGGTGGAGCGGTTCGGCTCCACCGGCGGCCCGGGGCTACCTCACCGGGTGGTGCAGAGCGTGCCGTTGAGCCGGAACGCGATCGGCGGCACGTTCGGCCCGCTGTACGCCCCGACGAAACCCGCGCTCGTACTCCCGCCGGCCGGGATCTGGCGGTTGTCGTCGGTGCCGGTGACCCGCACGGCGGTGCCGACCTGTTCCCAGTTCGCGCTCCAGCCGCTGCTCACCTGCTGCCAGGTCGTCGGCCAGGTCCAGGTCAGCGTCCAGCCGGTGATCGGCTCGGCCCCGTTGTTGACGATGTCGACGCTGGCCACGTAGCCGTTGCCCCAGTCCGTGGTGCTGGTGAAGCGGATGGCGCAGGTGCTGGTGGCCGGGCTGCCGGTGGTGAAGGTGAGCGGCGGGGAGGCCCAGGAGACCCGGCCCGCGGTGTCCCGGGTCAGCACGTTGACCGTGTACCTGCTGCCGGGGTCGAGGTTGCCGACGGTGAACGAGGTGCCCGAGGTCTCGCCGAGTTGCTCGCTGACCGCGCCGTGCTGGCGGTACACCTCGTACTTGGCGATCGGGCTGGCGCCCCGGGTGGCCGCCGGCCAGGAGATCGTCGCGCCCCGGTCGGTGACGTCGCTGGCGGCCGGTTGGCCGGGCGCACCGGGCTGACCGGCGGCCGTGGCGGCCGGGCGTACCACCAACGTGGTCAGCGAGTACGGCGGCAGGGTCCGGCTGGTCGCGCTGCCACTGCGGCCGCTGGTGATGGCGGTGGCGCCGTTGGTGTGGGCGTGCACCGTCGGCGCCTCGGCCGACGGGGTGAAACCGGCGTAGTCGATGGTGACCGGGTGCGCGTTGTCCGGATCCTTGTTCACCAGCAGCACCGCGACCTCTCCGGTGGAGCGACGGACGGCGTGCGCGGTGACCAGCGGCTCGTTCGTGGCGGCACGGATGAACTGGTCGCCGGTGTGCGCGAAGCGGCTCATCATGGACAGTCCGTGGTAGGCCGCGAACGGCGTGTTCAGCGGCGGCTCGCAGACCGAACCGTCCGAGGTGCAGGTGCCGCTGGAGAGCATGCCGAAGTCGCCGTAGTCGGTCTGCCCCGCCACGGTCGACACCGTGCCGATGCCGTTGCGGACGTTCCACCAGTGGACGGTGAAGACCCCGTTGGCCAGCAGCCCGCTGTAGGCGTCGGCCAGGAACAGCGCCGCCGGCTGGCTCGTCATGCCCGAGGAGGTGACGTTCACCTCGGTGAGGCTGATGCCGATGCGTGAGGCGTTCGACCCGGCGTACCGGGTCAGCTGCTGCCGGAGCAGGTGGACCGCGTCGGTGATGTGGCTGGTCCGGGGCAGCGACTCGGCTGCGCTGCCCCCCGGGTACCAGTGCACGTCGACGAAGTCGATCTTCGGGCCGGCGATTTCGAGCACGGTCTGGTTCCAGGGGCCCGGGTCGGCACCGGCGGTCAGGGCGTCCGGCCAGTTCGCCGGCATGGTCAGCACCGCGCCGACCTTGATGGTGGGGTCGACCGCCTTCATCGCGTCGGCGTAGTCGACCACCAGGTTCGCGTAGTAGGTGGCGCTCTTGTCGGGGTGGTGGTCGGCCTCCCAGGCCGATCCATAGTGGCCGTTTCCGTAGTTCTCGTTGCCGACGGTCCAGTACCGGGCGTCGTAGCCCTTCGTCACGTTGGCGTACCGCACCCACTCGGCCGCCTCCTCCGGCGTGCCGGTGCCGTAGTTCGCGATGATCATCGGCTGGGCTCCCGCCCGGCGGGCGCCGGCCATGAAGGTGTCGAAGTCGGTGTCCGGGGCCACGTAGCCGCCGGGCGCGGTGTGGTCGCGCCAGTGGTAGATGTCGGCGTACGAGCCGCCCGGGTAACGCATCATCTGGACGCCGGCCGCACGCAGCAGGTCCGACGTCTCGACGGTGCCCAGCTGCGAGTCCCAGATGGCGTGGTTGACGCCGAGCGCGGTGTCGGGCACGGTGGCCAGCCCGGCCCGGGTATTCACCGTCACGGTCACCGGCGCGGTCGCCGCGCCGACGCTGGGTTGGTCGATTCCGACCAGCGCCGCCGTGGCGAGCAGCAGGCTGGCCACGAGTGCCGCCCGGCCAGGCCGGGAGAGCCGCAGCGGCGGGGTGGGGAGTCGAACACCGTACCTGTTCGAGATCGTCATGGTTGTCCTTCGTTGATCACGGCGGAGATCCGCCGGCCCCCGAGCCCTGGTGGAACGGGCTCGGGGGCCGGCGGACACAGGAGACAGCTCCGGTCACCTACCGTCGTCCCCCGGAACCGTGACGGTCCCGGTTGCCCATCGGGCGACGGTCACTCACGCGCGACAACGCATCGACACATTGACACCATCGACGCATCAGAATCCCACAGCATCCCGCGCCGACTCAACGGTCCGTTCCGCCATTGCGTCGAACTTTAGTAAAGTTTGTGAACAATAGATGTTACTATCACCGCCATCGATGGCGATCCTGCCGTCGACGTCCCGCTCCCACGGAAGGAGTGATTCACATGTCGAAACTGCGCGCCCTGGCCGCGCTCGCGGCGCTGACGCTCGCCGGCGCGCTGCTGGCGGTCATCCCGTCGACCGCCGCCTCCGCCGCCACCTGCGCCACGCCGTGGCAGTCCTCGGCGGTCTACACCGGAGGCATGCAGGTCTCCCACAACGGCCGCAACTATCAGGCGAGGTGGTGGACCCAGAGCGAGGCCCCGCCCGGCAGCACCGGGGTCTGGCAGGATCTCGGCGCCTGCGGCGGCGGCAGCACACCGCCGCCCTCGAGCGGCACCTGCAACCACCCGAACTGGGTCGCCGGCACCTGGTACCCGGCCGGCAGCATCGTGCGATACACCAACGGCCAGTACTACATCGCCGAGCACGACAATCCCGGCTACGACCCGATCGTCAGCACCTGGTACTGGAACCCGTACACCTGCTCGGGCACGCCGCCCACCAGCAGCCCACCGCCCAGCAATCCCGGCTCCTTCGTGGTCAGCGAGGCCCAGTTCAACCAGATGTTCCCGGGCCGAAACTCCTTCTACACCTACTCCGGGCTGGTCTCGGCGCTCGGTGCCTACCCCGCGTTCGCCCGCACCGGCAGCGCCACCGTGCAGCGGCAGGAGGCCGCCGCCTTCCTTGCCAACGCGTACCACGAGACCGGCGGTCTGGTGCACATCGTGGAGCAGAACACCGCGAACTACCCGCACTACTGCGACGGTGGCCAGCCGTACGGCTGCCCGGCCGGCCAGGCCGCCTACTACGGGCGCGGGCCGATCCAGCTGAGCTGGAACTTCAACTACAACGCGGCCGGCATCGCCCTCGGGCTGCCGCTGCTGACCAACCCCTGGTTGGTGCAGAACGACGCCGCCGTGGCCTGGAAGACGGCGATCTGGTACTGGATGACGCAGAACGGCCCCGGCACGATGACCGCGCACAGCGCGATGGTCAACAGCGCCGGATTCGGTCAGACCATCCGCAGCATCAACGGCTCGATCGAGTGCAACGGCGGCAACCCCGGCCAGGTGCAGAGTCGGGTCACCCGGTACCAGCAGTTCGTGGGCATCCTCGGGGTGCCCGCCGGAGCGAACCTCTACTGCTGATCCCTCGGTCCGGCGCCGCCAAGACCCTGACGGCGCCGGACCGGTCAGCCCACCTTCGGGGTGGCCCGGTCGATGATCGCGGCGAAGTCGACCCCGGCCGGCAGCGTCCCGTACGCGTGCCCCCGGTCCTCGGCCAGCCGGGAGGCGCAGAAGGCGTCGGCGACCGCCGGATGGCCGTGGCGCACCAGTAGTGCGCCCTGCAGCACCAGGGCCAACTGCTCGACCACCCGCCGGGCCCGCACCTCCACCTCGGCCGGGTCGGCCAGCGCGGCCTGGACCTGGCGGACGGCGGCGTCGAGCCGTGGATCAGCGCCCGCAGCGGCGTCGACCTCGGCGTGGAACGCCGCCACCACCTCGGGCTGACCGGCCAACGCGCGCAGCACATCCAGCGCCGCCACATTGCCGGAGCCCTCCCAGATGGAGTTCAGCGGCGACTCCCGGAACAGCCGCGGCATGCCGGACTCCTCGACGTAACCGTTGCCCCCCAGGCACTCCAGGGCCTCGGCGGCGTGGCCCGGCCAGCGCTTGCAGACCCAGTACTTGCCGACGGCGAGGGCGATCCGCTTGAACGCGGTCTCCCCCGCGTCGCCCCGGGCGGACCGGTCCGTCGCCCCGGCCAGGCGCATCATCAGCACGGTCGCGGCCTCGGACTCCACCGCCAGGTCGGCCAGCACGTTACGCATCAACGGCTGGTCGGCCAGGTACCGGCCGAAGGCCTGGCGGTGAGCAGCGTGGTGGGCGGCGGTGATCACGCCCTGACGCATGCCCGCCGCCGCGCCGATCACGCAGTCCAGCCGGGTCAGGTTGACCATGTCGATGATGGTGCGGACGCCCCGGCCCTCGTCGCCGACGCGCCAGGCGACCGCGTCGTCGTACTCGACCTCCGCGGAGGCGTTGGAGCGGTTGCCGAGCTTGTCCTTCAGCCGCATCAGCCGCATCGGGTTGCCGGTGCCGTCGGGCAGCACCCGTGGGACCAGGAAGCAGGTGAGCCCGCCCGGCGCCTGGGCGAGGGTGAGGAAGACGTCGCACATCGGCGCGGAGGTGAACCACTTGTGCCCGACAAGCCGGTAGCTGCCGTCGGGCTGGGCACGCGCGACGGTGGTGTTGGCCCGCACGTCCGAGCCGCCCTGCTTCTCCGTCATCGACATGCCCGCCAGCAACCCCCGCTTGGTCAGCGGCACCCGCAACCCGAAGTCGTACGTCTTGGCGGTGAGCAGCGGCTCGTAGCGCTCGGCCAACTCGGGGGCGTGCCGCAGCGCCGGCACCGCCGCGTACGTCATCGAGATCGGGCAGCCGTGCCCGGCATCGGGGCGCCAGGTGTAGAACTTGGCGGCCCGAGCGACGTGCGCCCCGACCCGCTCGTCGGCCCAGGGCGCGGCGTGCAGGCCGTAACCCACGGCGATCCGGATCAGCTCGTGCCAGGAGGGGTGGAACTCCACCTCGTCGACGCGGTGGCCGTAGCGGTCGTGAGTGCGCAGCACGGGCGGGTGCTCGTTGGCCAGCCGGCCGTGCTCCGCGGCCTGCTCGGTGCCGGCCAGCCGACCGAGCTCGTGCAGCTCCGCGGCGGCCCAGCCGGCTCCCTCGCGGGCCAGCCCGTCGAGCAACGCCTCCTCGTCCGCCGTGTCATGGCCGACCAGCGGTGGTACCTGGTTGAACACCTGGTGTGTGGTCACGGCGAAACTCCCAGTGCGCGGTGGATGAAGGTGGTCAGGCCGCCGATGGTGTCCGGGCCGGCGACGCCGGCGGCCAGCGGGCCCACCAACGCCTCGGCCAGGGCACCGACCACGGCGGTGGAGGCCAGCTCGGGATCCTGCGGCGGCAGTTCACCGCTGGCCACACCGCCGGCGATGTAGCCGGCGAGCAGCGCGGCGTGGGCGCGTCGGAAGACCAGCCGCTGCGTCTCGACCGCCGGGTCGACCGGTTCGACGAGCAGCGCGTACGCCAGTCGCGGAGACTGCAGGGCCCGGCCGGAGAAGGTCTCGACGACCGCCCGGATCCGCTCGGCGGCGGTGCTCTCCCGGGCGGCGGCCCGGGCCACCGCGTCCACCTCACGCTGACTGGCGGCGCGGAACACCTCGGCGAACAGGTCGGCCTTGGCGGGAAAGTGGCGGTACACGGTGCCGGTCGCCAGGCCGGCACGTTCGGCGACGGCGGCGACCGAGCAGCCGGCGTAGCCGTGTTCGGCCAGAATGCCGATCGCGGCGGCCACGATGCGCTCCCGCGAGGCGGTCAGCCGCGCCTTCACCCGCTCCGTGCTCCGGTATGCCACGCAAGAATTGAACCATCATTCATTTCTTATCGGCAAGGCTCCGCCCGGCGGCAAGGACCTGCCCGCTCCGCGCGGATCGCCGCTCAGCACAGCGGCTTGGCGAACCAGTGGTGGGCGTAAGGGTTGTCGTTGTAGCGCGGGATCTCGTGGTAGCCCTCGGCGCGGTAGAGCCGCATCGCCTCGGTGAGGGTGCGGTTGGTGTCGAGGCGCACGCTGGTGGCGCCGGCCGCCGCGGCGTGCCGCTCCAACTCGCCGAGCAGGCGACGTCCGACGCCGAGCCCGCGTACCGAGGCCGACACCCAGAGGCGCTTGATCTCGGCGGGCTCGCCCGGGGGCAACCGCAGCGCGCCACAGCCCACCGCCTCGGTCGAGACGGTGGCGACCAGGAAGAGGCCGGCCGGAGGCACGAGTTCCTGTTCGTCGACGCCACCACGACTGAGGTCGAAGCCGACGTCGAACCGCTTGGCGAGTTCCCGCGCGTACGCCCGCAGGCAGGCGCGGGCGCGAGGCTCACCGGGATGGCAGGGACCGATGGTGACCAGCGATGCCATCAGCAGGCGCTCGACCTCGGCCATGGCGGAGGTGAGCCGGGCACGCTGACCGTCGGTGAGCGGCGCGAGGACCGACCAGGCCAGCTCGTCGGACCTGCCGTCCAGCAGGTGCCACTCGACGCGGCCGGCGTCGGTGAGGCGGACGGTCCGCACCCGCCCGTCGGACTCGCCGGGCCCCACCACGACGAGCCCCGCGCCCTCCAAGGTCCGCAGCAGCCGGCTGAGGTAACCCGCGTCGAGATCCAGCCGGGTCCGCAGGGCCGCGACTTCGGCGCCCGCCGGGCCGATCTCCCACAGCAGACGTGACTGTGCCAACGGTCGGTCACGGGCGAGGTAGCTGTCGTCCAGCGCGCCGACACGCTGGGTCACGGTGCGGTTGAAGCGCCGTACCGTCTCGACCATTCCGCGATCCATGATTGCTGACTTTAGTCAGCCATTTCGGGATCCGGTAGTGGACACCGCCGCGCCGGACGGAGAATGTCAGCCGCTGCGGGCAGGATCGGGTGCGCTGACAACGACGGTCCGAAGGAGCCGACATGCGCAGGATCATCAACTCGACGTACATCAGCCTCGACGGCGTCATCGACGAACCCGCCTGGACGATGCCCTACTTCGACGACGAGGCCGCCGCCTTCGCCGGGGAGCAGACTGCCGTGGCCGACGCCCTGTTGATGGGCCGGCGGACGTACGAAGGCTTCGCCGCCGCCTGGCCCACCCGCGACGAGAGCGACCCGAGCACCGGCGCGGCCTACTTCAACAACGTCAGGAAGTACGTCGCGTCGACCACCCTTGTCGATCCGGAGTGGCGTAACAGCGAGGTGCTCAAGGGCGACCTGGTCGAGGCCGTCACCGCGCTCAAGGCCCAGCCGGGCGGTGACATCCTGATGTACGGCTACGGCGTGGTCACCCAGGCCCTGGTCAAGGCGGGCCTGGTGGACGAGGTCCGCTTCTGGATCCATCCGGTCATCGTCGGCGGGCCGTCGCTCTCCGCGGCGCTGGCCGATCCGCGCACCACCCTGGCGCTGGTCGGCACGCGGGTCTTCGCCAGCGGCGTCATCGTCGCGACCTACGCACCGACCACCGGCTAGCCGGCCGCGGATCGGCTAGCCGGCCGCGGATCGGCGAGGCGAGCAATCCGGTGACTCGGCGACAGACCCGGTCCGCCGGGTCACCGGCGCAGGGCGGACGAGGTCAGGGCCACCATTGCGGTCGCCGCCAGCACCCCCGCGCAGGCGTACAGCACCGCCGCGGCACCGACGATTCCGGCGAGCGAGCCGAGCGCGTTGGTCGTCAGCAGCAGTGCCAGACTCTGCACGAGGACGAGCACGGACTGCACCCGGCCCAGGTGCGTGACCGGCGCGGCAGCCAGGATCAGCGGGCCGACGTGGGTGGCGAAGAGTCCGGAGCCGGCACCGAGGACCACCCCGGCGCCGACCGCCGCCAGCGGCCAGTCGCCGACGACCAGTACCGTCGACCCGCCCGCGAACAGCAGGGCGACGCCGACGGCGGCCACCAGCAACCCGGCGGCAGCCGCCACGCCCGGGCGGGACAACGCACCGCGTACCAGCACGGTCACCGCGACGGTGACGGTGCCCAGCGCCACCGCCGCGACGACCGCACCGGCAACCTGCGACGACCACCCCTGCTCCCGGCCCAGCAGCGGCACGAGCAGCGAGGGGACCGGCAGGAGAAAGCCCGCCGCGACACCGGTGACCAGCAGCGCCGGCCGCAGCGTGCGGTGCCGCCAGGCAAGGCGTAGCCCGTCCAGCGCGGTCCGCCAGACCGGGCGGGTCGGCTCCGTCCGGTCGCCCGCCGACCGGGCCGCCTCCGTCGATTCGAGGCCGTCCCCGCGCGGACGCAGGGCCACCAGGACGCACAGCATCACCAGGAAGGTCGCGGCGTTGGCCAGGGCCACCCCGGCCAGCCCGGTCGCGACCAGGATCAGGCTGCCCACCGGCGGTCCGGCGAACAGGGCCAGCTGCCCGGCCAGGTGACGGGCAGACATCGCGCGGGCGAGGGCGACGGGCGGCACCAGGCGCCGGGGCATCGAGCCCGTGCTCGGCAGGTAGAACGCGTCGACGATCCCGATGGCCAGGGCGGTGAGCAGCAGGGGCAACCGTGGGTCGGTCGACGACCAGGCGGCGTTGGCCAGCGCCACCATCACCACGACCATCGCCGTGTCCGAGCCGACCATGACCGGCCAGGCGCCGACCCGGTCGGCAACCGCCCCACCCACCAGGAGCAGGAGCACCCGGGGCAGTGTTATCCCGGTCAGCACCAGCGCGGCGAAGCTGCCCCCCTGCCCCGCCGCGACCCAGCCCATCGCGAAGGCCATGGCCTGCGCACCGACCAGACTCACCGCCGTGCCACCGAGCCAGGCCCAGTACCTGCCCGGCACTTCCGACCGGGTTGCAGTCGCCACCACAATGGCCCCCCGCCCACCGCGGGCCGGCGGGCGCCGGCCGGTCTCGCGTCCGGAGGACTCTCCGACCTCCACCGGGTCGAGAGTCAAGCTCCGACGATGCGGTGCTGCGTCGGACGCCCCGAGCCGGCCGGCCTGGAGCAGCGGTCGCGATTGCGGAGGAACATTGCGGGCCCGTTTCGGTCTGACGACGTACCGGAAACCCAGGGGTTGCGCGGCCCGCGAGGGTGCCGCTATGTTAGCGATAACATAGATGATACGTCATATCATCGACCAACCTACCACCACCGCGCGTGGCGCCCCGTCCCCGCACGCCGCGCGTCCGCCGGGGCGTGGCCGTCCGCCGGGGCGCACCGGCTCGGCCGCGCCGCGACACGCGCCACCGGTCGGCCCGTGCCCGGCAATTCATCAGCCCCGAATCCAGGAGGCCGTCATGCCGTACCCGTCCCTCAATCGTCGGCACGTACTCCAAGCCGCTGGCGCGGCGGTCGTCGCCACCGCCGTCGGCCCCCACCTCGTCGGCGGCTCCGCCGGCGCGGCGATCCCCCCGGCCCGGCCCGACATCGGCGTCTCCGCCTATGCGTTCGACATGGGGCAGGTGCGGTTGACCGCGAGCCGCTGGCTCGACAACCAGAACCGAACCCTGAACTATCTGCGCTTCGTCGACGTCAACCGGCTGCTCTACAACTTCCGCGCCAACCACCGCCTCTCCACCGGCGGGGCCGCGGCGACCGGTGGCTGGGAAGCACCGAACTTCCCCTTCCGCACCCACTCTCAGGGGCATTTCCTGACCGCCTGGTCGCACATGTGGGCCGTGCTCGGCGACACCAACTGCCGCGACAAGGCCAACGTGATGGTGGCCGAGCTGGCCAAGTGCCAGGCCAACAACGCGGCGGCCGGCTTCAACACGGGGTATCTCTGCGGCTACCCCGAATCCGATTTCACCGCCCTGGAAGCCCGCACGCTCAACAACGGCAACGTGCCGTACTACACCATCCACAAGACCATGACCGGGCTGCTCGACGTGTGGCGGCACATCGGCAACACCCAGGCACGCGACGTCCTGCTGGCGCTCGCCGGCTGGGTCGACTGGCGCACCGGCCGGCTCACCTCGGCCCAGATGCAGGCCATGCTGGGCACCGAGTTCGGCGGGATGAACGCGGTGCTGACCGACCTGTACCAGCAGACCGGCGACGCCCGCTGGCTGACCGCCGCCCAGCGCTTCGACCATGCCGCCGTCTTCAACCCCCTCGCCGCCAACTCCGACCAACTCAACGGCCTGCACGCCAACACCCAGATCCCGAAGTGGATCGGGGCGGCCCGGGAGTTCAAGGCCACCGGCACCACCCGCTACCGCGACATCGCCGGCAACGCCTGGAACCTGACCGTCAACACCCGCACCTATGCGATCGGCGGCAACAGCCAGGCCGAACACTTCCGGGCCCCCAACGCCATCGCCGGATACCTGCGCAACGACACCTGCGAGCACTGCAACACCTACAACATGCTCAAGCTGACCCGGGAGCTGTGGCTGCTCGACCCGAACCGGACGGCATTCTTCGACTTCTACGAGCGGGCCCTGCTCAACCACCTCGTCGGGGCACAGAACCCGGCCGACAACCACGGGCACATCACCTACTTCACGCCCCTACAGGCCGGCGGCCGGCGCGGGGTGGGGCCGGCCTGGGGTGGCGGTACCTGGAGCACCGACTACAACTCCTTCTGGTGCTGCCAGGGCACCGGGCTGGAGAGCAACACCACGCTGATGGATTCGATCTACTTCCACAACGGCACCACGCTGACGGTGAACCTGTTCATGCCGTCGGTGCTCGACTGGTCGCAGCGCGGCATCACGGTCACCCAGACCACCAGCTACCCGGCCAGCGACACCACGACCCTCACCGTCGCCGGCAGCGTCGGCGGGTCGTGGACCATGCGGATCCGCATTCCCAGCTGGACGCAGGGCGCCACGGTCAGCGTCAACGGAACAGCGCAGAACATAGCCACCACGCCGGGCACGTACGCCGCCCTCACCCGCTCCTGGAGCCCGGGCGACACCGTCACCGTACGCCTGCCGATGCGGGTGATCGTGTCGCCCGCCAACGACGACCCGAACGTCGTGGCGCTCACCTACGGCCCGGCGGTGCTCTCCGGCAACTACGGCAACACCGCGCTGTCGGCGCTGCCCGCCCTGGCCACCACATCGGTCACCCGGACCAGCAGCTCAGCACTCGCTTTCACCGCCACCGCCAACGGCGCCACGGTCAACCTGATCCCCTTCTACGACGCGCACGGGCACAACTACACCGTCTACTGGAGCGCCGGCGGCCAGACCGGCCCCGCCGGTGCCACGTTCCGGCTCGTCAACTCCGCCACCGGCCAGGTGCTCGGCATCGAGAACATGTCCACCGCCGACGGCGCCCCGGCCCTGCAGTGGGGCGACACCGGCACCCTGGACCACGACTGGCAGCTGGTCGTCGACGGCAGCACGGTGAAGCTCCGCAACGCCAACAGCGCCAAGGTGCTCGGCGTACAGAACATGTCCACCGCCGACAACGCACAGGTCGTGCAGTGGTCGGACACCGGCACCGCCGACCATCGATGGACGATCGTCGACGTGGGCGACGGTTCCCAGAAGATCCGCAACGGGCACACCGGCAAGCTGCTCGCCATTCTCAACGGCTCCACCGCCCAGGGTGCCCGGGTGGTGCAGGATCCCGACAACGGTACGCCGGACAACCAGTGGCGGTTCGTACCCAACGGGGCCCGCCGGATCCAGAACCTGGCCACCGGTCTCGTGCTCGGGGTGCAGAACATGTCCACCACCGATGGCGGCCTCGTGATCCAGTGGGGCGACACCGGCACGGCGGACCACCTCTGGACCGCGATCGTGGACGGCAACGGGTATCTGCGGCTGCGCAACTCGCACAGCGGGAAGGTGCTGGGTGTGGAGAACGGCGGCAGCGGCAACGGCGCCCGAGTGGTGCAGTGGGCCGACAACGGTGCGGCCAGCAACCGCTGGCGGTTGCGGTACGGGGCCAACGGCTACTTCCGGATCCAGTCCGCCAACGGCGGACGGGTCCTCGGCGTGAACGGAGCCTCGTCCAGCCAGGGCACCCAGATCGTGATCTGGGACGACAACGGCGCGAGCGACCACCGCTGGCGGTTCATCTAGTCGACCCGGTAACCGGGTGGCGGCCCGGTGTGGCAGGCGGATCGACCGTCTGCGGCACCGGGCCGACCCGTCTGGCCCACACATCGCCGCTGTCACGGCTCATCGGCTCGTCTCGCGACAGCCTTCACATCAATCGGTATCACTTGAGCATGTTATCGATAACATGCTAGCTTCGGGCCAAGGAGCAACGGGCACGCTCCTGTTCGAGGTCGCCGGCCATCCGGCCGACGCGGGGTGTCAACCGAAACCGCCGCCGACCGGCGACCTGTCCGGGCCAGAGCCGCGAGGAGCCGCGCGTAACCAACCGCGCGGAGGGCACCCTCGACGGCCGGCACCACCGATCCGCCTCGAGGCAACCGGCTGTCCCGAGCGGGCGGACACACCACAGATCTCACTGGCATCGACGTGCCACGTCGCCGCGTCGGCCTGGCACCGCCGTGCCCAGATCGTCCGCCGTCGCGTCCCCGCAACGTGCCGTACCACCCCAGAAAGGTCCAGTCATGAATCTCAGCTCCAACACCGGCGATTCGCCGAGAATCCGGCCGCGTACCGTCCTGCTGTCCCTCGCCGCCGGTGCGGCGCTGCTCGCCCCGATCGCGCTGATCGCGCCGGCCGCCAACGCCGCCGCCACCACGCTGGGTGCCGCAGCGGCCCAGAGCGGCCGCTACTTCGGCGCGGCGGTCGCGGCCAACAGACTTTCCGACAGCCAGTACGCCACCATCCTCAACCGCGAGTTCAACTCGGTGGTGGCCGAGAACGAGATGAAGTGGGACGCCACCGAACCGCAGCAGGGCGTCTTCAACTTCACCAACGGGGACCGGATCGTCAACCACGCCAGTTCCCGTGGCATGTCGGTGCGCGGCCACGCCCTGCTGTGGCACGCCCAGCAGCCCGGTTGGGCGCAGAACATGTCCGGCAGCGCGCTGCGCAACGCCGCGATCAACCACGTCACCAGGGTCGCCAGCTACTACCGCGGCAAGATCCACTCGTGGGACGTGGTGAACGAGGCGTTCGCCGACGGCGGCAGCGGCGGCCGGCGTGACTCGAACCTGCAGCGCACCGGCAACGACTGGATCGAAGCCGCGTTCCGGGCGGCCCGCGCCGCCGATCCCGGCGCCAAGCTCTGCTACAACGACTACAACACCGACGGGATCAACGCGAAGTCCACCGGCATATACAACATGGTGCGTGACTTCAAGGCCCGCGGCGTGCCGATCGACTGCGTCGGCTTCCAGTCCCACCTGGGCACCACGCTCGCCAGCGACTACCAGGCGAACCTGCAACGCTTCGCCGATCTCGGCATCGACGTGCAGATCACCGAGCTCGACGTCGAGCAGGGTGGCAACCAGGCCAGCATCTACGAGCGGGTGACCCGCGCCTGCCTCGCCGTGACCCGCTGCACCGGCATCACCGTCTGGGGGGTGCGCGACAGCGACTCGTGGCGCAGCGACAACCCGCTGCTCTTCGACCGCAGCGGCAACAAGAAGGCCGCGTACAACTCGGTGCTCAACGCGTTGAACAGCGTCTCCGGACCCACCCCGACCAACCCGCCGCCGACCACGACCCCACCCCCGACCGGTGGCGCCTGCACGGCCTCGGTGTCGCTGAACTCGTGGAACGGGGGCTTCGTGGCCACCGTGCGGGTGGTCGCCGGCTCGTCGGCGATCCGCGGCTGGACGGTGCGGATCACGCTGCCCTCCGGCTCGGCGGTCACCGGCACCTGGAACGCCCAGGCCAGCGGCGGTACCGGGACGGTGGCGTTCAGCAATGTGAGCTACAACGGCCAGGTCAGCGCGGGAGGTAACACGGAGTTCGGCTTCCAGGGCACCGGTGTCGGCCCGTCCGGCACCCCGACCTGCACCGCCAGCTGATCCGAGAGACGGACGTGCCCGGCCCGGCAACCCCGGGCCGGGCACCCGGCCTCGGGGCGGACAGCGACGGAGCCGCAGCGGTCGACTCAGCGACGGGGCGGCGGGCCGACGCTCTGACGGGGCACCAGGGACGGCGCGATGGTCTCACGCAACGCGCCGCCGCTGGCCGACCCGATCTGGGCCAGCAGCATCGCCAGGCTCGCCCGGGCCACCGCGCCGAAGTCCGGTCGCACGGTGGTCAGCGGCGGGATGAAGTAGGCGGCCTCGGGGACGTCGTCGAAGCCGACCACGCTGATGTCGTCGGGTACCCGGCGGCCGTGCTCGTGCAGCGCTCGCAGCACCCCGAGGGCCAGGTGATCGTTGGCGGTGAAGACCGCGGTGACGTCGGGCATCCGGGCCAGCATCTGGCCGCACCGGTAGCCGGCCGCGGCAGACCAGTCCGCCGGTACCAACGGCGGTATCTCCGCTCCGGCCGCGAGCAACGCCGCCCGCCAGCCCTCGATACGGCCGGCGCTGTCGAACCAGTCGGACGGCCCGGACACGTGCCAGACCGTGCGGTGGCCGGCGTCGAGCAGGTGCTGGGTGGCGGCCCGGGCACCGGCGGTCTGGTCGACCGTCACCAGCGGCATCGGCCGGCGGGGATCCCCGTCGACGGTGACCAGTGGGACGTCCTTCGGTAGCCGCTCCAGCGCCTCGCCGGCCGACTCCACCGGAGCGATCACGACGATGCCGGCGACCCGGTGTGCCAGATGCCGCTCGACCGACGCGGAGATCGAACGGTGATCGAGATCCCGCACGCTGCCCACGCTGACCGCGAAACCCGCCTCGGCGGCGGTCTGCTCCAGCGCGGCCAGCAGCGACGCCGGACCGTAGAGGGTGGTGTTCTGGGCGACCACGCCGATCACCTGCGATCGACCGGTGACCAACGCGCGGGCCGCCCGGTTCGGCCGGTAGCCCAGCTCGGCGATGGCAGCCTGGACCCGCAACCGCGTCTGCTCACGCACGTTGGGGTGACCGTTGAGCACTCGCGACACCGTCTGGTGAGAGACACCAGCGAGGCGGGCCACGTCCGTCATCGCAGGATCGCGTACGGCCATCTCACACTCCCCGCATGCCCGTCGGTCGCCGCTGCCCGTCGACGCTGACTGGCACGGCCTGGATAGAGAGAACCCCTCGCGCGGCGCCCACACCGGCCCGTGCCGACCGGGTGGAGAGCGCTAGATCACGCACAGTCTACGCCAGCGCCGTCTCCGGACGCCGGGAGGTCAAGGACGTGTGCCGGATGTCGGTCTCGTCATCGATAACGATTGACAAAGATGATCTGGCCGCACCGTTGGCCGTGGCGGAGGCCGGGCCACCGCCACACCCGTGGGGTCCGGCCGCAGCGTACGGACGGACCCCGTCCAGGCGTACGCGGGTGGCGCCCGGTCCATCACCGGGCACCACCCGCGGGTCACCGGAGTACGGTGACCTCCGCCCCGGCGGGCGGCGCTGCCGGAGGTGAGCGCCGCACCCGCTCCGAGGTTCGCGTGATCAGCAGGATCACGGCGTGGTCAACTCGAAGCGTCGCACTGTCACCGCGCCGCCCAGTGCCTGGGTGGCGTGGTTGAAGATGGCGAACCGGTATCCCATGAAGAACGTCCAGTTGTTGTTGAGCGTCAGGGCGTTGCCCAACGAGACGAAGTTGACTCCGTCGGTGCTGTACGAGAAGCGTGCCTGCCGGCCGCTGCCCGGTCTGATGTCGGCGTTGGCCCGCAACCAGATCCGCCCCCCGGAGACCGCCGCGCTGGCGATCTCGCTGCCCGTACTGGTGGTGTCCCAGTTGTTGCTGCCCATGGTCAGGCCGTTGGTCATCACCACCCGGGTGGCCCCGTTGTCCCGCCGGACGCCGATCCAGGCCGAGGCGTCCCGCAGCATGGCCAGCCCGGTACGGTCACCGTCGCGCATCGTGGAGTAGTCGAGCTCGATCGTCGCGGTCGAGGTCGGCCCCTGGATGCGGTGGGTCACCGTGTTGCGTGCCCGGTAGAGGTCGTTGGTGACGGTCGCGGTCTGCAGGCGCAGCCCGTTGCTGACCGACCACCGGCTGTTGTCCGGGTTGTGGTTCCACTCCCACTGCGGGCCCAGGGTGGTGCCGGCGAAGGTGTCGGCACCGGTGAGGGGCTTGACCGGCCGCAGCGGCAACGGGTTGGGGTAGTTGACGCCCCAGGCGCCGTTGACCGTCTGCACCTGCGGCCAGCCGTCGGCGGTCCAGGTGATGGGTGCCAGCGTCGGCATCCGGCCACCCGGGTAGGCATCGGTGAACGCCATGTAGTACCAGGCGCCGTTCTGGGTCTGCACCAGGCCGCCCTGGTGGGGCACCCCGCCGCCGGAGATCGGGCCCTGCATGTTGAGCAGCACCTGTCGCTGCTCGTACGGGCCGAACGGACCGTTGGTGGACTTCAGCACGTACTGGCCGTTGGCGGGGCGGGTCAGCCAGATGTAGTAGGCGCCGTTGCGCTTGTAGAAGCGCGCCCCTTCCAGGGTGCCGATGCTCGACGGCGTCTGGTACACCTGCTGGGCCCGCACCTGGGTGCGTCCGTCCGCCGACAGCTGCGCCACGCTGATGGTGCCGTTGCCGTACGCGACGTACATGGTGTCGTTGTCGTCGATCAACAGGCCGGCGTCGTAGTAGCAGTTGGGAATGGTGGCGTGCCGGCTCCAGGTGCCGTCGACGGAAGACGCGGTGTAGATGTGTGTCTGGGCGAAGTCGATGCACCCGGCCCAGTAGTACGTCTGGTTGCTCTGCCGGTAGTTCAGGGTCGAGGCCCAGATGCCGTCCACGTACGCATGCTGCCCACTGCCCATGTCGTACTTGGTGCCGAAGTCCAGTCGTGGCACCGAGTGCCCGGCGAACTCCCAGTTCACCAGGTCGTACGAGCGCAGCACCGGCGCGCCCGGCGAGTAGTGCATGGTCGAGGCGGACATGTAGTAGACGTCGCCGACCCGGATGATGTCGACGTCGGCGAAGTCCTGCCAGACCACCGGGTTGGTGAAGTTGCCACCGGGGTTGCCCGGGGTGCCGGCGTCACCGACCCGGACCAGTTGCCACTGCTGGTTGTTGCCGCCCCAGTCGTCGTACTGCACGATGTTGCCGCCGTCGGCGGTGGAAGCGTTCTGCACCTCCACCACCTTGTTGCTGTTCCGGTTGATCAACCGCACGTACCCGCCGGCCGAGTCCGCCAGCCGGAACTGCTGATTCGTTCCGTTGCCGTCGGCCCACTGAACGATGCTGGCACCGTTGGCGGTGGAGAAGTTGTAGACGTCCAGCACCTTGCCCGAGTGCCGTGACTTCAGCCGGTAGTAGCCGCCGCCGGAGTCGACGAACTGCCACTGCTGCTGGTTGCCGTTGTTCCGGGCCCACTGGGTGATCCGCGCCCCGTCGTTGGTGGCCAGGTTGTACACGTCCAACGCCTTGCCGCTGTTGCGGTTCAACAAGACGTACCAGGCATTCGTGTCCACCGTCGCGGCCGACGCCGGTGACGGCGCCACCGCCACGAGGGTGCCACCCACCACCAGCGCCGCGGCCGCGGCGGCGACCCGCGACAACCACCCGCGCCGCCGCGGCAGGGCCCACGAGACCTCGCCTGAGGTAGCCATGATCCTCCTTACCAAGCTGTTGAGAAGCCGAACGATCACACGGGACGGTCGCTACTGCGGCGGGTTCCCCCGAGCAAGATGTGATCGCTAACAACAGCACCCCGCCCAGGGGAAAGCCACGCGATCATGCTTTTCGAAGAGACGCGCTAGGGCCCGGCAGCCACAGATATCGTCCGTCTTCACTGTCGACTGTGAGCGATAACACGCCGTTAGTCAAGACGTAACATCGACGACTTCCACTGCGTGACGGGAGAGCTCCCACGGCCCGGTCAGAGCCGGCCTGGCGCAGCTGAACCAGCGGGGTGGGAACACGCTACGGCCACTGCCCCGGCAGCGGCGTCAGGTGGTTCCCGGCCGGTGGGGATGGCACACCGGCCGGGAACCCGGTCGGCCCGAGCACTCGGGCCGCCGGAGAGGGCTTGACGGACGACCTCGGTCGTCGGACGGTGCTGGTCGTCCGACGGCCACCGCGGCAGTACGGAGCGCCGTCAGAGCCGCATCATCGTTCAGAAGCCCCGGGCGAGACGGTAGTACGCCTGGTTCCATCGGAGCTCGTCGGCGAACCGGCGGGGCTCGGTGTCGGCGTCGATGACGACGAGCTCGGTGCGGCTCATCTCGGCGAGGTCGTGCAGCTCCTCCACCCCCACCGCCTGCGACAGCACCGTGTGGTGCGGAGCGCCCGCGGTGATCCATGCCTCGGCCGAGCCAGCCAGGTGCGGCCGTGGCCGCCAGACCGCCCGGGCCACCGGCAACCGCCGCAGCGGCTGCGGCGGGGGCACCACGTCGACCTCGTTGGCCACCAACCGGAACCGCTCGCCCATATCGGCCAGGCCGAGCACCACCGCCGGGCCCGGCTCCGCGTCGAAGACCAGCCGGACCGGGTCCTCCCGACCGCCGATACCGAGTGGGTGAATCTCCACGTTCGGCACGCCGGCGGCGATCGTCGGACACACCTCCAGCATGTGGGCGCCGAGGATCAGCTCCTCTCCGGGCGTCAGGTCGTAGGTGTAGTCCTCCATGAACGACGTTCCGCCGTCGGTGCCCACCGCCATCGCCTTCAGCGTGTGCACGAGGACCGAGGTCTTCCAGTCCCCCTCACCGCCGAAGCCGTAGCCGTCGGCCATCAGCCGCTGCACGGCGATGCCGGGCAGCTGGCGCAGGCCACCGAGATCCTCGAAGTTCGTGGTGAACGCGCGGAACCCGCCCGCATCCAGGAACGTACGCAGACCCAGCTCCAGCCGGGCGGCATAGCGCAGCGAGTCGTGCCGCTCACCGCCGGGCCGCAGTTCGGCGGCGACCCGGAAGGTGTCGTCGTACTCCTTGACCAGGTCGTCGATCTGCGCCTCGGCAACCTCGTCGACCACCCGCACCAGGTCGTTGACCCCGTAGGTGTTCACCGAGACACCGAAGCGCAGCTCCGCCTCGACCTTGTCCCCCTCGGTCACCGCCACGTCGCGCATGTTGTCGCCGAAGCGGGCCAGGCGTAACGAACGCATCGCCGACCAGCCGATCGCCGCCCTGGTCCACGCGCCGACCCGGGTCACCACCCGCGGGTCGGAGACGTGCCCGGCGACCGTCTTGCGGGCCACGCCCAGCCGGGTCTGGATGAACCCGAACTCCCGGTCGCCGTGGGCGGCCTGGTTGAGGTTCATGAAGTCCATGTCGATCTCGTCCCATGGCAGCCGGACGTTGGCCTGGGTGTGCAGGTGCAGCAACGGCGTGCGCAGCGTGTCCAGGCCGGAGATCCACATCTTCGCCGGCGAGAAGGTGTGCATCCAGGCGATGACCCCGACCGCACCCTGCACGGCGGCATCCCGGCAGATCTGCAGGATGTCGGCGCTGGTGGTCAGGACCGGCTTCCAGACCACCCGGGCAGGGATGTGCGGCGAATCGTCGAGCAGGGCGGCGATCTGACGGGACTGGTCGGCCACCTGCCGGAGGGTGTCCTCGCCGTACATCGCCTGGCTTCCGGTGAGAAACCAGACCTCGGGTGCAGGGTGTGTTGCCATGGGAGTTGCCTTCCGCGAGAGGGGCGGTTACTTGTAGCGGATGCCGATCAGGCGCTGGAGCAGGATGAACGCGAAGAGCAGGCCGCCGATCACAATTTTGGTCCACCAGGAGTTCAGGCTGCCATCGAAAGTGATCAAAGTCTGAATCACGCCGAGCACCAGGACCCCGAGCACGGTGCCGAAGACGTACCCGGAGCCACCGGTGAGCACGGTGCCGCCGATGACCACGGCCGCGATCACGTCGAGTTCCATTCCCACCGCGATCAGCGGCGCGCCGGAGAGCGTGTAGAACGACAGCAGGATCCCGCCGATCGCCGCGCACAGGCCACTGATGGTGTAGACCGCGATCCGGGTACGCCCCAGCGGCAGGCCCATCAGCAGCGCCGACTGCGGGTTGCCGCCGATCGCGTACACGTTGCGGCCCAGCCGGGTGTACGCGAGCACGTACGCGGCGACCAGGACCACGACGAACGCGACGATCACGCTGACCGAGACGAAGTTGCCGCGGGGATCCCCGATCCGGTACTGCGACATCGTGGTCCAGAAGCCGTCGGTGATGGGGATCGACGCGTTGCTGATGAACGTGCACATGCCGCGGGCGAAGAACATCCCGGCCAGGGTGACGATGAACGGCTGGATGTCGAAGAAGTGGATCGCGCAGCCCATCAGGAACCCGAGCAGCGGGCCGATGAGCAGGGCGATGACCAGCACCAGCAGGGCCGGCAGGCCCGACTGGAGCAGCCATGCCGAGACCATCGCGGTCATCGCGGCCACCGACCCCACCGACAGGTCGATACCGCCGGTGAGGATGACGAAGGTCATCCCGACGGCGATGACGAGCAGGAACCCGTTGTCGATGAAGATGTTGAAGATGACCTGGACGTTCGAGAACGCCTGGTACTGGGACACCCCGATGCCGTACATCACCAGCAGCAGGGCGAGGGTGGCCAGCACCGGCATCTGCCGCCGGGGCAGCTTGGCCCAGCTCGGCCTGGTGGTCAGCGAGCTGACGCTCATGCCGGCACCTCCTCCTTCTGCCGCTGCGGCGACGGGGCCGGCGGGGGCGGGGTGCCACGCCTGCGCCGGCCGAACTTGGCGCGGAAGGCCGGTGCCTGGATGAGGCAGACGGCGATGACGACGACCGCCTTGAACAGCAACGCGGTCTGCGGGGAGATGTTCATGGCGTACACACTCGTGGTGAGGGTCTGGATGATCAGGGCGCCGAGGATGGTGCCGCTGAGATAGAACCGGCCACCGGCCAGTGAGGTGCCACCGATGACGACCGCGAGGATCGCGTCGAGCTCCACCCAGAGGCCGGCGGCGTTACCGTCGGCGCTGGAGACGTTCGCGGTGATCATGAAGCCGGCGATGGCGGCGCAGGCGGCGCTGACCACGTAGACCAGGAAGACGACCCGTCCCGACCGGATGCCGGCCAGCCGGCTCGCCTCGCGGTTGCCACCGACCGACTCCACGATCATGCCGAGCGCGGTCCGGCGGGTGAACGCCGCGATGAGCAGGGCCGCGCCCAACGCGATGAAGATCGCCAGCGGCAGGGTCAGGAAGTGCCCCAGGCCGATCGCCCGGTACGGACCGGAGTTGATGGTGATGATCTGACCCTCGGTGATCAACTGCGCCAGACCCCGGCCGGCCACCATCAGGATCAGCGTGGCGATGATCGGCTGAATGCCGATGATCGAGACCAGCACGCCGTTCCACGCGCCGAGCACCAGCGCGACGCCGAGGGCCATCGCGAGTGCGGTGAACACCATGCCGAGATTGTTCTGATCCGGCGCCTCGCTGATGTAGAGGCAGGCGATGGCGCCGCTGATGGCGCAGATCGAGCCGACCGAGAGGTCGATGCCGCCGGTGGAGATGACCAGGGTCATGCCCAGCGCGACCAGGATCAGCGGCGCGCTCAACCGCAGGATGTCGATCGGAGTGCCGTACAGGTGCCCGTTGTTGACCTCGATGGCGAGGAAGCCGGGGCGGTAGATCGTGTTGGCCGCCAGCATGGCCACGAGGACGGCGACCGGCCAGAACAGCCGATGACCGACCAGGGTACGCAGACGGAGGTTGGCGTCGCTCATGACAGCACTCCGCTTCGTTTCGCGCTGTCATGAGGCACCAACGCAGTGCGCGCGCTCATTGGTTCGCCTCCTCCCGCTGGGTTCCAGTGGCGATGGTCTGCATGACCCGGTCGGCGTCGACCGTGTCGTCGTTGACGAGATGCGCGACCATCTCCCGGTCGCGCATCACCGCGATCTTGTGGCTCAGCCGCAGCACCTCCTCCAACTCGGCGGAGATGAACAGCACCGCCATGCCGCCGTCGGAGAGCTGCACCACGAGCTTCTGGATCTCCGCCTTGGCGCCGATGTCGATGCCTCGGGTCGGCTCGTCGAGGATGAGCAGTCGGGGCTCGGTGATCAACCACCGGGCCAGCAGCACCTTCTGCTGGTTACCGCCGGAGAGGTTACGTACCGGCATGTCGGGGTTCGCGGGGCGGATGCTCAGCGCCTTGATGTACTTGTCGACGAGCTCGTCCTGACGGCGACGCGGGATGCGTCGCAGCCAGCCGCGGGCGGCCTGCATCGCGAGGATCATGTTCTCGCGGACCGTCAGGTCCGGGATGATCCCCTCCGCCCGCCGGTTCTCGGAGCAGAAACCGATGCCCTGGTTGATGGCCTGCACCGGGTTGCGGAGGCTCGCCGGCTCGCCGCTCACGGCGACGTCACCGTGGTCGGCCCGGTCGGCGCCGAAGAAGAGCCTCGCCACCTCGGTACGGCCGGAGCCCAACAGGCCGGCCAGGCCGACCACCTCACCGGCGTGGATGGTCAGGCTGAACGGAGCGACCGCGCCCCTGCGGCTGAGCTGCGACACCTCCACGAACGGGGTCCCCTCCTCCAGGGTCGCCAGCTCCGGCCGAGGCTGCTCCTCGATCCGTTCGAGGACGTCGAGATCCTTGCCGATCATCTTCTCCACCAGCGCGAGCTGGGGCAGTTCGGCGGTCGGGTACTCGCCGACCAGGGTTCCGTTGCGCAGCACGGTGATCCGGTCGGCGATCCGGTAGACCTGGTCGAGGAAGTGGGTCACGAAGAGGATGGCGATGCCCTCGTCGCGCAGCTGGCGCATGATGCGGAACAACTGCTCCACCTCACCGGCGTCCAGGCTGGAGGTCGGCTCGTCCAGGATCAGCACCTGGGCCCGCACGTCGATCGCCCGGGCGATCGCGACCATCTGCTGTACGGCCAGCGAGTAGCTCGCCACCGGCGCGGTCACGTCGATGTCGAGATCCAGCCGGGTCAGCAGGGCTCGGGCGCGCCGCCGCACCTCTGCCCAGTGCACGGCGCCGAACCGGCGGGGCTCACGGCCGATGAAGATGTTCTCCGCCACCGACAGGTTGGGGCAGAGGTTGACCTCCTGGTAGACCGTGCTGACCCCGGCGCCGGCCGCCTGCATCGGCCCGCTGAAGGCCACCTGCTCGTCGCCGAGGATGATGACGCCTTCGTCGATGCCATAGACACCGGTCAAAACCTTGATCAGGGTCGACTTGCCGGCGCCGTTCTCGCCCATCAGGGCGTGCACCTCGCCGGGGAAGAGCCGGAAGTCGACGTCGTGGAGTGCGCGCACCCCGGGAAAGGACTTGCTGATCCCGGTCATCGTCAGGACCGGACGGCTATCCGTCATCCCATCAGACCTCTTCTGGGTTCGATCGGCACGGAAGGGCCATGGCCTCCCCGTGGCACCCGCCCGGCCGGCCCTGTAGGGCCGGCCGGGCGGGTGCCACGTTGTCGGGCCAGGCGCCCATTCCGTCAGGAGTGGGCGACGCGGCGGGGTCGCCACATCAGCGGCGACCCCGTGCGTCGATCAGTACTTGCGGTTGGGCAGGGCCTCCTTGGCCTGCTCCTGGGTGAAGGTGGTCTCCTCGGTCTCGATCCGAGCAGGCACCTCCTCGCCGGCGTGCACCTTCTTGGCCAGGTCCATCAGCTGCGGGCCGAGCAGCGGGCTGCACTCCGCGATGAAGTTGAACTTGCCGTCGGCCAGGGCCTGCATGCCGTCCTTGACCGCGTCGATGGTGATGATGGTGATGTCCTTGCCGGGCTCCTTGCCCGCCGCGGTGATCGCCTCCAGCGCGCCGAGGCCCATGTCGTCGTTGTGCGCGAAGAGCACGTCGATCTTCGGGTGGGCCTTCAGGAACTGCTCCATGACCTGCTTGCCACCGGCCCGGGTGAAGTCACCCGACTGAGAGGCGATGACCTTCAGCTTGGGGTCGGCGGCGATCGCCTCGGCGAAGCCCTTCTTCCGGTCGTTGGCCGGGGCCGAGCCGGTGGTGCCCTGCAGCTCGACGATGTTCACGTCGCCGGTCGCGGCCTTGGAGTTCTCCACCAGCCACTCGCCGGAGAGGCGGCCCTCCTTGACGAAGTCCGAGCCGAGGAAGGTCTTGTACAGCGACGTGTCGGCCGAGTCGACGGCGCGGTCGGTCAGGATGACCGGAATGTCGGCGTCCTTGGCCTCCTTGAGCACCGTGTCCCAGCCGGACTCCACCACCGGCGAGAAGGCGATCACGTCGACCTTCTGCTGGATGTAGTTGCGGATCGCCTTGATCTGGTTTTCCTGCTTCTGCTGGGCGTCGTCGAACCTCAGCTCGATGCCCGCCTCGGTCGCGGCCTCCTTGATGGAGTTGGTGTTGGCCGTACGCCAGCCACTCTCCGCGCCGACCTGGGAGAAGCCCAGGACGATCTTGCCGTCGTCGGTGGCCTCGCCGCCGCCGCCGGTGTCGCTGTTGCCGCACGCCGCCACCGTGCCGGCGAGCAGGACGGCGGCGATGACTGCGACGGCGCGCCGTGGCGCCAGGGACGTTCGCATGTTTCTCATCGGATCTCCTCGGGTGGGTGCGGGTGTCCACGCCGTCCGTCGACGTACCCGAGCGGCGCGCGCTGGTGGTGCGGATCTGGTCCCGGCCCGCCCGCAGACGGCCCGGGACCGGCTAGGAGTTCGCCGGAGGCGAGGAACGTTGGCCGTAGACGTTCTGGTAGCGGTCGTAGAGGGCGTCGATGTCGGCCTGCGCCATCGGCACCGGCTGGCCCAGCACCCGCGCCAGGTGTGCGGTCCGGGCGACGTCCTCGCACATGACCGCGGCCTTGACCGCGGCCCGGGCGTTGCCTCCGATGGTGAAGACGCCGTGGTTGCGCATCAGCACCGCTGGCGAGCGGTGGCCGGTGAGGGTGCTGACGATCCCCTTGCCGATGTCGTCACCGCCGATCAGCGCGAACGGCCCGACCGGGATCTCCCCACCGAACTCGTCGGCCTGTGCGGTCAGGTGGCACGGGATCGACTCACCACACGCCGCCCAGGCGGTGGCGTACGTGCTGTGGGTGTGCACGACGCCGCCGACCTCCGGCATGGCCCGGTAGACGTAGGCGTGCGCCGCGGTGTCGCTCGACGGTGACAACTCCCCCGCCACGGGTCGGCCGTCGAGGTCGCAGAGCACCATGTTCTCCGCCGAGAGGTCGTCGTAGTCGACACCGCTGGGCTTGATCACCATGAGGTCGTGGCCGGGCACCCGCGCGGAGACGTTGCCCGCCGTCCAGGCGACCAGGTTGTACCGGGTCAGCTCAGCGTGCAGGCGGGCGACGCTCTCACGCAGCTCGTTCACCTGACGGGTCAGTTCGGCGTTCATGCCGACGCTCCCTTCCGTGCGGCGGCCTGCTCGACGGCCGTGTTCCGGATCGCCCGCAGACGCAGCATCACGTCGTTGGCGCCCCGACCGAAGTGGTCGTGCAGCGTCCGGTACTCGGCGTAGAGCGCGTCGTACGCGCGAACCCGGTCCGGGTCCGGCCGGTAGACCGCCTCCCGTACCCGGCCCATCGCCTGCGCGGCCTCCTGGATCGAGGGGTGCACGCCGGCGGCGACGGCGGCGTGGATGGCCGAGCCGAGCGCCGGTCCCTGCGCGGAGCCGATGATGCCGAGCGGCCGGTTGGTGACGTCGGCGTAGATCTGCATCAGCAGCTCGTTCGAGGTGAGGCCGCCAGCGATCACCAGATCGTCGACCTTGACCCCCGCCTCGACGAAGGCCTCGATGATCATCCGTGTGCCGTACGCCGTCGCCTCCAGCAGGGCCCGGTAGATGTCCTCGGGCCGGGTGGCCAGGGTCAGGCCGATGATCATCCCGCTGAGATCGTGGTTCACCAGCAGCGACCGGTTGCCGTTCCACCAGTCGAGCGCGACCAGCCCGTGGGCGCCGACCGGCTGGGCCGCGGCCAGCTCGGTGAGCCGCTCGTGCGAGTCCGTCCCGGCCGGGGCGGCGTGCTTGACGAACCACCCGAAGATGTCGCCGACACCGCTCTGCCCGGCCTCGTAGCCCCACGCGCCGGCGCTGATGCCGCCGTCGACCACGCCACACATGCCGGAAACCTCGGCCGGGTGGTTGCCGTTGACCACGTGACAGGTGGAGGTGCCCATGATGGCCACCAGCCGACCGGGGTTGAGCGCCTGCGCGGAGGCCGCGGTGACGTGTGCGTCGACGTTGCCCACGGCGACGGCGATCCCCGCCGGCAGGCCGGTCCAGCTGGCGGCGTGCGGGGCCAACTCGCCCGCCTTGGCGCCCAGCGGCATCAGCGGACCGTCCAGCTTGGCCACGAAGTCGCCGAACGCGGGGTTGAGCGCGGTCAGGTAGTCCACCGACGGATACTTGCCGTCCTGCATGATGCCCTTGTAGCCGGCCGTGCAGACGTTGCGTGTCTCGACGCCACAGAGCTGCCACACGATCCAGTCCGCGGCCTCGATGAAGCGCTCGGCCCGCCGGTAGACCTCCGGGTCCTCCTCCAGGATCTGCAGACCCTTGGCGAACTGCCATTCGGCGGAGATCTTGCCGCCGTAGCGGCCGATCCACGGCTCGCGGCGCTCGTGGGCGATCGCGTTGATCCGGTCGGCGTGCGGCTGGGCGGCGTGGTGCTTCCAGAGCTTCACCCAGGAGTGCGGGCGCTGACGCAGCTCCGGCACCTCGCACAGCGGGGTTCCGTCGGCGAGCGTGGGGAGCACCGTGCAGGCGGTGAAGTCGATGCCGACACCCACGACGTCGCCGGGGTCGATCCCGGCGGCGGCGACGGCCGCCGGCACGGCGTACCGCAGCACGTCGCGGTAGTCCTGAGGATCCTGCAACGCCCAGTCGGGCGGCAGCGGGGTGCCGTCATCCGGCAGGGCGGAGCTGATGACCGCGTTGCGGTACTCGTGCACCGCCGTCCCCAGCTCGGCACCGTCGCGGACCCGGACCACCAGGGCCCGCCCTGACAGGGTGCCGTAGTCGACGCCGACGACGTACCGGTCGTCTGCTTCGTCCACACCGCTCATCTTCACCTCCGGCCGATGACAGCCCTCAGTGTTAACGCTCACATCAGGCGCCGTCAAGACACCTCCCGGCAACAGGTACGTAACGGAGCGCACCGTGACGCCGACCACCCCGACCGGCCGCTGGCGACACCGCCACCGACTCCTCTTTTCGCACCTCAACGTGGGTGCGTGCCGGCCACCGAAGGCGGCCGACACGAACACCCGTCACGCCCCGCGACCGTCGCCGTCCGATCGGAAGGTCCATCCCTGGCGGCCGGGCACCCGCCGTCCCCGTTCCCGCCGCATACGCCGGGTACCACTCCCGCGAGGCACCCGGCGGAGCGCACCCCGCCGCCCCGTCCGCCGGCGAAAGATCGACACCACCGTACGGCAGGCCGGGTGGTGGACACGAAATTAGCGTTAACAACTCGGTTTCCTTGAAATGATCTTCTCGGCGGCCGGCTCGCCGGCATCGCAATCGGCACCCGGGTCACCGTCCGGCCGGAGAACTGCCCTGACGTGCTCGTTCAGGCGCAGGATGCCAACCGTCGTCGGATCCTGAGCAACCAGAAGCCCCAGTCGATCATCGGAGGCCGATTTACAGAAGTAGATGTCAGCGATAACATTGCCGACATCTACGCGCCATCTGCCCGGGTGGACGACCGCACCGGACACGGCTGGCGCGGCGACAGTGACGGCCAGCTCGATTCGCGCGCGCACCGTCGGCGGCAGGCATCCCCGCCACGGTCCGGTGGCTCCCGTCCGACCGGCGACGAGCAGGCGACGCCTGATCTGCCCTTCGCCTTCCGACGACACCTGTGCTCCCCCGCCACTCGTGGATGGTCACCCAACGAACAGCACGTCTCCAAGGAGGTTCGAATGCGCGTACGACCACGATGGTTGGCCGTCCTGAGTGTCCTGATGTTGACGCTCGCCACGGTCGTCGTCGACGGGTTCCACTCCCCGAAACCCGCGCAGGCGCTGAACAACGGCGTGGCCCGCACTCCCCCCATGGGGTGGAACACCTGGAACACCTTCGGTTGCAACATCAACGAAACGCTGATCCGGCAGATGGCCGACACCATCGTGGCCAACGGGATGCGGGACCTCGGCTACAAGTACGTCGTCGTCGACGACTGCTGGTTCAACCCGAACCGCGACGCGCAGGGCAACCTGCAGGCCGACCCGGGCCGTTTCCCCAGCGGCATGAAGGCGCTCGGCGACTACCTGCACGCCCGTGGCCTGCTCTTCGGCCTCTACCAGGTGCCGAGGGAGAAGACCTGCGCCCAGTACTTCGGGGCGTGGCCCGGCTCCACCGGCAGCCTCGGACACGAGTACCAGGACGCCCGGCAGTTCGCCGCCTGGGGGGTCGACTTCCTCAAGTACGACTGGTGCTCGCCCTGGGGCACCATCAACGACCAGATCGCGGGCTTCGCCCTGATGCGTGACGCCCTCGCGGCCACCGGCCGGCCGATCGTCTACAGCATCAACCCGAACAGCATCCACGAGAAGACCGGCCCGCAGCGCAACTGGGGCGACGTGGCCAACATGTGGCGGACCACCGAGGACATCACCAACTCGTGGAACACCGGTCAGACCAACGGCTACCCGATGGGCATCCAGAACATCGTCAACGTCAACGTGCCGATCGCGTCGTACGCCTCGCCGGGCTCGTTCAACGACCCGGACATGCTCGTGGTCGGCAACGGTGGGATGACCGACACCGAGATGCGCAGCCACTTCGCCCTCTGGTCGATCATGGCCGCACCGCTGATCGCCGGCAACGACATCCGCAACGCCAACGCGGCGACGTTGAACATCCTGCGGAACCAGAACCTGATCGCCATCAACCAGGATCCGCTCGCGTTGCAGGCGGTGCAGGTGTCCAACGACGGCACCCGCCGGGTGCTGGCCAAGCGGCTGGCCAACGGCGACGTCGCCGTCGCCCTGCTGAACCAGGGCAGCTCGACCACCACCGTCGCCACCACCGCGGCGGCGATCGGCAAGTCGGGCAGTTCGTTCACCCTGCTCGACGCCTGGACCAACGGCACCTCGACCAGCACCGGTGCCATCTCGGCCAGCGTGCCGGCGCACGGCACGGTGGTGTACCGGGTCAGCGGTGGCGGGACGACCAACCCGCCGACGCCGACCACCTTCCGGCTGCGCAGCGAGTCGTCCGGCCGCTGTCTGGACGTCAACAACGGTGGCACCGCCAACGGCACCGCGACGTTGATCTGGGACTGCCACGGCGGCAGCAACCAGAGCTTCACCCAGAGCGGTCAGGCCCTTCAGGTGCTCGGCAAGTGCCTCGACATCTCGACGAACGCGACCGCCGGCACGCCGGTGCAGATATGGGACTGCAACGGCGGCACCAACCAGCAGTGGACCTTCAACGGCAACGGCACCATCAGCAGTGTCCGCTTTCCCAACCTCTGCCTGGACGTCAACAACAACGGGACCGCCAACGGGACCACCGTGCTCGTCTGGAGCTGCCATACCGCCGCCAACCAGCGATGGAGCCGCGCCTGATCTCCTGCTCGCCGGCGTTGACCCCGACGGGTCAGCGCCGGCGGGCCGAGGCGGCGAGCAGGCCCAACGGGTCGGCGAGCAGCGGGGCGAAGCCGAGTTCGGCCGCACCGACCAGAGTCGCGTCGCCGCCGAGGGCCGCGGTGCGCAGCCGTACCTGTTCCCGAGCGACCGGCAGCACGTTGCGGCAGATCCGCCCGCGTACCTGCGACGCCACGCCGGGATACAGGTCACACAGCATCCCGCCGAAGATCACCATTCCCGGGTTGAACAGATTGATCAGGTTCGCCACGCCGATGCCGAGCCAGTCGCCGACGCGGCGCAGCGCCTCCCGGGCCATCGGGTCACCGCGGTCGGCGTCGTCGACCACGGATCGGATCGCGTCCCGGCCGAACAGCTCGGCCGGCCGACCGGCGGCGTCGAGCAGGGCCCGCTCACCGACCTCCGCCTCCAGGCAGCCGGACGAGCCGCAGCCGCAGGGCCGACCGTCGTACGGGTTGACCACCATGTGCCCCAGCTCGCAGCCGTAGCCGCCGTCGCCGCCCAGCAGTCGCCCGCCGACGATGATGCCACCGCCGACACCGACATCGCCGTGCAGGTAGACGAGGTTGTCGAGGCCGACACCGGCCCCGCGTTGCTGCTCGGCCTGCGCGCCGAGGTGAGCCTCGTTGCCCACCGCCACGGGCAGGCCGAGCCCGAGGCGGCGGCCGAGTTCGACCCCGAACGCCTGGTCCACCCAGCCCAGGTCCGGCCCGAAACGCACCATGCCGTCGCCGGGCCGGATCATGCCGCAGTACGAGGCGCCCACACCCACACAGGTCGCCTCCGGCCCGGCCGCGCGGTGCAGCTGACGACCGAAGTGGGCGAGGACCTCGGCCACCCGATGCAGGTCTGGTCCGGCGCGCGGGCGCGCCGCCTCCCGACGCTCCAGGATGGATCCGCCGAGCCCGACGCGGGCGGCGACCAGCCGGTCCACCGCGACATCGAAGGCCAGCACGTAGCACCGGTCCGTCGGCCGGACCAGCAGCGAGGGCCGGCCGGCGCGCCCGGTGTCCGGGGGCGGCTCCTCCTGGACCAGGCCCACCCGGGTCAGCTCGGTGGTCAGAGCCATGATGGTGCTGCGATTGAGGCCCATCCGCTCGGCCAGCCCGGCGCGGGACACCGGACCACCGAGGTGCACGTGCCGCAGCAGCGTGCCGGCGTTGCGTCGGCGGATCGCCTCCTGGACCACTCCGACCTCCGGCGTCAGGCCGCGATGGGACGGACATCTGACGCGAGGGAGTGTTTCCAAGACCTGACAGCGACGTCAAGCGTGGGCCGACCGGCCCCGGTCGGCCCACCGGCGAACCCGTCAGCGGCTCGCGCCAGCACGTCGCTTGTTGTAGACGTCGAAGGCCACGGCGATCAGCAGCACCAGGCCCTTGACCACCGACTGCAACGACTGGTCCACGCCCATCAACTGCATGCCGTTGCTCATCACCGCCATGATCAGGCCGCCTACCATGGCACCCACGACGGTGCCCACGCCACCGGTGACCGCCGCGCCGCCGATGAAGGCCGCGGCGATCGCGTCGAGCTCGAACATGTTGCCGGCCGCGGGCTGTGCGCCGTTGGAGCGCGACGAGAAGATGATGCCCGCCACGGCGGACAGGAAGCCCATGTTGACGAAGATCCAGAAGTTGACGGTGCGGACCTTCACGCCTGACAACATCGCCGCGGAGAGGTTGCCGCCGATCGCGTAGACCTGCCGGCCGAAGACGGTGCGGCGGGTGAGCAGGCCGTAGACGAGCACCAGCGCCGCGAGGATGATCAGCACGATCGGCAGACCGCGCGCGTGCGCCAACTGCCAGGCGAAGTACATGACCACGGCGCCGACCAGTGTCATCCGCGCGACGAACAGCGCGAACGACTCGACCGGCTGCTGGTACCGGATGCGCGCGACCCGGGTACGGAAGCAGCTCACCACGTAGCCGGCCACCCCGATCGCACCGATGAGCAGGGTGAAGGCGTCGTAGCCGTCGCCGCCGATCAGGCCGTTGAGGAAGCCGGCGGCGATCCGGTTGTACTCGGCCGGGAACGGCGACAGCGAGATGTTGTCGAGCACCCGCAGGGTGAGGCCGCGGAACAGCAGCATGCCGGCCAGGGTCACGATGAAGGCCGGAATGCCGACGTACGCCACCCAGAAGCCGTGCCAGGCACCGACCGCGATTCCGACGGCCAGGGCGGCCAGCACGCCGACCCACCACGGATGGCCCTGCCGGATGACGACCACGGCGGAGACCGCGCCGGTCAGGGCGACCACCGAGCCGACCGAGAGGTCGATGTGCCCGCCGATGATCACGATGACCATGCCGATCGCGAGCACGAGGATGTAGGAGTACTGCAGGACGATGTTGGTGATGTTGCCCGGGCTCAGCGAGAGGCCGTCGGTCAGGAACGCGAAGAGCGCGACGATCACGACGAGGGCGACGAAGATCCCGCTCTGCCGCAGATTGTTCATGATCAGCGTACGGGGATCGCTGGTACCCACGTGCAGCGCGGCGGCGGGTACGCTCTCGGTCGGCTTCTTGCCCGCCGCCGACGGCTTGGTGCTGGTCATCCGACGGTTTCCTTGTCCTTCGCCATGAGTTCCATGAGCTTCTCCTGGGTCGCCTGCGCGACCGGCAGCACGCCGGTGATGCGGCCCGCGGACATCGTGTAGATGCGGTCGCACATGCCGAGCAGCTCGGGCAGTTCCGAGGAGATGATGATGACCGCCTTGCCCTCGGCGACCAACCGGTTGACGATCGTGTAGATCTCAAACTTCGCCCCGACGTCGATGCCCCGGGTCGGCTCGTCCAGGATCAGCACGTCGGGGTCGGTGAACAACCACTTCGACAGGACGACCTTCTGCTGGTTGCCACCGGAGAGCTTGCCCACGACCGACATCACGCTCGGCGCCTTGATGTTCATGTCGCGCCGGCTCGTCTCGGCGACCTTGATCTCCTCGTTGTCGTGCACCCAGCCGAAACGGGCGAGCCGGCGCAGCCCGGCCGCCGAGATGTTACGCCGGATGTCCTCGATGAGGTTGAGCCCGAAGCGCTTGCGGTCCTCCGTCGCGTACGCGATGCCGTTGCGAATCGCCTCCGCGACGGAGCGTGTCCTGATCTGCTTTCCGTGCATGAAAAGCCGGCCGGTGATGTCCCGGCCGTACGACCGTCCGAACACGCTCATGGCGAATTCGGTACGCCCGGCACCCATCAGCCCGGCGATGCCGACCACCTCGCCGGCGCGTACGTCGAGGCTGGCGCCGTCGACGACGAGGCGGTCCTGGCTCGGGTGGCGCACCGACCAGTCCTCGATCCGCAGCACCTCCTCGCCGGGCGACGAGACCCGGTCGGGGTAGAAGCTCTCCAGGTCCCGGCCGACCATGCCGCGGATGATCCGCTCCTGGGTCACCTCGCCCGAACGCATTTCGAGGTGCTCCACCGTCTGCCCGTCCCGCAGCACCGTGGTCGAGTCGGCGATCGAGGTGATCTCGTTCAGCTTGTGCGAGATCATGATGCAGGTGATGCCCTGGTCGCGGAGCCGGCGCATCAGGTCGAGCAGGTGCGCGGAGTCGACGTCGTTGAGCGCGGCGGTCGGCTCGTCGAGGATGAGCAGCCGGACCTTCTTGGAGATCGCCTTGGCGATCTCCACCAGCTGCTGCTTTCCGACCCCGAGCTGCACGACGGGCGTGACCGGGTTCTCGGGCAGCCCGACCGAGGCGAGCAACTTGGCGGCCTCGGCGTTGGTGCGGTTCCAGTCGATCAGCCCGGCGGGACCGCGCTGTTCGTTGCCGAGAAAGATGTTCTCGGCGATCGACAGGTACGGCACCAGGGCGAGCTCCTGGTGGATGATGACGACGCCCCGGTGCTCGCTGTCGCGGATGCCCCTGAAGTGCACCGGCTCGCCGTCGAGAAGGATGTCACCGTCGTAGCTGCCGGACGGGTAGACGCCCGAGAGCACTTTCATCAGGGTGGATTTTCCAGCGCCGTTCTCGCCGCAGATGGCGTGGATCTCTCCACGGCGTACGGCGAGTGAGACGTCCTGGAGCGCCGCCACCCCCGGGAAGGTCTTGGTGATGCGACGCATCTCGAGGATGTTGTCGTCCATGCTCACCGTCCTGGCGGTCTAGATCGTCCTGAGTGGCCGGTTCGTGCCGGGCCCGGCGGCGGCGTGCACCGCCGCCGGGACCCGAGGATTGCCGTCAGCCCTGTGCCTGGCCGGCGGCGACCTCCTCCGCGGTGAAGTAGCCGGAGTCGATCAGGACCGGCTTGATGTCGTCGGCGAAGACGGTCTGGACCGGCAGCAGGTACGACGGGACGACCTTGACACCGTTGTTGTAGGTCTCGGTGTCGTTGGCCTCCGGCGTCTTCTCCTGCAGGAACGCCTCACCGGCGACCACGGCCTGCTCGGCCAGCAGGCGGGTGTCCTTGAAGATGGTGGAGCTCTGCACCCCGTCGCTGATCAGCTTGACCGAGGCGATCTCGGCGTCCTGACCGGTGACGACCGGGAACTCGGCGCCGCGGTAGCCGGCGTTCTGCAGCGCCGTGATGATGCCGCGCGAGAGGCCGTCGTACGGCGACAGCACGCCGTTGACCTTGCTGTTGTCGTTGTAGCTGGAGGTCAGCAGGTCCTCCATCCGCCGCTGCGCGGCCTCCTGCTGCCACCGCAGGATCGCCACCTGCTCGATCTTGTTCTGCCCCGACTTCACCTTCAGCGTGCCGTCGTCGATGAACGGCTTGAGGGTGTCCATGGCGCCGTCGAAGAAGAAGTGGGCGTTGTTGTCGTCGAGCGACCCGGCGAACAGCTCGATGTTGAACGGGCCGGTCGCGTCGCCCTTCGAGCCGTCCTTGTTCTGCACGCCGAGGCCGACCAGCAGCGCGGTGGCCTGCGCGACGCCGACCTTGTAGTTGTCGAAGCTGACGTAGAAGTCGACGTTCGGGCTGTCCCGGATGAGCCGGTCGTAGGCGACCACCGGGATTTTCGCGTCGGCCGCCGCCTGCAACTGCCCGCTCAGCGCCGTTCCGTCGATCGCCGCGATGATCAGCACGTCGGCGCCCCGCGTGATCATCTGGTCGACCTGCTGCGACTGGGTGGGGATGTCGTCACCGGCGTACTGGAGATCGACCTTGTAGCCCTTGGCCTCCAGCTTCTCCTTGACCGAGTTGCCGTCGGCGATCCACCGCTCGGAGGTCTGGGTCGGCATCGAGACGCCGATGGTCAGGTCGGCGGGCTGGTCGCCGTCGGTTCCGCCACTGCCGGCACCGTCACCACTGCAAGCCGCCATACTCAGCGCCAGTACGGCGCTACCGAGAGCGGCCAGGACTCTTTTGCTCACTGGCTTCCCCAATCTGGAACTCGCGCCGTCGGACCGGCTGCGCGGGTCGCACTTGGGGCCCAAGTGTTAGCGCTCACAATGCCTAGGTCAACACCTCGCCGGAAATACCGCGGTCACGGTCTCGTAACGAACACCCCACTCCCCCGGTCGGCCGATTCGACGCAGGTCAGGAGGGTGATCACCGGGTGTCGCGGCGGGGTCTGACAGGTCGACCGGCCAGTGACCATCGACGTCAGAGAATACGGCAAGCCAGGGCCGGTGGACAGCCCCTCGCCCCGCGTCTGTCCACACCCGACCTACCGCCGCCCGGGCCAGGCCTGCGGAACGCACCGTCGCCGCAACGGATGAACGGATGGTTTCCACGCCGTCACCAACCGCATCTTGACACGGACCAAGCCGAAGTCGATGCTCTGCTAAATCAGTTTAGCGACCGTTTCTCCCCCAGCTCACCAGAGCGGGTCCGCCAGCGACGCCGGTCGGCAGCCGGGCCAAACGGACGCGTCCAACAAGGAGGGCCGATGAAACTGCGCAGGACGCTTGTCTCCGTCGCCGCAGTGCTGCTGCTCGCCACGTCCGGCACGGCCGCCTACGCCGCGACCAGGGACCACGGCGGTACCGGTGGCACGGGTGGCATCCGCAGCGTCACACCGATCACCACGGTCTACACATACGGCCAGAAGGTGTCGGCGGTCGCGATCGAGTACGGGGCCACGGTCAACCCCCACCAGCTCGACAACTCGACGTTCTCGGTCTCCGACACCAGTTACAACTTCCGCTTCAATCCCATCGAGGACCTGCCCAAGCTGACCGACCGTAAGATCACCCACACGTACACCAACAGCTCCGCCACCACCCGCGCCGACCGCCGCTCCGTCCCCGGTCGGTACGTCATCGTCGAGCTGGACCCGGACCAGAACGCCGGTTGGACGGTCATCGTCTCCAAGTGCCCGACCTTCCTGTGCACCGTCAAGGTGAACACCGATCTGCCGACCCGGGTCACCCAACGCAAGGACGTGCACGCCCAGCCGGGCAAGGGCAAGGGCAAGGGCAAGGGCAAGGGCCCGGTGCTGGCCAAGGCCACGCCGAAGACCTCGCGTGGCGTCACCGAGCCGCCGGTGAACCTGCTGGTCGACGAGTTCCGCTACGGCTCGTACCTCAACGGCGGCATGGTGCTGCCGTACCACTACCACCTGCCGAAGAACTACCAGCCCGGCAAGAAGTACCCGCTGATGGTCGTCCTGCCCGGGCACGGCATGGGCTGGGACGGCGACAACACCGGAGTGCAGATCGCCGCCGACATCCCGGCGACTGCCTGGCTGCAGCCGAACGTGACCGGCAGCCGGGAGGACGTCATCGTGCTCGCCCCGCAGAACCAGCGGGTGGGGGACGTGGCGGAGGCGGATCTGCTGGTCAAGCTGATCGACCAGTTCAGCAAGGACCACGCGGTGGACACCGACCGGGTGTACGCGACCACCGTCTCGTACGGCTCCCGCCTGCTGTGGGAGGCGTTCGCCAAGCGTCCCGGCCTGTTCGCCGGTGGTCTGGTGACCGGTGGTTTCCAGGTCAGCGCCGCCCAGGCGACGGCCATCGCCGCCGCCGAGATCCCGCTCTGGATCACCCACGGCGTCAACGACCACCTGCTCAACATCTCGCTGGCCCGCAACACGCACACGGCGCTGCGCTCGGCGTACGAGGCGCGGGGCAAGACGCCCGAGCAGATCGCCGACCTGCTGCGCTACACCGAGTACGGCAACGACGCCTTCACGCTGCCGGACTACCACGCCGCCTACGGCCCGACCTACGCCGACCAGGGCATCCTGCGCTGGCTGCTGACCCAGGACAGGGGGTGACGGGCCGGCGGGCCGGAACGTCCTGACACACCGGACGGGCTTCCCGGCCGCGATACTCGACTTCGCGGCCGGGAAGCCCGCCGGTGTCCGCGCCGCAGCACCGAACGCCCGGCGGGTCACCCGATGATGATTCGACGACGCGGCACCAGGGTCAGTCGCGGGCCTTGATCACCTCGTAGAGCGCCGTCCAGTCGCTGGTGCCGTGGCCGGCAGCGATGGCGCGGTCGTAGTGCGACTTGACCGCTCTGGGTAGCTCGACGTCGATGCCCGCCTGCTCGCTGGCCCGCAGGATGTGGTCGGCCGTAGCGCCCATCATCAGCGTGGTGCTGAGATCACCCGGGTGCTCACCCGCCTCCAACTGGCGGGCGGTCTGCTCGGCCCCCCGCTCGCCGATCAACGCCGGGATGCCGGTGAGGAAGGTCAGCGCGCCGGGCAGGAACGTCGAAGCCGGGACACCCGCCGAGGTGACAAGTGCCGTGGCATGGAGCAGGCTCGACAGCGTCGTGAGGAACACGTCCAGGTGCGCCTGGTAGAAGAGCTGCGCCAGCCCTGGGTCAGCGCCGAGGTAGTTCGGCTCACCGATCAGCCTCAGCATGGGCTCGTACGCGTCGAACACCTCCTCTGGTCCGCTGTAGAAGACGTACGCGTCCGGGGTGCCGACCACGGGAGCGGGCACCATCACCCCGCCGGTCAGGAAGCCGGCCCCGTGTTCGGCCGCCCAGGCCGAGGCCGTGCGGGTGACCTCGGGGGTGTCGGAGCTGAGGTTGACGACGACCTTGCCGGCCAGCACATCCCGGGCCGTTGGGGCGAGGACGTCGTACATCGCCTGGTAGTCCGTGAGGCTGAGAATGATCACCTCACTCGCGGCGACGGCGGCCAGCGGGGTGGGCGCGAGCGTGGCGCCCGCGGCCACGAGGTCCTCGGCGCGGCTCGGCGTACGGTTCCACACCGTGACGGGATGCCCGGCCCTGGTCAGCGTCGCAGCCATCGCGCGGCCCATCGGGCCGAGGCCGATCACCGTCACCGGGCTGAGGTCGGCTCTGGCGGTCATCGGGTGCTCCTCATCTCCTCGAAGATCCGGTCGGTGCCCGCCGTGCCGTGCCCGGCCGCGACCTGCCGGTGGACGAGGTCCCGTACCGGACGCAGCACCTCGACGCTCACCCCCTGGTCGATGCTCGCCTGCACGATCGTGTCGAGAGCGACCTGGGTGAACTCCAGGCTCTGTTGGCCCTCGCCCGCGTAGTTCCGGGCGTCGATGGCCGCCGCGGTGCCGGCGAGCGAGCCGGTCATGGCGGCGAGGAACGGCGCTGCCCGGGTGGCGAACTCCGTCGCGGGCACGCCTGCCGAGCCGACCATCGCCGCGCCGTGGGTGAAGCCGGCGAACATCGTGTACATGCCGGAGAGGATCGCCAGGTCGTAGAGCGAGGCCAGGCCGGCGTCGATCCCGAGGTAGCTGCTCTCGCCCCACAGCTCGAGCAGGGTCCGGTGCTTCTCGAAGGCCGGGGCCGAGCCACTGTAGAGCAACGTGGATCCTGGGCCACCGATCATCGCCGGGACGGCCATGACCGCGCCGTCGAGGTAGTCGATGCCGTGCACGCCGGCCCAGGTGGCGAGGTCGCGCGCCTGGTTCGGCGTGGTGGTCGTGAGATTGACGAGAGTACGACCGGACAGTCGCGCGGCGACCGGATCGAGCACGCCACGCACCGATCGGTGGTCCAGCAGGCACGCGACGATCACGCCGTCGCCTGCGACGGCCTCCTCGACGCTGCCGGCAACGACAGCACCGCGCTCGCCGAGACGCTGTGCCCGATGTGGCGTGCGGTTCCAGACGACGATGGGTCTGTCGGCGTCGACCGCTGCCATCGCGAGCGCACCGCCCATTGCGCCCAGTCCAAGGAACGTGGTCCTGGTCATCACATCTTCCTCTGCTCCGTCTGATGGTTGTCGCTGGCGCGCCGCTCGCCATGCTCCGCCCACACCTACCCCAGGACAAGTACCTACTAATTTGTTCAATACTCACCTCGTGGTAAGTATTGAGCGTGACCACGTCCTCGGGAGGTTCGATGGCAACAGGTGCGAGACGCGGGCCCTACATCTGTGGCATCGACGCCGCTATGGACGTGGTCTCCGGAAAATGGAAGTCGCTCATCCTGTGGGAGCTGGCCAACTACGGCACGCGCCGCTTCGGCGAGCTGCGGCGGGGCCTGCCCGGCGTCAGCGAGAAGATGCTCATCCAGCACCTGCGCGAGATGGAGGAGGACGGGTTGGTCCACCGCGAGGTGTACCGCGAAGTCCCGCCGCGCGTGGAGTACTCCCTCACCGAGCACGGCACGTCGCTCAACGAAGCCCTCCGCTCGCTGGGCACCTGGGGAACCGCCCGTTGCGAGCGCCTCGCCGCCGAGGAATCGCTGGTGTCGTAGCCCTGGACGGCGACTCCGGTCTACCGGGTGGTGCTGCCCCGGCACGCGGATCGCCGGGCCAGCCACGGCCGGCGCGTGGGGTTCAGCAGCAGGTGAGCAGGTACGACCGCAGGTCGTCCAGGACGCTCAGGACGCCGTCGCGGTCGGCGCGGTAGAGCACGATCTTGCCTTCCCGGCGGGAGTCGAGGATGCCGCCGCGTCGCAGCAGCGCCAGCTGCTCAGATGCCGTCGACTGGCCGATGCCGGCGCGCTCGGCGACCTCGCTGACCGACAGCTCCGCACCCTGGGCGAACAGCAGCATGATGCGCTGCCGGGACGAGCTGGCCAGGGCCTTCAGGAAGTCGTGAGTCCGCTCTGAGAGTTCCACCGGCCCTGGGCTCTCAGGGCCGCGCGCGCCGGTCAGCGACGCGGCCACCTCCTGGCTGTTTGTCGGTTCTCCCATGCCACCAACTCTAAGACCACATCATATCGTCATTTCGCGAATTGACGATATGATTTCCGAATGAGTGACGAATCTCGACCTGTGGTCGTCATCGGCGGCGGCCAGTCCGGCCTTGCCGCCGCGCGCGCGGTACGACAGACGGGCCTGCGCCCCCTGGTGCTCGAAGCCGGGCCACGGGCCGCCGGCTCCTGGCCCGACTACTACGACAGCCTGACCCTGTTCTCGCCCGCCCGTTACAGCGGCATGCCGGGTATGCCGTTCCCCGGCGACCCCGACCACTACCCGGGCCGGGACGACGTTGCGGCCTATCTCGAGAGTTACGCAGCCAGCCTGGACGTGGAGATCAGGACGGGCAGCCGGGTCGAGGCGGTGGAGCGGGCCGAGAACGCCGGGTTCGTCGTGCGTACCGCCGACGGCGGGAGCATCGAGGCCGGCGCGGTGGTGGCCGCCAGCGGCTCGTTCGGCAACCCGGTCCAGCCCACTCTGCCCGGGCGGGAGGACTTCTCCGGTGAGGTGCTGCACGTGGCGGCCTACCGTGGCCCGAAGCCCTACGCCGGCAAACGGGTCGTGGTGGTCGGCGGCGGGAACTCCGCGGTCCAGGTGGGCCACGAGTTGGCCGAGGTCGCAACGGTACGTCTGGCCACCCGGCAACCGGTCTGGTTCGTTCCGCAGGTGCACGGCGGTCACGACCTGCACCACTGGCTTGAGGTCACCGGGTTCGACGCGTTGCCACCGGCATGGCTGGCCCGGTTCGTCGACCGGACGCTGGTGCTGGACACCGGCAGCTACCAGGAGGCGATCACCTCCGGTCGGCTCACGCGGCGGCGGATGTTCACCGCGTTCACACCCGACGGTGTGCGGTGGCCGGACGGGACCCCGGAGCAGGCCGACGTGGTGATCTTCGCAACCGGGTACCGGCCCCACCTGGAGTACCTCCGACCGCTCGGCGCCCTGGACGCGGCCGGCGCTCCCCGGCACGCCGGGGGCGTCTCGGTCACCCACCCCGGACTGGTCTACGTGGGGCTGGAATTCCAACGCTCGTTCGCCTCCAACACCCTGCGTGGCGCGGCCCACGACGCCGCGTACGTGGCGTCGCCGTTGGCCGCGTACGTCCGTGGTGCCGCCGGCCTCCTCAGCGCCTGACGGTGCCCCGCCAGCGGTTGTGCGGTTTCCACCAGGCGGGTGTTTGAGTGGTCCCTGGCGGCCGGGCCCCGGCCCGGCCGCCAGGGACTCATCACGCCGGAAGGAAAGGCTTCGATGCCTGAGGGATCGGACGTGCCGGCCGGCACCGCCCTGAAGTTTTCCGCCGGGCGCGGGGCCGAACCGGGTACGGTCGTCGACCGACCGCGCCCTCGTGGGGTGCTCGGCGCCTTCTGCGTCACGGAGATCACCAGTTGGGGTGTGCTCTACTACGCCTTCCCGGTCCTGGCACCGGCGATCCAGGCCGACACCGGGTGGTCGGCGTCGATCACCGCCGCCGCGTTCTCTGCGGCCCTGGTCGTCGCAGCGGTTGCCGGCATTCCGATGGGGCGGGTCCTGGATCGACGCGGGCCTCGCGCAGCGATGACTGCCGGGTCGGTGCTGGCGAGCCTCGCCACGGTGGGGGTGGCCGCCGCGCCGAATCTCGCCTGGTTCACCGTGGCCTGGCTGCTGGTCGGGGTGGCCATGTCGGCGGTGCTCTACCAGCCGGCGTTCGTGGCCCTGACCCGCTGGTACGGGGGTCGTCACGTCTCCGCCCTGACGACCGTCACCCTGGTGGCCGGGCTCGCCAGCACTGTGTTCGCCCCATTGACCGCCGTCCTGTCGACCCATCTGAGCTGGCGGGGCGTCTACCTGGTCCTGGCGGTGATCCTGGCCGTGGTCACCATTCCCCTGCACGCCCTGGCCCTGCGGCGTCCCTGGCCGGCCGCGCCGCCCGCGCCGCCGACCGGTCACCACGCCGGCCATGCCCGCTCGGTGATCCGCAGCCGCCCCTTCCTTCTGCTGGTGGCTGCGTTGACCACCGCGTCGCTGGCCATGTTTGCCACCATGATCGGTCTCGTTCCCCTGCTCACCGAGCGGGGTGCCACCGCCACCGCCGCCGCCTGGGCACTGGGCCTCGGCGGCGTCGGGCAGGTCGTCGGGCGTCTCGGGTACGGAATTCTGGTACGCGCGACGAGCGTCCGTACCCGCACGGTCTGGATCCTCGGCGTCGCCGCCGTGACCACCATCGCGCTGGCGGTGGTGCCTGGACCGGTGTGGCTGCTGGTTGTCATCGCCGTCGTCGCGGGTACCGCCCGAGGGATTGCCACCCTGCTCCAGGCCACCGCGATCAGTGACCGGTGGGGAACGACCGCCTACGGCACCCTGTCGGGGATCCTCGCCGCCCCGGTGACCGCCGCTTCCGCCCTCGCCCCGTGGGCCGGCGCCGCGCTGGCCGGCCCACTGGGCGGATACCCGCAGACCTTCGCTGCCCTGGGCGTCGTCGCCGTGCTGGCCATCGTCCTGGCCGCGGGGAGCGTCCCGGGCCCTTCGAGCCAGCCGGCGACTCGGGCACCGTCGACTGTGCGTTCGCCGTCAGCCGTCAGGCCAGGCACTCCCGGACGGCGGCGGCGAGGCGGTTGGCGCGCTCGTCGTCCACGCCGCCCATCTGGTTGACCACGTAGCCGAAGCCGACCTGGTGGGTGTCGTCGGCGAAAGCCAGGTGTCCGCCCGCACCGTCGTGACCGAAGCTGCGTTCACCGACCATCGGCCGCGGCACCGAGTGCACGAGGAATCCGGTGCCCCAGCGGTGACCGGCATCCGGGTCCCCGTACACCTGTTGGCCGGCGGCGCGGACGGTGACCGCGTCGTCGACGGACGCGGTGCTGAGCAGCCGTGCTCCGTCGACCTCGGAGACGCACGCGGCGTAGAGGCGGGCCAGGCTCTCGGCGGTGCTGACCGCGCCCGCGCCGGGGATCTCGGCGGCCTGGATGGCCGGGTCGTTGAAGCTGACCAGGCCGTTGTCGTCGGCGGGGAAGGCGAAGGCGCCGCCCATGGTGATCCCGCGTTCGGCGACCGGGTGGCCGGCCGGACCAGGCTCGCCGATCGGCGCCAGCATCCAGGCGACCGCGTCGCGCTCGGCGGCCGGCAGACCGATCCAGGTACGCAGGCCGAGCGGCTCGCCGATGGTACGGGCGAAGTACGCACCGGGCGTCTCACCGGTGATCCGCCGGATAACCTCGCCGATCAGCCAGCCGTAGGTGATCGGGTGGTAGCTGTGCGCCGTGCCCGGCTGCCACAGTGGAGTCTGAGCCTCGATCGCCTTGATCACCGGATCCCACGCGAGCACCTCCTCGCGGGTGAACGGCTTGTCCAGCGCGGGCAGGCCGGACTGGTGGGTGAGCAGCCAGCGGACCGGGATCTCCGCCTTGCCGTGCTGGCCGAACTCGGGCCAGTAGCGGGTGACCGGGGCGTCCAGGTCGAGCCGCCCCTGCTGCACCAGCTGGTACGCGCAGATCGCCATGATCCCCTTGGTGACGGAGAAGACGACCGCGGGCGAGTCGGCGGTCCAGGGCCGACCCGACCGGGGATCGGCCAGCCCGCCGTACAGGTCGACGACCTTGCGACCGGCCACGTAGACGGCGACTGCGGCGCCCGCCTCACCCCGGCGGGCGAAGTTGTCACGGAACACGTCGGCGACCCGGCCGAAGCCTTCGTCGGTGTCTCCGTGGATCTGGGTGTCGGTCAACTCGTCATCCCTTCACGGACCCTTGGAGCAGGGCCTTGATGAACTGTCGCTGGAAGATCAGGAACACGATGAGGGTCGGGGTGAGGATGAGCAACGAGCCGGCACAGAGCAGCACCAGGTCGGTCCCCCACTGACCCTGGAAGGCACCGAGCGCGCCGGCCATCGTCCGTTTGGTCGCGTCGTCCACGAGGACGATGGCGAGCAGGAACTGGTTCCAGGTCCAGAGGAACAGCAGGATGGTCAGCGAGGCGATGGCCGGCCGGGCGAGCGGCACGTGCACCCGCCAGAACAGCTGCCAGGTGTTGCTGCCGTCGACCCGCGCCGCCTCGGACAGCTCCCGGGGCACGTTGATGAAGTGGGCACGCATCCAGAAGACCGCGAACGGCATGTAGAGGCCGATCAGCGGCAGCACGATCGCCCACCGGGTGTTGAGCAGCCCCAGGTCCCGCATCTGGTAGTAGAGCGGGGTGACCACCGCCTCGAAGGGCAGGGTGAGGCCGAGCAGCAGCAGCCCGAAGGCGAGGTGGCCGCCGGGCACCCGCAGGTGACCGAGGCCGAAGCCGGCCATGGTCGCGATGAGCACGCCGACCGGCACCACCCCGGCCACGATCAGGGCGCTCGACTTCAGCAGGGCGCCCATGTTCGCCGCGGTGAAGGCGTCGGCGAAGTTGCCCCACTGTGGATCGGTGGGCCAGGCCAGTCCGGTGGGTACGGTGCCGCGCGGTTGCAGGGCCGCCGACAGCATGCTGAGGAACGGCAGCAGGGTGACCACGACCAGCGCGATCAGGAAGATGCGTCCGGTCAGCCGTTCACTGCGGGTGGTCAGGTTCATTACTTCTCCCCCCGGGTCAGCCGCTGGATCGGCAGCACGCACACCAGCACCAGCACCATCAGCACCACGGCCAACGCCGAGGCGAGTCCGACCTGGCGCTGCGAGAAGGCGAGCCGGTAGATCTCCAGTCCGGGCACGGTGGTCTGGAGTCCCGGGCCACCGCTGGTCGAGATGTAGACGATGTCGAAGCTGGCCAGCGCCGCGATGATGGTCACCGTCAGGCAGATCCCGATCTCCTGGCGCAGGCTGGGCAGGGTCACCGCGAAGAATTCACGCACCGGGCCGGCGCCGTCGATGCGGGCGGCCTCGTAGAGCGAGGGGTCGATCTTGCTCATCCCGGTGATCAGCAGGATCGTGCAGAGGCCGAGCATCACCCAGGTGCCGATGACACCGACCGCCGGCAGCGCGGTGTCGAACTCGCCCAGCCAGGCCCGGGTGACACCGTCCAGACCGACCGCCCGCAGCGCCTGGTTGACCAGGCCATTGGTGGAAAACACCCAGCTCCAGGCGATGCCGGCCGCGACGAGCGGGATCACCTGGGGCAGGAACAGCACCGTGCGGACCATCGTGCCGGCGGGGCCGGTGGTGATCCGCCGGACCAGGCTGGCCACCAGCAGACCGAGGATGACGGGGATGAAGCTGAAGAAGATGATCAAGATGAACGCGTTCGAGATGATCTTCAGTAGGTCCCGGTCGGTGAAGACCGTGAGGTAGTTCTCCAGCCCGGCCCAGCGCGCCGCGCCGATGCCGTTCCAGTGGTACATCGAGTACTGCACGGTGAGCACGAGCGGACGCAGCACGAAGACGGCGTACATGATCAGGGCGGGCAGCACCCAGAGCCACCCGGTCCACCGGACCGTGCGGCCCCACCGCTTCCGGTGGGGCCGCACGGGTGACCGGGTGTCCCCCCGGCCGGACCGGAACGCGGTGTCCGGCCCGGCCGGGACGCTGCCAGAGGCAGACGTCATCGGGACAGTTCCTTCTCGTACTCGGCCTGGACCGCCTTCACGTACCCCTCGGGGGTCTGCTGGCCGGCGATCAGCTTCTGCATCTCCGGCGTGATGGCCGCGGCGAAGATGCCGCCGGTCGCGTTCGCGGTGAAGTCGACGGCGCCGTTGTCGGCGCCCAGCTGCTGCGAGGCCTTGAGGGTCTCGGCCAGCACCGTGCCCTCGGAGACGGGCGGCAGCGCCAGGTCGGCCGGCCCACCGGGGTGCGAGCCGCCGACGGTCACCGAGATCTCGCGGGCCTTGTCGTTGGTGTGCAGCCAGTGGAGGAAGTACGCGGCGGCGTCCGGGTTCTTCGCCTTGGCGCCGACGCCGAAGGTGTTCGGCGCGGACATCGCCACCCGCTTGGCGTCGGGGGTCTCACCCGGGAAGAGGAAGAACCCGACCTCACCGGCCATGTTCTTGTCCAGGTTCCCCGACTCCCAGTCGCCGTTGAACATGAACAGGCCGTTGCCCTGCTGGAACTCGCCCATCATCGCGGTGTAGTCGATGGCGTTCGCGTCCTTCGGGAAGTAGCCGGACTCGGCCCACTTCTGGATGGTCTGGGTGGCCTTGAGCGCGGCGGGCGTGTCGAAGGTCGCGCCCGGCTTCTGGAAGATCCAGTCGGCGATCGGGGTCGGGTCGCCGTACTGGTTCTGCAGCGCCTGGTGCGGGAAGTTGATCCCGGCGGTGTTCTTGTTGAACTGCATGATCGGCTGCAGGCCGGCGGTCTTGGCCTTGGCCAGCAGCTCCTCGAACTCGGCGATGGTGGCCGGCGGCTGGGCCATGCCGACCTGCTCGGCCTGCTTCTTGTTGTAGAAGACGCCGGTCACGCTGTAGCCCAGCCCCATGCCGTAGAGCGATCCGCTGCCGCGCACCGCGCCACCGTCGGCGAGGCGCAGCTGGACCAGGGACGAGGCGGGGAACTTGTCCCAGCCGTACGCGTCGAAGTACGGGTCCAGGTTCTTCAGCAGCCCGTCCTTGACCAGGTCGACCATGGTGGGCAGCCGGATGACGTCGGGCGCGTTGTCCGAGGCGAGCACCCGGGGCGCGTTCTCCGTGATCACGGTGAACTGGTCCTCGCGGATGTTGAACGTGACGTTCGGGTGCTGCTTGGTGAACTCGTCCGCCAGCGCCTTGGCCAACGGGAAGCCGGTCTCGGCGTACATTTCCAGGGTGATCGGGTCGCTGCCGAGTTCCGTGCTGACCGTCGCGTCCGAGTCGTCCGGCGAGGTCTGCTCCGAGCCCGGTGCGCTACAAGCGGTGATGGTCATACCGACGGCCAGTAGTGGCACCAGCAGTGCCAACCGGCGTCGGGTGAATCTGGTCGAGAACTCCGACACCTCATGCTCCTTGACTCGTCCGCGCGCCTCGCCGGTCGACGGCCTCGCTCGTGGCGACCACCACGAGCCTCGACCCTCGGCCGCCACGTGTCCCATGTCGCGCGCCCAACCCCGGCTCGCGGCCCGCGGTAACCAATATGACGTCGGAGGACGCGTCAGCGTCCACCGCAGAGGCGAAACAGCGCCGCTAAACTGATTTAGCAGAGCATGCGCGCGTTGCCGGGGGCTGTCAAGGACGAGTTCGCAACGGTCTGGAAACAGACGGTTCACCGACCCGCGCACCCGGCACGGAACACCGCCGATGACCGGGAACGTGGCTCGACGCAGAATGGTGGGACAACGGCGGCGTCCGACGTACCGCCGTGATCGGAGGACTCATGGGCCGCGACAGAGCGACACTGGCCGACGTGGCACGACGGGCGGGCCTTTCCAAGACCGCCGCGTCGATGGTGCTCAACGGGCGTGAGGGCACCCGGCTCTCCGCCGAGGCGCACCAGCGGGTCTTCGCGGCGGCGGAGGAGCTGGGTTACCGGCCCAACGTGGCCGCGCGCAGCCTGCGTACCCGCAAGACCGCGACCATCGCCTTCGTCTCCGACATCGTCGCCACCACCCGCTTCGCCGGCGGCCTCATCCGGGGCGCGCTGGACGCATCTCGCGAGCGCGACCACGTCCTGTTGATCACCGAGACGCAGGGCGACGCGGCATTCGAGCAGTACGCCATCGAGGCGATCCTCGACCGCCAGGTCGACGGGGTGATCTACGCGGCCATGGCGACCCGCCGCCTGGCGGTGCCGCCGGCCATCCTCGGCGGCCCGGTGGTGCTGCTCAACGCGACCAGTCCGGAGCAGTTGCCGTGCGTGCTGCCGGACGACGAGCGGGCCGGCGCCATGGTGGCCGAGACCTTGCTCGCTCAGGGGCACCGGGACCGGATCGCGCTGATCGGCCGAAACCGGCAGAAGGAGCGCGATCCGGAGATCTCGCTGGCCGCCGAGGCTCGGCTACGGGGCATCCGGGACACCCTCACCGCGGCCGGCGTCTCGCTCTGCGCCGAGGTCTTCAGCCCGGAGTGGCTCTCGGAGCACGGTTACGCCGCCATGCGTACGCTCCTCGACCGACCGACCCGCCCCAGCGCGGTGATCTGCATGAACGACCGGCTCGCCTTCGGCGCCTACCAGGCGCTCGGCGAGGCCGGCCTGACCATTCCCGGCGACATCTCCGTGCTCTCGTTCGACGACGACCCGATCGCCGGCTGGCTGCGGCCGGGGCTCTCCACCGCCGCGCTGCCGCACGAGCAGATGGGGCGCCGGGCGGTGGAGATCCTGCTCGACGGCGAGGGCAAGGGCCCGTGGCTGGTGCCGATGCCACTGCGTCGCCGTCGGTCCGTAGCCGCTCCCGCCGACTGAGCCCCGGTCGGCCGGCGGGCCGCACAGTCCGTCACCCGACGTCGCCGCTAAACCGATTCACTGGTACGTTTCCGGCCATGCTACGACTGCCCGACCACTGGGTGTGGGACAGCTGGTACGCCCAGGACGACGACGGACTCCGGCACGCCTTCTTCCTGCGCGCGTCCCGGGCCCTGCTCGACCCGCACCGACGCCACCGGCGCGCCTCGATCGGTCACGCCGTCTCCACCGACCTGCGCAACTGGCGACTGCTCCCCGACGCGCTCGTACCCGCGGACGCGCCGGCCTGGGACGACCTGGCCACCTGGACCGGCTGCACGGTCCGTGGCCCGGACCGGCGGTGGTACCTGTTCTACACCGGGGTCGACCGGGCGCACGACGGGCTGGTCCAGCGCATCGGGCTCGCCGTCTCCGACGATATGGTCAGCTGGCACCGGCACGGCGACGGTCCACTCGTGCAGGCCGACCCCACCTGGTACGAGCTGCTCGATCGCGAGATGTGGTACGAGCAGGCCTGGCGCGACCCGTGGGTCTTCCCCGATCCCGACGGTCACGGCTGGCACATGCTGATCACCGCCCGGGTCAACCACGGAGCCGCCGACGCGCGTGGCGTCCTCGGCCACGCGACCTCTCCCGACCTGCTGAACTGGACCGTCGGGCCGCCGCTGTCCGCACCGGCCGGATTCGGACACCTCGAGGTGCCGCAGGTCGCCGTCGTCGACGGCCAACCGCTGCTGCTGTTCTGCACCAACGCCGTCGCCGCCGGCCGGGAGTCCGGGCAGCGGCTCTGGGTGACGACCGCGCCGAGCCTCCAGGGCCCGTGGGACGTGGCGTCCGCCCGGCCGGTGGCGCAACCGCACCTGTACGCGCCACGCCTGGTCCCCGACGCCGACGGCTGGTCCCTCATCGGCTTCGTCGAGCACGCCGACGGCGAGTTCGTCGGTGAACTCAGCGACCCGGTTCCGGTCCGCTACGACCCCACCGCCGGCCTCATCCCCGACATCCAGTCGTGATCAAGAAGTTTGCGTCAGATTCGCTCCGCCGGCCGACGCAAACTTCTTGGTCAACGAGACCGGTGCGCTCTGGGCGGGCGTGGTCGAGGTGGTGGTGGGACTCTCCGGGGCCAGCCGGATCCGTACCTCGTCGCCGACCTCGGTGCCGAGGGCGAGGAGTTCGTTGCGGGTGAGGGTCACGGTCACGGCCTGCCCGTCGTCCGTGATGACCCCCACCCGGCTCTCGAAGCCGACCCGGGTGACCCGGGTGACCCGACCGGGTACCCCGGCGCGGTCGCCGGCACCGGTGGAGAGCTGTAGGTCGTGCGGGCGCACCAACTGGTCGCCGAGCTGGGTGACCGGGCCGAGGAACCGCATGACGAACTCGTTGGCCGGGCGGTCGTACAGGTCGTCGGGTGACCCGATCTGCTCCACCCGCCCTTCGTTGATCACCACGATCTCGTCGGCGACCTCAAGGGCCTCCTCCTGGTCGTGGGTGACGAAGACGGTGGTGACGTGCACCTCGTCGTGCAGCCGACGCAGCCAGTCCCGCAGCTCCTTGCGGACCTTGGCGTCGAGGGCACCGAACGGCTCGTCGAGCAGCAGCACCGTCGGCTCCACGGCCAGCGCTCGGGCGAGCGCCATCCGCTGACGCTGCCCACCGGAGAGCTGCGCGGGCAGCCGGTCGCCGAACTGTTCCAGGTGGACCAGCGCGAGCAGTTCGTCGACCCGACGCCGGATGTCGTCCTTGGACCGCTTGCGGATCTCCAGCCCGAAGGCCACGTTGCGCCGGACCGAGAGGTGTTTGAACGCCGCGTAGTGCTGGAACACGAAACCGACGTTGCGCTTCTGCGGCGGCAGGCCGGTCGCGTCCACCCCCTCGATCTCGACCCGCCCGGTGTCGGCGCGCTCCAGTCCCGCGATGATCCGCAGCAGCGTGGACTTGCCCCCGCCGGACGGGCCGAGCAACGCCGTGAGCCGGCCGGACGGGATGTTCACCGACACGTCGTCCAGCGCGACGAAGTCTCCGAACCGCTTGCCGACGTTGGAAATCTCGATGCTCAACGCTCTTCCTTCGGCCTGAGAACGGATACGACGATGATGCAGGCCACCGCGACGAGGGCGAGGAGGAAGGCGGTGGCGTACGCCCCGCCCTTGTCGAAGTTCAGGTACTTCTCCTCGACCACGAGGGTGGCCGTACGGGTGTCACCGAGCACGTTGCCGGAGACGACCTTGACGGCGCCGAACTCGCCGAGCGAGCGGGCGAGGCTGAGCACGACCCCGTAGACCACGCCCCATTTGATGGACGGCAGCGTGATTCGACGGAACGTCTGCCACGCGTTGGCGCCCAGGCTGCGGGCGGCCTGCTCCTGCTCGTCGCCGACCTCCTGCAGGACCGGCACGACTTCCCGGACGACCAGCGGCAGCGCCACGAAGACGGTCGCCATCACCATGCCCGGCACCGCGAAGATGATCTGGAATCCCGCGGCTTCCAGGCTCGGACCGAACCAACCGTCGCGCCCGCCGTAGACCAGGATCAGCGCGAGCCCGACGACGATCGGCGAGACCGACAACGGCATGTCGAGCAGGGCGTTGAGCGCCCGCTTGCCGGGGAAGTCGTAGCGGACCAGCAGGATCGAGATGCCGACACCGAACACGGTGTTGATGACGACGGCGACCACCGCGATGACCACGGTGAGTTGCAGCGCGTGGGTCACGTCGGGGTCCGTGAGGATGTCCTGGAAACTGGCGGACCCCCCGGCGAAGGCGTTACGGCCGACCAGATACAACGGCCAGGCCACCAGGAAGAACAGGTACGCCGTGACCACGGTCCGCAGGACGTAGCGGCCAGGGCGGTGACCGACCGGGGTACGGGCGGCAGTGAGGCGGTCAGCCACGGCGCATCACCCTCCGCTGCAGGACGTCGAGCACGACGATGACGGCCAGCGAGATGGCCAGCAGCACCACCGCGACCGCCGCCGCGCTGTCCGGGTTGTCGTTCTCGATGCTGCTGAGGATGCGCACCGACGCCACCTCGGTACGCATCGGCAGGTTGCCGGAGAGCAGCACCAGTGAGCCGTACTCGCCGACCGCGCGGGCGAAGGAGAGGGCCGCGCCGGCGGCGATGGCCGGCGTGAGGCTGGGCAGGATGATCCGTCGGAACGTACTGAATCGGCTGGCGCCCAGCGATGCCGCCGCCTCCTCGGCCTCCTGGTCCAGTTCGGCCAGCACCGGCTGCACGGTCCGCACGATGAACGGCAACGTCACGAAGAGGAAGGCGAGGAACACCGCGATCCTGGTGTTGGCGATGTTGACGCCGAGCGGGCTGTCCGGCCCGTACAGCGACAGCAGCACCAGGCCGGCGACGATCGTCGGCAGCGCGAACGGCACGTCGATGAGGACCTCGAGCGCCCGCTTGCCGAAGAAGCGGTCGCGCACCAGCACCCAGGCGATCAGGGTACCCATCACGATGTTGACCAGCGTGACGAGCAGCGCGGTACCCACGGTCAGCCGGATGGTGGCGGCGGTCTGTTCGTTCGTGACCGTCCGCCAGAACCCGTCCCAGCCGCCCTCGGAGGCGGTCACCACGACGGCGGCGAGCGGGATCAGCACCAGCAGGCTGAACCACACCATCGCCACGCCGAGGCCCAGGCCGGAGACCCGGGTCAGCGGGCGGCCGGCCCGGACCGGCCGGCGGTTGCCCGCCGGCAGGTCCGGAACCAGGGTCGTCGTGGTCACGTAGCCTTCCCGGAGGCCGCGATGACCTTGCTGACGATGCCGTCGCTCTCGTCGAAGAACTTCTCCGACAGCGCCGACCAGCTCTCGAAGTCGTTGTCCACTGTGAGCAGCTTCTGCGGTGCGGGGAACGGGTTGCTCGGGTCGACCGCGCCCTCGATGCCGCTGGTGTCGACGCCGTCGATGATCGGCCGGAAGCCGGTGCGCGCGAACTGGCGCTGCCCCTGCGGGCCGAGGACGAAGTCGAGCCACTCCTTCGCCTTCGGGTCCGCGTCCTTGAGGATCGCGCCCGGGTTCTGAATCAGGATGGTGGTGGCCGGCAGGACCCAGTCCAGCTTCTCGCCGTTCTGCCGAGCCAGGATCGTCTCGTTCTCGTAGGCCAGCAGGACGTCGCCGGTGCCGCCGAGGAAGGTGGTGGTGGCGTCCCGGCCGCTGTTGGGCAGCGACACCACGTTGGCGAAGAGCCTGGTCAGGTACTCCTGCGCCTGGGCTTCGGTGCCGCCGTTGGCGGCGATGTGCCCCCACGCGGCGAGGGCGTTCCACCGGGCGGCGCCCGACGAGGCGGGGTTCGGCGTGACGATGCCGATGCCCGGCTTGATCAGGTCGTCCCAGCCCTGGATGTTCTTGGGGTTGCCCTCACGGACGGCGAGGACCACGACCGAGGAGGAGACGATCCCCTTGTTCGGCCCGTCGTCCCAGCTCTCCTCCACGAGCCCGGCCTCGACCAGCCGGGTCACGTCACTGCTCACCGAGAAGTGGACGTAGTCGGCCTTCAGGCCGGAGACCACGGCCCGACTCTGGTCGCCGGAGGCGCCGTACGAGGTCCGGAAGCGAACCCCCTTGCCCGCCTCGGTCTTGTTCCACTCCGCGGCGATGGCCTTGTTTGCCGCCTCGGGTACCGCGAAGCCGACGATGCTCAGCGTGGCGGCGCTGCCCGTCGCGCTGTCACCGCCACCGCAGCCGGTGAGCGCCAGGCCAGTGACCATGGCGAGGGCGATGGCTGCTCTGATCCGGTGCCTCATGTGCGAACCCGTCCTCCTCCAGTGCGCAGCCGCACCTCGTAAAACCAACCAAACAGATAGGTAATTTTGCCTGCTGAACTGCCGTCACAAAACGATGGAGAGTGCGGCCGGAGACCGGGCCTTGATGCCCACACGTACGGAATCAGGCGGCACCGTTGCCAGCCCGGACCCTTGGGCGGCGCATGACACCCCGATCAACACGCCGACCGCGCACCGAATATCCCACTAACTTGACGGGTTTTCAAGACTTGCTGTTTGCAGGGTTTGCCGAGCGAGCGGCGGACGAGGCGTAGCCGCGCCGCCGGGGCACGGTCCGTTGGCCCGACCACGAAATCGCGTTCCGGCCCACCGGTCGCCGGGCCGGTGTGAAGATGGGCGCGTACCGGCTGCGCCGGGGCCCGGTGCCGGTCGATCCGACCCGACAGGTGGAATCATGTCCAACGACAACGGAATCCGTCCCTTCCAGCTCGACACACCGGAAGAGGCGATCGCCGACATGCGTCGCCGGATCGCGGCCACCCGCTGGCCCACGCGAGAGCTGGTCACCGATCGCTCCCAGGGCGTGCAGCTGGCGACGATCCAGGAGCTGGCCCGCTACTGGACGACCGATCACGACTGGCGCGCCTTCGAGGCGCGGCTGAACGCCCTGCCGCAGTACACGACGGAGATCGACGGCGTCGAGATCCACTTCATCCACGTGCGGTCGCGACACGAGGACGCGCTACCGCTGATCATGACGCACGGCTGGCCGGGCTCGGTGGTCGAGCTGCTCGGCGTCGTCGGCCCGCTCACCGACCCGACCGCGCACGGCGGACGGGCCGAGGACGCCTTCCACCTGGTGCTGCCCTCCCTGCCTGGCTACGGCTTCTCGGGCGAGCCGACCGAGCTCGGGTGGGACTCCGCCCGCATGGCACGCGCGTGGGCAGAGCTGATGGACCGCCTCGGCTACCCGCGCTACGTCGCCCAGGGAGGCGACGTGGGCGCCTCCGTCACGGACGCGCTGGGCCGCCAGGCACCCGAGGGGCTGCTCGGCATCCACGTCAATCTGCTCGCCGGGGCGATCGATCTCAAGGACCAACTCCCGGCGGAGTCCGAGCAGGAACGCGCGGCGCACGACGCGCTCGCCACGTTCATGACGGACGGTTTCGGCTACTTCCTGGAGCAGACCACCCGACCGCAGACGGTCGGCTACTCCCTGCTCGATTCACCCGTCGGGCTGGCGGCCTGGATGCTCGACCACGACACGGACAGCTACTACAAGATCTCCCGCGCGTTCGTCGACGGCGAGCCCGTGGGTAGCCTGACCCGGGACACCATCGTCGACAACATCATGCTGTACTGGCTGACCGGCACCGGCACCTCGGCCGCCCGATGGTACTGGGAATTCGGACGGTTCCTGGCCGCAGCTCGTGCCGCTGGCCAGGCTCCTCCGCCGGTCGCGGTTCCGGTCGGCTTCACGACGTTCTCCGGCGAAATCTGGGCAGCCCCACGCAGCTGGGTCGAGACCGTCTACCCCGGCCTCGCGTACTTCAACGAGGTCGACCGCGGCGGCCACTTCCCGGCCTGGGAGGAGCCGGAGCTCTTCTCCGCCGAAATGCGGGCCGCGTTCCGGCCGCTCCGATAACCCTGAGTGCAGGCGGCGGCGCGCCGGATCAGGGTGACCGCATCGCCCGTACCGCCGCCCCGGCGAACAGGCAGGCAGCGCGATGGTCGGGATCGACCTCGGCGAGCACCGGATCGGTCTCGGCGCACTCCGGCCGGGCCTGCGGGCATCGGGTCCGGAACCGGCAGCCGGCCGGCGGGTCGACCGGGCTGGGGATGTCACCACTGAGGATGATCCGGCGGCGCTCCCGCTCGACCTGCGGATCGGCCACCGGCACGGCCGACAGCAGGGCGGCGGTGTACGGATGGGCCGGCTCCCGCCAGATCTGCGCCGGGGTGCCGCTCTCCACTATCCGCCCCAGGTACATCACGGCCATCCGGTCGCTCATGTGCTCGACGGCGGCGAGATCGTGGGCGATGAAAAGGTAGGTCAGTCCCAGGTCCCGTTGCAGGCGGCGGAGCAGGTTCATGATCTGTGCCTGGACGCTGAGGTCGAGCGAGGCGATCGGTTCGTCCAGCACGATCAGGTCGGGCTCGCCGGCCAGCGCACGGGCGATGCCGACCCGCTGCCGCTGGCCGCCGGAGAGTTCGTGCGGGTGCCGGTCGGCGAGGTCGCCGCGCAGCCCGACCATGTCGAGCAACTCCTCGACGCGCCGGCGACGGGCGGCACGACCGTCCGAGAGACGGTGGACGACCAGCGGCTCGGCGATGCTCGCCCCGATGGTGCGCCGTGGGTCGAGAGACGCCTGCGGGTCCTGGAACACCATGGCGACCCGGCGGCGCAGCGCACGCAGCCGCCGCCGGGACCACCGGGTGACGTCCTGCCCCGCCACCCGCACACTGCCCGAGGTGGGGTCGACCAGCCGCAGCAGCGCCAGCCCCGTGGTGGACTTGCCGCTGCCGGACTCGCCGACCAGCCCCAGGGTCTCGCCGCGACGAACCTGCAACGACACCCCGTCCACGGCACGAACCATCCCGGCCGGGCTCGGAAACCACACCGTCAGGTCGTTCAGTTCGGCCACGACCTCGGCCGGCGTTCGCGGCGCGCTCATTGGGCCTCCTCGTCGACGCGCCGCGGATAGAAGGTGCGTACCTGGTGCCCCGCCGACACCGGGACCAGCGGCGGCAGTTCGTGCTCGCACCGGGCGTCCCCGCGTACCGGGCAACGGGGCCAGAAGGCGCAGCCCGGTGGCAGATCCAACGGGTTGGGCGGCGCGCCGGCGATGGTGACCAGGTCGCCGCCGCCGGCCGCCGGGTCCGGCCGGGCCGCCAGCAGAGCCGAGGTGTACGGATGCGACGGCGCACCGAAGACCGCGTCGACCGGCCCCTGTTCGAGGATGCGGCCGGCGTACATGACCGCCACCGTGTCCGCGATGCCGGCGACCACACCGAGGTCGTGCGTGATCCAGACGACCGCCGTACCGAGCCGCCGCTGCAGGTCGGCGACCAGCTCGACGATCTGGGCCTGAGTGGTGACGTCGAGGGCCGTCGTGGGTTCGTCGGCGATCAGCAGGTCAGGCTCGCAGATCAGGGCCATCGCGATCACCACGCGCTGACGCATGCCCCCGGAGAACTGGTGCGGGTAGGCGTCCACCCGCTGCGCGGCGGACGGGATGCCGACGAGGTCGAGCAGTTCCACGGCGCGGGACCGGGCGGCCCGCCGGGTCAGGCCGAGGTGCTCCTCACCCGCCTCGGCGACCTGCCGGCCCACGGTCAACACCGGGTTGAGCGAGGTCATCGGATCCTGGAAGACGAAGCCGACGTGTCGCCCGCGCAGTCGCCGCCGGCGCGCCTCGGGCAGCTCGGTGAGTTCCGTGCCGAGCAGACGCACCCGCCCGGTCACCCGCGCGGAGCGGGGCGCGAGACCTGTGGCGGCGAGCACGCTCATGCTCTTGCCACTGCCCGACTCGCCGACCAGCGCCAGGGTCTCCCCCGGGCGCACCGACCAGTCCACCCCGGCGACCGCCCGCGCCGGCCCTCGCCGCGTGCCGATGGTGACGGTGAGGTCCTCGATCGCCAGCACATGCTCGCTCATGTGGCGCTCCTCCTCGCTTCGCTGACGGTCAGCTGACGGGGATCGAGCACGTCGCGCAGAGCGTCACCGACCAGGTTGAACGCCAGCACGGTCAGGAAGATCGCCGCGCCGGGAAAGAAGCCCAGCCACCACGCCTCGGTGACGAACCCTCGCCCGTCGTACAACATTCGCCCCCACGCGGGCGCCGGCGGTTGCACGCCGAGGCCGAGGAAGGACAGCGCCGCCTCGGAGAGAATGGCGAAGGCCAGCGACAGCGAGGTCTGCACGATCAGCGGTGCCGCGATGTTGGGCAGCACGTGCCGCCGCATGATGCGCAGGTCGGACGCGCCGATGGAGACCGCCGCCCGGACGAAGACCTGCTCCCGGACGGAGAGCACTCCGGCGCGGGTGACCCGGGCGAAGATCGGGGTGTAGACCACTCCGATCGCGACCGTCGCGGTGAGCAGCCCCGGCCCCAGCACCGCCACGATCGCCACCGCGAGCAGCAGGACCGGGAACGCGAAGAGCACGTCCATGCAGCGCATCAGCACGTTGTCGAGCCAGCCACGGTAGTAGCCGGCGAACAGTCCGAGGGTCACCCCCACCGCCAGCGCGATGCCGACGCTGACCAGCCCGACCTGTAGCGAGACCCGAGCCGCGACCATGACCCGGCTGAGCACGTCGCGACCCAACTCGTCGGTGCCGAACGGGTGCGACCAGCTCGGCGGCTGGAGCATCCGGTCGACGTCCACCTCGTTGATCCCCGACGGCGCCAGCCACGAACCGGCCACGCCCACCACGACCAGCAGGGCGAGCACCACGCTGCCGGTCAGTGCCAGCGGATCGTGCCGCAGCGCCGACAGCGCCCGGCGCAGCTGCCCCTCGCTCGTCCGCTCGCTGTGCTCGCTCATTTGACGGTGATCCGGGGGTCGAGGCGGGCATAGAGGATGTCGACCAGCAGGTTGACCAGGAGGAACAGCGCCGCCACCAGCAGCACGGCGCCCTGCAGCACGGGATAGTCACGGGCCTGGACCGCGTCGTAGGTGAGCCGGCCGATGCCGGGCCAGGCGAACAACACCTCGATTACGATCACCCCGCCGAGCAGGCTGGCCAGCTGCACCGCCACCACGGTGACCACCGGGATGAGCGCGTTACGCAGCACGTGCCGCAGCACCACCACCCGGGTACGGAGCCCTTTCGCCTCGGCGGTGCGCACATAGTCCTCGGAGAGCACCTCCAGCATCGACGAACGGATGAACCGGGTGAGGATCGAGGCGGTGACCAGGCCGACCGTGGCCGCCGGCAGCGCCACGTGGGAGGCCCATCCGGCCGGATCCTCGGTGAGCGCGACATAGCCCGACGGTGGCAGCCAGCCGAGCACCCCGGCGAAGAGCAGGATGCCCATGATGCCCATCCAGAAGTCGGGCACCGAGACGCCGACCTGGCTGAAAACCCGGGCCGCATGGTCGATCAGCGAACCGCTGCGGATGGCCGAGACGATCCCCAGCGGGAAGGCGATCAGCACCGCGAAGAGCACTGCGGTGACCGCCAGCGACAGCGTCGCCGGCAGTCGCTCCAGCACGATCGTGGTCACCGGCCGTCCACTGCGGAAGCTGACACCGAGGTCGCCGGTCAGCGCCCGCCCGAGGTAGTTGACGTACTGCACCACGAGGGGTTGGTCCAGCCCCGCCCGGGCCCGCAGCGCCTCGTACGTCTGCGGGTCGAAGCGGGTGCCGAGGGCCACCCGGACGGGGTCACCCGGCACCAGTTGAAGCAGCAGGAACACGACGACGGTCACGCCGAGCAGCACGACGGCCGACTGCAACAGCCGACGGATGACGAAGCGGGCCACCTGTGGTCACCCGCCGGCTCACTTGGCCAGTGCCACGTCGCGGAACCGGATCGCCCTGTCGGTGCGTACCTCGTAGCCGGAGACCCGCGTGGACCAGCCCTGCGCGACGTCGGGGTTGTAGAGGTAGATGTAGCTGGCGTCGTCCACGATCTGCTTGGCCACCTGGTCGTACTGCTGCTTGCGGGCGGCCTGGTCGACCTCCGTCCGGGCCTGGTCGAGCAGCCGGTCAACGTTCGGGTTGTTGTACTTGTGGAAGTTGAACGTCCCGCCGCTGTGGTGCTGGGCGTAGTAGAACTCGTCGGGATCGATGTTGCCCAGCCAGCCGAGCATGAACGAGTCGAAGTTGCCGGCGCCCTGCTCGTCGAGCCACTGGGCGAAGTCCAGCGTACGGATCTTGACGGTGATGCCGACGCCCTCCAACTGCGACGCGATGACCTGCGCGGCGGTGACCGTCTCCGGGTACTCGTTGGTGACCATCAGGTCCATGGTCAGCCCGCTGACGCCGGCCTGGTCGAGCAGTTGCCGCGCCTGGTTCACATCGTGCGAGTACGGCGCGTACTCGTAGTGGAAGGCGCTGTTCTGTGGGATTGCCGCCTGGTTCACCGTGGCCAGCCCGAACTTGGCGGCCTTGGTGATCGCCTCCCGGTCCAGCGCGAAGGCGATCGCCCGGCGCACGTTGACGTCGTCGTACGGCTCGCGGGCCTGGTTGAGGGCGAGGTACCAGTAGTCGGTCGACGGTACCGACTGGACCGTGGGGTCGTCGCCGTCCCGCAACGCCGGGACCTGCTGGGGCGGCAGGTTGTCGGTCCACTGGACCTCACCGCCGCGCAGGTTCTGCAGCGCCACGGTGGGGTCGCTGACGAAGGTGAAGGTGACCCCGTCGAGCTTGGGCCTCTCGCCCCAGTAGTTGTCGTTGCGGACCAGTTTGATGCTGTCGCCGGAGGTGTAGCTGCCGATGGCGAAGGGGCCGCTGCCGACCGGCTTGGTCGTCACCTCGCCGGACTCCACGTTGGCCTTCTGGACGATCGCCACGCCCTTGAAACCGCCGAGGTTGGCGAGCAGGTTGGGGGTGGGCGCGTCGAGGGTGACGACGACGGTCCTCGGGTCGGGCGCGGTCACCGACTCGACGGTGCCGAACTTGTACGCGGTGTTCAGCTTCTCGTCGATGATCCGGTTGTAGGAGAAGACGACGTCCTCGGCGGTGAGCGGCGAGCCGTCGGAGAACTTCACTCCCTCGCGGAGGGTGAACGTCCAGGTCAGCTGGTCGTCACTGGTGGTCCACTCGGTGGCCAGCGAGGGCTTCATCTCCAGGTTCGCGTCCGGCTCGACCAGCGTGTCGTAGACGTTCTCCAGCACCTGGAAGCTGTAGTACGCGGAGGTCTTGTGCGGGTCGAGCTGGTCGGGCTCACCGCCGATGGCGGCATTGAGGACGCCGCCGGCGGATGCCCCGTCGGCTCCGTCGACCTCGACGCCGTCGCCCGCGCTACAGCCGGCCGCAGCGGCGAGCATCAGTGCGAAGGTGGCACCGGCCATTCGGAATCTGGTGCTGGACATGGTCCTCCCCCTGGATTCTTCCCCGGCAGTTGAAAGATTTTTGCGAGTCTGGCCTCCAGGCCGGCGGATGTCAACACAAATCGTGGCAAATTGCCCGTCCGACCGGGCTCCGGCCTCCCCTCCTCGCCCCACGCTAACCGCAAACCCGCCGGCCGGCAGACCACGGACCGTGCGGGCAACCCCGATCGCCGCCGTTCTGTGACCTGCTGTGAACGGCGTCACCCGACGGTTGGGCCAGCGTGAAAGCCGCGTCAAGAATTCGGCGTCTCTCGTCATGGTCGCGTCACGGCCGCTTCCACCGGCGCAGTGGCGGCGTTGTGATTGCCAGGCGGCCGGAGGGCGGTCGCCGAGGCAATCTGTCAAGGGAGTCAGCAGTGTCTGACGTGCTGTTCGTGGTGTCGACGGTGGTGCTGTTCGCGGCACTCACGCTGGTCGTGCGGGCGGTGGAGAAGCGGTGACCGGAGTCAACGTCGTGGGCCTGGTGCTGGCGATCGGCCTGGCCGTGTACCTGGTGGTCGCCCTGCTGTTCCCGGAGCGCTTCTGATGAGTACGACCACAGCCGGCGTCATCTTCGTCCTGTCGCTGGCCGCTGCGCTGGCCGCCGTACACCGACCGTTCGGTGACTATCTGTACCGGGTGGTCTCCGGCACGCGGCACCTGAAAATCGAGCGGGGCCTGTACCGGCTGGTCGGGGTGAACCCGGCCACCGAGCAGTCCTGGGGCGTGTACGCCCGCGCGGTGCTGGCCTTCTCGGCCGTCTCGGTGCTGTTCCTCTACGCCTTCCTACGATTGCAGCACCATCTGTGGCTGTCGCTCGGACTCGACCCGGTGGTCACCCACGAGGCCTGGAACACCGCGGTCTCGTTCGTGACGAACACCAACTGGCAGTGGTATTCGGGTGAGTCCACCCTGGGTCACCTGGTGCAGATGTCCGGGCTGGCGGTGCAGAATTTCGTCTCCGCCGCGGTGGGCATCGCCGTCGCGGTCGCGCTGGTCCGTGGGTTCGCCCGCAGCCGAACCGGCGAGTTGGGCAACTTCTGGGTCGACCTGACCCGGATCACGGTGCGGGTGCTGCTGCCGATCTCGGTGCTCGGGGCGGTAGTGCTGATGCTCGGGGGCGTGGTGCAGAACCTCTCCGCCGGTACGGAGATCACCACGCTGACCGGGGGCAGCCAGACCATCACCGGTGGGCCAGTGGCCAGCCAGGAGGTCATCAAGGAGTTGGGCACGAACGGCGGCGGCTTCTACAACGTCAACAGCGCCCACCCGTTCGAGAACCCGACCACCTGGACGAACTGGCTGGAGATCTTCCTGCTCCTGGTGATCCCATTCAGCCTGCCCCGGGTCTTCGGCCGGATGGTCGGCCAGGTCCGGCAGGGCTACGCGATCGTCGCGGTGATGGCGATCCTGGCGCTCGCCAGCATCACCCTGACCAACGTCTTCGAGCTGTCCGGTCACGGCACGGTCCCGCAGGCGGTCGGTGCGGCCATGGAGGGCAAGGAGGCCCGGTTCGACGTGTCGAACTCGGCCACCTTCGCCGCCGCCACCACACTCACCTCCACCGGTGCGGTGAACTCGTTCCACGACTCGTACACCTCGCTCGGCGGCATGATGCCGATGGTCAACATGATGTTCGGCGAGGTCGCACCCGGCGGCGTCGGCGCCGGCCTGTACGGCCTGCTGGTCCTCGCGCTGATCACCGTGTTCGTCGCCGGGCTGATGGTCGGCCGTACCCCGGAGTACGTGGGCAAGAAGATCGGGGCCCGGGAGATCCAGTTCGCGTCGCTGTACTTCCTGGTCACCCCGGTGCTGGTGCTGATCGGCACGGCGGCGGCGTTCGCCACCGGGAACAACTCCACCGCGCTCAACGTCGGCCCGCACGGTCTGTCGGAGGTGCTCTACGCCTTCACCTCCGCCAGCAACAACAACGGCTCCGCGTTCGCCGGCATCACCGTCAGCACGCCCTGGTGGAACACTGCCCTGGGCCTGTGCATGCTGCTCGGCCGATTCCTGCCGATCATCTTCGTGCTCGCACTGGCCGGCTCGCTGGCCCGCCAGCATCCGGTACCCGCCTCCGAGGGCACCCTGCCCACGCACCGGCCGCTCTTCGTCGGGATGGTCGTCGGCGTCACGGTGATCCTCGTCGCGCTCACCTTCCTACCCGCGCTCGCACTCGGCCCCCTGGCCGAGGGGCTGTGACCACCATGAAAGAGAAGGACATGACCACGTCCACGCCGGCACCGCACGGCACCGCCGACGCGGCGACCGCCGGCACACCGGCCACCCAGGGCAACCGGGCCGGCGGCGGCCTGCTCGACCCCGGGCAGCTGATCAGATCCCTCCCCGACGCTCTACGCAAGCTGGACCCGCGCACCCTGTGGCGCACCCCCGTGATGCTGATCGTCGAGATCGGGGCCGCGTTCACCACCGTGCTCGCGGTGCTCGACCCCTCGGTCTTCGCCTGGGCCATCACGGTCTGGCTCTGGCTGACCGTGCTCTTCGCCAACCTCGCCGAGGCGGTCGCCGAGGGGCGCGGCAAGGCGCAGGCAGCCACCCTGCGCAGGGCGAAGAAGGACACCATCGCCACCCGGTTGACCGGGTGGACCCCGGGCGCACCGGCCAGCCGGTACCAGGAGACGGCCGTGCCGGCCCCCGATCTCCAGCAGGGCGACATCGTCCTGGTCGAGGCCGGTGGCATCATCCCCGGTGACGGCGACGTGGTCGAGGGCATCGCGAGCGTCGACGAGTCCGCGATCACCGGCGAGTCGGCCCCGGTCATCCGGGAGTCCGGTGGCGATCGCAGCGCGGTCACCGGCGGCACGAAGGTGTTGTCCGACCGGATCATCGTCAAGATCACCCAGAAGCCGGGTGAGAGCTTCATCGACCGGATGATCTCCCTGGTGGAGGGCGCCAACCGGCAGAAGACGCCGAACGAGATCGCGCTGAACATCCTGCTCGCGACACTCACGATCATCTTCCTGCTGGCCGTGGTCACCCTCCAGCCGCTGGCGATCTTCTCGAAGGACTTCCAGGCCGCCGCGGCCGACACCCAGGCGATCACCGACGAGGGCGTCACCGGCATCGTGCTGGTCTCCCTGCTGGTCTGCCTGATCCCGACCACCATCGGGGCGCTGCTGTCGGCGATCGGCATCGCCGGCATGGACCGCCTGGTCCAGCGCAACGTGCTCGCCATGAGCGGGCGGGCCGTGGAGGCCGCCGGCGACGTCAACACCCTGCTGCTGGACAAGACCGGCACCATCACGCTGGGCAACCGGCAGGCCGCCGAGTTCCTACCGGTCGAGGGGGTCACCGCCGACGAGGTGGCCGACGCGGCCCAGCTCTCCAGCCTCGCCGACGAAACCCCGGAGGGCCGGTCGGTCGTGGTGCTCGCCAAGAACGAGTTCGGACTTCGCGAACGCGAGCCCGGTTTCATGCCGCACGCCACCTTCGTACCGTTCACCGCGCAGACCCGGATGAGCGGCGTCGACCTGACGCCCGACGCCACCGGCGACGGTGACACCGCCGGAGGGGCCCGCCGGATCCGCAAGGGCGCCGCCGCCTCGGTGATGAAGTGGGTACGCGACCTCGGCGGCCACCCCACCGAACAGGTCGGCCAGCTCGTCGACGAGATCAGCGGCGTCGGCGGCACCCCGCTGGTCGTGGCCGAGCACCTCGACGGCCAGCCGGCGCGGGCACTCGGCGTGATCCACCTCAAGGACGTGGTCAAGGCCGGCATGCGGGAACGCTTCGACGAGATGCGCCGGATGGGCATCCGGACCGTCATGATCACTGGCGACAACCCGCGTACCGCCAAGGCGATCGCCGAGGAGGCCGGGGTGGACGACTTCCTCGCCGAGGCCACGCCGGAGGACAAGCTCGCGCTGATCAAGCGGGAGCAGGAGGGCGGCCGGTTGGTCGCGATGACCGGTGACGGCACCAACGACGCCCCGGCGCTCGCCCAGGCCGACGTGGGAGTCGCCATGAACACCGGCACCTCCGCCGCGAAGGAGGCCGGCAACATGGTCGACCTCGACTCCGACCCGACCAAGCTGATCGAGATCGTCGAGATCGGCAAGCAGTTGCTGATCACCCGGGGTGCGCTGACCACCTTCTCCATTGCGAACGACATCGCGAAGTACTTCGCGATCATCCCGGCCATGTTCGCCGGCATCTACCCGAGCCTCGACGCGCTGAACATCATGCGGCTCTCCAGCCCGGAGTCGGCGATCCTGTCGGCGGTGGTCTTCAACGCGATCGTCATCGTCGCGCTGATCCCGCTAGCGCTACGCGGTGTGCGGTACCGACCGGCAGCCGCGTCGAAGCTGCTCGGCCGCAACCTGCTGGTCTACGGCCTCGGCGGCATCATCGTGCCGTTCATCGGCATCAAGCTCATCGACCTGCTCATCCAGTTCATCCCAGGGATCTCGTGATGCGCCTCCCCAACTGGCTCGCCCAACACCTCGCCGCCCTGCGCGCGCTGCTCGTCTTCACCGTGCTGCTCGGCCTCGCGTACCCCCTCGCCCTGGTCGCCGTCGGCCGCGTGCCCGGCCTCGCCGACAAGTCCGCCGGCTCGTTGATCACGGCCGACGGAACGACCGTCGGCAGCGCCCTGATCGGCCAGTCCTTCACCGACGCCGACGGCAACCCCGTCCCGCGGTACTTCCAGTCCCGCCCGTCAGCCGCCGGCGACGGCTACGACCCCACCTCCACCGCCGCCAGCAACCTCGGCCCCGAGAGCGTGGTCGACACCGTCGCGATCGATCCGGAGGAGTCGACGCAGAGCCTGCTCACCCAGGTCTGTGCCCGCAGCGCGGCCATCGGTCAGCTCGACGGGGTCGACGGGCGCCGCCCGTACTGCACCGCCGACGGGGTCGGCGCCGTCCTCGCGGTGTTCCGCAGCGACGGGCTGACCGGCCCGATCACCCGAGTGGTCAGCGTCAACCAGACCGCCCCGGCCACCCCGTTCCTCGCCAGCTACGAGGGCGTGGCGGTGGAGTTGGCCCAGCCCGGGCAGGACTACCTCGCCGCCGGTGGGCTGGTCACCCCGATCCGCGGCGACGCGCCGGCCGAGCCCGCGGTACCGGCCGACGCGGTCACCGCCAGCGGCAGCGGTCTCGACCCGCACATCAGTCCGGCGTACGCGCGAATCCAGGTCGATCGGGTGGCGCGCGAGCGCGGCGCGGAGCCGGCCGAGGTCTCTCGCCTGGTCGCCGCACACACCAGCGGCCGGGCGCTCGGTTTTCTCGGCGCGCCCACGGTCGACGTGCTGCGGCTGAACCTGGCGCTGGACCGGGAGTTCCCCGCCGGTTGAGGTGTTAAGAAGGGCCCCCTGCTATACAAAAGGCGATAACAGGGGGCCCTTCCTTCGGAGGGAGGGATGCGATGGCGCGGGGTGAACTGCGCATCTATCTCGGCGCCGCCCCCGGCGTCGGCAAGACGTACGCGATGTTGGAGGAGGCGCACCGGCGGGCCGCGCGCGGCACCGACGTGGTGATCGGGTTCGTGGAGACGCACGGCCGTGAGCACACCGCGGCGATGATCGGTGACCTGGAGCAGGTGCCTCGGCAGACCGTCCCCTACCGGGGCACCGAGTTCACCGAGATGGACCTCGACGGCGTCCTCGCCCGCCGGCCCGAGATCGCCGTGGTGGACGAGCTGGCCCACACCAACGTCCCGGGCTCTCGCAACGTCAAGCGCTGGCAGGACGTCCAGGAACTGCTCGACGCCGGCATCACCGTGCTCACCACGGTCAACATCCAGCATCTCGACTCGCTCAACGACGTGGTCGCCCAGATCACCGGCACCGTGCAGCGGGAGACCGTGCCGGACGCCGTGGTCCGCGCCGCCGAGCAGGTCGAGCTGGTCGACATGACTCCCGAGGCGCTGCGCCGCCGGATGGCGCACGGCAACATCTACCGACCCGACAAGATCGACGCCGCGCTCGGCAACTACTTCCGGGTCGGCAACCTCACCGCCCTGCGCGAGCTGGCCCTGCTCTGGCTCGCCGACAAGGTCGACGACCAGCTCGACCGCTACCGCAACCAGCAGGGCATCTCGGCGACCTGGGAGGCACGCGAACGGGTCGTGGTCGCCCTCACCGGAGGGCCGGAGGGCGACACCCTCGTCCGCCGTGCCGCCCGCGTCGCCGCCCGCAGCAAGGGCGCCGATCTGCTCGCCGTGCACGTGGCCCGCAGCGACGGCCTGGTCGGTGCCGACCCCGCCCAGCTCGCCCGGCAGCGGGTCCTTCTGGAGAGCCTCGGCGGCACGTACCACCAGGTGCTGGGTACCGACATTCCGGCGGCGCTGCTCGACTTCGCCCGAGGTGTCAACGCCACCCAGCTCGTCCTCGGCGCCAGCCGTCGGGGACGGTTCGCGCAGTTGTTCTCCCGGGGCGTCGGGGTCACCGCGACTGCCCTGTCCGGGCCCATCGACGTACATCTGGTCACGCACGCCGAAGCCGGTCGCGGCCGGCGCACCGGCGGGGTGCCCGCCGCGTTGTCGCGGCGGCGCCGGCTGCTCGGCTTCGCGCTGGCGGGACTCGGCATGCCGCTGCTCACCCTCCTCGTCGGTGCGCTGCCCGACCTCACCCTGACCAGCGACATTCTGATCTTCCTGGCCGCCGTGGTGGGCGTCGCGCTGGTCGGTGGGCGGTGGCCGGCCCTGGTCGCCGCGCTCGGCGGCACCTTACTGCTGAACTGGTTCTTCACCCCGCCGTCGCGCACCCTGACGATCGCCGGCGCGGACAACGCGATCGCCCTGGCGGTGTTCGTCGGGGTCGCGGTCGCGGTGAGCTGGGTGGTCGACACGGCCGCCCGGCGCACCCGGGAAGCGGCCCGAGCGTCCGCCGAGGCGCAGACCCTCGCCACCGTCGCCGGCAGCGTGCTGCGCGGCGGAGATCCCCTGCCGGCCCTGCTCGACCGGCTGCGGGAGACCTTCGCGTTGCGCTCGGTGAGCCTCCTCGAGTCGGTCACCGACGCCGCGGGGCGGCCGGACCGGGCCCGCGCGGAGGGCGCCTGGCGGGTCGTGGCGAGCGTCGGCGAGGCCCCGGCCACCAGCCCCGCAGCCGGTGAGACGGCCGTGCCGGTGGACGAGCGGCTCACCGTCGTGCTCTGCGGGCGCCGGCTGGAGGCCGCCGACCGGCGCGTGGTCGAGGCGTTCGCCGCCCAGGCCGCGATCGCGCTGCGTCAGGAACGTCTCGCCGAGGAGGCTGCCACGGCCCGTCCGCTCGCCGCCGCCGACCGGATGCGCACCGCGCTGCTCGCCGCCGTCAGCCACGACCTGCGTACGCCGCTCGCCTCGGCCAAAGCGGCCGTGTCCAGCCTGCGCAGCCACGACGTCGAGTTCGACGCCGAGGATCGGGACGAGTTGCTCGCCACCGCGGACGAGTCCCTCGACCGGCTCGGCCAACTGGTGGCGAACCTGCTCGACATGAGCCGCCTACAGGCCGGTGCCCTCGGCGTCCACCCGGTCGCCGTGTGGCTGGAGGACGTCGTCCCCCGGGCCCTGGACGAACTCGGGCCGGCCGCGTCGCAGGTCGGCACCGAGATTCCCGCCGACCTGCCGGCCGCCACCGCCGACCCCGGCCTGCTGGAGCGGGTCCTGGTCAACATCGTCGCCAACGCCCTGCGGCACAGTCCACCCGACCAGCCACCGGTCGTCACCGCGAGCGCCCACGCCGGGCACGTCGAGCTGCGGATCATCGATCGTGGCCCGGGCATCCCCGTCGACCAGTGGGAACACGTCTTCCAACCGTTCCAGCGCCTCGGCGACCGCGACAACACCACCGGCGTCGGGCTCGGCCTCGCCCTGTCCCGTGGCCTCGCCGAGGCGATGGGCGGCGGCATCACCCCCGAGACCACCCCCGGTGGTGGACTGACCATGGTGCTGCGGCTACCCGCCGCGCCGACCGGGCCCACGGAAGGCGTGCCGCGATGACCCGCATCCTCGTCGTCGACGACGAGCCCCAGATCCTGCGCGCCCTGCGGATCAACCTGCGCGCCCGCGGCTACGAGGTGGACATCGCCGCGACCGGTGCCGACGCGCTCAAGGCCGCCGCCAGTCACCCGCCCGACCTGGTCGTACTCGACCTCGGCCTGCCCGACCTGGACGGCGTCGAGGTGATCGGCGGGCTGCGCGGCTGGACCACCGTGCCCATCATCGTGCTGTCCGGGAGGGCCGGCAGCGACGACAAGGTGACCGCCCTCGACGCCGGCGCCGACGACTACGTGACCAAGCCCTTCGGCGTCGACGAACTCCTCGCCCGCATCCGCGCCGTCACCCGCCGGCTCGGCCCGGCCGGCGAGGCAGCCGGCGCAACGGCCCAGGTCGGCCGGCACACCGTGGACCTCGCCGCCCGCACCGTGACCCGCGACGACGGCACCGAGGTCAGGTTGACGCCCACCCAGTGGGGCGTGCTGGAGAAGCTGCTGCGCAACCCGGGCAAGCTGATCAGCCAGCGGCAGCTGCTGCACGACGTGTGGGGTCCGGAGTACCAGACCGAGACCAACTACCTGCGGCAGTACCTGGCCCAGCTGCGCCGGAAGCTGGAGGACGACCCGGCCCGGCCCCGTCACCTGATCACCGAACCCGGCATGGGCTACCGCTATCAGCCGTGAGCGGCCCCGGTCCTACGGGCAGTTGTTGCTGGTCAGCCGCGCCGTGTACTCGGCCTCGTCGGTGGTGATGCCCGACGGGGCACCGTCGAACCAGGTCTCGACCTTCTGCCAGCCCTGACGCTGCTCGTAGTGCAGGTGCGGGGCGCCGGAGTTGCCGGTGCTGCCGACCCGCCCGATCTGGTCGCCCTGGGAGACCCGCTGGCCTTCCGCCACCAGGGGCGGTTCCAGCAGGTGCAGGTACTGGGTCTCCCACCGGCCGCCGTGGTCGATCTTCACCCAGTAGCCGCCGCCCCGGCCCCGGGGACCGTCCGGGTTGTCCGGGGTACGACCACCCAACGACCCGTTGATGCCGGCCACGGTGACCGTGCCGTCGGCGGAGGCGAGCACCGGCTGCCCCCAGGGGTCGCCGGAGAGCGGGAAGAAGTCCACGTCGTAGTCGCCGTGACCGGGGTAGGTGCCGATCTGCCACGTCTCACCGCAGGCGACGGGCATCTGGAACAGCGGGCGCGGACCGGGCGGGCGGAGCACGAACACGGCCGCCACCGCCAGGGCGATCACGACACCGAGACAGAGCAGGGCCCACCGGGCCCGTCGGCGGGCGCGGCGGTGGGAACGAGGGTGGCCGGACGTCACCGTCCAGAGCATGGCAGACGCCGGCCACACCCGATCTCTGGGCACCCGGCGGGATCAGCCGGGCAGCACCGGCACGGCGGCGTTGGTCGGTACCGGAGCCGGCACCGGGATCACCACGACCGGGCAGGTCGCCTTGCGTACGCATTCCTCGCTGACGGAGCCGAGCACGGTGTGCCGCAGTCGACCGTGGCCGTGGCTGCCGAGCACCAGCAGGTCGGCGCCGCGGGCGGCGGCGGAGAGCACGTCGGCGGGCCGGCCCTCGACGACCTCGGCGGCGACCGGCGCCGCCGTCCCGTCCCGGGTGACCGCGGCGATCTCCCGCGCCAGCAGGGCGTGGGCCCGCTCCTCCTCCTCGATCGGATTCGGCGCGACCATGGCGCCTCCGTCCAGGCCGTCCCACCGCCACGCGGTGACCGCCTGCACGGTGCCGCCACGACCGGCCGCCTCCTGCACCGCCCACCGCAGGGCTCGCCGTCCACCGTCCGAGCCGTCGACACCCACAACGATCAGATAGGTCATCGTCCTCACTCCTCTCCTGCTCCCCTCCAGTGCAGCGTGCCGGCGGTGGCCGTACCAGAAGCCGAGGTCCCGAAGCGGCGGGGCTGACGGTCCGATCGGACGGGACCTGCGGCCCGGGTCGACCACCTCGGGCAGCTGTCCTGATCGATCTCGCGGCCTTGTGACACGTCTCGATCACCTGGTAGACATCAGACGTATTGCTGGCCCATTGCGACGCGGATTCTGGGGGCGACCGGTGAAGCTGTTGCGGGTGGGCGCGCCGGGGCGGGAGCGCCCGGCGCTCCTCGACGAGGCCGGCGGGCTGCGTGACCTCAGTGGGCTCATCGACGACCTGGATGCCGCCTTCCTGGCCGCCGACGGTCTCGCCCGGCTGGCCAGGGTGAGGCCGGACGAACTGCCGGCGCTCGACGGCGTCGACCTGCGGATCGGTCCCCCGCTGCGCCCCGGCAAGATCGTCTGCATCGGCCTGAACTACCGGGACCACGCCGCCGAGACGGGCGCGGCGCTGCCCGCCGAGCCGGTGGTCTTCCTCAAGGCACCGGACACAGTGGTCGGTCCGGACGACACTGTGCTGGTGCCCCGCGGCAGCACCAGGACCGACTGGGAGGTGGAACTCGCCGTCGTGATCGGCCGGAAGGCGCGCTACCTGGCCTCCGCCGAGGAGGCGTCGGAGTGCGTGGCCGGCTACGCCATCTCCCATGACGTGTCCGAGCGGGAGTTCCAACTCGACCGGGGCGGCCAGTGGGACAAGGGCAAGTCCTGCGAGACGTTCAACCCGCTCGGCCCGTGGCTGGTGACCGCCGACGAGATCCCTGATCCGCAGGACCTCGGGCTGCGGCTCTGGGTCAACGGCAGGCTCCGTCAGGACGGCACCACCAAGAACATGGTGTTTCCGGTGGCCGAGATCGTCCGCTATCTGAGCCATTTCATGGTGCTCTACCCCGGTGACGTCATCAACACCGGCACTCCGGCCGGCGTCGCCCTCGGGCAGCCGGACCCGAAGCCGTACCTGTCCGCCGGCGACGTGGTCGAGCTGGAGATCGACGGCCTGGGCCGGCAACGTCAGACACTGGCACCGGCGTGACCGGCGCCGAGGCACCGGAGTTCGCCGGGCTGTCGGCGGTGGTAACCGGTGGGGCCTCCGGCATCGGCCTGGCCACGGCCACCCTGCTCGCCGAGCGTGGCGCCCGGGTGGCCTGCCTGGACCTGAACCCACAGCAGGTACCCGAGCCGTTGCTCGGCCTGGCCGCCGACGTGACCGACGACGCGTCCGTCCGGTCCGCTGTCGCCGCCGCGAACGAGGCGTTCGGCGGCCTCGACGTCCTGATCAACAATGCCGCCATCGGCGCGGTCGGCACCATCGAGGCTGACACCGATGACGAATGGCACCGGGTACTCGACGTCAACGTGGTCGGCATCGTCCGGGTGACCCGGGCCGCGCTGCCGCACCTGCGCGCCTCCGCGCACGCCGCGATCGTCAACATCGGCTCCATCGCCGCCTGGCTCGGGCTACCGCAGCGGGCGCTGTACAGCGCCAGCAAGGGCGCGGTGCAGGCACTCACCCTGGCGATGGCCGCCGACCACGTGACCTCCGGCATCCGGGTCAACTGCGTCAATCCGGGCACGGCGGACACCCCGTGGGTGCGCCGGCTGCTCGACGCCGCCGACGATCCGGCGGCGGAACTGGCCGCGCTGCGGGCTCGCCAGCCCACCGGCCGCCTCACCACCCCGCGAGAGGTGGCCGCCGCCGTCGCGTACCTGGCCAGTCCGCTGTCCGGGTCGACCACCGGCAGCGTGCTCGCCGTCGACGGCGGGATGCACGGCCTGCGGCTGCCCACACCGCCGGGTGGGGCCTGAGCGGCGACTCAGCGGGCGTGACCGACGGCCGGGCCCGCCTTGCGGACCGACCGGCGGACCACCGCGCGGCCCGGGTCACCGGGACGGCCCGGTCCCACCACGTCACCGCGTACGTCGGCGACGATGGTGGCGAGCAGGTCCCGGCTGGACCGCAGCGACTCGATCTTCCCGGTCAGCAGGTCCAGCTCCCGCTGAAGGGTGTCGGCCAGGCGGGCACGGTCAGCCGGCTGGTCGGGGATCGCCGCCCGGCCGTCCAGCAGGAACCTCAGCGCCTGTCCGACCACTCCGGACGGCAGCGCGGCCGACAGCATGCACCGGATGCGGGCCACCCGGTCGACGTCGGACTCCTGATAGATCCGGTAGCCCGAGTCGGTGCGTACCGGCGTCAGCAGGCCCTGCTCCTCGTAGTACCGCAGCATCCGCACCGACGCGCCGGTCCGCGCGCTCAACTCACCGATCCGCATCGCTTGACTCTAACGTCGATGTCAGGCTTTAACGTCCGTCTGTGATCATCTATGTGCTCTTCGTCTGCTCGTTCGCCGTGGCCACCGCCGAGTTCGTGCTGGTCGGCCTGCTCCCCCAGGTCGCCACCGACCTGGACGTGTCCGTTGCCGCCGCCGGACAGCTGGTCACCGCGTACATGATCGTGGTCACCGTGGGCGGCCCGGTCGCCACCGTGCTGACCCGACGGCTGCCGCGCCGCGAGCTGCTCGCCGGCACCATGGCGCTGGCCACGGTGTCCGCGATGGCCAGCGCCATGGCCACCTCGTACCCGATGCTGCTGTCGGCCCGGCTGGGCTCGGCGCTGGCACAGGCGCTGTTCATGGCGGTGGCCTCCCAGGTGGCCATGGCCTCGGTGCCGCCGGAACGACGGACCGTCGCGGTGGCCCGGCTGTTCGGCGGATTCGCCCTGGCCACCGTGCTCGGCCTGCCGCTGGGCAGCCTGATCGGTGAGGCGCACGGCTGGCCGGTCACCTTCGTGGCCGTGGCCGGCATGGCCGCGCTGGGGCTGCTCGGCGTGCTCGTCTTCTGCCCTCGGATCCCCAACCCACCACCGGCCGGCGTCCGGGACAGCGTCGGCGCGCTGCTGCGCCCCAGCATCTACGCCGGACTCGGGGTCACCCTGCTGGCGCTTACCGGTTTCGTGGCCGCCTTCACCTACGTCGCCCCGATGCTGCGCACCGTCACCGGGCTCTCCCCCGGCTGGGTCAGCGTCGGCCTGGTCGGCTACGGCCTCGGCACCATCGCCGGCAACCTGCTCGCCGGCCGGGTACGCCCCGAGGCGATCACCCGACGACTGCCCCTCGCCGTCGGCGCGCTGACGGCGATCCTGCTGGTACAACCCCTGCTGCTGCCGATCGCCCCGCTGGCGCTGGCCGGGCTGGTGCTGTTGGGTGCGGCGGCGTTCCTGGTCGTACCGCTGGTCCAGACCTGGCTGATGGGTCAGGTCGAGGCGTCCACCACGGGCTTGGTCGCCGCCGTCAACATCTCGGTCGCCGGTGCCGCCGGAGCCCTCGGCGCCGCGCTCGGCGGCACCGTGCTCGCGATCGGCCTCAGCCCGGCCTGGATCGGCCCGGTCGCCGCCGTCTCCGTGCTGGCGGCCACCATCGTCGCCACCCGCCTCAACCGGGTCTCGTCGTCTCGCAGGGCTTCGTCCGACGCACTGCTCGGGCGATGAGGTGAGCTATGGTCCGCCGCATGCGGTTGGAGAGGATCACGCCGGAGAACTACGAGGCTGCGCTGGCGTTGTCCGTGCGCCCCGATCAGGAGGATCTGGTCGGGCCGGTGGTCAAGTCCTGGACATCCCATGGAACTCCGGTCGTGATCCCGAAGATCGCCGGTCCGGCCTCTGGCGGCTGAACATCGCGGCTGACGCCCAGGGACGCGGCTATGGCCGTTTCGCCGTGGAAGCCGTGTGCCGGGAGATCCGGGCCAGGGGCGGCACTCGGGCGTACGTGACCTGGAAGCCCCGGGCCGGCGGACCGGCACCCTTCTATCTCAGGCTTGGCTTCCGCCCGACCGGCGAGCAGAGCGGCGGCGAGACGGTCGCTGTGCTCGACCTCTGAGCACCGCCCCTTGTCGTGCCGCTGGCCCGGCCCTGACTGACCCTGCTCGTGCCGCTGGCCCAGACCTCACCGGTGAGCGAGAAGCAGTCTTCATTGGAGGCCTCATGTCAGGAAGACATAATCATGTCTCCCTGACATGACATCAGATTCAGTCGGTCCAGTCCTCGATCCGCGTCGTAGGCGTGGCGCACAGGAAGGGACGCGGCGCAGGGTGTCAGCGGATGATCGGGGTGGTCTTGACGAAAATGGGTGGTGGCTCTGGCGGCCGGGGCGGCAGCGCGATGCCGACCGGCAGCGTCTGACCGTCCCACAGCAGCAGGATCTCGTTGGTCCGCGAGCCGGTGCTGATCCACTCGTTCAGGATCACCACGAAGGAAGCGCCCGGCAGGACCACGCCCTCGTCAAGCCCCTCGATTCGGCTGATCTTGAATCCTCGGGACATCACTTCGACACCGGTCGCCGGTTCGCTGCCGACGTTTCGGATCACGTACGGCGTCCCGATCTCCCCCCAACGGGTGCGGGGAAGCTCGGCCTGCCAGGACACCGGTGGCGGTGCCGGCGGCACAGCTAGTTCGGCGGCAACCGCCTGGCGCTCGGCGGCATCAGCGGCGCGCTGAGCGTGCCGCAACGACCGTACCGACACCGCCAGTGCCGTCGTGGAGAAGATGACCGACGATACGACGCCGGCCCAGGCCGCCGCGTCGGCGTAGCTCACCGCCATGCGCGGAAGCGTAGCCCCACCCCGCACCTGCTCCACCCGCTGTCGAGGCAGGCCAACCCGGCCGATGTCCGCACTCGTCGGGACCGGCCACGTGAGGTCACTCAGCGATTACTTCGGTGTACCGTCCGAAGTGGCGGCTCTGCGGTGGAGCCTGCCAAATCCTCGCGCTCGGGGGTATCGCCATGGCAGCCATCGCGGATGGCCGGTTCGGTGCTGAACTGCGCAGGCTCCGCATGTCGACGGGTCTGTCGCTGCGGCAACTCGCTCCGCTCGTCCTGTCCAGCCGAGGGCACCTGCACGACCTGGAGACGGGTCGACGCCGTCCGACCGTAGACCTGGTCGCCCGGCTCGACGACGCGCTCGTCACCGGCGGCGTCCTTTCCGGCATGCTGCACCCGTCTCCCACGCCGCGTGACCCTGAGCGCCTGGCCTACGTCGCCCAGCATCCCCGCCGTGTCGATCCGGCGACCCTGCACACCTTGGCCGAGTTGCTCGCCGCGCATCGTCGGCTGGAAGACACCCTCGGCTCCACTCCGTTGTTGCCGACAGTACGCACGCAACTCGACCTGATCGCCACGCTCGTCGCGGAGACGGCCTCGGCGCTGCGACCGCAGGTGGTTGACCTTGCCGCGCAGTGGGCCCAGTTCGGTGGATGGCTGTACGCCGCCAGCGACCGGAGTCGACTCGCCAGCCGCTGGTACGGCACGGCCCTGGAGTGGGGCACTGAGGCGGGCAGTCCGGACATGGTCGCCACGGTACTCAGCATGCGCGGGCATATCGCATGGTCGGAGCGGCGTCCAAGCCCGTTGATCGGGCTTTCGGCGGCGGCAGCACGACAGCCGGCCAGCCCTGGCATTCGGGCCATTGCCATCCAGCAACAGGCCCGTGGTCACGCGCTGACCGGCGAAGCGGACTTCGTCAGCGACCTGCTCGATCAGGCCGCGGAGCTGGTCGAGGCGGCCCGTCAGGCACCCGACCGCGAGCCACCGTGGATCTACTTCCACTCGGCTGCCTACCTGAGCATGCAGCGTGGCCTCGCCTATCGGCTCCTCGGCTGGAACGCGCAGGCGATCGAGCATCTGCGGCTGGGGCTGGCCGGGCTGCCGCCAGAGTCTGCCGGTGCCGCGTGGACCGGGCCCTACCTCCTGCGTCTGGCGGCGGCGCTCGTGGACACTGGAGACGCCAGCGAGGCGCTGAGCATCTACGAGGGGGTCCGAAGCATCGGGCAGGCAACCCGCACGGTCAGCCTGGTTGACCAAGCCGAGGACGCCGTCCGCGCGTTGTCCGCAGGCGGATAGCAGACACCTCCAGCCTCGACCGTAACCACCCGATCACTGAATGCTGATCGAGGGCACACAGTGCCTGCTCAGGGAGGTGACGATGACGGATACGGTGCCGATCGGGCGACGGGTGGCGTACTGGCGGGCGCGGCGGAGGATGTCGCAGCAGGTGTTCGCCGATCGGCTCGGCAAGTCGAAGAGCTGGGTGGACAAGGTCGAGCGCGGGGTGCGGGCCCTGGACAAGGTTTCCACGCTGCGGGACATCGCCGCCGCGCTGCGGATCGATCAGGCGTTGCTGCTCGGCCAGGACAGTCGACCCGCCGAGGTGACCACGCGGGTCGAGGGCGTGGAGTCGATCCGGGCGGCACTGTCCGCGTACGACATCGCTTTGGATCGGCCGGCGGCGCGCCGTGACGTGCCGGACGCGGCTCGGCTGGCGCGCGGCGTCGCGCATGCCTGGACCAGTTTCCAGCATGCGCGGTACCCGGCGCTGATCGACCTGCTGCCGGAGTTGCTGGCCGGGGCGCAGCGCGGTAACGCCCACGATCCGGCCGCGGGCCCGGTGTCGCTGGTGGAGGCGTACCGGGTGACCGCGTCTCTGCTGGTGAAGCTCGGCGAGACCGAGCTGGCCTGGCTGGCCGCCGACCGGGCGATGACCGTCGCCACCGGTGATCCGCTGCTGGTGGCCGCCGCCACCGTGCAGCTCGGCCAGGTGTTGCGGGCCGCCGGTCGGGCGCGGGAGGCGGGCACGGCGACGCTGGCCGCCGCGTACCGGATCGGGACGCCCGACCTCGACGTGGCGCGGCTGTCGCTCTGCGGGACGCTGCTCGTGCAGGCGGCGCTCGCGGCGGCCCGGCACGGCGACGACCGGGCCGCCGCCGTCCGCGTCGATGAGGCCGCCGACCTGGCCGCCGAGGTCGGCGACGGCAACGATCATCATCACACCGGCTTCGGTCCGACCGTGGTGGCGCTCGCCCGGGTCACGGTCGCGATCGATCTGGGTACGCCGGACGAGGCGATCGCCCGACACGAGGCGGCTGTCGGACGGGACGGCTGGCGGTGGCTGCCACCGGAGCATCGGGCCGCGCACCTGATCGACGCCGGGCGGGCCTACCTTCAGGTTGCCGACCCGGTCAACGCGGCCCGGGTGCTGCTGGAGGCCGACCGGACCGCACCCGCCGAGGTACGCCACCGGCCCGCCGCCCGGAACGTGCTCGCCGCCACGGTCCGCCATCCGGGCGCTCCCGCCACGATCGTCGCGCTGGCGGCCACCCTCGGGGTGAGCCGCCGATGACCGCACCGTTGCTCACCCTGGCGCAGATCCTCAACCGGCTCACCCTGACCGCTCGCTGGACCCTGCGCGATCACCAGCCCGGCCCCGACGGCCGCTGCCCGATCTGCCGCATCGCCGACTGTGCCGTGGCCACCGCCGCCCGCGACCTCCTCACCGCCCTCAGGCAGACCCGCTGGACCGGGGGTGCTGGCACGACCCGATCGGGTGGCCGATGAGGACGCGTCTGGTCAGCGGGATGGGGCGGGGAGTTCGGGTGGGTGCTCGAACAGGCGTTGCCGCTCGGCGGCCAGGACCTCCCGGACGAGTTCGGCCTCGGACAGGTCCACCGCTTCCGGGCTTGAGTCGGCCATGTCGCTGACCCGGGCGAAATCGTCGAAGATGCGCCGCTTCCCGGCCAGCAGTTCGGTGATCCGCTGGTCGACGCCCTCCTCGGAGAGCAGCCGGTGGACCTGCACCGACTGGACCTGCCCCATCCGGTGCGCACGGGCGATGGCCTGCGCCTCGGTGGTCGGCTTGAGCTGGGGTTCACAGATGACGACGACGGAGGCCGACTGGATGTTGAGCCCGACGCCACCGGCCACGATCTGGGCCACCAGGACGGCACCGTGGCGGGCGGCCGAGAACTCGTCCACCATCTGCTGACGGTGGTTGGCGGGCACCGATCCGGTCAGGGGCCCGAACAACGGACCGGGAAGGGCGCCGGCAACCCGGTCGAGTACGGCCCTGAAGTGGGAGAACACGATGACCCGGCGCTCGTTCTCCGCCGCTTCCCGGACGATCTCGACGAGTCGCTGCATCTTGGTGGACTGGGCTGCCTGCAGCATGGCCACCTGGCGCATCTGCATGAAGTTCCCACGCTTGACCGCCTCGCGGTAAGCCGTGGTGTCCGCCGCGGACATCGGCAGCCACTCCTCGACCTCGATGAGCTCGGGAAGTTCGGCGAGCACATCGTCCTGGTTACGGCGTAGGTACGCCGGTGCGATCTGCCGGCGGAAGCGCTTGGGCGACAGGTCGGTGGCGTCGACGGTGAGGTCGGGGCGTACGTAGGAGGCGAGGTTGCGGAGCTCGTCGACCCTGTTCTCCAGCGGCGTACCGGTGAGCAGGATGGCCCGTTCGGCGCGCGCGACCAGCTCCTTCGTCCTGGCCGTCCGCTGCGCCTGCGGATTCTTGATGTAGTGGGCCTCGTCGACCACGACGCACGCCAGGTCGGGAAACTCCCGCAGCACCGGCTCCCACCAGGCGAGGGTCTCGTAGGTGGTGACCGCCACGCCCCCGTGCCGCAGCCAGGTGCGGGCTGCGACATCGCGTTCCGGGCCGTGCACCCGGTGTGGACGCAGCGTCGACTTGCCGATGATCTCGCGGACCCAGTTGGTCACCACGGCGGCCGGGCACACCACCAGGAAATGGGTGCTTCCCCTGCTGTGCAGGTGCGCCAGCACCGCGATCGCCTCGACGGTCTTACCGAGGCCCATCTCATCACCGATGATGACCTTGCGCTGTACGAGGGCGAAGCGCGCGGCGAAGCTCTGATAACCGCGCAGGGAGGCGGTCAGGTGTTCACCGTCGAGTGCCTGGTCGCGTACCGCCTGAATGATCTCGTCTGGGAGGTCGCCGTGCACCGCGTTCTCGTCGTCGGTGGCGAATCCCAGCTCGGAGAGCATGGCGAGGTAGTCGGCGGGTCGGGTGAGGAAGTCGTCCCACGGATCGAGGCGCACGCTCCGCCGGCCGGCTGCGGACGACCCACCGAGCAGCTCGGCTCGCCGTTTGACGATCTGGATGCTCTCGCGCAGTCCGGTGGCGGCGAGCCCTCGGGTCGGTACCACGAGGAGATGGCTGGTCTTACGGTCGATGGTGCTGCCCAGCGGCGCGAGTTCGGCGGCGCGTTCGAGGTCGGCTGCCGCACCGTGCGTCCGCCGGTGCGCGTCCCACTCGGCAAGGCACCGCAGCAGGTGCGTGGTATCGGGGCTGCGGTGGTCGATGTCGATCCGGACCGGGCTGTCGTCGTACGTCGTCTGCCAGAGGGCGCGGGCTGCTCCGATCATGCGACGGGCTGAGGTCTCGCCGACCCCCGGAAGCGCTTGAAGGGACGCGCCGACGCGCAGCACGTCCTGCACCGTGTTGATTCCCGCCTCGGCCAGTGGCCCGAGTCGGAACCGGTCGCGGGTGACGGTCCGCAACGCATCCACCGGCATGTCCCGCAGGATCCGTTGCACCTCGGCGTGTCTGACCTTCTCACCCGCTTCACGTGCCGCCGAGCGGTACGAGGCTTCGCCGGCCACGACCTTGTCGATGGTGGCCAGGGCCGCCGGCAGGCCCCCGAAGACCGACCGGTCCACCAGCTCGGGCTCCGGGCCGGTCCGCTCGGCGAGGAGGGCGAAGCGAAGGGCCGGGTCGAGCAGGTCGTCGATGCTGGCCGGGGCCGGGTCGAGGGGCGCGGTGTGGACGCCGAGGTGCGCCAGACGCTCGGGGCCGCCGGCGCCGATGACCTCCGCGTGCCGGCGACGCAGGAGTTCACTCGCGGTGACCGCCGACTGCATCTTGGCCGGCCCGGTGAAGTAGCGACGTACGCCGAGCATGGGTGCGACATCGGCGACGGCGCGGGGTGCGTCGTCGGTGAGTAGGCGCAGCAGGGCACGATCGGCGGTCGTCGTCGCGGGAAGCAGGGCCCGCTCCCGTAGTCGCTGGACGACGTCGCGGTCGCTCTCCCGCAGCGCGAGCACGCGCCACGCGGCCCGGCCGGACCGGTCGACCACGACGCTGCGGGCACGCATGGTCCCTTCGGCGCTGCTGGCCGCGTGCTGCACAGCCCGGTGCCAGTTCTGTGCCGTCTCCGCAAGATGACCCCATCGCCTGAAGTCCGCCACGAGGCGACGGAGTTCTTCACGCTCGGTCTTGTTCAAGCCCACCCGAAGCCGGTACCCGACCGCCTGCCTCACCATGCGCCGTGGCCTGATCATGCAGTTCTGCCCACTCGGACACCCTCGGTCACCCCGGCGCGGCTCCGTTGTCGACGAGCCGGAAGTAGGTGGTCAAGCTCGCGTCGCCGAGCTCTTCGAGGATCAGACCCCGGGTCGGTGAGTTCTGCAGATAAGCCGAGTTGCTGCTGATCGCATACGTCGGCTCGCCGTCGCGCTGCCCGTCGCGGACAACCGAGAACTGCTGCCTCGGCTCGTCCGGCAGGCAGGGTGCCGCGGCGACCCGCAGCGGATCGCTGCCCGACGAGCGCACCTCCCAGCACGTGTCGGTCAGCCCCTGCTCCACGGCACGGATCAGATAGGTGTCGGGCCCCTGCGGCGCGAACACGAACAACTGGCGACCCTCGTCACCATCGACCTCGGCGAGCCGACCGTCGTCGAGCAGTGACACCCCAGCGGCCTGGTCGGACACCCGCACGACAGTGACCTGACGCTGGCCGGACAGCACCGGATCACTGCTCTGCGGGATGCCGGGCGAGCCGGACGTCACGCTCGGGCTGGCCGGCACGCTCGGGCCGGTGCTCGGCAGGGCGGTGGCCGGAGGCAGTGTCGGGCCGGCCGGACCGACGGGCATGCCGTCCGGCCCGCCGGCCAGGCGGACCAGGACGGCACCGGCACCGAGGACCACGACGAGCAGGGCGCCGAGCCCGACGGAGGTGGCCTGCCGGCGGCGCCGACGGTTGTCGCCGCGACGCCGGATGTCGGCGGCGGCCGGGACTCTGCCCTGCCCGCCGTGCCGGGCCAGCGCCCGCAGCGCCTCATCGAGATGCGGCTCAGGCCCCATGGCTGTTCCCCCCGCCCGTTCTCTGGTAATCGTCGTCATCGGTCAGGTGTGCGGCGAGCGCTCGGCGTCCCCGGGCCAGCCAGGTCTTGACGGTGTTCGCGTTGGCGTCGACCTCCACCGCGATCTCGGCCACGCTGAGACCGACCAGGTGATGCAGCACCACGACCCGACGCTGATCGGCGGGGATCCGGCGCAGCGCCGACACGACCGCCACGTGGTCGACCCCGCTGGCCTCGACCTGCTGGCCGGCGATCTCCCGGCGGTGGGCCCGCAGCCGGTTCACTGTCTTGCGCCACGCGCTCACCGCGAGGCGGTACGCCACCCGGCGGACCCACGCCTCCGGGCTGTCACACTCCCGCACCGTCGACCAGCGGTCCCAGGCTCGGGCGTACGCCTCCGCCACCGCGTCCTCGGCGTCGGCCCGGCTGCCGATCATGGCAGACAGGTGCCCCAGGACGCGCTGCGCCGACGCCGCGTAGAAGGCGTCGAACTCCTCAGCGTCGCGCATCGCTCACGTTCCCACTCGTACTGGTCGTTGCTGGTCAGCCCGGCGGCGGACGGACGCACCCGGACCGGGTGCGCCGCCGGAACCCTATCCTCGGGGCGCCGGGCCGGTGTCGTTGAACCGGAAGCTGCTCGCCGGCGGCGCGTCGCCCAACTCCTCCATGATCAGACCCGATCGCGCGGAATCCCGCAGGTACGCCCACCGGTTGCTGATCACGAACTCCCGGGGACCGCCACCGGCTGCGGCGGCGATGCCGAACCGCTGGGCGGGGTCGTCCGCGCGGCACGGCGCACCTCGTACGACCAGCGGATGCGAGTTGCCCGGGTTGTGCACCTGCCAGCAGACCGGCTGCCCGGTGCCGCCGCTGCGGTACGCCTTGACCAGGAACTCCGCTCCACCCAGCGGAGTCGGCACGAACACCTGCCGGCCACTGTCGTCGTCCACCTCGGCCAGCCGTCCCCGGTCGAGCAGCGACAGCCCTGACTCGAACGCGCCGACCCGGACGATCGTCACCCGCCGCGTACCGGTGAGCACCGGTGGCGGGCTCGGCGACGCCGCCGGTACACCCGTCGCCGGCTCGGCCGGTGCCGCTGGCACCGCCGGTATCTCGGCTGCCGGTGCCTCGGCTGCCGGGACCACCACGACCGGAGCCGGCCCGGCGGACCCGCCGCCGTCGGTACCCGTCGCGGGTGCCACCTGGCACGCCCCCAACGCCGCTGCGGTCAACCCCAGCAGGCCCACGCCGACGAGCCTTCTACCCACCAACATCGTTACCTCCCCAGCTGCTGTGGCCGCCGCGTGCACGCCGGCCGTCGTGCCGGTCGCTCGCGGCCGGTACAGCCTCGTGACGTCTGGGCGCGGGGAGTGGTTTCACCGGTCCGCCCAGGAATTTCCGGGCGGATGGGACGGGCTATCGCAGCGAGATCAGCCGCATACCGGTACGGATCAGGACCACCGCACCGCCGGCAGCCATGACCAGGCCGATGCCGGGCATCAACTGGCCCCAGCTGCCAGTGCTGGCGCTGAGACTGATCAGCCGGGCGACCTGCCAACCGACGATGACGGCGACAACGAGCCCGGGAATCAGGCTGTGCGCGATGGCGACCCTCCGGTACGGCAGGAGGGCACCTGCGATGGCGAGGAACGCCACGCTCAGCGTCCACAGGCCGGGTCCGGCCACGCCGGACAGCGACCCGAACGGCGTGATGACCCAGGGCAGCAGCGAGCCGACCAGCGCCAGCAGGCCGCCGACGATCATGCCGATGCTGCCGGCGTGCAGGATCCGGCGACGGGCCGGTACGGCGGTGGATGCGGTGTCTGCCATGTCCGGATGCTAGGCGCTCTCCGCCGCCGACCGGACGGGCAGATCGGTGAGCGGTCGGGCAGCGTCGGTGGGCGGCCGGACCGCCACCGCGAACGCCCACAAATCGGTCGACACCCGCCGCTGTCAGGGGCCGGGCGACCGTTCACTGCGCCCAACGGACCGTTCACCGACCCGATCCCGCGCCTGGCGGATCGCCTCTTGCCTGGCCAGGCCCCGTCACGTTCGCTTCGCAGAACGTGTGACCGAGCGCACAACCACGTCGAGCAGGACGGCGGCGTGGAGGTGCGAATCGGGCAGCGGCACCAGCACCGCGTCACCACCAGCCGGGCGCCGTGTCGTAGGCCCCTCGCCGGATCAACCGGTTCCGTACCGACTAGGAGGCTCCAGACATGACCGAGGTAACCCCCGATAAAGAAACCCGAGGCGGGGAACCGCCACCTGCATCACCACCACCGGCGTCCCCGCCGGACAACGGGTGGCGTAAGGAGTACTGGAGCCGGAACCTTCGGCTCATGGTGATCCTGCTGGCCATCTGGTTCATCGTCTCGTTCGGCTTCGGCATCCTCCTGGTCGAACCGCTGAACGAAATCGTCATCGCCGGCTTCCCGCTCGGCTTCTGGTTCGCCCAACAAGGATCGATCTACGTCTTCGTGATTCTCATTCTGGTGTACGCGAAGATGATGGACCGTCTGGACAGCCAGTTCGGTGTCGATGAGCAGGAGAACCAGGAGGCTGGCAAATGAGTCAGATCCAGACCTGGACGCTCATCTTCATCGTCGCGTCCTTCTCCGTCTACCTCTACATCGCCTGGCGCAGCCGGGTGAAGGAGACCGCCGGCTTCTACGTGGCCGGCCAGGGCATCCCCACCATCGCCAACGGGGCCGCCGTCGCCGCCGACTGGATGTCCGCGGCGTCGTTCATCTCGATGGCCGGCCTGATCGCGTTCCTGGGGTCGGACGGCACCATCTACCTGATGGGCTGGACCGGCGGCTACGTGCTGCTGGCCCTGCTGATCGCCCCGTACCTGCGCAAGTGGGGCAAGTTCACGGTCCCGGAGTTCGTCGGTGACCGGTACTCGGAGACCGTCCGCACCATCGCCGCCGTCGCCGCGATCATCATCTCCTTCACCTACGTGGTCGGCCAGATGCGCGGTGGCGGCATCGTCTTCAGCCGCTTCCTGAAGCTGGACGTCACCCAGGGCGTCATCCTCGCCGCGGTCATCATCGGCCTGTACGCGGTGCTCGGCGGCATGAAGGGCATCACCTGGACCCAGGTCGCCCAGTACACGGTGCTGATCACCGCCTACCTGATCCCCGCCATCGCGGTGGCCCAGCAGATGACCGGCATCCCGATCCCGCAGGTGTCGTTCGGGCAGATCCTCGCCGAACTCGACGCGATCAGCATCGAGATGGGGCTGAACCAGTACACCGAGGCGTTCGCGGCCCGCCCGCAGATCGACGTCTTCCTGGTGACCATGGCGCTGATGATCGGCACCGCGGGCCTGCCGCACGTGATCGTCCGGTTCTACACGACGAAGAGCGTCCGGGGCGCCCGCTACTCGGCGTTCTGGGCGCTGTTCTTCATCGCGCTGCTCTACACCACCGCCCCGGCGGTCGGCGCGTTCACCAAGCTGAACCTGCTGCAGGACGTGAACGGGATCTCCGCGAACGCGCTGCCCTCCTGGATCGACAACTGGGCGGCGACAGGTCTGGTCACCGTCAGCGACGGTGCGCAGACCATCAACTCGGTCAGCAACAGCCCCACCTCGGGTGCCGACCTGATCGTCAACAACGACATCCTGGTGCTGGCCAGCCCCGAGATCGCCGGCCTGCCGGCACCGATCGTGGGTCTGGTGGCGGCCGGTGGCATGGCCGCGGCGATGTCCACCGCGGCCGGGCTGCTGCTGGTGATCTCGTCGTCCTTCTCGCACGACCTGTACTTCCGACGGGTCAAGCGGGACTCCACCGACAAGCAGCGGCTGCTGGCCGGCCGGATCGCCATGGGTCTGGCGGTGCTGATCTCGATCTACGCCGGCATCAACCCGCCCGCGTTCGTGGCGCAGGTGGTCGCCTTCGCATTCGGCCTGGCAGCGGCGAGCTTCTTCCCGGCCATCGTGCTCGGCATCTTCTGGAAACGATGTAACGCCACCGGAGCCGCAGCCGGCATGGTGACCGGCATGGCGTTCACCGCCACCTACATGATCTACACCCTGCCCGTGTTCGGCACCGCCGCCAACCCGCACATCTTCGACATCAGCCCCGAGGGCATCGGCACCATCGGCGCGATCGTCAACTTCGTCGTCACCATCGTGGTGTCGAAGATGACGGCGCCGCCATCGGACGAGATCGTCGAGATGGTGGAGAACATCCGCTACCCGTCCGCCCGCCGGGAGGTGACCGCCGGCACCGCCGCCGACTGACCTTCAGCCCCTGCTCGGAAGCACCGGTCGCCGGTCCCAACACCGACGTTGGGACCGGCGACCGGCCGCCGTCCGCGTCGGAGGAGAACCGACGCCGTCGGCGACGGCTTCCGGCCGGGCGGACGGCCTAACGGATGAATGGCCTACCAGCCCAGCTCCGAGCAGCACCCGGCTCGACCCGTCCCGCACGACGACGCCGCAGACAGTCCGGACGGTGACGTCCTCCATGCGCTGATGCCGCCAGAGACCCCCTCACACCAGGAACGGAGCCCACTCACGGACCTGGACGACGGTGACGCCCTCGGTGGTGAAGTACGGATCAGCATCGAGGAAGCCGTCGACGTCCCGGCGGTCGGGCAGGTCCACGATGATCAGGGCACCGCTGTCGTCGGCGAGCGGACCGGCCATCCGTACCGTGCCCTCCTCGTGCCTGGCGGCGAGTCGGCCACGATGGTCGCCGCGTGCGGCGAGACGCTCGGGTGTACCGGTCAGTGACAGCTCGACGATCCACATGCCGCGACCGTATGCCGCCGTCGGAGCGCCGCGCTGTATCACTTGATACATGACTTTCCTCGGTGCGATACCCGCGCTGCGCGGGCTGCCGGAAGCGGTCCTGGTTCGGACGGCAGCCGAGGCACGACCGGCCCGGTACCCGGCCGGGACGCGGTTGCGCCCGGCCGGGCAACCCGCCGAAGGCGTCCTGCTGCTGCTGTCGGGCACGGTGGTGGCAGCCCAGCCGGTGTCCGGCGGCGGCGAGGTGTGGACCGGGCGGTGGACCGGGCCGGCCATCGTCGACAAGCCCGCGGTGCTGGCCGGCGGCGTACCCACCAGTGGACTGCTGGCGGTCACCGCGATCAGCGCGCGAATGCTCGCCGCAGCCCGGTTCCGGGTTCTGCTGGAGGAACACCGATCGGTACGCGAGCACGTGCTCCGACATCTGGCGCGCGACGTCGGGTACGCGCGGCAACGGCTCGTCGACGCGGCCACCCTGCCAGCCGTGGCCCGCGTCGCGGCGTGGCTGCACGCACAGGATCCGGGCGACGCGGTGGCCTGGCGTGGTTCGCAGGAGCAACTCGCCCGACATCTCGGGCTGAGTCGGGTCACCGTCAACCGTGCGCTGGCCCGCCTGACCGGCGACGGGGCCGTCCGGCGTACCCCCCGCGGCATCGTCGTCACCGACCGGGATCGGCTCGGCGCGTCCGCCGCCGACCTGAGGTAGCGAATCCGTCCGGTCCAGGTGCTCCGAGGTTCGCAGGTGCCCCGTCGGTCACCCTCCCTAGGGCATCCTAGGCAGATAGGTTGATAAGTCTCCGCTGGGTGCCAGCGCTCGCCTCGACGCCCGACAACCGCGGCGCGACCGGCTGTGAGCTGCGTTACCTCTGCGCGGACCGGGAATCAGCTCACCGGTTGCGGGTTGCAGCCAGATATGACCGTCGCACCACACGCCCCACGGCCGGCCCCGCCGGAGAACGCCCGGTGACCGCCGCCGACACCGTCGCCGCGCCGCCGGCCGCCCTGATGCCGGGAGACCTGATGACCCGCCGGCAGCGCCTGCGGCTCATCCTCGTCCTCGGCTCGCTGATCGCGGTGGGCCCACTGACCATCGACATGTACCTGCCAGCGCTGCCCGCGATCGTCGACGACCTCGCCACCAGCTCGGCGGCGGTCCAGCTGACGCTCACCGGCACCCTGATCGGCCTCGCCCTCGGCCAGTTGCTGATCGGCCCGCTGTCGGACGCCGTCGGCCGACGCAAGCCACTGATCGCGGGCACCGCGCTGCACATCGTGGCCTCCGTCTGCTGTGCCCTCGCCCCGAACATCGCGGTGCTCGGTGCGCTGCGGGTCGTCCAGGGCCTGGGTGCGGCGGCGGCCGCCGTGATCGCCATGGCCGTGGTACGCGACCTGTTCAGCGGCTCGTCCTTCGCCCAACTGCTCTCCCGGCTGCTGCTGGTGATGGGTGCCGCCCCGGTTCTCGCCCCGACGCTCGGCAGCGAGTTGCTGCGCTGGACGCAGTGGCGGGGCGTGTTCGCGGCCCTGGCCGTCTTCGGCGTTCTGCTGTTGCTGATCGCGATCCTTGGCCTGCCGGAGACGCTGCCGCCGCTGCGCCGCCAGCGCGGCGGGGTGGTGCCGACGGTCCGGCTCTACGGCTCCCTGCTGCGCGACCGCGCCTTCGTCGGTCTGGTGCTGGTCGCCGGGCTGGCGATGGCGGCGCTGTTCGCCTACGTCGGCGGCTCCTCGTTCGTCCTGCAGGGGCAGTACGGGCTCGACGAGCAGCAGTTCGGGCTGGCCTTCGGTGCCGGGGCGATCGGCCTGATCGCGGCGACCCAGGCCAACGTACGCCTGCTGCGCCGCTACTCCCCCCAGCGGATCCTGTTCACCGCCCTACTCGTGGGCTCCGCCGCCAGCCTGGTGCTGCTCGGCTTCGCCGCGACCGGCATCGGTGGCCTGCCGGCCCTGCTCGCGGCGCTGTGGGTGGTGCTCGCCACGGCCGGCCTGGCGCTGCCGAACGCCCCCGCGCTCGCCCTGACCCGACACGGCGAGGCGGCCGGCACGGCCTCCGCCCTGCTCGGCGCGGCACAGTTCGGCATCGGCGCGGTGGCCGCGCCGCTGGTCGGCGTGTTCGGCACCGGAGCGATGGCGATGGCCCTGGTGATCGCCGGCGGCATGGTCTCGGCGCTGGTCGTGCTGCTGCTCGTGGTGCGGCCCGGCCGACTCCCCGCCATGCAGCCGGAGACCGAGACCATGGCCGTCGCGGTCCACTGAACGGCGCAGGTCACCGGCGAATCTCGCCCGCCTCGACGAGCCGGGCGAGATTCGCCAACGCCATCCGGGTGCCGGTCTCGTTGTCGGCGGCCGCGATGCCGTCCGGGATGCCGTCGTGCACCACCAGTACCTCGGTCCCCGCGTCGACGTCGGTGAGCGTCGTGGTCATCGTCATGACGCCTCGCAGCGCCGGGTCCTCGGTCTCGAACTCCAGCACCTCGACCACCTGCTCGCCCGGCACGAGCCGGACGAAGTGCCCGTGGTAGGTGTCGGTGTGCGGCGCCGACTTACCCACCCCGTCCGGCGCGTCATAGCTGAGCGAGACGCGGAAGGCGCCACCCTCGCGGGCCTCGAACACGTGCACCTGACCGCTCATGCCGTCCGGCACCCGCCACCGCACCAGCGCGTCCGGATCCAGCAGCGCCCGGTAGACAGCCGCCCGCTCCGCCCTGACATGCGCCGAGATCCTGGTTGAGTACATGAGCCAGACCGTACCGCCGGTCAGTGGGCAGGAACCGGAGTACCCGCTGACGGCGACGGTGCCCCGGGAAGGCCGGCGATGTCGGTGGGTTGCTCTACCGTCCGTCGGCGTGAACGCAGTGCAGACGTACCGATATCTCGCCTCCTCCGCGCTCGGCCAGGGGTCGCTCGCCCTGCAGACCAGCGGCGGTCCGACGCCGAACCCTCGCTTCTTCTCCGGTTTCCTCACCACTGCGCAGGCGGCGGCGGTCGGCCTGCTGGCCGTTGCCGAGGTGGCCCGCACCAGATACCACCGGCCGGTCAGCCCGGCCAGCCTCGACCCGGTGGTCACCGGCAGCCGCGACCGGCTGCGGTTCGAGTCCTTCTCCGGCTGCTGCGGCGTGTACGCGCGGCTCGACGCGCTGCCCGCCGGCCTCGACGGCGACGTGGTCGAGCACGGCACCACCAACGTCGACGTCAACACCCCGTTGCGCGCGGCGCTGGCCCGGGTCGGTGGCCTGGACCCACTGCACCTGTCGGTCGGCCCCGACGACCTGACTGTCTCCACCATGGACGGTGAGGTGGTGGAGAAGAAGGTTCCGCTGCCGGTGCGCTGGCTGCGCGGCTTCGCCGAGGTGCAGGTACTGGCCGCCCGGTTCGAGCCCCGGGCGGAGCTGCCGGCGGCCGAGGCCACCGCCTTCCTGCGTCGGCTACCCAGGGGCAACGACCGCTCGGTGCTCTGGGTGGTGCCGGCCGGCCGGTCGCTGCGACTGACCTCGCGGCCCGTCGCCGGGGCGGTCTGCCTGGCCGGGGCGGGCCGGCTGGCCGCGCTGCACCCGATGCTGCGCTTCGCGAAGACCCTGCGGGTGTACGGGCCGACGGTGGCGGCCGGCTCCGCTGCGGTGCCCAGCGTCTGGGAGCTGGACACCGGTGCGCTGCGCCTCTCGCTGACCCTCTCCCCCGAGCCCTACCGGGGCTTCTCCGGCGAGGGCGCTGCGCTGACCGCGTTGGCCGGTGACGATGTCGTCGACGACGCCGACCTGATCTCCGCGCTGCTGTCCTGGGATCCGACCATCGACACCGACCGGCTGGCCGCCCAGGCGGGCATCGACGTCGTACGGGTGCGGGGCGCGCTGGCGCAGCTCGGCACCGCCGGCCGGGTCGGCTACGACGTCGCCGAGGCGGCCTACTTCCACCGGGTCATGCCCTACGACGCGGGCCGCGCCGAACGGGACAACCCTCGGCTGGTCGGCGCGCGGGCGCTGCTCGACGCCGGGGCGGTGCAGCTCGACGGCACGTCCGCCACGGTACGCAGCGACGATCAGGTGTACCGGGTCCGCCGGCTCCCCGACGGCGGGTTCACCTGCACCTGCCCGTGGTGGGCCAAGCACCGGGGGCAACGCGGGCCGTGCCGGCACGCGCTGGCCACCCGGATGCTGCTCACCGAGCGGGTCGAGGAGCGGGTGTGAGCCGGCCGGCGGAGATCAGCAGGAGCACCCTGCGGCGCCGGCAGGAGCTGGCTGCCGGTGGCACGAGCGACCTGTTCGGCGCGGTGGACAACGGTGCCGCCGAGCAGGTGGCGGCGGCCCTGGAGGGGCTGCCGGAGCAGCGCCGCCGGGAGATCGGCGTCGAGTTGACCGCCTGGTTCAAGCAGCGCGGCCGGGACACCTGGTGGTCGCAGGGCACCGGCACCGCCCTGGCGGTCGCCGTGGTCGGCTGCCTGCCGACCGCCGCCCAGGCCGCGGCGATCCTCGGCCGTTCCTCGGTCAACCCGCACGGTCGCCGCGCGGCCGAGCTGGTCCGTGCCGTGGCGCAGGACCGGGGCGTCGACTGGCTCGTCGACCTGGCGCTGCGGATGGCAGCCCGGTTCGGTCAGGACTCCTGGGTCGGCCGGTGGCACTTCGTCGCCACGCTGCTACACGCCGAGGGGGCCGCGCCGCCGACCGACGACCGGTCCGTGCAGCTGTGGCTGACCGCGGTGGATTCTCCGGACCGGTTCCACCGGGGCCAGCCCGCGCCGGTGGTGGACCGGCTACGCGACGATCCTTTCCTGGCCGCCATGCTGCCCCGGCTGTTCGAGGTGGACGGCATCGGCACCCAGATGATGTTCATCGCCGCCCACCAGAACTGGAACGACCCGGGACCGCCCGCCGTGCCGGCCGCCCTGGCCCGGCTCGCCACCGAAGGGGTGGTCGACCGGGCGATGCTGCTCGACGGTGCGATCGGCCGGCTGCTGCGCGGCGACCGGCCCGCCGCGTTACGCGCCTTCACCACTCTGCTCGACCAGCTCGCACCGACCACCGCCGAGGTCACCGCCCGCACCACCGACTACCTGCGGCTGCTCACCGACGCCCCCGCGCCGGTGGCCACGATGGCGCAGAAGGCGCTGCGGAAGCTACCCGAAGTGGAGCTGGAGTCGCTGCTGGAGATGTCCCGGCAGGTGCTGCTGCGTCCCGACAAGGCCCTGGTCAAGGCACAGCTCAGCTGGCTCGACCGGCTCGCCCGGCAACACCGGGACCGGGCCGGGCAGATCGCCGAGGTGATCGCGGTGGCCGCCGGGCACCCCGCCATCGAGCTGCGGGAGCGGGCGGTGGCGCTGGCCGCCCGGCACGGCGTCGACCCGGCAACCGGCGACGGTGCTCCGGCACGCACCCGGCCACGCGGCGACGACCTGCCCCCACCTCCTGCGCTCGCGCCGGCTGCCGAACCCGTCACGGAGCTGGACGAATTGGTCGAGGAGGTCGCCGCGCTGCTGGGCACGCCATATCAGGGGGCACCGCTGGAACGCGTACTCGACGGGCTGGTGCGGCTCACCGCGACCGACGGTGCCCGGGTACGCGCCGCCCTCGACCCGGTGATCGAACGACGGCACTGGTCCTGGGCCGGCGAGCACCGCTGGGATCCGCTCTGCCTCTGCGAGACGGTCGTCGAGGTCCTCAAGAGCGCCGGCGTCCGCCGCCCCGACCGGCGGCGGGACCGGTGGGAAAAGCTGCTCGCGTCGATCCGCCGCAGCGGCCCGGCGGCACCGGAGCTGCTCGCCACCGATCCCCGGGTGCCGCCGGTGCACCGGCTGCTACGCGCCCGACTCGCCGAGATCGGTGCGCGCCTCGACACGCCGGGCCACCCGGGTCTGGTGGCCGCCCCCACCGCGACCAACGGCCTGCTCGACCCGCTGGCGCTGCTGGAGCGGCTCGCCGCGCTCGGCGACCGGGAGCCCGGTTACTGGGACCTCACCCAGGCACTGCTGCGGCTGCCGGCCGGCACCGACCAGACGATCCACGACAAGGCGGCTGCCCTCGGCACGCCCGCCGGCCAGCGGTTCGCCGCCTGGCTACGCGACGGTGGCCTACCACAGCCGGTCATGCGGGCCCGCACTCTCACCCGGGATCCCCGCCGGAGCGACCGCCACTGGGAGTACGCGTACCTGCCGGCCGAGCGGGTCACGGTCGAGCTGCACCCACCCGACGGGCACGTCGACCGGTACGGTCTGCTCACCGCCCCCGCGACCCACCTCGTCGGCGACCACTACGGCTGGGTACACCTCTGGCCGTCGCTGCTACCCGGGCACCGGGGCGTGGTCACCGCGTACGCGCTGCCGCTGGTCGCCGCTGCCGCGGACATGGACCAACGCGACGGCACGACGGTCCTGCCGCTGCTCGCGGAGGCCGGCGGTCCCGGCGGGGTGGCCCTGGATCTGGCCGTGGCCTACGGTCTCGGCGCCCGACACGCCCCCGACCGGGTGGCGACGGTGGACGCGCTGCTCGCCCTCGCCGCCGCCGGTGACCTCGACGCGACCGGCACCGGAGCACAACTCGGCACGCTGGCCGCCCGGCAGCTGGTGAAGCTGACCCGGGTCGTCGAACCGCTGCGCGACGCGGCGCAGGCGGGCGCGCCGCTGACCGTGTGGCGGCTGCTGGCCGCCACGCTGCCGGCGGTACTCACCGCGCCGACGCCGACGCGTGGCATCGGCGACCTGCTGACCCTCGCCGCGGAGACCGCCACCGCCACCGGCGTCCGGATCGAGGTGCCCGGTCTGGCCGATGTCGCCGGTCGGGGCGGGTCCAGTCGCCTGGTCACCGAGGCCCGCCGCCTGCACCGGGCACTGCAAGAGGCGTGAACCAGCCTCGTCTACGCGGACTGCGCACCCAGCCGGTCCCGATGATCGGTCAGTACGGCCGGGAAATTCGAACCGAAGCCTCGAACGACTGGAGGGGCTGCCCGCCGACGACGCGGCGGGCAGCCCCTGACAGCAGACGAGCGGGTCAGGCGATCGAGGCGGGGAACCTCTCCCAGACCCGGTGGTTGGCCATCAACTGCCCCACGGCGGCGAAGACCTCACTGCCGTCCTCGCCGGTGACCACGCCGGGCGAGCCGGCGACGCCGGCCTGCTCCAGCACGGTGACGCCGCTCCCCCACGCGCCGATGGCCTTGGCGTGCCGCCAGCACTCCTCGACCATCAGCAGCACCCGGGGGTCGACCGTGCCGGAGCCGGCGGCGCCGGCCTTGGCGTCGCGGGCCGGCAACGCGTCGGGTGCCGGCGCGGGTGCCGCGGCGAGCAGGACCGCGTCGAGCTCGACCGAACGACCGGTGGCGAAGCTCCGCTGCGCGGGCAGGTCACCGATCATCCCGCCGTGTGGGGCGATGAGCAGCGGCACCATGTCGGCGGCGAGCACGGCCCGGCGTACCGCGCGGACGCCGTCCAGGTCGCTGTCGGGGGCGACGACGATGCCGACCATCCGCCCGTCGGCCGGCCACTGCCGGCCGACCTGGGACAGCGCGGGGCTGGGGGTGACGTCGGCCAGCGGCACGGTCGGCTCCGGCGCGGGCAGACCCAGGCCGGTGGCGACCTGCGCACAGAGCACCGGGTCGATGTTGGCCAGGCACTGGAGCTGACGCTCCTTGATCGCCTGGTGGTAGCACTTGCCCAGCTCGAAGGTGTACGACCTGATGATGTGCTCCTGCTCGACCGGGGACATGCTCAGCCAGAACAGGCGGGCCTGGCTGAAGTGGTCGTCGAACGAGGCGGGGTTCGCGCGCACCTTCGGAGCCTCGGCGACCTGCACGGGCACGTCGACGAAGGCGTTCTCGTCGTCGCCGGCCGGGAACGGGTTGCCGCCGTCGAGCGAGTTCGGCCGGTAGGGTGCCACTCCCGCGTGGACGGCCTGCTGGTGGAAGCCGTCGCGCAGCATGTCGTTGACCGGAGCGTGCGGGCGGTTGATCGGGATCTGCGAGAAGTTGGGGCCGCCGAGGCGGGTCAGCTGGGTGTCGACGTACGAGAAGAGCCGGCCCTGCAACAGCGGGTCGTTGGTGACGTCGATGCCCGGCGGCAGGTGGCCCAGGTGGAAGGCGACCTGCTCGGTCTCGGCGAAGAAGTTCGTCGGCGTCCGGTTGAGCGTCAGCGTGCCGACCGGCTGCACCTCGGCCAGCTCCTCCGGCACCATCTTCGTCGGGTCGAGCAGGTCGATGCCGGCGAAGGTCTCCTCGGGGGTGTCGGGGAAGACCTGGATGCCGAGTTCCCACTCGGGGAACGCGCCGGCCTCGATGGCGTCGTACAGGTCCCGCCGGTGGAAGTCCGGGTCCATGCCGCTGAGCATCTGGGCCTCCTCCCAGACCAGGGAGTGCACGCCCAGCTTGGGCTTCCAGTGGAACTTGGCCAGCACCGTCTCACCGGCGGCGTTGATCAGCCGGAAGGTGTGGACCCCGAAGCCCTCCATCGTCCGGTACGAGCGGGGAATGCCCCGGTCGGACATGTTCCACATGGTGTGGTGCTGAGCCTCGGTGTGCAGCGACACGAAGTCCCAGAAGGTGTCGTGGGCGCTCTGCGCCTGGGGGATCTCGCGGTCGGGATGCGGCTTGCCGGCGTGGATGATGTCGGGGAACTTGATGGCGTCCTGGATGAAGAAGACCGGCATGTTGTTGCCGACGAGATCGAAGGTGCCCTCGTCGGTGTAGAACTTCGTCGCGAAGCCGCGGGTGTCGCGGACGGTGTCGGCCGAGCCACGCGAGCCGAGGACGGTGGAGAACCGGACGAAGACCTCGGTGCTGCGGCCCTTGGCGAGAAAGCCCGCCCGGGTGACCGCCTCGGCGGTGCCGTAGGCGGTGAACACGCCGTGCGCGCCGGCGCCACGGGCGTGCACGACCCGCTCGGGGATGCGCTCGTGGTCGAAGTGGGTGATCTTCTCCCGCAGGTGGTGGTCCTGCAGCAGCACGGGGCCGCGCCGGCCCGCCTTGAGCGAGTGGTCCGTGTCGCGTAGCCGCGCCCCCTGCGAGGTGGTGAGGAAGGCGCCCTGCTGACCGTTCGCGGTGGCCGGTGCGCCCGTCGTCGCGCCGGTCGGCGTGCGGGTCTGCGGGGCGCCCTGCTCGGGCTTCGGCGGCAGCGGTTCGTGCGGCGTGGTCGGCTCCGCCAACGTCGGCGCAGCGCTGCCCGGAGCACCGGGCAGGTCCGGGGCGAGTACGTCGGTCACCTTCTCCGCTGCGGACTCCACGACGTCCTTGACCGCCTTGGCGGGGTTGCGGGCATCCATCTTGACGAGTACCTCCCTGGGACACGATGGCCAGATCTCAGGGCGATACCCCGGGCAGAACGAGCAAAACGGAGCGAATGGCGCGGATCTGGGTATCCTCGGTCACGCCAGCGGCAGCTGCTCGAAGTACGCCTTCATTGACGGGTAGTAGTCGTCGAAGGACGGCATCGGTGTGTCCTCGCGGGCCGCCACCAGACGGTCAAGGTAGTACTCCCAGCCAGGCCCGACCTCACCGACGCCGGCGGTCTCCGTCAGGTGCTGAACGAAGCGCAGCTCGGTCCGATCACCCTGCGTGGTCAGCAACAACTCCAGTCGCCAGTGGCCGAACTCGTCACGCATGGACACGGCCAGCCGCCGGGGCGGCTCGCACGCGTCGATCCGCAGCTCTGACCAGGGAGCCCCCTCCTCGTACGCCATCTGCACCCGGATGCTGCGCCCCGGCGCGGCCTCGCCTTCCCAGGGGCCGTACCAGCGTGCCGTGCGGTCCGGCTCGGTCAGGCTGGCCCAGACGTCCTCGACCGGGGCCCGGAAGGTGCGGGTGACGACCAGGTCGGGCCCGCTGTCGGTGCCGAAAAGCCGACCGGATGGGGTGGGTGTCATGCTGTCCGCTCCTCGAAGGAATTCGGCGAGCCACCGGTGCGGCGCTCGCGGCGGGTACGGTGAACCTCGGTCTCCAGCGCGTCGAGCCGGCGCTCCCAGCGCTCGGCCTGGTCGAACTGGGCCAGCCAGCGGGTCAGGTCACCGAAGCGGGTCGGGTCCAGTTCGTAGCGACGCTCGCGGCCGACCACGGTGTCCCGCACCAGACCACTTTCCCGCAGTACGCGCAGGTGGCGACTGATCGCCGGCCGGCTGAGCTCGAACTGCTCGGCGATCCGGCCGGCGGTGAGCCGACGCTCCCGCAGCAGTTCGAGGATGCGTCGGCGAACCGGATCCGCGATGGCCCCGGCTATCTCGTCCACGAACAGAAGCGTAACTGATCGGTTACGTGTTTCGCCACCACTCGTGCACACCACGGTGTCGAGTTGCCCTTCGGCGATCGGCAGGCGGTAGAACCCGGCCACGTACACCGATCGGTGTACGCCGTACTCCCACGGCGTCGAGGCAGGTGACGCCGTCCGGACGACGCGTCGGCGCCCCCTCGCGCCGTAGCTTTCGGCACACGCCACCAAGGAGGTACCGATGCTCACTTCCGAGTTGCCCGCCGTCCCGGCCGGAGCGAGGCGGTCGCCGCGTTCGCGCCTCGCCGCCGACGCCGCGCTCGCTGGCCTGGTCCTGGCGCTGGCCGCGATCGCCGTGGCCGACGCCGTCAACCCACAGTGGAGCTGGGTCGAACACATGGCCAGTCACTTCGTGCACGGTCGGGCCGGTTGGCTGATAACGGTCGCCGGCGTGACCATCGCCGGCGCGTCGGCGATGCTGATCAAGCTGTCCGCCGAATTCAACCGGACCAGCCGGGCCGGGCGGATCGGCCGGTGGATGCTCGGTGTCTGGGCGCTGGGCATGCTCGTGGCCGGGGTGTTCCCGGCCGACCCACCAGGCCAGTGGGATCGGCCGCCGTCCACGGCTGGCCTGGTGCACGGGGTGGGCGGGCTGGCCGCCTTCCTGGCGCTGCCGGTGGCCGCGGTGCTGCTCACCCGGGCGTGGCGGCAGCAGCCGCGATGGCAGGCGGCCGGTCCGGCGCTGCGGGTGGCCAGGGCATTGGTGCTGGCCGCCTTCGCCGTCTTCATGGTCACCTGGGTCGACGTGATGGTCGGCCCCAACCTCTCGATCGGGTCCCAACACACCGTGGTCGGCCTGACCGAGCGGGTGATGCTCTGGGCGGACGTGGGGTGGCTCGCGGTCGCCGCGACCGGGCTACGCCGAATGACCCGGGCCGCATAATCGACTGATGGTGGGAGCAGGCGCGGCGATGGCGTACCTGGGGGGCGCGGCGCGCACACTGGGGCAGGCGTGGGCGGTCACCGCACTCCTGGCGGCGGCCACGGCCGTCGGGGTGCCGGCCGGAGTGGCGTTGGCCGGCGGCAGTGTGACGGTGGCCGGGGCGCTGCCGCTGGCGCAGATCCTGGCCGCACTGGTGCTGCTGCGTACCCGGTGGCCAGTCCGCACACTGCTCGCGTCGATCGCGACCGTGGCGGCCTACCGGAGCGCCGGTCTCGTCGACACCGGCTGGGTCTGGCCGGCGACCGTCGCCTTCGCCGGGGTCGTGCTGGCCGGACGTGCCGGCTGGGCCACGCTGATCGGGGCTGCCTTCCTCACCTATGCCGCCAGTTGGGAGTCGACGGTCGGCGGGCACACCCCGGAGTGGGTCGCCGGGCAGCTCGGCGGCGAGACCTTGTGGTTGGCCGTCGTGGTGGCGGGCACCATGGCCTATCGCAACCGTCGGCGCTGGCGGGACGAGGTGGCAGCACGGCTGCGGCAGTCGCAGCACGAACGGGAGCTCCAGGCTGGCCGGCGGCGCGCGGAGGAGCGGGTACGCATCGCCCGCGAGCTGCACGACGTGGTGGCACACACGCTCGCCGTGGTCGGCGTACACCTCAACGTGGCGCTGGACACGGTCGATTCCGCGCCCGGCGAGGCCCGTGACGCGTTGCGGCTGGCGCAGGACGTGCGCGGCCGGGCGATGACCGACCTGAAGGCCATGATCGGTGTCCTGCGGGACGACACCACGGCTGGTGTCGACTCACCCATGGCCCAGCTGGACGGCCTGGCCGCGCTGATCGATCAGGTGCGGATGACGGGCCTGGCGGTGACGCTGGACGAGGCGGGCGATCGGTCACACGTGCCGACCCCGGTGGCGCTGGCCGCGTACCGGGTGGTGCAGGAGGCGTTGACGAACACGGTCCGTCATGCCCGCGCCTCGCGGGTCGTGGTCACCCTCCGGTACGCGCCCGCGCAGCTCACCGTCGCCGTCACCGATGACGGCTCGGCGAGGTCAACCGACGGGGGTCACGGCATCGCCGGGATGCGGGAACGGGTCGAGGCGCTGGGCGGCTCCCTGGCGGCCGGGCCCGCCGACCACGGCGGCTTCCTGGTGCGGGCTGTCCTGCCGGTGGTGTGCTGACCATGACGATCTCCGTCCTGCTCGCCGACGACCAGCACCTGGTCCGGGCCGGATTCCGCAGTCTGCTGCAACGGGATCGAGGCATCGTGGTGGCCGGGGAGGCGTCCACCGGTGACGAGGCGGTCCGGGCGGCCAGGGTGATGCGACCCGACGTCGTACTCATGGACATCCGGATGCCGGGCCTGGACGGGATCGCGGCGACCAGGCAGATCGTGGCCGACCAGGAGTTGAGCGGCTGCCGTGTCGTCATCCTCACCACCTTCGAGACCGACGACCACGTCTTCGCCGCGCTCGCCGCCGGCGCGAGCGGCTTTCTCACCAAGGAGGTCGACCCGAGCGGGTTGCGCCACGCGGTCCGGGTGGTCGCGGCGGGCGAGGCTCTGCTCTCCCCCGGCGTTACCCGGCGCGTCATCGACCAGTTCGCGCACCGGCCGGTCGCCGGAGGCGGAGGCGGGACGCGGCTCGCGGCGCTGACCGACCGGGAACGGGACGTCGTGCGGCTGGTCGCGACCGGCCTGTCCAACGAGGACATCGCCCGGAGGCTGGTGATCAGCCCGCTGACCGCGAAGACCCACATCACCCGCGCAATCGGCAAGCTCGGCGTCCGTGACCGGGTCCAGTTGGTGATCCTGGCGTACGAGGCGGGTCTGGTCCGGCCGGGCGAGTTCCCCGCGACGGAGTGACCGGGCGCGACCGAGCAACCCGGCGAGCCCGCATGCGGCTGGTGTGGCGGGCATTGACACCGCCGACAGTGACGTGATGTGCTCAGACGGTAGCGGTAATGACAACCGTGATCGTTAGTTGAGGAGGAGCATGTCTCTCACCGTGCCGCCTGACCTGCTGCGGGCCGCCGAGTCCGGGCCGGTCGACGACGAGTCGTTCGTGGCCTGCGTCCGGGAGTCGCTGCCGTACGCCTGGCAGACCGTCAGTCGGGTGGCGTCGGACCTGGCCGGGTCCGACGCCGACTTCGCCGACAACGAGATCCCGCCACCGAGTGAGGCGGACCGGGGGCAGCTGCTGCGCGCCCTGGCCAGCGACGCTATCCGGGCCAGCCTGGAGCGGCACTTCGGCGTGAAGCTGGCCTTCCAGAACTGTCACCGGGTCGCGGCGTTCCGACCGTCCGCGGTGGACTCCGACGCCTACCGCCGATTCACCTCCGTTCGAGGTCAACTGCTCAACCAGTCACCCGAGCTGCGTGACTGCTGATCCGACCGAGGCCCGGCGGGCCGGACGGGGCGTACGCACGCACCTGTTCCTGCTCGCCGGGCAGCGACCCGGCCAGACCCACGCCGCCGCCCTGACCAACGCCCACCACTACGGCCGGGCCGCCGAGCTCACCGGGTTCGACGGGGTGTGGATCGCCGAGCACCACTTCATCACCTACGGGGTGTGCCCGTCGGCGGTCACGTTCGCCGCGCACCTGCTCGGCGCGACGCGGAGCATCGAGGTCGGCACCGCCGCATGCATTCTGTCCAACCGCCACCCGGTCGCGCTGGGCGAGGAGGCGGCGGTGCTGCACGAGTTGTCCGGCGGCCGGTTCCGGCTGGGTGTCGGCCGCGGCGGCCCCTGGGTCGACCTGGAGGTCTTCGGCACCGGGCTGGACCGGTTCCACGAGGGGTTCGCCGAGTCGCTGGAGCTGCTGACCCGGTGGCTGTCCGGCCAGCCCACGGTCGGCGGCAACAGCCGCTTCCCGTTCCGGCCGGTACCGGTGGTGCCCCGGCCGACCGGCCGGCTGCCCGTCTGGGTCGCCGCGACCTCGGCCGGCACGGTCGACCTCGCGGCACGGCACGGCCTGCCGCTGCTGCTCGGCCTGCACGCCGACCTGCCCGAGAAGGCGGAGTTGCTCGACCGCTACGCGCGGACGGCCGTCTCGCACGGCCACGACCTCACCGGCATCGATCATGCCAGCGCCCACCTCGCCCAGGTGGCGGAGACCGACGAGGCCGCAGCGCAGGCGGTAGGCGCCGGGCTGCTGCCGCTGCTGGCCGGCGTCGGGGAGTACGTCCGCCTGGACGGCGCGCCGGCCGGGCAACGGGATCCGGCCGACTACGTGCGGCATCTGATCGACATCCACCCGGTCGGCTCACCACGCCGCTGCCGGCAGGCCGTCGCGCGGGCCGCGGCCCTGCCGGGCGTACGGCACCTGCTGTTCATGGTGGAGGCGGTCGGCGGCCGCGAACCCACCCTGGACAACATCGAACGACTGGCCACGACGGTGCTCGACCTCGCACCGCGCCGTGCGCCACCAGCGTCGGCGATGAGGCGCACCTCATCGCCGAGCGTGGTCAGGACTGCGGGGCCGCGATCTGGATGAGGTTGCCGCAGGTGTCGTCGAAGACCGCGGTCGTCATGCCGCCCATGCTCAACGGCTCCTGGGTGAAGGTCACCCCCAGAGCGGTCAACCGCTCGTACTCGGCGGCCACGTCCGGCACGCCGAACATGGTGTAGGGGATCCCGTCGGCGACCAACGCCTTCTTGTAGGTGGCCGCCGCCGGGTGCTGGTCGGGCTCCAGCACGATCTCCACACCGTCGGGATCCTCCGGGGACACCACGGTCAACCACCGGTACTCCCCCAGCGGGATCTCGGTCTTCTTCGTGAAGCCGAGCACGCTGGTGTAGAACGTCAACGCCTTCTCCTGGTCGTCGACCAGGATGCTCATGTGTCCGATACGCACGGTCCCACCCTCCATCGTCGGTAGATCTGCTCGAGTGGTGACATATCAAGATCGAGAAACACGTACCGGCCCTCGCGGCGGATCACCACCAGACCGGCGTCGGACAGGACGGCGAGGTGCTGGGAGATGGCCTGCCGCGTCGAGGTGAACCCCTTCCCCGTCAGGCGGGCGCAGAGCTCGAACAGCGTCTGCCCACTGCGGTCCTGCAACTCGTCGAGGATGGCACGCCGCGTTGGGTCAGCCAGCGCCTTGTACACGTCACCCACCACCGGAACAATAGGCAAGCGTCCGCTTGCATGTCAAGCGGTCGGGGCTGGCGGCGATGTGCTCCCGCCCGGCGGGGGCAGGGGCAGCTCGACGGCGGCCACCTGGCCGACCTGCGCGACGGAGTGCGCGGGTGGCAGCTTCTCGGTGCGCGGCAGGCGGCTGTACACCTGACCCCCGCCGGCCGGGTCGGGCCGCCGGGTCACCTCACAGGTCACCATCAGGATGGGTGGGGGTGGCGCGATGAATCGGCCGGCACCCCAACGCACCCAGAGGGGAACCCGTCCGGCCTCGGCCTCGGCGAGCAGCTTCTCCCAGGTGCGGCGACGCGTACCGTGATCGACCTCGACCACCACCGGCGGCCCGTCCGGGCGGGCACAGGCCACGTCGAGCACCGAATGCTGCGCGGACATCGGCGGCGGCAGCGGCAGCACGCTGGACGCGCGTCGATAGACCCGCCAGCCCCGCTCCTGGGCCCAGCCGACCACCACGTCGATCAGCCTGGCGGTGACCTGGTCCGTGGTCAGGTCGCTGAAAGCGACCGTGTCGAGTCGGTCGGCCAGCGACACCGCCAACCGCTCCCAGTCCGCACCGACCTCCACCGCCGCAGGGTAACCACGCCACCGGCGGTCCTCGCCACCCGGGGCGGCGGGCGCGGCGGCGGGACGCGAGCGGCCGGGGACCTGATCGGCGGCGCAGGACCGGCGCGATTGTTCCGGCGAGGTTAAGGTCGGATCCCGCATGGACGGCAGGCCTGGCGCGGGCCGCGACATCTTGCGAGGCTAGTGATCGTGTATGACTACGACCTGTTGGTACTGGGCTCCGGCCCCAGCGGCCAGAAGGCCGCGATCGCCGCCGCCAAGCTGGGCAGGCGGGTCGGCCTCGTGGAACGACGCGACATGATCGGCGGGGTGTGCATCAACACCGGCACCGTCCCGTCCAAGACCCTGCGTGAGGCCGTGCTCTACCTGACCGGCCTCAGCCAGCGGGACCTCTACGGCAGCAGTTACCGGGTCAAGGACGAGATCACGGTCAGTGACCTGGCCGCCCGGACGCAGCACGTGATCAACCGGCAGACCGACGTCATCCGCAACCAACTGGCTCGCAACCGGATCGCGATGATCACCGGTACCGGCCGGTTCGCCGACCCGCACGCGGTCTGGGTCGACGGCGGCTCCGGGCGCGAATCCAAGGTCACCTTCGACAAGGCCATCATCGCAGCGGGTACCCGACCCGCCCGCCCGGACAGCGTCGACTTCGACGACCGCACGATCGTGGACTCCGACGGCGTCATCAACCTGCAGGCCGTACCCCGCAGCATGGTGGTGGTCGGCGCCGGCGTGATCGGCATGGAGTACGCCTCGATGTTCGCCGCGCTCGGCACCAAGGTCACCGTGGTCGAGCGCCGGGAGCGGATGCTCGACTTCTGCGACGAGGAGATCATCGAGTCGCTGAAGTACCACCTGCGCGACCTCTCCGTGACGTTCCGCTTCGGCGAGGAGGTCGCCGCGGTGGAGAAACACCAGAGTGCTGCGCTGTGCATCCTCAAGAGCGGCAAGAAGATCGTCGCGGACACCGTCATGTACTCGGCCGGCCGGCAGGGCCAGACCGACGGGTTGGCCCTGGAGGCGGCCGGGCTGGCGGCGGACCGGCGCGGCCGGATCGAGGTCGACGCGAACTACCGCACCGCGGTGCCGAACATCTACGCGGTCGGCGACGTGATCGGGTTCCCGGCGCTCGCCTCCACCTCCATGGAGCAGGGACGGTTGGCCGCGCAGCACGCCTGCGGCGAACCGGACCGTCCGATGCACGAGTTGCAGCCGATCGGCATCTACACGATTCCGGAGATCAGCTTCGTCGGGAAGACCGAGGAGCAGCTGACCGACAGCGCCACGCCGTTCGAGGTGGGCATCGCCCGCTACCGCGAGCTGGCGCGCGGCCAGATCGTCGGTGACTCGTACGGGATGTTGAAGCTGCTCGTCGCACCGGGCGACGGTCGACTGCTCGGCGTGCACGTCTTCGGCACCGGAGCCACCGAGATCGTCCACATCGGGCAGGCGGTGATGGGCTGCGGCGGGACCGTCGACTACCTGGTCGACACGGTTTTCAACTACCCGACCCTGGCCGAGGCGTACAAGGTGGCCGCCCTGGACGCCTCCAACAAGATCCGCAACATCACCCGGATCGACGGCTGAGGACACCCCGAGGGCGTACCCGCGGGGACGGCGGCAGCCGGTCGTGGCCGCCGCCGTCCCCGGCACGCAGTAGATCGAAACAACGCGGGTGGTTGCCGCTTAACGGGCCGCCATGGCCGGCTCCCGGGCGGGGCCGAGGTGTCGGGCGTACGCGCCGGTGGTGAAGAACGACGGCAGGTCCTCGCCGAGCGCGGTCTCCTCGACGATCCGCGCGGCCTGCTCGGCGCGTTCCCGCTCGGTGTCCACACGTCCCTCGGTCAGCGTGGCCAACTCCTCGGCCAGCATCGACCGGACCAGTTCGTCGGTGACGCAACCACCGCCGGCCAGCGGCGTGCGGTGGTGCAGCCACTGCCAGACCTGGCAGCGGGCGATCTCGGCGGTGGCCGCGTCCTCCATCAGGTTCCACAGCGCCACCGCGCCCGCGCCGCCGAGCCAGGCGTCGATGTAGCACAGCGCCACCGCGATGTTCGCGCGCACGCCCGCCTCGCTGACCTGGCCCGGGGTCTTGTCGACGGAGAGCAGGTCGCCGGCGGTGACCTCGACGTCGTCGCGGCGCCGGTCGATCTGGTTCGGGCGCTCACCCAGCACCGCGTCGAAGACCTCGCGGCAGGTCTCCACCAGTCCGGGGTGGGCCACCCACGAACCGTCGAAACCGTCGCCGGCCTCCCGTTGCTTGTCCGCCCGCACCCGGGTCAGGGCGAGCGCGTTGACCTCCGGGTCGCGGGCCGGCACGAAGGCGGCCATCCCGCCGATCGCGTGGGCGCCGCGGCGGTGGCAGGTCCGCACCAGCAGTTCGGTGTACGCGCGCATGAACGGCACGGTCATGGTCACCTCGGACCGGTCCGGCAGGACGAAGTCCGGCCACTGCCCGAAGTTCTTGATGATGCTGAAGATGTAGTCCCACCGGCCGGCGTTCAGCCCCGCCGAGTGCTCGCGCAGCTCGTAGAGGATCTCCTCCATCTCGAACGCGGCGGTGATCGTCTCGATCAGCGTCGTCGCCCGGATGGTGCCCTGCGGCAGGTGCAGGTAGTGCTGGGCGAAGACGAAGATGTCGTTCCAGAGCCGCGCCTCGCGGTGGCCTTCCAGCTTCGGCAGGTAGAAGTACGGTCCGGCACCGGCGGCGAGCTGGCGGCGGGCGCAGTGGAAGAAGTACAGCCCGAAGTCGACCAGGCTGGCCGAGATCGGCCGCCCGTCCACCACGATCCCCTTCTCCACCAGGTGCCAGCCGCGCGGCCGGACCACGATGGTGGCCAGCTCGTCGCCGAGCGCGTACCGCTTGCCGCGCGCGTCGGTGAAGTCGATCCGGCGGTCCAGGGCGTCGATCAGGTTGAGTTGCCCGCTGATGATGTTGTGCCAGGTCGGGGCCGTGGCATCCTCGAAGTCGGCGAGCCAGACCTTGGCGCCGGAGTTCAGCGCGTTGATGGTCATCTTGCGGTCGGGCGGGCCGGTGATCTCCGCCCGCCGGTCCAGCAGGCCCGGCGCGGGCGGCGCCACCTGCCAGCTCGGGTCGGCGCGAAGGTCGGCGGTCTCGGGAAGGAAGTCGGGCAGCTGACCGGTGGCGAACCGGTCCCGACGCGCCCGGCGGGTGTCCAGCAGGGCGACCCGGCGGGCCGCGAACTCGCTGTCCAGCGCGACCAGGAAGGCCAGCGCGTCGGGCGTGAGGACCTCGTCGAACCGCTCCGCCATCGGGCCGATGATCTCGTGTCTCATGAGAACTGCTCCTCCTCGGTGGAGCCACGCAGCGCGGTGGTCTCGCCGGCCGGGTTGAGCACCGTGCTGATCAGGTCGAAGTAGCCGGTACCCACCTCGCGCTGGTGCTTGGCCGCGGTGTAGCCGGTTGCCTCGGCCGCGAACTCCCGCTCCTGCAGGGAGACGTAAGCCGGCATGCCGTCGGCGGCGTAGCCCCGGGCCAGGTCGAACATCGAGTAGTTGAGCGCGTGGAAGCCGGCCAGCGTGATGAACTGGAACTTGTACCCCATGTGGCCGAGTTCGCGCTGGAACTTGGCGATGGTCGCGTCGTCGAGGTGCTTGCGCCAGTTGAACGACGGCGAGCAGTTGTAGGCGAGCAGCTGATCCGGGTACTGGTCCTTGATCGCCTCGGCGAAGCGGCGGGCCACCTCCAGGTCCGGCGTGCTGGTCTCCATCCACAGCAGGTCGGAGTGCGGGGCGTAGGCCAGGCCCCGGGCGATGCACGGCTCGACGCCGTTGCGGACCCGGTAGAAGCCCTCGGCGGTGCGTTCACCGGTGACGAACGGCTGGTCCCGCTCGTCGACGTCGGTGGTGAGCAGAGTGGCGGCCTGGGCGTCGGTGCGGGCGATGACCACGGTCGGCACGCCGGCCACGTCGGCGGCGAGCCGCGCCGACTCCAGGGTGCGGATGTGCTGACCGGTGGGGATGAGCACCTTCCCGCCCAGGTGGCCGCACTTCTTCTCGGAGGCGAGCTGGTCCTCCCAGTGCACACCGGCGGCGCCGGCCGCGATCATCGCGCTCATCAGCTCGTACGCGTTGAGCACGCCGCCGAAGCCGGCCTCGGCGTCGGCGACGATCGGGGCCAGCCAGTCGATCGCCGAGGTGTCCCCCTCGGCGGTGGTGATCTGGGCGGCGCGCAGCAGGGCGTTGTTGATCCGGCGCACCACCGCGGGCACCGAGTTGGCCGGGTAGAGGCTCTGGTCGGGGTAGGTGTGCCCGGCCAGGTTGGCGTCCGCGGCCACCTGCCAGCCGGAGAGGTAGATCGCCTTGAGGCCGGCCCGGACCATCTGCACCGCCTGGTTGCCGGTGAGCGCGCCGAGGGCGTGGATGTAGTCCTCGCTGTTCAGCAGCCGCCACAGCCGGTTGGCCCCGTGCCGGGCCAGGGTGTGCTCCTCCTGGATCGCGCCGCGCAACCGCACCACGTCCTCGGCGCGGTAGCTGCGCTGCACTCCCCGCCAGCGGGGGTTGGTGTCCCAATCGTGACGCAACTGCTCGACCGCGGTAACCATCGTTTTCTCATTCCCTTCGGATTTCGTCGGCACCCCGGTGACACTGCGCCAACGCCGAGCCTCCGGTGTGCAGCCCACGGTCACACGGCCGACGGGACGGGTCGAGAGACGGAAGAAGCCAATTATTGAAAAGTCAACGAGCGCTTTTGCCAAGTTGTGAAAGCCTCCATTCGCAGCAGTGCTAATGTGGCCGGATCCGGTTCCGCGGAGCAGGGAGGTGAGGGCGATCGCCAAGACCTTTGCCGGCGCCCGGCTGCGCCGGATGCGCGAGGAGCGCGGGCTCAGCCAGACGGAGCTGGCCCGTCACCTCGGCATCTCCCCGAGCTACCTCAACCAGATCGAGCACGACAGCCGGCCGCTGACCGTGCCGGTGCTGCTGCGGATCACCGAGCTGTTCGGCGTCGACCCGACCGTGTTCGCCGCCCACGACACCCCACGCCTGGTCACCGGGCTGCGCGAGGCGCTGCCCGGCCGGGCCGGCCTGGCCGAGCTGACCGAGTTCGCCACCCGGCTGCCCGAGGTCGCCGCGGCCGTCATCGAGCTGCACCGCCGCTACCAGCAGGCCGACGAGCAGCTCGCCGAGCTGGTCGGCGACCGCGAGCGGGTCGGCCGCAGTCCGCACGACCAGGTGACGGAGTTCTTCTACCGCCGGCAGAACTACGTGCCGGACCTGGACGAGGAGGCCGAACGGCTGGCCGCGCGGATGGGGCTGCGTCGTGGCGAGGTCCGCGCCCTGCTGCGCGACCGGCTGGCCCAGCGCCACGGGGTACGCGTCGCCCGCGAGGACGCCGCCGCGCTCGGCGGCGAACTGCACCGCTACCGGCCGCAGACCCGCACCCTGCACCTGTCCACGTCGCTGCGCGCCGGGCAGGAGGCGATGCGGATGGCCGCGCAGATCGCGTTGCTGGAGTTCGCCGACGTCATCGACGAGATCGTGGAGTCGGAGAAGTTCGACGACGCGCAGACCCAGATCCTCACCCGGGTCGGTCTGGCCAACTACTTCGCGGCGGCGCTGATCCTGCCGTACGAGCACTTCCTCGCCGCCGCCGAACAGCGCCGCTACGACATCGACCTGCTCACCCAGCACTACGCGATGGGCTGGGAGACGGTCTGCCACCGGCTCAGCACCCTGCAACGCCCCCGGGCGCGCGGAGTGCCGTTCTCGTTCGTCCGGGTCGACCGGGCCGGCAACATGTCGAAACGCCAGTCCGCCACCGGCTTCCCGTTCTCCCGCACCGGCGGCACCTGCCCCCTGTGGAACGTCTACGAGGCGTTCGGCTCGCCGGGTCGGGTGGTGACCCAGGTCGCGGCGATGCCGGACGGGCAGCGCTACCTGTGGATCGCCCGCACGATCACCCGACACCACGGCGGTTACGGCCAGCCCGGCAAGGTGTATGCGATCGGGCTGGGCTGCGAGACCCGGCACGCCAGCCGGCTGGTCTACTCCACCGGGATGGACCTGCACGCGGCCGAGGCGGCGACGCCGATCGGGCCGGGCTGCAAGACCTGCGAGCGGATGACCTGCCCGCAGCGGGCCGCCCCGCCGATAAGCCGGCAGTTGGACGTGGACGAGAACCGCAGCACCTTCATCCCGTACCCGCTGCGGAACTGAACCCGGTGGTCTCCCGAGGGACCAGGCGGAACGGCGTGGCCAGGGCGAGCGGCCCGGTTACCGCCGCGCCCTCGATGCGGGCGACCAACCGGCGCACGGCCAGGTGGGCGATCTTCTCCTTGTCCGGGGCGATGGTGGTCAGGGTCGGTGTGCCGAACCTGCCCTCCTCGATGTCGTCGATCCCGACCACGGCGATGTCCGCCGGCACGCCGAGGCCGGCCTCCAGCACCGCGCGCACCGCACCGATGGCGATCAGGTCGTTGTAGCCGAACACCGCGTCGGGCGGTTCGTCGAGGGCCAGCAGGTTCCGCATGGCGCGTACGCCGTCGTGCCGGCCGAACCCGGCGGTGAGCGCCACCAACTCCGGGCGGTACGGCAGTCCCGCCTCGGTCAGCGCGGCCCGGTAGCCGCGCAGCCGCAGGTGGGCCGCCTGGCTCTCGTCACCGACGCGGGCGCCGATGAACGCGATGCGCTGACGGCCGAGTTCCATCAGGTGTTGGACCGCGCGGCGGCTGGCGGCGACGTTGTCGATGGCGATGTGGTCGTGGGGAACGTCGTGGACCCCCTCGCCGATCAGCACCAGGGGCGTGTCGCTGGTGCGGGCCAGCACCTCGTCGCGGCCGACGCGCACCGGGCCGAAGATGAGCCCGTCGATGACGTGCCGCTGGGCACCGTTGAGCAGCGACAGCTCGGCGTCGTACGCGGCGGCGGTGTTCTCCATGACCAGGGTGTAACCGTGGCGACCGGCCTCCCGGATGGCGATCTCGGCAAGCTCGGCGAAGTACGGGTTGGTCAGCTCCGGGATGGCCAGGGCGATCAGCCCGGTGCGGCCCCGGCGAAGGTGCCGGGCGCTGAGGTTGGGGGTGTAGCCGAGTTCGTCGATCGCCCGCTGCACCCGTTGCCGGCTCCGCTCGCCGACCGGTCGGTACCCGTTGACCACATTGGAGACCGTGGCCAGCGAGACCCCGGCCCGCTCGGCGATGTCCTTCAGGCTCACGCCCACCCGCCACCTCCCACCGCACGCATCGACGCCAATTATTGACTACCGCCCGGAGATGCCTCTATAACGTTATAGAAGCGCTCGTCGATGCTTCCACCACCGGAGTCGCGTCGGTCCATCATCCCGCTCGCGGCTGTCCGTCCACATCGGAGACGGCATGACACGTCACGTACGCATCCGCATCCTGTCCCCGCTGGCCGCGCTGATCGTGCTGGCCGGCCTGCTCGCCCCGGTCTCCGCCGCCCAGGCGGTCCCGCCGAAGACACCCCCGCTGACCACGCCCTGGACCAGCCAGGCGCTCGCCGGCACGCCGCTGCCGGAGTACCCACGACCGCAGATGACCCGACCCGACTGGCTCAACCTCAACGGCGAGTGGCAACTGCGCCAGTCCGCCACCAACGACGCCCCACAGTTCAACACCGACCTGCCCGAGCGGGTCAACGTGCCGTTCGGCGTCGAAAGCGCGCTCTCCGGCGTGCAGCGGGCTGCCAACGACAACCGCCACTACCTGTTCTACCGGCGCACCTTCAGCGTGCCGGCCGGCTGGTCCGGCCGCCGGACCCTGCTGCACTTCGGCGCGGTGGACTGGCAGACCACGGTCTGGGTCAACGGCGCCCAGGCCGGCACGCACAGCGGCGGCTACGACGCGTTCAGCTTCGACATCACCGGCCACCTCACCGGCGGCACCAACGAGATCGTCGTCAAGGTCTGGGACCCCACCGACAGCCGACAGAACGGCAGCCTCCCGCCGATCGGCAAACAGACCAGGACCCCGAACGGAATCTTCTACACCCCGGTCTCCGGCATCTGGCAGACCGTCTGGCTGGAACCCGTACCGACCGCCTCGATCAGCCGCGTCGACACCTACCCGAATCTCGCCACCAACACCCTGCGGGTGCGGGTACACACCCGTGGCGAGACCGGCGGGCACAGCGTGCTCGCCGAGGCGCTGCACGGCGGCACCGTGGTCGGCACCGCCACCGGCGGTCTGACCGAGTTCAGTGTGCCGGTGCCCGCCGCCCGCCGCTGGTCGCCGGACGACCCGTTCCTCTACAACCTGAGGGTCACGCTACGCAACCCGGGTGGCACGCAGGTGGACCGGACCACGCACTACTTCGGCATGCGGGAGATCACCACCGGGATGGTCGGCGGCGTGCTGCGTCCCCTGCTCAACGGGCAGTTCGTCTTCCAGGCCGGCACGCTGGACCAGGGCTACTGGCCCGACGGCCTCTACACCGCGCCCACCGACGCGGCACTCGCCTTCGACCTGCAGAAACACAAGGACCTCGGGTTCAACATGGTCCGCAAACACATCAAGGTCGAGCCGCAGCGCTGGTTCTACCACGCCGACCGCCTCGGGCTGCTGGTCTGGCAGGACATACCGTCGCTGACCGCCCAGGAGGTCGACGCCACCGATGCCCAGCAGGCCCAGTTCGAGCTGGAGGCACGCGAGATCGTCGACGAGCATCGCAGCAGCCCCTCGGTGGTCGCCTACACCGTCTACAACGAGGGCTGGGGCGAGCGGTCCCTCGCCGACACCCGGCGGGTCGGGCAGAACGTCAAGAACCAGGATCCGACCCGGCTGGTGAACGTGCACAGCGGCCACAACTGCTGCCAGTCGCTCGGCGACCCGGGCAACGGGGACATCGACGACTGGCACGTGTATCTGGGCCCCGCCTCCCCGGCACCGTCGACCTCGCGAATCGCCGTGCTCGGCGAGTTCGGTGGCCTGGGACTGCGGGTACCCGGACACGAGTACAGCCCGAGCGGCGGCTTCTTCGCCTACGAGTGGCAGCCCAACTCCACGGCGCTGACCGACCGGTACGTCGGGCTGGTCCAGGGCACCCAGAATCTGATGATCGGCACCGGCCTCAGCGCCTCCGTGTACACCGAGATCACCGACCTGGAAGGCGAGCTGAACGGCTTCCTCAGCTACGACCGCCGAGTGGTCAAGATGGACGAGGCCCGGGTCCGGGCGGCGAACCTGGCACTGGTCCACGCGTCCCGCTCGATCAGCCCCCGGCAGCCGGTCGCGCTGCCGTTGAACAGCCGCCGATCCCTCCAGGTGACCACCCCCGGGCACACCCAGCGGTACCTGCGGCACCAGAACAGCCTCGCCTACACCGAGGTGGTCACCGCGGCCAGCCCGGCACTGCTCAAGGGCGACGCGACCTACACGATCCGGCCCGGGTTGGCCGATCCGTCGTGCTACTCCTTCGAGTCGGTCAACTATCCCGGCCAGTACCTGCGCCACGCCGAGTCCCGGGTCCGCAACTCACCGAACGACGGCTCCGCGCTGCTGCGCGCCGACGCCACCTGGTGTGCCCGCACCGGGCTCACCGGCAACGGAGTGTCGCTGGAGTCGTACAACTTCCGGGGTTCGTTCCTACGCCACCACAACTCGGAGGTCTGGTTGAGCAACGGCGCCGGCGGCGGCGCGTACAACACGCCCGCGCTCTGGGCGGCCGACAGCACCTGGAACGTCGCGGCGCCCTGGGCGCCCTGACCGATCCGTCGAACGCGCCCGGACCAGCCACCGGTGCCGGTCCGGGCGCGGGCCGCACACGCGGCCCGAAGACCATGATCACGGGCCGTCACGACGGGACCGTCAGGCCTGGCGGTACGGATACACTTTCAGCCCCTCCGCGAGTGCAGGGCAGGTGCATGGCTTCTCGTCCGTCCCGCGTCCCGCGCCCGCTGGTCGCCGCCGCCGTCTGCCTGGTCTCGGTCGCCGCGCTGCTGGTCGGCTGTTCGGGGTCGGACGCGACCGGCCCCACCCAGCTGCGGGTGCTGCAGCTGAACCTGTGCAACAGCGGCATGGCGAAGGGCTGCTACACGGGTCGGTCGGTGGCTCGCGCCGCCGAGGTGATCGGCAGCGAGCGCCCCGACATCGTCACCCTCAACGAGATCTGCTCCGGCGACGTGGACACGCTGGAGCAGGCGATGCGACAGGCACACGACGGCACCGTGGTGGCCGCCTTCCAGCCGGCGCGCAACGGCCGCACCGGCGAGCCCTACCGCTGCGTCAACGGCGAGCAGTACGGCGTCGGAGTGCTCGCGCACGTCGCGGCGCCCTACCGTGGCCACGAGGTGCACGCCGGGATCTACCCGGCGCAGGATCCGGCGGATCCCGAGCAGCGGGCCTGGCTCTGCGTCGACGCCACCACCGTCTACTACGCGTGCACCACGCACCTGGCGTACACCAGCTCGACGCTGGCGCTGGCCCAGTGCGGGCACCTGCTCGGCACCGCCATCCCGGCGCTGCACTCCCGTCACCGCTACCAGCCGACGGTGGTCAGCGGCGACCTCAACCTGCGGTACGGCGGCACACCCGACGTGCGGTCCTGCGTGCCGGCGGACCACCTGCACCTGCACGACGGTGGGGTGCAGCAGTTCATGGCCACGGCCGACGTCACGATCCGCGACAGCAGGTCGATCAGCATGGACCGGACGACCGATCACGCGGCGTTCCTGGTCACCCTCGCGATCCCCGGACCAGGCGACCTCTCCCACTGAGCCGCCGTCAGTCCCACCAGAACGCCCAGGTCGGCGCGTCGATCAGGCGGTCGGCGTAGGCGGCGAGCGTGCACGGTCGCTGCCCCTGCCACACGTTGTCCGGGCAGAACGCGAAGTGCTCGGCGGCCACCCGCAGCGCCTCGTCGGTGTCCGTCGGCGGCGCGGCGACGCTCAGGTACAGCTCGGCGAAACCGACACCGATCACCCGGACCCCGAACCGGTCCTCCCAGCTGCGCAGCACGGCGGAGAGCTGGGCGGTGTCGTTGGTGTGGTTGATCGCGCCCTGCCAGCCGAGCACGGCCAACGCGTCACTGCCCCGGCCCGCAGCGACCAGTCCGAGCCGCATCGCGGGCTGAGCCTGCGACAGCTGCTCGGCCCAGTGGTCGGCGTGCTGCTCCGGCGCCACCCAGGGCTCGGCGGCCACGGCCAGCCCGGGCCAGTCCTGACCGTACGGGGCGGTCACCGCGAGCCGCCGCTCGTTGGACAGCTGGTCGTCGCCGTCGTAGGGGGCCGTCTGGGCGGCCCACCAGCCGGCGAGCAGCCGCTCCGGATCATGCTCCGCCGGCGACGAGACGCGGTCCGGCCAGAACTCGCCGGCCGCCCAGGGGCGCGATGGTTCGCCGTCGTAGCCGTCCAGCAGCAACGGCCACAACCCGGACTGCCGGTGCGCCGCGCGCAACCGCGGCCACAGCCCGGCCGGCGCGGGATCGTCGGAGAGCCACAGTGCGGGCCGCTCGGCGTCGCCCTCGTCGCCGCGCACCGCACGGCCAGCCGGGAGCGGCACGGACAGCGTGCGCGGGGCCGCGTCCGTCCCCGCGAACAGCTCCCGCAGGTCGGACGGCATCTCGTTCAGCTGCGATGTCACGAGGCGGAAGGATATCGGTCAGCTCCGACAACCGGTCAGAGACAGGCCGGTCCACTTCGGGCGGCAGACGAGATGGCGACACCGCACGGATGCGCTGTCGGCGGACGCCGGCAATGCGGAAAGTCGGTTGCCCCGGACGGACCGGACCGAAAGAGTGTGCGCATGACGTACTGACGAGCCGCACCAGCGTTGCGCCGAGGATCCTCGGTGCCGAGCCGTGTCCGTGACGCCGTCCGTACCGTCCGCCCCTTTGGAGAGAACGTCCTTGTCTCAGCCGCACCGCCGGCAGGCATGCCTGCCGGCGTCCGCCCCTGCCACGATCACCGTCTTCGCCTCCCCCACCAGCTGGATCGAGTCCGACGCCGTCGCACAGTGTCATCAGGTCGCCGCCCTCGACGGCATGCGCCACGTCGCCGCCATGCCGGACCTGCACCCCGGAAAGGGCGCCCCGATCGGCGCCGCGATGGACTCCACGGTGCTGTACCCGTTCCTCGTGGGGTCCGACATCGGCTGCGGCATCGCGGTGTTCCCAATCAAGATCAAGCGTCCCGTCCCCGAGCGGCTGGCCGGCCGGTTCCCCGACCTCGACCGTCCGCTCGACCCGGAACGGGACGCCGACGACCCGGCCTGGACGGTCGTGACGGGCGATGTTCCCGCCGGTCACCTCGATGGCCTCGGGACAGTTGGTCGGGGCAACCACTTCGTGGAGCTGGCCCGGGTCGGCACCGTCTTCGCGCCCGAGCACGCGAACCGCCTCGGGCTCGCCGTCGGCCACCTCGTGCTCGTCGTGCACAGCGGTTCACGCGGGCTGGGCGAACAGATCCTCCGCGAGCACACCGAGGTGCACGGCGCCGGTCCCGCCGCGGATCCAGCCGCCTACCTCTCCAGACACGACGAGGCGGTGCGGTGGGGGACGCTCAACCGGCGCGTGATGGCCGCCCGCGTCGCTCACGCGCTGGGCGCCGAGCCGACCGACCCGATCGTCGACGAGTGCCACAACCTGGTCGAGGTCCGCGACGGGGGCTACCTGCACCGCAAGGGAGCAGCACCGGGCGACGGCCGGGACGTGCTGGTCGCCGGCACCCGGGGCACACCGTCCTACCTGGTCGCCGCGCACGCCGGCCCGGAGGCCAACCACTCGGTGGCGCACGGCGCCGGCCGCAAGATGTCGCGCGCCGACGCCCTGCGCCGGGGCCGCGCCAAACACACGGTCGAGGAGCTACGTCGTACGCCGGCGGGATCGTTGGTGGTGTGCGGCGACCGTCAACTCCTCTTCGAGGAGGCGCCGACGGCCTACAAGCGCATCGAGCAGGTGATCGGTGACCTGGTCGCGCACGGCATGGCCACGCCCGTGGCCACCACCGTGCCCCTGGTGACGTACAAGACGGCCGACCTCGGGATCGGGTCAGGGCGCGACGAGCGGCGCAGGCGGGGCCGGCGGTGAGCGTCCACCTGGTCATGTCCGCCGGCCGCGGCCCGCGGGAGTGTGCCTGGGCGCTGGCTCGGCTGCTGCACCGCTTGGAGGCCGAGGCGGTACGGCGGCGTCTGGCCACCCGCCGGATCGAGACCGTCCCCGGTCACGGCCCGGGCACCTGGCGGTCGGTCCTGGTGGAGATCTCCGGTGCCGGTGCCGAGGAGTTCGCGAGCGGGTGGACGGGAACGCTGTGCTGGCAGTCACCGAGTCCCTACCGGGCCGGCACCGGCCGTAAGAACTGGTACGTGAGCGCCCAACCCTGCCGGGTGGAGACCCAGCGCACGCGGTTCCTGGAGACGGATGTCGACATCGTCGCCTGCCGCACCGGCGGACCCGGCGGCCAGCACCGAGACAAGGCCAGCACGGCGGTGCGGGCGACCCACCGCCCCACTGGAACCGTGATCGTGGTCGACGCCGAGCGGCAGTTCAGTCTCAACCGCCGAATCGCGCTGCGACTGTTGCGTGAGCGCCTCGATCAGACCGACGAGGCCGCGACCCGTACGGCGGCCAACGGCCGCTGGCACCTCCATGACCAGCTCGTACGCGGCAACCCGATCCGGATCGAACGCCCCTGAGGCCGGCAGGCGGCGCGGCGCGGCGCGGCGTCAGTCGGCGAGGATCTGCTCGCGGAGGATGTCGGCGTGCCCGCCGTGCTGCGCGAGTTCGCGCAGCACGTGCAGGTAGACCCAGCGCAGCGGGATCGGGCCGCGCCGGTTGCCGGGCAACAGGTCGTCCAGGTCCAGATTCGCCGTGGCGCGTCGGGACGCCACGCAGGCTTCCCGGTGCGCCCGCTGGACGCTCTCGACGGTGTCGGTGTCGTCGAGGACGAACGACTCGTCCGGCGTCGCGGGGATGCCGATCTCGGCGCGCGACCGGCCGGTCACCGCCTCGTCGAACCAGACCGTCTCCACGAAGGCAGCATGCTTCACCAGCCCCAGCAGGGTGGTGCGCGACGGCACCAACGATCGGCGGGCCTGCTCCTCGGTCAGCCCGTCGAGACAGCCGTTGAGCATGGCGCGGTGCTGGTCGAGGAACGCCTCGAACTGGGCCCGGATCGGCTCGTGGAGAACGTCCTCGGCGGAGCTCTGCGGCAGGGAAGGCATGGCCGGAGCATCCCAGAAGCGGCTGCGCCCGGCAACGGGCGACCGCTACGGTCCACCGATGGAGTCGAGCGGCACGGATCTGTTTCTGGCGGCCCGGGGTGGTGATGGCGAGGCGTTCGGCCGGCTGGTCGGGCCGCTGCGCGACGAGCTGCGCGGGTACTGCTATCGGATGCTGGGTTCGATGCACGACGCGGAGGACGCGGTCCAGGAGTCCCTGGACCGGGCCTGGCGGAACCTGCCCCGGCTCGACGACCAGGAGTCGATCCGGCCCTGGCTCTACAGGATCGCCACGAACCGGGCGTTGACCATCATCGAGCGGCGCGGCCGGCGGGAGCTGCCCACCGACCTCAGCCCGGCCGGCACGCCGCTGGCCGAGGCGGCATGGCTGGAGCCGTACCCGGACCAGGTGCCGGGCGCGACGACGTCGGATCCGGCGGCTCGGGTGATCGCCCAGGAGAGCGTGGAGCTGGCGTTCATCGCGGCCCTGCAACACCTCACGGCACGGCAACGGGCCGTCCTGCTGCTACGTGAGGTGCTCGGCTACCCGTCAGTCGAGGTCGCCGACCTGCTGGACACCACGGTCGCCGCGGTCAACAGCGCGCTGCAACGGGCCCGCTCGGTCCTGGCCGGACGGCTGCCCGGGCACACCCAGCGGGCGACCCTGCACGCTCTGGGCACCGCGGCACAGCGGGATCTGGCCCGGCGGTACGCGGCGGCCTGGGAGGCTCAGGACGTCGAGACCATCGTGGCGATGCTGACCGACGACGCGCGGTACTCGATGCCGCCACTGCCGGTCTGGTACTCGGGCCGCGAGGCGATCCGCGGGTTCCTCGCCGAGGCGCTGCTCGGGCGTCGCTGGCGGTTCCGGCCGACGCGGGCGAACGGGCAGCTCGCGTTCGGTACGTACCTCTGGGACGACGACCGGGGCTACTACCTGCCGGCGGGCCTGGACGTGCTCACGTTGCGCGGCGCACGGGTGGCCGAGGTGGTCTCGTTCCTCGACGCGCCCTTCGCCGCCTTCGGCCTGCCCATCCGGCTCACCGAAATTGATCCGGTGGCGAGCGATGAGTTCGCTGCCCGCGCCGGGTTGTACCCCTGACGGAGTCATCAACCCGAAGGGACCGAGCCGAGCATGACGACGAACGAGGAACAGATCCGGGCCCTGATCGAACGCTGGGCCACGGCGGTACACGACGGCGACCTCAGCACCGTCCTCGCCGACCACGACGAGGACATCGTGATGTTCGACGTGCCGCCGCCGCAGCAGGGTGTACGCGGCCTGGCCGCCTACCGCGAGAGCTGGCCGCCGTTCTTGCGGTGGCAGGCACAGGGCGCTTCGTTCGAGATCGAGTCGCTGGACGTGACCGCCGGCGATGACGTGGCGTACGCGTACGCCCTGCTGCGCTGCGGCACGAAGGAGGACTTCGCCGACGACCCCGACCGGCGGCTACGTCTGACTCTCGGCCTGCGGCGGCGCGACGGCCGGTGGGTCGTCACCCACGAACACCACTCCTTCCCGCTCGACTCCACCACCGAACCGGCCCGCGATCGCGCTGCTGACGAACGGGAGCTACACCGGCTGCACCAGCGGTGGTTCGCCGCCACGGCCGCGAAGGACCTGGACGCCCTGATGGCGCCGATCGCCGCCGACGTGGTGTCCTACGAACACGACCAGCCGCTGCGGTACGTCGGTGAGGCGGCGGTACGGGCGGTCTGCGCGGCCGGTCTGGACGCGGCCGGTGCGGGCGACGTCGACTGGGACGTGCCCGACCAGACCCTGGTGGTCGACGGCGATCTCGCCGTGGCCTGGGGCCTGAACCGGATTCGGGTCGCCCCGCCCAGCGGCCCCGGCGTGCAGAGCTGGTCGCGCGGCACCCGGGTCTTCGCCCGGCGCGACGGTGCCTGGCAGTTGATCCACCAGCACCTGTCCTACCCGTACGACCCGGCCACCGGTGCCGCCCGGACCGACCTTCGTCCCTGACCCGCCGGCGCACCCGTTGCTGCCCGGGTACACCGACGGGAGTAGGAAATCGACTCCCACCAGCGGATGTCGGGGAGTTCACCCTTGCCTAGCGTCGAATCGCACCCGGAAGCGAGACGGCGAGGAGCAACGATGAGTGACGATCCGACGCGGCCCCGGCTGCGCAGACCCCTACTGTGGTGCGGGCTGGCCGTGGCCCTGCTCGGCATCGTCTTCAACCTTGGGCTGTTCTTCGTCCCGCTCGACGTGTGGCTGGAGGACCCGGGGCTGGTGCCGATGCCGGAGGTGCTCGTCGGCTGGTGGGCCCTGACGGTGGGCCTGGTGATGATGGTCTGGAGTCAGCTCGGCCGGGCCCGCCGATGAGGGCGCCACGGCGCCGTACGGTGATCAAGAGCCTCGCGGCGGCCGGGATCGTGCTGGTCACGCCGGCCGCTGGCTTCGTGGGGTGGCTCTGGGTCGACTCCGACCGGGGCAACGCCGGTAACCTGTCCTTCCGCAACGCGCTGAAGATCCCGCCGCTGCTCGACCCCACCGTCGACAGCGACGGGCGCAAGCGGTTCCGGCTCGAACTGGGCGAGGCGTACACCGAGTTCCTGCCCGGCACGCGCACCGCCACCTGGGGGGCGAACGGCCCCTACCTCGGGCCCACGCTGCGGGCTCGGCGCGGGCAGCGGGTGGCGGTGGACGTGCGCAACCGCCTGCCCGAGCAGACCACGGTGCACTGGCACGGCATGCATCTGCCCGCCGAGATGGACGGTGGCCCGCACAATCCCATCGGGGTGGGGGCCACCTGGCAGCCGTACTGGACGATCAACCAGCCCGCCGCGACTCTCTGGTACCACCCGCACCTGCACGAGGTGACAGCGCAGCACGTCTACCGCGGCGTGGCCGGCCTGTTCATCGTGGACGACCCGGACGCAGACGCCCTGCCGCTGCCCAAGCGCTACGGCGTGGACGACGTTCCGCTGATCGTCCAGGACAAGAAGATCAAGGACGACGGCACCCTCGACACGTCCCGGATGAACTTCGGCGGTCTCGCCATCACCGGCCTGCTCGGAGACAAGATCGTGGTCAACGGCACCTACGACCCGCACTTCAGGGTGACCACCGAGCTGGTCCGCCTGCGACTGCTCAACGCCGCCAACGCCCGGATCTTTCACTTCGGTTTCGCCGACGACCGGGAGTTCACCCTGATCGCCAGTGACAGCGGCCTGTCGCAGGTGCCGCAGCCGATGGAGCGGATCATGCTGTCCCCGGGGGAACGTGCCGAGATCGTGGTCCGATTCCGGCCCGGCGACGACGTGATCCTGAAGAGCTTTCCGGCGCCGCTGGGGGCGAACTTCGCGTACGCGAGGCTGGCCGGTGGGGGCGACGAGCACGATGTCATCAGGTTCCTGGCCGCCGACGCGTTGCGGCCCTCCGCCGCCCTGCCCGCGGCGCTGGGCGCGCCGCCCGCGGCGCCGAGGCCCAGCGGCGAGCCGTTCCGGCTGGAGATGGGTGACTTCACCTTCAACGGTCAGACGATGGACATGCAGCGGCTCGACCGGGTGGTCGCCAGTGAATCGGTCGAGCGTTGGGAAATCATCAACAACCAGGCGATCCCGCACAACTTTCACGTGCACGGAGCGTCCTTCCACGTCCTCGACATCGACGGCGAACCACCGCCGGGGCATCTGCGCGGGGTGAAGGACACCGTCTACGTCGCGCCGAACAGCACCATGAATCTGGCCGTGTCGTTCCTGCCGCACTCCGATCCCGAATTCCCGTACATGTTCCACTGCCACCTGCTCGCGCACGAGGACGCCGGCATGATGGGGCAGTTCGTCACGGTGTCCGAGGCGGACCGCGCCCTGGTCCGGCAGGCCGTGACAACCCACCAGCACGGCGGGTGAGGCAGGCGTGGAATTCGGCGGGTAACGTCGCGCTCAGTCGGCGACGCTCACGGAAGGTCGTACTGCGATGACGGTCTTCGTGCCAGCTCCGCAGGCCGTCGAGCAGCCTGGTCGGTTCAGCTGGCTGGTCGACCTGCTCGTCGCGGGTGCGGTCGGTGCGGCGATGACCGTGTTCACCCTGGTGGCCAGCGAGCCGACGAGCCGCTCGGCGGGCCTCGCCGCGTACGCCCTCGGGGTCGCGCTCGGCGCCATGCTGGTGTTCCGGCGGCGGTGGCCGATGGGCGTGCTGGTCGGCTCGCTGCTGGCGGTCCTCGCCTACAACCTGACAGACTTCCCCAGCGTGTCGCCGGTCTGGCCGCTGCTCGTGCCGCTCTACACCATCGCCCGGGCCGGTCGACTGCTCGCCGCCAGCCTGGTCGGCGGCGCGATGCTGCTGATTTCGGTGGGCTGGTTCGCCTGGTCCAGACCGCAACCGCTGGAACTGCTCGACGGCGCGCTCCGCGAGTCGGTGCTGCTCGCCCTGGCCCTGGCTCTGGCCACCGCGACGCGGCACCGCGAGATGTGGGGTCGCGAGCTGCGCGCCCGGCTCCGGATGGAGCAGGACCAGCGGGATCGCGAGCTGAGTCGCCGCCTGGTGGAGGAACGTCTGCGCATCGCCCACGAGCTGCACGACGTCACCGCCCACACCCTTGCCGTGGTCGGTATCCAGGCCGGGCTGGCGCGGGAGCTGATGCACGACGATCCGGCCGCGGCGCAGGAGGCGCTGGAAACCGCCGAACGGGTCAACACCGAGGCGATCGGCGAGTTGCAGGCCGCCGTCCGGGTGCTGCGGGGCGGCGACGTCAGCCCACCGCCGGAGCTGGCACCGACCCCCGGCCTGACGCAGCTGCCGGCGCTGATCGCCACGGCCGGGGAGAACGGCCTGGACACCACCCTGGTGCAGAGCGGACACCGCCGGGACGTCGCCCCGGCAGTCGGTCTGACCGTCTACCGCGTCGTACAGGAGTCGCTGACCAATGTGCTCAAGCATGCCGATGCCACCCAGGCGACGGTGACCGTCGACTACGCCGACCACGGCATCCGGGTACGCGTCGGTGACAACGGCCGCGGCACGGCACCGACCGTCACCGAGGGGCACGGGCTCACCGGCATGCGGGAGCGGGTGACCAGCATCGGAGGCTCGATCACGGTTGGCCCGGATGAGGACGGCGGGTTCATGGTCGACGCGCGGCTGCCCTGGACCTACGCGCTGGGGTCCCAGCTCGACGGCCTGGTCGTTGGGGGAAGGTCGGCCGGATGACGATTCGGGTGCTGATCGCCGACGACCAGCAGTTGGTGCGGGCTGGCCTGCGCGGACTGCTGGAGCTGGACCCGGAGATCCAGGTGGTGGCAGAGGCCGAGGACGGCCTGGTGGCGCTGCGGCTGACCACCGAGCATCGGCCGGACGTGGCACTGGTCGACATCCGCATGCCGGAGCTCGACGGACTGGCGCTCACCAGACAGATCAGCGCCGACCCGCGCCTCGCCGACGTACGGGTGATCGTGCTGACCACCTTCGAGATCGACCAGTACATCTTCGAGGCGCTCAAGGCCGGAGCCAAGGGCTTCCTCACCAAGACGGTCAGCCGCACGGAGCTGTGCGGGGCGGTGCGGGTCGTCGCCGCCGGTGCGGCGTTGCTGAGCCCGAGCGTGACCGAGAAGGTCATCGCCGAGTTCTCCCGCCGGCCGGACCCGGCCCGGTCGTCGCCGGAGCGACTGTCGCAGCTGACCGTGAGGGAGCGTGAGGTCCTGGGCATGATCGCAACCGGGCGGAGCAACTCCGAGATCGGCGAGGCACTGCGGATGAGCCCGCTGACCGCCAAGACACATGTCAGCCGGATCATCACCAAGCTCGGTGTGCGCGACCGAGCCCAGCTGGTGATGATCGCCTATGAGACGGGGTTGGTGCTCCCCGGCACATCGGAGAACCCGACCGGTTGAGGCACCGGGACGAGTGGAGACGCCGCCTGAATCCCTACTGCGTCGCGGTGACGGTGCGGCGGCGTAGCTCGGAGACCGCCTCCGGCGGACCCTCGACTGTCACCGCGCTCGGCCCGCCAGGCGACGCACGACTCCACAGCCAGCGCAAGACCGCCTCAGGCGGACCGCTGACCACGACGTCGGTCAGGGCCACCCGGCTCCTCGTCGGCCAGCTCCTTCGGCGGCCAGGGGTCAGGCTCGACACCTGCCCGGATGGCGTGCGGATGCTCCATGCCGAGCACTCCACCACATGCCTGCGACAGTTCAGCGGCGCGGACCAACACCGTGGAACTGGCTCTGCCCCGTCGGCGCGCGCTCCCCGAGTATGTCACCATGACCACCTTCGCGCCCGGCCCGATGAGCCGGCTGATCGACGTCGCGGTTCGCTACGACCTGGCGGAGAGCACGAGCCCGCCGCTGCGCCTCGACGAACTCGTCAACCCCGCCACGCCCGCCGAGCTCACGCTCGACTACGGCACCTCACGCGGGGATGCCGAGCTGCGGACGTTGATCGCCACGGACGCCGGGGTGGACGAAGACCAGGTGCTGGTCACTGTCGGGGCGGTCGCCGCGATGTTCCTGCTGGCCCAGGCCACCTGCTCTCCCGGCGACCGGATGCTGATCACCACACCGTGCTTCCCGCCGGCCCGGACCGTCCCGCAAGGACTCGGGGCCCAGCTGGACGTGGTGCCGCTCTCCTTCGACGACGGCTACCGGATGCCGCTGGCCGCGATCGCCGAGGCCCTAACGCCGCGGACCCGGCTGGTCTCGGTGGCCTCCCCACAGAACCCCTCCGGCGTCCGGTTCACCAACGGGGAGTTGGGCGACCTGGTGAGTGCGGTCGAGGAACGCGCGCCGAACGCCATCGTCCTGGTGGACGAGACGTATCGCGAGTCCACCTACGGCGACGCCCGCGCCCCGCGCTCGGTCGCGCCGATGTCGTCGCGGATCGTCACCTGCGCCTCGCTTTCGAAAGCACACGGCGCGCCGGGGTTGCGGCTCGGCTGGCTGACCACCACCGACGCCGAGTTGTACGCGCAACTGCGGGAGGCGAAGTTCCTCACCACGATCGCCTGTTCCACGGTCAGCGAGTTCCTCGCCACGCGGGTGCTGCGCAGCCGGGCGGAGATCCTCGCGCCACGCGCCACGCGACTGCGGCAGGCGTTGGACGAGTTGCTGCAGTGGTCCCGGGACCAGCCGGTGGAGATCGTCGTGCCGGACGGCGGTGCCCTGTGCTGCCTGCGCCTGCCCGCGGACCGGTTTCCCGACGAGGCTGTCGCGGGATTCTACGCCCGCTTGGCCGAACACGATGCCCGGGTCGCGCCGGGCTCCTGGTTCGGCGAGGACGACCGGGTGTTCCGGCTCGGCTTCGGTCACCTCTCGCCCGGCGACTTCACCTCAGCCCTTGAGCGCCTCGGCGAGGCGCTCAAGGGCTGAGCTCAGCGCTGCACGCGGGCTCCGGCTCCGCGCATGAGTGCTTCCACCTCGGCGACGCTGGCCATCGACGTGTCGCCGGGGGTGGTCATCGCCAGGGCGCCGTGCGCGGCGCCGTACTCCACCGCCAGCGCCAGATCGCCGTCGCGTTCCAGCAGGCCGTAGATGAGCCCGGAGGCGAAGCTGTCGCCGCCGCCGACCCGGTCGAGGATCTCCAGGCCGGGCCGGTGGGTGGCCTCGGCGAACGCGCCGCCGCCCCAGGCCACGGCACCCCAGTCGTTGACGGTCGCGCTGCGCACGCCGCGCAGGGTGGTCGCCACGACCTTGAAGTTGGGGTACGCCTCGACGACCGCCTCGATCATCGCCTTGAAGTTGCCGGCGTCCAGCGCGCCACTGTGGATGTCGGTGTCCGGCACCGGGAAACCCAGACAGGCGGTGAAGTCCTCCTCATTGCCGATCATGACGTCGACCAGGCCGGCGAGCCGGCGGTTCACCTCCCGCGCACGATCCTGGCCGCCGACGGCCTTCCAGAGGCTGGGCCGGTAGTTCAGGTCGTAGGAGACGATGGTGCCGTGCCGACGGGCGGCGGTCATGGCGGCCTCGGCGGTCAGCGCGGCCGTCTCCGACAACGCCGCGTAGATCCCGCCGGTGTGCAGCCACCGCACTCCGAGCGTGCCGAACAGGTGGTCCCAGTCGACGTCGTCCGGCTTGAGTTGGCTGGCGGCGGAGTGCCCGCGGTCGGAGGTGCCGACCGCCCCGCGTACGCCGAAGCCCCGCTCGGTGAAGTTGAGCCCGTTGCGGACGGTGCGGCCGATCCCGTCGTAGGGCAGCCAGGTGACGAAGCTGGTGTCGACGCCGCCCTGGAGGATGAGGTCCTCCAGCAGCAGGCCGACCTCGTTGCGGGCGAACGCGGTGACGACCGCGGTCCGCAGGCCGAAGCAGCGGCGCAGGCCACGGGCGACGTTGTACTCCCCGCCGCCCTCCCACGCGCGGAACTGCCGTGCGGTGCGGACCCGGCCCTCACCGGGATCGAGGCGCAGCATGACCTCGCCGAGCGAGACCAGGTCGAAGCGGCAGTCGGCCTTCGGTCGGGCAGTCACGATCGGCCGGTCGCTCATGCCCCACCTCCGGCCGCCGCCAGTGCCGCCCGCGTCCTGGAGGTGATCTCGTCCCACTGCTCGCCGGCGATGAGGTCCGTCGCCACCATCCAGCTCGCGCCGACCGCCAGGACGGCCGGGACGGCGAGGTACTCCGCGATCACGGCGGAGGTGATGCCGCCGGTGGGGATGAACCGGACCTGACGGAACGGGGCGGCCAGCGCCTTGATCATCGCGGCGCCGCCGAGTTGCTGGGCGGGGAAGAACTTGACGACGCCGAGGCCGGCGTCGAGGGCCATCTGGATCTCGGTGGCGGTGGCGACACCCGGCACCACCGGCACTCCGGCCTGCTGGCAGGCGCGGACCACGGCCGGCGCGAAACCGGGGGTCACCACGAAGCGGGCACCGGCCGCGACCGCCTGCTCGGCCTGCTCGGCGGTGAGCACCGTGCCGGCGCCGACCGTCAGATCGCCGCGGGCCGCGAGCGCCTTGATGGCGTCCAGCCCGGCGGCGGTACGCAGGGTCACCTCGACCGCCGTCAGACCGCCCCTGACCAGGGCCTCGCCGAGTGGATCGGCGTGTCGCGCGTCGTCGAGGACGACGACGGGCAGCACCCGACCGAGGGTCATCTGTTCAAGTCCGTGAACATCAGTCACGTACGTGACCTTACTGGAGGCGTATCTCCTTCGCTAGAGTGACCACGTGTCCAGCGCGCCCGAGGAATTCCAGCCGGTCAAGTCGGCCGGGCGCACCCTAGACCTGCTCGAACTGCTCGCCGACCAGCCCCACCCATGGGCGTTGGGCGACCTGGCCCGCGCCCTCGGCATCCCGAAGAGCAGCCTGCACGGCCTGCTGCGCACGCTGACCAGCCGGGGCTGGGTGCAGACCGACGAGACCGGCACCCGGTTCCGGCTCGGGCTGCGGGCGCTTCGGGTCGGCGCCGCCTACCTCGACGGGGACGACCGGGTCGGCCTGCTCGCCGGCGTGCTCGACGAGCTGTCCCGCCGCTTCGGGGAGGCAGTGCACCTCGGCCGACTCGACGGCGACCAGGTGGTCTACCTGGCCAAGCGGGAGTCGGTGCACCGGCTGCGCCTCTACAGCGCCATCGGCCGCCGGTTGCCGGCCCACGCCACCGCCCTCGGCAAGGCGCTGCTCGCCGAGCACTCCGACCAGGAGGTCGACGGGCTGCTGTCCTGGCCGCCGCCCCGCCTCACCCCGCACACCGTCACCGACCGCGACGCCCTGCACGCGGCGCTGGCCGCCGTGCGGAGGACCGGCTACGCCGTGGACCGCGAGGAGAACGCCGAGGGCATCATGTGCTTCGCGATGGCCGTGCCGCTGGTCACCCCGGCGGTCGACGCGGTGAGCGTCTCGGTGCCGGTGACCCGGCTGCGACCGGAGCTCGAAGCGTCGATCGTCACGGCGCTTCGGGAGACGGTCGGCGGACTCACCCGGGCCCGCAGCATGCTGAGCACATAGCCGCAGCGCCGCTACCCCGCTCACCGAAACGGCGGACGGTCAGCGGCTCCGCTGACCGTCCGCCCATCCGGACGTGGCGACGAGCACCACCTCAGGCCGGCAGCCTCCACACCTGGTTGGCGCCGCCGAAGCAGTCCCAGATCTGCAGTCGGGTGCCGTCGGCGGAGCTGTTGCCGCTGGCGTCGAGGCACCTGTTCGACACCGGGTTGCGCAGCGTGCCGTTGGACTGGGCCTGCCACACCTGGGCAGCGGTGCCGTTGCAGTCCCAGAGCTGGATCGGGGTGCCGTTGGCGGTGCCGGCGCTGGTCACGTCCAGGCACTTGCCGAGGGCACGCAGGGTGCCGTTGCTGGCGACGGTCCAGCTCTGCGCGGCGGTGCCGTTGCAGGTGTAGAGCTGGATGGCGGTGCCGTTTGCGCTGCTGGCCGCGGCCACATCCACGCACTTGCCGGCGATGCCGGTGATCTGGCCGGTCCGTCCGCTCGGCGGCGGCGTGCCGCCACCCATGACGGTGTCGTAGATCGCGCTGACCAGCGAGGTGGCACCGGTGGTGTCCTGGGTGAGTTCCCAGTTCATCATGCCGCCGGCGTTGGCCATCGCCCACTGGGTCTTGCGCTTGACGGTCGGGACGCCGTTGTAGCACTGCTGGGCGCCGCCGGCCGTGGTGCAGTCGCGGTTGGCGTTGGCCGGATCCATGCCGACCAGCTGCGAGTAGGTGTAGTAGCCGGGTCGGCTGTAGAACGGCACGCCGAGGATCGCCTTGCTGGCCGGCAGGCCACGGGCCTTCCAGCCGTTCACCGCGTTGATCGACCAGTCGTAGTTGGCGTGTGGGCTGCCGCCGTCGTACGCCATGATGTTGAGGAAGTCGACGTGGTTGAAGACCGCCGTCGGCACCCCGTCACGGTAGTAGCCCTCGGCGACGACGGCGGCGGTGAGCAGCTTGCCCTGCGGGCGCAGCGCGCCGCTGAGCTGAGACATCAGCAGGCTGAAGTTGTTGGCGGAGGCGCCCGGGTCCGGGTACTCCCAGTCCATGTCGACGCCGTCGAGGCCGTACTGGTTGACGAAGCTGACCACGCTGTTGACGAAGGTGGTGCGGGTGCCGGCGTTGGCGGCGAGCGCCTCGAAGGCGCTGTCGTCGCCGTCGTTCCAGCCGCCGATGGCGATGGAGACCTTGACGTTGTTGGCCCGTGCGAGCGACACCAGCGAGGAGAGTTTGCTGGGGTTCTCCACCGCGCGCAGGGTGCCGTTGCTGTTGGGCAGCACGAACGCGTAGTTGATGTGGGTGAGCTTGTTGTACTGGACCGAGTTGACGTTGCCGGTCCAGGACGGCATGTAACCGACGCTCTTGAAGTTGTTCGGCAGGACCACCGCCTGCGCGGCGGTCGGGGCGACTGCGAGGGTCGCACTGGCGGTGACCAGGGCGAGCAGGCCGGCGGCCAGGGCCGATCGGGGGCGTGGTGCGGACATCGAGGGCCTTCCCGTAGGCAGGTGAGGGTGCCGTGCAGCCACGGCCGGTCACTGGCGGTGCCACCGTGACCAGCCGGGCGTACGGGTGATGGGTTCCTCGAGGCAGCCAAATCTTAAAGAGTGTTAACGGTAAGGTCAATGACCACGTTCGATGAGCCCCGCCGCCAGGGCCAGCGGACGGCGACCGGCACGAGGAGGCGTCGACCTCGCCGCCGCTGGAGAAGACCTGTGCACGTTCACAAAGGTGGCCCTTTTTCGTCATGCAATTCCTGTCGACACATCGAGGTTGAGGGTTTGGGAGCGCTCCCGTAACATGCCTGACGCGGCTGTTAACGCTCACCTAACAATGATCCCGGCGAATGCGTGAGCCGCCATCCCGTCAGGAGGCTGCTTTATGATCAGATCCAGAGCGACAAATGTAGGACTGGCGGCGGCCGGCGTCGCGCTGCTGGCGTCGACGGCGGTCGTGGTAGCGCCATCCGCCAGCGCCGCGGCCGCAGGCTGCTCGGTCAGCTATGCCGTGTCCTCACAGTGGCAGGGCGGATTCGGCGCCAACCTGTCGATCACGAACCTGGGTGATCCGTTGACCAGCTGGACGTTGACGTGGTCGTTCAGCGCCGGGCAGACGGTGACGCAGGCGTGGAACACGTCACTGACACAGAGCGGCTCGGCGGTGACCGCGAGAAACGTGAGTTACAACGGCTCGGTCCCGACCAACGGCACGGTGTCGTTCGGTTTCAACGGAGCGTGGACGGGCAGCAACCCGGCACCGACGAGTTTCGCTCTCAACGGTGTGACATGCACCGGAAGCACGACCCCGACCACGCCGCCACCACCGACCACGCCGCCGCCGACCACGCCGCCGCCGACCACTCCGCCGCCGACCACTCCGCCGCCGACGACGCCGCCGCCGGGTGGTACGTGCAGTCTGCCGTCGTCGTACCGGTGGTCGTCGACGGGTGCGTTGGCGCAGCCGAGGTCGGGTTGGGTGTCGTTGAAGGACTTCACCCACGCCCCGTACAACGGCCAGCAGTTGGTGTACGCCACCACCCACGACACCGGCACCAGCTGGGGCTCGATGAACTTCGGTCTGTTCTCCAACTGGAACCAGATGGGCTCGGCCAGTCAGAACCAGATGCCGTTCGCGGCTGTCGCGCCGTCGTTGTTCTACTTCGCGCCTCGCAATGTGTGGGTGTTGGCCTACCAGTGGGGTGGACCGGCGTTCTCCTACCGCACCTCCACCAATCCGACCAACGTGAACAGTTGGTCGGCGCACCAGACGCTCTTCACCGGCAGCATCTCCAACTCCTCGACCGGCCCGATCGACCAGGCGCTCATCGGTGACGACCAGAACATGTACCTGTTCTTCGCCGGGGACAACGGTCGGATCTACCGGGCCAGCATGCCGATCGGGAACTTCCCGGGCAGCTTCGGTTCGAACTACACCACGATCATGACCGACACCACGAACAACCTGTTCGAAGGTGTCCAGGTCTACAAGCTTCAGGGCGAGAACCGGTACCTGATGCTCGTGGAGGCGATCGGCTCACAGGGCCGCTACTTCCGGTCGTTCACCGCCACCAGCCTCGGCGGCACCTGGACCCCGCAGGCGGCCACCGAGAGCAACCCGTTCGCCGGCAAGGCCAACAGCGGCGCGACCTGGACCAACGACATCAGCCACGGCGAACTCATCCGCACCAACGCCGACCAGACCATGACCGTCAACGCCTGCAACCTGCAACTGCTCTACCAGGGACGCTCCCCCAACTCCGGTGGCGACTACGGCCTGCTGCCCTACCGGCCAGGCCTGCTCACCCTGCAACGCTGACGGCGTAGAACGGACGTGGCGGGCTCGGTGCGAACCGAGCCCGCCCGCGTCACCCAGCGAGCCCGGATCGTGCTGACGTCCGCACGGGGACCTCGCCCTCGAAGTGCCTCGGCTGTCCTGCCGACCGGTGGGCGGCCCACGATGGGCATAGCATCGGTCCGTATGACCGCCCCCTCCGCCACCTTCCGCAACCCGGTCGTCCCCGGCTTCCATCCCGACCCGAGCGTCTGCCGCGTCGGCGAGGACTACTACCTGGTCTGTTCGAGCTTCGAGTACTTCCCCGGCGTACCTATCTTCCACAGCCGGGACCTGGTGAACTGGCAGCAGATCGGCAACGTGCTCGACCGTCCCAGCCAGTTGGAGCTGCCCTCCGACACGCACGCCTCACGCGGCATCTTCGCACCGACGATCCGCCACCACGACGGCCGATTCTGGCTGGTCACCACCAATGTCAGCATCGGCCGGCACCTGATCGTCACCGCCACCGACCCGGCCGGGCCGTGGTCGGAACCGGTCTACTTCGACCTGCCACACGTCGACCCGTCGCTGGCCTGGGACGACAACGGTGACTGCTGGATGACGGTCTCCGGGGTGGAGTCGTACCGGATCGACCCGGAGGCCGGCACCGTCCTGGAAGGACCGGTTCCGATGTGGTCCGGCACCGGCGGGCAGTACCCGGAGGCGCCGCACCTGTACCGGATCGGCGACTGGTGGTACCTGCTGGTCTCCGAGGGCGGCACGCACACCGGCCATGCCGTCTCGATCGCCCGTTCGCGCAGCATCCGGGGTCCCTTCGAGCCCGGGCCGGCCAACCCGTTCCTCACCCACCGCAGCACCGACCGGAAGGTGCAGGCGACCGGCCACGCCGACCTGGTCCAGGCAGGGGACGGCAGCTGGTGGATGGTCCTGCTCGGCATCCGGGCCAAGGGTCAGTGGCCGCCCTACCACGTGCTCGGCCGGGAGACCTTCCTGGTACCGGTGCGGTGGGTGGACGGCTGGCCGGTGGTCGAGGAGGTCGAGGAGGTGATGGCCGCGCCAGCCGGCAGCCCGCCGGCGCACGCCGCTGCGCCGGATCCCGGCGGGCACCGGGACGACTTCGACGGTGCCGAGCTGGCGCCGGGCTGGATATCGCTGCGCGGCCGGCCGGCCGCCTCCTGGTCGCTGACCGAACGGCCCGGCTGGCTCACCCTGCACGCCGACGGTACGACCCTCGACCGGGCCGGGGCCACCATCCTCGCCCGCCGGCAGCTGCACCACGACTGCCGCGCCGCCGTCCACGTCGACCCCGGCTCCGGACGGGCCGGGTTGACCCTGCGGGTCGACGAAGCCCACCACTACGATCTCGAGGTCTCCGGCGACACGGTGCAGGTCGTCGGCCGGGTCGGGCCGTTCCGCCAGGTCTTCGGCGAGCAGCCGCTGCCCGCCGGGCCGGTCACCCTGACGATCGCCACCAGGACCCACGACCTGCTCCCGCCGATGGTGACCGCCGCCGACCAGGTGGCGGCGCCCGGAGCACCCTTCGGTGTCCGTCCCACCGCCTGCGACATGGTCAGCTTCGAGGTACAGACCGAGGCCGGTCCGGTCGTCCTGGCCGAGCTCGACGGGCGTTACCTGTCCACCGAGGTCGCTGCCGGCTTCACCGGCCGGGTTTTCGGCCTCTATGTCACCGAGGGCAGCGCCGCCTTCGACTCGTTCGACTACCGCCCCACGCCGCCGGTGGTAGAGAAGTGACCGCAGCCGGCGAGCGGCTCCGGGGTACGCCGCTGCCGCACGCCGTGCCGTACCTCGTCGAACACGGCGGTGTGGGCCGGTGGTGCCCCCGCTCTTGCGGGACCTCGTGCTCCGGCGACGCCGGGTAGGCACACGCACCGCCGGCCGTACGGGTCGGACCCGTACGGCCGGCAGGCGGTTCGCTGCACCGGTCAACCGGCGGTGCAGGACCTGATCTGCGGTCGGGCGCTGGAGTTGCCGTTCATCATGGTGGTGAAGCCGAACGTGTTGCCGCTGCCGTTGGAGCGCATCGTCATCACGTTCCCGCTGCTGTCCCAGGTGGGGTTGCCGCTCCAGGTGGAGGAGATCTTCTGCGGGGCGGTGATCGCGACGACCACCGACCAGGTGCTGGCACCGCTGACGGTCACCGAGGTGTTGTAGCGGTCACTCCAGACCTGGCCCGGGGTGATCGATGCCGTGCACCCGCCGCCGGGCGGCGGAGTGGTCGGGTTGCCAGTGGGCGGCGGGGTCGTCGGGGTGGGGTTGCCAGTGGGCGAGGTGCCGCTGTTCAACGCCGTGAGAACGGCGTTGTATGCGGCCTTCTTGTTGCCGTTGCCGTCGAACAGCAGCGGGCTCTCGCCCGAGCGCCACGAGTCGGAGTCGCGGATTCCCCAGACGGTGATGCCCTTGCAGCGTGCAACGGCGAGGCAGTCGTTGACCACGTTGCGGTATGCGTCGGACGGTGCGTTGCGGATGTCCAGCTCGGTGATGTGCACGTCGACGCCGAGCGCGGCGAAGCTGGACAGCGTGGTGCGGTAGTTGCTCGGGTAGTTCGAGCCGCCGGTGAAGTGTGACTGCAGGCCCACGCAGTCGATCGGCACGCCACGGCTCTTGAAGTCCTGCACCATCCGGTAGACGGCCTGGGTCTTGGCGTCGTTCCAGTTGTCGATGTTGTAGTCGTTGTAACACAGCTGCGCGTTCGGGTCCGCCTGGCGGGCGGCGCGGAAGGCGGCTTCGATCCAGTCGTTGCCGGTGCGCTGGAGGTTCGAGTCGCGCCGGGCGCCGCTGGAGCCGTCCTGGAACGCCTCGTTCACCACGTCCCACCACGCGATCTGGCCCCGGTAGTGGGTGGCGACCTGGGTCACGTGGTTGAGCATCGCGTTGCGCAGCGTGGTGCCGGACATGTTCTGCATCCAGCCGGGCTGCTGCGAGTGCCAGGCCAGGGTGTGTCCCCGGACCTGCATGCCCTGGCTACGGGCATGCTGGACGAGCCGGTCGCCGTTGCCGTAGTTGAACTGCCCCTGCTGCGGCTGGAGCGCGTCGATCTTCATCTCGTTCTCGGCGGTGACCTGGTTGAACTCTCGGTTCAGGATGGTCGTGTACGCCGAGTCGCTCAGCCTGTTCACCGCGACGGCGGTGCCGAAGTACCGGCCACCCTGCTCGGCCGCCGAGGCGCCCAGGGTGCTCGCGGCGCTGGCGCTGCCCGGAAGGACCACGGCGCCCGCCGCTGCCAGCAGGCCGATGGCCGAGAGGACGAGCGCTGTACGCCGTCGTCTCGGCCGCCTGAGTGCATCGGGTGATTCCTTGGTCATCTGAGTGCTCCTTCCGGGTACCGGTGGCCGCCCAACCCGGGCAGCACAAATCCGGACGTGCAGGTGCGGGTGCGGAGGATCGTGCGATTCCAGTCAAAGGGATCGCATCGACCTAACTTGACCGGAGTATTTCAACAAGATTTCACGCGCGTCAATGATTTCCGGAACAACGGACTCGGCGCACCGACGCGATCCGGTGCCGGCCCACCGCCCCACCAGCCCGGACGAGCGCCGCCACACACCGAAAGTTCCAGTGATCTAGCCAACCGGACGGGTCTGCCGACAGCGGGCGTCCGCCCCGCATTCATCGCCGGTCCATCCGCCATAGGTCCGCCCGTAACCTCTCATCGACCAGCGGCGTTGCCCCTGGCAGGCGGCCGATCGCCGGGGCAGGCACGCCGCAAGCCCAGGCAGACACCCGAAAGCAATTGACGTAGGTCGATGAAAAGTCCTACTATTCTCGAAATAGTTCCCGTAAGTTTACCGGAATTTCCGGTGGCGTTCGGCCGCCCGCCCGCAGGTCCCGGCAGGGACAACCTGGACGGTGCCGAGCCGGCGCGGCAGCGACCCAGGAGGAACGTACGAGATGCCGCAGCTCATCCTGTTCGCGATCGACATCTGCGCAGTGGTGCTGCTCGTCTTCGGGCTCTACTTCCCACGGCACCGCCGCCGCGACCTCGTCGTCGCCTACCTCGGAGTCAACGTCGGGGTCCTCGCGGTGGCGAGCGCGCTGAGCGCCAGCAACGTCGGCGCGGGACTCGGCCTCGGGTTGGCGCTGTTCGGCGTACTGTCGATCATCCGCCTGCGCTCGACAGAGCTCGACCAGCACGAGGTCGCGTACTACTTCTCGGCCCTGGCCCTGGGCATCCTCGGCGCGCTGAGCACCACCTCGATCTGGCTCAGCGGTGGCCTGATGGCGCTCATCGTCGTGATGATGTTCCTCGGCGACCATCCCCGGCTGCTGCGCCACTACCGGCACCAGATCATGGTGCTCGACTCGGCCGTCACCGACCAGGTCGCCCTGGTCGCCCAGCTGGAACAGCTGCTCGGCGCGCGAGTGCACACCGCCACCGTCGCACGGGTCGACCTGGTCAACGAGACCACCATCGTCGACGTCCGGTACTCGGTGAAGGGTCGCGCCACCAACACCGGCACGTCCGGCGCACCGGCCAAGGCGGGAGCCCACCGATGAGCAGCTTGCCGATCACCCCGCCGCTGGCGGAGATGTCACCCGTCGGCCTGGCCGAGCTGATCGACCGGGCCGCGTTGCAGACCAGGGTCGACCGCAAGTACATCGTCCCGCTCGACGAGCTGCCACACCTGATGCGCCAACTCGTCCCGTACGCCCAGGTGCTGGAGATCGACGGCGAGCGCAGCTTCCGCTACGAGTCGGTGTACTTCGACACCCCGTTGCTGGCCAGCTACCACTGTGCGGCGTACCGGCGGCGACGCCGCTTCAAGGTGCGGACCCGCACCTATCTCGACTCGGCGCACTGCTGGCTCGAAGTCAAGATCAGTGGGGCGCGTGGCAGCATCACCAAGCACCGGTTACCGTACGATCCGCGCGACCGCACCACCGTGCGCCCCGGCCGGGAGTTCGTCGACGAGGCGCTCGTCCGGGAGGCGGTCTGTCCGCCCGCCGGCAGCACCTTCGACCCGGTTCTGGTCACCACCTACCAGCGGGCGACGCTGCTGCTGCCGGCCACCGCCAGCCGGGTCACCATCGACACCGGCCTGAGCTGGCAGGACGGCGACACCGTGCTGCGGCTGCCCGACCTCGCCGTGGTCGAGACCAAGACCAGCTCCGCCGCCTGCCCCGCCGACCGGATGCTGTGGCAGCGCAGCCTGCGCCCCGCCCGCATCTCCAAGTACGCCACCGGGCTGGCCGCGCTCCGTCCGGACCTGCCGGATTCACCGTGGCGGCGGACCCTGCGCCGCCACTTCCACACCACACCGTCGGTGGGCACGGCACCGACCTCCGCCCCCCACCGTCCCGTTCAGGAGGCATCGTGCGTCTGACCGTCCGCAGCGCCGGTACCGCGGCGACATCCCTGCGTATCGCAGGGGGCGCGGCCGTCGCCGTGCTGGTCGCCGGGTTACTCGTCCCGTCACCGTCACCGGCCGTCGCCGAACCCGTCGCCGGCTCGTCCACCACCTCCGCCACCGACACCTCGGCGGCGGACGCCGTCGCGGCGGCGGACGCCGCCGACGACCTGGTCGGCGACATCGGGTTCTCCGTGCCCAGCGGCACCTTCTCCGGCGAGGTGTCGGTATCGCTGAGCACCACCGTCAGCGGCGCCCAGATCCGCTACACCACCGACGGGCGACTGCCCACCGCACAGTCGTCGCTCTACGCCGGATCCCCGCTGCGGCTGACCCGGACCACGCAGCTGCGGGCACAGGCCTTCGTCGGCCAGACCGCCTCCGGGGCACCCGGCACCTCCATGTACGTCGCACGCAACACCACCACCGCCCATGACCTGCCGGTCATCCTCGTCGACTCGTACGGTGCCGGCCGCCCAGACCGGGAGTACCTCGACGCCGCCACCATGATCTTCGAGCCGGGTGGCGGGAGCACCTCATTGGCCGCCACTCCGACGGTGGCCACCCGCGCCGGGTTCCGGCTACGCGGCCAGTCGTCGTCCACGTTCGAGAAGACGCCCTTCCGGCTCGAACTCTGGGACAACGAGGACGACGACGCCGACTACCCGGTGCTGGGCATGCCCGCCGACTCCGACTGGGTACTGCGCGGCCCGTTCACCGACAAGGCCCTGATCCGGGAGGCGTTCGTCTACGACCTCGGGCGGCAGATGGGGCTGCCGGCGCCGCGGTACGCCTTCGCGGAGTTCTACCTGAACACCGATGCCGGTCCGGTCGCCGCCAACGACTACATGGGCGTCTACATGATCGTCGAGACGATCAAGAACTCCAAGAACCGCCTCGACCTCAAGCAGTTGCGCGAGGACGACCGGACCCTGCCGAGGATCACCGGCGGCTACATCTGGAAGTTCGAGTGGATGGCCGCCGAGGAACCCATCCTGCCGTGCACCGGCCCGGCAGCGAGCTGCTGGAACTACCTGGAGGTCGCTGACCCGTCGCCACTGCAGCCCGAACAGCGGGACTGGCTACGCAGCCACCTGCAGGAGTTCCACAACGTGCTCCGAGCGCCCAACTTCGCCGACCCGGTGAGCGGGTACCGCGCGTACATCGATGTGGACTCCTTCATCGACCAGCTCATTATCAACGAGCTGAGCCGTGAGATGGACTCGTACGTCCGCAGCGCGTACTTCTACAAGGACCGCGACACCAAGATCTTCGCCGGTCCGCTCTGGGACTACGACCTCAGCTTCGGGGTGGGCGGATACTTCGCCAACGACCAGACCTCCGGCTGGCAGTACCAGCAGGGGCGGCAGCCCCTGGCCAACGACTGGTACACCCAGCTGATGCGGGACCCGGCCTTCGTCAACCAGGTCCGGCTGCGCTGGCAGACGCTGCGCCGCAGCACGCTCTCCGACGCGTCGCTGCAGTCCCGGATCAACGCCCTCACCGCGCCGCTGGCGGCCGGCGCGCAACGCAACTTCCAGCGCTGGCCCAACCTCTCCACCCGGATGATCGGGCCCTTCATCACCCCGACCGCGTCCACCTGGCAGGGGCAGGTCCAGTACATGCGGGACTGGATGCTGCGCCGCGCGGCCTGGCTGGACTCGACCGCCGGCTGGGGTGGGTCCACGACTCCGCCGCCCACCACTCCCCCACCGACCACCCCGCCGCCCACCACGCCGCCACCGACCACCCCGCCGCCCACCACGCCGCCACCGACCACCCCGCCGCCGGGCGGGAGCGGCTGCACCGCGACGTACGCGGTGACCAGCCAGTGGCCCGGCGGCTTCCAGGGTGAGGTGCGGGTCACCGCGGGCGGCAGCGCAATCAACGGCTGGACCGTGACCTGGACGTTCGCCGCCGGCCAGACGATCAGTCAGGCGTGGAACGCGACCGTCACCAGCCAGGGTTCGGCGGTCACCGCGCGCAACGTCAGCTACAACGGCAGCCTCGCCGCGGGTGCCAACACCACGTTCGGCTTCCTCGGCTCCGCCACCGGCGCGCCCAGTACACCGACGCTGACCTGCGCGGCCAGCTGACCTGACGCAGACGGACACCCCGGCACCGAGGGCTCGCTCCCGGTGCCGGGGTTCCCGCGTGCGGAGATTGATATCGATCCAATCCTCTGCAATGATTAACACACCTTACAATTGGATCCGCCACACCGGACCGCGCCCGCCACCGCACCACCGGCAGCCCGCACCCGCCGGTGACCGGCGTACCCGCTCGTCGGCGGCCTCCCGATCTGCCGCTGCGCGGTGGGAAGGACCAGGAGATGGCGCGACGATTGGTCGGGAACACTCCCCACCGGACCCGGTTGGCCGCCGCGCTCGTCGCGGCCCTGCTCGGCGTACCGACGAGCCTGGTCGTCGCTGTCCAACCCGCCGCCGCCGCGGCTACCGGCACGATCACCGGGCTCGGCGGCAAGTGTGTCGACATCGCCGCCGCGAACTCCGCCAACGGCACCCAGGTGCAGCTGTACGCCTGCAACGGCACCACGGCACAGCAGTGGACGGTCGCCGACGACGGCACGATCCGGTCTCTCGGCAAGTGCCTCGACGTCGCCGCCGCGAGCACGGCCAACGGCGCCCGGGTGCAGATCTACGACTGCAACGGCACCGGGGCGCAGCGCTGGTCGGCCGGCGGCGGGCAGTTGGTCAACCCGAACTCGGGAAAGTGCCTCGACGCGACCGGCCAGAGCTCGGCCGACGGCACCCCGCTACAGCTCTGGACCTGCACCGGCGGCGCGAACCAGACCTGGACGCTGCCCACCGGCGGCACCCCTCCCCCGTCGACCGGGTTCGTCCACCCCGGGGTGCACGTCAGTCGCGGTCAGCTCGACTTCGTCCGGGGTCGGGTGCAGGCCGGCGCCCAGCCCTGGACGTCCGCCTTCAACCAGATGATGAACAGCCGGTACGCCTCGCTGACCCGGACCCCGGCCCCGCGCGCGGTCGTCGAGTGCGGCTCCTACTCCAACCCCAACAACGGGTGCACCGACGAGCGGGAGGACGCGATCGCCGCGTACACCCACGCGCTCGCCTGGTACCTCACCGGGGACTCCCGGTACGCGCAGAAGTCGATCGAGATCATGGACGCCTGGTCGGCGACGATCACCTCGCACACCGGGAGCAACGGGCCACTGCAGACGGGTTGGGCGGGGTCGGTCTGGCCCCGGGCGGCGGAGATCATCCGGTACACGTACAGCAGCTGGCCCAACGCCACCCGCTTCGCCACCATGCTGCGCAACGTCTACCTGCCGGTGGTGCGCAACGGCTCCGGCAGCAACGGCAACTGGGAACTCACCATGATGGAGGCCGCGGTCGGCATCGCCGTGTTCCTGGAGGACCGGGGGGCCTACGACGCGGCGGTCACCCGCTTCCTGAACCGGGCCCGCGCCTTCATCTACCTGCCCAGCGACGGCGAACTGCCGTACACCGTGCCGGGCAGCGGCCTGACCACCCGTACCCAGATCATCAACTACTGGCACGGGCAGTCGACCTTCGTCGCCGGCCTCGCCCAGGAGACCTGCCGCGACTTCACCCACACCGGGTACGGGATCTCCGCCATCTCGCACGTCGCGGAGACCTCCCGGATCCAGGGCCGGGACCTGTACCCGCAGGTAGGTGAGCGGCTGCGGCACGCCCTGGGCTTCCACTCGACGTACCAACTGGGTGAGCCGGCGCCCGGCTGGCTCTGCGGCGGCAACCTCACCCGCGGGCTCGGCCCGATCACCGAGATCGGCTACAACGCCATGGCCAACCGGTTGGGCAACTCGATGACCAACACCCGGACCCTGACGTTGCAGCAGCGCCCGGCCGGCAGCAACAACCTCTTCGTCGCCTGGGAGACGCTGACCCACGGGGACAACATCTCCTGACGGCGGGGACGCCCGCCGGCTCCGTCTCCGCACCTCACCGGCGACGGCGCAGCTCGACAGGGCGCACGGCACGAACGTCCGCCTTTCGGCAGAATGACAGGATGAGAATCGATCTTGCTGGCCGGACCGCGCTCGTCACCGGCTCGACCCAGGGCATCGGTCGGGCCATCGCCGCCGGGCTGGCGGCGGCGGGAGCCCGGGTCGGCATCAACGGACGCTCGCCGGAGTCCGTCGACCGGGCACTGACCGAGCTCGGCGAGGGGGACTTCGTCGCCGTACCCGCCGACGTTTCCACGGCCGACGGCGCGCTCGCGGCGGTCGACGCCCTTCCCCGGGTCGACATCCTGATCAACAATCTCGGCATCTTCGGCGCCCAGCCCGCCCTGGAGATCAGTGACGACGACTGGCGGCGCTACTTCGAGGTCAACGTGTTGGCGGCGGTCCGGCTGACCCGGGCGTACCTGCCCGGAATGCGCGAGCGTGGCTGGGGACGGGTCCAGTACATCGCCAGCGACTCGGCCGTGGCGATCCCGGTCGAGATGATCCACTACGGCGTCTCCAAGACCGCCCTGCTGGGCGTCGCCCGGGGCTTCGCCAAGGAGGCGGCGGGCTCGGGCGTCACCGTGAACAGCGTCATCGCCGGGCCCACCCACACCGGCGGGGTCGAGCAGTTCGTCCGCTCGCTGGTCGGCACGGACCTGCCCTGGGAGCAGGCGCAGCGCGAGTTCATGGTCCGGTACCGTCCGCAGTCGCTGCTGCAACGCCTCATCGAGCCGGCGGAGATCGCCAACATGGTCGTCTATCTGGCCTCGCCGCTGGCGTCGGCGACCACCGGCGCCGCGGCACGGGTGGACGGTGGCTACGTGGACTCCATCCTGCCGTGATGCCCGTCCGGCTGCCGTCCCGGATGCCGTCCGCGACAGTCCACGCGCCGCGCAGGGCACTCTCGTTCGGGCCGGATCACCCGCCGCGACCAACTCCGCGCGCACGCTCCGTCGGCCGTCGCGGCCGGCACGGTGAAGCCAGCGGGCACGGTAGGGCGGGACGGACAAGTAGGCGAGGAAGCCGCACCGCATACATCGGATGTATCGCCAGCCTTCTCCACGGGCCGCTCCACTTTCCCGCACCAGCGCAGCGCTGACCCCGACGGCACGCCCAACGAGGACCCCATCCGGCGCGAACCCAGAGGGCATCAGCGCCTACGGTCTACTGGCTTGTGACGTGGCCAGACGGTCCTGAGCGAGGCTCGCAATCGACCATTGCCTATTTCATCACGCCGGAGTAACCTTCGCGAAACACATCAGATGTCTGGGTGTTGAAATCGGAGCGCCGCCTGGCCACCGGAGCCACCTCACGACACCCCAGGATCACGGTCCGTCGCGGACTGCCACACCTTTCGGCCCGATCCGGCCGCGAGGCTCCGGTACCGACGTTCGTTCACTTGGCGCGCTTCGGCTGGCCGAATCGGCCGGCGATTGGAGGATCGATGTCAGACGTGACCCGACGGCAGGCCCTGAAGATGGGAGCGGCCGGCGCGAGCGGCGCGCTGCTGCCCGGCGCCTGGACTGCCGTGGCACAGGCCGATTCGGTGGCGCCGCCTCAGGTGCTGGCCGCCGGCGACCTGGCACTCTGGTATGACGAGGGTGCGGGCACCGACTGGCTGCGGGCGCTGCCGATCGGCAACGGACGCCTCGGTGGCATGGTGTTCGGCAACGTCGATGCCGAACGTCTCCAACTCAACGAGGACACCGTCTGGGCCGGGAGCCCACACGACCCGAGCAACACCCGAGGTCTGGCAGCGCTGCCGGAGATCCGACGGTTGGTCTTCGCCAACCAGTGGACCCAGGCGCAGAATCTGATCAACCAGAACATGCTCGGCAACCCGGGCGGCCAGTTGGCGTACCAGACGGTGGGCAACCTCCGGATGGCCTTCCCCTCGGGATCGGCATCGCAGTACCACCGGCAGCTCGATCTCACCACCGCCACCACCACCGTGTCCTACGTGATGAACGGCGTGCGCTACCACCGGGAGACGTTCGCCAGCGCGCCGGACCAGATCATCGCGATGCGGCTGACCGCCGACCGTACCGGCTCGATCAGCTTCACCGCCACGTTCGACAGCCCGCAGCGGACGACGTCCTCCAGCCCCGACGGCGCCACGATCGCCCTCGACGGCGTCTCCGGCAACCAGGAGGGCATCACCGGCGCGGTCCGTTTCCACGCCCTGGCCAGCGCGGTCATCAGCGGCGGCAGCGTCACCAGTTCGGCTGGCACACTGCGGGTCACCAACGCCACCAGCGTGACGCTCCTGGTCTCGATCGGCTCGAGCTACGTCAACTACCGCAACGTCGGTGGCGACTACCAGGGCATCGCGCGCCGGCACCTCAGCGCCGCCCGCACCGTCAGCTACGACCAGTTGCGCAGCCGGCACGTGGCCGACTACCAGGCGCTGTTCGGCCGGGTGAGCCTCGAGCTCGGCCGGACCTCGGCCGCCGACCAGACGACCGACGTGCGGATCGCGCAGCACAACAGCGTCAGCGACCCCCAGTTCTCGGCGCTGCTGTTCCAGTTCGGCCGGTATCTGCTGATCTCCTCCTCCCGCCCCGGCACCCAGCCGGCCAACCTCCAGGGCATCTGGAACGACTCCCTGACCCCGTCGTGGGACTCGAAGTACACCATCAACGCCAACCTGCCGATGAACTACTGGTTGGCCAACACGACCAACCTGTCGGAGTGCCACGGCCCGGTGTTCGACATGGTCCGGGACCTCGCGGTCGCCGGCGCCCGGACCGCCCAGGTGCAGTACGGGGCCGGTGGCTGGGTGACCCATCACAACACCGACGCCTGGCGCGCCACCTCGGTGGTCGACGGCGCGTTCTGGGGCATGTGGCAGACCGGCGGAGCCTGGCTGGCCACCCTCATCTGGGACCACTACCTGTTCACCGGCGACATCGAGTTCCTGCGCACGAACTACCCCGCCATGAAGGGCGCCGCGCAGTTCTTCCTCGACACCCTCGTCACCGAACCCAGCCTCGGCTACCTGGTCACCAATCCGTCGAACTCACCGGAGATCGGCCACCACGCGGACGCGAGCGTCTGTGCCGGCCCCACCATGGACAACCAGATCCTGCGGGACCTCTTCGACGGCTGCGCCCGGGCCAGCGAGATCCTCAGCGTGGACACCACCTTCCGGGCACAGGTCCGGGCCACCCGGGACCGGCTGGCCCCGATGCGCGTCGGGTCCCGCGGCAACATCATGGAGTGGCTCTACGACTGGGTGGAACCCGAGCGCACCCACCGGCACATCTCCCACCTGTACGGACTGGCCCCCAGTAACCAGATCACCAGGCGCGGCACGCCACAGCTGTTCGAGGCGGCCCGCCGCACCCTGGAGATCCGCGGTGACGACGGCACCGGCTGGTCACTCGCCTGGAAAATCAACTTCTGGGCACGGATGGAGGAGGGCAACCGCGCCCACGACCTGATCCGTTACCTCGCCACGCCCGCCCGACTCGCCCCGAACATGTTTGACCTGCACCCGCCCTTCCAGATCGACGGCAACTTCGGCGCCACCGCCGGCATCGCGGAGATGCTGCTCCAGAGCCACGCCGGCGAGCTGCACATCCTGCCGGCGCTGCCGGGTGCCTGGCCCACCGGTCAGGTGAGCGGCCTGCGGGCCAGGGGCGGGTACACCGTCGGTATCGCCTGGAGCAGCAGCCAGGCCGCCGAGGTCGTCGTCCGGGCGGACCGCGCCGGCATCGTCCGGCTGCGTGGTCGGCTGTTCGCCGGCAATCACAGCGTGGTCGACGCCGCGGACGGCACGCCGGCCACGACCCGACGACTGGAGACCGACCTCGTCGAGGTCACCGTGCAGGCCGGCCGCACCTACCGGGCCACCCCCACCGGCGCCAGCACCGGGCCCACCTTGGAGCAGAGCTTCTCCAACGCCAGCACCACGAACGACAGCAACACCGGTGTCGGCAACTTCGACGGCAACGGCGCGACGCTCTCCGCGCAGGCTCTGGCCCAGGCCGGCGTCACCCCGGGTGCGACGGTGAGCCGCAACGGGGTGAACTTCCGGTGGCCCAATGTGGCACCTGGTGGCGCCGACAACGCGATCGCCTCGGGGCAGTCCATCAGCCTGGCCGGCACTGGACGTACGCTCGGTTTCCTCGCCACCGGCACCTACGGCGCCGTCTCGGGCACCGCCGCGGTGGTCTACGCCGACGGGGCACGGCAGACCTTCACGCTGAGCACCCCGGACTGGTACGGCGGCCCGCACTCCGGTGGCACCGCCGCCATCGTGACGCAGTACCAGAACCGGCCGAACAACCAGCGCCAGAACACCGCTGCATGTATCTACTACGTCGGCGTGACGCTGCAGAACAAGGCGGTGGCCCGCGTCGAACTGCCCAACATCAGCGCCCGCCCGGCAGCCGGCGTGCCGACGATGCACGTCTTCGCGATCGCCATCGGCGGATGAGCAGGGTCGAGATCAGCTAGGGCGGCGATCCGCTCCACGTCGGCGGGTCTTCGCCAAGACCCGTGAAGACCCGCCGACGTGGATCCTGGCGGCGATAAACATCGGATGTCTTTATAGTGATGCGTGTCGCCGGCTTGCACCGAGCCTGCCGGTAGCGGTCCATGCCGACGGCGCATGGCGGTCCGGTTCGAAGGGGGCCTGGTGGCACTGACCGACGACGCGATCGCGCGGATCCGAAGCATGATCCAGAGTGGCGAGCTGCCGCCGGGCGCGAGGCTCCCACCGGAGCCACAGCTGGCCGCCCAGATGGGGCTCTCCCGTAGCGGCGTGCGGGAAGCGGTGAAGGTGCTCGAATCGGCCCGAGTGCTCGACGTGCGGCGCGGCGACGGGACCTACGTCACCAGCCTCGCTCCCCGGCTGCTGCTGGAGGGGCTGGGGGTCGCCGTTGAGCTGCTACGCGACGACACCCTGCTGGAGGTCATGGAGGTGCGCCGGATGCTGGAGCCGGTGGCGACCGGACTGGCGGCGCTCCGGATGACCGAGACCGAACTCGACGATCTCGCCCAGATCCTGGAGGACATGCGGGCCGCGGCCGACGACGCGGAGAAACTCATCCAGTTCGACACCGCCTTCCACCACACCGTCATCGCGACCACCGGCAACGAGACACTGACCTCCCTGCTGGACGGATTGTCCAGCCGCACCGTGCGGGCGCGGGTGTGGCGGGGATTGATAGAGGGCAACGCGGCGCACAAGACGATCGACGAACACCACGCGATCTACCTCGCGCTGCGTTCGCGCGACCAACTGCTCGCCCACGCCAGCGCGTTGATGCACGTCAACACCTCCGAGGCGTGGTTGCGTACGGTGCTCGCCGCGCAGCCGACGGAAGGGTAGATCGCGGCGGTCGTGGCCATGCCGGCGGTGCGGCCAGGGCCGGGTGGTCGACCCTGCCGTGGCTGAGCAGGCAGCACGACCACCGAATCAGACATCAGATGTGCAGAGCGAGGACTTTCCTATCGCGACCCCGATGGCAGGTCGACGACCGGCTCGCCGGCCCACTCGGGCCCGTCCGGGAAGCGGTAGGCGGCCAACGCGGCGGGGACGATCTCCGCGCTCATGCCCGCAGCGGTGGGCGCCAGGTAGCGCCCGCCCTCGACGCGTACCGGATCCGCGAAATGCTCGTGCAGATGGTCGACGTACTCGATGGCCCGGTCGTCGGTGCTGCCGCTCACCGCGACGAAGTCGAACATGGCCAGGTGCTGGACCAGTTCGCACAGGCCCACTCCGCCGGCGTGCGGGCAGACCGGCACCCCGAACTTCGCGGCGAGCAGCAGGATCGCCAGGTTCTCGTTGACACCGGCGACCCGGCACGCGTCGATCTGCACCACGTCGACGGCGTCTGCCTGCAACAACTGCTTGAACATCACCGCGTTGTGCACGTGCTCGCCGGTGGCCACCTTCACCGGGGCGAGCGCCTTGCGCACGGCGGCGTGGCCGATGATGTCGTCCGGCGAGGTCGGCTCCTCGATCCAGTAGGGGTCGAATTCGGCGAGCTCCCGCATCCACCGGATCGCCTCCGGTACACCCCAGATCTGGTTGGCGTCGACCGCGATCCGGACGTCCGGCCCGACGGCGTGGCGGGCGATGCCCATCCGGCGTACGTCGTCGGCCAGGTCGCCACCGACCTTCAGCTTGATCAGCCGGTACCCGGCGTGCACCGCCTCCACGCAGAGCCGGGCCAACTTCTCGTCGTCGTAGCCCAGCCACCCGGGAGTGGTGGTGTAGGCCGGATAGCCCGCCGCCCGCAGCAGGCGCTCCCGCTCCGCCCGCCCGCCTTCGACGGCGTTCAGCAGCGCCAGCGCCTCCGCTTCGGTGAGGGCGTCGCGCAGGTAGCGGAAGTCGACCTGTGCCACGAGCTGTTCGGGGGTCAGGTCGGCCAGCAACTTCCACAGCGGCTTGCCGGCCCGCCTGGCGGCCAGGTCCCAGACCGCGTTGACCAGTCCGCCGGCAGCCATGTGCACGACGCCCTTCTCCGGCCCCAGCCAGCGGATCTGACTGTCACCGACGAGCCGCCGGGCCAGGGCCCCGGGGTCGGCGATCAGCTCGGCGACCGGCTGACCGACCACCATCGTGGCGAGCGACCGCACCGCCGCGACCTGGATCTCGGTGCCGCGACCCACCGTGAAGACGAGCCCGTGGCCTTCGGCGCCAGAGGTGGCACGCAGCCGGACGTAGGCGGCGGAGTAGTCCGGGAACGGGTTCATCGCGTCCGATCCGTCCCGGTGCCGCGAGGTGGGGAAGCGTACGTCGATGGTTTCCACGGACGAGATGCGGTCGGTCACCGGAACTCCTGAGGGGTAGAACGTTTGCCGCTTGTGCCCGGAAACGTGGGTCTGTCGCGTCCGGCCCGGCCGCCTGGCCGCGCCGTCTCACGTCTGTGCCTTGCCTCCGGTGATGCGGGAGACCACCAGGGCCACCAGGATGACCGTGCCGTTGAGGAAGTTCGTCCATTGAGCGGGCACCCCGGCCAGGGTCAGCACGTTAATGATCATGAAAAGTAGCAGGACACCGGTGAATGCGCCGAAAACGCTGCCCTTGCCACCATTGAGGCTGACGCCGCCGATCACCGCCGCCGCGAAGACCTGGAAGATCGCGCCGCTGCCCTGGGCCGCCGGCACCGCCGCTAGCCGACCGCTGATCAGCAAGCCGGCCAGCGCCGCGAGCACACTGGCCACGATGAGAGCGATCCACAGCACCCGGTCGGTACGGATGCCCGCCGCGCGGGCCGCGTCGACGTTACCGCCGATCGCGTAGAGGGCGCGGCCGGCCCGGGTGTAGCCGAGCACCACGATCCCGGCGGCGAACAGCAGCAGCGACACCCAGATCGACGCCGGCACCCCCCACCAGGTCGCCGAGCCGAGGTAGGTCATCGACGCCGGCAGCGCGAAGAAGGTCTGGCCGCCGGAGATGCCGGTGAGCAGGCCGCGCAGCACGATGAGCATGCCCAACGTGACGACGAAACCGTTGAGGCCGAAGCGGACGATGAGCAGCCCGTTGAAGGCGCCGACCAGGGCACCGACGAGCAGCACGACCGGCACCGCCCAGGCATCCGGCAGCAGGTCGAGCCCGAGACCACGGGTGAGCGCGGGGTCGATGATCAACCAGGCCGCGATGCCGGGCGCGAGGCCGAAGGTGGACTCCAGCGACAGGTCCATCTTGCCGGTGATCAGCACGATGGTCTGGGCGAGCACGAGGATGGCGATCTCCGACATGCTCTGCAACACGTTGACGATGTTGTCGGACGTCAGGAAGACCGGGTTCACGATGAACCCGACGATCGCGACCGCGATGATCGCCGGCACCAGCGCGAGGTCCCGCAGCCGGGCCAGCGCCAGACTCCTCGGTGGTGGCGCGGAGGGCGACGGTGGTGGCGGAGGTGTCGACGCGACGGCGGACAACGTCTCAGACATGGTGGAGATCCACCCCTTCCATGGCGGCTACCAGATCGTTGTCACTCCAGCCCTGGGCCGTCTCGTGGACGACCCGTCCCTGGAACATCACCGCCACGCGGTCACAGATACGCAGGTCGTCCAGTTCGTCGGAGACGACGAGCACGGCCGTGCCACGACGGCGTACGTCCTCGACGACACCGAGCAGGGTCTGCTTGGAGCGCACGTCGACACCGGCGGTCGGCGTGATGAGGACCAACAGCTTCGGATGGCTGGCCAGCGCCCGGCCCATGACCACCTTCTGCTGGTTGCCGCCGGACAGGTCGGAGACCGGCACCTGCGGCCCGGACGCCTTGATGGCAAGGTCGGCGATGGTACGCCGGGCCAGCCCGTCCCGCCGGGCCGGCGAGATGATCCCGTGCCGCCCCACCCGGTGCGGCACGGTCATCGTGACGTTCTCCGCGATGGACAGCAGCGGCACCAGGCCCTCGCGGTGCCGATCCTGAGGCACCAGCCCGACGCCGGCGGCGAGGGCGTCTGGCACGCTCCCCGGTCGCAGCACCCGTCCGTCGACAGCGACGATCCCGCCGGCCGGGCAGGACAGGCCGACGATCGCCTCGGCCACCTCGACCTTGCCGCTGCCGCCGCCACCGGCGATGCCGACCACCTCGCCGGCCTTCACCTCCAGCGAGATCTCGGCGCCGGAGCGGGTCACCAGGTCGCGTACCGACAGCAACACCGCCGCTCCCGGCGAGGGCGGGCGACGATCGGCCTCGGGCATGGTCACGTCCTCACCGGTCATCGCGGCGACCAGTGCCTGACGACTCAGCTCGGCCACCGGCGCGGTGACGATGTGCCGGGCGTCGCGGAAGACCGTCACCTGGTCGCAGATCTCGTAGACCTCCTGTAGGTGATGGCTGATGAACAGGAAGGTCACCCCCTGGGCCCGCAGGTCCCGGATCCGGGTGAACAGCCGGCTGATGCCCGCGCCGTCGAGCTGGGCCGTCGGCTCGTCGAGGATGATGAACCGGGCGCCGAAGGAGAGCGCCCGGGCGATCTCCACGAACTGCCGCTGTTCGACGGAGAGCGTCGAGGCGGGTTGCCGTACGTCGACCTCGACCGACCAGGTGGCCAGCAACCGCTCGGCGTCGCGTCGCAACTCCGACCAGCGGATCAGCCGGCCGGAACCGCGGGCGTGCCGGTTGAGGAACAGGTTCTCCGCGACCGTCAACGTCGGGATGATCGTCGACTTCTGGTAGACGCAGGCCAGCCGTTGCCGCCAGGCGTCACGGTCGCCCAACGGCGGTGCGGGGCGCCCGTCGAAGGCGACCGCTCCGGCATCGGCGGCCGTCAGGCCGGAGAGGATGCTGACCAGGGTCGACTTGCCGGCGCCGTTGCGTCCCACCAGGGCGTGCGTCTCACCCCGGCGCACCACGATTCCAGCCTCGGACAGGGCCACCGTCGACCCGAACCGCTTGCTGATGTTGACGGCCTCGACGACGGGCCGGTCGCCGCCGGCCGGCCCGTCGATCGCCGCTCGCGAGGTACCACTCATGCGTTGTTGCCCCAGAGCGACGCGTCGTCGAACTTCAGTGTCGGCTCACCCGCGATCGGCCCACCGTCCAGGGTCACCAGCGGCGCCGGCAACTGGTCCTCCAGCAGCCCTTCCCGTACCTGGATGATCGTGCTGCCGTGGTCGGTCGGCCCGGGCTGGAAGGTCTTGCCCTCGATCGCCGCCTTCACGTACTCCAGGCCGTGCTTGGCGTACAGGTCGGCCGGCTGGCTGACGGTGGCGTCGATCAGCCCTGCACCGATGTTCTTCAGCTCTTCCGGGATGCCGTCGTTGGAGACGACGAAGACGTGCTTGGGGTCGGTCGGCGGCACCTGGAGACCCCGCTGCTTGAGGATCTGCAGCGTGCCCGAGAGCGCGAACGAGGACTGCATGTAGATTCCCTTGATGTCCGGATCCGACGCGAACCGGGTCTGCAGCTTCGACGCGGCCACGTCGGCCTTCCAGTCGGTCGCCTCGCCGAAGACGGTGATGCCGGGGAACTCCTGCTGCATGCACTCGTTGAACGCCTCGGTCCGGTCCCGGCCGTTGATCGAGTCGAGGCCGCCCTGAAGCATGACGACCTTGCCCGTACCGCTGAGCTTGGTACCGAGGAACTGGCACGCCTTGATGCCGTAGGCGCGGTTGTCAGCGCGGACCACCATGAAGACGTTGCCGGTGTCCGGCCGGGTGTCGATGGTCACCACCGGGATCTTCCGGTCGTCCAACTGCGCCAGTGTCGGCGCGATGGCGGCGGTGTCCTGCGGGGCCATCACCACGCCCTTGACGCCCTGGCTCATGAAGGCCTGCGCGTTCGAGATGAGGTTCGCGATGTCGTTCTGCGAGTTGGTGGTCTTGAGTTCAACATCCGCCTCGTCGGCGAACTGCGGCACGTACTTGATGTACGAGTTCCAGAAGTCGGTGTCCGAGCGCGGGTAGTCGACTCCGACGAGCAGTTCGGACCCGCCCGCGCCGGTCCCGCCGCCCGCGCCGTCGCCGCAGCCGGCCGCGAGGGTGACCGACGCGCCCAGCATCAGCGTCAGCCCCACGCTCAGCAGAGCTCTACGGTTCATGGTGGTTCCTCCATATCCGGGACTCGTCCGACGCGCGCTTCGAAGGATCAAACTGCGCTGATGGTCCACAGCAGGCTGCTGCCGCCCCAGATCCACAGCTTCAGGGCACCCGGAGGATGGTTCTCGTTTGCCTCAGACATCAGACGTTAGACGTTTCCATCGTGTAACGTCAACGCCTTAATGTCGGAGATTCACCCCGTCAGGGTCGCCCTCATCCCGCACGTAGCATCACTCAAAGCGCGAGACATCACATGATTGTGGCCCGGACGCCGGGCAACTGGCACAGCCGTCCGAGCCCGGCGATGCGCACGTTAACATCGATGACCCTGATGTTCCAGCGTCCCCGCCGGTTCGCCGCCCAGGGTCGGGCCAGACCCGACAGCGCGCTCTTGGACCGCTCGCACAGCAACCGACAGGACCATGCCGTCCGGTCAGTTCGAAAAAAGGTTCAGTGGGGCAATCGTTGATATCCGTGCTACGGTGGCCGCGTTGCAGTTTTGGTTTCCGTAGACGTTGCTGGCGCCTGATGGGTATCCGAACCCGGGCGCCTTTTTTGTTTCGTCCTTTCCGGACGCGGGCGATCAACACAGCGACACGAGATTCCGCACGATGCGGCGTCTCAGGAGCCTGCAGAGGAGAAGACATGGCTTCGGGTACCGTCAAGTGGTTCAACGCGGACAAGGGCTTCGGCTTCATCGCACAGGATGGGGGCGGTGACGACGTGTTCGCCCACTTCTCGGCCATCTCGGCGAGCGGCTTCCGCAGCCTGGAGGAAAACCAGCGGGTGGAATTCGAAGTCACCCAGGGCCAGCGCGGCCTGCAGGCGGAGAACATCCGCCCACTCTGACGTCATTTAGCGGGTACGGCGGTCCGACTGGTTCAGCGGACGGCCGTACCCGTGCACCATGTATTCGTTTCATTTTCCGCCGGCTGTTTCTCGCGCCGAGTTCATCGGGCAAGATCAGGACATGATCTTCAACGGGTTGGCGTACACCGCGACACCCCACGACCGGGCCGCGAGCCTGCGCACCGACCCGGACTGGGTCGCCGACCAGCTCCGGCGCGACGACAGCCGGGTGCTGCCGATGTGGCGCGACCGACCGTTGCTGACGGCCGCCGGCCGGCCCGCCACGCTCACCGGAGCCTCGGGCCGCACCCTGGTCGCGGCCGCTGGTCAGACCACCCTGCTGGGCCTCGACGGGCCGACAGCGATCTTTGCCGCCGACCTGAGCGAGGCCGACGAGGCCGACGCGCTACAGCTCGGCGCCGCGCACGCCAGCGCCGACCTGCGGAGCCTGGCCGGCACCCTGCCCGCCACGCTGGCCGCCACCCTGGCGTACGCCCGTGGGTTGCTCTACTGGAACCGGCACACCCGGTACTGCGGCACCTGCGGTGCGGCGACCGCCAGTGCCCACGCCGGGCACCTGCGGGTGTGCCGGAGCCCGACATGCGGCCGGCAGCACTTTCCCCGGATCGAACCGGCCGTCCTCGTGCTGGTGGAGAGCCCCGGCCCGCAGCCACACTGCCTGCTGGCCCGCCATCACGGCGCCGCCGCGGACGGCTTCTCCCTACTGGCCGGATTCGTCGAGATCGGCGAGAGCCTGGAGGGTGCCGTCCGCCGTGAGGTTGCCGAGGAGGCCGGGGTGAGGATCGGTCAGGTGACCTACCGCAGCTCCCAGGGGTGGCCCTTCCCGGCCGGGCTCATGGTCGGCTTCGTCGCCCGGGCCGTCGACGAGACGATCGCCGTGGACGGGGCGGAGCTGGTGGAGGCGCGGTGGTTCACCCGCGCCGAGATCGTCGAACGCATCGTCCACGGCCCCGGCTCGGGTCCGGTCGACTCCATCGGCGGGTGGCTGCTGCGCTCCTGGGCCGGTCTCGGGTGAGGTTGCTCGCCCGCCGGTTCTCCGCGCGCCGCTGCGGCCTTACGGTCTGCGCTGCCGGTCCTCGGATCGGTCTCGGGCGCGGAATGGCGCCAACCGGTGGCCTCAGGTTAGCCTCCCCTAATTTGCAGGAGAAGTAAGGCGGGGGCATGCCACAGACCACGGCGCGGCTGATCGGCCAGATGTTCTGGCGCCAGCGCCGGGACACCTCGTTGTGTGCCGCCTTCTGGTCGCTGCACCAGGTGTGCGAGGCGCTCGTCCCGGTGGCGATCGGCCTGGTCATCGACCAGGCCGTCGGGACCGGATCCACCTCCGCGATGGCCTGGTCCGTGCTGGGCATCTTCGCGCTGTTCACCGCCCTCACCATGGGTTGGCGGTCGGGCTTCTGGTTCCTGTCCAAGGCGGTGGTGGAGGAGTCGCACGAGCTGCGGATGCGGGTGGTGCGCCGCGTCGTCGGCGGACGGGGTATCCGGACCAACCGCCAGAGCGGCGAACTGCTCTCGATCGCGACCTCCGACACCCAGTCCGCCGCCGAGCTGCTCGAACTGGGTTCGCGGGGGGTGAGCGCGTTCGTCGGTCTGACGGTGTCGACGGTCGTGCTGCTGCGGATCGACTGGTCGCTCGGGCTCGGGTTGGTGGTGGGCGTCCCGATCCTGGTGCTCGGGCTCAACGCGCTCGGGCCGATCGTGGGACGCCACACCTCGGCGCAGCAGCAGGCCATCGGCCGAGCCGCCGCCACGGCGTCGGACCTGCTGCGCGGGCTCCGACCACTGCGCGGCTTCGGTGGCGTCGACGAGGCCGCTCGCCGCTACCGCGCGGCGAGCCGCACGTCGCTGCGCGCCAGCGTCGGCACCGTCAAGGCCGGCGCCACGTTCGTCGGTGCGTCGACGTTCACCACCGGCCTGCTGATCACCGTCGTCGCCGCGCTGGCGGGCTGGTACGCGCTGCAGGGGCGGATCACGGTCGGGCAGCTGATCACGATCGTCGGGCTGGCGACGTTCATCACCGATCCGGTGCTCAACCTCGCCGACTGCGTCTTCCGGCTGGCGACCGCGCGGGCCAGCGCCGCCCGCGTGGCCGAGGTGCTCGCCGCGCCCGAACGGGCCGCGTCCGGCGTACGGACCGCCGAGCCGGGCATGTTGGCCCTCGACGAGGTACACGCCCCGGGTCTGGACGGCGTCGGCTTCGCCGTGCGGCCTGGCGAGATGCTCGGCGTCGTCACCGGGGAGAGCGACACCGCCGACGACGTCACCGACCTGCTGGCGGGTGCGCGGTCGCCCGAGCGGGGCGAGGTGACGTTGGCCGGCATGCCGTTGCCGGAGCTGGACGTCGCCTCGTTGCGTCGGGCCGTACTCGTCGAGCCGCACGGGGTCGACCTGCTCGGTGCCACGCTGCGCGAGGTGTTGCAGACCGGGGACGACCGGGACGACGCCGCACTGAGCGCCAGCATGACGGCGGCCTCCCTCGGTGACCTGCTCGCCGACGGCGACGCCGGGCTGGACCGCGAGCTGACCGACCACGGCCTGAACCTCTCCGGCGGCCAGCGGCAGCGCCTCGCCCTGGCGCGGGCGTTGCTGGCCGACCGGCCGGTCACCGTCTTCCGCGACCCGACGACGGCCGTCGACGCCGTCACCGAGCAGGCCATCGCCGACGGGATACGCGCCTACCGGGCCGGCCACGGACATGCGACGGTCCTGGTCACCACCAGCGCGCCGCTGCTCGACCGGTGCGACCGCGTCATCTTCGTCCGGGCCGGCCGGGTGGCGGCCACCGGCCGACACCGTGACCTGCTCGCACAGCCCGCGTACGCCGAGGTGGTGCGGCGATGAACCCGACGCCCGCGATCCTTCCCGTCGCTACCGGCAGGGTGACCGGCGCGGCCTTCTGGCAGGCTCTGCGGCGCTACCCGCTGCTCGGTTGGACGTCGGTCGCGGCATCGACGGCGGCGAGCGTGGCGGCGGTCGCCGTACCGATCCTGCTCGGCCGGCTGGTCGACCTGGTGGTCGCCGGTGACACCGTCCGATCGCTGCTGCTGACCTCGGTGTGGATCCTCGTCGCGGCCCTCGGCGCCGCGGTGCTGACCGGCACCGCCAACTGGCTGGTCAGCGAGTGGGGCATGCGGGCCTGCGCCGATCTGCGGGAAGAGGTGCTCGACCACGCGCTACGGATGGACTCGGCCCGGCTCGAGAGCGCCGGGTCCGGTGACATCGCCTCCCGGGTCACCGAAGACGTGGAGAAGGTGACGGATTCGGTCCGGCTGGCCGCGGGCGTCTTCACCGCGCTGGTCACCGTCGTCATCACCTTCGCCGGCTTCGCGACGCTGGATTGGCGGATCGCCGCCGCGTTCCTGATCGTCTTCCCGGTGCACGTCATGAGCCTGCGCCGCTTCGTGCCCCGGGCGAAGCGGCTCTACGCCGCCGAGCGGGAGGCCGCGGCGGTCCGGACCCAGAGCCTGCTGAACACCTTCACCGGGGCCCGGACGGTACACGCGTACGGCATGGAGGACCGGCAGAGCCGGCGGGTCGAGCAGACGTCGCGCGCCGCGGTCGTGGCGCGACTGCGGGCCGTCCGCGGGTTCCTCTGGTTCGCGAACATGATGAACTACGCGGAGGCGATCGGGCTCACCGCCGTGCTCCTCACCGGGTTCCTGCTGGTACGCGCGGGCGACAGCACGGTCGGCGACGTCACCGCCGCCGCCCTGCTCTTCCACCGGCTCTTCGGTCCGCTCGGAATGCTGTTGATCTCGTTCAACGACGTCCAGTCGGCCGGCGCGGCGCTCGCCCGGCTCGTCGGCATCACCGGGCTCGACGTGCCGGCGGCGAGTGCCGTCGCGCCCGCGACCTCGCGGCGGCCCACCGGCATCACCGTCACGTCGGTGTCGCACCGCTATCCCGGGGGCCCCACCGTCGTGCATGACGCGTCGCTCGAGATCGCCGCGGGCGAGTCAGTTGCGATCGTCGGTGAGAGCGGGGCCGGCAAGACGACTCTCGCGGCCATTCTCGGCGGGGTCCTGTCCGCCGCCGAGGGTGAGGTGTGGCTGGGTGACCGGCCGATCGGCGAGCTGCCGCCGGACGAACTACGCCGCGCTGTCGGTGTCGTCACCCAGGAGGTGCACGTCTTCGCCGGTACACTCGCCGACGATCTACGGCTGGCCGCCCCGCACGCCTCCGACGAGGAGTTGCGCGCCGCGCTGACCCTGGTGGGTGCCCACGAGTGGGTCACCGCGCTACCCGACGGCCTGGCGACCAGGGTCGGTGACGGCGAGCACCCGGTCAGCCCCGGCCAGGCACAGCAGTTGGCGCTGGCCCGGATCGCCCTGCTCGACCCACCGATCGTCGTCCTCGACGAGGCGAGCGCCGAGGCTGGCAGCGCGGGCGCGCGGCAACTGGAGCAGGCCAGCACCGCCCTGATTCGCGGCCGTACCGCTGTGGTCGTCGCCCACCGGCTCACCCAGGCGCACACCTGTGACCGGGTCGCCGTGATGTCGCACGGCCGGATCGTCGAACTCGGCAGCCCGGAGGAGCTCGTCGCGGCCGGCGGCAGGTACGCCGAACTCTGGTCGGCCTGGCGACGCTGACCTGGATCCCGCCGGGAACCGCCACGTTCGGTGACGGCCGCAGCCTCAACCTAGTGCGAGGCGACAGCCAGGTACGCCGCCTGTAGGCGTTCGCGGACCGACTGGCCGTCGAGCGCCGGATCGGCAGGGATGGCGAGGTGCTCCTCGCGAAGCTCGGCCATGAACCGCTGCCACAGCGCGGGGCCGCCATCGGCGAGAAGCTGGGCACGGATCGACAGCTCCGCACTGACCGGCAGCCATCGGGTGCCCCAGGAGCCGAGCTGCGCAAGGACGGGCACCAGGTCGATGGCCTGCTCGGTGAGGCTGTAGATCACCTTCTGCCGGTGCGTCGGGTCCGGCTGCCTGGTGAGCATGCCGGTGTCGACCAGGTTCTTCAGCCGGCTGGCGAGGATGTTGGAGGCGATCCCCTCTTCGGAGTCGTTCAGGAGCTCACGAAAGTGCCGGCGACCACCGAAGATCATGTCGCGAAGCACGAGCAGGCTCCATCTGTCGCCCAGGACCTCCAGCGACAGGTTGATGGGACATCCGGATCGAGACCCCTCGGCCAACACCCCTCCTGCAACTGGTTGCGTTCCGATAGCAGCATACCTACCCTGATTCTGATTGCATTCTGCAAGCAGCATGGAGGCGCACATGGCGAGGTTCGTGACCATCGGATACGGCGACCAGGACGGGTACGACCGCACCGACCCGGCCGTACGCGAGGAGGCCCACGCCCACGACGCACGCCTGCGGGAGGCGGGCACCGCCATGGGTGTGGCCGGCCCGCCCCACCAGGTGCGTAACCACGACGGTGCCGCCACACAGGTCGAAGCCGGCCCCTTCATGTCCGCCGCGCTGCCGGTCGCCGGTTTCGCGATCATCGAAGCAGCGACGCTGGAGGAGGCCGTCGAGATCGTCTCGAGGACCCCGTGCGCCGTCGCACACGGGGTCGTCGAGGTGTGGCCGCTCCTGGAAGTGTCCTAACTCGATCCCGGTCGGGTCGGCGTGTCGTGGCGTCGTCGGAGGGGCCCTGCGCGCCGGCGGCAGAATCGAACGGCGAGCCCGCCGACCAGCAACGCCAGGGCGAGGACGTGCAACACCCGGACCACGGTCACCGCGAGAAAGGCGGCGCCCGGCAGCAACGGTACGACCGCCAGCCCGGCAATGGCGACCGTGGCGGCGACGCCCCAGAAGAGGCACGGTTGACGGACATGGGACGCAGCCACCTCGTTCGCAGCCACACCCTGCCTACCGACACGTGCGGCGAGCATGACCGCCACCACGGCACCGACCACGGTGCTCGACAGGTCCGACACCGTCCACCAGGCGATGTCCGTGACGCTGGACCACCGGACGCCGAACACCATCCACAACCACTCGTCGGTGTGGGTGAGCCAGTCCCACCCGAGGTGGCTCACCGCGCCGACCAGCGCCGAGCTGATCGTGATCCACCAGCGGTCGGGCCGCCGGCCGAGCGACCCATGACCTCGCCAGCCGAACCAACGGTCGCCGGGCAGGTGGGCGACGATGCTGTCGGCACCGGACCGGACCACCAGCGCGTAGACCAATGCGACGGGCAGGCACCACCAGAACAGGGCGGGCCAGGAGTGGGTGTCCGCGAAGCTCCGGGCGCTCGGCCCGGACGCCAGGTAGGCGACATCGGGTGCCATCGCCCCGGTGCCCAACGCCACGCCGTCGAACCATCGCGGGCGCCACACCTTGAGCGCCAGCACCGGCGCCAGGTGCGAGGGGAAGGTCAGCGGCACGGCGCGGAGCCTAGACGAGTCGGCCGGCCTGAACGCGTCGTTCGGCCTCAGACCTCACCAGCAGGGGTACGTCCGCGGGACGTTGGGGGTCTGGGGACGGATCCGGCGAATCCGTCCCCAGACGATCTGGTCGCTCAGGCGATGGTGCAGGTGGCACCGTTGAGCGTGAACGAACTCGGTCTGGCGGTGTTGCCGGTGTGGGTGGCCTGGAAGCCGATGCCGACCGACGCGCCGGGGGCGATGGTGCCGTTGTAGGAGACGTTGCGGGCGGTCACCTGCCCGGAGGTTGGCGAGTAGCTGGCGTTCCAGCCGCCGGTGATGTTCTGCCCACCAGGCAACGTGAAGACCAGCGACCAGCCGTTGATGGTGGAGCTGCCGGTGTTGGTGATGGTGATGTCCTCGGTCAGGCCGGTGTTCCAGGCGTTGACCGTGGCGGCCACCCGGCAGGCCCCGCCTCCGGGCGGCGGGGTGGTCGGGCTGGGCGGCGGGGTGGTCGGGCTCGGCGGCGGGGTCGTCGGGCTCGGCGGCGCAGTGGTGGGGCTCGGCGGCGGAGTGGTGCCGCCGAACTGGGTGAAGAAGCGCCAGGTCTCGCCCGGGAGCCAGGTCCGCGAGCCGCTGTCGCCGGCTGCGCCGTCCTGCGGGGCGGCGATGTGTCCCTCGTCGAAGGCCGCCCAGACCACCGGGTAACCGGCCGCGCAGCCGGAGTAGGTGGTGCTGCGGTGCGTGAGGCTGCCCTGTGACGGCTCGGGCGGGTTCTGCGCCGTGCACCCGTTGTTGCGGACGAAACGGTCACGCAGCGACCGCCCGTTGGAGATGTTCAGGACGGAGTCCCGGATGCCGTGCGCACCGAAGTAGGCGACCGGCTGGGTGCCACCGCTGCATCCACTGAGCTGCGCGCCGCCGTAGACCGCGACGGCGCGGAAGACGTTCGGCCTCGCGCACGCCACCGCGTAGCTCATGGCGCCGCCGTAGCTGAATCCGAGCGCGAAGCGCTGCGTCGTCTCGACGCAGAGGTCGCTCTCGATCCGCTGCAACATGTCGTCGACGAAGGTGACGTCCTGACCACTGGAGTTGGCCCAGCCGCTGTTGAGTCCCTGCGGCGCGACGAAGATGGTGCTGTTGTTCGACAGCGGCAGGAGTCCGTAGTAGGCCCAGGTGTCGCGCTGCACGGTCTGACCGGTGGCGACGTCGGTGGCCGAGCCGTTCAGCCAGTGGAATCCGAACACCAGCCGGTAGGGGTGGTTGTTGTTGTAGTTGTCGGGGATGCGCAGGATGAAGCTGCGGTTCTGGCCGCTGCTCTGGATGGTGTGCGTACCGCTGCGCAACGTCGGCGCCTTGCCGCAGCCGGCGGTCGCGGCGAGGGTGCCCGCCTCCGCGGCCGAGGCGGTGCTGCCGAGGTTGCCGGTCAGCGTCGTGCCGGCGGCGGCCACTACCAGGAGGGCCGCGATCGCGATGGGCGCGAGGAACGATCTGCGCCTGGACATCGTGTACTCCATTCCGCGTCTGGGTGGACGCGCGGGGGGTGCGGTGCACCGTCGGTGGTGGGTTCGGCCGGGATGCCCGTCAACCGACCCTGTGTGCGCTCGGCCGCACCGGATCATCGACCCGGTGCGGGTCCGACGCGTGCCCTTCACTCCCGCAGGAAAGGTAACCTGTTAGCGGTAACATCGCAAGATGTCGATCCTTAACGGCTGTGGTCGACCGGGCCCGGTCGACGCGCCGGCACCCTCGCGCTCAGAACTCCTCGTACACCGCCGGGTCCTGGCCTGCGATACGACCGTCCGGCCGCCCGAGCGCGGTGATCGCCTCGATCTCCCCGGCATCGAGGTCGATGCTGAAGATGTCCGCGTTCTCCCGCTGCCGCTCCGCGGTGCTGGCCTTCGGCAGTGGGATCACCTGACGGGCCAGGTGCCAGGCGAGGACGGTCTGCGCCGGGCTGATCCCGTGGCCGTGGGCGATCTCGGCGATCGTCGGGTTCTGCAGCAGGTCGCTGCGCCGGCCGAGCGGGCTCCACGCCTGGACGAGGACGCCGTGCGCGCGGTGGTGGTCTAGCGCCTCCCGCTGCGGGAAGTACGGATGGATCTCGATCTGGTTGACGACCGGGGCGACGCCGGTCTCGGCGACCAGCCGGTCGATGTGTTCGGGCAGGAAGTTGGAGACGCCGATGTGCCGGACGAGGCCGCGATTCCGCGCCTCGATCAGCGCCGTCCACGCCTCGACGTAGAGATCGACCTTCGGGTTGGGCCAGTGGATCAGATAGAGCCCGATCCGGTCGAGGCCGCTGCGGTACACGCTCTCCTGGATCGTGGCCAGCGCCTCGGCGTACCGGTGGCGACGCCCCGGCAGCTTGGAGGTCACGACCAGATCGTCCGGGGAAACGCCGGCGGACCTCGCGGCCCTACCGACCGCGCCCTCGTTCTCGTAGTTCACCGCCGAGTCGATCAGGCGGTAGCCGACCCGGATCGCGTGACCGACCGCCTCGACGCCGGCCTCGCCGGTCAGCTTGTAGGTGCCCAGGCCGATCGCCGGCAACACCGTGCCGTCACCTGCCGTCAGGCTGGGAAAACCCACCGTCGCCCCCTCACCGCTCGCTCCGGACCATCACCGCCCTGACCGTACCCGCCGGGCACCGCGCCCCCGCAGCGGCACCAGCGGGCATAGCATGTCGTCAATGGATCTCCCGTCCACCCTGGCGGACTCCGGCCACCAGCCCGAACGAAGGGAGACGCGCGTGCGTCGCTCCCCCCATCTGGCACTACTCGGCGTCGGTCTGTCCGGCGCGCTGGCGCTGGGCGCGGCACCGGCACCGGCGGCGGCCCAGCCCACGGCGACGGCACCACCGGGCATCGTGGTCGTCGACGGGATGACCCAACCGGTGTTCTCGCTCGCCGACGCGATCGAGGAGCGGGTGTACGTGGAGACCACCGTGGACACCGACCACGACGGTCGCCGCGACCGGGTGGCGATCGACGTCTCCCGACCCCGGGAGACCGCCACCGAGGGTTTCAAGGTGCCGGTCATCTTCGAGCACAGCCCGTACCGCAAGGACGTCTGGTACGACGTGCCGTACCCGAGCGTGCTGGTGGACGAGCTACCGCAGAACGGCCTCGCCCGCCGCTCCGGGCTGCGCTCGACCGACGTGCAGCTCCAGCGGGCGGGCGCCAAGGCCAACCTGCCGGGCTCGCTGGACGACTACTACGTGCCACGGGGGTACGCGGTGGTGCTCGGTCAGAGCGTCGGCACCGGCGACTCGGACGGCTGCCCGACCAGCGGCGACCAGGCCGAGACGCTGGGCACCAGGGCGGTCGTCGACTGGCTGAACGGGCGGGCGAAGGGGTACGACGCGAACGGCGCGGCGGTCACCGCCGACTGGAGCACCGGCGCCGTCGGCATGACCGGCGTCTCCTACAACGGCACGCTGCCCAACCAGGTGGCCACCACCGGGGTCCCCGGGCTACGGACCATCGTGCCGGTCGCCGCGATCAGCAGCTGGTACGACTACTACCGGGCCAACGGCCTGGTCGTCGCGCCCGGGACGTACCAGGGTGAGGACGTCGACGTGCTGGCCCAGTTCACCGCCGGCCGGGCCCGCGCGCAGGGCAGCTGCGCCGACGAGATCGCCGAGCTGACCGCGCGACAGGACCGGATCACCGGCGACTACTCGCCGTTCTGGGCGGATCGCGACCACCTCGACGCCCGGAAGGTGCGGGCGAGCGTCCTGGTCGTGCACGGCCTCAACGACTGGAACGTGAAGACCGAGCACTTCGCCGGCTGGTGGGACGAGCTCACCCGGCACCGTGTCCCGCGCAGGATCTGGCTGCACCAGGGCGGGCACGGCGGCCCGGGCAACACCGCGTCGGTGACCCTGCCCGACGGCCGCACCTGGACCTGGAAGCAGACCGAGAACCGCTGGTTCGACTACTGGCTCTGGGACGTGCGCAACGGGATCATGGACGAACCCACCGCAGTGGTGCAGCGGGAGGACCGGGTCTACACGACGTACGCCAACTGGCCCGACCCGGGCGCCCGGACGGTGCCGCTCCGGCTGGCCGCCACCGACGCCGCCGGCACCGGCGCGCTGACCTCGGGCAGGCCCCCGAAGGCGAAGATCGAGCAACGCTTCGTCGACGAGGGTCGCACCCTGCACCCGGACGCCCTGGTCGCCGACCCGGACGTGGCCAGCCCGAACCGACTCGCCTACCGCTCCCCCACGCTGACCCGCGACGTCCGCATCTCCGGACGCCCCGAGATGCGGCTGCGGATGGCGGTCGACAACAAGCCGGACGCCAACCTCACCGCGTACCTGGTCGACTACGGTCCGGCCGGCTCGGCCGTCGCGCCGAGGGTGGTGACCCGGGGCTGGATGGACCCGCAGAACCGTCGGGACCCATCACGCACCGAGCCGCTGAGGCAGGGCAGGCTGTACGACCTGCGGTGGACCCTGGAACCGAAGGACCATGTCTTCCCGGCCGGTCACCGGATCGGCCTGGTGGTCTTCTCCAGCGACCAGGAGTACACCCTGCTGCCGCTGGGCGGCACCCGACTGCGGGTCGCACCGCACCACAGCGAGCTGCGTCTTCCGGTCGTCGGAGGTCGGACCGCACTCGCCTTCTGAGCACCAGCCGGGGCGGTCGGGGGGACCGGACCGTCCCGGCTGGCGCCAGCAACTGTCAGGTGGCGCGCGTTCCGGTCCGTAGGTGGTCGAGTGCGACGTCGAGGGCGGCCTCGAGGTGCGCCATCCGCCCGGTGGAGAGCAGCCGGCCTCGAGGTACCGCCGGAAGATCGGCTCTGCCTCCGCCTCGGTCCGGCCGTAGGCGGCGTGCAAGCCACCGGTGCCGCAGTTCGTCGTGCCCAGCGCCAACCGGCTCACCCGTAGCCCGGACCGGCCCAGCAGGTAGTAGTGGTTCATCAAGGGTCCTCCCCGTGCGTGTGGCCGGCCCCGGTCGGACCGCCCGCTCCTGACTGTGGCCGGGAAAAATGGACCCGCAAGTCCAGACAGTGGAGCGGGACAAGGACGCGGGTCACGGGCCACCTCGGCCGGCGTACCCCTAGGGTGCCCCCGAAGCCTGCCGGGCGGTCTCGCCAGGACCGCCGGAATCAACCGCACGCTGGTAGCCGACAAGGACCACCAGGCCCGCGGTGAGCAGGCCGAGCGCGACCAGGCCGGGCAGGAGGCGGCCGGCGGGAAGGAGCGCCAGCGCGACGGCCGGAGCCAGGAGGTCCGCCAGCGACACCGACCGTACGCTGAGGCCGAGGAACACCGCCTTGCCCGCGAGGTAGAGGGCGACGCCGCCGAACAGCCCGGCCGCCGAGGCCCACTCCAGGTGCGCCCCGGCGATGGTCCCGCGGTCGTCGTGCGCCAGGGAGGCGAGCACCTCGTGCACCCCGAACGCCAGGAAGATCGTCCCCGCGACCAGCGGGAAGTGGCCGAGGCTGTACGCATCGGCGGCGAGTCGGTCCTGTCGTGGACCGGCAGCCGCGATCAGCGCGGCACCGGCGGCCGCCGAACTCACCATGTACAGCCGGAACAGGCAGACGATGATGACGAGGGTGAACGACGCGGCCAGCAGGATCGGAAAGCGAACCACCTCGGCCCCGACCCCGGAGCCGACCGAGATCAGGGTCTCGCCGAGCGCGATGATCACCACGAGGCCGTACCGCTCGGTGAAGTGCCCCGGGCTGCGCAGCGGCCACCCGCTTATCCGGGAGGCGATCAGCCCGCCGCAGAGGTCGACCACGAGCGCCACCGACCAGAGCACGAACTGCGCGGTACCGCCGAACACCGCGCCGAGGACGAGCGGGATCCAGGACAGTCCGGTGGTCGTCGTGTAGATGCGGATGGTCCTGCGCAGCCGCCGGTCCTGCCCTGCCGCCCGGTGGTAGAGGGTCAGGTGGATCACCCGCACCACCATGTAGGAAAGCACCAGGACCAGCCGTGGCCCCGGCGATGGGTCCCAGACGTCCGGGATGACCAGTGCGGCCAGGAAGACGGCGGCCATCGCGACGGTGGTGCCGGCCTGGATCAGTCCGACGTCGGCCCGCGCCTGGTTGCCGAGCCAGGAGTAGATCAACCAGGAGATCCACAACAGCAGGAGCACGAGCAGTCCGCGCAGCAGGGTCAGCGGCGAAGCGCGCTCACTCATGTACTCGGTGACCCTGATCAGGGCGAAGACGAACACCAGGTCGAAGAAGATCTCATGCATCGTGGTGCGGTGGGTCTCCGTGGTGACCACCACCCGCGACCGGAAGATCGGCCACATCGTTTCATCCTCGCCCCTGCACCCGCCACGTTCGTGGCACTTGCCGAAGGTCGGTGACCGGTGGGCGTTCCTGCCGCGAGTCAGACCGACGCGCGAAGGCGATCCAGGGTCGCCCGTCCGTCCGGCACGAAGGGCCAGGCCGGGTCGGCGAGACACGCGGTCAGGTCAGCCAGGCTCAGCCACCATCCCGCCGCCACCTCGGTGGGCTGATGGACCACCGGGCCGCAGCGGCGCGCCTCGTACCGGGCCTCGTAGACGTACGCCAGATAGCTCGCCTGAGCGTCCGTGTACCAGTACCGCAGGCAGGGCCGAAGCTCGCAGTTGCGGACACCCAGTTCCTCGGCGAGCTCCCGGCCGGCCGCCTCGGTCGGATCCTCGCCGGCCAGCACGACCCCGCCGGCGAAGGCGTCGTGCATGCCGGGGTAGAGATCCTTGGTGTCGGTGCGGCGGTGGACGTAGAGCCGGTCGCGGTCATCGCGCAGCAGTACCGCGGTCGCGGCGTGCGGCAGGTTGTCGGCACGGACCACGCTGCGGGGCGCCGCGCCGGTGACCCGCCCCGACAGATCGCCCTCGGCGTACAGCGCCACGAGTTCGTCCACCCGGCCACCGTAGCCGGGGGCCGGCTACCGGCGCCCACCGTCGCCCCGCAGCACCCGCTGAAGTCGCGGCGCGGCGACGTGCGCAAGAGGGGAACAAACTCGTTACATTCCCATACTTATATTTTCTGGTTGGTCTATATAACCTCCCTTCAGCGTTCTTGATCATCCACGTCGGATGATCCGCTGCTGAGGAGGCTCTGTGTCACAAGCACGCCTACCGCACCTGCGGCGCGTCGCGGTCGCCACCGGCATCACGATGGCCACCGTCGCCGCCACCCTGCTCGCGCTGCCGCAGCCCGCGATGGCCGCCGGCGGTCCATACCGGGCCGCCGCCCTCCCGATCACCACTCCGCAGGCGGCGACGGACGTCGCGGTCATTCCCGGTGCGTACGTCGTGACGATGAAGCCCGGGACCGACGCGACGGTACCGGCACGGGCCCTTAAGGCGGCCCCCACCGCCTACTTCCACCGTGCGGTGAACGGGTTCGCGGCCCGGCTCTCCCCCGCCCAGGTCTCCGAGTTGGCCCACAACTCCAACGTGTTGAGCATCGAACGCGACGTACTCCAGTACGACGTGGTCGACGCCGTCCAGACCAGCCCGCCGTCCTGGGGTCTCGACCGGATCGACCAGACCAACCGGCCGCTGTCGAGCAGCTACACCTACAACTCCACCGGCACCGGCGTGCACGCGTACATCATCGACAGCGGCATCCAGGCCAACCACCCCGACTTCGGGGGCCGGGCCACGTTCGCCTACAACGCCATCGACAGCAACAACACCGACTGCAACGGCCACGGCACGCACGTGGCCGGCACCGTCGGCGGCACCAGCCACGGTGTGGCCAAGAATGTGCGGCTGTACGGCGTGAAGTGGCTTAACTGCTCGGGCGGCGGCACTCTCTCCGCCGCCGTCGGCGCGGTCGACTGGGTGACCCGCAACGCCAGCAAGCCGGCAGTGGCGAACGCCTCCTGGAACTACACCTACAGCGCCACGCTGGCCACCGCCCTGACGAACATGATGAACAGCGGTGTCTTCCTGGCCGCCTCCGCCGGCAACACCGGCGGCAACTCGTGTGACCGGCTGCCGCGCAACCTCTCCGCCGCGCTGGTCGTCGCCGCCACCACCAACACCGACGCGCGGGCCAGCTACTCCTCCACCGGATCGTGCGTCGACATCTACGCCCCGGGCTCGGCCATCGTCTCCACCTACCCCACCTCCACCACCTCCAGCCTGAACGGCACGTCGATGGCGACCCCGCACGCCGCCGGAACGGCCGCGCTCTACAAGGCCACGTACGGCGAGGCGAGCCAGGCGACCGTACACAACTGGATCGTGTCGAACGGGACCAGCGGTGTCGTCACCGGCACCCTCTCCGGCACCCCCAACCTCCTGCTCAACAAGCGCAACCTGTAGCCCCCTCCCTCCCGTCGATCTAGGGACATTCGTCGTTGCTGGAGATCGACCAGCGACACTTGTCCCTAGATCGGCGGGCGGGGGGTCAGGGGCGCAGCAGCCGGAACGCGATGAAGCCGGGCGACCGGGACAACTTCTCGTTGACCTCGGGGAAGCGGGCGGCCATCGTCTCGGCCGGCTGCGGCTCGACGAGCCGCTCGATGAGGAATCCGGCGTCGGAGAACTCCTGGCACCATGCCTGAAGCGGCTGCCGCCAGTACCGCACCGTCCACTTCTCCTGCCAGGTCTCCCGCACCGGGGCCCGGTCGAAGTAGCCGCCCCCGGTGAGCAGCCAGTCGCTGGTCGGGTGCGTGGTCGAGACGATCAGGTGACCACCGGGGCGGAGCACCCGGTGCAGTTCCGCCAGGGCCGCACGCCGATCCTCGATGTGGTGGATCACCAGCGCCATGAGAGCGATGTCCTGGGTGGCGTCCGGAAGCCAGCTCAACGGCCGCTCCAGGTCCCAGACCCGCACGTCGACGCGGGCTCCCAACCGGCGCGAGGTCAGCCGCACCATCTCCGGGCTGGCGTCGAAGCCGGTGACGACGGCGCCCCGGGCGAGCAGTTCCTCGGCGTACAGGCCCGGACCGCAACCCACGTCCAGCACCCGGGCACCCGTCAGGTCACCCAGCAGGTCGAGCACGGCCGGTCGGTCGTAGTGGGCGTTGTAGGCGCCGTCCCGGGCGTGAGCCTCGAACTCGGCGGCGAACGACTCGTACATCGGCTCGGTGGGGTGACTCATCCGGACGATGCTGCCACGCCCCGCCACGGCCGTGCGGTGCATACCGCGCCGCAGCCGCCGTAGTGTGGAGTGCCGACAACCGACGGGGAGGCCGTGTGATGAGGCTCGGGTTGCACTACTGGAACTTCTCCACACCGGCCGATCCGGCGGAGATCGCACCGACGCTGGCGGAGACCGCCCGGATCGCGGAGCAGGCCGGCGTCTCGGCGTTCACGGTGATGGACCACTACTTCCAGATGGAGGGCATGGCGTCGGCCGACGAGCCGATGCTCGAGGCGTACACGACGCTGGGCTACCTGGCGGCGGCAACGGAACGGATGACCCTCGGTGTGCTGGTCACCGGAGTGATGTACCGGCACCCGGGCCTGCTCGCCAAGATCGTCACCACGCTCGACGTGCTGTCCGGCGGGCGGGCCCGGCTGGGCATCGGCGCGTCGTGGTACGAGCGTGAGATGCGTGGCCTCGGCGTTCCGGTCGTCCCGGTGGCTGAGCGATTCGAACGTCTCGACGAGACGCTGCACATCTGCCGGCAGATGTGGAGCGACGACGACGGCCGCTTCGACGGCCGGCACTACCAACTGACCGAGACGCTCAACGTGCCGGCGCCGATCAGCCGGCCACATCCGCCGATCATGATCGGTGGCGGCGGCGAGAAGAAGACCCTGCGGCTGGTGGCCCGCCACGCCGATCTGTGCAACCTCTTCGGCACCAGCCCGGCAGAGGTCGCGCACAAGCTCGACGTGCTGCGGGAGCACTGCGCGGCCGAGGACCGGGACTACCACAGCATCGCCAAGACCGTGCTGGTCACCCGTCCGCCGCTGGCCGACGTCGACGCGTTCGTCGCCGAGGTGGCGCAGTACGCGGCACTCGGCGTGACCGAGGTGCAGACGATGCCCGACGGGCACCCGGTCGAGTTCGCGCAGCAACTGGCGCAGCAGCGGGTGGTGGACCGGCTGGCCGACCTCTCACCGGGACGGTAGACGGGCCAACCAGCGTTCGAGGGCCTGCGGTGAGTCGAGCAGCAGCACCGGCGGCCCGGTGGGGTCGCCGTGCCAGGCCCGCATCCGCCGCCGTTCCCGGCCGTACCCGGTGACGTGCCACACCAGGACCGACTCGGCGGACAGGACGCTGCCCAGCGTCTCACGGTTGCCGTTGCAGATCTCCTCCCCGGTCACCAGCCGGCGCAGCGTGCGCCGCAGCAGTCGCCGGAAGGAGAGCCCGCGCGGATAGTCCAGGGCGATGACCAGGTCGGCGCGGACCAACGGCACGTCCCGCCAGCCGTGGTACGCCCCGTCGAGGATCCAGCGGTCCCGCCGGCAGATCGCCTCGATCCGGCTGCGTTGCTGCCCGACCGGCACCTCGGTCCAGTTGGCTTCCCAGAGCAGGTCGTCGACCGGGTACCAGGGCACCCCGAGCCGCTCGGCCAGGCACTGTGCCAGGGTGGACTTGCCGGAACCGTGGACCCCGTAGACCAGGATGCGAGACGGTGTGTTCATCGCGCGGCAGCCTAACCAGCCGACCCGAACAGCCCGCCGGGCGGCACCGGCAGCGATTCGGGCGGCCGGTCACCTGGCCGCCCGGATCGCCGGATCAACGGTTGGTCGCCAGGTCACCGCAGTCGGTCTCGTCCGGCAGCAGCGGCCGCAGGGTCACCGTCCAACGCTTGCCGTCCGAGGCCCACGGGGTCACCGAGGTCGCGCTCGCCGCGGTGGTGAGCAGCTCCTGCGCCTCGTCACCGGTCACCGTGACACAGCCCAGTCCCAGGTCCTTGCTGAGTTCGGTGCCGGGCAACGCCGGGCCGGGCCACGGCACCTCGGCCTGCTCGCCGGCCTCGGCGTTGGCGACCCAGGGCTCGGCGACAGCCGCGACGGCGGTCGGCGCGTACGGCTGCGAATCAGCCTGCGCGGCGGCGAGCGGACCGGACTCGGCGGTCAACGACTCGGCGAAGTCCCGCAGCTTGTCCCGCGCGGCCCGCTGCTCCTCGGTGAGGCCCTGGTCGGCGTCCGGGCCCGGCGCACCGCCGGCCCCCTCGGCGAGCGCGTACACCTCCAACTGTTCGACGCCGGCGTCACCGAGCACGGTGAACCGCGTCGAGGCCGCGTCGGCGACCGGTGGCGTGCCGAGGTCGGCCGGGCCGCCCACACCCGCGGCGCGGGCCGCCTTGATCAGTTCCTGCAGATCGGTGGCGCTGATCGTGCCCACCTGGAGGTTGGGCAACGCCGGGCCGGGATAGCTCAGGGTGACCGGCCCCTCGGTGATCACCCGGCCGTCGCCGTACACACTGATCGCGGGCAGGCGGGTGGCCAGCATGGCCGGCGTGACGAACCCGCCGACGTAGTCCATCCGGAACACCACCGCGTCGGCGGAGTAGGACCGCTCCGGAGAGTCGGAACCTCCCGAGCCGGTGTCATCGGCCTGCTGGCCGCAGGCCGCAGAAGTCAGCAACAGCAGTGGGACGACCGCCAGTCGCCCGCCTCGACGAATCCTCATGCCGATCGGACGTCGGCGGGCCCAGATCGGTTGCATCCCGACACCGCTGAGCGCCGCCATCCGCCCTACCGCCGGCCGTACCCCTCGGCCCGAGTCGGCGTACTCGGGCGATCTGACGGCGCGCCCACCGGTTGGGTCAGGCGCAGTCCCCGGGTGAGCAGCAGCGTCGTGATCAGCGACAGCCCGGCCAGCACGGCGACCGCCCGGTGCGTCGGCAGCAGGTCGGCGACCGCCCCGGCCAGGGCCGCGAAGACCGCCTGCCCGGCATGCATCCCGTTCTGTTGGAGGCCGAGCACCTGACCCCGGGCCTGCGGCGGCGAGTGGTCGATCAGCCGTTCCTGCAGCGGCAGCGATGCCGCGAACCCGACCGAGGCGACCAGGGCGAGGAGCATTGCCGACGGCAGCTCCGGGCGCAGCAGGAAGACGAGGTAGGGCAGCGGCAGCAGGAGCCGCAGCGGCAGCACGAGCCGCTGGCGCGCGGCGGCCGGCAGGAACCGCCCCACCAGCACGTCGCCGGCGAGCATGCCGAGGGCACCGGCGGCGAAGAGAAACCCGGCCCGGTCCCCGGCGTACGGCAGGAACAGCGCCTCGCAGCCGACGACGAGACCGTTGGGCAGCCACAGGTTGAGGTAGAGCGATCGGCGTCCTGGATCGGCCCACAGCTCCCGGTTCACCCGCATGGTCAGGGCCGTCGAGGTCCGCTCCCCGGTCCGGGCCGGTCGCTCCCGCAGACCGAACCAGGTCACCGCCACCACGACGGCGCGCAGCCCGGCGGCGACCAGGAACACCTGGTACGGGCTGAGCCAGACCAGCAGCGCCCCGCCCACCCCGAACCCGGCGATCTGCATGACGCCGACGCTGACGTTCATCGTGGACCGGCCCAACACGTACGCGCCGGCCGGCAGCATGTCGTTGATCAGCGCCCACCGGGCACCGCCGGTGACCGACCCGACGTACGCGACCAGGAGGATCACCACGAATCGGGCCCACAGCGGCAGTCCGGGAACGGCCTGCAGCGCCGCACCGACGAGACCGACCAGGGCGGCGAAGGTCAACGCCCGGCGCGGCGGCAGGCTGTCCGCGGCCGAGAGCAGGGTCAGGCTGCCGAGCACGCTGGCCAGCGGCGCACCGAACATGCTCAGCGCGGTGAGCAGCGCCGACCCGGTGGCCGCGTAGGTCAGCGACCCGAGCGCCAGCGCCGAGGTGGTGTGCGCGGCTATGCCGGCGCAGTTGGCCACGAAGAGATTGCGGAACTCGCGGACGGCGAACAACTCCGAGTACGTCCTCACGCCGATGATCCTCGAACCCCGGCGGTGCGGAGCCGTAGAGTTACGGCTGGGGGCGAAACATGTCGGTCTGGCGGGTGCCGGTGGATCTACTGGCGGGCAGCCGGTTCGTCATCTCGCCGATGACCGACACGGTGGCGGCGCTGAAGACGCTGCACAGCCCCCGCCATCCGTGGCAACACTCCTGGCAGCGGCGGCACCTCGCGGCGTACCAGCGGATGCTGGCGCGGCGGCCGATGCTGCCGGCGCTGCTGGCGGCGGCCTTCGCGCCCCGGTGGATCGCCGACTTCCTCACCCTGCCGCCCGCGACGGCGTCGCCGACCTTCGCCGAGGAGCTGGCCGTCGTCGCCGCCCGTCCCGACGAGCAGATCCGCGCCGACCTGCGGGCGACCCGCCCGGGACCGCTGGCCGAGGTGCTGTGCCACGACGGTCTGACCGAGCAGGTGGTGTACCTGCTCGACTGGGTGTGGACACACACGGTGCGCCCGGAGTGGCCGGAGCGGGAACGCCGGCTGCGGGCCGACGTGGTGGCCCGTACCTCGCGGCTGAGCGCTCAGGGGTGGGCGGGGCTCTTCGCGGACCTCAACCCCGGGATGCGGTGGCTGGGTGACGGCTGGCTCCAGGTCAACGACCATCCCGCCGCGCCGCTGCCGCTTGACCGGGCCGACCAACTGGTGTTCGTCCCGGCCCACTGCGCCCGGGGCTGGGTGGTGTGGGATCAGGACCGTTTTGGCATGGTCTACCCGGCCAGCGGCATCCTCGCCGAGGTGTCCCCGCCCACGCCGGACGGGCTGGACCGGCTGATCGGCGCGAACCGCGCCGCCATCCTGGTCCGGCTGGGCACGCCGCTGAGCACCTCGCACCTGGCCGCGCTCACCGGGCTGTCCGTGGGTGCGGTCGGTGACCACCTGCGGGTACTGCTCGACGCGGGCATGGTGACCAAACGCCGCTCGGGGCGGGAGGTGCTCTACTGGCACACCTCCCGCGGCGCCGCCCTGGCGGCCGGTGACCCGGCCACCGCGGCGGCCCGGGTGGAGGACCTCAGGCCAGGTTGATCGTGTACTCCGCGGTGTGCACCTTCCCGTCGACCTGGAAGTCGAAGTACGCCCGGTAACGTCCCGTGCTCGGTGCGGTCAGCCAGAACGTGACCGCCCCGTCGACGAGCTCCGGTTCCGGATGGACGTGCAGGTAGCCCAGGTCACCCTCACGGACCACGACCAGGTGCCCGTACGCGCCCAGGTAGCGCTCCAACTGGGTCACTCCGCCGACACCGGCGCGGCTGACCCGGAAAGTCATCGGCGTGGTGACCCCCACGGTGGGCGTACCCGCCATCGACACCTCGTACGGCCCGGCCGTCGCCTGCGGCTGTGGCGGCGGCAAACCGGCGGGCTGGTATCCGCCCGGCACGTCATGGTCGACGCCGAGCACCAGCGGCAGCGGGGTGCCCTCCGCGCTCGTGACGGTGAAGTCGGCGTAGATGCGGTAGCCGCCGGCTCGGGGCAGTTTCAGCAACACACTCCAGGTGCCGTCGGCCGCCATCGTCGGGTGCAGGTGCTGGTACCCGCCGAGGTCGCGGCCGACCACGATCAGGTGCAGTGGCTTCTCGTGTACGACCGTAAAGCGGGTCGCCGCCTGTCCGTCGGTACCGACGATCCGGAAGCGGTAGTCCACGGATTCGCCGGGCGGCTGGGAGCGCAGCACCGGTTTGAGCGTGTAACCGCCGGCGCTGACCGTCGTTCCGCTCGCCTGCGCCGGACCGTCACCGGAGTGGGTGTGTGGTCCCGCGCCCGGCGGGTGCTGATGACCGTCGCCCGCAGCCACCGCCGGTCCTCCGGCGGGCGCGATGGCCTGCGGTGCTCCGGCGGCGGTGCGCTGGTCGGTGCCGCCGATCCGGCCGAGCCCGAACCCGGCCAGCAGCGCCACCACCAGACCACCGACCAGCAGGGCGAGCCGAGTGTCGCGCCGCCGGGACGCCGGACCGGGAGCGGACTCAGCCGTCGGCGGCCGGGACTTCACCGCGACCGCCGTCCGGGCGGGGGTCACCGTGCCGCCCGTGCCCACCGTGCCGCCCGTGCCCGCCGTGCCGGGCCGCGCTGCCGGGACAGTCGCCGGTGGCCGCTTACCGGCGGCTGCGGACGTGGCGCGTCGGCCGCCGCCGGCACCACGCGGGGCGGGTCCGGGCCGACCTCGGGACCGGGAGCCGCCGCCGGGCCGGCGTGCCGGTCCCCGGCCTCGGCCAGTGCCGGCCGGGCTGCGTCGCCAGGCGACGAAACCGGCGGCCGCGGCGATGGCCACCGCCACGCCGATCCAGGCCAGTGGGCCGGCGCCCCCCGAATCGTCCGCAGCCGGCGCGGTGGCCGGCGCCGACGGGACCGGCGAGGCGGCCGGCGCCGTCGACGCACCCGGCGCCGGCTGGTTCCCGGAGGTGCCGTGCTGCTCCGCGGCGGCCAGCAACGCCGGCGCCGGCTGGCCGGTCGGCGGCTGCCAACCCGACGGTGCCGCCGTCGCCTTCCCCGTGTAGCGGAAGGTCACTGCGCCGCGTACCGGATCTCCGTCCGAGGCCACCGACAGGTAGCTCACCGAGTACTTGCCCGCTGCCGGCAGGTGCGCGAGGGTCACCACGGCGGCGAAGCCGGTCGTGTACTCACGCGGTTCGAAAACGCCGTTCACCAGGAAGTACTCCCGGACCGGCTGGTCCAGCGGCCGGGGCTCGCCATGCGTCCAGCCGGTGTCGACCCGCTCGCCGCCCGGGGCGGTGATGGTGAAGTACGCGTCCTCGCGGACCTTCTCGGTGAAGTAGAGCCGCACCGCCGTCACTGGTTCGTCGACGGTGGCGCCATCGGCCGGTGTGGACGTCGCCAGGGTGCCGTGCGCCGAAGCGGGCGAGGCGGAGCCGAGGAAGGCGACGACCGAGGCGAGGACCAGCGCGAGCAGACCCGCGACCACGCGGTCAGCAGCCCGAGGGAGGGGACACATCAGATCATCCTTGTGGTGCTGCCGCTTTATTCAATAGCTCTTCATCTTTTTGTTCAGATGGCAAAAGTTCTGCCGCCGTCAGCCAGAATTTCGGCGATCGATCTCCACGATCTCGTCAGCCGTCGATGAGTACGGACTTGCGGCCCTCCTCGCGGGCCCGGGCGAGCAGCTGCGCGAGTCGCCGACGACGCCGGCGGACGACGCTCCGGCCGGCCAGGACCACCGCGACGAGGACGACCGCAAGAGCCAGTTGCGGCCAGGGCAGGGTCCACCCGGTCACCGTGGCGCTTCCCGGCCGGATCTCGGCGCCGGCCGCCTCGCCGGAGGACAGGGCGAGGGTCACCTCGATCGTCGAGTTGAGCCGTACCAACCCCCATACCCCGTCGACGCGTACCTCGACCTGCCGGTTGCCGCCTGGCAACAACTCCTCGACCTGGGCCTCCGTGTCCCGGTTCACCAGGCCGAACAGTTCGGTGACACGGGCTTCGCCGTCGCCGGTCACCGCGACGTTGCCCTGGTTCGTCGCGGTGTACGTGAGCTGGACGGTGCCGGCCGAGAAGGGGTTCCACGAGCGCTCGTATCTGGCGCTGAGGTCACTGACCACGAGCGCGGCCGTGACGGTGCCGCTGGCCCGCATCATGACCCGGAAGCCGACCCGGCTCTCCACGGCCACCGTGCCGGCGCCGCTGGTGACTGTCGCCGCGATGCCGGCCGGGTGATCCCCCGGTGTCGCATCCCTCGGCACCGTGATGGTGAACGGCACCACCTTCGTCTGCTTCGGCCCGACGGTCACCGTCTCCCGCACGTCGATCCAGGTGCCACCGGCCACCGACTCCTTGTCGGAGGCGAGCATGTTGAAGCGTCCCTTGTCGGTCAGGTAGCCGTCGGCTGCCTTCAGCGCGAACACCACCGCGGCGTCGCTGAAGTTCCGGACCGCGAGGTGCTCGGTCACCACCTGGCCCGGGTCGAGCGTGCGCTCGATCCACCGACGACCGTCCGGGCCCTGCTCGTTGGCCGGCTGCACGGCCCAGGTCACCGTCGGAGTCGTCGGCGCGGCCGACCCGGCGGCCGGCGCGACCGGCACGACGATCAGCGCCGTCGCCAGCACGGCGATCAGGCGCGACCACACCCGCGACGAGGTTCGGATCATCAGGCAGCCCTTCGACGCAAAAGAGGTAGCCGGCCCGGGGGCCGCCATCCGGCGGCCCCCGGGCCATGCTGTTACTCGAACAGGGACAGGGTCAACGTCGAGGTGTACGAACCCGCGGCGACATCCGGCGCAGTACGCAGGAACAGGTCCGCGTCGACGGAGTACGCGTCACCGGCGACGGCCCCGGAGTCGAACGTCGACACCAGCAACTCCTGGTCCACCAGGCCCACGTTGTTGCCCGGCTGCGTCGGCTCGTCGAGGACGGTCACCACCTCCTCGCCCTCACTCACCAGTCCCGTGTCCCCACCGTCGAGCAGCCGCGGCCGCCAGCCCAGGTGACCGGCGCCGATCGGCGGCTGGCCGGCGCCGCCGACGAAGTCGGTGGCGCTGCCCAACACCGCCCAGGCGGCGTTGTCAGGTACCTCGTCGGACGTACGCGTGTCGGTCACCGTCACCGTCGGCAGGGTCCCGACGAACTGGCGGACCAGCAGGGTCGAGCCGTCCTCCGACAACGCCACCGAGTCCCCCGCGATCGACAGGGCCAGCACCCCCGGCTCCTCGATCTCCTCGATATCCACCGTCACCTCCACGTCGGCGCTGTCGCCGGGCTCGGCGAGGGCCGGCGACGAGACCGCCACCGTCCCGACCAGGAGGGCACCCGCGGCACCCGCCGCGAGCAGCCGCTTGCGATTCCATGTGCTCATCCGTTGCTCCGTCGTCGTTCGTGTCGGGTGGGAGTCAGGCGCCGCAGTTGACGCCGGGATATTCGGCGGTACGAACGGTCGTCGCGTCGCTGCCGCCGGCCGCTGCGGTGACCCGGACGGTCGCCGCGCCGGCCGGCACCGACGCCGTCCGCGCGTTGAACTGCTGGTAGGCGTTCGCCCCGGGGGCAACGTTCGGCACCGACCGCTGGCCGTACGCGGTCTCCAGCACCACGTCCACCGCAGCGTCATGGTCGTTACGGGCCTGCACCGCCACGTACGCGCTACCGCCCACGCACCGCACCTGCGCACTGACCGTGACCGGCAGGTCGGCGCCGTCGGCGGCCTCGAAGGCCCAGTTGTCGAGTTCGAAGAGGTCGACACCGTCGGGTCCCGCGTAGGTGAAGTACACGTCGTGTACCCCGGCGACGCCGTCGAGCTCAGCGGTCAACTCCGTCCACTCGCCGAGCGGCCCGTCGACCGGGATGGTCGCCACCACCGGCGCGGTGACCTCGTCGAGCCGGATCTGGATCTGGCCGCCGGCCGCCAGCGGACGCACCTTCGCCGTGACGCTGCGGGCGCCCGCACCGAAGTCCACCGACGACAACGCCGTCCAGTCGCCATTGTCGATGTCGCGTACCACCAGATTCGGTGCCGAGTCGCCGAACTGGGCGGATCCGCCGTCGACCTTGACCGTGGCGACGCCCTTGCTCCAGCCGAAGGTCTCCGCCTCGAACACCCGGTACGGGTCGAAGTCGCGGACCTGGTCCACCCCGGCGTAGGTGCCGACGACCTGCTGGATCGTGCCGTCCGAGTTGAAGGTCAACTCTTGGATGTGCGGGCTGCGGTACCCCTGGGTGGTGTCCCCGTTGATCCGCTTGTTCAGCGTCGGAGCATGGTGGGTGAAGTAGTACCTGCCCTCGTACTCGAAGACCGACTGGTGGTTGTTGCCGCCGGTGCCGGCGCCGAAGAACTGCGACTGGTTCGGGAAGAGCACACCCGCATAGGTCTCCTTCGGCCACACCATCGGGTCGTCGGAGATCAGGTAGCCGATCTGGCCACCGCCGGGGTAGCCGGGCAGCGGGGTCTGGTTGCCACCGAAGTCGTTCCCGCCGAAGTGCGAGGAGTACGAGAGGTAGTACTTGCCGTCGCGCTTGAACACCTGGGCCGCCTCGAAGGCCACCGGGGCGTCCACGACCTCAGCCGTGCCCTCGGTCGACACCATGTCGTCGCCGAGCCTGATCGACCGGAGGTTCTTCGGGTTGTTGAAGCGCTCTGCCGCCGGCATGCTCGTCGCGGCCGGACCGCCACCGAAGTAGAGGTACGGCTCGCCGTCGTCGTCGACGAACGGGGCCGGGTCGAACTTCCACGCGACCGCCTCGGCACCCGGCGTACGGCCGTCGATCAGCGTGCTGGTGCGCTCGCTGCTCCACGGACCGAGCGGCGACCCGCCCGTGATCACATTGCTCGACCCGCCACCGTTGGCGTAGTAGAGGAAGAACTTCTCCTCGCCGTCCACCACCTTCTTGGCCATCCCCGGCGCCCAGGAGTTGTTGGTGAACGGGGCCACGCCGTTCGGGCCGGCCACCTGGATCTCACCGTGGTCCGTCCAGTTCACCAGGTCCTCCGAGGAGATGACGGTGATCTGGTTGATGTCGCCGTAGTTGATGCCCGGCGAGACGCCGGTGACCGGGTCCGGCGCGTACCCCTGGGTGTCGTTTGTCATGTACATGTACACCCGGCCGTCGTGCACGAAGCCGAACCCGTCGGCACCGAACTTGTGCCCGATCAAGGGGTTGTGCTGGCCGGGCAGCTTTCCGACGACCTCGACGGTCTTCGACGGGGCAGCGGGCGGCGCGGCACCGACAACCGACACGTCATCGAGCTTGAAATCCATCAGGTGCACCTCCGGGTCATCCGACGGCGTACTCGTCCAGGGCGTCTCGAAGAACAGGCGTGCGGTGGAGACGCTCTGCGCCGCCGGGACGGTGAACATGCCGTTGAACTGCGCCCACTGGCCCTTCGTCGCCGTCACGCTGACGAGGTTGGTGTAGTTGGCCGCGCCGTAGTGCATCGTGGCGAAGAACTGCTTCGTGGCGGGGCCGTTCGGGTTCTCGTACTTGATCCGGGCGGTGAGCGAGTAGGTCTGCCCCGCCTGCACCTTGCCGCTGAGGTCCTGCATCGGGCCGGAGCCCGTCGTCGCCCGGTTCGTGACGAGCGCGGCGCTCGATCCGGAGTAGGCGTCCGTCGTCGGCGAGAGCGTGGCGCCGTCGCTGGCGTTGCCGTTGTTGACGAACCAACTGGTCAGGCCGTCCTCGAATCCGCCGTTGACGATGAGGTCCGTCTCGGCGGCCTGGGCGGGTGCCGTCGCGACGAACCCCGCGGCCAGCATGACGCCGACCGCGGCGATCGCCCCGGCCCGTCGTCGGGCCGTCCTTCGCTCGTGCTGTACCACTGAAGATCCTCCTTGATCACTTGTCTGGATCCGGGGCGGCGCGGGCGGTGCGCGGCCACCCACGCCGCCGTGGTCACTGGGACCGAAGGGGCCCGCAGTGCAGGGCCGGGTATGTGGCGGTGTGGACGGTCGTCCCCTCCGGGTCGCCGATCGCTGCGGTGACCCGGACGGTCGCCACGCCGGCCGGCACCGACGCCGTCCGCGCGTTGAACTGCTGGTAGGCGTTCGCCCCGGGGACCACGTTCGGCACCGACCGCTGGCCGTACGCGGTCTCCAGCACCACGTCCACCGCAGCGTCATGGTCGTTACGGGCCTGCACCGCCACGTACGCGCTACCGCCCACGCACCGCACCTGCGCACTGACCGTGACCGGCAGGGTGGGCTGGTCGGCCGTGAGCGTGCCGAGTCGGGCCAGTTGGTAGCTCAGCGCCCGCTCCGGTGCGTCGATCTGATTCTGGGTACCGAATCCGGCTGCCCGCGCCGCCTGTGCCTCGGCGAGCCGGGCCCGCATCGCGGCCCACGCGACGGCCGGATGGTCGTCCTCGTGCAGCGTGCCGGCGTAGTCGATGGCGGCATCCAGAGCGGTGCTGTCCAACGGCCGGTGCTGCGCCGTCAGCACGTCGCTGAGCAGGAAGTGGTCGAAGTCGACGTGCCCGCCGGTCGCCTGCGTCGCGTAGTTGAACAGGCCGACCCGGTGGCCCATGAAGTGGGCGAGGCTACCGTCCAACGTCTGCGGGCCCACCCGGCTGCCCAACTGCGTCCACTGCCGCCCGTCGAGGCTGTAGTGGAAGGTCGTCCAGAGCTGGCCGGTCGGTGACGCGAAGTCGAGATCCGCCTTGAGGTGAACCTGGGTCGCGTCACCCAGCGAGACGGTGGTGCCCGGCAGGAAGGTCTCCAGCGTCGCCTGGTCGAGGTCGACCGCGAAGGGTTGGCCCCGGTTCACCACGCCGATGGTGTTGACCCCGTCGGTCCGCTTGACGGCCACGTACGAGAATCCGCGGTTGTAGGCGGCCAGGCCGGCGACGTCACCATCTTTGATGGCGGAGATGTCCATCCTGGTCTCGACCGACTGCCGTGGACCGAACGTCCGCTGTGAGAGCGTGTTGCGGGCCTCCTCGAACCAGGCCAGCTCCGCGCGGTTGGACAGCTTGGTGTAGACGTACTGACCGGTGACCACCTTGCCGGCGGTCAGCCGCAACCAGCCCTCCCGGTCGGTGAGCGACCAGTACCGGTTGTCCGGGGCATGGTTCCACTCCCACGCCAGGTCCAGCCGCGAGCCGTTGGGGGCGATCTCGTCCTCGAGCCCCGGTGGGATCGTCCACTGCTCGTCCTGGTACGCCTTGTGCGGCGCGTCGTTGGCGAAGTCGTCCGAGACGACGATGCTCTTCTGCCGTTCGAAGCGCTCCTGGGCCGGGCTGAGTGCGATCGGCTTGTCGAACGGGCCGTCCACCGGCACCGCTCCGTTGTTGCCGAAGGTCGGCCAGCCGCCGGACCAGGTGGCGGGAATCAGCGCCGGAATGCGTCCGATCGGGAAGGTGTCCCGGAAGAACATGCCGTGCCAGTCGGTCCCGCCGTCGGCGCGTGCGATCGGCACCAGACTGCCCTGCGCGAAGCCGTTGGAGTTGAGGACTCCGCGCGCCTCGTAGGTGTTCACGCCACCGGCCGAGGTGTAGCGGCCGAGCAGTTCCCGCGAGCGGAACATGACGACCTGCCGTCCCTGACCGGTGGGCCAGGTGATGATGACGGCGTAGTACCAGCCGTCGATGTGGTAGACCTGCGCGCCCTCGAACAGGCCGCCGATGAACGGCTGGCCGGCGTAGTTGCCCGCGGTGAAGATGTTCGGGTAGTCCTGCGTGATCGCCGTCAGGTCGGCGTTGAGCCGCACGGCGCTGGTGCCGCCGGAGCCGTAGAAGATGTACGGCGTGCCGTCGGTGTCGAAGAAGAGCGACGGGTCGTGCAGGCCGCGCCCCAGCGCCGTACGCTGCCATCCGCCGTTGGAGATGTCGTCGGTGCGGTAGATGTACGCTCCGCCGAGGTTGTTGGTGTTGAAGGCGACGTAGAAGACGCCCTCGTGGTAGCGCAGCGACGATGCCCACTGGCCCTGGCCGTACGAGTTCTGGCCGTTGCGCAGCGAGAACGAGTCGCCGATGCTCGCCCGGTCGAAGACGTAGTTGACGATCTCCCAGTTCACCAGGTCGTACGACTTCATGATCGGCGCACCCGGACTGAGGTGCATCGTCGTGCTGATCATGTAGTACGTGTCCCGGCCCTCGTCGCTCTCGGCGGCCGGAACCCGCTCCACGCTGATGTCCGGTACGTCGGAACGCAGCAGCGGCACGGTGTACGTGCCGCCACCCCGATCGGTCGACGTGTACGACGATCGGGGTGACCACTCGTCGGCGGCCCCGGCGGCACCGCCGGTGGTGACCAGAGCAGCGCCGAGCAGCGCGCCGACCGTGACGAGCGGGATCCACCGATGTCGGGGATGGGGGGCAGGAGGGCCGTCCGACACCTGCATTGGCGAGCTCCAGACACGAGCGTTACGGGGGCCTTAATAGTGTTAGCGCTAACATCGATGGTCAAGACCTCGACCGATACTGATCTGAAATGTCCACGAAACAGGGCCAGCGGGAGCGCCCGTGCGAGCACTCCGACCAGGGGTGACCACGCCGCCCACGGATCTCCGGGCGAGGTGCCACCGAGTCACGGGAAGTCGTCGGGACTGGTGCCGGGCAGCGTCGCCAGCAGTTGCCCCGCCAGGCCCCGGATCGTGGCGTCCTCCTGACGGGCCAGCCGGATGAGAATCTCCCGGGTCCGGGTGTCCGCGCCGTAGTGGCGGGCCAACGCGAGCAGTGCCGTACGACGGATCTCCCAGTCCTCGTCGTCCACCAGCCGCATCAGCAGCTCCCGCACCCCCACGCGCCCCGCCAGGGTGGCCGCGAGCTGCTCCGCGGCCCGGCGTCGGACCTCCAGATGCGGATCGTCGCGGACCAACCCGACCAGCAGCACCCGGACCTCCGGATCGCTGCCGAAGTGCTCGCCCAGCGCGGCGGCGATGCGGGCGCGGATCGCCGGGTCCTGATCGGCCAGCCGCCGCATCAGCCGCAACGTCACCGCCATGGACGTCGAGCCGCGACCGGTCAGGCAGCGTACCGCCGCGTCGAAGGCCGCCGGGTCGGTGTCGGACTCGATGCACTCCAACAGCACGTCGGTCACCACGTCCGGGCTCCCGTACGCGCTCAGGCTCTGCACGGCGGCCAGCCGGATGCCGGCATAGCTGTCCCGTCGGGCCCGACGGGACAGCGTCTCCACCAGACTGCCGGCCCCGCCGTCGCGGGCCAACGCCTGGGCGGCCGCCCGCAACACGTTCGGATCCGGGTCGCGACGGAGCTGCTCGGCCAGGCACTCCCGCACGTCGTCGTTGAGCGGCTCACCCAGACGTGCCAGGCTGCGGGTGACCCGTAGCCGGACGATCGGGTCCCGTTCCCGGGACGCCCGGCTGATGAGCAGCTCGCGGGTGGCGTGCCCGAGCAGTGTCCGGCCGGTGAGCAGGTCGACCGCGGCGAGCCGGACGCTGGCGGTGAGGTCCTGACGGGCCCGTTCCAGCAGCAGCTCGCCGGTGCGGTGATCCGGGTACGCCTCGGCCAGCGCACGCACCGCGGCGAGCCGCACCGTCGCGTCCTCGTCGGCCCGCGCCGCATGTGCCGCCACCGTCCATCCGGTGTCATCCATGCGGTACCGGTCGGCCAGCACGGTCACCGCCGCGGCCCGCACGGCGGCGTCCTCGTCCTGCTCGATCCGGTCCACCAGCCGGTCCCGGCAGCGTCCGTCCGGGTCGTTCACCAGCACCAGCCGCTGTACGGCGACCGCGCGGACCCGCGCGGAGGCGTCCGATCCGGCCAGCTTGAGCAGCAGTTCGGTGCCCTCGGCGCTGGGTCGCCCGGGCAGCAGCTCGGTGACCAGGCAGCGCCGCACGTCGTCGTGGGAGTCGCCGCCGATCCGGGACAGCGCCCGACTGCGGGCCGCCTCGGCGTGCTCGGGCAACTCCAGGAGGCAGCCCAGCGCGCACTGCACCACCCCGGGATCGGTGTCGGTGGCCAGCAGCCGCTGCAACGTCTCGGCGATGCCCGGCAGGTCGGCGCAGCGCGCGGCGAGCACGGCCACCGCCGCCCGGCGTACCCCCGTGTCCCGATCCTCGGTGGCCCGGGTCAGCAGCAACCGACGGATGTCCTCGGCCTGCTCCGCCCGGCCACCGAGAGACTGCACGGCGAGTGCGCGCACCGCGGGATCGGACGATCCGGCGAGGTCACGCAACACGTCGACGAGGTCGGTACCGGCACCGAAGTTGGTCACCAGCGCGCGTACCGCGGCCTGCCGCACCGCCGTCGAGCCCTCCGCCCGGGCCTGCCCGAGCAGCAGGTCGTGGCAGTGCCGGCGGCTGCGGCTGTTGGTGTCCGGCCGGCCGGCCAGCTCGGCCAGGCCGGCGACCAGGGTGATCCGCGCCTGCCGCTCGCGGCCCTGCCCGAGCTCGCGGACCAGCAGCTCCTCCAGCTGCTCGTCGGCGGTGGAGAGCACCGCGGCGACCCGGGTGGCGAAGGTGGAGCCGGAGCGCCAACTCGTGCGTACCCCACGGCGGCGATACCAGTTCAAGAAGACGGCCCGGCCGGGCCACTGCGGTCCGAGCGCCCGGACGGAGGAGAGCAACTCCTGCTCGGTGAGCTCGACGAGGTTCGGGTCCTCGACGGAGATGCCATGTTCGACCAGGAGCACGACCTGGCGCAGCACCGCCGCACCGGCACCGGTCAGCCCGGCCGGCTGCGGCGCCTCCGCCACGGACTGTGCGGCCAGGACCAGGTTCCACGGTGGACTGGCCAGATTCAGTGGCGGCCAGGGACGGTTGACCTCGGTGGCGATCAGGGTGACCAGGTCGTTGGCGGCGTCGGCGGGCAACGCGCTGGCGACCAGTCGCAGCACCTCCCGCCACGAGGGGTCGGCCCAGTGCTCGCGGAACAACGCCCGCAGCCGGTCGAGCCCCCAGGCGTCCGGATCATGGTCGAACCTGTCCACGATCTCCTCGGCACAGAAGAATTCCAGGAACGTCCGATGTACGAACCCGAACAGCCGCAGCCCGTACCGTTCCAGGATGAAGCTTCGCTGGCGTAATTTGTCGATCATCGAGTACGCCATCGCGTGCGCGCGCTCGTTCTCGAAACCGTAGAACTCCACCAGATGATCCCGGAAGATGCGCGACAGTTCATCCGATTCAATGTAATTTCCGGCGGACCCGGACTCACGGCACTGCATCCAGAAGGCCAGGTGGCGCAGCAGCCGCAGTTTCGCCTGCGGATCCAGTGGCGGCACCTCGCCGTGACTTTCCCGCAGCTGCTTGGTGACGTCCCATTCCGAGATCAACACGTCCGTGACGTGCAGGTAGAGCCGACGCCGGTTGCGCGGCAGCGGTCTGTCCCGGCCGACGATCGCCATGAGCATCAGCAGCAGCGGGTTGCCGGCGATCTCGTGCATCGCCCGGGACCGGCGCAGCACCTCGAGGATCTGCCGTCGCTGTCGGTCCGCCTCGGCCGGCGGGGTGGGCATCACGTAGCGGTACCAGTTGCCGAGGAAACGCTCGATCCGCTCGTCGTCGAGATCCTCCAGGGTGAAGTGGTCGAAGCCGGCGTTGGCGAAGGTGTGCCGGAGGTAGCCGGCCGCCCGTGAGGTGACCACCGTGCGTACCCCGGGATACTCGGCGGCGAAGGTGGCGATCTGCGCGGCGATCTCCTCCCGCTGCGCCGGGTCGAACACCTCGTCCAGACCGTCGAAGAGGAACAGCGCCTGGCCACCCTGGCGCAGATAAGCCTCCAGCACGTCCCGGTCGATCCCGGTCAGCCCCTGCTGGTGCCGGTGCCCGACATAGTCCATCAGTCCGTCGCAGCGACCGTCACCGCGATGCGAGGCGTACGAACGCAGCTCGATCAGGACGGGCAGGTACCGGTGCAGCGCCGACAGGCGCGGCTCGTCGCAGACCCCGGCCAGCGCCAGCGCCACGTAACGCGCGGCGGCGGACTTACCGGAGCCGGGGTCGCCGAGCAGCACGATCGCCCGCCGGGCCGGGTCGCAGACCACGTCGAACAGCGCCGACGCCTCCTTGGCCGCGTACTCCTCCCAGAGCCGCTCCACCTCCTGCGGATCCACCACGCCCGGCAGCTGACTGCCGTCACCGTCCGAGCCGGATCCGGCCCAACGCCACCAGGCCAACGGCATCTCCGGCCGGGCGTCCTCGCGGACCAGGGGTTCGACGAAGACGGTGGACAGACCGATGGTGAGGTAGCCGATGGTGGGACGGGGCGAGACGCCGTCGAGGGACACCGCGTGGTACTGCAACCCCAACTGCTTGTGGTACTGGCCGCGCACCGCCTCCGGCAGGTGGGTGTCCGGGTCGCCGGGCTCGCGCCCGGGAGACCGACCGCTGCGCACGTCGGCCAGCGCCACCGTGACCTTCGCCGAGAGGTCGTCCACGCTGGAGAAGAAGTCGCACAGGTGGCGCTCCTTCAACTCCCGCCGCAGCGCGACGACCTGCCGCCAGTCGCCGTTGCGGTCGACCATGTCCACCGGCCAGGGAACGTCCTCGGCGAGCAGGAAGATCAGACAGGGCTTCCCGGCTGCGAGCGCCTCGCGGTACTCCAGCTCGGTGATGGAGGACTCCTGGCCGGGTGGCCGGTAGCCGTACCGCCAGGCGAACAGGCCGATGTAGAGGTCGCATCGGCGGACGTCGGCCAGGCAGCGTTCCAGAGGCGGCCGGATGTCGGCGCCGTACGCCTCCATCGCGACGTCCTCGATTTCGAGGCGACGCGCTGCCGCGTGCACGGCCGCGCGATAGTCCAGCAGGTCCTTTTGGGTGGCCGAAATGTAAACCTTCATGGACGGCAAACTCCAGGGGTGGCTGGCGACCGCATTCTTCAAAATATCAGCCGCCATCACATCCATCCGCCCCGTGAAGGTCGGCAAACCCACCGCCACATTTCGGCTCCCCCCGCTGGGGTGGGCATATGATGACCCAGGACGGATTCGGGTACGGTCGTCGGCCGGAGCCCGTGCTTGCCGGTGTCCCGGTGATGCCGATGCGGAGGAACCATGCTCACGGTGGGCGAGGTGCACACCAGCCTGCTACAGCACAGCACGGCGTTGGCGCAGGAGCAGAGCGCCGAGGTGCTCGGCCTGGTGGAGGGCGAGGCCGTGTTGACCTCGCGCCGCCCGTCGCTCTACGCGGTGTCGCCCGACGTCCGCACCGGGGTGGACTGCTGGCTGCCCAGTGCGAAGAACCGCCAGCTGCGTGGGGTGGGCGCGGTGGTCACCCGGGCGATCATCACGGGTGGCCGGATCGTCCAGGCGTCCTCGATCATCCAGGTCGCCGCCGGGGCACGCCGCCGGCCCTGGTCGTACTACCTGGCCAACTCGGGGATGCTGGAGACCGTCGGCAAGCTCGACGCCGAGGATCTGGCCACGGGTTTCCTGCACGGCAACGCCGCCGATGTGCTGAACCTGGACGCGATCACCGGCCGGGTCCTCGACAGCGTGCAGATGTCCGACCTACTGGACCGGCGTCCGCCGCTGCGTGCGGCCCGTACCCGGCTGCGGTGGACGGCTCAGGTCGACCAGCAGCCGGGCGACACCGCCACGGCGCTGGTCGCGGTGGACTCGCCGACGCTGCGCACCGTCCGGCTCACGGTCAGCCCGCAGGACGTGCCGGCGGCGGTCGCCGGCCTCTGCGAGGATCTTGCCCTGCACGACTGGCTGCTCACCATGCTGTCCGCGCTGGTCGAGGCTGCGGTGACCCGGACCGGCTCCGCGCAGGAGCACATCGAGCGGCTCCGCCCGGTGCTGGAGCACCTGCTGCACCTCTGGCTGCCCGGCGCGCGGGTCGATCCGCGACTGCGGCCGATCTGGGACCGGCTGGAGCAGGTGCCCGGCTTCAGCCGACAGTGGCAGTCGTCGGTCAACTGGATCCGGGATCAGATCACCGTCGGCAACATGGCCCTGCTGCGTGAGCTGGCCGGCCGGGTGGCGGTCGACCAGGCGTGCGTGCGCTGACCGCGCTCACTCGCCGATGAACACGTAGCTCAGCCGGTCCACGAGCTCCTCGGGCAGCTCCACGCCCTCACCGACGGCCCGCTTGGCGACCTGCCGCGCGACCGCCGGCGACACCGCCACCTGACCCAGGATGGTCCGCACGGCCAGCTCGACCGGCAGGTACCGGGTGTCCATCAGGGTCACCGTGCGATACCCGCAGAACGGCGCGGCGGACGGGTTCAACTGGACGATGGCCGGCAGCTGATCCCAATCGGTCGGCAGCGGCTCGTCGGCGGAGAGCCGGTAGGGCTGGGTGACCGTCTGGCCCCGGTGCCGCAGCACGCCCAGCCTGGTCATCTGCCAGACCGAGGCGAGCAGCGCGCAGGCCCACACCCGACGCTCCGGCTCGTCGGACCACAACTCGACGTCCACGAAGATCGAATGCTGGGGGTCGCCGGACTGCAGGGGCGGCGACCAGGGCATCGGCAGGGTCATCGCGGGCGCGCCGGCGTGACCCGGCGAGCGCTTGCCGTTGGACAGCCAGCCCGACTCGCTCAGCGGCGGGCGACTGCCGTTGGTGTGCCGGGGCGGCTCCACCACCAGTGTGTCGACCACCAACCGGGCCAGCTCGACGTCGTCGTGCCGGGCGAAGCTCGACTCCCGGGCCACATAGTCCAGCACCAGGCCCTGTTCTGCGGCGGCCCGCTGCACCTGCGGGATCACCTCCCGCGGGGTGGCGAACCGGTGGAAGTAGTCGTCGACCAGGAAGCATGTGCTGATCCGGGGTTGTCGATGCGGGCGCAGTCCCCGGCGGGCCAGCGCCGGCACCACCTGCGCCCAGTCCGCGATCCGCTCGAACTTGCGCCGCAGCTCCCGGCAGTCGTCGCCAAAGTCCTCCGCGTACACGTGCCCCAACTCCACCGACAGGTGTGAGTACGCCACGCTCTCCGTCCGACGCACCGCGGCTGCCTCCTGGAACCTGACATCCACGCTCATCACACGGTCTCCCATGCCGTCTCGTCGAAGAGCTTCTCGGTCAGCTCCACGAAGGCGTCCACCGTCCGTGCGTTGGCGATCTTTGCCTGCACGTCATTATCCGAGATCAGCTGCTCACGCCACTGCAACAACGGGTCCAGCGGAACCGTGCCGAGCAGCGTGGTGCGCCCGGTGCCCCGCCGCCGGGCCAGCTCCGACAGCTCGGAGTCGCACTTGCGCAGGAACGCCTGCTGCGCCAGATCGAGGTGACCGACCTCCGGTCCACGTGAGTCGATCACCGCCGTACGGACGAACCGCATCGACTCTCGCAGCCGGTCCGGCTCGTGGCCGTACTCCTTGCCCATGGCCAGGATTCCACCGGCCTCGAAGGCCAGGTCGGCGGCCGCCATCACGTGTTGCGGGGTCCACCGGTGAAAGACCAGCCAGCGGACGGCCACCTTGCGCAGGGTCGGGGTGGCCGTGGCCGCCAGGGCGATCTGGCTGGCGTACGAACGGCCGGCACTGAGGTCCACCAGGATCAGGTCGAACTCCTCCTCCAGCCGGAGGAAGAGTTCGGCGCAGCGCCGACCGATGTCGTTGGTGAAGCCGAACTCGCTGCCGTTGCGCTGGCCGGGCAGCAGCACCAGGGAGCCGGAACCGGTGGGGCGCTGACGCAGGCTGACCCGCTCCGAGGTGCCCCACACATCCAGCTGCTCCGGTGACGGGATCTCGCCACGTAGGTACCGGTGCAGGCCGCCGCCGTTCGGCCCGGCGCCCTCCACTCCGTTGATCGCCTGCGGGATCTGGAAGGTGATGCCGGCTGTCGGCGAGCCGAAATCGTAGTCCAGATAGCAGGTGGGCCGACCGGACAACGCGCTGCGGTAGGCGATGTTCGCCGCGGTCACCGAGCGCCCGGTGCCACCCTTGTGTGACGTGACGAAGACCAGCATTCAGATCCCCTCGCTGGCCTTCTGCTGGCCGGTGGTGACGTCGTTGAGCAGCAGCAACAGGCTGCTCGCCAGGGCGGCAGCGGTGCCCGGACGGTCGTCGACCAGCGACTGCGCCTGGCGCAGGCTGGCCCGGATGCTGCGCATGCTGCGTTGCATCGCCTCGCCGGCGAACGTGCCGCGCATCAGCTCCCGGTCGAAGAGGTACTCGGCCTCGTCGATGAGGTCCTGCGCGTACCTGGCGAGGCTGCCGGCCCGTGGGAACGGCCGTTCCCAGAGCAGCTGGCCGGCGGTGACCAGCGCGTGCACCACCCGCTCGGTGAGGTACCAGGAGGGAGCCACCGGCGGCGGCGCGAGCCCGGGGAAGGCACCGGCCGCGTGATCCCACAGCCCGCGGTACCGGCTGTCCGGAATCCGACGCAGCAGCAGATGCTCCCAGACCTCGTCGGCCAGTTCGAGCAACTCGCTGCGCTGCCGGGCATTGTTCAGCAGGCCGGCGACGGTGGCGGCCCGCAGCAGCAGCACCGTGGAGAACTCGTTGACGTTCCACGTCATGATCGGCTTGGAGGTGGCGTCGTTGAGGGTCACCTGCTTGCCGGGCGCATGCACCACCAGGGCCGACTCGTCGGGCGAGGCCCGCCGGGTGATCCGGGCCCGCTGCGCCAACTCCACCAGCACGCTGGCGATCCGTCCGAACTCCTCGTCGCCGCCCCGCCCGCCGGCGATCAGGCCCTTCACCGCCAGGGAGGTGGCCTGCAGGGTGTAGTAGTCGGTCCGGTCGCCGTCAGTGGTCCGCCAGGGGATGTCCTCGATGGGCCAGCGCCGCCGGTTGCCGAAGGTCGCCACCGTCGCCCAGTACGTCCGGGTCAGCTCCCAGCGCAGCTGCAGGGCACGGGACAGCCGCTGCTGCTCCTCGTTGAGCAACCCGAGCAGGCGGGTACGCTCGGAGTTGAGGTCGTCGATGGCGTCCATCGCGATGACCGTGAAGTAGAGATAGGGCGCGTTCTCCGCCGAGCCCTCGCGCTGCGCGCCGATCGGCTCGCTGGTCGGGACCTCCTCGGCCCCGGCGATGGTGCCCCAGGACCAGCCGCACTCGAAGAGCATCTCGCTGTTGTCCAGGTCCTCGGTCACCCGACCGGAACCGATCACCACACTGCGCAGGCTCGCCATCGTGTCCCGCAGCTGCTCGCGCAGGGTCGCCACGACCTCCCGACGCGGTCGCCCGTCCTGGTTGACCATGTCGCACAGTCGGATGCCGAGCTCGTCGGTGGAGGTGAAGACGGAGGTGCTGAAGCTGCGCAGCAGGCCCACCATGGCGGCGGTGAGCCGCACGCTGGCCATCGTCTCCAGGGTGTCCAACTGGGCCAGCAGGTCGCGCCGCTGCGTCGAACCTCGGTAGATCTTGACAAAACCGATCGTCGCCAGGGTGAGCGTGATGGACACCGCGTACGAGTCCACGATGTCCAGGGAGTACTGCTCCTCGGTGAGGTCCGGGCCACCGTCGACGGGGGTGAGGTAGGTGCCGCCGGCGAAGATCGGGACACCACTGTCGTCGGTGTACCGGGTGAAATAGTCGCTCATCAGGCCGACCAGTCGGCGCGGGATCTCGATCGCGCCACCGATCGCGCTGAGCGCCTCGATGACCTCCTCGTCGATGCGGTCCGGATCATCCAGTGCCAGCACCGGGACCTTGGTCGCGGGCAGCAGCAGGGTCAACAGCTGCTCCGCGTCGCTGATGGAATTGGTCCCGCTCCGGCCACCCCAGTGCCATTCGGAGTTCTGCCAGCAACTGCGCACAGTCGCCCGCCAGATGTCGAGGATCTCCTGGCGTGGCTGTATCCGCATCGTTCACCGCCGTCTGTTGTCGTCGTCGAACTGCTGGAACCCTCGAACTGTTGGAGCCGTCGAAGCGTTGGAGCCGTCGAAACGGTACTACCGGTGTTACCTGGCACGCGATGACCCACGGTGACGTGCGTCCTCCATCGTATCCCTGCCGGAGCGTCACCTGAACGGCCGCGCGTACCCGTGTTGTCGAACGACCCGGTACCGGAGTGTCCGCATACGACCGGCACACCGAACCGTCGTGGACGGTGCACCCCGGCGGTGTCACGCCGATCCTGGTCACGGCCCACCGGGTCACGGTCGACGGCCACCGGCAGCCGCTCCGGGGCCCGTGCACGGCGACGCCGGCCACTCTCGACCCAGGGACTAGCCTCGGCTACGGCCGGTGACCAGCAGCATGCCCAGGTACCCGTCGCGCAGCGACGGCGTGGGTCGCACCTCGTACATGTCGACGTCGTGGGCGCCGGCCGCGATACTCGCCACCACCTCCGCGCGTTGCAGCTCCACGGCCGGAAACCAGTGCTGGCCTACGCGGTAGCCACTCGACCCGAGCATGAACGCGGCGGCGAAGGGTGAACCGGGGCGCAGCGCGCCGAGGAACCGGCCGACCGCGTGTTCGGACTCCATCCGGTCGGCCGAGATCGAGCAGGCCACGAAGAACATCGTGCCCGCCTCCCAGGCACGCCTGGGCAGATCGAAGACGCTGCGCCGCAGCACGCGTCCCACCTGTGCCAGCCGGCGTCGCGGATCGGCGAGCGCCGAGTACGCCGGATGCTCCGCACACACCCGCCAGTACGCGTCCCAGCAGCCGTCGTAGTTGTCGATCTGGGTGCGCAGCCAGCCCACATTCGACATTGACAGTTCGCACAGGTCCACGCTCTGTGCGAATGGCAGAAGAGACAGCGCCGGGTAGAGGTTTGCACCCGACCCCACGTCGACGCAGCGCACTTCGGAAATGTTCGCACCCGCGAAGAAGTCTCTTATCCGACAGAGCAGCTCGCGATCATCGGCGCGCAGTACGGAGTAGTTGTGCTGGACGTAGGCCCGGGGGTCGAAGCCGTCCCACTCCACCTCGGAATTGGCTGGCCTCCGGGAATCAACTCGTGGCGGTGGGGTCGACGGCCCACTGCAACCCGAGCCAGCCGCCGGAATCAATGCCATGGAGGTGCCTCCATTGAGGTTGGCAGATCACTTTGGCCCTCGCTCCGACGCGCTCAGCCCATTGCCCATTATGCATCGGACGCGATACCGACTCGCAAGTGGCGACGCGGACGACAGGCCCGCCGGGCAGTCAAGATCCCTCTTTCCGCACCGGCGCATCGTCCACATTCCGCGCGATGGCGCCGACGGCGGTTGGTCGTTGTCGGGACGACCTACCCGCCGGAGCCCTCGGTCGCGCCGTCCGGGGTGAGAGCCCCCTCCACCTCGCCGGCATCGAGGTGCACGTGCTGATGGCCGAGGCCGGCATCGATGTTGATCTGATCGAGCTGGGTCGCGGCCACCGACCAGGTGGTGACGGCGAGGGTCGCCTGCCGGGCCGCCAGCGCCAGCTGCTCGGTACGCCCCGCGGCGGGACCCGACAGGGCCAGGGCGACGGAGTCCACCGCGACGGCCGTCTGCTCCACGGCGCTGCGCAGCCCGCCCCTGGCGACGTTGGTGGCGGTCATGCCCGACGGCGGGTCGGCGAACTGGGCGATGAGTCGATTCATGGTCTGCTGCCACTGGCTGACCTGGGCCGCCTCGGGTGTGCGGCCGGCCTCGGCCTCCTGTCTGACGGCCTGGAGGATGGGCGAGAGCTCCTGCCCTGTCTGGTGCGCCATCGCGGTGAGCTCGACGATCTGTTGCGCGTCACGCTCGACCTCGGCCTTCTGCAGCTGCGCGATGTTCGCCTCGGTCGGGCTCGGTCGTCCCACCGCATGCCCGACCAGCCCGCCCACCGGGGCCGCCACCAGCACCGCCGCGGCGGCGACCGCGACCATCCAGGTCTTCGACCGCCCCTTGCCGCCGGGCGAGGTCAGCAGGTAGGAGGGCCTTCCGGTTCGACGGGACATGTCACCCCTCCATCGACGGCTGTTTGTCTCGGAGACTAGTCCTTCTGCTATAGGGCGTCGATAGTTCTGCTCCCACATGGCGGACTTTCCTCGCACCGATCCGAAAGATGGGCCGGCCGGGCGGCAGCGACCATCCCATCCGACGAACCCCTCACGGCCAGCCCCGCCCCCCGAGGTCGCCAGCGGGCCGGAACCTGTCGCGCTCGGCCTCGGTGTCGATGTCGCCGCCGGTGGCAACATCGCCGCAGGGCACGACCCGCAGATCCGCCGACCGCTCGCGCAGGTAGGCGCGGGCACCCATGTCGCCGGCCGCCGAGGCGACGACGCCGGCCCAGTGGGACCGACCGAGCAGGACCGGATGGCCACGGGCGTTGCCGTAGCCCGCCATCGCCAACGCCTCCGGCGCGGCGAGCGCCGTCAACCGGCGTACCGCCTCGGGGGTGACGCCGGGCATGTCGACCAGCAGCACCACCACCGCGACCACCTCGGTCGACCGCAACGCGACGAGGCCGGCCCGCAACGACGACGCCATGCCGGTGGCCCACTCGGGATTGTCGAGCACCAACCCGGCACCGAGGTCGGCGCGGGCCCGGACCGTCTCGGCCCGCGCACCGAGCACCGTCAGCACCGGCTGACAACCGCCGGCCCGAGCGGTGGCCACCGACCGCTCCACGAGCAGCCGGCCGTCGAACTCCACCAGCGCCTTGGGCTGCCCGTAGCGCCGGCCCGCGCCGGCCGCGAGCACCAGCCCGGCGACCGCTGCGTCCACTCCGGTCACCCCACGGACCCGCACCGCCGCACGCTAACACCGTTCTGCCTGGACCGGCGGACGAGTCACCGATCGACGCCAGGGGCATGCCGACGCCCTGCTTGACCTCAAGGGGCCTTCAAGTTCCAGCATGGGCGCATGACAGACATCGAACGGGCGCTGGTCATCGGCGCGACCGGCAACATCGGCAGGCACGTGGTGACCTCGCTGCGCGATCGCGGCATCGCGGTACGCACCCTGACCCGTAGCCCGGGTGGGCTCCCGGACGGCATCGAGGCGGTCCACGGCGACCTGCGGGATGCCGAGACCCTGAAACGGTCGCTCGCCGGGACCGACGCGGTCTTCCTGCTGTGGCCGTTCATGACCGCCGATGGCGCGCCGGCCGTCGCCGAGGCGATCGCCGCCACGACCCGGCGGGTCGTGTACGTCTCGGCGATGCACGTACGCGACGACCGCCCGCCGATCGAGAACGGCTTCTGGGGCCAGGTCGAGGACGCGATCCGGCGGACCGACGTCGAGTGGACCTTCCTGCGGGTCGGCGGCCTGGCCACGAACACCCTGCAGTGGGCACCGGCGATCAGTGCCGGCCGGCCGGTACGGATGCCGTACCCGGCCGCCTCCCGGTCACTGATCCACGAACGGGATGTGGCGGAGGTGGCCGTGCTGGCGATGACCGAGGCCGGACACGGCGGTGCCGCGTACGCCCTGACCGGTCCGGCGTCCATCACCCAGGCCGAACAGGTACGGATCATCGGCACGGTCACCGGCCGTCCGGTGCGGGTCGAGCGGGCCCCGCTCGCCGAGGCGCGGGCGGAGCTGCTCAGCTGGGCGGATCCGGCGTACGCCGACACCGCACTGGCCTACTGGGCATCGCTGGTCGACACACCCGAGCCGTGCACCCCGACGGTGGCAGAACTCACCGGCTCGCCCGCCCGCACCTTCGCGCAGTGGGCCGCCGAGCACGCCGACGACTTCCGGCCACCGCGCACGCCGGAGCGACGCTGACAGCAGAAGCGGACACGCGAGCGCCCGCCCGGACGAGGGCGGGCGCGTCCCGTTACGGGCGGTCCCGGCCAGGTTCGACGAACCGCTCGACCGGCTCCGCCAGCTGGGTCAGCGCGTTGCGGGCCCGCTTCTGCTCCTCGGGCCGGTCGATCTCCGTCGCCAGGGTCAGGGCCTCGACGTGCCGGGCGACCGCCGCGTCCCGCTGGCCCTGTCCGGCCAGGGCCCGACCCAGTCCGTTGAGTACGCAGGTCTCGCCGTACCGCTCACCGATGTCCCGGAAGATCGCCAGGGCCTGTTCGTAGCAGTCCACGGCGTCGGCGAACCGGCCCAGCGTGACGTAGGTGTCGCCCAGGTTGTTCAGCGCGGTCGCCTCGCCACCGAGATGCCGCAGTTCGCGGAAGATGGCCAGGGCGCGGCTGTTCTGCTCGGCCGCCGCGCCGGAGCGGCCCAGCCGTTCGTGGACAGCGCCCAGGTTCGTCAGCGTGTTCGCCTCGCCGACCCGGTCACCGACCTGCACGAAGCGGTCGAGCGCCAGCTCGTGGTATGCCCCGGCACCCTCCCAGTCCCCCGCCGAGCTGTGCACCACGCCCAGGTTCCCCAGCACCCGGGCCTCACCCCGGCCGTCACCGGCCGCGCGGAACAGCGGCAGTGCCCGCTTGAGATGCCCGGCCGCCTCCGGGTAGCGGCCCAACTGCCACCCCGCCACACCGAGGTTGGTCAGGGCGGTGGCCTCGGCGACGTCGTCACCGAGCAGCCGGGCCGCGTGCTCGGCCTCGGTGTGCACGGTGATGGCGTCGGCCGGGTACCCGCCGTTGTCGAGGTAGGAGTACAGGGTGCCGGCGAGCCACACCGCGTGTCGCGGCCAGCCGTTGCGGGCCGTGTGCAGGCAGACCGCCACGAGTGTGGCGCGTTCGGCATCCAGCCAGCGCAGTGCGACCCTGGGTTTGTCGAGCCGCGGGCCGGCCGGGGGCCGCTGCGGCAGCGGCGGGCGGCGGTGCCGCTCGGCCGGGTACAGCGCGTCCATCGCCGCAGCGGCGCTGTACAGGTAGTGGTCGAACAGGCGAGTCAACGCGGCCTGGCGATCCGCGGGCCGGTCCTCGTCCCGGGCGCGCTCCTCCGCGTACGCCCGGACGAGGTCGTGCAGCGCGAACCGGCCGGCGACGGGTTGCTGGACCAGGTACTCGGCGGCGAGATGCCGCAGTTGAGCGGCGGCGGCGGACGGATCACTGTCGAGCAGGGCGGCGGCGCCGTGCTCGTCCAGATCCGCGCCGGGATGCCCGGCCATCCGACGCAGCAGCGCCCGCCGCTGCTCGGGCAGGTGCTGGTAGGACAGGTGCAGCGCGAGCTCCACACCGGTGTCGAGCCGACGATGACGGTGGCGCTCGTCCAGCCGATCGGCGTGATCGGTGACCGTCCACTCGGGTCGGGCCGCCATCTGACCGGCGACCACGCTGAGCGCCAACGGCAGGTGTCCGCAGCGCACCGCGACCCGCCGCAGCGCCGACGGATCGGCACCGACCGCCACGCCCGGCACCGACCGCACCAGCAACTGCTCCGCCTCGTCCGCGGTGAACAGGTCGATGTCGAGGCGAACCGTCGCGTCGAGGTCGGCGAGCCGGCGGCGGGACGTGACCAGGGTCAGGGTGCCGGCGGCATTCGGCAGGAGCGGGCGTACCTGCTGTGTGCCGGCCGCGTTGTCGAGCACGACCAGGACACGCCGGTCCGCGAGTCGTTCACGGAAGGCCGACGCCCGTTCCGCCAGGCCGTGCGGAATCTCGCTACCGGAGCAGCCGAGCAGACGCAGGAAGCCGTCGAGGACCGCGGCCGGCTCGACCGGCGGCTGCCCCGGGTCGGGGTGAAAGCCGCGCAGGTCCACGAAGAGCGTCGTGTCGTAGCGCCCCTCGGTGGCCAGTAGCCGGCCGGCGTGGACCGCCAGTTGGGTCTTGCCGATCCCCGCCATCCCGGCGAGTACGCAGACCACCGGGCCGCGCGTCGCCGGATCCGTGCCAACGGTCGAACCGCCCGCCTGCCGCAGGTGATCCACCTCGAACTGCCGCCCGGTGAAGGCGGCCACGTCGTCCGGCAGCCGGTCGAGCACCCGTACCTGGGCGGCCGCCGTGGTCTCGGCGAGACTGACGCGCAACGCCTGCCGCCAGTGCGCCAGGTAGCCCGTCTCGCCATGCAGCGCCTGCACCACCGCCAGCACCAGGTCGGCGTTGATCCGGCGCCGGCCGGTCTTGAAGCAGTCCACGACCGTGCCCCTGCGGGCCAGCTCGGCGGCCGGTCGGTGGTCCGTCCGCCACTGCTCGTTGACCCGCCGGGTGATCGTCTCGTACGAGGGGTCGCCGGCCCAGAGTTTCAGCGCGCGCAGAACGCCGACCAACTCGTCGAGACTGTGGGCCGACCCAGGGTCGGGAGGACCGGTGGACGTGTCAACCTGCATGGCGCCCCCGTGAGGATGAGGTGTCTATCGATTCCACTGTGCCTCATGTGGAATCGTTTGGAGTTCACCGGGTGTGGTCATCGCCATGCTCAGATGGTTGGGGGTACGGGGCCGCCACGGGTACGGGGGCGTGGCGGCCAACCCGCCTCGTGACGCCGCTCGGGCACCCGGCCAGGCAACCTGGCCCGCTGTCCGATGCCCTCTCCAGAGTCACCCGCACCTCTCCCGGACGCGGGGATCCCCTCCGCAGACACCCGGGCGCGTACAGGTGCGGCTCTGGGGGAGCAACGACCGCGCCGACCGGTTCTTCGCCCTGCTCGGCGGCTTCCTCGCCGCGATCGAGCCACTGGAGCCGCCGTCGGCGGCCGAGATCGTCGCCTCCGGTGCCACCACGACCGCCGCCGCCGACATGCTCACCCGGCACGGCGTACCGTTCCGGGCCGCGCACTCGGTGGTGGGCCGGCTGGTCCGGGCCGGCGGGCCGGACAGCTCGACCGCCGAGCAGGTCACCCTGGCCGGAGGCGCTGCCGGTCACCGACTGACGGGCCGGCACCTACCGACTGACCGAAGGGCCGGCGCCCTGGTCGAACCGGGCCGGGTCGCCGGCGCCGACCCTGATGATCTCCGGCTCGCCGTCGGAGAAGTCGACCACCGTGGTCGGCTCGGTGCCGCAGTCCCCCGCGTCGACCACCGCGTCGAGAGCGTGGTCGAGGCGCTCCTTGATCTCCCAGCCCTGGGTCATCGGCTCGTCGTCGCCGGGCAGCAGCAGAGTGCTCGACAGCAGCGGTTCTCCCAGCACGTCGAGCAGGGCCCGGGTGACCGGGTGCGCGGGGATCCGCACGCCCACGGTCTTCTTGCGTGGGTGCAGCAGCCGGCGCGGCACCTCCCGCGTCGCCGGCAGGATGAAGGTGTAGCGGCCGGGGGTGGCCGCCTTCACGGCGCGGAACACCGCGTTGTCCAACTGCACGAACTGACCGAGCTGGGCGAAGTCCCGGCACACCAGCGTGAAGTGGTGGCCGCTGTCAAGTTGGCGGATCTCCCGGATCCGGTCCAGGCCGTCCTTGTTGCCCAGCTGCGCACCCAGCGCGAAGCAGGAGTCCGTCGGGTAGGCGATCAACCCGTCCGCCCGGACGATGTCGACCACCTGGCCGATGGTGCGCGGTTGCGGATTGTCCGGATGCACGTCGAAATACCTCGCCATGGCCGGAAGCTTAGGCTGCTCGCCGGCACTGTCGCGTTGCCGACAGTGCCACGCTCCGCAAGAAGTCGACGTCCATCGTTGTCTGTATGGTCGTTCGCCCCTCCGGCGGCGGCTACCGGGGCCTGCTCCGGCAGCCTGCGACGCCCACCCCCGTACGGGTCACCGTGCTCGTCTTCGCGGTGCTGTCGCTGCTGTTCACCCTGGCGACGGTGCACCGGCTGGTGGCCGGGACCGGCTCGCTCGGCGCCGTCGTCTTCTTCGCCGTGATGGCCGGGGCGTGCGGGCTGGTGGCGATCAGCCTTGCCGCCCGCCGCCCGTGGGCGCCCTACCCGGCATACGCGCTGACGACGCTCCTGGCCGCCGCCTCGCTCGGTCTCTTCGGCGCGATCACGATCGTCGGCCTGGCCCTGCTGGCCTGGGTGCTCTGGGCCCTCAACGTCCGCGCCTCCCGGGACTGGTTCGGCAGGCGCGGCCGGCTGCGTTGACGTCACGGCCGCGGGTGGTCACGGCGGCCCGCCCCCGGGCGGGCCGGCGCGCCGCTACTCGCTGGCCGGGGCGGTCACCTCGGTCTCCTCGTCGGCCTCGACCGCCGCAGCCTTCTCTACCTCGGGCACCGGGGTGGCCCTCGGGTTCACCCAGGAAAACTCGATCTCGATCGAGTACTCGTCCGCACCCTCCTGCTCGATCTCCAGCTCGCAGTGCACCTCGTCGGCGACGGTGACCGCCCCCGCTGCTCCGTAGAAGACCTGCCCGGTCTCCAACTGGCTCGCCACCTGACGCAGCCACGCGGCCAGATCCGCCCGCGACACCGTCCGGGCGTCCTCGTAGATATCCATCCCGCCATGCTGGCATCCACAGCGGACCTCCGGCCCGCAGGGGGTGCCGTCGGCGCGCCGTGGTCATCAGCCGTCCGAGGCGCGCCGCCCCGCGACGGCGGTCGCCTCCAGCAGGCTGTCGTAGTGCTGCAACCCGTGGTCGGGCGGCACGTCCGCGAGTGACCAGCTGGGGTAGCCGGTAACGCCACGGGGAAGCTCCACGGCGCTGGCACCGTAGGTGAGGGCGAGGTCCATCGTCTGGTTCCACACCGAGGCCGGGCAGGGCGACTGGTCGAAGCAGACCTTGTCGGCGGTCGCCGTCTGGTAGCTGATCGGGCCGCCCTTGGCCGCGATGTACGCGTACATCGTGAAGTAGTTGTTCGGCCGGTCGGGGTAGATCGAGTTGTTGCCCAGCACGCAGCGCTCCCCGAGCGAGGCGCGGCAGTAGTCGATCATGGCGCGGGTGAACGGCATGTCCACCGAGCCCGTCCAGCTGACCTCGTCGATCCGCTGGTACGGATTGAAGGCCAGGTACGACCGCGTCCGCTCCCACACGTCGTGCGCGTCGATCTCGTCGCGGTGGCACTGGTCGTCGGCGGCGCCGGTGTACCCGGCGGCCTCCAACCCGGGCCGGTTCAGGCTGAGCTGCCCGGTCTGGCGGATGTACGGTTCGGCGAACTCAGTCGTGCAGCGGGAGATCACCACATCCAACAGGCGCGGCTCGTCGTCGTACATCGCGGCGAGCCGATCCTGCAGGTTCTGGTAGGCGGTGCCGTACGCGGCCGTCCAGAACGGGCCGATCGTGCCGACCTGGACCCCCTCGGCGTACCACGGGATCGGGTCGCCACCGCCCAGCGTCTTGGCCCAGTCGGGTGCGTGGATGCCGCCGACCACCCGCAGCCGGGTCGACATGCCCGCCGTGGTCGCGGCGGCCAGCGCGTCGTCGATCGCGGTGGTGTCGAGGTCACCACCGTGGTCCGTGCCGGCCTGCTGCTGCGGTTGCAGGTCGCTCCAGTTCACCCGGATGACGAACCCGTCCACCACCGGCGCGTACGCTCCGCTGGCCGGCCCGGCCCGGTCGATCAGCCCGCGCAACGGCTCCTTGAGCGTGACCGACGCCTGCGCCGGCACGCCCACCACCGCCGCTGCCATCACCATGGTTGCCAGGACCGCGAGCGCTCTCAAGAAGCATCCTCCTCCGGACACATCGGACGGTGCCGGCGAGGACGGCGACCGCGCGCCCAGAATACGTCCCGACCCGACCGCCCGCCGGCCGTGGCGACCACCGGACCGCCGTGGGAATGCGCACGGCGGGCACGGCTCAGCGCAGTCGGCCCCGCGCGTCGCGCGCCTCGCTGAACGTCCAGCTAACCCGGCCCCAACGCCCGCAGGCCGGCGGCGAGCAGCGCCGGAACGGCCTCCTCGGCGGCCACGGAGGTCGAGTCGGCCGCAGCGCCCTGCCGCGCGCGGTAGCTGATCCCCTGGGCGATGACGGCGAGCTTGAAGTTCGCCAGCGCCAGGTAGAAGGGCCAGTGATCGAGGTCCACGCCGCGCCGACGGGCGTACGCCTCGGCGATCGCGTCGCCGTCGGGCAGCCGGTCGCTCGCCCAGGCCGCGTCGAGGCCGAGGATGGGGTCGAGCTGCGGCTGGCGGTAGACGCACATGAGCGCGACGTCGGTGAGTACGTCGCCGACGGTCGCGAGTTCCCAGTCGACCACGGCGAGCACCTTGCTGATGTCGGCGCTGTCGAGCAGCGTGTTGTCGATCCGGTAGTCCCCGTGCACCACTCCGATCTGCGCCGACGTGCGCGGCAGCGCGGCGACCAGCCGCGAGTGCAGGCTCGTCGCGTCCACGAGGTCGTGGCTCTTCACCTCGTTCCACTGCCGCCACCACAGGCGGGCCTGACGCTCCAGGAAGCCGGCCGGCCGGCCGAGGCCGGTCAGGCCGACCTCGTCGACGTCGACGGTGTGCAGATCAGCCAGGATGCGGACCAGCTCGGTGACGCAGGATTCGAGCTCGCGTGAGGTGTAGGCGTCGAGCTGGACGCGGGTGCGCACCACCTGACCGGAGATGAAGGCGGTCACGGCGAACGGCGCACCGATGACCGCCGGGTCCTCGCAGAGGGCGACTGCGGGGGGTACGGGTATCGCGCTGTACTGCAGAGCCTGCGCGACCCGCCACTCCCGCGCCACGTCGTGCGCCGACGGGGTGAGGCCGGACAGTGGTGGGCGTCGGACGACCCAGCGGTGGGTGCCGTCGGTGACGACGTAGGTGAGGTTGGACTTTCCGCCGCTCACCAGCTCACTGGTCAGCGGTCCGGTGACGGGGACGCGCTGGCTTTCGAGGAACGCGCGTACGCCCCGCACGTCGAGCATCGGTGGGTCGGCGTTCATGCCTGGTATCCCCTGATCCCGGCGCGGCTGATCACGATCTCGTTGATCACACTGCGCGGCGACAGGTCGAGCAGTGCGGTGACCGTGGTGACGACGTCGTCGACCGGGATCATGGTCTCGGGTGGTACCCGGTCGTGGACCCACGCGCTCATGTCGGTGTCGACGAACCCGGGAGCGATCGCCGTCGCGGTGACCCCGTTGGCCGATTCCTCCGCGTTGAGCCCTCGGCACAGGGCCAGCAGCGCGGCCTTGGTGGCCCCGTAGACGGTGAGCGACGGCTCGGCGTAGACCCCGTTGATCGACGCCAGGGCGACGACTCGCGCGCCCCGGGCCGGGCGGTGTCGCGCCGCCACCCGAAGGAGTGGCAACGCCTGGCTGACCAGGACGAACGGTGCACGGGTGTTCAGCGCGAACTGCTTGTCGTACCGTGCGATCGGGTATCCGTCGAGCGGTGCGGCCGAGCCCACGCCGGCCGCGAGGACGAGAGCGTCCAGGCCGTCGTGCCGCGCGGCGTGCGCGGCGACGACCGCCGCCGGCGCGTCAGGTGCGGCGAGGTCGACCTCGACCGGGTGCACCTGCACCGCTCCGGCCGCCCTCGCCTCGGCCGCGGCGGCGGCCAGCCGGGCCGGGTCGCGGGCCGCCAGGGTCAGCGACCAGCCACGCGCGGCGAGCGCCAGTGCGATGCCGCGCCCGATCCCCCGGGATGCTCCGGTGACCAGCGCGGACCGGGCCGGCCCACGGTCCGTCGCGCTGGACCGCCCGGCCGGGGTCGGGGGTGCGCTCATCGGGACCGTCCTGAGGCGGTCTCTCCGCTGATGCCGACGATCGAACGCGCGATGGTGAGGTACCGGTCGAGCAGAGCATCGACCGGGAGCGTCCCGTCCGGCCGGTACCACGACGCGACGCCTACGCAGAGCGAGGCGATGGCCCGGCTGGCGTCCTTCGGGTAGGCGGTCGCGAAGACGCCGTCCCGCACGCCGTCGAGGATCACCCCATCGAGCATCCGTTGCTGCTCGTCGCGCTTGGCGACGTAACGTGCCCGGTTGTCCGGCTCCAGGCTGCGTAGCTCCGCCGTGGAGACCATCGCGCCGGTGCGTCGGTACATGTGGAACCGGAGTAGCGACTCGACCAGCGCGTCGAACTGCGAGCGGGGATCGGCGGACGCGGTCGCCAGCGCCTGCCGGCTACGGACCAGCAACTCGTCGATGATCACCGTCATGAGGTCGAAGAGGATGTCCTGTTTGGACGGATAGTAGTGATACACGCCCGGCACGGAGAGACCGGACCGACGCGCCAGGTCACGGGTCGTCGTGCCGTGATAGCCGTGTTCGTAGAAGGCCTGGAGAGCGGCGTCGAGGATGCGGGGGAACTCGAGCGGCCCGTACTCCCGCCAATCGGACTCGGCAGACATCGGCTCGGTCGTCACCTCTCTCGTCGTGAATCCAGGGGTCTGGTTCTCGGTGGACCGGCTCATGGCTCGCGCCGCCTCTCGCGTGCCGAGGTGATCAGCATGTCCAGAGCCGCCGGATCGTCGACGGCTCCACGGTCGATCACGCGCTCCGGGTCGGCGCCCTGGAGGATGCGTTTGACCGGCACCTCCAGGCGTTTGCCGGTCTTCGTGTGGGGCAGGCTCGGCAGCAGGATCACCTCGTCGGGCACGTGTCGGGGCGAGGTCCGCTCGACGATGTGCCGCCGGATCCGGCTGACGAGCTCGGCCGGTCTCCCGTCGCCGTTCGGGACGACGAACAGTGGCAGCCAGTATCCGCCGTCCGGCTCCTCGACGCCCACCACGAGGGCGTCCGCCACCTCGGGCAGGTCGCTGATGGCGGCGTAGATCTCCGCCGAACCCAGCCGGACACCGTGTCGGTTGATGGTCGCGTCGGAGCGCCCGAGGATGACGACGGTGCCACGCTCGGTCATCATGGTCAGGTCCCCGTGTCGCCACACGCCGGGAAACATATCGAAGTAGGTGTCCCGCAGCTTCTGGCCGTCGGGGTCGTCCCAGAAGTGCAGGGGCATCGACGGCATCGGCTCGGTGATCACCATCTCGCCCGGCACGCCGACCCGCGCCCGGCCGCCTTCCGGGTGCCACACCTGGACCGCGGCGCCCAGTGCGGGGGCGCTGATCTCACCGTCGTACACCGGGGTGGTCGGCGCGCTGGCCACGAAGATCCCGACGATGTCGGTGCCGCCACTCATCGATCCGAGCTGCACCTGCGGGCTGACGTGCTCCCGGAACCACGCGTTTGCGGTCCCCGGCAGCACCGACCCGGTGACGCCGACCAGCCGTAGCGCCGACAGGCCCAGCTCCCTGCCCGGCGCCAGGCCCGCTCGTTGCGAGGCTTCGAGGTAGCCGGGGCTCGTGCCGAACACGGCCACGCCGAGATCGGCGACCAGTCGCCACAGCGCATCCGGGCCCGGCCAGGTCGGCCGGCCGTCGTAGAGGACGATGGTCGCGCCGTGCAGCAGCCCGCAGACCTGGGCGTTCCACATCATCCAGTTCGGCGTGGTGAACCAGAAGAAGACGTCCCCGGCGCGCAGGTCCATGTGCAGGCCCGGTGAGACCAGCTGTTCCAGCAGCACTCCCCCGTGCCCGTGCACGACCCCCTTGGGCCGGCCCGTCGTACCGGAGGTGAACAGGACCCAGAGCGGGTGGTCGAACCCCACCGCGAGACCGTCCGCAGCGGGTTCGGCGGCCAGCGCCTCCGCCCAGGTGCTGGCGTCAGGGCCGTCCGCCGGGTTGGTCAGCCCCGCGGTCTCCACGGTGATCGTGTGGCGCAGCTCCGGAAGCAGCTCGCGTAGCTGCCGCGCGTCGTCCCGGCGGTCGTGCACCTTCCCGCCGAACCGGTAGCCCGAGCCGGTGATCAGGACCCGGGGCGACAGCTGCGCCATCCGCTGGGCGGCCGAGGGTGCCGCGTAGTCGAGGCCGGTCTGCGCCCACACCGCGCCGACCAGGGCGGTCGCCACGAACGCGACGACACCTTCGACGCAGTTCGGCAGGTAGGCGGCGACCCGGTCACCGGGCGCGACACCGAGGCCGCGCAGTCGCCCGGCGACGGCGGCGGCCTGCGCACGCAGCTCGCCGTACGTGATCGACGACCGCTCGCCGGTCTCGGCGACCAGGATCACCGCGTCCTGGTCGTCGTCGCCGGCGCGCAGCAGGTGCCGGCCGAAGTTGAGGGTGCCGCCGGGAAACCACTCGGCCCCGGGCATCCGATGTTCGGCGAGCGCGCACCGCGGCGGGGTTTCCCAGTCCACGCCGAAGAAGTCGGCGACCGCGGCCCAGAAGTCCCCGGGCGACGCCACGGACCACGCGTGCAGCGCGCGGTAGTCGGTCACGTCGTCGAGGCTGGCGCGGCCCTGCCCGACGAGCCATTGCGCGAACCGCACGATCCGGGTCTGCTGGACCCGCGCCGGGTCCGGCAGCCAGCTCGGTTCGATGGCAGTCATCGTCGACCTTCCTTCACGATCGGTGTGGCTGGCCGGGTGCACACCGGTCAGCGCCGCCCCGGCAGGAGCGCGCCACGGGTGAGGACCACGTCGACGGCCACGGCGATGATGAGTACGGACCCGGTCGCGAAGTACTGCACCTCGGTCGAGAGCCCCAGCAGTTGGACGCCATTGCTGATCGAGCCGATGACCAGCGCGCCGAGCAACGCCGACCAGATCGATCCGCGTCCGCCGAAGAGGCTGGTGCCACCCACGACCGCCGCCGCGATCGCGTTCAACATCAGCGGGCCGGAACCGGAGGTGACCGAGACGCCGAGTTGGCGGGACGCGTCGACCATGCCGGCGACGGCCGCGCACGCGCCGAGGACGAGGAAGGAGTAGAGCACCATCCGCCGTACCGGGATACCGGCACGCTGGGCCGCCTCGCGGTCGCCGCCCACCGCGTACAGGTGGATGCCGTAGCGGGTCTGGGTGGTGACGTACCACGCGATCAGCAGCATGACCGCCACGATCAGCACGGGCATCGGCAGGCCCCGCTGCCGGGTCAACGTGAAGACCCCGCCGAAGAGCACGGCCGCGACCAGCGCGGAGGGCACGATGATCGTGGTCAACGAGGCCAGCGATCCGGTGGACAGCCGCTCCCGGTACTGGAACAGGCGGTACGCGACGAACGCCAGGGTGGCCACCGCCGCCAGCGCGTAGCTCGTGCCCGCCGGGATCGCCGCGCTCGCGATCGTGGCGAACGGGGTGCCGGCCACGCTGATCGTGAACTCGGGCGGCAGCACGACCAGGATCAGGCCCTGGAGGATCACCATGCCGCCCAGCGTCACGATCAGCGACGGTACGCCGAACATCACGGCCTGGGCCTGGACGAACATGACGGCCATCCCCGCGGCCACCGCCGCCGCGATACCGACGGGCAGCGGCAGGCCGCTGTTGACGGTCAGCCCGGCGGCGACCGCCGCGCACACGCCGGACAGCACGGCCGAGGAGAGGTCGATCTCGCCGACGAGCAGGACGAAGACCACGCCCAGGGCGAGGATCGCCGTCGTCACGATCTGCAACGTGAGGTTGGTGAGGTTCTGGAAGCTGAGGTACGCCGGACTCTGGCTGTAGAAGACGGCCCAGATGATTGCCAGCACGACCAGCACCGGGACGCTCCGGTGCCCGCGCGCCGCCGTCTCGATCGCCCGGCTGAGCCGGCTACGGTGGGCCGTCGGCGCGCCGACGGCGGGTGATGTCGAGATGCTCAAGGTCTCCGCCCTCAATCGTCGCTTGGCTCGTGCGCACCGGTCATCGCGCTGACCAGCTCCGACGGTGTGTAACCGCCACGGCGGTACTCGGCGACCCGGGTGCCGAGCCGCAGGACCACGACCCGGTCGGCGATCTGCCGCACGTCCCGCATGTCGTGTGAGATCACGACCACGCCCCGTCCCTGCTCGCGTAGCCGGCCGATCAGGTCCAGCACCTCACCGCGTTGCGACACGCCGAGCGCCGCGGTCGGCTCGTCGAGGATCACCACCGCCGGGTCGCTGATGAGCGCACGGCAGATCGCGATGCCCTGACGCTGGCCGCCCGAGAGCGCGACGACCGGGGTGTTCAGTGAGCGGAGCTTGACCGACAGCGACTCCAACACCCGCCGGGCCTGCTCCTCCATCACGTGGCGCCGAACCCGTCGCCCGGACCAGACCGGCCCGTGGCGTTCCTGGCCCAGGAAGAGGTTCTGGACGGCGTCGAGGTTGTCGCACAACGAGAGATCCTGGAAGATCGTGCGGATCCCCGCCTCGGCTGCGGCCCGCGGCGAATCCAGACGGGCGTGCTGTCCGCGTACCCTGATCTCCCCGGTGTCCGGTCGCTCCACCCCGGAGACCAGCTTGACCAGAGTGGACTTGCCGGCGCCGTTGTCGCCGACGAGCGCGACCACCTCACCCGGGTGCACCGTCAGGTCGACCTCGTGCAGTGCCCGCACACCGCCGAAGTGCTTCGAGACCTTTCTCAGTTCGAGCAGGGGAGTCGAGTGTGGCCCGCCGTCCGACGGGTCGGAAAGCTGTGGCTCGCTGTCCACGGTCATGGTCTCCTCCGCGCGGGCGGTCGGTGGCTGCCGACCGCCCGCTGCCGATGGGTTGGGCTACTTGTTCCTGGTCTTGCAGGTCTCGGTCTCCGCGGCGGCGCCGGTGCAGATCTGCGCCCAGGTGAACATGCCGAGGTCGACGGCCTGCTGCACCGCGTCGCCGGGATCCTTGCCCTCTTCGAGGTGGATCAGCGTCGCGTCGAGCTTGGCCGTGGGCACCTGCATCGCCCCGTTGTCGATGGTGTCCTTGACGAGGTCGGCCGGGGGCTGCTGGCCGGCGATCGCGGCGATGGCGATCTTCGCCGCCGCCTCCGCCTCGACCGAGAACGCCTTGAGCACGTTGTCCTGCTGATCCCCGGTCAGCATGTACTGCAGGCCGGTCAGCTCGGGGTTCTGGCCGCCGTACACGGGGATGTCCAGGTTCTTGCCCTTGAGCGCCGCGATGACGCCCGCCGTGATGCCGTCGTAGAACCCGAGGAACGCGGCGACGCCGTTCTGCGTCCTGGTGAGGCACTGCTCGGTGGCCTTGGTGGCGTTGTCCGGTGCCCAGTCCTTGATGTAGTCCTCGCAGACCACCTCGATGTCACCGCTGGAGATGAGCGGGTCGAGGATCTTGTTCTGCCCGGCGAGCATCTGGGTCGTGTAGACGTCGCCCTTGTTGCCGTACTGGCGGGCGACCTTGACCGGCTTTGCGCCGAGCGCGCCGCCGGTGACCTGCGCGGCGAAGTAGGTCGCCTGCTGGGCGCCGACCTTCTCCGGATCGAAGACCACCTGGGCGTACATGGTGCCGTTGACCGGCGGGTTCTCGTACCCGATGACCGGCACCTTCGCCTGTTCGGCGGCCTGCAGCAGACCCGCGCTGGTGTTCGGGTCGGCGGCAACCACGACCAGGGCCTTGGCGCCGGCGGCGATCGCCGCGTTGGCCTGGGCGAGCTGCTGGTTGGAGTCACCGCCGGCGTTGACGAACTTGACCTCGACGCTGGGGTCCAACGCCTTGATCGCCTTCTCGAACGCCGGGCCGTCCTGCTGGATGTAGCGGGTGGGCGTGGTGTTGGGTGCCATGAAGTAGACGAGCTTCGAGTCGGCGCCGCCATCGCCGGTACCGGAGTCGGCACCGCCGCAGGCCGAGACGAGAAGGAGACTGGCGCACGCGCCTGCGGCGACGACCGCCCGAAGGGTGCGAGCATAGGACTGACGTTTCACTGGGCAACTCCTCTGCTGAACTTTCACGCCGGATGGCGGCAAGAACGCTTGCGGGTGTGCATCAGGGCCCACGGCCGGTGGGCGGGCGGCGGAGTGCTCTGGAACCGGTGCCGGTCGCTCCCGCTACCGCGCCGTCACGCCCGGTCGGGGCAGCTGGATGCCCGCGTGCTTCGCGGTGATCTGTAGCGCCAGATGCTTGGAGTAGATGCGGACCCAGGCGAGTGGGCCGCCCATGTACCAGAACCCCGGGTGGCCGGTACGCCGGTAGAGCCCGCCGATCTCGCCGTCCTCGCCGATGCCGAGGACGAGCGGCAGCCGGTCGGCGACCCCGTCGCCGAAGAGCCGGCGAGCGGTTTCGCGCATGTTCCGGTACCCGGTCGCCAGCACCACGAGGTCAGCGTCCAGGGTCCGGCCGTCCGCCAGGCGGATGCCGTCGGGGGTGAACTCCGCGAGCCCGGATCCCTGGGCAAGCTTGACCTTCCCGTCGGCGATGAGCCGTGAGCAGCCCACGTCGATGTAGTAGCCGCCGCCGTACGCCAGCGCGTAGCCCATCAGCCCGGTGCCGTCGGGCCCGTCGTTGCGCTTGAAGCCGACCGCGTCGAGGGCGGCGAGCAGTTCGGCGTCCTTCCTGGCGGTCTCCTTCACCCCCTCCCTGGCCATGTCGAGCACGAGGGGCCACGGGGTGCCGCTGGCCAGCAGGTCGGCGTACGCGGTCGGTGGGCCGCCCTCGACGAAGTTGCTGCCGAAGATCGCCGGGATGCCGTGCTCCTGGCTGATGATGTGGGTTGACGAGCGCTGGACGATCGTGACGTCCGCACCGGCCTCGTAGAGGTCCTGGGCGATGTCGTGGCCGCTGTTGCACGCGCCGACCACGACCGCCTTCTTCCCGGCCCAGTCGGTGGCGGAGGCATGCTGGCTGGAGTGGTAGCTGGTGCCCGCGAACAGCTCGCGCCCCGGCACGGCGGGAACGTTCGGTTCGCCGGCGGCACCGGTGGCGAGGATGACGTCGCGCGGGTGCAGTTCCCGCTCACCGTCCGGCGTACGGACCCGCAGCGTCCACCGTCCGCTCGTCTCGTCAAAGCTGGACGAGGTCATCTCGGCCGACGTCCAGACGTTGAGCTCCATCGCCGAGGCGTACGACTCGAACCAGTCGGCGATCTTGTCCTTGGGGCAGTAGACCGGCCACGACTCGGGATAGGGCAGATAGGGAAGGTGATCGGCCCACACGGGATCGTGCAGGACCAGCGAGTGGTAGCGCTTGCGCCACCCGTCGCCGATCCGCTCGCTCTTCTCCAGGACCAACGTGTCCACGCCCATCAGCCCGAGGTTCGCGGCAACCGACAGACCGCCCTGGCCGGCGCCGATGACGACCACGTCCGGGTCACCGTCGACGTAGCGCACCTTCTCCTGCCGCTCGTCACGCCAGTTGCGGCCACGCACGGCCGGGTTGTGCCGGGGCCCCTTGGAGCGGTGGTGGCCGATCGCCCGCTCGTGACCGCGCAGGTCGTCCAGCTCGGTCAGCACGGTCCAGGCGACCCAGTCGCCGTCCTCCTGACGCAGCCGGACGGCACCCCGCCCGAACCCGAGGGGGGTCTCGAAGGTGATGAACCCCTCGATCAGCTCGTTGGCGCCGCCCTGGTAACGCGGCCCGAACTCCGTGGTCATCCGGACATTGACGACGGAGCCAGGCCCGAGGTGCTCGCCCAGCATCGTCGCGACCCGGTCCCGGCCGTGGTAGGTGCCGAGGTCCCCGGTGAGCGCGAGCAGGTCACGCCACCAGCACTCCCTGGCCAGCAGCGTCGTGATTGTCGGCACGTCGGCGGCCTGGAGTGCCGGCGTGAGTCGGTCCAGCCAGGCGGCGAAGGTGGTCTCCGCCGTGACCTCGGCCGCGGTGGCCTGGGGTGTCTCCGTCGCCATTGACGCGCCCTTCCGTCCGTATCACCCTGGTACAGTCCGAGCGCTCGCTCGGTAGCCAGAGTCTGAACCTTGGACGGCGTGACGAGCAACACTCCGACGAAACTTTCTCGCAACAAAATTGTCACGAGATCCGCGCCGTCCTCCGTGAGCGAGGTGCCCCATGACCAGCAGAATCGATGACCTCGTCGCCCGTACCCGAGCTTTCATCGACACCCATGTGATCCCCGTCGAGGACGAGTTCGACGGGGACGTCGCCGCCGCCGGCGGTGACGAACTGCGCGCCGGCCTACAACACGAGGCACGTGCGGCGGGCGTCTTCGCCCCGCACGCGCCACGCGAGTACGGCGGCCTCGGCCTGGGCATGGCGGAACGCGCCCCGGTCTTCGAGGCCGCCGGGCGTTCCCTCTTCGGCCCGCTGGCCCTCAACATCAACGCCCCCGACGAAGGCAACCTCCACCTGCTCGAACGGGTCGCCACCGGTGGCCAGCGGGAGCGCTACCTCGCGCCACTTGCCCGGGGCGAGCAGCGGTCGGCCTTCGCGATGACCGAGCCGCCACCCGGTGCCGGGTCGGACCCGGGCGCACTGCGGACGCTCGCCCGCCGCGACGACGACGGATGGCTGATCACCGGTCGCAAGAAGTTCATCACCGGTGCCGACGGTGCCGGCTTCTTCATCGTCATGGCCCGGACCAGCGGAGAGCCGGACTCCACCGGCGGCGCGACGATGTTCCTCGTACCGGCCGACCGCACCGGCATCCGGGTGATCCGGCACGTGAACACGATGGACAGATCGATGCTCGGCGGCCACTGTGAACTCGACCTGACCGACGTCCGGGTCGAGCAGGACGACGTGCTCGGCGCGCTCGACCAGGGATTCCACCACGCCCAGGTCCGGCTCGGCCCGGCGCGCCTGACCCACGTGATGCGCTGGCTCGGCGCGGCCCAGCGGGCCCACGAGACAGCGGTCCGGTACGTCAGCGAGCGCTCCGCCTTCGGCCGCCCGCTGGCCGAGCAGGGAATGATCGAGCTGATGATCGCCGACAACGAGATCGACCTCGCCGCGACCCGCTCCCTGCTGCTCACCGCGTGCCGGGTCCTCGACGCCGGCCACGCCGGCCGCGAGGAGACCTCGCTGGCCAAGGTCTTCGGAGCCGAGGCCGCGCATCGCGTCGCCGACCGCGCGGTCCAGATGTGCGGCGGCGCCGGCGTCTCCGCCGACCTGCCGACCGCCCGGATCGCCCGGGAGATCAGACCCTTCCGGATCTACGACGGCCCCTCGGAGGTCCATCGCATGTCACTGGCCCGGCGCGCCGTCCGCCGGTACGGCGGCCCGCGGTGACGTCGCCGGGGCCGGCGCGACCTCCCCCGCGCCCGCCGCCCGGCCTCGCCCGGCCGACGCAGATCCGTCCCGATGGTCACCGCGCACGCCGCGCACGCCGCCGGTCCGAACATCAACCACGGGTGGACGTACGCCCGCCGAGTCGACATCGCCCGACCGCCGCCAGCTTGATCGACTCGGTTTCGGCGCAATGGTGGACTTCTGACGCCCGAGATACCGCCGAAACGGCGAGCCGAGGTGCGGGCGAGCCGAGGTGCGGCTCGCTGCGCCGGGGACACGGGGTCGGGTCTGTGGATGCTGTCGACCTGATAGCGCGAACGGCTCACTGTGACTGACCGGCTGTGGCGCGCCAGCACCAGTCCGGGGCCGCCGCGACAGCGCCCCGCGACAGCACAAACGGTTCAGCTCGACAGCGCCCACACGCACTGCCGTGGGCCACCTTCCGGCCGTGCGCGGGATCTGCCGCGCATCCCATGAGCTTGACTTTCCAATATTAGTCAGTGATAGTTGAGTCTATGGAAGTTGAGCTTTCGTCCCTGGCGGGGCGGGCACGGGTGCATGCAGCGCTCGGCGACCCGGCACGCCTGGCGATCGTGGACGCGCTCACCCTGGGCGACGCCTCCCCCGGCGAGATCGCCCACCGCCTCGACATGCCGACCAACCTGGTCGCCCACCACGTCAAGGTGCTCACCCACGCCGGCCTGGTGACCAAGGTCCGCTCCGAGGGTGACCGGCGACGCACCTACCTACAGCTGCGACCCGACACTCTCGCCGCCCTCACTGCCCCACGGCTGAGCGGCGTCGACCGGGTGGTCTTCGTCTGCACCCACAACTCGGCGCGCTCGCAGCTGGCCGCCGCGCTGTGGCGCAACCGCACCCGGGGCGCCGCCACCTCCGCCGGCACGAAACCGGCGGCCCGGGTGCACCCCCGGGCGGTCGCCGTGGCCCACCGCCACCGGTTGGACCTCGACCCCGCCGGCACCGCGCACGTCACCGACGTCGTCCGCAGCGACGACCTCGTCATCGCCGTCTGCGACAACGCCCACGAGGCGATGACCGGCCCGATCCGTCCTCGCCTGCACTGGTCCGTCCCCGACCCGGTCCGGCTGGACACCGACGAGGCGTTCGAGTCCGCCTACGCCGACCTCGCCGACCGCGTCGCCCGGCTCGCTCCCGCCGTCCTCCCCGGAGACCCCCGATGACCGACATCAGACGCACCCCACGCCCCGACCTCTCCGTCGACCAGCGCCTGGCTCTGCGCACCGCCGCGACCCGCCTCGCCGCCGAGTTCGACGGCACGTACGGGGCCGAGACGATCGAACGCTTCCTGCACAGCAGCTACGACCAGTTCGCCACCGACGGCCGCATCCCCCACTACCTGCCGCTGCTCGCCGAACGTTTCGCCCGCCAACGACTACACGCGCTGGCCAGGGTCGAGGGCCACCACCGCGACGGCCGTCCCGTCGTGCTGTTCCTGTGCACCCACAACGCCGGCCGCTCGCAGATGGCGCTCGGGTTCCTCGCCCACCTCGCCGGCGAGCGGGCGGTGGCCTGGTCCGGTGGCAGCGAACCCGGCATCGAGATCAACCCCGCCGCGGTCGCCGCGATGGCCGAACGCGGCATCGACATCTCCGAAGAGTTCCCCAAACCGTGGACCGACGAGGTGGTACGCGCCGCCGACGTGGTGGTGACCATGGGTTGCGGCGACGCCTGCCCGGTCTTTCCCGGCACCCGCTACGAGAACTGGGACCTGGCCGACCCCGCCGGCCTCGGCGTCGACGACGTGCGGCCGATCCGCGACGAGATCGAACGGCGGGTACGCCGCCTTCTCGACGAGCTGAACGTACCCACCCGCTAAGCACCCAACCCGAGCGACCGAGGAGCAACACAATCCGATGACCATCGCACTTCCGCGGCGCCTGCTGGCCGAATTCACCGGCACCGCCCTGCTGGTCACCGCCGTGGTCGGCTCCGGCATCATGGCCACCGCCCTGTCCCCGGACGACATCGGCCTCCAACTGCTGGAGAACTCGATCGCCACGGCGTTCGCTCTCGGCGTGCTGATCCTGATGTTCGGACCGGTCTCCGGGGCCCATTTCAACCCGGTCGTCTCCGTCGCCGACTGGCTGCTCGGCCGACGATCGGGCACCGGCCTCACCGCCGGTGACCTGGCCGGTTACGTGGCGGCACAGGTGCTGGGCGGCATCGCCGGAGCGGTCCTGGCGAACCTGATGTTCGACCTCGCCGCCGTCAGCTTCGCCGGCAAGGACCGTACCGGCGGGCACCTGTGGCTCGGTGAGGTCGTCGCCACCGCCGGCCTGGTCCTGCTGATCTTCGCGCTGGCCCGGTCCGGCCGCGCCACCGTCGCACCGGCCGCCGTCGGCGCGTACATCGGCGCGGCCTACTGGTTCACCTCGTCCACTTCGTTCGCCAACCCGGCGGTCACCGTCGGCCGCGCGTTCACCGACACGTTCGCCGGCATCGCCCCCACGTCGGTGCCGGGCTTCGTGCTGGCCCAGCTCGTCGGTCTCGCCGTGGGTGTCGGCCTGCTCGCCGCCCTCTACCCCGACGCCGGTGACGCCGCCGACCAGGTCGTCGTCCCCGCCGACGGTCACGAATCGCACGTCACGAGAGGCACCTCATGAGCGACAAGCCCAGCGTCCTGTTCGTCTGCGTACACAACGCCGGCCGCTCCCAGATGGCCGCCGGCTGGCTGCGGCACCTGGCCGGCGACGCCGTAGAGGTCCGCTCCGCCGGCTCCGCGCCCGCCGAGTCGATCAACCCGGCCGCCGTCGAGGCCATGCGGGAGGTGGGCATCGACATCACCGACCAGACCCCCAAGCTCCTGGAGTACGCCACCGCGGAGTCCTCCGACGTCATCGTCACCATGGGCTGCGGCGACGCCTGCCCCGTCTTCCCCGGCAAGCGCTACGAGGACTGGAAGCTCGAAGACCCGGCCGGCCGGGGCGTCGAGGCGGTGCGGCCGATCCGCGACGAGATCCGCCACCGGGTCGAGCGGCTGCTCAGCGAGCTGCCCGTGACGGCTTGACCGGTCCCTTTCGGCCGGATGACGAGGCCGGCGGCACCGGGACTTGCTGGATCGACTCCCTCCTGGTTAGGTATGCCTAACCAAACTTCGGGAGGGTTTCATGTCGTCGTCTGTCGCTGCGGCCGCAACGATCGGCGGTCTGGACAGCACGGTCGTCGTCACCGACCGGGTCGACGTGGATCAGCTCGCCGAGGTCTACCAGCAGGTGCACGCGGCCGATCTGCAGCTGACCGACCACCGCGTACCGAGCGTGCAGGAACGCCTTCGCTGGACCGCCGCGGCCCCCGGTTTCCAGGCGGCGCTCGGCTATGTCGACGGCCGCCTGGTGGGCACGGTGATGGGCTGTCCCCTGCCGCCCGACACCGTGTGGTGGCGTGACCTGACCGCGACCGACGATCCCGACCTGGCGGTCGAGTGGCAGGGGCGCACGTTCGCCGTGTGCGAGGCGTTCGTGCTGCCCGACCACCGCCGGCACCGCCTCGGCCTGCGGATGACCACGCAGTTGCTGGCCGGACGCCGCGAGGAGCGGGTCGCCCTGGCGGTCGCCGAGACGAACACCCGGGTCTGGCACGCGCTACAACGTATCCGCTTCGACCATGTCGGCGATCTCGTCCCGTTTCCGGGCTGGCGTTCGCACCGGATGTTGGTGCGAACGCTGCCGCTGAGCCCCACGCCGTGAGCGCAGAGACCAATGCCGACCGGCGCTGGCCGGTCGGCGACCGGCACGCGGCGTCACCGACCTACCGGCTCGTCGTCACCCGGACGCAGGCACAGTGGAGGCACATGTGAAACGAAACTGGGAAGCTCTCGTCCTCAAGGCGTTCGGGGGCAGGAACTTCCAGCTGACCGTCCTGGAGACCGAACCAGTCGGCGAGCGCTACCAACGGCTGCTCGTCGACGGGGGTGAGCTGCTGCGCGACTGCGGCACCCACCCCACCATGTGGATCCGGTTGTGGTTCGACAACGAGGGCCGACCCCACCAGCGGGCCTACACGCTGGTCGACCCGGACACCGACAGCGGGCGTTTCCACCTCGTGTTCGCCCTGCACGACGGCTGCGCCGCGCGCTGGGCCACGACAGCCCAGCCCGGAGACACCATCGAGGCGACCGTGCAGGGCAGCTCCTTCACCCTGCCGGAACCGGCACCCGGCCGGCTCTACCTGGTCGGTGACGCGGCGTCGCTGCCGGCGGTCAACAGCCTGCTCGACGCCGCCGGGCCCGTGTCCGCGACGATCTGGATCGAGTACGCCGACGACGGCGAGCGGACCCTGCCGGTGCGTACCCGCCCGCACGACGACCTGGTGTGGGTGCCGCGCCGCGACGAGGGCCAGCACCTGGTGGACACCGTCACCGCCGCCCTGGCCACCGGCCACGAGGACGCGCTGTACTGGGTGGCCTGCGAGGCGGCCAGCACCCGCAGCATCGTCAAGCACCTGCGGCGGGGACTCGGCGTCGGCAAGGAGCAGGTGGCGGCGTTGGCCTACTGGCGCGCCCGGTGACGGGTCGCCACCCGAACGGTTCGTGATGCTGTACCTGACCGCCCTCAATCCGACCGACGCCGTGCTCGACGGTCTGCTGCCGGCGGCCGGTTCGCTCGGCGTACCGGTCACCGTGCTCACCGACCGGCCCGACGACTGGCCGGCGGCGGTGCCGACCCGGCACTGCCCGGTACGGCAGCCGGACGCCGTCACCGAGGCCGTCCGGGCCGGGCCCACGGCGGCGGGTCTGTTGTCCAACAGCGACCACCTACAGGCCGCGACCGCGCAGGCGGCCCGGCGGCTCGGCCTGCCCGGAAAGGATCCCGAGTCGGCGCGGCGCTGCAAGGACAAGGCCGCCACCCGGCGGGCGATCGCCGCGGCCGGGCTGGATCACGTCCGCGCCCACCTGCTCGAACCGGGTGCGCCTGCGACGTTCGACGCCTTTCCCGCCGTGGTCAAGCCACGCGACGGTGTCGCCAGCGAGGACGCCTACCTGGTGACCGACGCCGGCGACCTCGCCCGCCGGGTCACCGAGATCCGCCGCCGCCGACCCGACGAGCCGCTGGTGGTGGAGGAGTACCTGCCCGGCGACGTCCAGACGCACGACACCCTCGGTGACGCGCACACGCGCCGGGTCCTCGGCGGCTGGCGCACCACGCTCGGCGCGCCACCCACCTTCACCGAGCAGTGTCTGGAGTGGGCGCCGGCGACACCGGCGGTGACCGCCGCGCTGCACGCCCAACTCGACGCGCTCGGCGTACGGTTCGGCGCCTGCCACACCGAGTTCGTCGTGCAGGACGGGCGGCCCCGGCTGATCGAGGTCAACGATCGGCTGATCGGTGACCGGATGGATCTCGTCCTCGCCGAACTGCTCGGCGTACCGCTGTTCGAGTACGTCATCCGGCTGCACCTCGGCGAGTCCGTGGCCGACCTCGGTCTGCCCGAGCCGGCCACCGTCGGCCGGGCGGCCCGGGTCGAGTACGTCTGCGCCGAGCACGGCGGCACCCTGGTGGCCGCTCCCGGTCCCGTCGACGCGCTCCGCGACGGGGTGCGGCTCGGCTGCCGCCCGTTGCGTGCGGTGGGGAGCACCGCCGAGTGGACCGGCACCAACCGCGACTACCTGGCGGTCCTGCACGGCATCGGACCGGACCCGACCGGGGTCCGCCGCGCGCTGGCCGGCTTCCGGGCCGACCTGGACTGGGTGATCACCACGTGACCGACCCGGTCGAACGGGAGGTGTTCCGCCGGGTGCTGGACGCGCTGCTGCGCGAGGACCATCTCGGCCTGGACAGCACCGGGAGCCCCGACGGCCCCGGCTGGTGGCAGGTGCCGCACCGCGCCGGCCGGCTGCGTCTTCCGGTACGCCCCGACGGCTTCCAGCACGACATTCGCCTCGCCCGCGCGGAGCTGCACGTCGAGCCGCCCGGCCACCGACCGCGTCGGGTCGACACGATGGCGGAGCTGCTGGATCTCCTCGCGCCCCGGGACGACGCGGACGCCGAGGAGGGCTGGCGTGCCTTCACCGCCGAATGCCGGGCGGACCTGGTCGCCCGCCGGCTGGCCGCGGTGACCCGCTCCCGCACCCACGCCCGGATCGCTGCCGCCCGGACCAGCACGCCGACCGGTCTGTCCGGCGCGCTGCTCGACGACGTTCTCGCCGCCCGGGCCGGCCATCCCGTCTACCCCACCGACCGGTGTCGCCACGACCTCGACGGCGGCGAACTGCTCCGGTACGCACCCGAGCACGCCCCCACCTTCGCGCTGCGGTGGCTGCCCGTGCCGGCCGAGACACTGCGACTGAACGGCCCGCTGCCCGCCTGGTGGCCGGTGCCCCGGCAGGACAGGGAGGTGCTGCTGCCGGTGCATCCGCTCACCGCCGACCGGGCCGGCCTGCCCGTCCTCGACCGCCCGGCCGTCCCGGTACGGCCCACGCTGTCGATGCGGACCGTCGCTCTCGATGCCGATCCCGCGACGCACCTGAAGCTGCCGCTGCCCACCGCGTCCCTGGGCGCCCGCAACCGCCGTACCCTCGCGCCCGACTCCCTGGCCGACGGGGCGGCGGTGGCCGGGCTGCTGGACCGCATCGCCGCCACCGAGCCGCGCTTCGCGGGGCGGGTGAGGCACGCCGACGAGAGCACCTTCGGCCACTGCGACGACGACGAGCTGCGATCCTTTCTGCTGCGCCGGCTGCCCGCCGGGCTGGATCGGGCGACGGTGGTGCCGGTGGCCGCGCTCGCCGCGGCGGACCCGAGCGCCGCAACGGTTGCCCAGCGGGTCGGCGGTAGCGACCCGACCCGGCTGCTGCTGTCCTATCTGGATCTCCTACTCGACTGGCACGTCTTCCTCTGGTTACGGTACGGAGTGGCGTTGGAAGCACATCCGCAGAACATCCATCTTGTCCTGCCGGCCGACGGCCCGCTCGGCCTGCTCTACAAGGACAACGACGGTGCCCGCCTGGATCGGCGGCACGCCGGCACGGTGCGGCTGCACGACCAGCGGATGTGGGTTCGCCACCCCGGGGAGTTGGCCGACATGTTCGTCACGATCACCGTGCACCTGGCCGCCGCGGCACCCCTGCTCGCCCTCGCCGAGCAGGGCGTCGACGTGCCCTCCCCCACCGAGGTGATCCCGCCGCGGCTGCGTGCCGCCCGCGACCGGTGGGGTGCGGATCCCACCACCCGGCGCCTCGTCGACGAGGTTCTCACCGCCGACCGGCTGCCCGTCAAGGCGATGCTCACCGCGGGTACGCTGCTGCCCAAGCAACGACTCGGCTGCACCGACGTCAACAAGTACTACCGGCGCACCGGCCCCAACTACCTGCGGAGCGACTCGTGACGGGTCGGACGGCCGAGGCCGCCACCCGGCCGGCGGACCAGCCGGTGGAGCAGGCGGCGGACCTGGCCGCCGCGCACACGCTGCTCTCCTGCTACCTACGGGAGATCGCCGCACCCGCCGGGGAGGCCGCGACCGCCGGCGGTGTCGTCCAGATCCGGCTGCGGCACCTCGGACTGACGCTCTCCTGCCGGCTGGCGCGCGTCTCCCCCATCCTGGCGCACCGCTACGACGGCCCGATCCGGTGCCGCCCCACGGCCGACACCACCGCGCGAGGTCCCGCCGCCGGCCCGGCAACCGCACCGGCCGACACCCCGGTCGACGGCGCACAGCTCGCTCGGCTGCTCGCCGCCGAGCTGACCGGCCGCACCGGTCTGACCAACGACGAGTTCGTCGAGCAGGTGCTCGGCAGCCGCGACGCGCTCGCCATGCTGCTGCGCCAGCGGCCGTCGGACGACCCCGCACCGACCGGCGACCGGGCGGTGGACACCTACGTCGACTCCGAGCAGTCCCTGGTGTACGGCCATCCGCACCATCCCAGCCCGAAGTGGCGCAGCGGTGATCCGGGGAGCTGGCGTCGCTACGCCCCGGAGCTGCGCAGCACCTTCCGGTTGAGCTGGCTCGCCGTCCCGGCTGAGCTGGTGGCGGGCGACGGGCCGTTCGACGAGTTGATCGCGCCGCTGGACCCGCCGGCCGCACCCGCCGGGCACCGCCTGCTGCCGGTGCACCCGTGGCAGCTGTCCCTGGTGCCGCCGGCGGACCCACGGCTGCGCCGGCTCGGACCGGCCGGCGTGCCGGTACGCCCCACGGCGAGCGTCCGGACCCTCTACGCGCCGGCCGCCGACCTGTTCCTCAAGACCAGCCTGCACGTACGCATCACCAACTGCCTGCGCAAGAACGCCCGCTACGAGTTGACCGGTGCGGTGGCACTGACCCGGTTCCTGGCCACCGTGCCGCTGCCGGCGCAGATCGGTCTGCTCGCCGAACCCGGCTACCGCAGCGTCGACCTGCCCGGCCCGGACGAGGCGTACGGCACGATCCTGCGGACCGGCGTACGCGAGCACCTGCGCCCGGGCGAGACGGTGGTGCTGGCCGCCGCGCTGGCCGCCGCGCCGCTGACCGTGCCGGATCCGTTCGACTGGTGGCGGGCCTACGTCGACCTGCTGGTCCCGACGGTCCTGCGACTGTGGCTGCGCCACGGCGTCGTCCACGAGGCGCACCTGCAGAACGTCCTGGTGGTACTCGATCCGGGCGGCCGTCCGGTGCGGCTGCTGCTACGTGACCTGGAGGGCCTCAAGCTCGACACCGGCCGGCTGTCGGGCTGGCCCGACCGGGTGCCCCGGCAGGCCGCCTACACCACCGCCCAGGCTGCCCGGCGGGTCACCTACTGCCTGTTCGTCAACCATCTCGCCGGTCTCGCCGGTGCACTCGCCGACGGTCACCCCGGCACCGAGGCGCGGCTGTGGCTCGACGTACGCCAAGCCGTCGAGGCGACGTACGGGCAGCTGGGCGAGCCGGCCGAACTGACGCCGCTGCTCGACGGCACGCCGCTGGCCACAAAGGCCAACCTGCTGGTCCGCTGGCATCGGGCACCCGACCAGCGGGCACCGTACGTCGCGGTACCCAACCCGCTGGGCGGGGGCCGGTGACCCGACCGACGTACGTCTACGACCTCGCCGCGCTGGCCGCCCACGCCGCCGCCGTGCGGGCGGCGCTGCCCGAGCGGGTGGAGCTGCTCTACGCCGTCAAGGCCAACCCGGACCCGGGGATCCTGCGTACCCTCGCGGAGGCGGTGCACGGCTTCGAGGCCGCCAGCCGTGGCGAGCTGGACCATCTGGCCACGGTGCTGCCCGGCCGGCGGCCGGCGGCCTTCGCCGGTCCGGGCAAGACCGACGCGGACCTCGGCGCGGCGCTGAGAGCCCAGGTGGGCCGGGTACACGTCGAGTCCACCACGGAGCTGGGCCGCCTGGCGGCGCAGGCCCGCGCCGCCGGGCGTACCGTCGATGTGCTGTTGCGGGTCAACCTGCCCGTCGCCACTCCGGGCGCGAGCCTGGTGATGGGCGGCCGGGCGAGCCCGTTCGGGATGGACCCGCGGGAGGCGATCCGGCTCGCCGACGACCCGCCGGCCGGGATCCGGATCCGGGGTGTGCACGCCCACCTGGCCAGTGGGCTCGACGCCGTGGTCGCCGCCTCGGTGGCGCGCGGTGTGGCGCAGTGGGCGGTGCGGCACCTGCGGGCCGAGGAGGTGAACGTCGGCGGCGGCATGTCCGTCAACTACGCCGACCCGGATCGCCGCTTCGACTGGCACCGTTACGGCCGGCTACTCGGCGAGGTGCTGGCCGAACACCCGACGATCCGCCTGCGGATCGAACCCGGGCGCGCGCTGGCCGTGTACTGCGGCTCCTACCTCACCGAGGTCGTCGACGTGAAGCGGTCCCACGGCCAGTGGTTCGTGATCGTCGCCGGCGGCACCCACCACCTGCGTACCCCGGCGGCCAAGGGGCACTCGCAGCCGTTCGTGGTGGTGCCCCGGGGCGGCGACGGGCCGCGTACCGACGGCGGCCCGGTCACCGTCGTCGGTCAGCTCTGCACGCCCAAGGACGTCCTCGCGCACACTGCCGACGGCCCCGCGATCGCGGTCGGTGACGTGCTCGTGTTCGCGATGGCCGGCGCGTACGCGTGGAACATCAGCCACCGCGACTTCCTCCTGCACGATCCGCCCGACTTCAGGACCGGAGATCCACTCCTCCACGCCCGGCGCTGGGGCCGCTGACCTCGCGATGACGGCGGTCGCCCCACGGCGACCACGCCGACCCGGTGGTGAACAACGACTCACCCGCTTTCCGCTGCCCTGATCTTGTTGGTAGCTTTTGCCACAACTTTGCAAAAGCCAAGTGAGTGCAGATGGAGGTGCGGTGACCGCCACCGCCCGGCCCGAGAGCCGGCCGGATCTGCTCGGCGTCGCGGCGCAGCGCCGCCGGACCGGCCTCTGGCTGCTCGCGCTGACGATCGGGCTGGTCCTCACCGGCGTGGCCGCCGTCGGCTCCGGGGCGGTCGGCATCCCGCCGACCACGGTGGCCCGGATCATCGGGCACCACCTCGTCGGCCTGCCCGCCGAGGTGACCTGGACACCGCCGCAGGAGGCCATCGTCTGGCAGGTCCGGCTACCCCGGGTGCTGCTCGGCATGCTGGTCGGCGCCGGGCTGGCCGCGTGCGGGGTGGCGTTGCAGGCCATGGTGCGCAACGTGCTCGCCGACCCGTACCTGCTGGGCATCAACTCCGGGGCCTCCAGCGGTGCCGCCGCGGCGATCCTGTTCGGGGTCGGCGCGGGGTTCGGGCAGTACGCCCTGTCCACCAGCGCCTTCCTCGGCGCGCTCGGCGCGTCACTGCTGGTCTTCCTGATCGCCCGCAGCGGCGGACGGGTGACCTCGATCCGGCTGCTCCTGTCGGGGGTCGCCGTCGGCTACGCGCTGTACGCCACCACCAGCTTCCTGATCTTCGCCTCCGGCTCCGCCGAGGGTGCCCGGTCGGTGATGTTCTGGCTCCTCGGGTCCCTCGGGTTGGCCCGGTGGAACGCCCTGCTGCTGGTGGCCGCGGTCGTGCTGGGCGCCACGATCGGCTACCTGACCGTCGTCGGCCGACGGCTCGACGTGCTGGCCATCGGCGACGAGACCGCGCAGACGCTCGGAGTGTCACCCGACCGGTTCCGACTCCGGCTGCTCGTGCTGGTGTCCCTCAGCGTCGGTGTGCTGGTCTCCGCCGCCGGCAGCATCGGGTTCGTCGGCCTCGTCGTCCCGCACCTCGCCCGGCGCATCGTCGGGGCCCCGCACGTGCGCGTGGTGCCGGTCGCGGCCCTACTCGGGGCCATCCTCCTGGTCTGGGCCGACGTGCTCGCCCGGGTCCTGCTGGCCCCGCAGGAGATCCCGATCGGCATCATCACCGCCCTGCTCGGCGCCCCGTTCCTGCTGGTCCTGATCCGTCGGCTGCACGCCTGATGCTCATGAGCCCGCCCGAGAAGTCGAGGAGAACGATGAAGGCGACACGCCTCGCGGTCACCGCCGCCGCGTCCACCCTCACGCTGCTGATCGCCGCCTGCGGCGGTACCGCCGAGAGGCCGACGGCGGCCGGCCCGGGCTACCCGGTCACCGTCACCAACTGCGGCGAGGACGTGACCTTCGACGCCGCACCGGAGCGGATCGTCCTGCTCAAGAGCGCGGCCGTGCCGTACCTGCAGGCGCTCGGCGTGATGGACCGGGTCACCGCCCGCGCCGGGCAGTACCCCAAGGAGTACTACGACGCGGAGACCCTCGCCGAACTGGACCGGATCCCGCTGCTGACCGACAGGACCGACACCAGCGGTCACCTGCAGATCTCCAAGGAAGTGGTGATCAGCCAGGAGCCCGACCTGGTGCTCGGCGAGGTCGACAACCTCTCCCGCGACACCCTCTCGGCCGTGGACATACCGCTGCTCGAAGAGCCCGCCATGTGCCCGGACAACACGGCCACGCCCAGCTTCGAGGACATCTACGCCCAACTGGAGACGTACGGCAGGGTGTTCGGCCGGCAAGCCGAGGCGACGAGCGCGGTCGACGCGCTCAGAACACGGATGACGAAGATCCAGTCGGAGGTGGGACCGTCGTCCGGACGTACCGCAGCGGTGCTCTACCCGACGATCGGCGGCGGCACCACGTACGCGTACGGCACCGCCAGCATGGCCCACCCCCAGCTGGAGGCGGCCGGCTTCCGCAACGTCTTCGGCGACACCCCGGAACGGGTCTTCGAGGTCACCGTCGAGGAGCTGCTCGGCCGTAACCCCGACGTGCTGATCCTGCTCTACGGCGACGGCGATCCCACCGCGGTCGAGCAGGGCCTGACCGGTCTTCCCGGTGCCGAGAAGCTCAACGCCGTACGCAGCGGAAACGTGATGACCCAGCTGTTCAACTTCACCGAGCCGCCGACCGCGTTGTCGATCGACGGCCTGGAGCGGATCGTGCAACGGTTCAGGGCCGCCGCATGATCCAAGCGACGAGGGTCTCCTGGCGCTACGGGTCCAACCTGGTGATCGACGGGGTCAGCGTGACCGCGCGGCCCGGCCGCGTACTCGGTCTGATCGGCCCGAACGGCAGCGGCAAGACCACGCTGCTGCGACTGCTCTACGGCGCACTGCGCAGCGGCACCGGGCAGGTCGCCGTCGACGGCGACGACCTCTCCGCCCTGCCGGCGCGGGAGGCCGCCCGCCGGCTGGCCGTGGTCGTGCAGGAGACCGGCGGCGAGACCGCCCTCACCGTGGCCGAACTGGTGCTGCTGGGCCGCGGCCCGCACCTGTCCACCTTCCAGCGCACCGGGCAGGCCGACCACGAGATCGCCGCGCATTGCCTGGCCCGGGTCGATGCCACCCAGCTGGCCTCGCGGGCGTTCGCCAGCCTCTCCGGCGGTGAACGCCAGCGGGTGCTCATCGCCCGGGCGCTGGCCCAGCAGGCCACCCACCTGCTGCTCGACGAACCCACCAACCATCTCGACATCCGCTACCAGCACGAGATCCTCCGGCTGGTACGCGACCTCGACACCTGCTCCGTCGTGGTGCTGCACGACCTGAACCTGGCCGCCCGCTACTGCGACGACCTGGTGCTGCTCGGTCAGGGCGGGGTCGCCGCCGCCGGCACCACCCACGAGGTCCTCGACCCCTACGTCCTCGAACCCGTCTACGGCATCGGCATCCAGCGCATCGAACTCGACGGCGCCATCCACCTGCTGTTCCAACCGAACGACCGGCGCACCGCCGAGAGGAGTGCCGGCATGAGCGAGCGTCAGCGAGCGAATCATCAACTCAGCGCGGTGGTGCCTCAGGACGGCACGCAGCGAAGCGGAGTGCCGGCATGAGCAAGCGTCAGCGAGCGAATCATCAACTCAGCGCGGTGGTGCCTCAGGACGGCACGCAGCGAAGCGGAGTGCCGGCATGAGCAAGCGTCAGCGAGCGAATCATCAACTCAGCGCGCAGGACCGCATCAACGCGTACTGGACCGGCCGCGCGCCCAGCTATGACGAGTACCAGCAGCGTCCCGACCGCCTCGCCGACGACCGGCGGGCCTGGTCGGAGGTCTGGGCCCAGGCCCTGCCGCCCGCGCCGCTGGACGTGCTCGACGTCGGCACCGGCACCGGGCAGGCCGCCCTGGTGCTGGCCGGACTCGGTCATCGCGTCACCGGCATCGACCTGGCCGAGGGCATGCTGGCGCAGGCCCACCGGCACGCCGCCGCGATGGCGGGCGGCCCGAGGTTCCGGCGCGGCGACGCCGTGCACCCGGACTTTCCGGCCGCCAGCTTCGACGCCGTCGTCAGCCGCTACCTGATGTGGACGCTGCGCGAACCGGCCACGGCCGTGGCGAACTGGATCCGCCTGCTGCGTCCCGGCGGCACGGTCGCGGTGGTCGACAGCACCTGGTTCCCCCACGGCCTCGACAACACCGCGGAGAACTTCGCCGACCACTACGACAGCGAGGTCCGGGCCGCGCTGCCGCTGGCCACCGCGACCTCCATCGACCAGACCGTGGCGGTGCTGGAACAGGCGGGCCTGACCAGGGTCACGGCCACGCCGCTGACCTCGATCTTCGAGCTGGACCGGCGGTTCGGTGTCGCCCCGAACCACGAGCATCAGATGCAGTACCTGGTCAGCGGCCGGGTCTGAACGTCTCCCGCGCGACGGCGGGTGTGATCGGGATCGGCGCCGGCCGGCTGAGGTCCGCCGTCGGCGGCGTCGGGCTCGGCGGCGTCGGGCTCGGCGGCGGCGTCGGGCTCGGCGGCGGCGTCGCGAAGGTGACCGGTGCGTCGAAGGCGGCCCGGCGGGCGGCCCGGCGCAGGGCGGCCAGGACGGCCGGCCCGACCAGCACGATGGCGACGGCGGTGGTGACCGCACGGCCGGTGTCCCAGCCGAAGGTGGAGGTCACGGCGGTGAACACCGCGAAGCGGTGCAGGTTCTCCAGGACCGGAGCCCCGGCCACGTAGGAGAGCTGGGTGTCCGCGCCGACGCTGAACGGCCAGAACCACAGGTTCATCAGCAGTCCGTAGGCGTAGGCGGCGACAGCGCCGTAGCCGGCCAGCACGACGATCTCGGCTCGGCCGCGCAGCCGGGCCGGCAGCAGACCGGCACCGAGGCCCACCCAGGCGGCGGCCAGCATCTGGAACGGCAGCCAGGGGCCGACGCCGGCGGTGAGCAGGGCGGAGGCGAACAGCGAGGTCGCGCCGAGCAGGAACCCGAAGCCGGGACCGAACACCCGGCCGGCGAGCACGAGCAGGAAGAACACGGTCTCGATGCCGGCGGTCCCGGCACCGAGCGGACGCAGCGCGGCGTTGACGGCGGCCAGCACGCCCAGCATCGCCAGCGCCTTGCTGTCGATGCCACCGGAGCCGAGTTCGGCCAGGACCACGGCCAGCAGCACCGGCAACACCACGATGAAGACCAGCGGCGCCTCGGTGGTGCGGGCCATCCCCTCCGGCTGGGCGGGCACCAGGAACGGCCAGGCGAAGGTCGCCAGCGCGGCGACCGAGGCGAGGACCAGGATGACGGCGGTACGCGGCGCCACCCGCAGCGCTGTCACGCGCGCTCCCCGACGCTGGTCAGCGCCGTGGTCACCTGCGCCACGGTCAGCCACGGCTGCGGCGCCAGGACCTTGGCGACCTGGGGCGCGAACGCAGGTGAGGCCAGCATGACCTCGGCGGCGGTGCCGTCGGCCACGATCTCCCCCTGGGCCATCACGATGACCCGCTCGGCGAGGCCGGCGACGAGTTCGACGTCGTGGGTGGCGACCACGACCGCCCGCCCCTCGCCGGCCAGCCGCCGGACGATCGCGGTGAACTGCCGCTTGGCCAGATAGTCCAGTCCCCGGGTCGGCTCGTCGAGCAGGACGACCGGTGGCGCGGCGGTGAGCTGGACGGCGAGCGCCAGCGCCAGCCGCTGCCCTTCCGACAGGTCGCGGGGGTGCTGGTCGGCGGGCAGGCCGGGGACCAACTGGTCGAGCAGGGCCCGGCAGGTGCCGGCCGGGGCCTCGGACTCCCGGTCGGCCTGGACGCATTCGGCGTCCACCGTCTCCAGGTAGAGCAGGTCTCCCGGGCTCTGCGGAACCAGCCCCACCTGGCGTCGGGCCCGACCGGCCGGCAACATCTTCGGATCGGTGCCGCCGTCCGGGCCGGTGACGGTGACCGTGCCGCCCTGCCGGGGGCCGCTGCCCTGAAGCGCCCAGAGCAGGCTGGACTTTCCGGAGCCGTTGCGGCCCATCAGGGCGACGATCCGGCCGGGGTGCAGGTCCACATCGACGCCGGCCACCGCGACGGTACCGGGATAGCGGACCACGATCCGGCGGGCGGTCAGCGCCGCAGCGCCGTGCGGCGACGACACGGCCGGCGGCGGTACCGCGTCGACGAGCCGCCGCCGCAGGTCCGCCGCCCGGCGGCGGGCGTCGCGTACGGACAGTGGCAGCGGTGTCCAGCCGGCGACGCGGCCCAGCTCGACCAGCGGTGGCGCGATGTCGATTCCGGCGAGTACGGCGGCCGGCTCCCCGTCTACGACGGTGCCGTCGCCGGCCAGGTACACCAGCCGGTCGGCGTACTGCACGACCCGTTCCAGGCGATGTTCGGCCACCACCACGGTGACGCCGAGGTCGTGTACCAGGCGGGTGACGGCGGCCAGCACGTCCTCGGCGGCGGTGGGATCCAGCGCGGAGGTCGGCTCGTCGAGGACGAGCACCTGGGGGTGGCTGGTGAGGACGGCGCCGATGGCGACCCGCTGCTGCTGGCCGCCGGAGAGGGTACGCAGTGGCCGGTCGCGCAGTTCGGCGATGCCGAGCAGGTCCAGGGTCTCCTCGACGCGCTTACGCATCACGGCTGCGGGCAGGGCGAGCTGCTCCATCCCGTAGGCGAGCTCCTCCTCGACGGTGTCGGTGACGAAGCCGGCGAGCGGGTCCTGACCGACGACTCCGACGACGTCCGCGAGGTCGCGTGGTGGGTGGGTGCGGGTGTCCCGGCCGTGCACGGTGACGGTGCCGTGCAGCGTGCCGCCGGTGAAGTACGGCACCAGTCCGTTGATCGCCCGCAGCAGGGTCGACTTGCCGGCGCCGGTGCGGCCGGCGACCAGGCACAGCTCCCCCTCCGCGACCCGCAGGTTCACCTCCCGCAGCGACGGCTCCCGGCTGTCGGCGTAGTGGACGGTGACCCGGTCGAACTCGATCATCGGTACGCCTCCGGCCGGATGTTGCCGCGATTCGGTGGCGGTGCCAGCCAGGCCGGCGCGACCGCGACCACGACGGCGAGCACCATCAGCGGGGTCAACTCGGGCCAGGTCAGTGGACTCACCGGCGGGTACAGGAGGACCGGGTCCACCGAGCCGGCCAGCATCGTCACGGCCGCGGTGGCCACGCCGCAGCCGGCGACGGCGAGTTCGGCGACGCGCCAGCGATCCGGCCGGTAGCGGCTGCGCCGCACCTGACGTCCGCCCGACAGCATGCCGACCACGGCAGTCGACAGCCCGATGAACAGCATCGGCAGACCCAGGTAACCGGGGACGCTGACGTCGAGCAGCCCGTAGGTGCCGACGCAGACACCGAGGAGCCCGGCGAGCACCAGCCCGCCGGTGAGGGCGCGTTGTCCGGCCGGGACCGCCGCGGTGCGGCCGTACCCACGTGAGTCCATCGCCGCGGCCAGCGCGAGGGAGCGGTCCAGGGCGTCGGCCAGCACCGGGAGGGCGACGCCACGCAGCGCCCGCAGACCGCGGCCGGTCGCGCCGCGCAACCGTCGGGCCCGCCGTACCCGCAGGACGCTCTCCACCAGTTGCGGAGCGACCGACAGCGCGACCACCACCGCCGTGCTGACCGCGTAGAGGGCTCCGGGAACCGCCTTGAGCAGCCGCCTCGGGTTGGCCAACGCGTTCGCGGCACCGAGGCAGATCAGCATCGCCGCCAACCGCAACCCGTCGTAGAACCCACCGAGGAGCTGTTCGACCGCGACCGGCCCGAACAGCCGGATGCCGGCGGCCACCGCCGGCAGTGGTATCTCCGGCAGCTGGAACAGCACGTGGTCGCCCTGACCGCCGCCGAAGACGAGCCGGAAGACGATCCGCATGGCCACGATCACCGCGCCGAGCACCAGGTACATCCGGAACGCCAGCGCCCAGGGCGCGTCGCCTCGACGGCGGACGACCACCAGCGCGGCGCCGGCGATCAGCATCGCCAGGGCGAGCGGATTCGTGGTGTGGCTGGCCGCCGTGGCCAGGCCCAGCGCCCACAGCCACCAGGCGACCGGGTGCAGGCCGCGCGGCAGGCGCGGGTACCGCGCCGAGGCGCGCCGACCGGCGGCCCACGCCTGGGTCTCCGACTCGGCGACCCGCTGGCCGGTCGCCACCCGGTCAGTCATCCGGTGCGGCGGTACGGCGACGGCGGGCCGCGACGAGCACACCGCCGGCGAGCGCCACGAGCAGGAGCAGACCGGCCAGGGTGCCCAGCGGTGGGCCCTCGGTGTCGCGGCCGGCGGTCACCTGGCTGGGGGGGACCGAATCCGTGGGGTCGGCGGGTGGTGCGGCGAGTGCCGCGGCGGTTGCCCCGGCGTCCGTCGCGCTGGGCGCCGGCGGGGTCGGGGTACCCGGACTGCCGGCCGGTGCCGAGCCGGCAGCGGTCGCCGGTGGCCCGGTCGTGCCGGCCGGTGCGGTGCCGGCGGGTACGCCGGGCGCGGCGTCTCCGCCGGGCGCGGGCGGCGCGACGACGGGCGGCGCGACCGGCGGAGGTAGCGGCGGCGAGGGACGCGGTGGCGGTGGTGCCGACGTCGGTGCGGGAGGCGGTGGCGGCGCCGGTCGGTGCGGGGCCACGGCCGGCCGGGGTGCGTTGTTGGCGGCCCGGTTCAGCGAGAAGGACCAGCCCTCGAAGCTGCCGGCCGGCGGCTTGCGGTTCGTTACGCCCTTGTCGCTGTACGCCCAGGCGCCGCCGTTGGGGGCGTGCCAGTACGACCAGTAGGCGCTGGCCGGCGGAGTGTCCACACAGTTCTCCGCGCCGGCGCCGGGTTTGCCCTCGATCCGGCAGATGAACCCCTCGCCCCAGCGCAGCGTGCCGGCGATCTGGAAGCCGGCGTTCTTCAACGCCGCCAGACCGGTGGCCTGGTCGCCCGGGGCGCACCGGATGACCGTCCCGCCGCCGAGTTCCTTGAAGTCGACCACGACGGTGACCCCGGAGGCGTCCGGGCAGTAGCCGGCGCTGCCGGCCGCCGTGGCCGGCACCGGCCCGACGAGGACACCGGCGCCGACCAGGGCGAGAACGAGGACGGTCCGGGCCCCCGCAGCGGTCATGTCGCCCGCCGGCGTCCGAGCACCAGCAGCACGGCTCCCCCACCGACCAGCAGCAGCGCGGTGAGCAGGTAGGTCACGAGCGCCGCGCCGGTGGTCGGCAGGTATCCACCGGCTGCGGGGCTGGTGGCGGGCGGGGTGGGAGTCACGGGCGGCTCGGTGGGCGTACCGCTCGCGGAGGCGCTCGGCGTGGCGCTGCCGGTGGGCGACCCGGTCGGCGCGGGTGATCCGGTCGGGGAGCTGGACACCGTGGGGGTGGCGGTCGGGGTGGGCGAAGCGGTCGGCGTGGGCGACGTGGTCGCCGACGGTGTGGGTTGGCCCGACGGCGGCGGGTCGAGGCCGATCCGACCCAGCGGCACCTGGGCCAGGCCGAGCAACGCCTGGGCGGTGGCCCGACGCCACTGGTCCCGGAAGTTGTCGGCGATGCCCTCCTGCACGGCCTCGGTGAACGCCTCGGTGTGGTAGGCGATGGCACCGGCGTCGCCGGCCGCAGCCCCGCCGGTGCTGGCCGTGAGCTGCAGGTCGGCCAGGGCCTGCGCGGCCCGCTCCGCCTCGGTGTCGCGGCCGGCGGCGGCGAGGGCCTGCCCGGCCAGGCCGGTGCTGTTGGAGTTCGCGCCGCTGGTCGGCCCGGAACCGCCGAACGAGCCGTCGGCGCGTTGCTGCGCCGCCAGCCACTCCGCGCCGCGACCGGCGGCGTCGGCCGCGCCGAGGGCGTCGGCGTCCGCGGCGGCCAGCAACGCCTGCACGGCCATGGCGGTCGAGTCGACGTCGAGCGTGGCGTCGGACTCGGCGTCGCAGGACGGCGACGGTCCGCCGGGGGCGTCCGGGTAGAGCCGGAAGCCACCGGCCGCGCACTGCTGCCGGACGAGGAAGTCGACGGTGGCCTGCGGCACGCCGCCGCTGCGGGCCAGGCCCAGCACGGTGAAGGACTGGTCGAAGGTGTTGCTCGGGTCGGGACCGGACTGCTCGGTGGTCCGGCTGGTGATTCGGCCCTGCTGGTGGCCGGTGTCCGCGCCGGCGACCAGATCCAGGGTCTCGGTGCGCAGGTCCCAGCCGCCGAAGTCGGTGGGGTCCACGCCGACGGCCGTCGCGACGAAGAGCAGCTTCGCGGTGGCTCCACCGTCGGTGAACCCCTCGATGCCCCACTGGTCGTAGCTGTTGTAGGCGCGCACGTTCGCCGCGATCCGGGTGGTCGCCTCCTGGCGGGTCGGCGCGGCCACGCCGGTGGCCGCGAGGGCGAGCACACCGTCGATGGTGAGCCCCCAGTCCTCGCCGCCGAACGGCCCGGGCAGCACGCCGTCGGCGTACTCGCCGGCGAGCCAGGTCGCGGCGTCGCGGGCGGCGGCGGTGTGGGTCGGGGAGGGTGCGGCCACCCCACCGAGGGGGGTGGCGGCGACGATGGCGAGCGCCGTGGCGGTGGCGACGCCGAGACCGGCGCCGATGCGTCGGAGAGAGGACGGGGGCATGAGGGTGCCTTTCGCAGAGCGGTCGGTGAAAGCTCCGGAAGGCACCGGTGGGACGACGTCGGCGCGTGACCGCGACCGTCGGCGTACCTCGGTTGCCCGGACTCCACCCTGTAGACCTCGACAGTGGAAGCCGCTCGTCCTGTTTGGGGCATTCCGGCTCGCGAGACAGGTCTCGCTCACGGTTGCGGGTCAGCGCCGGCTTCTACCGGCTTCCCCCCGCACAGGACGTATTCAGTTGTGGCCCGGCACGCCGGGTGTCGACACCGTACCGCCCGGTCACCTCACGGCGCCAGCGAGACGGTCGACACCCGGCATGCTCAACGGCTCGCGCAGCGTACCGGCAGGTCAGGGCGCGGTGATACCGGGTGCGGCACCGGAGCCGAAGGACCAGCCCTCGACCGTGCCCGGCGCCGGGTTGTAGCTGCCCGCACCCAGGGTGCTGTAACTCCAGGCGGCACCGCTGCCGGACGCGTGCCAGTACGACCAGTAGGCGCTGGCCGGCGGGGTGTTGATGCACGGGTCCGATGCGGCGGTCGGCTGCCCGTTGATCCGGCAGACGAAGGCAAGCCCCCACCGTTGGGTGCCGGTCACCGTGAAGCCGGCACCCTGCAGGGCGGCCAGACCGGTGGCCGGGTCGCCGAGAGCGCAGGCCACCTGCACTCCACCGCCGAGCGGGCCGTAGTCGACCACCACCGTCACGCCGGACGTGCCGGTGCAGGCAGCGGCCTGGGCGGCCCGTGGGGACGGTTCGACAACGATCAGGCCAGCCGCGACGACGGCCACGGCCAGCAGGCCGGCGAACCACCTTCGGACGGAGATCTGAGCACGGGACATGGGCACTCCTTCGGGGTGGGACGGGATTCCGGTTTGGTCAGGATGGTTCGGCTGATCAGGGGCAGCCGGGTACCGGAGCCGTCGGCGTCGCCCCGACCGAGGACAGCTCGGCGTACCCGAGGCCGGTCAGGCCGAGCACGGCCTGCGCGGTGGCCCGGGGGGCGGTGGCCGGGTCGAACGCCCCGCCGTCGAAGTCGACCGCGCCCCGGTCGGCTGCCGACCCACCGCAGCCGACCTGCAGGCCGCCGAGGAAGACCCGGGCCCGCGCCCAGGCCAACGGCCGGCCACCGGCGCGCAGCGCCTGTGCGGCGAGTCCGGTGCTGTTCGCGTTCGCCACCCCGTCCGGGCTGGCGAAGCCGCCGTCGGCCCGCTGCACGGAGACCAGCCAGCGCAGGCCGGCGGCGGCGGCGCCCGCCCGGCCGGCGGCCCGCAGCGCCTGCACCACCACGGCCGTGGCGTCCACATCGGAGACGCAGACCGGCTGGGCCGGCAGCAGCGGGTAACCGCCGTCGGGGCACCGCGTGCCGGCCAGCCATCCGGCGGCACCCGCCGGTACGCCCTGCGCGGTCCGGTCCAGCGCGAGGATCGCGAAGGACTGGCTGAACGCGTTGCTGTAGTCGCCCCAGGCGGACCGGTCGGTGAACCGGCCGTCGGGCGACTGGAGGGAACGCAGCCGGCTGATCAGGTCGACGCCGCCGACGTCGGCGGGGTCGCCGCCGCGCACCGCGACGGCGAGGGCGAGCTTGGCGGTCGCGCCCGCGTACGCCTCGGTGGTGCCGTCGCCGACGTAGCCGTCCCGGACGTCCGGCCGGGTGACCCAGGCCAGCGCCGACGCACCGAAGTCGTCGGCGACTCCGGCGGCGGCGAAGGCGAGCACCGCGTCGAGGGTCAGCCCCTGGTCGGGGTAGGCGACGCCGTCGAAGACCGTTTCGAAGCGTTCGCCGTCGACGAGTTGACGGGCCAGCCAGCCGGCGGCCGCGTCCGGGCGCACGGAACCCGCGTGGGCGGGTGCGGCGATCGCGGGGGTGGTCAGGGTGAGTGCGGCGAGTACGCCGCAGAGCAGGGCGAGCAGGCGGTGCCGGCTCAGGCGGACGACCATCGGAAGCGCCTTTCCGGCCCGGCGGTCGTCAGAACCCTTCCGGGGCACCCAGCGCGGGCGTCACCGGTCGGCCTCCGACCCGTGGGCCACGACGGGTGAGGAGCGGAAATCGCGGGTACGGCAGGTATTCGGGCTCGCCACCGGGTGTTTCCCCGGCGGCCCACCGTTGCGGGCCAGCGCCGGACTTCGACCGGACTTCCCCCGCACGTACGCGCGCCTGTTCAGTTGTCGCGCCAGTCTGTCCGCCACGCGGGCGACTGTCAATCCGTTGTCGGGCACACACGCGGCGTGACCCGCCGGTGTCCGGGTGGGCCCTGTTCAGGCCCACCCGGGCACGTACGTCAGCCGCCCCGGACCTGCGCGGCGGCGGCGAGGAGGTTGGTCAACGACGCCTCCACCTCGGCATAGCCGCGGGTCTTGAGGCCGCAGTCAGGGTTGACCCAGAGCCGCTCGGCGGGCACCGCCGCCACGGCCCGCCGCAGCGCGTCGACGACCTCGGCCTGCGGTGGCACCCGGGGCGAGTGGATGTCCCAGACGCCGGGCCCGACGCCCCGGCGGTAGCCGATCCCGGCCAGGTCGTCGAGCACCTCCATCTTCGACCGGGACGCCTCGATGCTCGTCACGTCGGCGTCGAGGGCGTCGATGGCGGTGATCACCTCGCCGAACTCGGAGTAGCACAGGTGGGTGTGGATCTGGGTGTCGTCGGCGACGCCGCTGGTGGCCAGCCGGAACGCGCCGACGGACCAGTCCAGGTAGGCCTTGCGGTCGGCCCGACGCAGCGGCAGCGTCTCCCGCAGAGCCGGCTCGTCGACCTGGATGACCCGGATGCCCGCCGCCTCCAGGTCGTGGCACTCGTCGCGCAGCGCCAGGGCGACCTGGTCGGCGGTGTCGGCGAGCGGCTGGTCGACCCGCACGAACGACCACGCCAGGATCGTCACGGGACCGGTGAGCATGCCCTTGACCGGCCGGTCCGTCAACGACTGGGCGAAGGTGGACCACCCGACGGTCATCGGTGACCGGCGCGCCACATCCCCGAAGATGATCGGCGGGCGTACGCAGCGGGAACCGTAGGACTGCACCCAGCCCTGCTCGGTGGCGGCGAACCCGTCGAGCTGCTCACCGAAGTACTGGACCATGTCGTTGCGTTCCGGCTCGCCGTGCACGAGCACGTCCAGGCCCAGCCGCTCCTGCAGCCGGATCACCTGCTCGACCTCGGCGCGCATCCGCTCGGTGTAGCCGGCGTCGTCGAGCCGGCCGGCCCGACGCTCGGCGCGGGCCCGGCGAAGCTCGGCGGTCTGCGGGAACGAGCCGATGGTCGTCGTCGGCAGCGGCGGCAGCTTCAGCCGGGCCTGCTGGGCCGCGGCCCGATCCGGATAGGCCCCGCGCTGCCGGTCGGTCGGCCGCAGCGCGGCGAGCCGGCCGCGTACGGTGTCGTCCCGCCAACCACCCGGGGCCGGCGGCAGCGGCTCCGGCAGACGCGTGGTGCCGTTACGCAGGGCTTCGCTGAGCAACACCACCTCGTCGACCTTCTGGCGGGCGAAGGCGAGCCGGCGACGCAGCTCCGGTTCGAGGGCGCGCTCGGCGGCCAGGTCGACCGGCACGTGCAGCAGCGAACAGGAGGTGGACACGGCGACGTGGTCGGCGAGCCCGGTCACGGCGGCACCCCGGGCGATCGCGGCACGCAGGTCGGTACGCCACACGTTGCGCCCGTCGACCAGCCCGGCGACGATCGTCTTGCCCTGCAACGGCCCCGCGCCGGCGAGGCGCGCGAGGTTGCCGGGCCCGGCCACCAGGTCCAGCCCGAGGGCGTCGATCGGGGTGCCGAGCAGCGCGGGCAGCGCGTCGCCGAGCTCTCCGAAGTAGCTGGCGACGAAGATCCTGGGCCGCCGCGGCACGGCGCAGAGCCGGTCGTACGCCTCCCGCAGCGCGGCGATCTCGGCCGGAGTACGGTCGGCGACGTAGGCCGGCTCGTCCAGCTGCACCCACGCCACGCCGGCATCGGCGAGTGCCCGCAGGATCTGGGCGTACACCTCCACCAGGTCGCCGAGCCGGTCGAACGGCGCTGCCCCCGGCTGCGCGGACTTGGCCAGCAGCAGCAACGTCGCCGGACCGACCAGCACCGGCCGGGTCTCGACGCCCGCCTCGCGCGCCTCGGCGTACTCGCGTACCGCCTTCGCGGGGTTGGCCGCGAAGGCGGTGTCCGGGCCGATCTCCGGAACCAGGTAGTGGTAGTTCGTGTCGAACCACTTCGTCAGCTCCAGCGCCGGTTCGCTCGCCACGCCGCGCGCCATCGCGAAGTAGGTGTCCAGCTCGGAGAGGCCGAGCCGGGCGAAGCGCGGCGGGATCGCCCCGACGGCGACGGCGGTGTCGAGCACGTGGTCGTAGTAGGAGAACGTGTTCGACGGCAACGCGTCCAGGCGTGCGTCGCGCAGCGTCCGCCACACCTCGGCGCGCAGCCTGGCCGCAATGTCGTCCAACGCCGCGGCGTCGATCTCGCCGGCCCAGTAGGCCTCCACGGCCCTCTTCAGTTCACGGTTGCCACCGATGCGCGGATAGCCGAGCACGGTGCTCTGACCGAATGCGGTACTCAACAGGTCCCCTCCCTCGAAGTCGCCGAGGACTCGCGCGAGGGCGGAGGGAAGGAAGCACCCGTGAGGTGCCGGCTTCCGCCCTGACCCTCCCGAGAGGCCGTCGGCGGCGCACACCGACCGGTGTACGCGGCGCGGGCAGGTCTTCGGACTCGTGGGCGTGACCTGTCCGGTCGCCTACTGGCCGTCGCTTCCCGGGCACAGCGGCCCAGTGCTCGTTGACGGCGGTCGTTCCCACTCACCGCTGCGGGGCAGTCCCGGACTCACACCGGGTTCCCTCTTACGACGTCCCACCCGTCACGGCTGGGACGAACCAACACCGTCCACCACCCTACCCGCCCCCACCCTCTCCCCTCCCCTCCCGCCCTCCCCACCCATCCCCGTCGATCTAGGGATTATCGTCGCTGCTGGAGATCGACTAGCGACGATTGTCCCTAGATCGACGGGGAGTGGGACTGCTCAGAAGTCGTCGTCGAACGAGACGCTGCCGCTGACACCGACCTGGTACGCCGACACCCGCCGTTCGAAGAAGTTGGACAGCTCCTGCACGTCCTGCAACTCCATGAAGGCGAACGGGTTCTTCGAACCGTACAGCGGTGCGATGTCCAGCTGCGCCAACCGGCGATCGGCCACGTGCTGGAGATACTCGCGCATGTCCGTCAGGGAGAGACCCGAGACACCCTGTTCGAGCAGGTCCTCGGCGAACTGCACCTCGCACTCGACGGCCTCGGCGAGCATGTCGCGCACCTGACCGGCCACCTCGTCGTCGAAGAGGTCGGGCTCCTCCCGGCGGACCGTGTCGACCACGTCGAAGGCGAAGGCCATGTGCATCGACTCGTCGCGGAACACCCAGTTGGTGCCGGAGGCCAGACCGTGCAGCAGCCCCCGGGACCGCAGGAAGTAGACGTAGGCGAACGCGCCGTAGAAGAACAACCCCTCGATGCAGGCGGCGAAGCAGATCAGGTTCAGCAGGAACGCCCGCCGGTCGGCCCGGGTACGCAGCTCGCGCAGCTCGTAGATCGAGTCGATCCAGCGGAAGCAGAACTCGGCCTTGCGGCGGATCGACGGGATGTTCTCCACCGCGGCGAACGCCTCGTACCGTTCCTGCTCGTCGGGCACGTAGGTGTCCAACAGGTTGAGGTAGAACTGGACGTGCACCGCCTCCTCGAACAGCTGCCGGGACAGGTAGAGCCGGCCCTCCGGGCTGTTGACGTGCTGGTAGAGGTTGAGCACCAGGTTGTTGGCGACGATGGTGTCACCGGTGGCGAAGAACGCCACCAGCCGGCCGACCAGATGCCGTTCCGCGGGCGACAGACGGGACAGGTCGGCCAGGTCGGAGTGCAGGTCGACCTCCTCGACGGTCCAGGTGTTCTTGATCGCGTCGCGGAAGCGGTCGAAGAAGTGGGGATAGCGCATCGGCCGCAGGGTCAGGTCCATGCCGGGGTCGAGCAGCATCTGCCGCTCACGCGGGCCAGTGGCGCTGGGGCGGGATCCGGGAACAGTGGTCACTGGCATGCCTCGCAGCTTTCGGGGTTCTCCACGGAGCAGGCCAACGCCTCGTCGTCGCTGACCGCGACGATCGGCTGGACCGCCGGGGTGAGGGCGACGGTGGCCTGCTGGATGCGGGTCGCGGGACGCGAGCGCAGGTAGTAGGTGGTCTTCAGCCCGGACTTCCAGGCGTACAGGTACATCGAGGAGAGCTTGCCGATGGTCGGCGCGCTGATGAACAGGTTCAGCGACTGCGACTGGTCGATGAACGGCGCGCGGGCGGCGGCCAGGTCCACCAGGGCCCGCTGCGGCAGCTCCCACGCGGTACGGAACAGCTCCCGCACCTCCGCCGGCAACTCGGCGACGCCCTGCACCGACCCCTCGGCCCGCTTGATCTGCTCGCGGATCGCTGCCGTCCACAGCCCGCGCGCCTTCAGCTCACCCACCAGGTAGGTGTTGACCTGGAGGAACTCCCCGGACATCGTCTCCCGCTTGAACAGGTTCGACACCTGCGGCTCGATGCACTCGTAGCAGCCGGCTATCGAGGCGATGGTGGCGGTCGGGGCGATCGCCACCAGTAGCGAGTTCCGCAGGCCGTGGGCGGCGATCGCCTCGCGCAGCGCGGCCCACCGCTGCGCCTGGGTCAGCTCCGCACCCCAGAGGTCCGGATGCAACTGACCGTTCGCGGCCCGCGTCTGCGCGTACGCGGGATGCGGGCCGAACCGCTCGGCGAGACCGGCCGAGGTCTCCAGCGCGGTCAGGAAGATCTCCTCCTGCACCCGGGTCGACAGCTCCCGCGCCGGCGCCGAGTCGAACGGCAGACGCAGGGTGAACAGCGCGTCCTGCAGGCCCATCAGCCCGAGCCCCACCGGGCGCCAGCGCGGGTTCGACGCCGCCGCCTGTTCGGCCGGGTAGTAGTTGATGTCGATCACCCGGTCGAGGAACACCACCGCGGTGCGTACGGTCGCGCGCAGCCGGTCCCAGTCGACGCCGTCCGCGCTCACGTGCGCACCCAGGTTGATCGACCCCAGGTTGCACACGGCGGTCTCGGTGTCGCTGTTGACCTCGAGGATCTCGGTGCACAGGTTGGAGAGGTGGATCGTGTTGCCGGGCGCGCCGGTCTGGTTGGAGAGCCGGTTCGAGGCGTCCTTGAAGGTCATCCAGCCGTTGCCGGTCTGGGCGAGGGTACGCATCATCCGCCCGTACAGGTCGCGGGCCTTGACCGTCCGGACGGCCTTCTTCTCCGCCGCCCGGTACGCCTGGTCGAAGGCGTCGCCGAACAGGTCGGGCAGTTCGGGCGCGTCGGACGGGTCGATCAGCGACCAGTCACCGTCCGCCTCGACCCGCCGCATGAACTCGTCCGGGATCCAGTTGGCCAGGTTGAGGTTGTGCGTACGCCGGGACTCCTCGCCGGTGTTGTCGCGCAGCTCCAGGAACTCCTCGATGTCCGGATGCCAGGGTTCGAGGTAGACACAGGCCGCGCCCTTGCGCCGGCCGCCCTGGTTGACCGCCGCCACGCCCGCGTCGAGCGTCTTGAGGAACGGCACGATACCGTTCGACCTGCCGTTGGTCCCCCTGATCAGCGCGCCGCGACCCCGCACCCGCGCCCAGGAGATGCCGATGCCGCCGGAGAACTTCGACAGCTTCGCCACCTGGTGGTAACGCTCGTAGATCGAGTCGAGTTCGTCGCGTGGCGAGTCGACCAGGAAGCACGACGACATCTGGGTGTGCCGGGTACCCGAGTTGAACAGCGTCGGTGAGCTCGGCAGATAGGCCAGGCTGGACATCAGCCGGTAGAACCCGATCGCCTCGCCCGGCGTCTGCGACAGCCCGCAGGCGACCCGCAGCAGCCAGTACTGCGGCGTCTCCACCACCAGGCGGGTCTCCGGATGCCGCAGCAGGTACCGATCCGCGACCGTCCGCAGGCCGAAGTACTCGAACCGCAGGTCACCGTCCAGGTCGACCGCGTCGTCCAGCTTGCGCGCGTGACGGGCCACGAACGCCGCGGTGTCGTCCCCGATCAGCCCCAGACCGTGCGCGTACCGGATCGACTGGCTGAAGCTCGCCACCTGCTGCCCACGTACCTCCTTGTCCACGTACGCGACCAGCAGCCGGGCGGCCAGCTTCGAGTACTGCGGCTCCTCGCCGATCAACTCGGCGGCCGTCTGGATGGAGAGCTTGTCCAGCTCAGCGGTGGTGGCGCCGTCGTACAGGCCGCTGATGGTCTTGGTGGCCACCCGGAGCGGGTCCACCTCGTCGAGGTCGGCCACCCACCGCTCCACCGCACGGACGATCTTGTTGACGTCCACCGGCTCGGTGGCGCCGCTGCGTTTGCGGACCTGCATCGCGTGTCGGCGCTGCTCCGACACACCTGGGCCGGACGCCGCCATCTGCTGCACGACCGTCACGTCTCTCTCCTCGCGCCGTCTGGTGAGGGCCTCGGACGCGCAGGAGAACGCCACCGGGTCCACGTCTGACGGCGCGTACCCGGTTGATGGCGTCGGCCGTCCCGCGCAGCCTGCGGCCGCCGCCCGCGAGCGCGGGCGGCGAGCTGGCAGGTCTTCGGACTCGTGGGCGTGCTCGCGCGTTCCTACTGGCCGTCGCTTCCCAGGCCGGGGCCCAGTGCTGTGTGACGGCGGTCGTTCCCACTCACCGCTGCGGGGCAGTTCCGGTCTCGCACCGGATTCCCTCTTGCCTCGGCCGCCCTGGATGGACGCCCGAACCAGCTACGGGTGACACCATATATGGGCCACCCGATAGCGCAAGGCCCCAGATGCTGTGCCGGCGTGTCCGTGCAATCGACATCACATCCGTACCTCGGCACGGGCTGGCGGCGGTGCGGCCGAACGGGGATGATCGAACGACACCGCCACCACACCCCGGATCGTTGGATCGGGGTGGAGAAGAGGTCGACGTCGATGACCCCGGCACAGCTGCGCGCATACGTCGCGGTGGTCCGGCTGGGCTCGGTCAAACAGGCCGCCACGCAGCTCGAGGTCTCCGAGTCCGCCGTCTCGCTGCACATCGGACAGTTGCGTAAGGAGTTCGGTGACAAGCTGTTCTCCCGCACCGCCGTCGGCCTGGCCTTCACCCCCGGAGGGCTGCGACTGGCCAGCCGGGCGACCGAACTGCTGGGCCTGCAGGACCGCACGGTCGTCGAGGTGAACGCCGCGGCCCGTGGTCGCCGGCTGCTGCGGGTCGCCGCCTCCAGCCTCTTCGCCGAGCTCGCCGCACCGGGGTTGATCGAGCTGTTCACCAGGCGCGCCGCCGACCTCGACGTCGAACTCAGCGTGTGCAACCCGGACTCCTTCGAGACGTTGCTGCGCAACCGGGCCGCGGACATCGCGATCGGGCCCCAGCCGCCGGTGCTGGACAAGGCGATCGCCTGTCGTCCGGTGATGAACTACCGGCTCCTGATCGTCGTCGGGCCGGACCACCCACTGGCCGGAATGCGTGCGTCGGCGGCGCAACTGCGCGAGCAGACCTGGCTGCTCGGGCCGTCGGCGGCGACCGGCCTGGGCGCGGTGCCGGCGATGCTGCGCCGGCTCGCCGTACCCGACGATCGGCAGCAGATCTTCCAGAGCCATGCGGCCGCGCTGGGCGAGGCGAAACGCGGCAAGGGCATCACACCGGCGTTGTCGTTCACCGTCGCGCCGGACGTCCGCAGCGGCCAGCTGCTGATGCTGGACGGGCCGCACGCGACGTCCGAGGCCGTCTGGCACTCGCTGGTGCTCACCGATCCGAGCGCCCCGTCGGCCGCCGCCGAGCTGTCCCGGTTCGCCTCGACGTCGCGGGCGATTCAGGCGATGATGCGCGGCGCGGGCGTCAGCGCGGGCCACTTCAGACCGGCGGTCCACGTGACGCTCTGGAGCTGACGGGCAGCGTCCATCAGATCCTGGAACGTCGCGGCCGGCAGCAACCCGTCGCAGTAGGGCAGCGCGGCGGCCATGCCCGCCACCCGGGGCACGAAGCCCGGCGTCCCGGCCCGGGGATTCAGCCACACGATCCGGTGCGCCCGGCGACGCAGTCGCGCCATGGCAGCGGCGAGCTCGCTCGCCGGGTCGCTGTCCCAACCGTCCGAGCCGATCACCACCACCGCCCCACGAAGCGCGTCACCGTGCCGGGAGGCGAGCAGGGCGCGCAGGTTCGTGGCGATCCGGGTACCGCCGAACCGGTCGGTCACCGCCGCGCCGGCCTGCTCGACCGCCTCGACCGGGGAGCTCTGGCGGAGCACGGCGGTGAGCCGGCTCAACCTGGTCCCGAACGCGAACACCTCGGCATCGGCGACCGTCGCGAACGCCCGCATCAGGTGCAGGTAGGCCGCCGCCTGTGCCCGCATGCTCTCGCTGACGTCGCAGAGCAGCACGACCCGGCGTGCTCGGCGGACCGGCCGCTCGCGGACCACCTCGACCGGCTCCCAGCCGGTGCGGCGCGCCCGGGCCATGGTGGGCCGCAGCGCGACCCGCCGGCCGGTCGGGCTGACCACGTGCCGCCGGCTGCGCCGGGTCGGCCAGTTCGCGACGGCCTGCCGCAGAGCGTCGCCGAGCTGGGCGACCTGCTCGGCGTCGAGCTCCTCGAACGGCCGGTCGGCGAGCCCGGCGAGCGCGGCGGGACGCCGTTCCGGCAGCCGCAGCGCGGCCTCGGACGCCGCCGCCTCGGCGACGGCCGGCGGCAGCGTCACCCAGGGCAGACCGCCACCCGGCCCCGGGTCGGCGCTGGACGACGGCACCGGCACGTGCACGTCGTCGCGACGACCGGGCGGGACGGCGGACCGGGTCAGCGGCAGCGGTGGCGCCTCGGCGAAGACCGCCGCGAAGACCCGGTCGAAGGTGGCGAGGTGCTCGTGCCGCCGGACCAGGCTGATCCGGGCCATCCAGTAGAGCGTGGACAGCTGCACCGGCGGGTTGACGGCGAGCGCCCGGACCAGGTCGTCGACCTGGGTGAGGCCGGCGGGCACCCCGGCGTGCCGCAGCCGGTCGGCGAGCGCCACCGCGAAGGCGGCGCGATCGGTGCCGCGCAGCACGGCGGTCACCGCCGCGCGACCAGCCAGGTGATCACCGCGCCGGCCACCACCAGACCGACGAGCACCGGCACGACCCGCTTGGTTATCGAACCGCCGGCGATGCCGAGCAGATCCAACGCCTCGGTCTCGGCGGGCGCGGTGCCGGCAGCGGCGACGGACGGCGGGACGGCGGGCGCGGTGCCGGCCGTCGCGGCGGGCGGCGGCGTCGCCGGTACCCCGGTGGCGTCCACCGGCTGCGGGGTCGGCGGGCTCGCGACATCCTGCTCGGCGGCCAGCTTCGCCTCGAGGTTGGCCGCGAACTGGGCGAGCAGCTTGCCCGACACCTCCTTGATCATGCCGCTGCCGAACTGGGCGAGCTTGCCCGAGATCCGCAGGTCGGTGTCCACACTCACCACGGTGCGCTCGCCGTCCGCGCGCAGCGCGGCGGTGACCAGCGCGGCGGCGTTGGCCGCCGAGCGGGCGTCGCGGCCCTTTGCGTCGATCACGCCCCGGTAGCGGGTGTGGTCCTTCTCGGCGAACCGCGCGGTGCCCGCGAACTCGGAGACCACCGGTCCGACCTTGACCTTCACCTTGCCCTGGTAGACATCGCCGTCGACGCCGGTGAGCTGGGCGCCGGGCAGGCAGGGCGCGACGCCCTCCAGGTCGGTGAGGACCGTCCAGGCGCGCTCGATCGGGACGTTGACCGTGAACTCGTTGCTGATCTTCATAGCTGGCTCTCCTGGTGGGTGCCGAGGGCGGTGGCGACGGCAGCACGGTCGTCGGGGGTCTTGGCGATGGCGCCGATGGTCCACCGGGCGTCGTCGGCGGCGAGGTCGGTCGCGCCCAGCACGGACAGCGCGGCGACCCAGTCGATGACCTCGGCCATCCCGGGCGCCTTGTCCAGCTCCAGGCCGCGCACCCCGCCGACGAATTCGGTCGCGGTACGGATCAGCGGCTCGGCCGCGCCCGGAACCGCCCGGCGGACGATCTCGGCTGCCCGGCCCGGCTGCGGGTACTCGATCCAGTGGTACAGGCAGCGACGGCGCAGCGCGTCGTGCAGCTCACGGCTGCGGTTGGAGGTGAGCACGACGACCGGCGGGGTGCTCGCGGTGTAGGTGCCGAGCTCGGGAATCGTGATGCCGGCCTCGCCGAGGAACTCCAACAGCAGCGCCTCGAACTCGTCGTCGGCGCGATCGATCTCGTCGATCAGCAGCACCGGCGGCACCGGCCCCGGATGGCGTACGGCCCGCAGGATCGGCCGTTCCTGAAGGAACTCGGCGCTGAACAGGTCGGCGTCGGTGAGTGGGGTGTGCTGCGCCTCGGCGAGCCGGATCGCGAGCAACTGCCGCTGGTAGTTCCACTCGTAGAGCGCCTCGCCGGCGGTCAGGCCCTCGTAGCACTGCAACCGGATCAGCGGCGTGTCCAGTGCCCGGGCCAGAGCCTTGGCGGCGGTGGTCTTGCCCACGCCGGGTTCGCCTTCCAGCAGCAGCGGCTTGCCGAGCTTCAGGGCCAGGAAGAGAGCCATCGCCAGACCGTCGTCGACCAGGTAGTCGACGGCGTCGAGGCGGCGCGCGAGCGCCAGCGGATCCTTCACCGCGCCTCGCCCGCGAGCAGCCGTTCGTAGTCGGCCCGGGTGTCCACGTCGATCGGCACCGGCCCGTCGACGGGCACCTCGGTCACCGGGTGGCGGCCGGAGTGCAGCAGCTTCCACACGGCCTTGTCGCCGTGCAGGTCGTGCAGGTCGGCGAAGACCTCGCGGCCCAGCCGGAACGGATGCCCCAGCCCGTCCTGGTAGCGGCAGACCGCCAGCGCGGTCCGCGTCGAGGCGACCCGCCGCACGTCGGCCGCGCGTACACCGGGCTGGTCGCCGAGCAGCAGGACGAGCCCGTCGGCGCGTGGGTCCACCGCCCGCACGGCGGTGCTGATCGACGACCCGCAACCGGTGCTGAAGTCCCGGTTCTCGATGACCTGGACGCCGCGCAGGTCCACCCGGTCGCGGACCGGACCGGCCGCGCCGCCCAGCGTGACGAGCAACTGGTCGAACCCGCACGAGCGGGCCACGTCCAGGGTCGCGTCGAGCAGGGTACGCCCACGGTAGGGCAGCAGCTGTTTGGCTTCCCCGAGGCGTACGGACGCCCCGGCCGCGAGCACCAGACCGGTGACGAACACGGCTAGGCCGCCGTGAAACGCGCGAGGCAACCCGGGCAGCAGAACCAGTGCTCCTGCCCGTCGACGAGGGCGTGCGGCGTCTCCGGTCCGACCAGCACGGTCATCCCGCACACCGGGTCGACGGCCGGCCGTTGCGTCGACGCGGCCGGGCCGCCCGCCGGGGCAATGTCGCCCGCCGGTGCCAGGCCGTCGACCCGGACGGCCCGGACCACCTCGGCCATGATCGACAGGGCGATCTCCGCCGGGGTACGCGCTCCGATGTCCAACCCGGCCGGCGAATGGATCCGGGCCCGTTCGACGTCGGTCAGCTCCATCTCGTCGAGCAGGGCCGCGGCCCGCCTGCGGCTGGCGACCAGCGCGACGAAGCCCACGCCGGCCTCCAGCGCGGCCCGGATCTCGTCCTGCTCACCCTTACCGAGTCCGGCCACCACGACGGCGGTCGCGCCCCGGTAGTCGCCGGGCGGGGCGAGGTCGAAGTCGCAGAACTCCGCCAGCCGCGCCACCGCCGCGCTGATCGGTGTGCTGCCGGCCAGCCCGAGCAGCAGCGCGGGCAGCACCGGCCGAAGGAAGATCTCGATCGCGCCACCCGAGTGGCACGGGTTGACCACCACCCGGGCACCCGGGGTGTCGGGGAAGGTGGCCGCGTCAACGGGCAGGACCCGCAGCAGCAGGGTGTTCCCGTCCCGTAGGGCGTCGAGCGCTGCCGCGCGTACCGAATTCTCCGCGCACGCCCCGCCGACGAAACCCTCGATCGACCCGTCCGGGAGGATCACCGCGGCGTCACCCGGTCGCGCCGACGTCGGCTCCTGGGCGCGGACCACCGTGGCGTGGACGAACGGCTCGCGCGCCGCGGTCAGCGCGCGAGCCCGGTCGGTGATCGTCGCCATGGCTGCCATCAGATCGGCGGCTGCGCGTGACCGCGCATCGCGTCCCAGACCCGCGAGGGCGTCAACGGCATGTCGGCGTGCCGTACGCCGAAGGGCTTGAGGGCGTCCACGACCGCGTTGACGATCGCCGGCGGCGAGCCGACGGTGGCCGACTCCCCCACGCCCTTGGCGCCGATCGGGTGGTGCGGTGACGGGGTGACGGTGAAGCCGGTCTCCCAGTCGGGCACCTCCAGCGCCGTCGGGATCAGGTAGTCCATCATCGACGCGCCGAGGCAGTTGCCGTCCTCGTCGAACGCGATCATCTCCATCAGCGCCATGCCGACCCCGTCGGTCAGACCGCCGTGCACCTGCCCCTCGATGATCATCGGGTTGATCCGGGTGCCGCAGTCGTCGACCGCGATGAACCGGCGCACCGTCACCTGGGCGGTGCCGGGATCGACGTCCACCACGCAGATGTACGCGCCGTGCGGGTAGGTCAGGTTGGACGGGTTGTAGCAGATCTGCGCCTCCAGCCCGCCCTCGACGCCCTCGGGCAGGTCGCCGGCGCCGTGCGCGCGCAGGGCGATGTCCTGGATGGTGACGGACTTGCCCGGGTCGCCCGTGACGTGGAACGCGCCCTTGGACCACTCCAGGTCGGCGACGGAGACCTCGAGCATGCCGGAGGCGATGATCCGGGCCTTGTCGCGGACCTTGCGGGCGACCAGCGCGGCGGCGGCCCCCGACACCGGCGTCGACCGGCTGCCGTACGTGCCGAGGCCGAACGGCGTGTTGTCGGTGTCGCCGTGCACCACGTCGATGTCGGCCGGCGGGATGCCGATCTCCTCGGCGACGATCTGTGCGAACGTCGTCTCGTGCCCCTGGCCCTGGGACTGCACGCTCAGCCGGACCACGGCCTTGCCGGTCGGATGCACGCGCAGCTCGCAGCCGTCGGCCATGCCCAGTCCGAGGATGTCCATGTTCTTGCGGGGTCCCGCGCCGACGGCCTCGGTGAAGAAGGCGATGCCGATGCCCATCAACTCACCCCGGGCCCGCTTCTCCTCCTGCTCCCGGCGCAGCTCGGCGTACCCGGCCATCTCCATCGCCAGCCGCATGGTGGGCTCGTAGTCGCCGGAGTCGTACACCCAGCCGGTCTTCGTGGTGTACGGGAACTGCTCCGGCTGGATGAAGTTCTTCAGCCGCAGCTCGGCCGGGTCCATGCCCAACTCGTCGGCGAGGCAGTCGACGATCCGCTCGACCAGGTAGACGGCCTCGGTGATGCGGAACGAGCAGGCGTACGCGACACCGCCGGGCGCCTTGTTCGTGTAGACCGCGGTCATCTTGCAGTAGGCGGCCTCGATGTCGTAGCTGCCGGTGAAGACGCCGAAGAAGCCGGCCGGGTACTTGACCGGCGCGGCGGTGCCGTTGAAGGCGCCGTGGTCGGCGAGCACGTTGGTGCGGATGGCCAGGATCCGCCCGTCCCGGGTGGCCGCGATCTCGCCGCGCATGATGTAGTCGCGGGCGAAGCCGGTGCTGATCAGGTTCTCCGACCGGTCCTCCATCCACTTCACCGGCTTACCGGTGACGATCGAGCCGACGATCGCGCAGACGTACCCGGGATAGATGGGCACCTTGTTGCCGAACCCGCCGCCGATGTCCGGCGCGATCACCTGGATCTTGTGCTCCGGAATGCCGGCCACGATGGCGTACAGGGTGCGGTGCGCGTGCGGTGCCTGGGTGGTGGACCAGAGCCGCAGCCGGCCGTCGACCGCGTCGAAGTCGGCCACCGCCCCGCAGGTCTCCATCGGCGCCGGGTGCACCCGTGGATAGACGATGTCCTCGGTGACCACCACGTCAGCACGGGCGAACACCGCCTCGGTGGCCGCCTCGTCGCCGGTCTCCCAGTCGAAGCAGTGGTTGTCGGTCTTGCCCTCCAGGTCGTCGCGGATCACCGGTGCGCCCGGCTCCAACGCGCGACGGGCATCGACCACCGGATCGAGGATGTCGTACTCGACGTCGATCAGTTCGAGCGCGTCCCGCGCGGCGTAGCGGTCCTCCGCGACCACGAACGCCACCTCCTGGCCCTGGAAGCGGACCTTGTCGGTGGCGAGCACGGCCTGCACGTCGTTGGAGAGGGTCGGCATCCAGGCCAGGTTCAGCTCGGCCAGCATCGCCCCGGTCACGACCGCCTTGACCCCCGGCGAGGCCTCGGCGGCGCTGGTGTCGATGCCGACGATGCGGGCGTGCGCGACCGGCGACCGCAGGATCGCCAGGTGCAGCATGCCGGGCAGTTGGACGTCGTCGACGTACCGGCCCCGGCCTCGGACGAAGCGCGGGTCCTCCTTGCGCAGCATCCGGCCGTATCCGACGGGCTTCTGGTCGTTGTCGTGGAAGGTGTCGACGCGTTCGTGCACCGTGGTCATGCGGGGCTCCCGGCAGGCTGGCCGGCGTTGTCGATCTCGCCGACTGCGGGTGATTCCGTGGTCTCGGTGAGCTGTGCGGCGGCGTTCGCCTCGTGCACGGCCGCCCAGCGGACCGAGCGGACGATGGTCGCGTAGCCGGTGCAGCGGCAGATCTGGCCCGAGATCGCCTCGCGGATCTCCGCCTCGCTCGGATCCGGATTCCGGTCGAGCAGCGCCCGGGCGGTCATCATCATCCCCGGTGTGCAGAAGCCGCACTGCAGGCCGTGGCACTGCATGAAGCCCTGCTGGACCGGGTCGAGTTCGGCACCCTTCGCCAGGCCCTCGACCGTACGCACCTGGTGGCCGCCGGCCATCGCGGCCAGCACCGTGCAGGACTTCACCGGCTCGCCGTCCAGCCAGACCACGCACGTGCCGCAGTTGCTGGTGTCGCAGCCCCAGTGCGTGCCGGTCAGGCCCAGCGTGTCCCGCAGGAAGTGCACCAGCAGCAGCCGGCCCTCGATCTCCCGGGTGACCTCGACGTCGTTGACGGTCATCGTGACCCGCATGCTCAGCTCCTCGCCCGCTCGGCGGCCCGACGCAGGGCCCGCTTGGTCAGCTCGGCGGCCAGATGCCGCTTGTAGTCCGCGCTGCCGCGCTGGTCGGTCACCGGGTCGCAGCTGGCCGCCGCGACCGCCCCGGCCCGCTCGAACAGACTCTCGGTGGGCTCCTGCCCGCGCAGCGCCGCCGAGACCTCGGGCATGCCCGTGGTGTTCGGGCCGACCGCGGCGAGCCCGACCCGGGCGTCGGAGATCACGCCGCCGTCGAGCCAGACCGCCGCGCCGGCCGAGACCACGGCCCAGTCGCCGGCCCGCCGCTCGACCTTCTCGTACGCGCTGCCGCCGCCCGGCCGCACCGGCAGCCGGACCTCGACGAGCATCTCCGCGTCGCCGACCGCCGTCTCGTACGGCCCGACGTGGAACTCCTCCATCGACACGACCCGTTCGGTGCCGCCCGGCCCACGGATGACGCAGCTCGCGTCCAACGTGGTGCAGACGGCGGACAGGTCCTCGGACGGATCCGCCTGGCAGAGCGAGCCACCCAACGTGCCCCGGTTGCGCACGACCGGGTCGGCGATCACCCGCTCCGCCTCGGCGAAGATCGGGAACGCGGTGGCCAGTTCGGCCGACTCGAGCAGTTCGCGGTGCCGGGTGAGGGCGCCGATCCGTATCTCGTCGCGTCCGGGCCGGATGTAGCCGAGGTCCGCGTGCAGATCGTTGATGTCGATCAGGTAGTCGAAGTTGGCCAGGCGAAGCTTCATCATCGGCAGCAGACTGTGCCCGCCGGCGATCAGTCGCGCCGTGCTGCCCAGCCGCTCCAGCAGGCCGATGGCGTGGTCCACACTGGTGGCTCGCTCGTATTCGAACGGTGCCGGAACTTGCATCTCGCACCTCCGCAGTCCCCGGCAGAATCTGGTCGCGGCGGGTGCCGAAGTCAACGCCGACCTAAGCATTTGCTTAGGTCGGCGTTGACGGTGCCGCCGCCCGCCACGGATCGTGCTGCCATGCGGGAGATCGTCGACGGACTGCGGGCCTGGCGTGCCGCCGGCGTCTCGTTCGCCGTGGCGACCGTCGTACGGACCTGGCGGTCCGCACCCCGACAGCCGGGCGCGACCATGGCGGTCTCGGCCGACGGCGAGGTCCTGGGCAGCGTCTCGGGCGGATGTGTCGAGGGTGCCGTCTACGAGCTCTGCCTGGACTCGATCGCGACCGGCAAGGCTCGCACGGAGATCTACGGCGTCAGCGACGACGACGCGTTCGGTGTCGGTCTGACCTGCGGCGGCACGGTGGAGATCCTGGTCCAACCGGATTGCGGGTTGACCGAGTTCGACGAGGTGCTCGCCGCGATCGCCGGCCGCCAGCCGGTCGCCACCGCCTCGGCCGGGGACGGGCAGTTGGTCGTCTGGCCCGACCGGGTGGCCGGCAGTCTCGGCGATCCCGACCTGGACCGCGCGGCGGCGCGGCAGGCGGCCGGGATGCTCGCGCTCGGCTCGACCGGCACCATCCACCTCGGTACGCACGGCCAGCAGCGGCTCGACGAGGTGTCCGTCTTCGTCCAGTCGTACGTGCCCCCGCCGCGGATGATCGTTTTCGGGGCGATCGACTACGCCGCGGCGGTGGCCCGGATCGGTCGGTTCCTCGGTCACCACGTCACGGTCTGCGACGCCCGCCCGGTCTTCGCCACCCGTAAGCGCTTCCCGGACGTGGACGAACTCGTCGTCCAGTGGCCCCACCGGTACCTCGAGTCGACGGCTGTCGACGAGCGCACGGTGCTGTGCGTGCTGACCCACGACCCGAAGTTCGACGTGCCGCTGCTGGAGGTCGCCCTGCGCACGCCGGCGCGCTACATCGGCGCGATGGGCAGCCGACGCACCCACTCCGACCGGCTGCGTCGGCTGCGCGAGGCGGGTGTGGACGAGGCGGCACTGTCCCGGCTCCGCTCACCCATCGGACTGGACCTCGGGGCACGGACGCCGGAGGAGACCGCGGTGGCGATCGCCGCCGAGATCATCTCCACCGCCTGGGACGGCTCGGGCCGCCCTCTCACCCACCTGAACAGCCCGATCCACCGTCCCTGACCGCCACTCCCACCGCGTCGATCTGGGGCATTTCGTCGCTGCCAAGGATCGACTAGTGACGATCACCCCTGGTGCGACGTGGCGGGCATCGCGACCGTGATCCTGATGGTCGTCCTCAGGCAGAGGCCGCCGTCGGGGGTGCGGGCACCGTCGAGCGCCCGCGCGGCGTCGGCCGTGGCGGCGTCCAGCCGCTCGGCCGGCACGCGCCCCAGCAGCGCCCGACCGGCGTGCGACCACATCCATTCCGTCCAGTGACCGACGTCGCGGAACCGGCTCTCGATCCGGTGCTTGCCGATCTCGGTCACGGTGAGCCCCGCTGCGGCCATCGTCGCGCCGATCCTCGTCTCGTCGGCGAACGGGTCGTCCGGGGGAGCCGGTCGTGCCTGGTCGGCCGGCAGATGCGCCGCCAGTGCGGCCATGGCGGCGTCGAACGCCGGATCCTGGGCCGCGAAGGTGCTGACCGCCAGGCGGCCGGCGGGTCGCAGCAGTCGCGCGTAGGACCGCAGCGCCTGCTGCGGATCGGGCAGCAGGAAGACGACCAGGCCGGCCAGGACTGCGTCGAAGCTGCGGGGCGGGAAATCGGGCCGCTGGGCGTCGTCGACCAGCACGTCGACCTGGGTCAGGCCCGCCCGGGCGGCGTCCTCGGCAGTGAGGGTGACCATGGCGGGAGCGAGGTCGGTGCCCGTCACGTGCCCGGTCGGTCCCGTCGCCTCGGCCGCCGGGAAGAGGACCGCACCCCGGCCGCAGCCGACGTCGAGGACCCGGTCACCCGGCCGGATGTCGGCACGCCGGACAAGTTCGGCACCGAGCGGGCCGAAGAAGGACACTCCCGTGCGGTCGTAGGTCGGGGCCGCCCGCTCGAACAACTCGGCGGCCGAGCCCGGCGGAGCAGAGTTCGTCATCGATTTTCCCCTCCTCGTCGTGGTGCCGGCCGGAGCGGGTCGCGGTTCGGGTGACGGGTCGGCCGTCTGGCCGCAACCCCCCGGTGGATATGAAAACCCTAACCGAAAGGCTGGACTTCCGCTCCCCGAAAGGTGGGGCGGACCGCCGATGGCGGCCCGCCCCACACCGCAGCTACCAGCCGGAGTACCCGGCGAGAAGAGTGCCCGTCAGCAGGTGTTCAGCATGCTGCTGAGCGCCGACTTCTCCGCACTCTGCACGGAGAGGCCGTAGTACCACTTCACCTGGATCCAGGCCCGCGCGTAGGTGCAGTGGAACGCGGCACGCGGTGGCTTCCAGGCAGCCGGGTCCTTGTCGCCCTTGGACGAGTTGACGCTGCCGGTGACCGCCCACAGCTCAGGGCCGCCGAGGTCGTTGGCGTAGGTCTGACGCCGTGCGGTGGTCCAGGACCACGCTCCGGACCGCCACGCCTCGGCCAGCGGCACCACGTGATCGATGGAGATCTCGGCCGGGTTCGTGCGGGTCACCCCGTCGTACGGGCTGTACCAGGATCCGGAGGTCGGGTAACAGCTCGAGTCGACGGCGACGTTGCTGCCGTCGCGCTTGAGTACCTGCTCCCGGGTGTTGCAGGTGCCGGTGATGGTGATCCAGTGCGGGAACAGGTCGCGGTTGTAGCTGGACTGGTGGGACTCGGCCGCGACGGTGAGCGAGTTCAGCCGGCTCACCGCCGTGCTGTGCGAGGGGATGTTGGGCGGGGTGGCCTGGGCCGGCGGTGGGGCCAGCATGACGGACAGGACGACGGCGGCCACCGAGGCGAGGGCGGCCTTGCGTACGCGAGCCACTGGGCGACTCCTGACTGTCTCCTGCCACGGCGGGTGGGGGATCCCGACTGGGGGCATGACAGGGACGACCTGAATTGTCACAGACATCGCGATCAATTGATCCCTGTCCAGCGAACGTCGCCGTGAACGCCGTGTGAAGACACTCGACTCAGACGGTGATGGCGACCTTGGCACGGGCGTGCTCGCCCTCCAGGTACCGGATCGCCTCGGGTACCTCGACGAGCGGGTAGGTGCGGTCGATGACCGGGGTCACCCGAGCGGATTCGGCTAGTTCACGCAGCCCCGCCAGCAGTTCGCGGCTCGGCGGGGTGCCGAGCACGACGATCCGCTCGCGGACGAAACGGGCCACCGCCTGCGCGGAGATGATCAGGCCCATCGGCCCGACGATCCCGGGACGGCCCCGGAACGTCCCCCCACCGGAGAGCACCAACGTCCCGCCGGGCGCCAACGCCCGCCGCAGTTCGCCGAGCCGGCGATTGCCCACCAGGTCGAACAGCACGTCGTAACGCCGGCCGAGGCGGGTGAAATCCTCCGTGGTGTAGTCCACGACGACGTCGGCGCCCAGGGAGCGCACCAGGTCCACGTTCCTGGTGCTGCACACCGCCGTCACCTCGGCCCCCGACGCCTTGCCGATCTGGACGGCGAACGTACCCACACCGCCCGAGGCACCGTTGATCAGGACGTGCTGGCCGGCCCGCAGGCGTCCCACGTCACGCAGGCCCATCAGGGCGGTGCTGCCGGCCAGCGGCATCGTGGCCGCCTGCGCGAAACTGAGGTTGGCCGGCTTGAACTCGATCTCGTCGGCGGCGGCGCAGACGTACTCGGCGAACGCCCCGTGGGCGTCGCCCAGGTCGCCGTACACCTCGTCGCCGGGGCGGAACCGGTCCACATCGGAGCCGACCGCTTCGACCCGCCCGGCGAAGTCGGTTCCGCGTATCCGCTGCCTGGGTCCGCGCGGGCCGAACACCGTGGGCAGGGCCAGTCGCGCGAGGTACGGGTCACCCCGCAACACGTGCCAGTCCCGCGCGTTGACCGAGGCCGCGTGCACCCGCACCAGCACCTGGTGCCGGGCCGGCACCGGCCGGTCGACCTCTTCGAGTCGCAACACGTCCGGTGCGCCGTACGTCTGCTGAACGATCGCCTTCATGTCGGCCATCTTGGCGCTTCCGGTCGATGCCGGTCGTCGGCGTACGGGCCGCAACCGCACCGGTCCGCGGCACGAGTCGCGTCGGCCGAAAGTACGGTGGCCGGTGACTACCTCGGCCGTCCGAGTCCCCTGCGGACGCGATCGGTCTCGTACGCCCACATCGCGATCTCCACCCGGTTCCGGACGCCGATCTTGCCCATCAGGCTGGCGACGTGGGTCTTCACGGTGCTGAGGCTGATGTACAGCTCGTCGGCGATCTCGGTGTTGGTACGCCCCCGCGCGACGGCGACGAGCACCTCCTCCTCCCGGTCGGTGAGCGCGTCGACCGGCTGCCTCGGCGGTGCGGCCGGGCCCGCGTCGGCGAACGCCCTGAGCAGCCGGGTGGTGACGCTCGGCGCGATCAGCGCGTCACCCGCGGCGGCGGCCCGCACGGCCTGGGTGAGCAGGGCGGTGCCGGCGTCCTTGAGCAGGAACCCGCGCGCTCCCGCGCGGAGTGCCGCGTAGACGTACTCGTCGAGGTCGAACGTGGTGATGACGACGACGGCGAGGGGTTCGGCGACGGCGGGACCGGCGAGCCGACGGGTTGCCTCGATGCCGTCCACGCCGGGCATCCGGATGTCGAGCAGACACACGTCCGGGCGCAGGCGCTGGGCCAACTCGACGGCCCGCCGGCCGTCGGCGGCCTCCCCCACGACCTCGATGTCGGGCTGGGCGTCGAGGATCATCGTCAAACCGGTACGCACGATCTCCTGGTCGTCGGCGACGACCACGCGGATGGCCATACCCGCGATTATGCGGCCGTCGGTGTGCGGGGCAACGCCACGGCCACCGTCCAACCCCGCTCGGCGTTGGGGCCGGCCTCGCAGGTGCCACCGAGCAGCCCGGCACGTTCCGTCATGCCGACGATGCCGAACCCGCCGGGCCCGGCGGGACGGATCGAACTGGGGTCGCCGTCGTCGCTGACCCGCAGGCGTACCGACCCGGCGTCGGCGGCGACCCGGACCTCGATCCGGGTCGCGTGCCGGGCATGGCGTCGCGCGTTGGTGACCGACTCCTGCGCGAGGCGGTAGATCGCGGTCCCGATGGTCGACGGGATGCCGTCGAGGTCGCCGTGCAGCTGCACGTCGACCACGGGACCGGGCGACGACCGGCTCGCCAGCCGGGCGAGATCAGGGATGCCCGGGCTCGGCGTCAGCTCCGCCGGTCGGGCCCGGCGCAGCACCCGCACCATCGTGCGCATCTCGGCCAGCGCCCGGCTCGCCTCGGCCTCGATCACGCGCAGCGCGTCGACCGCGGCGTCCGGTCGGGTCTGCGCCACCGCGATGCCGGCCTGCGCGCGGATCGCCATCGCGGAGACGTGGTGCGCCACCGTGTCGTGCAGGTCGCGGGCGAGTCGCTCCCGTTCCAGCAGCTTGGCCTGGTCCAGCCCGCGAGCCCAGAGCCGGGCCCGGTACCGGAACGCGATCGCCAGGGCGAAGGCCGCGAACATCACCACGAACCCGACGAGCATGTCCGCCAGGTCGAGGTGACCGAAGGGAACCGACAGACCGATCTTGGCGAGGATGAGCGCCGCGCCGGCCACCGCCTGTCGGCCGGAACCCCAGCGGAACAACGCGTACGGCAGGAGCAGCACGTACACCATGGTGACCAGCTCCGGCTCGTGGCCGATGAACAGCGGAGCGACACCGGTGGCGATGAAGACGATCGCCACCATCGGCAGCGGCCTGGTCCGACGCCACAACAGGGTGGGGGCCAGCGCCAGCGCGATGATCATGGACGCGGCCGGGGTCAGCAGGTCGGAGCGGAGCAGACCTTCCAGGGTGGCGAGCGCCATGACCATGGCCACGAGCACCCAGTCCCGCCAGCGCGCTGCCGGCGGGTCCGGGGCACCGGGCTCGGCCCACACGGAGCGGAGAAGCTCGCGCACAACCCGATGGTACGCAGCCCAGGCGGCGAACGGACCGGCCCAAAGTACGGCCGGCGCCACCGACCATCGGCCGAGAAGGTTGTGGCCCGCGCTGCGATGAGTCCCGGCGCAGCCGGCGCGAGGATCGATGCCGGACGAACCGAGCAACGAGAAGGGACGTCACCGCCATGAAGTCTTCCGCCAGGTCGAACTGGCTCATTCCCACCGGCCTGCTGGTGCTCAGCGCCGTCCCGGTGATCGCCGGCAGCCTCCGGCTGGCCGAGCTGGCCGGTGGTGCCCCGGTGCTGCCGGACGGCGATCGGATCGCGTCGGCACCCGTACCCGTGGTGTTGCACATCGTCAGCGTCACCGTCTTCAGCTTCCTCGGTGCCTTCCAGTTCGCGCCCCGTTTCCGCCGCCGTCGCCGGGGTTGGCACCGGGCCGCGGGACGGCTGCTCGTCCCCTTCGGGCTGCTCACCGCGCTGACCGGCCTGTGGCTGACGCTGTTCATGCCGCGCGCCGCGCTCGACGGTGATGCGCTGGCCGTCATCCGGGTGGTGGTCAGCGTGGTCATGGCCATGTCGATCGTGGTCGGCGTCGTGGCAGTCCGGCGACGCGACTTCGCCCGGCACCGCGCCTGGATGATCCGCGGCTACGCGATCGGCGTGGGTGCGGGCACCCAGTTCCTCACCCAGCTGGCCTGGATGGCCGCGGTCGGCCCGCTGACGATGTCGAGCAAGACCGGCACGATGGCCGCCGCCTGGCTGATCAACGTGGTCCTCGCGGAGTGGCTCATCCGTCGCCGGCCGATCCGCTCCGGACCCCCGGTGCGGGTGGCCCTAGCCCCGGTCGGGTGACCCCGCGCCCGGATGGCGGCGTGGCCGGCCGGCCCGGCTCCGTGCCGGCCGGCCGGCCACGCCGCCGATGCCGCTCAGCCGGCGTACGCCTCCAACTCCCAGAGCGAGTGTCCCCACACCGTGCCGCGGGCGGTGCCGTAGATCCGCAGATAGCGGCCGTTGGCACCGAGCGCGGTGTGCTCGTCCACCCCGCCGTCGGCCCCGGTCACCGACTTCACGTCGACCCAGGTGGTGCCGTTGTTCGAGGTCTGGATGACGTACGAGCTGCTGTACGCCCCCTCCCAGCTGAGCTTGACCCGGCCGATCGCCGTCGGGCTGCCCAGGTCCACCCGGATCCACTGCGGATCGGCGAACTGGCTCGACCAGCGGGTGGTGAGGCTGCCGTCCACCGCCTGGGCACCGGACAGGCCGGCTCCCTCGTCGCTGGAGGTCAACGTCGGTCTGTTCAGCAGCAGGTTGGTGCCGGTCGGGCCGCTGGTGCCGCCGTACACCTCGAACTCGAACAGGGAGTATCCCCAGGCGGTACCACGACTGGTGCCGGCGAGCCGGACGTAGCGCCCGGTGCCGCTCAACCCGGTCAGCTCGTCCACCCCACCGTCCCCGCCGGTCACCGTCCGGATCGTGGTGAAGTTGACCCCGTCCGGCGAGGTCTGGATCTGGTACCCGCTGCCGTACGCCGCCTCCCAGGTCAGCTTGACCCGATTGATGGCGTGACTGGCGCCCAGGTCCACGTCGATCCACTGCGGGTCACTGAACTCGCTGCTCCACCGGGTGCCGGGCGCGCCGTCGAACGCGTTGGCCGCGACGAATGCGCCCTCGGCACTGGATGCCCGGGCCGGCTTGCCCTGCGCCAGGTTGACGCCCGGGTCGGGATCGGGATCCGGATCGCCGCCGGGTGCGGTGGAGAGGGTGAACTCGTCCAGGTCGTACATCGCGCCGCCGCCCTTGAAGACCAGGAAGAGGGTCCGGGTGCCGGTCGGGGCGGTGACCGCGCCGGTCACGGTGGCGAACGTGGCGTACCCGCCGGTGGGTACCACGGTGGCCGAGCCGACCAGCGGCCCGGTCGGCGAGTCGACCCGTAGCTCCAGCGTGCCGCCGGCCCCGGCCGGTGCGCCGACCCGGGCGCTGAACGACCCGACGCCGGTCAGGTTGTACGGCTGGAACGAAATCCAGTCGTTGTTGTCGATGTAGCCGACGGCCGCGCCACCCTGTGCGCTGCCCGGCGTGGTGACCTGGACGCCGGACGAGTCGCCGAAGTGCTCGGCCTGGCGGGTCCGGGGTTGCAGCACCGCCTGGGTGTGCGTGGTCAGCGGCGGTTGGCCGCCACCGCCGAGGTCGGTGTACTCGGCGTCGATGATGCCGAAGATGTTCGCCGCGGTGTCGTGCTCACCGTCGACCGAGGTCTGGATGACCCCGGTGCAGCCCTGCACGCTGGCGAGTTGGTGGCCGTGCGAGTCGTGTCCGAGGACGTAGTTCACCTTCACCCGGGAGCAGTCGATCGTGCCGTCCTGGGCGTCGGTGACGGTGACGCTGAACGGCACCGCGTCACCGAAGGCGAACGTCCGCCCGTTCAACGGGGTGTTCACGGTCACCACCGGGGCGCTGTTGCCGACCGTGATGACGGTGCTCGCGGTGGCGGTCTTGCCGGTGCTGTCCCGGACCGTCAGGGTCGGGCTGCGGGTCCCGTTGGTGGTGTAGGTGTGGCTGGGGTTCGCCGCGGTCGAGTCGGTGGTGCCGTTGTTGTCGAAGTCCCAGGCGTAGGTGATCGGGTCGCCGTCCGGATCGAGCGTGCCCGCCGACGAGAACTGCACGTTCAGCGGGGCGACGCCACTGGTCGGGGTGGCGCTGACCCTCGGTACCGGGGCGCGTCCCGCGCGGGCGTACTCGATGCGGTAGAGCGCCGAGTTGGCGTCGCCGTTGAACCAGCCGGTGCCGTAGTCGAGCACGTAGAGCGCGCCGTCGGGGCCGAACTCCATGTCCATCACCTGCGTGCCGGTCCACGGGAACGGGTTGATCTTGAATGGCTGACCGGCCGCGTCGAGCTTGATGTTCTTGATCCAACGCCGGCCGAACTCACCGGCGAAGTAGGTTCCGTCGAGGTACTCCGGGAACGCCACGTCGGACTGGTTGGCCGGGTCGTACCGGTACACCGGTCCGCCCATCGGGGACAGACCGCCGCCGGTGAACTCCGGAGGCGAGCCGGAACCGCCGTACGGCAGCCACGCCGAGACGGCCGGCGGCAGCTGGGTGATGCCGGTGTTGTTGGGCGAGTTGTTCACCGGGCCGCCCGCGCAGTCGAACTTCGGCCCGGACGGTCCGGACGGGAACGTGTAGTCGTTGTAGGCGTCGTTGCGGGCGGTGCAGTACGGCCAGCCGTAGAAGCCGGGCCGGTCGACGCGGGCGAACTCCACGTTGCCCGCCGGCCCCCGGTTCGGGTCGGCGGTGCCCGCGTCCGGACCGTAGTCGCCGAGATAGACGATGCCGGTGGCCTTGTCCACGCTCATCCGGAACGGGTTGCGGAAACCCATCGCGTAGATCTCCGGGCGGGTGCGCGCGGTACCCGGAGCGAACATGTTGCCGGCCGGAATGGTGTAGCCACCTGACGCGCTCGGCCTGATCCGCAGCACCTTGCCGCGCAGGTCGTTGCTGTTCGCCGAGGTGCGCTGAGCGTCGAAGGCCGGATTGCGGCCGGCCCGCTCGTCGATCGGGGTGAACCCGGCCGAGTCGAACGGGTTGGTGTCGTCGCCGGTGGACAGGTAGAGGTTGCCGGCCGCGTCGAAGTCCATGTCACCACCGACGTGGCAACACATGCCCCGGCTGGTCGGCACGTCCAGGACCAGCGTCTCGCTGGCCAGGTTGAGGGTGTTGTCCGCGTTGACGGTGAACCTGGAGAGCCGGTTCACGCCGTCCCAGCGGGCGAAGTCGGCGGGCGTACCGGTGGCGGGTGCGCCGCCGCCGGGGGTGTCCAGCGGTGGCGCGTAGAACACGTACACCCAGCGGTTGGTGGCGAAGTTCGGGTCCGCCTTGATGCCCTGCAGGCCCTCCTCGTCCCCGGTGTAGACCGGCAGCGTTGCGGCGATCCTGGTGTTGCCGGCCGCGTCGGTGTGCCGGATCACGCCGTTGCGGGCGGTGTGCAGCACGCCCCGGTCGGGCAACACGGTCAGGCTCATCGGCTCGCCGGTCTCGGCCGCACCCCTGGCCAGCTCGACCCGTTGAAAGTTGGTGTCGACGGTGGCGCCGCACTCGGCCTCGACCGCGCCGGCCGCGCCCAGGATGCCGCCGAGCAGGTGCTGGCGGAAGTTCGGCTCGGCGTACGACTCGTCGGTGTGACCGAGGCCGGTGTACCAGGCCCGGCCGCCGGAGTAGTTGTGGCACCAGGAGATCGGGTGGTCGTACCCCATGCTCCCGCCGGTGTACGTGCTCTCGTCCAGCGTTGCCAGCACGTGCACACTGCCCCGCGGGTTGCTGCGGTAGTTGTACCACTCGTCCAGCCTGGTCCACCGCTGCGGCAGCGTCGCCGTGGACGGGTGCACCTGGTCGGCGACCTTGATGGTGGCGGTCTGGTTGGCCGGGTGTGAGGCGAAGTAGGCGCCGACCAGCCCGCCGTACCAGGACCACTCGTACTCGGTGTCGGCGGCGGCGTGCACGCCCACGTACCCGCCACCGCCGGCGATGTAGCGCTCGAAGGCGGCCTGCTGGGCGGCGTTGAGCACGTCGCCGGTGGTGGACAGCCAGATCACCGCGGCGAACCGGCCGAGATTGGCGTCGGTGAACTGGGCCGAGTCCTCGGTGGTCTCGACGGTGAACCCGTTGGCGGCGCCGAGTTGCCCGATGGCGGCGATGCCGGGGGCGATGGAGCCGTGCCGGAATCCGGCGGTCTTGCTGAACACGAGCACGCTGAACGGTGCGGCGCTGGCCGCGGAGGGCACGGCGGCGATGCCGCCCACCACGAGGATCGCGCTCAGCGCAGCACCGAGCCACGCTCTCAGGGATCTGCGCACGGTGGGTCCTTTCGCTTCGGTGGTGGAAGCGTGCGCCGATCACGCCTGGTGGGGTGCGGGAGGTGGTGGTGGTGCCGTCATGGTCGCGGCTCGCCCGACGCGCCGTCGCCGCCGCGAGCATGAGGCATGGAAGTACATCGTTGCGTCAGGATCGGGGCCAGTCAAGCGCTCCACCACTATCTGTGAGAGCGTTATCTCGGCAGCTCAGCGCGATTGCGCAGGGTGGAGATCAACCATGCGTGCCGGTGCCCGGGCTCGGGCGCCATCGGCACCGGCCGGCCCAGCTCGACCGATGAGGATTCAGCTGCTCTGTCGCGAGTCGATCCGGATCCTGTCCAGGACCACCCCGGGCGCCTGCTCGATCACGACGGGCGAGCGCGGACGTAGCGGGTCGCCGGATTCGGGCGTGGCGAGCGGCAGCGGCACCAGGGTGCACTCCTGCACCAGCACGTCCCGGTATTCGAGCACCCGGATCGAGTGGTCGATCTCGCTGCGCCCCCAGCCCGCGATACGTATCGCGTACAGCGGGCCGTTCCAGGAAACCCAGGCACCTGACACCCGGATCCGCTGGCCGACCTGGTTGCCGGTCGAGGAGTGGAAGCGGTCCGTGTTGTCGCCGGGCAGCAGCCGGAAACCGATCTCGACGTCCGACAGCCGGACCCGGTCCACCTCGACGTCGTGCACGGAGCTGAGGTAGAACCCCTCGAAGGCGTCGGAGACGTGCAGGTCGGAGATGGTGAGGTGGTGCGGGTGGTAGGAGGGTCCGACGATCGAGTCGACGCCCGCACCGACCGCTCCCCAGTGCACGGCGATGCCGGTGCAACCACCCACGATCGACACATCGGAGATGGTGATGTCGCGTACCGCCCCGACCACCGCGATGCAGTTGGCGGCCCGGGTGTCGCCGCGCTCGACCCGGACCCGCCGGATCCGGATCCCCTCGATCCACTCCGCCTCGGCCGGGTAGAGGTAGCTGCCGATGGTGATGGCGGTGCCCCGGTCACCGCCGTGCTCGCCGGGCGAGCACGGCGGCGGTCGGAAGCCGATGTCCTCGACCACCACCTGTGAGCCGAGCACCTGGACGATGGGCTGACCATCCGACGCGGACGAGGTCAGCCAGGTCGTCACGGGCCCCTCGCCGTGCCCCGCGCCGGCCAGGGTCCAGCCGGAGCCGAGGACGATTCCCCGGGCCAGTGGGAAGGTGCCCGCCGGCAGCCGTACGGTCCCACCTGGCTCGGCGGCCAGCAGCCGCTCGATCGTCTCCTGGTTGGTCGCCGCGTCCTGCGTGAGCACCAGGTCGTGACAGCTCTGGTCAGTCAACGGTCACCACTCCAACTCGACGACCTGGCAGACGATCTCGGACACCCGTCGCCGCAACGCGGTGGCCTCGGCGTCGGCCAGCCCGATCAGCACAGGTCCGGGGGCCGTACGCTCGACGACCACGTCGAGCGCGTCCTGCGCCCGAGCATTCACGCTGACCGGACAGTCGGCGCCGTCGAGCAGGTTGACCGCCCGCACCGCCAGCTGGTCCGGGTGGGGCGGCCGGGTGAACGGCGACGCCTCGAACAGGGCCTGGCCGGCCCCGCGCCGCGCCACCCGGAAGGCTTTCAGCACGGTCTGGCCCTGCCGCCGACGCAGCCAGTCCTGGCTGGGTTGACGAAACGCCGCCGGCGGCGCCGACGCGGTCGCGATCCGAAGCCCACAGCGCACGTACGCGGCGCTCGCGTTCACCACGACGAACCGGGTCCGGGCGTGGCCCTGGCCACGGCCCCGTGCCCCCACCAGTCCACCGGCGCTGACGAGGCCGGCCCACTGCGCGGGCGCGCCGGCCAGGCGCCCCGAGCCCGCCCCCGCGTCGCCGTCGGGGATCGCGGTGACCTCGACCTGGTTGAGGCGTACGCCGACCGCCGCCAGCGGGCTGAGCGAGCCGGCCGCCCAGCCCGGGAGCGAGGCGTCCGCGAGTTCGATGATCAGCAGACCGTCCTCGCCGACCTCGTCGGCGCGCAGGTCGAACTCCACCCAGGCGTGGGCCTCCACGATCCGCAGCCGCCCTCGCTGCCGGCTGATCAGGGCCGCGGCCCGATCCGTGCCCTGGGCCCGCACCATGACCAGGCGCGGCAGTTCGCGGTCGCTCCGGGTCGGCGACGCGACACGGGACCAGGCCGACTGCGAGGCCCCGTCGACATGAAGGTCGATCCGGACGCGGACGGGCCGGCCACCGGTACGCAGCTTCAGCACGACCGCACCGGCCGCGCCCTGGACGCGACCCACGATCGCGGTGCCCCGGGCCATCTGGTCGGCGAGGAGCACCTCGGGATCGCCGCCCGAGGCGAACACCGCGGGAAGCTCCCGTGTCGGGGTCGGATCGTCGAACTCCGTGGCGAACCAGGCACCGATCGCCACTACCGGACACCTCCGGGTCCGGGCGTAGCGCCCAGCGCGTCGAGGCCCGGCACCTGCAGGTCGGTCCGGGTCAGCACCGGCTCCCGCCGGTTCCACATCCGTTCGACGGCCTCGAAGAGCGGATCCGCGTCGCTCTCGATGTGCCGGAACGCGGTCCGCACCGATCTGAGCAGATAGTCGGCGGGCCAGACCTCCCAGTGCGGCACCTGCGGCGTGAAGAGGTCCGTGGCGCTGCGGTAGAACCACAGCCAGAGCCGCGCCCGCTCGACCTGCTCGGCCGAGATGATCTCCTCGCCGTTGAGCATGGCGGTGATCGCGCCGTCCAGCGCCTTCCAGTAGGTCTCCGGATCGTTGACCACGGTGGACAGCCCGCACTCGCTCCACTCGGACCACCCGGCCTGGAGCACCGGAATGCCGTACGCGGGAAGCTCGTTGCTCACGCTGCCGCGAACCGTCACGCCGAAGTCGACGAGGCTCCACAGGCCGTTCTTGCTGAGATCCTTGCTGGGCTGGAACACCATGTGCCGATGCCGGGCGTACCGCTGCGCGACCGAGGCGAAGAAGTCGGTGCTGTCGTACCGGAACTGGCTCGGGTGGTCCTGGAAGAGCCACTGCACCTCGGTCGAGGTGCTGGCGAACTGCGCCGTCTCCTCGAACCAGTCGGCCAGCGTGGGGAAGGACTGGTGGTTCGTGCCAGGGGCGTCGGACACGGCGTGGTTGAAGACCGCCACGACCGGCCGCGACGGGTCGAATCCCAGGCGCGCCGCGAAGTGGGTACGCAGCCGGGCGCGCTCGTCGCTGTTGTTGATGTCGACGGAGGCGCTGGCGCCACCCCGCCACCAGCTCGGCCGGCCCAGGTTGACCTTCGACCGCCAGGCGACCAGCTCCGCGTTGCGCCGCACCTCGCCACGGCGCGACCAGACCCGCTGCTCGAAGAAAGCGCCGATCTGGTGGGTGAGTTCACCGCGGAAGGTGTGCGCACCCGTGTCGGTCTCGGGAAACAGCGCGTACGCCTTGAGACATCCCGTCTGCTGGGTGTGCACGACGGGTACGCCGGCACGCCGGGCGGAGTCCACCGCCAACCCCCAGTGGTCGTAGTCGACGTGGCTAGTCACCAGCGCCACCGCCGACCCGCCACCGAGCAGCGCGTCGTAGACCGACGAGATCGCCCGGGCCAGTGCCTGCCGCCGCCGGTACCGCGGGTCGGCACCAGGGTCCTCGGGCGGTCGGGGCCGCTTCGTCACCCGGCAGTAGGTGGCGCTGACGAACTCTTCCAGGGTCTGCTCGCTGATCGCCGCGCCCGGGGCCAACGGCCGCCCGAACAGCTCCACCGGCGCGACGCCGGGTGTGGCGGAGCGGGCCGGGCCCTCGACGAGGCGGTAGAGGTCGATGACCTCGCTGGCGCCGTACGCCTCGGCGACCCGCTCCACCAGTTTCACGTCGAATTCGGTCCACAGCGCCTCGTGCCACATCTGCTCCACGCCGGTGACGACCACGAGCTGGGCGGGCACGATCCGCCGGATCGCGTTGGCGACCGCGAGGTTGCGCATGGCCACCCTGATGTCCTGGTGGAACACCTCGACGAGGAGGTAGTTCTGGGACTGTGTGGCCCCCAGGTTCTTACGCCAGTAAACAGAAGCGGAGTCGAGGAACGCCTCGAACTCCTTTTTGTCAGCCCCGAGCCACACCCGCAGAACCGTCCCTCTCCCGTTGGACCGTGCCGTCTGACGACACACGGAGGACCGCACGGTACCGGCGTGGGAAGGAATCCGGATTGACGGTGGGTGGACAGCAGGTTGCCGGTTGCTCGACAGGGGGGATCGACCGAATCCGCAGCTCAGGGCAGCAGGATGAGGTGCAGGGTGCGGGGGCCGTGGACGCCCTCGACCCGGTTGAGTTCGATGTCGCTGGTCGCCGACGGGCCGCTGATCCAGGTGAGCGGGCGGTGCGGGGCGAGTCGGGTGAGGGCCTGCGGCACGCCGGCGACCACCTGGGCGGCGCGGACCACGCAGATGTGCAGGTCCGGCAGGAGGGTCAGGACCCGGCGGCCCTGGTCGGGTGAGCCGTCCAGGACGACGGTGCCGGTCTCGGCGATGGCCACGGCAGCGGCGGTGACGACGCCGTCGGCGGCGGCGATCTGCTGGTTGTCGAGCCCGTCGTCGGGCAGCGCGGTCACCGTCTGCGGCAGCCAGGCCGACGGCAGCCCCGGCGGCACGACGACGGTCGCGCTCGCCGGCAGGATTCCGGCGACCGTGTCGGCGACGGCGGCTTCCGGCACCCGGTGCACGTGGGCCCGGTAGTCGGTCAGCCGCCGTACCAGCAGGTCGAGGTCGACCGTGCCCTCGCGCCGGTAGTCGCGCGGCACCGGCACCGGGGCACCGGCACCGTCCGATGCGGCGGCGCGCAGCCGGCTGAGGATCACCTCACGGCTGCTCACCGCTTCGCCCACCATTGCCGGAAGGTCTCCGCCGGCGCCTCAGGCAGGTCCCGGCTGGCGGTCCAGCCGGACAGCGGCGGCGGCAGGCCACGCCCACGGCGGCCGGTCAGCCGACTCAGCCGCGCCGCGCGCTGCGCCGCCGCGTACAGGGCGGGGTGGTCCATGGCGTACGCGGCGGCAGCCATCGCGGCCGACTCGCCGCGCGGATGCGGCACCTGGTCACGCAGGTGCACCAGCAACTCCGGAATGTTGATCTTAACCGGGCAGGCGTCGTAGCAGGCCCCACAGAGCGACGACGCGTACGGCAGCGAGGCGTTGTCCGCCACACCGGTCAACTGCGGCGAGAGCACCGCCCCGATCGGCCCCGGATACACCGACCCGTAAGCGTGCCCACCCGTACGCTCGTACACCGGGCAGACGTTCAGACAGGCCGAGCAGCGGATGCAGTGCAGCGCCTGCCGACCCACCTCGTCGGCCAGCACCGCGCTACGACCGTTGTCCAACAACACCAGATGGAACGCCTGCGGCCCGTCACCGGGGGTGACCCCGGTCCACATCGAGGTGTACGGGTTCATCCGCTCCCCCGTCGAGGCCCGCGGCAGCAACTGCAGGAACACCTCAAGATCCCGCCAGGTCGGCACCACCTTCTCCACACCCATCACCGTGATCAACGTCTGCGGCAGGGTCAGACACATCCGACCGTTACCCTCGGACTCCACCACCGCCAGCGTGCCGGTCTGCGCCACCGCGAAGTTCGCCCCGGACACCGCCACCGACGTGGACAGGAACGTCTGCCGCAGGAACCGACGCGCCGCCGCCGCCAACACCACCGGCTCGTCGGTCAACCCCGGATCCACCCCCGGCATCGCCCGCAGGAAAATCTCCCGGATCTCCGCCCGGTTCCGGTGGATCGCCGGCACCAGGATGTGACTCGGCCGATCCTCACCCAACTGCACGATCAACTCAGCAAGATCAGTCTCGACCGGCGCGATCCCGGCCGCTTCGAGCGCCTCGTTCAGGCCGATCTCCTGCGTCACCATCGACTTGACCTTGATCACCCGATCACTGCCGGTGGCACGCACCAGGTCGACGACGATCGCGTTCGCCTCGTTGGCGTCGGCAGCCCAGTGCACCACTCCCCCGGCCGCCGTCACCCTCGCCTCAAGCTGCTCCAGCAGCTCCGGCAACCGGGCCAACACGTCGGTCTTGATCGCGCTGCCGGCGGCCCGCAGTGCCTGCCAATCCGGCACCTCGGCGATCACACCGGCCGACTTGGCCCGGATCGTCGTCGTCGCGTGACCGAGATTGCGGCGCAACTGCGCATCGCCCAGCGCCCGCCGCGCCGCCACCGGAAACGACTCCTCACCACGCAGATGCCCGACCCCCGCCGGCGCGGTCGCCGGTATGCCGAGGAAGGTCCGCGTCACCACCGCACCACCAGTCCACGGTGGTCGGTTGCGCTCTCACCCTGCGCGGTCGAGGCCAGGACCTCCGCCAGATGCACCGTCCGCACCCCCGCACGCATCCGGGACAACCCACCACCGATGTGCATCAGGCACGACGAGTCCCCGGCCGTGCAGACCTCCGCCCCGGTCGAGAGCACGTGACGCATCTTGTCCGCCAACATCGCCGTCGACGTGTCCGCGTTCTTCACCGCGAACGTCCCACCGAACCCGCAACACTGGTCGGCATCCGGCAGCTCGATCAGGTCGAGGCCACGCACCGCCCGCAGCAACCGCACCGGCCGATCCCCCACCCGCAGCAACCGCAGCGAATGACAGGTCGGGTGATACGTCACCCGGTGCGGGAAGAACGCGCCGACGTCGGTCACCCCGAGCACGTCCACCAGCAGCTCGGACAGCTCGTACGTCCGCCCCGCCACCGACTCCGCCCGACCGGCCAGCCGCTCGTCACCGCCGCGGCGGGCCACCATCGCGTGCTGATGCCGCACCGACCCCACACACGACCCCGACGGCGCGACGATCACGTCGTACGGATCGAAGACCCGCACGTGCCGTCGCACCAGCGGGACCGCATCCCGCTGATACCCGGTGTTGACGTGCATCTGCCCACAACAGGTCTGCCCCGCCGGGAACACCACCTCATGCCCCAGCCGCTCCAGCAGCCGCACCGTCGCCTTCGCCGCCTCCGGAAACATGGTGTCGGCCAGACAGGTCACGAACAACGCGATCCGCATGTCACACCTCCACCCGCCGGGCGGCCACCGGGCCCGGCGGGTGGAGTCACCCGGGGGCGGGCAGCGCATGATCCGCTGAGTCTGCCGCACCGGGCGCCGGACCGCATCCAGGTCGACGCGTCCAGGTCGTCGCCGGTCAGGGAGGTAGGAGCATTTGTGGTCAGCGCACTAGCCTGGAGCCGAACAGTCGTCTATGCGTGGCGCGACTCGAGGAGGCCAGTCTTGACGGTGGAATCGGCCGATCCGTCCACGACGGTGAACGGGTCCGAGTTCGTGATCCGGCTGGCCCGGAAGGTGACCGGGCGGCTGGCGCCGGAGGAGTCGGGCGTCTTCGACGAGGTCGCCGCGGCGTGGCGGGCCGGGGCCACGCAGGGCCGGGCACCGGGCGGCGGAGTGGGCTTCGGCATCGAGGAAGCGCTGGTCAGCGCCATCGTCATCGAGGTGGTGGCCGCGTCGGTGCTGGACGTCCTGCGGCTCGCGGCCGACACCGCCAGATCCCGGTGGCGGCGGTGGCGCGCCCGCCGCCGCCCGCCCGAGCGGGAGTTGGCCGCCGCCACGCTGCCTGCGGTCGACGGCCGGATCGTGCTGACCGCAGCCCAGGTGGCCTTGCTGCGGGAGGTGTCACGGCGGCACGCGACGACCCTCGGGCTCGACGAGCCCGCCGCCGACCTCCTCGCCGACGCCCTGGTCGGTGCCGTGCACCTACCGGAGAACTCGTCGGATGACGGCCACAGCTGAGAGCCGTCCCCGCCCGCTGCGGTGGCTGTACGGCCTGATCGCCATCACCCTGGCCAGCATTGGGGTGGCGGCCGGAAACGTGTTCTTCTACGGTCCCTTGTCGCTCATCGTCCCGGAGGTGAAAGCGACGGCACGGTGCGAGGCGCTACACCGGGGATCTTCAGACGCGCTGCGCGCCTGCACGGCGGAGCAGGTCAGGCTTCGTGGGTCCGTGGTCGCCGTCGCCGTGCTCGTCCTACTCGCCGGGGCCGTGGCAGTGGCAGTGGCGGTGCCGTGGCGCGACCTGCGCCGGCTGCGCCGGCTCGGCCGACTGGACGCGCCGATGGCACAGGATCGCTTCGCCGAGCTGTGCCGGCGACACGGCCTGTCGGGGCGGCAGACGCCTCGACTGTGGGTGGCCGGTCCGGCGGTGCGGCACGCGTTCACTACGGGGCTGCCCGGCCGGCGACCCACCATCGTGGTTCCGGCACGGTTGGCGCTCGACCCCGGCGACCGGTTCGACGCCGTCGTCACCCACGAGATCGCGCACGTGCTGGCCCGCGACGTCACCTGGGTCTCTGCGGTACGCGGGCCGGCGTGGCTGTTCGTTCCCGCCCTGGCCCTGGCGAGTATGCCCGCGTTCGGACGGATCGGAGGGTCGCCGGAGCTGATCGCGGCACAGGTCGGGATCGCCCTGTTGGCGGCGGCGGTGGTGCTGCTCGCGGCGGCGCTGCTGCGGTTGCGTGAGCACGAGGCCGATCGTTATGCCGCGGGTGCGGGCATGGAACCCGCACTGGTGGCGCTGTTCTCCCGGGCGACACCCGCACGGCCCTCAGGCCCGGTGGCCTGGGCCCGCCGGGCGCTGGCCCGGCACCCCGAGGCGGCGGACCGGTCGCTCGCGCTGCGGCACACCGCACGCGCCTACGAGGGCGGGCTCGTGCAGGCGGCCGCGGTGGGCTTCGTGACCGTCGCCGCCATGAACACCGTCGTTGCGCTCACCCTCTTCTGGAATCCACGGTTGTCCAGCTGGGGCGGCGGCGTGCTCCCGACGCTGACCGGTGTCGCCGTGCTCGCCCTGTTGTTCCCGTCGCTGGTACGCCGGGCGCACGTCCATCTCGCACGTCCCCAGTGGTGGCGGGCCGTGGTGGGCGTCGGCGTCGGCGTCGGGCTCGGGTCGCTGCTCGTGCACGCCATTGCCGTGACATCGCCGCGTTACCCCCTGGTGTGGCCGGGCAGTCCGGCCCGCGCCGCGCTGGCCGTGGCCGTGTTCGCGCTCGCCGTCGCCGGAGTGGTGGCGCTGGCCGTCGGTGCGGCGGAGCTGATGGCCCGCGCCGAGCAGCCCCGCCTCGCCCGCCTCGCGGCCGGCGCGACCGCGCTGGCCGCCGTCGCCGCCCTGTGGCCGGTCGGACTGGTATCCGCGCTGCTGCACGACTCTGACGACCTGCGGTACTTCCTCACCTACGGGCTGGCCCGTTTCGCCTGGCCTGCCCTTGCCCTCGGGCTGCTGCTGGTCTATGCGCTGTCGCTACGGCGGGCTCCGCGCCGGCTCCTGCCGTGGCTGGTGGCGCTCGCCGCCGCGACGGTCGCCGGCGCCGCGGCGATCCTGGTGCAGCCCGCGACGTCCCAGCTGACCGACCAACTGCGGGCGCAGCAGCAGCGCTGGTGGATCTGCGCCGCCGCCGGCGTGGTGGTGCTCGTCGTCGTCGCGCTGGCCACCCCGCTGCCGCACGGGTGGGCGTGGGCGGTGCTCGCCGCGACCGCGACCACCGGCGCCGCCACCGCGGTGCACTACGGGTACGGGTGGCTGACGGACCGGCCCACCGAACCGGACCTGTTCGCCGCGGACGTCGCGGTCGCGCCGGTCTGGCTCGGCTACGCCACGATGCTGCTCGCCGCGCTGCTCGTACCCCTGGCCGGTCGCTGCGATGGTGTCGCGCCGCTGGCGCGGTGGCGCGCGGTGGCTCCGACGGTCGCGGCGGCGGTGCTGGTCGGCGTCGTCGCGCTGGCCCTGGTCGTCGTCGGGGTGCCCGGCGGCGTGGCCATGAACGCCGCGCAGCGCCAGCTCGCGGCCTTCGACAAGCGGTACGAGGCGGCCCGTCGGGTCCTGACCCCGCGGCAGGCCGAACGAGTTGCCCAGTCCGCGACGCTGGTGCTTCCGCTGACCTGGAGCGTTCCCGAATCAGGCCCGCCGGGGCAGGGCATCGTGTCGCCGGGCGTGGCCGTCTCCGATCCCGCCTGCGAGCCACTGGTCAGGGAGAGGTTCCTGGCCGTCGGCGAGCCCCACCTGCGGGCGACGGGCAAGCGGACCTACACCAGCGACTCCGGCGACGGCGGCCTCAAGTACACCGACCTGACCGTCACCGTCTACGCGTACGACGCCGCCGTGGGCGAGGCGGTGCTGACCGCCGCCCGCGACGCACGGCGGGCCTGCTCGTCGTTCACCCTGGGCGAACCGCCGGGCTCGCTGGATTTCCAGGTCCGGGCCGGCACTCCGCCGCCGGCCGGCGAGCTCGCCTGGCGGTACGACAGCACGATGAGCACCACGGTCGCCGGCGTGCCGTTCAGCGGAGCCAACGCCTACGTGATGCTGGCGGTCGGGTACACCGTCGTCACGGTGCACCTGTCCGCGCAGCAGGAGCCGCTCGACGAGGAGTTGCTCCGGCGGGTGCTGGCCACCACCGAGCGCACCGTGCTCTACCCGGGCTGAACGGCGCCACCGTCGGTCACCCGGCGGCTTCCGGTACCTCGGTCAGCAGGTCCGGTGCGAGGGCGGCGGCGAGGTTGCTCCACGCGGCGCTGCCGGTCGCCAGGTGACGGTCGACGGCGACCTCGGTGTCGGCGGCAACCCGGTCACCGGCCACTGTTGACAGGGCGAGCAGTGGTGGTTCCTGGGCCTCGGCTACGGCGGCGACGAGCCGGTCGTGACCGTCCAGGACGACGTAACAGTCCAGGCCGCTGATCCACCAGAGCAAGGGCCGGCGGGAGGACTCTGTCTCGGGCCTGCTTCCGGTAAGACTTCACGCGTCCGTCGTCGGGCCCCGCCAACCGGCGCAGCGGCGCGCGGGTCGGTCAGCGGCCCGCGCGGCGGCGCATTCCCTCGGCCAGCGGGGCCTGGTCGAGGTCTCCGGCGGCGATCCGCCCGGCGATGGTGCGGCGCACGAGCGCGTCCGCGACCGACGGCAGGTGCCGGGCGAGGAACAGCTCGAAGCGACCACGGCCGGTGGTGGCCACCTCGCGCGGGGCCCGGCGGGCGGTCGCCGCGCGCAGGATCGCGTCGACCACACCCTCGGCGGGCTCGTAGCGGGCGACGCCCTCCAGGGAGAGACCCGCTGCGGCCGAGGCGTCGTGGATCGGCGACGCGACCATGCTCGGGTAGACCACGCTGACCCCGATGTGGGTGCCGACCTCCAGGCGCAGCGCGTCGGCGTACGCGACCAGCGCGCGCTTGCTGACCCCGTACCCGGCGGCCAGTGGGAGCGGGAGCAGGGCCATCCGGCTGGAGACGAAGACGATCCGGCCGTGGCTGCGTTCCAGGGCCGGGACGGCCGCGGCGGTGGTGTGCCAGGCCGCCATCAGGTTGACCTCCAGCTGCCGGCGGGCAGGGTCACCGGGTGGCAGTTCGGCCGGGGCGGGTCCGCCGACACCGGCGTTGTTGACCAGCAGATCGAGGCCGCCGAGGGTCTCGATCGCCTGCCCGACCGCGGTGGGTACGGCGGCGGCGTCGGTGAGGTCGCAGGCGATCACCGGGGTCGCACCGGCGCCCTCGGTGCGCAGGTCGAGACCGACGACACCCGCGCCGGCCAGCGCCAACCGCGCGCACAGCAGCCGACCGAAGGTGCCGTTGGCGCCGGTGACGATGACGCGCCGGCCGTCGAGGGTGGTCATCGCGGGCTCTCCTGGACGTTCTCGGTGCGGTGCCAGCGCACGCCCCGGCCACGGCGGGCCCGGGCCGCGCCGTCGGACAACTCCTTCGCCGCGAGTGCGAGGTAGGCGTCGAAGTCGATGCGCATGGCGGGGCGGCGGTCCCCCCAGCGGGCGCGGGCGGTGCGCAGCTCGGCGGCGATATCGGCGGCCTGCTCGGTGGGGGTGGGCAGCGCGTACTCGCCGGCCAGGTGCGCGGCGACGAGCCGGGCCTGCGCCTCGACCACCGGCAGTGCCGAGCCGGTGGACTGCATCAGTCCGACGAACATCAGGCCCGGCGCCTGCTGGTGGAAGACGTGCCGGTACAGGGGCAGCCGGTCGGCGCCGTCGCCGAGGAGCGCCGGGTCGAGAAACGGCAGGTCGATGTCGTACCCGGTGCACCAGACGAGGAGGTCGACCTCGTCGGTGGCACCGTCGACGAAGTGGACGCGGTCGCCGTCGAGGCGTTCGATGGCGGGTCGTACGCCGATCTCGCCGTGACTGATCCGGGAGAGCAGCGAGTCCGACAGGGTGGGATGGTCCTGGAGGAAGCCGTGTCGCGGCGCGGGCAGGCCGTACTTCTCGGGACGGCCGACGGACAGCCGCAGCATGGTCTGGCTGAGGTGCTGGCGCAGCCGCCACGGCAGGCGCGTGGCCAGCGCGCCGTTGAGGGTGTCCGACGGCCGGCCGAGCAGATGTTTGGGCACGATCCACACCCCGCGACGCAGCGACAGCAGGGTGCTGGCCGCGACGTGGGAGGCGTCGACGGCGATGTCCATGGCCGAGTTGCCACCACCGACGACCAGCACCCGCCGCCCGGCGAGCTGCTCGGGGTCGCGGTAGTCGTGACTGTGCAGCTGTTCGGCGGTGAGTCGACCCGGGTGGGCGGGTGCGGGGAGCCGGGGCCGGCTGTTGTGGCCGTTGGCGACGACGACCGCCTCGACGTGTGCGGTGGTCACGCCGTGGGGGCCGGCCGCGCTGACGCGCCAGCGGGTGCCGTCGCGGGCGACCCGGGTGACCGTGTGCCGCAGCCGTACCGCGTCCAGCAACCCGAAGCGCTGGGCGTATTCGTGCAGGTAGCCGGCGATGCGGGTGTGGTCGGGATAGTCCGGCCAGTCGGCGGGCATGGGCAGGTCCGCGAACTCGGTGCGGGTCCGCGAGGTGTTCAGGTGCAGGGTGCGGTACGCCGAGGAGTGCGGCGCGCCGTACACCCACAGGCCGCCGACCTGTGCTGCGGCGTCGAAGCCGACGGCGGGCACCCCCCGGTCGGCCAGCGCCTTGAGCGTGGCCAGCCCGGCCGGGCCGGCGCCGATCACGGCGACGCGTGGCTCCATGCACCCCTCCAGAAAATCCAACGTCTGGTGGATATTGCGCCCGACCTGGGCCCACGTCAAGGGCGGGCGTACATGCGGTCGAGCCAACGGTGGGCGAAGGCACGGAACTCCCGGCGGTGCCGGGCCCCGTCGGAGCCGGCGAGCAGATTGACGACGTGAGCATGGACGGACCAGACCAGGCTGCGTACGGCCAGGTGGGGCTGGGGCTCGCTGAGCACCCCGGCCGCGTCGGCCTCGGTCAACACCTGCTCGACGGCCCGGTAGAGCGGGGCCGAGTAACGCTCGTCGAGGTCGGCGTGCCGCTCCGGTTCGAGCCAGCGCCGCAGCCACAGGCCGGTGGTCTCCGGGTGGTCCTCCAGGAAGTCGACGAACACGTCGACAAGTTCGTGCAGCGCGGCCATTGCCGCATCCGGCCCGGCGGCCAGACCCTGCCGGGCAGCGGCCACGGCCCGGGCCAACGCCTCGCTCTCCGCGGCGAACACCCGCGCGAAACAGGACTCGTACAGCGCCGCCTTGGTGCCCACGTGGTGGTGCACGGTGGCGACGTCCACGCCGCAGGCCGCGGCGATCTCGCGCATGCCGACCGCGTCGAAGCCGCGCCGCGCGAACAGGCCCGCCGCGGTGTCGACGATCAGATCGGCGGTGTGGCGCTGCTCGGCACGCCGGGGGCGACCCGGCCCCCGTCGGGGTGTGGTCATGCGCTCCATCGTGCCCTACTATCCAGCGCACGTTGGATAACGCTCCCGGGCGGCGTGGCGAGGAGACGGCATGGACGAGACGGCGCGGCTGCCCCGCGGCGGCATGCTGGCCTTCGCCGGCGGTTCACTGGGCATGGGCACCTGGGTCACCGTGCCGGGCCTGCTGCTGCTCTTCTTCCTCACCGACGTGCTGGCCGTGGCGCCGCTGGTCGCCGGCCTCGTCCTGCTGCTGCCGAAGATCGCCGACGTGCTGCTGCACCCGTGGATCGGGCACCTGTCCGACACCGACCTGGCCCGACGCGGCCACCGCCGGCTGCTCATGAAGGCCGGCTGCGCACTACCGCTCGCCTTCGCCGCACTGTTCCTGGTGCCGGGCGGGCTCACCGGCACTGCGGCGGCGGCCTGGGTGGCCGTCGCGTTCATCGCGGGCAACCTGCTGTTCGCGGCGTACCAGGTGCCATACCTGGCCACCCCCGCCGACCTCGCGATCGGCTACCACGAGCGCACCCGGCTGATGGGCTTCCGGATGGTGCTGCTCACCGTCGGTATCCTGCTCAGCGGCGTACTCGCGCCGATCCTCACCGGCCGGGAGGAACCCACTCGCGGCGGCTACGCCCTCATGGGGCTCCTGCTCGGCGCCTCGATGCTGGCCACCATGCTGCTCGGCGTCGGCGGCACCCGGCGCCTGACCACCGCCGCACCGACCCCGGTCACCTCGGCCGGGCACGGCCCGGCCGGTCTGCGTACCCTGCTCGTCGCGCTGCGCGACCCGCAGTTCCGCTGGCTGGTCGGCTCCTACCTGGCCATGTCGACCACCACCCACCTGGTGCTGGCGGCGGTGCCCTACTTCGCCACGTACGAACTCGGCCGCCCCGGCCTGACCACCGTGCTGGTCGCCGCGTTCGTCGCACCGGCGCTGGTCGCCACCCCGATGTGGGTCGTCGTCGCCCGTCGCATCGGCAAGCAGCCCGGGCTGCTCGTCGCGCAGGGTGCCTTCGTGCTCGGTTCGCTCGTGCTGGCGCTCGGCAACGCCGTCGGCCTGCCCGTGCTGATCGGCGCGGTCGCGGTGCTCGGCGTCGCTTTCGCCGCCATGCAGCTGCTGCCGTTCTCGATGGTCCCGGACGTCATCCGGACCGGCGGCGCCGACGGCACCACCAGGGCCGGCACGTACACCGGCGTGTGGACCGCGGCCGAGGCCACCGGGGGCGCGCTCGGCCCCTATGTCTACTCCGCCTGCCTGGCCATCGGCGGATTCCTCGCCAGCACCGCGGACACCCAGGTCGTGCAGCCGGAGTCCGCGCACACGATGATCCGGCTCGGATTCGGGCTCGTCCCGGCGGCCCTGATGGTCGGGGCGATGCTGCTGCAACGCAAGTACACGTTGGACCGCACGCTGCGTTGAGCCCATCCGGCCACGGGTGCGGGTGAAGCGGAGGCCGGACCACCTTGGTATGAGGCAACTGATATAGATCTTTTTCTATGAAGTCCGGTTAGGTTGACGTTGGTCCACCTGGTTTGGCCGGCGCCCGAACCGAGACAACGAGCGGCTGTGGCAGCGGCCAGGTCAGGGGAACCGGCACCCGCGGCGTCGCCGCCCAACCCCGAGCTCCGAGGGCACGGCGCAGCGGGACGTCCCCGCTCCGCCCGCGGCGCACCCCCGTTTCCGCGCCGCCGCCATTGCTCAGGAGGCAGTGATGAGACGAAGTCTCACCCTCGCGGCAGCAGTTGTCCTGCTGCCCGTCGGTGCCATCGCCGTTGCGGCAACCCCCGCCGCCGCGGCCCCGCCAGCCACCCCCGCCGCCACCGCCACCGCGGCGGCCGCATCGCCGGAAATGCTCACCGCGATGCAGCGCGACCTCGGCCTGAACGCCACCCAGGCCCGGACCCGGATCGCCCGGGACGACAAGGGCACCCGGACGGACGCCAGCCTGCGCCGGTCGCTGGGCTCGTCGTACGCCGGCGGCTGGATGACCGCCGACGGCCTGGTCGTCGCCGTCACCGCGAAGGCCGCGGCCAACCGGGTCGAGGCCGCCGGCGCGCGAGCGACGATCGTCGGTCGCAGCGGCGCCGAACTCGACCGGGTCAAGGCGACCCTGGACCGCCACGCCACCAAGGCGCCGGCCGCCTCGGTCCCCGGCTGGTACGTCGACGTCACCACCAACACCGTCGTCGTGCTCGCGAACGGCGGTACCGCCGCCGCCTCGGCGTTCGTCCGGGCGAGCCGGGTCGACCCCGCCGCGGTCCGGGTGGTCACCACCACCGAGTCCCCGCAGCCGCTCTACGACGTCCGCGGCGGCGACGCCTACTACATGGGTGGGCGCTGCTCGGTCGGCTTCTCGGTGACCGGTGGCTTCGTCACCGCCGGGCACTGCGGCCGCACCGGCACCGCCACCCAGGGCTACAACCAGGTCTCCCAGGGCACCTTCCGCGGCTCGTCGTTCCCCGGAAACGACTACGGCTGGGTCCAGACCAACTCGAACTGGACCCCGCAGCCGTGGGTGAACAACTACTCCGGCGGCAACGTCACCGTGGCGGGCTCCACCGAGGCCGCCGTCGGCGCGGCGGTCTGCCGCTCCGGCTCGACCACCGGTTGGCGGTGCGGCACCATCCAGGCCAAGAACCAGACCGTCAACTACGCCGAGGGCTCGGTCAGCGGGCTGACCCGTACCAATGCCTGTGCCGAGCCGGGCGACTCGGGCGGTTCGTGGCTGGCCGGCCAGCAGGCGCAGGGCGTGACCTCCGGCGGCTCCGGCAACTGCTCGTCCGGCGGGACCACCTACTTCCAGCCGGTCAACGAGATCCTCTCGGCGTACGGCCTGACGCTGCGCACCAGTGGTGGAGGCAACGAGCCGCCGCCGCCCACCGGGTGCAGCGGCTACGAGTCGACCTACACCGGCAGCATCTCCTCCGGCCAGAGCCGGTACCAGCCCAACGGCAGCTACTACTACTCGTCCTCCTCGGGTACCCACCGCGGCTGCCTCGACGGGCCCACAGGGGTCGACTTCGACCTCTACCTGCAGAAGTGGAGCGGTTCCGCGTGGGTCGACGTGGCCGGCTCGTACGGCGCCGGACCTGACGAGTCGCTGACCTACAACGGCACGGCGGGCTACTACCGCTTCGAGGTGCACGCGTACAGCGGCTCCGGCAGCTACTCGCTGGGCATCACCAACCCCTGATCCGCTCGGCACGACGGCGGCGGGGTACGGATTCCGGTCCGTACCCCGCCGTTCACCACGTCCGCTGACGCGATCAGTAGGCGGTGCGACCCCGACCCGGCGTCAGGCGCGACCGCTTGAGCGTCGGCCCCGGCGGGACAACGAGTCGAGGATGACCGCGGCGAGGAGCACGGCTGCGGTGATCATGAAGCGGACCGACGAGTCGAGCTGCAACAGGAACATGCCGGAGGTGATCGAACCGAGCACCAGGCTGCCGAGCAGGGCGCCGTAGGTCGAGCCGCGACCGCCGAAGAGGCTGACCCCGCCGATCACCGCGGCGGCGATGGCCACCAGCAGGGTGTCCGCGGCACCGGTCGACTGTCCGGCGGCGTACCCACGCGAGGCGGTCAGGATGCCGCCCAGGGCGGCCAGCATGGAGGTGAGCGCGAAGACGGAGATGCGGATCAGCGCGACGTTGATCCCGGCCCGCCGGGCGGCTTCGACGTTGCCGCCGACGGCGAAGATGCTCCGCCCGTACCGGGTGCGGCGCAGCACCAGGTCCATGACCACCACCAGGAAGAGCAGGATGAGCAGCGCCGCCGGTACGCCCTGCCAGGCGTTGAGCACCGCGACGGTGACCGCCACCAGCACGGCCAGGCCGGCCACCCGCAGGAGTGACCCGGTGAGGCTGCGGGTGGGCAGCCCGGCGGCGGTGCGGCGGCGGCGGTCGACCAGCACCGCCGCCGCGTACGCCAGCACGGCGAGCACGCCGATCAGCCAGCCCGTGCCCCTGCCGAGGTTGACGTGGGTGACCTCGCCGATGAAGCCGGTGTACGGCAGGTTGATGGTGCCTTCGGGCTTGAGCAGATAGAGCTGGAGGCCCTGCCAGCCGATGTTGCCGGCGAGTGTCACCACGAAGGCGGGCACCCCGAGCCGGGCGAAGACCGTGCCCTGGACGGCGCCGATCGCCGCGCCGAGCAGGAGCGCCGCGACGATCGCCGCGACATCCCCCCACCCGTGGCGCACGGTCAGCACGGCCAGCGCGGCGGCGGCCACGCCGGCCACCGAGCCGACCGAGAGGTCGATCTCACCGAGCAGCAGTACCAGCACCACGCCGACGCTGATGGTGCCGGTGGCGACGATCTGGAGGGTGAGGTTGGAGAGGTTCTGGGGGCTCAGGAACCGGTCGTTGAGCGACTGGAAGACCACCCAGATCACGATCAGTCCGATGATGACCGGCCAGGCACCCAACTCGCCGGTACGTAGCCGACGCCGCATCGCGGTCAGCGGTGAGAGTCGACCGTCGCCGCCGGGACCGGTCTGGATGCTGTCCCCGGCCGGTGGTTCGGGGCTGGTCGTCGAGGTACTCAACGGGAGACCCCCTCGGGCTGCTGATGGGCCGTGCCGGCACGGGCCGACCTCGGGCGGCTGCTCACAACTGGTCTCGCGGTGTCGCCTGGCGCGCCGAGCCCCCATCGCCGCCATCCGGCGGCGCGTCCCGGGCCCGCCGCCGGCTCACGGCGTTGTCGAGCGCCCCGGTGATCGCCTGGACGATCTCCTCCTGGCTGGTCCGATCCGGGTCGAACACGCCGGCGGTACGCCCCAGCCGCAGCACCACCACCCGATCCGCGACCGCCTTGACGTCGGCCAGGTTGTGGCTGATGAGCAGCACCCCGAGGCCGCGCTTGCGGAGCCGTTCGATCAGGTCGAGCACCTCGGCGGTCTGCGCGACACCGAGGGCGGCGGTAGGTTCGTCGAGCAGCACCAGCTTCGGTTCGCCGAGCAGCGAGCGGGCGATCGCCACCGACTGCCGCTGGCCACCGGAGAGCGCCGCCACCGCGATCCGCACCGAGGGGATCTTGACCGACAGGCTGGTGAGCAGTTCGCGGGCGCGCCGCTCCATGCCGATCTCGTCGAGCACCCCGGTCCGGGTCAGTTCCCGACCGAGGTAGAGGTTGGCGACCACGTCGAGGTTGTCGCAGAGCGCGAGATCCTGGTAGACGGTGGCGATGCCGAGGGTGCTCGCGTCGGCGGGACGCCCGATCTGCACCCGGCGCCCCTGCCAGCTGATCTCGCCGGTGTCTGCGGGGTTGACCCCGGCGATCACCTTGATGAGGGTCGACTTGCCCGCCCCGTTGTCCCCGACCAGCGCCACCACCTCGCCGGAACGGACCTCCAGCGAAACGTCGGAGAGCGCCTGCACCGCGCCGAACCGCTTCGAGATGCCCGACATCGCGAGCACCGGAGTGTCGTCTGCCACCGCACCGATCCGCTCAGGAGATGCCGGCCGCTGCGCACGGCTCGGCGAAGGCTCCGGAGCAGATCTGCGCAGGAGTGTAGAAGCCGTCCTGGATGACCGTGTCCTCGATGTTGTCGCGGGTGACCACGACCGGTTCGAGCAGCACCGAGGGGACGTCCGTGGTGCCGTTGTCGCGCTGTTCGGTCGGCCGGCCCGTGTACTGCTGACCGGTGGCCGCGGCGACCGCCATCGCGGCGGCGACCTCCGCCTCCGGTCTGATCGCCTTGTAGACCGTCATGTACTGCTCCCCGGAGACGATGCGCTGGATACCGGCGAGTTCGGCGTCCTGGCCGGTGACCGGTGGCAGCGGGCTCGGGAAGCCACTGCCCTTCATCGCGGCGATCGCGCCGCCGGCGGTGCCGTCGTTGGCGGCGTACACGCCGATGATCCGCTCCCGGCCGAGCGCGGTGATGGCCTGTTCCATCTGCTGCTGGGCCCGGTCCGGCGACCAGTCCGGCGTGTCGTACTCCTGGCCGATGTTGACCTTGCCGTCGAGAACGGAGTGCGCCCCGGCCTTGAAGTCCGCCGCGTTCGGATCCGTCGGCGATCCATTGATCATGACGATGTCGCCGCGCTTGGGGTCCTGGCCGTCCTGGCTCAACGCGTCCAACAACGCCTGGCCCTGCACCTCGCCCACCTTGCGGTTGTCGTACGACACGTAGTACGAGATCGGCCCCTCGGCCAGCCGGTCGTACGAGACCACCGGGACGTTCTGTGATCTCGCGTTGTTGACGATCGCACCCGCCGCCCTGGCGTCCACCGGATCCAGGATCATCACCTTGACGCCCTGGGTCAGCATCGCCTCGGCCTGGGACTGCTGTTTGGCCGGGTCCTGGTCGGCGTTCTGGTAGAGCACCTCACACTTGCTGCAGAGCTGCGAGAGCTGCTCCTGAATCAGCGGCCGGTCGAACGTCTCGTACCGGGTGGTCTTCGACTCCGGCAGCAACAGACCGATCTTGAAACCGTTCGCGGTGCTCTCCGTGCCGCCCGGCTGCTGCTCGTCGCCGCCGTCGTCCTCCTGCTGCCCACAGCCGGTCACCACCAGGCAGATCGCCATCAGAACGCCGACTGCCGTCGCGGTTCCGGGATGCTTGGACACCATCCGCCACCACCCTTCTGGATCGGGGCGACGGCCGCCGACGCGTCTCGCCGCCCCCTGCGCGGCCAACCTCCCCGCCAGCTTCACCCAGTTGATGGGCAAGTGCGGCAAATTCCCGAATTCTTCTCATCACCGCGGGTGCGGTCACCGCCGCCCGTCAGCGCCCGGTCCGCGCCTGCCGGCCGCGGTGGGTCGCCGGGTCGCCGTGCGCCGGACAGGCCGGCGCTGTCGTCGGTCCGCACGGCGCGGTGGTCACCGTGGGCAGCCCGCTCCCGCCGCCCGGGCGTGGATCCCCCCGGGTGGGGTACACCCGGCTGCCACGCCGCTGCGGGGACCGTCCCTCAGCCTCTCCACCGGTGGCGGAGCCGCAGAAATGTCCCGGAGGGCCGATGTCGGCTGGATCATCGGAGGCAAGCGGGCCGGCGATGCCCGGTGACGTGGTGGAACTGCGGGTGCACGGGGTTTCCGCCCCCGGCGTCGGGCAGGTGTTGGACCCGCCGCTCGTGCAGGTCGCCGGAGACCGCAGCGCGGGCTTCTACCGCCCGCGGCCCAGTTGCTGCGATGACGGCCGGGCGGGCGGGGTCACCCTGGAGGCGTACCGGTGGAGTGATCTGCCCTCCGGCACCGTGGTCCGCACCCTGTCGCTGGTGTTCCTGCTGCCGTTCATGCTGCTCAACGTGGCGGTCTGGATGCGTCCCGGCAATCCGGCCTCCGACGCGCTGGTCAGATCCCTGTGCCGGGTGCTGGGCCTCACCCTGACCGCGTTGTACGTGCTGGCCGCCGTCGGGGTCGCCCTCGACCTGGTCGCCTGGCAGTGCATGTCCTCCTCGGCTTGCCTGTCCGGCCGTACCTGGCTGTCCTGGCTGGGTGGACGTCCAACCGGTTTGCGGCTCGCGGTGCTCGCGCTGGTCCCGGCCGCCGCCATCGGCCTGATCTGGTGGGCCAGCACCCGCCCGGGGCGGTCTTTCCAGGCGTTCCGCCCGCCGGAGGAGCAAGGGTCCGGGCACCCGCTCAGCGATGTCGGCCGATGGGATGCCGAGCCGTTGATGGGGCGGTTGCGCTCCGTCCACGTCGCCGCGGCGTTCGCGACACTCGACGGCAGCCTGCTCGCCGCCCAGGCCGCGCAGGGCGCCGCCACCACCACCGTCGTGTTGGCGGTAGCGACGGGGGCGGTCCTCGCCACCTGTGTGACCCTGCTCTGCACTCCCGCACTGATCGAGCGGGCCCCCGCGGACCGGCGACTCGACGGTGCCGCCCGCACGCTGCGCACGATCGCGATCGGTCTCACCGTCGTGGTGCTCACCAATGTCCTGGCCATGCCCACCGGGTGGCGGGAAGGGGATGGCCTGCCCGGTTACGGCTCCACCCTCACCTGGCTGTTCGTCGCCCACGCCGGGCTGCTGGCCGCCCTGGCCGCCGTGCTGCTGTGGCGCCGAGGTCGCCGGCCGGATCCGCCGCTGCACGGGCTCGGCGCGCTGGCGGCCGCGACCGCGGGCGCGGGTCTCGCGGTGGCATTCTCCGCAGAGGTCGTCCGCCGGGTGGCCGACCTCCTGGACCGCGACGTACCAGCCGCAGCGGACGCGATCCCCCACCCGCCGCCGGCGTACACCTGGGCTATCTACGGCTTCTTCCGGGCGGTGCTGATCACGCTGGTCATCGCCGGCCTGACGACCCTGCTCTCCCGACGCAGCCGCTCCCGCGCGGCGGCCGCGATCGTCGAGCGCGACTTCCCGGACCCGCCCAGCGAGGCCGCGCCCCGGCTACGGCAGGTGCGGCAGGCGATCGTCCGGGCCCGGTTCTCCGACCGGCTGTTGCCGCTGGCGGTGCTCTACGCCAGTCTCGGCGGACTCGGCGCGCTGACCACCGCGATAGACCTGCTGGGGGTGGATCCCGGCGACGTCATCCAGCGGTACGCCCGGGTGCCCGCCGGCCTGGTCGAGTTCGGCATCGGGCTCGGCAGCTACGTGATCTCGGCGACCGTACTCGGCCTGGTCATCGGCGGAATCTTCGCCTACCGGAGCCTCTGGTTCCGGCGTCACGTCGGCGTTCTCTGGGACCTGGCCACCTTCTGGCCACGCGCCGCCCATCCCTTCGCGCCGCCCTGCTACGCCGAACGGGCCGTCCCGGAACTGGCACGACGCATCACCTACCTGGTCGAGGGCGGCAGCGCGGTCCTGGTCGCCGGGTACAGCCAGGGTTCGGTACTGCTCGCCGCCACCGTCCTGCAACTGCCGCCCCACGTCAGCGGGCGAGTCGCCCTACTCACCTACAACTCGCCATTGCGCCGGTTCTACGCTCGCCTCTTCCCCGCCTACGTCGACGACGACATGCTGCACGAGGTGGGGAGCCGGGTCGGCTGGCGATGGTTGAACCTGTGGCGCGACACCGACCCCATCGGGGGCTGGATCTTCTCCCCCCACCAACCCGACGCGCCCCCCGCCACCGGCCCGACGGCGGGGGTCGACCGCCGGCTCCGGGACCCCAGCGGCCTGGTCGCCCCGCCCGGTGACAGCGTCCCGCCACCGATCAAGGGACACTGGCCCTGCGAGTCCGACAGGTCGTACACCGAGGCGACGCAGGATCTGATCGAGCGACTTCGCGAGCCGACCAAAGATCGGGGGATCATACGCGGGTGAGTTCGTCCCAGCTTCTCGTCGTGCTGGACCGTGACAGTCCGGTGCCGCTGCAGCAGCAGCTCTGCGAGCAGATCAGCGGGTCCGTGCGGGCCGGCCGGCTGTGCCCCGGCGACCCGGTGCCACCCAGCCGGGAACTGGCGCACCAGCTCGGGGTCTCCCGCACCGTGGTTACCCGGGCATACGAGCTGCTGCGCGCCAACGGGGTGCTGACCTCACGGCCCGGGTCCGGCACCCGGGTCAGTGGCCACCTGCCCGAGGCGCGACGCGAGACAGGCCCGGCCGTCCGGGCGCCGCTGCGACCGGAGCCGCCGCTGCCCACCGACGCCGGCAGCCCGCTGTGGAAGCCATGGGAGCCGGCGCCGATGCAACGACCACACACGGCGTACGACTTCCGGCACGGCACCCCGGCGTTGGCCAGCTTCCCGGTCACCCGGTGGCGGCAGTCGCTGGCGGAGGCGGTGAGCCGCGCCGACACCGCCGCCCTGGGCTACGGGCCGGCCGAGGGTGCTCCGGAGCTGCGCGCCCAGATCGCCGCGCTGCTGCGGCGCAGCCGGGCGTTCGCCGCGGCACCGGAGCAGACCGTGGTGACCAGCGGAGCCACCCAGGCTATGGACATCCTGGTCCGGCTGCTCGTCGGTCCGGACGAGGTGGTGGTGATCGAGGATCCCAGCCACACGGTGCTGCGGCAGATCTTCGGCTACTCCCGGGCGGCGGTGGTGCCGGTGCCGGTGGACGAGGAGGGGCTGCTGGTCGACGAGATCAGCGACCGGGTACGCGCGCACGGCCACCATCCGGCGCGGGTACGGCTGGTCTACGTCACGCCGTCGCACCAGTTCCCCACCGGGTTCGTCATGTCGCAGCGGCGGCGGCGGGCGCTGCTGCGCTGGGCCCGCGCGCAGGGCGCCACGGTGCTGGAGGACGACTACCACAACGAGTTCAGCTTCGGCCCGGAGCGACTGTCGGCGTTGGCCGCCGACCCGCAGGACGCGGACGTGGTCTACGTGGGCAGCTTCAGCAAGACGCTCTTCCCGTCGCTGCGCATCGGGTACGCGGTGCTGCCGCCGCACCTGGTCCGGCCGTTCCTCGGCGTGAAGTGGATCACCGACCGGCTGACGCCGACGGTGACCCAGCAGGCGCTGGCCGAGTTCATCGACTCGGGCGCGTACGCCCGACACATCGGCCGGATGGACCGCCTGTACCGGAAGCGCCGGGCCCGGCTGTTGGAGGCGCTCTACGGGCACTTCGGCGCGGGCGTGCGGATCTCCGGCGCGGCGGCCGGGCTGCACGTGCTGGTGTCCCTGACCGACCTGCCCGGCACGGACGAGGCGGAGATCGTGCGCGCCGCGGCCGTGCGCGGCCTGCGGATCTACCCGGCCTCGGGCTACTTCGCCGTCCGGCCGCCGGTGGAGCCGACCTTCCTGATCGGGTACGCGGCCCTGTCCACCACCCGGATCACCGAGGGAGTGGCGCTGCTGGCCGCCGCGGTGCGGGAGCTGTCACCTCGGTGAACCGGGGCCGCCGGAACCGGGCGCGCTGCGCGTACGGGACGGTGCAGTCGAAGACCGCCTTGGCGGTCCGCCCGTCGGCGGAGAGGGCTCGGGAGTAGCCGGTGTGCTGGCTCGGGTCGAGGGCGAAGCCCTCCCGGTCGGACAGCACGACCATGTCCAGGTCGGCCTGGAACCGGGTGGCCATCGCCCACCACAGGTCCTGGTCGGACTCGACGTCGACGTCCTCGTCGACGCAGAGCACCAGCTTGGCCATGCGGAACTCCGTCAGCACCGCCTCGGCGGCGGCGCGTACCGTGGCGTCGTCCTGCGGGCCGCGCTTCGCCGGCCACTGGAGCACCACCATCAGCTGGCCGCCCCCGGCGGTGTGGCAGTGCACGGCCCTCGCCGGCGTGCCCCGGCGCTCCAGCAGATCCAGCACGGCCGCCTCCATGCCGAAGCCGAGCAGCACCGACTGCTCGTGCCCCGGGCCGGAGACGGCCTGCAGGATCGGCCGTTCCCGCGCGGTGATCGCGGTGACCCGCACCAGGGGCAGCGACGGGTGTGCCCGGCCCTGGTAGCCGAGGAACTCCGGGGTGGCCACGGTGCCGTGCCGGCTCTCCGGCGCCGTGTCGGCCAGCAGTTCACCCTCGATGACGTACTCGGCGTGCGCGATGAACTCGGCGTCCACCGTGCGGCACCGCAGCAGCTCCACCGGCTGCCCGGCCAGGGCACCGGCCACCGCCAGCTCGTCGATGCTGGGCGGCACCAGCGCGGTCGGGCAGCAGGAGGAGAGCAGCACCGCCGGGCCGAGCCCGAGATGGATCGCCACGGGCAGCGGAGCGCCCCGACGCAGGGCGGCCCGGTACGCGAGTTCGAGATCCCGCCCGGGAACCATCCAGATGGTGAGCGTGTCCGGTCCCTGCACGCACATCCGGTGCACGGAGAGGTTGCGTACCCCGGTCTCCGGATCGGTGGCGAGCACCGCGCCGAGGGTCAGGTAAGGCCCCGCGTCCTCGTCGGTGAGCACCGGCACCGGCAGGGCGGTGAGGTCCAGCGGCAGCGTCTCGCGCGGCCAGCCGGCCGGGTCGGCGGCGGGCACCGGCGGGTGTGGCGACCGGACTGCCGCGAGCAACCGGTGCGGCAGCTCGGCCGGGGTGCAGCCGAGCAGACCGGCGGCCCGGCGGCGGGTGCCGTACAGGCCCATCAGCACGGCCCGGGTGGGACCGTGGTCGGGGCGTACCCGGTCGAAGAGCACCGCCGGCCCGGGGCCGGTCGGTGGGGCGGCGGGCGCCCCCGCCCAGCGGGCGTAGTGGGCGGAGACGCCGTACCGCGCCGGCAACTCCTCGGTGACCCGGACCAGCTCGCCCGGCAGCGGGTCGAGGCAGGCCAGGGCGTGTCGCAGGTCGGTTGGCGCGCGGCCGGCCATCACTGCCCCTTCGGCGCGGCTGCGGCGCTGCGGTCGGCCAGCATGTGCAGCTGCATCCGGGTCAGCTCATCGATCAGCGCGCGGTAGGTGGCGACCGCCACCTCGGGAGGCATGTCGTGCCCGACGGCGAGGTCGTGCACCCGCCCCAGGACCTGCCGTACCCGGTCCGGGGAGCGGACGGTCGGCTCGTCGGTCTTGTGCACGGTCAGCTCGCGCACCACCCGGGTACGCTCCGCCAGCAACCCGACGATCCGCTGGTCGATCTCGTCGATGGTGGTACGCAGTTCGGCGATCCGGGCCGCACCGGCGGCGGCGCCGGCCGGGGTGGAGCCGGCCGGCGTCGCATCTCCTTGTTGCTGGCTCATGGCTGGGCGACCTCGTCGATCACGAAGACGACGGTGGGCTCGGCGTTGCTGCCCTGGGAACGGTGTTCCTCGTCGTCGGGGATGACGAAACCCATGCCCGGCCGGCAGGGCACCGAGCGGTCCCGGAAGTGGATGGTGAACTCGCCCTGGAGCACGTAGCCGGTGTGTCCCCGCAGGCACCAGTGATGCTCGTCGAAGCCGGCGGGCAGTTCGAGCAGGCGCAGCCGCTGCCCACCGACGTACGCGATCTTGACGCGCCCCTCGGCGCCCGGCTTCTCCCACTTCTCCCATTCAGCTGCCGGAAAGTCGATGCCGACCGGCGCGGTGGCCTGTTCAGTGGACATTCTCGATATCTCCTCTGGTCGGGACGAATCCGCCCGGGCGGGGGCGCGGAACGCGTTCGTTGCGGTCCAACTGCGGCAGGACGCTGCCGCCGGTGACCCGCTGGTGCTGTCTGAGCAGGTGCACCATGTCGAGCATCCGGTTGACCATCCGTTCCAACGCGTCCACGCCCTCGGTGTCGGCGAGGCCGGGTTTGCCGGTGGCGTTGCGCAGCAGCACGGGAAAGCCGCTGCCGACCAGGATCATCCGGTTGAGCAACAGGTTGTTGACGATCTGGTTGTGCACCGAGGAGTCGCTGTACCGGCGGCCGGTGACGATGACGCCGCCGACCTTGTCGGCCAGCGGCCGGTTGAAGCGCAGATACCCCACCCCCGCCCGCTCGATGAAGACCTGCATGAGATGGGCCAGGCCGAAGGCGTGCACCGGCGCGGCGTAGATCAGCCCGTCGGCGTGGATCATCTGCTCCACCAGGGCGGGCACGTCGTCGTCGAGCTGACAGAGCGTGGTACGGCTGTTGCAGTCGCCGCACGGGCTGCACGGCGAGATCTGGTGTTCGCGCAGCCGGATGGTGCGCAGGGTGGCGCCGCGTGCGGAGATCAGGCGTCCGGCGTACTCGATGGCGAGGTCGGTGTTGCCGCCGGCCCGTTCGGAGCCGTTGATGGCCAGAATGGTGGCTGCTTCGCTGTGCACTCGTACCCCCGAACACTTGTCGGGCGGCCGGGGCGCCACACCGCGGCCCGGCCGCCCGAGTTCAGTCCGTCAGCTTCCCGGCGAAGTAGTCGATGTAGGCCTGCATGTCGAAGTGGCCGTGCCCGGAGAGGGAGAAGACGATCGCCTTCGACTCACCGGTCTCCCGGCAGCGCATCGCCTCGTCCACCGCCACCCGGACGGCGTGCGTGGACTCCGGCGCGGGCACGATCCCCTCACTGCGGGCGAAGAGCACCCCGGCCTCGAAGCAGGCCGTCTGCGTCACCGCCCGCGCCTCGACCAGGTCGATCTCCCGCAGCGCGCTGACGATCGGTGCCATGCCGTGATAGCGCAGCCCGCCGGCGTGGATCGCGGGCGGCCGGAAATCGTGGCCCAGGGTGTGCATCTTGGTCAGCGGGGTCAGGCCGGCGGTGTCCCCGAAGTCGTAGTCGTAGCTGCCCTGGGTCAGCGACGGGCAGGACGCCGGTTCCACCGCGATGAACCGCACGCTCGGCCCACCCTCGAACTGCCGGCGCAGCAGCGGCAGCGCCAGACCGGCGAAGTTGGAGCCACCGCCGGCCGCGCCGATCACCACATCCGGGTAGTCGTCGGCCATCGCCAGCTGGAGCAGCGCCTCCTGGCCGATGATCGTCTGGTGCATCAGCACCAGGTTGAGCACCGAGCCGAGGGCGTACCGGGCCTCGCCGCCGCTGTTCAGCGCCGCCTCCACCGCCTCGGAGATGGCCAGTCCGAGGCTGCCGGTGGAGTTCGGGTCGGCGGCGAGGGCCGCCCGGCCAGCCGCCGTACGCTCGCTGGGGCTCGCGGTGACCGAGGCGCCGAACGTCTCCATCAGCCCTCGCCGGTACGGCTTCTGGTCGTAGCTGACCCGCACCATGAAGACCTCGCAGTCGAGGTCGAAGTACGCGCACGCCATCGACAGCGAACTGCCCCACTGACCGGCGCCGGTCTCGGTGGTCAGCCGACGTACGCCGTCCTGCTTGCTGTAGTAGGCCTGCGGGACGGCGGTGTTCGGCTTGTGGCTGCCGGCCGGGCTCACCCCTTCGTACTTGAAGTAGATCCGGGCCGGGGTGCCCAGGCTGCGTTCGAGGCGGTGGGCCCGGATGAGCGGGCTGGGCCGCCACTGCCGGTAGATGTCCAGCACCGGGCCGGGGATCTCCACGTCCCGCTGGGTGGAGAACTCCTGCTCGATGAGGCCGGCGGCGAAGAGCGGTTCGAGATCGGCCGGGGTGATCGGTTCGCGGGTGCCCGGGTGGAGCATCGGGGGCAGCCCCTTGGGCAGGTCTGGGACCACGTTGTACCAGGTCGTCGGGGTGTCGCTCTCCGGCAGGACGAACTTCGTGACGGTCATGGCCGCTCCGGTTCGAAGGTGGTCAGGGACGGGTGGTGGCCAGCTCCGTGGGGGCGGGCTGGGTCGGGGTCGGCGGCCGTACCCGCAGCACTGCGAACGCGGCGACGCCGACCACCGGGGTCAGCAACAGCAGGTAGAGCACGGGCTGATGTCCCTGGGTCTGCCAGACCAGGCCCAGGCCCATCGGCACGACCAGGCGGGCCGCACTGAGCACGAAGCCGTTGAGGGCCATGAAGGCGCTGACCCGGTCGGGCTCGACGTGGTCGGCGATGTAGGTGGGCACCACCACCGAGGCGATGATCTCCCCCAGGGTCCACACCACCGTGGAGAGCAGCACGGCCGGCAGCGAGAAGGCAAAGACCAGGATGGCCATTCCGGCCGACCAGAGCAGGCCGGCGACGATCAGCAGCGTCCTGGTCTGGTACGCCTTGATCCGCCGCTCGATCAGGATGCCGGCGGCCACCACCACCAGGCTGTTGATCGTGTAGACCGCACCGACCACCGCGACCGACGACGCCAGCACGCCGGTGACCGCCAGGGGCAGCGTGTACTCCAGGCCGATAAGCGGCGCGACGTAGCAGAACGACACCACCACGACCACGGCCACGTCGAGGTCCCGCCGCAGGCCGGTCCGCCCGCCGGTGGTGCGGGCGGTCGCCGCCGGGCGCCGGGTGTCCGCCGGTACGCAGAGCCGGATGGTGATCGCCGCGAGGACACCGAGCAGGATGTTCCCGGCGAACATCAGGTGGTACGAGTAGGCCGCCGCCAGGCCGCCGAGCAGCGGACCGACGCCCATGCCGAGGTTGTTGGCGATATAGCTGACGGTGTACGCGAAGGGCCGCTGCTCCGGCTCGGTCAGGTCGGCGATGAGGGTGTTGGCCGCCGGCGCGAACATCCCCATCCCGACGAGCGCGACGAACAGCAGCACCGCGTACGTCCACGGTGGCCCGTCGAACACGGCCAGGCCGAGGTAGCCGAGCGCGTTGAGCAGCAGGCTGGACACCAGCGCCGCGCGGCGGCCCGCTCGGGCGCAGACCGCGGCGCTGAGCAGGCTACCGGCCAGCAGACCGGTGCTGCCCACGGAGATCAGCGCGCCGGCCTCCCCGACGCTCAGCTGTCGACTCTGCACCAGATAGACCGCCAGCAGCGGGAAGACGAACATCCCGGCCCGGTTGATGAAGGAGGCGAGGACGAGCATCCGCAGCGGTCGGGGCAGGGCTCGGAAGCGGCTCACCCACATGGCGTGCCCTCCACCGGCTCGGTGCGCACCTCGAAGGTGTCCCGGATGGCCTTGAACCGGGCGCGCACCTCGTCGAAGTCACGGCCCTCGCAGACGTACCAGCCAAGGACGTCGTTGGAGGCGGTCGGTGGGGCCAGCACGTCCCCGACGCTCTTCCACACATCCGCGTCGAGCACCGAGTCGAGCGCCCGCAGCTCGTCCGCGCTGGTGATCGCCGTGATCCGGCCGAACCGATCGGAGCAGAGGTATTCGGTGCCGATCTCCGGGCCCAGCGTGGCGGCGGGCAGGTGACCCGGGTCGAGTTCCAGGCGGCACCATTCACCCGCCAGGTTGATCCCCCGCCCGGCCGCGATGGCCGGAACGATGGAGCCGCCACCGGCCCGTGCGGCGGCCTCGCCGAACAGCACCTCGCCGTCGTCGCGCAGGAAGAACTCCACGTGCGCGACGCCGGTGCGCATCCCGAAGCCCCGCAGCAGGGTGGCGTTCGCGGCCAGGACGTGCCGCTCGGCCGAGGTCAGATGATGTTTGCGGGAGATCGTGCCGCCCGGCTCGTCGCGGAACTCCAGGATCGAGTACGTGTAGCGGGAGAGCTGCTCGAAGACCGTCTCGCCGTCTCGCAGCAGCGAGTCGACGTGGTACTCGACGCCTCGGACGTACTCCTCGACCCGGTAGTCGTGCCGGCTGTCGGCGAACAGCGGCCAGATCCGGGCCAGCTCCTCGGCCGAGTCGACCCGGTAGGTGTCGCCGCAGGCCCAGCCGGCGTACGGCTTGATCACCACCGGCCAGCCCGTCTCGGCGGCGAACTCCTCGACCGCGCCCCGGGTGTCGGGGCGGCAGGAGCGGGCGACCGCCACGCCCAGCTCGGTGGCGCGGCGGTGCATGACGTTCTTGTCCCGGAAGGTCAGCGCCTGCTCCGGATCGAGTCCCGGGATGTCGTGGTCCCGCCGACAGAACGCCGCGGTCAGCACGTCGCCCTCGAAGAGCGGGAAGATCCTTTCCACCGGGTACCCGGCGACGATCTCCCGGACCGCGGACCGGACGGCCTCCCGGTCGTCGAGGTCCGCCTGGTAGCAGGGCAGGCCGGCGGCCTCGGCGGCCGGCTGCCCGGCCGGCAGCAGCACCACCACACGCACCCCGAGCCCGGTGGCCGCCGCCACCACGCTGCGGAACTGGGCGGCGTAACGACCGGCCGCGGGCCGGTAGACGACGAGAATCGCGCGGGTCATCGGCGGCCACCCCCGTGGCTGGCAGCGGGGCTGGGCACGCCGTCGCCGCCGGGCGCGTCGGCCGGGGACAGGACCACCCTCGTCGTGCCGGCGTCAAGCACCGCCGAGGAGGCGCAGTGCGGCCCGCCGATCAGGTCTTCCAGCGCGGAACCGAGCAGGGCCATCGCGATCTCGACGTCCCCCCGGCCGCCCGGGTGGGCCGCCTCGATGGTGAGCAGCAGCCGGTGTCGGCCGAGGTCGGTGCGGACCAGATGGCCCTGACGCCAGTTCCAGCGTCGCGAGTGGGCCCGGCCGGCAGAGTCGGCGTAGATCACCTCGCCGGGCTCCGGCCGCTCCGGCGCATCCGGCTCGCCGAGCGGCAGGTAGGTCTCGGTCCCGTCGGCAGGCCGCACGACGAGGTCGGTGAGGCCGGCCACGGCGCACGAGGCCACCGGCATGGCGACGCCGAGCGAGATCGCGTTGCAGAGGTCGACCAGCGAGTTGATCCTCGGCAGGCGGTCCCCTCGGGCCACCCGGCGGGCGATCGACTCGGCGGCGCACGGGAACCGGTTCGGGTTCACCCCGACCGCCCGGTACGCCGCCCGCCACCCGGCGATCTGCGGCACCTCCGCCACGCCCGCCTTGTCCAGGCCGGCGCCGTGCATCGCGTTCTCGGCCGCGGTCAGCAGCGCCGACACGCCCGGATCCGCCGGCGCGACCGCCACCACCGGTACGGCGATCAGGCCGAGCACGTAGTCCGGCACGGCCGTCAGCACCCGGTCGTCGACGCGGACCTCAAGGGCGTCCGCACCGTCTCTAAGCTGGCTCATCGTGGTCCTCGTGGAGTCGGGTCAGGAGATCGGGTCGACTGTAGGCAGCGGGCCGGGCACCGGTTGTGACCAATTCCGGGGGGATCCGGTAGGTCCAATCCGCAGGAGCGGCCGACACGGCCCGCTCCGCCATCAGGCCGGCAGCGCGGTGGGTGCGCCGCGCAGGAAGTTGTCGAACAGCCGAAAGCCCTCCTCGGTCAGCACACTCTCCGGATGGAACTGGACCCCCTCGACCGGCAGGCGGCGGTGGCGTACCCCCATCACGTAGCCGTCGTCGGATGAGCGCGCGGTGACCTCCAGCACCGGCGGCACGGGATCGGCGACGATGAGCGAGTGGTAGCGGGTGACCGTCAGCGAGGTCGGCGCCCCGATGAAGACGCCGCGCCCGTCGTGGGAGATCACGCTGGTCTTGCCGTGCATGAGATGCCGGGCGACCGCGACGGTGCCGCCGTAGGCCAGACCGATGGCCTGGTGGCCCAGGCAGACGCCGAGCAGCGGGATCCGGCCGGCGAAGGCGTGCACCAGTTGGACGTGCCCGGACGCGGCGGGATGCCCCGGTCCGGGGCCGAGGACCACCGCGTCCGGCCGCAGCGCGGCGAGTTGGTCGCTGGTCCGGCTCCGGGACCGGACCACCACGGTCTGCGCGCCGAGGGTACGCAGGTACTGGTCGATGATGTGGGTGAAGCTGTCGTACGCGTCGACGAGCAGGACCCTCACGGCAGCAACTCCTCACCGGTCAGCGCCCAGTAGCTCGCGCTCATCTTGGCCAGGGTCTCCCGCCACTCCGCCCGGGGCGTGGAGTCGGCGACCACCCCGGCGGAGGCCTGCGTGTGGTAGCGGCGGCCGTCCCGCACGACGGTGCGGATGCAGAGCGCGAGGACCGCGAAGCCGCGCACGTCGACCAGGCCGGTGGATCCGGCGTAGACCCCGCGAGGCTCGTCCTCCAACCCGTCGATGATCTCCATGGCGCGCAGCTTGGGTGCGCCGGTCATGGTGCCGGCCGGAAAGGCCGCGCAGATCGCCGCCCACACGTCGGTACCGGTGGCGAGCCGGCCGGAGACGGTGGAGACCAGATGGTGCACGTAGGCGAAGGGCTCGGGATCAAGCATCGTGTCGACGCTGAGGGTGCCCGGCGCACAGACCCGGCCGATGTCGTTGCGGCACAGGTCGACGAGCATGACGTGCTCCGCCCGCTCCTTCTCGCTGGCCAGCAGGTCCGCCACCCGCTGCCGGTCGGTCTCCGGGTCTGCGGACCGGGGCGCGGTGCCGGCGATCGGACGCATCGAGATCCGGCCGTCGTCGATACGGAGGAACAGCTCCGGACTCGCCCCGATGACCATGCGCCCGGCCCAGGGCGCCAGGTACATGTACGGCGACGGGCTGCGGTGCCGCAACCGCCGGTAGACCTGCAACGGCGTGAGGTCGCTCTCGACCTCGATCCGATGGCCGATCTGGATCTGGTAGCTGTCCCCGACCTCGATGTGCCGCAGGCACTGCTTCACCCGGGCGGCGAAGGTCTCCTCGTCCACGTTGTCGCGGACCAGGGCGGGCGGCGGGGCATCCGGTACCTCGCGGTGATCTCCGGGGAGCCCGGCGACCAGTTCGGCCACCGGCGGCACCGGCTCGTCCGGCAGGTGCGGGCCGGTGCTGGTGAGCTGGTGCACGGTGCCGGCCCGCAGGTCCCACCAGACGGTGTGCCGGAACAGCGTCAGCGTGCAGCGTGGGACGTCGTCGACCACCCGCTCGACGGTGAGCTCATCCATGTCGCGCGCGGCCTCGTAGGCAAGCGTGGTGAGGAAGCCGAAGGCGAAGCTGTCGGCGTCAGCGGCGGTCTGCACCGCGAAGGCGCGCTGAACGGCGCGCACGGCGGCCCACAACTCGGGCGGGCCGGCAACCCGCCAGACGCGCTGGTCGGCGCGGCGCTTCAGCGGCTCGCCCAGCACGGCCGAGAGGACCGCGGCGAGGGCCTCGCCGAGCGCCCCGTCGGCGGTCAGTTCGAGCCGGTCGGCGATGATTCGCAGCTCGGCCAGCCGCCCCCAACCCACTGCGGCGGCACGCCGGTCGCGGGCCGGCCCGTCCAGGCTTTCAAACAGATAAATGTCATCCTGAAAGCGATTCTCGGACAAAGCCGTGTAGAGCGACAAGGGATCGATTGACGACAGTGTGACTGCTGTCACATTAACCGGAATCACGCCCACCAGAGGCGTGGGCTGCTCCACCGACGAATGAGAACAGATGGGACGCTCACCCAGCCGGGCCGACGACGCACTCATCACGAAACCTCCTCTGAGCAGCTCGGTTCACGCGCCCGACGACGCTGTTCCCGCCGCCCGAAACGGCAGGTCGAGCCCCTCCCCCCACGCAAACGGCCACACCAACCGCACTGGCGCTCGACGTCGACCGACGGCCACCCTCGTCCCCTATGGAAGCGGACGGAAGATTGCCCCGATTCGCCGGCGGTTGAGCGGTTGCACCGCCGGGAAACACTTTCACCAATCGCGTACCACCCTGTCCATACCACTTGGACGATCACGGAGGGGACCACTTGGCGCAGCATCTAAATCTGTCAATTGATCGCGATTCACGCGAAACCCTGGCGGCGCAGCTCCGCAGCGCCGTACGGCGACAGATCGAACAGGGCACGCTGCGCCCCGGAGCCCGACTACCGTCGAGCCGCCAGCTCGCCGCGGATCTCGGAGTGTCCCGCAGTGTGGCGGTCGAGGCCTACGAACAGCTCTGTGCCGAGGGCTACCTGATCTCGCGGCGCGGCTCCGGCACCCTGGTGGCGGCGGCGGCCCGGGCCGAGATCGGCTCCGCGCTCACCCCCGACGAACGGACGGCCTCGGCCGAGGTCGTGGATCTACGTACCGGCGGCTCGGACGTCTCCACCTTTCCGCGTCAGGACTGGGTCCGCTGCCTCAGCTCGGTGGTCAGCTCCGCCGGCCGGCGGGAGCTGGGCTACGGACCGCCATCCGGACTGCCGGCGGCCCGACACACCCTGGTCGGCTACCTCGGCCGGGTACGCGCCGTCCGCACCCGGCCGGAACACCTCATGATCACCTCCGGGTTCGCCCAGGGGCTCGCGATCCTCTGTCGCGTGCTGCGCGACGCCGGCCACGACCGGTTGGGCGTGGAGGACCCGGGGCATCCCGGCGAGTGGGAGTTCATCGCCGAGGCCGGCCTTCGCCCGGTCGGGATACCGGTCGACGGTGACGGCATCCGCGTCGACGACCTGGCCGCCAGCGGCGTCCGAGCCGTGCTCACCACGCCGGCCAGCCAGTTCCCGACCGGAGCCGTGCTCAGCGCCGGCCGGCGAAAGCAGCTGGTCGCCTGGGCCGCCGCGGTGGACGGCTACATCATCGAGGACGACTTCAACGCCGGATTCGTCGCGCCGGCCCAGCGGATGCCGGCCCTGCAGAGCCTCGCCCCCGACCGCGTGGTCTACGCCGGCAGCGCCAGCAAGGTGCTCGCCCCCGCCCTCCGGCTCGGTTGGGTGGCCACCCCACCCGCGCTGACCGGGCCCGCCGAACGGATCCGCGCCGGCTGGGACATCGGCTGCTCCGGGCTCGAACAGCTCACCTTCGCGCGAATGATCGACATCGGCGCCTTCGATCGGCATCTGCGCCGGTTGCGCGCCGAGATCCAGGAACGGCGGCAGGCCGTACACCACTTCGTCAACCGGCGCCTGCCCGGCGTCACCATGCCGGGCGGGCAGAGCGGACCACAGACCCACCTGTACCTCCCGCGAGACTGCACCGAGCAGGCACTGGTCCAGGCCGCCCGACGCCACTCCGTGCTGGTACGCGGCGGCCGCTACTACGCCGTGCACCAGGACGACCGGCCGCCCGCGCTGGTGATCGGCCACGCCGGACTGCCCGGTGCGACCCTGAACCGAGGGCTGGCCGCGATCGCAGCCGCGTACCGCGACGTGACTGCCCGTCCCCCTAACGGAGGCGGAGATCGGCTATAAGAGACGGATGGAGTTGCCGCCGTACCTGGCCACCATGCCGATGCACGCGATCACCGAGATGCACGGCGAGGCCGGGCTACGAGAACGGTTCCGCCTGGAGACCGAGGCGCTCGACGCCGACAGTCGACGACGCCTCGACGACGCCCTGGAGCTGGCCGCCCGGCTGCACCGCGACGACCGGCGGTCCCGGGAGCCGTACCTCAACCATCTGCTCCGGGTGGCGATCCGGATGCTGCACCACTACCAGGTACGCGACACCGACGTGATCGTCGCCGGCCTGCTGCACGACGCCGTCGAGGACCACCCCGCCGAACTGGCCGCCGACCCATCCGTCGCCGACCCGACGGCGGCGGCGCTCACCGTGCTCGCCGACCGGTTCGGTCCCCGGGTGGCCCGCCTGGTCGCCGCCGTCACCAACCCGCCGTGGGATCCGGGCCGGGACCGCCACGAGCAGTACCACGAGCACATCGCGACCAGCCTCGACCGGGAACCGTGGGCACGGGTCATCAAGATCTCCGATTTCACCGACAACGGCGTCGGCGTGATCCACTCAGTCGGCCCGAAGGTCGAGTCGTCGGCCCGCAAGTACCGCCCCCTGGTGCCCGTCTACCGCGACCTCGTCACCCGCCCCGACACCCCGCTCTCCGCGCCGGTGAAGCAGCACATCCTGGATCAGCTCGACCTGGCCGAGGAGCGCTTCAGCGCCATCCTCGACCAGCCCGCCCACCCGGCCTGACCCGCCCACCGGCCGGCAGCTCAGCCGGCCGGCATGAGTACCGGCGTCCGGGTGCCGGCGTGCGGGTACCGGCGCGGCGTTGAGTCAGGCACCCCGTTTGCCGTGCGAGCCACGTCCCGCGTTGAGCCGGCTCACCAGCAGCGCAGCCTGGGCCACCGACCCGCCGCCGACCCCGAGACCGCCACGGGCCGCGCCGTAGAACGCATCCCGCGCCTCGTTGGCCCGGTGCAGCAGCCCGGGCAGCCCGTCGCCGGTCGACCCGGCCCGGGCGAGGCGCTCGATCTCCCAGACCGCGTCCCGCCATGCACGGGCCGCGGTCACCGTGGGGCCGTCGCCGAGCAGCAGGACACTCTCCCAGGCGAGCGTGTGCCGAAAATCGGCCTCCGCCAACGCGGTAAGTTCCTCATCCCGATCGAGATGGCCGCCGATCAACCGGCTGGCGATGGTTTGCACCTCCTTGAGCGCCCGCGCGAACTCGGCGTACGCGTCGAGCCGCCGCTCGTCCCAGCGCACCGTCTGGCTCCGCCGCCACCGCGACCGGTCGGTCAGCGACGTGGCGAGGATCGTGCCGACGGCACCGACCAGCACCCCCAGCAGTGCGGGCAACTGCCCGACGAGATTCCCCATGCCGCAAGCCTTCCAGCCGTTAACAACAGGTGCAGAACCACACGACCCCGGATCAGGCAGCTTGGAAGACTGTGTCCAGGTGCCACTCGAGGAACTCGGCGTTGGGCCGGTCGGCCCGCCGCTCCGGGAGCGCGATGGACGTCCCGGCCTTCGCGTAGAACTGGTCACCGTTGCCGAACTCGCTTCGCAACCGAGGGCTGACCATCAACCGGTGCTTCGGGTCGACGCCCAGGTATCCCCGATCAAAGAGAATGTGGACGTCCGACTTGAGCAATAGGCCGTTGTCGATCCGATGCTCCCCGCCCTGGGGGAGCGGCCGAATGTGAGCCGCCTGCAGCACGGGCTGGACCTTGTTGCCGGTGATGGCGCAACGCCGTCCGTAGGCACCCAGCACCACGGCCTTGAACGACTGTTGGCCGAGGCGCTGTGGAACGAGCCGCGGGTCACCGTACACCGGCCCGGGCCGATGCCACGGCTCGCTGAGGTCCAGCTCGATGGCCACGCCCAACAGGCGGTGCAGCAGGAGATCGAAGTACCCAGCCACGGAAGGATCGGCAATCTCATACGTCTTGCCCTGCACCACGTTGGATGCGAAATCCGGGGGTGGGCCGATGGTCGAATCTCCGGGGAAGAAGACGCTGTCACGGACGAAGATGCAGCCGATGACCGGGTCCTCGTCGAGTCCGATCCGCTGCTTGCGGTAGCGCCCGACGCTGCGGCGCATCTCGTCCAGGCTGGCGACACCATTGGCCTCGCCGAACAACTCCCACGCCTCCGAGATCCTCAACTGGGTGAAGCCGCTGAAGAAGCCTCCTCCGACGATCCGGTTGAGCGGATGGTGCGCCTTGAAGAAGAAGGGCTCGCCAGGCGTGAGAGCACGGAAGCTACCGCCGGAGGGCCGCCAGAAGTTGACCTCAGTCAGGCCGGGACGCGCGGCCAGGAACCGGTACCACTTCTCATCAGTCACGCCGACAAACGACTTCACTCCGTCAGCGTGAAACAAACTCGATCTACCCCGCCACGCCCGAACGGTCGGTTCTCGGCGGCCAGGTCTGCTACGGGAGCCATGGGGCTGAGATCTGTGGCAGTCGAGGTGGCCTCCGGCCGGCGTGTCGAGCGCGGAGACTGCCACAGATCGGCAGGCGAGCCACCCGGTCGGCGGCGCGGCGTCGAGAGTGGATGTGGTCTGAGTACCATGGGCCGATCTTGTGTAGCGCTCCCAACGTGAGCGAATCTCTCCGATTGGAGCCCGGCATGGCCAGCCCGGATGCGGAACTCACCGCGAAGCTCGAGCCCGAGGTGCCGCACGCCGCACGGATCTGGAACTACTGGATGGGCGGGAAGGACAACTTCCAGTCCGACCGGGCGGCCGGTGACGCCGTGGCCGAGGTCTATCCCGAGATCGTGGTGATGGCCCAGCAGTCCCGCAAGTTTCTCATCCAGGCCGTGCGTCACCTGGCCGCCGAGGCGGGCATCCGGCAGTTCCTGGACATCGGCACCGGCCTGCCCACCATGCAGAACACCCACGAGGTCGCCCAGGCGATCACGCCCGACGCGCGGATCGTCTACGTGGACAACGACCCGATGGTGCTGGTGCACGCCCGGGCCCTGCTGTCCAGCACGACCTCCGAGGGGGTCACCACCTACGTGCCCGCCGACTACCACGATCCGGAGACGATCCTGGCCGAGGCGGCGCAGACGCTGGACTTCGACCAGCCGATCGCCGTGATGTTCATGGGCGTGATGGGGTACGAGCCCGACCTGAACGTGGTGCGCTCCATCGTGACCACGGTCATGGGCGCCACCGCGTCCGGCAGCCACCTGGTGCTCTGGGACGGTACCGACACCAGCCCGGAGGTGGTCTTCGGCGCCAATCGGCTGGCCGAGAGCGGCGGCGTCCCGTACATCCTGCGCAGCCCGGAGCAGCTCGCCAGCTGCTTCGAGGGGCTGACTCTGGTGGAGCCCGGCCTGGTGCCGATCCCGCTGTGGCGTCCGGCGGATCCCGACGCGGTAGCGATCGACGCGTACGGCGCGGTGGGCCGCAAGCCCTGACCGGCCGACGACCGTCAACGCGATGAACCCGCTGACCCAGCTCTCCCTCGCCGAGCTGCGGCAACGCACCAGCGTCAAGTGGCGGATGTACGCCGCCGACGTGCTGCCCCTCTGGGTGGCCGAGATGGACGTGCCGCTGGCTGCGCCGGTCGCCGAGGCGCTGCACGCCGCCGTCGACCGAGGGGACACCGGCTACCAGCACGGGACGGCGTACGCCGAGGCGCTCGGTGACTTCGCCGCCCGCCGGTGGGCCTGGCCCGACCTGCGGGTCGAGCACACCACGGTCGTCCCCGACGTGATGCTCGGCATCGTCGAGGTGATCCGGCTGCTGACCGGGCCCGGTGACGCGGTCGTGGTCTGCGCACCGGTCTACCCGCCCTTCTACGCCTTCGTCGGCCACGACGGGCGGCGGGTGATCGAGGCGCCGCTCGGGCCGGACCTGCGGATGGATCTCGCCGCCCTGGACGAGGCGTTCCGTCTGGCGGGCGAGGCCGGCCGGCGGGCGGTGTTCCTGTTGTGCAACCCGCACAACCCGACCGGCGTCGTCCACCGCCGCGACGAGCTCGAAGCGGTGGCCGAGCTGGCCCGGCGGTACGGGGTCCGGGTGGTCTCCGACGAGATCCACGCCCCCCTCGTGCTGCCCGGAGCGCGGTTCACCCCGTACCTCACGGTCGCCGGTGCCGGGGACGGGTTCGCCGTGCTCTCCGCGTCGAAGGCGTGGAACCTGGCCGGGCTCAAGTCGGCGCTCGTGGTCGCCGGCCCGCAGGCGGTGGCCGACCTGCGCCGGATGCCGGAGGAGGTCGGCCACGGGCCGAGTCATCTGGGCGTCATCGCGCACACCGCCGCGTTCCGCGACGGCGGGCAGTGGCTCGACCAACTGCTCGACGGCCTGCACGCCAACCGGGAACTGCTGGCGACGCTGCTGGCGGAGCATCTGCCGACCATCGGGTACCGCCCGCCGGAGGGCACCTACCTCGCCTGGCTGGACTGCACCACCCTCGGCCTGGACAGCGGCCAGACCAACGACCCGACCAACGGCGAGCCCGGCGTGGTGACCGACCTCGCCGGGCCGGCGAGGATGTTCCTCGACCGGGCCCGGGTGGCCCTCAGCTCCGGGCACGTCTTCGGCACCGGTGGCGCTGGTTTCGTACGGCTCAACTTCGCCACCTCCCCCGCGATCCTGACCGAGGCCGTTACCCGGATGGGTCGCACCGTCGGCGAGTGCCGGCGCTCAGTCGCGTAGCAGCGGCAGCACCCGCCGGCCGAGCAGGTCGATCCCGCCCTGCGGGGTCAACCCGTGCGGTGTGCCGAACTCCACCCGGCTGGCCCCGGCGTCGAAGACCGCCGCGGCCTGCGCGGCGACCTGTTCGGGTGTGCCGGAGAAGGCGAACAGGTCGAGCAGGTCGTCGCCGATCAGCGCGCCGGCCAGGTCGTCCTCCCGCCGGGTGACGTGCTGCTGGATCCGGGCCAGCAGCTCCGGGTCCAGCTCGACGGTCGGGTCGAGGGCGGCGACCACCGCGAGGTACATGGCCACCTCGGTACGGGCCACCCGCCGGGCCAGCGCACCGTCGGAGTCGACGACGGTGACCGCGCCCAGCACCACCCCGGTGCCCGGCCCGGCCGCCGCGTCGTCCAGCCAGGCCCGCATCGTCTTGGCCATCGCCGGGTTCGCCGACCCGCCGACCTTGACCTCGCTGGCGTACCCGGCGGCGGACCGGGCGGTCTGCTGACCCCACGTGCCGACCAGCACCGGCACGTCGGCGCGGGCCGGGGCGTAGCGCAGGGCGGTGCCGGGCGCCACGGTGAACTCCCGGCCCTGGAAGCCGCCGTCGTCACCGGCGAGCAGCCGGCGGACGATCTGGACGGTCTCGGCGATCCGGCGCAACGGTCGGGCCTGCGGCACCCCGACCTGCTGCAACCAGGTGCCCCGGGCCAGACCGAGGTACGCGCGGCCGTGCGAGGCCAGGTCGAGGGCGGCGACCTGGCCGGCCACCTCCACCGGGTGCAGGGTGAAGGGGTTGAGGCAGGCCGCGCCGAGCCGGATCCGGCGGGTGTGCCGGGCCGCCACCAGCAGCGGGAAGATCGGCGGCTGGTACATCAGGTCACCGAAGACCGACAGCACGTCGAAGCCGTGCCGTTCGGCCAGCTCGGCCAGCTCGGCGTACTCGTCGGCGGACTTGTCCGACTGCAGGCCGACCCCCACCAGCCGGCTCACGTCAGCTCCTCGGTGGGGATCTGCCGCCGGCCGGTGCGTTCGATCCGCATGATGACCCGCTCGTCCGGGTCCGGGCAGGCGACGTGGCTGTCGCGGGCCATCCAGTCCCCCTCTGCGAGGGCCCGCTGCTTGGCCGGCAGCAGCGGCAGGCACGCGGCGAGCGCGTACAGGCAGAAGTGCTGGCCGTCGGGGATGCTGAGCCGGCACGACTCGGTCAGGTCGACGTGGTCCCCGGGCTTCATGCCGCACACCGAGCGTCCCTCGATGCGTTCCACCACGACCCGCAGGTCGTAGACGTCGGTGGTGGGCTGTTCGTCGCTCATCGGACGGCCTCCGCGTGGTGGTGCACGATCCGCCAGCCGGCATCGTCGCGGCGCAGCACGTCGGTGACCCGGAAGCAGGTGTCCGGCCGGTCCTCGCCGTGGCGGGCCCGCAGCACGTACCGGACCAGGCCGGTGTCGCCCCACGCGTCGGCGTGGAACTGTTCCGGCGCCACGGTGACCGGTGCCGGTCCGGCCGCCTCGGCGGCCCGGCGGTCGCGCAGCGCGTGCAGGTCGGCCAGGCCGTGCAGCAGGCGATCGGCGTCGGACTCCCAGATGGTCAGGTCGGGGTGCAGGTGGGTGTCGAAGGCGGACCGATCCCCCAGTGATCGGTACATGTCGCTGATCGTGGTGGTGAGTTCGTCGACGGTCATCGGGTCACTTCCGGTCGAGGGCGGCGGCGGGTCGGAACGTCTCGGTGAGGCGGTCACGCAGCGGCTCCAGGCCCATCGGCCCGAGCGCCAGCGCGGTGTGGTGGAAGCGTTTGCGGTCGAAGGCGGCACCGGCGCGCCGTTCGGCGTCCCGGCGGGTCTGCTGCCACAGCCGGGCGCCGACCTTGAAGGCGAGGGCCTGTGCCGGCCAGCCGAGGTAGCGGTCGACCTCGAAGCGGGCGGTCGCGGCGTCCAGCCCGACGACCCGGGTCAGGAAGTCCACGGCCAGCTCGGGGCTCCACCGTCGCGCGGCGGTGAACCCGTTGCCGGCCGGGATCGGCAGGTCGAGGTGCAGGCCCAGGTCGATGACGACGCGGGCGGCCCGCCACAGCTGTCCGTCGAGCATGCCGAGCCGCTCCGCCGGGCCGGTGTAGAGGCCGAGTTCGTCGGCGAGCCGTTCGGCGTAGTGCGCCCAGCCTTCGGCGTAGCCGTGCACGTGGCAGCGGGTGCGCTGCCACGGGTGCAGCTCGGCGGTGGTGAGGGAGATGGCGTGCTGGAGGTGGTGGCCGGGCAGGCCCTCGTGGCACAGCGTCCCGACGTGGCGCCACACCGGCACGGTCGCCTCGCCCGGCGGCACCGACCACCAGATCCCACCGGGGCGGGTCAGCCCCGAGTCGGGCGGGGTGTAGTACATGACGCCGGCGGCGGCCGGACTGATCCGGCATTCGACGTGCCGGGTGGCGGGCGGGATGTCGAAGTGGACGCCGTCGAGCAGGTCCGTGAGCTGTGCGGTCCGTTCCCGCAGCCACGCCTCCAGCGCGGTGCCGACCGGCACCCGGTACGCGGGGTCGGCGTCCAGTGCGGCCCGCGCGGTGGGCGCGTCGGGGTGGCCGCATTCGGCCGCCGCGGCGCGCAGCTCGGTGACGGTGCGCGCCAGCTCCGCCCAGCCGTACGCGTACAGCTCGTCGAGGTCGACGGTGGCGCCGAGGAAGGCGCGGGCGGTGACCTGGTAGAGGTCGCGGCCGACCCCGTCGACATCGGGCGCGGCCGGCGCCAGTTCGGTACGCAGGAAGGCAACGAACTCCGCCGTGCCGGCGGTGGCCAGCCGCGCCCCGTCGGCCAGCCGGTCACCGAGCGGGCCGCCCGGGTAGCCGGCGACGAGACCGCCGTAGAAGTCGGCGGTGATCCAGGTGGTGCACTGCTCGGCGACGGCCAGCACCTGCCGGCGGGCGACCAGCTGCCCGCGCTGCGCGGAGCGGCGCAGCGTGGCCGCGTACTGGTGCAGGGTGGTGGGCAGCCGGTGCAGGTGGGCGGCGACGACCGCCCAGTCGTCGGCGCTGGCCCGGGGCAGGTTGTCGAAGACCTGTCGGGCCAGGTGCACCGGGGTGGCCAGCGGGGCGAGCAGCCGGGTGGTGAAGCCGGCGTCGTGCAGCGCGACGTCGCTGGCCAGCCGGTCGGCCAGCGCACCGGCGAGGGCGCGTTCGGCCGGGCTCTGCGCGCTGGCCGTGGCGACGGCGGTCGCGGTCGCGCGGGCCAGCTCCGCGCGGGCGTCGAACGCCTCCGGCGACAGGTCGGCCAGCTGCGACTCGGGGGTACGCCCGGCGGCCTCGGCGGCCTCCGGGTCGAGTGCGGCCAGGGCGTGCAGGTAGTCGTCGGCGACCGCGGTGATGCCGGTCATCGGGGCGTCCGCACGCGGTGGTGGTCGTCGCGGTGGACCACGCCGCCCTTCATCACCACGTGCAGGGTGCGTAGCGCGGAGACCGAGCGGGTCGGGTCGTCGCGCAGCACCAGCAGGTCGGCGTGCTTACCGGCCTCGACGCTGCCGAGCGTGTCGGCCTGCCCGAGCCACTGCGCGGGGCGGATGGTGGCGGCCTTCAACGCGTCCGCTACCGGCATCCCGGCGTCCACCATGAACTCCAGCTCGCGGACGGTCGCGGTGGTCTCGTCGTAGCCGGCGTGCGGCGGCATGTCGCTGCCCAGCGCGATCGGTACGCCGTTGCGGATGGCGTGCTGGAGGCTCTCCCAGTGCCGGGGGCCGGCGGCGAGGGCGCGGTCCATCAGCCAGCCGGGCACCCCGGAGTCGCGGAAGAACTGTTCGCAGCGGCTGACCACGATGGTCGGTACGTACCAGACGCCCCGCTCGGCCATCAGACGGGTGACCTCGTCGGTCAGTTCGTAGCCGTGCTCGACGCAGTCGAGTCCGAGTTCGACGGCCCGGCGTACGGTGTCGGCCGGACCGGCGTGCGCGGTGACCTTGCGTCCCCAGTCGTGGGCGACGCTGATGACGGCGGCCATCTCGTCGTCCAGCAGCTGTGGGGTGTCGATCGCCTCGTACTGGCCGGCGATGCCGCCGGAGACGCACACCTTGATCAGGTCGGCGCCGGCCCGGATCTGCGCCCGGGTGAGCCGGCGGAACCCGTCGGCGCCGTCGGCCTCCAGGGCGTCGGCCTCCCAGCCGTGGCCGCCGGTGCAGCACAGCGCGTGCCCGGCGGTGAAGATCCGGGGGCCGTCCACCGCGCCGGCCTCGATGCCCCGGCGCAGCGCGAAGTCGGCGTAGCGTCCCTCGCCGACGAGCCGGGCGGTGGTGACCCCGGCGTGCAGGGTGCGCCGCGCCGAGTCGGCCATCAGCAGCACCAGCTCGGCCAGGTTGGACCGGTGCACCGTGTCGGCGAGGTGGCCGGGCAGCCCGAGCGACAGGTGTACGTGCATGTTGGTCAGGCCGGGCATCACGACGTCGCCGCCGAGGTCGACCACGGTGGCGTCGCCGGCCTCGGCGAGCACGTCGTCGACGGGGCCGACGGCGCGGATCATCCCGTCGGCGCCGACCCACACGCCCCGGTCGGGTTGCAGCCGGTCGTCGACGCCGTCGTAGAGGGCGAGGTTGACCAGGACCTGTTCGCTGGCGGAGTGCATCACGGCTTCCTCAGTGGGCGGCGGGCGCGGTGGCCGGGGTCATGGTGGGTTCGGTGAGCCAGCAGGCGGCGCTGCGGCCACCCAGCTCGACGGTGGGCGGCTCGTCGCCGCAGGGGGCGAAGGCGTGCGGGCAGCGCGGCCGGAACCGGCAGCCGGTGGGAGCGTTGGCCGGGTCGGGCACCTCGCCGGCGAGGGTGGCGGGCAGCCGTGGGGCGGGCCCGATCTGCGGCACCGCGTCGATCAGCGCCCGGGTGTACGGGTGCCGGGGGTCGCGCCACAGCTCGCGGGTGGGCGCGGTCTCGACGATCCGACCGAGGTACATCACGGCGGTGACGTCGGCGATCTCGTGCACCAGCGCCAGGTCGTGGGAGATGAACAGCATGCCCATGTCGAGGTCGCGGACCAGCCCGACGAGCAGGTTGACCACCTGGGCCTGCGACGAGGCGTCCAGCGCGGTGACCGGCTCGTCGGCGATGATCATCCGGGGTTGCGGGGCGAGCGCCCGGGCGATGGCGAGGCGCTGCCGTTGCCCGCCGGAGAACTGGTGCGGGTACCGGTCGGCGGCCGACGCCGGCATGCCGACCCGGTCGAGCAGTTCGTGCACCCGGTTGCGGCGGGCCACGCCGGTCACCGCCGCCGGTACGCCGTCGAGCAGTTGCGCGCCGATGGTGCGCCGGGGGTTCAGTGAGGCGTACGGGTTCTGGAAGACCATCTGCAGGCCGATCTCGGTGTCCGGCCGGCGACGCCAGCCCAGCGGGGTGACCGGCACCCCGGCGAGGCGGACCGTGCCGGCGCTCGGCGCGGCCAGCCCGACCGCGACCCGGGCCAGCGACGACTTGCCGCAGCCGGACTCACCGACCAGACCGACGATCTGCCCGGCCGCCACGTCGAGGCTGACCCCGACGACCGCCCGCAGCCGGCCACGTCCCCGGGACCGGTACTCGACCTCCACGTCGCTGATCTCCAGCAGGCTGTTCATCGGGTCGCCACCTCCAACTGTGGACGGACCACGCAGGCCACCGACCGGTCGACGCCCACCGGCGACAGGGGTGGCGGTGCGCTTGCGCAGGACGGCTCGGCGTACCCGCAGCGGGGTTGGAACGGGCAGCCCGGCGGTGCCTGCCCCGGTGCCGGCGGGCCGCCGGGGATGGGCCGCAGCGTGCCCACCGCCTGGGTGCCGTGCGGGCGGGCGCCGAGCAGCGCCGCCGTGTACGGGTGGGTGGGTGCGGTGAGCAGCGCGCCGGTCGGGCCGGTCTCCACCACCCGCCCGGCGTAGAAGACGTAGCCTCGGGTGGTCAGCGCGCTGAGCACCCCCAGGTCGTGGGTGATGAACGCGACGGCCAGCCCGGTCTCGGCGCGCAGCCGGTCGAACAGGGCGAGGATGCCGGCCTGGACGGTGACGTCGAGGGCGGTGGTCGGCTCGTCGGCGATCAGCAGTCGGGGGCGGGCGGCCAGGGCGATGGCGATGGCCGCCCGCTGCCGCATGCCACCGGAGAACTGGTGCGGGTAGGCCCGCAGGGCGCGTTCCGGGTCGGGGATGCGCACCTGGTCGAGCAGCTCCACCGCCCGCCGGGTCGCGGCCCGGCGGTCCAGCCGCAGGTGTACCCGCATGTGCTCGGTGAGCTGGCGGCCGATGGTGAGCATCGGGTGCAGGGCGGCGCTCGGATCCTGGAACACCATGGCGATGCCCGCGCCACGGACCCGCTGCCAGCCCCGGTTGTCCAGACCCAGCAGGTCGGTGCCGGCGAACCGGGCCGAGCCGGTGACCTGCGCGCCCTCCGGGAGCAGCCCGAGCAGGGTCTGCGCGGTGAGGCTCTTGCCGCAACCGCTCTCCCCCGCGATGCCGACGAGCTCCCCCTCCTCGACGGTGAGCGACACGTCGTGCAGGATCGGCAGCGGCCCGCGCGGGCCGGGCAGGGTGACGGCGAGGGAGTCGACGTCGAGCAGCGGCGCCATCTCAGCGTCCCTTCGCGTAGCGGGGGTCGAGCCGGTCGCGCAGCGCGTCGCCGAGCACGTTGAAGGCCATCACGACGGTGAGGATGGCCAGGCCGGGGAAGACGCTGACCCACCACATCGACAGGTCCTGGGAGCCGAGGGCGACCATGGAGCCCCACTCGGCGGCCGGTGGGCGGGGGCCCAGGCCCAGGAAGGAGAGCGCGGCGAGCAGCAGCACCGCGTTGCCGAGCTCCAGGGTGGCCAGCACGATCGCCGGGCCGATGCTGTTGGGCAGCACGTCGCGGCGCAGCGCGCGGACCGGGCCGACACCGAGCAGCCGCGCGGCGCTGAGGTAGTCGTCGCCGCGCATGCTGAGCACGGCGCTGCGGATGACCCGGGCGTAGACCGGCCAGGAGACGATGACCAGCGCGAGGACGGCGTTGCGGGTGTTCGGCCCGAAGGCGGCGGTCACCGCCATGGCCAGGATGATCTGCGGGAAGGCGAAGACCAGGTCGGTCAGCCGCATCAGCGCCTCGTCGGCGAACCGCCCGACGTATCCGGCGACCAGCCCGAGCAGGCCACCGATGAGCAGCGCCAGCGAGACGATGGCCAGGGCCAGCGGGATGGACAGCCGGGCGCCGTAGATGACCCGGCTGAGGATGTCGCGGCCCAGCGAGTCGGTGCCGAACCAGTGCGCCGCCGACGGTGAGGCGTACCCGTCGGCGCTCTGGGCGAGTGGATCGTACGGTGCGATGAGCGGGGCGAACAGCGCCACCAGCAGCCACCCGCCGAGGATGGTCAGGGCCGCCGCGGCGATCGGCTGCCGCCAGACCGGCCGGCTGGTCGGGCCGCCGCGCAGCCGGCCGAGCCAGCGACGCCGGGTCAGCGCCCGGTCCACCTTCGGGTCTCCGGCCACCGGGTCGGGTGCGATCATCGTCATGACAGGCGGATCCTCGGGTCGATGAGCCCGTACAGCAGGTCGACGGTCAGGTTGACCAGGGTGTAGACCAGCGCCACGAACAGGCTGACGCCGAGGATCGCGGGCAGGTCCAGGGCGGTGGCGCTGCGGTAGGCGTACTGGCCGAGGCCGGGCCAGCCGAAGATGCTCTCCACCAGCACCGTCCCGGACAGCAGCGAGGCGAAGGCCAGGCCGGAGACGGTGACCACCGGGACCAGGCCGGCGCGCAGCAGGTGCCGGCGCAGCACCACCCGGGTCGGCAGACCCTTGGCGTACGCGGCCCGGATGTAGTCCTGCTGGAGCACCTCCAGCATGGCGGAGCGGACGAAGCGCACCAGCAGCGCCACGGTCAGCGAGGTCAGCACCAGCACCGGCAGGACCAGGTGCTGGGCGGCGTCCCAGGCGACCGCCCACTGTCCGGCCAGGGCCGCGTCGACGGTGTACATGCCGGTGACGGTGGGCGGCGGGCTGAACCCGGTGGAGAGCCGCCCACCGCTGGGGGCCAGGCCGAGCTGGTAGAAGAAGACGTAGAGCACCACGAGGGAGAGCCAGAACGGCGGGGTGGAGAGGCCGAGCAGGGCACCGATCCGGACGAGATGGTCGGTGACCCGACCGTTGCGGACCGCCGCGAGCATGCCGATGCCGGTGCCGATCAGCAGCGCCAGCACCATGGTGGGGATGGCCAGCTCCATCGTCGCCGGCACGTACCGCACCAGGTCGTCCAGGACCGCCCGCCCGGTCTGCTGGGAGGTGCCCAGGTCGCCGTGCAGCAGGTTGCCCAGGTAGTGCAGGTACTGGGCCCAGAGCGGCTGGTCCAGCCCCCACTTCTCGCGGAAGGCGGCAACCGTGGCCGGGTCGTTGAGCGCCTGGTCGGACAGGTTGGCGGTGACCGGGTCTCCGGGTACCACGTTGACCAGCCCGAACGTCACCACCGTGACGCCCAGCAGCAGTCCGGCGGTGATCGCCAGCCGCTTGGCCAGGAAGGCCAGCAGCGGGTGCGTGCGTCGCGGCCGGGGCCGGGACGCGGTCGTGGTGACCGCGCCCGGCTCGCCGTTGTGGAGCGTCGTCATCTGGTGCGGCTACCTGCGACCGACCGCGGCCACGTCGACCTGCCAGCCGGCGGCGGAGTAGTCCGCCCCGGTCAGGTCGGCGGTCGCCACCACGGTGGAGGAGTTGCTGGCCAACACGATGTACGGCGACGACTGGTTCATCAGCCGCTGCCATTCCTGCATCGCGGTGGCCCGGGCGGCCAGGTCGAGGGTCTCGGTGACCTGCTCGCCGGCGGCCACGACGGCCGGGTCGGCCCGCTGCACGGTCCAGCCCGAGCGCAGCGCGGTGGCCTGGCCGGGCGCCATGTTGTTGATCAGTGAGTCGGCGACCGGGTAGTTCAGGCTCTGCGGGGTGAAGCCCAGGGGCGACTTCCCGCCGCGCATCTCGTCCAGGAAGGTGGTCAGCGGCTGCGGGTTCAGCTCCAGCGTGATGCCGGCCTCGGCGGCGTCGCCCTGCACCTTGGTGGCCACGGTGCCGAGATCCACCCCCTTGTAGGTGATCGCCGGGTAGTTGAACGTGACCGTCGGGTTGTCCAGCCCGGCCTCGGCGAGCAGCGCCTTGGCCTTCGCCACGTCCCGGGTGGACGCCTCGCCCTCCGGCAGGGTGCCGGGGAAGGCGGGCGCGACCAGGCCGGCGCCGGGTGCGGCGCCCTCGCCGTACAGGGCGGCGATGCCCTGGTAGTCGATGGCGGCGCGCAGCGCCTGGTTGAACTTCGCGTTCGAGGTCACCGCGGACACGGCCGGGTCGGCGTTGAGGAAGAGGAAGTAGACGGTGTCCTGCACGCCGGAGGTCTGCAGGCTCTCGGGCAGGCCGTCGAGCAGTTTGCCGGAGATGTCCAGGGAGATCTCGGCGGCCTCCGCGCGCTGCATGGTCAGCTTCTGGGTCTGTACGTCCATGTTGCGCAGCACCACCCGGTCGAACTGCGGCTTGTCGCCCCAGTAGTTCGGGTTGGCCTCCAGCACCACCTGCGCCGACGGGTCGTAGGACTTCAGCACGTACGGGCCGCTGCCGATGGAGTTGGTGTCCAGGTACTGCTGCGCGGTGTCGCCCTGCGCGGCGTCCTCGCCGTCCTTGGCGCCGTTCTCCTGGGCGACCTTGGCGTTGATCACGCCGGTCGACGGCATCGCCAGCACGACCGGCACGTTCGGGTTGGGCGTGGCCGAGGTGACCACGACGGTGCTGTCGTCGGTCTTGCTGACGCTCAACTCGCTGACGGTGACCGCCGGGCTGCCCTTGATGTTCTTCAACCGGTTCAGCGAGAAGACCACGTCGTCGGCGGTCAGCGGGCTGCCGTCGGAGAAGGTCACGCCGGAGCGCAGCTTGAAGGTGAAGGTCGTCGCGTCCGCCGACGCCTCGTACGACTCGGCGAGCGCGGGGACCGGCGTACCGACGTCGGAGCCCTCGAACGTGACCAGGGTGTCGTAGAGGGCGTGCACGGCGGTCAGGCCGGTCGCCTCGTAGACGCGGCCGGGGTCGAGGGTCTTGAGGACGAACGACGTGTTCACGGTGAGGGTCGTGGCCGCACCACCGTTCGCGTTTCCACCGCCGCCACCTGCGGTGCAGGCGGTGGTGGAGATGATGGCCAGCGTCGCCAGAGCGAGTGCTCCGGCGCGGAGCCGGCGGGGGGACACCGACATGCTGTTCCTACCTTCGTATGGCGCGGCTCGCTACGCGGGGTCCGCGGGGGCATCGACGGCCCGGCGGCACCACCACCGGTCGGGCCCTCGGGCCGGTGACGGTGTCTCGGGTTTTCGGGGTGCGTCCGGTTTTCGGGTGCGTCGGTTTCAGAACTGTGTCGTCGCAGGGTTGGATGTAGGCCGGGCTCGCGTTCGTCCGGTTCATGCCCGGACGCAGCGTGTCTACCAGTACCAAACAACGCCGGCCTCTTGTTTGACCACCCTAAACAGGCCCGTGTAGTTTGGTCAAACATTTTCAGCCACACTGTTTCGGAGCGAGGACCCCCATGCTCGGTGACCGACTGCGCGATCTGCGCCAGCAGCACTCCCTCACGCTGCGGCAGCTCGCCACAGCAGCCGACGTGTCACCCGCGCTGCTCAGTCAGATCGAGAACGGCGCGACCGACCCGAGCCTGTCCACCCTGCGAAAGCTCGCCCGGGTCTTCGACACGTCCATCGCCGAACTGTTCTCCGAACCGGAAGCGCCACCCGTACACATCAGCCGGGTCGGCACCCGGAGCCTGCTGACCGCACCCCCCGGCCAAATCACCTACGAGCGGCTCACCCCGGGCCGGGGCGACCTGGAGGTGCTCCAGGCCAATCTCGCCCCCGGTGACGCCAGCTCGGCTGAACCCTGGGCGCATCCCTCCACCGAGTGCGCCATCATCGTCAGCGGCGAGGTCGTCGCCGAGATCGGCGGCGAGTCGTACGCCCTCTGCGCCGGCGAGGCCGTCACCTTCGACTCGCGCCTGCCCCACCTCTACCGCAACGCCAGCGCCCAGCCGGCCCACCTCGTCATCGCGGTCACCCCACCCACCCCGTAACAGCGGCCCGCCCGGCGGCCCCCCGGCACAGCGGGAAGCGCCCACCCCCGGTGTGGGGTGGGCGCTTCTCGTGCGTCTGGGTCAGGGCCGCTCGGACCGGCCGGGTCAGGGCCGCTCGACGGCCCGGGCGACGAACGCCCGCCACGCCGCCGGAGCGAAGACCAACGCCGGGCCGGCCGGGTCCTTCGAGTCGCGTACCCCGACCACACCGGACACGTTGTCGGCCACCTCGACGCAGTCGCCGCCGTTGCCGCCGCTCTTGCTGCTCTTGCGCCATCGCGCGCCGGTCAGGTCCATGATGCCGCCGCTTCTCTCAACAGGTCCAGAGTCCGCCCGCGGGGAAGCGCCTCGCCGCGGATGCGTTCCCACCGCCGCTCCAGGTTAACAAGGTCCGACGGCTGGTCCAGGATCTGCGCCCGCGCCGGACCGTCCACATGCGCCACCCGCTTGCCGTCCGGCATGTCCGCGATGACGAACGGCCCGTCCAGGCCGGGATAGCTGGGCGCGTCGGCGGGCACCACGTGCAGTTGCAGGCTCGGCAGATCGGCGCAGGTCAGCAGGTGCGCGAGCTGGGCCGCCATCAGCGCCCGGTCGTCGCCCACCCGCCGGCGCAGGACCCCCTCGTCGAGCACCGCGACCAACAGGGGCCCACGCTCGCGGTGCAGGATCGCCTGCCGGCTGAGCCGCGCGGCGACGAGATCGTCGGCGGCCTCGGCCGTCAGCACCCCGCCGACCAGCGTCGCCCGGGCGTAACGCCTCGGTCTGCAACAGGCCCGGCACCCAGGCCAGCTGAAACGCGCGCAGAGTCGTGGCCTCGCGTTCGATGTCGACCCAGGGTCGGAACCAGACCGGTTCTCGCCGCCGGACGATGTCCGGCCAGAGCGCGTCGACATCCTGCTCAAGCAGGTCTGCGACCGTGGCGCGATGCCGACCTTGCGGGTCGCGTCCCACCTGGCGCTGCCGGGCGTGCGGCAGCGCCTGGCCGTGCGGTCCGGCGAAGCTGAACCTGCTCGCCGAGTACGGCACTCGGCGGACCGACCTGCTGGTCTACCTGGCGACCCGGTGGGAGGAGGCGGTACGGCAGCTCACCGACGCGGACTCCGGCGTGCGCGCGCAACAGCTGCACGACCGGTTCACGGCCTGGGTACCGACGCGCCCGCCGCACCCGGCATCCTCACCGGGGCAGGGCGGGGGACGGGTCAGACGAAGAAGCCGGCGCGCAGGTTGATGCCATGCTCCAGCCACGCTTTGAGGCAGCAGAGCATGCTGGTCCAGCCCTCGCAGTTGCCGTACGACGCGCGCTGGCCCGCTGGCGTGGGGCGCCAGCCCTCCTCGGCGATGGTGACCAGGGTGCGGTCCTCACCCAACGCCTCGAACTCCATGGTGACGGTCGTCGAGTAGGCCGCACCCGCGACCGGCGTGTCCGCCGTGGACTGCGCGCCGTCGGCCGCCTCCCAGCGCAGCACGATCCGCCGATCCTGCTCGACCTCGACCACCTCGACCGGAAACGCCCCCGGGAAGTCGGCGAAGTCCCAGGTGACGGTGGCACCGGTGACCAGCCGGCCCTTCGCGCCGCCGGTGGTGAAGTACCGCGAGAGCTGGTCCGGGTCGGCCACCGCCTCGAACACCTCGCGTACCGGACGGCTGATCCGCCCGGCGATCTTGAAACGCAGGTCCACGGTGATCTCCCCTCGCCGACATGTTGTATCTTTATAACATGTCGTCGCGCCGTGGTCAGTCACCGGAACCAGACCCGGTCGACGAGGACGGCGTCTTCAAGGCGCTGGCGTCGCCGACCCGGCGGCGGATCCTCGACCTGCTGAAGGACCACGCCCGCACCACGGGCGACCTCTGCGAACTCATCCCCGAGCTGGACCGGTGCACGGTGATGCAGCACCTCCGAGTCCTCGAGACCGCCGGCCTGGTCATCGCCCAACGCAAGGGCCGCGAGCGGTGGAACCACCTCGACCCGCTGCCGATCAAGCACATCCACGACCGCTGGATCGGCGAGTACGCCAGCGCCGCGGTCGGCATGCTCGCCACCCTCAAGACCGAGCTCGAAGGTCGGCCGCCCGAGTAGGGACGGCGCGGCACCGGCCGGCAGAACCTCTCCAACCACCTGGGCTGCCTGCGCGGCTGCGGCCTGGTCGTGGCGGTCCCGGAAGCCGCCGCTCCCGTTACGAACCGGCCGATCCCCGGCTCGCCCACCAAGGAACGCCGAGACGCCTGGCGAGGCGACGCCTGCTGCGCCCCCCAGCACCGTCGGCCCGCCGCCCGCCGAGCGTCGGCAGCCCACTGCCAACAGTCTTGACAGTTACCTACGACATCGACAAACTTCGTCGGGAGAGCGCTCTCACCGTCCGACCTCCCGCGATGCCGCGCATCGCCCCACCCCCAAGGAGGAATCCATGGCACGAGCGCCACGAACCCTCAGCGCGGCCGTCGCCGCTCTCCTGATCGCCGGCCTGTTTCCCGTCGCCGCCCCGTCGGCCGCCCTGGCGGGCGAGCCCGCCGGCTCCCCCGGCGCGACCGGCGACGCCGCGCCGGCCACCGAACTCGCTCCCGAGATGCTCCGGGCGATGCGCCGCGACCTCGGGCTGACCGACGCGCAGGTGGCCACCCGGCTCCGCGTCGAGGCGAGTGCCGCGAGCGTCGAGCGGCGTCTACGGGCCCGGCTCGGCACCGCGTTCGCCGGCGCCTGGATCCCGCCCGGCGGGCACCGCCTGACCGTGGCGGTCACCGATCCGGCGCTCGCCGCCGTCGTGCGCGCCGAGGGCGCCGAGGTCACCACGGCCGCCCGCAGCGAAGCCACCCTGGACGCGACCAGGAGGACCCTCGACCGGTACGCCGCCAAGGCGGACCCGGACGCCATCCACGGCTGGCACGTCGACGTGGCGACCAACCAGATCGTGGTGACCGCCGGGCAGCAGGCCACCGCCGAGGCGACGAAGTTCGTCGCCGCCACCGGGGTCGACGCAAAGCTGGTCCGGATCGTCGAGTCCGCCGAGGCCCCCCGAATCCGCTACGACATCCGGGGCGGGGACCAGTACGTGATCAACGGCAACACCCTCTGCTCCGTCGGCTTCGCCGTACACGGCGGCTTCGTCACCGCCGGACACTGTGGCGGGGTCGGCAGCCCGACGCTCGGCTACAACAACGTCGCCCAGGGCAGCTTCGCCGGCTCGACCTTTCCCGGCCGCGACTACGGCTGGGTCCGCACCAACAGCAACTGGACCCCGCAGCCGTGGGTGAACAACTACTCCGGCGGCAACGTGGCGGTCGCCGGTTCCCAGGACGCCGCGGTCGGCAGCTCCGTCTGCCGCTCCGGTCGGACCACCGGTTGGCGGTGCGGGACGTTGCTCGGGCGCAACCAGACCATCAACTACCAGCAGGGGGCCGTGCACGGGCTGAGCCGCACCAACGCGTGTGCCCAGGGCGGCGACTCCGGTGGCGCCTGGCTCAGCGGCAACCAGGCCCAGGGCGTCACCTCCGGCGGCTGGGGCAACTGCACCTCCGGCGGTGAGACCTGGTTCCAGCCGGTCAACGAGATCCTCGGCGCGTACGGGCTCACCCTGGTCACCACCGGTGGTGGCGGCGGGAACCGGATCATCAGCAACTGGAACAACAAGTGCATCGACGTGCCCGACGCCAACTTCGCCGACGGCGTACCGCTGCAGACCTGGACCTGCAACGGCACCTCGGCGCAGTCCTGGAGCTTCGTCAACGGCACGCTGCGTACCCAGAACAACATGTGCATGGACGTGGCCTGGGGATCGCGGGACAACGGCGCGACGATCCAGATCGCGACGTGCAGCGGCAACGCGGCCCAGCAGTTCGTGCTCTCCGGCGCGGGTGACCTGGTCAACCCGCAGGCGAACAAGTGCGTCGACATCGGCGGGTGGGTCGACGCCGACGGTGCCCGCCTGGTGACCTGGGAGTGCCTGGGCGGCGCGAACCAGAAGTGGCGGCGCGGCTGACGCCGGACGACACGGGCCGGCCCACCGCAGATCCGATGGGCCGGCCGGGTGCCGTCAGTCGATGACGATCAGTTTCCGGCGGGCGCCGGGCCGTTGTCGTTGAACCGGAAGCTGCTCGTCGGTGCGGCGTCGCCCAACTCCTCCAGGATCAGACCGGAATCCCGGGAGAACCGCAGGTACGCCGAGTTGTTGCTGATCAGGAATCCCTCGTCGGCGGTGGCCGCGGTGATGGTGAACTGTTGCCGCGACTCGCCCTCCTTGCAGGCGGCCCCCTCCACCACCAGCGACTGGCCGTTACCCGGATTCAGCACCTGCCAGCAGACCGGCTCGCCGGTGCCGGGGCCACCACCGGCCCCCCGGTACGACCTGATCAGATATTCCGGCCCGTCCAGCGGGGTCGGCACGAACAGCTGCCGGCCGCTGTCGTCGTCGACCTCGGCCAGCCCGTCGTCGGTCAGGGACAGCCCCGACTCGAACCCGTCGACCCGGGTGATGGTGACCTGCCGCGTGCCCGACAACACCGCCGGGGTCGCCGCAGCCGACCCGGTGGGCGTGGGCGTCGCGCTGGTCGTGGCGCTGGTGACGGGCGTACCGGTCGGTGTCGGAGAGGCGGAGACGTCATCGGGGGATGTCGTCTCGCCGCAGGCTCCGGTCGAGACGGCCAGTACCACCAGACCCGCGCCGGCGAACCATCTACGCATCGACATTCTCCGCTCCTCATCCTGGCCTGGGTGCCGCCGATCGCAGCATCGGCGCACCGCCCCCACGGCCGTCCTCGTGGATCCACGTACCCGGGTGGCAACGCGGATATGCGACGCCCCTCAGCCAGATCACTTACGAACGGCTCACCTGACCATCGCGGGCATCCCACCCATCCCAGGCCGGCGCACCCCCGTTGACCGGGAGGTTCAAGCTTTTCACAAGGATCACTGCCGATAGCGCCACCTACCGTCTGAGCCATCGCCTCGGGTCGTCCATCCGGAACGACCCACCAGCCTGGTGCGGCCCCGCGACCAATCCTGGAGGCCCACCAGATCGCTCACGGGAGGAATCATGAAACGTCTAGCAGGGATGGTGGCGCTGGTGGCCGTCCTCATCGTCGGTGGCGGGTGGGCTGTGCCGGCCCAGGCTGCCCCGATCGCCGCCGCCGCGAACTGCCCGACGGTCAGGGCGCTCGGATCGACGGCCACGCCGACGTGGGTGGCCAAGTCGCCGAGGGCACCGGTCTGGAGCGGCCCGGCCTCCGCGTGCGACGTCATCGACTACGTGGACTTCCACACCGTCGTCTACATGTGGTGCAGCTGGTTGAACCCGTCGACCGGCAACTGGTGGACCTACACCAACTGGGGCTGGATCTACAACGGCAATCTCGCGGGCGGACTCGACGACGACCGGTGCCGGACCTGGTGACGGCCGACGCAGGCATGCGGGGACGGTAGCTGCCACCTCATCCGGACGGGGGCGGGGCACCTGCGGGATCAGGTGCCCCGCGGGCGGGTCGGTCAGCGCAGGAAGTCGCCGACGGCCCGCCCAAGCTGAGTCAGTCCCGGTTCCTCGACGGGCAGATGGCCGGCCTGCTCCAGCAGCACCAGTTGTTTCGGGGCGGCGATGCGGTCGAAGAACGGACGGCTCAGCTCGACCGGTGTCCAGCGGTCGGCCGCCGGGTGGGTCATCAGCACCGGGCAGGCGGTGAACCTGTCCGGTTCGACCGGCGGAGCCCAGGACAGGAAGGTACGCAGGAAGCGGAGCGTGACGCGGTTTCCGCCGCCGGACGGGTCCGCTCTCACCAGCGCGTTCAGGTCGGGGTCGTTGCTCATCGCCGCCATGTTCGCCACCCAACGCATGGGAATGGGCAGCGCATCCAGCCCGCGCAGCCGGCCCAGCATCGACGGACCGGCGCGGCCCATGACCGGCAGCCGGGTCATCCGCATCCGCACGGTCACCTCGCGCGGGTCCAGCAGGCAGGTCACGACCAGTCCGGCGAGGTTGCCGCCCGCGGCCACCGAGTAGGCCAGCATGCCGCCGATGCTGGCGCCGAACAGGAACACCGGGCGGCCGTCGCGGGCCTGCTCCGCCGCGACGAGGTCGGTGACACAGTCGATCCACTCCTGGTAGCTGACCGGCCGGTTTCCCGCACTGGTCAGGCCGTAGCCGATCAGGTCCGGTGCGAGCACCTCGACCGGTGACTCGCGGGCCAACAGGCGGGCGTACGGGGCGAGCATCCGTCCGTACCCGCCCGCGCCGTGCAACAGCACGACCTTCGTGGGAGCCTCCGGCGCGGCCAGTCGGTCCAGATGGATGTCCGTCCCACGCCATCGCCACCACTCTTCGGTCGGGGCGTTGTCGAGGTCGCAGCGCAACCCCGGCGGGTAGAACGCCTGGTAGTCGAGCCACCTGGTGACGCCCTGGTAGCTACGCCGTCGAGGTTCCATGGCCCGCCCCTGCCCTCCGCATCGCGTCCGACCGCCGTCCATATCGCACACCAGCGCACGCGATCCTGCTGACCCTGACCCTCGGCGACTCGCCACTACCCGTCGATCGCTTTCTTTCACGCTTATTGCCGTCATCTTTCGGTAAGCCGTTTGAGTATTGCGTACGCGTGTCGGCCGCTGGCATGATGACCGCCAATTCCTCCTCCCCGGAAGGAGTGGTCGGCATGGCGCTCACCCGCCGTACCCTGATCGGGTCCATCGCGGCCGGCTCCGCGCTCGCCGCACTCGGCGACGCGCTGCCGACCGGCACACCGGCCCAGGCGGCCAGCCCGCCCGGCGACGTGGTCGGCAAGATCACCGTCGGTTACCAGGGTTGGTTCAGCTGCCCGGGCGACGGCGCACCGATCGGCGGCTGGTGGCACTGGAGCCGGGACCGGTTCCAGCCGCCGTCGCCGAACAACACCACGATCGTGTCCTGGCCGGACATGCGGGAGTACGCGCACAGCTACCCCACCGCGTACCCGAACCTCGGCAACGGCCAGCCCGCGACGCTCTTCTCCTCCTACGACCAGCAGACGGTGGACACCCACTTCCGCTGGATGCAGGAGCACGGCTGCGACACGGCCGCGTTGCAGCGGTTCAACCCGTTCGGCGACGAGGGACCGACCCGCGACGCGATGGCGGTGAAGGTCCGCGGCGCGGCAGAACGCTTCGGCCGCAAGTTCTACATCATGTACGACGTCACCGACTGGACCGCGATGCAGTCGCAGATCAAGCAGGACTGGACGACGAAGATGTCGGCGTACACCGCCTCGGCGGCGTACGCCCGGCAGAACGGCAAGCCGGTCGTCTGCATCTGGGGCTTCGGCTTCAACGACCCCGGTCGGCCGTTCACTGCGGCGCCCTGCCTCGACGTGGTCAACTGGTTCAAGGCACAGGGCTGCTACGTCATCGGCGGCGTGCCCACCTACTGGCGGCAGGGCATCAACGACTCCCGGGCCGGTTTCTCCGAGGTCTACCACGCCTTCGACATGATCTCGCCGTGGATGGTCGGGCGTACCGGCACCCTCGCCGGACTGGACGACTTCCACACCAACGTCAACGTCCCCGACCTGGCCGACTGCGCCGCCAACGGCATCGACTACCAGCCCTGCGTGATGCCGGGTGACCTGTCGGCCGGGCACCGCCGGCACGGCGACTTCTACTGGCGGCACCTCTACAACATGATCCGGCTCGGCGCGCAGGGTCTCTACGTGTCGATGTTCGACGAGTACAACGAGGGCAACCAGATCGCCAAGACCAGCGAGACGCAGGCGAGCACCCCCGCCGGGGTCGGCATCCGCGCGCTCGACGAGGACGGCACCTTCTGCTCCGCCGACTACTACCTGCGGATCACCGCCGACGGCGGCCGGATGCTCAAGGGACAGCTCGCGCTCACCCCGGTACGGCCGACCTCACCGGTGACCGGCGGCGGGTCGCCGCCCACCGGCAACCTGGCGGCCGGCCGCCCGGCAACGGCGAGCAGCCAGAACGGCCCGTTCACGGCCGCCAACGCCGTCGACGGCAACGGCAGCAGCTACTGGGAGGGCACCAACAACGCCTTCCCGCAGTGGTGGCAGGTGGACCTCGGCGGCGGGTACCCGGTCAACCGGGTCGTGCTCGCCCTGCCGTCCGGGTGGGAGGCCCGTACCCAGACGCTGTCCGTACAGGGCAGCGCCGACGGTGCCACCTTCGCCACACTGGCCGCGGCGGTCGGCGTCCGGTTCGACCCGGCGACCGGCAACACCGCCACCGTCACCGTGCCGGCCACGACCGTCCGCCACCTGCGGGTCACCGTCACCGGCAACACCGCCTGGCCCGCCGCCCAACTGGCCCAGGTCGAGGTGTACGCGACCACCGGCACACCCGACCCACCGGTCCAGACCGACCTGGCGCGCAGCCGGCCGACCGCCGACAGCAGCCACGTCCAGAGCTACGGCAGCGGGAACGTCGTCGACGGCGACCCCGGCAGTTACTGGGAGAGCCTCGGCAACGCGTTCCCCCAGTGGGTGCAGGTCGACCTCGGCACGGCCAGCACGGTCGGCCGGGTCGTGCTCCGGCTGCCGCCGTCGGCGGCCTGGCAGACACGTACCCAGACCTTGTCGGTGCTGGGCAGCACGGACGGCACGGCCTGGACCACGCTCGTCGCCGCCGCCGGCCGGGTGTTCGACCCGGCGACCGGCAACCAGGTGTCACTGGCCCTCACCGCCACCGCTGCCCGCTACGTCCGCGTCCGGTTCACCGGCAACACCGGCTGGCCCGCCGGCCAGCTCGCCCAGTTCGAGGTCTACTCCGCCTGACCGCGCCGACCGGCCGCACCACCCTTGTCACCTGCGCCCCGCGGTCCGCTGGACCGCACCGTCGGACCGGTACGCGAGCGCCCAGCGGTCCAGGTTGACATAGGCCCAACCGAGTAGAGATGAGTCGCCCGATGAACCGAGACATCCGCCCGGCCCGGCCGCGCTGGCACCGGCCGGTGACCGCCGCCGTGACGGCGCTGGTCACCGCGGTGGGGATCCTGGCCGCCCCACCCGCCGGCGCCGTCGGCAAGCCCGGCAGGCCGGCACCCGCACCGGTGGTCACCCGGGCCGCCCTCGACCCGGCCCTGGTCGCCGGCCGGGGCGCCAAGGTCGCCTTCCTTGAGCAGGAGGCGGAGAACGCGCTGACCAACGGAGAGGTCATCGGCCCCGACCGGACCGCGTACACGCTGCCGTCCGAGGCCTCCGGCCGGCGAGCGGTGAAGCTGCTGCCCGGCCAGCACGTCGAGTTCGTCCTGCCGGCGGCGGCCAACGCGATCACCGTGCGCTACAGCATCCCGGACGCGCCCACCGGCGGTGGCATCACCGCGCCGCTGGACGTCGCGGCCAACGGCAAGCGCCTCCGCACGATGACGCTGACCTCGCAGTACGCCTGGCTCTACAACCAGTACCCGTTCACCAACGACCCGAACGCCGACCTGCTGCACCCGGACTGGTGGATCACCGAGTGCTCCTGCGTGCCGGCGGAGACCACCCCGTACCCGAGCATCAGCAAGCCGTTCCGGCCCAGCCACTTCTACGACGAGCAGCGGCTGATGCTCGGACGCAGCTACCGGGCCGGCGACCGGATCCGGCTCACCGTGCCGGCCGGCAGCAACGCCGCCTGGACGGTCATCGACCTGCTCGACTCCGAACTGGTCGGCCCGCCCCGGGTGTGGACCCGCGCCGCGAACGTGTTGACCTTCGGTGCCGATCCGACCGGCCGCCGCGACGCCGCCCCCGCCATCGAGCGGGCGATCGCCCACGCCAAGCGCAAGAAGCTGCCGGTCTACCTGCCGCCGGGCACCTACCAGGTCAACCGGCACATCACGGTCGACGACGTGACGATCAAGGGCGCTGGCAACTGGCACACGATCATCAGGGGTCGCGAGGTGGCCCTGCCCACACCCGCCCCCGACGGCTCGGTGCACACCGGCGTCGGCTTCTACGGCCGGGACGCCGCCGACGGCGGCAGCCGCAACGTCCACCTCTCCGGTTTCGCCATCTCCGGTGACGTGCGCGAACGAATCGACACCGACCAGGTCAACGGCGTCGGCGGGGCGTTCGACGACTCCACCTTCGACGGACTGCACATCCGGCACACCAAGGTCGGCATCTGGCTCGACGGTCCGATGCGCAACGTGCGGATCACCAACAACATCATCGTCGACCAGATCGCGGACGCGCTGAACTTCCACACCGGGGTCACCGACTCGTTGGTGGCCAACAACTTCGTCCGCAACACCGGCGACGACGGCCTCGCGATGTGGTCGGAGGCGACCGCGAACGCCCGCAACACCTTCGACCGCAACACGGTGCAGTCGCCGGTGCTGGCCAACGGCATCGCGATCTACGGCGGGACGGACAACACCGTCTCGAACAACCTGATCGCCGATCCGGTACGCGAGGGGAGCGCCATTCAGGTCGGCTCCCGCTTCGGTGCGGAACCGTTCACCGGACATCTGCGGATCACCAACAACACCACCGCCCGGGCGGGCACGTACGAGCTGAACTGGAACATCGGTCTCGGCGCGATCTGGCTCTACGCGCTGGACCGCAGCATCGACGCCCGGATCGAGGTGACCGGGGACGCCTACCTGGACAGCACCTACAACGCCATCATGCTGGTCAGCGAGTGGGGGGTGAAGGACCTCTACTCGATCAGCAACGTGCACTTCCGGGACATCCGGGTGGACGGCACCGGCACCTCCGTGGTGAGCGCCCGTACCGCCGGCTCCGCGTCGTTCCAGAACGTGGACGCCCGACACGTCGGCGCGGTCGGGGTCAACAACTGCGGGTCGTTCGGCTTCACCCCGGCCGGTTCCGAGTTCCGCCTCACCGACCGGGGCGGCAACGACGGTGGCTGGCTCGCCGACTGGCAACTGCCGAACACCATCACCTGCGACGACCGCCCGCCGGTCGTGCCGCCGCCTCCGCCGGCCCGGTGGTGACGCTGACGATCACCCGCGTGACGTACGGTGAGACGATGACGGACATCGTGGCGACGATCCGCACCGTGTGCCTGGACCTGCCCGAGGTGAGCGAACGCCTGAGCCACGGGACCCCCGCCTGGTTCATCCGTGGCAAGAAGTCCTTCGCGCAGGTCTGGCCGGACGGCCACCACCAGAACGAGTTCCCCCACCTGTGGTGCGCCGCACCGCCCGGCTCGGCCGTCGAGCTGATCGCGGCCAGCCCGGAGACGTACTTCCGGCCCCCCTATGTGGGGCATCGGGGCTGGGTCGGCGTACGCCTCGACACCGGCATCGACGAGACCGAACTCGCCGAGGTCATCGAGGACGGGTACCGGACGGTGGCACCGGCCACCCTGCTCGCCCGGTTGGACGCGGCCTCGCCGACGCAGTGACCCGCTGCGGGCCCGACCAACCGGTCGGGCCCGCAGGGATGTCAACGCGTCACTGGAAGGACACGTCGTCCAGGTAGAAGCTGTCGGTGCCCGACGCCGTCTCGACGTAGAGGCGGGCGTTGGACAGTGTTCCGCTCCACGACACCGTTGCCGTGCCGGTGAGCTGCGTCCAGCCGTTCGCGTTCGCCGTCGCCGCCGGCGTCAGCTGGACGTAGTTGGTGGTGCCGTTGGCGGTGAGCGCCAGGGTCGGCCGCACCGAGGGGGTGCCGCTCTCCGACCGCACCCAGAGCGTGGTCGTGTACGTCCGACCGCTGGTCAACTTCGAGGTCATGTCCTGGCTGGGGCCGTTCCACGAACCGGTACGCCCGGTGTGCAGCAGCGACCGCGAGCCGCTGCGTACGACGCTGGTGTTGGACGACAGCGTGCCGCTGCCGAACACCGTCCACCCGGTCGTGCCGCTCTCCATGTTGCCGTTCGTCACCAGGTTCCCGCTGGTGGCGCCGGTGGCGAACCGCCAGTTGTTGATGTTGAGCAGGTAACCGCTGCCGCCGGTGAAGCGCAGGTACAGGTCGCGGGTACCGGTGGCGCCGCTGACGTTGCAGGTGGTGTTGGTCCAGTTCTGCCAGCCGCCGGTGCCGGTGACGGCGCAGGTGCCGACCAGTGGGCCGGTCGCGCTGTCGAGACGCAGCTCGATGTTGCCGCCGCTGGTGCCCGAGGCGACCCGTGCCGTGAAGGACGAGGCGCCGGTGCCGAAGGCCACGCCCTTGACCCGGATCCAGTCGCCGTTCTCGATGAAGCCGACGTTCATCCCGCCCTCGCTGGACGCCTCGGTCTCGATGCCGTTGGCCCAGTCGATGGTCTCGGCCTCCTGTGTGACGTACGGGTTGAGGGTGCCGACCTGGGGTGGGCCGGCGGTGGTCATGTTCATCTGCGGGATCGACCCGTCGGCGTTGTAGGAGAACCGTTCCACCGCGACCGACCGGGTGTAGCCACCACCACCGGGCAGCGCGCCGTTGTGGTAGAAGAAGTACGAGTTACCGGCGAAGTCGATGACGCCGGGATGGTTGGTGAAGCTACTTCCCTGCCGTGGCATGACGGTGCCCCGGTAGGTCCACGGGCCGGTCGGGCCGGGCGCGGTGGAGTAGCCGATGAACTCCGAGCAGCATTCCGCAGCGAAGACGTTGTAGTAGACGCCGTTCCGCTTGTAGACCCACGGGCCTTCCTCGTAGAGCGTCGGCCGGCTCGAGTTCCCGGTGCGGGTGCCGAATCCCGCCGTGGTCAGCGGGATCTGTGTCAGGCCGCCCGAGTAGGAGATCATGTCGGCGTTCAGCCGCACGTACCACAGGTTCGGGTTGCCCCAGTACAGGTATGCCTGGCCGTTGTCGTCGATGAACGCGTGCGGGTCGATCTCGGCGTTGCCCAGCAGCGGCCGGCCGAGCGCGTCCCGGAACGGTCCGGTCGGCGAACTCGACACCCCGACACCGATGACCATCTGCCCGTTCGACCGCTGCCGCACCGGCACGTACCAGTAGAACTGGCCGTTGCGTTCGATGACGTGGCCGGCCCAGGCGTTCGCGTCCGCCCAGCTGAACGTGCCGAGGTTCATCGGTACGCCGTGGTCGGTCCAGTTCACCATGTCCGCCGACGAGAAGACCCGCCACTCGTTCATGGTGAAGTACGTCGAGCCGTCCTCGTCGCGCCCGGTGTACATGTACACCCGGCCGTTGTGGACCAGCGGCGCCGGGTCGGCGGTGTAGACGTGCTGGACGAGGGGGTTGTCCGCCTTGGCCGGTGCGGCGAAGAACGTCACCAGCATCAGCGGAACCAGCAACCAGGCGAGCCCTCGCCTGGATCTGACGCTGCTCAGCAGCGGGGATGCGAAGTTCACAATGGACTCCTGTGGTGGTGGTCCGCTCGCGAGGGCACAGTGAATCGGGACGTGACTGCTGCGGCGAGCGGCAGGGAGGTGGTCACCCGGTGGGTGTGCGCGATCGGTCGGATCCTCGACGGGGCGAGTCCGGCGCCACCGGTGGACGGTGACCTGAGGTCGAGTCGGCGTACCGGCGCACAGCGGTTGCCACGGCCTCGATTTCCGGTGGCGAGGGAGCAGTGATGTTAGCGTGAACATCAACTCACCGGCGCCTCCCCTCGGATGCCGACACCCCCAGGGCCACCCGACGCGCACGGCGTCCCTAGTCGGCGCCTACACCTCGCCCTGGTCGAGCTGAACGCGAGGCCAACAGCCCGGGAGGCGGAGCGAACGCCCCTGCACTCCCTGCCGGCAAGCTAACATGTGAGCGATCACATGGACAAGGACGAATTGATTCGGCCAGCCGACCGGGGCCGGGCCTCAGGGCGTCCGTGAGAGATCGGCATCGGGGCGTGGGGGGCTCGTCCGGCCAGCACCTCAGGCCAGCGACAGGAAGAGCTTCTCCATCTGCTCCAGGTTGGCCTTCTGGTCCTCCCCGGGGTCGCCACTGACGCACTGCTGTAGACCGCTGGCGATGATCTTGAAGCCGGCCCGGTCCAGCGCACGCGACACGGCCGCGAGCTGGGTCACCACCTCGGCACAGTCGCGCCCCTCTTCGAGCATGCCGATGACGCCCCGAATCTGACCCTCGGCACGGCGGAGCCGCTTGACCACATCACCGACCGCATCATCGTCGACCTGCACCTCTTACCCCTCTCCACGTCACAGCCCAACGGTACACCGGGGGGTATGCCCCGACCTTCGGCTTCGCCCGGCAAGGGCACGCCCGCCCCGCCGTTTCGCCTCTGTTGTCCGGTTGGCCGGACAACCATACCGCCCGACACCTCCGTCGACGCCCGGCCGTTTGCAGATGTCCGTTCGTTCGTACATACTCGGAACCAGATACCCCCGGGGGTATACGAATCACCGCTGAACTGGACCGACGCAGCTACGGATGGAGTGTTCCGTGAACCCCAAGAACAGTTCGCCGACCATCGACGTGCCCACCGCCCGAGCCCTGCTCGCCAACAACCCGGACGTGCTGATCGTCGACGTACGCACCCCCGGCGAGTTCGAGACCGCCCACGTCCCCGCCTCGATCAACCTGCCGCTGGAGCAGGTCGACGCGCATCTGGGGCAGATCGTCAACGACGCCGGCGGGCGGATCCTGCTGATGTGCCAGTCCGGCACCCGGGCCGCCCAGGCCTGCACCAGCCTGGCGAACGCCGGCCTCGGCGGCGCCACCGTCATCACCGGCGGCATGAACGCCTGGATCACCGCGGGCGCCCCCGTCGAGCGTGGCCGCGAGCGGTGGAGCCTGGAGCGCCAGGTCCGCCTGGTCGCCGGCGGCATCGTCCTGCTCTCCGTCGTCGCCAGCATCTGGGTGCCGGCGGCACGGTTCGTGGCCGGCTTCGTGGGTGCCGGCCTGACCTTCGCCGCCCTGAGCAACACCTGCGCGATGGGTGCGCTGCTGTCCCGGCTGCCGTACAACCGTGGGGCCGGCTGCGACGTCGACCGCTCCCTCGCGCGACTGCGCAACGAGAGGCAGGAGGCGTGAACGGTACCGGCTACCCCCGGCCGGACCGCTCCGGACCGGCCCGGGTGGTGCCGCTGCTGGGGTGGCTGCGCCACTACGAGCGGGCCACCCTGCGCCATGACCTGATCGCCGGCCTGACGGTGGCGGTCATGCTGGTACCCCAGAGCATGGCCTACGCCGCGCTGGCCGGCATGCCGCCGGTGACCGGCCTCTACGCCTCGATCGTGCCGCTGCTGGTCTACGCGCTGCTCGGCACCTCCGGTTCCCTCGCGGTCGGACCGGTGGCCATCACCGCGCTGATGACCGGCGCCGCGCTGGCCCCTCTCGCCGACGGCGACCCCACTCGCTACGCGGCGCTCGCCGGCCTGCTCGCCCTCCTGGTCGGGGTGATCCAGGTGTTGATGGGCGTGCTGCGCCTCGGCGTCCTGGTCAACTTCATGTCCCACTCGGTGCTGTCGGGCTTCACCTCCGCCGCCGCGATCGTCATCGCGGCAAGCCAGGTGAAGGACCTGCTCGGGCTCGACGCCGGCCGGGCGGAGACCTTCCCGGAGATCGCCGGATCGCTCTGGCGCTCGGCGACCACCGTGCACGGCGTGACGGTCCTCGTCTCGCTGGTCAGCGTCGCCGGCCTGGTGCTGCTGCGCCGGTACGTGCCGAAGCTGCCCGGCGCCCTACTCGTGGTGGCCGGCGTCACCGTGGTCAGCGCGGCGTTCTCCCTCGGCACCCGCGGTGTGGAGATCCTCACCGAGGTCCCCGGCGGATTGCCGGCTCCCGCCCTGCCGACCCTGGCCGGTCAGGACGTCCGGGCGCTGCTGCCCGCCGCCGTGGCGATCGCGCTGGTGGCCTACATGGAGGGCATCGCCGTGGCGAAGGCCCTCGCGGCACGGACCCGCCAACACGTCAACCCCAACCAGGAACTGACGGCGGTCGGTTCGGCCAACGTCGCGGCCGGGATCTTCCAGGCGTTCCCGGTGGCCGGCGGCTTCTCCCGCAGCGCGGTGAACTTCTCCGCCGGGGCACGCACACCGCTGGCCACCGTGTTCACCGCACTGATGGTGGCACTCACCGCCCTGTTCCTGACGCCCGCCTTCCACCACCTGCCCAAGGCCGTGCTCGCCGCCATCGTGGTGGTGGCGGTGCTCGGTCTGATCGACCGGAGGGCCGCGGTCACCGCGTGGCGGACCCGCCGGTCCGACGGCCTGACGCTCGCTCTCACCTTTCTGGTCACTCTGATGTTCGGTGTCGAGCCCGGTCTGGCGGCCGGCGTGGCGTTCAGCCTCTCGGTATTCCTGTGGCGATCCGCCCGCCCGCACCTGGCCGAACTCGGGCGCGTACCGGACACGGACACGTACCGCAACCTGGACCGTTACGCCGGCCTGGTCACCGACCCACGGATCGCGATCGTCCGGGTGGACGGTCCGCTGTACTTCGCCAACGCCCAACTCCTGGAGGATCGGCTGCTCGCCCTGGCCGAGCAGCGGGACGCGCTGGAGGCGGTCGTACTCGACGCGAGCGCGATCAGCGACACCGATGTCGACGGCGCCCACGCGGTCGCCGAACTGCACCAACGCCTCGCCGCGCGGGGCGTGGCGCTGCACCTGGCGACCGTCCGGGGACCGGTGCGGGACCTGCTCGCACGGGCAGGCGTGTGGCAGCCGGTGTACGCGGCCGGCCACGTACACCGGGACGTCACCGCCGCGCTCGCGGCAGTCGGTGGGCCACCGGGGCCGGCGGCCGGTCCGCAGGTCGCGCCCGCATCCGTCCCGCAGGAGGTGCTGTAGCCGTGCCCGACCGGTTCGCCACCATGCTCACCTGCATCGACGGGCGCATCCAGCGTCCGCTCGACAGATGGGTACGAAGCCATCTCGACGTCGACTACCTCGACACGATCACCGAGCCCGGGCCGGAGGCCGTGGTGGCCACGACCGGTGAGTCGCGGCTGGACGCCCTCCTGGAGAAGGTACGGATCTCCCAGCGGGCCCACGGCAGCGAGACGCTGGTCATCGCCGCCCACTCGGACTGCGCCGGCAATCCGGTACCCGTGGCCGAGCACCACCGCCAGCTGCGCGAAGGGCTGGCCCGGCTGGCCACTCGGCTGCCCGGCACCCGGATCCTCGCCGTGCACGCCGACCGGTGCGGCGATCGGTGCTGGGATGCCGAACTCGTCGCGGAGGTCGCACCGGCGTCCGCCGCACCCTAGCCGCATGCATACCCCCGGGGGTATACATGAAACAGAAGTCCAACGGTCGCAATCGCTGAGAAGGAGCTGGCAATGCTGTTCACCCAGTACTACCTCGACTGCCTGTCCCAGGCGTCGTACCTGATCGCCGACGACACCACCGGCCGGGCCGTCCTGGTGGATCCGCGCCGCGACATCGAGGAGTACCTCGCGGACACCCAGGCTCGCGGGCTGAGGATCGAGGGCGTCATCAACACCCACTTCCACGCCGACTTCCTCGCCGGCCACCTCGAGGTCGCCGCCGCGACCGGCGCCTGGATCGGCTACGGCCAGCGCGCCGAGACCGAGTACCCGATCCGCAAGCTGACCGACGGGGAACGGATCAGCCTCGGTGACGTGACCCTGCAGATCATGGAGACGCCGGGCCACACCCCCGAGTCGATCAGCGTGCTGGTCTACGAGCACGCCGACGATTCCGTCCCGTACGGGGTGCTGACCGGCGACGCGCTGTTCATCGGCGACGTCGGGCGACCCGACCTGCTCGCCTCACTCGGTGTGACCGCCGACGAGCTGGGCAGCATGCTCTTCGACAGCGTGCATCACAAGCTCATGAACCTGCCCGACGAGGTGCGGGTCTTCCCGGCCCACGGCGCGGGTTCGGCCTGCGGGAAGAACCTTTCGACGGAGCGCCAATCCACCATCGGTGAGCAGCGCCGCACCAACTACGCCTGCGCCCCGATGAGCGAGGAGCAGTTCGTCACGCTGGTCACCGGCGGCCAGCCGGCGGCACCCGGATACTTCGCCTTCGACGCGGTGCTCAACCGCAAGGCCCGCGATCTGTTCGACCACGCCCGGCCGGCACGCCCGCTCGGGCCCGCCGAGTTCCTCGCCGCCCGCGCCGCGGGCGCCGTCGTGGTCGACACCCGCGATCCGCACGAGTACGCCACCGGGCACGTCCACGGCGCGATCAACATCCCCGCCGACGGCCGGTTCGCCGAGACCGCCGGCAGCGTCGTCGCGCCCGACCAGACCATCCTCGTGGTGGCCGAACAGGACCGCGAGGAGGAGATCGTCGTCCGGCTCGCCCGGATCGGCTTCGACCACGTCGCCGGTTACCTGCGGGACCCCGAGCACGCCTTCCTTGAGATGGTCGCCGAACTGACCCGGGCCAGTCGGGTCACCGCCACCGACCTGAGCGAGGCGCTGGCCCGTACCGAAGCGCCACGCGTGCTCGACGTCCGCAACGCCGGCGAACGCGACCAGGGTGCCATCGACGGCTCGCTGCACATCCCGCTGGCCGAGCTGCCCCGGCGGCTGGACGAGGTGCCCGACGACCGGCCCATCGTCGTTCACTGCGCCGGGGGCTACCGCTCCTCCGTCGCGGCCAGCCTGCTGCGCCAGGCCGGCCGGACCGACGTGTCGGACCTGCTCGGCGGCTACGGCGCCTGGCAGACGTTGCGGCAGCCCACCCCGGCAGCCTGAGCACCAGCCGGGCGGGCGTGGCCAGTCGGACGCCAGCCACGCCCGCCCGGCCGAACCGCGCGCTTAGACCGCCCGCTTAGTCGGCGCCAGACGGGGTCCGCGAGGTCGGCGCCAGACGGAGTCGGCACCCATCGGGCCGTCCCGGCAGGTTGCGACGTCAGGGGACGCGCGCCCCGTCGTCCAGGTCGGCGAGGAGCGCGGCCGGCGCGCGCATCCGCCAGGCGTCGGTGACCAACTCGTCGAGCCGGTCGACGGAGACCTCGGCCAGCCGCAGCATGACCAGGGGCAGCCCCTGGTATCCGGGCGTGGTGAAGAAGAGATCAGGCTCGCCGAGCAGCAGTGCCTGCTTCTCGGCCTCGTCGCCGACGTAGAGCACCGCGATGTCGGTGCGGATGACCCGCGGCCTGCCGGGTTGACGCTCCGGATAGGACCAGACGAACCCCTTGTCGGCGACCCGGAAGTCGAAGCCGTCACTGTCGATCTCCGCCGCGTGTGGCAACGCCAGGGCCAGGCGACGGACGTCCTCGGCATCAGCCACCGAAACTCCCCCGGGTCAACGACTGCGGCATGCCGACAGATTAGTCACCGGGTCCGACATCGTCCGGTGACCAACCACCGCGGCGGCCGAACCCGACCGCGTGGTGACTGGCCGGTACCGACAATCCTTCGGGTACCGCCGTGACCAGGTGCCGGCGTAGCGAGAGCGGCGGGGCGGGACAACTGTCCCGTCCCGCCGCTGGCCGGATACCGCTGCCTCAGGAGGTGAACTTCTCCAGGGCCAGTTCGATGGCGCCGCTGTCCGGCTGGGCGTACGCCCGCATGGTCTCCTTGTTGTAGGAGATGAAGCTCGGGCAACGAACCGCCGGAGCGTTGACCCGGCCGCCCTCGCCGATCTTCTCGCCGGTCCTGGCGGCGTAGAAGGTCAGCGTGTAGCGCGACGAGAGGTAGTCGACGGTGATCTTCTTGTCGTCGCGGTCCTCGTAGTTGCACTTGCGGGGCTCGCCCTCGCTGCCCTGCTCGAAGGTGAGACAGCCGACGATGGAGACCGACGCCCAATCGGCGGTCTTGGCGTAGTACGGCTTGTCGAAGCCGACCGACTTGCTCAGCCAGGACTCCGGACGGTCCGGGGAGTTGGCGAAGGTGTACACCTTGGCGCCCTTCGCGGCCGTGTACGGCGCGGCGTTGAGGATCGGACTGCCCTCGCACACCGCCGACATGTCGCTGGAGTTCCGGGCGGTCAGGGCGTTGTTGTTGTCGGGCTGCACGTCCGCGGGGGGCGCGATCGACGGCGCGGCGCTGGTGGCCGGTGCCGCACTCTCGCCGCCGGCCAGCGGCGTGGTCTCGTCGTCACCGGCCAGCACGAAGTAGCCGATCGTGCCGCCGCACGCGATCAGCACAGCCATGACGGCGGCACCGATGCCCAGGCCGAGCCAGAGGCCCTTGTTGGCGGACTTCACCGGCGCTACCGCGTACGGCGGCAGCGGCGGCGGGACCGGCGCGCCGTACGGCGACGGGTAGCCGGGCCCGCTCGGCTGGCCGATCGGGGAGCCCGGCGGCCGGGGCGGGCCGACCGGCGAGCCCGGCGGTGTCCCCCACGGGGCGTTCGGATCCGGCTGCTGCCCTCCGTACGGAGGGTGGCTGTCACTCATCTGATGCCCTTGTCAAAGTCGAGAGGTTCACTGACAGATGATCAGGGTCAGGGTAATGAGCAGCGCAAATCAGCGAGCCACCGACTCCCCGGGCCGCCGACCAGATCGGTGGGTGCCGGTTGCGGTGTGCCCGTGCCACGCAGCGGGTACCTGACAGGCAGTGGCGAGGAGGAGAAGGCGATGACCGATCCCAGGTACACACCGATCGCGATGACCGCGAACGGCAGGCTGATCGACGACCACGACGAGGCGGCTGCCGGCGAACTGATCGGCGCGGACGACGCGGCGGCCGATGCGGCCCGCGCCGGTGCCGACGTCGACCTGACCGGAGCACAGCGGGACAGCGACCCGACCCCGGTCGGCGCCGCGGACGCCGAGGCCGATCGGCGCCGCGCGGCCGGCGAGGAGTGAGACGGACCCACCAGCGAAAGCGGCCCCGGGACGGCGTCCCGGGGCCGCTTTCGACCGCGAGACTTCGACGTATCCAAATATTGCGTCATTGTTTCGACACGTCGTAAGCTGCCGTGGGAGCGCTCCCGGTAGCTCCGTCCGATGTCACCGGAGTGCCGTACCCACCACCACGAGCAGATTGCGACGGTCCACCATGAAGCATCCTCCGCGCCGCCTGCGGCGCCTGCTGGTCGCGGCCGGTGCCGTCGGCGCACTGACCCTCGGCGCACTGACGGCACTGCCCACCACCAACGCGATGGCGGCGACCGGCTGCTCCGTGACCTACTCCACGAACAGCTGGTCCGGCGGGTTCACCGCGAGCGTCACCGTCACCAACCTGGGCGACGCGGTGAGCAACTGGACCCTGGGGTTCGCCTTCCCGGACGCAGGCCAGCGGCTCACCCAGGGCTGGTCGGCGACGTGGAGCCAGAGCGGCAACGCCGTCACGGCGCGGAGCCAGAGCTGGAACGGCTCGTTGGCCACCGGGGCCAGCACCAACATCGGCTTCAACGGCAGCTTCACCGGCGCCAACCCGTCGCCGACCTCGTTCACCCTCAACGGCACGGTCTGCACCGGCTCGACCACGCCGACCACGCCCACGCCCACCACGCCGCCGCCGACCACGCCGCCGCCGACCAACCCACCGACGACCCCGCCGCCACCTGGCACCCAGACGCCGGTGGGCATCAACGGGCAGCTGCGGGTCTGCGGGGTCAACCTCTGCAACCAGTACGGTCGGCCGATCCAACTGCGCGGCATGAGCAGCCACGGCATCCAGTGGTTCGGCAACTGCTACAACCCGGCCTCACTCGACGCTCTCGCCACCGACTGGCGCTCCGACCTGTTCCGCATCGCCATGTACGTGCAGGAACAGGGCTACGAGACCGACCCGGCCGGATTCACCAACCGGGTGAACAACCTGGTCGACGAGGCCACCCGGCGGGGCATGTACGCGATGATCGACTTCCACACGCTCACCCCCGGTGACCCGATGTTCAACCTGGAGCGGGCCAAGACCTTCTTCGCGGCGGTGTCGGCGCGGCACGCCTCGAAGAACAACGTGATCTATGAGATCACCAACGAGCCCAACGGTGTCAGCTGGTCGACCATCAAGAACTACGCCGAGCAGGTCATCCCGGTCATCCGGGCCAACGACCCGGACGCAGTGATCATCGTGGGTACCCGGGCGTGGTCGTCACTGGGCGTCTCCGAAGGGTCCAACCACTCCGAGATCGCCAACAACCCGGTGAACGCCAGCAACATCATGTACGCGTTCCACTTCTACGCCGCGTCCCACAAGGACAACTACCGCGCCGAGGTGGAGCGGGCCGCCGCCCGGCTGCCGCTGTTCGTCACCGAGTTCGGCACGGTGGACTACACCGGTGACGGCGCGGCCGACCTGGCCAGCAGCACCCAGTGGCTGGACCTGCTGGACCGGCTGAAGATCGGCTACGCGAACTGGACGTTCTCCGACAAGGCAGAGGGCAGTGCCGCGTTGCGGCCCGGCACCTGCAACGGCAGCAACTACACCGGCACCTCGGTACTCACCGCCTCCGGCACCTTCATGCGGGAGCGCATCCGTACCCCGGACAACTTCCCCACCAGCTGAGCTGAGCGCACCACCACCCTGCGGCCCCGGCGGAACACCGCCGGGGCCGCGGTGCGCACACCCGTCGAACCGACCCACCGGGCAGCCACTCACCCACTCACCGGGCCGATCAACGAGTCGGCCGGTCCGGACGAGCCCGCCGGATACTCCCGCAACGGCACCGCACCCGCCTTCCAGGCGGCCAGCACCGGCTCGACGATGCGCCAGCACTCCTCGGCCACGTCACCGCGCACCGACAGGGTCGGGTCCCCCTCGAACGCGCCGCGCAGCACCTCGCCGTACGCCGGCAGCTCGCCGGGACCGAAGTCCGCCGTCAGCTGGACCTGGTCCAGGTCATAGGGGTTACCAGGGCCGTTGACGTTGAGGTCGAGGCCCAACTGGTCCGGGCCGAAACCGATCCGCAGCCGGTCGGGTTGCTCGTAGCCGGTCAACCCGGCGGGTACCCGGGCCGGCTGTTTGAAGGTGATCACCGCCTCCTTGCGCACGGCGGCCAGCGCCTTGCCGGAACGCAGCCGGAACGGCACCCCCGCCCAGCGCCAGTTGTCCACGGTCAACACGATCTCGGCGAGCGTCTCCGTGCCGCGGGCCGGATCGACGCCGGGCTCGGCGGCGTAGTCGGGCAGCCGGCGTCCGTCGACCTCGCCCGCCGCGTAACGGGCCCGCCGGCTGGCCGCCACCGGGTCGTCCTGCCACAGCCGGGTCGCCCGCAGCACCTGCGCCTTGCGGCCACGCACCTCCTCGGCGGCGAGCGTGGGCGGCGGCTCCATCGCGAGCAGGGCGAGCACCTGGAGCAGGTGGGACTGCACCATGTCCACCAGCGCGCCGGCGCCGTCGTAGTAGCCGGCCCGGCTCTCCAGGCCGAGGCTCTCGTCGAAGACGATGTCCACGCAGGCCACGTGCGCCGAGTTGAGCACCGGCTCGAAGATCCGGTTGGCGAAGCGCAGGCCGAGCAGGTTCAGCACCGTCGACTTGCCGAGGAAGTGGTCGATCCGGTGGACCTGGTTCTCCGGTACGAGGGTGCTCAGCAGTTCGTTGAGCGAGCGGGCCGAGATCCGGTCGACGCCGAACGGCTTCTCCAGCATCAGCCGGGTACCGGGCGGCACGCCGATGCGGGCCAGCGCGGCGGCCGACCGGGCGGTCACCATCGGCGGCAGCGCGAAAAAGATCACCAGCGGGCCGGAGCAGTCCCGCAGCAGCAGCCGCAGGTCCTCCTCACGTGTCACGTCGGCGGGCACGTACCGCGTCTCGCGGATCACCTCGGACTCCGCGGCACCGTCCGCGCCGACGGTGGCGAAGGCGTCGGCCACCCGGCTGCGCCACCGCTCGTCGTCCCAGTCCTCCTTGCTGCTGCCGATCAACCGCAGCCCGGGGACCGCCCCGCTGGCCACCAGCCGGCCCAGCCCGGGCAGCAGCAGCCGCCCGGCCAGGTCACCGCTGGCACCGAGGACCAGCAGCGTCTGCCGTACGACAGTGGTGGCGGGACTTCCGGGAGCGGTTGCGGAGGCGTTCGGGTCCGGCTTCGTCATGCCACCACCATGCCCTGTCCACGCGACGGGCAGACACCGGACCCCGGGCGATCCACGTATGGCAGGCTGGTCTCACCCGCTGGCCGGACGACGCCGACGGGGAAGCCGACCCTGCGAGGAGACGATCGATCCGATGGCTGCGGACGTCACCACCACCGACGAGTGGCAGGCCCTGCGCAAGCACGCCGACGAGATCCGCGGGACGCATCTGCGGGATCTGTTCGCCACCGACACCGACCGTGGCCAGCGGTTGACCGTCGAGGTGGCCGGCCTCTACGTCGACTACAGCAAGAACCTGGTGACCGACGAGACGCTGCGGCTGTTGACCGCGCTCGCCGAGCGGGTCGGGCTCACCGACCGGATCGCCGCGATGTTCGCGGGCCGTCACATCAACGGCACCGAGGACCGGGCCGTGCTGCACACCGCGCTGCGGCTGCCCCGCGACGCCGCACTCACCGTCGACGGCCAGGACGTGGTGGCCGACGTGCACGCGGTGCGGGAGCGGATGGCCGAGTTCGCCGAGAAGGTCCGGTCGGGGCAGTGGCGCGGACACACCGGCGAGCGGATCCGCACCGTGGTCAACATCGGCATCGGCGGCTCCGACCTCGGGCCGGTGATGGCGTACGAGGCGCTCAAGGCGTACCGCGACGCCGGCATCAGCTGCCGCTTCGTGTCGAACATCGACCCCACCGACATCCACGAGACCACCGCCGACCTGGACCCGGCCACCACCCTGTTCGTGGTGGTGTCGAAGACCTTCTCCACTCAGGAGACCCTGGCCAACGCCGAGCAGGCCCGACGCTGGCTGCTGGCCGGGCTCGGCGCCGACGCCGACGCGGTGGCGCGCCACTTCGTCGCGGTCAGCACCAACGCCCAGCGGGTGCAGGACTTCGGCATCGACCCGGCGAACATGTTCGGCTTCTGGGACTGGGTCGGCGGCCGGTACTCCCTGCCCTCGGCGGTCGGCCTGTCGGTGATGCTGGCCGTCGGGCCGGCCCGCTTCGACGAGCTGCTCGGCGGCTACCACGCCGTGGACGAGCACTTCCGGACCGCGCCGTCGGCCCGCAACGCCCCCGTGCTGCTCGGCCTGCTCAACATCTGGTACGTCAACTTCCTGGGCGCGCAGACCCACGCGGTGTTGCCGTACTCGCAGTACCTGCACCGTTTCCCGGCCTACCTGCAGCAGTTGACCATGGAGAGCAACGGCAAGTCGGTACGCACCGACGGCGAGTCGGTGTCGTACGACACCGGGGAGATCTTCTGGGGCGAGCCCGGCACCAACGGACAGCACGCCTTCTACCAGCTGCTGCACCAGGGCACCCGGCTGGTGCCGGCAGACTTCATCGGCTTCAGCGAGCCCAACCACGACATCGGCGACATGCACGACCTGTTCATGTCGAACTTCTTCGCCCAGACCGCCGCGCTGGCCTTCGGCCGCACCGCCGAGCAGGTCGCGGCCGAGGGCACCCCGGCGGAGCTGGTGCCGCACCGGGTGATGGCCGGCAACCACCCGACCACGTCGATCATCGCCGACCGGCTCACCCCGACCACCCTCGGCGCGCTGATCGCCCTCTACGAGCACATCGTCCTCACCGAGGGCGCGATCTGGGACATCAACCCGTTCGACCAGTGGGGCGTCGAACTGGGCAAGGTGATGGCCAACCAGCTCGCCCCCCTCCTGACCGGCGACTCGCCCGACCTGACCGACCTGGACTCCTCCACCGCCGCCCTGATCTCCCGCTACCGCACCCAGCGTCAGCGCGACTAAGGAGTTGATCAAGAGGTTTTGGTCACGACACGTCGGTCCGCGTGACCAAAACCTCTTGATCAACTTCCTGGGACAGCCTCAACACGACTGCGCCCCGCGCGGGCCGCGCGAAGACTGACGACCGACCCGGACCGTCAGCCGGTCAAGGTACGCCACCTGCAACCACACCAACGCGGCCAGGAACAGCAGCATGATCGGTAGCGGGAGGACCGCACCGAGCGCCAGGTCGTCGGCCGGGATCCGCCCCGTGGTGGCCTGCACCATGGCCTCCAGCGGCGCTGGTCGGGCCATCGGCGGCTGCGCCACGATCCACGGCCAGAGCACCTGTCCGGCGGTGACCAGCCAGGTGACCAGCCCGACCAGCACGACCATCGGCACCGAGGGGGCGAGCATGCTGGCGCCGAACCCGCCTCCGGCCCGCCATCGGGGCTCCAGCCCACGGAACAGCACGGCGAACAGGAACAACGCTGGGATGCTGACCCAGCCCGGCGGCACCGCCCCGAGGAAGCTGTTGAGCTGGTCGGCATCGCGGGTCCGCAGGTAGGACTCGATGGCCAGCGGTCCGGTGCCGACGAACAGCCACGGCGCGAACGGCAGGAGGAGCAACTCGCTGAACCGCCCGAGCGGGCGCAGACCCCCGATGGCGAAGCCGCCGGCCACCGCGACAGCGACTGTGACCAGCGCCGACAGCAGCGTCGGCAGCCACGTCGCAACCAGCATGTCGGCAAGGCTGACGGCCGGCAACGGCGCGACCTCGTTGGTGAACCGCAAGCTGCGACGCAGCCACGGCCACGCCACCCACAGCAACAGGCCGACGAAGAACACGCCCACCACCGCCAACCCGGTTCCGGCCCGACGGCTACCGCCGCCCGCCGCCCCGCCCGGACCGGCCTTCCTGATGGTTCCCTCGTGATGCTCGCCGGGGGCGGCGGCCTCGTCGACCACCTCGATCCGGGCCCGGCTGGCCAGCAGCAGTGCCGTCGCGGCCAGACCCAACAACGCCAGCGGGATCAGCAGCAGCACCGCGCCGGCCGAACCACCACCGAGATCCATCCTGCTCAGGGAGGCGACGACAACGTGCGTCAGCGGGAAGCCGGTATTGCCCGTCAGCAACGGCGCGGTGAAGCTCTGCAACGTGGCCGCGATGATCCCGAACACCAGCAGACCGGCGACGGTCGACGCCGCCGGCAACGCGTCGCGGCGGTGGGACCGGCCGCGGAGCGTACCGAGGAAGGCGGTGGTGGCGACCGCCACGACCAACCCGGCACCACCGATCGCAGTCAACTCCACAAGCGTCGCGTACTGACGGTCCGCCACCGCGGACGGCTCCATCCGGTCCAGGCGCCAACCGACGAGCAGCGCCACGGGCGCGTACCCTGCGACCGGCGCGACAACCAGGGCACGGACGGCCAGCGTGGCCCGCCGCCCGGCCCGGTCGGCGAGCAGCGCCAGCAACGGCGCGACCAGCAGGGCCAGCGCCAGTGGAACCAGCGCCAACAGCATTGCCCAGCCGAAGTCACCGAGCACCCCCTGCTGGAAGCGAGCCTGGTAGTTGGCGCCGCCCACACTGTCCGCCGGGCGGAGCAGGTCGTCACGGGTCGTCGAGCGCCACACCGCCAGCACGGTGGGGAGCAGGTACGACCAGGCGAGGGCGAGCAATGCGGGAAGCAGCAGGACGAATCCGATACCGATCCGGGCAACGCTGGACGGCCCGGTGCGGGCGGCCGTCACTGTGGGTGTTGCCATGCTCATGGTGCTCCTCGCCTCGTCGGGCCCCTGGCCGGGCCTGACGATAAGTGCAGTGATCAAGCGAGCGCCACCTCTTCCGCCAGCGCAAATCGTCGATGTCGCCACCATTGAGTGTGGGTACGTCGCCACCAGTGGGTATGGATACTCAGCGCGGGTAGGTGCGCGGCCTCAGGTGCCGCCCGTCGGCATGGACAGGGTCACGTCATGGCCCACCCGCGCCACCGTCCCGCTGCGGCGTCCGCCGTTCGGTTGGCTTTCGGTCCGCTCTGGCCCAATGGGTCACCTGCGGGTACCCGGGCTCCCCTGTTGTCCGGGTACCCGCGCCCGAGACGCGACCGAGGAGCAACGCATGCGGAGCACCATCAGGACCGGGCCGGCTGGCGTCGGCGGTCGGGCGGCGTCGTGACGACGGCCGCGGTACGCGAACCAGACGTCGTCGGTGAGCACACCGGCGCGGCACGCCTGTTGGAACAGACCCTCTTCGAGGTCAAGCGGGTCATCGTCGGCCAGGATCGACTGGTGGAGCGGCTGCTGACCGCGCTGGTCGCCCGGGGCCACTGCCTCCTTGAGGGGGTGCCCGGCGTGGCCAAGACCCTCGCCGCGGAGACCCTGGCCACGGCGGTCGGCGGCAGCTTCTCCCGGATCCAGTTCACCCCGGACCTGGTGCCCTCGGACATCCTCGGCACCCGGATCTACCGGGCCTCCAAGGAGAGCTTCGACGTCGAGTTGGGGCCGGTGATGGCCAACCTGGTCCTCGCCGACGAGATCAACCGGGCCCCGGCGAAGGTGCAGTCGGCGCTGCTGGAGGTGATGGCCGAGGGCCACGTCTCCATCGGTGGCCGGACGTACCCGGTGCCGACCCCGTTCCTGGTGCTGGCCACCCAGAACCCGATCGAGTCCGAGGGCGTATACCAGCTACCCGAGGCCCAGCGGGACCGGTTCCTGATGAAGGTCGTCGTCGGTTATCCCACCGATGACGAGGAGCTGGGCATTCTCTACCGGATGGGCACCGGTACCCCGGTCGCCCGACCGGTGCTGGACCCGGCCCGGCTGGCGGCGCTGCAGGCCCGCGCCCGGGAGGTCTTCGTCCACCACGCGCTGGCGGAGTACGTCGTCCGGCTGGTGCTGGCCACCCGGGACCCGCGCCGGTTCGGACTCTCCGACGTGGCCGATGCGCTGACGTACGGCGCCAGCCCCCGGGCCACGCTCGGCCTGGTCGCCGCGGCCCGGGCCCTGGCGTTACTGCGGGGTCGCGACTACGTGCTCCCCGCCGACGTACGGGAAATCGCCGAGGACGTGCTCGCCCACCGGCTGGTGCTCTCCTTCGACGCGGTCGCCGACGACATCGACCCGGGCGAGCTGGTCCGGCAGGTGGTCGAGGCCGTGCCGCCACCGCAGATCGCCCCCGCGCAGGAGGACCAGGGGCCGGGTCTGGGGGCAGCCGCATGAACGAGAACTCGACAAGCGTCGGGCGGTTGGCGCCGCAGCGCCGGCTGCGCCGGCTGGAACTGACCATCACCCGCCGCCTCGACGGGCTGCTGCACGGGCAGCACCTGGGGCTGCTGCCCGGCCCCGGCAGCGAGCCGGCCGGCAGCCGGGAGTACCGCGTCGGCGAGGACGAGGTGCGGCGGATGGACTGGTCGGTGACGGCACGGACCACAGTGCCGCACGTGCGTACCGTCGAGGCCGACCGGGAGTTGACCACCTGGACGCTGGTGGACGCGACGCCGAGCATGGATTTCGGCACCGCCGAACTGGAGAAGCGGGAGCTGGCGGTGGCGGCCGTCGCCGCGGTCGGCTTCCTGACCGCCGGCTCCGGCAACCGGCTGGGGGCGCACGTGCTCGGCGACGCCGGGATTCGTCGGTTTCCCGCCCGCACCGGCCGATACCACCTGCTCGGTCTGCTGCGCGCGCTGCTGGAGGTGCCGCGGGGCCGGCCGGCCACCGATCCGGTGTCGCTGGCCGACTCGATCGACGGGTTGCGCCGGTCGGCCGGCCGGCGTGGTCTCGCGGTGGTGGTCTCGGACTTCCTCGACGGGCTGCCCGACGAGGGTGTGGCCGGCGCCGAGGGCCCGCCACCGGACTGGGAAGGGCCGTTGCGGCGGCTGGCCGCGCGGCACCAGGTGCTCGCGGTCGAGGTCCGCGATCCGCGTGAGCTGGAGCTGCCCGACGTCGGCCTGATCACCCTGGTCGACCCGGAGAGCGGGCGGCGACGCGAGGTCTCCACCGGTAGCCGCCGGTTGCGCGACCGGTACGCGGCGGCGGCCGCCGCACAGCGCCTCGCAGTGGCCCGGGCGCTGCGCCGGGCCGGCGCGACGCACCTGCCGCTGAGCACCGACCGGGACTGGATCGCCGACATCGTCCGGCACGTGCACGCCCAGCGCCGGCTGGCTCGCGCCACCCGACCACACCGTGGAGGTGTCGCGTGAGCGAGCGGCAGCGAGCGAACGATCGGCACCGCGCGCCAGTGCCTCACGACGGACCGCGGCGAAGCGGAGTGCCCGCATGAGTTGGCAGTCGCCCGAACGGTTGTGGCTGTTGGCGGGGGTGGCCGCCCTGGTCGTCGGCTACCTGCTGATGCAGCGGCGACACAGCCGGTACGCCGTCAGGTTCACCAACCTGCGCCTGCTGGACAAGGTCGCGCCGGCCCGCCCGGCATGGCGCCGACACGTGCCGGCCGGGCTGTTCATCGCCATGCTGGCACTGCTGGTGGTGGGCTTCGCGCGCCCGACCGACGAGGTGCAGGTGCCGCGGGAACGGGCCACCGTCATCGTGGCGGTCGACGTGTCCCGGTCCATGCTCGCCGACGATGTGCCGCCGGACCGGCTGATCGCGGCCCGGGACGCGGCCCACGAGTTCGTGGCCGATCTGCCGGAGGAGTTCAACGTCGGGCTGGTGGCGTTCGCCGGCAGCGCGTCGGTGATGGTCGCCCCGGGCAGCGACCGGACGGCGGTCGGCGCCGGTATCGACCGGCTCGACGAGGGCGTCACCGGCATCCAGGGAACCGCGATCGGCGAGGCGATCCACGCCTCGCTGGAGTCGATCCGCACGCTGGACGCCCGGGCCGCCGAGGAGCCGCCACCGGCCCGGGTGGTGGTGCTCTCCGACGGGGCCAACACCTCGGGACGCGACCCGATGCTGGCGGCCGCCGAGGCGGTGCAGGCGGGGGTGCCGGTCGACACCATCTCCTTCGGCACGCTCGACGGGCGCATCGGCGGTGGCCAGCAGGTCCCGGTCGACGGGGAGACCCTGCGCGTCGTGGCCGAACAGGCCGGCGGCGGTTACTACGAGGCCGGCAGCGGCGACGAGCTGCGCGAGGCGTACTCCGACATCGGCTCGTCGGTCGGCTACCGCGCGGAACGGCAGGACGTCTCGGCGCGGTTCATCGGTGCCGGCCTGGTGCTCGCGCTGCTGGCCGCCGCCGCCTCGATGTTCTGGTTCTCCCGACTGCCCTGACGGCTCCCCCTACAGGAGGGACATCGAATGCCGAGCACGATTCCGGGTCTGGGCCAACCGCGCGGGCCGCGGTTCGTCTCCCCCGACCTGTCATCCGCCGACCACCCGGCCCTGACCGGCACGTCTGCCGCGCCCACGGTCGCACCGGCCGGACCGGACACGGCGGGGTACGGGCCGGACAGCGCGCCGGGGCGCTCCGGCGAACCGACCGGCGGCTCACCACGCTGGCCCCGGATGCTGCTGGCCGGGCTGACCCTGATGGCCGTGTCGGCCGGTACCGGCGGCGTCGCCGGACATCTGGCCTCGGGTGGGGCACCGGAGGCCGCCCTGGGTGCCGCACCGGCCGGCCCGGCAACGGGCCCCGGCGGCGACCTGGTCGCCGCCGCCGACCAGGTGCTGGCCGGGGTGGTGTCGGTGCGGGTCTCGACCGGCGGGCGGGGCGCCTCCGGTTCCGGCTTCCTGATCGACGAGCGCGGACACGTGGTCACCAACGACCACGTCGTGGCCCGTGGCGGCACCATCCACGTGGTCGGCCAGGACGGCCGGCGGCTCACCGCACGATTGGTCGGCCGCGACCCGGGTACGGACATCGCTGTGCTGCGCGTCGATCCGGGTAGCGGGCTGCGCCCGCTGCCGCTGGCACCGACCGGTCAGACCCAGGTCGGCGAGCCGGTGCTGGCCGTCGGTTCCCCGCTCGGGCTCTCCGGCACGGTGACCGCCGGGATCGTCAGCGCCCTGGCCCGGCCGGTACGGCTCGGCGGCGGTGCCCGGCAACCGGCGGTGCAGACCGACGCGTCGATCAACCCCGGCAATTCGGGCGGCCCGTTGGTGAACGGCCGAGGTGAGGTGGTCGGCGTCAACACGGCCATCGCCACACTGGAGGGCAGCGGCAACATCGGGATCGGTTTCGCCATCCCGGTCGACCGCGCGGCACAGGTGGCACAGGGGCTGATCGCGAGGGGATGACTGGAACATGCGGCTGCTCGTGGTGGAGGACGAGGAAGACCTGGCCGGCGCGTTGCGGGTCGGGCTGGTCCGCGCCGGTTACGCCGTCGACCTCGCCGTCGACGCGGCGCAGGCGTACGAGTTGTTGCTGGTCAACGCGTACGACCTGATGTTGCTGGACGTCAACCTGCCCGACGTCGACGGGTTCGCGGTGTGCCGGGCGATCCGCTCGGGCGAGGTGCAGGTGGCCGGCGGGCAGGACCTGCGGGTGCTGATGCTCACCGCCCGCAACGCGCTGGGCGACCGGGTCCGTGGCCTCGACGAGGGTGCGGACGACTACCTGGTGAAACCGTTCGCGCTGGTCGAGCTGCTGGCGCGGGTGCGGGCGCTGCTGCGCCGGGACACCGGCGGCACCGGGGTGGTGCTGACCGTGGGCGCGTTGACCCTGGACGTGGCACGGCACGAGGCCCGCCGGGGCAGCCGGCAGCTGCACCTGACGCGCAAGGAGTTCGGGGTACTGGAGTACCTGATGACCCGCCCCGGGCTGGTGGTGCCGGCGGAGGAGCTGCTGGAGCACGTCTGGGACGCAAACGCCGACCCGTTCACCGAGACCGTCCGGGTCACCGTGGGTACCCTGCGTCGGAAACTCACCGGTGGCGACGACGATCCGGCGATCGAGACGGTCGTCGGGCGCGGGTACCGGCTACGGGAGGTGCCGGCATGAGGCCAGGTGTGGGCATGAGCGTCTTCCGGTCTATCCGGTTCCGGCTGACGGTGCTCTACTCGACGCTGCTGTTCGCGCTGGCCGGCGCCGGCCTGGCGGTGGCCTACGTGGCGGTCGACCGGGCGGTCGATCCGAAGCCCATCACCAAGCGGTACGAGGCGCAGCTGGTCAAGCTCAAGGCCGACGGGCGTACGGTGCCGACCGGCACCACCCTGGAGGTGGCCGAGGTTCAGCAGATCGAGGACGAGGTGAACCTGCGGCTGTTGCAGACCGTCCGGGACTACTCGCTGATCGCCCTGGGCGGACTCTTCGTGGCCAGCCTCGGCATCGGCTGGGTGCTCTCCGGCCGGGCGTTGCGCCCGGCGGGTGCGATCGCCCGCACCGCGCGGGAGATCCAGGCCACCGACCTGTCCCGCCGGATTCAGCTGACCGGCCCGCGAGACGAACTGCGCGACCTCGGCGACACCATCGACTCCATGCTGGATCGGCTGGACCACGCCTTCAACGCCCAGCGGCAGCTCATCGACGACGCCTCACACGAGCTGCGCAGCCCGTTGGCGATCATCCGGGCCAACCTGGACGCCTCGCTGACCGCACCGGAGGCGAGCGAGCAGGAGCGCAGCACTGCGGTGGCGACGATCGACCGGGCCACCACACGGATGTCGCGGCTGGTCGAGGACCTGCTGGCCACCGCCCGCCGGGACGCCGACGCGATCTCCGACACCGACGTGGACCTCAGCACCGTCGCCCGCGAGGCGGGTGAGGACTTCGGCTCGCTGGCCGCCGGGCGTGGACTACGCATCCGGTACGCGCTCGGGTCTGATCTCGCGCTCATCGGCGATCCCGACGCGCTGCGCCGGGCCGCGGGCAACCTGCTGTCCAACGCGGTACGCCTCTCGCCGCTGGGCGGGGCGATCAACGTGGCGACCGGCCGGACGGGCGACTGGTTGTGGTTGGCCGTTGCTGACGAGGGGCCGGGCATCGCCGAGGCCGACCAGTCGCGGGTCTTTGACCGGTTCTGGCGCGGCGAGGCCGGTCGGGGTGGTTCCGGCGACCGGCGGACCGGGCTGGGGTTGGCCATCGTCCGGCAGATCGTCGAGTCGCACGGCGGCCAGGTAGCGGTCTTCTCCCGCCCGGGAGCGGGCAGCACCTTCGTGCTGTGGCTGCCGCCCCCAGCCCGCACCGACGACACCCCCCCACCCCCCACCTCCCCCCTCTAACCCCACCCCCCACCCCCACCCCCACCCGCGCGTCGATCATGCAGTTGTGGTTGCCGTTTCGCCCGCTTCACACCTTGTGTCAGGTGCCACAACTGCATGATCGCGCGAGAGCGGGTGGGGTCGGCGGGTTATCTGTCATGCAAATGTCACGCAACCGTGCGGGTGGCTCCAAGGTCGTTGCGCAAGGTAATGGTCGATCGGGACGGCGCGTCGGGTCACCGACGTCGACGACGAAGGAGACCGCTGTGGTGATGCCGTGGCCTTGGCCGATGCCCGACGACCACTCCTTCCGCGCGCTCTGGGACGAGCCGCAGGACCACGACGAGGACGTCCGTCTCGCCGCGCTGGTCGCCCAGCGGCTCAGCGCCGACTGGACGACCCGACGGCAGCAGATCACGGTGATGGTGCAGAACCGGGTCGTGATCCTCACCGGACTGGTCGCCGGCGCCGAGACCCGTCGGGCGGCCGGCGAGCTGGCCTGGGACATCGAGGGTGTGGTGGACGTCTGCAACGCCCTGCGGCTCGTCGGTCACCGGCGCGGACGCCGCTGAACTCCGGCCCGTTCGCAGCGCCCGGCACCGGTGCTGCGGGCGGGCCGGACAGCCGCAGCATCAACGGTCGGTTTGAAGTCCCGCGAGCGCCTCGGCCCGGCTGCCCACGACCGGGAACACCTCGTCGAGGCGGGTGACCTGCAGGACCTGACGGATCAGCGGCGAGGTCGCCACGACGCAGAGCGACGCGCCGCGTTCGGCGGCGGCCCGGTGGGCACGAACGAGCAGCCCGAGGGCGGTGGAGTCGACAAGGTCCGTCCGGGCGAGGTCCACCAGGACATGTCCGCCCATGTCGGCCGCGTGCCGCAGAGCTATCCGCAGGGTGTCGCCGGTGTCGAGGTCGACGTCGCCCGCGACGGTCACCACGGTCACGTCACCGAGGTGCTCGATGCCGAGGATGCCACCGGGCATCCCGCCCGAGGCCGGGCCGAGGCGGGTGCAGTGCGCGCAACGGTGCGGCCCGTCGGACAGCGGGGAGCCGCTCCAGCCGTACTCGGACACCAGTGGCCACACCACCTCACCATCGGAGGGCACTCGGGGCCCAGCGACGGTGTCACCGCAGTTGTCGCAGGTCAAGCTGACCAGGTGGTCATCCAGGACGACGGCCATGGCGTGCTCCTTCCCAGGTCGGAGGGGTTGATCCCCCACCTTGCCGGCGTCAGGTGGCGGGCATCGCGCGGACACGTGACGGTTGGGTGACGAATCGGCTTCCTGCTGCTGGCGGGTCGGATGGGTGACCAGAGGGCGACGTTCCTCGTCCGCTTTGAGACGATAGGCGTAGAGAGATCAACCGATCACTGCGCGCGACGGGAGGTCGCCGGATGCGAGCTGGACTGCCTACCGACGAACCGGTCGGCACGCTGGAAGTGGTACACCGCTTCCGGGGCCCGATGCCGACCGGAGTGACCGTCTCACACCGCGGGCGGATCTTCGTCAACTTTCCGCGCTGGGGCGACGAGGTCCCGGCGACCGTGGTGGAGTTGCGCCGCGGACGTGAGGTCCCCTTCCCCGACCTGGAGTGGAACACGCCGTCCGGTAATGACGACGAGTCGGCGTTCGTGTCGGTGCAGAGCGTGGTGGTCGACCCCACCGACCGGCTCTGGGTGCTCGACACCGGCAGCCCGTTGTTCCAGCCGACCTCGCCCGGCGGGCCCAAGCTGGTCCGGGTCGACCTGAGGACCGACACCGTCGCTCAGGTGATCACCTTCCCGCCCGACGTGGTGCTGCCCACGTCGTACCTCAACGATGTGCGCTTCGACCTGCGGCGCGGGGAGGCGGGGCTGGCGTACATCACCGACTCCGCCGATGGGGCCCCCAATGCGATCATCGTGGTCGACCTGGCCAGCGGGGTGTCGTGGCGGCGACTCAACGACCACCCGTCCACCAAGGCGGAGTCACTGGCGAATTTCCGCCCGGTGGTCGAGGGGCGGCCGTTCATGGTCCGCCCGCCGGACGGACCGCCTCAGCCGGTCGGCGTCGGCGCAGACGGCATCGCGATCTCCGCCGACGGTGCCCGGCTGTACTACTGCGCCCTCGCCACCCGCCGCTGGTACAGCGTCGCCACCGACGCCCTGGCCGACCGCGCACGCAGCGAGGACGCCGTCGCCGCGACCGTCGTCGACGAGGGGGACAAGGGCGGTGGCGCCGACGGCCTGGAATCCGACGACGCCGGCCGGCTCTACCTGACCAACTACGAGCACAACGCGGTGCTGCGCCGCCGCCCCGACGGCGAGTACGAGACGGTGGTGCACGACGCCCGTCTGCTCTGGCCGGACACCCTGAGCGTGGCCACCAACCGACATCTCTACGTCATCGCCAACCAGGTGCACCGCCAGCCGGCGTTCAACCGCGGTCGGGACCTGCGGCGCAAGCCGTACGCCCTGTTCCGCACCCGCATCGACGCCGGGCCCGTGCTGCTCCGGCCCTGACCACCGCCCACCTCGATCGGGTGGTCGTACCGCCCGCTCGGGGTGAGCGGCCGCGTTGCCCACGTAGCGTCGGGGAGCAATGCCGACGAGGTGAGGAGCGGGTCGTGACCGAGCCGGAGGAAGAGCGCGAGAAGAGCGCGAAGACCGATCCGGTGCTGTTCTCCCCCGACGGCGACCCGCACCACAACCTGGCGCAGGCGCCCCAGCCCGACGAACACCTCCCGGTGACGTTCTCCCACGACGGTGAGACCGACGTGATCGACGGCGACCAGTAGGACGTCAGGACGGCGACCGGGCGGCGGCCAGCTCGTCGGCGTACTCGGCCAGCGGGCGCCCGTCCGCGGCGTAGGCGACCAGCCGGCCGTGGACCATGGTGGCCGAACGGAACGAGAACGTCCGGACGCCCGGATAGGCGGCCAGCAGCGGAATCGTGCGGGGCGGGCCGCCGGGAGCGGAGTGGTAGTCGAGCCGGGCCACGTGATCGGCGACCACGCCGTTGACCCGTACCTTGGTCTTCTCGCTCCGGGTGTCGAAGGTGACCGGCGCGTCGGTGCCGTAACGGACGCACTCCACCGGCCCGCGGCACACGAAGAAGTAGCGCGGGTTGGCCACGTCCGCCAGGCGGTACGCCTTGAAGGTCGGATCCGCGCCGGCGGGCAGCGGCTGCACGGCGAAGAACGCCAGCACGCCGAGGGACGCGACGGCCGCGCGCAGCCACGCCCGGCGGCTGGTGGCCGGAGGCCCCGGTCGGCCGGCAACGACCGCGACCGCGCCGAAACCCGCCACGCAGAGCACGCCCACGCCGAGCGTACGGGCGTTCTCGAAGAGGAACTGCACCCCGGGCCGAGTCGAGACGGGACCCAGGACCGCACCCAGCGACAGCACCATGCTGGCCAGCAGGGCGACCCCGGCCAACCGCCGGGTCACCCCGACGGAACCGACCAGCAGCATCGCCGCCAGCACCGTCCACACCTGGTGGTGTGTCCAGGAGACCGGGGACGCGGCGACGGTGGCGCAGCCGACCAGCACCGCGGCGTGTCCGGGGTGGCCCTGCCCGGCCAGCCGCCGGGCCCGCAGCAGCGCCAGCGCGCAGATGCCGGCGACCAGGGCGGCCCAGACCAACGGCAGGGACCGCTCGTCCATGCCGAGCCGCAGCAGCATCCCGTGTACGGACTGGTTGCCCAACGACGCCAGGTTGCCGATCCGGGAGGTCTGCGCCACCGTGCCCGCCCAGTAGGTCAGGCTCTCCGTCGGCAGAAACACCAGTGCGAGCGCGCCGCAGGCGACGAAGGTGGCGCTCGCGCGAGCCGCGTCGCGGTAACGCCCGCAGGCCAGGAAGTAGAGCACGAACAGCAACGGCGTGAGCTTGATCGCGGCGGCCACCCCGATCAGCACCCCACGCACCCGCGAGGGCGCAGCCGTGCCGTCGAGCAGCGCCATCAGCACGATGAAGATGCTCACCTGGCCGAATCGCAGGTTGCTCTGCACCGGCGCGGAGAGCATCAGGATCGTGGCGACCGCCGCGACCAGGACGGGTGTCGACATCCGGGCGCGCGCCGCGCCCTGGTCCGGGCGCCGGGCCGGCGCCACGGTGTGACCGGCTGCCAGCGCGCGACCGACCGGTACCGCGATGGCGACCACGGCCGCGCAGGTAGCCGCCAGCCAGAGCGCCTCGACCACGCCGAGCGGCAGGGCGGTGATCGGCCACAGGACCAGGGCCGCGAACGGCGGGTAGGTGAACGGTCCCCCGTTGTCCGCCACGTACTCGTACAGCGGACGGCCGGCCCGCAGGTCGGCCAACGCCCCGTGGTAGATGTGCAGGTCGGACAGGCGGTCGGAGCGTCGGAGCACCAACGCGATGGAGACCAGCGCGGCCAGTGAGAAACCCGCCCACAGCAGTCCTACCCGACGAGCCCGCATGGACAGAGAGTAGAAGTTCGGTACCGCTCGCCGCAGCCTCGCCGCCGCTCGCCGCTGTGCCGCCGCCGCTCGGCGCGGTACTACCGCCGCGCCCTGTCGCGCGCTCCGGAACGCCACGACAATCATCAATGTTCCTGAGCCGGACGAGTTGGGGCATCGGGCAGCCCTCGATCGGAACGTCGCCCTGTCCACTCTCCGTCCGGAGGACTTGTTCAATGAAAATGGCGATCAGACTGTGGTGTGCCGCCCTCGCGGCCCTCGCCCTGACGGCGCTGGCCGCGCTGTCGGTCCCGACACCGGCGTCTGCGGCGACGCTGACCGAGGTGACCAACTTCGGCACCAATCCGAGCAACCTGCGCATGTACCTGTACGTACCGGACCGGGTCGCACCTCGACCGGGGTTGCTGGTCGCGGTGCACTACTGCACCGGCACCGGCCCCGCCATGCACTCGGGCACCCAGTTCGCGTCCCTGGCCGACCAGTACGGCTACATCGTGATCTACCCGTCGGTGACCCGCAGCAGCCAGTGCTTCGACGTGTACTCACCACAGGCGCTGCGGCGCGGCGGCGGCAGTGACCCGGTCGGCATCATGTCGATGGTGGACTATGTCCGGGCTCGGTACTCGGTCGACCCGGCACGGATCTTCGCCACCGGCGTCTCCTCCGGGGCGATGATGACCAACGTCCTACTCGGCGTCTACCCGGATGTCTTCGCCGCCGGTGCCGCCTTCGCGGGCGTGCCGTTCGGCTGCTTCGCCACCACCGGCGGCTCGGAGTGGAACAGCGAGTGCGCCAACGGGCAACTCACCCGGACCCCGCAGCAGTGGGGCGACCTGGTGCGGGGCGCGTACCCGGGCTACACCGGCCCGCGCCCGCGGATGCAGATCTGGCACGGCACCAACGACGAGATCCTGCGCTATCCGAACTTCGGTGAGCAGGTCAAGCAGTGGACCAACGTGCACGGCCTGAGCCAGACACCGACCTTCACCGACAGCCCGCAGTCCGGCTACACCCGCACCCGCTACGGCGGCTCGGGCGGCACCGCGCCGGTCGAGGCGATCAGCATGCAGGGGGTGTCGCACAACCTACCGGTCGACGCCGGCCAGGCGATCCGCTTCTTCGGACTCAACAACACCACCCCGACACCGACACCGACACCGACACCGACACCGACGCCGACGGTCACCCCCACCACTCCCCCGCCGACGACGCCGCCGCCGGGCACCGGCTGCCGGGTCGGATACACGGTCAACGCCTGGAACACCGGGCTGACCGGGTCGGTGACCATCACCAACACCGGCGGCACAGCCGTCAACGGCTGGAGTCTGGCCTTCACGCTGCCCGCCGGGCAGACCATCACCAACGGCTGGAACGCCACCTACTCCCCGACCTCCGGGGCGGTGACCGCGCGCAACGTCTCCTACAACGGCACCATCGCCCCCAACGGGTCGGTCAGCATCGGCTTCCAGGCCACCCACACCGGCAACACCGGCCGCCCGGCCTCGTTCACCCTCAACGGCAGCCCCTGCACGGTCGCCTGACCAACCTGGCGCCGCCCCCATACGACGCCATCAGTGCCGGTGCTCGCGCGGCCTCCCGCCGCACGGGCACCGGCCGCGGCAGGGCGGCCACCGCACTGGCGGCGGTGGGACGCGCGCCGACACCCGTTGGCTTTATCGAGGCATCTCGATATATTTGACCAGATCAGGAAAGCGCTTGCCCTCCGTCCGGTCGCCACGTGCCACTCCGGCAGGCGCTCCACCACCGACCCGCACCCGGAGGAACCTCTGATGCAACTGCCCACAACGAGCCGACAACCCCGCCGCTGGCTGCTCGCCGCCGCGACGACGCTGGTGCTGCTCGGCGCCGGCCTGACGGTGGCGCCGCCGAGCGCAGCGGCCGCCACCGTCGATCCCAACGCCACGTACGTGTTCGTCAATCGGCACAGCGGCAAGGCGATGGACGTGTGGAACTGGTCCACCGCGGACAACGCCCCGGTCAACCAGTACACCCGCAGTGACGCCGCGGTCCAGCAGTGGCGCTTCGTCGACGTCGGCAGCGGCTACTACCAGATCCGCTCCGTACACAGCGGCAAGGTCCTCGAACTGCCCAACGCCACCGACGGCGTCCAACTCGTACAGAACACCGCCGCCAGCGACAACACCCGGCAGCACTTCCGGCTCGCCGACGCCGACGGCGGCCACGTCCGATTCATCAACCGACACTCGAGCAAGGCCCTGGACGTGTGGGGCTGGTCCACCGCGGACGGCGGCATGATCTCCCAGTACCAGGACGTCGGCGGCGCCAACCAGCAGTGGCAGCTCGTGGTCCTCGGGGCCAGCAGCGGCTGCGGCAGCGGCGCGTTCCAGGCCGAGGCCGTGCTCAGCGGCGGCACGTGGACCGCCCGCAACGGCGGCAGCACGGTCTACACCGGCAGCGACATGCGGGCGGCCGTGCAGGCCGCGGTGAACAGCCTCAGCGCCGGCCGCACCAGCAAACAGCGGGTCGTCGTCCGCGGCTCCGGCTCGATCAGCGCCGGCTCCCGGATCTCGCTGCCGAGCTACACGACGATCGACGTCTGCGGCACGATCAACGTGACCGGCTCCGGCTCCGGTGACCAGGCGCCGATCTACTCGCGCGGCACCACCCAGGTCGAGGTGCAGAACCTGACCGTCACCGGCGCCCCGCTCTACGGCATCTTCATGCGCAACGTCACCAACGTGATCCTCGGTCAGATCGACATGCGGCTCTCCGCCGGGCTGGGCGTACGCATCGACAACCGGGGCGACACCAGCCAGTGGACCCGCAACGTCCGCATCGACAACGTGTACGTCTCCGGCGCGAGCACCCACGGCGTCGAGACGTACGGCGTGGACGGGTTGACCGTCGGCACCGTCACCGCCCGCAACGTCGGCGGATCGGGCCTGCTGCTCAACGAGACCATCAACGCCACGGTCACCACGGTCGACGCGGAGAACGCGGGCACCGGAACCGGCTACGCGGCGTTCCGGACCGCCAACCGCGCCGGACGGATCGGCTCCAGCTACCCGACCAACATCCGGGTGGGTACCGTCCGGGCACGCGGCGGCGGCCGGGGTGTCTTCTGCGTCTCGGAATCCGGCGGCGTGGCGATCAACCGGGTCGACCTCGCCAACACCGGAAACAACGCGATCCTGATCGAGAACTGCTACGGCGTGGACATCGCGGCGGGCGGCGGCACGATCAGCGGTGGCGGCGAGGTGCGGCTGGCCGCGCGTACGGAGTTCCCCGGCAACCGGGACATCACCCTGCGCAACTTCACCCTCACCAACAGCCGGATCCTGGAGAGCCCCTGCGCCACCAACCTGACCATCAGCAACGTCACCCTGTCCAACTCGACCATCAGCCGCTGCTGACCGGGTCGAAGATCAGCACCCCGTACGTCGACATCGGGTAGCCGCACCGCATGGGGAGCGAGCCGGACTTCGCCGTCGACCGCGTCGAGTCGTTCGACCGATGCCGGCTCGCCGCCCCGACATTTCGACGCCAGCCGCGGGCGCCACGGATCCGCTCGCGTTGGTGCAGCGCCACAACGGCCGCCTCGACCCGACGACGAACCGATCCTCAGCGCGCCGCACGGGTACGTCGCGCGGCGACGTAGCGCCGGATCTTCTCGGTGGTCCCGCAGTCGTCCATGCTGCACCAGCGGCGACTACGGTTCTTGCTCTCGTCGACGAAGACGGAGCGACAGCCTCCGCATCCCTTGATCCGGTCCGGCGTACCTGCGGTGAGCAGCTGGACCGCGGCGTGCACCACCGGCCGTATCGGCCGAGCGAGCGTGTGGTCGTCCCGCCAGCTCCACTCGAACCTGCCCACCCGATCGAGCCGGGCGTGGCCGAGCGCGTCCGCCTCGTCGTCACGCAGCCGGGTCAACGCCGACCGGCTCGGGCTCCGACCGGCGGCCAGCGCCCGGAATGTCGCGTCGAGATGGTCGCGGGTGCGCAGCGATCGCGCGAAGGCAACCTGAGCACCCTGCGGATCGTCGCGAGCCAGCCGACGCAACGCCGCCGCCTCCGCCTCGGTCAGGGCGCCGGCGTACACGCTCCAGGCGACCAGGTCGGGGTAGCCCGTGAGCACGTCGTCGTCCGGGGCGCCGACGGGTGGGCCAGTGCGGGTGTTGACGAAGTCCACCGCAAGGTTGCCGCCCACCAGGCGCATTCGCGTGACGTCCCCGGCCGTTTCCATCAAAACCGATTTTACCAGTTGACCCTTGCCGTGGCACGTCACTAGCCTGTTACCACCTTAGCCGCTTTAGACGGCAACACTGGGAGGGTCACGTGAAGCGTTGGCGGGCCGTAGGGGCCCTGATCGGTCTGTCCGGCGGAACGTTCCTGTACACCACCGCCGAGGCGCTGCCCATCGGTCTGTTGCTTCCGATGGCCGTGGATCTGGCCGTCCCACCATCGCAAGTAGGCATGCTGGTCACCGCGTACGGCGCGGTGGTGATGGTCGCCTCGGTCCCGTTGACGGCGCTGGTGCGGAGAGTCCCTCGCCGACGGCTGCTGTCGGTGCTGCTGGCCGGCTTCGTCGTCAGCACCGCGGTCACGGTGCTCACCGACACGTTCGCGCTGGTACTGGCGGCAAGGATGGCGACCGCGGCGACCCATGCGGTGTTCTGGGCGGTGGTGGTGCAGGCGGCCGCCGAGCTGTTCCGGCCCGGCCTACGCGGGCGGGTGGTCGCGGTCGTCTTCGCCGGCGGCAACATCGCTCTGGCACTGGGCGTGCCCGCAGGCACCTGGCTGGGCGAGCGCGCCGGCTGGCGGGCCTCGTTCCTGGCGGTGGCCGGCCTCGGCGCCATCGTGCTCGTCGTGACGGCCTCGCTGCTGCCCTCGACACGGCCCGAGGAAGGGCACGCCGCCCGAGGTGCGACACCCGACGTACACCGTTTCTGGCTGCTGGTGACGGTGGCCGTCCTGGCAACCGCCGGCGCCATCGCCGCCTACACCTATGTCGCGCTCTTCGTCACCGAGGTCAGCGGGTTCTCCGCCTCGGCGGTCGGGGCCATCCTGTTGGCCCGCGGCATCGCGAGCGTGCTCGGCATCCTCGCCGTCGGAGCCATGGTTGACCGCAGCCCGTGGCACGCTCTCACCGCGACCGTGGCGCTGCAGGCGGTCGCGCTGCTCGGGCTGTACGCGTTCGGCCAACGGCAGGCGGTGACTGTCGGCCTGATCGCGCTGTCTGGATTGGCGTTCGCCGCGTTCACCGCGGCGCTCGGTGGCCTGGTGTTGCAGGTAGCGCCCGGACGCTCAGACCTCGCCGCCGCCACGGTCTCCGCCGCCGTGAACGTCGGCATCACCGGTGGCGCCTTCTTCGGTGGCCTCGCCCTACCGAGCCACGGCGTGCGTGGCGCGGTGCTGATCGGGGCCCTGCTCGGCGTCGTGGCTCTGGTCGCAGCGCTCGGCGAACGACTCATCCGGCCCGCCGCCAGCACACCGCCTCCCGGCGTGCCCGCCACGCGCAGGCAGCCGGCCACGGCGACCCGGGGACCAGGAAGGGAGCGGGTGCGTTGGGACGCAGACTCGGCAGCTGGATCGTGAAGATCCTGACCGGGGCGAGGAGAACTGGTTGGGGCCGGTCGTTAAGAGGGGCCCCTTCCTATACGCCAGGCGTTAAGAAGGGGCCCCTCCTTTCACTTCAGCTGCCGGTGCAGGTGGGGGTGCCGGAGGGGCCGGTACCGGTGCCCTGGAAGCCGAACTCGGTACTGGTGCCGGCGTTGACAGTGCCGTTGTAGCTGACGTTGCGGAAGCTGACGCTACCGCTGCTGCCAGTGGCCTGGGCGTTCCACGTGTTGGTCACCGTGGCACCGCCCGGCAGCGAGAGGTTCACCGACCAGCCGTTCAGTCTGGTGGAGCCGGCGGTCACCCGTACCGTGGCGACGAAGCCGCCGTTCCACTGGTTCAACGACACCGACGCGGTGCAGCCGGCTCCGCCGGGCGGCGGGGTAGTCGGCGGCGGAGTCGTGGGCGGCGGGGTGGTCGGCGGCGGAGTCGTCGGCGGCGGAGTGGTCGGCGGCGGAGTCGTGGGCGGCGGGGTGGTGCCGCCCGCGTTCAGCGCCTGCAGCGTCGCGTCGTACGCGGGCTTCTTGTTGCCGTTGTTGTCGAAGAGCAGCGGGGTGCCGTAGGAGCGCCACGAGTCGCTGTCCCGGATGCCCCACACGGTGATGCCGTTGCAGCGGGGCACCGCCAGGCAGTCGTTGACCACGCTGCGGTAGGTGTTGGCCTGCGTGGTGCCGGAGCCCTCGATGTCCAGCTCGGTGATCTGCACGTCCACCCCGAGGGCGGCGAAGCTGGACAGCGTGGTGCGGTAGTTGCTGTTGTACGCCGACTGCGCGTTGAAGTGCGACTGGAACCCAACGCAGTCGATCGGCACGCCACGCTGCTTGAAGTCCTGCACCATCCGGTAGACGGCCTGGGTCTTGGCCCAGGTCCAGTTGTCGGTGTTGTAGTCGTTGTAGCAGAGCTTGGCGCCCGGGTCGGCGGCGCGGGCGGCCCGGAACGCGGCCTCGATCCAGTCGTTACCGGTGCGCTGCAGGTTCGAGTCCCGCCGCGCGCCGTTGTTGCCGTCGTCGAACGCCTCGTTCACCACGTCCCACGAGTCGATCTTCCCGCGGTAGTAGGTCGCTACCCGCGTGACGTGGTTGAGCATCGCGTTACGCAACGCGGTACCCGACATGTTCCGCATCCACTCGGGCTGCTGCGAGTGCCAGGCCAGGGTGTGACCGCGCACCTTCCAACCCCGACTCAGAGCGTGGTTGACGATCCGGTCCGCGTTGGTGTACGTGAACTGGTTCTGCTGCGGCTCGAGCGCGTCAATCTTCATTTCGTTCTCGGCCGTGACGCTGTTGAACTCGCGGTTCAGGATGCCGACGTAGGTGGAGTCGGAGAGCTTGTTCGCGGCAACGGCGGTACCGAAGTACCGGCCACTCTCGGCTGCGGACGCCCCCAGGGTGGTCGCCGCGCTGGCGCTGGAGGCCACCACCACGCTGGCGGCGACGAGAGCGAGACCGACCGTGGCCGAGACCAGCGCGGCGCGCGGTCGCCGTCGGGTAGCCGGGCGCCCGCTACCGCGGGCGAATGGGTTGTTCATGGCATGAGCCTTTCGACGAAGCCGTGATGAGGAAACCGGCCCCGACCACTGCCCAGCATGGTGGCTCTCCGTCGCCGACGCGGTCGCCCGAGAGCCGCGTCGGCCGGTGCGTTCCGCCGGCCACCATGAGTAGATCGAGACTGTTGTATCGAAAACAGTATCGAAACACGTCCGAAAGCTCAACGCGCTCCGGAACACTTTCGACGCCGGATCCGGGTCACCGCTCGGCCGCATCTTCGTCCGGTACGCCATGGAGAAGGCGGTCCCGCAGGTCAGGCCGGCCGTTCCGAAAGTTTCGGTGTCGTCGGCCGGTCGGCAGCCCTGCTCGCCGTTCCGAACAGGTCGGCCAACCAGCGCAGTTGCCGCCGCACCTGGGTCGCGTCCCCGTGCTCGTGGCCGTTGAAGGGGTAGACGTGCATCGTCCGGTCGGGCGACGGCTCGCCGGTGGCGGCACCGTACTGGTTGTACGCCGCGAACCCGGTGCTCGGTGGGCACACCATGTCACGCAACCCGATCCCGAAGTGCACCGCAGCGGTGGCCCGTCGGGCGAAGCTGACTCCGTCGAAGTAGGAGAGGGTGCGCCGGACGGCCGGCTCCGCGTCGCGGTTGACGGCGAGGTAGTTGACGATCTCGCCGTACACCCCGACGTCGGTGATCTCGATGGCCCGCTGGAAGTGGCAGAGGAACGGTGCGGTGGCGATCACGGCCGCGAGGTCGGACACCAGACCGGCGACCGCGAGGGCCAACCCGCCACCCTGACTGTTGCCCGCGGCGACCACCCGCCCCGGGTCGACGCCGGGCAGGGCCCGAGCGGCCTGGATCGCGCGCACCGCGTCGGTGATGAGGCGACGGTAGTAGTAGCCCTGCGGCGTCATGATGCCCCGGGTCACCGGCGACGGCCCGCCCGGCGCGCTGCCGTGCGGGTCCGGCGTGTCCCCCGCGCCGTACTGGCCCGACTGCCCCCGGGCGTCCATCAGCAGGTGGGCGTAGCCGGCGACCGGCCAGGTCAGGCGTTCGTGCGGCAGACCTCGGCCGCGACCGTAGCCGACATACTCCACCACGACCGGCAGCAGTTCATCCACCCCGGACGGTCGGGTGTACCAGGCCCGGACCGGATCGCCGGCGAAGCCGGCGAAGGTCACGTCCCAGCTGTCGACCAGCCGTAGGTCGGTGGGTTCCGGGCGGACGTCGACCAGCACCGGTGACGCCGCCTCATGCAGGGTGGCCTGCCAGAAGGCGTCGAAGTCGGCGGGCTCGGCCACGGCGGGCGCGTACTGCCGCAGCTGCTCCAGAGGCAGGTCGAACAGGGGCATGACACCTCGCAAAGGATCGGTCAGGGACGCGGGGGCGATGCGGTGCTCTCCCGGATCACCAACTCGGCGACCAGGTCGATCCGACTGGTGGGCAGGGCATTGCCGCGCGCGAGGTCGAGCAGCATCCGGGTGGCGGTGCCGGCCATGTCACGCAGCGGCTGGTTCACCGTGGTCAGCGCCGGGCCGATCCAGGCGGAGACCGGAAGGTTGTCGTACCCGACGACCGACAGGTCGTCGGGTACGTCGAGCCCGAGCTGGCGGGCGGCGCGCAGCACACCCAACGCCTGCAGATCGGAGCCCGCGAAGATCGCCGTCGGCCGGTCCGGCCGGCTCAGCAGCTCGATCCCGTGGGTGTAGCCGGCGTCGACATGGAAGTTCCCGTGGCGGATCAGCTCAGCATCGATCGGGACGCCGAGCTCTTCGTGGGCACAGCGGAAACCCGCCGTCCGGGCCCGGGCGCACAGCACGTCACGCGGGCCGGATATCATCGCGATCCGTCGATGGCCCAGCTCCAGCAGGTGGCGGGTGGCGAGCAGGCCACCGTTCCAGTTGTTCGAGCCGACCGCGGGCACCGAGGCCACGCTGGCGCTGTCGGTGTCGATCACGACGACGGGGATCGACTGGCGCCGCAGCTGCTGCCGCTGCTGGTCGGTCAGATTGCACATCACCAGCAGCACGCCGAGCGGACGCCGGGCGATCACCGAGTCGACCCAGGACTGCGGCGGTCGGCGCCCACCGCCCAGCTGGGACAGCACCACGTTCACCTCCCGGGGGGTGCAGACCGCCTCGACACCACGGATGATCTCCAAGGCCCAGTCGGAGCCGAACTCGTGGAACATCAGGTCGACCTGACCCGCGCCGGAGGATCGTCGGGCGCGGCGCCGGTAGCGGTTCCGCTCCAGGCTCGCCTCGACCCGCGCCCTGGTCCCGGCGGCGACGTCCGACCGCCCGTTGAGGACCTTGGAGACCGTGGCCGAGGAGACACCGACCTCTCGCGCGATGGTCGCAATGGTGGCGGAGCCGAGCACTGCCGGCGGACGCTTCTCTGCCATCCGATCCTCTACTGCAAGGAGTGCCGAAAATTTCGGGGAACTGTAACACGATCGGAACCGAGAGCCGGTGACACCGATCGATGGCGGGGAGGCAGCCGTCCGACCTGAGGCAATCGCTTACCTGCGTCGCAGTGCAGCGTGGACAGTCTCTCCCCGGACCCTTGACACGCCCTGTCGACCCCCTTAGGTTCCCGACACAGGTGACGAATGAGTTTCCGAAAATTTCGAGAATCGCCGTGCTCCACGGCGGTCGGCGTGGCCTGCCGGGACGACCTCCCGGACGCGGCCGGAGGGGTTCGCATGACAAGTCAGCTGCCCGTCGACGATCGATTGGCGTCTTCCGGCGCGGATCGGTGGCGTGACCCGAGGCTGCGACCGGACGAACGAGCCGACGCGCTCATCCCGCTGATGTCGTTGGAGGAGAAGCTCGCCCAACTGGTCGGTCTCTGGGTCGGCGCCGACGCCTCCGGCGAGGGTGTCGCCCCCCACCAGACCGACATGGTCGAGCACATCCCGCCCTGGTCGGACGCGATCCGGCACGGCCTGGGTCAGTTGACCCGGCCGTTCGGCACGGCCCCGGTCGATCCGGTTCTCGGCGCCCGGTCCCTGGCCGCCTCGCAGGCGCAGATCGTGGCGGCGAGCCGGTTCGGGATTCCGGCCCAGGTCCACGAGGAGTGCCTGACCGGCTTCGCCGCCTGGCGGGCGACGGTATACCCGGCACCGCTGAGCTGGGGCGCGGCCTTCGACCCCGACCTGGTGCAGGAGATGGCCGGGTTGATCGGCCGGTCGATGCGGGCGGCCGGCGTCCACCAGGGACTCGCGCCGGTGCTGGACGTGACCCGCGACTACCGCTGGGGGCGCACCGAGGAGACGATCGGCGAGGACCCGTACCTGGTCGGCACGACCGGCGCGGCCTACGTGCGCGGCCTGGAGTTGGCCGGGGTGGTGGCGACGTTGAAGCACTTCGCCGGCTACTCGGCCTCCCGGGGCGGACGGAACCTGGCACCGGTGCCGATGGGCCGCCGGGAGTTGGCCGACGTGATCCTGCCACCGTTCGAGATGGCCCTGCGGCTCGGCGGCGCCCGGTCGGTGATGCACTCCTACGCCGAGATCGACGGCGTACCGGTGGCCGCCGACGAGGAGCTGCTGACCGAGGTGCTGCGCGAGCAGTGGGGATTCGACGGGGTGCTGGTCGCCGACTACTTCGCCGTTCGCTTCCTCCAGTCCCTGCACGGCGTCGCCGCCGATGCCGGGCAGGCGGCCCGGCTCGCCCTGCGCGCCGGCATCGACGTGGAGCTGCCCACGGTGGACGCCTACGGCGCGCCGCTCGCGGCGGCGGTACGCTCCGGCGCGGTCCCCGAGGCGCTGGTCGACCGGGCCCTGCGCCGGGTGCTGATCCAGAAGATCGAGTTGGGGCTGCTCGACGAGCAGTGGCGTGAACTGCCCGCCGACGTCGACCAGCTGCGCCTCGACGACGAGGCAGGGCAGTCCGTCACGCTGCGGTTGGCCCGCCAGGCCGTCGTCCTGCTGCGCAACCAGGACGGACTGCTGCCGCTCGCCACCGACCAGCGGGTCGCGCTGGTCGGCCCGGTCGCGGACGACCCGATGGCGATGCTCGGCTGCTACACGTTCCCGGCTCACGTGGGCGTGCATTATCCCGAGCACGGCGTAGGGGTGGAGATCCCGTCGCTGCGCGAGGCGCTGCAACGGCTGCACCCACAGCTGCGCCACGTGGCGGGCACCGGCGTCACCGGCGACGACACCTCCGGCATCGCCGCGGCGGTCGAGGCCGCCACCGACGCCGACGTCTGCATTGTCGCGGTCGGCGACCGGGCCGGCATGTTCGGCCGGGGCACCTCCGGTGAGGGCTGCGACGCGGCCGACCTCCAGCTACCCGGGGTGCAGGCCGAGCTGGTACGCGCGGTGCTCGCCACCGGCACTCCGGTGGTGCTGGTGGTGCTCTCCGGTCGGCCGTACGCCCTCGGCGAGGAGGTCGCCGACGCGGGCGCGATCGTGCAGGCGTTCTTCCCCGGCCAGCTCGGCGGGCAGGCGCTGGCCGAGGTGCTCACCGGCGAGGTCAACCCCTCCGGGCGGCTGCCGGTCAGCGTGCCCCGGCACGCCGGTGGCCTGCCCGGCACCTACCTCGCCCCCACCCTCGGCCGCCGCACCCAGGTGTCGTCGGTGGACCCGACGCCCGCGTTCCCGTTCGGTCACGGACTGAGCTACACCACCTTCGAGTGGAGCGACGCCGAGGTGACCGGCGGGCCGGACAGCATCGGCGGCGGGCCGGTGGACTGGCCGGTCGACGGTGAGGTGACGGTCGGCGTCACGGTACGCAACACCGGCTCGCGGGCCGGCGCCGAGGTCGTCCAGCTCTACCTGCACGACCCGGTGGCGCAGACGACCAGGCCGGTGGTCCGCCTGGTCGGCTACGCCCGGGTGCCGGTACAGCCGGGTGAGGCGGCCCGGGTCACCTTCGTGGTCCCCGCCGACATCACCTCGTTCACCGGCGTATCGGGCCGGCGGGTGATCGAGCCCGGTGACGTGCAACTGCGTCTCGGCCGCTCCAGCGACGACCCGGTGGCGAGCCTGGCGCTGCGGCTGGTCGGCGACGAACGCGAGGTCGGTCACCACCGTCAGCTGGTGTCCCGGGTACGCGTCGAGCCGGCCGGCAGGGCCACCTCGGGGAGCCGGTCGTGAGCGCCCCCACCACCGCCACCTCGCCGGCCCCCGACACGACGACGCCGGCCCCGCCGGTTCGGGCCAGAAGCCAGAGCTGGCGCCGGGCGCTGCGACGGGACTGGCAGCTGTACTCGCTGGCGATCCTGCCGCTGCTGTTCTTCCTGATCTTCCGGTACCTGCCGATGCTCGGCAACGTGATCGCCTTCCGCCGGTTCCAGCCCGGCGGCAGCATCTTCGGCGAGTACTGGGTGGGCCTGCGGTACGTGAAGATGTTCCTCAACGATCCGACGTTCTGGAACGTCTTCAACAACACGCTGATCCTGGGCGGGCTGACCCTGCTGTTCTGCTTCCCGCTGCCGATCATCCTGGCGCTGCTGCTCAACGAGGTACGCACGCGCCGGCTCAAGCAATTCGTACAGTCCGTGTCGTACCTGCCGCACTTCCTGTCGATCGTGATCGTGGCGGCCATGGTGATGCAGTTGCTGTCCATGGACGGCACGGTCAACCAGCTCGTGAAGGCGGGCGACGGCGAGGCGATCCCGTTCCTGCAACGACCGGAGTGGTTCCGCACCATCTACGTCTCCTCCGAGGTCTGGCAGACGGTGGGCTGGGGGACGATCCTCTACCTGGCCGCGCTCACCACGATCGACGAGGACCTCTACGAGGCGGCCCGGATCGACGGCGCCAACCGGTGGCGGCAGACCTGGCACGTCACCCTGCCGGGCATCCGGCCGACGATGGTCACGCTGCTGATCCTCAACATCGGCGCCTTCATGGCGGTCGGGTTCGAAAAGATCCTGCTGCTCTACAACCCGCTGACCTATCCGACCGCCGATGTCATCTCCACGTACCTGTTCCGGATGGGCTTCGCGTCCAGCAACTTCAGTTATGCCGCCGCGATCGGGCTGTTCGAGGCGCTGATCGGGTTGATCCTGGTCATGTCGGCGAACCTGATCGCCCGCCGCACGGTGGGGACGAGCCTGTGGTGACCGTCGAAGCCGCCGAGCGGCCCACCGAGACCCCGCCGCGACCCCGCCGGCGGCGCGGCATCCAGGAGACCCGGGGTTACCGGGTCTTCCAGGTGGCGAACGGGATCATCCTGACCCTCGTGGTGATCGTGACGCTCTACCCGTTCGTCAACATCGTGGCCCGCTCGATGAGCGACGAGGCGTACATCATCGCCGGCCAGGTGAACCTCGTGCCGCGCGGATTCACCGTGGACACCTACCAGCTGCTGATGTCCGACTCGCTGTTCTGGACGAACTACCGCAACACGGTGTTCTACACGGTCACCGCCACGGTCGTCTCGATCGTGATGACCACCTGCTACGCCTACGTGCTGTCCAAGAAGCAGCTCAAGGGACGCGGCGCGCTGGTCGGCATCGCGGTCTTCACGATGTTCTTCAGCGGTGGCCTGATCCCCAACTATGTCCTGGTCACCAGCCTGGGCCTGAAGAACAGCGTCTGGGCCATCGCGCTGCCCAACGCGATCAACGTGTTCAACCTCCTGGTGATGAAGGCGTTCTTCGAGAGCCTGCCGGTCGAGTTGGAGGAGGCTGCCGCTGTCGACGGGCTCAACACGTACGGCATCCTGCTACGAATCGTGCTGCCGCTGTCGAAGGCCATCGTCGCCACGATGGTGCTCTTCTACGCGGTGGCCTTCTGGAACTCGTGGTTCGCGGCGTTCCTCTACATGGACCGCCAGGAGCTCTGGCCGGTCACCGTGTACCTGCGCAACCTCATCGCCGGAGCGACCGGTGCCGAGAACGTCGGCGCCATCGCCGCGGCCGACGAGGTGCAGGCCGAGGCGACGCTCAAGGCCGTGACCATCGTGCTCACCACCCTGCCGATCCTTCTGGTCTACCCCTTCGTCCAGCGGTACTTCGTTCGGGGCATCATGCTCGGCGCGGTGAAGGGCTGACCAGCGTGCCCACCACTCCCCCACCAATTAGTTGAAAGGATCCGCCATGTTCCGCAGATCGTGGCGCCATGCGGCGGCAGCCACTGCCGCGCTGCTCGCCCTCACCAGCATCACCGCCTGTAGCGACGACCCGGCCGAGTCCCAGGACCTGTCGGAGAACCGGGCCGGCGCGATGGACGGCTATGCAGTCGGTACGCAGTTCAAGGCCACCGAGCCGGTCTCCTTTCCCATCCTGTACAACAACCACCCGAACTACCCGCTCAAGAACGACTGGCTCTTCTGGTCGGAGCTGAAGTCCCGGACGAACGTCACGCTCGAACCGGTCGCCGTGCCGCTCAGCGACTACGAGCAGAAGCGCAGCCTGCTCATCGGCGCGGGCGACGCCCCCCTCCTTCTGCCGAAGACGTACCCGAGCCAGGAGGAGCCGTACGTCTCGTCGGGGGCGATCCTGCCGGTCAGCGACTACCTGAACCTGATGCCCAACCTGAGTGACAAGATCGAGAAGTGGAACCTGGGACCTGAGATCGACACCCGGCGCCAGGACGACGGCAAGTTCTACCTGCTGCCCGGTCTGCACGAGAAGGCCTGGCACGACTACTCGCTGGCGGTCCGGACCGACATCCTCGAAGAGCTGAACCTGGAGGTCCCGAAGACCTGGGACGATCTCTACCTCGTGCTCAAGGCGATGAAGGCGGCGTACCCGGACGTCTACCCGTTCTCCGACCGGTTCAGCCAGCCCAACCCGGGCGGCAACCTGCTCAACATCCTGGCCTTCTCGTACGGCCTGCAGGGCGCCGGCTGGAACTTCCAGCACACCAGTTGGAACGCGCAGGCGCAGAAGTTCGAGTACACCGGCGCCACCGAGCAGTACAAGCAGATGCTGCAGTACCTCAACAAGCTGGTGTCCGAGAAGCTGCTCGACCCGGAGAGCTTCACCCAGACCGACGACAAGGCCCGGCAGAAGCTCGCCAACAGCCAGTCCTTCGTGATCAGCGCCAACGCCCAGGCCGTGGTCAACGACTATCGGCCGGACCTGTCGCGGAACCCGGATGCCAAGATCGCCAAGATTCCGCTGCCGATCGGCCCGGCCGGCGAGATCAACCCTGCCGACCGCCTCGAGAACGGCCTGATGATCTCGTCGAAGGCCCGGGACAGCAAGAACTTCGTGGCGATGATGCAGTTCGTCGACTGGCTGTTCTACTCCGACGAGGGCCAGGAGTTCGCCAAGTGGGGCGTCGAGGGGCAGACCTTCGTCAGGGACGCCGCCGGCAAGCCCACCCTCGCTCCCGACGTCGACATCATCGGTCTCAACCCCGGCGCGCCCAAGCACCTGCAGAAGGACTTCGGCTTCTACAACGGGGTGTTCGCCTACGGCGGCAAGCCCGAGCTGGTGCAGGCGTTCTTCTCCGAGGAGGAGCAGCAGTTCCAGGAGGTCATGAACGCCCGGGCGCCGAGGGTGGTGCCGCCGCCGCACCCGTTCACCGACGAGGAGCGGGAGCAGGTGTCGCTCTGGGCGACCCCGCTGCGCGACCACGTCTACCAGGCCACGCTCCAGTTCATCCTCGGTCAGCGTGACTTCGCCCAGTGGGATGCCTACCTGGCTGAGCTGAAGAGCAAGAACATGGACTCCTACATGGAGACCGTCACCAAGGCGTACGAGCGCTTCCGGGACAAGAACAACTAGTAGACGTGGCCGGTCCGGTCGTGTCGGCGCGACCGGACCGGCCACCTTCGCACCAGCACCGAGCACGAGCACCGAGCACCGAGCACCGAGCCAGCAAGAGGACGACGATGCGCATCAGCGTTGCGGAGCAACCCAGCGGCCGGCTGACCGAAGCGTGGCGCTTCGCCGTCGGCACCGGCCGGTTCGACCTGGCGCTGCGGCGCGACTACCAGGATTCGCTGGCCCTCGTCCAACGCGAGATCGGCTTTCGGCACATCCGCGGGCACGGCCTGCTCAGCGACGGCGTCGGTGTGCACCGGCCGTACTCCTACCGTGGTCAACGACACGTCCGGCACGCCTTCGGCTACGTCGACCAGGTGATCGACGCCTACCTCGACCTGGGTATCCGGCCGTTCGTGGAGCTGGGTTTCATGCCGTCGGCCCTGGCCAGCGGCGAACAGACGGTGTTCTGGTGGCGCGGCAACGTCACCCCGCCCCGGTCACACACCGAGTGGGCCGACCTGGTCCGGGCCACCGTCGGGCACCTCGTCGACCGGTACGGCCTCGACGAGGTACGCCGCTGGCCGATCGAGGTGTGGAACGAGCCGGACCTGAAGGACTTCTGGCAGGACGCGAACCCCGACGCCTACCACCGGCTGTACGAGGTGACCGCGCACGCCGTCAAGGAGGTGGACGCCGAGCTCCAGGTCGGCGGGCCGGCGCTCTCCCCCGGCGCCGACGACGGATGGCTGCCCCGGTTCGCCGATTTCGTCACCGACCGCGCGGTGCCGATCGACTTCGTCAGCCGGCACGCCTACACCTCCGGTCCGGCCCAGCACGTGCCGTTCGGCGTACACCAGACCCTGGCACCGGCGCAGCGGTTGCTGGAGCAGTTCGCCAGCCCCCGCCGGCAGCTCGCCGGCACCGCGCTGGGGCAACTGCCGGTGCACATCACCGAGTTCAACTCCTCCTACCGGCCGGACAACCCGATCCACGACACCGCGTTCCACGCCGCGTACCTCGCCCCGGTCCTGGTCGAGGGTGGCGACCTGGTCGACTCCTTCGCGTACTGGACGTTCAGCGACATGTTCGAGGAGGTGGGGATCCCGACCACGCTGTTTCACGGCGGCTTCGGCCTGCTCACCCACCGGCAGGTCAAGAAGCCCACCTACCACCTGTACGCCTTCATGCGCCGGCTGGGCGACCAGGTGCTCGCCCGCGGCACGGACCACCTGGTCACCCGCGACGACACCGGCCGGATCGCGGTGCTGGCCTGGGCACCGGTCGACGTCACCGGCCGCGACCCGGTCGACGGCCACACCGTACGCCTGTCGCTGCCCGTCGCCTCCGCTACCGCCCGCACCGCATTCCTGCTGCGCTCCTCGGTCAGCGAGGAGGCGGGCAACGCCTGGCGGGCCTGGTGCGAGCTGGGCCGACCGCCCTCACCGACCACCGGCCAGCTGGACGTGCTGCGGGAGGCCGCCGAACCGGCCCGGCGGCACACCTCGCTGCCGGTGCTGGCCGGCCGCGTCGAGCTGGACCTGCACCTGGCCCGGCACGAGGTGACCCTGGCCGAGGTGACCCCGGTGACCGACGAGACGCCACCATGGTGGGACGAGAGCCGACTGTTCGGCCACGAACCGCCGGCGACGGCGTGAGCACCGCGGCCCGCCGCGATTTCGGCGCCGGCCCGCTGTCGCGGGGCGCCGCGCTCGTCTACACCCTTCTCGTTGTCGAGCTGCTGCTCCTGCTCTGCGCGGCCCCCGGGCTGGTCGCGCTCTTCGCGCTGGAGCGGCACGCCAGCAACCTGCCGCTGGTCGCCGTCTGTGCGGTGCCGCTCGGCCCGGCGCTCTCCGCCGCGCTGTACGCGCTGCACCACCAGCGCCTCGACCTGACCGAACTGCACCCGGGGCGACTGTTCTGGCGCGGCTACCGCACCAACCTGGCCGGCTCGCTGCTGGTCTGGATGCCGACGCTGCTGTGGCTGACCGTCATCGCGGTCAACCTGGTCAACCTGCCGGCGGCCGGTCTACCCGGCTGGTGGTCGTTGCCGCTGATGCTGGTCGGTGCCGGGGTGGCCGTGGTCGGGGTCAACGCGCTGGTGATCACCTCGCTGTTCACCTTCCGGCTGCGCGACGTGCTCCGCCTGGCCGGGTACTTCGTGCTGCGTACCCCGATGGTGGCCGTCGGGGTCGCGCTGCTGCTGGCGGCGGCGACGCTGCTGACCCTGGTCGTCTCGGAGGCGGCGCTGGCGGCGCTCGCCTCGGTGCTGGCGCTGGCGCTGGTCCGCGGCGGTGGACCGATGATCGACGTCATCCGGAGGGAGTTCGTCCAGTGAGTCTGCCGGTCACCGCCAAGGTGCCGTTCGGTGGGGACTACAACCCCGAGCAGTGGCCCGAACCCGTGTGGGCCGCCGACGACCGGCTGTTCGAGCTGGCCTCAATCGACACCGTCACCCTGGGCGTCTTCGACTGGGCGCTGACCCAGCCCGCCCCCGACGTGTACGACTTCTCCCTGCTGGACCGCATCGTGGACCGGGCCGCCCGGCAGGGCCGGATGATCTGCCTGGCCACCGGCACCGGCGCGCATCCCGCGTGGCTGGCCCGCGCCCACCCCGAGGTGACCCGGGTCGACTTCGAGGGACGCCGGCACCGGTTCGGGCAGCGGCACAACTCCTGCCCCAGCTCGCCGGTGTTCCGCCGGCTCTCCGCCGAGTTGGCCCGCCGGGTGGCCGGCCGCTACGCCGACAATCCGGCGGTGGTGGCCTGGCACGTCGGCAACGAGTTCGGCGGCGCCTGCTACTGCGATCACTGCGCGGCGGGCTTCCGGCAGTGGCTGCGCGAGCGCTACGGCACCCTGGCGGCGCTGAACGCGGCCTGGTACACCACGTTCTGGTCGCACACCTTCACCGACTGGGACGAGATCGAGCCGCCGTCGGCGCTGACCGAGCACTGGCGCGGGCCGGACCACACCGCGTTCCAGGGCATCACCCTGGACTACCGGCGGTTCACCTCCGAGGCGATGCTGACCAACTTCCGCGACGAGAAGGCGGCGATCCGCGAATCCAGCGATGCGCCGGTCACCACCAACTTCATGGGCATGTACCGGCCGATCGACTACCACCGCTGGGCCGAGCACCTGGACTTCGCCTCGTGGGACAACTACCCGCCCGAGGGCTGCTCACCGGCGTGGCTGGGGTTGAGCCACGACCTGATGCGGGGTCTGAAGGGCGGCCAGCCGTTCTGGCTGATGGAGCAGACGCCGAGCATGACAGCCTGCCGGGACGTCAACCCGCTCAAGCCGCCCGGGGTGATGCGGCTGTGGAGCTGGCAGGCGGTCGCGCACGGCGCGGACGCGGTGCTGTTCTTCCAGCTGCGGGCCGCACGGGGAGCGTGCGAGAAGTACCACGGCGCGGTGATCGGTCACGCCGGCCGTGCCGACACCCGGGTCTTCCGTGAGGTCGCCGAGCTGGGGGCGGAGCTGCGCCGGCTCGGCGACGCGAGCCTCGGTGCGCGGACCCCGGCCCGGGTGGCGCTGCTGTTCGACTGGGACAGCTGGTGGGCGTTGGAAATGTCCGACGGCCCGTCCCGGCTGGTCCGCTACCAGCAGGTCGTGCTGGCCTACTACCAGGCGCTGTGGGACGCCGGGGTGGACGTCGACGTGGTCGCGGTCACCGCCGACCTCACCGGCTACGACCTGGTCGTCGCCCCGGCCCTGCACCTGGTCGCCGGTGACCTGGCCGACCGGCTGGCCCAGGTGGCGCAGCGGGGCGGCTCGGTGCTGACCACCTTCCTGTCCGGCCGGGTGGACGTCGACGGCAACGCGTTCCTGGCGGACGTGCCGGGCCCGCTGGCGCCGCTGATGGGTGTCCGGGTCGACGAATGGGACGCCCGGGCGGCGGAGGTGGTCAACCCGGTCTGCCTGGGCAGCGGCGCCGACCGGTTCGAGGTCGCCTCGCGGCTGGTGTTCGAGCTGGTCGTTCCGCAAGGCGCGGAGGTGGTGGGCAGTTACCGGGCCGACTGGTACGCCGGCACCCCGGCGGTCACCCGCAACTCCTACGGCGCGGGCCACGGCTGGTACGTCGGCACCGCGCTGGACCAGGCCGGCGTCTCCTGGGTGGTGCGGCAGGTGCTGGCGCACCACGGCCTTCTCGGGCCGTACCCGGACCTGCCGGGCCTGGAGACAACGGTGCGGGTCGCCCCGGACGGCACCCGGCTGCTGTTCCTGCTCAACCACGGCACCGAGACGGTCGAGGTGACCGCCACCGTGGCCGGCGTCGACCTGCTCACCGGCGCCCGCACAGAGGTGGGTCGCCCGCTGCGACTCGACCCCGCAGGCGTCATGGTCATCCGCGGCTGATCGACGCTACCCGACCGAAGCGGTCGGCAGGCAGGCCGATGCCCCACCTAGCCGCGGAGGGTACGCAGGATCCGGGCCAGCTCGATCCGGTCGACGGCGTCGAGGTGACCGAAGAAGCGGTCCGCCTCGGCCCGGCGGGCGGCGCGGATGGCGGCGCCGACCCGGCGGCCCTGCTCGGTGAGCGCGACCAGGGTGGCCCGCCGATCAGCCGGGTCGGGCCGGCGTTCGACCAGCCCACGGGCCTGAAGGTCATCGACGACCTCGGTGGCCGAACGAGGCGCGATGCGCAGGTGCTCGGCGAGGGTGCTGGGGCGAGCCTCGCCGTGCCTCGCCAACACTCCGATTGCCCGGGACTGGCTGGGGGTGACGTCCCACGGCGCGAGGGACTCCCGGGTCTGCCGACGCAGTCGGGACGCCACCGCCCAGAACGTCTCGGCCAGACTCTCGTCGTCGGCGCTGTCAGCGGTGTGCTCGGTCACGGAAACACGGTAGCAGGCAATGCTGTTGTAACCTCATGATGAGGTAACCTCAGTAATTGAACCGTAGTCCCCCGACCGAAGGGCAGTGCCTCTTTGGAACCCATCCCCACGGGCCGCGACCGCGGCCACCGCCCCCTCACGGCCGAAGAGAAGGCGCAGGCGCGTCAGGTGTCGCTGCGCCGCATCGGCCGCCTGTTCACCCCGCACCGGACCGCGCTGGCCACCGTCACCGCGATCATCGTGGTCTCCTCGATCGTCGCGATGGCAACCCCGTTCCTGTTGCGGGCGGTGATCGACCGGGCCCTGCCGCAGGGCGACGTGAGCCTGCTGGCCTGGCTGGTCCTCGGCATGGTCGCCGTGGCCGCCGCCACCGCCGCCCTCGGCGTCGTACAGACCTGGATCTCCACCCGGGTCGGTCAGCGGGTCATGCACCGGCTGCGTATCGACGTCTTCAGCCACCTCCAACAGCAGTCGCTCGGCTTCTTCACCCGCACCCGCACCGGGGAGGTGCAGTCCCGGATCACCAACGACATCGGCGGCATGCAGACGGTGGTCACCTCCACCGCAACCGCCATCGCGGCCAACCTCACCACCGTGGTCGCGACCGCCGTCGCCATGCTGGCGCTCTCCTGGCAGCTCTCCCTGGTCTCGCTGGTCGTGCTGCCTCCGGCGATCTGGCTGACCCGCCGGGTCGCCCGGATGCGGCGCGAGATCACCGCCCAACGCCAGCGCGAACTCGCCGACCTGAACGTCACCGTCGAGGAGGGGCTGTCGATCAGCGGGGTACAGCTGGCCAAGACCCTCGGCACCGGGCCCGCACTGATCGATCGCTTCACCGCCTCGTCGACCCGGCTGGTCGACCTGGAACTACGCAGCGAACTGGCCGGTCGCTGGCGGATGGCCTCGATGAGCATCATCTTCGCCGCCGTACCGGCAGTCATCTACCTCGCCGCTGGCCTGCCCGGCACCGCCGGCACGCTGAGCATCGGCACCCTGGTCGCGTTCACCGCCCTACAGAGCGGCCTGTTCCGGCCGCTGATGGGGCTGCTCAACGTGGGCGTCTCACTCGCCGCGTCGCTGGCGCTGTTCGCCCGCATCTTCGAGTACCTGGATCTGCCGATCGACGTGGCCGACCCCAACGAGCCGGTCCGGCTCGATGTCGCCCGGGTACGCGGACACCTGCGCCTGGCGGACGTCACCTTCACCCACCCCGGTAGCGACACCGCCGCGCTCGCCGGGATCACCCTCGACGTGCCCGCCGGCACCAGCCTCGCCCTGGTCGGCGAGACCGGCTCCGGTAAGAGCACCCTCGCCGGGCTGATCAGCCGGCTGTACGACCCGACCGCGGGCCGCGTCACCATCGACGGCGTCGATGTGCGTGATCTGCGCCTGGCCGACCTGGCTGCGATCGTCGGCGTGGTCAGCCAGGAGACGTACCTGCTGCACAGCACCGTCCGCGAGAATCTCCGCTACGCCCGCCCGGACGCCAGCGACGCGGAGATCGAGGACGCCGCCCGCGCCGCCCAGATCCACGACCTGATCGCCGGCCTGCCCGACGGGTACGACACCATGGTCGGCTCGCGCGGCCACCGGTTCTCCGGCGGCGAGAAGCAGCGGCTGGCCATCGCGCGTACGCTGCTGCGCGACCCGCGCATCCTGGTCCTCGATGAGGCCACCAGCGCGCTGGACACCGAGACCGAACGCGCCGTACAGCGGGCCTTCGACGTGCTCGCCGAGGGGCGCACCACGATCACCATCGCCCACCGGCTCTCCACCGTCCGCGATGCCGACCAGATCGCGGTCCTCGACCACGGCCGGGTCGTCGAGGCCGGCGACCACCACAGCCTGCTGGACCGCAACGGCCGCTACGCCGCCCTGGCCAGCTGAGCGCAGCTCGCCAGCCCCGGCTGAGCTGCCGGCCGGCACTACCAGTTCTGGTCCTGGGCGCAGATCGTGGCCATCTCGCTCAGGTAGGTGGTCAGCGGCGGAAGACCTGCCGCCGCTCGCCGCTCTTCGACGCCGGCCTCGTCCCGGATCGGGGTCGCGGGGACCGGCCCGTCCGGACCGCATCGAATCTGCGTTCCGTACACCTGGGGTGCGTCCCTGGCGACGGCGACCCGGTCCTCAAGGTACGCAAGGTTGCCAGGCGACGCCTGGCCGTGCGCGGCAGCCTCGCGCAGCAGTTCGAGTGCCTCCTGCTGAAAGGCGAGGTCGAAGTCCGAGTGCTGGGCTATCGCCCAGGCCGCATTCTCGCCCTCCTTGCCGACGAGATCGAAGGTCGGCCAGCCGTACTCCTCAATGATCTCCTTCAACCGGGCGGTGCGCTGCTCGGCAGTGTCCGCCTGGGGGTGACCATTCAATTCGGCCTGGTCGCGTTCGAGCATCCCGATCAGCTCGTCGTGCAGCGCCGTGTTGAAGTTGACGGCCACATCCGATGTGGACGTCGTCGGCAGCGGTTGATGCGGCGAGGACGGCGACCCGCCCGGCGGCCCGGACGACGCGGACGGGTCGGCCGGGCCTGGCGAGGAGGAGCAGCCGACCAGAGCAGTGACGACGGCGAGCGGTAGCGAAACCCGTCGCAGAACTCTCATGGGCACCTCTCCCCGGTCCGCCGATCGTGGTAGCCGGCACCGGCACTTCACCGGCGCACAGCTTGTCCGGTCATTCGTGGCTGGCTGGTGCCGGGGCGGGCTTCGTGGCGTACACGCGCTCCACCGTGCCGGCCTTGAGCCGTTCGGTCTCGACGATCTGGAAGCCGGCGGCGCGCACGAGCGGAAGTTGGCGGCGGGTGAAGTGCTCCCCGGCGGTCCGGATGGTGAACCGCTCGACGAGCCACTGGAGGGCGTACACCGGTGGCCAGGTGCTACCAACGTGGTCGAGCAGCAGCAGCCGGCCGCCGGTGACGAGGACCCGCTTCATCTCGCCGAGTGCCGCGACCGGATCGGGGATCGTGCACAGCGACAGCGCGCACACCACGGTGTCGAAAGAGGCATCGGGATACGGCAGCCGCACCGCGTCCCCCTCCCGCAGGTCGACGGAGCGGCGGAGGGTGCTCGCGCGCTGCCGGGCGATGGCGAGCATCGCCGGGCTCAACTCGATCCCGGTGATGTCGGCGTCCGGCGGGTAGTAGGGCAGGTTGCGGCCGGTGCCGATGGCGACCTCCAGGATCCGACCGTGGGCACGGGTGGCGAGCCACTCCCGCCCGCCGCCGAACAGGCGTCGTTCGAGCAGGCCGATCTGCTGGTCGTAGCTGTCGGCCGCCCGGTCCCAGACGCGCCGTTGCCGGGCCGTCGGGTCGTCGGGTCGGTTCGTCCCTGCGGTCCCGCCCACGTGCTGTCCCCCCGGCTCGACCTGTGGTCGCCGCGTCGGTCCCGACGCCGTACGCCGACGGCCCTCAGGAACAGTAGCGTCCGACACCTGCATCGGCACGCCCCTGCGGTGAGCGCTGCGCCGGGACGGTCAGTTCAGTACAGCGTCCGACCATGGGCGTCCGGGATTCCGGACCTGCGGTAGAAGTAGGCGTTGATCTGGTCGCACCACTCCTGGGCGCAGCGCAGTTGCTCGTCGAGGCGCTCGGTGACCCGGGCGTGCAGGGCCGCGTCCACCAGCCCGGCGAGCGACTTCCACCGGCGGCACATCTCCGCCACCTCCGCCATCCCGTCGAAGTGGGTGTCGTAGATGTGCTGGATCACGGTGCCACCACTGTGCAGCAGGTGACCGTACGGCACGTGGTGGAAGAAGAGCAGCAGCTCGTCGGGGCAGGACGCCAGCGACTCGTACACCTGCGACCAGGGTGGCGGGTACTGGCCGGTGAAACCGGTGCCGGTGGCCCGGGTGCGGTCCACGCCCACGCCGTCGCGGTCGGCGAAGTGGTAGGTGCCCCAGGAGGTGTACTCGTATCCGTCGACGTCGGGGCCGTAGTGGTGACCGGGCCGCACCATGAAGCCCACGCCCAGCGGCGCGGTGTACCGCTCGTAGCTGCGCCACGAGTCGTCCATCACCTCGTGCAGGGTGCCACGTAGCAACTCCGGGTCGGCCGTGGCCGCCGGGTCGAACGTCAGGTCGATCCACTCGTCGAGCACCGCCTGCGGGGTCAGCCGTGGGTCCCAGGCGAGCCGGCCGAAGGCGTACAGGTTGGCCTGGGCCAGCGGATGGCCGGTCCAGAACGGGTCGTCGCCCACGTTGGAGACGCCAACCAGGTCGCCGCCGGCGGCGGCCACACCGGCCACGGTCCGCCCGTGCTCGCCCCAGCCGAACCGCAGCACCTCGCTCCACCAGGGGGCCAGATAGCACACGTGGCGCTGCTGGCCGGTGTACTCCTGGGTCACCTGGAACTCCACCGCCAGCCGGGTGCCGGGCATCGCGGTGATCACCGGCGAGACGGGCTCCCGGGTCTGGAAGTCCATCGGGCCGTGCTTGACCTGCACGATGACGTTGTCCCGGAAGCGGCCGTCGAGCAGGGCGAAGTGGTCGTGGGCGGCCCGGGCCCGGTCGGTCGAGCGGTCCCGCCAGTCCTGCCGGTGGTTGTAGACGAAAGCCCGCCAGTGCACCACACCGTCGTACGGATCCAGCGCCTGGGCCAGCAGGTTCGCGCCGTCGGCGTGATCGCGGCCGTAGCTGAACGGACCCGGTTGGCCCTCCGAGTCGGCCTTGACCACGAAACCGCCGAAGTCGGGAATGCGGGCGTACACCCGCCGGGTGGTCTCGGCCCACCAGGCCCGCACCGCGTCGTCGAGCGGATCGGCGGTGGGCAGGGCGTCGAGGACGACGGGTGCGGCGAAGGTGACCGACAGGTGCACCCGGATGCCGTACGGCCGCAGCACGTCGGCGATCTCGGCGACGTCGTCGAGCCGCTCGGTCAGCAGCCGCGCCTCGGTGGCGTGCACGTTGACGTTGTTCACCGACACCGCGTTGACGCCACAGGCGGCCAGCAGCCGCGCGTACGCCCGCAGCCGGGCGTGGTCGCGGCGCGGCCGGCCGTCCCGCCAGAAGATCGACCCGCCGGCGTAGCCACGCTCCACCTGCCCCATCACCGGGTGCACGTCGACGTTGTCCCAGTGGTCCAGCATCCGTCGCCGCATCGCCGGTCGGTGCGCCCGCGCCGGATACGGCGGGCCGAACGCCGCCTCGCCGAGGCGGACCACCTCGAACAGTCCGTACAGAAGCCCGGCGGGTTCCTCGGCCAGCACCACGGTGACCTCGCCGTGGCGGGCCACCGCGAACCCCTCCGGACCGAGCGGCCCCGCTCCCGTGGCGTCCAGTCCGGCCCGCGGCGCGTCGACGGGGTCGCCGTCGGGCGAGCCGGTGGCCTCGCCGCCGGGCGGGGCGACCGCGGGGATCGTCGGGACCAGGGCGAACACGAGCTGCGCCGGTGTCACGCCGGCTCCCACCGGGGCGGCATCCGGATCGCCGGCCGGCCGGGGTACGCCGTCCTGCTGACCGGTCCCCCGGCGGACGGTGCCGCCGTGCGCTGCGCAGGCCCGCTCGACCTCGTCGAACACGGTGTCGACGAGCATGCCGTCGCCGTGCACGACGGTGTGCCGCGAACCGACAGCGCGGAACGCCTCGGCCGGCAGCCAGGCCGGGTGTACGTCGGTCAGGTCCGGGATGGTCACCCAAAGAGCCTAAAAACCTCCTCGCATGCGTCAAGGTACTTCCGGAACCTTTCAGACGTACCGATCGGAGCGCGGCCGAGGTGATCCGGTCGCCGGGCCGACCCCGCGGGCGACCGTCGTTTGACCCGGCGCCCTGCGGGTAGACGCCGGTCCGTTGCGAGAAGGGGGCCGGCCAGGTGGACGATCACCAGTTCATCGACTCCGTGGCACACCGCACCGGCGCGTCAGTCGAGTTGGCGACGGCGATGGCGCGGGCCACGCTGACGACCCTCGCCGAGCGGCTCGACGGCGCAACGGCACGCGACCTCGCCGACCGGCTCCCCGAAGGACTCCGGGCGTACACGTTCGCGCCCAGCGACACCGCCGAGCGGTTCGAACTCGACGTGTTCGTACAGCGGGTCAGCAGCCGGTCGGACGTGGAGCCCGACCTGGCGGCGGCCGGCATCCGGGCGGTTCTCGACACCCTCCGCGACGCGGTCACCGTCGGGGAGCACGACGACGTCATCGCCGAGTTGCCGGCGGAGTTGTGGCAGTTGGCCAACCCGGCGCCGCAGTACGACGCCCACCGCAACCGAGGTTAGGCCGACACCGGCGTCACCGGAACGCGGGCCGGTTCCAGGTACACCGGCAGGTGGTCGCCGGCCTGCGCGACGAACATCGCGACCTCGTAGGCCATGTCACCGACCTCGGCCTCGCCGTCGATCCCGACGGCGAGGACGGCCCCGTTGCCGGTGGTGGCGTGGAACAGGAACGCCTGCGACATCTGCACGACGACCTGGTGCAGCTCGCCGTCGCCACACACCCGGGCAGCGGCCAGGCCGAGTGCCTGCAGCCCACAGACCATGCTGGACAGTTGGGTGGCGAGCTCGTCGTCGATGCCCCGGGAGGCACCCAGCAGGTGACCGTCCGGGGAGAGCACCACCGCGAACTGGGCACCCGGCACGCGGTCGACGATGCTGTCGAGCGCTCGGCCGAGGTTCTCGGCGGTGGCCGCGGCAGGAGTCATGGAAATGTCCTCTCGTTGGGGGTTGAGCCGGTCATGGATGATGCTCAGGTCGCTGCCTGTTGCGGCCAGGTCTGTCCGCTTGTGGTGTACGACGGGTCCGCCAGGATGGTTCGAAGCAGGGCCAACAGGTCGGTACGGCTGACACATCGCAGCCGGGAACGCATCCGGGCCACATGGTGCTCCACCGTCTTCGCCGAGATGAACAACCGGTCGCCGATCTCCCGGTAGGTCAGTCCGGCCACCACCAGCTCGGCCACCTCCCGCTCCCGGTCGCTGAGCCGTTGAGAGGCCGTGCCGGCCGCCGGTCGGTCCTCGGCGGCACCGCCTTGAAGCGTCCGGGCGCAGTCCAGCAGCGCCGTCATCGCCCGCCGGTCCGAGGTGCGGATGGCCGCCTGCCCGGCCAGCCGGGCACCATCCCAGCACAGGCCCGTGTCGTGCAGGCCCCGCGCGGCGGCCTCGACGCGGCCCGCGTCGACGGTGCCACGCAGCACCTCCAACCAGCACTGCGCCGCGACTGCCACCACAGCGGCGTACCGGCTGTGTCCGGCGGCGGCGACCAGGGCATCGACGTGCTCGTCCGCGGCGGCCGGGTCCTCGATGAGGATCGCCACGTGCAGTCCACTCCAGTGCAACGGCGTACGCCACAGCGGCGGGTCGCCCAGCCGGTCGAGGAGCCCGCGAGCGGAACGCAGGTAGGGCTGTAGGCGGCCGAGGTCACCCAGCCGGGCACCGGCGATGGCCAGTTCGCCGAGCGGCAGGAGCGTGAACAGGTCGACCGGGTGGCGGACCACCGCCTCCAGCGCGGGCACCCAGCCCCGTTGCAGCGCACCGAGATCGCTGGCGCGCCGGGCGATGCCCATGCTGAGCCCCGCGGCGAAGAGCATGTCCCGGGATTCCAGCGGTCGACCGGTGGTCACCTCCGCCAGCTGCTCCGTCGCGGCGGCGCTGCGTCCGCGCACCATCAGGATCCAGGCCCGGAGCAGGCGGTGTCGGCGGGCTAGCAGCGGACCGCCGATCCCGCTGGCCAAAGCCCGGTCGAGGACCCGTTCGGCGATGTCCAGCTCACCACAGTGCACGGCGGTCAGCGCCGCCAGCGCGGCGGGGCTGTCCGGCAGCAGCACCGCCCGGCCGTCCGGTTCCAGCAGCGCTGCCGCCTGCACGAGGGTGGACAGGGCGGCGGCAGGCGGGCCGTCGATGCTTTCGCGCACCCCGTCGGCCATCAGCCGGGCGGCGCTGGCCTGCATCGTCGGCGGTTCGTCGCGGCTCTCGGGCGCGGCAGCGGGGCGGGCGGTGGCGAGTGCGCCGACAGCGGCGAAGGCGTCGGCGCAGGCCCCACCGGACCAGCGGTACAGCTCCACGCTCCGGTCGGACTGCCCCCGGTGGGCCAGGGCCGTGGCGGCGACGACCGCCGCCTCGGCCCGTACTGCCGGCGGTGCGGTGGTGAGCAGCCGGCCGGACAGTCGCAGCGCGAGGTCGAGGTCGCCGGCGAGGGCCGCCGCCACCGCCTGCCGTCCGCCGGTCGGCTGCCCGGCGGCGGTGGCCGCGGCGAACAGCTGTGCCGCCAGCGCCGGTTCGGACCCGAGGGCCTCCTCCGCCGCCGCCGCCAGGGTGGCGGGCGGGCAGTCGCCCACCATGCCGGCGGAGAGCAGCGAGCGGACCAGGGGTAGCAACGGCGCGCCCCGGCTCAGCTGAAGCTCGGTGAGCCGTCGCCATACTGCGATGCGGTCGGTGGCCGGACTCAACGCGGTCACCGCCCGCCGGACGAGCGGGGTGGGCTGGCCGTCGGCACCGACGAGGCCGGCCGCCCGGGCCTCGGCAACGAGTTCGTCGATCCCCGCCGGCTCGTGCTGGAGCAGTTCACGCAGCACATCGACAGGGAGCGGCACCCCGGCCGCCAGGGCGATCAACAGCCGACGCACGTCGGCCGGCAGCGCCTCCAGGTCCGGCCCGAGTTGCAGGACGACCTGACGCGGCGGTTCCGCCGGCGCTCCGCCGGGCTCGTACTCGCCCAATCCGCCGACGAGCCAGCCGACGTGCCGTGGCACTCCGCCGGTCTGGATGTGCACGAAGTCGACCACGTCCGGACGCCGGGCGAGCCGGGGAACGGCGGCGAGGTACGCGGCGGTGCCGGCCCGGCTGAACGGGGTGAGCAGGATCAGCCGCCCCTCGCGGCGTAGTGCGTCGGCCAACGCGGTCAGACCCGCTGGCCGGGGCCATGGCCGGAAGCTGATGGCGAGGCGGTGCCGCCGGCCGCCCACCAGCCGCAGCAGCGTACGCAGTCGGGCCTCGTCGAGCAGGTGTGCGTCGTCCACCACCAGCACCGCGTCGGGATCGCAGGCGGCCTCGTCCTGCGGCACATCGGTGTGGACGGTGACGCCGGCCCGGGCGTAGCGTCCCGCCAGCTCGTGAAGGTAGCTGCTGCGGCCGTGGCCGCCGGGGCCGGTCACCCCGAGGAGCAGCGGCGCCGACGGGTCAGCCGTCACCGCGTCGAGCAGGTCGTTCGGCTCGACGTCGAGCACCAGGCGGCACTCCGCCACGCCACTCATGATCATAGAGGTCATCCTTCGTGCCCTCGACTGCCCGCCAGCTTGCGCCGGGACCGCTTGGGCAGCTCCAACGGCGCGTAGCGGATCGGGGGGCGGGGCGGCGGCTCGTCGCGGGACGACAGATCGTCGACTCCGCCACCGGGCGGGCTGGGAGCGGTACGGACCAGGCCGCCGGCCGACGGGGGTGGGCCGGGCGGCGGCGGGCGCGGGGCCAGGATCTGGGTGGCGGCGGCGGCCGCACCGGTGGCGGCGGCGGTCTGCGGATCGGGCGTCGTCTGCACCGGAAAACCGGCGGCGACGAGCAACTCGGCGACCAGCGGGACCCGACTGGAGCCGCCGTCGAGCAGGACGCCGTCGAGCCGGGCCGGGGCCAGGCCGGCGCAGCGCACGGCGCACAGCAGCAGCTCCACCGTGGTCTGCACGGCGGGACGAACAAGCTCCTCGAACTGCAGCCTGGTCACCGGAGTCCGCACCGGCCCGCTCGGCAGGGGCAGCACCACGTCGGTCTGCGATCCGGAGGTCAGGTCCCGTTTGGCTCGCTCGCACTCGGCGGGCAGGGTACGCAGCGCCTCCCCTGCCGCCGGACCCGCGGCGGCCAGTTCGCGGGCGAGCACGCTACGCACGTGCGTGGCCAACGCCTCGTCGAAGTCGACCCCGCCGAGGCGGGTGAGCCCCTGGGGAACGCCGTCGGTCTCGTACCGGCCACGGGAGTTGCGTCGCACCACCGCCGCCTCGAAGGTGCCTCCGCCGAGGGCGTACACGGCGGCCACGCCGCCCGGGAAACCGCGCGCCGCATGGCTCTCCGCCACGGTGACCGTACGGGGTAGCAGGGTCACCGAGCCCAGGCCGCTCTCCCAGAGCGCGTGGTGCAGCAGGTCGCGCCGGTACCGCCCCCAGGACGCCGGATGGCTGAGCACGATCGCCTGGGCCGGCTGGCCCTCCCCCTGGTGGACCTGGTCGACCACGTGACCGGCGAGCAGCGCGAGCAGCGCCTCCGGTCGGTACGGTTCGCCGGCGAGCAGCAGGGGAAGTTCGTCGCCGACCCGGCTGAGCACGTCGCGGGCGGTGCGGTTCGCGGCACCGACCTCACCTGCGGTGAACGTACCGTCGACCGAGAGCAACAGGGTCGACGGCAGGGTTGCCGACGCGGTGTGCAGGACGACCGGCTCGGGCCGGCTCCAGCTGCCGTCGCGGTGGCGGGCGACCGCGGCGACGGTGCTGGTGTTGCCGATGTCTATCCCGAGCACGTAGGGCATCTGCTTTCTTCCTTGACCGCGTCGGCCTTGGGGCGGGCCGGACAGGCGCCCGCCGCGCGGTGGGCCGCCCCGGGGGACCCCCGCAGGCTCCTACGTTCGTACCAGAGACGTTCCGGCATCAGGAGCCCCAACTTGAACCGACTTCGACCCCCCATTCCCCCTAACGTACGAGAGGGGGGTCGCCCCTAGTCGAACGGGTCCGGTTGCGGGATCGTCCCCGATGTCCGGTAGGGCCGAGCGAACGTAGCGTCATCTGCGATCACCGCTCGCTGACGATCCGCCGAGGAGAGACCCCCACATGGACCAGACGCTGCACGACTTCGTGCTCAACCTGCTGACCGACGCAGACGCGCGGTCGGCCTTCGACCTCGACCCGGAGGGCGCGCTGCGGGCCGCCGGGCTCGGCGACATCACGGCCGCCGACGTCCAGGATGTGGTGCCGCTGGTGGTCGACTACGCCCCGGTGCACGGGCTCGCGCCGGTCGCCCCGGCGGTCGGTCAGCTCGGCGTCGACCCGCTGCTGGGCAACACCACCGACGCGATCAGTCAGTTGCAGAACGTCGCGCAGCAGATCACCCTCAGCAGCTCGTACAACGGCGTGGACGTCAAGGCGAGCGTCCTCGGCACGGTCGCCGTCGACCCGGCGACGGTCACCGTGGGGGCGAGCGTGCTGCCCGGCATCGGCCTCGGCGTGACCCCCACCGGCGTCGGTGTGGACCTGTCCGGCGTGCACGATGTGGCGGACACCCTCGACGCGGGCGTCGGCACCGTGAGCAGCACCACGGAGCCCGCCCTCAGTGACGTCACGAGCACGGTGGGCGACCCCGCGTCCGCCGTGGACGCCACCAACTCCGGGCTGCTCGACACCTCGGCGGGCCTGCTGCCCGGCACCACCAGCCAGGTCGGCGACCTGGTCGGTTCGCTCGGTGTCAGCGACACCCTGGGCGGCCTGGGGCTGCAGCAGGGTGTCGGCGGCGTGGCCCCGCCGATCGATGTACCGTCCACGGTGGATGGTGTGACCGGGCAGGTGGACGGCCTGCTGTCCGGCGTCACCGGCACCGTCACGGGCACCGTCGGCGGCAGCGCGAACGGCGTGCTGGGCGGCGGGGTCAGCGGTTCGGCGAGCGGGGACCACGCGGAGGCCAGCACCCCGACCGGCGGTGCGCTCGGCCTCACCGACGGTCTGTTCTGACCCGGGGATGGGTGGGGTCGCCGCCGGTGGCATCGACCCCACCCACTTCTGGGCTCTTGCTATTTGATCCGGAATAAGCACACTTGATGCGGTGATGGCGGGAATCTGGCTGGACGCGCTCGACGACATCGCCCGCACGTGCCAGGAACACGGTCGCAGCGACCTTCTGCAGGCCGTTCGGCTCAAGCGCGCCCACCTGCTCGATCCGACGCTGACCGTCCTGGTCGTCGGCGAGCCGAACCAGGGCAAGAGCCAACTGGTCAACGCGATCGTCAACGCCCCGGTCTGCCCGGTGGGCGACGGACGTACGACGGTCCTGCCGACCGTGCTGCGCCATGCGGAGATCGCCTCCGCCACCGTGGTGCAGACGCCGTCGACGACGCCGGGGACGCCGCCCGGCGCCGAGCGGTCGACGGTGGAGCGGACACCGGTGCCGACCGAGCAGATCGCCGCGGGGGTCGCCGGCACGACCGGCCGTCGGCCCGGCGCAGGCCCCGCCTACATCGAGATCGGCCTGCCCCGGGCGCTGCTCGGCGCCGGCCTGGTACTGGTGGACATGCCCGGCGGCGAATCGTCCGCCACCGGCGCCAGCACCCCGGTCGCCGCGCTGACCAGGGCGGACACCGTCCTGCTGGTCTCCGACTCCACCCGGGACCTCTCCGTCACCGAGCTGAACCGGCTGCTGCACCTCACCCGGTCACACGCCAATGTGGTCGTGGTGCAGACCAAGACGGACCTGGTCCCGGACTGGCGTACGGTGGCCGACCGCAATCGGCGGCACCTGGCCGACGCCGGCATACCGGCGACGCTGGTACCCGTGTCGGCGGCCCTGCGGCTGCGCGCCGCCGCCACCGACGACCACGCGCTCAACGCGGAATCCGGCTTCCCGGCGCTCATCGCCCTGCTTCGCCGGGACCTGACCGGCAAGCCCGACGCCCTGGCCCGGGCCGCGGTGGTGCTGACCGCACGCACCGTGGTCGAGCAGCTCGCCGCGCCCCTGCGGGCGGAGTTGACCGGAGCGCAGTCGGTCGAGCAGTCCGCCCCGATGACCCGGTTGCACGCCGCGCAGCGGGAGGTCGACGAACTGCGCCGCTGCTCCACCCGATGGCAGAACACGCTGACCGACGAGATGGCCGACCTGCTCTCCGACATCGAGCACGACCTGCGGGACCGTACCCGGCACATCCTGAACACCGTCGACGAGGCGTTCGAGACCGCCGATCCGCTGGTGGCGTGGGACTCCGTCGCGCAGTGGCTGGAGCGCAGCCTGGTCGAGGCGGCCGAGGCGAACCGGCAGTGGCTGGTCCAACGCTGCGAGTGGGTTGCCCGGCGGGTCGCCGACTCGTTCGCCCGGTACGGTCACGGGACGCTGCCGCCCTGGCCGCTGGCGGTGACGTCGGAGCACGGGCAGCCGCTGCCGGAGCTGGAGCGGCCCAACGTGGACCGGTTCACCATGGGCCAGAAGATGTTCACCGGCATGAAGGGCTCCTACGGCGGGCTGTTGATGTTCGGCCTGGCGCTGACGCTCGCCGGCCTACCGATGATCAACCCGATCTCACTCGGCGCCGGCGCGCTCTTCGGCGGCAAGAGCATCCGCGATGAGGGACGGCAGTTGCTGCGCCGCCGGCAGGCCACGGTGAAATCGGCGGTCCAGCGGCACGTCGACGACTTCTTCGTCCGGGTGAGCAAGGACAGCCGGGACGCGGCCCGCCGAGCGCAGCGCCTGCTGCGCGACCACTTCGCCGCGCTGACCGAGGAGTTGCAGGCCGACATCATCGAGTCGTTGCGCAGCGCCAAGCAGGCCGCCGACACCGACGCGGTGACGCGTGAGCGGCGCCACCGCGAGATCCAGCAGCGGATGATCCGGCTCGCCCAGCTCTACGAGCAGGCACAGCAGGTGGCTGCCGCCCGCCCGGCGCCGCTGGCACCCCGGACATGACCGGTGCTCCACGGCTCGACGCGGCCGTGCGGGAACTGCTGCACCGGGCACTGCACGTCTACCGGGACAATCCACGGGCCACCGACGTCCTGCGGCACCAGTCTGCCCGGCTCGACCAGCCGTTGCGGGTCGCGATCGCCGGCGGGTGGCGCAGCGGCAAGTCCACCATGCTCAACGCGTTGATGGGCGAGGAGGTGGCCCCCGTCGACGGGAGCGCCTTCACCTGGTACGAGGACGGACCGCAGCCGGACGCCACCGCCTACTCGACCAGCCATCCGCCGCAGCGGCTGGCGGTGCTGCGGTCGGCCACCGGGATGCGGGTCGACCTCGCCGGTTGGCGGGCCGGCGAGCTACGCGACATCGTGGTGCGGTGGCCGGCCCGCTCCCTGCGGCAGGTGACGCTGCTCGACACCCCGGCGGTCGGCGCGGACGAGCAGGCACCGGATCCGGTGCTGGATCGGGTGCTGCGGGAGGCCGACGCGCTGCTGTATCTGACGCGCGACGCCCGGGGCGCCGACCTTCGGGTGCTGGAAGCCGCTCGGCAGGGCGTGGTCGGACAGGCCGCGCCGATCCACACGATCATGGTGATGTCCAGGGTGGACGAGTTCGGCGGCGGACGCGTCGACGCGCTGCTCGGTGCCCGCCAGCTCGCCCGGCGCGCCCTGCGCGACCCACAGGTGGACGCGCTGTGCGTCACGGTGGCACCGTGCAGCGGGCTGCTCGGCCTGGCCGGCCGGGTGCTCACCGAAGCCGAGTTCGCGGGGCTGGCGGCCCTGGCCCGGGTGGCTCGCGCGGAGTTGGAGCCGTACCTCCTCTCCGCCGAGCGGTTCGCCCGCGGCGAGCCGCCCGGCGGACTGGACGCGGCGGCCCGCAGCGCGCTGCTGAACCGGCTCGGCGTGGTCGGGATACGCCTGGCGACCACCCTGGTACGCACCAGCTGCGGCAGCCGCGCGGCGCTGGCCGCCGAACTGGTACGCCGCAGCGGCCTGGGCGAGCTGCGCGAGTCGATCAACCGCCTCTTCGTCGACCGGCGCGAGGTGCTCAAGGCCCGCTCATGCCTGGCGGCGGTGGAGGAGTTGCTGCGGGCCGAACCGGACGCCGGCACCGCCGACCTGCTCGGGGCGCTGGAGCGACTCCTCTCCGGGGCGCACGAGTTCTCCGAGTCGCGCCTGCTGGCGGCGCTGCGCGACGGGCGGCTCGATTTCGACGCCGACCTGGCGGCCGAGGCCCGACGGCTGGCCGGCGGTGACGGGGAGGGCCCCGCCGCCCGACTCGGCGTCGGCGACGACGCGACCCTCGGATGGTTGTGGGAGGCCGCCACCGAGGCACGGTGGCGGTGGCAGGAACACGCCGAGGATCCGGCGCTGCGGCTGGCCCAGCGGCGAGGCGCGCAGATCGTGGTCCGCAGCTGCGACGGGATGCTCGCCGACCTGGCCGCCCACTCCCGCTGACCGCATGGCGTGCTCCTGGGATCAGGCCAGCACGCCGCGCAGCCCGAGCAGGCCGGGCACGGCGGCCCGGCCGAGTTCACCGCCGGAGATGGGATCCTGCCAGGCCACCGCGGCGCTCTGGCCCACGTAGAGGTGGCTGCCGTCGGGGCTCAGCACGAGACCGGTGACCGGTTCACGCACCGGCCGCTCGGCCGCGACGTTGAGGCCCGCCAGATCCACGGCCCGCACGGCGGCACCGGTGCCGAGGAACAGCCGCTCGCCGTCGGCCGCCGCGAACGCCGGGCCGGTGCCGGTGGCGAGCCTGACGGTCCGCCGTACGGTCAGCTCCCCGGTGGAGATCTCCGCGACGGCGCCGGAGCTGACGTCGGCGACGTACAGGCGGCTGCCGTCCGGGGTGATCGCCATGGCGTGACCGTCGGCGGCACCCTCGCCGAACGGGTGCGGCAGATCCACGCAGTACGCCCACCGTTGTTGCAGGTGCAGCGTGTGCACGAAGGCGTGTACGTCGCTGCCCGGCCGGCCGCTGATCCGGTCCCGGGTGTGCTGGTGGTCGGGCTGGTGGGTGTAGAGCGTGTAGAGCACGGTGCGGTTCGGGGCGAGCACCGCCTGCCGTCCGTCGCCGCGCATCTCCTCCTCCGCGCCCGCCGGGACCGGCGCCTTGTCGCGGGTGGACAGCGGCCCGGGGACACCGGTGGCGAGGTCGACGACGCGGACCCGGTAGCGGTCCGGCGCGTTCGGCGGCAGCCACTCCAGGACGAAGAGCCCGGCCAGGTCGTGGGTGAACGCCTCGGGCACGACGTTGCCCGGCAGCCGCAGTCGTTGCCGCACGCCACCGGCGTCGGCGATCAGCACCGGCGTCACGTCGCGCCCGGCCGGACGTTCCTTGGTGGCGCTGACCCCCTCGGTGGTCAGCGCCAGTCGGGTGCCGTCGGTGGAGACGGTCTGCGGCACCCAACGGCCGGGCAGCCGGACCCGGTCGGAGGCGGTGTCTCGACCGGCGTCGATCCGCCACAGGGCGGTGTCGGCACCGTCGGGCACGCTCGCGTACACCAGCCGTCCGTCGGCGGTGGCCACCCCGTGCGGGACCGTCTGCCGGTCGGTACCGCGCAGCACCCCGAGGCCGCCGTCCACCTCCACGAGCAGCGGGTCCGGCAGCGGAGCGGCGGAGGTCGGCGCCGCCGGAGCCGCCGGGTCACAGCCGGTCAGGGCGGCGGCGCCCGCGCCGGCCAGGACGGTCAGCAGGGTACGCCGCGAGATCGTCGTCTTCGCCATCATGACCCGGTGACACCGCCGGATCGTCGGAGGTTCCATCGCGGCGAGGGTGGAACCCGGGCGGCCCGGGCGGTGTCAGTACTGGTGATCCCCACCGGAGGTTCCACTGGACGACGAGGAGTTCGTCACCCGCGCGCAGGCCGGTGACCTGGAGGCGTACGAACTCCTGGTCGCCCGGCACACCGCGTCCGCGTACCGGACCGCGGTGCTGCTCGGCGCGGGTTCGGATGCGGACGATGTCATCCAGGAGGCGTTCGTGAAGGGCTACCGGAAGCTCGACCGCTATCGCGGCGAGTCGTCCTTCCGGTCCTGGCTGCTGGCGATCGTAGCGAACGAGACCCGCAACCTGCACCGTTCGCGGGACCGGCGTCACGGGCTGACGCTGCGGGCCGCCAGGGTGGACCCGCGATCCGAGGTCGCCGACGACGACGCCGTCGCGGCGGTGCTCGCCGGGGAGCGACGCGCCACGCTGGTGCGGGCCCTGCGGTCGCTGCCCGCCAAGGATCGCGAGGTGATCGTCTGCCGCTACTTCCTCGATCTGAGCGAGGACGAGACCGTCACCATGCTGGGCTGGCCCCGGGGCACCGTGAAGTCCCGCACCTCCCGGGCCCTGGTCAAGCTGCGCGGCCTGCTCGCGGTCGAGGAGGTCAGCCGTGGATGATCTGGAACGGGAGCTACGCGAGCTGTCGCTGTTCCTGGACACACCTGCCCCGCCCGAGGTGGCGGCGCAGGTCCGCGCCCGACTGACCGCCGCGCCGCGCTCCCGCCGCATCGCGGTCCGACGCCGATGGCGGTACGCGCTCGCGGCGGCGCTCGCCGCGCTGCTGGTGGCCGTGCTGCCGCCGGGACGGGCCGCCGTCGCCGACGCGGTGACCGGTCTGCTGCGCTTCGCCGGCATCACCATCAGCACCTCGTCCGCGCCGGTGCCGCCGCCCGGTTCCCCGTCACCGCTACCGGCGCAGCGACCGGCCGCGCTGGACGAGGCGGGGCGGCTGGTGCGCTTCCCGATCCGGACGCCGGCGGCTCTGGGACCACCCGATCAGGTGCTGGTCGCCGACCCGGACGGCACCGGCAGCCACCGGGTGGCGACCCTGCTCTACCACGGTGGGACGCTGCGCCTGGACGCCTTCGACGGCCGCCTCGACCCGGTCTTCTTCAAGCAGGCCGGCGGATCCGGTACGGAGTGGACCCAGGTCGGCGGGGTGCCGGCGGTCTGGATCGGCGGCCCACACCCGGTGACCTACGTGGACCGCGACGGCACGGTACGCCAGGAGAGCGCCCGACTCGCCGCCGCGACGCTGATCTGGGAGGACGCCGGGGTGACCTACCGTCTGGAGTGCTCCCTGACCCGAGTCGAGGCCGTCGAGATCGCCGCCTCGATGAGGTGAGGTCGGATGGCGGCCCGCACGCGCTATTCGGGAACGGCCACGCCACGTTCGACCAGCCGCTGAGCCAGGCGCTCGGCGTATGGATAAGGGCGATACCCACGCTGCCCTTCGACGTGATCGAGATAAGGCTTGGCGGCCATCACCGTACTGGAATAGGAGCGCCCCATGCTCTTCTCGACCATGGCTACGTCCACATAGCCGCCCTCACAGGCAATGGCGATAGCGTTCAGGGTGGCCAGCGTGACTCCCACTTGATCGCGCACCTCCTGGTTGAGTGCAGCGAGCTCCTCCGTCGAGCGACCGGACAGCTGAGCATGGAGTAGCCGCCTGCCGCGCCGCTGCTCCGGTGAGATGTATCGCTGGTAGAGGTCGAAGAAGGCACGGACCCGGTCCGCGCGGTTGGCACGTCTAAAACCCCAGACCGCGATGGTGATTGCCACGAATGGAGAGAACAAGGCCAGCATGGCAGCACCCAGGCCGTTCACTTGGCCTCCCCCGCCACTTCCTGGGTCCTTGGCTCGTCGCCGTTGGACTCGGCGGAACCTTGAACCGGCAATTTGTCTCTCTGGATTCGCATCATCACCTTCTCGTGCCGGGTCAGGTTGGTCAGCGCCGCCTTCACGACAATGCCGCGCACCATCGCTTCCAACTCCGGCACACTGCCGCTCTCCCATGCCGCGGGCCCGGCCTGGACTATCCTCAGGAACCAGCCCGGACCATCTATACCGAATGCACGCAACTGTTGCCCGTCTTCTGTCGCGTAGTGGAGTTCGTCGCCGAACGGTCCCGCCACCTTCCGCACGGTCAGACCGTCCTGCGTGATCCGGCCGGCCATCACTGCCCGCACCTCGGGCCAGAGCGGCCCTCCAGTCGCTGCGTAAAGCTCGATGTTCATCCGCTCTGCCGCTGCCTCGGCGACAAGGACCCGAAAGTCTCCGTCAGGGCCTGCGGAGACGGAAAAACGTACGCCGTCGGCAACGGTCACGAACATGGCTCCCAGGTCCAGGTGATTGGCCGGCAACACATCGACCTCCGAGATGTCTCGCGGCCCGGAGACCACAGGCTCCTCGGCTTCTGGCTCCTCGGCTACTCGCTCCTCGGCTTCTGGCTCCTCGGCTACTCGCTCCTCGGCTTCTCGCTCCTCGGCGCCTCGCTCCTCGTCGACGCCGTCCGAGCCCGCCCGGTCGGGCTGTGGTTCCGCGGTCCCGGGATCCACGTCCAGGAACGCGCCGAGTGAGATCAGTTCGAGTGCCGCCACCTGGGTCTCCTGCCAGGCCCGAACCGCGCTCGCCACTGCTGCTGGCAGGTCCGCCACGATGGCGCGGGCGGCAGCAGACGTCACACCTGCCGCGACGAGTTGAGATGCCAGGGATCGCCGGCTCTCCGTGTCCATGAGCGCACCGACAAACCCGGCGATGAAGATCTCGACGGACATGGCTGCGATATCTGCGGCGTCTACTGGCTCCTCGTCTGTGTCAACGACACCGATCATCTGAGCCACCGCCGCAATCAGCTGCGTCGCCTGCGCCTGGTCCACCACGTCGGCAGGCAGCAACGGCCGTAGCAGTGACTCGACAAACGCATCAGCCGAGTCGGCCGAGGGCTCCGTCTGGCCGGAGAAGAGTGCGGCCAGTGCGTCCACCAACTCCTGCCTGACGGACGCCGGCGCATCGAGATGGAAGGATACGACGCCAGACAGCATATGGACCAGCACAGGCGTGCCGAACTCTGGGTGCGTCCTACCGAACTCGTTGAGCTTGTCGAAGCCGTCTCCGGGAGTCGACATCAACTCCTCGCGCAGATCTGCCCGAGCGCGGTCAGCGGCAGCCTTCGCTTGGTCACGGCGGGAGCTCAGCGCCTCCTCGAAGCGCTCAAGGTGACGCTCGACGTCGCCAGACTCATCGACCGAGACCCAGTAGCCCTGTTCGATCATCCGTTCGTTCAGCCGATCTGCGGCGGCCTTGATCCCCAGTTGCCTCCGGGAGTCGTCAACGCTCAGCGTGAAGCACGGCGTGTCGTCATGGTCGACGATGAGGCGGCAGAGGGCCTTGAACTTTGGCAACTCGTCGAACGACCTCCCCGTCGTACGAAGCACGTCGGAGAGGATCTCCGCATCCTGCGGCCCGACCCGAAAGGACACCGTCGTACCAACGTTACCCAGGATCGCGTTGAGCAACTCACGGCTCCGCCCGCCCTCGAAACGGGAGAAGGCGTAGAGCTGCTCCAGATTCTGGTGTGCCAGGACCAGGCCGCAGCCGAACTTGCGAGCCTCGGCAATCAACCCTTCGAGCCCAGCGGTCGCGAACTTCTGGAACTCGTCGATGTAGAGGGTGAACGGTAGGCGGTTGGCGACCTGCCTCCCGGTGCCCCGCTCGTAGTCGAAAACCGCTCGCTGGATGCGGCGGAGGAGCAAGCTTCCGATAAATGAGGCCGCTCCGGCGCCGAGCGTGGATTCAGGAATCTTTACGAGCAGCACCCCGTTGTTCCAGACGATCTGGTCGATGGAGAGAGGGGAGTTCCGGGTGCTGCAAAGCGACGCACGGACCCGGCTGCCGCTGGGCATGAGATCAGCCAACTTGGACAGCATCCACACGACGCGCTCGGCCCGTTCGCTCTCCGAGATGGATTCGAATACGTTCCACCGGTCACGCAGGACCGTGTTGGATTCGATCGACTGCGCGACCAGCCGGCGAATCTCCCGGTTCCGATACATTATTTCGACCAGATCCAGTGACCGCGGCACCGGGAACTCCGGCTCGAACATGGTTTCCAATGCCTGGCGAACCATGTCGTCAAATACCGGGCCGGTGAACTCGTTGTAATACCTCGACTCCAACACCCGCAGGAAGTCCGTCGTGTGCAGGATCTCGCTGCGCTCGTCATGGATATCGAGCAGGAGGGGGTTGAGCACGGGCAGGTAGTCCGAGCGGCCGAAGTCCAGAAGTACGGTTTCCCCGAGCCGGTCCTGGCAGTGCCAGGCAAGGTAGTCGACAAGGTCTCCGTGCGGGTCGATCACGACCAGGCCCCGCTTCGCGGCAGGGTCCGCTCCCCGCCGTCCTGCCAGGTCCTGCCGGCACAACTCCTTCAGGAAGTTGGTCTTGCCGGTACCCGTCTTGCCGACCACGTACATGTGCCGGACACGAGCGGTCTCGTCCAACAGCACATCGATGCTGCGGTCGACCTTCGGCCCGGCAATCTTCGCGCTGCCCAGCCGGAGACCCATCTTCGGCAACTCCGGACCCTGGTAGTGAATCAACCCGTCGTACTGGTTCTGCCGTCCGCGAGCCTGGAACTGCCCATAGGGTGGATGGAAGATCCTGATCAGCTCGCTGGGACTGAAACGGACCGGCTCATCGTGTGCCACCTCGGGCTCGACCTGCTCGACGGTGGCCGGTATGGTCCCGAAGACCTCATGACGAATCGTGTCGGCCAGAAGATCTGGTATGGGTTGCTCGCTGCTGAGCACGAGCGACATGCCCAGACCTTTGGATTCTTCTTTTGACATGTCCCTCAGGAGGCTGAAGTATGCGGCAGCCCGGCGCTCGGCCTCATCACCGACGGTCATGTACGGCATTGAGGTGAGGGTGTTCAGCAGTACGCTGTCATCATCAACCGTACGCGCCGCCCGGGTGCTGTCACCCAGCGGCGCGACCGGCGTGACCCGCATATCCATGGCAATCGGTGTGTCGTGCGTACGGATAAGGTCGAAAATCGGTGACCAGTCGTCGCGGACTGTCGGTGAGTGACTACTGAGGTCCGGTGTGATTCGTAGACAGTAGGCACCGTCCGGCAGGCCGGACGACTCGTCGGACCGCGACAACGACCAGCAGGCGACCAACATCGAACGGAGTTGCCCTTCAACCTGATCCGCCTGTACGACCGAGTCGTCCCCGGTGACAATCACGTCGAAGTAGTTGCGAAGATCCGGGCTGTGCGGGTCGGACACCGAATGGAGGCGGTAGGTGATGGAGAACGAATCGGGCGGTAGCGCACTGAGCGCGCGCAGAAAGTTCAGTTGCCGAGGCAGCGTGGACACGGCTCGGCGGCTGTCATACCTGCCGAGCCGGATGGCGAACGACCAGACGTTGCCGTCAACACGGCGAATCTCGTCTTCTTCCCGAAACTTGTCGGCTAATGCTCGGTGGGCATCCAACAGGGCACCGACTGGCGGGACTTCCACACCGGAGGCCACCAGATCGCCAATTCGACGTACGACCAGCTTGGCTTGCTTCGCCCGTACCGCTTCCTCCTCGACCATGGACGTGACGGCGAGGTGGGTGCCGAGCAGGGCATAGTGTCGATCGTCGTCGAGCCCCTGAGCCAACGCCCTACGGTACTCCTCCAGGCTCTGCCGCAGCGGGCCCTGCGTCGGCAGGTGCGTGAGCCACCTGGTCAACTGCTCGGGGAGATCCGTCGTGACCGACCCGCTCTGCCCGTCACGGCGCTCGTCCAGTGCCCGAACCACGGTCACCGCCACCTCGCTATCGGCCCTCCGTTCGATGATCTCCGAACGGAGCACCAGACGATTCTCCGTCCTCGCCAGAGAGGTCGGCTGCTGCGCGTAGCGATCGTGGTCCACCATCAGAATGGCGGCGTATCCCCTGCCGACCGGAGCGACGCCGCGCTTGTCCACGAAGGCCGAGCCCCGCAGGGAGGGCGCCACGATGGTGGACCCGCCGTGGCGGGCGCAGTTCGCAATCAGCCGGACGTAGTCGCGCGGCCGGTCCGGGACGAACGGGGCGACGGTGGCGGTGAATGCTGGAACGCACACCACATCCGGCTTCTGGGCCAGCAACTCGTCCCCGCTGCGTAGGTAGTCGAGGCACACCGCGACGCCGATCCGAACGGCGCGGCCGCGGAGCACGGTCTCGACCACGATCGGCCCGTTGCCCACTTCGGCAACCTCGTGTTCGGACGGGTAGTGCTTGGTCACCAGGTGCACACGCTCGTTCTCCACCAGCACCGACAGATTGCGCCCGATCAGGTCGCCCGCACCGAGCCGCCCGCCTGCCTGAATGGCCAGCATCTCGGCCTCTGCTCGGTTGCGCACGATACCCATGCCGGCGACCAGTGCCCGGCCACGGGAGAATCCGACCAGGACATCGAGGCAGGAGATCGGAATTACGTACTCGGGCAGCACGACTACGTCCGCCTCGCGGCTGTCGACAAACGCAAGTATCTCCGAAAGCAACTGTCGTGTTTCGGTGGAAGCGATCTCCTGGACGTCGCGGAGGATGTTCGAGGCGTTTGCACCGGCGGCGGCGGCGAAAAATGCGGTGGCAGACAGCGCCTGCGTGAAGTCAGGTTCACTTGCGAGAGGTTCCGCCGGCAGCCACAGCTTGCCATACTCGCTGAGAGCTTGCGGCGTGCCGTCGAGTTGGACAACGCACAGGCGTAATGGCCTGTTTCCTGGTGCAGTGGTCATCTAATCCTCGCGGAGATCAGCTCACCGTTATTGGACGTGTCGCCTTTCTAACACGAGTATCTGTCGCTCGCGTCAGGCAGAGTACCTCGGCACCTGGAGAGTCGACACCCGTCACTTGGGCATCGTGAAGATCCGATCTGCGGGTGCTGTCAGCAAAAGGAAAGACTTCTGCGCCGAGTGTGCAGATGGTCAGCGTCACGACCGCGTCAGTTGTGGACGATCCACCCACAGCGGCGCGCTCGAACTCGCCGTCGAAGTCGCCGACACCGTGCACCCTGCCGCCCCCCGCCACCTACCTCCACCAGCACCGACGACCGGATTTCCTACCGGGAGTTTTGCGGGAGAACGATGTCGGGCGTGCCGGACGACATCCGAGAAGGAGGTGACTGAAGACCCGGCGACGTACGATTTGCGTAGTGAACGGGCAAATGGGTGTTAGCGCGAACAGTTCGTCACGCAGAGCCACCCTCCCGCGTCCGACTGCTATCAGGTCCAGGTAGCCGGTGATTCTCCTGACCGGGCCCCGGGCAATGGATGTTTCCGGAACGTGTCTTGTCTTTTTCCGGTAAGTCTGCGACCGTTTTGGCCGTCGGTGGCCTGGGTCACCCCAAGGCCGACCGCGATGTGGCCGCGAGCCGAGCACCAGACCAGCGCCTGTCGACAGGAGGACCCCCCGCTTGCGTCCCCGGCGGGCGCCCCTGGTTGGCGGCTCCGCTCGCCGCAGCGGAGTTTCAGGTGGACAGACTCGGCAGAGAGGAAAATTGATGAGGGCGAGAAAACTACTGGCTGTGTCGGTCGCCCTGGCGACGGGCGTCCTGGCGACGGCCGGGTGCGGTGGCGGCGACTCGGAGGGCCGCAACAGCGACGGCTCGGTCACGATGACCTTCTGGCACAACGCCACCACGGGCGAGGGCAAGGCCTTCTGGGAGAAGACGGTCGCCGACTTCCAGGCCGCGAACTCGAACGTCAAGATCGAGATTCAGTCCATTCAGAACGAAGACCTGGACGGCAAGCTCCAGACCGCGCTCAACTCCGGCGACGCCCCCGACGTCTTCATGCAGCGCGGCGGCGGCAAGATGGCCGCGATGGTCAAGGCCGGCCAGCTGATGGACATCACCGGATCGATCACCGACGACACCAAGAAGGTCATCTCGGAGGGGTCGTTCACCGCGCAGACGATCGACGGCAAGGTCTACGCGATGCCGGTGGCAGTCCTGCCCGGCGGCTTCTTCTACAGCAAGGATCTGTTCGCCCAGGCGGGCATCACCCAGCCGCCGGCCACGCTTGACGAGCTCAAGGGCGCCGTCGACAAGCTGAAGACGGCAGGCGTGCAGCCGATCGCCCTCGGGGCCAAGGACGCCTGGCCAGCCGCCTTCTACTACTACTTCTTCGCGCTGCGCGAGTGCAGCTCGGACACGATCACCCAGGCCGGCCAGACGATGAACTTCGACGATCCCTGCTGGCTGAAGGCCGGTCAGGACGTACAGAGCTTCGCCGCGGCGCAGCCGTTCAACAACGGCTTCCTGACCACCTCGGCCCAGCAGGGCGCGGCCAGCTCGGCCGGTCTGCTCGCCAACCACAAGGCGGCGATGGAGCTGATGGGCGCCTGGAACCCGGGCGTCATCGCCTCACTGACCCCGGACGAGAAGCCGCTGCCCGACCTGGACTGGTTCCCCTTCCCGAGCATCACCGGCGGCGCGGGTGAGCCCGGCGCCATCCTCGGTGGCGTCGACGGTTACTCCTGCTCGGCGCAGGCCCCCAAGGAGGAGTGCGCCGCCTTCCTGAACTACATCGCGAAGACCGATGTACAGAAGGCGTACTACGCGGCCTTCCAGGCGCCGCCGGTGAACAGCGAGGCGCAGGCCGCGGTCACCGAGCCGCACCTGCAGTCGGTGCTCGCGGCCTACAACCAGGCGCCGTTCGTCTCGCAGTGGCTCGACACGGTGTACGGGCAGAAGGTCGGCAACGCCCTCAACACCGCCGTGGTGAACATGCTGGCCGGCAAGGGAGACCCGCAGAGCATCGTCGACGCGGTCAAGGCCGCCGCCGAAGGCCCGTAGAGAACTACACATCATGTCTGATCTGGACCGTGGAAACGTACGGCTCGCGCCGGAGAAGTCGCCGGATCTGACGACGGGCGGGGGTGGCACACCGGTCGTGCCGCCCCCGGCCCGGCGCCGGGCACGAAAGGGCATCGGCTGGCCCGCCCGGCTGGAGATCGCGCTGATGACAGGGCCGACACTGCTCGTGTTCCTGTCCTTCGTCATCCTCCCGGTCGCCATGGCGGCGTACTACGGCTTCTTCAGTTGGCAGGGGTACGGCCCAGCCGAGGAATTCATCGGCTTCCGCAACTACCTGTTCATCTTCAAGGACGGCACGTTCATCGACGCGCTGCGGCACAACGGCGTGATCGTGGTGCTGTCGCTGCTGCTCCAGGGGCCGGCGGCGATCCTGCTCGCCCTGCTGCTGAACCGGCGGATGCGGGGGCAGACGCTCATCCGGGTGCTCGTCTTCGTCCCCTACGTGATCGCCGAGGTGGTCGTCGGCATCGGCTGGAGCCTGATGCTGCACGGGGACGGCTTCGTCAACTCCATCCTCGCCGACCTCGGGCTGGCCTGGCTGCAGAACGACTGGCTCTCCGACCCACAGATCGCGATCTGGACGCTGATGGGCATCCTCACCTGGAAGTACATCGGCTTCGCCGTGATCCTCTTCCTGGCCGGGCTACAGGGCATCCCGGAGGAGTTGACGGAGGCCGCGGCGATCGACGGTGCGTCGTACTGGCAGATCCAGCGTCGCATCACCCTGCCGCTGCTCGGGCCGACGATCCGCATCTGGGCGTTCCTGTCGATGATCGGCGCGCTGCAACTGTTCGACCTGGTCTACATCATCTGGGGCCAGTACATCGCGGCGACGGCCGGCACGTCGACGATGGCCACCTACATGGTGGCCAACGGGCGCAACGCCGGTGAGTACGGGTACGGCAACGCGGTCGCCGTGGTGCTGTTCTTCATCTCGCTCGTCGCGGCCCTGATCTACCAGCGGTTCATTCTGCGCCGGGACACCGCTGGCGCGATCACCGGAGGGAAGAACTGATGACCGCGACTGCCGTAATCGGCCGCCGGGCACCCCGGGCCAGGCGGCGGCCGGCGTGGGGAAACCCGTCGGTGTACTTCGTCGCCCTGCTGCTGATCGCGACGATGCTGGCACCGGTCGTCTACATCATCGTCGGTGGCTTCCGCACGAACGCGCAGATCACCACCGACCCGGCCGGATGGCCGAACCCGTGGCGGTTCGAGAACTACCTCGACGTGCTGACCGGCGGGACATTCTGGCGTCAGGTGCTCAACTCCACCATCGTCGGCGTGGCCACCACGGCGGCCGTGGTCACCCTCGGTCTGATGACGAGCTTCATCCTCGCGCGCTACCGGTTCTGGGGCCGGGAGGCCATGTACTCGCTGTTCGCCGCCGGCCTGATGTTCCCGCTGACCGTGGCGATCACACCGCTGTACATCCTGATCAAGAACCTCGGCCTGATGAACACGCTGCCCGGGGTGATCCTCCCGCAGATCGGGTTCGCCATCCCGATGACGATCATCATCCTGGTCCCGTTCGTGCGCGCCATCCCCGACGAGATCCAGGAGGCCGCGTCGATCGACGGCTGCAGCCGACTGGGCTTCTTCTGGCGGATGGTGCTCCCGCTGTCCAAGCCGGGAGTCATCACGGTGGGCATCCTGACGTTCATCCAGAGCTGGAACAGCTACCTGCTGCCGCTGTTCATCCTCAACCGGGAGGAGACCTTCACGCTCCCCCTCGGCGTGCAGGCCTTCGCGTCGCAGTACTCGGTCGACACGGCCAAGGTGCTGGCGTTCACCTCCCTGTCGATGATCCCGGCACTGCTGTTCTTCAGCCTCTTCCAGCGCCGGATCGTCGGCGGCCTGACCGGAGCCGTAAAGGGCTGACCATCCCCAGCACGCACCGGGATGACCCCGCGATCATGCAGTTGTGGCACCGGAAATCAGCGGTTTCGCGGACTTTGTGAAGTGCCACAACTGCATGATCGGCGCGCGGGTCAGGGGTGCCGCCGCCGGGTCTCGAAGCGCTGGGCCGGCGGCGCTGTCAGTCGACGGGAGGGACGGCCAGCATCGCCAGCGGCACATGATGCTGGCCGGCGTGGATGTCGCGGTCGTGCAGGCTGCCCTGCACGACCGGCCGCGGGAACGAGATCTTCACGACGTTCAGCGAGGGGATCCGGAAGAACTGGACGCCCTCCGCCGCGACGTCGTAGAGGCGGGCGATCACCGAGGCGTCCAGGAACGACGGGTCGGCGAGGACCGCGTAGGCGTCGGCGTCCCGCGCGAACACCTCCATCGTCACCCAGAACGGCCCGGCGTTCTTCGACCGGACCTCCAGCGCGAGATCTGCGACCACAGTCATCGGTTGTCCTCCAGGCAGATGCGGAACAGGCTGGTCGGCGACGGCACCTCGACGACGTGGTTGAGCACGAACTCGTACACCGCTCCCCGCTCCGTCTCGGCCGGCGACGTGGCGAAGGCGAGGCTGGGCAGGTAGTCCATGTCCGGCGTGGGCAGGTGCAGCATCAGCGGGTTGGCGACCTTGGCAACCGCCGTCGCGGTCTCCTGGTCCGCCGCGCGGACCAGGAGCATCACGCCCACCTCCCGGGGCGGCCCGGCGGCCGGGTCGAGTTCGCCGAGGATCGCGTCGTATCCGTAGCGGCGGATGTCGAAGGTGTAGTCGCCCTCGCCCAGCCCGATGGTCCCGGACACCCACTCGCTGATCATCTTCCGGAGCAGCGCGGCCCACGTGTCGATCTGGCCCAGGATGTGCGGGTCGCGGATGGCGGTGAAGGACATCGTCTCGTACCCGGTGATCCGGGCGCCCTCGAGCTTGATGGTGTGCTGCGCGGCCGGCTCGAACCGGGAGCCCTCGACGCGGACGCGCCGCTCGTCCAGGGCCCGGTAGACCGCCTCGCCGACCTCGATGGTGCCGGCCGGCTCGCGCATCGTGAAGGGGTTGACCGTTTCGTAGAGCATGTGCGCCGCGACCGAGGTAGGCGTGCACGCGTTGGCCGGATCGAGCGGCTCGATGGTGAATCCGGTGGCGTCGACGGTGGCCAGCACCCCGCCGGCGCGCGGGTTCGTGGTGCACTGCCCGCCACACTCGACGATCTTCGCGGCGTGCCACACCGGCCCGGCCGGCATGCCCTTCAGCAGCGGATAGGCGGCGGCCACGGCGGTGTCGGTGGCCCGTCCGGCGAGGACCACATCGGCGCCGGCGGTCAGGGCCTCGGCGATCGGTTCATGGCCCATCATCCCGACGATGTTGGCGCAGCTCTCCAGGGTCACCCGGTCGAGTTCGCCGGCCGGCGGGAGTGGACGGATCCGGTCCAGATCGAGTTCGGCGGCCTGCTGCGAGCTGTAGATCCTGGCCAGCCGCAGGTCCAGGCCCTCTGCGGCCAGGATTTCCCGGGTGATGCCGGCGACCCAGTCGACGCCGGCGTCGGTGCCGCTGGTGCCACACGAGCCGACGATCAGCGGGATGCCGGCCGTGGCCGCCGCCCGTAGCAACAGGCGCATGTCGCGGGCGACCGCGGCGCGGGCGGTCTTGGCCGTGCCGGCACCGAGGTAGTAGGGCCCGGAGTCGGTCGAGCCACCGTCCACCGCGATCACGTCGGCGCCGAGGGCCAGGCCGCGGGCGACGGTCTCGGGCGGGAAGCCGGCGCCGAGCATGCCGACCGGCACCAGGATGCGTACGGAATCAGGGTTGGTGGCCATCGGTTCCTCAATTCTTGACGATCGCTCGGCCGGCCTGCCGGCCGGAGAACAGGCAGCCGCCCAGGAAGGTGCCCTCCAGGGCGCGGTAGCCGTGCATGCCACCGCCGCCGAAGCCGCTGGCCTCGCCGGCCGCATAGAGGCCGGGCACCGGCTGCCCGGCGACGTCCAGGACCCGCCCGTCGAGGTCGGTGTGCAGGCCGCCCAGGGTCTTGCGGGTGAGCACGTGCAGGCGCACGGCGATCAGCGGCCCGGCTTTCGGGTCGAGGATCCGGTGCGGCGGGGCGGTCCGGATCAGCCGGTCACCCCGGTAGTTCCGGAAGTTCCGGATCGCGGCGATCTGCAGGTCCTTGGTGAACGGGTTGTCCAGCTGCCGGTCGCGCGCCTGCACCACCCGCCGGACCTCGGCCGGGTCCAGCAACGGCGTCTCCGTGAGCGCGTTCATCCCCTGCACCAGTTCGTCCAGGTCGGCGGCGACCACGAAGTCCGCGCCACGGCTCTTGAACGCCTCCACCGGTGCCGGCGCGCCGGCCCGGATCCGGCCCAGCACCTGGCGGACGCTGCGGCCGGTCAGGTCCGGGTTCTGTTCCGACCCGGACAGCGCGAACTCCTTTTCGATGATCTTCTGGGTCAGCACGAACCAGCTGTGGTCGTACCCGGTGGACCGCAGGTGGGCGAGGGTGCCGAGGGTGTCGAATCCGGGCGAGAGCTCCGCCGGCAGCCGCTGCCCGCGCGCGTCCAGCCAGATCGAGGACGGCCCGGGCAGGATGCGGATGCCGTGCGCGTCCCAGATCGGGGCCCAGTTCTGCACACCCTCCACGTAGTGCCACATCCGGTCCGGATTGATCACCGCGCCGCCGGCGTCCGCGGCGATTTCGATCATCCGGCCGTCCACGTGGGCCGGCACCCCGGAGACCATCCGCGCGGGCGGCGTGCCGAGCCGCTGCGGCCAGTTGCGGCGAACCAGGTCGTGGTTGCCGCCGATGCCGCCGGAGGTCACCACCACCACGGGCGCGGACAGTTCGAAGTCCGCGACGGCCGTGCCGCTGCTGGCGGTGCCGCGCTCCGTGTCGCTCGGTGCAAGGACCTTTCCGCGTACGCCGGACACGGCACCGTTGGTGCGCACGATCTCGTCGACCCGGTGCCGGAACTTGAACGTCACCTTCCCGGCGCGTGCCTTGGCGACGAACGGCTCCAGCAGGCCCGGCCCGGTGCCCCAGGTGATGTGGAAGCGGGGCACGGAGTTGTTGGCACGCTCCGCCCAGCCGACGATCGGGAACAGTTTGACGCCGAGCTCACCCAGCCAGGCGCGTTTCTCGCCGGCGGCGAAGTCGACGTACGCCTCGGCCCAGCGCCGGGGCCATTCGTCCTCGGGCCGGTCGAACCCGGCGTTGCCCAGCCAGTCCTGCCAGGCCAGCTCGCGCGAGTCGCGGATGCCCATCCGGCGCTGCTCGGGTGAGTCGACCAGGAACAGGCCACCGAACGACCAGAATGCCTGGCCGCCGAGGCTCTGCTCGGGCTCCTGGTCGAGCAGGAGGACGCTGTGCCCGGCGTCCACGAGCTCGGCGGTGGCGACGAGCCCGGCCAGGCCGGCTCCGACAACGATCACGTCAGCGGTCATCTTCTCTGCTCCGGGGTGATCAGGTGGGCGTTGACGGAGGTCTCCGGTTTCCCGGCCAGGGCGGCGACCAGTTCGCGGGCGCCGCACAGGCCCGAGTCGCGGCGGGCCTCGGTGGTCTGACCACCCATGTGCGAGTAGACGGTGATGCCGTCGACGCCGCGCAGCACGCTGTCGGCGGGCAACGGTTCGACGTCCACGACGTCCAGGGCCGCCCCGCCGATCCGGCCGGACCGGACCGCCTCGGCCAGGGCGGCCACGTCGACGATCGGGCCGCGTGCTGTGTTGATCAGATGAGCGGTCGGCTTCATCCGGGCCAGCGCCGCAGCGTCGATCAGGTGCCGGGTGCGCGGGGTCAGCGCGGTGTGGATCGAGACGTAGTCGGCGTCGCGGAGCAGGAGTTCCAGGGGGACCTCGTGGCCCAGCACGGTCATGCCGAACGCCTCGGCGAGCGGCCGTACCCGCTGGGCCACCGCGCCACGGCCGATCAGGCCGAGGGTCTTGCCGCGCAGCTCGGACCCGTCCTGGCGCGGCCAGCCGCCGGCCGCGACCCCGGCCGCCATCGGGACCAGGTTCCGGGCCTGGGCCAGCAGCAGCGCGATGGTGTACTCGGCGACCGCGTTGGCGTTGATGCCGGGGAGGTTGCTGACGCTGATGCCGAGTCGGGTGGCGGCCGGGACGTCGACGGAGTCGTACCCGACGCCGGTGCGCACGATCGCCCGCAGCCCGGGCGACGCCGCCAGCACCTGCTCGGTCATCGGCTCGTTCGCGATCAGCGCACCGTCGGCGCCGGTCAGCGCGGCGATCAGCTCCGCCGGCCGGCGCGGCCCGCGCATCGGGTCGTACCGGGTGGTGAAGCCCTGTCCGGTGAGGTAGGAATCCACCTCGTCTCCCGGGCTCAGGTAGTCGGTGGTGATCAGGATGGTCGGCATCGGCTCTCTCTCAACGTGCGGGGGCGGGGGTCGTCTCGCGGGCCTGTTGCAGGCGGGCCAGCCGGATCACCACCACGGCGGCGAGCATGGCCAGCACGGCGATGTCGAGCAGCATCCAACTCCAGCCGACGAGGTCGACCGCGGCACCGACCAGCGCCGGCCCGGCGAAGCCGCCTAGGTACCAGGTGACCGCGTAGAGCCCGGTGTACGCGCCGAGCATCCGGCTGGACGGGGCCAGGTTCCACAACGCGACCGCCGCGTTGATCAGGAAACCGGCGGCGCCCATGGCGGCGAGACAGAACAGCACGACCGTGCCGGTGGGGGTCCGCACGACGGCGCCGGCCGCGAGCGCCCCGGCGAAGACGACGATGCCGATCAGGATCACCCGCAGCCGGCCGAAGCGCTCGGCCGCCAGCGCGGCCGGATAGGCCGCGATCAGGTAGGCGACGCCGCTGGGCAGGGTGAGCCCGCCGGCCTCACCGCGGCTGAGACCCAGGACCTCCATGCCGTACGGGGTCATCAGCGACCGGGACGCGAACCAGGCGCCGCCGAAGAGGAAGACGGTGAGCAGCAGAAGCACGCGCCGCCGGTCGCGGCTGGTGACCAGTTCGGCGACGACCCGCCACAGCGGCGACTTCGTCTCGCCGGGTCCGGCGGTCGCGTCCTCGGCCACCGCGGCCCGGTAGGCCCGGGACCGGCTGTCGCGCACCTTGACGATCATCACGACGGTGACGACCAGCATGATCGCCGCCGGGATGACGAAGGCTCCCCGGGGATGGTCGTCCACCACCAGGAGGCTGATCAGTGACGCCACGATGATGGTCAGCGAAGTGGCGATCTTGACGACGGCGTTGGTCCGGCCGCGCCGCTGCGGCGCGACGAAGTCCGGGGTCAGCGCCTCGGCGAGGGGCCGCATGGTGTTCGCGACCAACGCGTAGCAGACCATCACCGCGACCAACGTGACCAGCGAGGTGGTCCAGGGCAGGAGCAGGAAGAGCAGCGCGCCGAGGGGCATGCCCACCGCCAGGTACGGGATGCGCCGTCCCCACCGCGTCCGGGTGTTGTCGGACCGGTTGCCGATCCAGGGCTGGATGAAGATACCCAGCAGGTTGTCCATGCCCATCAGCACGCCGACGAGCGCGGCGCTCGTGACGTGTTCGCGCAGCAGGACGGGCACCTGGTTGTCGTAGAAGTTCCAGGTCGACTCCTGCGCGAACAGCGTGAGAGCGATGAAGAAGGTGATCTTCCGATACGACACCTCGTCGCGGGTCTTCATTTCGGCCATGTCGCCTCCATGTAACGTGTGCCGCGTCACGGTAGTTTGCTATAGCAAACACGTCAACAGTTGCATGCAAGTTATGCAATGGCATGCGTTAGGGTGTGGCCATGACAGTCACCGAGACGCTCGCCGACCAGGCGTACCGTCATGTCCGCGCCGCCATCGCCGCCGGTGAGCTCACGCCGGGAGAGAAGGTGACCGAGCGCGGCCTGGCCGGACGCCTGGCGATCAGCCCGACCCCGGTCCGGGAGGCGCTGCGGCGACTGGAGTCCGACGGGCTGATCGAGCGGATCGGGCCACGGACCGTGCTGGTCGCCGAGATCCGCGACGCCGCCATCGACGACCTCGCCGAGGTCGAGGTCGGCCTGCGCGGCCTGGTCGCCCGGTTCGCCGCCCGGCACGCCACCCCCGGACAGCTCGACACCCTCGACGAGATCCTCGACCGGGCCGACGACCTGCTGATCCTGCTCAAGGAGCGCCGCTCCCAGGGCCGGCCGCCCGAGCGGCACCTCACCGCGCTGCTCGACACGATGCTGGAGTTCAACGAGACGGTGAACGCCTGCGCCCACAACCCGGTCCTGATCCGGATGCTCGACCAGAGCCGGGTCTTCACCCGGCCGCAGCGGCGGGAGCTGCTGTTGCAGCGGGTGGCCGAGGACGACACGTTCGGCCTGGAGCGTTACACCAGCCATCGCGCCCTGGTCCGGGCGCTGCGCGCCGGCGACTCCGCCACCGCCGAACGCATCGCCATCGCCGACTCACAGGGCGGCCTCGACGCACTGCTGGGGGGCCGATGAGCCACCGGATCGCCGTCATCCCCGGCGACGGGATCGGCAAGGAGGTCGTACCGGCCGGCATCGAAGCCCTGGAGGCGACCGCCGGGCGCTTCGGCCTGCGGCTGGAGTTCACCGACTTCGGCTTCGCCAGCGCCGACTACTGGCAGCGGCACCAGCGCATGCTGCCGCCCGACTGGGAGGAGACGCTGCGCTCCTTCGACGCCATCTTCTTCGGCGCGGTCGGCTGGCCCGACGTGGTACCCGACCACATTTCGCTCTGGGGCAGCCTGCTGCAGTTCCGGCGGACCTTCGACCAGTTCGTGAACCTGCGCCCATGCCGGCTCATGCCCGGCGTCCGCAGCCCTCTCGCCGACCGCGAGCCCGGCGACATCGACTTCCTGGTGGTCCGCGAGAACACCGAGGGTGAGTACTCCAGTGTCGGCGGGCGCATCTTCGAGGGCACCGACCGGGAGACCGTGCTGCAGGAGACGGTGATGACCCGGATCGGCGTCGACCGGGTCCTGCGGTTCGCCTTCGAGCAGGCGCAGAGCCGCCCGAAAAGGCACCTCACCTCGGCGACCAAGAGCAACGGCATCGCCATCTCAATGCCGTACTGGGACGAGCGGGTGGCCGCGATGGGCGAGCAGTTCCCCCGGGTCCGGGTCGACAAGTTCCACATCGACGCCCTTGCCGCCCAGTTCGTGCTGCACCCTGAGTGGTTCGACGTGGTCGTCGCCAGCAATCTCTTCGGCGACATCCTCTCCGACCTCGGCCCGGCGTGCACCGGCACGCTCGGCATCGCGCCCAGCGCCAACATCAACCCCGATCGCCGCCATCCGAGCCTCTTCGAGCCGGTGCACGGCTCCGCGCCGGACATCGCCGGCCAGGGCATCGCCAACCCGGTCGGCCAGATCTGGTGCGGCTCGATGATGCTGGACCACCTCGGCCATCCCGAAGCCGCCGCCCACCTGCTCGGCGCCGTCGAGGACGTCCTGGCACTCGGACCGAAGGAGTCGCCGCTCACCCCCGACCTGCACGGCACCGGCACGACGGCGGAGCTGGGCCGCGCCATCGCCGAACGCGTCCGGGAGCGCTGAGCCCGTCCGCCCCACGCCGCTCGAACGACTGAACGTGGCCTCAGTGCTGAACGAGCCCGCCGGCCAAGACCGGAGGGACGTGCCCGGTCGCCGGGCGCGTCCGCGCCAGGGCAAGACCGATGTCCACCAGGGAGGATCGGCGCAGGTGGACCACGTCCGGTATCGGGGTCCAGACCGACTCGGCAGTTTCGCCGTTCGGCTCCGGCCGGAGGACGCCTGCCGTGATGCGAACCTGGTAGAAGATGCCAACATTCTGGTGTTCGCGCCCTGACCGCGCCTCGGCGGCGGGAATCACCCTGGAATCCACGCCCAGCAAGCGCTCGACCACCGCGTCGCAGCCGGTCTCCTCGGCAACCTCCCGGATCACCGCATCGAACGGATCCTCCGCGTGCTCCACCCTGCCGCCCGGAAGGCTCCAGTTGGTCCCGCCGGCCGGCGACACGCAACGGACAAGCAGCACCCGCTCATCCTCGAAGCACACGGCGTATGCGGCCAACCGGAAACTCATCACCAGCACCTCCCGACCGACATCGACGTCCCGACGATGACAATCTCTCGCGGGCTGCAAGCCACACCATCACGCGGGGATGGTCCCTTGAAATGGTGATGGCGCCGCGATAGTCACCCTGAGTCAGGGCATACCAGGCGCGCCATCGACCGTTCGACGGAGAGCTGAATGGACTTGATCTGTAGCGGCGTGGTCGTAACGAGGAGCGGGGTGGCGGATGCCTACCCGGCGGTGAAGGGCCGGGCGCATGGCATCATTTCGCCCAGACGCTGCCGAGCACCGCGTCCAGCGGTCGCGGCAGGGTGCCCCGTTCGGCTGCCGCCTCGACGAGCAGGCGTGCGTAGCGCAGGTTACGGCGCGAACTGCTGCGCAGGAAGCGCCATATCTGCCCGTCGACATCCCGACCACGCCAGGCTGGCTGACTCTGGAACGAACGGAACGAGCGCAGGTCACCCTGCCTGTCGAAGAGCGCTTCGACCCCGGCGATGCCGACGGCACGAATCAGCTCATCCTCCAGGTCCCGGTGGCAGACGTGGAACCCGAGGTGCTCCATGTCGGTCCGGGTGCGGGGTGAGCCGACCCGGGCCGCCTCCAGTCCGCGCCGGAAGATCTCCTCCTCAGCCAGGTCACACAGACCGGCAAGTCGCACGCCGGCACCCCGCGGCCCCAACCACGTCAGGAAGCGGCCGACAGCATGCGCCCCACCGATCGGCACTATCACGATCCGCGCGGCCGGGAGACTCCGGCCGTACACGCCGGCGGTCGTCTCCAGGGCGATCTGGTCACTGATGCCCTCGACGAGCACCACGGCCGCGGCGGACTCGGCCTGCGCCAGGGCGCGGGCCGTGGCCTGGCGCGAGGCGACATTGCCACCCAACGGCCCGTCGAGCGTCTGCCGAGGCACCGCACGGCGCTCGGCGGCGTCGGTGGTGGCGCTTGTCGGTGGGTCGTCCCGGGTCACTCCGGGCTCTGGGTGAGGCTCACGATTCGAGGTGGACATCTCGGCTCCGGGTTGTCGCCACGGTCGCCATCATCGACCATCCGCCCCGCACCGGCGAGCGATTTGGCCGCGGGACGCCGCGCCGGTGGCCGCTGCTCGGGTGCAGACAGCACTACCCGTTCGGCCGCCATCGCGTACCTCGCCCGGCCAGGGCGTCCGCTGCGGCGGGCAGGTCGTTGACAAGGGGCCCGTGCTCTACCGCAGGCGTTAACAGGGTGCCCTTCCTTAACGCACGGGTGCCCCGGGTGCCGCCCGGCGCGGCACCCGGGGCGTCCCGGGCCCCGTCGGCCCGCTTATCCGCGCACCGCGACGGTGTCGACCGTCGCGGCGCGCCGCTGGTGGGCGCGGATCGTCTCGGCGTAGCGGGTGCCGCTCGCCTTGACCGTCCGCTGTTGGGTGGCGTAGTCGACGTGCACCAGGCCGAAGCGCTTGTCGTAGCCGTACGCCCATTCGAAGTTGTCCAGCAGCGACCAGGCGAAGTAGCCGGCCACCGGTGCGCCCCGGCCGACCGCCGCCGCGCAGGCGGCCAGGTGCCGTTCCAGGTGGTCGGTGCGCTCGGTGTCGGTGACGGAGCCGTCGGCGGCGACCACGTCCGGCCAGGCCGAGCCGCTCTCGGTGACCAGGAGCCGGGTCGGCGCGTACTCCTGGCTCACCTCGACCAGTAGGTGTTCCAGGCCGGCCGGGTGCACCTCCCAACCCATCGCGGTGTGCGCCGCGCCGGGCACCGGGACCTGCCGGGCGTACGGGGCAGGACCGTCCGGATCGTCGGTCACCACCTGCCGGAAGTAGTAGTTGACGCCGAGGAAGTCGGTCGGGGCGGCGATCACCGCCAGGTCGTCGCCGCGTACCGGCGGCTCGATGCCGTAGGTGGCGACCATGTCGGCCGGGTAGCCACGGCCGTGCAGCGGGTCCAGCCACCAGCGGTTGACGTGCCCATCCATCCGGCGGGCGGCGGCGATGTCGGCGGGCCGGTCGCTGGCCGGCTCGATGGGGCTGAGGTTGAGCACTGGTCCGATCGACGCCGGCCGGGTGGCATTGGCCCGGATGGCGGCCGTCGCCAGGCCGTGACCGAGCAGCACGTGATGGGCGGCCGGCACGGCGCGGGCCAGGTCCCGCTCACCGGGAGCCATCCGCCCTTCCAGATGACCGATCCAGGCGATGCAGAGCGGCTCGTTGACGGTGCACCAGTCGGCCACCCGGTCACCGAGGCGCGCCGCGACCACGGCGGCGTAGTCGGCGAACGCCTCGGCGGTCTCCCGGCGCGGCCAGCCGCCCCGGTCCTGCAACGCCTGCGGCAGGTCCCAGTGGTAGAGCGTGACGTACGGCCGGATGCCGGCGGTGAGCAGGGCGTCCACCAGCCGGTCGTAGAAGTCCAACCCGGCGGGGTTGACCCGGCCGACGCCGTCGGGCCGGACCCGGGGCCAGGCCACCGAGAACCGGTACGCCCCGACGCCGAGGCCCCGCATCAGCGCCACGTCCTGCGGCCACCGGTGGTAGTGGTCGCAGGCGACCTCGCCGGTGTCGCCGTTGTCGATGGCTCCCGGTCGGGTGCAGAAGGTGTCCCAGATGGAGGGTTTGCGGCCGTCGGCTCGGGCGGCCCCCTCGATCTGATAGGCCGAGGTGGCAACCCCCCAGAGGAAGTCGGGCGGCAGCGTGGACAGGTCCGGCACGGGCGGTGTCTCCTCGGTAGTCGCGGTGGACGGGCTCACTTGACGGCTCCGGCGGTGAGGCCGGCGACGAAGTAGCGCTGCAACGCCAGGAAGCCGGCGACCACCGGCACGCTCACCACCAGGGAAGCGGCCATCACCTGGTTCCAGTAGACGTTGAACTGGGTGGAGTAGCCCTGCAGGCCGACCGCGAGGGTACGGCTGCCCTCGTTGGTCAGCACCGAGGCGAAGAGCACCTCGCCCCAGGCGGTCATGAACGCGTAGACGGTCACCGCCACCACGCCCGGCACCGCCGCCGGCAGCACCACCTGGAACAGGGTGCGCAGCGGGCCGGCGCCGTCGACCTGGGCGGCCTCGTCGAGGCCGCGCGGGATGGAGTCGAAGTAGCCGACCAGCATCCAGATCGAGAACGGCAGCGAGAAGGTGAGGTACGTGATGATCAGGCCGGTGCGGCTGGCGTACAGCTCGATGCCGGTGGCGTTGCCGAGATTGACGTAGATCAGGAACAGCGGCAGCAGGAACAGGATGCCGGGGAACATCTGGGTGGAGAGCACGGTGACCGAGAAGATCTGCCGGCCCCGGAACCGGTAACGGCTGACCGCGTACGCGGCGAAGATCGCCACGGAGACCGAGAAGATCGCCGCCACGCTGGCCACCAGCAGGCTGTTGAGCAGGTAGCGGCCGAGCGGAACGGTCGACCACATGTCCACGAACGCCTGCAACGTGGGACGTCGGGGCCACCAGGTGAACGCGCCCTGGACGTCCTGCAACGGTTTGATCGCCGAGCTGACCATCACGTAGAGCGGTACGAGGACGAAGCCGGCGAGCAGGGTCAGCACGATCCGGCGCGACCAGCGTTCGGCGGCGGTCTCACGCATCGTTCCTCCGTCGGTTGGTCAGCAACAGGTATCCGGCGGTGACCAGGAGCAGGAACAGCAGCAGCGCCACCGACATCGCCGAGCCGGAGCCGAAGTCCCAGGTCTGGAAGGAGCTGCGGTAGATGTGCAGCGAGATGAGGTCGGCCTCGGCCGGGGCGGAGCCACCGAAGAGGACGTACGGGGTGTTGAAGTCGTTGAAGGTCCAGAGGAACAGCACCAGCACCAGCACCAGGTTCACCGGGCGCAGCATCGGCAGGGTCACCGAGCGCAGCCGCCGCCAGAACCCGGCGCCGTCCATCGCGGCGGCCTCGTACAGCTCGTCGGGGATGTTCTGCAGGCCGGCCATCACGCAGAGGAAGGCGAACGGCCAGGTTCGCCAGATCGAGACGATCAGCAGGGCGACGAAACTGTTGTCACCGATCAGCCAGAACGGCCGGTCGTCGACGAGGTCGAGCTGGTCGACCAGGACGTGGTTGACCAGGCCGGTGTCGCGCTGGAAAAGGAAGGTCCAGGTGATGACGGCGGTGTAGACCGGCAGCGCGTACGGGGTGAGGAAGAGCGCGCGCAGCACGGCCCGGCCCCGGAAGGGTCGTTGCAGCAGTACGGCGGCGGTGGTGCCGAGGACCCAGGACAGCCCGACCGAGAGCACCGTGTAGACGACGGTGACCCGGAAGGAGCGCAGCAGTTCGGCACCGGCGGCCGAGTTGACGTCCAGCACCACCCGGTAGTTGTCCAGGCCGACGAAGGGTGCGCTGGACCAGTCGCGGATGTGGAACTGGGTCAGTTCCAGCAGGCTCATCCACGCGCCGACGAGCATCGGGATCACGTGGATCGCCAGTTCCAGCACGATGGCCGGGGCGAGCAGCAGGTACGGCAGCAGTGACCGGCGGGGCCGGCGGGCGGGCCTGCCGGCAGGCTTGTCGGCGGCGGCCGGAGGCTGGCGGGCGAGCTGACCGGCGGGCTTGCCGGCGGCGGCCGGGGACTGACCGGACGCGGTGCCGGCCGGCGGGGTGGTGGTTGCCATCAGGGTCCCTTCGCGGGGCTGGCCGTGGGAGGGTCGGCGGACCTCCCACGGCCAGCGGTCCGTGGTCAGCGCATCTGCTGCTGGGCCCGGGTCAACTTCTCCCGGACGCTGTCCTCGGTGACCGGCCTGCCGCTGGCCGCGTCGGCGAAGAGCTCTTTGATGGCGGTGCCGACCAGGGTCTCGAAGGTGCTCTCCTCGGGCACCTGCGGCAGCGGCGCCGCGCTGGTGGCCAAGGCCTGGGCGAGAACCTTCTGCTCCTCGGCGGCGAAGGCGGGGTCGGCGGCGACGGTGCCGACCGCCGGCAGCGAGCCGTACGTCTTGTTCAGCGTCACCTGCTCGGTGTCGCTGGTCATGAACTTGACGAACTCCAGCGCCCCGTCGAGGTTCCCGGTGTGCTTGAAGACGGCGATGTTGATGCCGGCGACCATGCTGTTGACCTGCTTGCCGCCGGCCGGCGGGGTGGCCAGGAACGGCACCGGAGCCACCCCGTACGCCTCGGGTGCCATGCCCTGTGACTTCAGGTTGGCGCCGGCGGCCTGCCAGAGCAGCATGGCGGCCTTGCCGTTGGCGAAGTCGGAGACGGACTGGTTCTGCGCGTACTCGGCGTTGCTGGGGTTGACCACCTTGTCGACGGCCATCAGGTCGATGTAGCGCTTGACGGCGGCGACGTTCTGCGGGGTGTCGAAGCTGGGCTTGCCGGCGGCGTCGAACCAGTCGCCGCCGTACTGCTGGCCGAAGGTGAAGGCGTGGTGGGCGTTCTCCGAGGGGTTGGCCCCCTCGACGGCGAGCCCCCACCTGCCGTCGCCGGTGAGCTTCTTGCCGACCTCGGCCAACTCCTCCCAGGTGGTGGGCGCAGCGGTGATGCCGGCGTCGGCGAAGGACTGCTTGTTGTAGTAGAGCGCGTAGGCGAGGCTGTAGAGCGGCACGGCGGCCGGCGGCTTGTCGGGGGCGCCAGCGGCGGCGAGGGCGGCGGGGACGAAACGGTCCTTGCCACCGACCTTGGCCAGCGTGGCGTCGTCGAACTCGACCAGCGCGCCGGTCGCCTGCAGCGACGCCGACCAGGTGTTGCCGATGTTCACCACGTCCGGGCCCTGCCCGGTGGTGGCGGCGGCGAGCAACCGGTTGAGCAGGTCGGACCAGGGTACGACCTCGACGTTGACCTTGATCCCGGTCTGCTGCTCGAACTTGTCCAGTTCAGGCTGGAGGATCTCTTTGTCGGCCTCCAGGCTGGCGCCCTGGTTGCTGGCCCAGTAGGTGAGGGTCTTGCTGTCGCCGCCGGCCTCGTCGCCGGAGCCGCAGGCGGTGAGTGAGGCGGCGGCCAGGACGGTCGCGGTGAGTATCGCGAGGTGTCGTCTCGACACGGGCTGCCCTTTCGATCTGGGGGTGGCGGTGCGGGGGGAGTTACATCACGGCTTAATTAATGTCGTCATTAAAATGGTTCGACGGAGGGCCGTCAAGCACGGGGTCGTACAGTCGCCCCGGGGTGGCCGACGGGATGAGGTGACACGTGGAGCTGGCGCGGGCGACGAATCGCAGCGTCCGGGTGCGCAACCGGTCGGCCCTGCTGTCCAGAATCTTTCTCGACGGCCCGCTGACCCGGCAGGATCTGGTGCGCGGCACCGGGCTGAGCCAGCCGGCGGTCAGCAACGTCGTCGGCGACCTGATCGACGAGGGCCTGGTGATGGAGGCCGGTGCCGCCGAGTCCGACGGCGGCCGGCCCAGCATGATGCTACGGGTCGTGCCGCGTTACGCCGTCGTGGTCGGGGTGGACGTGGGCGAGACCCGGGTACGCGTCGAGCTGTTCGACCTCGCGATGACCGTGCTTGCCAGCGTGGAGTACCCGCTGGAGCACGGCGGCACCGACCCGGCCACCGTGGCCGGGCACGTGCTGGCCGGCATCGACCGGGTGCTGGCCGACGCCGGAGCGGGTCGCAGCGAGGTGCTCGGCGTCGGGGTCGGCGTCTCCGGGGTCGTCGAGCAGGGCGCGCACGCGGTCGTCGACGCGCAGACCCTGGGCTGGGATCGGGTGCCGCTGCAGCGGTTGATCGCCGAGGGCACCGACCTGCCGCTGCACATCGACAACGGCGCCAAGACCCTCGGCCAGGCCGAGATGTGGTTCGGTGCCGGGCGGGGTGCCCGGCACGCGGTGTTCGCCCTGGTCGGCTCGGGTGTCGGGGCGGCCGTGGTGACCAACGGCGTCACCTACCGGGGCGCGTCCAGCAGCGCCGGCGAGTGGGGGCATACCACCCTGGTCTACGGCGGGCGGCCCTGCCGGTGCGGGGCCCGGGGATGCCTGGAGGCGTACGTCGGCGCCGAGGCGATCATCGACCGGTACCGGGAGGCCCGGCGCGGCCGGCCGGTGCCCGGCGCGGACGAGGAGTCGCAGCTCGCCGCGCTGGTGGCGGCGGCCGGTCGGTCGGAGACCGCGCGCCGGGTGCTGGACGAGACGGCCGGCTACCTGGGTGCCGGAGTGGCCAACCTGATCAACCTGTTCAACCCGGAGCGGGTGGTGCTGGGCGGCTGGGCGGCGATGGCGCTGGGCGGCCTGCTGCCGGCCGTGCGCGAGGCCGCCGCACGTCAGGCACTGCGCCTGCCGTACGCCCAAGCGTCGATCGAGCTGTGCCGCCTGGGCGTGGACGCCGTGGCGCTCGGCGCGGCCACCCTGCCCATCGCACGCCTGCTCGGCACCGGCGGCGCACGCCGCTGATCCACTGACCCGCCGACCGTCACCCCGGTCACGGACCCTCCGCCAGCCACTACGTCGAGTGACGGTCACCGAGGGTCACCGCACTGGTGGATACAGGTCGATGTCTTGACGGCACCGCAACGTCGCCGCAACACTCTTCCGCAAGCGCTCCCGATGGCGGTGCCAACCCGGCGGCATCACCTCACGGCAGCGCGAGCCCGTCCCGAATCCCCGTCGCGCCCGTCGTCAGCAGCCCTCGACCGACAGGCGACGTCATGAAACCTCCCGCACAGCTGGTACCACCCATGCCAGGCCGCCGGACGACCAGCCGGAACCTGCTCGCCGGGCTCACGGTTGCCCTGGTCGCCACACTGGTGGCCGCCCTGGCCCCGACCGTCGGGGCGGCACCCGCGCACGCCGCGCCGGTGCTGCTCTCCCAGGGGCGACCGGCCACCGCCTCCACCACCGAGGGTGGCGCCTTCCCCGCGTCGGCGGCCGTCGACGGCAACTCCGGTACCCGCTGGTCCAGTTCCTTCAGCGACCCGCAGTGGCTCCGGGTCGACCTCGGCAGCCGGGCCACCGTCACCGGAGTAACCCTGGTCTGGGAGGCCGCCCACGCCCGGGCCTTCCAGATCCAGACCTCCGACGACGGTAGCTCCTGGACCACCATCCACAGCACCACCAACGGCACCGGCGGCACCCAGACGCTGGCCGTCAGCGGCGCCGGCCGGTACGTGCGGATGTACGGCACGCAGCGGGCCACCGGCTACGGCTACTCGCTGTGGGAGTTCCAGGTCTTCGGCGAGACCGGCGGCGGACCGGTCGACCCGGTCGAGCCGACCGACCCGCGCAACCCGAACCTCGGCCCGAACACCTTCGTGTTCGACCCGTCCACCCCCACCGCCACCATCCAGAGCCGGCTGAACACCCTCTTCACCCAGCAGGAGACCAACCAGTTCGGCCCGCAGCGCTACGCCGTGCTGTTCCGGCCGGGCAACTACACCGCCGACGTCAACCTCGGCTTCTTCACCCAGGTAGCCGGACTCGGCATGTCGCCGGACGACGTGAATCTCAACGGGCACGTCCGGGTCGAGGCGTCCTGGTTCGGCGGCAACGCCACCCAGAACTTCTGGCGGGCCGCGGAGAACCTGTCGGTCACCCTGCCCGCCGGGGTCAGCGTCGAGCGGTGGGCGGTGTCGCAGGCCGCCCCGTACCGGCGGATGCACCTGCGCGGCGCGCAGAACCAGATCCAGCTCTGGGACGGCTACACCGGCTGGTCCAGCGGCGGCCTGATGGCCGACACCCGCATCGACGGCCTGGTCGTCTCCGGCTCGCAGCAGCAGTGGTACTCGCGCAACAGCGAGTTCGGCAACGGCTGGACCGGCTCGGTCTGGAACATGGTGTTCCAGGGGGTGGCCGGCGCCCCGACACCGAACTTCCCCAACCCCTCGCACACCGTCATCCCGACCACCCCACTGGTCCGGGAGAAGCCGTTCCTCTACGTCGACGGCACCGGCGAGTACCGGGTCTTCGTGCCGGCGCTGCGCACCAACTCCGCCGGCACCAGCTGGTACAACAAGACCCCGGCCGGCTCGTCCATCTCGCTGGCCGACTTCTTCGTCGTCCGGCCGGGCACCTCGGCGGCGACCATCAACAACGCGCTCGCCCAGGGCCGGCACCTGCTGTTCACCCCCGGCGTACACCGGATCACCGAGCCGATCCAGGTCAACCGGGCCAACACGGTGGTCCTCGGCCTCGGCCTGGCCACCATCCAGACCGACAACGGCACGGTCGGAATGCGGGTCGCCGACGTCGACGGGGTCAAGGTTGCCGGCCTCATGTTCGAGGCCGGCACCACCAACTCCCCCGTACTCATGGAGGTCGGACCGGCCGGCTCCGCCGCGAGCCACGCCGCCAACCCCACCTCGCTGCACGACGTCTTCTTCCGCATCGGCGGACCGGGCGTCGGTCGGGCCACCACCAGCCTGGTCGTCAACAGCGACAACGTGATCGGCGATCACATGTGGCTGTGGCGGGCCGACCACGGCGACGGCGTCGGCTGGACGGTCAACACCGCCGACACCGGACTGATCGTCAACGGCGACGACGTGACCATGTACGGCCTCTTCGTCGAGCACTACCAGAAGTTCCAGACCATCTGGAACGGCAACGGCGGACGGACGTACTTCTACCAGAACGAGCTGCCGTACGACCCGCCCAACCAGGCGGCCTGGATGAACGGCTCCACCCGGGGGTACGCCGCATACAAGGTCGCCGACTCGGTGACCAGCCACCAGGCCTGGGGGTTGGGCAGCTACGCCTACTTCAACGTGGACCCGTCGGTGGTCGCCGAACGCTCCTTCGAGGTGCCCAACAACCCCAACGTGCGGTTCACCAACATGGTGACCGTCTCCCTTGGCGGCGTCGGCACGATCAACCGCATGATCAACAACACCGGCAACACGGTCAACACCACCAACCAGGTGTCGTACCTGACCGGGTACCCGTAGGCCGGCGCACGGACGGGCCCGACCGGTGTCACCGGTCGGGCCCACGCCCGCCGCCAACGAACTGGCCGGTGGGTGAGCGGCAGGTTCCCGGCGGACGGTGGCACCGGCCGCCCGTACGCCGTGCCCGCTCGGTCAGCTCGGTAGCCGCGACGGCCCGGGATCGATCGTCACGTCGACCGGGCCGACCCGCAGGATGCCGTCGCTGACCGGCGTGCAGCGGATGCCACCACGGCCGCGCAGCCCGCGCCAGGCGCCGGGGCCGATGGTCACGTCCATCCAGGCGCAGGGGTGCGCCGGCCGGTTCACCCGCAGCCGCACCGGTCCCTGCCCCGAGTCCAGTACCAGCACCGATCCGACCAGCTCGTCCACGGCGATGCCGCTGGTCAGGATGTTGCGCCGGGCCTGCGCGAGGCCGGCGCCCGGCGGGAGCGACTCCGCCGCGATCACGGTCACGCCCGCCTCGCGGTGCGCCGCCTTGCCGAAGTACCGGTCACCCACGATGCCCAGCTCCGCCCGCACCTGGATCTCGTCCACCAACTCATCGACGGGGGCGGGTGCCGGCCCGTCCGCCGGGCGGCCCACGAAGCGGTGCGCCGGAGAGGCCAGCAGCTGGAGGATTTCCGGCATGGCGCCACTCTACGGCCAGCGCTCGCCGTGCCGCCCGGTGAAACCAGGCTCGTTGGTGCCCGCCGCTGGCGGCGGGCACCAACGAGCCGATCAGGTCAGGAGCAGGCGGCTCCGTTGAGGGTGAACTGCGTCGGCGGCGTGTTGGTGCCGTTGTGCGTGGCCTGGAAGCCGAAGCTGACGCTCTGGTTGGCGCCGATGGTGCCGTTCCAGGCGGCGTTACGGGCGGTCACCTGGTTGCCGCTCTGGCTGACCGTGGCGTTCCAGCCGCTGGTGACCTGCTGGCTGCCGGGCCAGGTCCACTGCACCGTCCAGCCGTTGACCGGGCTGGTGCTGGTGTTGGTGACGGTGAGGTTGGCGACGAGGCCGTTGTTCCACGAGTCGGCCGCGTACTGCACTCGGCAGGACGTCGAGCCGGGCGGCGGCGTGGTCGGCGGCGGCGTCGTGGGAGGAGGGGTGGTGGGCGGCGGGGTGGTCGGCGGCGGGGTGGTGGGCGGGGGCGTCGTCGGCGGCGGGGTCGTCGGCGGCGGCGTGCTGCTGGTCAGGCCGAAGAAGTCGATGGCCACGCGGGCCATGCCGGCTGACGGGAGGCTGTGCCCGGCGCCCTGGATGCTGTACGCCTCGACGCGCACCGTGCCGGAGGAGTCGGCGAAGCGACGCCGGTTCCAGTTGGTCTGCGGGGTGTCCGTCGAGGTGGGGGTCTGGCTGAGTCCGGCCACGTTCGTCCACTGCTCGACCCCCTCCTGCAGGAGCTGGAAGGGGATGAGGGTGTCGTTGGTGCCGTGCCAGAGCTGCACCCGGGGTCGTGCTCCGCTGTAGCCGGGGTACGCCTGCCGGACCGCGTCTCCCCACTGCTGCGGGGTGCGGTCCATCCGCCCGTTCACGCACTGGCTGTTGGTGGGCGGGAAGTCCGCCGCGTTGGCGAAGCAGTTGAACGGCACGCCCATGAACGCCGCGCCGGCCTTGAACACGTCCGGGTAGAGCGCCATCAGGGCCTGGGTCATCATCCCGCCGGACGAGCTGCCGGTGGCGTACACCCGCTGCGGGTCGCCGCCGTACTGGCGCTGCGCGTAGCCGACCATCGACATGATGGAGACCGGGTCGCTGCCACCGTCGCGGCGCTTGGACGCCGTCGACCACACGTCGAAGCAGTTGCCGAAGCCGGCCTGCTGGGTCGCCGTGGGATAGATGACGATGTAGCCGAACTGGTCGGCGAGCCTGGCGAACTCACTGCTCGAATAGAAGCCGGAGCCGGATCCTCCGCAGCCGTGCATCGCCACCACGATCGGCGGGTTCGACGGTCGGGAGTCCGGCACGTAGACATGCATCCGCATGTTGCCGGGGTTGCTGCCGAAGCTCGTCACCTCGACCAACGACGCGGCGGAGGCCGGCGACGGGGCCAAGGCGATGCCCGCCACGGCGAGGAGAGCGGCGGCCAGCCAGGCTAGCGCCGCTTTGGTTCGGGTCACTTCTACCTCCGAGATGCGGGAGGTGCTGCCCTGACGGAAACGTTCCGTGCACCTCGTCTTGCCAACGGCACATGTCGCACCAAACCCATGGCTCCCGCGCAACTAATTATGAACTCCTACTGTTGAGATCTACAACATGTGCACGGTCATCGATAGTTTCGGTCGGCACAGGGGGCACCGCCGTTGCGTGCCGGGCTACCCTGGTCGGCGACGGCATCGACGGCGACGACCTGGGCGCCGCCGGGTCCCGCGGTCCCCACCGAGCGGAAGGGGAACGCGCCTGGCAACGGAGCAGCGGTTCGCGAGCAGCGCCGGTGGCGGCCGGCTGACCGTGGAGATCACCGGCAATCCGGACGGGGTTCCGGTCTTCCTCCTACACGGCACTCCCGGCAGTCGCAGCGGACCGAAACCACGCAGCAGTGTCCTCTATCGCTACGGAATCCGGCTGATCAGCTACGACCGTCCCGGGTACGGCGGCTCGACACCCCGCCCCGGTCGGACCGTCGCCGACGCGGCCGAGGACATCGCGACGATCGCGAGACACCTCGGCATCTACCGCTTCTCGGTGGTCGGACGCTCCGGCGGCGGGCCGCACGCGCTGGCCTGCGCGGCGTTGTTACCCGACGCGGTGGCCCGCACGGCGGTGCTGGTGGGCTTCGCCAAGCCCGACGCGGCCGATCTCGAATGGTTCAGCGGGATGGCCGGCAGCAACGTGCGGGACTTCGCCGCGGCGTCCCACGACCGCCTCCTGCTGGTGGAGCGCCTCAAGGAACAGGCGGAACGGACCCGGCGCGACCCGGAGAGCCTGCTGACCCAGTTGGAGACCGACATGACCTGGCCGGACCGGCGCGTGGTCCGGGACCTGGCCATCCGCCGCCTGATCGCGCAGGCGTACCGGGAGGCGCTGCGCAGCGGCCCGCAGGGGTGGATCGACGACGTGCTGGCGCTGCGGCAGGACTGGGGATTCAACCTGTCGGCGATCGGCGGTCCGGTCCGCCTGTGGCACGGCGAACAGGACAACTTCGCACCGGTCAGCCACACCATGTGGCTCGCTCGGCAGATCCGCACCGCCGAGGTCCAGGTCCAGCCCGGCGCCGCCCACTTCGGCGCCGTCGAGATCCTGCCGGAGATGCTGGACTGGCTGTCGAACTGGTGACCGGCGACGGATCAGTACGGGTGCGGGTCGATGACCCGCCGCACCAGCCGGCCCCGCCTCAGTTCCAGCACCGACGGGTGGTGGCTGCCGATCCGGCCCACCACGGCCTCGATCGCCTCGTCAACCTGAGCCTGGTGGTCGACACCGTGGATCCGGCGCAGGATGAGCGCCTGGTTCGCCCGGCAGCGCAGGGTGTGCGGATGGTCCCCGCCGAGCAGCTCGGTCAGCAGGCTGGCGGCGGCGCCCATCAGGGCGAGCGCCTCGTCGTGGTCGTGCCGGTCCGCCTCGATGATCGCCACGTTGATCTGGGCGGCCACGGTGTAGGGATGACGGGGCGCCAGCACGGCCCCGAGCCCGTCCAGCGCCTCCCGGGCCAGCGACCACGCCCTGTCCAGGTCACCCCGCGCCCGTAGCGCGGCGGCGTGGTTGTTGAGGCAGGCCAGGCTGTGCGGATGCCGCTCGCCGAGGTGCCCTACGTGCGCGTCACGCACGGCGCTGGTCTCCGTGTCGGCCTGCTCCCAGTCGCCCAACTCCAGCAGGGTCACCGAGCGACTCAACCGGCAGGCCAGGGTCTCCGGGTGATCTGGTCCGATGAGCTCCGCCAGCCGGTGGTACGCGACCTCCAGCAGCTCACCGGCCTGCGGCGTACGGCCGGCGCTGCGCAGCGAGATGGCCAGGTTGGCGTTGGCCTCGTGCACGAAGCGGGTGTGCTCCCCCAGCACTGCGATGTAGACGTCGCGCACCTGGGTCAGCAGCTCGATCGAGCGCTCGTATTGTCCCGCGTCGCGCAGATCCCGCCCGAGTGAGGTGGCCGACTGCAGGGTGCTGAGGTTGTCCGCGCCGAGCAGCAGCCGGCGCTGCTCGTGGACCTCCTGGTCCAGGCGCAACGCCTCTGCCACGTTGCCGGTGAGCCGATGCGAGACCGCCAGGTTGCTGAGCGCGTTGAGGGTACGCGGATGTTCCTCCCCGAATTCCGTACGCCACGCCCGGTACGTCGCGATGTCCCGCTGCAGGGCCTCGGGGTAGCGGCCCAGCCCGCGCAGGTCACCGCCGAGGCTGCCGGCCGTCATCAGGGTGTCGGCGTGGTCGCGCCCGAGGATCTCGGCCTGCTGCGCGTGGACGGCCTGGTCCAGATCGAAGGAGTCCTGGAACGCTCCCTTGTCGCGCAGCACGTTCGCCTTGTTGAATCGCAGCTGAAGCAGTTGGACCAACAGTTCCTGACGCGCCGGCCCGGTCTCCTCCCGCTCGATCCTGCGGACCCAGCTCTGCTCGACCCGCTCGGCCACCTCCAGCCCACCGTCCGGGTTACCCCGGACGAAGAAGTAGCGGACCTGATCGACGAGCAGCTGCCGGACCGGGGCGAAATCGCAGGCCGTACCGTCGGAGACCTCGACGTGCGGCCACAGCATCCGATACTTGCGCCACTCGTCCTGCAGGTCCACCTCGCCCAGGGTGCGCGCCGCCGCCGCGAGCAGCAGGTGCACCTGGTGCTTGGCCTCCTCGATCTCGTCGGCCGACATCCGGGAGCGCACCACCGTGTGCAGCAGCCGGTGGATCACGATCCGGGCGCTCTCGCGTTCCGAGCCCTGGCTGTCGTACTCGCTCTGCTGGTCCAGGCGAAGCAGCGCCAACCGTTTGATCTGCTCCACCAGCCTGTTGATCATGAGTCGGCTGGTGACGGTCGGGTCGATCGCCCGCAGGTGTTCGGCCATCGCGGTGCTGTAGATGATGTCGAGCGACACCTCCGGAGCCATCACCGAGCAGAGCTGAAGCAGCCGGTAGGCGGCCGGCCGGTGCGTCGCCAACTGGTCGAGCGAGAGCCGCCACGCCGCCTCGACCCGACCGATGTCCGTCTCGGAACCCAGCGCGCCGAGGTTGCCGCGCTCGATCGCCGCCAGGTACTCGGAGACCGGTGAGCGGGTTTCGACCAGCCATGCGGCGGCTGCGGCCACGGCGATCGGCAGGTCGCCCAGTGCCTCCGCGATCCGGTTGGCGTCCCGCTCGCTCAGCGTGCCGAGCAGGCGGCGCAGGTGAACGACGCTCTCCTCCCGGTCGAAGACGTCGACCGCGAACACCTGCGCCTGCTCGCTCCAGCCGGGCCCCTGCGAGGTGATGATGACGTGACCCGGACCGTTGGGCAGCAGCTGCTTGATCCGGGATGGCCGCTCGGCGTTGTCGAAGACCACCAGCCAGCGCAGGCCGGCCTCCCCCCGGGACAACGCCTGCTTCACCGACTGGGCGGCCTCGGGAACGTTGCTGGAGAGGTTGAGTCCGAGTCGCCGGCCGAGATCGTAGAGGCCACCGTCCACATCCGCGGTGTCGTCCGCGTCGATCCACCAGACCACGTCGTAGGCGGCGCGGAACCGGTGCACGTACTCGGTCACGAGTTGGGTCTTGCCGATGCCACCCATGCCCTCCAGCACGACGGGCACGGCCGCGTCGTCCTGTGCCCGCAGCCGCCCGCGCAGCGAGTCGAGCAGCACCTCCCGGCCGGTGAAGAGCGGGTTGCGGGGCGGGGCCTGGAAGACGGTCTGCGGCCGGCCGGGAAAGCGCGGCGCACCGACCAGGAACTCGGCCTTCGGTGGCGGGAAACCGACCAGCCGCAGCACCTGCTCCGCGGCGGCCCGCTCCTCCAGCCGGCCCAGGCGGGTGAAGCTGGCGCTGGTGGCGGGTGTGGCGGCGGCCTGCGTCGCGCCCACGTGCACGGTCAACGGGCGGCGCGTCGCGCGCAGCGTGCCGTTGATCGGGCCCACCTCGACCTCTTCCGGCGACGTGTTGATCACCAGCGGACGGGCGACCGCGGCGAGGCCGTCGAGGCGTCCTCCGACGCCCGGGTCGTGCACCTGGACGCCGGCCTCCCGGAGGATCCAGGAGATCCACTCCGCCCAGACGACGCCCGCCAACTCGTACCGGAGCGTGACCTCCGTCTCGCGGACCGCCGCCATCCGCACGAACTGCTGCTTGACCCGCATCCGGTCGGCCTCGTCCATGCTGGGCAGGCGGGTCACCCGGCCCTCACTGATCACGTCGGTGAGCTTCTCGAAGGCACCGAGCAGATTGCCCGGCGCACCCGAACTGTCCTCGATCGTCGCCAGCGTCTCCTCGTACGCGTAGTAGGCCAGGTAGGGCACCTGGACCTCGGCCCAGTAGCGCTCACGCGCCTGGTCGGCGAGGTGCGCCGGCAGCCCGTCGAAGCGCTGCCGGGCCACCAGCCGGCCGGTGTCCGCCTTGAGCTTCTCGGCCGGGTCGATGCGCATCGCCACCGGCAGCACCCGGATGCGCCGGGGCTGGGTCTTGCGGCTGATCGACTGGGCGACCTCGGCGGCACCCTCGATGCCCTGTTCGCTGAGGGTGAAGCAGGCGACCAGCGTGTCCGGCAGGTGGACCGTGCAGATGTCCGCGACGTCGCTCAGACCCGTGCGGCTGTCAATGAGTGTGAAGTCGTAGGTGCGCTTCATGTCCGCGCGCAGCGCGTCGAAGAACTCGCCGCCGGCCAGCACCTCGTAGAAATGATCCCAGTCGAGGCCGGAGATCGACCGGCTGTAGCTGTGGTTGTGCCGGCCGGTACCCAGGAAGTCCAGCGTGCCGCCGGGCGGCCAGCGCCAGTTGATCGAGAAGGCGTGCCGCCCCACGTTGGCGTATGTGGCGTGCGGGAGTTCGCCGGGCCCGGCCGGGTCGCGACCGGCCGCTTCCTTGGCCGCGCCCTCGTAGCCCACCAGCATGTCGATCACACCGCCGGCCCCACGGAGCATCCCGTCGTGGATGAACGGCCGATAGAAGCGGTGCAGGCCCGGCGACTCCAGATCCCAGTCGACCACCAGCACGCGGTAGCCGTTCGCGGCGAGAATCCACGCCGTGTTCGCCAACGCCATCGTCCGGCCGGTGCCGCCCTTGAAGGAATAGAAGGTGATGATCTGACCGTCCCGCACGTCCGTCATGTCAGCTACTCCTCCGGATGGCTGTTCGAGCGCGGTCGAGGCGGGTACCGGCGTTCCACCAGGTGCTCGTCGTCGAAATGGCGGGTGGCCCGGTCGATCGCCGCCGTGATGACCGCGAGCGGATCGTCCGGCTCGGTCATGATGCGTGGTCGCGGCAGCCGGTGTCGGGCGGCCGGCCGGGCCGGCCGCGCACCCCACACGTCCTCCGCCGGCACCCGGACCGGCTCACCGCCCGTCGGCACCAGCAACGGCTGCATCCAGTCGGGAACCGAGCCCAGCAGCTGCCGCACCCGCGACCGGCCCTCCGGCGTGCCCAGGTTCCGCTCGTCGACCAGCAGCACACCGGGTCGCTCCCCGAGCCGGCCGGGTCCGCGCGAGACGTCGACCGTCCGCACGTCGAACCGGCTCCGGTTGACGCACTCGGCCACCTGCACCGCTACCTCACGCAGGCGGTCGTCACGGAGGTCCCCGGCGGCCGGCCGGCCGCCGTCGCCGGAGCCGGACGCCTGCGGCACGGCCAACGTGGCGATCACGAACGCCGGCCTCGCCGCGCGGGGTGGCGGCTCCGGCCAGCGGGTGTCCACGACGGTGTGCCGGCCCTCCGCCAGCTCGACGATCCAGTCGCCGAGAAACGCGAGCACCCGCTCGTACGCGGCGCGGTCCCAGTGGCGGCGGCTCAGCGCGGCCAGCCCCGTCTCGGCGTACTGCGGCACGTCCGGTAGCAGGGTCCGGGCGGCGTCCCGGGTCGCCCACGCCGCGCCGCCCGGCGGCACCTCCCACAGCACCGGCAGAAGACGGTGCCGTGGTGCACGGGGGTGCGTCGCCGCCGGCTGGCGGAGGAAGACGGCCTGCTCCGCCGTTGCCGTCTCGTCGGTGTCGTAGCACTCCGACCGTAACGCGACGAACACCGCGACGGTCGCCAACACGCGCTCGATCCGACCCGCGTCGGTCGACGATTCGGCGCACGGGCGGAACAGCCCGACGTGCACATCGTCCTGCTCCCTCGGCCGCGCGGCGACCGCCCGGGAAAGGTCTTCGAACACCGCCCGCTCGTAGTAGTCGAGTTCGACGCGCCGGTCCACCGTAGGCGGATGCGCATGGCTGAGGAAGAAACAGAATGGTTGCTGCTCGACAGGCGCTTGGCTCTCCGCCGGCCTCATCGCGACCATCCCAGGTGGGAAGTGGACGAGCCCATTCGCACCGCCACGCCCCTCACCGTCTCGCGCGTCAGGCGAACATCACGATACGTGAAAGGACCAGCACACACCAGCAGCGCAGGGCTCAGCGGTTACGGGTCATCCAGCCGACCGCGAAGTCGACCGATCGGCGCACCGACATGGTCCGTGTCACCGCGTACCCGACTCTGCCTCGGGTCACCAGCGGGTCCGCCGACTGCTCCAACGCCCGACCGATCCGACCGAAGTCGCCGTCGTCGAGATCCAGCCCCTTGAAGTCTCGCCGCACCCGCCGGTCACCGTCGCGCACGAAGCAGGAATAGCCCCGGAACTGTTGGTACGGCAGTCGATACTCCGCCAGGTGGAACGCGGTGCAGGCGGCATAGTCCACACCCAACAACAGCACCGTCGCGTCGAGCTCGTACAGCGCGCCCAGCGGCGACCGGTCCCCCAGGTGACAGTCGAGGTCGTGCACGCGCATCAACTCGACCGCGCCGTGCCCGAGGGCGGCGAAGGAGGTCTGTGGATGCCCGCTGCGGACGGCAGCCGGATCCCGCCGGACCCGCTCGGCGAGCACCCCCATCCCGGACGACGGGGTGCTGGCCGGGTCGAACGCCTCGATCCGATCGACGTGGCGGGCCACCTCGGCCGCCGTCAGTCCGTCGGTCGCCGCCTGGAACTGGGGACTGGAGGTGGAGTTGTAAGCCGTCTGGGTGGGCACCACCACCGCCGCCCGCCCGACCACCTGACGCACGGCGCAGAGCAGCGCCGACACGCCCCCGTCCACCGGGCCGACCGCCCGCATCGACGAGTGCACCAGCACGCTGCGCCCGGCGACGAGGCCGGCCGCCGCCAGCTGCGCGGTGAGCGAGTCCAGCGTGGCCGGTGCCGCCGCCACCGCGGTCACCGCGTCAACGCCTCGGCGATGCGGTGCACGAACCGCTCTCCGGCGGGGGTCAGCGCACCGCAGCGCAGCAGCGCGTCGGCGGCGTCCGCCGTCCACGTCCGGTACTGCTGGTGACGCTGGTGCGCCACGCTGCCCGGCTGTGCCCGTCGCGCCCGGTACCGCCACATCTCGGTGATCGCGAGATGCGCGTAGGTGCCCTGCAGGACGCCCTCGACCGGACGCGGATCCGCACGCCACCCGACGGTCAACCGGCCGGTGTGTTCCGGCGTGTAGAGGTCACAGAGGTCGAGCAGGGCGCCGAGAACGCTGTGCTGGAACTCGTGGACGATCATCATTGCCGTGGCGGGGCCGTCGGCCCGGGCCACGCCGACCGAGGCGAACGCCTGCCGGGCGGTGGAGCTGCGCATCGTCCCGTCCGGATCGTCCATCAGTGGCACCACCGCCCGCAGGCCCATCCGCACGGCGGTGGCCTGGTGCGGCAGGTCCGCCTCGATGGCCTGCCAGGCGGCGGCCATCGCCTCGCCCCATCGAGCGAATGCCGGGGCGGCCACCCGCTCCGCCGCCTTCCAGTCGTGGCAGTCCCGATAGGGGTCGAGATCCTCGAAGAGGATCGTCGAGCCGCCGAACGGCAGCCGGCGGCTGGGCTGCCACCGGCCACCGGACACGTGTGGCTCGGCGGTGTCGGGGTCACCGTCGAAGCGGACCAGCGTCCGGCCGTGTCCGTGGCTGATCGTCCAGGCCCCGGGGGTCACGGTCAGGGTGGCGGACCCGGTCACCGGCTCCGGCAGCGTCACCGCACCGATCGACGGCAGGGAGATCACCCCCGACCGTACCGGGACGTCGAGCTGGACGGTGACGCCGGCCCGCACCGCGGTCGCCGCGGCGACGCAGGACAGGTGGGCGCCGGTGGCCGCGTCGCTGCCGGCCTGCCGCAGCGCGTCGACGGCCCAGACCCGCACGTACGGATGGCGCAGCATCTCGGCGACCGCCTCGGGTGCTTCCTGGTCGAGCCGGGCCAGCAGATCCCAACCGGCCCGGGTGCTCGTCGGCGCGGCGTCGGCGACCGCGACCAGCAGCGCCCGGGTGATCGACAGCTGGGACTCCGCAAGGAACCGCACGGCGTCCGGATCGGTCCGGCCCGAGCCGAGCCGATCCAGCAGGCCGTCGGGCAGATCCCTGCCCTCCTGGTCAACCGGCGCCGGCACCGGTACCGGCTCGACCCCCGCCCGTGCGTTCAAAGACACGATCAGCTCCTTGAGGTCGACGCAGTACGCCGAGGGGTTGTCGAAGCCGGTGCCCGCGCGGTACCGGTGCGCGAAAAGCCCGCCACCGCACTGGCGCACCACGGGGCAGCCGCGGCACTGTGCCGCGAGTCCGGCCAGCCCGGTCTGCCGGCGGGCTATGTCGGGCAGGACCGACACGTCGTCCACGGTGTGCGTGAACACGCTCAGCCCGGTGGCCGGCGCCCCGTCGTACGCGGTCTTCAGCGAGTCGACCTTCTCCCACGTGCCATCGGTCTCGACGACCACCAGGTCTGCCGGGTCGAGGCCGACCCACTCGTTGCCGCTGCGGCCACCGGCCGCCGTGGAGCGCAGGGAGTCGAACAGCCGGATCGGCATCGGCCGGCCGTCGGCCGTCCAGCGGTCGTGCACGGCCAGCAGCCAGTCGGCGTACGGTGTGCCGCGCCCGTCCGGCCGATACGGCGGGTTCGCCCAGGTGGCGTGCGGCAGCAGCAGGTCAAGTCGGGGCGGCTGCGCGGCCCGCAACGCCTCGTACACGGCGATCGGGTCGTTGTCGACGTCGATCGTGCACAGGATTCCGGCGAACTGCCGCCGGTACGCCGTCTGGCGGAGCATCCCGATGCCCCGCATGGCCTGGGCGTGACTGCTGGCTCCGTTGGCGAATCGGCGGTGCCGGTCGTTGGCCGCGCGGTCGCCGTCCAGCGACACGCCCACCTGGACGTCGTACTCCACGAACAGGTCGCAGTACGCCTCGGACAGCCGGACGCCGTTGGACTGCATCCGCAGGTCGAGTCGGCTGACGGGCTCGATCCGCTGCCGCAGCGCCGCCAGGATCTCCCGCATGCGGGTCGGCCCGAGCAGCAGCGGTTCACCGCCGTGCAGTACCACGCTGACGCTCGGCAGGCGGTGCGCCGACGCGTGGTCGGCGATCCGCCCGGCGACCGCCGCCACGGTCCGGGTGTCCATGAACATCGGTTGGCCACGCCAGGTCTGGTCGGCGTGTTCGTAGACGTAGCAGTGGTCGCAGGCGAGGTCACACCGGCTGTGGACCTTCAGCACGTACTGGCTGATCGGCCACGCCACCCCCGGCGAACCGCTGGTCGACACGACGGCCCGCGACTACGCGACGGATCCGAACCGGGCCACCTCCACGGCGCCCGAGGTGGTGTCGCGATGCCGCATGACCTTACGGACGATGTCCGTGGCCCGGTCGACCGGAATCTGGCCCAGCGGTCTGCGCCGCATCTCGGAGAGCCGCTCGGGCATGCTGGCCCCCTGAACCTCAACGATCTCCACGATTTCGCTCTTTCTAACCGGGGGCGCTCCGGTGACCGGCCGCGCGAGGACGACTCGAACCCAGGACACCCCGAAATGGGGATTGGCAATGTGTGGGATGGGGAGACCTTGACCGGCGTGCACCCCAGAATCGGCCTGGGCCTCCAAGCAACAGCATGATTCACGGGCACCGAGGCACAACACCATCCATTTGGCCTAAAGTGCCCGCCCCGGCATGCCGACCGGGCCAGCGCCCGGAACAGTCACCAGTGCGACTCCGGGTGTGACGGTCGCAGTCTATCGAGGAGTTCCCGCGCGGAACGGCTGAGCGCGCCCGAATGTTCGAACGGCTCGATCGCCTCCCGCGCCTCGATCATCGCCGCCGCCCGTCCGGTGCCGTCGAGGACCTGGCAGAGCAGCAGCAGCGACCGCGCCAGCTCCTCGGCCAGCTCCACATTCGCCGGTTCCCTGACCCGCAGTTCACGACGCAGCTGCGCCGCAGCACTGAGCTGCGTCTCCGCGTTGGCCGGGAGCACCTCCGACGCGGTGTACAGCGCCAGCTCACCGAGCCGCTCGTAGCAGGACGCCACGTGCCGGGCGATCTGAATGCTCTCCGGCTCCGCGGCGAGCAGCCGCTCGGCCCGGGTACGGCCGAGTCGGTAGAACCGCTCCGCCTCGCGGACGTCGCCGCGCCGCTGCGCGAGCAGACCGAGGTTGGTGTAGAAGAACAACGCGCCACCGACGAACGTCGCGTTGCGCGGCTCGGTGGCGAGCAGGTCCTCCGCGACAGCCAGGCCCGACTGGTAGTGCCGCCCGGCGTCGTCGAGCCGGAGCTCCTGGACCGCGAGGTCGCCCAGTCCGCCGTGGCACACCAGCAGGTCGTAGGAGAACTCGGTGTTGCGTGGCTGCGAGTCCCGCAACCGTTGCCGGATCTCCAGCGCCAGCTCGTACCGCCGCCTCGCCTCGCCGAAGTGCGACGCCTTGGCGGCGAGATCACCGAGCCGCTCGTAGGAGACCGACAGGTCGCGGGCGAAGGTCACGTTGCCGGGATCGTCGCCCGACAACCGCTCACGAATGCCGTGGCCCCGCTCGTACAGCTCGCTCGCCTCGCTCGCGTGGTCCGCCTCCAGCGCGAGATCGCCGAGCACGTCGTAGGAGATGGACAGGTCCCGAGCGAACGTCAGGTTGGTCGGCTCCTTCTCGACCAGGCGCTCACGGATGGCCAGCACCTGCCGGTACAACCGCTTCGCCCCGGCCCGGTCGCCGGACTCGCGGGTCAGCTCGGCCAGCCGCTGCTGGGACACCGCGAACTCCCGGGCGTAGGTGCTGTTGTCCGGGTGTGCCCGGTACAGGCGCCCACGAATCGCCAGGCCCTTGTCGTACAGCCCACGGGCCAACTCCGGCTGACCGAGCCAGGACGCCAACCGGCCCAGCTTGTTGTACGAGATCGATAGTTCCCGGGCGAACTGGTCGTCGGCGGGGTGGGCCCAGGAGATCCGTTCCCGGATGCCCAGAGCACGGGTGTAGAGGGCCTCCGCGCGTTCGCTCTGGCCGGAGTCCCGGGCCAGGTCACCGATCCTGTTGTACGAGGTGGACAGCTCGATCATCCGGGTGTCGCTGGCCGGGCGGGAGCGGGCCAGATCCTCCATCCGGGCCTGCACCTCGCCGGCCAGCAGCCGTTGCAGACCGATCGCCAGATCGAGGTTGCCCGGCCGGTCGGCACTGCCGCGAGCCCGGGCCTCTGCCCGGTCGACCAGCTGACGGTGGTGATCGAAAAGGGCCGTCGCCACCCGACCCGCCGCGGTCGGGTCGGTCACGGCCAGCCGGGCAAGCAGGTCGAGGCTGCGGGCCACCTGACCGTCGTCGGCCAGCTCGAACACCGTCCCGAGCAGCTTCCGGCCCCCGTCGCGCTGCTGGCCGAGAACCTCGGCGACCAACGCCTCCCCCAGCAGGTCCGGGCGGACCGGGTTGACGTACAACGGCCCGCCGTAGAGCGCCGAGAGCCAGGCCACCGTCTCCCCCCGCAGCGCCGCCCGGCGGTCACCGCGCAGCTCGGGCAGTACCCGCAGCAGCGCGTCGGCCTGCTCGTCGTCCTCGGCGCCGGCGAGGCTGGCCAGGGCGACCGCGTCGCGGCGGGACCGCTCGGCCAGTCCGGCCGGCGCGGGCCCGTTCCAGTGGCGTGCCTCGTGGTCGAGCGCGCGGTCCACCGGGGGCCGGTCGCCGGCGGCTTCCTGCCCCGACAGGGCCCGGTCGAAGGCTTCGAGCAACACCTCCAGCGGTATCTCGTACCGCTTGCCGGTGAGCTGCGGGATCGGCGACGCCGGCGGCGACCTCTCGTCGAACCAGGCGCGCCGGAACGCCTTGAAGGCCGCGTCGTAGAGGTCCCGACGCTCGGCCGGGGGAAGACCACGGATGGCGATCGGGTCGCCGCTGCCGCTCAGGATGGTACGCAGCGCCGGCTCGGCGCCCTTGCCGATCTCCCGGACGACGTCCGCGTTGCCCGCGCCGCTGCGGGCCGCGGTACGGGTCAGCAGGACCACCCGGACCGGCGCGAGTTGGCTGGCGTTGCGGCGCAGCTTGTCGAGCAGCGCCCGCAGCGTGTCGACCGCGATCGCCTCGACGTAGTCGATCACGATCAACCGGGGCAGCGGCAGACCGGCGACCTCCTGCACGGCGCTGTCCAGCGCGGTCAGCTCCGTCCACCGTACGACCAGCCAATCGCGCCGCTCCATCACCCGGCACAGTTCGATGGCGTGGCGGGTCTTGCCGGCACCCCCCACGCCGGCGAAGCGCCACACCTCCATCGCGCTGGGTCGCTCGCACCAGCGCACGGCATGTTTGAGGTCCTCGTCCCGCTGCCGGTAGGGCACCACCCGCGAGTCGGCGAGCAGCATCTCGGCCGGCAGCGAGCCGGGCATCCGCACGAACCCCTCCCAGTCCGGCCGCAGCTCCTCGGGTACCGGCACCGGCACCACGGCGTGCCACGTCCGGCGGTCGGCCAGCACCGCCTCCGTACCCTGCCGGACCAGGTCGCGCCCGTGGTCGACCAACGAGCGGGGTACCCCGGGCAGCTCACCGAGCAACGCGGAGATCGGCGCCGCCCAGCCGCCCAGGTCGCCGTCGCGGCCCCGGGTACCGGTCATCACTCCGACAACCGCCCGGCGGGACGGGCACAGCAGCGGTGCCCCGGACAGGCCAGGGGCTGCCTGGCCCGCCTTGAGCCGGAAGAACCCGTCGCCGTCGACACCTTCGAAGGTGAACCGGGCCGGCGCGCCCGGCGACGGCGCGTTCATCTCCCGGGGCGGGAAGCCATAGGCATGGCAGTCGTCCCCGAGGGGCTCCCCGTTGGCCGCCCACACACACGGATGTCGATCCACCCACGACCGGTCGGGGCGTAGGCGAAGCAGCGCCAGGTCGGGAAACGGCCACAGGGTGGTGCGCTGCGGCGGATCGGAGTGGGCTGTCACCTCGGCCGCTACCGGCGCGTCGCCGACGTCGCCGGCCGCGGGCGTCACCTGGACCTCGTCATGGAAGATCCGTCGGCCGTGGTCGAACACCACATGCGCCGCGGTCGCCACCCAGCCGGGCGCGATGAAGAATCCGCTGCCCAGCAGCGCGCCGTCGGTGTCGCTGACCCGCACGACGTGTCGGCGGAGGTGGCGGGAGGCGACCGGGTTACCACTCGACGGCTGACCGCTCGGGGTCACGAACCGCCTTTCCAGACCAGGGTGACCTTGAATGTGGCCGCGGCGTCGCCGGCCACGATCAGCCCGGTGAGCGGGCCGCCCTTGGCGGTCAGCGACAGGCCGAACTCGACTGTCGCCTCCGCCGGCTTCGCCTGTTGCCAGGCCTGCGCCAACTCGTCGGCGATCGCCTGGATCGTGTCCCGGACACCGTCGAACGAAAGCAGCTTCGACGGCGAGATGTTCTCCGGACCGGCCCCGTCGGCCAGCTCCACGAAGAACTCGACCTCTCCGGACCTGACTTGCTCGGTATGCACCCGTCGGGGTTGATCAGGCTGCATGACGACACCCCCGGTCAACGAAGTCGGCTCACGTTCATGGTTGCACGCCCGCGCACATCGGACCGTCGCCACCGCCGCCGGCCCGGCCGGCCCGGCCACCGTGATTCGCCGGAACGAGATCTGAATATTTACATACCTAACCATTGGCCCATGGTGATCCGGAACGTAGCGTCGGAGTGATCCACCTCGCCGGGCGCTGTTCGCGGATCGCGATCTCCCGGCGGGCGTCACGGGCCACGTGGCGGTAGTGGATCGGCGCTCCGTGCTGTCCTTTCCGAACCCCCGAAGGAGCAGAAGTGCCCCGACACCCCCGCCCGTCTCGTGGACGGCGCCAACTGGCGCTGCTGTTGTCCACGATCCTGGTCGCATCCCTGACGTCGGTCGCGGCGAAACCCGCCGTGGCCGCCCCCGAGGGGGGCGACGCGACAAATCCGATCTTCCTCACCGGACCGAACGAGGGGTCTCCGGAGGAGATCGCCACCCGCTACCTGCGCGCCAACCCCGCACCGCACGGCGTGCGAACCGCGGACCTCGCGGACCTCGCCGTGGCCTCGAGCTACACCAGCCGCCACAACGGGGTCACCCACGTCAACCTGACCCAGCGTCACCAGGAGCTGGAGGTCTTCGGTGCCACCGCGACGGTCAACGTCGCCCGGGACGGCAGCGTCATCTTCGTCGGCGACACGCTCGTGTCCGGCCTCTCGGACGGCGTCTCCGGCACGGTCGAGCTCGACGCGGTCGAGGCGGTGCAGGCCGCGGCCGAGGCGCTCGACCTGGCTGACCCGACGAGCCCCCGGGTGATGAGCCGCACCGGCGACGCCGCCCGACGCACCGTGGTGAGCGGCAGCGGCATCTCCGACCAGCCGATCCCGACCAAGCTGGGGTGGCAGCCGACCGACGACGGACTGCGACTGGCCTGGCAGCTGGTGATCGACGACTCCTCCGACGTGCACCTGTGGAACGCCACGATCGACGCCGAGACCGGTGACCTGCTGGGTGCCGAGGACTGGACCACCCACGAGGACGTACACGAACTCGCCGAGACCCTGGAGCAGGTGTCCGGCCGTGGGCTGGCGCAAGGCCAGGACAGGGGCGAGGGCCACGAGCACGGCAAGGGCCACGGCCACGGCCACGGCCACGGTAAGAAGCTGGGCTCGCCCAACCCCGTCAAGGACGGGTCGAGCTACCGGGTCTACGGCTACCCGACGGAGAGCCCGAACGACGGCCCGCGCCGCCTGGTCACCAACCCGGCGGACGGGCTCGCCTCGCCGTACGGCTGGCACGACACCGACGGCGTGCCAGGCCCCGAGTTCACCACCACGCAGGGCAACAACGTCCACGCATACCAGGACCAGGACAACAACAACGCGGCGGACTTCGGCAGCAGCCCGGACGGCGGACCGAAGCTGACCTTCAACTTCCCGCTCGACCTGACCGGGCACCCGCAGAACTACCGGGACGCGGCCACCGCCAACCTCTTCTACTGGAACAACATCATCCACGACGTCTCGTACCGTTACGGCTTCGACGAGGTGTCCGGCAACTTCCAGGCGGAGAACTACGGGCGCGGCGGCGTCGGTGGTGACTTCGTACGCGCCGAGGCCGCGGACGGCGGCGGCACGAACAACGCGAACTTCTCCACCCCGGCGGTCGACGGCGTGGGCACCCCCCGGATGCAGATGTACCTGTGGCCCGGCAACCAGTTCGGCGCCCAGAACCAGGTCGTGCTCGACGGGGTGGGCTCCTTCGACGCCAGTTGGGCGCGCTACAGCCCGGCACCCACCGTCGCCGGCATCTCCGGGCACCAGTTCGTCTTCGCCGACACCGGCTGCGACGCCGCCGCGTACCCGGACACGCTGCCGGACGGCGGCTGGATCGCCGTGGTCGACGGCGGCACGACGGCCTGCACCTACCTCCTGCGTACCCAGGTCGCCGAGTCCCTCGGCGCCCGGGCGGTGGTGGTCGCGCACAACGCCGCCGGCGCCGCGCCGGTGCTGACCGGGGCGATGACGACCGCGCCGGTCACCATCCCGGCCGTCGCGGTGACCCAGGTCGACGGTGCCGCCATCAAGGCCGCGATCGTCGACGGCACCGTCACCGGCTCGCTGCGCAAGCACCCCGAGCACCCGGGCATCCGGGACGGGGACCTCGACGCCGGAATCGTCATCCACGAGTACGGACACGGCATCTCCAACCGGCTCACCGGCGGTCCGACGATCAACTGTCTGACCGGCAACGAGCAGATGGGTGAGGGCTGGAGCGACTACTTCGCGGTCACCACGTTGCTCGACCCGAAGCTCGACACCGCGGACGGCTCGCGTGGCCTGGTGCCATACATCCTCTTCCAGGACAGCCGCAGCGGCGCCGGCCTGCGGCCCCGGCCGTACTCACGGAACATGGAGATCCAGCCGTTCACCTACGACAGCATCAAGACCGGCGGATGGCTGAACGGCACCTCGCTGGCGGCGCCGCACGGCATCGGCCACGGCTGGGCCGCGGTGTTGTGGGACGTGACCTGGGACCTCATCGACCGGCACGGACTCAACCCCAACGTCTACGGCGGGTGGTCCAGCGGTGGCAACAACCTCGCCATGCAGCTGGTGATGGACGGGCTGAAGATGCAGGGCTGCGGTCCCGGCTTCGTCGTCGGCCGTAACGCCATCATCGCCGCCGACGCGGCCCTCACCGGTGGGGAGAACGCCTGCACGCTGTGGTCCTCCTTCGCCCGCCGTGGGCTCGGCTACAGCGCCGTGCAGGGCACCACCAACCGGGACGACAACACCGAGGCCTTCGACACCCACCCGTCCTGCCGCGGTGACTTCGTCGGACGCGCCGCCCAACCGGCCCTCGACACCCTGACGGCCGGCAGCGCGGCACCGATGAAGTTCAACCTGGCCACCCGGCGCGGCCTGGACATCCTCGCCAACGGATCGCCCTACTCCCGCCTGGTCGACTGCGACACCCTGCAGACCGTCAACCCGGACGGCTCGATCACCCCGCGACCCACCCCCGTCGCGGCCGTCCACCCGGGGAAGTCGAAGCTGTCGGTCAACGCCAAGGGCCAGTACAACTACGTGTGGAAGACCGACGCAAGCTGGGCCGGCACCTGTCGGGAGTTCGTCCTGACCCTCGACGACGGATTCCAGTTCCGCGCCTACTTCGCATTCGTCGCCTGACCGGGTAACACGACAACCCTGGACCGGCGGGGAGCGTTCCGGACGGCGGACGCTCCCCGCCGGTCGCCGCTCGGTCGGCCGTGGGGACCGGGCGGACGGGCCCGGCCCCCACGTTCTCCACCTGTGGTGCTCGGGTCACCGACCGCAGGTCAACACGATCCCGACCGGTGCGGCACTGGTCGCGGCGAGCAGGCCGAAGGTGGTCGTGCCGCCCGGCGCGAGGGTGCCGTTGTACGGGGCGTTGCGGACCGTCACGTCGCGGCCCGCAGCGTCGACCACCCCGCCCCAGACCGACTGCACACGCTCGTCGCCGGACCAGCGCCAGGACACCCGCCAACCATCGAGCGGCACACTGCCGGTGTTGCGCACGGTGACCGTGGCGACGAAACCACTCGCCCAACTGGAGTCGATCACGGCGGTGGCGCCGCAGGAGGACGCCGCCGCGGTCCGCGCCGGCCCCCCGATGAAGTACGGGTCCGGCCGGCCCTCGGCGTCACTGAACCGGAACCAGTACTCGGTGTCCGGCTCCAACCCGCCGATGGTGACGTTACCGCTGCGTTCCGGCCCGGAGACACTCTCGGCCACCGGATCCCGCCCCTGCACGGCGTCGTCACGGCTGGCGAAGAGGCTGACCATGATGGGCGGGTCGTAGCCACAGGGCGGGCTCATGAAGATCGAGTAGCTGACGGTCACGCTCGTGGTGGTGGCTCCGGCGACCCCGCCGGTGATCGGCAGCGCCGGCGGGCACACCAGGGTCGGGGTCGGGGTCGGCGAGGTCGGGCTGGGGACAGCTGGGGTGTCGACGGCACTGGCCGCCCCGGCCCCGGCGACCAGGGCCAGGGTCACGGCGCTCAGCGCCACACCGAACGTGCGAAGCATGATTGTCTCCCTTGGCTGCGAGCACCGGCCGCAACCACGGCGGTGCCGAAACTCGGGCTGCCCATGCCCGGTGGCGGGACGAGGCGCGCGACATCGCGGCCCGCCCCATGAATTCACCCGCTGGACCCGATCCGGTACGGACGCCGCACGATCCAGGCGTCCGCACCCGCCAAGCAGCCCGCACTGGCTCCCGAGTGCGGGTCGAGCCGAGTCTCGCATTCGAAACCCGTCGATTCAACAGTGGACGGGAGGTGCCGCCGCAGACACGGCGGTGACCTCACCCCATGGACTTGGCGCCGTCGATCGACTCCCGGATGATGTCGGCGTGCCCGGCGTGCTGGGCGGTCTCCGCGATGATGTGCAGCAGCACCCGGCGGGCCGACCAACGGGCCCCCGCCTCGAACCAGGGCGCCTCCGGCAGGGGCTGGCTGGCGTTCAGGTCGGGCAGGGTCCGAACCACGTCGTCGGTACGGCGGGCCACCTCGTCGTACCGAGCGAGGACGCCGGCCAGGGTGTCGCCCGGCAGCATCTGGAACGCCTGGGCGTACCGCTCGTAGGCGCTCGGGTCGGCGGGGCGCTCCATCGCGCCGGGACCGTCCAGGATGAAATCGACCCAGTGCTGCTCGGTCTCCGCGACATGCTTGATCAACCCACCGACGCACAACTCGCTCGCCGTGCTGCGGATGCCGGCCTGCTCGTCGATCAGGTCCCGCGCGGTGTTGCGGAGGAAGAAGCGGTGCTGCCTCAGCGCTTGCAGCAGGTCGGCGCGCTCAGCTGTCAGCGTTGCATCCTGCATGGCCTGCCCCTTTTTTCGTCGGCGGTCGGCCCGACGCTACTGGCCGCCACCGACAATCCGCGTTGCTCCGCTGGTCACCGCGTCTGAGGGGTGGCAACACTCTCCGCTTCCACCCACGTCAGTTCGGGCTGGCCAACGCCTCGCGCATCCGGTTGATCTCGACGCCCTGCTCCACCACGACGCTGCCGGCCATCTCGTTGATGATGACGTCGGCACCGAGCGTCAGCGCCTCCCTACCCATCTCGATCGCGCCCTGGTGATGGTCGGTCATCATGGCGACGAACATCTGGTCGAACTCGGCGCCCCGGGCGGCGGTGAGGCGGTTCAACGCCTCCGCCGACTGCATGCCGGACATGCTGTGCCGGTGATCACCGCCGGAGTTGCGGTCCAGGCCCCGGTCCGCCAGCCACGCCTCCAGCACCTTGATCTCCGGCTCCTGGCCCGCCAGGATCCGGTCCGCGATGCTCTTGATCTTCGGGTTCTCGCCCCGCTCCGCCACCAGCCTGGCCATCACCAGCGCCTGCTCGTGGTGCGGAATCATCATGGTGACGAAACGGATGTCGGCGTTGTTGTGCGCCGCGCGCGGCATCGCCGACATCTCGTTGGCCGGCCGGGACTGCGCCGGCTCGCCGGGACGCCCCGGCATCAGCACCGGCGCCGTGCTGTCCGGCAGGCCGGGCAGCTCGATCGGTGCCGGGCTGCCCCCCGTCGCGGCCGGCTTCGAGCCGCCGTCCGGCCACCAGAGGACGATCGCCACCCCGATGGCCAGCACCGCGAGCACGGCCAGTTCGACCAGCAGAATCTTCCGGGATCGCCGGAGAAGCGCCTGGATCCGTACACCTAGCAAAACGTGACTCCCGCCGTGTGTCCGACCTGGCGGGGATGTTAGCGCGGGACCGGCCTGCAACGAGAGGGCCCGGGGCGGCGAAACGCTCGAATGTGCCCCACCTGCGGCGGTTTGCGACCACCCGCTGCCGTTCGTGTTGCGCAACCGTGACCACGAGGGCGGCGATCGACGTACCTCCGGAGGGTTATCTTCCCGCTACCCCGCCCACCTGTGACGAAGGGTGTCCTACATGTCTCAACCAACCCCACGAGGGAGTCGAAGGCTGGCCATCAGCCTGGCCGCAACGACCGCCCTTCTCCTCGCCGGCATGGCAACGGCACCGGCGAGCAGCGCCGCCGAGACCGCCACGAACGCCATCCCCGGTGTCGACGAGATCGTCAGCTCCGCCAACCTCCAGCAGATCGCCAACATCCCGAAGTTCGGCGGGTTCGCCAGCGAGAGCGCGTACAACTCCGACCTGGCGTTCCAGGGCGACTACGTGTTCGCCGGCAACTACAACGGCTTCAACGTCTTCGACATCAGCGATCCCGCCGCGCCGCAGGTGGTCAGCCAGGTCGTCTGCCCCGGCGCTCAGGGTGATCCGTCGGTCTTCGGCGACCTGCTGTTCCTCGCGGTCGACTCGGCGCGCAGCGACGACTCGTGCAGCAGCGGCAGCGGCTCCGCGGCCCAGGAGAGCTCCTGGGAGGGCGTCCGGATCTTCGACATCAGCGACAAGGCGAACCCGCAGTACATCAAGTCGGTCCGCACCGACTGCGGCTCGCACACCCTGACGCTGGTGCCGAGCAAGGACGACCAGAGCGTCTACGTCTACGTCCAGTCGTACAGCCCGTCGAACAACGCGTTCTACTGCAAGCCGCCGCACGACAAGATCTCGATCATCGAAGTGCCGCTGGCCAACCCGACCAGCGCCTCGGTGGTGGCGACCCCGGTTCTGTTCCCGGGTACCGCCGGCAACACCAGCACCAGCGGCTGCCACGACATCACCACGTACCCGGAGCTGGATCTGGCCGCCGGGGCCTGCATGGGCGACGGCGTCCTGATGGACATCTCCGACCGGGAGAACCCGGTGGTCCTGAGCCAGGTCCGGGACACCAACTTCGCGTTCTGGCACTCGGCCACGTTCAACAACGCCGGCACGAAGGTGATCTTCACCGACGAACTCGGTGGCGGCAGCGGCGCGATCTGCACCAGCAGCTACCGGACCAACCAGGGCGCCAACGGGATCTACGACATCGTCGGTTCGGGTACGGACCGCGAGCTCGTCTTCAAGAGCTACTTCAAGATCCCACGCGAGAACACCAGCCTGGAGAACTGCGTGGCGCACAACGGTTCGCTGATCCCGGCGATGGGCCGCGACATCATGGTCCAGGCCTGGTACCAGGGCGGCGTCTCGGTGATCGACTTCACCGATTCGGCCAACCCGGTCGAGATCGCCTTCTGGGAGCGGGGCCCGCTCTCGGAGACCCGCCGCATCCTCGGTGGGGCCTGGTCGACGTACTACCACAATGGATACATCTACTCGAATGACATCCAGAAGGGCTTCGACGTCCTGAAGCTCGACGACCCACTGACCAACAACGCCCGCGCGGTGGCCTTCGCCGAGCTGAACGTGCAGACGCAGCCCAGCTACCCGGCCTGCACCACCGTCCTGCGCGGACGCCACAACGGCAGCATGACCATCAAGACCGGAATCACCTGCATGGACGGGGTGACCCAGAACGGGGCGATCAAGGTCAACCCGGGCGCGGGCCTGATCGTCTTCAACTCGAGCCTGAACGGCTCGATCCACGCGGTCAACGCCTCTGTGGTGTCGATCGTGGAGAGCAAGGTCAACGGCTCGGTGGACGCCATCGGCGCCACCATCCGGGACAGCAAGATCAACGGTTCGGTGCGGACGAACTGATCCGCACAGCCCGTTCTCGACAGCACCACAGCTCCGGCCCGGCGGACCTCCGCCGGGCCGGAGCCCGTCCCTGGCCCCTTGACCGCAGACCGTGATCGGCTTAGCTTCATCGATCAGGAAGGTATCTTTACTGATTTCGCCTCATCCCTCCTGGGAGTGCCGATGCGATCATTCCGTCCCCGTCGTCTCACCGCGCTCGTCGCCCTGACCACCCTGCTGGTGATCGCCGCACCGCCGACCGCCGTCAACGCGGCCGGCAAGCCCGGTCGCAGCACCGGCTACCACCGGGTCGGCTACTTCACCCAGTGGGGCATCTACGGCCGGGCTTTCCCGGTCAAGAAGCTCGACACCTCCGGGGCGGCGAGCCGCCTCACCCACGTCAACTACGCCTTCGGCAACGTGAGCGAGGACGGTCGATGCTATGTGGATGGTGGACCGGGTGAGGGTGACGCCTGGGCCGACTACCAGCGCCCGGTGCCGGCCCAGGAGAGCGTCGACGGCGTCGCCGACGCCTGGGGCGAGCCGCTCAACGGCAACTTCGGCCAGCTGGCCAAGCTCAAGGCCAAGCATCCCGGCCTACAGGTGATGATCTCGTTGGGCGGCTGGAGCTGGTCCACCTACTTCTCGAACGCCGCCCGCACCGACGCCTCCCGCCGGGCCTTCGTCGCCTCCTGCATCGACCTCTACCTCAAGGGGAACCTGCCCGTCCTGGACGGTGGCAGCGGCGGTCCGGGCGCCGCCGCCGGGGTGTTCGACGGCATCGACCTCGACTGGGAGTGGCCGAACTGGCCCGGCGAGCCCGGCAACGTGATCCGCCCCGAGGACCGGGAGAACTTCACCAAACTGCTCGCCGAGTTCCGCCGGCAACTCGACGCGTACGGCCGGCAGACCCGCCAGCACCACCCGTTGACCGCGTTCCTGCCGGCGAACCCGGCCACCATGGACGCCGGCTACGAGGGGCGCAAGATCTTCAAGTATCTCGACTTCGCCACCGTGCAGGGGTACGACTTCCACGGCACCTGGGAGACGGTGACCAACCAGCAGTCGGCCCTGCGGGTGCCGAAGGGTGCGCCGGACGACCCGGACTTCTCCGTCGAGGTGGCGGTCGACGGCTGGATCGCCCGTGGGGCACCCCGACACAAGCTGGTCCTCGGCATTCCGTACTACGGCCAGGGCTGGACCGGCGTCACCGGCGGCGGCAACGGCCTGTTCCAGCCCGCGGCAGGGCCGGCACCGGCCACCCACGCCGCCGGGTACGAGGACTACAAGCAGCTGAAGAACCTGGCCGGCAACGGGTTCACCGTGCACCGCGACCTCCGTGCCGGGCACGCCTGGCTCTTCGACGGCACGACCTTCTGGACGTACGACGATCCCGCGGTCGTGCTGCAGAAGACGCTCTACATCCGGCGGGCCGGCCTGGGTGGTGCGATGATCTGGTCGCTGGACGGCGACGACGACAACGCCACGCTCACCAGGACGATCGGCCTCGGCCTGACCACCTGGTAGCCGTACCGCGTAGCCAACCGGCCGCCCGCCGTGGACCGAGGCCCCGGCGGGCGGCTCCGGCCGTCAGTCCAGGATGCCCTCGTGCAGCGCGCGCAGCACCGCGTTCGTCCGGTCCCGGGCGCCGAGCTTGGTGAGGATCATGGATACGTGGTTCTTGACGGTGCCTTCGGCGAGGAAGAAGACCTCGGCGATCTCGCGGTTGCTGTAGCCCCTCGCCACCAGACGCAGCACCTCCTGCTCCCGTTCGGTGAGGCTCTGCACGGACGCCGCCTCCGGGCCGAGGGGGGACGGTCCGGAGCGGATCGCCCGCAGCATGCGGTCGGTGATCGACGGTGCGATCAGCGTTCCGCCGTCGGCGAGCGCCCGGATGGCCCTGGTGAGCTGGTTCAGCGTCACGTCCTTGAGCAGGTAGCCGCGAGCGCCCGCGCGAAGGGCACCCAGCACGAGTTCGTCGTCGTCGAACGTGGTCAGCACGAGCACCGGAATGTCGATGTCGCCGGCGCGCAACTGTTCGAGGGTCCAGATGCCGTCGAACCGGGGCATCCGCAGGTCGAGCAGGATCACGTCCGGGGAGGTCTGCGCGACGACCGCGAGCGCGGTCCGACCGTCGTCGGCCTCACCGACGACGTCGATCTCGGCGACCTCCAGCAGCCCGCGGATGCCCTGCCGGATGAGGGTCTGGTCGTCGACGATCACCACGCGGGTCATGACGCTGGCACCCGGGCGGTTACCCGGAATCCGTCGCCGCCGTCGACGGCCAGGTCGCCACCGAGGGCCTGGAACCGCTCGCGGAGCCCGCGCAGCCCGTTGCCGAGCGAAGGGTCACGTGCGCCGCGCCCGTCGTCCCGGGCGTCGAGCACCGTCGCGTCGTCGTCGGCCGTCACCGAGATCCGCAGCGCGCGTGCGTCGGCGTGCCGGATGGTGTTCGTGACGATCTCCTGGGTGGCGCGGACGAATGCGGCGCTCCGCTCGTCGTCGAGGCGCACGGTGGGTGAGACGTGGATCGTCACGTCGAGACCGGGCAGGTCGCGCGCCATCCGGCGGAGCGCCGCTTCGAGGTCGGGAGTCTCGGCACGCAGCTGTCCGACCGTGGCGCGCACGTCGCCGAGCAGGTCGCGGGCCACCCGGTCGGCGCGCTCCACGTGGTGGCGGGCGGCCGAGCCGTCGAGGTGACGGGCCGTCTCCAACTCCAGGGTCAGCACGGTCAGCTGGTGGCCGATCAGGTCGTGCAGCTCTCGGGAGATCCGCAGCCGTTCCGCGGTACGGGCCGACTCCGAGAGCTGAACGCTGGCGGCCTGTAGCTCGACGTGTGCCTCGGCGAGTTCCCGGCGCATCCGCTGTTCGCTCAGCAGGGTGACCGAGCTGAGCAGCGACGCCAGCTGGATGAGCAGGTAGAAGCCGGTGAGGATGACGATCTCGGTCCGGTCGGCCGCGCCCGACGCGACGCCGAAAATGATCACCAAGGTGTTGAGGCCGACGACGGACAGGCCCACCGGCACCGGCAGCACGTACACGCTCATCGCCGCGGTGAGCACCAGCAGGACCGGCAGGAGTCCCAGACCCGGCGTCGTGAGCACGACCACCCAGGCGGCGACGACGGCCGCGGCGAAGGCCGCGCAGCGGAAGATCCAGGGCACGCGGGTGGCGACCGCGGCGAGCAGGCAGAGCAGGAAGACGACGAAGACGGCGATCCACCAGCCACGCGGGATCCTGGTCTCGGCGGCGCCGAAGAGCCCTGGACCGGCGACGGCGACCGCCACCACGAGCATCGCGAGGCCGGACCACTCCTCCGTTCCGACGCGTCGCATGATCTCCACTCTAGGTCGAGGTCCGGTACGGCACCGGTGCCGAAAGTAATGCGCCCAGGTGGTGACTTCTGGGACAGGTACGCGCCCGGTGCCGCTCGTAGCGTCGAGACATGACCAGTGTCGAACCGGCGATCCTCGCCGAGAACCTTGCCAAGCGCTACGGCCGCATCCAGGCGGTGGCCGACGTCAGCCTTCGGGTCGAGGTCGGCGAGGTGGTCGGTGTCGTCGGCACCAACGGCGCCGGGAAGACGACGACTATCGAGTTGATCGCCGGGATGCGGGTACCCGACCGGGGGCGGGTAGTCGTGCTCGGTCTCGACCCACGCCGGGACCGGGCCCGTCTCCGGCAGGTCCTCGGCGTGCAGTTGCAGCACGCCCACCTGCACCACGCGCTGCGCGTCACGGAACTACTCGACCTCTACCGCAGCTTCTACCCCGATCCCCGCCCCACCGACGAGCTGCTGGACCTGGTCGAGCTGACCGATCAGCGCCGGAGCATCTTCGAGAAGCTCTCCGGCGGCCAGCAGCAGCGACTTTCGATCGCCATCGCCCTCGCCGGGCGACCACGGGTGGCGATCCTCGACGAACTGACCACCGGCCTGGACCCGAAGGCCCGGCGCCGGATGTGGGGCACGATCGAGCGGATCAAGTCCTCCGGCGTCACCATCCTGCTCGTCAGCCACGCCATGGAGGAGGTCGAGCGGCTCTGCGACCGGGTCGCCGTCCTCGACGCGGGCCGTGTGATCGCGCTCGACACTCCGGCCGGCCTCGTCGACCGGGCCGGCGCCACCACCCTTGACGACGCGATCGTCACGTTGACCGGGAAGAATCTGGAGGACGCCGCATGAGCACCCTCGTCGAGGCACGCCGGCCCGGGATGCGATCCCTGCTCACGCTCATCAGGTGTGAGGCGAAGATGGTCGTCCGGGACACGGCCGGGCTGGTGGTCCCCCTCTGCCTGCCGCTGCTGATCATGCTCACCAGCGCCTCCGGCGCGAGTCAGACGGTCGTCGCCAACGGACGCACGGCGCTGGACCTCTACGTCCTCCCACTCGTGTTCACGATGGTCATCGCGATCATCGGCATCATCAACATGCCGAGCTTCCTGGCCTACTACCGGCGCTCCGGGATCCTCCGTCGGCTCGGGGTGACCCCCGCGTCGCCGGCCATGGTTCTCGTCGCCCAGGCGACCGTCAGTGTGCTCCAGGCGACCATCGGCATCACGACCGCGGTGCTGGTCGCGTTCCTCGCCTTCGGCGCGAACCCGCCCGTCGACATCGGCGCCGCACTCGGCGTGCTGGCGCTCGCGACGGCCGCGCTGTACAGCACCGGCATGATCGTCGCCGCCGTCGCACCCACCCCGAACTCCGCCGTCGCCATCGGCCTGGTCGCCTTCTTCGTCCTCGGTGCCCTCGGCGGCATGTTCGGCGGACGAGACGCGCTGCCCGAGGGGCTCGCCGAGATCGGTGGATGGCTCCCCTTCGGCGCGGCCGTCGAAGCCCTCTCGTCCGCCTGGGCCGGCACGGCGGTCGAGGCCCCACAGCTGCTCGGCCTCGCTACCACTATCGTCGTCGGCGCTCTGGTCGCGAGCATCCTGTTCCGGTGGGAGTGACCGTCGGCCTCCGGTGGGAGTGACCGCCGGTACGCCCGACCGCCGGCGGCGCCGGTTGGTCGGGCGTACCGGGCCGAAGGTCAGGCCGGCTGGGCGGTGAGCAGGTAGTCGTCCGCCTCGGCACTCCACCGCAGGCCCACCGCGCCACTGGTCGCCGCCGCCTTGCAGAACTGGAGGAAGCTGCGGTAACCCAGCTTCTTCTCGCTGAAGTCCGGCCGCACCCGCCGCAGCTGGTTCTTCAACCCGGACAGCGCCACCTCGCCGCCGAGATCCTGCACCACGGAGCGGAGCAACGCGAAGGCCACCTCACGGTCGCCATGCTCCGGCAGGGAGACCTCCGGGTCGCCCTTGGCGGGGCCTTCCGCCAGCTCGATCACCCGCTGCTCGGCGAGGTGACGCAGCATCTCACCGAAGGTGCGGTACCCGTAGTCCGACTCGCTGAAGGTCGGATCCTTGCGCAACAGGGTGCGCTTCAACCTCGACGCGGTCAGCGCCCCGCCGGAGCCGCCCTGCAGACCGGCCACGGTCTGGGCCACCAGCACGGCGAGCGCGTCGACGTCACGTGCCGGCTCCTCGGCCGGCCGCGTCTCGGGCTCCACCTGCTCGGCCGGCTGCGGCTCCGGACCGGAGAGCCGGGCCGGACGGGCGCGCCGAGCCCGCGTCGGCGGGATGTCGACCCCCTCGAGGCGGTCGTAGTAGAGGAACTCGTCGCACGCGGGCGGCAGCAGAGCCGAGGTGGAGTTCTCCACGCCGACGCCGATGACCTGCTTGTTGAGTTCGCGGAGCTTGTGGACCAACGGGGTGAAATCGCTGTCGCCCGTACCGAGCACGAACGTCGAGATGTAGTCGCGTTCGAAGGCCAACTCGATCGCGTCGACCGCCATCTTGATGTCGGCGGCGTTCTTGCGCGTGGCACCCATCCGTTGCGGAATCTCGATCAGCTCGACGTGCGAGCGGGTCAGCATCCGCCGGTCCTCGTCGAAGAACGACCAGTCGGCGTACGCCCGCCGCACCACCACCCGGCCGCGCTCGGCCAGGGCGTCAGCGATGGGTCGAAAGTCGAAGACGGCTCCGCCCCGGTGGTCGCGCACCCCCAGGGCCAGGTTCTCGTAGTCAAGGAACAGCGCGATCCGATCTTCATGCTCCACCCGAGCAGCCTACGTCGCTCCGGCGGTCACGACGGCTAGGTGGCGACGCGCAGGGCGAGGATGGCCGTGTCGTCGGTGCTCCGCTGGCCGCTGAACTCGAACACGGCATGCTCGATGGCCGCCGCGAGGTGGTCGGCGGACTCGGCGTCCGCGTCGGCGAGTACCCGGTGGAGGCGTTCGATGCCGAACATGGCACCGTCTCCGGGGCGACGGGCCTCGGTCACCCCATCGGTGTAGAGCAGCAGGCTGTCACCCGGACGCAGCTGCACGCGTTGGTCGTGCAGAGTCGGCTCGGGCAGCCAGCCGAGGATGAGCCCGTGCCGGCCGACCGGCTCGACCGTACCCTCGGCCCGGCGGACCAGTGCCGGATCGTGACCGCCGCAGCTGACCTGGACACTGGCGCCGGCGCCGTTGACCCGGATCGTGGCGTAGACGGCAGTGAGGTACTGGCTGTCATCGGTGTACCACTCGCGCAGGGCGGTGTTCAGGGTAGCCAGGTTCTGACTGGCGACGGAGCTGAGCACCGCGGCGGCGCGCAGGGTGTAGCGGGCCAGAGCGGTGGTCTTGGCGGCCTTCGGGCCCTTGCCGGAGACGTCGCCGACGACGGCTGCCCAACTTCTGCCGGTGGAGGGGAAGACGTCGTAGAAGTCGCCGAGGACGTCCTCCCCGCCCGCCCCACGGCGGTAGCGCGCGGCGACCTGGACGCCGGGGATCTGCGGGAGCCGGGGTGGCAGCAGGCTCTCCTGCAGCGTCAGGGCCAGATTCGACGCCTGCACCGCGACCAGCTCGGCGCGCTGCGCCGCCGCCTGCGCCTCGTGCAGGGCGTCCCGCAGCGCGATCTCACCGGAGGCCGCGTGCGAGAGGGTACGCAGCACCTCGATGTCCTGCTGGCTCCACTGCCGGGGAACCGTGTCGACGGCGCAGAACGTGCCGAGCACCTGACCGGCGGGCGACCGTACCGGGAAGCCGGCCCAGGCCACGACGCCCATCAACTCGATGGAGGGATTGCCGCGGGTGCGGGCGTCGACGCGAGCGTCGGTGACGATCAGCTCGGCGTCGGTCCCGATGACGTACTGACAGAACGACTGCTCGACCGTGTTCTGTCGGTCGGCGGGATCGGCGCTGTCGACGCCGATGCAGCTCTTCCAGAACGAGCGGGTGTCGTCCACGATCGTGACGAAGGCGAACGGGGTGCCCAGCATCGTGGCCGCGAGCCGGGACAACCGGTCGAAGGGCTCTTCCGGGCCGGTGTCCAGCAGCCCGGTGCGGCGCACCGCGGCCAGCCGGACCGGGTCGAAGACCGTCGCAGGCAGGGCCGCGCCGTCGTCCGCGGGCCGGATGCCGCCGGTGGCCGGGCGGCTACCGACAGGTTCTGGTGGCGGCCTCACCTCGCCTCGACCGCCATGTGGCCATTCTGACCACAGTATTTGTCGCCAAGCAAATTCGAGCCCCCGCACTGTGCGCAGGGTCGCCACGGCGGCGGCTACCATCGCCCGATGGATCTTCGAGGAACGATCAGCCCGGACCGTCCGCTCCTCGTCCTGGCTATCGCGGAGGAGGCCGCCTACCTCGATCCCGATCTTCCGGTGCTGCTCACCGGCATGGGAAAGGTAAACGCCGCGGCCGCAGTCGCGGTGACGCTGGCCCACTCCCCGCTGCCGTCAGCGGTGATCAACCTCGGCACCGCTGGTGCGCTGCACCCCGGCTGGGCCGGCATCCACGAGGTGGGCAGTGTCCTACAGCACGACCTGGACACGGAGTTCATCCGCAGGCTCACCGGCCAGACCGTCGGCGCGCCGCTGGCCCTGGGCGACGGCCCGACATTGGCCACCGGCGACCAGTTCATCGCCGACGACGACGTACGCGCCGCGCTGGCCCAGCGAGCCCAGTTGGTGGACATGGAGGGCTATGCGGTGGCCTCGACGGCACGGCGGTTCGGCGTGCCGGTGCGTCTGATCAAGCAGGTCAGCGACGAGGCCGGCGCCGGGGCGGAGCGCACCTGGAAGGAGTCGGTCGACGCCTGTGCCCGGCTGCTCGCCGGATGGGTGCGGGACCAGCTCTGAGGTTCCGGGTACAGCTGGACGGGCCGCCCCGGCCCGGTGGACGAGGCGGCCCGGCCGGCGCTGTCAGCTGTACTTGCCGTTGCGGGTATCGCCCGACGTGGCGTCGTAGTGCACCTTGCGGTAGCGGTGCACCGAGCCCTTCTTCACCGCCTGCCAGTGCCAGTCCGGCACCTCGTAGTCGTGGTGCTTCTTGTACGAGCCGAACGACTTGTAGTAGATACGGTGGCGGGCGTACCCGCCGCAGTTGGCCAGGTAGCTGTGCGAGTACCGGGCCATCCCGCCGAAGCTGGACGAGTAGTAGGTCTTCGCCGGGTGGAACACCGAGCCCGGGTTGGGGTGACCGGGTAGCTCCAGCCAGTGGTGCCAGTTCCAGTACAGGTCCCAGCAGGTCGACACCGCCGCGGTGGCCGCACCGCCCGACGGCACGGCGAGGTTCTCCGCGACCACCGGGGATGGTGCGATGGTCCGGCCGGCCAACTCCGGCGGGGTCGGCGTGCCGGCCGGAGGCTCCGACAGCAGCTCCCGTGGGACCGGCACGTCCTTCGGCGTGATGCGCAGGTACGCCTCCAGCATGGTGCGGTCGTCGTCGTTCACCAGCGGCGCGTTCCGGTCGATCTGCCCGTCCTGCCGCAGACCCCAGTCACCGGATTCCTCGTCGCGGGAGAACACCACCCGTACGCCGTTGCGGTAGCCGAGTCGCGCCAGCTCGATCTCCCGGTCCACCGGCTCGTCGCTGTACACCCCCGGCGTCGAATCACCCGCGGCGTCCGCCGGCGCGGCCGAGGCCGGCGCGGCGGTCACCGCGGCCAGCGTCGGCGCGACGACCAGCGCGGCGAGCAGGGCGCGTCCGGACAGCAGTCTTGTCATGGCAGCTCCTCATCCCGATCGATCGGTACGCGGGCCGCACGGACCCGCTGACCCTGGCCATCGTGGGCGGCCGGGGTCAGAGCGCCGTCAAAGTGGCATCAATTCCGCCGGTCCCAGGTGTCGCAACGGCGACGTTGGCGTACGCACCGTGGCCGGCAGGGCGCCAAATGGAGGTGGACCAGCTTCCACCGGAAGGCGTCGAATGAGCGTGACGGAGGACCGGCTGCTGAACCGACGGTGCACCCTCGTGGTCGCCGCAGCCGGCTACGGCAAGACCAGCGCCGTACGCGGCTGGTTGGTGGACCGTCCGGTGCGCTGGTGCGACGGCGCGGAAGCCATTCCCCTGGCCACCTCCGCTCCGGAGCGGCTCGCCGTCCTGGGCGCCCGGTGCGCCGTCGACCCGGCCGGAGACGAACCGGCCTGGCTGGTCCTGGACGACGTGCCACGGCTGTCCCACCGGCAGCTGCGGACGCTGCTGGACGCCGTGGAGCTGCTTGCACAGCGGCTGCGGATCGTGCTGCTGACCCGGTACCCGCCGGCAACGCACCGGATACCGGCGGGGCTGCTGACCGAGATCGGGCCGGCCGAGCTGACACTCTCGCCCGAACAGGTGTCGGCCCTGCTGGCCACCGATCACGGCCTGACCGACCCGACCCTCGCGACCCGGATCCACACCGCGACCGCCGGCTGGCCGGCGCTGGTCACGCTGGCCGCGAAGACGGCCAGCGCCAGCGGCGCGGACGGTGAGGACCTGGCCGGCCCCGGAACGCCGCTGGAGTCCTATCTGATGCGCGAAGTCCTGGCGGAGCTGCCGTCGCAGGCGCGCCAGCTGCTGCGGGACGCGGCGCACCTCGACCCGGTCCACACCGACCTGTGCCAACTCCTCGGGCACCGGCGGGCCGGTCAGCTCCTGACCCAGCTGGTGCGCGCCGGTGTTCTCGGCCCGCTGACGGCGGGTGGCCCGCAGTACCGACTGGTGCCGGTCGTCGCCGACGTCGTCCGCCGGTGTCTGCCGATGGGCGCGCCCCAGACGCGACGCCTGCATTCGCGGGCGGCGACGTGGTACGCCGGGCACGGCCTACTGATGCCGGCCCTGCGGTCGTTCGGGCGATCCGGTGCCGGCCAGGCCACGGCGGGCCTGCTCGCCGAGCACGGCACCGCCCTGCTCGCCTCGGGCGGCGCCGAGACCATCGTCGAGGCCTGCCGGTCGCTGCCGGAGCAGGCACTCACGGCCGACCTGCGGATGCTGCGCGGCGAAGCCCTGCAGATCCGGGGAGACTTCGACGCCGCGATCGCCGGGTACGGCACGCTGGCCGAGGACCGGGAGCACCTCGCGGCCGGACTCGCCTGGCGGTACGGACTCGTGCACTATCTGCGCGGCGATCCTCGGGCCGCCCTCGACGTCTTCCGACGCGGGCGGCTCGACGCGCAGCCGTCCACCGACAACGTGCGCCTGCTGGCGTGGGCCGCGGCGGCGTACTGGACGACCGGGGACGCCACCGCGTGCCGGGACCACGCGCACGGGGCATTGGCGGCGGCGGTCGCGGTCGGCGGCGACGACGCGCTCGCCGCCGCGCACGCGGCGTTGGCGCTGGAGGCCAAGCTGCGCGGCGACCGACCGGCCGCCGACGAGCATCACGAGAAGGCGCTGCGGGCCGCCGAGGCGGCCCGCGACACCGTGCAGGTCACCCGCATCCGAGCCAACCGTGCCTCCGCGCTGGTGGGTGAGGGCCGGTACGCCGAGGCGCTGGCCCAGCTACGGCCCGCGGTGGAGTTGGCCGACGCCAGCGGCAACGCCGCGATGCTCGCGCTGGCGCTCTGCAACGAGGGCACAGCCTACTTCCATCTCGGTCAGCTGGCCGAGGCGACGGCGTGCTACGAACGGGCCGTGCCGATCCTGCAACGGATGGGCTCGCACAAGGTGGCGTACGCCCTGGTGGGTCTGGGGGAGATCCACGCGTTGCGGGGTCGCGCCAGCCTGGCCCGGGCGGCGTTCGAGGAGGCGCTGCGGGCCAGCGAGCCCTTCAACGACCAGCAGGTTCAGCTGCCCGCCCTCGCCGGTCTGGCCCGGGTGCTGGTCGCCGAGGACGCCGGCGCGGCGATCGCCCTGGCCCAGCGGGCCGTCGATCTGGAACGCGGGCCGGACTCCGCCACCGCCCGGCTCGCGCTCGGCTGGGTGGCGCTGGAGACCGGTGACCGGGCCCGGGCGGCCGAGGTGGCGGTGACCGCCTCGGACGCCGCCCGCCGGCACCGCGACCGCGCGGCGCTGGCCGAGGCGCTGGAGCTTCGCGGGGCCGCCGCCACCGACCTGGCCGCCACCCGCCGCGCCTGGCGGGAGGGGGCGGCGATCCTGCGGGACATCGGCGCGCGGGTGGCGGCGGATCGGGTCGCGGTGCTGCTCGGTCGGCTGCCTGGGGCGGACCCGTCGGAGCGCCTCGGGGCCCACCTGGCCGCCGACCGGCTGGCGGCGCTCGGGGTACCGCCGCCCGGCCCGCGGCCCGCCGGCCCACGGGCGCGCATCCGCACCCTCGGCCGGTTCGAGCTGTACCTGGACGGCACGCCCGTGCCGGCCACGGCGTGGCAGTCGCGCAAGGCACGGGACCTGCTCCGGATCCTCGCGGCCCGGCGTGGTCGGGCGATCTCCCGGGAACAACTCGGCGAGCTGCTCTGGCCCGACCAGGACCCGGGTCGGGTCGGTCACCGGCTCTCCGTGGCGCTGTCCACCCTCCGCGCCGTGCTCGATCCCGAGCGGCGCGCGCCGACGGACCACTTCGTCGTCGCTGCGCACGCGAGCCTGGCCCTCGACCTCGGTCACGTGGAACTCGACATCGAGGAGTTCCTGACCGAGGCGGCGCACGGCCTGCACCTGACCGCGCAGGGCGAGACCGCCCAGGGGCGGGCGGCACTGCTGCTCGCCGAGCGGCGCTACCGGGGCGAGTTCCTGGAGGACGAGCCGTACGACGACTGGGCTGCGTCGACGCGCGTCGAGGCGCGTCGGGTCTACCTGCGGGTGGTGCGTGAGCTGGCGCGTGGCCGGCACGACATCGACGAGACGGTCCGCCTGCTCGGCCGCGCCCTGGAGCTGGAGCCCTACGACGAGGGGGTGCACGGCGAGTTCATCAGGACGCTGGTGGCGGCGGGCCGGCACGGCGAGGCCGCACAGGCGTACCGGCGCTACGCGGAGGCGATGCGCGCGATCGGGGTACGGGCCCGCGCCCGCGACGAGCTGCCCGAGGCGCCGCCGAGCTGATCATCCGCAGCATCGGCGTCACCGGGCGGCGGGGGTGGATCCGATGGTCACCACCCGCACCCAGTCGGGTGGCGAGTCCGGCAGGTAGTCGGGATCGTCCTCGTGACACCGGGACTCGCGGGGAAACAGCCCCACCACCGTGCGGCAGGGTGGTCGCGAGGTCGGCCACGGCGTCTGCCCGTCGGTCAGCGCGACGATGACGTCCGGGCAGCGTCGGCTCCGCAACGCACGGGCAAAACCGGCGCGCAGGTCGGTGCCGCCCCCGCCGACCAGCGGGATGTCCTCGGCCCGGCACAGCGGACGGACGACCCGGGCCGCCGCGTCGCAGGGCAGCACGGTCACCAGGTCACGCCGACCGCCCACGGCCCGGGAGATGGCGGCGACCTCGAGCAGCGCGCTGCCCAGTTCGGCATCGCTGACCGAGCCGGAGGTGTCGACGATGACGCAGACCTGTGGCGGTCGGCGTCGCAGCGCCGGCAGGACCACGCCGGGCAGGCCGGCGGCGCGCCGCGACGGTCGGCCGTAGGTGTAGTCCTCGCCCACGCCGGACGCGGAGACCGCCGAGCGGACGGCCGCGCCCAGCAGCTCCCGCCACGGTTGCGGGGGATGGAACGCCTGCTCCGCCCACCGCCGCCAGCCCTGGGGCACGCTTCCCGGGCGGCCGTTGATGCCCTCGGCCACCCGGAACCGCACCGCGTCGCGTTCCTGCGCGCTGAGCCCGTCCGCTCCGTCCGGCCCGAGGTCCCACCCCCGCTCCAATCCGTCGGCGCCGCTGCCACAGTCCAGCCAGGCCAGGTGCTGGGTACGCGGCCCGAGCCGGAACTGCCGCAGGTAGTCCTCCATCAGCTGCCCCTCGGGCAGTTGCAGGCTGCCGGGGTCGACGGCGCCGTCGGGACGGGCCAGCCCGTCGCCGAAGATGTCGTCGTTGATCTCGCAGTCCGCCGCGATGTTCATCCGCAGCCGCTCCCCCGGCCCGGTCAGGCCGCGTTCCCTGGCCACCCGGTCACCCCGCCCGTGGTGGTCCCGGAGCAGGTGCGTGACCTCGTGCACCCACACCCCGGCGAGCTCCTCCACCGGGGTCCGGTCCACGAACATCGGCGAGACGTAGCACCGCCAGTGCCGGTCCACCGCCATGGTCGGCACCCGCCGGGACTCGACCACGTGCAGGGCGAACAGCGCCGTAGCCAGGTAGGGCCGGACCCGGGCGGCGTGCAGCCGGGCGGTGAAGAGCTTGTCCCGGTCCAGCGTCCGGGTGAGCTCGGCGCTCATCGGCGGGCACCGGCCGCGATCCGGGCTGCCACCTGGTCCGCCCGACGCGACAGGGAGACCACCCCGGCGAGTCGCTCGATCGACGCGGGCACGTCCCAGTCGTCCCGGCGCAGCCCGGCCAGGGTGGACGCGGGGACGACCACCACGTCCGGGGCACCCGTCTCCAGCGCCCGGACCAGCAACGCCCAGGCCGCATCCCAGCGCGACCGTTCCGGCCGCCGGCGTACCGCCTCCACCACGCCGTCCAGCACGATCTGGCGCAGGTCACCCCGCTCGGGCAGCACCGCGGCGGTCGGATCGGCCAGCAGCACCTCCGGGTCCGGCAGGTCCATCCGGTCCAGGCTGGCCAGCAGCTCCAGCCCCGGCCCGTCCCCCACGGTGCCCCGTACCAGCATCGACAGGACCTCTCTGGAGGTGTCGGCGGCGGTGGCGAAGGCGATCAGGCGCAGGGTCATCTCCCAGCTGCGCGGCGACGGCCACGGGCCGCCCCGATCGGCCTCGCCGGTGGGCAGCCGGTGCACGAGCGTCGGGCGGGCCGAGAGGAGTCCGCACACCGCGCGGCGGGCGAAGGTGACCGCCTGCGGCAGTTGGTGCGGGTCGAGCCGGGGCAGTGTCGCCTGCGGCCAGGTGCCGGCCATGCCACGTACGACGACCTCGTGGTCGTGGGTCCACCGGAGGTGCACGAAGCGGTTGGCCAGCGGCGGGCTGAGTTCCCAGCCGTCGGCCGCCGAGGATCGCGGATTGGCGGCGGCCACGATCCGCACCTCGGCCGGCAGGCACAGGCTGCCGATCCGCCGTTCCAGCACGAGGCGGAGCAGGGCCGCCTGCACGGCGGGTGGGGCGGTCGACAGCTCGTCCAGGAACAGCAGGCCACGGCCGGCGTCGACCAGGCGAACCGCCCAGTCCGGTGGTGCCATCGGGACACCCTGGGTCGCCGGATCGTCACCGACGACCGGCAGTCCGGAGAAGTCGGAGGGCTCGTGGACGCTGGCGATCACCGTCGTGAGTGGCAGGTCCAGGGTGGTGGCGAGCTGCGTGAGCGCGGCGGTCTTGCCGATTCCCGGTTCACCCCAAAGCAGCACCGGCAGGTCGGCGGCGACGGCCAGGGTCAGTGCCTCCAACTGCGGGTCGAAACGGGGCTCGGTGGTCGTGTCGGCGAGCAGCGCGAGCAGGTCGGCGGCGACGTCCAACTGCCGGGTCGGGTCGGTCGAGGTACGGGTGGCACGCATGTGGGATCACCTTGTGGTCGCGACGGGGCCGACCTCAGGCCGGCCGTGAGGAAGAGGTCTCCGCTGGTCAGCGGAGAGTGGTGTGGCGCGGGTGGGAGCGACAGTCGCGCTTGGCTGTCCAGTCCCGGACGGAGGGGGGAGGTGCGTGTCCGGTCAGCCCGGCCCGGAACATTCCGTACGCGAGTCGCCGCTGCGCGGCGTTCTCCAACTCCTGCCGCAGGTTTCCGTCCCGCAGCAACGCGTCGGGTCCGAGCAGGGCCCCGACGGCGGCCAGCGCACCGGTGATGTCCCCGTGGTCCAGCCGGGCCCGGACGTCGGGAAGGCAGGCCGGGTTGCGGTGCGCCTCGTCGATCGCCCGGAGGCAGGCCAGCGGGGTACCGGTCAGGGCGGCCAGCAGCTCCTCCCGGTGGATCTCGGCCCGGTCGTGATCCAGGGGGGTGAGTACCCCGTCCACCAGGCCGATCCGGTGCCAGCCGCCCCCGCAGGCCACCATCGGCTGCGCGACCACCGGGTCCGCAGGTGATCCGGTCGGCTGGATACCGGGCACGAGCGCCGATGCCACCAGCGGGTGGAGTTGGTCGACGTCGATCAGTCCCCGGCGCAGCAGTTCGAGATCGGGCGGTATCCAGGTCGCGGCGTCCGGCAGCACCGGCAGCGTCGCGGGAGCCGCCCGGCCGGTCCGGGCCGTCCGGATGCTCGGCGAGCGGTTGGCGGCGGCCGGTGCGACGTCCAGCACGAGTCGACGTCGTGCCCCCAGCCGCACCATGACCGAACCGCTGGTCAGGCCCTCGGCCCGGAGCAGCAGGTCAGCCTCGGCCGCCCACTGGCGCACGGCGTATCCGCGGGCCCGCAGGTCGGCCCAGCACGGGGCGGGACTGTCCGCGGTGGGTACTGGCTGCACACCTGACCGGCTGGCCAACTCGTCGGCCCGGCGCACGTCCCAGAGGTGTCGGTGCAGGTCGAGACGGAACCGACGATCTGGGCGGGAGTGCGGATGCGGGCTGTGGTTGTCGTCCCGGCCTCCGGTCCACAGCGCCAGGCTGAATCGTTGGCCCGCGTCTGCCCAGGCCGGTGGCGTCCGGGCCACGAGGTGCACCGGCTCGGCGCCGTCGCGTTCGGATACCGGGTACCGGGCCAGCGAGACGGTCAGTGCCGGCCGCAGCAGCCCGTCCGGAGCGACTCGCGGCAGGTGCCAGCGCAGCAGGTCGGGTGCGAGGTGTCGGAGATCGGTTCGGAGGACGGCGGCCAGCTGCCGGCCATGCTGACGGGCCACGGCGCGCAGGTTCAGGTCGACGTCGACGCGGGCAGCGGCGCACGCCCCGGCCCAGTCACCGGTACGGCGACGAGCCGTCGCGTCCTTGATCATGGAGGGCGGCACGGCGTACTCGCGTACCTGCCGCCAGAGGGAGAGGCGGGATTCCGCGTTCGCGGCCGGGGAGCGCATCAGCACTCACCATGCACGAACGGGACCCCCAATCTGAGAGAGAGGTTCATCGCGCCGGAGCCTAACGCCTCGCCGTGGACTTCGCCACACCCTTCGGGCCGGCGGCGACACCGCGAACCCCCCGACCTCCCGATATCGCCATGCATCTATTGACAGACCAGGTTACCGGCCAACGGCGTCACCAACCGGACCGGCGACGTGGTGGCCAACGGCCGCAACGCCATCATCAACGGCATCCGCGCCCAGTCCGGTTGGGCGAGCACCGTCCACACCCGCGTCGACGGCACCGTGCTGCGGGTGCTGGCACCGGGCAAGGCGGCCGGCGCCGGCCTGTTCAGCCCCATCTACCTGGACCCGTACATCGCCTCGGCGTGGAACGCGTACACCACCCGGACACTCACCGTGGCGCCGTTCGGCGACCGGCCCGACCCGGACCCTGTGCGCGGCGCTCAACCGGGGCACCCTCGGCACCATCCACACCCAGCCCAGCACCAACACGGCCGAGTTCTACCGGAGCAACCCGACCACCCACTACGCCCGGATCATCCACGCCAACATGCGCGACGGCAAGGCGTACGCGTTCGCCTTCGACGACGTCGGGGCCTTCGAGTCGCTGGTGCACGACGGCGACCCTCGTGCGGCCGGTCTGATCCTCAGCCCGTTCTGACCGCGCAGGCCCCGCCGATCCGCCCGCCGGTGTGCCGAACCGACACACCGACGGGTCCGACGCGTCAGGCGCCGCCAGCCAGATCGCGTCGACGGAACACGGTCACGGCGGCCTGGACCAACCCGCCGGCCAGCACGGCCAGCACCACGACCGCGACCACGCTGACCTCCTCCAGGGGGTACTCCCCGACGTGCTCGAACGGCGACAGCCGCAGCGCGCCCTCCGGAATCTCGAGGATCGGGGCGAAGTACCCGGCGATCAGCCCGTAGCCGAGCACCACCCAGACCACCGGCAACGCCCTCGGGGCCGCCGCGTACAGCAGGGCGGCTGCGGCGAGGACCAGCCAGACCGCCGGGGTGTGCGCGAGGTGGCCGAGCACCAGGTCACCGAGGAGCCCCGCGTCGCCGGTGCTCACCGCCGCTCCGATCCCCATGCCCAGGCCGGCGACGAGCAGCAGCCACGGTACGCCGAGCGCCGCCACCGCCACGTGGCTGCCGAGCCAGGCCCGGCGGCTCACCGCGGTGGCGAGAACCGACTCGGCCCGTCCCTCGGCCTCCTCGGCGCGCAGGCTCTGCACCGCCAGCACCGCGTAGACCCCGACGGTGAGCGCCATCGTCAGGCCCAACATGCCGAGGAATCCGGCCAGCAGATTGTCCGCACCGCCAATGATGGCCACCAGGTCCTCGGGTGCGTTCTCGAAACCGTCGAGCATCGGCTGGGTGAACGAGCCGTAGGCCAGGCCGGCGACCAGCAGCGAGGCGCTCCAGCCGATCAGGCTGGCCCGGTGCAGCCGGAATGCCAGCGCGAACGGGCTGGCCAGCCAGGCCGCGGCCCGCGGCGAGCCCGGGCGCGGCGGCACCAGGCCGGCGCCGAAGTCCCGGCGCGCCGACAGCGCGAAGCCGATCGCGGTGGCGGCCGCCGTGAACGCCAGCGAGACGGCCAGTGGCCACCAACGATCATGGACGTACGGCGCGGTCTGCTGGGACCAGCCGATCGGGGACAACCAGGACAGCCAGGACGGGCCGCTGCCCTGCACCGCCGCCATGTCGCCCAGTCCGCGCAGCACGAACGCGGCGCCCAGCGCGGCGCCGGCCATGCCGGAGGCGGCCCGTGGGTACTCCGACAGTTGGGCGGTGACCGCGGCGACACCCGCGAAGGCGAGCGCCACCGCGCCGACGGAGGCGCCGAACAGCAGCGATCCGCCCGGGTCGTACCCCCGGCTGATCAGCAGCCCGCCGATCAGCAGCGCGACCAGCAGCGCCATCGTGGCGGCGAGGGCCAGCGCGGCGGTGAGCTGGGCGTACCGGCCGACCACGTTGGCGCGGACCAGCTCGGCCCGGCCGGAGCGCTCCTCGGCCCGGGTGTGCCGCACCACGGTGAGCAGGCCCATCAGGGCGGCTCCGACCGCCACATAGAGGCCGTACTGGCCGGCGAGGAAACGTTCGAGGGTCAGCTCGTCGAACCCGAAACCGCGCCCACCGAAGAGTGCGCCGGCGGGGCTGCCGGTGAAGGCGGTCATCCCCGCCAGGTCGGCCGGGCTCTGCACGATGGTGTCCAGCGCGGTGGCGAAGTACGTCATCAGCAGGGTCAGGCCGAGCGTCCACGCCGGGAAGCGGATCCGGTCGCGGCGCAGCATGAACCGCAGCAGGGTGCCGGTGCCGGTGACGGCGCTCGCCCGGCGGGCCAGGGCGGGCACCGAGCGGCTGGCGGTCGCGGTGGTCATGACCGCACCTGCGCAGCACCGTCGCGGACGCGCTGGTCGCCGTAGTGGCGCAGTAGCAACTGCTCCAGCGTCGGCGGCCGGACGGTCAGCCCCTGCACCCCGAGTTCACCCAGCTCGCGGACCACGGCCGCGAGCTGGTCGCCGTCGACCTCGAAGCGGACGTGGCCGTCCTGCGTGTGCAGCCCGTGCACGCCGGCCAGGCCGGCGAGATTGTCGGCCGGTCGGTCGGTCACGGCGTCCACCGAGGTACGGGTGAGGTGACGCAGCTCGGTCAGCGAGCCGGTCTCCACGATCTGCCCCTGCCGAATGATCGAGATCTGGTCGGCGAGCACCTCGACCTGGGCGAGGATGTGGCTGGAGAGCAGGACGGTCCGCCCGGCGTCCTTGGCCTGGCGGATGCACTCCTGGAACACCGCCTCCATCAGCGGGTCCAGCCCGGCCGTGGGCTCGTCGAGCAGGAGCAGCTCCACGTCGCTGGCCAGGGCCGCGATCAGGGCCACCTTCTGCCGGTTGCCCTTGGAGTAGGTGCGGCCCTTCTTGCTCGGGTCCAGGTCGAAACGCTGGCAAAGCTCGTCGCGGCGGACCGGGTCGGTGCCGCCACGCAGCCGGGCGAACAGGTCGATCGCCTCCCCGCCGGTGAGGTTGGGCCACAGTTCGACGTCGCCGGGCACGTAGGCGAGTCGGCGGTGCAGGGTCACCGCGTCGGCCCAGGGGTCGCCGCCGAGCATCCGGGCCTGACCGGCGTCGGCGCGCAGCAGCCCGAGCAGGATCCGGATGGTGGTCGACTTGCCGGCGCCGTTGGGGCCGAGGAAGCCGTGCACGGTGCCGGTCTCGACCCGCAGGTCGAGACCGTCCAGCGCCTTGACCCGCCCGAAGGACTTGTCGATGTGTTGGATGTCGATGGCAGCAGTCATGGTCGTTGACCTCGTTCGAGGAAGCCCAGGGCAGCCTGGGGTCCGGTGTGGTCGATCGCGGCGGGTACGCAGGAGGTCCGCATGCTTCGCCGTTCACGTGATTCGCGGTGTGGTTCGCGTGTTCCTGGATGAAGAGGCCACGCGGGAGCGTGGTGGCTAGCCCGCAGTGCGGTCCGGGTCGCCGGCCGGCGGCGGATCCGGTACGTACATCAGGTATTCGTCGAGCATCGACCGGTCGACGAGCAGCCCCTCGGTGAACAGCTCCAGCGCGGGCAGCGCGAGTTCCTCGACGTACCGGCGGAACAGGGCGGCGAACTCCTCAGCGGGCACGTCCGCGCCGTGCAGGGTGAACCAGAGCAGCATGCTGCCGGTGGCCTGGTAGGCCAGGTAACGGGTGCGGGCCGGGCGGTTGCGGCTGGGCCGGACCACCCCGGCGGCCTCCCCCGCGGACAGGTACGCCTCAGCGTCGGTGATCATGTGCTCGACCAGCTTGAGCGCCAGCTCCCCGCCGGCCTGCATGCTGCGCAGCAGGTACTGCACCATCGGCGCGTACTGCTCGACCCCGGCCATCTGGGCCAGCAGCATCGCCGCCGTGCCGTCGGTCAGCGCCTTGGTCTTCTCCTGGCGCATGATCTCCAGCACGCGCTCGTCGCAGGCGCGACGCAGCCCGGCCTTCGAGCCGAAGTGGTGGATGACCAGACCGGCGGTCACCCCGGCGTCGGCGGCGACGGTGCGCAGCCCGGCGCGGAAGCCGTCGCGGGCGAACCGCCGGATGGCAGCGTCGCGGATCCGGTCGGCGGTGGCGAACTCGCCACCGCTCCCCGATCCCACGCCCATCGACGTCACGACACCAGATTAAACACTCGTTCAACCGCTCGGCAAGGCCCGTCCGCCCCGACCTGCGGGGTCGGCCGGCAACGGGAACGTGACTTCGCTCACCATCAGCGACCGCGAGGGTTCCGACCTGCCCGGACGCGTCGACCTGCGGACCCCGTACGGGATCGGGCCGTCCGAGTAAACCTTCCGGGCCCGGCTGGCTGTATTCGGGTGTCGATGTCGGTAGGCGGAGAAAGGACGCGGTACATGGTGGACACTGTCGTATTGGTGATTGTGGTGGTGGGTGCCCGGCTGGCCTACTCGCTGGTGTCGCTCTACACCTGGCCGGCGAGGGCCCGCGCACGGGCGGAGAACATGGCCGTCCTGCTGTGGGTGGCCGGACCGGGCGGGGTGGTGGAGACCACCGGGCCGGACGGAGCGGTGATCGTGCGAAGGGCGCCAGTCCTACCGGCATCGGAGGTCGGCCGATGAACGCCGAGCCGGTCGGGCGGCAGCGCGACTTCACGACGTTCTTCGCATGTACCTACTCCTCCACTTTGGCGCAAGCGATCATGTTGTGCGGCGACCGGGCGGACGCCGAGGACGCGACGCAGGAGGCGTTCGTCGAGGCGTACCGGGTGTGGGACCGGATCGCCGCCTACGACACGCCCGAGGCGTGGACTCGCCGGGTCATGGTCCAGCGCCTGTGGAAGGCGTACCGCAAGCGCAAGGCCGGCCAGCAGCGGCTGCTCCACCTGCCCGTACCGGTGCAGGCGGGCCCGGAGCAGACCGCGGAGGCGCGCGAGGTGCTCCGCCTGCTCGCCACGCTGCCGCCCCGCCAGCGAATCACGCTGGTGCTGTTCTGCCTGGAAGGCCGGTCGCAGCAGGAGATCGCAACAACGTTGCGGATGAGCCGCGGCGGGGTGGCCGCCAACGTGGCCAAGGCGCGTCAGACGCTGAGGGAGGCGCTGGGGATGGCGGCCGACGAGGTGAACGGACGAGCGCCGCTGGTGGCCGGGATGAGCGCGGTATGGCGGGGCCGGTTCGAGGCGCAGCGGATCGGTGCGGGCCAGGACCAGCTGGTCCGGGTGTTGCTCGACACGCAGGCATGGCTGCGGGCGGCCGTCGAGGCCGATCCGCAGGCGCTGGAGCGGGCCCGCGCTGCTCTGGCCCAGCGACTGGCGGAGGACGGGTGAGCGGCGGCGGCCGCCCGGCGGAGCACCACAGCCGCGCCTGGAAGCCAGGTCCGGCAGGCGCGCTGCTGGCCTGGCTCCGGGGGGTGCTCGCGGTCGCGCTGCTCGCCGGGGTGTACGTGTTGGCGTTCATCCTCGTCACGGTGAACACGGCGCTCGTCGCGCTCGCCCTCTGGGCCGCGTTCGCCTCGCCGACCAGCGGCGGCAACTGGTCGCTCGTGGTCGGTGGCAGTATCTCGGCCGTCTTCGCACTGCTCTACGGGGTCGCGTCGGTCAGCCGGGTGGAGGAGCCACCACCCGGCGCGGTTCTCGTGCCCCGCCGCGAGGCTCCCGCGCTGTGGCGGCTGATCGAGGAGTTGGCCGGCCAGTTGGACACCCGGCCGCCGACCCGCATCTACCTCACCCCCGAGGTCAACGCGGCGGTGTCGGAGGAAGCCCGGATGCTCGGCTTCGCCGTCGGCGAGCGGACCATGTACCTCGGTGTGCCGTTGCTGACCCAGCTGACACCGGCGGAACTGCGGGCGGTGCTCTGCCACGAGTTCGGTCACTACGCCGGCCGGCACACCCGGTTCGGTGCGGTCACCTACCGCGGCGCGGCATCGCTGCACTCCGCGCTCTTCCGGCTGCGGATGACAGTGCAGTCGGGGCAGGGTATGACCGGGTACGCCTGGTTCTACCAGGCGGTGGTCGGCGCGTACACCAAGATCTTTTTGTGGGTCTCGCTCGCGGTGCGCCGCCGCCAGGAGCTGGAGGCCGATGCCCGCGCGGCCGCCATGGTCGGACCGGCCGTGACGGCCGAGGCGCTACGCAGGGTCCACGCGCTCGGGCACGCCTGGACCGGGTACCTCGACATGTTCGTACGTCCGGTGCAGCGGCTCGGCTTCGTGCCGGAGGATCTGTTCGGGACGTTCACCGTCATGCTGGACGATCCGTTGGTCCGGGAACGGCTGGCGGACCTGCGGGCGCACCCGGTCGAGACGAACCGCTCCTGGCTGGACTCCCACCCACCGCTGGCCCACCGACTGCAGATGATCGAGACGCAGCCCGCAGGCGACGCCGACACTGCCGAGGAGGGGCCGCTGCTGGCTGACCGGGCGCCGGTGCTGCGCGTACAGCGGAAGATGTTCGCGCAGGCAACGAGCCGGCCGACCGGGTTGCCGCAGGCCACCTGGGCCGACGCCGCCGCCGAGGCGTTCGCGGTCGAGCTCGCGAGCCTGCTGCTGGAGGCCGCGCGGGGCACCTCGGTGTCCGCGCGACCCACCCTCGACACGGTCCTCGATCTGCTGGAACAGGGCAGGCAGGCCGAGCTGGCCCGCCGGCTGACCGACGCACCCGAGCCCGAACAGCAGCTCGCCGAGGCGCTGTACGCGCTGGTCGGCCAGGCGCTGGCCGGTGCCGGACGGGCGCAGTGGGTGCTCAGCTGGACCAAGGGCTACCTCCTGGTCGCGAGCGAGGAGACCGGCCAGGAGCTGGAGGAGCTGGTGGCCGCCGCCGCCCGCAACGGTTCGGCCGTGCGCGCGCTCCGCCGGGACCTGGCGGACCGCGGGGTGGACGTCCGAGCCCCGGTGCCGCTGCTGCTGCGGACCGTGTCGGCCCCGGCCGGGCGGACCACCGGCGTGGACATCGCCGCCGGACTGCCGGACTTCGTCGCCGAGGAGGTCGCACGGCAGCGTGCCGTCCGCAATTTCACGGTGGTGGTGCTGGTGGTCCTCGGTGGAGCATGGGGGATCGCGCTGATCGGGTCGGACGGCTCGGAGCGCTACCCGCCGACCGCCGCCAACATTCCGGGCAACTGGCCGAGCTCGCCCAGGCCGACGGCGTGGACTCCGCTGCTGCCCACCGACGCGCCACCCGTCCCGTCCTGGCCGCAGCCCCTCCCCTCGCTTGTGCTGCCGTCCATTCTCCTGCGCTACGACACGGTCGTGGTCAGGCGCGGCGACACCCTCAGCGAGATCGCCTGTGAGCACCACACCACGGTGAAGAAACTGCAGGAGATCAACGACATGGGCAAGCGGACCGCCCTCAATGCCGGCCAGCGCCTCCTGGTGCCGGCCGGGCTGGGCCCCGGCGTGGTCGATCTGTCCTGCAAGTGAACCCCGGACCGCACGGTGCGATCCCCGTCGCCACCGCCACCATCACTGGGGCTTTCCCTGCCACCAGGCGAACCGGTCGCTGCGCCGCCACGAGTAGCCAGCCTGGTATGCCGAGAACGGGTCGTGGTACGCCTGCGATCCGGCGGTCCGGCGCGACCGCCCCTCGCTGCTCGGCCCGGCGCCCTGCGCCCACTCGAACGGATCCGCGGCGCCCGGCGCCCACTCGAACGGATCGGCGGCGCCCTGCTCCGGGCCGGGCGGCGGCTCGGACCGGCCCGGCGCCGTATCCGCACTGCGCCGCCGCCGGTCGTGCGCGCTCCGCCGACCCGGGTTGAGCAACGTCTCCCGGGCGCGGCACAGCAGCCGGAAGGCGTGGGCGTCGCCGCCCCGGTCGGGATGGTGGACGAGCGCCTGCAGGCGGAACGCGCGGAGGATCTCGGCCTCGGTGGCGTCGGCCGCCACGCCCAGCACCGTGTAGAAATCCGGCTCGTCCGGGGAGCGTCTCATCGTCCGGCGACCTCGGCCTGCCGGCAGATCAGCCGCCACGAGGCCCGGTGCACCGGCCCGGACAGCCCGATGCCGTGGCCGGACACGAACGTCACCCACCTGCGTCCGGCGAGGTAGGCCCAGACGTCCAGCTCGTTGCTGCCGCCATGGTAGTAACGATCGCTCTCGTCGAGCACGTCACCATTGACGAACGGCCACTGCAGTCGCGCCTGCGCCTCCGCCGGCAGGTTGCCGAGCAGGTCGCGCAGTTGCCGGGGCAACGGCACCTCTCCCACTGCCGAGGGTGCCGAGTGGCCCGCCGGCAGCTCCGGACGCCCGGCCACCCGCCGCGTGGGCTTCTGCACGACGACCGCGTGTCGCAGCGACGACGGCACGAACGGGACGACGGTGATCAGCTGCGCTGGCCCGCCCCGATCGTTGACGGTCGGCTTGGCGACGGCGAGCCCCCGCGCGCCGAACACGACCGCGTACGGGCGCCGCACGTCGGTGTGGTGGCAGTCCGCCCACCACTCGACCACCGGGCCGACCCTGGCCACCATCCGATCGCGCACCTGCTCACCGAGCTGCTGCCACCAGTGGTCGCGTCCAGGCCGGTCGACCAAGCCCAGCGTCCCGGCGTCGTGGACGGGAGTGGGAACCCCGGCGACCCGACTCGGCACCGGCTCGGCGCCGGCCCGGCCGACGAGCGGGCCGGGCGCCGTCCGGGACGCTGGCCGGCCAGCAGATCGAGGATCTGGCACGGGTAGGTGATTCGACGCCACGGCCGCCTCCCCGATCACACAGCGTCAGTACCGTCCACCTTACCGCCGTCGTGCCCGCCTCCGGTCCCCCTGCACCGCCGCGTTCTGTCCCAGGTGCGCCCGGCCAGCCGCACCCGCCAGGTACCCCTCACTCGGTCTCGGGCGCGGGAATCTCCCGCAGGTCGCCGGCGTCGAGGCGCAGCCACCGCCGCACATCGACGTCGTGCAGGAAGTGTTCGTCGTGGCTGACCACCACGAACGCGCCCCGGTAGGCGTTCAGCGCGTTCTCCAACTGGCCCACGCTGACCAGGTCCAGGTTGTTGGTGGGCTCGTCGAGCAGCAGCAGGTGCGGCGCCGGCTGGGCGTACAGGACGCAGGCGAGGGTGGCGCGCAGGCGCTCCCCACCGGAGAGGACGCCCACCGGCAGGTGGGCGCGGGCGCCCCGGAACAGGAACCGGGCCAGCAGGTTCATCCGCTCCGACTGCGGGCGGTCCGGGGCGTACGCGGTGAGGTTCTCCGCCACCGTGCGGTCCTCGTCGAGCAGGTCCAGCCGCTGCGACAGGTACGCCACCCGACCGTCGGCCCGACGCACCTGCCCGCCCTCGGGTTCCAGTTCGCCGAGCAGCAGCCGCAGCAGGGTGGACTTGCCGGCCCCGTTGGGCCCGGTCAGCGCGATTCGTTCCGGCCCCCGGATGGTCAGGTCGACACCGTCTCCGGCGAACAACGCCCGGTTGCCGTGCCGCACCTGCATCCGGTCTCCCTCGACCAGGGTCCGGCCGGCGGGCACGTCGGTCTCCGGCAGGTCCAACGTCAGCGCCTGGTCCTCCCGCAACGCCCGGCTGGCCTCGTCGAGGCGGCCCTGCGCGTCGCCGACCCGGCTGGCGTGTGCCTGCTGGGCCCGGCCGGCCGACTCCTGCGCGCTGCGCTTGAGTCCACCGGCGACGATCCGGGCCAGACCGGCGTTGCCGAGGTTACGGGCGGCGTTGCCGGCGCGACGCTCGGCCCGCTCACGAGCCTGCTGCATCTCCCGCTTCTCCCGCTTGACCTCCAACTCGGCGCTGCGCACGTTGCGCTCTGCGAGGTCCCGGGCCGCCCGCGCCGCCTCGGCGTACGCGGTGAAGCTCCCGCCGTACAGGCGCAACTGCCCGCCGTCGAGCTCGGCGATCCGGTCCATCCGATCCAGCAGCATCCGGTCATGGCTGACCAGCAGCAAACAGCCCGACCAGTCCTCCAGGACCGCGTACAGCCGGTGCCGGGCGTCGATGTCCAGGTTGTTGGTCGGTTCGTCGAGCAGCAGCACGTCGGGGCGTCGGAGCAGCTGCGCGGCCAGGCCGAGAGAGACCACCTGCCCGCCGCTGAGGGTGTGCAGGCGACGGTCCAGGGCCACCTCGCCCAGACCGAGCCGGTCGAGTTCGGCGCGGCTGCGCTCCTCGACGTCCCAGTCGTCGCCGACCGCGGCGAAGTTCTCCTCGCTGGCATCGCCGGCCTCGATCGCCCGCAGCGCCGCCAACGCCGGGGCGACGCCCAGCACCTCGGCCACGGTCAGCTCCCCGGCCAGCGGGAGGTTCTGCGGCAGGTAGCCGAGCACACCCTCGACGCTCACCCCACCGCCGGTCGGGGTCAGCTCACCGGCGATCAGCCGCAGCAGCGTGGACTTGCCGGCGCCGTTCGGCGCGACCAGACCGGTCCGGCCCGGCGGCACGGTGAAGGACAGGTCCCGGAACACCGGAGTGTCGTCGGGCCAGGAAAAGGACAGGTTGGTACAGACGACGCAAACGTCAGACATCGCAGGAGACCTCGGGAAGGATGCCGGGAACGCGATCGGCGCCCCGGACAGGCAGACAGGGCCACGACAGGACAGGCCGCCGGACGGGCGGCGGGGCGGCTCACCCCGAGATGTCGTCGTCCCCCGAAAGCATGTCGCGCTCCTCGTTCCCCCATCGCGCGGTTGATCCGTGCGAGCGCCCCCAGCGTAACAACTGCCCGCCGCGGTTCAGGAGCGGATCCGGCCGCGCAGCCGGAGGTAGAGCAGCGCGGCTCCGGTCACCACCACCGGCCAGATCAGGTAGACGCCGGTCATGAGCAGCAGGAGCAGCACCACCCCGATGGTCGCGGCGGCGGCGTACCAGGCTCCGCTGCGCCGGGGCAGCAGTCGCAGTGCCGCCGCGACCCCGATCAGGTAGACGGCGATGAACGAGCCGGTGGCGACCAGCACCAGCGGCCGGGTGCCGAGCCCGGCGGCCACCACCGCGGCCAGTGCCAGGAAGGCCAGGATGGCGGTGACGGCGAGGCTGCGGCGCGGCACCTCGCCGGCCACGCTTCCCCGTGCCAGCCAGCCGGGCAGCGCACCGTCGCGGCCCAGCGCCGCACCGAGCTTCGCGGCACCGGCGTAGTAGGCGTTCATCGCGCCGAAGGTGAGCAGCAGCGCCGCACCGGCGGACAGCCAGCGGGCGTCCCCGCCGAGCGCCACCGCGAGCAGCTCGCCCAGCGGCGCATCGGATTCCGCCGCCGCCGAGCCGAGCACCGCGATGGTCGCGAAGGCCACCGCCAGGTACAACACGCCGACCACCACGACCGCGGCGGCGGTGGCCCGGGGCAGGTCCCGCGCGGGTCGACGAAACTCGCCCGTCAGATGGGTGATGGCCTCCCAGCCGACGAAGCTCCACATCAACAGCGCCGCTGCCGGACCGATGGCCGTGACGCCCTGCGGGGCGAACGGCTCAAAATTGCCAACGGACGCGTGCGGCAGCGACAGCAGCACCGCCAGCAGCAGAAAGGTGACCAGCACGCCGGCCAGGGCGAGCTGCACCCGTCCCGCCAGTTGCACGCCCGAGTGGTTGGTGACGGTGACCGCCGCCATCAGCAGCATCGCGGTGGCCGCCACGGTGACCGTGCCGCCACCGAGCGCGGCCTCGACGTAGGCACCGCCGAACAGCGCCGCCGCGGAGGCGCCCGGCGGGACCGCGAAGTAGAAACACCAGCCGACGACGGCCGCCGCCCGGGGCCCGAAGGCCATTCGCGCGTACGTCGAGACGCCGCCGGCGTCCGGGTAGCGGGAGCCGAGCGCGGCGAAGGTCGCCGCGAGCGGAGCGGAGACGACCACGAGCAGCAGCCAGGCGAGCAGGGACGCGGGTCCGGCGGCCTCGGCGGCCAGCGCGGGAAGCGCGATCACCCCGGTGCCCAGCACGGCGCCGACGTAGAGGGCGGCACCCTGGGCGGCGGTCAGCCGGCCACCGGTCACCGGGGTGGGGTGGGTCTGAGTCATGAGATCACCGTCGCCCGCGGGCGGCCAGAGCGGACAGGTGGATTGGCGCCGGGCTGCGTTAGATTTCTGCCATGCGTACGCACGTCGTCGCGGTGGCGGTGACCGACAACCTGCCGATCTTCGAGCTGGCGGTGCCGCAGGAGGTGTTCGGCACGGACCGGCGGGACATCGTCGACCCCTGGTACGAGATGCGGCTGTGCGCTGCCGAGCCCGGTCCGCTGCGTACCACCGGCGGCTCGTGGCTCGACCCGGCGTACGGCCTCGACGACCTCGTCGAGGCCGACACGCTGCTGGTGCCCGGTTGTGCCCGAGCCACCCAGATCGACCCCCCGCCCGCCCTGATCGAGGCGTTGCGGATCGCGTACGCCCGGGGCAAGCGCATCGTCGGCATCTGCACCGGCGCGTACGCGATCGCCGCGGCGGGGCTGCTCGACGGCCGCCGCGCCACCACGCACTGGATGAACGCGCAGGACTTCGCCGGCCGGTTCCCGCTCGTCGACCTCGACCCCCGAGTGCTGTACGTGGCCGATGGCGACATCTTCACCTCGGCGGGTACGGCCGCCGCCATCGACCTGTGCCTGCACCTGGTGCGGCAGGACCACGGTGCCGCGGTGGCCAACGAGGTGGCCCGGCGGATGGTGGTCGCACCGCAGCGGGCCGCCGACCACACCCAGTACCCCGCGCCCCCGGTACGCGGCGCATCCCCCGCCGACCTGAGCCCGGTGCTGGAGTGGGCGCGTGACCGTCTCGACCGGCCACTGTCAGTCAACGACCTGGCCCGCGAGGCCAACCTGAGCCCCCGAACGCTGGCCCGACGGTTCCGGGACATCCTCGGCACCACCCCGTTGCAGTGGCTGCTGGAGCAGCGGGTCCGGCTGGCGCAGGAGCTGCTGGAGACCACCGAGGATCCGGTGGAGCGGATCGCCCACCGCACCGGCTTCGGCTCCGGCGCCAACCTGCGCCAGCATTTCGGCCGGATCAGCGGCATGACACCGCAGACCTACCGCCACGTGTTCCGCTACCGGGCGACCGCGTCGGCAGGGCGTGCCGGGTAGGCACGGGCCGCTACGGGTGGTGGGCCGGGGTGTGCAGGTGGTTGGCCAGGACCACCAGGAGTTCGAACCGGGCGGCCGGGTCGTCGAGGTCGGCGCCGTACAGCTCGCGCAGGCGCTTGAGCCGGTAGCTGACCGTCTGCGGGTGGACGAACAGCTCGGCGGAGACCTCGGCTCGCGAGCCCCAGTGCCGCAGCCAACTGTGCACGGTCACCAGCAGGTTCTCCCGCTGCGCGGGACGCAGGTGGGCCAGCGGCGCCAGGCGGCGGGCGGTGAGCACGGACAGCGCGCCCGGCTCACCGCGCAGCGCCAGCGCGACCAGGTGGTCGTCGGTGAAGACCGGCTCCGGGACGGGCCCGAGCAGCCCGGAAGTCAGCTCAGCGAGCCGGACCGCCACCGGCACCTGGGGCCAGCTCAGTGCCGGTCCGACCACGGCCCACCGCCCGGCCAGCGCATCGGCCAGCGACGCACGCAGCGCCCGGGGACCGGCCCGCAGCAGCAGCACCGCGTCCCGGGCGCGCTCGATGACCAGGCCGTCGGCGCCGTACCGGAACCGCGCGTCGCGGGCCTGGTCGGGCGGCAGCAGGACGGGCACCACGACGTCCAGCTCGGGCCAGCCGATCCGGGCGGCTGCCGCCTCGACGGCGCCGGGCATGGCGTCGCCACGCAGCAGCAGTTCGGCGAGCTGCCGACGGCGGTCACCCTCACCGGCCTGCTCGCGCACCTGAAGGGCGTACCCGTCGGTGCTCGCCGCCGCCAGCTCGGCCACGTACGCGCTGACCGCGTCGGAGAGGTCGATCAGTTCCTCGGTGTCGACCGGCCGCAGCCGGGCCAGTGACTGCGACGCGGTGCGCAGCAGCAACCGCGCCGCCATCCGTAGCGCGGCCAGCAGCGCCTCGGGGCCACGGTCCTCGCGTGCCTCGGCGGCGCCCAGCGCGACGAAGACCTCCCGGAACCGGGGTGGCAGCGCCGGATCGGCGGTGCCGACCAGGTCGAGGAAGCGTTCGAGGGCCACCTGGACGGCGGCGTGCACGTCCCGGGTGAACTTGTCGTCGGCGATGGCCGCGAAGGCGGGCGTGGCCTCGGTGACCGCGACCGCCACGGCGGCCACGGTGGCAGGCAGGTGCGGGCGCATCGCGGTGGCCAGGTCGGCGGGCAACCGCCGCCAGGGAGTCACGACCACTGGCTCACTCACCCCGCGATCTTGTCACGGCGGGATAAGAATGGCCCGGATTCTCGCTGCCGGCGGGACGGTGTTTCGACCGGAACACCCACGCGACGATGGACCCGACGCCGATGGACCCGACCGAGGAGAGCGCCGTGCAGCACCGCCCGTCCCGCCAGCACGTCGTCGACATGTGCGCGACGATGCTCGCCCGCGGCTACCTCAAGGCCACCGAGGGCAACGTCTCGGTCCGGGTACCCGGACATCGGCTGTACGCGGTGACCCCGAGCAACTACGACTACGACCGGATGCGGGTCGAGGACATCTGCATCGTCGACTTCGACGGCAAGCACGTGCCCGACGACTCCGGGGCCGGGTTGAAGCCGTCGATCGAGTGCGGGATGCACGCCAACATCTACCGGGAACGCCCGGACGTCAACGCGATCGTGCACACCCACCAGCCGTACGCCTCGGCGCTGGCCTTCCTGCGCAAGCCGATCCCGGCCCTCACCGACGAGCAGGTGCGCTTCCTCGGTCGCGAGGTGGCGATCATCGACTACGCCCCCTCGGGCACCGGGTTCCTGGCCCGCAACGTGCAGAAGAAGGTGAGCAGCGGCGACAACGCGTTCATCATCGCCAACCACGGGGTGGTCGCCGTGGGCACCGACCCGGACCGGGCGGTGTTCAACATGGCGTTGCTGGAGAAGGTCTCCATCGCGTACCTGCTGGCGCTGACCAGCGAGGCGGGGAAGGTGCACACCATCCCGACCGCGATCCGGGAGATCGCCTTCGGCAAGCTGCGGGCCGACGAGAAGCGGATCGCCGCGCAGCTCACCGAGGCGGTCGAGCCGGTGCGGGTACCCGCCGGCGAGCAGTTGCCCAGCGCCGACGCCGTAGCCGCCGAAATCGGCGCCGCCAGCCGCACCGCCGAGCCGGACGAGGCGCCGGGCGTCGAATCGGCTCGGCTCGGGTACGCCATCAGCGCGTACCCGGACGTCGACGACGTGCTGCGCCGGCTCAGGGCGCTGACCGCCCAGCCGCTACGCGGGCTGCGCCACGACGCGCTGCTGGACGTGCTCAACTACTTCGACACCAAGTGCCGGGCCAGCAAGGAGATCACCGACCGGGCCAGGAGCCGCATTCCCGGCGGCGTGCAGCACAACCTGGCCTTCAACTACCCGTTCCCGCTCGCCGTCGACAGGGCCGAGGGCGCGTACCTGGTGGACCGCGACGGCAACACCTACATCGACTTCCTCCAGGCCGGCGGGCCGACGATCCTGGGCAGCAACTACGCCCCGGTAAACGAGCGGGTCGCCGAGGTGGTCCGGCAGTGCGGGCCGGTGACCGGCCTGTTCCACGAGTACGAACTCAAGCTCGCCGAGATCATCCACCGGTTCATGCCGCACGTGCAGATGTACCGCTCCCTCGGTTCCGGCACCGAGGCGGTGATGGCCGCCGTCCGGGGCGCCCGCGCCTTCACCGGCAAGAAGATGGTGATCAAGGTCGGCGGCGCGTACCACGGCTGGTCCGACACGATGGTCTACGGCCTGCGGGTGCCCGGCACGTACCGGATGAACGCCAAGGGCATCCCGTTCGGCGCGACCAGCCGCACCCGCGAGTCCTTCCCGCACGACCTGGGCCAGCTCAAGCGCAAACTGATCGAGAACCGGCTGCGCGGCGGCACCGCCGCCGTCATCGTCGAACCGGTCGGCCCGGAGTCCGGCACCCGCCCGGTACCGCGCGACTTCAACGCGCACGTCCGCCAACTCTGCGACGAGTTCGGCGCACTGCTGATCTTCGACGAGGTGGTCACCGGCTTCCGGCTCGGCCTCGGCGGCGCGGCCGGCTACTTCGGCGTCACCCCCGACCTGACCGTGCTGGGCAAGGCGGTCTCCGGCGGCTACCCGATGGCCGGCGGCGTCGGCGGGCGCGCCGACGTGATGGCGGTCTTCGGCTCCGGGTTGGACGGCAGGAGCGGGGCGCACATCCAGGTCGGCGGCACGCTGTCGGCCAACCCGCTGTCCTGCGCGGCCGGCTACTTCGCGATCGAGGAGATGGCCCGGACCAACGCCCCGGTGATCGCCGGCCGCGCCGGTGACCGGCTCACCCGGGGCCTGCAACGGCTGATCGACTCCTACGGCCTGCCGTACGTCGCGTACAACCAGGGGTCCATCGTGCACCTGGAGTGCAGCGGCGTGATGCTGCTGGACATGCGCAACCCGGTGAAGTTGCTGCGCGAGAACAAGGCCCGCAAGCGGCTGATGGAGCAGATGGGCGCGGCGTACACCGCGCACGGCATCATCACCCTCGCCGGCTCCCGGATGTACACCTCGATGGCCGACACCGACGAGGTCATCGACGACGCGCTCGCCCGGTTCGACCAGGTCTTCGCGTTGGTCGAGGGAGTCTGACCCGGTGGCCGCCACACCACCGCAGATCCTCGCGATCGACCTGGGCACCTCGGGGATGAAGGCCGCCCTGGTCGCCGCCGACGGCACGGTCACCGGCTGGGCCGAACGCCCCGTCCCGCTGCGCTTGCTGCCCGGCGGCGGCGCCGAGCAGGACCCCCTCGCCTGGTGGACGGCGCTCGGCCAGGTCGCGGGCGAGCTGGGCCGGGCCCACCCCGAGCAGATGCGGGCCGTCGGCGCGGTCTGCGCCTCCACCCAGGGTGAGGGGACCATCGCGGTGGACGCCGCCGGCGAGCCGCTGACCCACTGCATCAGCTGGCTCGACATGCGCGGCGCGCCGCACCTGCGCCGGCAGTTCGGCGGCTTCCCCGCGTACCAGGGGATGTCGGTGCGCCGGATCGCGCGCTGGCTGCGGCTCACCGGGGGGATGCCGTCGCCCACCGGCAAGGACCCCGCCGCCCACATGCTGCTGGTCCGCGACACCATGCCGCAGGTGTACGCGCGGACCGCGGCGTTCCTCAACGTGCTCGACTGGATCAACCTGAAGCTGACCGGACGTGTGGTGGCCACCGTCGACTCGATCCTCACCTCGTGGGTGACCGACAACCGGCGGCCCGGCCACATCCGCTACTCCCCCGCCCTGGTGGCCGACTGCGGCATCGACCGCGACAAGCTGCCGCCGATCGTCGCCTGCACCGACGTGATCGGCACCCTGACCCCGGCCGCCGCCACCCACCTGGGGCTGCCCGGTTCCGTCCAGGTGGTGGCCGGCGCGATCGACAACACCGCGGCGGCGATCGGTGCCGGCACCACCGGCGACAACGAACCGCACCTGTACGTCGGCACCTCGTCGTGGATCGCGGCCCACGTACCCCGGAAGAAGACCGACGTCGCCGCCGGCATCGCCTCGGTGCCCTGCGCCATCGGCGACCGTTACCTGATGACGGCCCTTCAGGCCACCGCCGGGGCCAACCTGACCTGGCTGCGGGACAAGATCGTCGAGTATGACGATCCACTGCTCGGCGCCGGGCACGTCAGCCGCGACGAGGGCACCATCTTCGACGCGTTCGACACGATCATCCCGACGGTGCCGCCGGGCGCCAACGGGGTTCTCTACACCCCCTGGCTGTACGGCGAACGCGCGCCCGTGGACGATGCGAACCTACGGGCCGGCTTCCTCAACATCTCGCTGGACACCAACCGGTCGGACCTGCTGCGGGCGGTCTTCGAGGGGGTCGCCCTCAACACCCGCTGGCTCACCGGCGCGGTGGACCGGTTCCTCGGCGCGCCGGTCACCTCGATGGCCATCACCGGTGGCGGCGCGCTGTCCGACTCCTGGTGTCAGATCTTCGCCGACGTGCTCGGCGTCGAGATCCGGCGTGATGCCCAGCCGATCGCGGTCAACGCCCGGGGCGCGGGCTGGATCGGCGCGGTCGGGACCGGGCAGCTCGCCTTCGCCGACATCCCCGCACTGATGCGCACCGACCGGGTCTTCACGCCGACGCCGGCCCACCGGGCCACCTACGACGAGATCTTCCAGACCTACCGGGAGCTGCACAAGCGCCTCGCCCCGGTGTACCGGCGGCTCAACCGTCCCGCACGCCTCCACCGGGAGCCCTGACCCACTGAGCCCTGACCTGCTAAAACGGTTCCCCACCGGGTCGCTCCTGGCGAGACTGGGACCATGGTCGACCTCAGACGGTAGGCACGCCCCGGCCGGCCGGGCGCTGACGCGCGAAACCATCCGGCCCTTTTCCTCAACCCAAGCCGTCATTGACGTTCATCGACTCGCACGGTTGTGCGTCTTCGCGCGTTCGATCAGCTTGTCCGCCGCCTCCCACTGAGTGGGATTGGTGATTGACCGACCATCCTGGAAGTTTCGGTAGCCATCGATGATGGCGTTTACCCTTACATCGATGCGACGCTAGGACGTCAGCGCCGGTCATCGACGGGAGGGTACGTGCAGACGCTACGCCGGAAGCTTCTCGGCACCTCTTCCGCTGACCGCCAGCGATCCGACCCGGACCAGGCAGAATCGGAGCTCGAGTCCCGCCCCGGACAGGGCCGGCTGGCGGCGACCGCCCGGATGGCGTCGCGCCTGCTGCGTCATGAATGGACATTGGCGGCGATCGCTGGCGTGGTGGTGGCCGTCATCCTCACCTGGCCGACGCTGAAGCATCCGTGGACCACCATCCCAGGCGACATCGGCGATCCCACATTGCAGGCGTGGCAGGTTGCCTGGGCCGGGCATGCCCTGGTCACCAACCCACTTGGTCTCTGGCACTCCAATACGTTCTTCCCGGAGTTGTACACGTACGCCTACACCGACAATCTGCTCGGCTATGCGCCAGCCGGCCTGCTCGGCCACGGCGTGGAGGCGGCCGTGTTCCGCTACAACCTGCTCTTCGTCCTGGCCCACGCACTAGCCTTCGTCGGGGCGTACGCCCTGGTCCGCCAGCTGGGAGGTATCCGGACGGCGGCGGCCGTCGCGGGCGTCGCCTGGGCCTTCGCGCCGTGGCGGCTCGCCCACAGCGGCCATCTGAACATCCTCTCCATCGGCGGCGTCGCGCTATGCCTGGCGATGCTGGCTCGCGGCCACGGCTGGTCCCTGCGAGACGGTCACCGACCGGCGCTGCATCGCCCCGGGTGGATCGTGGCCGGCTGGCTGGTCGCCGCCTGGCAGGTGAGCCTCGGCTTCGCGATCGGCCTGCCGCTGGTGTACTTCCTGGCCGGCACCGCACTGGTGGTCCTCACCGCGGTTGGTTGGGCCCGATGGCGGACCGGTACGTGGGTCCTGGGCCGCCGGGTGGTGCTGGCCAACCTGTTCGGTGGTGCCGTCTTCGGCGGGGTGTGCCTCTGGCTGGGGTCCGCCTTCCTGCGGGTGGTGGAGTTGAATCCGCAGGCTCGCCGGGATCTGTCCTGGACGGAGATGTTCTCCCCACCCCTGCGGGGATACTTCGTCGCGCCCGCGGACTCGTGGCTGTGGGGCGACTACTTCCAGGCGGCCCGCGCCCAGTTGTCCTGGCCGCCGGAGATGGCGCTGCTGCCCGGGGTCACGTTGATCGTGCTGGCCGCGGCCGGGCTGAGCTACTCGGTGTTCCGGGTTCGTCACCGGGTGCTGCTCGGGCTCGGTGTGCTGGTCAGCGGTGCGCTCGGCCTGGGCAGCAATCTCGTCGGTCAGGGCGATCCGGGATATCTGACGTTGTCGCGGCTGCTCCCCGGCTGGGAGGCGCTACGAACCCCGGGGCGGCTCATGGTGTGGACGAGCCTGCTGCTCGCCATTCTCGCGGCGGGAGCGATCACGGAGTTCGGGCGGCAACTTCCCAGTCTGAAGTGGCCGCGGCCGGCCGGGAGGATCCTGCTTCTGATCCCGCTGCTGCTGGTCCTGGTCGAAGGCGTCAACCGCACCCCCCACCCCACCGCGCCAACCGCCCCGGCAGCGATGCGATCCGCGGCCGAGCCGCTGCTGGTCCTGCCCAGCGACGGGGTGTCCGAATCCCACGTCATGCTCTGGTCCACCGACGGGTTTCCCCGCGTCGCCAACGGTTCGATCACCTTCGTGCCGGCCTGGCAACAACAGATCCGCACGATGAGCACGACCTTTCCCGATCCGGGCAGCGTCGCATTTCTCCGGCAGGCCGGCATCCGGTCGGTGGTCGTCCTGCCGGATCGGCTCGCCGGTACGCCCTGGAACGGCGTCGCCACCCGACCCCTGGACGGCCTCGGCATCACCCGGGAGGAGATAGACGGCGCGTTGGTGTACGACCTCGACTGAGGCGGATCGGAGCCGGCGGCCGGAGTTGCTACACGACAGCGCTTCTTCGGCCGTGGAAAGCGCCCGTCACTCCCGGGTGGCGCCCATCGGCTCGCGGACCAGGGCGCCGTCGATGTAGCAGTAGCGCCAGTCCTCGCCCTCCTCCAACGACCGGATCAACGGATGGCCGGTCTGCCGGTAGTGCTCCTCGGCGTGGTTGTTGACCGAGTCACTGCAACAGCCCACCGCGCCACAGGTCAGGCACATCCGCAGCTGCACCCAGTCGTCGCCGCTCTCCACGCACTGCGGGCACGCCTGCGCGTCGGACTCGGTGATGTGGATGCGGTCCAGATGGGTGCAGGCGGTGCTGATGGTCTCCTCGCGCACGTACCGCCAACTGGCGTGCAGCAGCCGGTCCGGGATGATCCGGGCGAGGTAGCGGGAGTTCGCGGCGAGCAGCGGACTCACCACGGCCAGGATCAGCACGTACAGGGCGATGAACGGGCCGAGTCGCCCGTCGAGGCCGGCGGTGAGGGCGAGGGTGGCGAGGATCAGCGAGAACTCGCCCCGGCCCAGCACCGTCAGGCCGACGTTGGCCGCGCCCCGCTGGTTGAGCCCGAACAACCGGCCGGCGACCAGGCCGGCGAGCACGTTGGTCACGATGGTCATGGTGACCGCCAGCAGCACCGGCAGCGCCACCGAGCCGAATTCACCGACGTCGATGCTCAGCCCGAACGCCACGAAGAAGACCGCCGCGAAGACGTCACGCAGCGGCAGCACCAGGCGTTCGACCCGCTCGCGGATGGGGGTGCGGGCCACCACCAGACCGATCATCAGTGCGCCGATGGCATCGGAGACACCGATCTCGGCCGAGACGCCGGCGACGAGCACCACCAAGCCGACCATGAGGATGGCCAGCAGCTCGTCCTCGTTGCTGTCGATCACCTTGCTGACCAGGCGGGCACCGAAGCGGGCCACGGCGAAGAGCACGACCAGGTACGCGAAGCTGAGCCCGATGCGCAGCGCGAGCTCCCCGGCCGTTCCGGCACCGGACAACAACGGCGAGAGCAGCGCCAGGTACAGCGCGAGGAACAGGTCCTCGATCACGATGATGCCGAGGATGACCGGGGTCTCCGCGTTGGCCAGCCGGCGTAGCTCGATGAGCAGTTTGGTGACGATGGCCGAGGAGGAGATGCCGAGCGCGCCGGCGATTACGAACGCCTCGTGGCCACCCCAGCCCAACGCGAAGCCGAAGAGCAGGCCCGCGCCGACGTTGAGCAGGATGTAGGAGCCGGCCGCGACGAACAGCCGCTTGCCGCTGCCGAGCACCTGCCCGACCGGAAACTCCACCCCCAGGTGGAACAGCAGCAGCACCAGGCCGAGGGAGGCGAGCAGACTCAGGTCCTCGGGGTGGGCGATCAGCACGGGGCCGGGGGTGCCCGGCCCGAGCAGGATGCCGGCGAGCATGAAGAACGGCACGGTGGGCAGGTTGATCCGACGTCCGAAGCGGGCCAGCAGGCCCGCGATCAGCACGAGGGCTCCGAATCCCACGAGGTCAGCGTGCACGGTGAGGACTCCTGGAGTGGGGCGGGGCGGTCTTTCGAGAGCGGAGTCGACTACTCGGAGAAGTAGGTGCCGGCCAGCAGGGCACCCACCTTGCGAGCCTGCTCCTCCGACATCTCGATCACCGCCACCGGATCATCCGTCCCGGCGGCGAAGACATACAGGTCGCGGGCACCGTCGCGGCGTACCACGATCGAGATCCGCTGGGTGTTGCTGCCCAGGTCGACGTCGTACCGCTTGCCGATTCCGGGCAGTTCCTGCACATAAATCCCCTTGCCCATGGCCCCTCCCCGCTGCGCGATCCACGATCTCTGCGCAATGGTACGAGTCCAGCGTCCGCCAGGGGCGGATCCACCTCGGGGTGGACCCGGGACCTGAGGTCCACCGTGGCGGTGACGCCGGCACTCGCCCGCCGGGCGGACGCGTCAGGGCCGGCGCTTGCCCAGCATGGAGGCACCGCCAAAGCGGTGGTCCGCCAGACGCGCACCGCCGCTCGACAGGAGGAAACCGTGTCCCGAGTACCCATCCGCCGGCTGCTCACGGCGGCCCTGGCTTTGACCCTGTCCGCCGGCCTGGCGACCCTGACACCCGGCGTGGCGACCGCCGAGGACAAGCCCGAATGGACCAGCGACGACCCGAGCGCCGGCTCGAACGCCGCCGCGGAGATCATGGCCGCCCAGGTGCCCTTGGTCGAGTTCGCCACCCGGATCACCGAACTGGACGAGAAGTTCGCCGCCCTCGGCGGGGTCCGCCTGCGGGTGGAGCGGCGCACCGTCGACCTGTGGTGGAGGGGCGAGGTGCCATCCGAGGTACGGGAGGAGGTCGCCCGCGCCGAGGCCGACGGGATCCGGGTCGTGCTGGGTGAGTCGAAGTTCAGCCAGCGCGAGCTGATCGAGCGGACCACCGACCTGCCGGAGAACTGGAAGAAGTACCCCGGGCTGGTCGACGTCGGCCCGGCGGTCGACGGCAGCGGCCTGCTGCTCGGGGTGACCAAGGACGCCGACCCGTCCGAGTGGGATTTCGGCGTGCCGGTCACGGTGGTACGCACCGAGGAGATCACCGCTTTCAGCCGGCGCGACGACCGCGCCCCGTGGTGGGGTGGCGCGGAGATCATCGCTCCGGTGGCCGGCGCCAACCTGCGATGCAGCACCGGCTTCGCGGTGGCCCGGTACTTCCTGTGGTTCGAGATCAGCCGGGGCATGCTCACCGCCGAGCACTGCGCCCCGGGTGGCGGCGTACGCTTCGTCGACCCCACCGGCGAGCAGATCGGTGTCGCCGAACCGGCGCCCGCCCGGCGGTTGTCCGACTCGCTCTACATCCCGACCCGCTCCGCCGCGCGGATCTACGACGGTGGCGTCGGTGTCGGCGAGTTCTCCAAGCCGGTGGCCGGTGCCGTCGGCAACTTCCCCGGCCAGTTCGTCTGCACCTCCGGCGCGGGCACCGGAGTGCACTGCGACATCCGCACCGACCGGATCAACCTGCTCTTCTTCGCCAGCGGCGGGTCCTTCGTCAGCAGCGGGGCGCTGGGCCGCCAGGTGAGCGGACGGGCCGCGGTCGGCAGCGGCGACAGCGGCGGGCCGGTGTTCACGCTGACCCAGAACTTCACCAGGACCCTGGCCGCCGGGCTGATCGTCGGCGGACGCGGGGCGGTGCCCTGCGGCCAGTTCGGCGTCTCCTGCGCCAACGAGGTGGCGTTCGTCGACATCGGCTTCGTACTGCTGGCCCAGGACGCGAAGCTGCTCACCTCCTGATCGAGGCGCTCCGGGGGGACACCGGTGGGCCGGTCCGCACCGGACCGGCCCACCGGCCGCCGCACCCCTAGATGACCACCTGCTTGCCGCGGGGCAGCGCGTCGATCAGCGACTGCGACACGTTGATCGTGTCGGCGATGACCTCGTGCGGGGTGTTGGCCATCCACTGCATCACCGAGATGTCCTCGAACCGGGGGTGGCGGAACATCTCCAGGAACACCAACGGCTCGTCGCCGATGTTCTCGATGTAGTGCCCGTAGGCGAACGGCACGTAGCCGACGTCACCGGCCTGGAAGTCGAACGTCCGGGCGGCGGCCGACGCGGCGAACACACCCATCCGTCCCCGGCCGGAGATGTAGTACTGCCACTCGTCGGTCGTCGGGTGCCAGTGCAGCTCCCGCATCCCGCCCGGCTCCACCTCGACCAGGGCGGCGGCCGTCGTCGTCGAGGCGGCGAAGTTGGTCGAGTCGGTGATTCGCACCGTGCCGCCCCGGAAGTGCTGCGGGGCCTGCGCGAGCATCCGATGCTTGAAGCTACGCGGCACGTCGCCGGTCGGGCTCACCACCCGGTCCGCCGACAGCGGCGGCGGGACGTCGCCGGCGAAGATGTACTTCTCCCGCTGGGCCAGATCGGCCATCTGCTCCATCGTCCAGCCGAAGTTCTTCGCCAGCACCGACTTCGGCGTGTGCGCGAAGAAGTCGCTGAGCAGGAAGGTGTTGTTCTCCGAGAAGGTGCCGTCGTTGAAGACGAGCAGGAACTGCGCACCGTCCTGCAGAGCCTGGATGTGGTGCGGAATGCCCTGCGGAAAGAACCACAGGTCGCCCGCCTGCACGTCCTCGGTGAAGTTGCGCCCCTCGTGGTCCACCGCGCTGATCCGGGCGCTGCCGCTGAGCATGTACGACCACTCCGACTCCTGGTGCCAGTGGATCTCGCGGTACGCGCCGGGCTCCAGTCCGAACTGGACGCCGGCCAGCTGGGTTGCCACCGGCAGGTCCCGCATGGTCACCTCGCGGGTCCAGCCGCCCTTCTCGACCCGGGTGTGCGCCTGGGAGAAGGAGAACTTCAGGTTGGGCACCAGCCGGCTGTCCGTGGTCGGTGGCACCAGCAGATCCGGGTTCTGCCGCTCCATCTCGACGTTGCGCCCGGCGAAAGGCGGGGCACCCTGGTCGCCGCGACGCGGTTCGGGATCGTTGTTCGCCATCGGGTCAGCTCCTCACACGGCTCGGGAAGGCGTCGGTACGCCGGGTGGGCTCGGCTGCGCCGCCGGGCAGCCCCAGCAGCCTGCGGGCCGCTGCCCGGCCGTGCTGCCACGCCACCGCGCCGGGGATCGCCGCGGCGATGGCGGCCAGCAGCAGCCGCCCCCACACCGGGACCTGGACGAGCGTCCCGGCCGCGGCCAACACGACCAGCGCGACGAGCGTGACCCGCAGCCGGAGCAGGCCCGGTGGTCCGGCCGGTTGAGCTCGGCCCCTGGGCGGCACGACGGTCGGCGTCATACGGCCACCCCGGCAGGCGTTCGCGGCTCAGCTGCGGTCGGCCATCTCGTTGCCATGCTCCGATACTCGGCTCCGTGCCCCTTCCCACAACATCACGTGATCGCGCCATTTCGGATTGGGCGATCCTGGACGGCCGGGACGTTGCGTCGCAAACGGCGACGCCGTCGGGATCAGGCTGCCCGCCGGGCCCGCCCTGGCTAGGCTCGATGCCGGGACGGCCAGCCAGTACACCGGGTGACCAGCGGAGGGAACGCCATTGTCCGACTCGCCCGGATGCGACGAGCCAGTCGCCGTGCCTCCCGACCGGCCGTCGGTCGCCTTCGCCCGCCTGCGTGCCGCGCTGGCCCGGGAACTGCTGGACGAGCCGAGCCGCGCCACCCTGCTGGCCATGATCGGCGCACTGGCGGCCCGGCTGGGCCACCCGGACACCGACGCACTGCTGCGGGAGGCGGGCCGCGCCCATGCCACGGGCGGCACCCCCACCTCGGCGATTCACCTGGCCCTTGGTCGTGCCGCCCGCCACCTGTCCCGCGGTGACCTGCGGGGTGCCCGCGCTGTCCTGGGCAACCTCGATCCGGACGTACCGGCAGCCCGGCGGGAGGCAACGCTGATCCGGACCGAACGGATCTTCACGCAGCTCAGCCTCGGCCGGTTCGAGGACGCCCGAACAGCCATCGGCCAGGCGGTCGACAACGCGACGACGACCGCCCCGACGCACGGGATGATCATCGCCCTGGACTGCCAGCGGATGATCGCGGTGGGGGAACTCTCCGAGGCGGCGACCCTGGCCACCATGACGCTCGGACACCGCGCGCAAGAGATCAGCCAGGAGGTACGTGCGTGGCTGATCGCGGTGCTCGCGGAGGTGCGCTACCGCCGGGGCGAGCCGGAGGCGGCGCGCGCCGCGCTGCGCGAGTGCCTCGACGACCGGCAGTGGCCGGACGGCGCCTTGTGGACCGGGGCGGTCTGCCTCGCCGCCGGTGATCCTGAACTGGCCCGGCAGCACCGGATGCTGGGCACCGCCGTCGCCGAGCTGCACCGGTCCGTTCGACCCCTGCTCGCCGTACCGCAGGCCGGCCCCCGGCTGGTCCGCGCCGCCCTGGCCGGCGGCGATCCCCGTGCCGCCCGGCGGGTCGCCGACCTCGTCGGGTCGGTGGCGACCCGCACACCGGTGCCGCTGTGGCGGGCGCTCGCCGCCCAGACACGCGGCCTGGTCGAACGGGACACGGCGGCGCTGGTCTCGGCAGTCGACGCGCTGCGCGCCACCGCCGCCCGGCCAGCGCTGGCCGACGCGCTACTCGACCTTTCGCGCAGCCCACAGCTGCCACGGGCACAGGCGCGGCAGGCGGCGCTGGAGGCCGCCGGCCTGTCCGGACGGATCGGCGCTCTGGGCGATCAGCGCGCGGCCGAGCAGCGGTACGCCGAGTTGACCGCCGCCGGCGGGGCGCGCCGACCACCGGCCGATGGTCGGCTCCCTACCGGGCTCGGCTCCCTCACTCCGGCGGAGGTGCGGGTGGCGGAGATGCTTGCCTCGGGCGCCACCAAGCAGCAGGCGGCCGGGAGCCTGTTCGTCTCCTTCCACACCGTCGACACCCACCTGCGGTCGATCTACCACAAGCTCGGCATCCGCACCCGCGTGCAGCTCGTCCGCGCCTGGGATCAGCATCAACGGGCCGGCGGCTGAGACCCCAGAGGTCGCCGGCGCAGGAGTACTTCTGGTCACGAGCGCGATGTCAGACGGACATGAGTATGTCCGTCTGACAGCACTCCGGTGATGCCCGGCTACGAGGTCAGGCGGAACGTGGCGTCGTTGCGCGCCTGCGCGTCGTTGATCGGGTCGAGTCGAAGCTGGTAGTCGTAGTGCCGGATATGCCGATCCGGGTAGTTGTACGACTGGAACGACGACCAGGACGAGTTTCCCAGCCCGGCGACCTGTCGGAAGGTGGCGTCGGCAGCGAAGACCGCGCTTCCGTCGTTGGCCGCCAGCACGAAGTCGAACCCCCAGTGCCGCAGGTAGTGGCCCGGGTAGTTGACCGACTCGAAGGACACCTGGCCGGAGCCGCCGGCCAGGCCGGGCACCACCCGGAACTGGGCGTCCTGGGCGGGGCTGACGTTCGGGTCGATGCGCACGTCGTAGTTGGCGTGCCGCACGTACCGGTCCTGGTGGGTGTACGACTGGATCCGGTTGACCGGGGTGGTGGTGCCCCAGCGGGCGAGCACCCGGCTCTCCTCGGCGGCGGTCAGGTTCAGGATCGAGCCGTGCCGCTTGCGGCTGCCGCCCAGGTTGTAGTCGGAGCGGGTCCGGAAGTTGTTGACGCTGCCCAGGTTCGTCGAGGTGACCGGCATGTATCCCCGGCCGGTGGCGTACTGGTCCAGCCACAGGGCCCACTCGTTGCGGCCGTTGAACTGCATCCACATCGGCCCCTCGACGACGTTGCCACCGCCGGTGCCGTTGGAGATGCCGAGGTGCGAAAGGTTCCCCAGGTTGGTCCACGAGCCGAGGATCGAGTTGCTGGCCTCGATCGTGATGTGCCCGTCGGCCGACGCCCGGTAGTAGCGGTATCCGCCGACGCTGCCCGGCACCTCCACGATCTGGGTGTCGATGATCCCCTGGCCCCCGCCGGGGCGCTCGATGTAGAGGGCAGGCGCGGTGAAGCTGCGGAAGTCGCTGGTACGGACGTACCAGATGCGGTGCTTGGTGACGCCGCTGCGCAGCGAGTTCGTCGCCCAGTAGACGACGTAGTCGCCGGTCGCCTGGTTGTAGATGGCCTCCGGCGCCCAGGCGTTGCCGGCGCCGGGGATGGCGCCCGCGACGTTGATCAGCCAGGGGGCGGACCAGTTCACCAGGTCGCGGGACTCCCACACCACCAGCGACGTGCTGCCTCGGTTGGCCGCGTCGCCCCACGATGTCCCGCTGGCGATCCGCAGGTCGGTGGCGACGATCCAGTAGCGGTCGCCGGCCGGTGAGCGGACCAGGGACGGATCCCGTACCCCTCGGGTGCCAAGGGTGGAGAGCAGGACGGGCGCGCCGTTGTTGAGGTCGCGCCAGGTCAGCCCGTCCCGACTGTGGGCGAGGTAGATCTGCTCACCGGTCGCCGACTCGCCGGTGAAATGCGCCATCAAATATCCGGTGAACGGGTCGAGCGCGGCTGCCGCGGCCCGGGGTGCCTGCGCCGCGGGCAGCGACAGCAGGCATACGGCGGCGAGCAGCGCGCTCACCCTGGCTAGGACTCTCGGCATGGCGGCTCTCCTCAGCTGCGTCACGGCAGTACAAAGTGAGCGCTAACAATCACCGGCAGACCGATCGGCAGCGGTCACTGTTTCGGGCTTGTTTCGCAGTCTCGACTCCGGTCCCGCAGCTGTCAAGACGGGACGTAGGCCGCCAGCGGCCAGCCGGACCTCCGTCGTCAGCCGGGCCAGTCCTTGAGGTATTCGACGAACGGGGTGTCACCCTGTTCGTCGCCGCCGATCTCCCGGAAGTGGTCCAGATCGTCGTAGCCCGGTGTGCACTGCGACCGCTTCCCGTCGGTCACCGACTTCCAGAGTTTCCGGGTGGGACCACCGGGCCTGCGGTGCGCCCGGCTGGGAGGCCGTGGCTGACCACGCCCTGGAATGGGCACTGCGCGGCACCCGGATCCCACGCCGGCCTGACCGTCAGATCACACCCCCGCACGGCCACCGCCGACCCGGTCACGGCAGGACTGCGGATGGACGTTGGCACACTGGCCGGGATGTCGATCCCACCAGGGGGCCAGCTCATGACGACCGTCGAACGCGTCCAGCCCAACGAGACCACGGTGCCGCTGCTGCCCTGCGCGGCCGTCGAGGAGACCCTCGCCTTCTGGCGGGCGCTCGGCTTCGTGACGACGTACGAGCAGCGAAAGCCGTACGTGTACCTGGCCTTGCGGTGGAGCGGGTTCGAACTGCACTACGGTCCCGCGCCACGTGACCTCGACCCCTCGGCCGAGAGCAGCGGCGGCTGCCTGGTCATGGTCGACTCGGTGGCGCCGTACCACGCGGCGTTCACCGAGGCGATGCGCCGCACGTACGGCAAGGTGCTCGCCCGGGGGTTGCCCCGGATCACCCGCTACCGTCCCGGCGCCTCACGGTTCAGCGTCGTGGACCCCTCCGGCAACACCGTCGTCTTCATTCGCCGCGACGAGCCGGACGATCTGGAGTACGGCGGTTCGCCGCAGCTGACCGGGCTGGCCCGCGTGCTGGACAACGCGCGGATCCTGCGCGAGTTCAAGAGCGACGACCGGGCGGCGTTCCGGGCGCTCAACTCCGGGCTGCGCCGCCACGGCGAGGCGGCGCCACCGGTCGAGCAGGCAATGGCGCTCGCCGCGCTGGTCGAGTTGTCGATCGCGCTAGGTGAGCCGGAGCGGGTGCCCGAGTGGGCTACCCGGCTCCGAGCGCTGACCCTGACGTCGACGGAGCGCGACCAGGTGCGCGAGGCGGTCGGGGATCCGTCCTCCCTCGACCCCTGGCTGCCCGACGCTCGGCCGCACTGAACCGGCACGCGCCGGCTCAGTCGTCCGTGCGGGACGAACGAATGCCGTTTCGGCGGCATGGCGGTCTTCCGGCCGCCATAACCCCGCCACTTCGCCGAAACGGAGTCGACCAACGCGCACCTACAGCTGGTCGGGGGCGTCGATGCCGAGAAGTTCCAGGCCGGTCCGGAGGGTGTCGCCGGTGAGCCGGCACAGCGCAAGCCGGTTGCCGCGCGTCGGCGCCTCGGCGCGCAGCACCGGGCAGTGCTCGTAGAACGTGGTGAACGTCTGCGCCAGCCGGTACAGGTAGCCGCAGAGCCGGTGCGGTTCGTAGCCGGCGACGACCTCGGTCAGGGTGTCGGCGAAGGTGTCGAGGTCGAGGATCAGCGCCCGCTCGGCCGGGTCGAGTGCGGCCGTCGGGTCGACCGCCGCCTCGGCTCCGCCCGCCCTGCCCAGGATGGAACGGATCCGGGCGTGCGCGTACTGGAGGTAGACCCCGGTGTTGCCGGCCAGCGCCAGCATCCGCTGCGGGTCGTAGGTGTAGTCGCGGGTCCGGCTGGTGGCCAGGTCGGCGTACTTGACCGCGCCGACACCGACCTGCCGGGCCCGCTCGTCCAGCGCCGCCCCGGTCAACCCGGGGTTCTTCGCGGCGACCACGTCGCGGGCCCGGTCCACCGCCTCGGTGAGCAGGTCGACCAGGCGCACGGTGTCGCCGGCCCGGGTCTTGAACGGCCGCCCGTCGGGGCCGAGGACGGTGCCGAACGCCACGTGCACGGCGGGCACGGTCGGCGGTAGCCAGCCGCTCCGCCGCGCGGTATCGAAGACCATCCGGAAGTGCAGCGCCTGCCGGGCGTCGACCACGTAGAGCAGCCGGTCGGCACGCAGCTCGGTGACCCGCTGCCGCAGGGCCGCAAGGTCGGTGGCCGCGTAGCCGAACCCGCCGTCGCGCTTACGGACGATCAACGGCGTCGGTTCACCGTCCGGTCCGCGTACGTCGTCGAAGAAGACGCAGAGCGCGCCGTCGCTGGTCACCGCGACCCCTTGACGTTCCAGGTCGGCGGCGACGTCGGGCAGCACGGCGTTGTACGCGCTCTCGCCCACCGCGTCGGCGTCGGTCAGCCGGACGCCGAGTCGGTCGTAGACGTCGGTGAAGTAGCGGGTCGACTCGGCCACGATGTCCCGCCAGGCGGCTACGGTCTGCGGGTCGCCGGCCTGCAACGCCACCACCCGCTGCCGGGCCCGGTCGGCGAACCCCGGGTCGGCGTCGAACTTTGCCCGCGCCCGCCGGTACAGCGCGGCCAGCCGGCGCATCGTGGTGACATCGGTCGTGTCCACCGGCTCGGGGTGCTCGACCCGATGCTGGATGAGCATGCCGAACTGGGTGCCCCAGTCTCCGATGTGGTTGCGCCGCACCACCGCGCCGCCGAGGTGCTCGAGGATCCGTACCAGCGCGTCCCCGACGATGGTGGAACGCAGGTGACCGACGTGCATCTCCTTGGCGATGTTCGGCTGCGAGTAGTCGATGACCGTGGTGACGCCCGTCTCGGGCGTGCCGACACCGAGCCGGGGGGCGGCGAGTCGGTCGGCGAGCTGCGCCAGCAGCGCCCGGTCGGTCAGGTCCAGGTTGACGAAGCCGGGCCCGGCGACCTCGGCGGCGGCCACCAGACCGTCGGCGGGCAACGCCGCGACGACCTCGGCCGCGACGTCCCGCGGACGCCGCCGCAGGATACGCGCCGCCGCCAGCACCCCGTCGGCCTGGAAGTCAGCGTGCTCCGAGCGTCGGACCTGCGGCGCGAGCTCCGACAGCCCGAGGCGGGCCGCGGCGGCGGTGACGGAGTCGGACAACGACGAGGCCAGCGAGGGCAGGGTCACGGGTACTCCCGGGAGTGGGATGAACGGGATCGTCACGAGGCTTGCCGGCCGCACCAGGAATGCGGGCACGACGGGAGGAACGCGCGAAGGTGCGGACGACTATCGTCGTCGCAGGCGCGAACGGCGGACCGCGGCAAGCACCACGTCCATCTCCACCGCCTCGCGCGAGGGCCGCGATCCGAGCGCGGCCGACCGCCAGGCAGTGTACGCGCCCCCGGCTACCGCCCGGTGCCATTTCCCGTCGGTGCGGGCGGCAGCGCGGCTGCCATGCCCCCACGGGTCTCTGGTAGCCAGCTACCTGCTGCCGCATTGCTTACAGAACGCGGAGGGCTACGTGGACAACGCGTAGCGTCACCGGACAGAGGAGCGGCAGAACGATTCCCGCCGGCCTCGACCACCCCCTCTGAGACGGAGACCTCATGCCCTTTGAGAAGGGTTGGACCGCCCACCCGCAACCATTCGCGTTGGACGGCGCACCGCTGAAGAAGTACGACGAGATCCCGACCTATGCGGTGGGAGACGGTCACCAGGTCGGCGCGCGACTGACCGATCAGATCGAGTACCTGATGCCGATCGTCATCGGTAGCACCGGTATCGACGAGTCCGTGTGGGCTGCGGCACCTGACGGCCAAGCCCTGGTGCTCGCCCTGGCACCGGGAGATGTGCGGGTCTGGGCGGCCCGCGAGTTTCTGCGCGATCCCGCCTACCGAGTGACCGAACTGAACATTGAACTGATAGCCGCACAATCGAAGGGACAGTTGCTGGAGACGTTCTGGGCCGGGAAGCGTCAGCACTACGGGGAACTTGCCGAGATCGTGTTGAAGACCGAGGTGAAGGGCACCACCTGGACCGATGCGCCGGATGTGGTCACCGTCCCGCCGGGCCGATATGCCAAGCAGTTGGTCGTCGACGACCCGACCTGGCAGGATCAACTCGCGCCGTTCTCCATCCTGCTACCCATCGACGACGTGTACGTCTCGGTCTCCCCCGACGACGTCGAAGGCGTCGACGACTCGCACGTGATCGAGGCTCAGGAGCGGGGCACGGCGACCCGTTTGTCGGCCGCGACCGTCACAGCCCGCTTCGCCACCACCGCCACCCTCGTCAAGCCCTACGTGCCTGGCACGGTGTGGCTCACCGACCAGCAGCTCCACTACCCGACCCCGCGTGAGATGGGCGCGGTCTTCGTGCTTCGCCGGATGCCGGTCGACGACGGCGAGATCGAGCAGGCCCGCCTGGATCGCCCCGAACTCTTCCAGCAGGGGTTGACCAGCCCCGGGGTACGCCTCGACGAGCACATCTACGTACGCGTCGACCATCTCGGCACCGGCACCGAGTACCACGAGGCCATGCACAAGCTCTCCCACCGCTCGTTCCGTGCCGTACTGGGCTGGGACTTCAACGAGGGAGCCACCGAGTACTTCACCCGGCTACTGCTGGCGGAGTCGGCCGACACGGCGGTCCGCAACGACGCGCAGTACGCCAGCCAACGGGCGGGAGTCGAGTTTCTGGTCGACCGTGGGCTGATCACCACACAAGACCTGGCCAACGCCTACTTCCGGGGGGTGCTGGAGCCGTTGTTCACCAAGGTGAGAAAGGCCACCTCGGGGACGGAGTTGGTGAGCCTCCAGGGTTACGCCCACGCCCTCGGCGCGACATCCTACGACGCGCAGAGCTACCTCGACCGAGTGCTCGACAAATAGGTCCGTCCAGCTCGCCCGCGCGGCAACGCGGGCTGGTGCAGGGACAGCAGGTCGGCTACCGGTCAGCTTTGACCCGGGTTCTAGGCTGGCCGCATGTCACTCCCGACGCCCGACCCGCACTCGGCCGGCAAGCTGAGGTGGGCCTCGGCCGAGGTGATCGCCGGCATCGAGCAGCAGGTCCAACCGCAGGTCAGTCTGCCGAGCAGGATCGGGCAGGCGGCGGTTGCCGCCGTGGTCTTCACCTGGCCGCCGGCCTTCGTCGTGTTCGCGGCCGCGACCGTCGCCGTGCCGGCGGTGACCAACGACGCCAGCGTCGGGACGACTGCCCTGTGGGCGCTGAAGTTCGCCATCCTGATCGCGATCACGGCGATGGTCACGCCGCTGAGGCGACGGTCCGGCAGGCCCGCCACCGCTGACGCCACCAAGCCATACGTCGCCGAGCTGGATCCGCCGGCTCACCGGACCATGCTGCGGCTCGTGATCCACGCGCTGGTCTCCGGCGCGGGCGCGTGGTTGGTGCTGGCACTGCAGGGGCTTTCCGTCAGTCAGATCGCCCCGCTGACCGTGCTGCTCGTTGTCGTGCTGCACCTGCTACCCCTGATCGTGGCGCGGTTGCTGCAACGACGTCGACGGTCATGAGCCGTCGCGGAGCTCGGTGAGCCGCTGCGAGGTGAAGCTGATGTGGTCGAACGTGACGGTGCAGCCGTCGCCGCTGGGCGACTGGGCTTCCAAACCGATCCGGTGGTCGGCGATCTCGTCGTCGAGACGGAAGACCCGGACCAGCTGCCAGGTCGTACCGTCGGTCGAGGCGTGGTAGGCGTAGGACCGGTCGATGCGGGAGACCCGCAGCCACACCGTGCGGTCGTCGACGACGAAGGCGTTGGCATCGTCGGAGACTCCTCGGGTGACGACGGAGACGATCATCGGTGATGAGGACGGGGAGAGCTCGAAACAGAATTTCGCCCAGTGCCGCTCGTCGGCCCACAGCATCAGCACGCCGGCGTCGTACTGGGATCGGAAGTCGACGCTCACCCGGCAGCTGAACTGGAAGTCGCCGGCGGGCGGCAAGCCGAGCAGGGTCGCGCCGGTGAGCGTCGTCTCGGCGTCCGTGGAGTCCGCGCCGCCGGGGTTGATGTAGAAGTCGGTCTGCGCGGGGGCGGTGGCGATGACGGCTGCCGACTGCTGGTCACGTCGCCACACTCCCGGATGCGACGCGGTGACTGGGAAGGGAAACTGGGGCACGTCCAGCAACTCGCTCATGGCAGGGCTCCCGATCGGTATCGACGTGGACGAGACGCGATGGCGAGTGTAGGTCCATCCGGTCGCCGAGTCGCCCGGCTCCGGTGGCACGATATGGTGGCCAGCGCCGGTCGACGACCACCAGCAGGTGGTTCACCCAGGAGCTATGGAGAATGCCATGACGGGGGCGTACCACTCGACGAGCGCGGTGCCGACACGGCCGCCTCGGCTCGGGTCACCGCGCCGACGCGGACGCCGAGCCTATCCCCGCCGCGCATGCGAGTCCTGGTAATCGAGGACGACGGGCAGGTACGCGACGCGGTCGTCATCGCGTTGCGGTCCGCCGGGCTCGCCGTCGACGAGGCTGCCTGCTGGAGCCACGCCGAGCTGAACCTGACCATGAACGCGTACGACTGTCTGGTGCTGGACCGGATGCTCTCCGACGGCGACTCCGCCGACCAGCTGTACCGGCTCCGGCGGCGCGGGCTGGCGGTCCCGGCGTTGATGCTGACCGCGATGGACGACGTACGGGACCGGGTCGCCGGCTTCGAAGCGGGCGCCGACGACTACGTGGCCAAGCCGTTCTCCACCGCCGAACTGGTCCAGCGGGTACGCGCGTTGTGTCGGCGCAACGGTGCCACCCGCCCGACGGTCCTGCGGGTGGACGACATCGAGGTGGACGCGGCTCGCCGGCAGGTACGCCGGGCGGGTGTGCTGCTCACCGTCACGCCCAAGGAGTTCTCCGTCCTCGAGATGCTTCTGATCCACCATCCGGCGGTGGTGAGTCGTAGCGAGCTGATCGAGCACTGCTGGGACGAGATGGCCGATCCGGCGTCGAACGTGGTCGACGTGATCATCGCCCAGCTGCGTCGCAAGCTCGGCGAACCGCAGATCATCACCACCGTACGGGGGGCGGGGTACCGGCTCGCGGCCACGGAGCGGAAGTGAACCTCCGGCGCGGCCGGGCGGACGGCCGGCGACCGACGTCGCTGCAGAGCGCGGCCCGCCTGGGCCGGTTGCGGACCTGGTTGACCGTGCTGCTGCTGGTCCTCAACACGGCCGGGCTCGTCGGCATGGGCGGGGTCGCGCTGCTGATCCACGCGGAGCAGCGCGAAGAGGTGGAGGCGGCGGAGTTGCTGCGCGCGGCCAGCACCGCCGTGGCGTTGCTCTCCTACGACTCTGGCGCGCTCGACCTGGGAAATCTGAGCACCGATCCGACCGCGCAGGGTTCGGCCGGGGTGTTCGTCTTCGAGGGGCTGCGTGACGACGTCACACTCGTCTTCGCCCACCCGGCCCAGCTGCCGGTCATCCCGGCAGCCGAGCTGACCGGGCCGGCCCGGTCAGTGTGGCGCACCGGGGTCGGGTTGAGCACCGACGTCGCCGACGGGTACGGCGAGCGGCTGCGCCTACTGGCGATGCCCTTCCGGCACCCGGTGACCACCGGGGTGGCTGGCACGGTCATCGCGGTGGGCGACCCCCGCCCGGGGCAACAGGCCCACCGTCGGCTGGCCGGCTCGCTGGTCGCCGGCGGTGTCCTCTTCATGCTGGTCACCGGCGTCGGCGGTCACCTGCTGGCGCGGCGCGGCACCCGTCCTGCGGTGGAGACCCTGGGGCAGCAGGAACGGTTCATCGCCGACGCCGCGCACGAGATGCGCGCCCCGCTCACCGCGATGCGGCTGCTCTCCGAGGCCGCATTGACGGATCCGGGTCGGCAACCGGAGACGCTGCGCCAGGTGTTGCGCTCCACCGAGCGGCTCGCCGACTCGGTCGATGCCCTGCTGACCCGGGCCCGGCTGGTCGCCGGGCTACGGGACCTGGAACGCCAGCCCTTCAGGTTGGACCAGCTCGCCGAGGAGGTGGTTGCGGAGCACGTCCAGCCACCCCACACGGCGCACATCGTGACGGAGCCGGTCGTCACCAACGGTGATCCCACGCTGGTCCGGATGGCGGTGCAGAACCTGGTGACCAACGCGATCCGGCACGGCCGGATCGACCGGCGGCCGTGCCAACTGACGCTGACCGTGAGCCAGGGCGAGGTCCGGGTCGGCGACGAGGGGCCCGGGCTCGGTGACTGGTCCGTGGACCCGACCCGCCAGCGGTTCCGTACCGGGGCGGCCGACGGGGTGGGACTGGGGCTGGCCATCACCGCGTGGGTGGCCATCCTGCACGGTGGCGAACTACGGCTCGAATCCGGCGCGGCCGGTGGGACCGACGCCGTGCTCACTCTCCCGGACCGGGTCTCCCGTTGGCGGCGGTACCGTCGGGTCTGACCACCCGCCAGACGCCGTCGACCTCCTGACCGGTGGCGTCGCCGGGTGCCCGGTCACCGACGTAACCGTAGAGCGGCCACCCGTCGAGGGTGAGCTGCACCTGCCCGTCCGGGCGCGCCAGGGTACCGACCAGTTGCCGGTTGATGCCCACCACCCGCAGGTCGGACGCGGCCGGTGCCGGCAGCCAGCGCTGGAGGCAACTGCCGGTGCACCGCGACCGGGACGGCGACCGACTGTCCCGGTCGGACCGGTACAGCACGTAACCCTGACCGTCGATCACCACGGCGCCCAGCGTCCGCGAGGTGCTGGCGAACAGCCCCGACGGGTGCGCCGACAGCGTCGAACCTGCCGGCGGCGTCGGTGCCGCGTCCGGCAGCCGGTCGCAGCCGGTCAGCAGCAGCGTCGTGGCCACCGCGACCGACACGCGCCGGCCGGCGGCCGCGACAATTCTCATGACGCCTCATCAAATCCTCATTCGCGCCGGACCACAATGCGAGTCGCACCACGTGTGTCGGTTGCGCTGACCGGCGCCGGGGGTGGCAGGCACGGCGGACGGCGTGAGGGGCGAATGGCGGCAGACAGGTTCGGCGGAATCCGGCGCACGGTACTCGCGCCGGTGGCGCTGCTGTCCGTGCTCTCCGGCTGCGTGAGCACTCCCGTCGCCGGCACCGCGGCCGTCGACGCCTGTTCCGCGCGGATCGCGGTCTTCGGCCCACTCAGCGGCGAGTCGGCCAATCTCGGTCGCAACATCGGCGAGGGCGTACGCCTCGCGGTCGACCAGTACAACCGCGACCGGCCCGACTGCCCGGTGCGGGTCGTGGACTTCGACTCCCAGGGCGACCCGAAACGGGCCCCGGCGCTGGCCCAACAGGTCGTCGCCGACCAGCGGATACTCGGCGTGGTCGGGCCGGCCTTCTCCGGCGAGTCGGAGGCCGCCAACCCGCTGCTCGACCAGGGCAGCGTGGCCACCATCAGCGCCTCGGCCACCGCGGCCAGTCTCAGCGAACGCGGCTGGGCCACCTTCCACCGGGTGCTGGGTAGTGACGACACCCAGGGGCCGGCCGCCGGCCGGTACATCGACACCGTCCTGGCTGGCCGGAAGGTGTTCGTCATCGACGACGCCGGCGCGTACGGGCAGGGTCTGGCCAGCAAGGTGATCGAGGTGCTGGGTGACCGGGTGGTGCAGAGCATCACGATGCCGCCCGGCCGCGCCGACATAGGCGACATCGTCACCCAGATCCAGGCAGCCGCCCCGGACACCATCTTCTACGGCGGCTACTACGGCGAGGCAGGGCGACTGCTGCGCCAGGCCCGGGCGGCGGGCGTGACGGCGACCTTCGTGGCCGGCGACGGGGTCAAGGACGACGGGTTCGTTGCCGAAGCAGGGCTCACGGCCGCCCAGGATGCCGTCATCACCTGCCCCTGTCGTCCCCCGGAGACCGTCGGCGGTTCGTTCACCCGGGACTACCACGACATGTTCGGCCGGCCGCCCGGGACCTTCAGCGCCGAGGGGTACGACGCGGCGACGGTCTTCCTGCGCGGCATCGAGGCCGACCGGCTCAGCCGGCGCGCCATGGTTCGTTTCGTCAGTTCCTACGAAGGACCCGGCCTCACCACCACGGTGCGGTTCACCCCGTCGGGCGAGCTCGTCGACTCATCCGTCACCGTCTGGTCCTACCAGGTCCGAGGCAGGGCGCTGGTGGCGGACCGGCCCATTCCCTGAGATACCCCGGAGTCGCCACAATGACCATCGTCAGCCCGGCCAGCATCGGTCACCATCGAACACGGCGCCCGCCGCCGGACACCCGGCTGCTGCTGCGCGAGGCACCGCTGAGTGAACATGGCATCGTCGAGGCGGCCCTGGCCTGGCGCCAGCTGCGGCCCACCACCTTCCGCTCCCCCTTGCAGACCGGCTCGCCGGTACGCCAGCCACACCTTCCGTTGGCGCAGACCGACCACGAGCCGGTGGCGTCCCGGCTGGCCCGGGCCCTCACCGGCTTCACCTGGGCGGTGGTGGCGGAATCCGGGGACGGCGGGTCGCCCCGCTTCTCGGTCACTGTGCCCCGCAACGACTACCACCGGGTGCTGCGGGCGCTCACCGTGGTCTGGCGCGGCTGCCGGCGCGATTTCGCCCCCGGCACCGGCCAGGGCAGCCCCGGCGCGGCGGTGGCGCTGTGGCGGATGGCCCTGTTGCTGCATCCGGTCCGGCCGGGCGAGCGGGCCGTCCAGGTCCGCACCACGGTGCCGTTCGCGGCCGAGATGCTGTGCGAGGCGGCGGCCGTGCTGCGGATCGACACCTCGCACCAGCGGACCGGTGCCGCCCATGCGGTGGTGATCCGCGACCTACGCGGGGTCCACCGTCTGCTCACCTTGACCGGCACGCCGGACCGGCCGGCGACGGTCGGCGCGGCACGCCGGTCAGAGTGGCCCGCCGTCCTCGGCGTCGGACGGTGACGATCGGGCCGGGTCGGTACCGAAGCCGTCGAGCGCGGCGCGCTCGTCGGGCGTACGCAGCTCCTGGAACACGGTGATGTGCAGCCCGGCTGGGGCGTCGAGGCGGGCGTTGACCGAGTGCCACGGCGTGGTGGTGGGTGCTGCCACCTGCTCGGCGCCGGCGGCGACCAGCCGGTCGGTGGTGGCGGCGGTGTCGTCGACCTCGAACGCGACTCTGATGTGCGGTGCCACCTGTCGCCCCACCTCGACGTCGTCGATCATCCGCTGCTGCGCCGGGTTGGCGATCTCCAGCGTCGCGCGGCCCGCGTCCAGGATCACCACCCGGGCACCGTCGCCGCTGGAGAATGCCGCCTGTTCCGGCAGGCCGAGCACGTCGCGGTAGAACCGCACCGCCGTCTCGTAGTCGTCCGCCGCCACCACGAGCCGCAACTGGCGTACCGGTGAGGCGGGTACCTCTGATGAGCTCACCGCTGTCGACCTCCTGTCCGTGTCGGTGAGCGCCGCTGCCGACCCTCACGATCATCCGATGGCCTGGCCGCCCGCACCGCTACGGCCTCCTCGATCAACTCTCGGTCGGTGAAGTTGATTCCTCAGTCGGGCAGGTCGGCGATGCGGGTCGAGAGCTTGCGCAGCATCGCGAGTTCGTCGCTGCTCACCTGGTCGAGGAAGCGGGATCGGACGGAGACGACGTGGTGTGGCGCCGCTTCGGCGAGGACCCGGTAGCCGACGTCGGTCAGGTGCAGGATGCAGCCCCGGGCGTCCTGCGGGTCGGGCTCCTTGTCGATGAGCCCCCGGGCCTGCATGCGGGCCGCGTGGTGGGACAGGCGGCTGCGCGACCACTCCATCTTGGCGGCCAGGTCCTTCAGCGCCCACCGCCGGTCGGGCTTCTCCGACAACGTGCTCAGCACCTCGTAGTCCGCCGGTGACAGCCCCGAGTCGTGGGCAAGGTCCCGGCCGATCCGGGCGGGCAGCGCGACGAGCAGGCGTCGGAAGGCACGCCACGCCTGCTCCTCGTCCGCACTGAGCCAGGGGGCGTCCACTCGGCGATCATACAACTCGTTGACACATCATCAAACGGCACAGTACTTTCGTTGACATGTCACTGAGATTTCCTGACACACCGCTGCGCGTCCTCGTCATCGTCGCGAGCACCCGCCCCGGTCGGCTCGGACCCGCGATCGCCGACTGGTTCGCGCGGACGACCCGACCGCACGCCGCAACCGATGGGCTGGTCGTCGACATCGCGGATCTGGCCGACGTCGGACTGCCGCTGCTCGACGAGCCGGAACACCCCTCCAGCGGCAGCTACGTACACGAGCACACCCGCCGGTGGAGCCGGACGGTCGCGGCCGCCGACGCGTTCGTGGTGGTGACACCCGAGTACAACTTCGGCATGCCCGCCGTGCTGAAGAACGCCCTCGACTTCCTCTACCAGGAGTGGGCGTGGAAGCCGGTGGGCTTCGTCAGCTACGGCAACACCTCAGCCGGCACCCGCTCGGTGCAGATGACGAAGCAGGTCGTCACCACCCTGCGGATGATGCCCATCGGCGCCACCGTCGCCCTGCGCATCGCGGACAACACCCGCGAGGGCCAGGTGACCGGTTCCGCGGCACTGGATCGAGCCGCCCGTGGAGTGCTCCTCGAACTGGGCCGGGTGGCCCGTGCGATGCGGCCGCTGCGCATCGAGACCGAGGGCGAGCACACCGGCGTCCGCGGGCCGGTCAACGCCCTCGCCCTGGCCGAGGGCCGCGCTGAGGACCTGGCGGAGTTGCTCGTACTCCAGCGCTGCTGCTGGGTGCAGGAGGCCCTCGCCAACGACACCCTCGACCTGGCGCCACTGCGGGAGACCCTCGACGAACTGCGCGCATCGATGTCGACCTGGCGGCTGTGGTGCGTACGCCGCGACGGTCGCCTCGTCGCGGCGGTCCGCGCCCGGGCGCACGAGCGGGCATGGCTGATCGGTCGGCTCATGGTGGCGCCCGACCAGGCCGGCACCGGCATCGGCTCCTGGCTGCTCTCGCACGCCGAGGGGCAGGCTCCCGAGGAGACCACCCACTTCGCGTTGTTCACCGGCCATCGCAGCACCCGCAACATCAGGCTCTACGAGCGCGCCGGCTACGCCGTCACCACCGCCGAGGACACCCCGGACGGCAGTGTCCACCTGGTCAAGCCACGGCTGTCGACCGGACCGGGTCGACAGACTGGGTGTCCGGAACCCCAGCGTGCGCCAGGATGATGGCATGACATCGGAATTTGGGGCGTCGTGAGTCGGACCGGCACCGCGTCCGCGCGGCTCACCGAGGTGCGGGATGGCTTCTGGCTGCTCCCTGCGGTCTTCGCGGTGGGCGCGGTGGCATCGGCGATCGGCCTGTCCGCACTGGAGTTCCGGCTGAACCTCCCGTTCGGGGGGATCCTGCCCGGCGGCCCTGCCGGCGCCCGGTCGCTGCTGTCATCGATCATCACGGCGATGATCTCCTTCACCGCGCTGGTCTTCTCCATCACGATCGTGGCCCTGCAACTGACCAGCAGCCAGTACTCCCCACGGGTCCTGCGGACCTTCCTCCAGGACCGGATCATCCAGGCGACGCTCGGTACCTTCGTCGCCACCTTCCTGTTCGCGATGGTGGTGCTCGCCGCACTGCCGGCCGAGGAAGACGAGGGACTGCCGGAGCTGTCTCTCGCGGTGTCGATGGCGCTCGTCCTCGCCAGCAGTGGCATCTTCATCTACTACCTGCACCACATCACCACGGTGATGCGGGTGTCGCAGATCATCGCCTCGATCGGCGCGCAGACCCGGCGCTCGATCGAGCGTCTCCCCCCGCCGGACGAGCCGCAGGCGGCCGTGCTCGGCGAGGTCACGCAGACCGTGCCGGCCGTGGAACCGGGGATGCTCAGTCACGTCGACCTCGCCCTGCTCGCTCGACTGGCACGCCAGTACGACTGCGCCATCACCGTCCTCCCCGTGCCGGGTGACTTCGTCGTCGAGGGAGCGCCGTTGGTGCGCGTCCACCGGGCCACCGACAGCCCGGCGGCCCGGTCGGTGCCGGCCGACCGGATCAACCAGGGGATGACCATCGGAGTGGAACGCACCCCGGGACAGGACCTCGGCTTCGGCTTCCGGCAACTGGCCGACATCGCCGAACGCGCGCTGTCCCCGGGGATCAACGACGTCACCACGGCGGTGCGGGCCCTGCAGGAAACGCACGACCTCCTCCGCCGACTCGCGATACGCCCCGATCCGACCCACGTCGTCCGGGACCGTGACGGCACGGTCCGCGTCCGGATGAACGGCATCGCGTACGACACCCTCCTGGCCATGGTCATCGACGACGTCCGGCTCCTCTCCGGTCAGCAGCCTCGCGTCGCACGGCTGCTGGACGAGATCGTCGGTGACCTGGCGACAATCGCGCTCCCCGCCCACCTGACGGCGATCGTGCGTCGTCTTCCGTCGTCAGCCGGCGACAGCGACTGACGGCCCGCCGACGCCCGGTCACCGTCTCCCCCGCGCAGCAGACCCGGCCACGGCAGGCTCAGACCAGGTCGAGCTCGATCTCCGGCGTGATCGTCACACTGTTGTGCACCGTGCAGTGACCGGCCACCGCTCGCAGCGCGGGCCACTTCTCCGGTGGCAGGTCCGCCGGTGGCCGCAGGGTGATCCGGATGGCCGCGACCCGGGCAGGGCGGTCGGTGGCCATCTCGAACGAGGCCGTCACCTCCAGCCCGGTCCGGCCGTACCCGTGCCGGCTCAGGTAGCGTCCGGCGTAGTACGCGACGCACGCGGCGAGCGAACTGACGAACAGCTCAGTCGGGGTGGGCGCGGTGTCGGCGCCGCCGGCGTCGACGGGCTGGTCGGTGCGGAGGCAGTGCCCGCGCACCTGGATCTCGTACGCCTCACCGGCGTTGAACCGCACGTCGACCGTGTCCAGGCCGACTTCGCTGCTCGTGGACGACATGGCCCCTCCTCGTCGGTACCTCACCTCCCCTCCATCCGATCCCGGCGCGGCAACCGACGGCAGGGCCGTTGGACCCGCCGGGACCGGCAGGTTGGCACCGACCGGCCCAGCCAGACCGTCGAGGCGACGTGACGACCGCAGTCCCGCAGGCCCCCGGTGGCCGAGGGCCGCCACCGGGATGCCGGTCAGACCGTGACGTACGTGGCCGTGCCGGGCGCGAGCCAGCGCAGGCTCTCCCGTACCCTGCCCGGGGCAACGGCGAAAGCGGCCTCGATCGCGGCCCGTCCCTCGGTGAAGTGGCCCCAGCCTTCGTAGTGCACCGGCAGCACCGTATGCGCTTTGACCAGGGCGCACAGCTCGGCACCGTCGGTGGCCGTCATCGTGAAGCGCAGCGGGCCGGTCAGACCGAACTGCACCGCGCCCAGGTGCAGCACCATCGTGCCGATGGCGAACCGGTCGGCCACCTGCCGCACGCCGGGGTAGAGCACCGTGTCACCAGTGATCCACAGCCGGCCGTGCCGCTGGCCCTCCCAGCGCAGCACGAAGCCGGTGACCTCGCCGGCAACCGGCCGGCTCAGCGGCGGTCCGTGCCGGCACGGCGTCGCGGTGACCTCGATCGTCGGCCGGCCCGGGGCGGTCAGCTCGGTGCCCTGCCAGGCCCCGAGCCCGACGGCCCGCCCGCCGAGCCGGCGGCCGCCGGCCACGGTGGTGACGACCTGACCCGCCGCCGGCAGCAGGGCCCGGCCTGCGTCGTCCAGGTTGTCGGCATGGTGATCGTGGGTCAGCAGCACCGCGTCGATGCTGCCGAGCGAGTCCGCCGGCACCGCCGGACCGGTCAACTTCCGCGACGCCGTCCCCCAGCCGAACCGGTAGGTCCGGCCGGGGGCGTCGAAGGTCGGATCGGTCAGGATCCGCCAACCGGCCACCTCGATGAGCGTGGTCGGACCGCCGATGTGGGTGATCCGCAGGTCACTCATCGCGCGTGCTGCACAGCCCAGTCGAGTACCTCGTCGGCGATTCGCTCCCAGCCCTTCTGCGCAGGCAGCAGGTGCGCATAGCCCTGGTACTCACGGCGCTCCGTGACGGTGTTCGACTTGTAGTGCTTGGCGTTCGACTCCTGGATGGCCGGTGGCATGATGTGGTCCTCGGATCCGGAGACGAAGAGCAGCGGCGCACGGCTGTCGTTGTGGTAGTTGACCCAGGTGTCCTGGTGCCCGGGTCGGAAGTTGGCCAGCACGCTGCCCCAGAGGATGCCGCCGTTGGCCGGGATGGCGTAGCGCTGCCACAGCGCTCGGCCCTCCTCCTCGGTGAACGTGTTGGTGAAGGCGTACTGCCACTGCTCGAAGGTCAACGGCACCGCCTTGTGCCGGTTGGCTGGGCTCTTGAGCACCGGAAAGGTCGACTTGACCTGTGACAGCGGCACCACTCGCACGCCTTCGGTGGGCGCGGAGTTCAGTGCCACGCCGGCCGCGCCGAAGCCGTGGTCGAGCAGGATCTGGGTGAACGCCCCGCCGGCCGAATGGCCGATGATGATCGGAGGGGTCTCCAGTGCCCGGAGCACGCTCTCGTAGTGCTCGATGATCTGCGGCACCGTGGAGTTCAGGATCGGGGTGGGGTCGGCGTTGAGGGCCTCCACCTCGACCTCGTAGCCCGGGTAGGAGGGAGCGATGACCCGGAAGCCCTTGGCCTCGTAGTGGCTGATCCAATTCTCCCAGCTGCGCGGAGTGACCCAGAATCCGTGGACCAGCACGATCGTGTCGGGTGCCATGTCAGGCGTCCTTTCCGGACAGGAGTGGGCAGGTAGCGGCTGAGCAGTTCCTGGTACGTGTCGAGGATGCTGTGCGACGGCCCGGCGCACCCGAGTATTCGAGCATTCTCGATGCGGGTCGCGGAAGCCTCGCCACCCAACTGTCGGAGTTGCGCGGCCGCCCCGATTGGCCGGCACCGGGCCAGCAACATCACGCCAGGGCGGCGGCAGGAGTGTTCCGGAGATCCGTCCCAGCGGACCGGCGCAGGGGGAGGAAAGACTCGCTCCCCGCCATTCTCAACATATACCGCGTCGGGGGGCTTGCGGCAAGACCCGGGTCGTGCCGCAGAATCGCTGGCCGCGGGCCATGACCTGCGGAAATAGGAGTTGGCGCCGTGAACCAGCTGACCACCAGTGCGTTCGACCTCCCCGAACGTCTCTCCCCCAAGGCCGACCCGGCGCTGATCGCCGTCGATGAACAGCACTTCGCCGCCATCGGGGAGAGCCTCGGACAGCTGTTCGCCGACCTGTCCGGCCGCCTCGACGCCGCACTCAGGGCACCCGGCGGCGTGGGCCGACGGGCGATGGACCGGGACATGGAGGTCCACCGACTCACCGCCCGCCTGCGCGCCCTGCGCCGCTTCGGTCTGGACCTGTGCATCGGACGCATGGTCGGCGCAGCAGACCCCGATCCCGTGTACGTCGGACGACGTGGCCTCTCCGACGGCGCGGGGCGTCGGCTGTTGCTCGACTGGCGCTCTCCCGCAGCTGCGCCGTTCTTCGCAGCGACCCATGCCGACCCGATGGGGCTGGCCAGCCGCCGCCGGTATCGCTGGACCGGTGGCCGGATCAGCGACTACTGGGACGAGGTGTTCACCCTGGACGGGCTTGACGGGCACGCCGCACTCGACGACCAGTCCGCCTTCATCGCCAGCCTGGGCAGCAACCGGTCGGCCCGGATGCGAGACGTCCTCGCCACCATCCAGGCCGACCAGGATGCGATCATCCGCGCGGGATCGAGTGGCGCACTCGTCGTCGACGGCGGCCCGGGCACCGGGAAGACCGTCGTCGCGCTGCACCGCACCGCCTATCTCCGGTACGCCGATCCCCGTCTCGGTCACCGACGGGGCGGTGTGCTGTTCGTCGGCCCGCACCAGCCCTACCTGGCGTACGTCGCCGACGTCCTGCCCAGCCTCGGCGAGGAGGACGTGCAGACCTGCACCCTGCGGGACCTGGTCCCCGAGGGCGCCACGGCAGCCATCGAGACCGACCCGGCAGTTGCCCTGCTGAAGTCGTCGGCGGAAATGGTGCAGGCGATCGAGGCGGCCGTTCGGTTCTACGAGGAGCCACCCACCGCTCCGATGACGGTCACCACCGACGAGTCCGACATCCTGCTGAGCGCCGACGACTGGGCCGAGGCGTTCGAGGCGCCAGGGCCCGGCACCCCGCACAACGAGGCGCGTGACGAGATCTGGGCGGAGTTGCTCACGATCCTGACGGACAGGTACGACGGCGACGAGCCGGATGACCTGGTCCGCAGGTCGCTGCTGCGGAACAGGGATCTGCTGGCGACCTTCAACCGCGCCTGGCCGCTGCTCGACCCGGCCGACCTCGTCGGCGACCTCTGGTCGGTCCCCGCCTACCTACGCAGATGCGCTCCCTGGCTCAGCGTGGACCAGGTCCGCAAGCTACAGCGTGGCGCCCCCCATGCCTGGACGGTGTCCGACCTGCCCCTGCTCGACGCGGCGCGGCAGCGGCTCGGCGATCCGGAGGCGTCACGACGTCGGCGTCGGCACGATGCCGCTCTCGCGGCCGAGCGCGAGCACATGGACAGGGTCGTCGAAGACCTGATCGAGGCCGATGACGACCCCGAGGGCGTGATGCCGATGCTGCTCGGGCAGGACATGCGGGATGCCCTCGTCAACGACGCGGCACTGTCCGGCACCGACCCCGACCGGCTCGTCGGCCCGTTCGCGCACATCGTGGTGGACGAGGCTCAGGAACTGACCGATGCGCAGTGGCAGATGCTGCTGCTGCGTTGCCCGTCCCGCAGCTTCACCATCGTCGGGGACCGCGCCCAGGCCCGGCACGGCTTCCCGGAGTCGTGGCCGCAACGGCTGGAGCGGATCGGGCTCGACCGGATCACACTGGCCCGCCTGAGCATCAACTACCGGACGCCGGAAGAGATCATGGCGGAAGCCGAGCCGGTCATCCGAGCCGTGCTCCCGGATGCCAACGTGCCGACCTCCATCCGTGGCAGCGGCCTCCCCGTCGTACACGGAGCTCTCCGCGAACTGGGCTCGATCCTCGACACCTGGCTCACCGAGCACGCCGACGGGATCGCCTGCGTCATCGGCGATCCCACCTTCCAGGCGACGTCCCGCGTCCGATCGCTGACCCCGGAGTTGTCCAAGGGTCTCGAGTTCGACCTGGTCGTCCTCGTCGACCCGATGAACTTCGGCCATGGCATCGAAGCAGCGGTCGACTATTACGTCGCGATGACCCGAGCGACTCGGCAACTCGTCATCCTGACGAGTCGATGAGGACGCTCACGCGAACGTGCGGTGGTCTCGATACGGCACGGAAATGAGGGTGGGGTGCCGGCGGTTGCCGGCACCCCACCCCTTTGTTCGTCAGGCTACGCGGAGCAGGTGGCGGTGGGTGTGGTGTTGTTGCCGTTCTTGTAGAGCGTGATGCCGAAGTTGTTGCCGTTGCCGTTCGGGCGTGCCGTCAGGGTGCCGCTGCTGCCGCTGACCGAGGCGTTCCAGCTGTTCTGGAGGCTCTGGCTGCCGTTGGTGCGGATGCTGACGGTCCAGTTGCTGCTGCCGCTGACCGAGAAGTTCACGTTGAACCGGTCGCTCCACTCGTCGGCGCGGCTCACGCTGACCGAGCAGTTGCCGTTGCCGGGCGGCGGGGTGGTGGGGCCGGGGTTGGAGGCGCCGGTGCCCACCGTGATGTTGGAGCTACCGCTGCTCTGGTATCCCTCGGTGGCCATGATCTGGTAGTAGTGGTTGCCGAGGTTCATGCCGCGGCTGGCCCACGCGTCGAAGTGGTTGCCGGTGGTGATGGTGCCGCCCACCCGCTTCGAGGTCCGGACGCTCCAGTACTGGTAGAACGTCTGGGTGCCGTCGATCGAGGGCTGGTTGACCCGCTGCGTGCGGTAGATGTCGTACGTACCGCCGTCGGTGTTGACCGTGCCCATCGAGTTGGCGCCCGGGGGCCGCCACGAGCCCCAGCTGTCCACGATGTAGTACTCGACCAGCGGGCTTCTCGTCCAGCCGTAGAGGGTCAGGTACGAGTTGCCGTTCGGGCTGTAGGTGCCCGAGTAGGTCACGCTCCGTCGCGTGCCAGGGTTCCAGCCCTTACCGGCGACGAAGTTGTTGACGTTGCTCCACTGGGTGCTGTACTGGCCGCCGTTCCCCATGGTCATGGAGACGTTGCCACTGTCCTTCCAGAAGGAGAAGAAGTAGCCGTTGTGGTTTCCCTCCTGGTTCGACGTGACGGTCTGGGCGTGGGCGGGGCTGGTCGCGATCGCCACGGTTCCGGTCGTGACCAGCGCTACGGCACAGGCCGCGCCGATGAGCGACCTGAGGCGTCCGCGCCCGCGACTCCTCAGTCGGACGGGGCCGTCGTTCATGCTTCCTCCTCATGACGGCTGGCCGGCGGCCAGCAGTGCGCTACGAACCGGCGGGTCTCGGTGGCTGGGCGGCCGCCATTGACTGTCGGCGTCGCACCGCGTGGTGGTGGTGGTGTGGACCGGTCGCCCTGCACGATGACCGGCGGAGTAGGTCGCGATGATCGACAACAATTGAGCTGCGTCGATGGTCAGAAGTATTGGTCGGTCGCGGTCGAACCGTCAACAACTTCCGGAAATACTCTGGAAACCTGGACCCGGCGGCCTGCCCGCGTCGGGATGCGTTGATGCTGCTCAGCAGCAACACCTGGGGGGATTTTCGCATGACGCGGCTGTGCGGCTCGCCGGCTCACGACCAGGATGTGGGGCTGCCACCAGCGGAAGTTTCCAAAACCTTTCGGACGACAGGAGGTGGCCGGAGACCGGACGACGGCGGCGGGACCGTGCACCCGCGCCGGTTAAGGTGGGGCCGAACTGTTCGATGGCATCGACCCGCGGCAAAGAGGACGGACCCATCCATGGACGGCATTGATCCTGCGGTGCCGCCCAGTGGCACGGGGTGTGCCGACTGTGAGGCTGCCGAGCCGCCCGGCTGGTGGTTCCATCTGCGGCGGTGCGCCCAGTGCGGCCACGTCGGATGCTGCGACTCCTCGCCCGGCCAGCACGCCACTGCGCACGCCGGCGCGACCGGACACCCGCTGGTGCGTAGCTTCGAGCCGGGCGAGGAGTGGTTCTGGCACTACGACGAGCAGGTGATGTACGAGCAGGGTCCCGCGCTCGCGGCACCCGTCCACCGCCCGCTCGACCAGGGCGCCCCGGGGCCGACCCAGCGAGTGCCCGCGGATTGGCAGCGGCACCTGCACCGCTAAAGGACGTCTCGTAACTCGGTGAAGGCGTTGCCTGGCAACGGTGCTGGTGTCAGCCGAGCAGGATGATGTTGTGGAGGTGGGCGATGCCGGAAGCGGTGTCGGTCAATGTGTGGGCGGCGCGGCGGTAGTCGCGCAGGATCTTGAAGTTCTTCATGCGGGCCAGGGCGTGTTCGACCTGGGCTCGGACGGTGCGGTGCTGCTTGTTCAGGTCCTTCTTCCACTCGGGGAGTTCGCTGCCGTCGGTGGGTTTGCGGTAGGGGATGATCACGTCGGGGTTGCCTCGGTAGGCGCCGTCGGCCATGACCGCCCGTCCGGCCAACTTCTGGTCGATGCC
>NZ_FNYV01000013.1 GCF_900109115.1 Micromonospora phaseoli
GCGCTGCCACCGACGGAACAACCCGTACACCGTCTGCCACGGCCCATACGCTGCCGGAACGTCACGCCACGGCGAACCGACCCGCATCCGCCACCGGATCCCGTCGATCAACTGCCGTCTAGTCCATTTCGGCGGACGTCCCGACCGTCCAGGGCGGGGCAACAACGGCTCCAGCGCCGCCCACTGCCCGTCGGTCAGATCGTGTCGCCTCGTCACCGCTAAGGTGGCCACGAGGTCTCCGGTATGAAAGTTCGTCTTGGTCGATGAACCCTCTACCGGAGACCTCGCTGTCTATCGATCACCGACACGCCCACGCGGGATCAGACGGTTTCATTTTTGAAACAGGCCCTAACAAGGGGCCCTTTCACCTCATGAGGCGTTAAGAAGGGGCCCTTCCTTACACCGAGAGGGGGTTGGGGACGGGGGTGCCGGCGGTGCCGGGGGCGGCGGTCGACGGGTCGGTGCCCAGGTCGATCACCTTGTTCTCGGCGTCGACGTGCACCACCCGCGGGCGGTAGGTGCGGGCCTCGGCGTCGTCCATCTGCCCGTACGAGATCAGGATCACCAGGTCTCCCGGGTGCACCAGCCGGGCGGCGGCGCCATTGATGCCGATCACACCGCTGCCCCGCCGGCCCGGGATGACGTACGTCTCCAGGCGCGCGCCGTTGGTGATGTCCACGATCGCCACCTGCTCGCCGGGCAGCAGGTCAGCCGCGTCGAGCAGATCCTCGTCAACGGTCACCGAGCCGACGTAGTGCAGGTCCGCCTGGGTCACCGTGGCTCGGTGGATCTTGGACTTCAGCATCGTGCGGTACATCGGGACGCCTTTCGCGGGTCGGGTGCGGGTCAGGAAGACGGATCGAGCCGGAGCGGGGCGTTGTCGATCAGGCGGGTGCCGCCCACCCAGGCGGCGACGAGCAGCCGGGCCGGGCCGCGGACCGGTCCCGGCTCCAGGTCGGGATCGGTGAGCACCAGATAGTCGAGTCGCGCGCCGGACTGGCCGGCGCCGAAGGCGACATGCGCGGCGGTCAGCACCGCCGCGGCGTCCCGGCCGGCCTCGGCGGCCTCGGCACCGGCTCGCAGCGCCCTGGACAGGCTCAGCGCCACCTGCCGCTCGGCGCCGGAGAGGTAGCGGTTACGGCTGGACAGCGCCAACCCGTCCGGCTCCCGGACCGTGGGCACCCCGACCACCTCGACCGGGATGTCCAGGTCCCGGCACATCCGCCGGACCAGGGTCACCTGCTGGTAGTCCTTCTCGCCGAAGAAGGTCAGATCGGCCCGGGTGAGCTGCAGCAGTTTCAGCACCACGGTGAGCACGCCGTGGAAGAAGCCCGGCCGGCTCAAGCCCTCCAGGTCCTCGCCGAGCGGCCCCGGGTTGACCCGCACCGCCGGCTCGCCGCCGGGGTACATGTCCGCGACCGAGGGGGCGAAGACCAGGTCGGCGCCGGCCCGCCGGCAGACTTCAAGATCAGCTTCGAGGGTACGCGGGTAACGGTCGAAGTCCTCGTTCGGCCCGAACTGCAACGGGTTCACGAAGATCGTCACGATCACGTGGTCGGCGCGTTCCCGGGCGGCCCGCAGCAGCGTCTCGTGGCCCTCGTGCAGGGCGCCCATGGTCATCACCACCCCCACCGTGCCGGTGAGAACGGCCCGCGCCCGCGCCAACTCGGCCCGGGTGTGCAGCAGTTCCGTCACGTGATCCACCTCGCTCGACACCCTCGTCCCGCCCGCCGTCATGCCGCCACCTCGGTCTGGTCCCGACCCAGGACGCCGAAGAGGGGCTGCGCGTCGACGGGACGCAGCCGGCCGGCGGCCACGGCCCGGTCGGCGGTGCGGCGAGCCAGCGCCAGGTAGGGGGCGACCGACTCGGGCGCGGCGACGGCGAGCCGGGAGAGATGCCGCTGCACGGTGCCCGCGTCGCCCCGGGAGACCGGGCCGGTCAGCGCGTCGTCGCCGAGCCGCAGCGCGTTCTCCAGGGCGGCGTGCAGCAGCGGAGCGAGCACCTTCTCGGGCTGGCCCACCCCGGCGTCGCGCAGCCGATCGGCCGCCTCGTTGACCAGGGTCACCAGGTGGTTGGCGCCGTGCGCCAACGCCGCGTGGTAGAGCGCCCGGTCATCCTCGGAGATCCACTCGGGTACGCCGCCGAGATCGGCGACCAGCCGGGCGGCCAGCGGACGCAGTTCGGCCGGCGCGGTCACCCCGTACGAGATACCCGGCAGCCGATCGAGGTCGTCGGGCGTACCGGCGAACGTCATCGCGGGATGCAACGCCAGCGGACGGGCGCCGACTGCGGCGGCCGGGGCCAGCACCGCCAGACCGTGCGCCCCGGAGGTGTGGGCGACCACCTGGCCGGGGCGGAGCGCACCATCGGCGGCCAGACCGGACACCACCCCGGCGAGCGCGTCGTCGGGCACGGCGATCAGCAGCAGATCGGTGGCGGCCCGGGCGACCGAGGCGGCCGGGCGGCGGGAGACGGTGGGCAGCAGCAGCGCCAGACGGGCCCGGGACGCGCCGGAATCTCCGGTGGCGGCGATCACCCGATGGCCGGCGGCGGCCAGCGCGGCGCCCAGGGCGGCGCCGACCCGACCGGCGCCGATGACGCCGACGGTCAGCACGGCCGGGGTGGCGACCCGGGTCGGTGCCCCGGGCGCGGGTCGCCGACGGGCGGTCGGTCGGGTGCGCAGCGGTGCGCTCATGTCACGATCCAGTCCTCGAGATGGGTACCGGTCGAGGGCAAGTATGCGTCGTTGGCACGGACCTGAAACAAGGATGTGTGAAATCGTTCACCGACGTTCGAGGAGGTCCGGCGATGTCGATGCGGTGGCGGGGCGCGATGCAGTCGGCGCTCTACGGAGCCGAGGGCTTCTTCGTCTCCGGAACCGGGCCGGCGGCCCACTTCCGCACCAGCGTGCACGCCTCCCCGATCTTCGCCTCGGCCCTGCTCCGGTTGGTCCACCAACTCGACGCCGCCCTCGGCTTTCCCGATCAGTTCGACGTGGTGGACGTGGGCGCTGGGCGGGGTGAACTGCTCCACGCTCTCTCGGTGGGGGCCACCACGGTCGCCGTCCATACCGCGCCGGTTGCGCTGGCCCGGCGGGTACGGTTCACCGCCGTCGAACTCGCCCCGCGCCCCGACGACCTCCCCCAACAGATCATCTGGACGAACGAGATCCCCGCCAACCTCACCGGCCTGCTCCTGGCCACCGAATGGCTCGACAACGTCCCTCTCGACCTGGCCAGCCGGACCGAGGACCGCTGGCACTACCTCCTGGTCGACCCCGCCACCGGCAACGAGACCACCGGCGAACCAGTCAGCCACGAAGACGCCGCCTGGCTACGAACCTGGTGGCCACCACCAGCACAGCGTGCGGAGATCGGGCGCACCAGGGACGAGGCGTGGGCCGACGCCGTCGGCCACGTCGACCGAGGGCTGGCGTTGGCCGTGGACTACGGGCATCTGCGTGGTGAGCGGCCGCTCGGCGGGACGTTGACCGGATACCGGGGCGGGCGGCAGGTGCGGCCGGTGCCGGACGGCTCCTGCGACGTCACCGCGCAAGTCGCCATCGACGCGGTCGCCTCCGCCGGTGCGCGGGTCGCCCGGTGCGCGTACTCCCTGGGATCGCAGCGGGACGGGCTGCGCGCGCTCGGGGCCGACGGCGGGCGACCACCACTGAGCCTGGCCGCCCGCGACCCGGCCGGTTACGTGCGGGCGCTGGCCGAGGCGTCGGCGGCGGCTGAGCTGACGGACCCGGCCGGCCTCGGCGGGCACTGGTGGCTCTGGCAGCCGGTCGGCCTGCCCACCGAAGAGATCCTGGTACGGAACCGCCCCCCGGAGGACCGTTCCGTACCAGGATCCTGATCGGATCAGGACCGGGCGTCCACCGCCGGAACCGGACGTTCATGGCACGATGGCGGGCATGACCACGGGCGACCTGCGCGAGCTGACCGTCGGTACCGGCGCCGGGCTGGTGGCGGGCGTCGGTGGGGAGCAGCTCGGCACGGACATGGTGCTCAACATCGGGCCGCAGCACCCCTCGACGCACGGCGTGCTGCGGCTCAAGCTCGTCCTCGACGGCGAGCGGGTGCTCGCCGCCGAACCGATCATCGGCTACATGCACCGCGGCGCGGAGAAGCTGTTCGAGGTACGCGACTACCGGCAGATCATCGTGCTGGCCAACCGGCACGACTGGCTCTCGGCGTTCGCCAACGAGCTTGGCGTGGTGCTCGCGGTGGAACGGCTGATGGGCATGGAGGTGCCGGAGCGGGCCACCTGGCTGCGGATGGCGCTCGCCGAGCTGAACCGGGTGCTCAACCACCTGATGTTCCTCGGCTCGTACCCGCTGGAGATCGGCGCGATCACCCCGATGTTCTACGCCTTCCGGGAGCGCGAGACGCTGCAGGCGGTGATGGAGGAGGTCTCCGGCGGTCGGATCCACTACATGTTCAACCGGGTCGGCGGGCTCAAGGAGGAGGTACCGTCCGGGTGGACCGGACGGGCCCGGTCCGCGATCGCCGAGGTACGCCGCCGGATGCCCGACCTGGACAACCTGATCCGGCGCAACGACATCTTCCTGGCCCGCACGGTGGGCGTGGGGGTGCTCTCCGCGGCCGAGGCCGCCGCGTTCGGCGCGTCCGGGCCGGTCGCCCGGGCCTCCGGGCTGGACCTGGACCTACGCCGCGACGATCCGTACCTGGCCTACGACCAGCTCGACGTGCCGGTGGTCACCCGGAACACCGGCGACTGCCACGCCCGTTTCGAGGTGCTGCTCGACCAGGTGTACGCCTCACTCGACCTGGCCGAGCAGTGCCTGGACCGGGTCGACCGGCTCACCGGGCCGGTCAACACCCGGCTGCCGAAGGTGCTGAAGGCACCCGAGGGGCACACCTATGCCTGGACGGAGAACCCGCTCGGCATCAACGGCTACTACCTGGTGTCCCGGGGCGAAAAGACACCGTGGCGACTGAAGCTGCGCACCGCCTCGTACGCCAACGTGCAGGCGCTGGCCACCCTGCTGCCCGGTTGTCTGGTGCCGGACCTGATCGCCATCCTCGGCTCGATGTTCTTCGTGGTCGGCGACGTCGACAAGTGAACCGGGGCGGCCCGCCGCACGTGCGACGCGCCGCCGGTCCGTCGACCTGTGGACCAGGTCAACGCCAGCGGTTGGCGCCGCCGTCCCGGGCCGGGTACCCGTAGTCGGGCTCCTCGGCCTGGTGCCGCCGGCCGTACGGCTCCGGGCCCGACCGCTGCCCACGCACCGGCTCGGCCTGATACCCGTGAGCCGGCTCCTGCTGGTACCCGCCCACTGCTTCCTGCTGGTATCCGTGCTGGCGGGCCGGGCGCCACTGCGGGGGCACCGGCACCCCGCCGGCCGGGAGCGCCGGCGGGCTCTCCGGCTCACCCCAGGCGTCCCGCCGCGCCTCGTCGCCGTTGCCACCTCGGTGCTCGTCGCGGCGCACACTGGCCCAGCGGTCCGCCACCCGGTACTCGGTGCCGCTGGGGTCGGCGTGCAGCTCGGCGCGGCGCTCGCCGACCCGCAACTCGCGGCCCTGCTCGTCGTCCCGTACCGCAGCCCAACGGTCACCGGCGCGCAGCTGCGCCCAGTACTGACCGGTGTCGTCCACCCGGTGCGCCCGACCGACCGGAGCCGCCTCGGCGGGTACCTCCCATTGCGGCGCACCGCCGTCCCAGCCCCGGTCGTCGCGGGGCGCGCCCCAGTCGTGGTCGTCGCGGTTCACCGACGGCTCGTCGTAATGGCCGGAGCGGTCGTCGCGCGGCGCGGACCAGTCATCACGCTCACCGGACCACTGCCGTTCCTCCCTCGGCTGCGGCCAGGAGCGCTCCTCCCCGCGCGGCGAACCGGACCAGGCGCGCTCGTCGTTCACCGCCGCGTCCGCCCAGGCGCGCTCGTCATGCTGAGCCGGACCGGACCAGGCGCGACCACCGTCCCGGCGGGGTCGGTCGCCGCCGTCGGACCAGGCACGGTCGTCGCGGTCCGGGCCGTGGCCGCCCCGCGCGTGCTCCTCCGGCTGCTTCGCCGGCCAGGTGGCCGGGTAACCGCCGTACCGGTTGCCGGACTCGCCGACACCACCGTCCATGATCGTGTGCCGGGTGGTGACGTGCACGGTCTCGGTGTGCCGGACCACCCCCAGCGGGCGCGGCGCCGGATCGCCGGGACGGTTGTCCTGCTCCGGCCGGGCAGCCGAACCGTAGACCCCGGCGGCGCCGCTTGCCGGTCGATCTCCACCGTGCGCCGGCGGGCGGTCTCCGCCGTAGACCGGTGCGCGCTCGCCGGCGTACCCGCCCTCCGGCCCGCGCCCCGACGGCTGGCCTGCGCCGTACACCCCGGCCTGGCCGGCGGGCCGCTCGGCGTGGGGCACCTCCGGTTCCGGCACCGGCACCCGGGCCCGGCCCGGGCCGGGCGGCTCCTCGGACCCGGTCGACCCGGCGCCGCCGGAGTCGACTCGCCGCCGCAGCCCGGCCAACGCCGCCTGCGCCCGCTGGACCTCGTCGAGCGCCTGGTTACCACGTTGGGCGGCGGCCACGATCTCACCGCGCAGCTCCCGCCGCAGCTCGTCGATCTCCTCGCGCAACTCCTCGGCGTGGGCCTGCCCACCGCTCTCGGTACGCAATGCGATGGAAAGCCCGATCAGCACCACCGCCAGGATCGCCAGCACCGCGGCGAAGCGCAGCGGCCCGTTGCCGTCGGCGACCAGCAGTATCAGCGCCGCGACCGGGGCCAGGGCGGCACCACCCCAGAAGAGCACGACAAGCAGCTGGGGGTGGCGCGGATCGGCGGGCACCGGGGCGGGCATGGGTCCGCAGCCTACCGAGAGTTGTGTCACGTGGGAACGGCTCGGCGGCAGGTGTCGGCGGCAGAGACGACGCGGCGCCCCCGGCCAGGCTGGCCGGGGCGCCGCGGTTGATCGAGTCGACTCAGCCCTGTGCGTACGCCGCGTCGGTGGAGAAGACCAGGCCAACGCTGATCGTGCCGTTGCGCAGACCGGTCTTGGTCAGCGGACCGCCCCCGTCGAGCGAGGAGAACGAGCCCACCGTGAGCCCGTAGGTCTGCTCCAGCCCGGGCTTGCAGAACGGGCGCTCCTGGCACTCCGGCGGGCCGCCCAGCACCGTCGCCGTACCTGAGCACTTCTCGGCCAGCTCCGACAGGGTCCGCACGCCGTACTTCTCGGAGAATTCCCTGGTGACGGCGAAGGCGTTCTGGGTCTGGGCGGCGGCCGGCGCGCCGAAGCTCAGGCCCACCTTCTCGCCGAGACCGCGCAACGCGGTGACGGTCTTGTCGACGTCCGGCGAGGAGACCGGCTGGGCTCCGCTGTCGGCCTTGCCGTTGAGGAACTCGGCCATGGTGGCCGCGTACTCCGGCACGACCTGGATCTCGCCCTTCTCCAGCGCCGGCTCGTACAGCTCCCGGTTGCCGATCTGCTGCACGTTGACCTGGTAGCCGGCGGCGGTCAGCTGGATCCGGTAAAGCTCGGCGATGATCTCACTCTCGGTGAAGTTGCCCGCCCCCACCGTGATCCGCCCGCCGGGCCCCTGCTCGACGCCGTCGGTGAGTCCGTTGGCGTCGGCGAACTCCTGCGCGGCGACCTGGGCGCTCTTGCGGTCCACGTCGACCGCCTTGTTGAGCAGCACCAGCTTCGGGGTGTCGAGCACGGCGGAGACCTTGTCGAGCGCCGCGACCAGCTGTGGCGTCGCCACCTCGCTGTTGATGGCCGGAATGATGTTGTCGGCGTTCTGCAGGGACTTGTCGTCTTCGAGCGCAATCAACTGCTCACCGGCAACCGGTGCGCAGCCCTCGCCCGAAGCCGCCTGCTGGGGCGCTTCCGTGCCGGAGGAGCCGGCGTCGCCGCACCCGGTCAGCACCGTCGCCGCCGCGACGGCACCGACGAAGGCGATGGACAGTCTTCTACCTGCGCGCATGAGCCCGCCTTCCGTGTCCCGGCGCGACCCGTCCCGGGCCGGCCGCGTGTCCGACGGGCGATCCGCCTTCCGGCCGCCCGCAGTCTCCACCCAACATCCTGACCGGGGCCACCGACAACTCAACGAGGCGTTCTTCACCGGAACGTCACCATCCGTCCGCGCCGCACCGTCTCCGGTGCCGGCCGAAGCGGTTCAGGAGCCGGTGACCGCGTCCGCCGCGCGCCGCCCGGCACGCCGTCGCACCCGGCGCAGCGGGCGGGGGGTGACCAGGCGCTCGACCAGCGCGAAGAGCAGTTCAGCGGTGAGCGCGAGCCCGGCGACCAGCAACCCGCCGGCGAGGATCTGACCGCCGCCCACCGCGATGCTGAGGCCGAAACCGAAGCGGATGATCTCGCCGAGGCCACCACCGTTGACGAAGGTCGCCAGCGCCGCCGTGGCGACCACCTGAACCGCTGCGGTCCGGAAGCCGGCCGCGAGGTAGGGCACCGCCAGCGGCAGTTCCACCCGGCGCAGCACCTGCATCCCGGTCATGCCCATGCCACGGGCCGCCTCCCGGGTCTGCGGATCGACCTGGCGCACCCCGGTGTACGCGTTCGCCAACAGCGGCGGCACCGCGAACACCGCAAGAGCGATCACCACCGCCGGCCGGCCGAACCCGAGGAAGGTCAGCGGCAGGATGGTCAGCAGGGCCAGCGTGGGCACCGCCAGGGTGAGGTTGGAGACGAGCACCACCAGCCCGCCCCCACGGCCGACGTGGCCCAGCCAGAGCCCGAGCGGCCAGGCCACCAGGCAGCCCAGCAGCACCGCGGCGGCCGACATGCTGACGTGCTCGCCGAGCCGGTCCAGGATGCCGCCCGGGTTCGTCCAGTTCAGCGGGTCGTTGAGCCAGACCACCGCCTGCTCCACCGGGTTCATCGCGGCCTCCGCCTGGTCATGCCCCGCCGGCCGCCCGCCCTGGCGCTCAGCCGGTCACCGCACCTGGCGCACGTCCGACCAGCCGCCCTGGCGCTCATCCGGTCCGTCCTCGCAGCCACGGCGTGAGCAGCCGGCCGGCCCCGATCAGCAGCAGGTCGAGCACCAGGGCCAGCAGGACGCAGAGCAGGGTCCCGGTCATGATCTGTGCCTTGTAGAGGTTGTTCTGGAAGCCCGCGAAGATGATCTGCCCGAGCCCGCCGCGGCCGATCACCACGCCGACGGTGACCAGGGCCACCGTGGAGACCGTGGCCAGCCGCAGACCGGTGAGGATGCCGGGCACGGCCAGCGGCAACTCGACCCGCAGCAATTGCCCCCACCGGCTGTACCCCATCCCCTCGGCCGCCTCGCGGACCTCCGCCGGCACCTGGTTGAGCCCGGCGACGGTGTTGCGGACGATCACCAGCAGCGCGTACAGCACCACCACGGTCAGCACGGTCGCCACGCCGATGCCGAGATAGGGCGCGACGAACGCGAACAGGGCCAGCGAAGGAACCGTGTAGAGCACTCCGGTGAGTGCGAGAATCGGGCCGGTGAGCGGCCGGTACCAGTACGCCACCACGGCCAGCGGGACGGCGATCAGCGCGGCGATCAGCACCGCCCGGACGGTCAGGGTGGTGTGGTCGCGCAGGGCGGCGAGCACCGTGTCAGAGTTGTCCCGCACGTACTGCCAGGAGAACCACGGGTTACCCGGGTCGGCCCGGTAGCTCAGGCGGAAGGACATACGTGGACGTTACCCCGGTCGCGGACGACGGTCAGCGCGCGGCGTCGATCACTCTCGACGGCATCGGCAAGCGTTACCCCGACGGCACCGAGGCGGTCCGCGGCCTCAGCCTGCACGTCGACGCGGGCGAACTGGTTGTGCTCATCGGCCCCTCCGGCTGCGGCAAGTCGACCGTGCTGCGGATGATCAACCGCCTGATCGAACCGACCGCCGGCCGGATCATGCTCGGCGACTCCGATGTCACCCGGGTCGACCCGGTGAAGCTACGGCGGCAGATCGGCTACGTCATCCAGAACGTCGGGCTCTTTCCCCACCAGACGGTGGCCGCCAACGTCGCCACGGTGCCCCGGCTGCTGGGCTGGTCCACCGACCGCGCCCGAGGTCGTGTGGCGGAGCTGCTGGAGCTGGTCGGCCTGGATCCGGCGCAGTTCGGCCGGCGCTACCCGCACGAACTCTCCGGCGGCCAGCGGCAGCGGGTCGGCGTGGCGCGGGCGCTCGCGGCCGACCCGGTGGTGCTGCTGATGGACGAGCCGTTCTCCGCCGTCGACCCGATCGTGCGTACCCGGCTACAGGAGGAGTTCCTGCGGTTGCAGGCCGAGGTACGCAAGACCATCGTCCTGGTCACTCACGACCTGGACGAGGCAGTCCGGCTCGGCGACCGGATCGCGGTGCTCTCCGAGGGCGGCCGGCTGGAGCAGTACGACCAGCCGGCGGTGCTGCTCGGTGACCCGGCGACCCCGTTCGTCCGCGAGTTCGTCGGTGCCGACCGGGGAATCCGCCGGCTGGCGGTCACCCCGATCACCCGGGAGGTGCTCGATCCGCTGCCCGCCGACGGTGGTGCCGAGCTGCCGGCGGTGCCGCTGGGCGGCTCGGCGTACGACGCGTTGGCCGTGCTGCTCACCTCGGCCGGCGGGCACGCCGTGGTGACCGAGGGTGGGCGGCCGGTCGGAATGCTCAGCCGGGCGCGCATCCTGGCGCTGGCCGAATCGGCGGGCTGAGCCGCCGGGCAGCCACCCGCGATGGTGGCGGGCCCGCGACGAGGTCCGGCGGGACCCGGCGTGCGTTGGCCGGACCCGGCACGTCCCGGTCGGGCCCACCTGCACGGCGGACCCGACCGGAACGGCGCGGCGGGCAGTCGGTCACACCCAGGGCGGGCTGGCCCGGAACGCCGATCGCCGGGCCGGCCACGCCGTCAGCGTCGTCCCCGGTAGCCGCCCAGGGCGGCGATGCCGATGATCCAGCCGGTGAAGAGGCCGTACTCGGCGCCGTCGCCAGCGGCCTGGAAGGCGCCCAGCAGCGACGGGTCGGTCCGGATCAGCGTGGTGAGCAGGGCCGCGAAGGCACCCGCGAAGACGTACGCCGCCCAGCCGGCGAAGAACTGGCTGAGCGTCCCCCGGGCGCGGGCAAGTTGGGAACCGGGAAGCAGGTAGAGGAACAGGAAGGTGAGGGCGACCACGAGGATCGCCTTCAGGTCGTCGGCGAAGATCTCCTGGATCGAGTCGGAGGAGTCGAATCGCCAGGCCGGCCAGGCGAGCAGGCGCAGGAACCACCCGCCGGCGCTGTCCGGGTCGGTGTTGTCCCGGGCCCAGTCGACGTACCAGGGACTGCCGAAGACCAGGACGAGGATGAGCGCGGCGAGCGTGCCGGCGCCCGGTGCGGACTTGTATCGATTGGTGAGAGCCATGGCCCCGCTAATTCCCAGCGGATCGATGTGGGCAAACGCGAGGCCTGATTTATGGTGGTACGCCGGGCTCAGCCGGTCGCTGCCACGTCAGTGCTTCATCAGGTAGTCGATGAAGGCGGCGCGCAGCAGCGGCGCGGACTCCTCGTAGCCGTGACCGGTCATCTCCCGCCAGAGGGCGGCCGCCTCGTCGATCGTCGGCCCCACCGAGTTCGGGGCCCCGTCCAGCGCGGCGGCCTCGTCCGCGTTCGGCAGGTGCCGCAGCACCGACCAGAAGAAGCCCACGTCCCGGCGCTCCCGGGCCAGCGCGAACGCCTGCTCGCGCAGCTCCTCCGTGGAGAGTGCGTCCAACTCCTCGAACGACCGGCTGCCGGCGGTCGATGATGTGTCGGTCATGGGCCGAGCCTAACCGCCGAGATCACATTCGGCGCGCCGACGGCGCGCGGGACCTGCCTGCCCCTCACCGTTCCTCGCCGTCCCAGGTTCGCTGGCCGGTCTCCCACCGCCGGGACCCCCACGGGTCGGTGCTGCTCGCGGTGGGCTGGGCCGGCATCACCGGCGGCCAGTCCCCGACCGGCTCGTGCTGCGCCACGCTCCACTCAGCGCCGGTGTTGACGTCCGTGTCCGGCGACGGCGTGACGGGCAACGCCACCGGTCCCGACGCCGGCCGGCCGTACGTCTCGACCAGGCGGGTGGCCGCGAGTCCCACCGCCAGCGCGACGCCGCCGACCGCCCAGCGACTGAACGTCCACCCGCGCGCCTGCGCGTACGCGAGGAACAACCCGATCGAAGCTGCCGTCAGCAGGGTGCCGAACACCCCACCCCGGAGGCCGAAAGCGCTGGTCCCGGCGAGCAGCGCGGCACCGACCGCCAGCACCGTCCAGTCCAGCCCCGCCGCCGGCGTCACCGCGCCGTCGGCCGAGGCGATCAACGCACCGGCGAGCACCGCCAGCACGGTGGAGCAGACGTACCCGGCGGTGGTGGCGACCGCAGCCGCGACACCTCGCCGTCGGGCCGGGTCAGCGACCGGACGGAACCGGCCCACCAGCCGACGGATCGGCCCCACCGCCCCGAACAGCCCGCCGACCACCGCGATCGCGGCGAAGCCGACGAAGAGCTGCCCGGCCGTGCTGAGCGGGTCGTAGTCGCCCTGCACCAGCACGGGCGTGGACCGCTGCTCGACATAGACGATGACGCCGGCCGCGCCGCCGAGACTCGCCGCCCAGCCCGGCACGTGCAGCAGCACGACGACCAGTCCCAGCAGCAGGCCACCGAGCGCGGCCACCGCGGCGGCCGTGCCGACGGTGACGAGCACGCCACGGTCACTCTGCTCGGCGAAGTGCAGTCCGGCCGCGACCGCCACCGGCCCGACGGCGAGGTTCACCGCGGCGGTACGCAGGCTGAGCCCGGCGGCCAGGGCCAGCAGGCCGAGGCCGACCACGTCGACGATGAGACCCCGCAGGCCGTTGCCCCGCAGCAGCGCCGGATCCTCCCGCCACACCAGGTAGACCAGCGCGCCGAAGCCGAGCAGCAGGAGCGTCTCCCAGACGATGTGGACGCCGAAACGGTCCCTGCCCGGCTCGGAGTCCGGGTCTTCGAGAACGGTGTCCACCCCGACGGCGGGAACGGCCGAGGTCGGCTCCGGCTGTCCGCTCCGGCCCGGTTCGTCGTACCCCATTTTTCCTGCCTCCCAGCGGCCGCCCGGACTCCACCGACGCACGGGCGGACCGGCGGCGGGGCGTTGCCCTGCGGTCGCAGGCACCGTACCCGCGCCCCGGAGCCGGACGTAACCCCCCGGCCACGGAGGTGTCGAAGTCGTGCCGTTGGCACGACTTCGCCGGGACGGGGCGACCTCGATACCCGGCTAGCGTCGACCCCGACGGGTCTGCCAGTCGTCGTCCGGGTCGTCTTCGTCGTCGGGCCGGTCCGGGACCCGGCAGGACCGCTCCAGCCACAGCGCGGCGACCACCAGTGCCGCCGCGGCCAGCAGGCCGGCGAGGGCGGCCGGGCGGTCGTCGGCGGCCGCCCGCGTCGCCTGCACGAACAACCAGCCCGCCAGTCCCGCGTACGCGCCGACGAAGATCGCACCGACCAGGGCGGACGCCTTGGCCAGCACGACGAACCGGGCAACCACCAACGGGTTCACCGGTTCGCGGCCGGGTCGGCGATCGATCCGGCCCCGGGTGTTGACCGCCGCGTACGCCTCCAGCACGGCGAGCCCGGCGAGGGTGACCACCGGCAGCCACGGCAGCGGCGGAAGCCCGTCGTAGTAGAAGGTGCTGATCAGCAGCCAGGCTACGGCCGCGGCGCCGAGGGCGGCCACCACCAGGGTCGAGACACGGGTGAGGCCCATCGACCCGTCGGGCGGCGCGGACCGCGTCATGCCGGCCCTCCGCCCCGCTGCGTGGCGGCACCAGGCACCAACGCGCTGCGCCTGGTCATTGGCTGGCCGCGCTCGTTCATGGCATCGACTCTAACGGCAGATCGGGGCGAGGGCTCAGTTCCGGCACCTCGGCGGCGGCCGGTCCCGAGGTGAGCAGGTCGGTCAGCCAGCCCTGTCCGGGCAGTTGGCCGTACGGCTGGATGTCGATCCACGGCCGGAGCACGAAGGCCCGCAGATGCGCCCGGGGATGCGGCAGGGTCAGCTCGGGGTCGTCGCTGAACACCGGCTGGTCGTCGTCGGTCCAGACCGCGATGACATCGACGTCGAGCGTGCGGGGGCCGAGGCGCCGTCGCGGGTCCCGGACGCGGCCGGCGGCACGCTCCGCCGCCCGCGCCCGCGCCAACCAGTCGTACGGCCCGGCGGTCGGATCCACGGCCAGCAGCACCGCGTTCAGGTACGCCGGCTGATCGGGGTCGCCCCACGGCGGGGTCTCGTACACCCCGGAGACCACCAGGACGGCATCGCCGAGCGTGGCCACGGCGGTGCGCAAATGATCAAGCCGGTCGCCGAGGTTGCTGCCGAGGGAGAGCACGGCCCGGGTCATCGGGCACGTGCCCGGCGCATCGTCACGGCCACGTCGGTGAAGGCGTGCGGTACGGGCGCCTCGGGCTTGTGCACGGTGACCGTCGCGGCGGACACCCGCGGATCGGCCAGGCAGACGTCGATCAACCGGTCGGCGAGGGTCTCGATCAGATTGACCGGTTCACCGGTCACCACCGCGACCAGGCGCTCGGCCAACTCCCCGTAGTGCACGGTGTCGGCCACGTCGTCGGAGTGGGCAGCCGGTGCGAGATCCAGTTCCAGCACCGCGTCGACGACGAACTCCTGCCCCCGGGCGCGTTCGAAGTCGTACACCCCGTGCCGGCCGCGCGCCCGCAGGCCGGTCAACTCGATCCGGTCGCTCACCGCCGGGCCTCCTGGTCGGTGCCGCGGCCGCCGCCAGCGGCCACGGCGGGCCGGCTCGACCCGGTGCCGAGACCGGGTCGGCCGGTGGCCTGCCAGACGGCGAGCGCGTCGACGGTGGCGCGAACGTCGTGCACCCGTACGCCCCAGGCACCGGCGGCGACCGCGAGCAGGCTGGTGGCCACGGTGGCCGTCTCCCGCTCGCGGGTGGGCCGTGGCGTGCCGTCGGGACCGGCCAGCAGCAGGCCCAGGTACGACTTTCGGCTGGCGCCGAAGAGCAGTGGATAACCCAGGTCGAGCAGCTCCGGCAGCCGCGCGCTGAGCTGCCAGTTGTGCGCCGCCGTCTTGGCGAAGCCGAGGCCCGGGTCGACGATGATGCGGTCCGGCGCGACCCCGGCGCCGAGCGCCGCGGCCACCCGCTGGCCGAGTTCGGCGCGTACGTCGGCGACGACGTCACCGTAGTCGGCCAGCTCGGTCATCCGCCGGGAGTGGCCACGCCAGTGCATCAGTACCCAGGGGCAGTCGGCGTCGCGGACGACCCGGGCCATGTCCGGGTCGGCGAGGCCGCCGGAGACGTCGTTGACGACCACCGCCCCGGCATCGAGCGCCGCCCGTGCGACGCGGGCCCGGGTGGTGTCGATGCTGACCGGCACGCCGGCCGCGGCCAGTTCCCGGATCACCGGCACCACTCGGGCGGCTTCGGTCTCCGCGTCGATCCGGTCGGCGCCGGGTCGCGTCGATTCGCCACCGACATCAACCAACGCGGCTCCGTCGGCTCGCAACCGGACGCCGTGTGCGACAGCGGCCTCGACGTCGGCGTAGCGTCCGCCGTCGGAGAACGAGTCAGGCGTGACGTTCAGGACGCCCATCACCACCGGGGCCGAGGCCCGTACCAGATCGGTCACGACTAGGACGGTACCGGGCTGGCTGACCGTCCCCATCAGCCCGGGGTCGAGGGTCTGACATGCCAATTGAAACAGGTGTACGATCGGTCGTCCGGGCCGGATCGGGCAGACTCTTCGCGGCTTGTCGCAAAGGGGGGCGGCCCGTACGCTGTGGAATTGCCCAGCATCGAGATGGCGACGCGGTTGAGGGAGGGCCAAAGCGGGACAATCCGCCCAAAAATCGCCACCTTCCGTGGCGAATGACATACGCAGGGTCTCGGACGCTGCGCAGCGTGAGCACCGATCCCGCAAGGCTTGCCTACTGCACCACCGCGGCGCCGCCGGCCGCGACTTGGGGAGGTTCCAGTGATCGCCATCGAGCTGATGGAAGCGGCGTCCACCAACGCCGCCCACCTGCTCTCCACCCTGGCGTCGTCGATCCCGCTCGCGGCAGAGGAGCCGAAAGGGATCAACACCGAGGGCGTCGTCACCTTCTTCGCCAGCAAGATCGCTCCGATCCTGCTCGCCGTGCTGGGCGTCATCTTCATCGGCCGCGCCAGCCGGGGCGAGATTTCCAAGGTGCTGACAAGTTCCGCCATCGCGATCGTCGGGCTGGCCTTCATCGCCGGAGCCGCCACCCTCTTCTTCATCGGTGACTTCCTGATCAACCTGATCTTCCAGTAGGCGCGGGCACGAGATGCGGCTGCGCACCGACGACGACATCTACCGGGCCCGCCTGGTCTATCTCGGGCCGCCCGGCTACACCCTTCCGGTCCACCTGCCGTACGCCCAGTACGGGTTGTTCATCCTGCTCGTTCCCCTCTACATGTTCATCCACTGGCTGTTCACGATGCAGGTCGAGCTCTTCCCCGCCTGGGAGATCGCCCTCGCCATCGTGTCCACCTCGTTCGTCTTCCGGTACGTCGACCCGGACCGTCCGGCGCGGATGGTGATCCGTACCGCGCTGACCGACTGGCGACGCACCCGGGAGCCGGCCGCCGAGCAGCGTGATCCACGCCTGGTCGGCAGCAGGATCAGGATCCGGGAGGAACTGGCATGACCGGCTGCACGCCGTACGGGCCGAACGAGGACACGGGCAGGGCGATCGCATGAGCCGCTCCTCCACGCCGGGATCCCCGGCCGGACATCCTGCCGCACCACACGGTAACCGTGCGCGTTCGTTCGACTACCCGCAAGCCGGCGAGCTCGACGACGCCACCCTGGATCCGGCGCTCGCCGCCACTGCGGGTCACGGTGGTGTCGGCGTATTCCAAGCGCCCCGGCCACCGCAGCGCCGGGCGATTCCGGCCGAGCCCACGCCGGCCACCCGCGACGGCGCCGACATCGACTCGCCCTTCCTCGACCTGTTCGGCGGCGCGTACCCCAGACCCGGCGCCACCCAGCGGGGTACCGCGCTTCCGGCGCGTGCCGTACCGCAACAGGCGATTCCCGCCGCGCCGCCACCCGCCGGGCCCGCACCGGCGACCCACCGGCCGGCGCTGTCCCCGTTGCCGGCGCAAACGCCCATTCCTGCGCCGGCCGCACCGCCCACCCGGCCGGTCGACGACGCCGCGACGGCCACCGGCCACCGGCCACCGGCCACCGCACGACCGGCACCGCCCGGAGACCGGCTGCCCAACGCCCGACCACCGGCCGACGACCACCCCACCCGGGAGGACCACCCGACCCGTAACGAGCGTCCCATCCGGGACGAGGCGCAGCCGACCGAGACCGCAACCCGGACGTCACCCCGGGCAGCGCCACCGGCCACCCGCACCACCTCGGCCCCCCGGCAGCGTTCGGTCGACCACCGCGACCGGCCGGTCAAGCCGGTCCGGGTCCGCCCGCCGAAGATCAAGTTCGGGGACCGCGACCCTTCGGTCGAACTGGCCATCACCGAGATCGCCGGACACCTGACCTTCACCCCCAACACGGTCACCGCCTGGTACTGGCTGCCCGAGGTGCGCTGGGCGTTCCGACCGGACGCGGAACGCGAAGCCCTGCTCTCGGCCATCTCCGAGCAGTACGCCGGCCTGGCCGGCTTCCGACTGCACCTACGCCGCACCACCCGGCCCTTCCCGGCCGACGAGTGGGCCCGCACCATCGACACCAACACCGCCGCGCCCCTGCCCGACGTGCCCGGAACCACCGGCTGGGCCGATCACCTGGTGGCCGCGCAACGCCACCTGCTCTCGGTCAACCACGCCGAGGGTCAGACCTACCTCGGGGTGACCTTCGCCCGCCGCTCGCTCGGCGACTCACTCACCGAGCGGCTGCTACGCACCTTCGGTCGCGGCGTCGCCGATGGCGAGCGACGCCGACTCGGCCGCACCGTCGAACAGTTCGACGAGGTGCTGGGGGCGTTCGGCATGCGCGGGCGCCGGGTCACCGCACAGGAACTCGAATGGCTGCTCTACCGGTCGGTGGCGCTCTGCATGGCACCGCCCGGCACGCTCTCACCCATCACCAACGGGCGCTGGGAGCGCGGCGACCTGCTCGCCCTCACCGAACAGGTCGAGCGCTACCGCACCCCCTACGGCTCGACGGTGAAGCTGGTCAACCGGATGACCGGCGAGGAGCGGCACGTGGCGGTGCTCGCCGTGGGCCGGATGGAGCCGCTGGAGATCCCCGAACGGCACGAACCGTGGCTGCACTTCCACGAGCGCCTGCCGTGGCCGATGGAGCTCTCCACCCGGGTCGACGTCCTCGGCTCCGGTGACTCCTTCCGCAACCTGGAACACCGCCTCCGGATGATCCGGTCGCAGCAACTCGACTACGCCGAGCACGGCATCGACGCCCCGCCGGAGCTGGAACGCCTGGCCAAGCGCGCCCTGGTGATCGGCGACGAGATGACGACCGGGCTCCCGGTCGACTCTGCCCGCGCGCACGGCTGGCACCGGATCGCGGTGGGCGGGCGTACCCGGGAGGAGTGCCTCGAGCGAGCCCGCAGGCTGATCCAGCTCTACTCCCGCGAGCTGCGCATCTCCCTGCAACACCCGAAGAACCAGGACTGGTTGGCCCGCGAGTTCATCCCCGGCGAGCCGATCGCCAACACCGGATACGTCCGACGGATGCCGGTCCCGCTGCTCGCGGCGGCGCTGCCGCAGGCCGCGTCCACGGTCGGCGACCGGCGCGGCGACCTGATCGGACGCACCGCCGGCACCTGCCGCCGACCGGTCTTCCTCGACCTGCACTTCCCGATGGAGATCCGCGAACGCTCCGGCCTGGCGGTCTTCGTCGCCGAGCCGGGCGGCGGCAAGTCGACCCTGCTCGGCGCACTGGGCTATCTGGCCGCCCGTCGAGGCGTACAGGTGACCCTGCTCGACCCCTCCGGCCCGCTGGCCCGGCTCTGCGCGATGCCGGAGCTGCGTCCGTACGCCCGGGTGTTGAACCTGACCGGCTCCGAACACGGCACGCTGGCGCCGTACTCGCTGATCCCGACGCCGCTGCGCAGCGAGTTCGGTGCCGGCGCCACCGGCGACCGGGAGTTCGAGATCGCGGTGTCCAACGCACGCGCCGAGCGGCGGATGCTGGTGCAGGACATCTGCATGATGCTGGTGCCACCGCAGGTGGCCCGCGAAGCCTCCACCGCCACCCTCTTCCGACACGCCGTACGCCAGGTGCCCGCCGAGGAGACCTCCACCCTGGACGACGTGGTCACCTGCCTCGGTCAGCTCGACGACGACGCCGGCCGGGAACTGGCCAACCTGCTGTTGGACACCGCCGAGATGCCGCTGGCGATGCTCTTCTTCGGCCGGCCACCGGAGGGGCTGCTCGGCGCGGACGCGGCGCTCACCGTCATCACCATGGCCGGCCTCCGGCTGCCCGACCTCAAGATCGAGCGCGAGTACTGGTCGGCCGAGGAGGCGCTCGCCCTGCCGATGCTGCACACCGCACACCGGCTGGCGGTGCGCCGCTGCTACGGCGGCTCGATGTCGTCCCGGAAGCTCGTCGGCCTGGACGAGGCACACTTCATGGAGGGGTGGCGCTCCGGCCGCTCGTTCCTCGTCCGGCTTGCCCGCGACTCCCGCAAATGGAACCTCGCCGCGCTGGTCGCCTCGCAGAACCCCCGCGACATCCTCGGCCTCGACGTCCAGAACCTCGTCTCCACCGTCTTCGTCGGACGGATAGCCGAGGATGCCGAGATCGCCTCCGAGGCGCTGCGCCTGCTGCGGGTGCCGGTCGACGACGGCTACGAGGCCACCCTCGCCTCGCTCTCCACCGCCGACGCGACCTCCGCCCACCGGCTCGGTTTCCGGGAGTTCGTGATGCGCGACGTCGACGGCCGGGTGCAGAAGGTCCGGGTCGACGTCTCCTACGTCGATGGACTTCTGGACTACCTCGACACCACCCCCGCCGCCATCGCCGCCGCCGCAGGGGTGCTGCCGACCGTGCTGCCTGATATGGAGGCGTGACATGGCGAGGGCCCGGGCACGGATCACGGCGCTCCTCCTGGCACTCGGCGTCCTCGCCGGAGCCACGATCAGCTGGCCCGGGCTCACCGCCACACCGGCGTACGCGGCACCGCCCGCGTACCAGGCCGCCGCCGACCTGTGCACCACCCAGGAGTGGCAGGCGGACTTCCGCGCCTGTGTGGCCAAGCTCCAGCAGGTGGCGGAGTCGGAGGCGACCTGCCTCAATCCGCCGACGCCGACCGCGCCGGACTCCGGCATCGCCGGCTGGTTCGCGTCCCGCCCCGAGGCCTCCAGGCTGCCCGGCCCGAAGGGCTACTACAGCGACTACGGCTACGCCGGCTACAGCTACAGCACTTACAAAATCGAGACCGGCTGCGCGACCACCCTGCTCCACCCGGATTACAAGTTCACCAACACCATCGCCAACGGCGAGTTCATGATGGCCACGGCGATCATCGGCGCCTCGAACGCCCTGCGTGAGCGTGCCTGGGATCCGGGGACGATGTGGGGCTGGGCGGATCCGCTGGTGGACCAGGCCACGAAGGCGATCTACCAGAAGGTGTTCAGCGTCTTCGGCATCGTCACGCTCTGCGTCGTCGGGCTCTACCTGCTCTGGCGTTCGCGCCAGTCGGACATGAGCAACGCGATGACCACGGCGGGGTGGGCGCTGGTGGTGATGATGGCGGTCACCGCGTTGGCGGCCTGGCCGGTCAAGTCCGCCAACCTCGCCGACGGTGCGCTGGTCTCCACGCTCGGCGTGGTGCACAACGCGGTGGGCCCGGCATCCAAGGACACACCTCCAGACAAATGCGATGACCCAGATCCGGCGGCCTGCAAGGACAACCGACCGCCGGCCGTCAGGGCAAGCGACACCGCGGCGGAGGCGATGCTCTACCGGAACTGGCTGCGTGGCGTGCTCGGCTCGGCAGACAGCGAGACCGCCAAGAAGTACGGCGCGGCGCTGTACGACGCCAAGTCCCTCTCCTGGGAGGAGACGGAGAAGATCCGGGCCAATCCGCAGACTCGCGAGGCCACCATCAATGCCAAGAAGCAGCAGTGGATGACTGTCGCGGCGCAGATCGAGCGGGAGGACCCGGAGGCCTACGAGTACCTGCAGGGCGTCCGGGACATGGACCGGGTCGGCGCCGGATTCATCGCGGTGCTCGCCGCCCTGCTATTCGCGATGTTCGACCTGACCGCGTCGCTGCTGGTGCTGCTGGGCTTCCTGATCTTCCGGTGGGCGGTGATCGCCGCGCCGATCCTGGGCACGATCGGTCTGCTCCGCCCGGCCAGCGCCGGGCTGCGCCGGCTGGGCAACGCGGTGGTGGCGGCGCTCTTCAACATCGCGATCTTCGGCACCGGCGCGGCCATCTACCTCTTCGCGGTCGACCTCATCATGAGCACGCCGGCGCTGCCCGGCTGGCTCCAGGTGGTGCTGGTCTGGCTCTGCGGGGTGGTCGGCTGGCTGCTGCTCCGCCCCTACCGGCGGATCACCCAACTCGGCGGCAAGGACAGCAGCGAGGCGGTCAGCTCGGCGGGCTCCTGGCATCGGCGTTTCTTCCGGGACATGCGTACCGCCGCCCGGCTCGACGTCGCCGAACCCGGTGGCACCGCCGAACCCAACCTGGGACGACGCCGCGCGCCGGCTCCGGACCAGCCGAGGGTACGTCCGGAGGCCCGACCGGACCCGGTGCCCGGCGAGGGCCCCACCCCTCCGAAAGGTCCGGGCGGCCCAGCGGCGCCCGATGTCCCCGACCGCGCCCAGGAACGGCGTACCGAGGGCAAACCCGTCGCTCCACGGCCGCGCCGACGCCAACCCGCCGCCTGGACGGAGCCGGACGTGCCGGATGAGAACCCGTCCTTCGCCATCTACCGCCCGAACTCCCCGGAGCGCTCCCCCGAGAAGGCACCGCCCCGGGTCCGCTCCGAGGCACGGTGAGTGCCGTGCGGCGGGCGGTGGAGTTCCTGGTCACCCGGCTGCTGCGATCGCGGTTGGGCGTCGCGCTGGGCATCGCCGTGCTGGTGCTCGGCGTGGTCGGGGGGGCCCGGCTGGTCGCCGGGCCCCCGGACCCGACCGCGGGACTGAGCAACCGTCCGTCCGAGCCGATCACCACCGTGCACCCCACCACGGGCGACGACGGCGCGATCTCGACGACCACCACACCGTCGCCGGTGACCCGGCCGGGCGAGCCGACCCCGGAACTGGTCGCCGAACGCTTCGTCACCGCCTGGCTCGGCCGTCCGGGCCAGACGGCGGAGGACTGGCACGAGACGCTTCGTCCCCTCTCGACCGCCGCTCTCACCGAGAAGTTCACCGGCGTCGATCAAGCGGACGTACCGACCGGTGCGGTGACGGACGATCCGACTCTCCGCCCGCGTGGCGAGTCGTTCGTGGAGGCGCTGATCCCGCTCGACACCGGGCAGCTCCGGCTCGAGCTGGTGGCACCGGACGGACGATGGTTGGTGGACGCCGTGGACTGGAGCAGGGATGAGTGACGAGAGTCGTCCGCGCCGCCGGCCGGTCCGGCTCGGCGCACTCGCCGCCGCGCTCACCGCGGCGCTCGCGCTGCTCTGCTGCACCGGCGGTGCCGGCGCCTTCTTCCTCACCGAGTTGGGCGGGGACGCCGCCGAGCAACTGACCCCGGCCAGCATGGAGTGCACCGGAGACTTCGAGGTCGATGTCACCGGCAAAATGCCCCGTTTCGCCCAGTACGGCGAGCGTCAGCTACGCAACGCAGCGGTGATCATCAAGGTCGGTCAGGAGATGGAAGTGCCGCCCCGGGGTTGGGTGGTCGCGGTGGCGACCGCGATGCAGGAGTCGCGGCTGCTCAACCTGGCCAACCGCACGGTCGGCGAGTCGGAGGAGATCCCCAACGAGGGCGTCGGTGCCGATCACGACTCGGTCGGTCTCTTCCAGCAGCGGGCCTCGTGGGGCACCGTCGCCCAACGGATGAACCGCGAGTACGCGTCCCGCAAGTTCTACGAGAAGCTGGTCGACGTGCCCGGCTGGGAGAAGCTGCCGCTGACCGTGGCCGCTCAGCGGGTACAGATCAGCGCCTTTCCCGACGCGTACGCCAAGCACGAGGAGCTCGCCTCCCGCATCGTCGACGCGCTGGCCGGCGGCGCGGCCCGGACGGCTCTGATCGCCGGGCAGCAGGTGTGCGACGCCGCGGCGGCGGGAGAGGTCGCCGCCTCCGGCTGGACCGCGCCGATCCCGGGCGGCGTCGGCTCCGGCTTCCGGACCGCCAGCCGTCCCGGGCACAACGGCGTGGACATCGCGGCCCCGAAGGGCACCCTGATCCGGGTCGCGGCGACCGGCCGGGTCCTGGTCGCCCGCTGCGACCCGGACCGGCGGGGCCGCCTCAGCTGCGATGTGGACGGCTGGCCGGGCAAGGGTGGCTGCGGATGGTTCGTCGACGTGCTGCACGCCCAGGGTGTCATCACCCGCTACTGTCATCTGGTGAGTCGTCCCCGATTCTCGGTGGGCGACACCGTTCAGGCTGGTGAGGTGATCGGCGAGGTGGGCAGCAGCGGTCAATCCTCCGGGCCACACCTGCACTTCGAGGTGCACGTCGACGGCGACCGCAGCAGCCGGGGCGCCATCGACCCGGTGCCGTTCATGCAGTCCAGGGGTGCGCCGTTGAAGGGCGCCGGGTGATTCACGGGCCGTCATGACCGAGCCGCTTCCCGACCCGTTCGCCGACCAGCCCGACTGGGCACCGCAGCCGCCCCGGCCAATCGAGATCGTCCCGGCGGTCGGACGCGTCGAGCTGCGCGGGCAACGGGTGCTGGTCGGGCTGCCCGGGCTGGGCTGGCGGGCGGACCTACGCGCCGACGAGCGGGTGGTGCAGAACAGCCGCACCTACGTGCCGGTCATTCCCGAACACGAGTGGTACCGCGCCGAGTCCGAGCAGGTAGAGGTGTTCGCGCCGCTGGTGCCGGTCGAGCGGGTCTGGGTGGAGACGGTGGGCCAGCGGAGCGCCTCGGCACCGGACGGCGGCATACGTCTCGTCTCGCTGGACGCACCCACGCACCCGGCACCGACCCCGGTCTTCGAGGCGGACTCGGTCACCGGGCGACGGGTGGTGCACATGGTCGGCTCCGTCGAGCACCGCGACCTGCGTGCCGTCACCGAGGCCTATTCCGGCGCCGAGGGCGACATCTGCGTCCGCGTCGCGCCCGAGGTGGAGTGGTACCGCTGGGCCTGGCGCGGCCAGTCACCCACCACCCTGGAGGTCCCCGTCCACCTGCTCTGGGTGGAGTAAGGATCAGCGTGGCACCGAGCTACCGCCGCATACTCGCCATCCGTCTGCCTCATCAACAACCTGGAAGATCCAATCTTCGCGCCTGCTGCTTCGCGGCTCACCATCAGCGGAGCTCGAGATCGTCAACGTGGTAGCAACAGACTGCCCCTGTCCAGTCTTTGTCTGGTGTAAAGGACCCCAGCTGACTCGCACTACAACCCCGAACTCGGATTCACGTCGCAAGATCTCCTCGCGAAGAGCCTCTGCTGCATCGAGTGCAGGATTGCCCTCACAGGTGAAGAGGTCCGCGCGGACGTCGTTGCGGTCCACCAGGAACGCACGCAGGTAGTTGTCGACGACAACATCGGGGGCGCTGCGGTCAGGCGCGGTGGCGCGGTCGTAGATGAGGTAGCCGACCACTCCACCGCCCAGACAGAGGGCCGCGATCACCCCGGCGACCACCGTCAGCACCGTACGCAGCCGCCGCCGGGGCGGTGGCGGCGCCGGCGCGATCGCGGGCGGCGCCACGTCCTCTGGCGGGGTCCGTTGCGCCGGTACGCGGGAGACCTGGGAACCGGCGGGGGGCGGCACTGATTCCACCCCCTAAGGCTATCGGCTGAGGGCTGCGGACCCAATGCCCCAGATTCAGCAGATCGTGACGGATCCCTGCCGATCGGTGAGATCCACGACAAGACCGGCGCAGCGCCGCCGCGCATCCCGGAGGTCGGGCCTCCGCTGGGATACCGTCGTCTCTGCCCGGCGATTGGGTGCCGACCTCGGGCGGAGGAGGTGGACACGGTGGGCGGTCCGAAGGCACGGACGCTCCGCGCCGCCGCGCTGCACCGCCGGGCCGCCGCGACGGCTGCGGCGGCGGCGACGGTCCTCGATGAGACCCGGCCCGCCCCGGCCGACCAACGCCGCCAGTACGCGCTTGCCGAGCGGTTGCGCGCCGCGGCGGCCGTTCTCGCACCCGGTTGGGCCGGCTGCGCGTTGGACACCGTGCGGCCGAGCGCCCCCGCTGGAGAGGGTCCGCCGCCCTTCGTCCGGGTCGGGGCCGCCGCACCGCTCGATGACGCGCGTTTTCCCGCACTGGTTCCCCTGCTCGGCACCGGTCACCTCGTGGTGGACGCCGATGTGCACGACCCTCGGGTGGCCGGGCTGCTCCGGGCCGTCCTACTGCGGCTGCTGGCAGCGACACCGGCGGGCTCGCTACTGGTCCGGGCGGTGGACGCGACCGGTGAGACGCTGGCCCCGTTCGCGGCGCTCGGCGACGCCGGGGTCCTCTCTCCAGCGGCCACTGACGCGGCCGGACTGCAGGCGGTGCTGACCGAGGCGGAGCGGTGGGTGGCGCCGGGGTCGTCCGGTCCGCGCCGACATGACCGGTCGCTGCTGCTGGTGCTGGCCGCGCTGCCCGAGCCGACCGGGCCGACCGATCTGGCCCGGATCGAGGCGCTCGCCGAGCGGGGCCCGGCGGCCGGACTGCACCTGGTCGTCGCCGGCTGGCCGTCGACCGGCCGCGACGGGTTGGCCCGCGCCACGACGTTGTCGATGCGGACGGCGTACGCGCTGCTCGGCGACCCGCCCGGCGGGCCCTTCGCGACCGCTGGCACCGGCTCGCCGGGCGGCTTGAACTCACCGGTGTTCGTCGAACCGGACCCACCGGCCGGCCTGGTCGACGCCGTCTGCCGCCGGGTCGCCGCCCAGATCGAGGCCGGCACCCGACTATCCCTCACGGGCCTGCTGCCGCCCCCGGAGGACGACCTGTGGCAGGTCGCCGCGACGGACGGTCTGAGCGGCACGGTCGGTGACGCCGGCGGCCGGCCGGTGTCGCTCGGCTTCACCGAGCTGACCCCGCACTGGCTGGTCAGCGGCCGCTCCCGGGCCTGCCGGTCCGCCTTTCTGTCCACCGCGCTGCTCGGCCTTGCCGCCCGATACGGACCCGACGAGCTGTCGCTTTACCTGGTGGACCTCGGCGAGGGCGAGTCCTTCGCGGAGTTCCTCCAGACCGAGCGGGACCGTACCTGGATCCCTCAGGTCCGGGCCGCCGCGATGTCCGCCGACCGGGAGTACGTGCTGGATCTTCTGGACCAACTGATCGCCGAGGTCCACCGGCGTACCGAGGCGGCTGCCCGGGCGGGTGGGCAGCGTTTCGCGGAGCTACGCCAGCACCGCCCGCTGCCCCGGGTCGTCTGTGTCGTGGACAACCTGCCGGTGCTCTTCGCCGAGCGGGACCGGCTGGCCGTCGAGGCGGCCGCCCGGCTGGACACGCTGACCAGGACCGGCCGAGCCCACGGTGTACATCTGGTGCTGGCCGGCGAGGGTGACCTTGGTCTGGGCAGCCGCTCCGACGGGGGGCCGCGGGATTCGCTGCTCGGTCAGTTCCCGGTGCGGGTCGCACTGCCCGGTGGCGGTGCCGTGCTGGAGCCGACAAACGACTCCGCGGCGGGTCTGCCGGTGGGCAGCGCGGTGGTGAACACCGCAGGAGGGCTCGGTGGCCCCCGGGGTGCGATCCGGGGTCACGAGCGGATGGTCCGGTTCCCCGACCCGCAGGACGAGCCGGAGACCGTGGAGAAGCTGCGCCACCGGCTCTGGGCATCCCGCGCGCAGAAGGCCACCCCGCCGGTGGTCTTCGCCGGGTACGCACGCCCGCTGCTGGGCAACGACCCCCGTTACCGCGCGGCCCTGGCCGGGCAGGCGATGGGCCCCGCCGCACTGCTCGGGCGGGCGGTGGACGTCGCGCGAAGCACGGTGGCGGTGCCGTTCGGACCGGCTGCGGGGCGCAATCTCGCCATCCTCGGCCCTCGGCCGCAGGCGAGTCGACTGCTGGCCACGGCGGGCCGCAGCACCTCGGTCCACCATCCGCCGGGTACGGCGCGGTTCGTGGTCGCCGCACCGGATGTCGAGGCACGGCCGGTGGCCGACGCCCTGGCGGCGGAGCTTGCGGGTCGACACCAGGTCGAGACGGTGGACCTGGCCGGGCTGCTGGCCGTCATCGACGCCGGAGAGCCGGCCTACCTGGTGGTCTTCGGGCTGGACGTGGCGCCGCCCGAGCAGCTGCCACCGGCCCGGCTGCGCACGCTGCTGCGTGACGGACCACCGGCCGGGCAGCACCTGCTCGGCTGGTGGCGAACGGTGCCGTCGTTCGCGGCGCTGATCGAGCAGGACGAGACGGTCGACAAACTGACCGCGGTGGCTGTGGCGGGTGTGCCGGGGGCGCAGCTCACGCCGGTGTTCGGCCGGCCGGTCGAGTGGCGGCCCCGGCCCGACCGGATGGTGTTGTGGGACGGGCCGGGAGAGCGCGGCGTGGTGCTGGTGCCGTACGACGTGCCGGACGACGAGGAGGGGAAACCGGAATGACCCTCAACCAGTCGCGCACCACGGCTGCCCCGGGCCGGCAGCGCAGTGGCGGCACGCCCGAGGATCCGGTGCCGGCCGCGTGGGCCGACTACCTGGCCGCCGCCCGGCAGCTCGACGGGGTACGCCGTGGCGCGGCGACCGCCGCGACCGAGCAGGCCCGAACGGTCCAGTCCGCCCGTGCGGAGTTGGCCGCGGTGCGCACCGTGCTGGCGCCACAGCAGGCACAGCTGCGTGAGCTGGGCGTATCACCGATTTCGCTGGTGCCGACGCCACCGGAGCTGTCCGAGGCGACCCGGTCGATGGTCGGTGGCCCGGCGGCGGTGCTGTCGGCGCTGCGGGACGCTCGGCGGTGTGCTCTCGGCGCGGACGACACGCTCGCCGCCCGCGGCCTGTCGCGGGTGGCGCACTGGCCGTCCCGCCCGCGCAACCTGCTGGTGTACGGGCCACTCGGGCTGTTCGTCCCGCTGCTCCTGGTGGCGGTGTTCCTGCTGGCCGGCACCGGAGCCGTGACCGTCCTGGCGCTGGTGGTGGCGCTGCCTGCGCCGGCGGTGGCGTTCGGCCTGGGTTGGCTGGCGGTAGGGCGGTTCTTTCCGCCCCGGCCTGGGGAACGGGTGGATAGAACCGTCCGATTCGGCGTGCTCGCCTGCCTGCTCCCCGCGGTGGTGACCACCGCGGGGATCGTCCTGGCGATGCTGGCCGGCTGAGACCCCGCTGGTCCGCGGTGCAGGATCAGAGCCGGTCAGCGGTGCAGGATCAGAGCCATCGCCTCGGCGCGGGACTTGGCGTCCCGTTGGAGGGTGCCCCGCACCGCTGACGTGATCGTCTTGGCACCGGATTTCTGGATGCCGCGCATCGCCATGCACATGTGCTCGCACTCCAGGACGACGATCACGCCGCGTGGTGCGAGCCGCTCCATCAGCAGGTCGGCGATCTGCGAGGTGAGCCGTTCCTGCACCTGCGGCCGGCGGGCGAAGACCTCGACCAGCCGGGCCAGCTTGGACAGGCCGGTGATCCGTCCGTCGGGCCCGGGGATGTAGCCGATGTGGGCACTGCCCCGGAACGGCAGCAGGTGGTGCTCGCAGAGGCTCATCACGTCGATGTCCCGGACGAGCACCAACTCCTCGTGGTTGGCCTCGAAGGTGGTGGTGAGCACGGTGGCCGGGTCGACGCGCAGGCCGGCGAAGAGTTCGGCGTACGCCCGGGCCACCCGGGCCGGGGTCTGCTGGAGCCCGTCGCGGTCCGGGTCCTCCCCGACGGCGACGAGGATCTCCCGGACCGCCTTCTCGATCCGCCCGAGATCCATGGTGTCCTCGACCGGGCGGCCGGTGAGCCGGCCGTTGACCAGCCGCGCGGCGATGTAGTCGAGGCTGTCCATGTCGGTGTCGGGCTCAGTGGCGGAGGCGGCCAGCCCCCGCTGTGGAGAACTGGCCGCCGGGTCGTCGGTGCTCAGTGCGAACCGTCCGAATTGTTCGAACTGGCGCCACCGACCGTCGCCTGGGCTCCGTCGGCCTCGGCCTGCACCTTGAGCGCGTCCTTCTCCGACGGGGTGAGCACCGGCGGCTCGGTCGACGGCTGCCGCTTGCCGAAGCCGTTGTACGGTGCCATCGGCGGCCGCTTGACCACTCGGGCACAGATCCGGGCCATGTCGGCGGTGGAGAGCGTCTCCTTCTCCATCAGCTCGAGCACGATGTTGTCCAGGACGTCCCGGTACTCGACCAGGATCTCCCAGGCCTCGTCGTGGGCCAGCTCGATCAGTGCCCGCATCTCGCCGTCGATCTCGGCGGCCACCACATCGGAGTAGTCCCGCTCGTGGCCCATGTTGCGGCCGAGGAACGGCTCGTCACCGCTGGTGCCGTACTTGATCGCGCCGAGCTTGGAGCTCATGCCGTACTGCGTGATCATCGCGCGGGCGAGCTGGGTGGCCTTCTCGATGTCGTTGCCGGCGCCGGTGGTGGGCTCGTGGAAGACGAGTTCCTCGGCGGCCCGGCCGCCCAGCGCGTACGCCAGGGTGTCGATCATCTCGGCCCGGGTCTGGGTGTACTTGTCCTCCGTGGGCAGCACCAGGGTGTGCCCGAGGGACCGGCCGCGGGACAGGATCGTCACCTTGTGCACCGGCGCGGCGTGCGGCAGCGCCCAGGCGACCAGCGCGTGCCCACCCTCGTGGTACGCGGTGATCTTCTTCTCCTGGTCGCTCATCACCCGGGTACGCCGCTGCGGGCCGGCGATCACCCGGTCGATCGACTCCTCCAACGACTCGTTGGAGATCGCCCGCTGCTCCTTACGGGCGGTCAACAGGGCCGCCTCGTTGATCACGTTCGCCAGGTCGGCGCCGCTGAAGCCGGGCGTGCGCTTGGCCACCGCGTCGAGGTCCACGTCGGGCGTGAACGGCTTGCCCTTGGCGTGCACCCGGAGGATGGCCTTGCGGCCCTCCATGTCGGGGGCGTCGACCGGAATCTGCCGGTCGAACCGACCCGGGCGCAGCAGCGCGGGGTCGAGGATGTCCGGCCGGTTGGTCGCGGCGATCAGGATGACCCCGCCCTTGACGTCGAACCCGTCCATCTCAACGAGCAACTGGTTGAGGGTCTGTTCGCGTTCGTCGTGGCCGCCGCCCATACCGGCACCACGGTGCCGGCCGACGGCGTCGATCTCGTCGACGAAGACGATGGCGGGCGCATTCGCCTTGGCCTGCTCGAACAGGTCGCGGACCCGGCTCGCGCCGACACCGACGAACATCTCCACGAAGTCGGAGCCGGAGATCGAGTAGAACGGCACCCCGGCCTCGCCGGCGACCGCCCGGGCGAGCAGCGTCTTACCGGTACCGGGCTGACCGAACAGGAGTACGCCCTTCGGGATCTTCGCACCGAGCGCCTGGTACTTCGCCGGGTTCTGTAGGAAATCCTTGATTTCGTACAGCTCCTCGACGGCCTCCTCAGCGCCGGCAACGTCTGCGAACGTCGTCTTCGGCGTGTCCTTGGTGATCATCTTGGCTTTGGACTTGCCGAAGTTGAGCACCCGGGAGCCGCCGCCCTGCATCTGCGACATGAAGAACAGCAGCAGGAGCACGAGCAGGACGATGGGGAGCAGGTTGACCAGCAGGCTGACCCAGATGCTGTCCGACGACACCTCGGTGTCGGCCGGCCCGGTCACCCGGTTGTTGGCCTTGGCGTCGAGGACCTGGTTCCAGACCTCGTTGCCGACCTCGTACGGGAACTGAGCCTCGATCAGCTTGGTGGTGGTGTCGCCGAACTCGGCCTCCTCGGCCAGTTCGAGCTGGATCGTCTGTTCCTTGTCCTGGAAGACGACCTTTTCTATGCCGCCCTTGTTGAGCTGGTCGAGCGCGACGGACGTGTCCACGCGGTGGTAGCTGGGTCCACCGGTGAACAACTGACTGAGCACGACGGCGCCGAGGATGACCAGGATGACCCAGAACACCGGTCGGCGGAAGAAACGCGTACGTTCCATGCTGTTGTCGAGCGCCGAGACGCCCGCATCCTCCTGATCGACGTCCTGACCGACTGTGGGTGTCGCCGCGCTGGGCGGCTGCCGGAGCCGCCGTGCGGGCCGGCCTCGACCCCGAGGCGCGGATTGCCGCGCCACGGTCATTCGACGGTACACCGTGCGAGACCGATGTGAGCTGGCGAGCCCAGCACTTACGCGCACGGCGAACCTGATGTCAGCCGGCGTGGCTCGGAGCAGACCTCCGACCCACCGGGGTCCACCGTAGTCCGATCAGCTGAAAGTCGGCTGAATGTCGGTCAGGCGCGGTTCGTCGGCGCCCAGGGCGGTGCGGCCGCCGGGCGCGGTCACGAGCGGGCGTAGACCTCCGGCTTGAGCACCCCGACGTACGGCAGCTCGCGGTAGCGCTCACCGAAGTCGAGGCCGTACCCGACGACGAACTCGGTCGGGATGTCGAAGCCGACGTACCTGACCGGCACCGTCACCTTCACCGCGTCCGGCTTGCGGAACAGGGCGACCACCTCGACGCTCGCCGCCGACCGCGATTCCAGGTAGCGCCACAGCCAGGAGAGGGTCAGCCCGGAGTCGACGATGTCCTCCACGACGACGACGTGCCGGCCGGCGATGTCCCGGTCGAGGTCCTTGAGGATCCGGACCACGCCGGAGGAGGTCGTCCCCTGCCCGTAGGACGAGATGGCCATGAAGTCCAGCTCGGCGGGGGGACCCTGTCGACCGAGCGCCCGGGCGAAGTCGGCCATGAACATGACCGCCCCCTTGAGCACGCAGACGAGCAGCAACCCGTCGGTGACATGGGCGTAGTCCGCGGAGACCTGCTTGGCCAGTTCCGCGGTCTTCTCGCGGATCTGCGCCTCGGAAATGATCACGTGGTCGATGTCGGCGTCGTACCAGGAGCCGTCAGCCATGCCCATAGCCTGCCGTACGCCCCGGCTTCGCCGTCGGCGGGGCCGCACCTTTCGGGGCGGCCCCGGCCCGGATTTTTGCGGCACCAGGGACAGATCACCTCAGCAGGGGCGGGATCGCCACCGGCGGCCTCCGTCGGACGGCTTCCAGTCGGCGGAGTCTCGACTGTCGGCCGTCAGCCCGGCGGCGGAGAGCCCGGCAAGGAGCAGGAAGAAGAGCAGGAAGAGCAGGAATCCCATGGCGGCGCTCGCTTTCTGGCGTTCGAGGATGTCTTGTCGCCGCCGGTGCGCACCGGACATCTGCCAGTCTGCGTACCCGGACGGCGCCCGGACAGTGGCAGGAATGCCAACCATGCTCGATTTTCCGCCACCCGCGCGGTTACCCTCGTCACATGCTCCGCTCAGTCGCAGTACTCGTCCTGGATGGGGTCGCCCCGTTCGAACTCGGCGTGCTCGCCGAGGTGTTCGGCACCGACCGCACCGCCGACGGACTGCCCGGCTACCGCTTCGACGTGTGCGGCCCGAACGGTGCCGCGGTACGCACCTCGGCCGGTTTCCACCTGGTACCCAATGCCGACCTGGGACCGATCGAGGAGGCTGATCTGGTCGCGGTCCCCGCGCACGACCCCAGGACCACCGCTCCGGCGCAGGTGCACGAGGCGCTGCGCCGGGCCGCCGAACGGGGGGCCTACCTGTTCAGCGTGTGCGCGGGCGCGTACCTGCTGGGCGAGGCGGGACTGCTCGACGGCCGGGAGTGCACCACGCACTGGCGGCATGTCGACGAGTTGCAGCGTCGGCACCCGAGCGCCCAGGTCCGCTGCAACTCGCTCTACGTGCAGGACGGTCGGCTGCTCACCAGCGCCGGCACGGCCGCCGGCATCGACGCCTGCCTGCACCTGGTACGCCAGGAACACGGCTCGGCCACCGCCACCCGGCTGGCCCGCCGGATGGTGGTGCCACCACACCGCGACGGCGGGCAGGCCCAGTACGTCGAGGCGCCGATCCCGAAGGCGCCTCAGGCCCCCACCCTGGAGCCGGTGCTGGAGTGGCTGATGGGGCGACTGGACCGACAGACCACCGTCGACGACCTGGCCGCGCAGGCCGGGATGTCCCCGCGCACGTTCGCCCGCCGGTTCCGGGCCGAGACCGGCACCACCCCACACGACTGGCTGACCAACCAGCGGGTGCTGCTGGCCCGCCGGCTGCTGGAGGACACCGGCCTCTCCGTGGAGGCGGTCGCCGACCGGGCCGGCTTCGGTGACGCCGCAGCGCTACGGCACCACTTCACCCGCCGGGTCGGCGCCACCCCGCACGCGTACCGCACCACGTTCCGCGACCGCGACCGCGCGCCGGCCGGCTGACCGGCCGGTACCGGTCGCCGCGCCGACGAGCAGGATCGAGGGCGACCGGTACGCCGACCCGAAAAGCTTGAAAGCCTCAGCAGCCGGCGACGCCGCCGTCGACCCGGGACTCGGATCCGGCGACGTAGCCGCCCTCGGCACGGCGCCAGATCGCCTGGCCGTACCCGAAGACGGCAGGCTCGGGCGCGACGGCGAGTTGGTGGCCCCGGGACCGCAGGTCGGCGACGATCCCCGCGCCGCCGGGCCCGGAGGCCAGCTGCTCCTCGACGAGCAGCGCACGGCCCGCGTGCCAGTACCAGCGCGGCGCGTCCAGCGCCGCCTGCGGGTCGAGCCCCGCGTCCACGGTCGCCGTGATCAGCTGGACGTGGCCCTGTGGCTGCATGTGCCCGCCCATCACCCCGAACGGCCCGACCGGTGCTCCCTGCCGGGTCAGGAAGCCGGGGATGATGGTGTGGTAGGGCCGCTTCCCGGGGCCGACCACGTTCGGGTGGCCCGCGTCGAGCCGGAAGCCGAGGCCACGGTTCTGCAGCGCGAAGCCGTATCCGGGCAGCACCACGTGCGAGCCGAACGCCAGGTAGGTGGACTGGATCAGGCTGACCATCATGCCGCCGTCATCGGCCGTGCAGAGGTAGACCGTGCCGCCGCGCTCCGGTTCGCCGGCCACCGGGTCGGCGGCGGCCTCCGTGATCGCCTCCCGCCGCCGCGCCAGGTACCCGGGCGCGAGCAGCGCCGCCACCGGCACCGGCGTCCGGTCGGGGTCCGCGACATGCGCGTGCGCGTCGGCGAAGCCGAGCTTGACCGCCTCGATCTGCCGGTGCGTCCACCGCGCCGGCTCGCCCGGCTCGCCCGGCTCGAAACCGTCCAGGATGCCCAGCGCGAGCAGAGCGGCCAGCCCCTGTCCGTTCGGCGGCAGCTCCCACACCTCGTGGCCCCGGTAGCGCACCGACACCGGGTCGACCCAGGTGCTGGTGTGCGAGGCCAGGTCGTCGGCGGTGAGCAGCCCGCCGGTACGGGCGGCGTGGTCGGCCAGGGCCGACGCGATCCGTCCCCGGTAGAAATCCTCGGCCCGGCTCTGCGCGATCAGCCGCAGCGTCCGCGCCGCGTCCGGGTTGCGCCACCGCTCCCCCGCCCGGGGTGCCCGGCCGCGCGGCGCGAAGATCCGGCCGAATTCCGCGTACTCGGTGCCGGTCGGCTCGGCATGTCCGGCCACCGCCCGGGCCCAGGTTGCCGCGGTGCCGGTGGAGACGGGATGCCCCTGTTCGGCGTAGCCGACGGCGTCGACGAAGAGGTCGGCGAAGGGCACCGAACCGAACCGGTCGTGCAGGTCGCGCCAGCCCGCCGGCACGCCCGGCACGGTCACCGGCAACCAGCCTCGGGCCGGCATCGCCCGGCCGGTGGCCTGTGCGCCGCCCAGCGCGTCGGTGGGCTCCGCGCCCCGGCCGCCGGTCGCGGCGAGCACCAGGTCGCGGGTCAAGCCGGCGGGTGATCGACCGGAGGCGTTCAGACCGTGCAGCCGCTGCCCGTCCCAGACGATGGCGAACAGGTCGCCACCGATGTCGTTCGAGGGCGGCTGCACCACCGTCAGGGTGATGGCGGTGGCCAGCGCGGCGTCGACAGCGTTGCCGCCGCGCCGCAGCACGGCCAGCCCGGCCGCCGCGGCCAACGGCTGGCTGGTGGCCACCGCGGCGTGCGGGGCGAACAGGGGTTGCCGGGGGTACGTCATCCCCCGCCCTCATCGCCGGCCGGCGGCTGGCCGGACGGGGGTCTCGGGACGGCCGGACCGCCGAGCGCCGTCCCAGGGTCCTCCGACACCAGCCGGTCGGCTCGGCGGAGCACCCGCAGCCCGCCCGGCAGGTAGGTCGCCCGTTGCCCCCGCCACGCGGTGACCAGCATGTCCAGGGCGGCGACGTGCCGATGCGACAGGGCGGCCGGCGGCGCCCCCAGTTCGTGGGCCCACGAGCGCAGCACCCGGCCACGTAGCGCGGGAGCGAGGTCGGCCAGCACCTTGACGGCCAGCCCCCCGTCGGGATGCCGCGCCCCGGTCAGCGCCCGGCCGGCCAACTCGTCCAGCAGCTCGTTGTCCGCCGCCATCAGCCGGGCGGTACGGGCGAGGTTGTCGAGCACCCCCGGACCCAGCGTGCGGACCAGCACCGGCAGCACGTCGGCGCGGACCCGGGAGCGGGCGTACGCGGGGTCGCGGTTGTGCGGGTCCTCCCACGGCGTCAGCCCGAGCGCGACGCACGCCGCGCGGGTCTCCTGCCGACCGATCTCCAGCAGCGGTCGCACCAGCGGTACGCCCGCAAGGTCCCGGCGGGCCGGCATGCCGGCGAGTCCACGCGGACCGGCGCCCCGGGCCAGGGCGAGCAGCACCGTCTCCGCCTGATCGTCGCGGGTGTGCCCGGTGAGCAGGGCCGACGCGCGATGCCGGACGGCGACCTCGGTCAGCGCCTGGTAACGAGCCTCGCGAGCCGCCGCCTCGGGGCCGCCCGGCCGACCGGCCACCTGGACCCGGACCACCTCCACCGGCGCCAGACCGGCCCGCTCCGCCCACCGCGCCACCGCCTCGGCCCGCTGCGCCGACCCGTCCTGCAGCCCGTGGTCGACGGTGACCAGACCTGCGGTGCGACCCGTCCGGGGCGCCACGAACGCGGCGGCTGCCGCCAGCGCCAGCGAGTCCGCCCCGCCGGAGCAGGCAACCAGCACCGGCCCGTACGCCGGCAGGTCGGCGATCGCGCGGCGGACCGCGACCCGGATCGCGGCGACCGGCGGGGCGAGCGCAGCCATCGACGCCGCGTTCAGCCGGCGGTCGACACCGGGCCGACCGATCCGTGTACCCGCGCCACCCAGGCGTCCGGATTGCTCAGCTCGGTCAACCGGGGCAGGGTCAGCGGCGACTCGAAGATCCGGTTGAAGCCGGCCATCCCGACCCGGTCCACCACCGCGTGCACGAACTTGCGGCCCTCCGCGTACTGCCGCATCTTGACGTCGATGCCGATCAGCCGCCGGACCGCCTTCTCCACCGGGTTGCCCGCCTCGCGGCGCCGGTTGAAGCCGGCCCGGATCCGTTCGACGCTCGGGATCACCTGCGGCCCGACGCCGTCCATCACGAACTCGGCGTGCCCCTCCAGCAGGGTCATCAGCGCGGTCAACCGGTCCAGCACGGCCCGCTGCCCCGGTGTCTGCACGATGTCCAGCACGCTGGCCCGGCTCTGCGGGTCGCGGACCACGTCGGCGAGGGTGCTCACGCTCCGGCGCAGCCGCTCCACCAGGTGCTCGCCGCCCTGCGCGGCATCCACGAACGCCTGCACCTCGCCGAGGAAGTACGCCCGCATCCACGGCACGGCGGTGAACTGCGTGCGGTGGGTCACCTCGTGCAGGCAGACCCAGAGCCGGAAGTCGCGCGGGTCGGCCCCCAGCTTGCGCTCCACCTCGACGATGTTCGGCGCGACCAGCAGCAACTGCCCCGGGTCGGCGGAGAAGACCTCGTACTGCCCGAGCACCCGGCCGGACAGGTACGCCAGCACGGTGCCGGCCTGCACCCCGGTGACCCGGGAGCCGATCGCCTCGGTGAGCGCGCCGGGCTGCTTGTCCTGCGAGAGCCGGCCCACCAGCGGGGTGATCACCTCGCGCAGGCCGGCGATGTTGGTGGCGGCCCAGTCACGCCGGTCGACCACCCGCACCGGCGGATGCGTCACCTGCGAGGTGAGCCCGGTGTAGTCGGCGACGTGCCCGGCCGCCTCGTCGGTCAACCGGCGCAGCTCGCCGACCACCTCGGTGGCCTCGGCGTACGTCACCCGGGGGCCAGACTTGCCCAGGGCCCCCGCGGTAGCGGTGGCCAGATCCCAGTCCACGAACTGCGCCATGCGACCCACCGTACCCGCGCCGCGACACCCGGCCCCGCCCGCCGACGCGGGCGGGGCAGATCAGCGGCAGCCGCAGGCGGCGAGGGCGGCGGCGATTCGGTCGAGTGCCGCCCGCGCCGGCTCCATGCCGTCCGGCGGCACGTCGTCGGTGAGCACGGCGAAGGTGAGCAGCCGCCCCTCGGCCGTGGTCACCACGCCCGCGATGGCGTGTACCCGGGTCAGCGTGCCCGTCTTGGCGCGGACCACTCCGGCACCGGCGGTCGTTCCGGGAGTGGCGCCGTACCGGTCGCGCAACGTGCCAGACCAGCCGCCCACCGGCAACCCGCCGAAGATGCCACCCAGTTCGGGCCGGTCCGGGCCGGCCGCGAGCACCAGGAGCTCGGTCAGCAGCAGCGGGCTGATCAGGTTCTTCCGGGACAGGCCGCTGCCGTCGGCGAGGGTCAGCCCGCTCGCCGGCAGGGCCAGCTCGGACACCACCTCGGTCATCGCCTCGGCGGCACCGGCGAAGGAGGCGGGCCGCTCGCGGGCCAGGGCGACCTGCCGGGCCAGCGCCTCGGCGACGATGTTGTCGCTCTCACTGATCATGATGTCGACCAGCCGGATCAGTGGTGGCGAGTACACCGTGCCCAGTTCGGCGCCGGGCTCGGTACCGCCGGCCGACGGCTGGGTCGCCCCGGTCGCGGCCGGCGGGGCGGTACCCTTGCGCACCGCCTCGGTCGGCACGCCGAGCAGTCGAGCGAAGGCGCGGCCGGCGGTCAGGTCCGGCTGGGGCACCCGCTCGGCCCAGCCCCGGCCGGCCTTCGGGTCCTTACGGGCCCCGTCGAGCATCAGCGCGGTGATCGCGCCGCCGAATCCGCCGGTGGGGATGTCGTCGTCCCAGCCGGGCCCGTACACCGGGCCGGGATAGAGCGAGGAGTCCACGATGATCTTGGTCGGCGCGGTCCCGCCCAGCGCCGTCCGCACCTGCTCGGCGAGATCGGCGAGGCTGGCGGCCCCCGGATAGAAGCCCTTGGTGTCGGTCGCCAGGGTCGGGTCCCCGCCGCCGACGATCACCACCTCGCCCGGCTGGGCACCGGCCACCGCCCGGGTCGGGATCCGGTGGCCGGGGCCACGGGCGGTCAGCACCGTCACCGCGGTCAACAGCTTGGTCACCGAGGCCGGCACGGTCCCCGTACCGCCACCGCGGTCGAAGACCAGCTCCCCGGTGAGCGCATCGGCCACCGCCACGTTGACCCGGCCACCGAGGGCGGCGTCGCCGACCAGCGGGTCGAGCACCGCCTGTAGCCCCGCCGCGCTGGGCAGCGGTGCGCCGATGTCGGCGGCGGCCAGCACCGCGACCGGGGCGGGCTCCACCGGCTCGGCGGTCGCCGGGGCGGAGTTGTTCTCGCCCAGCCACCGCCCCACCGGGCCGGGCCGGACCACGACCAGCCCCACCGCGACCAACACCAGCACCAGGGCGGCGGCGAGCACCAGCGGCAGCCGCCCGCGCGTGGACATCGGCGGCACCGCGTCGGTCGGCGGATGCTCAGGCGGGGCGACGGGGGCGGCACCCCGGGCCGGAATCGTCGCGGACTGCGTGGTGGGAGTGGAAATCACCGGGGCCGGCGAGGTGGGTGGCGTCGAGGATTGCGGCCGGAGGACCTGCGCGTCCGGCACCGGCACCCGCCCGGCCGCCGACCTGGCCGGCGGCTGGTCGGTACCACGTTCGGCGGCGTCGTCCGGACGGTTGTGTGAATCTTCCCTCCCCACGACCCCCTCCTCCCCCACTGGGAACCGGCCTGGGTGACACTACTTCGGTCCGAAGACTATGCGGCGGCCGGCGTCGGTGGGTGAGCATTGGCCTGTCCGGCCGGTCGCCGGTCCCGTCATGCCAGCGTGGGCGAACGAGGGAGCGTGCAGATGGATTTCGACGTCACGGTTGAGATCCCCAAGGGTCACCGCAACAAGTACGAGGTGGACCACGTGACCGGCCGGATCCGGCTGGACCGCACGCTCTTCACCTCCACCCAGTACCCGGCCGACTACGGCTTCATCGAGGGCACCCTCGGCGAGGACGGCGACCCGCTGGACGCCCTGGTGCTGGTGCCCGAGCCGACATTTCCGGGTTGCCTGATCCGGTGCCGCACCATCGGCATGTTCCGGATGACGGACGAGAAGGGCGGCGACGACAAGGTCCTCTGCGTCCCCTACGAGGACCCGCGGCAGGAGCACCTGCGCGACATCCACCACCTCGGCGAGTTCGACCGGCTCGAGATCCAGCACTTCTTCGAGGTGTACAAGGACCTGGAGCCCGGCAAGTCGGTCGAAGGCGCGACGTGGGTGGGCCGGATCGAGGCCGAGGCCGAGATCCATGCGTCGTACCGGCGGGCCAAGGAGGCCGAGGAGCGCGGCGAGTCTCCGCACTGACCAGCCCCGGACGGGCCCGGAGGCCGCTCAACCGAGCAGCCCTCGGGCCCGTTCGTACAGGCCGAGCACCGCGCAGGTGATCGGCACCACGGAGACCACCAGGGCGGTGTCGGCGAGGTCGGCGGCCCGCCCGACGTACGGGGAGACCGGCCGGCGGGCGTAGCTGGTGCCACCGGCCACCACCAGCAGTGCGATCAGCACTCCTGCGGCGACCAGGGCGAGCCGCCCCGCCGGGCCGGCCCCACCGGCGAGCAACGCGCCGAGGACCGCGTACCCGGCCAGGCCGGCGAGCAGTGGTGGCACCCGGTGCCGGACCGCGACGAAGAGTCGGGCGCGCAGCAGCAGCACCGCCGAGGTAACCGCGACGAGCAGCCGGCCCGCGGTCCCGCCGGTGGCGCCGAGGACCACCGCGGCGGCCACCGCCAGCACGGCGTGGCCGATCAGCATGCCGGTCAGCATCTCCTCGGTGCGCGCCACGGCCGCGTACACCCGCCCTCGGTCCGGCAGGTCACGGGCCCGGTCCGGATCCTCCGGATTTCCGGTCGGCAGGGTGATGGGCGGCAGTGGCACCTTGCCCAGCCGGATCGCCAGCAGCGGGATGGCCCCGATCGCGAAGGCCAGCACGCAGAGCAGCGTGGCGGCGGCGCCGGCCGGTCCGAGCAGCAGCCCACCGAGCGCGGCCAGACCGCCGGCCGCGCCCACCACCACGCCGGCCACGAAGATCCTCAGTCGGGCGGCGACGCCGAGCAGTCCGAGCACCGACACCAGCAGCAACGCCACCGAGCCGGCGAGCAGCTCCGCAGCGCCGATCCAGCGCAGCGGGCCGACCGGGCCCACCGGGTCGCCCGAGCTGACGGCGAGGGCGCCGGCCACCGCGGCGTACGGCAGCGCGTACCCGCCGACGGTGGCGCCGGCCGGTCCGTCGCCCTGGGCTCGGGAGAGCACGGTGCCGGCCAGCACGAGCAGCGCCGCCACCACGGTCGCGACCAGCCAGCCGGCGGCGTCACCTGGTCCACCGGCGGCCAACGCGAGCAGGCCGACGGCGAGCAGTACACCGGCGCCGGCGAACGCCGCCGCCCGGGTGGCCGGGGGTGACCAGGCGTCGCCCCGTCGGCGGGCGCCGTCGGCGATGGCCTCCACCACGTCGTCGTACTCCAGCTCGGGCCACTGCGCGCGGGCCGGCACCAGATGCAGCACCTCGCCGTCGCGGACGCCCTGGGCGAGCAGGGCCTGCCCGGTGGCCAGCGCGCTGCCGTCGGCCCGCCGGAGCAGCCAGCCGCCGTGCCGTTCCCCGTCGTCGGCGAGTCCCACGCCGGCGTGGCGCAACAGCTCGGGCAGCAGTTCGGCGAGGGGTACCTGCTCCGGCAGAGCCACGTCGACCCGCCGCTCGGGTGCGCTGACGGTGACCCGGGCCAGCCCGACTGTCATCGACCGATCTCCATCTCAAGGGCGGCGACTGCTGCGCGGACGAGAGGACTTTACCTACCATGAGCCAGGCTCGGGTTACCCTGCGCTGTCGGGAGGTTGCGTGTCCACTGTCGTCATCCGGCGGCCGCCGCGGCGTCCGGCACCCGAGATTCCGATCGGTGAGCTGTCGGTGCAGGCCCCTCCGGAGATCCCCGCCGTCACCGGCGCGCGCTGGCACCAGATGCTGATGGTGCTGCCACTGCTCGGCGGGACGGTGGCGATGGCGATGATGTTCGGCCGCGGCGGCGGTGCGTACTCGTACCTGGTCGGCGGCATGTTCGGCCTCTCCTCGCTGGCGATGCTGGCGACCTCCTGGGGCAGCGCCTCGGGCACGCCGAAGAAGTCCGAGATGATGGCGGCCCGCCGGGAGTACCTGCGACATCTGAAGACGCTGCGGCGGCAGGTACGCCAGACCGCGGTGCGACAGCGGGCCGGTCTCTGCTACCGGCACCCCGATCCGGCCCTGCTCTGGTCGACCGTGGACAGCCACCGGGTCTGGGAGCGGCGCCCCACCGATCCGGACTTCGCGGTGGTCCGGATCGCTGTCGGGCCGCAGACCCTGGCCACGCCGCTGGTGCCGCCGGTCACCCGTCCGTTGGAGGAGCTGGAGCCGATGACCGCCGGGGCCTTGCGTCGCTTCCTGGACGCGTACTCGGTGGTGCCGGACCTGCCGGTGGCCCTGTCGCTGCGCAGCTTCGCCCGGGTCTTCGTCCGGGGCACGCCGGCCGGCACCACCGGGTCGCCGGCCGCGCAGGCGCTGGTCCGGGCGATGCTCACCCAGCTCACGGTGTTCCACGCACCGGACGAGCTGCTCGTCGCCGTCTGCGCCGGACCGGAGCGGCGGAGCCTCTGGGAGTGGGTCAAGTGGCTCCCGCACGCCCAACACCCCACCCGCAGCGACGCCCTCGGCCCGGTACGGCTGGTGACCAGCTCCGCGGTGGAGTTGGAACGCCTGCTCGACGAGGTGCTGAGCAGCCGGTCCCGATTCAGCCCGGCCGGGCCCGCCACCGACGGGCCGCACCTGGTGGTGGTGCTCGACGGCGGTGACCTGACCGGCGCCACCGAGTTGGCCGGGGACGGCGGCATCGACGCGGTGACCCTGATCGACCTGGACACCCCACCGCCCCGGCTGCTCGACCGGTTCGCGCTGCGGCTGGAGCTACGGGACGGCCGGCTGCACTCATTCTCGGCGGACGAGACCGTCGAGGTCGGCACGGTCGACGCGCTGACGGTCACCGAGGCCGAGGCGGTGGCGCGCCGGCTGGCACCGCTGCGGCTGGCCGCCGCCCGGGGAACCGAGGCGTCCCCCGGAGCCGAACCCGGCCTGCCGGAACTGCTCGGTATCGGTGACCCGGAGGGCTTCACCGCCGAGCAGGGCTGGGCGCCGACGTCGGCGCGCGAGCGGCTGCGGGTACCGGTCGGCGTCGGTGTGGACGGCGGCGCGGTCGAGCTGGATCTGAAAGAGTCGGCGCAGGACGGCATGGGCCCACACGGGCTGCTCATCGGTGCGACCGGTTCCGGCAAATCCGAGTTGCTCCGCACCCTGGTGCTCGGGCTGGCGGCCACACACTCCTCCGAGCAGCTCAACTTCGTGCTTGTCGACTTCAAGGGCGGGGCGACGTTCGCCTCGTTCGACCGGCTGCCGCACACCGCCGCGGTGATCACCAACCTGGCGGACGCGCTGCCGCTGGTCGACCGGATGGTCGACGCGATCAACGGCGAGCTGGTCCGGCGGCAGGAGCTGCTCCGCCGGGCCGGCAACTTCGCCAGCCTGCGCGACTACGAGCGGGCCAGGACGGCCGGCAGCCCGCTGGCCCCGCTGCCGTCGCTGCTGCTGATCTGCGACGAATTCTCGGAGCTGCTGTCGGCCAAGCCGGACTTCATCGACCTCTTCGTCCAGATCGGCCGACTGGGCCGATCGCTCGGCGTGCACCTGCTGCTGGCGAGCCAGCGCCTTGAGGAGGGACGGCTTCGAGGGCTCGACACCCACCTGTCGTACCGGATCGGTCTGCGCACCTTCTCCGCGCTGGAGTCCCGCACGGTGCTCGGTGCGCCGGACGCCTACGAGCTGCCCCGCTCGCCGGGGCACGGCTACCTGCGCTTCGGCACCGAGCCGCTGGCGCGGTTCAAGGCCGCGTACGTGTCGGGCCCGGTGCACCGGCGCGGCGCGGCGGCCGGCGCGGCCGGTTCGGGCCGACCGCGGCCACTGGCCTTCTCCACCCACTTCACTCCCGAGCCGCAGCCGCCCGACCCGCCGGCCGTCGTGGACGAGGAGGACGGCCGGGAGACCCTGCTGGATCTGCTGGTCGCACGGCTGGCCGGGCAGGGGCCACCGGCGCACCAGGTGTGGCTGCCGCCGCTGGCGGACGCTCCCGTACTGGACGAGTTGGTCGGTCCCCTCACCACGCACCCGGCCCGGGGACTGACCTTCGGCAGTCCCGAACTGCACGGCGCGTTGCAGGTGCCGGTGGCGGTGGTCGACAGACCGTACGAGCAACGCCGGGACCTGCTCTGGCTGGCGCTGGACGGTGCGGCCGGCCACGTCGCGCTGGTCGGTGGCACGCAGAGCGGCAAGTCCACCGCGCTACGTACGCTGATCTGCGCGCTGGCGCTCACCCACACCCCGGCCGAGGCGCAGGTCTACTGTCTCGACTTCGGTGGCGGCGGACTGGCCGCGCTGCGCGACCTGCCGCACGTCGGCGGTGTCACCGGGCGGGCCGATCCCACCGGCGTACGGCGCACCGTGGGCGAGATCTCCACCCTGCTGGCCGATCGGGAGCGCGCCTTCGCCGAACTCGGTGTCGAGTCGATGGCCGCCTGGCGGCAGCGGCGCGACGCCCAGACCGGGGCCGGCGAAGCTGACGCCGACCGGTTCGGCGACGTCTTTCTCGTCGTCGACGGGTGGGTCACCCTGCGCGGCGAGTACGACGACCTGGAGCCGTTGATCACCGACCTGGCGACCCGGGGGCTCTCCTACGGCGTGCACGTGGTGGCCACCGCGGTGCGCTGGCTGGACTTCCGGCCGGGTATCCGGGATCTCTTCGGCTCCCGGCTCGAACTGCGGCTCGGTGACCCGTCCGACTCGTTGGTCGCCCGGCGCGCCGCCACGCACGTACCCGAGCAGAGGCCGGGTCGGGGCATCACCTCGGAGAGCCTGCACTTCCTCACCGCGCTGCCACAGCTGGCCGGAACGGACACCGCCGGCCTGGTGAGGCAGGTGAGGGAGAGCTGGTCCGGGCCGGCCGCGCCCCGGGTGCGGCTGCTCCCGGCCGTGCTGCCGTACGCCGACCTCGATCTCGAAGCCGCCACCGGCCTGCGGATCCCGGTCGGCATCGCGGAGGCGGACCTGCGCCCGGTGGTCCTCGACTTCGCCACCGAGCCGCACTTCGTGGTCTACGGCGACGCCGAGTGCGGCAAGTCGTCGTTCCTTCGCGCCCTGGCCACCTCGATCATCACCCGGTTCACGCCGGAACAGGCCCGGGTGATCCTGGTGGACTACCGGCGCAGCCTGCTCGGTGCCATCTCCACGCCGCACCTGATCGGGTACGGCACCGCAGCCGCGCACACCGCCGAGCTGGTCGAGTCGGCCGCCGGTTACCTGCAGGCCCGGATTCCCGGTCCCGAGGTCAGCCCGGTACAGCTGCGCGAGCGGTCGTGGTGGTCCGGCCCGGAGCTGTTCGTCCTGGTCGACGACTACGACCTGGTGGCGAGCGGGCCGGCGAACCCGCTGCGGGCGCTGGAGGAGCACCTGCCGCACGCCCGCGACGTCGGGCTGCACCTGGTGCTGGTCCGGCGCTCCGGCGGCGCCGCCCGAGCCCAGTACGAGCCGGTCGTGCAGCGGCTGCGTGAACTGTCCACCTCGGGCCTGGTGATGTCGGGCAGCCCCGAGGAGGGTGCGCTCGTCGGCCCGGTCCGGCCCGGCCCACTGCCGCCCGGGCGTGGCCGGCTACTCACCCGACGTGAGGGCGTACGCCTGGTTCAGCTGGCCCATCTGCCGCCACAGTGACGCCGACTCCACGGAACGTCCCTAGAGGCAGGGTGGAACCGGTAATCTCCGATCGTCATGTATCCCGCGACGAACGGCTGAGGATGTGACCAGGGTGCGGCACAGCGGCCCGCCAGGGGCCCGACGGTTCGCTCACCGGGCGCTGCTCGCAGCGGCCGGCACCGTACTGTCGGCCGCCGTCGCGGTCGTTCCCGCCGCCGCCGTGCCGGTCACCGCGCCCGCCCTCGGCGTACCGGTGGCCCACAATCCGGACTCGGTGGCCCGCGCTGACCAGGTCCGTGACGACCAGTGGCAGCTCGACAAGCTGGGCGCGCAGATCGCCTGGCGCACCTCGACCGGGCGCGGTGTGGTCGTCGCGGTGATCGATTCCGGGGTGGACGGTTCCCATCCGGATCTGGCCGGTCAGGTGCTGCCCGGCCTCGACCTGGTCACCCCCGGCGGGGCGGCCGAGCCCGATCCGGTCGGGCACGGCACGACGGTGGCGGGGCTCATCGCCGGCCGCAACGACGACCGGCAGGGTGTGGTGGGGTTGGCGCCCGACGCACGGATCCTGCCGGTGCGGGTCCTCGACGAGGAGAACCGCTACGACGACGCGCTGATCGTGGCCAAGGGTGTGCGGTGGGCGGTCGACAACGGCGCCGACGTGATCAACCTGTCCCTTGGTGGCGGCGGCGACAGCGCCGCGCTGGCCGCGGCGATCGACTACGCCTTCGCCAAGGACGTGGTGGTGGTGGCCTGCACCGGAAACCTCGCCACCTCGCCCGACGCGAAGGTCTGGTATCCGGCTCGGGAGCCGGGTGTCGTCGCGGTCTCCGGTCTGGAGCGCAACAGCGACAACCTGTGGAATGGTGCGATCACCGGTCGCGCCACGGTCCTCGCCGCCCCGGCGAGCGGACTGGTCGGTGCTCGCCCTCCCGGCGGGTACTGGCGGGTGCAGGGCACCAGCTTCGCCGCCCCACTGGTGGCCGCCACCGCCGCCCTGGTCCGGGCCCGCTATCCGCAGCTGTCCGCCGGGGATGTGGTGAATCGGCTGCTCGTCACCGCCAAGGACATCGGCCCCACCGGTCGGGACGACCGGTTCGGCTACGGCCTGGTCGACCCGATCGCGGCGCTGACCGCGCAGGTGCCGCCGACGTACCAGAACCCGCTGGACGACAACGATCCGCCGGGGGTGGCCGGGTTCGGCCCGGCGCCGGGCTCGATGCTGGCTGGGGACCCCGACGCCGAACAGCTCGGCCTGACCGGGTCGCGGCAGCAGACGCAGTGGCGGGCCCAGGCCGCCGGTGCTCAGGACGACGCCGAGTCCGAGCGGCTCTGGATCGGCTCGGCCATCTTCGTCGCTCTGCTCACCGGAGCGGCCCTGATGGTGCGTCGATTCCGTCAGTCGCACCGCTGACCGGCGCCCGGGTTCCGGCCCGGGCCGCCCGACGTGGACATAATTCGCCGGAACCTGGCTACCGAGGCCCGCACAGCGGGTAGAACCATCGCCGTGGACGACTACGGCGGGCGCGGCGCGGCGCCACCATCGGAGCGGGTCCTTCCGGTACGCCGGGACGATCCGCCGAACCTGTCCGCCCGCACCACCTCCGGCGTGCTGCTGCTCGTGCCGTTCACACTGCTCACCACGCTGGTGGCGGGTGACTGGTCGCCGCTGCGCCGACTCGACGTGGCGGTCACCGCGCACCTGCACGGGTACGCCCTCGACCATCCGTCCTGGGTGTGGGTGATGAGCGGATGGACAGACATCTTCGCCCCGATGCCGCTGCGCGCCGCGGCGCTGGCCCTGGTGATCTGGCTGGCCCACAGCGACGCCCGGCGACTCGCCACCTGGGTCACCACGACCATGGTGCTCGGCGGCCTGCTCGGGCCGCTACTCAAACTGCTCGTCGGCCGGGACCGACCGGACCTGCCGGACCCGGTGGCGCAGGCGCCCGGTCTGGCCTTCCCCTCGGGCCACGCGCTGAACGCGGCACTCGCCGCCGGAGTCCTCGTGGTGGTCTTCCTGCCCCGCACCAGGGCCCGCTCCGCGGCTCGCGCGGCGGTGTGGTCGGGCGCCCTGCTGATCGCCGTGGTGACCGGGTTCAGCCGGGTCGCGCTCGGCGTCCACTGGACCAGCGACGTACTCGCCGGCTGGCTGCTCGGGGCAGCGGTCGTCGCCGCCACCTACGCCGCCGTCAACTTCTGGCCACGGGTACGGGCAGGCTGAGGGCGCGGGGGTACCGGCGCTGCCGTCAGGTGCACTCGCCGGTGCCGACGCCCCGGGTACGCTCCGCGCCGGCCAGCGCGACCGGTCGGGCCTCGGCAGCGGTGACCGCGAAGCCGGTGTTCGGGTCGTCGGCCGCCGCCGCGAAGATCACCCCGAGCACCAGGCCGTTCGAGGAGACCAGCGGCCCGCCGGAGTTGCCGCTGCGGACCAGCGCCCGGATCGTGTAGATCTCCCGGTTCACGCTTCCGGAGGAGTAGATGTCCGGCCCTTCGATCCGGTCGACGTCCCGCACCCGCGCCGACTGGGCGTTGTACGGCCCGTCCAGCGGGAACCCGAGCACGATGGCGTCCGCGCCGGTGGCGGCGTTGCCGGCGGCGAACCGCATCGACGGGCCGGGCAGCCCGGGCACGTAGAGCACCGCCAGGTCCCGGTCCGGGTCGTAGACGACCACCTCGCCCTCGTACCGGTCGCCGCGCAGCTCCACCGCCACCGAGCGGGTGCCGGCGACCACGTGCGCGTTGGTCATCACCCGGTCGTCGGCGTACACGAAGCCGGAGCCCTCGATCCGCCGGGAACAGCTCGGCGCGGAGCCGAGCACCTTGACCACCGAGCGTTGGCCGCTGGACACCACCGCCGAGCCCGCCAGTGCGGGGTCGGGCGGCTCCACCTGCCGGGCCTGGGTGCGGCGCAGCCCGTCGAAGACGTCCGGGAAGCCGTTGGTGTCCACGGTGTCCCGCAGTGCGGTGGAGAGCTGCTGGGCCTGGTCGGGCATGACCCGGTCCACCACATTGAGCAGCGCGCTGCTCTTTACGGAGGCGGCGAGCCAGGGCAGTGAGGAGGAGCCGAGCGGCACCGCGACCAGCCAGGCGACCAGGAGCACCGCGAAGAGCGAGACGAATGCGCCGCCGACGTCGTCGGCTCGTCGCCCCACGTCACTGTTGATGGTGCGGCGCAGGTGGGAGCCGAGCCAGCCGGCGAGCGCCTGACCCACCACGGCCAGGCCGAAGATGGCGACCAGAGAGATCAGCACCCGGGTTCCGCCGTCCACGAACTGCTGGGCGAAGAGCGGCCCGACCTGGAGGCCGATCAGGGCGCCCAGGAAGAACCCGGAGAACGAGAGCACCCCGATGACGAATCCCTGTCGGTATCCGCTGACCGCGAACACGAGCATGAGCAACAGCAGTACGAGATCCACGGCCGACACGGCTCAAGCGTACGGGCCCGGAGCTCGTGGAATGACGATCGCTTGCGGAAGGTGACGGTCAGATCAGCGCAGGGCGCTCTCGTCGACGCCGTCCGTGCCGGCCGACGGGGCGGGCCACGCACCGATCGGCGGAAGATCGACCAGCCGGCCGGTGGGCCACGGCCGGCTCCAGCCGCCCATCTCCAACAGCGCGGCCAGCACCCCGGCGGTGAATCCCCAGACGAGCATCCCGCGTACGGAGAAGGCCGGCCCCACCCAGCCGCTGGGGTGGCGTACCCGCACCCGGTTCTCCGGCTCGACCAGCTCGGCGATCGGCAGGCGGGCGACGTGCGCGACCTCGGCCGGCTCCCGCGAATCCACCGGGTGCGGCGCGTGCCACCAGGCGAGCACCGGCGTCACCACGAACTCGCTGACCGGGATCCACAGCCTCGGCAGCTGTGCCAGCAGGGTGACGCTGGCCGGGTCGAGACCGACCTCCTCGTTCGCCTCCCGTAGCGCCGTCGCGGCGACGTCGGCGTCCTCCGGGTCGGCGGCACCACCGGGGAACGCCGGCTGGCCGGCGTGGTTACGCAGCGTGGCGGCCCGCTGGAGGACCAGCACGTCCGGGCCGGTGACGGCGTCCTCACCGAGCAACACCAGCACCGCGCTCTCCCGGCCACCGCGCTCGGGCGTACGCAGCTGGGTGAAATCCTCGGTCCGGGCGGTGCCGAGCCGCCCCAGCAGTGGCTGCAGCCAATCCGGCGGCGGCTGATGGTGGTTCGCTCGCTGATGATCGTTCACTGGCGCTCGCTCACGCCGGTACCGAGATGTCGAGGTGCTGCTGGACGAGCCCGGACAGGCGGGTGTCGTCCAGCGCGCCGGAGCTGTCGATGTGCCGGATGCCGCCCTGGGCGTCCACGAAGATGGTCAGCGGCACCGCGTTGCGACGCAGCGCCCGCTGCATCGCCTCACCCTGGTCGAACAGCATCGGGAAACGTACGTCGAAGTCCTCGCCGATCGACTGGGCGGCGCTGCGGCTGTCCCGGCTGTTCACCCCGATCACCCGCAACTGCCCTTCGGCGCGTTCGCTGAGCCGCTGGAAGGCGGGCAGTTCCTTGCGGCAGGGCGGGCACCAGGAGGCCCAGACGTTGATCACAGCAGGCCCGGGTATGTCTCGCAGCGAGACCGGTGCGCCGCCGGTGAAGCAGGTGAGGGTGAGTTCTGGTAGGGGGTCACCCGCCGCGTCGTCGGTGCCGGCCGGGCCGCCGGTCAGGCCGGCGCAGTCCTGGAACGGCGACGGCCGGGCGGCGACCGCGTCCTGCCGGTTCGGCGCTGGTGTCTCGGTGTCAGCGGTGCAGGCCGTCGTGGTCAGTAGCAGCAGCGGCAGGGTCAGCAGGGCGAGCCGGCGGATCACGGCGCCTCCGCCCGGATCGCCTGCACCGGGACCAGTACGGGATCGACTCCGGCGGCGGCCGCGAGGTCGCGGGCCCGGGGGCCCTTGAGCAGCCTCGCCGCGGCGGCCGGCTCCGTCGGCCCGGTGCCGTACGACGGGCAGAGCTGGGTCAGCGTGCACGCCCCGCAGGCGGGCTTGCGGGCGTGGCAGACCCGGCGGCCGTGAAAGATGATCCGGTGCGACAGCATGGTCCAGTCGCGCTTCGGGAACATCGCCCCGATCGCATGCTCGATCTTGACCGGGTCGCTCTCGGCGGTCAGCCGCCAACGGTGCACCAGCCGTTGGAAGTGGGTGTCGACGGTGATGCCGGGCACGTCGAAGGCGTTGCCGAGGATGACGTTGGCGGTCTTGCGCCCGATCCCGGGCAACGTGACCAGGTCGGCCAGCCGGCCGGGGACCTGGCCGTCGTACCGCTCGACGAGGGCCTGACCGAGGTGGATCAGAGAGTTGGTCTTGTTGCGGTAGAAGCCGGTCGGCCGGATCATCTCCTCCATCTCGCCGCGATCCGCCCCGGCGTAGTCGGCGGCGGTCGGATAGCGGGCGAAGAGCTTCGGGGTGACCTCGTTGACCTTCTTGTCCGTGCACTGGGCCGAGAGGATGGTGGCGACGGCGAGCTCCAGCGCGTTGCGGTGGTCCAGTTCACAGTGCGCGTCGGGATGCGTCTCGGTCAGCGCGCGGCCGATCCGCCGCGCCCGACGCGTACGACCCAGGTCGGTCTCGGTGGCGCTTCTGGTCACAACGGCCAGCCTACGTCGCCGGGGTGACTCTCTTGCGGCCCCTGCCCGCCGGCAGCGGCTGGAGCGGGCGCTCAGTCCGCGGCCGGCAGGTTGATCTTTCCGGAGTCGGTGAACCGGGCACCGGTCTCCGGGAAGTCCAGCTCGGTGAGGTCCCGGAGCAGTCCGAGGCCCCGGTCGTCGGGATCCATCACCGGCTTGCGGACGCCGTCCATGTAGGTGGAGGCGAAAGAGCCACCCGCGTAGGTGCCGTCCGCTTCGAGCGACACCTTGAGGACCCCACCCCAGCCGAGGCGGCCGTTGTTGCTCAGCGAGTTGCCGCCGCCGGCGAAGTTGCCCAGGCTGTACGCGATCAGCCGGCCCTTGTAGAACTCCATGCCGCGCAGCACGTGCGGTCCGTGGCCGACGATCAGGTCGGCACCTGAGTCGATCATCGCGCGGGAGAACTTGATCGGGTCGCCCCGGTTCTCGCCGAGGAACATCTCGGTGCCCGGGCGTACCCGGGTCATCTCCGACCCTTCGGCCCCCATGTGCACCTGCACCACGACGATGTCGGCCAGGTCGGCGGCCTTCTCGATCACCTTCTTGGCGGCCGGGATGTCGACCAGGCTGTTCGACCAGCGGTACGACGAGAAGCCGGCGACGGCGACCTTGACGCCCTTGACCTCGACCACCGTGATCTGGTCGGGCGCGCCGGTGTGTGCGAGATCGTGCTCCTCCAGCGCCTTCTGGGTGTTTTCGTACCCCTTCGGCCCGAAGTCGTAGCCGTGGTTGTTGGCCTGGTTCAGCAGGTCGAATCCGGCGTCGGCGAGATGTGCGGCGTACTCCGGCGGGGCCCGGAACTGGAAGCAGCGGGTGGAGTTGGCCCCGCACTTGCCGGTGCCGGTGTCCACCGTCAACGGCTCTTCCAGGTTGCCCATCACCAGGTCGGCGGCGAGCGCCTTCTTGACCGAGTCGAAGAAGCCCTTGCCGTTGTTGGGCGGCAGCCGGTTGGGGGCCATGGCCATGACGATGTCGCCGGTGGCGGAGAGCGAGATCTTCTTGACCTCGGGGGCGCTCGATTCGACTGGCGCGCCCGTGTCACCGCCGCCCGCGCCGGCTTGCCAGATCGGGCCCTCGTCGGTCGTGGCACAGCCGGCGAGCAGGATGGCGGCGAGCAGCGCGGCGAGCGCGGCCACAGCGTGGCGGCGCGGTCGGGACGCGAGGGGGGCGCGAGCGTACATCGTGGGCGACCCTACCGTGCGGCAAACGCCAGGACGACGGCCAATCGGTCGGGGAGTTTCAGCTCCGAAGCCGATCCGACCATGGGACGACGGTGTCGACGCCGACCGCCAGCACGGCGGCGTGCACCGCTCTGGCCAGCGGCGCTCCCCAGGTGGAACGCGGCCCACCGTAGGCGTGGACCGGGCCGTCCGGGGGGCAGAGCACGACCACGGCGTCCGTCGGGGTGCCGGTGCCGGGGAGACCCAGCTCCGTGATCGCCTGGGTCTTCGCCTCGGTGGCCGTGGCCACCGCGTTGACCAGCGCCGCGTCGCCGAGCCGGGCCGGGACGTACGCCACGATGTTGACCGTGCCAACCGGCTGCGCGGCCGCGGCCACCGTGGGGGCGGCGGCGGGGATCGGGGTACCCAGGCCGACGGTGGCCCAGACCTGCACGCCGGTGTCGGTGCGGGCCACCACCTCGCCGACGTCGACACCGGTCAGCAGGCCCACCCCGGGTCCGTCGAGGCCGAGGTCCCGGGCCATGGCGGCGAGGTGCTCGGCGGGGTCGTCCCGGTCGTACGACATGGGCACCGTCGCGTTCAGCACCCACCGCCGTATGCCGATTCCGCCGCCCAGTGGTGCGGAGCTGACCGCCCGCAGCGATCGCCCGAAACGCCACATGAGCAGTGGGATGTCCCGTTCGCCCTCGCGGCGGGTGATCAGCAGCGGCTCGTTGCGCACATCGCGACCCTACGGCCGGGCCCGGACACGCCTGTACCCTGCCCGACCAGGCGCGCGATCCTAGTAGGCGTTCACAACGGGCACGTTACGCCCAACGATCAAGATTCCAGGGGTGGACCTCTGATTCCTGCTCACGTGCGCCTAGACTGGTCGGCGCGCGAGGGATCAGCGGACGGCGGACCCGGCCGATGGACGGCATGCGCAACCGGAGGTGCGCGATGGACGAGGTACTGGCTCGCAGCGGGATCTTCCAGGGGGTTGACCCTGAGGCTGCCGAGGCGCTCGCCAAGGAGATGGAGACGATCGAGGTCCGCAAGGGCGAGGTCGTCTTCAACGAGGGCGAGCCTGGCGACAGTCTCTACATCCTCCTGTCCGGCAAGATCAAAGTTGGTCGCCGGGCGGCGGACGGACGGCAGAACCTGATCGCCGTGATGGGTCCGTCGGACATGGTCGGCGAGCTGTCGCTGTTCGACCCGGGTCCGCGTACGGCGACCGCCACCGCGGTCACCGACAGCCGGCTGGCCCGACTTCGTAAGCAGGCCCTGCGGCCGTGGCTGAACAACCGGCCGGAGATCGCCGAGCAGTTGCTGCGGGTACTCGCCCGCAGGCTGCGCCGGACCAACGACGCGCTGGCCGACCTGATCTTCACCGACGTGCCCGGCCGCGTCGCCAAGAACCTGCTCCAGATGGCCGGCCGCTTCGGCACCCGCGACGGCGGGGTGCTGCGAGTGACGCACGACCTGACCCAGGAGGAGATCGCGCAGCTCGTCGGCGCCTCCCGGGAGACGGTCAACAAGGCGCTGGCGGACTTCGCCTCGCGCGGCTGGCTCCGGCTGGACGGCAAGAGCATCATCATCCTCGACCCGGAGCGCCTGGCCCGCCGCGCTCGGGTCTGACCCGGTCCGTCCGGAGCGGGGCGCCTGCCGGGCGCTGCCCGGCGCGGGCGTCCAGCAGAGCCGGACAGCCCACGACGTCACGGCGATTTGCTCTGCTTCAACCCAGGCAACAGTGCGCGGCCCAGACCGTCGCGCGGGTTGAAGCAGAGCAAAGACGCCAGCAGGGGTCTTTCCCTTCCAGCCCGGCCCTTCAGCCCGGCCCATAAAAGTCAGTCTTGACTGTTTGTTTTGTGCCCGGCAGGCTGTGCCCGTGCCCGCCGCATCGACCCGCGTCCCGCAGCAGGAACGCAGCCGCGCCACCCAGGCCCGGCTGCTGGAGGCGACCGTCGAGTGCCTGGTCCAGCACGGCTGGTCCGGTACCACCACCACGGTCGTGGCGGCCCGGGCAGGCGTCTCCCGGGGTGCCCAGCTGCACCACTACCCGACCCGGACCGCCCTGGTCACCGCTGCCGTCGCGCACCTCACCGAACGCCGGGCGGAGGAGTTGCGCACCGAGGCCGAGGCGCTGCCGGCCGGCCCGAGCCGGCTGGACCGGGTGGTCGACCTACTCGCCGCCGCCTTCACCGGACCGCTCTTCGTCGCCGCCCTCGAACTCTGGGTAGCCGCCCGCACCGACGCCGAACTGCGCGCCGCGCTGCTCCCGCTGGAAACCCGGGTCGGCCGCGAGATGCACCGGCTGACCGTCGAGCTGCTCGGCGTTGACGAGCGGCAGCCCGGCGTACGCGAGGCGGTGCAGGCGACCCTCGACCTGCTGCGCGGCCTCGGCGTGGCCAACCTGCTCAATGACGACTCGGCCCGCCGCGCCGCCCTGCTGCACGCCTGGAAGCGCCAGTTCACCAACCTGCTCACCCCCGCCGACGACCCGCCCGGGAGCGAGCGGCACTGACATCCTGACCGGTCCAACCCGCCCGGAGGCACCATGGTCGACCTGACCGCACTGCTCACGGATCTGGCCGCCGAATCCGAGCAGCTCGACGCGCTCGTCGCGCCACTGCCACCACCGGACTGGGGCCGACCGACCCCGGCGGCCGGCTGGACGATCTCCCATCAGATCGCCCACCTGGCCTGGACCGACCACGTGGCCCACCTCGCCGCGACCGACGCCGACGCGTTCTACGCCTCGGTCACCTCCGCCCCCGAGGTGTCCCGCCTGGTCGATGCGGGCGCGGAGGCGTTCCTCGCCCCGCCGGCCGCGCTGCTGGAGCGCTGGCGGGCCGGCCGCTCGACGCTTGCGGCGTCCCTTGCCGCAGTCCCGTCCGGGGAGAAGTTGCCGTGGTACGGCACCCGGATGTCTCCGGCCTCGATGGCGACCGCGCGGATCATGGAGACCTGGGCGCACGGCGAGGATGTGGCCGACGCGCTCGGCGTTTCCCGCCCCGCCACCGCCCGACTTCGACACATCGCGTACCTGGGCTTCCGTACCCTCGGGCACGGTTTTGCCGCCCACGGCCGGGCGGTGCCGACGACGCCGGCCCGGGTCGAGCTGGTGGCACCGACGGGCGACGGGGAGATCTGGGCCTTCGGGCCGCCGGACGCGACCGACCGGGTCATCGGCCCGGCGCGCGACTTCTGCCTGCTGGTGACCCAGCGCCGGCACCGCGCCGACCTCGCCCTGGTAGCTGACGGGCCGGTCGCCGACGAGTGGCTGGACGTGGCGCAGGTGTTCGCCGGCCCACCCGGCACCGGCCGTGCCCCACGGTCCGCCGCTGCCAGCGGCGACGACGACGCCAGGACGCCGGCATGACTGGGGTGCTGCGGGTGGGCAACGCCTCCGGCTTCTACGGCGACCGGTTCTCCGCCTGGCAGGAGATGCTCGACGGCGGCGAGCTGGACGTGCTGACCGGCGACTACCTGGCCGAGTTGACCATGCTCATCCTCGGCCGGGACCGGATGCGCGACCCCGACCTCGGCTACGCGAGGACGTTCCTCCGACAACTGGAAGGCTGCCTGGGCACCGCGCTCGACCGGGGGGTCACGCTGGTCACCAACGCCGGTGGGCTCAACCCGGCCGGGTTGGCCGCCGCGATCCGCTCGCTCGCCGACCGGCTCGGCCTGCCCGTCCGGATCGGGTACGTCGAGGGCGACGCCCTGGCCCGGCCGGACGCGCTCACCGCCAACGCGTACCTCGGTGCGTTCGGCGTCGCCGCCTGCCTCGACGCCGGGGCGGATGTCGTGGTGACCGGCCGGGTCACCGACGCCTCGCTGGTCGTCGGCCCGGCCATCGCCCGCTTCGGCTGGCGGCGCGAGGATCTCGACGCGCTGGCCGGCGCCACCGTCGCCGGCCATCTGATCGAGTGCGGGGCCCAGGTCACCGGCGGCAACTTCAGCTTCTTCACCGAGCTGCCCGACCGGGGGCACCGGCCGGGCTTCCCGATCGTGGAGCTGCACCCGGACGGCTCCGCGGTGCTCACCAAGCATGCCGGCACCGGCGGGGCGGTCACCGTCGAGACGGTCACCGCCCAACTGCTGTACGAGGTGGGCGGGCCGGCCTACCTCGGGCCGGACGTGGTGACCCGGCTGGACACGGTGCGGTTGGGCCAGGACGGGCCGGACCGGGTACGCGTCTCCGGCGTCCGTGGCACACCCCCACCGGAGACGCTCAAGGTCGGCGTCAACAACCTGGGCGGCTTCCGTAACTCGATGACCTTCGTGCTCTGCGGGCTCGACATCCCGGCCAAGGCGGCCCTGGTCCGGGGGCAGTTGGAGGAGGCGGTCGGCAAGGAGGGGCTGGAGTTCACGCTGGCCCGCACCGACCACCCCGACGCCACCGACACCGAGTCGGCGAGCGCGCTGCTGCACGTACATTTGCGCGACGGTGACAAGGCGCGGGCCGGGCGGGCCTTCTCGGCGGCGGCGGTGGAACTGGCGCTGGCCTCCTACCCGGGCTGCACGCTGACCACGCTGCCCGGTGACGCCACCCCGTACGGTGTCTTCACCGCCGAGACGGTGCCGCAGGACGCCGTCGCCCATGTCGCCGTGCTGCCGGACGGCACCCGGCGACCGATCGCCGCACCGCCGGTGACGTGTTTGCCGGGGCCCCCTGTACAACACCAGGCGTTAACCGGGGGCCCCTCCTCACCCGCCGGCGGCGCGAGTCGGCGGGCGCCGCTGGGCGAATTGGTCGGGGCGCGTTCGGGAGACAAGGGCGGCGACGCGAACCTCGGTGTCTGGGCACGTACGGACGCGACCTGGGCCTGGTTGCGCGGCTGGCTCACCGTGCAGCGGCTGGCCGAGCTACTGCCGGAGACCGCCCCGCTGGCCGTGGCCCGGTACGAGCTGCCGAACCTGCGGGCGGTCAACTTCGTGATCGAAGGGCTGCTCGGGCAGGGGGTGGCCGCCTCCACCAGGTTCGATCCGCAGGCCAAGGCGCTCGGTGAGCTGCTCCGCTCCCGGATCGTCGACCTGCCCGCGGAGCTGCCCCTCGGGCCGCCCGCCGCCGAACCGGCGTCGACCACCCCGCCCACGCCCGCCGCCGAACCGGCGTCGACCACCCCGCCCACGCCCGCCGCCGAACCGGCGTCGACCACCTCGCCCACCGGACAGGTGCGGCCGTGACCATCGTGGACACGCCGGAGCGCCGGCAGCTGCGTGAGCTGACCCGGGCCTTCGTGACCCGGGAGGTGCTGCCGCACCTCGCCGACTGGGAGCGGGCCGGCGAGGTACCCCGTGAGCTGCACGCCAGTGCCGCGACCGTCGGCCTGCTCGGCATCGGTTTTCCCGAGTCGGTGGGCGGCAGCGGCGGCGACCTGCTCGATTCGATCATCGTCACCGAGGAGATCATCCGATCCGGCGGCTCGTCGGGGCTGGTCGCCGCCCTCTTCACGCACGGCATCGCGCTGCCACACCTGGTCGCCACCGCCGAAGCGCACCTGATCGACCGGTACGCCCGGCCCACGCTGGCCGGTTCGATGATCGGCGCCCTGGCGATCACCGAACCGGATGCCGGCTCCGATGTGGCGAGCATCCGCACCCACGCCCGCCGCGACGGCGACCACTACGTGGTGAACGGCGCGAAGACCTACATCACCAGCGGCGTACGGGCCGACTTCGTGACCACCGCGGTCTGCACCGGATTTCCGGGCGACGGCTCGCTGAGCCTGCTGGTGATCGACAAGAGCACGCCCGGGTTCACCGTCGGCCGTCGGCTGGAGAAGCTGGGCTGGCACTGCTCGGACACCGCCGAACTCTCCTTCGTCGACGTACGCGTGCCGGTGGCGAACCGGATCGGCGAGGAGAACACCGCCTTCCTCGCGATCATGCAGCAGTTCGCCGCCGAACGGCTCTCGCTGGCCACCCAGGCGTACGCCATCGCGCAGCGCTGCGTCGAGCTGACCGTGAACTGGTGCCGGGACCGGTCCACCTTCGGCCGGCCACTGGCCAGCCGACAGCTGGTCCGGCACCGGCTGGCCGAGATGCACACCCGGGCCGAGTCCGCCCGGGCGTACGTGCATCAGGTGGCCGCGCGGGTAGCCGCCGGCGAGCCGGTGGTGACCGAGGTGGCGATGGCGAAGAACGTGGCGGTGGCGGCCGGCGACTGGGTGGTCGACCAGGCCCTGCAACTGCACGGCGGCTTCGGCTACCTGCGTGACGCCGAAGTGGAACGGCACTACCGGGACGCCCGGATCCTCGGCATCGGCGGTGGCACCACCGAGATCATGAACGAGATCGTCGCGAAGGGCATGGGCCTATGACCACGTTGGAGAGCACGGTCGACCCCGCCGCGCCGGCGCACCGGGCCAACCGGGAGGCGCTGCTGGAACGCCTCGCCGAGTTGGACACCGCGCTGGACCAGGCGCGCCAGGGCGGCGGCGAGAAGTACGTGACCCGGCACCACAAGCGCGGCAAGCTGCTTCCCCGGGAGCGCATCGAGCTGCTGCTGGACCAGGACAGCCCGTTCCTGGAGCTGTCGCCGGCGGCGGCGTACGGCACGGACTTTCCGGTCGGGGCCAGCGTGGTGACCGGGATCGGCGTGGTCGAGGGCGTCGAGTGCCTGATCGTCGCCAACGATCCGACGGTACGCGGCGGCGCGGTCAACCCGTGGTCGCTCGCCAAGACCCGGCGGGCCGGCGAGATCGCCCTGGCAAACCGGCTGCCGATGGTCAACCTGGTCGAGTCGGCCGGCGCCGACCTGCCCACCCAGGCGGAGATCTTCATTCCGGGCGGACGGGTGTTCCGCGACCTGACCCGGCTCTCGGCCGAGAAGATCCCCACGGTCAGCGTGGTCTTCGGCAACGCCACCGCCGGCGGCGCCTACGTGCCCGGGATGTCGGACTTCACCATCATGATCCGGGAACGGTCGCAGGTCTACCTGGCCGGGCCGCCGCTGGTGAAGATGGCCACCGGCGAGGACGCCGACGACGAGTCGCTGGGCGGCGCGGCCATGCACGCCACCAAGTCCGGCCTGGCCGACTTTCTCGCGGCCGACGAGCGGGACGGCATCCGGCTGGCCCGACAGTGCGTACGCCGACTCAACTGGCGTAAGCGGGGTCCGGCACCGCGCAACCCGATACCGCGACCGCCGAAGTACGACCCGGAGGAGTTGCTCGGCATCGTCAGTGCCGACCTCAAGGTGCCGTTCGATCCGCGTGACGTGCTGGCCCGGGTCCTCGACGGCAGCGAGTTCGACGAGTTCAAGCCGGCCTACGGCACCGCGCTGGTCACCGGCTGGGGCGAGCTGCACGGATATCCGGTCGGCGTGCTGGCCAACGCCCGGGGCGTGCTGTTCAGCGATGAGGCGCAGAAAGCCACCCAGTTCATCCAGCTCGCCAACGCCGCCGACACTCCGCTGATCTTCCTCCAGAACACCACCGGCTACATGGTCGGCACTGAGTACGAGCAGCGCGGCATCATCAAACACGGCGCCCTGATGATCAATGCCGTGTCGAACTCGAAGGTGCCGCACCTGACGGTCAACCTGGGTGCCTCGTACGGCGCGGGCAACTACGGCATGTGCGGCCGGGCGTACGAGCCGCGTTTCCTGTTCACCTGGCCGAACGCGCGCTCGGCGGTGATGGGCCCGGCGCAGCTGGCCGGGGTGCTGTCCATCGTGGCCCGGCAGGCCGCCGCCGCCCGCGGCCACGAGTTCGACGAGGACTCCGACAAGGCGATGCGGATGATGGTCGAGCAGCAGATCGAGTCGCAGTCCGGCGCGCTCTTCCTCTCCGGCCGGCTCTACGACGACGGGGTGATCGACCCCCGGGACACCCGTACCGTCCTCGGCCTCTGCCTGTCCGCCGTCCACAACGCACCGGTGAAGGGCGCCGACGGCTTCGGCGTCTTCCGGATGTAGGAGACCTTCCACATGATTTCCAGATTGCTGGTGGCCAACCGTGGGGAGATCGCCCGTCGGGTCTTCGCCACCTGTCGGGCGCTGGGTGTCGAGACGGTCGCCGTGCACTCCGACGCGGACGCCGACGCGCCCTTCGTCGCCGAGGCCGACCACGCGGTCCGGCTGCCGGGAAACACACCCGTCGAGACGTACCTGCGGATCGAGGCGATCCTGGACGCGGCCCGCCGGTCCGGCGCGGACGCCATCCACCCGGGCTACGGCTTCCTCGCCGAGAACGCCGACTTCGCCGCGGCGGTGACCGATGCCGGGCTGACCTGGGTCGGTCCGCCCGCGAAGGCGATCGCCGCGATGGGTGACAAGCTGGCCGCCAAGGCGCTGCTCGCCGACGCGGGCGTACCGATGCTGCCCAGCTGGACCGACCCGGAGCAGGTCACCGGCTTTCCGGTGCTGGTCAAGGCGTCCGCCGGGGGCGGCGGTCGCGGCATGCGGATCGTCCGCGACGCCGGTGGGCTCGCCGAGGCCGTCGCGAGCGCGCGCCGTGAGGCGGCTGCGGCCTTCGGCGACGGCACGGTCTTCATCGAGCGGTACGTCGAGCGTGGCCGGCACGTCGAGGTGCAGATCGTCGGCGACCGGCACGGCACGGTGCTGGCCCTCGGTGAGCGCGACTGCTCGATCCAGCGCCGGCACCAGAAGATCGTCGAGGAGGCGCCGGCAATCGTCGTCACGGAGCTGCGGCAGCGGCTGCACGCGGCGGCGGTCGCCGCCGGCCAGGCGGTCGACTACCTGGGCGCGGGCACGGTGGAGTTCCTGCTCGCCCCGGACGGCGAGTTCTACTTCCTGGAGATGAACACCCGTCTTCAGGTGGAGCATCCGGTCACCGAGGCGGTGACCGGGCTGGACCTTGTCCGGCTGCAGTTGCTGGTCGCCGAGGGCGAGCCGCTGCCGCTGGCGGCGACTCCGCCGGTCGAGGGCCACGCGATCGAGGTACGCCTCTGCGCCGAGGATCCGACCCAGGGTTTCCGTCCGGCCGCCGGCACCCTGCACCGCTTCACTGTTCCCGGGGTCGTCGGCGAGTTCACCCCGACGCGCGGCCTGCGGCTCGACTCCGGTGTGCTGGGCGGCTCGACGGTGGGTGTCCACTACGACTCGATGCTGGCCAAGCTGGTCGCCTGGGCACCCACCCGCGCCGGGGCCACCCGTATCCTGGCCGCCGCGCTTGCCCGCGCCGAGCTGCACGGCGTCACCACCAACCGCGACCTGCTGGTCCGGGTGCTGCGCAGCAGGGAGTTCGGCGCGGCCGAGGTCGACACCGGTTTCCTGGACCGGCACCCCGAGGTCTTCGCCGCACTGCTGCCGGCCGGTGAACTTCCGCTGGCCGCCCTGGCCGCCGCGCTCGCGTCGGCCGCTGACCGCCGCGTCGCCGCCCGGGTGCTCACCGGGCTCCCCTCGGGCTGGCGCAACGTGCCCGCCTTCCCGCAGGTCGCTCGCTTCGCCGGCCCCGACGGCGGCGAGATCGAGGTCCGGTACCGCCTGGACCGCACCGGCGGTCTCGCCGAGTGGTCGACGTCGACGGGCAGCGAGCCACCGCCGACGGTCACCCTGGTCGGGGCCACCGGGCAGCGGGTGGTGCTCGACGTCGACGGGGTACGGCGGGCGTACCGCGTACACCGGGTCGGGCCGGAGGTGTTCGTGGACGGCCCGGACGGGGCGGCGAGCCTGGCCGAGCTGCCACGCTTCCCGCTGCCCGGCGCGGAGTTGGCCGCCGGATCGCTGCTGGCGCCACTGCCCGGCGCGGTGGCTCGGGTGCACGTCGAGGTCGGTCAGCGCGTCGCCGCCGGCGACCTGCTGCTGACCCTGGAAGCGATGAAGTTGGAACATCCCGTCCTCGCCCCGACCGGCGGCGTGGTAACCGAGCTGCCGGTGCTGGCCGGCGGGCAGGTCGACACTGGTGCGGTGCTGGCCGTGGTCGACCCTGTTGAGGAGGCATCGTGATGAACTTCGACCTCACCGCGGAGCAGGACCAGCTCCGCGACGCGGTCCGATCGCTGGGCAGGCGGTACGGTCACCGCTACTTCGTGGAGAAGGCGAAGGCCGGCGAGCACACCACCGAGCTGTGGCACGAGGCCGGCCGGCTCGGCTACCTCGGTGTCAACATCCCCACCGAGTACGGCGGCGGGGGCGGCGGCATCACCGACCTGGCCATCGTCTGCGAGGAGTTGGCCGCCGCCGGCTGCCCGCTGCTGCTGCTCGTGGTCTCCCCCGCCATCGCTGCCACCGTGATCAACCGGCACGGCACCGAGGAGCAGCGCAAGCGTCACCTGCCCGGCCTCGCCGACGGCTCGCAGAAGATCGTCTTCGCGATCACCGAACCGGAGGCCGGCTCGAACTTCCACCGCCTCGCCACGACGGCCCGCCGCGACGGCGACGACTGGGTGCTGTCGGGCCGCAAGTGCTACATCTCCGGCGTTGACGAGGCCGGTCATGTCCTCGTGGTGGCTCGTACCGAGGACACGGCGAGCGGGAAGCTGAAGCCCGCACTGTTCGTCGTGCCGACCGGAGCCGCCGGGATGACCTGGTCCAAGCTGGACATGGAGATCGTGTCCCCGGAGAACCAGTTCCTGCTCTACCTGGACGAGGTGCGGCTGCCCGCCGACGCGCTGGTCGGCGAGTCCCTGGACGCCGGCCTGCCGGCGCTGTTCTCCGGGCTGAACCCGGAGCGCATCACGGTCGCCGCGATGGGCGCCGGCACCGGCCGGTACGCCATCGAGCGGGCTTCGGAGTACACCGCGACCCGGTCGGTGTGGGGCGGTCGGACCATCGGCTCGCACCAGGGCGTGTCACATCCGCTGGCGCACGCCGCGGTGCAGGTGGAGCTGGCCCGGCTGATGATCCAGAAGGCCGCGACCCTCTACGACGCCGGCCGCGACCTGGAGGCCGGCATCTCCGCCAACATGGCCAAGTACGCGGCCGGCGAGGCCGCGGCCCTCGCCGTCGACACGGCGGTGCAGGCGCTCGGCGGCGCCGGCATGACCACCGAGTACGGGGTGGCAACGCTGTTGGGGGCGGTCCGGGCGGGCCGGATCGCCCCGGTCAGCCGCGAGATGATCCTCAACTTCGTCGCCCAACACGTACTGGGTCAGGACAAGTCGTACTGAGCGGAGCCTGACCGCCTGCGCCCCGGCACCGTCAACGGCAGGCGGCGTCCATCCGGTGGACCGGGCGTACCCGTCGTCCCAGCCCTTCCAGCAGCGAGTCCTCGACGTGGAAGTCGTGGATCCGCAGCTGGTGCCGGGGCAGCTCCTCCTCCGAGGGGCAGAGCACCTGGCCGCGTACCTGCTCGACCGGCACGTAGCGCACCCCACCGCGCTCCTGAAGGATCACCATGTTGACATCGTCGGTGGTGACCACGTGCCCACGGATCTCCTCGGTCGCCTCGGCGGAGGTGCCGACGGTGGTCACGGTGAGCGGCAGCACCGGCGTGCTGATCACCGGCAGCGCCGCCCACGCCAGCACCACCAGCACCGCGAGCTGGGTCACCGAGGCGAGCGGCCGGATCACCACCCCGGGCAGCGGCCCGGCGACGAAGAGGGCCAGCAGCGGCGGTACGACCAGCAGCAGGATCGGCAGCGTCGCCCCCTCCCGCCAGGCGATGCGCAGCGTCGGCAGGAGCAGCCACAGGTAGCCGGCGTACCCCGCCGCGACGATCAGAGCGCGCACCACGGGGTGTTCGTGCAGGCGTTCCGGGCGGAGCTGGAACGCCGCGGCCAAGGTGGGCAGCAGCAGTGGTAGGTACAGCAGCGGCCAGGTGACCAGGGCGATCAGGAAACTCGCCGTCACGAACCAGCTCGGCGTGATCTCCATCCACCGGGCCAGCAGCGGCCGGCGGGGCATTCCGTGCGCGCTGGCGGCGAGCACGCCGCCGAGTGCGAACACCGCGACCAGCACGGTGGAGAGCAGGCGGGCCGCCGTGGTGAGGAAGCCGGCGAGCAGGTTGACCGGCCCCACATTGGCTACCAGCAGCAGCGTCGTCTGCAGCTCACCGCCGGCCTCCACGCCGAGTCGCAGGACCGAGAAGATCGCCGGTACGCCGACCACGGCCGTCCAGAACGACTGGCTGGCCCGCGCCCGGCGCTCCACCTGGTCCCAGCCACCGGCCGCCGTCCCGGTCGGCTCGGCGGACGGTGGCCCGACGTCGGTGGCGGGTTCACTGCGAGTGGTCGCCGCCGCCGTGCTCATCGCTGGGGCACCTTGTCGTCGAAGTCGACCAGCTCCGGCACGTCCAGCGGCGGCGGCTGCCGCTTCTCGACCCGCAGCCACGGCCCCAGCGTCCGGTTGTAAGCGGTCTGCCATGGGCTGGCTTCCCCCTTGAGCCCCTGTTGGTAACTCTTGTGCAGGAAGTACGCCACCAGGTCGCGCAGCGCCGGGTCGCCGATCGGCACGCCCACGCCGAGCAGTTCGCTGGTGCCGAACGGCATGTCGACGATCTCGAAGTCCTTGGGGTGGCGGGCCATGAAACCGGCGAGGATCGTCAGGTCGGAGCTGACCGCGTCGTACCTGCCGGCCCGGATGCCCTTGACGCAGTCCCGGACGTCCTTGACCACCAGCATCGGGACCTGGTGTTCCTCCAGCTCGGCCTCGCTTGTCGAGCCGCCGCTGGTGCAGATCTTGTACTTCGGGTTGCGCAGGTCCTCGATGGTGCGGATCGTGTCCCGGTGTCGGGTCGGGATCAGCACCTCCTGCGTGGTGACGAAGTACGGCCCGGCGAAGCTGACGTGCTTCTTACGATCCTCGGTGATGGAGAAGCTGGAGACGACGAGGTCGACGATGCCGCCCTGGAGGGCGGGAATCCGGTCCTCGGTGGACACGCTGACGAACTCGATGCGGTGGTCGCCCACGTAGCCGAGGGAAGCGGCGATGTAGCGGGCGATCTCGACGTCGAAACCGACATGGACGCCGTTGCGTACCTCGCCCATCAACGGCTCGTCCTCCGCCACTCCGATCCGCAGGACGGGCTGGCCCCAGATGTGCGACTCGCGGAGCTTCTCCTGCACGGAGGGCAGCTCCGGCTCCTGTCGGCTGTCACAGCCGGCCGCCGCGCCGAGCAGCAGCGTCAGCGCCACGGCGGCGGTGGTGGCGACCGAGCGGTACCGGAACCTGGAAACGCTTTCGCCCACTGGCCACCTCGCTACGTGTCGGAGTCCATACGACACCGACAGTAATAACCGCTGTCCAGAGGGGCGGAACAGCCTCAGCGGTCGGTGAGGTTGATCAGCGACAGTAGATGGGCGACCAGGGTGACAGGGACACCGAAGGCGGGGACGAGGCTCATCGGCAGGGTGGACATGAGTCCGGTGTCGACATCGGCGAGCAGGACACCGGCCGGGCTGGCCGAGTAGAGGACGCCGAGGGCGACGGCCAGGAGGAGATCGGCGATACCCACGGCCGTCCACACGACGAACAGTCGGTCGGCGCGATCGACCACGAAGAGCGCCACCAGCGGCGCGGTCAGCCCGATGGCCACATCGCCGAGGCCGGCGGGCAGGGCGAAGCCGGCGGGCAGGGCGTCGACGGCGGCGAGCGCCAAGAACGCCAGTCCGGCGACCCGCCAGGTCTGCAGGAGGGTGAGGAACCGTAGGTCGATGCCGCGGGCCCAGGCGCGGAATCGCGACGAACGCAGACCGAGGATGAGCACGACGAGCGGCGGGGCACCGGCGGCGAGCGCGAGGACCACCGGCGGCTCTCCGGGTGGCGTACGGAAGGCGCCCAGGGCGCTCGCGGCGAGCGCGGCACTGAACCAACCGGCGGCGATGACCGCGGCCGGGGTGGACCTCCAGGGAGACCGGGTACGTGTTGGTGCCGCCATCGCCCCTCCAGTTACTTTTGTTTTGCAAGCGACTGTAGGGGCGTAGCTTGTACAGTGCAAGTGACCAGGAGGTGCGAATGCCATCGGCCCGGAGCCCGGCACCCCGCTCGGACTGCGCGATCGCCGGCACGCTGGATCTCGTCGGCGACAGGTGGTCCCTGCTCATCGTGCGCGACCTGCTGTTCCGAGGCGACCTGCGCTTCGCGGACCTGGCAGCCTCAGCCGAGGGGGCACCGACGAACACACTCACAGATCGACTGCGCCGACTGGAAGAGTGCGGGATCCTCGCTCGCCGCCCCTACAGTGAACGACCCCGGCGGCACGAATATCGACTGACCGAGCGCGGCCGGGACCTCGCCCCGGTCCTGGACGCCATCGCGACCTGGGGAACCGCTCACCTACCCGGCACCCGACGGCTCGACGGCGGGTGAACCGACGCCTGGCGTGATGACCCATTCACGCTGCGTGTAGATGTTGTCTACTGTTTCGGATCCCGCCCGCGACCACCGTTGACAGATCGGCAATCTCCGACATTCTGGACGGGTGAGACGGTTCCCCGGACCTGACGCACGGACCGTGGCGACGGTCGCGGCGCTCGGGGCACTCTGGCTGCTGATCGTGCTGATCGCCGGGCGCCGACAGGACCTGCTGGGCGTCGCCATGGCCCTGCTCTGCGTCCTGCTCGCCACCGTCGCAGGTGTGGCCGTGACCGCCGCCCGGCAGCGCGACGCCGACGGCCGACCAGGTCCGGGTGGGCCCTCCGTCCACGCGGCGGTCGAGCCGCCCGGCGTCGACGCGGACACGCTGGAGACACTGGGCGACCGTGAAGCGATCCGTGCGATGCGGGACCGTCACCGCCGCGACGACCGCAGCCGCTGACCAATCGCACGGCGACGCCGGTCGGGGGCGGTCAGCCGCTGGTCAGAGTGGGTGAAGCCAGCCCATCGAGGCCCCGCCCGGCCAGGCACCGGTAGGTACGGTCGATGTCGCCGTCGGGCGGCGGCAGCACCTCAAGATTCCAACCGGCCGTCTGCCGCAGCCCGCTGAACCTCTGGAACGTCCCTTCGTTGCAGACCCGGCGCACCGCCGGATCCGCAACGATCTCGTCGTGGCCGGCATCGACCAGTGCGGCGGGCAACTGCCCCTGGGCGTAGCTCTCCCAGGTGTGCCGGGCATCGCAGGGCACCCGGCTCGCCTCGGCCCGCTGGCCACGCACCTGCACCGGCCCGAAGCACTCCAGCTCCGGCGCGCACTGAGCGCCGTCGGGCAGCGCCCCCGGCAGGGTGGCACAGCCCGGACGGAGCACGCCGGTCGCCGCCGGGCGGGCCGGAAGGGTGGGCTGCGACGACGGCACACCACCGGCTGCCCAGGCGCCGACACCCGCCGACGCGGCGAGCGCCACCACGGCCGCGGCACCCAGGAACCAACGTCGCCGGCGGTGACGTTCGGTGGAGCTCTCCGTGGGGGTCGCCGCAGCCTTCCCTGGGTGGCCGGCGGCATTGCCGGTCGGTGCGCCCATGCCAGCGGGCGTCGGGGTGTCCAGCGACAGATTGGTGAGCAGGTCGCGCAGCTCCGCGGCGGAGGGCCGGTCGCCGGGATCGTTGGCCATGCCGGCGCGCAGCACGTCGACCAGCCCTTCGGGGATGCCCGGCAGGTTGGGGATCGGCTGGTGGAACATCTCCATGACCGTGACCAGGCTCGGATTGCGCTCGGCCTGCCAGCGGGGCGGTCGCCCGTGCATGACCGCGTAGAGGGTGGCGCAGAGTGCGTACACGTCGACGGCCGGCGACGGCGGGCTGTGGCTGAACATCTCCGGCGGCGCGTACGCCGGAGTGAGCACCTCCAGAGCGACGGACGCGTCCCGCATCTCGGCGACCACGGCCAGCCCGAAGTCGGCCAGCACCGCCGAGTTGAAGTGCGAGTGCAGGATGTTGGCCGGCTTCACATCGCGGTGCAGCACGCCGGCGGCGTGCGAGTGTGCGATCGCATCCGCGATCTTGATGCCCAGGTCACGGGCCTCGGCGGCACCCAGCGGCGAGTTCCGCATCCGCTCGGCGTACGACCCGTCGCAGAGTTCCATGATCAGGTAGGGGTGCTGGTCGATGGTCACCCCGACGTCGAACAGGTCGACCACGTGCGGGTGGGACGACATCCGGCCGGCCGCGCGCGCCTCGCGCAGGAAACGCGCCTGGTCCCGCTCGCTGACCAACGTCCGGTTCTCCACCTTGACCGCGACCTCACGACCCACCGAGATCTGGGTGGCGCGGTAGACCGTGGCGTAACCGCCCCGGGCAAAGACCTGCAAGTCGGTCAGACCGGGCACGATGGGCGTCGGCAGGGCGCCGGGCGGGGTGTCGGTCACAACTTCGAAAATACCGAATGGGGCCGGCGGCTCAGCGAACCGCATCGGTGGCCGGTCCCACGCCCGACGTCTCGGCGCCGCTCCGGTCGCCCGGCAGCGGCTCGTCAGCGGTCGATCCGGCACCGCCCGAAGCGCTACGGCGGGCGTCCCACCAGAGCCCGGCAGCGGTGGCCAGCGCGCCCACGCCCTCCCAGGCCGCCACCCCGAAGAACCCGCCCGGTGCGACGTCGGCCAGCACCGCGAGGGTGAAGACCGTGAACGTCACCAGCCGGAAAACGACCGTGAAGCGGTAGAAGGCGCGCCATTCGGTGGCGGTGGCCAGCAGGTAGTAGACCCCCATGTTGAACGAGGCCATCGACGATGCCGTCACGAACACACCGGTGTGGTCGCCGGGCGCGCGGGTCTCCGGAATCTCGAAGCCGATCATCCGCAGCAGCGCCTCCGGCCAGAGCAGGCCGACCGCGCCCATCACCAGCGCCAGCACGCCGAACACCGCGATCGTCCAACCCGCGACCGAACGCGGCAGCCTCATCTGAGCCCTCCCCATCGACGGCACGACCGTCGACGTCGACGGCCGCGTGCAACTGCCACGCTAGCGGCCGCCCCCGACATGCCACATCCCCGAAACCGCCAGATCCGCATTGGTCACGCATCGACCGGACGAATCAGGCCGCACCGACCGCCGGACGGTCAAGGTAGACCCGGCAGGCGCGGGAGGAGGAGTCAGCCGGGGATGCGCAGCCGGGTGTGCAACGCCTCGGCGGCGGCCCGCTCGCTGCGCTGCTCGGTGGCGTACGCCAGGCGAACCGCATCCTCGGCGCTGGCCAACGCCTCCGCCGCTCGCCCGCAGGCGGCCAGCGCCTCGGCGAGGACGCTCATCGCGATCACCTGGCTGCGGACGTCCTCGGCCGGCAGGTTCACCGCCCGACGGGCCCAGTCCAGCGCCTGCTCCCGCTGCCCGTGAGCGAGCAGGGCCGAGGCGTAACGCGCCATCGACTGCCGACGGGAGAAGAGCAGCGACGGCGTGGTGGCGGCCGCGGTGGCGACCGGGGCCAGCAGGCCGACCGCCATGCCGGAGTCGCCGGCCGCCAGCCGGGCCGTCGCCAGCAGCACCCGGGGGGCCACCTGTGCGGGCGCCTGCGGGTTGTGCGGCTCCACGCTGGTCAGCACCGCCCGGGCGTCCCGCTCGGCGGCGGCCACGTCACCCATGTCCAGGGCGACGAAGCCACGCAGTGTGCCGGCCATCCCGGTGAGCAGCGGATGGGCCGTCCGGTGGCCGTAGGAGAGCGCGTCGGTGAGCAGGTCGGCGGCGTGCTCCGGCTCACCCAGCCCTCGGGCGACCACGCCGCGGACCACCAGCGCGAAGCCCTGCCCCCAGTCGTCGGAGGCGGCGGCGAAGTCCCGGTAGGCCCGCCGGGCCTCGCGGTCGGCGTCGACCAGCTCACCCAACTCGGCATTCGCGTACGCGTCGACGGCCCGCAGGGTGCCGACCGCCCACGCCTCGCCGACCCGCTCGCCGAAGGGCAGGAAGATCCGGGCCAGTCGACGTGCCTCCCGCAGCCGGCCGGCGAGCAGCCGGGCGAAGGCGGTGGTGCCGCGCAGCCACGCCCGGCCATACGGGTCCTTCAGCTCGGCGAAGAGCCGGGCGGCCCGGCCGAGCACCGCGTCCGTGCCGGCGAAGTCGCCCCGGGTGGTGGTCACCCAGGCCAGGTTCTGCAACGACCACGCCTGCCCTCGGCGGTCCCGCACACCCAGGCTGACCTGGTAGGCGGCGGCGAGCCGACTGCTCGCCTGGCCCAGCCGCCCGGCCAGGAAGTCCGCCATGCCGAGCCGGCGCATCGCCGACGCCCGCAGGGCCGGCAGCTCGGCATCGGTGGCCACCTGCAACGCCTCCCGCCAGCAGGACTCGGCCCGCCGCAGGTCGCCCATCGCCTGCTGGGCCTGCCCGGCGAGCAGCAGCGCACCGGCCCGGGTCGCCGCGTCCCCGGCGTTGGCAGCGATCTTCTCAGCGGAGGCCAGCGCGTCGGCGGCCCGCCCGACCTGCAACAACGCCCGGGCATGGACCACCCGGTCAACCGCCGGTACGCCGTCGCGGGCCAGTTCGGCGGCGCGTTCGGCGTACTCGACGGCGAGTATCGGCTCACCCGCGTGCAGTGACCGGCGGGTGGCCCGACCGAGCGCGGCGACGCCCAGCGGCGCGACCGCTCGGGCCGGTGCGTCCGGACGCAGCGTGACCGCGTCGGCCAGCACGGTGGCCCGTTCGACGTGCTCGGCCACGAAGTCGTCCCGGGCCGCCTCACTGAAGCCACCTGGGCCACTCGCGACGGCGACCGGGCCGCTCGGGGGCCCGACCGGGTCGGCGGGACCAGCTGCCGGAGCCGCCCAACGGGCCAGCGCGGCGTGCCGCTCGGCCAGCTCCGCCTTGCTGATCCCGGAGTACGCGGCCTCCCGCATCAGCGGCGTGGCGAACGCGTACCCGCTGCGGGTGCGGTGCAGCATCCGGCGTTGCAGCAGCTCCTCGACCGCGCGCTCCAGCTCGACGGCGGCGACCGCGGCCGGGCGGCCGTCCCGGCCGGACCGCTGTTCCCGCAGCGCCTCCAACGCGCCGTCGGGCACCGTGTCACCGACCACCGCGGCGTCCCGCAACACCGAGCGCGCCTCGGCGGGCAGCGCGTCGATCCGGGCGGCCAGCACCGCCGCGAGATCACGGGAGAGCAGCCGGCTGCCCAGTGAACCGGGGGCCAGCCGCCAGTTGTTGCCCATGCCGGCGGTGAGCGCGCCGCGCTCCATCAACAGGGTGATCAGCTCGGCCAGGTAGAACGGGTTGCCCTGGGCGGTGGCGAGCAGACGGTCGGTGTCGGCCTGGGCCAGTCGCCCACCGCCGAGGTAGCTGGTCAGCAGCCGGGACGCGTCAGCGCCGCGCAGTGGCGGCAGCGGCTGCACCTCGGCGTCCGCGACCCGGGCCAGGGTGCCGGCGGTCCGGACGAGCTCGGGCCGGCCGAGCAGCAGCACCAGTACCGGCCCGGTGAGCCGGGACAGCGTCACCTCCAGCGCCCGGATGGTCTCGGCGGTGGCGTCGTGCAGGTCGTCCACCACCATCACCAGCGGCGCCTCCTCGGCGAGCGCACTGAGCAGGTCGGCCACCGCGTTGGGCACCGCGTCGGCGTCGACCGACGGCTGGGCGCTGCCCCACTCACCCTGGTCGGTGGGGCTGCCGGCGGGCAGTTCGGCGTACCCGAGCAGGGCCAGCAACTGGTCGACGGCGACTGGTGCGGGTTCGGTGCGGGCGCGGCTGAGCCGCTGCCCGAGCCGGCGCAACCGCTCCTCGACGGCCGGGCGGGTGACCGCGGTGGCCGCGTCGTTGGGCAGGCCCGTGGCGGCCCGCACCAGGTCGGCGAGGGGTGCGAGCCGACGACGCTCGCCGAACGCGGCGCAGCGTACCGAGAGGACCCGCGCTCCGGTGTGCGCGGCGTACCGCCCGGCACCCACGTCGTAGCCGGCGGCGAGGCGTTCCACCTCGGCGGCGAACCGGGACTTGCCGATGCCCGCCTCGGCGGTCATCAGCAGCACCCGGGGCTCACCGCGGTCGATCACCTCGGCGAGCCGGCCGGCAACCCGACCGATCTCGGTCTCCCGACCGACGAAGGGCGCCTCGTCGCCGAGACCGGAGCGGGTGCCGGGGGCGTCCAGCAGACCAAGCAGCTCGTACGCCTCGACCGGCTCGCGCTTGCCCTTGAGCCGCAGCGGACGCAGCGCCCGCCAGCTGGCCACGTGCCGGGTGGCTGCGGCGGTGCGCCCCCCGGCGTAGACGGCACCGACGGCGGCGGCGTCGGCCAGCCGAGCGGCGGTGTTCACCGTGTCACCGATGACGGTGTACTCGATGGCGGCCTGGATGCCGGCGATCACGTCGCCGGTGTTGAGCCCGACCCGCAGGCCCAGCGGCGCACCGCCGCCCCGCTCGTCGTCGAGCACCCGGCGGACCGCCCGCTGCATGGACAGCGCCGCGCGGACGGCCCGCTCGGCGTCGTCCTCGTGGGCGACCGGGGCACCGAAGACCGCCATGATCCCGTCGCCGGTCAGCTTGTCGACGTGCCCGCCGAAGGTCTTGACCGCCCCGGCGAGGGCGGCGAGCACCCGGTCGGTGACCGCGCCGACGCGTTCCGGGTCGAGGTCCTCCGACCAGGAGGTGAAGTCGGACAGGTCGCCGAAGAGCACGGTCACCACCCGGCGCTCGGCGGCGGGCAGGGTCGCGGCGGCCGGCAGCGCGGCGCCGCAGTTGTGGCAGAACCGGGCGCCGGGCACGGCGACGGTTCCGCACACCGGGCAGGTCACGGTCGGTCCAACCTCGCGTCGCCGCCGTCGGATTCCCGGCCCAGGTATTCCAGTTGGGCGCGGACGGACCACTCGGCCGCCCACCACAGCGACCGGTCGACATCCGCGTAGACCCTGGCGACCACCTCGGGCGCGGTCCGGGCGCCCTCGTCGAGCGCCGAGCGGACCTGGTCGAGGCGGGCGCGGCGGTGGGCGAGGTAGAAGTCGGCGGCGGCACCGCAGTCGGCCAGCGCCGGGCCGTGGCCGGGCAGCGCCGGGATCCCCCGGTACGTGGCGAGCAGTTCCAGGCTGGCCAGGTAGTCGCCGAGGTGGCCGTCCGGATGGGCGACCACGGTGGTGCCGCGGCCCAGGATCGTGTCGCCGGTCAGCACGACCCGCCGACCGTCGTGCTCGACCAGGAAGCAGACCGAGTCGGCGGTGTGCCCGGGGGTCGGCACGAGCCGGATCGTCAGGCCGTGCCCGTCCGGGGCGGCACCGTCGAGCGCCGGGCCGCCGATGCTGTACGCGGGGTCCGCCGCGCGGACGGGCACCCCGTCGAGCAGCTCGTGCAGGCGCGGAGATGCCTCGGTGTGGTCCCCGTGCCCGTGGGTGATCAGCACCAGGCCGATCGGGCCCCACGCGGCGATCGCCGCCAGGTGTCCCTCGTCGGCTGGTCCGGGATCGACCACCACGCCGTGCGTCGCGCCCGGCGCGCGCAGCAGCCAGGTGTTGGTGCCGTCCAGCGTCATCGGCCCGGGGTTCGGCGCACGCAGCAGCGTCACCCACTCCGGCAGTTCGCTGGCGAGGGCGGTCACCGCCCCCGTCACATGCCCTCCCATGGCTGCGATCGTACGACTCCCCGGGCGAGCCTCCGCGATCTTGCAGTTCTGGTCGCCGATTCGCCCCTGTTAGGGCTCTTCGTCCCGACGAGAACTGCAAGATCGCGTAGCTGGCTGCGAGGTCCGGGGTCAGGAGACCTCGACGATGACCTCGATCTCGACCGGGGCGTCCAGCGGGAGTTCGGCGACGCCGACGGCGCTGCGGGCGTGCCGGCCGGCCTCGCCGAAAACCGTGCCGAGCAGGTCCGAGGCGCCGTTGACGACACCGGGTTGGCCGGTGAAACCGGGTGCGCTGGCAACGAAGCCGGTCAGCTTGACGACCTTGACCACGTTCTCCAGACCGACCAGCGAGTCGACGGCAGCCAGCGCGTTGAGGGCGCACCGCTGGGCGAGCTGCTTGGCCTGTTCGGCGGAGACACCGGCACCGACCTTGCCGGTGGCCAGCAGCTTGCCCTCGGCCATCGGCAGCTGCCCGGAGACGTACACGTGCTGCCCGGACTGAACCGCCGGCACGTAGCTCGCCACCGGCGGAACCACCTCCGGCAGCTCCAGCCCCAGCTCCGCCAGCTTTCCGTGCGGTCCGTTGGTCACGAAACTCACGCCTTCGGTCGTTTGAGGTAGGCGACGAGCTGTTCCGGGTTCGGTCCGGGTACGACGGAGACGAGTTCCCAGCCGTCCTCACCCCAGTTGTCGAGGATCTGCTTGGTCGCGTGGACCAGCAGCGGGACCGTGGCGTATTCCCACTTCTGCATCGGTGGAGGGCTCCCTCGGTGACTTGGACACTTCGGGGCACAGCCTACGGTCCACCGCCCGTCCGGGATGCGGGACGCTACTCGGACGCGGGCAACTGCTCGGCGGCGTGCCGCTGCTCCGGCGCGGGCGGCAACTCCCCGCAGGGGCCGGAGTGGTTGTAGGGCTGGGGGCAACGCGAGCGGCCGGGCAGCAGCAGGTCGCAGAAGACCCGGTGCCGGTTGTTCTGGTCGTCGGCGGTCGACACCTCGGTCTCACCGGCGTCCAGTTCGAGCAGGAAGTTCAGCGAGGTCGCCACCCGGCCCGCCAGGGCGGTCGCGGCGGCCAGGTCGGTCACCCGGATGGGCAGGTGGATCACGTACCCGGGGCCGTCCTCCTCTCGCCCGCCGGCCGGTTCGACGTTGGTGACCGGCTCGACGGGACGCCGGTACGACCGCTCGTTGACCGGCAGCCGGCCGGAGGAGTCACCGCCGACCGTCCGGCTGCCCCGTTGTGGCCCGGCCGGGAACTGGGCTCGAGGGGTGTTGTCCGTGTCGCGCATGTGCTGCCTCCCGGCGTAGTACCTGGTCACGACGTTGCCCACCGATCCGGGACCCCCACGCCCGGCCCGAGCCGGGCGTGCCGGAGCGACCGTAGGACCGGCGGACCGGTCCCATCAACAGGACGCGCACGCCTGATGGCATTCGGTCACATTTGCGACACCCGAGCAGCGGAAAGCTGCTCGCGGTGGCCGCACGGGAGACACCGGGCCCTCCGCAGCGGGGCCGGGGACCGTTACCCTTCCGGTCTGGACGGGCGCCCAGCCCGGCCACCCGATCCCACGCTCACCGCCTCCGCGCGGTGCTGCGCCGCACCCCGGGGGACCGATGACCCAGCCACCCGTCGGCGGCCCGACCGGCCCCGCCGACCTCCCGCCGGCCGACCGGCCGGCCCAGTCCTCCGCGCCGGCCGCCCCGGCCGGCGGCCACGATCCGTCAGCCCCTCCGCCGCACACCGGCTACCCGCCGTACCCGCCGCCAGCGGCTGCTCCGCGCCGACGGGGAGCCCTGCTGGCCTCGATCGCGCTGGTCGTGGTGCTGCTGCTCTGCGCCGGTGGCGGCGTCGCCGCCTTCCTCACCCTGCGCAACACCGAGTCCGGCGAAGGTGCGCAGGATCCGTCGGTGGCGGTCGACGACTTCCTCACCGCGATCTACCAGGATCGGGACGCGGCCAAGGCGGCCGATCTGGTCTGCACCGCCGCCCGCGACCAGGACAAGATCAGGGCGAAGGTCGCCGAGGTCGAGGAGTACGTCTCGACCCACCAGAACCCCCGGTTCCGGTGGGACACCCCGACGGTGGACAACGAGACCGGTGACCGGGCGACCGTCACCACCACCGTGACGGTGACCACCGCCGACGAGAAGATCGCCGACCAGGACCTGCGCTTCACCGTGATCCGTAAAACCGGCTGGTGGGTCTGCGAGGTCGGCTGACCTCGCCGGATGGATAGGCTCGACGGGTGGGAGCAGCGCAGCGCCCGGCTGACCGGGCCGGCAACGATTGGCCCGCCCGCCTGCACGTGGTCACCGGCAAGGGGGGCACGGGCAAGACCAGCGTGGCCGCCGCCCTGGCACTGGGCCTGGCCGCCGGTGGCCGGCGCACCCTGCTGGTCGAGGTGGAGGGGCGGCAGGGCATCGCGCAGCTCTTCGGCACCGAGCCGCTGCCGTACGCCGAACGGCACCTGGCCGACGCGCCCGGCGGTGGTGAGGTCTGCGCGCTCGCGGTGGACGCCGAGGAGGCGCTGCTCGAGTACCTGGACATGTTCTACAAGCTCGGCGCGGCCGGCCGGGCACTGCGCAAGTTCGGCGCGATCGACTTCGCCACCACGATCGCCCCGGGCCTGCGTGACGTGCTGCTCACCGGCAAGGTCAAGGAGGCCACCACCCGCACCGCCGGCCAGCGAAGGGTGTACGACGCGGTGGTGCTGGACGCCCCACCCACCGGCCGGATCGGGCGCTTCCTGAACGTCACCGCGGAGACGGCCCGGCTGGCCAAGATGGGCCCGATCAAGACCCAGAGCGAGGGGGTCTCGGCGCTGCTGCGCTCACCGATGACCGCGGTGCACGTGGTGACCCTGCTGGAGGAGATGCCGGTGCAGGAGACCGTCGACGCGATCGCCGAACTGACCGCGCTGGGCTTCGGGGTGGGCCGGGTGATCGTCAACGGCACCCGGGCGCCGCAGCCGGCGGGCCGGTTGGTCACCGAGGCGGAGTTGGAGCGGGGGTTGCGTGCCGCCGGACTGCCGGTCGACCAGCGGGTCGTGACCGGGCTGCACGAGGAGGCCCGCGACCTGGTCATCCGCCGGAAGCTGGAGGATTCGCTCCGCGCCGACCTGGTCGAACTGGGCCTGCCCATGATCGAGCTGCCGCTGCTGCCCGACGGGGTGGACCGTGCCGGTCTCGATGTGCTCGCCACCGCGCTCGTCCGCGGCGATTGACTCACACCTCACCTCGGCCAGCCGCGCGGAGCCGGTCGGCCCGATACGCTCGATTGGTGCCTTCCGAGAATGCCGCGCCGACGTTGGACGTCGACCAGATCCTGGCCGACCCGGGCGTCCGGATCGTGGTCTGCTGTGGGGCCGGCGGAGTGGGCAAGACGACCACGGCCGCCGCGCTCGCGCTGCGCGCGGCGGAGCGGCACGGCCGCCGCACGGTGGTGCTCACCATCGACCCGGCACGCCGGCTGGCCCAGTCGCTCGGTCTGACCGAGCTGGACAACACGCCTCGGCAGGTCAAGGGCATCGACGTCGAGGACAGCGGTGGCGAGCTGCACGCCATGATGCTCGACATGAAGCGCACCTTCGACGACGTGGTGTTGCAACACACGGACCCGACGAAGGCCGCGGAGATCTTCGGCAACCCCTTCTACCAGGCGATGAGCTCGACCTTCGCCGGTACGCAGGAGTACATGGCGATGGAGAAGCTCGGCCAGCTGCACGCGCGGGGCGAGTGGGATCTGATCGTGGTGGACACTCCGCCGTCGCGCTCGGCGCTGGATTTCCTCGACGCGCCGGCCCGGCTCTCCCGTTTCCTCGACGGCCGGATGCTGCGGCTGTTGCTCGCTCCGGCGCGGACCGGCGGGCGCAGCATGTTCAGCCTGGTGACCGCCTCCTTCGGGATGTTCTCCCGGGTGGTGCAGAAGGTGATCGGCACGCAACTGCTGACCGACCTGTCCGGCTTCGTGGCCGCGCTCGACTCGATGTTCGGCGGGTTCCGGCAGCGGGCTGAGCAGACGTACCGCATCCTGCAGGCGCGGGAGACGGCGTTCCTGCTGGTCGCCGCGCCGGAGTCGGACGCGGTCCGGGAGGCCGCCTACTTCGCCGGCCGGCTGCGCGAGGAGAAGATGCCGCTCGCCGGCCTGGTGCTCAACCGGGTGCACCGTCCGGCGGTGTCGGCGCTGGACGCGACGGCCAGCCGCGCCGCCGCCGAGCGGCTGGCGTCGGTCGGCGGCCACGAGCGCACCGTCGAGGTGTTGCGGGCACACGCGGCCCTGGCCGAGCAGGCGGTACGTGAGCAGCAGGTGGCCGCTCGGTTCACCGAGGCGTTCCCGCAGGTGCCGGCCGTTGCGGTGCTGGCGCAGCCCGCCGACGTGCACGACGTCGACGGGCTGCGGACGATCGGTGCGGCGATGAGCCGCTCCTGACCGACGACCGGTGCGGCGATGAGCCGCGACTGACTCAGCCGGTCAACTGCCGGCGGCAGCCAGGATCTTGTCCTGGCCGGTCTTGTCCTTGGCGTTCTTCTTCATCGCCGCCTCGAACATCTTCCGCCAGCTGGTGACCTGCGGGTGGCGGCGCAGCAGCGCGCGGCGTTCCCGTTCGGTCATGCCACCCCACACGCCGAACTCGATCCGGTTGTCCAGCGCGTCGGCCAGGCATTCGTACCGAACCGGGCAGCTCCGGCAGATCCGCTTCGCCACGTTCTGCTCGGCACCCTGTACGAACAACGCGTCCGGGTCCCCGTTCTGACACGCCGCCAGCGACGGCCAGTCAGTGATCATGCCCATCTGTACACGTCCCCCCTTGCAGTACTACCGACGCCGTCGCCGGCCAGCCGGCAATCCCCCCGGTCGTCCGGCACGCCTTACCCCAAGGCGGCACGGACGACATGGCGCTGTCGCCGCCCCCATCATGCTCTGTAGTCGCCCGATTACGCAACGTTGTCGGCCAAATCCATCATTTCGGACAGTCCCGGCTTCTCGGGCCAGGGACCGCCGCTTACCCCACCGGGGTCCGGGAAAACGCTGCGGGCTGCCTCCGCAAGGAGGAAACTCGGCACGGATCCACGCAACCAGACACCCGGTGCCACGCGTCTAGCACAACGAGGACGGCGCGCGCAGGAAATGGGGAAAAGACGCCCCAGCGCCCCTCGTTACCTGTTCGCGTACCCTGTCGAGGTGACCTGGATGCGGAAACGTGACCACAACGTACTGACCAACGCCGCATCGCTGCTCATCTGTGGGCTGCTGGCCGGCGTGGTGGTCGCCGCCGCGGCCTTCCCTGCGGTGGCGATGTCAGGCCTGGCCGCGAAGGCCGGCGCGGAGACCTTCGGCGCCCTGCCGAAGGAGCTGACGGTGTCCCGCGCACCTCAGATCAGCTATCTGCTCGCGTCCGACGGCAAGACACCACTGGCCACCATGTACGACGAGAACCGGCGCGACGTGAAGTTCGACGACATCTCGGAGAACATGCGCAACGCGATCATCGCCGCCGAGGACCACCACTTCTACAAGCACAACGGTGTCGACCTCAACGGCGTGGCCCGGGCCTTCGTCAACAACAGCGCCGCCGGCAACGACCGGCAGGGCGCCTCGACGCTGACCATGCAGTACGTCCGGATGGGCATCGCGTACTCGGCGACCCACCCGGCCGACGTGCTCGCCGCGACCGAGGACACCAGCGCCCGCAAGCTGCGCGAGATGAACTACGCGCTGCAGATCGAGAAGACGCTCAGCAAGGACCAGATCCTGGAGAGCTACCTCAATCTCGCCGCCTTCGGCAACGGCGCCTACGGCGTCTACGCCGCCAGCCAGGTCTACTTCAACAAGCCGCCCAAGGACCTGAAGATCGAAGAGGCCGCCCTGCTCGCCGGTCTGGTCAAGGCGCCAACCTCGTTCGACCCGACCACCAAGACCGGCTACCAGCAGGCGGTCCCCCGACGGAACTACGTCATCGACCACATGGTCACGATCGGGGCGATCACCAAGGAGCAGGCCGAGAAGGCCAAGGCCGTCAAGCTGGTGGTCAAGGGCAAGCGGGCGCCGAACGGCTGCGTCGCCGCCAACAAGAACGCCTGGGGCTTCTTCTGCGACTACTTCTACCGCTGGTGGATGTCGCAGGCGACGTTCGGCTCGACCTCGTACGACCGGGAGCGGCTGCTCAAGAGCGGCGGCTACACGATCATCACGACGCTGGACAAGCAGGCCCAGAACGGCGCCGACAAGGCCGTCCGGGCCGCGAAGCCGGTGGACTCCAAGGAGGCCGCGATGATCGCGGTCGTCGAGCCGGGCACCGGCCGGGTGCGGGCGTTGTCGGTCAACCGGAACTTCAAGCTCGACAACCCGGACAAGCCCAAGAACAAGCCGCACAGCGACCCGGTCCAGCGGGACAAGGGCAAGCGCGGCAACTATCCGAACACGGTCAACCCGCTGCTGACCGGCGGTGACGGGATCACCGGCTACCAGGCCGGCTCGGTCTTCAAGATGTACACGATCGTGGCCGCGCTGGAGAAGGGCATCCCGCTCAGCTACACCTTCAACGCGCCGCAGCAGTTCAAGTCCGAGTACATCATCGACCGGGGCAACCCTGCCGCCTGCGACGGGACGCACTTCTACTGCCCGACCAACTCGGGCCTCAAGGCCGGCGGCGTACAGAACATGTGGAGCGCCTTCTCCGCCTCGATCAACACCTACTTCGTGCCGCTGCAGCAGCAGGTCGGCGCGGAGAACGTGGTCGACGTGGCCAAGCGCCTCGGCATCCAGTTCCGGCAGAGCGAGGACGCGAAGTTCGCCAACAACAAGGAGGCCGCGCACCAGTGGGGCGCGTTCACCCTGGGCGTCTCGCAGGTCACCCCGCTGGAGCTGGCCAACTCGTACGCCACCCTGGCCGCCGACGGCAAGTACTGCGAGCCGATCCCGGTGCAGGAGATCCGCGACCTGGACGGCAACAAGCTGGACGTGGCCAACCCGCGTTGCGAGAAGCGGTTCAGCACCGAGGTCGCCCGGGCGGCGGTGGACGCCGCCCGCTGCCCGGTCGGTGACAACTCCTCCACCAGCAAGTGCGGCGGCAGCCGCACCGCCGCACAGACCAAGTACATCGTCGACGCACCGGTGGCCGGCAAGTCCGGCACCACCGACTCGGAGAAGACCGCCGCGCTGGTCGCCATGACCAAGCAGTACGCGGTGGCCGGCATCATGGCCGACCCGGACTGGCCGCAGACCAACGTCAAGATGAAGCACAACCGGCCCGACGGCATCAACCCGCCGGTCTGGAACACGCTGCGCGACGCCATGAAGGGCAAGAAGCGCATCAACTTCGACGCGCCCGGCCAGAAGATCTCCCTGGGTGACCAGCGCAGCATCCCCGGCGTCCGGTGCGTCTCCGTCGAGCAGGCCAAGTCGCGCATCTCCGGTGCCGGCTTCGAGCCGATCGTCTCCAGCAACCGGGTCACCTCGGACTGCCCGGCGGGCACCGCCGCCGGCACCAGCCCCAGCGGTCGCACCATCAAGGGCGGCATCGTGACGATCCAGCTCAGCGCTGGCAACGGCAGCAGCGGTCGGCCGGGCAACGGCCCGTCGTCCGGTCCGCCCAGCAGCCCCGGTCGGCCGCCGGACGACCGTCCCGGCGGCTGATCGCCACGAGTCCGACACGAACGAACGGGCGGGCACCCCACCGGGTGCCCGCCCGTTCGTCTGTCAGCAATGGCCGATCCTCGGCGGCGGCCGCGTCGAACGGGCGCGCTCCCCGGGTCCGGGAGCGAGCCGGGCCAGGCCGCCGACGAGCAACGGCCATCCGGAGTTCGTGCTGGTGGTCTCGTGCCGTCCCAGCCGTCAGAGGCCGAGCTGACGGCGTACCTCGGCGGCCACCCGGCCGCCCTCGGCCTGACCGGCCGCCGCAGCCTGGGCCGCCTTCATCGCCGGGCCCATCTGGGCCTTGCCGGTGAAGCCGCCGGCGGCGAGCGCCCCCGCCACCAGCTCGGTCAGCTCGGCGTCGGAGAGCTGCTTCGGCAGGTAGCGGTTCAGCACCTCACCCTCGGCGGTCTCCTTGGCGGCCTGCTCGGCGCGGCCCGCGTCGGCGAACGCGGTGGCGGCCTCGCGGCGCTTCTTGGCCTCCTTGGTCAGCACGGTCAGCACCTCTTCGTCGCTGAGCTCGCGCTTGGCCTTACCGGAGACCTCGGCCGTGCCGATGGCGGCCAGGGCCATCCGCAGGGTGGAGGTGGTCAGCTCGTCGCGGGCCTTCAGGGCGGCGCGCATGTCGACGGTGAGGCGGTCCTTCAGCGTGCTCATGGACGGTCAAACTACCCTGATCGGCATGCGAAAGCGCACACTATTCCGGCTCGCGACCGCAACCGTGGCGACGGGCGCCGCCGCCCTGGCGTACGCGTCGCTCATCGAGCGCAACATGTTCACCCTCCGCCGCTTCGACGTGCCGGTGCTGCCGACCGGCACCGAGCCGCTGCGCGTGCTGCACCTGTCGGACCTGCACATGACCCCCAACCAGGTACGCAAGCAGCAGTGGGTCGCCTCGCTGGCCGCCCTCGACCCCGACCTGGTCGTGGTGACCGGGGACAACATGGCGCACCCGGGGGCGGTGCCCGGTGTGCTCCGGGCGCTGCAACCGCTGCTCGACTACCCCGGGGCGTTCGTCTTCGGCTCCAACGACTACACCGGGCCGGTCTGGAAGAACCCGCTCAGCTACTTCCTGCCCGACCGGGAGTACACCGAGGGCGTCGAACTGCCCGCGGAGGAGCTGCGGGACATCCTCACCGGGGCCGGCTGGGCCGACCTGAACAACCGGCGGGTCACGGTAAAGGCCGGCGGCCGGGCGATCGACATGGCCGGCGTTGACGACCCGCACGTCGAGCGGGACGACTACGCCTCGGTCGCCGGCCCGATCTCGTCCGAGGCCGACCTCTCCATCGCGCTCACCCACTCCCCCGAGCCGGCGCTGCTCGACGAGATGGCCGCCGACGGCTTCGGCCTGCTGCTGGCCGGCCACACCCACGGCGGCCAGGTCTGCGTACCGGGGGTGGGTGCGCTGGTCACCAACTGTGGGCTGCCCAGGTCCATGGCGAAGGGCCTGCACCGCTGGCCCGGCTCGGACTCCTGGCTGCACGTCTCCGCCGGGCTCGGTACGCACCCGACCGCCCCCGTCCGCTTCGCCTGCCCGCCGGAGGCCAGCCTGCTCACCCTGATCCCCCGCTGACCCTGTTGATCAACGAGGTACCAAGTTTGACCGTCGGGACGGGTGGGCTACTATTTGTCGGCACGCCTCGGGGTGTGGCGCAGCTTGGTAGCGCGCTTCGTTCGGGACGAAGAGGTCGTCGGTTCGAATCCGGCCACCCCGACCGAGGGCAGAGGGCACATCCGATCGACGGATGTGCCCTCTGGTGTTTCCGTACAACGCCATCCCACGGTCGGGCGTCGCTGGTCCGGGGCGTCCAACCGACCTGCTGCGCCGCCGCCGGGCCGAGGGCTGTCGAGTTGGCCCGGGTCGCCGCCGCCGTCGAGTTGGGGCGACGGGTCCGACGCGATCGGGCGGCATGAGAAGGCGATTGGGCGGTACGGATGGCGGTGGCTGCCCGGCTACGCCGCCGTGCGGTGCACGTCGGCACGTTGCGCGGTAGCCTCGGGTGGGTGCGGATCATCGCGTTCCTGGCCGTCACCATCATCGTGCTGACCGCGATCCTCCTGGTCGCCGTGGCCATGACGGCCGCGGCCAAACGCCGAAACCAGGTGTCGCAGATGTCCGCCCGCTGGGCGGTGCGTCACTACGCCATACCAGGGCGCGGGCACACCGTCGTCGGGGTCGCCCTGACCGACGCGGACGGCCGGATACACGGTGAGCACGTGGTCGCGCGCATCCAGGATGACGCTCAGGACTGGCAGCGCGACTTCATCGTGGCCCGGCAGGAGGCCGAGGAGCGGGCGTTCCACCTCAACATCGACCGCCCTCCGTCGATCGAGGGCTGAAGCCGGCCCGGCCTGACCAGGCCTGGTCGCACCAACCGTGCAACGGCACAGCACTCTTGCCGAAACAAAGGATCGAGACGCTAGCAGCGCTTCCTGTTGACCAACCTGAGGAACGCTGTGCTGTTCACACATCTTTCCGGGCGGCGCCTGCTGGCGCTGCTCACCGCTTCCGTGGTGCTCGCCTCGTCGCCCGCCCCGGTTTCGGCCGCGCCCACCGACCCGCCGCACTCCTCCGTGGCGTCGATCGTGCCGCCTGCTTCCGAGTCCACGTTCACCGTCACGCTGATCACTGGTGAGAAGGTCACCGCGGTTCGGACGGCCGACGGGGGGTTGAGCCCCGAGGTGCGGGATGCCGCCGGGCGGTTGACCGGATACACCTCGCACCGGAAGGAAGGGGACACCTACGTCTACCCCCATGGGGCACTGCCGTACGTGTCCGCCGGGCTGCTCGACGAGCAGCTGTTCAACATCACCGAGTTGCTGGCGGACGGCTACGACGACGCGCACCGGGACCGGATTCCGCTGATCGTCACCTACGCCGACGGCGCGGCGGCCTCGCGTAGGACCGCGGCGCCCGAGGGTGCCCGCACCGTCCGGGCCCTGGACAGCATCCAGGGCGCCGCGCTGGACGCGGACCGCTCGGGCGCGTTCTGGTCCTCGATCACCGCGGACGGGGGTGCGGCCGCCCGCTCCACGGGCGAGCGGCTCGCGCTCACCGGCGGTATCGCCAAGGTGTGGCTGGACGGCAGGGTCGAGGCCACGCTCGCCGACAGCACCGCGCAGATCGGCGCGCCCGAGGTGTGGGAGTCCGGAAATACCGGCGAGGGTGTCGACGTCGCCGTCCTGGACACCGGCATCGACGCCGACCACCCCGACTTCGCCGGCCAACTGGCCGCCGCCGAGTCCTTCGTACCCGGTGAGACGGTGAACGACGGCTACGGACACGGCACGCATGTCGCTTCCACCATCGCCGGCACCGGAGCCGCCTCGGAGGGCAGGGAGAAGGGTGTCGCCCCGGGCGTGCGGCTGCACGTCGGCAAGGTCCTCGCCGACGACAACTTCGGCCAGGAGTCATGGATCATCAGCGGCATGGAGTGGGCGGTCCGTGACCGGCAGGCCAAGATCGTCAACATGAGCCTCGGCGGGGATCCCACCGACGGCACCGACCCGATGAGCGTGGCCGTCAACGAGCTCAGCGAAGAGACCGGCGCCCTGTTCGTCATCGCGGCTGGAAACAGCGGTCCCGGTTCCTACACGGTCGGCTCTCCGGGCGCCGCCGACGCCGCGCTGACCGTCGGCGCCGTGGACGGCGACGACCACCTCGCCTACTTCTCCAGCCAAGGTCCGCGCCTCGGTGACCGGGCCATCAAGCCCGACCTCACCGCACCCGGCGTCGGTATCCTGGCCGCCCGCTCGCAGTACTCCCAGGGCGAGGGCTGGTACCGGCTCGGTGACGGAACCTCGATGGCCGCCCCGCACGTCGCGGGCGCGGCCGCGCTGCTGGCCGCCCAGCACCCCGACTTCACCGGGCAGCAGCTCAAGGAAGCCCTGGTGAGCACCGCCAAGTCGACCCCTGAGATCAGCCCGTTCCAGGGCGGCAACGGCCGCCTGGACATCGCCGCGACCACGGCCGCGACTCTGTTCGCCACCGTCAACGCCGACTTCGGCTACCCGCAGTGGCCGACTGCGCCCGAAGGCACCGTCGGACGAGAGGTCCGCTTCACCAACATCGCCGACAGCGCGGTCACCCTCGACCTCGCCACCGCGATGGACGGCGGCCCCGCTGACCTGGTCGTCCCGTCGGCCCCGCAGGTCACCGTTCCGGCGCACGGCAGTGCGACGGTGACCCTGACCACGAACTTCGACCGGGTGCCGGCCGACCGTCTGAACTCGGGTTTCCTGACCGCGACCGACGCCGCCGGCAAGGTCCGCGCCCGCACCTCGATCGCCGTCGGCAAGGAGGGGGTACGCCACAAGCTGACCTTGAAGGCCAGGGACCGTAGCGGCCGGCCGATCCGCGGCGACCTGGTCGTGCTGGACAAGGACGGCGCCGCGTTGCCGGCGTCGCAGATCGACGAGACCGGCACCCTGGACCTGCGGCTGCCCTCGGGCACGTACTCGGCGTGGCTGAGCACCGACGTCGAGGGCGTCAACGGGCCACACTCGCGGGGATTCGCGCTGCTCCCGATACCCGAGATCACGCTCGACCAGGACCGCACGGTCGTCTTCGACGCCACCAGAGCCCGCCGGGCCACCGTGACCACTCCGCAGCCCTCCACCCCGGACGGTTCCCGCTTCGAACTGTTCCGCGAACTCGGGGGCAACCCCTGGGTCTCCGCGTGGTACGCGGGCGCCGAGTACGACAGCGTCTGGATCCTGCCCAGCGACCGGAAGGTGACGACGGGTGCCTTCTCCGTCGGCGCCCGCTGGCGCACGACCCAGCCCGCGCTGACGGTCTCGGCCGGCGGCCGCGCCTACGACGACCTGAGAGTGCAGCGCGCCAAGACCCCCCTTCCGCGCGACAAGCTCCACCTCGACACGGTCTTCGCCAACGCTGGCGACAGCGCCGGGTACGCCTCGGTGAACGCCCGGGGCAAGGCCGTCGTCGTACGCCGCAGCGACACCGTGTCACTGGAGGAGCAGGCCGCCGCGGCCGCGTCCGCCGGAGCCCGCCTCCTGCTCGTGGTCAACGACGGCATCGGGCGGCTCAGCCCATGGCCCGCCTCGTGGTGGGATCCGCGTGACCCTCCGCCGGTGACCGTGGCCACCCTCACCCGTGACGAGGGCGAGCGGTTGATCGCCCGCCTCGGGCACGAGCGACGGGTCCGGCTCGACATCACCTCCCAGCCGGAAACCGAGTACATCTACGACCTGGTCCACGACTACGTCGGCGCCGTGCCGACCGACCTCACCCACCGGATCGCCCAGCGCGACCTGGCCCGGGTCGACATGTCCTTCCGCAACTGGCGCCCGGCCCGGGCGCTCGAAACGCGCGCCGACCTGACCCCGTCGGGAGCGTCGAGCACCCTCGACTTCGTCGCGGTCCCGGCGCGAGGCGAGCGCACCGACTGGGTCACCGCCGGGGAGCAGTGGACCACCGAGGTAACCATCCCCGGCGAACAGGGCCAGCGGACGGCCCCCACCGCCTACCGGGCCGGCCCGGCGCACGAGGAACGCTGGTTCGGCCCCGTGCAACGGCCCCGCCTGCTGGACAACCACAGCGTCTTCCGCGAGGACGGCGGCCTCTCCGCCTTCATCCCCGGCTGGGGCGACTCGGGCACCGCCCACCGGGGCGACACCTACGACAACTACGCCGCCGAAAACACCCTGCGCCTCTACCAGGGCGATACGCTCCTCCGGGAAACCGACCGGTACCAGCGCATGCTCTCCGTAGGTCTGGTGAACCCACAGCCGCTGCCGTACCGCCTGGTGTCGGAGAACAAGCGCGACACCTGGGCCGGACCATATTCCACCGCCACCCTGACCGAATGGGGCTTCACCTCCGGCGCGGTCAGCCCGGGCGGGGTGTGGAACCCGTCGCTGATCCAGCTCGACTACGCCGTGGACACCGACATCGACGGGAAGACGAGACGCAACGCCCACCTCACCGTCACCGCACTGCATCTGCCGATGGCGGCCGAGGCTGCCCCCATCCGCACGGTGACCCTCGATCTGTCCTACGACGACGGCGTCACCTGGCACGACGCCAAGCTCCGCCGCAGCGGCGACGGCTGGCGCACCCGCCTGGACGCACCACGCAGCGCCGGGTTCGTCACCCTACGCGCCACCGCCCGCGACGCCCGGGGCAACAGCGTGGACCAGCGCATCACCCGGGCCTTCGGCCTGCGGTGATGGTCGGGGTGGGGCCCTCTCGTCGAAAGGAGCCCCACCCCGATTCAGTGATCCGGTGCAGCAACAGCGCGCCCGGTTCGCTGACCCAGCCGGTCTGCTCGTCGCCGCTCATCGTCAGCGTGCTCTGCCGCCAGGTGATGGTTGCGACAGTGAGCCTTCAGCAGTTGGTGTAGCCCATGCCCTTCTTCGTCCAGACGCACTTGTCGATCTGCTTACCGCTGGCGTTGCGCAGGTAGGCGGTGTCGCCGGTGTTGTTCCAGATGTAGTTGCCCGACCCCCAGTAGCGGGTGGCGGCGGTGTTCTTGCCCGTGCCGGTGCGGATGATGACGCTCTTGCCCTTGGCGAGCTTGAAGTCCCCGGTGAACTTGTAGACGTGGTTGGCCTTGTCGCGCAGCGTCCAGTTCTTCAGGTTGATCGTCGTGGCACGCCGGTTGGTCAGCTTCACGTACTCCGCCTTGAGGCTGGAGTTCGAGCGGTTGTCCACACCCGGTGAGTCGTAGTAGACCTTCGTGATCTCGATGGCCGGGGTGGCGGCGTGCGCCGGAGCGGCGACGGCGAACGAACCCCCCACCGCCACAGCGAGCGCGGCCACGAGCCCAGTAAGTCTTCTCGTCATGTGTTGTCCCCACTGACAGCGCCGGACATCCGGCGCGGATCCGTCACGCCAACGCGTGACCGGAGCGAGGTTAACGGCGCGTTGTGGCTACTTGAATACGCGTGCACGCCGGTGTCGCCAATTACGGCCACGCAGCCGCCCAACGGCATCTGGCCGGGCCAGGCCCGGCGACCGGTCCGGACGCCCTGTTCACCTCCGGTACGGGTCCGACTGGCCAAAGGGCGACCGAGAGTTACGCCTTCGATGACCGCTGTAGACCGCATGGCCCGTGCTGGTGACGGCGCTGGCCGAGGCCGCCTCCATCAGATCCACGACCGAACGGAAGGCCAACTACAACCGGAATTTGGTCGGGCTGAACCTCACTACCGGCAGCGGACACACGACGGGCACCTGGCGCAGGCGTTCGCCATGGGCCTCATCTTCCCCGGAGTGTCGGCCCTCGCCCTGGCGTTCACGCTGCCGAGCATGCGCAGTTCGACGTCTGGCCGCGCCCGTCGGAATCGCCGTCGACGCCAGCCTGCCGCGGTCGATGAGCGCATCGCGACAGCTGCCGCCTGCGACGCGCGGTGAACCCGGTGGGTCAGAAGCCGCAGGTCATCCCGGCGGTGTGGCTGACCTGCACGGTGTGCGTGACACATCCGGCTTCGGTGATCGTGTGCAGCAGCAGCGCGGTCGGCTCGTCGACCCAGCCGATCTGCTCGTCGCCGCTCATCGTCAGCGTGCTCTGCCGCCAGGTGCTCGGTGCGACGGTGAGCACCGTGCCGGCGAAGGACGCGGTCACCGACCGGTGCACGTGACCGGCGGCGACGCGTACCACATGGGGGTGTCGGAGCAGCACCTCGGCGAGCCCGTCACCGTCGGCGAGCCGGACCTCGTCGGCGGCCGGGATGCCCACCGCCACGGGCGGGTGGTGCAGGCAGACCACGGCCGGCACCTCGGCACGCGCCGCCAGCACCCCGTCGAGCCAGCCGAGCTGCTCGTCACCGAGCCGCCCGCCGCTGGAACCGGGGACCAGCGAGTCGAGCACCACCACGGTCGCGTCGGGGTGGTCGACCTGGTAGTACGCGGAGAAGCCGCCACCCAGCCAGGGTGTGCCGCCGAAGGCGTCGAGCAGCGACTCCCGGTCGTCGTGGTTGCCCGTCACCAGGTGCACCGGCAGCGGGAACCGGCCGATCACCTCGCGCAGCACCGCGTACTCGTCGGGGCGACCATGGTCCGCCAGGTCGCCGGTGATGACCACGCAGTCCGGCCGGGGTGCCAGCGCCAGCACCCGGCCGAGCGCACGGTGCAGGCCGGCGGCTGGCTCGGCGCCGAGCACGCCGGTGGTCAGGTGCGGATCGCTGAGGTGGGCGATGAGCATCGGGCCTCCACTCGACCGGAAACACCAACGCTATCGTCGCGGCCCGCTCCGCGTGGCCCCACAGGCCGCGTCCACAGCCTGTGGATAGCACATGTGTACGACTTCAGGTTGCTCACAGGTCGGCGTGAGTACGCTTGATCAGCGGCCCGGCGCCACCGGGAACGGATCCGAACCTGGAACGACGTGCGAGTGAATCACCAGAAGGTCATTCGTGATGTGACGGTCCGGCTGCCCATGGCGTCGACCGTCACGGAGGTCTGCGAGGCGGCCGTCAGCGCCCTCGCCCGCTACACCCCTGCCACCATCGCCATCCTGCTGCACGTCCACGGCCGGCTCCGCTGCGTCGCCGCCACCGGATCCTGGCAGGTCTTCGCCACCGTGGCACCGGACGCCGGAATCGTCGGCCGGGTCTACACCGGCGGCCAGCCGGCCATCGTCCCGGACGTCGACGCCGATGCCGACCACATCCCGGTACGCCCCGACGTCACCGCCGAGCTGTGCGTACCGGTGCTGGATCCGGCCGGCCGGCCCATCGGGGTACTCGACCTGCAGTGGACCGGCCCGGCCGACCTGGCGTCCTGGCAGGTGGTCGCCGAGCGTGTCGCCGCCCGCCTGGGCGCCCGGATCGTGGCGCTCGGCGGGCCGGCGGAGAGCCGCAGCGAGAAGTTGCTCCGGCATGCCTCCGCGATGACCGCCGCCACCACCGAATGGGACCTGATGGCGGCCGCGATCGCAGCGGCCCGGGACGTGTCCACCCTCGCTGCGGCCGTCCTGCTGCTCGGGGGTCGCGGCGGCCCCCGACTCGGCGCACCGACGGTCGCCCCCGACGGGCTGGAGACGCGGATACGTGCCGAGCTGGGCGAGGTGGGCCGCTCGGCGCTGCGGCGCATCATCGACCGGGCCCATCGCTACGGCGCCGGTTACACCCTCGGCGAATCCGGCCACCCGCCCACCGCCGAGCACGAGCCGCTGGTCCGGGCCGGGGTGGGCACGCTGGTGGCGGTGCCGTTCGGGCCGCCCGAGCGGGGCGGCGTGCTGCTGGTCGCCGACGAGCGGTTGCTGCGACCGGATCCGACCACGGTCAACCTGATGGAGTTGCTGGCCGGTCAGGCGTGGGGCTGCCTGGACCGGCTACGCACCCTGGACCGACTTCGGGTGCAGGCCAGCTCCGACCCGCTGACCGGGCTGCGGCACACCGGCCCGTTCGGGCAGCGGATCGCCTCCGCGACCCCTGGCCGTACCGCCCTGCTGGCGATCGACGTGGACGGTTTCAAGACCGTCAACGACACCTACGGCCATCAGGCGGGCGACCGGGTGCTGGTCGACCTCGCCCGGGCGTTGGAGGGTGCGCTTCGCCAGGGCGACGAGCTGTACCGGATCGGCGGGGACGAGTTCGTCGCGGTGATCGAGGTGGGCCTCCCCGACGAGGCCGTACGGGTCGCCGAACGGCTCACCGAGGCGGCCCGCCGGATCGGCCGGACGATCAGCGTCGGCGTGGCCCTGCCCCACCCGGGCGAGTCCCCCGAGCTGACGCTACGCCGCGCCGACCAGGCTCTCTACGCCGTCAAGCGCCGAGGCCGCGACGGCGTCCACCTCTCCGCCGCCTAGGTGAGGTCCTTGGCCAGGAGTTCGGCGATCTGGGCGGTGTTCAGGGCGGCACCCTTGCGGAGGTTGTCGCCGGTGACGAAGAAGTCCAGGGCGCGGGGGTCGTCGAGGGCGCGCCGGATCCGGCCGACCCAGGAGGGGTCGGTCCCGACCACGTCGATCGGCATCGGGAACTCGCCGGCCGCCGGGTCGTCGACCACGATCACCCCGGGCGCGTTGCGCAGCACCCCCCGGGCCCCATCGGCATCGATCTCGGTGGCGAAGACGGCGTGTACCGCGACCGAGTGGCCGGTCACCACGGGCACCCGTACGCAGGTGGCGGAGACCTTGAGGTCGGGCATCCCGAGGATCTTGCGCGACTCGTTGCGCACCTTCATCTCCTCGGACGACCAGCCGTAGTCGGCCAACGAGCCCGCCCAGGGCACCACGTTGAGCGCCAGCGGGGCGGGGAACGGGCCGAGTTCGTCACCGACGGCCTGACGCACATCGCCGGTACGCGAGCCGAGCAGCCGATCACCGGCCACCTTGGTCAACTGGTCGTGCAGGACGTCCGCGCCCACCTGGCCCGCGCCGGAGACCGCCTGGTAGGAAGCGAGCACCAGCTCACGCAGGCCGTACTCGCGGTGCAGCGGGGCGACCGCGACGATCATCGCGAGGGTGGTGCAGTTGGCGTTGGCCACGATGCCCCGGGGCCGGTTGCCCAACTGCTCGGGATTGATCTCCGGCACCACCAGCGGGACGTCCCGGTCCATCCGGAAGGCACCGGAGTTGTCCACCACCACGGCACCTCGGCTCACCGCGATCGGCGCCCAGTGCGCGGAGACCTCGTCCGGCACGTCGAACATCGCCACGTCGACGCCGTCCAGCGCCTGCTCGGTCAGGGTCTGGACGGTCAACTCCTCGCCCCGGCAGCGGACCTTGCGCCCGGCCGACCGCTCGGAGGCCAGCAGGCGGATCTCGCCCCAGACATTGCGACGCCCGGTGAGCAGCTCACACATCACCGTGCCGACGGCCCCCGTCGCCCCGACCACGGCCAGGGTGGGCAGCCCGGCCACCCGCGCTACCGCCCCGTCCCCGCGTACACCACGGCTTCGGTGTCGCCGCCGAGGTCGAACGCCTGGTGGATGGCGCGGACCGCCGCGTCGAGGTCGGTGTCCCGGCAGACCACCGAGACCCGGATCTCCGAGGTGGAGATCATCTCGATGTTCACCCCGGCCTGGCCGAGCGCGGCGAAGAAGCCGGCAGCCACCCCGGGGTGGGACCGCATCCCGGCACCGATCAGGGAGACCTTGCCGACGTGGTCGTCGTAGAGCAGGCCCTTGAAGTTGACCGCCTCCTGGATCTTGCTCAGCGCGGCCATGGCGGTGGGCCCGTCGGTCTTCGGCAGCGTGAAGGAGATGTCGGTGCGGCCGGTGCCCTCGGTGGAGACGTTCTGCACGATCATGTCGATGTTGATCTCGGCGCCCGCGACGGTGTCGAAGATGCTCGCGGCGGCGCCCGGCTCGTCGGGCACCCCGACGATGGTGATCTTGGCCTCGCTGCGGTCGTGGGCAACCCCGGTGATCAGTGCCTGCTCCACGGGAAGCTCCTCTATCGATCCGGTGACCATGGTGCCGGTGTTGGTCGAGTATGACGAACGGACGTGGATCGGCAGCCCCGCCCGGCGGGCGTACTCCACGCTACGCAGGTGCAGCACCTTCGCACCGCAGGCGGCCAGCTCCAGCATTTCCTCGTAGGTGATCTGCTTGATGTGTCGGGCGTTCGGGACGATCCGCGGATCGGCGGTGAAGACCCCGTCCACGTCGGTGTAGATCTCGCAGACGTCCGCACGCAGCGCCGCGGCCAGCGCCACCGCGGTGGTGTCCGAGCCGCCCCGGCCCAGCGTGGTGACGTCCTTGGTGTCCTGCGAGACGCCCTGGAAACCGGCGACGATGACCACGGCGCCCTCGTCCAGCGCACCCTTGAGCCGCCCCGGGGTGACGTCGATGATCCGCGCCCTGCCGTGCACCGAGGTGGTGATCACGCCCGCCTGCGAACCGGTGAACGAGCGGGCTTCGTACCCCAGGTTGTGGATCGCCATCGCCAGCAGCGCCATGGAGATCCGCTCGCCGGCGGTGAGCAGCATGTCCAGCTCGCGCCCCGGGGGCAACGGACTGACCTGGTTGGCCAGGTCGAGCAGCTCGTCGGTGGTGTCGCCCATCGCGGAGACCACCACCACCACGTCGTCGCCAGCCTTGCGGGCGGCGACGATGCGCTCGGCCACCCGCTTGATCCGCTCGGCGTTGGCGACGGAGGATCCGCCGTACTTCTGCACCACGAGTGCCACGACGGCGCACTCCCTCCCGGTTGCCCTGAGCGTGCCGACGCCGCCGGCACCGGGCTTGGCGTGCCGGCGCGCCGGCAATGGGTTTGGCGTGCCGGCGCCGCCGGCACCGTGGCCGGCGGCGCGGGTCGGACGACCTCAGGGTATCGGGCCGCTCTGACCGCCGGGTCAGGTGATCCCACGATCCGGCCTCGGGCCGCGACGAGGGTGGTGTGCGACACGCCGGCGATGCCGCCCCTTCCGGGGGTGTCCGAAAGCCGGTCCAACACCCAGAATGGCCGGGTGCGCCCCGTCCACCATCCGGCCCGCCTGCTGACCGCGCCGTTCGCGCTCCTCGTCCTGTTCACCGGCTGCTCGTCCGAGCCGCCCGCCACCCCCGCGCCGCCGCCGAGCGCCGCGCCGCGGCCCGCCGGGCTGGATGCGGCCCGCGACGAGCTGGCCGCCCTCGCTGCCGCCGCCCAGGATCGACATCTGGTCGCCCGGTACACCCTGCGGGTGGACGGCATCGCCGACCGGCTGATCGTCTTCACCAGCGCGAATGACGACAGCTGGCGGGTGGACGTACCGGCGGGCGCGCTCGGTGGCACGGCCGACATCTCGCTCGCGGCAACACCCGACGGACTGTTCCAGTGCGGGCTGCCGTCGGCGACCAGGCCGGAGCCGGCCAGTTGCGTACGCCTCGGCGAGCGCGACGACACGCTGCCGCGGCGGCTCGACCCGCGGGTGCAGCATCCGTTCACCGACTGGCTGAAGGTGCTGACCGACCGACGCGCCCCGCTGTCGGTCTCGCCGGCCATGGCGCCGCCCGGAGCGACCGGCAGCTGCTACTCGGTGGAGACCACGGTCGCCTCGATCAACTCGCCGCTGGACGCGGGCATCTACTGCTTCGACGCCGACGGCACCCCGACGGCGGTACGGGCGGCGTTCGGCACGCTGACGCTGGCCGCGCCGCCTGAGCCGGCACCGACCACCGTGGCGCTCGCCGGACCGGTGGTGGAGGCCGAGCCGCTGGGCATGGCGGCACCACCTGTCGAACCGTCCTCGCCGATCAGCACCGAACCCGGCAGCACCGAGCCCGGCGGCACTGTGCCAGGCGGCACCGGGCCGGACGCGGCAACGCCCTGACGATAAGTCCGTTACGGGTGTTTTACCCCACACTTCACCACCCCCGGCAAGGCTTTTAAAACGCCCATACGGGACGCTCTTCGCATGACCGACCTCACTCCGCTGCTCGCGTTCCGCTGGAGCCCCCGGTCCTTCGATCCGGTTGCGGAGCTGACCCACGCCGAGACGGCGACGCTGCTGGAAGCCGCCCGATGGGCGCCCTCCGTCGGCAACCGACAGCCCTGGCGATTCGCGGTGGGGCACCGTGAGGACGAGACCTTCAAGCGGATCCTGGTCAATCTGCCGCCGGCCGACCAGCGGTGGGCCGGGCGCGCCAGCGTTCTGCTGCTCGCCGCGTACCGGCACGCCGGCAACCCGTTCGCGACGTACGACCTGGGCCAGGCGGTGGCCCACCTGACCGTCCAGGCCACCGCGCTGGGGTTGCACGTCCGTCAGGTGACCGACCTCGATCGCGCCGGCCTGGTCGCCGATCTCGACCTGCCCCGCGACGTGCGACCGTGTGTGGTGGTGACGGTCGGCCAACTGGGCGATCCGTTCAGCCTCCCGGCCGACCTGCTGGCCGATGAGACCTCGCTACGGCACCGCCGACCACTGGCCGAACTGGTGATGAGCTGGGCAGACTCCGCGGTCTGAGCCCTCTCGCGCGAGCCTCGTCCCAAAGTCCGGACCGACCTTCCCAGACGCCGTCCCATCACGTAGTGTCACTCTGTCATGTGGCAGGCGCACCTTCTCCTTGGTCGCCGCGACGAGGCCTGACGGCCGGCACCTCGTCGCGGAGTCGAACCGCGCCGCCAGCACTGTCTCGGATCTTTTGTTCGGCACCGCTGCCGACTTTCGCTGCTGACCCACATGACCACAGGAGAACTCCGCCATGGCTCACCCAGCCGGCACCACCGACGTTGACTCCGATCCCATCGCCCGACAGCGTCCCAGCCGGATGCCGTACCAGCGGTACCAGCCGTACCAGCAGCAGTTCCCGATCGCCCTGCCCGACCGCAGCTGGCCCACCCGGCAGGTCGAGGTCGCGCCGCGCTGGTGTGCGGTCGACCTGCGCGACGGCAACCAGGCGCTGATCGACCCGATGTCGCCGGAGCGCAAGCGACGGATGTTCCAGCTCCTGGTGCAGATGGGCTACAAGGAGATCGAGGTCGGCTTCCCGTCGGCCAGCCAGACCGACTACGACTTCGTCCGGCAGCTGATCGAGCAGGACCTGATCCCCGACGACGTCACGATCCAGGTGCTGACCCAGTGTCGGGAACACCTGATCGACCGGACCTTCGCCTCGCTGCGTGGCGCCCGCCGGGCGATCGTGCACTTCTACAACTCCACCTCCACGTTGCAGCGCCGGGTAGTGTTCGGGCTGGACCGCGACGGCATCACCGACATCGCCACCACCGGCGCCCGGCTGTGCCAGAAGTACGCCGAGATCCACACCCCGGACACCGAGATCCACTACGAGTACTCGCCCGAGTCGTACACCGGCACCGAGCTGGAGTACGCGCTGGACGTCTGCGCCAAGGTCATCGAGGTGGTCGACCCGACCCCGGACCGCAAGCTGATCGTCAACCTGCCGGCCACCGTCGAGATGGCCATGCCGAACGTGTACGCCGACTCGATCGAGTGGATGCACCGGCACCTGCCCCGGCGCGACAGCCTGGTGCTCAGCCTGCACCCGCACAACGACCGGGGCACCGGGGTCGCCGCCGCCGAGCTGGGCCTGCTGGCCGGGGCCGACCGGATCGAGGGCTGCCTGTTCGGCAACGGCGAGCGCACCGGCAACGTCGACCTGGTGACGCTGGGGTTGAACCTCTTCTCCCAGGGCATCGACCCGATGATCGACTTCTCCGACATCGACGAGATCAAGCGGGCCGTCGAGTACTGCAACCAGCTGCCCGTACCCGAGCGCCACCCGTACGCCGGCGACCTCGTCTACACCGCCTTCTCCGGATCCCACCAGGACGCCATCAACAAGGGCTTCGCCGCGCTGGAGGCCGACGCCGCGGCGGCCGGCGCGCCGGTCGACCAGTTCACCTGGGCGGTGCCCTACCTGCCGATCGACCCGAAGGACCTGGGCCGCAGCTACGAGGCGGTGATCCGGGTCAACTCGCAGTCCGGCAAGGGCGGCGTCGCGTACATCATGAAGACCGAGCACCAGCTCGACCTGCCACGCCGGCTCCAGATCGAGTTCTCGGGCGTGGTGCAGGAGGTCACCGACCACGACGGCGGCGAGGTCTCACCGGCCACCATGTGGCAGATCTTCGCCGGGCAGTACCTGCTCGACCACCAGACCGACCCGGCGGTGACCCTGACCGAGTACGCCATCGGCACCGCCGACGGCAAGGTCGAGATCACCGCCCAGGTCGGCGTCGCCGGGCAGCCGCGTTCGGTCACCGCGATCGGCAACGGCCCGATCGACGCGTACGTCAACGGGCTCGGCTCGGCCGGCGTGAGCGTACGCGTGCTCGACTACCACGAGCACGCGCTCTCCTCGGGCGGGGACGCGCAGGCCGCCGCGTACGTCGAGTGCGAGGTCGATGGGCGGACGGTCTGGGGCGTCGGCATGGACGCCAACATCGTCACCGCCTCCATCAAGGCGGTCACCAGCGCCGTCAACCGCGCCCGCCGCTGAGGTGCAAGGAAGGGCCCCTTGTTAACACCGGCCGAGCCGTGGGCGTTAACAAGGGGCCCTTCCTATACAGAATCCGTTAACAAGGGCCCCCTCCTTACATCCGGTTATTTCGGGGTGGAGACCGGCATCGAGTGGCAGGGCTGGGCGGGCGGCGGTCGTCGGGCCGGACGACGTACCAGCAGGACGGCGATGGCCGCGCCGGCCAGCAGCAGCCCGGCGCACCAGAGCAGCGCGCCACGATATGCGGCGGTGAGTTCGGCGGGTTGCTCGTAGCCGGCACCGGAGAGACCGACCAGCAGCGGCAGGGCCGCCACCGCCAACAGGCCGCCGACCCGGGAGGCGGCGTTGTTGAAGCCGCTCGCCACCCCCGCGAAGCGGTCCTCGACGGCGGCCAGCACCGAGGCCGTCAGCGGCGCCACCACCAGGGTCAGCCCGGCCCCGAACAGCGCCACACCGGGCAGCACCTGACCCCAGTACGAGGCACCCGGTGAGACCTCGCGCAGCATCAACAGGCCGCCGGCGGCCAGTACCGGGCCGACCGTCAACGGCAGCCGTGGCCCGATCCTCGTGGACAGCGCCCCGGCACCGGGCGAGCCGATCAGCAGCAGCAGCGTCATCGGCAGCAGCGCCAGGCCGGTGAGCAGCGCCGACCAGTCGAGCACGTTCTGCAGGTAGACGGCGATGAAGAAGGTGAACCCGCCGAGCGCGGCGTAGACCAGCACGGTGAAGACGTTCAGCACCGAGAACAGCCGGCTGCCGAACAGGCCGGTGGGCAGCATGGCGGCCTCACCGCGCCGCCGCTCGACGAACACGAAGGCCACCGCGGCGAGCACCGCGACCAGTGCCGCCGCCAGTACGGCCGGCGAGTGCAGGCCGCGCCCGGGCGCGTCGACCAGGGCGTACGTAACACCGGCCAGACCGAGCGCGCCGAGCAGCGCCCCCGCCACGTCGAACCGGCGCGCCCCCCGGGTCCGAGAGACGCTCTCGTCCCGGCTCTCCGGCACCCAGCGAAGGGTTGCCAGCACCACGAGCACGGCCAACGGCACGTTCAGGAAGAAGATCCACCGCCAAGAGAGCGCGTCGATCAGCCAGCCGCCGATGAACGGGCCGAGCGCGGTGGAGACGCCGGACAGGCCCGACCACGCCCCGATCGTCTTCGCCCGGTCGTCCGGGTGGAAGCTGGCCTGGAGCAGGGACAGCGAGCCCGGGGTCAGCAGCGCGCCGCCCGCGCCCTGCAGGAACCGCGCGGCCACCAGCCAGTCGGTCCGCAGGGCCAGCCCGCAGAGTACGGAGGCGATGGTGAACCAGACGACGCCGAGCAGGAAGATCCGTCGCCGCCCGAAGCGGTCGCCCAACGCCCCTCCGAGCAGCACGAACGCCGCGAGGGTGAGCAGGTAGCCGTTGACCGTCCACTGTAGGCCGGCGACGGAGGCGTCGAGTTCGGCGCCGAGTCGGGGCAGCGCCACGTTGACCACGGTGCTGTCCAGGAAGACCATCCCGGAGGCGAGCACGGCGGCGACGAGGGTGCCCCGGCCGGCGCTGCTTCGCAGCCGGAGGGCGTGCGCGGGTTCAGGCATGGGTACCAATCTGCCGTGCGTCATCTGTCAGACACCACGAAACGCCGAAACCTCGCCCGGGTACTGTGCGGGATCGCCGGAAGACCGCAAGCTGGAGAGGTGTCGTCTGTGCGTACCAGATCAGGATCCCGCGCCCTGGGGGCGCTCGCGCTCGCCGCGGCGCTGACCTTCGGCGCGGCCGGTTGCGTCCCGCTCGACGAGCAGGAGGCGCCGCCGAGCGGTGACGGCGGTACCGCCACCCAGATGCTCGACCAGCTCACCGTCGCCGAAGCCAGCTCGATGCGGGGCTACAGTCGCAGCCATTTCCCGCACTGGCGCAAGACCGGCCAGAACTGCGATGTCCGGGACACCGTGCTGGAGCGCGACGGCAAGGACATCCGGCATTCCGGCTGCAACGTGGTGGGCGGCCGGTGGGAGAGCGTCTACGACGGGCGCTCCTTCACCGACCCGTCCAGCGTGGACATCGATCACATGGTCCCGCTGGCCAACGCCTGGCGTTCCGGTGCCGACGACTGGGACGACACGAAACGCGGCAATTTCGCCAACGACCTCGACCGACCGCAGCTCTTCGCGGTTTCCGCGTCCTCAAACCGGGCAAAGGGTGACCAGGATCCGTCCCAGTGGAAGCCACCAAGCCAGTCGTACTGGTGCCAGTACGCCGGTGACTGGGTGGCGGTGAAGCACCACTGGCGGTTGACGGTGACCAGCGCCGAGAAGGCCGCGCTGACCGACATGTTGGAGGGCTGCACATGGGAGAGCAAGCCGTAACCGGCGCCGACGGTGCCCCGGCGCCCGGCTCCGGTGGGCAGGACGCCGCAGCCACCGGCAGTCCGCCGCCAGCCGGCCCGGCCACGGCCGGGATGACCGCCGACGGCACCGCCGCCCACGAGGTGCAGGTGCCGGGTGCCGGAATGGCCGCTGACGCCGGTGGCGCCACCGGCCCACAGAGCCGGACCACGGACATCGTGCCGGGGCCCGGCGGGGTGATGACCGACGAGGTCGGCGTGGTCACCGGCGAGTTGACCCTGCGCACCGACTTCGCCGACGGGCAGGTCACCCTGCACGTGCAGTACAAGGACGCCGACGAGTGGTACGTGGTCACCGGCGGCAAGGCGTCGCTGGGTGACGCCGCCGGGCTGGACGCGGTGCACAGCATCGCCGTCGGCCTGCTGAACCGTCCCGAGGGCTGAACCCGGCGCCCTGCCTACACGAAGGAGCCGGGTTCGCTGGGGGCCGAGACGACGCCGGGCTCCTCGCCCTCGCCCGCCGGGCGGATGATCTCCGCGCTCACCTTGTGCGGGCGAAGCTCGCCGCTGGCGATCTGCTCGGCCCAGTGGCAGGCGACCCGACTGGCGCCGATCTCCCGCAGCACCGGCCGCTCGTCGGCGCAGCGGGTCGGCTGCGCCCACGGGCACCGGGTGTGGAAGCGACAACCCGCCGGGGGGTTCGCCGGCGAGGGCAGGTCACCGGCGAGCAGGATCCGCTCCCGGCGGTCCTCCACGTCCGGATCCGGCACCGGCACCGCCGACATCAACGCCCGGGTGTACGGGTGCAGCGGCTCGGTGTAGAGCCGGTCGCTCGGTGCCTCCTCGACCAGCGCACCCAGGTACATCACGCCGACCGTGTCGGAGATGTGGCGGACCACCGCCAGGTCGTGCGCGATCACCAGATAGGTCAGACCGAGGTTGTCCTGCAACTCGTCGAGCAGGTTGACCACCTGGGCCTGGATCGACACGTCCAGCGCGGAGACCGGCTCGTCGGCGACGATCAGCTCCGGCCCGAGCACCAGCGCGCGGGCGATGCCGATGCGCTGGCGCTGGCCGCCGGAGAACTCGTGCGGGTAGCGGGAGAGCGCCCAGCGCGGCAGCCCGACCTTGTCCAACGTCTCGGCGATGATCTTCCGCCGGCCGTCCCGGTCACCGCCGATGCCGTGCGTCTGCAGGCCCTCGGTGAGGATCGACTCGACGTTCTGCCGTGGGTCGAGGCTGGACATCGGATCTTGGAAGATCATCTGCATTCGCCGGCGCATCGTGCGCAACTTGCCGGAGGCCAGCTTGGTCAACTCGACCCCGTCGAAACTGACCTCCCCGGCGGTGGGCGGAGTGAGCTGGAGCAACGCCCGCCCGAGGGTGGACTTGCCGCAGCCGGACTCGCCGACCAACCCGTACGTCTGGCCGCGCCGGATGCTCAGGTCGACGCCGTCGACCGCCTTGACGTGGCCGACCGTCCGGTCGAACAGCACCCCCCGCTTGATCGGGAAGTGCACTTTCAGGTCCCGGACCTCGACGAGGATGTCGCTGTCGGTCATGACTTCTCCTCCTCGCGCGGCGCCGGCACCGGGCCACCGGCCGGCGTGCCCGCATCCAGGGCCTCGGCACCGATGACCGGCGCCGGCCCGTCGCCGTCGGCGGTATCCGCCGACTCGGCCGCCGCAATCGACGACGCCGCCGCGGTCGGCGACGCCGCTGCGGTGGTGGGCACGATGCCGGGCAGCGGGGCCGGGTTGATGCAACGGTAGCTACGGCCGTCGTGGGTGAGCACCAGATCCGGCGGTTCGCCGACGCAGGCGTCCACCCGGCGGGTGCAGCGTGGGGCGAAGGCACAGCCCTCCGGCCACGGCAGCAGGTCCCGTACCGAGCCGGGGATCGGGTTGAGCCGCTCTCCGCGCCCGGCGTCCAGGCGCGGCACCGAGGCGAGCAACCCCACGGTGTACGGGTGCCGTGGCTCGCGGAACAGCGGACGCCGCCGCGCGGTCTCCACCACCCGACCGCCGTAGAGCACGTTGACCGTGTCGCACATGCCGGCCACCACGCCCAGGTCGTGCGTGATCATCACCAGCGCGGTGCCGGAGCCGCGGACCAGGTCCTTCAGCAACTCCAGGATCTGCGCCTGGATGGTGACGTCCAGGGCGGTCGTCGGCTCGTCGGCGATCAGCAACCGGGGCTGGCAGGCCACCGCCATGGCGATCAGGGCGCGCTGGCGCATCCCACCGGAGAGCTGGTGGGGGTACTCCTTCAGCCGCCGCTTCGGGTCGGGGATGCCCACCCGGTCCAGCAACTCGGCGGCCTCCTTCGCCGCCGCGTCCCCCTTCATGCCACGGTGCCGGGTCAGCACCTCGGTCACCTGGAGGCCGATCGGTACGACCGGATTCAGCGACGACAGCGGGTCCTGGAAGATCATCGCGATGTCCCGGCCCCGGATGTCCCGCCGCGACCGGTCGTCGAGCTGGAGCAGGTCGGTGCCGTCGAACATCGCCTTGCCGCCGACCCGCAGGCCGGGCTGCTTGGGCAGCAGCCCCATGATCGCCAGCGAGGTGACCGATTTGCCGCAACCGGACTCGCCGACCAGGCCGACCACGTCCCCGGCGTCCACGGAGAAGGAAACCCCGTCGACGGCCCGCACGGTCCGCTGACCGCGTCGCGCGAAGGTGACGGAGAGGTCGTCCACTTCGAGTAGTGCCATGGAGAGAACCTACTTCCGCAGCTTCGGGTCGAGCGCCTCACGCATCGCCTCACCGAGCAGCGTGAAGCCCAGTGCGGTGATGATGATGGCGACCGCCGGGTAGATGGCCAGCGCGGGCCGGATGCCGATCCACTGCTGCGCGTCGGCCAGCATCACGCCCCACTCGGGCGTGGCCGAGTCGGGGTTGCCCAGGCCCAGGAAGGACAGCGCGGCGGCCTCGATGATCGCGGTGGCCAGCGTGAGGGTGGCCTGGACGATGACCGGGGCGAGCGAGTTGGGCAGCACATGGGCCAGCGCGATCTTCGACTTGCGTACGCCGAGCGAGGTGGCCGCCAGCACGTAGTCGCTGTTGGACTGGACGATCATCGAGCCGCGCAGCAACCGGGCGAAGACAGGCACCGAGACCATGCCGACCGCGATCATCACGGTGGTCAGGCTCGGCCCGAGCAGCGCGGCGATGCTCACCGCCAGCAGCAGGCTGGGCAGCGCCAGCAGCATGTCGATGAAGCGCATCAGGGTGGTGTCGATCCAGCGGCCCCAGCGACCGCCGAGGCCGGCGGCGGCGCCGGCGACGCCACCGATCAGCGCGCCGATGGCGAGACCGATCATGGTGGCGACCACGCCGACCAGCAGGGTCTGTCGGGCTCCGACGACCATCCGACTGAAGACGTCCCGGCCCTGGTGGTCGTAGCCGAGCCAGTGCTCGGCCGAGTGACCCGGGATCAGGCCCTGACCCACCCGGACCACGCCCTCGCGGATGCCGATGGTGTCCGTCGGGCCGTACGGCACGAAGAACGGACCGACGACCGCGACCAGTACGAAGATGGCCAGGATGACCGCGCCGACGATGGCCGCCGGATTGCGTCGCAGCCGGCGGAAGGCGTCCTGCCAGAGGCTGACCCCTCGCTCCTCCTCACGGGCGGCGAGTTCGGCGAGCCGGTCGATCTTCTCGCGCTTCTTCCCGCTGATGATCGTCATCGGACCCTCACCCTCGGGTCGATCAGGCTGTACGAGAGGTCCACGATCAGGTTCACCAGCACGTAGACCACCGCAATGATCATGATGAAGCCCATCAGGACCGGATAGTCGCGCTGGCTGATGGAGTCGGCGAGGAAGGCACCGATCCCGCTGAACGCGAAGACGGTCTCGGTGAGCACCGCGCCGGAGAGCAGGCCGCCGGTGAGCAGGCCGATCGAGGTGGCCACCGGCAGCATGGCGTTGCGCAGCACGTGCCGGCGACGGACGACGTTCTCGGTCAGGCCCTTTGCCTCGGCGGTGCGTACGAAGTCCTCGTTGAGCACCTCGAGCACGCTGGCCCGGGTGATCCGGACGATGATCGCCAGCGGAATGCTGGCCAACGCCATCCCCGGCAGCACAAGGTGCCAGAGCGCATCGGCGGCGGCGTCCCACTCCCGGGTCATCAGCCCGTCGAGGACGAAGAAGTTGGTGATCCGGGTGGCGCCGAGGGTCGGGTCCTGTCGGCCGCTGGAGGGGAACCAGCCGAGGTTCTCCGAGAAGATCGCCTTGAGGATGTACGCCAGGAAGAAGACCGGGATGCAGATGCCGATCAGCGACCCGCCGACGGAGGCGTGGTCGAGGAACTGACCGCGCCGGCGGGCGGCCAGATAGCCCAGCGGGATGCCGATGCCGATCGCGATCACCATCGCGGTGATGGTCAGCTCGACGGTGCCGGGGAAGCGCTGGAGGAACTCCGTGGTGACCTCGCGCTTGGTCGAGATCGACGTGCCCAGGTCGAGGCGGATCATCCGCCGGACGAACCGGCCGTACTGGATCAGGATCGGCTCGTCGAGGCCGAGGTTGCGGCGGATCGCGGCGCGCATCTCGGGCGTGCCCCGCTCGCCCAGGATGGCGGTCTCGGGGCCGCCGGGCAGCCGGCGGAGCCAGATGAACAGCAGGATGGAGAGCCCGAACAGCGTGGGTATCAGCTGCAGCAGGCGTCTGACGATGAACCGGAACACGGCCGCCTCGTAAGGGTGCTTTGCCGATCGCGGGCGGGCGCTGTGGTACAGCGCCCGCCCGCGGTCTGTGCGTCAGATCAGGACTTGAACTCGGCGGTGGCGAACCGCTCGTCGGTGAGCGGGCTCGCCGTGACCCCGGTCACGTCCTTGCCGAACACGATCGCCGGCGGCGAGTGCGAGATCGGCACACCGGGCAGGAAGTTCATGATGTCGGCGTTGAGCTCCTTGTAGAGCGCCACCCGGGCCGCCGGGTCGGCGGTCGAGTCAGCCTGCTTGAACTTCTCGAACAGGGCCGGGTTGTTGTAGCCCCACTCGTCCTTCTGCCGGTCGAAGAAGGTACCGATGAAGTTGTAGCCGTCGCCGTAGTCGCCGGTCCACCCGAGGAAGTGCAGGTCGTGCTTGTCGCCGGAGGTGGTGGCGTTGAGGTAGTCCGGGCTCCACTTCAGCGGGATCGGCTCGATCTTGATGCCGGCCGCCTGGAGGTCCGCCGAGACCAGCTCGAAGAGGTCCTTCGGGTTGGGCATGTACGGCCGGGTGACCTCGGTGGGGTAGTGGAACCGCAGGGTCAGGTCCGACGCACCGGCCTCGGCCAGCAGCGCCTTGGCCTTCTCGACGTCGTACTCGTACTTGGTGACGTCGCCGTTCCAGCCCTCGACGGTGTCGGGGAAGAAGTTCACCGCGACCTGGGCGCCCGGGGGCAGCTTCGAGTCGACCAGAGCCTGACGGTTGACCGCGTGGGCCAGCGCCTGCCGGACCTTCAGGTCGGCCAGCTTCGGGTTCCCCTTCTGGTTGATCGCCAGGTAGAGGATGTTGAAAGCCGGGCGGGTCAGGACGTTGAAGCCCTCGCCCTTGAGCGGCTCGACGTCGGCCGGGCCGACCAGATCGTAGCCCTGGATGCCGCCGGAACGCAGCTCCTGCTTACGGGCGTTCTCGTCCGAGATGGTCTTGAAGATCAGGCTCTTCAGCTTGGCCTTCTCGCCCCAGTAGTCCTCGTTCCGCTCCAGGGTGAGCGTCTTGTTCGGGACGTCCCAGGCCTTGAACTTGAACGGACCGGTACCGGTCGGGTGCTCGGTCGCGTACGCCGGGTACTTGATGTCGTCCGCACTGCCCGAGACGTTGCTGGCGTCGTGCGCCTGCAGCGCCGTGGGGCTGTGGATGGAGAAGGAGGGCAGCATCAGGGCCGCCGGGATCTTGCTGGAGACCCGGGTGAAGGCCAGGCTGACCGTGGTGGGGTCAGTGGCGGTGCAGGACTTGAAGAGGCTCTCGCCGAGGGTGTCGTCCTCGTTGGCGGCGAAGCCGCCCATCACGTCCTGCCAGTACGCGGTCACGTCCGGGCTCTGCATCAGGCCCTTGGCGTTGTACCAGCGGTCGAAGTTGACGCAGACGGCCTCGGCGTTGAAGTCGGTGCCGTCGTGGAACTTCACGCCGGACCGCAGCTTGAACGTCCAGGTCGTGCCCGCGGCGTCCGGCTCCCAGGACTCGGCGAGGCCGGGGCTGACCTTGGTGCCGCCCTCTTCCGGGCGGACCAGCGTCTCGAACACCTGACGGGCCACGCGCAGCGACTCACCGTCACTGGCGAAGCTGGGGTCGAGCACCTTCGGGTCTCCGGCAACGCCGAAGACGAGGGTGTCCTTGCTATTACCGCTGGAACCTTCGCGGTCGCTCTCGGCACAACCTGCTACCGCGAGGGCCGCGGCCGCCACGGCCGCGATAGCGACCTTCGGCCTGGATGCACGCATGGTGCTTCACCTCGTCCTAGGGGGTACGGACAACGTGGTGACAGGGTCACCGATGGCCGTGACCTTAGCTCCCGTTCGGACCGGCCGGAAACGGCGCGGGAAGCTCTTGGTACCGGATCGTGTCCTTAGTGCCTGGCACCGGCAACCCGGGCCGGCAGGCTAACGGACAAAGTACCGCAATAGCCCCATACAATCGATATCATTCTGTTACATCGATTGGACGGCTCACTAACACCGGTGTCATACCACCGACCGGTACCTCTCACGGCGTAGGCGGTGCCGGGCACGAGGGCAGACGTACCAGATCGAAGCCGGCCTCCGGTGCGCCCAGCGCCCGGAAGTCGAGCCGGTGACACAGCTGCAGCAGGCCGTCCGGCCATGGACCGTAGGCCTCGGTCGACTCGACGACCAGGGACAGTTCCGGCTCCCGGCGGATCTCCCAGATGTCCACCCGCTGCTCGGCGGCCAGGGTGCGCAACCGGTCGTCGGACGTCCTGGCCCCGGCGGCGACCACCGCATCGGCGTAGCTGCCAGCCCGTCGGTCGAGTTCCGCCGCAGCCGCCGTCTCGCCGCGGTCGCTCGCCTCGCGGAACTGGCGCAGCTTTCCCGCGAAACACCACCAAACGGCCAGCACGGCAAGCACCAGCAGGGCAGCCAACACCGCCGGCGCCCAGGGTCGGTTGTCCCGTTCCTGCCGCACCTCGACCTCCCTCGCGCCGCGGGCAACCGGTGGGGCCGGCCGCTACCGGCCGACCCCAACCGGCGCAATTCAGTTGTAGCCGACGGCAGACAGTCGGGCGGTGACCGCATTTGCGTACGTCACGTTGCCGGTGTCCTTCGGATGGAACGAGGCGCGGCTGAGGCAGACGTTCAGGCCGGCCGTGATCCATCCGACGCAGGTGGCGTAGGTGTCACCCGACACCATCCGGAAGTCACCCTCGCCCTCCGGGCCGACCACCACCGAGTTGATGTCGTCGGGCACCAGGATGTCGTGGGTGGTGTCGTACTTGCGGCAGGTGCCGTGATCGAGCATTCCCTCGACCATGTCGGTGAACTGGACCTTACGGCCCGCAGCCCGGGCCTGGTCCACCATCTGACGCTGACCGTCGCGCATGTGCAGGGCGAGCCGGTTGACCATGCTCATCTCGCCACTGCTGTACCGGCCGAAGACACACTGGTCCTGGTGGTAGTCGGCGAACAACCGGGGATAGCCGACCAGCATGATCGTGGCGTTCGGCGCCCGGGTCGCCACCGCGTCGATGAGTTGGCGCACCTGGTAGTGCGAGTTGTCGATCCGCTGACGTACCAGCGACTCGTAACTGGCGGTGTCGCAGGATTCGATCGCGCAGTGGCTCATCGTGCCGGAGAAGTTGGCGTCGTTGCCGCCCGCGGAGAGCAGCACCAGGGTGGTGTTGACGTCCAGCGCTCCCGACTCGATCTGCGACATCTCCCGGAACTGCCCCTCGGCCTGCCCGTGGTAGTAACCGATCGAGGGTGACGAAGCCTGCCAGTGGCTCGGTGTCGCCGTACCACGCATCTTCGCCGCCGTGGCGCCCGAACAGCTGACGAACTGGAAGTCGACGTTCGGGTCGTGTGCCGCCACCCGATCCTTGATCGAGCTGGACGAGCCGGGCAGCCGGGTCAGCATCTGCCACGACCGGTCGGTCCGCCGGCACGCGTTCCAGGCCTGGTTGCCGTAGTTGTTGTCCGTCTCGCCGTAGTAGCCGCCGGCGCCCTCGCCCGATCCGTACGAGTCACCCATCGCCACCACGAAGTGCCGGGGCTTGGCGGCGAGCGGCACGAAGGCCACCGCGTCCCAGGCCACGTCCTCCACTCCCTTGCCGTCCTCGGTGATGTTGGTCAACTCGACGTACTGCGCGGCCTGGTTGGAGAACTGGTAGGTACCCAACTTCACCCAGCGATGCTGCTCGGTCCGGGTCGGGATGTACCGGGTCTTCACCCCCTGCCCGGTGTTGATGGTGTACTTCGCCTGCTGGGTGTGCGCCCCGTGATCCGGTATGTGCACCATCACCGTGGCCCAGCCGTTCAACCGGTTGGTCGTCGTCCAACGCCCGGTCACCTTGTGCGGGGAGGTCTCGGACTGCTGGCTGTGCGCGAACCAGAAGTGACCGCCGAAGCCACCGCCGATCTGGTGGGTGTCCACCTTGCCGGGGTAGATGGTCGTCCCGTTCGGCCCTGGTCGCCCCTGGTAGGTGAAGGAGAACTTTCCGACCCGCGTGTGGTTGCGAGCGCAGCCCTGCGGACCGAGGGCGCTGGCGCTGTCGATGTCGTCGACGACCAGGGCGTTGTCCGGCAGGCCGGCCCGGCCGCACTGCGAGTCGTAGATGGCGGTGGCGTACGGGCGGGGCTCGACGCTGGTGTACCGCCTGGTCTCCAGGCCGCAGTTGATCGCGCAGTCCGTCCAGGTCACCGGCCCGCTCCACCAGCACTTCAGGTCGTCCCGGGTGCACGGACCCGCCGGCTCGCCCGGGTGGCCACCCGGCACCTGCGAGGTGGCCGGGTCGCAGGCGTTGCGCGCGGGTACGCAGAAGGTGAACCGGGTCGGCTGGGCCACCAGCTTGTTGCGCTCCAGCGCGGTGGAGTACGTCGGCGAGTAGTTGCCCGTCGAGTAGTTGTACCGGCGCAGCGAGGTGTAGGCGAAGCCCATCACCCGCTCCGGGTACGACCAGTGGTTGGGGTGCTTGGCGTTGTCGTACCCGATGTCGTCGTCGATCGGCGGGTTGGCGGTCGGCACGTCCAGCGGTGCGGTGAGGAACATCTGCCGGTCCGGCGGGAAGTTCGGGTTGCTCGGGTTGTTCGCCCAGCCCACGCCCCAGGGCTCCGACCCGGACTGTGGATAGAAGCCCGTGTTGTACGCCCAGATGGCGAACCACCAGTTCTCGATGTACTTCGGGTCGCCGTTGTTGGCGATCAGGCCGGCGTCGCGGGTGGTGTTCCACTTGTCCTGGAGGATGCGCAGTCCGGCGGCGGCGTTCGTGGCGTAGTCCAACGCCACCGCCTGCTGCTTGGTGTAGTCCCACTGGACACCGGTGATCCACTGGTCGGTGTCGGACCGCTTCATCCCGGTGGTCACCTGGCCGACGCCGTAGCCACAGTCGGTGTGACCCCAGTTGATCTTTGTGACGTCGGGGTTCGCCAGGTCCAGCCCGTAGAAGCCGAGACTGGTCAACGGGTTACCGGCGAGCCCGTCCACGGCGTGCCAACTGGCCTGGAGCAGGTTCGACTCCTGAGCCAGGATGCCGAGGAAGACCTGGGCCGGCACGAAACCACCGCCCGACAGGGGCAGCGAGGGAAACATCCCCTGCGGCGCGTACGCCGGCAGCCCGTTGTTGGCCCAGTTGGCCGGCCGCTGGAAGGTCAGCTGACCGCGTACCGCGAGGTTGGCGGCCCACTCCATCTGCTCCCGGCTGGGCTGGTAGACCTGGATGTTCTCGTCGTTGCGGGGCACCGCGCAGGACCGGTCCGGGTCCCAGGGCACCGTCGCCGGATCCGGATCGGCCGCCAGGGTACGGGCGGCCGTGCCGTCATCGGAACCGCCGGCCGCGGCCGTCCGCTCCCGGCCCGCCCGGTGCAGCGCCGGTGCCACGCTGAACGCCACATCCGACCCGTCGGCGAGCTGAGCCGAGATCGCCACCCGGTCCGGCCGGCCGTCACCGGCACCGCCGCCCTGCCCGGCCGCCTCGGTGCCGGTACGTACCCGGGTGACCACCAGGTCGCCGCTGCGCGACACGTCGCTGTCCGGCAGCGCGTCGACGGACCGCCACCGGGCCGGCAGCGACCGGCCGGCGAGCCGGGCGCCACTGCGACCGCCCACCACGAAGACCTGACCGTCCGCACCAGGCCGCAGCTTGACCGTGCCGAGCGGCGCCGAGGCCACCGTCGTCAGCTCGCCTCCCGCGTAGCGGACCAGGTCGGTGGTGTCGGCCCGAGCCACCTGGAACGCGACATCGCCGGCCCCGTCGGGTAGCAGCCGGAAAGGGGTTCCGCCGGTGCGGGCCCGGGTGGTGAGCCGGCCCTGCCGGTCGACGCTGACCAACTCGTCGCCCTTGGCGGCGACGATCGTCTGCCCCACCGGAATGGCGGAGGTGACCTGGCCGGGCGTGATCACCTGCCGGCCGCTGCCGGCCCGACGGGTGTCCACCGTGGTCAGCACCGTCCGCGCGGCGGTACCCGCCTCCGGGGTGGCCGGCAGCTCCAGCCGGGTCAGCACCGCGCTCTCCCCGGTGCCGCAGCCCGGATTGTGATACGCGAGCGAGTAGCGCTCGGGCAGCTTGCTGACCCGACCCGTCTCCAGGTTCACCACGGCCGCGAACGCACCCGCGTTGGAGAGCGTCTCGCGGTTGGTGAACTGCCGGGGGGCGTAGACCGCCACCGCCGTACGACCCGACCCGGTGAGGCACGCCTGGCCCACCCACTGATCCGTCGCCACGCCGGGCTCCGCCAGCGTCGCCACGGTCCGCCACTGGTAGGCAGCGTCGGCGTCCGCCACCAGAATGTGCAGCCCGGTCTCGTCGGCTGAGGTGGTCATCACCCGGTCGGCCGAGCGCCGCCAGGACTTTCCGAGCCGGCGGTCCGGGTCCAGTACCCGGTCCGGTGCGAGCGGTGCCGCCTGCGGTGGTCGGGGCGGACCGGGATCAGGATCCGGAGTGGACGGCGCGGCTGACGCCGCCGTGCCGGACGGCGCCAGCGGGACAAGCACCGCCAACGCCAGCAACGAGACAAGGGAACGACGCACGGTGACCTCCGCGAACCCGGACAAGGGCGTCCAGATTCACGGAGCGCACCACCGGTACGTCATCGTCGGCCCACCGCCACACCACCGCCGGTTTGAGCCAACCCACACCGGGGTCACCGCCCGCCGCACTGGCGGGTCGTCACACGGCCCGGCGCCCCTCGAAGGCCCGGCCCAGGGTGATCTCGTCGGCGTACTCCAGGTCGCCGCCGACCGGTAGCCCGCTGGCCAACCGGGTCACGGCGATCCCCATCGGCTTCACCATCAGCGCGAGGTAGGTGGCGGTCGCCTCCCCCTCGGTGTTCGGATCGGTGGCCAGGATCAGCTCGCGGACCTCGCCGCCGCCGAGCCGGACCAGCAACTCGCGGATGCGTAGGTTGTCCGGCCCGATGCCCTCCAACGGATTGATCGCCCCACCGAGCACGTGGTACCGACCGCGGAACTCACCGGTCCGCTCGATCGCGACCACGTCCTTCGGCTCCTCGACCACGCAGATCACCTCGTCGGTGCGGCGCGGGTCGCGGCAGATCCGGCACTGGTCGGACTCGGCGACGTTGTAGCAGCTGGTGCAGAAGCGGACCAGCTCCTTGACCTTCCGCAGCGCCCCGGCCAGCCGGTTGACGTCGGCCGGGTCGGCGGACAGCACGTGGAAGGCGATCCGCTGGGCGCTCTTCGGGCCCACGCCCGGCAGCCGCCCCAGCTCGTCGATCAGATCCTGGATCGCGCCCTCGTACATCTGGGGCTCAGAACCCGGGCAGGCCGAGGCCGCCCATCCCGCCGGTGACCGGGCCCATCTTCTGCTCGGTCAGCTCCCGGGCCGCCTCGGAGGCGTTGTGCAGCGCGGCGACGACCAGATCCTCCAACGTCTCCACGTCATCCGGGTCGACCGCCTTGGGGTCGATCTTGATGCCCTTGACCTCACCGGAACCGGTGACGGTGGCGGTGACCAGACCCCCACCGGCGGTGCCGGTCACCTCGGCCTCGGCCAGCTCGGCCTGCGCCTTGGCGATCTGCTGCTGCATCTTCTGCGCCTGCTTCAGCATCTGCTGCATGTTCGGCTGTCCACCAGGCCGCACGATGACTCCCTCAACTCGCCTACCCTGCCGCCGCCCACCCTAACGGTCCCACCGACCCCGCCCTCGCCCGCCGCACCCCCGCCGCCACACATCCCACGTCGACCTCCCACGTCTAGCTATCGACGGTGGAATCGGGATCAGTCGGTGATCTTCTCGGCGCCGCCGAAGGTCTCGCGGAGAAGGCGAACGGCCTGCTCCTCGCTCGACTCGCGGGCGGTCTTCTCGTCGATGATCTCGTCGAGCGGCTCGTCGCCCGGGTCGAAGCCTTCATAGGCAGGAGCGGCAGCCCGTTGCGCGCCGCCGGGGCGTCCCGCGCCATCGCGCACCGGGCCGTCAAAATCGGGGTCGTACGGCGGCTCGCCGGCGAACTCGACGTCCGCGGTCCGCCGTGTCGCCGCAGCGGTACGCACACCCCGGCCAGCCGCCGCCGCCCGAGCCGCCGCGATCGCGCTGCTCACCGGGGCGCCACCGGGGCCGCTGCTGCCATTGCCATTGGTCGCCGCACCCTGTCGCGGCGGTACGGCCGCCCTCGACCCGCCCGGCGAACCACCCGAAGCACCGGCCCCGCCCGCCGGGGCACCGGCCCGACCGCCCGCCAGGGCACCGGCCCGACCTCCGGCCGAGGCACCGGCCGCGCCGGCCGGGGCAGCAGGCCCGCCCGCCGGAGAGACGACGGGAGGCGCGGCCGAGCCGCCGGGGCGAGCCGCCTCCGGCCACCCGTCATCCAGGTCACCGCCCGCAGGAGCGGCAGCGGCCGATGCGGAACCACCGGGGCGGGCCGGCTCCGGCCAGTCCTCGTGGTCGTCCGCGGCAGCGGTGGGCGGAGCACCACCCGGCCCGCCCGCGTCACCAGCACCAGCATCGGCATCGGCATCGGCATCGGCATCGGCAGTCTGGCCGGACGGGGTGGGGGCAACCTCGGAGCCCTGGGCACCGCCCCCGCCGTGGCCGGCATCGCCCGCACCCTGGCCGGCATCGCCCGCACCCTGGCCGGCATCGCCCGCACCCTGGCCGGCATCGCCCGCGCCCGGGCCGGCACCGCCCGGGCCGGCACCGCCCGGGCCGGCACCGCCCGGGCCGGCGGCGGTCGGGTCAGCGGGAGGGGCGGGACGGGATGCGGCGCGAGGGTTGCCGGGCGACATGCCGCCGCGCTCACCGGCCACCTCGCACCGGATCTGCCAGCGCCCGCCCAACTCCTCGTAGAGCGCGTCGGTGAGCACCTGGGCGTGGTCGGACATCATCCGGGCCAGCACGCCCGACTTCACGGTGAGCACGAGCGTGTCGCCGTCGAGGTCGCGTACGACCGCATCGCGCATCAGCGCGGCGATCCGCTTGTTGCTCCGGTTGACCTTGCCGACCACCTCCGGCCAGACCCGGCGCACCGCGACCGCGTCCAGCACGCCCGGGGTCACCGCGCCGGGGCGGGGCGGCTCCGGGGTCGCCGGATCCGGCATGACGGCCGACGCTGGTACCGGTTGCCGGGACGGGGTCGCACCGGCGGCTGCGCCGCCCTGGCTCCCACCCGACCGGCCCGAGGGACCAGGCCCACCGGGGGTTCCGTTCGCTGCGGCGCGGGAGCCCGAGTCCGCCCCACCGCCCGTCGGGGAGGTACCGGCCACCGCTGCCCCCGAAACGGCCGGTGCGGTCACACCGTCGCGGGTGACGGGTGCGGGTGCGCCGTCGCGGGTGACCGGTGCGGGTACGCCGTCGCGGGTGACGGGTGCGGGTGCGCCGTTGGCGGTAGCCGGCGCGGCAGCGCCGGTTTCGGCCCTGGTCGCGGCGGCAGCCGCGGGCGCGGCGGGAGGCTGGGTGCGTACCGCCGGGGGGTCGGTGGGGGGTGCGGAGCCGGCGGCGGCCGACGGCGCGTCGGTGCCGGCGAGGGTGAGCCGGCGTTCCATCCGTTCGAGGCGCTGGAGCAGGCCGCCGGTGGAGTCGTCGACGCCGGGCAGCAGCATCCGGGCGCAGATCAACTCGAGCAGCAGCCGGGGCGCGGTGGTACCACGCATCTCCACCAGGCCGTCGTGCACGATGTCGGCGCAGCGGGACAGGGTGCCCGGGCCGAGCTGTTGGGCCTGGGCGGCCATCCGCTCGATCTGGTCGTCCGGCCCGTCGATGAGGCCCTTGGTGGCGGCGTCCGGCACCTGTTGGAGCACGATCAGGTCGCGCAGCCGTTCCAGCAGGTCGGCGGCGAACCGGCGGGCGTCGTGCCCGGCCTCGGCGACCCGGTCGACGGTGGCGTACGCGGCAGCGCCGTCCCCCGCCGCGAGGGCGTCGCACATCTCGTCGATCAGCGCCGCGTCGGTGACGCCGAGCAGCGCGGCGGCCCGGGCGTAGGTCACGCCCTCCGGGCCGGCACCGGCGATGAGCTGGTCGAGCACGGAGAGACTGTCCCGGGCACTGCCGCCACCGGCCCGCACGACCAGGGGGAAGACCGCCGGTTCGACCTGGACGCCCTCGGCCTCGGTGAGCTGCTCAAGGTACGGCCGGAGGGTCTTCGGCGGGATCAGCCGGAACGGGTAGTGGTGGGTCCGCGACTTGATCGTCCCGAGGACCTTCTCCGGCTCGGTGGTGGCGAAGATGAACTTGACGTACTCCGGCGGCTCCTCGACCAGCTTGAGCAGGGCGTTGAAGCCGGCCGACGAGACCATGTGCGCCTCGTCGATGACGTAGATCTTGAACCGGCTGTTGGCCGGCGCGAAGAACGCCTTCTCGCGCAGCTCGCGGGCGTCGTCCACGCCACCGTGGCTGGCCGCGTCGATCTCGATGACGTCGATCGAGCCGGCCCCGTCGCCGGAGAGCGAGCGACAGGAGTCGCAGGTGCCGCAGGGCTCCGGGGTGGGGCCGTGCTCGCAGTTGAGCGAGCGGGCCAGGATGCGGGCGCTGGACGTCTTGCCGCAGCCGCGCGGGCCGGAGAAGAGGTACGCGTGGTTCAGCCGCCCGCTGCGCAGCGCCTGCGACAGCGGCTCGGTGACGTGCTCCTGCCCGATGACCTCGGCGAAGGTACGCGGCCGGTACTTGCGGTAGAGCGCCAGTGCCACGGCGTCCCGCCTCCTCTCGACCGAGCCATTCTGCGCCGACCCGCGCCGCCTGACCACCCACCCCGCCGCCGGAGCGGCGCGGTCCAGTGCTGATCAGCTCCGTTTCGCGGATATGGCGGCATCACAGTGCTCGGAACACCCCCACATCGGCGACCTGGAGTCGATCACGCCGCCGTCGGGCAGGACCACGCGGGCACGAGACAAAAAGGCCCCCCGTGCACCCGGCAGAGCTCGCTTATCCTTGCTGCCTTCCGGCCCTGGGGAGGTTCACGAGATACCGCCGCACGGGAGGTGGCCCCAGCCTACCCGACCCGTGCCGGATCCTCAGGGGGTGGTGGGGTGGGCGGGTCGACGAAGACCTGTATCCTGATCGGCGGAGGATTCGCCTAGAGGCCTAGGGCGCACGCTTGGAAAGCGTGTTGGGTTTACACCCTCACGAGTTCGAATCTCGTATCCTCCGCTCACCTGAGCAGCACCACGAGAGGGCCGGCCCGACGGGGACCGGCCCTCCTTCGTCCCTACCCGATTTCCTTCACCGGCGGGTCCGGAGTCAGCCGAGGACCGAGACCGACGAGTTGGCGCCGACCGTACCGGTGATCAGGTTCTGGAACGGCGCCGGCCGGTTCGGCCCGGTGACCAGCCGTACGGAGAGATAGTCGGCGCCGCCGGCCACGTACAGGGCAGACCGCATGCCCGCCCCGGAGACGATCCACTTCGCGCCGCCGTTGGCCCGCTGGAAGGAGCCGCCCTCCACGCTCACCGCTGACGCGGCCACGTAGAAGCCCGCGGAGTTCTCGTTCCTGGTGTCGCTGCTGCCGATCCCCGTCGAGTCCGCGGTGCAGCCGGAGAGCGTGGAGTTCGGGGCGAGGATCTCGAAACCGTTGCCCGCGGTGTCCTGGGCTTCACAGCCGACGACGGTCGCGCGCGAGGAATCGATCCGGAACGCGGGAGCGGGATCCGTCGCGGTGCCGATGCCGTACGCCTTGCTGCCCCACATCTTGATGTTGCCACCGCCGAGGAGGTAACCGCCGCCCTTGCAGCCCTGGGCCGAGCAGCCGCTGATGAACCCGTCCGACGCCTGGAAGTTGTATGCCCAGCCACCCGCGTTTTCGACCCGACAGTCGGTGATCTTGAACTCCCGCTGCCCACCCGCGTACGTGCCGCCGAGCAGGAAACCGTCGCCGGTGGTCCGGGTGACGAAGACCCGGGTCAGCCACGGCGCCGGGTCCGGCCCGTACGAATCGGGCTTGATGTTCATCTGGAAGTTGACCCCGTTGGCCGCTCGACTCGCCCCGTCGAGCCCGATGTCGGTCACGCACTGCCGGGTCGCGCCGGCCTGCTCACCGGACCACGGGTTGACAACCAGGGCCGCCCCGTTGAATCCCGAGGCCGCGGTCAGCATCGTGACCAGCGGGCCGGCACCGATCAGGGCCTGCTTGTCACCGAGTACCACCGGGGCCTTCAGGTTGTAGCTGCCGGGTGCGACGTACACGGCCCGCTGGCTGTCCGTGCCCAGCGCCGCATTGATAGCCGCCTGAGCGCCCAGGTTCGGGTTCACCTCGAAGGTGGCGCCTGAGCCGGCCGGGCCGACCCAGGGGATCGCGCCGGTCGCAGCGAGCGCGGCGGCCTGGGCGGGCGCGATGCCGCCCAGCACCGGCGCGGTGACGGCGGCACCGGCGGTGACCGCTGCGGCCCGGAACAGTTGGCGGCGGTGTGAACGATTCTCCTGCATGCTTGCTCCCTGAGGGGTGACCGCCCTGGAATCAGGCCGGTCGAGGTGCTGATGGCACGAGGAAGCAGGCCGGGCGACGACCGGCCCGGCGCGTTCGCGCCGGGCCGGATGCGGTCTCTCCGGTTCTGATTGATCCCCCGTGGTGGCACCGTCTCGGGCACCATCGGAGTCATCCTTGCACCCGTCGGGCGATCCAGGCTGCCCCGTCGTACACATGTTCCATCCACAGCCTGTGAATGCAGGAGTGACTACCACCCGCAATGAACGGTTGACGGAATATAACGGTGACCGTACTATCGACCACATGCAGGAACCTACCTTTCTGATCCTCACCGCCCTGGCCGCGCAGCCGTTGCACGGCTACGGGGTGATCCGGGCGGTCGACGAACTCTCGGCGGGCGAGGTCAAGCTCAGGCCCGGCACCCTCTACGGCGCCCTCGACCGGCTGGCCGAGCAGGGCCTGGTCACCGTCGACCGGGAGGAGGCCGTCGAGGGACGGCTACGCCGCTACTACCGGCTGAGCGACACGGGAGCCGCTGCGCTCCAGGTCCAGATCGAGCGCCTCCGCCGGCACGCCACAGCCGCCGAGATCCAGCTGGGCAAGCGTCTCGGTGGTGCCCTGACCTTTGGCACGGCGAGCGCCCTGACCTTCGGCACGGTGACCGGATGACCGCCGCCTGGGCAACCCCCGACCGCAACACCGACTCCTGGTCGGCCCCTGACCGCAACACCGCAGACTGGCCGACCGCCGACAACCGCCTGGAACGTGGCTACCGCCGGCTGCTGCTCGCCTTTCCACGCCGACACCGGCGGCGGCACGGCACCGAGTTGGTGACCACGCTGCTGGAGATGGCAACACCTGGCCAGCGCCGCCCGCGTACCGGCGAGGCCCTGCATTTGATCGCCAGTGGCCTACGACTGCGGTTCCGGCTGCCCGCCGGTCGGCCGTTCATGGCGCTCACGGCGCTGCTCACCGCGTTGACCATGGGCGGCTTCGGTGCCGCCGCCGGCTCATGGCTGGGTGCACAGACATTCGCGGACCTGCCCGATGACGCCGCCATGACCCGGCTCACGCAGCAGGTCGGCGGAGAGGCCGGCACGGTCCACCGCCTTTACTCAACGTCGCCGTGGACCGCCGAAACGGCCCACTCATCCAGCCAGGTCGACGGCACCTGGGATGCCGAGCAGGTCCGGCAGCGGTTGGCCGACGACGGTTGGTCGGTTTCCGGCTTCACCCCGGCCACCGGCATGTCGGGCACCCTCGACGACGCTGGCTCGCTCGTCGAGGTGCCGCTACACGGTGCGCGTTTCACCGCCGAGTCGGACGGCCTGATCCTTCACGTGATGGGCTGGAACCCTGTGGAAAACAGTCCCGTCGCCATCCGCAGTACCGTCTCGTTCTATGCGATGCCGGAGCGCACCGCCGCGTTCCTGCCCCTGCTCGTCCTCGGCACCGCCGTCGGTCTGCTCGCCGGCTGGCTGGTCGCGGCGACCGTCGCGTACCGGATGGCGGCAGCGACGCCCGGACGCCGCCGCGCCGCCGCCGCACTCTGGGGTGGGGCCCTGTTGGCGCTGGCCCTGCCGGCGGTCGCCCTCTACGGCAACGTCATGCGGGTGTTCCGGGACGGCAGCGCCGAAGACGGCCCTCCGCTGACCGTGCACAGTGCCTTCACGCCCGGCGAGTACTACCCGTTCGGCCCGTCCTGGCTGGTCCTCGGGCTGAGCGCCGCCGGCCTCGTGGTCGCCGTCGCCGCGATTCTGCTCGCCCGCCCTGGCGAGCAACCACCACTGCAAACCGTCGTGCCGGGCTGAGGCGCAACAACGGGGGCAGGGGCCGTTCCGACCGGGAGCGGCCCCTGGTCGCACGGCAGGTCCGTCCCGGTCCAGCTCCCGCTGACGGTACGCGGACAGCCTCCTCACCCCCGCGCACGTGCCCAGGACACGAACCGGTCGAACAGCCCGACCGCCGACGCTCCGTCACCGAGCTGCGCGGTGGCCTCCGCGTACAGCGTCGCGAGGTGCACCAGCAGGGCCGTCCGGTCATCCCGGTACTCCCCCAGCAGCCGTAGCTTCGCCGCGCTGCACGGCCACGCGACACCGCAGTTCCGGCAGCGCCACGTCGGGCGGGACGGCGCGTGCTCCGGGCGACGGCGACTCATCGGCGGACCGTCCCGGCGGGACCGACCGGACCAACCGTCCGGCCCCGACCAACTGTTTCGACCGTCCTGCCCGGACCAACCGGACCGGCCGGGATCAGGCCGGCCGACATGACGAACAGCTCGCGGCGCTCGACCGCGTCGCCTCGGGCGTCGAGTTGGTAGCACTCGATCCAGGTCCACCCGTCGTAGGTGGTCCGGTCGGTGCGGTGCCGGATGACCCGGATGGTGATCGGGCGGACGAACTGCGGCGACGCCGCACGGGTCAGCAGGAACAACTCCCCCGGCACGATCGAGCCGTCTGGCGAGCGGTTCGCGGACTTGTTCAGCACACGCACCCCGATCCGTTCGCCCGCCGGCTGAGCCGCCTGTGCAGTCAGCTCGACAGCGCGTCGAGTAGTGGGTGGGGGCCGCCGTGGTTGCTCGCCCTAACGGCGGCCCCCCGATGCCACGACCGCCGGGTCAAAGGGGGATAAACCGCCACCGGCCGCGCCATCGATACCCCAACTTCCCGCAAGTGACGGGACAACTACATGGCGTGTGTATATGGTCGGCGGATATTCGAGACGTCCGATGGGAGGCGGCCATGAACGACGCGCTGCGGGTGGCGCTGCGGGACACCGGGCACACGATCGAGTCGCTCGCGGAACGCGTCGGCGTCGACCCGAAGACGGTGAGTCGGTGGTTGCTCGAAGATCGGATCCCGCATGCCCGGCACCGCCTCACGGCGGCAGACACGCTCCAGAAGAATGTCTCGGACATTTGGCCGGACATTTCGAGACGTCGGGCGCTGGTCTGGTTCCGCCCCTGGCAGGAGATCGAGCGCGAGGCGACAACGCTGCGCTCCTTCGAATCCCTGGTCGTACCGGGCCTGCTCCAGACCGAGGCGTACGCCCGCGCGGTGCTCACCGGCGGCGGCCTGATCCCCCGCAGCGAGGTGGCACGGCTGGTCGACCACCGAATGTCCCGCCAGTTGATCCTCCACCGCGAGGAGCCGCCGCTGCTCACCGCCGTGCTGGACGAGGCGGTGCTGCGCCGGCCGGTAGGCGGCCCGGCCACCATGCGCGAGCAACTGCTGGCGCTCGCCGAGGCGTCCACCCGGCCACACATCCGGATACACGTGGTGCCGTCCACAGTGGGCGAATACGCTGGAGTGAACGGCCCGTTCGTGCTGGCGACCGCGCCCGATCACCGCATCGCCGGCTACCTCGACAACCAGTTGCACGGGCAGGTGGTGAGCGAACAGGCCGACATCGCGGCGATACTTGCCGCGTGGGAGAACGTGCGCGGCGAGACGCTCTCGCACTGGCAGTCGGTCGACCTGATCAGGGAGGTGGCGGAGTCATGGCAGTGAACGACATCCCCGCGCTGGCCAGCGCGCAATGGCGCAAGAGCAGCCGCAGCAGTGGCAACGGCGGCAACTGCGTCGAGGTCGCAGGGAACCTGCCCGACGTGGTGGGCGTACGCGACTCGAAGGACCCGACCGGTCCGGCGCTGGTCTTCACTCCGGCCGCCTGGCGCGCCTTCGTCACCGAAGTCAACAACACCTGACCCCGTCGTACACATGTTCTATCCACAGGCTGTGGACGCGGGGTGAGTTACCAGCTCAGCGCGGTCGTCGCGGACGGCGGGCTGTTGCGCGAGGAGACCCGCGAGCTGGATCATGCCGTCCTCGGCGCGCTCCGGCAGGACTTCGCCCTGCTGCCGTTGACTCCGCAGCTGGTGCAGGAGTTGACCGGCACACCGCCGGACTACGCGGCCGACGAACCCGGCCCGGGGCAACCCTTCACCCTCACCCTCTCCGCCCCGCTGACCGAGGTGCTGGCCCACTGGTCCCGACGCGGCCCGCTGGCGTACGTCGAGGCGGAGTTCGCCGGTGGGGCCGGGCACCAGGCGGCGGCGGTCTGGTTGGGCGGCGCGTTGGCCTGGGGGCCCCGCTTCGACGCGGCGTTCGACAAGCCACGCCCCGAGTGGCCGATCAACGCCGCACTGATCGAACTGGGCGCGGAGCCGGGCCGATGGATCGACCCCTTCGCTGAGCTGGGACTACACGTCGAGCGCAGCACCGAAGGGTGGCTCGCGCACGGGCGACGCGGGCTGAGCGCCGACTACTGGGACGAGTTGGCCGACGAATGGGAAGCTCACCAATAACCTCTTGGCCCCCGTCACGTTGGGGACTGGGGGATTCCATGAAATTGCGACAATTCGGCTTCATCGCCGCACTGCTCTTTGCTGCCTCGATCTCGGCCAGCGGGCCCGTGCCACCGGGCAGCATCGCCGTGCCCGAACCGGTCGCGGCGGTCGCCGTCGTCGACCGCGACGGCCTGGCCGACGTCGACTTCGGCGACACGGAGAGCGAGCTGACCAGGCGCGGCATACTCCGCACCGACGTCGACGCCTGCGGCCCGACGCTGGCCGGGCACGCCCTGATCAGCCCGATCTTCATCGACGACCGGCTGGTGCTGCTCTGGGCCGGCGACCCGGTCCGCACCCCGGAGGGCATCGCGGCCGGCACGCCGGTCGCCGAGGTCAAGGCCAGCTATCCGACCGTACGTCAGCTGAGTGCTCCACAGGGGACACACCGCTTCGACGGACTGCTCGCCCGAGACGGCGACCGCGCGTACCTGTTCCTGCACGACGGCCACGAGGTCCGCAAGGTCATCGCCGGGTACGCCGACTGGGCACACCGCCTCTTCGTCGAGGGCCACGGCCCCTGCTGAGCCGGGTCATCCCTGGAGGCCGCCGTCCTGCGGGCCGGCGATCCGCCGGCCGTACCACTTGGGCCAGACGAAGTCGGTACGCATGCTCAGGCCGCTCCACGAACCGGACTGCGGCACGAGCCCGCCGGATGAGCCGTGGAACACCGCGACCGAGCCGGAACTGAGCCCGTCCTGGTCGCCAGTGACATCTTCGCCCGGCGACGCCACCAACGCGTCCAGCGGACCGGTGCCGTTGAGGTTGAGGATCGCGACCGAGCCGCCGAACCAGTCGTCCCGCTCGGTGCCGCCCGGAACGACCGCGTGGTCCTGGTCGAACCCCTGGGCACCCGTGCCGGTCAGCCCGGAGGCGGAGCCCTTGAGCAACGCGACCGTGCCCGCCTCGGTCTTCGTACCGATCGCCTCGCCGGGCGCACCCACCAGCACGTCCGCCCGTCCGTCGCCGGTCACGTCGCCGACGGCGAGCGTCGCACCGAAACGGTCACCGGCCTCCGGGGATCCCGGCACGCCCGCCGTCCGCTGCGAGACGAGCTTCACCGCACCGCTGGAGAGCCCCGCCGAGCCGGCGGTGAAGACCGCGACCATGCCCTCGTTCCCCTTCGGGCTCTGGGTGAACGGCGCTCCCGCGAGCACCTCACCCGACCCGTCGCCGTTGACGTCACCGACCGCCAGCGCCATGCCCAGGTCCCACACGTAGCTGTCGCTGCGGCCCGTCGCCTTCCGCAGCGCCGCCCCGGTGACCGAGGTGGCCCCGCTGAGCTTCACCCCGCTCGCCGAACCCCACATCAGCGTGATCATGCCGCTGCCGGTCGACGAGGAGTTCTGGTTCTCCTGCGGCGCGCCGATGATCAGGTCGGCGTACCTGTTGTTGTTGACCTTCCCGATGGCCAGGGTCCAGCCGAAGTGGTCGAGGCGTTCGGCCGAGCCGGGCACCGCGGCCTGGTCCTGGTGCAGCTGCTGCGCGCCGGTCCCGGTCAGGCCGCCGACGCCGCCGTACAGCACGGTGACCGCACCGGCCTCCTGGACGCTGCCGATCGCCTCGCCGTACGCCCCGACCGCCAGGTCGTCCCGACCGTCACCGTTGATGTCACCGGCGGCCAACGCCGACCCGAACCAGTCCTGGTTCTCCGAGGCGCCCGGTACGCCGGCCGTGCTCTGGTTGAAGTGCTTCGCCGAGTCGAGTTGCAGGCCGGTGCTGCTGCCCGGGATCACCCACACCCCACCGCCGTGCACCTTCGCGCCCGGGTCGTACTCCTCCTGGTCACTGGCGGCCAGGTCGTCGTAGCCGTCGCCGTTGAAGTCCCCGGCGGCGAGGACGGTGCCGAAGCAGACGCAGCCGCCGGCCGGCGAGACCGCCGTCGCGTAGTAGTCGACATACGGCGCCGACGAGTAACGCACCACCACCAGGCCCGCCGGCGACTGCGGCAGGCTGTGCTCGAACGGGTCGGCGGAGGCGGCGATGTCGTCGACGCCGTCACCGTCGAAGTCGGACCGGGTCGCACCCGTCCCCTTCATCGGGGTGACCGCCTTCGCCACCCGGTGGTATTGCAGGACGATCCCGTCCCGGGTAACCGTCCGGAACTCGTCCGCCGCCGCCTGGGCGGGCACACTCACCGCCATGCCGGCGGCGACCGCCAACACAGACACTCCAGCGACTCTGCGTCGCATCGAAACCCCGTTTCTCAGTGATCGTTGTTGTGCTGAGTCGGGCACGCTCAGTAGAGCGCGCCGCCGCTCTGCGGGCCGGCGATCCGCATGCCGTAACGCCGAGGCCAGACCAGATCGGTACGCAGCGACAGGCCGCTCCACGAGCCGGCCTGCGGGACGAGCCCGGCGGCGGAGCCGTGGAACCGGGAGATCGTGCCAGAGGCGTGCCCGGCCTGGTCGCCCGCGACCTCCTCCCCGTCCGACGCCACGACCGCGTCCAGCGGGCCGGTGCCGTCGAGGTTGAGGATCGCCACCGAGTTACCGAACTTGTCGTCGCGCTCCGTACCGCCCGGGACGACCGCGTGGTCCTGGTCGAAGCCCTGGGCACCGGTGCCGGTCAGCCCGGAGGCGGAGCCCTTCAGCAGGACGATCGTGCCCGCCCCGGTCTTCGTGCCGATCGCCTCGCCCGGCGCGCCCACCAGCACGTCAGCCCGACCGTCGCCGGTCACGTCACCGACCGCGAGCGCCCCGCCGAACCTGTCGTCCTGCTCAGCACTCCCCGGCACACCGGCCGTACGCTGACTGATGACCTTCACCGCGCTGCCGGACAGGCCGCCGGTGCGGCCGGTGAAGACGGCGATGAGACCCGCGTAGATGGCCGGGTTCTGCGCGCCGGGCACACCGGCGATCACCTCGCCGAGACCGTCGCCGTTCACGTCACCGATCGCGAGCGTCTCGCCGAGATACCACGCGACCGCGTTCGGGTCGCCCGTCTTCGGGTAGATCGCCGCCCCGGTGACCGAGGTGGCTCCGCTGAGCTTCACCCCGCTGGCCGACCCCCACATCAGGGTCACCATGCCGGTGCCGTTCCAGGACTGGCCGTCGTTCTCACCCGGGGCGCCGATGACCAGGTCGGCGTACTTGTTGTTGTTGACCTTCCCGATGGCGAGGGTCCGACCGAAGTGGTCACCGCGTTCGGCGGAGCCGGGTACCGCGGCCTGGTTCTGGTGCAGCTGCTGCGCACCGATGGTGGTCAACCCGCCGACGCCGCCGTACAGGACGGTGACCGCGCCCGCGTCCTTGACGCTCCCGATCGCCTCCTGGTACGCGCCGATCGCCAGGTCGTCGCGCCCGTCGCCGTTGATGTCACCGGCCGCGAGCGCCGAACCGAACCAGTCGTAGTCCTCCGCGCCGCCGGGAACGCCGGGCGAGCTCTGGTTGAAGTGCTGCGCCGAGTCGACCACCAGGCCCGCAGGGCTACCCGGGATGACCCAGACCCCGCCGGCGTGGGTCTTGTTGCCCGGGTCGACCTCGTCCATGTCGCCGATCGCCAGATCGTCGAAGCCGTCCCCGTTGAAGTCACCGGCGACGAGCGAGATGCCGAAGCAGGAGCAGCCGCCGTCGGACGAGAGAACCCCTGCGAAGTAGTCGACCTGCGGCGCGGACGAGTAGCGCACCACGACCACCCCGGTCGGGTGGTGCGGCAGGCGGAACTCGCCCGGGTCGCCGGTGGCCGCGACGTCGTCGACGCCGTCACCGTCGAAATCCGACCGGGTCGGCCCGGTCCCGTTCACCGGCGTGGTCGTCTTCGCCACCCGGTGGAATTGCAGCACCACGTCTTCCCGGGTGATGGTCCGGGTCTCGTCGGCCGCCGCTTGTGCGGGCGTACCAACCGCCATGCCGGCCGCAAGCGCCAGCACCGAAACTCCAGCGACTCTTCGTCGCATCAGAACCCCCATTTGATCGCTCGCTACCGGCCGGCGAAGCACTCGCTGTAGTTCATGAGCTGGACGCGGTCGGTGTTCAACGAACGTCCGCTCCACGAGCTGGACTGCGGGACGAGTCCACCGGAGGCCCCGTGGAACCGGGAAATCGTCCCGGACCCGTACCCCGCCAGATCACCGGCCACCTCTTCGCCCGGCGATCCCACCACGGCGTCCAGCGGGCCGGTGCCGTTGAGGTTGAGGATGGCCACCGAGGCACCGAACTCGTCTGCGCGCTCCGCGCCGCCCGGCACCACCGAGTGGTCCTGGTCGAATCCCTGGGCGCCGGTGCCGGTCAGCCCCGACTTGCTCCCCTTCAGCAGGGCGACCGTGCCCGCCCCGGACTTCGTACCGATCGCCTCGCCCGGCGCGCCGACCAGCACGTCCGCCCGACCGTCGCCGGTCACATCGCCCACCGCGAGCGTCGCACCGAACCGGTCATCGGTCTCGGGCGAGCCCGGCACACCGGCCGTACGCTGCGTGAAGATCTTCACGGCGCTGCCGGAGAGACCACCCGTGCGCCCGGTGAAGACCGCGACCAGCCCGCCGTTGATGTGCGGGGTCTGTGCACCCGACGCTCCGGCGACCACCTCGCCCAGCCCGTCGCCGTTGACGTCTCCGATCGCGAGTGAATCGCCGAGGTACCAGGCGACGGTGTCGCTGCGCCCGGTCGCCTTGTACACCCCCGCGCCGGTGACCGAGGTGGCGCCGCTGAGCTTCACGCCACTGGCCGACCCCCACATCAGGGTGACCATCCCGGTGCCGTCCCAGGACTTGCCGTCGTTCTCGTGCGGCGCGCCGATGACCAGGTCGGCGTACTTGTTGTTGTTGACCTTCCCGATCGCCAGGGCCATCCCGAAGTGGTCGCGTTTCTCCGCCGAGCCGGGCACCGCGGCCTGGTCCTGGTGCAGTTGCTGCACCCCGGCGGTGGTCAGCCCGCCGACCCCGCCGTAGAGGACGGTGACCGCACCGGCCTCCAGCACGTCGCCGATCGCCTCCTTGAAGGCACCGATCGCCAGGTCGTCGCGCCCGTCGCCGTTGATGTCGCCAGCCGCCAGGGACGCGCCGAAGGCGTCGTAGTCCTCGGAGGCGCCCGGCACACCCGGCGAGCTCTGGTTGAAATGCGTGGTCGAGTCGACCACCAGGCCGGTGGGGCTGCCCGGAATGACCCAGACGCCGCCGCCCCGGGCCTTGTTGCTCTGGTCGACCTCGCCATCATCACCGATCGCCAGGTCGTCGTAGCCGTCACCGTTGAAGTCACCGGCGACCAAGGCGACACCGAAGCTGGACGAGGTGTTGTTCGTCAACGAGCCCATCAGATAGTCGAGCTGCGGCGCGGACGAGTACCGCACCACGACCAGACCGCTCGGGTAGTGGGCCGAATAGTTGTAGTTGATGGTCTCGGAGGCGGCCGCGATGTCGTCGACACCGTCCCCGTCGAAGTCGGACCGGGTCTCGCCCGTCCCCTGCACCGGGGTGACCGCCTTCGGCACCCGGTGGTGCTGCATCACGAGACCGTCCCGGGTGATAATCCGGAACTCGTCCGCCGCCCGCGCGGGGGCACCCACCGCCAGCCCGGTCAACACCGTCAGAACTGTCAGTCCCGCAAGCTTCCGCCGCATCGAAACCCCCGTATCCCCGTAGCCGCTCACACATCCTAGGGATACGTAGATCAAAAACCATGTCCGGTCGGTCAGACATGGGGGACTGGACGGGCGCACGATCCTCACCAGGTGACTGGCAGCTCCACGGGGCCGAGGATGGCGTGCCCCTGCTTCCACCGCACCTCGTCCGGGGCCACCGCCAGCCGCAACCCCGGCAACTCCCGCAGCAGCAGCGCCAGCGCGACCCGCACCTCCAGCGCCCCCAGGTGCGCGCCGATGCAGTAGTGCGGGCCGTAACCGAAGGAGAGGTGCGGGTTCGGGTCCCGCCCGAAGTCCATCCGCTCCGGGTCGGTGAAGACCCGCGGATCCCGATTCGCGGCGTCGTGCGACGGGATCACGATGTCGCCCTCGGTCAGCCGCGCACCGCTGGGCAGCGTCACATCCGCCATCACCCGGCGGGGCATCTCGTCGCCGTTGGAGGTCGAGTGCAGCCGCTCCAACTCCGCGACCGCCCCGTCCACCTGCTCCGGATGCTGCAGCAGGTGATCCCACGCGCAGTCGTGCCCGGCGTACGGGCGGGTGCGCAGCAGGTACACGAAGGTCGAGATGGAGCTGGCCGTGGTCTCCCACCCGCCGACGATCAACGAGAGGGGCAGTTTGACCTGGACGTCCACCGGCTGGTCCGCCGCCGCCGTGGCGATCCGGGTCATCAGGTCATCGCTCGGGCAACCCCGCCGCCCGTCCAACTGCTGCCACAGATAGCCGCCCATCTCCTCGGCGGACCGCGCGGCCTCGGCGCGGCTGAGGTCGCCCGAGCCCATGAACATGTCGCCCCAGCGGCGGAACTGCGCCCGATCCGGCTCCGGCAGGCCGAGCAGATCGGAGATCACGTTCAGGCCGAACGGTACGGCGAAGTCACCGACCAGATCCGCCCGGCCGCCCTTGGCGACCAGCACAGCAAGCTGCGCCTCGGCGGCCGCGCGCACCGTGTCGCGTAGCTCGGACACGGCAGGCTTGGTGAAGCTGTCCTTCACCGTGCCCCGGACCTTGGCGTGCTCCGCACCGTCCATCCCGAGCATCGTCCCGGAGACATCGACCTGGTCAGCATGGGCGGCGGTGGCCCGGGAGAACAGATCCTGCCGCCGCAGCACCTCCCGGACGTCGTCGTACCGGCAGATCAGCAGCGCCGGCAGCCACTCCCCGCCGACCTGCCGGACCACCGGCAGGACACCTGAGCCGGAGGCGGCGAACCGCGCGTAGTAGGGGTGCTTGTCCGGGCCGGGCGTCCGGTCGATGCCATCCGCGTCGACGTTGAAGGGGTGTGGCACGGGAGCGGCCTCGGCGGGGATCATGAGGACACCATGGCATGAGATCACAGTGAAGGCAATCGATCACTCACGGTGATCGACGGCCTGGAAACGGAGACGCCCGGTCGATCCTCACGGACCGTGCCGGGCGTTCACGCTGTTGACGAGCGGTGGCGGAGGGATTTGAACCCTCGGAGGGCGTAAACCCTCACACGCTTTCGAGGCGTGCTCCTTAGGCCGCTCGGACACGCCACCGCCGACGAGGGTACAGGACCACCGTTTCCGACGCCGAACCGGTCCCGGCCAGGCCGGCCTGGCAGGATCTCTGCCATGAGTACGCACATCGGCGCGAAGCCGGGCGAGATTGCCGAGCGGGTCCTGATGCCGGGTGACCCCCTGCGGGCCAAGTGGATCGCGGAGACCTACCTCGAAGGCGCGACCTGCTACTCGACGGTCCGGGGCATGCTGGGCTTCACCGGCCGTTGGAACGGCGTCGAGGTCTCCGTGCAGGGCTCCGGGATGGGCATGCCGTCGGCCTCGATCTACGCACACGAGCTGGTCAACGAGTACGGAGTGAAGTCGCTGATCCGGGTGGGCTCGTGCGGCGCCCTCAGCGAGGACCTCCAGTTGCGGGACGTGATCGCCGCGATCGGGTCGTCCACCGACTCGAACATGAACCGGATGCGCTTCGACGGGCTGATCGACTACGCCCCGGTCGCCGACTTCGGGTTGCTGCGTACCTCGGTCGAGGTGGCCGAGCGGCGCGGCATCGCGATGCGGGTCGGGCCGATCCTGGCCGCGGACGCCTTCTACACCGACCGGCCGGACCTCTACGACCGCCTCGCCGAGTACGGCGTGCTGGCGGTGGAGATGGAGTCTGCCGCGCTCTACACCATCGCCGCCCGGTTCAAGGCTCGCGCCTTGACGCTGTTGACGGTGAGCGACCACATCAAGACCGGCGAGAAGACCACCTCGCAGGAGCGTGAGCAGACCTTCAGCCAGATGGTGGAGGTCGCCCTGGACACGATCACCGCCTGAGCGCCCGACCTCACCCGCCTCGTCGATCTAGGGCGAATCGTCGCTAGTTGATCTCCAACGACAGCGATAGTCCCTAGATCGGCGAGGCAGGGGCGCCGTCCCTAGCAGATGCGGTGTGGGGGTGGGGGTTTTCCACAAGGGTTCCCGTTGTCCACAGGGCGCGCGGCCGGGGCGGAACTCGGAGGGGCTCGCTGGGCAGAGTGACCAGCCATGGATCTCTACGCGCAGGCGGCGGCCCTTCCCTGGCAGATTCCGATGGGCCTGCCTCCCAAGCAATTCAGCCAGCTGCGCGACGCGGGGCTTTCCGCCGGTGCCATCCGGTGGCGGGCCAGCCGGACGACGCGCCTGCACCGGGTTCACCGAGGCTATTACGTCTCCGGACCGGACGAGCCAGGGCTCCTGAGTCGGGCGCGCTGTGCGCTGCGCGCCGCCTCACCGTTGGTGGTGCTGGGCTTCCAGAGCGCCGCGCAGTTGCACGGCTTCGGTGTCGCTCAAAGCCAGACGGTTCACTTGCTGGTCCCGGCGACGACCCCATTTCCGCAGCGTCGAGGGGTGACGGCCCACCAGTCCGTACTCCCGCTTGACCACGTCATCCGGCTACTCGGGCTTCCCTGCGCCCCGCCGGCCCGGTGTGCGGTAGACCTGGCCCGCACGTTGCCTCGTCGGCAGGCGTTACCCGTGCTCGATGCCGCCCTGTTCGCCGGGGCCGTGGACAGCGCCGACCTGCTTGCCGAAGTGGCGCGTCACGACGGCCTGCGGGGCGTACGGCAGGCCAGAGAACTGGTGCCTCTCGCCGACGGTCGGGCGGAGTGCCGGCAGGAAACGCTACTTCGGCTGATACTGCACGACGCTGGGATCACGGACTTCGTACCGCAGTTTCCCGTGCAGCAGGCCGGCCGCCTCCGCTACCGCCTCGACCTCGGCGACCCACACCATCTGATCGCGGTGGAGTACGACGGCTCGTCTCACCTCGACGCCCACCGTCTGAGGCGTGACCGTTCCCGCCACAATTGGCTTCAACGCCAGGGTTGGCTCGTGCACTACGCCACCGCCGCCGACCTCTACGACCCCTCGTCGATCATCGAAGCACTTCTCGCTGCTCGTCGATCTAGGGCGAATCGTCGCCGAAGGAGATCCAGTCACGGCGATACGCCCTAGATCGACGGGAAGGTCCTCAGCGGAAGAAGGCGCGCAGGATGGCCGCGTTCTCGGTCGCCAGCACGCCGCCGTAGACCTCGGGGCGGTGGTTGAGCCGGCGGTCGCGCAGCACGTCCCAGAGGGAGCCGGCGGCACCGGTCTTCGGTTCCCAGGCGCCGAAGACCACGGTCGAGACCCGGGCCAGCACCGATGCGCCGGCGCACATGGTGCAGGGTTCAAGGGTCACCACCAGGGTGCAGCCGTCCAGCCGCCAGTGCCCCAACCGCTGGGCCGCACCACGCAACGCGAGCACTTCGGCATGCGCGGTCGGGTCGCCGGTCAGCTCCCGCTCGTTGCGGCCGATCGCCAGCTCCCGGCCGTCCGGTCCGTAGACCACCGCACCCACCGGCACGTCGCCGGACAGGCCAGGATCACCGACGCCCACCGCCACGTCGCGCCCACCCGCGCCCACCGGCACGTCGCCGGGCAGGTCGGGACCACCCGCGGCCGGGTCGGAGGCACCGCCCGCCGACGCCGGCGCGGCGTCGTCCGGGCCGGTCACCGCGACCTCGATGGCCCGGCGCATCCAGAGTTCGTGCCGCTGCCGCCGGCCGGTGCCGGTCGGGTCGGCCAAGCCCTCGTCCGCCCCCGGGCCGACGCGGCCGAGCGAGCCGGGCGTGGGCTGTCCCGGCCGCACCGTGCCCAGCGCCGGGTCGGTCACGTCGGCGGGCTCGGCACCGCCAACCGGCCCCGCACCGCCAAGCGGGCCGGCACCGCGCGCAGACGCGGTATCAGCCGGCTCAGACCTCACGCAGCTCCTCGACCTCGTCGACGCAGCCCAGCACCTGGCAGATCTCGGCGGTGACGTCGGCCGGCATCATCCCCTCGTGGGCGCAGAGCGACAGCAGCCGCTGCGCGGGGATACCCAGGTCGGTGAGGAGATCCGCCTCGCCCACCGGGTCCGCCTCCGGGTCGACGGCGGGCTGCTCGGTGTCGTCCCCACCCGTGGCGGCCGGACGCGCCTCCTCCGTGTCGTCCAGTCCGGTGACCGACGTCTTGAGGTCACCGACCAGCAGGGCACCCAGCCGGGATTCCTCCGCGTACGCCGAGTCGGAGCCGAAGACCCGCAGGTCCTCACCCTCGTCGAGACGCAGGATGACCAGGTAGGTGTCGTCCGCCTCGACGAAGAGCAGCGACAGGTCGGCGTCCGGAGCGGCGTCACGCAGCCGATCGGCGACCTCGTCGACGTCGGCGGTGCCCCGCAGGTTCAGCTCGGCGGCCGTCCAGCCGCCCTTTTCGCGCAGCACGGCCGCAGCGAAGTACGACACGGTTCCCCCAAGTTGCCTCGGCACAGCACACGCCGACCCGTTAAGCGTGCAGGTTAGCCGGTCGGGTCGGCAGGCGACCGGTCAACGCCCCGAAGGGCCGGTCATTCCTGGGGAAGGATCTCCGAGGTGTTCAGCCGGCCAGTCGACGGCGGGTGGCGATCAGCTGGCGCAGCCGCTCGGTGCGGGCGCGTTGTGGCCGTTCACGTTCGCGTACCGAGCGCGCATCCGCCAACTGCGCCAGCAGTTGTAGGCGACGGCGGCTGCGGTCGGGGTCCATCCGCGGAGTGGTCCAGGCCATACCGGGAGAGTGCCGAGTTACGGCGATCCAGTCAAGATGGGTTTCAGTGCATGCACGACGACGCACCGCAGTCACCGCCGGTGGGGTCACCAGAGTGGCCAGTCTCCGCTGGTCACCCACCTGGTGACGACCGCGGCGGTGACGATGCTCAGGCCTCCGGCGGTGACGATCGCTATCCCGGCGGCGGCCCCCCGGTCGCCGTACCGGGCCAGCACCAGGGCGGCGAGCCAGGCCAGGCCCGCGGCGAGCAGCGTCCACCAGGCGTACCCGGCGAGGCTGCGCCCGAGCAGGCCGAAGAGGCCCAGCCAGGCGATCGTGCCGATGGCGCCCGCCGCGACGCTGGCGCCGCCGACCGGGTGCGGTTCCCGGTAGGTGGGGCGTGGGGGCCGCCCGGAGGGGAAGAGGCCTGACGGGTTGTACGGCATCATCGGTGCCCGCACTCCTCCCACGCATGGACGGCTGTCCGTTCACCGTACCGAGTCTGTCAGGATGACCGGGTGGTCTCGCTGACGATCGGACGCCGCCCGGCGTACGCGCTGCTGCTGGTGTCGGTGTTCGCCGTCGGCGGCTGCGGGGCGCCGCCGGCGGCCGGCCCGACGGCCGCGACCAGCTCACCGTCTGCCGGCACGCCCGCCGCCACCGGTACGCCCGCCACCGGCACGCCCGCCACCGCCGGCACGCCGGCCGCGACCGGCTCGACGCCGGACACCGCCGACCAGCCGGCGGCGACGGCGGTGCCGACCCGTGCGGGGTTGCCGCACGTCTTTCCGGTACGCGCGAAGAAGGTGGCCTACCACCCGACCCATTCGGCGTATCCGGGGACGGACATCTTTGCCGACTGCGGCGAGCCGGTGGTCTCGGTCACCGACGGCACGATCGGCGAGGTCAGCCGCCGTGACCGGTACGACAAGCGGGGTCCGCAGGGGCCGTACAACGGCGGCCTGTCGGTGTCGGTGCTCGGCGATGACGGGGTGCGTTACTACGGCTCGCACCTGACCGAGATCACCCCGGGCATCGACCCGGGGATACGGGTCCGGGCCGGTCAGCAGCTCGGCACCCTGGGCCGGACGGGCAACGCCAACAACGTCTGCCACCTGCACTTCGGCATCTCCCCGCCGTGTCTGGGTGAGGACGGTTGGTGGATCCGTCGGGGTGTCGTCTGGCCGGCGCCGTACCTCGACTCGTGGCGCAAGGGCGGCAACCGCGAGCCGGCGGCCGAGGTCGCCGCGTGGCACCGAAAGCACGGCTGCCCGGCGAAGCCGCCGACGCGCTGAGCCGACGCATCGCTCGCGGGCCGGCTGGCGGATCGCTCGCGCGCCAGCGGGCGTGTCGCGTCATCTGCGTTTCATCAGTCGGAAACATTGACGCAGGTCTTGCCGGTGAACTACCGTCCGGTTAACCACCGAGAGAGCGCTCTCTCACCCCCTTAACCTGACAATACCGACGAAGCGTGCGCCGACCGGCGCGGCCGGACCGGCACGCGATGGAGGAAAGATGCGACCTCCCGTCCCACGCCGCCCCCACCACCGGCTGCTGGCCGCCACCGCCGCGGCGGCCCTCGTCCTCGGCGGCCTGGCCGTCACCGCCTCCTCCGCGGCGCAGGCCGCCCCGGTCGGCGCCGGCAGCTACACCACCACCCCCGTCGGCCCGCTCCCCGGCGGCTGCGGGAACCTGACCACCAACCCCCGGCAGTTCGCCACCACCGCCGCCCCGCCGGGGCCGGTACCCACCAACGACTGGTGGTCCTCGCTGCTCTGGAAGCGCCTGAACTGCACCTTCAGCGAGCCGCTGCACGCGCACCCGGTGGCGTACCAGCCGGTCACCGACGGTCTGGGCCTCTCCGCCACCTCCACGCCCACCATCACCGGCACCGCGACCGGCGTCGGCGAGTTCAAGTACCCCTACGTCGAGGACATCCGGGTCGGGGTGGCCGGGCTCGGCGCCCCCAACGTGCTGGTGGACGACTGGACGGACTGGACGGTCACCCCCTACTGGAGTGACGGGTCGCGGACCCTGCGCGCCACCATCGGCCACGGTCTGCCGTTCGCGTACTTCCGCAGCAGCGGTGGCGACGCGGTGATCAACGCGACCGGCGGTACCCCCACCGTCTGGTCCAACAGCGGGACCACCATCGGCTTCACCGTCCGCGGCCACGACTACGTGGCGTACGCGCCGACCGGCGCCAGCTGGACCGTCAGCGGCAACCGGATCACCTCCACCCTCGCCGGGCGGGGCTACTTCTCCGTCGCGCTGCTGCCGAGCACCGGCGACAGCACGGCCCGCGCGCAGCTCGCCAGCACCTACGGCCAGTACGCGCACGCCCACGTCACCGGCACCCGCGTCGCCTACACGTACAACCAGGCGAGCAGCCGGGTGGAGACCCGCTACACGTTCACCACCACGCCCCGCGAGGGCAGCGAGACGCGGACCGTGGTCAGCCTCTACCCGCACCAGTGGAAGGCCCTGTCCGGCGTCACCCCGATCACGCCGACCTACCCGTCGGCGCGTGGTCGGATGAAGGTGGTCACCGGTGTCGGCGAGTTCCGCACCTCGATGCAGTTCCACGGCGTACTGCCGGAGCTGCCCGCCGTCGCCACCGGCGCCGGAGCCGACCTGACCACGCTGCGGCAGCAGTTGGCGGCGGTCCGGAGCAACCCGATGGACCAGCGCGGCGGGGACACCTACTGGACCGGCAAGGGGCTCGGCCGGGCGGCCCGGATCGCCGAGATCGCCGACCTGGTCGGCGACGTCGAGACGCGGACCTCCGCGCTGAACGCGATCCGGTCCACGCTCAACGACTGGCTCACCGCCTCACCCGGCGAGACCGAGCGACTCTTCTACTACGACCAGCGGTGGGGCACCCTGATCGGCTACCCCGCCTCGTACGGTTCCGACCAGGAACTCAACGACCACCACTTCCACTACGGCTACTACATCGCCGCCGCCGCGACGCTGGCCAAGTTCGACCCCGCCTGGGCCCGCCAGGAGCAGTACGGCGGCATGATCGACCTGCTGATCCGGGACGCCAACAACTACGACCGGGCGGACACCCGCTTCCCGTACCTGCGCGACTTCGACATCTACGCCGGCCACGACTGGGCGTCCGGGCACGGCGCGTTCGCCAGCGGCAACAACCAGGAGTCGTCGTCGGAGGGGATGAACTTCGCCAACGCCCTGATCCAGTGGGGGCAGGCCACCGGGAACACGGCGGTACGCGACGCCGGCATCTACCTCTACACCACCCAGGCGGCGGCGATCCACGAGTACTGGTTCGACGTCAACGACGAGAACTTCCCCGCCGCGTTCGGGCACTCCAACGTGGGCATGGTCTGGGGCGACGGCGGTGCGTACGCCACCTGGTTCAGCGCCGAGCCGGAGATGATCCAGGGCATCAACCTGCTGCCCGTCACCGGTGGGCACCTCTACCTGGGCTACCACCCGAACTACAACTCCATCAAGTACGCGGAGCTGGTCCGCAACAACGGCGGTGAGCCGACCGTGTGGCAGGACATCCATTGGCAGTTCCTGGCGCTCGGCGACGCAGACGCCGCACTGGCGAAGCTGCGCGCCAACCCCGGCTACACCCCGGAGGAGGGCGAGAGCCGGGCACACACCTTCCACTGGGTCCGCAACCTGGCCGCCCTGGGCCGGGTCGACACCGGGATCACCGCCAACCACCCGCTGGCCGCCGTGTTCAACCGCAACGGAGCCCGGACCTACGTGGCCAGCAACATCTCCAACTCGGCGCTGACCGTACGGTTCTCCGACGGCACCCAGCTGAACGTGGCAGCCGGCCGTACCGCCACCAGCGGTGCGCACACCTGGAGCGGTGGCAGCGGCGGCGGCGGTGTGAGCCCCAGCCCGACGCCGACGTCTACTCCTACCCCTACCCCTACCCCGACGCCCACGCCGACTCCGACGCCCACCGATCCGCCGTCCAGCGCGCCGGTCCGCTACCTGCTGTCCGGCGGTGGCCTGGGCGCGGCCGGCACCGCCGGCACCAGCACGGTGGCCAGTGCCGGCGGCACCAACCGCGACGGCACGCCGACGAACCCGGTGGTGTTCACCGCGACCGGACTGAACCTGAACCACAACGGCGGGCAGACCGCGTTCGACCTCTTCCTCGACGCCGGCCAGTCGGTCGGCAACGGGGTACAGGCCCGGATCTCGTACGACCTGACCGGTGACGGGAGCTGGGAGCGGGTGGAGACGTACCGCTACTTCGCCACCGACCCGGTGCCGGGCTGGGAGCACTACACCCAGTCGGCTGGGCTGCACTCCAGCACCGGCGCCCTGGGCAACCTGCGCGGCGGCACCGTGCGGGTGGAGATCTGGTCCGCGATCGGGAACAACACCACCACCCTCGGCGTCGGTGACCGCTCACTCGTGCGGCTGCCGTACGCCTGACCCCTCGTACCACCACATTCCCGCGCCGCCGGTCGTCCCGCGACCGGCGGCGCGGGCGCGTAGGTTGCAACCCATGAGCGAGCGCCAGCGAGCGAATCATCAGCGCAGCGCGTCGGTGCCTCAGGGCGGCACGCAGCGCAGCGGAGTGCCGGCATGAGCCGCGATCCCGTCGCCGACCTACGCCGGATCGCCTTCCTGCTGGAGCGCGCGAACGAGGCCACCTATCGGGTACGCGCCTTCCGGTCGGCGGCGAACGCACTGGCCGCGATGCCGGGCGCGGAGGTTGCCGAGCGGAGCCGCGCCGGCAAGCTCACCGAGTTGGCCGGGGTCGGCGACGTGACCGCCCGCTGCGTGGCCGAGTCGCTGGCCGGCGAGGAGCCGGTCTACCTGCGCCGGCTGGTCGCCACCGAGGGCACCGACCTGGACGCCGAGGCCGCCGCTCTGCGTGCCGCCCTGCGCGGCGACTGTCACACCCACTCCGACTGGTCCGACGGCGGGTCCCCGATCGAGGAGATGGCGCTGGCTGCGGTGGAGCTGGGCCACGAGTACCTGGTGCTGACCGACCACTCGCCCCGGCTCAAGGTGGCTCGGGGGCTGACGGCGGACCGGCTGCGCCGCCAGCTCGACCAGGTGGCCCAGCTGAACGAGGCGCTGCCGGAGGGGTTTCGCATTCTCACCGGCATCGAGGTGGACATCCTCGCCGACGGCTCGCTCGACCAGGACGAGGAGTTGCTGGCCCGGCTGGACGTGGTGGTCGGGTCGGTGCACAGCGGGCTGAACGACGACCGGGCGAAGATGACCCGCCGGATGCTGGCCGCGATCGCCAACCCGCACCTGGACATCCTCGGCCACTGCACCGGCCGGATGGTGCTGTCCCGGCCGGCCGGGGTGACCGGACCAGGTGATCGGGGGCACCGTGCCCGGAGCCGCCCGGAGAGCAACTTCGACGCAGACGCTGTCTTCGCGGCCTGTGTGGAGCACGACACCGCCGTGGAGATCAACTCCCGTCCGGAGCGGCAGGACCCGCCGAAGCGGTTGATCCGGCGGGCGCTGGAGGCCGGCTGCCTCTTCGCCATCAACACTGACGCGCACGCCCCGGGTCAGCTCGACTGGCAGCGCTTCGGCTGCGAGCGGGCGGCCCGCTGCGGCGTCCCCGCCGACCGCGTGGTCAACACCTGGTCGGCCGACGACCTGGTCGCCTGGACGCACAGCTGACTGCCGCCCGAGCCTGCGCCCAACCACCCGGCTCACCGGCGTTCGTCGTATCGGCGGGTTTGCGGTATCCGGGCCTGGCGGACACCGCCACTTCGGCGGAACGGAGCTGATCATGGACCTGGCCGGGACGGTAGGCCGGACCGGGCCACGGTCAACGGGCGGCGGGCTCGACGACGGGTACCGTCGGGGTGCCCACGCCCGGCGCGGCCCGGCGACGCCGCCGGCCGATCAGGCCCTGCGACACGGCGACGCCGAGCAGCACGATCAGCGCGCCGACCGGCTGGTGCCAGGTGAGCCGCTCGTCGAGCACGACGACGCCGATCAGCACCGCGAAGACCGGGATCAGGTAGGTCACGGTGGACGCGGTGGACGCTCCCACGATCCGGATGTTGCGTAGGTGGATCACGAAGGCCAGCCCGGTGCCGAGGGCGCCGAGTGCCAGCACCGCCGCGAGCACCCGGGGGGACAGCGTCGTCGGCAGCGGCGGCGGGCCGGCCACGATCGGCGCCACGATGGCGAGCTGGACGGTGGCGACCACCAGTTGCGCCGCCGACAGGGACAGCCCCGACAGCGAGCTGCCGGCGATGAACTTCTTCTGGTACGGGATGGCGAGGCCGTAGCAGGCCGCCGCGCCGAAGCACATCACCTGGCCGATGAAGTGTGCCCCGCCGACGCCCTGCCAGACGCCGAGCACCACCATCACCCCGGCGAAGCCGAGGGCCAGCCCGACGGCACCGCGTACGCTCAACCGCTCGGTGCGGAAGAGCAGCACCGCCAGGGGCAGCACGACCAGCGGAGTGGTGGCGTTCCAGATGCCGGCGAGCATCGACTCGACCCGCTGCTCGCCGTAGCCGAAGAGGGTGAAGGGCAGCGCCACGCCGAAGGCGGCGATCACCGCGAGGTGGCCCCAGACGCGTGCGTCGCGAGGCAGCCGGTCACGCAGCACCGCGAGCACCACCAGCAGCGTCAGCGCGCCGGCGGCGACGCGGTAGAGGGTGAGGTGCAGTGGGTGCAGCTCCGCCACCCCGACCTTGATGAACAGGAAGCTGGAGCCCCAGATCGCGGCAAGGGCGACGAAGCCGGGCAGCCAGCTCCGCAGCGCCGGCCGGTCAGGAGTCAAGTCCGCTGTCACCCCTGACACTCTGCTCCTGGGGCACGACATTGTCCCGCGGATTTCGGCCACCGTGTCGCGCACCACAGAAACCACCTACATTGGTAGGGCGTTGATCGACCGAGGAGGCGTCCCCGTGGGCGATGCCGACGCGCTTCGACCCCGCCGACCTGCTGCCCTGACCCGAGGGCGGCGTGCACCATCGGCGCTCCCGCCTCGCGTAGGGTTCGCAGCGTGGGACGAATCGACGACCTCGCGAACCGTTACGTGGCCGACTGGGCCGAGCTGAGCCCGACCGGCGCCACCTACGTCGGCATCGCCGGCCACGACGACCGGCTGGACGATCTATCACCGGAGGGGTACGCCGCCCGCGCCGAGCTGGCCCGGCGCGCCCTGGCCGACCTCGACGCGACGGAGCCGGACACGGAGGCCGAGCGCACCGCCCGGGAGGCGATGCAGGAGCGGTTGGGACTCGAACTCGACCGCTACGCCGCCGGCGAGACGACCAGCGAGGTCAGCGTCATCACCAGTGGGTTGCACGAGATCCGGATGGTCTTCGACCTGATGCCGACCGAGGGCGACGAGGCGCGGGCCAACATCGCCAGCCGGCTGAACCTCTTCTCCGGTGCGCTGGAGGCGTACAAGACCACGCTGCGCGAGGCGACCGCCGCCGGGCGGGTCAGCTCACGGGCGCAGTTGCTGGAGGTGGCCAAGCAGTGCGACAGCTGGGTGGACCCGGAGGGCGACAACATCTTCCACGGGTTGGTCGAGCGGCTCGGTGCTGACGGCACGCTCGGTGCCGACCTGCGCAGAGGTGCGGCGGCGGCCACCGCGGCGACCGCCGAGTTCGGCCAGTTCCTGCGCACCGAGCTTGCCCCGCACGGCCGGGAGAAGCAGGCCGCCGGGCGGGAGCGCTACGAACTTGCCTCGCAGTACTTCCTCGGTGCCCGGGTCGACCTCGACGAGACGTACGCCTGGGGGTTCACGGAGCTGGCCCGGCTCGAGGCCGACATGCGGACGGTCGCCGCGCAGATCTGCGGCCCCGGCGCCACGATCGACGACGCGGTGGCCGCGCTGGACGCCGACCCGGCCCGCACCATTCAGGGCAAGGACGCCTTCCGCGACTGGATGCAGGAGCTGGCCGACCAGGCGATCAGCGACCTGAACGGGACCCACTTCGACATTCCGGAGCACGTCCGGCGGATCGAGTGCATGATCGCGCCGACCAGCGACGGCTCCATCTACTACACCGGCCCCAGCGAGGACTTCGCCCGGCCGGGCCGGATGTGGTGGGCGGTGCCGCAGGGCGTCACCGACTTCTCCACCTGGCGTGAGGTGACCACCGTCTACCACGAGGGAGTACCCGGGCATCACCTCCAGGTCGGGCAGACCGCCGTCCGGGCCGAGCTGCTCAACCGCTGGCAGCGGCTGCTCTGCTGGGTCTCCGGGCATGGCGAGGGCTGGGCCCTTTACGCCGAGCGGCTCATGGACGAGCTGGGCTACCTGGAGGATCCGGGCGACAAGTTCGGCATGCTGGACGGCCAGGCGTTCCGTGCGGCCCGGGTGATCGTCGACATCGGGATGCACCTGGAGCTGGCGATTCCCGCGGACAATCCGTTCGACTTCCACCCCGGTGAGCGCTGGACGCCGGAGCTGGGCTGGGAGTTCCTGCGGGCACACTGCCGGGTACCGGACGAGATGCTGCGCTTCGAGCTCAACCGTTACCTGGGCTGGCCGGGGCAGGCACCGTCGTACAAGGTGGGCGAGCGGATCTGGCTTCAGGCCCGGGACGACGCCAAGGTACGCAAGGGTGCCGACTTCGACCTACGGGAGTTCCACCGGCAGGCGCTCGACCTGGGCGCGCTCGGGCTCGACCCGCTACGCCGGGCGCTGGCCCGACTCTGAGTTCGTCAGACCGGCGTGCAGACGCCGGGGGGCGGACCCGTCTGGGCCCACCCCCCGGCGCATGTTCGGCTGCTCAGCCGGTCACTTCTTCTCCGACTCGTCCTGCGCGGGCCGCTGGCTCGGCACCGTCGGCTCGTCGGACTTCCAGTTCGTGGACGCGGGCGGGATCTCGTCGGTCAACGGCCCCGCCGCCCGCTCGTCGTCCCGCACCACCGGCTGGTCGACGCGGGTCGGCGTCGGGTCCGCGGCCGGTGCCGCAGCGGCCGGTTGGGCGGCGCGGGCCGGCGCCGCGTGCGCGGCCGGCCGGGCCGGAGTACGGCTGCGCGAGACCAGCAACGCCACGATGATCAGCACCAGCCCCAGTACGGCGAGCCCGAGCGGCGCGAACACACCGAGGAGGTTGAGCTGGCCACGGCTCTCCTTGGCCCGCTCCACCGACGAGGAGACGGTCTCCTCGTTGTAGGAGAAGTCCGCGTCCAGCAGCGTCACCGGCGTGCCGACGTTCGGCACCAGCACCTTCTTCTGCTGCTCACGGACGTTGACGTAGGAGCCGGTGACCGGGTCGACCCAGACCGTACGGGTGTTGCTGTAGACCACCTCCCCCGAGGTCGCGCCCGGAGCCAGCGCACCGAGCAGCAGGGCCACCCGGTCGGTGGCCAGCGGGAGCTTCTCGTCGGTGATGACCTGCTCGTAGCGGTACGCCTCGAGGCCGTCGACATCCTCGGTGCCCTTGAACTCCGCCATCCGGGTCTGGCGCAGGTCCCGGTCGAAGACCTCGTAGTTGCCCTGCGCGGCGTTGAACGGGAACTTGTACACCTGGCCGGCGAAGGAGATCTTCTCCGGGGTGCCGCTCTCGTCGAGGAACTGCTCGTTCCACTCGACGGCCGCTCCGGAGACCCGGTCCAGCGCCAGCTCAGCGCCGTAGGCGCTGACCAGCGCCTTGGTGTCCGTCCGCTCGACGGTCTGGCCGACCTGCCAGACGACACTGTCACCGGCGAGATCGCCGCTGAGCGCGGCGGTCTTGTCGCGCTCCGGCGTCACCTGGACGGTGGACGCGAGATCGGCCTGGTTGATGGCGACCGCACCGTTGGTGATCTGGAGGAACGTCGCGCCCTTGGCCTCGGCCACCGAGGTCGACGGATCCAGGTCGTAGGGCAGTTTGGTCATCGCCGGCTTGACGACGAAGACCAGCCCGGCGGCGAGCGCCAGGAGCAGTACGCCGCCGCCGAACAGCACGGCACCCACGGCGCGGTGCTTCATGTTTTCCTCCCTGAGGAGCTCAATTACGTCGATGTCGATCAGTCAGATTGCCGCGAGGTTACTACCTGGTCACATAGCAACGCGACCCCCGGTCAGCTTTGTTTTCTCCACCGCGCCGGGCTGTCGTTCCCCGGTCCGGCGCAGTACGAGCACGAAGTTCCACGCCGCCACCTCACGGATGCCGGGCACCTGGATCACCCACCGTGCCCACCACGGGTGGTAGCGCGGCAGGGCGTCCAGCACTTCGACGTCACCGTTGCCCCGGGCCCAGCGCAACGTGTCGGAGATCGAGACCGGAAAGAGCGTTTCACGGAAGCGGTTCTTCGGCGCTCGTCCCATTCGCCGTTCGTAACGGCGGCGGGCCCGCTCGCCACCGAGATAGTGCCAGGGTGCGGTCTCGTGCCCACCCCACGGCGACAGCCAGGGGGTGTACGACACGAAGAGCAACCCACCCGGCCGCGTCACCCGCACCATCTCGTCGAGCATCCGGGGTGGCTCGGCGACGTGCTCCACCACGTTGGACGAGAACGTCACGTCCACGCTGCCGGTGCGGACCGGCAGCGCCGTGCCGCTGCCCCGCAGCATCCCCGCCACCGACTCACCGGCGGCGGAGAAGTCACCCACGTCAGGGTCCAACCCGACGTAGCGGGCACCGGCTGCGCGAAACGCCGTGGCGAAGTATCCCGGCCCGCCACCCACGTCGAGGACCGTCCGGCCGCTCAACGCGGTGTAGCCGGAGACCTGGCGCACCGAGTCGGTGGCCAGCAGCCCGTAGAAGTGGTCGGGGTCGGTCTGCTCCACCAGGAACGCCCGGAACAGGGTCACCGAACGGCTCAGGGTGGCGAACCGACGTCGATCCGCCCGAAGCGCCCGGTCGTCCGCTGTCGTCACCGCGCCACCGTCCCGTCCTCGCCCTTGCCCTGCGCCGCTGTCGACGGCTCACCGGACGTGCCCGGCGTCACATCATGCGGGATGGTCGGTTCGGGCCGCACACCGGGGACGGGCACCACCGCGGCAACCACCGCGCCGATCGCGACCAGCATGGCCGCCTGCACCCACGAGCGGTACGCCCACTCCTGCCCGTGCCCCTGCAGGCGCCCGGCCACGGCGGTCGCGGTGGCCACCGTCAGCCCGCCCAGCACCACCACCGGCAGGGCCCGCACGGCCAGTTGCCGCAGCAGCATCGCGGCCAGCACGATGGCCACCGGCAGCACCCCGCCCAACGCGGCGAGCAGCACCACCAGCAGCACACCGATCGCCCAGCCCGCCGCCTCGGCCGGGATCGCGTACCCTCCGCCGGCGTCCGGTCGTGACCGGCGCCGCACCGGCCAGACCGCCAGGGCCACTACCCCGACCACCAGGACCGCGCCCACCGCCAGCGCATTGCGGTACGCGTCGTCGGGTGCGAAGACGAGCCGGACCTCCCCGCCGCTGCCAGCCGGCAACACCCACGCCTGCTGCCATCCGTCCACCCGGGTGGGGGCCAGCACCTCTCCGTCGAGGGTGGCCGTCCAGCCGGCGTTGGCGTTCTCCGGCACCACCAGCAACGCCCGGTCCCCGGCGGCAACCCGTACCGTCCGATCGGTCGGCGCCCAGCCCAGCACCGTGACCGCCCGAGATCGGGGCGCGGCAGTCCGGTCATCGTCCGGTCGAAGGGCCGCATCCTGCACGACGAAACCCGCCGAAGGGTAGGTCGCCAGCCGGTGTCCCCCCGCCGGCAGGTCCAGTACCGCGCCGTCCTCCCCGCAGATGCGGACCGGCACCGGCCGCCCGGCCAGCACGTCCGCCAGGTCGGCGGTGATCGAGGTTTCGTAACGGAAGCCGTCCAGCTCGACGGTCGGGCCGTCGCCACACGATTCGACCAGCCGAGTGTCGGCGTCGATCGGGCTCATCAGGCTGGCCAACGCCGGGATCTCCACCTCGGCGACACCTGCGGTGGCGGGCCAGCCGTTGCCGCGCTGATCGGCGAGGCGATACTCGGTCTCCCGCACCACGATCTCGATGCGGTCGGTCCGGACCGCCGGGAAGCGGACGGTCCCGTCGGCGTCCACGGGCACCTCCACCTCGCGGTCCGCGGCGCGGATCTCCACCCGCTGCGGCAGCGAACCGACCGGCGACTGGGTGGCCCGCAACCGCAGCCGGTCGATCCGGCGCTCCCCGGACCAGCTCAGCGCAAGGGTGGGACGCAGGTCGCCGGTGTCGGCGAGCCAGGCCGTGCCCGGGTCACCGTCGATCGCCGCGTGCGCCGCCACCGACGGGTCACCGCCGAGCCGCGACGAGGAGGTCGCGGTCACCTTCGTGCCGGTGAGCGTCAGCTCTCCACCCGGCCGGGGCACTGCGGTCAGCTCCATCCGGTACGTGCCGGCGGCCGGGTTACGGAACAGCCGGTCCAGGCCGAGTGGCTCCTCACCGACCCGGGCCAGGAACCGGTCACAGCGGATCACCGTACCGGCCGCCCGGGTCGTCGCCCCGGCCCCGCCCGAGCCGCCGCTCGGCACCGGTTCCGTGCCGCTCGCCGAGGTGGGGTAGCAGGGTGTTCGGTCGGCCGGCCCTCGGCTGAACACCCAACTGGGCGGCGCCGACAGGTCGGTCGGCAGGTCGGTCGGCGCGCGCAGCGCGCGGCGGGGTTCGGTGTCCGGGATGGACAGCTCCCGGATTCCGACACCGCCGTCCAGGTGACCATCAGCCATCTTCAGCACCGTCACCCGCACCCGGCTGGTCGGCCCGGGCAGCGTGTAGTACGAGTGACCGCCCAGCGTGGGGGCCACCTCGTGGTCCACCGAACCCCGGTCCGTGGTGATCCGGAACCTGCTCACCGGCCAGCCCACCGCGAGGTCGCTGACGAAGGCCAGGCGCACGCTCTCCACCTGACGCGGCGTGTCCAGGTCCACCTCGAGCCACTGGCCGATCGGGCCGACCAGCGGTGCCGAGTGCCAGGCGGTGGCGTACTCCCCGTCGACCGCCGCGAACGGCAGGTGCGACGGGTCGGCCGGGCCGAGGGTGTCCACGAAGCTCACCGCCGAGGATGCCGTCACCTCCCGGATGCCCTGGTACGTCGCGGTCGTCTGGTGCCGTTGCGCGGCGAAGGGCAGGAGGTCGAGGGCGACCCGCCCCTGCCGTCCCGGCTCGTTCGCGGTCAACGTCTGGGAGAGGTTGTCCCGCACCCGACCGATGTCGCGTTCCCGGCGTCGCAGGCCGTCGGTGACGATCCACGATTCGCCGACGGCGTCCGGGGAGTCGTCCCGGTCGCCGGCGAGGACCACCGGCCGGTCCCGTTCCACCACCCCCTGTTCCAGCAGGGGCAGTAGGGACTCGGGGCCACCGCTGACTGTCGGCACGTCGGCGGTGAGCACCGCCGAGGCGGTCGGCACCGGACGCCGCACCTCGTACACCTCGACCGCCGGCAGGGAGCGGGTGCCGTCGTCCACCGGGCTGCCGAGCGTGCGGGACAGCGCATCGGTGGTGCCGAAGGTGGCCACCCGGGCGATGCCCGGCGAGTCGGCCAACGCCCGGCGCAGCACCGCCACCGGCGGCGCGTCGGCCTGGGCCACCCGGTCGATGTCGTTGCGCAGCAGCAGATGCCGGAAGCCGGAGCGGGCGAGCAGGTCGGCCAGCCCGGCCGAGCCCCGGCCGCTGGCCAGCACCTCCTCGACGGTGTCCATCATCCGGGTGTTGCCGGCCGAGCCGAGCGGCACCTGGTGGCGGACCGCCCACGGCGCGCCGGCCAGCGCCTGCATCGGTTCGTCGATGGTGCGCCCCCACTCGTACTGCCCGAAGCCGGTACCGGGCACCAACAGCGTGCGGGCCAGCGCGTCGCGGTCGGCCAGCCAGGTCGCCGCGGCGCGCCAGTGCGGCGGCAGGTCGGACCAGCCCGGACCGGGGCGCAGCAACCCCAGCCAGGCCGGCGCGGCAGCCCCCAGCACGAGCAGCAGGACCGGCACGAAGACCAGCGGGCGCAGTCGGATCCCGGGCCGGCGTCGGGCCAGCGCGTTGTGCATCCGGGTGGCCACCGCGTCGACGCCGTGCGCGAAGCCGAGCATCAGCGGCAGCCGCAGCACCGGGTCGAGCTTGTGCACGTTGCGGAACGGGGCCAGCGGGCCGTCCAGCAGGTCGCGGACGATCTCGGAGAGCGGGCTGTCCACCGCGCCGACGTAGCCGATGGTGAGCAGGGTCAACCCGGTGAGGAAGCCGGCCACCAGGAACCGCCGCTCGGGCAGCAGGTTGCCGGCCAGCCCGGCCAGCCCGATCAGCGCCACCACCGCGGTGAGCGCCATCAGCACGGGATGGTCGATCAGCAGCCATCCCGCGGGCCACCACGGGTCGCCCTGCACGATGTACGCGACCCACTGGTTGGTGCCGCGTACCGCCTGGAACAGCGAGGCCACCGCCGTGGTGGTGGTGGAGGACTCGATGTGGTCCAGGAATGGGAGGCTGTACTGGCCGAGCAGCAGCAGCGGCACGATCCACCACAGGCAGACGCCGACCACGCAGACACACCACCAGCCGACCAGCCGCAGATGTGGCCCGTCCCAGCGGCGGGTGAGCAGCCAGACACCGGGCAGTACCAGGGCCAGCAGCACCACCGCCGCGTTGATCCCGCCCATGCCGAGCACGGCCAACGCGGAGAGCGCGGCGGCCCGTCGCGGTGACCCGATCCGGCGCACGGTGACCAGGGGCAGCAGCACCCAGGGCAGCATCGAGGCGGCGAGTGTCTCGGAGGAGAGCGCACCGACCTCGGTGAGGATCCGGGGGGCCAACGCGTAGCCGAGGGCCGCCGCGTACCGGGTCGGTTCGGTGCCGATGTTCAGGGCTCGGGCCAGCCGCAGCAGCCCGTAGAACGCCGCGGCGAGCAGCAGCGCCGTCCACAGCCGTTGGGTGATCCACGGCGGTACGGCCAGCAGCTGCCCGACGGCGAAGAACGGTCCCATCGGGAACAGGTAGCCGTACGCCTGGTTCTGCAGTTCCCCCGAGGTGGCTTCCGGGTTCCACAGGTGCAGCGCACGGGCCATGAAGTGGATCGGGTTCGCGGCCAGATCGAGTTTGGTGTCGAAGGTGACCTGCCCGGGCCGCTGACCGAAGGCGATCGCGGTGAGCAGCAGCAACGACAGCAGCGTGCCGGGCGAGCGGCGCAGCCGCGCCAGCACCCGGCTCATCGGCGGCACTCCGGGGGCAGGCAGCTCAGGTCGGCCAGGGCCGAGAAGAAGATGCGCCGCATCCCGCCGGGCTGCTCGGTGACGAAGACCCGCCCGCCGGTGACCTTCGCGATCGCGTTCAGCTCCTCGGGGTCGATGTCTCCGCCGAGGCCGATGAAGATGATCGGCAGCGGGCGACGCGGCTCCTGCAATCGCCTGAGTTCGGCGAGGAAGTCGGCTCGCCCGATGCTGTCGCCGTCCTCGTTGCGCCCGTCGGTCATCACCAGCACCAGGTTGATCCGGCCCGGCGTCCAGTTGCGCCGCGCGTCGCGGTACGCGGCCAGGGTGCTGTCGTAGAGTCCCGTGCCGCCCTGCGCCTTGACCTGCAGGCCGGCCAGCGCCTCGGCCAACTGCTCACGCTGACCGCCCAGCGGGGCCACCGGCAGGACCTCGCGGTAGTCCCGTTCCCCGTCGACCTTGGTGGAGAAGGCCCAGATGCCGAGTTCACTGTTGGCCAGCAGCAGTTCCGCACCCTCCTGGGCGGCCCGGACGGTGGCGTCGAGCCGGGTCCCGCCGTCCGGCACCGTCGCCGCCATCGACCCGGAGATGTCCAGCAGGGTGAGGATCCGGGCGCTGCGCTGCACGCCGCTCCAGCCGGTCAACACGTCGCTGACCGTCTCCTCGGTCGGCAGCGGGACCGGCCGACGTTCCTCGGCGAGCAGCCGGTCGTCATCGGGCATCGCCGGTGGAAAGCCCGCCGCGGTCCGGAACCCGTAGCCGGTGAACACCTCCCGGGCCGGGGCGGCGAGCAGCTTGGCCAGGAACGCCGCGGCGGCGTCGCGTGGGCGGTCCTGCGTGCCGGGCAGCACCACGTACGGCAGGTCGAGCCAGGGGACGGCGATCTCCGGGTACGCGGCGACCAGCTTGCCCTCGGCGGCCAGCGCGTTGTGTTCGAGGACGGCCTGTTCGCTCGCGGCGACGATGTCGGCCCGGCCGGGCAACTCACGGTTCGGGGTCAACGGACCGTCTTCCCCGGCCGGGCTGTAGGTCCGCTCGGCGAGGCGCCGCAGCGTCGCAGCCACGGTCGCGGCCGAGTCCCCGTTTTCGTCGGCCAGCACCCGGACGCCGAGCAGGGCACCGACACCGGCCGGGTCGACCGCCGGATCGGGCAGCCCCACCCGGACCGTACCCGCCCGGGAACCGAGCAGCGACGCCCAGTTCAGCCGCTTGTCCGGCCAACCCGATCGGCGCGCGACGCGCTCGCCGACCGCCAGCACCACCGGAGTGCTCGCCACCGAGGTGCCCTGCCCGGGCACCTCGAAGGCGCCCGAGGCACGCGCCCGGCGAAGCCAGAACGTCGACTCGGGCAGCCAGGCGTCCGCCACGTCGCCACCGTCGGCGAGTTCCCGGGCGACGGTCACCGAGGGCCGGGCCTGCACCTCGACCGACACACAGGGCTGGCTGCCGGCGTTGGCCCGGGCGACGCGGTCGACGGCCGGCGCGATCACCGGAGCGGCCACCACCCGGAGCCGAACCTGCTCCACGCAGGTCGGCGTGCCCCGATCGGCCCGGACGTACGCCACCGCGGCCCAACCGGCCAGCAACAGCACGAGGGCGGCGCTGAGCAGCACCACCGGCGAACGGTGGGACAGGGCGCGCGCTGGCGCGGGACGGTCGGCAACCACCGCCGCCTCACCTCCTCGTCACCCCTGCGGACGACGTCCCACCGCAGGTCACAACTTCGGCAGCGACGAGATCGGGCACCGGGCACCGGGCATCGCATGCGGTTGCGCTGCACACCCTGCCAAGGTTTCCGCTCGTCGGCAAACCCCCGTTCGGCGACCCACCATCGGATCGTCGCTGCCGGATCTGCCCATTGCGCGCGTGGGTCGGACCGCCCTAGGGTGGCGCGATCGTGCTCACTTACTCACCGGTAGGAGCAGCGTGGACAACTCCGGCACCCCCTCCCGCCATGTCCTGTTCCTCAACTGGCGAGACACCACCAACCCCGAGGGCGGCGGCTCGGAGGTCTACCTCGAGCGGATCGCCGCCGAGCTGGTCACCGTCGGTCATCGGGTGACTCTGCTCTGTGCCGCTCACGACAATGCCGGTCCGGCCGGCGCCACCGATTCCGGTGTGCACGTGCTGCGGCGCGGTTCCCGGATGACCGTCTACCTCCGCGCGGCGCTGACCTGTCTCGCCGGCCGGTTCGGGCTGGGCCCGCTGAGCCGACGCGGTCTGGGCCGGCCGGATCTGGTCGTGGACGTCTGCAACGGCGTGCCGTTCTTCGCCCCGCTCTACGCCGGGCGGCCCGTCATCGCGCTGGTGCACCACGTGCACCGGGAGCAGTGGCCGGTGGTGTTCGGCCCGTGGATGAGCCGGCTGGGCTGGTGGATCGAGTCGTGGCTGGCGGTGCGGCTCTACCGGCGCTGCCGGTACATCACCGTCTCCGAGGCGAGCCGGGCCGAGCTGACCACGCTGGGGGTGGCCGCGGACCGGATCGACGTGGTGCCCAACGGCACGCCCCCGGTGACCGGCCCGGCACTACCGCGCACCACGCATCCGTCGCTGCTGGTGCTCGGCCGTCTGGTGCCGCACAAGCGGGTGGAGATCGCCCTCCGGACGGTCGCCGAACTGGTCACCGAACTGCCCGACCTGGAACTGGTGGTGGCCGGGCAGGGCTGGTGGGAGGAGCCGCTGCGCGAGCTGTCCGCCTCCCTCGGGATCAGCGACCGGGTACGGTTCACCGGCTTCGTCAGCGAACAGGAGAAGCACGCCCTGCTCAGTTCCGCCTGGCTCGCCCTCACCCCGTCGCTCAAGGAGGGCTGGGGCCTGACCATCGTGGAGGCCGCCGCGCGCAGCACTCCCACGGTTGCCTTCCGCTACGCGGGCGGGGTCGCCGAGGCCATGGTCGACACCGAGACCGGCCTGCTGGTCGACGACGAGCGACAGTTCACCGCAGTGGTGCGCGAACTGCTCGCCGACGACGTGCGGCGCAAGTCGATGGGCGAGGCGGCGCTGGCCCACGCGGCCCGCTACACCTGGACGGCGACCGGCGCCCGGTTCGCCCAGTTGGTGGAGCAGGCGACCGTCCGCGCCAACTGACCGACGAGGTTCGCCTCGACCTTGGACCAACGAAAGGCGCCCGCAGGACGCGGGCGCCTTTCTCGCCGTTCGAGGTCAGCGCGTGCCGTACAGCGGGGCCTCGGTCTGCTCACTCACCTTGGAGTTTGCGGCCTCCTTGGCGGACGGGCTGAGCGCACTCGCCAGACCGACGCTGCCGAGCATGCCGAGCACGACCCCGAGTACCCCGACGGCGACGAACGCGGGCAGGTTCCTCATCCACCTTCTCCTTCCGCGGGACTCGCGTGCCGGGACGCTACCACGCGGTAGCACCATCGCGCAGTGCCCGAAAGCCCGAGGACCAGCACCACCGTTCCGGCCAGCAGGTGAGCCAGGCCCACCGGGCCAGGTCGGGTCGGCGCCGAAGGCGGTCGCCACGCCGGATTCTCGTACAGGGTCAGCTCGTCACCCAGATACGCCCGTCGCAGGCCAGCCAGCGTGGCCGGGTCCGGGGGCGGACCGGCGGCCCGCTGCACCAGCACCCAGCGGGGGCCCGCCACCGCCACCGGTTCGCCCGCGTCGAGCAGCTCACGCAGCCGCGCGGCCCGGGGATCCTCCCCGGCGACCGCGACACCGTCCACCCGCAGCGTGTCGTCGATCAGCACGGGCACCCCGAGGTAGCGAGGTGCCGGATCGATGACCACCTGCCCGTCGTTCCAGGCGTAACTCTGGTACTCCTGGAACGGCAGTGAGACGACCTCGCCGGGTCGCTGGCCGACCATCCGGGCCACCGTCGCCCAGTCCGCCGGCCAGGGCACCGGGCGCAGCCGTCCCGCACCGCCGAAGGCCAGGTCGGGCAGCACGGCCAGCGGCAGCAGCGCCGCGCCGGCCAGCAGCACGCGTCCGGTCGCCACGTCGAACCGGGCCGCGAGGCGCCCGGCGAGCCGCTCCGCCCCGAGCGCCCCGGCGACCACCAGGACCAGCACGTACGGCACCAGCAGCTTCTGGCCGTCACGGAGCAGCCCGGCACCGGGCACGCCGGCGACCAGCCAACCCAGCACCGTCGCCCCGCCGGGGAGCACGCCGAGCGCCGCCACCAGCCACGAACCGACCGCCAGCAGCCCGAGCCGGCCGACGACCGACCCCGGCCAGCGACGCCGCAGCAGCGGTACGCCGCACCCCGCGACCACCAGCACCAGCAATGTCGCCAGCGGCACCAGCCAGCCGCTCCGCGAAGCCGGGGTGGCCTGCCCGTTCCAGATGCCGCCGGTGCCCGCGAGCGCCACCAGCGGCCCGGCCCAGTTCTCCGCACGGGCGGCAAAGACCGCCACCCCGGCCGGATCGGACCGGCCGTCGCCGGCGCTGAGGAACCCGGCCACCAGCCACGGTGCGTTCAACAGCACGGTCACGCCCACTGCGGTCGGCACCGCACGGGCCGCACCCGGGTACCGCCCGACCAGCAGCACCACCACCACGACCAGGGCGAGCAGCCCACCGGTCGGCGTGATCGCCGACGCCGCCACCGCCAGCAGCAGCCGGCGCAGCGCTCCTCGCTCGGCCGCCCGTACCCCGATCGCCGCTCGCACCAGCCAGGGCAGCGCGGCGTACGCGACCAGCAGTCCCCACTGACCGATCAGCAACCGCTCAGCCAGGTACGGGGTCCAGGCGTACCCGAGCGCCGCCACCACCCGCACCGCCAGCCGCCCGGTAGGCACCAGACGGGCAGCGCCGAGCGCGGCAAGGTAGAAGATCGCCACCAGGACCAGCCGTTGCAGCAGCCACCCCGGCATGAGCTGGTTGACCAGCGCCACCACCGCGTCCTGCGGAACGGCGCGGGGCAGCGCCGTGGCCGGGGCGATCAACTCCCAGCTCAACGCCGACCGGGGCACGAAGACCATGTCGTAGCGCAGCACGTACCCGGGAAGGGCCAGTGGCGCGAGCACCACCGCCGTGACGGCGGCGGCCACCGCGTGCGGCACCAGCCGTTCCCGCATCCGTCGACCTCACCACTGCCGGTGCGCGGCAGCCGGCCGCGCTGGTGGCGGCCACTGTACGCGGCCGTCGTCGGAGCGCTCCGGCCACGGGCGAACCATCCGTTGACCTGATGGGAGGCCCGGTGGCCGATATGGCAGTCTTCCCGCCATGGCATCGACGGGGGCGGACGCGGCGACAGCATCGACGGGAGCGGACGCGGCGACATCGCCCGGCCGGGTCAGCGGCTGGCTGAGCAGGGACCGGATCCGGGCGGCGGCACTGGCGATGATCGCGCTCAGTGTGCTGTGGCGCGCCCAGATGGCGTCCCGTGGCTTCCTGGCGGCCGACGACTACGTGATGATCACCCAGGCGGCGGAGTCCGACCTCACCGTCGAGCACCTCCTCGCCCTCTACAACAACCACCTCATGCCCGGTGGACGGCTGCTCACCTGGCTCGTCACCGAGTACGTCGGCATGACCTACTGGCCGTACGTACTGCTCATGGCGATCGGCCAGGCGATTCTCGGGATCACCTTCTTCCGGCTGCTGCGTCGGCTGCTGCAACCGTCCTGGCTGCTGCTCCTGCCGCTCGGTGCGCTGATGTTCAGCCCGCTGACCCTGGAGGCCACGTCCTGGTGGGCCGTCGGCGTCAACATGCTGCCGATGCAGATCGCGATGGTGCTCGCGGTCGGCGCGCAGGTCGGCTACGTACAGACCCGACGCAAGCGACACCTGGTCACCCTGGCGCTCTCCGTGCTGCTGGGCCTCTTCTTCTTCGAGAAGGCGATCCTGGTCGTAGCGCTGGTCTTCCTGCTGACCGCGGCCCTCTACGCCGAGGGCGGCCCGATCCGCACCATCTGGACCACCATCCGCCGCTGGTGGCCGTCGTGGCTGCTGCTGACCGTGCTGTCGCTCGGTTTCCTCGCCGCCTACCTGGGCAATTCGGAGTCCTCGTTGCGGCGGCCGACATCGGCCGGCGAGGTGTTCTCGTTCCTCACCCAGATGCTGGGGTCCACGGTGGTTCCAGGGCTGGTGGGCGGGCCCTGGCGGTGGCTGGGGGCGGGGGACGGCGCACCGGTCGCGGCACCGCCGGAGTTGGGCACCTGGGTGGCCTGGACGATCGTCGTCGCACTGGTCGTGGCGACCGTACGCCGTCGCCGCCGAGCGGGCCGGGCCTGGCTACTGGTCGGTGCGTACCTGCTGATGGTGGCGGGCATGCTGGCCGCGACCCGGCTCGGCTCGACCTTCAGCGGAGTGGCCGGCGGCGTCCCCCGGTACGTGAGTGACGTCGTCGTGGTGGCCGCGATCTGTCTCGGTGTCGCCGTGGTCGGGTTGGCTCGACCACCCCGCGTTCCGGCCGAGACCGAACCGCCGGCCGAGACCGAACCGCCGGCCGAGACCGAACCGCCGGCCGACGATGCGTTGTCCGCGGCGCCGGACGCCGTCCAGGAACCGATCGCCGCACCGACCATCCCGGCGCCGCCGCCGGTGCGATCGGCACAGCCGGCGCTCGTGGTGTCGCGGCAGGGCGTCATCCACGCCGAGGCTCCCGACGATCTCGACCCGAACCCCGCACCCCGGACCGCACCCGATGCCGACACGTCCCCTGCGCTGGACGCCGCCCCCGCGCCGGACGACGCCGCCAGCCCGGGCCCTGCCCCGGCCACCGGCCCGGGCCCCGCCCCGGACCCCGTCCCGGGCCAGCGACCGGCCGCTCCCGCGGATCGCGACGCCGCCGAATCCGCCACCGACACGCCGGTGCGCAACGACACCATGGCACCGACGATCAGCGCGCCGACGCACGTCACGGCGGAACCACCCGCGCCCGGTCTGCTCGGCCCACTGCCGGAGCGCTATCGGGAGGCGGTGAACGTCATGCTCGCCCTGCTGCTGGTGGCCGTCTGCCTGGGCACGGTGTGGACCACGTCCCGGTACAGCGACGAGTGGGCGGCGAAGTCCGGCAGGTCGTACGTCGACACCGTCCGCATCGAGATGGCCAGCGCGCCGCCCGACACGGTCTTCTTCGACGGCCCGGTCCCGAACAGCGTCGTTCCGAACCTCTCCTGGCCGTACAACATGCAGTCCCGGTTCTTCCGCGCCTTCGGCACCCGCCCCACCTACGTGGACGAGGCCGACAACGTGGCGGTGCTCGACGATCTGGGCCGGATCCAGGTGGCCACGGTCGTCGGCAGCACGATCCAGCCGGGCCCTCAGGAAGGCTGCGGTTACCTGGTCGCCAGCGGCCAGACCGTGCGGATGCCGCTGAACGAGCCGCGCAACGACTGGCACTGGGTGGTCCGGATCGGCTACCTCAGCTCGGCGGACGGCACGGCGACGCTCCGGCTCGGCACCGGCATCGCCGAGTTCCCGGTCAGGAAGGGTCTCAACCAGCGCTTCTTCCGCATCGTGGGCGGCGGAGACGCGGTAGAGCTGACCGTGGCCGGAACCGACGTGTCGTTCTGCACCAACGAGATCGCGATCGGCAATCCGGCCCCGAGGCCGGAGTGAGGCACCGGCGACAGCCGGTGTGGCGAGCCAGGGCCGCCCCGAGGGGGCACTCGGGGCGGAACGGACGCGGAGTGGCATGACGCAGACCACGGGCAGGGACGCCGCGAGGGCGCGGCTCGGCGCGGCCGGCGCCGCCGTCACCGTCGCCACCGTGGTGACCAACGCACTGGCGTACGTCGTACCGGTGCTTGGTGCGCGCCGACTCAGCGCCGCCGATCTGGGTGCGCTCGCGACGGTGCTCGCGCTGGCCGCGATCGCGGCGGTACCGGGATACGGCCTGCAGATCGCGGTGGCCGCGCACCGGGCACGCTGGGGCGGCGGTGGCGCTGCCCGACTGGGGCTGCGAACCGCCGCCCTCACCGCCGCGGTCACGCTCGCCGCGGCGCCGGTGCTGACGATTGCCCTGCGGCTGCCGGTCGCGCTCACCCTGCTGCTCGCGGCGACCACGTTCGCCACCGTGCTGAGCGGCCGGTGGCTGGGTGAGCTCCAGGGTGATCAGCGTTTCCTGCGACTGGCCATCGCGATGGCCGTGCTGGCCGCCGGCCGTTACGGCGGGCTGGTCGTGGGGCTCGTGCTCGGTCTGGAACCGGCGATCTGCCTGCTGCTGGCCTCGCTCACCGGCCTGCTCGCCCTGCCGCTGCTGGCTCGCCTCGCCACCCCACCAGCAGCCCGCCCGGCTGAGGCCGGGCCGGTCGTCGAGGCCGTGGTGCCGAACGGCGAGCAGGGTCGTCCAGCCGGGATACCGAGACTGCTGGGTCCCCGGCAGGTGATGACCGCCTGCGGCGCGACCCTGGCGATGCTCACCATCTCGTACGCGGATCTGATCCTCGCCCGCCAACTGCTGCCGGCGACCGCCTCCGGCGCGTACGCGGTCGGCGCCGTGCTCACCAAGGGTGCGCTCTGGGCGCCCCAGGTGGTCACGCTGCTGGTACTGCCCCGGCTGGCTCGGGGCGACCGTCGGGCCCGGTTGGTGGCGCTGGCGCTGATCCTGGCCTGCGGCGCGGTGCTGGTGGCCGCCTCGGCGGTCGGCGGTGAACTGGCCTTCCGGCTCGCCGGCGGTGCCGACTACCTGCACCTGGCCGGGTTGGCGCCGCTGTTCGCCGCCACCGGCGCCCTGTACGCGGTGGTGTTCATGCTGGTGAACGACCGGGTGGCCACGGCCGCTCGATGGCCGGCCGCACCGCTGTGGCTGACGACGGCCGGGCTGGCGGCGAGCGCGGCGCTGATTGCCCCACGCAGCGTCACGGGGGTGCTGTGGTGCGCGTTGGCCGCCGCCACCGTGGCCGCCGTTACGATGGCCCTGCTCGCCTTCCGTCCGGTACGCCGCTGACAACCCGGCAGTTCACCACTACCGGGAGCCACCATTCGAGGTGCGTGGTGCACCGAACGGACGCATGTGGCGGTTCCCCACGAACTCGGGCTCCCCGATGGCCGTCGCGTTGGCTACCGTAGTTGTCTCCCGGAGTGGGGGTCCCGGCTCCGACGCGGTACGTCCCTAAGAGGTAGTTGTGACGCTGTACGGCGAAGAACGTCCACCACCCGCCGACGACCGGCCCACCGTCCAGGTGAAGGCGGTCAGTTGGCCGGTCGAGGAGCCGGTGCGCCCCGCCCCACCGGACGGTACGCCCGCCCGGTCCCCCCGATTCCGGCTCCTGCTCGCCTCCGGTGTGGCCACCGCCGTGCTCGGCTCGGTCGGCGCGGTGGCCATCTGGGCGTACGCCGGCGACGTGCCGCGTGGCACCAGCGTGCTGGGCACAGAGCTGGGCGGGCGCAGCCGGTCGGATGCCGCGCGGGAACTGCGGGCCCAGCTGGACCGACGCGCGGCCGAGCTGGCCGCCCCCCTCCAGGTACGCGTGGGCGAGAAGACGGCCGAGATCGACCCGGCCGAGGTCGGGCTCACGGTCGACGTGGACGCCACCGTGGCGACCGCGGCGGCGACCAGCGCTCACGCGGTGGATCGGCTGGTCGGCTCCCGGGAGATCGAGCCGGTGGTCTCGGTCGACGTGCCGAAGCTGGAGGCCGCGCTGGAGAAGCTCGTCGGCAACCAGGGCCGAAAGATGACCATGCCGGCCATCACCTTCTCCGGCACCAAGCCGAAGGTGCGCTACCCGAAGCCGAGCCTCGCGATCGACCCGGAGCATTCCGCGCAGGTCGTCAAGGAGGGGTGGCTGAGTGGGCAGCCGGTGACGGTGCCGCTCGTGGAGAACCACCCGACGACCACGTCCGACGAGGTGGATCGACTGGTCGCTGAGCTGGCCGAGCCGGCGGTGGCGGCGCCGGTCAAGCTCACCACGGACCGGGGTTCGGTGACCATCTCGCCGGAGGCCATCGCCAAGGGCCTCCGCTTCAAGGCGGACAAGACCGGCAAGCTCACCCCCAGCGTGGACGTCAAGCAGCTGCGGTCCGCGCTCGGCAACAAGCTCGGATCGGTCGAGGTGGCCCCGAAGAACGCCACCATGACCATCTCCGGCGGCAAGCCGAAGATCAGCGACGGCCGTGCCGGGCAGCAGGTGGACACCAGCAAGCTCGGCGACGACCTGCTGGCCGTCCTACCCCGCGCCGACGAGCGTACGGTCTCCGCCGACCTCAAGCCGGTGCAGCCGAAGCTCACCGCGGAGAAGCTCGGCGAACTGGGGATCAAGGAGAAGGTCGCCTCCTTCACCACCAACTTCACCGGTGGGTTGTCGTCACCGCGCAGCCAGAACATCGTGACGATCGCCAACGATGTGAAGGGCACCGTGGTACTGCCTGGCGACACGTTCTCGCTGAACGGCCACACCGGCGAGCGCGGCTACGCGCAGGGCTACCGCGACGCGCCGGTCATCCTCGACGGCAAGCTGGTGCCGGGTGTCGGTGGCGGCACTTCCCAGTTCACCACCACCCTGTTCAACGCCACGTACTACGCGGGCCTGGAGGACGTCGAGCACAAGCCGCACTCGTACTACTTCAGCCGCTATCCCGCGGTCATCGAGTCGACCATCTTCTGGCCCAACCTGGACTTCAAGTTCCGCAACAACACCGACTACGGCGTCCTGATCGACACCTCGTACACCGGCAGTTCGGTGACCGTTTCGATCTGGAGCACAAAGATCTGGGACAGCGTGAAGACGGAGTACGGTCCTCGGCGGAACATCACCTCGCCGAAGACCGTCTACCTGGACCCGGGCCCGACCTGCATTCCCGCCAATGGCAGCCAGGGCTTCACCCAGGACGCCTTCCGCGTCATCAAGAAGGACGGCAAGACCGTCAAGCGGGAGAAGTTCTCCTGGACCTACTCGGCGGAGCCTCGCTTCATCTGCGCCAAGGCGCCTTCCTGACGCCCGCCGGGCACCAGCTCCGTCACGGCCCCGCCAGCCTCGCGCCGGCGGGGCCATTCCATCCGGTACGCCCACCGGCCCCAGGTCCCGGCCGTTCCCCGGTGCCGTGACAGCCCCCAGCACGCGGCATCCCGGGCTGTCACCACCGTGGAGTCCCCGACATACCGCAACTCGGGGCTCTCACCGCTCTCGCCGTCGTGGACCGGGGCATGCCGCGACTCGGGGGGCGTCAACGAGTGGGGGCTGCGGGACGTCGTTTCCGGGGCCGGGGGTGGGCCCCGGTGCGTAGAAACGAATTCAGGGCCACCCTGTATAGGGTGGCCCTGAATCGAAGAATGTCCGGCGGTGTCCTACTCTCCCACACCCTCCCGGGTGCAGTACCATCGGCGCTGGAGGGCTTAGCTTCCGGGTTCGGAATGTTACCGGGCGTTTCCCCTCCGCCATGACCGCCGTAACCTTATCAACATGTCAAACAACACCACACCAGAAAACCCTGGGGTCTTGTTTGTTTGCTGTGAGTTGCACAGTGGACGCGTAGCAAATCTTTGTTGTCAAGTCCTCGGCCTATTAGTACCGGTCAACTGAACCCGTTACCGGGCTTACATTTCCGGCCTATCAACCCAGTCGTCTAGCTGGGGGCCTTACCCATCCGAAGATGGTGGGATACCTCATCTTGAAGCA
>NZ_FNYV01000010.1 GCF_900109115.1 Micromonospora phaseoli
GCCCGGCGTGGTTGTGCTGCTCTGGGTCCGACTGTTCGAGGGTGGTGCGCATCTGGGTCAGGATCTGCTGGTGGAGGTCTGCTGGTTCTGTCGTGGTGGTGGTCGAGGTGACCAGGGCGACCGTGCCGATGGATACGGCGAGCAGGGCCACCTCCATCCACACGAAGGGGTTTCGGGACCACCTGGTGATGTGTTGCCGGGTATTCATGATCGCCTTTCACCTCGTCGCCGGTGCTGGTGTTGGCCGAGCGCATCGGACGGACGTCTGCCCGGGGAGGGTGGTCCGTCGTCGTGGAGGTGGCCCGGTACTGCGGCGCGCGAGCGTCTGCCAAGGGTGGCGCGCTGCTGGCGCTGCGGTGCTCCCGTGCGAGCCGTGCTCAGCGCGGTTGCCCCCGACGCTGCGGCGATATGAGCCATTTCAACACGCTCGAACCCACCTCGGCAACATCGACCGCCATCGACATATTTCGACCCTTGTCGACCTGCCGATTCCATTGCGCAAGCTGCATTCGAGGGCTACCGCCGACGCGCGGACCGTGGTGTCAGGAGTTGTGCGGAGCCACCAGGCCGGATTCGTAGGCGAGGACGACGAGTTGGGCGCGGTCGCGTACGTGGAGCTTGGTCATGGCGCGGTTGATGTGGGTCTTCGCGGTCATCGGGCTGATCATCATGCGGCCGGCGATCTGATCGTTGGACAGGCCCTGCGCCACCAGCGTGACGGCCTCGCGTTCGCGGTTGGTCAGCAGTTTCAGCACCGTGTGGGCGTTCGGGTGCAGCGGCTGGGTGACGTACCGATTGATCAGCTTGCGGGTGATCGACGGTGCGAGCAGGGCGTCGCCTCGCGCGGCGACGCGGATGGCATGGAGGAAGTCCTCCGGCTGGATGTCCTTGACGAGGAATCCGGCCGCACCGGCGCGCAGCGCGTCGAGGACGTATTCGTCCAAGCCGTAGTTGGTCAGGATGACGACGTGCACCCGGGCCAGGGTCGGGTCCGCGGCGATGCGCCGGGTCGCCTCGATGCCGTCGACGACGGGCATCCGGATGTCGATCAGCGCGATGTCGGGCAGGTGTTCCCTGGCCAAGGCCAGGCCCTCGCTGCCGTCGGCGGCTTCGGCCACCACCTCGATGTCGTCCTCGACATCGAGCAGCGCACGGAATCCGCTGCGGATGAGTGGCTGGTCGTCGACCAGCAGCACACGGATCATGATCTCTGATCCACCGGAAGCTCGGCTCGGACGGTGAAGCCGCCCTCGCTGCGCGGCTCCGCGCGAAGGTGGCCGCCGAGGGCGGTGACTCGTTCGCGCATCCCGAGCAGCCCGACGCCGGGTGCCGCAGCGCTGTCCGGCCCGGCCCTACCGTCGTCGTCGACCTGGATGGCGAGGACGTCGGGACGGTAGGCGATCCGGACCGACGCGGTAGCCGCGGCGGCGTGACGGGTGATGTTGGTCAGCGACTCCTGGACGATCCGGTAGGCCGTCCGGTCCACCGTGGAGGGCAGGTCTGTCCGCTGTCCCTCGATCGTCAGCGTCGCGTCCAGTCCGGTGGTCCTGGCCCGTTGCACCAGTTCGGGAACGTGGTCGAGCCCGTGCGGCGGGTGCTCGTCGTCGTCGCGTAGCGCTTCCAGCGTCGCTCGCAGTTCTCGGGCCGCATCGCGACCGGCCTCCCGGATCGCCAGCAGGGCCGCCGGCACCTGTTCACCTCGCTTACGGCCCAGGTGGACGGCGACTTCGGCCTGCACCTTGATGACGGAGATCTGGTGGGTGAGCGAATCGTGCAGCTCCCGCGCGATGTGCAGCCGCTCCTCGTAGGCGCGGCGCCGCGCCGTCTCCTCGCGGGTGCGCTCGGCCTCCTCCGCCCGGCGCTCGGCCTGTCGCAGCGCTTCACCCGCCGCACCGGCGGCGATCAGCCAGGCCAGTTCGAGGGCACCTCGGGCCTGCGCGAACGCCTCACCCACGTCGTGCCGGCCGGAGACCGCGGCGGCGAGGGGGAGAGCAGCCAGCATGATCACGCTCGCGGCCACGGTGACAGTGCGGTGTCCCGCCCGCACGGCCGCGTACACCGCGAACAGGTACGCGACGGCCGGTACGTCGAACCCGACCGCCTGGTAACCCACCGCGCACAGCCCGGTGACGGCCAGGACGGGCACCGGCGCCTGGCGGCGGGCGGCCAGCGCCAGGCCGCCGACCGCCAGCAGCGGGTAGCCGAGCAGATCTCCGCTGGTGGCGGGGTGCTGCCCGGACAGCCCGGTGAACAGGAGGATCGCCGCCACGCCGGCGGCGACCGCCCAGTCCACGACCCGTCCCCTGTTCATGCCGGCACCCTAATCGGATGTCGGCCCGGGCGACTCCTGCGCGGGGATGACCGGACGGCTACCGCAGACGCGGTACTTCCCCCGGCTTCTGCGACATGTGCGGCAGCCGGGTGCGCTGGTCGCGGCAGCGTGAAGTGTCCGCGTCAGCAGGACGACAGGTGGTGGGTGCGACGGACAGGATTCAGCCGACATCCAGTCGAAGGAAGATGAGGAGAAGACCATGTCCCTCTGTCGCCTGTCCACCTCTGCCGGCGTGGCCCTGCTCGGGTTCGCACCCGCAGCCGCGCAGGTCACCGCCGAGCCGGCCGGCGTCGACGCGTCCACCCTGACCGCCGGGCGGCTCGTGGGGGCCGTGGCCGTACTCGTGGCGTTGGCCGGCGTGGTCGTCGGAGGGCTGGCTCTGGCCCGCTCTGCCGGTCGGGTCGGCAACGGCAACGGGCGCAGGAGCGCCGTGGTGGCCATGGTCGCGGGGCTGGCCGCCACGGGCGCCGGTGGCCTGGTGATTGCCGCCGCCGAGGGTGGTCCCGGCACCGGTTACGGCATTGTCGGTGGCTTCATGGCCCTGGTGGCCGGGCTGATCGCCACGGTCCTTGGCTGGCTGGCTCTGGCCCGCTCGCGCCGCAGCGGCCCGGTCGGCTGAGTACGGCGGCACCCGCTCCGCTGCGACCGTGGCCAGCCCGCCACCGAGCCGTGCGGATGGAGTGATCTGTCGCACGCGCTGTCACAACGATCGGTCAGGCGGTGTCCTGGTGACCGAATCGTTGTAACGAAGGAGACTTCATGAACCTCGCACTGTGGATCGCCGCCGGGCTCCTCGCCGTGGTCGCTCTGGCTGGCGGCATCAGCAAGACGTTCGTACCCAGGGAAAGGCTGAGGGAGATTCGTGGTGGGGAGTGGGTCGGACACTTCAGTGGCGGCTTCGTGAAGACCCTCGGGATCCTCGAGCTCCTGGCGGCGGTTGGCCTGATCTTGCCCGCCGTGGTCGACGTCGCACCGGTTCTGGTGCCGGTGACCGCCGCCTGCTGGGTTCTGTTGATGGTCGGCGCGATGATCACGCATCTCCGGCTCGGCTCACCCAGGTTCGCGACACTGAACGCGATCTATCTCGCTCTCGCGGCATTCGTCGCCTGGGGCCGATTCGGCCCCGAGTCCTTCACCGCCTGACCGAGAAGGTGCCGCCCGGCGGAACGTTGCGACGCCGAACGAAGCCAGTCCCACGAGCCGGCGCCTGCGGCAGGCAGGCGACACCGTCGACGCTAGCGGGCGGAGCGGCCGACCGGCTCGAGGCCCTGCGCGTACCGCTGCGTCGAGGTGTCGCCGCCGCCGGGAACCGGGTAGAGGAGTTGCAGGAGAGGGCCGGCCATCGCGGTGGTGACCAGGGCCATCACGACCATCGAGGAGTAGAGCTGGCTGTCGAGCATGCCGAGTTCCAGGCCGACGGCGAGGATGATCAGTTCGGTCAGGCCGCGGGTGTTCATCAGGACGGCGAGCGCGCTCGCCGGCCGGGCGGGTACCCCGCCGAGGCGGGCGGCGGTGAACGCGCCGACGAACTTGCCGCCCACCGCGACGGTCAGGATGAGGGCCAGTTCGACGAGGTCGTCGACGTCCATGGTGGACAGATTGACCTTCAGCCCGGCGACGACGAAGAAGATCGGTAGTAGCAGCAGGCCGTTGAGGTGCGATATCCGGTCGCTCACCTGTGCGGTGATGCCGTGCTCCGGTGTGGTCGCGGATCGGGGCATGACCACGCCGAACAGGAAGGCGCCGAAGATGAAGTGCAGCCCGATCCAGTCGGTGACGGCCGCCGACGTCAACAGCCCCACCAGTGTGATGACCAGGGCTACCGGCCGAGGCTGGCCCCCCGTGGCACGATCATCGAGCAGCCGTCGCAGCAGCGGCCGGACGACCGCGAACATCAGCAGCAGGTAGGGCAGGAACAGCAGCGTCGACAGGGAGCCACCGCCGGCACCCGCGACCGCGACCACCACGGCGAGCAGCGTCCAGGCGAGTACGTCGTCGATGGCGGCGCAGGCCAACGCCACGCTGCCGAGCCAGGTGCGGCTCAGCCCACGGTCGATGAGGATGCGGGCCAGCACCGGGAACGCGGTCACCGACATGGCGGCGCCCATGAACAGCACGAATCCGATCTTGCTTTCGGTCGGGTGGCTCGCGTACAGGTGCAATGCCAGCAGGGCCCCGAGGCCGAACGGCACGGCGATGGAGCCGGCCGCGACGGTGCCGGCGACCACCCGGCGGCCACGGAGCAGGCCGGCGTTCAGCTCCGTCCCGACGGTGTACATGAACAGGACGACGCCGATGGTCGCCAGGGCGCTCAGGAACGGCCGGATGTCCTCCGGGAAGAGCGCGTCCGAGATGGTGCCGCTGAGTAGCGTCGGGCCGAGCAGGATGCCCAGGACCACCTCACCGATGACGGGAGGCTGCCGGAGACGTCGGGCCACCGCGCCGGCCGCGAAGGCGAGCAGCGAGATCAGCGCCAAGGCGAGGAGCAGCGTCGGAACCTGGTGCGAAGCCACTGGGTACGTCTCCTGGGCTAGCGGTCCGGCGTCGGTGCCGCGACGGCCCCGCCCGCCGGCACCAGCACGTCGGCCGGCTGCTCGGCGGGCTGCTCGGCGGAGCCTGGGCGCTGGCCGGGACGGGTGGCCAGGTAGACGGCGGCAACAGTGACGGCGGTGGTCACGATGCCCAGCAGCAGCCGGTAGTCCAGCAGGGAGATCAGGGCCGCGCCGACGGCGATCGACATGGTTTGTGGCACGGTCACCGCGAACTCGAAGGCCGCGGACGCGCGGCCGAGCAGATTCTCCGGCGTGCGGCGCTGCAACGCGGTGGTGGCACCGACGACCAGCCACGGGATGCAGAGGCCGAGCAGGGCCATCGCGGCGATCACCAGAGCGGTCACCTGGATCATCAGCAACATGCTGGAGATGGCGACCAGCGCCAGGCCGATGATGACGGTCATGCCCTCACTGGTCCTGCGCAGCACCGCGCCCGCGGAGATCCCGCCGGCGATGGTGCCGATCGCCTGGGCCACGCCGAGCACGCCGAGGAACGTCGGTGCGTAACCGAGGCCCGAGGTGACCACCGCCAGCCCGATCGACTCGAAGAAGCCCAGCACCAGCATCGCCAGTCCGCAGGAGATGACGAGCTGGCGCAGCGTCACGGTCCGGCCGATGAAGCGCAGGCCGGCGGTGATCTCGGTCCACCAGTGCTCGTCGGAGGGGACGGGCACCGGTTCGTCGAGCTTGATCGCCAGCAGTGCCAGGGCGGCCAGGACGAACAGCGCGGCGTCGATGACGATGACCGCCTGCGGACCGAGCCAGGCGAACAGGCCCGCGCCGATGACGGGTGCGAAGACCCGGAGCAGGCCGCGGACCGACTGGATGAGCCCGTTGGCGTCGCCCAGCGACTCCTTCGGTACGAGGGACGGCAGCAGTGCCAGCTGGGCGGGCCCGGTCACACTGCCCAGCGCGCCGTAGACGAACATCACCGCGTACACGAGCCAGACGTGGTGTGCGCCGCCGACCAGGAGCAGCAGCAGGACGACCGTGGCGAGGGCGAGGTTCGCGCCGATGAGCAGGGGGCGTCGGCGTACCCGGTCGGTGAGCAGACCCGCAGCGGGCAGCAGCAGACTGCCGGCGGCGAACGAGAACATCACCAGGGCCGCCGCCGAGGTGCTGCCACTTATCGTCTTCACCCAGATCGCCATCGCGAGAAACAACGCGAAGTCGCCGAGGTTGGACGCCGTGTCCGCCAATACGTAAAGCCGCATCCGTCGCGTGGCGAGGATCCGTGACATGTCCTTCTCCTTGTTTAAGGGGTGCCGGCGCAGGTGCGGCTAAAGACTGCCCCCAGGGTCACACAAAAGACGAGTCGAAGGGATGTCTCCGTTTCCACTTGGCACAGTTCTGCCAGCGTGGCTCCGCGCAGTGGGGCGGCGGCCCTGCTCCGGAACTAGGCAAAACCGGCCCGAAGATGACGTCACGCCCGGTGTATCTGACCCAATCTCCGGCGGCATGTCCGATTGATGCTGGCCCGACTCCGGCCGTTGACACCTTGATTCGGTCGCTCCTAGCGTGCTGCCACGTAACCGGCTGGATCCGATCCAATTGCCGGACACGGACAGTAATTCGAGGATCACCCGACCGGCATGAATTGGGGTGAACGGCGGCGCGATGAATTGCTTTCCTCCTGCCCCGTCGGTATTAGGGAGTCCGCGATGACCCGATCGTTGGAGGCCGAACAGGCCGCCACCGGTCCGAGTGTTCCGGTCAATGTCGAGGCGGTGGCGGCCAGCCTGCTGGTGCTCGCCCACGCCGGTTCCGCGGCGACCGTCACCGGCGAGCTGACCGACCCGGTGACCGGGCGGACGGTGCCGGTCTCGTTGCCGTGGCGAGCCCCCCGGTCCGTGCTCGGCGCGACCGTCGGGAAGCAACTGGACCGCCTCGGCGCCGGCTCGACCGACGGGCGCCCCACCGCCGTCGAGGTCCACCTGGGCGACGGGCCGTACATCCTGGTCACCGGAGAACACATCGCGCCGTCGGCGGACGCGGCACTGCTGACCAGCCGCGTCGACCGGGTGCTCGCGGTGACCACCGACGCTCCGATCGGCGCGATCGACCTGCACGGCGAGGAGGACGCCCGGATCGTCGCGTCCGCCCACCGCCCCGGCGGTGAATCGGCCGACACCGTGCCCACGCTCATCCGCGCCCAGGCGATCTCCCGGCCGGAGGCGACCGCGATCGAGGACGCCCGGCGGAGCGTCAGCTACGCCACCCTCGTCGCGCTGGCCGACCGGTACGCGGACACCCTGCGGGCATCGGGGGTGCGTCCCGGGGACATCGTCGCGGTCGGGTTGCCCCGCCGGGCCGAGCTGGTGGTCACGCTGCTGGCCGTCTGGTCGTTGCGGGCCGCCTTCCTGCCCGTCGATCCGACCCATCCACGTGCCCGGCTGGACAGCCTGCTCGACGCCGCTGACGCGCGGTTCGCCGTCGTCGCAGACGAGACCACGGTGACCCGGCGCGGCTGTCGGGTCGTCGCGCCGCCCGACGCGGACCCGGCCCCGGCCGACCCGCCGGCCGCCAGCGGTGACGTACCGACCGCCGGCGGGGACGCGCCGGTCGGCGGGGACCTGGCGTACGCGATGTCGACGTCCGGGTCGACGGGCCGCCCGAAGGTGGTCGGTGTGTCGCACGCCGCGCTCGCGCACTGCGTCGCCAGCTTCGCCGACCTGCTGGAACTCCGCACGCCGACGATTGCCGGCACGACGGCACTGACCTTCGACATCTCCCTGCTCGAACTCTTCCTGCCGCTGGCCACCGGCGGCCGGTTGCTGCTGGTCGACGACGCGCTGCGCCGCGACCCGGCTCGGTTGGGCGCACACCTGTCGGCCGGCCGGCCCGACCTGATCCAGGCGACGCCCTCGGGGTGGCGCCTGATCCTGCCGCACCTGTCGCCGGACCTCACCGGGGTGACCCTGCTCTGCGGTGGCGAGGCCGTCACCGCCGACCTGGCCGGTCGCCTGGTGCAGACCGGCGCCGCCGTGTGGAACGTCTACGGCCCGACCGAGGCCACCATCTGGTGCACCGCCCACCGGCTCGGCCAGCTGGTACCCGACCCGGTGCCGATCGGCGCACCACTACCGGGGAGCGTCGCGGCGGTGCGAGGGCCCGACGGGCGGCCGTTGCCGGTCGGGCAGATCGGCGAACTCCACGTCGGCGGCCCGCAGCTCGCCGTCGGCTACCTCGGCGACGCCGAGCGCACCGCCGCGGCCTTCCGGGACGGCGAGTACCGCACCGGGGACCTGTGCGCCTGGCGGTCCGACGGCACGCTGTCCTACCACGGGCGCGCCGACAACCAGGTCAAGATCCGGGGACACCGGATCGAGCTTGAGGAGATCGAGACGTACGCCGAGCGTCATCCGTCGGTGGCGCAGGCGGCGGCGGTCGTGGTGGCCGCGGCAGCGGACGACCAGCGGCTCGTCCTGTACGTGCGGTCCGCGACGGACGGTCCGGCCGCCACCGATCGGGTGCTCCGCGAGCACCTGGCGACGTCGCTGCCCACCGCGCTGCTGCCGCAACGGATCGTCGCGCTACCCGAGCTGCCCCTCACCCCCAGCCAGAAGGTCGATCGGCGGGCGTTGCGGGAGGCGGCACAGGCACACATCCACCGTCGGGCCGGCTCCGAGGAGACGTCATGAAGGTTCTGGGCATCAGCGGACTGCACAACAGCGTCGATTTCAAACGCCGTGAGCTGCCGGACCTCAGCGAGCGCGAGTACCGGATCGTGCAGGGCCTGGACTCCGCGGCGGCACTGGTGGTCGACGGTGTCGTGCGGGCCGCGGCGGCGGAGGAGCGGTACACCGCGCAGAAGGCGACCGGCAGCTTCCCGGTACACGCGATCCGCGACGCCCTGCGGCGGGCCGCCATCACCGCGGACGAGATCGACGTCGTGGCGCACGGGTTCGCCCACCGGGCCGCGGAGCTGGACCTGTCCGACCCGTACCTGGCGTCCCGCTACGCCGAGGTCTACGACCCCGACGTGCAGTTGACCTGGCTGCGGCAGGAGTTCCCCGACGTGGACTGGGCCGGGAAGCTGGTCCCGGTGCCGCACCATCTGGCCCACGCGGCGAGCGCCTACTACCCCAGCGGGTACGACGACGCGTTGGTCCTGGTGGCCGACGGGATGGGGGAGACCGAGAGCCTGACCGTCGCCGCGGGCACCGGCGGCAAGCTGGAGGTCCTGCACCGCATCCCGGCGCTGCACTCCATCGGCACGCTCTACGGCGTCTTCACCATGTACCTCGGCTTCGACATCCTGATGGACGAGTACAAGGTGATGGGCCTGGCCGCGTTCGGCGACCGTCGGGCGCACTTCGCCCAGATGTCGCAGCTGGTCAAGCTGCTCGACGGCGGCACGTTCACCGTGGCCGGGCTGGCCGCCGACCGCAACCTGCGCGAGCGTGAGACGCACCGTGGAGTGTTGGCGATGCTCGCCGAGCGGTTCGGTCCGCCCCGAACGCCGGGCACCCCGATCGAGCAGCGTCACCGCGACGTGGCCGCCGCCCTGCAGGCCGTCGTCGAGCTGTGCCTGGTGCACGTGTTGCGGCACTTCCGCCGCGAGACCGGGCTGCGGGACCTCTGCTACGCCGGTGGCGTCGCCCTCAACTGCTCTGCCAACGGCGTGATCGCCCGCAGCCGGCTGTTCGACCGCATCTTCATCCCGCCGGGCGCGGGAGACGACGGATCCGCCGTCGGGGCCGCCCTCTACGCGCAGGCCCAGCAGGACCCGGCCACCCGCTTCCCGGCGATGTCGATGCCGTACTGGGGTACCTCGTTCACCGACGAGGAGATCGGCGCCGCCATCGGCGGTCGGACCGACGCCGTCGTACGACACGTGCCGGAGCGGGCGCGCCTGCTCGCCGAGACGGCCGAGGCGCTGGAGGCCGGCGAGGTCGTCTCGTGGTTCCAGGGCGCGATGGAGTTCGGGCCGCGCGCCCTCGGTAACCGCAGCATCCTCGCCGACCCGCGCGACGAGCGGATGCGCGACCACATCAACGCGCTGATCAAGCGCCGGGAGGACTTCCGTCCCTTCGCGCCGGTGGTCACCGTCGAGGCCGCGTCGACGTACTTCGAGATCGAGCCGGGCGACGAGGAGCGGTTCCGGCACATGCTCTTCACCACCCGGACCCGGTCGGAGCACCGGGCCTCGCTGGGCGCGGTCACCCACTTCGACGGCACCGCCCGGGTGCAGGTCGTCACCCGGGAGGGCAACCCGCTGCTGTGGGAGCTGCTGACCGCGTTCGCGGACCGTACCGGCATCCCGGTCCTGCTCAACACCTCCTTCAACCTGCGCGGGCAGCCGATCGTCCGGACCCCGGAGATCGCCGTCGACACCCTGCTGCGGGGCGGCCTGGACCGCCTGGTCATCGGTGGATACGTCGTCACGCCAGCGAAGGCCGGGGAGGAGCGGCGGTGACCGTCGAGGTCAGCCCGGCGGCTCAGCGTGTCGCGACGACCCTCGCCGCCGACGACGAGGTGCTGCCCGGCCTGTCGTTCCGTCGGGCAGAGGTCTCGCGGCAACTCGACGTCACCGAGGCGGACCTCACTGCCCTCGCCCGCGAGGGCGGCACCACGCCGGCGGCGGTCCTGGCCGCCGCGGTGCAGGCCCTGGTAGCCGGCGACCGGGGCAGCACATCCGCGACGACGGTCGTGGTCGGCGTGATCGTCGTGGACGCCGAGCACGGCGCCGCGCTGCGGGCGGTGCGCTGCCCGGTCGAACCGGGACTGCCGCTGCGGCGGATGGTCGAACGCGCCGCGACGGCACTGCCGGCAGCCCGTCCGGCGAGCGACGGTGAGGTACGGATCGCGGTGGTCCCGCTCGGTGCCCTCGGCGGTGGACTCGGCTCTCGGGACGTCACCGATCTCGGGCACGAGATCGTGTGGTGCGACGCCACGTTGGAGATCACGGCGCACGACGGCCGGCTGGTGGTGCGCTGCGAGCACGACGAGGACCGGTACGCGGCGGTGAGCATCGCCACCCACCTGCGTCGCCTCGACGACATCCTGGCGGACCTGGTGGCGGGTACCGGCGAGTTGCCGGGCGCGGGTGCACCGGTCGAAACGGACGCCGAACCGGTGTCGGCGGGCGCGTCGGTGGAGCCCGCCACCGCCGCCGAACGGCTGGTCGCCACCATCTGGGCCGACATTCTCCAACTGGACCGGGTCGGCGCCGACGACAACTTCTTCGCCCTTGGCGGCCACTCCCTGCTGGCCGCCAAGGTCATCGCGAGGGTGACGGCCGAACGCGGCGTGGCCCTCACGGTGGACCAGCTCTTCGACCATCCGGTGCTGTCCGATTTCGCCGCCCTGGTCGACGCCGGTGAGCCGGCCGTCACGCTGCCCGCCCTGACCGCACGTGACGGCGAGGACCCCGTCGTGTCGTTCGGGCAGGAACGGCTCTGGTACCTGGACCGCTGGCGTCAGGGCTCGGCTCTCTACAACGTCCCGGTGCTGGTGCGGCTGACCGGCCGCGTCGAGGAACAGCGCCTGCGCGCCGCCACCCAGGCGGTGGTCGACGCACATGCCGTGCTGCGGACGAGGCTGGAGACCGTCAACGGTCGTCCGGTCGCCCGCCTCGCTGACACCGTCGAGATCGACTGGACCGTCGAGGACGCCCGAGCAGCGGGCGAGCCGGCGGGGCGGCGACTGGTCCGGGCTGGTGTCTGCCGGCCGTTCGACCTGGCGACCGCTCCGCTGCTGCGGGCCGGACTGGTCCGCGTCGCGGACCGGGAGTGGCTGTTCTGGGTCTCGATCCACCATGCCGCCTGCGACGGCTGGTCACTGGACATCCTCCTCGCCGAGATCTTCGCCGGCTACCCGACCGGCCAGCCCGTCGACCGGCCCGCCACCGGGCTGTCCTACGCCGACTACGCGGCATGGCAGCGCAGCGTCCTCACCCCGGAGGTGATCGCCGACGGGGTCGCCTGGTGGCGGGAGCGGCTGGCCGGCGCGCCGACCCTGTTGGCGCTGCCCGCCGACCGTCGCCGCCCGGCGGTGGCCAGCCATGCCGGCCGTACGCTGCGCCACCGGCTGCCCGCCTCGACGGTGTCCGCGTTGCGGGCCACCGCGAAGGGCCGCTCGGTCACCGTCTTCGACCTGCTTGTCTCGGCGTACCTGCTGCTGGTCCGCCGCTGGTCGGGGCGGACCGACGTGGTGGTGGCGACTCCGGCCGCCGGCCGCCCGCTGCCCGAGCTCGACAACCTGGTCGGCTTCTTCGTCAACACCGTCGTGCTGCGAGCCGACCTGAGCGGCGCACCCACCTTCGCCGAACTGGTCGCCCGGGTACGTGGGGTCTCGGCCGCCGCACAGGCACACCAGCAGATCCCGTTCGAGTCGCTGGTGGACGCCCTCGACCCGGAACGCGACCAGGGACGCGCTCCGCTCGCCCAGGTCGCCTTCGGCATGAACCAGCACGCGCGGGGGCGGTGGGAGTCCGGTGGTGTCGTCGCCGAGCTGGACTCGGTGGACACCGGCACCGCCAAGTTCGACCTCACCCTGTCGGTGGTCGACACGGGCGGCCCCGACATGGGTGTGGAGGTCGAGTACGCGACCGACCTGTTCGACGCGTCCACCGTGGACCGCTTCGCCGCGCAGTGGCTGGTCCTGCTGGACCGGCTGCTCGCTGACCCCGACGTCGCGGTGACGTCGGTGTCGGCCCTGCCGGCGCAGGAGGAACGCCTGCTCCTGGGGTGGGCCGGCCAGGCCCGCGCCTACCCCGCCGATCAGCCGGTCGACGCGTTGGTGGCGCGGTGGGCGGGGTTGTCGCCGGGTGCGGTGGCGGTGGTGGATGGGGATGTGTCGGTGTCGTACGGGTCGTTGGTGGCTCGGGCGGATGCGTTGGCGGTGCGGTTGGTGGGGTTGGGGGTTGGTCGCGGGTCGTTGGTGGGTTTGAGTTGTCGGCGGTCGGTGGATCTTGTGGTGGGGATGTTGGGGGTGTTGCGGGCTGGTGGTGCGTATCTGCCGTTGGATCCGGATTATCCGGTGCAGCGGTTGGAGTTCATGTTGGCGGATACGGATGTGCGGGTGGTGGTGGGGCATCGGGATCTGCTCGACCAGCTTCCGCTGACCGGCCGGGAGGCCGTCGACATCACCGACGTCGCGCCCCGGCCGACGGACCAGCCCGCCCTTCCCGCCCCCGGCACCCTCGGTGAGGACGCGGCCTCGCTCATCTACACCTCCGGGTCGACCGGTACCCCCAAGGGCGCCGTGGTGCCGCACCGCGGCATCATCCGCCTGGTCTGCGACACCGACTACGTCCAGCCCGAGGAGCTGCGGGTCGTCGGGCAGGTCTCCAACGCCTCCTTCGACCCGCTGCTGTTCGAGGTGTGGGGGCCGTTGCTCAACGGCGGCCGGGTGGTGGTCGTACCGACCGACGTGGCGCTCTCGCCGCCGCGCTTCGTCGAGCTGCTGCGCCGGGAGCAGGTCACCGCCGTCGCGATCGTCACGGCGCTGTTCAACTCCACCGTCAACGAGATCCCGGACGCCTTCAGCACGCTGCGACAGGTCTACGTCGGCGGCGAGCGGATCAACCTGGGCTCGGTCGGCGCGGCGGTCGCCGCGGGCGGCGCCCAGATCAACAACATCTACGGACCGACCGAGGTCACCAGCATCTCGACCTGCAACCCGCTGCCCGCCGTGCCCGCCAGTACGGGCGCGATCGGTTCGGCCATCACGAACACCACGACGTACGTGGTGGACGAGCGGGGTTGCCTGGTGGGGGTGGGTGTCCCCGGTGAGCTGTTGCTGGGCGGCCCCGGTGTCGCCTGGGGCTACTGGAACCGTCCGGGGCTGACCGCCGACCGATTCGTGCCGGACGGCTTCTCCGATGTGCCGGGTGCGCGGCTGTACCGGACCGGTGACGTGGTGTCCTGGCGCTCGGACGGCTCGCTGGAGTTCGTCGGCCGCGTCGATCATCAGGTGAAGGTCCGGGGCTTCCGGGTCGAGCTCGGCGAGGTGGAGTCCGTGCTGGTGGCGCACCCGGCGGTGGCGTCGGGTGTGGTGGTGGCGTGGCGGCCCGGCGGTGGTCCGGTACGCCTGGTCGGGTACGTGGAGCCGGTGGCGGAGGCGTCGGTGACGGCGGCGCAATTGCGCGACTTCATGACCGAGCGGTTGCCGGAGTACATGGTCCCGGCCTCGTTCGTGGTGATGGGATCGCTGCCGCTGAACCCGAACGGGAAGATCGACCGGGCGGCGTTGCCGGAACCCGACCCCGACCGGCCGAGCGCCTCGGGCGACCACGTCGCGCCCCGCGACGCGGTGGAGCGGGAGGTGGCCGCCGTCTGGGCCGACATTCTCGGCATCGAGCGCGTCGGCGTCGGCGACAACTTCTTCGCCCTCGGCGGGCACTCCCTACAGGCCGTGCAGGTCGCGTTCCGCATCCGCACCACGTTCGGGGTGGACCTCGAACTGCGCCGCATTCTCGAGGCGCCGTACGTCGAGGACCTGGCGAAGGCCATCAACGAGGCGCTCGGCGAGCAGGGGAACCTCCTCGCCGAAGCGCTCGGCGACGTCGAGTCGATGTCCGACGAGGACGTCCGCGCGCTGCTCGCCAACTCCTAAGACAGCCACCGACGGCCCTGTTCGAAGGGACTCCCATGTCTGACACCCTCGCCGAGCGGCTCGCCCAGCTCTCCCCGGAGCGGCGTCGGCTGCTGCTGGAGCGGCTGCGCCAGGGCGACGCGCGTCCCGCCGGGATCGTCCAGGCACCCCGGGACGGAGCCGTGCCGCTGTCGTTCGCCCAGGAGCGGCTCTACTTCCTGTGGCGGCTGGCACCGAACTCGGCGGCGTACCACGCGCCGGTGGCGGTGCGCCTGCACGGCCCGGTCGACGTGGTGGCGCTCGGCGAGGCGCTGTCGGCGCTGGTGGCGCGGCACGAGGTGCTGCGAACCCGCTACGTCGACGGCGCGGCCGGCCCCGAGCAGGTGGTCGACCCGGCGGCCCCGGTCCCGTTGCCGGTGGTGGACGTACCGGACGGTCACCGGTCGGCGGCGGCACTGCGTGAGCTGGTGGACGCCGAGACGTTGCGGCCGTTCGACCTGGCGGGCGGCCCGGTGCTGCGCGCGACGCTGTACCGGTGTGCTCCCGGTGAACACGTGCTGCTGCTGGTGATGCACCACATCGCCTGCGACGGCTGGTCCCTGCCGATCATGTGGCGGGAGCTGTCCGCGGTCTACCGCGGTGGCGCCGCGGCGGCGGCGCAGCTGCCGCCGCTGCCCGTGCAGTACGCCGACGTCGCCTGGTGGCAGCGTCGCCAGCAGGCCGACGGCGGGTACGAGCAGGGCCTGCGCCACTGGCAGGACCGCCTGGCACAGGTGCCCGTGCTGGACCTGCCGGTCGCCCGCCCCCGACCGATGACGCCGACGTTCACCGGCGACCGGGTGTCGGTACGGCTGCCGGCCCCGGTCGCCACCGGACTGCGGGAGATCGGCCGGACCAGCGGCTGCACCCCGTTCGTCGTCCTGCTCGCCGCCTTCCAGGTGCTGCTGTCCCGGCTCTCCGGCCAGCACGACATCGCCGTCGGTACGCCGGTCGCCGGACGGGACTCCGACGTCGTCGCCGGGCTGGTCGGATTCTTCGCCAACACCGTCGTGCTGCGAACCGACCTGTCGGGCGATCCCACCTTCGTCGATCTGCTCACCCGGGTTCGCACCGTCGTGCTCGACGGCCTGGCTCACCAGGACGTGCCGTTCGACCAGGTGGTCGAGCGGATCAACCCGGCGCGGGACGCGAGCGCCACCCCGCTGTTCCAGGTCATGTTCACCACCGACGGTGACGCTGCCGCCGCGAACGACGCCTGGGACCTGGGCGACGTCGACGTCGAGCCGTACACCGGGGCGGCGCAGGGCGCGCAGGTCGACCTGACGCTCGGTCTGCGCGACGGCCCGGACGGCCTGACCGGTGAGCTGGAGTACAGCGTGGACCTCTACGACCGCGACACCGCCGAGCGGATCGTGGAGCACCTGGAACAACTGCTCGCCGGCATCGCCGCCCAGCCGGACCGGCCGATCGGCGACTACCGCCTGTCGACCAGCCACGAGCGCCGGATGGTCCGGGACTGGAACAGCACCCGGCTGAGCTACTCGCCGCAGGTCTCCGTCGAGCAGCACTTCGAGCAGTACGCCGAGGCGACCCCGGACGCGCCCGCACTGGTCTGGGACGGGCGGACGCTCGACTTCGCCACCGTCGAGGAGCGCGCGAACCGCATCGCGAACCTGCTTCGCGGGTACGGGGTGGGCATCGACGACCGGGTCGCGATCTGTGTCGGACGCGGTCATGACACGGTCGTCGCCCCGCTGGCCGTGCTCAAGGCCGACGCCGCGTTCGTGCCGGTGGACCCGGAGCAGCCCCGCGCCCGGATCGCCGTGCTGCTCGACGACGCCGCACCCCGGGTGCTGCTCTGCGACGCCGGCACCGCCCCCGACCTGCCGGCCGGTCCGTGGCAGGTGGTCCGGCTCGACGACCCGGCCACCCTCGACGGGGTGCCGAGCGGCCGGCCGCCCCGCACGGCGCCCCCGTCCGCGCTCGCCTACGTCATCCACACCTCCGGCTCGACCGGTACGCCGAAGGGCGTGATGGTCACCCGGGGCGGGATGGCGAACCTGCGGGCGGCCTGGACACCCTGGGAACCGAGATCGCTGCGCCGCTGGATGACCATCGCCAGCGCGGCTTTCGACGTCTTCGTCGGTGATCTGGTACGCAGCGTCACCTTCGGCAGTTGCCTGGTGCTCGGCCACCGATCCCTCGCCCGCGACCCACGGGCCCTGGTGGACGCGCTCGCCGCGGAGCGCGTCGACGCCTTCGACACCGTGCCCGCCGTGCTGACCGCGATCACCGCGCAGCTGGCCGAGAGCGGTCGGTCGCTGCCCGAGATCAAGCTGCTGATGGTCGGTGCGGACAGCTTCGCGGTCAGCGACTACGCGGCGGCGCTGGAGGTCCTGCCGCCGGGCGTGCGCGTCGTCAACGCCTGGGGAGCGACCGAGACCTCGATCGACAGCACCATGTTCGCGGCCCGACCCGGGGTCACGACCGCCTCCGGCATCGTCCCGGTGGGTTCCCCGGTGGCGAACACCGCCGTGCACGTGCTCGACGAGCGCCTGCGTCCGGTGCCGGTGGGGGTGATCGGCGACCTCTACGTCGGCGGACACGGGGTGACCCGTGGCTACCTGAACCTACCGGGGCTGACGGCCGACCGGTTCCTGCCCGACCCGTACGGCAGTGACGGTGGCAGCCGGCTCTACCGGACCGGGGACCGGGGGCGGTGGCTCGCCGACGGTGCCATCGAGTTCATCGGCCGCAGCGACGACCAGGTGCAGATCCGTGGCCACCGGGTCGAGCCGGGCGAGATCGAGGCGGTGCTCCGCGGGCACGACGCGGTCAGTGAGGCGTGTGTGCTGGCGGTCCGCGACGGGGTGTCCCACCACCGGCTCGTCGCGTACGTGGTGGCCGCGCCCGGCACCTCGCCGTCCGGTGCCGACCTGCGGGCCTATCTGGACGAACGGCTGCCGGCCCAGCTGCGGGTCTCGGCGTTCGTACCGATCGACCGGCTGCCCCGCACCCTGAGCGGGAAGGTCGACAAGGCCCAGCTACCGGCCGTCACGCCCGAGGACGGCACCGTGGCGCGGGTCGCCCCACGCGACGACACCGAGCGCGCGGTGGCGCAGGTGTGGCGGCAGGTGCTGGGCCGTGCCGACGAGATCGGCGTGCACGACGACTTCTTCGAGGCCGGCGGGCACTCGCTGCTGGCCACCCGGGTCGTCTTCGGCCTGCGTCAGGCGCTCGGTATCGAGCTGCCGGTCCAGGCGGTCTTCGACGCGCCGACCGTCGCCTCGATGGCGGTCAAGCTCGCCGGCACCGTGCGCGTCGACGAGCAGGCACCGGCGCGGGTGCCACGCCAGGCCGACGGGATGCCGCTGTCGTACGCCCAGGAGCGGCTCTACTTCCTCTGGCAGTACGCACCGGAGTCACCGGCCTACAACATGCCCGTCGCGGTGCGGCTGTACGGGGCGCTCGACGTCGACGCCCTCGCCGGTGCTTTGGGCGACGTGGTCGCCCGGCACGAGATCCTGCGTACCCGTTACGTCGCCACCGACGACGGCCCGGTGCAGGTCGTCGACCCGCCGCAGCCGGTCGCGCTGCCCGTCGTCGCGGTCACCGGCCTCGCCGACGACCTGGTCACCCGGATCCTGCACGACGAGTGGGCCCGGCCCTTCGATCTCGCCACCGGCCCGGTGCTGCGCGGCAGCCTGCTGCGGGTCGGCGACGCCGAACACGTGCTGCTGGTGGTGCTGCACCACATCGCCTACGACGGCTGGTCCCACCAGGTCGTGTGGCGCGAGGTGACCGAGTGCTACCGGGCCCGTCGCGCGGGCACCACGCCCACGCTCGACCCCGTCTCCCTGCACTACGCCGACTTCGCCTGGTGGCAGCGGCAGCGGCGGGAGAGCGGCCGGTACGACGAGGCGCTCGGGTACTGGCAGCGGCAGCTCGCCGACCTTCCGGTGCTCCGCCTGCCGGCCGACCGTCCCCGCCCCGCGACGGCCAGCTTCGCCGCCGACCGGGTCTGCCTGAGGATCCCGGCGGAGGTGGTGCACCGGCTGCGCGAGCTGTCCGCCGCGCGGGGCGTCACGCCGTTCATGGTGCTGCTGGCCGCGTTCCAGGTGCTGCTCGCGCGGCTGAGCGGCCAGCGCGACATCGCCGTGGGTACCCCGGTCAGCGGCCGGGACCATCCCGAGCTGGCCGACGTCGTCGGCTTCCTGGTCAACAGCGTCGTCATCCGCACCGACCTCGGCGACGCACCGCACGGTCCGACCTTCGCCGAGCTGCTGGACCGGGTGCGGGGCACCGTGCTCGGCGCGCTCAGCCACGCCGAGGTGCCCTTCGACCACGTGGTGGAGCGGCTCAATCCGGTACGGGACCAGAGCATGTCGCCGCTGTTCCAGGTGATGTTCACCCTCGCGGGAGCCGAGGACGACCCCACCGACCTCGCCGACGTGCAGGCCCGGACGCAGGACCTGACGCTCTCGTCGCTTCAGTTCGACCTGGCGCTGATGATGCAGCTCGCCGGTGACCAGCTCACCGGCGAGGTCTACTTCGCCACCGACCTGTTCGACCGCGACACCGCCACGCTGCTCGCCGACCGGCTCGTCCGGCTGGTCGGCAACCTGGTGGCGGATCCGACGACGCCGGTCGGCCGGGTGGAGATCCTGGCCGCGCGGGAGCGGCACGACCTGCTCACCACCTGGGCGGGTGGTCCGGGCGAGCGGCCCGCCGCCACCCTCGCCGCCCTGTTCGAGGCGCAGGTCGCGGCCACCCCGTCGGCGCCCGCCGTCGAGGCGGACGGCAGGACGCTGCGCTACACGGAACTCAACGAGCGGGCCAACCGGCTGGCCCGGGTCCTGGTCGCCCGGGGAGTGGGGCCGGAACGGACGGTGGCGCTGGCGCTGCCCCGGTCGATCGACCTGATCGTCGGCATCGTCGCGGTGGCCAAGGCCGGCGGAGCCTACCTGCCGGTGGACCTCACCTACCCCGCCGAACGACTGGCCTTCCTGCTCGGCGACGCCGCGCCCGCCACGGTACTGACCACCCGGGCCGGGCTGGCCGGGCTACCCGGGACGGGGGACGCCGAGACGATCGTCCTGGACGACGTCGACCTGACCGGGTTGTCCCCGGCCAACCTGTCCGACGCAGACCGGCTGGGCCCGCTGCGGGTCGCGAACCCGGCGTACGTCATCTACACCTCCGGATCCTCCGGCACCCCGAAGGGCGTGCAGGTGACGCACGCCGGCATCGCCGGGCTGTTGGCCAACCAGATCGCCCGCCACGACGCCCGGCCGGGCGCCCGGGTGTCGCAGCTGGTGTCGCCGAGCTTCGACGTGATGGTGGCGGAGGTGTCGATGGCACTGCTCGCCGGCGGTTGTCTCGTCGTGGCACCGACCACCTTCGCGGGCGAGGAGCTGTACGCGTACCTCGCCGAGAACCGGATCAGCCACGCGCACATCCCCCCGTCGGTGCTGGCCACCGTTCCGCAGCGGGAACTGCCGCGGCTGACCACGATCGTGACCGGTGGCGAGAGCTGCCCACCCGAGGTCGTCGCCCACTGGTCGACGGGCCGGCGACTGGTCAACGCCTACGGGCCGACCGAGGCGACCATCGACGTCAGCTCGCGGGTACACGACTCGGCCGACCCGCCGGAGCTGCGGGCCGTACGCGGTGATATCGGTCGTCCCATCGACGGAGCTCGTGTCTATGTGCTGGACGAGGGTCTGGGACTGGTCGCGCCGGGTGCGGCCGGTGAGCTGTACGTGGCCGGTCCGGGGCTGGCGCGGGGCTATCGGGGGCGGGCGGGCCTGACCGCGGCGCGGTTCGTCGCCGACCCGTACGGGCCGGCCGGCTCGCGCATGTACCGCACGGGTGACGTGGTGCGGTGGCGGGCGGACGGCGGCCTGGGTTTCGTGGGCCGGGCCGACGACCAGGTGAAGGTGCGCGGGTTCCGGGTGGAGCTCGGTGAGATCGAGGCCGTGTTGGCGGCGGGGCCCGCAGTCGGCCAGGTCGCGGTGGTGGTGCGCGAGGACCGGCCCGGCGACCAGCGGTTGGTCGGCTACGTCTGTGCGGCGGACGGCACGTCGGTCGACGTGGAGGTGCTGCGGGCGTTGGCGGCGCAGCGGCTGCCCGGCTTCATGGTGCCGTCGGCGTTGGTGGTGCTGGAGTCGTTGCCGTTGACGGCGAACGGGAAGTTGGACCGGGCGGCGTTGCCGGCCCCGGCACTGGGCCCGGGTGAGAGCGGTCGAGCGCCGGTCGGCCCTCGGGAGTCGGTGTTGTGCGGGCTGTTCGCCGAGGTCCTCGGCGTGGACCGGGTCGGGGTGGACGACGGCTTCTTCGAGCTGGGCGGGCACTCTCTGCTCGCGACGCGGTTGGTGTCGCGGGTGCGTTCGGTGCTCGGTGTGGAGTTGACGATCCGGGCGTTGTTCGAGAACCCGACCGTCGCCACCCTCGCGAAAGCCATCGACCCGACGCTGACCGCCCGGCCCGCCGTGCGGGCGGTGCCGCGCGGCGAGAGCGTCCCGCTCTCCTTCGGCCAGCAACGCCTGTGGTTCCTCGACCGGATGGACGGCGAGGACACCGGCGCGCGGAACACCCCCATCGCACTGCGCCTGGGGGGAGCTCTCGACGTCGAGGCGCTCGCCGCGGCCGTCGGTGACCTGGCCGGCCGGCACGAGCCGCTGCGGACCGTCATCGGCGAACAGGGCGGCGTGCCGTTCCAGACGGTGTTGCCGCCGACCCGGCCGCCGATGCCGGTGCTGGAGACCACCGAGGAGGACCTCGCCGACGCCCTGTCCGAGGCGACCTCCCGTGGCTTCGACCTGTCGGCGCAGATCCCGCTGCGGGCGTACCTGTTCCGACTCGATCCGGAACTCCACGTCCTGCTGCTGGTCATGCACCACATCGCGGTCGACGGAGCGTCGCTCGCGCCGCTGAGTCGCGACCTGGCCGACGCCTACTCGGCTCGCCGCCGGGGTCAGGCACCGCAGTGGCAACCGCTGCCCATCCAGTACGCCGACTACGCCATCTGGCAGCGGGAGATCCTCGGCGACGACGGGGACCGCGACAGCGAGATCAACCGCCAGCTGGACTACTGGCGGACGAAGCTGGCGGGCTCGCCCGAGGAGCTGCCCCTGCCCACCGACCGGCCCCGCCCTCCGGTGGCCAGCTACGCGGGGGACACCGTCGCCCTGCGCCTGGACGCCGACCAGCACGGCGCGTTGCTGAGTCTGGCCCGCGACCAGCGGCTGAGCCTGTTCATGGTGGTGCAGGCGGGACTCGTGGCCCTGCTGTCCCGGATGGGAGCCGGTGCCGACATCCCGATCGGCACGCCGTCGGCGGGCCGTGGCGATCCGGCGCTGGAGGCGATGGTCGGCTACTTCGTCAACACGTTGGTGCTGCGTACCGACGTCAGCGGCGACCCGACCTTCGCCGAGCTGCTCGCCCGGGTACGCGACACCGACCTGGCCGCCTACGACAACCAGGACGTCCCGTTCGAGCGGGTGGTGGAGGCGGTCAGCCCGACCCGCTCCCTGGCCCGGTTCCCGCTGTTCCAGGTGCTGCTGGCCTTCCAGAACAATGCCTCGGCCGCGTTCGAGTTCGCCGATCTGCGGGTCAGCCACGAGGCGGTCCGGCACGGCGTCTCCGAGTACGACCTGACCCTGGACGTGTTCGAGGATTACGCACCGGACGGCTCCCCGGCGGGCCTGCGGGGATACCTGGAGTACTCGACGGACCTGTTCGACGAGCCGTCGGTCGTGGCGCTGGCCGAGCGCCTGGTGCGGCTGCTGGCCGCCGGGGTCGCCGACCCGCACGCCCCGGTCAGCACGTTGGAGGTGATGTCAGCCGACGAACGCCAGGCGGTCACCGAGGGCTGGATGGGTCCGAGCTGGCCGGCGCCGGCGGTCCGGCTCACCGACCTGCTCGCCGAGCAGGTCGCGGGTACCCCCGACGAGGTGGCGGTGGTCTGTGACGACCAGCGCATGACCTTCGCGGAGCTGAACGGGCGGGCCAACCGGCTGGCCCGGCTGCTGGTCGACCGGGGAGTCGGCCCGGAACGGGTGGTCGCCCTGGCCGTGCCCCGCTCGGCCGACATGGTGGTGGCCCTGTTCGCGGTGCTCAAGGCCGGTGGTGCCTACCTGCCACTGGACCTGGAGCATCCGGCGGACCGGCTGGCCTTCATGCTGGCCGACGCCGCTCCGGTGGTCGTCCTCGGCACCGCCGACGGCCTGGCCGCGCTGCCGCCGCTGACCACCCCCGTGGTCCAGCTCGACCACGACGCGCTGCGGTCCGAACTGGACGCACTCTCCGACGCGGACCTTGACGACCCGGAGCGCATCCAGCCCCTGCGGCCGGAGAACCCGGCCTACGTCATCTACACCTCGGGGTCGACCGGGCGCCCCAAGGCGGTGGTCATCGAACACCGCGGCATGGTCAACCTCTACTGGAGCCACCGCAACACGTTCTTCCGTCCCGAGGTGGCCGCCGCCGGCGGCGGGCGGCTACGGATCGGCTTCACCGCGCCGCTGACCTTCGACACCTCGTGGGACTCCCTGCTGTGGATGCTCGACGGCCACGAGCTGCACGTCATCAACGACTTCGTCCGCCGGGACGCGGAGGCCTTCGTCGACTACATCGACCGGCAGCGCATCGGCTTCGTCGACCTGACGCCGTCGTTCATGCAGCAGCTCGTCGCGGCCGGGATGTTCGCCGACGGCCGGCACCACCCGACCGTGCTGATGGTCGGTGGCGAGGCCGTCACCGAGACGCTGTGGAACGCCATGCGGGCCACGCCCGACACCGCCAGCTACAACTTCTACGGCCAGACCGAATGCTCGAATGACACCGCCTCGTACCGGGTCTCCGACGGGGACGTGCCGCTGATCGGCAAGCCGATCCTCAATTCGCGGCTGTATGTGCTGGATGAGGGGCTGGGTCTGGTGGCGCCGGGCGCGGCCGGCGAACTGTATGTGGCGGGCGCGGGCCTGGGCCGTGGCTACTGGGGCCGAGCGGGATTGACGGCGTCGCGGTTCGTCGCCGACCCCTTCGGGCCGGCCGGTACGCGGATGTACCGCACGGGTGACGTGGTGCGGTGGCAGTTGGACGGCAATCTGAGCTTCGTCGGTCGGGTCGACGACCAGGTGAAGGTGCGCGGGTTCCGGGTGGAGCTCGGTGAGATCGAGGCGGTGCTGGGGTCGGGGCCCGAGGTGGGCCAGGTCGCGGTGGTGGTGCGCGAGGACCGTCCGGGGGATCAGCGGTTGGTGGGCTATGTCTGCCCGAGCGCTGGTGGGCGGGTGGACGTGGAGGTGCTGCGGGCGTTGGCGGGGCAGCGGCTGCCCGGCTTCATGGTGCCGTCGGCGTTGGTGGTGCTGGAGTCGTTGCCGTTGACGGCGAACGGGAAGTTGGATCGGGCGGCGTTGCCGGTTCCGGAGCTGGGCGTGGGTGGGGCCGGTCGGGGGCCGGTCGGGGGCCGGTCGGTCCTCGGGAGTCGGTGTTGTGCGGCTTGTTCGCCGAGGTTCTGGGCATCGAGCGGGTCGGGGTGGACGACGGCTTCTTCGATCTGGGCGGGCATTCCCTGCTGGCCGCGCGGTTGGTGTCGCGGGTGCGTTCGGTGCTCGGTGTGGAGTTGACGATCCGGGCGTTGTTCGAGAACCCGACCGTCGCCACCCTCGCCGGTGCCATCGAATCCGGTGTGGCGTCCGACCCGTTCGACGTGCTCATGCCGATGCGCGTCCACGGTGACGCGGCACCGCTGTTCTGCGTGCACCCGGTCGGCGGACTGAGCTGGTGTTATTCGGGCCTGCTCCGGCAGCCGGGGATCGACCGCCCGATCTACGGCCTGCAGGCGCGCGGCGCCGACGGCGGTGGCGTGCTGGCCGGCAGCGTCGAGGAGATGGCCGCCGACTACCTCACCGAGATCCGTCGGGTCCAGCCGCACGGCCCCTACCACCTGCTCGGCTGGTCCTTCGGTGGCCTGGTCGCCCACGCCATGGCCACCGCGCTACAGCAGGAGGGCGAACGGGTCGCGGTGCTCGCTCTGATCGACAGCTACCCGGCGATGGAGGTGGAGGACGAGCGGGTCGAGAACGCGGCGGAGGCCCGCGCGCTGCTCTTCGACGCCCTCGGCCTGCCGGAGCCGCGCACCGGACCCGACGACGTGACCGACCCGCACGGTGGCGAGGCCGAACCGGATCCGGGCGGCGACGACGTCCTCGACGGCAAGACCGTCGAGGCACTGACCGGGGTCGTGCTGAACAACGCCCGCCTGATGGACGCGTTCACCCCCCGGCTGTTCCACGGCGACCTGCAGTTGTTCGTGGCGACGCAGACCTGGGACGACCGTCTCGACCCCGCCTCGGTGTGGCAGGGCTACGTCGTCGGCCGGGTCGACGTGGTGCGGGTCGACTGCGAGCACAACCGGATGACCCAAGCCCCGGCCCTGGACGCCATCGGGCCGGTGCTGGCCGACCGGTTGCGGAACGCCCGCGACCACGAGATCCCCACGGCATGAGAGGAACGAGCGATGAGACAGCCGGACGAGGTCCGCTTCAAGGTCGTGGTCAACCACGAGGAGCAGTACTCGGTGTGGTGGTCGGACCGGCCCAACCCGCCGGGCTGGCAGGACGAGGGCACTGACGGCACCCGTCAGGAGTGCCTCGACCACATCGACCGGGTGTGGAAGGACATGCGGCCGCGCAGCGTGCGTACGGCTCGGGAAGCGATCCAGGGAGTGAAGGCATGATGATCCGCGACGTTGTCATCGTCGGCGGCGGCACCGCCGGCTGGATGACCGCCACCTACCTCAAGACCGCCTTCCAGGACCGGATCTCGGTGACTCTCGTCGAGTCGGCGGCGGTCGGCACCATCGGCGTCGGCGAGGCGACGTTCAGCACCATCCGGCACTTCTTCGACTACCTCGGTCTCGACGAGCGCGACTGGATGCCGCAGTGCAGCGGCTCCTACAAGCTGGCCATCAAGTACGACAACTGGCGCGGCGACGGCAGCCACTTCTACCACCCGTTCGAGCGGCTCCGTACCTCCGACGGGTTCACCATGGCGGAGTGGAACCTGGCGCTCGGCGACGCGACCGAGAGCTTCGACCGGGGCTCCTTCATCACCCCGTACCTGTGCGAGGCGCAGCGATCGCCGCGGATGCTCGACGGCAGCCTGTTCACCACGAGCCTGGACGGCGCGCTCGGCCGGTCCACCCTGGACGAGCAGCGAGCCCAGTTCCCCTACGCCTACCACTTCGACGCCGCGTTGATGGCGCGCTACCTGACCAAGCTCGGCGTCGAACTGGGCGTGCGGCACGTGGTCGCCGACGTGGTGGGTGTCGGGCAGGACGAGCGGGGCTGGCTCACCCACGTCACCACCCGCGACCAGGGCGATGTGACCGGGGACCTCTTCGTCGACTGCACCGGTTTCCGGGGACTTCTGATCAACCAGACGCTCCAGGAGCGGTTCATCTCCTTCACCGACGTGCTGCCGAACAACCGGGCGGTGGCGCTGCGGGTGCCGCGGGACATGGAGCGCCAGGGGATCGACCCCTACACCAAGGCGACGGCGAAGGAGGCGGGCTGGATCTGGACCATCCCGCTGTACGGCCGGATCGGCACCGGCTATGTCTACTCGGACGAGTTCTGCGACCCGGACGAGGCCGAGCGCACGCTGCGCGAGTTCGCCGCACCCGGGCAGGACGACCTGGCGGCCAACCACATCCGGATGCGGATCGGCCGCAACGAGCGTTCCTGGGTCAACAACTGCGTGGCCGTCGGCCTGTCCAGCGGCTTCGTCGAGCCGCTGGAGTCCACCGGCATCTTCTTCATCCAGCACGCCATCGAGCAGCTGGTGAAGCACTTCCCGGACAACACCTGGGACCCGGTGCTGATCCGTGGCTACAACGAGAAGGTCGCCAGGGTGATCGACGGGGTCAAGGAGTTCCTGGTCCTGCACTACGTCGCCTCGCCCCGGCAGGACACCGCGTACTGGCGCGAGACCAAGGTGCGCAAGATCCCGGACGGGTTGGCCGAGCGACTGGAGACCGCCGCCGTGCGGGTGCTCGACGAGAGCACGATCTACCCCTACTACCACGGCTTCGAGGTCTACTCGTGGATCACCGTTCTGCTCGGCATGGGGTGGGCGCCGAAGAGCGCCCGACCGGCCCTGGCGCACATCGACCCGACGCGCGCGTCGGCCGAGTTGGCGGCGATCCGGGCTGACGCCGAACGGCTGGTCAACACCCTGCCCAACGCGTACGAGTACCTGAGCACCATCCAACCGCCCACCGCCCAGGGGCGGTCATGACCGTCGTGCCGATGCACCCCTCGCCGGAGCGGTCGCTCGCCGAGGGCTGTCGGACGTTCATGAGCGGCTTCCCGACCGGGGTTGCCGTGGTGACCAGCGTCGACGGCCAGGGTGGACCGTGGGGGCTCACCTGTTCCTCGCTGATGAGCGTCACGTTGGAGCCGCCGACCCTGCTGGTCAGCCTCCGGGTGGGCAGCCGGACGCTGGCCGCCATCGAGGATCGGGGGATCTTCGCGGTCAACCTGCTGCACGCACGGGGACAGGCGGCAGCGGAGACCTTCGCCGCCGGCGCCCCGGACCGGTTCCATCGGGTGCGTTGGCAGCCCCGGGGCGACGATCGGCTGCCGTGGCTGGTGGACGACGCCTGCGGGTTTGCCGCCTGCGCGCTGACCGACGTCCGCGTCGTCGGTGACCACGCGCTGGTGGTGGGTCAGGTCACCGACGTTCAGTACACCGCCGACACGCCCCTGCTGTACGGGCTGCGCCAGTACTCGATGTGGCAGTCCTCGATCGTGGAAGGGTCCACGTGCGCCAGCTAGTTCTCGTCAACATGCCCTTCGCCGACCGGCGTCGACCGTCGTTCGCGCTCAGCCAGCTCTCCGCGCTGGTGCGCCGCGACTTTCCCGAGGACTTCGACGTCCGGGTGTGTTACATCAACCATGACTTCGTCCGCTACTTCGGCGCGCCGGAGTACGACGCCATAGCCGGGGACATGGACTTCCACGTCGCCGGTGTCGGGGACTGGATGTTCCGGCAGCTCGCCTTCCCGGAGCTGCCGGACAACGCCGACGAGTACTTCAGCCGCTACTTCACCGGCCCGGCAAAGGCCGACCTGCGGCGTACGGTGCTGCGTCGCCGGGAGGGCCTGCGGGACTTCCTGCTGAGCATGATCGACAAGTATCGCCTCGGCGAGGCGGACCTGCTCGGCTTCAGCTCGATGTTCACCCAGAACCTGCCCAGCCTCGCGGTGGCCCGGATCGTCAAGGACCGCAATCCCGCGGTGACCACCCTCATCGGGGGCGCCAACTGCGAGGCGCCGATGGGCGCCGCGTTGGCGCAGAACTGCCCGCAGCTCGACTTCGTGTTCTCCGGTCCCGCGCTGGTCACCTTCCCCGAGTTCCTGCGCAGCGTGCTCGACGACGACCTCGACCGGGCGCACCAGATCAAGGGCGTCGTCACCCGGCGAAACCAGATGGAGAGCCGCTACCGCAAGGGCATCGGCCCGAACGCCGACATCGACGACTACTTCGACCCGGACTACTCCGAGTTCCGGGAGTCGTTCGACCAGATGGTGCGGCTGCCGGCGGCGGCGGCGGAGCCGATGCTCTTCTTCGAGACGTCCCGTGGTTGCTGGTGGGGGGAGCGGGCGCACTGCACCTTCTGCGGCCTCAACGGCCAGACCATGGCCTACCGGGCGATGCGCCCCGAGAACGCGCTCAAGCAGTTCGACTGGCTGTTCAGTCACGCGCCCTGGGCGAAGAAGTACTGCTGCACGGACAACATCATGCCGATGGACTACCTCACCGAGGTGTTCCCGAAGCTCGACCCGCCCGAGGGCATCTCGGTCTTCTACGAGGTGAAGGTCGGCCTGGACATCGAGGACATGACGGTGCTCGAACGCGCCGGGGTCAACGAGATCCAACCGGGCATCGAGGCGTTGGCGACGCCGACCCTCAAGCTGATGCGCAAGGGCACGTCGTCGTTCCAGAACATCCAGTTCCTGAAGAACTGCCTGCGGCTCGGGATCAGCCCGGTGTGGAACCTGCTGATCGGCTTCCCCGGCGAGGCGGAGCAGACGTACCGGCAGTACGTCGACGATCTGCCGCTGCTGTCTCATCTGCCGCCGCCGCAGGGCTGCTTCCCGGTGCGGTTCGACCGGTTCAGCCCCTACTTCAACAACGCGACCGAGTACGGGCTCGACCTTGAGCCGGTCGACCACTACCGGCTGACGTACCCCTTCGACCGCGACGGGCTGCGCGATGTGGCCTACTACTTCGCCGACCAGAAGGTCTCCGACTACATGATCTCGGCGGCGACCTGGCTGCGCCCGTTGCGGGACCGCGTCGGGCAGTGGAACTCGGCCTGGGCGACCGGCAGCGGACCGTCGCTGACCCTCACCCGCGCCGACGGGGTCACCACCATCCGCGACAGCCGGTCCGGCCAGCAGCGCAGCTACGTGCTCGACGAGCTCGACACCGAGTTGCTGCTGCACCTCGACAAGCCGGTACGGGTGGACAAGCTGGCCGCCGAGCTGCCGCGGCTCGCGGACGTGCTCGACAGCCGGCTGGCCGGACTGCGGGAACGCGGACTGCTCTTCTTCGAGGGGCACCGGGTGATGAGTGTCTGCGTCTCCGACAGCGACGTCGACCCGATGCCCCGCCCCCGCCGCACGGTGGTCGGGGGGACGAGATCGCTGTCGCTGTCGCCGACCCGCCCGCAACTGGACATTCAGGACCTGTCCGTACCCGTGGCCTAGACCGACCGGCTGGGCCCACACAGCGCGGGCACCGACCGCCTGGACCGACCGCCCGGACCGGGTGACCGCCTGGGCCGACCGCACGATCGAAGGAGCCTGTCATGCCGCTCGTCGTGGCCAACGGCACGAAGATCAATTATGCCGAGCGTGGCACGGGTGAGCCGGTCGTCCTGGTGATGGGGACCGGCAGTCCGGGCAGCGCCTGGCAGCTGCACCAGGTGCCGGCGCTGGTGGCGGCCGGGTACCGGGTCATCACGTTCGACAACCGGGGGATCGCGCCGTTGCCGCCGGGTGTGGCCAAGCCGACGATCGACGACCTGGTCGGCGATGTCGTCGCCCTGGTCGAGCGCATCTGCGGCGGCCGGGCCCGGCTCGTCGGCACGTCGATGGGTGCGCACGTGGTGCAGGAGGTGATGGTCGCCCGCCCCGACCTGGTGCACCAGTCGGTGCTGATGGCGACCCGGGGCCGGACCGACACCTTCCGGGGTGCGCTCGCCACCGCGGAGGCGGCGATCGCGCTGGGCGAGGCGAAGCTTCCGCCGCAGTTGCACGCCGTGTGGCGACTGATCCAGAGCCTGTCCCCGCACACGCTCAACGACGAGACGCAGGCCCGCTCCTGGCTGAGCCTGATGGAGTTCTTCCCACCGTCGCTCGAGGTGGCCGGGGCCCAGACGGAGCTGGAACGGATGGCCGACCGGCTCGACGCGTACCGGGCGCTCACACCGCCGCCGGACGGCTGTCTGGTAATCGGCTTCGCGGACGACCTGGTGACGCCGCCGCACCTGGGCAGGGAGGTGGCCGACGCGATTCCCGGTGCCCGGTTCGAGGAGATCGAGCGATGTGGGCACTTCGGTTATCTGGAGCGGCCGGACGCCGTCAACGCCCTGCTCATCAATTTCTTTCGGTCAATGGCCGATACGGCCTATCAGCAGTGAATGGGAGGTAACTGTGGAAGCTTCTGTGACAGATCCCCTCGCGAGTCTCAAGACGCACGAGGTGAGCTCGACGCAGCTGGCCGAGGCGCGTGAGCGGCTCGCGACGTACGGCTTCGCGAAACTGTCCTTCATCGTCCCGGAGGAGTTGAAGGCCGCCGTCGCCAAGGAGGTGCTGGAGTTGGTGGGCGGCGCGGGGGTTCGCCGGGACCTGCGCTTCGCGGCGACCGGCAACACGCTCCGTCGGATGCGGAACGTACGACGGGACGAGGTGGTGCGGCACAGCACGGTCATCCCGGCGGTGTACAGCTCGGAGACCCTGCTCGCACTGCTCTCCGAGGTGGCCGGCGAGGCGGTGCTGCCCTGCCCGTACGAGCCGGAGCAGTACGTGATCACCCGGCTGGAGAAGGTCGGCGACACGCACGGCTGGCACTGGGACGACTACGCCTTCGCCCTGGTCTGGATCATCGAGTGCCCCGAGGTCGAGCACGGCGGCTTCGTGCAGTGCGTGCCGGGGACGAAATGGAACAAGGAAAATCCGGAAATCCACCGGGCGCTGCTCGCCGGTCCGACCTACTCGGCCTCGTTCGTACCCGGTGACCTCTATCTGATGCGCACCGACACGACGTTGCACAGGGTCTACCCGATTACCGGCGGGGTGCGCACGATCATCAATATGGGTTACGCCGCCACCACGGACCTGGAGCGGCGCATTTCGCACGAGACAATGGACGCGTTGTGGGCCGATTCGGCTCCGGCGGCGCCCCAGATTCGCTAAAGGAGAACACAATGACCGACACAGTTTTCGTGCCGCGTCCGGAAGCGGCTCCGTCGTACACGGTCGGGGCGGCCGCCGGCCTCTTCTCGTCCTACGTGGTGACCTCGGCGATCTCCGCCAGCCACCAGCTCGGCCTGCTCGACCTGCTGCACACCGAGGGCAGCACCGACGTCGCCACGGCCGCCGGCAGTCGCCTGGACCATGGCATCGTCCGCCGACTGTTTGAGACCCTGGTGTGGGCGAAGGTCGTCGAGGCCGACGGGGACCGCTACACGGTCGGGCCGGGCTTCGCCGACGTCTACGCCGCGCGTGGCTACTTCTACTGGCTGGTCAAGGGCTGCGGGGAGCTGTTCTCCATCGCGCCCGACGTCGCGGCGCCCGAGCAGCGGGTGGGCGACTTCTACCACCGGGACATGCGCGCGGTGGCGATCGGATCCCGCCTGATCGGCGACAGCGAGGTGGAACCGCTCTTCGACGAGATCATCACCGGTCTCGACTTCGGCGCGATCGCCGACCTCGGCTGCGGATCGGGGCAGCGCCTCATCCGGATCGCCGAGCGGGACCCGGCGGTGACGGCGGTCGGTGTCGACATCGCCCGGGGCGCGGTGGACCTGGCCGAGAAGTCGGTGGCGGACGCGGGACTGGACGGCCGGGTACACATCGTGCAGGGCGACGTGCTGACCCTGGAGCCCACCGCGGTCTTCGCCGACGTGGAGGTGGTGACCTGCGTCTTCATGGGCCATGACTTCTGGCCGATGCAGCGCTGCGTCGACGGGCTGGCCAACCTGCGTCGCGCCTTCCCGAACGTCAAGCGGCTGCTGCTCTGCGACGTGGTCCGCACGCCGGGACCGGCCAGCCCGGAGACGACCACGATCTTCACCCTCGGATTCGAGATGATCCACGCCCTGATGGGCGTCTACATCCCCAGCCGGGAGGAGTGGTTGGAGGCGTTCGGTGCGGCCGGCTGGGATCTGGTCCGCGAGCGCCACGTGGCCGCGCCGCCGTCCGGGATCCTCTTCGAACTGGTCCCGTCGGCCACCAGGAGCGCCTGAGATGACCAATCCGTTCGACCGCCAGGACGGCACCTACCTGGTGTTGGTCAACGACGAGTCGCAGTACTCCCTGTGGCCTGAATCGAATCCCGTGCCGGCCGGCTGGACGGTCGCGCACGGTCCGGCGGACCGGGACGCCTGCCTGGCCTTCATCGAGGCCACCTGGACCGACATGCGGCCCGCGAGCCTCGCCCGGGCGATGGCTGCGGACTCCGGAGCGCTCCAGTGACCACCGACTGGCCCCGCTACGAACTCAGCGACGCCGACCTCGCGGCGCTGACCTCGATCGTCGAGAAGGTACGGTCGGCACCCGGTGTGGACCCCAGGCAGCCCGACTTCTACGACCGGAACAGGTTCGCGGTGCGGCACCTGCCGGCGGGCCTGTGGGAGTTCCTTGACGACTTCCGGCACAGCGAGCCGGCGGCGGCCTGCTCGGTTCTCGGCTTTCCGGTGGACGACCGGCTGGTCGGGCCGACGCCGACGCACTGGGACGCCGAGCAGCGTGGCACCCACGTCACCGAGGTCGAGGTGTTCATGGCGTTGTGCGGCATGGCGTTGGGGGACCCCTTCACCTGGGCGACGCTCCAGGGTGGGCGGCTCATCCAGAACATCGTGCCGATCGCCGGCGACGAGGGCCGGCAGAACGGCCACGGCAGCGAGGCGTTGCTGGAGTTCCACACCGAGGACGCGTTCCACCCGAGTCGCTGCGATTACCTGCTGCTGTTCGGGGTGCGTAACGAGGACAAGGTCGCCACCACGGTGGCGTCGGTCCGGGAGTTGGCGTTGGACCCGGCCGACGTCGCGGTGCTCGGCCAACGGCGCTACCACATCCTGCCCGACGACGAGCACATCCGTCAGCTCACCCTGCGCCAGCCGGATCACCCGGCACTGAAGCTGGTCGAGCGGATGCGCGACGCCCCGGAGCCGGTCGCGGTGCTGTTCGGCGATCCGGCCCGACCGTACCTGCGGATCGACCTTCCGTTCATGCGGTGCGTGGGCGACGACCCGGTCGCCCAGCACGCCCTGGACGCCCTGCACGGGCAGTTGCTCGCCCATCAGCACGACGTGGTGGTGGAGCGCGGGACGCTGCTCGTCGTGGACAACTACCAGGCGGTACACGGCCGTAAGTCGTTCCGGGCCCGCTACGACGGGACCGACCGGTGGCTCAAGAAGCTCACGGTCAGCCGCAACCTGCGGGCCGGAAGCGGGTCGCCGGCGGGTAGCCGGGTGCTGGTCTGACCGGACGACGAGGTACCTCGGTGGTGGGCGCGCCGACGCGCCCACCACTACATCCAAGGGACGGGAGAGTTCGATGCGGACGGTAATCATCTCCGGCGCCTCCAGTGGCATCGGCTGGGCGACAGCGCAACGGTTCGCCGGCGGCGGCGACCGGGTGTACAACCTCGACGTGCGGGCCCCCGCCGATCCGCCGAACCCGGCGGTGCGCTGGATCGAGACCGACGTCGCGGACTGGTCGGCGGTACGCAGCGCGGTGACGCAGGTGGCCGACGCCGGCCCGATCGACGTGGTGATCGCCAACGCCGGCATCAGCGTCCGGCACGGCGTCCTGGAGTTGACCGAGGCGGACGCGCGTCGCGTCATCGACGTCAACCTGCTGGGCGTGCTCGGGCTGTGGCAGGCGGCCGCCGAGGTGATGGTGCGGCAACGGGCCGGCGTCCTGCTGGCCACCGCGTCGGTGAACGGTACGCGGGGCTATCCGTTCTACGCCGACTACAACGCGACCAAGGCCGGCATCGTGGCGCTGTGCCGCACCTTCGCCCTGGAGTTGAGCCCCTGGATCCGGGTGGCCTGCGTCAGCCCGGGTGCGGTGTTGACGCCGATGCAACTGACCGAGTACACACCGGCCATGTTGGACGAGGTCAACGCGAAGATCCCGGCCGGGCGGCACGCCGCGCCGGAGGAGATCGCCGCGGCCTTCCACTACCTCGCCTCCACCGAGGCGAGCTTTCTCACCGGCCAGGAGTTGGTCATCGACGGCGCGGAGACCGCCGGCGCGACCACCGCCGTGTTCGGTACCGGTACGACGATCGAGGCGGTGGCGTAAGTGCGCAAGCAGGAGTCTGAGCAGACGAGGAAGACGGTGTTGCTGGTGGTGGTCGGGGTGGTGGTGCTGCTGGTGCTCGCCGGAGCGGGCTCGGCCGTCTTTCTGACGGCGCGCAGCGGCGGGGTGGCCAAAGAGGTGGTCGACGACTACTACCGCGCGCTGGAGGAGCGGCGCTTCGACGACGCGTACGGGGTGCTCTGCTCCGACGTGCGCGATGGCCAGTCCCGGGAGGCGTTCGTGTCGGCCGTCGAGACGCGGCCGCCGAGTTCGCACGAGATGACCGGCGAGCTGCGGGTCAACGGCCTGCCGTGGAAGACCACCGGCACGGTGGGGGTCAGCGTCACCTATGCCGACGGCACGACGCAGGCCCGGATGGTGCCGCTGTTGCGTCAGGACGGCGACTGGCTGATCTGTGGGGCATCGGTGTGACCCTGCCGCGCCCCTCGCCCCGGAGCGCCGCGTCGCGGGACGCCCGGGGCAGGGGCGCGGGCCGGATCAGAGCCAGCGTTGCCGCACGGCGTTGGCGCCGGCCTGGAAGCGACTCTCCGCCCCGAGTCGGGTGGTCAGGTCGGACATCATCCGTTGGACGGTGCGTACCGACAGACCGAGCTTGCGTGCGGTGGCGTCGTCGGTGTAGCCGTCGCCGAGCAGCTGGAGCAGCTGGCGTTCGGCCGGTTCGAGCCCGTTCTCGTCCGTCGTCGCGGCGTGCCCCAGTGGCGTGGCCGTGGACCAGGCGTGGTCGAACAGGCTGCTGAGCGCGGCGGTGATCCCCGGGTTGTGGATCTCGATGGCGCCCTTGCGCGCGTCGGTGGGGTCGACCGGAAGCAGCGCGATGCTTCGATCCACGATGACCATCTGGAACAGGACGACCGGCACGCAGCGGGTCTCGCCGCCCAGGCTGTTGAACCAGCGGGCGTACGCGAGCGTGTCCGGGTCGTTGCGGAAGCTCTCCTGGTAGATCGACTTGATGGACACCCCCCGCTCCAGTGCCTCCTGGTTGACGGGCTTGCTGGCGGCCATGGCGTCCGGCCGGTGAGCGCCGCCGGGGTTGAACGACAGACACTCCACCTGCGTCAGCCGGGCCAGCTGCTCCAGGCGCTGCCGTACGCCGTCGAGCTGGACGATCTGGATCAGCTGGTCCTGGTGGTCGACCTGGTGAGCCTCGGACAGCGCGTCGATGGCGGCCTGGGTCGCCTCGATCTCGTACTGCTGCTGCGCGATGTCCGCCTTGGCGCGGGCGAGCAGCGCCGCGAGGCCGACCTTGGGGCTGGTCGGTCTGAGGTTCCCGGGGTTGACGGACGACTCGCGGACCAGCGCGAGTTCGATCAGCTCATCGAGGGCGTCGTGCACCTCCCGAGCGGACACCCCCAACGACTCCGCTATCTCGGCGACTCCCCAGGTCGAGTGACGCAACATGGTCATGTACACGGCCTCGGCCGTCGTCGATATACCTAGGGTGCTGAACACTCTGCCCCTCCTACTAAGTGCTCTGTGCCCTACCGGCAGTGCGCCCGACAGAGATTGTCAGATGGCAAACATGACTGGCAAGATCCGGCCACCGTGACGGGATCCCGCCTGGCGCGATCCCGTCAGGTTGATCTTGTTGACCACTCTCGGCGTTTCCGCAGAGACTGACTTCCGTCAACACGGATGATCGAAACCTGTTGGATGGATTGCCTGTTTAGGGAAGGTAGGTGGCTGTATGTCTCCTCGCGCCAAGATCGCTATTGTCGCCCTGGTGCTGGTGGTCGGTGGTTCCGCTTCCGTGATCGGCCCAAAGGTGCCCGTAGGGGAGACCAAGGACCCGGCGGGCGGGTACTCGTGGGGCATGTTCGAGGGGCAGGCTGCACGTTCGCTGCGCTGAGCACGGGGGTGTGTTGGGCGGGGGGATCTAATCGACACATTGGATGGAAACGTGCAGCTGTCAGCCGTAACGCTAATTCCGGTGACGACGGCGCGGACACCGTTGACGCCCGAGCGGCTCAGGGACCTGATCCTCGGCCTCCGGGTGGATGGTGATCGTGTCGAACACGTCAAGGTTATAGAGCGAGCGGGATTCATGTGGATAGGGGCCTATGTTGCTATCCGTGACCTACGGTCGGCTGAACTGAATCTTGCTGATCTCTGCGGCCGGGCAGCCGCCCGGCTCGACGGTTGGGAAATCATCCAGCAGTGGGATGTGTGATCAGCATGGCCGGGCGCTGCCCGGGGCTCGCCTTTTGCGTTCGAGAGCAGATTCCTGGCTCTCCGTAGTCTGGTGAATTGCACAGCAGGGCTCGTCCCGGCCACTGGGAATGGCTGGTCGGTGACGCGTGCCATGATCGATGGGCAAAAAAGGTGATATACGATAGCCCTAGCTCTATACCCGTCCGATCCACCATCACTGACAGAAACCTCGTGCAGCGGGCTGCCTACCAGGACCGGCGGGTACTCGGCGCCGACATCAGCAGCGTCCTGCTCAGCGCCGAGCTGACCGACCTGACCCGGGCCGAACTCCTCGTCATCGCGCCGGCCTCAGGTCCGATCCCCCTACCGTCGGCGGTCTTCGGCGCACTCCGTGCCCGTAACGTGAAGGTCCGCGTCCTCTTCACGCCCGGCAGGGAGCCGTTGACCGACCCGGTGGCGACTCTCGCCCGGGACGGGATCGCGCTGCCCACTCCGCTTGACCTGCCGCACTTCCTCGTCGTGCGGGATCGGGCGGTGGTCTACCTGCCCAACCAGGATCCGACGCACCCGGGCACCGGTCGACTGTCCCGGGTCCGCAGCGTCGTGATGGGTGACTCACTGGCGACGGTGTTCGGCCTGATGTGGGACACCGCACTGCAACGTGCGCAGGCCGCTCGGACGACCGCCCGGATCGACGAAGGTGAGGAGCTGATGCGCGCGCTCAGCGATGGCCTGACCGACGACCAGGCGGCGGTGATGCTGCACATGAGCCGGCGCACCTTCGCCCGGCGGGTGTCCGACATGATGCACCGACTCGACGCCAGCACCCGCTTCCAGGCCGGTGTCCATGCCGCCCGGCGTGGCTGGATCTGATCAGACCGCCAGGTAGGGCACCGGCCAGTGCCGCATCCGGAACGGCAGGACCAGCGTCCGGCCGGCGGCTTCGACGGCCAGACCCGCCTCGACCGCGTCCGCGACCAGCTCGGCATCGACGGCCTCCGGACGGCCGTCCACCGACTCGGCGAGCCGCTCGAACCGATCGGCACCGTCCTCTATGACCATCCGGGACGCGGGCTGGCCGGGCCGGACATCCTTGATCGTGACCAGGCCCGGCCCTCGACGGTAGTAGAACGATCCGTAGCGGTAGTCCCGTGCCCAGGCCACGGTGTGGGCGACGTCGTCGAACTCCACCCCCAGGCACGGCGGCAGCAGGTGCGAGTAGGTGTGCAGCGGGAACGACGGTTGGCCGCGCAGCGTCCACCGCAGCCGCACCGCGTGGCTGGTCACCGCGCGGAGCATCCGCAACAGGTCGAGGTCCTGCGCGGGGGACTGCCCGAACCGCAGCGGTTCGGGCAGCTCCACGGCGTGCAGGCGGTAGGCCGCCGGGTCGTCGCGCAGCGCGTCGAAGGAAATGACCGCGCTCGTCGCCGTCGTCATCGTGATCAGCTCACCTTCAGCGGTTCGGTGGGGGTCGCCAGGGTGATCCAGTGACCCTGTTCGGTGAAGACGAGTCCGTCGCCGGCGAGCTTGCCCAACCAGTCGACAACCTGGTCCGCGGTGAGTCCCCACTCGGCGACCCGGGCGGCCAGGGCCTTGGCGGTGCGCCCGTTCTCCAGCTCGCGGTACGCGGCGACGAACCCGGCTCCGGTGATCCGGTGGTCCTGATCCGGCCAGCCGACCCGTCGATCCTCGATCACGATCTCCTCGTCGTCGGCGCGCAGGATCTGCAGCGAACTGGAGGGGTACGCGTCGATCCAGACCTCGATGAGCTTGTGCAGCCCCTCGGCGTCGGCGTCGGAGAGCCCGGCCGGGTCGGTGTCGAACAGATACACCATGTCCGTCAGGCGGTCCTGACCGAGCGCGTAGACATGCTCGTACAGCTTCGCGGGCTGGCGGTTGGGAAACCCGAGCAGCGGGTTCTCGAAGTACGGGCTGAATCGTTCCAGCAGGATCCGGGCCGCGCTGGCCGGCGGTTGCAGATGGACCAGCGCCGGCAGTTGTCGCAGGACCGCGTCGTAGTCGGTGGTGGACTCGGTGGGGAAGCCGTAGAGCCAGTTCCAGGAGACGGTCAGCGCGGCGGCCTCGCAGTCACGCAGGGTCCGCACGTTGCGTACCCCGGTGACACCCTTGTCCATCAACTTGAGGACCGGACTGACCAGCGACTCGATGCCCGGCTGCACGTGGGTGACCCCGGCCTGCCGTAGCACGGCGATCTCGTCCGGGCGCAGGTTGGACTTGACCTCGTAGTGGATCCGCAGGTCCCAGTCGAGCGCGGCCACGCTCGGCAGCAGGTCCCGGAAGTAGCGGTTGTCGATGATGTTGTCGACCATGATGGCGTCCAGCGTCTGGTGGCGGCGTACCAGCGAGGTCAGCTCCGCGATGACCGTCTCCGGCGCCTTGGCGCGGAACTGCATCCCGGTTCCGTTGAGACCGCAGAAGGTGCAGTGGTGCTTCTCGCCCCACCAGCAGCCCCGGGCGCTCTCCAACACCAGCTTCGGCTCCACGTACTCGCCGACCGGTGACTCGGCGATGAGCAGGAACCAGTCGTCGTAGTCCGGCACCGGCATCAGTGCCGGCGGGACCAGCGTGCCCTGCCGGTTGTCGTGCCGCCCCTGCGCGTCACGCCAGGACAGCCCCGGTACGGCGGCGAGGTCGGTCCGGCCGTCCAGCGCGTCGAGCAGGGCGGGAAAGGCGATCTCGCCCTCGCCGCGTACGACGTAGTCGACGAATGGGAAGTTCTCGTGCAGGGCGGACCCCATCGCCCCGTCGCAGTTGCCGCCACCGAAGACGATGGGTACCCGCGGGTCCAGTTCCTTGATCCGCCGGGCCGTGGCGAGGCTCGGCGCGTTCTGCATGAAGGTCGTGGTGAACCCGATGAGGGTCGGCTCGGTGGCGAGGATCTCCCGGGCCGCGACCTCGACGAAGTCGGCGGCGTGTGCGCGCATCCGGGTGACCCGGTCGATGTCCAGACCGCGCTCGTCGGCGTACCGGCGCAGCTGCGTGACACCGAAGGAGTCGTCGTCGTGCAGCACACCGGCGAACACCCAGTCACCGAGCCCGTGGAACAGCCCCTCCTCGGCGACCTCGGTGTACTCCGGTGGCCCCAGCTCGCCGTCGGTGGCGTCGAGCAGGTACTCGGCCCACCGGATGCCACCGTGATAGGTCAGCGGCTCCGGCCGGCCGGTGGCGACGGTGACGGCCTTGAGTAGTCCGATGGGCAGCGACGGGCAGTCCAGGGACTGCCACGGCATGGCCGCGAGGCAGATGGTCATCGTCTCGTCTCCGGGATCCGGCGCGGGTGAGGAGAAAGCTGGTGGGCACCGCGAGGGGCCGCTGGTCCGGGCGGGGGTAGTCCCGCCCGGACCACCGGGTCACTTGCCCTGCTGCTTGAGCACGACGTGGTACTTGCACGAGCCGTGCGTGACCTTCTTGATCGCCACCTTCTTGATCTTCATTTGCCCTCACCTCCCTCCAGGAACGACAGACCGGCGGCCCGCAGTCGGGCCCGGTGCCGCCGGACGAACCAGGCCCGCACCTTTTCGGGGTCGCGGCCGGTCAGACGGCCACAGGACTTCGCGATGCTGTCCAGCGCCGTGACATCGAAGCCCAGGTCGTGCCACTGCTGGCCGTGTTCGCGCCAGAGTTCGGCACCGGCCGGGGTGGCGGAAACCCGGGAGAGGTAGTTGAGCCCGATGGCGATGTGCTGGATCTCGTCGGTCCGCACCGCCTCGTACAGCCGGCCGAGCGGATCACCGGCGAAGATCTCGCCGAAGAGAATGAACTCGTCGGCCGCGAGTCCTTCGAGGATGGTGTGGACGAGCGCCCGGCCCATGTGCGGCAGGCTCAACAGCATCTCGTCCAGCGGCTCCATCGTCTCCTGCGCGTCCGGCTCGACGTCGCCGCCGATCGCGCGGGCGTACTGGTAGAAGGCGTCGGCGTGCCGCGCCTCGTCGGCCGTGGCCAGGGCCAGGCTGAAGCGGAACGGCGCGTCCTCGGTGTGCGCCGCCAGCGTGGCGGCGGCGACCAGCCCGGCCTGCTCGGCGTAGTACCCGCGGGAGGCGGCTCGCCAGGCGATCTCGGTGCGGTCCCAGTCCTTGCGGCGCAGTCCGTCGCCGATGATGTCGGCCGCCCGCCAGGCCTTCTTGTCCCGGGTCACACCGAAGACACGGTAAGCGACGGCGTCGCTGTCGAGTTCATCGTGACGAATGAGTGCCATGACCAGCTCCACTACTGGAGGAGAAGGGATCTCAGCACCACGTCTGCCACTTCTCCGCCCGGAGCTTGGGCCACGGTAAACGGTGCCATCCACCATGGTCAAGACGTCCGTCGGTGCTGGCACAGACGTGCCAGCACCGGCGCATACCCTGCGCTGATGACTGCGGGACTGGGACGGCTGCGGCGCCGGATCGAAGGGCTGGGACCGCTGGTCGCGGCGCACGGGATCGGTGTCGTCGGCACGGAGATCACCGCCTTGGCGCTGCCCACGCTGGCGATCCTGACCCTGGGGGCGTCACCGCTGGTCGCCAGCGCGTTGTTCGCGATCGAGTTCGGCACCCACGCCCTCGCCTCGCCGGTGCTCGGCGTACTCGTCGACCGTGCCCGTACGCCACGCCGCCTGCTCGTCGGTGCGAGCCTCGGCTACGCGGCGGTGGTCTCGACGGTGCCGGTCGCCGCCGTACTCGACCTGCTCACGATCCCGTTGCTCGCCGTGGTCGCGGTCGTCGCCGGCGGACTCGGCGCCCTCGTCACGATCGGCCTGCAGGCCGCCGTGCCGACCCTGGTGCCGCCGCAGCGGCTGGTCGAGGCGAACTCGGCGATGGCCGGGGCGCGATCGGTGGGGCAGGTGGCCGGTCCCGCCCTCGCGGGCTGGCTGGTGCAGGTGGCGGGAGCCGCCACCGCCATCGGCGTGGACGCGGTGACCCGGCTGCTCGGTGTGCTCGCGTACGCCCGGCTGCGCGCCGTCGCCGGCACCGGTCCCGCCGCCACCACCGCCGGTCCGACGGGCAGGATGCTCGACCAGCTGCGCGAGGGGGTGGCGGCGATGCGGCAACGCCCCGTCCTGGTGCGGGTGGCGGTGACAGCGGCGGCGCTCAACTTCGGCGGATCGGCCCTCGGCGCCCTCTACCTCGTCTTCGCCTACCAGCACCTGCACCTCTCACCCGGCCTCATCGGGATCACCTACGTGGTCAGCAGCGTCGTGTCGATGCTGGCCGTCGCGGTGGCCAGCCGGGTCATCCGGACGATCGGGATGGCGCGGGTCGTGCCGGTGTTCGCCCCGCTGGCCGGTGCCGCGCTGTTCCTGATCCCGGCGGCCGTCGTCGCGCCACCCTTCGTCACGCTGGTGGTCTACGAGGCGATCTTCTCCTTCTGCGCCACCATCTGGTTCATCGCGACCACCACCCTCCAGCAGTCGCTCGTACCAACCCACCAACTGGGTCGCGTGATCGCACTCGGGCGGGCCGCGACCACCCTCGCGATCCCGGTCGGCGCGCTGCTCGGCGGGGCACTGGCCCAGTGGTGGGGCCTGGTGCCGACCCTGGTCCTCTTCGCCTCCGCCGCGCTGCTCGGCGGCTGCGTGAGCAGTCTGCGCGGCACCGGCATGGCGATGCCGACCCCGGAACATGGCACCAACTCGCCAATCGGCGGGCCCGACGGCGGCGACCAGGTTGGCAGCATCGCGCCATCCTCGGGAGCAGCCGTTGACGCGGTACCCCGCCGACCCGAAAGTTGAATCGGCATCACGTACGGCGCCCCGCGTATCTGCGATCTCCGCCCGGGACCGCACTCGCCGAGAAGCCAACGACGGGAAGCGCCATGGACCTGTTGTCCGCCTACCGCGACATGCTCACCATCCGACTCTTCGAGGAAAGCCTGCTGCGCTGCGCGGATCAGGGCCTGGTGCCCGGCACGATCCACCCGTACACCGGCCAGGAGGCGGTCGCCGTCGGTGTCCTGGGCGCCCGGCATCCCGCCGAGTGGGTGGTCAGCTTCTACCGCTGTCACGGTCACGCCCTCGCCGCCGGCTGCTCGCCCGAGCGGGTGATGCGCGAGATCCTCGGCCGCCGCGGCGGCCTGTGCGGCGGCAAGTCCGGCTCGATGCATCTCGCCGACCGGGCGAACCGGCTGCTCGGCTCGACGTCCATCGTCGCCGCCCAACTCCCCGTCGCGGCCGGCGCCGCGATGGCCGCCCGACTCGACGGTGCCGGGCACGCCGCGCTGGTCTTCTGCGGTGACGGTGCGCTCGGTGCCGGCGGTGCGTACGAGACCCTGAGCATCGCCGCCGCGCAGCGGCTCCCGCTGCTCGTGGTCTGCGAGGACAACGGCTGGCAGGACCAGACGGCCAGCGAGTGGGTGCGCCACCTGAGCCCCACCGAACTCGTCGGCGGACTGAACCTGCCGCACGTGCAGGTCGACGGCAACGACGTCGAGGCGGTACGCGACGCGGCCACGGACGCGTTGGCGGCCTGCCGGGCCGGCGCGGGACCGCAGGTCATCGTCGCCCGCACGTACCTGCGCGACTTCCACGCCCAGCTCGGTGAACATCCGCCGCCGCCGTACCGGCCGGAGCAGGAACGTCGACGGTGGGCGGCGCGCGACCCGTTGACCGTCGCCGCCGGGCGGATCCCGACCGACCTGACCAGCCTGCACGCCGAGGTCGCCGCCGAGATCGACGCGCTGCTGCTGGCGGCGCTGGCCGCGGGCGAGCCGGACCCGGCGACCGCGACGACCGGGGTGAGCGTCACCGCTGACCTGATCGGGGCGGGCCGGTGAGCCGCCGCCACCCCGCCGGTGAGGCGATCCGCGAGGCGTTCACCGAGCAGCCGACACTGAGCCACTTCAGCACCTACCAGCAGGAGGACCTGGTCGCGCAGTACGGCGCCGACCGGATGGTGCGGATGCCGATCGCGGAGAACGCGATGCTGGGCATGGCCCTGGGGATGGCGCTGGTGGGCCGGCGGGTGCTGTTCAGCGTCAACCGGGTGGCGTTCCTGTTCAGCGCCTTCGACCAGCTGGTCAACCAGGTCGCCACCTGGCGCTACATGAGTGACGGCCAGTTCTCCGTGCCGCTGGTGATCCGGGGACTGACCCGGGGCGGTGAACACCTCGGCGCGCAGCACGAGCACGTGCCGTACGGCCTGCTGAGCCAGATCCCCGGTCTCGTCGTCGCCGTACCCGGCTCGCCCAACGCCGTGGGCGGGCTGCTGAGGACCGCACTGGGTCACCCCGACCCGGTCGTCGTGCTGGAGTCACCGCGGCTGTTCGCCCCGACCTGGGCCGAGCTGCCGGAGCCCGAGCCGTCGGCCGCCGCGCTGCCGTTCGGCGTCGCCGGGCTGGCCCGTCCCGGTACGGACCTGACGCTGGTCGCGATCGGCAACACGGTCATCGAGAGCCTGCTGGCCGCGCGTCGGTTGGCGGAGCACGGCATCCAGGCACGGGTGGTCGACCTGCGTACCGCCGCGCCGCTGGACCGGGACGGAGTCGCCGCGATGGTGGTACCCGACCGGCCGGTGATCCTGGTCGACGAGCAGTCCCGGTCCGGGTCCGTGCTGACCGACCTGGCCTACCACCTGGTCCGTACGGGCGCGGTCCGCCCCGAGCACGTCGAGCTGCTCACCGGTGCCCCCGTTCCCGCGCCGGTGAGCGCGGCGCTGCTCGACGGCCTGCTGCCCGACGCGGAGCGCATCGTCCGCGCGGTGATCGACACCCCGGCCCCACTCACCCAGCGGAGATGACCATGACGAACAGCGAGTACGCGGTATGGCACGGCCTCACGCCGATGGGACCGCACCTGCGGGAGAACGGGCCCGACCTGTTCCTGGTCGGCGGCTCCGGCAGCCACCTGGTGGATGCCGCCGGACGTCGCTACCTGGACGCCCGCTCCTCGATGTGGAACGTCACGCTGGGCTATTCGTGTGAGCCGGTGAAGCAGGCGATGGCCCGGCAACTCGACGTGCTGCCCTCCGGCACCGTCATGCGCTACGAGCATCCACCACAGGTCACCGTCGACTACGCCGCCGCGCTGGTGGCGGTCCTACCGGCGCCACTGCGACACGTGCGCTTCGGCAACACCGGCAGCCAGATGACCGAGTCGGCGGCCATGTTGTCCCGGTTCTACCGGCGGATGACCGGTGAGACGGATCGGCATACCGTCATCGCCCTGCACGAGGCGTACCACGGGACCGGGCCGCTGGCCACGGCGTTGACCGACGAACCGATCCTGCACGACTACTCCGCCCCGGTCGACGCGCACGTGGTGCACGTCTCCACCCCACCGCCGGAGACCTGCGACCCGGCCGCGTGCACGGGCGAATGCGTACGCCCGGTCATCGAGGCCATCGACGCGGTCGGCGCCGAGCGGGTGACCGCGGTGATGTTCGAACCGGTCTCCGGCACCTCGTTCCGGCCCGCTCCGACGCACTACCTGGAGACGCTGATCGTCGAGTGTCGACGCCGGGGCATCCACTCGATCGCCGACGAGGTGACCACCGGCGCGGGCCGGGTCGGTGCGATGACCTACGTCGAGCGGCTCACCGAGGTCCCCGACATGCTGGTCCTCGGTAAGGGCCTCAGCGCCGGCTACTTTCCGCTCGCCGCGCTGGTCGTGGCGAGCGACATCTACGAGACCCTCGCCGACCCGCCGGTACGGCTGGGCTTTCCCAACGGCTCGACCACCGACGGCCACCCGGTCGGGGCGGCGTCGGGCCTGGCGGTGCTCGACATCCTCACCGCGGACGACTTCCTGCCCGGGGTGCGTCGACGCAGCGCCGAGCTGATCGAGATGCTGGCCACCGCGTCGAAGTCGGATCCGCGCATCGGGACGGTCCGGGGTGCGGGGATGATGCTCGGCGTCGAGCTGCGCGACTCCGACGGCGAACTCTGGTCCCTGCGGGACGTCAGCGCCCTGCGTGGGGTGTGCCGCGAGCACGGGCTGCTCACCAGCTACTCGATCGGCGTGCTGCCGCTGCTGCCGCACCTGACGATCTCCACCGACGACTGTCGGGAGCTGGTGGAGCGGTTCGCCAAGGCCGTGGCGGCGTACCAGCCGTAGCGGCTACCGCCTCCTCGATCACTGGTTGGCCAGGGCCGCCTCGATGATCCGGATCGCCTCGTCGCGGTCGATGCCGGTGCTGGCGATGACGGCGGCGTACTCGGCGGCGGCCCGGCGGGCCTGCTCGCGGCCCTGGCCGCCGGCCGCGGTCACGAACGAGCCCGCCCGTCCACGGGTCTCGATCAGCCCGGCCTCCTCCAACTCCCGGTACGCCCGGGCGACGGTGTTGACGGCGAGGCCCAACTCGGCGGCGAGTTGGCGGATGGTCGGCAGTCGGGTACCGACCGCCAGCGTCCGGTCCTGGATCTGCCGGGCGAGCTGGGCGCGTAGCTGCTCGAACGGCGGTACGGGGGAGTCAGCGTCGATGGCGATCACCTGGCGATCATCGCCTACCGGGCCGTCGCCACGGGTACGGGCCGGCATGTCCTGATCGGGAAGGGGCGTGCCGGCATACCGGCCGGCCTGGGGCGGGGCGACGCTCAGGGCAGGGTGAAGTCGAGTTGGGTGACCACACCGGCGGCCACGGTCGCGGTCTGTGGGGCGCTGTCCCGCTCGCTGGTGCTGACCACGATCTCGTACCGGCCCGGTGGGAGCCGCCACTCGTACCGCCCGGTGTCTCCGGTGAGCACACCGATCTCGGGGATCGCCGGCGCCGGCTCGTCCAGCGAGCTGACCCGTACCGAGGCACCACGGACCGGGTCGCCGGCGGCGGTGGTGGCGGCGCCGGTCACGGTGCCCATCGAATCGGTGCTCGACGGTGGCGGTGCCGGCCCGTCGTCCGAGACCGGCCGGTCGCCGCCGATCACCAGAAGGCTGGCCCCGATCAGCAACGGCGCGGCGATCAGCAGGGCGAGTACGCCGAGACGTCCCTTGCTCATAACTGCTCCCTCATGTGTGGTGACGGACAGTTACTGGGACGTGTCGTGGTGGCCTTCGGTTCCGTGGGGTGGGCGACGTGGGGTGGGCGCTGTTCGCACCCACCCCACGGGCTGCTCAACTCAGCTGTCTCGCCAGGTGATCAGGTTGTTGAAGACGGACTCCGTGATGCGGGTGCCGTGGTTGTTGGTGGAGTGTGGGGCGGAGCCGTGCAGCCCGTACGCGTGGATCGCCATCACGCACTGTCCGGAGCAGAAGGAGCTGCCGGTCGCCCGGGTCTGGTAGACCGGGCTGCCGCTCTGGCAGCCGAAGGTGTCGTTCTGGTAGAACACCTGCTGGGCATGGGTGGCCTGGACGGTCTGCCCGGCGTGCCGCCACTGCTGACCGAAGGTCTTGTCGCACGGGTAGCCGCTCACCGTGGTGGCGGTGCCGTTGAGCGTGGCGCTCTGCCACCAGAGGCCGAACCAGCCGGTGGTGTTGCCGGCGGTGCAGTTGAGCCGGATCGCCCCGTAGTCGTTCGTCTCGTTGCCGCTCTGGGTCCAGCCGGTCACCGAGAGCAGTTGGGTCGCGGTGCAGGTGCCGTACGGCGTCGACGCCCCGTTGCGGCCCGGGATGATCTGGAAGTCACCGCGCGGGTAGAAGCCGTTGCCGCCGCCGCCGTTGGCGCCGCCACCGGGGTGTACGCAGTGCCCGGCGGTGGCCACGATGCTCGGCCCGTACAGCCAGCCGGTGCAGCCCCAGGTGGAGCCGCCGGTGGTCCGGACGACCTGGACGATCGCCCGAGCGGGGAAGACGGTGGTCGGGTCGACGCGCACCCGGTTGTCGGTGCCGATGACGCTCTGGATACCGACCGAGGGCTCGGCATCCGGTGCCAGGGCGCGGCCACCGACGTCGAAGCGGGTGCCGCCCGGGCCGGCCCTGCCGGTTCCGGCGCGGCCGAGGCTGCCGGCGCCCTTGGCGTCGCTGGTGGCGCTCAGTGCGGTGGGTGCGACGGAGGCCGGTACGGCGCCGGAGTCGGCGACGGCGCCGTGCCCGCCGGCCCGGGCGTCGGTGGCCGGTGCGGCGGTGGCCGGTGCGGCGGCGGTTGATACCAGCGCGGTGGTCAGCCCGACCACGAACATGATCCGCAGTCGGGTGGAGATGGGCGGTGTGGGAGCCACGTAGTCCTCCTCATCGAGCGATGACGCTGTCGATGGGGAAGCTATATCGATCTGGTAGATCCAGACTCGTCTCTGTCTTTCCCTGGACACCGCTACGTTCGGTTTCGGACAGATCACGTAACGCGTTGGCGTGCGGGCCCGTCGGAGCTTCTGGTCAGAGCCGCTGACCGGCGAGCACCGCGAGGAGTTGGAGCTTCTCGTGGCTCTCGGTGCCCGGGGTGGCGGTGAAGACCTGCAACAACTGCGACTGGTCGGGGTCGACGAGGACCTGGCAGTGCAGTTCGAGGAGCCCGAGCTGTGGGTGCTGGATGCGTTTCGGCGCGCAGTACGGGCCGGTCACCGGGTGCTCCCGCCACAGCTCGGCGAACTCGGCGCTGCTGGCCAGCAGCGCCTCGACGATCTCCGCCGCCCGGGAGCCCCTCCCGTCCCGGGTGTACGCCCGGTGCAGGTCCGCGGCGATGAGCCGGCCGTGCCGGGAATGCTCCTGTTCGGGATAGCTGCGCCGACTGTCCGGATCGGCGAACCAGCGGTAGTGCAGGCTACGGGCCAGGCCGCTGTAGCCGGTCTCGTCGCCGAGCAGTGCGGTGGCCAGCCGGGTCTGGGTCAGCGTCTCACCGAGGTCGCTCACCACCTGGGCGGCGACATCGCCGAGGCCGTCGAAGACGCGCATCATGCCGGGGTTGATGTGGTCGTTGCGTCGGACCCGCTGCGGTACGGGATATCCGCCGAGCCGGAACAGGTGATCCCGTTCCGCCACGGAGAGCCGCAGCCCACGCGCGATCGAGGCGAGCATCTGCTCGGAAGGGTGCGGACCGCGCTGCTGCTCGATCCGGCTGTAGTAGTCGGTCGACATGTCGCTGAGGGCGGCGACCTCCTCGCGGCGAAGCCCGCCGGTACGCCGCCGGCGCAGCCCGCGGGGCAACCCGACGTCCTCCGGCTGTAGCGCCTCGCGCCGGCTCCGCAGGAACTCGGCCAGCCGAGCGCGATCCACGTCGGTTCCTCCCGTCTTGCTGGTCCCGGCCGTGCCCGCCGCCCGCGCCGTCGCGGACGGTCACCTGGCGGACGGCCACCAACTGGTCAACAACCGCCCCACCGGGACTGTTTCCGGGGACCAGGACAGCAGGTCGGCGCCCGGTTATCCAGGGATCGGCTGTACCTGGTTAGCCCGTCGTGACCAGTCAAGACTCGGCTGCATGACTACCAACACGCACACACCCACCGGACACTGGATCAACGGCGAGGCGGTACCGGCCGGATCCACCGACACCACCACCGTCGTCAACCCCGCGACCGGGGAGATCGTCGCCGAGGTGCCCGCCGGCAGCCCCGCCGACGTGGACCGGGCCGTCGCCGCCGCCCGCGCCGCGTTTCCGGGTTGGGCCGCCACCCCGCCCGCCGAGCGGGCCGCCCTGCTGCGACGCATCGGTGCGGGCCTGCTGGCCCGGGGCGAGGAGATCGCCACCGCGATCACCGCCGAGATGGGCTCCCCGCTGACCATGTCGCGGACCGCCCAGGTCGGCTTTCCGGTCGCGGTCGCCGAGTCGTTCGCCACGTTGGCCGATGACTTCGCCTGGACCGAGGAGATCGGCACCTCGCTGGTCGTCCGCGAACCGATCGGCGTGGTCGGCGCGATCACGCCGTGGAACTTCCCGTTGCAGCAGGTCGTGTCGAAGCTGGCCCCCGCGCTGGTCGCCGGCGACACGATGGTCTTCAAGCCGTCCGAGGTCGCGCCGCTGACCGCCCGGATCCTCGCCGAGGTCACCGCCGAGGCGGGCCTGCCGGCCGGGGTCTTCAACGTGGTGTACGGCACCGGAGCGGTGGTCGGCGAGGCGATCTCCGCGCACCCGGACATCGACATGATCTCCTTCACCGGCTCCACCCGGGCCGGCCGGCGTATCTCCGCCGTCGCCGCCGAGACGGTCAAGCGGGTCGCACTCGAACTCGGTGGCAAGGGCGCCAACGTGATCCTCGACGACGCGGACCTGCCCACGGCGGTCGAGACCGGCGTGATGATGGCGTTCTCGAACGGTGGTCAGGTCTGCGGCGCCTGGCCCCGGATGCTGGTGCCGGCGTCGCGGCTGGACGAGATCGTGGCGCTGGTGGTGGCCGCCTCCGAGCGGTACCCGGTCGGCGAGCCGACCGACGAGGCCACCCGGATCGGCCCGATGGCCTCCGAGGCCCACCGGGAGAAGGTCGACGGCTACATCCGGCGCGGCATCGCCGACGGGGCGAAGTTGGTCTTCGGCGGTCCCGGCCGGCCGGAAGGGCTGGAGAAGGGCGCCTATGTCCGCCCCACCGTCTTCGCCGACGTCGACCCCACCTCGGTCATCGCCCAGGAGGAGATCTTCGGCCCGGTGCTGACGATCATCACCTACGCCGACGAGGACGAAGCGGTCGAGATCGCCAACGGCACCCCGTACGGCCTCACCAGCGGTGTCTTCGGCGAGCCCGAGCACGCCCTCGCCGTGGCGAGGCGGCTGCGCGCCGGCCAGGTCGACGTCAACGGCGGCCAGTGGAACCCGTACGCCCCGTTCGGCGGCTACAAGCAGTCCGGCAACGGCCGCGAGTTCGGCCGCCCGGGCCTTGAGGAGTTCCTGGAGACCAAGTCCATCCAGCGCTGACGGCCGGCCGGGCCGCTGGCCGCGGGGATCGGACGGCCTCGGGAGTTCGCCTCAGCGGGGGACGGCCTGCTCCGAGTACGTCCAGAGACGCTCCGCGGCCGCCGAGTCGAGGGCGTGTGGCGCGACGCCAGCCTCGGCCTCCTGGGGCCCTGAGACGACCTCCGCCTCCTGGTTGTCCTCGAAGTATCGCCCGGTGACACCCTCCACCAGCGGCGATGCTGCGAGCAGGACCGACGTCGAGGCGCCCTGGGCTGGTGTCTTGTAGTAGTCCAGCGGGACGCGGTTGCCGGCCTCGTCAAGCACGCCGAAGGCCCGCATCGTCTCGTCGTCGAGATGCCGTTGCAGGTTGGTCAGGATGTAGCCGGGATTGACCGCGTTGCCGGTGATGCCCTCGTCGGCCCAGCGGTTGGCGATACCGGTGGCGAACAGCACCGTGGCGGTCTTCGATTGGCCGTAGGCCGACCAGCGGTCGTACGGCCGCTGCGCGAAGTGCGGGTCGGCGAAGTCGAACGGCGCACGCAGGTGGGCCCCGGAGCTGACCAGCACGACCCGGGCCGAGCCGCTGGCCGAGAGGTTGTCCCGCAGGCCGGTGACCAGCGCGAAGTGCCCGAGGTGGTTGGTTGCCAGCTGGGACTCCCAGCCCTGCGCGTTGAGCTGCCGGTTCGCAACCGCCATGATCCCGGCATTGGCCACGACGGCGTCCACCGGCCCCTGCCAACCGGCCAGGAAGGCGGCCACCGAGGACAGGTCGGCCAGGTCGAGTTGGGCGGCGCGGGCACTGCCGGCGGTGCCCGCCAACTCCTCGACCAGGTCGGCCGCCGCGTCTGGGCGGCGGACGGCGACGGTGACCTCCGCACCGGCGTGGGCGAGTGCGCGGACGGTCTCGGTGCCGATGCCGGATGCGCCACCGGTGACGATGATCCGGCGGCCGGTGAGGTCGACTCCGTCGAGGATCTCCGCAGCGGTGGTTCGTGGCCCGAACGGGGTGACCACGCGCGGACGGGTGCTGGTTGTCTCATCCATACGGCAACCCTAGGTCGACAGTTGTGGACTCTGTATGGTTTTCAATCCAGACTACTTTAGTGATCGTCCAAGGAGGCGCGTGGTGGACCCGCTGGATGACGTGCTGCGACTGCTCGGCACGACCAGCCACGTTTCCGCCAGTATGACTGCCGGCGGCAGCTGGGCGGTCGGGTTCGACGCACCGGACGGGATCAAGTTCAACGCGGTCCGGCGTGGGCGCTGCTACCTACGCCTCGACGGCAGTGTCGAGGCGATTCCGCTCGCGGCGGGCGACTGCTACCTGCTGACCCACTCTCGGCCGTACACCCTGTTCAGTGACCCCGAGGCGGCCGCGATGCCGGCGGGGCCGATCTTCCTCGCGGCGACGGACGGCGTGGCGCGGGCCGGCGTCGGTGACGAATTCGCCGCCATCGGCGGAGCGTTTCGCTTCGGTGAGCGCGCCCGCGAGCTGCTGCTCGACGGCCTGCCGACGGTGATCCACGTACCCGCCGCGACCGCCGAGGCCGCCGCCCTGCAGTGGGCCATCGACCAGATCGACGTCGAGCTGCGACAGCGGCGGGTCGGGGCCACGCTGGTCGCCGAGCACCTCGCTGTCGTCATGCTCATCCAGATCCTCCGTCACCGCCTCGCCAGCGAACCGGCGCCGACCACCGGCCTGCTGGCCGGCCTCGGCGACCCGGTGGTGGCCGTGGCGCTGCGGGAGATGCACCGACAGCCGGCGCACGGTTGGCAGGTGGCCGAACTGGCCCGGGCCGCGTCGGTCTCCCGCTCGACCCTGGCGGCACGCTTCAAGGACCTGGTCGGCAGGGGCCCGCTGGAGTACCTCACCGGCTGGCGGGTCGAGCTTGCCGCCAACCGCCTGCGCAGTGGCGACGAGACCCTGGCCAGCATCGCGCAGCACGTCGGCTACGGCTCCGAAAGCGCCCTCAGCGTCGCCTTCAAACGCGTCACCGGCCACACCCCCCGCGCCTACCGCCACCTCGCCCGTACCCGATAACCCCCGCGATCTTGCACCTTCTGTCGGTACATGTCGCCACCCGCGCGACATTTCGACGACCACAAGTGCAAGATCGGCGAGGGGTGGAGTCAGCAGACGCGGGGTGGGCCGGTTACGGCGTCGGGACCGTCGTGCGCCACGGCGGTGAGGTTCGCGATGGTGGTGGCGGCGATGTTGTGCAGGCCGTCCTCGGTGAAGAACGCCTGGTGCCCGGTGATCAGCACGTTGGGGAAGGTGGTGAGCCGGGCGAAGTCGTCGTCGCCGAGGACCCGCTCGGAGCGGTCCTCGAAGAACAGCTCGCCCTCCTCCTCGTAGACGTCGAGGCCGAGGTAACCGATCTGGCCGCTCTTGAGCCCCTCGATCACCGCCCGGGTGTCCACCAGTGCGCCCCGGCCGGTGTTGATCAGCATGACGCCCTCGCGGAACAGCGCGATCCGCTCGGCGTTGATCAGGTGCCAGGTGTCCGGAGTGAGCGGGCAGTGCAGGGTGACGATGTGCGACTCGGCGAGCAGCCGCTCCAGCGGCACGTACTCGACACCGGCGGCGATCGCCGCGTCGTTCGGGTAGGGGTCGCTGGCCAGCACCCGGCACCCGAAGCCGACCATGATCTGGGCCACGCAGACGCCGATCCGGCCGGTGCCGACAATGCCGACCGTACGGCCGTGCAGGTCGAAACCGAGCAGGCCGGTGAGGGCGAAGTTGTGTTCGCGTACCCGGTTGTAGGCGCGATGGATCTTGCGATTGAGCGCGAGGACCAGGCCCGCGGTGTGCTCGGCCACGGCGTGCGGGGAGTACTCGGGCACCCGTAAGACGGTCAGGCCCAGCTTGCGGGCGGCGGCCACGTCGACGTTGTTGAACCCGGCCGAGCGCAGCGCCACCACCTTGACCCCGGCCTCGGCGAGTTGGTCGAGCGCCTCGGCGCACAGGTCGTCGTTGACGAAGGCGCACACGGCGTCGGCCCCCTCGGCCAGCCGGGCGGTCTGCGCGGTGAGCCGGGCCTCCAGAAAGGTCAGATCGTGACCGGCCGTGGCGTTGGCCACGGTGAGGAAATCCCGGTCGTACGGCTTCGTGCTGAACACCGCCACTCGCATCAAACCACCTCCGCCTCCCACGCTACGGCCGGGCGGCGGCCCGGGGCAGGGTCTTGCGGCCCGCCGATCCGCCTGACCCGGCCCGCGTCGAACTGTTGGCATCTTTCACACGTACCAGTGCGCAGGAGGTCACAAAGCCATGACCGTACGTCGAATCATCGTGGCCGCGTTGGCCGGCATCGGCGCGGCGACGGCCGGCGCGGCGCCCGCCATCGCACAGGGCGCTCCGACGTACCCGGTCAGCCGATCCGCCGGCTGCGCCCCGGATGGGGAGTACGTGGACACGCCGGCCTGTCGGGCGGCGATCGGGGCGGGCGCGGCGCTGCGCGAGTGGGACAACGTCCGGGTGTTCGGGGTCGACGGGAGGGACCGGCAGCGGATCCCCGACGGGGAGCTGTGCAGCGGCGGGCTCTCGGCGTACCGGGGCTTGGACCTCGCGCGTACCGACTGGCCGTCGACGCCGTTGACGGCCGGCGCGGAGTTCGTGTTCCAGTACCGGACCACGATCCCGCACGAGGGCACCTTCCGGCTCTACCTGACCCGCGCCGGCCACCCCCCGACAGGGAAGTTGACCTGGGCGGACCTCGATACGTTGCCCTTCCTGCGGCTGACCGACCCGCCACTGCGCGACGGGGCGTACCAGATGCCCGCGCGGCTGCCCGCCGACCGGACCGGCCGCCACGTCATCTACACGATCTGGCAGAACTCCGACAGCCAGGACACCTACTACTCCTGCTCCGACGTGGAGATCCAGCCGGCCGGCACCGCCACGGTCGCCCCGACGACCGGAGCCGACCCGGCCACCGGTGTGGACCCGGCCACCGGGGCGGTGGCGACCACGCCCGCCGCCGACGACGGAGTCGGCGCCGGGGAGGACCCGACGCAGGTCGCCGGGACCATCGGTGGTGGCGCTTCGGTGGCCGCACCGGGCAACGTGCCGGTCTCCTCGGTGACCTACCTGGATGGCCACCGCTGGCCCCTGGTCGCCGGCGGAGCGCTCCTGTTGCTGCTGCTCGTGTCGCTCGGCATGCGGCTCCGCGGCTCCCGTACTGGGCCGGTGCCGGGCCGGGCCTGCACGGTGCGCAACCACCGGGCCAACCCCCGGGTGTGGTGACCGAGGCCCTCAGGTCAGCTGGGACTCGATCTCGGTCAGCTCCTCGGGGGTCAGGTCGAGGTTGTGCACGGCCGCGACGTTCGTCTCCAGTTGGGACACGCTGCTGGCGCCGATGATGAGGCTGGTCATTCGGCGGTCGCGGAGCGCCCAGGCGAGCGCGAGCTGCGCGAGGGACTGCCCGCGTCGCTCGGCGACCGCAGCCAGGGCGCGGATCGTCGCCAGTCGCTGCTCGCTCACGTCGTTCTCGGAGAGAAAGACACTGGTACGGGCCCGGGAGTCGGCCGGGATGCCGTCGAGGTAGCGGTCGGTGAGCAGACCCTGGGCAAGCGGGCTGTACGCGATGCACCCCGCCCCGACCCGCTCCAGCGTGTCGAGCAGGCCGTCCTCCTCGGTCCAGCGGTTGAACATCGAGTACGCCGGCTGGTTGATCAGCAACGGCGTACCCAGGTCGCGCAGGATCGCCGCGGCCCGCTGGGTCTGCTCGGAGTTGTAGTTGGAGATGCCGACGTAGAGGGCCTTGCCGGAGCGGACGATGGCGTCCAGGGCGCCCATCGTCTCCTCCAGCGGCGTGTCCGGGTCGTACCGGTGGCTGTAGAAGATGTCGACGTACTCCAGCCCGAGGCGACGCAGCGACTGGTCGCACGAGGAAACAAGGTTCTTACGGGAACCCCATTCGCCGTACGGGCCGGGCCACATCAGGTAGCCGGCCTTGCTGGAGATCACCAACTCGTCCCGGTACGGCTTGAGGTCGCCGGCGAGCATCCGGCCGAAGTTCTCCTCGGCGGCACCGGGCGGTGGCCCGTAGTTGTTGGCCAGGTCGAAGTGGGTGACGCCGAGGTCGAAGGCGCGCCGGACGATGTCCCGCTGACGCTCGAAGGGGCGGTCCGGCCCGAAGTTGTGCCACAGGCCGAGCGAGATCGCCGGCAGCCGCAGCCCGCTGGCTCCGCTGCGCCGATAGGTCATCTGGTCATAGCGCGTGTCGTCGGCGAGGTAAGTCACGATCATGACCCTAGCCCGAGGTCGGACGCGCGACATCCGGACAGCCTGCGAACCCTGCTCGTCGTAGGAGGTCGTGGCGGAGCGGCGGCTGGCATCCCGGCGGGCGAGTGGCCGTGGCTCGCCACCGCGCCTGTCGAGGGGGTGCCTGACAGCACGAGCGGTTCAGCTCGACAGCATCGGAAGAGGAAGGTGTACGGGCCGGTCGGACAGCCGGACCGGAGACTGCGGGCAGCCGGTGCAGCCGTCGTCAGCGCCCGTCAAGCCGATGTGGTTCTGCGCGGCATGCGCCCACCCCTGGCCCTGCGGGGTGGCCCGGTTGCACCTGGCCGCCGAGTACGTCGGCAAGGGCCGGACCTTCGCCGTCGAGATGGCCGAGCTGCTGTGGGAGGCGACCGCCGACCTCGAACGGATCGGCGGCAACCCGGACGGCTTCGAGCTGTACGGCCGGTTTCTTGGTTGGGTCAGGCGGGCGAGCCGCCCGGCACGTCCGGACACCCCGGCCGACTGACCCGTGTCGCCGCGCCGGCACGCAGGCGCGCCCGGCGGATCGGCGGCTGTCACGCTCTGCTGCGGGTACGGTCGGAGCCATGCGCTACGTGCGGCTCGACACCCCGAAACCCCTGTCCAAGATCGGCCTCGGTACCTGGCAGTTCGGCTCGCGGGAGTGGGGTTACGGCCCTGACTACGAACGGCTGGCGGCCCAGATCGTCCGGCGCGCCGTCGAGTTGGGCGTCACCGTCTTCGACACTGCCGAGCTCTACGGCTTCGGCCGCAGCGAACGGATCCTCGGCGCGGCTCTGGCCGCCGACCGGGACAAGGTGGTCGTGGCCACCAAGATCTTCCCAGTGTTGCCGGTCGCGTCCGTGGTGCAGCAACGGGCGGTCGCCTCGGCGGCCCGGCTCGGTGTCACCAGCATCGACCTCTACCAGGTGCACCAACCCAACCCGGTGGTCAACGACCACCGGACCATGCTGGGCATGCGTGGGTTGCAGGACGTCGGCCTGGTCGGCGAGGTCGGGGTGAGCAACTACAGCCTGCGCCGCTGGCAGGTGGCCGAGGCCGCGTTGGGCCGGCGGGTGCTGAGCAACCAGGTCCGCTACAGCATGCTCGACCGCAAACCGGAGGCGGATCTGCTGCCCTACGCGGAGCAGGCCGGTCGGCTGGTCATCGCGTACAGCCCACTGGCCCAGGGGTTCCTCTCCGGACGGTACGATGCGAACCATCCGCCGACCGGCACGGTCCGCCGGGCCAACCCGTACTTCCTGCCGGAGAACCTGGAACGCGGCACCGCGCTGATCGAGACGCTGCGCCAGGTGGCCGCCGCCCACGATGCCACGCCGAGCCAGATCGCCCTGGCGTACGTGCTGCGCCACCCGAACGTGGTGGCCATCCCCGGCGCGTCCACCGTGGAACAGCTGGAACGCAACGCCGCCGCCGCCGAGATCGACCTGACCGAGGACGAGTACGCCGCACTGGTCAACGCGGCGCGGGCGTTCCGACCGATCACCGGACTGGCCGCGCTGCCCCGCATGCTGAAGGCCCGCGCCGGTCGCTGAACCATCTCATCTCCCCTCGGTGGGGGAGTCGTCGGGCGGCGCACCGGCGGCATCATGGTGCGATGAATCCGCGTGCGGCGCTGCGTCCGCTGATCGCCGGCACCACCTGGCAGCGAGGCGTGTTCCTGCTGCTCGGCGGGGTGCTCGCCGTGCCGTACGGGGTGCTCGCGGTGACCTTCGCGCAGTTGTTCGGCAGTCCCGAGGTGCCCTGGCCCCTGGTGTTCGTGCTGCTGGTGCCGGCGACCGTGATCGCCGTCGTGCCGGTCTTTCTCCGCGGCAGTCGGGCGCTGGAGATCGCGGCGGTACGCGGGCTGCTCGGTGTCGACCTGCCCGAGCCGGTACCCGGTCGCCGGCTCGATCGGGAGACCCGGCTGCGCGCCGCGCTCTGGATCGGGCTGCACCTGCTCAGCGGCGGGCTGGTGGTGGCCGCCCTGTTCAGCGCGGTGCCGTTGGCGCTGGGGTTCATCCTCGCGCAGACCGGCGTCGACGTCGGGATCACCGAACAGGACGGGTTCGGCCCCCTCGACGGGCGGGACACCGGCTGGCTGAGCGTGGCCGGTGTACTCGTCCTGATCGGACTCGGCTACGCGGTCGCCGGGCTGGGTGCGCTGGCCGCGTCGATGGCACCGACCCTGCTCGGGCCGGCGCCTGCCGAGCGGATCGCCGCGCTGGAAGTCCGGGCCGCGGGGCTGGCGGAACGCAACCGGCTCGCCCGGGAACTGCATGACTCGGTGGGCCACGCGCTGACCGTCGCCACCCTCCAGGCCGGTGCCGCCCGTGAGGTGCTCGACCGTGATCCGGAGTTCGTCCGCCGGGCACTGTCCGCCATCGAGGAGACCGGCCGGCGCGCGATGGACGACCTAGACCACGTGCTCGGGCTGCTGCGGGAGACCGACGAACCCTCGGCCGCCGGTCCGCAGCGGACCCTGGTCGACCTGCCCCAACTGGTCGCCGACACCCGGGCGACCGGCCAGCCGGTACACAGCCAGGTGCACGGTGTGCTGGACGCGCTGCCGCCGGTGGTCTCGCGGGAGGGTTACCGGATCATCCAGGAGGGGCTGACCAACGCGGCCCGGCACGGCCGTGGACCGGTGACGCTGCGGATCGACGTACCGTCCGACGGGTTGGAGATCGAGCTGGTCAACGACCTTCCCCGGCCGGCGCCCGGCGACGTGGCGGGTCCGGCCGGTGGGCGAGGGCTGGTCGGCATGCGCGAGCGGGTGCTGCTGCTCGGCGGTGGGATGACCGCCGGGCCGTCCGGGGACCGGTGGCGGGTGCGGGTGCGGCTGCCGATCGAGGCGGCCGGATGACCATCGGGGTGCTGGTCGTCGACGACGACGAACTGATCCGGATCGGGCTGCGGGCGATCGTCGACGCCCAGCCGGACCTGCGGGTGGTCGCCGAGGCCGCCGACGGCGCGGAGGTGCCGCCGCTGGTCGCCCGGCATCGGCCGCAGGTGGTGCTGATGGATGTGCGGATGCCGGGGATCGACGGCATCCAGGCCACCCGGTCGCTGCTGGCCGCGTCCGCCGACCCACCCCGGGTGCTGGTCATCACCACCTTCGCCAACGACGAGTACGTCTACGACGCGTTGCGCGCCGGCGCGAGCGGCTTCCTGTTGAAGCGGGCCCGCCCGGCCGAGGTGGTGGAGGCGGTACGGGTGGTGGCCCGGGGCGAGTCGCTGCTGTTCCCGGCCGCGATCCGCCGGCTGGTCGGGGCGTACGGTCGGCGGGACGCGGACCGGCTGCGGGCGGCCCGCCTCACCGAACGGGAGGCGGAGGTGCTGCGACTGATGGCGGCCGGACTGTCCAATCCGGAGATCGCCGACCGGTTGGTGGTCGGGGTCGAGACGGTGAAGACGCACGTCGGGAACGTGCTGGCCAAGCTCGGGGTGCGGGACCGCACCCAGGCGGTGATCGCCGCGTACGAGTCGGGGTTCGTGGTCCCCGCCGGCTGACCGCTCCCTCGCCCGGGGGAGCCGGTTCCCCGTCCGGTGGGAGGTTTCCCGACCCGCGCCGGTCGAGGCTGAGGACATGACGACGAAAGCCCCATCGCGGTCGACCGCCACCGGACCGGACCGGCTCCGCCTGTTCACCGCCGGGTGGCTCGGTCTCTGGGCCATCCTCGCCCTGCTCGCCACGATCACCGGTGCCGGCTATCCGCTCGGCGCCAACGACCAGGGCGGTGGCGGGACGAACCTGCTGCGACTGGTCCCGGTGGAGATCGCGCCACCGCTGTTCGCCGTGCTGCTGCTCGCGGCGGCGGTGGCGGCACTGACCATGCGCGACCCCACCATCGAGACTGCGGTCCGCTGGCGGGTGCCGCTGCTGGGCTTCGGTTGGGCGGTGGCCTTCGTGCTCGCCGTCGTGGTGCCGGACGCACGGGTGCTGATCATGCTCGGGTACGCCCCGATCCTGCTGTTCGGCGCGCCGTTCGGCTGGCCGGACGTGGACTACGCCCAAGTCTTCACCTGGGCGCTGGCCGTGAAGGTCGCGGCGATGATCGGCGGGCTGCTGCTCGGCCGGCTGGTGCTCCGCTGGCAGCGACGTACCGCCGATGCCTGCGCGGCGTGCGGCCGGGCCGCCACCGAGGCGGGTTGGGCGAGCCCGGCGTCCGCGGCCCGCTGGGGCCGCATGGCGGCGTACCTGGCGGCGGCCGTCCCCGCCGGCTACGCCCTGACGCGGTTCGCCTGGGCGGCCGGCGTACCGTTCGGCATCTCCACCGAGATGCTCGCCGACATGCAGCGCACCGGCCTCGTCTGGGGCGGCGCGGCGCTGGGCGCGTTCGCGCTGGTCGGTGCGGTCCTCACCCTCGGTCTGGTGCAGCGCTGGGGCGAGCGGTTCCCGCGCTGGATGGTGGGGCTGGCCGGGCGGCCGGTGCCGGTGCGGCTGGCCGTGGTGCCGGCGGGCCTGGTGGCGCTTGCGGTCACCGCGGCAAGCCTGGGATTCCTGAGCAACCCGCAGTTCTGGGCGTTGACCGGCGAGCTGAGCATGACCACCGCTCCGATGCTGTTCTTCCCGCTCTGGGGGCTGGCGCTCGGCGCGGCAACGTACGCGTACCACCTGCGCCGCCGAGGTGTGTGCGGTCACTGCGGCCGAGGGTGAGCCGCTGGTCGGCCGGCCCGCACGGGGGTCGGGCCGGCCGACCAGCATCGCGGGCGGGTGGCCTCGGATCGGGCCGGCCGCCCCGCCCTCAGGTTTCCGGCAGGTCGCGGGCGTAGCAGACGGAGAGCGGTTCGCCCAGGTAGGGGCCGAAGTTGTCGATGCGCCGGTAACCCTCGCGCTCGTAGAAGCGCATCGCGTCGGGCTGGGCGGTGCCGGTCTCCAGTACCAGGGTGCGTACGCCGGCGGTGCGGGCCTCGCCCTCTAGGGCGTGCAGGATGGCGACCGCCACACCGGTGCCCCGGGCCGGCGGGGTGACGTACATCCGTTTGATCTCGGCGCGGCCGGGCGCGAGGAACCGCAGGCCGCCGCAGCCCACAGCGGTGCCGTCGGGGTCGCGGGCGACCAGGAAGACGCTCACGGTCTCGGCGGTGGGTGGTGCTCCCGGCTCGTGGTCGTCGGAGCCGTAGCGGGCGTCGAGTTCGGTCCGCTGCGCGGCGCGTAGCCGCGCGGCGTCGGTCGACTCCCACGGCTCGTGGTCGATGGAGACCATGGCACTTCCTTCCCCCGTGTCCCGGAACACGCGATACCGTACCCGGCGTTCTGCGACGGTCTTTGAAAGCTGCGGTGGCGCGCTAGCGTTGGGCGGGTGACTGCATCCCCGGTAACTCCGGTGCCGCCGGCCGACCTGCCGGGCACGCTCGGCGCGCTGCGCGCGGCCGGCCACCCGTACCGCACCGTCAAGCAGGAGCTGCGCGACAACCTGCTGGCCCGCCTGCGCGACGGCCGGCCACGGTTCACCGGCATCGTCGGCTACGACGACACCGTGCTGCCCGAGGTGGAGCGGGCGCTGCTCGCCGGGCACGACATGGTGCTGCTCGGCGAGCGGGGCCAGGGCAAGACCCGGCTGATCCGGTCGCTGGTGACGTTGCTGGACGAATGGACCCCGGTGATTCCCGGCTCGGTGCTCAACGAGCACCCGCTGCACCCGGTCACCCCGGCAGCACTGGCGCTGGTCGCCGAGGCCGGCGACGACCTGCCCATCGGTTGGCTGCACCGCTCGATGCGGTACGGCGAGAAGCTGGCCACCCCGGACACCAGCGTCGGCGACCTGATCGGCGACGTCGACCCGATCCGGCTTGCCCAGGGGCGCACCCTCGGCGACCCCGAGACGATCCACTTCGGGCTGGTGCCGCGTACCAACCGGGGCATCTTCGCGGTCAACGAGCTGCCGGATCTGGCCGAGCGGATCCAGGTGGCGTTGCTCAACGTGCTGGAGGAGCGGGACATCCAGGTCCGTGGCTACCAGCTGCGGCTGCCGCTGGACCTGCTCCTGGTGGCCAGCGCCAACCCGGAGGACTACACGAACCGGGGGCGGATCATCACCCCGCTCAAGGACCGGTTCGGCGCCGAGATCCGTACCCACTATCCGACCGACCTGGAGCTTGAGCTGGAGCTGATCCGGCAGGAGGCCGACCTGGTCGCCGAGGTTCCGGAGCATGTGCTGGAGGTGCTCGCCCGGTTCGCCCGCGCGGTGCGCGAGTCGCCGTCGGTGGACCCGCGCTCGGGTGTCTCCGCCCGGTTCGCCATCGCCGCCGCCGAGACGGTCGCCGCCGCCGCGCTGCGCCGGGCCGGCCTGCTCGCCGCGTCGCGCGACCGCGACGAGGTGTTAACAGGGGCCCCCTCCTCTACCGCAGGCGTTAACAAGGTGCCCTTCCTTACCCCGGTAGCGCGGGTGGGCGACGCCGTGTCCGTGACCTCCACGCTGCGCGGCAAGGTGGAGTTCGAGAGCGGCGAGGAGGGCCGGGAGATCGAGATCCTCGGTCACCTGCTGCGCACCGCGACCGCCGAGACGTTCCGGGCCCGGCTGGCGGGGTTGGACCTGTCCGGCTTCACCGCGCTGGTCGACGACGGCAAGGCGATCGAGACCGGCGAGCTGGTGCCGGCCGCCGAGCTGCTGCGCCAGGTGGGGACCGTACCCGGCTTGGCCAAGGTGCTCGACCGGCTCGGCATCGGCGACGCGCCCAGCCCCGGGCAGGCGGCGGCGGCCGTCGAGTTCGTGCTGGAGGGACTGCACCTGAACCGCCGGCTGGGCAAGGACGTGACCGATTCGGGTCGCACCCGCTACGGCGGCCGGGACTGAGCATGGCCGGCAACCGGTTCCGGTACGGGCAGTGGCGCGGCGGCCCCGACCCGCTGGCCCCGCCGTACGACGTGCAGGCCGCCGTCGATCAGGTCGGCGCGGAGGTGTTGACCGGCGGCAGCCTGCGCGACGCGCTGCGGGATCTGCTGCGTCGGGGCCCACAGGGGCGGGGCGGGCTGGACGGGCTGACCGCCCGCGCCCGCCGGCTGCGGCGGGAGGCGCTGCGTCGAGGCGACCTGGACGGCGCGGTGACCCGGGCCCGCGCTCTGCTCGACCAGGCGCTGGCCGCGGAGCGGGACGAGCTGGCCGGCCGCCAGGACGAGGCGGCCCGGTTCGCCGAGACGGTGCTGGGAAACCTGCCCCGCTCCACGGCACAGGCGGTGCGGGAGCTCTCCGGCTACCAGTGGGCCAGCGACGAGGCCCGGCAGACCTACCAGCGGATCCTCGGCGGGCTGCGGGAGGACGTGCTCGGCCAGCGCTTCGCCGGACTGCGCGACTCGGCGCGGCTGACGGCCGACCCGGCGGTGCAGGAGCGGGTGGCCGAGATGATGCGGGACCTGAACGCCCTGCTGGCCCGGCACGCCCGCACGGAGGACACCACCGACGCGTTCGCCGAGTTCATGCGCCGGCACGGCGAGTTCTTCCCGGAACGGCCGCGTGACGTCGATGAGCTGATCGACCTGCTCGCCCGGCGGTCGGCGGCCGGGCAGCGGCTGCTGAACTCGCTGTCGGAACGGCAGCGCGAAGAGTTGGCCGGCCTGATGCGCGAGTCGCTCGGCGACCGGCTCGCCGGTGAACTGGCCGCGCTGGAGGGCAACCTGCGGGCGCTGCGGCCCGAGCTGCCCTGGGGGCGGGGCGAGCGGATGCAGGGCGGCCAGCCGCTCGGTTACGGCGAGGCGACCGGGGCGCTCGACGAGGTCGCCGAGCTGGACGACCTGCTCGACCAGTTGGGCCAGGCGCATCCGGGGGCGACCCTGGACGACATCGACGTCGACGCGGTCGCCCGGACGCTGGGCCGCGACGCCGCCGACGACGTACGCCGGCTCCGGGAGCTGGAGCGTGAGCTGCGTCGACAGGGCTGGGTGACCCGCGACACCGAGGGCCTCACGTTGAGCCCGAAGGCGTTGCGCCGGCTCGGCGGCACCGCGCTGCGGCAGGTCTTCGCCGAGCTGACCGCCGGCCCGCGAGGTCGACACGACCTGCGTTCGGCCGGGGCGGCCGGCGAGGTCAGCGGCGCCTCCCGGCCCTGGGAGTACGGCGACGAGCAGCCGCTGGACGTGGTGCGGACGTTGACCCGGGCGGTCTCCCGGGCCGGCCCGGGAGTGCCGGTGCAGCTGGCTGTGGAGGACTTCGAGGTCGTCGAGACCGAGCGGCGGGCGTCGGCGGCGGTCGCGCTCTGCGTCGACCTGTCGTACTCGATGATCTCGCAGGGGCGGTGGGGGCCGATGAAGCAGACCGGGCTGGCCCTGGCCCACCTGATGGCGACCCGGTTCCCGCAGGACGCGTTGCAGATCATCGGGTTCGGTCGGCGGGCGGCCACGCTGACCCAACAGGAGTTGGCCGGGGTCGAGCCGGACATGACGCAGGGCACCAACCTGCAGCACGCGTTGCGGCTGGCCGGACGGCACCTGCGTCGCCACCCGGACGCCGAGCCGGTGGTGCTGGTGGTGACCGACGGGGAACCGACCGCCCATCTCGACCCGGACGACGGCGAGGCGGTGTTCCACTGGCCGTCGCTGCCGGAGACGGTGCAGGCGACGATCCGGGAGGTGGACCGGCTCGGCCGGTACGGGGCGACCCTGAACCTCTTCATGCTCGGTGACGACCCCGGGCTACGCCGCTTCGTCGACGCGGTGGCCCGCCGCAGTGGTGGCCGGGTCTTCACACCGGACGCCGACGACCTCGGCGAGTACGTGGTCAGCGACTACCTGCGGGCCCGCCGGGGTCGCCGCTAGGCTCCGCCGACCGATGCGCTAGAGGCGGAAGATCCGCACGATCAATGGCGTGTCGATAAGGGTGTGGGGTGCGATGGCGTGATACGCCCACAGGTGGACCCAGGCATTCCCGGTCCGTGTCGTGAGGAACGTCTTGAACGCGCCGGGCATGGTGTAGACGAGCAGGACCAGTCCGATCGAGGTGACGGCCTCGCCCAGGCTGGTGAAGCGAACCCAGGCGTCGCCGAGATGCAGGGCGGCGTAGGTGAGTCCACCCAGGATGACGGCGCCGGGGGTGCCGACCAGCCGGACGAGTCTCGGCACCAGGATGGCCTGGACGAAGACCAGGGTCGGTAGGCCGGTGCCCAGGAGGTACAGCACAAAGGTCAGCGGTACGCCCAGCGCCAGCTGGCGGCCGTCGAGAGCGAGGATCGCGGCGCTGAGACCGAGGAGCTGGGTGAGGCTTCCGGCCGCCAGGATGATCACGACGATCAGGGTGTCGCGGCGACGGTTCGTCGAGCGCAGGCAGAGCTGCGTGGAGCTGTAGCGGCGGCGGAACCAGAGGAAGGGCGCGACGGCGAAGGCGGTGAAGTTGTACGTGGCCCAGCCGATCGTCTCCGCCACACCGATGTGGTCCTCGGTGCCGACCAGGGTCCCGGCCAGGTGGAAGCTGATCGGGTGCCAGCCGAGGGCGTGCCCGAGCGCCACGCCCAGCAACTGTGCCAGCAGCCCGTAGAGCAGCAGGGCCAGCGTCTCGAAGCGGGCGACCGGATGGGCCGGTGCGCGGTCCGCGATCGCCGGAGCGGATCTTCGGGTGAGCAGCCAGACGATCGCCGCCAGGACGACGACCTCGACGGCGGCGCTGACGCCGATCAGCCCCAGATCTATTTGATACGAGTGTGTCATAAAGATTATTTAACACGGTCGTGTTATAAAGGTCCATGCCCAAAGTCGTGGATGCCGCTGCCCGTCGGGTGGAGCTGGCCGAGGCCGTCTGGCGGGTGGTGCGCCGCGGCGGCCTGGCCCACGCCTCGGTGCGGAACGTGGCGCTGGAGGCTGGTTTGTCGACCGGCTCGTTGCGCCATTCGTTCGGCTCCCAGTCCGAGTTGACGCTCTTCGCCATGCGGCTGGTCGCCGAGCGGATCCAGGCCCGGGTCGAGGCGGTCGGGGTCACCGGCGACCCGCAGGAGGTCGCCGGCCGCATGATCGAGGAGATGCTGCCGCTCGACGAGGACAGGCTGGCCGAGTGCCAGGTCTGGCTCTCCTTCTCGGCTCAGTCGGTGGTGGATCCGCAGCTCGGAGCCCTCCGGGAGGAGATGCACGGGCTGCTGTGGCACGCCTTCAGGTCAATGGTGGCCCGGGTCGCCGGTCCGGGTGCGGACCAGGGGCTGGAGGCGCGCCGCCTCTACGCCCTGGTCGACGGACTCATCCTGCACACGGTCCTGCACGGCGAGGACCCCGCCGGGGCCCGCTCCGTGATCCGCGCGCACCTCCGGCAGCTCGCCGACCCGACTCGTCGACCGTGAGCACACCCGGGAGCCGGCCCGGAGCCGACGGGGCGGTCGGCTGACTCACTGCAAGGCCCAGCGCTGGGCCGGGTTGCCGTCGCAGGGCGCCTGGACGATGTCGGTGCCGGCGTCGGCGCCACCGTCGCGGACCTGTGCGCACTTGCCGCTGTGCGCGGCCACCACCAGGGTCGCGCCGTCGACCGGCTGGAGCCGCCACTGCTGGTTGCCCTCGCCGTGGCAGCCGAACTGCTGCAACCGGGCACCGTCGTCGCCGCTGCCACCCTCGACGTCGAGGCACTGGTTGTGCGCGGCGTTGGTCAGCGTCACCGTCTCCGGGCCGAAGGCGGTGACCACCCACTGCTGCTCCGGTCCGCCGCTGCACTCGGCCAACTTGGCGACGGCCCGCTCGCCGTCGCCGTCGAGGCCGAGGCAGCGGCCCGAGCCGACGCCACGGAACACCTTCGGTCCGGCGATCGCGTCCGGGTCGGCGCTGGGGGAGGGCGAGGGGCTCGGCTCGGCTGATGTGGTGCTCGGCTCCGGCTCGCTCCCGGTCGGGCTCGGCTGCGCCGGTGGCGGGCTGGGCGCGGCCACCGTCGGTGCCGGTGCCGGTTCGCCGCCACCGAGCACCCCGGCGGCGAACAACACCCCGGCCAGTACGCCGACCAGCCCGACCGCCAGCGCCGCGATCAGCAGCGGGTCGTGGCGCGGCCCGGCCCGACGGGTGCCGTAGACGGTGCCCGATCCATCGGTTTCCGACATGCCGGCATCCTGTCCCACAACGGCCGGCACCAGCCAGCCACCCCCGGCGGACATCCCCACACGGACTGCCGTGACGCGTACAGTGATCCCATGCACGCCGTGCGTGATCATGACCTGGCGGTGGCCCAGCTGCGACGGTCGTACGCTGCGGTGCCACCTGGTCAGCCGGTGCGGCTGGCCAAGCGCACCTCCAACCTGTTCCGCCCCCGCAACGCCCCCACCACAGGGCTCGACGTCAGCGGGCTCAGCGGTGTGCTGGGCGTCGATCCGGTCGCCCGCACCGCCGACGTGCAGGGCATGTGCACCTACGAACGGCTGGTCGACGCGACCCTCGCGCACGGCCTGATGCCGCTGGTGGTGCCGCAGTTGCGCACCATCACCCTGGGCGGGGCGGTGACCGGGCTGGGCATCGAGTCGACCTCGTTCCGCAACGGCCTGCCGCACGAGTCGGTGACCGAGATGGACGTGCTCACCGGCGCCGGGGAAGTGGTCACCGTCCGGCCGGAGGGTGAGCACGCCGACCTTTACGCGGCCTTCCCCAACTCGCTGGGCAGCCTCGGTTACGCCACCCGGCTGCGCATCGAGCTGCAACCGGTCCGCCGATACGTGGCGCTGCGCAACCTGCGGTTCGGCAACCTGACCGAGCTGACCGACGCGATCGCCGAGATCACCGCCACCGGCTCCTGGGCCGGCGTGAGCGTCGACGCGATGGACGGGGTGATGTTCAGCACCGACGAGGCGTACCTCGTGCTGGCGAGCTTCACCGACGACGTGCCGGCGGTCTCCGACTACACCGGCCAGGACATCTACTACCGCTCGCTGCGTCGGCGGCAGGACGACGCGCTGAGCACCCACGACTACCTGTGGCGCTGGGACACCGACTGGTTCTGGTGCTCCGCCGCGTTCGGCGCGCAGCATCCCGTGGTGCGTCGGTTGTGGCCGGCGCGGTGGCGGCGCAGCGACGTCTACCACCGCATCGTCCGCCTGGAGCACCGGCACCAGGTGGCCGGCCGGATCGACCGGTGGCGGGGCCAGCCGGCCCGGGAGCGGGTCGTGCAGGACGTGGAGGTCCCGCTGGAGCGCACCGCCGAGTTCCTGCACTGGTTCGCCCGGCGGGTGGGGATGACGCCGGTGTGGTTGTGCCCGCTGCGGCTGCGTGAGCCGGCGGGCGCCGGATCGGCCCGGTCCTGGCCGCTGTACCCGATGCGGCCGGGGCAGGACTACGTCAACATCGGGTTCTGGGGGAGCGTGCCGATCGCCGAGGGCGCCACCGACGGTGACGTCAACCGGGAGATCGAGCGCGCGGTGTCGGAGGCGGGCGGGCACAAGTCGCTCTACTCCGACGCGTACTACGACCGGGATTCCTTCGACCGGCTCTACGGCGGCGACACGTGGCGTGCCGTCCGGGACCGGTACGACCCGGCGCATCGGCTGACCGGACTGTACGAAAAGGCGGTTGCACGAGCATGAGCCTTACCGACCGAAGCCAGGGGGCGGCCGGCGCTCCCGCCACGCCGCCCCCGGGGGGCCGGCGGAGTGGCCCGACTGTGGCGGACATCGTCCGAGCGTTGACCGCAGGCCCGCTGCCGGTACGCGTGCGCGGGTACGACGGCAGCGCCATCGGCCCGGCCGACGCCGGGATAACCCTGTCGATCCGATCCGAGCGGGGTTTGTCGTACCTGCTCACCGCCCCGGGCGACCTGGGCATGGCGCGGGCCTACGTCAGCGGGGACCTGGATTTGGAGGGCGTGCACCCGGGCGACCCGTACGAGGCGTTGCAGGTGCTCAAGGACGTGCGGGTACGGCCGCCGGCGTTGACCGAGGGGCTGGCGCTGGCCCGGGGGCTGGGCTGGGAGCGGCTGGTGCCGCCACCGGCGCCGCCGCAGGAGGCGCTGCCGCGCTGGAAGCGGATCCTGGGCGGCCTGCGGCACTCGCGAAGCCGCGACAGCAGCGCCATCCTGCACCACTACGACGTGTCGAACGCCTTCTACGAGAAGGTGCTCGGCCCGTCGATGACGTACACCTGCGCGGTGTTCCGCAGCCCGGACGACACCCTGGAGCAGGCGCAGGCGACCAAGTACGACCTGGTGGCCGGCAAGCTCGCGCTGCGGCCGGGGATGCGGCTGTTGGATGTGGGCTGCGGCTGGGGCGGCATGGTCCGGCACGCCGCCCGCGAGTACGGCGTCAAGGCGCTCGGGGTGACGTTGTCCCGGGCGCAGGCGCAGTGGGCGCAGGCGGCGATCGAGCGGGAGGGGCTGTCCGAACTGGCCGAGGTGCGGCACCTGGACTACCGCGACGCACCGCGCGAGCAGTTCGACGTGGTCTCCTCGATCGGGTTGACCGAGCACGTCGGGGTGCGCAACTACCCGAGCTACTTCGGGTTCCTGCGGGACCGGCTGCGTCCGGAGGGACGGCTGCTGAACCACTGCATCACCCGGGCGGACAACCGGGCGCCGCACCGGTCGGGCGCGTTCATCGACCGGTACGTCTTCCCGGACGGGGAGTTGGCCGGGCCGGGCCGGGTGATCGGGGAGATCCACGACGCGGGGCTGGAGGTGCACCACGAGGAGAACCTGCGCCAGCACTACGCGCTGACCCTGGCCGCCTGGTGCCGCAACCTCGTGCGGCACTGGGACTTCTGCGTCTCCGAGGTGGGTACGGCCACGGCCCGGGTGTGGGGTCTCTACATGGCCGGGTCGCGGCTGGCGTTCGAGCGCAACGGCATCCAGCTGCATCAGGTGCTGGCGACGCGCAACGGGCCGGACGCGGTGAGCGGCTATCCGCTACGTCCGGACTGGCTGCCCTGAGCTGAGTCGACGAAGGCCGCGCCGGATTTTCCGGCGCGGCCTTCGTCGACCCGATTGACAAGCAAGTTTTTTACGTACAAACTTGTTTTGCCATGAAGGATGTCCTGTACCTGGAACAGATCGAGCAGGCCGAGGTGCTGCTGAAGCCGCAGCGCGTCGAGATCCTGCGGCAGCTGGCCGAGCCACGCACCTGCACCGCGGTGGCCGCCCGGCTGGAGCAGACGCCGCAGCGCGTCTACTACCACGTCAAGCAACTCGTCGCGGCCGGGCTGGTCGAGCAGGTCGACCAGCGCAAGGTCCGCGGCATCACCGAGGGCATCTACCAGGCGGCCGCCCGGTCGTACTGGCTCTCGCCCCGCCTGGTGGGGCGGATCGGACTGCGCCGGGCCCGCGACGAGCTGAGCCTGGGCTACCTGCTGGACCTGATGGAGGAGGTCCAGGCAGACGTCGCCGCCCTGGACCGCACCGCGCCGGAGCTGCCCTCGATCGGCGTCGCCGGTGAGATCCGGGTGCCCGCCGAGCGTCGGCAGGAGTTCCTGCACGACCTGCAGTCCGCGCTGCAGGACCTGTTCTCCCGCTACGGCGGCGCCGAAGGTGACGCCTTCAAGCTCGCCGTGGCCTGCTACCCGAAAGGGACCGACAATGACTGACCCGATGATCCTGGCCGCCCGATTCGCCGCGCCCGTCGCGCGGGTCCGCCAGGCGCTGACCGACCCGGCCGAGCTACGCGTCTGGCTGGCCGAGCACGCCGAGGTCGACCTGCCCGAGCGGTACGAGTTCTGGGGCCGCTACACGCCGGAGGGCGACGCCCCACACCAACGGCTGCTGCACGCCGACGACAACCGGCTGCGCCTGGGCTGGCTGCTCGACGGCGTGGAGACCACCACCGAGATCACCCTGCGCCCGGACGGACCGGACGCCACCGTGCTGACCCTGTCGCAGACCCACTTCGACTTCGCGGACGTGGTCAACGGCACCAGCATCCGGGGCGTCCTCCAGACCTACTGGGCCCTGGCGATCGCCAACCTCGAAGCCCACCTGGCCGGCAAGCCGCTGCTGCCGAAGACCGACTTCACCGCCACCGACTTCCGGGGCGAGATGGTGATCGCCGCGCCGGCCGACAAGGTGTGGCAGTCGCTCACCGACTCCGAGCAGGCCAGCGCCTGGTTCGGCTACCCCATCGGGATCGAGCCCTGGGTCGGTGGCCGGTACGCCATGGGTGGCTTCGACAGCGGCTATGCGGCCAAGGTGGTCGACCTTGAGCCCGGCCGGCGGATGTCCGTCGACTGGGGACCGCCCGGCGTCACCAGCTGGGAGCTGGCCGAGTCCGAGGGACGGACGAAGCTGACCTTCGTGCAGAGCGGCTTCGACGAGCAGAACCCGCCCTACGCGGCCTGGTCCGGCACGGTCTCCGGGCTGGCCGAGCTGCGGCGCTTCCACGAGGTACCGGACTGGCAGCCGATCTGGCTGCCGGAGGAGATGGCCACCACGGCTGGTTGAGTCCACCCGGGCGGGGGCCCGACCCTGATCACCCGATGATCTCGGCCGGGCCCCGCAGGGCGAGGGTGTTGACGCGGGTGCCGGGCCGCTGACGCGGCTATCGTGGCGTGTCGTGACGAGCAGCGAGCAGCGACTGGCCACGATCCGGGGTGCGGTGCCCCCGCAACGGCACAACGCCCGCACCATCGCGGCACTGACCGGCAACCCGGGCTGCACCCGCCGGGCGGTCCTCGACGGCGCGGGAGTGGACAAGCCGCTGCTGGCCGAGCGGGTCGGCTTCCCGGCCCGGTTCGGGCAGTCCCGGTTCGCCATCACCCGGGGCAACGTGTTCGAGGCGCAGGTGAAGGCCGACGGCGGTGTCGAGCTGCTGCGGCTGGTCGCCGAGCGGTTGGGTGTACCGGTGCCGGCGGCGGCGAGCTGGACGGACCTCGGCGACGGCGACGATCCGGCCGGCCGGGCACGACGCTCGGCCGCCCTGCTGACCGAGGCCCTGCCACCCGCCCCCACCGACCACGACGAGCCGGCGGCGCTGTTCGACCACCCGATGCTCGGGTTGGAGGTCGCCGGCCAGCGGGTGCACCTGGAGCCGGACCTGGTGGCCGCGCGGCTGGCCGGCCGGTTCCACGTCGTGGAGATCAAGTCGTTCCCGGTGATCGACGGGCAGGCCGATCCGGCGAAGCTGGCCGCCGCGGCGGTGCAGTCCGCCGTCTACGTGCTGGCCCTGCGGGAACTGCTCGCCGCACAGAGCGTTGATCCCCAACTGGTGTCGCCCGAGGTGGTGCTGGTCTGCCCGCGCGACTTCACCAACCAGCCGGTGGCGCACCTGCTCGACGTCCGCAAGCAGTTGCTGGTGGTGCGCCGGCAACTGGACCGGATGGACCGGCTCGACACGCTGCTCACCGACGTGCCGGCGGACTTCACCGCCGACCCCGCTGCCGACCCGGAGACCCTGGCCGGCTCGCTGGCCCAGGTGCCGGCCCGATACGCCCCCGAGTGCCTGGCCAGCTGCGAGCTGGCGTACTTCTGCCGGCACGAGGCGCGCGGACAGACCGGCGCCCTCGGACGCCCGGTCCGCGAGGCGCTCGGCGGGATCGCCGACCTCGACGAGGTCCTGGCGCTCGCCGGTGGGCAACGCGCCGCCGACCCGGAGCAGGAGGAGGCCGCCGCCCTGCTGCGCGCCGCCGCCCGCCTACGCGCCGACGCCCTCACGGCGACGGCATGAGCGAGCAGAAATGAGTACGCTGCGGGCGTTTGCGGCGGCGCAGGCCCTTGCCGCCGGGGCCGCCCAGCCGGTGGCCACCGTCCGGCATCTGCACCTGTCGAGGCGGCCCCTGGTGCTGATACCGCTGTCGATGGCCGGCGAGGCGAACGCCCCCCTCGCCGCGATGGTCGGGTCGGCACCCGGCGATGGTCGACTGCTGATCGTGCCGCAGCCCCGCAACCGGGACCAGCGGTTCGCCTTCGCCACCGAGCTGGCCGCCACCCTGCTGCCGTACGTGGACGCGCACCGCACCGGCACCGAGGCGGTCTCCGTCGACCGGGGCCGGGACGTGCGGTACCGCTACCTCGACGCGCCGCAGCTGCTGGTGCCGAACCCCGCCGGGGTGACGTTCCTGCGGCTGCTCGGCCGCTCCACCCGCTTCCGCCGGATCGACGGCGAATATCCGGTGCCGCCGCAGGTGCCGCTGCTGGGCCGCTGGCTGACCTTCTTCGCCGAACGGGCCGAGCACCCCGGCTCGTCGGCGCTGGTGGCGATGACGCAGGCGTTGACGCTGCACTGGGCGACCGGCCAGAGCGCGGTGGAGGACCTGCACCTGCCGGCGCTGCTGAGCTGGATCGCCCCGCCGGCCGGGCTCTCCGGCGCCGAGGCGGCGGCCCGGGCCGAGGACCCTTCGGTCTGCCCGCCGGCCGGGCCGGCCACCGACCCCGAGTTCGACAACCAGCTGCTGGCCCCGGCCATCGAGGCGTACGCCGCCGCCGATGACGAGACGGCGCGCGTCGAGGCGTACGCGCAGCTGGAAGGGCTGCTGCGGGACCAGCTGACGCCCACCTGGGAGCTGATGTGGCGCGGCCTGGGACTGCTGCGGGCGCTGGAGCCGGGGGCCCGGGTGTCCGGGCGGTGGGACGGCGACCGGGACGCCTTCACCGCATACGCGGACCACCTTGCCGACGGCGGCGCGCCCCAGCCGCGCCGCGACGGCGCGGTCGCCGCCGCCGCCCGGCTGCACCGCCTGGAGCGGGCGGCGGAGACCTACGCGGTGCAGCGCGCCTACGACGATCCGCTGGTGATGGCGGAGCACCGGCTGACCGGGGAGGCGTTCGTCGGCGAGGTGGTCCTGGCCGACCCGACCCGGGTGGACGACAGCGGCCGACGGCCGGTGCTGCGCCCGCGGATCCAGTTGGTGACCACCGAACCGGTGCTGGTGCCGGTCGGCGCGAGCATGTCCAGCCCGACCCGACCCGGGCAGAAGGCGCGGGTGGTCTTCGTGACCCCGGCGGCCGACGGCAAGGTCGAGGTGGTGCTGGAGCTGTCCGGCGGAATGGGGCGCGGCCTGACGGCCACCCCGGGCAGCGTGCCGGAGGTGGGGCAACGGCTCTGCTACACCACGCTGAGCGAGGCATACGTGCCCGGCGGGGCGTTCCCAGCAGTGGAGGAGACCCCGTGGACGCACGGCGGCCCCCCTGCCGCGGGCCCGGCGGCCGACAGCGCCACCGACGGTGCGGCTGGCGGTGCCCTCAGGGTTGCTGCTGAGCTGAAGCCTGAGCCTGAACCCGACGAGGAATGGGCCTGAGCCCACCTCAACCTGCCACTCGTCACGCATCGTGGCCGGAGTCCACTCCGGCGGGTGGTGTCCGGGAGACGGTGCCGCAGACGGATGCGGATGGACGGTACGGCCGTCAGGGTGTGGACTTGCATACTGCCGGATCTGGCGGGGCGGTTGCACGCGTGGCTAGGCTTTCGGGGTTTACCAGGGCCGGTCCTCGCCGCCGAGGGTGTACGCACGAGAGAGAGCCGGAGCGATCGCTGTGTCGCGAAGGGACATCGGACAGGCTGCCGCGCGGTTGCCCCGGAAGGACCGGGCCGGTCGCGTGGGGTTGGTGGGTGCCGGTGCCGTCGTCGCATTCGAGGCACTGTGGCTGGTGCTGGGTCTGCCCGCCGGCGCCCTGGTCAGCGACCTGGGTGCGATCACCGTGGCCGGCTGGGCAGGGGTGGCCTGCGTCGGGGCCGCCCGTCGGCATCCGGTGCCGTTGCGGCGGTTCTGGCTGCTGTTGGCGGCCACCATGGCGTTGTCGTTGGCCGGGCGGGCACTGTGGACGTCGCAGCGGCTGCTCGGTGAGAGCCTGCCGCACACGTTGCCGATCGGGCTGATCTTCGCGGCCAGTCTGCTGACCGGCACCGGCGCCCTGCTCTGCTGGGTCACCGCGCCGCGTACCACGGTCGGCCGGTTGCGGACCCTGCTCGACGGAGTGATCGTCGGGCTGGCGCTGATCCCGATCGGCTGGCTGCTGATCTTCCGCAACGTGACGATGGCGGACCTCGACGAGCCGCTGCGCACCGCTGGCCTGCTCTACCCGATGTTCGACCTGATGCAACTCACCATCCTGGTCGCGGTGGTCGGCCCGGGCCGGCCGGCGGGGCGGCCGATGGCGCTGCTCGGGGTGAGCCTGACGGTACGCGCGATAGCCGACGCGGTGTACGTCTCGCTGGTGGCCGCCGGCACCTACCAGCTCGGCACCCCGGTCGACGTGCTCTGGCCGCTGAGCTACCTGCTGATCGTGGTGGCGACCCGGATGTCGCCGCCGCAGTACGACGATGGTGCCGAGGAGGCCAGCGACGTCCCACTGCCGCCGTGGTGGCGGGTGGTGCTGCCATACCTGCCGGTGGCCGGGGCGATCGTGGCGACCATGCTGGCCCGCGACGCCAGCGGGCACACCCCGCTGCCGATCTTCCTGGCGATGATGGCGCTGCTGGCGACGCTGGCGCTGCGGCAGGGGCTGGCGGCGAACGAGAATCTGCGGCTGGTGGCCCGGCTGCGGCAGCTCGCCTATGTCGACCAGCTCACCGGGCTGCCGAACCGGTTGGCGTTCATCCGCCGCCTGCGCGGCGCCCTGCGAGGGGCGAACCGGGTCGCGGTGCTGCTGCTGGACCTGGACGGGTTCAAGCAGGTCAACGACCGGTTCGGGCACACCACCGGCGACACGCTGCTGTCCGGTCTGTCACGGCGGATGCGCCGGGCGGTCGGCGACGACGGGATGATCGCCCGGATCGGCGGCGACGAGTTCGCCGTGCTGGTCACCGGCGGGCGGCCGGCGACGCCGGAGCGACTGGCCGAGCGGCTGCTGGCGGCGCTGCAACCGTCGCCCGGCGAGGAGTTGGTCGGGGTGCACCCGTCGGCCAGCATCGGCATCGCCGAGTACGGGCCGCAGCACATCTCGCACACGGATCTGCTGCGCGATGCGGACATCGCCATGTACGCGGCGAAGGCGGCCGGGAAGTCCGCGTACCGACGGAGCACGCAGGCGCTGCGGGAGTCGGCGGTGAGCCGGGCGGAGCTGATCGCCGACCTGCGGCGGGCGGTCGACGAGGAGCAGTTGCACCTGGAGTTCCAGCCGATCGTGGATCTGGCCACCGGGGTGGTACGCAGCGCGGAGGCGCTGGTGCGGTGGCGGCATCCCCGGCTGGGCGTGCTCTCCCCGGCGCGGTTCCTGCCGCTGGCCGAGGAGACCGGGCTGATCCTGCCGATCGACCGGTGGGTGATCCACGAGGCGTGCCGGGCGGCGGCCACCTGGCAGGAGCGGGGCCCGTCGGCGACGGTGGCGGTGAACATCGCCGCGGCGCACCTGCGCCGGCCCGACCTGATCGCCACCGTCACCGAGGCCACCGCGGGGGCTGGGCTGGCACCACGGGCGCTGACCCTGGAGCTGACCGAGTCGGCCCTGATCGAGGGCAGCGACGCGGTGCTGGATCGGCTGAGTCAGCTGCGCGAACTGGGCATCCGGATCGCCATCGACGACTTCGGCACCGGGTACTCGTCATTGAGCTACCTGCACCGGATTCCGGCGACCGAGCTGAAGATCGACCGGTCGTTCGTGGCCCGGATCCCCGAGGACACCCGGGCGTACGCGACGGTGGAGATGGTGACCCGGCTGGCCGGCGCGTTCAACCTGGGCGTGGTGGCCGAGGGGGTGGAGACCGAACGGCAGCACGACGCGGTGGCCGCGATCGGCTGCGTGCAGGGGCAGGGCTACCGGTACGGTCGCCCGGCCGCGCTCGCCGAGCTGCGTAGCGTCCTGGCGAAGTCCGGCCCGTCGGGGGTGACCGACGTCGCAGAATCGGGCTTGACCCTCACGTAACGGCAGGCGGGAGCGTGGTTCCCAGGAAGGGAGGGAACCATGGCTTACACCGTGGGTCAGGTGGCCAGGCTCGCCGGTGTGACGGTCCGGACGCTGCACCACTACGACGAGATCGGGTTGCTGACGCCGAGCGGGCGCAGCGGTGCGGGATACCGCCGCTACTCCGAGGCGGACCTGGAGCGGTTGCAGCTGGTCCGGTACTACCGCGAGCTGGGGTTCCCGCTGGAAGAGATCGCCGTGATCCTCGACGACCCGGCGAGCGACCCCGGCGCCCACCTGCGCCGGCAGCACGAGCTGCTGACGGTGCGGATCAAGCGCCTGCAGGAGATGGTCGCGGCGATCGAGTTCGCGATGGAGGCGAGCAAGTTGGACATCAAACTGACCCCGCAGGAACGCTTCGAGGTGTTCGGCGACTTCGAGCCGGAGGCACACGCCGAGGAGGCGGAGCAGCGATGGGGCGGCACTGACGCGTACCGGGAGTCGAACCGGCGGGCGTCGAGCTACACCAAGCAGGACTGGCTGCGGATCAAGGGCGAGAACGAGGACTGGGGGCGGCGGATGATCGCGCTGCTGGCCTCGGGCGCGCCCGCGGACGGGCCGGCGGCGAGGGAGTTGGCCGAGGAGCACCGGCAGCAGATCAGCCGCTGGTTCTACGAGTGCTCGTACGAGATCCACACCGGGTTGGCCGACATGTACCTGGCCGACGAGCGGTTCACCGCACACTACGAGGCGATGGCGCCGGGGCTGGCCGAGTACCTGGCCGAGGCGATCCACGCCAACGCCATCACCCGCGCCTGACGTCGATCGGGGTGGCCCGGCGACCGGCGGGGCCACCTCGATCGGGGTCGATCGGCGAGCGCGGATCGTCGGACCGGGGGAGTATGACTGGCGTGTCAGATCCCCTGATCTTCGGAGGTACGCAGTGTTGATCGTCGCCGGCACGCTCTACGTCGACCCGGCGGAGCGGGACGACTACCTGGCCACCTGTGCCGAGATCGTCCGGCAGGCCCGGCAAGCGCCCGGCTGCCTCGACTTCTCCATCAGCGCGGACCTGATCGAGCCGGCGCGGATCAACGTCTACGAGCGGTGGGAGTCCGACGAGCACCTGATGGAGTTCCGTGGCTCCGGCCCGGAGCCGGAGCAGCAGGTGGCGCTCGTCGGCGCCGAGGTCCACAAGTTCCTGATCGGTGCGGTCGAGTCACCCTGATTTTCGGGTAGGTGCGCCGGTGGTCGGCGCACCGAAACCGCCTTATCGCCCCTTTTAGTCCACCGATCGGGTAATTAGCCCCGTATTGGCCGTGTCCATGGTGGTGCTCGCAGCCGTTAACACTGTGACACCCCATCTGGTGGCCTGCGGTTGGTGGCATGCGCGGCGAAGGAGTCGGCGTGGCGAGGACTGATTCGACGGGTTCGACATGGCGGTACCGGTGGGCGCGCCGGCAGAACGAGCGCCGACTGCGGTTGTTCCGCAGCGCCGAGGGAACGTGGCGGCGACGCGACGAGGAGCTGCGCCGACTGCGTACGCTCGCCGAACAGTGTCACGGTTCGGCCGGAGCGGGCGACGGCCTCCCGTTGGAGCTGGCCGCCGACGAGGTCGTGCTCCGGGTGGTGCCGGGCGGGCAACTGGTCGAGATGCGACACACCGCCGTGCTGCCCGCCCCGGATCTGACCGTTGCCGCGCAGACCGGCCGGCTCCGTCAGCGCATCCCCGAGGGGGTGCGGGTCATCGACGCCGGCATGGCAGTGATCACCAACCGGCGGTTGGTCCTGCTCGGCGGGCGTGGCCGGCGCGACTGGGCGTACGGGCGGATGACCGGTCTGGCGCACGACCCGCACGCGTCGGTCACCCTGCTCCAGGTGCTGGACCGGCGGGCCGTCTCCGGGGTGCTGCTGCGCCCCGATGCGGCGGCCGAGTTCCGCTTCGTGCTCACCCTGGCCTTCGCCGACGCCATCGAGCAGCGGCAGGCGGTCATCGACCAGCTCGACGAGCTGATCGCCGAGCACGCCCGGCTGCGCCCGTCCCGCCCTGGCATCGCCACCCCCGGGCAGGCCCGGCTGTTGGCGCTGATCCCCGGCGGCCGACGCACTGCGGTGGTCGCCGCCGCCCTCGCCGTGATGGTGCCGGTGGCCCTGGCGAACTCCGGGCCGTCGGATCCGACCCGCTCGGAGACCGCGGTCGCTGCCACCCCGGCACCGGCCGCCGGCAACGCGTCGAAGTCGCCCCGCGCGACCGACTCACCGAAGCCACGCCGCACCAGCCCGGCACCGGAGCGACGCTGCGGCGCCCCCACCAACCCGATGGGGTACGACTTCTGTGGCGGGGAGCGGATCCGCGAACCCGCGCGTGCGGTGTGCGACCATTTCGACTGCGTGCCCGGATTCTGGGAGGGCCGCGGCTACCTGGTGCAGTGCGAGGACGGGAAGGTCAGCCTGGCCGGCGGCAGCTCTCGGGCCTGCGGGGCGCACGGCGGCGTGCGCCGCACGGTCTCGGCCTGACCCGCACCCAGGCCCGGTGGCGAAGCCCTCGACCGAGGACCCCTAGCCGGGTGTGTGACAGACCGCCTCGACGTTGTTGCCGTCCGGGTCGCGGACGAACGCGCCGAAGTAGTCGGCGTGGTATTCCGGCCAGACGCGGGGCTCGTGCAGCACCTGCGCGCCGGCGGCCACCGCCGCGTCGTGGAAGGCCCGGACTGCGGTCCGGTCGGGTGCGGTGAAGGCGATGTGGCTCTCCTGCCCGGCACCTTCGGCGGGGGCCGGGCTGAGCCAGAAGTCCGGTTTGTCACTGCCGTAGCCGACGGCCTCCGGGTACTGCAGCATCCGCCGGGCGCCGAGCGCGGCGAGGACCGCGTCGTAGAACGTGATGCTGGCGTCGAGGTCACGGACCTGGATGCCGAGATGGTCGAGCATCTGCTGCCTCCGGCGGGACGGGAAGATTCGGACGAAGCAGAGGCTAGGACCCGGGTACGACAGGACCTGCGGTACGCCACCGCGTGCTTCGGTTGCCCCGGGTCGAACCGCCTGGTCTGATGCGCCCATGACTGTGCATCCGGAGGTCAACCGCGCGATCGAGGCGGTGTGGCGGATCGAGTCCGGGCGGGTGATCGCGGCCCTGGCGGGGCTGGTACGCGACGTGGGCTGGGCCGAGGAACTTGCCCAGGAGGCGCTGGTCACCGCGCTGGAGCGATGGCCCCACGACGGCGTACCGGCCAACCCCGGGGCGTGGCTGACCACGGTGGGCAAACGGCGCGCGATCGACGGGCTCCGGCGCCGGCAGGTGCAGGACCGCAAGGTCGCCGAACTCGGCCGTGACCTCGCCGAGGAGACCTTCACCCCGGACTTCGACGCGGCCTTCGAGGAGCGGATCGACGACGACCTGCTCCCGCTGATCTTCACCGCCTGCCATCCGGTGCTCACCCCGCAGTCCCGGGCGGCGCTCACCCTGCGGATGCTCGGCGGCCTGAAGACCGAGGAGATCGCCAAGGCGTTCCTGGTGCCGGAGGCCACCATGGCGCAGCGGATCACCCGGGCCAAGAAGACCCTCGCCGAGGCGAAGGTGCCGTTCGAGGTGCCCGGCGTGGCCGAGCGGGGCGAGCGGCTGGCCAGCGTGCTGGAGGTCATCTACCTCATCTTCAACGAGGGGTACGCGGCGACCGCCGGCGACGACTGGATGCGTCCGGCGCTCTGCGAGGACGCGTTACGCCTGGCCCGGGTGCTGCAACGGCTGATGCCGGACGAACCCGAGGTGCACGGGCTGGCCGCGCTGCTGGAGATCCAGGCGTCGCGGACCGGAGCACGCACCGACGCCGACGGCGAACCGGTGCTGCTGATGGAGCAGGACCGGCGGCGCTGGGACCGGCTGTTCATCCGCCGGGGCCTGGCGGCGTTGGACCGCGCCCGAGCCACCGGGGGCCCGCCCGGCCCGTACACCCTCCAGGCGGAGATCGCGGCGTGCCACGCGCGAGCGGGTACCCCGCAGGAGACGGACTGGGCGCGGATCGCGGCCGGCTACGCGGAGCTGGCCCGGATCGCGCCGTCGCCGGTGGTGGAGCTGAACCGGGCGGTGGCGGTCTCCTTCGCCGACGGTCCGGCCGCCGCTCTTCTGGTGGCGCGCGCACTGGTCGACGAGCCGGCGCTGGCCCGCTACCACCTGCTGCCCGCCGTGATCGGGGACCTGCTGGCCAGGCTGGGCCGTTACGACGAGGCTGCCGCCGAGTTCAGCCGGGCGGCCGAGTTGACCGGCAACGCCCGGGAACAGGCGCTGCTGCGCGACCGGGCCGCCGACAGCGCCCGAGGGGTACCGCCGCGGCGCTGAAGAGGCGCTGAAGAGAGTCCCGGAAAAAGATCCGTCCGCCATGTCGAATCCCGGCCGGGCCGCTCGACGCGTCAGTGGAGGCCGGGGCGAACCGGCACGGCACACCGGCGGTCGGCCGGCGGGACGAGGAGGCACGGATGGCAACGGCGACGAGCGGGAGGCCCACGGCGACGAGCGGGAGGCCCACGGTGGCGGGCGGCGGCACCCGGCGTACGACGCGGGTGTTGCTGGCCGGCGGGATCGCCGCCGGCCCGGTGTTCGCGGTGTCGGCCACGGCGCAGGTGCTCAGCCGCGACGGGTTCGACCTGACCCGGCAGCCGCTGAGCCTGCTCGCCCTCGGCGAGCACGGGTGGATCCAGATCGCCACCTTCGTGGTGAGCGGGCTGCTGGCCCTGGCCGGCGCGGCCGGGATGCGTCGCGTGCTGCGCGGCCAGCCCGCCGGCACCTGGGGGCCGCGGCTGGTGGCCGCCTTCGGTGTCGGGACCATCATCGGCGGGGTGCTGGTCTCCGACCCGAGCATGGGCTGGCCGGCCGGCGCGCCGGAAGGGCCAGCGGAGACGCTGAGCTGGCATGCAATCGGCCACGGGGTCGGCGCCATGCTCGCGTTCCTGTCGCTGACCGCCGCCTGCCTGGTCTTCGCCCGCCGGTACGCCCGCGACCGCCAGCGCGTGGCCGCCACGCTCTCGCTGGCCTGCGCGATCGTGGTGGCCGTCGTCATGGCCTGGCCGGATCAGGGCAGCCTCAGCATCCGGATGGCGCTCGGCTGCGCTCTGCTCTTCGGCTGGCTCTCGGTGGTCTCCGCCCGGCTGCTGGCTGTTTCGTCCCACTGACGTAGGTACAACAAACTGGAAGGCAGGATCGATGCGCTTCATGCTCATGCACAAGCTGGACGAGAACAAGCCCGAGCTGTGGAACCCGAGCCCCGATTTCATCGCCCGGATGGGGGTCTTCATGGAGGAGGCCGCCCAGGCGGGCGTGCTGCTCGCCGGTGAGGGGCTGCGGCCCAGCAGCGTGGACGCCGGCCGGATCACCGTCACGGGCGGCAAGTCGACCGTCACAGACGGGCCGTTCACCGAGACCAAGGAGCTGATCGCCGGGTTCGCGCTGATGCAGGTCCGGGACAAGGCGGAGGCGATGGAGTGGGGTCGGCGGTTCGCCGAACTCTTCGCCGAGGCCGGTACCGACACGGAGGTCGACGTCCGTCGGGTCACCGAGTGGGAGGACCTCGCGTCGCAGCCCTGACCGGCTCGGCTGCTGCGCTGACCGGGGGCGGGGCCTCCGGTCAGCGCAGCTCGGCGGCTCGGTCGGCCAGGCGGGTCAGCGCCGGTACGGCGGCGAGCAATTGCTCCCGGTCCGCCGCGTCGAGGCCGGCCAGCGCGGCGGCGAGGACATCGCGGCGGTGCTGCCCGTACGCGGCGATCTGCTCCCACGCCTGTTCGGTCAGCCCCAACCGGACGGTACGCCGGTCCTCCGGATCCCGGTCCCGGCGCAGCAGACCGGCGGCGGTCAGCTCGCCGACCAGGGTGCTCACCGTGTTGGCGGCCGTGCCGAGCCGCTCGGCGGCCTCCCGGACGCTGATCCCGGGCTGGCGCTGCACCAGCCGTAGCACCTCCACCTGCGCGTCCGGCATCAACGCGCGGCCGGTCCGCTGACTGGCCCGGCGGCGCAGCACCCGGTGCAGGTCGCCGAGGGCGGCACCGAGCTGGCTGAGCGTCTCCTCGGTCACAGTGGAACCCTTTCCAGCTGCGATATCTCTGTAGGCAGAGCTATCGTAGCCGGGCGCCACCAACCAACCGAGGGGACCGCCGATGCCGCAGACCGCCGCGCCGTCCGTACGCCCGCCGGAGCGGTTCGCCGCACCCACCGGCCGGGCCGCCGTCGCGCTGCTGGTGCTGCTCGGCTGCCTCACCGCGATCGGGCCCCTGTCGCTGGACACCTACCTGCCGGCGTTCCCCGGGATGACCCGCGACCTGGCCGCCAGCCAGGCACAGATCCAGCTCTCGCTGACCACCTGCCTGATCGGCATGGCCCTGGGCCAACTCGTCACCGGTCCACTCAGCGACCGCTGGGGGCGTCGCCTGCCGGTGCTGGTCGGCGTCGGCGCGTACACCCTGTTGTCACTGGTCTGCGCCCTCGCTCCGTCGGCGGAGACCCTCGCCGTGGCCCGCTTCGCCCAGGGCTTCGCCGGCGGCATGGGCACGGTCGTGGCCCGCGCCGTCGTCCGCGACCTCTACTCCGGCCGGGCCGCCGCGAAGTACTTCTCCCGGCTGGTCCTGATCTTCGGCATCGCACCGATGGTCGCCCCCGCCCTCGGCAGCCTGGTGCTCAACGTCGGCGACTGGCGCACCATCTTCGTCGCCCTCGCCCTGGTCGGTGCCCTGCTCGCCACCGCCGTCGCGTGGCGGCTGCCGGAGACCCTGCCCGCCGCGCGACGCAGCACCGGCGGCCTGGCCGCGACCGCCGCCGCCGGCCGCGCCCTGCTCGCCGACCGCGTCTACCTCGGGTACGCGCTGACCCAGGGCCTCGCCTTCGCCGGACTCTTCGCCTACCTCTCCGGTTCCTCGTTCGTCCTCCAGGACGTCTTCGGCCTCTCCGCCGGCACGTTCAGCGTCCTCTTCGGTCTCAACGCGCTCTCCTTCGTCGCCGTCGGCCAGCTCAACGCCCGACTACTCGACCGCTACGATCCCCGACCGCTGCTGGTCAGCGGCCTCGGCCTCGGACTGCTCGCCGCCCTCGGTGTGCTCGCCGGGGCACTGCTGGACACCCTGCCTCTGGTCATCGTCGCGCTCTTCGTCTTCCTCGGCTCGCTCGGCCTGGTGATGCCCAACGGGACCGCGCTCGCCCTGGACCGGCACGCCTCCCGCGCCGGCACCGCTGCGGCGCTGCTTGGCGGCGTCCAGGCCGTGGTCGCGGCCAGCGCCGCACCACTGGTCGGGCTCGGCGGTGAGGGCAGCGCGATTCCGATGGCCGTGGTACTCAGCGGCGCAGCCGCCGCCTCCCTCCTGATGCTGCTGACCCTCGCCCGCCCCACCCGCGTGCAGTAGGGCGGCTACTGCGGCTTGTCGGCTATGCCGGCTTGTCGGCGAGGGCGGCCGAGAGCCGTTCCAGGTAGTCGTCGACCTGCCCCATGTGGTAGCCGCGCAGCGCGACGGTCAGCGTCGTGCCGGTCCGGTCCAACTCCGCCCTGATCGCCTGACGCTGCGCCGTCGAACCGGCGGTTCGCGCCGCCAGACCCCGCAGGACCAGGCTGTCCACCATCCGTTTGTCATAGCCGCGCAGCGCCGAGTCGAAGACCGGCTCGTCGAGACCTTCCGGTCGGCGTTGCCGGGCGTCGGTGAAGCGACCGCCGCTGACCCGGGTCAACTCGGCTGCCACCTCGTCCGCCGACTGCCGCACGTCGGCGAGGTCGAGCAGGACCAGCGCGGCCCGGCCGTCGACCGGGCTGCGGCCGGCGAGCGGACGGTCGATGGTCGACCCGGCCGGGACCAGCAGCAACGACGGGGATGGTGTGCCGGCATCCGCGGCCTGGCCCAGCACGATCGCGTCGATCTCGGCCCACGACACCAGCCGGTTGAGCCCGGCGACCTTCAGATCCAGCCCCTCGGCCGCGATGCGGAACCTGAACGGCCGCAGCGACCGGGCGGTGATCCAGCCACCCGTCAGTAGCGCGGCTCCGACGAAGATCCAAGTTCCGATCCCGGCGGAGTCCACGCCGGGCAGCAGGGACCCGCCGAACGCGAGCAGCAGGACGCCGAGCGCCAGCGAACGTCGATTCCTGCGCAGTTCCACAGCGACACCTCGATCTTGTAAGCGGCCGTGCAGAGCATGGCACGCCGACGCAACCGGCACCGACCCATGATCAACGCGAACCTGGGTGTGGCGGTTGACTGCCGCCTCGTCCGCCATGGCTCGGTTCGAAGCAGGTGGCACGATGCCGACCTTGCCGGTCCCGGAGCGTCTCGCGCGGGCTCTGCACAAGAAGCTCGACGTCAGGTTCACCCCCGACGCCGACGCTGCCTGAGTCGCGTCGACACCACCTGCGGCACTGCCCACCGGAGGAGAAACGCCCAACGTCTCCCTGCTGATGCTGCTGACCCTCGCCCGCACCCGTCACCAGTGATCTTTGATGCTCAGCCGGCCTGGGTGCCCCGGCTCGGCGACCGTGCGATCAGGACCGACAGCTCGTCCAGCAACGAGTCGACCTCGGTGCGGTCGTAGCCCAGCTCGCTGGCGGGCAGCTCCGCCCGGGCCCGCTCGAAGGTCGCCTTGGCTGCCCAGCGTGGCAGCAGCTGATCGATGAGCAGCCCGTCTCGGCCCTGCCGGATCAGGTCGTCCACCTGGGCAGGCTCGTATCCTCCCGGCCTGATGTTGAAATCCGGGGAGTCGAAACGTGCGCGGCGCAGGTGGCGGACATCCGTGAAGCGGCTGCCGGCGAAGCGGGCCAGGGCCGCCGCCACCTCGTCCACGGACTGCCGGACATCGGCAAGATCGAGCAGGATCAGCGCAGGCCGGCCGTCGACCGGGCTCCGGCCGTCGAGCGGGCCCTCGACGAACGAATTCGTGGGCGGCACCAGCAGCAGCGACGAGGAGATGGGCTGCTTCTCGCCGATCGTCGGCACCTGTTGGTCGAGGACGATCGCGTCGACCTCGGTCCACGGCACCGCCCGGTTGAGGCTGGCGACCCGTAGGACCATCCCGTTGGGCCCGATGTGGAACCTGAACGGACGGCGTTCGGCGAGGACGACCCCGCCGCCCACCAGCAGGGCGAGGAGGCCGACGATCCACCCCAGCACGGTGAGGTACTCGAAGCAGCCCAGAACGAACGCGCCGGTCGCGAAGAAGACCAGTCCGAGCACCAACGCGCCGCGGCGTCTACGCAGCTCCATCGACACCCCGATCCAAGAGCCGTTGCGCAGAGCATGGCACGGCGGCTCAACACGAAGCCACGTCGAATCAGGCCGTGTCGAAGTCGGGGATGGTGATCGTGCCGTCCGCCGCGATCGGGAAACCCGGATTCCAGGCGATCTCCCAGAGGTGACCGTCCGGGTCGGCGAAGTAGCCGGCGTACCCGCCGTAGGAGGTGTCGCGGGCCGGTCGGGTGACCGCGGCCCCGGCCCGGGCGGCGGCGGCCATCAGCTGATCCACCTCGCCGCGCTCGCGCACGTTGTGTGCCAGCGTGAACCCGGCGAACCCGCCCGCACCCCGGTCGTCTACACCGGCGTCCTCGGCCAGCGACTGCCGCGCCCACAGCACGACGGCGAGCCCGCCGGCCTGGAAGAACACGGTTCGCTCGACCTCCTGGCCCTGCCAGCCGAGCTGCCGGTAGAACTCGCGGGAGCGGGCCACGTCGCGGACGCCGAGCGTGATCAGGCTGAGACGCTGCTCCATCACGGCAACCTACCCCGGCATGGCGGGGCTACCCGAGGGGAACCTGGACGGCGACGTCGTGCTTCGAGTAGAGCGTGGAGATCTGGTTGGCGCCGTACTTGTCGCGGAACATCGCCACGACGTGGTCGACCCGGTCGGCCTCGGTGATCGGGGTGGCGCTCGAACTCAACGCGGTGCCGTTCACGGCCAACTGGACCATCGGAGTCTGCCGGACGTTCTTGTACCACTGGCTGTCCGAGCCGGTCACCGGCACCAGGAAGACGTTGTCGTCCTCCTGGACGAACCACACCGGATGGGTGATCTGCCGCCCGGTCCGGCGACCGGTCACGGTCAGTTCGACCTCGTGTACGCCATCAAGTTCGTCACCGATCGCGTTGGTCATGGTGTCCCCCGCAGCTTGCCCCCGACGATGCCTCTGCTCGCCAGGCTAGGGACCGACGCCGGTCCGCGTCGCCGGATCCGGCAGCTTCGCCGGCAAAACAGAGAAACTCCCGGTGCCGCGCCCGCGGCACCGGGAGTTTCTGTTCAGGTCAGCTCAGCGGCGCGCCGCCGGGCTGCACGACGTTGTTCACCGTCAACTGGTACGGCGCGTACTGCGCGACCTGCTCGGTCGGCTCGTCGTAGGCGACGATGGCGACCACCGTGGGGAAGGCGGTCAGCAGCGCCGTCTGGATCAGCCCGAGGGTGAAGCCAGACTTGCCGTCGACCTCGAACTGCAGGGCCAGCTTGAGCTTCTCGTCGATGCCGACGAACCGGACGTTCCAGTTCGCCACCGCAGTCGGCGCGATCTCCGACGGCGAGTCGAACGCGTCGAGGTTCGACCCGTCGCTGACCAGCGTGCCGCCGACGGCGATGTCGTCGATCAGCAGGCCACCCTCGTTGACGCCACCGTCGCTGACGTACCGGATGCTGACCAGCACGTCCTGCCCGGCGTACGCCGACAGGTCGAACGAGTGCGGCTCGAAACCGGTGGTGGTGCCGTTGAGCGCCGGGCCGAGCGGACCGTCGATGGTCTGGTCGCCCTCGATGACGGTGTAGCTCTTGCCGCCGTCGGTGGAGATGCTGACGTAGCCGTAGTCGTAGCCGGCCTCGGCGCCGTACTTCGCGAGGAAGGTCAGCGTCGGGTCGCCGGCCGGCACGGTCACCGGCGTGACGGCGGCGGCGTCGAGGCTGTTGCCGTTGCCGGACCAGAGCACCGAGTTGCCCGGACGGTCCGGGTCGTCGGTCACCGTGGTCCAGGCCAGCGGCACCGCCGGCAGCGACTTCGCGCCGCTGAACCTGATCGAACGCAGCTCGCCCCGGCTCAGCGGCTTGCCGTTGGCCTTGCGCAACTGGACGTAGTCGGCGCCGTTGGGTGCCGCGCCCGGTGTCGCGTGCGAGGCCGGGTTGGCCAGGTTGACCGTGGCGTTGAGGCTGGCCGAGGTGACCTTGCGCTTGTCGACGCCGAGCGTGACGCCGAGCTTCGAGTTGCCGACGATCCGGTCGACCAGGTTCATCGTCTGGTAGTCGTGGATCACGTCGTACAGGTCCTTGACGCCCTCGTCCTTCAGCGCGGCCTCGATGCTGGCCAGCCCCTGCAGGTCGCCGTCGCGGTGCAGCTTCGAGATGAAGTCCAGGCCGTAGCGGTCGTAGAGGAACAACATCAACGAGTACGCGTTGCCGTAGTCGGCGAGTACGGCGTTCGGATTGCCGCCCTCGTCCCAGAGGTTCAGCGAGTTCTCCGGGCCGCCACAGTCCCGGGGATTGGTGTTGTAGTCCGTCTGGACGGTGCCGAAGCCCTGGAAGCAGTAGATGTGACTGTCCGCGCCCGGCTGGTCGACCCGGGCCGTGGCGTCGGAGTAGCCGCCGAGCGTCTGGGCGAAGTCGGAGAGACCCTCGTTGATCAGGATGCTCTCGAACGGGTCGGCGTAGTAGTGCGCCAGGTGCTGCCACTCGTGGATGAACGTGCCCTCGTACAGGTTGGGGCGGGCCGGCCGGCTGGTGCACAGGTCGTCGGTCGGCTCGTTCGGCGGGTTCACGCCCGTGCGGTGCGCCCAGTCGAACGCGTCGATCGTCATGACGTTGCGGTCGAGCAGCTCGTTGAAGAGCGAGAAGAAGAAGCCGGCGATGTAGGTGGGCGCGGCCGGGAAGTCGTAGAAGTTGTCGTCCCGGACGTTGTCGACAAGCGTCACGGTCCGGTTGCCGGCACCGGTGAAGTCCCCGTCGATGGAGGCGTTGCTGCCGTCCCGATCCGGCGGGGTGCTGAACGCCGCCGTGGACTTCGGGTACATGTTGGTGTCGAACTCGTCGACCAGGTCCGCGACCTGCGCGTCGGTGATGACCGTGGAGTTGGCGACCTGCCGCCGGCAGTCGCCCTCCGGGAAGGCGGTGTCGTTGGCGACCCACACCTCGATGTTGTCGCCCACGCCACGCAGCGTGTACGGCTTCAGGTAGATCACGCCCTGGTAGTCGTCCAGCGCGAGCCACTGCCGCACGGTGCCGACCGGCGGCGTCTCGGCGGCCTGCGACCGCCGCGTCTGGGTACGCGGCTGATACTGGGTGGGTGCCTCAAGGCTCTCACCGTTGAAGGTGAAGTCTTTCCGGTTCAGCTCGCGGACATCGCTGGCGACCCCGGAGGCCGGCACCGGAGCGGGCCGCACCACGGTGGCCTCCGGGTTGGCCGACGCCGGCTGGGCGATGACTAGTAACGGTAGGACGATGGCGCTGGCTGCTATCCCCGCGAAGCGGCGTCGTGCCACGAAACCTCCTCATTGGTGGAAGACCCGCCCGACCCCGGGTGGCCGGCTGTCGGTGGATCTACGCACGCTGATCGAGCGTCTCCGTATCCTGTGCACGTGGACTCTCATCAGGCAACCCCTGGGGGCTGCCGGCTGGCACGAGATGCCGCAAGTCGCGGCTTCTACCTCGCCGGATAGCCCGGGATGCCGCAACTCGCGACGCTCGCAGCCCGTGGCGCGTTCGATGGACTCTTGTGCGCCCTGCCTGTCCCCGAGCGCCCGTTGGGGCCTCCGGCGGGCGGACCTGGATCGCGGCATCCTCAGTCTGGACGATGGCCGTTCGACTGACTAGCCGTCGGGTTCAGCGTCATCCGCAGGCTGTCGTTATGCGGCGATGGCGCGGGCGGCGGCGTACATGTCGGCGGGTAGCGGATGGTCCAGCCGCCACACGATCCGCATGGGCCGGTCGCCGCTGTGTTCGACGTAGGTCATCGGCCCGGCGTACAGGTAGGCCGGTGCGCCGAGATCCCGGTCGGCAATCCTGGTCTCCCGCACGAAGAGATGCACGGTCGAGCCCCGCTCGGCGTGGTGGATGTAGCGCTGCCCGGTCGCCGACGCCGACGACGTGGTGCTCTGCGACTCCCACTGGAACAGCGTCTCGGTGATGGCCCGGTCGGCGTACATGGTGGTGGGGGAGTAGTGCTGCTCGGACTTGACCAGCGTGACGAAGAAGATGTCGGCCTTGGCGTCTGGCAGCCACTTCACCCCTTCGCGCAGCGATCCCGGCTTCGACATGCCGAAGCCGGCGCACGCCTCGTTGCGGCTGTACCGGGCGTGCACGTTCAACGGCAGCCCTCCGACGGGCTGCGTCACCCGGTGAATCCGGTCGCGTAGCACCTCGGTGACCTGCCGCAGCTCGGCGCAGCGGGCAGGCTCGGCGAGTAGCCGCGACAGCCGCTCCTCGCGTTCGGTGAGCGGCGCGTTCGGCCCCCACAGATCGAAGTGCAGCATGTCCCACAGCGGCCCGGCCGCCGGCCGCTCGCCGGCCACCATCCGGGCCAGCAGGTCGAGCCGGTCCAGGTCGTCCAGGTGCAGCAGCCGCCCGATGGCCCGACCCAACTCGCGGTCGTCCCGCCCGCCCGTTGAGGTTTCCAGCCCGGCGAGCCGCCGCAGCCCGGTCCACCCGCCGACGCTCGCCGACCGGTAGACGTCCTCGATCTCCACCCCCGCCTCGTGCAGAAACACATCAAGGCCAACGTCTCCGAGCAGCCGTAGCTCCTTCGCCAGCCCGGTCTTCGAGGTCGGCATGGCTGACTTCAGGTTGGCCAGCACGATGTCCTTGGCCACCCGATCGAGCTGGATGTGACAGCCGCTCGGCAGGGAGGGGAAGTCGTCGCGTACCGCCTCGGTTATCGCGCGGCGGCTGACCCCGGTCAGGGCCCGCCAGCGTAGGTCGAAGCGGAAGTTGGCGTGCTGCCCGCCGATGAAGTCGAGCACGGTCAGGCACGGTTTGTCGTCGTCCAGGCGCAGCCCACGGCCGAGCTGCTGAAGGAAGATCGTGGCACTCTCGGTCGGCCGCAGCATCAGGATCGTGTCGACCATCGGCAGGTCCACACCCTCGTTGAACAGGTCAACGGTGAACAGCACCTTGACCGTGCCGTCCCTGAACTCCTTGAGCAGCGCCTGCCGACCGGCCGCGTCGACGCGGGACGTGATCGCCGCCGACCGCACACCATGCCTGCCGAACCAACCCGCCATGAACTCGGCGTGCCCGATGCTCACGCAGAACCCGAGCGCCCGCATCCGGTCGACGTCGACGCTGTCCCGTACCGCCCGCAACACCATCCGCGCCCGCGCGTCGTTGCCGGTGTAGACGCCGTCCAGCTCCGCCGGGTCGTACCCCTGCCCGCGCTTCCACCGCAGCTGCGACAGGTCGACGTCGTCGTGCAGCCCGAAATACTGGAACGGCGCGAGCAGTTGCCGCTCCAGCGCCTCCCACAGATGCAGCTCAACGGCGGCGCGACCATCGAACCACCGCCGCACGTCGCCGCCGTCACTGCGGTCGGGCGTCGCCGTCAATCCCAGCAGTACGCGCGGCGTCAGCCGCTCCAGCAGTCGGGCGTACGTCGGCGCTTCCGCGTGATGGAACTCGTCGACAATCACAATGTCGTACGCCCCGGGGTCGATCTCCCGCCGGTGCAGCGACTGGATCGAGGCGAAGACGTGCCGCCAGTGCTGCGGCTCCCGACCCCCGACGAGCGTCTCGCCGAAGCTACCGTCCCCCATGACCTGCCGGAACGTCGCCAAGCTCTGCCGCAGGATCTGCTCCTGATGCGCCACGAACAGCAGCGAGTCGACGGCCTTCTCCCGGTGCAGCCGGCGGTAGTCGAGCGCCGCCACCACCGTCTTGCCCGTACCGGTGGCCATCACCACCAGATTCCGCCAGCGGCCATGGACCTTCCGCTCGGCGTCCAGGTCGGCCAGGACCTCCGCCTGGTACGGGTACGGCCGCACATCCAGGTTGGCGATCTCGGTCGACGCCTCGTCGCGTCGTTCCCCGCGCAGCGCTGTGCGCAGCCGCTCGCCGTCCCTGCCCGGGTGATAGTCCTCGAACGCCGGATCGTGCCAGTAGTCCTCGAAGGTGGCGGTGAACGTGTCGATGACGTAGGGCTGCTCGACGTTGGAGATCCTGACGTTCCACTCCAACCCGTCGACAAGCGCCGCCTTCGACAGGTTCGACGAACCGACGTACGCGGTGGTCATGCCGTTGTTGCGACGGAACAGCCACGCTTTGGCGTGCAGCCGGGTGGTCCTGGTCTCGTAGGAGATCTTGATGTCAGCGCCGAGTTCGGCGAGACGGTCGAGGGCGCGCTGGTCGGTCGCGCCGAGGTAGGTCGTGGTGATGACGCGGAGACGGCCGCCACGATCGATCAGGTCGCGGATGGCGGGCTCGATGATGCGCAGGCCATGCCACTTGATGAACGCGCAGAGCAGATCGACCTGGTCTGCGGACGCCATCTCGTGAGTGACCTCGTGACCGATGCGCGGCTGATGACGACCGTTGACCAGCAGCGCGCCGGTCGAGAGCGGGGTGGTGGGGCGTGGCGGGAAGGTGGGCTGCGCGGGTGGGGTCGGCGGCGCGGCGATGGCGTGCAGAAGGTGCTTCGCGTCGGTGACTTGGTCATCGATGGTGGCGGCCTGCGGGCTCAGGGCGGCGATGGTCTCGGCGATGCGGTTGGCCAGCTCGACCTGATGGTGGAGCCTGTCGTCCCCGCCAGTGACAGCGTGCAGGGCGCGATGCGCCAGGGCGGCGATGTGACGGGCAAGGGCATCGGGGGCGTCAGCCGGATCGAGTTTCCCGTGCTGAATCAGTGTGGCGTCGACCCGCTGGAGCCGATCGGCCAGGTCGCGCGTGACGACGTGCTCGTATAGACCCCGCTCAAGATCCGTCACCCGCGAACCCAACCACTTCTCGTCGTTCCTGCTGATCTCGCGGTCTTGCCGGTTCGACACCGCGACGATCAGGCCGGATTCAGTGCAGGTAGGAGGCTGGCGGTCTGTAGCCGGTCGTAGGCCAGCTTGATGTGCGGGCGTGTGAAGAGGCGTGCCTTACGGCCACTCCAACTACGAACTCGCTCGGTCAACTCGGCGAGGTCGCTGGTTGGCGGAGTCAGCGTAGCCGCGTAATGGACGGTGGCCAGCAGCTCAAGGCTGTAGGGGGCCTCGAAGCCGTCGACCAGCCGGGAAAGTTGCTCCAGGGCGTCGGGCGGTGCCGAGCCCTGGGCCGCCCACCAACTTGCGACCGCTTCGGTGGCGTCGGCGGTGAGCCGGATCGGCTGGAGCTCCTCGACCCGTGCCGACCGGTCGCCGAAGCCGGTCAGGTAGTGCCCTTCCAACCGGTCGAGGACGTGGTTGAGGTTCTCGGCGTACGGGCCGTATCGACCGCGAGTGAACTCCAAACGCAGCGGCTGCCCCAGGACCTGGAGGAAGTAGGCGATCTTCTGGATTTCCAGGAGGGTGACCCCGTCGCGGGGTTCGATGGCCCGTGCTCGTTGCAGGTAGCCGTCAATGGCCCGCAGCAGGGTGGCTCGCCCGGGGGTCAGCGAGGGCTTCTCGGTGGCTACCGGCATGTCGGCCGGATCCGGAGCCCCCTCCGGCGGGAAGAGCAGCACCCGCACGTCGGGGAGCTCGGCGAAAGCCTGCTCGATAGTTGGCCGGACCTCGTCCCAGTCCAGTCCCCCGTTACCGCAGCCCAGGGCGGGCACCGCTACTGACGTGATCTGCCGTTCGCGTATGACGCGGACGAGATCAGCGAGGCCGGCTTGGATGTCGGGCAGCTTGGAGTTGGCTCGCCAGTGGCCCTTAGTGGGGAAGTTGATGACGAATCTGCGGAGGCCGAGGCGGGTCGAGTCGAACACAAACATCTGGCCCAGCCGGACCTCGTTCTTCGCGCAGGCCGCGCGGTAGGCCGCGTAGTTGGCCGGGTAGGCGCGCTTGAACTGGAGAGCGATGCCCTTGCCCATCACCCCGACCGTGTTCACGGTGTTGACCAACGCGTCGGCGTCAGCGGTCAGCAGGTTGCCATGACTGAGGATGATCATCAGCGCACCTCCCTCCGCGTGTATCCGTAGTACCAGTTCGGTCTGACATCAACGTATGGCTCGATCATGCCAGCGTCATGGAGGACCTGCCTCACCTCTTCCCGCCGTTCCGCTGTCCGTACGGCGTAACCGGCGAGCAGGTGGAGAGGAAACTCACGGTGCACCAGGAACTCGGCAGCCCGCCGGCGCTTCCGGTCCATGTCCTCGGGGATATCCTTCCAGACTTTCGCTCGCATCAATGGCCAGTCGACGAGAGTCGCCAGCTCATCGAAATCGGTCGAGAAGGTGGTGAGCCCGGCAGCACAGTTGCCGTCACTCGCCACCCAGGGGAGGCCGGCGGCATGAACTTCCTCCACCGTGCTCAACAAATAGACGAGCGGATCATCCCCTCCTGGGTAGCAACCCTGCCTTCCTTCCCGGTGATCGCACGCGATCCGAAACATCATCGGGGAACACGGGGCGAAGTAGAACGGTACGTAGTCGGCTACGACGCCGCCCGGCGGGCAGGGGACGGGCCGATGCCGTCGATGAGTCTTGATCTCCACGGCGCCGACGTTGGTCGACAATTGCGGGCCGACTCCGGCATCCGAGAAGAGCCGACCAGCTTTCAGGATGCGCGGCAGGTTGTCGATGTGCGTAAAGTGCATGATCCAGATCGGTCTTGGCCGGCTGTCGGTTCCGGTTGCCATCGATCAGTCCAGCTCGCTCGGGTCGACGCGGGCCTTCACCTCCGCGTGTTCAGCGAGCAGGAAGAGCAGGTTGGAGCCGTCGATCAGCTCTAGCGGCTTGCCGGAGGCGAACTGGTATGACGCTGGCCCGTACCCGCTGGTGGTCACAAGGATTCCCTTGGACGCGCCCTCGTTCTGCACCGTGCCGAAGAGGTCTCGTACAGACGAGACGTCGACCGTGTTGCGGTAGCGCTTGGCTTGGATGACTACCTTGCCGCCGAAGATCGGCCGAGGGTCGAAGGCGACGCAGTCCACTCCGCCGTCACGGGAGGGGCGGGTCTGCTTGGTGTCCAATCCCATCTTCGCGAACAGGTTCTGGATGAGGCTTTCGAACTCGGTGGGGCTCAACTTGAGCAGGTTCGGCCGCTGGTCGAGGTCGGCGAGCACGTCGACCTCGTCGACAAAGCGCTTGTCGACCATGTCGAACTCCAACACTGGGCGGACGGGTGCCAGCTCAGCCGGACGCCTCGACACCGAGGCGTTGAGATGGTGCAGGCAGGCGCTGGGTTCGACCATGCCGAGGTGCAGCCCGCTAAACACGTCGCGGGTCGTCCGCAGCGTCACCAGGCAGGGCTGCACCGAGGCTCCGGTGCGCGGATCCGTGGTGTCGACGATGCCGTTGAAAACGATCGTGTCCACGAGTCCAGCACGGTCGGCCTCGAAGAGTTCGTGCACGGTACGCAGGGTGAGCTGAGCAACGAGGTTCGCGTACCGCTCCTTGCTGTCCTTCGCGGGTCGCGTGGCCGAGGTGATCTCGTCGCGGACCTTGACGTATCGGTATTCCCGAACCGGTGGGACAACATCGAGCGTCGGCAGGTGGTACTCCACGACCAACTGGCGGGACTCGGGGACGTAGGCCAGCCGGAACTGCTGCGGGAAGTCGTCGGGGTAGACCGAGTTGCCGAGCACCATGCTGAAGTACTCGACGACCACCGCAGGCTCCCCGGCGGCAAACGCGGCGGCGAACCGGTCGATCTCGGCGTTGTGTGCGGCGGTCTCCTCGTCAATCTTGGCGCAGCGACGCTGATAACTCTGGTGTGCGGCGGCAAGCTTCCGCTGGCGGTCCGCCTCGGCCGTCGCATGTTCCGCCTGAGATTGGGCAAACGCGTGCTGCGCGATGGCGAGCTGCTGCTGATACCTGGTCTGTCCCCCGAACATCTTGCTCAAGATCGTCGGTGGCGACGGTTCGAAACGGCGCCAATCCGGCGGCGGCAGAGGGGAGCCGAGCTTGCCGGGATTGAAAGGCTGGTGAGTCACGTTCTTTTTCAGTCGGCTGAAGTCGATGTGATCGTCAACTTCGAGCGTCGCAGCCAGGAGGTTGTCCAGCGTGTCAAGGCGGAGCTGAAGGTCTGCGTTCATGGCGGCCACCTCTGCGATTCGCGCTTCGGCGTAGAGCCGCTTGCGTTCGCGTTCATTCACCGGGGCAGCGCGCTGGGCTTCCTTCATGGCCCGCTCCGCCTCCCGCTGCAGCTGTCGGTGGTGCCGGTAGGCCGCAGCCTGAACCTGCCGTTGAGCGCGTACCTGACGTGCGTGCGCCCGCTGCATCTCCTTGAGGATTCCCACGTCTGTCCTAAGGGGTAGCTAAGGGGTAGATGAGTGCGGAGCCGAAACCCTAGCCAGCAGATCAGAAGGTGGCATCTATTCGGCCGCTCGGCAGTCGCACCTTGCGTGAGGAAAGCTCCACTGATGTCCACAATCGGGACGCAGTTTTGTCGTAAGTCAGACAGGAGGAGACCTCAACAAGATTGAGGTAGGCACCTGTATTTGACGTGATTCAGCGGGAGCCACGTCCAGGCGGCGGGCTGCTACTCCTTGGCAGGCGTTGCGAGGTCGGCGAAGGGCGTCCAGCGCGCGTCGTGATCGTTGCTCTGTGCCGACCTGACACGCCACCTAAACTCCGCCCTGATGACGGAAGAACTAGCCAAGAACGGCGTGGCCGCAGCGATCATTTTCAGCTCACGTGCCTCGTGGAGCAGCGGCCACCACGGGTCGGTCACGACGTCGAAGCCGTAGGCGGCAGCCAGTCTGGCGTGGTTGCCGACCCCACCAAAGCGAGCTTCGCCAACAGGGACTGCCGCCAGGTCCACCTGCCACGGGCCGAGACAGGTGGCGTCGAAGTCGCACATAACGACTCGGCCGGAGGGCTCTCTGAGTAGGTTGCCAACGTGGGCGTCCCCGTGAACGAGGCGAGGGGACGTCTGCGTCATTAGAGCTGTCACCTGAGGCTCCAGGCGGTCACACCACCGGGAGAGGAAACCATGCTCATCGTGGCTGAGCCCTTCGGCGTCGGCTAGCCGACGACGGGCGTCGCCGATCGGGTCCCACTCGGGAAGCGCGATCGGTGGAGCGGGGAGAGAATGAAACTCCCGCAGGACTTTCCCGAGATCGTTGACCGTGGGCGCTGGAGTCGTGGGCGGGACGTAGGTCCACACCGAGGCGAGCAGGCTACCCACGACTATTGGCTCCTGGACGACCGGGGCGAGCCGGATCGTAGGTGCGTCGGTTGCCGCGAACCAGCGCGCGAGGTCGATCACCTTTGCCACACGGTCATGAAGCCGATGGGTCCGTGCTATCCGGATGACCAGTTTCGCCTCGGGAAGGGCGAAGACTGCGTTGTTTGTGAGGTGTAGCAGCCGGGCATCGTCGGTCGGGACGGCAAGCCGGGCGGCGATCTGCCGCATGGCCTGAGTCATCGCCTCTTCGGTGAACCGGCCTGTGGCACCCACGCTCACGCCCTTGCCCTGAGCGCGGCGAGGTCCCGCGCGAACATGGCAACTTCTGGAAGCTCTCGGTGCCGTGCCAGATCACGGCGCAGGTTGGCGACCCGATCGATCACCCGTGCCGAGCTGATGCCCTGGGTTTGGCGCAAGACGCGGCGCCCTACGTCTAGCGCCTGCTCGGGTTCGTCGGCGAGGAAGAGCGCGCTGCAGAGCCCGACCTCGTTGAGCACGCTGCTCCGTACGTTTCCGGGACCGAAGGCATCGATCGCGTCCGCCACGTAGCGCACCGCCGCCGACCCGTGTTTCTTGTCCTGGCGGGCTTTATCGCGGTAGACGCGGCCGTATTGCGCCAGCAACTCCCCACGGTCGTAGAACGCCATCCAGCCCGGCTCCCGATCTGAGTGAATCCGCTCGAACTGCGAGCTGGCCTCACCGAGCGCTCGATCGGCGGCTGCGTAGTTGCCCAGAGACGCCAGCGAGGCAGCTTCCGCCCCCAGGATCAGAGCCTTGACCGCTGGCGTGGCCTGGGACCCGAGCTGCCCGCGAGCGAGTTGGAGCGTAGCCAGGGCGTCCCGATTGTGCCGTAGGTGTTGAAGCTGCTTGGCCTGCGAATACCGGATCATGGCGGTTAAGGAACCATCGTCAGCGGCCAGTGCTGCCCGCTCACCGGCGACGAAGTGTCGCTGGGCGTCCGAGTGTCGCCCCGCATCCAAGGCCGTCCAGCCGGCCACCTGCCGAGCCGCTGCCACAGCTGCGACGAGCTGAGGTGTAAGGCTGGTGGGGTGCGACCAGTCGAGCATCCGATATACCGACTCCGCGAATCGGGCCACCTCCTGGTAAAGAACCCCGCCGCCGCACTCATAGTCGACCGATCGGTATAGGTCGAGGACGGCGTTCAAGCGCGCGACATCGGCAGCGCCAACTCGCCGGGATCGTGATGCGGTGGTGCCGCCGAGCAGTCCCGCGCCGGCAGCCACGGCGGCGATGCCTGCCAGCAACATCCGCCGGCTCCCGTCCGGACCTTTGATCCCTGGAACCGCCTGAGGTGCTGACCTGCTCCCGCAAACACGATCTCCACCCACGACGTCGAACCACAGGTGCCCGGCGGGTATACGCAGCAGCGCTGCCCAGTGGGCAAGCAGGTCCAGATGCACCGGAGGAGGTCCGTTCTCCACGCGGCTGAGCTGTGCCTGCGTGATTCCCAACCAGCCCGCCACCACGGCCTGCGGCAACGCTGCCCTTCCGTGGTAGGGGTGGTGTCGGTACGCCCGGATCACCCGTCCGAGGTGTCGTTCCACCAGGGCCGCCCGTAGCGGCGGATGCGACCAGAACGACGCCGGAACCTCCGGCGGAGCGCTCAGCCTGTCGCGTTCGGCGGCCTGGCAGGGCGCGCAGCGTCCGCTGTCGTTGTCGCGGGCCAGGCGTGCCCCGCAGCGGGGGCAGTTCGCAGGTGTCACCGGCAACCTCGCCGTTCGCGGGTGGCTGTGTCCATTGCGCTCCGTCGAGCCTAACCATTCAAACGCCTTCGTGGGCTCGCGGTATACGCGCCACGTATATCGGCAATGCCCACAGCGTTATGAGGATCGAGGGCATCGGGGCGCAGCCTGCGGTGAGACCACCCAACGGAAGGAGCAGGATGCTCACCATCGACCGAGTCGGCACCGGACGGGCGCTCGTCTCCGACGAGCTGTTCGCCCAGATGACCGCCCGCATCGCTCACGATCGCCCCGAACTCGCCCCCGACCTGCCGGCCCGAATCCTCGATCAGGCGCTCGCCTTCCTCGGGACCTGCGCCACCGCCACCGGACCGCTCGGGCCGAGCGACCTGGTCGATATCGGCTGGCACACGTTCATCCTGCACACCCGCGAATACGCCGACTTCTGCCAGCGCATCGCCGGGTGGTTCATCCACCACCAGCCGGAGCCCACGTCGGAGGAGCCGCCGTCGGGGCCTGAGCCGATCGGTGCTCCGATCTCCCGGACGGTCGCCGCGATCACCGCCGCCGGCTTCGCCGTCGATCATGAACTGTGGGGTGGCCGGGTGGCCGACTGCACCCAGTGCCACGCCGGCTGCACCGACAGCCCGACTCGATAGGCAGGCCACCAGCGGTCCCGGGCATAAACTGCCCGGGACCGCTCGCCCTCGGGAGGCCACCGGATGCCGCGTCGCCGCGACTGGCACGAGCTTCCCGAAGAGGTACGCCGGCAGATCGAACAACGCACCGGTGCTGTCCATGCCGCCTACTCCGTACCGACCGGTGCCTCCTGCGACCTGGCCGCCGTTGTCGACACCGACAGCGGCCGGGTCTTCTGCAAGGGCGGCGCGGCGGAAGGACCGGCCGCCTGGCTCTACCGGAACGAGGCCCGCGTCAATCCCTGGCTACCTGATGTGGCACCCCGTCTGCGCTGGACGGTCGAGGCGGAAGGCTGGTTGATCCTCGGCTTCGAGTACGTTGCCGGCCGGCATCCCGGCCTTGCTCCAGGATCGCCGGATCTGACGGCGGTCGCGGACCTGCTCGCCACCCAGAGCCGCCTGCTGACTCCCAGCCCGCCCGTCCAGGTGCAGCGTTTCGCCGACCGTTGGCAGGGGCTGATCGCTCCCAACCTGATCGACGGCGAGACGCTGCTGCACACCGACATGACGCCGCGGAACTTCCTCGTCGGTGACCGGCTGTGGCTGGTCGACTGGTCTAGCCCGGCGTGCGGCGCGGCGTGGATCGACACCGCCCTCATGCTGGTCCGTCTCATCCGCGCCAGCCATCCTCCCGTCGAAGCCGAGGCATGGGCCGCGCAGATCCCGGCATGGGGGCACGCCTCCGACGAAGCGCTGCACGCCTTCGCCGACGGGCTGGTGTGCCTGTGGGAACGCAAGCAACGTTCCGCACCCGGCCCGCACCACGGGCCGTTGATTGATGCCGCCCGCCGCTGGCGAGACCACCGGGTGAGCCGCAACGGTCGGTAGACCGACCGCATACGGCATGTGCATGTCGCCTACTTCGCCCATGTCATACGGCCCGTCCTGCTGATCCACAACTCTGCCAGACATGGCCCGGGGCGGGTGCTGGGCTCCGGCGGTGCCGACCCCCGACGGTGCGCCGTCCCCGCCCGCCTCGGTGCCGCAACCACAGCAGGGGAGGGACATGGATTCGATCGACGAGGTGCTCGGCGAGCTGCCGATGCCGCCGTACGTGACAGCGGAGGATGTCGGTTTCGCCGTGCGGGCGGTGACCGTACACGCTGCGGAGCAGTGGCCCGAGGGGCCGCGCTGCCGGAACGACCGCGCGCCGCATCCGTGCCGGCTGCATCGGTGGGGGCGGCGGGTGCTGGACCGGCGCGGCCTCAGCGACCGGCAGGTGCAGGCGCTCATCGCCGAGCAGGAGGCACCGCGGAAATGATCTACCTGTCCGGGGAACGCCTGCAATCGCATCACGTACGCGCCGCCGAGTTCGGCAGGCGCTGGCGGGGCCTGGACCCCGCCCAGGTGTACGACTATCTCGACCGGGTCGCCGACGAACTCGCCCGGCTGCACCGGGAGTTGACGACCGCGAACACCGAGTCGGAGCGGATCCGGCAGGCGTTGCGGCAGTGGCAGTCCCGGCACGCCGAGTGTCGACCCCACGGGCATTCGGCGGGGGAGCGCCGGTGACCGGGGCGGCTGGCGACGACGCAGTGATAGACGAGGTTGCCGCGAGCTTCCGGGCCGGTCTGGAGGCGTACTGCCCGGGGCTGCTGCCGGAGCGGGCGACGGCGCTCGTCGTCGCGGCGCTGGCCCGGCTGGTCAGCGGCGGCGGTGACCGGGTCGGGCGGTTGGCGCTGCTGGCGGTGCTCGGCAAGGTCCACCGCCGGTACCGGCTGCGCCCCGAGCACGGCCCGCTTATCGGTGCCGCGCTGGCCCCGGTGGCGCCGCGACTCTGCCCGCCGCAGGTCAGCTGGGAGCGACGCTGGCGTCGGGCGTGGGCGCTGATCGAGCGCGCCGCCGGGCGGATGGGCGACGGCCCGGCGTTCTGGCCCGCCGAGGTGGTCGGCCGTGACCTGGCCGCCGAGGGCATCGTCATCCTGACCGTACGCCCGTGGCGGCGGCTGCCGTTCCGCCCCGGCCAGGCGGTGCCGCTCTGTCTGCCGCAACACCCCGGCCGCTGGCGCTGGTACTGCCCGGCGAACGCTCCACGCCCCGACGGCACCGTCGAGCTGCATGTCCGCGCGGTCCCCGCCGGCATCGTCTCCCGCACCCTCGTCCATGAGGTACGCCCCGACGACCTGCTCCACCTCGGCCCACCCGTCGACATCGGCCTCAGCCTGCCCGCCACCCCGAAACCGCCCCGGGATCTGCTGCTGGTGGCCGGCGGCACCGGACTGGCCCCGCTACGTGCCCTGATCGAGCAGGTCGCCGCCGCCCCGGACGGCTGCCGGGTGACCCTGATCGTCGGCGCACGCACCATCGCCGACCTCTACGACGCCATCACCCTCGACAAACTCGACCAGACCCACCCCTGGCTGACCGTCGTACCCGCCTTCTCCCACGACCCGATCGCCGCCCCCGCCGAACAGGGTGACGCACTGACCCTTGGCCTCTACCACTACCGCCCTGGCCAACACGTCTACGTCTGCGGCCCACCCGCGATGCTCGACACCGCCCGGCACCGACTTCCCGCCGCCGGCATACCCACCAACCGGCTCCACCTGCCCACGATCCAATGACTCTCGCCTGGCCGACGCTAGTTCATGTTCTTGCCGAGGGAGAGGCCGGCGTCGCAGTAGCCGTGCTGGCTGTAGAAGCGCACCGCACCGTCGTTACGGTGGTGGATACCGGCCGACAGGTACGTGATTCCCCGGGCGCTCGCCCACCGTTCGGCCGCACGCAGCAGCGCTGATCCCGCCCCGAGCCCTCGGGCATCGGGCAGCACCACCGTGTGTACCTGCGCTGAAGGCTCGGGCCGCAGGATCTGGTGCTCGGGCGGATCAGGTCGTGGCAACACCTCAACCATGCCGACCACCCGGCCATCATCAGCCTCAGCGACGAGAACACCATCCGGCCCCGCCTCGTCGGCCAGCATGGTCGCGAAGTGGCGAGCCACCGCTTCACGCTGCGGGACGCGGTAGGTGCCAGCGTCAAGAGCGAGGTGCGCCTCGGCGTTGGCCAGGCGCAACTCCACCAGGGAGGGGACATCCGCCAGCGTCGCCGGCCGAACCGTCAGCCGTGTCTCCTGCACGTCCCGACTCTAGGGCCGAGGAGCATCTGCCAGCTGCTCCCAGGCAGCGGCGGTCAACCGTCATGGCTGCCACGTCATCAGGGCTGTCAATCGCATCGACAGATGTGAGACCTTGTATCGGTCGGTGATCGCCTCGATACAGGGGGTGAGTGGCGTGGGGGTTGCTGAGGAGCCGTCTCGCTGGTCGGTCGAGAAGTTCGGCCCGGACCTGGCTCTCGACCTGCGGGCACGGATACCCAAGGCCCTGCAGCGGGCTGTCGAGCTCGCCCAGGATGCGCGCATGGCCTCGGCGCTGGACACGGATCACGCCTTCGGTCCGACTCGCTGGAAGCAGCAGTACGAGTCGCTGCACGAGCAGCTCCAGGATCTGCCGCATGTCAAGGACGTGCATCCATCGGGTGCGCAGGTGCGCGTCACTATCTGCCGCGACCATCTGCTGTTGCCCTGGATGTACGCCAAGCGCCGCGGCATCGATATGCGGCGTGTCCGGGGTCGCCTCAAGAATCAGCTGATCCGTGACCTGCTGATCCTCTTCGGCCCACAGTCCGGATATGAAGAACCGACACTGCCGGAGATGCCCCCGACGCCGGACGAGGCCCGTGACCGGACGGCGCTGCGTCAGGAGATCGAACAGCTCTCCCCGCAGCCCAGGACACTGCTCATCGGCTTCGCCTGTAACTCGGACGAGGGGCTGCTCGGCGTCTCTTGGGGCGAGGCCGCTCTCGTTCCTGGCGGGGGCCTGGAGTGGGGGCCGGTCGAGGAACTGTTCCGGCTCGCCTGACCGTCAACCCGAAGCAGTCGCCGCCACCGTGAGGTTTTCGGCGACGAGAAGGCCCTCTGGTGGCGCCGGACGGTCGAGCAGCGTCGACATCGCCTCTACTCGTCGATCTTGCACTTTCGGTCGGCAAAATGGCCGGGATCTAGGTTTTTGTCGCGACGAAAACTGCAAGATCGACGCGGGGTGGTCGACTGGGACGGTCGGCGGTTGCGTGGGGCGACGTCCATAGAGGTCGCGTACGTTGGGGGCATGGGATTGACGGGTGATTACGAGCCGAGCGCGTTGGAGTGGGTCCGCGAGCAGGTCGAGCAGATTGTCCGTAACGGCACGACCGACGGCGTCACGATCGCCGGCCGGCCCGTCGTGCTGATGACCTACCGGGGCGCCAAGACCGGCAAGCTGCGCAAGACGCCGGTGATGCGGGTCGAGCACGAGGGACACTATGCGGCCGTCGCATCGATGGGCGGCGCGCCCAAGAACCCGCAGTGGTACGCCGCCCTGGTCGCCGATCCGGTGATCGAGCTTCAGGACGGGACCAAGACCGGGGAATACCGGGCCCGTGAGGTGTTCGGCGACGAGAAAGCCGTCTGGTGGCGCCGGGCGGTCGAGGCGTACCCGGACTATGCCGACTACCAGCGCAAGACCGACCGCCAGATCCCCGTCTTCGTCCTCGAACCGGTTCCAGCGAAATCCTGAGCCTGCCCCTTAGCGCGCCGATCTTGCTTGCGTCGGCTGGCGAGCCACGTCAATGGCTCAGGCGTATGTGTCGCCGTACTCGCGGATGTCGTTGACGTCGAGGGTGATCCGGCTGTTGTCGGCCCACTCGCCGGTGGCCTGCTGCCAGCTGCGGTCGTCGCGCTCGTCGATCGTCGACCAGTTCGGACGGTGGTGACGGAGGTAGATGGGTCCGGTCGACTCGCCGGGAGCCAGTTCCCTGCCGGCGAAGGTCAGCTCGATCCAGCCGGGGATCGGGGTGCCGGGCGGCGGGAAGACAGTCGGGGTGGGCGTCGGAGTCCGCGGCAGCGGCGACGTGGTCGTCGCGGGAAACAATGACGATCCCGAGGCGGGCGGCGATGGCGCAGCCGGCGGTGGCGAGGCAGGTGTGCCCGGCGGGCCCGGCGGCAGGGGTGGTGGGAAGTACTGGATGTGGCGTTGCACGTTGGCGCAGCCGATCGCCGCCCAGTCGCAGTTGGTGACGAGCGAGGTGTTCCCACCCTCGAACGTCAGGTGGTAGCGGATCCGCACGTCCGCCAGGTCGAGCGGGGCGGTGCCCGTGTTGATGACCTGGAGGACATGCTGGATCTGGTTGTCCGTCGGCGACCAGCTCAGGTTGCGGTAGCTGACCCGGGCCTTCCCGTACGCGGTGCGGACCGGGGTCACCGCCGAGTCGAGGGAGTACCCGCCGTCGGTGTACGCCCACACGGTGAGCCGATATTCGGTGCCTGGTGCGAGGTCGGTCAGGGTGAGGTCGGTACCGGTGGTGGTGCCGAGACTGCGGTACACGTTGGGGCCGAGCCAGGCCCGCACCTCGTGCCGGATGGGCGTCCCGCCCGGTTCGCCGATCCAGGTCGACGGCGACCAGGTCAGGCTGAGCAGGTGCGGCTCGTTCGCCACCACCACCGGTGCGCCGGGAGTGGTCAGGACCGGATCGTCGGCCGCACGGGCGACGGCGGTACCGGAGAGCCCGAGCACTATGCCGAGGACTGCGACAAGGGTTACCCGACGAGCACGCATAGTGCGCATGCTAGAGAGCTGAATGCATGAATATCAATGGTCAGTATTGCCGGGACTCGATCCGGCCGAGCGCTCCGGGGTCCACCTGCGACCAGGTCGTCCCCTGGTCAGGGGCCTCCGCACCACCCCCAGCCTGACCCGCCCCCAGCCCTCGCCCCACCCTCTGTCCTCGCCGATCATGCAGGTGTGGCTCCTGATTGATGGTGGTATGCCGCTGTTTGGGTAGTACCAACAACTGCATGATCGGCGCGCGGCGCGCGGCGCGCGGGGCTCGGTGCGGGGTGCGGTGGGGGTTGACCCGGAGGAGGGTGGTGGTGATCCCGGATTGCCGGATCGGTCGATGTGATTAGCCTCGATCGGGCAACTAGTTGACCGGGCACAGTCGACATACGGGGAGGACGTCCCATGAAGAGAGCTGTCCGATGAGGGGGCGACGCATCGTCGCCACGGCCACCGCCGCCGTCCTGGTCGCGGCCGGCCTCGCCGTGACCGGCGGGACCGCCGTCGCGCACGGCGGCGGCTACTCGGCCCTGATCCAGCGGGCCTCGTACGGCGTACCGCACATCACCGCGCGCGACTTCGCCGGCCTCGGCTACGGCGTCGGGTACGCCCAGGCGGAGGACAACATCTGCCTGATCGCCGAGAGTGTGGTGACGGTAAGCGCGCAACGGTCCCGGTTCTTCGGTGCCGACACCGAGAACGTCGGCAGCGACCTGTTCCACCAGAAGGCGATCGACGATCGGGCCGCCGAGCGCTGGCTCGTCGGCCGGCGCGACGGCCTCCGCGCACCCTCCAACGAGGTACGCGACCAGATGCGCGGCTTCGCCGCCGGCTACAACGCCTACCTGCGGGGTGCGCAGAAGAAGATCAACGACCCGGCCTGCGCCGGGAAGGAGTGGGTGCGTCCGATCAGCGAGCTGGACCTGTGGCGGGCCAACTGGGCCCGGATGGTCCGGGCCAGTTCCGGCGCACTCGCCGACGGCATCGTCGTCGCCGCGCCGCCCGCCGCCACCAGCAACGGAAGCAGCGCCGGCCGGAGCAGCACCGGCGGAAGCGGCGCCAACGGAAGCGGCGCCGGCGGGAGCAGCGCCGTTGGGAGCAGCGCAACGGTGAGCGCCCCGCGGGCGGAAGCCGTGGTCACCGCCCGCGACGGGGCGCCGGCCGGGGTGGGCAGCAACGCGTACGGTCTGGGACGCGGCGCCACCACCAGCGGTGCCGGCATGCTGCTGGCGAACCCGCACTTCCCGTGGGACGGCGACGAGCGTTTCTACCGGATGCGGCTGAAGGTGCCCGGCAAATACGACGTGGAAGGCGCGGCCCTGATCGGCGACCCGCTCGTCGAGATCGGACACAACGGCAAGGTCGCCTGGTCGCACACCGTTTCCACCGCCCGCCGCTTCGTCTGGCACCAACTCGCACTGGTGCCCGGCGACCCGACGAGCTACCGCTACGACGGCCAGACCCGGAAGATGACAGCCCGCACGGTCACCGTCCAGACTCCCGCCGGGCCGGTCAGCCGTACCCTCCACGACACCCACTTCGGCCCGGTCGTGGTGGTGCCGGGCCGCTTCGACTGGACCACCGACACGGCGTACGCGATCACCGACGTCAACGCCACGAACAACCGTGCGCTTGACGGCTGGCTCGCCATGGGCCGGGCGAAGTCGGTGGGTGAGCTGCGGTCGGTGCTGGACCGCCGGCAGTTCCTGCCCTGGGTCAACGTGATCGCCGCCGACCGCGACGGCCGCGCCCTCTACGCCGACCACTCCGTCGTGCCCCGGGTCACCGACTCCCTCGCGGCCGCGTGCATTCCAGCTTCCTTCCAGAGTCTGTACGCGACAAGCGGCCAAGCCGTCCTCGACGGCTCCCGATCATCGTGTGAGCTGGGCCGGGACCGCGACGCGGCGGTACCCGGCATCCTCGGGCCGGCGAACCTGCCCACGCTGGTCCGCGACGACTACGTGACCAACTCCAACGACAGCTACTGGCTGGCCAACCCCGCTCGCCCGCTCGTCGGGTACCCGCGCATCATCGGCGACGAGCGAACCGTCCGCAGCCTGCGGACCCGGCTCGGCGTGCACCAGGTGCGGCAGCGCCTCGCCGGCACCGACGGGCTGCCCGGCCGGGGCTTCACCACCGGCAGGCTGTGGGACGTGACGCTCGGCAACCGGGCGTACGGCGGCGAACTGGTCCGCGACGACCTGGTCCGGCTCTGCGAAGCTCAGCCGACGGCCACCGCCTCGGACGGCAGCACAGTCGACCTGACGGCCGCCTGTGTCGCGCTACGACGCTGGGATCTCCGGGTCGACCTGGGCAGCCGGGGTTCGCACGTGTTCACCGAGTTCGCTCGGGCCGGCGGCCTGCGCTTCGCCGACCCGTTCGACCCGGCCACTCCGCTGACCACGCCGAACCGGCTCGCCGTCGACGACCCGAGGGTCCGCACGGCGCTCGCCGACGCCGTCAAACTGCTCGACGGCATCCCGCTGGACGCCCGCCTCGGCGACATCCAGAGCGAGCCGCGCGGCACGGAACGCATCCCCATCCACGGCGGCTGGCCGGAGGCCGGTGTCTTCAACATGATCATCAACCAGGTGCAGCCCGGCGTCGGCTACCCGAAGGTGCGGCACGGTACGTCGTACCTGATGGCCGTCGAACTGGACCGCGACGGGCCGTCGGGCCGGCAGCTGCTCACCTACTCGCAGTCGGCCAACCCGAACTCGCCCTGGTACGCCGACCAGACCCGGCTGTACTCGGGCAAGGGCTGGGACACCATCAAGTTCACGCAGAAGCAGCTGCGGGCCGACCCGAACCTGGTCACGTACCGGGTGGGGGAGCGCCGCCGCTGACCGACGACCCCGACCCGGCGGCCGGGCCTGGCCTGACGGCCGGTTGGGGCTGTGGGGGTCGCGGGTTGCGGGATGTTGGGCTTTCTGCTCGCGGGAAGCCGCGAGATGCCGCATGTCGTGTTGGGTGGCAGCTGACGTCGGGCCGTCAGGTCGGGCGTCCGGTGGCGTGGTCCGGGTGGCCGGGCGGCTCGGGCTGGGCGGCTCGGGTCGGGCGGCTCGGGTCGGGTCGGGTCGGGCGGCGAATCGCCGTCCGGCCCGACCCGGGTCACGGAGTCGGCGGCTGGTAGGTGACCGGCAGCCGGACGGCGGCGTCGATCTCCGCCGTGGTCAGCAGCGGCACGATGCGGGCGTCGACGCCGCCCGCCGCCCGCACGGCGATGCCGAGTGCGGCGGCTGTCACGTTGTCCGGCACCTCGCAGAGCACGTACAGGTCGAACTGGCCGAAGGCGTAGTACACCGCCTCCACCTGCCCGCCGGCGTTCTCGATCAGGGCCTCGATCACCTCGGCCCGCGCAGTCCCGCCATCCTTGGCCAGCCCGGCCATTCCCGGGACCGTGTAGATCGCCGTGACCAGGAACTTCGCCACGCTGGCACCACCTTCCCACCCGTCTGCCCGGCCCTGACCGCGTGCCGCGCGTACCCGTTTCCCGCCCGGTCACGCCTCGCGCCGCAGAGTCGCCGTGGCCGTGCTCACAGAAGGCTCTGCTGGTCGCTAAACGGGCGGCGAAGTGTCGTTGGCGAGGGCTACTGTGCCGTGCGGGCTTCACCACCGCCGTCGCGCCGGCCAGTGGGCGCCACGTCGGCCACCACCGCTCGTCCTATGGACATTCTGACAACAGGAGACCTCGTGACACAGCAATCTGTCGCGGCACCGCAGCCTGTCCCGACCTCGGACAAGCTCGACGCCGCGGTGCTCAAGGTGGCCGGTGTCGTCGTGCTCGGTGCGCTCATGTCGATCCTCGACGTGACGGTGGTAAGCGTCGCCCTGCCGACGTTCCAGAGCGAGTTCGACGCGTCGTACGCCCGGGTGGCGTGGACGATGACCGGCTACACGCTCGCGCTGGCCACGGTGATCCCGCTCAGCGGGTGGGCCGCCGACCGGTTCGGCACCAAACGCCTCTACATGATGGCCCTGGCGCTGTTCACCATCGGCTCCGGGCTGTGCGCCACCGCCGACACGATCGGCGAGTTGATCACGTACCGGGTGTTGCAGGGCCTCGGTGGCGGCATGCTCATGCCGATCGGCATGGCGATCATGACGCGGGCGGCCGGGCCGAACCGGATCGGCCGGTTGATGGCCGTCCTCGGCATCCCGATGCTGCTCGGCCCGATCGGCGGCCCGATCCTGGGCGGCTGGCTGATCGACGTGGCGAGCTGGCACTGGATCTTCCTGATCAACCTGCCGATCGGCGTCGTCGCGCTGGTCTACGCCCAGCTGGCCCTGCCGAAGGACAGCCCCCAGCCGTCAGAGTCGTTCGACTTCCTCGGCATGCTGATGCTCTCGCCGGGTCTCGCCCTCTTCCTCTACGGCGTCTCCACGCTGCCCGAGGCCGGCACCTTTGCCGACTCCGAGGTGTGGGGGCCGATGCTGATCGGTGCCGTGCTGGTGGTGGCGTTCGTGCTCTACTCGTTCAAGCCTCAGCATCCGCTGCTCGACCTGCGGCTGTTCCGTAACCGCAGGCTGACCATCGCGGCGTTGACCATGTTCGTCTTCATCATCGCCTTCATGGGTGCCGGGCTGCTGTTCCCGAGCTACTTCCTCCAGGTGCGCGGTGAGTCCACGCTGCACGCCGGCCTGCTGATGGCGCCGCAGGGCATCGGCGCCATGGTCACCATGCCGATCGCCGGCATGCTCGCCGACAAGGTGCCGGTCGGCCGCACGGTGCCGTTCGCGCTGCTGCTCATCCTCGCCGGGTTCTTCACCTTCACCCAGCTCGACGCGGACACCTCGTACCTGCTGCTCTGCGGCTCGCTGTTCGTGATGGGCCTGGGCATGGGCGGCACGATGATGCCGATCATGACCTCGGCGCTGAAGACGCTGACCGGGCACGAGGTGGCCCGGGGCTCCACGCTGGTGAACATCCTCCAGCAGATCGGCGGTTCCGTCGGCGCCGCGACGATGTCGGTGATCCTCACTAACGAGTTGAACGGCTCCCGCACGATCCCCGGCCTGACCGACCCGAACGGCGCGCCGATCACCGAGGCCGGCCTGGCCATCGCCGCCCAGCAACGGCCGGAACTGGCGCAGCAGGTTCCCGACCCGTCGCTCATCGAGCGTGGCCTGGACTTCGCCGCCAACTCCTTCGCCACGACCTTCTGGGTGGCGTTCGCACTGGTGGCGGCGACGTTCATCCCGGCCGCGTTCCTACCTCGACGGCGGGAGCGGTCACACCTGCTGGACGACCAGCCCACCGACCAGCCGACCGTCCCGGTCGTCGTGCACTGACCAACTGACCCACTGACCCACCCACCCAGACCCCACTCACCCACCCCGCCGCACCCACCCCGCCGTGTCGATCTAGGGACAAACGTCGTTAGTCGATCTCCAGCAACGACGAGAATCCCTAGATCGACGGGGGTAGGGTGCGGGGCGCCGGGTGGGGTGGTGGCGGGGTGGGGAGGTGGGGGCGATGATGCCGCAGTTGGCGGTGCCGCCGGCGGTCGAGGCCGAGCGGGTGATCACCGCCGTGCTTGCCGACCTGCGTTCGGGCGACCATCGGGGGGTGGTGGTCGACTCGCCGCCCGGCGCCGGCAAGTCGACGCTGGTCGTGCGGGCCGCCGTTGAGCTGGCCGCCACCGGCGAGCCACTGATGATCATCGCGCAGACCAACGAGCAGGTCGACGACCTGATCGACCGGCTCGCCGGAAAGGCACCCGAACTGCGGGTGGGCCGGCTTTCTGCCGCCGACTACCGGCCGTCGTCGCGGGTGACGAGCCACCAGAACGTCCGGGTAGCCGCGAAGGCCGCGGACCTGAGCGCCTCGGCAGTGGCCATCGGTACGGCCGCCAAGTGGGCCACGGTCACCGAGGGTCGCTGGCCGTGGGCGATCGTCGACGAGGCGTACCAGATGCGCTCGGACGCCCTGCTGCGGGTGGCCAGCCGGTTCGAGCGGGCCCTGTTCGTGGGGGATCCGGGGCAGCTCGATCCGTTCTCGACCGTGGAGACCGGGCGGTGGGCGGGGCTCACCTGGGATCCGATGCAGTCGGCGGTGGCGGTGCTGCTGCGACACAACCCGCAGCTGCCGGTGCATCGGCTGCCGGTGTCCTGGCGGCTGCCCGCCTCGGCCGCACCGGTCGTGTCCCGGGCGTTCTACCCGTTCACCGGCTTCCGGGCCGGTACCGCGACCGCTGAGCGTGCCCTGCACCTCACCGAGGCCGGGCCCGGTGACGCCGTCGACCGGGCGGTGGAGTTGGCGGCGGCCACCGGCTGGGCGCTGCACGAGCTGCCGGCCCGGCACACCCTGCGTACCGACGGCGAGGCCGCCGCCGCGTGTGCCGCGCTCGCGCTGCGGATGCTGCGGCGTGGTGCGGTCGCGGTCAGCGAGCAGGCGCCCGGCGGCGCGCCGGTCACCGCCGACCGGATCGCCGTCGGGGCGGCCCACCGCGACCAGGTCGCGGCCATCCGGGCACAGCTCGGCGAGGCCGGCGCGGACGTCACCGTGGACACCGCCAACCGCCTACAGGGCCGCGAGTACGACGTGACGATCGTGCTGCACCCGCTGTCGGGCCGACGCGACGCGACCGCCTTCCACCTGGAGTCGGGGCGGCTCTGTGTGCTCGCCTCACGGCACCGGCAGGCCTGTGTCGTGGTTGCCCGCGCCGGCATCGGCGAGCTGCTGGACGCCCACCCGTCGACCGAGGCGCCGCAGCTGGACGTGCCGGTCAAGTTCCCGGACGGCTGGGAGGCCCACCAGGCGATCCTCGCCCACCTGGCCACGGTCACCCACCCAGGGCGTTGACCAGCGAGGACGGCATGCAGGGTGAACGGACTCACGCCGTCCTCGATCACCCGGTTCTGTGTCGCTGTACCGATAGAACATCGATTCAGATGATCTGCCGCCGTCTATAGCGTGAGCTGTGTGAAATCCCCATCTGCTCCGTTGTCCCGGCGCGGGCTGCTCGCTGGCACCGCGGTCGCCTCGGCCGCCGCCGTCACCGCAACCGTCGCCACCGCACCCGCCGTCGCGGCCAGCCCGGTCCGCGCGGCACTACCGGCGGTCACCCACGATGGGATCGCCACCGCCCGACTGGCCGCACCGGCGGTGCTGGAGCCCGACCTGCACGAGCGCCTCGGCGCCTGGCTGGCGTTCTGGTCGGCGAACTCGCCGCGCGGCTGGAGCGTCCCCACCGAGGTGGCCGGCCAGGCCGACGCCACCGGGGAAGCGTTCACCCTGCACGCCATCCGGGTCGTGGTGGACGACCAGCCGGTGGACGCCTTCGTCGCCGGCCGGCCCGACCACGCCCACCTGGGCACCCTGGCCAGCCTGCACCACCACTTCGGGCAGGTCACCGTCATCGCCGGTGGCGGGCTGCGGGTGGTCGACAGCGAGGCCGGGTTCACCGGCTCGCCCGAGCAGGTCGCGTTCGCGTTCGCGGCCTGCGACCGACTGTGGGGCGTGCGTACCGCCCGGGTCGCCCCGTGGCGGCACCTGGTGGGCCACGCCGACAGCGCCTCCCGCCCCGCCTGGGCGGCCTTCACCAGGACGGCCCTGCGGCGCGGGCTGCGGACCGACACGTACTGACGAACCGGAGGAAACACCATGGCACGCCACGAGTTCCGCTTTGTGGTCGACGGCGTCGACCTCACCTCAGCGCAGCAGAGCCAGATCGCCGGTGAGATTCAGAAGGCCGGCCTGGCCGCGCTCTCGGTCGCCGGCACGAAGCTCACCAACCCGATCGCCCTGGGCCACGCCAACCTGCGGTTGCGGCCCGAGTGGTACGGCCTGTGGGTGATCGACGGTCCGTTCGCCCAGGACCTCGGCGAGAAGATCAACGACATCGGCTTCTGGCTGCAGAAGTGACCCGACCGCCGGACCGACCCTCCCCGCCGGAGCGGATGTGCCCGAGTACGCCCGCGGCCAACGCCACGGTCTTCCTCGGCATGATCACTGCGGCGGGTCGGGTCGCCTACGTCACCCCGGCGCTGCCCGCCGAGGTGGCCGTCAACGCCGCGATGGAGGCGGGTGCCCCGGTCGAGGCGCGGTACCGGCTCGCCGGCCCCTGCGTCACCAGCAGCTGCGGCTTCTGGACCGGTGAGCACTGTGGTCTGGGCGAACGCCTCGTCGCCTCGTACGCGCAGACCGCCGGCGAACCGGAGGTCGACCTGCCGCGCTGCGCCATCCGGCGGACCTGCCGCTGGTTTGCCGAGCAGGGACCCGCCGCCTGCGCGGCCTGCGCTCACGTCGTCACCGACGCCCGCTGAGGCTCAGCCGCCTCGCCGTGTCAGTGGTGTGGGCTACCGTCGGTTGCGATGAAGGCGCAGTCCGGGGAAGCGATGCTCGGGCGGGACCATCCCGCCGGTCTGCTGCGCGCCGAGGTCGACCGGGCAGCGGCCAGCCATGGTGGTCTCGTCCTGGTGACCGGCGAGCCGGGCATCGGCAAGACGACCCTGGTGACCGCCGCCGCCGACGAGGCCCGTCGGCAGGGCGCGCTGGTGCTCGGCGCCGCCTGCTGGGATTCGGCGAGCGCACCCGGCTACTGGCCCTGGGCGCAGGTGCTGCGCGGGTTGCGGCGGTCGCCGGACGACTGGGCGGTGGCCCGGGAGTCCGCCGAGCCGGCGCTCGCCCTGCTGCTCGGCGAGGTGGCCGTCCCGGTGCACACCGGCAGCCACCCACTGCCGCCCGCTGTCCCCGGCGTGACCTCCTCGCCGGCCGGCGCACCCGGCGCGTCGTCGTCGCCGGCCGCTGCCCCCGGTGCACCGTTGTGGCCGGCCGGGATCCCCGGCGGGGGCGACGTCGGCGAGCAGGAGGCGTTCGCCCTCTACGACACGGTCACCACCGCCCTGGTCACCGTCTCCCAGCGCCGGCCGGTAATGGTGATCCTCGACGACCTGCACTGGGCCGACGCGGCCTCGATGCGGCTGCTCCAGTTCGCCGCCCAGCACACCTGGTTCGAGCGGCTACTGCTCGTCGGCACGTACCGGGACGCCGAGGTCGAGGCCGGCGACCACCCGCTGCGCCCGCTGCTGATGTCGCTGGTGGCCAAGGCCACCACGATCACCCTTTCCGGCCTGTCCCGCGACGAGGTCGGCGCGCTGATGGCCCGCACCGCCGGCCGGCAGCCCGACTCCCAGTGCGTCGACGACGTGCACCGGCGCACCGGCGGCAACCCCTTCTTCGTCGAGCAGACCGCCCGGCTCTGGCACACCGACGGCGCGTTGACCACGATCCCTCCCGGGGTGCGGGAGGTGGTGAGTCGTCGGCTGGACCATCTCCCGGCGATGGTGGTCGACGCGCTCACCCAGGCCGCCGTGCTGGGCCGGGAGTTCCACGGCGAGATCCTCGCGGCCAGCGCCGGTCTGCCACCGACCCGGGTCGACGAACTCCTCGACGTCGCGGTCACCGCGCGGCTGCTGCTCGCCCCGGGTGGTGGTCGCTACTCGTTCGCCCACGACCTGGTCCGCGAGACGCTGTACGAAGGGCTGAGTGACGGCGACCGCAGGGCCCGGCACGCCGCCGTGGTCCGGGCCGTCGACGAGCACGACGCGCTGGACCAGCTGCTGATCCCGGCCGACCTGGCCCGCCACGCCTGGCACGCCGGCGAGCACCTGGACGCGTCCCGCGCCTCGGAGCTGCTCTTCAGCGCAGCCCGGGATGCCAGATGCCGACTTGCGCTGGACGAGTCCACCGTCCACCTCCGCCGGGCCTTGGAGCTCGCGCGAGACGGCTCCCAGCAAGTCAAGATCATGACGGTGTTGACCGAGCAGCTCTTCCACACCGGCCGCCGCGAGGAAGCGCACCAACTGCTCACCGACACCACCGCGCTGGCTCTGACCATCGACGACCAGGCGCTGCTGGCCCGGTTCGCCCTCAACGTACGGCGCCACAGCCGGCTCAATTCCGTCTCGGACGTTGGCGTCGATGCGCTCCTGCGCGAGGCGTACCGGCGGCTGATCGGCGAACCTGATGACACCGCCGGGCCTGCCGTGCTCGAAGCCGACCTGATCACCGCCACCGAGACGCTCGCCCGGTCATCCCACGACGACGAGGCACTCACCTTCAGCCTGTGGGTTCGGCACGACTCCACCTGGGGGTTGGGCACGGCCCAGGAACGGGCCGTCCTGACCGCGGAGATCCGCGACGTCGCCCGCCGCAACGACGACCGGGAGACGGAGCTGTGGTCCACCTCCCTGCGCTGGGTGGCGCTGTTGGAGCTTGGCGACCCGTGCTACCGGGACGAAGTCGCTGCCTTCGTGACTGCGGGCCGGCAGACCGAGATGGCTCGACATCGGATGGCCGCCGCCATCGACGGTGGCATCACCAGCGCCTTCCGGGGCGACTTCGCCGGCGCCGAAGCCTGCTATACCGAGCTGGGCGACCTCAACGACTGGGAGCAGGCCGACCACGCCTTCCTCGGCCATCACCTGCTCTGGTCGCTACTGCTGCTGCGGGGCCGCTTCGACGAGATCGACGTCATGCTTCGCAGCCTCGGCCAGGCCGGCCACCCGCACCTGGAGTTGCTCCGTGGGGTGACCGCCGCCGAGCGTGGCGACCATGGCAGCGCGGGCCGCATCGTCGCCCGGCTCGAGGCCGCCGGCACCCGGTTCCCCGGCTCGATCTCCCCGCTCTGGCTGCGGCTACGCGCCCAGGCCACCGTCGCGGACCCGAGTCGCTGCGCCGATGCCCGGCAGGCGCTGCTGCCGTACCGGGGCCAGTGGCTCGTCTCGCTGTACGGCTGTGACCTCAGCGGCCCGGTCGACCACTGGCTCGCGGTGATCGACGCTGCCGACCAGCGCTGGGACGACGCGGTCGCCGGCTTCTCCGCCGCTCGCGCTGCCGCCGACCGGATGGGTGCCCGCCCGTGGTCGCTGATCGCTCAGGTCGCGCTCGCCGCCGCACTGACCGGTCGGGGTGGCCCGGGCGACGCGGCGAGCGCGGCGGCCCTGCGCGCCGATGCCGACCGGGCGGCCCGGGAACTCGACATGCGGCAAGTGCTCGCCCGACTCGCCGACGTCGCACCTGTCGATCCGGCGCCGGTCGTGTCGACACCGGTCGTGTCGACACCGGTCGTGTCGACACCGGTCGGGTCGACACCGGTCGGGTCGGTGGCGGTCGGGTCGGTGGCGGCGGCGTCGGTGGCGGTCGGGGCCGGTGGCGCGTCGGGCCCGGCTTACGAGTTTCGGCGCGACGGTGACGTCTGGCGGCTCACCTACGACGGCGCCACCGTGCATCTGCCCGACGCCAAAGGGTTGCACGACCTTCGCCTGCTGCTCGGTCGTCCGGGCGTCGACGTGCCCTCGGTCGAGCTGCTCGACCCGGCGGCCGGGCCGGAGCTCGTCGCCGCCCGCCGGATGGGCGGTGACCAGGTGCTCGACGACGAGGCGAAGAGCCGCTACCGGCGCCACCTGGAGCGGCTCGACGACGAGATCGATCGGCTGGCCGAGCGTGGCGACCGCGCCAAGGTGGCCGCGCTGGACGCCGAGCGGCAGGCCCTGATCGACCAGTTGCGCGCGGCGGCCGGGCTGGCCGGTCGCACCCGCCGCCTCGGTGACGAGGCGGAACGCGTCCGCAAGACGGTCACCGCCCGGATCCGGGACACGCTGCGCCGCCTCGACGCGCGGCACCCGCCCCTGGCCGCCCACCTACGCGAAACGGTCTCCACCGGCACCGCCTGCCGCTACCTCCCGCCCGCCCCCGTCCCCTGGCGCCTCTGACCTCCGGCGCCCTGACTCGTGCGCCGATCATGAGGTTAGCGGCTCTTTCGGCTTCAAGGAGGCCGCTAACCTCATGATCGACAGTGGCTGGCAGCTTGGTCAGCGGCGGTTGTAGCGGTACATGGTCAGGGTGCCGAAGACCACCACGAACACGACGCTCCAGAGCATGATCCACATCATGGCTGAGGCGTCCGTCGTACCGGCCATCGCCGCGCGCACCGACGAGACGAGGTGCGTGATCGGGTTGGCCTTGACGAATGCCTGGAGCCAGCCCGGCATGGTCGACGGGTCGACGAAGACGTTGCTCAGGAAGGTCAACGGGAACAGCACCATCATGCTGACCCCCATCACGGACTTCTCGCTGCGCAGGATCAGCCCGAAGAACGTCCAGACCCAGGAGAAGGCGAACGAGAAGACCACCAGCAGGCCGATCCCGGCGAGGACACCGAGCACCCCACCGTCGGGGCGGAAGCCGAGCACCAGCCCGACGGTCAGGATCACCAGCGCCGCGAGTACGTAGCGCAGCACGTCGCCGACGATCATGCCGACCAGGGCCGCCGGTCGCCAGACGGGCAGCGTCCGGAACCGGTCGAAGACCCCCTTCTCGATGTCGGTGTTCAGCCCGATACCCGTGTACATGGTGATCATCACGACGCTGGTCACCATGATGCCCGGCAGGAAGAACTGCAGGTAGTCACGCGGGCTGTCGGCGAGCGCGCCGCCGAACAGGTACGTGAACATCAGCACCATGATGATCGGGAACGCGGTCACGTCGAACAGCTGCTCCGGCACGTGCTTGATCTTCAGCAGGGCCCGCCAGCTGAAGGTCAGCGACGCCGACAGAGGGCTCGGCCGGGTCGGTCGCGCACCCGGGGCGAGAACCGTCGCCAGCGCCTCCGACGAGGGCACGTAGACCGTCGGCGCCCGGCCGGTCGAGGTGGCGGTGTCGCTGCTCATCGGGCTGCCTCCAGCTCGTCGTCCCGCTCGTCCTCGGTCGCTACGGCAGGGTGGTCGGTCAGGGCCAGGAAGACCTCGTCCAGGCTCGGCTGGCCGAGCGAGAAGTCGTCCACCACGATCCCGGCGCGGGACAGCTCGCCCAGTGCCCGGGCGGCCTGCGCGGCGGCGTCCAGGTCACTGCCGTCACCGCCGACCCGGGCGGTCATCGCCACCGGATCGGCCTCCAGCTGCACCGGCACACTGAGCGCCGCCACGAGCACCCGCTCGGCCTCGGGACGCTGGCCCGCGTCCCGCAGCCGTAGGTGGACCGTGCCCGAACCGACCGACGACTTCAGCTCGCCCGGGGTGCCCTCCGCGATCACCCGGCCATGGTCGACCACCGCGATCCGGCTGGCCAGCTTGTCGGCCTCATCCAGATACTGCGTGGTCAGCAGCACGGTGGTGCCGTGCGACACCACCGCCCGAATGATCTCCCACACCTGGTTGCGGCTGCGCGGGTCCAGCCCCGTCGTCGGCTCGTCGAGGAACAGCAGATCCGGCGTGTTGAGGATGCTGGCCGCAATGTCGATGCGCCGCCGCATCCCGCCGGAGTACTTCTTGACCTGCCGGCCGGCCGCCTCGGTCAGCCCGAACGCGGCCAGCAACTGCTCCGCCCGTTGCTGGGCGGCCGGCTTGCGCAGCCCGAGCAGCCGGCCCAGCAGGATGAGATTCTCCGTGCCGGTCAGGTCCTCGTCCACCGAGGCGTACTGGCCGGTGAGGCTGACCCGGGCGCGGACCGCGTCGGCCTCGGCGACCACGTCGTGGCCGAAGACGCGGGCCTGCCCGCCGTCCGGACGCAGCAGCGTGGCCAGCACGCGCACCGCCGTGGTCTTGCCGGCCCCGTTCGGGCCGAGCACGCCGTACACCGCGCCGGCGGGCACTTGGAGGTCGAGGCCGGCGAGCGCGCGGGTCTCGCCGAACGACCTGGTAAGGCCGACAGCCTCGATGGCGAGGCCGGTGGTGCGTCTACTCATGATCTTTATTCGCCCTTCGATCGTCTCAGCTGCGGGATCGTCTCAGCTGCGAGCCGGCCGCGCGGCACCTCTGCGGCTCGCCGCCCACCTCACTGCACGGGTACGACAGAATCGTCGCACCCGTCGCCGTCCGCCTCCTACAACGAGGACGACCGGGGATGGGTGGTCGGCCGGCTCACCCCGAAGGCGCGAGAAAACGCACAGCCGCCGCTAGATCAGATCTAGCGGCGGCTGTCCGACGCCCGCCACGCCGCGGCGCGCACCACCACCGGCAGCGAACCCTGCTTCGCTGCCGGCCCCCGTTACCAGGCGGTGTCGAGCCGCTGCCGCTGCTCGGGCGTCAGCTCCAGGTCGACGGCGCCGAGGCTCTCCTCCAGTTGCGCCACCGAGGAGGCACCGACCAGCGGAATGGTGGGGATGTCACCGCCGATCAGCCAGGCCAGCACCACCTGGTTGACCGTCGCGCCGGTCTGCTCCGCCACCTCGCGCAGCGCCGCCAGCCGGACGGGTGCGCTCGGCAGGTCGTACCCCGGTCCCAGCGGCTTGTCCGAACGGGTGTAGGCGCCCCAAAGCAGCGACCCGTACGACACCAGGGTCAGGCCGGGCTCGGACCGCAGGTAGCTGACCAGCTCACCGCCGGCCGCGCCCACGTTTCCGTCCTGGTCCAGGTCGCTCGGCCCGTCCAGCCGGCTCGGCAGGTAGCTGCGGTGGTACTGGAGCACCTCGTAGCCGGGCAGGCCGGCCGCCGCGGCCAGCGCGCGGGCCCGCTCCACCCGCCAGGTCCGGTGGTTGCTCGCGCCGAGCAGCCCCACCGTGCCCTCCGCGACGAGCTCGGCGAAGCCCTCCACGGTTTCGGAGATCGGGACCTGGTGGTCCTCGATGTGCGCGTAGAGCAGGTCCAGCCTGCCGACACCGAGACGCTCCCGGCTGCGCTCGGCGGACTCCCGGATGACCTTCGCGGACAGCCCTTCCGGGTTGTCGAGATAGCTGGTGCCGGGGGCCAGCGGCCGCGCGCCGAGCTTGGTGGCGATGACGATCTCGTCACCGACGCCCCGGCTGCGCCGCCACCGGCCCAGCAACTCCTCGCTCTCCCCACCCTGCCCGCCGGTCATCCAGAACGCGTAGTTGTTCGACGTGTCGATGAAGGTGCCACCCGCCTCGATGAAGCGGTCCAGGATCGCGTACGAGGTGGCCTCGTCGGTCTTCGTGCCGAACAGCATCGCGCCGAGGCTGAGCACGCTGACCTCGCGCCGGGTACGCGGGTCCGTGCCGATCGTGCGGTACCGCATGAAAACTCCTCTCGTGCGCCCGAGCCGGTGGACGCCACACCAGCGTCCGTGTTCGAGCGCACTCGAGGTCAAGCCCGCATCAGATCAGTCCGGCAGGTAGTCGAAGCTGTCCGGGTGCGGACCCTGCCGGCCGGACTCGCCCCGGTCGAGCTGGGTGATCCGCTCCATGACCGCGTCGTCCAGCTCGAAGTCGAAGATCCGGAAGTTCTCCTCGATCCGCTTCGGGTTGGTCGACTTCGGGAAGATGACGTCGCCACGCTGCACGTGCCAGCGCAGCACCACCTGGGCCGGGGTCCGGGCGACCTGGTCGGCGATGTCGGCGATGGTGGGGTCACCGAGCACCGCGCCCTGCGCGATCGGCGACCACGCCTGGGTGACGATGCCGTGGTTGAGGCCGTACTCGCGCACCTCGTCGTTGGTGAAGTAGGGGTGCGCCTCGACCTGGTTGACCGCGGGCACCACGTCGGCCTCGGCGGCCAGCCGCTCCAGGTGCGGCACCTGGAAGTTGGACACCCCGATCGAGCGGGCCCGACCGTCGCGCTGGAACTCCTCCAGCACCTTCCAGGTGGCGACGAAGTCGCCGTCGTAGCGGGTCGGCAACGGCCAGTGGATGAGGAACAGGTCGATGTAGTCGCTGCGCAGCGCGTCCAGCGTCGCCTGGAACGCGGCACGGGCGTCGTCGGGACGGTGTGCGCCGTTGTTGAGCTTGCTGGTGATGTAGACGTCCTCGCGGGCCAGCCCGGCCGTGCGTACGCCGTGGCCGACCTCGGCCTCGTTGCCGTACATCTCGGCCGTGTCGATGTGCCGGTAGCCGACGTCCAGCGCGGTGCGTACCGACCCGGCGGTATCCGCCGGGCTGATCTGGAACACCCCGAAGCCCAGCTGCGGAATGGTGTTGCCGTCGTTGAGCGCAATGTCCGGAATCTTGGTTGCCATTCGCGCGGGATACCCGCTGTGGCCGACCTTTTCACGCCAAACCGTCAACGCACCACGCTTGTGCAACTGAGGTCACAACGGCATCCCGGATCAGCGTTGCCGCACGGCGGTGGAGGCGAGGCGATAGCCGATCGTCCGCTCGACCACCCGCTCGACCAGCTCAGCCTTGCGTAGCCCGCCGAGGCCGCGTAGGCCGAGGCTCGCGGCCAGCTCCCGCAGGTCGCGGGCCGGCCAGTCGGAGAGGTAGGCGGTGCCGTCGGCGCGGCTGGTCATCGCCGCCAGTCGCTCGGCGGCCCTGGTCGGGTCCTCGGGGCCGTCCCGGCCGGTCACGCCGGCTGCCGTCGGGGTTGGAGGTGGTCGAGGAACTCGGTCGCGAGCCGGCGCAGCTCGTCGCGGACGGCGGGCACGGTGACCCGGTCGCGTAGCACCACCGGCACACCGCGCGGGGTGTTGGTGGCGTAGAGGGTGACGTTCTCCCGCAGTGCGGTCGGGAAGACCGGCAGGCCCAGGTTGCGTACCTGGTCCATGTACCCCTGGTGGGTGGCGATGGGCCGCTGCGCGAGCAGCTGGATCATCGTGAAGACCACCCCGGCGACGTCGGGGGCGACCTTCTGGTGCCGGCGTACGGTGGCGAACCGGCGGGCGTCGGCGTTGTACTGGTCGACCAGCTCCCGGACGTTGCCGTGCAGGTAGTCGATGCCCAGGGTGGACAGGTAGTCGGCCTTGGCCGGGATGACCAGGTGGTCGCTGGCGATGATGGCCGACTGGGTGACCACGTTGAAGTTCGGCGGGCAGTCGATCAGGACCAGGTCGTACGGGTCGAGGCCGCCGTCGAGCAGTCCCTCGGCGAGCGAGCCACGTACCCGGAACAGCTCGGCGTCGTACTCCTCGCCACCGGCGACGCTGCGCGCCAACGCCAGGTCGATGTCCACCAGTTGCAGGTGCGAGGCGATCAGGTCGAGCCGGCCGGCACCGGTGAGGCGGCTGTTCGCCGGGCCGGGTGACACCACCAGCTCACTGAGGGTGACTGTCGAGTCGCCCTCGCGCAGCCCGTCGTACCAGCGTTTCACGGTCCGGCTGTCGCGCAGTCGGTCCCGCCAGTCGTCCGGGTCGTAGAAGCCGAACGTCAGGCTGGCCTGCGGGTCGAGGTCGATGAGCAGCACCTTCATCCCCCGGTTGGCCAGTTCGGCGCCGAGGTTGGCGGTCACCGTGGTCTTGCCGACCCCACCCTTGTAGTTGATTACGGACACGACGTACATCGACGTACCTCCCCAAGACGACCGACGGTAGCGGGCCGTCCGGCAGGAGTCGATCTTTCCGGGCGTCCGTCGTTTGCACGTAACTACGTAAGTTCGTACTATCGAGCAATGGCGGATGTGGAGAAGCGGCTGGCCGCACTGGAGGCCCAGGTCGCCGAGCTGGTCGGACGGCTCGGCGACGCGGGTGAGCCGGCGACACCGCCGGAGGGCACCTTCTGGGCCCTCGACGGGCTCAAGCAGCGGCTCCCCGCCGACAGTTCCGGCGCCGCGCTCTACACCGGCACCGTCCGCCTCGCCGGCCAGCAGTACGACTGGCAGTACGGCCGGACCGTCGACGACGTGCTGGCCGACGACTGGGCCGAGCTGCCGTCGGCCCTCTCCGCCCTGGCCCACCCGGTACGCCTGCGGCTGCTGCGCGAGATCCTCGGCGGCCGGCAGGGCACCGCCGAACTGGCCGGGATCGAGGACCTCGGCACCACCGGCCAACTGCACCACCACCTGCGTCAGCTCACCGCTGCCGGCTGGCTGCGCAGCGCCGGCCGGGGCCGGTACGCGATTCCCGTCGAGCGGGTGGTGCCGCTGCTGGTCATCCTCACCGCTGCCGGTCGCTGACCGCGCACGGCGGCCACCACAGCCGGTGGCCGCCGGAGCGCCGACGGAAGGGAACATCACCATGCGCAAGCCGCCCGTCATCGCCCTCGTCACCGGGGTCGTCGCCGGTCTCGCCGGACTCGGTCTCATGCCCCGCGAGCCCCGGCTGACCGCACAGACCACCGGCGACGCCGATCTCGCCGCCGCGGCCCGGGCCGCGGTCGAGGACCCCAAGGGATACCGGGGACTCTCCGTCGCCCTGATCGACGGCGGCCAGGTCCGCACCGCCGGCCTCGGCGACCGCGACCGCGACGGCAACCCGGTCGAGTCGGGCACCCCGTTCGAGATCGGCTCGGTGCCGAAGGTCCTCACCGGCATGTTGCTGGCCCAGCAGGCCGCCGCCGGAGCGGTACGCCCCGACGACACCCTCGGCGTCACCTGGCCCGAGGTCACCGGCCCCGCCCACGAGGTGACCCTGGCCGAGCTGGCCAGCCACCGCGCCGGCCTGCCCCGGGTCGCCATCGGCTCGGTCGGCGACTGGGCACGGGTGCTGTGGTCCAACTTCTCCGCCGGCAACCCGTACGCTGGTCAGAACGTCGACCGGATCCGCGCGGCGACCGACGAACACGGCCCGGGCGACGGCCGGGGGCGGGTCGCCTACTCGAACTTCGGCATGGCGGTGCTCGGTCAGGCGCTCGCCGCGAACGCCGGCACCAGCTACCCCGACCTGCTCGACCGGGAACTGCTGACCCCGCTGGGCATGACGGCGACGGTGCTCGCCACCGACCCGGACGCGCTGCCCGCCGGGCGGGCCCAGGGCGCCAAGAGCAGCGGACGCACCCCCGATCCGTGGATCGGCGCCGGATACGCGCCCGCCGGCATCGGTGTCTGGTCCACCGCCGAGGACCTCGCCCGGCTCGTCTCGGCCACCGCCGCCGGCACCGCGCCCGGTGCCGACGCAGGGGACCCGCGCTTCGAGGACACCGAACGGGCCCGCGTCGGGTACGGCTGGTTCACCACCCGCTACGGCGACCGCGAGATCACCTGGCACAACGGCGCCACCGGCGGCTTCCACTCGTACGTGGGCTTCGACCGGGCCACCGGCCAGGGGGTGGTGGTACTCGGCAACACCGACAAGGGCGTCGAGCCGATCGGGCTGCGGCTGCTCGGCGTACCCCAGGAGTCGGCCGGCACCGCCTCGCCGGTGTTGCCCACCTGGGTCGGCGCCGGGATGGCGCTGCTGTTCACCTTCATCGGCGGCCTGTCGCTGCTCGGCACCGCGCTGCGTACCGCGGTGGACCGACTGACCGTGCTGCCGGCGGCGGGCTGGGCGCTGCTCTACCCCGCTCTGGGGCACCAACTGGGCGACTGGTCGGCGGTGCCCGGCTGGCTCTGGCCGGTGGGCTTCGCGGCCTCCGGGGCCGGGTTGGCCCTGGTCGCGTACCGCTGGCGGGAGCTGCCGGTCAACGACGCCACCGTGCCGTGGCGACGGGTGGCCTCGCTGGTCGGTTCGCTGGCCGCCGCCACCGCGCTGACGGTCGCCCTGATCTCCTGAGTGGAGGGTCGAAGGCTGTCGCAACCCATTGGGGATCGACTGAGGTGGCGGGCCGAACGTCGGCTCGGCTCGGCTGAACAGGCCCTTTGCATGCACATCGACGTGCATCAGGATGGCGAGAGGTCCGGCGTACGGGGGTAGGGGAGCCGGCGACCAACAGAGGAAGGACGTGGCACATCGTGGTGCCTTTCTCCGGCAGGAAAGTGCTCGCCGCCATCGCGGCCGGCACCCTCCTGGGCACGACGGCGCTGGTAAGCCCGGCGTTGGCGAGCCCGCCCAACAACTCGGTCAAGAGGTTGACCAAGGCGGTGACGGTCAAGGGGGTGCTCAAGCATCTCGACAGGTTCCAGGCCATCGCCGACGCCAACAACGACACCCGCGCCTCCGGCACACCGGGCTACGACGCGAGCGCCGACTACGTGGCCAAGCTGCTGAAGAAGGCCGGTTACCAGGTCACCCGCCAGCAGTTCGACTTCGCGTTCTACGAGGAGTTCGGCTCGTCGTTCACCCAGGTGGCACCGAACCCGACGTCGTACGTCGACGGGGTCGACTACGAGCTGATGAGCTACTCCGGTGACGGCACCGCCCAGGGTCTGGTCGTCCCGGTGGACCTCGTCCTCGATCCGCCGCGTGCCTCGACCTCCGGCTGTGAGGCCAGCGACTTCGCCGGCGTCGACGTGGCCGGCAAGGTCGCCCTGCTGCAGCGCGGCACCTGCGGGTTCGGCGACAAGGTCGCCAACGCCGAGGCCGCCGGTGCGGCAGGCGCGATCGTCATGAACCAGGGCAACGGTACGCCCGAGGCCAACGCGGACCGCTACGACCTGTTCGCCGGTACGCTCGGCGCGCCGGTCGGCATCCCGGCCGTCTCCGTGTCGTACTACACCGGGGCGCAGTTCGCGGCGACGGCCGACCTGGTCGTCCAGATCGAGGCCGACACCACCTCGGAGATCCGCAGCACCGAGAACGTCTTCGCGCAGACCCGGCACGGCCGCACCGACAACGTGGTCATGGCCGGCGCGCACCTCGACTCGGACCCGGCCGGACCGGGCTACAACGACAACGGCACCGGCAGTGCCGCGCTGCTTGAGGTGGCGCTGCAGATGGCGAAGGTGAAGCCGAAGAACGCGGTCCGGTTCGCCTGGTGGGGTGCGGAGGAGGCGGGCCTGATCGGTTCGCAGTACTACGTGGACAGCCTGACCGAGCAGCAGGTCGCCGACATCGCCCTCTACCTCAACTTCGACATGGTCGGCTCGCCGAACTACGTGTTCGGGGTGTACGACGGGGACGACTCGGCGCAGCAGGGTGCCGGCCCGGGGCCGGAGGGTTCGGCGGAGATCGAGCAGGTGTTCGAGAAGTTCTTCGCCTCCCGCAAGCTGCCCACCGTGCCGTCCGACTTCACCGGCCGCTCGGACTACGGAGCGTTCATCGGCGTCGACATCCCGGCCGGGGGCCTCTTTACCGGCGCCGAGGGCGTCAAGACGGCCGCCGAGGTCGCTCTCTTCGGCGGGCTGGCGGACGTTGCCTACGACCCCTGCTACCACCAGGCATGTGACAGCCGTACGCCGGTCGCCGACGGTGCCGACGCCGCCGTGTACAAGTCGCTGGGCAAGAAGTACAAGCTCCAGGGCAACGTCAACGTCTTCGCCCTCGACGTCAACGCCGACGCCATCGCCGCCGCGGTGATTACGTTCGCGCACGACACCTCGAAGGTGAACGGCGTGAAGACGCCGGGCAAGTCGCACGGCAAGGGCAAGTCGCACGGCCACAAGCACAAGCACGGTCCCTCCGGGAGGTGACCGAACTGCCGCGCTGAGCGGGCCGGGTCCCTTCGTGGGCCCGGTCCGTTCGCGTCAGGCCGGCGGCGTCGCGGACCGGGTCAGCCGGAAGTGCTGCCGCTTGCCGTCGTCCCGGACCACTACGCCGTAGCGGGCCAGCTCCGTGCGCAGTTCCCGGGCCTCGTCGCCCCGATCGTGCTCCAACGCCTCCTGCCGGGCCCGCATCAGCGCGTCGGCGCCGGCCGGCAGGCCGGGCAGGTCGGGCACCCAACGTCGGTACGCCGTCCGGTGCGGATCCGTGTCCACCCACGGCCAGCCGTGCGCACGGAAGGCATCGGCCAGCCGCTCGGCCGGCAGGTCGCCGCGCTGCCGGACCAACTCGCCGTCGTCGGTGCCCAGCAGCACCAGGTCCTTGCCGTCCACGAACACCGCACCGGTGTCCCGCCGGCCGAACTCCCGTTCGGTGCTGCCGCGGCGCAGCCGTGCCTGGTGCCCCGACACGGTGACGCGCACCCGTTCGGCGTGGCCGATGGCGGCGATCACCAACCCGACCAGCACGCCGGCGCCCACGCCGCCGGTCAGGGCGTACCCGTCGGGTAGGCCGTCGACCAGCCGGAACAGGCCCTGCATCGGCGCCCACGGCAGGCCGGCCACCCAGCCCGATCCGGCCGCGAGCAGCCCACCCGCCGCGCCACCGACGAGCGGGATCCCGCCCCAGAGCACCAGCAGTTCCGTAGCGCCGCCGCTGACCACGGTCGGCGTACCGTACGCCGTCACGCCACCTCCCGCCGGATGGTCCGGACCAGCCCGGCGGCCAGCGGCACGACCAGCCAGACCAGCAGCGAGACCCCGATTCGCGCCCACTGCCCGGCCGTCACGTCGGCGGTGAACAGTGGCTCCATCGTGCGCCCGGTGTCCAGCCACTCGGCCGCGGTGTGCAACGGCCGGACCAGCTCGCCCACGATCGACCAGGCGGTCGGCAGCACCAGGTAGGCCACGATGGCCAGCGGGGTGTTCAGCAGCAGCAGGCCGAACGCCGCGCCCATCAGCACGACGGCCACCTGGAAGACGACGGCGTGCGCCACCAGGGCACCCTCGATCCGCCAGGTACCGGCACCGCCCGTCACACCGGCCACCAGCGTGCCCACGGCGGCCACCGCCAGGCTGGTCAGCGCCGACGCCAGCGCCGCCAGCACCATCGAGGCGAGTTTGGCGACGATCACCCGCTCCCGCCGGGGCACCAGGGCGAACGTGGTCAACGCGGTGCGCTGGGACCACTCGCTGGTGATCGAGAGGATGCCCAGCACCGGCAGCAGGAATCCGACCGGGAGCAGCGACAGGACGAAGAAGTTGCTGAACGTCTGGGTCGGCGCCTCCGTGTAGATCACCTGGAGCGTCACGATGAGGGCGGTGACCAGGCCGATGGTGATCAGCAACCAGCGGCCGGCCCGGGTGTCGACGAGCTTGCGCAGCTCCACGGCGGTCAACCGGGCCAGCGACGGTCGGCGCTGCGCAGCGCGGACGGTCGGGGTCACCTCGGTGGCGATGGTCATCGGACGGTCTCCCTGGTCAGTTCGGCGTCGGTACGGCTCGCGTCGGGGCCCACCGGAGCGGGGCCCACCGGAGCGGGGCTCGCGGCGGTGGCGGTCAGCGTCAGGAAGAGCTGTTCCAGGCCATCGCCGCCGGCCGGACGCAGCTCGGTGAGGGCGATCCCGGCCGCCAGGGCGACCTCACCGACCGCGTCGGGGTCGGCCTGGACCAGCAGCCCCTCGGCACCCTCGCTGGCCGTCAGGCCAGCCCGCTCCAGCGCGCCGCGCAGCGCCGCGCCGTCGCGGGCCCGCACGACGGTGCCGTCGCCGGCCAGTAGCTCCTCCTTGCCGCCCTGCGCCACGATCCGGCCACCCCCGATCACCACCAGCCGGTCCGCGACCGCCTCCACCTCGCGCAGCAGGTGGGAGGAGAGCAGCACGGTGCCGCCCCGGTCGGCAAAGTCACGCAGCAGGCCACGCATCCAGAAGATCCCTTCCGGGTCGAGACCGTTGGCCGGCTCGTCCAGCACCAGCACGCGGGGATTGCCAAGCAGTGCGTGGGCCAGGCCGAGCCGCTGGCGCATGCCCAGTGAGTACGCGCGCACCCGTCGGCGGGCCGCGACCGGGCCCAGTCCAACCCGGTCCAGCGCCTCGCCGACCCCGCGCCGGTCGATGCCCATCGTCGCCGCCGCCACGGCCAGGGCCTCCCGGCCGGTCCGCCCCGCGTGCTGGGCCGACGCGTCCAGCAGCACCCCCACCGTGCGGCCCGGGTTGGGCAGTTGGCGGTACGGGCGCCCGTCGACGGTGGCCGTGCCCGACGTCGGCGGGGTCAGCCCACAGATCATCCGCATGGTGGTGGACTTGCCGGCCCCGTTCGGCCCCAGGAAGCCGGTGACCGTGCCCGGCTCGCAGTGAAACGACACGTCGTCGACGGCCGTGTAGCGCCCGTACCGTTTGGTGAGCTGATTTACCGCGATCATGTGGTCAGCCTGCCCGGGCCACCCGGTCGCCCGCTGCGGCCAACGGTCGACCGTCGGCTAGCCGAAGGTCGACTCTCAGGTCTCGACTTTGGTAGCTGGCCGCACGACCCACGGCTGCCTACCATTGCGGCTGTGACCAGCGCCGTCGTACTCGAACACCCGGGGCTGCTGCCCGGGTCGCTCGGCGCTGCGGCACCCCGTCAGCAACGGCGTACCGCCCGCGACTGGCTGGTCGACAGCTTCTGCTTCCTGGTCTCGCTCGGATGGGTGATCCTGGCCACCTTCGACGCCGCCTCGCCGAGCCCGGCCCTCGCCGAACAGCTGCCGTACGACTGGATGATCGTCGGGGAGGCGCTCCTCGGCCTGGTGTGCACGCTGGCGCTCTGGTTCCGCCGCCGCTGGCCACTCGGGCTCGCGCTGGTGACACTGCCGTTGGCGATGTTCTCCGTCACCTCCGTCGCGGCAGTGCTGATCATCTACTTCACGGTGGTGGTGCACCGCCGTGCGGCGGTCGCCCTGGCGGTCACCGCCGCCGGACTGTTCACCAACCTGTTCTTCGCCCTGCTGCGCCCGGAGCCGGGCAACCCGTACTGGGTGTCCACCGTCTGGGGGATGGTGATCACCCTGTTGGTGCTGGCCTGGGGGTTGTTCGTGCGGGCACGCCGGCAGCTGGTGCTGTCGCTGCGCGAGCGGGCCGAGCGGGCCGAGGCCGAACAGCAGCTGCGGGTGGCCCAGGCCCGGCAGCTGGAACGCACCCGTATCGCCCGGGAGATGCACGACGTGCTCGCCCACCGGATCTCGCTGCTCAGCCTGCACGCCGGAGCACTGGAGTTCCGTCCGGACGCCCCCGCGTCGGAGGTGGCGCGGGCGGCCGGGGTGATCCGGGACAGCGCGCACGCCGCCCTGCAGGACCTCCGGGAGGTGATCGGTGTGCTGCGCGCCGAGGTGTTGCTCCCGGAGGATCCGGAACGACCCCAGCCCACCCTCGGTGACCTGCCCGCGCTGGTCGCCGAGTCCCGGACCGCCGGGATCCGGGTCGATCTGCGTGACCAGGTGTCCGCGCCGGACCGGCTGCCCGTCGCGGTCGGCCGCAGCGTCTACCGGATCGTGCAGGAGGGGTTGACCAACGCCCGCAAGCACGCCTCCGGCGCCGCCGTCACCGTTGGGCTCAGCGGCGCCCCGGGCGACGGGCTGTCCGTGGAGATCCGCAACCGCTGGCCGGTGGGTGAGTCCACCGGGGTGCCGATCCCTGGCACCGGCACCGGACTGGTCGGCATCGCCGAGCGGGTCAACCTCGCCGGCGGGCGGCTGGAGCACGGCCGTGACGAGCACGGCGACTTCCGGCTGGCCGCCTGGCTGCCGTGGCCGGCGCCGTGAGCGGCCCGGTGCCGGAGGGCGGGCGGGCAGTGCCGGCGGATTCCGTACCTCCGGCGGGGCCGGGCCGAGAAGTCCGGATCCTGATCGTGGACGACGACGCCCTGGTGCGCGCCGGGCTGTCGATGATCCTCGGCGGTACCCCCGACCTCACAGTGGTCGGCGAGGCGGCCGACGGCAGCGAGGTCGTCCGGGCCGTCGCCGCCTGCCGGCCGGACGTGGTGCTGATGGACATCCGGATGCCCCGGCTGGACGGGCTGGCCGCCACCGAGGCACTGCGGGCGCTGCCCCGGCCGCCCGAGGTGCTCGTGCTGACCACCTTCGACGCCGACGAGCACGTGCTGCGGGCGCTGCGGGCGGGGGCCGGCGGGTTCCTGCTGAAGGACACCCCACCGGTCGAGATCGTGCGGGCGGTGCGCCGGGTCGCCGCGGGCGAGGCGACCCTGTCCCCGACGGTCACCCGCACCCTCATCGAGCACGTCACGGCCGGAACGCCGGCCGACCCACGGCGGGAGCGCGCTGCCCGGCTGATCGCGGCCCTGACCGAGCGGGAACGTGCGGTCGCGGTGGCCCTGGGCCGGGGCCACACCAACGCCGAGATCGCCGCCGAGCTGTTCATGAGCGTGGCCACCGTCAAGGCGTACGTCTCCCGGTTGTTGACCCGCCTCGGTCTCAACAACCGGGTGCAGGTGGCCCTGCTCGTGCACGACGCCGGCCTGGTCTGAGCGGCTCGACCGGCGGCGCTCCGCGGCGCCCCTGAGCGGCTCGGTAAAGGATTTGAACTTTCCCGCACCGGGAGCCGTACCAGTTTGCGAGGTGCGGTGCTCAAGCGCACCGCTACCGGAGCTGCGGGAGGCCTGCCGTGCGAGTTGATGAGCAGTCGACGGATCCCATCGATCAGATTCTGGGCGAGTTGCCTGTACCGGCGTCGTTGACCCCTGAAGACGTCCGGCTGGCCGTCCGGGCGGTGGTCGTGCACGCGGCGGAGGAGTGGCCGTCGGGGGCGCTGTGCCGCAACGACGGTGCTCGATTCCCCTGCCGGCTGCACCGCTGGGGTCGGCGGGTGCTGCTGAACCACGGGCTCAACGAGCGACAGCTCGACGCCCTCATCCGGCACGGCAATCCGTTCGTGCACGTGCCGTTCCCGTTCCTGGTCAACGGACCGGCGGCGGGCCGGCCCGCCGCCGGACGTCCGGCGCCCGCCGCACGTCCGGCGGGCACCGACCGTGGCTACCCGCCGCGCACCGATCGGGCTGCGGGCCATCCGGCACGACCGGACCGTGCCACCGGTTACCCGACGCGCGGTCCGGCCCCCCGGGTGGCCGCTCCGGCGGCGCGTACCGGCGTCCGGCCCGCCGGGTCCGGCCGGCCGGTGGCTCCCCCCGCCACCGCGCCGCGCTGGCCGCGGGCGAGCTGAGAGGGCTCGCCCGCGGCGGCACGACGCCGACCCGGAGCGCGCGGCCGGTTCCCGCCCGCGCCCGGGTCGGCGTCATGACCTCAGCGGTAGCCGGCCGGGATCCCGCAGTCGGGCGCGGCCCAGTAGGTGTTGTTCGCGCTGCGGTCCTGGTTGTTCTCCCGCCGCGAGTCGACGTGCACGTGGTTGTTGTGTCCCGCCACACCGGGGCCGATGATCCCGCTGAAGCCGTGGTTGCGGGCCTCGCGGGCGACCTGGCACAGCGACCTGCTGCGTGAGGTGAGGTCGGCGGCATTGCCGTACAGGTGCTGGCTGTCCGACGCCCCACCGACCTGGCTGTTGCAGGTGCGGCTGCGGAAGCCACTGGTCACGTTCAGCGGCTGGTCGCCGAGGCTCTTGCGGAGTGCCTCCAGCTTCCACATCGTGCGTAGCGCCTTCTGCCGGGTCTGTGCGGACGTCAGCGGGCCGCCGGTCCACCCGCTGCCGCCGCAGCCGTTGTCCAGCTCGCTCCAGCTGAAGTGCCGGGGCGTGCAGTCGTTGTCCTGGATCTGGTAGAGCTTCGCAAAGGTCTGCGGTCCGGCGATCCCGTCGGCCCTGATGCCGTACGCGGACTGGAAGCGGCGTACCGCCGCAGCGGTCTTCGGGCCGTACCGGCCGTCGAGCTCCACGATGTTGTTGTTGCCGGCCCAGCCCGCGACCCGCAGTTGCAGCTCACGCACGTCACTGCCGGAGCGCCCCTGGTAGAGGTTGCGGTCCCAGGTGTAGCAGCCGTCGGCGTGGGCCGCTGGCGCGGCGACCACCGAGGCGATCGCGGCGCCCGGCAGGGCGAGGGCGAGGGCGACGATTGCCCGTTTCAGGGTGTGTACGCGCACAGAAGTCCTCCCGATAGGCAGCGATTGGGGTGGCATCCGGGACTTCGACCGAACCGTCCCGTGGATCCACCCTCGCACCGGCCCAGCCCTTTGGCGGCGATTAACAAGAAATGTCCTCACAATTCGTTGCACCTGAGCATTCGCTGGGAATTCGGGCTATTTGCGAAACGGGCAGCAATGCTCGACCGGCCGCAGACTGGCCATTTGCGCGCGGAGCGCGCATAGGGCGACACCGAGGGCCATGTTCCCTGGTCGGCCCGGACCGGTAACGTCAGCGCGGGCGACGGCGGGGAGGTGGGCGTGGCACGTGGTGGCATCTTCTGCGTCGAGGGCCAGTGGCACCGTGATCTCAACGAGCGCGGTTCCGTGCTGCCCACCCTCGAACTGCTCGAACGGCTGGGCAAGGTCCGCTTCATTCACAAGGACGCGGCAACCCGGGACGAACTCTTCTACTTCATCGACCGCTGGCTGCTGAAGCAGTACGCCGACCACCGGCTCGGCTTCTTCGCGATGCACGGCGAACCGAACCGGCTGTGCCTGACCGACTGGCATTCGGTCGAGCTGACCGAGGTGGCCGAGCTGATGGCCGGGCGCTGCGAGGGGCGGCGCCTCTACTTCGGCAGCTGTTCGGTGCTGCGTGCCCCGGAGTCGGTGCTGCGCGAGTTCCTCGACGTCACCGGGGCGGCGATGATCTGTGGCTTCAGCCGCGAGGTCGACTGGGTCGAGTCGGCGGCGTTCGAGACGGTCCTGCTCGACGTGCTCGCCAACGGCCGGCGACACAACGCCGCCGAGCTGCGGATGGGTTCGGCGCACTGGGCGCCCCTGGCGTCGTACCTCGGCTTCCGGATCATCTACGCCAACGGCCGGGCCTGGCGCCCGTCGGCGCGGCCCAGGGTGCCCAGCCAGCAGTCCGCCAGCCACCACCGGTGACGGCTGGTAGAAACGAACGATGCCACGCACGATCGCTCGCAACGCCCGGGTCGACCGGGAAGACCTCATCGAATTCATCCGCCCCCGACACCGGGTGGTGCTGATGACCACCCGCGCCGACGGCCGGCCGCAGTCCTCGCCGGTGGCGGCCGGGGTGGACGCCACCGGCCGGCTGGTGGTCTCCACCTATCCGGAGCGGGCCAAGGTCGCCAACATCCGCCGCGACCCACGGGTGTCGGCGTGCGTGCTCTCCGACGACTGGAACGGCCCGTGGGTGCAGATCGACGGCACCGCCGAGGTGCTCGACCTGCCGGAGGCCCTCGAACCGCTGGTCGAGTACTTCCGCAGCATCTCCGGCGAGCATCCGGACTGGGACGACTACCGGCAGGCGATGCTGCGGCAGGGCAAGTCCCTGATCCGGGTCACCATCACCGGGTGGGGACCGGTCGCCACCGGCGGCTTCCCGGCCCGGCTGGCCGACTAGGGCCCCAACCGGGCCGTACGGGCGGGGCGCGACCGCGCCCCGCCCGAAACGGTCAGTGCCGTGCCGTCGCGTACGTGGCGCAGCCGATCAGTTCCATCGACACCTGAAGCCGCTCCAGGCTGATGTTCTTGGCGATGGTGTCCTCCGGGCTGTGGTACGGCGGCTCCAGCAGCGCCGGCGACTCCTCACCGCGCCAGGAGAAGTTCGCGCTGGCGATGCCGACCTCCTGGAACGACTGGTGGTCGCTGGCGCCGCGCTGGGTCACCGGGGAGATCTGCGGTTCGTAGCCGAGCCGCCGCGCCGCGGCGGAGACCTCGTCGGTGGCCCGGTTGCTCTCGCCGGTGAACGACAGCAGCCAGTACCGCGTAGCCGGGTCCCAGCTGGTGGCGACCATGTCGTTCTGGTAGACGGCGAGGATCCGGTCGCGCTCGGCCTGCGGCAGTTGAGCGACGTAGTAACGCGACCCGATCAGTCCCTGCTCCTCCGAGCCCCAGAGGGCAAAGCGCAGCGTGGCGTCGACCGGCACCGCCTTCAGCACCCGGGCCAGCTCCAGACAGAGCACCGTGCCGGAGCCGTCGTCGTTGGCGCCCGGTGCGCCGATGACCGAGTCGTAGTGGGCGCTGACCATGACGACCGGGCCGCCCGCGCCTGAGCGCCCGCGCCGCTCGGCCAACACGTTGTGCGAGGTCAGCCCGCGGTGCGCGGTGGTGGCGATGGTCAGGGTGAGCGGGCCGGCGGCCAGCAGGGCCCGGAGCCGGTGCTTCTGCGCCTGGGCCACCCCGACGACCGGGATCGGCAGTGGCGCGGAGGCGGAGCCGGGCAGAGTGGGGGAGAAGGCAGACGCCCGGCGGGGCTCCACCAGGTCGGCCGGGAGGAAGACCACCGCGGCCGCCCCGGCGGCCACGGCGGTCGCGGCCAGCTGCTCGCGCTGGGCCGCGACATAGTCCACCAGCACGATCTTCCCGCTGACGTCGGCCGGGTAGTCGGCCGGCGTACCCGCGCCGACATCGACCACCGACGCGGTGACCCTGGTGTCCAGCGCCGCCTGTCCGCTCGCCCCGACCTGCCAGTTCAGGTCCCCGGGCAGCCGGGCCGGCGAGCTGAGCTGGGCGAGGAACTTGTCGGCGACCGGGAAGGGTTGCAGGGTGGTGTCGTAGCGCAGCTTGTCGAGCTGACCGGCGATGTAGTGCGCGGCTCGACGCTCCGAGTCGGTGCCACCGATGCGTGGTCCGATGTCCTCCGAGAGCACCTTCAGGTGCGCGAGTGCGCGCTTCGCGGAGAGCTGGGCGACGACCTTGCGGTCCTCCGGGGTGAGCCTGGGCGGACGGATCGCGCCGGGCCGGTGGTCGGCTGCTGCCCAGGCAGGCGCGGGCAGCGCCACGGTGGCGGCGCCACCGAGTGCGACGGTCAACATCCGTCGCCGGTTGAGTTGGCCTGATCCGGTGGAGCGGGACGATTCGTGCGGGGATGTCACGGTGTCGTCGAGCGAAGCCAAGACGGCGCCCTCCTGATTCGAGGTCCGACCTGGACGTCAGGGGTGTGACGCCCGGTCACAGAGACTCGAATCTATCCGGCGAGCTGGCGTTTTTTCAAGATCAGAGATCAGTACGCGGCGGTGAAGCGCATGTTCTGGAAGTGCGGATCCTCGATCTCGTCGACCACCGCGACGGCGAGATCCTCGTAACTGAGCACGCTCCGGCCCTGCGCGTCGGTCACCGGCTGGTCGGTGCCGGTGCGATACCGGCCGGTGCGCTGCCCCGGACGGAACTCCAGCGGCGGCGGGCAGACGTACGTCCAGGTCACGCCGTCGGCGCCGGAGCGGTAGACGTCCAGCGCAGCCGCCTGGCCCAGCGCGGCATCGCGGTACTCCTCGGGAAAGTCCGGCTCGTCCAGCAGCCGCGTCCCGGCCGGGGTGAGTAGCGTGGCCCCGCCACCGACGTGGATGACCCGGGGTGCGGCCGGCATGCCCTGCAGCGCGTCGAGCAGGGTGCGCGCCGCGTCGGGCCAGAGCGAACGATCACCGCCACCGACCGCCACGACCAGCGCGTCCGCCGCCGGCGCCAGCTCCCGTACGCTGCGTTCGCTGGTGGCGTCCCCGGTGACGACCTGGACCCCGGCCGGCAGGTACGGCGCGTCCGCCTCGGGCCGGCGCACCGCGGCCACCACCCGGTGGCCCCGGTTGAACGCCTCGATGACGATCCGCGAACCCGCGGTGCCTCCCGCACCGAACACGACGATGTCGCTCACGCCTCCCAGGCTATGGATCGGATCCGGCGACCGTCGGTGGAACGGCGATCCCGGCGTTCAGCCGATCAGCGCGGAGTAGACCAACTGGCGCAGCTGCGGCCGGATCGGCCAGGTGCTCGACGGCATCAGCTGGGTGAAGAACATGGCGGTGATCTCCTCCGCCGGGTCGACCCAGAACGCGGTGCTGGCCACCCCACCCCAGTAGTACTCGCCGATGCTGCTCGGCACCCGACTCGGGACCGGGTCGTCCACCACCGCGAAGCCGAGACCGAACCCGATGCCGTCCAGCGTCGTCTCGGCGAACCCGCCGGTGGACAGGACGCCCAGGTCCTGGCCGCCGGGCAGGTGGTTGCGGGTCATGAAGCGCACCGTGCGCGGGCCGAGCAGGCGGACGCCGTCCAGCTCGCCGCCGCGCAGCAGCAGCTGGGTGAACCGGTGGTAGTCGGCGGCCGACGAGATCAGTCCGCCGCCGCCGGAGAGCAGCACCGGCTTCTCGTACGCCAGGCCGCCGAGCGCGTCGTGGCGCACCGCCCGGCCGGTCGCCGGGTCCGGCACGTACAGCGCGGCGAGCCGGTCGGTGTCGGTGCCGTCGACGTGCCAGCGGGTGTCGCCCATGCCCAGCGGACGCAGGATCCGTTCGGTGAGGAACGTGTCGAGGCTCTGCCCGGAGACCACCTCGATCAGCCGGCCGAGCACGTCGGTGGCGACCGAGTATCCCCAGGCGGTGCCGGGCTGGAACAGCAGCGGCAGCTCGCCGAAGACCCGGCAGGCCTCGGCCAGGTCGACCTCAGCGGGTGGGTACAGGTCGTAGCCGGCCGCGCGGTACAGGCCGTCGACCACCGAGGTCTGCATGAAGCCGTACGTCAGCCCGGCGGTGTGGGTGAGCAGGTGCCAGATCCGGATCGGCTCGATCGCCGGCACGGTGTACGGCTTGAGCGTCGACCCCTTCGAATAGACCCGCATGTCGGCGAATTCGGGCAGCCAGCGCCCGATCTCGTCGGTCAGCTCGAAGTGGCCCTGCTCCCAGAGCATCATCGCCGCGACCGAGGTGATCGGCTTGGTCATCGAGTAGATCCGCCAGAGGGTGTCCGACTCCACCGGCGCGCCCGCCTCGCGGTCCCGCAACCCGTGGGTGGAGCTGTGCGCGATCTGGCCGCCTCGGGTGACCATCACCTGGAATCCGGCCAGCCGGCCGTCGTCGACGTACCGGCCGAAGTGTTCGTCGATCCGGGCCAACCGGGCCGGGTCGAAACCCAGCTGCTCCGCGTCGATGCTGCTCGCCACGTTCACCCGACCGAACCTACCGGCCGGTACCGGAGGCGGGAAGGCATGGTTGTCGGTGTCACTGGTTAGCCTCCTGGCATGCCGGAGCCGATCGAGGACGTGACCTTCCACGACGAGGACTGGTACGCCGAGGAGCTGGCCGACCGGCACTTCATCGGCTGCACCTTCCACCGGGTGGATCTGACCGAGGCGACCAGCCAGGGCGCGGTCTTCGACGGCTGCACCTTCGGCGACGTGCAGTTCAACGTCTCGCGGCACACCGACTCGGCCTTCACCCGGTGCGTGTTCACCCGCTGCAACCTGTTCGAGGCGGAGTTCACCGGCTGCAAGGTCGTGGGCAGCACCTTCGACCGCTGTGACCTGCGCCCGCTGACGGTGAGTGGAGGCGACTGGTCGTTCGTCACCCTCGCCGGGGCCGACCTGCGCGGCGGGCGGTTCACCGGGGTACGGATGCGGGAGACCGACCTGTCCGGCGTCGACCTCACCGGGGCGACGATGACCGGGGTCGACCTCTCCGACGTGCAGTGGCGTGGCACCCGGCTGTCCGGTGCGGACCTGCGCGGCAGCGACCTGACCGGGCTGGACCCGACGGCGGTGCAGCGTGCCGGAGCAGTCATCGACATGGTGCAGTCGGTGACCCTCGCTCAGGCCCTCGGCTTCGACGTCCGAGGCTGAGGTGTGCCCGCGCCGCCGGGGACACGACCCGGACACGGCGGTTCCTCCCGACTAGCGCGAAAGGTCTCCTCAATGCGAATGTGAGGCACCCGCACAACCGAGTGGAGTGTGCCGGTGCGAGTCCGGTCCGGCAGAAGTGGAGGGTCGGTGGCGGAGGAGCACCCCCCACGGGCAGTTCACGGCGGCGAGACCGCTCGGCACCGCGCACCGGAGACCCGACGACACGCACCCGCCGCCACGGGCGAGACCCGCGCTGCCGCCCGTCGGCTCGCCCGGGCCCGGAGACGTCGCCGCTACGCGGTGGAGGCGATCGCGGCTACCGCCGTGGCCAGTCTGCTGGCCCTGGTCGGGTACGCGCAGTGGTGGTCGGAGCCCAGCGGTGAGGAGCCGGCCGAACGGGAGGGACTGCCGGCGGGGGTCGGCCGCCCGAGCCTGCCCAGCAGCCAGCCCACCGCTCCTGCCGTACCGGGCCTGCGGCCCCGCGAACGTCCGCCGAGCCCCAGCCCCAGCCCCAGCGTCCGCCCGGGCACTCCGACGCCCCCGACGGTGCCGTTGATACTCACCGTCGGTCGCTCGGACGTGCCGGCGACGGTCAACCTGACCGATGCGGGTGAGCGCGACTGGGTGCACTGGGGACTGGGTGGCGGCGCGGCGACGGTCCGCAAGCGCGACGGCTCGGCCGAGATCCGCGACCTGGGCGGCCAGGGTGAGCGGGGCGGCTGGGACGGCAACCAGGAGCTGTTCCGGTGGCGCGACGGCGAGCCGGTGAGGTCGGCCGGCGGTACACCCGACGGGGTCTACACCTGCGGTGTGGACAACGGCTTCAGCCTCGCGGTGGTCGCCGACGGTCAACCGCGAACCGCCACCGTCTACCTCGGCGTGTGGATGGCCCGTGGCAGGTTGGACATGCGGCTGTCCGACGGTGGGCCGAGCCGGACGCTTCGGCTGGAGGAGCGACACACCAGCCAGTCCACCCGGGCGACCATCCGGTTCCAGGCGCCGAAGGGGACCCGGCTGCTGCTCACCTGGACGGTGGAGGAGACCTTCACTTCGCACTGCGGCAACGTCGGCCTGCAGGCCGTCGCCCTACGCTGATCGTGGCGGCGGCGCGTCGGGTAACCCGGCGTTGGACGGCCGGCGGCGCGAATCCCCAGTAGCGTGGTCGGCGAGCGATCCACGAACCGGAGGACCGATGACCACAGGCGACCAGGTACGCGACAGCCCCACGGATTGGGTGGCCGAGCACATTCAGCGGTACATCGACACCGACGGGGCCGACGGGCACGAGTGGCGGCCGGGTGTCTTCACGCTGCTGTTGACCACACGGGGCCGACGCACCGGTGCCCTGCGGCGTACCGCATTGATCTACGGCCGGTCCGGCGACGCGTACGCGGTGGTCGCCTCCCAGGGCGGCGATCCCCGGCACCCGGCCTGGTATCTCAACCTGCTGGCCGAGCCGCAGGTGCAGGTGCAGGTCGGCGCGGAGCGGTTCACCGCCCGGGCCCGGACCGCCGAGGCCGAGGAGAAGGCAGAGCTGTGGCCGCTGATGACCGGCATCTGGCCGGCGTACGACGACTACCAGGCCAAGACCGACCGGGACATTCCGGTGGTGCTGCTCGAACGCATCTGACCTGCGGCATCGCGCCCGCAGCCGGCCGTGGCGCGCCCGGCTGCGGGTTGGCCGACCGCGATCGGCTGCGGCAGACTGCCGGTGACCGCCGGGCTCGTGTCCGGCGGACGAGACGACCGGGAGGACCACAGATGCCCGCCTTCGCCCTGGCTCACCTGCGCGATCCGCAGGTCAACGAGGACATCCTGACGTACCTGGAGCGGATCCAGGCGACCCTGGAGCCCTTCGGCGGACGGTTCGTGGTGCACGGGCCGGAGGTGGAGGTCCGCGAGGGGGAGTGGCCGGGCAGCCTGGTCATTCTCGAGTTCCCCGATCGGGAGCAGGCGCACGGCTGGTACGACTCGCCCGAGTACCAGGAGATCCTGCCGTTGCGTACCCGGCACATCGAGGCATCACTGATCATCTTCGACGGCGTCGGCCCGGGCTACGACCCCGGCCAGACCGCGTCGGCGCTGCGGGCGCAGGCGGTGGACTGAGCCACCGGGACAGTTTGTCCGTCACCCCGTGTCGAACGGATCGTAACGTCCTGCTGTCCGTGTTCGACCGTCCTGTGTGGAGGTCAGGCCGATGAACAGCAGCAGTACCGTCCGTCCGTACCCGTCCACCGGCGAGCGGGCTGGAGCGGGGCTGCGGGAGATCCCGCTGCCGCCGTACGTGACCGCCGAGGATGCCCAGTTCGCGGTCCGGGCCGTCGTGGTGCACGCGCCACGGAGATGGTCGGGGGGGACGGTCTGCCGCAACGATGCCAGCCCGCACCCGTGTCGGCTGCACCGTTGGGGCACCCGGGTGCTCGCGCTGCGTGGCCTGCGCGACGCCGACATCGCCGCGTTGATCGAACGCGGCGACCCGGCCGCTCCGCTGCCGCCCCGGCCGACGGACTGAGGTCCGCCGGAAGGGCCCCCCAGGCGAGGGGGCCCTTCCCGAAACGGTCTTGAGTACCCGTTCGGCGCGCGGTCATGCCGCTGCATCGTATGCACGATGCTCTATTTGACGGATGCCCCGGCACCGGGCACCGTGGGCAGGTGAGGGGCCCCTGAGCTGCCCCGATGCGGCGGTGGACGGCCATCGTCCGGCCTGCCCGCAGATCCGCGAATGTGCGTCCGCACCGGGAGTGCGAGAACACCACGAGGAGTCTCAGCATGCTCACGATGACCGACAACGCCGTCCTGGTGATCCGTGATCTGGCCGCCCAGCAGGACGTCTCCGAGGGCGGTGGGGTGCGAATCGCAGCAGACACCACGGCCGGCTCGCTGACCGTGGAGCTGGTCCCTGCGCCGGTCGAGGGCGACCAGGTGGTCGACAACCAGGGCGCCCGGATCTTCCTCGACTCCGACGCCGCCGACCTGCTCGGCGAAGCCTCGGTCGACGCGAGCGTCGACGACGAGGGCGTCGTGCAGTTCGGGTTCACCGAGCAGCAGTAGGGCAAGGTCATCCAGCGCGGCGGGTCTCCCCGCCGCGCTGCGAACGGCCCCGGTTCGGCGATGCCTGACCGGGGCGTCGGGCCCCGCCACGCGCGGGCCGAGTCAGTGCGTCCAGCACATGGGCCAGGTGGTGCGAGGTGCTCCAGGCCATCCAGTTGGTCGTCGAACCGGCACCGGCGAACCGCCGGGCCCGCCGCAGGATCTCGTGGTCACCCCAGGAGAAGCTCGCGCCGGTGACCGGCCAGTGCGGTCCCGACACCAGCGTGTGGCACAGGTCGGCGACCCGGTCGTCGCCCCGGCCCCGGCGCCGTGACCAGCGGTGCACCCACCATGCGCCCTGGCCGGTGTAGGGGACGGTCGGCAGCCGGTCACCGGACGACGGCGTTCCCGGTGCGGCCGGGCTGACGCCGTAGTCGCCGAACCCGACGCCGAGATCGGCCAGCCGCTGCCAGAGCACCCAGTCCCAGCGTTCCACCCGTACGGGCTCGTCGGTGGGCAGCCGGGACAGCGTCGGCGGGATGCCGCCGGCAACCACGCTCACCGAACGCCAGGCGTGCCGCCGGGCCCAGTCCACCACCCACCGGACCCGTGGCTCGGTCATCCGCACGTCCGCCGCGCAACACACGTCGCCGCAGTCGAGCAGCAGGTCGCACTGCTCCGGGGCCAGCCACGCGTACCGCCAGATCTGCTCCACGGCCACCGTGCTGGCGTCGGGGCCAGCCCGATCCTGGCGGATCCGCAGTCGGACCACGGCCCGCCCGGCGTACGCCCGCGCCGCGCCGCCGAGCGCCGCCAGTCGCCGCTCACCGTCCGTCAGGCCGATCACCGGCACCAGCGGTACGCCCCAACGGGCCAGCTCCGTTCCCGCCGGCTCGGGCAGGGCGCCGATGTCGACGGCCGGGACCAGTCGCGTCGGCATCCGTGCCAGTGCGTCCACGATGGACGGGTCCGTCCCGGACAGTTGCAGGATCGGGCTGAGCATCGGGGCGAGGGCGTCGTCGAGGTGAGCGAGCGCCTCCAACTCGCCCCGTCGGGCGGCGAGGACGGGGCGGTAGACCGGTTCCTCCGCCCGACCACTATGGGCGGGCACCATGAATTCACTGTAGCCAGGCGATTACCGCACCTCACAGGAGTGCCGGCGGCAAATTACCCGGCCAACTGTCAGCTCTGCGACTATCATCTCCGCGGTGTCCGGCACCCCGACCCGATACCGGTCTTCCGACGAGGACAGCGCCCGCTGGCAGGGGCTCGCCCTCCGCCCGGGTGACATCGTGATCAGCACCCGCTCGAAGAGCGGTACCACCTGGATGCAGATGATCTGCGCCCTGCTGGTGCTGCGTACGCCGGAGCTGCCGGCACCGCTGAGCGAGCTGTCACCCTGGCTGGACTGGCTGGTCGAACCACAGGAGGCGGTGTACGCCCGATTGGCAGCCCAGCGCCACCGTCGCTTCATCAAGACCCACACTCCGCTGGACGGCGTGCCGGCGGATCCCCAGGTGCACTACGTGGTGGTGGCCCGCCACCCGCTCGACCTGGCGGTGTCCCTGCACCATCAGGCCGCGAACCTCGATCGGGCACGCCTCGCCGAACTGACCGGCCAGCCCGATGCGCCGGAGCCGGAGCGGCCCCGGCCGCCGATCGAGCAGGCGCTCGTACGCTGGATCGACGCGGATCCGGACCCGCGGACCGAGCTGGACTCCCTGCCCGGCGTCCTGTGGCATCTGCGGGACGCCTGGGTCCGCCGGCACCGACCGAACATCCACCTGGTGCACTACGACGACCTCCGTGCCGACCTGTCCGGGCAGATGCACCGCCTCGCCGCGCGGCTGGGCCTCGACCCGCCCGGGCCCGAGCTGGTCGAGGCGGCCACCTTCGACCGGATGCGTGCCCACGCCGACCGGCTCGCGCCCGACCCGGCGGGCGTGCTGAAGGACCGGCAGGCCTTCTTCCGCAGCGGTCGCTCCGGTCAGGGCCGGGCCATGCTGGACGACGAGGCACGGGCCCGGTACCGCAGCCGGTGCGCCGCGCTCGCACCGCCGGATCTGCTCTCCTGGCTGCACCGCGACGGCTGATCGACCGAGCTGCACCGCGACGGCTGATCGACCGACTACCGCCGGGGGCAGGAACGGCGGCACCCCGGCCGGCGGGTGCCGCTCCGGGGTGCCAGTGGGCCGTCATCGGCCCGGGATCGTCCGGTCAGTCGTCGTCCCGGTCGTCCTGGTCGTCGTCATCGTCGTCGTCCCGGTCGTCGTCATCGTCGTCCGCCGGCTCCTGCTCGGCCTTGACCACCTCGCCGGTCTGCCGGTCGATGTCGATCTCGTGCTCGGTGTCGCCCTTGACGATCTCCACCTCCCAGACCGCCCGGCCGTTCTCCCGGTCCCGTTCGATCTCGTCGGTGATCCGGCCACCACCGGCGTGCGCCAGCGCGAGCTCGCCGGCCCGCTCCCGGCTCACCGCGTCGTCGCCGCTGGCGGGCGATCCGCTGCCGGTCGGCGCCACGGTCGGGTCGGCCGGCGCCACGGTCGGGTCGGCCGGGATGCTCGCGGTGCCGCTGTCGTCCGGCACGCCCGGGGCGCCGGTCGCGGCGGTCAGCGTGGCCTGCTGCGCCCGGTCGTTGTCGGCCGCCGCGACGCCCAGGAACACCCCGGCTATCGCGAGGACCGCCGCCGCGCCGCCGACCGACGCCAGGATCAGGGGGTTGCGCTTCATCTTCGTCCACCTCTCCTCGGTTGTTGTATCGAGGATCGGTGCCGGCACGATAGCGGCGCGCTGTCCGAACGCTAAGGCCGGGTTAAGAAGGTCCTCGGGGGACCTGTCAGGGCTTCGGCGAGCCGAGCCGGAGGGTCACCGCGGCCCCGCCGCCGGGCGTTTCGCCCAGCTCCAACCGGCCGCCGCTGGCCTGGGCGGCGCGGCGGGCGATGTCCAGCCCGAGCCCGGTCGAGCCGGCCTGGCTCGCGCCCCGGCGCACCGAGTCGGCGGCGATGCCGGGACCTTCGTCGGCCACCGTCAACACCACCTGATCGCCGGCCGGCACGAGCCGTACGGCGAAGGCGGTGCTGTCCGGGGTGTGTGCGAAGACGTTGCCGAGCAGCGCGTCCACCGCCGCGGCCAGCTCGTCGGTCGAAACGTTTACCGGAAGCGGACCCGGCGCCAGGTCGAGGTCGACGCGGCGGCCGGTCTCCTCGGCCAGCACCGACCAGAAGGCCACCCGGTCGGCCACCGTCGCCACGGCGTCGGTGACCGCCGCGCTGTCGGCCCGGGTGTGCCAGCGGGCCTGCCGGATCAGGCCGGTCACCGCCCGTTCCAACCCGTCCACCGCGTCGGTGACCCGCGCGGCGTCCTGCGGGTCGCGCAGCGACTCGGCCTCCAGACGCAACGCGGTCAGCGGGGTCCGAAGCCGGTGCGACAGGTCCGCGACCTGTTCCCGTTCCTGCACCAGCAGCTCCTGGATCCGGCCGGCCAGGTGGTTGAGGGCACCGCCCACCTCGCGCAGCTCCGCCGGCCCGGAAGGGTCGACCCGCGCGTCCAGCTCCGCTCGGGCCAGCCGGTGCGACACCGCCGAGAGTTCGCCGATCGGACGGACCAGGGTGCGGGCCAGTCGGTCGGCGACGGCCAGGGCGATCAGCACCAGCAGCAGCCCGAGCAGGGCCAGCACCAGCCAGGCCCGGTCCACCCCGGCGGTCATCTCGTCGTACGGCACGACGGCGCGGATCACGGTGATGCCGTCCGTGCGCCCCTGCACCGCGATCACCACCTCGCGCCCGTCGGCCGTCTCGGCGGTGAGGCTCTGCCCCCGGGCGGCCAACTCGACCGCGGGGGTTGGCGCGCTCTGGGTGCCGAGCACGGTGCCGTCGGGCAGGAACACGCTGACCGGCCGGCCGGACTCGGCGACCAGCTGCTCCACGGTCAGCCGGACGGTGTTCACGTCGGCGGTGCCGACCACCGGGGCGAGGCTCTGGGCGTTCGCGGTGGCCCGGCTGGTCGCCCGATCCTCGGCGGCGGTACGCAGCAGCAGCGCCAGCGGCACCAGGAAGGCGATCACGATGAGCACGCTGACCGCGGTGACCAGCAGCGCCAGGCGCGCCCTCACCCGGCCACCTCCGGGGAGACCAGCCGCACCCCGACGCCGCGTACGGTGTGCAGGTAACGCGGCTGCTGGGCGCTTTCGCCGAGCTTTCGGCGCAGCCAGGACAGGTGCACGTCGACGGTCTTGTCCGCTCCGCCGTACGGTATCTGCCAGACCTCGGTCAGCAACTCCCGCTTGGTCACCACCTCGCCGACCCGGGTGGCCAGGTGCCGCAGCAGGTCGAACTCACGGGGGGTCAGCTCGACCGGCTCACCGTCGAGACTGACCTGCCGGGAGCGGGGGTCGATCCGCAGCCCGCCGACCACCACCGTCGGGTCCTCGTCGGCCGGTCCACCGGGCCCACGGCGCAGCACCGCCCGTACCCGCGCGTCGAGCTGGGCGGCGGTGAACGGCTTGACCAGGTAGTCGTCGGCACCGGCGTCGAGCACCCGGACGATCTCCCGCTCGTCGTCACGTGCGGTGGCGACGATGACCGGGACCGCGCTGACCGCCCGCAGCATCCGCAACAGCTCGCGGCCATCCAGGTCGGGCAGCCCGAGGTCGAGCACGACCAGGTCGGGGCGGTCGTCGAGGGCGTCGCGCAGGCCGGTCATCGCGGTGGACGCGGCGGCCACGGCGTGCCCCCGTTCGCGCAGCGCCCGTACCAGCGGAGTGCGGATGGTCAGGTCGTCCTCGATGAGCAGCAGGCGGGCCACAGCAGGCAGAGTATCCCCGCCGGTGGCGGGCGACCGGGTGCCTTAACCGTCCCTTAGCGTTGCCCGAAGGTCGGCCCAATCCTCGATCGGGGATAGTCGGGTGATGGGCCGTCGTACCTTCCTCGCCGTCGCCGGGTGGCTGGCCACCGCGGTCGCCGCCACCCTGATCGGGCTCGCCGCGATCCAGCTGGTGGGGGAGAGCCTCACCGGAACGCCGGGCGGGGTCCGCAGCCAGGAGGAGATCGCCCGCGCGCTCGCCGAGCCGATACCGAGCGGCACCGCTGCGACCGGCACCGGGTCGCCTGGTCCGCCGGATCCGAGCGCCACGCCGCCGGTCGGTCCGAGCGCGTTGCCGGTAAGCCCGAGCGCCGAGCCCGACAACCGGCGCAGCTTCACCAACCCGGGCGGCAGCGCGGTGGCGGAGTGCGTACCGGGCGGGGTGCGGCTGGTGTCCTTCAATCCGCGGCCGGGTTACCAGGTCGACGACGTCGACCGTGGCCCGGACGACGACGCCGAGGTGAAGTTCGTCGGCCCGAGCGGCGAGTACGAGCTGTCGGTGCGGTGCGTGGCTGGGGTGCCCGTACTGGAGCCCGATGACGACGACTGAGAAGCGCCCGGCCCGGGCTGGCCGCCGCCGGCTAGATCGGGGTGGCCGGTCGCACCGGGATACCGAACGCGGTCTTCGTGATCACCTTCGACGGCGCGGGGGTCTGCGCCGACCGCCCGTTCCACCTGGCCGTGCTCTCCTGACCGGCCGACCAGGGCCCCGCAGGCGAGCGCGCGGCGCCGTCAGACCCGAGGTCGAAACGTCGCCGCGCTCAGCCGTCTCCCACCGTCGCAGCCGTACGGCGGTACGTCAGCGGGGACCTGGCGTGACCGGAGGATGCCGGTCGGTCGTGTCGATCCCCGATCGGTGCCGGTCCAAACCCTCAGACCGTGGCTAATTCCGCCATTTGTGAACCCCGGCGTGGGCCAGCCCGCGATGGGGTATGAAGCGGGCATGGAGCACTTCACTATCGCGACTGTCGCCGAGAAGAGCCCGGACTTCCGGCGCGTGCTGTGGACCGGGGACCACACCCAGTTGGTCATCATGACGATCCCGCCTGACGGCGAGATCGGTGAGGAGGTCCACGAGGACATCGACCAGATCCTCACCTTCGTCAGCGGTGTCGGCGAGGCGCAGGTCGCCGGGAAGAAGCGCAAGGTGGCGCAGGGCGACCTGGTGGTCGTACCGGCCGGCACCAAGCACAACTTCGTCAACACCGGGCCGAACCCGCTGGTGCTCTACACCGTCTACGGTCCGCCGGAGCACGCCGACCAGGCGGTCCACCGGACCAAGGAGGAAGCCGACGCGGCCGAGGCCGCCGGTAAGGACGAGCCCCCGACCTCCTGAGAATCCGCCGGCCGGCTCACGTATCGCTGATCCGGCCGTACCGCCGACGCCCCGGGTGCTGGTCCCGCCCCGGGGCGTCGCGCGTCAGCGCGGCAGGACCGGTACGCCGGTCACGTCGATCGTCTCCGGGTACTTGACGCCCGCACCGGTGTTGAGCACCACCACCCGTTCGCCCGCGCGGATCCAGCCACCGGCCCGCAACCTGCGGGTCGCGGTCAGGCAGGCCGCCCCCTCGGGGCAGACCAGCAGGCCCTCCCGGGCGGCGAAGTCGCGCAGGTCGGCCAGGATCTCGGCGTCGTCCACCGCGATCGCGGTGCCGGCGGTGGCCCGCAGCGCGTTCAGGATCAGCTCGTCGCCCAGCGGCGCGGGCACGTTGATGCCGAACGCCACGGTGCGCGCGTCCGCCCACGGTCGCGCCCGGTCCTCCCCGGCGGCGAACGCCCGCACGATCGGCGCGCAGCCGGTGGACTGCACCGCCACCAGCCGGGGCAGCTTGTCCTCCACCCAGCCCAGCTCGCGCAGCTCGCCGAGCGCCTTGTGGATGCCGATCAGCCCCACCCCACCGCCGGTCGGGTAGACGATCACGTCGGGCACCTGCCAGCCGAGCTGCTCGACGATCTCGTACCCCATCGTCTTCTTGCCTTCCAGGCGGTACGGCTCGCGCAGCGTACCGGCGTCGAAGATGGTGCCCGCCGCGGCCGTGACGAGCGCGGCGATCTGGCGCCCGGCGTCGCTGATGAGTCCGTCGACCAGGCGCAGGTCGGCGCCGGCCGCCACGCACTCCCGGCGGCAGATGGTGGGCGCGTCCAACGGCATCGCGATCGTGGCGCCGATCCCCGCGCGGGCCGCGTAGGTCGCCCAGGCGGCGCCCGCATTGCCGTTGGTCGGCATGGCGATCCGTCGGATGCCCAGCTCCCGGGCCCGGCTGACGCCCACCGCGGCGCCACGTGCCTTGAACGAGCCGGTCGGGGTCAGGCCCTCGTCCTTGACGAGCAGATCGTCGACGCCGATCCGGGCCCCGTACGACGGCGCACGCAGCATCGGCGTCCAACCCTCGCCGAGCGTGGTGAGGCACTTCTCGTTGGCCACCGGCAGCAACTCCCGGTAGCGCCACAGGTCGGCCGGGCGCAACCCGAACCGTTCCGGCTCCACCGCCCCTGCCACCGCCGCAAGGTCGTAGCGGGCCAGCAGCGGCGAGCCGCACGCACAGAGGTTCTGCGGTACGCCGGCGTCGTGCTCCCGGCCGCAGCGCGGGCACTCCAGGTGGGTCAGGTACACGATGCTCCTCGCCGTCTCAGCTCGCGTCCACGCCCCGCATTCTCCGGCAAACCGGACCGGCGCGCCGGACCGGCGGGCCGCCATGCCCCGATCCCCGGCATGGTGGCGGCCATCGGGGGTAGAACGGTCGGTATGGACCACACCGACCACCCGACCGCCACCCTCCCCGGCGACGTCCGGATTCCGTTGCTCGGCTTCGGTACCTGGCAGGCCACCGGTGATGCCGGCTTCAAGGCCGTGCTCGCCGCGCTGGACGCCGGCTACCGGCACATCGACACCGCCACCATGTACGGCAACGAGGAGGAGGTCGGCCGGGCCGTGCGCGAGAGCGGCCTGCGGCGGGAGGACGTCTTCATCACCACCAAGCTGCCGCCTGAGCGGGCCGGCCGGGAACGGGAGACGATCGAGGCGAGCCTGCGCGCCCTCGACGTCGAGCAGGTCGACCTGTGGTTGGTGCACTGGCCGCCGAGCGACGCCGGTGCCCTGATCCCGATCTGGCGGGAGATGCTCGCCGCCCGCGACGCGGGCCTGGCCCGGGCGGTCGGGGTCAGCAACTTCAGTACCGCGCAGATCGACGAGCTGATCCAGGCCACCGAGGAAAATCCGGCGGTCAACCAGATCAAGTGGAGCCCTCGCCTGTACGACCGGCAACGGCACGTCGAGCACCGGGATCGTGGGGTGGTGCTGGAGGGCTACAGCCCGTTCAAGACCAGCGACCTGTCGGACCCGGTGTTGACCCGGATCGCCGCCGCGCACAACGTCTCGCCCGCCCAGGTGGTGCTGCGCTGGCACCTCGACCACGAGATCGTGGCGATCCCCAAGTCGGTGACCCCGGAGCGGATCCGGGCCAACGCCGACATCTTCGGCTTCTCGCTGACCGCCGAGGAGATCCGCGACATCGACGCCCTCGGCGGATCCTGACCGTTGACGGGCGGCCTCAGGTGGTGGCCGGCGGTGGCGGCTCGCTGTGCGACCAGCGGTACAGGGCGTACCGCCGGCCCTTGTCCTCGACGAAGACCGGCTCGCCACCGGTCGGCCGGTAGCCGGCCGACCGGGCCACCGCCGTGCTGCCGGCGTTGTCCGCCTCGATCTCCAGGTAGGCCGTCGGCAGGCCGGCCACCGAGTGGGCGTACCCGGTGATCAGCCGTAGGGACCGACTGGCCAGGCGCTGACCGCGGTAGGCCGGCCCGACCGCGTAGCCGATGGTGCCCGCGGCCAGGTTGAGCATCACCTCGCCGCGGGCCAGGTCGTCGCCGCTGGTGATGGCGAGGTAGATCCGGGCGCCGGCCAGCTGCGCGTGCCGGGCGGTGGTCAGGTACGCCTCGGCGGCGGGCAGGTCGAACGGGGCGGCCACCGGCAGCCGGTACGCCATCTCGGCGTCGTCGAAGAGCGTCACCAACTGGCCCAGGTCGTGCTGGGACCACTGGCGCAGGACGATCCCGTCACCTTCGAGGCGTACGTCCACGGTCAGCATCCGATCCCCCCGTCGTCGGGCCTCAGTCTCCGAGCTTCGGATGTGGCGCGGCAACCCCACCGACGCGTCGGTTGAAAGCTTCAGCTGCCCGTCGTGGCATGAAGACTATTGACATCGATGACGGTCGCGCTCTAGCGTCTCGCCCAACTATCGATGACCGTCGTCGTCCGGAGGGCTGCCATGACCCCTGCCCACCCCATCCGTCTGCGCCGCCGAGGGCTGCTCGGCGTACCGGCCCTGGTGGCCGCCGCACTCACCCTGGTCGCCCGGCCCGCCGCCGCGACCGCCGCCCCGCCGGCCGAGTGCCTGGCCGACCTGCTCCAGGAGTCCTGATGGCCACCGTCGGATGGCTGGTGGACGTGCTGCGCGGCGCCGGCGTGCAGGTGGTGGTGGAGGGCGACTGGCTCAACCGGATGCGCCCCGGTTCGTTCGATCCGATCGGAGTGCTCTGGCACCACACCGCGGCCACCTCCAGCGCCAGCAACCCGCATCCCGCACTCAACATCTGCATCAACGGCCGCTCCGACCTGCCCGGTCCGCTCTGCCAGGCCCTGGTCGACTACCACGGCGTCTTCCACGTCATCTCCGCCGGCCGCTGCAACCATGCCGGGGTCAGCGGCGGCAGCGGCCCGATCCCGGCCGGCGACGGAAACACCCTCATGATCGGCTGGGAGATCGACTACAACGGGGTCGACCAGCAGATGACCGCCGCGCAGTACAACGCCTCGATCGCCGCTACCGCCGCCGTGCTCACCCGGCTCGGGCGGGACGCCAGCCATGCCCGGGGGCACCGGGAGACCAGCACCACCGGCAAGATCGACCCGTCCTTCATCGACCTGAACACGATGCGCTCGGACGTCGCGGCCCGGATGACCGGCGGCACCGCGTGGAGCGCCACGGTGGACAACAGCACCGCCGGCCGGTTCACCGCCGGCACGAGTTGGGGCGTCTCGTCGTACTCCGGCCAGCGCTACGGGGCCGACTACCGGTACGCCGACCCGGTCGCCGCCAGCGACGCCGCCTGGTACCGCTTCAACGTGCCGGCCAGCGCCAACTACCGGGTGGAGGTCTGGTACCCGGCCAACGCCGGCTACAACAGCGCGACGCCGTACATCGTCGCCACGTCGAGCGGAAACCGGACGGTGTACGTGGACCAGCGCACCGGCGGTGGTCAGTGGCGCGGCCTCGGCACCTTCGCGCTGCCGGCCGGTGACGCCAACCGGGTGGCGGTGAGCCGGTGGAGTTCCGCCAGCGGCTACGTCATCGCCGACGCCGTACGCCTGACCCGGGTCTGAGCGGCCGGCCATCGGGGGCGGGCGGGGGCTGCCGGCCGGCAGGTGCTCCGGCCGGCAGCCTCATTCGTGCCGGGTGGGGGCACGGCTGGTGCCGCACCCCCACCCGGAGCCCGTCAGGAGCGCGAGCAGGCGGCGCCGTTGAGGGTGAAGCTGGTGGGGGAGGAGTACGCCCCGTTCAGCGTGCCCTGGTAGCCGAAGCTGGCCGTGCCGCCGGGGGCGATCGTGCCGTTGTGGCCGACGTTGCGGGCGGTGACCGACGATCCGCTCTGGCTCAGCGTGGCGTTCCAGGTGTTGGTCACCTGCTGGCCGGAGGGGAGCGAGTACGCCAGCGTCCAGCCGTTGATGGTGCTCGAACCGGTGTTGGTGATCTGCACGTCGGCGGTGAAGCCGTTGTTCCACGAGTTGGCCGTGTACTTCACCGCGCACGCGCCACCACCCGTGGGCGGGGGCGTGGTGGGCGGCGGGCTGCTCGGCGGAGGCGTGGTCGGGTTGCCGCCGCCGTTGATCGCGGCCGAGAAGTTGGTCACGGCCAGGCCGACGCCGCCCTGCCAGGGCTCGAAGCCCGCCTGGATGCTGGTCAGGTACCAGGAGTTGGTGATCGCGCCCCGGTTGCGGGTGTCGTTGATGAAGTCCAGCACGCTGAAGTTCAGGCTGGTGATCGCCGACGGCGCGACGTACGAGATGACGTTGTTGCCGCCGTTGTTGCCCCGCCAGACCTCCCAGCTCCGGCCGGCGATGTTGGCCGTGCCCACGGCCGAGCCGATGGGCTGGATCGGGCCCTGCCGGTTGAACCAGATCATGATCTCCATCTGGTTCACGCCGTCCCGCTTGGGCGACGGGTCGAGCCAGATGTCGTACGAGGCGTTGTAGGTGGCCCCGCTGACGTACCGGTAGTTGATGCTGCTGGTCGCGCTGCTGATCTGGCTGACCTGGATCGGCAGGTTGGTGCCGGGGGAGCAGTTGGTGTAGTGGCAGCCGACGAAGACCGACGGGTACGCCGTCGGTGCGCCGTTGGTGGGGCTGCTGCCGTTCTGGGTGGTGATCTCGAAACCGGTGCTGGTGACGTTGATGCACTGCTGGGCGGTGGTGCCCCAGCGGTTGTTCTGCACCACGTAGCGGTTCTGGATCACGGTGCTGCCGTACTGGTCGCAGATCAGGGTGTCGGCGGAGGCGGTGCCGCCGAGGGCCACGGCGGCGATTGAGCTGGTGGCGAGCAGGCCGACGGCCATGATGGCCCGCAGGGTACGTCTCATGATGCTCCTTGCGCTGCGGCGTCACCTGGACGCCGGGACGGATGCGGACGGAGCGGTCGGAACGCACGCCGACGGGGTGGGCCCGGGAGCGCTCCCATTGCTCATCGTCACATTTACATCCTTGAAACAATGGGCGCAACTGGGGAGGGCGAATGGCGTCAATTGTTACGTGTGTCACGGACGCTACCATCGGCCACCCGATCGTCCCCTGATGGCCGGTGGCCAGCGCCGACGGGCGGAGCCGTCGACACCGAGGGGCCCCGGTGGCAGGCCGGTCGCCTCTGGCGTGCGCCGATTGCGCCGAGTAGTGTCTTGCCTCCAACGCGTGCCGAACCCCTCCGGAGGCGTACACCCCCATGCGTGGCTCCCCCCTGCGCATCCTCGTCGTCGGCGCGGGCATCGCCGGCCTGGCCGTGGCCCGCGCGCTGCGCCTGGCGGGATTCCGGCCCGACCTCACGGACAAGGCCCCGCCGGGCGACCTCACCGACGCCGGCCTCTACCTCCCGGGCAACGCGGCCCGCGCGCTGCGCCGGCTGGACCTCGACGGCCCGGTACGCCCCTTCGGGCAGGTCATCCACCGGCAGCGCTTCCTCGACTCGACCGGCGCGCCGCTCTGCGAGGTCGACCTCGACGCGCTCTGGGCCGGGGTCGGCGAGTGCCGCGCGCTGCCCCGCGCCGACCTGCACCGGGTGCTGCTGAGCGGAGCCGGTGGCGCGGTCCGACACGGTGCCGAGGTGCGCACCATCAGCCTGCTGCCGGCCGCCGTCGGCGTCACCTTCGTCGACGGCACGCAGACCGAGTACGACCTGGTGATCGGCGCCGACGGACCGCGCTCCTCGATCCGGGCGCTGGCCGCCCTCGGCGGTCCGCCCCGCCCCGCCGGGCAGGTGGTCTATCGGGGTGTCGTACGCGGCGGCCCGCAGGTGCGGGAGTGGACCGCCCTGCTCGGTCAGCGCTCCGGCTTCCTGGTGGTGCCGATCGGCGCCGGCCGGCTGCACTGCTACGCCGACGAGGCCGGCACCGCACTGCCGGCCGACCCGCTGGCCCGGCTGCGCGAGCTCTTCGGCGACTACGGCGGGCCGGTGCCGGAGGTACTCGACGCGCTCGACGGGGTGCACGCCACGACCACCGACGAGGTCGAGCTCGGGCGCTGGTACCGGGGACGGGTGGTGCTGGTCGGCGACGCTGCCCACGCCACCGCCCCGACCCTGTCGCAGGGGGCTGCGATGGCGTTCGAGGACGCGGTGGTACTCGCCGAATCGCTGCACGCCGCGGGCAGTGTCGACGCGGCGCTGACCGCGTACGAGAGCCGCCGCAGGCCGCGTACCCGATGGGTGCAGGATCGGACCCGCGACCGCAACCGCACCCGCGACGTGCCGCCCGCGCTGCGCGACCCGCTGCTGCGCGGACGCGGCGGCCGGATCTTCGGCGAGCACTACCGGTTGCTCCTCGGCCCGCTGTGATCCACCCCCGACGACCCCACGCGGCGCTGCCACCTGCCGGGGACTATCCTCCTTGCGGATGACGGCCCGCCGAGACAGCGCGTGCCGAGCGGGACAACCCAGAACCGGAGGCCACTCGTGACCACCGTCGCACCGAAGCCGGTCGTGACCCGGCCCTGGCCGGTCCGGGAGCCGGTCAAGGGGTCGGCCATCGCGCGGCTGCTGCGGACCACGGACGCGAAGCAAATCGGGATCATGTACATGGTCACCGCGTTCGTGTTCTTCATGATCGGTGGCCTGATGGCCCTGATCATGCGGGCTGAGCTGGCCCGGCCCGGGCTGCAGTTCCTCTCACCCGAGCAGTACAACCAGCTGTTCACGATGCACGGCACGATCATGCTGCTGTTCTTCGCGACGCCCATCGTGTTCGCGTTCGGCAACTACGTGGTGCCCATCCAGATCGGTGCTCCCGACGTCTCGTTCCCGCGTCTGAACAGCTTCGCCTACTGGCTGTACCTGTTCGGTGGCACCATGGCCACCGCCGGCTTCCTCACCCCCGGCGGGGCGGCGGACTTCGGTTGGACCGCGTACACCCCGCTGAGCACCAGCGAGCACGCCCCGGGCGTCGGGGCGAACATGTGGGTCGTCGGTCTGGCCATCTCCGGTCTGGGCACCATCCTCGGCGCGGTCAACCTGATCACCACGATCCTGACCCTGCGGGCGCCGGGCATGACCATGTTCCGGATGCCGATCTTCACCTGGAACATGCTGGTCACCAGCCTGCTGGTGATCCTGGTCTTCCCGCTGCTGGCCGCCGCGCTGTTCGCGCTGGCCGCCGACCGCCTCCTCGGTGCGCACGTCTACAGCCCGGAGACCGGCGGGCCGATGCTCTGGCAGCACCTGTTCTGGTTCTTCGGCCACCCCGAGGTCTACATCATCGCGCTGCCGTTCTTCGGCATCATCAGCGAGATCATCCCGGTCTTCTCCCGCAAGCCGATCTTCGGCTACAAGGGCCTGGTCGCCGCGACCATCGCCATCGCCGGCCTGTCGATGAGCGTGTGGGCGCACCACATGTTCGCCACCGGCCAGGTGCTGCTGCCGTTCTTCAGCTTCCTGAGCTACCTGATCGCCGTGCCGACCGGAATGAAGTTCTTCAACTGGCTCGGCACGATGTGGCGGGGGCAGATCAGCTTCGAGACGCCGATGCTGTGGTCGGTCGGCTTCCTGGTCACCTTCCTCTTCGGTGGCCTGACGGGCGTGCTGCTGGCCGCCCCGCCGCTCGACTTCCACCTGCACGACTCCTACTTCGTGGTGGCCCACTTCCACTACGTGCTCTTCGGCACGATCGTCTTCGCGGTCTTCGCCGGCATCTACTTCTGGTTCCCGAAGATGTTCGGCCGGATGCTCGACGAGCGCCTGGGGAAGATCCACTTCTGGCTGACCATGATCGGCTTCCACACCACGTTCCTGGTGCAGCACTGGCTGGGCAGCGAGGGCATGCCCCGGCGGTACGCCGACTACCTCCCCGGCGACGGCTTCACCACGCTGAACATGATCTCCACGATCGGCGCCTTCGTCACCGGCATCTCGACGCTGCCGTTCCTCTACAACTGCTGGAAGTCCTACAAGGCCGGCCCGGTGGTCGAGGTCGACGACCCGTGGGGCCACGGCAACTCGCTCGAGTGGGCCACCAGCTCGCCGCCGCCGCTGCGCAACTTCGACCGGATGCCGCGGATCCGCTCGGAGCGGCCGGCGTTCGACCACAAGTTCCCCGAGTTGGCCGCCGGACAGACTCTGGCCGGCCCGCCGGAGGGCGGTTCCAAGCCGCTGACCAGCGAGTCCGACGGCGGTGCCAGCTACACCGAGGACATCGCCAGCGACATCGACCGCCGCTGACCCCGCCGCGCGCTCCGATGGGCGTCGTACCCAACCGGGTACGGCGCCCATCGCCGTTGTGCTCACCGCGCGGTTGTGCTGCCCGTGCGGTTGTGCTCACCGCGCCGTTGTGCTCACCGGCGGTTGTGCTCCCCGTGCCGCTCGTCGCCAATCTCCTCCAACGGCCGGTCGGCTGCCGCTGGCCGGCTCAGCTGGTCAGGCCCAGGCTGACCAGCAGAGCCCCCTGGTAGAGCAGCAACGGGTCGCCGGTGCCGTCCAGCCGGACCAGCACGATCTCGCTGCCCGGCCCGGGAGCCCCGCGGCCCCGAGCGGGCTGCAACGACACCAGCAGGTGCCCGCCGTCCGGGGTGGGCAGCAGGTGCGACACCACCTGGTCACTGTCGGCCCCGGTCGACAGCTCGGTCTGCTGCCCGTCCGCCCCGCGTACCAGTAGCCGGTCGGCGCGGGTACCGCCGGCACCGTCGTCGAGCCAGTACAGTAGCCGGCCGTCGGGCAGTGCCGGACCCGGCCGGGCACCAGCCCCGACGGTCACCGCCCGGCCCTGCCCGTCCAGGCTCAGCACCTCCCCGCCCGGTTCGAGGGTGATCACCGCGTCGGTCAACCGGGCGGTGCTGGCCTCGAACTCCCCGGGTACCGCCGTCAGCCGGGCCGCCGTCAGGTCGACGGTGAACAACCGGACCGGCCGGACCTGGCGAGCCGAGCGATCTTCTGCGCCGGTCACGTCGGCCACCAGTGCGTGCTCGTCGGTGAGGACGGCCGTCAGTTTCCCGGTGGGACGCTCCGCGCCGGTCAACGGGCGTACGTCGCCGCTGGCGAGGTCCACCACCACGATCCGGTACCCCTCGCTCGGCTGGGCCACCAGAGCCCGGGTGCCGTCCGGGGTGAAGGCGACGTGACCGACCGGGGAGAGGAGGTCCCGCACCGTCCCGTCGACGCCGACCAGGCTCAACCGGCGCTTCCTGTCGGCCGTCCGCACGTACGCGTAGCCGGCCGGGCCGACCGCACCGTGGTCCGGAACGCCCCGCGCCAGGTGCAGGTCCACCGGCATGGTGGTGCCGGTGGAGGTGTCGACCACGGCCACCCGGCGGGTGCCGGGCTGGGTGACGAACAGGTGCCGGCCGTCCGGGGTCACGCCGAACGGCGTACCGGTGACCGTGACACCGGGGCTCGGCGTGCCGGTGGTGAGGTCGACGCCGCCCCACTGCCCGGTCGGGTTGACCGACCAGAGGACGCCGCCGGTCGATGCCGCCTCGCAGCGGGCCTCGACCGACGGCTGCCGGACCTGCCCGTCTGCGCGCAACACCAGGCAGCGGCTGCCGGTGACGGCCAGACCGGCGCCGACGGGCGTCACCGAGTCGACCGAGCTGTGCTCGGGCAGCACGGTGTCGCGCACCTGGCCGCCGTGGACGAAGGCGTCCCGCGGATCCTCGGCGAGCCCCCGAGCCACCGTCGGAGACAGGGGGTCCCCGACCCCCACCTCGACGTGCCGACGCGTCGGTGCTACGCCGGCCAGGTCAGCACCGAAGCGCTCGACCTGGTACAGCCCCCGCAGGTCCGAGCGCCGATCGTCGGGCACCTCGGCCAGGAAGACCGCCGGACCCAGACCGGTGACCTCGGCCGGCAGCTCCGCCACCCGGACCGGCCCGCTTTCGTCCGGCGGCCCGGAGCAGGCAATCAACCCGCCCGTACCGGCTGCCAGGAGCACCGCCACCACCCGTCTGCTGCGCATGGCGATCATCATGGCGGCTGCCGGCAACCCTCTCGCCCCGGGAGCGCGGGCGGTGGGCCGGCCGGGTCAGTGGGTCGGCCGGGTCAGTGGGCTGGGCGGCTCAGTGGGCTGCGGCGAGCTGATGGACCTCCGGCGCCGGCGGTTCGGCCCGGCGGCGGCGGAACTCCATCGGGAGCACGACCAGCGCCACCAGCACGCCGACCGCGCCGGTGACCGCGAAGCCCCAGGCGGGGCTGCTGGCGTCGATCACCGCTCCGGCCAGCGGGGCGCCCACCGCGATGCCGACGGTGACCGCCGAGCCGTGCATGCCCATCGCCTCGCCGCGCACGCTGGCCGGGGCGAGCCGGCTGACCGTGTCGGAGGTGGCCGCAATGGTCGGCGCGCAGAGCGCGCCGGCCGGGATCAGCGCCAGGCAGAGCAGCCACCAGTGTGACCCGCCCAGCCCGACCGGGATGGTGCAGAGGCTCAGCGCGCCCATCAGCGCCACCGAGGAGAACGAGCGGTGGACCGCGCCGTACGTGAAGCCGCCCACCAGCGACGCCACCGCCCAGACGGAGAGCACCGCACCGGTGAAGCCGACGTCGCCGTTCTCCCGAAGCACGGCGATGACCGCCACGTCCGTGCCGCCGAGCACCAGGGTCGCCGCGGCGCTCACCGCGAACACGGCGACCAGTCGCGGGGTGAGCCACTGCCGGCGGGCGATTCTCGGCTGTGGGCCGGTGGCAACCTCGCCGACGCTGCGTACCGGGGGGTTGAGCAGCCACAGCACCACGCCGGCGGCCACGATGCCCGCCCCGACCAGGTAGAGCGTGAGGCGGGCGGAAATGGTGGTGACGCCCACGGTGGCCAGGGCGGGGCCGATCATGAACGACAGTTCGACCGACATCGAGTCCAGCGCGTACGCCGGGCGGCGTTTCTCCGCCGGCACCAGCGCGGCGACGGACTGCCGGATCACCGAGAAGATCGGCAGCGCCAGCAGGCCGGCGAGAAACGCGGCCGGCAGCAGCAGGGGGTACGACAGCATCGGCGCGGTGGACCAGAAGACGGCCTCGGCGACGGCGGTGAGAACCAGGACGGGCCGCAGGCCGCGACGGTCCACCAGGCGGCCGAGCAGCGGGCCGCCGACCGCCGCGCCGACGGTGATCGCGGCACCGGCCAAGCCCGCCGCACCGTAGCCGCGGCCGAGGTCCTGAACGACGTAGAACGTCAGCGTGACGCCCGTCGCGGTCAGCGGAACCCGAGCCAGCACCGCCACGAGCAGCAGCGATCGCAGACCGGGTAGGGCGAGCGCCTCCCGGTAAGGGTTCATGTTCACGTCGGTCCGTACCTCCGTCGGACATCCTCGACGGCAGGTACGACACTCGCCAACGATTTACCGGCTCATGCGGTTCTGATCACAGGGGTGCCGAGCGTGGTGATCCCGGCGCCTTCGAAGGCCCGCAACGCGACGTCGGTGGTGTCCGGTGCGACCGCCGCGGTCAGGTCCAGCAGCACGGTGGTGGTGAAGCCGTCCCGGGCCGCGTCCAGGGCGGTGGCCCGGACGCAGTGGTCGGTGGCGATGCCGACCACGTCGACCCGGTCCACGTCGTGTCGCCGCAGCCAGTCGGCCAGACCCTCGCCGCCCTCGGCGTGCCCCTCGAACCCGGAGTACGCGGCGGCGTGCTCACCCTTGTGAAAGATCGCCTCGATCCGGTCGGTGGCCAGCTCGGGGTGGAGTTCCGAGCCGGAGGTGCCGACGACGCAGTGCCGGGGCCAGGTGCTCACGTAGTCCGGTGAGTCGGAGAAGTGGTCACCCGGATCGACGTGGTAGTCCTTGGTCGCCACGATGTGGTCCCAGCGGTCCGGTTCGGCGGCCAGCAGGCGGGAGATCCCGGCTGCCACACCGGCGCCGCCGGCCACGGCCAGCGATCCGCCCTCGCAGAAGTCCTTCTGCACGTCCACGATGATCAGCGCGTTGCTCACCGATTCCACTCCTTCATTGCGCGGGTACCACGGTGACCGGGATGGCCGGGTCGCCCGCGGAGAGCTTCAGGCCCTCCCACGGGATGGAGATCAGGCACTGCCGCAGGTGCTCCCGGGACTCGTCGAGCGTCGGCAGGGCCATCGGATCGCCGTCCGCGACGTACGACCGTTGCAGCAGCCGGTCGTTGGGGCGGTGGTCGGGTACACCCTGGGGGACGACGACCTCCTCGACGGCGGTGCCGGTCGGCTTGTGCCGCCGGACGGCCACCTTGCGCCCGCCGATGGTGCCCTTGTGCTCGGATCGCTTGACCACCGGGCGTCCCTCGACCTCTACCAGCTTGTAGACCAGGCCGGCCGTCGGTGCACCGGAGCCGGTGACCACGGCGGTGCCCGCGCCGTAGGAGTCCACCGGCTCGGCTGCCAGTGCCGCGATGGCGTACTCGTCGAGGTCGCCCGACACGATGATCTTCGTCTCGGTGGCGCCGAGCGAGTCCAGCAACTGCCGGGACTGCTGGGCGATCACGGCCAGGTCGCCGGAGTCGATCCGGACCGCGCGCAGCTTCGGCCCGGCCACCTCGATCGCGGTACGGATGCCCTGACTGATGTCGTACGTGTCGACCAGCAGCGTGGTCTCCGTGCCCAGCGTGGCGACCTGCGAGGCGAACGCCGCCCGCTCGTCGTCGTGCAGCAGGGTGAAGGCGTGCGCGGCGGTGCCCGCGGTCGGAATGCCGTACCGCTGGCCGGCGGCGAGGTTGGAGGTGAACCGGAACCCGGCCAGATAGGCGGCCCGTGCCGCCGCGACCGCCGCCTCCTCGTGGGCCCGGCGTGACCCCATCTCGATCAGCGCCCGGCCACGGGCCGCGGTCACCATCCGCGCCGCAGCGGCGGCCACCGCACAGTCGTGGTTGAGCACCGACAGCACCAGCGTCTCCAGCACCACGCACTCGGCGAAGCTGCCGGACACGGTCAGGATCGGCGAGCCGGGAAAGAAGAGCTCACCCTCGGCGTACCCGTCGATGTCGCCGGTGAACCGGTAGTCGGCCAGCCAGTCGGCGCCCTGCTCGTCGACGACGCCGGTGCGGCGCAGGAAGTCGATGTCGGCGGGCTCGAAGCGGAACTCGCGGATCAGATCGATCAGTCGGGTGGTACCGGCGACCACACCGTACCGGCGGCCGGTCGGCAGCCGCCGGCTGAACACCTCGAAGACACAGCGCCGATGGGCCGTGCCGTCCCGCAGGGCGGCGCTGACCATGGTCAGCTCGTAGTGGTCGGTCAGCAGCGCGGGACGAAGGGTGTGCACACCCTCAGCCTAGGGTTCAGGTTGCCGTCGTGCCGCCACGGCCCGGGATAGTCCGCAGCGCCGCCTTCAGCTCCGCCCGGCTGGCCACCCCGAGCTTGCTGTAGATGCGCTGCAGGTGGTTCTCCACCGTGCGGGCGGAGAGAAAGAGCTGCTCACCGATGGCCCGGCTGGTCCCACCGTCGGCCGCGAGCCGAGCCACCTGCCACTCCCGGTCGGTCAGCGTCGGGGTGGCCGCCTGCAGGGCCGGAGTGTGCACCATGTCACAGCAGCTGAGCAGCGCGGCGAGTCGCTCGCGGGCGGCGGCGGCATCCGGCGAGCGCCGCTGTCGCAGCAGGTGTACCGCGCCGGCCGCGGCCTCGGCGGCCGGGAGCGCGAGGCCCAGATCCATGAATCCGTCGGCGGCGGCCAGCAACTGCTCCGGCGCACCGTTGGCCGCCGCGCGGGCGTGCCGCGCCAACAGCGGCGGCAGCTCCCCGTCCACCTGCTCCGACAGCTCGGTGAGCCGCTGGGCGACCGATCGGCGGCTGCCGTCGGAACACCTCGGCCCGGTCGGTGCCCCGGCCTGGCCGAGCCGCACCAGGTCGTGCAGCGCCAGGGTCTCGTGCCCGACGAAGCCGTCGGCGCGCAGCCGGTCCACCAGGTCGTGCAGCCTGTCCACCGCGCCGGTCAGGTCGCCGCCGGCCGCGAGCGCCGCAACCCGGGCCTGCTCCAGCCACGGGTAGAGCACACCCATGTTCGGCGAGTGGAGGCGGTCGGCTTCGGCGATCGCCTCGGCCGCCTGCCGGGCATCGCCGCGCAACGCGGCGGCCTGCGCCCGTTCGGCCTGGGCCCACCCGGCATAGACCTGGCTGGTCGCCAGCACCGCGCAGGCGCCGAGCGCGGCCTGCAACGCGGTGTCGCTGCGCCCGCGCAACCGCGCCGCGTACGCCCGCAGGATCGCCAGGTAACCGGTGCCGAGCCGGAAGTCGCCCGCGTCGGCAAGGTCAGCGAACTCGTCGGCGACCAGGGTGTCGATGCCGGTCAGGTCGCCGGAGAGAGCCAGCCGGGTGCCCCGGGCCAACTCCACGGCGAGTTGCAGGTACGGCATGTCCGCTCGCCAACTGGCCACCTTCGCCTGCACCAGGTCCACCGCGGCGGCGCTGCGGGAGAGTTGGCCCTGCACGGCCTGCAGGTGGGCGATCGTGCAGCGGGCCAGCTCACGGGCGGCGACGCTGGCCGCCGGCCGGTCCAGCACGCCCTGGGCGAGCCGCAGCGCGGTCGGTGCCTCCAACCGGTGCAGGCGCATGATCGCCTCGAAGGCGCGGACCCGGGCCTGCGCGGCGGAGTCGGTGAGCTTCGCTCCCTGGGTGGCGATCTCCTCCACCGTGGAGGGCTGACTCAGCCCCCAGTAGCTCACCATGCCGCGCACCGTCAGCCACCGGCTGAGCCGCTCATCCTCGCCGGTGTCGGTGGCGACGGCGTCGAGCACACCGAGCGCCTCGGCCGGCCGGTCGCCGAACATCAGGATGGTCGCCAGCAGCTCGGCCGCGTCGAAACCACCCCCGGCGTCGAGCGCGGCGCGGGCCAGGCGGGTCGCCAGCGGTATGTCGTAGCGGGCGAACGCCTCCCCGGCCGCGGCGATCAGCATCGCCGGGTCCTGCGCGGTGCCGGAGGCCAGCCGCCACCTCGCCACCCGCAGCAGGTCTTCGCGCCGCCGCTTGCCGACCTTCTCCAGCAGGTCGGCGAGGTGTGCCTGCAACCGGCGGGTGCGACTGACCGGGCACTGCCGGCGCACCACCTCGCCATAGAGCGGATGGGCCAGCCGGACGTCGAGCCGCCGGTCGGACTCGACCATGCTGATCAGGCCGCGTTCCTCGGCGTACTCCACATCGTGCTGCTCCACGGCCTGGTGCAGCAGCCGCAACCCGAGCGGCTCGCCGAACGCGACCAGTTCGACCACCGCCCGTACCCCGGGCGTCAGCTGGCCGATCCGGATGTTGATCAGCTCGGTCAGGCTGGGTGCCAGCTCCAGGCGGCCGGTCCAGGTCCAGACGCCGTACTTCTCGGTGAACTCGCCGCCGGTGTTGGCGGCGTGCACCAACTCGCGCAGCAGCAGCGGGTTGCCGGCGCTGAGCCGGCCCAGCCGGTCGGCGGAGCCGCTGTCCACCTGGCCGCCGAGAATGGCGGTGAGCAGGTTGGTGGTCTCGGTGGGCGTCATCGGGCTCAGCTCGGCGCGCTCGACCAGGCCGTCGGTCCACAGTGCCCGGATCGGCAGTGGGATCTGCTCCCCGTCGCGCAGCGTGCCGACCACGAAGGCGTTGTCCGCGCGGGCCACCAGGTGCACCAGCGCGGCCGACGGCGGATCGAGCAGGTGCGCGTCGTCGACCGCGAGCACGATCCGTCGGCCGGCGGCCTGCTGCTGCAACACGTTCACGGCCCAACGCAGGATGCCGGCCGGGGACAGGCCCTGCGGTTGCTCGACGGGAAGCACCTGCACCAGACCGCCGAAGGCCATCGCCTCGGTGGTGGCGCTGGCCGCGATCCGCCAGACCGCGTACTCCTCGCCGGGCAGCGCCGCGACGCCCTCGTGCAGCAGCCGGCTCTTGCCGATGCCCGCGCTGCCGGTGAAGAAGACGCCCCGCCCTCTGGCACCGCTCAGCGCCAGCCGGAGGCGGTCGAGTTCCTCAGCGCGGCCCACGAAGCTCCACCGACTCATTCGCGCAGCATATCGACGGAACTACCGTCGGCCCGGTAGCGCGCGAGGGTGAAGTTGAGTAGTCGCAGAGTTACCCGTGAGTATCGCAATTGTCCCGTTCCCGACGCTGGCAGCCTTACTCTTCCGGAATCCGGGTGCGTTCCTGGATACTCACCGCGACCGGTCACGCCGGCCGCCTTGCCTCGGAGGGCCGCCGACTGATGATGCCGGGCCCGCTCCCTGACCTCGGAACGCCCGACGAGGCCGCCATGCCTCCTGGTCAAGCGCAGTTTCCGACGCGGCTCGGAGTATCACGCACCGACGCACGCGAGCCGCTTGCGGTGATCGCCGCGGGACCTGCGGGCGCCGGTCGGGAGCGGGTGCTCGCCGCGCTGCTGGGACTCGACGCCGGAATGCTCGCCGGTGCGCCCGGCGCTCTGCTGGTGGTACGCCACGCCGCGACAGCCACCCGGGACGCCTACGTGCCCGGCTACCGGCAGCCCCACTCATACCGGCCGGACCTGCCGGCCGTCGGGCCGGCGCTGGCCCGGCCGCCGCGCCGGGTCGAGCTGAGCCTGCCTGAGCCGTTGCTGAAACGCTTCGTCCTGGTCGACACGCCGGACATCGCCGCGCTCGGGGCGGCCGGCTCCGGCATCCTGCTCGACGCGGTCGGTCGGGCCGGCGCGCTCCTGTTCGTGATCGCGGCGGACCAGTCCTTCAGCGCCGCCGAGCTGACCGTGCTGTCCGAGATCGCCGGGACCCCGGTCCAGGTCTTCTTCGCGGTCACGCCGGGTGCCGGCGGTTGGGCGGTCGGCGAGGGCGCGGCGGCTGGGCAGGGATCGGGGGAGTCCGGAGGTCAGGCGGTGGATCCGGTCACGGTCACCGTCGAGGCGCACCGGGCCGCGCTGCTCGCCGCCGTGCCCGGGCTGGCGCAGGCCCGCTGGCTCCCGATGGTCGCCGGCGGCGAGGCGGACCTGAAACGGGCGCTGGTGGGCTGGTCCGCCCACGAGGGGCTGCGCCGGGCGAGTCTGGAGCCGCCCGAGTTGCCCGGCACCCACGGACGGGTGCCGGTGCTGCCCGAACCGGGCGAGTGGGCCGAGCAGCTCGACCGGCGGACGCGGCTGGCCGCCCAGCGCATTCGGCAGCACCTCGCGCTGGAGCTGGCCAAGATGCACCTGCGGCTGGTCCAGGAGATCGTCTTCGGCGTCGGCTGTGCCGGCCTGCCCGAGCTGCTCGACCGGGAGATGACGGCGTTGTCGCTGCTGGCCACCGCGCAGTGCGACCACGACGTCCGCGAACTCGTCGACGACATCGCCGGTCGGCTCTTCGGCGCACCGCTGCCGGAGGGTGTCCACCGGCGTATCCAGCAGGCGGTCCGCTGGAGCATGACCGACCACACCACCGGGCAGGAGTTGGAGCGGGCGCTGCTCGTCACCAGTAACGCGGGCGTGACGTCACTGAGCGGTCCGGAAGCCGTCGACATGCTGTCCGCGTACCCGACGGCGGCCCGTACGGCGGTGCTGCCACCAGTTGCGGTGGCGTTGGCCGGGGGCTGCTGGCAGCACTGGCGTACGCCTGGCAACAACGATCCGAGCGCGGCGCGGGCCTGGGCCCAGCGGGCGCTTCGGGAGATCGAACTGGAACTGTCGCGGGAGATCGCCCGCCGGTTCGAGGCGATTCGCCTCTCGCTCGGCACGGTGCTGTCGGATGCTGCTGAACACGGCATCCTGCTCGCCTGACGGCCCCGGTGTCCACCCCGCCGGCAGCGCAGGCGGGGCAGCGCCGCGTGCCGACAGGGCGACCGGTCGTGGTCACGGCGCGGCCGTCGGTGGTGATCCGGGCCGGTCCGGCGTTCCGGTTCCTCGGTTCCACGGATCCGGTGGCACGATGGGGGGTATGGCGGCTCCGCAGGTTGCACCGGTCGAGACTCCGGACACCCATGAGGTGCCGGAACCCGACCGGCCGTGGGTGACGATCGTGTGGGACGACCCGGTCAACCTGATGACCTACGTGACCTGGGTGTTCCAGAAGCTCTTCGGTTACAGCCGGGAGAGGGCGGAGCAGCTCATGCTGGACGTGCACCACAAGGGCAAGGCGGTGGTCTCCAGCGGTGCCCGGGAGCGCATGGAACACGATGCCTCCCAGTTGCACGCGTACGGTCTCTGGGCAACGGTGGACCGGTCGTGAGCATGTTCCGCCGCCGGGGTGACCGCTACGTCGCCACCTTCGCCGTGGACGAGGTGCGGGTGCTGCGCAAGGTCGCCTCCGAGGTGGTCGGCCTGCTCACCGACGGTTTCGACCACACCGACCCGGTCGTCTGCCGGCTCTTTCCCGAGGCGTACCCGGATGACGCGGCCGGCGCCGCCGAGTTTCGCCGCTACACCGAGGGCGACCTGAAGACTGCCAAGATCGATCAGGCCGGTGCGATCCTGGCCGCACTCCCCGGTGACGGCGGCGGAGAGGTCCGCCTGGACGCCGAGGCGGCCGAGGCCTGGCTTCGGGCGCTCAACGACGCCCGGCTGGCGATGGGCGTCCGGCTTGAGATCAAGGACGGGACGGACCTGGGCGAGGAGCTCGACGACGCGGTGGCGGAGGACCCGGCCTCCAGCCGGGTGTTCCAGCTTTCGGTCTACGCCTACCTCGGTTATCTCCAGGAGTCCCTGCTCAACGCCTTGATCGACTGATTGTGACCAGCACCGCCTCGCGGGCGGTGACCGCCGGCGCTAGGCTTGGCGGCGTGCTGAGCATCGACCGGTCGATCGTCGACACGATCGTCGCCCACGCCCGTCGGGATCACCCCGACGAGGCATGTGGCGTGGTTGCCGGCCCCGTCGGCAGCGACACCCCGACCCGGCACATCCCCATGGAGAATGCCGCCCGCTCGATGACCTTCTACGAGTTCGACTCGATGGAGCAGTTGCGGGTCTGGCGGGAGATGGACGATCGGGACGAAGAGCCCATCATCATCTACCACTCGCACACCGCCACCGAGGCGTACCCGTCGCGGACGGACATCGCCTTCGCCGGTGAGCCTGGTGCGCACTACCTGCTCGTCTCCACCCGCGAGCCCGACACGGAGGAGATCCGTTCGTTCCGGATCTCCGACGGGGTGGTGACCGAGGAGCCGGTGCGGATCCTCGACGCCGGGGTTGATCCGCACGCCGTGCAGTCCTACATGTTCGGGCAGAGCCCGGCGACGGTCGACTACGAGTGTTCGGGTCGCTGATCTTCTCAGCCCCCGCACACCCTTCTCCGTCACCGAGCACACCCGATCAAGGAGTACGACACCATGGCCATCGAGGTTCGCATCCCCACCATCCTGCGCAGCTACACCGGCGGCGCGAAGGTCGTCGAGGGCAGCGGCGACACGCTGAACGACCTGCTCACCGACCTGGATTCCCGGCACGGCGGGCTGCGTGGGCGGCTGGTCACCGAGGCCGGCGCGCTGCACCGCTTCGTCAACGTCTACGTCAACGACGAGGACGTCCGTTTCCTCGGCGCGCTGGACGCCAAGCTGAACGACGGTGACAGCGTCACCATCCTGCCCGCGGTGGCCGGCGGTGCGTTCGGCTTCGCGGCCGCCGCGGCGATCGCGCAGCACAACGCCGCCGGGCGCCGCGTGCCCGTCGCCGCGAGCTGAGGGCGGCCGCGATGGCGCGGTACGACAGCCTCCTGGACGCCTGCGGCGGTACGCCCCTGGTGGGGCTGCCCCGACTGTCACCGACGGTGCCCGACGGGGCGCCGCCGGTGCGGCTGTGGGCGAAGCTTGAGGACCGCAACCCGACCGGCAGCGTCAAGGACCGGGCGGCCCTGTTCATGGTCCGGGCCGCCGAGTCGGCCGGCCGGCTCCGGCCGGGCGACACCATCCTGGAGCCGACCAGCGGCAACACCGGCATCTCCCTGGCCATGGTGGCCAAGCTGCGCGGCTACCGCCTGGTCTGCGTGATGCCGGAGAACGTCTCCACCGAGCGGGTGCAGCTGCTGCGGATGTACGGCGCGGAGATCATCTTCTCGCCGGCGGCCGGTGGCTCCAACCAGGCGGTGGCCACCGCCAAGCAGATCGCCACCGAGCACCCGGACTGGGTGATGCTCTTCCAGTACGGCAACGAGGCGAACGCCCGGGCGCACTACGAGACGACCGGCCCCGAGCTGCTGCACGATCTGCCGACGGTCACCCACTTCGTGGCCGGTCTGGGCACCACGGGCACCCTGATGGGCACCGGTCGCTACCTGCGCGAGAAGGTAGAGGGCATTCAGATCATCGCCGCCGAGCCACGGTACGGCGAGTTGGTCTACGGCCTGCGCAACATCGACGAGGGGTATGTCCCGGAGCTCTACGACGCCACCGTGCTCACCCGGCGGTTCTCCGTCGGCACCCGGGACGCGGTGCTGCGTACCCGGCAACTGGTGGAGGTGGAGGGCCTCTTCGTCGGCTTCTCCACCGGAGCTGTCCTGCACGCCGCGTTGGCGGTGGCGCACGAGGCGGTACGCGACGGGCGCCGCGCCGATGTGGCGTTCGTGGTCAGTGACGGCGGCTGGAAATATCTGAGCACCGGGGCGTACGGCGGCACCCTCGCCGACGCCGAGGAGGCTCTGGAGGGTCAGCTCTGGGCCTGACCTGCGGCGCGAGCGGCATCCGACGAGGGCTACCGGCACGCCGCCGGTGGCCCTCGTCGCGTTGGTCGGTCCGCACCAACCACTCCGGTGATCGGGAGTCGATCGGACGGGCGAAACCGGTGTCACGTTGGTGACAACTTCCTGCAGATCATTCTTGCCCTTGCACGGGCGGGCGTAGGCTGCGCAGCGTGGCGTACGCGTCGGTAGTGATCACCGCCGGAGCGGCGGCCGGCACGATCACTACCTACCGTGACAGCGAGACAACTCGATGCGACTGACCGTCCTGGGCTGTGCGGGCAGCTTCCCCGGACCCGAGTCCCCCTGCTCGGCCTATCTGGTCGAGACCGAGGACTTCCGCCTCCTGGTCGACTTCGGCCCGGGCTCGCTGTCCACCCTCCAGCGCTACGCCGGGCTGCACGCCCCCGACGCGATCCTCCTGACCCACCTGCACTGCGACCACATGCTCGACGCCGCGACCTACGTGGTGGTGCGCCGGTACGCCCCCGACGGCCCGTATCCGCCACTGCCGGTCTACGCCCCCGCCGGTGCCCCCGACCGGCTGGCCGCCGCCTACGGGCAGGAGGACAGCACGGTCGAGGACGTCTATCAGTTCTACTCGCTGCAACCCGGCACCTTCCCGATCGGCCCGTTCACCGTCACGGTCGACCGGGTGCTGCATCCGGTGGAGACCTACGGCGTCCGCCTGGAGCACGCCGGGCGGGTGCTCTGCTACTCCTCGGACACCGCCCCCTGCGAGGCGCTGCTGCGCCTGGCTCAGAACGCCGACGTCTTCCTCTGCGAGGCCAGCTACCTCGACGGCGCCGACAACCCGCCGGATCTCCACCTCACCGGCGGCGAGGCGGGCGAGGCGGCGGCCAAGGCCAATGTCGGGCGGCTGCTGCTGACCCACCTGGTCCCCGCCTGGGGCAGTGAGGCACACACGGTGGCCGCCGCCTCGGCCGCGTACGCCGGCCCGCTGGAAGTGGTCCGCCCCGGCGCCAGCTACGAGATCTGACCCGCCCGGCGCGGGTTCGTGCCGCAGTGTTCGCCGGCCGGCCAGCCGGACGTCTCCTGGACCTTCGCTGCCGCCCCCACGGTGGGAGGCATGCGGATCGCCATCGTGACCGAGTCGTTCCCGCCGGACGTCAACGGTGTCGCACATTCGGTCGTGCGGGCCGCCGAGCACCTGGTCACCCGCGGCCACCAGCCGCTGGTGATCGCTCCCGCCCCGCCCGGGGCGCTGCGCCGCGACACCGACCGGTACCCCTACCCGGTGGTCCGCATCCCGAGCGTGCCGCTGCCCCGATACCAGGGTTTCCGGCTCGGTGTGCCGACGAACAACCGGCTGGCCGGCGTGCTGTTGGAGCACGCACCCGACGTGGTGCACCTGGCCAGTCCGTTCGTCCTCGGCGCGCGGGCGGCCGTGCTGGCGGCCCGGCACGGGCTGCCCACCGTCGCGGTCTACCAGACCGATGTGGCCGCCTACGCCCGCGCGTACCGGGTCGGCTGGGGTGAGGCCGCGGCCTGGCGGCGGCTGCGGGAGATCCACAACTCGGCGCGGCGCACGCTGGCCCCCTCGACCCGGGCCGCCGCCGACCTCGCCGCCCACGGTGTGCAGCGGGTCTGGTTGTGGCGCCGGGGCGTCGACGCCGAGCGTTTCCACCCCGGCCAGCGCTGCCCGAGCCTGCGCCGAGCGCTCGCGCCCGGAGGTGAACTTCTGGTCGGCTACGTCGGGCGGCTCGCTCCGGAGAAGCGGGTTGAACTGCTCGCCGCCACCGCCCGGCTGCCCGGTGTCCGGGTCGTCGTCGCCGGTGACGGTCCCGCGCGCCGCCAGCTCGAACGGGACCTGCCGGGGGTGCGCTTCCTCGGCGTGCAGCAGGGCGACGCGCTGGCCCGCCTCTACGCCAGCCTCGACGTGTTCGTGCACACCGGACCGCACGAGACCTTCGGCCAGACCATCCAGGAGGCGCTCGCCAGCGGGGTGCCGGTGGTCGCGCCGGCCAGCGGCGGACCGGTCGATCTGGTCACGCCCGGGAGCACCGGGACCCTGGTGCCGCCCGGGGACGAGGTGGCGGTCGCCGAGGCGGTGGCCGCGCTGGTCGCCGACGCGTCCCGCCGCCAGGCGTACGGCCTCGCGGCGCGCGCGGCGGTCAGCGGGCGCAGCTGGGCGTCGGTCGGTGACGAACTCGTCGGGCACTACCGGGCCGCCCGGGCCGCCACCCCGGTCGTCGACCTGCCGGCGGCGTCGTGACCGACGGGCGGACACCCCGGGATGGTTCGATCAGCGCACCACATAGGGTGCAGGCATGGCGCGACCTGACGGGCGGCGACCCGACCAACTTCGACCGGTGACCCTGACCCGCGGCTGGAGCACCCATCCGGAGGGGTCGGTGCTGGTGGAGTTCGGCGCGACCCGGGTGCTCTGCACGGCGAGCGTCACCGAGGGTGTGCCCCGCTGGCGGCGAGGCTCCGGGCTGGGCTGGGTGACCGCGGAGTACGCGATGCTGCCCCGGGCCACCAACACCCGGTCCGACCGGGAGAGCATCAAGGGTCGGGTCGGCGGGCGTACCCACGAGATCTCCCGGCTGATCGGCCGGAGCCTGCGCGCGGGCATCGACCTGAAGGCGCTCGGCGAGAACTCGATCGTGCTCGACTGCGACGTCCTGCAGGCCGACGGCGGCACCCGGACCGCGGCGATCACCGGCGCCTACGTGGCCCTGCACGACGCGGTGCACTGGCTCGCCGCGCGCAAGGCCCTGACCGGCAAGCCGGAGGCGGTGATGCACCGTTCGGTGGCCGCGATCAGTGTCGGTCTGATCGGCGGGGAGCCGCGCCTCGACCTGTGCTACGAAGAGGACGTGGCGGCCGAGGTCGACATGAACGTGGTCTGCACCGGCACCGGCGATTTCGTCGAGGTGCAGGGCACCGGCGAGGCGGGCGTGTTCGCCCGCGAGCAGCTGGACGCCCTGCTCGACCTGGCCGTCCTGGGCTGTCTGGACCTGGCCGAAGCCCAGCGGAAGGCGCTGCTCCAATGAACAAGGTCCTGCTCGCCACCCGGAACCGCAAGAAGCTGATCGAGCTGCAGCGAATCCTGGACGGGGCGCTCGGCGCGCACCGGGTCGCCCTGATCGGGCTCGACGACGTCGAGGCGTATCCCGAGCTGCCGGAGACCGGGCTGACCTTCGGTGAGAACGCGCTGATCAAGGCGCGGGAGGGGTGCCGGCGTACCGGCCTGCCGACGATCGCCGACGACTCCGGGCTGGCCGTCGACGCGCTCAACGGGATGCCGGGGGTGTTCAGCGCCCGCTGGGCCGGCCGGCACGGCGACGACCAGGCCAACCTCCAGTTGGTGCTCGACCAGATCGGCGACGTGCCGGACGGGCACCGGGGCGCCTCCTTCGTCTGCACGGTCGCGTTGGTGCTGCCCGGCGGCAAGGAGCATCTCGTCGACGGCCGGCAGGCGGGCCGGCTGCTGCGCGCCCCGCGCGGCGACGGCGGCTTCGGCTACGACCCGATCTTCCTCGGCGACGGCCAGGACCGCACCAACGCCGAGTTGAGCCCCGACGAGAAGGACGCCATCAGCCACCGCGGCAAAGCGCTGCGTGAGTTGGCCGCCCTGGTCGCCAAGGTGCTTCCGCCGACCGCCTGAACGACTGCGTACCCGAGATCCTGGTGGCCCGTCGGCTCAGCACGATCGGCTAGCCGAGGGGGCCCAGCTCGACCTCGATGGCGGCGCGGAGGTCGGGGCTGGCCAGCACGGTGCGGGCGGCCTCCAGCACCGGGGCGAGGAAGACGTCCGGGCCGGGCTCGCCGGCCGCCGGACGGAGTGCGGCGATGGCCGCCCGCCCGGCCGGCGACGGCGTCAGCGGCGCCCGCAGCTGCAATCCGCGTACGGCGGCGAGCAGCTCCACCGCGAGCAGGCTGGTCAGGTTGTCCAGCACCGTACGCAGCTTCTTGGCCGCCGCCCAGCCCATCGAGACGTGGTCCTCCTGCATGCCGCTGGTGGGCAGCGAGTCGACCGAGGCGGGCGCGGCCAGCCGCCGGTTCTCCGCGACGATCCCGGCCGCCGTGTACTGGGCGATCATCAGCCCGGAGTTGACGCCCGCGTCGGGGGAGAGGAAGGCCGGCAGGTCCCGGGACCGGGTCACGTCGAGCAGCCGGTCCACCCGGCGCTCGGAGATCGCACCCACCTCGGCGGCGGCGATGGCCAGGAAGTCCGCCGCGAAGCCCAGCGGAGCGCCGTGGAAGTTGCCGGTCGACTCGACCTGGCCGTCCGGCAGCACCACCGGGTTGTCCACCACCGAGACCAGCTCGCGGGAGGCGACGGTGCGGACGAAGTCCAGGGTGTCCCGGGCCGCGCCGGCGACCTGCGGAGCGCAGCGCATCGAGTACGCGTCCTGCACCGCGTGCGCCAGGTCGTCGCGGTGCGAGTCCATCACCGCCGAGTCCTGCAGCAACCGGTGGATGTTCGCCGCCGACACGCCCTGCCCCGGGTGCGGGCGGATGGCGTGCAGCTCCGGCCGGAACGGTCGCTCCGAGCCGAGCATCGCCTCGATCGCCAGCGCGGCGGTCACGTCGGCCATGGTGAACAGGTGTGCCGCGTCGTGGATCGCCAGCAGCAGCATGCCGAGCATGCCGTCGGTGCCGTTGATCAGCGCCAGCCCCTCCTTGGCGGCCAGCTGCACGGGGGCGAGGCCGGCCCGGCCCAGCGCCGCCGCGGCGGGCACCCGCTCGCCGTCCGGGCCGAGCACCCAGCCCTCGCCGAGCAGCACCAGGGCGCAGTGCGCCAGCGGTGCCAGGTCGCCGGAGGCGCCCAGCGACCCGTGTTCCGGCACCCACGGGGTGACGTCGTGGTTGAGCAGCTCCACCAGGGCCTCGGCGACCAGCGGTCGTACCCCGGAGTGCCCGAGCGCCAGCGAACGCACCCGCAACAGCATCATCGCCCGCACCACCTCCCGGGGCATCGGTGCGCCCACCCCGGCGGCGTGCGAGCGGATCAGCGCGTGCTGCAGCTCGGCGCGGCGCTCGGGGGCGACGAAGGTATTGGCCAGTGCCCCGAAACCGGTGGAGACGCCGTAGACGGGACGTCCCGCGGCCTCGATGCCCGCCACGATGGACCGGCTGGTCGCCATCGCGTCGATGGTGGCCGGGTCGATGACGATCTTGGCGGTGCCGCGGGCCACGGCGAGCACGTCGGCGGGGGAGATCCCGGTGGGCTGGATGGTCACGGTCATTGCGGAACTCCGTTGTGCAGAACCTTGCGGATCAGGGGTACCCCGGGCCGGTAGGCCAGGTGCAGGTGGGACGGGGCGTCGAGGATGATCAGGTCGGCCCGCGCGCCGGGCCGCAGCACGCCGATGTCGTCGCGGCGCAGCGCCCGCGCGCCACCGGCGGTCGCCGCCCACACCGCCTCCGCCGGGGTCATCCGCATCTCGCGTACGGCCAGCGCGACGCAGAACGGCATCGACGACGTGTACGACGAGCCGGGATTGCAGTCGGTGGCCAGCGCCACGGTGACGCCGGCGTCGAGTAGCCGGCGCGCGTCGGGATAGGGCGAGCGGGTGGAGAACTCGGCGCCGGGCAGCAGCGTGGCGACGGTGGTGGTGTGCCCGCCTTCGTGGCACATGCAGTCGAACCGGGTCGACGCCAGCGCGTCGACGTCGGCGTCGGTCAGGTGCGTGCAGTGGTCCACGCTGGCCGCACCCAACTCCACCCCGAGCTGCACGCCCGGGCCGTGGCCGAGCTGGTTGGCGTGCAGCCGTACGCCCAGGCCGACCGCCTGCCCGCAGGTCAGGATCGCCCGGGCATGGTCGGCGTCGAAGGCGCCCCGCTCGCAGAACACGTCGATCCAGCGGGCGTACGGCCGGGCAGCCGCCAGCATCGGCCCGCAGACCAGCCCCACGTACTCGTCGGGGCGGTCGGCGTACTCGGGCGGGACCACGTGCGCGCCGAGAAAGGTGGTCTCCCCGGTGACCTCGGCGGCGATCCGCAGCGAGCGGGCCTCGTCGGCGACGGTGAGGCCGTACCCACTCTTGATCTCGATCGTGGTGGTGCCCTGCCGCAACGCCTCGGCGTGCAGCCGGCGCACGGTCGCGCGCAGCTCGCCGTCGGAGGCGGCGCGGGTGGCGCCGACCGTGGTCCGGATGCCACCACCGGTGTACGGCTGCCCCGCCATCCGGGCGGCGAACTCGGCGGCCCGGTCCCCGGCGAACACCAGGTGGGCGTGACTGTCCACGAAACCGGGCAGCACCGCCGCCCCCCGGGCGTCGATCCGCCGCTCGGCGGCCGGCGCGTCCGCGGCCGGGCCGACCCAGGCCACCTCGCCGTCCTCGACGAGCACCGCGGCCCGGCGGCGGATGCCCAGCGGCCCGCCCTCGCCCCGACCGGCCTCGTTGGTGACCAGCTCACCGATGTTGTCCACCAGCAGACTCATCGGGGTGTCACCTCCGCGATAGCGGCGGACAGTTCCTGCGGCACGTCGACGGTCAGGTGGCGGCCGTCGCGCACCAGGACCCGCCCGTCCACCACCACCTGCGCGACGTCGGCGGCGCTCGCCGCGAACCAGACGCCCGCCGCCCTCACCCCGGCCGTGCGTACGCTGTCCAGCCGCACCGTCACCAGGTCGGCGCGGTCACCTACCGCGATCCGGCCGGCGTCGGTCCAGCCAAGCGCGGCATGTCCGGCCTGGCTCGCCGCGGTCAGCAGCTCCGCCGGGGCGAAGTGGCCGCGCCGGCGGGTACGCAACCGCTCGTCCAGCTCGACGGCCCGCGCCTCCTCGAACGGGTCGATCACGGCGTGACTGTCGCTGCCCAGGCTGAGCGGGATGCCGGCGTCGGCCATCCGACGGGCCGGTCCGATACCGTCGGCGAGGTCCCGCTCGGTGGTCGGGCAGAGGCAGACCCCGCTCCGGCTCTCGCTCAGCAGGCCCACGTCGGCACTGGTGGGGTGGGTGGCGTGCACCGCCGTGGTGGACCGGCGCAGGACCCCGTGCTCGGCGAGCAGGCGGGTCGGGGTGCGGCCGTGCACCGCCCGGCAGGCGTCGTTCTCGGCGGGCTGCTCCGACAGGTGCACGTGCAGTGGTGCGTCGCGGTGGTCCGCCCAGGCGGCGACCGTGGCGAGCTGGTCGGCCGGCACCGCACGGACGGAGTGGATCGCCGCGCCCACCCGGGCGTGCCCGCCCTCCGGGCTGAACTCCTCGACCCGCTCCGCCCAGCGCAGCGCGTCGCCGTCGCCGAAGCGCAGCTGCGGCCCGGTCAGCGGCTGGCCGTCCACGGAAGCGGTCAGGTAGCAGGCGTCCAGCAGGGTCAACCGGATCCCGGCGTGGGCCGCCGCCTCGACCAGCGCCGCTCCCATCGCGTTCGGGTCGGCGTACCGGGTGCCGCCCGGCCCGTGGTGCAGGTAGTGGAACTCGCCCACGCAGGTGATGCCGGCCAGCGCCATCTCGGCGTAGACCGCCCGCGCCAGCGCCAGATAGGAATCCGGGTCCAGGCGGGCGGCGACGGCGTACATCTGGTCGCGCCAGCTCCAGAAGTCGCCGCGCCCCGCGTGGGTGCGTCCACGCAGCGCCCGGTGGAAGGCGTGCGAGTGGGCGTTGGCCAGCCCTGGCAGCGTCAGCCCCGGCAGCCGGACCGCGTCGACCAGCACGTCGACGCCGGCGTCGGGCCGACCGGCCGGCGTCAGCGGGGTCACCCCGGTGATCCGGTCGTTGACCGTCTCGATCAGTACGTCCGCGGTGGGCTCGGCCTGCTCGGGCAGCCACGCGTACTCGGCGAGCCAGCGGGTCGAGGTCATCCGGTCAGATCCTCAAGTACCCGGGCCAGGGCGGTCACCCCGGCGGCGCAGTCGACGTCGGTGGCCGACTCGGCGGGGGAGTGCGAAACGCCGGTGGGGTTACGGACGAAGAGCATCGCCGTGGGAACGTGCGCGGCCAGCACCCCCGCGTCGTGACCCGCACCGGTGGGCAGCACCGGGGCGTGCAGCAGCTGCGCCAGCCGGTCGGCCAGTCCACCGTCGAAGGCCACCAGCGGGGTCGCCGACTCCTCGACCACGGTAACCTCGGTGCCGTCGCGCCGGGCCCGTTCGGCGGCCTTGGCGCGGACCGCCTCGACCAGGCCGGTCAGCGTCTCCGGCTCGGCGGCGCGGGCGTCCAACCACCCGGTCACCCGCGACGGGATGGCGTTTGTCGCGTTCGGCTCCACGGCCACCCGACCCACGGTGGCGTGGGCGTCGCGAAGCCGGGCCTCCTTGTTCGCCGCCAGCACCGTGAAGGCGTACGTCAACATGGGATCGCGGCGGTCCGCCATCCGGGTCGTACCGGCGTGGTTCCCCTCGCCGGTGACCTCGAAGCGCCAGCGGCCGTGCGGCCAGATCGCGCTGGCCACCGCCACCGGCGCGGCCTGGTCGACCAGCGCGCGGCCCTGCTCCACGTGCAGCTCCACGAAGGCGGCCAGCCGGCCGAGCAGCGCCGGGTCGGCGCCCGCCGGCCGGTCACCCAGCGCCTCGGCGAAGCTCACCCCGGCCGCGTCGCGCAGCCCGGCCGCCCGCTCCGGGGCGATCTGCCCGGTGAGCAGCCGCGAACCCAGGCACGGTACGCCGAACCGCGCGCCTTCCTCCTCGACGAACGCGCCGACGACCAGCGGCCGGGCCGGTGCGACGCCGGCCGCGCGCAGCTCGTCCACGGCCAGCCACGCGCTGACGATGCCCAGCGGCCCGTCGTACGCCCCGCCGTGCGGCACCGAGTCGAAGTGGCTGCCGGTCAGCACCGCGTCCCCGGCGTCCGGGTCGCCCCACCAGGCGAACAGGTTGCCGTTGCCGTCCTCGCGCACCGGCATGTCCCGCGCGTCGGCCTGCTCCCGGAACCAGCCGCGCAGCCGCAGCTCGGGCTCGGTGAGCGCGTAACGCAGGTAGCCGCCGCTGCCCGGATCGCGCCCGATCGGGGCGATCTCGTCCCACAGCTTCCGGAACCTGTCAGGAAGGGACCCTTCCTCTACCGTATGCGTTGACAAGGGGCCCTTCCTCACTCCGCCATCGGGATGCGGACGCCGGTGTGCGGGGTGTCGTACCCGGCGTCGACGTGCCGGATGACGCCCATCGCCGGGTCGTTGGTCAGCACCCGCTCGATCTTCTGCCCGGCCAGGGCGCTGCCGTCGGCGACGCAGACCTGGCCGGCGTGGATGGAGCGGCCGATGCCCACCCCGCCGCCGTGGTGGATGGAGACCCAGGACGCCCCGCTGGCGGTGTTGACCAGCGCGTTGAGCAGCGGCCAGTCGGCGATCGCGTCGGAGCCGTCGGCCATCGCCTCGGTCTCCCGGTACGGGCTGGCCACGCTGCCGCAGTCCAGGTGGTCCCGGCCGATCACCACCGGTGCGCTCAGCTCGCCGGAGGCGACCATGTCGTTGAACCGTACGCCTGCTCTGTCCCGTTCGCCGTAGCCGAGCCAGCAGATCCGTGCCGGCAGGCCCTGGAAGGCGACCCGCTCGCCGGCCAGCCGCATCCACCGGGCGAGGGACTCGTTCTCCGGGAAGAGCTCCAGGATCGCCCGGTCGGTGGCGGCGATGTCGGCCGGGTCGCCGGAGAGCGCCGCCCACCGGAACGGGCCCTTGCCCTCGCAGAACAGCGGCCGGATGTACGCCGGCACGAAACCGGGAAAGTCGAACGCCCGGTCGTACCCGCCGAGCCGTGCCTCCCCCCGGATCGAGTTGCCGTAGTCGAAGACCTCCGCGCCGGCGTCGAGGAAGCCGACCATCGCCTCGACATGTCTGGCCATCGAGGCCCGCGCCCGGTCGGTGAACTCGGCCGGCTTGGCCGTCGCGTAGTCCCGGGCGTCGGCCAGCTCCACCCCCTCCGGCAAGTACGACAGCGGGTCGTGCGCGCTGGTCTGGTCGGTGACGATGTCGATCGGCACGCCCCGGCGCAGCAGCTCCGGGAAGACCGTGGCGGCGTTGCCGACCACCCCCACGCTCAGTGCCCGCCGATCCCGCTTCGCCGCGAGGGCCCGCTGCACCGCGTCGTCCAGGCTGTCGGCGATCTCGTCGAGGTAGCGGTCGTGCCTGCGCCGCTCCAGCCGGCTGCGGTCCACGTCCACGATCAGGCAGACGCCGCCGTTCATGGTGACCGCGAGGGGCTGGGCCCCGCCCATCCCGCCGCACCCGGCGGTCAGCGTCAGCGTGCCCGCGAGGGTGCCGTCGCCGGTCTGCTGCCCGTCGCGGGCCCCGGCGAGCTTGGCGGCCACGGCGGCGAACGTCTCGTAGGTGCCCTGGAGGATGCCCTGGGTGCCGATGTAGATCCACGACCCGGCGGTCATCTGGCCGTACATGGTCAGGCCGAGCTGCTCCAGGCGACGGAACTCCGGCCAGGTGGCCCAGTCGCCGACCAGGTTGGAGTTGGCCAGCAGCACCCGGGGCGCCCACTCGTGGGTACGCATCACCCCGACCGGCCGGCCCGACTGCACCAGCATCGTCTCGTCGTCGCGCAGGTCGGTCAGCGTACGCACCAGGGCGTGGTACGACGGCCAGTCCCGGGCCGCCTTCCCGGTGCCGCCGTAGACGACCAGGTCGTCGGGGCGCTCGGCCACCTCGGGGTCGAGGTTGTTCATCAGCATCCGCAGCGCGGCCTCCTGCGGCCAACCGCGGGCGGTGCGCTCGCTGCCGCGCGCGGCGCGGATGGGTCCCGCGCCGGGCGCGGCCTGAATGGGTCCCGTGCCGGGGGCGGCCTGGTCGGATCGCGTCATCGCGGATCTCCTCCTAACCGAGGAACAACTGTCGACGGGTGGCCGAGGCTTCGAAGGCCTCCAGCCGCCGCTGGGTCTCGGCCGGCGCGGCATCGCAGATCGCCTGGAGCAGCACCATGGCCAGGGTCATCGGGGCGGTGTGCAGGTCGAAGACGAGCTGCGCGCCGACCGCCGCGGGCAGCACCAGGTCGGCGTACTCGGCCGCCGGGCTGACCGGCGAGTCGGTGATCGCGACCACGGTCAGCCCCGCGTCGCGGGCCTCGCGGAGCGCGTCCAGGGTCTCCCGGGGGTAGCGGGGCAGCACGAACGCCAGCAGCGCGGTCGCCCCGGCCTCGGCGGCCTGCTCAAGACGGTCGGTGAGCAGGCTGCCACCGTCGTCGAGCACCCGCACGTCCGGATGCACCTTGGCCGCGAAGTAGGCGAAGTAGGCGGCCAGCGGCGCGGCGGCCCGCAGACCGAGCACCGGCAACGGTCGGCTGGCGGCGAGCAGCCGGCCGATCTCGGCGATCCGCTCCCGGTCGGCGAGCTGTCCGGCCAGCCGATCCAGATTGCCGATCTCGGCGCGTACCGCCTGCTGGAGCTCGTTGCCGGCGGTGGCCGGACCGGGCGCGGCGGCGGTCAGCTCGCGCAGCCGGCGGCGCAGGGCGGGGTAGCCGTCGTGGCCCAGCGCCACCGCGAACCGGGTGACCGACGGCTGACTGACCCCGGCCAACTCGGCGACCTCGGCGGCGGAGAGGTAGCCGATGGCGGGAGCGTGCTGCACCAGGCAGTGCGCGATGCGCCGCTGCGTCGGGGTCAGCCGAACCCCGTCGAACAGGCCGACGACCCGTTCGGTCGGCGCCATGGCAGCTGCCTCATTCATTCCATGACTCTATGCATAAAAACTTTCATTGAGCAAGCTATCTCACAGTTCCATAGTGGACTACTGCTGAGCTGCGGTTACGGGAAGATCACCCGGAGTGTGGTGACCGGTGGGCAGGGTGAGGTGCGACGGGTCGATAGGATCCGCACGGCGGTCGAGCAGAGGAGTTGCCATGCAGCCGGATGGCCCGTACCGGTACACCCACCTGCTGGGCGGGTCGCCGGTCGGCAAGGCGTGGGCAGCCATCGACGACAAGGGGCGCCTCGTCACGGTGGCCGTCCTGGACGCCACGGTGGCCGCCTCTGAGGGCTGGCGCGAGGCGTTCGCGGGGATGGTCACCTCGTTGGCCCAGGGTTCGGATATGGCCTACACGTATGCGGACTTCTCCGCCGCCGCGCCGTGGGTGGCGTATCCGGCCGAGGCCGGGCCGGGCGCGGAGAAGCTGTTCCGTTCCCTTGGCGTCGAGTACACGCCGGTCCAGACTTCCCCGTCACCGACCTCGGCGCCACCGGTGTCGGCGCCGCCGCAGCCGGTCTCCGGGGCACCCGAGCCGACGTCCGGCGCTCCGCAGCCGCCGTGGGCAGCGCAGGCGGGGGCGATCCCCTACCAGCCCGCGCTCGCCTCGCACCCGATCTCCGGCGCTCCGGCCTCGCCGGCAGCGACGGGCGCAGGGCTGGCACCGTCCTCTCCGTCCCCACACCCGGTGCCGGTCGACGTCACCCCCCGCGACCCGTTCGCCTCGCCCGTCCGTCGAATCACACCCTCGGGACCGCCCCGTCGGCGTACCGGGCTGTGGATCGGTGCCGCCGCACTGGCCCTGGTGGTGCTCGCCAGCGCCGGTGCCGTCGCCCTGCTTTCCCGTGGGAACGACGCCCCCGTGCCGCCAGTGGCGTCGACTCCCGACATGGCGGCGCCGCCGCCGATGCCGACCGCGCCGCCGCAGTCGCCCGGTATCGAGCCACCGGAGCCCGGCGCGTGGCCGACGCAGTGGCCAAAGTTCACGGAGCGGGACCAGGTGCAGACGCTGGTCGATCTCGAGGGGGTCGGATTCCCGGTCAAGGTGCCGGAGGGCTGGACGTGCACGCTCGTCGCCCGGGCCGACGGGTACGTCAAGTACAACTGCGGCAACGCGGCGTTGGGCAACCAGTTGACCGGCGGCGAGCTGATCGTGCGGAACTGTCCCGAACCGTGCAACGAACAGTGGCAGAACGCCATGCGTGCGGTCGAGGAGGCCTGGGGTGCACAGTGGATCCGCAGCGGCCAGTACGGCAGCTTCGCCGAGCAGATCATCGAGATCGACGGTGAGAAGCGACACGGCCTGGTCGTCGTCGCCTACTTCCGTAGTGGCGAGGCGGGTCTGATCAATCGCCAGGTTGTCGTCCGGATGACCGCACCGGTCCCCGAGGCGTATCAACTGCGTCGCTTCGCCGGCTACATCCGGGACGTCACCGTCTTCTGATGACTCTCTCATCGTCCACACCCGAGGCCGCGCGCCGACCGCTCGCCGACCGTCGTGTCGCTCTGATCCACGAGTGGTTCGGTGCCACCGGCGGTTCCGAGCAGGTCTTCCTGAGCATGGCCGAGGTCGTACCGCACGCGGACCGCTTCGTCCTGTGGAAGGACGATGACGCCACAGTTGACCAGGCCATCCAGGAGTCCTGGATGGCGAAGACCCCGTTGCGGCGCAACAAGGCCCTCGCGCTGCCCGCCATGCCGTTGACCTGGCGGACGCTGACCCGCAAAAGATACGACGTCGTTGTGTCGTCGAGTCACGCCTTCGCGCACACTGCCAAGATCGGGAATCCGGATCGGACCCGGCACCTCAGCTACGTGCACTCACCGGCCCGCTACGTCTGGAGCCCGGAGCTGGACCAGCGGGGCGCCAACGCTCTGCTCGCACCGGTGCGCGCCGTGCTCCAGGCAGGTGACCGGAGGCTGAGCCGGCACGTGCACAGCTACGCGGCGAACTCCCTTGAGGTGCAGGCACGGATTCGTCGCTACTGGGGGCGCGACGCAAGGGTGATCAACCCGCCGGTCGAGGTGGACTACTTCGGGGCGGCCCCGGCCCAGGTGCGTGACCAGGACCGCCGCTATCTGCTGGGTGTCGGCCGCTGGGTCACGTACAAGAACTTCGACCTGATGATCGAGATTGCCGCGGCGGCCCGCCTGCCTCTGGTGATCGCCGGGGGAGGGCCGGAGGAGGAGAACCTGCGTCGGCTGGCTGCCCGGGTCGACGTGCCGGTCGAGTTCGAGTTTCGGCCCTCGAAGGAGCGGCTCCGCGAGCTGTACTGGGGGGCGATGGCGCTGCTCTATCCGGCGCTCGAGGATTTCGGCATGATTCCGGTGGAGGCGCAGGCCTGCGGCACGCCGGTTGTCGGCTGGGCCCGTGGCGGCCTGCTGGAGACCGTGGTGACGGACGAGACCGGCGTCCTTCTCGACGCCACCGACCCGGCCGCGTACGTGGCGCCGGTAAGGCGGGCGACGCGACTGTCCGCAGCGGCGACCATGGCCAATGCCCGACGGTTCACCCCCCAGGCCTTTCAGGCGAACATCGCCGCCTGGTTGGCCGAAGAGGCGTAGCCGACCTCGGCATCCGGGACCGGGCCGGACCGGCGGGTATTGGCTTCGCCTGCCGCCTCCCTTAGTCTTGCGCCGGGCTCAGAGCACTGCGAGCGGGAGTTGACCTATGGTGACGGCCTCCGTGCCGGAGCAGTCCCGGCTCGGTGACGGGTCGGTGGCGGACGTTCTGATGTTGGGCACGGCCGAGTGGGATTCCCCGATCGCGACCAATCAGCATTACGTCGCGCGCGAACTCGCCCACACCACCCGGGTGACATTCGTCGAGTCACTGGGTCTACGCCGGCCAAGGCTGCGGCGCGACGATGTCGTCCGGATGGCGTCGAGGGCCCGCCGGGCGTTCGGCGGCGAGCACGCCGCCCCGGCTCACCGGCCCCGGCCACCCGGCGCGCAGATCGTGTCGCCGCTGGTGCTGCCGGTACACCGGGCACCGACATTCCCGGTCAACCGGGCGCTGCTGCGTCGCGCCACCAGCGACTGGCTGGCGGGCCCCCGGCCGCGCGTCCTCTGGACGTTCACCCCGGTCACGTACGGGCTGGAGGCGTCGGCGGACGTCGTGATCTACCACTGCGTGGACCTGTTGGCGACCTTCCCCGGCGTGGACGCCGTGGCGGTAGGCCGTGGCGAGGCGTCCCTGTCGTCGCGCACCACCGTGGCCATCGCCACCAGCACGGCCGTGCGGGAACATCTCGCCGCCGTCGGCTTTCCCCGAATCGAGCTGCTGCCGAACGTTGCGGACGTGTCGGTCTTCACGGCGGCGAGCCGGCCAGTGGCCGAGCGCCGTCCCGCCGTGCTCTTCTCCGGCAACCTCACCGTCCACAAGCTCGACCTACGGCTGCTCGAATCGGTCGCCACCGCCCTGCGCGGCCGGGGGGAGCTGCTGCTGGCCGGACCGCTCGCCGCCGGTGGCGGCAGCTTCGACGTTGAGCTGCGGCGTCTCGAGGAGTTGGGCGCCCGCCATCTCGGTGTCCTCACCCCCGCGCGGTTGGCCGAGATCGCCGGCACCTGCGCCGTGGGGCTCATCCCGTACGCGATCAACGATTACACGCGGGGCGTGAGCCCGCTGAAGTGCTTCGAATACCTCTCCTCCGGTCTGGCGGTACTCAGCACCGGGCTGCCGTCGGTGCGAGAGCTCGCCGAGACGAATTCTCACGTCACGGTCGCCGAGGCCGATGACTTCGCAGCCCGTGTGGTGGAGTTGCTCGACCCGGTGTCCGACACCGTGGTGGCCGACCGGATGGCGAGCGCGGCGGAGCAGGGCTGGGAAGGCCGTGGCGCAGTGCTGCGCACCCTGCTGGAGAACGAGCTGGGCCGGGGACGATAGCGCGCCGTGAGCAACGATCGCCGACCGCGCCGCGGTCACAGACGGGGGTGTCGGGGGGATGAGTCGGGTTCTGGTGGTCAGCGTCGAACCGCCCTGGCCGGCACAGCACGGCGGGCGGATCCGCACCGCCCGGGTGGCCGAGGCGCTCAGCCGTGACGTCGAGGTGCTGGTCACCTTTCCCGACCACGGCCGGCACGACGATGAGCCCCCGGTCGCGACTCGGGCGCTGCCCTGGTCGCCGCCACCGGCGCTACGCACCCGCGTGTCCGGTCGACCGCACTTGGGTGGACACTATCTGGCGCCCGTGGCCGGGGCCCTCGACGCGCTGTGCGACGAGTTCCGTCCCGACGCGGTCTACTGGTCGCACTCCTATCTGGCGGCGTGGGCTCCTCCGGCGTCCCGGCGAGTCGCAAACGTCGTCGAGTTCGCCAACATCGAGAGCCGTCGCCTGCGGACCCTGGTGACGTCGGCTCACGGATGGCAACGAATGGCCCGCCGTGCCGAGGCGGCCAAGGCCGGCCACTGGGAGCCCCGGGTCGCCGCCCGCGCGGCCCTCTGCGTCGCCCTCTCCCGGCCGGATCTGGATGTGCTGCGAGGCTGGACTCGCGACGTCGTCCTCGCCCCCAACGGCGTTGACGTCCTGCCCTACCACCCCTCACCGGCGGACGGGTACGTGCTCGCGCTGGCGTCGTACGACTACGAACCGAACGTGCTGGCGCTCCGGACACTGGTGCGGGACGTCTGGCCGTTGGCTCGCGCGGAATTTCCCGAGGCGCGGCTGGTGGTCGCCGGCCGGCGTAGCGAGACGCTGGCTCCCGAACTCGACGCCGTCCCCGGCGTTGCCGTGCTCGGCACTCTCGACGACGTGTCGGAGGTATACGCCGCGGCCGCGTTCACCGTCGCGCCCGCGACCATCGGCGGTGGCGCGCAGCTCAAGCTGACCGAGTCGATGTCGCGGGGGCGCTCCGTCGTGATGAGCCCGTTCGCGGCTCGGGGCCTTCCCGAACCCATCCAGAAGGCCGACGCCTACTGGGTTGGCGACGATCCACGCTCCTTCGCGCGGGCGGTCGTCGACGCCCTGCGGAACGTGCCCGCGCGACACGCGCGTGAGCGCACCGGGTGGCAGCACTGCGAGGCGCTCGGCTGGTCTCGGACGGTCGGCGAGTTGACCGACTCCGTGACCGCCATCGCCGGTCGGAAGTCGACGCCGTGATCCGGCGGGTTCACCTCGTCGAGTCGGGCGGACGGGGCGGTGTCTTCAACCACAGCGTCGAGGTCGCCTCCGGTCTGGTGGAACTCGGTGTGGACGTCGTCGTGCATACCGCCGACGACTGCGAGGCGGCTCCCGCCTCGGTGCGCCTCTGCCGGTGCGTCACCTGGCACCGCACCTCATCCAGCCGGCTGGTCCGGCAGGCGAGGACCTCGGCACGGTACGTCCTGCGGACGTTGCCGCACCTGCGCGGTGCGATCAAGGCCGAGGACGTGGTCCATATCCAGGGCAGTTTCGCGTTGACCCCAGAACTGATCTCGGTTGCCCGCCGGCGCGCCGCGACCGTGGTCGTCAGCCCGCACAACACTTTCGCCCGGTCCAACGCCCGCGGTGCGGGCCGTGCGCTGCGCAGCGCACTGGAGGGCGCTGACCGGATCCTCGTCTACTCGGACGCCGACCGGCGGAGGTTGCACGACCAAGGGGTGGCAAACGTCGCCCGGGTACCCCTGGTGCAGTGGATCCCACCCGCGGACCCGGCCCTCGTGGCCGGCTGGCGCGCGAAGCTGACTTCCGGCGGAGCCAGACTCGCCCTCCTGGCGGGCCAGGTCCGCGCCGACAAGAACCCCGAGCTTTTCGTCCGGGCACTGGCGGAACTGCCCGCCTGGCGGGCAGCGGTGGTCGGCGAGGACCTCGGGCCGGGCCGGCAGATCGACGCGCTGATCGCACGGACCGGGGCGGCAGTGACCACCGTCTATCGATATCTGGACGTCGAAGACTTCACCGCGCTGGTCGCCGCCGCTGACGTCGTCGTGGCGCCGTACGAGGTCGCCAGCCAGTCTGGTGTCCTGGCGGTGGCGGCCCGGCTCGGTGTGCCGACGGCGGTGGTGCCGTGCGGCGGTCTGGCCGAATTTGCCACCGCCGTCGCCCGGGACAACAGCGCCTCGGCGGTACGCGACGCCGTCCTGGCCGCCTACGACACCGGGGCGAAACCGCTCGACACGGCGGACGCAGCCGGCCGCTACCTACACGAGTACACCGTCGCCCAGCAGTGCCGGGCCAAGGGCCGGAAGTGAGGTGTGCCTTGTCAACGATGACCATTACGGTGATCTCCGTATCGGACACCGCAGGTGGTGCCGAGGCGCACACCGTCGCGCTCGGGAAGGGAATGCGGCAGCGCGGGCACAGCGCCCTGTTGTACGGCCGGTGCCCGGGTTGGGAGGAGCACGGCCTTGACCGACGGGAGATCGCGCTCGGGCCGAAGTGGTCGAGGCGGACGATGGTCACCGGAATGGCGCGGGTGCCCATGGAACGGCGCCGGACCCGGGAGATCGCCGACTCATCGATCTACTATCTGCAGTTCAAGCGGGAACAGATCGCGCTGACGGCACCGCTGGCCCGCCGAGCCCCGGTGGTCTGGACCGAGCACGGACGATGGATGGGCGGGGCGGCCGGTCGACTGCTTCTCGCGGGTTACGCGCGCGCCGCCGAGCATGTCTCCCGGGTGGTCTGCGTCAGCGATGCGGTGGCCGCCGACCTGGCACCGGTGATCGGGCGGGACAAGCTGGTCGTGGTGCCAAACGCGATCGACACCCGGCGTTACGCCGCCCCGACGGCCGCGACCCGAGCGGTGCTGCGCGAGCGCCTGCTTCCGAGCCGGTTCCAGCACCGTCGGGTAGCCATCCTCGCCGCTCGGCTGCACCGAGCCAAGCGACACGACCGGGCGATCGCGGCGGCGCTGGCCAGCGGCAGCGTCCTGGTCGTCGTCGGTGACGGGCCGGACCGGGAGCGGCTGGAACGGCTCGGCGCGAGCAGCGCCGACGTGCATTTCACCGGCCACCGGGAGGATGTGCCCGAGCTTCTCGCGGCGGCCGACTTCTACCTCTACTGCGGGGCGGAGACCGATGGCACGCCTACCTGCGTCCTCGAAGCCGCCGCCAGTGGACTGCCCATCGTGGCCTTCCGTGGCGACCCCGGCACCGAGCTGGTGCGCCGCTGCGGTGGCCTCGTGATCGGGGAACCGGCGGAGCTGACGACCGGGAGGGCGACAGCGCTGCTGACCGGGCGGGGCGGCGGCGCGGCGTATGTCGAGCAGCGACACGGCCGAGAGCCCTGGTTGGACGCGTACGAGCAGGTTTTCGCGGAGTGCCTCCGATGAGCTCGCCCTGGCCTACGACGACCGAGCCGGGAGAACGCGGCGCCCCGCCTGAGCCCGGCGCGACCGGCGAGGCGGTGGGTACGGCGGGCTCGCGGTCGGCCCGCGGGCTCAGCATGGCCACGGCCGTCTCCCTCGGGTTGCGGCTGGTCGGCATGGCAGTTGGCATGGCGACCACGTCCGTGCTCGCCCGCTACCTGAACCCTGACGGGTACGGCGTCTTCGCCCTCGCGCTCACCCTCGGTACGGCGGCCGCGCAGGTCGCCGACATGGGCACCACGATCACGGTCAGCTCCCGGATCGCGCGGGAGAAGGTGTCGGCCGGGCGCATCCTGACCACGGGCCTGGCCATCCGCACGGCGGTGGCGCTGGTCGCCACGGTGATCCTGCTCGTCGCTGCCGCCCAGGGGCTTTTCGGCGAGTCCAGTGCGGTGGTCAGCGTCGTCGCGGTCGCCACACCGCTGTCCGCGGCGTCCATCCTCACGGCCGGGGCGACCGCCCGGTTCCGTCCAGAGGTATCCGCCATCCTCGCTCTCGTCCAGGGTGTCCTGTGGCTGATCGCGGTCGTGGTCATCGCCCGAACCGGCGGCGACGTGATGCTCCTCGCCTGGCTCTTCGTGGCCGTCGTGACGCTGCAGACCGGTATCGGCGTGATGATCAACCGTAGGCTGGTGCCCCTCGGTCGGCCGTCCTGGACGGAGGTGGGCCGGATCCTCGCGCTGAGCTGGCCGCTCGCCATCAGCTCGCTCGCGGTCATGGTCTACTACCGCCTCGGCTCGGTGGTCCTGTTCCATCTCCAGGGTGCCGCTGAGGTCGGCTACTACTCGGCGGCCTACAAGTTCCTCGACGTCGCCCAGCTCGGTCCGGCCATGCTGGTGGCTCCACTACTGCCGATCGTGGCGACCAGCATGTCCATGAACGGCCACCGCCGAAACCTGGTCTTCAGTCTGGCGACGCGTACCGGGATGGTGGTCGGCGTCGGTAGCGCGGTCATGCTGGTCGCACTCGCTCCCGTCCTCGTCGCGTTCCTCTACGGCGAGGACTACGGCCCGGCGGTGCGGCCGCTGATGCTGCTGGCCGTGGCCTTCGTCGGTGTCACTCTCGGCTACGTCGGGACGACGATCTGCTCGGCGCTGGGCGTCGTACGGCCGATCGCGGTGCTGACCGTCTCGGTGGCGGTGGTCAACCTCGCGGCCCAGTTCTGGGCGTGTGCCCGCTGGGGAGCAACCGGCGCGGCAGCCGTTGTGGCGGGTACGGAGCTGATCATCGGCCTCTCAACCTGCCTGCTGGCCGCTCGCGCGATGACGTCGCGGCTGCCCGTGCGCGAGGTGGCGTGCGTCGCGCTTGCCGGAGTCGCCACGATCGGTCTGCTGTGGCTGGTCGACCTCCCGTGGCCGATCGAGGCAGCGCTTGCCGGTGGCCTGTTCGGCGTTGCGGTGCTGGTCTCGCGGGCGCTCACCATGACGGATCTCACCCGGGTGCTGTCCCGAAAGGCCCTGTGAGCACAGCCGTCGCCGGCACGTCAGTAGGTGGCGCCGGTGTTGAGGTTGCGCCAGGTCAGACCGGTGCACACCACCGGACCAGCCCCGCACGGCAACCGGGCGTTCGTGTTCGTCGCCGAGCTGCCCTCCGCCCGGACGAGCCTGCTGACGTCGACGGCCAATTCCAGCACGTACGAGGTGACGGAGCCGCCGGACCCGACGGCAACACCCTGTGCGCCGGGGGCGACGCGCAGGGCGTTACCGCGCACCACCGCCGCTCCCGAGCTGCGTACCCTTGCGATCCCGCCGGTGGTGTCGTCGGCGGTGACATGGGACAACAGCAGGTCGGTGCGGGTGTTCAGGTCGGCCAGCCAGGCTTTCCCCGTGGTCTGGGCACCGCTGATGGCTACCCGAGGCAGCGTGTGGGTGGCAGCGGTGGCGGCGATCAGGCCACCGCCGCGCCCGATGATCGCCGTGTCCGACAGGCTCGCCTGCCGAACCGTGGCGCTCGCCGCCCAATCGGGCAGTTCCAGCAGGTAGCTGTCGCCGGGCGTAACCGCGTCGACGCCCTGAACGTTCAGATCGTCGATGGCGCCGGCGATCCGCAGGAGGGTGGCGCCGGCAGCCGATGCGGCGACGGTCAGACGGCCTACCCGGAGCCGCTGCAGCCGCGCTGTGGGATCGACACTCAGTAGGGGCCCGGCGCCGAGATGAGCGACCTCAACATCCTCGACGGCGAGTTCCGCGACGGTCGCGGCGGTCAGCGGTGCGACCCGCAGCACGGCCCCGTCCGCCTCCGGATCGGCGAAGGTGAGCCCTCGGACATGGACCCGGCCGACGTTCGACCCGTTGAGGAACACCACGTGCCGACCGGGGACGGTGGCGGCGGCGACCTGCTCCACCGTCAACTCGTCGACGCGGCCGCCCGTGGTACGCCATTCGGCGGTGTCGTCGCCAATCCAGATGACGTTGTTGTGTGCGCGGCCGGCGACGCCACGCACGGTGGTGCGTAGCGCGGCGGTCTCCGGTGATCCGCCGAGCACCTTGACCAGCGCCGCAGCCGAGACTACGTCGATGTCCTCGATCAGGGTGTCGGTGACCGGGCCCGAGACGTCGTCGTATGACTGCCAGTCTCGCGGTGTGATGGCGACCGTGTCGTCACCGGTCACCCCCCGGATGGCGCTGACCCTGGTCCGCGCCGCCGGACCCTGGATATGCACACCGTCGGACTGCACCTCGAACTGGATTCGGGTGACGGTCGCGTCGGTGACGTCACCGAGCGAGATGGCGTACTTGTCGCCCGAGGTCTTCACCGTAAGCCCCTGCAACACCAGGTGGTCCACCCGGCGGAAGCACAGCGTGTGCAGGTCGGGACCGCTGCCACCGACACCGGCAGCGCGGACCCAACTGCCGCCGATCACGGTGATGTTCGCGTCCCGTCCGCTGTCGGTGACCGCCGCGTTGGTGAGGAGGTTGCAGCCGCTGCCCGCCGCCAGGGTTACCGCGCAATCCGACATGATCAGTGTTGTGCCGCGATGCACCACGAGTGGCGCGCTGACCTGGTAACGGGCACCCTTGGGGCCGTGCACGAGACCGCCCGCGCCGGCCCAGAGGGCGGCGTTGAGTGCCGCCGTGTCATCGCCGCCGGACGGTTCGGGCAGCACGACGCGCTTCGGTCGCGGAGAGTCGCCCGCCAGGAGCATGCCGCCAGCGAGGGCGAGCAGGCTGCGACGGGCGATCATCTCGGCTCCGGGGGATCGACAACCTCGACAGCAGGCCGTGGCGGCGTCCCGGATCGGAATCGGGAACGCGGGTGGCATCCTACTGAAACCGGCCGGTCGAATCGATGTCGGGTGAAAACTTACGGTGGCGATCATCGTTCCCGAGCCTGATACTGTGTGCCGCGATGGCCGCCGTGGCGTGCCGCTCGACCCACCACAGTGCACGCTTGCCCGGGCCACCGGGTCACCTGGCTGGTGGTCGTCCCGCGACTGTCATGGCAGCCGATCCGGCATTTTGTCAGTGGCCCTGTGCCGGTAAGAACGGACGGGCCTGCTCACGGGGCGAAGGCGGCAATGGGTTCCAGAGGAACGATTGGTTCCGGCACCGAAGCCGGCCTCCCTTCCGCCGATCAACAATCCGGCCCACCCGAACCGGTCGATGACTCCGTGCCGCCGCACCGCGCCCTTCGGTTCCTGTCCACCTCGCCGCGGCACCCACTTGGGTGGGCATCGTTGGCGGCCGCAGTGTTCTCCGCCGCGTACGTCGCGTGGGCCTTGCCCGCGCCCGTCGGTCTCCTCCTGGCGGTCGCGCTGCCGTTGCTCATGCTCCGCCTCCCGCTGACCGGCATCGTGCTTGTGGCCGTGCTCGCGCAGGAGATCAAACCAAACGGGCGCTTCGGTGAGCTGACGACGCTGGGCCATCAGTTGCTCATCAGCACCGGGAAGATCCCAGTCGTCCTGCCGCTCGCGTTGACGGCTGCACTGGCTGCCGGTGCCCGGTGGTGGCCGGCGAGACGCCCTCAGCTCTGGTCCGTCGGTGGGGCGTTGCTCGGGCTCGCCGCGGCCTTGGTCGGCGTTGCCACCGTCGCCGGTCTGTTGCACGGGCAATCGGTCTTCTCGGCGGTGAACCAGAACGCCCGGCCCTTTGTCCTGCTGCTGCTCGGACTGCTCCTCGGCATGAGCCTGCGGTGGCTGCCGGACGACCGCAAGGTACTGCCGGCCACGGTCGGAGCGGCCCTGACCCTGCTACTCGTCGCGGCGGCCATCGCCATCCCCTTCGGTGAGATCGCCGACGAGCGACTCAGCGCCTACTTCGTCTACTACGACTCGGCGCTACCCGCGATCGCGGCGGCGGTGTTCATCGGCATGCTCGGGGACGCCGGATGGCGCTGGGACTGGCGGCACATGTCCCTGGCCGTCGCGGCGCCCCTCCTTGTCGTCATCAGCTTCCGGCGTAGCGTCTGGCTCGCCGTGCTGGTCGTCGTGATCGCCGCTCTGCTGGTCGCCTGGCTCCGGTGGCGGCCGATGATCCAGCGGCTCGCGTTCGCGGGCCTCGTGGTGGCCGTGGTGGTGTTCGCCGCACCGGGGCTCGCCGCCGATGTGGGTCTCCGAAGCGCGGGAAGCTTCGAACTCGGCAGCGGAGCTGCGGCTCCGACCGATGGCTCGCCGGCAACCAGCGCGCCAGTCGAGACGAGTGCGCCAGTCGAGACGAGCGCGCCAGTCGAGACGAGCGCGCCAGTGAAGACGAGCGCGCCAGTGAAGACGAGCGCGCCGGAGACCAGCGGGCCGGCCGAGACGGCTGGTGCCACACGACCCTCCGAGAGCCCAGGGTCGCCCGGGCCGCGTACCGTGTCCGCGACGCCTGGCGCCCCGCTGCCTGAGGGAAACGAGACCGCTGACCATCAGGCCGCATCAACGACCGGGCACCTGACCGACCTGCGCATCGGGTGGGAGCACGTACGCGCCAACTTCTGGACCGGAATCGGCCCGCTCGCGCCGCAGATCGCGGGCCTGGCCGCCCAGAACGCCGAGCGGATCTACGTGCACAACCAGCTGCTGCAGGACTGGTTGCGGTACGGTCCAGCGGCACCGCTGCTGGTGGTGCTGTTCTTCGTGGTCGCTGCTCTGGCCGCCCTGGCCCGCCTACGCGATCCCGAAAGTGACCTCGTCACCCGCTCGGCGGCCGCGTTCTGCCTGATCGTGCCACCGTGTCTGATGACCGCGCCATTCCTGTCCGAGACGAGCCGGTGGCCGCTGGTGACCGGTGTCGCGGCCGGAATCCTCGCCCCGATCCTCTTTGATCGTCGCAGGCACGATCAGGGAATCGGGTCCGCGGGTTCCGCATCGGTGTCGGACGAGGCAGACGGCGCGGAACGAGGTGCCAGCTGAGAGTCGTAGGAGGGCCGTTGGAATGACCGACCCATCGTCGCGCGCCCGACGGTTCGCGCTCTGGGCCCAGCGCCGGGCGCACGTTGTCCCGGCGCCGCTACGTCGTCTGGGCGGGCGCGGCCTTCGGCGCTTCACGCGTGCCGACGTCGGCACGTCGCGTCCGAGTGAGGACTGGTCCGTTCCGCTCGTCGCCCGCGCCGCCGCGGGCGACCTCGAAGCGCTCCGGCCGGTCGCCGCTCAGCCGCCGCTGCCGCCAGATGCCCCGGTCACCCGGGCACGGCGCGTGCGATGCGCCATCGCCGCGAGTGTGCTCGACGTCGGAGGTGCGGAGGAGGTTGCCGCGTTCCTCGCCCGACGGCTGCCCGGGCACGGCTTCGAGACCGTGGTCATCTATTCGGGTACGCGACTGCCGGGGCAGGACGGCGAGGGCGGACGACTCGCCCGCGCCCTCGCGGCCGAAGGGGTCGCGACGCGGCTGCTCGGCCCGGAAGACGCCGCCGAGTGGATGCGTTCCTGGCGACCCGACGTGATCAGCGCCCACAATGCCGAAGACTGGCTGCTCGATCTGGCCGCCGAACTCGGCGTCCCGTGGGTCGAGACGCTGCACGACATGCATCGGCTCTACCACCCCCATTCCTGGGCACCGGAGCGCCGGCGGGCGGAACGGATCTCCGCGCAGGTCGCGGTGAGCGATCTCGTCCGCCGGCAGTACCTGACGCGCAACCCGACGTATCCCAGTGACCGTGTGGTCACGGTGCCGAATGGGGTGGATGGCTCGCGGGTGCGCCTCGTGGATCGAGGACGGGCGCGCGCCGCTCTGGGACTTACGGACGAGTTCCTGTTCGTCTCGCTAGCGCGGTACTGCCTGCAGAAGAACACGTTCGGTCTGGTGACGGCCTTCGGCGAGGTGGCAGCCGGACACCCGGACGCACACCTGTTGGTGGCCGGCCGGGCCAATGACGACCTGCTGTACTACGAGCAGACGCGCCAGCTCGCGAGCACCCTGCCGGCCGCCGACCGGATCCATCTGCGGGGCCACTGCGCCAACCCGTTGGCCCTGCTGGCGGCGGCGGACGCCTTCGTTCTCGACTCCTTCTTCGAGGGTTGGTCGTTGGCGTCGATGGAGGCCCTGGCGGCCGGGGTTCCCGTCGTGCTCACCGACGTCGGAGGGGCCCGCGAACAACTGGGCGGGGGACGACGGGGCTACCTGGTCGCCAACCCGGCGGGAAAGGCCGAGCTGGTGGACTGGCCAGTGATCAACGACCTTCGGTACCGGCCGCAGCCGAATCGCGCCGAACTGGTGGCGGCCATGTCGTCGATGATCCGTGACCGCGTCGCGTGGGCGGACGCCCGTCAACGGCTGCGTGACGAAGCGATCGGGCTCTTCAATCCGGAGGAGTCCCTGGCTGGCCACGCGGGTGTCCTGCGCGCCGTGGCGCTCGCGGAACCCCTGCCGGCCCGGCCCGGTGGAGCCACCGCCGCATAGGACGGTGCCGAGGCCCTGGTCCTTCACACCGCCCTGGTGCGGCTCGTCAGCGTCCACCGCCGCGGAACACCTCCGCGACGGTACGCAACAAGACCTTGATGTCGAGCCAGAGCGACCAGTTCTCGATGTAGTAGTTGTCGAACCGCGCGCGGTCGGAGATCGGCGTGTCCCCGCGCAGGCCACTGACCTGTGCGAGCCCGGTAAGGCCGACGGGCACCCGGTGGCGGGCCGCATAGGTCGGGTACTCCGCCGAGAACTTCTCGACGAAGTACGGCCGCTCCGGCCGCGGCCCGACCACGCTCATGTCGCCGCGCAGGATGTTCCACAGTTGGGGCAACTCGTCCAGCGAGGTGCGACGCATGAACCGGCCGATCGGCCCGACCCGACGGTCGTGGGCGATCGACCAGTTGGTCTGCGACTCCTGCTCGTCCAGCGGGCGCATGGTCCGGAATTTGATGACCTTGAAGGGCTTGCCGTACCGGCCGATCCGTTCCTGGTGGAAGAAGATGCCCCGGCCCCCGTCGATGAAGGTGGCGACGGCGCAGAGCAGTAGCAACGGGGTCAGCAGAATCAGCGCCACCGTGGCGAACGTCAGGTCGGAGGCCCGCTTGATGGCCCAGCGCGGCCCGGAGAGCGTGATGTCGCTGATCTTGATGATCGGGATGGCTCCGATGTGGTCCGGGTATCCGCCCTGCGTACCGGAGCCCCATAGTCGCGGCACGGCCCAGAGGTCGCAGCGGGAGCTGCGGGGTCGCAGCAGAGTCTCCATCAGCGCGGACTCGGGGCAGTTCGGGTCGGCGATGACCAGGACCTCGCACTCCAGGAGCCGCACGAGTTGTTCGAGGTCATCAAGAGTGCCGCTCAGCGGTACACTGCCGGTTTTCTGTCCCGCTGCTGCGTCCACGCAACCGACGAACCGTAGGCCGTACTGCGGATAGCGGCGCAGCAGCCGGGCGAGTTCGAGGCCGATGGGCCCGCTGCCGATGACGATGGCGTTGTGCTCCACCCACCGCTGCTTGCGCACGAGGATGGTCAATGCCCGGCTGAGCGCCCGGCCGGCGATCACCAGCCCAGCCGAGAGCGCGACGCCACGCACGAAACCGCTGACGTACTCCACAGAGGAGTGTCGCTGTGCCGCGATGATCGCTACCACGGCGGCGGAGGCCAGCAGCCGCCCGCAGAGGATCGGCAGCTCATCCAGGATTCCCACGTGTCGGCGAGGCCGGTAAAGTCCGCCAGCCGCGAAGATAGCCACCGTGAGGGCGGCGTTGGCCAGCGTCCCGCGCCAGTAGGTCTGGCTCAGCAGCAACGGCGTGAGCAGCGCGGCGATGTCGATGGGCAGCGTCATCATCCACGCCCGCAGCCAGCGCGTGCGCGACGATGCCCGGGATTTGGCGTACGGCAGGACCGCGGTGGTGTCGAGCCCGGTGCGGAGAGCGGCGGGCGCGGACGTGCTTGTCGCTGGTTGGCTTGCCATGTTGGAGCTCCCCCCGTGGAACCCTCGATCGCGCTAGGAGGCTCGGAGGGCGACCGCAGGATACGGCCGGCTGACATTGACCGCCATCATGAGAATGACCCGTTCACCTTCCTACTTGGCGGCGGACTGGATCTCCGGCACCGCGTCCCGACGGACCGCGTCGAAGAGCTTGTCGGCCTTCGCCGTGTCGGCCAGCACCACACTCTCGGTGCCGATCCGGCCCGTTCCCTTGGTGGGGCAGGTGTAGAAGTCGAGGTTCCCGCCACGGAGGTGGCGCAACTCCATGCCGAGGTCGAGCAGGGACATCGACTCGTCCACCGCCACCGCGTCCGCCGTGGCCCGGACGAAGGAGTTCAGCTTCGGTGGGCTGGCCAGCGTGCCGCCGGAGGCGGCCTTGTCCAGGATCGCCTTGATGACCTGCTGCTGGTGCTTGATGCGGGTGAAGTCGCCGTCGGCGAAGGCGTACCGTTCGCGGGCGTAGTCCAGTGCGGCGGAGCCGTCCATGGTCTGCTTGCCCGCGACGAACTCTCGCCGGCCGTCCGGGTTCAGCGAGTGCCGCGAGGTGAAGCCCTTCTCGACGGTGATCTCGATGCCGCCGAGGGCGTCCACGATCTCCTTGAAGCCGGCGAAGTCGACCATCGTCACGTGGTCGATGCGGACGTCGGTGAACTTCTCGACCGTCTGCACCATCAGCGGAACACCGCCCCACGCGTACGCTGCGTTGATTTTCGCGTCCCGGCCTCCCCGGCCCTGCGCGGACCTGGGCACGTTGACCCAGGTGTCCCGGGGGATCGAGATGAGCTGCGCGCTCGACCGGTCGGCGGGCAGGTGCGCCAGGATGATGGTGTCCGTGCGGGAGCCGGAACTACTCTCCGGGTCCCGGGAGTCGCTGCCCAGGATCATGATGTTCATCGCGTCCTTCGCCACCACCTGGGGCCGGGACTCCTCCGGCACGCCCTCGAAGGCGTCGACCCGCTCGATGCCGGACTCGACGGACCGTAGGTAGAGACCGCTGGCGAGCATGCCGCCGCCGCCCAGTACCACCAGGACCAGGCAGGTGATCAGCAGGGTTCGCCGCCAGCGGCGCCGTCGCCGTGGGCTCTCGGCCGGCGGATCTGGCGTCGGCTGCCCGTCGGCCGGCGGGTCAGCCGTTGGTGGCCGGTCGAGGAACAGGGTCTCGGTCTCGACGTCCCCGTGGTGTTGGCGCATGGGGGGATGCTACTGATTCTCACTTCTCGCTCGCATTCCCCCTTGCGTTCCATTCGTGTTTCGACGTATGGGCGGACCGGGATATCGGGCCGAACATTGTGGAAGTTCGCGAAACGCTCGATTCCCGTTTGTTACCCCGATGTTTCCCTCGGTCTGGTAGAACGCAGCGGTGGATGCCGTCAAGCTGCGTCGGGCGATCGCCCGTACCCGCCTCGCCCCCGTCGCCGCCTTTCCGAAACGACTTGTCGCGGTCGCCCGTCACGACGCCAAGGTGCTGCGCACCTCGGCCCGTTGGCTGGTCGGCTCCCGGGAGCATCACAACTACACCTACGAGTTGACCAAACTGAGCCGCAGTCACCTCGCCTGGTTCGTGAGCGTGGTCTGCGACGTGCCGGTCAAGCAGGTCCGGGGGTATCTGGCCGAGATCGAGTCGGATGACGCGCTGCGGCAGCACATCACCTCGTCGATCGCCAGTGCCGCGCGTCGCGGCCTGGCCGACAAGCAGGTCCGGTACGCCCGTCGGATCGGCTGGTACGCGATCGTCCGCGCCCGCCGGCCGAAGCACGTCGTGGAGACCGGTGTCGACAAGGGGTTGGGCAGTTGTGTACTGGCTGCCGCGCTGCTGCGCAACGCAGCCGAGGGGTACCCCGGCCGGGTCAGCTCCATCGACATCAATCCGGAGGCCGGCTACCTGGCCCACAGCGAGCCCTGGTCGGAGGTGATCGACCTGGTCATCGGCGACTCGGTCGAGTCGATCACGGCGCTGGACCGGCCGGTGGACCTGTTCCTGCACGACAGCGACCACAGCCGGGTCTACGAGAAGCGGGAGTTCGCCGCCGTCGAGCCGAAGCTGGCCCCGGGGGCGATGCTGCTCACCGACAACGTCACCCACACCAACGTGCTGGCCGACCACGCCGAGCGCACCGGCCGGCGGTTCCTCGCCTATCGGGAGACCCCGGCGAACCACTGGTACCCCGGGGACGGTATCGGCGTGGCATGGTGACCGGGTGCGGCTGAGCGAGATCAGTACCTATCCGGTCAAGGGCTGTCACCGGCTCGGCCACCAGCAGGCCGCGGTGGCGTCGTGGGGGCTCGACGGTGACCGGCGCTGGATGGTGGTGGACGCCGACGGTGTCGGCGTCACCCAGCGGGAGAACACCGCACTGGTCCGGCTGCGCGCCCACCCGAGCGCCGGCGGGTTGCTGCTGGGTGCCGACGGGTACCCGGAGCTACTGGTGCCCGAGCCGACCGGCGCCGATCCGGTCCAGGTGCGTACCTTCCGGCGGCGGCCACTGCGGGTCGGCGCGCTGCCCGCCGGTCCGGCCGCCGACGCGTGGCTCAGTTCGCTGCTGGACCGGCCGGTCCGACTGGTCTGGCTCGCCGAGCCGGCCCGGCACGTCGAACGGGGCAGCAAGAAGCACGACCCGGGCGACCAGGTCAGCTTCGCCGACGCGTACCCGGTGCTGCTGACCAGCACCGCGTCGTTGGCCGCGCTCGGCGACTGGCTCACCGAGGCCGGCGCGGACCCGGTGCCGATGACCCGGTTCCGGCCCAACCTGGTGGTCGACGGCGCCCCGGCCTGGGCGGAGGACGACTGGGAGGGGCGGCCGATGCGGATCGGCGGCCTGGCCTTCCGTGCCGCCAACCCGTCGGCCCGCTGCCTGGTCACCACCACCGACCAGGAGACCGGGGTACGCGGCCGGGAGCCGCTGCGTACCCTCGCCCGGCACCGCAACATCGGTCGCCAGCTCCTGTTCGGGCTGAACCTCCTGCCGCTGGAGTCCGGCACGCTGCGGCTCGGCGACACGGTGGAGCTGGCCGACTGACCGGCCACGTTGGATCTTGTCTTAGCTTTCGCTTAGCTCGCTTGTCCGTCCCGGCGCTTCTCCGGCAGCATGTGTGCACGTGACCGACGGAACCGACGGCCCCGCCGACCGGACAGCGGCCCCGCCTTCTCGGCTGGGACGTTGGCTGGCCGGCGGGGCCGTTGCCGCGCTGGCCACGGTCCTCGGGCTGAGCCTCGCACTGAGCTCCGGTGCCGCGCCCGCCTGCGCCGCGCCCGCCCGTGCCGCCGCGCTGCTCGCCCCGCCTGCTGCCGGCACCCTGAACAAGGGAAAGGCCACCTTCTACGACTCCAAGGGCGCGGGTGGCAACTGCTCCTATCCCGCCGCCCCCGCCGACCGCCTGTACGTCGCGCTCGGCCCCAGCGAGTACGCCGACGGCGCGGCGTGCGGCGGCTACCTCGACGTGACCGGCCCGAAGGGCAAGGTGCGGGTCATGGTGATGGACCAGTGTCCCGAGTGCGCCCCCGGCCATGTCGACCTGTCCCGCGAGGCTTTCGCCCGGATCGCCGAGCCGGTGCAGGGCATCGTCAACGTCAGCTACCGGATGGTCGGCGACCCGCCGCTGGCCGGCCCGCTCACCTTCCGGATCAAGGAGGGCGCCTCCCGGTACTGGTTCGCCGTGCTGGTCGCCGGACACGGCAACCCGCTGCGCGCTGTCGAGGTACGGCAGGGCAGCTCTGGTGCGTGGCGGGCGGCCAGCCGGGAGAGCTACAACTACTGGCTGATCGACTCGGGAGCCGGCCCGGGGCCGTACCAGATCCGGGTCACCGACACCCGGGGACACCGGGCCACCGCCACCGGCATCCGGATGGCTCCCGGCCAGGTGCAGCGCAGCACCGTCCGGATGTACGGGGCCACCTCGGGCGGGTCGACGACCTCGACCAGGTCACCGTCGGCCAGCCCGAAGCCGAGCGTCAGCGCGACGGCCCGCCCGACGCCGTCCGCCTCGTCCGTGGCTTCCGTGCCGGCGACGGCCAGTGCGTCGGCCCCGGCCACACCGGCCACGGATACGGCGCTCGCGCCCGCGTCGCTCGCCGCGTCGCCGGGCTGCGGCGGCTGACGGATCCACCGGGCCGGGGCGGCTCCGGGTCGCCGGGACAGCGGGTTCAGTCGGCCGCGCGGTGACCGTGCCGGTCCTGGGTCAACCCGAGCCACATCAGGATCTCGTCCCGGTCATCGCCGGGAGCCACCCGCAGCGCCCCGGGCCACCGGCCCACCTCGCGGTACCCGAGCCGTCGGTAGAACCGGTCCAGCCCCAGCCCGTCCCGTACGGTCACCTGCAACCCCGTGAGGCCGATGTCCCGGGCGATCCGCTCTGCCTCGCGCAGCAGCGCCTCGCCGAATCCACGCCCCTGAGCGTCGGGATGGACCATCACCCGGGTGAGCACCCGCAGGTGCGGCTTCAGATGGAATCGCGGATCGGTGAGGATCGCCATGGCGACGAGCCGCTCGTCGTCGTACCCGAGCAGCAGCCGGTCCGGGCCGTCCGCGATGCCCGCCAGCGTGGGGTCGGCGATCGTGCGTACCTCGTCGGCGGTGACCGGTGCCACGAAGCCGACCGCACCACCGGCGTTGGTCACGTCGACCCAGAGTGCGACGATCCGCGCGCGCAGATCTGGGGCCAGCACGGGATCGTGAACGAAACGCAGGCTCACGTCGGACATCCTGACCTGCCGTAGCCCGGGCCGCCCGTGATCGTGATGCTCCCGACAGGGGAACCGTGGTGCGGGAGGGGGGATTCGAACCCCCACGTCCTTTCGGACAATAGGACCTAAACCTACCGCGGCTGCCATTACGCCACTCCCGCCAGCCTGAGAGAGTCTAGAGCGTCGGGCCGGACCGCTGTCGAGACCTATACCGCGCCCGGTGCTGACGCGTCGTCTGCGGGCTGGCGGGTGCGACGGGTCGGCAGGTCGGCCGGGTGGGTCAGTCCAGGCCGAGGTCGCGGCGGAGCTTCGCGACGTGGCCGGTGGCCTTGACGTTGTAGAGCGCCCGTTCGATCTTGCCGTCCTCGTCGATGACGAAGGTCGAGCGGATCACCCCGGTCACGGTACGGCCGTACATCTGCTTCTCGCCGTACGCGCCGTAGGAGTTCAGCACCGCCTTGTCGGTGTCGGCGACCAGCGGGAAGGTGATCGCGTCGCGGTCGCGGAACTTGGCGAGCTTCTCCGGCTTGTCCGGTGAGATGCCGATCACCTCGTAACCGGCGGCCTTGAGTGAGGCCAACGAGTCGCGGAAGTCGCACGCCTGCTTGGTGCAGCCGGGGGTCATCGCGGCCGGGTAGGCGTACAGGACCACCTTGCGACCGCGCAGGTCGGCCAGGGTGAGCTGCCCGCCGGTGTCGGTGGGCAGGGTGAATTCAGGCGCCGGGTCACCGGGGGAGAGGCGAGCGGGTGCGGTCATGGCACGACCCTACCGCCGTCCGGGTCCGGCTCCTCGGGCGCGCCGCGCCCACGAGGTGTGCAAGGGCCGGTGCTGTTGCCAGCTATTGGCAACAGCATGGTGCGGGAAATAGGCTCACCCCCTGCCGGTGAGCGCGGGCTCGCCGACACGTGGGAGGTCACGTGGAAACCCTGGCGATGCACATCTCCAACGGGATCATCAACGGTCCGGTCGCCGCGGTCTTCGCGGCGATCGCGTTGGCGGCGATGGCGCTCTGCGTCCTGCGCGGCCGGCAGGACCTGGACGACCGGCTGGCCCCGATGGCCGGCCTCGTCGCCGCCTTCATCTTCGCCGTCCAGATGCTCAACTTCCCGATCTTCACCGCCGGGGTGAGCGGCCACCTGCTCGGCGGCGCGCTCGCCGCCATGCTGGTCGGCCCCTGGGTCGGCGCGCTCTGCGTCGCGGTGGTGCTCGTGGTGCAGGCCCTCGTCTTCGGCGACGGCGGGGTGGCCATGCTCGGGCTCAACATCACCAACATGGCGGTCATCGGCATCGCGGTGGCCTACCTGGTGATCGCGCTGCTGCTGCGGGTGCTGCCCCGGACCATGGCCGGACTGAGCATCACCGCCTTCGTCTCCGCGTTGGTCAGCGTGGTCGTCGCGGCGATGGGCTTCGTGCTGCAGTACCAGCTCGGCGGCACCACCGACCTCGGCGGCAACCTGTCCGGGCTGGCCGGCACGATGGCCGTGTCCCACCTGTTCATCGGCGTCGGCGAGGGCCTGATCACGGCCACCACTGTGGTCACCGTGGCGAAGGTACGACCCGACCTGGTGTACGCGTTGCGCGCTCTGAAGCCGGCCACGCCGGCACCCGCACCGGCGCTCGGAGGTGTCCGGTGAAGCGGTCCCTGGGGTTCGTATTCGGTGGCCTGCTCGTCGCCCTGCTGCTGGCCGGAGTGGTCAGCAACTTCGCCTCGTCCCACCCGGACGGGCTGGACTCGTCGCTGCGCGAAGGCTGCACCTTCGACGCCGACGACGAGATCACCGGCGGCAGTTGCCCGGCACAGGAGGAGAAGGAGCACGAGATCGGCGGGCCGTTGGCCGACTACGGCATCTCGGGCCTCGACAACGACATCCTCTCCACCGGGCTCTCCGGCGTGCTGGGGGTGCTGCTGACCTTCGCCGTGGCCGGTGGCACCTTCTGGCTGGTTCGCCGGCGCGGCCCGGAGCCGGCGCCGGAGCACGTCGCCGGATCGCCGGGCGCCGGCCGGACGGACCCGGCCACGACCGATCCGACCGCCACGAACAAGGCATAGCGCGGGTGGCCGCCGGGCACGCCCACGTGCTGTACCGCGAGGTCGACTCGCCGGTGCACCGGCTGCCGCCGGAGGTCAAGATCGCGGCGATGGTGGCGTTCACCATCGCCGTGGTCGCCACTCCCCGCGAGGCGCTCTGGGCCTTCGGCGCGTACGCCCTGCTGGTCGTGGCCGTCGCGGTGCTGGCCCGGGTGAACGCCCGTTGGCTGCTGCTCCGCTCGACGATCGAGCTGCCGTTCGTGGTCTTCGCCGTCGCGCTGCCGTTCCTCGGCGTGGGTGAACGGGTGGACGTGGCCGGGCTGAGCCTCTCCGTCGACGGCCTCTACGGCGCGTGGAACATCGTCGCCAAGGGCACCCTGGGCGTGTGGGCGTCGCTGCTGCTGGCGGCGAGCACCACCACCCGCGACCTGATCGTCGGGCTGGACCGGCTGCGTTGCCCGCAGATCCTCACCCAGATCGCCACTTTCATGCTGCGCTACCTGGACGTGCTGGTCGGCGAGGCCCGCCGGATGCGGGTCGCCCGGATCTCCCGCGGCGACGACCCACGCTTCGTGTGGCAGCTGCGCGGCTTCGCCGCCGGCGTCGGGGCGCTGTTCCTGCGCGCCTTCGAGCGGGGCGAGCGGGTCTACCTGGCGATGCTGTCGCGCGGCTACACCGGCCGGATGCCGGCCGTCTGGCAGGGCGCGGGTGCGGCGACGACCGGGCAGTGGCTGGTCGCGGCCACCGTGCCGGTCCTGGCGGGCGCCGTCGCCGCCACCGCAGTCGTGCTGACATGATCGAACGGTGCAGCCCACCGCGCCCAGTCTGGAGGTCCGTGGCGTCCGGTACGCGTACCCGGACGGTCACGTCGCCCTGCACGGCGTCGACCTGACGGTGGCGCGGGGCGAACGGGTCGCCCTGCTCGGCCCCAACGGTGCCGGCAAGACCACCCTGGTGCTGCACCTCAACGGCATCCTCACCCCGACCGAGGGTGGCATCGTCGTCGGTGGGCTGGCGGTCAGCTCGGACCGGGCGAGGCTGGCGGAGATCCGTCGACGGGTGGGCATCGTCTTCCAGGATCCGGACGACCAGCTCTTCCTGCCCACCGTCGCCGAGGACGTGGCGTTCGGCCCGGCGAACCTCGGGCTGCGCGGCGCGGAGCTGGCGGCGCGGGTGGACGAGGCGCTCGCGGCGGTGGGCATGTCCGAGCACCGCGACCGGACCCCGCACCACCTCTCCTTCGGCCAGCGCCGCCGGGTGGCGGTGGCCACCGTGCTCGCCATGCGCCCGGAGATCCTGGTGCTCGACGAGCCCTCGTCCAACCTCGACCCGGCGGCCCGGCGGGAACTGGCCGGCATCCTGCGCGACCTGCCGGTGACCCTGCTGATGGTCACCCACGACCTGCCGTACGCCTTCGAGCTCTGTGACCGCTCCGTCATCCTCGACGGCGGGCGGATCGTGGCCGACGGGCCGACCCCCGAACTCCTCGGCGACGAGGAACTGCTGGCCCGGCACCGCCTCGAACTGCCCTACCTCTTCCGTCCCACCCCCGGCCCCACCCCGGTCAGGGAGTAGCCGCCGCCGCGCGTCGGCCGGCGGTGTGCAGGCGCAGCACGGCGGCGGCCAGCGCGCCGGCCCCGGCGACGAGGACCAGGACGACCAGCAGCCGGGCGGCGGTCGCCGGCCACGGCATCGGGACGACCGCACGGGCGAGCACGGCGGCGTTGGTGACCCCGGCGAACAGGGCCAGACATGCTCCGGCCAGCGCCACCACGAAGTCGGCGTGGGCGCGGGTACGCGTCGTCGCCCAGCCTCCGGCGGCGATCGCGCCGAGCCCGGTCAGCAGGGCCCACACCGGGCCGGTCAGCAGCCCGCCGAGCGTGCCGCCGACCCCCTCGGCTCCGGCGTCCAGCACCCGCCCGACGGAGAGCACGACGGCCGCCACCCCGCCGAGGACCAGCAGTCCGCCGAGGGCCACCAGCGCCCGCCGGCCCGGAGTCGAGGCCGCCGGCAGCAGCCCGAGAGCGCCCACCGCCAGCATGCCGAGGGTGGCGGCCACCCACCAGGTGTACGCGTCCGGCGGCGGCACCCAGTCCAGGGTGCCGCGCAGCTCCATCGGTCCGTCGGCGTCGCGCAGCGGCACGACCCAGTCGCGTACCCGGTGCTCGCGTTCGGGTGCCGCGCGGACCTGCGCGGGCGGTGCCGCCTCGCGCCACAGGACGCGTTGGTCGTGCCAGCGGGCGGTGTTTCCACCGTCGACGCGTCGCCACTGCGGGGCGGCGGCCGGATCCACCTCGGCGGGCAGCACGGTGTCCCCGACGATGGTGCGGTTCAGGTATGTCGCGGGCGACCGGGTGTTCTCGAAGACACCGTCGGGCCCCACCCGCAGGTACGGCTCGCCCGAGTAACCGACCACCTCGACCGGCTCGCCGCCGGTGTTGGTCAGCTCCAGCCGGGCGCCCGCCTCGATCACCCGTACCCGCAGCTCCGGCCGGGCCGGGGTCACCTCGGTGACCTCGACCCGGTAGTCGGTGCCGTCGGGCGCGTCCGCGCCGTGCGCGAGCGCCGGGGTGGCGGTCGCGACGAGCGCGGTGACCGCGCCGGCGAGCAGCAGCCCGGCCCGGGCCAGCAGGGCCCGGACCGGTGGGGCCGGGATCACCTGCCGGCCGCCTCCACCGCGGCGGTGATGTTCTCCGGCGTCCACTCCCGCACCGGCTCCCCGTCGACCAGGATGCTCGGCGTGCCGGTGATGTTGGCGCGGGTCGCCTCGTCGGTGACGTGGTCCGTCCACGACTGGTACTTCCCGTCGCGGACACAGCTGCCGAAGGCGTCCCGGTCCAGTCCGACCTCGACGCCGATGTCGATCAGCTCGTCGTTGCTCAGGCCGGCACCGCCCTCCGGCGGTTGCCGCTCGAACAGTGCCTTGGAGAACTCGGTGAACCGGCCGCCCTCGGCGGCGCAGCCGGACGCAGCCGACGAGCGGGTCGAGTACTCGGTGCTGGAGTAGCGGTTCAAGAACGCCACCGGGTGGTACACCACCCGCACCTTGCCGTCGCTGATCAGCTGCGCGATGGTGGCGCCACTGCTCTGCTCGAACTGCTTGCAGGCCGGGCAGAGGTAGTCCTCGTAGATGTCGATGGTCACCGGCCCGGAACCCACCACCACACCGGTGCCGGCGTCGTTGGCGCCCGGCGGTGCGGTGTACTCATCGGACTGTTGGCCCGACCAGACGCTCCACCCGATCAGCCCGGCGATGACCAGCACCACCACCGCACCGAGCGAGATCCACAGTGTCCGCTTGCGGCGCCGCTCCCGGGCAAGCTGTTCCCGGACCACCCGGGCCGCGTCCTTGCGTCCCTTGCGACTACTCATCATCGTCCTCCACCGGTTCGCCCGTCAGCGCGCCGTCGGCTGAGACGGCGGTGCGGGGCCAGATCAGCAGGAACCCGGCCAGCGCCAGGAAGCCCAGGTCCCGGAGGATCTCCGGGAGATAGCTGGGGCTCTGGCCGGCCGGCAGCTCGCCGCCCACCCCGAAGCAGCCGCAGTCGATCGCCAGCCCGCGCGCCCACGCCGAGACGATGCCCGCGATGAAGACCAGCAGCAGCGCCACGGAGACCCCGGCGACCAGCCGGGTGGCCAGCCCGACCAGCAGCAGTACGCCCAGCGCCAACTCGACGAGCGGCAGCGCCGCGCCGAGGACCATCGCCACGTCGTACGGCAGGACCTGGTACGCGTGCACCGCGCGGCCCGAGGCGGCCAGGTCATCCACCTTCGACCAGCCCGCGTACAGCCAGACGGCCGCCAGGCCGAGCCGGACGGCGAGCCCGAGCCAGGGACGCCAGCTGCGCAACCTCTCGTTCATCCGGCCAGCGCCTCACCGACAGCGTCGACGAGTTCGGCGCGGGCCCGGGCCACCCGGGACCGGATGGTGCCCACCGGCACCCCCTCCACCGCGGCGGCCTCGGCGTACGACAGACCGAGCAGCTGGGTCAGCACGAACGCCCCGCGCCGCTCGGCGGCCAGCCGGCGGACCAGGTCGGCCGCGCCGAGCTGCCCGGCCGGGTCGGGGTGCGGCACGTCGATGTGGGCATGGGCGGTGAGCCGCTGGTCGAGCCGCCGCCGCCGGACCACCGTGCGCAGGTGGTCGGCGCAGGCCCGCCGGGCGATGCCGAGCAACCAGGTACGGGCACTGGAACGGCCCTCGAAGGCGGGCAGCGCGCGGAACGCGCGGAGGTACGTCTCCTGGGTCAGATCGTCGGCGCTGTCCGGATCGACCAGCGCCGCCGTGAATCGCCACACCTCGGGCTGGGTGGCCCGGACGAAGGCGGCCTGGGCGACCGGGTCACCGCTGCGGGCGGCGAGCGCCCAGCCGGTGGTCGAGTCCGCGCTGGTCGACTCCGCGCTGGTCGAGTTTGCGCTGGTCGGCTCCGGGGCACGCGCGTCGGCTGCGGCGCGGTCGGCGGCAGCGGAGGGGTCGCGCGGGACAGGGATCACGACAAACCAGGTTACGCGGCGGTGCGGTGAGCAGCAGGGTCCTTCGGCCCCTCCATGGCCTGGACCACTTCGGGAACTTTTCCCGGGTTCGGACCGACTATCCGCTCATGACCTGCGCCCCCGGACCCGCGCGTGCGTCGTCGAGGGGCGGCCGTGCGGTGTCGGCGACCGGGGTGGGTCGCCGAGAAGGGGTGTCGTCAGCGAGCATGACGGGCATGACTGCCGTCCATCGCCGCCGATTCGCCCGGTTGGCCGCCGCCGCCGGCTTGTTGGTCACCGTCCTCGCCCTGCTGCTCGCCCCCGCCAGCCCGGCCAGCGCCCACGCCGTGCTGAACAGCAGCAGCCCCGCTGCCTCGACCGTGGTGCCCACCGCACCGGCCGAGGTGGTGCTCACCTTCAGCGAGACGGTCCGCAAGGTGCCGGACCGGATCCGGGTCATCGCACCGGACGGGTCCCGGGCGGACCGGGGTGAGCCCACCTTTACCGGCGGCGTGGTCAACATCCCCGTCGACGCGGCCGGCGGCAACGGCACCTACCTGGTCACCTACCGGGTGATCTCCGCCGACAGCCACCCGGTCTCCGGGGCGTTCACCTACTCCGTGGGCGCCCCGTCCGAGCCGCCGGTGGACACCGGTGACAGCGGTCGGGCGAACGCGGTGGTCGGCAACGCGGTCAAGGTCGCCAAGTACCTCGGGTACGCGGGTCTGCTGCTGGTCGTCGGGCCCGCGCTGGTGCTCGCCCTGCTCTGGCCGCGTCGGCTGTCCCGCAGTGGACCGGCCCGGCTGGCCTGGGTCGGCCTCGGGCTGGTGGCGCTGTCCACGGTCGCGGCGATCCTGCTACAGGTGCCTTACACCAACGGCGGCGGGCCGTTCGACATCACCGCAGACGGGTTGAGCCTGGTGCTCGGCAGCACCTTCGGGGCCGCCCACCTGGTCCGTCTCGGTCTGCTGGCGGCGGCGGCATTCCTGCTGCGACCGCTGCTGACCGGCCCGGTGGGCCGCACCGACCTGGTGATCCTCGGCGTGCTCGCCGGTGCCGCGCTGCTCACCTGGCCGCTGGCCGGGCATCCGGCGGCCTCGCCCGCGCCCGCGGTGTCGGTGGTCGTCGACGCGGTGCACCTGGGCGGCATGGCCGTCTGGCTCGGCGGCCTGGTGATGCTCGCCGGGTTCCTGCTACCCAGGGCCGACGAGCGGGAACTGGGCGCGATCCTGCCGATCTGGTCGCGCTGGGCCGCGCTGGCGGTCTCCGCGCTGCTGCTCGCCGGCATCGTCCAGGCGCTGATCGAGGTGGCTACCCCTGCGGCGTTGGTGAACACCCCGTACGGGCAGTTGGTGCTGGTCAAGATCGGGCTCTTCGCGCTGGTCATCGCGGTGGCCGCGTACTCCCGGCAGCTGGTGCGTACCCGGGTCGCGGCCAGCCGACCAGCGCCGGTACGCCGGGCGATCTGGGCGGAGTTGGCGATCACCGCGATCGTGCTCGGGGTCTCGGCCAGCCTGGTGCAGACCACCCCGGCCCGCAGCGTGTCGACGGACGTGGCCACCGACAGCGGCTACTTCAACACCACGGTGAACAGTTCGCTCTACTCGTTGCAGATCGAGATGTCGCCGGCCAAGCGGGGCAACAACTCGGTGCACTTCTACGCGTACACGCTGGACAACCAGCCGCTGCCGGTGGTGGAGTGGCGGGCCACCGTGGCCCTGCCGTCGGCCGGGATCGAAGCGATCCAGGTGCCGCTGCTGCCGCTCACCGACAACCACGCCACCGGGGAGATCAGCCTGCCCGCGGCGGGTGACTGGGAGCTGCGGGTGACCGCCCGTACCACCGAGATCGACCAGGCCACGGTGACCGCCACCGTGCCCATCCGATAGGAAGGTTCCATCGATGATCCGTCACCGGCGTACGGTAGGCACCGCTGCCGCCCTGGCGTTCGGCGCCGTCGTAACGGCCGTGTTCGGCTTCGCGGCGCCCGCGTCGGCCCACGTCACGATCAGCCCGGAGGTGGCCGAGCAGGGCGGGTACGGCCGGTTCGCGTTCCGGGTGCCGAACGAGAGCGACGAGGCGTCGACCACCAAGGTCGAGGTCTTCCTGCCGGAGAACGCGGCGATCGGCTCGGTCTCCACCACGCCCGTGCCGGGCTGGACGGTGGCCGTGGAGAAGCGCACGGTCGACCCGCCGGTCCAGGTGCACGGCGCCGAGATCTCCGAGGTGGTCGCCAAGGTCAGATGGACGGCCGAGGCCGGCACGGCGATCGGCCCCGGCACCTTCCAGGAGTTCCCGGTCCTGCTGGGCCCGCTGCCCGAGACCGATCAGATGATCTTCAAGGCGTTGCAGACCTACTCCGACGGAGCGGTGGTGCGCTGGATCGACGAGCCCGAGCCCGGCGGCGAGGAGCCCGCGACCCCGGCGGCGGTGCTGACCCTGACCGCCGCCGCCGACGCGCCCTCGGCGGCACCGACCGGGGCCGCGGAGGCACCCACTGCCGCAGACGACTCGACCGGGGGCGACTCCGGCAACGGGCTTGCCGTCGGGCTCGGTGTCGCCGGCCTGGTCGCCGGGCTCGGCGGGCTGGTACTCGGCGGGCTGGCCTTCGCGCGCGGCCGGCGCGAGGGCGGCGCGGTCCAGGGCGACCAGGCGGCAACGACCTCCTGAAGCGTTGCCGCGCCACGGGCCCGCCGGGATCATCCGGGCGGGCCCGTCCGCTTTCGACGCCCATGCCGTGGATATCCGCTGATCAGCCGGTCGGCGTGGGTAAGGTCGGCCGGGTATCTGGCTACGGAGGGGGACAGGGCGGATGCGTTTCGTGTGGGCGCTGGCCGGGATGCTGTTGCTGACCATGGGCACCGCCGCGCTGCTGGGCGCTGCCGCGCTTGGCCTGCTGACCGGCCACGCCGACCCGGGCGGGGCGTTCACCGCCCGGATGGAGACGGTGCAGACCCCGGGGCACGCGGTGGTGGTGACCGACCTCGACACGTTGATGCGGCGGGAGGCGCCCTTCGCCCGGGCCGGGCAGGCCCGCCTTCGGCTGGACGCCCGCACCCCCGAGGGCCCGGCCTTCGTCGGGCTGGCCCCGGCAGGCGAGGTGCAGCGGTGGCTGACCGGCGCGCCGCACGCCGTGGTCGAGCGGATCGCACTGGCCCGGGGGCCGCTGCCGGTCCGTCTGGATCAGGTCACTCCGGCGGCCGGCGTGCCACCGACCGTCCCGGCCGGACCGGCGGCACAGACGTTCTGGGTACGCGCCGGGACCGGCGTGCTCGAATGGAGCCCCGCCGACCTGGCCGGCCAGCGGTTGAGCCTGGTGCTGATGCGGCCCGACGGCGGGCCGGAAGTGACTCTGGACCTGCGCGCCGAACTGCGGGCCGGGTGGATCGCCCCGGCCACCTGGGGTTCGCTGGCCGGCGGGATGCTGCTGGTGATCCTCGCCGCGCTGCTGCTGCTGCGCCCGCTCCGCCCCCGTGAGGTGATCTTCGTGGTCGAACCTGACCAGGTGCCGGTGCTCGCCGGTCGCCTCGGACTCACCTCGCTCACCGGCCTCGGCGCGCCGGCCCAGCCCGGCCCTCGCCGGCTGCCCGAACGCCAACTCGTCTCGGTGGCCGCCGCGGTGCCGATCGCCGCCCGACCAGCGATCGGCCCCGTCCCCCGCCCGGAAACCCTCGCCGACCTCCCACCCGACCTCCCCGCCGACCTCCCCGCCGACCTCCCACCCGACCTCCCCGCCCCCCACCACCCCCTCCGCCCCCCAGCCCCACCCCACTAACCCCACCCCACCGACCACTTTCGTCGATCATGCAGTTGTGGCACGGGACAAAGCCGATAGCTGGGTCATAGCGGCGACCACAAGTGCAAGATCGGCGAAGAGGTGGGGTGGGGGTGGGGAGGGGAGGGAGGGGGGAGGGGGTCAGTGGTGGATGGGGGTTTGGGGGCGGGTGGTTGGCTTCGGGTCCTTGTTTCTTGGCAGGTCGGCTCCGGGGCGGACCGGCAGGACGACCAGCAGTACGAGGCAGAGCAGCACGTACACGTTGCGGAGCAGGAACTCCCAGGGAGTGCTGGTGGGCACCGGGGCGATGCCGAAGTCGTAGAAGGAGACCACGCCGTACACGATGATCGCTGAGGTGCCGAGGGAGAGCAGGCCCAGCCGGCGGCGCCGGCGTGCCCCGACGGCGGTGCGTGGGTCGGTGCTCAGCGTGGCGTCGATCAGGATCACCACCGCCGGGATGAACCAGTAGATGTGGTGTGTCCAGGTGATCGGGCTGATCAGCGCCGCCACCAGGCCGGTCAACGTCAGGCCGGTGAGCGCGTCCCCGGCCTGCGCCGCCCGCACCGCCCGCCACAGCCCGTACCCGGCCACTGCCGCGACCAGTGCCAGCCAGATCAGCCGGCTCGGCTCCTCCGGCGCGGTGAGCCGGCTCAACAACCCGAACAGCGACTGGTTGCCGGTGTAGTCGGTGCGGCCCACCCGATCGGTGGCCCACAGCTCGTGCGTCCAGAACCGCCACGAGTCGCCGGGCGCGACCGCCGCCGCGAGCAGGGTCGCCCCGGCGGCGGTCGCACCGGCCACCACCGCCGCCCGCCAGCGCCGGCTGGCCAGCAGGTAGACGACGAAGATGGCCGGGAACAGCTTCAACGCCGCCGCCAACCCGATGCCCACCCCGGCCCAGCGGCTGCCCCGGGGTACGGCGAACAGCAGGTCGGCCAGGATCAGCACGACCAGCAGCATGTTGATCTGCCCGAAGGTGATCGTTTCCCGGGTGCTCTCCACCGCGAGCACGGACAGCACGCCCACTGCGAGGGTGAACAGCTGTGGCAGGCGGTGCCGGCGGATCACCGGGTCGAGCAGCCATTTCGTGGTGACTGCCACACCGAGCAGGGTCAGCCCGGTGAAGATCACCACGGTGGCGCCCAGCTTCAGTGCGGCGAACGGCAGCAGCAGCAACGCGGCGAACGGCGGATAGGTGAAGAACAGCTCACCCTGCACCCGGTCGGGCTGCGCGTAGTCGTAGAGCGGGTTGCCGGCGGCCCACCAGTCCATCGCCTTCATGTAGATCTTCAGGTCGAAGAAGTTGTGGATGGTCCCGGGCAGGTAGAGCACCGGAATCACCGTCGCCAGTGCCAGCACGCCCACCACCCGGCGTGCCGTCTGGCTACCAGGATCGTCGAGGTCGACGCTGGACGGTGTGGCAGGTTCGGCGGGCACGGGAAAGACCCTAGCGGTCAGTGCGGCCCACGGCGCGCAGCCACGGGTCTTGGGCTGCGCGTAGGCTGTCCGAGTGGCTGATCTTCTCGTCTGGATCGACTGTGAGATGACCGGGCTCGACCTCGGCGGCGACAAGCTGATCGAGGTGGCGGCACTGGTCACCGACCCTGATCTCAACGTGCTCGGCGACGGCGTGGACGTGGTCATCCACGCCGACGACGCGGCGCTGGCCGCGATGCCGGAGATCGTCCGCACGATGCACGCCAAGTCCGGGCTCACCGACGAGGTGCGCCGCTCCACCGTCACCCTGGCCGAGGCCGAGGAGCGGGTGCTCGACTACGTCACCCGCCACGTGAAGGAGCCGCGTACCGCCCCGCTCTGCGGTAACTCGATCGCCACCGACCGGGGGTTCATCACCCGCGACATGCCGCGCCTCGACGCCCACCTGCACTACCGCATGATCGACGTTTCCTCGATCAAGGAACTGTGCCGCCGCTGGTACCCCCGGGTGTACTTCGGCCAGCCGCAGAAGGGCCTGGCCCACCGTGCCCTGGCCGACATCAGGGAGAGCATCCGGGAGATGGAGTACTACCGGCGCACCATCTTCGTCCCACTGCCCGGGCCCGACGTGGAGAGCGCCAAGGCGATCGCCGCCGAACTCTGAGCGGCGTCTCCCGACCGCCGGTCGGCTTTGCGCGCAACCCGCTGTACGTGGTCGGCCGTGGTGGGGGTATGATTTCCCCGCACCCGCCCCGGGGATTCGACCGGGGCGAGGCGGCATGGTGGCTGTAGCTCAGTTGGCAGAGCACCGGGTTGTGGTCCCGGTTGTCGTGGGTTCAATTCCCATCAGTCACCCGGTTGGTGGATCTCGGAATCCACTGCGAAGGCCCCGTCGGAGGACGGGGCCTTCGGCGTTCCAGGAGAGTGGTTGCGGAGCCACGACGGCGGCGGCCGAGGAGAGGCCGCCGCCGGTGTCGACTCAGGCGGTGGGTTCGGCGGAACTGCTCGGCGCGACGTCCGGGTCGACCCCGTCGGTCTGCGCCGGCTCGTACGGCAGGGCGCTGCCCTTGACGTACTCGTCCCAGCTGACGTTCCAGTCCGTCCAGCCGTTGCCGAGCTGCAGCTTGCGCTCGGTGCCCTTGACCACGATCGGGTCACCGACCGTGGTGTTGTTGAACAACCAGGCGCCGTTGGTCATCGAGACGTTCACGCAGCCGTGCGAGACGTTGGTGGTGCCCTGCTGCCCCTCCGACCAGGGTGCGGCGTGGATGAACTCGCCGCCCCAGGTCAACCGCTGGGCGTAGTCGATCTTCGTCCGGTAGCCGTCGTCGGGGCCCAGTTCGTCGAAGGTGTCGAAGACCGTCTTGCGCAGCTTCTCCATCACCACCATCGTGCCGCTGGAGGACGGGGTGCTCTTCTTACCCAGGCTCACCGGGATCGTCTTGATCGTCTCGCCGTTCTTGGTGACGGTCATCCGCTTGGTCTTGTTGTCCACCGTCATGACCAGCTTCGGGCCGATCTCGATGTCCACGGTCAGGTCGGCCCGGCCGTACCAGCCGTCGCCCAGCGGCAACCCACCGGCCTGCACCCGGTAAGACACCTCGCTGCCGGCCTGCCAGTACTCCTTCGGCCGGTAGCGGACCTCGGTGGGGCTGACCCAGTGCCAGATGCCCTCCTGGGCCGGCGTCGAGGTCACCGTCATCCGGCGTTGCAGGTCGGCCCGGTACTGCTCGGGGATGGCCCGGCCGAACTTCACGATCAGCGGCATGGCCACCCCGACGGTCTGGTCGTCGCCGAGGAAGCTGCTGACCCGCACCTGCTTGGCCGGCTGCTTCATCACCGTGAAGGCACTGGTGGCGGTCACCGGAAGACCGTCGTCGCCGGTCGCGGTGACGGTGGCGGTGTACGTCCCGCCGTACGTCAACGCCTTCGCCGGCAGCCAGCTCGTGCCGTCGGCGGTGAGGTCCCCCTCGACCGTCTCGCCGTCGGCGTCGGTCAGCTCGACCTTGGTGTCCTCGGCCTCCTTCGCGGCGAAGGTGATCGCCGTGGAGGCCGGCACGTCCTTCGCGTCGGCGGCCGGCTCGCTGATGCTGACCGAAGCCTTCGCGGCCGGCTGGTCGGCACCGTCCTGCCAGCCCGGCCCGTCGTCGCCGCCCTTGCCGCCCGTGCAGGCGGAGGTCAGCGCCAACGCCACGACGAGCATCCCCGCGGCGAGCACCCCCCGCCGTCGGTTGCGCTGGTCCCGAACTCGCATGGTGTCCTCACAGTCCTGGTCCGCTGCCCGTCCACAGCACAGACGCACCAGTTCACGTACCCGTTGCAGAAGGTGAACCGAAACACGTGGAGCGGGATGTCCGGATAGTGACAAATCCTGACCGGTCAGAGGCTCGGACCGGCGCCACCGTCCGGAACCGGCAGCGCGCTGCCCTTGACGAATTCCGACCAGCTCAGGTTCCACGCCGTCCAACCGTTACCGGCAGCCAGCTTACGTTCGGTGCCGGTGATGGTGATCGGATCGCCGATCTTCGTGCGTTTGAAGAGCCAGCGGGCGTTCGCCATGGAGACGTTCACACAGCCGTGGGAGACATTCTGCCGCCCCTGGACGTGCTCCGACCAGGGTGCCGCGTGAATGTACTCGCCGCCCCAGGTGATCCGCTGGGCGAAGTCGATGTCGGTGACGTACCGGTTCTCCGGGTCGGGGTCGTCCATCGTGTCGAAGACCGTCGACTCCTTCTTCTCCATCACCACCAGGGTGCCGCTGGACGAGGGGGTCTTCTTCTTGCCCAGGCTCACCGGCAACGTCTTGATCAGCTGGCCGTTCTCGTACACCCGCATCTGCTTGTCGGAGTTGGCCACCTTCATCTCGAAGGCCGAGCCGATCTTCGCGGTGGCGGTGCGGTCGACGTTGCCGAACCGGCCGTTGCTCAGCGGGATGCCGGCCAGCGCGATGCGTACGGAAAGCTTGGTGCCCGGCTTCCAGTACTCCGGCGCCCGGTAGTACGCCTGCGTGCCGTTACCCACCCAGTGCCAGGCGCCCGGCTGCGGCGGGTCCGTCTGCACGAACATCCGCTTCTGCACCTTGGCCCGGTCCTTCTCCGGAATGCCCGGGTGGAACTCGGCCACCACCGGCATTGCCACACCGTACGTACGGTCGTCGAAGAGGTAGAGCCCGGAGGTGATCATCGAGCCCGGCTTGGCCATCGTGGTGAACGTGCTGGTGCCCTCGCTGACCGTGCCGTCGGGCCGGTTCGCGGTCACCGTGGCGGTGTAGCGGGTGGACCACTTGAGCGGGGCCGCGGGAACCCACGAGGAGCCGTCCCTGCGCAGCGCACCCTTGACCTCCTTGCCGTTCGCGGTGGTCAGCTTGACCTGCGACACCTCACCGCCGTCCGGCAGCTTCGCGGCGATCTCCACGCTGACCGGCCGACTCTTCGACCCGTCGGCCGGACTCACCGCCAACGGCGGCCCGCTCGGTGTCCCGGGTGTCCCCGATGTTCCCGGCGCCGGCTTACCGGTCGCCCCGGGCGTCGCCCCGGGCACGAACTCGGCCGTCACGGGATCCTCACCGCAGCCCGACAATGCCAGCGACGCCATCAGACCCAGGGTGCCCACCAACGCCCCGGCCCGCGCGAACCTGCCCATCCCCACCCCTGTCGTTGCCCACCTGGCGGACATCGTGCCGTATAGCCGCCGTCCGGCATGAGCCCGTCCCACGCCTTGTGAGGTCTTCTCGTCAAATGTCCGGAAAGCTCGTCCGAAGGGACGACCCGGGGATCGGATTGGAACCCCGTTCGCAGTGCGTGCTAGTGTTCTCCCCGTTGCCAACGAGCGCCGCTAGCTCAACTGGCAGAGCAGCGGACTCTTAATCCGCGGGTTCGGGGTTCGAGTCCCTGGCGGCGCACCAACGAGCAAGGCCCTGACCTGGTAGAACTCTGCCAGTCGGGGCCTTTTTCGCGTACGCGTGTGGCGGGCGGTCGCTCGGTGGGTGCTCGGGAGCCGTTGGACCGGGGCGGCGTCGGTGGGACGCGGTGTGATGCCAGCGGTCAGGCTCGAAGATCACATGGGCGTGTTACCGCCAGTGCATCCCGTCGGGTGGGGATAGGGGTTGGTCATGCGTCGGATCGTGCGTACGTCGGTGCGGGCGATTCTGCTGGACGGTGACGACCGCCTCGTGCTGATCAAGCGGATCAAGTCCGGGCAGGTGCCGTACTGGACGACGCCGGGCGGTGGTGTGGAGTCGACGGATGTCTCTCTGGAGGCTGCGCTTCGTCGGGAGTTGCAGGAAGAACTCGGTGCCTCGGCCGATCGGTTCGCCCAGGTGTTCCTGTTCACCGCTCCCTTTGGGGATGGTGTTTCCGTGCAGCATTTCTTCGTCTGTCGGCTACTTGAGCTGCGAGAAGATGCTCGAACGGGGCCGGAGTTCGATGATCCGTCGCGTGGTGACTATCAGGTTGACCGAGTGACGATCGAGGAACTGCCTGCGGTGGATCTCAAGCCGGAAGTGCTCACCGAGTTCATCACCTCCAACAAGGAGGCACTGCTTTCGGTGTAGGCAGCTTGAGCAGAGCATCCTTGCTTGGAGTCGGCGTCGCCCCGCTGCCGCGCAACCCCTACGCTGGCGGCATGAGGGAACCCAGTGCGGACCGGACCTACGCCACGCCGGATGACCTCCCGGTCTCGGCTTTGTTGCCTGAGCTGCTGCGGAGTGTTCGTGAGGGGCAGGTCGTCTACCTCAGCGAGCAGGATGAACCGGTCGCCGCTGTCGTGCCGCTGGAGGTAGCGAGGGCGGGCCTGGCGGCACTGGGCCGATCCGACGAGGGACTGCGGTGACGGTCCTGCCTGGTACCTGTTGATGAATCAGCGCCCGGCGGCGCCGGCTGAGTCGATCCCCGACGAGATCCGTGTCGATGTGGAGACGCTGTGGCGCTACCACGACATGGGCCACGAACTGCAGTCGTGTGACGTGGGGATCGGGCTGGGCAGCCATGACCTAGGTGTCGCGGTGATCGCGACGCGCCTGTTCCACGAGGGATTGTTTCCCTGGATCGTGTTCACCGGGGCGAACGCGCCGACGACGGTGGAGCGGTTCCCTCGCGGCGAGGCTGTGCACTACCGCGAATATGCGATGGAGCAGGGCGTGCCGGCGGATTCGATTCTCGTGGAGTTACGGGCGACGAACACCGCCCAGAACCTGGAGTACACCCGGCAGCTCCTGGCCGAACGGCGTATCCCGGTGCGGTCAGTGCTGATCATGTCGCGGCCGTACCAGCAGCGTCGGGCGTACGCCACCTGCAGGCTGATGTGGCCGGAGGTCGACGTGGTCTGCGCGTCGAACCCGTTGGCACTCGACGACTACGTGCGCAGCATCGGGGACCCGCGGCGGGTGGTGGAGATGCTGGTCGGTGACACCCAGCGGATCGAGGTGTACGCCGAGCGTGGGTTCGCGATCCCACAGGAGATGCCGGACGAAATCCGGGCTGCGTTCGAGCGACTGGTGGCGGCCGGTTACACGAGCCGGCTGGTCTGACGACGGCTACCAGCGTGGTCCACCCGACCGGACGCCCATCCGTTCGCTGAGTTCGACGGCCAGACGGGGCGGCCGGGGGCGGATGAGGATGTCCCGGACGAGGTCGCGGGAGAGCCGGTGGTAGCGCACCTGGTCTGGGCCGATGACCTCCGCGTCCAACAGCGCGCCGAGGGCGTCGTCGATGCGGTTCCAGCGCGCCAGCGCTCGCGCGGTCTCGATGGCGTGGCGGACCTGCCGCTCGATGGGCAGGGCACCGGTGTCGAGTGGGGTACCTATGGCGATGGCGCGTTGGACGTCGCCGAGTTCCATCGCCACGGTCGTCTTGTGGATCGACACGTTGGTGGGCCCGAAGGCGGTCCACACGTGGTTGGCGTCGGCGCCGAGCTGGGTCGCTGCGGCGTCGGCTTCGGCGATGTGGATGTCCGCGGAGGCGCGGTCGTCGTCGCGGGCGGCGGCGAGGGCGCAGACGAGGTGCAGGCTGCCGTAGACCGACAGCAACTGCGGTGCGGGTCTGGTCAGCCGTGATTCGAGGAACTGTGCTGCGGTGGCGGCGAGGCCTCGGGCCTGCGCGTATTCGCCGATCGCAATCAGAGAGTGCGCGGCGGAGCGGCTGAGCGAGCCGATGACGACGTGGTCGTGGCTGGCGTTGGCGGCGGCCAGCCCTCGACTGGCCGCGGTCCATGCGAGATCACCTTCGCCGAGCTTGGTGAGGAACAGCGCAGCGAGCTGGTGGGCGTAGGCGGTCATCGCGTGTGCGCGCTGGCCGTCGTCTCCGTCGTAGGCCTCGGTGGCGGTCAGGCAGTCGTGGATGAGGTACGGAAGCCGGCGAGCGAGAGCGCCGTAGCGCGAGTGCTGGTAGGCGGTCCAGATCTCGGCCACGTTGTTCTCGATCTCACGCAGGGCTAGCGCATCGACAGCAGCCGGGCTGGCCAGAGCTGGCGCGAGGTGCCGGTAGTCGTGGAGCGCGGCGCGCAACGCGGGAATGGTTTCACGTCCTGAATCGTCGGACCACTCGAACAAGCTCGGTGCGCCGATGAGGTCCCCAAGAGAGACATCGAGGGCCCTGGCGATTGCGCGAATGACCGAGAGGCGGTCCAGGTCGGCGCGATTCGTCTCGACCTTGCGTAGCCACTCCTGGGTCTTGCCGACCAGTCCGGCCAGCACCTCCTGGGAAAGCCCTCGCCGCCGCCGGTAGAAGGCGACGCGCTGGCCGATGGTCATGTCGTCCGTCATTCCTCGCACACCATCACCCTGCCCGCTGATGTCCGCCTGACCCGGTACGAATTTTCCCGGTCCCTTCGACAGGTCGCCCCTACGTTCAGTGCACCCCAGGTCACCGTCGCATGTCGATGCCTAGGCCTGGATCGCCTGACAGAGAGCTGCGGATGGAGGAATCGATGACCGGCTTACCAGAGGGCGGCTCGAATCGCCGGCTCGGACTGTCCTGGAGCGCACCGTATCGGAGTCTTCCTCGCCTGCGTACCGCCATCGGGGCTGCGTGGGTGAGTGATCGGCGGTCTGCCCGAGGCCGCCGTGCGGCGGCGGTGGGCTCGCCCTTCCCCCGGCGAGCCCACCGCTCACCGTCTCGAACGGACGTGCTGGCATGACGGTGTACGTCTCGCGTCACGCGAAAGCCGACCACCTCTGGCGACAGACGTTGATCGCCGAGGGCCCTATGCCACAAACGACTCGCCCGGCTGATCCACCACTGCTCACCCACGCCTGGCGTCAACTGTTCGAGCGGCAGGTCCGGGAAGCCGGCCGCCGGTGACCGGCGACCGGGGCCAGAGCCGGGCCCGAGCGAATGCAGCGCTGTTCCGGCAGGAACATCTGCCTATGCAGCCATTGTGGCTTTGCTGGCGGTGCGGTCAGCCGTGGCCGTGTGGCGCGGCGAAGCTCGCCCTCGCGGCCGAGTACCGGGACAGCCCGGTGAGCCTGTTGCTCTACCTGGCCAGCTGCCTGCACGACGCGATCGATGACCTGCAACGGCTCAATTCCAGTGAGGCGGGTGGTACCGCCTCACTGTTTGACCGGTTCCTCGGGTGGCCCGCCCGCACCCACGCCTACCGAGCCGACACCGCCACGGCGATCGGGAACGAGGAGACATCGTGAACGGCATCGGCCTCATCAGCGTCAATCGTCAGCCGGCGATCGCCAGCAGGTTTCACACACTGGTCGTGCAGCCCACCAGCTTCTGCAACCTCGACTGCACCTATTGCTATCTGCCCGACCGCAGATCCATCCGCCTGATGAGCGATGCCGTCGCGCGAGCCTGCGCCGAATCGATCGCCCAGCAGAACAGCAGTCATCCGGTCAGCGTCGTGTGGCACGGCGGCGAGCCGACTGCTACACCCACCGAGACTTTTCAGCGGCTGCTGACTCCGTTTGAGGATCTGCGGCGCGACGGCCGGCTGCGTCACGAGATCCAGACCAACGGCACCCTAATCAACCAGCGGTGGTGCGACCTGCTCGCCACCCACGACTTCGAGATCGGGATCAGCATCGACGGTCCAGGCACGCTGAACGGCAACCGGCTCGACCGGGCCGGGAAGGCAACGACCGCCCGGACGATGCGTGGCATACAGGCGCTCGTCGACAACGGACTGACGTACTCAGTGATCTGCGTCGTTACTCCCGAGACCATCGACCATGCCGACGACCTCGTCGAGTTCTTCGCCAGTCTGCCGGGCTGTGAGTCGGTGGGTTTCAACATCGAGGAGCAGGAAGGTGCCGACCGCCTGCCGGTCTCCGAGGAAGCCGCGTACTGGTTCTGGCACCAGATCGTGCGGTACCGGCTTGCTGGCAGTCCGCTCCGGATCCGCGACGTGGACCGCCTGGCCGACTACCTCGCCGCCACCCGCGCCGGGCTTGTCGACCACGTCCCGTACGAGCCGATCCCCACCGTCTCCCACGACGGCCAGGTGGTTCTGCTGTCACCGGAACTGCTCGGCATCAAAGACCCGCGCTACGCGGACTTCATCGCAGGCAACGTGCTCCACGAGCCGGTCGGCGACATGCTCGCCCATGCCAGCGAGCTGCGATACGTCACCGAGTTCGTGACCGCGCTCAACGACTGCGCCGACCGCTGCGACTTCTACGACTTCTGCCGGGGTGCGCAGGCCGGCAATCGCTACTTCGAACACGGCACCTTCACCCCGCGGGAGACCGCCTACTGCCGCACGACCCGGCAAGCCCTGATCTGCGCTGCTGCGGATCACCTCACCCTTCAAGGAGGACCGTCATGACCCACGCCCTCACTGCGCTTCTCGACGCCCCGCCGGACCGTCTCGCCCTGCTCGGCGCCGACCCGACCCGCGCGGTAGCGTCGATCGACGCGGCGAAGTTCGACAACCGGCCCACCTGGGACAACAAGGGGAAGTTCGACAGCCGCCCCGCCTGGGACAACTGGAACAAGAAGAAGTCGTAGCCCGCCGACCGGCGGTGCGATTCGACGTGGGGTGGCGTGCCCACCCCGCGCCCGAACAGGTTGAGGAGACATGCGGACGACCACCGTGGGCGACGTGACCCTTCTCCTGCCCGACCTCGATCCGGAGGACCTCGACCAGGTCAGCGATCTGTCCGACGATGACGTCCGCGACGGCCTCGTCGATGGGGTCTCCTGGCGTGGCGAGCAGCTTGCGGAGCAGAGCATCCGAGGTTGCCGGATCACCGGCGCGGACCTCGGTGAGGTCAGCTGGGAAGCCGGAGCTCTCTACGGGTGCGAGGTCGCGCAGACGGACCTGTCTGGCGCGACCCTCACCGGCATCAGCATCGAGCGGTGCTCGTTTACAGGATCTAGGTTCACGGGCGCTCGGCTCATCGACGTCCGCCTCAAAGACGTCCTGTTCGACGACTGCCGGTTCGACTACGCCACCCTGAATCGCGTCAGCGCGGCCGGCTCGGTGGCCTTTACCAAATGCACGCTCAGCCACGGCAGTTGGTCGTCCTGCCGCCTGTCCGGCGTTGCCCTGCGCTCCTGCGATCTCAGCGACCTGGAGCTGGAATCCTGCCGCCTCGACGGCGCCGATCTGCGGGGCAGCCGGTTGCAACACTTCAGGACACCGTTGGACAACCTTCACGGCGTCGTTCTCGGTGAAGACCAGCTTCCTGACCTCACCCGCTTAGCCGTCGACGCGCTGAGTATCGTCGTCCGCGCCGAGGGTTGACCGAGGCCGAGGCAGATGATCGCCTGACCATAGGTCGAGGCCGCCCTTGCCTGGGTGTCCACCTTAAACTCCGCGTCGCCTGACCTGACCTGCGCACCTTCATGGTTCAGCGCGGCCGATTACCTGCTTGCGGTCGCACGTCCGTCCTCGAGGTAGACGCCGCCATGTCCGATGGCGGTGACCGCTGTCGCTACCCGCCGAGCCAACCGAGGAATCAACACCTCATCGAGGCGTTCCGGCTCGATGAAGTCGTACCGGTCCAGCTCGTCGGGGCACAGGCGGATCGTCGCAGTCTGGTCCGCTGTCAGCACTCCGCCGTCGAAGACGAACATGAGTCCGCCGTCGGTGTGGACCTTGGTCCCGTCGGCACGGTCGCTGATGCCGCGGACGACGACGGCCGGCAGAGAGCGGTTCAGGTGGGCGGCCTGGGCGACCCCGGCGGACTCCATCTCCACCGCCAACGCGTCGTTGTAGTGATCACGAATGCGCTTTGCCTCGGGCGAGGACGCTGAGTCGAGGACGACCTCTCCGGCGGCGATTGGGCCGAACCGCACCTGGGGCACTTCTCCGGCGAGGCCCCGCGCCCAGCCCCGCTCCCGCTCAAGATGCCGGGCGAGCTGATCACAGGCATGGGGGATCTCCCACACGCGAGGTCGGGTGCGGAACGCGTCGCTCTCGCTAGTGCCGCCGTGATAGGCGTACACGTGGGTGGCCACGACGACGTCGCCGAGGCCGACGGAGGGCCAGAGCGCTCCGGCCACGCCGGCGAAGATGACCGCTTCCGGATCGAACTCGGTCATGGCGCGTTCGGCGATGACGGCGGAGGGGTGGTTGCCCTTGCCGACAAGGCCGAGAATGATCTCACAGGAGCCTCCGGTCACGGTGCCACGCTCGAAGCGCGTGCCCATCGGATGTACGTGCGGTGCGACTTTCGTGAGACGTTCGCGGACTGCGTTGTACTCGAGGTCCAGTGCGGTGAGCACGACCACGGGTCTGGTCATCTCTCGTCTCCTCCGGCTGCGACGGTCGGAACCGTGCGGATCATGGGTGGGTAGAGGTTCCGGCACGGACCGGCGCGGTAGACGCGGGCCGGGCGGCCGGTGCCCGTGGCGCGGGGCGGACCGGCGGGGACCACGAAGCCCTTCGTGCCCTGGACCTTGCGGTAGAAGTTGCGGGGGTCGAGCGGCGTGCCCCAGACGGCCTCGTAGACCTGCTGCAGCTCCGTGAGGGTGAAGACCTCGGGGCAGAAAGCGGTCGCGAGTCCCGTGTGCTCCAACTTGGAACGGGCACGCTCCACCCCGTCGACGACGATGCGTAGGTGGTCGAAGGCGAGCGGTACCCGTGCGGCGAGTACATCGTCGACCGGCGTCCACTCGGCTGCTGCGGCGTCGGTTCCGGCGATGGGCTCGGGAAGGCGCGGCACGATGGCGAGGTGAGCGACGGAGACCACACGTCCACGAGGATCACGGTCGGGGTCGCCGTAGGTACCGAGCTGCTCCAGGTGCGGGATGTCGGTGAGCCCCGCCTCCTCCCGCAGCTCCCGGCGGGCGGCGCTGAGGATGTTCTCGCGCTCATCGGCGAGGAACCCACCAGGCAGCGCCGCCCGCCCAGCGAACGGCTCGACGCCGCGTCGCACGAGAAGCAGGTGCAGACGGCCACCGCGCAGGGTGAGGATCACAAGATCGACCGTGAGCAGGATCCGGGGTGGTTTCCACGTGTCATCGGGCACCGCTCGACCATAGCTTTTTGTCGAGTCGACAAAAAGCTGTCCAGGCTGTCGTGTCACCGACACTCTAAGTAGCGTCTAGATCACCAAGAGCTGAGTCCGATGGCAATGTGGTCGGACGGAGTGCTAGCGCACATGCGCCGCCGGGCGGCGCTCTGATCTCGGCTCGGTACCTGTCGAGGAGTTGCCGCACCACTGCACTCGTGCGGGCCAGGAGCGCAGGACTGGCCTGTACCACTCGACGTTCGGAATCCGCACGACGAGGTGTCCTTGATCCATGCATCCCCACCCCAGGGCACCAACCTGCGCCAGCATCCGTTCACTGATCGCACCCGGCAGGGTGCCCCCGTTTACCCCCCGAAAACCCCACCCCAGCGCTGACTACGAGTGACAAGAGGCGATGAATGCAGGACAGCGTTCATGCAGGTCAACGCCAAATTATGACCAGCGATGACAAGCTCGGCAGGGTGACGTTTGGTAACCGCGGGTTGTCAACTCTTATCATCGTTGCTCGGCATCTGCCGACACTCTGGCCCCGCCCGCCCGCCCGCCCGCCCCGCCTCCCGCCCGGCCGGCCGGGCGGTGTTCGTTCTGGTCCGCGATCCAGCCTACGACTCGGCCGCGCGGCGCCTGGACGTCGCAGGCGCAGTGCCTCTGGTGTGCGCGCTGGGCTGTGCTGGTCGACGTCGACCACTCGCTGTACACATGATCTTCCCGACAGTGTCGATCAAATCCCTCAGATCGCCGCTCGCTGATGTTGACACATCGATATGTGTCGGCGAAGGTGGTGATCATTTCTCGCGGGGAGGGCGTCGCTTTGGCCGGTTCTGGTTTGTCCTTACATGCTCAGCGGCCACGCCGGTCGCGCTGGTCAGCGGTCGTGCTGGCGGTTGCGGTGCTTGGGTCAGGGCTTGAGGTAGTGGACGGGCCTGACGTTGCTCTTGCGGCGTCCTCGGTGGTCCCGGATTGCTCGGTGACGGAGGCTGCGGACGAGGCGGCGGCGGCTGCGCTGGCTGCCGAGTGTGGCGTGTCGGTGGAGGCGTTGAGTGAACGGACCGAGTTTGAGCAGGTAGTGGTGGAACCATCTGGTTCGCAGACGTTGACGGTGGCGGCGGTGCCGCAGCGGGTTAAGCGGACCGATGGTTCGTGGGCTGCGATCGATCCGACTCTGTCGGTAGTGGGCGGGGCGGTGGTGCCGGCGGCGACCCTAGCCGATGTGCGGTTCTCGGTGGGCGGGTCGGGGCCGCTGGCAACCTGGCGGGTGGGCGGTTCGTCGTTCACTTTGTCGTGGCCGTTGGGTGCGTTGCCTGCGCCGCGGCTGGTGGGCGCCTCGGCGGTCTACGACGGTGTGTTGCCGGGGGTGAATCTGCATGTGACTGCGCTGCGGGAGGGGTTTTCGCATGCGGTGGAGATTCTGACCCCGGCTGCGGCGGCTAACCCGGCGGTGCGCCAGATCCGGTATGCGCTGGGCGGGGATGTGCAGGTTGAGGCGGATGGCGGTGGCGGGCTGCGCCTGGTTGATCCGGGCGGGGAGACGGTCGCGGTCACGCATGGGGCGTCGATGTGGGATTCGTCGGTGGATCCGGCGGGTGCTGGTGAGGTGATCTCGGCGCGCGGCGTTGCCGGGGAGACGGCGGTGCCGGCGACGGGTGCGGAACCGGGTGTCACGTCGCGGCGGACGGGCGTCGCTGTGGAGGTCGATGGCGGCGACCTGACTGTGGTGACGGACGAGGCGATGTTGGATGACCCGACGGTGACGTGGCCGGTGTTCGTGGATCCGCCGTTCAACGGGTTGCGCTCGAAGTGGGCGTACGCGAACAACACCAACAAGAACTGGGACGTCGGCAGCCGGGCCTGGGTAGGCCGCAACGACTACGACGGCGTGTTGTACCGGTCGTTCTTCGATTTCAATGTGTCGACCTTGCGGGGAACGCAGATTCTGTCGGCGAAGGTGACCATGGAGTTGGACCACTCGTGGTCGTGTGACCCGTCGTGGGTGCACCTGTACCGCACCAACACTGACGGCATCACGGTGTCCAGTGCCGGGCGTATGAACTGGTCGACTCGGCCGTTGCCCTCGTCGCACTGGTTGGACTCGTGGGAGGGCAACGCGAACGAGGCCGGTGGTTGCGGCTCGATCCAGCCGGACGCGACCGCCGTGTTCGAGGGTTCCACGTTGAAGAACAACGTGCAGGCGCGGGCGACGGCGAACGCGACGACTTACACGGTCGGGTTGTGTGCGTGTAACAGCGACGGCCAGCACGAGTCATTGCAGGAGCGGTGGAAGAAGTTTCATGCCGCTCACACCTACCTGATCGCGACGTACGACAAGAAGCCGAACCCTCCGGCCGCGCAGGCGTTCTCCACCACGACGGACTGCTACAAGGCGTGCACGTCGCCGGCGGTGGTCCGCACGACGACGCCGACGTTGCGGGCAAACGTTTCGGACCCGTACAACGGGAACCTGAAGACCAGGTTTGAGGTACGTACGTCGGCCTCGCCGTCGGCGACCTTGGTAGCGAGCAACTCCGCAGCACCGTCGACTACCGCGGCGCCGGGCCTTGCGACCTGGAAAGTGCCCTCCGGCTTGTCCAACGGGTCGACCTACTACTGGCGGGCGTACTCGACAGATGAGAACAATCTGACAGGCGACTGGTCGACGTGGCAGACGGTGAGCGTGGACACGTCACCACCGGTGGTGACGTCGGTGTCGTCGGCGCAGTACCCACTGCGGGACTGGGGTGCAGTGCTGGGCACCCCCGGGACGTTCGCGTTAGCCGGCGCAGCCGATGTCGCGGACTTCACCTGGTCGGCGGACGGCGGATCGGCGACGACGGTCACCGCGTCCGGCACGAATCCAAAGACGGCGTCGGTGACGCACAACCCCACGACGGACATGGTCCACACGCTGAGCGTGGTGGCCAAGGACATCGCCGGCAACATCAGCCAGACCCACCTGCATCAGTTCTGGGTATCGCCCCTGCCGAACAAGTTCTCCCGCTGGAAGCTCGACGAGATGTCCGGGACGACGACGGCGGACTCAGGATCGGGTGGTAGCGCGTTGTCGCCGGGAACGCTGTCGGGTTCGGTGTCGTTCGCACCCGGCTATCTGGGCGGCGCCGCCTCGTTCACCGGGACCGGTGGTCAGATCACTATGAGCGGCCCGGTACTGGACACCACCAAGAGCTTCACGGTGATGGCCTGGGTCCGCGCATCAGACCTGGCTGCGCACGACTATCAGGTGGCGCTGAGCCAGGACGGAACGACGGCCAGCCGCTTCCAGCTGATGTACAACAAGGACGCCAACAGTGGCGCCGGCGGCTGGTGCTTCGCCATGCGCCCCACGGATGGTGGCAACTCGACGAGCGCCTGCACGGACGGAACGTCCTGGGGACTACCGTCCGTGGGCACGTGGGTGCACCTCGCCGGGGTGTACGACGCGGCCGCCCACAAGATCCGTGCGTTCGTGATGGGCGACCCGCTCAACTGCGGCGGTGAGACCGCCGAAGCATCCTTTACCGGCACGTGGTCGGCGACCGGATCGTTCGCAATCGGCCGTGCTCTGTCGTCGGGCGCCGCCGCGAACCGTTGGCGCGGCGAAATCGATGACGTCCACGCCTTCCAGCGGACCCTTTCCGACATCGAAATCTGCCAGCAAGCCGCCCAGTAACCCATCCGACCCGGACTCCGGGCGGCCCGAGCCACCGTCAGTGGGCGAGGCTCGACTGCCATGTCGGTAAGGCTGCCAGGAGTCCCCAACTCATGTGCCGTCAGCTCGTCACGTTTCACCTCCGGTTCCGTCGCTAGAAGCATGCATGGGGAGCAGCGCCATGAGGGTTGAAGTCGAGGGTCCGCCGCAGCGGACGAAAGCAAGGCCTGGCGTCGGGCGCCGGATGCGCTGGATGTCCGCACCGTTGGCGGTGCTCCTGGCGGTCACGATGATCGACCAGCCGTCGGCTGTCGAGGCAGCGCCGAAGTGGGAACCGCCAAAGCCGAAGGATGTTGCCGGACTGCGGGTGACCGACGCAAAGCCGCAGGCCGCACGAGTGACGGCCTTCCCGGAGTCGCGTGCGGTGCGGGGCCCACGGCCCGTGACCTGGCCGCAGCCGGGTACGGCGACGGCCCGCCCAACTGTGGCGGGTGCGCATCGGGCTGGTGGGCTGCCGGTGACCGTGTCCGCAGTGGAGTCAGAAGGCTTCGGCGCGCGGGGTGTGGCCGGGCCGGAAGCGGTGACGGTGCGGGTGTTCGACCGAGCGGCCACCGCGCGGGCAGGCGTGCAGGGTGTGTTACTGAGTCTTGGTCACTCGGATGGCATACCGGGCAATGGGCGGGTGTCGGTCGGGGTCGACTATTCGGGGTTCGCGCAGGCGTTCGGCGGCGACTGGGCGTCGCGGCTGCGGCTGACGCAGCGTCCCGCCTGTGCGGTGAGCACGCCGCAGCTGCCGGAATGCCAGACGGCCACGCCGGTGCCGACGGTGAACGACCCGCAGGCGTCAACGGTGTCGGCGCAGGTCGACCTGTCGGGTAAGGCGGTGACACTACTGGCGGTGCAGGCGGACTCGGGCGGCGACAACGGTGACTATAAGGCCACCGACCTCTCACCGGCCGCTGCCTGGGATGTGTCGGCCCAAACCGGTGATTTCTCCTGGTCGTACGAGATGCGGATACCCCCAGGATTGGGCGGTCCCGAGCCGTCGGTGAGCCTGGCGTACTCGTCGGGCAGCGTGGACGGGTTGACCACGATGTCGAATAACCAGGGCGGTTGGGTCGGCGACGGCTGGGCGTCCTGGCCGGGTTACATCGAGCGGCGGTACGACTCCTGCGCGGACGACAACCCGGGCCACAAGACCGGTGACCTGTGCTGGTTCAACGACAACGCGACGCTGTCGTTGAACGGTCGGGCGGGTGAGCTGATCCGCGACGGTTCGGTGTGGCGGATGAAGAACGACGACGGTACCAAGATCGAGCGGGTCACCGATTCGGCCCGGGCCAACGGTGACAACGACAACGAGTACTGGAAGGTGACCACCACCGACGGGGTGCAGTACTTCTTCGGTTACCACCGGCTGCCGGGCTGGTCGTCGGGGGATCCGGTGACGAACTCGACGTTCACGACTCCGGTGTACGGCAACAACTCCGGTGAGCCGTGCTACGACTCCACGTTCGCCGACGCCCGCTGTAACCAGGGGTGGCGGTGGAACCTGGACTACGTGGTCGACCCGAACAACAACTCGCTGGCGTACTTCTACAAGAAGGAGACCGGCGCGTACGGCCGCAACAACACGCCGACCCAGCGGACCACCTACGACCGGGGCGGCTACCTGGACCGCATCGAGTACGGCATGCGTAAGGGCGCGGAGTACAGCGCGGCGGCGCCGTTGCGGGTGATGTTCGAGACCAACGAGCGGTGCCTGTCGAACTGCTGGACGGGTACGGCGTGGACGTCGGATCCGAAGCCGGCCTCGTGGCCGGACACCCCGTGGGACCAGTTCTGCAAGGAGGCCCCGTGTAACGAGCTGAACGCGCCGACGTTCTGGTCGGCGCGGCGGCTGACGAAGGTCACCGCGCAGCTGCGTAACGGCACGTCGTCGTACCGGGATGTGGAGTCCTGGGCGTTGCGGCAGGAGTTCATCAACGCCGGTACCGGTGAGAGCACGCCGATGTGGCTGCGCGGGATCACCCGGACCGGGCACGTCACCACCGCCGGCGGTGTCGCCGTCTCCGACCCGGAGATCACCTTCAACCCGGGGGCCGAGCCGCTGGCCAACCGGGTGGACGGGCCGTCGGACCAGCGCACCGAGCTGAACCGGTGGCGGATCAAGCAGATCCGCACCGAGTCCGGCGGCGACATCCTGGTCACCTACTCGGGGCACGACTGCACCCGCAGCACCCGGCCGACGCCGCACTCGAACACCAAACGCTGCATGCCGGCGTACTTCTCCTGGCCGGGCACTGGTGACCCGACGCTGGACTGGTTCCACAAGTACGTGGTCACCCGCATCGACCAGGACGACCTGGTCACCGACCAGCCGAACCAGACCACCTTCTACGACTACCTGGACGATCCGGCCTGGGCCTACAA
>NZ_FNYV01000030.1:2500-5390 GCF_900109115.1 Micromonospora phaseoli
TGCTGGTCTTCTGTGGGTGTTCCCGAGTAGCGGCGGACTCCTGAAATCTGCCGTGAATCTGCCAGGACCACCTGGTAAGCCTAAATACTTCCTGGTGACCGATAGCGGACGAGTACCGTGAGGGAATGGTGAAAAGTACCCCGGGAGGGGAGTGAAATAGTACCTGAAACCGTTCGCCTACAATCCGTCGGAGCCTTTAGGGGTGACGGCGTGCCTTTTGAAGAATGAGCCTGCGAGTTAGTGGCATGTGGCGAGGTTAACCCGTGTGGGGGAGCCGTAGCGAAAGCGAGTCTGAAGAGGGCGTTTGAGTCGCATGTTCTAGACCCGAAGCGGAGTGATCTAGCCATGGGCAGGCTGAAGCGCGGGTAAGACCGTGTGGAGGGCCGAACCCACCAACGTTGAAAAGTTGGGGGATGACCTGTGGTTAGGGGTGAAAGGCCAATCAAACTCCGTGATAGCTGGTTCTCCCCGAAATGCATTTAGGTGCAGCGTCGTGTGTTTCTTGCCGGAGGTAGAGCACTGGATGGTCTAGGGGGCCCACAAGCTTACCGAAATCAGCCAAACTCCGAATGCCGGTAAGTGAGAGCGCGGCAGTGAGACTGCGGGGGATAAGCTTCGTAGTCGAGAGGGAAACAGCCCAGATCACCAGCTAAGGCCCCTAAGCGTGTGCTAAGTGGAAAAGGATGTGGGGTCGCATAGACAACCAGGAGGTTGGCTTAGAAGCAGCCACCCTTTAAAGAGTGCGTAATAGCTCACTGGTCAAGTGGTTCCGCGCCGACAATGTAGCGGGGCTCAAGCACACCGCCGAAGCTGTGGCATTCACGCGTGTACTTCGCATCGTCTTTCGGGATGGTGTGCAGGTGTGTGGATGGGTAGGGGAGCGTCGTGCCGGGGGTGAAGCAGCCGAGTGATCGAGTTGTGGACGCGGCACGAGTGAGAATGCAGGCATGAGTAGCGAAAGAAGGGTGAGAAACCCTTCCGCCGGATGACCAAGGGTTCCAGGGCCAGGCTAATCCGCCCTGGGTGAGTCGGGACCTAAGGCGAGGCCGAGAGGCGTAGTCGATGGACAACGGGTTGATATTCCCGTACCCGCGAAAGAGCGTCCCTGACGAACTTCGTTGTGCTAACCATCCGAGCTGCAGGCGGTCTTCGGACCAAGTGTGGTGAGCGTGGGAACCTGGCGGGTAGTAGTCAAGCGATGGGGTGACGCAGGAAGGTAGCTGAGCCCGGCCGGTGGTTGTGCCGGGGTAAGCGTGTAGGCCGCATCATAGGCAAATCCGTGGTGCATGAAGGCTGAGACGTGATGCCGAGCCGATTCAGGTGAAGTCAGTGATCCTATGCTGCCGAGAAAAGCCTCTAGCGAGTTCTTAGCGGCCCGTACCCCAAACCGACACAGGTGGTCAGGTAGAGAATACCGAGGCGATCGGGCGAACTGTGGTTAAGGAACTCGGCAAATTGCCCCCGTAACTTAGGGAGAAGGGGGGCCGGAGACGTGAAGCCCCGCGCGGGTGGAGCGTTGTATGGCCGCAGAGAGCAGGGGGAAGCGACTGTTTACTAAAAACACAGGTCCATGCGAAGAAGTAATTCGATGTATATGGACTGACGCCTGCCCGGTGCTGGAACGTTAAGGGGACCTGTTAGCTCTTCGGGGCGAAGCGGAGAACTTAAGCGCCAGTAAACGGCGGTGGTAACTATAACCATCCTAAGGTAGCGAAATTCCTTGTCGGGTAAGTTCCGACCTGCACGAATGGCGTAACGACTTCCCCACTGTCTCAACCACAGGCCCGGCGAAATTGCAGTACGAGTAAAGATGCTCGTTACGCGCGGCAGGACGGAAAGACCCCGGGACCTTTACTATAGCTTGACATTGGTATCTGAGTTGATTTGTGTAGGATAGGTGGGAGCCGGTGAAGCGCATACGCCAGTATGTGTGGAGGCAATCTTGAAATACCACTCTGGTTGATTCGGGTATCTAACTTCGGACCGTTATCCGGTTCAGGGACAGTGTCTGGTGGGTAGTTTAACTGGGGCGGTTGCCTCCTAAAAGGTAACGGAGGCGCCCAAAGGTTCCCTCAGCCTGGTTGGCAATCAGGTGTTGAGTGCAAGTACACAAGGGAGCTTGACTGTGAGACTGACGGGTCGAGCAGGGACGAAAGTCGGGACTAGTGATCCGGCACTTGCGTGTGGAAGCGGTGTCGCTCAACGGATAAAAGGTACCCCGGGGATAACAGGCTGATCTTCCCCAAGAGTCCATATCGACGGGATGGTTTGGCACCTCGATGTCGGCTCGTCGCATCCTGGGGCTGTAGCAGGTCCCAAGGGTTGGGCTGTTCGCCCATTAAAGCGGTACGCGAGCTGGGTTTAGAACGTCGTGAGACAGTTCGGTCCCTATCCGCCGTGCGCGTAGGATACTTGAGAAGGGCTGTCCCTAGTACGAGAGGACCGGGACGGACGAACCTCTGGTGTGCCAGTTGTCCCGCCAGGGGCACGGCTGGTTAGCTACGTTCGGAAGGGATAACCGCTGAAAGCATCTAAGCGGGAAGCCTGCTTCAAGATGAGGTATCCCACCATCTTCGGATGGGTAAGGCCCCCAGCTAGACGACTGGGTTGATAGGCCGGAAATGTAAGCCCGGTAACGGGTTCAGTTGACCGGTACTAATAGGCCGAGGACTTGACAACAAAGATTTGCTACGCGTCCACTGTGCAACTCACAGCAAACAAACAAGACCCCAGGATTTTCTGGTGTGGTGTTGTTTGACATGTTGATAAGGTTACGGCGGTCATGGCGGAGGGGAAACGCCCGGTAACATTCCGAACCCGGAAGCTAAGCCCTCCAGCGCCGATGGTACTGCACCCGGGAGGGTGTGGGAGAGTAGGACACCGCCGGACA
>NZ_FNYV01000008.1 GCF_900109115.1 Micromonospora phaseoli
CCGCCGTACCGGAGCCAAGGCGAGGAGCGGCCCGAGGGTGTCGATGACCCGATGCGCGGCGGAGTGCGACACCCCGAACAGGGGACCGATCTGCCTCATCGTCAGGTTCGTCCGCCAGTACGCCGCGACCAGCAGCACCCGATCGGCAAGGTCGAGTGACCACTGCCGGCCCGGTCGACCATCGGCGATCGCGTCACCGCCGCGTTCGGCGACCAGCCTGACCAGCCGGCGGAACTGGACGGGCTGCAGCCCGGTGAACGGGAAGATCCATTCCGGGCGGGCTGCCGAGATCACCTGCACCCCGAAATGATCCATCATGGACGTCCGACGGAGTTACGAGACGTCCCTTAGGCCGCATGACACGCCGACCGGACCGACCCGCGCCGATCGCTCAGGCGGCTTTCCTCAGTCTCCGAAGACCCTCGGTGATGGCCGTCCGGAACTGCTCGCCGTACGCGTCCGCCGGCAGTGCGACGGGTGGAACCATCATCACTCCCGCTGATCGCGAACTGGCTGGCCCGACGATCCTGAGGGCTCGACCAGGGCGAGGGTCAAGCACCCGATTCCGGCTACCGGGACGCCTTGCGGACGCCGGGCAACTCGCCGCGTAGCGCCATCGCCCGGAAGCGCACCCGGGACAGTCCGAACCGGGTGAGCATGCCACGGGGCCTCCCGTCGACCATGTCGCGGTTGCGTAGTCGTACCGGGCTGGAGTCGCGGGGAAGTGCGGACAGCTGCCGCACCGCGTCGTCCCGGTCGACGGGATCGGTGGCCGGGTGCGCGATGGTCCGCTTCAACTCGGCGCGGCGCTGCCCGTGCCGAGCCACCAGTTGCGCCCGGCGGGCCTGCCGATTGCCCAGGCTCTTACGCGCCATCTCAGCGCGCCTCGCGGAACTCGACGTGCCGACGCACGACCGGGTCGTACTTGCGTAGCACCAACCGATCCGGATCGTTGCGGCGGTTCTTCCGGGTCACGTACGTGTAGCCGGTGCCAGCGGTGCTGCGCAGCCGGACGATCGGACGAACGTCGGTCTGCCGGGCCATCAGAATCTCACTCCCTTGGTACGCAGGTCGGCGACGACCTTCTCGATGCCCTTGCGGTCCACGGTCTTCAACGCCTTGGCCGTCAAGGTCAGGCGGATCCACCGGCGCTCCGCGGGCAGCCAGTAACGGTGACTCTGCAGGTTCGGGTTCCACCGGCGGCGGGTGCGCCGGTGGGAGTGCGACACGGCGTTGCCGAAACTCGGCTTCGCGCCGGTCACGTCACAACGTCGGGACATGGCTGCTCCTTGGAGGACGAACTGAATGCTAATGACAATCGTTTCCTTTATACCTCAGTGATTCCGTCGGCCGCCGGGCGGGTCATCCACGATCCGCACCGGCACGTCGGCCCCGAGCGAGTACCCGACTCCATGCACGGTCCGGATCAGCGGCAGGTCGGTGCCGATCTTGACCCGCACCCTCCGCACCTGCACGTCGACGTTCCGAGCGCTGGTGAAGGTGTGGCCCCAGACGCATTCGAGCAACTGCGTTCGGCTGAACACCTGGCGTGGATGCGCCACCAGATGCCACAGCAGGTCGAACTCACGCCGGGTCAGCACGACCTCCCGGCCACCCCGGTAGACCACCCGCGCCCGCGGCGACACCCGCAGGGCGTCCGGGCCACCGGCACCGTCCACGTCACCCGCCGCCAGGCGATCGACCAGACGTAGCAGGCGCTCCAGATCGCCATGGCCGCCGTCCGGACCCAGCCGCACCCGAACACTCACCACGAGCCCGTCGTCGTCGACGGTCACCACGTCGGCGGATGCCCGGGGCCCTCGCTCCACCTCGTCAAGGATCACCTGCCTATAATGACAATCGTTTTCAGTAGAGTCGAGAGGACTGTGATGTCGACGTCATCTGTCGCTTCGGCCGGCCAGGCCGCCGCGGATCAGGTCGCTCGCCCGTCGTTGACCGTGCTCAGCGGCTTCTGGCCCGCGGCGACGTACGCCGTCGCCCGCGCCCTGCTCGCCGCGGACCCGGCGCTGTTGCTGGTCCGGCATGATCTCGCCGAGCTGCGCAACGGCGCCGTGCACCGGGTGGTCCGCGACGGTGCGGGCGTGCTGGAGGACGAACGGGTCTGCCTCGCCCACGGCTGCGTCTCCTGCACCCTGCGCGAGGACGTCCTGCCCACCCTCGCCCGACTGGTCCGCACCCAACCCGGCCGCGACATCGTGCTGATGTTGCCCGAGGTGGTCGAACCGGAGGCGGTCGCCGCGGCCTGCGCCCACTGCCTCGTCGACGGCGCGCCGATCACCGAGCTGCTGCACATCGACTCGTACGCCACCGTGGTCGACGCCGAGCATCTCCTCGACGGCCTGGCCAGCACCGACGACCTGAGGGCCCTCGGCATCCACGCCGCCGACGACGACGACCGGTCACTCGCCGACGTCATCGTCCGACAGATCGAGTACGCCGACACCCTCGTCCTGTGGGGACACTCCCCCGACGGCAGCTACGACACCGACCGGCTGGCGGTGCTCCTCGCCCGCATGACGCCATGGGCGACCCAGATCCACATCGCTGACGATGTCGTCGACGCGTACGCACTGGCCCAGCAACTCCGCGACACACGGCGGTACCGCCCGGAGACCCCGGGCGTACTCGTCCGAGGTCTCGAAGGGCATCTGCTCGGCGTGCACGAGCCGCAGCCGGACTGCGGGATCGTCTCGGCGGTCTTCCGGGCCCGCCGCCCCTTACACCCGCAACGGCTACATGCCGCGCTCGAGGAGGTGAACGCCGAGGTGATCCGCTCCCGCGGCCACCTCTGGCTGGCCAGCCAGCCGGAGACCGTCATCGCCTGGGACTTCGCCGGCGGCGGTCTGGCCATGGGATCACTCGGGCGCTGGCTCGCCGCGTTGCCCGACCGCTACTGGGACGAGGTCTCCGACCACCGCCGGCTGGCCGCCGCGATGGACTGGGACCCCTACTACGGCGACCGCCACCAGCACCTGGTCTTCATCGGCCTGGACCTCGATCCGGTCGACCTGCACCGCGCCCTCGCCGCCTGCCTGCTCACCGACGCCGAACTCGCCGACGGCGAGGACGTCTGGCGCACCTACGACGACCCGTTCGGCGGCTGCTTCCCGCTCGCCGCGACCCACCAAGACCCTGAGGCAACTGAAGGAGACCCCGCATGAAGCCCGACATCCACCCCGCCTACCTGCCGGCGGGCCCGCAGCAGCACCAGCACCAGGGCCCCGACGAGGACGAACCCGACGCCCAGGGCAGGTACCCGCCAGGACGAGCCGGTACGCGGCAGATTTCCGTTACCCGAGCCGTTGCCACCACTGCCCGATCCGTTGCCACCGCTGCCCGACCCGGGGCCGAAGCCGGTGCTCGGATCGGTGGCCTCGCCGACCGCGAACGTCACGGTTCTGGTGTCCGTCACCTCGGCGCCCGCCGTGGTGGTGGCGCTCATCTCGAACGACAGCCGGTAGAGGCCGGGCGCGCTGAACGCCCAGTTGCCGTGGGCATGCGTGTTCGCCGGGATGTCCAGCCGCTGCGGCGTGTCCTTGGTGGAGTCGAAGAGGACCTCGGCGGCACCGAACGATCCGGTGAGGAAAAGGGTGAAGCGGCCCGGCCCCTCGGCGCCGGCGAACGTCCATCTCACCGAACCACGGATACCTGAGACGACGGACGGATGCTGGGTGTTCCAACCCGGCCACACGATGCCGGACTGCTGCGCCTGTGCCAGCAGCCACACCGGATCACCGGGCGATCCCAGGAAGTCGGCTCCGTCTGGCACGGTGGTCTTGGCGTTGTCCATGACGTGCAGCACCACGTCAGCGAGATTCCGCCAGACCGCTGGCGTCACCGTGTCGTCCTTGAGGCGGATCGTCCAGTCGGAGCCGTCCAGCTGCGGGCCCATGTCGACATGCCCGTCATCGATCACCACGCGTCCCGAGCTGGCCGCGGTGTTCAGCTTCTCGGCCGGCGCGGCGAGCAGTGGTTGCGCCGCCGACGGTGTCAGCGACGCGCCAGCGGATTGCCGCGCGGCCGTGGCGGGTCGCTCCACCTCCCGCATCGGTGCCGGCTGCGGCGCCGGAGCAGGGACATCCGCGTCCACCGGCGTGCCGAACTCCGGCACCCGTACGCGATAGACGGCATCGCTGCTCGCCCGCGTACCGTCGGCAAGCGTCGCCGTGGCGGTCAGTGGCACCGAGTAGTCGCCCGCCGCGCCGAACAACCAGACCAGGGCACCGGTGCGGGTCGACGCCGGCAGCTCGGCGCGGCGCGGTGATCCGTCCACGGTGCCGAACAGCGGGGTGGGCGCACCCAGGCCGGCGAGCGTGTACGCGACGAAGTCACCCGGCCCGTCCACCGTACCGAGGGACAACTCGACCACCCCGGCGCGCACCTCGGCCCGACGTACCCCCGTCGTGTCCAGCGAGGTGAATTCCGTGTCGCCGGCGGTGAGCGCCCACATCGGGCGTCCTGGCGTGCCGAGGAACTCGAACGCGGGGTGGTCGGGCACCCGGACGGCCGCCCCGCCGTCCGGCCCCAACAGCCTCCCGGCGGGTTCCACCCGGTCGACCGGCTGGCCGTCGGCCGCCGCCTCGCGGGCCCGCAGGTAAAGCTTCCCGTCCCGAAGCGTGATGGACACGAGGTCGGCACCGGCCGCGTCGAACCGGGCCCCCGCACCGCCGTCTGGCGGCGGTGCGGCCACCGCGGGCACCGCGGCGGCCACCAGCCCGGCCAGCGCCGACGCGGCGACGGTCACGGCGATCCGACGCCCGGCCACCGTGGCTCTTGCGGTTACTGCCTGACGCAGCGTGATCATTCGCTCCTCTTCCTTGGCGGGTTCAGTCGGTGGCGTGGATGGTGTTGCCGCCGGCGTCGGCGGGGTCCCGAGGGGCGGGCGGGGGCAGTGGCTTTCCGTCCTCGGCGGCCTCGGCGCGGCCCTGCTCTCGCGCGGCGGCCACGGCGCGTTCGAGTTGCTGTGCCGCGCGTCGCCGTCGGCGACGGCGACGGGCGACGGTCAACCAGCTGGCGGCCGCGACGAGCAGCAGGATGGCCAGTTGAGACCAGGGCAGCGCCCAGAGCCCGACCCGCTGGGTCACCGTCTGCGGGGGCGGGTCGAGCACCTCGTCCGTCACCGGTCCCGGCTCGACGACGAGCGTGGCCTGCAGCCGGAACAGCGGCGGTACGCCGTCGATGCGAACGCTGGTCCGGTAGCTGCTGCCGGGCAGGATCTCCGGCAGGGGCTCGCCGACTCCGAGCCGTCGGGCCACCCCGAAGGGACCGGTGACGGTGAGTTCCGGTCGACCGGTCAGCCGGAGGTTGCCGGTGTTGCGCACGGTGAGCTCGGCGGTGACGGTGCCACCGCGCAGCGGATGCCAGGTGCCGTCGTGCGTCACGGTCAGGTTCTCGACGTCGAGGGCCGGTTGCAGCTCACCGGTGACCCGCAGGTACACCCGCGCGCCCACCCGATGGTCGACAGCGACCTGGTTTCCCTCGTCATCCGTGCCGGTCGCGGCCAGCGACGCCACGATGCCGCCCGGATGGTCGCCGGGGGTGGCGTTGCGCGGTACCGCCAGGGTGAACGGCACGTCCAGTCGGGACGTCGACGGCACGGTGAAGGTCCGCGTCTTGAAGGTGACCCAGGCGCCGACGTCGACCGGCTTCTTGGCGGCGGCCAGCAGGTCGAATCCGCCCTGCGCGGTGGTGAACGCGTCGCTGGCGTACAGGTCGAGGGTGATCGGACGGTCGGAGTGGTTGGTGACCGCCACGTAGTCGGTCAGGGTGGCACCCGGGCCGAGCTTGTACTCGAAGGCGGGCCGTCCGTCCGGGCCTTTGCGGCTCGACGGAGCGACTCCCCAGGTGAGCGGGGCCGCGTCGGCGGGAGCCGTGGGGGCCGGCGCCGGGGCTGCCAGGGCGGGAGCCGCGGGAGGGACTGATCCGGCCGCGAGGGCGAGCACGACGGCGAGAGCGGCGGGCGTACGCATTCGAGTGTTCCGTTCGAAGGTGGTGGGACAGGCTGGGCGATCGAGGCGGAGCCTGCGCCCAGCCTGTCCGTGTCTCATCGTCAGATTGCGGTCAGGGTGAGCGTCGCGGTGTAGGTGCCAGGTGCGGTCTCGGTCGGCAGGTGCAGCTTCAGGCCGGCCGAGAGGGTCGCGGTGCCTCGGCCGACACCATCCGGTGCGGACCCCAGCACCACACTGTTGACCAGGCCACCGCCGGCGCCAGCGGCGGACGGTTCGACCGGCGAACCGGCGACCACGCCCTGGCCGGCGGACTGGTTCACGACCTGCGGCGTCCAGCCCAGGTACCCGGCGCTGAAGGTCGCGCCGGCGGCGCTGGTGAAGTCCTCCGGCACCTGGCCGGAGGCGCTCCAGCCGGGAGATCCGGCGCGGGTGTCGGTGACGGTGACCGGGCGCAGGGAGCCGCTGCTCTCCCACCGGTCACCCGCGCCGGCCAGCTGAGCCGCCGGCAGGACGACGGCACGATCGTCCGGGTCGACACTGATCACCAAGGAGCCCTGGGTCGGGTCGATGGAGGCGGTGATGGTCTGCGAGGTCCCCGGGTCCGTCGGCGGGAAGGCGACCCAGAGCCACGCTCCCTCGCTGGTAGCGACCGTGTTGTGGTCCTCGTCGTAGAGCCGCACCTGGTACTCGCAGGCGTTGAGCTCGCGGGTGGCGGTGAAGGTGTAGGTGGCTCCGGCCTCCCCCGGGATGATCGCGAACGTGTCGGAGCCGGCGCACCGGCTGAACCAGTGGTAGTGGTCCAGTTCGGTCTGCGGTGTCTGCACCGCGTGCAGCGTGACGGTGTCGCCCGCCTGGTACTCCTCGGCCATGCCGCCGATCGTCAGGGTGGTCTGCGGCCCGGTGCCGGCGAGTTCGCCGACGACGAAGGAGTACGCCACCGGTCCGGTGCTGACCGTGGTGCCGTCGGTACGCGTGGCGTCGACCTGGAAGGTCAGCGTGTAGGCGCCTTCGGCACTGAACGCCCAGTTGGCGTGGGCGTGGGTACGCACCGGTACGTCGATGGCATCCGGCAGGCCGTCGTCGCTGCGGAACTTGATCAGCGGACTGCCGAAGGTGTCCTGGGTGAACACCGACACCGCACCCGGGCCGGTGGCGTCGACGAGGCTGAGCTTGACGCGATCACCGGTGAACACGCCGGAGCCGAGGGTGGTGGTGTTCCATCCCGGCCAGAGCAGGTTCTGGTTCTGGGTGAGCGGCAGCAGCCAGACCTGGGATCCGGCTGGCCCGAGGAAGGCGAAGCGCGGATCATCGGGAACCGGCATGGCCGCCTCGGGCAGCACCTGGAAGATCACGTCCGCCGGGTCCCGGGTCACGGACGGGCTGACCGTGTCGTCGTGCACCTTCAGGGACAACTGCCCGTCCGCGTAGTGAACGTCGACGGCGTCGGTGTGTCCCTTGCTCAACACCACCTTCTCGGCAGCGGCGGCGGCGGGCGGCGCCCCGAGCACTCCGGCGGCGATCACCGCCCCGCCGATCAGGGCCGCAAGGCCGCGGACACCTGGTGTTCTCATCGTTCCTCCCCTACCGCGCCGAACTGGTGCCCGGCGCGGAGTCGGTAGACGTGGCATTGATTCCGCCACACGGTAACGGAAGTCGTTTTCATTAACCCATCACCCGTTCGGGCACCTCTACCGGTGCCGGTGTGACCTGCGACGCTTCGGCGCCGACCCGCGCCCGCGATTCGCGCCAGCGGCGCAGCACCTGGCCGTGTCGGGGCGCGAAGAGCCAGGCCAGCAGGAACACCGCGGTGGCCACCAGCACGATGGTGCCGCCGACCGGCAGGTCGTAGCTCCACGACAGGTAGAGGCCCACCAACGCGGATCCGCCACCGATCACCGGCGCGAGCAGCATCATCACCGCCAGCCGGTCGGTCAGCAGCCGCGCGGCGGCGGCAGGGGTGATCAGCAACGCGAGCACCAGGATGTTCCCGATCGTCTGCAGCGAGATCACCACGGCGAGCGTGACCAGCACGTAGAGCGCAATGTCCAGCCAGAACACCCGCAGCCCGATCGAGCGGGCCATCTCCCGGTCCAGGCAGACCGCCACCAACTCCTTGTGCAGCAGGAACACCACCGCCAGGATCGTCAGTCCGGTGAATCCGACGGTGTAGAGATCCCGATCCGGGATGCCGGTGATCGAGCCGAAGAGGAACTGTTGCAACGATCCGGCATAGCCGGGCGCCCGCGAGATGATCACGATGCCGAGTGCGAACGCGGCCACGAAGAACACCCCGATGAGCGAGTCCTCCTTGACCCGGCGGTGCTGGGCGAACACGGCGATCAACAACGCCGTCGCGATGCCGGCGACCGCGCCGCCCAGCACCAGACTGCCCTGTAGAACGAAGGCGACCGCCAGGCCCGGGAAGACCGCGTGGGCGACCGCGTCGCCGATGAACGCCATCCCGCGCAGCACCACGTAGCAGCCGACCACCCCGCAGACCACACTGGACATCACGGCGATCGCCAGCGCCTTGGGCAGGAAGGCCAGATCGGGGTTGAGCAGGTCGGCGAGGAAATCGGTGATCGACATCAGCCGGCCTGGACGATCCGTAGCAACGGAGAACGCTCGCTGACCCCGAAGGTGCGGATCCACACCTGGGGGTCACGCAGCTCCGCGGGCGTACCCTCGGCGACCACCCGCTGGTTGAGCAGGATCAGTCGGGTGCAGGAGGACATCGCACCGATCAGGTCATGGGTGGTCATCAGCAGCGCCTTTCCCTCTGCCGCGAGCCCGGTGAACAGGTCACCGAGCAACTCCTGGGTGGGCAGGTCCAGCCCGGTGAACGGCTCGTCGAGCAACAGCAACTCCGGCTCCAGCGCGAGCGCCCGGGCTACCAGCACCCGTTGCCGCTGCCCGCCGGAGAGTTCACCGACCGGCCGGCCGCGCAGGTCACCGAGGCGCACGCGATCGATCGCCTCGGCTGCCGCACGCCAGTCGGCCACCCCCGGACGGCGCAGCAACCCGATCCGCCCGGTACGGCCGCTGAGCACGGCCTGCTCCACCGAGACGGGGAACTCCCAGGCGAACTCGTGCCGCTGCGGCACGTACCCGACCGCCGACCGGCCGGGTCGGCTCGGCACTCCGGCGACCAGCACCCGTCCGGAGCGCGACCGGATCAGGGCAAGTACCGAGCGCAGCAGGGTCGTCTTCCCGGCACCGTTCGGCCCGACCAGCCCCACCAGCTCGCCATGATCGACCCGAAGCCGCACGTCGCGGAGCACCGGGCGGCCACCGAGATCGACGTCGAGGCCCTCCACCACCAGTGCGCTCATCTCGCCGCTCCCGTGCTGCGCTCCTGCTCGGCACGGCGACGGGCGGCACGCCCGCGCAGCAGCACCACGACCAGCGCGACAGCCAGACCGGTCGCGGCCACCGCCAGCCCCGCCACCAGCCACCCGCTGGGGCCGCCTGCGGACCCAGCGTCGTCGCCAGTCTCCGCCGCCGCCGACGTCGCCTCCACCGGCCGTGGCTGCGCGGCCAACGCCGCGTCGGTGGTGGCCGCGCCGCCGACCGCGAACCGCAGGTGCCGGACCGCCGACACCTGCTCGCCGCTGATCAGGTCGGCGCTCGCCCGGACCGCGACCAGGTAGACACCCGGCTCGGTGAACACCCAGTTGGCGTGCGTGTGGGTGTTGACCTCCACCCACATCGACTGGCCCGGTGGCTCCGTGGAACGCCACAACACCTGCGGGGCGCTGAAGGTGCCGGCCTGGACGTACATGGTCACCGTGCCCGGCCCTTCGACCCCGGCCAGTTCGAGGGTCACCCCACGATCGATGGTCTGCATCACCTGCGGGTCCTGCGTGTTCCAGCCCACCCACACCACGTCGGCCTGTTGGACCTGCGGCACCACGTACACCGGTGCGCCGGCGGAGACACCGAGGAATCCGTACGCCGGGTCGTCGGGAACCGTCTGGACCGCCGCCTCGGTGACCCGCAGCACGGTCCGGTCGGGATCACGCCACACCGGCTCGGCCGCGTCGTCGTGGATGAGCAGCGTCCACTGCCCGTCCACGTACCGTGGCCCGATGTCGACGTGACCTGCGGAGAGCTCCGCAGGGCCGGCCGCGACCGGCTGGTCGGGGGCGATCGACTGGCTCAGAGCCGGGTCCGGCGACGCCGGCTGACCGGCCTGCGCGACACCGACCCGCGCGACACCGGCCTGCGCAGCGGCGCCAGCTGGCCCGAGCAGCACCAGCATCGGGATCACCGTCATCAGCCGGAGAACTCTCACCTGTACCTCCTTCATATCGCCAGGCAGTTCCGCAGCGAATCGGCGTTGAAGCGCATCATCTGGACGTAGGTGGCGGCCCGGTCGTCGAGGGTGTCGCCGTAGATCTCGCAGACCCGCACATCGAGGGACCTGGCCACCTCGGTCAGGGTCGACGACCGGGCCCGGAGGTTGGGCTCCAGGAAGACCGCCGGCACCTGGAGGTTGCGGATCGTGTCGGTGAGCCGACGACGGTCGGCGAGGCTCGGTTCGGCGGCCGGGTGCGGCGTGACGAAGCCGGAGATCTGCACGTCGTACGCGGCACCGAGGTAACCGAACGCATCGTGGGTGGTGATCAGGTGCCGGCGGCTGGGCGGGATCTGCGCGACGGTGTCCCGCACGTACCCGTCGAGAGCCTCCAGCTCCGCGACGTACCCGGTCGCGTTGGCCCGGTACTGCCTGGCGCCGGCCGGGTCCACGCGGATCAGGGTGTCCCTGATCAGCTCCACGTAGGAGATGGCGTTCCGGACGTTCTGCCACAGGTGCGGGTCGATCTCGCCGTGCACGTGCTTGCCGAGCACCGCCTGCGGAAGTTGGTGGATCTGGGTTCCGGGCCGACCGAGAAAGCGGAACGCGCGGTCGGTCGGCACCTCGGCGAGCGCCTTGTTCGGCACCTCGATCACGGTGCGGGACGGGTCGTGGATCCGCTGGTGTCCGTCGCCATCGCCGTGCGGATCGTCCAGCAGGTAGATGGCGGGCTCGTCGCGTACGACAGCGTCCAGGTCGACGGTCAGATCGGCGTGGCCGGAGCGCAGGACCGTGGCACCAGGCATGTCGGGCACGCTGTGCGGATCCACCCCGACGGCGAAGGTGAAGGTCTGCTCCCCCAGGGGTACGGGCCGGGTGTCAGGGGTGACCGCAAGGTGCGCCACCATGCTCAGCCGGTACACGCCGGGCTCGGCGAACGCCCAACTCATGTGCGTGTGCGCGTCGGGCGGCAGGGTGGCGGTGTCGTCCCGGTAGCCGTTGGCCGCCTCGAAGCCGTCGGCCGAGTTGAGATAGAAGGTCGGTCTGCCGAATGACTCGGTCAGGTAGGCCGCCATGGCACCGGGCCCGGTCACCGCTGTCCCGCTGAGCAGGACATCCGAGGCACGGCTGGCGCCGTAGTCGGCACCGGTGCCGCGTACCCGCATGCCGAGCCAGATGGCGTCCAGCGCGACGTTCTCCACCAGCGGGATGATCTCGGCCGCGTACTTGACCGCGCCTTCGGCGAGCGAGACGTTCGGCACGCCGTCACGCAGGTTGGCGTCCAGCGCCTTGATGACGGCGTGCTCCTCCAGCAGCATGTAGTTGCTGAAGGCGACATCGGCGTACACCACGTTGCGCACGTCGCGCAGGGACGGCTCGTACGCGTGCGGGTCAGCACCGTCGGGCACCAGCGAGCTGGTCACGACCCGGTCGCCGCCCACGTTTCGCACCAGGTCCCGCAGGATCCCCGTCGTCGTCACGACCTGGATGCGTCCGTCACGATCGCTGAGCACGTCGGGGCGGGCACACCCGGCCAGCCCGACGCCGAGCACGAGCAGTACGACCAGCCAACGCGCGTGACGCACGGTTCTGCCCCCTCCGAGGATCGCGGAAGCAGCAGGCTACCACGTTATCGGTAATGGTTATCATGTGGTTTACGTGTCGGCCGGGCGACGAAACGGCCGCGCCCGGCCCGCGGGCGATGCGGGCCGGGCGCGGCACGGACGGGGCGTACGACGAATCAACCGACCTGGAAGGTGAACTGCCCGGTGGTGCTCACGGTCTGCCCGTTGGCGGCCCGCACTCCGCTCACCTGGAAGGTCGCCACGTAGGTGCCCGCCACGTCGAAGCCCCAGTTGACGTGGGCGTGCACGTTGCGGTTGACGTTCAGGCTGTCCGGCAGCCCGTCACCGCTGTCGAAGAGCACGGTCGGAGTGCCACCCGAGGCGGTGAAGATGCTGAACCCGCCGGGCCCCTGCACGTTGGTCAGCCGGAACACCACCCGGTTGTTCTGTAGGGCACCGCTGGCCACCTCGGTGGTGTTCCAGCCGGCCCAGAGCAGCCCGGCGGTGCTGGTCTGCGGCAGGACGTACGCGTGACCGCCGCTGCCGAGGAACGACCAGGCCGAACCCGACGGCACCGCCGTGTACGCCGTGGACCCGACCCTGAACACCACGGTGGACGGATCGCGCTCCACCGGCGTGGCACCGGTGTCGTCGCGGACACTGACCACGATCGGACCACCGGCGGCGTGGTTGACGTCGATGACGTCGACATGCCCGCTGGTCAGCTCGATGACAGCAGCCGTTGCCGGCGTGGCAGCCGTGAGCGACAGCGCTCCCGCCAACAGCGCCGACGTGGCACCGGCGAGCCAGCCACGGGTACGGGTGCTCCGCATCGCCGATCCTCCTATCTGTCGCCCGGCCATCAGGGCAGGACGACGAAGCGCAGCTGGACCGAGTCGGACTCGACGACGGTGGCGGTGCCGGCCAGGGTCGCGCTGGCCTTGACCTTCAGCAGATAGACACCGGCCTTGCTGAAGGCCCAGTTGGCGTGCAGGTGGTCGCCGACCGGCAGGTCCACGACGTCCGGCAGGCCGTCACGGCTGTTGGCCAGCACCGTCGGCAGGCCGAACAGGTTCTCGGTGTAGATGGCCACCCGCCCCGAACTGGGGGCGCTGATCAACTGCTGCACCGTCAGGTCGACCGAGTCACCCTCGAAGACGCCCTCCTCCAGTTCTTCGGTGGCGATGCCGGCCCAGATCAGGTCCTCGTTCTGCACCTGCGGCAGAACCCACACCGGGGAGCCGGCACTGCCCAGGAAGCTGAAAGCGGGATCGCTGGGCACCGTGGTCCTGGCCTCCGGCTTGACGACGAAGATGACGTCGGAGTGGTGCCGGTGTGCGCCGGGATCGACGGTGTCGTCGTGCACGGCGAGTTCGAGTTCGCCGTCCTCGTACTCCACTTCGATCACGTCGACGTGGCCGGCAGAGATAACCACCGGCACGGTCACGCCGTGGGCCTGCGCGGGCGCGGCAGGAACAACGAGTGCCGCGATCATCGCGGCACCGGCCGCCAGCGCACCTGTGGCACGACGGCGGGTTGCGGTCAACACGAGACAGACTCCTCTCCCAGTGACCCCTGGCGGGCCACTTAGGCGTAATGGTATTCGTTTTCATCTACCGTGGATAGAGCGCACCGCCTCCGGTTCGATCAGGCAGCCCACAAACGAGGGACCATGGCCGGATTCAGCCATGGTCCCTCGCTTGGTGCCTGCGGACGCCCCGCTCCGGGTGCGGTCAGACGGTGGCCGTGACGGCCGCCGCGGCCTCCATCCGGAACTCCGGGTCGATCTGCGCGGTGAGGTCGACACCGGCCCGGTCGTTGGCCCACGCCTCGGCGTTGCGCCGGTGGAACTCGTGGGCCAGCCGGGTGAACGCCGCCCAATCCTGCGCAGTGTCGTCGACGGCGTCGGTCAACCGTCCGAGCACGGCCCGGTTGACCTCCTCCAACTCTTCGAGCGGCCCGACCGTGCCGCGTTCGGCCCGCCGCACGTACGCCGAACGGCCCAGCCAACCCAGCAGATCCGCGCCGACGTGCTCGCGAAGGAACTCCACGTCGGTGGCGTCCTCCACCTTGTTGCCGATAACCGACAGCGCGACCCCGTAGTCGCGGGCGTAGCCGGCGTACTGGCGATAGACGCTGAGGCTGCGCACGGTCGGCTCGCACACCAGGAAGGTGCGGTCGAAGCGGGTGAACAACCCCGACGCGAACGAATCGGCGCCCGCGGTCATGTCCACCACCACATACTCACCCGGACCGTCGAGCAGGTGATTGAGCAGCAGCTCGACGGCCCCGACCTTCGAGTGGTAGCAGGAGACGCCAAGATCCTCGGCAGCGAACTCGCCGGTCACCGCCATCCGCACCCCGCCCACGTCCCGCACGCAGGCCGCGTAGATCGGGTTCTCCTCCACCACCCGCAACAACCGGGAGCCCCGACCGGGCGGGGTGGTCTTCACCATCTCGGCCGCCGACCCGATGCGGGGATTGTCGCCGCGCAGGTATTCCTTGATCGCCGGCAGGTGCTCACCCAGCGACGTCGCCGTCGTCGCGGCGTGCGCCGGTCCACCGAGGGCCACCGCGAGGTGCTGGTTGATGTCGGCGTCGACAGCCAGCACCGGCCGGGCCTCGCCGGCGAGGTGACGGGCGAACAACGCGGCGAGGGTGGTCTTCCCGCTGCCGCCCTTGCCGACGAATGCGACCTTCATCGCCGCCACCCCAAGCCGTCGCTAATGGTAACCGTTTCCATAGTCGGCATGGTAACGGACCGTTCCGCCCGGCCGCCGCCGAACCCGCCGATCGGCCGTCTCCAGTTTGCCCAGCACGTGGTCGAGCACACGCCGCCACGTCGCGTCACGCTGGAGCCGCTAGCCGTCGACACTTGAGCAAGGAATCTGGTGGAACCTGTCGAAGACCGGTACCGGCCGTTCGTCACCCGGACGACGCACGCTGCCAACCATGAGGAGCAACGATGAGGTACGCGATGTTGATCTGCGGCGACGACCGCGAGTGGACCGCGCTGTCGCCGGCCGACGAGCAGGACGTGATGAAGCAGGTCTACGAGTGGTACGAGCGGTGGCAGCCGACCGGCAAGATCGCCGACGGCGGCGCCGAACTGCAGCCGCAGGAGACGGCAAAGACGGTACGTGCCGGCGCGGACGGCCAGCCGGTGATCACTGACGGGCCGTACCTGGAGCTCAAGGAGGTCATCGGCGCGATCGTCATGCTGGAGTGCGACGACATCGACGAGGCCGCGCGGATCGCGGCCACCTGGCCACTCGCCGCCGGGATGAGCGCACTGGAGGTCCGTCCCGTGATGAGCCGCGAATAGCGGTGAGGCAGGGGCGCCGGTCTCACAGCCGGCGCCTCAGCTCGCCCACCCGACGCGACATCAGCTCCCGTTCGGCCGGGTTCGTCGCCAGCTCCAGGGCCCGCTCCGCCGCCGTCAGCGCCTCGGCCACACGGTCGAGGGTGGCCAACAGTTCAGCCCGGGCAGCATGCCACAGGTGGTAATTGGCAAGCCGGTCGGAGAGCCCGTCGACCTCGTCCAGCGCCGAGGTAGGGCCCACCGCGAACCGCGTGGCCACTGACCGGTTCAGCAGCACAACCGGCGACGGGTCCAACGCGTACAGCCGGTCGTACAGCGCCCGCACCTCGTCCCAGTTGGTGGCCTCGTACGTGGCGGCCAGGGCGTGCAGCGCGGCGATGCCGGCCTGCAGCTGGTACGGCCCGGTCCGGCCCTGGCGCACCGCAGCCCGCAGCCGCAGCGCCGCCCGCTCGATCGCCGCCCTGTCCCACAGCCGCCGGTCCTGTTGGTCGAGCAGCACGATGCGGCCCCACGAGTCGAACCGCGCGTCGGCGCGGGCGTGGTGCAGCTCCAGCAACGCTGCCAGGCCGGCGGCCTCCGGCTCACGGGGCAGCAGCTCGGCGAGCTGGCGCGCCAACTCGACCCCCTCGCGGGCCAGCTCGCGCCGCTGGCCGGACCGGCCGCTGGACAGATACCCCTCGTTGAACACCAGGTAGATCACCGCGAGCACGGCGGGTAGCCGGTCGGCGTACTCATGCGGTTGTGGCACCTCGAACCGGATGCCGCGTTCCCGCAGCTGCCGCTTGGCCCGGGAGAGCCGCTGCGCCATCGTCGGCAGCGGCACCAGAAACGCGGCGGCGATCTCGGCGGTGCTCAGGCCGCTGGCGGCGTAGAGCGTCAGTGCCACCCGGGCCGGCTCGGCCAGGTCCGGGTGGCAGCACGCGAACACCAGGGCCAGCCGATCGTCCACGCCCGGCTCCGGCGGCGGTTGCGCGGCCACCCGGGCCACCTTCTCCCGGCCGACGGCGTCCCGGCGCAGCCGGTCCAGCGCCTTGCGCCAGCCCGTGGTGACCAGCCACCCGGTGGGGCTCTCCGGCACACCCTCGTCGGGCCAGCGCTTGAGCGCCTCGGCCAGCGCCTCCGACAACGCCTCTTCGGCCAGGTCGAAGTCGCCGAGCCGACGGCTGAGCGCGCCGAGCATGCCCGCCGCGTCCGTCCGCCAGATCCCGTCCAACAGCTCCGCCACGTCACCCACCGCACCAGGGTGCAACACGGCGGGACCGAGGCGTCCCGTCCCCCCCTGCGCGAGCTGCCAGACGAGTCGGTCGGGATGCTCGGCCGGGCCACACGCGCTCGCCCCGGTGGCGCCACTGGGGCGGCCGGTGGCGCGTGTCCCACGCAGACCAGCAAGTTCTTGCCGTCAGACTGCCAGGGCGCGCTTGTCCGGCTTACCGCTCGGCCCCACCGGGACCCGATCGATCTGCTGGATCGTCTTCGGGGCAGCGGCCTCCCCCAGCGCCGCCACCACCCGCGCCCGCAGCCGTACGGCATCCGGCGAGTGGCCGTCAGCCGGCACCAGATACGCGTGCACCGCCTCTCCGGTGACGTCATCGGGCCGGCCGACCACGTACGCCTCGGCGACTGCGGGGTCGGCGGCGAGGGCGCGTTCGATCGGGCCGGCGTACACCAGGTTGGCGTTGACGATGATGACGTCCCGTACCCGGCCGATCAGGTGCAGGTAGCCGTCGGCGTCCAGCCGGGCCAGGTCACGGGTGCGAACCCAGCCGTCGACGAAGACATCGGCGGTCTCGGCCGGGTCCGCCCAGTAGGCGCCGGCCTGCGGCGGCGTCGATTGTGGACACCTACGTCCACTACCTGCGACGCGAGCTGCTCGCGAACGCGCTGACCCATACTCCCGCCGGAGGCCGGATCGAGGTGACCCTACGGCCGGCGACGGCTGCGCCGAACTCGTGATCGCGGACACCGGGGAAGGCTTCGACCAGGCGGACGCCGAGCGCATCTTCGACCGGTTCCATCGCGGCAAGGGTGCCGGAGACCGCCGCTTCGGACTGGGGCTGGCCCTGCTGCGGGAGGTCGTCACGAGTCACCACGGCACGATAGCGGCGACCGGCCATCCGGACCGTGGAGCGCGCTTCACGGTGCGCCTTCCGACGACGCGATCGAGCACCGGCCCGGGTGACGCCTCGCTGGTCAAGCGCCTGCTGGGTCGGTCGGCGGCCCGCTGATCCACCGCGGCTCGCCTCGTCCGTCCGCTCGATCGCCTGGTCGAAGGCGGGCGGATGCCGGTGCCCGCCACTGCGCCGGCCGACTGCCGCTGCCGATCGCCTCGTCGCGGCCAGCAGGAAAGGCACGGGTGTCCGGGCAGTGGCGGGTTTCCGGCGTGGATGGAGTGGTGTTACGGCAGACCGCGGCAACATCGGGTCGTCGACGTACGGCCCGTGAGTCCCTGCATTCAGCCCCGCCCGTTGTCGACCGGGCGGCGATCCCCCGATCGGCAGGAACTCGCGCTCATCCGCTCGATTCCCCTGACCAGCACCATCCTTTCCATACATATGATGGAATATCCGCTGCTCAATCCTGCCGGGAGACAGCCGGAGAGATCAACGAACAAACGATTTGCTTTTGCCGCGATTTGATAGTCTTTTGGCTATGGTTCGATCCGTTCCTGAGCGACGGCGCCTGGAGCCAAGCCTGCGTCAAATGCGGCTTTTTCTGATACTTGCGGAGGAACTCCACTTCGGCCGCGCCGCCCAGCGCGCCTTCCTGACGCAGCCCACACTCAGCCAGCAGATCCGGGCGCTGGAGGATCGGCTGGGAGTCGACCTGGTGCAACGCTCCTCCCGTCAGATCGACCTCACCGAGGCGGGACGCGCGCTGGTGCCCCAGGCCCGTCGCCTGGTCACGGCGATGGCCGACCTACAGGCAGTCGCCGATGTTCACGCCCGACGACTGCACGGCTGCCTGAGAGTCGGCGCCATCGGTGGCGAGGCGTTCATGCCCTACGTCATCGACATCCTTGCCGAACTGTCTGCCCGGCATCCCGGCGTTGACGTCGAGATCCGTTCGGTCAACCTCGTCGAGCAGGTCCACGCGCTGCCACGTGGAGAGATCGACGCCGCGTTCCTACGTCCACCGCTGCCTGCTGGTTTCCGGGGCCTCCATCTGTCAACTGAGCCTCGCGTCGCCTGTCTCCCCGCCGATGATCCGCTGGTGGACCGGGCGCCACTGACCCTGGCCGACCTCTCCGACCACCTGGTGGTCGACGTTCCGATCCCCGAGTTGCGGGCGTGGTGGGACTTCTGGACGGTCAACCCCCGCCCGGACGGCAGCCCTGTCCGCTACGGGCCCGTGGCTGGTGACATGGACGCGTTGCTGTCGGCCGTCGCCCGTGGCCAGGCCATCGCCTTCCTGCCTGCCGAGGCTCGCCGGGACTACTCGCGCCGTGGCGTCGCCTACGTTGACGTCATCGACCTTCCACACTCCACCGCAGCCCTGGCCTGGCTCCCCAATTCTGATAATCCGCTGCTCACCGCCCTACTGCATGCGGCACGTTCGGTGCTGCAGCGCAAGACCTACGGGCTCGACCGACCGAGTAATCCAGAGCAGCCCGAAGAGGGCTCTGCGCCTGAGGCCGACCGTCACCGGACCGCGTCCTCACCTACGAGGTCGAGCGCGGACAGCGTCACCACGCGCGGGGCGACCGGTCAGATGTGGACGGAGAAGCCGCCGCCGCTGTGACCGCCTGCGTCGGTGTACCCGCCAGACCCTGATATGCCGGAGCCGTACGACGGTCCGGTGGCCCAGTACGGCAGGGCCGGTTCGCAGGGCGCCGGCCGGCCGCCGGCAGCGGCCGCCTCGCGGAGACGGTCGCGCTCGTGGCTCTCCGGCGGGAGCCTGTCGGCGTACGCGCGCAGGCGCCGGCCGTCCGGATCGATCGCGTCGTACCGGTCCCACTGCCGGGTCAGGAACAGGAACACGGGTGTCCAGCGTTCGTCCGCGGGGACGAGCCCGGTCTCCACCACCACCTCGACGGCGGTCCGGCTCCCGTTCGCCGCCTCCCGGCACACCGTCTGCGCCTGCCGCCCGGCAGCGATGTCACGCAGGGTCGGTCGGCACGCCGCCCGCACGTCGTCCGGCACCCCCACCTCGTCCAAGACCCGCAGCAGGTTGTCGGTGCGCCAGGCCAGTTCGGCCTCGTCACCGGCGCCGAGGCCGTACTCGCGCAGCCGTCGCCCGTCGGGATCGACGGCGCGCACCCGCTCCCACTGGCGGGTCAGCACCAGGAACAGCGGCTCCTTGGCCGGATCGGCGGGCAGGTAGCCGGCGCAGGCGGCGATCCGAGTCGCTTCGGCGAGGACACCGATCGCCGTCGAGACCGTGTCGATGCCCATGGCCAGGCGGCAGATCTCCTCCCGGGCCGGACCCGGCCCCACGCCGTGCAGCAGGTTCCACGCGATCTGGCGGGCGCGTGCGTTCCGGTGGTCATGCCCGATCAGGTGGTACAGCAGTCCTTTGACCAGGTTCCGCTGGTCGAACCGGTTCACCAGATCGGGCCGCCCGCGCAGCACCATGAGGATCGCCAGGAGCGCGGGGGTATCGGGATCGGGTGGACGGGGCAGATGCCGATTGCCGAGCAGAAGCGTCAGCAGGGCCGTCGGGGTGTGGCCGTCGTCCTCCCACAGCGGCCGCACCCCGATGTTGGCCAGCCTGCCACCGGAGAACGTCGACCGAGCGCCCGTCAGCGCGGCGACGAACGCGCGCTCAAGCGCGGTCAGCAGGTGCGGCTCGTCGGTGCGGGCCAGCAGGTCGGTGATGCGGGCCCGGACCCGCGGGTCGCTGGCCGACTGCGTCAGGGCCACGACCTGCTCCGCGACGTACTCCCCCTCGGGCGAGGACATGTTGGCCACCAGGCGGACTGGTGGCACGTGCCGGGTGTCCGGATCGGGGCCGAGGAGAAACCGCGCGAGAGCGGGCGACATGTCGATCCGGGGGTCGTCCGACGCCTGATCGTGGTACCTGTCCCACACGTACTGCCAGATCCGCTCCCGGTGCTCGGGGCTCCTCCGCCACAGCCGCCCGAGCTTGCGCCCGGCCTGCCAGCGGGCGGCCGGGTCACGGCCCTCAAACAGCGTGTCAACCAGCGTGCCGAGGTGGATCCGGGCCGCCGGGCCGGACAGCGGGCCGCCGGCACCCCGCCCCGCCCATGCGGTCGCGAGCCAGCCCACCGGCCACCAGGCATGGCTGGCCAGCCACCCGATGTCGTCGGCCGCCATCGCACCCATCCATCCATGATGCCTGCCACGGGCCGTCGGCGAACTGGCAGCGGAACTGCCGATCAGTCGGCCCGCGGTGTCCCAGCATCTGAAGGTGCTCAAAGACGCGGGTCTGGTCACCGACCGGACAGCCGGCACCCGCCGGGTCTACCGGCTCAACCCCGCAGGCGTAGCCGCCCTACGCGACCAACTGGACGCGTTCTGGAACCGCGCACTGGACGGCTACCAGGACGTCATCGAGCAGCAGAACGAGGAGCAACCATGACTCAGCCAGCGGATGCGGTGGTACGTCGACACGTCGTCGTGAATGCGCCGCTTGAACGGGCCTTCACGGCGTTCACCGAGCGGTTCGGCGACTTCAAGCCACCGGAGCACAACCTGCTCGGCTCACCGATCGCCGAGACCGTTCTCGAGCCGAAGATGGGCGGCCACATCTACGACCGCGGCGTCGACGGCACCGAATGCTGCTGGGCGCGGGTCCTCGCCTACGACCCGCCAGACCGGATCATCTTCAGCTGGGACATCAGCCCCCAGTGGCGCATCGAGACCGAACCGGGAAACACCAGCGAGGTCGAGATCCGGTTCGTCGCCGAGACCCCGCAACGCACCAGGGTGGAGCTGGAACACCGGCACCTCGACCGGCACGGCCCCGGGTGGGAATCCGTCCGCGACGGCGTCGCCCACGACGAAGGATGGCCGCTCTACCTCAACCGCTACGCCGCCCTGTTCATCGCGGAGGGCTGACCATCGCCACGCCGTGCGCCACCCGGCATCCGCGCCGGAGCAGTCGTACTGGCCGGACCCATGACGATCGGCACTGTGCTGGCCGGCGACTCAGGCGATGTACTGAGCTCGCCGGAGCGTTCCGGTACCCGGCAGGAAGAAGGTTCGCGTGGTTTTCTGGGCGGGCGCCGTCGGGGCCGCGCTGTTCGTGCTGGTGTTCCTCGTCGACGGCTGGCGCCGGCCGAACTACTCGCCCGTACGCCATCCGGTCAGTGCCTTGGCGCTCGGCCGGCGGGGCTGGGTCCAGACAGCGAACTTCCTCGTCTCTGGCTCCGCGATTACGGCCGGGGCTCTCGCAATGGTCTTCGTGGGGCCGAGCGCCCTGACCGGTGTGGTCCTGACCGCGTTCGGGCTCGGCCTCGTCGCCTCCGGGGTGTTCCGGATGGACCCGATGCTCGGATATCCGCAGGGTGCTCCAGCAGGGATACCCGAGCGGCACAGCACCCCGCACCGACTCCACGACCTCGCCGGTGCGGTCGTCTTCCTGGCCTTGCCCCTCGCCGCGGCAATCGGTGCGTTCACGCTGCCGGGGACGGCCTGGAAGATCATCTCGGGCTGTGCCGCGGTCGCCCTTTTCGTCGGCTTAGGCCGGTTCAGCAGGGCGTGGGAGGAGGTGTCACCGCGGCTCGGCCTCATCCAGCGCGCCGTCATCATCCTCGGATGGGGCTGGCTCGCCGCGCTCTTCAGCGCGCTGGCACTCGGGCTCAGCTAGTACGCCGACAGCACCAGCGCCTGCGGCCTCAGGGCCGGGTGCCGCCCGGCCGGCCGCGGCCCGCACCGGAGGCCCGGTGACCGACGCGCGGAGCCCGTACCACCGAGGAGTTGCCCGACCCGGGGCGGAAGTCCCGCGCCGCGCTGGCAACCATCTCGTCGGGATCGCGACCCAGCGCCTGCCGGATGTGCGGCGGGACCACCTCCGACCTCGCCATCGCCATCCGTACCTGCACCGAACGGTCGTCAACCAGGCGTAGTAGATCCGCCTCGTCCAACTCGACCGCCAGCACCAGCGCGGCGCGGACGTCCACCACAGGATCCTGGGCGAGTGCGCTGCGCTGGGCGGCGGTGGTACGGGAGTTGCGGGCGAGACCCTTGCGCACCCGCGCGGTGCGATCGGCCATCAAGGCGGTGATCACGTCGGGGTTGTGGGTGTGCGTGGCGAGTCGTTCCCGTACCTCGGGTGAGACGTCGTCGACCAGCCGCGCGGCCAGCTCGGGCTCCAGTTCGCGCGTCTCCGCGAGGAGACCGCGAAGCTCCTTGTCGGGGGCCTCCACCATCACCCGGCGAATCGACTCGTCGCAGGCCGGGTTGCCGGCGACCGCCCAACGGACCCACCGGTCGGCGTCGGCGACGAGTAGCCGGAGATTGGCGATCGAGGTCGAGGGGTTTCTCGCCACGGCCTCCCGGACGTCACGATCAGCGTCCCGGGTCAGCGGTCGCAGCGCCTGCGCGGGGGCGTCGGTGCGGGTCGCGACCGTCTTACGGACCACGGCCGACGAGTCGGACGCCAGGTCGATGAGGGTCATCTGTGACGTCGTCGGGTCCTGCGCCAGGGCGAGCCGCGCATCCACGCCGCCACCCGTCGCACCGTCCGCGGCGGCACCTGACCCACCGTGACCGTTGGACCCGCCGACGTCCTGTTGTTTCCCCATGGGCGCCATCATGTCACGAGCCGACCGGCGCAACCGCGAGCCCTGACCAGCGCTCCGACGGTGGTCGAAGCGTCACGCATCCGTCGCCGCCGTTGAGTAGAGGTACTCAGCGCGGGCACCGTCCCCGGCCTCAGGTGTGGGCGCGTCGGCGTCGACAGGATGTCGTCATGGCCGAGTTGCCGCACCCACACATCGTTCTGCGTCCCGCCCCGCCGTTGCCGGCCGTGGCCGCGCGCGGCCGGCAGGCCGCGCTGGCGGCCCTCGGCCGCATCGTCGCCGCGCTGATCCGGCTCGCCGGTCGACACCCCGCCGGATGGCGGTGGATGGCACGGCGGCACCACCCCGTTCTGGACAGGCTGGCCGCGGCGAACGCCCAGGCGGTCTGCGTGCGGGCCGCCCGGCAGGTCCCCGCCTACCGAGCCTTCCTACGGGCCCGCCCGACCGGTGCCCGCCACCGGTTGGCTGACTTCCCGGAGACCGACAAGCACGGCTACGTGATGGCCTACGACGCCGCCGCTCGCTGCTGGCAGGGGCGGTTGCCCACCCGCGGGGTGGTGGTCGACGAGTCGGCCGGTTCGTCCGGGCGACCGTTCAACTGGCCCCGCGGGAACCGGGAACTGCGCGCGGTGCACCGGGACATCGCCGGCTACGCCGGGCTGGTCTTTCCGATGCGCCGGCCGTTCGTCATCAACGCCTACTCGATGGGTGCCTGGGCGACCGGGACGACGACCGGCGCGGCGATGGCCCGGATCGCGGTGGTGAAGAACACCGGCCCGGACCTCGGAAAGATCGTCGACACGCTCCGCGAGTTCGGCCCCGACTTCGACTACCTGGTCACCGCCTACCCGCCGTTCCTGAAGCACCTGCGGGACCGGCTCGACGCCGGAGGCTTCGAGTGGGGGCGGTACCGCATCTTCGCCAACTGCGGCGGCGAGGGGATGACCGAGGCGCTACGCGACTACCTGGAGCAGCGTTTCGCGCTGGTCCGCTCCGCCTACGGGGCCTCGGACCTGACCATCGGCATCGGCGCGGAAACTCGGTTCACGGTGTGGCTGCGGCGGCGGTTGCAGACCGACCGCGCGCTGCGGGCCGAGCTGCTCGGCGCCGACGAGCAGCGGCTGCCGATGGTGTTCCAGTACAACCCGTTCGCCACCTACCTGGAGACCAACGAGCAGCGGGAGTTGATCTGCACAGTCACCGGTGACGTCCTTCAGCCCCGGCTGCGCTACAACATCGGGGACGAGGCGCTCCTCGTGCCGTACCGGCGGATCGTCGAGCTGGCGCACACCGACCCGGTAGGCCGGGCCGAACTCCGCACCGCCGTCTCCGTCGAGCGGATGACCCTGCCGGTACTGCTGCTGTTCGGCCGAAGCGACGCCACGGTCTCCTACCTGGGGGCCAACATCTACCCACCGGACGTCGAGTACGGCCTCTACGCCGGAAATCCGCACGCCGCCGAGATCAACCGCTTCTGCCTGGCCCTGGTCGAGGACGCGGCGCTGGAGACCCGGCCGGTGATCCACCTCGAACTGCGCCGCCCGCTGGCCGGCCCGCAGCGCGAGGCGCTTGCCGCCGCGTGCCGCGGCGGGGTGCTCCGGCACCTCACCTCAGTCTCGCGGGACTTCGCCCAGTCCCTCGTGGAGGATCCGACCGCCGGTGACCTTCGGGTGGAGCTGCACGAACCCGGCAGCGGCCCGTTCGCCGGCGAACAGAAGATCAAAAACACTTATCTGGTGAGGTGACGATGCGTACCCATGACTTCTCCCGCGCTCCCGCGCAGGCCCGCGCCGGCGCCATGTTCATCGGCGGAACCCGCTACACCAACCCCCTGGTGCTGCTGCGGTTGGCTCCATCCTGGTTCCGCATGGTCCGGGACATGCGCCGGATGTCCGGCTACTGCTGGCACACCGTCTACTGGCAGTTCCCGTTGACGCTCGGCACGATCGCGTTCTTCACCGACCGCGACGCGATGCTGCGCTTTGCCCGTACCCGCCATCACCGCCGGTTGATGATCTGGCTGACCGACGGCACCCGCAACGCGACCGCCGGTTTCATCCGGCTCTACAGCGCCGCACCGGACGGGTACTCCAACGGCGCGTGGCGGGCCGAGAGCCCTGAGATGGGACACATCACCACCTTCACCCCGCTCGGTGCGGAGACGACCGGGCCGGCGGTCCGTCGGTGAGCACCGGCCCACACCGGTTCGAGCGGGTCACCGGCCGCCGCGACCTGCGGGAGTTCCTCGCATTCGGCAACCGGTTGTACGCCGACGAACCGCGTCACGTGCCCACACCGAGGCAGCAGATCCGGCGGTGGTGGCGGGACGGCACGCCGCTGTACCTGCTGCGCGACGCCACCGGCACGGTGGTCGGACGCACCACGCTGCACACCGACGCGGCCTTCGACGCCAAGCTCGGCCGCCGGTACCAGCTCTTCGGGCTCACCGAATTCACCGCGCCGGCCGCCCGACCGCTGTTCGACGCGATCTCCGCGCACGCCGACGCCGACCGGGAACTGCTCTTCGGCCCGGTGGCGCTGCTGCCCAACCAGGCCGGCGGGGTGATCACCTCCGGGTACGCCGAGCGGGGCTTCGTCGACAGCGCCTGGAACCCGCCGCGATACGTGGCCGCCTACGAGGCGTACGGATTCCACCGCCGGTTCGAGTCCGACACCTGGATCTGCCCGGTGCCCGCCCCGGCGCAGCCGGTACCGCCGGGGCGCACCGAGCCCGACGGCGCGCGGATCGAGCTGCACCGGGGCGATGTCCGGCGGCTCGACGACCAACTCGACCTGCTGCGCGCAATGCTGAACGCCTCCTTCGCCCAACTCGGCTACTACACCCCGATCTCCGCCGGGCAGCTGCGGCGGCAGACCGACGGGCTGGCGTACCTGCTCGACGAGTCGCTGCTGCTCTACCTGACCCGGGACGGCCGGCCGGTGGCGTTCGTGCTCTGCGTACCCGACATCAGCGAATTCCTGGTCGCGGTCCGCGGCGACCTGCACCCGGTCAACCAGATGCGGCTGCTGGCCACCCGCCGCCGCTACCGGCGGGAAGCGGTGCTGATCGTCAAGGGCGTGCTCCCGCAGTACCAGGGACGCGGCTACCAACGGCTGCTCGCCGCGCATCTGCACCGCAACCTGCACGCCGCCGGCTACACCACACTGCGCAGCACCTACGTCGGGCGGGACAACCCGGCCTCGGCCGCCCAGTACCGGCGGCTCGGCGGTCAGCCGCTGCACGGGTACACCTTCTACGCGAAGGAGCGATAGGTGGACATCGCCGCGTTCCGCGCGCTTGAGCCGTTGTGCTGGCGGGCCCCGAGCGCGCACAACACCCAGCCGTGGCGGCTGCGCTACGAGCCCGGGGCGATCCGTGTCGGGTGGGACGCGGACCACGCGCTGCCGGCCGCCGACCCCACCGGCCGGGACCTGCGACTGTCCCTCGGCGCGTTCGTCGAGACCTGCCTGATCGTCGCGGCCGACGCCGGCCTGCGGCTGGAGTACGTCGCCGACTACGACGACCAGCACCGGTGGGTGGGTCGGCTGCGACCCGCCCGGCACCGCTACCCGACGCCCTTCCGCACCAGCGAGGTGTGGGAGCGCCGTACCGACCGGGGCAGCTTCGCCGACGCTCCGGAGGCCGACGCGCTCGCGGCGGTGGACGCGGTCGCCCGGCAGGCCGGCGGCCTCGTCCGGGCCGTGCCGGACGCCGGCCGCGTCGGTGCCCTGCTGCGCGCCGCCGACCGGCGACTGTACGCGGACCCGACGATCGTCGCCGAGCTGCGCCACTGGCTGCGGCTGGATCCGGCGCATCCGGACTACCACGCCGACGGGCTCAACGACCGCTGTCTCGCGCTGTCGCGGCCCGCCGCAGCCGCGCTGCGCGCGGCGCTGGCCGCGTACCCGGTGCTGCGGCCGCTGGGGTTGCCGAGGCTGCTCGCCGCCGCCGACGACCCCCTCGCGCGCGGCGGCACCGTGCTGGTCCTCGTCGCACCGGCAGGCCTCGACCGGCCCGGACAGGTCGAGTTCGGGCGGGTGCTGATGCGGGGCTGGTTGACCTTGCACACGGCCGGGCTGGCGGCGCATCCGCTGAGCCAGCTCATCGACGTCGCCGCCACCCGGACGGCGCTCGGCGCGCTGCTCGACGTGGCACCGGACCGGCTGTTGCACGTCGCCCGGGTGGGCCGCCCCACCCGGCCGGCGCCTCACTCGGCGCGCCGGTCACCGCGACGGGATCGGCTGTCCGAATGAGCGATCTCGCGGTGGAGAGGTTCGAGCGGTAAGCGGCACGAGGAATGTTCGCCGTCGCAGGCCGGCTGGGGACATCGACACACCGCACTAGACGTCGAGACGGATGATCGCGGCGGCCTCGGCCGGGCTGACGCCCTCGGCCTCACCGGGCACGTCGATGACGACGTCCGTGCCCTCGTCGAACAGTTGAGCGTCGGCCGTGTGCTGCGCCGCGACCGCCGCGTACCTCAAGACATCGTCAGTGGGCACACGTGCGTCACCGGTGCGTCCCGCGTTGCGGCGGACCAGGACCTCGTCGACCACCCGGAACCGCAGCACCGTCACCGGGCGACCGTGCTGGCGGGCCCAGGCGATCATCCTGGCCCGCGCGGGTGGCATCACGTTGGTGGCATCGACCACCACGGCAAGGGCCGCCGCCAACCGCGCCGCGACGCGCAGGTCCATCTCGCCGAACACCGCAGGGTCATCGCCGACGTCGACGCGCGCCCCGAACAGTTCGTTGCGGATGCTGTCACAGGAGACGACACCGTCAGCGTCAATCCGGCCGCGCTCCACCCAGGCCCGGGCAAAAGTGGACTTGCCTGCGGCCGGCGGCCCGACCAGCAGGATCAGGCCGGCCGGCACGCCGATGTCACCTCGCCGGCCGCCCGGATCGGAAGCGTCAACCATGGTCGACTCCTACCTCCCGACGGCATGGTCCGTCAACGGGCAACATCCGCTCGTCGGCTTTCCTGGGCAGGCGGGGCCGACCCCGTGGCGCCCGGTAAGCCGGACGGCCGCTCCTCGCCGCGCGGCACGACGGCGCACGGCCTAACCGGACCTGGCTGCAAGATCGACTTCCCGCTGCGACTCGGACTCCGTCTGCTCGACCCGGGACATCGCCCAGCGCAGGATCGGCGGACCCACCACCGACGTCACCACCGCGATCAGCACGATGACGGTGTAAGTGGCGATGGACAGCACACCGAGCCTCAGGCCGGCGGTGGCGATCACCACCTCGACCACGCCACGGGCGTTCATGCCGGCGCCCAACGCGATGCCCTCCCAGTGCGACAGCCTGCTGGCGCGTGCCCCAAGATAGGCCCCGACGAACTTGCTCACGATCGCCACCAGCAGCAGGGCAACTGCGGTGACCAGCACCTTCGGGTCGGCCAGCGCGGTCAGATCCATCCGCAGCCCGGCGGTGGCCAGGAACAGCGGAGCCAGGACGCTGAGCACCACCGTGCGCAGTGGGACCAAATCCTTGAGCAGCGACCGGCCGGGCCGCGGGTCCGCCGGCTCCGCCGCCCGGGCCTGGCCGACCAGGATGCCGCCGATGAACGCGCCGAACATCGCCTCCATCTGCATCGCCTGGGTGGTAGCGGCACCGAGCAGAATGACGATCACGGCGACCGTGCACCGCGGACCGCCGTCGCCCGCCCGGCCGGCCAGCGCGAGTGCCCAGCGCACCAGCGGCCGGCCGATCAGCAGCGCGGCCACCAGCAGGGCGACGACGTGGAGCAGCGACAGCGAGACGGCGTCGGCGCGTACACCCGTGGTCGCCGCGGCTGAGACCACCGAGAGCAGGAACCAGCCCGCCGCGTCGTCCACCATCCCGGCGACCAGCGTGAGCTGGCCCACGTCCCGGTGCAACAGACCCATGTCGGCCAGCGTCTTGGCGATCACGGGGATCGCCGTCACGCACATGGCCACGCCGAGGAAGAGGGCGAAGACCGCACGCTCGGTGTTCTCGGTAAGCAGTGCGGTGGGCACCAGAAAACCGGCCCCGATACCCATTGCGAGCGGCAGCAACAGGCCCCCGAGACTGATCTTCACCCCGGCCGCGCCACGTCGGCGGAGCATTGTGAGGTCGAGTTGCACACCGGTCACACCGACCAGCAGCAGCACGCCGAGTTGGCCGACCGCGTCGAGCAGGTGGAGCTGCCCGGCATCCGCGGGCAGCACCCAGGAGAGCAGGCCGGGCGCGAGCTCGCCCAGCAGCGACGGGCCGAGCAGCACGCCGGTCAGCAACTCCCCGACGAGCGCGGGCATACCGATCCTGACGGCCAGCCGTCCCAAGCCGAGCGCGACGAACAGCAGCAGGGACACCTGCAGAAGGAAGACCAGCAAGGTATGCGGGTCGAGGCTGGGCAGCGGGCTGGCCATCGTCATCATCCTGTTGGTCGGGCCCCGCGACGCCCTCGTCCGGCGGCCGGCGTAGGTGCCTGGCGCAAGCTCAGCGCCCCCGTTCGACGCCCGAGCCGGGCGGGGTCGCGTCACGCCACGACGGCCCGGGCCCGGGTCGGCGGATCGCGTGGCGCAGCACCCGGCGTACCATCGCGGGCCGCATGAGGGCCTGCGGAGGGTCCATCAGGCCGGCCACCCGCATGAAGCCGTTGGTCACCTCGGGATCCTTGGTGGCGGCGTACTGGAGGCGTGCCATGTAGGCGTTCCCGATCCGCACCTTGAGGTTGCGCCGGCCTTCGACGCCGGGAAAATCGAGATCGCCACCGGCGGAGATGTCCCACGGCGTGTCGACGACCCGGGACAGGTCGGCGAAGAACCGGTGCGGCTCCGGCGGCCGGCCCAGGCGCAGGTGCGATCGCAGGGTCATCGCCTGGATGGCCGCCACGCTCATGCCCTGGCCGTAGACCGGGTTGAAGCTGCAGAAGGCGTCTCCGACGACGAGCAGCCGGGCAGGGAAGCGCAGCAGCCGGTCGTAGCGGCGACGGACGCTGGCGGGAAAGCGGAAGGAGACCGCCTCGTCGAGCGCCTCGGCGTCGCGTACCGCCTCGTACACGTCTGCGACCGGCAGGGAGCGGACGAACTCCAGGAACGCATCCGGGTCCGTGGGCGGGTAGTCGCCGAGCACTCCGGTCAGTGACAGGATGCAGACGTCCGGCGCGACCTGTCCGAAGAACGCCCCACGCGGGTGGGCCGGGGAAGCCACCGGGTTGATCGACTGCACCCCGTCGAACATGTCCGGCCGGATGCGGTAGTGCCGGGTGGTGTAGGCCAGCCCCACCTTGACCCGCTCCTCCTCCGGCCGCTGGAACCCGAGCTCGTCGAGCCACGCCGGGGTACGGGAGCCGCGCCCGGTGGCGTCGACGACCAGGTCGGCGTCGAGCACCTCCGTCTCGGCCTGGTCGGTACGCCGCCGCACCCGTACGCCGACGACCTGCTCGTGGTCGCCGGTGGTGACCAGGCCGAGCACGTCGCACTCCTCGACGAGGGTCACGTTCGCTGTCGCGGCGACCCGGTTGCGAACGTGGTTCTCCAGGACGGGACGCGGGGCGGTGACCGAGACGAGGCCGGTGCGGGCCGGCTGGATCCTGCGGCCGTTGAAGAACCAGCGCATCTCGCCCAGGTCACCGGTGGGCACCCCGGCATCGCGCAGCTCCTGCGTGAGACCGGGGAAGAGCTCCTCGAGGATGAGGTGTCCCCGGGCGTGCAGCCCGTGGGCGTGGACGGTGTGTGGCGCTCCCCGGCGCGGGGTGCTCACGCCCAGCACCCTGTCGCGTTCCACGACGACGACCTCTGCGTACGATTCGGCCAGGACCCGGGCGGCGAGGACGCCACCCATGCTGCCGCCGAGCACGACGGCGCGGGCTCCGAGTTGAGTCATCGACACGTACCTTCCTGATGGGTGGGCCTCGCCGGTCTGCCGGACGACGACGGCCGGCCGGTGCGCCGTGGCGGGTCTGCCGGCACGGGCGTCGTCCACGGGGCTACCGCCAGCGTCGTCAGCGCCGCCGGCCGAGGCATCTCCGTACGTGCGGCCCCGGCCGGCGGTTCAGGAAGGGTCCGGCACGGGCGGGCGCCGAAACAGGAGCAGCACGACGACGAGCAGCGCGATGCCGTCGATGACCAGCAGCGCCGCCCCGAACGGATCGACGCCGTGGGCGTGGGCGGTGGGCGGCGGCGCGGCCGGCCCGTCGGTGACGCCGACGGTGAACCGGGCGATGCCGGAGACGACGCGCCCGTCGACGGAGACGACGTGGTAGGCGACGGCGATCTCGGCCGGGCGGTCGAGGACGATCGCCTGGCTCAGGCCGTCGTCGCCGTCCGGGCTCACCGCCCCGGTGTCCAGGCGCGACGACCCGTCGTCGTACACGGCGATGTGGGAGCGGGCAAGGTCCGGCCGTCCCGAGACGCGGATCTGGACCGCCGCCGGTGCCGCGGTCACCACCGCGCCGTCGGCGGGGACGACCGAGACCACCTTCAGCGGCGAGTCGGCCGACGACGCGGAGTCGACGTGGGCGGCGAAGGCGAGGAGCGCCACCAGCGCCGCCACGGCGACAGCGGCGACGGCGTAGATACGGGCCGGGGTGGACATCACCGGGCGGCTAGTCACCCAGGGCCGCGACCGGCCGCAACGTCCGGGCCCGCCCGCTGCCGGGAGCACAGGTGCAGGCCATCGAGGCACGCTCGGCGTCGCTGGGCCGAAGGTGCAGGTATGCGGCGATGAGCATGGGGATGAACACGACCGAGTTGTAGAACAGGTGCAGCTCCACCCGGGGAACGACGAGTTGCAGCACGCTGGTCGCGACGGTGGTGCCGGGGAACCGGAAGGAGCTGTGCGCCTGGACGAGCAGCAGCGCGTGCTCGATGTGGTGCCAGAACTGGAGGGCGAGCGCCACCGTCCACCACGCCTTGGCCCGGCCGGTGAAGCCGGGGCGCAGCAGGAAGAGGCCGACCAGCATCACGATCGCGTAGCCGTAGTGCAGCCACTCCGAACTCACCAGCCAGGGGAACGGCATCCCCAGCACGCCGCGGGCCTCGGGCCGTTGCCAGCCGAGCACCCAGATCTGGTACGCCTGGACGAGGTGCTCGGCCCAGTGGGCGACCACGATGAGCATGTAGACGGTCAGGGCGGTCCGGTGGAAGCGGCCGTTGAGGGAGGACAGCAAGCCGGTCCAGGTCCCAGTCGGCGTGATGGTCATGGATCCTCCAGAGCGATGACGATCGACTCTTTTGGGCCACAGTAGACAGTTTGGTTCCCGAGGGTAACTCCCAGGTTGCCGAAAGTGATCGCGGGTGCTGTTACTCCCGCTCGCGCAGACGGACGCTGAGCCCCTTGCCCTCGAACTCCTTGCAGACGAACGCCGGTTGGCGGGGCCGGCTCAGCGTCGGCTCGTAGCGGTAACCGATCTCGGCGAAATCCGTGACCGCCTCGGGCTGGTCGATCCGGTTGGTCAGCATCCAGCGGGCGAACGCCCCACGCGCGATCTTCGCGTGCACCACCACGAACCGCGGCTCGCCCGTCTTCGGATGCACGGTCAGGAAGCGCGGGCTGACGAACCGGTCCCGGTCCAGGAACCGCGTGACGGTCCGGTGGTACTCCGCCGCCGCCAGGTTGACCACGGTCCCCCGCTGCGGCAGGCAGCCGGCGATCCGGTCACCCCAGAAGTCGTACAGGTCGGCGTAGCGCGGATCGGGCAGTCGATAGCCCATTTCCAGCCGGTACGGCCGCACCGCGTCGTGCGGGCGCAGGATCCCGTAGAGCCCGGAGAGGATCCGCAACCGCTGGTCGGCGTAGGCCCGGTCAGCCTCGGAGAGGTCGCACGCGCGTAGGCCGCTGTAGATGTCGCCGGCGAAGCTGTCCATCGCGGGCGACTGCCGATCCGGCTCGACGCCCCAGTCGGCGAGCAGCGTGCGGGTCTTGGCGGCCAACGCCGGCGAGATCTCCATGACGGCCGCGAGTTGCTCGACCGACAGCGTCTTCAAGTAGCCCGCCAACTCCTCGGCAGGGCCGCGCAGCGCCGGCTCGGTCAACGCGCGACCACCGGCCGGGGCCGGCCGCATCACCTTCGAGGTGTGGATGAGGACGATCATCACTTTTCGATCAACTTGAGCAGCTGTTTGAGGATCCGCTTGAGCTCGGCCTTCTTCGCCTTGGCGTCCTTCATGTCGTAGAAGTACGCCATCCGACGGCCGTCGGCGTAGTCGCCTTCGAGCAGTTCGCTGTCGATGTTCACCACCAGCGGGTTGTGGAACACCAGGTGGACACGCTCCTTCGACCACAGGTTGAACGTCACCAGGTACTCACCCTGGTAGGCGAAGGACGGTGCCTTCCACTTGACCTGCTCGACGATCTTGGGGTTCACCGACTTGATGCCCTCGCGGAGCAGCTCGACCTCGGCCTTGAACGGGTGATCGAGCTTCTCCATGAACGCATCGACCTCGTCGGTCCGGTTAACGGTGTTGTCGACCTTGCCCACGTTCGCCTCCGCATCGACGTCGATACCCGCGGTGAGCATACCGAAGTCGGAGCGCGACGATCGCGACGCCAAACCGACCACGCCGGGCCGGTGGTGCGACGACCGCGCTGTCGCCGCACCACCGGCGGTCACCGGATCAACCTGCCGCGCGGTGGACGAAGTCCTCCAGGGTGGTGACGACCTCCGACCGGTTCTCCCGGTGCCGCACGCAGTACCGCGTGGGGTACCAGCCGCCGGTCTGCCACGCCTGCGGCTGCTTGATCGGGAAACATCCGCCGGCGCTCTCACCCGAGACCACGCTGCGGAACCAGTCGTGGGTCACCATCGGCTCGTAGAACGTCAGGCGGCCACCGTAGGAGCCGTAGATGAAGGTGTGGGTGAAGGGCTCACCGTTGATCTCGGGCCCCGTCAGGTCGATCAGGTGGTTGCCCATGCCGGGCTCGACGGCGCTGAAGTCGCTGTAGTCGGCCGGCAGATACTGCGCGGGCAGCGGGAGGCGACCCACCTCGAAGTCCTCGCAGTCGACCAGCATCCCGCACGGACCCGGCCGGATGGCCATCCGCTCCTCGTTGGAGGTGAGGTAGAAGTGCACGTCGAAGTGGGGGCGGTCGTAGATGTGCTCGGGCAGGTGCCCCGCCGGGTTCCAGTTCGTCAACACGTACTGGAAGGGGGTGTCCACCTCGTCGCGGAACTCCTTGCTGAGCTGCAACGGGAATTCGTACCCGCCGGTGCACTCGGTGTGCGGATCGGTCTCGCCGTCCTGGTTGACATCGTGGCACCAGCGGCCCTCGGTCGCCGGGTGGCTCGGCAGCCCGTCCAGCGCGTCCTCGGTCATGGACAGGCCGATCGTGTGCGGCACCCCGTCGCGGGACTGGGTGAACGCCCGGATGGTGCCGTTCCCCAGCTTCGTCGACTCCCCGTACGAGGCGCAGACGCCGGGGTAGGAGGAGGTGCGACGGAGCAGCGAGTTCGCCACCGACCTCGGCACCTTGGCGGTGACCTCGAAACCGCCGCTCGCGGACGGCGCGACACAGACGTCGACCTGCCGCCAGCGGGCCGAGACGGGGTTCGGGGTGATCACGATGACGAGGGCGAGCGCGAGCACGGCCACCGTCGCCGCGGCGGCGGTGCGGATTCTTCGACGCGGCATGGCAACTTCCTCAGTTCGTCGGGCCGACGGGCCCGGGGTGGTCCTGCGTCACCCCACACGCGGGGTGACGGCTGGGCGGGTCCTGGCGGTGCCCCCCGGGGCGACGCCCGGGCGGGTGCGAGCCGGGACGGCTCGCGGGAACGGCGTCAGGGAGTCGGTGGGGCCTCGCCCGGCGACGGCATACCGGGATGACCTGCGCCGGTCGGCGGCAGGCCCCTGAGTCGGATGGCGAGCATGAGCGCCACCGCCAGGAAGAGCACGAAATTGATCAGGCTGGCGCCGTGCAACGCCTCGGTGAACGCCTCCCGGGCAGAGTCGAGCAACTCGGCCGCCACCGGCTCCGGCAGGGTCTCCGCCACCGCCACGGCGCCGACGATGCTCTCCCCCGCCGGCACCGCGGCCGGCGCGGACACCTCGGCCGGCACCTGCACCGCGGAGCCGTAGACGGCACCGGCGACGCTGCCGAGGATGGCCACCCCCAGCGCGACGCCGAGTTCCCCGCCGGTCGACGAGAGCGATCCGGCCGCGCCGGCCTTCTCCGGCGGGGCCGACGACATCAGCACCGCGTTGGCCAGGGTCGCGCTGGGGCTGCCGCCGACGTACATGACGACCAGGCCCACGAGCAGGGTGGCCAGGCCACCGCTGACGCTGACCTGCGTGACGATCAGCGCGCCGACCGCCGCGAGGAGCATGCCGGCGGAGAGGACGTAGGCGGGTCGTACCGTCCGGGCGACGGCCGGCCCGACGTTGCCCCCGATGATCATCGCGGCTGCCGGGATGAGCATCCACAGGGCCACCTTGAGCGGGCTCAGTCCCGCCACGAGCTGCATGTAGAGGGTCGCCACCAGACCTGTTCCCGCGGTGATGAAACCGAACGCCAGGCCCAGCATGATGATGGTGTTCACCATCGGGTTGCGGAACAGCGCCAGGTCCAGCATCGGCTGTTCGAGATGCCGCTGGCGATGCACGAACATCAAACCGAAGGCGAGTCCGACGAGGATCGTGCCCCCGGCGCCGGCGTCCCAGCCGGCGCGCGCGACCTCCTTGAGGCCGTAGACCACCGGCAGTAGCGCGGCCAGCGAGAGCAGCGCGCTGAGCAGGTCGAGCCGGCCGGGCTGGGGATGCCGCGACGCCGGCAGCAGCCCGGGCCCGACCAGCAGCAGCAGGGCCATGACCGGAACGCCCAGCAGGAAGATCGAACCCCACCAGAAGTAGTCGAGCAACAGACCGCCGACCACCGGGCCGAGGATCACCCCGAGCATGATGGCGGTGCCCCAGATCCCCATGGCGGCGCCCATCTGGGCCGGGTTGGGGAAGAGCTGGCTGATCAGGGCGAGCACACACGGCATGACCGTCGCCGCCGAGATGCCCAGGAGGGTGCGCGAGACGAGCAACATCTCGATCGAGGTCGAGTACGCCGCCAGCAGCGACGCGACCAGAAAGCCGACGGCACCGCCGAGCAGCACGTTCCGGTGCCCGATCCGGTCGCCGAGAGTGCCCATGAGCACCAGGAAACCGGCGATCACGAAGCCGTAGATGTCGGTCACCCACAACTGCTGGGTGGCGCTGGCCCCCAGGTCGGTGGCGAGCGTCGGGAGCGCGAGGATCAGGACGCTGATGTCCACCGTGGTGAGCAGGGTGGGTAGGCACAACACGGCGAGCGCGAGCCACTCCCGACGGCCCGCCCGGGCTCCCATGTCAACTGTCGTCACGTTGCGGTCCTTCTGTCGAGGGGGATGACCTGTACGAGGTCGCGGATGGCGTGCGGTCGCGGCCCGGGCGGTTCCGGTCGGTCAGCCGTGCCTGACCGGGCCTGCCATGACGCCGGGCTCAGGAGGCGTCGGCCAACGACCGGAAGAAGGCCCGCACGTCACCGACGAACAGCTCCGGCACCTCCATGGCGGGAAAGTGCCCGCCCCGGTCGAACTCCGTCCAGCGGGTGACGGTCGGGAAGTCACGGTCGGCGAACCGGCGGATCGGGACGATGCAGTCCTGCGGGAACACCGCCACGCCGAGCGGCACGCTCAACGGCTGCTCCCGGTACCCGGTCAGCATCTCCCCGTTGGGGTCCTCGGTCGCCGCGCGCTGCTCCTCGGTGACCTCGCGGTACATCTGGGCCGACGAGCCGGCGGTGGCGGTCAGCCAGTAGATCATCACATTGGTGAGCAGCAGGTCCCGGTCGATGACCTGGTCGGGCAGGTCGGCGTCGGTCCACTCCTTGAAGCGCTCGACGATCCACGCCAACTGCCCGGCGGGCGAGTCGTTGAGCGCGTACGAGACCGTCTGGGGGCGCGTCGACAGGAGCTTGCGGTAACCGGAGCCGTCGGCGTCGAAGCTGGCCAGGCGACCCAACCGACCCAGGTCCTGCTCGCTGAGGCCGTCCAACTCGGCGGGATCGCCGGACGGGAAGACGGTCAGCATGTTGCTGTGTACGCCGACGACGTGCTCGGGGGCGAGGCGGCCCACCGCGAGGGAGATCGGTGATCCGAAGTCGCCACCCTGGGCGCCGTAGCGCTCGTAGCCGAGGCGACGCATCAGCTCCACCCACGCGGCCGCGACCCGGTTGACCGTCCAGCCGGCGGCGGGCAGCGGACCGGAGAAGCCGAAGCCCGGAATCGACGGCAGCACCAGGTGGAACGCGTCCTTGGCGGAGCCGCCGTAGGCGACCGGGTTGGTCAGCGGACCCACCACGTCGAGGAACTCCGCCACCGAACCGGGCCAGCCGTGCGTCATGATCAGCGGCAGCGCGTCCGGCTCGGGCGAACGGACGTGCGCGAAGTGCACATTGGCCCCGTCGATGGTCGTGGTGAACTGCGGCAGCCCGTTGAGCCGGGACTCGGCCAGCCGCCAGTCGTAGCTGGTCAGCCAGTGGGCGACCAGCTCCTTGAGGTAGGCCAGGGGTACCCCGCGCGACCAGCCCGTCTCGGGCAGATCCGGGGACCAGCGGGTCTGCGCCAACCGACGCCGCAGATCGTCGAGCTCGGACTGTCGGATGTTGATCGTGAATGGCTGCACGTCTCTTCTCCTCAGAATTGCCATCCGGGTGCGGCTCCGCCCGCCCGGTCGCCCCGCGATCTGCCGCGGGCGGGGCCCGTCATCGCACCGGCCATGACGTCGCCCATGACCGTGGCACCGGGCGTCGGGCCGCCGCACCTTCCGGATTGCGGCGAGGGTCAGCCGCACCTGCGGCTTTCGGTGACACCGACGGCGACGACGAACGCACGCACGGAGATGCCCGCCCGCGACGGCAGTTGGAATCGTGAGCGGCACGTCGCCGGCCGAGGCCAGGGCGGCGCCGCACGCCGGTCCGACCAAGGAGAGTGATCACGGGTGACCACCCCGTACCCCCCACCGCCGACCACGCGGAGCCCCTTGTCGAGCAGGACGAGCCACTTCGTCCTGCCGAGACAGTGGGCGTCCATGCGCCGGGCCGAGCAGCTCGAACGGGAGACCGGCACCCAGGTCATCCACCTCGAGAAGGGTGACTTTCAGGGCGAGGAGTTCCGGCCCGCACCGCACATCCTCGACGCGTGCGCCAAGGCGGTGCACGACGGGCACGTGCGTTACGTACCCGGGCCCGGCCTACCCGAGCTGCGGGACGCCATCGCGGCGGAGGCGACGCGTCGCGGCCGACCCACCGCGCGCGAGGAGGTGCTGGTGACGATGGGCGCCAAGCACGCGCTGACGCAGAGCCTGCTCACGCTCGTCGACACCGGCGACGAGGTGATCTTCCCCAACCCGGGCTACCCGCCGGACGAATTCTGGATCACCTACGCCGGCGGGCGGGTGGTGTACGCGCCACTGGTCGAGCCGGACTTCCACTTCGACATCGACCACCTGGCGCGGCTGATGATCGACCGCACCAAGCTCCTGATCATCAACTCTCCGCAGCGGCCCAACGGCATGACGGTCGACCGGCTCGAGGCGATCGGCGAGCTGTGCCGGCGGCACGACGTGATGGTGATCTCCGACGAGATCTTCAGCCACCTGGTGTACCCGCCCGCCCAGCACCACACCATCGCCGCCGTGGACGGCATGGCCGACCGGACGCTGCTGGTCGACACGTTCAGCAAGAGCTACATCATGACCGGGTTCCGGATCGGCTGGTGCGTGGCGAACCGCGACCTGATCACCGCGATGGACATCTTCCAGCAGAACTCCGTGACCAACGTGCCGGCCTTCGTGCAGCTGGCCGCCCTCGCCGCGCTGACCGGCCCACAGGACCACGTTGTGGCCACCCGGGACCGGCTGCGCGCGAAGCGCGACCGGGTGGTCGCCGCGCTGAACGCCCTGCCCGGCGTCACCTGCCCCTCCCCGGACGGCTCGTTCTACGTCTTCCCGGACATCCGTGGCACCGGCCTGACCGCGCAGCAGTTCACCGACCACCTCATCGACCACCACTCGGTGGGAGTGGTGGCCGGCACGGCGTTCGGTGACCGGGGCGAGGGACACGTACGCATCACCTATGCCGCGCCGGACGACGTCCTCGACGAGGGGCTGAGCCGCATCCGCCAGGCCGTCGAGAACCTCGGCTGACCGATGGACATCGGACGGATGTTGGCGTGGGCGGCGGAACGCCACCCGCACCGGCGGGCGGTCGCTGGCCCTGCGCCGATGACCTTCCGCCAGTGGGACGCCCACACCAACCAGGTGGCGCGCGCCTTGGCCGCCCTCGGGGTCAGCCGCGGCGACCGGGTGGTGCTGCACATGGCCAACGGGGCCGGCCTGGCCGGCGGCTATCTGGCGGTGCAGAAGCTCGGCGCGGTCGCGGTCCCGCTGTCCACCCGGTACGGTCTGGCCGACGTCGAGCACTGCCTGCGCGACAGCGCACCCGCGCTGGCCGTCACCGACGCCAGCACGTCCGATGTCTGCGCGCGGGCACGCGAGGGGCTGCCCGACCCGCCGGCGTGGATCGCCGCCGGCGGCCCCGACGACGCGGCGTCCGGCGGTGTCACGCTGGCGTCGCTCGCCGCCGGCCAGTCCGACGGTCCGTTGCGGGTCGCCGTCGCCGGCCACGAACTCAGCGTGCTGCTGTACACCTCCGGCACGACCGGCCAACCCAAGGGGGTGCCCCGGACCCACGCCGTCGAACACACCGCCACCGTGGCACACGTGCTGCAATCGGGGTTCCGCGCCGGGGACGTCACGCTCGGCGTGATGCCGCTGTTCCACACCATGGGCGTACGCACGTTGCTGGCCAGCCTTCTGGTCGGCGGCACCTGGGTGCCCCAGCGCAGGTTCGACGCGGACGAGTCGACGGAACTCGTCAGCCGGGAGGGCATCACCGCGCTGTATCTGGTGCCGACCATCTACTGGTCGCTGCTGCGCACCGGTCGGCTGCCCGAGCTGGCGTCGCTGCGCCGACTCGGGTACGCCGGAGCGCCGATGGCCCCGGACCTCGCCGGCCAGCTCATCGACGCGGTGCGCCCGGACTCCTTCGTGAACCACTACGGCAGCACCGAGATCTTCACCTTCACCGTGGAGCCGGACGTGGCGGCCCGACCCGGCAGTGCCGGACGCGCCGGCCTCTTCTCCCGGGTACGAGTCGTCGTCAACGAGCCCGACGCCGGCCCCGACGACCTCGTGGGTCCGGGTGAACCGGGACAGGTGATCGCGTCGATGGGCTCACCGGAGGCGTTCTCCGGCTACTGGAGACGGCCGGACGCCGACCGGACGGCGATCCGTGGCGGCTGGTACCACACCGGCGACCTCGCCATCCGCGACGAGCACGGCAACCTGTGGTACCAGGGACGGGTCGACGACATGATCCTCTCGGGTGGCGAGAACATCTACCCGGCGGACATCGAGGCGGCCCTGGCAACCGCCCCCGCCGTCGCCGACAACGTCGTGGTCGGGCTGCCCGACGAGCGCTGGGGGCAGTCCGTCACCGCGTTCGTCGTCGTGCGCCCCGGCATCGACCCCGCGCAGGCCGTCCGGGAGGTCCAGCGCTACGTCCGCACCGCCGCCGGGCTGCCGTCACTGAAACGCCCCAAGCGGATCATCGCCGTGGAGCGGATCCCCCGCTCCCCGGTTGGCAAGATCCTTCGTCGGCGGCTCGCCGACGGTGACTACCACGCCCTTGCCGACACCGCCGTCGGCCGCGGCAACCCGGACCCGACGGAGGCGATCCGATGAGAGAAGTGCCGCCCAGCGCGGGACCGCCCCCGGCCGGGCTGTCCGGGCGTACGGTCGTCGTCACCGGCGCCGGAGCGCCGATCGGCGACTCGTACGTGCGGGCCTTCGCGGCCGCCGGCGCCGACGTCGTCGCCGTCGACCTGCTGAGCACCGCCCGGCAGGCGTTGAAGACGGCCCGCACGGCGACCCGGACCGGACCCGGCCGCGCGGTCTTCGCGCCCGCCGACGTCACCTCGCCATCGGACTGGCAGCTCGTCGTGGAGCGGACCATCGCAGAGTTCGGCCGCCTCGACGTGCTGGTCAACAACGCGGCCGTCTACCGGTCGCTCGCCCGGAAACGCCCGCTGGGCGAGCTGTGCGTCGAGGAGTGGGACGCCGTGTTCGCGGTCAACGTCCAGGGCACCTGGCTGGGCATCAGGGCGGTCACTCCACCGATGGTGGACTGCGGCGGCGGGAGCATTGTCAACATCTCCTCGGTGGTGGGGCGGACCGGCGCGGTCGGCTTCGCTCACTACGTCGCCTCCAAGGCGGCGGTGGAGGGGCTCACCCGGGCCGCCGCGCGGGAACTCGGCGCACACAACATCCGGGTCAACGCGGTCGCTCCAGGGCTGGTGGACAACGACGCCAGCCGGACGTTGAACACCGAGGAGTACCTCACGGCGGCAGCCCGGGCCCGCGCCCTGCCCCGGCCGATGCACGCCCACGACCTGATCGGACCGCTGCTCTGGCTGGCCTCACCGGCGTCGGCGTTCGTCACCGGGCAGACCGTCATCGTCGACGGCGGGCAGGTGTTCGCGTGAGTGCGGCAGCCGTCCGGCCGGCCAACGCGGCGGCTGACCACGGCAGCGAGCGCGCCGGGGCGGCGGCATGAACCACCCGGCGCCACTGCTGTCGGACAGCCACGTCCGGCCGATCGACCCGACGACCCTCACCCCGCTGCCCCCGGTCGAGGTCACCACGCCGGCCCAGCTCGACGAGGCAGCGCATCGGGCCGATGCGGCGCTACGGGGCGGCTGGCCGGTCGACGGCCGCCGCCGGGCCGCCGTCCTGCACGGCTGGGCCGAGGCGCTGGCCGCACATTCGAACGAGTTGGTCGACGCGCTCGTGACCGAGACCGGCAAGCCGCTGGCCGAGGCGGCACAGGAGGTCCGGGCCGCGGTGGACGCACTCACCTACAACGCCGGCCTGGCCCGGCACCTCGGAGGCGTCGCCGGCACCCTGCCCGACGGCACGGTGGCGCACATCGTCCGGCAGCCGGTCGGCGTCACCACCTTCGTCGTCCCGTGGAACTGGCCGATGCTGCTGCTGATCCGGGACCTCGCACCCGCGCTGGCAGCCGGAGTGACGGCGCTGGTCAAACCCGCCCCGCAGGCCAGCATGGTCACCGCTCGGCTACTGGCCCTCGGTCGCGCGGCCGGGCTGCCCGACGACGTCGCCCACCTGGTCGTGGGTGGACCCGAGGTGGGCCGCGCCGCCGTCGCACATCCGCTGGTGCGGGCGGTCGCGTTCACCGGGTCGACCGGGGTCGGCGCGGAGATCATGCGGACGGCCGGCAACGGCATGAAACGCACCCTGCTCGAACTGGGCGGCAAGGGGACAATCGTCGTCTGCGCCGACGCCGACGTGGACGCCGCGGTCCTCGCGGCGGTACGGGCAGCGGTGGTGACCAGCGGCCAGATGTGTCTGGCCTGCACCCGCGTGCTGGTGGCCCGGTCGGCCTACCGGGACGTGCTCGACCGGCTCACCGAAGGGCTCGACCGGATCCGGGTCGGCCACCCCGGTGATCCCGACACGCAGATGGGGCCACTGGTGTCGCCGGCCGCCGGGGAGCGGTTGACCCGTACGCTGACCGCCGCCGCCGCCCGGCACCGCGTGCACGGCGGCCACCGCGTCCACCCGGTCGGCCTGGCCGGGTACTTCGTGCGACCCGCCGTGGTGACGGAGGTCGGTCCGGACGCACCGGTCGTCCAGCAGGAGCTGTTCGCCCCGGTGGTGACCGTGGAGCCGTTCGACGACGAGGGCGACGCGGTGCGGCTGGCCAACGCGACACCGTACGGCCTGGCGGCAGGCGTGTGGACGCGCGACATCGGCCGGGCGTGGCGCCTCGCCCACGCGATCGAGGCAGGCACGGTCTGGATCAACGGCTACCACCATTCCTATCCGGAGACACCCAGCGGAGGCGTCAAGTCCTCCGGTGTCGGCCGTTCCCGGGGGGTCGCCGGGGTCGAGCAGTTCACCGAGCTGAAGCACATCCACTTCGCCGTCCCAGCACCAGGAGAGCGGACGTGAACCTGCCCGCCGTACCGGCCGGTCGACCCGCGGCGTGGCCGGTCGAGCAGAACCTGCGTTCCTGGCTGTCTCATCTGATCGGCCGGGGCCGGCTCGGCCAGGTGCGATCCCAGGTGGAACCCGACCAGGAGGTGTCGACGGTCCTCGAGCGTCTCGACGGGCAGCGGGCGGTCCTGTTCCGCGACATCGCCGGGGCAGAGTTCCCGCTCGCCGGGAACCTCGTCCGCGACCGCGCCGACCTCGCCGAGGCGATGGGCTGCCTGCCCCACGAGACCGCCCACCGCTATCTGGCCGCGCTCGACCGGCCCCGGCCCTGGACGCCGGTGCCCGACGCCGGCGCGCCGGTGCTCGCCCGACGCCTGGACGGCGAGGAGCTGCTGTCTCGGCTCCCTCTGACGGTGCAGCACGAGCACGACGCCGGCCGCTACCTGACCTCGGCGCTGCTCGTGGTCCGGGATCCGCAGACCGGCGCGACGAACCTCTCGATCAACCGGATGCTGGCCGTCGGCGAACGGAGCCTGCGTACGCTCGTGCTGCCCGGACGGCTGCGCCGGATCCTGGCCGCGACGGAGCGGCGCGGGCTCGACCTCGACGTGGCCATCGTGCTGGGCGTCGATCCGCTGCTCGGCCTGGCCAGCCAGGCGCCGGCGGCTGACCGGACCCTGGACGACCTTGAGGTGGCCAGCGCGTTGCGGACCGGCCCGCTGCCGGTGGTCCGCTGCCCGGTCAACGGCCTGCCGGTGCCCGCCGACGCGGAGTTCGTCCTCGCGGGGCGTTTCCGGGCGGACGTCCGGGAGCCGGAGGGGCCGTTCGGCGAGTTCCCCCGCACGTACGGACCGAGCGCGCCGGCACCCGTGATCGAGCTGGTCACCGGCTGGCACCGCGACGGCGCGGTGTGCCAGACGATCCTGTCGGGCGGACGCGAGCACTTCCTGCTCGGCGGTATCCCACGGGAGGCCGCGCTGCTGCGGACGCTGCGCTGGGCGCACCCGCAGGTGACGGCCGTACGACTGCCGGAGGCCGGCTCGTGCCGCCTGCACGCCGTCGTCGCCGTACGCGGGGAGACCGCCGGATCGTCGATGAACGTACTGCTCTCCACGCTCGGCGCGGCGGGCACGGTCAAGCACGCGATCGTCGTCGACGACGACGTGGACATCCACGACGACGAGCAGGTCGGCTGGGCGGTGGCCACCAGGGTCCAGGCGGACCGGGACGTACTCGTGCTGCCCCGGGCCGCCGGCAGCGGGCTCGACCCGTCCGCGGCCGGCGGGATGACCGCGAAGCTGGGCATCGACGCCACCGTCGCGGGCGACGTACGCCATCGGCACGCCCGGATGCGCACCCGGCCGACCAGACCCGAGTGGATCGAACGGTTCCTGGCGGAGGCCGCCTCCTCGTGACCACCCGCCCGCCGGCCGGGTCACGGCGGCGTGACCCCGCTGTCGGTGGCCGGGTGCCCCCGGCCATCCCGCCTGAGAACGGAAGGTCAGCAGCTGTGGCAAGCGACGAACTCAGCCGGATCATGGCGGCGCTGGCCGACCCGACCCGGCGGGCGATCCTCTCCCGGCTGGCCCGTGGCGAGGCCAGCGTGACCGAACTCGCCGCCCCGTTCGCGATGACGATGCCCGCGGTGAGCCGCCACCTGCGGGTCCTGGAACGCGCCGGGCTCGTCCGCCGGCGACAGGACGCCCAGCGGCGGCCCTGCCGGCTGGACACCGCACCCCTGTGGACGGCGGTGACCTGGCTGCGGGAGTTGGTCACCGAATCCGGCGACGGTGCCGGCGGCCCCGGCGACGGCCCGGCCCGGCCGGCCGAGGCGACACCCGACGTCGCTTTGTAGACCTTCTCTGTCTCCTCGTCCAGCGGTGCGGGTCGGGTGCGGACGGCACCCGCGCCCTGGCGACACCTGCCATCGAAAGGGCAGTCGGCCGGAGGCTCGCGGTCGCATTCCCCGGCTTTTCGGCGCGCTTTTCCGCCGCCCGTCCCCCGCCCTGCCGTCCCGGCCGTGACCAGCGGGTCTCCCCGCCGGCAAGGGCAGTCAGGGAGATGCCCGGCGACCACACCGGCTGACACGATCCCACACAGAGCAAGCCTGGATGTCGAGCCGATCCCGCCCAGGCACCGAAACGATTTTCGTGACGTCACCGAAATCGTTCATCACGCAAGGGAGACGACCGTTCATGAACAGATTCGTCGGAGAACGCGCGGTCGTGCTGGGTGGCAGCATAACCGCACTGTTCGCCACCAGCGCGCTGTCCGAGAGCTACCGCGAGGTCATCATCGTCGACCGCGACGAGCTGCTCGGGGTACGTGAGGCGCGCCGTGGGGCGCCGCAGGCGCGCCACATCAACGGGCTGCTCGCCCGAGGCGCCCGCGCCATGGAGGAGCTCTTTCCCGAGATCACCGCACAGATGATCAGCGCCGGGTGCCCGCAGACCGACCTGTCTGGCACGGTGCGCTGGTACTTCAACGGCAAGCCGCTCAAGCAGGTGCGGGCCGGCCTGACCAACGTGGGCGCCCGTCGACCGATCATGGAGGCGCACGTCCGGGAGCGGGTGCAGGCGCTCGGCAACGTCACCTTCATGGAGCGGTACGACATCACCGGGCTGGCCACGTCGCCGGACCGGTCCCGGGTGACCGGGGCACGGGTGCAGCGGCGAGACGGTGGCGCGGAGGAGACGCTGGAGGCGGACCTGATCGTCGACGCCACCGGCCGCGGTTCCCGTACGCCGCTCTGGTTGGAGGCGATGGGCTACCCGCGCGTCGAGGAGGAGGGCACCAAGATCGGGCTCGGCTACGTGACCCGGCACTACCGGTTGCGTACCGATCCGTTCGGCACCGACCACTCGATCATCGCGGTGGCGAACCCCGGGCTGCCGCGCGGCGCCATCTTCACCAAGACCGACAGCGGCCTGGTCGAGTTGACCGCCTACGGTCTGCTCGGTGACCATCCGCCCACCGATCCCGACGGCTTCAACGCCTTCGTCAGGACGCTGGCCGCCAAGGAGATCCACGAGGCGATCGTCGAGGCCGAGCCGCTCAACGACCCGGTGCTGTTCCGGTTCCCGACCACGCTGCGGCGCCGCTACGACCGGATGGCGCGGTTCCCCGAGCGGCTGATCGTGCTCGGCGACGCCGTCTGCACCCCGAACCCGGTCTTCGCCCAGGCGCAGAGCCTCGCCGCGCTGCAGGCCCTGGCGCTGCGCGACACGCTACGACGCGGCCAGGCGCCGGACTCGCTCGAGTTCATGCGGGAGGTCGGGCGAATCATCGACCCGGCCTGGGACATGACCGAGGGCATCAACCTCAGCTTCCCCGGCGTCGAGGGTCAGCGGACCCCGATGCTCAAGCTGATCCAGGCCTACATGTACCGCGTCCAGGTGGCGGCCACCCGGGACGCCACGGTGACCGAGCAGTTCATGCGCTCGGCCGGCCTGGTCGACCCGATCGAGGCGCTGATGCGGCCGAGCATGGTGCTGCGCGTACTACGCAACTCGCGTACCGCGGCCTGAGCAACGCCGGCCGAGCGACCACCGCGACGGCCCGCGACGTTCGCCGGGCCGTCGAGAACCGCCCGGCGAACGTCGCCCCTGCCCCCACATACCGACCGTCGGCGGTACCGGCGGACGTTCCCACCCGGAGGTGCACTCCATGACGATCACCCAACCCGGAGCACGGCCGGAGAGCCCTCCGGGAATCGGCGGTACCCGCCTGCCGTCGCTCACGGGACTTCGGGCCCTCGCCGGCCTGTCGGTGTTCATCACCCACGGGCTCGCCCTGGGCCTGTTCACCGACCCCCAGGTGATGCTCGACTACATTCAGTACGGTGCCAACGCCGGGATGTTCGGTCTCGCCTTCTTCTTCGTCCTCACCGGTTTCGTGGTGACCTGGACGGCGTCGTCGACCGACAACGCCCGGTCGTTCTGGCGTCGTCGCTTCTTCAAGCTCTTCCCCAACCACGTGGTGGTGTACGCCATCCTGCTGGCCCTGCTGATCCCGACCGGTACGCCCGTCAAGGCGGTCGAGGCGCTGGCCGGGCTGTTCCTGATCAGCTCCTGGTTCCCGACCGAGTCGTTCCTGTTCGGCAATCTCAACGGTCCCATGTGGTCGGCCAACATCGACGTGCTCGCGTACGCGGCGTTCCCGCTGCTCTACGTCCTGGTCAAGAAGATCTCGCCGAGCCGGCTGTGGGCCTGGGCGATCGGCGTGACCGCCCTGGCGGCGCTCGTCCCGGTGATCGCCGACGCCTTCCTGCCGGACCACCCGCCGTCGATGGTCGCCCCCGAGGTCTCCTGGCCCCAGCACTGGTTCGGTTTCTACTTCCCGTTGACCCGGGCCCTGGAGTTCGTGGTCGGCATCATCATGGCGCGCATCGTGCTCACCGGCCGGTGGATCGGCCTGCGCGCCCTGCCCGCCGCACTGCTCACCCTCGGCGCGTACCTGGTCACGCTCGAGGTGCCGATCTTCTACGGGTACACCTTCGTCCCGCTCATCCCGATGGCGCTGCTGATCCCCGCCTTCGCGATGGCCGACGTGCACGGGCGGCGGACGCTGATGAACAGCAGTCTGATGGTGTGGCTGGGTGATCGGATGTACGCCTTCTTCGTCATCCACATCACCGTGATGTTCATGGTCCACGCGGCGTTCAGCGGCGAGAACGGTGTGTCCGGCATGTACAGCCGCGTGACGTTCGACCTGGGCACCGGCATCGCGGTGCTGATCGCGACGTACCTGCTCTGCCTGGTCCTGGCGTCGATCCTCTACGCGCTGGTCGAGCAGCCGGCGATGCGCCGCTGGTCGCGGCCCCGCCGGGGCGGCGACCGACCGGATCGTCCGGCGCAGCCGCTGTCCGGGGCCACCGGTGGCGGCCGGTCGAGCTGACCGCCAGCCGGACCACGGCCGCGCCCGGTGACCGGGCGCGGCCGTTCGCCGAGCGGGGTCGACCGGCTTACCCGGGTATCTCGACGCGGCCGTGGTCGCCGCAGACGACCCGGCAGCCGGTACGCGGATCGCCACGCTCGATCGTCGCGGCCCGCCCGACGACCGAGTCGACCAGCCGGCGCACCCCCGATATCCGGGCCTCGTCCATGACCACCGAGCCGGACAGCTCGCTGTCGCGGATGACGCAGCCCCGGCCGACCGAGGTGTAGGGCCCCAGGTGACTGCCGTCGATGACCGATCCGGCACCGACGATCGCCGGACCGTCGACGCGGCTGCGGATCACCCGGGCACCGGGCTCCACGCGTACCCGGGGGCCGAGGACGCTGAACGGGTCGACAACTCCGCCTCGCTCGGGCTCGACCGTGGCCAGCAGGTGCCGGTTGCCGGCGAGCACGTCACCGCTGTCGGCGATGTCCCGCCAGTAGCCGGCGTACTCGCTGGCGCGGACGATGACCCCCTGGTCCACCAGCCACTGCACGGCGTCGGTCAGCTCCAGCTCGCCGCGCGGCCCGGGACGGATCGCCTCGACCGCCTGGTGCACGACCGGCGTGAGGAAGCAGGCTCCGACGAGGGCGAGGTCGCTGCGCGGGTGTCGGGGCTTCTCCACCAGGCGGACCACCCGGCCGGCGAGGTCCAGCTCCACCACGCCGTACGGCCGCGGGTCGGCGACCTTCTGCACGAGCAGGTGGGCGCCGGCCCGTCGACGGCGGAACTTCACCGCCGGTTCGCCGAGCCCGTCAGGCAGCAGGTTGTCGCCGAGGTGGAGGAGGAAGTCCGCGTCGCCGAGGTACTGCCGGGCGACCCGCACCGCGTGGGCGAGCCCGCGCGGCGCGTCCTGCGGCAGATACGTGATCGTGACGCCGTACCCGGAGCCATCGCCGAGCGCCTGTCTGATCTGCTCCGCCCCGGCACCGACGACCATGCCGACCTCGGTGATCCCGATGTCACGGACGCCACGCAGCACGTGGGCGAGCAACGGCTGGTTGGCCAGCGGGACCAGCTGCTTGGGCAGCGAGTGGCTGAGCGGTCGGAGGCGGGTGCCCGATCCTCCGGACAACACCAGGGCCTTCACGAGTTCTCCCATCGGTTCGGGCGACGCCCGTGGCGGGCCGTGGCGGACCGGCGGACCGGGTGCCGTCGCGGCCTCCCCGGGACGTCGGCCGTCGAACCGGCCGCGTCGGCCGGCCCGGCGGCCGGTCAGGGCAGTAGCAGGATCTTGCCGGTCGTGCGACGCGACGCCAGCGCCTCGTGGGCCGCCGGGGCGGCCGAGAGCGGGAACGTGGCGTGCGTACGGATCCGCAGCCGGCCGGCCAGCACCTCGTCGAAGACGGCGGCGGCGCGCCGGCGGGTCTGGTCGGGGGTGCGGTCGTAGTGACTCAACGACGCCTTGGTCAGAAACAGCGAGCCGAGCGAGTTCAGCAGCGCCGGGTCCACCGGGTCGACCGCCCCGCTGACCTGGCCGTAGAGGACCATGGCGCCGCCGGGTCGCAGGCTGGCCAGGCCGTCGCTGAAGGTGTCGCGGCCGACCGCGTCGTACACCACGTCCGCACCCCGGCCGCCGGTGATTTCCCGTACCCGGGCGGCGAACGAGGTGGTGCGGTAGTTGACGACGTGGTGCGCGCCGGCGGCCGACGCGGCGGTTACCTTGTCGTCCCGGGAGACCGTTCCGATCACGGTCGCACCCCGCCGGGCGGCCAGCTGGCAGAGCAGACCCCCGACCCCACCTGCGGCCGAGTGCACCACGCAGACGACACCGCCGCCCAACGGGTACACCTCCGTGGCGAGCAGGTGTGCGGTCATGCCGTGGATGAGGACTGCGGCCGCCGCCGCCAGGCTCAGCCCGTCGGGCACCGGCACCAGGCGGGCCGCCGGCACCAGACAGTGCGTGGCGTACCCCCCGGGTTGTCCCATCCAACCGACCCGGTCCCCCGGGACGAGACCGGTCACGTCGGCACCGACCCGCAGCACCGTGCCGCTGCCCTCGATGCCCGGGGTGAACGGCAGGGCCACCTGGTACGTGCCGCTGCGCTGGTAGAGGTCGACGACGTTGACGCCGGCCGCCGCGACCCGGACGAGTACCTCACCGGCCGCGACCGGGGGCAGACGCGCCTCGCGGAGGGTGAGGACGTCGGGCGGCCCGTACGCGTCCATCACCACCCGCCATGCCGCGTCGTCGGACTCCGCCGGTGGTCGTTCGCCGGCCCCCATCAGCCGCCGGCCATCGGCGAGAGGATGGTGACGACCGCGTCGGGGCCGACGGTCGCGGCGGTCCGCAGGTGGCGCGGGATCAGGTCGTCGTCGATGCAGATGTTGACGTATCGCAACGGCGCTCCGTCGGCGTCGAGCAGCCGCCGGCCGAACTCCGGATGGCGGGCGACGAAGTCCCGGACGACCTCGTCCAACGGCCCTGGCGAGCCCTCGAAGTCGGTCCTGCCCTGGGGCGTCCAGACGGTGGGCACCACAATCCTGACCATGTCTCTCCTCAGCGCTAGAGGTCGGCCGCGCAGCGGAACCCGTGCGCGAAGCTGGACCAACCACCGGGGTCGCCATGCATGCGTTCGCTGCATCGGACCTGGTAACGGAAGTTCATCCACGAGCCGCCCCGGATGACGCGGTAGCGGCCCATCGCCATCGCGACCGTGGGGTCGCACCGGACGGTGTCCGCGTAGAGCCGGGACGACGTCGAGGTCCACTCGTAGACGTTGCCGGCCATGTCGGCGCAGCCGAAGGGGCTGTCGCCCCGCTCGGAGAAGGCACCCACCGGTGAGGTCCGGGGCACCGGGCCGCGCCGCGCGCACTCGACGCGCCACCACTGCTGCCAGGCGGCCAGTGAGGTCAGCGGGCCGGCGTGCAGTTCCGCCGTGTTGGCGGCACCGGCGTCCCACTCGTCGCCCCAGGGCCAGATCCGGAAGTCGGGCCCGCGCGCGGCGAACTCCCACTCCGCCTCGGTGGGCAGCCGCTTGTCGCACCAGGCGGCGAACTCCCGGGCATCGGTGAAGGAGACGTGGACGACCGGATGGTCGGCGAACTCGGTGCCGCCGGTGCCCGGACCGCCGGGCGCGTACCAGGTGACACCGTCGCGCTCCACCCAGCCGTGCTCCGTGTAGACCAGGCCGAAGCCACGCCGCTCCGCCTCCGTGCGGTAACCGGTGTCGCGCACGAACCGGGCGTACTCGCCGACGGTGACCGGGAACCGGTCGATGCGGAACGGCGCCACCACGGCGGTGAACTGGGGTGTCTCGTCGGCGAACCAGAGACGGGGCAACGGCTGGTCGGCGTCGTCGAGCCAGTCGAGCACCCACTCGGGGGTGCCCTGCTGGAAGACCCCGCCGGGTACCCGCCGCATCTCGCCCATCGCGTCCCGCCTTCTGCCGCCGGTCGGGCCGTTCGCCCCTGGTCCGCGTCGTGGAGCAATCATTCATTCGGGCGCCGACGGCCGGCACCTCTCGCTGTGCCCTGCGGGGGCCGCCCGCCCAGCCGGGATGCGCATCGTCGAAGATGAATGTCATGGATCGATGTACTGCAATTGGATTACGCCCTGCTGGTAGTAGATGACTGGTGCTGGCAGGTGCACGAGGGGGCGGGCGGGATGGCCGCCCCCTTGCTCTTTGCCCGAGAGCGGGCACGCCGACCGCGGGTGCTGGTGTGGCCGAGGCAGACCCCAGCGAGAACGAGCCCGGTACGCCGGCACCTGGCCGAGATCGCGCCACGGAGCCGGAGAGGCGGTCCGGAAACGACGTGCGGCCACCGCGCGGTCCCGGAGGAGGGATCGCGCGGTGGCCGCGGTGGCCGGCCCTCAGGCGGCGCCGGGGCTGTTCTGGTACGCGGCGAGGTGCCAGCCGCCGTCGCCCTTGACCATCAGCCAGCAGGCTCGGATCGCCCGCTCCGGCGCGACCGTGTTCTCGCCGGGCAGCAGCACACCGCCCTCGGTGAGCACGACGGCGACCTCACCGTTGAGGAAGCGGATGTCGATGGGCTGGCCGGTGACGGTCGTGCCCCGGTACGGCCCGGCGAAGGCGTCACGCATGAAGGCGACGATGGCGTCGCGGCCCTTGAGGTACAGGTCCGGCAGGATCATGGTGCCGTCCTCGACGAAGACCGCGCCGAAGGCGTCGGCGTCGTGCTTGGCCCACGCCGAGACGATGCGGCCGGGAAGCGCGGCCACCCCGGCCTGGTCGACGGGGCTGGGCCGGAAGCCCGCACTGGTTGTGGACACGATGGTGCTCCTCTGGATCGGGACCGGGGACCGGTCAGACGTACAGGCTGTTCGGCCCGAGTCCGCTGAGCAGACGGCCGTACAGCTCGGCGTTGGTGTCGGGATGCATCAGCGCGTGCAGGCTCATCGCCTGGATGTCCCGCTGGATGCGCTGGATGGGCACATCGAGGTAGATCGACGATCCGCCGCTGGCGTCGGCGAGGAGGTCGACGGCCTCGCGGGCGCGCTGGACGGCCGCGCCCATGTCGGCGCGGGCGAGCACTCGTTCGTGCATCGTCCACGCGGCCTGTTCGGCGGCCTTACGGTCGACGGTCGCGGCCAGACGGTGGGCGTGGAACTCGGCCTCGTCGATCCGGGTGGCCGCGTCGGCCAGTCGCAGGTGCGTGATCGGCGCCTCGCGCTGGCTGGCGTAGTCGGTATAGGTGATCTTGCGATCATCGAGCCGCTGGACGAACGCGTCCAACGCCGCCTTCGCCAGGCCGAGCGCGACGCCGACCGAGGAGGCCGCGGCCACCGGCAGCAGCGGCGCCTGGTAGATCCTGCTGGACTTGTTGGCGTGCGAGGCGCCCTGTCCCTGCAGTACCGCGCCGAGCGGCAGGAACCGCTCCTGGGGCACGAAGAGGTCCCGGGCGACGGTGCTGACGCTGCCGGTGCCCTTCAGGCCCGCGGTGTGCCAGTCGTCGACGACCTCCAGTTCGCTGGTGGGCACCAACGCGATGACCGGCATCGGCTCGGCCTCCGGGGCGAGCAGGACGGCGATGATGGCCTGCCAGCCGCTGTGCAGGGCGCCGGTGATGAAGCCCCACTTGCCGTTCACCACGATGCCGCCCTCGGCGGGTGACGCCATGGCGCTGGGGCTCAGCGTGCCGCAGATCAGCGAGTCGGGGCTGGTGAACACCGAGTCCTGGACGTGGTCCGGGAAGTGGGACGCCATCCAGGTCGGGATCCAGTAGACCGAGGCGGTCCAGGCGGCCGACCCGTCCCCCCGGGCCAGTTCGGCGGCGACGTCGACGAGCGTACGGGTGTCGCACTCGTAGCCGCCGTAGGTCAGGGGCGTCCGCAGGCGGAACACGCCCGCCTGCGCCAGCGCGGCGACGGCCTCGTCGTGGATCCGCCGGTTCTCCTCGTGCCACGCCGAGAACGTCCGCAACGTCGGCACGAGGTCGGACGCGCGACGTACCAACTCGGCGCGTCCGGGTAGATCGTTGCTCAAAGATGCCTCCCTGGGAGATCCGGCTCGGCTGAGCCGGGACGGCGGTGCCCGCGGTCGCGAAACGTGATCGCAACATCGACAGCGAGCGATATTTGGGATCCTCCGAGATGGAGGCTTGGGCCGTGCCGGCCGGGCCTACGCTCAGGCGGCCCGGGCGACACCGCTCCAGCGGGCCCGGCGGACGGTGACGACGGCACGGACGTCGGGCAGCGCCACCAGCATCGGTGGATCGCACAGACGCGCGGGCCTGAGCCGCACGACAAGATCGAGAGTCTGCTCCGGACCGATCCGGAACGGGCCGTGGCAGCCGAACATGGCGGCCGGTTCCGGCCCGACCCCACCGTCCTCGCCCGGCACCGTACCGAGGGCGTGGCAGAGCAGGTACCACGTGCCGTCCGGCACCCCGTCGAGCGCGAAGCGCCCAGGGCCGGTCAGGGTTGTGCAACTCACCGGGCGCCCCTCCGGGATCCGGCTCTTGAACAACCCCAGGAACACCGTGTCGAGCGGCGTCGACGAGCAGCCCGACACGACGCCCGAGACGACGCCGGTGGCTGGCGTGACACCGTCCGGTTCGGCCCGGACGATCGACCGCAGTACACCCTCGCGCCGGCGGTACTCGGTGGGCGACAGGCCGACGCTGCGGGTGAAACGCGAACTGAACGTGCCAACGCTGTTGTATCCCACGTGCACGCTGATATCGGCGACGTTCATCGACGTCGAGAGCAGCAGCGACTTCGCGCGTTGCAGACGCAGCGCCGACAGGAACCGACCGGGCGAGACCCCGGTCACGCGTTGGAAGACCCGTGTGTAGTGGAACTTGCTGAACATGGCGGCACGCGCCATGTCGTCCACGGTCAACTGCTCACCGAGGTTGTCCCGCATCAACACGATCGACCGCTCTACTGCATCAACAAAATGGCTGCTCACTACGCCTCCCCTGCCGACGGCGCACCATTGGCGACGGCTCACGGAGCGAGAGAACAATTACGCCCCGGCACGCGGCACCGCCGGCGATTCGCCGGGCGCACATTCGAAACGCTCCGCATCGGCCACGAATCCTGGCACCCTGCGGCACAATTAGAGCCGAACCGTCTTCTGTCTTTCCGTCACGGACCACAGATGGTGTCGCTGCAAGAGCTGCCACCTGTTGGACCGGCCACCGACCTAGGCGGGGTGACTCGACCGAGGAAAACGCGTGTCGGATGTCGGATGCACGCATTGGCGACTGGCAACTTCCGCTCCCCCTTGGACTCCGCACGCCTTTGGCATGCGATTGCGGTAATCCTCGCGTTTCGGAGAAGAGCCCAGCATCTTGAAAAGTGCGGTCAATCCCGCACGCTCGAAGAAAAGCACGGTGCCGCACATCACGCGGCGGCTCGCCCGCCAACAAAGGGACGAGCCGCTGCGGTCACAACGCGTCATGGACGCGCCCGCGTTTCCCCGGATTCTCGACGTTAAGTCCGGTGCGAAACGTGACGGCCATGTTAAGGAAATACACGGCAGATCGGCCGTGACTCCGCCGGGAGGTGACTCACCGTACCGTCAGGGGCGGTCGGCGCCGGCGCGCTCGGCGCGACCGGAGCACCACGGTCGGTCACCGGCGCCGCCGGCAGTGCGCCTGGAGGCGAACGTCCCATTAGACAGCACATCGACGTCGATCGCCATAGTTGGCCTCCGCGACGCTCCGGCCCGCCCGCCCGACCGTGACACCCGTCCCGGCCGCGGCCCCGCTGTCGCCGGCCGGGACGACGGTCGCCGTCCCGGCCGGCACCAGCTCACCTCGACGCGGGCTCCGGGCCGCCGAGCCGGGTCTCCCGCGCCGGTCGGCGCAGCCAGGCGATCCACCACATGAGTCCGCGGATGAGGCAGACGAGGGTCAGCGCGAAGAAGGTCGTGTAGACGACGTTGAGGGCGATCAGGATTCCGTAGACGGCGGCCACGCCGGAACCGAAGGCGAACTGGTTCCAGCCCTTGGTCGGCGTGGTCCCCGGGTCAGTGATCATGTAATTCGTGAACAGGACGAACGCCACCCCGGTGATCGGCACCAGCGCACCCCACAGCGCCACGTCGAGCGTCCAGTGCCGGACCAACGCCTGGATCACGAAACCGCCGACCCAGCCGAGGATGAGCGGTACCTTCTTGGTCAACATCGCATTCAGGACGGTGCCCGAGGTGATGATGAACAACGGCACGATGATGCTGATCGCGTCCGGCACGTGTTCGGTGAAGTGGTACGGCGGCGCGACGTTGACCCAGGGAAACATCAGCAGGGCCACGGTGATGCCGAGATTGGACGGATTCATGAAATGCCGCATCCGTCCGTTGACGGGCGCGCGGAGCACGGCCTTCTGGCCGATGGCGACGACGACCGCGAACGCGATCGGCCAGAACCGGTCATTGGCGTACAGCAGCATGTTCACCGCGAGGGCGGTGATGTGTGTCGGAAGCAGGAACTCGAACATTCCCCGGGCCCCACGCCCGGTGAACTCGGGCGCGCGCCGGTGCGCGGCCGCGGTGACCACTTCGATCAGGATCTCCGCCGCGTAGCCGACCAGCAGCGCGAGGATCGGCCACGCCCACGGCTGCTCGAAGCCGAGCACCGTATAGCCGAGGATGTTGAAGACGGTCATCGAAATGGCGAAGTTCCGCAGCGCGAGGTAGCGCGGATCCTTCGGCGGCGTCGCGGTGTCCGGCCGTACGCCGGGTGGGTCCCCACCGACCCGCTCGGGGGCGGCTGTACGGTCGGTGCGGTGGATGGACGGGGCGCTCACGGCACCTTCACCTCCCTGGCCTGATCGGTGAGCATCAGGCTGTGCCAGCCGCGGGTCATCTGCTGTGTCCGGGTGTGCAGCACGCCGTCGAGGTCACGCCAGGCCAGTTCGACCGAGACCGGCTGTTCGCCAATCTCGCCGAGCCCGAACACCAGGTCGAAGCTGCGCTTGCCGGAGTGGCCGCCCCCGCCGTCGAGCTGGGCGACCCGGGTACGCCCGTCGGGCGTGCGGACCCGCACCTGGGCGCCGTACGCCGGTGTGCCGATCGCGTCCGGCGAGGTCGCCGGCCGGTAGAGGCGCAGACCGAGGAAGTCGCCGGGGCGCGCCGTGGTGTTGCGGTAGAAACTCGGCTGGCCCCACTGGCGGGCGACGGCGAAGTCCTGGCTGCCGTTGCCGTCGACATCGGCGATCGCGACGCCGCGACTCGGCGTGTCGTCCGTCATGCCGAGCGCCGCGCCGAGGTCGGTGTACCGGCCGTTGCCCTCCGCCGCCCAGAACGCGATCGGCTGCGAGCCGGCGACGTCGTCGCCCGGCCGCGAGTTCGGCCACATCTGGGGATTGCGCAGCATGAGGTCGTTCGCCATGGCCAGTTCCTGGAGCCAGGCCCACCGGTTGAGGCTGCCCTTGATGAAGCCGTTGGTCTGGACGACCTCGACCTCGCCGTCGTTGTCGAAGTCCGCCATCTTCGTGTCCCAGCCCCAGCCCGACCAGGCGAGGTTGCGGTCGGCCGCCTCGTTCTCGTACGGCGCCCGGCCGGCGCGCAGCATCTCGCCGGCCGCCTGCGGGCTCGATGCGATGTTGCGCCAGACGAAGGTGCTTTCCTCCAGCCCCCAGGAGGTGGTGATGTTGCTGACGAAGGCGTCGAAGCGGCCGCTGCCGTGCAGGTCGCCGAATTCGATGGACATGCCCTTGAACGAGTCGTGGCCGAGGACCAGCGACTTCGGCGTGAACGCGTCCCGCTCGCCCTCGGCCAGCTCGAAGCGGATCTCACCGGCAACGGAACGGTTGTGGAAGAAGCGGTCGTTGCCGAAGTCGTTGGCGAGGTAGAGCTCCGGCAGCAGATCCCCGTCCAGGTCGGCTGAGGCCGCGCCCAGGGTCCACCCACTGCCCACCGCCGGGTCGATCGCGACCTGCTCGGTGTACGTGACCGAGGGCTCGCTGCCACCCTGGGCCGAGGTCCAGCGCAGGATGTGCGCCCCTCCGGCATTTCGGGCCCGGGACATCGAGTGGTTCATCTGCACCCCGGCCCGCCCCTCGGGATCGAGCACCTGGGAGTCGGGGAAGTAGTTGAAGACGCCGATGTCGACGTGCCCGTCACCGTCGAAGTCCGCCACGGCGACGGCATTGGTGTTCCACAGCTGCCCGTCGTACACCCCGTCGCCGCGGTCCCGGGTAGGAACGAGTTCCGTCGGCCGGAAGCGGCCCGTAGCGAGCGGCGCCTGGCCGCCGCGGTTCATGAACAGCACGGGTGTGCGGCCCCAGTAGTAGACCAACAGGTCGGTCCAGCCGTCCTCGTTGAAGTCCCCGGGTACACAGCCCATCGGCGCCATCGCGCGGTGCGTCGGCAGTGGAGTCGGGGTCAGGACGAACGGCTGGTACACGTTGGCGCTACCCGGTGCCGGCGTGACGATCACGCTGTCACTGCGGGGATCGACGAGGCACATGTCGTTGGCCACCCCGCCGCCGTCGAGGTCGTTGATGGCGACTGCGGCGCCGACCGACGACACCCAGGACCGGATGTGCTCGTACTCGGGGTTGACCGCCCGGACGCTACGCTCGGGCAGACCGTCCGGCAGTATGATCGGCAGCTCGGTGAACCCGAACCGGGCGGCCAGCCGGGCGCGGTCGGTCGGCGACGCCTGGGGCAGCCTCGCCAGGAGGTAGGTGGCGATCAATAGACCGATCACCGTGAACACGGGTATGAGCCGACGTAGAATGCCGACCGGTTGCGATACCAACGGGCTCCCCCTCGATTGTGGCAGCGCCATCGCGACGACGTCGCACGCTGCGCCGAAATGCGACGGTCCGGGCCAACCGGTGATTGATCCGCTGCCGCGTTCTCGGTGGACGTCCGGAGCCACATCCGCGCCGGCACCCGGGCGCGAGGCAGGTGACCGCGGCCCCGACAATGGCCGGGAAATGTGCCGGAATTTCGCTCCCACGCATTAGGCGCGGCGCGGATACACCGGCCCGAGAACGACGACCGCACCATCGGAGTGGTCCCGAACCACAAACATCATGGCCGACGCGTGTGATTCAGTTCTTCTCGCAGGTTGCGGTGGCATTCGGGTCGGGCGCGTCAGGCATTGTCGGCGGCGGCGGACGCGGGCCCCCACCGCTCCGCGTCCGCCGCCGCCGGCCCTCACGGTCGCTCGCCGCGTCCCGACCCGCCGGCCTGGCCCAGGTGTTCCCGGGCCAGTCGCCGCAGCGCCAGCAGGGCGGCGTCCAGCAGGACGATCTGTGCGACCACGGCCACCGCGTCGGCCTCCGACTCCAGCCGTGGCGGCAGCCCGGCGGCCTCCATCGTGCTCAGCGACATCGCCATCGCCGCGTAGGGCATCAGCGCGCCCACCTCGACGCCCGCATGCTGCTCCAGCGCCGCGAGCACCCGGGCCAGCGTGTGTCGGCCGGGCGAGTCCGGATCGACCCGCCAGCCCAGGTGGTCGACGAGGGCGTCGACCCGGGCCGCCACATCTCGATTCCCGACGACCGCGGGCACACCCGTATCCTCGGTAGCCATCGCGTCGTTGATGACCGCGGAGAGATCCGCGGTCCGGGTTCCCCCGTCGTCCAACGCCCGCACGACCGTACGCACCGAGGCCAGGCTCATACCACCCAGGACGGTCAGCGTCCGGATGAGCGCCAGCCGGGACAGATGCCGCTCGTCGTAATACAGCTGGCGGCCTTCCCGAACCGATCTTCCAGGCGGGAGCAGCCCCTCTCTCAGGTAGAATTTGATGGTTGGTATCGGCAGTTCTGCACGATGACTCAGCTCTCCAATCCTCACAGCAACTCTGCCCTACGTACGCATTTACAGGAATTGCCGGATATCCGGCATGTGGGCGCATCCACCCGTTATGTCGTACGGCAGAGGCTCACCCCCTCGGTCAAGAGTCTGCCGCGCCGTCGTCGACGAGATCACGGACGGTGGCCGGCGTGCGGTAGCAATGCCAGCCAGGCGCCGCCAGGTCGTCGCACCCCAGGGACATTGCGAGCGTCCACTTGAGACGCTTTTGGCAGCACCTCTCCGGAAATTGCGAATAGTGCCACTATCTGTTACTGGCGGTAACTCATTCAACAGCACCGCACAAGCGTCGGAAAATCGGGAGTTGCCCATTCCAATGACGAGCGATAGCATCTAACGTCAGCACGATGACGGTAAATAAGAATCTCCTCGGAAGAATACATTTCATGCGCTTACATAGCCGAGCGGCGCCGCATCATGTGCGCCCCCGACGAACGTTCGACCGGCCCTCCGGGTGACTCGATGTTGATGGGGGAGGTAGCCGTCAGACGTGCATTGTGGACGATGCGCGAAAGGCTTGGGGAGCCGCTGACGATCGACGAGCTCGCGAGCGTGGCGATGTTCAGCAGATACCACTTCTCGCGGCTGTTCCGCCGGATGACGGGGATATCGCCGGGACGCTTCCTCGCCGCGATCCGGATCCAGGAGGCCAAACGCCTGCTCGCCAACACGTCGATGACCGTGGCGAGTATCAGCATTTCTGTCGGATACACCAGTCTCGGCACCTTCAGTTCACGATTCCATCGCAGTGTCGGCGTGTCCCCGATGGCCTACCGGCGTCGATTCCTTGATCCGTTGCCGCCGATCGGGCGGAGCCGGTCGCCGCAGGGCGGCGCCGTCATCAGCGGGGAGCTGCGCACCTTCTGCCCGCGCTTCACCAAGCCGATCTTCATCGGACTGTTCCCGGACGCCATCGCCGAGGGCCCTCCGGAGAGCTGGACCACCGTGAGCCGGCCGGGCCCCTACCGGCTCTCCGATGTCAGCGCCGGTGACTGGTACCTCGTCGCGCACTCCCTCGGCCAGTGGCAGTGCCCGCCGAGCGACCAGCACCAGGCCGACCACATCACCGGGGTGGCCCGGTACGGGCCGATCCGGATCACCGAGGGCGGGGACGTACAGGGGGCGGAGGTGTTCGTCCGCCCCCACCGCGACCTCGACCCACCGGCACTGCTGTCCCTGCTCGACCTGTCACCCGAGACAGCGCTCAGGATCCGCCGCGCCCAGGGACGCGACCGCCGTCAGCCGCCCTCGCCCACCGCCCTGACCAGCATCGGCAACCCGCCACGGATCCTCAGCGACAGCATCGGCTCCGGGACGACCTGGTGCCCGGGGGGCGTCGAGAGCCGGAACTCCCGGGCGATCATCGCCAGCACGAACACCGCCTCCATCAAACCGAGGTTGCTGCCGACGCAGATGCGTGGGCCGGCACCGAACGGGATGTAGGCGTAGCGGGGTCGGTCCCGCACCCTGGCCGGGTCGAAGCGCTCCGGGTCGAACCGCTCCGGGTCCACCCAGAACTCCCGATGCCGGTGCAGGGTGTACGGCAGGATGACCACATCAGCTCCGGCCGGCACCGCGTGCCCACCCACCACGTCGGGCGCGACGGCGATCCGGGGCAGCAGCCACACCGGCGGGTGCAGCCGCATCGCCTCCTTGACCACCATCGTGGTGTAGCGCAGCTGGTGCAGGTCCTCGTAGCCGGGCAACCGCCCGCCCAGCACGGCCTGCGCCTCCGCCCGCAACCGGTGCCGCACCTCCGGCTCGCGGTCGACGCGGTACAAGGTCCAGCCGAGGGTGCTGGCGGTGGTCTCGTGACCGGCCAGTAGCAGCGTGACCAACTCGTCGCGAAGTCGACCACGCGCGACCCGCGGATCCGGCTCGGCCCGGGTGGAGACGATGAGCCGGGAGAGGACGTCGTCCTGACCGTCGGCATCCGCCGCCCGCGCCGCCACCAGCTGGTCCACCACCCGTTGCAGCTCACGCCGGGCCCGCCGGAAGCGCAGCTGGCGAGGCAACGGCACCCAGGCGGGCACCATCCCGAGCGTGGCCAGCTCGAACATCGCCTGGTCCTGGACCGCCGCGAACTCCTCGCCGACGGACCCGAACGGGCTCAGGTCGGCATCGAGCAGGGTCCGGCCCAGCACGCCCAGGGTGAGGCCGGTGAACTCGGCGACCACGTCCACCGCAGCGCCGCCCTCGCGCTGGCGGAGCCGGTGGACCAACCGCTGCGCCTCGGCCGCGACGAGGCCGGCGTGGTGGGCCAGCCGCCGCGGCTGGAACACCGGCTGGATCACCTTGCGCTGCTTGCGCCACAGCTCGCCCTCGCTGGTCAGCAGACCGTCGCCGAGCGCCCGCCGGGCGTGCACCAGACCGATGCCCTTGCGATAGTTGCCCGCGTTGTCGGCCAGCACGTGCTGCGCGTGGTCCGGGTGGTTGAACACGTGCAGGCTCTTGTGACCCACCGGGATCCGTACCGCATCGCCGTACCGGTCGACGGCGTCACTGATCATCCCCAGCCGGTCGCGGGTCATCACCGCCAGCATCCGCAGCGCCGCCCGCCTGGGCGGCCCCGGCGGTGCCACCGGCCGTGGGTACCGTGCCGTCATCCCCGCGCCCTCCACTCGTACTCGGTCGTGCCCAGCAGCCCGTCGTGGAACAGCAGGGCCGCACCCGCGGCGACCCGCGCGGCCGAGAGCAGCCGGCCGACGACGATCGTGTGGTCGCCGCCGTCGTACCGTCGCCACGGCTCGCACTCGAACCAGGCCAGGGCGCCGGCGATCAGCGGTACACCGGTCCTCGCCCCGGGCACCGTCCGGATCCCGGAGAACTCCTCCGGGCCGACCGGGCGCCGGGAATCGGCGAAGTACCGCGCGATGCCGGCGTGACCGGCCGCGAGCACCGAGACCCCGAAGCCCGACGCCTCCGCCAGGCAGGCGTGCATCACCGTGGAACGGCCGACGCAGACGAGCACCAGCGGTGGGTCGAGCGAAACGGACGCGAAGGAGTTCGCCGTCATGCCGTGCGGATGCTCGCCCCCCACCGTCAGCACGGCCACACCGGTGGCGAAGGTGCCGAAAACCCGCCGCAGCTCACGACCGGTGGCCAGGTGCCCATCGGGTGGGGGGTCGGTCCGCGCACCCGGTGCCCCGGTCACGACGCCTCCGCCCGCGCGTACGGCGCGAGCGCCTGTGCCAGGGCCTCCGGTACCCGGGTCGGCACGGTGCGGGTGTTCGGGCCCCGCATGCACGCCACCCGCTGCATCCCCCGCGCCACCAGCGTCTCGCCCTCGGCCTCGGCGAGGCGCAGGTAGTCGAAGCCGAACTCGACCTGCGTCTGCGCCAGATCGACCAGCCGCATCCGGACGGACACCTCGTCGAAGGCGGAGAGTTCGGCGAAGAACTCGCAGTCGACCCGCAGGGTGAACAGCTTGAGATCCGCCCGCAGGTCGTCGAGCACCCGCGGCGCCCGTTCCCGCAGGAACATCTCGCGACATCGGCCCTGCCAACGCAGGTAGTGCACGTAGTAGACGTTGCCGACGAGGTTGGTCTCCTCGAACCCGACCACGTGCCGGTACTCGAAATAGCGGGACATCAGCCCTCCCCTGTCAGGAGCCCGAAAACCACCGGCTCGGGCACGTCCCGCAACGCCGTCACGAAGGTCGCGACGGTGATCGGTCCCGCGCTGAGCACCACCCAGCCGGGGTGCTCCACAGGCCGGACGGTGAGGGGGCCCGCCAAGGGTTCGCCCGCCTTCTGCAGGCATTCCATGGCCACCCAGACGCGGGTGCCCGCCACGTCGCGGTTGTCGCCACCGTCCGGGCCGGTCAGCAGCGGCAGCAGCTCCGCGTGTGCGCCGAGCAGCCCGCGCCACTCCACCGGGGTGCGGGGCACGACCGCCTCCACGTCACAGGCGGTCGGCTGGGATGCCACCGCGCACACCGTCAGGCCCGCACCGTGCGCGAACGACACCTCCTGGCCGCCGTCGATCTCCGGCCGGCCGTCACCGCGGTACCGAACCGGCCACCTGCGCCCCGTGGCGCGAGCCAGTGCCCGGGCCGAGCGGGACCGGCGGGTCGCCACCGGATCGCCGGTGTCACCCGCGTCCGCCCCGTCGGGCTCGACCCCGACCGCGATCTCGACGCCGGTCAGCTCGCCGACCGCGCGTTGCAGGAACGGCCCGAGCAGCGGCGCGAGCCACGGGCCCCGCCCGTCGCCACGGCGTACGGCGCGCAGGCTCAACCCTTCCCAACGTTCGACCACGTCGCCGTCACCGGTCCGCAGCACCACGTCGTAGACGTAGGTGTCGCGGTCGCGGGACCGCTCGACCGCCTGATACCGGTACGGTCCCGGCCCGCTGACGCCGGCGGCCGTCCAGATCCGCGCGACGCCGGTCGGCAGGAGGGTGGCGTTGGGTACGCAGACCTGGTTGCCGTGCATCAGCGCGTCCCGGATGCCGGGGTCGCCGAGCAGCAGGGTCCGCGGATGGAAGGCGGCGAACCAGTCGTGCTCCTCGAAAAGCAGGTCGGCGTCGACGTCGCGGGCCGCCGCGTGGTGGTAGCGCAGCACGCGCTGGAACCGGCGGCCCTGGAACAGCAGGTCGCCGTAGAGCTCCGTCGCCGGCCGCAGCGGTACCTCCGGCACGTCCACCGGCACCGGCCGGGGCGGTCCGTCGGGTACGACCGGCGTGCCGTAGCGCAGGCGGGCCCGGAAGTGTTCGGCGGCGAACCGGGTCTCGCTGCTGTGGATGACCACCTGCACCACGTCGGGTGCGGTGACCACGGCCGCGACGCGGATCCGGGTCGCCCCCTGCGGTGCGATGACGATCGGTCGCAGGAACTCCGCGTCCTCTACCGTCGGCGCCGACGACCGGCCGGTCAGGGCCGATGCCACCTGAGCCATCGCCTCCATGCCGAGCACCGCCGGAAACAACAGATTCCCGTCGAGGTGGTGATCGGACAGGTAGGGGTCGCTGCCGGTACTCAACTCCGCCTCGGTCACCAGCTCGACCCCGGGATAGTGCACCAGCGGCCGTTCCAGGAACCGCAGCAGCGGCAGCTCCACCCGCTCGTAGCGCACGGTGTCGATGCCGGAGGTGCGTCCACTGACCACCACCACCGGCGGCACCGCCGGGTCGGTCACCAGCCGGCGCAGGAGTTCGACACCCTGGGTGGGAGTGATCGGCGTGACGCCCTCCCGGGCCAACGTGTCCACGACCGAGAGCCGCTCGCCCATCCCCACCCCGGACCACACCGACCATTCCAGGCAGACCGACCGGCAGCTCGGATGCTCCTCGCCGACCGTCCGGGTCAGGTCGGCCAGCCACTCGTTGGCCGTCGCGTAGTGGGCCTCGCCCTGCAGGCCGGCCCGGCCGATGATGCTGCCGAGGGTGACCAGCAGACGCAGGTTGCCGGCCCCGACGACGTCCAGCACCGCCCGCAGCCCACCCACCTTCGCGGCGAAGGCACGCCGCAGCGCCGCGGCGTCGAGGCGGCCCAGCGCCGCCGGTTCGTTGGTACCCGCGCCGTGCAGTACCGCGGTCACCGGACCGAACTCCCGGACGGTCTCGTCGACGGCCGCAGCCACCTGCTCCGGATCGGTGACGTCGGCCCGCACGTAGTGGGCGGTCACGCCGTGATGGGCCAGCCGCTCCAGGTTCGCCGCCAGCTCCGAGTCCGTCGCCGGGTCAGACCGGCCGAGCAGGGCGAGCCGGGCGCCGGTCTCCACGGCCAGGGCGAAGGCGCACTCGGCCGTGATGCCCTTGCCGCCACCGGTGACCAGCAGGACGTCCGACTCGTCCAGTGGCGCCCGGGTCTGCTCCGGTTGCAGGGGCATCGCCCGTAGCGTCGGCACCCGCCGCGTACCGTCGAGGTCGTAGTACGCCTCGACGTACTGGTCGGTCGCCCGCACCTCGCCGACGACGTACTCGATCGCTTCGGCGGTGGCCGGGACGTGTGCGATCGTCACCCGCACCCGGGGCTGCTCCATGCGCAGTGTCTTCGCCAGGCCGGCGGCACCGCGGTCATGCTGGACGAGCACGAACCGGTCGACGTCGGTGCCGGCCAGCACGTCCTGGGCGCCGTGCAGCGCTCGTTCCAGGTCGGACTCCGTACAGCCCGGCGGTAGGCAGACCAGCACACCGGAGCCGGTGTCCGTCGCCGCCAGCCGGTCGGCGAGGGCGGCGGCGAACGGATGGTCCGCCGGGGCGTACAGCCGCCAGCCACCCGGCCCGAGCGGGTCGACCGGCTCGGGCACCGGGGCCGGGTCCAGATCGACCGCCCAGGCCCGGGCCCAGCTCTCCGCGCCGACGACCGGCGGGCTGGCCGCGACGGCGGTCTCCCCACCGGTGGCCTGCAGCTCCTCCAGTGCGGCGGCGAGTTCCCGCACCGACGCCGCCGCGAAGTTCAGCGGCATACTCACCGCGCCCATGCCCATCCGCTCGGCCACCTCGTTGACGAGGTTGCCGACGGTGATCGAGCTGAGGTGCAGGTCGTCCAGGAGCCGGCTCTCCGGCCGCACCATCTCGACCGGGAGCTCCGCCCGACTCGCGGCCATCTGCCGGAGCAGGTCGAGCGCCCCCGGCCCGGACCGGTCGGCGGACTCCGCCGGCCACGTCGTCCTAGCCGGTGGGGTGGCCGGACCGAGGGCCGCGCCCTCGCCCCCGGCGACGGCGGCCACCGGTACCGCCTCGCAGGGGCTGGCCAGCACCGCCGGTGGCACGGTGACGTCGATCGGGCGGGCCAGGCGGTCCTCGAACAGCGCGGCCGGCATCCCGGCCGCGCCGCCGACGTACGCCGCGCCGACCACCCGCAGCAGGCTGACCAGCGACTCGTCGTCGGTGTCCAGCGGTACCGCTGGGGCGCCGGTGGCCTCGGCCGCGAGCCGCGACAGCACCCGGCCCGGTCCCACCTCCACGAAGAGGTCGACCTCGCCGCTGGCGACGGCGACGGCCTGGCTGAACCGCACCGGCTCGGTGATCTGCCGGCGCAGCAGGGACGGCACGTCGGTCCCCGCCGGCAGCGGCTCGCCGGTGACGGTGGAGACGACCCGACGCCCGACGGGGGCGAGTTCGGCGCCGACCAGGGTGCCGGCGAACACCTCGGCCGCCGGCGCGACCAGCGGCGAGTGAAAGGCGTGGGAGACGGCCAGCGGGGTGGCGCCGATGCCGTCGGCGGCAGCTCGGCGGCACGCCTCACGTACCGCGGCGACCGCACCGGCGACCACCGTCTGCGCGGGACCGTTGTACCCGCTGACCACGACCGGCAGCCCGTCGATGAGACGCTCGACGATGGCCGGGGCGGCGGCGATCCCCGCCATGGTTCCCGACGCGCTGTGCCGCGCCATGGCCGCACCCCGCGCGGTGGCCATCCGTAGCAGCTCCGCCTCGTCCATCACTCCGGCCCAGTGCAGCGCGGTCAGCTCGCCGAGGCTGTGACCGACGGCAACGGTGGCCTCGATGCCGAGCAGCGTCAGCGCGGCCAGGCCGGCGACCGAACCGGTGACGATGCGGGGTTGGGCGACCTGGGTGGCGACCGGGTCGGCGTCGTCCGGCAGCGCCGCCTGCCGGTACACCGCGTCCACCGACGGGAACCTGCGCCGCAGCGCGCCGCCGGCCGTGCCCCGACCGGAGCCCTGGCCGGGAAAGAGGTAGCCGATCCGGGCCCGGCCGGTGACCTGCCCCAGGAACACCGGCTCCGCACCGTGGGCAAGCGACTCCTCGCCCCGGTTCACGGCGTCGACGAGCCGGCGCAGCCGGCGTTCGGCGTCCTCCGGGTTCACCACCACGACCGCGGCCCGGTACGGCAGGTCGCGCAGCTCGTGCCGCAGCGTCACGGCGAGGTCGGCCAGCTGCGCGTACGTGGCGGCGCCGGCGAACGCGGCGAGCTGCTCCGCCCGGTCCCGCAACGCCGTCCAGGACATCCCGTCCAGCACGAGCAGCTCGGCGTCCTGCGCTCCGGTGGTCAGCGTCGCGGTCCGTGGGTCGAGCCCGCCCGGCCGCCTGGCCCGGGTGCTCTCCACCACCACGTGGGTGTTGATCCCGCCGAAGCCCATGGCGGTGACGCCGGCCCGCAGCGGGGCACCGGTCGGCCAGGGTTCGGCGGCCGGGAGCACCCGCAGGGTGCGCTCCGCCCCGGTGAGCAGTTCGTGTGGCTCGGGGCAACCGAGTGCCGGGGGCAGCACCTGATGGTGCAGCGCCAGGACGGCCTTGATCAGGCCGGCGACCCCGGCCGCGGCCTTGGTGTGCCCGATCATGGCCTTGATCGAGCTGATCACGGCGGGCGGCGCGTCGGGGTCGGCCATCCGGCGGGCCTGGGACAGCGCGGACAGCTCGGTGCTGTCGCCCACCTTCGTACCGGTGCCGTGCCCCTCGAACAGCGCGACCGTTTCCAGCCCGAACCCGGCCCGCGCGTACGCGCGCCGCAGGGCCAGCTGGTAGCCGCCGATCTCCGGTCGGGTGATGCCACCGCGGCCGTCGGAGGAGACACCCCAACCGGCCACGGTGGCGTAGATCCGGTGTCCGGCACGCCGGGCGTCCGGCTCGCGCATGAGCACGACCATGCCGCAGCCCTCGCCCGGCCAGAAGCCGTTGGACCCGCGGTCGTACACCCGCATCTCGCCGGTGGCGAGGGCGCCCGTCCGCGCGAATCCGATGATCTCGAACGGGTCGATGGAGAGGTCGACCCCGCCGGTCACCATGACGTCGACGTCGCCGTCGACGAGTGCCCGGCAGGCGGTGGTCACCGAGAGCAGTGAGGACGAGCAGGCGCCGTCCACGGTGTAGCCGCCGCCACGCAGGTCGAAGTGGTTGCAGATGCGGCCGGCGATGGTGTTCGACAGCGCCCCGGCGAGCGTGTCCTCGTCGATGGGTGGGAAGGGCCGCTTGTAGTCGGCCTCGACGAGGTCGAGGAAGTCACGCATCCGCTCCTCGTCCCAGTCCAGCTTGGACAGGGCGGGTGCGAGCACCCGGCGGACGAATGGCCAGCGCAGCCGTAGCTGGTTGGCCCGGGCGAACTCCCCGGTGAGACTGTTGCCGACCACCACACCGGTCCGCTCGGTGGGCAGGCCGGCCCCCATCGGGAAGCCGGCGTCGGCCAGCGCGGCGGCGGCGACCTCCAGGGCGAGCCAGTGCGTCAGGTCCGTGGACCGGTAGGTGCTGCCGGCCACCTTGAAGGCGACCCGGTCGAACTCCCAGTCCTGCAGCACGGCAGCGTTGCGGGCGTAGAAGCGGTCCGGCGCGGCGGGGTCGGCCGACCAGTAGTCGTCCAGACGCATCCGGGCGTCGGGCAGCCGGCGGAAGGCGCGCCGGCCGGCGACCGCGTTCTCCCACAGCTCCGTCGGCGACGACGCGTCCGGGTATCGACAGGCCATGCCGACGATGGCGATCCTTGTCATGGTCTCGGAATCTCCGATCTGGTCGCAGCGGCGACCGCAGTGCTAGCGGTCGTTCGCGACGCGGGCACGCTGGCCGACGACGAAGGTGTCCCGGACCCAGTTCCGCCAGATCTCGTACGTCGGTGGTTCACCGGGCAGCGACAGGCCCGGACGGACCCGGTCGGTGACCGCCGCCGCGTCGGCCGGCGAGAGGTCGCAGAACAGTCGGGTGGCCAGTTCCACGTGAGGCACCACGAGCCCCGCCCGGACCCGGGCCGCCGCGGCGAACGCCGCGCCCTGTGCCAGGTGGGAGCGGTACGTGTCCGCCCGCCGCCACAGTTCGCGCAGTTCGGCCTCGTCGGCTCCGCCGGCATAGGTGGCGGCCAGCCCGACACCGCTGTACAGGTCGGCCCGGCGGGATTCGGCGAACCCCTCGACGAGACGGGTGACCTGGTGTACGTCGGTGCCGCCGACGAACCACAGGGCACGGCCGATGCCCTGGTCGATGACCCGGGTGGCGTAGCCGGTGTCGTCGTCCACGGGCCAGGGGAACCGCTCGTGCCGGAACTGCTCGATCACGTACTTGTGGGTGTGGAAATACGCCTGGTGGAAGCCGTACCCGTCGAGCACGAGCCAGCGCAGCAGTGGGTCCGGGGCGTACAGCCGGGACCACCGGAACCGGGGCAGGCGGGCCATCGCCCAACCGATCCCGACGTACGCCATGTAGATGTGCGGGTTGCCGGGACCGGCGAGGAACTCCCTGACCCGGCCCCCGCCGAACGGCAGGCAGTCGCGGACGGCCAGTCCCATCGCCGCGCCCTCGTAGGCGAAGCCGCGGAAGCGGGTCGGCACCCGTTCCAACGCCGGCTCGGTGTCGGCGACCCGGCGGGTCTGCGCCGCTTCGCCGTACCCTTCGAGAAAGGTCCGGCCGATCGTTTCGAGCAGGTCCCGCGCCTGCTCGGATCGAGTGTGGAAGCCCCGCACGCTCATCCGGGTCTCGCTCGGGTCCGGCGTCAGGACGGCTCGGCGCAACGAACCGATGAAAGCCACAATTACCCCTCATATGGTCAGCGTCGACCGGACGGATCGGGGTCGTCCGTCCGATCCGCCTGCGCGACGTGGGTGGCGGCGGGCCGACTACCCGCCGTGGATGGGTCAGGACTCCGGTGCACCTGCCGGCCCGGTGGCCAGGCGCGACCGGATCCGGCGGCGCCACACCTCGTACGGCGGGTCGGCACGCTCCGCCGGCGGACCATCGACCGCGACCTCGTCGGCCAGCGCCGACGCGGCGGCGACCGACAGGCCGGTCAGCACCGTGACGGTGTCCTCGGTGTACGGCGGCACCGCACCCGAGAACGTGCGGGCCCGGGCCGCGAAGACCGCCCCCTGTGCCAGGTGTGGCCGGTGCCCGCCGGCGTGCCGGCGCAGCGTCACCAGGCCGGCCGGGTCGCAGCCGCCGGCGAAGGTGGCCGCCAGGCCGGCACCGGCCCACAGGTCGGCCTGCCGCTCACCGGCGAAGCGGCCGATCGCCGTCGCCACGTCGTCGGGCCGGGCACCGTGGATGAACCACAGGGCGCGACCGACCCCCTGGTCCACGGCCCGCGGAAAGTAGTCGGGCGCGCCCGCCCACGGGTACGGGCGGGGCCGCTCGCCCCTGCCCACCCAGCGATCGACGTCGAAGTAGGCCAGGTCGAAGCCGTACCCGTCGACGGCGAGCCAGCTCATCGTCGGGTGGTACGGCAGCCCGGACAGCTCCGGCAGGATCCGGCGCCAGGTCGCCCGCGGCAGCCGCGCCATGGCGAACCCGATGCCGATGTAGTTGAGGAAGACGTGTGGCCGTCCCGGCCCGAGGAGCAGATCGCGGGTGCGGCTGGTCCGGAACATCGACATCGCGTCGCGGATGGTGAACGCCATCGTGGCGCCCTCGTACGCGAAGCCGCGCAGGTACGGGTCGACCAGCGCGAGGCGTCGTTCCGCCTCCGACAGGTCGCACGAGTCGATGCCCCACTCGAATCCACACACGACCGTCTGCGGGATCGCCTCCAGCTGCCTCGTCGCGACCGAGGCGGTGGTGGGGAAACCTCGCGCGGCGAAGCCCACCTCCTGCCACGACGGAGCCAGTACGTGGCGACGTAGCGAACCGACGATGGTGGGCATCGCTCCCGCTCTCCTACCGAGGTCGACTGGTGACCGTCGGCTACCGACGGCCGTTCCATCGTCGGCCACCGGGGCGGGCGATTCTTCTTCCGCTGTGCCCAGTGCCCCCTCCCGAGCAGGCGGCGACCGGACCGGTGGGCGGCCACCGGTCGCGGCCACGTCACCGGGCAGAAGCGCACAGCGGGAGAGGACGGGGTCCGGCCACGTCGGCAGGCTGAACCTCGCCACTCCCCCGACGCGCTCGCCCGCACGCCGCCGTGACGACGGGGCCGGCGGGGTGGAAGGGGGCCACGTCAACCGCGAAGGAACGAGATGGACGAGTCGAACGTGTTCGCTGATCTGGCGGACGACTGCGCGGAATTCGACCGGCTGCTGGACACGCTGGAACCAGACGACTGGGCCCGACCGACGCCGGCGCCCGGCTGGGAGATCCGGCACCAGGTCGCGCACCTGAGCGCGGTCTTCCGGATGGCGGCGATGGCCGCCTCCGACGGCGAGGCGTTCCGGGCGCTCACGGCGCAGCTCAGTGACGACTTCGACGCCAACGTGGCGGTGGCGCTGTCCCGCTATCTCGACGGCGGCACGGCGGCCCTGCGCGGACGCTGGCGCGAGGAGTGGACCACGGCGGTGGAGGCGCTCGCCGGGGTGCCGGCCGGCCAGGTCGTGCCCTGGCTCGTCCGGCCGCTGCCGGCACCGGTCCTGGCCGCCGCCGGGATGATGGAGCTGTTCGCGCACGGTCAGGACGTCGCCGATGCCCTGGGCCGGACGCCCGAGCGCACCGACCGGATCCGGCACGTGGTCGACTTCGCCGTCCGGACCTGGGACTTCGGCTACCTCAGCCGGGGCCTGGCCCCCGTTGGGCAGGGCTTCCGGTACGAGCTGACCGCGCCCTCGGGCGAGGTCTGGGTGCACGGGCCGCAGGACGCCGAGCTGGTCGAGGGTCCCGCCATCGACCTCTGTCTGCTGGTCACCCGGCGGCGGCACCGGGACGACCTCGGCCTGCGGGCGACCGGGGCCGACGCCGACCACTGGCTGGACATCGCCCAGGCCTACCGTGGCCCGGCTGGGCCGGGCCGACGTCCGGGTCAGTTCACCGCGGGCGCGATCAAGGCACCGGGCGCCGCCGGGCGGGACCGGTGATGGCCGCCGCCGCGCCGGCCGATCCGGCGACCACGGCGACGCTGGAGGCCTTCGCCGACACGATCATCCCCGGCGTGAAGCGCTCGCCCGACGACCGGGCGATCGCCGGTGTCGAGGACGATCCGGGCGCGGTGCAGGCGGGTGCGCTGCAGGTGCTCGCGCATCCCGCGCTGGGGCTGGCCGAGGCGCTGGACGGGATGGCCGGCCTGCTCAACATGCACGCGCAGAACCACGCGCGGGCCGGGCAGCACACCCTGGACCCGGCGGTGCCGCCGTTCGTCGCCCTCGACTTCGACACCCGCACCGCTCTGGTTCAGGAGCTGACCGACCCGTCGCATCCGGAACGGGAGGTGTGGTTCGGCGTCGCCCTGTTCTGCACCATGGCCTTCGACAGCGCCCCGCATCTGCCCACCACCGAGGCGCTCGACCAGGGCCACCCCGGGCTGTCCCTGCTCGGCCTGGGCCGGCCGGACCCCGACGGGCTCTGGCGGTTCCCGCACTTCTCCTACCGGCGGCGGTTGGCCTCCGTGCACCCGCACACCACGGCGACGGGAAGTCCGGCATGACCAGCATCGAGCAGACCGACGTCGTCGTCGTGGGCAGCGGCTTCGGCGGCGCGATCCCGGCGTACCACCTCGCCGCCGGCGGGGCCCGGGTGGTGGTACTGGAACGGGGCCCGTGGCTCGCCAGCGACGAGTTCCAGCACGACTTCCTCCTCGGCTCGTCGTACACCCGGATCTTCGACTTCACCGTCGGCGATGGGATGAGCGTGCTCGCCGGCAACTGCGTCGGCGGTGGCAGCGTCGTCTACTTCGCCACCATGCCGCGCGCCCCTCGGTTCGTCTTCGACCGCACCGGTGGCCTCGGCCGGCGGATGTGGCCTTCCTCGATCGACCGGGACACCCTGGACCCGTGGTACGACGTCGTCAGCGGCGCACTGCCGGTGACCGAGCAGTCCTGGGACGACGTGCCGTTCGCGGGCGGCCTCTTCGCCGCCGCCTGCGCCCGCGCCGGACGTACCGCCAACCCCGTCCCCTCGGCCGTCGACAAGCACCTGTGCACGAACTGCAACTGGATGATGGCCGGTTGCCGGTTCGACGCCAAACGGTCGCTGCTGCTCAACTACCTGCCCGCCGCGCTGGCCCACGGCGCGCGGATCCGGCCCCTGCACGAGGTGCAGCGGCTGACCCGGACTCCGACCGGCGGATACCAGGTCCACTACGACGTCGTCGACGACACCGACTACCGCCGCACCCGGGGCTCCGGCGTCATCGAGGCGAAGATCGTGGTGCTCGCCGCCGGGGCCGGTGCCACCCCGGTCATCCTGCAACGGTCGGCGGCGGCGCTGGGCACGATGCCACCGGCCGTCGGCCGCTACTTCTCCGGCAACGGCGAGCGGTTGAACACCGCCGTGGTGGACGAGGCACGGGCCCGCGACCTGCTCGGGCTCGACCGGGGCGACGGCACCGCGTACGAGGCGCACCAAATCGGGCGGGGCCCGTGCGTGGCCACCTGGGACAAGCTCGACGACTCGTTGCCCGAGTACAGCCGCTTCTCGCTGGAGCAGTTGTACTTCCCGCCCGGCCTGGGCACCGTCCTCGCCCAGGTGCCCGGCGCCACCGGCCCGACCTGGTTCGGCCGGGAGAAGAAGGAGATGCTGCGCCGGTGGCGTTCCTGGCTGACGGTCTTCACCATGAGTGAGGACGACAACGAGGGCGTCTTCGGCGCCCCACCGCAGCGCGGCAACGCCGAGCGGATCGCCCAGCAGATGCTCGGCCGTGGTTCCCTGCGCTACGACCCGACCGAGAACACGCTGCGCGGCTGGGCCGAGTCCGACGCCGAGGTCCGGGACATCCTGGAACGCGACGGCCTGGCCCGGGTCAGGCCGTGGACCAACGACCAGGTGGGTGCCTACACCGTGCACCCGCTGTCGTCCTGCCGCATCGGCGACGACCCGGCGACCTCGGCCCTCGACGACCGGCACGAACTGCGGGACCATCCGGGCATCTTCGTCACCGACGGCTCGGCGGTGCCGGGAGCGTTGACCGTCAACCCCGCCCTGACCATCGCCGCGCTGGCCGAGCGCGCCGTACCCGGTCTGGTGCGCGCGGCCCAGCGGCGGGGCGTCGCCGTCCGGTACGGCGCGCCCAGTCCCGACGGCACCCGAACGAAGGCGGTGCCGCCGCCGCTTGCCGCGTGACGGTCGCCAGAGGAGACGCCATGGGCATCCTGCTCGCCCGGCTGACCAACCGGGTCACCCAGGGCCACATCGAACACCTACGACCCGTCCCGGCGCGGACCGCGCCCCCGCTGGTCCGCCGGGTCTACCGCCAGCTCGCCCGCGAGTTCGGCCTGCTCGCCCCGCCGATCACGCTGCACGCCGCCGCGCCGCCGGTCCTCGGCGCCTGCTGGTTGATGCTGCGCGAGGCGCTGCTCTGCGACGGCCCGGTCGACCGGGACACCAAGGAGGCGGTCGCCGCCGCGGTCTCCCTGGCCAACCGCTGCCCGTACTGCGTCCAGGTGCACGGCAGCGCGCTGCGCGGGCTGCTGCGCGGACCGGATTCCGCCGCGGTGGCCGACGACCGGATCGCCGAGATAGCCGAGCCTCGGCTGCGGGAGATCGCCGCGTTCTTCCGGCACGGCGGCGCCGGGCCGCCGGTGACCACGGCCCGGCTGGACGCCACCGAGCTGGCCCACCTGGTCGGCGTGGCGGTTCTCTTCCACTACCTCAACCGCATGGTGAACGTCTTCGTCGCGCCCTCGCCGCTGCCGGCCGTGCCGTCACCGGCGGCCGGCGCGGTCCGCTGGCTGGCCGCCGTCATGATGGGCCGGCTGGCCCGCCGTGGCGGTGCCCCGGGACGGCAGCTCGACCTGCTCCCGCCGGCGGCCCCGCCGCCGGACCTCAGCTGGGCGCGGCCGGACCCCACGCTGCACGCCGCCTTCGCCCGGGCCTACGCGGCCATCGACGGTGCCGCCGAGCCGGCGGTTCCCTCGTCCGTCCGTCGGCTGCTGCCCGAATTGCTGGCCGGGCAGCGGACGATCACCGACCCCGGCGAGGTGGAGGCGGCGCTGGACGGGCTCCCGGTGCGGGACCGGAGCGCCGGGCGGCTCGCGCTGACCATTGCGTTCTTCTCGTACCGGGTCACCGACCCGATGGTGGCGAGCTACCGGCGGTACGACCCGGCCGACCGCCGCCTGCTGGAGCTGGCCGCCTGGGCCAGCCTCACCGCGGCCCGGGCGGCCGGCCCAGAGCTGCACTCGGCATGGCACGACCCGCCGCCGGCGTGAGTGGGCGTGGGAGCCGTCCGCCGTGCACCGGCGGCTGACGGCGCAGGACGAACGTGGCGGCCCGGGGTACCGGGCCGCCACGTCGGTGTCGGGGGTGTACTCACACGATGTGCACGTGTGGGACGTAGAGGATCCAGCGTCCGCCCTGGGCCACGAAGTGACGCTCCTTGGCCATGATCTCCTCGGCGTGGTTCCAGGCGAAGAGCAGGGCGTAATCGGGGTACGGGTCCGCGAACGCCGCGTGCGGGCGCACCGGGATGTGCATCCCCGGTGACAGCCGGCCCTGCTTCTCCGGGGTGGTGTCGCAGATGAACGGCACCAGGTCGGGCCCGATGCCGCAGAAGTTGGTGACGGTCGCGCTCTTCGAGGTGGCACCGTAGCCGACCACCCGTCGTCCGGCGTCACGCAGGTCGGTCAGCAACGCGACCAGGTCGGCGCCGACGCGTTCGATCTGCCTTGCGAACCGGAGGTACGTGTCGTACTCGCCGATCGCGGTCTGCGCCTCCTCGTCGATCATCCGGCCCACACTGGCGCGGCGAGGGCGGGCACCGGGCCGCGCGACGGTGAAGCGCAGCGAGCCGCCGTGGATCGGGATCCGTTCCACGTCGACCAGCTCGAAGCCGAATCGGGCCACCATCGCGTCCACCGCGCGCACCGAGAACAGGTAGAAGTGCTCGTCGTAGATCTGGTCGAAGTACGCGTACTCCACGATGTCGGCGACGTACCGGTCCTCGAACACGAAGATCCCGTCCGACGTGAGAAGTCGGTCGACCCCCCGGAACACGGTGCCGATGTCGGCGACATGGCTGATGGTGTTGGCCGAGAACACGACCTTGGCCGGCCCCCGCTCGGCGCGGATCGCAGCGGCGGAGACCTCGTCGAAGAAGCCGACCCGGACCTCGGCGCCCCGGGCCACGGCCGTGCGCGCGGCACCGGCCGACGGGTCCACGCCGAGGTGCCGGACACCCGACGCGCCGAGCACGCCGAGCATGGCCCCGTCGTTGCAGCCGATCTCGACGACCAGGTCGGCGCGATCGGTGAGTTCGGTGTCGCGTAGCCAGCCGGCCACCGCCTCGAAGTGCCGGCGCAGGCCGTCCGAGGTGGACGAGCGGTAGGGGTAGTCGGCACGGAACATGTGGTCAGTCGGCATCGCCTCCAGCTGCTGGACCATGGTGCATTCGGCACAGATGCCGACCGCCAGCCGGAAGAACCGCTCCGCGTCGGTCTCGTCCGGCCGGGGAAAGGCGTTGGAGGCCGGTTGCCGGCCAAGATCCATCCATTCACGCACCGGGCCGGCACAGAGCCGGCACGTTGGGGCGACTGACACCAGCTCGGGGCCATTCACGTCGTCGTACTCCTTCCGCCGACCGTCATCGTCGCCAGTACCGCCCGGCCGGGGCACATCCGAGATTGCTCGACCCGGGCCGCCCCGGCAGCCGCGGGCGGGCGTCGATGGCGGCCGGGCTGGTGGGCAAGCAGGGAGATGCCGCCCCCGCCGATCGGCGACAGGATCTGTGGCATCGGGAGAACACGAACCCAGCGCAGCCCAGCTCACCGTTGACAGGCTGCCGGCGGCTGGCGATCCCGAGCACCCTCCCGGTCCGACGCTGCGGCAACAGCGTCGGACCGGGAGTTGATCTTTGTGACGAGGGTGAGGGAACACGCATGTCCAATGCCACACCGTGGGTGAGCCCGGCGGATCCACCGCGCCGGGCGCGGACCGGATCCGGGCGCACCACAGGCCGGACGGGAGAAGTGGCGTGACCGAACCACCCGTGGTCGCGGTCGTCGGCATGGGCTACGTCGGATCGTGTGTCGCGGCGACCCTCGCCGGTCGGGGTCTGTCCGTCGTCGGCGTGGACACCGACGCCGCCCTGGTGGACCAGCTCAACCGTGGCACCACACCGCTCAAGGAACCGGGCCTGACCGATCTGATCGCCGCCGAGGTCGACAGTGGTCGGCTCCGCGCGACCACGGCCGAACGGGCCTGTGCCAGCGCCGACGTCGTCCTGCTCACCGTCGCCACCCCGGTCCGGCAGGACGGATCACTGGCCGACGAACACCTCCGGGCGGCCGCTACGGCGTTGTGCGCGAACCTGCGCTCCGGGCAACTGGTGATCCTCAAGAGCACCGTGCCCCCCGGTACCACCAGGGACGTGGTCCGCCCGTTGCTGGAGGCGAGCGGCCTACGCGCCGGTACGGACTTCGCGCTGGCCTACGCGCCGGAACGGCTCGCCGAGGGTACGGCGCTGCACGACCTGCGTACGCTGCCGGTGGTCGTCGGGGGCTTCGACCCTTACAGCACGCGGCTCGCCGCGGACTTCCTGCACAGCTCGCTCGGCACGCCGACGCTGCCGCAGCAGTCGCTCGAGGCCGCGGAGATCGTCAAGCTGGCCGACAACTGGTGGATCGACCTGAACATCGCCCTGGCCAACGAGCTGGCGATGTTCTGCGACCTGTACGGGGTCGACGTGCTGGACGTGATCACCGCCGCGAACGCGATCCCGAAGGGCGACGGCCACGTCAACATCCTGCGGCCGAGCGTCGGCGTCGGCGGCTCCTGCCTGACCAAGGATCCCTGGATGGTGTGGCAGTCCGCCCGCCGGCACGGGCTGGAAATCACCACCGCGCCGGCCGGGCGCGAGGTCAACCAGCGGATGCCCGGCTACACCGCCCGGCTGATCCTCGACGACCTGGCCGCCCGTGGGGTGCCCCCGGCCGAGGCGACGGTGGCGGTGCTCGGGCTGGCCTTCAAGAACGACACCGGCGACCTGCGGGCCACCCCGACGGAGCCGGTGGTGGCGGCGCTGCGCGCGACCGGCGTCCGGGTCCGGGTGCACGACCCACTGGTCGATCCGGTACGCGCCCACCAGACCTTCGGCCTGCCGGTCACCGCCACCGTCGAGGAGGCGGTACGCGGCGCCCACTGTGTCGCTCTGCTGGCCATGCACCGCGAGTTCCGGGCCCTCGACTTCGCCCGGCTGCCGGTCGCCGAGTCCTGCCTGGTCCTCGACGGACGTGCATACCTGTCCAAGGAGAAGATCGCCATGCTGGAGCGCCTGGGCTACACCTACCGCGGGATCGGGCGGTGAACGGCCCGCGCGTGGTCGTCACCGGCGGCCACGGGTTCGTCGGCAGCCACCTCGCCGACCGCCTGGTCATGGCCGGGGCGGAGGTGACCGTGCTCGACAGTGGCGACCCGCCGGCGCACCTCAACCTGCTGCGCCGGCACGCCCGGCACGTACGCGGTGACGTGCGGGACCCGGACCGGCTGGCCAAGGTGATCACGCGGGGCGTGCAGGTGGTCTACCATCTGGCCGCGGCCGTAGGCGTCGACATGTACCTGGACCGCCCGTTGGAGGTCATCGACGTCAACTTCGTCGGCACGCAACGGGTGCTGGAGCGCGCCACCGAGGTCGACGCGCGGGTGGTCGTCGCCAGCACCAGCGAGATCTTCGGCAAGAATCCGGCGGTGCCCTGGCGTGAGGACGCCGACCGGGTGCTCGGCCCGACAAGTGCCCAGCGGTGGAGCTACTCCAGCAGCAAGGCGCTCGCCGAGCACCTCACCTTCGGGTTCGTGCAGCAGCACGGCCTCGCCGCCGGCGTGGTCCGCTACTTCAACGTCTACGGCCCCCGCCAGCGGCCGGCGTACGTGATCAGCCGCAGCGTGCACCGCGTGTTGAACGGCCGTCCCCCGATCGTCTACGACGACGGCCACCAGACGCGCAGCTTCACCTACGTGGCCGACGCGGTCGAGGGCACCATCCTCGCCGGGGCCAGCGCGCAGACCATCGGCAAGGCGGTCAACATCGGCCACACCCACGAGACCACCGTCGCCGACGCGGTCGCCCTGGTCACCGCCGTGTCCGGAACCCGTGACGGCGCGGTCGCGGTCGACACCGCCGAGCGGCTCGGCGCAAGCTACCAGGACCTGCCGCGGCGGATCCCCGACGCCAGCCGCGCCCGGCTGCTGCTCGGGTGGAGCGCGCGGACCGGCCTCCAGGAGGGGCTGGCCCGCACCGTTTCCTGGGCGAGGGCCAACCCCTGGTGGTTGGCCCTGCCGGACAGCGGTGCCGGCCGATGAGCCCGGAAACCCGGCCGCTGACCGGCGACGAGTACGTCGAGACGCTCCGCGACGGCCGGGCGGTCTACCTGTATGGCGAGCGGATCCGGGACGTGACCCGCCACCCCGCCTTCCACAACCCGATCCGGATGACCGCCCGGCTCTACGACGCGCTGCACTCCGACGAGCACCGATCGGTGCTCACCACCGCCTGCGACGCCCCCGGCAGCCAGGGCTACACGCACTGGTTCTTCACCACCCCACGCAGCGCCGAGGACCTGGTCGCCGCCGAGCGGGCCATCGCCACCTGGGCCCGGATGAGCTACGGCTGGCTGGGGCGCGGCCCGGACTACAAGGCGTCCTTCCTCGGCACGCTGGGCGCCAACGCCGACTTCTACCAGCCCTTCGCCGACAACGCGCGCCACTGGTACCGGCTGTCGCAGGAGCGGGTGCTCTACTGGAGCCACGCCATCGTGCACCCGCCGGTGGACCGGTCACGCCGACCCGACCAGGTCGCGGACGTGTTCGTCCACGTGGAACGGGAGACCGACGCCGGGCTCGTGGTCAGCGGCGCGAAGGTGGTGGCGACCGGGGCCGCCCTGACCCACCACACGTTCGTCGCCCACTACGGCCTTCCCGTGGCCCGGCGGGAGTTCGCGCTGGTCGCGGCCGTGCCGACGGACGCGCCGGGGGTCAAGCTGATCTGTCGTCCCTCGTACGCGGCCACCGCGAACGTGCTGGGCAGCCCGTTCGACTACCCGCTGTCGTCCCGGTTGGACGAGAACGACACGATCCTGGTGCTCGACAAGGTCCTCATCCCGTGGGAGAACGTCTTCGTCTACGGCGACCTGGCCAAGGTCCAGACGTTCGCCGGCCGCTCGGGGTTCACCGAACGGTTCACCTTCCACGGCTGCGTACGCCTCGCGGTGAAGCTGGAGTTCCTGGCCGGCCTGCTGGCCAAGGCGCTGGAGACGACCGGCACCGCGGACTTCCGGGGCGTGCAGAGCCGGCTGGGTGAGGTGCTGGCGTGGCGCAACATGTTCCAGGGGCTGGCCGGCGCCGCGGCCCGCGATCCGGTGCCGTGGCACGACGGCTCCGTCCTGCCCAATCCGCGGTACGGCGCGGCGTACCGGTGGTTCATGCAGGTGGGCTATCCCCGGGTGCGGGAGATCGTGCTGCAGGACGTGGCCAGCGGCCTCATCTACGTCAACTCCGGCGCCGAGGACTTCGCGAATGCCGAGATCCGCCCGTACCTCGACCGGTATCTGCGCGGTTCGCAGGGCATCGAGGCAGTCGAGCGGGTCAAGGTGATGAAGCTGCTGTGGGACGCCGTCGGGTCGGAGTTCGGCGGCCGGCACGAACTGTACGAACGCAACTACGCCGGCAACCACGAGAACACCCGGGTCGAGCTGCTCTCGGCGGCGATCGCCGACGGTGACCTGGCCGGGTGCAAGGCCCTCGTCGACACGTGCCTGGCCGAGTACGACCTGACCGGCTGGCGGGTTCCCGACCTGTCCTCCTACGAGGCTCCGCGCCCGCCGCACTGAACCATCGCAGGCGCCCGAGCGCCGAGGGCAGCGCTCAGCCGTCGACCAGGAGCGCGGCGGCCGCCGCGGCGTCCCCGGCGTCGTGAGCGGCGACCAGGGCGGCGAAGCGATCGGCCGGCATGATCCGTACGCCGAGGGTGGCGGCCTTGTCGGCCTTGCCGCCCGATCCCTCTCCGACCACCACCAGATCGGTGCGAGCGGAGACCGACCCGGAGGCGCTGCCACCCAGCCGTTCCACCGCCTCGTTGCCCTCGGTACGGCTCAGTCCCGGTACGGCGCCGGTCACCACCACCCGCATCGGGGTGCCGTCAGGCCGGCGCAGCAGCCCACCGGCCGCGTCGACCGGGGCGGGTCCGGTTCCGGCTCCCGCCGGTGGCGCGGCGGCCGGTTCGACCATGTTGACCCCGCGCCCGGCCAGCCGGTCGATCAGCGGGGCCAGCTCCACGAGGTCGGCGACGATGGTGGCGGCCCGCTCCGGACCGATCCCGTCCACCTGCTGCAACTCGTCCACGCCGGCGTCGAGCAGGGCCCGCATCGTGCCGAAGTGCCGGGCCATCCGCCGCGACAGGGCCCGCCCGGTCATCCGTACGCCGAGCCCGATGAGCACCCGGGACAGCGGGCGGCGGGCCGATGCCTGGATGCTGGCGACGAGCTTGGCCGCCGAGATCTCGCCCATCCGCTCCAGGGTGACCAGCCGTGCTGCGTCGAGGTCGTACAGATCGGCCGGGTCGGTGACCATCCCGGCGGCCACCAGGGATTGGATGATCTTGCCGCCGAGCCCGTCGATGTCCATCGCGTCGCGGGTCACGAAGTGCGCCAACGCCTCGTGGGCGCCGCAGGCCCGGCCCGCCGCGCACCGCCACCGCTTCTGCGAGCGGTCCAGCGGGCCGCCGCACCGCGGGCAGGTCACCGGCGGCTGGTACGGCGTGGAGGCCGGATCACGGCGTTCGAGCATCGCCCCGGTGATCTCCGGGATGACGTCGCCGGCACGACGGACGAAGACGATGTCGCCCACCCGGACGTTGCGCCGGGCCAGGTCGTCGAAGTTGTGGAGCGTCGCCGAGGTGACGGTGACCCCGCTGATCTGCACCGGCTCCAGCACGGCCACCGGCGTGACCACACCGGTCCGGCCGATCTGCACCTCGATGCCGAGCAGCGTGGTGGTCCGGGTGTCCGCGGGGAACTTGCAGGCGATGCCCCACCGCGGTGCCCGACTCGACGAGCCGGCCAGTTCCCGGTCCCGTGGCCGGTCCGCCTTGACCACCGCGCCGTCGACGCCGTACCCGAGGGTGCCGCGCGCGACCCGCAGCGACTCGACCGCCGTCACCGCCTCGTCGATGGTGGCGCAGACGGTCATGCCGCCGGTGGCCGCGGTGGAGGTGACACCGAGCTCCGCCAGGGCGGCCATCTCCACCGAGTGCGGCGGCGGGCCGTCGGCCGCCGCGCAGACCGGGCCGCGTACGTCGTAGGCGATGAAGGACAGCGGTGCGTCGTAGGCGCGGCCCTCGGCCCGCAGCGTGCCGGCGGCAGCGCTGCGGGGATGCGCGAACGGAGGTTCGCCGTGCCCGGTGCGCAGCTCGTTGGCCACCACGAAGTCCGCGTCGGTCATGAAGACCTCACCACGGATCTCGACGGTCAGCGGCCGGTCGAGCTGCCCGGGCAGGCCGGCGGCGCGGCGGGCCTGACCGGTCACGTCCTCACCCGCCCGCCCGTCGCCCCGGGTGGCGACCCGGCTCAGGCGACCGTCGACGTACCAGGCCGCGATCGCCAGGCCGTCGATCTTCGGCTCGACGACGAACGCGTCGGCGGGCCGGCTGAGCAGCCGCTCCAGCCGGCCCGCCCAGCGCCGCAGTTGCTCCTCACCGAAGACGTTGTCCAGGCCGAGCATCGGCTCGCTGTGCTCGATCTCGCCGCCGGCCGCGACACCGGCGGCGACCAACTCGGTCGGCGAGTCCGCCGGCTTCCACCGCGACTCGCGGGCCTCGGTGGCCGCGATCCGGGCCAGCAGGGCGTCGTAGGCGGCGTCGTCCATCAGCAGATCGCTGCCGTTGTGGTACTTCGCGGCGGCGGCCCGGGCGGCGGCGAGAGCCTCGACGTAGGCGGACCGCTCGGTGAAGGGGGTGGCCGCCTCGGCGTCCACGATCGGGGTGTCGGTCATGGTCGGCGGCTGCCTCCTGCGTCGGCCGTCGGCCCGCCCAATGGCGACGAACGTCCACCGGGCGGGCCGAGGAGAGCGGCGAACTTCTACCGTCGGTTCCGGGCGTCCCCGGCAAGGCTCTCGAGGACCGGCACGACGTCGTTCGGGCTGGGCATGGCCCGCCAGACATCATAGATCGCCTCGGCGCCCCGCCGGTAGGACGCATCGTCGAGCACGGTCCGGATCGCCTCGCGCAGCTCCGTCACCGACTGCGTCTGGTGGTCCAGCCGCACGCCTGCGCCCCGGGAGACGACGTAGTTCGCCACCGGGGTCGCCTCGAGCTTCTTGGCCGGCATCACCCAACGCACGGCGGGCCGCTGCTCGCGGGCGTCCAACTCGCGTACGCCGTACTCGACGCCGGAGCGGTAGATGCCGGTCTCGTCGGTCAGCTCCTCCGCGGTTTCCTCCTCCATCCGCAGCATGATCGATTCCCGGGTGTCGCAGACGAGCTGCGGCACCCGCGCGGCGACGGCCGCCTGGAAGGTACCCAGACCACCGTGGTGGATGACCGCCGCGCAGGTCGGCAGGATCAGGTTGAGCGGCAGGTAGTCCATCGTGCGCACGTTCGGCGGCGGGATGCGCCCGTCCAACTGCACGTCGTTGAGGGTGGCGACGACCTCGACGTCGAGGTCGGCCAGGGCCTCCAGCAACATCGGGGTGCGGTTCCAGTCGCCCCGGATAAAACGCCGGTAGGACTCGCCGAGGGTCAGGCAGATCCTCGGCCGCTCGGCCGGCTCCCGCAGCCAGTCCGGCACCGGGGCCGCGCCGTTGTAGGGCACGTACCGCAGGGGCACCTTGCGGGTCCGGGTCGGCAGCTCCAGTCCGGGCGGCGCGGTGTCCAGGGTCCACTGCCCGACCAGCAACTCGTCATCGATCTCCACGCCGTACCGGTCGGCCAGCGGGCGGACCATCGTGGCCAGCGGATTCTCGTCGAGACCGGCGGCGACGAGGGCCTGTCGGCCGGCGGCGAGACGGTCGAGGCTCCAGCCCGCCGGGTCGTAGGCGAACACGAGCCGGGCGTGCGCCGCCCCGCTGACCCGGGCCGCGACCGCGCCGGCCGCCTGGGTGAGATCCCAGATCACCAGATCCGGGCGCCAGGTGCGGGCAAAGTCGATGAGGGCGTCGGCCTCCGGACGGTCCGGACGCAGGTAGTCGGCGGTCGGGGTCAGCAGGTACTGGAAGAAGAGGTACCAGTACTCGCGCTCCTCCGGGTGCAGGCCGAGCACTTCGGCGTACCGCGCCGCCTCCACGTGCCCCTTCGGCTCCAGCGGGTCGTCGCTGACCCGGGCGGTCCAGACCGCGTCACCCAGCGGCACCGGGGTCAGCCCGGTGGCCGCGATCTGGTCGGTGAAGGCAGCCGGGGAAGCCAGCCGCACCTCATGGCCGGCGCTCTGCAGCGCCCAGGCCGTGGGCACCATGGGGTACAGGTGGGCGATCGACGGGTCGATGGCGAACAGGACGCGCATGTCTCTCCCTCGCTAGCGGGCGGGTCGGAACGTGGGAACGGGGGACGGTTCGGTGCCGGGACGGCCCGCTGGTCGGCGCACGCCGACCAGCAGGGGCCGTCCGGCGAGGCCGGTGGCGAGGAAATCGGCGCCGCACCCCGCCGCCGCCAGCGCGTTCAGATGCTCGCGCCGGCCGAACGCGTGCAGCGTCCGGACCTCGGCGGCGTGCCGGACACCGTCGCCCTCGGCCAACAGGACGTGCCGTTCGACGCGGTGGGCGCCGTCGCGGGGCGCGCCCCGCGACACCCGCACGAGCGTGCGGCCGTCGTCGCCACGGCTCAATCCGTCGCTGGCCGTGCGGCGGATCGCCACGTCGGGCATCCAGAACGGGGCGAGCAGGAGAAGCCCTCCGGTGTCCAGCAGCCCGGCCAGCGTCCGCAGCACCTCGCGGTAGCCGACGAGCGGGAGCTCGGCCAGCCCGTCGTGCAGACAGGCGACCACGTCGTAGCGGCGGCCCAGGTCGAGCCCGGTCAGGCGCGCCTGGTGGATCGTGGTGCCGGGCGACGACCGCCGGGCGAGGACCGCCGTCGCGTCGTCGACAGCGACGCCCTCGACGAGGGCGATGTGCTGGCCCAGCGCCCGCAGCCGCTCGCCCGCGCCGCACCCCACCTCGATCAGCGAGCCGGCCCGCGGGTGGCGGGCCTGGATGATGCGCAGCACGGTCAGGGCCTCGGCCACGGGGTCGCGGCTGTCGTCGGCGTGGAGCAGGTCGTGGTACGTGGACTCCGCCTCCACGGGCATCGTCACCTCCGGTCGGATCGGCCCGGTACGCCTCGCGGAGCCGCGGTCGTACCGGCGCAGGGTGGTCTCGCCCGTCGGTGCGGGCATGATCGGCGCTGCCGCTCAGGCGGGCAGCGCGCGGTCCAGGGTGTCGCGGTAGTCGTCGACCAGGCCGCCCACCGTGGCGGCGCGGAACTGGCTGCGGCGGTAGCCGACGCTGCCGACGATGCCGCCGGCCGCGTCGAACTCGACCGCCCAGAGCGCGCCGTCCGGGATCTGCGAGCCGAGCTCCTGCGACCGCAGTCGCCGCCGCATGGCGCGGTAGGTGAGGTCGCCGATGCGCTCGTCGACGGCCATGAACGGGGACTGGACCAGTTGGAACACGCAGGACGCGTGTTCCTCGCCGGCCGCGGCACCCATCAGGGCGGGTGCCTCGGTCAGCAGGTCGACGAAGGGGATCTCGTGGCGGTAGGCCGCCACGCAGGTGGCCCTGACCCGGTCCACCAGGTCGGCGAAGCGGTCACCCGACGGCGTGGCGACCCGTAGCGGCAGCAGGTTGAAGAACGAGCCGACCATGTCGAGCGTCCAGGCGGGACGGCGTCCCGGGGTGAAGGTCGGCATGACCACCTCGTCGAGCCCGGTGGCGGCGGCGAGCTGCCGCACGTACGCCGCCGCCAACACCATGAAGGGCGTGCAGCGCCGGTCGGCCGCGTACGCCTGCACCCGGCGGCGCAGGTCGTCGTCGTACCGGAAGCGGTACCACGCGGTGCCGTCGGCCTGTCGCCGCCCACGCGGCCAGTCCAGCGCTATCGGTGTGACCGCCGCCCCGGCCAGGTGGTCGCGCCAGTACCGGCGGGCGGCGGCGACGGCCGGAGCGTCGGCCGCCTGCCGCTGCCACCGCACGTAGTCCTGGTACTGGCGCACCTCGGGCAGTTCGGCAGTGCGGCCGAGGCGTCGCGCGCGGTAGCAGAGCGCCAGGTCGCGCAGCACCACCTGGATCGACCAGCCGTCGACACCGGTGTGGTGGGCGGCGAGCACGAGCACGGCATCGTCACGGTCGAACCGCCCCAGGTACGCCCGCAGGCTCGGGCACAGCGCCATCGGTACCGGCCGGGACTCCACCTCGTTGAGCAGGATCTCCGCGACCTGTTCCCGGTCCGTGCCGGTGCCCGGCAGCGCCTCGACGTCCAGGCTCGGCTCCTGGGGCGGGCGGACCCGCTGGTGCGGGTCACCGGGATCCCGGACGATCGACGTCCGCAGCGACTCGTGCCGCGCGACCACGTCGGCGAGGGCGGTCCGCAGCACCGCGACATCGAGCGGCCCGGTGATCCGCCACCCGCCGACGATGGTGTAGCGCGGCCCGAACGGTCCCGACTCGTCGCCGCTGTCGACCATGCGGAGAAACTCCTGTTGCCGGGAGAGCGCGAACCGCCGCGCCGGGCCGGAGAGCGGCTCGGGTCGTTGCGCGCCGGCGGTCGGGAGATCCTCCGGAAGGGTCCACAACGACGGCGTCGGGCCGGGCTCATCGCGCGTCATGCCCCGCCTCTCGCGGTGCCGGCGCGCCAGCCGTCGCCGAGGGCTCGGGCCGGCGCCACCGCATCCCGTCGGCTGACGGGACGAGCCCGCCCGGACGGATCGGCCGTTGGTCGTCGACATTGCCGCCCAGCGCCGCCTGGGTCTGCATCCGGACCCCCTCCTTGAGGACGTCCTTGAGTAGGGCGGCCCCCAGCAGGTCGCGGTCCTCCCCCGGCACGGCGACGGGGCTCTGCACGACGTCGGTCAGCTCCTGGAACGCCTCCCTGCGCTCCCGCAGGTAGCCGTCGGGGTCGAGCAGCGCACCCTCGCCCGAACCCCCGCCACCGACGAGCCGCACGAAGGCCTGCACCGCGCTGGCGACACCGTCGTCGTTAAGGCGCTTGGCGGTCCAGAAGTACGAGTCCTCGTCCTGATGCGTGTCGTAGAACGCGACGAGGAAGTCGTGGAACAGGGCGTACTCGCGGCGGTAGCGCGCCTCGAACTCCTGGAGGACGCTCGGCTCGTCCAGCTCTGCGGCCAGGCAGCTGTTGATCGAGCGAGCGGCCAGCAGGGCGCTGAACGTGGCCAGGTGCACGCCGGAGGAGAAGACCGGGTCGATGAAGCAGGCCGCGTCGCCGACCAGCAGCATGCCGGGTCGGGTGAAGGTGTCGTGGATGTACGAGTAGTCCTTGCGTACCCGCACCTCGCCGTAGGGCCCGTCGGTCACCCGGGTCGCCTCGGCCAGGTACTCGGCGATCAGCGGGCACTCGCTGACGAGCTGGCGCAGCACCGTCTCCCGGTCGCCCTCCCGGACCCGGTCCAGCGCCTCCGGCCGCAGGACGGCACCGACGCTGGTGAGGCTGTCGCCCAGCGGGATGTACCAGAACCAGCCGCTGGGGAAGGCGACGGCGAGGATGTTGCCGCTGTTGGGCTCGGGGAGCCGCTTGCCGCCCTCGAAGTAGCCGAACAGGGCGAGGTTGCGGAAGAAGTCCGAGTAGTGCCGTGCGCCCCCGATCCGGTGGTGGATGCGGCTGCGGTGGCCGGACGCGTCCACCACGTACCGGCTGCGCAGTTCCCGGCGTACGCCGTCCTCGTCGTCGAAGCGGACGCCGCACACCCGCTCCCCCTGCTCCAGCACGTCCACCACCGCGCACCGCTCGCGCACCGTCACGCCCTTGCGCCGGGCGTTGTCGAGCAGGATCTGGTCGAACTTCATCCGCTCGACCTGGTACGCGGTCGCGCCGTCGCTGGCGAAGCGGGGTGAGATCGCGAAGGCGAACGTCCACGGCTCCGGGTTGCGGCCCCAGCGGAACGTGCCGCCCCGCTTGACGGGGAAGCCGGCGCGGGCCAGCTCGTCCGCCACGCCGGTCAACCGGCAGACGCCGTGGACGGTCGAGGGCAGCAGCGACTCCCCGATCTGGTACCGGGGGAATGTCTCCCGCTCCAGCAGCAGGACCCGGTGCCCCTGCATCGCCACCAGGGTGGCGACCGTCGAGCCGGCCGGTCCGCCGCCGACCACGACCAGGTCGTAGTCGAATTCGTCGTTGGTCACGTCACGTCCTCCAGGATTGCTCTGGTTCGTCCGGATCACCGCAGGACCACCCGGGCGCGCAGCACGGCGTCGAGCAGTTCGCCGCGGCTCAGCGCGGTCGCCACGGCGGCGAGGTCGTCGGCCATGTAGCGGTCCTCGCGGAGGGTGGGTGCGAGGGAGCGGGTGAGGTCGTAGGCGGCGCGGCCGGCCGGGCCCAGCCCCTCGGCGCGGCCGGCCACGTCGACCGCCTGGGCGGCGGCCAGCAACTCCACCGCCAGGATGGTGTCGTTGTTCGTCAGGACCCGGCGGGCGTTGCGGGCGCTGATCAGGCCCATGCTCACGATGTCCTGGTTGTCGCCGTTGGACGGGATGCTGTGGATGCTGGCCGGGCCGATCGTGCGGTTCTCCGCGACCAGCGCCGTGGCCGGGTACTGGGCGCCGGCGAAGCCGCTGTTGAGCCCCGGCTCGCCGAGCACCAGGAACTCCGGCAGGCCGTAATTGAGATGTCGGTTGAGCAGCCGGTTCGTCCGCCGCTCGGAGAGCACTCCGAGCTGGGTCAGCGCGATGGTCACGTAGTCCATCGCGAAGGCGACCGGCTGGCCGTGGAAGTTGGCCCCGTGGAAGACCTCTCCGCTGCCGAAGAAGAGCGGGTTGTCGTTGGCCGAGTTGAGCTCGATCTCGACGGTCGCGCGGGCGTGGGCCAGGGTGTCCCGGACCGCGCCCAGCACCTGCGGGACCGCGCGCAGCGAGTACGCCTTCTGCAGGTAGATGTCGGTACGCTGGACCGCCTGCTCGTGCTGCCACTCCTCGGCGACCTGCTGGCGCAGGGCGGTGTGGGTGACGGTGAGCGTGCTGCCGTCGAGCAGGGCCCGCATGTTCGCCGCGGAGTCGATCTGGCCCGGGTGGGGACGAGCCAGATCGTGCCCCTCGGCGAGGAACGGACCGGTCGACCCCCGCAGGGTCTCGATCACCAGCGCGGCCACGATCTCGGCCTGGCGGACCTGTTCGGCCGCCCGGCCGAGCACCAGGGCACCGAGCCCGGTCATCGCGGAGGTGCCGTTGATCAGGGCGAGACCCTCCTTGAAGCGCAGCTCCAGCGGCTCGATGCCGTACTCCCACAGCACCCCGGCGGTCGGCACCCGCTGGCCGTCGCGCAGCACGTAGCCCTCGCCGAGCAGGGTGCTGGCGAGGTGTGACAGCGGCGCCAGGTCACCGCTGGCGCCCAGCGAGCCGATCTCGGGGATGGCCGGGATGATGCCGAGGTTCAGGTACATCTCGAGCCGGGTGATCAGTTCCGAACGGACGGCGGAGTAGCCCTTGGCCAGGGCGTTAAGCCGGGCGGCGAGGATCGCCCGAGCCTCCACCTCGGAGAAGTGCGGCCCGACTCCGGCGCTGTGGCTGCGGATCAGGTTCGTCTGGAGCTCCACCTCCTTGGGGTGGTCCACCAGCATGTAGATCATCTCGCCGTACCCGGTCGTCACGCCGTACACCGGCACGCCCTGCCGGACAATGTCCTCGAACCGCTGCCGGCTGGCCGCCGCGCGGACCAACGACGCCGCCGGCACCACGCAGGGCATCCCCCGCTCGGCCACCTGCCGGACTCCGTCCACCGTGAGTCCGGCACCGTCGAGGACCACCGGCGTCGCGCCGCTGTCGATGTCAGCCATGCTCGTCTTCCGTTCGTCGTGGGCGGCCGGCGGACCCGGCCCGTCCGGGGTCGTCGGCGACGGTGCGGGGATCGGGCAGCCGGGCCCGGTCGACCTTGCCGGCGGGGTTGCGGGGGATCCGGTCGAGCGAGACGAAGGAGGTGCGGTGACTCACCGGCCCGTGGCGCCGGCGCAGCAGCCCGCGCAACTGCGGCACCACCACCGACAGCTCCACGTCTGCGCGTAGGGCCACGAAGGCGACCAGCCGGCTGACCAGGCCGTCCGGGTCGGTCACCGGCGACACGGCGCAGTCGGCGACCAGTGGATGCTCCGCCAGCCCCGCCTGCACCGCCGCGAGTTCGAGCCGGTGACCGGCGAGTTTGACCTGGTGGTCGCGACGGCCGAGGTATTCCAGCTCGCCGTCGAAACGGCGGCGACCGAGGTCACCGGTGCGGTAGCAGCCGGCCGCCGGGTCGGCGGTCGCGGGCAGGCCGGGCAGCGGACGGAACGACGCGTCGTCGGGGCCGGCGCCGGCCTCGACCGGAAGGTAGGCCGGGCCGGCGTAGCGGCTGCGGACCACGATCTCGCCGGGCACCCCGGCCGGGCAGTGCCGGCCCCGTCCGTCGACGACCAGGACCTGCCGGCCGGGTATCGACCGGCCGATCGGGACACGTTCACCGGGGACCGGTGCCACGATCTCGTACACGCTGGCCGCGACCGTCTCGGTCGGGCCGTACAGGTTCCACAGCCGGACGCCGGTGAGCGCCTGGCGCAGCCGGTTCGCCAGACCCGCGGCGACCGCCTCACCGATCAGGAACAGGTGTGCCAGCCGGGCCGGAACGCTGCCGTCCCGCTCGATCACCCCGACCAGCTCGCGGGCGAAGCTGGGCACCGTCTGCACCATCGTGATGCCCTCGCTGTCCAGCCAGCGGACGAAGCGCTCCGGGTGCACGCGCACCCGCTGCGGCACCGGGACCAGGGTCGCGCCGGAGGTGAGCGCCGCGAAGACCTCGCACAGCGACGGGTCATGCGTGACGGCCGCCCACTGCGCGACGCGGGCTCCCGGTCGCAGTTGCGCGGTGCGCGCCAACCAGAGGGCGAACTGCGCCAGCGCCGCGTGGGTCTGCACCACCCCCTTCGGCCGCCCGGTCGACCCGGCGGTGAACGCGACGTAGGCCGCCGCCGTCGGCGCGGCAGGCGACGGTGTGGGCGGTGCAGCGGACGAGAGTGGCACCGACCCGGCCGCGAGCACCAGCCCACCTCGGGCGATGCGGAACCATTCGGCGAGCGGTTCGCCGGTCGCGTCGTCGCCGACCAGCAGGATGGCGGGGCGCAGGTCGGCCAGGAGCGTCTGGACCCGGTCCCCCGCGTCGGTCGGGTCCAGCCAGGTGATGTGGCCCCCGGCGTGGAGCACGGCCAGCGATGCCCGTACCAGTGCCGGCCCCATCGGCAGGCGCAGCGCCACCGCGCGGCCGGCGACCGGAGCCTGGGCGTTCAGCCAGGCCGCCAGCTCCGACGCCTCGGCGGCCAGCTCCGCGTACGTCAGGTTGCCCGTCTCGCCCCGGACGGCCACCGCGTCCGGGAAGCGCTCCTGGCACCGGTGGATCAGCTCGGTCACCGGTCGGGGCGTCGGCACCGCCGTGGCGTCGGCGGCGCGGATCGTCGCGGCCCGGTGTGCGGCGTCCTCCAGCGGTAGCTCGGTGAGCGGGAGGTCGGGGTCGCGCAGCGCCACGGTCAGCAGGGTGCGGAGCTGCCCGAGGAAGCCCTCGATCCACCGACGGCCGATCCGGTCGGCGGGGGACACGAGCGTGCCGGTGAGGGTCCCGCTGGTGGGCCCGACAGTGAGGAGCAGGTCGACGGGGAGCGCCAGGACCTGCGACGGCAGCGCCACGACCTCGGTGCCGGCCAACCGCAGCGGGGCCGGCACCGCGACGGCGAGCACGGTGGCGCGCGGCCCGCCGCCGTGCTCCGGGCCGTCTGCGCGAACCAGCCACCGCGAAGGCGACGGGGGGCGCCGCCGGGCGGCGTGCCGGCGGCGCGCCATCCGCCGCAGGTACGCCCGGAAGGTCCCCGCGTCGCCGACCCGCCCGTCGACCGGCGACAGGGTGGTCATCGGGCCGACGACCCGTTCCTGCCCCGGCTTCCTCAGGTCGTCCGCGACGGCGATGGGCACGCCGTCGTCCTCGCGGTGCCGGGCCAGCACGAGGTGGCAGGCGGCCAGCAGCACCGTGTCGACGGTGGTGCCCTCCCGCAGGGCGAGGTCCCGGACGGCCCGCCCGAGGTCCGGCCCCCAGTCGAAGGCCACCTCGCCGGCGGCGACGAGCGCGGCGGCATCCCGTGGTGGGGCGGCGCGGACCGGCGTGATCCCGGCGGCCTCGCCGTACGCCGTCGAGAGCTCCGCGGCCAAGGCCGACATCGACCTGGGGTCTGCCACGGCCAGGTGCGCGCTGAGCACGACGCGGTGGTGCCGGGCGGTGACCGGGTACACGGTCAGCTGCGCGAGCGGGCCGGTGTCGAGGTCGCCGGGAGCGGTCGGGGTGGCGTCGTGCCCGTGCACCGCGAAGGAGTCTGGGTGCGCCGGGCCGCCCGACGAGACGGGCGGTCCGTCCACTGTGTTCGGTGGTGTGCGCAGCGCCGCGTGCCGGTCGAGCACCAGTTGCCAAGCGGCCCGCAGGGCGTCGAGGTCGAGCGGACCGCTGACCCAGTACGACCTGCGCAGGGCCGGCGGGTCGCCCGGGCGCAGTCGGTCGAGCAACCGGACCGCCTTGCGCACCTCGGCGGAGACCGGGTCCAGGTCGATGGGCGGCACCGGCTGCGGCGCGGGGACGTGGATCGTCACGCAGCAAGTCTCGGCAAGCGCCGTCGGGCGGGCATCTCTCGACGTGCGCGGCGGCGACCGCTGCCGGCCGGGTGGCCGGAGGACGCGGCGCGGTCTTCCGGAGTGCGCATTCGCAGAGATGCCCGCCACTGCCGGCGCCCCGCACGATGAGGACAGAGCCGAGCGCATGCTGGAAGAGAGTGCCGATGAACGAGATTCCGGGGGCCGCCCCGACCGCACTGGACGTCCCCGAGCTGCGCCGCCGGATCAGTGCCATCTGGCGGGACGTACTCGGGGTCCGGGACGACGCGCCGACCGACGCCACCTTCCTCGACCTGCAGGGGCAGTCGATCTCAGCCGTCCGCATCACCGGGCGGATCGAGGAGGAGCTCGGTGTCGAGGTCGACGCCGCGGTCCTGTTCGAGGACCCGGACCTGGCGACCTTCGTGGACCTGGTCATCGCGAGCGCCCGGGACGGTCACTGACCGACGCCGGTCCGGGCCCGCCCGGGTCGGCGTCGCACCGGAAGGAGGAGCGGGGAAATGCTGTCCATCAGGCTGTACGACATCGCGACCGGCCATGTCCAGACACTCACCGAGGTGGTCGACCTGGCCAGCGCCGACCGGTGGCTCACCCAGTTCGCCGCCGGCGGCATCGGCACCAACGACGTCGTGTACGTCGTGGAATCGGCGCCGCAGCCGGCCCCGGCGGACCGGCCAGAGGCGAGCTGCCCGGTCGCAGCCTGAGGCGAGCTGCCCGGTCGCGGTCTGACCGGCCGCACCGAACCGCCCGGCAGGAACGGTCTTCTTTTCCCGCAGACGTACGCCCCGACCGAAAATCATCGGTCGGGGCGCAATTTCGTTCCCGTGATCGTGACATCGAGCCGGTAGGCCATCGACGGGTGCACGTATAGATCATTGATGATGATCTCGTCACGTACCTAAGATCAACCACATCGGCGGAATCTGTCACGTTGAGACCGTTTTCTGGTTGTTCGGTGACGCACCGCGGACGCTCCCCGCACGGATCGACGACCAGCGAAAGGGCCACCATGACTCTGTCCGTACTGCGGCGTGGACGACGCAACGACGACGGTGGCGGCGGCCCGGCCGGCCGGAGAAGATCGTTCGGACGCCAGGCGGTCGCCGCCGTCGTGGCCGCCGCGACGGTGCTCGTACTCGGGGCGTCCTCCTCCTCGGCCGCCGACCAGTACGTCGAGCCGTTGACGGGCAGGGCCGTCTTCGACCCGTCCTTCCGGCACGGCACGGTGGCCGTCGACGGCGGCCGGCTGCACTACGTCACCGGCGGCTCCGGCCCGGTCCTGGTGCTGCTGCACGGCTGGCCGCAGACCTGGTGGGCCTGGCACGACGTGATGCCGGCCCTCGCCCGCAACCACACCGTCGTCGCGTTCGACCTGCCCGGCCTCGGCGACTCCAGCCACTTCACCGACGGGTACGACAAGGTGACCACCGCGCACCGCATCCGTCAGGCGGTCCGCGCCCTCGGGCACCGGCAGGTGTCGATCCTGGCGCACGACGTCGGAGTCCTGGTCGCCTACCCGTACGCCCGCGAGTTTCCCGCCGAGGTCTCCCGGATCGCGGTCCTCGACTCGACGCTCTCCGGCTTCGGCCTCGAGGATGCCTACACGTTGAGCTTCCACTTCCTGTTCAACGCGGCGCCCGCGCCGATCCCCGAGCGGATCCTCGACAACGACGACGTCTCCACCTACCTGGGGATGATCTTCGACTTCAGCGTCAACAGCGACGCCATCGACCGGAGCGTCTACTACCGCTACTACCGGGATCCCGCCGACCGCACCGCCGGCTACAACTACTACCGCGCGTACGCCGGTGACGCCGAGAACAACCAGGCCAACGCCCACCGGCGGTTGCGGATGCCGGTGCTGGCGATGGGCTCCGCGGCGACCTTCGGACCAGCGGTCGCGGCCTCGTTCCGGCAGGTGGCCGACGACGTACGGGAGGTTGTCGCGCCCGACTCCGGCCACTTCATCCCCGAGGAGAACCCGCGCTTCCTGGTCTCCTGCGTCAACCTCTTCACCGGCGTGGCGGCCACCCCGCCGAGCCCGGAACTGGCCAACTGCGCCGCCTGATCCTTCGGCTCCACCCGGCACCGGGGCACGTCCGGCCGCCGCGCGCGGTGCGCGCGGCGGCCGGACGTGTGCTTGGGCGGTCGCCTCACGCCTCGTCCGGCAGGGCAGGCGCGGCGAGGTCCGAAGCCGGGTACGGCCACTGCGCGACCAGGTCCAGCCGGGCCGAGACCAGGGCCAGATGAATCCGCGCCGGCCAGGCGTCGACGGCGGCGTCCCGGCACAGGTCGCTGGCCCAGTCACCCGGCACACAGCCGGCGACCACGAGGCCCAGCTCCGTACGGATCCGGCCGCCGAGCTCCACCGCACGGTCCCACCAGCCGGGCGCACCGGGCAGCAGCACCACACCGTGGACCCCACGACGGTGGCACCCGGCCAGCTCGCGCAGTGTCTCGTCGTCGGCCCACGGGTCGGCTGCCGACCGGGCGACGAACCGCAGCGGGTGCCGCCCCGGGGCCAGCAGCCGACCCTCGGTGCCCGGGGCCCACCCGGTGCCGGTCTGCTGGACCGGGCCCGGCCACGGCTCCAACCACCCGGCCGGCGCGGGACGCGGTCCGTCCCACCTGGGCGCTCCGGGGCGGGGCACGCCGACGCCGACCAGCCGGTGCGGCAGGCGCAGTCCGCGCGCGGTGAACGGCTCGGCGACCGCGTTGCGGCCGGTGGCCGATGCCGACGGTGCGGCCGCAGCGGCACGATCGGCCGCGGAGCCGCTGGCGGCGGTGCCGGCCGCGACCGGGGTGACGGCGGGTTCAGCGGCGGCGGCCTGCCGGAACGCCGTTTCCGCCGCCTCGACCGGGGCCGGGCAGCGACGCCGCAGGCCGAGGTAGCTGAGCGCGGTCGTGCGGGTGATGAAGTGCAGGCCGAACTGCGCCGCCGGCAGCTGCATCCGCCGCCCGTACGTCTCCCACCACCGCATGCTGGGCCCCGCCAGGCGCTGCACCCGCGCCGCGGCAGGCCGGCGCTGACGCTCGTACGCGGCGAAGGAGTCGGCCACGGTGCCCCGTCCCCGTAACGTCGCCGCCAGGGCCAGCGCGTCGGCGAGCGCCATCGAGGTGCCCGACGCCACGGTGAAGTGAGCGGTGTGCGCCGCGTCGCCGATCAACACGACGTTCCCGTCCGACCAGCGCCGGTTCGTCACCACCGGGAACCGGGACCACCGGCTGCGCTCGCCGAACAGTGCAGCGCCGAGCCGCTCGGCGAAGACACCGTCGAGCAGAGCCAACCCGGCCGGGCCGATCTCGCCGGGCACCGCGCCGGCACGGCACGGCTGGTCGAGGCCGGCCCGGCGCCAGGTGCCCTCGTCCATCTCCACCACCACTGTGCTCGGGCCAGCACCGCAGGAGTAGGCGTGCGCGGCCATCGGCCCGTGCTCGGTGGGCACGAAGAACATCGTCGCGGCGTCACCGAGGTCGGCGTCGGTGCCCAGCCAGATGTAGCGGGCGAGGCCGGTGCGGACGGTGGTGCCGAACGCCGCCGCCCGCGCCGTACGGTTCGTCGAGCGGGCCCCGTCGGCGAGGACGACCACGTCGGCGTCGAGATCGGCGGCGCGTACGTCGCATCCGTGGTGTACCCGTACCCCGACCTGGCGCGCCTGCTCGGTCAGTACGGCCAGCAGGGATGCGCGGGAGACCGTGACGACCGGGAAGCCGTCGTAGCGCAGCCGCCGGTCGGGCAGCCGCAGCTCGATGCCGGACAGCGGCCGGGCGGCCTGCCCGACCCGCTCGGCGAGCACCCGGTCGCCGGCCGCCAGCTGCCGCATCGTCCGGTCGGACAGGGCGATGCCGAAGCCTCCGGTGTCACCGGGAGCGGCACGCTCGTACACGTCTACTGCCGTCGCGCGCGTCGTGAGGCCGAGCAGCCGGCCGAGGAAGAGTCCGGCCGGGCCGGCACCGATTATCGCCACCCGCCGCGCGCCCATGTCCCTCCAGACCGCCGGTCCCCGACGGCCGGGCCGCATCCCCTTCCCGCAGCAGACGCGGCCCGGCCTGATTCCGATGCTGGCACCGCCGAGGGGCCGGCACACCTTCCGTCGTGCGCTGACCCGGACGCCGCCTCATCCGTGGCCGCCGGCCGGACGCCGCCGCGCGGACGCGCACTCACGGAGATGCCCGGCGGCCACCGCCACGACCACGATCGGTGCGTCCCCGCAGCCGCCACACCACCGGGAGGCCCGGTCGGACCGTCCGGCTCGGGCGGGAAGGAGAACCATGGGCACCGACCGGCACGTGGCGGTTACGGAAGCCGACTACCTCCGGCTGCTGGCCCACGGCACCACCGCGTTCGAGCTGCTCCGTACGGCCCTGGAGCTGGGGATCTTCGAACACCTGGAGCACTACGGTGGGATGGATCCCCGGCGGTTGGCGCAGGCACTGGGCATCGAGGTCCAGCCGGCCCGCATCATGCTGCTCGGACTCTGCGCGCTGCGGCTGGTCGACAAGCGCGGCGACGCGTACGTCAACGCCGGGATGACCCGCCGCAAGCTGCTGCGCTCCGGCCCCCGCTACCTCGGCCCACTGGTCGACGTACAGGCGAAGGTGATCAACCAGGCGCTGCCCGACCTGGCGGAGTCCGTCCGCCGGGGCACCAACGTCGGCCTGCGGCACCTCGACGGCCCCGGATCCACCCTCTACGAACGACTCACCGCCCATCCGGAGCTGCAACGGGTCTTCTACGCGAACATGAGGGACGCCTCACGCAAGGCGATCGGCCCGCTGCTGGACCGCTACGACCTCAGCGGCGTCCGGCACGCGGTCGACGTCGGTGGCGGCGACGGGACGAACGCCATCCACCTCGCCCGGCGCTACCCGGACCTCACGGTCACCGTCTTCGACCAGGAGAGCGTCACCCGGCTCGCCGCCGATCGCGTGGACGATCCGGACCTGCGGCGACGCGTCCGCTTCCACGCGGGCGACATCCTGACCGAGCCGCTGCCCGAGGGAGCCGACGCTGTCCTCGTCTTCCACATCTTCGAGATCTGGTCCCGGGAGCGGAACACGGAGCTGCTGCGCCGGTGCCGGGCCGCGTTGCCGGACGGCGGGGTCTGCCTCGTCTACAACTTCGTCTCGGACGACAAGGGCACCGGCCCGATGAGTGCCGGGCTGGTGTCCCCCTACTTCCTCGCCCTCGCCTCGGGCGAGGGGATGGCCTACTCCACCGCCGACATGGAACAGGCGGTCCTCGACGCCGGCTTCTCCGAGGTCGAGCGGTACGAGGACATGGGATTCAGCCACGCGCTCGTCGTCGGCCGCCGATAGGCGCCGCCTGGGCCGCACCCCCGACCGCCGCGTCCGGTGCCCTCGCCACGCGTCAAGGAGCTGTTATGACCTCGTCCGAACCCATCGCCATCGTGGGAATGGCCTGCCGGTTCGCCGGTGACGTCGATTCGCCCGAGACGTTCTGGGCGTTGCTGCGCGACGGCCGGGACACCGTCGGGAAGATTCCCGACGACCGCTGGAGCTGGTACGCCCGGCAGAGCCCAGAGCACGCGGAGGCGGTGGGCGGGGCAACCCGGCACGGCTCCTTCCTGAACGACATCGCCGGCTTCGACGCCGACTTCTTCGACATCACCCCCCGGGAGGCGGCACTGCTCGACCCGCAGCAACGGATCGTGCTGGAGCTGGCCTGGGAGGCGCTGGAACACGCCGGGATACCACCGAGAGGGCTGGCCGGCGGCGACACCGGCGTCTTCATGGGGGTGGGCACGGACGACTACGGCCGGCGGCTGCTGGAGGACCTGCCCCGCGTCGAGGCGTGGACCGGAATCGGCGGTGCGTACTGTGCCGTGGCCAACCGGGTGTCCTATGTGCTGGACCTGCACGGACCCAGCATGACCGTGGACACCGCCTGCTCCTCCTCGCTGGTCGCCATCCACCTGGCGGCGCAGGCCCTGCGCACCGGCGAGTGCGACCTGGCCCTGGCCGGCGGCGTGCTGGTGATGGCCGCCCCCGGCCTCACCCTGGTCCTCGATGCGGCGGGGGCGACCGCGCCGGACGGGCGCTGCAAGTCCTTCGACGCCGACGCCGACGGCTACGGCCGGGGCGAGGGCGGCGGCGTGGTGGTGCTCAAGCGCCTCACCGACGCCCGCCGCGACGGCGACCGGGTCCTGGCCGTGCTCCGCGGCAGCGCCGTTCGCCAGGACGGGCGGACCAACGGCATCATGGCCCCGAACGGGCGGGCGCAGGCCGAGCTGATGCGCCGCGCCTGCCGCGACGCCGGCATCGACCCGGACACCGTCGACTACGTCGAGGCGCACGGCACCGGGACACCGGTCGGCGACCCGCTGGAGGCGGGCGCGCTCGCGGCGGTCTACGGCGTCGGGCGGCCCGCCGCCCGTCCACTGCTGATCGGGTCGGTGAAACCGAACATCGGCCACCTGGAGGCCGGCGCGGGCGTGGCCGGCGTGATCAAGACGGTCCTCGCCCTCCGGCACGACCTGATTCCGCCGAGCCTGCGGGTCACCCGACCCAATCCGGCGGTGAACTGGGAGTCCTCCCGAGTGCGGGTGGTCCGGGAGGGGACGCCCTGGCCACGGGGGGCGAGACCCCGGCGGGCGGCGATCTCCGGTTACGGGTACGGCGGGACCATCGCCCACCTCGTCGTCGAGGAGCCCGATCCGGTGCCGAGCCGGCCGCACCGACCCGGGCACGACGGGCCCCGGCTGTACCCGCTGTCGGGCGCCTCCCCCACCGCGCTGCGGCAGTACGCCGACCGCCTCGCCACCCGCCTCGAAACGGACCCGGACCTGGCCGCCACCGATGTGGGCCACACCCTCGCCCGGCGCCGCAGCCACCTGCCCCACCGCGCTGCCGTCGTCGCCGCCGACCGGACCGAGCTGCTCGACCGGCTGCGGGAGCACGCGGCGACCGGACGCGGCGGTGCCGCCGACGCCGCGCCGGCCGGGGAGCGGGGGATCGTCTGGGTCTTCTCCGGGCACGGCTCGCACTGGACCGGGCTCGGCCGGGACCTGATCGACGACACCCCGGCGTTCGCCGACGTGTTCGACCGGCTCGATCCGGTCTTCCGGGCGGAGGCGGGCTGGTCGGCGCGGTCGGCACTGCTCGACGACCGGGCCCAGCCGGTGGACGTGGTGCAACCGATGATCTTCGCGGTCCAGGTCGCGCTCGCCGCCACCTGGCGGTCGCTCGGACTGCGCCCCGCCGCCGTGATCGGCCACTCCGTCGGCGAGATCGCGGCGGCGGTGACCGCCGGAATGCTCACCCTCGATCAGGGCGCCCGGCTCGTCTGCCGCCGCTCAACGCTGCTGCGCGGTGTCGCCGGGGCCGGCGCGATGGTGATCGTCGACGTCGACGCCGATGAGGCGGAGCGGCGGCTGCGGGGACGCTCCGACGTGGTCGTGGCGATCACCGCCTCCCCCCACGCGTCCGTGCTCTCCGGCGACGTGGCGGCGATCACCGAGGTCGCCGAGCGGTGGCGCGCCGACGGGACGCGGGTGCGGACGGTCAACTCCGACGTGGCGTTCCACAGCCCACAGATGGACCCGCTGCTGGACGGGTTACGGCGCGCGGCCACCGACCTGTCGCCCACCGACGCCCACACACCGGTGTACACGACCGCGCTCGCGGACCCCCGCTCGGCCGCGCCCCGGGACGGGGACTACTGGGCGCGCAACCTGCGCGGCGTCGTCCGCTTCGCCCAGGCGGTGACCGCCGCCGCCGAGGACGGTCACCGGCTCTTCCTGGAGGTCTCCGGGCATCCGATCGTGGCCCACTCGATCGGCGACACGCTGGCCGGTCTGTCGCTCGCCGACACCCGGGTGGCGTACTCGCTGCGCCGGGGCTGCGCGGGACGCGAGACGCTGCTGACCGGCCTCGGTGATCTCTACCGGCACGGCGCGGCGGTGGACTGGTCGACGCTGTGGCCCGACGGCGACCTGGCCGACCTGCCCACCCCGGCCTGGCAGCGCAGGCGGCACTGGGCGGCGGAGCCGCCGGCACCGGCCGACACGACCGGTACCCGCCACGACCGGGCCGGCCACACGCTGCTCGGCGGACGGACGGTGGTGCGGGGCGCCTCCCCCGTCGACGTCTGGCTGACGCGCCTGGATCACCGCAGCCGCCCGTACCCGGGGGAGCATCCGATCCGTGGCGTGGAGATCGTGCCCGCCGCCGTGCTGCTCAACACCTTTCTCTCCGCCGCGTCCACCGGACGAGGCTGGTTCGACCTGGTGGACGTCGCCCTGCGGACGCCGGTCAGTGTGACCCGGCCCCGGCAGGTCCAGGTCGTCCGTCAGGGCGAGGACCTACGGCTGAACTCCCGCGTGCTGGGCGACGACCCGGACGAGCAGGCGGGCTGGGTGACGCACATCGTCGCCGCCGCCGACCCGCACGCCGACCTGTCGGCCCGCGCCGACGCGCCCCCCGCGGTGACCGACGTGCTGGACGAGAACCACGTCGTCGACCGGTTGGCCTGCCTCGGCGTGGCCGCGATGGGCTTTCCCTGGGTCGTCCGCCACCTCGGCCGTACCGCGGATGGTCTGGTCGCCGACGTCGAGGCCGACGCCGACGCCGCGCCGGGTGGCCACAGCTGGGCGCCGATCCTGGACGCCGCGTTGTCGATCGCGTCGGTGGTCTTTCCCGGCCCGGAGGCGCTGCGGATGCCGGCGCACATCGCGCGGGTCACGCTGTCTCCGGCGGCGGTTGCCCGAGCCCGGGTCACCGTCCACCGTCGCGCCGCGGACCTCGTCGACGTGGAGCTGGTCAACCCGCACGACGAGGTGGTCGGCCGGCTCACCGGCCTCCGCTACGGACTGCTCGACCGGGACGTGGCACAGCTCGACGACCGGACGCCGCTGGTGTACGACACCGCCTGGCGACCGGCGCCGCACCTGCCCGGCGACCCACCGGACGGGGTCGTTCTGGTCGGAGGACCGACCCCGCTCGGCGACGAGCTGGCGGCCCGGATGAACGAACGCGGCGTGCCGTGCCGGCGGGTCACCGACCCGGACCAGATCACCGCCGGCGAGCTGCTCGACGGCCATGCGGTCCTGGTGGTACCCGCCGAGGCCGGCACCGACGACGTGCCCGGCCTGGTCGCCGCGAACGCCTGGCTGCTGGCCCGGACCGCGCGACGGGTCGCGGCCGGCCGGGGAGCCCGCCTGTGGTGCGTGACACGAGGCGTTCGCACCGGCACCCGGCGCGAGTCGCTCGGCCACTGCGCACTCTGGGGACTGGGCCGGATCATCGGCGGCGAGCGGCCCGGGACCTGGGGTGGCGTCGTCGATGTCGGCGACGACGGACGCGACCTGTCGACCCTCGTCACCCTCGTCGGCACGGGCCACGGCGAGGATGTGGTGGCGGTACGCGAGGGCGACGCGCTGGTCCCACGGCTGCGGGCGGTCACCGAGGGCCCCCAGGCGCCACCGCTGTCCTGCCGGCCCGACGGCACGTACCTGATCAGCGGCGGGCTGGGAGCGCTCGGCCTGGAGGTGGCGACGTGGCTGGCCGCGCGCGGCGCCCGCCGGATCGTCCTGGTCGGACGGCGCGGCCTGCCGACCCGCGAGACGTGGGACCGGCTCACCGACCCGGGGCAACGGGCGGCCGTGCGGACCATCCGGGCCCTGGAGCGGTCCGGGGTGACGGTCGCCGTCGCGCCGCTCGACATCGCCGACCCGGACCAGGCCGCCCGACTGCTGCGGACCGCCACCTTCGGGATGCCGCCGGTACGCGGGGTGGTGCACGCGGCGGGGGTACTGGACGACCGGACCGTCGACACGCTCGACGAGCCCTCGCTGCGGCGGGTGCTTCGGCCCAAGGTCGCCGCGATGACCCTGCACACGCTCTTCCCGCCGGGTAGCACCGACTTCTTCGTGCTCTTCTCCTCGGCGGGCCAACTCCTCGGCCTGCCCGGCCAGGCCAGCTACGCGGCGGGCAACTCCTTCCTGGACGGTCTCGCCCGGTACCGGCGCGCGGCCGGCGACACCGGGACGCGAAGCATCCGGTGGACGTCCTGGCGGGGACTCGGTATGTCCACCTCCAGCGCGGTCATCGACGCCGAGCTGGCCGCGCGGGGCACCGCGGACGTCAGCACCGCCGAGGCGTTCGCCGCCTGGGAACAGGCGCACCGGCACGACCTGGGCGAGCCGGTCGTGCTGCGGGTACTGCCGGAGACGGCCGGTGGCCGCCGCCCGCCGCTGCTCGGCGAGCTGGAATCGGGAAACGGGACGGATCTCGCACCGGACGGCGGTGACCCGCCGTGGGCCGGGCTCGACGTCGCGGCGCTCCGCGCCCACCTGCGGGAGCGGATCAGCGCGCAGGTCGCCGACGAGACGCGACTACCCGGCAGCGAGATCGACCCGCACCGCCCGCTGTCGGAGATGGGGCTGGACTCGGTGATGACGACGCGGATCCGGGTCGCCCTGGAACGGGAGTTCCGCCTGCCACTGCCGACCACCCTGCTGTGGGACCGGCCGACTGTCGAAGGCGTGGCGGAGTTCCTCGCCAGCCACCTGACGAGCACCACCGGCACGAGGAGCACGCGATGACCATTGACGACGGGCTCGTGACCTGGCCGGAGGACCTGGCGTACGCCTACCGGACGGCGGAGTGCTGGCGCGGCCGCCCGCTCGGTGACTTCCTGTGGGAGTGGGCGGACCGGTGGGGTGAGCAGGTCGCCGTGGTCGACGGCGATCGCCGACTGACCTACCGGGAGCTGGCCGAGTTGGCCGACAGCCTGGCCGAGCACCTCAGCGAGTACGGGCTGCGCCGGGGCCACCGGGTCCTGCTGCAACTGCCGAACTGCTGGGAGCTCGTGGTCGTCACGCTCGCCTGCTTCCGGCTGGGCGTGGCCCCGGTGATGATGTTGCCGCAACACCGCGAGCACGAACTGTCCGCGATCGCCGCCCACGTCGGGGTCCGGGCGTTGATCGTGCCGGACCGTTGGCGCGACTACGACCACCAGGCGCTCGCGTACCGGGTGGCGGCCGGGCTGCCCGGTCCGACACCCGTCTTCGTGTTCGGCGACGGCACCCGCGCTCCGGGGGTCGACGGGCGGGCCCTGCTGCGCGCCGACTGCGACGTCGAGGCGCGGCGCCGCCGGCTGGACGCCCTCGCCCCGGCCGGGGACGACGTGGCGCTGTTCCTGCTCTCCGGCGGCACCACCGCCGTGCCGAAGGTCATCGCCCGCACCCACAACGACTACGAGTACAACATCCGGCGCTGCGCCGACGTGTGCCGGCTCGGCCGGGACACCGTCTATCTGGCGGTGCTGCCGGTCGGGCACAACTTCCCGCTGGCGAACCCGGGGGTGCTCGGAACGCTGTACAGCGGCGGCCGGGCGGTCCTGTTGCCGTCGCCCCGTCCGGGCCCGGCGTTCGCGGCCGTCGAGGCGGAGCGGGTCACCACCACCTCGCTGGTCCCGGCGGTCGCGATCACCTGGACGGTGGCGGCCACCGACTGCGGACGGGACCTGTCCAGTCTGCGGCAGGTCCACGTCGGCGGGGCCATGTTCGCCCCGGAACTCGCCGCGGCGCTCGGCCCTGCCCTCGGGTGCGAGGTGCAACAGGTCTACGGCATGGCGGAGGGACTGGTCTGCTACACACCGGTCGGCGCGCCGCCCGAGATCGCGTACCGCACGCAGGGTCGACCGCTCAGCCCGTTCGACGAGCTGCTGGTGGTGGAGCCCGGTACGGAACGACCGGTGGCGGCGGGCACCATCGGCGAGCTGCTCACCCGTGGCCCGTACACCCCGCGCGGCTACTACCGGGCGCCGGAGCAGAACGCCGTCTCCTACACCGCTGCCGGCTGGTACCGCACCGGCGACCTGGTCCGACTCACCGATGGCGGCGACGTCGTCGTCTGCGGGCGGATCAAGGAATTGATCAATCGGGCGGGCGAGAAGATCTCCGCCGGTGAGATCGAGACGCTCGCGCAGGAGCTGCCGGAGATTGCCGAGGCGGCGGCCGTGGCGATGCCCGATCCCGCGGTCGGGGAACGGCTCTGTCTCTTCGTCCAGCTGCATCCCGGGCGCGGCTTGACGCTGCGTCGGCTGGCCGCGGCACTGACCGCACGCGGCCTCGCGGCGTTCAAGGTGCCGGAGCGTCTCGTGGTGTTGGACGAGCTGCCGCACACCCCGGTCGGCAAGCCGGACAAAAAGGCGCTACGGCTGATGCTGATGCCACGGGTTGATCGCTGAAATTATTCGCCCCGGACCGCTTATCCGGCGGCAGACCCGTCGTCATAACTGTCAGAGCGCTCTGGATGTGGCTCGACGGACGACAATGCATCACGACACGGGTGCCCCACCTTCCGTCGGGTCACGTCACCCTGCTCCCTCGGAGCGGAAACGACCGGTCCCAGCAGAAGTGTGCCTCGTCCAGGAAATGGAGCTTCACGTGTCCGTCAGGAACTGGAAACGCACCTTGTCCGCCCTCGGCATCGGTGCGGTGATGGCCCTCGGGCTCACCGTCACCGGATCGGCACCGGCCGCCAGCGCCCCGACCAAGCCCGGCGAGGCCCCCGCCCCCGCCGCCCCCACGGTCACCGTCACCCCGGCGACGGGCCTCGCCGACGGCCAGGTGGTCACCGTCGATGCCGCCGGGCTGCGTCCGAGCACGGTCTTCCACATCGGTCAGTGCGCCATCGTCGGCAACGAGATGCCGTGCAACGGCGCCGAGACCATCAGCGTCAGCACGACCGCCAGCGGCACGCTCTCCGCCAAGCTGACGGTACGCCTCACCTACCGGGGCACCCTCGGCCCGGACGGCACCCCGTGGGGCGTCGTGCACTGCAGCAGGACGCCGTGCGGCATCGGCATGTTCAACAACCTCGGTGAGGGCGCGGGCGCCGCGATCTCGTTCCGATAGCTCCACCGACGACGCTGTTCCGGGTCGCATCCCGATGCGACCCGGAACAGTCGTTTCCGGGCTTCCTTGTACACGGCTACACGGGCACTTCGGGAACAATTATCAATCGCACTTCTCACGTCGTCCCGCGCGGTAACGAAAATACTGTCGACGGTTATCCGAGCGGCACGTGACGGCACTGCGTCCCCCATTTCCGGAGGCGTCCCGGCGGCGCCGTTCCGCCCGGGCCCGGCGACCACGGCACAGCGGCGCCGCCCGCCGCCCGCCGGCCCGCCGGTCCGGCGACGCGGGAACACCCGGCCGCATCCAGGAAGGTGCCCGCCGAACCCGGGGGCTCCTACCGTCGACCCACGACTCGTCACGTGCGCCGACACCGCCCGCCAGGTCAGCGGGCCGACCGCACGGACCACCCCGATGCCGGCGTCACCGCCTCCTCCGACGAAGGACGACCGCGCCCCGCACCGCCGCCGCTCGGTACGGGCGCTGCGGCCCGCCGGCATCAGCGGGACCCGGTGCCGGCGCCCCACCGTCCGACCCAGGAGGTCCACATGAGTCCAGTGCGACACGGCACCCTCGAGGTGCCCGGCGCCCAGCTGTACTTCGAGGTCCGTGGCGACGGCCCGGCGCTGCTCTGCGTTCCCACCGGCAACGGCGACGCCACGCCGTTCGGGCCGTTGGCGGACACCCTGGCGACACGGCACACCGTGATCACCTATGACCGACGGGGCTTCTCCCGGAGCCCGGTCTTCGAGGCGGTGGTGGACCACCGACGGGTCGAGGTCGATGCCCGGGACGCCCGGCATCTGCTCGACCACGTCGTCGACGGGCCGGCGGACGTCTTCGGCACCTGCTCCGGCGGGATCGTGGCACTGGCACTGCTCCAGGCACATCCGCACCGCCTGCGCACCGTGGTCGTCCACGAGCCACCACTCGCCTCGGTCCTGCCCGACGCCGCGCACTGGTTGGCGTTCTACGACAACCTGTATCTGACCTACCGCGAGCACGGCATCGAGGCCGCCCGCGAGATGTTCCGCGACCACGTTGGCCTGGCGGGCGAGACGCGGCCACCCAGGGACGCCGAGCTCCCGCCAGAGCAGCTCGCGCAGTTGCAGGCCCGGCTGCGCCGCAACCAGGTGTTCTGGTTCGAACACGAGACCCGCACCTTCCCCGCGTACCGCCCCGATCCGGCGCTGCTGCGCCGGTACGCGGCGCAGTTGGTGCTGGCCGGCGGCAGCACCTCGCGCGAGCAGTACGCCTACCGCCCCAACCAGGCTCTGGCCCGGCTGCTCGGGCTCACGATGGTCGACTTCCCCGGCGGGCACGTCGGACATGTCACCCACCCGTACGAGTTCGCCGACCGGCTCGTCGACGTCCTGCGCCACGCCGCGGCCCGGATCCGTTTGACCGGCCGACCGTAGCGGCGGACATAAATCCTCCGTTCATTGCCGGGTGCCGAATATAACGACGAACGCACGAATAGATCCACCGGCCGCAAACCGCTGCGCACTACGGGAGGCGGTACGGGTAGACCGTTCCGACATACTGATTTCACGAGGCGAAAGAAAGGGGAGGGCGACCCCCGCCTCAGTGGTCGCGGAGCATTTCCGCGATCACGTACCACCATTTCGACATGGAGAACAACATGCGTAAGAAGCGAACCGTCGTCACCCTCGCCGCGGTGGCACTGGCCGCCCTGACCACGCTGTTCCTCGCGGGGAACGGGGCGGCCACGGCCGGCTCCCAGGAGGCCGCCGCGGCCCCAACGAAGTTCAACAACGAAGAGCTCCGGCAGATGCTGGTGCCGGAGAGCGAGCAGCGCAAGACCGCGTCGTCCGTGCAGCCCACCATCACCATCGCGGAAGCGGTCAGGACCGGGCAGTTCGGCACCGGCCCCGGTATCGCCTCCGAGCCCCGGGCGTGCCTGGAGATGACCACCGCTCTGGGCGACCTGAGCGGGGTCGAGGGCTACATGCACTCCGGTGAGCGGTCGCAGGCCGCCGCGCCGGAGAGTCTCCAGCGGTACTTCATGACCGCGGTGTTCCAGATCCCGGGCGGTGCCAGCACGGCGATCGACAAGGTGGCCAAGGTGCTGCGGACCTGCAGCGCCGGCACCATCCGGCTGGACACCGGCAGCGGCGAGTCGCTGCGGGGCAGTATCTCCTACGCGGAGCACGAGGCGCCGGCGCTGAACGGTGCTCGTACCTTCGCCTCGACCCTCACCACCATCCTCCCCTGGACCGACCCGGCGTCGACGGACAAGACCGTGCAGACGCTCCAGGAGTGCGATGCCCAGCTCACCCTGGCCGCCAATGGTGACCTGCTGATCTGGTCCGTCGAGCCGACCGAGCAGCTGGCTGTCAACTCGGTCCGTACCGTCCACGAGCGGGCTCTGGCCCTGAGCTGATCCACCGTCGCCCTCCCAGGTCGTGCCTGCGCCGTCCGGCGCAGGCACGACCGTCGTGGGTGGAGCGGCACGACCGCCCACACACGGTGGGCGACGGGTGTCAGCGGCCGGCGCTGCGTGCCATCGCCGTGATGAGAACCCCACCGACGGCGAGGTGCATCAACGCGAGCACGGCCGTCGCCGCACCGCTCTCCGCCAGGAACGGCCCGGTGAGGGAGAGCACCGTGAAGAGCACCGCCACGATCATCCAGATGCGCAGGCCGTGTCGGGTGACCCGCTCCAGCAGTGCGAGCAGCGCCCACCCGAGCAGCGAGATGATCAGCGATGAGGCGATCACCGCGCCCACGCCGATCTCCATCGGCGGTTCCCCCTCCGCCACCGTGGCCGCCAGGTCCACCCCGGCCAGCGGTACCGCCACCACCCAGACGAGAACAGCGGCCAGCACCGCCGCCAGGACCCCGATCGCGCGCTGGCGCCAGCGCGGACCGTGACTTTCCGAATTTGCGATGGCCGGTGAGACAGCAGAATCCATGACCCATCCCCAGATCGTTTGAATGGCTTCGTGACACGGGCACCCGACACATCTCCGAAAGGCTCGAGTGTCCTGATCGTACCGCCGGCCGACCATCACCGGGAGGCCCGAACGCCTCATTTGTGCAAGCCCCCAGTCGGTCCTCTTTTTCCTTCTCCCTTCGGTGCGTCGGACCGCAAGGTCGGCGTGGTACGCGATTCGGGCCGAAAGGGTTCAGTCGATACCGAATTACGGGCTACCGGCTCGCCGGCTCGACGGGGTCGACGTCAGCCGAGCGTGAGCAGGTGCAGGAGCGCGGCCAGAGTGGTCGCCTCAACGATGTCACCGGCCGCAATCAGCCTTCGCACCTCTGGTCGAGGCACCCAGACCACCCGGTCGGCCTCCCAGAAATCCACCGGCGGGCCGAGATAGCTCGCCTCCTCGGCCCGGAACACGTGATGCTGCACGGTCAGCAGGCCGGCCATCGGTTGCAGGCGCACCAACGGTTGCAGAATCCCGTCCGGCCGCCACCCGGTCTCCTCCGCCGTCTCCCGCCGGGCCGCCGCGACGGGCTCCTCCCCCGGCTCGACGGCGCCACCCGGGATCTCCCAGCCCCAGGTGTTCGTGATGAACCGGTGCCGCCACAGCAGCAGGATCCGGTCACGGTCCACGACGACGGTGAACGCGGCGTCCGGTCGGCGGATGACCCGGTGGTCGAGATGGACGCCGTTCGGCAACACAACGTCCGCACCCTGCAGGTGCAACCACCGGTCACGGTAGATCGTCCGCTCCGACTCGACGTACCAACGCATCTCCGCCCCTTCCGGCGACAACGCCGAGGCCCGCCCGGGCCCACGCGTCGGTGGGGCGACCCCGCCGCCCCACCCCGCCTCCCAGCGTCGTGGTGATCTCGGGCGGCTGACATCTTCCAGCCTGCGCTGACCGGCGTCGCCCTCGGCACGGTGCCGCACGAGGCAAGAAGACACCCAGGGCTCTCCCGGGCAGGCTGAGTGGGGCATCAACGCCTGTGGCCCGGCGCGGAACTGCCCGGCGCCCCGGCGGCGGGGTCGCGGCCACCCGTCGGACGCACCGCGGCGGCCGGTGACGAGAGTTGACCAGGAGGAGAACGCATGTCGACCCCAACGACGACACCCGCCGAGCGGCCGACCTTCCCGATCGGACGGCAGTGCCCGTACCGGCCGTCCGCCGACTACGCGGCGTTCCGGGCCGAGGGACCGCTGTCCCGGGTACGGCTCTACGACGGACGGGAGGCGTGGCTGGTGACCGGGCACACGGAGGCCCGGGCCCTGCTCGCCGACCGCCGGTTGTCGATCAACGCCCGGGCCGACGGCTTCCCCGCGCTCAGCGCCGAGATGGCGGAGCTGGCGAACACCGGCTACACCGACGTCCTGATCGGCGTCGACCCGCCGGTGCACACCCGGCAGCGCGCCATGCTGATCCCGAGCTTCTCGGTGCGTCGGATGAACGCGCTGCGCCCGGCCATCCAGGACATCGTGGACCAGCGTATCGACGCCATGGTGGCGGCCGGGCCGCCGGCGGACCTGGTGGCCGAGTTCGCGCTGCCGGTGCCGTCCATGGCGGTCTGCGTCCTGCTCGGCGTGCCGTACGAGGACCGGGTGGCCTTCGCCGGGCCGGCCCGGGAGCTGTTCGACGCCGACCCGGACCGGGCCGCCGCGGCGATGGCAGCGCTGACCGACTACTTCGGCCGGCTGATCGCCGCGAAGGAACGCGAGCCGGGCACCGGGCTGCTCGACGACCTCATCGCCGACCAGGTACGCGAGGGTCGGCTGAGCCGCGACGAGCTGATCCTCTACGCGATGCTCATGCTGATCGCCGGGCAGGACACCACCGCCAACGTGATCTCCCTGGGCAGCCTGGCCCTGCTGGAACATCCCGACCAGTTCGCCAAGCTCCGGGCCGACCCGGCGCTGGTGACCGGCGCGGTGGAGGAGATCATGCGGTACGTCTCCCTGGTGGAGGCGATCTCCCGGGTGGCGCTGGCGGACATCGAGATCGCCGGCTACCGCATCAGGGCAGGTGAGGGCGTGTTGATCGGCGCCGCCGCCGCGAACTTCACCACCGCACTGGTGCCCACCCCGGAGGAGTTCGACGTGACCCGGTCGCCACGCCACCATCTCGGTTTCGGTTTCGGCATCCACCAGTGCATCGGGCAGAACCTGGCCCGGATCGAGCTGGAGCTGACCTTCCGCACGCTCACCCAGCGGCTGCCCGGACTACGGCTCGCCGTACCGGCCGAGGAGGTCCGCAGCAACACCACCGGTCCGATGGAGCGGTTGACTGCCCTGCTGGTGACCTGGTAACCGCACCGCGACCCGGGACGCACCACCGGATCCGGCCCGGTGCGTCCGCCGGTGAACGCCGCCACGCGAGCGCTGACCCGCCTCGTGGCGGCGTTCCGGCGTGGTCCGCGCGGCGCTCCGGTGGCCCACCCGCGGCGGCGGCGGACGGGCCACCGGGGCTCAGCCGGCCCGGTTGGTGGGCGGCACCGCCGCACCGAGCGAGGCGTACCGCGCGGCGAGGGCATGGAAGGACTGCTTGGGCTCCCACCGGTAGGCAGACGCCGGGTCGTGGTGGTCCTCGCGGACCGTCCGGACCAGAGCCATGCTCGCCACGTCCAGGTCGAGCCGGGGGTCGGCGGAGTACGGGTGGGTCGGGTGGATGAACTCGCTGACCGCCACGCCGTGCACCCCGGCCCGGACGAAGACGTCCAGCATCCGCTGGTGGAAGTCCGCCTGGGCAGGCTCGTCGCGCCGTACGCCGGGGCGGACGGTCGGCGGGACTGCACCGCGGTCGACCACGTCGAAGGAGAGGAAGGCCATCTCGGCGGCGCGCGCGTGCGTCGCGGTGCCGAACTCCGCGATCATCACTGGTTTGCCCCACCGGTGGTACCGCGCTATCTCCGCGACCCGGTCCTCGTCGCGGGCCGGGTAGCCGAGCGTGTAGAAGTGCATCAGCCGGATCACGTCGAACAGCCGCCAGTCGACGTCCTCGAACGGCGCCGCCGCGTACCCGACCCCACCGGAGAAGATCGATCGCACGGCGTCCACCGCCCGGTCGAGGAACTGGTTGAGCCGCTTGTTGCCGTCGACCGGGTCGACCGTGTCGGTCGGCCTCAGGAGCTGGTGGTCGGCGTCGGCGAAGATGTTGGCCATCCGTTCGTGGTAGCGCCCGCCGGGCACCAGGCCCGGAGTGAAGACGGAGTGGACGCAGCCGGCGGAGAAGCTGATGGCGGCCCCGTCCCGGCGCAGCCGCTCGGCGACCCGGGCCGCCTCGGCGAGGTGGTCGACGATCTCCGACTGTGACCGGTCGACGAGCCGCGGTTGCAGCCAGACGTGCAGCCCGGCCTCGGCCGCCGTACGCGCGGTGTCGGCCAGCCGCCCGAGGTCGCTGCCGTAGACCGTCACGGAGTTGCAGTGCAGCCGCCGCCGGATCGCGCCGATCTCGTCGGCCATCCGGCCGGCGCTCCAGAGCACCCGGGACAGCTCACCCTGTCCGGTGGCGAAGTTGGTGCCGGTGTCGTAGGTGACCCCCACCGAGCGCAGGACATCCCGCTCGGCGGCACCGTGCGGGATGTCGGGCTGCGGACTGCCGGTCATCGCGATCTCCCTGTTGACGTGGTGTTGGTGCGACGTGTCCGGGCTCGACCCTCCCAACCGGCGCGCCACCGGCGCACCTTCGGACGTGCGGCCACCGGCGACGCGTCGCCCGCCGACCGGGCACGGACGAAGGTGCCCGGCCCACCCGCCACTGCCACGCTGGGCGCATGGCGGAGTTCGACGGCAGGACAGTCCTGATCACCGGAGGCGGTAGCGGCATCGGCCTGGCCACCGCGCGTGCGTTGCTGGACGCGGGGGCCAAGGTGGTGATCGCCGGCCGCGACGCCGCCCGGCTGCGGGGCGCGGTCGAGACGCTCGACGCCGCCGGGCGCGTCGTCGCGGTCCCCACCGACGTGGCGAAGGAGTCCGACCTCGACCGCCTGATGACGGTGGTACGCGACCGGGTCGGCCGCCTGCACGGGGTGTTCGCCAACGCCGGCATCGCACGGTTCAACTCCTGCGCCGAAGTGACCGGCGTGGAGTACGCCGACCTGCTCGACACCAACGTCCGGGGGGTCTTCCAGACGATCCAGAAGTCGCTGCCGTTGTTGGCCGACCGCGCGGCGATCGTGGTCAACGGGAGCTGGCTGGTGCACCGGGGCATCGCGACCACCCCGCTGTACGCGGCCGGCAAGGCCGCGGTGGTGAACCTCGCGCGCTCCCTCGCCGCCGATCTCGGTACCCGGGGCACCCGGGTGAACGCGGTGAGCCCGGGCTACATCGTGACGGACATGTTCCTCGGCATCGCCGACACGGAGCAGGCCCGGGAGGGCGCCCGCCGCCAGGTGCCGTTGGGGCGGTTGGGCCGCCCGGCCGAGGTGGCGGAGGCCGTGGTCTTCCTGCTGTCCGACCGTTCGTCCTACATCACCGGCCAGGAGCTGCTGGTGGACGGTGGCCTGATCACCTCGGTGCCGAACTGATACCTGGTGACCCTCCTGCGGGAGCAGGTCACCCCTGCCGGCCGGGTCGGCGTACCAGGCGTGGTGGACCCGGTACCCCACGCCGGGGCGGGCACCGCGCGATCTCCTCGGGGTGTGCTCGATCGCGCGGTGCCCGCCCGGTCCGTCTCCGGTCAGGAGACCCGGGTCAGGGTGGCGTGCATGAAGGTGACCCAGGTGCCGTCGGGCGCCGGGAAGTCACAGTCGTAGCTGATCGTCCGGTCGTCGCTGGCCTGGCGCACGTACTTGGCCGGACCGACCAGAACGAGCCTGCCGTCCTCGAAGTCGCCGACATAGCGGCTCTGCTCCTCGTTGAAGGGCCCGAAGCTGCTGAAGTAGTGCGTACGGTACTTCCGGGTCTCGGAGTCGAAGTCGAAGAACTCGTAGCCGACATCCGGGATCCGGCCCGCGGCCCCCATGTCGATCACGCAGTCCCAGTGGTGGACGAGGAAGTAGCCGCCCGACAGCCACTGGAAGGTCTCGGTCCCGGAGAGTTCCGCCGGCGGACCCATCGGGCCGACCTCGGTCTTGCCGCTGAGCCTCCAGGTGCCGACGAGGAAGTCGAGACGGCGCAGCTCCGGGGCGGGTTGCGGCGGGATGGGCGTCTGCTGGGCATTGTCGGACACGGGTCGCTCCTCCAACATTTCCGCGGACTGGCTCCTGGTGTGACATCAAGTCGAACAACGCTCGCGCCACGTCTGTTGTGACGCCTCCGGCACGGGCGACTCATCGGTACGGTCGGCGGACTTTCGGCGGCCCGCCGGTCCGGGCACGACGGCCGGGCGTGCGTGCCCCGGCCAGGCGGGGCACGCACGCCCGTGGGCGGGCAGGTCAGCGGTACGGTTTACGCGCCGCGATGATCGCGTACCCGATGTCGGCCTGCCGGCTGAAGTAGCTCCGGTACGACGCCGTCAGGGTGTCCACCATCTCCGCGCCGAAGCTCGCGGTCAGTTCGTCGCGCAACTCCTCGACCCGGTTGAGGTACCGCAGGCCCATCCCGTACACCCGCGGCCCGCACTGGGTGTACTCCTCGACCTCGAAGCCGGCCGCACCGAGCAGCGAGATCCACTCCGGCACGGAGTGCAGCTGGGCGATCTTGAAATCCGCCATGAAGGTGGCGGCCTGCGCCGCACTCACGTGCTGCTCACGGGTGCAGTCGGTGATGGCCAGCCGACCGCCGGGGCGCAGGACCCGGTGGAACTCGGTGAGTGGCACCGCCACGTCGACGGCGTGCACCAGGGCCTCGATGGCCACCACGGCGTCGACCGACTCGTCGGCGAGGGCGAGCCGGTGGTAGTCGCCGCGGATGAACTCGACCCGGGCGGAGACCCCGGCCCGCCCAGCCCGACTCCGCGCCTCCCGCACCTGGACCGCGCTCACGGTCACCCCGGTGACCCGGACGCCGTACTCCTCGGCCAGTTGCACGGCCGGAGCCCCGACGCCGCAGCCCGCGTCGAGGACGTGTTCGCCGGGGCGCAGGTCGACCGCCGCACCGGCCTTCCGGGTGATCCGCCGGGCCGCCTCGACGACGGGAGTGCCGTCACGATCGTCGTACCAGTAGGACAGGTGCTCCTGACCGTCGATGAAGACCTGCGACAACGCGGCGGTCTCGTCGTACATCCGGCTGATGTCGCCCGTGGTGGGTGTCGTCGAATCCATCGCCCCTCGTTTCGGTCTCATCGCCGGTCGGCCGTGACATCACCCTCACATCCACCGCCGCCCCGCTCACCTCCCGCCTTGCCGGGCATCGCCGCCCACGACGACGTCGGCCCCACGGCTGCGTCGGTATAGTGGCCCGTGGATGCTTGATCCACGAGGGATTGGGGAGAGCTCGATGGCGGACCTCGGCGCGGACGCGGCCCAGCACGACACCGAGCAGGAGACCTCCATCATCGACGAGCCGAGCTTCGCGGCACTGGTCGACCGGCACCGACGCGAGTTGCAGGTGCACTGCTACCGGATGTTGGGGTCCTTCGAGGACGCGGAGGACCTCGTCCAGGAGACCTACCTGCGGGCGTGGCGCAAGCGGGAGACGTTCGAGGGGCGGTCCGCCGTCCGCGCCTGGCTGTACCGCATCGCCACCAACGTGTGCCTGGACTTCCTGCGGGCCAACGCGCGCACGCCACTGCCGCACCGGCAGCCGGCCCTCGGCGCGGACCCGGACACCGCGCCGCCGCCCACCGACGAGGTGCCCTGGCTCCAGCCGTACCCGGACCGGCTGCTCGACGTCGTCGCACCGCCGGAGGGTCAACCCGACTCGCAGGTTGTGGCGCGCGAGACGATCGAGCTCGCCTTCCTCGTGGCGGTCCAGCACCTGCCGGCCCAGCAGCGGGCCGTGCTGATCCTGCGCGACGTGCTCGCCTGGCCGGCGAACGAGACCGCCGCGATGCTCGGCATCAGCCTCGCCTCCGCCAACAGCGCCCTGCAACGGGCCCGCGCCACGCTGAAGGACCGGCTGCCGCCGCGCCCGATCGAGTGGGGCGCGACCACGGATCCGGCCGAGGCCGAGCGGGCGCTCGTCCAACGATGCATCGAGGCGCTGGAGAAGGCCGACGCGGTGAGCTTCGCCAAGCTCCTGCGAGCCGACGTCCGCGTCACCATGCCGCCGGACCCGTTCTGGATCGTCGGTCGGGAGACGTTCACCGCCGGGCTGCTCGCCCAGTTCGACCCGACCTCGCCGGCCTACTTCGGCGAGTGGCGGGCGCTGGGGACCCGCGCGAACCGGCAACCGGCGGTCGCCGGGTACGTCCGGCGGCCGGGCGAGTCGCTGTACCGCCCGCAGGTCCTCAACGTCTTCCGCGTGGAAGGCGGCATGATCGCGGAGATCACCGCGTTCCCGCCGGAGGTCTTCTCCGCCTTCGACCTGCCCCACCACCTGTGACCGGTGTCGCGGCGCCGGCCGGTGCCGCGACGCCGGTACCGGTCAGCGCCGCCGCGCGACGGTGAGCCCGTCGGCGATCGGCAGCATCACCGCCTCCAACCGGTCGTCGGCCGCCACGGCGGCGTTCACCTCACGCAGCACGGCGGCGCACCGCCGCTGCAGCGGGTCGGCGGCCAGGTCGGGCGCGGTCACGAAGCCGTCGAGCAGCACGTTGTCCAGCAACAACAGACCGCCCGGACGCAGCAGCGGCACCACCAGCTCGTAGTAGGTCGGGTAGTTCAGCTTGTCGGCGTCGACGAAGACGATGTCCACGGCCGCCCGCTCGGGCATCGCCCGCAGGGTGCGGGCCGCCGGCCCGAGCCGGAAGTCGATCCGGTCGGCAACCCCGGCCCGCTGCCAGTGCGCCCGGGCAAGCTCCAGCCAGCGGTCGCTGTTGTCGCAGGTGACCACCGTGCCGCCGGGAGCGACACCGCGGGCGAAGGCGAGGGCCGACAGCCCGGTGAAGGTGCCGACGTCGATCACCGTACGGGCGTGGACGAGCCGGGTCAGCAGGGTCAGCAGCGCCACCTGCTCCACCGGCACCATCATCCCCGCCACCTCACCGAGCTCCGCCGTGGCACGGGCAAGGTCGCGGACGGTCGCGTCCGGTGCCGAGGTCGAGGCGAGCAGGTACTCCCGCAACACCTGGTTGACCGGTACGTGTTTGGCGTTCCCGCCCCCCAACGACGCGTTCACACGGTCGCCCCTTCCTGGTCGTCCCGCCGGCGCCCGGCCGGGTTCAGGTGTCTGGCCCGATCGTCGCCGCGCCCTGCCGCCGGCCGCATCCTCCACGGTGCCGAGGGCGCGACAGGACGGACCCGCGGTGGTCGCGCACGGAGAAGGAAGCGACTGCCCGGCGGGCCGTGCCACGCTGACGGCAGGGGAACACGACCAGCCGGGAGCGCGAATGCGGGCAATGTGGAAGGGCGCAATCTCCTTCGGTCTCGTGTCGATCGCCGTCAGGGTGCACGCCGCCACCGAGGAGAGGACCATCCGGTTCCGGCAGGTGCACCGCGACGACGGCGGCCGGATCAGCATCCGCCGGTTCTGCGACGACTGCGACCGCGAGGTGGCCTACGAGGACGTCGCCAAGGGGTACGAGGTCGACGACGGGCAGCTGGTCGTCGTCAGCGACGAGGAACTGACCGCCCTGCGGCCGCCGATGTTGCGCACCATCGAGGTGGGCCGCTTCGTCCGTACCGACGAGATCGACCCCATCCTCTACGACCGAACATACTTCCTGGAACCGGACGACGTCGCGGTGCTGCCGTACACGCTGCTGCGGGACGCGCTGCGGGACAGCCGACGCACGGCCCTCGCCCGGGTGGCGCTCCGCCAGGTGGAGCGCCTCGCGGCGATCCGGGTACGCGGAGACATGCTGATGTTGCACACCATGATCTGGCCGGACGAGCTACGCGTGCCGGAGTTTCCCTTCCTGTCCGCCCCGGTGGCGGTGCCGGCCCCGGAACTCGCCCGGACGACCTCTCTGGTCGACGCGATGACCGAGCGGTTCGACCCCGGTGGCCAGCGGGACGACTACCGCGCCGCCGTGCTGGAGCTGGTGGCCGCCAAGGTCGGCGGCGACGCGGCGAAGCCACCTGGGGCGGCGGACGCCCCACCGGCGCAACCGCCACCCACGGCAGAGGTCCAGCCGGCGCAACCGGCCCCGTCGCGCCGGCGGCGCGCCACGAAGGCCGCGTAGGCCGGACCGAATTCAGACACCGTAGCCCTGCTCGACGACCCGACGCACCGACTCGCCGTACCCGTCGGGCCCCTCCGGCGCCACCGTACCCAGCCCGTCGACGTAGCGGTTGAACATGCAGAAGGCCGCCGCGATGAGCACGGTGTCGTGGATCTCGACATCGGTCGCGCCCTGTTCGCGGGCGGATGTCACCAGTTCGGCGCGTACGTCGCGACCCGACTGCTGCACCGCCGCGGCGATACGCAGCAGGGCCTTCAGCTTGGCCGAGATGGACGCGGCGTCGGGATCGGCGCGCACCTGCCGCACCAACGGCAGGCCCTCGTCCAGTTGGGCGGCGGCGAACAGCGAGTGCGAGGTACAGCAGAACTCGCACTCGTTGCGGCCGGAGACGTACGCCGCGATCAGCTCCCGCTCCCCCCGGCTCAGCGAGTTCGGGCCGCGCAGCAGCACCTCGGCCAGCTCGTTGAGGGGTTTGGCGGTCTCCGGCCGATACCGCATCAGGCCGATGATTCCGGGGTTCTGCACTTCGTCGAGGCCCAGATCGATGTGCGCGATGATGACACCTCCGATGTGGATGACTGCTCGTCACGACGTCGCGACGCAGCGGGTTGTCCGGATGGTGACACACACACCGGTCGCGGGTTTCTTCGTACGTGCTCAATTTTCCGGTGCCGGCCGTCGTTCACCGGGGCAGCGGCCCCGCCGACGGGACCACCCGCCCGGTGCCCGTTGACAGCGCCCACCGGGGTCGGGAACGTCTCTGTCCACAGCACCGACTACGGGAGGCGCAGCGGATGGACGACACCTACGATCCCGACGTCACCGAACGGCACCGCTATGTGATCATCGGCGGCGGCCCGGCCGGCCTGCAGCTCAGCTACTACCTGCACCAGGCCGGCTGCGACTACCTGACCCTGGAGAGGGAGTCGGCGCCGGCGGGATTCTTCCGCCACTTCCCCCGACACCGCCGGTTGATCTCCCTGAACAAGGTGCACGCGGTGAGCGACGATCCGGAGATCCGGCTGCGCTGGGACTGGAACTCGCTGCTCCAGGAACCCGCCGACCTGCCTTTCCCGACGTACAGCCAGGAGTACTTTCCGCACGCCGACGACATGGTGCGGTACCTGGACGACTTTCACCGCCACCACGAGTTGCGGCTCCGGTTCGACACCGCGGTCGAGCGAATCGAAGCCACCGGCAACGGCTTCGTCGTGCACACCGCGACCGGCCCGATCGGTGCCCGATGCGTCGTGGTGGCCACCGGCTGGGGCCGGCCGAACGTCCCGCCGATCCGGGGCATCGAACACGCCGTCGGCTACGAGGAGATGGACGTCGACCCGCGCCACTACGCGGGTCAACGGGTACTGATCATCGGTAAGGGCAACTCCGCGTTCGAGACCGCCTCGGCGATCCTCGGCCACGCCGCGATGGTGCACCTGGCCAGCCCGCGTCCGCTGCGCCTGGCCTGGAACACCAAGCACCCGGGAGACGTACGCGGCCACCACGGAGCGGTGCTGGACAGCTACCAGTTCAAGACGCTGCACGCGGTGCTCGACTGCGTCATCGACGAGATCCGCCGCGACGACCACCGGTACGAGGTCCACCTGACCTACACGCACGCCGACGGCGAGACAGCCGTGCTGCCGTACGACTCGGTCCTGCGCTGCACCGGCTTCGCCATGGACACCTCCCTGTTCACCGCCGGCTGCCGTCCGGAGCTGGTGCCCAGCGGCCGGATGCCGGCGACCCGCCCGGACTGGCAGTCGACGAACGTCGACGGGCTCTACTTCGCCGGGACCATCGCCCAGGACCGCGACTTCAAACGGGCGTCCTCCGCCTTCATCGACGGCTTCCGCTACAACTTGCGAACGCTGACCGCGCTGTTGCGCGAGCGGTACGAAGGTGTCCCACTGCCCCACCGCGACGTCGCCCGGGATCCCGGCATCCTCACCTCGCTCGTGCTGGACCGGGTGAACTGGAGTTCCGCACTGTGGACCCAGTTCGAGTTCCTCTGCGACGCCCTGGTCGTCGACGACTCCACCGGCACCGTGCGCCACTACGCCGACCTGCCGGAGGACTACGTCCGCGCCCGGTTCCACGACCAGGCGCACTACTACACCTTCGGTTTACGGTGGGGCCGCGACGACTACCGCGACGTCTTCGCCATCGAACGCCACCCGCAGCCGCAACGCGCGGCCGAGAGCGCCTTCATCCACCCCGTCATCCGCCGCTACCACGGCCAGACACTGGTGGACGAGCTTCATCTGCTGGAGGATCTGCTCGCCGAGTGGCGTCGTGCCGACCGGCACATCGAACCGCTGTGCCGGTACTTCGCCCAGGAGCTCGGCCGTTCGCGACACGGCAGCGGATCAGAGCCGGACCATAACCTCCTGCAGTGACTTGCGGCGCAGACACGGCACCGTGGCCTCCGGTGCCGCGTAGCCGACGGGCATCACCACGTACGGCCGCTCCTCAGCGGGGCGTTCGCAGACCTCGTTGAGAAAGCGCATCGGCGAGGGCGTGTGGGTCAGCGTCGCCAGCCCGGCGTGGTGCAGGGCGGTGATGAGCACGCCGACGGCGATCCCGACGGACTCCTTGACGTAGTAGGGCCTGGGCGTGTTCGGCCCCTGGTGCACCTCGAAGACGACGATCACCACCGGCGCGTCGGTGAGGAACGGCTTACGCCAGTCGGTGCCCAGCGGCGCGATCGCGGCCAACCAGTCGGCCGTGGCCCGGCGCTCGTAGAACTCCCGCTCCTCCGCCTCGGCGGCCGCGCGCAGCCGTCGTTTCCGCTCCGGATCGGTCACCACGACGAACCGCCACGGTTGCACATTCGCCCCACTCGGGGCGGTGGCCGCCGCGCGGACCGCCTGCTCGACGACCGCCACCGGCACCGGCCGCGAGGAGAAGTGCCGCAAGGACCGCCTGGTGGCCATCCGGTCCGCGAAGGCCCGACTCACGCTGAGCATCTCCGCCTCGTCGCGCCCCACCGTCCGGTGGCCGCCGCCCGTCGTGTCCATCGACCGCCTCCTGCCATCGGTTACCGATCCAGCATCCCGCGACGCGACCGTCACCGCTTACGGCAGAAAGCTCTCTTCGGCCGGCTCCCGGGTGCCGGTGCCGCTGACCGTGCTGGCGATCAGGTAGTCGACCACGTCGGCGGGGCGGCCCGTCCGGCGTCCCACGGTCCGCTGACGGTGGGCGCCGCTGCCGGCGGCCAGCAACCGGCGCAGCCACCCGTCCAACAGCTCACCGTCACCGAGCTGCTCCAGCACCGGCCGCAGCGAGGCCACGAGCCCGGTCACCATGGCGGCAGCGGGTACGAGCCGACCGGTGGACAGGTCGAGCAGCTCACCGTCGAGCCCGTCACGGGCGGCACGCCAGTACGCCAGGCGCAACAGCTCCGCCGGCACGTCGTGGTCGGCCTCGCCCTGCTCCACCGCCGCCAGCGCGCGTACCACGAGCGCCCGGACCAGCGCCGCGTACAACGCCGACTCCGCTGCCGTCACCGGCACGTCCGCGGCTCGGATCTCCAGGGTCGGGTGGGTGGCCGACAGACGCACATCCCAGAACAGCGTGCCGGAGTCGACAGTGGCACCGGCTGCGCCGACGGCCGCCACGGTCTGCTCGTAGTGCGCGGCCGAGGTGAACCGGGGTGGCGGCCCGGCGACCGGCCAACGCGACCAGATCACGGTGCGCCAACTCGCGTAACCGGTGTCCCGTCCACGCCAGTACGGCGAGTTGGCGCTCAGCGCGATCAGCAGCGGAAGGTGCGCCCGTAGGTGGTTGCTGACCTGCACCGCGTACTCGCGGTCGGGCATCTCGACGTGCACGTGCAGCGCGCAGATGGCCAGGTCGTCGTGCAGGCCACGGAACATGGCGGTGCCCCGGGCCGGACGCGGGCCCTCGACGATCGGTGCCGGACCGTCGGCCTGGATGATCGGCGTGCCGGACGCGACGAGGCGGAGTCCTTCGTCCACCGCGCAGCGGGCGACGACCCGGCGCGCCTCGGCCAGCTCGCCCAGCAGGACTCGTAGGGAGGTGACCGGGCGGGTCCGGGTCTCCAGGTGCACGGTGCTGATCTCCCCGCAGACCCGGTCGCCGAGCTGCTCCCGCGCCCGCGCCACGACGCTGGCGGCTCCGGGTGCCACCGTCCGGCTCTCCCGGTCCACCAGGAAGAACTCCTCCTCCACCCCGACCCGGGTGCCGGCTGGGTCGGGCGAGCCGTGGATCCGCTGGTGAGGCACCCGTTCGCCGCCTTCCGGTCACCTGGCAACGCCGCGTCGTCGCGGCCCGCCGCCAGGCTACGGGGCGAGTGCGGTCAGCGGGTGGTCGCGCGCCGCGAGGAGCCGCCTGATCAAGCCGGTGAGCAGTGCGACCCGCTCGGGTGCGCGGGCCAGATCCACGTACTCGCCCCGGGCGTGCGGGTGCCCGCCGACACCGCCGAGCCCGTCGAGGGTGGGCACGCCGAGGGCGGCGGTGAAGTTGGCGTCCGACGCGCCGGCGGCGTACGTGCCGTCGATGGCGGGCAGCCCCAGTTCGGCGGTGACCGCCTGGGCCTGATGGAGCAGGGGGCGGGCGACCGCCTCGGGCATCGGGTAGCGGTTGACGCCGCCTTCGACGACGATCGAGGCGCCGGGCAGCCGCGGTACGAGGGCACGCAACGCGTCGTCCACCCGGTGCAGCTCATCACGGCTCCACGCCCGCACGTCGACGTGCATCACCGCCACCTCCGGGACGACGTTGGTCATCGTGCCTGCGGTGAGCACGGTCGGCGTGACGCTCGTACCGTCGGCGGCAAGTGTCCCGACGCCGAGCAGTTGGTGCGCCAGCTCGACGCCCGCGTTGACGCCCCGGTGCGGCTCGACGCCCGCGTGCGCCGCCCGGCCACGCACCGTCACCCGGTACACGGAGCCGCCCTTGCGCGCGATCTTGACGTGGCCCGACTCGGTGCTCGGCTCGCCCACCAGCACCGCGCCGGAGCGTGCCGCTTGTTGTTCGATCAGCGGGCGCGAGGCCGGCGATCCGCTCTCCTCGTCACAGGTGAGCAGAAACCCCACCTGTGACGGGTCGGGAAGCAGCTCCACCGCGGCGAGCATCTGCACGATTCCGGCCTTCATGTCGCAGACACCCGGGCCGGTGGCCACGGTTCCGGTGACCGCGAACGGCCAGTCCCGGACGGTGCCCGGGGGCCACACCGTGTCGTAGTGCCCCAGCAGCAGGACCCGCTGGTGCACGGCCGGCCACAGCAGGTGGGGCAGGCCGTCGAGCCACACCCGTCGCGCCGGCCTGCCGAGGGCCGCGTTTCCCCAGTTCTCCAGGAGATCGGCACAGGCAGCCAACTGCCCGGCAGCCCCTGGCGGGGATTCGCAACCGACCAGGTCGCGAAGTCGAGCGGTCATCCCCGGCAGCCGGTCCCGCGCCTGACCCCACATGTCACTGACGCCCGTCATCGTTCGATCGTCCATCACGGACGGACCGGCGACGCGGCGACATGGCAGGTATGCCGGTTTCGTAGTGAATCGGCCTGGCGACTTCGGCAGTCTGCGAGAACTCGCACCGCCTATTTGTCGATGTCGTTGCGCACTCGACGCAGACGAATGTCGAGAACCGCACCCCCTGCTTCGACCCATGAGGTGAGCGCCGCTTCACCGCCACGCCAGGGAGGTCACCGTGCGGTACATCCTGCTCAGCTGGCTCGACCGCGACAGCATCGCGGTACCCGGCACGATCGGCTGGAGCAACGCCGACCTCCGCACGCATTTCCGGTACCTCGACGACCTCAACCAGACCCTGACCACCACCGGGGAACTGGTGAGCAGTCATACGCTGGCCCATCATCGGCGGGCGCTGGTCGTCCGCGCCAACGCCGGGCCGGCGTCGACGATGAGGCGTTTCTCCGGCCCTCGCGCCCTGGCCGGGTACTGGTTGATCGACTGCGCGAGGCCCCGGCGGGCGATCGAGATCGCCGCCCTGCTCTCCGCCGCGCCCGGCACCTCGGCGCGCCCCCTCAACCACCCGGTCGAGCTGCGCCCGGTGGTCGGGGCACAACCTCCGCGATTATCCGGCTGACCTACAGGCCAATGTGGAGTAACGAGCCGACCGTTTCCGATGATTGCCCATGGACCGACACTTCGTCCCCGATGGCGCGGGCGGCTAGGTCCAGTCATCCATCCGCTCTCCGAAGGGTAGTCCGTTGTCTGACCTTGTACTCACCGAGAAGCGCGGTCTGAACGCCGGCCCGGAACCAATCGGCACGGCGCTTGAGCACCAGCGGTCAAACTTCCTCCGCCTCGTCACCCAACTCGATCCGGCGGGCTGGGCGGCGAAGTCCCGCTGCACCGCCTGGTCGGTGCACGACGTGGTCCGGCACGTGGTCAACGTGGCCGAGCTGCACATCGCCCTGCTCAGCGGCAGCCCGGACGTCGAGCGGTTCCTGCGCCACGGCCCCATCCTGCCGGCCACCACCCCGCAGTTGTGGCTGGCGGACTCGCCGGCACAGAACCCGGAGGAGACTATTCAGACCCTTGCGGTGCTGATCGAACGGGAGCGGGAGCTGTTCCAGGCCCGGACGGCCGGGCCCGAAGGCCCGCTGATGCCCTCGCCGAGCGGCCGTCAACTGCACTGGTCGACCCTGTCCCTGCACATGCTCTGGGATGCCTGGATCCACGAGCGCGATGTGGCCCTGGCGCTGGGCTTCGAGCCGGAGTCGCGGGCCGAGGACTTCCCCCTGGTCACCATGTACGGTCTGCTGCTCGCCGGGGGCGTCGGTGTGCTGGCCGGCCACCCGCCGGCCGCCACGCTCGCACTGCGGGACATCACCGAAACGCGGTACGAGATCGGCGTCGCAGAGGACGACGTGTTCGTCGTGGCGGGTGCGGACGGCGACGCGCAGGGGCACGGGGCGGCCGGCGAGGTGTTGGACAGCCTCACCGGCCGCGAACCGGATCTCGCGCAGGCGCTGACGGCACCGGAGCCGGTCCGCGCGCCCCTGGGGGTGCTCCGCCAGGTGATGTGACGGATTCCCGGCGCGCCCGTTCCGGCGGCGACGCCTGCCGATACTGGCATCCCCGTGTCGGCCATGAACGGGTGCCCGCTACGGGGCCGGGTCAGGGTGCAGGACCATCGCGAACGTCGTCCGGCGCCGGTGCCGGCCCTCCGTCCGCATCCGCAGGGGTCGCAGAAGCTCGGTGATCGCGGTGGCGAGCTGGCGCGATTCGGCAGGAGTGGTCCAGACCGGAATCTGCTGGTACACGACGCCGTCGCGGGTGGGGGCGGCGTCGGTGGTCCGCAGGTACTGGTCGAATCCGGCGACCAGCGCGCCGACGAACGCGGCGAAGTAGCGCTGGTGGTCGGCCGAAGAGGCCGCGTCGAAGTCTCGGGGGCCGAGGGTGACCGCGGACTCCACCACCGTGTACGTGCGCTGCGTGCCGCCACGCACCCGCTCCTCGCGTGTCACCCGCAGCACCCCCGCGTCTACCAGGCGCCCGACGTGTCGGTAGAGCGACGCCTGAGGGATGTCGCTGAGTTCGGCGCTGAGCTGGCGTGCGGTCAGCTCGCGGTCCATGAGCGCGTGCACGATGCGCAGCCGGCCCGGATGCAGCACGGTCTCCACGATTCCGGCGCTGGATCGCGCCGGCTCGGCGTTGATTATCACAATCAAGAATGTTAGCTTGAGCTCCGATGCTTCTCAGAAGTGAGAATAAAGGGTAGATCGTTGCGGGAGCAGAGTGTCGAGATCAGGGCTGCGGGAGCGCTGCTGGCCGGCGCGCTCAGTCGGCCAGACGGGGACGGCCGTCACCCGTCCGCGTTGCTCATCAACGGCTCCGGGCCGATCGACCGCGACTCCGCAATGCCCGGGATGGCACTGGGACTGGGCCGGGAGCTCGCGGTGGCACTGGCCGACCACGACTGCGTCACCCTGCGCTACGACAAACGGGGCGTGGGTACCTCGCAGGGTGACTACCTGAGCACCGGCTTCCACGACGAGTGCCGCGACGCCGCAGCCGCCCTCGCCGCGCTGCGCGCCCACCCCGCGGTGGACCCGGAGCGGGTCTTCGTCGTCGGGCACTCGACTGGCGCGGTGGTGGCGGCCAACCTCGTACGGGCCGTGGCACCGCCCGCCGGCTATGTGCTGCTCGCGGGTGCCGCACAGCCCGGCGACCAAGTAATGGCCTGGCAGAGCGACCGGATCGCAGCCACGCTGCCGCGGCTTCTGCGGCCGCTGGGCCCGGTACTGGTGCGCCGTCAGGCCCGCGAGCGCGACCGAATCCGCCGGTCCACCACCGACCGACACGACCGGATGCCCCGCTCGCGCCTCACCGACCGTTGGCTACGCGAGTACCTGGCCCACGACCCAGGCCCGGACCTGGCCGTCATCGACCGGCCGGTGCTGGCGATCACCGGCGGCAAGGACGTCCAGGTTGACCCGGCCGACGTCTCACGCATCGGCCGGCTGGTGACCGGCCCGTTCGACGGTGAAGTGCCGCCCGACCTCACCCACCTGCTACGCCGCGACCCCGGGCAGCCAGGACTGTGGCGGTACCGAGCTCAGCTCCGCGGGCCGATGGATGGCTGGGTCACCGAACGCATCGCGGCATGGGCCCGGATCCGTCTCGCAAGCTGACCGCCCGGTGCCCCCGCCATGCCGGCGCGCGCCCTCTTGACACCCACCGCAACGCGACCGGGACCAATATCTTGCCGTCGATGGCGATCACCGTCGGTACCGCCTCGGCCTGGCCACCAACTGAACGTCCGGGCACCGACCTGGGTGCGGTTGCCCGAGTCGTCGTACGCGTACGCGACGTTGGTCGTGCCGTCGTTCCACGAGGTGAGCCGGTCCGCCAGATCGTACGTATAGGTGTTTGAACTGCCACCCGCGAAGCCGGTGACAACCTTCGAGGTCTCGTTGCCGTTGTCGTCGTACCCGTAGTTGATCGAGCCGAGGGTCGTGGTGCCGGCCCCGTTCTTCAGGGTCTCCGTCTTCAGCCGTTGCAGACCGCCGCAACTGAGTGAGCGGACGTTGCCGGAGCCGTAGGTGATGGTGGCGACCTGCGACATCGAGTTGTACGCGATGATCAGGTTGATGCCGGTGATGGTGTTCGATGCCGTCCGGAAGCGACCGGCCGGGTCGTAGCCGAAGTGGCGAACCGCTCCGCCCAGTCGCTGCCGGCCGGCTCCAGCGTCACCACCCGGTCAGCCCGTTGGAGTTGGAGGGCGAGGAGGCAGAAGGGCGGACTCCCATGCTGGCGACTTTGCCCAGATTATCTTAGCCATTAAGATAACTGGATGAGCATATCGACTGACTTCTCGGTGGCCATCGCCGGCGCCGGGCTCTCCGGCCTCTGCCTCGCCCAGTACCTGATGCGCGCCGGCATCGACGTGCACGTCTACGAGCGGGATCCCGGCCCCTTCGTCCGGCGGCAGGGCCACCGGATCATTCTCGACCGGTACGGGCTGGAGGCGCTGCGCGAGAGCCTGCCCCGCCCGCTGTACCGCCTGGCGCTGACCACCGGCGACGAGCCCGGCGGGCACCTGCGCTTCACCGACAGCCGGCTGCGGGACGCGTTCACCATCAACTTCAAGGACGAACCGCACGCGACCCGCCAGGTCGACCGGCTGACCCTGCGGTCGATCCTGCAGTCCGGGCTGGACGGGCGCATCCACTACGGCAAGACCGCCGTCGCGGTGGACAGCGGCGACCCGGCAAGGCCGCGGCTACGGTTCTCCGACGGCGGGGCCGCCGCGGCAACCGTCGTGGTGGGCGCGGACGGCGTCGGCTCGGCGCTGCGCGCGCAGCTCATGCCGGACGCGGACCCGGCGAACACCCCGATGGCGGGCATCTACGGCCGGTCGCCCCTACGGCGCAACGGCGAGAGCATCATCCCGGACGCGCTGCGTACCAGCGGGGTCCTGGCCATCGCCGACCGCCCTGGCCGCGCCTTCTTCTTCACCTCCATGCGGTTCGGCGAACGCCCGCGGGAGGCGTTCGCGCGCCTGGCCCCGGGCAGCTACGCACCCACCGGCGACGACTACGTCATGTGGGCACTGCTGCTCCGGCAGGAGGAGGTGCCCCTCGACGTCCGCGGCGAACTGCGAGCGCTGTGGAAACTGGCCGCCCGGATGAGTGCGAACTTCCACCCGCTCATCCGACGGCTGGTCGACACGGCCGAACTGGACACCACGGTGCTCAACCTCTTCGCCACCGGCCGTCGCCCACGCCAGTGGGCGGTGCCCCGGGCGACGATGATGGGCGACGCCGTGCACGCCATGCCACCGTTCGGCGCTCACGGCGGCAACACCGCGCTCCGCGACGCCGCCCTGCTCGGCCACCGGCTGGTCGAGGCCCGGGCGAACGGCACGCCGGTGGAGGAGGCGATCGCCGGCTACCAGAACGAGATGGTGCCCTACGCCTTCCGCGCCGTCGACACCGCCGCCAGGCTGATGCGCCGCCTCACCGGGGGCGCGGCCGCACCCCACTGGATGCTGACCCGCGTGTTACCTCGGCTGCACCGGGTCACCGTACCGGAGGCATGATTGCCGGCATGTCCCACGAGCCGGCCCGTGCATCCGCCATCGCCGACCTCATGCGCGCCGGGCGGGAGACGTCGCGACTGTCCATGGTGTTCCGGTACGCCATCGCGGAGCGGCTGGGCCTCACCGTGAGCGACCTGGAGTGCCTGGACTACCTGGCGGACGTCGGATCCGCCACCGCGGGGCAGGTCGCCGAGCGGACCAACCTCACCACCGGGGCGGTGACCAGCATGCTCCGCCGGCTCCAGCAGGCGGGCTACGTGACGGCCGACCGCGATCCGGCGGACCGGCGGCGGGTGATCGTCACCCTGCGCCCGGAGCGGATCGCCGAGTTGGAGCGACCGTACGAGCGGTTCGCCGAGCGGGCGGAGCGGCTCATCGAGGGCTACAGCGTCGAGGAGGTCATGCTGCTGGTCCGGCACCATGACCGCATGCAGGCGATGTACCTCGCCGAGTTGGACCGCCTCCGCAGTGGTCTGCCTGAGGCGGCCTCGCGGGACTGACCGCGCTCCCGATCGCCACCGAGCCTGCGCTCGGCCGCACGGCTGCGCGCGCCGCCCGTGCCGACGGATCACTCGGCCGTGCGGAGTGGAGATCGTCCCCAGCTCCGGGTCCTCGGCGAAGGCCAGCGCCGTCACCCCGGGCTCAGATGTCGGGGCGACGACCCGCCAACAGTCCCATTCGACGAACGGGTTCTCAGATCGCTCGAACTTCGGCGAGCCGCTTGACTGCGTACTCGTCGCCCCAGCAGACGGCGGCTTCCCACGCGGCCGACGCTTGCGCGGCGATGTCGTGCGCGACGTCGTCGAGGCCAGCAGCGTTGCCGGGCAACACAAGGTCGAAGTCGGGGACGTCGACGTGCGACTCGTCCCAGTCGATCAACGCAACCTGACTCGCGGTCATCCGGACGTTGCCAGGGTTGGGGTCGCCGTGCACGACGCACGTCTGACGTCCGGCGAGCCGCGCCCACGCTGCCCGGCACCGAGCAACACCCTCAGCGGGCAGCACGCCCAGGTCGATCCTCGTCCCGGTCTCGGCGTGCAGGAGGTCGGTCGACGATCGCCAACCCGGGCGCTGCGGCCAGCCCCGCGTCAACCGATGCAGCTCGCGGAGCGTGCCGGCCACGCGACGCCAGTCAGCCGCCGTCTCAGGCGGCCCGCCATCCAGATAGGTCATCACCACCAGACCGTCAACGAACAGCCGACCATCCGCAGCCGGGGTCGGCACCGGCACGGTCAGACCCGCACGGTCCAGGTATCGGAGAAGCTCGGTCTCCCACGCGAGATCAGCGTCGCTCCTGGTGCCGAGACGACCTACCGCGAGACGCTCATTGACACGCACGCTCCACACATCGTTGGCAACTCCGCCAGCGAGCCGTTCGACGCGAACCGCGTCGTCACCCCACCGCCCGAGTGCCTCCCACCCCACTGGCCACATGCTACCGGCTTGCGAAGATCACGCGGACCTGCAGGCGCTCCTCACCCAGATGGGACGACCCCCCTTGCGCTATCCCAACGGGTGCCGTTGTTCCTGATGGAGCAGGAGGCGCCTCCGGAAGACCGTCCGGGGACGGTGACGACCCGGCCGGATTGCACGCCGACGGCGGAACCGGCGGGTTCGCCGCCGAGGCCGAGGCCGCCGTACAGGCGGTCGATCCGGCACACGGTTCGGCGCGGTCCGAATGCGATTGACAGGATGATCGAGCGGGTTCTACGGTCGCGCCGATGCGCCCAGGAGAGATCGTCGTCGCTGTCGAGCAGGTACGCGCCCTGATCGACGAGCAGTTCCCCGAATGGTCGGACCTGCCGATCGTTGCGCAGCCGTTGAACGGCACCGACAACGCGCTGTTCCGGCTGGGTGATTCCCTGACGGCACGGCTGCCGCGGGCGCAGTGGGCGGTCGACCAGGTGGCGACCGACTCGACCTGGCTGCCGCGGCTGGCGCCGCATCTTCCGGTGCCGGTGCCAGTGCCGGTAGCGGTCGGCCGGCCGGGCGGGGACTATCCGTGGCCGTGGACGGTCGTCCCGTGGCTGGACGGGCGCAATCCGGAAGCCGGGCAGGACCTCGTCGACCTCGCCGTCGACCTCGCCGGCTTCGTGCGCGCGCTGATCGCGATCGACCCGATGGGCGGGCCTCTCAAGGAGGGGATTCAGCGCGGCGTACCGCTGGTGCAGCGGGACGAGGTGACCCGCCGGTCGATCGCGGCGCTGGGCAACCGGATCGACGGACGGGCGGTGACCGCGGCGTGGGACGAGGCGATGGCGGCGGACGAGTGGCCCGGACCGCCGGTATGGCTGCACGGTGATCTCCTGGCAGGCAACCTGCTGGTCGACCGGGGCAGGCTCACCGGGGTGATCGACTTCGGCGGTCTCGGCCGCGGCGATCCGGCGGTCGAGGTGCGGCCGGGCTGGAGCCTGTTCGATGCTCGCGCGAGGGCTGCCTACCGGGAGGCGCTCGGGTTCGACGAGGCGACCTGGGTACGCGGGTGGGCCTGGATGCTGTCGGTCTCGCTCTACTGGCTGGCGGACCTGTGGGACTCGATCAGCGAGGACGACCGCGAGGACACGATCCGCTACGTCGACTACATCGTGCGTCACCGCCACGACTGACCTGCGACGGCGACGCGATCACCGTCGGGCGACGCCCCGGACGGCAGCGTCGAGAGCCCGACCGCGAAGCTGGGCCGGCTGACGTCCTCGGCGTTGATCGCGGTGGCGCCAGCCTCTGCCCATACCGATCTCGGCGCAGCAGTGCGTGCCGGGGATGCGGGGCACGATGAGCTGGGCACTCCTCGGCCAGAGCGCGGACCTGGTCGGCCTCGTCGGCCCCGTCCTGATGAGGCGACGCTCAACCAATCCGCCAGGCGGCTCGATAGGGGCTCGAAGGGACAGTAGAGTTCGTGTTGATCTAGTCATCGGCGGGTCCTCACTGCGTCATCGCGCAGTAGCCCGGCTGGCCGACGTCATCCTCGCCGGGCACCGATCTCGCCCTCCTGCCGGTCAGCGATGACTGACGACGTTGACCACCTTGCCGTCCGGGTCGCGAACGAAGAAGCGCCGGACGCCCCACTGCTCGTCGGTGATCGGGTGCACGATCTCTGCGCCCGTCCCGCGTACCGCCTCGTAGACGGCGTCGACATCGTCGACCTCAATGCTGAGGTCCGGATTTACCGCGGCCGCAGCATCCTTGGTGATGAGGATGACCTGGGCGGTGGGATTGGATGGTGAGACCAGGTTGACCACCCAGCCCAGGTTCATCTCCTCGCGGAAGCCGAGAAGCTGGTAAAAGCCGCTGCTCGCGGCCGGGTCAGCAGTTGTGACATCGGGTACGGCACGGCGAATCGTCATGTCGGATTCTGGCATGCGGAATACTGGCTCTGACGGTAGCTAGCGACCCCACGCCACGGTGCAGGCCCCGCTGACCATGCGTCGGGACGGGCGTGCGGAGCGCTCCGACGATGACGTGTCGCGGCGTCCGAATCTGCCGCAACAGGTGCCACCTGGCTGCGGGACAGGGGCGTCTGGTGGTGGTCGCCGGGTGCGACTGGGTGCAGCGATCAGGATCATGACGTCGTTCCGGAGCGCCCGGCTCACCGACGGCGCCGTGATCGTCGGCCATCGAGGAGTCATTCTCATCGTGGCTTGGGGTATGCGGATGGCCTGGTCAGTGCTTCGTGTCGTCCGCTTGAGACAGGACGAGGCCTTCGGGCCGGTTATGCGTCCTATCCCATCATCGTGAGCAGCTTCTCTACCGTGTTCCAGTTGCGCACGGTCGTCGACGGTCCGCTCCTCGCCTTGCCGAGGACGGTCATCAGCGGGCTGTCCCGCAGGCCGCCTGGGCACCAGATGTACATCTCGGTGCCGTCGACGATGTAGCGGTCGTCGCCGATGTCAGCGCCATCCAGCACGGCGCCGACGGGCGTCTGCGGGGGCGCCGCCATGAACGCCACGACGTACTTCGAGCCGTCGGTCGCCACGTCGCCGAGGGGGTTCTTCGCCACGATGCGCGTCAGCTGGTCGTGGCTGCGCAGGATCGTGTCGACGGCGAATCCGAACCGCTCCTCGATCAGCTGCTCGATCGTCCTGCCTAGCTCCTCGGCCGGCTGGTCGGCGTCCAGCACCACGTTGCCGCTCTGTAGCAACGTGGCGACGTTCTCGTACCCGCTCAGCGTGAGCACCGTGCGAAGGTCGGCCATGGCCACGCGTCTGGCCTTGCCGAGGTTAATACCGCGCAGGAGGACCGCGTAGCGCGCCATCGTCTCCCCCTCACTGGCCTTGGGTCTGTCGTCGCTGCGAGCTTAGCCATGACTCGCCGAACGGAGTGCGGTGCGCTCATTGGCCATATCCATCACGGTGGGCCGGTCGGATCGCCTGGCCACCGCAGGCGTGTCGGTCAGGCCGGTATCCGCTCATGCCGAGATAGCGGAGTCGCGGAGAGGTCGCGAAGTTGGTGAAGGACGATCTGGCTCGCTGTGGTGAGAGTTGAGCGGCTGCGAACGGCCGCGTAGACGTGGCGGGTCAACGGTCGGCGTAGCGGGCGGGTGGCGACGTGGTATCGATGGTCCACGGCCAGCTCGGGCAGGAGCGACACGGACAGGCCAGCTTCGATATGCGCCAGGAGCAGCTCGTAGCTGGCGAAGCGGCCAGCCACGACTGGCTCGAAGCCGGCTTGCCGGCAGGCGCTCGTCACCAGGTTGGACAGGTATGTGCCGGGCATGTCGATGGACCAGGCCGCCTCGGCGAAGTCGGCCAGGTCCGCCGGTGCGTCAGAGGCAACCTGCGGCCGCGGCAGCACGAGCACGATGGCGTCGGTGAGCAGGGGAATGGTGTGCACGTCAGGATGCAGCGGCATGGAGCCGTCGATGAAGTCCGCGGCCACGATGATGTCGTAGTCGCCTCGGCGTAGGGCCGGATGGCTGGCTTGCGGGTCCAGTTCGGCGACCTCAAGCTCGATCCTGGGATGCGCCTCCCGGAGCCGCGCGGCGAGCGGAATGACGACGGTCCGTATGGCGCTGGAGAACGCCGCGAGGCGTACCGGCCCCGTCGGTTGTCCGGAGCGGCCCCGGAGGTCCGCCTCAGCAGCCTTGACCTGGTCAAGGATGATGCGGGCGTGCCGGGCGAGCGTACGCCCAGCAGGCGTGAGCTGTACGCGTCGGCCGCTGCGCCGCAGAAGTTCGGTGTGGGTCTCCGCCTCCAGCACCGCCAGTTGTGCTGACACTGCCGACGGACTCATGTGCAGGGCTGCGGCGACGGCCCGCATGGTGCCGAGGCCGTCCAGCAGGCTGAGCATCTCCAGGCGTGCTGTGTTGAGCCGCATCGGAAACTCCTTGTGCACGAATTCCGCACAGCGTAGCCAGAAACACGAGCTTTTCGTGCATAACGAACACTCCTATCGTGAGGCCCATGACGCTGACCACCAAGCGGAGTACCGCCGAACAATTCTGGTCCGACGCTGCCCGCCATCTGGTGCGCTACGGCGGATCGTTCACGCCCGAGATCATCGAGCGCGCGGCCGGTAGCTTCGTGTACACCGCTGACGGCCGGCGGATCCTGGACTTCACCTCGGGCCAGATGAGCGCCATTCTCGGGCACTGCCATCCCGCGATCGTCGACACGGTGCAGCGGGAAATCGCGAGGCTGGACCACCTGTTCAGCGGCATGCTGTCCCGCTCGGTCGTCGACCTCGCACGCCGGCTCGCCGAGTCCCTCCCCGCGCCGTTGGAGAAGGCGCTGCTGCTGACGACCGGCGCCGAGTCGAACGAGGCGGCCATCCGGATGGCCAAGCTCGTCACGGGCAAACACGAGATCGTCGCCTTCGCCAAGTCGTGGCACGGCATGACGCACGCCGCGGCCGCCGCAACGTACAGCGCCGGCCACCGGGGCTACGGGCCCACGCCGGGAAACTTCGCGATTCCCACGCCCAACCCGTACCGCCCCGACTTCACCACCCCTGACGGCGAGTTGGACTGGCAGCGCCAGCTCGACTACGGCTTCACCCTCGTCGATGCCCAGTCGTCGGGAAGTCTCGCGGCGTGCATCGTCGAGCCGATCCTCAGCTCTGGCGGCATCATCGAGCCACCGCCGGGCTACTTCGTCGCCCTGGCACGCAAATGCCGTGAGCGCGGCATGCTGCTGATCGTCGACGAGGCGCAGACCGGTCTGTGCCGCACCGGCACGTGGTACGCCTTCCAACGTGACGACATAGTGCCCGACATCCTCACGCTGTCCAAGACGTTGGGCGCCGGCCTACCGCTCGCCGCGATGATCACGACAGAAGAAATCGAACAACGGGCACACGAGTTGGGTTACCTCTTCTACACCACACATGTGTCCGACCCCCTCGTCGCCGCCGTCGGCAACACCGTGCTCGACGTCCTCCAACAGGAGCAGATGGACGTACGGGCCCGAGAACTTGGCGAGTTCCTGCGCGCCGGCCTGCTTGACATCAGAGACCGACACGACGTGGTGGGAGACGTACGGGGGCGCGGCCTGATGCAGGGGATCGAGCTTGTCCTCGACCGGGAGACGCGAGAGGGCTCGGACGTCCTCGGCACCCACGTCACCCGCCGCTGCCTCGAGCTCGGCCTCCACATGAATGTCGTGCAACTGCCCGGCATGGGAAGCACCTTCCGGATCGCACCACCCCTCACCACGACGCGGGACGAACTGGCCCTCGGTCTGGAAATCCTGGACCAGGCGATCGGCGAAGCGGCGCCGGCCTGACCGGCCGCGTCACCCGTTCCGCCACGTAGGCGAACAGGTCATCACGCATCATGTTGCTCCATTCGACCATGGAGTGCCGGTGGACATGGGGGTGTGAAACATGATCCGCTCAATTGATCAGCGTCGGCGTGAACGACTCGACGGGCACGAAGCGACAACCGCCCGCGAGGCGACCTTCGATGATCGGCGGGAGGGCGGCAACGGTCTGTGCGCGGTCGCCGCCGCCGTCGTGCAGCAGGATGACGGAGCCGGGCCGAACCTGGTCCAGGATCCGTTGGGCGACGACGTCGGCGCCGGGCATGGCCCGGTTCGCCGCCTCCGCGTCCCACAGCGCGGTCGTCGGCTCCAGCACCCGGAGCCAGTCGATGACCTGCGGGGTACGCGAACCGTACGGCGGCCGGAAGCACCCTGTGGGTTCCGCGCTACTCGGTGCGCAGGGCCGTCGCAGTTCGGGTCCTGGCCGCCCACCCGGCCGGCAGTAGCGCTCCGAGTAGGGCCGTCAGCGGCCCGCCCAGCGCCAACGCCGCCAGTGGGACCGGCCCGTATACGTCGAGCAGCGTCTCCGGCAGGTGCAGGCCGCCGCTGGCGGCCATCATGGGGACGACGAGCCGCTGCATCGCCATGCCCGCGGGTACGCCGAGCAGCCCGCCGACCAGCCCGACCCCGGCGACGGACGCGACCACCATCGTGACCGTCTGGCCCGGCGTCATGCCGAGCGCTTTGTGTACGCCGAGATCGTGCACCCGGTCGCGCAGGTCGAGGACGAGCATGTTGAACACACCGAGCGCGGCCACCGCGAGAAGCAGCAGGGTCAGCGTGGCGGTCAGTCCCTGCACGGCCACGAGGAGCGGGTCGGTCCCCAGGCCGTTCGGCCGCGCGGTCAGGCCCTGGGCGGCGAGCGCGCCGGTCAGCGTTTCCGCGTAGTCGCCGGCATCGGTGCCATGGGTGAGCCCGACCCGGTAATCGACCGGGTTCCAACCGGCAATCGTGGCGGTGCTGGTGAACACCGCCATACCGGACTCGAAAACCTCACCGACGATGCGCAGGCGCACCGGCGTGCCCTCGACCTGGACCGTGAGGGTGTCACCGACCCGGGCTCCGGTCGCCGTCAGCAGGCGTCCGCCAACGACGGCCTCGCCGGGGGAGGTAAACCAGCGTCCGGACACCATCTCGAAGCCGTCCCACGCCGCGTCGCCGGTTATCGCGGTGACGGGAAACGGGTCGGGTACGCCCACGACCGTGCCCGGGGCCTGCGCGAGGCCGTATCTGGCTCGGGTGCCCTCCTGTGCGTCGATCGTCGCCAGCACGGTCGCGGGATCGACGGTCGGAGCGGCGGCGGGTCCGGCGGCAGGGTCGCCGCCCACCGTGACGTCCGCGACGTTCTGTTGGAGGGCGGTCTGGATTCGCAGCAGCGACGCACCGAGCCCGGTCGCGAACGTCACTGCCGCCGCGCCCGTCGCGACCGCCAGCAGGATCGCGATCGTGCGCACCGGCCGGGCAAACGGGCGGGCCAGGCCGAGCCCCACCGGCCTGGCCACCGGCAGCCGCGCCGCCAGGCGCGATGCCCGTCGGCCGCGCGCGGGGCCGGACGCCCGCCCGACCGCGATGGCATCCACAGTACGTAGCCGGCCGGCCCGCAGCGCGGCCACCCACGCGGTAACCGCCACCACCGCCAGCACCCCGCCAGCGGCCAGAAGAGTCACCCACCAGGCGATCGTGGCGTTCGCCGAGCCATAGAGCTGCCCGGTTTCGGCCAGCACCGGCAGCGCGATCAGGTTCCCGGTGACAGTTCCGGCGACGGCACCGACGGTGGCCGGGAACAGCGCCTGCGCGACGTAGGCACGGACGATGCCGGTCGGCGTGCAGCCGAGCGCCTTGAGGATGCCGATCCGGCGGGTGGCGGCACCCACCGTCCCGGCGACCACCGTGCCGACCACCAGCACCGCCATCACGATGCCGAGCAGCGCGAACGCGACGAGGAACGGCACGAACACGGCCGCGTCCTCGACGGCGCGCTGCCGCACGTCGAGCCAAGACCGGGCGCCGGTGACCGCACCGGACGGCAACGTCGCTAGCACGGCGTCGCGGCCGCTCTCGACCTCCGTCGCGGTGCTCGCATCCGCGAACCGGTAAAGCATCTGGTATCCATCTGCCGTTCCAGGCCCGTCGAGTGCGCCGACTGCGGACGGCAGCACCCAGGCGCTGGCGGTGTCGCTGACCGACCGGGCCGTACCGACCACGGTGAACTCGGTGCCGCCGGGTGCGGTCAGGCGGACGCCGGGCGGAATGCGGATGGCGCCGCCGCCCAGCACAAGTTCATCCGGGCCGGCCGGCCACCGTCCGCCGGCCAGCTCGACCCGGTCGACAGGGCCGCCAGGATCGGCGCGGGCAACGATGGTCAGCGGCGGCATCCGCATCCCTCCGCGCTCCGCGAAGGTGACCACCAACACCCGGTACGGGCCGGCGGCGGCGACCACGCCCGGTGCCGAGGCCGACGCGTGCAGCTGCGCCTCCGTGACCACACCGGTGTCCGCCTGCACGGTCAGGTGGGCCCCCCGCTGGGCTGCGAACGCGTCGTCGAAGGGTGCCTTCGACGCGACCAGCAGCCCGGCGCCGAGCACTGTGGCGGTCACGGCGGCCGCCGTAACGAGTCCGATGACGATGGTCTGCACCCGGCGACGCCGTACGCCGGACCGGATTACCCGGCTGAGGCCGCTCACCCTGCCACCTCTACCCGGCCGTCGCGCAGGCGGATCGTGCGGCTCGCACATGCCTCGGCCAGCCGCAGGTCGTGGGTGACGAGCACGATGGTCTGGCCACTGTGGTGCAGTTCGTCGAGTAGATGCCGGACGTCCTCGCCCGAGGCGGTGTCCAACGCGCCGGTCGGCTCGTCGGCCAGTAGGAGCGCGGGGCGGTTGATCAGGGCGCGGGCGACGGCGACGCGCTGGCGTTCGCCCCCGGAGAGCCGTCCCGGGTACGCGTGCGCGTGCCGGGTGATGCCGAGCGAGTCCAACAGTCGGGTCGCGTGTTCGCGCGATACGCGAGCCGGGGCGCCGGCCAGTTGGGCCGGCAGCAGCACGTTGTCCAGCACGGTCAAGTCGTCGAGCAGATTGAAGAACTGAAAGATCAGGCCCACGTGTGCGCGCCGGAAGCGGGCCGACGCGGCCTCGCCGAGCTTCTCCAACCTGGTGCCCGCGACGGCCACCGTGCCCGCATCCGGTCGGTCCAGGCCGGCGAGCAGGTTGAGCAGCGTGGACTTTCCGCTGCCGGACGGGCCGAGCACGGCGACGGACTCGCCGGGCTGCACGGTCAGCGACACGTCGTGCAGCGCCGGCGGGCCCTCGTCGTAGCGGCGGGTCACCCCGCGTAGTTCGATCACCGGGTCGGTCATGTGTCGCCCCTCGGGTCAGGCCGGTCGTCTGGACGGCCGTGACGTTAGGTGCGGGTACGAGGTCCGTGCATCGGTCCGGCGATGCACCGGTCGTACCGTCGAAGTCGGATCTTTGCTCGGGGTCATCCCGGCGATGTAGTCGCGCTGCATACCGTGGCTGATGCCGCAACCGGCGCCCGGCGGCGAGAATGTGGCCTGTGAGAGGCATCGTGGCGACGGGACCGCTGCCGAGGCCAGGCTGGCGGGCGCTGCTGCTCGACGCAGCGCTGGCCGGTGCGCTCGGGCTCGTGTGCTTCCAGGCCGCGACGGACGATGCCGAGGTCCCGCCGCCGTTGCCGCCGTTGATGGTCCCGCCGGAGGTGCAGCCGGCGCAGCCGGGATCGGCTCTCGGAGCGCTGCTGCTGGTCTTCGTCATGTGTGCGCCGCTGGTGCTGCGCCGCCGATATCCGCTCGCGGTGCTCTGGGCGACGATGGCCGCCGCGTCACTGGTTCTGGTGACGGACGGAGCCCAGCAACCGAACCTGTATCCGTGCGTGGTGCTGACCTGCCTCGTCGCCGTCTACAGCGCGGCGGCGCACAGTCCGTATCGGCTACCGGCACTGGCATCCGTCCCGGTGGCCGCGGTGGTTGCCATGGGCTTGCGCGAGCTGATGCTGATCACGGTGTCCGCGGACTATCTTCCGTTCGTCCTGCTGGCCCCGCTGGTCGCCGCCGCCGGGGGTCACCACGTGTGGCGGCGCCGGGCGGGTGAAGATCGGCAGCGGCTCACCGCCGAGGCCCGTGCCCACGAGGCGGCGCTGCGCGACGCGGTCGCCGGTGAGCGGGCCCGCATCGCCCGCGAACTGCACGACGTCGTGACGCATCATGTGAGCGTGATGGTCATCCAGGCCGGGGCGGCCCGGACGGTGCTCGCCGCCGCACCGGACCAGGCACGGGAGGCGCTGCTCGCCGTCGAGTCGACCGGCCGGTCCGCGTTGACCGAACTGCGGCACGTAATGGGCCTGCTGGCCCAGCCCGAACCGGACGACCCGGAGGACCCCCAGCCCGGGATCGAAGGCCTGCCCAAGCTGATCGAACGCATGCATGACGCCGGCGTGCCGGTGCGACTGACCATCTCGGGCGAGCGCCGACCGGTCACCTCCGGCATCGGGCTGACGGCCTACCGGGTGGTGCAGGAAGCGTTGACCAACATGGTCCGGCACGCGCCCGGTGCCGCTGGTACGGTCGTCGTCGAGTATTCGCCGGAAACCCTACGGATCGAGGTCGGCAACACCGAGCCCGGCATCCCGGTCGCGACCAGCGGGACGGATGGGCGCGGCCTGATCGGGCTGCGGGAGCGGCTCGCCGTCTACGGCGGGACGCTACGCGCCGGAGCCCGGCCAGGTGCCGGCTACCAGGTCGAGGCCCTGATCCCGTGGGAGGCGATATGACGGTGCGAGTGGTGGTCGCCGATGACCAAGCGTTGGTTCGCACCGGGTTCCGCATGATCCTCACCGCCGGCGGAGTGGACGTGGTGGCCGAAGCCGCAACAGGCCCAGAGGCGGTCGACGCGGTCCGCCGCACCAAGCCCGACGTCGTGCTCATGGACGTGCGCATGCCCGAGTTCGACGGTCTCGAGGCCACCCGCCGCATCCTCACCGGGACCGCCGCAGCGCCGCGGATCATCATCCTCACCACGTTCGACCTGGACCAGTACGTTTACGCCGCACTCGCGGCCGGAGCCAGCGGATTCCTGCTCAAGGACGTGACGCCGGAGCATCTCGTCGCGGCCGTGCGCATGGTCCAGGACGGTGACGCGCTGCTCGCGCCCGCCATCACCCGCCGCCTGGTACGACGCTTCGCCCGCCGCGATCCGCAGACCGCGACGCTGCACCGCGACCTGGCCACGCTGACCCGACGCGAGACGGAGGTCCTGCGCCTGCTGGCTGGTGGCCTGAGCAACGCCGAACTCGCGGCGGCGCTACACCTGTCCGAGGCGACCGTGAAAACTCACGTCGCCCGGATCCTCGCCAAGCTCAATCTGCGCGACCGGGTTCAGGCAGTGGTGGTCGCCTATGAAACGGGCTTCGTCAGTCCCAGTTCGCCAGAGGACTAACTGATCTCGGGTCCAGCCGGCTGGTCACCTGATGGTTGTGACGTAGTGGCTCCAGGTTGCGCTGGCTTGGGTGTGCCGGCGGGTGGTAGTGGTCTGGTGGAAGCCCAGCGCGTCGGCGATGACCGGTGCGGGTGCTTGCAGCACGAGCCGGCGCAGGGTGGAGACGCGGGCCTCGACGAGCGGGAATCCCAGCCGGGACAGCCATCGGTACAGGGTTTGGTAGGCGACGGGCTGGCCGGGCAGCCGCCCAGGGAACAGCCATCGGTCATCGCGGTGTTCGTCGACCGAAAGGTGTAGCAGTTGCGCAACCGCGGCTGGGACGGGGCTGGGTGGGGTTGCCAGTCGAGTGCGTCATGGTCGAATGATGCGTGGTGCGTTGAGGTCCTGATTGTCGATGTGGACGTCGGCACGGTCATGCGGGGTACAGGCTTCGAAGTAGATGCGTTGCGCCTCCACGTAGCGACGGATACTCGGGTGCGCGGGATCGGGATCTGTTCCGTCGCGCATCGCCATGCGCCTCGCTGTCTCGGCAAAGGGCACGTCCAGGAACACCGACAGATCCCAGGCCGTGACCAGCTCGTCGCGTTGCAGAAAGAGGCCGTCGACGATGAGTACGGCGGCAGGCGCAGCGGTAAGCGGTTCCGGGTCGAGGGGGGCGTCGGTGGCGAGGTCGTGTGCGGCAGGCCGGTGCAGCCGTGTGCCACCCGGGCGGAAGGGTTCGAGAACATCGCTGCGGAACCTCGGATAGTTGAAGGCGTGTTGCCAATAGCCCTCCGGTGACTCCCGTCCGTACTGGTATCGGATCGCTCGCGGGTTGTGGAAGTCGTCGAGAGAGACCCGCACGACAGGGCGGCCGGACGCCTGAACTTCGGCGGCAAGCTCATTGGCGAACATCGTCTTGCCGGATGCATCCGGACCATCGACCGCCACGCGGGCACAGGCACCGTTCTGCAATGCGGGAATCAAGCCCGCAACCCGTCGGATGACATCGCGTCGCTCGACTGAGATGATCATCCGGCAAGATTCCCATGCCGACCTACCGGCCCGCATCCGCTTCTCGGCAGAAGCGGAAGCAGAGTGGCGCGTGTTGGATGGTCGCATGTTACGGAACGTCAACGTCACCTGCCGGCCTCACCGTTGGGTACCGCAGCCGTGCCATCCCGACCAGAACCGAGTCCGGAACGTAACAGCCACCCGGGCGATGCTGGCACCGTCTTTGCGGTGCCCGGGAAAGGCATCGCGGGTGGGTTGCTGCTCCGTGACGTGAGACGCCTCAACCCCTGCAAGCTTCCTAGGACATCATCGATCGGAATCTGATAACTACTCCAATCAGATCGACAAGGGGCTCGCTCTCGTTCGCGGCGCTGCCGTCACCAGCGTCCGGCACTATCGAGCTCGGACCACGCCTGCCGCGGGTACCCGAACTGGCAGCCGCTCGACACCGCGGCATGACGCGCAGCCACCGGTCGAAGGTGATCTTCGAACCCGGCGCCACCGTCACGGATGCAGTGCTGTCAACGCAGGTAGCTCTTTGCGCGCGAGCCCCCTCAGCCCGACGCGCCTCCACGACCCGACGCGGTGCACGCTCATGCCGATGTGCGGATGGGGCAAGCTCAGTCCCGCCTCCGAGGTGAACCTGTTCGGGCGGCCAGGAGCCCGCGACGCAACTGAGTGTTCGGGAAGCCGTCACGGCGCAAACGGGTCCCAGTGGGTGGCATAGCGGAGCAGGGACAGCGCCAGGTCGGGGTGCGCGGCGGCCCATTGTGTATCGAAGAGGAACAGTTGCTCGTGGCCGAAGAAGTCGTCGATGTAGCGGGCGGCCTGGGCGAGGTGCTCATCCACCGCGACACGGGCCTCCGGTGGTGGTTCCGGCAGCTTCCATTGCAGGATCTGCTCGTAGCTGGGTGCGGTCCACTTTCCGAAAGTCGACAAGTCGTATGGCTCGAGGCAGACGTAACGGTCCAAGGCGGGGCCGATGTTATCGTCGTCGGGTCCGACGAGTGAGCGCAGCAGGTCGGCGTCGAAGCGTTCCCGGGACACGGGATCGGTGATACCGCGTAGGTGGTCGGCAAGTCCGGGCAGGTTGACGCCGGGGAAGACGGTCGCTTCCCGCTGGTCCAGGTTCGTGCCGTTGTGGTCGGTGTGCTGCCAGGTGATGCGGACCGCGTAGACGGAATCCGGACCGGGTCCAGGTGGGCCGACGACGCGGAGCGCCACGTCAGGGGTGAAGGTCGCGCCGCGCGCGGCGGCGCCGGAGGGCAGCGGCCACGTGTCGTTTACGAGGTACGCGAGCCGGTCGGGGTGGGCGACGATCGCCTCGTCCTCGAAAAAGAAGTAGGCCAGGTCGACCTCGTCGTCGTTGGTACGCACTCGCAGCCCCCGCTCGTCGAGGCGTATCGGGTCGTCAGACTCGACCCAGAGGTGCTCGTCCAGGAGCTCGCGCAGCTCGACGAGGGTCTGTGGACATGGCAGGCGATGCCCCTCGATCGCCTCGAAGATCGAGTCGAAACCGTAGGCGCCGCCGCCGATCTCGGCGTCGAGAAGCGCTTGTCGGTCGTCGTGATGCCAGGCGCGCTGGAACCAGCCGAGCACCGTCATCTCGGGCACGTGGAAGACCAACTTGCTGAACGGAGAATCCACGCGCGACCGCTCCACGAAATACACGTGAGGAGCTTAGGTGTGCGAGTGGAGATCGCATACGCCCTGATGTCCGCCCATCGGCGGAAACCAGGCGCGATCAGCGAACGCGACTCGGCTGACCCCAGCCATGGGGCTCAACGCCCATGAAGCCAGAATCACGCGACGGAGCCTCGGATCGAGTGTCCGGATCTGCCGCAGATCGGGCGTTACCGGTTGTGACAGCCCTGCGGCGGCCGCTCGACGTGCGGTCGCGCCGACGATCGGGGTCGTGGTGGCGTTTGCCAGAGGAGGCTGTCGCGGGTGTTACTGCAGGAGCGCGGTATGCACGGTGAGGTCCTCGGAGGCGTAGAGGTTCGTGATGGCGTCGGGATCGTCGGTGGCGCAAACTGCGGCGATCGTGTCGATGAGTTCGTCGTATTCGGGGCCGGTGTTGCCCTTGTAGGAGGCCGCCATGCGTCCCCACTCGTCCCATGGCAGCATCTCGACCTTGTTCAGCGCGGCGAGATCCCTGATTGCGTTTCCCCGGATCTCGGCCGGCCCCCAGTTCTCGGTGCCGTACACGCCGAAGGTCGCCGCATCGATGTGCCCCTGTCGGAAGGCCGCCCACGCCTCTCCGCCGGTGAGGAACTCGTCGGTGGCGAGGTCTTCGGGTTCCCTAACGAGTGAGCCGCCCAGGATTTCGGAGTCGATCCGCACCCAGCGGCCGTCTTGGCGGTACTCGGTGATCCAGTGGTCCACGCCCCGGCCAGGGTGGAAATACGTGGCGAAGCCGCAGCGGGCTCGGGCCGCGATCCCGCGGTAGCGCAGCAAGGCACAGCTGAGCACGGCGAAGTGCCGGCACGTGCCGATCACCCGCCGGGCGGGGTCGCGAGCCACGGTCAGCGGGGCCGCGTCGAGGGTTAGCAGGGCGCCGATCAGACCGTTGACGGGACGGAGTTGGTTCTCGGCGAACCGCTCGTCGGGCAGGCTCAGACCCTTCGCGTCAGTCGGCTGGACGACGAGATCGTGAACAAGGCGGCAGATCTCCACGGCCTCGCGCGGGAGATCGGTCAGCGCGGGCTCGTGGAGCGTGTCGATCGTCGTCAGTGGACCTGCCACCGCGAAATCGATCGTCCCTGTCATGCCGGGCATCGTAGGCGTCGCCACCCAGATCTGCTGTCCCCTGACCACGCGACCGCCTCGCGAGCATTTGCCGGGGACTCGGCGCCATGTCTGGCAACGAGGGACCGGTTCCGTGACCATCAGAAGAGCTGTTCAGGGTTACAAGACCACCCCGCACAATATCCGCATCTGCCGCAGTCCGATCGCTGCACGGCATCAAAGCGAGGTGGCGGGTTGCCGAAGGGCCAGGCGTGCCGCGATCAAGTCGCCAACAACGAGGCCCGGTTAGAGTTCACCCAGAGTGGCTGGGCATGCGGGTCACCGACCTCGACCGAGGCCAGGCAGTCCTCCCCGCCGAACACGCGTATCGCGGCCGGGCCCGAACTCGATGTCGTCGGTCGGCGGTTTGTCGTCGATCTCCGCCATCGCGAGCTCCATCCGTTCCGCGCGAATCCGCACGTCGCGTCGCTCGCGTCGTTCCGCGACCTCATCGCTCGGCTGACGCGGGCGCCGGTGCCCCTTAGCGCTCATAGCGGGTAAGTGTTGCAACTCGGCGTCATGCCCTCAAGAGTGAACTGGCCAGCACGCCTCGTCCTTCGGGCACCGACTCTGGGATAGTCAGCCATCCGCTTCTGGCCGCCGGTCGCGTGCTGGCCACGGTTCCGGGTCGCTCGGGCCAAGAGCCTCGACCGGCAGTCGGCGGTACGGTTTGGCAGTGCCTGCCAGCGCTGGACGACCATTGATCTTTGTCGACATCGACGGTGTGCTTATCCCGCTCCGCGCACGGCCCGCAGGGGCCGACGGTCGTTGGAGCGGCAGGGCCGGAGACGGCCACGACCGCGACGGCAACCCTCTGCTGGATCGTCTCGACCCGGCCGACGGTCGCCGGCTGCTCGCCCTGCCGGGCGAGCTGGTCTGGGCCAGCACCTGGATGGCCGACGCGAACGACGTCGTGGCGCCCCGGATCGGTCTTCCCGCTCTGCCCGTGGTCGACTGGTCCGACGATGACGAGGAACCACCGCGCGGCGTGCACTGGAAGACCGCATCGGTGGCGCGGTGGGCGGCAGGACGCCCGTTTGTCTGGCTCGACGACGAGACCACCGACGCCGACCGACGATGGATCGCCGCACACCACCCACAACCGGCCCTACTGCACCACGTCGACCCGTACCTGGGACTGACCGACATCGACCTCGCGGCAGTACGTCAATGGCTCGACCACCGACACGAAGCCGATTGACGGCCACACACATCTGCCGCCGTCCGTGCCCCCCCGGCCGGCGGGGAGACCTTCGCGCTCCCTGACCCGTGCAAGAGCGTCCCGAACTGCCGATGTGCGGATGTCATGGGACGGTGCTGGTCGCCGTCTTTGGGCCTGCGGATGATCGCGCAGCTGATCTAGCATATTAGTCAGTGAGCGGGTACCGACACACAGACCATTGTGGTGTCCTCAATGGCCTCAACGACCCCGGGCGTTTGCTCGGGCACGTGAACAAAGTCCCCTGCGTGCACCGTTACGGCGTCGCTTCCAGCGCCCACTCGTAGAGCTCCGCAGAGCACTACCCAGATCTCCGCGTAGGAGGCCGGCAGGTCGGCCGACGCCCCGGCATAGAGGAACGACGTGTAGGCGCTCATCGACCTGCCGGCCTCTTTACCGAGGCCGGGCGCGATGAGGATCCGGTCGCCGAAGCGGATGGCGTCGTCGCCAATCGTCGAGCTAAACCTGCGGACCTGCGGGGGCGTGACATCCATACCGAAGCCTCTCTCCCTGCGCGGTGGTTAGGCGTCGAGCTCGGTCGCGGCGGAGGCGTGCACGGGCGGTGCCTGGAGCCCGAGTTCTCGTGCGATGGCCGGGATCTCCGGGTCGGCGAGGAACTTTTCGTAGTCTTTCGTGTCCCAGTCGAAGATGGACCACAACCGGTGCGCGTCGTCAGGATCGAAATAGACCCGGGCGCCTCGGCAGCCGTGCTCCCGCCGCTTCTGCGCGCCGATGGTCTCGAAGATCTCTAGGAACCGAGCGGGGTCGGTAACCTTGGCGATGGTGACGATCACTTTCTGCTCCTGAGCATCTTGTATGATTTTCTGCCAGTCGATCAGGATCGTAAAACCTCGACTCTGGTTGAGGTCAACTGCTGCGTTGCGTGACCTCAACCCAGCCGTCCTCATCTGCCGCTCTCAGCGCACCGGCGAACGTGCAGGAGAGGGCTGTTGGGTTTCAGATCGACTTCGTTGCCCTGATCGTCGATGAGTACCGCCCTACGATCACGTTCTTCACCGACGTGCTCGCCCTCGACCTCGTCGAGGACTCGCCATCGCTGACGAGTGCTGGGCGACCCGAGCGGTGGGCGTCGTCCGGCACCAAGGGGCACTGCGGAAGCCGACGGCTTGAGGCCCTGCGGTTGATGTGCACTGCTGTCGACGGGGGGTCGCGACCACGGGCTGCGGACAAGGTCCGACGAGCATAAGCCGCTGACGTCGCTTTGACCGCTGCGACCTCAGGCCGGAATCCTGGCCGCATGACCTCGAGAGCCTGGCTTCGTCAAGATCGCGAGCTGGTACCGGGTACCGAGATCTTCCGCAGCGAGCGCCAGTTCGCGATGGAGGCCTACTCCGCAAGCCACAGGCAGCTGCTGCTACGCAGCAATCCGGTCGACGATGAACACGAAACGACAATCGACCTGCTGTTCAAGCCGGTGGAAGCGATCAAAATCCGGGACGGCTTCGCAGGGCTGGTCATCAGATGCGCAACCGTTAGTGAAGCGGCCCAGATCATGACCGCGCTGCCTCGGGTCAGCCCTGACCGAGGCGACCGGGTCTTCATGCTGGAAAGCCAAGGCCGATCCGACTACGTCATCAGCATGGCTTTCGGTTGGCACGAAGGCATCCTGCCCCGCGTCCAGGGAAGCTTCTTCCATACCGCGGACGCCTACCTGCCACGATGGCCCACGGGACCGCTGTTCGGTCTGAACGCAGGGTTCAACGCCGCGGCAGCCCAAGACCTCGTCCATGCGTTGAACTCGGACGACCATCGGCCGCTCCGCCGTGACCGATTCCGGTACGTCTTCGTCCTCATGACCGACGTGGACAGCGAAGACAGGCCGAAGATCTCGGGCGCAGGAGTGTTCCTGACCCGGGCGGACGCCGAGCAGGCCCAATCTCTGCTGGCCGCAAAGGTCGCACGCTGCTGGATCGAGACGCTCCCGGTCGCCATGTAGGAAGCCGAGTCACCAAGATCTCCTCCCATCCGCTTCTGCCGCCGACCGCGCGCTACGCACGTCACCACACCCGGGATCGAAACGGATCCCGTTCGTGCTGGCTGAAGCCGGAAATGATGGCTTCCGCCTCGTCGTCGGGATCGGACCAGCGCCGGAGTGCGTACGCGAGTCATCGGTAAGCTGCGCTCGCTGGATGTTCGGGGTGAGAGCGTGCGGAAGATAGCCGCTATCGCGGAGCCTGGCGTGTTCGACGCATGGGGCGCCGCGCTGCTGCTCGGTGATGCCGTGGGACTCCGGGCGTATAACGTGGGGAACTCTGTCGAGCGGCAGTGCGGGGCGCCACGGCGTGGGGATGGCGGTTCGCGGGCCACATGCAGGCCGGCGAGCTGGTACCGGACGAGGTGCTGGCTGAGTTCGTCTCGGACACGGTTGACCCGGTCGCCGGGCTGCTGGGTGCTGTCCGGCTATCCGCGCACCGTGCGTCACGCCGATCTGCTGGCCGAGCACGGCCACGCACCGGACACCCGTCATCCGGGTGATGCTCGACGAGGGCCGTATCGACCAGCACTGGCGGCTGGCCGCGAAACGCGAGCAGCTTCCGCAGGTTCTCGCCGAGCACCAGCTGTGCGTAGCGCCAGTGCGGCCGTCTACCATGCCTCCGACGCGTTTCACCTGCTGCAACAGTCCGCATCGATCGAGGATCTCGTTGCCGATTTGCAGGCAATCGTGTTCGGTGCTGTGGGGCGTGGCCTTCGCCAACATCCTGCGCGGCGTACGGGAGAGTAAGCCGTCAGATCCCAGCCGGTGTACTGATCTGGCGATCCGGATTGGGTTCTCGCGGGACCTGCGGACCGGGCCCGGTTACGTTCGGGGTGGTGCGGTCAATCGCTGGCTAGACCCCACGAGCGGATGCGGGCAGGGTAGATGCGAATGACCTCGCGACTCATGCCGTGCATCGGCGGCTCGACGTCGACCAGGGCCTCGACGTCGCCGCGGATCTCCACCCCGCGTACGTGCCACGGCTGCACGGACGCGATGTCGTCGACGACGAGCGTGGCCTTCGGGTGGGCGCGGACGTTGCCGAACTTGCGACTGTCCCCGAGCTTGTGTCCACCGATGTCGATCGTGCCCAGGTCGGCGTTGTAGAAGAACCCGACGGGGTTGTTCTGCGGATAGCCGTCCGGCGCGACAGTGGCCAGCCGCCCGAGCCGCTGCGTGCCGAGATACTCGAGCTCACGTTCGCTGAGGGTCGCCATACAGCGATCGTGCACCCTCAACCGCACTTGAGGTCAAGCGGAACGGCGCCCCCGGGCGTGTCTGGCTGCTCACCAGTCGGCGGGCACCTACACGCCATCGCGCCCCACCCGCCGGCCGGACCCACATGATCTGGCGCTCGCTCGTGCCGCGAACCGATCGTGACCGTGGATGACGGTGATGCTGGTCATCAACTTCCGGACGTGCCGAATTGAGTGCGTGTTCTGTGTGCGTTTTCGGCGACGCCTGGCGGTCTTCCTAGTCGATTTCGAAAGCTAGGGTGAGAAGGTTTTCGCGCACCTTTTCGAGCAGTTCGACCAACGTGGCTCGTTGATCGTTCGCCATTCCGGCTGTTGCGGTCTCGGCGAGGGTGCGCCAGGCTGATTCGATCTCCGAGGTACCGGTCCGACCTTTGTCGGTCAGCACGATACGGGTGGCACGTCGATCGCCCGGCACGGATCTTCTGACGAACCAGCCGCCGTGCTCGAGGCGACTGAGACTGCGCGTCACTGTCGGCTGCTCCACGCCGAGCCGAGCCGCGATCTCAGAGACCGTCAGTCCTTCGGGCTCCTGCCCCAGCATCCACAGCAGGACGTCCTGCCCCGGGTGCAAGGCGAGTCCGGCCAGCACGTCAGCCTGCGCACTCCGATACAGCTTGGCCACCTTGACCAGGGCCTTGTTGGTTGCCAGGACATCCGAGAGTTCCACCTGGGCAGTGTACGAGTTGACAGGCCACCCACTCCTGGTACATAGTCGGCTAACCTATAGCCGACTATGGAGCGGTGATGGAAACCGGTCTGTCGAACAGGGTCGCCCTCGTCACCGGCGCTTCCGGCGCTATCGGCCGAGCCGCCGCATTGCACCTGGCTACCGAGGGCGCCTCCGTCGCAGTGTCATGGCACACCAACCGCGACGGCGCCATGGATGTCGTCAAGGCCATAACGAAGGCAGGCGGCGAGGCCTGCGCCGTCCACCTGGATCACGGCGACCTCGCCACCGTGCAGGGCGTCATCGAACAGATCACCGAACGTCTCGGACCGATCTCTGTCCTGATCGCCAACGCCGTACAGTGGCCCTCTTTCGACGCCGACGAGATCGACGGCCTCGCCAGGTCGCTGGCCGTCAACACGCTCGGCCCAGCAGCTCTGATCGATGCGGCCCTACCGGCCATGCGCGCCGCCGGCTGGGGACGCATCGTCGCCGTTTCGACCGACATCGTCGAGCAACCCATGGCAGGGCCGCTCGCCTACGCCACTGCGAAGGGAGCACTCGAGACCGCCGCGCGAGTGCTCGCCGTCCGGGAAGCCCGTCATGGCATTCTGACGAACATCGTCCGCCCCGGCTTCACGCTCACCGACAAGGCCCTGAATGCCCCATTTCTGGGCCCGAAAGCAGTCACGGCCGAATCGGAGAAGACCCCGACCGGCCGGATCTGCACTCCCGAAGACATAGCCACCGCGATCACCTATCTCGCCTCGGCAGCCAATGGCCACATCAACGGGCAGATTCTGTCCCTGGCAGGTGGCCGCGAACTCGTGCGATAACTCGCACGCACTGACATGCCGCGAAGCGCTCGCTACCGAAGGTGGCGTTGGCGCGGTCGCAGGTTCCTGAGCGTGCCGAGACAGCCCTACGTCCGCCGCGAGGTGGTCACTTCACCATCCGGAAAAGGGTTGTTGGTCAGCAGCGCGCCGACCGTGTTCGGCGGTGACCTGAACCTGTGGACCGGCGTCGCCCTACCCGACATGCGCTCGTGCGTGCGCCGGGCTAACGGCGGATCGACGACGGCGCCCGGCAGCAGATCGTGGCGATGAGCGACGTCACGATCTGCTGCCGCCGGTCGGGGTGGACATGCGCGGGACGACAGACCATCTGGCGTTGCCGGCGAGGATGCTGATCGGCGGCTACGTCGCGACGGGTCTACGGTTTGCGGGCAAGTAGTCCGACGAAGGTGTGGTAGGTGTCGGTCTGCTTGGGCGCGGGCGTGCCCGGATCCGGACGCCACTCGGCCAGCGGCACCAGCCCCGGCTCCAGCAGCGTCAGCCCATCGGTGAAGGAGAGGATCTCCTCGTCGGTACGCCAGCGGCCGGTGCCCAGCGACTCGTTGAAGACCCGCTCGACCTCGCGGGCCTTACGGGAGCCTTCCGGGTCCCGCTCACCTGGATCACGGAAGTGCGAGATCGCCACGTAACTGCCCGACGGCAGCGCGTCGAACAACTCTGCCGACACCGCTCGCGGCTCCTCGTCGTCGCCGAGGTGGTGCAGGATCGCGAAGAGCAACAACCCGATCGGCCGGTCGAAGTCGAGGAACCGGCGGACGTCCGGATCGTCGAGGATCTCCTGCGGTCGCCGGATGTCGGCCTGGATCACCGTCGCGGTGCCCTCCGCGGTGAGCAGGGCTCGCCCGTGGGTAAGGACGATCGGGTCGTTGTCCACGTACACCACCCGGGCGTTCGGGTTGTGCTCGGAGGCTACCTCGTGCACGTTGCCCTGTGTGGGCAGTCCTGACCCGATGTCGAGGAACTGGTCGATGTCGGCCTCGGTGACGAGGTAGCGGATCACCCGGCGCAGGAAGGCCCGGTTCGCCTGGCCGGCGGCCGGCCCGTCCGGCGTGATCCGCAGGGCGTGCTCGGCGACCTTGCGGTCGACCTCGAAGTTGTCCTTACCGCCCAGGAAGTAGTCGTAGACCCGGGCCACGCTGGGAACGCTGGGGTCGATTCCGGGGGGTGCGGCCTTGTCGCGGGTCAACGGCATCTCCATCCGATTCTGATTCAGCGCGCCAGGTACTGCGGGCACTCCGGGACGTTGTCCGGGAGTGTAGCGATCCGACGGCCTAGATTGTCGCCCCGCTGGTATCGCTCCCAGCGGATCGCTACTTCCGCCGGCTGGTCCGACTGGTCGCCGAGCGAGGTCGGGACGCGATCGCTGACGGCCGGCCGGGCCGCAGAGATCTCTCGACCTTGCTACATCCGGGAATGCCGGCCGCGGCAATGGCACCCCCACGACTTCCGGAGCACCTTCGTCACCGACGCCATCCGCTTCGGGCTGCCCCCACATCGCCGCCAAGGTCTGCGGCCACACCACCGTGGACATCACGCCGTGTACGCACGAAGACCTGCGTCAGGTCCCCGCTACTGCGGGTCGACCCGGCTCAAATGTCACGGCTGGTACGGATCTACGCCAACCTCGCCGACCGGCTCGACGAGGCCAGGGAGCAGGGCTGGCTCGGCGAGGTCGCCGCGATCGTATCGATGCGGGTACCCCACCGACGCGCGGTCTTCGCTTCATCGCTCGCCGACTCGGCACCCGTCCGCTTCTGAACGGCCAGGATGTTCCAGTTGTCGACGCCGTGCTGCCGGGCGACGATCTCCAGGCAATCGCTGTGCGCAGCATCGACCTCGAACCGGCTGCGCAGCTCACTACGCAGTGCCTTTGCCATATTCTTCGGGTCGGGTACGGACTGGACCATGAGAATCTCCATACCGGCGAGCCATGGATCAGCGCTTGCGTTGCTGACTGGGCCGCCTTCGAGAGTCTCCGGTGCGACAGTCGGTGATCGAGCGATGCGTTCACCAAACCCAGCGGGCGCAAGCGGCCGGCCGCATCAAGCCGGCCTCAGCACAGCGCCTGCACGGAATTGTTGGCCCGCATGTCCAGTCACTTTGGGCGATGGGACGACGGGGGCGCGTCGACACGCCCGACTGTCGAAGGCTGCCAAGGTCCACCTGTGATCGTCAGTCACCGGAGCTGGCGTGTTGGCACTGGGGGTGTGTCGGGCAACACAAACCAGCACCCAACAGGGGCCCGCCCTGTCGGCGTTGATCCCGATGGCGGTAGACCAGGTTGTCACAGGTTCGTGTGAAGATCGTCGCCGTGACTGGTTGGGTTTACAACGATCGCCCTGAGGGACTCAGGTTCCTGGCCGAGCGGATCGCGGAGCCGGGTCGTACCCAGATCGAGGACGAGATCTGGAGCTGGGTCGTGCGGGGCGAGGACAACGCCGATGAGTTCGTCGAGTTTCTCGACGAGGACGAGCAGCGCCATGGGGCCACGGACGAGGACCTGCGGACGGCGTACGAGAAGGCACTGGCTGCCCGGCGGGACCAGCAACGGCAATGGGGCGAGATACGCAGCAACCTCACCCGCGCCTTCGACGAACTCACCGAGCTAGGCGTGCTGGCCAGGCAGAACTTCAGCTGCTGCGGCACCTGCGCGTCCGCCGAGATCCACGACGAGCGGGACGACTCCCGGCACTGGCACGGATACCTCTGGTATCACCAGCAGGACACCGAATCGCTGCTCGCGAGCGAAGACGGCGAGGTCTACCTCGGCTACGGCGCCCATCCCCCAGCGGACTTCGACGAGGCCGCCTACAACGCCCTACCAGAAGCCGAACAGCAGGCCCGCTACCAGGCCGACCTGGAACGGCTCCTGGACGACACCGCATTTCCGGTACTGCGCAAGCACGGCATGCGGGTGCAGTGGAACCGCCAACAGTCCAGGCGGATCCGGCTAACCGGCGCCCACTGGTACGCACCATTGACCTGAAACCCAACCAGACACCCCGACCGCTCCATCGCGCGTCACCTCGTTCACGGATCCTGTCGCTCGCTCGACGCAGAAATCCGGGTCATCCGGCGGGAGGCCCATCTGCCCGCTGCTCTGCTCACGCGGAAGACCGAGGGTGCTGAGCCGCCTCGTGTATGGGCCCGCGATGGTTGGGGAACGACGTCGATCGAGGTGGGCAGGATGACGGACACAGCATGGCGCCGCTCCGGTGATCCGCTGGTGGTCTGCTCGCGTGGTTCCCTGGTGGAGTTGACCGCGATGCTACCGGCGTCCGGCAGATTCGTGGTCGCCCGCCTTGACGGCATGAGGATGGCGGACACCAACCAAGTCTTCTACGACTTCTCGGACGCCTTGCTCTTCCCCAGCTACTTCGGCTGGAACTGGCACGCGGTGTCCGACTGCCTCAGAGATCTACACTGGCTAGCGGCGGACGGCTACCTGGTGATCATCGACAACGCGCCCCACCTCCTGCCGGGCAGCCTCCAAGACCGGCACACGCTCTTCCGTATCCTCGCCCGGGCAGTTGATCACTGGGCCAGCCCTCTCGGCCAACCGGAGGGCAAGGTGGTCCCGTTCGGGGTCCTGCTGCTCTGTGACCGCGAGGAGGAGACGATGCACCTGCGGCAGGACATCGCCCGAGCAGTCCGCAACGGGCGGTGAGATCCCGAACCGTTCGCGACCGCCACCATCCACGTGTCGGGGGACTGGCGTTGGCCGCGGGCTGACAGGCTAGTTTGCTCGGATGAGTCTCCTCGATGACGTCGCGAGGCGTGACGGTTGGCGGTGCTGGGTGTGCGACGAGCCGGTCGAGGCCGACAGGTCGGTGAACGATCCGCGTGGTCCCAGCGTCGACAGTCGTACCGCCGACAAGAAGGCCAAGGTCGCCGAGCGGCTCGCGCACCGTGCCTGCAACACCCGCAAGGGTGCGGTCAAGGTGGTCATTGCCTGGCCGGACCGTCTGCACGTGGTGGAGCCCGCGCCGCTGATCACCGTCGCCGAGCGACTCGAACGCAAGGGTGGCCGCGAGTTGGTCGCCCGCTGTCTGAGCAAGAAGGACGCCCAGGAGGCGGCGGACTGGCTGGTCGACCGGTTCTCCCGGCTGGTGCCCGGACTGCCGGTGACCGCAAGCGTCGACGCGGGCGGCGGACAGTACCTCGTCGCTTTGGCCACCAAGCGCCGCTGACCGGTGACCCTGGGCCAGCGGGCCGCGCCGGCCCAGGGCAGCCCGGGACCGACCCACCACCAATACTGTTCTCCACCCACGACACCCCAGCGGCCTTGGTCGGCCTCGCCGGCAGCTATCGACAGCGGCGCTGCTCCGCCAGGTGGCTTCCACACTGCCATGATGACGAGGTGATCATCCTCGGGTACTTGGACGGGTACGAACCGCCGATCCTGCGATCGCCGTTGGTCGACGGATCTGACGTGATGTCGCACGCGCTGTTCTGGCCCGCCTTTCTTGCCACCGTCGGCGGAGCCGCGTCGGCACCGGACGCCTTCGATATCGATCCAGCCGACCTGGAGCAGATCGTCGACGTCTTCCTCGACCCGCACAGATGGCCGGTGTTCTCGCTACCACTCTCCGGGCCCTGTCGCCTGCACGTCATCATGCGCAACTTCGAAGATGAGGGCGGCGTCGACTACGTGCTCGATCCTGGCACCGGCAACGCATCGATCCCCCTCGCCGCGATGGAGGGACACTTCCGAGGGCCGGCGTTCGCGTGGCCGGAAGTCGTCGCCGCAGCACATCAGCCGGATCCGGATCACACCCCGGCCGAGCGGCTTCTCCTGCTCGTTCCGGCCTGTGCCGACAGCAACCGCCCGAACGAGGCCGTCGACCTGGTCGCGGAAGCCTTGGCCACTCTCGGCGCCCGGTCCGACCTAGGTCAGGTCAGCGAAGAACTGCTCAACAACCGCAGGTACTGGGCGCCGTGCCGATGGACATACGTCGACGACGTCCTCGTCGGCCTTGGACCGCATACCTACCGCCGTCACGGAGGTGAGTTGTCGCCGGAACAACTCCACCTCATCGCCGCCACGCTCCAGCCCGCACAGAACGCCGTACATCGGTAGCACCCAGGGCACTGCTTCCCTGCTCCGAACCCTCGGAGGGTCGACAGTAGTGACCAGGTACTCCTGGATCGCGGCTATGAGAGTAAGACCGGTCTTGTTCGTCCCATGCCTCTGGCCGTTCTGTGCGGCAAACTTGAGCGTAGGCTCCCATCCCGCGACAAACGGACCACTACGGTTCGCCAGACTGCACGCTCGCCAGATTGTCCGCCGGACGGATTCAGCCGCGCGACAAGCGGCCCCGGCGATGCGCACACGGCGGCTACAGATGTACGCAGCTGATCAACCGACTTCGTCTCGCTGTCTGCGCCACTGATGCACTGCTGCAGGGTCGGCGCCGGTCTGTCCCACCTCCCGCTCATCCACGCCGGGTCGAGGTCCTGGCGGTCGCATCGGCTGATCGGATGGGATCAGGCGATGATCGGCTAATTCCATGTGCGACCGACCGTCCGCGACGCCTAGGAAAGAGCCATGACCAACGAGGTGACCGTTCCCCTGCTGCCCTGCGCGTCGATTGACGACATCGCTTCCTTCTACGGGGTTCTCGGCTTCAGCACCACGTATAAGCAGCGCAAACCCAACCCCTGCGTGGGCCTGCAACGTGAAGACCTGCACCTGCAATTCTTCGAGATTGCCGGGTTCGACCCAGAGCAGTCCTACGGCTCCTGCCTCGTGCTCACCTCGGACATCGCGGAACTGCACCGGGCTTTCGCTACCGGCATGCGGGCCGCATACGGCAAAGTCCTGGTCTCCGGAATGCCGCGGATGACCCGGCCCAGGGCTCGAAAGAACGCCGACGGGCTGGGCGGATTCAGCGTCATCGACCCGGGCGGCAACTGGATCCGCGTCTTCCAGAACGCCGCCACGATGCCCACGCCAGCACCCGCACCCGCACCCGCCGGACGACTCGCCAAAGCGCTGGCGAACGCCGTCGTGCTAGCCGACTCCAAGGGTGACGTCGGCCAGGCAGTCCGCATTCTCGACAGCGCGTTGGCTCGCCCGCAGGCCGACGATGACCCCGTCATACACGTAGAGGTTCTGGTGTACCGCGCAGAACTGGCGATGGCGCTCCATGACCGGGAAACCGCAACGGAGATGCTGGCCCGCGTCGAGCACATCGCGCTGAACGCAGACGAAACCGGGAGGGCGGCACCGACCTTCGAGATCGCTGCCGACCTCGCAGCGGCGCTGCGATGAGGTCGGGGTGCAGAGGTGTAGGCGATGCTCTGTGTCAATCTGGCCGCTGACTCCAGATGGTCAACAAAGTGGCGCTCGTTCTGACGAACATCCGCGGGGACCGGGAGCGCGAGGTGGCGCCGAAGTGGCGAACATCTGGCTCCGGTTCTCGCGGACAAATTCAGGTTGCCCTCTTCCCTCGCGATCCCCACCTGCTGCGGCACACCGATCATGACGCCGGTAACTCCGGTACCTCACACCAGCGTCCTGGCGTCTGATGCAGGCAGGATGAAACGATGGCGACGATAAGACGTTTCGACAACGCCGACGCCCTCGCCGTGGCGGGCCTCATCGAACGCTGCCTTCGTGAGGTCAACAGCCGCGACTATCCGAGCGAGGTCATCGAGCGGATGTGCGACCACTTCACCGAACAACGCATCAAGGAACTTGCCACGCAACGGCAGATGTTCGTCGCTGAAGCGAACGGCATCGTCGGCACGGTGTCCCGCGATGGCAACAAGGTCTACACCATGTTCGTGCACCCCCGCGCCGCCGGTCGCGGCATAGGACGGCTCCTCATGCGCCACATCGAGGCGCTGGCCGCGATCGACGGCTACGACCACATGGAGACCGGTGCGAGCATCACAGCGCATGACTTCTACCGCCGGCTCGGCTACCTCGATGTCCGTTCCACCGAGACAGAGTTCGGCTTCAACTATGTCCTTCGCCGGGATCTACCCTGACGGAACCGCCATCGAAGCCGGACGGCAGGTGCGCGCTCATGCCGTGAGCGCGCGGCCACGATCCGAGCGCCCCGTCCGATGTGTCGTAACCATGGGCAACCAGTGTGGCCATGATTCGTAGCTCCCACACGTCATCGTCTGGGTCGCACCACCGGTGCTGGTGCGGGAATTGCCAGTTCGGCGGCGCATCACCGACTAGGCAGCCGCCGAGTGCCAGCTGTCCGTTGGCAGCGGCCGCCCATGCTTCCGGAATGGGGACCGGACCGCAGAGGAACTCCCGGGACCGTACCGAGGCGGCGTCCTGATCCAGCCGCTACCGATCGAGCGGGACTGGATGCTGGCACGAGGCGGTCCAGGGCGACCGGAGGACAACGTCGCCGACGATGACGAATTCGCTGATGCAATGTGGGAGTTCTGCGAGGCCAACGCCGTCGCCGCTGCGATATCCGTGGATATCGGCTGGCACCGACCTCTCGACGCGATAGTCCACGGCTACCCCGTGTTGTCCGCTGCGCCCGAAGCTGGCCCCCATGACGCTTCCGCCCGGCGTGTACTGCCTTCCGGACTGACTCGCGTCTGGACGTCCCGACACGGACGGAAGCTACCGAGCCACCCCTCTGATCAGCGACGGCGCGATTGGCCTCGGCGCCTACCCGAGCGGCGTGGCCGGCTTCCCCGGCTCGGGAGCGGCTGGGGCGGTACCGGCGCTGCGCTGGGATATTCCAAGACGGTCAAGTCGGCGTTCGTGGCGCTCTGATCCGCTGTCACCCGGGACCACCATGCTTTGAGACGCTCCTGGTCGGTCCGGACAACGTAGGCAACGACGACAGCGCTGAAGAGCAGCATTCCCAACCCTTGCGGAAACTGGCGATTGATCACCTGGACGACGCCGACTTCGGCCGGACCTGCCGCCACGCCGAGCATCGCAATCCAGAACAGCTCAGCGTGATCGGTGATGTCGGTGAAGCCGAGCAGCGCTGTCCCCAGGCCGCTGCACGCCACGCCGGTGGCCCACCATGGGTCGGCGCCAGCGAAGAGGCCGCCCAACGCGAGTGCCACCAGTGCCGTACCGCAGCCGAGGACCGCCAGCTTGACGCGGCCGAGATCACCCACGGCGACGGCCGCACCTGCGCTGAGACCGACCAGACCGATCACCATGATCGGCGCACCCACCAGTGGGTTACCACGCGCGCCGATCAGGCCGAGGCAGATGACGGCCGCGCAGCAACTGAACCATGCTGCCGCACCCAATGCGATCCTCCGGGTCTGGATAGCCACACCGAACGCCATGCCCCCCAGGCCACCACCGATGAGCGCGACACCGGCCATGACCGGATAGTCCATCAGAGCGTCCCACGGCAGGCGACTCCTGCCCGCCGCCACAAGAGCACCCAAGACGATGTAAGCACTGCCCATCCCGATGGCGGATGCGCTACCCAGCAACGGTATCGCCGCTCGGCGCTCCGCTACGGCCGTAGCGCCGACGACTAGTGCGACGGCCACGAACGCCGCCCACAGTCCGGCGATGCTGTCAGTGGTCGCCGCAACCACCGCGGCGGCGGCAGCGAGCAGGACCATCGCCCTCGTAGCCAGCCGAACGATCGTCGATGTCGGCGGCAAGCGGCGTAACCCGTACGCCGCGACGCTGATGGTAACGGCTACCATGGCGGCCGCGAGCACCCGCCAGCGGTAGTCATTGCTGAGCACGTTGACGGCCACTGAAACGGCAACCGTGTTGGCGAGAAACACGTTCAGCCGCTTGTGCCAGTCGGGTCGGAGCCTGGTGTCACCACTCACCGTTTCATGGTCGCAGTCCGAGGGCCGCAGCCCGCGGCTCGCCGCCGGGCCCAACATGTCGACTTGGAGACTCACACCGTTCGTCGCGGCACCGCATGTCGGACAGCGCACCGCGCACCGCGTCGGTCAGGATGATGCACCGCTACCCAGCGTTCGCACCCTGCGGGCAAGCTCGCTCTGCTCGTCTCGCCCCGTCGGTGCTGATTGAAGATGCTGGCCCGGTGTGCGCCAATGCCTCGAAGTGCTCCTCACCGACGGTGATGTCGGCGCCGATCGCCGGCGTTCGGACGCGCCGAGAACAGTGCCCGTGATCCTGCCGATGAGGCACTCACACGCGATGCCTTAGCCTGTACGAATTGGTGATCATCATTTGTTGGCTCGACCGCCGGGGGAAACCTGCGGAGGCTAGTCCACTGGCGGAGGATCGACGCAGGCACTCCAAGACGGGGACCGGAAATGACCGCTGAACGAAAATTCGCCGACGCCGAAACCCTGACCCCAGTGATACGGGAGGTCTTCGGCACCGACCGCCTCATCACCACCGTCGACCGCCTGCTCAACGGCACCAAGAAGGGCGTCTACCGCATCATGCTGGACGACGCCACAACCGCGATAGCCTATGTCTGGAACGCCGACGAGGACTACTGGGACGGGCTGCTCCCGGATGGCCACGACGATCCGTCAAACCCGTTCGCCCATGCCTCCGGCATCGACTTCTTCGAGGCTGCCACCCGTCGACTGGAAGCGGTAGGAGCCCGTTCGCCGCGGCTGTTGCTCGCCGACCGCAGCAGGGACCTGTATCCGGCCGACATCGCCGTCACTGAGGACGTCCGCGGCGGAACGCTGGAAGCGCTGCTGGAACGCGACCCGGACGCCGGCCGGCAAACGCTCGCACAGCTCGCGGACATGCTTCGGCGCATGCACACCTACCGCGCACCGGCGTTCGGGCGCGTCGCGTGGATCGACAACGGAGGGACACCGCCGGACACGACCTGCGAGCAGGCCTACCTGCAACGCGCGCTGGTGAACATCGCCACCGCCGTGCCCCGCGATGCCCGCGCGGCCGAAGCCGAGGCGATGCTGGAGCGCAAACTCCGCACCCTGCACGCCGCACTCGACCCACGCGCAGAGCACGGCGTGGTCCACGGCGAGCTCTGCGCTGAGCACACGCTCGTCGGGCCGGACGGGGAGCCCGTCATCATCGACATCGAGGGCCTGATGTACACCGACATCGAAGTAGAGCACTGCTGGATGCGGATGCGCTTCGGCCCGCACTACGCGTCGCTCCGCAACCCGGACCTCGACCCACAGCGGGTCAAGTACTACCAGTACGTCATGCATCTGGACCTGGTCGGCGGCCCGCTCCGTATCGCCGAGGGCGACTTCCCGAACCGGGAGTGGATGCTCGACGTCGCGGACTTCCACCTGCAGAAGGCGCTCGCCTACGAGACATGACTCGACCGTGATACCTTCCAGGATCGTGCCGAAGTCGCCAGGCCCACCGACAGCATCCTCATTTGCCGCGGTCCGGGCGTCACGGTGTGTGACGGCTTTCGGTGTCCGGTCGTGCCGATGAGCGGTAACCGTGGTCGTGGCTATGCTCCGTCAATGACCGAAACGACTTCACAGCTCAACGTGCCGGCGGCTCGGACTGAGGTCGAGGCTCTGCTGTCAGTTCTCGAACGCAACCGGCGGACCTTTGCCTGGAAGACCTCAGGCCTGGACGAGAACGGCCTGCGCACGATGACGGCTGCCAGTGCGATGACGCTTGGTGGTCTGATCAAGCATGTGGCGCTGGTCGAAGCCGACTGGCTCGCTGTCAAGCTTGCCGGCCAGGAGTACGGAGCGCCCTGGGACGCAGTGGACTTCGACGCTGACCCTGACTGGGAGTGGCGTACTGGAAGCCTGGACGCTCCCGAGGACCTCTACCGAACATGGCGAGACGCTGTCGAGCGGTCGCGCGAACTGGTTGCTGAGGTCGTCGGGAAACGTGGACTCGACGGACCGGCGTCCTTCACCTGGCCGGACGGGCGTACTCCGACCGTCCGCGACATGTTGTTGGACATGATCGAGGAGTACGCGCGACACACAGGCCACGCAGACATCCTGCGTGAGGCCGTGGACGGCCGCGTGGGCGAAGGTGCGCCCGAGAGCTTCACAATCTAGAACGTACGCATCTGCCGCCGAGCGCGCGGAGCAGGGGCCAGATGGATCAGTATCCCGGTTGACCGCCAGCGGCCAGCCGGGCCGATGACAGCGGATCGCAGCCCCCGTACGTTGGCGCCATGGCGACTTTCTGGACCTTGGGATGCGATGCCTACGATCCGCAGCGGATCGCTGCTTTCTGGGCGCTGGCCCTCGGCTATGTCAAGGAACCTGGCTTCGACGAGCCCGATAACGCGTCCATCGTCGACCCGGATGGCCGGGGCCCGGCCATTGGTTTCCTCAAGGTGCCCGAGGGCAAGTCCAGCAAAAACCGCATACATATCGATGTCCGGGTGGCCGGTCCAGGCCCCTGGGACATGATCGAGCGCGCCCGGCTGATCCGGCAGAAAGTCCCCGAGTTGGTCGCCGCTGGCGCGACGGTGATCCGCGAGGAGTGGTACGGCGACGTGCTTGGTCACGTCGTCATGCAGGACCCCGAGGGCAACGAGTTCTGCGTCGCGTGATGCCACGGTCACTAACCGCGTTTCGACATCCGGATCTCCCGGTGTCTGCGCGCGGTGGCAGCCCTTCTTGAAGCCGACCCGCTCTCGCCGGCGCTTGTAGATCATGTCGGCATGGCCGGCGTCGTCGAGATGCACGTTCCGTTGGTATCAGCTCCGGGTCTTGAGCCGGATGGACGTAGGGTCCGGGTGTGCCCAGTGAGCCTTTCCGTGTCGCCGCTGCCGTCTACGGCATCCTCCATGACCGAGGTCGAGTGCTGCTGATCCGCCGTGCGGCGACCGGCTACCGGGACGGTCAGCTCAGCCTGCCGGCCGGACACCTCGACGGCGGCGAGGACGCGGTCACGGGCCTCGTACGGGAGCTACGAGAGGAACTCGGGATCGAGGCTGATCCTCATAGCTGCCGCCTTGCGCTGCTCATGCACTCCGCACCGGAGCGCTCCGACGATCGTGAATACTTCCACCTGTTCTTCACCGTAGATCGCTGGATCGGCGAGCCGTTCATCGCGGAGCCCGGCAAATGCAGTGAGCTGCGCTGGGCGACGGCATCGGCGCTTCCACCGGACGTCGCCGACTACGTGGCAGAAGCCCTGGCAGCGGTCACCCGAGGCGAGAGCCTGATGGTGCGTGGATGGTGACGCCCAGGTCTACATTCGCCAGGGTCCCTGGCTTACCGCAGCCGTTCATGCCGGGCGGCCGACGCATGCTCGCCTGCCGCTAGGCGCTCGTCGCCGAGGGTGACCTCATTACGGGCCGTCGGCGTTCGGCCGGGTCGAGGTCGGTGCGTTCGTGGGGTCAGCGCGCCTGCCAGCCGGCCGGGTCGACGCCGCCGGGTACTGGCGTCACGGGGTTGTAGGGCTGTCGGGTGAAGATGAAGGTGCCGAGGTCGAGGTGGCTGACGGCGCCCGTCGGGTCGTGTTGCACCCGCAGCCGCTCCCCGGCGAAGTAGCCGTTGATCCCCTCCCAGTCGCCGTCGCCGGTGGGGCGTAGCCGGGTGCCGTGCCCGCCGGACAACGGGGCCAGCTCCAGGAAGCCATCAGCCTGCGGGCGCAGTACGTACGGGGCCGGCCCCCAGTACCAAGGGCCGGCGAGATCCAGTAGCTGCGGGTCGACTGAGGGCAGCGGGCGCCACGGCGCCGGGATCCGCGGCTCCCGCTCCGCGACCGTCTGCAGCAGGTCAGCGGCGAGCGCACCGGCGGACAGGCCGGCGGTCACGTTACCCATCACGACCGCGCCCAGGGCGTCGTCGGGGCTGACCCACACGGTCGCGACAAAGCCCGGCATCGAGCCGGTGTGCCCGGCCAACAGCCGGCCGTCGCGGCGCAGCAGCTGCATGCCGAGCCCGTAGCCGATGTCCCAGTCCGTCGCCTCCGATGGGCTCGCCGGGCTGCGCATCTGCGCCACGGTGTCCGGATGCAGCACCCGGTCGTCGCCGTCGATGAGGAACGCGGCGAACCTGGCCAGGTCCGTTGCGGTCGACCACAGCTGCCCGGCAGGCGCCATCAGACCGGTGTCCACCGCGGGCTCCGCCAGCAGCACATCGGCCCAGGGATGCACCGCCCAGCCCGTGGCGTGCGGCGCCACCGGCAGCAGGGTGGTACGGGTCATCTCGAGCGGCTCCAGCACCTCGCGCCGCAGCACCTCGCCCCACTCCTGGCCGCGAACCCGCTGCACCAGCGCGCCGAGCAGCGCATAGCCGGGGTTGGAGTAGTGGTGGCGCTGTCCGGCCGGATGCACCTGCGGATCGCCGCCCAGCACGTCGGCCAGCGCAGGTCGCAGCGCGCCCGGGGTTCGTTCCCACCACGGGCCGGGCGTCTCAGCGATCAGCCCGGCGGTGTGCGCCAACAGGGCACCGATGGTGGCCTCGCCCGCCACCGTGCCGGGCAGGTGCTCGGCCAGCGGGTCGGCAAGCGCGAGTCGCCCCTCGTCGCGCAGGCGAAGCACCAGCACCGCCATGAACGTCTTGGTGATCGAGCCGATCCGGTACTGGAGGTTGCCATCCGGCGCCCTGCCGTCGACCGCGCCCCACCCGTCCACCCACACAGGACGACCATCACGCACCACGGCAGCAACGACCGAAGGCGCCCGACCCGCGACCTGACCGGTTGCCAGCCGGTGGACCAGCGCACGTCGGGTCTCGGGCAGCAACGGCGTCGGGATCGGTGACATGCAGGCAAAGCTACCGGGCGGCGGCTCAATGATCCGACGCGTCCGGATCCGACGCGCGTGACGGAGAACAGCCGACTGCCCACAGACGGCGATGCGGAGACCGGCCGTAGCGCCAGCGTCCTCCAGATGTTGGACGCTGCGCAGCGGACTCAGGTGGCGCTGGCGGCGATGACCGCGTACCTGCGGTCCGGGCGTTCGGGGAACTGCTGCTGCAGGCGCTGGAGTTCGGTGAAACCGGCCTTCGTCAGGCGGGCGGAGAACTCGTCGACCGGCCAGCGGTACGCGGGAAGGACCTTGTGGTCGAACTCGGCCACCTCGTCGTCGCTGTCGAAGAAGCCGATCACCAAGCGCCCGGACGGGGTCAGCATCCGGCGGAACTCGGTGAGCACCTGGTCCAGTTCCTGCGGCGGCAGGTGAATTGTCGAATACCAGGAGAGGATGCCGACCACCGAATGGTCGGGGACGTCCAGTTCGGTCATCGAGCCGAGCCGGAACGCCGGCCCGGGGAAATTCGCTCGGGCGTGGTCGACGAACTCACGGACCAGGTCGATGCCGATCACGTCGACGCCGAGCGAATGCAGGTAGGCGGTCCAGTGGCCAGGGCCACAACCGAGATCGAGCACCGTGCCTTCCAGGCCGGCGAGGTGGCCTCCGACGAGGGCCGTGTCGTCCTCGTGGGCCTGCCAGTCACCATCGAACAGCGCGATGTACTGCGCTGACATGGACGAATAGGCATCACGTACCGGCTGTTCGCTCACGGCGACACCTTAGACCCGGCGCACGATGCTCAGGCCGAGGTTAGTACTCCGGCGACGTGCGGGTTCGACCCTGCTCGCCGATGTCTACCCGTCCTCGAAGCCGAACGGGGTGGGTGGGGGCACTATCGTTCTGGAGTGCACATCCATTTTGACGTACCAGCCGATCCCGCCTACCCCGGCCGCGTTGCCGCTGCGCTCAGCAGTGTCCGGCTACGCAAGTACGGCTACGTCGGCGCGGTGCTGGCGGCGGTCGGGGCTGTCGGTTTCGGCATCTCACGGGAGTTCACGTGGGGCGAACAGATCTCGCCGCTGTGGATGGCGATGGTCGTGGGCGGTCTGCTGGCGATGCTGTGGGGGCCGTGGGTACGGTTACGCGCCCGGCGCCGCTCCAGCGGCTACGCCGTCGAGGGCGCCTACGACATCACCGACGACAACATCATGATGAGCAGCGGATCGGAGTCCGGCGGCATCGCCTGGGACGGGGTCACCCAGGTAAGGGACACCCCTGAGTTCTGGATCGTGTACGTCGACCGGATGCCGGCGACCGTGATCCCACGCCGCCTGATGTCCGCCGAGGACGCCGAGACCTTGCGAGCCCACATGGCCAAACGCGGACTGCTCCAGGCTCGCTGAACCCACCTGCCGCGCCCGGCCGGCCGCCGCTATCGCGGCACCTCGTGCAGGGTGACGGCGTCGAGCCGACCGCCGGTCAGCTCGGCGGTGAGGTACGTCGCGTACGGCTGGCGGCGCCGGTCGGTCGGCGAGCCGGGATTGAGCAGCCGCAGACCGCCCGGCGCCTCGCTGTCCCAGGGGATGTGGGAGTGCCCGAAGACGAGCAGATCGCAGTCGGGGAACCGGGCCGCGCATCGCCGCTCCCGGCCGCCGGACGGGCCGGTCTCGTGCACCACCGCGATCCGCAGTCCGGCGACCTCCACGCGGGCGATCTCCGGCAGTCGGGCGCGCAGGTCGGGACCGTCGTTGTTGCCGTAGACGCCGATCAGCCGGGCGCTGCGCCGGGCCAACTCGTCGAGCAGCGAGGCGCTGACCCAGTCGCCGGCGTGGATGACGAGGTCGGCGGCGTCGACGGCGGCCCACAGCCCGGCCGGCAGGTCCCGGGCACGTTTCGGCAGGTGGGTGTCCGCCATGATGACCAACCGCACGCGGTCAGCGTAACCCCGCCCCGGCCCCTGTTCCGGCCAGCCGGGTCAGCCCGCGGCCCGGTAAGCGCGACCCGCCGCGGTGAGCTGCCCGTCTGCCCGGTAGAGCCCGGTGCCGCTGTCCGCCGTGGCCGGCAGGCCGAACCAGGCGTACCGCTGCACGTACGGAAGGTCCTCCAGCATTCTGGCGGCGCCAGTGACGAACGCCGCCTGCTGGGCGTCGGTCGGGTACTTCGCCCCACCGGAGAAGTTGATCAGAGCAAACTCGGTCAGCCAGATCGGCTTGCCGTACCGGCGGTGGGTCGCCTCCAGGTAGGAGCGCAGGTGCCCGACGGCGGCGGCGGAGAAGTCGGATCCGTACCAGTGCAGGGCGATGAAGTCGACCCGGTGGCCGCGCCGCTCGGCGCCGACCATGAAGCGGTCCAGCCAACCGCCTGGGTCGGCAGCGCCGAAGGCCGGTGCCGGGCTGCCCAGCCGCAATCGGGTCGCCTGCAGGCGGGGCCAGAGGTCCAGCGCCCGCTCCACCGTCATATCGGCCTGTTCGCCGAGGTCGGGCTCGTTGAAGCCGAGCAGCACGTCCCCCGCCCGCCGGGCGGCCGCCAGGTTGGCGTCGGTGACCGATTCGGCGCCCCAGATCATCGGGACGAACTCGACCCCGGCCGGCGCCGGCATCGTCGCGTTGCTGGCCGACCAGTTGTAGTACCAGGCCGCCTCCACCGCGCCCAGACCCTGCTTGACCTTACTGAACTCCCAGCTCGCGACGCCCTTCTTGGCCGAGTACCGGGCCGCGGGCGGGGCGGCCGGGGCGGAGCCGGCCGACCTGGTCGGTGCCGGGTTGACCGACCTGGTCGGTGCCGCGCTGGCCGACGCGGCCACGGTCGGTGTGGGAGTCAGGGTGGCCGCCGCGCGGGTCGGGGTCGTGCTCGGGCTCGGCACTACCGCCGCGCCGGCCGGTGCGGCGGGCCCCGGGTTGTCGGGCAGCAGCACGTAACCGGCCACCGCCGCGACCACGACGACCAGCGCGGCGGCCACCCCAACCGTGAGCGGCTTGACGACGCCGGCGGCGCGCCCGGTCCAGGCGGGGGGCCGCTCCCCCTGGCTGGTCCGCACCACGCGACCGGCCTGCTCAGTAGAACCGGCCGACTCCAGACGACCGGACTGCTCCGTCGGGCCCGCGGTGGGCGTGGTCGCGACAACGGATGTGGGCGCGTACGGCGGGACCGGCAGCGGGACCAGACCCAGACCGGCCAGCAGCCGCTCGGCCGCGACCAGATCCGACCAGCCGGCCGCGCAGCGTACGCATTCCCGCGTGTGCCGGGCCAGTCGCTTGCGCCACAACGGGTCGGGCCGGCCGGACCAACCCGAGGTCTGGAGTACCAGTTCCGGACAGCGGGGCACGGCGTCCAGCGCCCGCACGACCGTACGGGCGGCGTCGAGCTGTGCCTTCATCCGTTGCACCCGCACGGCCGTGTGCTGGCGGGTCAGCCCGAGCGCATGCGCCACCTCGTCGCGGGTCAACGCACCCGTGGTCTCCAGCCACCAGAGTGAGAGAAGTTCGCGGTTGTCGGCGTCGAGCCACCGGGTGGCGACGGTGACCTCCCGACGCTGACCGGACAGGTGCAGCCGCAGGATGGTCAGATCGGCGAAGTCGGCGCCGGGGTCGGCCACCTCGTCCGGCTCCACCACCGGTGGCGGCAGCCGGCGTGCCCGGTACCGGTCCCGGACCTGATGCACGGCGATCGCCACCAGCCAGGACCGAAAGCTCTCGGGCGACCGCAGTTCGCCGAGCCCGGCCAGGCAGCGCAGCATCGTCTCCTGCACGACGTCGTCGACGTCGGCGTGCCCGTCCAGCGCCCGACCCACCACGTTGTAGACCAGCGGCAGGTACACGGCGACCAACCGGTCGACCGCCCGCGGGTCACCGTCGCGGGCAGCGACGACGAGTTCGATGTCCGTAACGTCGCGTTCCTGCATCGCACCTCTCCTCAACTGCCACATCCTGGCCCACCCGAGACGTACGCGACAGAGAGCGAACGCGATCGGGTGTCCTGAGGGAGACGCCAGGACACCGGCCGGGATAACACAAAAGCCGCCCGCGACCGGTCGACCCGGTGGCGCCGACCCAGACCGAGGGCCGCCGACACGGGTGGGCTCAGGATCGGTGCTTGTCTGCCACGTCTCGGCCACCTACCGGGACACCCCGCTTGTCCGGGATCCGCCGGACCGGGAACTGTCCGGATGGTCTCATGGGGCGCTACCTCAGCTGGTCGCGGCGGCGGATCAGGTAGGCGGCTTCGGCGGTGTTGCCCGCCAGCTCGATGGCTTTGTCGTAGGCCGCGCGCGACTTCTGGCTGCGGCCGAGCCGGCGCAGCAGGTCGGCGAGGGTCGCATGGTAGGCGTGATAGCCGGCCAACGCGCTGTCGAGGCGGTTGACGGCCGCCAGTGCCACCTCGGGGCCGTCGAGCTCCGCGACCGCGACGGCCCGGTTGAGGGCGACGATCGGCGAGGGGTCGATGCGGACGAGTTGGTCGTAGAGGGCGACGACCTGCGACCAGTCGGTGTCGCGTACGTCGTGGGCGGAGGTGTGCACGGCGTTGATCGCGGCGAGGATCTGGTAACGACCCGGGGCTACTCCAGCGGCCAGGCGCTCGCGCACCAGCCGATGCCCTTCGGCGATCAGCGCCGCGTCCCAGGCCCCCCGGTCCTGCTCGCCGAGGGTGACCAGCTCCCCGCTCGCCGAGACCCGGGCGGTGCGGCGGGCCTCGATGAGGAGCATCAGCGCCAACAGCCCGGCCGCCTCACCGTCGTCCGGCATGAGGGCACGGACCAGACGAGTGAGCCGGATCGCCTCGGCGGTCAGGTCGTGGCGTACGGGATCGGTGTCGGGGCCGGTCGCCAGATAGCCCTCGTTGAAGACGAGAAACAGCACGGCGAGAACGCTGGAGACGCGGGCCGGCAGATCCGCCGCGGACGGCACCCGATAGGGGATCCGAGCCGCCTTGATCTTGGCCTTTGCGCGGGTGATCCGCTGGCCCATGGCGGTCTCCTGCACGAGGAAGGCACGGGCGATCTCGGGCACGGTCAGACCGCCGACCATGCGCAGCGTCAGCGCGACGCGGGTCTCCATGGCCAACGCCGGATGGCAGCAAATGAAGATCAGCCGGAGCCGTTCGTCGTCGATGGCGCCGGGAGGCTCGGGCACGTCCTCGTACAACATCCGAGCCTCCTTCTGCTTGTCGTCGCGTTTGTTCTCGCGCCGGATCCGGTCGATGGCCTTGCGGGTGGCGGTGGTGGTCAACCAGGCGCCGAGGTTGGGCGGGACGCCGTCGCCCGGCCACCGATCCACAGCGGTCGCGAACGCCTCGGCCGCCGCCTCCTCGGCGATGTCGAGGTCACCGAAACGCCTGGTCAGGGCAGCGACCACCCGCCCCCACTGCTCTCGGTGGGCGCGGGTGATCGCCTCGTGGACGTTGAGCACGCTCACCGGAACGGCCGTACCTCGACCTTCCGATTGCAGTGCATCGACCCGTCGGCGGCGAGCTTGAGCGCCACGTCGAGGTCGGGGGCCTCGATGACCCAGAACCCGATGAGGTACTCCTTCGACTCCAGGAAGGGCCCGTCGGTGAACACCGCTCTCCCACCCCGGTTGTCGATGACGGTTGCCGAACTGGGCGACGCGAGGCCACCGGCGAAGACCCAGTGACCCTCCGCCTGCAGCCGGTCGTTGAACGCGTCGATGGCAGCCATCTCGTCCGGGGTGGCGAGGCGGGCCGTGTCATCGATCACGGAAACCAGATACTGCATCTCGGATCATCTCCTGTGATTCGTGGCGCCCTGATGGGTGGCCGCTCACCCCTGCTACGAACACCTCCGCCCCGATCCGACACCGCCTCGGGACTTTTCCCAGGACGCCTGACCCTGACCTGACCTGACCTGACCTGATCTCGGAGGCCACCTCGACCCCGAACGGCCCCGGCACGGGCGGGCAGTTCAGTCCGCGAGTTCGGTGATCGGTCGGTCGCTGACGACTGCCGTCAGGATCATCGGAGCGTCGCCGTCGCACTGGTTCACGGAGACCGCGACCCAGCGTCCGTCGGCCGTCACCGGCCCCCACACGGTCAGATCACCGTAACAATCCACGTCGCACAAGGACTGGAACAGTGCCGGCACCGGTTCGCCAGCCTGATCCCGAAAGAGCGGTACTCGCATGGAGACCGGCCGGTGGGGACCCCACCAGCGGTCCAGTTCTCCTACGACGAGGGTCAGGTTCTCCGCCGCGGCCTCCTCCGCCTCGTTCCAGTCCCTCCCGTACACCCCGGTGAGCGCTTCGCTCTCCCAGATCGGCCTGATCTGGAAGCCCGCGCCCCTGGTGACGGTCCACTCCCCGGTCTCCGGGTCTCCCTCGCTGACTACCGCGCCGTCGGCGGACAGGTCCACGGCGAGCAGCGCCTCGATGTCGGACACGGCCCGGTCGATCGAGAACGCTTCGCCGGCCCGGCTGGTCACTGCACGGCTCGTTCCACCGCTACCAAATTCCAGGACGCCAGCTGTCGCATGGCCTGCCTCCTTCCGCCGTGGATATCGGATCATCGCGTGGTCATCAGGTCGCCGGCGATCTGCGTAGGCTGCCAGCATGGCGCACCCCGAATATCTGAATCCGTTCGTGTTGCCCGTTGAGCCGGTCGCGCCAGAGCGCCATGGCCGCGTTGACCTCTACCTGCCGGCGGCGACGCGGCCCAGCCCGGCGATCGTGTTCGTGCACGGCGGCCCGATTCCGGCCGACCTACGCCCTACTCCGCGAGACTGGCCGGTGTACCGGGGATACGGATCACTTGCGGCCACCCGGGGCGCGGTCGGTGTCACAGTCGACCATCGCCTGCACGGCGCCGGCGACTATCCGCAGGCCGGCTCCGATGTCGCGGCAGCGGTGCAGGCAGCGCGGGATGACCCACGGGTGGATGGCGACCGGATCGCGCTCTGGTTCTTCTCCGGCGGCGGCCTCCTGCTTGGTGACTGGCTGCGCGAAACACCGGAGTGGCTACGCTGTGTCGCAGCCACCTATCCCCTGCTCGCCATCCCGCCGGGCGCGAACGTCGACGTACGGTTCCTGCCCGTGGACACCATCGCGATGGCAGGTGCACTACCTGTGGTGTTGACCCGGGTCGGGCACGAACGCCCGCAGGTCGCGTACACCGTCGAGGCGTTTGTCGCGGCCGCTCGCACGGCCGGGGCGCGGTTGCAGATCGTTGACGTGCCGAACGGCCGACATGGGTTCGACATGCTCGATCACACCGAGGAGTCCCGCGAGGCCGTCGAGCAGGCCATCGACACGGTGCTCACGGCGCTGGCCTGACCCGGTCCCTCCCGCCGCCGGCTCGACGTGCAGCGCCACGTCGCCCGGGTGGGGCCGCTGGAGCCCACTGCCACCCCACCCTGTCCCAATAAGCAAGATTTACCTACCGCATTGCGGGACAGCCGGGCTACGGTCATCGCCACTGACCGGGGAGATTCGCGCATGTCAGCCGCACCGAACGTATACACCCACGGGCATCACGCATCGGTGCTGCGCTCGCACCGGTGGCGTACCGCCGAGAACTCGGCGGCCTACCTACTGCCGCACCTCGTACCGGGCATGTCGGTGCTCGACGTCGGCTGCGGACCCGGCACCATCACCGTCGACCTGGCCACCCGCGTTGCACCCGGACGAGTCACCGCCGTCGAGATCACCGGCGACGCGCTCCAACTGGCCCGCACGGAGGCCAACTCACGTCGTCAACGCAACATCGACTTCGCGGTCGCCGACGTCCACGCGCTCGACTTCCCCGACAGCGCGTTCGACGTCATCCACGCCCACCAGGTCCTTCAGCACGTCGCCGATCCGGTCCGGGCGCTGCGCGAGATGCGCCGGGTTTCCCGCCCGGGCGGGATCGTCGCCGCGCGGGACAGCGACTACGCGGCGTTCACCTGGTTTCCTCGCGTGCCGGCATTGGACGATTGGCTCGCCCTGTACCAGCAGGCCGCCCGCGCCAACGGAGGCGAGCCGGACGCCGGCCGGCGTCTGCTTTCCTGGGCCCACGCCGCCGGGTTCACCGACGTCAGGGCGACGGCGAGCACCTGGTGCTTCGCCACGCCGGAGGACAGACAGTGGTGGGGTGAAATGTGGGCCGAGCGGATCCTTCACTCGGACCTGGCCCGACAGTTGCTGACCTCAGGCGCCGCCACCGCGGAGGGCCTACGGCGCATCTCGGACGGCTGGCGGGAGTGGGCCGCGGCAGCGGACGCCTGGTTCGCCGTTCTGCATGGCGAGATTGTCTGCCGGCCCTGAAGAAATGACAGCATGCGGAAGATGTTGCGCAGGTGGGCTTCTATCGCGCGCGGGCTGAGGAACAGCTGCTCGGCCACCTACCGGGGGTCGCTCCGGTGGCCACCAGTCGCGCGATGTGCAGCTCCTGGGCGGTGGGCGCATCGGTCGGCTGCGCGGGTGCTCGCCGGTGGCACGTAGCTCGCGGGCGGCACGCGGTATTCAGGGAAAGCTCGCCGACGAGTTCCGCCTCAGCCCCCGGGCGCGAGGGCTGACAGCCAGTCCTCGGCCGGGGTGAGCGGGACGGGTGCGGGGCGTTCGACCGTCGTCGTCAGCTCGACCCGCCGGCCTTCGGCGGCCGAACGCAGCAGAGCGGTCATGATGTCGAGTACGTGCAGCGCCACCGCACCGCTGGCCCGGGGCGGACGCATCTCGTCGGCCCGGACCAGGTCGATCAGGCCGATCCCTCGGGAGGCGGCGACGTAGCCGGCCCGCGGTTCGAGGGCGTGCCACCCGGGCCCGTCGAGCGCGAGATGGCGGACCTCGCCGTCGAAGTTGTTCGGATCGGGTACGGCGAGGGTGCCGTGCTCCCCATGCACCTCGATCGGCGCGGCCGTCGTCGCGACGCCGTCGAAGCTGGTCGTGAGGGTGGTCAGCGCACCACCCGCGTGTTCCAGCACACCGCTCACATGGGTGGGCACCTCGACCGGGATCCGCTGCCCGAGGCGGGGGCCCGAGCCGATGACCCGGGTGTCACGCAGCTGGCTGGCCGCCCCGATCACCGCCCGGACCGGCCCGAGCAGGTGGACCAGCGCCGAAATGTAGTACGGCCCCATGTCCAGCAGTGGGCCGCCCCCCGGGGCGTAGTAGAAGTCGGGGTTCGGGTGCCAGCGCTCGTGTCCGGGGGTGACCATGACGGCCGACGCGGAGAGTGGGCGGCCGATCAGTCCACCGTCGATCGCCGCTCGGGCGGTCTGCGTGCCAGTGCCCAGGACGGTGTCCGGTGCGCAGCCGGCACGAACGCCGGCCGACGCCGCCCGGTCGATGATCGACCGGCCCTCCGGGAGCGTGACGGTGAGCGGCTTCTCGACGTAGACGTTCCGGCCGGCGTCGATCGCCGCGCCCGAGATCTCAGCGTGCGCCGCCGGGACGGTGAGGTTGAGCACCGTCGCCACGTCCGGGTGGTGCAGCAGTCGCTCGACACTGACCGCCTCGGCGCCGGGAATCGTGGCGGCGGCCGCGTCGGCCCGGGCCGCGTCCAGGTCGGCCACCGCGATGACGCGCACCGCGGGATGGTTGGCGAGCGTGTTCAGGTACGCGCGGGAGATGAAGCCGAGACCTACGACGCCGATGCCGTGCGGGTCGCCCACACCATTCCCCTCTCGATGACGGTACGGACGCTCGGGTGCTCCAGCACGTCGAGGCTGTGTCCCGGAGTCGTCACCACGATCCGCCCGGCACCCCAGTGTCGGGCCCAGATCGCCGGCGAGGTCACCGGCCGATGCCACGGGTGCCACTCCCGGGTCGGGTGGGTGGTGGTGGCCAGCACGTCGATCAGGTCGTCGTGCAGTACCCAGTACTGCTCGGTGACCAGGTCGAAGTCCTCGATCCCGGCGGTGATCGGATGCTCCCTGCCGAGGTCGGTGATCGCGATCGAGTGTGGCAGGAAGTTGTCTGCCTCTCCGCCGACACGGTCGCAGGGCTGGATGCCCGGATGGGTGGCGAACTGGCCGCCCACCAGGTGCAGGTAGTCCGAGGAGGCGCGGAACGAGTCGGCGATGCCGCCGTGCCAGCCGGTGAGACCCGTCCCGGCAACGACAGCCGCGGCCAGACCCGCCACCTGCTCCGCGGTGATCTGCGACATCGTCATGCACTGCACGATGAGGTCGGTGTCGGCCAGTTCGGCGGCGTCGGCGTAGATCTCCGTCGACCCCTCCACCCGTACCGCGTATCCGCTGCGTTCCAGGAACGGGATGAACAACTCCGTCGCCTCGACCGGCCGGTGTCCCTCCCAGCCTCCTCGGACCACAAGGGCTCTCCTCGGCGGCACACCCGCTCCTCCCCCGGTCCGTCACCCCTGGCCACCGCTGCCGCCGGGCCGACGCCCGCACTGTCCGACCGCCGCTAACCGTACCCGGACCGCCGCCCTGACTCAGCCCTCGCCCGGGGCACCGCACGTCGACACCGGCATCCTCACGCAGCCCCCTACCGCCCTCGCCGGCCTGCTGCCGGTCGGCGGCTGCCAGCGGCCGGCGTCCCACACCCCGACCTGACATGGGTGCCGCCCTGACACGGACAGACCGCCGGATTGTGGATGGCACAGGTCAGTGCTCGTGTTCTGCGGTGAGATCCTTGTTCGCGGCTGCACCTCGGAGTGTGACGAGGGCCCAGATCGCGGTGAGGACCATGATCCCTGCACCGGCGATGCCGGCGACGGTGATCGCGTCGGTGAACGCGGCGCTGGCGATCTCGAGGATGGAGGTTCCGGTGCTGCCATCGACCTCGCTGGCAACCAGCAGGGCCTCTGCCATCGTCGAAGATGCCCGTTCGGCAAGGGACGCCGGCAGATCGAGTGCATCGGTTCCGGCCGTGACAGCCCTGGTGTACCAGGCGACGAGCACCCCGCCCAGTACGGCCGTCCCCAGCGTCGTGCCGATCTCGTAGGCGGTCTCTGAGGTTGCGGCAGCTTGCCCGGCTCGTTCGGGCCTGATGGAGCTCATGATGATGTCATTACTTAGCGTAAGTCCGATTCCGGCACCGAGTGAGACCAGTGCGAGCGAGGTCGCGACCAGGACGGGACTCGATGTCGGTGTCAGGAAGATGGTCAGCCCGAAGCCGATGGCGGCGATCAGGAGTCCGACGGAGATGACGTATGCGGGAAGGACGCGCTTGACAAGAGCTGTCGCGACGAATCCAGCGGTGCCGGCGAGGATTGCCTGGGGTATGAGCCAGACGGACGCCTCGAGTGGATTGAGGCCGAGCACGAGTTGAAGGTGCTGGACGAGTGCGACCAGCGCGCCGACCATCGCGAAGATCGACAGCAGATCCCCGATGACAGCTCCACGGAAGTACCGCACCTTGAAGAGCCTGACCTCCATGAGCGGCGTCGGGAGTGCGAGTTGTCTGCGCACGAAAAGGACGACCGCGATCAGGCCGACGATGAGGGCAGCGATCGCGAGACCGATGTCTTTGCCAGCGGCGAGGGTCTTGATGGCGTAGACCACGCCGATCATGCCCACGAAGGAGAACGCGACACTGAGGGTGTCGATCTTGTGCAGCTCGGGATTACGGCTCTCGGGCAGCAGGAGTGGGCCAAGGATCAGGAGAAGCAACATCACGGGGATGTTCATCAGGAAGGCGGCCTGCCAGCTGAACGTCTCGATGACCCAGCCACCGATGATCGGTCCGACCGCCGCGCCGACCGACGCCATCGCGCCCCACACGGCCATCGCGTAACGGCGCTGCTGCCGGTCGAGGAACATGTTGCGCACCAGCGACAGCGTCGACGGCATCATGATCGCACCGCCCACGCCCAGGAGAGCACGGGCGCCGATCAGCATCCACGGCGATGTGGCCAGCGCGCCGGTCACGGATGCGATCGCGAAGACGACGGCGCCGATGAGCAGGTTGCGTCGCCGACCGAACCGATCACCCACCGTGCTCATGGCCACGAGCAGGCCGGCGAGCACGAGCGAGTAGATGTCGATCATCCACAGCTGCTCGATACCTGTGGGGCTCAGCTCGGCGGAGATCGCGGGCAGGCCCAGAATCAGGACGGTGCCGTCGATCGTGATCAGCAGCAGCGGCAGGACGAGGACGGCGAGACCGATCCAGGTCCTGGCTGTGGCCTTGGGAGGGGCGTCAAGCATCAAGACTCCTCGTCGACAGTCGGATGGCGGGCGGTCCCCCAACAAGCTACCGTCCAGATGGTCGGTTAAACAACACACGAGCTAGTGTTGTACGGCACGCTCGTTCGAAAATGGCCGTCACGGAACGAGGTTCGAGGGATGCCCGGAAGCCGCTCGGAGACGACCCCGGGCAGGGGGGACAAGCCTCGTGGGATCGACGGCCCCCGGTTCGCGGTGAGGCACGCCGGGACCGGCTCAGAACTGGAAGGGTCTGCTGCACCGACAGGCACACCAGACCCGAAGGGTCACCAAAGGGTCAGATGGGCGTGTGGAAGGTGCCATCCGTGGCGAGTTCAAGCAGGAGCCGGCAAGCCGTCGCGATGCTCGCTGCATCCTCTTCTCCATGCAGGGCCGCGACGGCGATACCCTCGGCGGCCCGGCGCACGATCTGGATGCGCTCGGCACTCAGCCCATCAGCGGCGAACTGCTCGCTCCACCACACGTTGCGCTCTTTCACGACTGCGGCGATCGCGGGGTCCGCGTACAGGCTGTTCCAGATCGGCGCTGAAGTGAAGTCGTGCGCAGCTGCGGCGTCGGTGCTTTCTGCGCAGAGTGCGCGAACGTAGGCACGGAGCATCTTGCCGGGGTAGTTCTCCGACAGGTCCAGGTGGCTGAGTACCGCCTCCCGGAAGCGTTCGTACACATCTTCCACTACGGCGATCACCAGCTGATCGCGACTGCCGAAGTGGTGGATCAAGCCGCTCTTTGACACACCGGCGGCCGAAGCGACCTGGGCCAAAGTGATGGCGGCGCCTCGCTCCAGGATCATTGGAGTGGCGGCATCGAGCACTGCCCGCCGTGTGCGCTCAGCGTTCCGCGTCTGTCGCCGCTCAGTCACCGGATCGCCCGCCACACATCGACTCCACTATTGACCAGATGGTCGATAATACAACACAAACGAACGGTCGATTGAACCGCCGCGTCGGTACGCGCCCTGATGGCCGAGAACCTGCGCCGGCAACGGCTCGCCCCGACCTCACCTCCGACGCGTCCCGCGCGCCTGGTGTCGGGAAGATCCTCATCAGGCACCCCGAGGTTCGGTTTGTACCCAACGTCCGGTGGTGTGATTCGAACGGTCAGCGGTCGACCCACCCGCTGCCGGGTTGCAGGACCGCCTCTCGCAGTGAGCCCGTGTGCCCACCGGGTACTCCAGGTCGGCGACAATCTGGCTGAAGTCCGCACGGCTCGCGGGTATCGGTCTCGTGGACGTAGAGCGGTCGACCCGAAGTCGGGCCGGCCCCGATCGCCCGCGCTGACGCCGGCCTGGCCCGCCACGCCCGACCGGCCGCACGGACCCGTTGCAGCGCCGACAGACCTCAGTCGGCCGTCCGCCCTCCTACCGGGCCTGCGGCTACCTATTGTCATAACGACGCAGTAAATCCGAGTGACTGCCGTCTGCTGGACGACTTACAGGAGGCCATTTTGGGCATCAAAGATCGACCCGAAGGTATCAGCCATACCGCGGTCGAGGCAGCGCCAGGATTGTGGCGGATAGATTTGCAGAAACATGATCTCAGTATTCCCGGCTGGGAGGTCGTCCAGACGCGTGTGGAGTTCACGCCGGAGTCGCCGCCATTCAAGCACTCCCACCCCGGCGAGGAGATCATTCTAGTGCTGCAAGGATCGCTCGAGTATCAGATCGATGGCCGGCCGCCAGTGGTATGCAGGACCGGCGACGCTCTGACAGTCCCCTATGGCGTCCATCACCAGGCACGAAATGTTGGCGACGACATCGCGGTTGAACTGGCCACCTACGTCGTCGAAAAGGGAAAACCGCTCCTAACCAAGATCGAGTGAATAAGGCGATCTAAACAATATTCACCCACCGCGCCGACCCTGCGGGGCATCGAGGCACTGTGCGCGTCCACGGGTAGCGCCAACGGCCGCTCACTGCGCTGGCGAGTCGCAGGAGCAGATGACAATCGAACTGCGGTGTCGGACAGCTCACCGCCTCGCTTGCTCGCTCCGTCAGGCCGGGGAGGACGAGAGCGCCTCGGCGATCATCCGGTGGCCCTGGGCCTCGAACGACCCGTCGCCTACTCGGTACGCCCAGGCTGCGGTGCCGATCGCCTGACGGACCCGGGTGCGGTGCCACCCGTCCGCCTCGCGGGGATCGCTCCCGTACCCGTCAAGAAAGGCTGCCTCGAGCCTCGGGTCGCGGCGGAAGTCCTGGACGGCAAGTCGGGCGAAGTCCGTGAACGCCGGCCGAATCTCCGCGCGACCGAAGTCGATGACGCCCACCGCCTCGTCATGGACCAGCCAGTTGCGGGGCTGCCAGTCCCCATGGGTGGGCACGAGGGTCGCGGGCGGAGTCGGCCAAGCGGCGATCTCGGCTCGTAGTCGCTCCACGATGGTCGCCGCGATCCGGTGTGGCCTGCCGAGCCACGCCAGTGACTTCTCGTTCTCGCGCCCCTCGTAGTCGTCGTCCGTGACGGCAGTCTGGGCGTGCAACAGGGCCAGCAGCTCACCTGCCTGCGCATAGATCGCGGGATCGTCGGCGTGCTTGCTGCCCAGCACCAACTCACCGGGCAGGTACCGGGTGACGAGGAGCTTCGCATCCGCGCTGCCATGCACCAGAGTCGGCGCGCGGCCCCTGCTGGTCCACGGACCCAGCCAGTTGAGATGGGCGTGGATCTCTCGCTCGATGTGATGGTCGCCGTCGCCGCCGGCTTTGACGATGAGACGTGACCCGGCATGGGTCATCTCGAGGACAGTGGTCTCCACCAAGCCCCAGCTGTGGTCCCGCTCGACGGTCGCGCCCGGAAGCCACCGGTCCACCAGTGCCCGCTGATGCGGAGAGAGGTTTCCGAACGCAGAAGTCACAGCGGTGATCCTATGAGCTGAACGACTGGACTCTCGAACAGCAGGTGACGAGCGCGTAGCTGGCATTCGACAAGCCACGCCCCTACCGACGCCGGTTGCCCGGGGGATGTTTCTTGGCCGTTCGCCCGAATTCCTTCCCCATGGCCGTTCGCGCCACGAGCCAGTTGTCGTGGCGCGAACGAGCGCAGTCCGCGATACCCTTGCCGTATATGGCTACCTATCGCAGCGCCTCAGTCCTTCTCTCCTCCGACGGCACCAGGACCCCCGGCACCGCCGCGCTCTTCGCCGAGCCCGCCCGCAAGGGTGGGACCCCACCGTGGGCAGGCGACTTCCGACCCGCCAACAGCGCCGGCAACGGCCCCAAGAACGCGGTCGGAAAGACCTTTACGTTGGAGCTGCCCGACGGCAGCACCGGCAAGGTCGTGGTCCAGAGCCTCAAGCGCGGGAAGGGCGGCGTCGTGCTGGCGTTGATGGGCGAGGACGCGCCACCCTTCTGATCGGGCCCTGAGCCGCCACCGGCTGGAGACGGCCGGTGTACAACCCTGCCGAGGCGCCAGGCACGGCCGGGGTCGCCTGCTCTGCCCCGCCGCGTTCGCCGACGCCTCGCCGACATCGACGTGGATCTCCACGTCGGGCACCGACAGCAGCCCGATAGAGTACGGACAGCACACGCGCCGAAAGAACGCCGGGGTACGGCGTCGGGCAACTGCAGGCAGGATCGTTGTCCTCACACCGGCAGGGCGGGCAGGAGAGTCGACAGGTGGAGGGGCTCAGCCGCACGCAACGGCCACTGGACCATGGCCAGGTGCAGTGGTTCGTTGCCTCGTCCTTCGGGGCAGGCCACCGGGTCGTGGACAGCGAACCCATCCTGGGCGGTGGCTTCGCGACGGTGTGGCGGGTGGCGCTCGACGACGGGCGCGAGGTCGTACTGAAGGTGTCGCCACCTCCCGACGCACCGCTGCTTCGGTACGAGCAGGGCATCGCCGGGGCGGAGGCCCGATACTTCCGCCTGGTCGCCGCACGCGCGCCCCGGGTGCCGGTGCCGCCACTGCTGCACCACGGCAAGGATCCGGAACACGGCGAGTGGCTGTTCACCGGCCTGCTGCCCGGACGATCACTGCGGGCGTGGGCGGAGTCCGGGCAGTCCCTCGACGACGCCCCGGTCCGATACGACTTCGGCGCAGCCGTCGCCGCGCTGCACACGGTGACCGGCGACCGCTACGGGTACGACGGTGGCCGGGCGAGCGGTGCGACGTGGCGGGAAGCCTTCTGCGCCATGCTCGACGCCCTGCTCGCCGACGCGGTGGACTGGGAGGTGCGGCTGCCGGCCTCGCCGGCGCAGATCCGGGAGTTGCCCGAGCGGTACGCCTGGACCCTGGACCAGGTACGGCGGCCGGCGCTGCTGCACTTCGACGGCTGGGACGGCAACGTGCTCGCCGAACCCGTCACCGCCGGTGCCCTGCGCCTACGCGGAATCGTCGACGGTGAGCGGTTCCTGTTCGGGGATCCGCTGATGGACCTCGTGTCGCCGCTGCTGTACCAACGGGCGGAGGACAACGCCGACCACCCCTTCCTACGCGGCTACCGGGAGGCCGCCGTCGATCCGTTGGTCTTGGACGAGGCCGCCCGACGCCGGCTCAGCCTCTACCGTCTGCACCTGTACCTGTTGATGACGGTAGAGATGCCGAGCCGTGGGATCACCCGGGAGTCCCGCCCGGATCGGTTCGAGCGACTGGCCGATCTGTTGGATCAGGAGCTGCTCGAGCTCTCGGTGGAGACGCCGTCGGGTCGACAGGCCTCCGGGTGACCTGCCAGCTCCGGCCAATCAAGGTGGTAGCGGTTGACGTCCTCGGAGGCGGCCACGCCAGCTTGGATGAACATTCCCAGCACAGCGTCACGAGCCCGCCGCGCGCGCGGGGCAGTCGGAAACTTCAGGCTGCCGGTACGGCGGGTCAGCCCGGCAACCATCGTCACCCGGGGCTCACGCAGCTGTTGAAAGCTGACAAGCGCGTCGCTGATGTCGTCGGCAGTGTCGAGACACCGTGCCAGGACCAGGGCGTCCTCCAGCGCCATGGAAGCGCTCTGCCCGTCGTGCGGCGGCATCGCGTGGGCCGCGTCGCCGATCAGGCAGACCCGCCCTCGGCTCCACCGTGAGGGTGGGTCAAGGTCGTACACCGGCCACCGGATGACCGTGCCCGTGCTGGCTTCGATGATGTCGGAGATCGGCCGGTGGTCGGAGCGGTGCAGCTCGACGAGGCGGGTTCGCCACCGATCCACGGGGTCCGCCCGCGGTCCCGCCGCGAGATCCTCTTCCCCGGCGAGCATGCTCTGGAACCAGACCACCTCGCCGCCCGGTAGTGCCTGGTGGCCGAAGAATGCGTGGTTGCCGAACGTCAGCCGCAGCACCCCATCCGGTGCGATCCCGTCGACCCGCGGTGCCGAACCACCCCCGTCGAGTACCCCGGTGAACCGTGCCGACGGGTGCTCGGGGAACATCAAGCGACGAGTGCGGGAGTGCACGCCGTCGGCACCGATCAACAGGTCACCGGTGTGACTCGACCGGTCTGCGAGGGTGGCGACGGCCCCGCCCACCCCGTCATCGCATAGCCCGACCATCCGCGCGTCGTGGATGATCCGGACGCCGGCACGACGGGCTGCCTCGCGCAGTGCCCCACCGAGCCGGTCACGACGGATCAGCGTGCTCGCCTGGTTGTTGCTGCCGATCTCCCGCCCCCGGTGGTCGTGGAAGGAGATGCGGTGGGTGGCCGTGCCGACGGCCTCCACCGCCGGAAGGATCCCCAGGCCACGTAGCACGGTGCGGCCGTTGTCGGCCAAGCTGAAGTACGACCCCAGCGGTTGCTCGCGCTCCGGTCGGGCCTCGAGGAGCGTCACGCGCCACCCGATCCGGCGCAGGACCAATCCGACGGCCGTTCCGGCGATGCCGGCACCGACCACAAGGGCATGTGGGTGCCCGGTCACGTCGAACTCGTCTCGGTCGGGCCATCGATCGGACAGTTGGCATCCATTTGTTCCCCCGTATCCCCCGCGCCAATGGCGTGCTGCAGCCCGAACGGTATCCACGTAGGTCACAGTGGTCAAACCACCACGGTCAATCGACCGGAGGCTTGACAAGCCTGCCGAGGTTGGCAAGACTTGGCCCGTCCTGCTAACACCGAGGCGGGGCCATGGCACGGGGGAATCGGTTTCATTAGCTTGCATTCGCCTGTGCGCGGCTCCAGGGCCATCATTGAGAGCTCATCCGTAAACGGATACCGCCGCGTCGGGTGAGGTAGTCCCTGTTCGTCCGGCAGACGCTCGCGGCCCTGCTGCGGGAAGACCTGCGGAAAACTAGGACAACCGACACACGACTCGGTCATTCATTGCGCGGACTGCTGCCAATGATTCCAACCGTCGTCCGACGGTTGGCGCGCAGTGCATCCCTAAGCACAGCGCAGGCCTACCCTCAATTCCGGCGTCGATGCTTGAGGGGAGGTGGCGCAATGAAGGGCAACTCGGCCGGCTGACCGCATTAATCTCCTATCGCGTCGATGAGCGTGCGCCGCCATGACGGCGCACGCTCATCGATGGCGCATATGTCCAAATCGGAAGGAACTCACATGACGGCCGAGACGACCTATCCGATGACTTTCGGCCAATTGGCCGTTTGGCGGGACATCGAACGAATGCTCCCCGAGAGGCGCTGGGAGGGCAACCTCAGCTTCTGCTGGTCACTGCCTCCGCGAGGGGTGACGGCGGCAGACGTCTGGCGTGCGGTTGGTGCGCTCGGCATGAGGCACGCCTCACTGCGCACGACGTTCGACGTGACGGACCTGACGGATCCACGGCAGCGCATCTCGGTGGACTCCCCCGCCGACGTGATCGCGGCGGTACGGCAACCCGGCCGCGACGTGGCGCTCTCCCGGATAGAGACCGAGGAGATCCAGCGCCCCTTCGCGCTCAACACTGACCTGCCCTGGCGGGTGTGGCTCACCGGATCCGACGATGCCCCTGGCAAACTGATGGTCGTCATCCACCACATGGCCGCCGACGGCGCCGGTATCAACGTCATGGAGCGTGACTTCCACGCCCTGCTCGCCGGGGAGACGCTGCCACCGGTGCCACAGCCGGCCGAGTTGGCGATGCGGCAACGCTCCGGTGAGGTGGACTCCAAACTGCTCGCCGCCGAGGCGTACTGGCGCAAGACGCTGGCGACGGCACCCCGACGGGTCGCCCCGCGACCGGGGGCGGTGTTACGAGCGACGATGCACACCGGCATCCCCGAGCCCATGCTCCGCGCGGCTGCCCAGGGCATCGGCGCCACCGTGGCCGCCGTATCGCTGACCGCGTACTGCCGCGCCCTGATCAGCACCGGCGTGACCAGTACGCCGGTGTTGCTCTACCCGATGTCGTCCAACCGCTTCGATCCGGCCGTCACGTCGGTCGTCACATCCATGAACCAGTGGCTGCCCGTGCTGGCCGAACTCGACCCCGACCAGTCGTTCGCGCAGGCCGCCCGCGCCCTGTACGTGCGGAACATGCGGGCACTCAAACACGGCGTCTACGATCCGGACACGGTGACCCGGGTCCGGGAGGACGCCGAACGGGAGGGCGGCCCGCTCGACCCCGGATACCACTTCAACCTGCTCCTACCGCCGATGACGGTGGACCCGCCCGAGGAGATCCAGGAGTCCTCGATCGAGTGGCACACGCCGATCCGGTCGACCGGACCCGGCTTCTACCTGATGGCCAGCGCCGACACGACGGTCCGGCTGACGGTCCGGGTAATCCGCGAGGGCTACCGCCGGGAGGAACTCCACGCTCTGCTCACCACCATGCGCGACGACCTGCTGGAACTGGTCGGATCGAACGGGGACAAGGTCCGGTGACGGCGACCGCGCCGGTCACCGCCCCGCCGGCCCCGTCGAGCCTGTGGCGTCACCGGGACTTCATGACCCTGTGGACGGGGCAGACCCTCAGCGAGACCGGGTCCGCGGTCTCCACCCTCGCGATCCCACTCATCGCGGTGTCCGTACTGAACGCGTCGACGTTCTCCGTGAGCATGCTGCAGGCTGCCGGGATGGCGGCATATCTGGTCGTCGCACTGCCGGCTGGGGTGATCGTCGACCGGATGCGCAAGCGGCGACTCATGGTGGCCTGCAATCTGATCCGGGCTGCGGCGATGGGCACCATTCCGCTGGCCTTCCTCGCCGGCGAGCTCACCATGACACAGATGTGGCTGGTTGCGGCCCTCTGCGGCATCTGCTCCGTCTTCTTCGAAGTGGCCTACCAGTGCTACCTGCCGGCGGTGGTGCGCTCCGACCAACTGCTGGACGCGAACGGCAAGCTCAGCACCACCTACTCGGTGGCCCAGGTCGCCGGCATCGGACTCGGCGGCGGACTGGTCGCGGCCTTCGGCGCGGCGCGGACAGTGCTCATCGACGCCTCATCCTTCGTGGTCAGCGCGCTATCGCTGCTGTTGATCCGGCGGTCGGAGCCGGAGCCGACGGTACCGCAGGGCCCTCGACCCCGGCTGCGGGACGACATTTCCGCCGGGCTCGCCTTTGCCTTCCGGCACCCCGTGCTGCGGAAGATCGTCGCGGCAAGCGCCACCCTGAACGTGTTCAGTCAGGTGATCTATGCCCTGTCGGTCATCTACCTTGTCCGGGTCCTCAGGCTGACCCCAGCCGAGGTGGCCGTACAACTGGCCCTGGGCACCGCCGGCGGCATCGCCGGCGGGCTCGCCTCGGGCCGGTTGGCTCGGCGCATCGGCACTGCCCGCATCATCTGGGTCTCCCTGCTGGGCCTCGGATGGACGATGCTGCTGGTGCCGTTGGCTGAGCCGGGTTGGAGCGTCGCCTTCTACACGTTCGGTATGACCGGCTTTGCCGCGCTCTGCGCAATTTACAACGCGGCGCAGATCAGCTACCGGCAGCAGATGTGCCCGCCAGAACTGCTCGGCCGCCTCACCGCCGGGGTCCGCTGGATCGTATGGGGTGCGCTGCCGGTCGGCGCGGTACTCGGTGGCGTGCTGGGCACCTGGCTAGGCGTCCGTGAGACCCTCGTCGTCGCCGCTGTCGGCGTCTGGGCCTCCGGGTTGTGGGTCTACTTCTCCCCGCTGCGGCACATGCGCGACTTCTCCCCGCCCCGCCTGGAGCCGATCACTCAGTCCTGACCGGCGACGGACACGCCGGTCCTCGTGGGCCGGCATGCGTGGGACCCCCGCTGCCGCAGCGCCGGACGCCCGCCGCGATCACCCGACATCCCACCAACGGCGCGTGCGACCGTCAGGCACCCGCCCCGGCCAGCGCCGCCCAGGTACGCGCCACCCCGGAGCGCAGGTCAGTGGTGGGACGCCAACCGAGTAACGCCGACGCGCGCCGGACGTCGAGCCAGATGTCCCGCCGGTCGAACGTCCGACGTTCCGAGAACTCCACGGTCGGCGGACGGCCGATGGCCGCCGTCACCACCTCCAGCAACTCGGCGAGGGAGGTGGGGCGGCCGGCGCCGACGTTGAGCACCGCGCCGTCAAGGGCCTCACGCGTGTCGCGGTCCAGGTGACGCTCCCGCACCGCCAGCAGGGCGGACACGACGTCGTCGATGTACACGTAGTCGCGGCGTGTCGCCAGGTCACCGAACACCTGCAACGGGCGCTGCGCCGAGGCGGCCTCCAGCCAGTAGGACACGACGCCGAGCCCGCCCCGGGCCCGCTGCCCAGGGCCGTACACATTAGACAACCTGAGTACGACGGGTCGCACGTGGTCGTCCGCCTCCCACAGGGCCCGCTCCTGGGCCAGCTTGGCCTGGCCGTACACGCTGTCCGGACCGAGCGGACTGCTCTCGGCCAGCGGTGGCGGCGCGTCCGGCCGGTACGCAGTCCCGCCAGACCCCAGCAGGACGAAGGTGGGCCGCCTGGCGCCCAGCTTGCACGCCTCCAGCGCGGTGCCCAAGGCGCGCTGGTCCACCTCGACGAGTTCGGGCTGGCCACAGGCCTTACTGGGGGTGATCGTGCTAGCGGCGTAGAAGACCAGATCAGACTGGCTGATCGTGTCGACGAACCGATGATCGTCTGCGGCGTTGCGGGGCCGGGGCACTCGCCGCGGAGACAGGTTGCGGCGATCGAGTGCACGGCACAGGTTGGCCCCGATGAACCCGTCCGATCCGACGACCACCGTGACCGGCGCAGGGACGGTAGTCGTCACCTTGAGACCTCGGTCTCCACCTGGGCCGCCAGCTCCGTGGCGTAGTCGGCGACCCCGTCGCGGGCGGCCAGCAGGTTCCGGTGCAGTGTCTCCAGCAGGTCGAGGGAGTATCCGCTGCGGCGCCACTCCTCCTCGGTGACGCCGTAGCCCAGCCTGCGCCACAGGTCGGCGTTGACCTGCTCGTGCGCGCCGAAGGGCGCGAGCAGCACGATCGGCGTGGCCGACCAGAGCGAATCGATCAGTGTGCCCCCGCCGGTCTTGCAGAGCATCGCGACGCTTTGTCGGGCGAGATCGAACGAGTCATGGTACGACCTGCCCCTTCGGTACTCGACCGTCCCGTCGGGCCCGACCTCCCCGAACGGTGGGAACCCGTCGTCCTGCCAGGCCTCCCAGGTCGGGTCGATCATGAACGTCCGACAGCCGGCTGGCAGGCCGGCCACATCGGCCGGGTCGTGCGCCACCACGTCGACCAGCAGCCCCGCCTGGGCGAATTCCGCCGCATGAGTCCGGTACGTACCCAACCCCCAGCCGCCGCCGTGCGCCAACAGGCGGGGTTCCCGTCGCTGCCACGGCACCGGCTGCTCGTCCGTGACGCGGATACTCGTCGGCGCGGTGCCCCGCTCTGCGTCGAACATCCACACATGGCGGTAGCGCTCCGTCCGCGCCCGGAACAGGTTGAAGGACGCGGTCGATGCGGCGTCGAGGTGACAGACGTCGACCCGGGGAGCCCGAGCCGTCGATGCCTCGTACCGTTCGACGACCGGCACCCAGAAACCGGAGAAGATCACGAGGTGATCCACGTCCACGGCCCGCCAGCGGCGCAGCAGCTCACCGACCGCGGCTTCGTCCAGCGCCGGCAGTTGGTCGCGCACCATCCGCTGGGCGGCCACCGCGAGCTTGAAGTTGCTTCTGAAGGTCACCTTGGCAGCCCTCAGCTTGTCAAGTTCGTCGGGTCGCAGCAGGCGCTCGAACACCTCGACGTGTACATCGATCCCGAGGGTCCGCAACCGGCCGGCCAGGATGAGGGCCGGCACGTGGGTGCCGAGCGTCGCGCCCGACGTGAGCAGGACGACTGTCATCGATGCTCCGATCGTCAGGAGTCAGGCGACGAGACTCGAATCGGTCTCGTCGCGGAGAGCAGGTCGCCCACCTTCGCCTCGAGGGCGGCCCGCCCTGCGCCCGGTGACGCGAACACAGCGAAGAAGAGCCGCCCCCGGGGCGGGGTGAGCGTCCCCGACGCGAGCGGGAGCACCCCGGGACGGTCACCTCGGAACAGCAGATCTGCCTCGTCGAGCGCGGACAGCAGCCTGCCCAACGCGTCGCCGGCGACCACTGGCGTCGTCCGGCAACGCAACCAGCAGCTCAGGCCGACGGCCCCGGCCCGCTGATCGAGCTGCAGGTTGAACAGACCCATCGATCGCCGGGCGTTGACCTCCAGCACCGACACAACCGTGCCGTCGCGCAGCCACAACCCGTCCACGCAGACGGGACCGGTGTAGCCCTCTGCTGCCAGGGCCGCTCCGACCTGTGCGATCACCTCCCGGTGAGCAGGGGTGTCGAGGCTTGCGTGCTGCTCCGGCGAAAGCGGGCCGGAGCCCCGGTACGCGAACTCGGCGTTGTCGACGTGCCGCATACCCCGCCACCGGACGATGGCACCCGGACCGACCTCGATGTGGGTGGAGAAGCTGAGCGCCTCGTCGAAGAGAGGTTGCACCAACAGTTCCACCCTGGCCCCGCGTCCGGCCTGCCGCTCGAGGTGCCGAACGACGGTGTCCAGCATCCGAGGCGAGGTGACCCGCAGTGCGCCCAGGCCCGCCACTCCGTACGGGTCCTTGAGCACGACGTCGCCGTCCGCGTCCTCCACCAGCCGCCGTACCTGCCGGGGCGTGCTGGCGAGGACGGCAGCGCCGGGCAGGCCGGCGCCACGAACCAGGTCGTTGGACCAGACCTTGGAGTTGACGCGCGCGGTCACCTCGGCGGTGGGGAGGGTGGCAACGAGTCCGAGTCGTTGGACGGCCGCGGAGGTTTCCGGCCGGACGGAGTACACCGCCGCGGCCCAGCCGCGCACCTGCGGTAACCCCACGTCGCCGAGCGTGGCCAGGCGCTCTTCCACCGTGGCGTCCTCCGGGCCCGGCACAGCCACGATTCGCGGCGCGATGCCGGCGGCTGCCAGTACCTCGACCAGGCCGTCGTCCATCGGCTCGGCGGTCAACAGCAGGTCACCCGGGGCACAGCCGACCGCCAGGAGCTGGTCCAGGCAGCGGTTACCCCGGTTGCCGCCGACCGCCGGGCTGGCGGGCAACCGCGCGAGATCCGCGGGCCGCCACGCCGCCTCGGCGTCGAACGAGCCGAAGTGGACCGTTGCGGTCACCGGAGCTCCGCGGCTCTCCTCACTGACCATCGGGGTCGAGAGCGAAGTGGCAGAATGCCTTCACCGACTCGAGATGAACGGCGTCCAACGACTCGAAGTCGATCTCGACGTCGAACTCCTCCTCGACGGCGAGCAGGAAAGTGATCATGTGCAACGAGTCGATGCCGATGTCCATCAACAGGTTGGTGTCCGCCGTTGTCTCGTGAGCGAGCGATGGCTCCTCCAGCACCCGCGCGAGCAGGGCCGCCATCCGGGTGATCACCTCGTCCACGCGTTCACTCCCCGCTCAGGTAGAGAAGGATGCACTTCGAACACACCGGCATGAGGCCGTTTTCTCGCAGCACGCTCCGGACCTGGGTGAACCGCTCGCTCTGCCAGATGTCCTGCATGGACTGCTCACCGAGATCACCGATGACGAACTCCGGAAAGAACTTGCATGAGCTGACCCGGCCATCGGCGTGGATCTCGATGCGATTGGACACCGCGAGACAGCGACTACGCCGCTGGGCCGGACGTGACGTGCCGCGGATGAAGTCGTCGATCTCGTCCTCTTCGACCTGCGGCTGGTAACGCACCCGCAGATCCCACACCCGGCCCGCCAGTCGCGCCATCGATTCCTTCAGTACCGGTAGGCACCTGTCGGGCAGCGCGTAGGTGTACGAGTGCCACGTCGGCTTGTCGCCCGGCTCCGGCGGGTTCAGCCAGGAGAACGACTCCGCATAGAGCCGATCCATCGCCGACGCCGTCTCGGGGCTGATGTACCAGGGCAGCAGCCAATAGACCGAGTTGAAACCGGTCTGCTCAGCCCACTCGGTGAACTCGTACATGCGGCCCACCATGTCCTCGCTGACCATGCACGCGACGGACAGCTCGCCCTGGAACTCGCCGCGACGCTGAAGTTCGAGCATCGCCTCGACGTTCTTGAGCGTGCGCCGGAACGATCCCTTGCCCCGCAGGGCCTCGTGCTCCGGCTCGAAGCCATCGAGACTGACCAGCAAGTTGAGCCGCGGCCCGATGGCGAGCAGGTGCTCAGCGTTGCGTTCCATCAGCAGGCCGTTCGTGCACATGTTGACGACCCTTGGCACGGCGCCGAGCAACTTGGCGATCTCGCCGAACCGAGAGTGCATCAGGGGCTCACCGCCCCAGAGGAAGACCTTCGCCGCGTCGGGCGCGGTCGTCTCCAGCACGTCCCGGACGATGTCGAGGTCGAGCTCGGAGCGCTTGCGCTTACTGTCGTAGTTGTGGAAGAACCCCTGCTCGTTCCACTGAAAGCAGTGGTTGCACCGCAGATTGCACCGGTAGGTCAGCTGCATGCTGACCTCTTGCGGGAGGGTGGTGGCGTAGAGCGGATCGACCGCCAGGTTGCGGCGCGTCGCTGACCTGATCGCCACCGTCCGGCGAAGGTCGTGCAGCTCCCCCGGCGTGAAGACTTTTTTGGTGCGTGGGTAGGACATTCGGGCTCCCCGCTTGTCTGTCACGAAACGATCGCTCTCGCTCCAGGCAGGAGCCGTCGCTTCGCCAGATTCGTGATCGGATCCGGGACCGCACGCATCCCTACATGCGCGCAGGCCCCGATACCACGCAGAGCCGGTGGCAGCCGTCCGACGCCGATGTGAGTGTCCTGCTCACGCTGCCACGGGTCAGTGAAAAGAGTGACACACGAGATCGTCGCCGTAAACCCCATCGATCGGCTTACGTATATCGCCAGCCGTCCAGTCGTGCTGCCGGCGTGGCGGGCCCGGCGCGCCAGCGGGTACTGCGTCGGGGCGGTTCGATCGACTGTCTTGGATGGACGAACTCGGGCCGTCAAGATTTCTTTCGCACAGCAGTCTGCTACGCGGTAGCATCCACGCACGGTCCGTTGTAGGCCGTTGCCCTAGCCCCCGGCATGAGTCGCGTCATGCCGAGGTGAGGCTATGGATCAGCGATCCGGTGATAATTTCTCCATCACGCTGCTGGCCGCACCAGGGGCAACCACGGCCCTGGTGTGCCTCGCGGGTGAGATCGACCTGACGGCCAACTCGGCGTTGGCGGACGTGGTCGACCGCCTGTCCACCATCGCACCGACCGAGGTCGTCGTCGACGTTGCTGAAGTCACCTTCGCCTGTTCCACCCTGCCCAACTTCCTTGCCCGAATGCACCTCAATCTTCCAAACCGCTCCGCGCTGGTCGTGTGCCGTCCTACCACCAACGTCCAGCGGCTGCTGGATCTCACAGACATGGGCCAGATCGTGACGCTGCGTGACGATCTGCCAACGTCTGGTTCCTGGGCACCACGCCGCACCTCACCCGCAACCACGGCCGCCCATGAGCCGTTGCTCGGCGGTCGATGATCACTTCGCAGAATCCGGCCGGGGTTGGGGCGCACCGCCTCCGGTCTCATCGGCTGACCTCACCTCTCTGCAGCACCCTTCTCACTGCCGGAGCCCCGGCCGGACGGTGGCCTACGGCAGTGTGTGTGGGCACTGTCGAGCTGAACCGTTGGTGCTATCACGCAGGGCTGGCCGACCAGCAAACGACGGCGGTCACCGCGCAACGGCTAGCCTGCCGTCATGGCGAGTACCGAACTGGATGAGCTGATCGTCGCGGACGCCGAGGCGCTACGCGCGTGGTTGTCGGTCAACCACGCCACGTCGCCCGGTGTCTGGCTTGCCCTGACCAAGAAGGGCGGCACAGTCACCACACTGACCTGGCAGCAGGCGGTTGACGAGGCCCTGTGCTTCGGCTGGATCGACGGGCAGGCCCGTAAGCGCGATCAGGAGACCTCCTGGATCCGGTTCACCCCGCGCCGGCCCCGCAGCTCATGGTCACAGCGCAATGTAGCCCACGTGGCCCGGCTGGAGGCCCAGGAGCGAATGCTGCCCCCGGGCCGCGCCGCAGTAGAAGCCGCGAAGGCGGACGGCAGGTGGGCGGCCGCCTACGCCCCGCCCTCGGAAGCCGAGGTGCCGGCCGACCTCCTCGCCGCGATCGCCGCCGACCCCGCCGCCCAGGCCATGTTCGACGTACTCACCAAGACCAACCGCTTCGCTCTCATCCACCGCGTCAATGCCGTCAAACGGGCGCAGACCCGGGAGCGGAAGATCAGCGAATTCGTCGCCATGCTCGCCCGTCACGAGACGATCTACCCGCAGAAGGCGGAGCCTCCGAACCCGCGGCCAACCCCATGACGTCACCGGCGACGAGTGCTGCCGAAGCCCGAACGCACCGCGTTGGTGAGCGGCTGGAATGGCCGCGCGGCCGGCCGCGGCCGGCGCGTAGGTGATCATGCCCGTACGCAATCCACGTTAGGGCGGGGCCGCGATCGCCACGATCCGATAGTCCGCACCCGGCGCGAAGGTCTGACTACGCAGCCTCGACCTTTCCTCGCTGGAGTCGGTAACGGCCCTGGGCGACGCCCTGCGGGATGAGGGCCGCCCGATCCACATCCTGATCAACAACGCGAGCGTGATGAGGCCGCCGCACCGGCAGACCACGGCCGACGGATTCGACATGCGTGCCTACCGCCAGTCGAAGATCGCATTCGGGCTGTTCGGCCTCGAACTGGACCGCCGCAGCAGGGCGCACGGTTGGGGCGTCACCAGCAACCTCGCCCACCCAGGAGTGGCCCCCACCAGCCTCCTCGCCGCCGACCGGATCTCGGCCGCAGCCAGGACACTCCCCAGTTCCGCCTGATCCGGGCCATGTCCGCACGCGGCATCCTGCTGGGCACCGTCGAGACGGCGAAGCTGCCCGCGCTCCTGGCCGCGACCGGCCCCCACGCCAAGCCTGGCCTGCTCTACGGACCCAGCGGCCCCGGCAACCTCGGGGGTCCACCCGCCGAACAGCGGATGTACCCGCCACTGCGCAGCGCGGAGGAGGCCGCCCGCATCTGGCAGGTCTCCGAAGAGCTCACCGGGACCGCATTCGTCGCGGCCACATGAGCACCCTCACCGCTCGCACGTCGAAGCCCGCGCGGCCGTGCCGGCGTCGGTCAGCGGTCGACGGCGGCCATCTTTCTCCTCGAAGCGATTATCGGCCATGAGCGGTGGCCACCGCCGTTGATCGGGCCGTCGGCCGAAAGTCCCCGCCCGGACTCCGTAGCCTTGTGCTGGTGACATCTGTGCGGGAACGGATCAGGGCGGTTCTCGCCGGGGCGGTCGACTACGAGGCGGGGCTGGACGCGCTGACCGTCACACCGTCGGCCGAGGTCGACCCGGAGTTGGTGGCCGCCAAGGACGAGGCGTGCGCGCGGCTGTGGCGGGGCGGGTGGCAGCCGGCCGAGCTGCACCGGGTGATCGCCCGGCGGGGCCGCCCGCACCAGGCCGACCTGGTCACCGACGCGGTCGCCGCGCACCTGCGACAGTTTCCCCGGGCCACGGTCGACGGGCGGTGGCTGGCGCAGGCGGACATCCTCGGCGCGCGGGTCTGGTGGACCGGCGACGCGACGTACGTCGACGAACTCGCGGCCCGCTGGCGGCTCGACCGGGTGGCCGTACTCGATCTGGTGTTGGGCCTGCTCGCCATCCTGGCCACGCTCCCGCCGATCGAGGTGCTCGTTGCCCCGCCGGGGTCCGCCGCCGCGCCGGCCGACCGGTCGGGCGCCGTCGGGTCGTCCCGGATCGACGCCCGCCTGCTCGACCGGGTACGCGCCCTGCTCGCCAAAGCGGAGTCAACGACCTTCCCGGCCGAGGCGGAGGCGTACACCGCCAAGGCCCAGGAGCTGGTCACCCGGCACAGCCTGGACGAGGCGCTGCTGGCCGCCCGGGGCGGTGACGCGGCGCCGGTGGTGCCGTACGCGCGGCGGATCGGCGTGGACCACCCGCACGAGAAGGAGAAGGCATCCCTGCTGGACGCCGTCGCCCGGGCCAACCGCTGCCACACGGTCTCCTCACCGGAGCTGGCGTTCAGCACCGTCTTCGGGTTCGACACCGACATCGACGCGGTCGACCTGCTCTACACCTCCCTGCTGGTGCAGGCGCACCGGGCGATGGCCCGGGCCGAGCCGCCGGGCGGCAAGGCCGGTCGCAGCCGCCTGAAAACGTTCCGCCGATCCTTCCTGGTGGCATTCGCGGACCGGATCGACGAACGACTGGCCGGCGCGGCACAGCTCGCGCTGGCGCAGGCCACCGGTCGGGGCGAGGGGAACGGGATGACCGACCCGGCCGACCTGCTGCCGGTGCTCGCCTCCCGAGACGAGCAGATCCGCGAGACCATGCGGCGGGTCTTCCCCCACACGGTCCGGGCCCGGGCCAGCCGGGTGGACAGCCGCGAGGGCTGGGAATCCGGCCGGCAGGCCGCTGACCGCGCCGCCCTACCGACCGACACCACACGGCACCGGTAGTCCTGCCGCCGCACGGCACGGCAGAACTAGTGAACGGATGCCATCAGCAGTCGGTGCCGCCCCGCTTGGGACCAAGGTCCTGTCGGTTCGGGTCGTTGCGATCAGGTACGACGACGCCCGAGTAACGAGAGTGGACAGTGGGCGAACAGTACAGCAGCCGGCTCCCGACCAGAAGGATGCTGCCATGGCCGACACCGCCATCGTCAACCGAAGGCATACCGAGGCACCGGACGAGACCGACAGCATGATCGCCACGCTGGTCGAACACGGCCTCGGCGCGCTGGCCACGTACGACAGCTTCACCCAGGAGCAGATCGACACGATCGTCGCCAAGGCGTCGGTCGCCGCGCTGAGCCGGCACACCGAACTGGCGCGGTTGGCCGTCGAGGAGACGGGCCGGGGAGTGTTCGAGGACAAGGCCGTGAAGAACATCTTCGCGTGTGAGCACGTCCCACACCACATGGCCGGGCTCAAGACCGTCGGGGTCGTCTCCCGGGACGAGATCAACGGCATCGTCGAGATCGCCGAGCCGGTCGGTGTCGTCTGCGCGGTCACCCCGGTCACCAATCCGACCTCCACCACGGTCTTCAAGGCGTTGCTCGCCCTCAAGACCCGTAACCCGGTCATCTTCGCCTTTCACCCGGCCGCCCAGCAGTGCAGCGCCGAGGCGGCGCGCATCGTCCGCGACGCGGCGATCGCGGCGGGCGCGCCGGAGCACTGCATTCAGTGGATCGCGAATCCGTCGGTCGCGGCGACCGGTGCCCTGATGCGGCATCCCGGCGTGTCGGTCATCCTCGCCACCGGTGGCAACGCCATGGTGAGGGCGGCCTACTCGGCAGGCAAGCCGGCGCTGGGCGTCGGTGCCGGCAACGTGCCCGCGTACCTGCACCGGCACGCGAAACTCTCCCGCGCGGTGCACGACGTCGTGCTGTCCAAGTCGTTCGACAACGGGATGGTGTGCGCCTCCGAACAGGCAGCCATCATCGACGCCGAGATTTTCGCCGCCGCGCTGGCCGAATTCACCCGGCTGCACGCCTACCGGGCCACCGAGCAGGACAAGACCAAGCTCGAGAACCTCATCTTCGGTGCGGCGGCAGGCAGCGAGAACTGCGCCCAGGCGCGACTAAACGCGGAGGTAGTCGGTCAGAGCGCGGAGTGGATCGCGCAGCGGGCCGGCTTCACCGTGCCACCCGGTACCTCGATCATCCTTGCCGAGGTGCGCGGTGTGGGGCCGGCCGAGCCGCTGACCCGGGAGAAGCTGTGCCCGGTGCTCGCCGTGCTCCGGGCCGACTCCACCGAGCAGGGCTTCGACTACGCCGCGCGGATGGTGGAGTTCAACGGACTTGGCCACAGTGCGGTCATCCACACCGAGGACGAAGCCGTGGCCGAGGCGTACGGCCGGCGGGTCAAGGCGGTCCGGATCATCTGGAACGCGCCGGCCTCGCAGGGCGGTATCGGCGACATGTACAACGCCTTCCTGCCATCTCTGACGCTCGGGTGTGGCAGCTATGGACGCAACTCGGTGTCCAACAACGTCAGCGCGATCGACCTGATCAACATCAAGCGGATCGGCCGGCGCAGCAACAACCTTCAGTGGTTCAAGGTGCCGCCGAAGATCTACTTCGAGCCGAACTCGATCCGCTACCTGACCGACATCTCCGATGTGCACCGGGTCACCATCGTCACCGACCACACCATGACCCGGCTCGGCTACGTGGACCGGATCATCACCGTCCTGCAACGCCGGCCGGAACGGGTCGCCCTGCAGATCATCGACGACGTCGAGCCGGAACCGAGCCTGGCCACCGTCGACCGCGGCGCGGAGCTGATGCGCTCCTTCCGACCGGACACCATCGTCGCGCTCGGCGGCGGGTCGGCGATGGACGCGGCCAAGGTGATGTGGCTGCGCTACGAGCACCCGGAGGTGGTCTTCTCCGACATGCGGGAGAAGTTCTTCGACGTGCGCAAGCGTGCCTTCACCTTCCCCACCCTCGGCGAGCGGGCCCGGCTCGTGTGCATCCCGACCACGTCGGGCACCGGCGCGGAGGTCACCCCGTTCGCGGTCATCACCGATGGCACAACCGGCAAGAAGTACCCTCTGGCCGACTACGCCCTCACGCCCAGCGTCGCCATCGTCGACCCGGTACTGGCCGCCGACCTGCCACCGACGATCACCGCCGACAGTGGCTTCGACGCGCTGACCCACGCCATCGAGTCGTACGTCTCCGTCTACGCCAACGACTTCACCGACGGACTCGCCCTGCAGGCCATCAAAATGATCTTCGCCTACCTCGCTCGGGCGACCACCAGCGGGGCGAACGACCCCGAGGCCCGGGAGAAGATGCACAACGCCGGCACCATCGCCGGGATGGCCTTCGGCAGCGCGTTCCTCGGCATCGTCCACGCCATGTCCCACACCCTGGGGGCGACCTTCCACATCGCGCACGGCCGCACCAACGCCGTCCTGCTGCCGCGCGTTATCCGGTACAACGGCTCGGTACCCACCAAGCTCACCGGGTGGCCCAAGTACGAGAGCTACCGGGCGCCGGAGAGGTTCCAGGAGATCGCCCAGATGCTCGGGCTGCCCGCCGCCACCGCGTCGGAAGGAGTGGAGTCCCTCGCCCACGCGGTCGAGCAACTCCGCCGTGACGTCGGCATCGAGGAGTCCTTCCAGCAGCTTGGCGTCGACGAGCAGGCGTTCCTCGACGCCGTGCCGCAGCAGGCCCTGAACGCCTACCAGGATCAGTGCGCGCCGGCCAACCCCCGGATGCCGATGCTTGACGACATGCAGGACATCATGCGAGCCGCGTACTACGGCAAGTGATCGTCTCCGACAGGTGGGCCGGTGGTGACCGGTGTCGCCGCTGGCCGCAGCCGACGGGCGGCGGTCAGTACACGCTCAGACCCCGGTCGCGGAACTGACAACGAACCCGGTCGAGCAGCTCCGGTCCGGGCGGGTCGACGCCGGCGAGCGGGAAGTCGAGACCGAGGGCGGTGTACTTGGCGGTACCCAGCCGGTGAAACGGCAACACCTCGACCCGCTCGACGGTGTCCACACCGGCGACGAGGTCGGCGACCGCGTCGACGTTGGCCGGGTCGTCGGTCAGGCCCGGCACGAGCACGAAGCGGACCCAGACCGGCTTGCCGAGCATCGCGAGCCGGTGCGCGAAGCGTACGGTCGCCGCCAGGCTGCCGGTGCGGGTCACCTTGCGGTAGGTCGCCGAATCACCGGACTTGATGTCGAGCAGCACCAGATCGACGTCGGCCAGCAGCACGTCATCCGCGCGGTCGCCCAGGAACCCGCTGGTGTCCAGGGCGGTGTGCAGGCCCATCTGCTTGCACCCGGCCAGCACCTCGCGCACGAAGCCGGGCTGTTGCAGGGGCTCGCCCCCGCTGAGGGTGACGCCGCCACCGGAGACCTTGATGAACCGCTCGTACCGGCGGATCTCGGTGAGCAGGTCCTCGACGCTGGTCGACTCGCCGCTGCGGCGGTACCAGGTGTCGGGGCTGTGGCAGTACTGACAGCGCAGCGGGCACCCGGCCAGAAAGGCCACGAAACGGGTGCCGGGCCCGTCCACACCCGTCGAGATGTCGAAGGAGTGGACGGACCCGACACAGGGACCTGCTGTCACAACGCACCGTGGAATGTGCGGGAGATGACGTCGTGCTGCTGCTCGCGGGTGAGCCGTACGAAGTTGACCGCGTAGCCGGAGACCCGGATGGTCAGCTGCGGGTAGTTCTCCGGGTGCGCCATCGCGTCCTGAAGGGTGGCCCGGTCGAGCACGTTGACGTTGAGGTGGAAACCACCGGCGTCGGTGTAGCCGTCGAGCACGCCGGCCAGGTTGCCGATCCGTTCGTCGCGGGTGCGGCCCAGGCCGTTCGGGGTGACCGTGGTGGTCAGCGAGATGCCGTCGCGGGCGCAGTCGTAGGGCAGCTTCGCCACCGACAGCGCCGCCGCGACCAGCCCGTGCCGGTCACGCCCGTTCATCGGGTTGGCGCCCGGCGCGAACGGCTCGCCCGCGCGCCGGCCGTCCGGGGTGTTGCCGGTGTGCTTGCCGTAGACGACGTTCGACGTGATGGTCAGCACCGACAGCGACGGTTCGGCGTCGCGGTAGGCCGGCTGCCGGCGGATCTTGTCCATGAACCGCCGCACCAGGTCCACGGCGATGGTGTCGGCGCGGTCGTCGTTGTTGCCGAAAGTCGGGAAGTCGCCGTCCACGGCGTAGTCGACGACCAGCCCGGTGCTGTCCCGCAGTGCCTTGACCTGGGCGTACCTGATGGCCGACAGGCTGTCGACGGCCACCGAGAGCCCGGCGACGCCGGTGGCCAGGAAGCGGTGCACCGGGTGGTCGTGCAGAGCCATCTCGAGACGTTCGTAGGCGTACTTGTCGTGCATGTAGTGGATGACGTTGAGCGCGTCCACATAGGTCTCTGCCAGCCAGTCCAGGGTGTTGTCGAAGGCGGCGAGCACCTGGTCGAAATCCAGCACGTCGCCGGTGACCGGCGGGCTCGCCGGTGCCACCTGGTCGCCGCTGATCTCGTCACGGCCGCCGTTGATCGCGTACAGCAGGGCCTTGGCCAGGTTGGCCCGCGCGCCGAAGAACTGCATGTCCTTGCCGACACGCATCGCCGACACACAGCAGGCGATCGCGGTGTCGTCGCTGTACACGGGCCGGATCAGGTCGTCGTTCTCGTACTGGATCGAGCTGGTGTCCATGGACACCTGGGCGCAGAAGCGCTTGAAGCCGTCCGGCAGCTGCGGTGACCACAGTACGGTGAGGTTCGGTTCCGGTGCGGGTCCGAGGTTGTAGAGAGTCTGCAGGTACCGGAAGCTGCTCCGGGTCACCAGCGGCCGGCCGTCGGCGCCGATGCCGCCGATCGCCTCGGTGACCCAGGTCGGGTCGCCGGAGAAAAGCTGGTCGTACTCCGGGGTGCGCAGGAACCGGATGATCCGCAGCTTGATGACGAAGTCGTCGACCAGCTCCTGCGCGGCCGACTCGGTGAGCGTGCCCTCGTCGATGTCGCGCTGCAGGAAGATGTCGACGAACGACGAGGTGCGCCCGAGCGACATGGCCGCGCCGTTCTGCTCCTTGGTCGCGGCGAGGTAGGCGAAGTACAGCCACTGGATCGCCTCGCGGCCCGTCGTGGCCGGTCGGGAGATGTCGGATCCGTAGGCGGCGGCCATCGTCTTGAGCTCGTCGAGCGCGCGGATCTGCTCGGCCAGCTCCTCACGGGCGCGGATGACATCCTCGGACGACAGCTGGGTGTCCAGCTCCGCCTTACGCTCCCGGCGCTCGTCGATCAGGCGGTCGATGCCGTACAGGGCCACCCGGCGGTAGTCGCCGATGATGCGACCCCGGCCGTAGGCGTCGGGTAGGCCGGTGATGATGTGCGAGCGCCGCGCGGACAGGACGTCCGCCGGGTACGCGTCGAAGACACCGTCGTTGTGGGTCTTGCGGTACTGGGAGAAGATCGCCTGCACGGTCGGGTCCAGCGTGTAGCCGTACGCCGTCAGCCCCGCCTCGACCATCCGCAGGCCGCCGGCGGGCATGATGGCCCGGCGAAGCGGCGCGCTGGTCTGCAGCCCGACGATCAGCTCGTGCGATCGGTCGATGTAGCCCGGCGGGTGCGCGGTGATGCTCGACGGGGTACGCGCGTCGACGTCGTAGATTCCGCGCTTGCGCTCCTCGACGAACATGCGCTGCAGCTCGCTCCAGAGCCGCTGCGTGCGGTGCGTCGGCCCGGCCAGGAACGCCGCGTCACCGGTGTAGGGCGTGACGTTGTCCTGAACGAACGCGGCGAGGTCGATCGCCTCCCGCCAGGTCGCCCCGGTGAACCCCCGCCAGGCGTCTTTGCGTTCCTGCACCATGGCTCCTCCTCGTCTCTGCCCTCAGTTTCGTCAGTGACCACAGAGCCGGGTCAGGGTCGAAGTGCCCGGGAGGCGGAGCCACCCGGGCACTTCGGGGCCGGGCCAGCGGCACCATGATCTCCGGTCGCGGGTCGGAGCTCAGGCATCCGACCGTGGCTGCACCGAGGCCGGGCCGGGCTGGAGCAGCTACCGGGTTTGCTCGCGGCGAGCTGTCGTTGCAGTCCATGGACCACGGCCCAGCACCTACTCCCGCCAGCCGGTCAGCTCGACCCCCTTGGCCAGTTCCACCCGGAAGCCCAGCGCGACCTCGCCGCTGTCGCCCGGCGCGAGCGACAGCCGCCAGGTCAGCTCCCCCAGCTCCGTACGCTCGACCGGCGGCGGCACGACGGTCGTCTCCCGCACGACCACCGCCTCGTCGCGCGACACCGGCAGTTGATCACGCACCTCGACGGTCGCCGGGCGGGGCGTGTGGTTGGCGACGGTGATCCGGTACTCCACCTCCCGCCGCCGGGTCGAGGAGAGCGTGGTCTTGGTCTCGGCGCGCCGATGCAGCTTCCGCTCCACCCGCAGCCGGTCGTCCACCCCCAGAGCCAACTCGGTCTCCTCACCCGGCGCCCACATCGGCAGCCTGCTGGACGCGACGAAGTCGGCGTCGTGGAACACCGCGGCCGGCCCGGGAAGCAGCGTGTGCTCCGACGTGTTGCGCACCTTGGCCCGCAGGTACGCCTCCGCAGCGCGGACCGGCGCGGTGACGTGGTCCAGCCGGGCTGGCAGCTCCAGCACAGCGATGGTGGCCCGGTGCGCGCTGCCGTCGGCCGGCACCGCCACCGATCGGGCCGGCCGGTAGGTGGCCGCGCTGACCCCCTGCTCGACCTCGGCGACGCTCTCCCGCAGCCACGGACGGCCCGCCGCGGAACGGGCCGGACCGCCGCCGGCCGGAGCCGCGCCGGGCAGCGGCACCGGCAACCCGAGCGGCATGTCCACCGACACCGCGCGCGCGGGCGCCGGCCGGATCCGGTCGAGATACCAGGGCGACAGTTCGGGTACGCCGGTCGCCGCCGCCGGCCGGGCGGTGGAAAGTTGAAGTTCACACTCCGGCCAGTCCTCCCCGGTGCTCTGGCTGACCATCCCAAACCAGGTGACCGTCATGGTGTCGTCGACCAGCCGCAGGTCGTAGGAGGGTTGCCACCGGGCCCCCTCCACCAGGTAGGTCAGCTCCAGCTCGACATCGGCGTCGTCGACCTCCACCGCCACGATCACCTCGGCAGCCAGCCGGTCCGGCTCCCGCTTGCCGTGCGCGGCGTCGAGGTCGCGCCCAACCGCGGCCAACTCCTCCGCCAGCCCGGTACGCCGACGGGCCAGCCCGCGCCGACGGGCCCGCGAATCGACGAGCTGGGCGGCCACCGAGTCGGTGAAGGCGGCCACATCGCTCGACGCCACATCGCCAGCGGCCAGGGCGCGGGCATACGTGCCACTGGCCCGCCCGGCCAGCCGGGTGAGGAACTCCCCGCGCTGCTCCTCGATACCGTCCGCGTCGTCGACCTCGGCCAACTCGTCGGCCAGCTCGCGACGACGCTGCTCCAAGCCGATGACCTGCACGTCGGTGCTGCGGGCCTGCCGCCAGGTGGTCACGTCCACGCCGAGCACGGTGGCCGGGCCCCGACCGCCGACCCGGACCGAGTCCCGCCGCAGGCCGAGCGGGAGTGGCGCGACGCGTACCCGGTGCCGGCCGGCGGCCAGCTGAGCACCACCACGCCGGGTGACCCGGGCCCGGTCCGGATAGACGGTGACGCCGACGACGGGTGCATCGATCTCCGCAGTGTCCACGGCGGCGAGGGTAGCCGAGCAGCGCTCACGTCCCCGCCGACGACAAGCGGAGGACGGCGCGCCGCAACCCCGTCACCGGCCACCCAACCCCTCACCCTGCTGGGACCGCACCCTCTTCCTCGACCCCGGCGGCGACCTCTGGTTCGTGCGCCAGGCGCCCGGGACCATGTCCGGTACGCGATGCCACGCGCCGTCTGCGGCACGAGCGTGCGTGCGTCGCCGGCGGGCGGGGGTGCCTGCCGCCGAAGAGCCGTGTCGGTGGGCGGTGGCAGGGTAGGCGTCATGGCGATTGAGGTACGCCCGGCGACGGTGTTCGAGGATGTCGCGGCTGTCGTGGGCCCGAAGCGGCCGGACGCCAACGTGTGCTGGTGCCTGAGCTACCGCATCGGGGCGAAAGCGAACCTGCAACTGCGCGGGCCGATGCGCGGCGACCGGGTACGCGAACTCGTCGGGCTCGATCCCCCTCCCGGAGTGCTCGCCTACGACGGCGACGAAGTCGTCGGCTGGGCGGCGGTGCATCCGCGAGCCGACACGAGCTTCGCCCGCAACAAGCGCATCCCGCACCTCGACGATCTGCCCGTGTGGACCGTGTGGTGCTTCCGGGTACGGCCGGGCCACCGCAAGCGGGGCATCGTGCGCCACCTGCTTACCGGCGCCGTCGCCTTCGCCCGCGAGCGCGGCGCGCCGGCGATCGAGGGCTACCCCGTCGACAACCGCGGCGAGAAGGTGGACCTCACGATGGCCTACGTCGGTACCCGCGCGGTTTTCGAGCACGCCGGCTTCGTGAAGGCGGCCGACACCACCTCGGTGCTCGCCGGGTTCCCACGCGTGCTCATGCGGCTCGACCTGCGGTGACGTCGATCGCCGTTGGCGGAATGCACCCGGATTCTCGGCGGATCGGACCGCCTCCACGGGTTACGCGAAGACCGCCCTCAGGCGAACTCGCGCGCGGTGGATTCCAGCGTCTCGCGGTAGGCGGCCCACCACGCCTCGTCGCCCTCGACCACGTTGTCGCCGGGGCGTCGCCAGCCGACCTGCCCGTCGATGAGTTCTCGCACGATGTCGGCGTGTCCGGCGTGCCGGTTCAGCTCGGCGAGCATGTGCACGAGGATGAGGTGCAGCGTCACCGGGGTGTGTTGCCACCACCGCACCGTGCCGGTCGCGTCGATCGGGAGGGTCTCGATCGTGGTGTCCGCGTGTGCCCAGACTCGGTGCCACAGGCCGATGATGTCGTCACGGGACTCGTCGGCTGCGGCCCACACCCGGGGCGGTGGCTCTCGGTGTCCGTCAGGCTCCGGCCGCCAGCTGGCGACCCTCGCGGCCAGGGCCCGCCTTCAAGGTGTTCCTGCGCGACTCGTCGCCCATCTGATGACGGTGCTGCGGTCCTGAACTCATGCCCGAACTCGTGATCCTCAGCCCCCATCGCGGCCGGCAAGAACACCCCGCGGGCCGGCTCACCCACCTGCTGACCGAACGTGGCGAACACCGTCGTGGTTGACCTCAACCGCGCTTCAGCTTCTACCGTCTACGCATGAGTGAACTCGACGAGGCTTACCAGCGGGTCCGGCTTTCCGGTCCGGAACGGGACGGGTGGCTGTCCAACCACGCGCCCATGGCGGTCGAGGCTCTGGCCCGGCACGGCCACGGCGAGGCGGTGCACCGATGGTTGGACGGGTACGCCGACCGGTTGGAGGACCGACCACGGGGCATCGCGCCGATCGCCGCCGACGAGTGGCGAGACCCGCTCGGTGACCCGGTGCGCACCGGTGACTGGCTCGACTACTTCGACCGCGAAGTCGCCGGCGAGCCCTGGCGGCAGGTGCTCGCCCGATGGTGGCCCCGCCTGCTGCCCGGCATCGCCGCCGGCGCCACCCACGGCGTGATCCGGGTCGGCCACGCGGTACGCGCGCTGCTGGACCAGGAGACCGCACCCCGCGTCACCGAACTCGGCCATGGACTGGCCTACTGGGCGGCTCGCTGGCAACCCCTCGCACCACCCGGCGCCCGGCCGTACCTGGCCACCGATCCACGAAGCGCGCTCGACGCGGTGCCGCGCGTACCCGACCAGCGCTTCGGAATCCGGGCCCGCCTCGCCCAGCTCGCCGACCTTCCCGGCTGGCCAGCGGTGGCCGGGACGGTGCCGCACGGCGAAGAAGACGTCGGGGAAACCGCCGCCGGTGAGGAAGCCGTCCCGGCCCGCCTGGCCGGCATCGTGCACGCGGCGGTCGTCCGGCACGGCACCCACGGGTACGCCAATCCGGTCATGCTGGTACACGCCGCCACCGCGCCGAACGCAGTCCTGCGCACCCTGCCCGCCCTACCCGGGAGGCTCTGGGCGGCCAGCCTAGCCGCCGCCTGGGCCGCCACGGCGGCCGTCACCGCCGCGTACGCCCCGGCGACCGGACGCCCCGCTCCGCCAGCCGCACCCGATGTGGACCCCGGCGAGGTCATGCGGCACGCGGTGAACTCCGCCGGACCACACGCCATCAAGTTCGCCGACGCCGCGCTCGACACCTACGCCACCACCAGCGACACCACCGTCCTCGCCGCCTCGCTTCGCGCGACTGAACAGACCGGACGGTGGTGAGCCCCCAGCCGTAGAGGCAATCTCCAGATCGCGTTTCCACGGCCGTTGCAGAGCAACGGAGAGCTCAAGAGATCGACATATCAACGGCCCTGTCGATGGCTCGGACCACAGCCGGTGGCAGCGGGACGAGCGCGACCCTGCCACCCTTGCCGCGCACGCGCAGCACCCGGTGGCCGTGCTCCTTGCCCCAGATAGGCGATGCTTGACCCGCAGGCTTCAAAGCTCCGCAGCCCGAGCAGGCCCGAGAGCGCGACCAGGGCGAAGTCGTTCGGGTTGGCCGACAGCCGGGCGGTAGTGATCAGAGCTTCGACCTGCAGGCGACCCAGCCCGAGGATTCGCGACTCGGCCGGCACCGTGCGGCACGTGCGGGTACGCCGTCCAGCGCCGTAACTCGCCGCGCTCTGGTCGCGATATCTTCCAGCGGGGCCGAGGCGTTCCCGACCGGCACTCCACCGCAATCGCGGAAACGCCGCCTTCGAAGACGCTGCGAACTTCGGTACTGGCGGTGGCGGAGGGGGAACGGACTGAAACCCACCGTCACCCGCCCAGCCGTGCTTGCCGAGGCGCTCTCTCGGCACGGCCGTTACTGAGTGGATGAAGAGGGTTCGGTCAGCCTGGCGCAAGGATGCAGAACTCGTTGCCTTCCGGGTCGGCGAGGACCGTCCAGGAGACATTGCCTTGACCTAGGTCGATGGCGGTGGCGCCGAGAGTCCGCAGTCTGGCCGCCTCAGCCTCCAGGTCGTCACCCGGGTATGGGCGAACGTCGAGATGGACGCGGTTCCACCCGGTCTTCACGTCGGGTGTGCGGATGAACTCCAGATATGGGCCAACGCCCTTGGCGGAACGCAGCACCGCGTAGTGGTCGGTCACCTCGTGCAGGGTCCAGTCCATGGCGTTGCCCCAGAAGCGGGCCATCGCTCGCGGATCAGCGCAGTCGACCACTACCGCGGCGATCGGTCCAGTGTCTCGGTAGAGCGGTCGGGGCTCCAGCACACAGAACTCGTTGCCCTCTGGGTCGGCCATGACCGTCCATGGCACGTCGCCCTGGCCTATGTCGGCGGGTGCTGCGCCGAGATCCTTCAGGCGCGTGACCACCTCCGCCTGGTGGGCCACCGAGGTGGTGGCGAGGTCGACGTGCACGCGATTCTTCACCGTCTTGGGTTCCGGGGAGGCGATGAGGTCAAGGCAGACGGCGGTGGGGTCGGGGTAGACGAAACCCTCAGGTTCGAGGTTCGTCACGCCCGGTCCCTCGCTGGAGACCCCCCAGCCGAGCGCCTCCGCCCAGAAACCGCCCAGCGCGGAGTCGTCCCGAGCCTTCATGTTGATTTGCACAAGCCGCGTCGCCATGCCGATGATGCTAGCGGCAGTTTGGCGTATCAAGATCAGCCGTACTGATCTCGGCGACCTGCGGACTGGACAGCAAGGGTGGAGCATCATCGGAACGCAGTGATCCCGGTATGTCCGTGCGCTGACGGCCCGTGCCGCAAACTGCGTAGCGCTCGGTGGGCGGCATTGGCGGATGTCAGCAATGATGAGGTTCGGTCGGAATCTGGTGATGATGAAGCAGCCAAAGCTGTTCCTGACGGTGGGACTTCCATGCACCGGGAAGACCACCGCTGCTCGGCGCATCGAGATCGAGCAGAGAGCACTTCGTCTCACGAAGGATGAATGGGTGAAGGCTCTCTACGGGCACGAGAATCCGCCATCGGCTGGGGACGTGATCGAGGGACGGCTCATCGAGATCGGGCTGCGCGCCCTCGAACTCGGCATCAACGTCGTGATCGACTACGGCCTCTGGGGCCGAGACGAACGCTCCGCTCTACGGCAGGCAGCAGCAGACCTCGGCGCGACGGTGGAGATGCGCTACTTCGAACTCACCCCAGCCGAGCAACGGAGACGACTTGATCAGCGCCAAGCCGAAGCGCCACACACGACCTGGCCCATGTCCGACGAGGAACTCGCCCAGTGGGCTGCCAACATCGACATCCCAACGCCAGGCGAGCTCGACGGCAGCGAACCCATCGATGGCCCACCGGACGGGTTCGCGACCTGGAATGAGTGGCGCGGACACCGCTGGCCGCCGTCGGTCTCCTGACGCCTGCTCCTCGCTGCACCACCACGACCGCTCAGCGCCCGCAAGGGTGAAACCCGGCGATGGTCTTGTCGTTCCAGTCGCTCATGCCTTCTCCTCGCCCGGCGCGCACCGGCTGCTTGGACACGATTCCGGCAGTCCCTGTGGCGACAGGACACCGCGACCGGTCGCCGGCCGCCGACCGATCGGACGTTCGCCACGCCCACGGCCCCAGCAGCAGGTCTGTGCCCCCTGGCGGCTCGACCCGGCGAGCCGCGCGATGCTTCTGGGCTGAACAGATGATCAACGGCCGTAGGCGCTCGTCATGGCTCAGCGGATTCTGGACTTGCCTCGTCGGCGGCGCGGTCATCGCGACGCTGCTGATGGTTCTCGACCCGATCATGCGCTACGAAGAATGCCCCAACTACGGCGGGAACGGAAACGCCAGCGCCTTCGACAACCCCGCCTGGGAGTTCTGGTTCCCGATCGTCCTGCTCGGCTGGCTGGTCCTCGTGGTCCTGGAGCAGACGTTGCCCGTTACCCGGCGTCACCGGAGCGGCGCGGAAGTCGCTGTTCGGGCGGCGTCCGCGTTCACCTTGTCCGTCCTGATCTCGTGCTGCCTGTTCCTCAACGTGGCAGTCGTGTGTCGCTGACGGTCAGGGCCGGAAGCTGGCCCGGTACTGCGTCGGTGTTCGGCCAGTCAGTTCCCGGAACGCGGCGTTGAACGCCGACAGTGAGGTGTAGCCGACCGTGTATGCAACCTTTGTCACCTGGGTGTCGCCGGCAGCGAGTTCCTCGATTGCCCGCAGCACCCGCATCCGGCGCAGTACCGCCCGCCAGGTCATGCCGGTCTCCTCCTCGAAGCGCCGTGCCAGCGACCGCGGCGCCAGGCCGACCTCGCCTGCCACGTCCTCGAACCGGACCTCACTGCCGAGCCGCTGCTCGGTCAACCGCAGCGCGCGGCGAAGTTCCGGTGATCGCCCGGCCGGCACCACGACTGGACTCGGCTGCTCAGCGAGCCGCCAGGTCACCGCCGCGAGCGCGGCGAACAGCGTCTCGGCGTACGTCGTGAGGGGTTCATCGCTCTCGCCCCACCTGCCGCACTCGGTCACCAGCGCGCGGGCCAGCGGGCTGAGGTCGAAGACGGTCAACGACGCCCGCGGGGCCTGGGTGAACCCGACGTCGAACAGGACCGACGCGGTCGTGACCGGATGTGGAATGCTCACCCGGATCGGCCGGCCTGCCTCGATCAGGGCAGCCCGGGCCGGCGGCAGCAACCATGCCTGATCCTGCGCCTCCAACCGGAGGACGCCAGCGGAGGCGCACAGCAGATAGTGGCGGTCCACACTGAGATCGCGAGCGGGTCCCGGCGCGAACGTACGGACGAAGCTGTACGCCCTACGGGTCATCGGTGGCCTCCCACCCGCTGATCGTAGAAGTCAGCCGCGACGCCGGTCAGACGACCGTCGCCAACAGCTGCGCCCGGAAGCGCCGGCTCACCGCAGCCCCGCTCATGATCGGCGCAAGTACCTCGCCGGTGCGCGCAAAGGAGTCCGACCCCAGATAGCCGACGAACGACGCCTCGTCATCCCACTCGTGCACCACCGTGATGCCGGTCTCGTCCTCACGCGACGCGTAGACCCGGAAGGCGATGTTGCCCGGCATGGCGCGTACCTGGTCCCGCACGCCGTCGAGCTGACCGAGGGCGACCGGCCGATCCGCGGCAGCAGTGCTGAAGTCGAGGATGGCGATGAGCACGAGAGACCTCCTGAAACCGGCGGCGACTGCCGCGAGTGGGATGCCCCGATCCTCCCGCGGTGCCCGCCCAGCCGGCCTCCGTCAGTCGGACGCGTTCACACCCACAGCGGACAGGCCCCACGCGTGCGGCAGAGCCCAGACATGCGGGCCGCCACAGGGCCGGACAGGTCGCGGGGTTTCGCCGGCTGTCGCTTCCGGGTAGCGGATGGCTCATGAACCGCAATCTCGCGAAGGGCCTGCAGGCGGCGTGGGGGCTGCCGGAGTTTCGCGGCGGGGTGCGTCACCTCATCGACCTCGACGAGGTGACGGGGCTGCTGGCCACGCTGTCCGTTGCAGATCATGACCGCGAGGTGGAGGGCAGCCTGCTGGATCTGCTGCGCTCCGGCCTGGACACGGTCGAGATTCGGGAGGCCGTGTTGCTGCTGCTGGAGCGGGACGAGGTGCGCCGGCCGCTCGTCGCCGCGGTGGTGGAGCCCCTCGCGGACCGGCCGGGTCAGGCGGCCGCCATCGCCTCGGCCGCCGAGGATCCTGCGGTGCGGTGTGAGGTACGTGCGGTGCTGGACAGCGCCAAGGTGCGCGAGCTGATCTGGCAGGCGATCGACCACCAGTTGCGCGACAACCGGTTCGGCTTGATCCGCCGGGCGGCGGTGCTGTTCGTGCGGCACCCGAGCGTCCGGCGCCTCGCGTGGGCCCTGCGCCGACACGGCGTACTCCGCGAACTACGCCGCAAGCCGCCGATGACCTCTGTCGACGCCGAGGGCCGCGGACAGTCAGGCGCGTAGATCACGGACGCTGGCCGATGGTTCGGGTGTCACGGCCGCAAGACCCGCTGCGCGTCGCGGATGACCTGCTCAGAGGCGAGTGGGGCCCACGAGGCGAACAGCTCCCGCAGGTAGGCACCGTGCCGGTCCGCCACCGCAGGATCATGCTCGATGACGTCCAGTTCGTTGACGATGCTCAGGTTCACGAGCGACCGAAGCTGCGCCGTACTCGGCGTCCGCACCTCACCTACGAAGCGGTCGAACACCCGGCCGGTCTCTGCCAGCTCCCGCCAGCTGCGGCTACGGTCGCAGGCGCCGTACAGATAGACGAGTTTCTCGGCTTCGGCACCAACGAGATCCCGCAGCACGCCACGATCGGCCCGATTCAGCAGGGCGAGGTCGAACCCGTCGGTGCCGTAGACGGCGTGGGTAAGGCCCGCGGCCTGCACGTCACTGCCGCAGCCAAGCACGGCGAGTCGCTCGCTGACGCGACACAGGTGGGCGTACAGGGTGCCCCCGGGATGCGCGATCTGCTCAGCGCCATGCCGACGGAGCCAGACCCGCACGCCCCTGTCGGTGCTCATGGCCCGACTGTAGGTGTCGGTCGTCGGATCCGCCGGCCCTGCGTCTGGGCAATACGTCACAGCGGTTCGTCAACGGCCACATCGGTCCGGGCGTACCCACGGCCAGTCGGTGGCGATCCAGTTCGCGACGGCGGTGGCCAGCGGCACGTCGAGGCCCGCCCGGTCGGCCCGCACCCAGGACTGGACCGTCACGTCGTACTCCTCGGAGGCCGGCGGGTAGAGGTAGACGCAACCGATGACGTCGCCGTCGACCGGATCGAGGACGGTGAAGGTGAACCCTCTGCCACTGGTGAAGTCGTCAGCATGACGACGCAGATCGGCGAGATTCGCCTCCAGCGACATGCCGCCCGGTGGCGGCCAGTCGCCGTCCGGGTAACCCGGCGTGGCGCGGATGTGCTCGATGCTCGACATCCAGGCGGCGTGATCCGCCACGTTGTGCTGCGGGCCCAGCGGTTCGAGGCGAAACCGGTCGGTGACCAGCGACGTCGGCGGATCGAAGTCGGGTGGCACGAAAGCGTCCGAGGTCATGGCCGGGACGCTACTGCTCCTGCCGGCCTTCACGCACGCGACTTGTGGTCGACTTCGAGATCAGCCCCGGGCGTCCGCCCCGCCCGGGTCCATTGGCCGCCACAGCCAGCGCAGGGCGTCCGGCAGCAGCACGCCGCCGTGGTTGGGGCTGTGGCCCCCGTCGCCGAGCACGAGACGGAAGTCGTAGCCCGCCTCTGCCAGGGCAGCGGCGACGTGCAGGTTGCTGGCCAGCCAGTTGCGTTCCCGCTCGTTCCAGCGCAGGTCCCGGTGACCGGCCTGCATGAAGATGCGCAGCGGCTTGCGGGGGACGCTGCGGATGAGTTCGGGGTAGGGGTTCCCGTCCGGCATCTGCACGAAGCTGGAAAGGCAGCAGATCACTCGGCGGAACGTGTCCGGGCGCAGCCACGCGGCGGTGAACGCGCAGTTGCCGCCGCTACTGCCCCCACAGATGCCCCATCCGTTGGAATTCTGGGTGATCGAGTAGCGGTCCGTGACCTGCGGGATGATCTCGGTCAGCAGGAAGGTGGCATAGCGGTCGTCGAACGCGTCGTACTCGACGTTTCGACACCTCGGCTCGCCGGCACCGGCATGGACGCCAGGATCGACGAACACGCCTACGGTGACCGGGATGTCGCCACGGTGCACGAGGTTGTCCAGCACGATCGCGGCACGAACCTCACCGTCCGGATCCAGGTACCACCGCCCATCCTGGAACACCATCAGTGCCGCAGGGCACGACGGGTCGTACTGAGCTGGCAGGTGGACCCAGAACTTCCGCGACGTACCCGGATAGACAACGCTGTCATTCCAGTCGAACTCGACGGTCCGACCGACCGGCACGCCCGGCTGCCGTGCCGAATCGGGGCCGTGGGCGTAGCGAACGTCCGACTGGTCGACGGCAAGGGGACGGAAGGGCACCTCGACGATCACCCCAGGCACCCTATGCGCAGAAGCTCGCGCCCGAGTGCTCGAAAGAAGTCACGCGGCGGTGAACCATGGCCGGCTGCGCGCCGTGGTACCCGCAACCAGCCACGGATTTCGAGGAGCACCTTCATGACCTCACCTGATGTGAGCCGCAGGCGGCTTGTGCGGGCTATCGCGACCCTCACCTGCTCGGCGGCCATCGCCGGCCTGGCCGCCGAACCGTCGGCGATGGCCGACTCCAGCGCGCGGATCGTCGGTGTGGCCGGAAAGTGCGTCGACGTCCAGTGGTCCGGCACCGCGAACGGCACGACCGTGCAGCTGTGGGACTGCAACGGCACCCACGCGCAGAACTGGGCCGGGGTCGGGAATCGGGGCACGCTCCGCGCGTTCGGCAAATGCCTGGACGTGGCCGGCGGCTCCCACCGGGACGGCACCCGGGTGCAGCTGTGGGACTGTAACGGCACCGCCGCGCAGAGCTGGCTACCGAAGAACGGACGACTGGTCAACACCGGGTCCGGCAAGTGCCTGGACGCGTTCGGTGGGGCGGAGACTGGGACGGCGTTACAGATCCGCAGCTGCTCCGACGCCACCACGCAGGCATGGGCGCCGCGCGGCGCTCCGGCAGTTGCCGGGCCGGCCGCGAAGAAGGGCGTCGCCACGTGGGCGTTTCCGCCCGGCGCCGACGCAATCCGCGACGCCGGTGCGTCCTGGTACCACGACTGGTCCGCGTCGAACAGCGACGTGCCGGCGACGGCCGAGTTCGTACCGATGATCTGGGGTGCCGCGTTCGTCAACGACGCCGATCTGGCCACCGCCCAACAGTCCGGCCGCACCCTGCTCGGCTTCAACGAGCCGGACCTGCCGTCGCAGGCGAACATGTCGGTCGACCACGCACTGGACCTCTGGCCCCGGCTCCAGGGCACGGGCATGCGGCTGGGCAGCCCGGCCGTCGCCTTCGGCGCCGACACCCCCGGCGGCTGGCTGGACCAGTTCCTCGCCGGCACCCGTCAGCGAGGGCTGCGGGTCGACTTCATCACCCTGCACTGGTACGGCTCGGACTTCGGCGACGACGCCGCAAACCACCTGATGCAGTACGTGCACGCGGTCCACGAGCGCTACCGGCTACCGATCTGGGTCACCGAGTTCGGTCTGATCGACTTCAGTCGGGACCCGCACCGCTACCCGACGCCGCAGCAACTCGTCACGTTCATCAGCAAGGCGACCGCCGCATTGCAGGCCACGCCCTACGTCGAGCGGTACGCCTGGTTCGCCCTACCGGCCAACGGCAAGCACGCGGCGCACGGTCTGTACCGCGAGAACGGCACCGCCACCGAGGCGGGCGCGGCCTACCGGTCGGCGGGCCGGTCATAGCTCTCCAGAGTCGACGGCCGTCTCTGCCGGGGCGGCCGTCGACAGCCCCTGGCCCAACCACCGCTCCAGGTGCTGCGCATCGGTGCGGGTTGGTGACGCTCGCCTTCGTCGCAGCAACGTGACGCCCGCAGGGCGTGTTCGGCGAGATGACGGCGCTGCGGCGGCGTCGGATTGCCTTCCGCGACACGGCCGCCAAACCGCGCGGACGAGGTCGCCGGCACCGGCAGGGTCGGGGCTCAGGGCAGCTCGAACGGGAGCTTCATGCCGTCCAGGCTGTGTGGACAGGGGCAGTCCCGCTCGGCCGGGAGCGCGGCGATCGCGTCGAGTAGCAGCCCGCGCAGCCGCTCGGTGTTCTCGCCGAAGACCCGGAACACCTCCTCCTGGGTCACCCCGTGCCCCTTCTCCACCCCGGCATCCAGATCGGTCACCAGGGCGACCGCGCTGTAGCAGAGGGCCAGTTCCCGCGCGAGCACCGCCTCCGGGTGACCGGTCATGTTGATGACGGCGCCGCCGATCGCCGTGTACCACCGGGATTCGGCGCGGGTGGAGAACCGCGGCCCCTCCACCACCACCATCGTCCCGCCGTCGTGCGCGTCCACACCCCGGCCGGTGGCAGCCGCCAGCAGGGTCCGCCGCCCGAGGGGGCAGTACGGGTCGGCAAAGGAGAGGTGCACCGCACCCTGCTCGTAGTACGTCTGTACCCGGCCACTGGTCCGGTCGACGAGCTGGTCAGGTACCACGAACGTGCCAGGCCCGAACTCCGGCCGCAGACCACCCACGGCACATGGCGCGAGCACCTGGCGTACCCCGAGGGACCGCAACGCCCACAGGTTGGCCCGGTAGGGGATCCGGTGCGCAGGGTGCCGGTGGTCCCGGCCGTGCCGTGGCAGGAAGGCCACCGTACGGCCGCCGACGTCGGCGATCGTCACCGCATCGGAGGGAGCACCGTACGGTGTCTGGACCATGTGTTCGGTGGCGCCGTCGAGCAGCGTGTAGAGACCTGAACCGCCGATGACGGCAAGTTCCGCGGATGGGGACACGGTCACCTTCCAATTGTCGAAGCCTCCGGTCAGGGAGTCATGAGCAGTTCCTGCCCTTGTTGATGCAGGTGACGACGCGTTGCATGGTGTGGGTGGAGTTGACGTTGAGGAAGTCGATCCGTCGCCGGTGAGCACGCCCTACCACGCCGTCAGGAGCAGGTGGTTTACCGTGAGGGCCACCGCTGCCTGCGCGGTGAGCCACGTGCGGCGGCCGGTCGACGGAATCAGGGCGGCGCCCGCCATGAGCCACCAGGTGAACGGCAGCCAGATGCGTTCGACCTCGGCCTTGCTGTAGCCGGACAGGTCCGCGGCGACGATCGCCGCCGCAGCAGCAAGGGGCAACAGCCATGCGGCGTACCCGGGGCCGCCGCCGTACAGCTCGATGATGCCGGCCCGCCGCCGCAGCGACGAGATTGCCTGCCATCCGGCGACTGCCGCCCGGCGAAGGACGACGGCGGCCGCCGGGCCCGCGGCGACGGTGAGGATCGCCAGGTTGGCCCACACCCAGTAGCCGTACCCGCGCCGGCTGGCGATGCCCTGGTAGTAGCGCTCGATGACCAGGTGATAGCCGGCCAGCCAGTCGAAGCCGGCAGCCGTGAACGCGCCCACGACCAGCGCCGCACCCCCGAGCGCCCACCATGCGGCAGGCCGGTGCCGGTGCCCCAGGAACACGACTGCCAGCGCGATCGGGACCATCAGCACCAGCCCGTAGGAGAGGTAACAGCCGAAACCCAGCAGCGCGCCACCGGCGAGCGCACCGAGCGCGCTGCCCCGGGTGACGCCGTAGGCCAGCAGCGCGACGCCGGTGGCGCTCACGCCGGCGAACAGGCCGTCGGCGGACACTCCGGACCACACCGCCCCCGGGAACAACGCCGCGAACGGCAGCACGGCACGTGCCGCGTCGTCGGTGCCGAGCAGCTGCACGGTGTGCGGCACGGCGACGGCGGTGAGCGCCGCCATCAGGATGCACAGCGCCCCGGCCCAGCCACCGCCGCTCAACCCGACCCGGTCGAGCCAGACGAACACCAGCAGCGCCCCGGGCGGATGGCCGGCCACGTGGGTGGTCCAGGAGTCCGGTTGGAAGTCGAGGATCCGGGTGGTGAAAGCGCTCAGCATGGCGGAGATGTCGGTGACGCCGGGGACCTCGTGCAGGTATTCGTGGCGGGTGGTCAGCCGACCGGCGATGCCGCGCCGCCAGCCGTCGATCAGAGCCAGTGACAGCGTCCAGGCCACCGCGGTGGCGTACGACAGCACGAGCAGCCACCGCCAGGGCAGGCGGGCTGCCAGCGCGGGTCCGCGCCAGCAGACCAGTACGGCCACTGCCACCGCCAGCGGGGTGCCGAGGCCGACGTGCGGCCGCCAGTGCGCGAACAGCGGCGCCGCGCTGGCGTGCACCGGACGTCCCAGCAGGTAGAGCAGACCGCCGACAGCGGCAGCAACGGCGAACAGCCCGACGGCGACCAGGACGGCGATCAGGTCGGCACGTCCGGTGTCGCGCCGCAGTCGGACGAGGACCGCCATCATCCGCGCAGTGGCGCGTGGGCGAACTGCCTGACTCCGTCGGCGAGGCGGATCGCCGCACGGAACCCGAGTTCGGCCTGGGCACGGGCCGGTGAGGCGATCACGTGGCGTACGTCGCCGAGCCGGAACTCGCCGGTCACCACCGGCGCCGGCCCACCGGCGGCCCGCGCGAGTTCGGCGGCCATTTCGCCGATGCTTGCCGGGCGGCCGGAGGCGATGTTGTAGGCCCGCCAGCCGGTGCCGCCTCCGGTCGCGGCCACCGCCGCGAGATTGGCCGCCGCCACGTCGTCGACGTGCACGAAGTCCCGTCGCTGACCGCCGTCCTCGAACACCCGCGGCGCCCGTCCGGCCGCCAACGCGGACCGGAATATCGCCGCGACCCCGCTGTACGGCGTGTCACGCGGCATGCCGGGCCCGTACACGTTGTGGTACCGCAACGCCACCACGGTGCCACCGGTCTGCCGGCACCAGGCCGCCGTGAGGTGCTCCTGGGCGACCTTGGTGGCGGCGTACACGCTGCGCGGGTCCACCGGCGCCTCCTCGTCGATGAGCCCCGGCTCCAGGACGGCGCCACAGGCGGAGCAGGCGGGCTCGAACCGCCCGGCGGTCAGGTCCACGGCAGCGCGTGGGGCAGGGCGTACCGCACCGTGCCGGGCGCACGTGTAGGCACCCTCGCCGTAGACGACCATCGAGCTGGCCAGCACGAGCCGGTGGATGCCCACGCGGGCCATCTCGGCGAGGAGCACGGCGGTGCCGAGGTCGTTGCAGCCGACGTACTCGGGAAGGTCGTCGAGGTCCACGCCGAGCCCGACCATGGCCGCCTGGTGCACCACCACGTCGACACCGGCCAGGGCGTCGGCGACGGCGGCCCGGTCCCGCAGGTCGACGCGGCGCAGCGCAATGCCGGCCACAGTGTCCGGCAGCGGCGCGCGGTGCGCGCCCGGGTGGCCGGCGTCCACGACGGCCACCTGATGACCGGCCCGGTGCAGCGCGGCGACGACATGGGTCCCGATGAAGCCGGCTCCGCCGGTGACGAGTACGTGAGTCACGCACTGACGCTAGAACCAGCCAGGCGCTGGAGGCGGCCGTGATGGGCAGCCGTCAGCGGTTCGTAAGACTTCATCATCGGCCGGTAATACCTCACCCACCCGATCCTGATTAGCGTCCGCGACATGACCGATGTGGTTCTTCCCTGCCGGAACGAGGCTCCGGCCCTGCCCGGCCTGCTGGCCCGGATACCGGCCGGCTACCGGCCGATCGTGGTGGACAACGGCTCGACCGACGACTCGGCCGAGGTGGCTCACGCCCACGGCGCGGAGGTGATCAGCGTGGCCGACCCCGGCTACGGTGCCGCCGTGCACGCCGGTGTCCTGGCGGCCGACCCCGCCGACGGGGTGGTGTGCGTGATGGACGCCGACGGCTCCTTCGACCCGGCGCAGCTGCCCCGGCTGGCCGGTTGCGTCCTCAGCGGGCAGGCGCAGCTGGCCACCGGCCGGCGCCGACCGGTCGGGCGCGGGGTGTGGCCGCTGCACGCCAGGGCCGCCAACGCCGTCCTCGCGCACCGGCTGCGCCGCACGACCGGCCTGGACGTCCACGACATCGGGCCGATGCGGGCCGTGCGCCGCGATGACCTGCTGGCTCTGGGGCTGCGCGACCGGCGCTTCGGGTACCCGCTGGAGCTGCTGATCGCAGCCGACCGGGCCGGCTGGCGGGTGGTCGAGATCGACGTCGACTACCACCCGAGGGCGGCCGGCACCCGCTCGAAGGTGACCGGCACCCTGCTCGGCACCGCCCGTGCCGTCCGCGACATGAGCGCGGTACTGGCCCGGTGAGCGCCCCTCAGGTCCTGGTGCTGGCCAAGGCGCCCGTGCCCGGTCGGGTCAAGACGCGGCTGTGCCCACCCTGCACCCCCGAGCAGGCGGCCCGGATCGCCGCCGCCGCCCTGGCCGACACCCTCGACACCGTCACCACCGCCGCAGCCGGCCCCCGGGTCCTCGTCCTGGACGGCGACTACCCCGCCCCGGCAGGTTGGGCGACGCTCGCCCAGCGGGGCGACTCCCTCGGCGACCGCCTCGCCAACGCGTTCGTGGACACCCGGACACCCGGCACGCCCGCCGTGCTGATCGGCATGGACACCCCGCAGCTCGTCGCCGACCACCTCGACACGGCCCGAGGGCTGCTCGGCACGGCGGACGGTCCAGACGCGGTGCTCGGCCCCGCCACCGACGGCGGCTGGTGGATGTTGGGCCTACGCGATCCCCGCCACGCCACGGTGCTGCGCACCATCGCGACCTCCACCGCCTCCACGGGCCGGCGCACCCTGATCGCGTTGCGCCGTCGCGGACTGCGGGTGCACCTGATGCCTCAACTGTCCGACGTGGACACCACAGCCGACGCCCATTCCGTGGCCGCACTGTGCCCGCCGGAGAGCCGATTCGCCCGTGCCGTCGCCGCCGAGGTGTCGCTTCCCGCACCGGTTGCCCGGTGAACGCCGTCGCGGTCTTCGACACCGCGATCGACCGGGCCGCGGCGGGCATCCCGGCCGGGTTCACCGCCCGGCACGCCAGCGGTGCCGTGTACCGATTCGACCCGGCCGCCTGGTGCCGCGACGTGATCGCCGGAGACGGCGCGCTGCTCGCCGCCTGCACCGGCCACACCCTCGACGTCGGCTGCGGTCCCGGCCGGCTCACCAGCGCACTCGTCGAGGCCGGCCGGACGGCCCTCGGCATCGACCTCAGCGCCAGCGCGGTCCGCCTGGCCCGCCGACGCGGCGCGCCCGCCCTGCAACGCGACGTCTTCGGTCCGGTGCCCGGTGCCGGCCGCTGGCGCCACCTGCTGCTCGCCGACGGCAACATCGGCATCGGTGGTGACCCGCGCCGGCTGCTGCACCGCTGCCGGCAACTGCTGGCCACCGAGGGTCTCCTCCATGCGGAGTTGGCGCCGGCCGGCACGCCCGCCTGGTCCGGCACGGCCACGGTGCAGACCCCGGAAGGTGCCGACCGCGCGCTGCGCTGGGCCTGCGTCCCCCTCGACGACCTTCCCGGGCTGGCCGAGGCCACGGCGATGCGCGTCCTCGACACCTGGACGGAGGCGGGCCGGTGGTTCGCCACACTGACCCCCCGGTGACCGGCCCCACGAGGGTGCTGCGGCGGCTCACCCAATGGTGTCTGGCACCACTGCCGGCACCGCCTGCGGCACTGCGGCGCGGGCCGATGCGCCCCGAGGTGTTCCGGTCCCGGTTACGGTCGCCCCGGCTGACCAGTCAGCTCGGCGTTGCCCTCGGCGTGGCGTTCGGCGTCTGCTTCATCACCGGTCTGCTCAGCCACCTGATCCAGCACCCGCCGGGCTGGTTCTGGTGGCCGGCCCGCCCGGTAGGGCTCTACCGGTTCACCCAGGGTGTGCACGTGGCGACCGGTCTCGCCTCGATACCGCTGCTCGGCGCCAAGCTGTGGTCGGTCTACCCGCACCTGTTCAGCTGGCCGCCGGCCCGCTCGATCGCCCACGCGGCCGAACGTGCCGGCACCGGCGTGCTGGTCGCCTCGGCACTGTTCCTGCTGGTCAGCGGGGTCCTCAACATCTCCCGCTGGTACGCGCCGATGCCGTTCTTCTTCACCGCCGGACACTACTGGGTGGCCTGGCTGGCGGTCGGTGGGCTGCTGGTGCACATCGGCGTGCACCTGCCAGCCGTCCGCGCCGCGCTCACCCGCCCCACCCGCGAGCCGCGGCAGGACGGGCTGAGCCGGCGCGGTCTGCTCGGCGGCGTCGCCGCCGCGTCCGGGCTGATCACCCTGACCACGGTCGGGCAGACGATCCGACCGTTGACCGGTCTCGCGGTGCTCGCCCCCCGCCACCCCGACACGGGACCGCAGGGGCTACCGGTGAACCGGACCGCCGACGGCGCCGGAGTACGAGCCACAGCCCTCGATCCGGCGTACCGGCTGCGGGTCACCGGACCCGACCGCAGCGTCAGCCTGGACCTCGCCGCCCTCAACGGACTTCCGCAGTACACCGCAGACCTACCGATCGCCTGCGTGGAGGGCTGGAGTGCCACCGGGACGTGGACCGGCGTGCGGCTACGCGACCTGATCGCGCTCGTGGACGCCGACCCCGGACACTCCACGGCCCTGGTCGAGTCGTTGCAGACGGGCGGTAGATACCGGGCCTGCACCGTAGCGCCGGAGCACGTTGTTGACCCGCTGACCCTGGTCGCGCTGCGGCTGGGCGGCGAACCCCTGCACATCGACCACGGCTATCCGGCGCGGTTGATCGCGCCGAACCGACCCGGCGTGCTGCAGACCAAGTGGATCAGCCGGATCACCGTACGGGAGCCACGATGAAGACCCGGACCGGGTTGGTCATCGGCGGCTGCCTGCTCATGGCGTACGCCGTCGTCGGCGCCACCACCGATGCCGACCTGGCTCCGGCCGGGGTGCTGCTCTTCCTGGCCGCCGTGCTGGTGGGCCACGACGCCGTCTGGATGGTGGCAGTCCTTGCCGTCGGCGCCGCGCTGACCCGCGTCCCGCCCCGGTGCCGGACGACCGTTCGGATTGCCGCGATCACCGCCGCAGCGGTCACCGTGGTCGGACTCCCCCTCGCCCTGGGATTCGGGCGCGCGGCCGACAACGCGTCGGTGCTGCCGCTGCCGTATGGCCGCAACCTTCTCGCCGTCCTGCTGGTCATCGCCGGCACGACGCTGCTGGCATGCGTGTCGCCGCTCCGGCGGCCCAGGGCGGCAGACCGTAAGGAATCCGAAAGACCCGGCGGGGGCAGTCCGTGACCCCCGGTCGATAGCGTGGCGGGGATGAGGCACCGGATATTGGTGGTTGACGACGACCTGACGGTCAGCGACGTCGTCCGGCGTTACCTGGAGCAGGCCGGCTGCGAGGTCCAGCTGGCCGCCGACGGCGCCGACGGCCTCGCCGCGATCGCCGCTGCGCGCCCCGACCTCGTGGTACTCGACCTCATGATGCCCGGCATCGACGGCCTCGAAGTCTGCCGCCGAATCCGCCGGCAACTGCCCGACCTGCCGGTGGTCATGCTCACCGCACTCGGTGAGGAGGCCGACCGTGTCCTCGGACTTGAGGTCGGCGCCGACGACTACGTCACCAAGCCCTTCTCCCCGCGCGAACTCGTGCTGCGGATCCGCTCCGTGCTACGCCGCACCGCCGCGCACACCGCCCGTCCCACCGTCCCCGCGAAGCTGACCGACTCGACACTGATCGTGGACACCGCCCGCCGCATCGCCACAAGGGACGGCGCGCCACTGTCGCTGACCGCCCGGGAAATCGATCTCCTGATCTTCTTCATGCACCATCCCGGGCGTGCGTGGTCGCGCAGCGACCTGCTGGACAAGGTCTGGGGATGGCAGTTCGGCGACCAGTCAACAGTCACCGTCCACGTCCGCCGACTGCGCGAGAAGATCGAGACCGACCCGGCCGACCCGCACCGCATCCGCACTGTCTGGGGCGTCGGATACCGCTACGACCCACTCGATGAGAAAGCCGGCCAGTGACCGATACGCTGCTCATCGGGCTCTACGCCCTCGCCGCCGGCGGCGTCGTCGGCCTGGTCGGCGCCGCAGCGCTACGGCTGCTCCGTGGCCGCTCGATCCTCGTCCACGTCCTGGTACTGCTCGCCGTCACCGTACTCGCCGTGGTCGCCGGAGTCGCCACGGTCGCGCAGGCCATGTTCCTGTCACGGCACGACCTGTGGGTCGTCCTCGTCACGGTCAGCGCCTCCGCGGTGATCAGCCTCGCGGTCGGCGCCGTTTTCGGCAGCCGGCTGGCCGCCTCCGCGGTCTGGGCCCAGACCGCCCGGGAACGCGAACGGCGGCTGGAGGCCGGCCGCCGGGAACTCGTCGCGTGGGTGTCACACGACCTGCGCACCCCCCTGGCCGGGCTGCGGGCCATGGCCGAGGCCCTCGAGGACGGCATCATCCACGACCCGGCCATCGTCGACGAATACCACCGGCGTATCCGGGTGGAGACCGACCGCATGACCCAGCTCGTCGACGACCTGTTCGAGCTGTCCCGGATCAACGCCGGCGCGCTGCGGCTCATGCCCACCACCGTGCCGTTACGCGACGTGGTGTCCGACGCGATCGCCGGTGTCGCGCCGCTCGCCGCCCGCCGCCGGATCCACCTGGTCGCCGCAGACAGCGGCTGGCCCAACGTCCGGGCGGGCGAACGCGAACTCGCCCGGATCGTCAGCAACCTACTGATCAACTCCGTCCGCTACACACCCGAGGACGGCACCGTGCACATCGCCGCCGGCCACGAACCCGACAACGTGTGGCTGGCCGTCTCCGACACCTGCGGCGGCATCCCCGGCGAAGACCTGGACCGGGTCTTCGACGTCGCGTTCCGAGGTGAACGCGCCCGCACACCCGGAGCGGCCGGCTCCGGCGGTGGAGGAGGACTCGGCCTGGCCATCGTGCGCGGCCTCGTCGAGGCACACGGCGGCCGGGTGGACGTACGCAACACCGACCGTGGGTGCCGATTCGAGGTACGGCTGCCCGCGCCGGCGGCCCCTGGATCCCGTACGTCAGGATGATCGGGCTGCCCCTCGCTCGTACCGCAGCGGGAGCCGAATCTCCCGCCTGAGCAGGATGCGGTCAGCCAGTTACTCCACGAACATGCAAATATGTCTAGTAATCTTCGGACACTCAAAATGGTCGCCACCGGCGTCGCACTGGTGGCCACGATCGCTGTCGTACCCGCATCCGCCACAGCGCAGCCGGGTCCGTCCGCCGGCGGGCTCGATCGCGCCGAGTTGCGTGCCGCCCTCGCCGCGGTACCCAGATCCGGCGCCCCAGGCGTGCTGGTCGCTGTGCGCGACGACCGCCGTGACTGGCGCGACGCCGCCGGCCAGGCGGTTCTGACCACACCCCGGCCGATGCAGCCGCAGATGCGGCACCGCATCGGCAGCATCACCAAGACGTTCGTCGCCACCACCGTGCTGCAACTCGTCGACGAGGGCCGGCTCGGCCTCGACGACCCGATCGGTCAATGGCTGCCCGACACCGTGCCGGGTGAGCTCGGCGCCCAGGTCACCGTCCGGATGCTGCTGAACCACACCAGCGGCATCGGCAACTACACCAACGCGATGATCGACTCATACGCGGCGATCAACCAGATGCAGGTCACCACGTACGCTCCGGCGGACCTGGTCGCCACCGGCCTGGCCATGCCGCCGACAAACGCTCCCGGCGCCGGGTTCAACTACTCGAACACCAACTACGTGCTGGCCGGACTGTTGATCGAAACGGTCACCGGCAACGATGCGGCGACCGAAGTGCAGCGACGCATCCTGCGGCCACTGAGGCTCACCGGAACATCCTTCGCCGGCACCGACCCGAAGATCCGCGGCACCCACAGTGGCGCCTACTTCGCCCCGTTCGGAGTCCGCGACCTCAGCGAGTTCAACATGAGCTGGGCGTGGACGGCGGGCGAGATGATCGCCACCACCGCGGACCTGAACACCTTCTTCCGGGCGCTGCTCGGCGGTGACCTGCTCAGCCCGGCCACCCTCGATGAGATGCTCACCGGGGTGCCGATGCGGCCGGAACTGCCCGAAGCCGGCGGCTACGGTCTCGGCATCTACTCGCTGCCCACCCCGTGCGGCGAGTTCTGGGGCCACGACGGCGCGGTCATCGGTCACCTGACGTTCTCGCTGCACAGCCGGGACGGTGCCCGACAGGTGTCGTCCGGGATCAACATCAGCCACTACCAGGCCGGCCTGCCCGATGCACACCCGATCGACATCGCCTGGAACACGTTGCTGGGTACCGCGATATGCCCGGCCAGCGAGGTGGGTAGCCGCTCGGCAGAGACCCTGCCGCAGCTGCCCCGCGTGACCCGGATGCCGGGCAACGACGCGGCGGTGGCGGTGCCCTGACCCAAGGCCCGACCGCCGGAAGTGAGCGTTCGTCGGGGGTCCTGTCGGGGGTGGGCGATACCGTCGTCGCCATGAGCGTGCTCGACCGCCGTGCCCTCAATCGGGCGTTGCTGGCCCGTCAGCTTCTGCTGCAGCGGCACGACATGCCGGTCGCCGACGCCGTTGAGCATCTGGTGGGGTTGCAGGCGCAGGAGCCCTTGGAGCCGTATGTCGGGTTGTGGAGCCGGCTGGCCGGCTTTCAGCCGTCGGCGCTGGTCGAGTTGCTGCTGAGCCGTCGGGCGGTCCGCACCCTGCTGATGCGTCGCACCCTGCACCTGGTGACCGCACGCGACTGCGTCGCGCTGCGGCCGGTGCACCAGGCGATGCTGGTCTCCCGCATGTGGTCGACGCTGCGCCGGGCGCTGCCCGGTGTCGACCTGGACGAGCTGACGAAACTGGGCAGGCCGCTGTTCGAGCAGCGGCCACGCATGCTGACCGAGGCGGCCCGCGCAATCGCCGACCGCTGGCCGGGTGTGGAACCGCGCTCGTTGGGCGACGCGCTCAGCACGCTCCTGCCGCTCGTGCAGGTGCCGCCCCGGGGTGTCTGGGGCGAGCGCGGCGCCGCGTACAACACCACGATCGAGACGTGGCTGGGCCGCCCGTTGGAGCCGACGTCGCCAGCCACCGTCGACGCGCTGGTCCTGCGTTACCTCGCCGCCTACGGCCCGGCGGCCACCGCTGACCTTCGTGCCTGGTCAGGGTTGAGTGGGCTACGGGAGTCCGTCCACCGGTTGCGGCCGTCGTTGCGGACGTTCCGCGACGAGCGGGGCCGCGAGCTGCTCGACGTGCCCGACGGCGCGCTGCCCGACCCGCAGACCCCGGCGCCACCGCGCTTCCTGCCGGCGTTCGACAACGCGGTGCTCGGCTACGACGACCGCAGCCGCGTCATCGACGCCGAGCATCGCGGGCTGAGCGTCACCGGGGCGCGCTTCCTGCTGGTCGACGGCCGCGTCTCGGGCACCTGGGCGGTCACCGTCGACGACGGCGCGGCGACGTTGCGGATCACGCCGCTGCGCGCGCTCACGACCGACGAACGCGACGCCGTCCTCACCGAGGGCGACAGCCTGCTGGCCATGTTTGAACCCGAGCCACGAAACCCCAACACCGTCTCGATCACGGACGTCTGACGCAGGTGAGCGGATGGTCGACCATGTGGGCATCAGCTGTCGTCAGGTCTTGACCGCCTCGCCGGGGAGGGCGGGGAGTTGCCGTACGGTGTCGCCGACCCCGATTGTTGCGCCGACGAGCACGCGGGCGTTGAGGCCACGCAGGCGCAGTCGCTGGCCTTCCTCGGTCCAGACGATCTTGTGGGCGTACCGTCCGAACCGGGCGGCGAACTTGGCGCATCCGGTGTGTGGCTGGTCAGTCACTTCGATCACGGCCCGGTCGCCGATCGCCAGGCGGGTACCGGCTGGCATGGCGTCGATGCTCAGGTCGAGATCGACGTAGAGCTGGTCCCCGGCAAGCGCCCAGGCGTCACGATCGGGACCGGCGATCAGCTCGACGAAGCGCGAGTTGATGACGTTCAACTGCATGTCGGGGTGCGGCGAACGGTCGCTCGTTCGTGAGCTGGGTCGCTGACTCCAGCTGTCGCCGAGCAGCCCGGCCTCCGGATCCAGTTCGGCCAGGGACAGCACCTCCCGGACGTCAACGGCCGGCCGGCGTACGGCCAACGCCAGGGTGCCGATACCCCGCGGGGACTGCCGCACGCGATGCAGCCCTTCCATGATCTCGTCCATCGAGCGCTGACGTACGGTGACGGAATTCTCCATGCTCCGACTGTGCTCCACGCACATCCGTGGCGTCCAAACAGTTCTCGAAACCCGAGACCGGAATGAGGGCTGCTCCACTCCAGCGGTGTGTGGCGGATCCGGTTGCTGCCTACCGGAGCGGAATCGAGTAGCGTGGCCGACTCTCTCGTGGAATTGTCGCCGGGTGCGTCAACCGATCCTGCTTACCGCCCGTATGTTGTTGGTTCCGCTCGAAGACCGGCACTTCGACCTGGAGGTCGAGCTCGATTCCGACCCGGAGGTGCTTCGCTACATCACCGGGCGGGCGCGGTCCAGGCACGAGGTGGCCGCGTCTCACTCGCAGAGGTTGGCTCTGTCCGGCAAGGTCGACGGCCTGGGTTACTGGATGGCGTTCGGTTCCGATGGCGGCGCGCGTGGCACGGTGCCGCCCGAGCACGAGGACGAAGGCGATTTCATCGGGCTCATGATGCTTCCGCCGGCACACGGCCCCGACCAACCTGACGATCCAACCGTCGCGGAGTTGGGCTACCGGATCACCCGCCGCTACTGGCGCAGAGGTTTGGCCAGCGAGGCATCCCACGCCTTGCTGGGGCATGCCTTCGACACCGTCGGGCAGCACCGGGTGCTCGCGCAGACAATGACGGTGAACGTTGGATCTCAAGGCGTCATGAAGGCCGTCGGCATGCGGTACGTTCGCACATACTTCCCTTCCTGGGACGATCCGCTACCAGGGGCAGACTCGGGTGAGGTGGAGTACGAGATGACCCGGGAGATGTGGGAGACACGTCGCGATACGCGCTGAGACACACGGCTCGCTGACCTCGGACGTGCGTGCACCGGCATCATCATCGACATCGGCGTCATCGATGTCCACAGGTTCGGCCTGAGCGGGTCGACGCGCTGGCTCGTCGGTGGACGGTCGAGGTGGCAGCGGAGGTGCTTGCCGACTCTGGTCACCTCACACCGCCGAGGAGGTGGCGTCTACCCGCACGCCGCCAGATTCGGTCATCCTCGCGAAGCCGGGTGGACATGGCTACGCAGGAAGGTGAGAATCTCACGCCGCGCCGGTCGAGCGGCCGGCACGAGACTCGGGGTGCTCAGGAAGGTGTGGGTGGCCCTCGGGTAGCAGGTCAGGCGAGCGTCGGTGCCGTCCTCGCGGAGTCGTTCGGCGTAGCATCGTCCCTGGTCGGCCAGCGGATCCAGCGCGGCCGTGACGACCAGTGTCGGTGGCAGCCCGGCGAGGCTGTCGAACTTGAGGGGTGACACGCTACGAGCGTCGAGGCCCGGTGGGACGCCCAACTTGCGGGCTGTGCGCAACCGGGACAGCGGCAAGGTAGGATTGTCGGCGTTCTCCTCGATCGACGAGTACTCGGTCATGGTCTCGGTCCAGTCCGTCGCGGGATAGTTCAACACCTGGGCGCGGAGCGGCGGGCCGTCCTTGCGGGCGTGCAGGGCGATGAGCGCGGCGATCGTGCCGCCGGCGCTTTCACCCACGAGCGCGACCGCATCAGGATCGATGCCCCAACCGGCGGCGTCCTCGACGAGCCGGACGACGGTGTCGTAGCCGTCCTCGATCGGCTGGGGCAGCGGGTGCTCTGGGGCGAGACGGTACTCGACCGATACGACCACCGCGGGGCACCGGGCCGCGAGGTGGCTGTTGAGCCAGTCGTTCTGCGCCGCCGTCCCCGCGAAGAACCCCCCACCGTGAAACGACACGATCAGCGGCAGTCTCCGATCTGTTTCCTTCGGGCGGTGTACCCGCAGCATCAGGCGGCGGCCCGGAAGATCGATGCTGGCCTCCTTGACGTGCGCGCGACGGTCGGGCAGGCCCGTAACGATCCGTGCGACACGGGACATTGCTGCGCGATTGGCCTTCTCACGAGCGGCGATCACCTGATCCCCGGTCAGGGCCTCCCAGTCCTGGGTATCCCTGAGGATGCGAGTACCTAGTGGAGCTCTGCTTCTCATCTGTCCTCCGGGTGCAAAGACGCTATGAGCCCACTGTCACAGCCAGTGCCCGCCGTTGGATTGGACGAATGTTCCGGGCCAGCGGCCACGGATTCCGATCGAATACTGCGTCACGGCCGAGCAGGCCACGCGACATCGTCGACGGCGAGGAACGGGGCGCTCGCCACTGTCGCAGGCGTGACCCCGGTGAAGGTCATGACGTCGCGATGAAGGTGGGACTGGTCAGCGTAGCCGCTGTCCACCGCCACCGCGGCGGCCGCCTGACCGGCTGCGAGGCGATGGGCCGCGTGATCAAACCGGATGAGCTGGGCGGCGCGTTTCGGGGTGATGCCTATCTGCGACCGGAACCGGGCCCACAACCGTTTGCGGCTCCATCCGACTTCAGCCGCCAACCGCTCGACCTGTGTCTGCCCCCGCCCGTTCATCATCCGTCCCCAACAGAATGCAACCTCCGGATCGACCTCGCGACCTGCGTCGAGACGCCGGGCGAACGCGACTTCCGCGATCGCGAACCGGTCGTCCCACGACCTGGCGGCGCGCAGCCGCTCCTGGGTCCGCACGGCCTCGTCTCCCCAGAGGTCCTCGAGGTTCAGTACCGCCCCGCTCAGCTCCGACGCAGCACCTAGAACCGCCCGTGCGATCAGGGGCGACAGACGCACCTGAAGGCACGTGAAGCTGCCAGCCTGACCCTGCCCTCTCACGCGGTTGGGCGCGAGTCCGGCGACGACACTCCCCCGTTGTTCCTGCCCATTGCCGTCATCGACGGCCAGCGCCTGGTCGCCGAGGTCGAAGAGCACCATGACGGCCGGATGCGGCACCACCTCAACGTCGATGAGGCTGTCCGCCCGATCAGTGAAGCCGGCCATGGTGGCACCCGCCAACCGACCCGGCCGCAACGGGACCGCGATGTCCCAAGCAGGTACACCGACACGGACCGGCCCGGCAGATGGCACCTCACGATCCTACGTGCCGATGCAAACGATCCCGGGCCAGCACACCGCACATCGCCCGTCCGGATACGAGCGCCAGCGAGCCGGCCGGAAACCCTCTTTGATCGAAACCCGGCCGGGGACTCCACGACCACGTCGGCGCCGATCGCCGTCGGGCAACCGGACGACATGGAGGTCGGCTCGCTCACCATCCGCCCGAGTGTGCAGAGCTGACGCCGGGAGGGGCTTGACGCACCGGCGTCCATCGAGCATGGTCGATTTACATCGATAACCTCGAATGCCTTGACATGGGAGGACTGATGAGAGCCTTCGTCACCACCGCCACGGCTGCGGCCCTGCTGCTCCTGGCCACGGGCAGCGCGCCCCACGGCCGGCCGGCCACCGACGCGCCCTGCACCGGTCAACTCCACCCGAACCCGGGGTTCGAGCGCGGCGCCACCGGCTGGACCGCCGGCCCTCGCATGGTCGTGCTCGGCGACGCGACCCGGCCCGCACACACCGGCCGCGCCCACGCCACCTTCGCCGGGCTGGACGTGACCCGTGGCGACCTGCTGCGCACCACCGTCACGGTGCCGGCCGACTGTGACCTGACGGTCCGCTTCTGGGTCCGCACCACCACCACGGAAACCAGCCGCGGCGATTACCTGAACGTCGGGCTGGCCGTCACCGGCATACCCCCGAAGACGAGGTTCTCGCTGGCCTTCGACGGCGGGCCGCAGTGGCGGCAGTACACCATGTCGACCGGGACGGCGACGACCGAGCGCACCGCGACGGTCAGCTTCGTCGCCAACGAGACGGCCGGCAACGGCGTCACGGCCTTCGACCTCGACGACACGACCTTCACGCTGAGCTGACGACGGCTCAGGTCGCCCGGAGCCTGCACGACCACCGGCGGACGGGCACCCGGCTCTGGTGGAGCTACTCAGCCGCCCGCGGCTCGGGCCCGCCGCTCGCGCAGCCAGACCAGCACCACCATGCCGACGTTCACGGCACCGAGGATCAGCAGGGACGCGTCACCGGAATCGGTGGACCGGTCGATCGCGAAGGCCTCGCCATCCGCCATCACCGTGTTGACGGTCGTAAACAGGACGTTGTTGGCGACGTGGAAAGCAACCGGCGCCTCGACGCCACGGCTGATGATCGCCATCAGGCCGGTACTGACGCCGAACACGGCGTAGTAACCGAACAGCCAGGGATCGGTCGACCCATGGAGCACAGCGAAGCCCAGGCTGGAGACCACGAGCCCGACGACCAGAGCCGGACGTACCGCACGCACCCAGGACGCGGCCGCGGGCAGCACGGCGCTTCGGAACATCAACTCCTCGCCCACGGCCTGCACCGGGGTGCTCAACACGACGATCACCAGCATGCCGATCGTCGTGCCGGTCACACCGAAGGCGGTCCAGCCCGGCGAATCGGGTGCCACCAGCGCCACGACGCCGATTCCCGCACCCACCAACAGCGCCGCGCCCCCGAGGTAGTACCTCAGACGGCGTACGTCGAAGGCTCGTGGTGAACTGATCAGGCTGCGCCACGGCACCTCGGCGATCCACCCGAGGAGCAGGATCGCCAGGACGCCCGCCGCACCCACGCTCAGGTTGACGGCCAGGAACTTCAACGGCGTGAAGGTAGCTGCCATCGGGTCGTCGCTGCCCTCGATGACACCCACGATCTGATAGAGCAGCACCTGCAGAACCACCATCGCCAGCGGCGGCACCAGAATGACCACCAGCGGCTTCCACCAGCTCATCCGCAGGTGGGCGCCGAACGGCCGGGAGCTGTCGACGGCCAGCCGGGAACGCCCCGGAGCCAGCAGTCGCGATCCTCCCGCGTCAGAAGGACCCGGGCGACCTGCCGTCTCCCGAGGTCTGTCGGATCTTGGAGCGTTCATCGGTGAGGGTTCCCTTCGACCGCGGCCGGTCAGGAGCTACGGTCCGCGAAGGGACCGTCAGCGGTGAACGCCTGCTTGGCGAAGCGTTCGGCGATGCGTCGGTGGGTGGCGGTGTCCGGGTGGAGCTGGTCGGGCAGCGGCAGCTCGGCGAAGTCGGCCTCGCCGTAGAGGTCGAGGCCGTCGAGGTGGTGCAGGTCCGGATCGTCGGCCGCACGCTGGGCGGTGATCCGCGCCAGCTCGTCGCGGATTACGCCGAGCGTGAGTTTCCCGCTCGCCCGCTCCGCCGGGTCGCTGATGAGGTCGGCCGACGTGTCCCGCATGGTGCGGGCGGTGAACGGGTCGAGCAGCGCGCTCCCACCGAAGCCCAGGTTGACCAGGTCGACGCCGCCGAGAGCGGCGGCGACGGCCGGCCAGGTGGCGGTGGGGCTGGTGGCGTTGGAGCCCTGACTGATGGAGCTGCCGTGGTGCAGCCACACACGGCGTCCCGGTTCCGGTGTGGGTGCCACCGGGGCGTCGGTGCGCAGGGCGACGAGTTCCGTGGTCTCGTTGTGCGGCAGCCAGATCTCGAGGTCCTTCACCCGGTCGGGCAGGCCGGTGAAGCGGATGGTGCCGGGTGGACCGGTCCGATGCTCGGCGGTACCGCTGGTCATGTCGATGGTCACCGTGTCGCCTCCGGTCACCCTGGCCTGGTCGGTCAGCTGCCCGTCGACGAGCAGGTCGTAGACGCCGTCGGGGCGGGACGGCAGGCCGGTGTAGGTCCGTCGGGTGGGCAGCGTGTCCAGCTCGACCGCGGTGGCGCGGGTGCGGAATGCCAGCCGTACGCCGGCGGGCTGAGCTTCCACCATGGCGAGCTGGCCGTCGGTGTTCTGGGCGCGGGCCCAGGCGGGCAGCCGGTGCGGCAGCACCCCGCGAGCGGTGTGCTGCAGGTCGAGCGCACCGCGCAGGAGGTCCGTGCTGATCGGGGTGGTGATCCAGGTGGCAGGCATGCTCTCAGTCCATCGATCGGTGTTCAGTGGCCGCGCACGGCGAGGACGACCGGACCGTCGGCTACAGCCAGTCGTGTTCGCGGGCGTAGCGGGCCGCTTCGTGGCGGGTCCGGGTCTGGGTCTTGCGCATGGCGTTGGAGAGGTAGTTGCGTACGGTGCCCGGGGCGAGGTGGAGCCGGGCGGCGATGTCGGCGACCGAGTAGCCCTCGCCGGTGACCCGCAGGACGTCGGCTTCACGGTCGGTGAGGGGGCAGTCCTCGGTGACGGCGAGCGCGGAGACGTCCGGGTCGATCCAGCGTTTGCCCGCGTGCAGGGTGGTGATGACCGAGGTGATGTGGGCCGGCTCGGCGGACTTGCTGACGAAACCCTGGACGCCGAGCTTCAACGCCTTCCGCAGCACGCCGGGACGGGCGTGCCGGGTCAGCATGAGGACCACCTGCTCCGGGCGCGCGCGCCGGATCTCCGCAACCGCGCCGAGGCCGTCCACCCCGGGCATCTCCAGGTCGATGACCAGCACGTCGGGCCGGTGCCGCAGGGTGGCGTCGACGGCCGTCTGCCCGTCCTGCGCCTCGGCCAGCACGGTGATGTCCCCCTCCAGGGGCAGCAGCGCGGCCAGGGCCGTACGGAGCAGCACCTCGTCGTCGGCGAGCACGATTGTGGTCACTGGTCGTCCCTTCGCGCGGCCGGAGTCGTGCCGGTATGGGCCGGCGGGAACACCGCGGCGGTCCGGAAGCGCCCATCGTGCTGTTGCACGGTCAGTTCGCCCCCGTCACCTGCCACACGTTGCTTGAGAACGGACAGCCCGCTGAGTTCGGCGGGCGCGTCCGCGGTCACCCCGTCGTTGACGATGGTGATGCCTGACTCGGAGAGCGTGATCTGCACCTGGGTGGCCTGCGCGTGGCGCAGGATGTTGGTGGTGGTCTCGCGCAGCACCTGGCCGAGCAGTTCGCTGACCCGGGAGTCGACCTCGGCCTCCCGGGTCACCCGGACCCGGATGCCGGCGGCCTCGAACAGGTTCTTCGCGTTCTCGATCTCGGCGGTGAGGTTGAGCCGCCGTTGGGCGTACGCGAGTTCCTTGGTCTGCACGATGGTGTCGCTGACCAGCGCGTAGGTCTCCCGCAGCTCCTTCTCCGCCCGTCCGGCGTCGCTGAGCAGCAGCTTCTGCGCCAGCGCGATCTTCAGCTTCACCACGTGCAGGGTGTGGCCCTGGATGTCGTGCAGGTCGCTGGCGAACCGGACCCGTTCCCGCACGACCGCCAGCTCCGCCTCGCGTTCCCGGGTCTGCTCGAGTTCCCGGATGAGGTCGTAGAACCGCTCACCCACCATCGTCAGGACCGTCACGACGACGGTGAGGACAGTCGGGACCAGGACATAGGCGACCAGGACGTCGCCGATGTCGTCCCGCTGCACCAGCAGCCGCGCCGCGCCGACCACGGCGACGTAGGCGAACAGCCCGGCCACCGCCAGGGTCCGTCGCCGCCGCACCTCGCGCAGCGCGAGCGAACCCGCGGCGCAGATACCCCAGTACGCGTTGGGACTGCCGGTCACCAGGACCCCCACCGGCCACACCGCTCCCGCCACAACCACGCAGGGCAGCGCGAACCGGGACAGGTCGTTGGCCGTCCACCGCTCGAAGGCCACCACAGCCGCCACCGCCCCCGGCGCCAGGACGACGACGTGCCACCAGGTACGCGCGTCGATGTAGAGCAGGATCACGGCGGCGAACACCACCGGCGGCAGTGAGGTGGCAAGGTTGAGCCGACGCAGCCTTCTCTGCGTCGAAGCGGTGAAGCGCGGCGATGGTCCGGTCACCTTCCCAGTATCCGGCGGCCACCGGCCACGGCCAGTGACACCGCGTCACTTGTAACCGTGACGTGGTCTCACTGACGAGTGGCCGCAACCGATGCTGTCATGGGTGCATGTCCACCACACCCGTCATCGAAATCGACCGGCTGAACCTCACCTACGGCGACTTTCACGCCGTCCAGGACCTCTCCTTCGAGGCGCTCCGGCGAGCTGTACGCGCTGCTCGCCATCCGTCTGACGCGGATCCCGTCCTGGAAAGGAGGCCGGCGTGACCTCCCCGCCGTCCCCGCTGGGCGCCGACATCGAGCCCACCCCACCCTCGCGACGGCGGTGGCTCCGGATCGTCTCCGGCACCCTCGCCGCCGTCGTGGCCGCCGTCAGCCTCGGCGTCGCCGCCCTTCAACTCGGCCTGCCCTGGCAGATGGGCGAGGGTGACCGCAACCACGTCTACGAAGGCGACGCCGGGTCGCAGCGCTACCAGGTCCACCTTCCGCCCCAGCACGACGGGACAGTCCGGCTGCCGGTCGTGATGGCGATCCACGGCTGCGGAATGACCGGCTACGGGTGGAACTCCATGAAGTCCACGACGCAGCTCAACCGCCTGGCCGACCGGGAAGGCTTCATCGTCGTCTACCCCACGCAACTGATCTCCCGCAACGTGATCGCCTGCTGGAACTCCACCGACCCCCGGGAGCAGCAGCGGCACACCGGCGAACCGGCGCTGCTCGCCGGGGTCGCCCGCCAGGTGGTCGAGGACTACCACGCGGATCCCGCGCGGGTGCACGTGGCCGGCGCCTCGTCGGGCGCGGGGACCGCCGTCATCCTCGCCGCGACCCACCCCGACGTGTTCGCCACGGTGACCTCGGTCGCCGGCGGCGAGTACGGGCTCAACCAGGTCGACCCGGACGACCCGGACGCGACCCCGCCGCTGCACACGGCCTGGCAGGCCCGGGGACAGATGGGCGAGCGGGCCCGGCGGGTGCCGCTGCTGGTCATCCAGGGCGAGCAGGACGAGGTCGTGCCGCCGCTGGTCGCCACCCGACTCGTCGAACACTGGACCGCGTTGAGCGATCTCGTCGACGACGGCCTGCCCAACGACAGCCTTGACCTGACCGAGGAGACCGTGTCGGTGCCGGCCGAGGCGGGGCGGCACGCGTACACGCATTCGACCATCACGGCGTCTGACGGCTTGTCGGTCGTCGAGGCGTACCGCATCCAGGACATGGGGCACGCCTGGCCGGGCCCGGACGGTGACGGCCGCTACACCGATCACGCAGGCCCCGACGCCAGCGAGATCGTGTGGGAGTTCGCCGAGCGCCACCCGATGCGATGAGGCCCCGGCCCCCGGCGGCTACGGCGCGGACGGCCCGGACGGCGCCGCTGCGCGGTTGACGGCGGCCGCGACGGCGGTGCCGATGCGCGTCAACGTTGCCAGCTCGTGGGGTTCGAGCTGGTCGATCAGGTACTCACGGACCGCCGCGACATGTCCCGGCGCCGCGGCCACGACAACCTCGTAACCGGCCTCGGTCAGGATCGCGTTGGTGGCTCTGCCTGCGCCGGGGATCCGGGCCCGCGCGAGCAGTCCGCGTTTCTCCAGCCGTCCGACGACGTGCGACAGGCGGGACAGCGACGCCGCCGTTCGTGCGGCGAGACGACTCATCTGCATCGTTCGTTCCGGCTCCTCGGAGAGCACCGAGAGCACCATGTACTCGAAGAAGCTCAGCTGGGACTCGCGTTGCATCCGCGCGTCCAGGGCAGCCGGCAGGCTGATCATGATCGCGGAGTTGGCCAGCCATGCCGCCCGCTCGTCGTCACTCAACCACCGCGCCTCGGCAACGGGTCCGGTGGACCTGCCTGCCGCCTCCTTCTTGACCATGAGCGTCACGGTACTAGCGACTTGTTGACGCTTCAAGTTCAAGGGGGTAGAACTTGAAACGTCAAGTTTGCCGGAGGGACCGACAAACCGGATGAGGAAGGACTACCGGATGCACACCACATCGCTGGGCGGCCTCAATGTCTCGCGCATCGGTCTCGGAGCCATGGGAATGTCGGCCTACTACACCGGCGCCGGCCATGACGAAGCTGAGTCGATCCGCACCATCCGGCGCGCTCTGGACCTCGGCGCCACGCACCTGGACACCGCCGAGGTGTACGGGCCGTACGTCAACGAGGAACTGGTGGGTCGCGCGATCAGAGGCCGCCGGGACGAAGTCGTCCTGGCCACCAAGTTCGGCCTCGTCTCGCACACCGGCGGACCAGGTCCGGACAGCACCCCCGCCAACATCCGCGCCGCGGTGGACGGGTCGCTGCGGCGGCTCGGCACCGATCACATCGATCTGTACTACCAGCACCGGGTCGACCGAGGCACCCCCATCGAGGAGACGGTGGCAGCGTTGAGCGACCTGGTGGCCACGGGCAAGGTGCGCCACATCGGGCTCTCCGAGGCGTCCGCGACGACGATTCGACGGGCTCACGCGGTCCATCCGGTCGCCGCCGTCCAGACGGAGTACTCGCTGTGGACCCGCGACCCCGAGGTCGACGTGCTGCCCACGCTGCGGGAACTTGGCATCGGTCTCGTGCCCTACTCGCCGCTCGGGCACGGCTTTCTCACCGGTGACATCCGCTCTCTCGACGGCCTGGACGCCACCGACTGGCGGCGCACCAATCCCCGGTTCACCGGCGACAACCTCACGCGCAACCTCCGCATCGTCGACGAGGTCCGTGACGTCGCCGACGAAGCAGGGGCCACGCCCGCGCAGATCGCCCTGGCCTGGATCCTCGCGCAGGGCGAGGGCATCGCGCCGATCCCGGGCACCAAGCGCGTCCACCGACTCGAGGAGAACTGCGCCACCGACAGCATCCGACTCACCGCCGGTCAGATCGCCCGACTGAACGCCCTGACCCCGGCGTCCGGCGACCGCCACGCCGAGCCCGACATGGCCGCCATCGACGGTTGAGCAGAGCATCTTGAGGAGAACATGACGATGAACGATCGAGAGCAAGCAGGGCGTACCGGTGTCCTGCGGCGCATGGAGACGGCGATGAACGGCCACGACCTGGACGCGCTGGCCGACTGCTTCACCGACGACTTCCACTCGGATCTGCCAATCCACCCCCGCCGTTCCTTCACCGGCCGCGAGCAGATGCGGAACAACTGGGCCTTCCTGTTCGCACATGTCCCCGACCTGGCGGCAGAGGTCCTGCAGTCGGTCACGGGCGGCGACCAGGTGTGGAGCGAGTGGGAGATCCACGGCACCACGGTCGACGGCACCCGGTACCTGTCGCGCGGCGTGGCCATCATGTGGCTGCACGAGGAACGGGTCGCCTCGGTCCGGTTCTACCTCGACGACGTCGACCCGGACTGACGTCGAACGCAGCCCACCCTTCTCGGCGCACGGCGCGATGCCCGCATGTCACCAGCCGCTGCAGCCGGCGCCGTGTCACCTCCGACGCGTGACGTGACGTCACTGTTCGCCACGCCGGTCAGCGCGGACAGTGGGATGGTGACCACGACAACCGCCTCCCTCGCCCATGACGTCAACGGGACCGGGCCCCTGCTCCTCGCGATCCACGGCATGACCGAGGACCGCCATTTCTGGGATCGCGTGCCGCTGGCCACGCACTTCCGCACCGTCCGCGTCGACCTGCGCGGCCACGGGGACTCCCCTCGCGCGGCGCCGTACGACCCGCCTGACCATGGCCGGAGACGTGCACGAGGTCGTCCGCGCACTGGGGATCCAGCAACGCCCCCTGGTCCTGGGGCACTCCTACGGCGGAGTGGTGGCCACCGCCTACGCCTCGCATTTCCCGGCGCGCGGCGTGGTCAACATCGACCAGACCCTCGACGTGACGCCCCTGCCGGCACGGATGGCCCGGGCCCTGCGGGGGGAGGGCTACGAGGACGTCATGGCGGCGGCCTTCACCCAGATGTACGGTCAGCTCGACCCCGCCGTCGCCGAAGACCTCCACGTACGCCGGAAGGTACGCCAGGACGTCCTGCTCGGAATGTGGGCTCCCCTGCTCGACCTAGGACCGCAGGATCTGACCGCGTTCATGACCGACCTGATGCCGACGCGGCGACCCACGCCGTACCTGTCACTGCACGGCCTACCCGTGCCCGACGACTACCCGGACTGGCTACGCAGCCGCGTTCCCGGTGCGCTCGTCGAATCAGCGCCGGCCGTCACCCACTATCCCCACCTGGCCGACCCCGCCTGGTTCATGGGGCGGCTGATCGCCTTCGACGAAGCTGACCTCCGGTAACGGCGCAAAGAGATGCCACCGCCGACCTATCCTCTGCTCTAGGCCATCCGGCGACGGGAAGACCCACCAATGTCCCTGACCGACATCGAGGTGTGAGATGCCATGCCATATCTGAGCCCGGTCGCAGCGCAGCGCGTCGAGGCCGCCGTCGTCGCGGCCCTCGCCGTCGTCGTAACCGTCACCGCCGGGTACCCGTGGTGGTCGCTGCTTGCCCTCTTCCTCGTCTTCGACCTGTCCATGCTCGGCTACCTGCACGGGCCACGCTTTGGCGCCTTCTGCTACAACCTGGCGCACTCCTACACGCTGCCGGCGGCGCTCGGCGTGGTGGCCGTGGCCGAAGCCGGGTTCGGCGACCAGAACCGCTGGCTCGGAGTGCTGGCCATCGCGTGGGTGTTCCACATCGCCATCGACCGCGCCCTCGGTTACGGCCTCAAAACGGCCGAAGGATTCGAACATACTCACCTCGGTCCGATCGGGAAGGCCCGTCGTGCCCGGTCGACCGTCGACACCGCGGCGTCCGGTGGGCCCGGCACTCGCGACGAGAACGACCATCTGCGGTGAGCCCGCACCAGCGCCGATGCGCCAGCCGACTTCCCAACGTACCTGCTAGGCGGGACAGCCTTCGCCGGGAGACTCGCCGTTCGGGAACAGATAGACGTCCCAGTAGTCGCCCTGCCCGCTGATCGAGATCGGATCGCTGGCCGAGAGACCGCAGTGTGTGGTGGAAATGGTGTACATGCCGGAGGGCACGTCAACGAAGGTGTAGTTGCCGTCCGCCCCGGCCGTGGTCTGGAATCCCCCCGGCTCCAAGGTGACGACGGCACCGGCCGCCGGTTGCCACGTCGTCGTGTCGATCACCATGCCGGTAAGGCTCCACTTCGCCACGACCGTGTACTCCGCCTGCGCCAAACCACTGCGTCGGCCTCCGTCGTCGACCGAGGCCGCCAGCAGCAATCGGGAGCCGGCGACGTTCCCGGCTTCGATGGTCACCACGGCCGTGCCGCCCGGTTCCGTGGCGGCTACATCCGCACCGAGGCTGATTGCCCGGGAGTCGTACCGGAATGTGGTGACGTTGGTGTCGCCGCCCGCATCGAACCGCACCGTGATCGTGCTTCCGGTCGTAGTCTGCTCCCCGTCCGGGAAGGAGATGACCGGTGGAAGCGGCGCAGCCATCTCGGCGAACCTGCTGGGACTCTCGAGGTAGTTGTAGATTTGCACGTCGTCGACGGCGCCGTCGAGGAACGAGTCGGGGGAGCCGTCCCACATGCGTCGGCCGATCGTGAGCCCACCGCTGGCGTTGAACGCGCTGGGCAGGGTGGCGGTGGTCGACTGTGGTTCGCCGTTGACATAGAGCCGGAGCGTGCCGGTGGGCGCCTCGTAGGCAGCTGCCAGGTGGGTCCAGCGTCCCGCGACGGCGGAGCCGTCGGAGTACGCGTGCCGCGACTCGGCGGTCTCAGTGTCCGCCGCTGTCATGCTGAACCGCCACTTCCCCACCTCCGCGTCGTAGCCGAGGGTAAACGGCGAACGGCGGGTCGCGTCAGCGCCGACAGCGGTCTGGAAGCCGGTCGTACTCGCACCGGTGAGCTTGACCCGGGCGGTCACCGTGAAACTGGTGTCGGTCCGCACCGGCGTCGGGAGGCCGGTGTCCGGGTTCTCGATGAGGACCGGTCCGGCCGTGCCCGCCCAGGCGGTCGAGCCGTTGAGCGCGAGGGCGTTGCCGACGCCGCCCCGGCCCGTCGTCCGGTCCGCGCCACCGTCCAACGTGATGGTGTTCCCGTGCGCGGTCACGTCGGAGGCGGGTCCGTCCGCCTCGTCGAAGTTCCACCCACCCGCCGGCCCGGCTGGCCCCCGTACGCGGAATGTGTAGGTGCTCGGACTCTGCGAGCGGCGACCGGCGGCGTCCTTCGACCAGACCGACAGGGTGTTGACCCCATCGCGCGGCGGCGCGACCGTTATCGAGGCGCCATGGTCGGATGCGCGAGGTTGCACCGACCACGTAAGGGCGGAGCTCGAGTCGAAGGTGTAGATGTACTCCACGACCTCGTGCGGGCGTTCCGCCGGAGGCGCCACCTCGAACACCCCGGCAATTCCGACTCCGCCACGTGGACCGGCGTCGTTCGGGTAGTCGGTCGACGTCACCGCACCCGGCGGTGGCGGCGGAGTGAGGTCGACGGTGAACTCGCAGGTCTCCGACCAGGCCCCGTATCTGGCGCCGTCATGGGTGCGGGCCTGCCAGGCGTACGTCTGGCCGTCGCTGAGCTCGCCCTCGGGCACCGCCGCGGAGACCGACGACGAATTCCCTGCCGACTGGGCAACCCGGTCGGTTCCGTTACGTACGCCGTCCGACGGCCACCAGTGGAACCAGGTCGTCAGCGACTGCTGGCCCTGGTCCGGGTCGCTCTGCATGGCTGAGAGATACGGGGTCGCCGTCAACACGTACGGTCGTGACGTGCCGGCGGCGCAGGTCTTGCCGTCGGACCGAAGGTCCGTCGGCGGACTCGGCTTGCGGTTTTGGGCACCGGCGGACCCGGTCTTGGGACCGGCCGCGGCCGGAGAGGTCACCACGAGCAGTGCGGCCACAGCCACCGCAGCCAACGACCCGAGTCGGGCGAGCGTGCCGCCTGGGCGCGCCGATGCGGTCAGTCTCTGGTTCCAGCTCAACGCAGCCCCCGTGGATTCGTTCCATCACCGCGCGCTCAAGCTAGAGCAGCAATATCAGCGCCGTCAATGTGAGTCTCTCTCGGTGGCTACAAGCGATGCGGAGGTTCCCTCAGCGGCTCGGTTACTGGGCCGGCGTGGTGATGAGCTCGTCGGCGACCCACTGGGCGACGTTGGCGGGATAGGGCGCCGGCAGTCCGAGGACGATGTGCTGCAAGCCGGCGTCGATCGCTTTGCCGATCGCGTCCTGGGTGATGCTGGGCTGGTCGTAGGAGACCTGCAGGACGATGGATCGGGTGATCGAGGCGGGGTCGCGACCGATCTCGGTGCAGTAGCGGTCCAGCAGTGCGCTGCGCCTGACGGCGTCGTCGATGTCGGCGCCGGGGATGTTCCACAGGTCGGCGTGCTCGGCGGCCACGCGCAGCACGGGGGCCGAGCGTCCGCCGATGAGAATCGGCGGGTGGGGGCGCTGGATGGGTTTGGGGTTGCAGAACGCTCCGGTGAGACGGTGGTAGGTCCCGTGGAAGTCGAATGGTTCCGTCCCGGTCCACAACCGCCGGATGACGGTGCACGCCTCGGCGAGGCTTCCCACGGCGTGTGCCGAGTCGTGGAAGGGCAGGCCGTGTGCCTCGTACTCTCGCCGGGCCAGTGGGTGGCTGGGTCGTGAACCCGCACCGATACCGAAGTCGAGCCGTCCGCCGGAGACGATGTCGACGGTCGCGGCGATCTTGGCCAGCATCGCGGGCGGGCGGATGCGGTTGCTGGTCACGAGCAGGCCGAGTCGCAGTCGCCGGGTCTGTGCGGCGAGGGCCGAGAGCAGGGTCCAGCCTTCGTAGGTCGGCCCGTTCGGGTCGCCGCCGATCGGCATGAGGTGATCGAACAGCCACGCGTGCTCGATCTCCGGGATCGTGTCCGCCTCGCGCCAGACCCGCAGGACGTCGTGGTAGTCGACCTGTGAGGGGGCGGTCATGATCCCGAAGCGGGCCCGGCTCCTGGGATTGAGCCCGCTCGCCGCCACGCCATCATCTCCGGCGCCGACCCATGCCGCCTCGCCCCGGTCGAATCCCCGGGGCACCGCCTGGATCTCGATGAGCGGAGCCCTGGTGCCACTCGATCCACAGCCAGGTCCTGATATCCGGTCATGACTTGTGTGCATCGGTGTCATCGCGTCCATCGTTTGTCTAGCGGCGGCGGAGTCACCAGGGGATGACGCCGTCGTCGTTGAAGAATGAGCCGGTCGGGCCGCCATCGGGCAGTGTGGCGAGCCGGATCGCGGTTGCCGCTGCCTGCTGAGCAGGTCGGCCCTGGTGGCCGGTGAAGTCGGTCGCGACCAGGCCTGGGCAGGCGGCGTTGATGAGGATGTCGGTGCCAGCGAACTGTCGTGCGTAGTGCAGGGTGATGGCGTTGAGGTACGACTTCGTCGGCGAGTAGGCCGCCATGACCGGGCCGACGTCGATGTTCGGGTCCGCCTGCCAGGTCACCGACCCGACGCTGCTGGAGATGTTGACGATGCGTGGGGAGGCCGAGCGCCGCAACAACGGCAGCAGGGCGTTGGTCACCCGGATCACGCCGTAGACGTTGGTGTCCACGACGGTGCGGACGACGTCGAGGTCGAGGGTGGTCGGGTCCTGTATCCAGCCTGGTCCTGTCTCTCCCGAGATGCCGGCGTTGTTGACGAGAACGTCCAGGCGTCCACCCTGGCGTTCGGTCAGCTCCGCGGCCTCGCTGACGCTGCGGTCGCTGGTGACGTCCAGTGGGACCGCGAACGCGTCTACTCCGGCGGCGTGCAGCATCTTCACGGCCGTCTCGCCACGGGCCTCGTCGCGGGCTCCCACCGCCACGCGGTAGCCGCGTGCGCCCAGCCCGGCCGCGATCTCGTATCCCAGTCCCTTGTTCGCGCCGGTGACCAGCGCGGTCTTCTTGTCGCTCATGACGCCGATGTTGGCTCGGCGGCGAGTGCTTTCGTTACACCGTTTGGGTGCGCTGTCATACCCGGCCGGTATCACCGCGGTATCGTGGGGCCGGTGGACATGCTCGAGACCCGCGAACTCAGGTACTTCGTCGCCGTCGCCGAGGAACTGCACTTCAGCCGGGCGGCCGAGCGCCTCGGCATCGCTCAGCCGCCGCTGTCCCGGGCGATTCAGCAGCTCGAACGACGTCTCGATGTCGCCCTGCTCGAACGCAACCGCCGCGGCGTCACCCTCACCGGCGCGGGTCAGGTGCTGCTCGATGAGGCCCGTGCCATCCTCGACGCCACCGCCGCGGCCGCACGCCGCACCCGACGCGCCGCGGCTGGCACGAATCGGCTGACGCTGGCGACGAAGGCCGGCGCGAATCATAAGCTGCTACGGAAACTCCTCGACACCCACGCCGCCGAACCTGACGCCGCCGAGATTGAGGTACTGCTGTGCGGCATGGGAGAACAGGCGCGGATGTTGCGCGATGGCCGGGCCGACGTGGCGCTCATGCAACGCCCTTTCGACGCCCTCGCCGGGTTCGACACCGAGGAGCTGCTGACCGAACAACAGGTCGCCATCCTGCCCGCCGGGCATCCCCTCGCCGCGCGTACCTCGCTGACCATGGCTGACATCAGCAACGTGCCAGATCTGCCGGTCGCCCGCTGGCCCCGTCAAGACGGCAGCTACGAACCCGGCCCGGGCCCCGAGATCCACGACCAGTCGCAGCTGGCCCAGCTGATCGCCCTCGGGCGCACCATGGCCGTCCTCTGCGCCTCCTCCCGATCGTGGCTGTGGAACGCGCACGCCGCCGCCCCCCTGACCGACGCACCCCACGTCACCACCGTTCTCGCCTGGCCACCGCACAGCCGCTCCCGGGCCGTCGCCGCGCTCGTACGCACCGCAACCCAGCTGCAACAAGAACCCACCAAGACCCGCAACGCGCAGCCGTAGCGGTGCGCACGTGCCATCACCCCACCGTGGCGGTGATCCCGATGTACCGTCAGCGTCCGTCGTCAGCGCCAGGGCCGCGCTCATCGATCGGGAGGAGTTCGAACACCGGGTGGCGGTCGGCCTCGGCCACGAAGTCCTCGACCGGTGCGTCCTTGTCCGCGCTGAAGTACGGCCGGGTAGCCGCGGCAACGGCGACGTAGCGCTTGAGTACCGGTCCGGCCTCCGCCGCCGGGATCTCGCGGACGGCATAGTCACGCCGATCCCCGCGTCGGGCCAGGCTGACCCGTGGAGCAGCGCGGACGTTGTGCACCCATGACACCGCTCCGTACGGCGCGACCAGCCACCGCCGTCCCCCGGTCTCGACCACCGTCGCCGGGTGCGTGAGTGACCGGCCGGTCTTCCGGCCGATAGTGGTGAGTAGGTAGGTGCCGGGCACGAGGCCCGCTCGGACGAACACGCTGATGATGGCGTCACCGATGCGGCGCCCTCGGCTGGAGCGGAACTGTCGGGCGCCGCGTGGGCTTCCCGGCTCTGGTTGGCTGGGTGTCGGGTCAGTCACCGCTGCCGCCTCACTCGATGTCGGGGTTGGCTCGGAGAACTCGACCAGCCTGTTCCCTCCGAGTGAGCGGGTCAAGGCGAGTCAACCCGCTCAGCCCGCACCGACCAGGATGACCGAGGCACGGCCGGGGTACTGGTGTGGTGGCGCGACGAGCGCGATCCCGCCACCCTGCCCAACCGGGTCGGCCTCGGTGGCTACTCGAACCGCACGGGTCGCCGCCTGACGCAACGCTCCTGGCAGACACGGGCCGGCCGAAGCTAGCCTGGATGTCGGAGGTAGGCGATGGGCGCACCTCGACTCAACCAACCGACATCTCCGGTACGCGGCACCGGGATTGAACCCGGGCGGCTGCTGGCGGCCGTCGACGCCTCGGTGACGTACTACCGTGCTCAGCTCGAACACGCCGACGGCCCTCGCGCGTATCTCGCCGAACGCGGTCTGGGTGTCCTCGTGCACCGCGAGTGGCCGTGGCGGGTCGGGTACGCCCCACCTGGATGGAGTTCGCTGACCGGCCACTTGCGCGCCGCGGGCTTCACGGCAGAGGAGTTGGTCGGCGCAGGCTTGGCGACCCGTACCCGAGGCGAGCCGGACCGACTCGTCGACGTGTTCCGGGACCGGATCGTCTTCCCGGTGCGCACACCGGTCGGGCATGCTGTGGCGTTCCTCGGCCGCGCCGGCCCTGGCGCCGCGGACGGTATGCCGAAGTACATCAACACTCCAGAAACGGCGATCTACCAGAAGCGGCGACTGTTGTTCGGTGTCGCGGAGCAGCAGGATCGCCTCAACGACCGGTGGACGCCGGTCCTGGTCGAGGGGCCTGCTGATGTCCTCGCGGTGTGGCTGTCCTACTCCCGGTCGCGCCGGGCAGGCGCGGTGGCTCTCGCGCCGTGCGGCACCATGCTGACCGACGACCAGGCCGCGATCCTGCCAGCGCTGCCCGGTGCCGGTCGTGGCATCGTGGCGGCATTCGATGCGGACCCGGCCGGCCGTGGCGCAGTGGACCGGGCCTGGCAACTACTCCGGCAGCAACGCCTGCCCGGCCCGCTGCTGACGGCTGAGTTCACCGCCGGCGCCGACCCGGCGGACCTGCTACGCCGACCGAACGGCAGGGCTCAGCTGCGGGCCGCCCTGCAACGGCGAGCGCGACCCATGCTCGACACGGTGGTCGACCACCGCTTCGCCCGACTCGTTCAACGCCATCCCAGACTGCTGGAGGACATCGACGGCAGAAGCGCGGCAGTGCGCCTACTGGTGCCGCTGCTGTACGAGGCGACGAGCCCGGCTGAGGCGATCCGAGTCGCCCGGCGCATCGTCGCCCACACCGGCACCGGGGTCGACACCGTCGCGATCGCCGCGATCGCGCACCTTGAAGACGCGCTACCCGACCTCCGCCTGCCTACCGGGGTCGCTGCCAGCAGCGCGGTCACGACCTCATTGCGACCACCACGAGGCTGAACCTCGATCCGACCAGCGAGCCGCCGCCACGAGCAGCCCGATCCGGCCATCGGCACAACCGGTGTTTGAAGTGACCCGGGCCTGGCGGGCATTCAAGTTTTGTAGCGGTGCGTTGAGTGCGTCCCGCCTCGTCTCGCCGGTGGCAGTGATGGCGGTCGGGCGGTACGCGGAATTGCGCTGGCAAAAGGAACGGCGGTGGTTCAGGATCTCGTGTTGTGATCAAGGTGCGTGTGCTCAGCCCCGACGATTGGCAGGTCTGGCGACGATTGCGGCTTGCGGCCCTGGCCGAGGCGCCGTACGCGTTCGGTTCGCGGTTGGCGGACTGGCTGGGCGAGGGCGACCGTGCCGAGCGGTGGCGCGACCGGCTAGCGCTGCCCGGTTCGTACAACGTCGTCGCCGTGCTGGACGAACAGCCCGTGGGGATGGCTAGCGGTGTGCCCGCCGATGAGCCAGGCGTGGTCGAGTTGATCTCGATGTGGGTCAGTCCGACGGCTCGGGGCTGTGGCGTCGGCGGTCGGTTGGTTCAGGAGGTCGAGAAATGGGCCACGCAGGGGCAGGCCAGGGTTCTCCGGCTATCCGTCGTACAAGGCAACGAGGCTGCCGAGAGGCTCTACCAGCGTTGTGGGTTCGTCGGCACCGGAGCCCGGGGTGACGTGATGCTCGATGGAGTGCGCCACGAAGACGTCATGGAAAAGATGCTTGGCTGAACGCCATCCGGAGGCGAATGCTGCGTCAGCACGCGGGAAGAGATGCTGCCGCAGCGATGCCGATCGCCGTCCTCATTTGGCCGCCAATGGCGTGTCGTTGGCCATCTGTCCTTGTGGCGCTCGCTCAGGTGGTCGGGCTCCATACCCATGGGGTGGTGGTAGTGACCGGTTGTAGACCCAGGCGTTGGAGGATGGGTCGGCTGTCTTTGGACGCGTCGACCAGGAGGTAGGTGATGCCCCGGTCGGCGACGATCTGCGCGCGGCGGGCGACCAGCGCGCGGTAGATGCCCTTGCCTCGCCACGGTCTGAGGGTCGAGCCGCCCCACAGCGCGGCGAACGCCGTACCGGGGAGTATGACCAGCCAGGCCGCCGATACGACTTCGCCTGCGGCCTCTGCGAGGAGCACGACGATGTTCTCCGGGGCCGAGGAGATGCGGTCGGCCAGGTCGTCGGCCAGCCAGGACCAGTCGGCGTCCCAGACCTCGGACTCCATGGCCGCGATGCGATGCAGGTCGGTCAGTTCCGTCGTCGCGCGGACCGTGATGCCATCGGGGGCTTCACCGGCAGCAATCAGGTTGGATGTCACCCCGATAACGACGGTTTCCTCGTCCTCCGGCGCAAATCCGGCCAGCCGTAGCCGCTCGGTGAGATCCCGCCGGTCGTGGCCGTACGTCTTCCACTCGACCGCTTGGCCGCGCGCGGCGCTGCGGTCACGCACCCGACCGATGAGCGCGTCCAGTTCCCCGACCGTGAGTCCATCGAGGTCCTGAGCGAAGGCGAACCCTCGGCCGGGGGTGGCGACCTGCAGGACCGGTCCGTCCCACGACGGCTTCCACCTGCTCGGCAGCCGCGAAGCGATGGTGCCCCGCACCTGCTGATCATGCAAGGCGAGAAGTTCACTGCGAGTCAGCATCACGCCGAACGATCCCATCGGCGCTCCTTGTCGACAAGGCCCGATTCCGGTGCTGATGGTGTTCGGATCACGCACCTGCCCGGTCACCGAAAGCGCCGGCCCGATCCTGCGCACCCTGCACGCCGAGTTCGCCGGGCAGGTACGGTTCGTGCTGGTCAATACCCGCGAGGCACATCCCGGCGACGTGCTCACCCAGCCGCAATCCGAGCAGGACAAGTGGGCGCACGCCCAGGAGCTGCGCGCCCACCACGACTTCACCTTCGAGGTCGCCGTCGACGACATCGACGGACAGCTTCACCGCGCCATGACGCCGAAGCCCAATTCGGCCTACCTCATCAGCTCCAGCGGGATCATCGTCTACCGCGCGCACTGGGCCAACGACGAACTTGGCCTGCGCTCCGCGCTGACTCAAGCCGCAGCCGGACATCAACCCGCCCGACGCGCCAGCAAGGGCATGATCGGGCCACTGCTGCGCGCGGTCGGCCACCTTCCAGGAGTAGTCGCGTTCGCCGGAGGGAAGGTCGAACGCGACGTCTGGCTTGCCGCGCCGCCACTGGCCGTCCTCGGCCGCCTGTCACGGCTGTTCGGCAGGCTGCCCGCCGACCAGCGCGGCACAGCCGCCACCGCACTGCTCCTTCTGGCCGTGGACGCCCCGTTGCCCGATATGGCTTGCACGGTAAGGCAACGGTAAGAACTGCTGGCTCCGACTGCCGGTAGCCTCTGGCGCATGAGCGGTGGAACGAGAACGAGATCCGGCTTCGCTGTTGGCCTGCTGACGGTGGCGGCTCTGGCCGCCGGGTGTGGCAGCACACCCTCTCCGCAGGCTCAGCCGGTTCCGGTGGCAACCAGCGGCCTGGCGTCCGCGCCGCCGTCGCCGACTGCCGCGCCACCGGCAACGCCTGCCGAGGCGTTGAGGTTCTCGGGCACCACCGTCGACGGCAAGCCGTTCGACGCCGCCGCGCTGGCGGGAAGGCCGGTGGTGTTGTGGTTCTGGGCCGCCTGGTGCCCGAAATGCCGAGCCAAAGCCGGTGACGTGGCCGCCGTCCAGCGCGACCTATCCGGAAGAGTGCACGTCATCGGGGTGGCCGGCCTTCGCAGCGGCGACGCGGCCATGGACCGGTTCGTCGCCGACGCCGGCATCACCGGCTTCCCCAACCTGGCCGACGACAAAGGCGACGTGTGGAAGAAGTTCGGCGTCACCACCCAGGAGCACTTCATCATCATCGACAAGGCCGGAACGATCGTCCACGACGGGCCGCTGTCCGGCGAAGATCTGCGCCAGCGCGCCACCGCCCTCGCCGGCTGACCAGCCATGTTCGACGCTCCGTACCTCCTGGCGTTGTCAGCTGGCGTCCTCGCTGCGGTCAACCCGTGCGGATTCGCGATGCTGCCCGCGTACGTGTCGCTGCTCATCACCGGCGAAAACAGCCCCGCGACCCCGCTGTCATTCTGGGTGCGGCTGCGCCGAGCCCTCGCCCTGACCGGTGCCATGACTCTCGGGTTCGCCACCTTCTTCGGCGCGTTCGGGCTGCTCGCCGCCCCCGCCGCCGACTGGCTCGCCACCCGGCTGCCGTGGCTCACCATCATCATCGGCCTGATCCTGGCAGCTCTCGGCATCTGGCTGCTGGCAGGCAAAGACCTACCGTCCCCGGTAGCGAAAGCCGCCACCGCTCCCGAACTGCGACAACGATTCTGGCCCATGTTCAGCTTCGGGATCTCGTTCGCGATCGCGTCACTGGGATGCACGATCGGCCCGTTCCTGGCCGTCGTCATAACCAGCTTCACCACCGACTCCCCCGCCGCCGGAATCGGGCTGTTCATCGCCTACGCCGCCGGAATGGCCCTCATCGTCGGCGCCGTCTCCATCGCCGTAGCAGCCGCACAGCAGTCAATGATCCGCTGGATGCGCCGCGCCGCGCCATTGATCACCCGCACCGCCGGCGCCCTCATGGCCATCGCCGGAGCCTACGTCGCCTGGTACGGCTGGTACGAAATCCGCATCTTCAACGGCGCCATCACCAGCGACCCCATCATCGACACCGCCGCAACCGCACAAACCTGGCTCGCCACCACCGTCAACGCCATCGGCCCCGCCACCTTGGCCATCTTCCTGCTCACAGTCACCGTCACCGCCGCAACGATCACATGGTGGCGCAGCCGCCGCTCCAACCACTGACCGCCGGCTACTCGCCCTTACGAGGTGAACTGGTCTGGGCGAGTACCTGGATGGACGGGGCGAACGAGGTGGTGGCACCTCGGCTCGGGCTGTCCGCTCTGCCCGTGGTCGACTGGATCGACGGTGACGAAGAACCACCAGGCGGCGTGCTCTGGAAGACCGCATCGTTACTGTCGGGCTCGTTGTTGCTTGGCCGCCTCGCAGTGCCACGCCGCGGCAGGGACTGCCAGAATCGTGTCCAAGCATCTGGTACGCGCCGGGCGAGGAGAAGGCATGAGCGACTGGAACGACAAGATCATCGCTGAGTTCCGTGCCAACGGTGGGCAGGTGGGCGGTCAGTTCGTTGGCGCTCCGCTGCTGCTGTTGCACACGGTCGGTGCCAAGAGCGGCCAGCTTCGCGTGAACCCGATGATGTACCAGAAGGTAGACAGCGGCTACGCCGTCTTCGCGTCCAAGGCCGGTGCGCCCACCAATCCCGACTGGTACCACAACCTGCTCGCACACCCGCAGGCCCAAGCGGAGATCGGGACGGACAAGGTCGAGTTGGTCGCCAGAGTGACCGCCGGCGACGAACGGGAACGGATCTGGAGCGCCCAGAAGGCCGCGTATCCAGGCTTTGCCGACTACGAGCGGAAGACCACCCGCCAGATCCCAGTCGTCGTACTGGAACCTGCGCCGTAGCAAGCGACGGCAACCACCCCAGTGCCCGCCGGTGCCGGCCGCCGCCGGTTCGATGCATATCCGCACATCCCGCCAGCAGTGGGCGGCCGGAATCACTGGATCAGCCGGGCTGCGGCTGCCTCGGATCACGGCTTCGTCCGGCTCGACCCCCAGCCGGGCGGTGATCTCCGACGCGGGCATGCTCGTTGATCAGGCGGCGGACCTCGTTGACCGTGAGCTTGACCAGTCCGGTGTCGGCCGGGTCCTGGTCGGCGGCGTCGCGGTATTCACCGGGAACCGCGGCGCAGATCGGCCACCTCGTCTGACGGCGTGAAGCCGGCCGAGGCGTAGGTAGCTACGGCGCCGACGTTGGAACTCTCCACGCACACACTCGCGCTGGACGAACCCATGTCGCGAAGGGCCGCAGCGGCGGCAAGCGTGATCGCCGTGCCGTAACCATGGCCTCGGTGACCGCGGTGGACGCCCATCGGTTCCAGCAGTCCTGGCCGCCCCGGGCCGGCTGACCACACAGCCGCGACTGCCACGGCTTCGTCGTTCTGATCGAATGCGGCGAGGCAGCGTGCATCAGCGTAGAACGGGCCACCGGCCATGGCGAGCCAACGCCCGACCGTGCGGCGCCGGTCGGCATCGCTGAAGGGCGAGCCGCGGAACGCGGACCAGTGGACGCCGACCCACACCTCGGCGCGATCGGGCTCGATCGTCTCGATGCGCAGACCGCAGTCCTTCACCGGGTCCGAGAGACCGCGGTGGAACGATGTCCACGGCTCAGCCCGCTCCCAACCCCGCTCCAGCAGCAACTGGGTGAGACGCTCCGCACCTCGGGCTTCGACGGTCGCACCGTCGGGATCCAGGACCCGCCCTGGGGCGTCCAGATCAGCGGCGAGCCGGCGGGCCAGTGCCTCGTCATCACGCCAGTCGGGAGCGACGGCCATGCGCACCAGTTCGGGGCCGTCCAGCAGCCCGATCGCGAGAACCTCCCCGTCGCGCAACCACATCCGGATGGCAGCCGCCGTAGCCTCGGCACCACGTAACGAGTGCCAGCCGAGATCGCCGGAGTGCAGATGCAGCGGTCCCCCGTCGTACTGCCACCGCTTGAGCGCGTCCACCGCTGGTGACAGCTCGTCAACGCTCGGGGTGCTCAGAATGATGCCCATGGTGCACCCAAACCCACAGAGCGGCCTGGCACCATCGATTTTCGAAGCAGCCGGCGCTCGTCACGGTTCGCCGAATGTCTGTATCCGGGTCGTCACCAGGCCGTCGGAAGCCGATCCGGAACGACGAAGGACAACCACTGGTGACGAGGTTGAGGCGGCCTGTGTTGTGGGATCGTCGGGCTCGGGCTTGATGCCGGCGCCGCCACTGTGGCTGCTCAGCCCAGCCGTGAATGCCTCGGCATCGACCGGGCGGCCGTCGACGAAGGCGTTTGTCTCGACAGTGCCACTTAGCTCTCGGACCGAGACCGGCGCGGTAATGGCGATGCGATGAAACCCGCTGCTGCCGGAGACTCGCACGCATGGTCACGTCAGTAAACAGCGTGGACGGCCTGACCGGCGCAGTGCGTGCGGGTACCCGGGTGAAGTTTTTGTTCTTCTGGGGTCACCAGCCGCAGCGCGACGGCAGCATCGGGCCCGGATGCCTCAGCCAGTGGTGGCCGGCACCGTTCACCATCGACGGGCAGCGCTTCGCCACGGCCGAGCACTACATGATGTGGCGCAAGGCCACCCTCTTCGACGACCACGCCACGGCCGCCCGGATCCTGACGGCGTCGCACCCGCATGCAGCGAAAACGCTGGGCCGGCAGGTCGCCGGCTTCGACCAGCAGGTGTGGGAGCAGCACCGCTACGACATCGTGGTGGCCGGCAGCGTGGCGAAGTTCGGCCAGCATCCTGCGCTGCACACCTACCTGCTCGGTACCGGCGAGCGGGTGCTCGTAGAGGCCAGCCCTCTGGACCGAGTCTGGGGCATCGGTCTGGCCGCCGACCACCCGCACGCCACCGACCCCGCACGCTGGCGCGGGCTGAACCTGCTCGGCTTCGCGCTCATGCAGACCCGCACGAATCTGCGCGAGCAGGAACCGACCGATGGGTAAGCCACCGGACCTGGTTGCCGCCGAGTACGCGCTGGGCAGCGTCGACGTCGAGCGAGTGCCCTGGTATGCGGCGGACTGGCTCGCCAACGGACACGACGGACCAGCACTGCGTGAACTCGCCGGACTCGACGGCACCGACCCCCGGCTCATCGGCGAACTGCTACCCGACGCCCTCACCGAGGTAGGCGTAGCTATTCCGTCCCCAGCGGACGCGGCGGACGCCTGGTTCGCCTCACTGGCGCAACGACTGATCGACGGTGAGGTCGACGAACGAACCGTCAGCGAGCACGCCTCGGCCTTCGTCTCCTGGCACCTCGACCTCGACGAGATCTGGCGCAGCCCGTTCACCGACCTGCACGTCATCGTGGACGAATGGGACCAGGGCTGGGGACGCGGCAACCAGGAACTGGCCGCGGTGGTCCGCCAGCTATGCCGCGACCAACTATCTCGCGTACCCGCATCGTCGGGGCTCGACCTCATGAACCTGGCCCACAGCAGCGCACGCCAACAAGTGGATGGCCTCCGACGACTGCTCAACGGGTGGGACTTCATCGGCGTGCACCACCCGCACACCAACGTCGACGAGTACGACTGCCTGATCGGGCCGCTCCTGGCCAGGATGGCCACCGGCACCAACGCGGACGATCTCAGCACCTACCTGTCGGCCGAGATCCGTGGCCACTTCGGGATCACCGTCAGCGACACCAGCATCCGAGCCTTCGCGCAACGCCTACTCACCTGGTGGGGCACCAACCAGAAGCACCGGTGAACACCGCAACTGACATCCGCGGTGGGCTCCTCCCGCTCTCCTGGAGCGGTCGATGTTCCCCGCGCCGGTCGGCCCGGCCACGTCACCGAGACGTCCCGGCGACGTGGCCGGGCTGCGGTGGCGTGACGTCGACCTCGGTCGACGGGTCACGGTGGGCGGGATCCGCACTCTCGAATGTTTCGGGACCGGTGAGCTTGCTGATGGGCGCGATCGAGTGTGGTTCTGCTGCCTGAGTTCAACGCCATGGTCGGCCGCTTCTCCTACCCGCAGGAACATGCACCCGCCGCTCCCGATCCCATGACGTTTCCGGAATATTTCCGGAAGTTGTTGACAGTGCGGCGGGCGGGTATCGACACTGACCCTTCAAAGGCATGCATGCACGTCGATTGCTGACGTCAAGCATCAAGGAGGTCCCGTGAACAGCGGCCTGAGACGGCGCAAGAACATTGCTCGAACAGCTTTGCCGACGGCGGTGTTGTTGCTGATAGGCAGCGCGGTGACGGTCCAGTCCAGCGCCCCGGCCGCTGCGGCCGAGACCACGCTGCGGGCCGCCGCCGCCAAGGCCGGGCTGTTCTTCGGCGTCGCAGCCTCACCCAACCGGCTCTACCCGATCGTCGGTCAGGAATTCAACCAACTGACGCCCGAGAACGACATGAAGCCGGACAGGATCGCCACCTCCAGCGGTGGGCTGCAGAACACCAGCGGCGCGGACACCTTGGTCAACCACGCCCAGAGCAACAACATGCTGGTCCGTGGCCACACGTTGGTCTGGCACTCGCAGGCCGGCGCGTTGCAGGGTGCCAGCCAGGCGACGCTGAACAACTTCATCGGCAACGCCATCAACCGCTGGGGCAGCAGGATCGCGTACTGGGACGTCGTCAACGAGGCGTTGGAGGACAACAACACCGGCCGGCGTCGGAACCAGTGGCCGCACACCATGAACCGGGACGCGAACGGCGACGGTGACTTCTTCGACTCCGGTGACACCGACGTCATCCGGGACTCGTTCATCCGGGCCAGGCAGGTCGTGCAGGCCGGCGGGCTGACCACCAAGCTCTGCATCAACGACTACGACGTCGACGGCCTGACGGTCCAGGGCGGTACCCCGAACCGCAAAGCCGACGCGCTGTACGACATCGTCCGCAACTACCGGCAGTACATCGACTGCGTCGGGTTCCAGGCACACTTCAACGACAACCCGAACAGCATCATCACCAACGACCTGCAGGCCAACATCCAGCGCTTCGCCGACCTCGGCGTCGAGGTGCACATCACCGAGCTGGACATCGACGACGACCTGAGCAACAACGACATCGGCACGGGCCAGGCGGAAAACTACCGCAAGGTCGTTCGGGCCTGCCTGAACGTCGCGCAGTGCACCGGCATCACCGTCTGGGGCATCTCCGACAGCGAGTCGTGGCGCTCCTCGGAGCGGGGCCTGCTGTTCACCGGCGGCAACGGTAGCTACCAGAAGAAGGCCGCCTACCACGCGGTCCTCGACGAGTTGAACAAGGGCCGCAGCTCCACCCCGCCGCCGACCACGCCGCCGACCACGCCGCCGGTGACGCCGTCCGTCCCGCCGACCACGCCACCGGTCGATCCGACCACGCCACCGCCGACCACGCCGCCACCGACCACGCCACCGCCGACCGCCGGGTGCTCGGCGACGGTTTCGCTGGACTCCTGGACCGGCGGCTTCGTGGCCACCGTGCGGGTCACCGCCGGCACCGCGTCGATCAGCCGGTGGAGCGTCCAGCTCACCCTGCCCTCCGGGGCCACCGTGACAAACACCTGGAACGCCAACCGCAGCGGCACCAGCGGCACCGTGCAGTTCAGCAACGTCAGCTACAACGGCTCGGTGAACGGCGGCCAGTCCACCGAGTTCGGCTTCCAGGGCGTCGGGACCGCCACCGGCCTGACCCCGGTCTGTACCGCCGCCTGAGCACCACCTGTCCTGAACGGGGGGCATGCCTCCCGTTCAGGACAGGGGGCTGCCACCCGGGACCGCCCGGTGCCGGAACCTCCCGCCAGGAACGCCACCGCCGACGGGTGGTTGAGGCCGGCGAGGAGCCAAGCGTGGCGTACATGGTGTGGCCGTCGATCCGCTGCCCGGGCACCAGGATCCGCATCGGTTACCTCCAGGAGGTGGATGTTCGCCGAGGGCCGGGGCGGCCGAAGCCGCCCGGCACCCAAGGCGCTATACCACGGCCACGCAGGCGGAGAATTCGGATGTCGCGTCGAGGGCCGCCGCTCCGGTCAGGAGGGTGGCGGTCGCGACGACCAGTTGACCGACGGCGGCTGGCACCGCGGTCGGGGTGTTGCCGCTGATGTTTCCGGCCGCGGTCGTGGTGACGACGGCCTCGCCGAGGAAGATCCGCCCCTCGCCGTGTCCGGAGCCGTCACACGCGCCGCTGGCGAAGAACTCGACGCGGAACTGGCTGGACGCCAGGCTGTTGAGCCTCCAGTTGACGGTCGTGACGCCGGCGACCGTGGTGGCCGAGTTGACGATCGGATAGTTCTGCAGGCCGTTGGCGCCGGCGTCGGCGTCCATGGCGTCGTTCGCCGTCACGCCGTTCGGGTTCAGGTCGATGCCCAGCCCGGTGTTGGCGTAGATGGCGTTGCGCGCCAACGCGTTCGAGGAGGAGCCGAGGGGGACCTGAACGGTGACGCCGTCGCCGTTGTTGTACGCGATGACGTTCGGCGCCGCGTTCGGGACGGTGGAGCCGATGGTGTTTCCGCTGCCGTTGGCGAGCACGCCGCTGGCCCCGTTGCCGCGGTTGGCGGTCAGCGTGGCGTCGGTGCCGATGGCGTTGCCCAGCACTTGGATCTCGTCGGCGTTGGTCTCCAGAAACACACCGGCACCGCCGTTGGCCGAGATGACGTTGCGGGATTCCTTGGTGAGACCGCCGATCACGTGGGCGTCGCCGTGCACCAGGACGCCGTGGCCGGCGTTGCCGAGCGGGGTGGCGCCGTCGACGCCGAGGCCGATGAGGTTGCCTTCGACGCGGTGGCCGTTGCTGTCCAGCCGGACGCCGTCGCCGCCGTTGGCCGAGATGACGTTGCCGGCGCCGGTAGTGAAGCCGCCCACCCTGTTGTCGCCGCCGCTGTCGATGTTGACGCCGTCGCCGCCGTTGCCGATCGGCGCCAGGCCCGTGACGTCGGTGCCGATCAGGTTGCCCTCGATGACGTTGGTGCTGGCCAGATTGTCCACCTTCACGCCGTCGAAGACGTTGCCGGAGATGACGTTGGCGACGACCGTGTTGCCGTCGCCGGTGATCTCCACGCCTGTGTCGTTGCCGAGCGGGGCGGCGCCGGCCGCGTCGGTGCCGATCAGGTTTCCCTGCACGAGGTTGGCCGTGCCGCTGATGTCGATGCCGTTGTCCAGGTTGGCGGAGATGACGTTGCGGTCCTCGGGGGCGGGCCCGCCGATGGTGTTCCCGTCGCCCTCGACCTCGATACCGCCGCCGTTGTTGCCGAGGGGGTTCATCCCGGCGTAGCCCACGCCGATGTGGTTGCCCCTGATCACATTGTTGGCGCCGGCCACACAGAGCCCGTCGTTGGCGCAGGGGGCGCCCGCGACGGGACCGGCCGCGCTGCGGATGACGAGGCCGGCGATCAGGCTGTGGTCGGCCCGCAGGTCGATGCCGAAGGCGACGTTGCTCGCGTTGAGCACGATCCTGAGCGCGGCCGGCGTTCCGGGGCCCGCCTGCGCCGCACCGGGCTGCGTGTACCCCCGGATCTTCACGGCGTCGGTGATCGACGGCAGGTTGCTGGCCAGCGTGATCACCTGTACCCCGCCGCCCTGGATGTTGAACTCGATGGTGTCCGGACCCGGGTTCGCGTTCGCCTGGACGATCGCGTCGCGGAGGGAACCGGCACCGGCGTCGGCGGCGGTTACCACCACGAAGGGCGGTAACACGAGAGCCGACGCGGGCACCGCTGCGGCCGAGACGACGAGCGTCGAGGCCAGCGCGGTGAGTACGACGGTGAGCATGCGTTTCACGGCTTTCTCCTCTGGATTGTGGTCGATGCCCCGAAGGATCAGCCACCCTGGCGCTCACCTGCCAGGTCAAATGGTGGTCATTCACTGTTCAATCGGGGCGTGGCGGCGGACAGTGAGACCAGCCCAAAAATCACGTTCTGCCTGATCGCTGGAGGTGTCGGCGTGTCCACCTACCTCGGCGACCTGCTGGACGACGCGCGGTGGGAGCGGTTTGTCGGGCGGCACCGCGAGGTGGCCAGCTTCGACGACGCGGTCGAGGCCCGCTCGCCCGGGCGAGTGCTGTTCGTGCACGGCCAGGGCGGCATCGGCAAGACCACGCTGCTGCAGCAGCTGCGTGCCCGGGCCCGGACCGCCGGTCGTCGGGTGGTGCAGATCGACGGCCGCGACGTCGATCCGTCCCCGGAAGGGGTGGCTACGGCGATCCGGGCCGCCCTCGACCCACCGCCCGGCGACGGCCCGTTCGCGCGGCTGCCGGCCGGCGCCGTCCTGCTCATCGACGGCTACGAGCAGCTCGCCCCGATCGACTGCTGGCTGCGCGACGAGTTCGTCCCGGGCCTCAGCGCCGACAACGTCGTCGTGCTGGCCGGCCGCGACCCGCCCAGCGCCCCCTGGCGTGCCGACCCCGGCTGGCGGCGGCTGGTGGCCGTGCACCATCTCGACGCCTTCGACGCGTCCGAGAGTGGGCAGCTGCTCGCGCACGCCGGCATCGACCCGTCCATCCGGCCCCACCTTGTCTCACTCGGTCGCGGGCATCCCCTGACGATGGCGCTGCTCGCCGACCGCGCGGCCGCCGGCCAGGTGCCCGACACACTCGCCGCCGCACCCGACCTGATCTCGGCGCTGCTGGAGTCGTTCCTCCACGATCCGCCGAGCGAGGCACACATGACCGGCCTGGCCACCTGCGCCATCGCCTGGCTGACCACCGAAGACCTCCTCCGTCGGCTGGTCGGCGCCGACGCCGCCTCGGTGTGGCAGTGGCTGGCCCGGCGGCCGTTCGTCACCACCACGCCGCACGGGCTTTTCGCCCACGACCTCGCCCGCGACGTGCTCGACGCCGAGTTCGAACGCCGCGCGCCCGAACGGTACCGCTCCTACCACCGCCTCATTCACGCCCACGCGGTGGCCGGCCTGCGCGCGGCCGGCGGCCCCGCCCGGCAGCCGCACGCCCAGCAGCTGCACTTCCTGCTCCGAAACAGCCCGCTGGCCACCGCGATCGCCGCGCTACGAGCGCAGGGCTCGACCGCGGTCGTGCCGGCTCGGACCGAAGAGCACAAGCAGGTTTGCGCGACCATCGAACGGTTCGAGGGGTCCGCCAGCGCCGCGCTCGCCCGTGCCTGGCTCCGCGAGCAGCCCGACCACCTCAGCGTCGTACGCACGAGCGAGGGCGTCGCCGGCTTCACGTACCACCTGCTCTGCCCCAGCGGATCGGCACTGGAAGAGCGGGATCCCGCCGTGCGCGCCGTGCTCGACCACGTCGCGCGGCAGGCACCCATCCGCCCCGGCGAACGCGTGAGCATCGCCCGCTTTCTCGGCGGACCTCGGGAGCACCAGCGGGACCCCTACGCGATCCTGGCCGGCAACGTCTCCAGCATCGTCGAGTGGCTGAGCCACCCGCTCGCGTGGTCATTCTGCGTCACCGTCGACGACGAGTACTGGGCACCGTTCTTCGACTTCATGGCTTTCGCCCCCGTGGCGGAGATCGACGTCGATGGTCTGCGGCACGTCGCCTACGGCATCGACTGGCGGCGCATACCGGTCGACGCCTGGTTTGGCCTGATGCGCGAGCGCGGGCACTCGGGTGGGACCGGGCCGCCACCAGAGGCGCTGCTGCGCCCACCGCCGCTGGACCGGACCCGCTTCGCCGAGGCGCTTCGATCCGCGTTACGAACCCTGCACCGGCCCGACCAACTCGCCACCAACCCGCTCATCGGCTCGGCGCTGGCCGCGAGCGCCGCCGGACCCGATGCCGCCCAGCTGCGGACCACGATCGAGAACGCCGTCGCCGACCTCGGGAACGAACCCAAGGGCGACCAGCTCCGCGCGGTCCTGCACCGCACCTACCTGCGCCCCGCATCCACCCAGGAAGCCGCCGCCGAGGTGCTCGGCCTACCCTTCAGCACCTACCGCCGCCACCTGGCGAAGGCACTCGACCACCTCACCGATCTCCTGTGGATGATCGAGATTGGCGACCAACGCTGAGTCGCGTGCTCAGATCGCGGGCGACGGCGTAGCCGGCCCTCGTCCAGGAACGCAGGAAAGCCGCCCAGGGGCATGGTCAACGGAGCCACCGATTGCGAAACTGCTTCAATCTGCGTCAGCACGAGCAACCGAGGTCTTGACGCATGAGGCAACCATGCGTGCCGGCCAGGCGACACCCCGTGCCCGATCGGTGGGCCTGACCGCCACCCGAGGCAGGCTCGACATCGGCGCGACCCGGACGGAGGAAGGAATGTCCAGCACCCCGCTGTCCCTGCCTCAGCCATCCGCGCGGGCGCCCGAGTTCGGCCGGGACGCGCTCATCGTCTGCGAAAACCTGGTGCGGATCTACCAGAGCGGGTCGATCGAGGTGCAGGCACTGCAGGGACTGGACCTGACTGTGCAGAGCGGTGAGCTGGTCGCCGTCGTCGGTGCCTCCGGGTCGGGCAAGTCGACGCTGCTCTCCATCCTGGCCGGCATCGACGCCCCCACCGCCGGGCGGGTCCGGGTCGACCGGTGGAATCTGCTGGCGATGTCCCGCGCGGACCGGGTGGACTACCGGCGGCACACCGTCGGGTTCGTACGGCAGCAGACAGCGAGCAACCTGATCCCCTACCTGACCGCACGGGAGATGGTGGACCTGCCGATGACGGCGGCCCGTACCGCGAAGGACGAGCGCCGGGAGCGCGCGGCCGAGCTGCTGGACAGCCTCGGTGTCGCCGACTGCGCCGATCGGCGCCCCGGGCAACTCTCCGGAGGGCAGCAGATGCGGGTCGCGATCGCGGTGGCGCTGGCCAACCAGCCGCGGGTTCTGCTCGCCGACGAGCCGACCGGCGAGCTGGACGCCGCCACGTCCGCGGAGGTCTTCGGCGTGCTGCGGGACGTCAACCGGCGCTACGGCGTCACCGTTGTCGTGGTGACCCACGACCCGGAGGTCAGCGGCCAGGTCGAACGGACCGTCGCGATCCGGGATGGGCGCACCAGCAGCGAGCTGCTGCGCCGCACCACCACCGACGCGGTGGGCGACACACACATGATCGCCGAGGAGTACGCCGTGATGGACCGGGCCGGGCGGGTGCAGGTGCCCCGCGACTTCCGCCAGGCGCTGGCGCTGACCCGACGGGTCCGGCTTGCCTTGGAACCCGACCACATCACGATCCGCCCCTCGGGAAGCGACGAATGAGCAGCGAGCCGCTGCTGCGCGTGCGCGGCGTGCACCGGCGCTTCCGCACCGGGCCGACCGTCGTACACGCCCTGCGCGGCGTGTCGTTCGACGTGGCGGCCGGTTCCATGGTGGCGCTCGTCGGCCGGTCCGGCTCGGGCAAGACCACCCTGCTCAACACCATCGGCGGCCTGGACCGCCCGGACGCCGGCACCGTGCACGTCGACGGCACCGACGTGACCTCGCTCGACGAGGACGGCCTGTCCCGGCTGCGGCGCGAGAAGGTGTCGTACGTCTTCCGGAACTTCGGGTTGATCCCGGTGTTGTCGGCCGCGGAGAACGTCGCCGCCCCGCTGCGGCTGGCCCGCGTCACCCCCGCCGAACGCGAGCGGCGGGTCGAGTTGCTGCTGGAGCTGGTCGGCCTGGCCGACCACGCCCGGCAGCGGCCGGCTGAGCTGTCCGGCGGCCAGCAGCAGCGGGTGGCGATCGCCCGCGCGCTGGCCGCCTCGCCCCGGCTACTGATCGCCGACGAGCCCACCGGACAGCTGGACGCTGAGACGGGCCTGTCGGTGATGGCCCTGCTGCGCGGAGTGGTCGAATCCGAAGGCGTCACCGCACTCGTGTCCACCCACGACCCGGTGATGATGGCATTGGCCGACCGGGTGATCCGCATCCACGACGGGCACCTCGACGAAGAGGCAACCGGGCAACCGGACGAGTCCGTGCCGGACGCTGGGTGACGCGCCGATGCTGAGGCTGGTCAGCCGGCGTGCCCGCGCGCAGTGGCCGTTGCTGGCGGCCCTCATCGGGGTCGTCACGGTTGGCGCGACCCTGCTGGGCACCTGCACCCTGCTGAGCACCCGCACCGCCGAACGGGCGCTGGAGGTCGCCATGGCCCGCGCCGCCCCGGCCGCCGTCGACGTAACCGTCTACACCGGCACCGTCGAGGGCCGGGACGTGCTGTCCGTCGCCGCCGACACCCGCACCGTGGTGACCTCCGCGCTCGCACCGTTCCCGGTGACCACGACCGCGCGGGCGTCGACAGCGCTGCGGGCGCTGCCGCCCGCGCTCGCCCCGGGCACCACCGTCGGGGCCCAGGCGTACCTGTCGGGGCTGGACGATCTGCCGACCCGGGCCGAACTGGTGACCGGGCGCTGGCCGCACGACCGTGGTGACGCTGTGGTGCTGGAGTCCACCGCCCAACTGCTCGGCCTCACCCCGGGTCGCCGGGTGCGCCTCGGCGCCGAGCTGACCCACGCGCCCGTCGCGGCCATCGACGTGACCGTCGTCGGTGTGGTACGCCCGTTGCCGGGGCGCGGCTGGGACCGCGACCCGCTGGCCGCGGCAGGCTCCGCCACCGGCCACCGGGACGGCCGCTTCCGGCAGCCGGTGAACGCCTACGGCCCATTCCTCGTCGACTTCGCCGACCTGGTCACCACCGGTGCCACCGTCGACCGGATGGAGGTCACCGCCCATCCGGACCTGTCCCAGGCCAACCGCCGCGACCTGGAGACCGCGGCCGCGGCCGTCCGCAGTGCCGACCGCCGGCTGGCCGGCACCCTCGGCGACCGCGTCCGGCTCGCCCGGGTCGCCTCCGACCTGCCGCTGACCCTGCGGTCCGCCGACGACCAACGGCACGTCACCGCCGCCGTCGTGCTCGCCATCGCCGTCCTCGGCGGTGTCCTGGCCGCGACGGCACTCGTCCTCGCCGGCCGGCTGACCGCGGGCATACGCGCCGACGAGACCGCCCTGCGGTCCGCCCTCGGCACCAGTCGCCGCCAACTCGCCGCCACCGCGACGCTCGATGCCGGGCTCGTCGCCGCCGTCGCCGCCGCGCTCGCGATACCGGCCTCGTCCGCCCTGCACGCCGGCCTGACCCACCTACCGCCGCTGGACGGCGCCGGCCTGACCGTCCGGCCGGCCATCGCCGGCGCCCAGGTCCTCGCGGTCGCTGGCGGCGCGCTGATACTCGCCGCCGTACTCACCGTCCTGTCGATCCGGCCCGGCCCGGAAGCCGGCGACCGGCGCACCCGCCGCGAACTGCTGGCCCGATCCGGCGCCGACCTGATGCTCGCGGTGTTCGCTGCCGCCGCATGGTGGCAGCTGTACGCGCAGCCCACCGCCGCCAGCCCACGCGCCGACGCGGTCCGGGTGTTCGCGCCGGCGCTGCTGCTCACCGCCGGCACCGCCCTGGCGCTGCGGGTGGTACTGCCCGCCCTGCGCGGTGCCGACCGGCTGGCGTACCGCGCCCGTGGGCTGGCGCTTCCGCTGGCGGTCTCCGAGGCCGCCCGCCGCCCCCAGGCGGTCGCCACCGGGCTGCTCGTCGGGCTGGCCTGCGCGGCCGGAACCTTCGGCGTCGCCTTCGACACCACGTGGCACCAGTCGCAGCGCGACCAGGCCGCGTTGTCCGTCGGCACCGACCTGGCACTCACCCTCAGCACGACGCCGGTGGCCGCAGAGGGCACGGCCGTCGGCACGGCCACCGCGGGGTCGGTGAGTCCAGCCCTCGACCGTGGTACCGCCGTCGGTCAGTGGCTCGGCACCGCCGGCGATGCGCCGCGCCTGGTCGCCGTCGACACCACCCGCGCCGACGCCCTGCTACGCGGGCGGCTCGACGGCGACCGCACATGGACGGACGTGGGAGCGATGCTCGCCCCACCGACCCGCGTCTCCGGCCTCCCCATTCCGGCCGGCGCCCCGCTCGTCCTGAGCGGAACCGCAACCGGCGACACCTCGCTCGCCGTGACGCCCCAGCTGCTGCTGCAGGACGCCACCGGCCTGCGCATACCCTGTACCGGTCCGCCCGTGCCGCTCGACGGCCGGGAGCACCGGCTGCCCGAGTGCGCGACCGCCGACGGACTGCGCCTCGTCGCGGTGTCCCTGCCGGTCGCGGCCGACCCGGATGCCGGATCCGTGGTCGGCGACCGCACCGCCATAGCCGTCACCCTCACCGTGCCGCCCGCCGGATCGGCTGACGGATCGGATTGGACCGCCACGTCCGCGCCGCCGGTCCCCAGCAAGCTGCGCGACCCGACCGTCGTGCTCTCCGCCACGCCGGCGGGGACCGCGCTGCGGATGGCGGCGACCGTCGACCTCGGCGGCGCCCCGGACGCCGCCCGCAACCTCGTCGCCACCGCCTTCCCGGACCCCGGCCCGGTGCCCGTCGCCGTCTCCGCCCGCTTCGCCAGCGAGGTCGGTGCCGACAGCGGCAGCCAGCTCAGCGTCACGGTCGGCACCACGCCCGTCCCGATCGTCGTCACCGAGGTCGTGCCGGCCGTACCGTCCGCCCCCGGCGCCGTCGCCGTCCTAGCCGACCTGGACACGCTGTCCCGCGCACGCGCCGTCACCGGCGACCTGACGTTCCCGGTCGACGCCTGGTGGGTCGGCCGCCCAGCCGGTCCCGCTGCCGCGCAGCGGGCCACCGCCCTGCACCTGGGCACCGTCACGACCCGCGAGGCGGAGGCCGCCCGTCTCACCGGCGGCCCGCTGCACGCCGGGCTGCCGGCCGCGCTCCGGCTCATCGTCCCGGCCGCGGCCCTGCTGCTGCTCGCCGGCGTCGTTCTGCACGTCACCTGCGATCTACAGGTCCGCGCCGTCGAGGTGGCGCGGCTACGCGGCCTGGGAATGTCCCGGCGCGGCATCCGGGCCGTGCTGCTCGGCCAGCACGCCGGCGTTCTGCTGCCCCTGCTCGCGGCGGGCGCGGCCGTCGGCGCGCTCGCCACCCGCATCGTCGCTCCCCTGCTCGTACGCTCCGACACCGGTGCCGCGCCTGTCCCGGCCGCCCAGCCACACTGGCCGTGGCCAGCCGAGGCCGCGCTGCTCGCCGCGCTGCTGGCCGGATGCCTGCTGGCAGTCGCCGTTGTGGTCATCGTCCAGGTCCGCCGGGCCGATGCCGCGCACCTGCGGGTCGCGCCGTGAACCGCTGGCTGACCCGCCGGTGGCCGGCACCGCACTGGCCCAGCGTCCGCGGCCGTGGCCGTACCGATGCCGGAGCGCTGCTGCTCACCGCCGCCGTCATCGCGGCCGTCGCGCTGCTCGCCGGGGCCGTGCCGGCGCTGCTACGTGCCGCCGCCGACAACGCCGTCCAGGACACGGTCCGCCGCGCCGGCCACGACTCGAACGTCCTCGTACACGCCAACTGGGAACGCGACGACGGCCCGACCGGCGGGCGGTTCCGGATATCCCGCCTCGCCGAGGACGTCGACGACTTCCGCGCCCGGGCGACGTACACGCTCGGGCCCGACCTGGACGCCGCGCTGCTCCCGCCCATCGCCGTTGTCCACGGCCCGATTCTCAATGTCACCGACGGCAACCTGCCGCGTACCTTCCAGCTCACCTACCTGGCCGGTGACCTTGAGGGCCCGGCCGTGACCTGGATCGCCGGCAGCGCACCCGGCCCCGCCGTCCCCGAACAGTCCATCGAGATCCCCTACGACGGACCGCCCTGGCCGGTGCAGGTCGGCCTCTCCGAGGCGGACGCCGCCGCACTCAACCTCGGCCCCGGCGATCGAATCCCGGTCCAGGACGGCCAGGGTCGCGACAAAGACGTCCGGATCAGCGGGATCTACCGACCCGCGGACAGCGCCGACCCCGCCTGGCGACTCGCTCCGGCGCTACTGCGCCCCGTACCCGGCGCCGACGGCGTGGGCACCACCCGGTTCGCCGGCCTGCTGTCGCGCGAGTCGCTGCCGGACGCCCGGCTCGCCTTCGACGAGGACCAACTCCGGCGCACCGTCCACTTCGCCCCCGAACCCGACGTGCTCACCTGGGACGCCACCGCGACCCTCGCCGGCCAAGTGGTCAAGCTCAAGGCAGCCTCCGGCTCATCAGGCGTCCGCGACCAGTCCCTGAAGTGGGAATCGCAGCTCGACACCGTCCTGCGCGACGCCCGTACCCAGATCAGCGCCGCTTCCGCACAGGCCGCCGTCCTGCTCGCCGGAGTCCTGACCACCACGGTACTGGTCCTGCTGCTCGCCGCCGACCTGCTGGTCCGACGCCGTACCCCGGCGCTGAGCGCCGCACGGCAGCGTGGTGCGGCGCTACCCGACCTCGGTGCGGAACTGATCATCGAGTCCACCGTGCTGTCCCTGTCGGCCGCCGCCGTCGGGCTCGCGCTCGCCCGCGCGGCCGTTCCGGGCGTCTCCTGGACCTGGACCGTTCCTGTGGTCCTGGCCGGTGCCGTCGCCGGGCCAGCGTTCGGCACCCTCGTCGCTGCCCGCGCCAGCCGCGACCGGCGCCAACCCGCCAACCCGGCCGCTCGGCGCTGGATCCTGGCCACCGGTCAGCTGCGCCGCGCCGCCGTGGAGGCCGCTGTTCTGATCGCCGCGGTCGCCGCCTTCGTCACACTGCACCGGCGCGGGCTCCTGCCTGTCGCCTCCGCCGGCGACACCGGTGAGCTGACCGGCGACCTGGTCCTACCGATCAGCGCCGTCGCTCTGGGCGTGCTCGCCGGTGCGCTCGTCGTGCTGCGGCTGTTGCCCGCCGGAGTGCGCTTCGCGCTCCGACAGTCCCTGCGCTCGCGCCGCCCGCTGGCCGTGTTCGGCGCCGCCCGGGCAGCCACCACGGCCGGACGCGCGCTGCCGCTGCTGGCGCTGGTCAGCGCCACGGCGCTCGCGTCGTTCGCGCTTGTCGTCGGCACCACCGTCGCCCGGGGTCTGGTCGACGGCGCCTGGAACACCGTCGGCGCCGATGCCCGCCTCGACGTCAGTGTCGACGCCGAGGCCGCGACGCCCGCACTCGCCGAGCGCATCGCTGCCGCACCCGGGGTAGAGCAGGTCGTCGTCGCGCAGGTGACCGACTCGGCGCGCATCTTCACCGAATCGACGCTGCTCACCCCACGCCTGGTCGTCGTGGACACCGCCGCGTTCCAGCGCCTGCTGGCCACCACCCCGCTGCCCGACGCGCCGGCGCTGGCCCAGATCACGGCACCCGGTCCTGGCCCCGTGGACGTCCCAGCGCTGGTCCGATCGAGCGACGGCGACCTGCGGACCGGCACGCGGCTGCAGCTACCCCGGGACGGCGCCCCGGCGATCCGTCTCGCCGCGGTCGGTACCGCTCCCTCCTTTGGCGGCGCCAGCGACGTCGTCATCGTGGACGCCGCGGCCCTCGCCGACGCAGGACTGCCCGCCGTTCCCAATACCGTCTGGGTGACCGGCCCCGGCGCGGCGCGGGCCGTGTCGAACAGCGGCGTCGCCGCCGACGTCGTGCTGCGCGCGGACGTCCTGCGGGCACAGCGGGTGGCTCCGCTGACCGCAGGGGTACTACGGCTGGCGTGGACGGCCGCCGCGGTGTTGCTGGCGCTGGGGCTGCTCGGCCTCACGCTCGCCGCCGCCGCGAGTGCGTCGGAGCGGTGGCAGACCCTGACCCGGCTGCGGACCCTCGGCCTACGGCCACGCGACGCCCGCTGGGTCGCCGCCGGAGAGCTGCTGCCGCCGGTCGTGGTCGCCGCGGTGTGCGGCCCGCTGTTCGGGGCCCTGCTCGCACACCTGACGCTCGGCCCGCTCGAGCTACGGCTGCTCACCGGTCAAGCCACCGACCCGGCGGCGGCCCTGCCGTGGTGGCTGTTCGGCCTGGTGAGCGTGGCTCTGCTGGCGGCGGCCGCCGCGGTCGTACCTGTCGAGTCGGCGCTGCGCCGTCGCGACCGGCTGAGCGAGGTACTCCGCGCCGGCGGGTAGCGAGGGGCGCATCGTTTGCCGTCTCCGGTCGAGTCTCGAAAGAGGATCAGCAGGCTCCGGAAACGTCCCTGGCCTGGCAACTGTCACGGTCACGGGCGTTGATCGAACCGGTAGGCGACATCGACTGCGGTCCACTACCCGGCCGACAGCGCGGTCCGGATGCCCGAGGAGTCCGGAAACTCCGACCGCGACGAAATCCGCTCCGCGCCGCCGCCCGTCACCGTGCCGGACACTCCGGCGATGGTGACGTTGTAGCAGTTCTCCACGAGGATCGAGTTGTTCCCGGTGTTCGAGATCGTCACCCGGTCGGCCAGCAGGAGCAGAACGCCGAGGCCGGTACCGGCGAATGGTGGCCAGGCCACCCGCTGGCCCAGCGATCGTGACCGCCACCGATACCAGGATTGTCTTCCGAGTGTTGGTCACCGGGGTCACGCCGCGGTGCGGGACCATTGCTGGTTGGTGCCGCTGCCACAGGTGTACTGCTGGATGTCGGCGCCGTCGCCGGTGCCGGCGTTGACGACGTCGAGGCACTTGCCGCTGTGGCGGGCGCGGAGTTGGTAGTAGCTGCCGATCGCCGCCCATTGCCATTGCTGGTTGGTGCCCGTGCCGCAGGTGTACTGGATGATGTTGGCGCCGTCGGCGGTGGAGCCGGAGGAGACGTCGAGGCACTTGCCGCTGTTCTGGTTGACGAGGCGGAAGTAGCCACCACCGGCGTCCTGAAACTCCCAGCGCTGATTCCCACCACCGTTCCAGCCGTACTGCTTGACCTCGGCGTTGTTGGCGGTGGAGTTGCTCACCACGTCCATCACCCGGCCGCTGTTTCGGTTCGTCACCCGGTGGTACGTGGGAGCATTGGCGGTGATCGTGCCGGTGACCGTGTCGATGGTGATCGACGGAGCCCAGTTCAGGCTCATGCTGGTGCTGGACGGGAAAGTGATCGGCAGCCAGACGTACTGCGAGTCGTTGACCGGCCCGCCCGAGGCGCCAGCCCAGCGGTCGCCCAGGTAGAGGTAGCTCGTCGTGTTGGTGCCCTGGATGGGCAGCACGAACGTCGGCTGGGAGCGGAAGGTGGTGGAGTCCCCCACGTTGGTCCAGCCGGTCCACGGGCCGGAGATGCTCGACGCGGTCGCGTACCTGGCCTGGTTCGGGCTCCAGCCGGTCGCACCCGAGGTCAGCATGAAGTAGGTGGCGCCCCGCTTGAACAGGGCGGGGGCCTCGCGGTGGGCGTCGTTCCAGAAGTTGCCGACGAGGCTGGCGACGTTGAGGTAGTCCGAGGTGAGCCGGTAGATGTGCAGGTCGTAGTTCTCGTCGGCGGCCGAGATCATGTAGGCGGTACCGCCGTCGTTGTAGAGCGTGATGTCCCGCGACATGTGCCCGAGCGGGCGGAAGCTGCCGTGGTAGGTGTAGTCGCCGTCGACCGTGGCCGAGGAGGCCACGGCGGCGCGCGCCTCGCTGTAGTTCGTGCCGTTCTCCTTGTGCATCCACATGACGTAGCGCCCGGTGCTGGCGTTGTAGATGACCTTTGGCCGCTCGATGTTGGCGGACTGCAACTCGGCGGCCGAGGACTGGGTGAGGACGTTGTTGCGGAACTCCCAGTTACGCAGGTCGGTGGAGCGGTAGACCGACACCGCCCGGAACGTGTTGTTCGGGTTGCGGTTCTCGCCGAACCAGTAGTAGTAGGAGCCGACCTTGAGTACGCCGCCGCCGTGCGCGTGCAGGGCGTTGCCGCTGGTGTCGGTGAACTGGGTGCCGTTGGTGATGGTGACCGGTGCCGCCTGGGCGGGTAGGCCGTCGCTGACGACCGCCGCAACGACCATTCCGGTTGTCACGGCGAGCGCCGTCGCGAGCGACAGGAGCCGTCTGCTCGATCTCACTGTGTTATCCCCTTCTGCGGGCCGGAGTGACCGTCACAGGGACGCGGGTACCAGGCGTCTGGTGAACATCGTTGTCCGCCCTGCGACGATGCCCTCGCCGCCGGTGCGGCAACGTCCGGTCCAGCGACGGTTCACACTTGGGTAACTTCTTGGTAATCGACGCGGACCGAGTACGCCACAGGTCGCACCAACTTATTCACGAACGTACATAAAAGAACGCCACCAGCGATCACGGTGGCCGCTAGCGCATCGACGACCACGGCCGCGACGAATCGCGTACGACAAGCTCGGGGGCGAGAAGCACCCGGTACGCCGGGCGGCGTTCACCGTCCAGCAGGCGCGAGACCATCAGCTCCACCGCGAGCCGGCCGACGTGGCTCTTCGGTGGCCGGATCGCCGTGAGCGCCGGATCGGCAAGATGGGCGACCTCGTCGTCGTAGGAGACGATTGCCAGTTCGTCGGGGATCTTGAGGCCATGTTCGTCGCAGACCTGCGCGATCGCTATCGCGTGCGAATCGCTGTGAATGATCAGGGCGGTGACCTCGGCTTGCCGGCACCGCCGGACGAGGCGGCCGATGACGTCCCGGTCTCCGGTCGTGCCGAGCGTCACCCACTCCCGCAACACGAGGACGTCGGACACGGCCGGATCGGCGGTCGCCGCCTGCCAGGCACGTAGCAGATGGGCGGAGGTCGGGCTGCCGCGAGACACGACCAGACCCACCCGACGGTGCCCCTGTTGCCGAAGGTGGTGGATGGCGATCTCCAGGCCGAGTGCGTGGTCGCTGCGCACCCATTCGATCTGTCGGGTGGCGGGCGTCCACCGCTGCGGCTGGCGCTCGACGAGGATGGTGGGCATCTGCAGGTGCCCGATCCAGTCGAGCATGCCCTCCGCGCGGTCGTCCTCGAGACTGGGGGCGAGGAGCAGACCCTGGACCTGTTGTCCGGCGATCAGCAGGCTGATCTGGCGCCGGTCCTCGTCGGGGTCGTAGCTGGAGCCGCGCAGCTGGATGTTGACGCCGAGGGCGGCCGCGGCGGCTCGCGCCCCGCCCACGATCGACGGCCAGTAGAAGTCCAGCGACGGTACGACCATGCCGACGGTGAACCGCATCGGGGCGCGTCGCGGCTGCTTGTCCGTGCCGCCACGCACGGGCAGGGTGGCACCACCGTGCACCTTGGACACCAGGCCGCGTTGGGCCAGCGCGGCGATGTCGCGGCGAATCGTCAGTTCGCTCACGCCGAACTCGCGGGCCAGATCGCGAACCCGCACGGCTCCGTTCCCGCGAAGTGCGGCGAGCAGTCGCTCCTGCCGCTGCGTACCGAACAGTTGCCCTTCCATCATGCCCGCCTACCCTGAGGCCGCCAGGTGATCGCCGGCAGCGGTCCGGCGGCCTCGACGCCTGTCGCGGACCCGCGAAAGCGGGTCTCGCTGATGTCACGTCCCGTGTCCGTGCACGTCTCCGGCGGCTACGCCGTCCGCCCGAGGGCCGCTACGGTGCTCCTAACGGGCGAGCCAGCCGCCGTCCACCGGTACGACGACGCCGTGCACATAATGGGCGGCGTCGGAGGCGAGGAAGACGATGGCGCCCGTCAGGTCGTCCGGTGCGCCCCAGCGGCCGGCGGGAATCCGTTCCCGGATGGCGCGCTCCCGGTCGGGATCCTCGCGTAGTGGCGCCGTGTTGTCGGTGGCGACGTAGCCCGGCGCGATCGCGTTGACATTGACCCCGGCGGCGGCCCACTCGTTGGCCAGCGCCCTGGTCAGACCCACCACGGCATGTTTGGCGGCGGTGTATGACGGGACCCGGATGCCGCCCTGGTAGGACAGCATCGACGCGATGTTGACGATCTTGCCGTGGCCCTGGTCCAGCATGATCCGCCCGGCCGCCTGACTGAGGTGGAACACCGCGTTGAGGTTGACCCGCAGCACGGCGTCCCAGTCCTCGGCCGGGTGCGCGACGGCGACCGCGCGACGGATGATCCCCGCGTTGTTCACCAGGATGTGCAGGCCGCCAAGTCCGGTGACCACCGCGTGCACGGCGTCGGCGAGTTCGTCCGGACCGGCGGTGGCCAGGTCGCCGGGTACCACCAGGGCCCGCCGGCCCGTCGCTTCGATGTCGGCGACCGTCCGGGTGGGGTGGGTGCGGTCCAGCAGGGCGATGTCGGCACCGGCCTGGGCCAGGGCGATCGCGAGCGCCCGGCCGATGCCGCGGTTGCCGCCGGTGACCAGGGCGACCCGTCCGTCGAGCCGGAATCTGTCGAGGATCACGGCTACAGGCCCACACTGCGCAGCGTGGGCACGGTAGCGCCGACCCACGCGAGGTCGGTGTCCTCCCGGGCACCCTGCGTGCGTTGGGTGCCGGCGAGGAACCACAGGTAGTAGGTGATGTAACCGGGTGCGCTCACCACCGTGTGATAGCCCTCCGGCATCATGTGCATGCCGTGGTCGCGGACGGTGAAGTTCTCCTCGTACCCCTCGTCGGTGTACATCCGGCAGATGCCGAACCCGTCGGACGGGTTGACCCGGAAGTAGTACATCTCCTCGTGGGCGGCCTCCGACGGCAGGTCGTCGACCTTGTGCCGGTGCGGCGGATAGGTGCTCCAGTTACCGGAGGGCGTGTAGGTCTCACCCACGATAAGCCGGCCGGCCGGCAGGTCCGGCTGCGCGACCTCGGTGAGGATCTGGTGATAGGTCCGGCCGAAGTTGGCCGCACCCCAGCGGCCACTGGCGACCCGGGCCGGTTCGATGACGTACGGGTCGACGGCGAGGTCGCTCGGCGCGCTCGGGAGCGCGATCTCCACCGCGCTGTCCGCCACGATGACGACGTCGGCGCCGGCGGGAACGAAGACGGAGTGGGGCTTTCCGGAGAACACGTCCGCACGCTCGCCGACCTGCGCGAAGTGGTGTCCGGCGACGGTGAAGCTGGCCGTGCCGCCGAGCACCACCGCGAGGATCTCCCGATCACCGGACTCACCGGTCCAGGTCTCGCCCGCCGCCAGCCTCAGCAGCGTGAAGTCCAGCAGACGGCACGGGTTGAAGGGCAGCTTGTTGCGGCCACCCTCGGCCGGGAGGTAGCAGTGGTAGCGGTAGTCCATGAGGAGCCTTTCTGTCGAAGTGGGTTCTGGCAGCGGATGCCGGCGGCGGCTACCAGGGGCTGGTCCAGCCCGGGTCGCTCGCACGAACGAGGGCTTCGAGGTAGAAGTAGTCGCCCCACAGGTTGCCCTCGTCGACGCCAATGCCTTTCGGCTTGTCGTAGACACCGTGCAGGATCAGCGCGTTCGAGGTCGGGTGCCGGCTGGCGGCGTAGTGCTCGGCGAGCGAGCGGAGGATCCGGTCGGCGGCCTCGCGGTAGCTGTCGGCGCGCACGGTGTCCGTGAGGTTGTCCGCCAACTCGATCAGGCCGCAGACGGCGATGGCCGCCGCCGAACTGTCGCGTTCCTGGCCGCTGCCGTCGGTGAACTCCAGGTCCCAGTACGGCACCTGGTCGGCGGGTAGTCGGGCCAGGAAGTAGTCGGCGCAGGTCTGCGCGGCCACGAGCAGCGACGGGTCACCGGTATGGCGGTGGTTGAGGCTGAAACCGTAGATGGCCCAGGCCTGCCCGCGTGCCCAGCAGGAGTCGTCGGCCTGGCCCTGTTCGGTCTCTCCGCGCACCGGCGCTCCGTTGCCCGGATCCCAGTAGAAGGTATGGAAGGTCGTGCCGTCCGGGCGCAGGATGTGTTGGCGTAGTTGGCGGCAGTGCCGGCCGGCGGCGGCCGCGTAGCGTTCGTCGCCGGTGGTGTGACTCGCCCAGTACAGCAGCGGCGTGTTCATCAGGCTGTCGATGATGGTGCGACCACGTTGACGGGGGTCCCGCAGGTCACCCCAGGCCTGGATGATTCCGGCCGGTTCCAGGACGCGGGTCATCAGGTGATCGGCGGCCGCGAGGGCGGCGCGCCTGGCCGATGCGTCACCGACGCGCCGCGCCGGAATGACGCAGGCGAGGGTGTAGAGGAATCCCAGATCATGGGTGTCCAGGTCGATCCGGTTCGCCACCCGGGCCACGAAGCTGTCCACATGCGACACACCGGCACTGCGGTAGCGCTCCTCTCCGGTCAGGTCGTGCGCCAGCCACAACATTCCGGGCCAGAAGCTCGTGGTCCAACCCACGTTGCCGCCCACCGGCTGCCCGCCGGCCGGTGCCCGCAGCGGGTAGCGGTTGCCGACGGTGGTGTCCGCCGGATACCGGTCGCCGAAGGTGTCGAGGTTCGCATCCAGGGTGCGCAACGCGGCGGACACGGCGGCTGGAATCGTGTCGGCGTCAGGACTGGGACGGGCACTGATAGCCGTCATGAAGGTTCGTTCTCCCTCGTGTCTGTGGGCGGATCACCAGCGGCCCGACCTGGCTGTCGAGCTGTGGTGACGGCGACGTCAGGCGGTTCGGGGTTCCGTCGGCGGGTCGAGTGCCACGCGCAGGCAGAAGCGGCTGTTCGCCCAGACCACGTACAGCAGCGGCGCGGCGGCGAACCCCAGGGCGATCGCGGGGCGCAACGCGACGAGCTGCGCCAACAGGGCGAGCACCAGCAGCGACGCGACGGTGAGGTACCAGCGGCGCACCGCCAGATAGAGGCAGGCCCGCGCCACCCGGCGCAGCCGCGCGGCGGGCTGTTCCGCGATGGCCACCAGTCCGAGCAGCGTGGTGGCGACGGTGAGGACGGTCAGCATGGCCAGGATCGGCAGCGTGACCGCTCCGGCCCGGTGTCCCCAGAGGGCGTACGCGTCCACGCCGAGGACGACCAGGACGACGGTCGCCGCGGCGGTCCAGAGCATCGCCGGCCGGGCGGTGGCCCGCCAGGCACGGCCGAAGGTGCGCAGCGGGCCGTCGGCCCGACCGGCCGAGTAGGCGGACATCACCGCGAAGATCCCGCACAGCCCGGGTGCACACAGCGGTGCGGCCAGCGCGTACAGCGGCCAGGCCCGGGTGCTGTCGGTGGTGACCGCGAGCAGCACCAGCGGCAGGCCACCGGCCACCAGCAGCATGTTGGTGACCAGTGCGGTGTACACCCCGTCGAAGATGGCTTGGATGGTGTCGTGCCGCATCGGTCAGCCCTTCAGCCCGGTGCTGGCGATGCCTTCGACGAAGTGCCGCTGCCCGAGCAGGAAGATGACCGCCACGGGCAGCACGGACAGCACGGAACCCGTCATGATCAGCGCGTACTCGGCGTTGTACTGCGAGATGAACGTGCGCAGCCCCAGCTGGATGGTGCGCAGCTCGGGACTGCGCAGGTAGATCAGCGGACCGAGATAGTCGTTCCAGGTGGTGACGAACGTGAGCAGCGTCAGGCTCGCCAGCGCCGGGCGGGACAGCGGCAGCATGATCCGCCGGTAGATGCCGAACTCGGAGAGGCCGTCCACCCGGGCCGACTCGCTGAGTTCCTCGGGGATCGTCTCGTAGAACTGCTTCATCAGGAACACCCCGAACGCGCCGAACGCCTGGAGTGCGACGATCGCCCACAACGTGTTTGACAGGTGCAGCTTGGACATGAGGATGAACTGCGGGATCATGTACGACTGCCATGGCACTGCGATGGTCCCGATGTAGGCCAGGAACAGCAGGTTGCGGCCCGGGAAGCGGATCCGGGCGAAGCCGTAGGCGGCGAAGCTGCCGGTGAACACCTGGAGCAGGGTGACGAGGACCGACAGCAGCAGGGTGTTCTTCAGCCACGTCGTCATGTCGGACCGTTGCCAGATGTCGATGTAGTTTCGCCATACCAGCGTGTCCGGAACCCATTTGATCGGGATGGTGAAGACGTCGCTGTTGGTCTTCAGCGACGACATCACCATCCAGTAGAACGGCAGCAGCAGCGCGGCCACCGCGAGGACGAGAGCGAGGTATCCCACCAGCCGCCAACCGCGGGAGGTGACGCGGCGGCCGGGTTCGGGGTTGACCGGCCCGGTGATGGTGAGGGGTGCGTGGGGTGTGGTGAGGCGAGTCGCGGTCATCAGCTCTCCCTCCGGTTGTTGATCCAGAACTGGATGCCCGTGACCCCGAAGCAGATCGCGAACAACACGATGGAGACCGCCGAGGCGTAGCCGAACTGGTTCTCGACGAAGCCCTTCTGGTAGATGTACTGCGACAGCACCAGGGTGGACTGGCCGGGACCGCCCTCGGTCATCACGAGGATGAGGTCGAAGACCTTGAAGCTGCCGATGGTCAGCATCACGACGACGAAGAACGTGGTGTGCCTCAGCCCCGGGATCGTGACGTGCCGGAACCGTTGCCATGAGGTCGCACCGTCGATCTTGGCGGCCTCGTACAGCTGGGCGGGGATGGTCTGCAGGCCAGCCAGGAACAGCAGCATGTAGTAGCCCATCTCCCGCCAGGTCCCGACGATGATGACCGCCGGCATCGACCAGTCCGCCGACGTCGTCCAGCCGGGCGGATTGTCGACTCCGACGGCCCGCAGGAATGCGTTGACCGGCCCGTACTCCGGGCTGAACAACTGGTTCCACACCACCGCGATCGCCACGATGGACGTGATGTAGGGGAAGAATGCGGCGGTCCGGAAGAACCCCACACCGCGTAGCTTGCGGTTGAGCAGCAGCGCCAGACCGAGGGCTGCGGCCATGGTCAGCGGGATGTGGAAGACCGTGTAGTAGAAGGTGTTGCGCAGTGCGGTCCAGAAGCTCGCATCCCCCCACATCCGCCGGAAGTTCGCGCTGCCGGTCCACTCGGCCGCCCCGAACACGTTCCAGTTGGTGAAGGCCAGGTAGAACAGCGCCACCACCGGCACCAGCGTGAGCAGGGCGAAGCCGACGAAGTTCGGCAGGATGAACGACCAGCCCGCGACGGTGTTGCGCCATACCAGCCGGCTGCGTCTGGGGCGCAGCCGCGTCAGTGTTGCTGCCATGAGAGGACTCTCCGGGGGAAGCGTTTTCGTGTCAGGTGGCGGGCCCGGCGCCCGGCTCGCGTCGTACGCCGGACCCGCCGATCGCGCTCAACGGCGACTGGTCACTGAATCTCTCTCCACCGGAACCGCACGCCGGCCGCGCCCGACCGCCGGGGAGGGGTGGGTGGAGGAGTCACTGGGTGAGGACCTCGTTCTTGGCGCGGGCCTGCGCCTCCGTGATGGCCTCGTCGAGGCCCTTGCTGTCGGACATGACTGCCGAGTGCAGGTCGTTGAGCACGTTCTGCATGCCGGCCGTATGGTTCGAAACCGGGTTCTCCGGACGGATCTCGTGCGTGCCGTACGCGAACTTCGACAGGTCGTCGCCGGGTACGCCGTCGAGGGCGAACAGCGTCTCGGTGATCGGGTCGGAGGCCCGTGCGGGAGTGATGCCGATGCCCGCCAGTGCCTTGCCGGCCTCCTCACCGGCCACGTACGCGAGGAACGCCTGAGCCGCGGCGACCTTCGACTTGCTGATCTTCGGGTTGATCCCCATGCCGGTCGGGTCGCCGAAGGTGACCGGCGTAGCGGAGGTGCCGGCGGTGGACCGGTCGTACTGCGGCGCGGGGGCGATGCCCCACTCGAATGTGTCGGCTTCGCCGCTCTTACGCTGGTTCAGCAGGGTGGCTACGTACCAGGTGCCCATGAGCAGCATCGCCGACTGCTGCTTGCCGAACTGCACCTGGTAGCTGAGCTTGTTGGTGTTCGCGGTGCCGAACGTCGGCTGCGCGCCGGCGGCCTGCAGGTCGAGCGACCGCTGGTAGTACGGCTTCAGGTAGGCGAGGTCGCCGGAGAGCAGATCTGCGCCGGGCGTCTGGGCGAGCGCGAAGCCCTGCGCTGTCGACTGCCAGACGTGTTGGTAGGCGCCCGTCGCGGTGGATCCGGCGCCCTTCAGCCCGGCGGTGAGCTGCTTCGCCGCGGCGACGTAGTCGTCCCAGGTCCAACTCCCGTCCGGATGGGCCACCTTCGCCTTGTCGAACAGCTCCTTGTTGTAGTACAGCACCCACGAGTCCTGCCGGTACGGGACCGCGTAGGTCTTGCCGTCGACCTGGTAGGGGGCCAGCGCGGGCAGCGAGCCGAGCGCGGACCCGGCCTCGGACACGTCGAGAAGCTGCCCCCCACTCTGATACGTGTAGAAGTTCCTCAGGTTCTTCAACACGTACACGTCCGGCGCCGTGCCGGCGGCGAGATCGGCGATCATCTGGGTGTCGTAGTTCGCGGCGTCGTACTCTTTGAGTTCGACCGTCACGTTGGGGCGTGTCGCCTTGAACCCGTCGGCGAGCGTCTTGAACTCCGGCGTGGAGGACAGGCTCCAGCCCGCCAGGGTGATCGTCACCGGGGCGTTGGGGTCGACCGGCTCGTCCTCGCCGCCGCAACCGGCGAGGACGAGCGTCAGCGCCATCGCGGTGCTGACGACGGCTGGTATCGCGCGTTTCATCCCTTCTCCTTAGGATCAGGGGCCCCGGGGGTGGGGCCCACGCTGGTGCCAGGCCGACTAACCGGTTGACCTGGTCGGGTCGATGTCGAGGCGGATCGTGGTGCTGAGGCCGTCCGGCCAGTCGACCGTCACGTGCGCGCCGACGGCGTCGAGCACGGCCCGGCACGCCTGCCGGTCGGCGCTCGCGTCACCGCCGGACAGCTCGACCAGGGATGCGATCCACGTGCCGGTCCGGGCCGGGTACGCGAGCCACGGCACCACCAGCGAGTCGCCCAGCGGACCACCAGCGGCGACCGAGGTGGTGCCGGGGGAACCGGTGCCGAGGACGTTCTCCAGCCGGCTGGTCAGGCCCGCTCCGGTCACGCTGAGCACGCCGCCGCTGGCGGTGGAGGCCACCCCGTCCGGCACCGCCCAGCCGCCGACGACCAGCCGCAGACCGGTCGCGTCGGCTCCCTCGGCGAGGTCCTCGATCCGGGCCAGGCGAAGCTCCCAGGGACCGCGGACCAGCGAGTAGACGGTGAGATGACCTGCCGGCCACGACCGGCCGCCGCGCCCACTGCCGTGGTCGCGCTGGTCCGGGTCCGGATCGACCCAGTGGGCGAGGGTGCGCGATCCGGCCACGCCGAGGCCGTCGTCGCCGACCCGCAGGGCGAACAGGCGCATGCCGGCGCGGTGGGTGGCGCGACCGGCACCGTCGACCAGGGTGACCGACTGGTCGAGCGGGGTCAACCAGCCGCTCTCGTCGAGCACCGGGCTGGTCACGGTCGAGTAGCCGAGGCGGCTGTAGAGGGGTGAGTCTGCGACGCTGGCGCCCTCGTCCGCGTGGTCGGTGCCGTGGTTGACCACCCGCACGATGCCGTCGGATCGGGTGGCCGAGATCAGCCAGCCCGGTGCGCGTAGGGCCCGCACGGTGTCGCTCTCCTCGACCGGCAGTGGCTGCTCCGGCGCCCGCCACACCGGATGGTCGTCGGACAGCGCGATGCCGAGCAGTCCCTTGCACGCCCAGTACGGCGATCCGGGCCCGGAGTAGTGCTGGGCGAGACGCGGCCACGGCCGATGCCAGCCGAGCGTGAGCAGGTCATCCGCGTCGGGAGCACCGTGGGTGACGAAGTGGCGTACGGTCTGCGTGGCGGCCCGGCGCAGCTGCCCGAGGCTGACCGACGGCACCTCGGCGATGGCGCCGACCCAGAACGGCGCCGCGGCGGCGAACCGGTAGATCAGGCTCCGCCCCTGGATGAGCGGTGACCCGTCGGCACCCACCAGAGCGACCGCGTCGCGCAGGAAGCGGTCGAGGTTCGCCCGGTCCCTGTCCCGGCGGCCGGCGGCGAGGTCGGCGGCGCCGGCCATCCTCGCCCACAGCGTCGGATACAGGTGCAGCGCCCATCCGACGTAGTGGTCGTAGGCGCGTTCCGGGCCGTCGGACATCCAGCCGTCGGGGCGCGCGAGGCTGTCGTGGGTCGCGAGATCCTCGGCCATCTCGTCCAGCGAGTACGGCCCGCCCACCGAACGCAGAAACGTCTGCACAAGAAGGCGGAACCAGACCCAGTTGATCCTCGGGTACGTGTCGTCGCCGACCGCCGGGGCGAGGTACCGCACCACGCGCTCCTGCACGGCGGCTGGCAGCCGGTCCCAGAGCCACGGCCGGGTCAGGTCGAGGATCAGGGCCAGCGAGGCGGCCTCCACCTTCGCCTGGGGGTGCTCGTCCAACCGGACCCACCGCTCCGACGAGGTCGGATCGGTACCGGCGGCGATCCCGGCCGCGTACCAGTCGACAAGCTCGTCGACGCCCTCCCCCCGTGCACCGGCCACCCGGAAGCCGGCCAGCAGGAACGTCCGGGCGAACCCCTCCAGCCCGTCGACGGCTCGCCCGTACCCACCGGGTGGGCCGGGAAAGGTGATGAGGGCGTGCCCTGGTGAGGCGTGCGGCCGGGCGGCGGCGAGCAGACGGTCGGCGAGGGCCAGCCAGTCGCGGCGGCTCCATGTCCCGGCGGGGTGCGGGACCGTCGTGGTCGGGACCACATCGCTCGGCGTGCCGGACATCATCGGCGGTCCTGTCGCATCGGCCCACCTCAGGGGGAAGTGGCGAACGGAAGATGTCGCCAGCTGTGTGTCGGGCAGGCAACAGCTGGGTTTCCGAAGTAAAGCGCTCACAACAGAACAAGTCAATGCCATCATCAAACTCAGACGGACACGTTCGATCAAGAACGCGCGCACGTCAATACGTCTATTGGTGAACAGAAACGTCGAAGATGGACACTCCGTAGGTGCGTGTGTGGGGGGGGGGGGGGGGGGGGGGGGGGGTAACAGACCTCTTCTATGGGACCAATCGGGCCGATTAGATTGTGATCGATCGCGATGGAGCCTGATACGGTCACAATGGTTCACGTCCGCTCTGCCGTTCATCGAGGAACCATGCCCGCCATCGACCGCTTCACCGGTCCGCTCGCCGCCGCCTGGCCGGGTGTCGGACCTGCTCTGCTCGAGCAGGTGCTCGAACCCCCCGAGACTTCGCTGCCCGTGCCCCCGGCACAGGAGCGAGCCACCTGGGCCGAGTCGCGGTTGGACGTGCCCACGCTGAGGCGTCTGCGCGCCCGGGCCGAAGAGGACCTCGGCCAACCCTGGCCTTCGCCGCTGGCCCGTCACTACGCCAGATACTTCCGCGACGGCGACCGCGACACCTACGAACAGCTGGTCTTCGCCCGGCAACGGCGCCTGAGCCGGGCCAGCGTCCTCGCCGCCGCGACGCTCGACCCGGACTGGCTCGACGAGGTGGTCGACGGCGTCGTGTTGCTGTGCGAGCAGAGTTCCTGGTGTTGGCCCGCCCACGACGACACCCACACCCTCCACGGTGCGGTGCTGCCGACCATGACCGATCCGGTCCTCGACCTCGGCGCGGGCGAGGTCGCCGCGCAGCTCGCCTGGATCGACCACCTGCTCGGCGGACCACTCGACCAGCACACACCGGGCCTACGCCCGCGCATCCGGCACGAAGTCGACCGGCGCGTGCTGACCCCGTTCGCCGAGCGCCGCGACTGGCACTGGCTCGGCCTCGACGGCGACGTGCACAACTGGAACGCGTGGATCCACGCCAACGTCCTCGTCGCCGCGCTGCGCCTGGTCGATGACCCACCGCGCCGTGCGGCGATCGTCGATTTGATCATCGAGGGCCTCGACCGGTACGTGGCCTCTCTGCCGGTCGACGGTGCCGTCGACGAAGGCTACGGATACTGGTGGCAGGGCGCGTGCCGGGCACTCGAGGCACTCGACATCCTCGCCCACGCCAGCGGCGGAAGGCTCGACGGGGTGCCGGGCGAGGCCCTACGGCACACCGTCGCCTTCCCCCATCGAATGCACCTGGGCGGCGCCTGGTATCTCAACCACGCCGACGGGGTGGCCCGGCCGCCGGCCACCCAACCCTGGGAGGCCCTGTACCGGGCCGCACGGCGCGTCGGCGACCGGGATGCGCTGGCACACGCCGCCGCCCACCGCGACCGCGACGCGCCCGTGGCCGACGAGGAGCAGGGTCTCGGTCGGTTGCTCCGCGCGTTGAGCCACCAGGAATGGATCAACGCCGCCCCCGGCGTACCGCCGCTGCCACGCGACGTGTGGCTCCCCTCCATCGAGGTGCTGCTGGCCCGCCCCACGCAAGGCAGCCCAGCCGGTCTGACCCTGGCGATCAAGGGCGGGCACAACGGCGAACACCACAACCACAACGATGTCGGCGGCTTCGTGGTCGCCCTCAACGGCGTACCCGTACTCGTCGATGCCGGCCGCCCCACCTACACCGCACAGACCTTCGGGCCCGACCGCTACGACATCTGGACGATGCAGAGCGCCTGGCACAACGTCCCCCACATCCGGGGTACCGCTCAGGCCACCGGTCACGCCTACCGCGCCCGCGACGTGGCGGCCGTCACCGGCCATGCGAAAACCGAGTTGTCCCTGGACATCGCCGCCGCGTACCCACGCACGGACGTGCGCCACTGGCGGCGCAGCGCACGGTTGGAGCGCGACAGCGGGCGGATCGTCGTCACCGATGCCTGGGACCTCGCCCCGACCGACGCCTCCGCGCCGACCCACATCCATCTGCTCGCCGCCGGTGACGTGCAGCTCAGCGCGGGCCAGGCGGAGATCACCGCACGTCACGGCGCCGGTCGCCTCAGGCTGACCTGGCAGCCCGCGTCCGCCCCCGGCACCGCGACTGCGCGCCCACTTGATGATCCTATGCTCATCAGCGTGTGGGGGCGGACACTCACCCGCCTGGAGATCGACGTCGGCGCGGCCACGGCCACCGGCACGTTCGTCCTCACCGTCGAGGAGTCCCCCACCCGCGAAGTGTCTTCCTCGGAGGTGCCCGATGACCAGGAGAGGTAACGCCGTCAGCCGGCCCGAGGCCCCCCGGGGGCCACTGCAGGCCGCCCGTCGCCAGCACCTGCTTGAGGCACTGCAACGGGACGGATGGATGCGCATCTCCGACCTGTCCCGGCGGCTCGGCGCCGCCCCGGTCACCATTCGCCGTGACCTGGCCCAGTTGGCCGCCGAGGGCCTGGTGCAGCGGGTCCACGGCGGCGTGGCCCTGATCGAACCGGGCGATCCGCCGACACCCGAGGAGGAACCCACCACCGGGCTGGACTCCCTCAGCGGGCGTACCCTCGGCATGCTCGTACCCTCACTCGACTACTACTGGCCCGACGTGGCCCGCGGCGCCGAGGAGGCCGCCCGCGAGCTCGACATGCGGGTGGTCCTGCGTGGCTCCTCCTACGACACGGAGGACGACACGCCGCAGCTGACCCGCCTCGTCGACCGGATGGGCGTCGATGCACTGATCGTCGTCCCCCGCATGGACGCTCCCACCGCCGGACGCACCATCGACTGGCTCGCCCACATCGGCGTTCCGGTCGTGCTGCTGGAACGGTCCGCCACGGTCGGGGCACACCACGCCGTGATGGAGTCGGTGGTGACCGACCACGCCCTGGGCGCGGCCATGGCGGTCCGACATCTCACCTCCCTCGGGCATCGCAGGGTCGGCCTCGTTCTCGACGCCAACAGCCCCACCCGACCGCACGTGCGCCGCGGTTGGCTCGACGCGGCGGCCGAGTGCGACATGAATCCTCAGGACACCCTGGAGGCGGTGATACCCGACATCCGCTCACCCGACCGCGACGCCCTCCTCGACCAGGTCCTTGACCGCTGCCGGGAGACCGCAACCACGGCGCTGCTGGTGCACGCCGACGCGGAGGCCATCGCACTGGTGCAGCGCTGCGAGGAACGGCATCTCACCGTACCCGGCGATTTGTCCATCGTGGCCTACGACGACGAGGTCGTCGGGCTCTTCAGCCCGCCGCTGACGGCGGTCCGTCCCCCGAGGCGTTCCATCGGTCGCGCCGCGGTACGCCTCGTCGCCGACCGGCTCGCCGATCCCGACCGTCCCACCCATCGGGTCGTCATCAGCCCCTCCCTGCGGATTCGTGAGTCCACCGCAGCACCACGCGTATAGCTGTGCCACGGTCACCGGCGCCGGGTCGGGCGGCCAGGATAGTGGCCGCGCCGCCGATGCGCTGTGCACCGAGCCGCTCGTCACGCCGCCTGAGCGTCGCGGTCGGCGGGCTCGGCGGCAATGCCCGCCGTCGGGGTGGCAATTGGTGGCCGGTCGAGTCGGTCAAGCCGCGCGAGTTCGGTGGTGCCGCCCCGAACCACGGCCGCGGCCAGCGCGGTGGTCGCCGGGTGGATTCCACCCCGCTGTGCCGCGGCGGCGATCCGGACCGACTGGGACAGGTGCGCACGCAGGTGCCCGGCGAGCAGCCGGTGGAAGGTTTTCCCGGTGGCCGACCGCAGCGTGGCCAACTCGTCTTCCGTGACCATTCCCGGCATGTCGTGGCCTTCGTGGGGGTTGGTTGCCGGCGCGCCGGAGACGCCCAGCAGCCGGTGGGACCGGGCCAGGTCGGCGCGGTGGCTGGCCTCGACCCGGGCGGCCAGGCGCCGCCACGCCCGGTCGGTGGTCCGGGCCGGCACCAGGTCGAGCACCGGCAGCAGCCGTTCGGCCATCGCCACCGTCAGCTGGAGCCAGGCGATGTCGGTGGCACCGAACGGTCCAGAGGAGCCCTGGGGCGGTACCGCCTCGCTCGTCGGCGCGACCGGCGGCGGTGCGGATGCCGGCGACGGGCCGGCGACCTGCGGTGACCCAGCGGAGCAGCCGGCGGCGAGCAGCACCGCGATGAGCAGAGTGGACGGTACGGCGACGGATACCCGCATCTGGCCTCCTGCGCGTTCGCCGACGGCGGGCCCGGCGAGACCGGGCCCGCCGTCGGGTGCGAGCGTGTCTGGTCAGATCGGTCGGCCGTCGTGCCCGCACTTGATGACCGGGCGGATGCAGTCACGGACCCGGCGAGACATCTCCTCCACCGGCCAGGCGTTGAAGAAGTCGCCGTGCATCGTGTAGCCCGGTCCGGACGCCAGTCGGAACCGCGACGGGTCACCGCTGACCGGATACCTCAGCACCTGCCGTAGCTTCGGCACGTGTACCGGGTGGGTGGCCGGGCAGGCCTGGTTCACCGGGTACGCCAGGTGGCTCTTGTGGTCCGGCGAGTCCAGGTCCCGGCCGTTCCAGCACTGGGGGAAGTCCAGGTAGGACTCCAACATCGTGCCGGCCGGGCAGTTGACGAAGTTCTTCGACGGCGGCACGTGCCCCGCGTGCAGACAGGACCAGCGGGCAATGCTCTCGCCCGGCCCGGCGGCCCGAGCGTTGCCGGCGACGAGCCGCAACCCCAGCGGGAACGGCTGGGTCTGTGCGACGACGTCGGCGCGTACGCCCTCGCCCAGGTAGTAGAAGGTGGCGATGGTTGGCTCCACCGGCACGTTGTTGTTGTAGAGGGTCGGCACCCAGTACGACGAGACGTCCACCCGCGGGTTGCAGGTGGTGGGCGAGTTGACCAGGTCCGGGAGCGTGGTGTGGGCGTTGGTCACCGTGCTGCCGAAGAAGCTGTGCATGTGCGAGGCGCCGGGCAGTCCGGGGAAGATGATCGGGTCGTCCGGAAGCCGGTGACTGTACGTGCAGTCGGCGGGGAACTCCGCCACCCGGATGGCGTTGATGCCCGGGGCGGCGTCAGCCCGCGCGGTGGTGGACACGATGTAGGTGCCGAGCAGCGCCAGCAAGGCGCCGATCGCCGAGGCGAGGCGCAGTCGGCTGCGAATGGCGGAGAGGGGTGCGGCCCTGTCCATCTTGACTCCTGTCCAGGAACGGGTCAGGGACACCTCCGGCGCCGCCGCCGAAGACATCGGAGTTTCCCTGGCCAGACTTGTGGTGGTGGGTTGAACCCGGTCCGAGAGAGCGCTCTCATCGTTCAGCCTCACCCCGATTTCGACGATTGTCAATACGTGCGGCAATTGGTGGCAGATCACGCGGCGGACTCGCGACGATCACCTTGTGCGCCACCGCGATGGGAGACAGGTCGGGCGAGCCAGGCCGGCGCCGCCGTCAGCCGCACCGCAGCACGGATGTTAGCGATAACGTCACCTCTCTTTGGAGGTGCGCCGACTCGTGAACTCGGTGGAACCGGCAGGACTAACGGCGCAACGGCCCGCCGTCACACTTCTTGACATCCGTCGATGTGAACGACAACACTGCTGCAAACGTCGAGTAACACGGCGTAATGCTGCGGCGACCGCTCGACACGGGACCTTCCGTGTCGCCAGGTGCCCCCGAACGCCGACCCGAGGAGTGCGATCATGCCCTTGCTCCGCCCCGGTCGAAAACCGGTCGCCCGCGCGATGACGGTCATCCTCGGCGCCTCCGTGGTGACGGTTGTCGCGACACAGCCCGCCCACGCCGCCGAGATCCCGGCCGGAGCCCGATCGCTGCAATCGGTGAACATGGCCGGCTCCTATCTCCGGCACACCGACTACCTGGGCGGCATCGCCGCAGTCGGCCCCACCAGTTCCGCTCAGGCCAAGAGCGACGCGACCTTCACGGTGACTCCCGGGCTGGCAGGCGGCACCGGCTGCGTGTCGTTCCAGGCTGCAAACGGCATGTGGTTGCGCCACCGCGACTACCGGATCCGGCTGGAGGCCAACGCCGGCACCGCCACCTTCCTCGCCGACGCCACCTTCTGCGTCCGCGACGGCTCGGTCAGCGGATCGGTACGTCTGGAGTCGACCAACTATCCCGGGCGATTCCTCCGTCACCGCGACAGCGAGCTCTGGCTCGACGCGCCCACCACCAACCCCACCACGTTCGCCGCGGACAGCTCCTTCCGCGTCACCACGCCGTGGGTCGCCGGCCGTCGCAGCCCGGTCATCAAGGGCCTGTACGCCGACCCGAACATCGCCCACCTCAACGGTCGCTACTACCTCTATCCCACCACCGATGGCTACAACGGCTGGAACGGCAGCCGGTTCACCGCGTTCTCCTCCACCGACCTGGTGAACTGGACCCACCACGGCACCATCCTCGACCTCGGTCCCCAGATCAGCTGGGCCGACGACCGGGCCTGGGCGCCGACGATCGCCTACCGCAACAACCGCTACTACTTCTACTTCAGCGCCGCGACCAGCATCGGCGTCGCGACCTCCAGCAGCCCGACCGGGCCGTTCACCGACCCGCTCGGCCGGCCCCTGGTCCCCGCCGGCTTCCGCAGCGGCCAGATGATCGACCCGCACGTCTTCACCGACACCGACGGGCAGTCCTACCTGTACTGGGGCAACGGCTCGGCATATGCCGTACGGCTGAACGCCGACATGGTCTCCTTCGACCTGGGACAGGTCCGCGCCTTCAGCCTGCCCAACTACCGCGAAGCGGCGTTCGTGTTCAGGCGCAACAACACGTACTACCTGACGTACTCGGTAGACGACACCCGCTCCGAGAACTACCACGTCGAGTACGCCACGGGCACATCACCGTTCGGCCCCTGGAACCACCACGGCACCATCCTGTCCAAGAACCTGAATCTCGGGATCAAGGGCCCCGGGCACCAGTCGGTGGTCCAGGCCCCGGGCAGCGACACCTGGTACATGGCCTACCACCGCTTCGCCATCCCGGCCGGCAACGGAACCAACCGCGAGGTCACCATCGACCAACTGCGGTTCAACGCCGACGGCACCATCCAACCCGTCACCCCCACCCTCTGACCGGCACCCCGGGAGGAGAACATCACCTGCACCCCACCGGTGCAGGATGCGGCCTCGATCTTGCGGGCCGCCTCGTCGGGCGGTCCGCTGACAAGGACGCCGCCGCGGACGATCTCGTACTTGATGACCTGGTTGCGTCGGCGCGGGCAGGTTGCGCCGTTCCGGATAGCAGGGCCGACGCCAGGGTACTTCCGCGGATCAAGCTCGGGCGGGCTGGTGGCCGAACGCGCGCATCGCCAGCGCGCCAACCAGCGGGCCTGGGACGAGCAGCAAAAAGGCCCAGCGCCAGCCGACCGCGTCGGCCAGGACGGGTACGAGCTGGATGGTGACAACGGTCAAGGCGAAGCCGATGGCCGTCTGCGCGGTGAGCGCGGTTCCGACGTACCGCCTGTCGGCGACCTCACTCAACGCGGTGGAGAAGACGCCGGAGTCCGCGATCACCGCTGCACCCCACACCACACCCAACACCACGACGGCGCCGGGCGGGGCGGTGAAGAACAGCGGTGATGCCAGGCAGCAGGCGCCGCTGACAACCAAGGCGGTGACCGCGGCCCGAGGGCGTCCGAACCGGTCTGCGGCCCATCCGCCAGCCAGGCATCCGGCGACCCCAGCGACGCCGATGGCAAGAAACGCGAGCAGGCTGACGTTCGCGTCATCGCGACCCGTCCGGGCCGCCGTGCCCGCGATCAGGAAGCTGGGCAGCCAGGTCCACAGCGCGTACAGCTCCCACATGTGCCCGAAGTAACCCAAGTTCACCAACCGGGGTCCGCGCTGGCGAAACATCTCCAGGGCGTACCTCGGATGCGGTCGCGGTGGCGTGCCCGGGGTGAACTGCGGACCTTCCCGCACGAGGGTCACGGCCACCACCGCGCCGAGGGCCGCGCATCCGGCCGCAGCGCCCATCACGCCGCGCCACGGTAGATCGCCCAGCCCGCCGATCAGGTGCGGTAGGGCCGAGCCGAGGGTCAGCGCGCCGATCATGATGCCGAACGCGAGTCCCCGACGGGCCGGCGGCGCCCAGGACCCGGTCAGCTTCATGCCGACCGGGTACACCCCGGCCAGGAACACACCGGTGAGGAACCGCAGCGGGATGGCGCCGGCCAGCCCGTCGACGGCGAGGGCGAAGACGCCGGTGCAGGCGGCGGCCAGCGTCGCGCAGACCGCCATCAAAAGGTGCGCCTTCGTCCGGTCGGCCAGGTTCAGCATGGTTGACGTGATGGCACCCGCCACGAACCCCAGTTGGACGGACGCGGTCAGCCACACGGATGCGGCCGCGCTGATCTGCCACGACTCGCGCAGCGCCGGCACCACGGCGGAGGCCGAGAACCACACCGCCAGGCCGAGCACCTGGACGGCAGCGATCAGAGCACGCTGTACACCAGGTCGTAGCATCATCTGCGCTCCTCGACTGCCACGGTAGATCACCTTAGGGCGCGTCAGGCTCGTCGCGCGTTGACGGCAGGGAGTAGACGCGGTGGGCGGTACCGGCCAGCACGGCCGCCCGCTCCGTCGCGGTGCAGCCGGCGAGCAGTTCGTCGGTGAGGGCGAGCACCTCGCGGTAGCGGCCGGCCAGCTCGCACACCGGCCAATCAGGCACTAGGTAGTGTCTCCGGTCACCCACCGCAGCGCGTGGGCCAGATGGTCGCGGAACGCGTGCTCGGCGTACGCCTCGATCGTGTGTCCGAGCGCGGTGTAGAAGGCCCGGCCGCCGAGCCGCTCGTGGCACCAGGCCAGTGGGTGGTCGGCGCCCATGCCGCCACCGTCGTACGTGGACTCGTCGACGCGCAGCAGGATCCGGGCGTCGGGGTACGAGCGGAAGTCGTACCACTCGTCGACGAACGCCCAGGACTCTGGCAAGTGAGCGGTCGCCGGGTCATCCGCGTCGACAACGGTGACCGTGGCGGGTTGTACCTCCGGGTGCTTGTCGAACCAGGCGCCGACCAGTTCGCCGTAGAACGGCCAGCCGTACTCGGTGGCAGCGGCGGAATGCACGCCGAGGAAGCCGCCGCCGCCGCGCACGTACGCCTCGAACGCCGTCCGGCCGACGTCGCTGAGCACACGGCCGTTGGTGTTCATGAAGACGACCGCGGCGAATCGAGCCAAGTTGCTCCGCGTGAAGACGCCCGGGTCCTCCGTGACCTCGACTTCGGATCGCAGCTCGCGGATGGTCCGCACGCCGGTCGGGATCGAATCGTGCCGGAACCCCGCCGTGCGGGAGAAGACCAAGACTCGCTTCATCTGACATCTACCCTGGCACCGGTCACCACCTGCACGATGCCATCCTGCGCTCCGGATCGGCAACCGGCCGGGTCGGGACCCGGGTGGGATGGTGGTGTGGCGGTGCCGGTGGTGCCCAGGAATCCGTGTCGACTGCCGGTCACGTGACCAAAACACCTGACCGCTTCCGCGGCAACCATGGTACGGGCGCGCCATGATGACGGGGATGGATCCGATCGATCGTACTGGCCGCTGTGTTCGAGCCTGAATGTTACTGAACGTTTCGGTTCGAATTCTGGTGTCTTGTTGTTGTTTCCGTTACCGATGTAACCAAGACGACATCAGCTGATGTCCGAACCGGAGGCCCCAAGTTCAGTGATTGGAAGTTCGATGACAGGGATCACATCGTCTGATGGTCATGCATCATCGCGGAGCAGTCGGTCGTCGCGCCCGCTGCTAATCGCCCTGGTGACCGCTCTGACAGCGCTGGGTAGCGTCGTCGCCATCTCGTCGCCGGCCACTGCCGCCACCCGCCAGTTCCGAGGCATGAACTGGGCGGTGCTGGGAGACAACTTCAGCACCGGCCCGCTCGTCGTGCAGGGACTGAGCCAGTCCGACAGCAACGCGACAGTACGGGCCAAGGCCAACGCCATCTACGACGACATGGCCTCCACCATGGGGGTCAACACCGTCCGGCTGCCAATCAACACCCACACGGTCGGGACGACGTGGTGGAACGCCTACCGGGGTGCCATCGACGCCGCTACCGACCGCGGATTCAAGGTCATCCTCGCCTACTGGGAGGACGGCGCCGCCTCCGGCGGCAGGATCACGAACCTCGCCGCGTGGAACGCGATGTGGTCCACGGTGACCAACACGTACGGCTCGAACACCAATGTGTACTTCGAGCCGATGAACGAGCCGCACGGTTACAGCTCGGCGGACTGGCGCAACGTCGCGGCGAACTGGCTCAGCTACCACTACTCGGCGGTGCCCGGCCGGGTGCTCATCGGCGGCACCGGCCTCAGCCAGGACCTGCGGGACATCTGCAACGACAGCCGCTTCAACTCGACGTTGCTGTCCTTCCACCACTACGCCTTCTTCTACGGCGAGATGACCTACGACGCCTTCCGCAGCCACATTCAGACCCGCCTCGGCAACTGCGCCTCCCGGGCGGTCGCGACCGAGTTCGGCGCGCCCATGAACGACGGCCGCAACTACGCCGACGCGGGCAGCACCGACAACTTCGTGCGCCACATCCGCGCCATGGCCCAGGTCATGCGCGACAACCAGATGGGCGGCACCTACTGGCCCGCCCTCGGTGGCAAGACTGGCAGCATCGGTTACGACTGGTACTCGATGTTCTCCCTCAGCGGCAGCGGCACCGACCTCAACCTGACCATCCGCAACACCTCCGGCGCCGACCGGATCCGGTACGCCTGGGGCGACACCATCGGCGGCGGCCCCACGACGCCTCCGCCCGCAACGGGGACCTTCTACCGCATCGACGTGCGCCACAGCGGCAAGGCCATGGACGTCCAATCACCGAACACCGACAACGGCGCGCGCGTCGGCCAGTACACCTACGGCGGCAACGCCTGGCAGCAGTGGCAGTTCCAGGACGCCGGCAGCGGCTACTGGCGCATCATCAGCCGGCACAGCGGAAAGTGCCTCGATGTGGTGGGCGCGTCAACCGCCGACGGCGCCGAGATCATCCAGTACACCTGCGGCACCGGCACCAACCAGCAGTTCCAGATGGTCGCCAACGGCAGCTACTTCCAGCTCAGAGCACGGCACAGCAGCAGATGCGTGGACGTACCGTCCGCATCGACCGCGAACGGCGCGATCCTCAAACAGTATCCGTGCAACACCGGCACCAACCAGCAGTGGTCGCGCACAGCCGTCTGACGGCCGTCTCGACGTGACCGCGGATCCGCGGTACGGCCCCCTCACCCCCGGTGCCGAGCTCGCGCTCGGTGCCGGGGAGCCGCCTCCGCGCTCGAAAGGACAGCGGCTCCTGGAGCATCGTTCCAGAACCCCGTCGTCGGTACACCCAACAGCGCCGACCCATGGCTCGGCTACCACAACGGCAACTACTACTACACGGCCACTACCTGGACAGGGAACATCTACATCCCCCAAGCCCGCTACCGAATGGCGAGCGGCGCAGAAATGCGCTCGCTCATCTATTGTCGCCTGGCGTCACACGATCGAGGCTGATCTCGAGGCCAACGGCGCGCCCGCCGTACTTCCGAAGGCGGCCGACCAGCGTCACGATGGTGAACCACCGGAACTTGTTGCCGTACTTCGCGGTGAGCGCGCGCTTGGCAACACGCAACTCCGACGCGGGAAGCACCCTCGCGTGGCCGTGCCACCAATCGTCGTGAGGTTCACCGGCAAAGTTGGACGGCGCAACCTCGACTGTCGATTTTTGCCGGATCCGCTGCACCTTCCATGAGCGGCCGGGTGTATAGGCGTAAAGGCTCCCTCCCGCTGGCGCCAGCCATACCGGGGTCGACACCGATGACCCATCCTGGCGGAACGTCCGCAATGCAAAATACTCATTCTCGTCGAAGTCGACTTGACGTGTCATGAGACGAGTCTTCCCGAGATCGGCCAAGGGCAGCAAGCGGACCAAGATCATGTTAAGCGCTCTGCACAGCGGCGTCATCCGGAGGCCGCCTACACTGCCGATCGTGACGATGACGGCGTACGAGCAGGGCTTGTTGGCTGTTGAGCGGCGGGAGTACGAGGTGGCCCGGGAGCTGTTGGAGCTGGCCGGCGACGACCCTGATGCGCTGTTGCTGTCAGCTCAGCTTGCCGGCGAAGGGCTCGGCGGGCCGGTGGACACGGCCAGGAAGCTGTCGCTGTACGAGCGTGCCGCCGATCTGGGCAGCGCGGAGGCCGCATACAACCTCGGGGCGATTCACGCGAACGCGCAACGGTACGCGGTCGGGCTGAACTGGTACCGCCGCGCCGCGGAGCTCGGCGATTCCGCAGCCCTTCGCATGGCCGGCATCATGTACGCCACCGGGCAGGGCGTCACGGCAGACGACGTCGAAGCGGAACGACTACTGCTGGCGGCCGCGGTAGCCGACGCACGTCGGGTCTCGTTCGACCTTGGGGCGCTGTATGCCCATAAGCGGCATGACCCGGTCCTGGCTGCGCAGTGGTTCCTGCGTGCGGCGAAGGAGGAGGACACGCGAGCGCAGCGGCAGCTGGAACTGCTCGTGCCGCGTCTACGTGAGCTGCCGGCGGATCAGAGCCGTGCCCGTACGATGCTCGGCGTCATTCTCGCGTTTCACCTTGACCAGCGGGCCGCCGGTGCTGAGCTGTTGGAGGCCGCCGCCGCCGAAGGTGACCCGGAGGCGCAGCGCGCGCTGGCGTTTCTGCTCGACGGCGGCGCCGACGGGTTGGGCGACACGACCCGGGCGATGGCGCTGTATCGGGCGTCGGCGCAGGCTGGTGACGGCTACGCGGCCTACAACCTCGGCATCAGGGAAAGCGATCACCATGAGGCTGTGCGGTGGCTTCGGCAGGCAGCGGAAGCCGGAGTGCATGAGGCATACCCGCATCTCGCGAACCGCCTCAGCGAGCTTGATATCGATGACGAGGCGTTGCGGTGGTACGTCCGGGGCGCCGAGACTGGGCACCGGGGTTGTATGTTCGCGGCAGCGTGCTGGTACCGCGACGGCTTCGGTGGTCCCGTCGACCTCGTCCAGGCGCTGCGTTGGTACCTCGCCATGCTCAGTGTCGGCGGCGGCGACGGCATCCATGAGGCACACAAGATCGTCCCGATGATGACGGACGATCAGATCCACGACGCCGGTCGCCTTGCTGGACGGATCTCGGACGCCGACGTCTTCGTCGTTCGCCGACACGCGGCTTGACCGCTGCCCGACATGCGGCCGTCGGCCCACGGTCGAATCCCACGACCGAACGCTCATGCCGCCGACCGCGAATGACGATTCGTGTCGGGAGAGCAGGTCGGTGCGCACCAGCTCGATCCTCGATCGGCGCATATCCGCCGCGAAGTACGCCAGCTTCTCGGCGCTGGCGGCTTCGCTGAACACGGCTCGGGCGCGTCCCTGTCGAAGCAGCCAGAGCTTCAGCTGCGCCCAGTCCGTCCGCCGGCCCGACTGGTCTCCCAAGTGTTGATCGATGACCAGCAGCAGGTACAGCCACCAGTTGGCTCGCTCGCCCGATGCCGACTGCCGGCGGTCCAGCCACTGCCGGGCGCTGATCCTCGTCGAGACGAAGGAGGTGGATCAACCCGTCCTTGACAGCCTGGCGCTGCCCGCCGAGCCTCCTCGCGGCCAGGTCGGTGACGTCCCCATTTGCCGCAAGGCGCTCGTTACGCAGCGTCCGGCCGAGCCGGCGCAGGTGCCGTCCCGACGTGCTGATGAGCGCAACTGGATACGGCGGGCGCGGCGACGTCAGGGTGTGGCTGCGGCCAGTGCTTGCGTCGCCAAGTCTCGCGCCTCGTCGTCCTCGCTGATGCCGCGCCATCCTCCGCTGTCCAGCAGTCGTTCGTCTTGTTCGGCGGCGCGGTGCAGCAGGTGCGTGAATGTGGTGGCGGCCGGCCCGAGGGCGGCGAGGTAGCGCAGTGCTTGGCGGCTGACCGGCAGTTGTCGACTGTGCCGCAGGGGGTCGAGGGCCGCATCGAATACGGTCAGGCAGAGGGCCGGGTCGCTGGTGATGCGGTAGTGCGCGAAGCCCAACTCGACACCGTCCCAGGTTGGCCAGTAACCGGGTTGCTCCACGAGCTGCCGTTCGATGTCTGACACGTAGCGCGTCGCAAGCGGACCGAGGTCGCCTAGCCTTCGGGCAGCTGAGGCATTGATGCGTCGTCCATCGAGCACGTCGTCGCGGGCCAGGAACGGCTCGGGGTCACCGGTTATCCGGTACAGGGTCCAGGCGGCGGCAAGGGCTTCGGGTCCGTCCCCGGTGGCCATCTGCGTCAGTGTGCTGCGCGCCGCTGCGGCCGCGGGGCCGAGCGCGGCGAGGGCAGTACAGGCCGGTATGGGCTGTTGCGTGTCGAGCATGGCGGTCAGTTCGGGTACTGCTGCCGCGGCGGCTGGTCCGTAGGCCGTCAGCACTTGTGTGAGCTGGTATGCCGTAGACGTGCCGGGATCGTTGCGCAGTCGCCATCGGATCGCGGGCACGAGGTCGTCGGCGTACGCGGTCAGCGGCAGGCAGACGTCGGCGATGCCCGGGTCTTGGTTCAACCAGTAGAAGTCGTCGCCGTAATGCGTCGAACCCATGCGGAAGACTTCTGGATCACGGCGCAGCGACCGCTCGACGGCCGGAACCGCTCGCCGGTCTCCCCACCGTGCCAGGGCCCATGCGGCCAGCGCTCCCGTGCGGCCTGGTTGGCTGATCAGCTCCGCGACGCGATCCGACCAGGCACGACCGACATCTCCCGAGGCGGCGAGTAGGTGGACAGCGGCTGCCCGGATGGGGGCTGGTCCCTCGAGTGCGGCACCGATGTCCGGGGTGAGCGCGATGGTGGCCGAACGCCACTTCCGCATGACCGTGCCTACCTCGGCGAGCGGTCGGTCGTCCTGTGTCCGGGCTGCTTCGCCGATCGCGACCTGGGCCAGGGCGATCCGGGCTTCGCGGTCGTCACCGAGTTCACGGCCCAGCCAGCCGGCGGTGCGCTTCGGCACGGCACCCGGGTACGCCGCGAGAAGGTGCTCGGCCGTCCCGGCTTGGTGGCCGAGACGGCGGGCGGCGACCAGGAAGGTGAGACGTCGTGGATCTTCGGCCGGCGGGGTACGGTCGGACAGCCACCCGGCGATAGCTGCTCGTTTCCCGGGCGCCAAGGCGCCCTGCGCTGACGCGGTAGCCAGGGCGAGAACGTAGTCGGCCGCGACATCGGGATCCGCCTCGCCGGGAAGACGGCGCATCAACTCATCGGCAAGGTCGTCGGCGCGCTCGACCAGCTCGACCAGGATCTCCACGCCGCCGCGCCGGACGGCGGGATCCAACTCGTCGAGCAGTTGCAGCAGCCTGTCGAAAGCCCCGAGCAGACCCTTCCGGCACGTCCGGGCCGAAGGCTGGGACCGCCATGGCTCCCTCATCTCTCGATCCAGCGCGGCGAAGCGGCATACCAGGTCGAGGATGTCCGCTCGATGAGGAACCGTCGGGTCCAAGGCGAAGCGAATGAGGAACGGCACCACCGCGGCGCCTGCGGGGTACACCGCACCGCCCTGGTGATAGACCGCTACGTCGAGATCGCCGAGAGCGTCAACACAGGTCTCCGGGTCAGTCATCGCCGCCAGCCAGCCCGGCACCTCATCCGCCGAGCCGTACGCGTGCTTCAGCGCCGACCAGTCGATCTCGGAAACCCCGTCCAGCAGCCCAGCCACGCCGCATATTAAACCGCCCAGGAAAGTGACGGCGGCCGCCAGCCGGTGAACAGCCGCTCAAGCAACGGCGCACGATCCAGGCCCAGCACTGAAATCAGCTGGCGTCGACGGCCATCTGCCGCGGCTTGACGGTCTCGGCCTTCGGACACCCAGGCGAGCACCCCGCCTACCGCTGCTCGCCTGGGTATCCGGATTTGCCGCATGGTGCATGCCGTCGCTCGCCCGACTGCTTCCACCTGGGCATTGCTGGGAGTATTCGGCGTGCAGTTCGGCGTACGGCCGGCGTTGGTCAGGGTGACGCCGGGTTCTGCCCATGCCGATCTTGGCGCAGCAGTGCGTGCCTGGCGTGTGAACACGATGAGCCGCCACTCCTCGGCCAAAGCTCGCACCTGGTCGGCTTCCAAATCGAATGCCTCGCGGCTGCCGGTCAGCACCAATGTGTCAGCGGCGACGTCCCACCGAAGATGATCGCGAAACTCCTGATGCCAGGCTCGTTGATGGTCAGCGATCGGCCGCACCGGCACCTCGACACTTGCCGTCTCGCCTCCCCGGCGAGCATTGTGGCCGGACCTGGCACAACACAGCGACTGAGTTACCTGACGTCGTGTGGATCCGAGGCCGGATGACGTCAATGCGAGAAGGGCTCCAGGCAGCCGAATTCGGCAGCCGAGCCGGTAACCTCGACCAGGACTCGGTCGGGCCGCACGTCCCCGGCCACACAGCCCAGGCTCGCGAAGCGAACCGCGTACACCGTACCCGGCGGGGGTGTCTCCTGCCCGATCGACGGTCGCATGGCGGTGACCTCGATCGTGTCTGCCTTGATACCCAGGTCGAGCAGCGCTCGCTGGGTGGACGCCGGCGCGAAGTCACCCGCCGCTCGTAGTGCCTCGAGCTTGGGCCGAATCCGCGCGGCGAGTTTCCGCCCGGTGCGCTGCTCCGCGGCGGAGAGTTCGTGCCGTCGCTTCCAGCCGTTGTTGTCGGCATGGTTGGGGGGTGCGTCTGCCTGCGGATCGGTCGGCTCCGCCACCACGGCGGGCGACGCCGGCGCACTCGTGGGTATCGCCTGTACGTCATCGACCCGGGTGCCCGGGGCCGCGCAGCCGAGCGCCAGCACGGCGAGCAATGCAGCAGCCACCAACCAGCTGATCTTCCCTACCCGCATCATCGGCCCCCGTCGTTTCGATTCCGACGATCTGATCGTACGAAGTGCCGTCCTTCTCCGGCCCACCTCGGTCTGCACCGTCTTCGCCCCATGACCATTACGCACATTGACCCGCCGGCCCGACTCCTCGTCGACGCCAGCCTCGTCAGGATGGGCATCCAAGCCGATGCCCACGGCTTGGTCGACCGCCTCCTCCGCGCGCCCTCGCCCGGCTCATCCGCACCACGAAAATCATCAATGTTGCCGCGTTCGCTGACGTGCTTGAACATCGAGCGGTGCTGGAAAGCGTTCGTGCGGTAGGGCTGGTGAGCGACAGAATGGCGCCCACGTGATCCTTAGCGTTCCGTTGAGGTTGGCGAAGACGATGGCCGGAGATGGTGTGGTACGCCCCCGTCTGACTGAGGCGCCGCGGGAAGTCCGTGCCGTGGTGGAGGAAGCGCTGGGCGAGCCGGTGAAGCTCGAACAGCCGGCCGCTGCGGGGTTCACGCCGTCGGTCGCGTCCGCCGTGACCGGTGGGTCTGGCCGGTCAGTGTTCGTCAAGGCTGCGCCGACCGGCGGCGGCCTTGGCGAGGCCGTGCGCACCGGTGTGCAGTTGGCGCCTCTCATCGGGGACTTGTCGCCACGGTTGCTGGCGGCGGAAGAACCCGAGGGCTGGGTCGTCGCCGTCTATGAGCACGTGCCGGGATTCACTGTCGAGCAGTGGGACGAGTCCGCAGTCGCCGCGATGCTGGACGTCCTGGCCGTAGTCCGGGAACGGCTGGCAGGCCCACCTCTGCCTGGGGCCATCCGGTATGCGGACGCGTTCGCTCCGATGCTGGGCGCCTGGCGGTCCCTGGCGCGCCGTCCGGGAGGTGACGCCTCCACAGTGGCGCATCTGCGCGACATCGAACTGCCGGTGCCGATCGCGGTTGATCTGCTGGCCGAGCTGGAGGAACAGTGGTTCGCGGCGGTAGGCCCGGGTGACGCGATGCAGCACGGGGACCTTCGGCGGGACAACGTCATCAGGTTTGCCGCCGACGGCGGGCAGCGGCTGTGGGTGGTGGACTGGACGCATGCGTGGACCGGGCCGGGGTGGATGGACCTGGTGCGCCTGGCTCCGGACATGGCCGCGAGCGGTCGTGATCCCGAGGCCGTGTTGCGCCGCTCGTGCTGGGCGGACGCCGACCCGCATGCGGTCAATGTGGCACTGGCCGGCCTGGCGGGACGCGCCTGGCGGGACGGCCACCTGCCGGGCCTTTCCGCCTTGAGGAAGATGCAGCTCCAGCAAGCGGTTCCTACCCTCGTCTGGCTGGGTCGGCGCCTGCGCAGTAGCCCGTAGGGGAAGACTGCCGGCACCGACTTCCGACGCATCTTCTGGCCAGAGCTCCTTGAACGCAGGTAGACGCTGGATGCGGGAGGGTGAGTCTCGCGCACGCCCAAGATCGATCAAGCCCTTTTGAGTGGTGTGTCTCATTCGTGATTCTTCGAGGGGTGGGGTTACGCGGTGGGGTCTCAGCGATCGCGGGGGATCCGCCCTTCGGGGACTCGTTCGAGCCGCGTCCAGCCGCGCCACCCGCGTTGCTCGAGGATCGCCAGCAGCCGTCGAGCGACCGGTGCGGACTCGGTCATTGCCGCGTCCAGCAGGGCCGAGAGCGGGTCCGTCCGGTCGGCGCCGCCGATCTCCAGCTCACCGCTCTGGACAGCGCGGATGCGGAGGTGCTCGACGAGGTCGGCGAGTTCGACGACTCGCGGATCGTCGGGCGGCCAATCCGGTGCGGAGCCGAGGAGGCGATAGAGGTGTGTCATGTCCGGGTCCTCGTCCAGGTGGCGGTGCTTCTCGGCGATCACGGCGTCGATGCTGAGCGGAACCTGCGCGGCGAGCATGATCCAGGCGTCCCTCTCGAGCACGATGTAGCCCTCGCCGACGCCGAGCCCGCGCAGCCGGTCCAGGTAGTCCACGACGCTCTGGGGAAGAGCCAGGTGGTCGCCGGCGGCGAGCTTGGCGATCCGCTTGCGGTTGCTCTGGAGGCGACGGATGTCGGCGCTCAAGGCCTTGTCGATCTCCTCGACTGCTCGGGCGAACTCATCGGGGCCGGCGACGAGGAGTTCCTGCACTCGAGCGAGGGGCACGCCCGCATCCGCCAGCACGCGGATCCGGATCAGCCGCACGACGGCGGCTGCGTCGTAGCTGCGGTAGCCGGACTGGTCGCGTTCGGGCTCGGCGAGCAGGCCGATCTGGTGATAGTGCCGCACCGTTCGCACCGTCACCCCGGCGTAGGAGGCCAGTTGGCTGATCGTGAGCATGGGCTCCAGACTGCCTCAACCGGCAACACCGCGGATCGCCTCGGCGATCGCGCGGAAGTCCTTGCGGAGGATCGCGCCGTGATTGCTCGCGACCTTGGCGTGAATCGTGATGTGCGGGTTGCGTTCGGCCACCGCAGGCACGCTGGCGCGGATCATCTCCTGCCCGTCCCCCTTGCTGCCGAACGACGTTCCGGATGCGAGCACATACCGGGTGGGGACGGTGATCCTGTCCATCACCGGACCGAGTTCCCGTTCACGCGCGAGCTTGCCGACTTCGATGTTGCATTCGGCCATCTCCAGGGCGGTCATTCGCGGCGTGAGTCCCGTCACGCGGAGTGGCACCATCAGCCATTGCAGGCGACGGAAGACCTTTCGGATCCCTTGCTCCATCTCGTCCGTGAGCCAGTCGTGCGGCTGTGCCCCATCGACCAGCACAGCGCCGATCGTCCGGTCCGGATTGCGGCTCGCCCAGTGTGCGGCGACGAAGGCGCCGTACGACCACCCGACCACCAACGCTCGGTCGACACCTCGAGCGTCGAGTACGGCATCGACATCGTGGACGGCGGCCTTGAACGAATAATCCGCCGAACGTCCGGACCTGCGCCCACGGGCCCGCTCGTCGTAGGTGATGTGCCGCCAGTCTGGCCCGAGTTCGGCGATGACCCGCCGCCAGTAGCCCTGGGTCGCGAACTGGCCGTTGAGGTAGATCACCGGCGTTCCGGAGCCACCTGAATCGGTGACGGCCAGAGCAGTGTCGTCGACCGGCACCATGCCGGTCCAGGTCGGGGTCGAGGACGAGGTCGAGGTCGAGGTCGTGTTGGTCATGGCGTCTCCTTTCCGTTCCGCAACGTGTGATCGAGCGTGCAGGGTTGACGCTGCGTCGGGGTCAAGCCTCAAAAGGGGGCTTTATCATGCGAAAATCCGTGCTACGCGGTGATGTTCCCCGGGTTCGGTGGGTTGGTTGACTCGTCAGGCCCGTCGCTCGTTGAGGACAGACGTGCCGAGGAGTAATCCACCGGACTTTTCGTCGTAAGGTCCTTGATCTGCTCAAGGCCGGGCCGGCCGGGCGGTCGGTCGCGGAGCTGGTTCGGGACTTGGAGATCCAGTGAATCCGCAGGCCGATAGTGCCGTGCAGATGATGGCGGCCGCCGTCCGTGTCCGGCTCGAGAACCTCGTCGAACTCGAACAGTTCGGCATCCTTCGCCGGAGCCGTCCCGCTCGAAAGCATGGGCGCCCGGGCACCGGGTACCCACCGGGCATGGGTAGCCAAAAGCGCAACAAGCATGACAGCGGCGGCGAGTCGGCGCGGGGCAGCCGGCACCCGGGCAGCGGAGCACGGGGCCGGCAGGGGGCCACGGTGGAGCACTCGCCGGGCCAGCGGCATGAGCGCACCGCGACCGGGTCGGCCGGCACCGAGCGCGACCATGGCCGGTCAAAGGCGGCCCGGGAGGGGCGGGTCAACCGCCAGGGTACGGCCTGACCCGCGGCCGCCGCGCCTGCCTGGTGCGGCTCCTGTCCGCACAGTTGCAATCCGACGAGCGGGATTGCCGGTGGCGCGCCGTACGAGACTGGGCAACTGCTCAGCGTTTCTACAACCAGCGCCGCCGGCACTCCGGCTGCGACTGGCGCTCACCCATCGACTACAAACGACTAACCGCCCGCCTCCCGGAGGCCCAGGCCGCATGACGGAGCCCTCCACGGTTTCAACTCCCGTGGGCGCTTCATGGCGGGCTGGCGGCAGGTAGGAGCTGCGCGGGCGGATACAGATGTTGCTCGGCCAGATCGTCTAGGAAGGTCTGGCAGCATCCGACGAACCGGGCGAACTCGTCGAGATCCGCCTCGTCCTCCCCAGGGCGGTCGACCCCCCAGTCGCCGGCTGCGGCAGTCAACCTCTGCCAGCGGTGACGAGCGTCGGCGGCGTCCAGCGGACGGCGCAGGCACCGGGGGTCGCGCATCAGGAACCCGATGGCGTAGTGGTCGATGACGTGCTGAAGACGAAGCTGCAGTTCGCGCCCCTGCACACGGGCATATGGGGCGGCGTCCGTGGAGATTCCCCACCGTGCCTGCAGGCACACCATCGTGGCGCCACGGATGAACGTGTGGAGTGCGGCCGACGGGTCGCTCGCCCGGAAGTAGTAGAGGAACGGGAAGCGCTGGGTGTCCTCGTCCACCGAGATCAGCCTCTCCTGCAGGCTCTGGAGGTAGGAGCCTCCTCCCAGGACCACCAACTCCGCCGCGCGTACCGGGTCGTCGGCCTGAGTCTGCACCGTACGCGCCGCGCTTCTGAGCTCTGAGGTGAGCGGGTAAATCGACAAGATATACGTGATTGCCGCGGTGATCAGGCCGAAGCCCGCAGCGGCCTCAATGACGGTAATCAGGCGCAGTGTGTCCGTTCCACCGACGATGTCGCCGAAGCCCACCGTCGTCAAGGACATGCCGCTCATGTACAAGGCGTCGAGGAAGTTCAGCGAACCGTAGGAAACCGAGGGCGAGTAGGAGAGCCCGGCCATGTTCGGCAGGAACAACAGCGCGAAACCTGCCCACATGAGCGCCGTCCACACCACCACGATCGCCAGCACGGCGAGCATCCCCGCGCTCGACAGGATCCGCGGACGGCCGGCGCAGCGAGCCAACAAGCGGGTGGCCGACCACACCCCGACTCCGGTCACGAGAGTGACCGGCCCCCGGCGCGTGGGGTGCAGCACGGTCATCACAGCGTCCACGATCCCGAGGGCTATGAGTAGAACCCCGGCGGTGACAGCCCACACCCGTGCCCCCCAACCCGCACCGGAGCCTGCGGCCCGACGATGCAACGTATCCATGCTGTTCGAACCGTTCCGACGGCAGCCACGCGCATGCCGGCTCACACCTCACGCATCCGCCTCTGACGCTGCGGCCCCATCGTTTCGTCCGGGTCGGCGGACCAAGTCGAGGCCCTCGTGCTGTCCTTGCCTGTCACCGGCAGTCGTGCCGCTGCACACCCGATTTCACCCGGCTCGTCGGTCGAGGATCATCGGATCTTCGCGGCGCAGCCGGTCGTCACCGACGCCACCTCGACTCCCTGCATTCGATCCGGGCTACTCGTTTCGTCAGCACATTATCCGCGACCGGGCTGCTCAGATGGCCATTCCGGGATTCGCCACCGGGGCTCCACTGCCCTCGCGCAGGGCTGGCCGGCCAGCCTCCTGCTCGGGACTTCTCCTGTGGACCAACCCCGGATGACTCTGTCCGGCTGCCGTCGTCTGTCTCATCGCCGGCCGGACGGCGACAGTCCGGCTCATCGAGCGTCGTCCGCGGGGACCAGCCGCCAGGCGCACTCGCCAACGTAGGCCCGGCCGGTAACGGCGCCTTCGACGGCGGCGATCCGAACCGCAGCGCCGGCCGGGGCCCGAGCGTGGATCGCCTGCGACTCGCCACCCTCGCCGCAGCCCGATCCGGTGATCGCTCGGGGTTTCCCCTGCACGACGCGGTCGAGCCGGAACGCTGAACGGGTGGAGCAGCGATCGGACGGACCGGCGCGGAGAGGTTTGCTGTCGGTCAAGCGTGCCCTGTGGTCGCTGGCCGTCGGCGTCGTCGCCGGGACGGCCACCGCGCTGCTCGGGGCGCCGGAGCTGACCCCGCTGGTGATCTGGACGATTGCGGCGGGCACGATCCTCGTCTGGGTGTGGCGGGCCTGCTGGTCGGCGAGCCCGGAGCGTACCGAGCAGCTTGCCGAGGCGGAGCAGCACTCCCGTTCCACCGACTCGGCGATCCTGATCGCGTCCGTCATCAGCCTCGCCGCCGTGGCCGAGGCGCTCGTTCGGGCCTCGAACCAGCAGGACACCGTGGCTGTCATGCTGGTGATCCTCAGCGTCGTCGCGGTGGTCCTGGCGTGGGCGCTGGTGAACACGGTCTTCGCGTTCAAGTACGCCCGGCTGTACTACCGCGACGACGGCGGCATCGACTTCAAGCGGGACGATCCACCGGCGTACGCCGACTTCGCGTACGTCGCCTTCACGGTCGGCATGTCCTACGCCCCGGGCGAGAACGAACCGACCAGCAACCGCATGCGCCGGATCGCGCTCGGGCACGCGCTGCTCTCGTACACCTTCGGAACCGGCATCCTGGCCGTCGCCATCAACCTGGTCACCAACCTGGGCCAGTCGTGACCCGCGCGGCATCGACATGCGCCGGCTGCTGGAACGGATCCGTTAGGGCGAATCCGAGCTGCGTCATCACCCACACGATGACGGGCGACGTCTGCGGCGGACGAAGGCGCTGGTCGCAGCCGGGAGCGGTCGATGGTGCCCAGGCGGATCGCCGCGCCGACCGACCTCGACGCGCCACGTGACCGCGAGCGGAACGGACGGGAGTGCCCGATGACGGTCGCCGGTGGCAGGAAAGTCGGTGGATGACCATGAAGATGGTCCTGGTGGTCGCGGTGGCCCTGGTGGTCGCAGCGGGCCTGCTGGCTGGCGTGGTGGTCCAGCGTCGGGCCGGTGGTCGTAGCTACCGTTGGCTGCTCGCGCCGCTGTACCGCGCATGCCGACGCCCCGCCATCGCCGTGCTGCTCCTCGCGGCGCTGTATGCCGGAATCCGCGCGTACCCCGGCGCGGGACCCCCCATCGTCCGGCGCGTCGTCCTGGTGCTGTTGATCGCGACCGTGACGTGGCTGGTACTTCGCGCCCTGCACGTCGCCGAGGGGGCCGCGTTCAGCCGGCTGCCGGGCGAGACGCGGGCCGACCGCCGGCTCCGCCGCGCCCGCACCCAGATCCGACCGGTACGGCGCCTCACCTCGGTCGGGGTGACGGTCGTGGGGATGGGCCTGATCCTCACCACGTTCCCTTCGCTGCGCGCCATCGGGCTGTCCGTGCTCACCTCGGCGGGTGTCGTCGGCGCGCTGCTCGGCCTGTCCGCACGCACCGCGCTCGGCAACGCCTTCGCCGGCATCCAGGTCGCGTTCGCCGACGGACTCCACGTGGGGGACGTGATCGTGGTCGACGGGCAGTGGGGGCGCGTCGAGGAGGTGAAGCTGACAAACGTGGTCGTCCGGCTCTGGGACGACCGGATGCTCATCCTGCCCACCACCTGGTTCACCGAGCACCCCTTCCAGAACTGGACCCGGCATGGGACGCGGGTGGTCGGCGAGACCCGGCTCCACGTCGATCACACCGCGGACCTGGACGACCTCCGCACCGAGACGAGGCGGATCGTCGAATCGTCACCACTGTGGGACCGGAACCAGTGGGTGCTGCAGATGGTGGATGCGACGCCCCAGACCGTCGTCGTCCAGGTCCAGGCATCGGCGGCCGACGGGCCGAGTGCGTGGGACCTCCGCTGCGACGTCCGCGAGAGCCTCATCCGGTACCTGCGCGACCACCACCCCGAGTGGCTGCCCCGCACCCGCAGCGAGTACCACCCCTGAGCCCGGACACCCCCGGCTCACTCCGTGCGCGGTCGGGCCCTGTTCAGGCGCCGCCGCCTTCGGCGGCGCCTGTGCCGGTGTCACCCGTTCAAAGCCGTCGAGTCCAGGAAGCTCGGACGTTCCGTGACCCGCCGTAACGGAAGGTCGCGGTCGGCGAGCGCGTCGGTGGCGACGCAGTACCAGCGGCGGCGGGTGAGGGGGCAGTAGACAGCCGTCGGCGGAGACCGTCCGACCCCATCGACCAGCGGCTTCGACGCTCCGTCGGCGCCGATCATCGGGCGGGCTCGAAGACGGCGCGGACGCAGCCGTCGAGCTTGTTCTTGAACATGTTGTACCCGTGTGGCGCCTCGTCGAGTGGCATGGTGTGTGTCGCGAGGTGTTCGGTGACCAGTTCGCCGCGTGCCATCCGTTCGAGCAACATCGGGATGTAGCGGTGGCCGTGCTGTTGGGCGCCGCGCAGGGTGAGGCCCTTGTTCATCAGCGCCCCGAGCGGGAACTTGTCGACGAGGTTGGCGTACACGCCGAGCAGGAACACGCTCCCGCCCTTGCGGCAGTGGTAGATGGCCTCCCGGGCGGCGATTGGACGGTCCGATTCCAGGCGTAGCTGCTGTTTGACCTGGTCGTACAGGTATTGCGGTCCGGTGCTGTGGGACTCCATCCCCACCGCCTCGATGCACACGTCAGGCCCGCGCCCGCCGCTGCGTTCCAGCAGTTCACCGCCGACGTCCTGGGTCTGGTAGTTGAGCGACTCCACGCCCAGGTACTTCTCCGCCATCTGCAGCCGATTGGCGAAACGGTCAATGATGATCACCCGCTCCGCGCCGAGCAGGACAGCCGCGCGGGCGGCCATCTGGCCCACCCCGCCGGCACCCCACACCGCGACCACGTCACCGGCCTTGACCCCACCGAGGTCCGCGCCCATCCAGCCGGTCGGGGCGGCATCGGAGGCGAAGAGAGCACGTTCGTCGCTTACCTCGTCCGGGACGGTGAAGGCTCCCTGGTCGGCGTAGGGGACGCGGATGTACTCGGCGTGGCTGCCCGCGAAGCCGCCGAGCGCGTGCGAGTAGCCGTAGCAGCCGCCGGGTGCAAAGCCCCAGATGCTTTCGGTGATCGCGGGGTTGGTGTTGCCGTTGTCGCACAAGGAGTACTGCTGTTGCTGGCAGTACCAGCAGTGGCCGCAGGAGACGAACGAGCAGACCACCACCCGATCGCCCACCTTGTGCTTACGCACCTGCGGGCCGACCTCGACCACCTCGCCCAGGAACTCGTGCCCGAGGACGTCGCCCCGCTCCATGAACGGGATGTAGCCGCCCAGCAGGTGCAGGTCGGAGCCGCACGTCGCCGTCTTGCGCACCCGGATGATGGCGTCCTGCTCGTTGCGCATCGTCGGGTCCGGAACCTCGTCCACCGACAGTTCGTTGACGCCTTGCCACAGCAGTGCCTTCACAGTCGCCCCTCCCGGCGCCCCTGCCGCGTCGCCATCTGCAGCGGTTTGTTGACCACCGTCGTCTGGGTGGTGGGTGGGAAGTCGGGGTGCAGCACCTCGCCGGTCTCCAGCAACTGCTTCGCCTCCCGCAGTGCGGCGCGGATGGCCTGGTTGGGATCGCGACCCGCGAGTCGCCTGACTCCCTCGGTCACCGGCGACTGAGCGCCGTCACGCAGCCGCACGGCCAGCTCGACGCCGCGGTCACCCGCGGCGCGGCGGATCTGCACGTCCACGGCATCACCGAGACCGGCCAGTGGCTCCGGAAGTGGCGAGTCCGGGGTCAGCTCGTCGCGGGCCGGATTCACGGTCAGTACGTGCCACCGCGGCTCGCGCCGCATCAACGGCCCCTGCTTCCAGGGTCCTTGACGACCCGACGGAAGCAGGAGCCTGCGGAGGGCCAACCCTCCGATCGCAATGGTCGCCGCCTTGATCAACGCCTTCATGTACACCCCCGAGTCGACCCCACCCGTCGCCGCATCTGCTCGACCGACGGCTCCGTCATGACAAACCTGCCATGTCCCTGCACCGTCACGCTGGAGAATCCGCGCCAGCAAGGGCAGGGGTGCGACCGCCCCCGGCCCGTCGACCGGCGGGCTGGCGGCCGCCTCGAACAGGGTGAGCAGGGCCGCCCGCGTACGGACCCATGTCGGCGTAGCCGTAGGCGGCACCGGCCATGCCGGGCGCCGGGTTGGCCACCAGACAGTACGCGGTCAGGCCCTGGTTACAGTTGGCGCGTGACGCTGACCGTCCGTGGCCAGCCGTACACGACTGCCTTCATTCAGTACCCCCGCGTGAAGATTCCGCCCTACCGCGGCGCCATGACCGCCTGGCAGTCACATTCTTGCAATCCGATCGCCCCCATCTGATGATCCGCGCTACTGGTTCGGTTGGGAGGAGCCGGTTATCGCGGGTGCCAGTGGGTAGCCCACCGGCCGTGAACAGGCCAACGGACGACATCGGCAACCGGTCGGACACCAGCCGTGCCACAGCGTTCAGCGACTCCGTGTTCGCCATCATCATCACGCTGCTCGTGCTGGATCTCCGGGTGCCGGACGTACCGCCCGGTCGCCTGCTGTCGGGGCTGCTGGAGCAGTGGCCGGGTTACGTCGCCTATCTGGCCTCGTACGCCTACGTGGCCGTCGTCTGGCTGAACCACAAGAGCGCGTTCAATCGCGTCAAGGAGAGTGATCGGGGGCTGCACTGGGTGAATTTCTCCGTCCTGTTCACCACCGCGCTGCTGCCGTTCCCGACCGCCGTCGTCTCGGACGCACTTCAGGAGAACGACCAGCAAGACCAACGCGTGGCCGTCGCCTTCTACGCGCTGATCGGCGCGCTGCTCTGCGCGAGCTGGCTGGCGTTCTTCCACTACCTGGCCCGGCGCAGAGACCTACTCAAGGAGGAGGTGAGTGAACGGCACTTCCCCGCCGAACGGGTTCGGGCACTCGTCGGGGTCGCCCTCTATGTCGTCGCGGGGCTCATCGGGTACCTGGTCGCACCACTTGCCGGCCTGGTGATCTTCGTCGTGCTGCCGGTGTTCTACGCCGTCACCAGCGGCGGTCTGTACCAGGCGCCTCTCACTCGCCGGATCGCGCGTCGCCCTCCGGCATCGGGGAGCTGACGGGGGCGGCCGGCTACCTGGTGACACCGCTGATCGGCCTCCCCATCCTCCTCGTCTACGCCGTCACCGGCGTGGGCCTGTACCAGTTTCGGGTTGCCCGCCGGATCGCCCTCCGCCACCACCCGGCTGCGGGCGGGCGAACCGCCGTTTCACCCCGGCGGGCGCGGGTACCCGCCGTAATCCGTTCGGAAGGGGGTCCGAGGTGAACTACACCGAGTTCATCCAGTCCGTGGCAGCACGACCGAAGGTCCCACCGGGGCAGGCGGAACCAATCACCCGCGCCACCCTCGAGACGTTGGCAGAAAGGATCACAGGCGGCCAGGCGAGGGACCTCGCCTCCCGACTCCCACAGGAACTACGAGGGCTGGTGGCTAGGCCCACCGAAGATCCGGAACGGTTCGGACTGGCCGAATTCTTCGACCGGGTGCAGTCACGGGCCGGGGTGGAGCGCCAGGTGGCCACCGACGGAGCACGGGCCGTGCTGGACACCCTTCGTGAGTCGGTCAAAGCGAAGGAGTACGGGGACGTTGTCGACCAGTTGCCGCAGGAGTTCTGGCAGTTGACTGGGCCGAGGGCGGAACGGCTCCAGACCCGCCGGGTCGGCACCTAGCTAAGCCAGGGCGCCCGCGGACCCCGCCAGAAAGCTTGGGCGTTCGCGGGCGCCGATCTCGCCTGGCTCCCGAGGCGGCCCGCAGGCTGGTTGAACCCGACGCCACTGACCGCCACCGTCAGCCCGGCGCTCACCGCCTTCCACCGTCGGATCTCCCGAGCGGACGGCGCCGACCTCGACCGGCGCCGTCTGCCGAAACGGTCGGTGACGCTACAACATCTCTAGCGGTTGCGGGCCGGCCGGCGGCGGGAACGCCGTGTCGAGGGCCGCCACGTCCTCCTCAGTCAGATACAGGTCGCGTGCTTCCGCGTTCTCGCGGGTGTGTTCGGGATTGGACGATCGAGGGATGGCCGCGACCCTCTCCTGCCGCAACAACCAGGCCAGCGCCACCTGAGCGGGCGTGACCCCGTGCCGGGCGGCGACCTCCGCGATCTGGGGGTGGCCGAGCAGTCGGCCCTGCTCGATCGGCGAGTACGCCATCACCGGGATCCGGTGCTCGCGTAGCCACGGCAGCAGGTCGTACTCGGGACCGCGGCGGGTGAGGTTGTACAGGATCTGAT
>NZ_FNYV01000011.1 GCF_900109115.1 Micromonospora phaseoli
TGGTGTCGCGGGTCGGGGGCAAGCGGTGGTGTCGCGGGTCGGGGGCAAGCGGTGGTGTCGCGGGTCGGGGGCAAGCGGTGGTGTCGCGGGTCGGGTCGGGCGATCGGTGTCGCGCGGGTCGGGCCATGCGGTGGTGTCGCGGTCGGGTCGGGGCCCGGTGCGTTCGGGGCTGGGCCCGGTGCGGCCGTCGGTGCTGACTAGGCTTGCCCGTTGTGACCGCCCAGCCGCACCGTCCACCGCCACCCGCCGCGGACCCCGAATTCACCCCGGCCGACCTGGGTCGGCGGTTCGGGGCCCTGGTCATCGACTGGATTCTCTGCCTGCTCGCGTCGGGCCTGTTCGCCAGCCCCACCCGGGACGCCTGGGCGCCGGTGGTCGTGCTGATCGTGGCGTACGGCTTCTTCCTCGGCCTGTTCGCCCAGACCCCCGGCATGTACCTGACCCGGATCCGCTGCGTCGACTGGACCGACGGCGGCCGGATCGGCCTGCTCCGCGCCCTGCTGCGCGGCGTGCTGCTGGCCCTGGTCGTCCCCGCGCTGTTGATGGACCGGCACCGGCGCGGCCTGCACGACCGCCTGACCGGCTCAGTCATCACCCCCACCTGACCGGGCCACCCCCCACCGGACCGCCCCACCGGACCGCCCCCACCGGGCCGCTCCCCACCCACCCCACCGCGCCCCCGCACCGCCCACGCGTGCGCGATCATGCAGTTGTGGCACCGAACATACCGTGAGAAAACCGGCAAAAAGGCAACCACAACTGCATGATCGCTGGCGCTGGCGCTGGCGCTGGGGTGTGGGGAGGGAGGGGGAGGAGTTAGCGGCCGCGGGACTGGCGGAAGGCGCCGCGGGGTGGGCGGAGGTTCTTGGGGATGGCGCCCTTGGGCATCTGGGGACGGGCGGTGAGGGCCTTGAGGCGCTTGTCCAGGGAGTTGACGTCCTTGCCGTTGAGGTTGCGCGGCAGCCGCATCAGCGTCATCCGCAGCTTGCGGATCGGCAGTTCGCCCTCGTCCTGCCCGATCACGTAGTCGTAGAGCGGGGCGTTGCCGATCACCTTCGCGAGCCGGCGCTTCTCCTGGCCGAGCAGCCCGCGTACCCGCTGCGGGTCCCCCTCGGCCAGCAGGATCACGCCCGGCCGGCCGATGACCAGGTGCACCATGTCCATCTGGGTGGTCGAGCTGACGGCGGGAGAGACCCGCCAGTCGCCCCGCATGTTCTCCATGATCTGCGCGGCGGCGCCCGGCTGGCCCTCGGCGGCGTTCATCATCGCCCGGTTGGACCGGAGGTTCAGCACGATCAGCAGGAAGAGCAGGGCGAACAGGATGCCCAGCGGCAACCACAGCCAGCCCCAGAGCATGACCGCGACCACGGTCAGCGCGAGCGGGATCAGCACCGCGCCGGTGGCCATCGGCGCGAACCACCTGTCCTGCTTGGCGGTGAACCGGAACACCAACCCGATCTGCTTCAGCCGCTGGCCGAACGAGACCTTCTCCTGGGGCTTTGCCATGGCGTCGAGTCTAGTGGTCGCCCGCCGCACCGTTGATCCGCGCCCGGTCCTCGGCCGACTGAGTACCTTACGCCGCCTCAGCGCTTCGTCGGGCCGGGTGTAAGGCGGACGAGCGGGCACAGATCAGGCGCTGCCCCCAATGCCCCGTCGGCACCTTCGCGAGCAGAGTCGAAGTCACCAGATGATGACGACCCGCAGGAGCCCGACATGTTCAGCAACGACGCCAACTTCCTTCTCGCCTACCACCGCACGCACTCGGCCGAGCTGCGCGCCGAGGCCGCCCGCGACCGGCTCGCCCGGACGCTGCCCCGCCGCTCGGCGCGGGGCTGGCTGAGTCGCCGCCGTGAGAGGTAAGGAAGGGCCCCTTCTTATCGCCTGGTGTAGAGGAAGGGCCCCCTGTTAACGAACTCGGGAGGAGCGACGTGGTCGGAGCCGGCTCGGCAGGACACCCGCTGGGCGGGGCGGAGGCGACCCCGCCCGGCTCCGGCGACGGCCCGGTCGGCGGGGACGGCCCGGTCGGCGGGGACGGCCCGGTCGGCGGGGACGGCCCGGTCGGCGGGGACGGCCCGGTCGGCGGGGACGGCCCGGTCGGCGGGGACGGCCCGGTCGGCGGGGACGGCCCGGTCGGCGGGGACGGCGCCGCGACGGGGCGTGGCATGCTCGGTGCCGTGAATCCCCGTACCAGCAGCACCATGCTCGTCGGCCGACAGGGTGAGCTGACCCGGCTGGGTGAGGCGCTCGCCCGCGCCCGCGCCGGGGAACCCGCCACCGTGCTGGTCGGCGGCGAGGCCGGGGTCGGCAAGACCCGGCTGCTGGAGGAGTTCGGCCGGTCGGCGGGCGACACCGCCCGCGTACTGGTCGGCCAGTGCCTCGAACTCGGTGAGGCCGGCCTGCCGTTCGCCCCGTTCGCCGCGGCGCTGCGCGCGGTGCTACGCCGCGACGGCGTCGGCGTCTTCGACGGGTACGAGGCCGAGTTCGCCCGCCTGCTGCCGGAGCTGGCCCGGGTGTCTCCCGGTACCGTCACGCCCGCCGCCACCGTCTCGGACGCCCCTCGCGGCTACCTGTTCGACCTGGTCGCCCAGCTGTTCGGTCGGCTCGCGGCGGAGCGGCCGCTGGTGCTGGTTATCGAGGATCTGCACTGGGCCGACCGGTCGACCCGCGACCTGATCGGCTTCCTGGTGCGAGCTGCCCGCACCGGCCGCCTGCTGCTGGTCTGCACCTACCGCACCGACGAGCTGCACCGGGGCCACCCGCTGCGGCCCTTCCTGGCCGAGCTGGACCGGGATCGGGGCGTCGACCGGCTCGAGTTGGCCAGGCTGGACCGGGACGGCACCGGTGCGGTGCTCGCCGGGCTGCTCGGCACCGAGCCGGGTGCCCGGGCGGTCGACGACATCCACGACCGTACCCAGGGCAACCCGCTGTTCATCGAGGAGCTGGCGGCGGCCGGCAGCCCGATCGGCTGTGCCGCGCTGCCGGACACCCTGCGGGACCTGCTGCTCGCCCGGGTGGACCGGCTGCCCGAGTCGGCCCAGCGGGTGCTGCGGATCGCGGCGGCCGGCGGTAACCGACTGACCCACCAACTGCTCGCCGAGGTCGCCGGGCTGCCCGAGCCGGAGCTGGACGACGCCCTGCGGGCCGCCGTCACCGCCCAACTGCTGGTCGCCGACCCGGATGGTGACTACGAGTTCCGGCACGCGCTGGTCCGCGAGGCCGTCCACGACGAGTTGCTGCCCGGCGAGCACGCCCGCCTGCACGCCCGGTTCGCCGCCGCCGTCGAGGCCCAGCCGCACCTCGTCGCCGCCGGCCGGGCCCCGGCCGAGATCGCCCATCACTGGTACGCCGCCCACGATCATCCCCGGGCCCTGGTGACCGCCCGGGTGGCCGCCCGCGCCGCCCGCGACCGGTACGCGTACGCGGAGCAGACCCGACTGCTGGAACGGGTGCTGGAGCTGTGGGAGCTGGTGCCCGACGCGGCCGACCGGCTCGGCATGGACCACCTGGCGGTGCTGGAGGAGACGCTGACCGCGGCGACCACCGCCGGTGACTACCAGCGCGCGTTGACCCTGACCCGGGCCGCGCTGGCCGAGGTGGACAGCGAGGCGCAGCCGCTGCGCGGGGCGCGGCTGTTGGACCGCCGCGGCCGGATGCTGGCCATGCTCGGCAAGAGCGACGGCGCGGTCGAGCTGCGGGAGGCGTACCGGCTGGTGGCGGGGGTGCCGGACGGCCCGGAGCGGCTGCGGCTGCTCGCCGACCTCGCCGACCACCTGGCCCGCATCGACCACGCCGACGGGGCCCGGATCGCCGCCGAGGTGGTGGCGGCGGCGCAGGCCGTCGGTACCGACTGCGCGCTGCTGCCGGTGCAACTCGCGGTGCTGCGGCGTCGGGACGGCGAGCCGGATCTCGGGCTCGCCGAGCTACGCCGGTGCGAGGCGCTGGCCCGGGCCGCCGGAGAGGTACCCGCCCTGGTCAGTGCGCTGGTGCACATCTCCGACGTGCTCTTCGAACTGGGCCGCTACGAGGAGTCGGCGCGGGCCGCCGCCGACGGGGTCACCGAGGCGCGCCGAGTCGGCATCAGCCGCTCCACCGGTGCGTACCTGCTCTCCAACCGTGCGGAGGCGCTGCTGGCGCTGGGCCGCTGGACGGAGGCCGACCAGGTGTGCGCAGAGGCGGCCCGCCTCGACCCGCCCGGCGTCTCGGGGCTGCACTGGCTGCAACTGCGGGCGGTGCTGCGGCTGGCCCAGGGTGATCCCCGCGCCGACGAGACGGTCGGTCGGGCGCTGAGTTTCCTGACCAAGCCGTACCTGCACCCACACAACCGGCTCCCGTTGCACCAGTTGCGCCTGGCGGCGGCGCTCGTCGCCGACGATCGGGACGAGGCACGCAGGGCCGCCCAGGTGAGCCTGGTCGATCCGGCGGTCGCCGACTATCCCCGCTACGGCTGGCCGGTGCTCGCCGCCCAGGCCGAGGTCGCCCGGCACACCGGCGACGAGGCGCTCGCCGCCGAGGTCGCCGCGTTGGCCGGCACCGTACCGGCCCGTTTTCCGGCCGAGCTTGCGTACGCCGCCGAGGTCGCGGCCACGGTGGCGCCCGGCACCGATCCGCTCGACGCCGGGCGGGCGGCGGTCGCGGCCTGGCGGACCGCCGGCCAACCGGCCGCGCTGGCGAGGACGCTGCTGGCGTACGCCGAGAGGGCGGCCGGTGCGGGGGAGCGGGACGAGGTGGTGGCGGCGGTGAGCGAGGCGATCGCGCTCGCCGACGGACTCGGCGCGATCCGGCTCGCCGAGCGGGCGGCGACCCTGGCCCGGCGGGTCGGGCTACGCGGCGCGGGCCGGGGCCGTCCGGGCGCTGACCTGTTGACCGGGCGGGAGCGGGAGGTGCTGCGGCTGGTCGCCGAGGGGCACAGCAACAGCCGTATCGCCGAGCAGTTGTTCATCTCGCCCAAGACGGCCAGCGTGCACGTCTCCCGGATCATCGCGAAGCTGGACGTGACCAACCGGGTGGAGGCCGCCGCCGTGGCCCACCGCCTGAACCTCCTCACCAACCCGTCCTGACCCCCACCGCCCCAGCCCCGCCGATCTTGGAGGTCTGGTCGGTGCATATGCCGCGCACGCCGCAGAACGGCGACCACAACTGCATGATCGCCGAGCCGGGCGGGTGGGGTCAGGGGGTGGGGAGGGCGACGGTTTGGCGGGCGGCGAGGGCCTGCTGGTAGAGGCGGCCGGCGCGGTAGGACGAGCGGACCAGGGGGCCGCTCATCACCCCGGCGAAGCCGATCTCCTCGGCCTCGGCGCTCAGCTCGACGAACTCCTCCGGCTTCACCCAGCGCTCCACCGGGTGGTGCCGGGGCGAGGGGCGCAGGTACTGCGTGATGGTGATCAGCTCGCAGCCGGCGGCGTGCAGGTCACGCAGCGCCTGGGAGATCTCGGCGCGCTCCTCGCCCAGGCCCAGGATCAGGTTGCTCTTGGTCACCAGGCCGGCCTCGCGGGCCTGCCGGATGACATCCAGCGAGCGCTCGTAGCGGAACGCCGGACGGATCCGCTTGAAGATCCTCGGCACCGTCTCGACGTTGTGCGCCAGCACCTCGGGCCGGGCGCCGAAGACCTCGGCGAGCTGCTCGGGTACGGCGTTGAAGTCGGGGATCAACAGTTCGACACCGCAGCCGGGCTGCAGGGCGTGGATCTGCCGGACGGTCTCGGCGTACAGCCAGGCCCCGCCGTCGGGCAGGTCGTCGCGGGCGACGCCGGTGATGGTGGCGTACCGCAGCCCCATCGACACCACCGACTCGGCGACCCGGCGCGGCTCGTCGGCGTCGAATTCGGCCGGCTTGCCGGTGTCGATCTGGCAGAAGTCGCAGCGGCGGGTGCACTGGTCACCGCCGATGAGGAAGGTCGCCTCGCGGTCCTCCCAACATTCGTAGATGTTGGGGCAGCCGGCCTCCTGGCACACCGTGTGCAGACCCTCGCGGGCGACCAGCCCACGCAGCTGGGTGTACTCCGGGCCCATCTTGGCCTTGACCTTGATCCACGGCGGTTTGCGCTCGATCGGCGTCTCGGCGTTGCGGGCCTCGATCCGCAGCAGCCGGCGCCCCTCCGGTAGGGGCGTCGCGGTACGCGCGGCCTGGCCGGTCGTCGGCGCGGAGTGCTCGATCGTCACAAAACGAGCCTACGCCGGATGGTGGCGGTCGATGAACGACGGGCGACGGCCGTCACCCCGGAAACTCTGTGACGCCGGACACCGAGGGCAGGAAAAACACGTAACAGGAGGAGCCGGCCGGGTGTTAGCGTGCCGACCGAGAGCGACGACGGAGCCGAGTAGCGCCCCGATCCGCCAGTTCAAGAGAGCCGCCGGTTGCTGCGAGGCGGTCTGGCGCCGGGCCGCGAAGACCCTCCCGAGCTGCGGGAAGAACGGCGTGCGGTGTTAGGAAGGGCCCCCTTGTAACGCCTGCGGTAGAGCAGGGGCCCCCTGTTAACACCCGCGCCCAGTAGAGCCCGCCCGGCTGGCCCCGGTGAAAAGGCGACGAACGAGGCCCCTGCCGATGCGGGGGCGAAGGTGTGGTGGCACCGCGAGGTTCCCGCTCGCCCACACCTCCCGGGGCCGAGGCGACGCTTCGCACCCGAGGGGTGCGGCGTCGCGATCGACCGAGGAGCAGCCCACCGTGCAACGCATCCTGTCCGACCAACTCGTCCCGCACACCGGCCGTACCGTCCGTATCGCGGGCTGGGTGCACCGCCGCCGACTGCTCAAGTCGGTGGCCTTCCTGATCGTCCGGGACTCCGCCGGCCTCGCCCAGGTGGTGGTCACCGACCCGGTGGTCCGAGCGGCGGTCGAGGCGCTGCCCGAGGAGACCGTCGTCGAGGTGGTGGCCACGGTGGTCGTGAACGCCGCGGCGCCCGCCGGGGTCGAGCTGACCGACCCGGTGGTACGTCCGCTCGGCCCGCCCGCCGCACCGCCCCCGTTCGACCTCTACCGGCCTGTCCTCGGCGCCGGCCTGTCCACCCAGTTGGACAACGCGCCCGTGGCGCTGCGGCACCCGAGCCGATCGGCCGCGCTACGGATCTCGGCGGCGGCGGTGGCCGGCTTCCGGGCCGCGCTCGACACCCGGCGGTTCGTGGAGATCCACACGCCGAAGGTGGTCGCCTCGTCCACCGAGAGCGGGGCGAACGTCTTCGCGCTGGACTGGTTCGGGCGGCCCGCGTACCTGGCCCAGTCACCGCAGTTCTACAAGCAGCTCATGGTCGGCGTCTTCGAGCGCGTCTACGAGGTCGGGCCGGTGTTCCGAGCCGAACCGCACGACACCGTACGGCATCTGGCGCAGTACACCTCGCTCGACGCCGAGCTGGGCTTTGTCGCCGACCACCGGGACGTGATGGTCGTGTTGCGGGACACCCTCGCCGGGATGCTCGACGCGGTCGGCGGCCGGGCCGGCGAGGCGTTGGCCGCGCTCGGGGCGCAACTGCCGGCCGTGCCGACGCAGATCCCGTCGGTGCACTTCGCCGACGCGCTGCGGATCGCCGGGGCACCCGCCGACGAACCGGACCTGGCTCCCGCTCACGAGCGCGCGCTCGGCGAGTGGGCACGACGCGAACACCGGTCCGAGTTTCTCTTCGTCACCGGGTACCCGATGGCCAAGCGGCCCTTCTACACCCACCCGGACCCGGCCCGGCCGGGCTACTCGAACGGCTTCGACCTGCTGTTCCGGGGATTGGAGCTGGTCACCGGCGGGCAGCGGCTGCACCGGCACGCCGACTATCTGGCGGCGCTGGCCGCTCGCGGCGAGCCGGTCGAGCCGTACGCCGGGTACGTCGAGGCGTTCCGTCACGGCATGCCACCGCACGGCGGCTTCGCCATCGGCCTGGAGCGCTTCGTCGCCCGTCTGACCGGCGCGCCCAACATCCGCGAGGTAACCGCCTTCCCCCGCGACCTGCACCGGCTGACCCCCTGAACCCTCAGCGCGCATCCACCCGAAACACGGGAGTTGATCAAGAAGTTTGCGTCGGGTACATGGCGAATTTCTGACGCAAACTTCTTGATCAACACGGCTGGCGCGGCCGGGCGCGGCCGGGGTGTTAGGGGGTGGGGAGGAGGGTGGGGAGGTGGCGTTCGACGACCGGGAGTACGTCGGCCACGGTGACCGGGCGGCCCAGCTCGGCGGTGAGCGAGGTGACGCCCGCGTCGGAGATGCCGCACGGCACGATCCGGTCGAAGTACGTCAGGTCGCAGTCGCAGTTGATGGAGAGGCCGTGCAGGGTGACGCCACGGGCGACCCGGATGCCGATGGCGGCGACCTTGCGTGCCGGCCCCCGCTCGTCGGCCGGTACCCAGACCCCGCTGCGGCCCTCGACCCGGCCCGCGGTCAGGCCGACCTCGGCGCACACGTCGATCAGCAACTGCTCGACCCGGCGCACGTAGGCGACCACGTCGACCGGGTCGGGCAGGCGCAGGATCGGGTAGCCGACCAGCTGCCCGGGGCCATGCCAGGTGATCTTCCCGCCGCGGTCCACGTCGACGACCGGGGTGCCGTCGACCGGGCGGTCCCATGCCTCGGTGCGCTTGCCGGCGGTGTAGACGCTCGGGTGTTCCAACAGCAGCACGGTGCCACCGCTCGCGCCGGCCACGACCGCCTCGTGCAGGCGGCGCTGCTCGTCCCAGGCGGCGGCGTAGTCGAGGACGCCGGCACGGATGGCCGTCAGGCCGGAGGTCGTCGTGGTCACGGCATTCAGCCTAGTCCGGTACCGGCTGGTCACCTGTGGTGAGCCGGCTCACCACCCGACCCGACCCGGCCGGCCCGACCCGCCCGGCCCGCTGGGCTGGCAGGCCCGGCCCGCTGAGCTGGCAGGCCCGGCCCGCTGGGCTGGCAGGCCCGGCCCGCTGGGCTGGCAGGCCCGGCCCGCTGAGGCGACAAACCCGGCCCACTGAGCCGCAGGACCGGCCCGCTCAGCCCTCCTGGACCCGCCAGAGCCAGACGTCCTCGACCCGCTCCGGCTCTCCGAACAGCATGATCAGGGTCCGTCGGATGGCGTCCTCGTCGACCGGCCACTTCGCGCCGTGCACGGCGTCGGGCAGCACCACCGTCTCGATCCGCCAGTGCTCCAGGTCCGCCCGTACCTCCTCGCGGGTGCCCTCGGTGACGATCGGCGGCAGGCCGCTGCGGGCGGCCTGGTCCAGCAGCGCGCCGAAGGGGCGCGGCACCGGCCCGATCCGGCCCCGGTCGTCGGGGCCGCCGGGGCCGAGGAAGAACCCGGACGGGATGGCGAACTCACCCTGCCGGTTCGCCAGCGCGTACGCCTGCCAGCGCTGGCCGTCGGGGTAGACGTCGAGGGCGAGCGGCGCGGGGGTCAGCACCCCGCCCGGGGAGACGTGGTCCCGCCAGGCCCCGGAGGTGATGAAGCGGGGGATCGGCTCACGTTCGCTGGTCAGCAGCGGTGTCGGGAACAGCGGCACCAACGCCACCGCGAAGCCGACCGTCCAGGCCACCGCGACCTTCCCCGACGGTGGGCGCCGGCGTAGCTGGTCTATCGCGTACGCCAGCAGCAGGCCGATCACCGGCGTCACCACCAGCGCGAACCGGGCGGGCAGCGCGGCGTTCACCACCGGCAGTTGCCCGAACAGGTCGAAGGGCATCGGCAGGTCGGTACGGTCCCCGTCGACCTTGGCCACCGGTCCGAAGGAGAGCGCGGCGAAGACCAGCGCGACGACTCCCAGCGCCCACAGGGTGGCCCGGCGGCGCGCGTCGGCGCGTTGCCACACCAGCACGAAGCAGCCGACGGCGAGGACCAGCAGCGGCAGCCCGAAGAACGAGTTCTCCTCGGTGGGATTCGGCGCCAGTGAGGTGCCGAACCCCGCCTCACCGGCCAGCGAGCGGCGCGGATAGGCGGCGTACGCCGCGATGTCCTCGGAGTGGATCACCGCGTCGAAGCCGGTGCCGTGGAACCGCTGCGGACCGGCGAAGTGCAGCCAGAGTGGGTAGGCCAGCAGCACCCCGGCGACGACCGCGGTCACCGCGAGCCCGCGCAGGAACGACGGCAGTACGGCCCGGGCCTGCACCCGGTTGGCGGGGTGCAGCGCCCACACGGCGACGAAGAGACCGAGCGCCAGCGCGGTGAAGAACAGCCCCTCCGCGGCGATGGAGAAGGCGATCGCGACGAGCACACCGAGGATGACGCCGTCGCGTAGCCAGTGTCCCGGCCGGCGCAGTGCGAAGACCCGCCACACCAGCAGCGGCACCAGCCAGCCGGCGGTCCAGTTCAGGTGGGCGTTGGCGTGCGAGACCATGCCGGGGGAGAAGCCGATGAACAGCCCGCCGATAGCGGCCGCGAGCGGGCTGCGGACCAGGTGTCGGGAGAGCAGCCAGTACCAGGCGACGGCGGTCGCGGCCAGGTTGAGGGTCAGGATCACCAGGAAGGTGGCCGGCGGGCCGATCAGGTACGTCAGCGGGGCGAAGACCACCGCGTACACCGTGATCGAGGTGTTGACCGCGAGGTTCACCCCGTCCGGAACGTTGATCAGGTAGGTGAAGAGCGGGTTGTCCCCGTGGGTGACCGCGTGGCCGCCGAAGGCCAGCAGCCATTCGAAGAGCGCCTGGTCGCTGGAGTTGACCGTGATCGCGCGCCCGTTCGGGTCGATCCACAGCCCGCTGGTCACCCAGACGGCGAGTGCCAGCGCGACCAGCGCCACGGTCAGGTCGGCGCGACGGTCGCGGGTGACACGTGGCGGCGAGGCGGGCGCGGAGGCCAGGGACGCGGAGGTGGGCACCTAGCGGACGTTACCAACCGTACCGGGACACGCTTGCACCTTCCCGGTGCATGCGCTGGTCGAGGAGCCCACACCTGGACATCGACGAATGTGTGAACCGCCGCCATGTCATAGGTATGACACATCTGCGTAACGTCGCGGCAATTGTTGGTGACTCAGCTCACATCATCCAGGAGGCTCCCTGTGCGCCGAACTCGTACCGTCCGCGGCCGGCTCGCCGGTGTGCTGGCCGGGCTGGTCCTGGCCGCCACCGCACTCGTGGCCGTCGCCGCTCCCGCCCAGGCCGCCTCGCTGACCCAGGTCAGCAGCTTCGGCTCCAACCCCGGCAACCTCGCCATGTACGCCTACCGGCCGGACAACCTGCCCTCCGGCGCCCCCGCCGTAGTGTTGCTGCACGGCTGCGCCCAGAACGCCACCGGCTACTTCACCAACTCCGGGTGGCGGAAGTACGCCGATCAGTGGAAGTTCGCGCTGATCGTGCCCGAGCAGCGGTCCGCCAACAACTCCAGCGCCTGCTTCAACTGGTTCGAGACCGGCGACACCGCCCGCGGCCAGGGCGAGGCGCTGTCGATCAAGCAGATGGTCGACCACGCCCGAGCCAACTACGGCACGGCCGCCAACCGGGTGTACGTCAGCGGGCTGTCGGGTGGCGGAGCGATGAGCGCCACCATGCTCGCCACCTACCCGGACGTGTTCGCCGGTGGCTCGGTCATCGCGGGCATCCCGTACCGCTGTGCCACCAGCATGCTCAACGCGTTCTCGTGCATGAGCCCGGGCGTGGACAAGACTCCGGCGCAGTGGGGCGACCTGGTGCGCAGCGCGTACTCCGGCTACTCCGGTCCACGCCCGAAGGTGGCCGTCTGGCACGGCGCCGCCGACTACACGGTGGCGGTGGCCAACGCCACCGAGTCCCGCGACCAGTGGACCAACGTGCTCGGCGTGGCGCAGACCCCCACCAGCACCGCGCAACTGCCGTCGGGCACCAGCCTGGAGGTGTACGGCAACGACGTGGTGCGGGTCTACCGGGTCTCCGGCATGGGCCACGGCACCCCGGTCGACCCGGGGACCGGCGCGGACCAGTGCGGCACCGCTGCGGCGTACTTCCTGGACACCATCTGCTCGACGTACCGCGACGCGCTCTTCTTCGGCCTCGACGGCGGCGTGACCCCCACCCCGACCCCGACGGCGTCGCCCAGCCCCACCGCGAGCCCCACCCCGACTCCCACCGCGTCGCCGACCCCCACCGGCGCCCCCACCTGCATCACCGCCAGCAACTACGCCCACGTCACCGCGGGCCGCGCCTACCACTCCGCCGGCTACGCCTACGCCAACGGCTCCAACCAGCGGATGGGCCTCTACAACACCTTCTACACCAGCACCCTGCGTCAGACCGCCGCCAACCACTGGGTGATCGGCTGCTGACTCGCCCCCCGGCATCCCTCGTCGGTCATGAGGTTGGCGGCAGTTCTGGAGATCGTCTTCGCCGCCAACCTCATGGTCAACCGCATCGGGCGAGCTGGCGTCAGTCGTGCAGGGCGGCGTGCAGGGCGGTGGGGAGATCGGGGTGGCGGAAGCTGAAGGCGGCCCGGTTGAGCACGCCGGGCAGTACCCGGGTGCTGGTGAGGGCCTCCTGGGCGAAGCCGCCGAGGGCCACCTTCAGGGCCAGGGTCGGGATCGGGATCACCGCCGGGCGGTTCAGTTGGCGCGCCAACTCGCGGGTGAACTCGGCGTTGGTGACCGGCGCCGGACCCACCACGTTCACCGGGCCGGCCAGGTCGGCGCGGGCGAGCAGGAAGGTGGTCGCGTTCAGCCAGTCGGTCATCGAGATCCACGGAATCCACTGCCGCCCACTACCGAGCCGGCCGGCGATGCCCAGCCGGAACGGCAGCAACTGCGGTTTGAGCAGCCCGCCGTCACGGTGCAGCGGCAGCCCGGTACGCAGCCGCACCACCCGTACCCCGGCGTCCTCGGCCGGCCGGGTGGCCGCCTCCCACACCCGGGACACGTCGGCGAGAAAGCCCTCACCGGCCGGCGCGTCCTCCTCGACCACCCGGTCGCCGGTGTTGCCGTACCAGCCGATCGCCGAGGAGTTCACCAGCACCTCGGGCCGGTCGGCCGCCGGCAACCCGGCGATCGTGGTGGCCAGGGTGCTGGTGGTGTCAACCCGACTCGACCGGATGAGCTGTTTGTACCGGTCGTTCCAGCGCCGGTCGCCGACTCCGGCGCCGGCCAGGTTGACCACCGCGTCGGACTCGGCAACCAGCGCCGGGTCCAACTGCGCCGCCGACGGCGACCACTGCCGCTCGTCGACGGCGCGTGGCGGCCGTCGTACCAGCCGGGTCACCTGGTGCCCGTCGGCGACGAGCAGGTCGACCAGCCGGGTGCCGAGGAAGCCGGACGCGCCGGCCATGAGGATCCGCATGCCCTACATCTTCGGGTACGCGCGGCGGCTCGGCCCGGTCGAGGCCGTTACGCCCCCGCGCCGGCCGGGCGCAGGTCCTCCGGCGGGTGCCCGGCGGTGGCCGGGCGCAGGTCCGCTGGCAGCTGCCCGGCGGTGGCCGGGCGCAGGTCCGACAGGAGCAGCTCGACCTCGGCGTAGGCGTCATCGGGCAGCGGGCCATGGGCCAGCACACCGACGTTCTCCTCGACCTGGGTCACCGTCCGGAAGCCGGGGATCGGCACCGTACGGGGGCTGCGGGCCAGCAGCCAGCCGAGCGCGCCCTGGGCGAGGGTACGGCCGTCGGAGGTGAGCGCGGCGCGGACCCGGGCCACCCGCTGCGCCCACTGCGGAGCCGGTCGACCGTCGGCGAACCAGGGCAGCCACTCCGGTGCCCGGCCCCGCACGTCGTCCGCGCCGAGCCTCCGGGTCGCCGCGGTGAGCAGCCCCATCGCCAGGGGCCCCCGGGCGATACTGCCGAGGTCGTGGGACTCGCAGACCGCCAGCATCTCGGCGTTGTCCCGCAGCACCGACTGCTCGTGCTGGATCACCGTGCAGTGCGGGGCGGAAGCCGCGAAGACCGCCGCCGAGACGGGATCGTCGGTGCTCCACCCGTACGCCCGGATCCTGCCCTTGCTGACCAGGGCCTCCAGCGTGTCGACCAGGTCGAGCGCGAGCGTCGGGGCAAGGTCGTTGAGGTGGAGTTGGTACAGGTCGACGTGATCGGTGTCGAGCCGACGCAGCGACGCCTCCAGGCTGGCCACCGCGTACTCGGGCCGATGGTCCTCGCCGGTAGCCCGGCGGGTCGCCTCGTCGGAGGTGAAGCCGAACTTGGTGGCGATCACCACCCGGTCCCGGCGGCCGGCGAGGGCCCGGCCGAGCACCCGCTCGCTGTGCCCGGCACCGTAGTTGCTGGCCGTGTCGAAGAGGGTCACCCCATGATCGAGCGCCGCGTGGACGGCCCGGACCGACTCCTCGTCGTCCACCTCACCCCAGCCCAACGGTTGCTTGTCGTCGCCCCACAGTGGTCCGCCGATCGCCCAGCACCCCATGCCGATCGCGCTGACCTCGATCCCGCTGCGACCCAGTACGCGTGTCGTCGTCATGGCGACCAGCGTCCCGTTTCGAGCACACTCGAAGTCAAGCGCACCCCGGGCAGGGCTCCCCGCCACTCGTCGGATCAGCGCTCACCCGGGCGGTGGTGCCATGACTCGCCCGCGCCTCGGTCCGGTCAGGTCGTGCCGGGGGGCATGCCGTGCCAGCGGGCGCGGTACTGCGCTTCGTATGCCTCGTAGGCGGTTCGTTCTTCGAGGACGACCGCGCGCAGCGCGTGCCGGGCCTCGGACATCAGCACCACCTCGGCGGCGATCATGCCGACGCAGATCGCGGTGAGCAGACCGAGGGCGGCGAGCCCGGGCAGGAGCATGGCGACCGGGACGCTGGCGGCGAGCACGCCCAGCGTGCCGAGCCGCAGCCAGGACAGGGTGTGCAGGGTGCGCAGCTGGAACAGCATGTTCCCGGCCAGGTAGAGGAACACCCCGCCGAAGAGCAGCGGTACGTCCGGCCCGGCCGCCTGCTCGGTGACCGGCACGCCGGGCTCGGCGACGTCGTGCACGATGCCCTCGGCGCCGAGGGCGAACATGATGATCCCGGCGATCATCGGCAGGTAGAGGTACGCGTACGCGTCGCGGGCCATCAGCACCCGTCGTCTACCCAGGGTGGAGTGCAGGGCGATCCGGGCGGCCGGACCGACCAGGTCGTAGTGCGCCCACCAGAGGGCGGCGGTGAAGACGATCCCGAACACGGCGGCGGTCACCCCCGGCCAGGTCGGTGCCTGGCCGAGCAGGTTGCTGCCGACGCCGACGGAGATCACCGACTCGCCCAGCGCGATGATCAGGATCAGGTCGTACCGCTCGGTCCAGTGCTCCGCCGAGGTCACCTGCCAGCCCCAGGTCTTGGCGAGCAGCCCCGTTCCGTACTGGAGCAGGACGACGGTCACCCAGAGCGCGTCCCGGACGATCTCGGCCATGGCGGTGTGGGGAATGTGCGCGGGCAGCAGTGCGGCGACCAGCAGCAGGACGGTGCTCAGGGCCAGCTCGGGGGCGTAGCGCAGGAGTTGCCGACGTTCCGCCGGCTTGTCGCGGACGATATGCAGGAACAGGGTCAGGTGCACGGCGCGGATCACCACGTAACTGATCGCCACCACCATCGGCCCGGCCTCGCTGGTCTGCGGGTCCCCGAACGCCTGCGGCAGGGCGAGCGCGAAGCAGAACAGCGCGGCCATCCCGACGACCATCAGCACGGGCACGAAACCCTCGCCGATCCGGACCCGGGTCGCCACCACCGTGTGCACCACCCAGCACCACCAGAGCACCGCGAGCACGAGCAGTGCGTGCAGCAGTTGCCGGCCGTTGATGTTCGCGGCGGTGGCCCGGGTGATGATGAAGAACGAGAAGACGAAGACCAGGTCGAAGAAGATCTCGAACTTGTCGACCCGGGCGGCGGGCGCGATGCTGACGGCCGGCCCCAACCGTCCCCGCCAGCCGCTGTCGCCCATCGCCTGAGTCTGGCAGCGCACACCCGGGCGGGAGGCGGGTTTCGGATCAGCCCCGCGGGCGGTACCGCAGGCCGTCCATCAGCAGGTCGAGCAGCCGTCGTGCCTGGTCACGCTGCTCCCGTACGCCGGTGGCCAGGGACACCCCGAGTACGTCACCGGGGTCGACGTCGGGCCGGATCGTGCCGGCCGTCGGGCCCGCTTCGAGCAGTCGGGCGACGGCCGCGCGAAGCCGGTCCCGGCGCGGCGACCGAGGTGCAAGATCGCGGAGCCCGTGGGGAGAGGGAAGGGCGCCCCGGGGTGGACCCGGGGCGCCCTTTGCCGAGGCGGTGGGTTACAGGCCCAGCTCGGCCTCGAAGTTGCCGGCCTCCAGCCGCTCCTTGACCGAGACCAGGAAGCGGGCCGCGTCGGCGCCGTCGATCAGCCGGTGGTCGTACGAGAGGGCCAGGTAGACCATCTGGCGTACCGCGATCACCTCTCCCAGCTCCGGGTCGTTCACCACGACCGGACGCTTGACCACGGCACCCGTGCCCAGCATCGCCGACTGCGGCGAGGGCACGATCGGGGTGTCGAACAGGGCACCCCGGCTGCCGGTGTTGGTCAGCGTGAAGGTCGCACCGGCGATCTCGTCCGGGCTGATCTTGTTGGTCCGGGTGCGCTCGGCCAGGTCGGCGACCCGCTTGGCGATGCCGCCCAGGTTCAGGTCACCGGCGTTGTGGATGACCGGCACCAGCAGACCCCGCTCGGTGTCCACGGCGATGCCGAGGTTCTCGGCGTCCGGGTAGGTGATCGTCCCGGCGTCGAGATCCATGCTGGCGTTGACGATCGGGTAGGCCTGCAGCGCCTCGATCGCCGCCAGGGCGAAGAACGGCAGGAACGACAGCTTGACGCCGTGCCGCTGGAGGAACGAGTCCTTTGCCTGCGCCCGCAGCTTGGCGACCTTGGTGACGTCCACCTCGATCACCGTGGTGAGCTGCGCCATGTCGTGCAACGACTGGAGCATCCGCTTGGCGATTGCCGAGCGGATCCGGGGCAGCTTCTCGGTGGTGCCGCGCTTGGTGCTCGGCTGCGGCTTCTCGGCGGCCCGGGCCGAGGCAGCGGCCGGCTGCTGCGCGGGGGCCGGGGCGGCCTTGGCCGCCTTGGCCTTCTCGGCCGCGTCCAGCACGTCCTGCTTGCGGATCCGACCGCCGACGCCGGTGCCGTTGACCGAGGCCAGGTCCACGTTGTGCTCGCCGGCCAACTTGCGGACCAGCGGGGTGACGTAACCGGCGGCCTCGCCGTTGGCGGCGGGTGCGGCGGCGCGCTCCGGAGCCGCAGTCGGCGTCGGCGGCTGCGCGGCCTGCTCCGCCTTGACCGGCTCCGGCGAGGTCTCGGCCTCCGCCGCCGGCTCGTTGTACGACATGCCCGGCGTCGGCTCCGACACCTGCGGTTCGGGCTTCGGTTCGGGCTTGGCCTCCGCCTTCGGCTCGGGCTTCGGCTCCGGCTTCGGCTTCGCCTCGGCCGGGGCGCCGCCGGCGGCACCGACCACGGCCAGCGTGGCACCGACCTCGGCGGTCTCGTCCTCGGCGACCTTGATCTCCAGGACCGTACCGGCGACCGGCGAGGGGATCTCCGTGTCGACCTTGTCGGTGGAGACCTCCAGCAGCGGCTCGTCGACCTCGACGGTCTCACCGACCTGCTTGAGCCAGCGGGTGACCGTACCCTCGGTGACGCTCTCACCGAGCGCGGGCATCTGCACCGGGGTGCCCTCGCCCGACGCCGCGGGTGCGGCCTGGGCCGGCTGCTCGGCCGGCTCCTCGACGGCCGGCTGCTCCGCCTCGGCCTGCGGCTGCTCGGCCGCCTCGGCGGCCTGCTCCGCTGGGGCCTCTTCCTGCTGCTGCGGGGCGGCCTCGCCGCCGGCCGACTCGCCCTCGCCGGAGATCACCGCCAGCTCGCTGCCGACCTCAGCCGTCTCGTCCTCGCCCACCACGATCCGGGTCAGCACGCCGGCCGCGGGGGACGGGATCTCGGTGTCGACCTTGTCGGTGGAGACCTCCAGCAGCGGCTCGTCGACCTCGACGGTCTCGCCCTCCTGCTTGAGCCAGCGCGTGACGGTGCCCTCGGTGACGCTCTCACCGAGCCGGGGCATGGTGACCGATACCGGCATGTTCTCCAGACTCCTTCATTTCCCTGGTGGGGGGATCATCGCCCGTCGCCGGACGCCGCGGATACGTCGTGGTCAGGCGTGCGCGTGCAGCGGCTTGCCGGCGAGGGCGAGGTGCGCCTCGCCCAGGGCCTCGTTCTGCGTCGGGTGGGCGTGCACGAGCTGCGCCACCTCGCCCGGGTACGCCTCCCAGTTGTAGATCAGCTGCGCCTCGCCGACCAACTCGCCGACCCGGGCGCCGACCATGTGTACGCCGACCACGGGACCGTCCTCGATCCGCACCAGCTTCACGAAGCCGGCCGTCTTGAGGATCTGGCTCTTGCCGTTGCCGCCGAGGTTGTAGTTGTAGGTCTTGACCTTGTCGGCACCGTACTGCTCCCTGGCCTTCGCCTCGGTGAGGCCGACGGAGGCGAGCTCCGGGTCGCAGTAGGTCACCCGGGGGATGCCCGCCTCGTCGATCACCGCCGGGTTCTGGCCGGCGATCTCCTCGGCGACGAAGATGCCCTGCTGGAAGCCGCGGTGGGCGAGCTGGAGGCCGGGCACGATGTCGCCGACCGCGTAGACGTTCGGCACCCCGGTTCGCAGCCGCTCGTCGGTCAGCACGTAGCCGCGGTCGATCTTGACGCCCTGCTCCTCGTAACCGAGGTCGGCCGTGTTCGGGCCCCGACCCACGGCGACCAGCAGCAGTTCGGCCTCGACGGTCTCGCCGCCGGCGATGGTCACCTTGACGCCGTTGTCGGTCTTCTCGACCTTCTCGAACGGCTTGCCGACCTTGAAGTTGATCTTCCGCTTGCGGAACGCCCGCTCCAGCGCCTTGGACGACTCCTCGTCCTCCGCGGCGACCAGCCGGGGCAGCGCCTCGATGATGGTCACGTCCACCCCGAAGGACTTCCACACGCTGGCGAACTCGACGCCGATCACGCCGCCGCCGAGCACGATCGCCGAGGTCGGCACCCGGTCCAGGGTCAGGGCGTGGTCGCTGGTGATGACCCGCTCGCCGTCGACCTCCAGGCCGGGCAGGCTCTTGGCGTACGAGCCGGAGGCCAGCACCACGTTGCGGCCGGTGTACCGCTTGCCGTCCACCTCGACCGTGTTCGGGGCGACCAACCGGCCGTGCCCCTCCACGATGGTGATCGACTTGTTGCCCTTGAGCATGCCCTGCAGGCCCTTGTAGAGCCGGGAGACCACGCCGTCCTTGTACGAGTTCACCCCCGCCATGTCGATGCCGACCAGCTCGGCCTTGACGCCGAACTGCTCCGACTCGCGGGTCTGGTCGGCGATCTCGGCGGCGTGCAGCAGCGCCTTGGTCGGAATGCAGCCGTTGTGCAGGCAGGTGCCGCCCAGCTTGCCCTTCTCGACCAGCGCGACCGTCAGGCCCAACTGGACGGCGCGCAGGGCGGTCGCGTAGCCGCCGCTACCACCTCCGAGGATGACGATGTCGAAGGTTGCGTCGTTCGGCTCGCTCACGTCCAACTCCCAGGTCGCTTCGCTGCATCGGGGGTCACGGTGGGGTAACAAGGACACACCCCACCCCGGTCATCTTGTCACCACCGCGCGGCACCCGCGTACCGAGGTGCCCAACGACACGTCGCGGCCACGTACCCTTGGCACTGCTTTCGATGACGGACGGGTGGGGAGACGGCTCGGTGGGACTGTTCCGGCGACGTAAGCGGGCACGCGCGGCTGACCCCGACCGTACGGTGAATCGTGCCGACCTGGAGCACCTTGAGAACTTTATCCGCAGCCGAAAGGGCGTCGAGGCGTTCATCGAGCCTCGCACCACGGTCACCGAGACCACCGTCATCCTGATCGCCGACGACGGTGAGTGGACCCGGCGCCGCATCGACGGGCCGGACGGTGCGCGGCGCTTCGCGTACCGGTTGAGTATCCCGATCTACGACGTCGCGCTGATGGGCTACCCGCAGCGGATGCGCGACTACAACGAGCGCCGCAAGCGCCGCCCCGAGCGGTACTGACACACCGCACCGCACCGCGCCGCGCCGGCGGCCGGTCGGGCCAGGGCGTTAAAAGGGGCCCCCTGCTATACGCCAGGCGTTAACAGGGGCCCCTCCTTGCACGTCAGCCGTTGGCGGCGACGTCGTCGATCAGGTGGAGCAGGGTGCGGACGGGCACGCCGGTGCCGCCCTTGGTCCAGTAGCCGGTGGCCTCGCCCGGGTGGTAGGACGGCCCGGCGATGTCGAGGTGCGCCCAGGAGACGTCGTCGGTGACGAACTCGCGCAGGAAGACCCCACCCTGGAGCATGTGGCCGGCCCGATCCATGCCCGCGTTGACCTGCGAGATGTCGGCGACGTCGGAGTCCATGCCCTTGCGTACGTCGTCCGGCAGCGGCATCGGCCAGGCCGGCTCACCGACCGCGTCGCCGGCGGTGCGGACCCGCTCGCACAGCTCGGTGGTGCCCATCACGCCGGAGATCCGCTTGCCCAGCGAGACCACCTGCCCGCCGGTGAGGGTGGAGGTCTCCAGGAGGTAGTCGCAGCCGTCCGCGCAGGCTCGCGCCATCGCGTCGCCGAGGATCATGCGGCCCTCGGCGTCGGTGTTGAGCACCTCCACCTTCTTGCCGTTGAACATGGTGATCACGTCGCCCGGCCGGTACGAGGTCCCCGACGGCATGTTCTCCGCTATCGGCACGTACGCGGTCACCGCCACCGGCGGCTTCAACTCGGCCACCGCGAGCATGGTGGCGGCCACCGCCGCCGCCCCGGCCATGTCGGACTTCATCTCCCACATGCCCTGCGCCGGCTTGATCGAGACGCCGCCGGTGTCGAACGTGATGCCCTTGCCGACCAGGGCGACCCGCTTGCCGGTGCCGCCGCCGTCCGGGGTGTAGGTCAGCTTGACCAGCCGGGGCGGGGCCTCCGAGCCCTGGCCGACGGCGATGATGCCGCCGTACCCACCTTCGCGCAGCGCGACCTCGTCGAGCACCTCCACTTCGAGGCCCGCCCCGCGACCGGCCTCGGCGACCGCGTCGGCGAAGGCCGGTGGGCGCTGCTCGTTCGGGGCGATGTTGACCCAGTCCCGGGTACGCCGGACCGCGGCGGCCACCGTCGCAGCCCGGACGACCTCGGCCTGGGCTGCCGCGTCCGCGGCGTCCGGCACGGCCACCAGCACCTCGGCCACCGGCTCCCGCCGGGTCGGCTGGGGACGGGTCTTGTACCCGGCAAAGCGGTACCCGCCCAGCAGCGCGCCCTCGGCGACCGCGCGCAGCGCGGCGTTGGCGTCGGCGTCGTCGGGCAGCGGCAGCGCGACGGCCACCCGGGGCGCGCCGGCCAGGGCCCGCACCGCGGCTCCCGCCGCCCGGCGCAGCGCCTCCGGCGCGGGCGCCGCGCCGCTGGGCTCCGGGCCCAGGCCGACCGCGGCGATCACCGGAGCGGTGACGGTGCCCAGCGTCGCCAGCTTGATCACCTCGCCCGGGCCGCCGGTCGCACCGAGCAGCGCGAGCGTCTCGGTCAGCTTGCCGTCGAAGGCGGCGGCAATGCTCTCGGCACCGCTGGCGAGCAGCAGGGTGCCGGCGAGGCCGCTGGTGGCGTCCTGTTCGCCGGTCGTAACGTGCACGCCGATCACGATCGCGTCGACGGCGAGCTCGGCGGGGTCGGTGTCGACCAGGCTCAGGGTGGTGCTGGGCGATGTCACGGAGGCTGCTCCCGGGCGGGCCGGGCCGGTCGCGGGGTGGCGTACCGGCGGTTAGGTTCCCCGGCGGATGATTTACCCGCCGGACGTCGTTGCTGCCCCGCCGGGTGATCCGACGGTCTCGCCGATGCTAACCAGCCGGGGGCGTCCCGGTAAGTTGCACCCATGACCGACGTGACCACCGATGCCGCCGTGACCCGGCTGCGTCGTTCTCCGCTGGGTGAGCGACACACCGCGCTCGGCGCCAAGTTCGCCCCGTTCGGCGGCTGGGAGATGCCGCTGGAGTACGCCGGCGGCGGGGTGCTCCGGGAACACGCCGCGGTGCGTACCGAGGTCGGCGTGTTCGACGTCTCGCACCTGGGCAAGGTGCGGGTGACCGGCCCGGGAGCGGCCCAGTTCGTCGACGCCTGCCTCAGCAACGACCTGGGACGGATCGGGCCGGGCCGGGCGCAGTACACCCTCTGCTGCGACGAGGCCACCGGCGGCGTGGTGGACGACATCATCGTCTATCTGCACGCCGACGACCACGTCTTCCTCATCCCGAACGCCGCGAACACCGCCGAGGTGGTGCGCCGGCTGCGCGCCGCCGCGCCACCGCAGGTCACGGTGACCGACGAGCACGAGGCGTACGCCGTGCTGGCGGTGCAGGGCCCCCGGTCGGCGCAGCTGCTGAGCGGCCTGGGCCTGCCCACCGAGCACGGATACATGAGCTTCTCGGCGGCGACGCTCGACGGTGTCGAGCTGACCGTGTGCCGGACCGGCTACACCGGTGAGCTGGGCTACGAGCTGGTGGTACCGGCCGGTGACGCGGTCACGGTCTGGGACGCGCTGTTCGCCGCCGAGCCGGCGCCCCGGGCCTGCGGGCTGGGTGCCCGGGACACGCTGCGCACCGAGATGGGCTACCCGTTGCACGGCCAGGACCTGTCGCTGGAGATCACGCCGGTGCAGGCCCGCTCGGGCTGGGCGGTCGGCTGGGACAAGCCGGCCTTCTGGGGCCGTGACGTGCTGCTCGCGGAGAAGACCGCCGGCCCTCGCCGTACGCTGCGCGGCCTGGCGGCCGTCGACCGCGCCATTCCACGTGCGGGCATGGCGGTGTACTCGGGCGACGAGCGGGTCGGCACCGTCACCAGCGGCACCTTCAGCCCGACGCTGAAGCAGGGCATCGCCCTCGCGTTGATCGACACCGCCCCCGCCCTTCCCGACGGCGCCGAGCTGCACGTCGACATCCGCAACCGCCGCACCCCCGTCCGCCTGACCCGCCCCCCCTTCGTCCACCCCTCCGTCAAGTAACCCACCCGAAGCCGAGACCGCGTTGATCAAGAAGTTCGCGTCGCCGATCACGGCGAGATCTGACCCAAACTTCTTGATCAACAGTGATGGTCAGGGGGTGGGGGGGTTGCCGGCGTCGAGGACGGCCTGGGTCCAGCCGCCCTCGATGACGCCGGTGGCGTCGAGGACGGCCCAGTCGACGATGTCGGCGGCCTCCACCGCGACGGGGGAGCCGATCCGCACCGTGGCATCGGTGTTGGAGTCGCTGGCGCTGACGCCGACGATCCGCTCCGGGGAGTCCCAGGAGGTGACGCCGGCCCAGACGTACTCGGGGCCGTCGACACCCGGCAGGCCGTACTTGACCACGAGTTGGGTCTCGGCGGGCAGGCGCCCGCCGCGGAACCGGGCCCGGATGTCGCCGAGGCCGGCGCGGGCGGTGGCGACCGCCCGACTCATCGCGTCGTCCGCACGGGCGTAGCGCACGTCGGGCTGGATGCCGGCGAAGAGCGTGGCGCAGGCGGCGGCAAAGTACCGTCCGGCCGGACCGGCATGCCCGGCCGGCGGGCGCAGGCTCAGGAACGAGTCGGCCTCCGGGTCGGTGGCCGGATCCAGCTCCAGCCGGAGCAGCACCGGCGCGGTCGCCCCGTGCTGCTCCGGATTGCCGTACGCCACCGCGATGTCGTGCCCGGTCACCGTCGCCAGCACCGGCAGCTGCACGAACGCCGGCACGTCGTCGCCGGTCAGCCCGTCGGTCCAGTCGCGCAGCAGCCGCCGGGCGGCGCCGGTCATCACCGCACCCCAGGCCCGGGTGAGATGGTCGGGCACGCCCTGGGTCTGCAACTCCAGCAGGCCGAAGCGGCGCAGCCCCTTGGTGGTGAACCAGAGTCCCTCGGCATCCGACGAGTAGGGGACGAGCACCCAGTCGACCAGCCGCACCCGACCCTGGGCGTCGGGCAGCGTACGCAGCGCCGCCGCCGGGTCCAGGAACTGCAGACCGAAGACGTCCACCACGTCGCTGCCGACGGTCTCCGCGACCGCGGCGGCCACCGCCCGGGCGGCCCATTCGTGCGCGGGCGGCCAGCCCGGCCGGTACTCGGCCTGCACCACCACCAGGTGGCTCGCGGCGGCCAGCCGGTCCAGCTGCTCCGCACCCGCCCCGAACGCGCTGAGCAGATCCGGCGGCAGCTCCGGGAACTCGCCGATCGGCCGCACGTCGACGCTCATCAGCGGGCTGTCCAGCATCTGCCGGGCCAACCCGTGCACCGGCTCGGCGAGCCGGCCGGCCAGCCCGCTCACCGCCGTCCGCGCGGTCACCGATGGCAGTCCCACCGTCGGCACCAGGTACGTCGCGCTGAGCGACTCCGGGACCGGGACGGGCAGGAAGTCGTCGGTGATGAGCATGTGTTTCCCCCGGGTGGCCGCGCCGGTGCTGTCGTGGGAGAACGCTACCCGGCGTCGACCGGCCGGATCAGCCGGACAGGGTCAGTCCCAGGTAGACCAGCGTGGTGACCAGTTCGACGGTCGCGCCGAGCACGTCACCGGTGATCCCGCCGAGGCGGCGTACCACGTGCCTGAGCAGCCCGGCCGCGACGGCGAGCGCGCCGAGCACGGCGACCGGCCCCTGCCAGGGACGCTCCGGCACCGCCGCGACCGCGAGCAGCGCGACGGCGATCGTCCCGGTGGCCAGCGCGACCGGCCCGACGGTGCCGGCCACCAGCGCGCCGAGGCCCTCCGGGCGGGCCGCCGGAACGCCCCGCCGGCAGGCGAGCGTCACCCCCAGCCGGCCGGCGGCGACCGCCGTCACCACGGCCGCCAGCGTCGCCGGCCAGGACCGGCCGGCCAGTTCCGCCAGCGCCGCGGCCTGCACCAGCAGGACGAGTACGAGCGCGACCACGCCGAACGGCCCGACGTCAGGCTTCTTCATGATCTCCAGCGCGGCCGGACCACGCCGGTACGACCCGAGCGCGTCCACGGTGTCGGCCAGCCCGTCCAGGTGCAGCCCCCGGGTCAGCAGGGCACCGACGGCGACGGTCACCGCGGCGGCGACCAGCGGCGCGGTGACCGCGCCGAGCGTCAACAGCACACCCGCCAGCGGTACGCCGAGCAGCGCGCCGACCACCGGGGCGAGCGCCATCGCCGTGCCGGCGGTGACCCGGTCGATCCGGCCGGCGCGCACCGGCGCGACGGTGAGGGTGGTCAGTGCCAGCCGCGCTCCGTCGCGCAGGCGTGGCTCAGCCGGCACGCGAGCCGGAGCTGTCCGCCGGTTGGGGTGCCGGTTGCGTGGTCGCCGGCCCCGGTCCGTGGGGCTCCGGCTCGCGGAAGTCGGGCTCGGTCTCCTCGACGGGCTCGGGCTCCGACCCGTCCTCGCCCGCCGCCGGGCCGTCCTCGCCCGCCGCCGGGCCGTCTTCACCCGCCGCCGGTCCGTCCTCGCCCGCGCCCGCCGCCGGCTCGTCCGGCCGGGGCGGCAGGGCGGCGGCCAGCGCCAGCACCGAGCGCAGCAACGGCAGCACGGTCAGCGCGTTCGCCCCCTCGCCGAGGTCGAGCCGCAGCTCCGCCAGCGGCGTCAGGCCGAGCACGTCGGCGGCGAGCGCCACGGCGGGGTGCCCGCCGTGGTCGGCCAGCAGGCACCAGTGCCGCGTCTGCCCGGCCAGATCCCGGCTGACCATCCCGGCGGCCACGCCGACGGGCCCGTCCAGCAGCACCGGGATCCGGCGCGCGGTCGCGCCGAGCAGGACGCCGGTGGCGACGGCGATGTCCCCGCCGCCCAGCTCGGCCAGCACGTCCCGGGCGTCGCGGGAGGACCGGCGGGTGCGGTGCAGCGCGTCCCGGATCGCCGCGCAGCGGGCCATCCAGGCGATGTCGTCGATCTCGCCGCCGCCGGTGACCACCCGGGCGAGCACCGCGGGCGGTTCGGCGCCGGCGGTCGCGGCAAGCACCGCGGCGGCCGTGGCCTCGGTGCCGGCGCCACACGCGGCCAGCACCAGCAGCTGTACGCCGGCGTCCGCGGCCTCCTCGGCGAGCCGCCAGCCGTAGCGCAGGGACGACTCCACCTGCTCGGCGCTGAGCGCCGGTCCGTGCTCGATGGGTGCGGCGGTGGGGGCGTCCACCACCTGCAGGCTGGCCGCGCTCCCGGCCGCCAGCCGGGCGAGTACGCCCTGGCCGGCGCGGGCCTGCTCGGCCCGCCGGGCCGACTCGCCGGCCACCGTGCCGGCGGCGACGCCACCGGCGTGGTCGCCGTGCAGCAGCAGCACCCGCACCGCCTGCCAGGCTGCCGGGGTGGGGGTGCCCTGGGTGGCGGCGGCGAACGAGACCACCTGCTCCAGCACGCCGAGGCCGGTGCCGGGCACGTCGAGGGTGGCCAGCCGCTCCACGGCCTGCGGCCCGGCGTACTCGTCCGGCATCGGCAACTGCATGCCGGGCCGGATGTCCACCTCGGCTGCGGTTGCCGGGCGGGCGGTGCTGGGCGCCGTCGGGCCGTCGGGGCCGATGGCGTCGGGGGCGGTGGCGTCGGGGGCGGTGGCGTCGGCGGGCGGGTCGGGGGTGGTCACCGGCGGCGACTCGGGCAGCGCGGGGCCGCTGCCGTTGACCTGCTGCACGCTAACGGGGCCGGTCTGCGCGCTGACGGGGCCGGTCTGCGTGGGCACCGTCGCACCGGGGCTGCCGGCGGCGGTCCGCACCGGCGGGAGCACGGCGGTCGGTGCCGGCTCGGCGGTGACCGGCTTCAGTCGGCACGGCTGGCCGGCGATGATCAGGACCACCGTGTCGCAGGCGTCGGCGACCGCCCGGTTGACTGTGCCGAGCGCGTCGGTGAACGCCCGGCCCAGCGGCGTCGTCGGTACCAGGGAGAGCCCGACCTCGGGGCTGACCAGCACCAGCCGCGCCGCACAGGCCCGAACGGCGGTGGCCAGTTCGTCGACGGTGGCGGTGTCGTCGGCCGGCTGGTGAGCCGGGTCGAGCAGGACGGCCACCCAGCCGCCGAGGTCGTCGACGAGCAGCGTCTCGTCCGGCCGCGCGCTGGCGATCACGTCGGCGAGCCGGCGCGGGTCGGTCGCGGTCTCCTCGATGCGCCAGGTCGCCGGTCGGCGGGCGCGGTGCGCGGCGAGTCGTCCCGCCCACTCCGGGTCGTCGTCGCCTCCGCTGGGCGCGGTGGCCACATACCGGACCGTGGCCGCGTCGGCCACCAGGGACTCGGCGAACTCCGACTTGCCGGACCGGATGCCGCCGAGGACCAGAAGCGTGTTCCACCCGTCTAGGGACATGGTCGTACCTTACGGCCAGCGGGCCGGGCGAGGCATCGCAGGTACGCGCCGCCGCCGACCGCTGCCGGGCCGGCTCAGTCCTGCCCGGGAGCCCGCTGGAGGTAGTCGTTCGGGTTGACGTCGGCCGGCTTCGGATCCTCCTGCCAGGCGCCCTCGCCGGGGCGCGCGATCAGGGCGTCGATCAGTTCCTGCCGGTCCATCTCCGGTGCCCCCTGGATTCCGCCGGTCACCGCGATGTCGCGTAGCTGCGCCGTGTCCATCTCCGGTATGGGTTTAGTCATCGCCGCCTCCCCGTCGCGAACGATCTCCTCCAGCGGGGCATACCCCGCCCGGTGATGGTTCAGTCGCCGTACTCGAAGGGACTGCCTCGGCGCGAGACCCGGGCCGGTGCCGAGCGGGGTGCCGGCGGTCGATCGACGCCCGTGGCCGGGTCGCCGGCCCGGCGGTGCGACTACGCTGGCGGGGGTCCGTCCCACGGGACATCAGCGGCGAGGGGAGACGCGCACATGGCGTGGAGCTGGCGGTACGAGGGCGCGAACGGCGAGTCGGTCGACGGCCCGGCCGAGTCGTTCGGCAGCCAGGCGGACGCCGAGTCCTGGATCGGCCAGTCCTGGCGGGAGCTCGCGGCATCCGGCGTCACCTCGGTCGCGCTGCTCGAGGACGATCGGGTGGATTACCGGATGAGCCTGCTGCCCGTGGCGGAGTGATGGCGCCCCGGGACGCCGAGCCGCTGGCGCTGGGCATCCCCCGGGCGGCGTTCCGGCCCAGCCCGGTCTTCGGAGCCCTGGTCGCGTTGCTGGTCACCAGCGCCCTGCTTACCTGGCACGGGATCGGCAACGTCCGGCTCGCCGTGTTCGGCTTCGTCGTCTCCGGTTGGCTGGTCTCGCTCTGCCTGCACGAGTACGCCCACGCCGTGCTCGCGTACCGGTTCGGCGACCGGGGCGTGGCCCACCGCGGTTACCTGACGCTCAACCCGCTGAAGTACAGCCACCCGCTGCTGTCCATCGCGTTGCCGGTGGCGGTGGTGCTGCTCGGCGGCATCGGGCTGCCGGGCGGCGCGGTCTGGGTGGACCGGCACGTGATCCCCGGTCGGCTGCGGCACACCCTGGTCAGCCTCGCCGGCCCGGCCACCAACGTGGTCTTCGCGCTGGTGCTGGTGGCGGTGCTGCGCATCGGCGCGCCCGGTGGCGGGCCGGTGGAGTTCTGGGCCGCCGTGGCGCTGCTCGCCTTCCTACAGGTCACCGCCAGCCTGCTCAACCTGTTGCCGGTGCCCGGCCTGGACGGCGGCAACATGATCCAGCCGTGGCTGGGCCCGCAGTACCGGCGGATGTACGACCTCTTCGCGCCGTACGGTTTCATCCTGCTCTTCGCGCTGCTGTGGAACCCGCGCATCGGTGGCTGGTTCTTCGACGCGGTCTTCGCGATCGGCGACCTCATCGGCCTGCCGCCCTGGCTCTACGCCACCGGCCTTGAGCTGATCCGCTTCTGGCAGAGCTGACCGGGCCACCGGTCGGCGGCGGTCACGCCGAGCGCCCGGCCGGCGCGTGCCGCACCGGCCGGGCGCGGTGTGGTCAGGGCCGCTGCGCCGGCGACTCGGTACGCGCGGGGTCGCGCTCGGCCACCGGGTCGACGATGTCGTCGATCGCCTTGAGCAGGCCGGCGTCGAGCTTGACGCCGGCCGCCTTGACGTTGTCGTGCACCTGCTCGGGGCGGGACGCCCCGATGATGGCCGACGACACGTTGGGGTTCTGCAGCACCCAGGCGATGGCCAGCTGGGCCATGCTCAGCCCGGCCTGGTCGGCCAGCGGCCGCAGCTGCTGCACGCGGGTCAACACGTCGTCGGTCAGCCACTTGGCGATGAAGCCCGCACCGGACTTCTCGTCGGTGGCCCGGGAACCGGCCGGCGGCGGCTGGCCGGGGAGGTACTTGCCGGAGAGCACGCCCTGCGCCATCGGCGACCAGACGATCTGCCCGATGCCCAGCTCCTCGCTGGTGGGCACGACCTCGGTCTCGATGACCCGCCAGAGCATCGAGTACTGCGGCTGGCTGGAGACCAGCGGGATGCGCAGCTCCCGGGCGAGGGCGTGGGCCTCGCGGATCTGCGACGCCTTCCACTCCGAGACGCCGATGTAGTGCGCCTTGCCGGAGTGCACGACGTCGGCGAAGGCCTCCATCGTCTCCTCCAGCGGAGTGCTGTAGTCGAACCGGTGGGCCTGGTAGAGGTCCACGTAGTCGGTCCGCAGCCGGCGCAGCGATCCGTTGATCGACTCCATGATGTGCTTGCGGGACAGGCCCCGGTCGTTGCGACCCGGGCCGGTGGGCCAGTACACCTTGGTGAAGATCTCCAGGCCTTCGCGCCGCTCCTGCTCCAGCGCCCGGCCGAGTACGTCCTCGGCGCGGGTGCCGGCGTATACGTCGGCGGTGTCGAAGGTGGTGATGCCGGCGTCGAGGGCGGCCCGGACGCAGGCGAACGCCGCATCCTCCTCGACCTGCGAGCCGTGGGTGATCCAGTTGCCGTACGAGATCTCACTGACCATGAGGCCGGAGCGGCCCAGGTGTCGGAATTCCATCCTCCGACCCTAGCCCGCTCGCCAGGATCGACGGCGACCGCGATCAGACCGGCGACCGCGATCAGCCCCGGCGGCCGTGCTCGGTCCGGTGGCCGTGCTCAGTCCGGCAGCAACGCGTACCGCATGCTCCGGGCCAGCCAGCCCCGATACGTCTGCTCGTCCCAGCCGAGGTCGTGCACCAGCGCGCCGTAGTGGGCCGGGTCGTTGTAGAACCACACCTCGTCGATGGCCCGCTCCACGTCGGACCCCTGACGTAACGGTCCCAGGGTGACCAGTCGCTCGACCACCATCCGAGCACCGAAACGCCGGTTGCGCAGCAGGGTCTGCCAGACCTCGGCCGTCTCGGAGGATCCGTCGGCGGCCCGCCGTACGGTCTCGAACACCCGGGCGGTGCGCCCGCCGATCAGGGTGCACACGTCGGCGTACGCGTCGAGCACCGCCGTTGGGCTGTCCGCGTCCCACACCGGCCGGTACCAGGGCCGTTGGGCGACCGGGATCGGCTCGTCGTCGCCGGCCAGCGCCTCGTCGAGTACCTGGCGCAGCAGCGCCGCCTTCGAACCGAAGGCGGCGAAGACGGTGGGCCGGGCGACGCCGGCCGCCGCGGCGACGTCGGCCAGTGAGGTCGCCGTGTAGCCCCGGGCGACGAACAGTTCGGTCGCGGCGGTGACCACCGCCTGCCGGGTACGCCGGGCGCTCTCTTCACGGACCCGGGAGCGGTACGGCCGGGTCGGCTTTTCGTCCTTGACTTCATCCATGACCCGGTCATACTAGCAATGTATTCACTAGACAACGTGCTATCGATTAGCGATCAGCTATCCAATAGTGCCGTGTATGCCGAAGTCGGCATCCGACCAGGGGAGGTCCCGTGTCGATCCGCCCGCAGCTACTCCGCCACGACGAGGGGGAGGCGTACTGGTTCACCGGCAACCTCGTCACCGTCAAGGCCGCCGGCACACAGACCCGTGGGCAGCTGACCGTGGTCGAGTTCGTCAACCCGCCCGGCTTCGCCCCGCCGCTGCACCGCCACCAACTGGAGGACGAGATGTTCTACGTCCTCTCCGGATCCGCGGTGTTCCACTGCGCGGGGGAGGAGCTGAAGGCCGGACCCGGCGACTTCGTCCTGCTGCCGGTCGGCCTCCCGCACACGTTCGTGGTCGGCGCCGACGAGCCCCTGCGGGTGCTGCAGATCACCACACCGGCCGGCTTCGAGGGGTTCGTCGCCGAGGCCGGGGAACCGGCGACGGAGCTGCGGCTGCCGGACCCGGCACCGGTCGATCCGGCGGCGCTGGGCCACGCCGCCGCCCGGCACGGCATCGAGCTGCTCGGCCCGCCGCCCGGCCACTGACCGATCACAACCCCCGGGGCACTGACCGTTTCCGATCCTCAACTGGAGAACCACCATGACCCTGCTGCTGAGCACCAGCGGTTCCCGGCGGCGTCCCGTCGTCGCGGCACGGATGACAGCGACCATCGCCCTGGCCATGACCCTGGGCCTGGGTCTGGCCGGCTGCACGGCCGAGCCGGCCACCTCGACCGGCCCGGACCAGGCCGCCCCCGCCTCCGGCGGATCCAGGCCCGACGCCGGCGGTGAGGAGATCGACGGCTGCTCGCTGCTGACCGACGCCGAGGTCACCGACATCATCGGGGACAACCCGGGCGGAGTGCCCGGCTCCGAAGGCGGCTGTACCTGGGAGAACCCGGACACCTACCACTCGGTGACACTGGGCATCGGCAGTCCCGGCACCGCCGTCGACGGGAAACTCCCGTCCGCCGATCCGATCCTCGGCGAGCCCGAGGAGGCCGCCGACGGGATGCGGTTCTCCACCGGCGAGGTCGAGTTCGCCAGCGGCGACCGGTACTGCACGCTGCGGGTCGTCACGAGCGTCGTCGACCGCCGCGACCGGCCCACGATGATCCGGCTCGCCGAACTGGTCCGGGACCGGCTCTGAGCGCCCGCCCGCCGGTTCCCCGGTGTGGTCCGACCCGGCCGGGTTGACCGGCCCCTGCTGACCCGGCCGGGTTGACCGGCCCCTGCTGACCCGGCCGGGTGACCGGCCTCTGCTGACCCGGCCGCCGGCCGGGGCCGAGGCGACGAGGTGGACAGATGCGCAGATCACTGCTGGCCGGCCTGCTGGTGGTGCTGGTCGCGGCGACCGGCTGCACGCGGGGCGGGGCCGACCGACCCGGCGCGGCGGAGCACGTGGTGGCCGGGCAGCGGCTGACCGAGAACGAACTCCACTACGGGCAGGCGCCCCGCCCGCATCCGAAGGTCACGTACCAGCCGGACGTCGTGCTGGTCGAGGCCGGCGCGGAGGCGGTGCGTTCGGTCACCGTGGACGGGCTGACCTGGACGTTGGACGCCGCCGCCCGTGGGGTGTCGGAGCTGACACCGGGCAAGGTCATGTTCATCACCTCGCGCGGAGTGGGCCGGGTGGTGGCGGCGGGTGACGCGGGGGACACCCGGACGGTCACCATCGCACCGGTCGAACTCACCGACGTGATCCGCGACGGTGAGTTCGCCAGCGACCAGCCGGTGCCGATCGACGAGCCCATCGCCTACAGCGCAGAGGGTGCGCTGTGGACCGATCACGACGCCGTGACCGCCGCGTCGCCGCCGTCGCCCGGGGTACGCCCCGCGGCGTTCACCGGCTCGCCCACCGCCGGGGCCGCGGCGGCCCTACCGGCGGTGCGCCGCGCACCCGCGTCGCCGGCTCCGGAACGCGTCGAGATGCCCCGCCCGTCCGTCGGCGGCAAGCCGGTGAGTGCGAACGGCTTCACCACCAGGCCCCGGTGCTGCCGCGGCGGCGTCGGCGCGGACATCACGTACGACGACGGGCAGATCCGGTTCGTCGCCAGCGTCATGCTGGCGATGCAGAGCCCGTCGGCGCGGTTCCGCCTGGCCGTCTCCGGCGGCGGGATCAGCGTGGCCGAGTTGCAGGTCTACGGCGGTGGCGGCCTCGACATCAGCATCAAGGGGGCCAGCACGGTCGGTACGGACCGGCAACTGGACCGACGTTTCACCATCCCGGTCGACTTCACCGTGCCGGTCGGCCTCGTCCTGGGGATCCCGTTCACCCTGAGCGTCAGCCAGGAGGTTCTGGTCAAGACGGCGTTTAGCGCCAAGGACGGCAACCTCAGCGCCGCCGGCAGCTACGACCTGCGGGGTACGCTCGGCTTCGGCTACCGCGACGGCGGGTGGGGCGTGCACCGGCCGGCGGGACCCGTCATGCGCTCCAGCCTGGTGGACTCGGTGAAGGGCATCTCGGTGGGCGCCAACGGCGTGGTGCTGGCCTACAAGACGACCTTCACGCTCGGCATCGGTGCCCTCGGCTTCAAGGCGGGGCTGCACCTCGGGTTCAGTGTCTCCACCGGGGTGGCGCGAGGTTCGGCCCTCGCCCAGTTCTTCCCGGTCGCACCGGGCACCCGCAGCATCCACTGTCGCGGCGCCAGCCTGTCGATCTACCTGACCTACTCCGTGGGGTACGTGATCCCGGAACCGGTGGTGAAGGTCGTGAACTTCTTCCTCCGGATCTTCCAGGCGAGACCCATCGCGAGTTCGGGCGGCATCCCGAAGCCACCGGGCCGAGTCAAGCTGTTCAAGAAGGAGCAGTACGAGCCGGCGGGTTGTGCGGCCTGAGGCGTCACCATCCGCCGTCGGGCTACCCCGTAGCCCGCTCAGAGCACCGGGTTGGCGTCGGTGAGCAGCCCTTCGATCTCGGTGACCACCGCGGCCGGATGTTGGAACATCGGGTCGATCAGTCCCGCGCCCCGCCGGTCCAGCGCACCCCAGTTTCCGGCACTGTTGGTCGCCAGGAAGGCGACCGGGTGGATCAGCAGCGCCGGGTGCGCCGGTGCGACGATCACCTGCCCGGTGCGGTCCACCACACCCTTGCGGCCGGCCAGGTCGACCACGGCCAGCCCCTCGTCGGTGAAGCCGTCGATGTAGCGACCGTCGGCGAGGGTGGTGTGGAAACCGTGGTAGCGGGTCGGCACCACGATCCGACCGGTACGGTCGACGGCGCCCCAGCCCTCCCGGCGGACCGTCGCCACGCCCTTACGGAACGGCCGTACCTCGGCGAAGCCGGGCGGTACGGCCACCTCCCCGGCGGTGTCCACCGCCATCCAGCCACTCTCGTCCCGGACCACCCAGGCCAGGCCGTCGGAGAACGGGCGTGCCGCGAGGTAGGCCGGCTCGATCACGGTCTCGCCGGCCAGGTCGATCAACGACCAGCGGTCGGTCTGCGGCCCGCGTACCCAGGCCAGACCGTCGCGGAACGGCTGCGCCTCGGCGTACCGGGCCGGCACGACCATGTCGCCCTCGGCGTCCGCGTAACCCCACAGGCCCTGGCCGCCGTCGCGGGCGGGCACCGGGCTCCGGTCGCGCTCCAACACCTCGTCCCAGCTGCGCGGGTACGGCCCGAAGCCGGTCTCGGCGGCTTGGGCGGCGATCGCGTCCAGCCCGGTCCGGACCCGGTCCAGCAACTCGGCGTCGCCCTCGCCACGCAGATCGAGCGCGCGTTCGAAATGGTGGCAGGCCTCGATCAGCCGGCCCTGGTCGTAGCAGCAGCGGGCGGCGTGCTCGTGCAGAGCGGCCCGCAGTCGATCGGGCAGCTCGACCGAGTTGGCCTCCGCGAACAGCCGGTCGGCCTCCGCGAACTCGCCGCGCCAGCGCAGCACGTGGGCCAGCCGGGCCTGGGCCAGCGCGGTTCGCCGCAACTCTCCGGTCGCCTCGGCGTAGGTCAGCGCCATCCGACCGTCGGCCAGCGCGTCGTCGAGGTCGCCGAGCACCCGCGAGGCGACCGCGCGCAGGCTCAGCAGCCGGGCCCGGGACCGGTTGTCGAGGGCCGTGGCGAGCTTGTCGGTGAGCCGTTGCCGGGCGGTACGCAGTTCCTCCGGATCGTCTACGACTTCGCGCAGGGTGGCCGCGTCGAGTTGCCAACGGTAGTTCGCCAGCACCTGCTCCGGATCGGCCGGCGCCTCGGGTACCGGCTCAGCGTCGTCCGCCGGCTCGGCTGCCTGTTCACCGTCGGTCGGTTCTCCGGAGACGGGTGTCTCGGGGGGCGCGGTCTCGTCGGGTGGCGCGGAGCCGGGGAGCGGTGGGGCGGAGACCGGTAGGGCGGAGACCGGTTCGATGACGTCCTGGTCGGCCGGTGCTGCCGAGTCGGGCGGTGCCGCGACGGGCGGCCCGGAGACCGGCGCCGAGGGTGTGGCGGCGGGGGGTCCACTGACGGGTGCCGCCGCCGGAGCGGACGGTGCGGCGTCCGACGGTGCCCAGGCGGGCGGGGCGGTGGCCTGCTCGGGGTCGACTGTCGATACGGAGCGGGGGGCGGCGGGCGGTGCTCCGCCCGCCGCGGGCGACACCGGCTCGTCGAGGGCAGTCGGCAGTGCCCCGTCCCCGCCGGCCGGCGTCGACGCCGCCGTCTCGGGCGGTGGTGGCGGATCCGCCGGGACCGGTGCCGGTGCGCCGAACCATCCCGGTGCGCCCTCGGACGTTGGTTGGGCCGGTGCGGGCGCGACTGGCTCCGCCGGCGGCGGGACGTACCGGGTGGGCTTCTTGGCGACCCGGGCGGCCGGCGCGTCGGGTTCGCTGCTGGTCCGGTCGGGCGTCGGACCGACCGGTGCCTGGTCGACGAGGTGTCGGGTGGGCCGCTCCGCCGATCCGGAGTCCCGCCCCGGGGTCGCCGGCGTGGCGGCGGGTGGCGCGGAGACGGGGCGGTGGCTGGGTGGCGCCGGGACGGGGCGGGATGTGGCTGGTGCGGCGACGGGTGGCGCGGCGGCGACCGACGGCGCCGGGACCGGCGGCGGGGTGGCCACGACCGGTTGGTCGTGCAGTGGCGCGGGACGGACCTGGTGCTCCTGCAGCGGCGCCGGGCGGACCTCCTCGTGGTGCAACGGCGCCGGCCGTACCGTGTCCCCGGCCGGTCCCCGCTCCGCCGCGGCGACAGGCCGGTCGCGGTGCTGGCCGGGCAGGCCGGTCCGACCCTGGTCGGGGCGTCCGGTCGCGCGTCGGTCCGGTCCTGGAGAGGGAGCGTCGGTCCGGTCCCGGGCCGCCCCCGGGGCAGCGGACCAACCCTGGTGTGCTGCCGCCTCGTCGGGCTGGTGACGCTCCGGGGCGGGCGAGACCGGCCGGGCCCGCCCGGCGGCGGGCGAGACGGGTCGGTCGTGCTCCGGGGTGGGCGAGACGGGCCGGTCGGGAACGACCGACAGGTGACGTCGAGGTGGACCGTCGGGCGCGGGTGAGACGGGTCGCTCGGTGTCGGGCAACTGAGCCGCCGGCCGGTCGACGAATCGTTCCGGCCCGGGCGTCCCGGGCCCGCCGGTCGACCGCCGGTCGTCGCGCCACGGCCGGTCGGCACCCTGCTCAGGGGCGTCCGGACGCTGGTACTCGCGATGATCCCGGCCACTGCTCGGACGCACCGGTCCGGGCGCGGGCCAGGGGAGATCACCACGGGCCGGCGCGGCTTTCGCCTGCTGATCCAGCGACGGCTCGGGACGACCCCGCTCCGGCGACCAGTCGGGTCGGGACCCCTCGGCGGGTGTCGGGCGGACCGGCTCGTCGATGTAGCCGTCCGGGTACGGGGCGCCGTCCGGGTCTCCGACACCGAACTCGGTCCGGTAGCCGTCCACCACCGGGCCGTCGTCGAACGCCGGCTGTCCCGGATGGCTGCTCCACTGGTAGCGGGAGCGTTGGGGGGAGTCCGTCGACGGTCGCCGATCAGCACCCTCCACCGACCGCCGTGCGGCGGACCGGCGGGCGTCGTCGCCCGGCTCCGGCACCCGACCGGCCTCCGGCCAACTGGCGTCCGGCCGCCCCGTCGAGGACACCGGCGTACCACGGCGGAACTGGTCCCGGTCGGTCGGTTCGGAACGACGTGGACGCTGGCCGTAGGGGTCGGGCTCGCGCCGGTCGGGCTCGCGCCGGTCGGGCTCGCGCCGGTCGGGCTCGCGCCGGTCGGGCTCGCGCCGGTCGGGCTCGCGCCGGTCGGGCTCGCGCCGGGCGTACCGGTCGGGGTCGCGGCGGTCGGGTTCGCGCCGGGCGTACCGGTCGCGCTGGTCGGGGTCGCGGCGCGGGTACCGGTCCGGGTCGCGCTGGTCGGGGTCGCGGCGGTCGGGTTCGCGTCGGGCGTACTGGTCGGGTTCGCGTCGATCGGGTTCGCGTCGGCCAGGGTCGCGGCGGTCGGCGTCGCGCCGGGCGTACCGGTCGGGGTCGCGCTGGTCGGGCTCGCGTCGGGCGTACCGATCCGGGTCGTGCTGGTCACGCCGGTCGGCATAGCGGTCCGGGTCGTGGCGGGGCGAGGGGCCCGAGCCCGCCCCCTGCGGCCCGAAGTCCGACCAGGTGACTCCGTCACGTCGGCGGTCGGGATCGCCCTGCGGTGACCGTCGCCGGTCACGCCGGGCCTGCTCCGGCCGTGGCTCGGCAGCGGCCGACCGGTCAACCGGTCGAGCACCGTTGGGGCCGTCGGGACGGCGCGGCCCGGGTAGCTCCTGCCGGCCCGGTCGTCCGTCCGGTTCCTCGTCCCAGGACCGACCCACGTATGTCCCGTCGGGCCTGGTCGGGGCCAGCGGGGGTACCTCGGCCCGCCCGACGGCGCTCGCCCGGCCCCGGGCGGCCCGTGGCTGGCGGTCGACGCCGTCGTCGCCGGGATAGCGCTGACCCGGAAACTGTGGCTGCCACTCGGCCGTCGGCTCGGCGACCCAGGACGGCTCGGCGGGATCGTGCCACCGGTCGGCGTAGCCTCGACTCATCCGGCGGACCCGTCGCTGCCGCCGGGACGTCGCCGGGAGGCGGCGCCGGCCGCGACACGAGGATCCAGGACCGGCCCGGCCGACCCGACGGGACGGCGCCACCGGGCCCCGGCCGTGGCAGCGCCCCGAGCCAGGGTCCGTTCGCTCACGGCCGCGCCCCGATTGTCGGCTCGCGTCCGCTCGCTCACAGCGATGTCACCTCGTCGGAAATGGTCGCGCTGGGCACCCCGGGGCCGGCAAAGTCGCTCGTCCGGGCACCGAATGGCTGCGCATGGAGGGTAGCGGCGCGGGCTTGGTCACCGCCACTGCGGCACCCTCGTCGACCCAAACATTATCCTACTGATCCGGACATTTAGGTCTTTGGCTGAATCGTGCTTCCGACGATACTGCACCCACCGTCAGCCAACCGTCGCCGCAACGACCCGGCCCCTGGATCCTGGTACGTAACCGCCCCCTTCAAGGGCCGGCGCGTACCAGGATCCAGGGGCGGCGGGGCGCGGAGGTGCGGTCAGATCTTGTCGCCGATGGCGACCCGGGGCGCCGGGGTGCGCAGCTTGCGGAAGGTGATCGACCGCATGATCGCGTAGACGTAGAGCGACCCCATGCGCTGGGTGGAGTTCGGGAAGCGCTCCCGGACCAGCTTCTTGATCTTGCGTGAGATGAGCACGGAGTCGATCACCACGCCGATGGCCAGCGCACCCCAGAGCAGGTTGGAGGCGAGCCGGATCACCGGCGGCATCGCCTGGTTCGACCCGATCAGCACCACCAGGGCGCCGCCGAAGAACCAGGTGCCGACCGTACGCCGGGAGTCGACCACGTTGCGCGCCAGCAGCCGCTCCGGACCCCGGTCGCGGGGCCCACCCTCACGCCGGAACTCCGCGGCCGCCTCGGCGCGCCGTTGCCGGCGTACCGCCTTGGCCTCTTCCTTGCTCAGCGCCTTGACGGCGCCGGCCGGGCGGCGGCCGGTGGCGGGGCGCTTGGGCGTCTCCCGCCCCTTGCTCGGGGTGTAGCCACGGGAACGGGCGGCCTCGGCCTCCTCCTCCGCCGGGGTCAGCGGCTCGGTGGCAGGCTCGGCGAGGTCAGCGGACTTGCGGCGAAACAGCGACGGCACGCGGCAAGGGTAGCCAACGCCCGGCGTCCGGTGCACATCGCGGGTGCACCGGACGCGAGCGGCCCGGCGGCGCCGGGTACGCGGCCGGAACTACGGCCGCTCGACGTGCGCGCCGAGGTCGGCGAGCTTGGCCTCGAAGTCCTCGTAGCCCCGGTTGATCAGGTCGACGCCGTACACCCGGGAGGTCCCCTCGGCCGCCAGCGCGGCGATCAGGTGGCTGAAGCCGGCCCGCAGGTCGGGAATGACCAGATCGGCGGCGTGCAGCTTGCTCGGCCCGGCGATCACGGCCGAGTGCTTGAAGTTGCGCCGGCCGAAGCGGCACGGGGTACCGCCCAGGCAGTCCCGGTAGACCTGGATGTTCGCGCCCATCGTGTTCAGCGCCTCGGTGTAGCCCAGCCGCTGCTCGTAGACCGTCTCGTGGACGATCGACAGGCCGCGCGCCTGGGTCAGCGCCACCACCAGCGGCTGCTGCCAGTCGGTCATGAAGCCCGGGTGCACGTCGGTCTCCAGCGCGGTGGCCTGGAGCTCGCCGCCCGGGTGCCAGAAGCGGATGCCACCCTCCTGGCCCGGGTTCCCCAGCCGGGGCGGCCGGGTGTCGGTCACCTCGTACTCGCCGCCGACCGAACGGAAGACGTTGAGGAAGGTCATCATGTCGGCCTGCTCGGCGCCGAGCACCTCGACGTGGCCACGGGTGGCCAGCGCCGCCGCGGCCCAGCTCGCCGCCTCGATCCGGTCCGGGATCGGCCGGTGGTGGTAGCCGTGCAGCTTCGGCACACCCTGGATCTCGATCACCCGGTCGGTGTGCACCTTGATGATCGCGCCCATCTTCTGCAGGATGCAGATCAGGTCGATGATCTCCGGCTCCACGGCGGCGTTGCGCAGCTCGGTGACACCCTCGGCCATGACCGCGGTGAGCAGCACCTGCTCCGTCGCGCCCACACTCGGGTAGGGCAGCGCGAACTTGGTGCCGTGCAGACCGTTCGGCGCGGAGAGGTGCAGCCCCTCGGGGGTCTTGTCGATCGTGGCGCCGAACTCCCGCAGCGCCTGCAGATGGAAGTCGATCGGCCGCGGCCCGATGTGGCAGCCGCCCAGGTCCGGGATGAAGGCGTGCCCGAGGCGGTGCAGCAGCGGCCCGCAGAACAGGATCGGGATCCGGCTGGAGCCGGCGTGCACGTTGATCTGGTCGGTGCTGGCGCTCTCCACGTTCGCCGGGTCGAAGACGAGTTCGCCGTCCTCCTCGCCGTCGGTGACCTTCACGCCGTGCAGTCCGAGCAGGCCCCGGACCACCTCCACATCACGGATCCTCGGTACGTCGAACAGGCGGCTCGGGCTGTCGCCGAGCAACGCGGCGACCATCGCCTTGGAAACCAGGTTCTTCGCGCCGCGCACCCGGATCCGCCCTTGCAGCGGGGTGCCTCCGTGTACGACCAGGACGTCGTCGGTCAACGCAACCTCCAGCGCGTGCGTGCTGCCGTTTCGATGGGGGGACACCACCGGTCGCTACCCGGGGCGCGGTAGCGGCCAAACTCCCGCGCCCGCGTTTGTCGTCGCCCGGCAGCATAGCCCTCCGTGATGAGAATGGATCCGGTCACACCGCCGTGGAGGGCATTTATCGGTGATCCGGCACTTTTGTGTACCACTGGCACTACCGAGGGTGATTGCCCTTCCGGTGCTCAGGCACCGGGTAGCGCGAGCATCTGGTCCAGCGCCACCCGGGCGTGGTGGGCGGTGTCGGCGTCGACCGTGATCCGGTTGGCCACCCGACCCGCGACCAACTCCTCCAGCGCCCACACCAGGTGCGGAAGGTCGATCCGATTCATCGTCGAGCAGTAGCAGACCGCCCGGTCCAGGAACATGATCTGCTTGTCGGGGTGGGCCAGGGCGAGCCGGCGGACCAGGTTCAGCTCGGTGCCCACCGCCCACGCCGAGCCGGCGGGCGCCGCGTCGATGGTGCGGATGATGTACTCCGTCGAGCCCACCAGGTCGGCCGCGTTGACCACCTCGTGCCGGCACTCGGGGTGCACCAGCACGTTGACCCCGGGTACCCGCGAGCGGACGTCGTTGACGCTGTCCAGCGTGAACCGGCCGTGCACCGAGCAGTGACCGCGCCAGAGGATCATCCGCGCGTCGCGCAGCTGCTCCGGCGTCAGCCCGCCGCCCGGCTTGTGCGGGTCGTAGAGCACGCAGTCGTCCAGGGAGAAGCCCATCTCCAGCACCGCGGTGTTGCGGCCCAGGTGCTGGTCGGGCAGGAAGAGCACCTTCTCACCCTGCTGGTACGCCCACTCCAGGGCCCGCTTCGCGTTCGACGAGGTGCACACCACACCGCCGTTGCGCCCGACGAAACCCTTGATGTCCGCCGAGGAGTTCATGTAGGTCACCGGGACGGTCCGCTCCGCGACGCCCAGCTCGGTGAGCACGTCCCAGGCGTTCTCCACCTGCGGCAGCGCCGCCATGTCCGCCATCGAGCAGCCGGCCGCCAGGTCCGGCAGGATCACCTGCTGGGTGTCGGAGGTGAGGATGTCGGCGCTCTCGGCCATGAAGTGCACGCCGCAGAAGACGATGTACTCCGCGTCCGGTCGGGCGGCGGCCTCCCGGGCCAGCTTGAACGAGTCGCCGGTCACGTCGGCGAACTGGATCACCTCGTCGCGCTGGTAGTGGTGGCCCAGCACGAAGACCTTCTCGCCCAGCGCGGCCTTGGCCGCCGCCGCGCGGGCCACCAGGTCGGGGTCGCTCGGTGCCGGCAGGTCACCCGGACACTCCACGCCACGTTCGGTGGCAGGGTCGCTGCCGCGGCCGAGAAGCAGCAGCGCAGTGGCGGTGTTGGAGGGTTCAACCCAGGTCGACGTCACGCCCTCCATGGTCCCACAGCGTGACCGGCGCGCCGTCCCCGTCGGTGTGGGCTGCCACACTGCCAGACATGCGCGTACTGCTCTGCCCGGACAAGTTCGCCGGCACGCTGCCGGCCCCGCAGGTGGCCGCCGCGGTGGCCGACGGCTGGCGGGAGGTGGCACCCGGCGACGACCTGCTGGTCAGGCCACTGGCCGACGGGGGACCGGGGTTTCTCGACGTGCTCGCCGAGGCGCTGCCCGGCCGGCGGGTGCCGGTGTCGACGGTCGATCCGCTGGGGCGCCCGACGTCCGGTGAGATCCTGCTCACCGACGGCGGCGCGACCGCGTGGCTGGAGAGCGCCCAGGCGTGCGGGCTGCACCTGCTCGACGCCGCCGAGCGCGACCCGAAGGCCGTCACGTCGTACGGGCTGGGCCTGCTGATCGCTGCCGCGGTCGAGACCGGCGCCCGTACGGTGGTCGTCGGTCTGGGCGGTTCGGCCACCAACGACGGCGGCGCGGGCATGCTCACCGCGCTGGGCGCGGTCCCGCTGGACGAGACCGGCTCCGCCCTGCCGTACGGCGGCGCGGCGCTGGTGGCGGTGGCCACGCTCGACGGCGCACCCCGGCTGCGCGAGGTGCGGCTGATCGCCGCCACCGACGTCGACAACCCGCTGCTCGGGCTGCACGGGGCGAGCAACGTCTTCGGGCCGCAGAAGGGCGCCGACCGGGCCGACGTGCTGCTGCTCGACGGCGCGCTGCAACGCTGGGCCGAGGTGCTGGAGCGTGACCTGCCCGGCTGCCCCACCGGGCTGGGCGCGCTGCCCGGCGGTGGCGCGGCCGGCGGCATCGGCGCGGCGCTGCTGGCCCTCGGCGGTCGGTGCGAGTCGGGCATCGGGCTGGTCAGCCGGGCCGTCGGGCTGGACACCGCGCTCGACGGGGTCGACCTGGTGGTCACCGGGGAGGGCAAGTTCGACCACCAGTCGCTGCGCGGCAAGGTGGTCGCCGGAGTGGCCGGCGCCGCCCGTGACCGAGGCGTACCCTGCGTCGTGCTCGCCGGCCAGGTGAGCACTGGCCGGCGCGAGGCGGCCTCGGTTGGGGTGACCGACGCGTACAGCCTGGTGGAGCACTTCGGCGGTGAGGAGCGCGGCGGGCTGACTGCCGCGCTGGACCGCCCGGCGGAGGGACTGCGGGCGCTCGGCGCCCGACTGGCCCGGCAGTGGAGCCGCTGACGCCGATCGCGTGTCGCTCCCGGCCGCCCGGGTATCAGGTGTCGGGGCGGGGCCGCTGGAGTGGCTGGTCACGCCGCCGGGCCGTCGGCGCTCCGGCGGCCTACAATCAGGTACTGGACCACTGTGGGAATCACCGACCGGCTGCTGAGGTTGGCCAGGGGAGACCACACCGAACGCGCGCAGGGAGAATTCCACGTGACCACGCCAGCGCAGACCGAGTCGACCGAGGCCAAGGCCCCCACGTCCGTCGTCCTCACCGACGTCGCGGCGCAGAAGGTCAAGGCCCTGATCGAGCAGGAGGGCCGCGACGACCTGCGGCTCCGGATCGCCGTGCAGCCGGGCGGCTGCTCCGGCCTGCGGTACCAGTTGTTCTTCGACGAGCGTTCGCTCGACGGTGACATCGTCACCGACTATGACGGTGTCGAGGTGGTCGTCGACCGGATGAGCAGCCCTTACCTGACCGGCGCCACCATCGACTTCGCCGACCGGATCGACGCCCAGGGCTTCACCATCGACAACCCCAACGCGGGCAACTCCTGCGCCTGCGGCGACTCCTTCAGCTGAGTCGGTCGGTCTTCACGACGGCGGGACGGCCCTACCCGGGCCGTCCCGCCGTCGTCATCTCCCACCACACTGCAGGCGTTGATCAAGAAGTTCTGGTCGCGACACACGCGGCGGCGCGACCAAAACTTCTTGATCAACGCCGCAGTCGGGTTGGGGACTGTGGGGTGGGTGAGATGGGGTCGGCCGGTCGCTGCGGGGGCCGGGTGCCGGTAGGCTGACCGCGCCCTGCTGCCGACCCTGAGGGTTGCCATGAAGATCGCCGTGACCGGCTCGATCGCCACCGACCACCTGATGAGCTTCCCGGGCCGGTTCGCCGACCAGCTCATCGCCGACCAACTGCACAAGGTCTCGCTCTCCTTCCTGGTGGACGACCTGGTGCTGCGCCGGGGCGGGGTGGCGGCCAACATCGCGTTCGGCATGGGGCAGCTCGGTCTGCGCTCGGTGCTGCTCGGTGCCGTCGGTGCCGACTTCGCCGACTACCGCTCGTGGCTGGAGCGGCACGGGGTCGACTGCGACTCGGTGCACGTCAGCGAGGTGGCGCACACCGCGCGCTTCGTCTGCACCACCGACACCGACATGTGTCAGATCGCCTCGTTCTACGCGGGGGCGATGAGCGAGGCGCGCAACATCGAGCTGCACCCCGTCGCGCAGCGCCTCGGCGGGCTGGACCTGGTACTGGTCAGCGCCAACGACCCGGAGGCGATGCTGCGCCACTCCGCCGAGTGCCGTGAGCGGGGCTACGCCTTCGTCGCCGACCCCTCCCAGCAGCTCGCCCGGATGGCCGGCGAGGACGTGGCGTCGCTGATCGACGGCGCCGAGTACCTGATGACCAACGACTACGAGAAGTCGCTGCTGCAGAGCAAGGCCGGGCTGAGTGACGACCAGTTGCTGGAGCGGGTCCGGGTCCGGGTCACCACGCTGGGCAAGCACGGGGTGGAGATCGCCGGGCGGGACATCGACCCGATCCACGTGCCGATCGCCCGGGAGGCCGAGGCGGTCGACCCCACCGGCGTCGGCGACGGCTTCCGCGCCGGCTTCTTCACCGCCCTGTCCTGGGGCGTCGGGCTGGAGCGCGCCGCCCAGGTCGGCTCGCTGCTCGCCGCGCTGGTGCTGGAGACCGTCGGTACCCAGGAGTACCAGGTGCGCCACGACCTGTTCGTCAAGCGCCTCGCCGAGTCGTACGGCGACGAGGCCGCCGACGAGATCCGTCCCCACCTGCTGCCCTGACGGCGCGAGCCGGCGCGAGGCGGCGCGAGGCGGCGCGAGGCGTTAATAGGGGGCCCTTCCTATACACCAGGCGTTAACAAGGGCCCCCTCCTTTCACCTCACCCGGCGGACGTCGTAGGCGGGGCCGGGTGCGGGTGCGGCGCCGAGGAACTCCTGGTTGCGCATCCGGCACCAGGCCGGGATGTCGACCGCCGCCGCCGGGTCGTCGGCCAGCACCCGGATCACCGCGCCCACCGGCAGCTCGGGCAGTCGGCGGGCGAGCGCTATCACCGGCAGCGGGCAGCGCTGACCGAGACAGTCGAGCACCTCGTCGGGCGTCGTCACAGCCCCACCACCCCCGCCTGAGCCCGAAGGTCGGCGACGATCTGCGGCAACTCGGCGAGGAAGCGGTCCACGTCGGCCTCGGTGCTGCCGGAGTGCAGCGAGACTCGCACGTTGCCGTGCGACAGCACCCCCATCGCCTCCAGCACGTGTGACGGGCGCAGGGTGGAGGAGGTGCAGGACGAGCCCGACGAGACGGCGAAGCCCCGCCGGTCCAGCGCGTGCAGCAGCGCCTCGCCGTCGACGTACAGGCAGGAGAAGGTGACCAGGTGCGGGAGCCGGCGCTCCGGGTCGCCGACCACCTCCACGTCCGGCACCTCGGCCGCCACCCGGGTGCGGATCCGGTCCACCAGTGGCGACAGTCGGGCCGCCTGCGCCGCCGCGTCGGCCGCCGCCGCGCGCAGGCTCGCCGCCGCCGCCACCACCGCGGGCAGGTTCAGCGTGCCGGGCGTACGCCCCGACTCGCGCTCGTCGGCCGGCCACGGTGACTCCCAGCGGGTGCCCTTGCGGACCACCAGCAGGCCGACGCCGGGCGGGCCGCCCCACTTGCGGGCGCTCGCGGTCAACACCGACCAGCCTGCCGGCACCGGTACCCGGCCCACCACCTGGGCGGCGTCGACGTAGAGCGGCACGCCCGCGTCCGCGCAGGCCGTCGCGGCGGCCTCGACGGGTTGGACGGTGCCCACCTCGTGACTGGCCGCGATCAAGGCGGCCAGCGCCACCCCGGGACCGGCCACGGCGGTCGACCAGGCGGTCAGGTCCAGCCGGCCGAGGCGGTCGACCGGAACCTCGACGGCCGTGCCACCCCGCGCCACATGGTGCTCGGCGGCGTGCAGCACGGCCGAGTGTTCGATCGTCGAGTGCACCAGCGCGCCGCCGGTGCGCCGCCGCCCGAGCAGGCCACCGAGCACGGCGGTGTGCGCCGCGCTCGTGCCGCTGGGGGTGAAGGACAGCTCGTCGGGGCGTACGCCCAGGGTTTCCGCCGTGGCCTCGCGGGCGGCGTCGAGCAACTGACGGGCGCGCCGTGCGGCCCAGTAGAGCCGGGCGGGATCGGCCCAGCCGTCGTCCAGGGCGGCCAGCAACGCCTGCCGGGCGACCGGATGCAGCGGCGCGGCGGTGGCCGCGTCCAGGTAGACCGGGGAAGGAATCACGTTTGCCCACGCTATCGCCTCGGTCGGGGCAGGATCCCCCGTCGGGTGCGGACAACGACCCCAACCGGGTCCAGCCCGTCATGGTCGAGTAATCTGCGACCGTCGGTGACGCCTTTGCCGCCGGTGCGCCGGTTCCGCTGCACGGAGCCGGCCAGATCGAGCAGACACCGCGGCGCGCTAGGGAGGCAGGACCAGGTGGTCGCAAGGAGTTCGGAGGTACGGCCGAAGGCCGTGCGGCGCAGCGCATCCCCAGGAGCCGGTGGGCGGCGGGGGCGTCGCGCCGGGCGTCTCGCCGGGCTCGGATTCGGTGGCGCGGCGCTGCTGATCCTGCTCACGGGCTGTGACGTCGGTGCGGCGTTCGGCGGCTTCGGCTGGCCGCAGGGCGGCATCACCCCCGAGGCACGCCGGATGTACGACCTGTGGATCGCCTCGTGCATCGCGGCGCTCGCGGTCGGGTTCCTCGTCTGGGGCCTGATCTTCTGGTGCGTCGTGCGCTACCGCAAGCGCGGCAACGAGCTGCCGGTGCAGACCCGCTACAACCTGCCGATGGAGTTCCTCTACACCATCGCGCCGGTGCTGATCGTCTCCGTGCTCTTCTACTACACGGCGGTCGTGCAGACCGACGTGGTGAAGACCACCAACAACCCCGACGTGACCGTCGAGGTCGTCGCCTTCAAGTGGAACTGGCAGTTCAACTACCGCGACGGCCAGGGCACCGAGGCGGAGACCGTCGCGTCGGTGCTCGGCACCAGCGAGGTCATCCCGATCCTGGTGCTGCCGACCGACCGGTCCATCCGGTTCGAGGAGACCAGCCGGGACGTCATCCACTCGTTCTGGGTGCCGGAGATGCTGTTCAAGCGGGACGTCATGCCGGGCAGCATCCGCAACGTCTTCGAGGTTTCCTCGCTGGAATCCGAGGGGGCGTACGTGGGCCGCTGCGCCGAGCTGTGCGGCAGCTACCACGCCTTCATGAACTTCGAGCTGCGGGTGGTTTCGCCGGAGAACTTCGACCGGTTCCTCGCGGCCAAGCAGGACGGCGCCTCGACCCAGGAGGCGCTGACCGCGATCGGCGAGGAACCGTACGCGCAGACCACGAGGCCGTTCGAGACGCGGCGCACCGAGAGCAACTTCAACCCGGACACTGCTCCGGCCGGCGCGGGAAGCTGAGGCAACCGGTATGAAGACCGAGTGGCGTATCTTCCTGATCATCGCCGGGTTCCTGCTCTTCGCGACCGTCCTGTACGGCGGCTGGACGGCGGCCGACTCGGGTGGTCAGGTCGAGTGGATCGGCACGGTGGCCCTGCTGCTGTCGTTCCTGCTCTGCACGATGTGCGGTGGCTTCTTCTGGTTCGTCTCGCGGCGCATCGACCTGCGTCCCGAGGACCGGCCGGACGCCGAGATCGCCGACGGCGCGGGCGAGATCGGCTTCTTCAGCCCGGGCAGCTACTGGCCGTTCGGGCTGGCCCTGGCTGCCGCGACCGCCGGCATGGGCCTGGTGTTCTGGCAGCTCTGGCTGCTCGGCCTCGGCATGCTGTTGGTGATCCTGGCGGCCTGTGGCCTGCTGTTCGAGTACTACACGGGCACCCGGCGCACCGCCGAGCACTGACCCGCGCGACGCACGAAGGCCCGCCCCCCGATCGGGGAGCGGGCCTTCGTCATGCCGGGGGCGTCGGTCCGGGATGCCGTATGTCGCGGGATCCGGGTGGGTCTACCGGCCGACCTGCGGGATCTGGAGTCGATCAGGCCCGTCAGCGGTCGGCCGGCCGGAGTCGATCAAGCTGAGGCGGTGTTGGCGACCTTGATCCAGCGTTCGAGTGTGCGGGCGGCGGCGCCGGAGTCGATCGACTCTGCGGCCCGGCCCAGGCCGGCGCTCAGCGCGTCGGTGAGGTCACCGTCCAGCGGGCCCTGGGTGGCCAGCGCCGCCGCGGCGTTGACCAGGACGGCGTCGCGTACCGGGCCGGGCTCGCCGGCGAGCAGGCGCCGGGCCACGTCGGCGTTGTAGGGCGCGTCACCGCCGCGCAGGTCAGCGAGGGTGGCCCGGGGTACGCCGAGGTCGGTCGCGTCCACCACGGTCTCCCTGACGGCACCGTTCTGGGCGATCCAGAAACGGGTGGCGGCGGCGGTGGTGAACTCGTCCAGCCCGTCCTCGCCACGCATCACCAGCACCGAGTCGCCGCGGGCCGCGAAGACCGCCGCCATCACCGGTGCCATCGTGGCGTCGAAGCAGCCGACGGCACCGGCGCGAGGGCGGGCCGGATTGGTCAACGGGCCGAGGAAGTTGAAGGCCGTGGGCACGCCGAGCTCCCGGCGTACCGGGCCGGCGTGGCGCATGCCGGGGTGGAACCGGGCGGCGAAACAGAAGCCGATGCCGGCCTCGGCCACGCACCTGGCCACGCCCTCGGGCCCGAGGTCCAGTGGCACACCGAGGAACTCCAGCAGGTCGGCGGTGCCGCAGGAGGAGGAGGCCGCCCGGTTGCCGTGCTTGACCACGCGTACGCCGGCGCCGGCGACGACCAGCGCGGTCATCGTGGAGATGTTCACCGTGTGCGCGAGATCCCCGCCGGTGCCCACCACGTCGAGCGCGCTCGCGCGTACCTCGTCGGGCAGCTCGACCTGGACGGCCCGGCTGAGCATCGCCTCGACCAGCCCGCTCACCTCGGCCGGGGTCTCACCCTTGGCGCGTAGCGCCACGGCGAAGCCGGCGATCTGGGCCGGGGCCGCCGAGCCGGACATGATCTCGCCCATCGCCCAGGCGGTGTCGGCGGTGGAGAGTTCCGCACCACGCAGCAGCGTGGTGAGCAGGTGCGGCCAGGTCCGATCGCCCATGCGGGCCTCCCGAGCAGACGGTAACGGGTGGGACGGGACCGGCGCCGGCTCGCCCGGCGCCGTGGCGGTGCCGCAGTGGCGCGTCAGGCGGGTGCGTGCGTACGCAACAGCTCGGTCACGGTGGCGGCGGTCGTCACCGGGTCGAGCGGATACACCAGGGTGGCGTCGACCTCGGCGTAGGAGGCCAGCCATCGGTCGGCGGCGCGGGCGATCACCACACAGGTCGGGGGAGCGGTCTCGTAGTCGTCCTTGACCTGCCGGGCGATGCCGATGCCGCCGCCGGGCGACGCCTCACCGTCGAGCAGCATCAGGTCGATCTGGTAGTCGTCGACCAGCCGGATGCACTCGGCGTAGGTGGCTGCCTCGACGAACTCGACGCGCAGGTCGGTCGCGGGTCGGGTGCCGACGGCGAGCCGCATCCGGTCCCGCACCTGCGGGTCGTCGCTGTAGAGCAGGACGGTGCACAGACGCTCGCTCATGCCGACACTCCGCTTCGCTTCCTGCCGTCCGGACCGGCCACCGCGCCGGGCCGGATGACCCGCCCGCTGATGGCTGGCGAGACGGTGCTCACCTCGTAGCTGCGTGGCCGATCGTACCGGTCGGTGTGGTGTGCGTGACGCGCCGCCCCGCGTCCGACCCCGCCGCGGCTCAGGCGGCGGATTCCGCGGCGCGCTGACGGGCCTCCTGGCGGTCCAGCTCGCGGTCGACCCGGCGGGCCTCCCGCTCGGCCTGGCGCATCCACTGCACGACCAGCACCGCGAGCATCGTCACACTGACGAACTCGCCACCGGCCCACAGGATCCCGCCGGCGAGCACCTGGTCCTCCCACGGGTCGGCCCAGCTCAGCCCGAGCGAGGGGTACCAGTCGCCGCCGAAGAGGGTGGTGCTCTGCATGATGGTCAGGCCGAGGACGGTGTGGAACGGCACCGACAGCAGCATCAGCAGCGCCCGGCCCGGGTAGGGCCAGCGCCCCGGCAGCGGGTCCAGGCCGAGCAGCGGCCAGAAGAACACGCAGCCGGTCATGATGAAGTGCGCGTGCACCACCTCGTGCGCCCAGGCGTGTTCCAGGGTGTAGCGGTACAGGTCGGTGAAGTACAGCGCGAACGGGTTCACCACGAAGATGGCGAAGGCCACCAGCGGGAAGGTGTAGACCCGCGCGACCCGACTGTGCACCACCGCGAGGAGCCGCTTGCGCGGACCGGTCGGCAGGGTGCGCAGGGCCAGCGTCACCGGTGCGCCCAGCGCCAGGAAGATCGGCGAGACCATGGACAGCACCATGTGCTGGACCATGTGCACCGACAGCAGCGTGGTGTCGTACGCGTGCAGCCCACTGACCGTGACCGAGGCGATGCCGCCTAGACCGGGGCCGAGGAAGAAGATCGTCCGGGCGATCGGCCAGCGGTCGCCGCGTGCCCGCAGCCGGTGCACCCCGTAGAGGTAGAGGCCGGCGGCGAGCACCAGGCCCACGGCGAGCCAGCTGTCCAACCGGGCCTCGGTGACCACGGAGGTGACCGAGAACGGCGGTGGCGCGGCCTCGGCCGCGAGCGGCCCGAAGCCGGCGCTCAGCTCGGTCGCACCCGCGCTGGTCGCACCCGCTGTGAGCAGCGGCGCGGCCGAGCTGGCCAGGGAGATCGGATCGACGTGCAGCACGCCAATCAGCCTAGGTCAGGCGAACCGGACGGTACCGATCGGGCCATGTGTACCCCCGGTTTGGCCCCCCGCTGATCGCCGGCAGTGGTCAAGGGCAATAATGACCGCGTGACTGCGGCCCCAGCCATTGACAAGAGCCGGATCCACTCTCTGACGCGGCCCAACATGGTCAGCGTCGGGACGATCGTCTGGCTCTCCAGCGAGCTCATGTTCTTCGCGGCGCTGTTCGCGATGTACTTCTCCATCCGCGCGGCGGCGCCGGAGCAGTGGGCGGAGCACACCGAGGTACTCAACATCCCGTACGCGACCACCTTCACGGTGATCCTGGTGTTGTCCTCGGTGACCTGTCAGATCGGCGTGTTCGCCGCCGAGCGGGGTGACGTGCACGCGCTGCGGCGCTGGTTCACGATCACCTTCGTGATGGGCCTGATCTTCATCCTCGGCCAGGCGAACGAGTACCGCGAGCTGGTGCACGAGGGCATTAAGATCAACAGTGACGGCTACGGCTCGATGTTCTACCTGACCACCGGCTTCCACGGCCTGCACGTGGCCGGCGGTCTGGTCGCCTTCGTGATTTTCATGATCCGCACCACCATGGGCCGGTTCACCCCGGCGCAGGCCACCTCGGCGATCGTGGTGTCGTACTACTGGCACTTCGTCGACGTCGTGTGGATCGGGCTCTACGCCATGATCTACTGGCTTCAGTGATCTTGGCGTGCCAGGCGCCTAACCGCTGCTCCACCCCCGCAGACAAGGTCCAACCGGTTAAGGACACAGGTCATGACTTCTGACAACGACCGCCGACGCGGTCTGCTCGCGCGGCTGCGCGGGCGGCCCGTGGCGCGCAGCAGGGGCCGCCGCCGGCTGGGTGCCGCGGTCCGGCTGGTCGCCGCGCTGATGCTGGCCGGCGGTGCCTACACCGTCCTCGCCCCCGGCGCGTCGGCGCAGGAAAACCCGCCGCTGAGCGGTGCCGCCGCGGAGGGCAAGGCGCTGTTCGACGTGAGCTGCGTGACCTGTCACGGTCGCAACGCGCAGGGGGTCGAGGGGCGCGGGCCGAGCCTGATCGGCGTTGGTGCGGCCTCGGTCGAGTTCCAGGTCAGCACCGGCCGGATGCCGATGGCCCGGCAGGAGGCGCAGGCCGCGCGCAAGCCCGAGGTGTTCACCCGGGACGAGATCGACCAGCTCGCCGCGTACGTCCAGGAACTGGGCGGCGGGCCGGTCGTACCGGCCGGCGAGAACCTGCACGCCGACGGCAACGTCGCGATCGGCGGCGAGCTGTACCGGATCAACTGCTCGCAGTGCCACGCGTTCAGCGGCGGCGGCGGCGCGCTCTCCTCCGGCAAGTACGCGCCGAGCCTGGCGCCGGCCACCGACCGCCAGATCTACGCGGCGATGTTGAGCGGCCCGCAGAACATGCCGGTCTTCGGGGACAACCAGATCACCCCGGAGCAGAAGGCGGACATCATCGCCTACATCCAGCAGTCCCTGAAGCACGACGGCGACCCGGGCGGCTTCTTCAACCTGGGTCGGTACGGGCCGTCCACCGAGGGTGTCGCGATCTTCCTGGTCGGCATCGTCGCGCTCGTCTTCGCCAGCCTGTGGATTGCGGGCAAGTCGTGAGCGGGGGAACGATGAGCAGGCAGACCGAGCAGTCGGCCGGCCAGGAGCCGTTCGACGTGGACGACCCCCGGCTGACCCGGTTCGACGTCGTCCGTGAGGGCGCCCGCCGGGACGACATCGAGATCGTGCACTACGAGCCGCAGGTCGTCGCGGGCAGCAAGGCCGAGCGCCGGCTGGTCCGTACGGTGGCGGGCTTCTTCCTGCTCACCGGTCTGGCGGCGACCGCCTTCCTGGTGATCTACATCTGGTGGCCCTGGGAGTACCAGCCCGGTCGCGGCGGCGACAAGCTCTACACCCCGCTGCTCGGCCTGACCCTGGGCGTCGCCCTGCTCGCCGTCGGCTTCGGCATCCTCACCTGGGGCAAGAAGCTGCTGCCGAAGGAGGTGTCGATCCAGGATCGGCACGGGGGCGTCTCCACCGAGGACCAGAAGATCACCGGTCAGACCATGGCATACATGGTCGACGAGCTGGGCGTGAAGCGCCGGCCACTGCTCGGCGTCTCGCTGCTGGCCGGTCTGGCACCGGTGGGCGCGGTCGTCGCGGCGCCGCTGGTGGGTGGGTTGATCTCCGACCCGCACAAGGACGACCAGATGATGACCACCGGGTTCGCTCCGCGGGACGGCCAGAAGATCCGGCTGGTCCGCGAGGACGGACGGCCGATTCGACCGGCGGACATCAGCGCCGGCGGCCAGATCACCGTCTTCCCCGGCGTGGAGCACGGCGTGAGCAACCGGTACGCCGACTCGCCCGCCCTGCTCATCCACCTGCGGGACGCCGACGCCGAGGAATCGCGCCGCAACAACGAGCGCGCGGGACACGGCGACTACATGTGGGGCAACTACGCCGCGTACTCGAAGATCTGCACGCACGCCGGCTGCCCGGCGAGCCTGTACGAGCAGCAGACCAACCGCCTGCTCTGCCCGTGCCACCAGTCGCAGTTCCTGATCACCGACAACGCCAAGCCCATCTTCGGTCCGGCCAGTCGGCGGCTGCCGCAGCTGCCGATCGAGGTGGACGCCGAGGGATACTTCGTGGCGAGGTCCGACTACACCGAAACCGTCGGGCCCGACTTCTGGGAGCGGCCGTGAAGCGGCGAAAGTTTGACATTGCAGCGGCACCCGCCAACACCGGGCGGGCCGTCGACGAGCGCTTCCAGGTGGCGACCCCCCTGCGCCGGCTGCTGAACAAGGTCTTCCCCGACCACTGGTCGTTCCTGCTCGGCGAGATCGCGCTCTTCTCGTTCATCGTCCTGCTGCTGACCGGTGTCTTCCTGACCTTCTTCTACGAGCCGGCGCTGACCGAGGTCATCTACAACGGCAGCTACGCACCGCTGCGCGGCACGCCGATGTCGGTCGCGTACGCCTCCACCCTGGACATCTCGTTCGACGTCCGCGGTGGCCTGATCATGCGCCAGATGCACCACTGGGCGGCCCTGCTGTTCATGGCCGCGATCGTGGTGCACATGCTGCGGGTCTTCTTCACCGGCGCGTTCCGCAAGCCGCGCGAGACCAACTGGATCATCGGCTCGCTGCTGTTCTGGGTCGGCTTCCTGGCCGGCTTCACCGGCTACTCGCTGCCGGACGACGGTCTCTCCGGCACCGGCCTGCGGATCGCCTCGGCGATCATGCTGTCCATTCCGGTGATCGGTTCCTGGGTGACCGCGGCGGTCTTCAACGGCGAGTTCCCCGGCACGATCATCATCAGCCGGTTCTTCATCGCCCACGTCCTACTCATCCCGGGCCTGCTGATCGCGCTGATCAGCGTCCACCTGGGGTTGGTCTTCAAGCAGAAGCACACCCAGTGGCCCGGCCCCGGACGGACCAACGCCAACGTGGTCGGCGAGCGGATGTTCCCCCGCTACGCGATCAAGCAGGGCGGCTTCTTCATGGTCGTCTTCGGGGTCATCGCGCTGTTGGGCGGCCTGTTCCAGATCAACCCGATCTGGCTGTTCGGCCCGTACGAGGCATGGGTGGTCTCGGCCGCCAGCCAGCCCGACTGGTACGTCATGTTCCTCGACGGGTCGACCCGTCTCATGCCGGACTGGCAGATCGACATCCCGATCGGCGACGGATACGTGATTCCACCGCTGTTCTGGCCGACAGTGGTGCTACCCGGCATCCTGGTCGGGCTCTCCACGCTCTATCCGTTCCTGGAGGCCCGCTACCTCAAGGACTACCGGAGCCACAACCTGCTCCAGCGTCCCCGCGACGTGCCGTTCCGTACCGGCCTGGGTGCCATGGCGGTCACGTTCTACGTGGTCCTGACCCTTTCCGGCGCGAACGACGTCATCGCCGACAAGTTCCAGATCAGCCTGAACGCGATGACCTGGGCCGGCCGGATCGGTCTGCTGATCCTTCCGCCGCTCGCGTACTACGTCACCTACCGGATCTGCCTCGGCCTTCAGCAGCACGACCGGGAGGTGCTGGCCCACGGCGTGGAGACCGGCATCATCCGGCGCCTACCGGACGGTCGGTTCGTGGAGGTGCACCAGCCGCTCAGCGCGGCCGACGGGAACGGGCACGGCGAGCTGGACTACGCCGGTTGGGTGGTGCCGAAGAAGATGAACCGGCTCGGTGCCCTCGGCCCGGCCATCCGGGGCTTCTTCTACCCGATCGAGAAGCCGGTCGAGGCGCCGGTCTCGCCGGGGCACCCGCCGGTCGAACCGCGCGCCGAACGCGAGGAGATCGGTAGCGGGGAGACCCGCAGCTGAGGTCCGCCACAGCGTGACGTGGCGCCCGCCGGAGAGCTTCCGGCGGGCGCCACTCCCATTCCGGTCCTCCCCGACCGTCGGCGCCGCGTCCGGCCCGTCGGCGGAACGCAGGAATAACCCCGGCCAGCCGGGTATCCGTGCGGTCCAACGTCTCAACGGGGAGGAAGCATGTTGGGTATGAAACGTCTCGGCCTGCTGGCCGCGCTGGTGCTGGTGGGTGTGGCACCCGCCGCGGCGGCGCAGGCGGCGCAGCCATCGGAACAGGACACCCAGTACCTGCAGGCGGTCCACCAGGTCAATCTGTACGAGATCGCCGCCGGCGAGCTGGCCCAGGAGAAGGCCCAGAACGAGCAGGTCAAGGAAGTGGCGCAGCAGTTCGTCACGGACCACACCGAGCTGGACCAGTCGGTGCAGGACCTGGCCGGACAGCTCAACGTCGAGCTGCCGAGCGAACCCACCAGCGATCAGCGGTCGGCTCTCGACCAGCTGAACAACGCCAGTGGCGCGGAGTTCGACCGGCTCTGGGTGACCCAGGAACTGGCCGGCCACGTCCAGGCCATCCAGGCGACCCAGACGGAGATCTCGCAGGGCACCGAGCCGCAGGTGGTGCAGCTGGCGCAGACCGCGCTGCCGGTGCTGCAGGCGCACTACGACGCCCTGGTGATGCTGGCCGAGGAGCTCGGTATTCCGGTTCCGGAGACCAGCCCGTCCGGTACGGCCAGCCCGGGTGGCACCGCTCCGGCCCCGGGTGGCACCACGCCCGCCCCGGGTGGCACCACGCCTGCCCCGGGTGGCACCGGCACCGAGGAGGCCCCGGTCCCGGGTGACACCGAGGTCCCGGTACCGCAGCAGAGTTGATCCACCGGTACGAGACGAGCCGGCCCACCCCGCACGGGGTGGGCCGGCTCGCGGTCGGACACCTGTCGGCGGCCGCCGGTGGCTCAGTCCGTGCTGCCCAGCCCGATGGCGAAAGCCTCCTCCAGGTCGTGCCGGGAGTAGGCGCGGAAGGCGATGTGCGACTCGGTGTTGAGCACGCCCGGAACCTTCGAGATGCTGCCGGCGATCACCTGGGCGATCTCGTCGAACTCGCGGACCCGGACCATGGCGACCAGGTCGACGTGCCCGGCCACCGAATAGACCTCACTCACCCCGGGCAGGTTGGCCAGGGCCTCGGCCACCTCGGGAATCGAGTCGGTGGCGCAGTCGATCAGCACGATCGCGGTGATCACTGGTGGGCTCTCCGTTCGTCGGCGTCGCCGCTCATGCTAAGGCCTGTCCAGTGGCTCGGGCGGCCGGGACGGTCAGGTCGGCACCGACCCGGATCACATCCCGCAGCTGTTCCTCCGCGCCGACCGTGGCGTCCGGCCAGACCACGCTGCGGCTCACCGCCCCGCGGACCGTGGCACCCGCGCCGACGACGCAGCGGTGGCATCGGCCGGTGACCGTGGCGGCCGGGTCGATCAGGCAACCGTCGCCGGCGGCGTGCAGGTTCGCGGCGAGATAGTCGGCCGGCGTACCGGTGTCGATGAAGGTCCCCGGGTAGCCGACCACGGTCAGCCGGCCGGCGGCCTCGGCCGGGCGCCACACGGCGCGTACCAGGTCGCCGAAGACCGCGGGCAGGTCGCGGACGAGCCGCCAGGGCAGCAGGGAGAAGCCGGTGAAGAGGTGCCCGGCGAAGGTGCCCGGGGCTCGCGGGTCGCCGGCCGGCCGGCCGAGCAGGCGCACCGAATCGCCGTCCCAGCCGTGCAGCAGCGCCGCGATGTCCGGGCCGGGTGGCAGCGCCGGGTCGGCGAGGTACGCGTCGGCGTTGCCGACCAGCACACCTCGGCCGGCTATCCAGTCCCGCAGGTTCCCCACCCCGCCCGCGGTGCCGAGCGGACTGCCCGGTTCCACCGACAGATGAGCGCGGCCACCCACCTGTTGCACAACCTGGTCACCGAGGTAGCAGGCGTTGACCGCGACCGTCCCCGGCCCGGTCAGGCCCAGCCCGGCGAGCCGGGCCAGCGCCCGGTCCAGCAGCGGCACGTTACCCACCGGGCAGAGCGCCTTGGGTACCCGCTCGGTCAGCGGGCGCAACCGGGTGCCCTCGCCGGCGGCGAGCACCACCGCGCAGATCCCATCGCCCGCCGGACCGGTCACGGCGCGGTGTCGGGCAGCGGCGGTGGGAACTGTCCGGCCAGCGGACCGATGCCGTAGTAGCCCAGCAGGCGGGCCGTCGGCCAGGTCAACTTCGGCAGGTCGTCCAGCGGGTGCCAGGCGGCCTCGAAGACCTCCGCGCCGTCGACGGTCAGCTCGGTGCTCGACGCCGGCACCTCGGCGGTGAACACCATGTCCACCCACCCCTTGGCGTGCACGATCGCGTTGGGCACCGCCGGGGTGAGTCGGGCGGGGGACAGGCGCACGCCCGACTCCTCGTACAGCTCCCGGGCCGCGCCGACCGCCGGGTTCTCGCCGCGTTGCAGCAGCCCGGCGGGGAGCGTCCAACCCCGTCCCGGCGGCTGGCGCAGCAGCAGCAACCGCCCCGCCTCGCCGGCCTCGCTGTCGCGGACCAGGGTGACGGCGCCGACGATGTACTTGGGCACGGCCATCCGTACCAGCCGGCGTCGCACCGGTAGCGGTAGCCGGTAGAAGACCTGGTAGGCGACGGCGCGTCCGGTGCGGCGCGTGCGGGGGATCATGAGTCCAGGCTAGTAGCCGTGAGCCGCGCTCGCGGCACGAGGAGCCCGGGTCATTGCCGGTGGTCGACCAGATCGATGAGTTGGCGTACCACGGCGTCCGGCTCGATCACCCGGTCGAAGACCGCGACCAGCAGGGTCTCCAGGTCCGGATAGCCGAGCTCCTCGGAGAGCCGCAGCAGCGGCAGGTCGCTGGCCAGCCCCCGATTGTGCTGCCGTAGGGCCAGCCCGATGGTGGCCCGGCCGAGCCGCACCTTGTCACTGATCGAGATGCCCGGCTCGCTGTGGTCGGCGAACCACCGGTTGATCTGCATCTGCGCGTGCGGCGACTTGACGAAGCCCAGCCACTCGCGGCGGGGGCCGCGTGGGGCCACCTCGGCGTCGAGGCTGCCCTCCTCGTCGGTCTCGGTGAAGATCTCGACCACGTCGCCCTCCTCCAGCTCGGAGGAGAGCGGAACCAGCCGGCCGTTGATGCGCGCGGCGAGACATCGGTCGCCCCGGTCGGCGCTCAACTCGTACGCCAGGTCGACCGGCGTGGCGCCGGCCGGCAGGACGATCTGCCGCCCCTCGGCGACCACCTGGATCTGCACCTCCGACAGGTCGCAGCGCAGCGACTGGAGGAACTGCGCCGGGTCGGCCGCGTTCTGCTCCCAGTCCAGCACCCGGCGCAGCCAGTCGAGTTGCCCGGAGCCGGTCGTCGCGGCCGTGCCGGAGCGGGGGAAACGGAAGTCGGCGGCCACCCCGTACTCGGCCGAACGGTGCATCTCCGTGGTGCGGATCAGCACCTCCACCGTGCGGTTGCCTGGACCGCAGACGCTGGTGTGCAGGGACCGGTAGAGGTTGTTCTTCGGCGAGGCGATGAAATCCTTGAACCGGCCGGGCACCGGCCGCCACAGCCCGTGGATCGCGCCGAGCGCCGCGTAGGTGTCGGTGGCCGGGCCGTCCACCACGATGGTGATGCGGGGCAGGTCGTACGGGACGGCGTGACCGCCCGCGACGGTGTCCTTCCAGATCGAGTAGAGGTGCCGGGGCCGGGGGGCCACCTCGCCGTCCACCCGGCTGCGCCGCAGCGCCACCTTGGCCTGGGCGACCACGTCGGAGAGGTAGCTGTCCCAGCCGGGGCGGTCGTGCACGTGCCGGGCGATGCGGGCGTGCTCGTCCGGCTCCAGGTGCAGCAGCACCACGTCGTCCAGCTCCCGCTTGAGGGTCTGGATGCCCAGCCGGTCGCAGAGCGGTACCAGCACCTCCTGGGTCTTGCGGGCGATCCGTTCCCGGGAGGCGGCCGAGCGGACGCCCAGGGTTCGCATGTTGTGCAGCCGGTCGGCGAGCTTGATGATGAGCACCCGGACGTCCTTGCCGGCCGCAATGATCATCTTCCGGATGGTCTCCGCCTCGGCGGCCTGCCCGTAGAACGCCTTGTCGAACTTGGTCACCCCGTCGACCAGGTGTGCGACCTCATGGCCGAAGTCCTCCGCCAGGGCCTGCAACGTGTAGCGGGTGTCCTCCACGGTGTCATGCAGCAACGCCGCGACCAGGGTGATGGTGTCCATTCCCAGCTCGGCGCAGATCTGGGCGACCGCGAGCGGGTGGGTGATGTACGGCTCGCCGCTCTTGCGGAACTGGCCGCGGTGCATGTTCTCCGCGATCGTGTAGGCCCTGCGCAGCACCGCCGGGTCGGCTCCGGTGTGGATGGCGCGGTGGGTGCGGACCAGCTGGCCGACCGGCTCCGTCTCGGCGCTGGGCCAGGTCAGCAGCGAGCGCAGCCGGCGGGTCAGGGGCAGCTCGCCCGGCTGTGTCGGAAGCGCACCGCCCAGGGCGCCGCCGGGTCCGGCGTCGACGTCCACCTGGGACACCCCCTCACATCTGCGTCGGACCACCGCCGTTGCGGCGGCAACCGGGAGCAGATCCTCGAAACGGGCAGGACTGCACTTCCTTAACAGAGTAAGTGAGTCGACGTAGTCCGATCGGACACTTGCTCATGAGCGTTCGGACCAGCTTTGGTGGGACGCCGCGCTCTCGGCCTTGGTCAGCAGGTCACGAAACCGTGCCGCGCCGTCCGCCGGAGAGGCCCACCCGGCGGACATCTCGACCAGTCGGGTCTCCGGTCGCTCCAACCAGGACAGGATCCGTTCCGACTCCTCCGGGCTCGCCGCCGGAACCGGACCGTGCCCGGGCGGCACCGTCTCGGCGGTGGCCCGGATGGCGGCCAACGTCGGTCGAGGATGGACCCCCGGTGGGGAGACCCCGGCCCCGGCCAGCCGGCCGTGCCGCACCAGCGCCAACTCCCAGCCGCCGCCGGCGGCCGGGTGGGCGGCGGCCAGTTCGGCCAGCCCGCTCAGCGCGGCGAGCCGCTGCATGCGGATCGCGGCCCGCAGCACCGCCGCGAGGCGGGACCGCAGCACGGCGGCCTCCTCGTACCGCTGCCCGACCGAGAGCGTCTCGATCCGAGCGAGCAGGGCGTCCACCACCGGTTGCGGGTCACCGGTGGTGGCGGTGGCGAAGGGCGTGACGGCTTGGCGGTCGTACTCCTCCGGGGAGATCCGGTGCTCGCAGGGTGCCGGGCAGCGGCCCAGCTCGGCCAGCGCGCAGGCCGGGGTGACGGTGCGCAGGGACAGCCGGTGGGTGCACTGGCGCAGCGGCACCGCGTCGTGGAAACCGGCGGCGGCCAGCTCGGCGGCCCGGCGTGAGGAGAACGGGCCGAGGTACGCGCGGTCGCCGGGGGAGATCTCCCGGACCACCGACAACCGGGGATAGGGCCCGTCGGTCAGCTTCAACCAGACCACCCGCTCCGGGAACTTCGACCGACGGTTGTACGGCGGCGCGTGCGCCCCGATCAGCCGCAGCTCGCGGACCTCGGCCTCCAACGAGTGCGCGCACTCGACCGCCTCGACCCGCTCGGCGGCAGCGAGCATCTCCGAGATCCGGGCGCGCTTCTCCGCCGCCGTGAAGTAGCTGCGGACCCGGGTGGCGATGTCCCGGGAGGTGCCCACATAGAGCGGCCGGTCGTCGGCGGCGCGGAAGATGTAGACCCCCGGGCCCTTCGGCAGGCCCTCGGCCAGGTGTCGTTTGCGGCGCTGCGTCGGGGTGACCGCGCGGGCGAACTCGATGGCGTCGCCGATGGTGTCGACCCGGTGCCCGCCGAGCCGGCCGATGAGCCCGTGCAGCACGTCGACGGTCGCCCGGGCGTCCTCCAGCGCCCGGTGGGTCGGCACGGTGGCGGCCCGGAAGTAGGCGGCGAGGGTGCCGAGCTTGCGGTTGGGTACCTCGTCGCGCAGCAGCACCCGTCGGGCCAGGGCGGCCGTGTCCAGTACCCGTGGGTTCGGCCATCGGTAGCCGTGCTTCGCGCAGGCCGCCTTGAGGAAACCGACGTCGTACGGGGCGTTGTGGGCGACCAGCACGGCATCCGAGACGAACTCCAGGAAACTCGGCAGCACCTGCTCGATCGGCGGCGCCGGCAGCAGCATCGCCTGGGTGATGCCGGTCAGTACGGTGATGAAGGGCGGGATCGGCACCCCGGGATTGACCAGGGTGGCCAGCACCCCCAGCTCCTCGCCGCCACGCACCTTGACCGCGCCGATCTCGGTGATGCCGCCGCCGTCCGGGGCTCCGCCGGTCGTCTCCAGGTCGACCACCACGAACGTCGTCGCGTACAGCGGCAGCGCCGGATCGACGCCGCCAGTGGTCGGATCGGTCCCGGCCAGCGCCGGTTGGAGATACTCCTGTCGTGCCATCGGCGGCACGCTAGTGCTTCGGTACGACACTCCCGCCCCAACGGCCCCACAGACACCACCGGGTCTAGGATGAGAGATCGGCTCACTCACCAGGCGGTGGGCCCGGTCGCGGTGGGAGACTTGCCACATGCCCCTCGCCGAGCCGCACGACGACAACCTCCCACAGGAGGAGCGGGTCGTCGGGGCGCCGGCTGCCGGCGAGGCGGTTCATCCCGATGCGGCGGAGGCCGCCGCCGACCGGGAGGCGGCGACGGAGCCGGAGCCGAGCCTGCCGGAGGCGGTCCGGCAGCGGATCGTCTCGCTCACCGCCGCCGTGCTGCCCGGCCTGCCCGCCGACGAGGTGCCGGTGCCGCTGCGTCGGGTCGCGAAGTTCGCCCCCAACCGACGGGCCCGGCTGGGCGCGCCGGTGATCGCCGCCCAACTCGCCGCCGACCCGCTGTTCCGGCAGCGGGTCACCGCCCGCGTCCTGGTCGACGCCGGTGACCTCGGCGCCGCGGTGATCGAGGGGACCGCTCCCGCCGCCGCCGACCCGGTCGAGGTGGCGGCCCTGGCCTACCTGGCCCGGCCGAGCGGCTGGCGGGGCCTGATCGAAGCCAGCGGCGCGGCGGTACGCGCCGAGGCGGACACCGCCGTCGTGGCCGAACTGGTCCGTCAGGCCGAGCAGCGGGCCACCCGCGCCGACCACGATCGGGCCGTGGCCCGGGTCGAGGCCGACAAGCTGCGCGACGAGTTGGCCCGGGTACGTGAGGAGCTGGGCCAGCTGCGCGAGGAGGCCCGGCAGCTGACCCGTACCCTCCGGGAGAGTCAGGCCCGGGAGCGCCGGGCGAGCGAGCTGCTGGCCACCGAGCGGGGGAGGGCCACCCGGGCCGCCGCCGACGCGGACGCCGAGCTGCGCCGGGCCCGGGCCCGGCTGGCCGAGGCGGAGGCCGCCGCCGGGGTGGCCCGCACCAGCGCCAAGGAGGCCCGCTCGGTCGACAACGCTCGGCTGTGGCTGCTGCTGGAGACCATCGGCCAGGCCGCCCTCGGGCTGCGCCGCGAGCTGGCGCTGGACCCGGTCGACAAGCTGCCCGCCGACTTTGTCGCGGACGCCTTCACCGACTCCTCGGCCGCCACCGCCACCGCCGCCGGTGCCGCGGCCCGTGCCCAGGACACCGACGACCCCGCCCGGCTGGATCAGCTGCTCGCCCTGCCCCGGGCGCACCTGGTGGTCGACGGCTACAACGTGACCAAACGCGGCTTCGGCGAGATGTCGCTGGAACAGCAGCGCAAGCGACTGATCACCGGCCTGGGCGGGCTCGCCGCGCAGACCGGCGACGAGGTCACCGTCGTATTCGACGGGGCCGAACGGATGCACGGACTGCCGCCCACCCCGCGTGGCGTGCGGGTGCTCTTCTCCCGCAAGGGGGAGACCGCCGACGAGCTGATCCGCCGGCTGGTCCGCGCCGAGCCGCCCGGCCGCCCGGTGGTGGTGATCTCCTCCGACCGCGAGGTCGCCGACGGGGTACGCCGGCATGGCGCATACCCGTTGGGCGCGGATTCGCTGCTGCGGCGGTTGGCGCGTTCCTGAGCGACCCTGGTCCGAGCGACCGGCGCGACCCTGGTGTGATCGACTGGCGCGACCCTGGTGTGATCGACTGGCGCGGGGCGCGCGCGTCGGGCAATAGGATGGGCGCCCATGGCGACAGGAGCGGCGGTATGAGGCGCACGGCGGACGACAGGTGCGGTCGCTGCGGCGGTGGGTCGCCCGAGCCGGGCTGGGCGGCGCGGTGAGCCCGCGCGGCTGGGCGCTGCTCACCCTGGCCGGCCTCGGCGTGGCCGTGGTGCTGGCCGCGCTGCTGCTGATCCCGTGGAACCGCCCGCCGGCGCCCCGGGCCGACCAGCTCGCCGCGCTGCGTGACCTGCCGGCCGACCAGGTCGAGCGGGCCCGGCAGTTCCGTTCGGCGCTGCGCCCGGGCGGCTGGGCGGCGCTGGGTGTCGGGTTGCTGGTGGCGTTGGCGCTCGGGTTGACTCCGCTGGGCAGCCGCCTGATCGAGCTGGCCGGGCGCCCCTTCGGCAGCCACTGGATCGCCCAGGCGGTCCTCGGCGGGCTGGCCGTGGTGCTGGTCGCCGACCTGGTCACGCTGCCGTTCGCCGCCTGGCGCCACAGCGTGCTCACCCGTTACGGGCTGGCCACCAACGGCTGGGGCGGCTGGTCGGTCGACCTGCTCAAGTCGTACGCGGTCAGCGCGGTCATCGGCGCGGTGGCGCTGCTCGGCTTCTACACGGTCGTCCGGCTCGCGCCGCGCTGGTGGTGGGCGTTCGGCGCGGCCGGGGCCGCCACCCTGGTGGTGGTGCTCTCGTTCGTGCTGCCGGTGCTGGTCGAGCCGGTGTTCAACCGGTTCAGCCCGATGCAACCGGGGCCGCTGCGTACCCAGTTGATGGAGCTGGCCGAACGCGACGGCGTACCGGTGCGCGACGTGCTCGTCGCCGACGCGTCCCGACGCACCCGGGCGGTGAACGCGTACGTCTCGGGGCTCGGGCCGACCCGCCGGGTGGTGGTGTACGACAACCTGCTGCGCGAGGCGACGCCGGCCGAGGTGACCGCGGTGGTCGCGCACGAACTGGGCCATGCCAAGGACCGGGACGTACCGGTCGGCACACTCACCGGCGCGCTCGGCGCCGCGGCCGCGGTGGTGGGGCTCTACCTGATCGGCTCCTGGCCGCCGCTGCTGCGCCTGGCCGGCGTCGACTCGGTCGCCCAACCTCGCGCCTTCGGGCTGCTGCTCGCCCTGGTCACCGTGACCGGGTTGGTCTTCGCCCCGGTGCAGGCGCTGATGTCGCGGCGGGTGGAGGCACGTGCCGACGCGCACGCGCTCGCGCTGACCGGCGACCCGGTCGCGTTCGAGTCGATGCAGCGCCGCCTCTCCGCGATCAACCTCGCCGATCCCGATCCGCCCCGGTGGGAGTACCTCTACTCCGCCTCGCACCCGTCCACCGTGGAGCGGATCGCCGCCGCCCGCGCGTACGCCAGGAGGGCCGGCTGATGAGCGAGCAGCGCGAGCGAATCGTCAGGTGCGGTGCCGTGGCGCCGGATGGCGGCACGGAGCGCAGCGGAGCGCCGGCATGAGCCGCACGTTGCTGGTCACGAACGACTTCCCGCCCCGTCCGGGCGGCATCCAGTCGTTCGTGCACAACCTCGCGGTACGCCAGCCGGCGGGCTCGGTGGTGGTCTACGCGTCGAGCTGGTCCGGTGCCGACAAGTTCGACGCCGACCAGCCGTTCGAGGTGGTACGCGAACGCACCAAAGTCCTGCTGCCCACCCCGCTGGTGGCCCGCCGGGCCGCCCGGCTGGCCCGGGCCTACGACTGCGACACGGTCTGGTTCGGCGCGGCGGCCCCGCTTGGTCTGCTCGCCGCCGGGCTGCGGCGTCGGGCGCAGGTGCGGCGGGTGGTCGCCCTCACCCACGGTCACGAGGTCGGCTGGGCGGCGCTGCCGGTGGCCCGGACCGCGCTGCGGCGCATCGGCCGGGGCACCGACGTGGTCACCTACCTGGGGGAGTACACCCGCAGCCGACTGGCCAGGACGCTGGACGGCCTGACCGAGCTGCGCCGGCTCGCCCCCGGCGTGGACACCGACCTCTACCACCCGTCCGTCGACGGGGGTGCGGTGCGGCACCGCCTCGGCCTCGCCGACCGGCCGGTGGTGGTCTGCGTGTCCCGTCTGGTGCCACGCAAGGGCCAGGACATGCTGATCCGGGCGATGCCGTCGATCCGCCGCCGGGTGCCCGACGCCGCGCTGCTGGTGGTCGGTGGCGGGCCGTACCGGGCCACGTTGGCCCGGCTGGCTCGGCAGTCCGACGTGGAACGGGACGTGGTCTTCACCGGCTCGGTGCCCTCCGCCGAGCTGCCCGCCCACTACGCGGCCGGTGACGTGTACGCGATGCCCTGCCGTACCCGCAACCGCGGCCTGGACGTCGAGGGGCTCGGCATCGTCTACCTGGAGGCGTCGGCGACCGGCCTGCCGGTGGTGGCCGGCAACTCCGGTGGCGCCCCCGACGCGGTACGCGAGGGCGAGACCGGCTACGTGGTGGACGGCCATGACCTGGCCGAGCTGGCCGACCGGGTGAGCACCCTGCTCGCCGACCGGGACCTGGCCCGGCAGCTCGGCAGCGCCGGCCGCGCCTGGGTGGAGCAGGAGTGGCGCTGGGAGACCCAGGCCCAGCGGCTGGCCGGTCTGCTCGCCGGCTGACCGCCGCCCTCAGATAGGACGGATGCCCGGCTCAGGTGTTGATGCGGGGCCTGCTGCACAGCAGGCGTTGACAGGGGCCCCTCCTTTCACTTCAGGCGGGCGAGGATGTGATCGGCGGGGGCGGGGCGACCGAAGTGCCAGCCCTGGCCGGCGTCGCAGCCGATCGCCCGTAGCCGTTCTGCCTGCCCGCCGGTCTCCACCCCCTCGGCCGTGACGGTCAGGTCCAGGGCGTGCGCCAGGGAAACCAGCGAGGCGAGGATCCGCTCGTCGGCCCGGGCCTCCGGCGCGCGTAGGCCACGGACGAACTCGCCGGCCACCTTCAGCTCCGTCACCGGAAGATCCCGCAGGTAGGCCAGGTTGCTGTAGCCGGTGCCGAAATCGTCGATGGCGATCCGGATACCCAGGTCGGCCAGGGCCCGGAGGGCGCGTACCGGCTCCTCGGCGGTGGTCATCATGGTGCTCTCGGTGATCTCCAGCTGGAGCCGTTCGGGTGGCAGGCCGGTGCGCCGCAGCAGGGCCTGCACCTCCTGTACCAGGCCGGGCCGGTGAACCTGCCGCACCGCCAGGTTGACGCTGACGTATGGCGGCTCACCCGAGGTGGCCCGCCAACCGACCGCCTCCCGGCACGCCTCGGCGAGCACCCAGCCGCCGAGCGGCACGATCAGCCCGGTCTCCTCGGCCAGCCCGATGAAGCTGTCCGGGCGCAGCACACCCAGCTGCGGGTGGCGCCAGCGCACCAGCGCCTCCATCCCGAGCAGCGAGCCGTTCTGCAGGGAGGTCAACGGCTGGTAGTCGAGGAAGAACTCGCCGCGTTCCAGGCCCGCCGGGATCGCCGCGCTCAGCTCCTGGCGGGCCTGTTCCCGGCCGTCGCGCTCCGCGTCGTACAGCGCCCACCGGGCGCCGCCGGCGGTCTTTGCCCAGTGCAGGGTGCTGCCCGCGGCCCGCATCAGGTCGTCCGGCGACGTGCCGGCTACCCGCCGCTCCACGACGCCCACGCTCGCCGTGACCGTCACGTCGTGCCCGTCGACCACCACCGGCTCGGAGAGGGCGGCCAGCGCCGCCTCGGCGACGGCGACCACGTCCCCGGTACCGGTGGAACGCTCGACCAGCACGACGAAGGCGTCCCCGCCGAGCCGGGCGACCAGGTGGGGCTCGACGGCCCGGCGCAGCCGCCGGGCGGCCGCGACCAGCGCCCGGTCGCCGATCTGGTGCCCGAACGAGTCGTTGACCCTTTTGAACCGGTCCACGTCGACGAAGCACAGCCCGACCCGACGGCCGCTGCCGGCCGTACCGCCCACCGCCGCGGCGAGCCGCTCGGCGAACAGGGTGCGGTTCGGCAGATCGGTGAGCGGATCGTGGGTGGCCTGGTGCCGGAAGCGGGCCTCGCTGGCCCGCAGTGCCTGTTCCGCCTCGGCGCGGGCGGTCAGTGCCGCCCGCCGGATCGACTCCTGCTCGTCGAGTGTCCGGTCGCGCAGCGCCCGCGCGTACCCGGTGGCGACCGCGGCCAGCAGCCGGGCCATCCGGTCCTCGACGTCGTCGCAGACCAGATCGAGGTCGCGGACCAGCCGGAGCTGGATCACCTCCACGGTCCGGCCGAGCGCCTCGGCGGAGGCGATGTGCGCGTTGACCAGCTCGTCGGCGACCTTGTGCCCCACCCGCAGGTCGAGCGGCTCGGCCCGCAGCGCCTCGGACAGCAGATCGGTGAGCCGCTGCAACAGCGTCTCCAACTGGGCGTCCGTCATCGGCAGGTAGCTGGTGCCCGCGACCGCCTTGGCCCAGGCCCGGGCGAACGCCCCGGCGCTGGAGCAGGTGTCCGGGGGCTCATCCACCGAGTCGCCCGACCCCACCCAGGAAAACGGCCCGCTCGGCGTCCTCGGCGCTCTCCGGGGTCTCCGGCCGCCACTGGGGCACCCACACCACACCGGGCTCGACCAGCTCGAAACCGTCGAAGAAGCCGGTCAGCTCGGCCCGGCTGCGAACCCAGAGCGGATTGTCGGTGCGCCGGTACACCTCCTCGGCCTCGGTCCGTTCGGCCTCGTCGCGGCCGTCGTCGCTGGCCTGCGACAGGACCAGGTAGCTGCCGGGTGCCAGCGCCGAGCGCAGGGTCCGCAGCACCTCGGCCGGCCGGTCGTCGTCGGCGACGAAGTGCAGCACCGCCACGACGAGGACGGCCACCGGGCGGGAGAAGTCGAGCACCGCGCGTACGTCCGGGTGGGCGAGAATCCGGTCGGGGTGGCGCAGATCCTCCTGGACCACCGTCGTGCGGTCGTTGCCGGCCAGGATCTCCCGGCTGTGCGCCACGGCGACCGGGTCGACGTCCACGTAGACCACCCGGGAGTCGGGGGCGTGCCGTTGGGCGATCTCGTGCACGTTGCCGACGGTCGGGATGCCCGAGCCGATGTCCAGGAACTGCCGGATGCCGGCCGCGGTGAGGAACTGCACGGCGCGGCGCAGAAAGGCGCGGTTGGCCTGGGCCATCAGCGGCGCCTGCGGCACCGCGGCCACCATCGCCCGGGCCGCCGCCCGGTCCACGGCGAAGTTGTGCGAGCCACCGAGGTAGTAGTCGTACATTCGGGCGACGCTGGGACGTTCGACGTCGATGGTCTCGGGTGCCCAGTCCGGCCGCTGCAATGCCATCACCCCTTCGCCCGCCGGTCGGGGCGGCTCGCGCCCCGGCGGGTATTCTGCCCCGTTTTCGCCGGGGAGGCTATAGCGATGTCGCCCGAACGGTGATCGATGCGAAAGATCCGTGCCCGCGGGTGGCGGGACACGGATCCTCGGCGAGGGTGCCGGGCGGCCTCAGAATTTCGGCGCGTCCGGAGCCTCGAGCAGGCCGAGCCGCAGGGCGGTCATCAGCGCCTGTGCCCGGTTGGCCGCCCCGAGCTTCTCGTAGAGCTTGGAGATGTGGGTCTTCGCGGTCGACTCGCTGACGAACAGCTGCTTGGCGATGCCGGCGACGCTCATTCCGTCGGCGAGCAGCCGCAGCACCTGACCCTCGCGGGGGGAGAGCTGGGGCCCGGACGGGGCGAGTCGGCGCTTCATCGCCTCGGCGAGGTCGGCGGCGGTGAAGGCGCTGGGGGAGGAGGCGGCGTGCCGGGCGGCGGCGACGACCTCGTCGGCCGGCGCGGTCTTCGGCACGAACGCGCTGGCGCCGGCCTCCAGGGCACCGAAGAGCTGGTCGTCGCCGGCGTACATGGTGAGCACCACGATGCCCATCGACACGCTGGACTTGCGCAGCGCGCGGGTGGCCTCCAGGCCGCTGCCGTCGGGCAGTCGGAGATCCATGATCACCACGTCGGGCTGCAACGCGCCGGCCTGCCGTACGCCTTCGGCTGCCGTGGCTGCCTCGCCGACGACCTCGAACTGCCGGTCGCGCTCGAAGGCGTGCCGTAGGCCCTTACGGATCAAATCGTGATCGTCGACAAGGAGGACCTTGGTACGAGTGGCCGGTGTCGGACTTGTGGTCATCCTCGGGTTACTCCCCTTCTGCTGCGGCGGCGCTACCGCGAACGTTATCGCGCCGGGGTGACGAACCGACCACCACCGCGACGGTCGTCCCGCTCGGCTGTCGCGGCCTGATCTCCAACCGGCCCCGGATACGTTCCGCTCTCTCGGCCATGATCGCAAGACCATAGTGCCCATCCGAGCGCTGGTCACCTATGCCGTGACCGTCATCCGACACTTCGATCTGCGCGTACGGCGGGTCCACCTCACAGGTGACCCAGAGGTTGGACGCCCCGGCGTGCTTGCGCGCGTTGGTGACCGCCTCCTGGGCGATGCGCAACAGCTCGGCCTCGGTGGCGGCGGGCAGCCGGGCGGTGGACTCGTCGAGCGACAGGTGTACCCGCAGGCCGCCGGAGGCGCCGACGGTGCGGGCGTACTCGGCGATCGCGGCGGCCAGGCCGCCGTGCCGGTCCACCTCGCTGCGCAGCTCGAAGAGGCTCAGCCGCAGCTCAGTGATCACGCGAGTCACCTCGTGGCGGAGCAGGCGCAGCGACTCGGCGGTCTCCTCGGCGTCGTCATGCACGGTGGCCAGCGCGTTGTCGATGCCGTAGCCGACCATCACCAGTTCCTGGGCCACCCCGTCGTGGATCTCCCGGGCCAGCCGCTGCCGTTCCTCGTTGGTGGCCAGCGACCGCACCTCGTCGAAGAGCAGCGCGGCCTCCAGTCGCAGCGCCGCCGGGCCGGTCAGCCCGGTCACCTGCGCCACCACCGGCGGCGGGTACGCCTGCGCGGCGTCCGCCTCCAGCACCACCAGACCGACCGTGCGCAGCCCGGCGACGAGCGGCACGATCAGCGCCGAGACGTCCCCGCCGCGGTGCGATCGGGACTGCGACCGGGCCGCGGTCTGCGACTGCTGGCTGGCCCAGGCGTCGGCGATGGCCGAGTCCGCGTCGAGCGTGGTCTCCCAGTCGACCCGGTCCGCGCCGAGCTGGGCGAGCACCACCAGCCGACCACCGCCACTGGCGGAGAGCACCGCTGCGCGGTCCGCGCGGGCCACCGTGCGCAGCTCCTCCAGCAGATGCTCGGAGATCCCGCCCGGGTCCAGCGTCGCCCCGGGCAGCTGCCGGGCCACCGTGCGCAGCTGGGTCAGCAGCCGGGTCGCCTCGGCGTACGGCTGGGGCTTGTTGTCGTGGCGGACCTGCATCACCCGGTGCAGGGTGCCCGCGGCGTACAGCCCCAACGCCGCCAGGATCAGCCACTGGGCGCAGACGGCGAGGTAACCGGGCTGGCTCAGCTGCCGGACCCCGCCGACCTCGGTGATGGCCCCGGCGACCAGCAGGGTGACCGCGGCGACGGCGATCAGGGCGGCGCCCTCGCGGAAACGGCGGCGCAGCGCGGTGACGGTCACCGGCACCGCGAGGTAGGGCAGCACCGCGGAGGCGCCCAGTCCACCGATGTGGCCGCCGACGGTGGCGACCGCGGCGACCTGGCTGGCCGCCAGGCCGAGCACCACCACCTCCGCCACCCGGCTGAGCGGACCGACGAGCCGGTGCTGGGGCGCCAGCAACGCCGGCAGCCCCGCCAACGCCAGCAGGGCGATCCACCACAGCTGGGTCACGTCGCGGGTGGCGAACAGGGTCAGTACGGCGACCAGCGCCAGCACGACCACCCGCGCAGCCGCGGCGAGCGGGTGGGAACGGGCCAGGGCGGATGTCGAGGCGGGCACGTGACGGATGGTAGTCAGCCGCGGTAGATGTCGGCGATTTCCGCCGCGTAGGTCTTGTGGACGACCTGGCGCTTGACCTTGAGCGAGGGGGTCAGTTCGCCGGTTGCCTCGGTGAAGTCGCGCGGCAGGATCCGGAAGACCTTGATCGCCTCGGCCTGCGAGACGGACTCGTTGGCCCGGTTCACGGCGGCCTGGATCTCGGCCAGCAGCCCCTCGTGTCGGCGCAGCTGCTCGACCTCGGCGTCGGCGGGCAGCCCGGCCGACTCCAGCCAGGCCGGCAGGGCCTCCTCGTCGAGGGTGACCAGCGCGGCGATGAACGGCTGCCGGTCGCCCACCACCACACACTGACTGACCAGATGGTGCGCCCGGACCTGGTCCTCCAGGATGGCGGGGGCGACGTTCTTGCCGGCCGCCGTCACGATGATCTCCTTCTTCCGGCCGGTGATGGTCAGGTAGCCGTCACCGTCGAGGGAGCCGAGGTCGCCGGTGCGGAACCAGCCGTCGGCGGTGATCGCCTCGGCGGTGGCCGCCTCGTTGCGCCAGTAGCCCTGGAAGACGAGGTCACCGGAGATGAGGATCTCGCCGTCGTCGTCGATGCGGATGGTCACGCCGGGAAGCGGCCGGCCGACCGTGCCCATCCGGGTGAAGTCGGGCAGGTTGGCCGAGGCGGCGGGAGAGGTCTCGGTCAGGCCGTACCCCTCGCAGACGCTCACGCCGACGCCCCGGAAGAAGTGGCCCAGCCGGGCGCCGAGCGGCGCCCCGCCGGACATCGCGTCGCGGCACCGCCCGCCGAGCGCGGCCCGGAGCTTGCCGTAGACCAGCTTGTCGAAGAGTGCGTGCTGGGCCCGCAGGGCCAGGCCCGGCCCGCCGGAGGTCTCCAACGCCTCGCTGTACGCGATGGCCACCGCCTCGGCCCGGGCGAAGATCTTTCCCTTGCCGGCGGCCTCGGCCTTCTGCTTGGCGCCGTTGTAGACCTTCTCGAAGACCCGGGGCACCGAGAGCACGAAGGTGGGCTTGACCTCCTGAAGCTGGGCGACCAGGTCCTTGGTGTCCGAGCAGTGCGCCATGGTGGCCCGCGCCTGCACCACACCGATCTGGATGAGTCGGGCGAAGGCGTGCGCGAGCGGCAGGAACAGCAGGGTCGACGCGTTGCGCCCGAACAGGTTCGGCAGCACCGGCACCGCGTTGGCGATGTCGGCGTACATGTTGCGGTGGGTCAGCACGCAGCCCTTGGGGCGGCCGGTGGTGCCACTGGTGTAGATGATGGTCGCGACGTCCGACGAGCGCAGTCCGGCGCGCCGGCGCTCGATCTCGGCCGGTTCCACCGCGGCACCGGCAGCCACCAGCTCGTCCACCCCGCCCAGGTCGATCTGCCAGGTGTGGGCGAGGTCGGGGACGCGGTCGCGGACGCCGGCCACCAGCGTGGCGTGCGCGGTGCTCTCCAGCACGGCGGCCACCGCGCCGGAGTCGGCCAGGATCCAGGCGGCCTGTTCGGCGCTGGAGGTCTCGTAGATCGGCACGGTGACCGCGCCGGCCGCCCAGATGGCGTAGTCGACCAGGGTCCACTCGTAGCGGGTGCGGCTCATCAGCCCCACCCGGTCACCCGGCTGCACGCCGGCGGCGACGAGCCCGCGAGCGACCGCGACCACCTCGTCACGGAACTGCCGGCAGGTCACGTCCGTCCAGGTGCCCGTCGCGTCGCGCCGGACGAACTGCACCGCCTCGGGTGCCTTCTCGGCGTTCTCCCAGACCGGGTCGGTGAGGTTGGCCGAATCGCCGACGGTGACGATCGGCGGGACGGAGAACTCGCGCACCTGCACTCCCTCGTGCTTTCGCTGGCCGGGTGGGGCCGCCGGGACGCGGGCGGCTCTGTCGAAACCTACCCGGCCGGCTGGCCGGCGGGCACACCGCAGGTGGGCGGCGCGTCCCGCGGGTGCCCGCGGGACGGGTAGCCTCCCCCCATGGCGGACTCCTCCACTCAGTCGATCATGATCGGCGCGTCACCGGACCGGGTGGCGGCGGTCATCTGTGACTTCCCGAGCTACCCGGAGTGGACCGACGCGATCCGCGAGGCCGAGGTCGTCGAGGAGTACGAGGACGGCTACGCCAGCCAGGTCCGGTTCGTCCTGGACGCCGGCGTGCTGGCCGACGAGTACGTGCTGGCGTACGCCTACGCCGAGGACCTGTCCCGCGTCGAGTGGCACCTGGTGGCCCCGTCGAAGATGCAGAAGGCCCAGCGGGGCGCGTACGACCTGGTCGCCACCGCCGACGGGGGCACCACGGTGACCTACACCCTGGAGGTGGAGCTGGCGGTCGGGATGATCGGAATGTTCCGTCGCAAAGCCGAGAAAATGATCATGGATGCCGCGTTGAAGCAGCTCAAGCGCCGGGTAGAAGCAACCGGTGCGGCGCAGTGACGCGTCCGGCGATCCGGTTGCCGCGGTAGAGGAGCCCAGCATGGGTGCGACAGATCCGGGTTCGGCCCGGGAAGAGGCGGAGCGGCTGGTCGCCACTCTGCTGGCCACTGTGCGGCTGGCCGCCGCCGACCCCTCGGCGACGCCGTTCGGCCCGATCGGTGGGATCGTGACCGGTGTCCTGGGTCACAGCGGCGCCCCGGACGTTTCCCCTGGCTCCACCGGAAGTGGTTTCGCCACCGGTGCCGGTGAATGCCGTGTCTGCCCGGTCTGCCGGGGAATCGCCGCGTTGCGGGACCCGAGTCCCGAATTCGCCGAGCGACTGGCCACCGGCGCCGGTGATCTGGCCGCCGGACTGGCCAGCTTTCTGCGTGCCTTCGCCCCCGCCGAACCGCCCGCCGAACCGCCCGCCGACCCCCCGTCCGACCCTGCCGGCCCCGCCGCAGCCGGTCCCGACAGCGACCACGTGTGGCGCGAGGCGACCCGTACCGGGCATGATTCTCAGCCGGCACCGGAGCGGGACGTCTGGTCCGCCGCGACCCGGGCGGAGGACGACGCCGTCCCGGCCGACGCGCCCGTCGACGCCGCCGGGCCGGTCGCGCCGACTGCGCGCCGGTCGTCGACCGACCGTCGCGTGGTGCCCGCCTCCCGGCTGCCCGACGGCGAGCCCGCGTCGGTCGGCGGCGAGCCCACGCCGGACGGCCCGGCCGTGCCCGGCGAGCGGCAGGGCGCACCAGGCGACGGAGCCTGACCACGGACGACCCGCACCACCGGCGAAGGCAGGTGTGCGCGGGGTGGCACAGCAGAGGGGAGTGGCAGCGGTGACGCTGACCATCGGAGTCGACGTCGGTGGCACCAAGGTGGCCGGCGGTGTCGTGGACGACACCGGCAAGGTCCTCGTGCAGACCCGACGGGACACCCCCGCCGACGACGTCGGCAAGACCCGGGACGTCATCATCGAGCTGGTCACCGAGTTGGCCGCCGGCCACGAGATCCAGGCGGTCGGCATCGGTGCGGCGGGCTGGATCGACGTCAGCCGCTCCACCGTGCTCTTCGCCCCCAACCTGGCCTGGCGCGACGAGCCGCTGCGGGCGTACGTCAGCGCGGCGGTCGGGCTGCCGGTGATCGTGGAGAACGACGGCAACGTGGCCGCCTGGGCGGAGTTCCGCTATGGCGCGGCCCGGCACGCGGACGACTCGATGGTCATGTTCACCATCGGCACCGGCGTCGGCGGTGGCATCGTGCTCGGCGGCGAGCTGGTGCGCGGTGCCCACGGCATCGCCGCGGAGCTGGGCCACATGCTGACCGTCCCCGACGGGCACCAGTGCGGCTGCGGGCGGCTCGGCTGCATCGAGCAGTACGCCAGCGGCAGCGCGCTGGTCCGTTTCGCCCGCGCCGCCGCACGGCAGGAGCCGCAGCGGGCGACCGCCCTGCTGGAGCTGGCCGACGGCGAGGCCGAGGCGATTACCGGGCCGATGGTGACGGCCGCGGCCAAGGGCGGCGACCCCGTCTCCGCCGAGTCGTTCGCCCAGGTCGGGCGCTGGCTCGGCACCAGCCTGGCGGACATGGCACAGATCCTCGACCCGCAGGTCCTGGTGGTCGGCGGCGGCGTCATCGACGCCGGTGACCTGCTCTTGGGGCCGACCCGCCGCTCGTTCACCGAGGCCCTCGCACAACGCAGCCGGCTGCCGGTGGCCGAGATCCGCCCGGCCGAGCTGGGCAACTCCGCCGGCGTCATCGGCGCCGCCGACCTGGCCCGGCGGATCTAGGTGACCCACCCCGGCGTGCCGCTGCGCGTCGTGTCGTACAACATCCACGGCCAGCGCGACGACACCGCCGCGCTGGCCGCGGTGATCCGCGAGGCGGCGCCGGACGTGGTGATCGTCCAGGAGGGGCCGCGCCGGTTCCGGTGGCGGGAGAAATCGGCCACGCTGGCCGCCTCGTTCGGCCTGGTGGTCGCCGCCGGCGGGCTGCCCGCGCTGGGCAACCTGCTGTTGACCAGCCTGCGGGTGCGGGTGGTCGACACCCGCTGCCGACGCTTCCCGCTCACCCCCGGCCGGCATCTGCGCGGTGCCGCGTACGCCGACTGCCGGGTGGGCACCTCCGCGTGGTTCACCGTGGCCGGCTCGCACCTGTCCACCGACGCGGCCGAACGGCCGGGGCAGGCGGAACTTTTCCGGCGGGATGTCGCCGCCGCGCCTTATCCGGTGATCGCCGCCGCCGACCTCAACGAGGAACCGGGCGGGCCGGCGTGGACCACCGTCGCCCGCGGGCTGACCGACGCGGCGGTGGCGGTGGACCGGGGCGAGCGGTTCACCTACTCCTGCGCGGACCCCCGGCGGCGCATCGACGCCCTTTTCGTCGACCCGCGGATCACGGTGATCGACTATGACGTGGTGGACACGCCGCTGACCCGCCGGGCCAGCGACCACTTTCCGGTCCTGGTGGACCTGCTGCTGCCCGCCGCCGGCTGACCGCCGGCCGCCGGCCGGGCTGGACATCCCGCTCCGTTGTGGAGAGGATTTCGCGCGACCCGGCACTCGTGCCGAGACGAAGGAGATCCCCGGTGCCCACCCCCACCGAGCACGGCCGGTCTGATCCGGAGACGACCACGCTCGCCCGAAGCCGCGACGGCCGCCCGGTCTCCGACCGGGGCGACACCGTCTGTGTCATCGGCGCCGGCGCCAGCGGCCTGACCGCCGTCAAGAACCTCGCCGAACACGGCTTCGGTGTCGACTGTTACGAGCGCGAGACCGGCATCGGCGGTGCCTGGAACTGGCGGCACGACCGCAGCCCGGTGTACGCCAGCACCCACCTGATCTCGTCACGGCCGTTCACCCAGTTCCCCGACTTTCCGATGCCCGACCACTGGCCGGACTACCCGCACCACAGCCAGCTGCTGTCGTACTTCGAGCGCTACGCGGACCACTTCGACCTGCGCCGGCACGTCTGGTTCGGCACCGAGGTGGTGCGCGTCGAGCCGGCGTCCGAGGAACGCTGGGACGTCACCACCCGCAGCACCGGTGGTTACGGCCCCGAGCGCACCTCCCGCTATGCCGCCGTGATGATCGCCAACGGGCACAACTGGTCGCCGAAGCTGCCCCGCTACGAAGGTCTGGAGCAGTTCCGGGGCGAGGTCATGCACGCCTCGTCCTACAAGGACCCGGCCCAGCTGCGCGGCAAGCGGGTGCTGGTGGTGGGTGCCGGCAACACCGGCTGCGACATCGCGGTGGAGGCCGCCCAGCAGGCGTCGCGCTGCTGGCACTCGACCCGCCGGGGCTACTGGTACGCCCCGAAGTACGTCTTCGGTCGCCCCGCCGACCAGGTAAACGACACCCTGCTGGCGCTGCGCGTGCCGCTGCGGGTACGGCAGTGGCTCTACCACCGGACGCTACGGCTGACCGTCGGTGACCTGACCCGCTTCGGCCTGCCGAAGCCGGACCACCGGGTGTACGAGACGCACCCGATCGCCAACAGCCAGCTCGTCTACTACGTCGGCCACGGCGCGATCGCCCCGGTACCGGACGTCGGGCGTTTCCACCCGCACTCGGTGGAGCTGGCCGACGGCCGGCAGATCGACCCGGACGTGGTCGTCTTCGCCACCGGCTACCTGCCGCGCTTCGAGTTCCTCGACGCCAAGATCCTCGGCGACGACGACGGCGTGGGCCGGCCCCGGCTGTGGCTCAACGCCTTCGTGCCGGACCATCCCACCCTGGCGGTGGCCGGGCTGGTCCAGCCGGACAGCGGCCTGTTCCCGCTGTCGCACTGGCAGGCGGTGCTGTTCGCCCGGCTACTGCGGTCGCGCACCACCGCGCCGCAGCGGGCCGGGGCCTTCGCCGCCCGGGTCCGCTCCGGTGCCGGCGAACGCTACGCGGGGCAGGTCAAGGACTCCACCCGGCACTGGTTCGAGGTCGGTCACGCCGACTACCTGCGTGCGCTGGAGCGCGCCCTGCGCGAGCTGGAGGGACAATGAGCGAGCGAAGCGAGGCGACGGCGTGAGCGAGCGGGTGCAGGTCATGCGGGGCTGGGAGTGGGCGCGGCCGGTCCGCCCGGTCCGCCGCGAGGTGCTCAGCGTCACCCCCCAACTGGAGGAGGGCCGGCCGCCGCTGTTGTTCGTGCCCGGCTTCGGGCACGGCGCCTGGGCGTACGCCGAGAACTGGCTCGGGCACACCGCCGCCCGTGGCTTCAGCGCGCACGCGGTGAGCCTGCGGGGGCACGGCGGCAGCGATCCGGCGCCGGAGGCGACGCTGCGGGCGTACGCCCACGACGTGGTCCAGGTGGCGGCGGGCCTGCCCAGCCGGGCGGTGCTGGTGGGGCACGGTGCCGGGGCCCTGGTGGTCGCGCACGCCCTGGCTCGCTATCCGGCCCGCGCGGCGGTGCTGGTGGCCCCGGTGCTCGGTGGTTGGGCGACGTTCGGCGCCGCGCTGCGCCGCAACCCCTTCGGCACCCTGCCGGCGGTGTTCGGCGGTGGGTTGCGGCTGAGCCGCCGGCAGCTGTTCAGCCGCGAGTTGCCCGACGCCGACGCCCGGCGGCACACCGCTCGGCTGGGCCGGGCCGCCCGGCGCGCCCAGTGGCAGCTGCTGACCGGGGCCGACCCGGAGCCGGCGGTGGGCAGTCCACCGGTGCTGGTGCTGGGCAGTCCGGACGACCGGGTGGTGCCCGCCTCGGCGCTGACCCGCGCGGCCCGGCGGTACGGATCGGCTCCGCTGCTCTTCCCCGGCATGGGGCACGACCTGATGCTCGACGCCCGGTGGCGGGAGCCGATCGACGCGATCCTCGACTGGCTGGTCAAGAATCCGGGCCGAGGCGGGTGAGCAGCGAGTCGCTCTGGTCCAGGGTGGACAGATAGGAGCGGGCCCAGGCGCGGATGTCGTGCTGGTGCAGGTGCTCGCGCATGGCTCTCATTCGGGCGCGCGCGTCGGCCGGGTCGGCCCGCAACGCCGAGAGTAGGCCCTGCTTGAGCCCTTCCAGGTCGTGCGGGTTGACCAGGTACGCCTGTTGCAGCTCGGCGGCGGACCCGGCGAACTCGCTGAGCAGCAACGCACCGGTGTCGTCCACCCGGGCGGCGACGTACTCCTTCGCCACCAGGTTCATCCCGTCCCGCAGCGGGGTCACCGCCATCACGTCGGCGACCCGGTAGAGGGCGGCCAGCTCGGCGCGGTCGAACGGCTGGGTGAGGTAGTGGATCGCGGGCTCACCGACCCGGCCGAACTCGCCGTTGATCCGCCCGACCTCCCGCTCGACCCGGTCGCGGAGGATCTGGTACTGGCCGACCCGCTCCCGGCTGGGCACCGCCACCTGCACCAGCACCGTGTCGCGGACCTTCACGTGCCCGTGGGCGAGCAACTCGCTGTAGGCCTTGAGTCGCTGCTCGATGCCCTTGGTGTAGTCCATCCGGTCGACGCTGAGGATCACCTGGTCGGGGCTGCCCAGATCGCGGCGCAGCCGGCGGGCGCGCTCGACCACGTCCGTCCGGCCGGCCAGCGCGGCCATCTCGGTGGTGTCGATCGAGACCGGGAAGGCGCCGATGCGGACCATCCGGTCGTCGACCGCGATCCGCCGGTCGGTCGCCGGCAGCCCCAGCACCTTCGTCACGAGCTGGGCGAAGTTGTGCGCGGCCTGGGCCCGCTGGAAGCCGACCAGGTCGGCGCCGAGCATCCCGCGCAGCAGTTCGGCGCGTCGGGGCAGTTGCATGAACAGCTCCGGCGGCGGGAACGGCACGTGCAGGAAGAAGCCGATCCGCAGGTCGGGCCGCAGGGTGCGGAGCAGCTCCGGCACCAGTTGCAGGTGGTAGTCCTGCACCCAGACCACCGCGCCGGTCTCGGCGACCTGGGCGGTGGCCTCGGCGAACCGCCGGTTGACCCGCTGGTACGCGTCCCACCAGCGCCGGTGGTGCTGGGGCTGCTCGACCGCGTCGTGGTAGATCGGCCAGAGGGTCGCGTTGGCGAAGCCCTCGTAGTGGTCGCGCAGGTCGTCGCTGGTCAGCGGCACGCTGTACATCCGTACCCCGTCGATGTCGGGCAGGGCGGGCGCGGGACCGGTCCCGCCGGCCCAGCCGACCCACGTCGCGGGGGCCTGCCGCAGGAGCGGATGCAGCGCGCTGACCAGCCCTCCGGGACTGCGGCGCCATTCGCAGGCGCCGTCCGGCGCCACACTGTCGTCGATGGGTAGGCGGTTGGCCACCACCACAAGGGAACTCTGTCGCATCTCGGGCATTCCGATCAGCAGAGGAGTGACCGCCACGAGAAAGGAACAACCGGGCAGTCGGCGGGTGACGTGACGTACTGCGGTATTCCTACTGACAGTAAGTTACACCACTGTTACGCCCACTGGCGCGGGCAGTCGCCGTCCCGGTATCCGGGCGGCTCCCTGCGTGGCGACTCAGACGACGGCGCCGTCGTCGGGATCGCGGTCGTCGGTGTCGCCGGGACGCAGCCGCCAGACCAGCGTGACGAAGCCGGCGAGGATGCCGGTGAAGCCGAGCAGCGTCACGATGCTCTGGTCGGCGGGGAGCAGGTCGGGAAAGAGGAACAGCACGAAGCCGAGCACCACGGCGAGCACGCCGGCCACCGCGTACTTCGACACCCGGGGCAGTGGCGGAGGGGGCGGCGGCACGTAGCGTTCGTTGTCGTCCGGATCGTCGGGCAGGTCCGTGCCGAAGGTGTCCAGGCCGTCCAGCAGCGACGGCCCGTCGCCGTCACGCGGACCACGTCCCACCGAGACGCCGGAGATGTCGGCCGCGTACGGCAGCCGGCGGACGTCGGTGGCGGTCGGTCCGACCGGCTCGTCGGTGCTGCCCGGCCGGGTGGCGGTGGCCGTGCCACCGCCATGGCCGGCCTGGTCGTCCACGTCCTCGGCGGCCGGCCACGGATGGTCGCCGGTGTTGGGCGAGGTGTGGAAGCCGGCGACGATCCGCTCCCACTCGGCGTCGATGTCCGGCTCCTCGCCGCCGCGCCCGCCGCTGCCCTCGTCGGCGAGCTGGCTGAGGTAGTCCCGGGCGGTGCTCAGATGCGAGCGGTCCACGTAGAGCCGGTCGACCGGGCGGGCCGGCACGGTGGTGGTCCGGGTGACCGGGTTGAGGTCCGCCGAGGGTTGCAGGTAGGCGGCGATCCCGCCGGCGGCCAGCACGTCGAGCAGGTGCTCCCCGACGCGCGGGTCGACATCGCCAGCGATGGCGTACTCGCTCGCGTCGAGCCCGTTGTCCCGCCGTCCCCGGCGAGCCCCACCCGCTGACACCGGACCACCCTCCTCATCGCGCCGCCGGCGCGCCCCGCGTCCAGCCCCTCGGCGTGGCCCCGCACGCCGTGCCCTGAATCGTGACACGTCCGGGGCGGGTTCGGGGAGTGCCTTGTGGCGCGGCGTACGGCGGTCGGTGGATCGACCACCGGTCGCGGTCGGCCTTTGTCCCTCTTGTCGCTCAGGACGCGACCGTCCGTGACAGCAACCCTCCGTGTCGGGTGCCACCCCGCCACCGTATGCCCTGCCGAGCCTTTGCTCTGCTTCAACCTACGCAAGGGCGCTTGACCAGGTGCAACGAGGGCGGCGGCAACCGGGCTTCGGGCGGCATTCGATACGCAGGGTGACCGTTGCGCCGGTTGAAGCAGCGCAAGGGCGGAACGGGGGGAGATGCGGGCGAGGCGACCGATACCGAACGTGACGGGCGATTCGAGCTGGGCGTACGTTGCCGGGCAGGTCGGCGGTTCGTAGGCTCATGTCACGATCACCCGGCCCACAAGGTCGTGGCGACAACACCTGGGGAAGGGACGCCGGTGCTCTACTGGCTGCTGAAGTACGTGCTCCTCGGCCCGCTGTTGAGACTCGTCTTCCGGCCGCAGGTGGAGGGCCTGCACCATGTGCGGGCCACCGGCCCGGTGATCCTGGCCAGCAACCACCTCTCCTTCTCCGACTCGATCTTCACGCCGTTGATCGTGCCGCGGAAGGTCACCTTCGTGGCCAAGGCGGAGTACTTCACCGGCAAGGGGATCAAGGGCTGGCTGACGAAGATGTTCTTCACCGGCACCGGCACCATCCCGGTGGACCGCTCCGGCGGCCGCGCCGCCCGCGCCGCGCTGGACACCCAGCTGAAGGTGCTGCGGGCCGGCGGCGTCGCCGGCATCTACCCGGAGGGCACCCGCTCACCCGACGGGCGGCTCTACCGGGGCAAGACGGGAGTGGCCCGGCTCGCGTTGGAGAGCGGCGCGCCGGTCGTCCCGGTGGTGATGCTCAACCTGGACGAGATCCAACCACCCGGTCAGCTCATCCCGAAGATCGAGCGGGTCCGGATCCGCTTCGGGCCGCCACTGGACTTCTCCCGGTACGCGGGGCTCTCCGGCGACCGGTTCGTCGAGCGCGCCGTCACCGACGAGATCATGTACGAGCTGATGGAGCTCTCCGGCCGCGAGTACGTCGACGTCTACGCGCAGAAGCTCAAGACCCTGCCCACCCCGGCACCCGGCGCGCCCGTCGCGGCCTGAACCCGGTCGGTGCGGTCAGGAGGCCAGCGTCTGTGCCTCTTCGGTGGGCGGGTGGGCCAGGGTGAGCAGGCCCGGCGCGCCGTTGCGGTGGGCGAAGGCGCGCAGCTCGACCAGCAGCGCAGCGGCCGCCGCCCGGTCGCCGGCCGACTCCAGTTCCCGGACCGCGAAGGTCAGCGCCAGCATCCGGTCGGTGACGTCGGGGATCCCGGCGTAGATCTCGGCGGCGGCAAGGTGCAGCTCGGCGGCGTGCCGGTGGTCGCCGTCGGCGCCGGCCAGCGCGCCGGTCACGGTCCGCAACGCCGCCTCCGACCAGGGCGTACGGTGCCCGACCTGGTCGAGCATGGTGCGTACCCGGGCGGCGGGCTTGCGCCCGGCGAGGGTGGCCGCCCAGCCGGCCGCGGCGATCCACTCGCCACTGGCCAGGGCCGGCACCGCCATCCACGCCTCGGCCAGCTCGTCGACCAGTGCGGCGGCCTCCTCGGTGCGCCCCTGCACCGCACGGCACAGCGCGCCCATGGCCAGCATCGTCCAGTGCAGCCGGTGGAAGCCGCTGCGCCGCGCGGTGTCCAACGCGGCGGCCACGTCGTCGCGTGGGGGAGCGGGGCTGGTCGGAGCCGCGCCCGGTTTCCCGGCGGCACCGTCCGGTCCGAAGCCCGGGTCGGTGCCGCCGGCGGGCGGGCCGGCGGCCGGCGGCACCGGCTGGCCACACAACACCAGCAGGCAGGACCGCAGGCCGCGGATCTGCATGTCCCAGCTGCCGGTCGGGGTGTCCACGAACGCCTCGGCGGCGGCGAGCAACCGGCCGAAGTCCCCCTCGAACCAGGCCCGCATCGCCTCGACGGAGTAGCTGGTGGTCAACGTCTGCCCGCTCGCGGTGCGGGCTGGTGCCGCCGTGAGCAGGGCGTCGGACCGTAGCCAGTCGCCTTCCTCCCGCACCGCGTAGGCGAGGTTCTGGGTGGCACGGGGCAGCGCGAGCAGCTGACCGGCCCGGGTGAACTCGACGATGGCGTACAGCTCGTCCAGCCCGGCCCGGTCGCCGGCCTGGTAGCGGGCGGTGGCCGCGGTGATCCGGGCGTTGGTGCGGGTCTCGGTCAATCCCAGCCGTTCGCCGATCTCCGCCGCCGTGTCGGCCGCCGCCACCGCCGGATCCCGCTCGTAGTTGAGCATGTGCAGCCGGCCCAGCTCGGCGAAGGCGTCGGCCTTCTGCGCGCTGTCCGGTAGCGGGTCGAACAGCCGTACCGCCCGGTCCAGGCAGGCCAGTGCGGCCTGCCGGTCGGCCCGCAGCCAGGCCGCCTGGCCGAGCAGCGTCCAGGCCCGGGCCGCGCAGGCCTCGTCGCCGTACGCCAGCAGCCGGTCGGCCAGCGCCTGCACCTGCTCCGGCCCGCCGCCGGAGAGGAAGGCGTTGCCGTCGCGGTAGAACGAGATTTCGGTGCTGAGCAGCTCCAGTTGCAGCCGGCCCACCGGGTCGGAGTCATCGGCCAGACCGAGCGCCCGACCGGCGTGACTGGCCGCGGCCTCCAGCCCGTGCAGCGCGTACGCCCGGCGGGCCGCCCGGTGCAGCGCGGCCCGGGCCGGCCCGGCGTAGCGGCGGGTCTCCATGCCCAACGAGCGGGCGATCTCGTGCGCCGCCCAGCGGTGGTGGGCCAGCACCTCGGCCAGGTCGGTGTCCCGGCTCTGCGAGAGCGTGTCCAACCAGTCGGCCGTCCGTTCGTGCCGGGCCACCCGCTCGGTACGCGGCAGCCGCTGGTAGCACACGTCGCGGACCAGCACGTGCCGGAAGCGGTACTCCGGCTGACCGGCCATCGTGGAGGCGGCCTGTTCGTGGACGAAGTCCCGCTGCTCCAGCCGGCGCAGGGCGCGCTCGACGGACTCGACCGACTGCCCGACCGCGGCGGCCACCGCGCCGGGCCAGAACTGCACCCCGACCACCGCCGCGGCCAGCAGCGCCGCCCGGTCCTTGGCATCGAGGAGGTCGACCCGGTTGGCGATGACCGCGTGCACACTCTCCGGCATCGGCAGGTCCAGGTGCTTCTCCAGCGACCAGCCGCGCCCGGACTGCCGCAGCGCACCCTGCTCGATCAGCATCCGGACGTACTCGTGGGCGTAGAGCGGGTTGCCGCCGGCGACCTCGATCAGCGGGGTCAGCAGGTCGGCGGAGAACGCGGCCTGGCCGAACATGTGCGCGTACAGGGCGGCGATGCCGGTGTCCCGCAGCGGCGGCAGGGTGATCGTCACCGAGCCGGTGATGGTCCCCGCCCAGCTCGGATCCCGGTCGACCAGCTCGGGACGGGCGGTGCAGAGCAGCAGGAGTGGCACGTCCCGGGCTGCCGCGCCGAGCAGCTCCACGAAACGCAGCATCGCGTCGTCGGCCCAGTGCAGGTCCTCGAAGACGAGCACGGTGGGGCGACGGGCGGCCAGCGCCAGCAGGAACCGCCGCCAGGCCGACTCCGCCTCCTCCGCGGGCAGCGGCGTGCCGGCCAGGCCGACCAGCGGGCGCAGCGCGTTGACCACCCGGGGCCGCTCGCCGATGCCGACCAGCTCGCCGACGGCCGCGGTGAGTCGCTGCGCGGCGCTGGCGGCCGGATCCGTGTCGAGGATGCCCGCCTCGGACTTCACGATGTCGGCCAGCGCGGCGTACGTGACGTTCTCGCCGAACGGTGGGCACCGGCCGATCCGCCAGGTCAGCGGCTCGTCCACCAGCCGGCCGGTGTGCCGGTGCAGCTCGCGGACCAGCCGGCTCTTGCCGATGCCGGCCCGGCCGAAGACGGTGACCACCTGGGGCCGGCGGTCGCGCAGGCTGCGGTGCAGGGCGTTGACCAGCATGCCGAGTTCGTGCTCGCGGTCGATCAGCGGGGTGGTGTCCGGCTCCCGGTCGGTGGGTTGCTGGCGTACCGCGGACAGCGCCAGCCACACCTCCGTCGGCGCTGACCGGCCGCGCAGGGTGACCGGTGGCTGCTCGTCGTACCGGATGGTGTCCCGGGTCAACGCGTGCGTGGCACCGTCGACCAGTACCCCGCCGGGCGGCGCCGCGGACTGCAACCGGGAGGCCGTGTTGACCACGTCACCGGCGACGATCGCCTGGCCGCCGTCGCGGGCCGCGGCCACGTCGACCAGCGCCTCCCCGGTCGCCACGCCGACCCGGAAGCGCAGCCCGTCGGTGCCGGTGGGAGTGAACCGGGTGAGCACCCGTTGCAGCTCCAGCCCGGCCCGCACGCAGCGCAGCGCGTCGGTCTCGGTGGCCACCGGCGCGCCGAACAACGCCATCACCGCGTCGCCGATGTACTTCTCCACCACCCCGCCGTACTGGCCGACCACCCGACGTGCGGCCGAGAAGAATCCGGTCTGCATGCCGCGGACCTGCTCCGGATCGGCCCGCTCCACGTACGGGGTGAAGTCGATCAGGTCGACGAAGAGCACACTGACCCGGCGGCGGTCCTCCTGGTTGATGCTCGCCGGGCGATCGGTGCCGGCCCGGGGCGAGCCGCAGGAGGTGCAGAAGGCCACGTCGGGGGCGAGTGGGCGCAGGCAGTGCGGGCAGACGGCACCGAGTTCCGCACCGCAGCCACCGCAAAAGCGGTCGCCCTCGGCGGCGGTACGTCCACAGCGGTCACACTGCGCGGCGATGTCACCCTCCACTGGCAGGCCCCCGACGCCCGGGGGCGCAGGACCGAGTATCGCCGCCCGAGGCAGTGTCGGGTACCGGGCTGTTGGCTTGTGGACACTCAGCCGGGCAGCTCACCGCGTTCCGAACGGCTAGATTCAGGCAGCTGATTCGTCAACCGCTGATCAGGGGGACAGCTCCATGGTGTACGTGATGCTGAAGAGTGACTGGACCGACGGCAACGGGATCACCCACCCCGCCGGAGACTCGGTGGACGTGGACGCCGCCACCCTCGCCCTGCTGCAGGCGCAGGGAATCGTCGGCGAGGTGCCCGGTGGTGGCAAGGACGGTACGGACTGGGCCGGGCCGGGTGGCACGGACTGGGCCGGGCCGGGCAGCACCACGCCCTGACCTGGTACGCGGGCGGGGCCGGGACCGAGGTCCCGGCCCCGCCGCTTCGTTTTTCAGCGCTCGCTCATGCCCGCCCGGCGACGCAGCGCGGGCACGTCGGTGACCACGATCCTTCGGCCTTCGGTGCGCAGCCATCCCCGGTTGGCGAACGACCCGATCGCCTGGTTGACGCTCTGCCGGGAGCCGCCGGCCATCTCGGCGAGCTGGCTCTGGTTCAGCTCGATGGTGATCATCGGGGCCTGGCTCTCCCCGGCTAGCCGGACCAGCGTCTTGGCCACCCGACCGGGCAGGTCGAGGAAGACGTGGTCGGCGTTCTGCTCGGTCAGGCGGCGGATGAGCGCGCCGAGGGACCGCATCACCGCGTCGAGGATGCGCGCGTTCGAGTGGACCAGCTCCATGAACGCCGGCCGGGACAGCGCCAGCGCGGCCGTGTCCTCGATCGCCTCGGCGGAGGTCGATCTGGTCGAGGCGTCCAGCAGGGACACCTCGCCGAGCACGTCCGGCGGCCGCATCACGGTCAGGATGGCGCGTTCACCGGTGGGCGCCGTGCGGAACACGGCAACCGCGCCCCGCCGCAGGATGATCAGCGATTCGCCCGGGTCGTTCTCCACGAACAGGAGCTGACCCTTGCGGTACGTCCGGGGTACCGCGGCGGCTACCACCCGCTGACGCACCTCCGGCTCCAGCCCGGCGAACATGTCGACACCCGTGAGCGCGTCGCCCGGCTCCGGCAGGCGCATCTCCACGGCCCCACCCCTCCCCGGTCAAGGACCCAACTCGCTCACCGGGTGAGCCTGGCGGCTCCTGATGAGGTGATCTGACACCTGCTCGGCGTCCGGCAGCGGTACACATCAGATCATGACGGTCCGGTCGCTTGCTGTACACCCCTCAAATCACTTCCGTGACAGCTTCGAGCTGGGCCTGGCCCCGGTCCGGGCGGATGGAAGCGCTCCCGGCGTCCTGGCCCCGCCCGTCGGGCTCCGTCGGGCGTCGGCGAGGATGGCGGGGATGTCTTACCGCTACTTCTACGACTGCGAGTTCATCGAGGACGGCCGGACCGTGGAACTGGTCTCGATCGGCGTCGTCGACGAGTACGACCGTGAGTTCTACGCGGTCTCCACCGAGTTCGACGCCGCCCGGGCGGTGCCCTGGGTTCGCCGGCACGTGCTGGACAAGCTGCCCTCGCCGGCCGATCCGGCCTGGCGGTCCCGCGAGCGCATCCGCGACGAGCTTTACGACTTCCTCGTCGAGCCGATCCGGGAGCGGCCCGGGGAGGAGTTGGAGCTGTGGGCCTGGTACGCCGCGTACGACCACGTGGCGTTGGCGCAGCTGTGGGGTGCGATGCCGGCGCTGCCCCGGGCGATTCCCCGGTACACCAAGGAGCTGCGGCAGTTGTGGGACGAGCGGGGTCGGCCCCGGCTGCCCAACGCCGAGGCGGCCCGGCACGACGCGTTGGTCGACGCCCGACACAACCTGGCCCGGTGGCGGGCGATCACCGGTTCGTAGTTTCGGGCCGTTCGGCGGTTTGGCCCGTTGTGTCCTGGGCACCGGTTCGGCCGAAGGAGCCGAGGCGAGGGAGTGCCGGCATGAGCCAGCGAAGTGAGCGAATCGTCGGTGCCGGCACGAGCGACGAGGCGTTGACCGTCCGGGACGCCCGGGCCCGGATCACCGAGCTGATCCTTCTCGCGCGGACCTGCACGCTCACCACGATCTCCCTGGACGGTCGGCTGGCGGCCCGGCCGATGGTCCTGCAGCGGGTGGAGTTCGACGGGGAGCTGTGGTTCTTCGCGCACGCAGCCTCGGCGACCGTCCGGCAGCTGCGGGTCAATCCCGAGGTCGAGGTGGGCTTCCACGACCCGGATGGACAGTTCTGGGTGTCGGTCTCCGGTACTGCCCGGGACGACTGCGACCGGGCGCGGGCGCAGCGGCTGTGGCATCCGGGCCTGGCGGCCTGGTTCCCGGAGGGGGTGGAGACGCCGGGCCTGACGCTGGTCGCCGTGCACGCCACCGCCGCCCGGAGCTGGGACGCTCGCAGCGGCCGGCAGGTCGGCCTGCTCGGCCATCCCGGCCGGGCGACCGGCGACGGCGGCCCCCCGGCGCCGGGGGAGACCCATGGCTCGGCTACTGACCGGTAGCGGGGCGCGGTGTCGGGCCTGCCACGGCGGCGACTACAGTTCGTAGCGGACGGCCCGCCCCGGGCCGGCAACGGTGCCGAGGTCTGACCTGACACATATCCTGGGGCTTGATCGGGCTTGACCAGAGCTCCCCAGGAGGATGAGCAGATCATGCGTATCGGCGTGCTCACCGGCGGCGGCGACTGCCCGGGTCTCAACGCGGTCATCCGGGCGGTGGTCCGTAAGGGCGTCGCCAGCTACGGCCATGAATTCGTGGGTTTCCGGGACGGCTGGAAGGGCCCGCTGGAGGGTCTGTCCCGTCCGCTGGGCATCGCGGAGGTCCGCGGGATCCTGCCCCGTGGCGGCACCATCCTCGGCTCGTCCCGCACCAACCCGTTCAAGATTGAGAACGGCGTCGAGCGGATCAAGGACAACCTGGCCGCGCAGGGCGTGGACGCGCTCATCGCCATCGGTGGTGAGGACACCCTCGGCGTCGCCACCAAGCTGCACGAGCTGGGTGTCAACGTCGTCGGCGTGCCGAAGACCATCGACAACGACCTCGGCGCCACCGACTACACGTTCGGCTTCGACACCGCGGTCAACATCGCGATGGAGGCGATCGACCGGCTGCACACCACCGCCGAGAGCCACCACCGCACCCTGGTGGTCGAGGTGATGGGCCGGCACGCCGGCTGGATCGCCCTGCACGCCGGCCTGGCCGGGGGCGCCAACGTGATCCTGCTGCCGGAGCGCAAGTTCGACGTCGACCAGGTCGCCGGCTACGTCGAGAAGCGCTTCCAGCACCAGTACGCCCCGATCGTCGTGGTCGCCGAGGGCGCCCAGCCGCTGGAGGGCCAGATGGTCCTGCAGAACCAGGAGCTGGACGCGTTCGGTCACGTCCGGCTCGGCGGCATCGGCCAGTGGCTGGCCGAGCAGATGGAGGCCAAGACCGGCAAGGAGGCCCGCACGGTCGTGCTCGGGCACATCCAGCGCGGTGGCACCCCGACCGCGTTCGACCGGGTGCTCGCCACCCGGCTCGGCCTGCACGCGATCGACGCGGCCCACGAGGGCGACTGGGGCAAGATGGTCGCGATGCAGAGCACGGACATCGTCCGCGTCCCGCTCGCCGACGCCACCCGCGAGCTGAAGACCGTCCCGCTGGAGCGCTACGCCGAAGCCGAAGTCTTCTTCGGCAGCTGATCGTTCATTGCCGCGTCGCGGCGGGCCCGGCGGTCCGCCGCGACGCCGGCAGACCAAGGGGGTACGTCAGGTGTCAGCCGGGGTGCACACAGTCGCGGTGATCGGCGCCGGCAAGATCGGTGAGCTGATGCTCTCCGGGCTGCTGCGTTCCGGCTGGCCGGCGGACCGGCTGCTGGCCACCGCCCGCCGCCCGGCCCGCGCCGAGGAGTTGGCCGCCCGCTACGGCGTACGGGTGGTGGACAACCTCACCGCGGTCGACGAGGCCGAGGTGCTGGTCGTCTCGGTCAAGCCGCAGGACGCCGCGGCGCTGCTGGACGAGATCGGGCCCAAGGTGCCCGCCGACAAACTGGTCATCTCGCTCTGCGCCGGCCTGCCGAGCAGCTTCTTCAGCCGCCGGCTGCCCACCGGCACACCGGTGGTGCGGGTGATGACCAACACCCCGGCCCTGGTGGACCAGGCGATGACCGCCATCTCCGCCGGCGCGCACGCCACCGGCGAGCACCTGGCGCTGGCCGAGGAGATGTTCAAGCCGCTGGGCGCGACCATCCGGGTGCCGGAGAGCCAGCAGGACGCGGTGACCGCCCTCTCCGGCTCCGGTCCGGCGTACTTCTACCTGCTGGTGGAGGCGATGACCGACGCCGGCATCCTGCTCGGGCTGCCCAGGCAGGTGGCGCACGACCTGATCGTGCAGACCGCGATCGGGTCGGCGGTGATGCTGCGCGACTCCGGTGAGCACCCGGTGAAGCTGCGCGAGGCGGTCACCTCGCCCGCCGGCACCACCATCTCCGCCATCCGCGAGCTGGAGAACCACGGCGTACGCGCGGCGCTGCTGGCCGCCCTGGAGGCGGCCCGCGACCGGGCCCGGGAGCTGGCCGCCCAGGCCGAGTGACGGCGGCCTCCCGAGGGACGCCCCGGTGACGCATACTGGCGCGGTGTTCACACTCGCCCAGGCCCGGCACCTGGTGGCCACCCTGCACCCCCGGGTCGACGAACTGATCCGGGTCCGGGCCGACCTGGCCGAGCTACAGGCCGACCTGGTCACTCACGGGCTCAGCGCGCTCGGCGGCCGGGCCGAGGTCAAGGCCCTGGAGGCGCGGCTGCACGCGGTCCTCGACGAGATCCAGCAGCACGGCATCGAGGTCAAGAGCGTGGCGCCGGTGCTGCTCGACTTTCCCGGCGAGCGCGACGGCCGGCAGGTGCTCTGGTGCTGGCTGGAGGGGGACACCGACGTGCGTTGGTACCACCGCGCCGACTGCGGCTTCGCCGGCCGCCGCCCCGTCTGAGCTCACCGTACGGCGGTCGCCGGGGCCCACTCACGCCGACGCGCAGGCCCGGACCGTCGCGTCGGTCGGTGCGGAGGGCTCGATCTTTCGGATTCGCCGACCAGGGGTGTGGACGCAGCGGAAAGATGACGACTCGGAGCCACCGGCGCGCGGGAGCAGACGAATGGCCGAGTTCGACATCCAGATCCAGGTGCCGGTCTTTCTCGGGGTGATGGCCGCGGGCCTGCGCTCCCGACAGATCTGTCTGCCACCGCCGACGGAAGTGGCCGGTGTCTCGCTGATCGTGCACCAGATCGAGTTCACCGCCAGCGAGCTGCGGCACGACCAGCCGGCCCGGTACGCGGTCTTCCACCAGTCACACGGGACGACCCAGGGGATGTGGGCGGAGGGTTTCCAGACCCAGTTGGCCCAGGACGTCGTCGTTCACGTGAGCACCACCGCGGCCGTGCTCGCGCATCCCAACCAGACGCCGCCCGCCATCGTGGCGCTACCGCTGACCGTGGTGGTCGATCTGGACTTCGTCGCCGACGGCACACCGACGATGACGAGCAGCATCTCGCAGGTCCAGTGGCGGCTATCCCTGCCACCGTTACCGCCGACCGTCGACCCGGCCGACATCAAACGGGAGGTGGAGGTCGTCATCCGGCGCGCGTTCCCGTCCTTCACCCAGCCGCTCGACATCGTCAACTTGTTGATGGGCGGCAACACGCCGACCCTGAACGTGGGCATGACCGTCAGCCAGGACGGCACCCTGCTGGTGTTCCGCGCGGAGACCGGAGCCGGCACCGGCTACGTCGACTGGCGTTGGGGAAATTTCTTCTCCGGCATCGTCACCGACCGTCTCGCCGGTGCCCAGTGGGGACTCTGGATCGATCATCGGGTCGTCGAGAGCATGTTTCAGACCGCGGTGTGGCAGGCCGTCGCCGCGGAGGCCGGCCCGGAGGTCGACCTGATCAGCGTCGGCAGCGCGTACTCGGGTACCGGGGGTAGGGCTCAGGTGACCACGACCGTGCACGCGCATGTCGACCTGCCCGATCCCCTCGGCAACCCCTACGTCGAGGTGCCGGTCCGCGCCGAGCTCTCCGTCGCCGCCGGCGGTGAGCTGACGATCGATCTCCGGTTGCCGGACATCCGGGCGATCGCCCGCAGCATGATCGCCGGCATCGACGCGGTACTGCGGCGGCTCCTCGGGCCGGTGTGGGCATTCGTCCGGCTTCCGATCGACTCCGCCATCGCGGACCTCAAGCCGCCGGTCGGCGACGTCGACCTGTCGGGCCTGCACTGCACCGAGATCGAGCCACTGCACCAGCGGTGCACCCGGCGGCTGCCGGCGTCCTCGTTCGGCGGCACGCAGGTGCGGATCGGCGGCCTGTCCGCGCAGCCGGACGGGTTGCTGCTCACCGCGACGCTGCGAAGTCCGGTAACCACACCGGCGAAGCTGCGAACCAGCTTCCGGCCGTTCGCGTGGACGCCGCCGCAGATCTCCTGCGGCAGCGCCGACGCCGCCCTGGCGGCGGCGTTCGCCGAGCACGCCGAGGATCTCGCGCCGCTGCAGGCCCAGATCTACCTCGAGGCGGACGGTACGGCCCCGGCCTGGTACTGCGCACTGGAGGTGCTCAACGATCCGCTGGACCGCTTTGGTCACGTCGCGGTCGACAGTGATCGGCTGCCGGCGACCGTCACCGTCCGGGTGCCCAACCCGGGGCCGGTGTACGCGGCCGACCCCTACCCGGTGGACGTGCTGGTCCGTACGACGATCGGGTCGCGGCTGATCCGGATTCCACCTGCACCGCCCCTGACCGAGCAGGACATCCGCCGGCTCAAGGCGGTGGTGATCGCGATGATCGCCGACTGCAAGCTGCTGGTCCGGTCGGGGCGGTTCGATCTCCGCTGGCTCATCGACCCCCCGTTCGACCGGCAGTTCAGACAACGCTGGCAGCTCGCCGCCGAGCACGTCCGTCCCGGTACGAAGGTGGCCCTGCTGGCTGACGGCGGGCCGATGGTGAGCGTCGCCGCCCGGGCAGGGACCGTGACGAAACTGTCCGCGATGGTCAGCCCGGGTGCCGGACTGAGCCTCGTTCGTGACGAGATCCCGGAGGGCGCGGCGCAGGCGGCCCTGGCGATCCGACAGCAGCTGCTCGAGGTGACCGCATCCGTCGCGGTCGAGGCGCCCGTCGCAGCCGTGCTGGCCTCTGCGGTCTGGACACCGAACGGCGTGGCCGCCGTCCTGTCCGACGGGATCGCCGCGTACGACGTCGGCAGTGCGGCTCGCCCGCGAGCCGTGGGCCGCTGGTACGTCGACGGTGTGCGACGGGCGCTGAACTGGTGGTCCGGCCTGCTTGTCGTCACCGAGGACGGCTTGTTCAACGTTGACGCCGAGCGGCGGCTGCGCCGGGTCGGACCGGCCGAGGAACCGGCACCGCTGCTGGACGCGGCGTCGGGTCCGGGCGCCATGTACGTGCTCACCGCCGACGGGCTGCAGGTGCGTTCCCGCAGCCTGTCGCGGCGCTCGTCGGTTGCCGTCCACGGAGCGCGATCACTGCTGCGCGTCGGGGGTCGGCTACTGGTGGGCGGCGCGGCTGGCGTCGCCGTGTACCGGATGACCGGCACCGGGCTCTCGGTGGACCCGGTGGTCTCGGTACCGGAGTTGGACGTGACCCACCTGGCTGCGGTGATCGTGGAGGACGAGGGCGCGGTCCTGGCGACGGTGGCGGACGGGACGTGGCGGTCACTCGTCGTCGACGAGCGGGACCGGGTGTCGGTCGTCGCGGAATACCCCGAGCGGCCCTGGTTCGCCGGGGCGGCGCGGCTCGGGGACACGTTCGTCCTGGTCGACGACCGGGGTGGCGCGCTGGAGGTGTTGACCGCCGGAGTGGCCAGACCGGTCGGGTCGGACGCGACCACCGAGCTTCCGGCGGGCTTCGCGTTCGCCTCCTGGACCGACCTGGGTCCGGAGCGGGCAGTAGGCACGCTGCACGGCGCGCAGGTGACGGTCGTCGGACCGATCGGGGAGGGCGGCGTGACGGACGGCACCTTCCCGCTGTTCGGGGCCGCGCACTACGCACCGCCGCTACCGATGAGTGACGCCGTCAGCCTCATCTCCCTCGCGGGCAGTTCCTTCCGGCTGCGCTTCGGCGAGGCGGTACGCGACGTGGTCCTGCACCTGGCATCCGTGGCGTCGCGCCTCACCTTCCCGCCCGGGACACCGGTGGTACGGGTCAGCGGTGATCCGACGTTCTCCCTGTCCGCGACGACGGTGACCGGTGCCGTCGCCGGCACGCTGGATTCGGGCGGGACGCTACGGATCTACGGCAGGATGACCGAGCTGAGCTTCACGGCCGATCCGGTGTTCGCCGACGGCACCGTCCCCGACGGCTTCTACCTTCAGGTGGGCGCCGTACCCGCGTGATCTCCGGTGCCGGCGATCCAGGGTCAATGCGTTGATGCGAGCCCAGCTAGGGTTGGCCGGATGAGCGGGGTGCGGCGGGCGAGCGTGGACGATGCGCGGGAACTGGTTCGGTTGCGGGCGGTCATGTTGAGTGCGGTGGGCGGCGCGCCGCCGGAGCCCGGCGGATGGCAGCACAGCGCCCTGCGTACTCTGCGCCGGCAGTTGCCGGACCCGGACGCCGACCTCGCCGCCTTCGTGGTTGACGCGCCGGGTCGACCGGGGGTGGTGGCCGCGTGTGCGGTGGGCGTGGTCGACCTGCGGCTCGGCGGGCCAGCCGACGCCAGCGATCGCCGCGGTTACGTCTTCAACGTGGTCACCGACCCCGCGTACCGTCGGCGGGGTTTCTCACGTGGCTGCATGTCGGCGCTGCTCGACTGGTTCGCCGGGCAGGGGGTGCGGACGGTCGAGTTGAAGGCCAGCCCCGAAGGGGAGTCGCTGTACCGGGAGTTGGGCTTTCGTCCCACCGCGGCGCCGGCCCTGCGGCGGGTCGTGCCGGGCGGTGCGCGCTGATGTTCGCCGTGCCGCTGACCGACGACGCGCAGCTGCGTCCGCTGAACCCGTGGCACGCCGAGGAGTTCCTGGCGAACCTGAACCGGTCCCGCGAGCACATCTCGCCCTGGGTGTCGCCGTCCTTCGTCGCCGCCGACCTCGACGGGGCACGGCACGTGCTGCAGCGGTACGCCGACCGGTGGGCCCGTGACGACGGTGGGATCTGGGGCATCTGGTCCGGCGGCACGCTGGTCGGCGGGGTGCTGCTGGTGTCGCTCAACACGGCGAGCGGGGTGTGTGAGGCGGGCTGCTGGCTGGAGCCGGCCGCCGAGGGGCGTGGCCTGGTGACCCGCGCGGTGAGCCGGCTCATCGACTGGGTGGTGGACGAGCGTGACCTGCACCGGGTCGAGTGGCGGACCAACGCCGACAACGTGCGCAGCATCGCGGTGGCCCGCCGGCTCGGCATGCGGCGTGACGGCGTGCTGCGCGAGGTGCTAGCCGGCCCGGACGGCCGGATCGACCTGGAGGTCTGGTCGGTGCTGGCCCCCGAGTGGCGGTCGCGGCACGGCGGCCCGGACCGCTAGGTCGGCTCGGACCGGCGTGGCGGCACCGGCATGCAGTCAGGTGTCGACGGCCGGATCGAGGTCAGCCGGCTGCGGCGAGCGCGGCGCGCAGGGTGCCCGTGCCGGCCGGGGATTCCCGCTCCCAGTCCGCCGGATCGGCCGAGTAGATGACGCCGTAGGCCGGATTGCCCGGTTGGAAGCGCCAGCCGTCGGCGAGCGAGCCGACGTCCACGGCTTCGTAGCCGATCCGGTCGAGGAACGCGGTGACGGTCTCCTTGGCGTCCGCGTCGTCGCCGGCGATCGGCAGGGCGCTGCGGTCCGCGGCACCGTTCGGCCGGGGCAGGGCGAGCAGGTGCTTGAAGAAGATGTTGTTGAACGCCTTGACCACCCGGGCCTCGGGCAGGTGCCGTTGCAGCAGCTCGCTGCTGGTGGCGGTGGCGGAATCCAACTCGGGGAACTGGCCGTCCCGTTCCGGGTAGTAGTTGTTGGTGTCGATGACGACCTTGCCGGCCAGCGGTGCGGCCGGCACGGACCGGTACGACTTGAGCGGGATGGTGACCACCACCAGGTCACCAGCGTTGGCCGCGGCGTCGGCGGTGCCCGCGCTCGCCTGCGGCCCCAGCTCCTCGACCAGGCCGGTGAGGGTCTCCGGCCCGCGTGAGTTGCTCAGCACCACGTCGTAGCCGGCGTTCACGGCCAGCCGCGCCAGCGTCCCTCCGATATGCCCGCTGCCGATCAACCCCACCGTCGCCATACCCCACCCCTCCACCACTCCGGCCACCACCGAACCTACCCCGCCCGCCCGGACCCGCCCGCTGTTCGTCGAGGCGGGTACCGCGGTCAGGCCGGGAGGTTCTTGTCGATGGCGGTGCGCAGGCTGGGGTCGTCGGGGGTGACCGTGGGGGCGAAGCGGGCGGCGACGGTGCCGTCGGGGGCGACGAGGAACTTTTCGAAGTTCCATCGCACGTCGCCGGTGTGGCCGTCGGCGTCGGGGGTGTCCGTCAGGGCCGCGTAGAGCGGGTGGCGGTGCGGGCCGTTGACGTCGACCTTCTCCGTCAGTGGGAAGCTCACTCCATAGTTGACCTGGCAGAACTCGCTGATCTCGGCGGCGCTGCCCGGCTCCTGGCCGGCGAACTGGTTGCACGGCACGCCGAGCACCAGCAGCCCGCGGTCGGCGTACTCGTCCTGTAGCGCCTGCAGGCCGGCGTACTGCGGGGTGAGTCCGCACCGGGACGCGACGTTGACCACCAGCAGGGCTCGCCCGCGGTACTGAGCGAGATCGGCCGGGCCGCCGTCGAGTGCGCCGATCGGGATGTCGAAGACCGTCATGCCGCGAGGTTACCGCTGGGTGGTTGAGCGCCGGACCGTCGGGGAGGGCCACGCTACCGTTCGGTAGCCGACCGCTGACCGGCGAAGACGCGGGAACCGGGTGGTTTCGCCTCGACGGCCAAATCGATACATGCGCATCTTGACGAAGTGGTTGCGTGTGAGTAGCGTCTCCTCATCCTTTTGGAAAGTTTCCTAACTGTTTGGAGACGCCACATGAAGAGATCGCTCCGCCGGGCCATCTGGGTCGGCGCCGTGGTCGCGGTGACCGTCGCCACGGTCCCGATGGCCTCGGCGTTCGGCGCCGGAAGCGTGACCACCTCGTTCACCCGGGTGTCGGACTGGGGGACCGGTCACGAGGCGCGGGTCACCATCACCAACGGTTCCGACGCCAGCGTGAGCACCTGGCGTGTCGAGTTCGAGCTGCCCTCCGGCACCAGCATCAGCAGCTCCTGGGACGCCGACGTCACCCGCAACGGCAACCGCTACGTGGCGGTCAAGAAGAGCTGGGCCGGTGCGCTCGCTCCGGGCGCCTCCTTCAGCTGGGGCTACAACGGCACCGGCGCGTACCGGGCTCCGCTGAACTGCACCGTCAACGGCGCGCCGTGCGGCGGTGGGACCCCGCCGCCGACCACCACCCCGCCGACGACGACTCCGCCCACCACCACTCCGCCCACCACGACGCCTCCGACCACGACACCCCCGACCACGACGCCGCCGAACCCGGGCGCGCAGAAGGTGGTCGGCTACTTCGCCCAGTGGGGCGTCTACGCCCGGAACTACCACGTCAAGAACATCCACACCAGCGGCTCGGCCTCGAAGCTGACCCACATCCTGTACGCCTTCGGTAACACCACGGGCGGCCGGTGCACCATCGGGGACAGCTACGCCGACTACGAGAAGGCGTACACCGCGGCGGAGAGCGTCGACGGCGTGGCCGACACCTGGGACCAGCCGCTGCGGGGCAGCTTCAACCAGCTGCGCAAGCTCAAGAAGATGTACCCGCACATCAAGGTGATCTGGTCGTTCGGTGGCTGGACCTGGTCCGGCGGCTTCACCCAGGCCGCGCAGAACCCGGCTGCCTTCGCCGAGAGCTGCTACAACCTGGTCGAGGACCCGCGCTGGGCGGACGTCTTCGACGGCATCGACATCGACTGGGAGTACCCGAACGCCTGCGGCCTGACCTGTGACGCCAGCGGCCCGAACGCGTTCAAGAACGTGGCCAGCGCGCTGCGTACTCGATTCGGCTCGGGCAACCTGGTCACCGCCGCGATCACCGCGGACGGCAGCAACGGTGGCAAGATCGACGCGACCGACTACGCCGGCGCCGCCACGCACCTCAACTGGATCATGCCGATGACGTACGACTACTTCGGCGCCTTCGCCCCGCAGGGCCCCACCGCCCCGCACTCGCCGCTCACCTCGTACACGGGTATCCCGCAGCAGGGCTTCTGGTCGGACGCGGCCATCCAGAAGCTCAAGAGCAAGGGCATCCCGGCCAACAAGCTGCTGCTCGGCATCGGCTTCTACGGCCGCGGCTGGACCGGGGTCACCCAGACCACGCCGGGCGGCACCGCGACCGGCCCCGCCCCGGGCACCTACGAGCAGGGCATCGAGGACTACAAGGTCCTCAAGAACACCTGCCCGGCCACCGGCACCGTGGGCGGCACCGCGTACGCCAAGTGCGGCAGCAACTGGTGGAGCTACGACACCCCGTCGACCATCGGCGGAAAGATGACGTACGCGAAGAACCAGGGCCTCGGTGGCGCATTCTTCTGGGAGCTCTCCGGTGACACCAGCAACGGTGAGCTGATCGGCGCCATCAAGGGTGGCCTCGGCTGAGCCGACGGCCAACGCACCACCCACACGACGGGGAGGGGCCCGCACCGGCCCCTCCCCGTCCGGCTTGCCTGTAAGGAGGGGCCCCTTGTTAACGCCTCCGGTAGAGCAGGGGCCCCCTGTTAACAAACTGCCCGGTGCGCCGAGCCGGCCGCCATCAGGCGCCGGCTCCGCGCCGCTCCGGTCGCGTGTCTTAACAGGGGGCCCCTCCTAAACAAAAGGCGTTAACAAGGGGCCCCTCCTTGCGCCGGCGGCGGGTGTGACAGACTCGCCGCTCGACCGTGTCTCGATGTCCGTCGTCGGGAGGTAGCGATATTGGTCACGTACCGGCGACCGGCCGCAGCCGCCGTGCTGCTCGCGACCGTGCCGTTCGCGCTGTTCGGCTGCGGGCTCGTCGGCGGCGAGGACGAGGCGGAGAAGCCGGGACGGGCACCCGCCGAGGAGGCGCTGCTCAAGTCCCGGGAGCGGGTCCAGGCGTACCTCGACGCGATGACGGCCAAGGATGTGGCGGCCGGCCGCAGCCAGCTCTGCGCGGTGCTGCACGAGGCGTTCGACCTCGCCGCCACGGAAGCGAACGGTGACTTCGCGGACCACTTCAAGGTGGCGCGGTCCGAGATCACCGACATCCGGCCCGGCCCGGCCGGGCAGGAGGTCAGTACCTCGGTCACGGTGACCGTCGGCAGCCGCAAGGCCACCCGCCCACTGCTGTTCACGGTCACCCGTGACGGGCTCGACTGGTGCATCTCCGACGAGCGGCCCGGCGCGAACAGCCCCAACCCGGCACCGACGCCCTGACCTGCGCCATCAGCCACGGTCGTCCATCTACCGGAACCCGCCCCCTCGCCGGGCGCTCCTTCCTCTGGTCGCCGTACGCTGAATGTCATGCGCCATGAGTGGCATCAGCTGAGTCATCCGGCGGTGGGCAGCCGGGTGCTGCAGACCAGCCGCCCGACCGTCGACTCCGCCGAGGACGAGGCCTTTGGCCTGGACCGCTGGCGGGAGCTGCCGCGCGCCCAGACTCCGCCCTGGCCGGACCAGGACCAGGTAGCCGAGGTCTGCAAGGTGCTCGACACGGTGCCGTCGGTGGTCGCTCCGTACGAGGTCGATCAGTTGCGCCAGCGCCTCGCGCTGGTCTGCGAGGGCAAGGCGTTCCTGCTGCAGGGCGGTGACTGCGCGGAGACGTTCGTCGACAACACCGAGAGCCATCTGCTGGCCAACGCCCGCACGCTGCTGCAGATGGCGATCGTGCTCACCTACGGCGCGTCCCTGCCGGTGGTCAAGGTGGCCCGGGTCGCCGGGCAGTACACCAAACCCCGGTCGCTGCCGACCGACGCCCGCGGCCTGCCCGCCTACCGCGGCGATTTGATCAACTCGCTGGAGGCCACGCCGGAGGCACGGATCGCCGACCCGCAGCGCATGATCCGGGCGTACGCGAACTCGGCCGCCGCGATGAACATGCTCCGCGCCTACCTCGCCGGTGGGCTGGCCGACCTGCACGCCGTGCACGACTGGAACAAGGGCTTCGTGCGCAACTCGCCGGCGGGCGAGCGGTACGAGGCCATCGCCAGGGAGATCGACCGGGCGCTGGCCTTCATCCGCGCCTGCGGGATGACCGACGACGAGGCGCTGCGTACGGTCACCCTGTACTGCTCGCACGAGGCGCTGGCCCTGGAGTACGACCGGGCGCTGACCCGGGTCTCCGGTCGCCGGCCGTACGGGCTCTCCGGCCATTTCCTGTGGATCGGCGAGCGCACCCGGCAGATCGACGGCGCGCACATCGACTTCATCTCCCGCATCGCCAACCCGATCGGGGTCAAGCTCGGCCCGACCACCACGCCGGACGAGGCGATCGAGCTGTGCGAGAAGCTGAACCCGGACAACATCCCCGGCCGGCTCACCCTGATCAGCCGGATGGGTAACCACAAGGTCCGTGACGCGCTGCCGCCGATCGTGGCCAAGGTGACCGCCGCCGGGGCCAAGGTGGTGTGGCAGTGCGACCCGATGCACGGCAACACCCACGAGTCGTCCAACGGCTACAAGACGCGGCACTTCGACCGGATCGTCGACGAGGTGCTGGGCTACTTCGAGGTGCACCGGGGCCTGGACACCCACCCGGGCGGTCTGCACGTGGAGCTGACCGGTGAGGACGTCACCGAGTGCCTCGGCGGCGCCCAGGGCATCGCCGACCTCGACCTGCCCGACCGGTACGAGACCGCCTGCGACCCCCGACTCAACACCCAGCAGTCACTGGAGTTGGCCTTCCTGGTGGCGGAGATGCTCCGTGGCTGACGCGAGGAGTGAGCTTGCGAGCCCCGCAGTCGCAGCCGAGAGGGATGACCGTGGCTGACGCGAGGAGTGAGCTTGCGAGCCCCGCAGTCGCAGCCGAAAGGGATGACCGTGGCTGAGCAGTCGGGGCGGGTGCCGATTGACCTGCGGTCGGACACGGTGACCCGGCCCACCCCGGGGATGCGGGAGGCGATGGCCACCGCAGAGGTCGGTGACGACGTCTACGGTGAGGACCCGACGGTCAACGCCCTGGAGGCCGAGGTCGCCGCGTTGTTCGGGCACGAGGCGGCGTTGTTCTGCCCGAGTGGGTCGATGGCCAATCAGATCGCCCTGCAACTGCTGGTACCGCCCGGCACCGAGCTGCTCTGCGACGCCGACGCGCATGTGGTCACGTACGAGATGGGGGCCGCCGCCGCGTACGGCGGAATCACCTCGCGGACCTGGCCTGCCGTGGGTGCCCAGATCGACCCCGACACGGTCGCCGGCATGATCCGTCCCGACGGCTACTGGGCGGTGACCACCCGGGCGATCGCCGTGGAGCAGACCCACAACCGTGGCGGCGGTGGGGTGATTCCGCTGGCCACGCTGCGTGAGCTACGCCGGGTCGCCGACGCCGCGCAGTTGGCGCTGCACTGCGACGGTGCCCGGATCTGGCACGCCCACGTCGCCGACGGGGTGCCGCTGGCCACCTACGGCGGGCTTTTCGACACCCTGTCGGTCTGCCTGTCCAAGGGGCTTGGCGCGCCGGTCGGCTCGCTGGTCGTCGGCGCGGCCGACCGGATCGAGCGGGCCCGGGTGATCCGTAAGCGGATGGGCGGTGGACTGCGTCAGGCCGGCATCCTGGCCGCCGCCGGCCGATACGCGCTGGCCCACCATGTCGACCGGCTCGCCGCCGACCACGCGAAGGCCGCCAGGCTGGCCGAGGCGATCGCCCCGTTCGGGGTGCTGGCCACCGCCGTGCGTAGCAACCTGGTGCCGCTGGACCTGACCAAGGCGTCGCTGGACGCCCCGGGGCTCGCTGCCGCCGCGCGCGCCGAGGGCGTCCTGATCTCGGTGCTCGGGCCGAGAACGGCCCGACTGGTCACCCACATGGACGTCACCGACGCCGCCGTGGACCACGCCGCCGCCGTGCTCACCAACATCCTCCGCCGCTGACCCGTCCGCTGCGTTGATCAAGAGGTTTGCGTCAGGATCCGTTGCCCGGATGACGTAAGCCTCTTGATCAACTGGCCGGTGTGAGACGGCGGAGGGTGGCGATGTCGACGGCGTGGCCCTCGTGGCGCTCGCTGGGGGTCTCGACCAGGATCGGTACGCCAGCGGTGGCCGGGTGGCGCATCAACTCGGCGAAGGCGGGCTCGCCGATCGTGCCCTTGCCGATGTTCTCGTGCCGGTCGCGGGTGGAGCCGCACAGGTCCTTCGAGTCGTTGGCGTGCACCAGCCGCAGTCGCTCCGCCCCGACGGCGGCGACCAGGCTGTCCAGCGTCTCGGTCATCCCGCCCTCGGCGGCCAGGTCGTGCCCGGCGGCCCAGGCATGGCAGGTGTCGAAGCAGACGCCGAGCCACGGGTGCCGATCCACCGCGTCGAGGTACGGCCCGAGCTGCTCCACCCGGCAGGCCAGCGATCGGCCGCCGCCGGCGCTCGGCTCGACCAGCAGCATCGGGCCGCCGGCCGCTGCGGCGGAGTCCAGCAGCGGCAGCAACGACTCGCGTACCTGCCGCATCGCGGTCTCGGCGTGCCCGGCGTCCACCGCGCTGCCGGCGTGGAAGACCACCCCGCGTGCCCCGACGGCGGCGCCCCGGCGCAACGCGTGGGCCAGGGTCAGGGTCGACCGCTCGACCGTGGCCTCGGTCGGTGAACCCAGGTTGACCAGCAGCGACGCGTGGATGTAGGTCGCGACGCCCCGCTCGGCGCAGCCGTCACGGAACAGCGTGTCCTGCGCCGGATCTCCGGCCGGCATCGCCCACCCTCGGGAGTTGCCGACGTATACCTGTGCCACCTGGGAACCGGCGGCGTCGATGTACGGCAGCGCCGCCTTCGCCAGCCCGCCCGAGGTGGGCGTGTGCGAGCCGATCGGCCGGTGGCCGGGGTCGGGATTCATCATCAGAAGCAGCCGATGGTGATCTGGGTCCCCGGGGGTACCTGGGCGTTCTCGTTCGGGTTCTGGAACCGGGTGACGGCGTTCGGGTTGAACTGCACCGTCACCTGGAAGCCCTGACTCTCCAGCACCTGCTTCGCCTGCTGACAGGGCAGGTCGATCACCCGGGGTACGGTCACCTGCGGCGGCCCCTTGCTGACCTCCAGCCGGACCTGGGCGTCCTTCTCCACGCCGCTGCCGACGGCCGGGCTCTGCCCGAGCACCTCGTCGCGTGGCTTGTCGGACTCCTTGTACGTCGGCTCCACCAGAACCAGGCCGAGCTGCGCGATCTGCGCGCGGGCCTCGTTGAGGTTCTTGCCGACCAGATTGGGCACCGTGATCGGGGCCCGGCCCTTGCTGAGGATCACGGTGATCTCGTCGCCGGGCCTGACCTCCTTGCCCGCCTCCGGGCTGGTGGCCACCACCACGCCCTCCGGCAGGCCGTCGTCGAAGCGGGCGGTGCCCTTGACGACCTCCAACTGGGCGCTGACCAGATCCGCCTCGGCCAGGTCGAACTCCTTGCCGACCACGTCCGGCAACTCGAAGCGCTCCGGGCCCAGCGAGAGGGTCAGGGTGATGGTGCCGCCCTTGAGGATCCGGGCCGCCGAGGCGGGCTCCTGCGCCACCACACCGTCACGCGGCACCTGGTCGTCGTGGCGCGGGTCGGCGTAGCGCAGGGTGAAGCCCGACTGGGATGCCTGTGCCTCCGCCTCGACCTTGCTCATGCTGACCAGTTCCGGCGTGGTGGTGTAGCGGCCCACCCCGAACCACCAGCCGCCGAGCGCGGCCACCAGCCCGAGCACCACCACGACGGCGGCGACGCCCAGGCGTCCGCTTCCCCCGCCGGTCAGTCGGGTACCCAGCGCGGCCAGCCGGGAGCCCAGGTCGCCCGCCGCGCTCGGGGCAGCCCGGCGCCTGCCGCGGGTCGGCTGGCCGCCCTCCGGCAGCCGGGCCCAGGTGGGTCGCTCGGGCGGACGGACCGCCGCCACCACCATCGTGGGCTGGGACACCGCGGGGCCGTCGGACACCGACGGCAGCATCGCGGTTTGGCTGTTCGCGGTACCGAGACCGTCCCGGGCCACCTGCACCTCGGCCAGCAGGGCGCCGGCGTCGGAGGGGCGGGCCGCCGGGTCTCGGCGGGTGGCCCGGGCGACCAGGTCGTCGAGCAACCTCGGCAGGCCGGGCACCAGTGTCGACGGTGCGGGAACGTCCCGGTCGACGTGCTGCCAGGCGATGTCGATCGGCCGGTCACCCTCGTACGGCACCCGGCCGGTGAGCATCTCGAACAGCACGATGCCCGCCGAATAGACGTCCGTGCGGGCGTCGGCCCGGCCGTCGGTGACCAGCTCGGGGGCGACGTACGCCACGGTGGCCATCAGCTGGTTGCCGTTGTCGTGGTCGGTGCTGGCCTCGACCGCCCGGGCCAGCCCGAAGTCGGTGACCTTGACCACGCTGTCGACGAGGTTGGAAGGGCCGCCGCTGGGCGCCTCGGCCACCAGCACGTTCTCCGGCTTGATGTCGCGGTGCACCAGCCCGGCACGGTGGGCGGCGGCGACCGCGGCGAGCATCTGCTCGGTGATGGCCAACGCCTCGTCCGGGTTGAGCCGACGCCGTTCGGTCAGCAGCTCGCGCAGAGTGCGCCCGCGGACGAACTCCATCACCAGGTACGGCCGCCCGGCGTGGGTGCCCTGGTCGTAGACCGCAACGACGTTCGGGTGGGTGAGCCGGGCGATCGTCTTGGCCTCGTCGGTGAACCGGTCGACGAAGTTTCCCGCGCCGGCCCGGCCCGGCGGGCCCTGGGTCGAGTGAATGATCTTGATCGCCACGGCGCGTTCGAGCCGCTCGTCCATGGCGGTGTACACGGTCGCCATGCCGCCACGGGCCACGCGACCGCGAATGCGGTAGCGCCCGTCGATCAGCGAGCCCAGCAACGTGTCGGCGACCTGTGTGTCCATCGGCAGGCAGTCTATGTGTCGGGGTGATGAAGGTTGAACAGGATGCTACAGCCGGGCGGACATTCGTGGGTCCGCCGCGCGGACAGCGGAAAGATCTGCCCTGCTCAACACGGCTGTCGGGAGGTCGTTGACCGCGGGTGGGGGTGGCGTGGCAGGGTGTTGCGCGTGACCGACTCCGTACCCGCCGATACCGCCGCGCCCGGGGCTGGCCCCGCCGCGTCCGGCTGGCTGACCCTGCCGGACGTCGCCGAGCGGCTCGACCTGCCGATCAGCAAGGTCCATCAGCTGATCCGGGATCGGGAGCTGATCGCGGTACGCCGCGACGGTGTCCGCCGGATCCCGGCCGACCTGGTGGCCAACAGCACCGTGCTCAAGCATCTGCCCGGCGTGCTGAATCTGCTGGCCGACGCCGGCTACGACGACGAGGCGGCGCTGCGCTGGCTCTACGAGCCCGACGACACGCTGTCCGGCGGTACCCCCGCCGCGGCCCTCGCCGGCGACCACGCCCGGGAGGTCAAGCGACGAGCCCAGGCCCTCGGCTTCTAGCCTGCCTGCTGCCTGCTGCCTGCTGCCTGCTGCCTGCTGCCTGCTGCCCGGCTTCAGTCGGCGCGGCGGGTGGCGGCGATGGCCAGGTCGACCAGGGCCTGGCGGGCCTCGGTCTCCAGGTCGACGGCGGTCAGCGCGGCGAGCGCCGCGTCGGTCAGTGTGACGATGCGTTGCTCGGTACGGGCCAACGCGCCGGTGGCGACGATCAGCTCGCGCAGCCGGGCCACCCCGTTCGCGTCCAGGTCCGCGTCGCCGAGCCCGCCCAGCAGTAACGCCCGACCGGCCTCGTCGGTCGCCTCCAGCGCGGCAGCCACGAGGTACGTCCGCTTGCCCTCGCGCAGGTCGTCGCCGGCCGGCTTGCCGGTCTGGGCCGGGTCGCCGAACACCCCGAGCACGTCGTCGCGCAGCTGGAACGCCTCACCCAGCGGCAGCCCGTAGGCCGAGTAGGCGATGCGTACGTCGGCTGGCGCGTCGGCCAGCGCCGCGCCGACCAGCAGCGGCCGTTCCACCGTGTACTTCGCCGACTTGTACCGGGCGACCTTGCCGGCCCGCTCCACCGAGGTGTCGCCGGTGGCCTGGGTCAACACGTCGAGGTACTGCCCGACGGTGACCTCGGTGCGCATCTCGTCGAAGTCCGGCCGGGCGCGGGCCACCGCCCGTGGATCGAGCCCGGCGGAGTGCAGCAGCTCGTCGGACCAGACCAGGCACAGATCGCCCAGCAGGATCGCCGCGGCGTCGCCGAAGCCGTCCGGGTCGCCGCCCCAGCCGGCGGACCGGTGCCGGGTGGCGAACCGGCGGTGTATGGCTGGTTCGCCCCGGCGGGTGTCCGAGCGGTCCATCAGGTCGTCGTGGATCAGGGCGCTGGCCTGGACGAACTCCAGTGCGGCGAGGGCGGTCACCACCGGATCGGTGTCCACCCCGCCGGCTCCTCGGTACCCCCAGTAGGCGAACGCCGGCCTTAGTCGTTTGCCGCCGCCCAGCACGAACGCCTCGATCGCCTCGGCGACGGGCACCAGGGCGTCGTCGACGTCGGTCATCCAGGCTCGACGGCGGGCGAGGAAGTCCGACAGTGCCCGGTCGACCCGTTGGCGCAGGCTGGCACGGTCGACGGGGGAGACAGGAGCAGCGTGGGTCACGTCCCGACGCTAATGGGTCGGGACGCGACGCGCCGACCCACCCGGCTCCCGGCGCGTCGTGGCCCGGCTGCTCAGCGGCCGGGTGGGCGTGCCGGCGGTGCCCGGTCGGGTGCGCCGGGTGGCGGGTCGGCCGCGGCCACCGGTCGTGGCGGGTGGCCGCCGATCATCCCGGGACGCGAGAACCTGGGTGAGCCAGCCGCGCCAGAAGCGTCCGGGCACGCGTACCTGGCGCTCCCATCGCGAGATCTCGTGCCGACTCAGCGTGGCCACGCCGGCGGCCGCGCAGAGTTCGGCGGCGAGCCGGGACTGGCTCCAGCCCCGGGCAAGCCGGAGCCGGGCCACCATCGGGCCGGTCACCATCGGGCCGGCCACCATCGGGTCGGTCAGGGAGGGGGTCATGGGTCCTCCGGGGTCGGCGGAGGTGGCCCGGCCCGCCCACCCCCGGGACGGTGCCGGTGCGCCACCGGTCGGACAGCTGACCCCCGCGCGACCCCCGGTGCGGTGTCGGCCACACCCACGCTGAACACAGAACTACCCCAGAGGTGTGACGGTTTCGCCGGCCTGCCCGTCGTCCCCACCGCTGGGAAGCTGGTAGGGGTCTCCGGCTCGGCCCGCTAGAGTCGACGTGTGGCGCTCGGACTTCCCTCGATCCTCCCGAATTCGCAACCGGCGATCGGGGAGTTGGTGCGCGACTGCCAGCCGACCTTCTCCTTCGAGTTCATGCCGCCGAAGGACGAGCAGGGTGAGCGGCAGCTCTGGCAGGCCATCCGCGAGTTGGAGCCGTTGCGGCCCTCGTTCGTCTCGATCACCTACGGTGCCGGCGGCTCGACCCGGGACACCACGGTCGCGGTCACCGAGCGGATCGCCACCGAGACCACCCTGCTGCCGATGGCTCACCTGACCGCCGTCAACCACTCCGTCGCCGAGCTGCGGCACGTGATCGGTCGGCTGGCCGGCGTCGGCGTGCGCAACATGCTGGTGGTACGCGGTGATCCGCCGGGCGACCCCACCGGCGAGTGGATACCGCATCCCGAGGGTGTGCACTACGCCGAGGATCTCGTCCGCCTGGTCCGCCGCTCCGGTGACTTCAGTGTCGGCGTCGCCGCCTTCCCGTACCGGCATCCGCGCTCGCCGGACGTCGCCACCGACACCGAGTACTTCATCCGTAAGTGCCGGGCCGGCGCGGAGTTCGCGGTCACCCAGATGTTCTTCGACGCCGACGAGTACCTGCGCCTGCGCGACCGGGTGGCCGCCGCCGGCTGTGACACCCCGATCCTGGCCGGGGTGATGCCGGTGACCCGGCTCGGCACCATCGAACGGTCGGTGCAGCTGTCCGGGGCGCCCTTCCCGGCGGCACTGGCCGCGCGCTTCGAGCGGGTCGCCGACGATCCGGAGGCGGTCCGCCGGCTCGGCATCGAGCAGACCAGCGAAATGTGCCGGCGACTGCTCGACGAGGGCGTCCCCGGGATCCACTTCATCACCTTCAACCGGTCCACCGCCACCCGGGAGATCTGGCAGAACCTGCGGGTCAGCGCCGCGACGTGACATCCGGCGCGCGACACCTCAGCGCCGTCGTGACGGTTGAACCGTGGTGGGCAGACAGCTGAACTGGAACGAGTACGCCACCGCGTGGGCGCGGCTGCACGGCGGGTTCGACCCCCGGGCAGCCACCCCGGTGGTACGCGGCTGGCTGCGATTCTCCTACCACGTCGGGTTCCTGCTGGGCCGGCTGCGGGTCGGACCGACCGCGGTGACGGTGGCCGGGGTACTGCTCTGCCTCTGCGTACCGCTGCTCGCGGTCCGGCCGGGCGACGGACCGTTCCTGGGCGCGCTGTTCGTGCTGCTCGCCTCGGTGGCCGACAGCGTCGACGGTGCGGTGGCGGTGACCACCGGCCGTACCACTCGGCTCGGCTACGTCTACGACTCGCTGGCCGACCGGCTCGGCGAGGCCGCCTGGCTGGTGGCTTTCTGGCTGGTCGGCGCGCCGGGTGCGCTGGTGGTGGCGGGCGGTGCGCTGTCCTGGCTGCACGAGTACGTCCGGGCCCGTGCGGTCGCCGCGGGCATGCGGGAGATCGGCGCGGTCACCGTGGGGGAGCGTCCCACCCGGGTCTGCGTGGCCGTGGCCGGGCTGCTGCTGGCCGGCCTGACCGGCCTGATCCAGGCGGACCTGGCCGCCGGCACCATCACCATGGCGACCGCGGTCTGGGTGCTGCTCGCCGCCTTCGGGCTGGGGCAGCTGATCTCCGCCGTTCGCCGGGCACTGATCGACGTCGGCTGACCGGGTACCGCCCCGGTGCGTTAACAAGGGGCCCTTCCTATACCGCAGGCGTTAACAGGGGGCCCCTCCTTGCACCTACCAGGCGGGGCCGATCGCGTCGGCGACGATCTGCGCGGACAGGGTCACCATCGGCAGGCCGCCGCCCGGGTGGCTGGACCCGCCGACCAGCCACAGGCCGCTGGCCGGGCCACGGTTGGCCGGGCGGAGCAGGCCACCGGCGGTGCCGTAGATGCTGCCGCCCGGCGCGCCGGTCGCGGTGGCCAGGTCGGCCGGGGTACGAATGTCGCGGAACACCAGCCGGTCCCGCACGTCCACCCCACGCTCGGCCAGCACGTCGAGGATCCGGTCGGCGTAGGCCTGCGCCAATCCCGGCCGGTGCCAGTCGACCGCGCCCGGCGCGGTGCCCTGCCGGGCGGCGTTGACCAGCACGAACCACGCCTCGTGCCCGGCCGGGCGGACCGCCGGGTCGTCCGCGATGGTGACGAAGACCGTCGGGTCGGCGGCCGGGCGGGCCGGTACGCCCCGTCCCGGATCGCCGAAGACCGCGTCGAACTCGGCGTCGTAGTCGCGCGGGAAGAAGACGTTGTGGTGGGCCAGCCCGGAGTCGCCGCGTACGCCGAGCAGCAGCACGAAGCCGGCCAGGCTGCGGTCGGTGAGCCCGGCCAGCCGGCGCGGGTCGGGCAGCAGGTCCCGGTAGACGGTGAGCGCGTCGACGTTGGCCACCACCACGTCGGCCGGCACGGGGGCGCGCTGCCCGGCGACGCGTACCCCGTGCACCCGGCCGCCCACCGCGTCGATCCGGGTGGCCTCGGCGCCGGTCCGCACGAGCACGCCGAGGTCCAGGCAGCGCGACAGCAGCGCGTCGGCGAGGGTGCCCAGCCCGCCGCGCAGGTACCAGCCGCCGAAGGCCAGCTCGGCGTAGGGGACCGCGACCAGCGCGGCCGGTGCGCGGCGCGGGTCGGCGCCGGTGTAGGTGGCGTACCGGTCCAGCAGCATCCGCAGCCGGGGGTCGGAGATCAGGGTGCGACCCAGCCCACGGAGGCTCTGCCCGGGTCTGATCGCCGCCAGGTCGCCCAGCCGCCAGGCCAACCGGGCCAGGTCGCGGGGCGAGTCGACCCGGCGGCGCAGGATGTCGCGTTCGGATGCCCGCCACACCCGGGCGGCGCGCCGCCACAGTCGCTGCCAGTCGGCGGCGGCCCGGTCACCGAGGGCCGCGCCGATGCGGGTGGTGAACTCGGCCGGGTCGGCGCAGGAGTCGAGCACCGGGCCGCCGCCGGGCAGGACGTGCCGCACGATCGGGTCCAGCGGTACCAGGTCGAGATACTCGTCGAGCTTGGCGCCGGTGGCCTCGAACAGCTCGTGGAAGACCTGGGGCAGCGTGAGCAGGCTGGGGCCGGTGTCGAAATGGAACGAGCCCTGCGGGGTGTCCCGGGTGTGCCGCCCCAGCTTGCCGCCGACCTGTTCGGCGCGTTCCAGGATGGTCACCTGGTGCCCGGTGACGGCCAGCCGGGCGGCGGCGGCCAGCCCACCCACGCCGGCGCCGATGACCACGATCCGCGCCATGCCGTGCCCTCCCAGGCTCTAGCCCACCGGACGGCCGCGCCAGGACAGGCGCCGCCGCTTGCGCAGATGGTACGACCGCAGGGTCAGCCAGCCGAGGACCGCGACCGAAACGGGGTGGCCCAGCGCGTCGGGCCACGCCCGCCCGCCGGTGGCCCGGGCGCTGACCATCCGCCCGGCCACCCCCATCAGGTACGTCAGCAGGGCGACCCCGGCCACCGCCGGCGCGCCGGCGAGCAGCGCGCCGGCGGCGACCACCGGCGGCGCGGTGTAGAGCAGCAGGAGCAGGGTCAACACCACGGCGGCGGCGACCGGGTGCCCGAACGAGGCCCAGAGCGACTTGGTGTAGCCGTCGCGCAACTGCGGCCAGTCCTCGTACATCCGGCAGGTGGCCAGCCGCGAGCCGTCGGCGAGGGCGATCCGGCCGCCGGCGCGCTTCACCGCCCGGGCCAGCTCGATGTCCTCCAGCACCCGGTCGGCGACGGCCGCGTGCCCGCCGGCCCGCAGGTAGCCGGCCCGGTCCACGGCCAGGAACTGCCCGCCGGCCGCGGCCAGCGACGGTCGTGGCGAGCGCTCCATCGCCCGTAACGGCAGGAAGGTCAGCCACAGCCACTGCAACAGCGGCTGCACCAGCCGGTCGGCCGCCGTCCGCACCACGATCCGGGGGTACGGCGACAGCAGCGTCGCCCCGGCGGCGCGCAGTTCGGTGACCGCCGCCGCCACGGCGTACGGGCCGAGCACCACGTCGGCGTCCACGAAGACCAGTGCGGTGGCCGACGCCTCGGCGCGGGTGGCCAGCTGCCAGCAGGCGTGCGGCTTGCCCAGCCAGCCCGGTGGTGGGGCGGCACCGGTGAGCAGGGTGACCCGGGGATCGTCGGCGACCACCGCGCGGACCACGTCCGCGGTGCCGTCGGCCGAGCCGTCGTCGAGCACCACGACCCGCAGCCCGGGGACGCCACGCTGGTCGAGCAGGGCGCGCAGGCACGGGGTGACCCGGGTGGCCTCGTCGCGCAGCGGCAACAGCACCGTCACCGCCTCGGTGACCTCCACCGGCCGGTCGGTGGGGCGGCGCAGCCACCGGCCGGCGTTGACCACGGTGTGCGCGGTCAGCGCGGCGACGCCGAGCAGCAGGACGAGCGCCGCGGTCATGCCGCGACGTCGACCGGGGATCGCGGCGAGCCGGCGTCGCGGTCGTGGGCCCGGCGGGTCCGCAGCAGCGTGACCGCCAGCGGCACCGCGACCACCGCCATGCCGGCCGCACCCCACAGCGCCGAGGCGGGCAGGTCGAGGAAGACGGCGTGGGCGAGCACGCTGGAGCCGTACGTCCACAGGTAGAGCGCGTACATCGGGTGGTCGCGGGCGTCGGTGGTGGCCACGGCGGGCCCGGCGAGCGGGCGCAGCGCGGTCATCATCAGCACCGCGAACAGCAGCCAACCGAGGTAGTTGCTGACCGGGATGCCGGGCAGGCCGGGCAGCGCCGGGGTGGCATCCCGCCACACCCAGTGACCTTCGGCCACCATCTGCGGGTCGAGGAAGAGGTCCCAGGCGGCCAGCCCGACCGTGGCCAGCGCGATCCGCCCCGGCCACCGCCACCGCGCCACCGGGCGACCTCCCGGTCCGGCGGTGAGCCGGGTCGCCGCCAGCCAGGCCGGCCAGGCCATCCAGGTCCACGCCAGCGGAATGATCAGCGGCACCCCGGCGAGCTTCGGGCCGAGCTGACCGGAGTAGTCGTAGCTGCCGAACGGGAAGCCGGTGGCCACGCCGAGCGCCTCGATGGCGAAACCGCCCCCGGTGGCCACCGCCACCAGCGCCACCGCCGCCCGCGGTCCCCGGCTGGCCAGCGCGTGACCGACCGACAGCAGGTAACCGAGCACGACGGTGGCCACGGTCAGCCGGGCCCGGGTCGTCCCGCCGGTCAGCGGGTAGCAGATCTGCGCCAGCACCAGCAGGGCCAGCAGTGTCCATCCGTAGCTGCGGGCCAGCCGGGCCGGTGACCGTCCGGTCATGACCGGACGGGCGGCGGTGTCGGCCCCGGCGCCGGCAGGGGAAGGTCCCGGCCGAGCACCCCGAACGGACGTTCGTCACCGGGAAAACGGAAGTCGCGCAGCACGTCGACGAAGCCGAACCGCCGGTACAGCCGCCAGGCGCGCGAGGTGTGCTCGTCGGCCTCCGGGGTGGACAGCAGCGTGGTCGCGCCCTCGGCCATGCTCAGCAGGGCCCGCAGTTGTCCGGCGCCCAGTCCGTGCCCCTGCGCCGGTGGCCGTACGTGCAGCTCGACCACCTCGAAGCAGTCGGTGAGCCAACGCTGCCGGGTGGCCGGGTCCAGTGCCCGCCAGACCTGGTCGTGCCACCACTGGCCGGACCCGCCGACGTAGCCGTAGCCGAAGCCGGCCAGGTGGCCCTCGTCGGTCAGGCTGGCGACGGCGCGAAAGCCGGGCCGGCGCACGTGGGTGGCGATGTAGCCGCGACGGGCCTCCAGCAGGTCGGCGCGGTAGCCCATCGCCTCGCCGTAGACGGCCACCACGTCGCTCAGCCGCCGGAGGAGATCGTCCGGTGTCCACCGAACCAACCTCATGCCCGTCCACCCTTCGCCGGGGCACCGCCGTCGGTGACCCACCCCAGTACCGTCCGGTCACCGACCACGTCACGCACCTCGAACCGTGAGAACAGTTCCTCCGCGTACCACCGTTCGGTGGGGGTCCGGGTGATCGCGGCCCGGTGCTCCGGGTGACGGTACGCGAACGCCACGAGATCCGCCGGATCACGCCACACGCTCACCGTGCCCTGCCAGCCCAGCGGCGCCTCGCCGACGCCGAAGCGGGCCAGCAGCCCGGGTGCCGCGTGCAGGGCGGCGGCGACCGGTGGAACCGCCCGCCAGAAGGTGAGCGCCCGCGCCGGGCGCAGCCGGGCCCGGGTCAGGGCCAGTACCGGACCGGCGACCCGACCGCCGGCGGGATCGCCGAAGGGTCGCCGGCCGGACCATTCGCCCCGGCTGGTCAGCGGCCGCAGGTCGAGTCGGACACCCGCCCGGGCGATGCCGGACCAGGCCCGCCCCACCGGCGAGTCGGCGAACCGGGTGGCCGCGGCGGCGGAGTCCCACACCGTCAACGCCGCCCAGCGGGTCAGGTCGGCGTCACCCGGCCCGAAGCCGGTGCCGGTCCCGGTGCCGAGCAGCTTGCCGAACCGCACGCCGGGCAGGGCGCGCAGCCGGCGAGGGTCGAGCCCCATCCGGGTCAGTGCCCGGGGCAGGGCGCTCCGGGGGACCCGCCACACGTGCAGGGTGACCAGTTCCGGGACGGTCTCCGCGGTGTTCACGCCACGTCGGTCGGGACACCGCCGGTGACCCGCAACAGCTCGGCGTACGTGGTGGGGAAGACTGCCTGCGGTACGCCACCGGCGGCCCAGATCTCGTCGTACTTGTCGAGGGCGGTGTCGACCAGCGTGCGCAGCGGCTGCGGGTGACCCACCGGGGCGACTCCGCCGATCACCTGCCCGGTGTGCTCCTTGACGAAATGCGGGGTGGCCCGGCGCAGCCGGGTGACGGTGAGCCGGGTGGCCAGGCCGGCGGTGTCCACCCGGTGCGCGCCGGAGGTGAGCACCAGCAACGGGGCCCCGTCGGCGTCGAAGACGAGCGAGTTGGCGATGGCGCCGACGTCGACGCCGAGCGCCTCGGCGGCGGCCGCGGCGGTGTGCACGGCGTCGGGCAGCAGGCGGACCGTGGCGGGCGCGCCGGAGCCGTCGCGCGCCTGGGCGGTGTCGAGGGAATCCTGCACCGCCCGGACGTTCGGGTGTGACTGCATGCCGCCATTCTTCCCGGTACGCGGGCCGCCTGCGCAGCCGGCCACACCGTCAGGGCCGGCTGCGGACGACGTCGCCCGGGCGGTTGCGGGCGGGATCCCGTTCAGCTCGGTGGGTGACGCAGCGTCAACGACTGGAACCGGTAGCCGCGGCCGGTGTCGACGGGGTGGAAGTCCACGACGTCGAACCGCGCGGCGACAGCGAAGCCGAGCAGCTGCTCGTCGGTGCGCCATGAGAAGAACCGTGGCGGCACGTGCTGGTCATCGTCGATGGGGCCCTCGGCGCTCTCGTCGCCGCCGTATACCCCGACGAAGAAGAGTCCGCCGGGGCGCAGCACCGCCCGGATCGCCGCCAGGACTGCGGGCAGGTCATGGTTGGGCACGTGCAGCAGGCAGTTCATCGCGAACACCGCGTCAAACGAGCCGGCCGGGAAGCTCAGGTGCAGGAAGTCCATGACGTGGGCCTCGACGCCCTTGGCCCGGCAGCGCTCGACCATCACCGGCGACAGGTCGGCCGCGACGACGGCACAGCCTTCCTGCTGGAAGTACGCGCTGTCCTGCCCGGTGCCGGCGCCGATCTCCAGCAACCGCGCCCCCGGTGCCAGACGGTCGTGGAACGCCTGCCGCTCCGTCAGCTTCCACGGTTCCCTGGTGAGCCCGTCACGCCAGGCCGCGCGGGTGTCGTACGCCTGACGCAGCGGGTCGAGCACCTCGTCGTATCGGACAGTCATGCCAGTCATTATCGACGCGCGGTAGATGACGGACATGCCGGCGAGCAGCGGGGCCTGCCGACAGCCGGCGCGTCACACGTTGCGTTTTTGTCGGAGGGAGGGTGTACTGTCAGCAGCAGTTAGAACGAGTGTTCGATTCCCTCGAACGTTCGTTCCAACCCCTCGGGGTGCGGGTGTTTCGCGGCATCGGCTCCCGACAGGTGCGGTGCCGCGGACCGCACCGGGCTCCGGGCAGTCGCGAGTCCGGACCCATCAGGCAGGACCGTCGTCCGCCGCCCACGACCCCCGGGCGGCGGACGACGGACCCGCCGGTACGCCGGCCGGGTGTGGTGTGGGGAAGCTCCGCACCCGGCCGGCCGCCCACCTGGTGCGTCTTCCTCCGCACCGCCCGCCGCGGGCGTCCCGCGCCGACGGACCTGCTCCGTCGCGTGGCCTGCCCGCCCCGGTCCACCTGGAGGAGACCATGCCGACCAGTCCGGCTCAGGCGCCGACGGTGCCCGCGCACGTGCTGCCGCACCGCACTCCCGTCCAGTTGATCGCGGTGGCCCGGCACGGGCTCACCGAGGCCGCCCGGACCGGCCCCGACGGCCTCCGGTACGCCGCCGCCCACCTCGCGGCCCTGCGTGCCGCTGCCGCGGTGCTCGCCGCCCGGGCCCGTCCCGCACCCACCCGACGCCACCGGATCACCAGCGTCTGGGTCCTGCTCGCCGGTGTCGCCCCCGAACTCGACGAGTGGGCCAACTACTTCGCCCTCGGCGCCGGCAAGCGGGCCGCCGCCGAGGCGGGCATACCCCGGGTGGTCACCGCCCGGGAGGCCGACGACCTGCTCCGGGCCGCCGAGGAGTTCGTGACGGTGGTGGAGTCGACGCTCGGTCTGGCGCACCAGCCGGCGATCGAAGGTCTCGTCGCCTGAGCCGCGGCGTCCGACCGCCACTGGCGGGACCCAGGGTGGCCGGACGCCGCCCCGCCGCATGTCCTTCTGACTCATGACAGCACCATCCACGGGCCGGCGGCCCGTGGTGACACGACGGGGGGTAGGTCCGATGGCGGGCCGGATGGTGGTCGGTTCCGCCGCGCTGGCCGGGTTGGTGCGTCCGGCCAGCGCACCCGACCCGGCGGGTGGGCATCGGGTGCTGCCCGTGCGGCCGGAGCTGACCGGGCTGCTGCCCGGCCGGGGGTTGCGGCGCGGCAGCACCATCGCGGTCGGCGTCGGGCAGACCCGGCACAGCGGCACCGCGTCCTTGCTCCTGGCGCTGCTCGCCGAGGCCTCGCGCGCCGGCTCGTGGTGCGCCGTGGTCGGGGTGCCGACCTTCGGTGCCGGGGCGGCGGCCGAGGCCGGGATCGCCCTGGATCGGCTGGCCCTGGTGCCGCAGCCCGGGCCGGAGTGGCCCACCGTCGTCGCCGCCCTCATCGACGGGGTCGACGTGGTGGTCACCGCTGTGCCGTCCGCCCTCGCCGCCTCCGTCGCCGACCGGCTGGCCGCGCGGGTCCGGCAGCGCGGCAGCGTGCTCGTGCCGTACGGCCGGTGGGACGGCGCGGACGTGACGCTCCAGGTGGTCCGTGGGGTCTGGGACGGGCTCGGGGCGGGGCGGGGGCGGCTACGCCGCCGGGAGGTGACGATCTCGGCTCGAGGGCGTGGCGCCGCCGCCCGCCCCAGGGAGGTCAAGGTCTGGCTACCCGGTGACGAACTGACCCGGGTCATCCCCGGCCCGGCCGCCGGCCGGCCGGGCACCAGCGGGCGGCTGCGAGTGGTGGCGCCGTGAGTGAACCGGTCCGGACCCTGCTGCTGTGGTGCCCGGACTGGCCGGTTCTGGCTGCCGAGATCGCCGACGGGGTGCCCGCCACCGATCCGGTCGCGGTGCTGCACGCCAACCGGGTGGTGGCCTGCTCCGAGCGGGCCCGCGCCGAGGGCGTACGCCGAGGACTGCGTCGGCGGGAGGCACAGGGACGCTGCCCACAGCTCACCGTCGTCGACCACGATCCCGGCCGGGACGCCCGGGCGTTCGAGCCGGTGGTGGCCGCGGTCGAGGAGGTGGCGGTCGGGGTCGAGGTGATTCGCCCCGGGGCCTGCGCGCTGGCCGCCCGGGGGCCGAGCCGCTATCTGGGTGGCGAGGAGGCGGCCGCCGAGCGGATCATCGAGCACGTCGCCCACAGCTGTGCGGTGGAGAGCCAGGTCGGCATCGCCGCCGGGGTCTTCGCCGCCGGGCTGGCCGCCCGGCGGGGTCGGATCGTGCCACCCGGCGGGACGCCGGAGTTCCTGGCCGGCCAGCCTGTCGCGGCGCTCGGCCGGCCCGCCCTGGCCGACCTGCTGCGCCGGCTCGGGATGCGTACGCTCGGCGACTTCGCCGCGCTGCCCGCCGGCGACGTGCTGGCCCGGTTCGGATTCGACGGGGTGCTGGCCCACCGGCTGGCCGCCGGGCGGGACGACCGGCCGCTCGCGGTACGGCGTCCGCCCGCCGACCTGACGGTCACCGCCGATCTCGACGAGCCGATCGAACGGGTCGACGTGGCGGCGTTCGCGGCCCGGACGCTGGCCGAGCGGCTGCACGAACGGCTCGCCGGGTACGGGTTGGCCTGCACCCGGCTCGGCATCGAGGCGGTCACCGCGCACGGCCAGGAGCTGCACCGGGTCTGGCGGCACGACGGTCTGCTGAGCGCGGCGGCCATCGCCGACCGGGTCCGCTGGCAACTGGACGGCTGGCTCTCCGGAGGCGGTCGCGGCGGTGACCGGCCGGCCCGCCCCACCGCCGGGATCATCCGGTTGCGGCTGGTGCCGGACGGGGTGCTCGCCCAGGCCGGTCTGCAACCGGGGCTGTGGGGTGAGACCGGCGCGGAACGGGAGCGGGCGCACCGCGCGCTGAGCCGGGTGCAGGGTCTGCTCGGCCCCGAGGCGGTGGTCACCGCGGTGCTCGGCGGTGGACGGTCGCCGGACGACCAGACGCGGCTGGTGCCCTGGGGCGACGAACGGCTCCCGGCCCGACCCGGCGCGGTGGGATCGGGCGGGCCGAGATCTGGTGGGTCCGGGGCCGCGGTCGGGTCCGAGGGAAAGCCGCCTCGGGTGGGTGGCCGGGCGAGCTCCGGGCCGGCCGTACCGTCCTGGCCGGGGCGACTGCCGCCGCCCTCGCCGGCCGTGGTGCTGCCCGTCCCGCTCGCCGTGAGCGTGCTGGACGCCACCGGCGTACCGGTGGTGGTGAGCGCGCGGTTGGCGGTGAGTGCCCCGCCGGCCCGGCTGGTCATCGATCCGGCCGCGGCGGCCATCGCTCCGGCGGGGGCCATCGTCCCCATCGGCGGGGGTGCGTCGGCGGAGATCGTCGGCTGGGTCGGCCCGTGGCCGGTCGACGAGCGGTGGTGGGCCCCGGCCGAGGCGCGCCGGCGGGCCCGATTCCAGGTCCGCCTGGCCGATGGTGGCGCACTGCTGCTCGCCGTCGAGGCCGGCCGATGGCTGCTGGAAGCGATCTATGACTGAGACAGATCTGGATCATGGGTGGGGTCGGTGAGTTTCCACAATCCGCAGTTGCCCTGGTCGGAGTTGGAGCGGGTGCTCTCCGGGAAGCCGGGTGGGAAGGGGCAGCGCGACGGGAGGCGGGGGGATGCAGGCGGCGGGGGGTGGGGGGACGGAGGTGACGGTGGGGGGCGGCACCTGCATGTGGTGGATCCCCTCGCGGTCGACGCCGACGGGGGAGACTCGCCCGCCTGGAGCCGGCGGCGGGAGCACTACCAGCCGCCGGAGCTGACCCGTCCCGATGGCGTGGTGCCGTACGCCGAGCTGCACGCGCACACCAACTTCAGCTTCCTCGACGGCGCGAGCCATCCGGAGGAACTGGCCGAGGAGGCCGTCCGGTTGGGGCTCACCGCGCTCGCCGTCACCGACCATGACGGCCTCTACGGGGTGGTGCGCTTCGCCGAGGCGGCCCGCGCGCTGCACCTGCCGACGATCTTCGGGGCGGAGCTGTCCCTCGGTATGTCCAGCACACAGGGGGGACGTAGCGGCGTACCCGACCCGGTCGGCAACCACCTGCTGGTCCTGGCCCACGGCCACGAGGGGTACGCCCGGCTGGCCGCGACCATCGCCCGCGCCCAGCTGCGGGGCGGCGAGAAGGGCCGTCCGGTCTACGGGGAGCTGGAGGAGATCGCCGGCGAACTGCGTGACCACGTGCTGGTGCTCACCGGCTGCCGCAAGGGGCACGTGCCGGCCGCCCTGCTCACCGAGGGGGTCGACGCGGCGGCTCGCGAGCTGGATCGGCTCTGCGCGCTGTTCGGCGCGGAGACGGTGGCGGTGGAGCTGAGCGACCACGGGCACCCGGTCGACGGCGACCGCAACGACGCCCTGGCCGAGCTGGCCGCCGGCGCCGGGCTGCCCACGGTGGCCACCAACAACGTGCACTACGCCACCCCGGGGCGGCGGCGGCTGGCCACCACCCTGGCCGCCGTCCGGGCCCGACGCGGCCTCGACGAGATCGACGGTTGGTTGCCCGCCGCGGGCACCGCCCACCTGCGCGACGGCGCCGAGATGGCGGCCCGGTTCGCCGCCTACCCGGGTGCGGTGGCCCGGGCCGCCGAGTTCGGCGCGGAGCTCGCCTTCGACCTCCAGCTCGTCGCACCGCAGCTGCCCGCGTACCCGGTGCCGCCGGGGCACTGCGAGATGAGCTGGCTGCGGCAGCTCACCGAGCGGGGCGCGCGGGAACGCTACGGCCCACCCGAGGCACACCCGCAGGCGTACGCGCAGCTCGACCACGAGCTGAACATGATCGAGGAGTTGGGCTTCCCCGGCTACTTCCTGGTGGTCTACGACATCGTCGACTTCTGCCGGCGGGAGAACATCTACTGCCAGGGCCGGGGTTCGGCGGCCAACTCGGCGGTCTGCTACGCGTTGCGGATCACCAACGTGGACGCGGTCCGGCACCGGCTGCTGTTCGAGCGGTTCCTGGCCCCCGAACGCGACGGCCCGCCCGACATCGATGTGGACATCGAGTCCGACCGCCGGGAGGAGGTCATCCAGCACGTCTACGCCCGCTACGGCCGGGAGCACACCGCCCAGGTGGCCAACGTGATCTCCTACCGGCCCCGCTCGGCGGTGCGGGACGTGGCCAAGGCGTTCGGCTTCTCGCCCGGCCAGCAGGACGCGTGGAGCAAACAGATCGACCGGTGGGGCGACGTGGCCACGGTCGACGTGCCGGAGATCCCCGAGCAGGTGATCGCGTACGCGAACGAGTTGCAGACCTTCCCCCGGCACCTGGGCATCCACTCCGGTGGCATGGTGATCTGCGACCGGCCGGTGATCGAGGTCTGCCCGGTGGAGTGGGGGCGGATGCCCGGGCGCAGCGTGCTCCAGTGGGACAAGGACGACTGCGCCGCCGTCGGCCTGGTCAAGTTCGACCTGCTCGGCCTGGGCATGCTCTCGGCGCTGCACTACGGCTACGACATGATCGGGATGAGTCTGGATCTCGGCGACATGGCACTGGACGACCCCGAGGTCTACGACATGCTCTGCCGGGCCGACTCGGTCGGGGTGTTCCAGGTGGAGAGCCGGGCCCAGATGGCCACCCTGCCCCGCCTGCGGCCTCGTGAGTTCTACGACCTGGTGGTCGAGGTGGCGCTGATCCGGCCCGGCCCGATCCAGGGAGGTTCGGTGCACCCGTACATCCGGCGCAAGAACGGCCAGGAGCCGGTGACCTACCCGCATCCGCTGATGCGCAACGCGCTGGAGAAGACCCTCGGCGTGCCGCTGTTCCAGGAGCAGCTGATGCAGCTCGCCATCGACCTGGCCGGCTTCGACGCGGCCGAGGCCGACCAGCTGCGCCGGGCGATGGGCGCCAAGCGGTCCGTGGAGCGGATGGCCCGGATCGCCGACCGGCTCTACGCCGGCATGGCGCAGCGGGGCATCCGCGGCGAGCTGGCCGACGACGTCTACCGCAAGCTGACCGCGTTCGCCAGCTACGGCTTCCCGGAGAGCCACGCGATGAGCTTCGCCTACCTGGTCTACGCCAGCTCCTGGCTCAAGCGCTACCACCCGGGCCCGTTCCTGGCCGCGCTGCTGAGCGCCCAGCCGATGGGCTTCTACTCGCCGCAGACCCTGGTGGACGACGCCCGCCGGCACGGGGTGGAGGTACGCCGCCCGGACGTCAACGCCAGCGGCGCGAAGCCGGTGCTGGAGTCCACCCCGCAGAGCCGCTGGGGCAGCCAGCCGGGGGAGCCGCCGCACGCCTGGGGGCTGGGCGGGCCGGCCGTGCGGCTCGGGCTGTCCAGCGTCCGTACCCTCGGTGACGGTGTGGCCGAGCGGATCGAGGCCGAGCGGACGGCGGGCGGTCCGTACCGCGACATGTCGGACCTGGCCCGGCGGGTGGGTCTGACCGCCGCGCAGTTGGAGGCGCTGGCCACCGCGGACGCCTTCGCCTGTTTCGGGTTGACCCGGCGGCAGGCGCTCTGGGCGGCCGGCGCGGCGGCCCAGGAGCGGCCCGGCCGGCTGCCGGGCACGGTGACCGGCACGGCCGCGCCCACCCTGCCCGGAATGGAGGCGGTGGACCGGCTGGTCGCCGACGTGTGGGCCACCGGGTTGTCGCCGGAGAGCCATCCGGCCCGGTTCATCCGCCCGCAGTTGGACGCCGTGGGCGCGGTGCCGATCGACCGGTTGGGTCGGGTGGAGCCGGGTCGGCGGATCCGGGTCGGCGGGATCGTCACCCACCGGCAGCGGCCGGCGACCGCGGGCGGGGTGACCTTCCTCAACCTGGAGGACGAGACCGGGATGCTCAACGTCACCTGCTCGCCGGGGCTGTGGCAGCGGCACCGGCGGGTGGCCCGGACCAGCGCGGCGCTGGTGGTGCGGGGGCGGTTGCAGCGGCACGAGGGGGTGGTCAACCTGGTCGCCGACCGGCTGGAGGCGATCGAGCCACCGGTCAGCCCCGCCTCCCGCGACTTTCGCTGACCGGCGACCGGTCAGGTGCCCCTGGCGATCTGGGCCAGTCTGACTAGGCTCGACCGGGTGGAACAGACCCCAGGCCCGGCCGGGCCGCCGCTCACCCCCCGTACCGCCGTGGTCTGGTCGGTGCTGCGCGCCGAGCTGGACCGCCGGGCCGCCGCTGAGCTGACCGTGCTGGACGTGGGCGGTGGCACCGGCGGCTTCGCCGTGCCGCTGGCGTTGGCCGGGCACCGGGTCACCGTGGTCGACGCCAGCCCCGACGCGCTGGCCGCGCTCAGCCGCCGGGCGGCCGAGGCCGGGGTGCCCGAGCGGGTACGCGCGGTGCAGGGCGACGGGGACGCGCTCGCCGGGCTGGTCGAGCCGGCCAGCGTCGACCTGGTGCTCTGCCACGCCGTACTGGAGGTCGTCGACGATCCGGTGCCGGTGGTGTCGGCGCTGGCCGGCGCGCTGCGACCGGGCGGCGCGGCGAGCGTGCTGGTCGCCGGGCGGGCCGCGGCGGTCCTCGGCCGGGCGATGAACGGCCATCTCGAGGTGGCCGCGGCGCTGGCCGCCGATGCCGAGGGCAGCGCCGGCCCCCGGGACACGCTGCGCCGACGCTTCGACGCCGAGGGCGCCGCCGCGCTGCTGGCCGCCGCCGGGCTCACCGTCGAGGAGATCCACGGCGTACGCGTCCTCGCCGACCTGCTTCCGGCGACGGTGGCGGACGGCCAGCCCGGTGCCCTGGTCGAGTTGGAGCGGGCGCTGGCCGCGCGATCACCCTGGCGGGACGTCGCCGCCCAACTGCATCTGTTCGCCCGCCGCCCGGCATGACCGGCCGAGCCAGGCCGTTGGAGGTCGTCGCGCCCGCCTACGGCGGCGGCAGTCTCGCCGACGTGCTGCCCAGCGCGCTGGCCGTGCTCGGTGTGCCCGGCGCCACGGACCTGCTCGAACTCACCGCCGAACTGTCGGGGGTGCGTCGGATCGCGGTGCTGCTGGTCGACGGTCTCGGCTGGTACCAGATCCCGACCGCCGCGCCGTACGCGCCGACCCTGACCGGGCTGACCGCCGCGGCCGGCCGGCCGCTCACCTGTGGGTTTCCGTCCACGACCCCGACCAGCCTGGTCACCCTGGGCACCGGCGCGCCGCCCGGCGCGCACGGGGTGCTCGGCTTCACCCTGCGCGTTCCGGGCACCGAGCGGGTGCTCAACCACATCGAGTGGGTCGACGACCCGCCGCCGCTGCGCTGGCAGCCGGTCACCACCGCGCTGCAGCGGGCCCGGGCCGCGGGTGTCGCGGTGACCGTGGTGAGCCGGCCGGAGTTCGGTGGCACCGGTCTGACCCTGGCCGCGAACCGGGGTGGCGACTACCGCGGCGCGGCCGGCGTCGACGCGGTGGCCGCGGCCATGCTGACCGCGCTGACCGCCGGGTCCGGCCCGACCCTGGTTTCCGGCTACCACCCGGACGTGGACCGTCACGGTCACCTCAGCGGCGTGGACTCGCTGCCCTGGCGGGTGGCCGTGACCGAGCTGGACGGGCTGCTGGCCCGGCTGGTGGACGGGCTGCCGCCGGACGCGGCACTGCTGGTCACCGCCGACCACGGCCAGCTCGACGTGCCCGACGGGCACCGGTTCGACCTGGACACCGACCCTCGACTGCTCGACGGGGTGCGCGTGGTGGCGGGCGAGCCCCGGGTGCGCTACCTGCATGTCGCCCCGGGTGCCACCGCCGACGTGGCGGCCGCCTGGTCGGGCGTGCTCGGCGCTGCCGCGAGGGTGCTGACCAGGGCGGAGGCGGTGGCCACCGGCTGGTACGGGCCGGTGGCCACCGAACACCTGGGCCGGATCGGCGACGTGGTGGTGGTCTGCAACGACACGTACGCGGTGATGGCCAGCCGGTCGGATCCGCCGGCGGTGTCCCGGCTGGTGGCGTTCCACGGCGCGGACACGGCGACGGAGATGACCATTCCGCTGCTGGTGGTGCGGGGCTGACCGGGCGGCGATGTCGCACCCGGCGGCTAACCTTCGCGGGTGGGCCGCAGCCAGTCGATACCCCGGGGTGGCGATCCCCGGTTCGGGCCCGACGCCGATGACGCCGGCTGCCCGATTCTGCATGTCGACATGGACGCCTTCTATGCCTCGGTGGAGGTGCGTCACCGGCCCGAGTTGCGGGGCCGGGCCGTCGTGGTCGGCGGGGTCGGCCCGCGCGGGGTGGTCAGCTCGGCCAGCTACGAGGCCCGGCGGTACGGCGTACGCAGCGCGATGCCCACCATGCGGGCCCGCGCCCTCTGCCCGCACGCGGTTTTCCTCGCCCCGGACTTCGCCCGCTACACGGCCGCCTCGCGGTCGATCATGCAGATCTTCCGTGACGTCACACCGCTGGTCGAGCCGCTCTCGCTGGACGAGGCCTTCCTGGACGTCTCCGGTGCCCGCCGGCTGTTCGGCCCGCCGGCGGCGATCGCCCGCCGCATCCGTGAGCGGGTTGCCGCGGAGCAGGGGCTGACCTGTTCGGTGGGGGTCGCGCCGAGCAAGTTCGTGGCCAAGCTCGGGTCGACCCGGGCCAAACCCGACGGTCTACTCGTCGTCCCGGCCGACCAGGTGCTCGATTTCCTCCACCCCCTGCCGGTCGCCGCGCTGTGGGGCGTGGGAGAGCGCTCCGAGCAGGCGCTGCACCGGCTCGGCCTGCGTACCATCGGTGATCTCGCGCAGGCGCCGATCGGCATGCTGCGTACCGCGCTGGGCGAGGCGGCCGCGGTGCACCTGCACGAGCTGGCCGCAGGGCGTGACCCGCGTCGGGTCAGCCCGGAGCAGGTGGAGAAGTCCATCGGCGCGGAGACCACCTTCGACGTGGATGTCGATGATCCGACCGCGATCCGCCGCACGCTGCTCGCCCTGGCCGAGAAGGTCGGTGCCCGGTTGCGGGGCGCCGGGCAGGTCGGGCGGACGGTGTCGCTCAAGGTGCGTACCGCCGACTTTCGCACCGTCACCAGGGCTCGCACCCTCGACGTGCCCACCGATGTGGCCAGGGAGATGTTCGACACCGTGTGGGCGCTCTACACCGTTCTGGAGCTGGGTGAGCGGATCCGGCTGCTCGGCGTCCGGGCGGAGGGTTTGACGGCGGCCGTCGAGACGCCGCGGCAACTCACCCTGGGCGAGCGGGAGCACGGCTGGCGGGAGGCGGAGGTCGCGGCCGACGCCGCGGCTGCCCGTTTCGGGCGGTCCGTCATAGGACCGGCCAGTCTTCTCAGCGGGCGCGATCACCGACGAAATGAAAATCCGACCCGGCCGTAGGTCGTCCCGCTTTCCGACGCGCGAGGGCCCTCGTAGACTTGCGGGTAAGCAGCCGGTTGGCTGCCACGGTCTGTCGGTCCGACCGGACCGACCAACGTGACCGGGGAGGAGTGCCGTGCCGCTCTCGGAGCACGAGCAGCGGCTGTTCGAGCAGATCGAGCGGTCGCTTGCCGAGGACCCCAAGTTCGCCTCGGCCGTGCGCGCCAGCGATCCGCGCTTCCATGCGCGGCGTCGCCTGCTCGTCGCTGCCGGCGTGATCATCGCTGGCCTGGCGTTGTTGGTCTATGGCGCGGTGATTGCAACTCCGCCGCTGGCAGTGGCGGGATTCGTCGTCATGCTGGCCTCGGCCGCGTTCGCGGTGCAGTCGCACCGTCGGGCGCAGTCACCCGACCTGCACGTCGTCGGTGGCACGGCGAGTCGTCGCCGGTCCCGAAGCCGTGCCGGCAGGCGGCCGGGCTTCCTTGACCGGATGGAGGATCGGTGGCGGCAGCGCCCGGAGGGGCACCGCTGAAGCCGTTCCGCCGTTCCTGAGGCGGAGCACGTCACCCCGGCCTGACCGCCGGGGTGGCCAGCGCTCGACCGGCTGGTGCCGTTCGAGCGCTCCACCCTGCCCCAACCCGACGCCCTCCCACTGCCCCCCCGCGCCCCCGCACGCCCCCTCGGCGTGTCGATCATGCAGTTCTCGTCCTGGCAGAAGCCGTTAATGGCGCAAAAGGGTGACCACAACTGCATGATCGGCGTCGAGTGGAGGCACGGGGGCGAAAGGGTGGGCCGGTGGTGGGTGTTCACCACCGGCCCGGATGGAGGATCGGGCCGGGTTAGCGGCCTGCGCGGTTGGCGATCAGCCGGCGCGGGCTGAAGCGCAGCAACCGGTGGCGTAGCTGCCCACCGGAGGCGACCAGCCGCGACGAGGTGTCCGCGATGGTGGTGCGCCACCGGTGCAGCACCGACGGCGGCAACACCGTCGCCACCAGCCTGGTCCGGCGGTCCGCCTGCCCGACGAGCGCGCCGCGTACCGTCCGCAGGGCCGCCGGCAGGGGCTCGCCGGTCAACGGGTCCCGGGCGTAACGGGCCCGCTCCTCCGCCCGGCCGAGCAGGCGGACCGCCGAGGAGGCCCCGGCGTCGGTGGTGAGCGCCTCGCGGGCCAGCCGGTCGGCGGTCGCCCGCGGAGTTTCCGTCCGGTCCACCCGGACCCGGTAGTCGACCAGCGTGTCGATCAGCTCGTCCCAGGCGGCGTGCGCGTCGGCTCGGGCCCGATCGTGGTCGCCGCCGACCAGCACGACCGGTTGGCCGGTGGCCGGGCCGCCGGCGTCCGGGACGTCGACCGTCCGGACCGCCGGTGCCGGCCGTCCCCGACGGCGGCGCAGGGCGAGCCGGCGCAGCGCGGGCACGGCGAGCAGGACGAGCAGCGCCAGTACCCCGATGGTGAGCAGCCAGGGCCAGAGCGGCGCCTGCTGGTCCGGCGTGTCGGAACCGGCGGCGGCACCCGGGTCGACGCCTTCCTCGAACTGGTCCGGCCCCTGGTCCGGTGCCTCCGACGGGTCGGCCGCGTCAGGTGCGTCCGACGCGTCGGTCTGCGGGCTGGTCTGCTCGGGGGCGTCGGTGTCCGGCGCCCACGCCGAGCGGGTCGAGCCCGGCACGCCGTAGGCCGGGGTGGCGTCGAAGGGCACCCAACCGATCTGGTCGAAGTAGACCTCGGTCCAGGCGTGCAGGTTGCGGTTGGTCAGCGTGAGGGTGTCGTCGCTGCGCCGGCTGCCGTTGGTGAACCCGAACGCGACCCGGGCCGGGATGCCCGCGTCGCGGACCATCCACGCCAGCGCCGCCGCGTACTGCTGGCAGTAGCCGACCTTGTTCTCGAGGAAGTCGAGGATCGCCTGACCGCTGGTGCCCTCCTCGGTGCTGAGCCGGTAACTGAAGCCGTTGTCCTCGGAGAAGTAGTCGTAGAGGGCGCGCACCTTGTCGTACTCGGTGCGTTCGCCGCGGACCAGATCCGCCACCAGGGCCCGCACCTCGGGCACGTCGGGGGTCACGGTCTGCTGCCGGCGCAGCGGTACGTCCGCCGGCAACGGCTGAGCCTGGCGCAGCGCCTGCGGAGTGTACGACGAACGCACGTAGTCGAACTCGTACTGCCTGCCCCGGGAGTTCTCCCGGTTGGAGAAGACGACCTGGAGGTTCGGGTCGTAGAACCAGTTGTTGCCGAGTTCGCCGAAGCGGACCGGTTCGGCGTAGACCGGCACGTACGGCATGTTCAGATCCCGGCTCACCTCCACGGTGGCCCGGTGCCGGGTCCGCTCGATGCCCGACAGTGACCGCGCCGACGGATCGGGCAGCTCGCCGGTGACCCGCCGGCCGTTGGGACCGCGGATCCGGAAGCCGTCGGTGCGCAGGTCGTCGGCCACGCCGAAGCGCAGGTAGAACGGATCCTCCTCGGTGGTGGTGACCTTCACCAGGTCGGTCACCTGTGACTGGTTGAGCTGCCCGCTGAGCGCGGCGAACAGGTCGATCCGGCCGGGTGAGCCCCCCAGCCCCGGTCCGATGCCGGAGCCGGCGCCGGAGTTCAGGCTGGTCATCAGCCCGGCGGTCATGCCCGGGACGGCCAACGGCACCAGCACGGCCAGGGCGAGGCCCACCACCGCCAGCCGCCGGCCCGCGGCGGCCAGCGGAGACGCCTCCCAGACGTCCACGTCGCGGCCGTCGCCGGTGAACCGTCGGCCGAAGCGGCGGACCCGGTCCACGTTGTCGGTGACCAGCAGCCACAGGAAGCCGGCGGCACCGATCGCGAACGGCACCGGCGGGACGCTGTCCACGTAGACCGCCACCGGCACCGAGTAGATGGCCAGCATCGGCAGGCCGGCCAGGGCGGGTCGGCGCAGCCCGACGCAGAGCACGTCCACCAGCACCGCCACCCCGCCGATGCCGAGCACCGTGATGAACAGCAGCGGGTCGGTGTCCGGGACCTTCACGCCGTGTGAGCGCATGTCCTCGACGGAGTTGCCCATCAGTTCGGCGAAGTGCCCGAAGGTGGCCGGGGTGGGCAGCACCGCCAGCAACTCCCCGCCGCTGGGGAACAGCCAGGTCAGGGCGAGGGTGAGGCCGCCCACCATGGCCAGGATCTGGAGCCACAGCGGGGTCCGGCCGAGTCGGGCAAGCGCCGCCGCGGCGGCCACCGCGGCCACCGCGATGACGGCCTGGACCAGCCAGGTCCAGCGTTCGAAAATGGCCGAGAGCGGTGCCGCGGCCAGCAGCGTCGCGGCGGCGGCCACCAGGCCCAGGTTCCGATGGGCGATCATGAGGGGGACCTTCCGTTCATCGCACGCTGCCCGACACCGTCTCTGCCATCGCCGCCCGGAGGGCGAACCCCTGGGAGCCTCGGCCGGCCTGTGGCCAGAGCGCCGGCAACCGGCCGCCGTGGTCGACGCCGATGACCCGCCAGCCGGACTGCAGCAGGGCCAGCGCGGCCGTGTCGTGGGCCTGGTCTGCCTCGGCCCGCGCGGACGCGGGCAGGTTGAGCCAGGCGGAGCTGTCCAACAGGAAGCACACGCAGGTGGCGCCGTTGGCCCGCAGCCCGGCCAGCAGCTCCGCCTCGGCGGTGCTCAGCGATCCGAACAGGCCGATGATCAGGCCGCCGTCGGCCCGTTGCCGGACGTGCTGCACCAGCGTGGTGATCTCGACCCGCTGGTCCAGCCGGACCTCCGCGAGCTGGTCGAGCAGCACCCCGTCGCCGGCACCCTCGTTCGCGTCGACGTCCGCGCCCGCGCCGGTGACCAGCCGCAGCTTGTAGCCGGCCTGCCGCAGGTGCACGGCGATGCTGGCCGCGGCCGAGACCGCCCACTCGAAGCTGGCCGTCGGGCCGTCGCCGTGGTGGCCGTAGGCGCGAGTGTCCAGCAGCACCGTCGCCCGGCTCTCCCACGGCTGTTCCTCACGCCGCACCATCAGCTCGCCGGTGCGCGCGGTCGACTTCCAGTGCACCCGGCGCAGGTCGTCGCCGCGCCGGTACTCGCGGGTCGCCGCGTCGTCCTCGCCGTGCACCGCCACCGAGCGGGCCCGGCTGTCGCCACTGCCGGCGTACTCGCCGGGCAGCCGCACCGACGGCAACGGGACCACCTGGGGGACGACCGTGAGGCGGTCGGTGCCGGGGAAGGCGCGACTGAGTTCGCAGAGACCGAACGGGTCGGTCATCCGGACCACCAGCGGACCGACCTCGTACCGGCCGCGCACGTCGGCACGCACCGTGTACGCCACCGAGCTGGCCTGGTGCGCGCCGAGGCGCTCCAGCACCACCCGGGGGCGACTGCCCAGGGCGTACGGGAGCCGGTCCTCCAGCAGCAGGGTGCCGGTGGGCAGCCGGGACATGTTCTGCAACCGCAGCACCACCCGGGCGCTGGCGCCGACCGGCACCCGGTGCGGTTCCAGCGAGCGGTGGCAGGCGAGCTTGTAGCGGCTGCGACCCACGTAGAGCGCGGCGAGCAACGGCAGGACGGCCAGCAGCACCGCCACCCGCAGCAGATCCTTCTCGCCGAGGATGCCGGCGGAGACAGCTGCCGCCACCGCCGCGGCCAGGAACGAACGGCCGCGGGTGGTCAGCCCACGCAGCCCGTCACGCACGTCACGGCCTCCGCGGCTCGAACGGGGGCCGGACGGTGCCGGTCGGTGGCGGGTCGTACGGCGAGCGCTTGCGGTCGTGCGGCAGCGGCAGGCGGTGCACCAGGTCGGCGACGATCGCGTCGGTGGTGCGCCGGGCGAGTTGGGCGTCGGCGGTGGGGATGATCCGGTGCGCGAGCACCGGCACGGCGAGCACCTGCAGGTCGTCGGGGAGGACGTAGTCGCGCCCGTCGAGGGCGGCCACCGCGCGGGCGGTGCGCAGCATCTGCAGGGTGCATCGGGGGGACGCGCCCAGACGCAGGTCGGGCGACTCACGGGTGGCGGTGACCAGGTCGACGGCGTACTGCTTGACCACGTCGGCGACGTGCACCTGCCGGACGTGGCCGATCAGCCGACGCACGGTCTCGGCGTCGGAGACCGGCCGCAGCGCGGAGAGCGGGTCGACCGCGCCGTGCCCGTCGAGCATGGCCAGCTCGGCGGTCGGATCCGGGTATCCCATCGCGATGCGGGCGGTGAACCGGTCACGCTGCGCCTCCGGCAGCGGGTACGTGCCCTCCATCTCGATCGGGTTCTGGGTGGCGATCACCATGAACGGGGTCTGCAGTTGGTAGGTCACCCCGTCGACGGTCACCTGCCGCTCCTCCATGCACTCCAGCAGGGCGGACTGGGTCTTCGGAGAGGCCCGGTTGATCTCGTCGCCGACGACCAGGTTGGCGAAGACGGCCCCGGGGCGGAACTCGAAGTCGTGGGTCTCCTGGTTGTAGACGCTGACCCCGGTGACGTCGCTGGGCAGCAGGTCGGGCGTGAACTGGATGCGGCGTACCGAACAGTCGATCGACCGCGCCAGGGCCTTGGCCAGCTTGGTCTTGCCGACGCCGGGCACGTCCTCGATGAGCAGGTGACCTTCAGCGAGCAGGACGGCCAGGGCGAGCCGCACGGTGGCGGTCTTGCCCTCGATGACCTGTTCGATGTTGGCCACGATCACGTCACTCGCGGCGCGGAACTCGTCGTGCGGCAGCAGTCCGCCAACTTCGTCCCAGGTCTGTTGTGTCACGGGCCTCCTCCTCGTCGCCATCACGGCAGCTCTGTATAGAGCACCTGGCCCCGCCGTTGGGTTCGCGACGTGCGAGCCTCGTCTGCCGCAGCAATCTCACTGGCCTCTCAGGCTAACCATGTTTCTAGCCAACGCCGACCGCCGCAGGTGTTTGAGTGGTTACGCAGCTTTTTGTCATCACGGAGCGCATGTCAGTGGTTCTGCCGGGTAAGGGGGTCGGAAGGCACCTGATGAGGAGAGACATGCCCGACCGCACCGACGCCCCGTTCGGCCCGCTGAATCCCGGCCCCGGTCGCCCCGCCGACCGCACTGTCACCGGGCGCTGAGGTGGCGATGTCAACGGCACGCCCGGTCCACCAGGCGTGTCGGGAGGCGGTGTGATCCTCGCGGTGGTGCTCGCCTGGCAGGTCGGCCTGGCGGTCTGCGCTCCGCTGCTGACCCGGCGCTTCGGCCGCGACGCCGGCTACCCGCTGGCGGCCGGGTACCTGATCGCGGCGGCGCTGCTGCTCACCAGGCTGCCGGTGATCCTGGACGACCGGGAAGTTGCCCTGGCCTGGCGGTGGCTGCCCGGGCTGGAGGTCAACGCCGCGCTGCGGATGGACGCGCTCGGGCTGGTCTTCGCGCTGTTGGCGCTCGGTGTCGGCGCGCTCATCGTGGCCTACTGCCCCCGGTACCTCGACGGCGATACGGCCGAGCAGGAGCGGGTGTACGTCACCATGACCCTCTTCGCCGCCGCGATGCTGGGCCTGGTGCTCGCCGACGACCTGCTGGTGCTCTTCGTCTTCTGGGAACTGACCTCGATCCTCTCCTTCGTCCTGATCGGGCAGGGTGGTCGGCCGGCGGCCACCCGTTCCGCTGTGCAGGCGCTGCTGGTCACCGTCGCCGGCGGGCTGGCCCTGCTGGCCGCCTTCGTCCTGCTCGCGGTGCACCTCGGCACCACCAGCCTGGACACCATCGTGGCCGAGCCGGAGCGGCTCACCGGCGGACCGGCCTGGGCGGTGGGGACGCTGATCATCGTCGCCGCGTTCACCAAGTCCGCGCAGCTGCCCTTCCACTTCTGGCTGCCCGGCGCGATGGTGGCGATCACGCCGGTGAGTGCCTACCTGCACGCGGCGACAATGGTCAAGGCCGGCATCTACCTGCTGATGCGCTTCTCGGCCGTGTTCTCCGGGGAGTGGGCGTGGGACGTCACGCTGATGGCCGTCGGCCTGCTCACCGCGATCCTCGGTGCGCTGCTGGCGCTCCGGCAGTACGACCTCAAGGCGCTGCTGGCGTACTCCACGGTCAGCCAGCTCGGCCTGCTGGTGGGCGTGATCGGTGTCGGCACCCCGGCCGCCGACGCGGCAGCGATCCTCTACACCGTCGCCCACGCGCTGTTCAAGGCGACGCTGTTCATGCTGGTCGGCATCATCGACCATCAGGCGGGCAGTCGGGACATACGGCAACTCTCCGGCCTGCATCGGGTGATGCCGGTGACGGTCTGGCTCACCGCGCTGGCCGCGATGTCGATGGCCGGCCTGCCGCCCACCATCGGCTTCGTCGGCAAGGAGGCGATCTTCGAGTCCCTCGGCGAGGCGCCCGGGGTGTGGTGGCTGGGCTGGCTGGCGGCCGGGCTCGGCGTGCTCGCCTCGGTGCTGACCTTCGCGTACGCGGCCCGTCTGGTACACGGGATGATCGAGGGGCCGACCCGGCAACGCCAGCTGCGCGAGCCGTCCCGGGCGTTCCTCGCGCCGGCCGCGGTGGCCGCGGTGACGGCGACCGCGCTCGGTCCGGTGGTGATGTTCCTGAGTCCGCTGGTGGAGCGGGCCGCCGCCGACGCCCGCCCGGAGGGAACCCCGCCGTACCTGGCGTTCTGGCACGGCTTCACCCCGGCGCTGGGGCTGAGCGTGCTCACCGTGCTGCTCGGCACGCTGATGTTCCTCGGCCGGGTCCGGGTGGACCGGTGGCTGCGGGCCCTACCCACCACGCCACCCTTCGCCGAGTTGCTGGAGCGCGGCCGGCAGGGGCTGCTGCGCGCCGGTGCGGTCGTCGCCCGGACCGCGCACGCCCCGGGCCCGGCTCCCTACCTGGCCCGGCCGTTGCTGGTCGTGGTGGTGCTCGCGGTGGTCGCCGTGGCAGCGCCCGGCGTCGCGGTCCCCCTCGGCGGCGACCTGGGCCGACCGGGCGACTGGCTGCTGCTCTGCCTGCTCGTGCCCACCCTCGCCGGGATGCTGGTGGTGCGCTCCGCGCTGGCCGCGATCGGACTGACCGGGGTGGTGGGACTGCTGCTGTCCGCCTGGTTCCTGACCGTCGGAGCGCCGGACGTGGCGCTGACCCTGATGCTGGTGGAGGTGCTCACCGCGGTGGTCGTCATGCTGGCCCTACGGCAGCAGCCGGGCCGGCTCACCTCCGTCGGGCGGCGCTGGCCGGTGACCGGTGCGGCGCTGCTGGCGGTGGCGGCGGGGGTCGCGGCGGCGGCGGGCACCGCCATGCTCACCGGCCGCGCGCAGCTGTCCGAGCCCGGCCGCTGGTACCTCGAACAGGCGGAGGAGCTGACCGGCGGCGCCAACGTCGTCAACACCATCCTGGTGGACTTCCGCCCGCTGGACACCCTCGGCGAGGCGGTGGTGCTCGCGGTGGTGGCGCTCGGGCTGGTCCGGCTCGCCGGCCGCCGGGTCGACCCCGCCGGGGCGGAGCCGACCGGTGGCGACATCGTGCTCGGCCTCGCCTACCGGGTGCTCGCGCCGGTGATGCTGGTCGCCTCGGCGGTGCTGTTCCTGCGGGGCCACGAGGAGACCGGCGGCGGCTTCATCGGGGCGTTGCTCGCGGGTACCGCCGTCGGTCTCGGGCAGCTGGCCCACCCCGGCGGGGCGCCCCTGCTGAGGCGGCTCCGGTCGGTGCCGCTGGTCGCCGCCGGACTGCTGGTCGCCATGGCCGCCGGGCTGGCGCCGCTCGCCGTCGGCCGGCCCCCGTTCACTCCGCTCACCCTCAGCACGCCCGGACCGGTGCCGTCGCTGTCCACCTCCCTGCTGTTCGACCTCGGCGTCTACCTGATGGTCCTGGCGCTGGTGGTGGCCGCGGTCCGGCGTCTCGGTGTGCCCGCCGCCCAGCACGGCGCGCCAGCCCCCGGAGGTGCCGGGTGAAGGAGCAGAGCGCGGCCCTCATCGTCGGTGTGTTGGTCGCCGCCGGGGTGTTCCTGCTGCTGCGGCCGGGCCTGCTGCGGGTGGTGCTGGGCTTCGTCCTGCTCGGGCACGCCGTCAACGTGCTGCTGCTCGCCGCCGGTGGGCTCGGCCGCCGGACGGCCGCGCTGGAAGAGGTGGGCCCCGACACGGCCGACCCGCTGCCACAGGCGTTCGTACTGACCGCCATCGTGATCACTTTCGGTATCACCGTCCATCTGCTCGGTCTGCTGCGGCGCGACGACGGCGACGACGAGCCGGCGGGCGACGGCGCGGCGACCGGCGGCGGTGGCGGGGACGGCAGGAGCAGCGGCGCCGGGGGCGGCGACGGTGGTGGGCCCGATGGTGGGGACGGCGACGTCGAGCCGGTACGCGAGGGCGCGCCGGAGGGTGACGTACGGTGAACGACCTTCTCCTCCTTCCGGTCGCCGGACCGCTGCTGGTGGCCGCTGTCCTGCTCGCCCTGCCGGGCCGGATGCTGCTGCACCGGCTCGCCGCCCTGGCGACCACTGCCGGGGTACTGGTGGTGGCGGTGGCCCTGCTGGTGGCGACCAGCGACGGGGCGGTCCCGGTGCTGCGGGTCGGCGGGTGGCCGGAGTCGGTGGCCATCAGCCTGGCGGCGGACGCGCTCAGCGCCCTGCTGGTCACGGTCACGGCAGTGGTGGTGCTCTGTTGCCTCGTCGCGGCGGTCGGCTCCGGCGACGACCGCCGCCCGTACTTCCTGCCGCTGGTGCTGGTCCTATCGGCCGGGGCGAACGGTGCCTTCCTCACCACCGACCTGTTCAACCTCTTCGTGCTGATCGAGGTCATGCTGGTGCCCTCGTACGTGCTGCTGAGCCTGGCCGGCGGGAGCGGACGTGGCGGCGCGGCACGGGTGTACGTGGCCACCAACCTGCTCGGCTCCACCCTCCTGCTGGCGGGCGTGGCCCTGGTCTACGGCACCACCGGCGTGGTCGGTCTGGGTGACCTGGCCGGCCTGGCCCGCGACGATCCGGCGGTGGCGGTCGCCGCCGCCGTGGTGCTGCTCGCCCTCGGCCTCAAGAGCGCGTTGGTCCCGCTGCACGACTGGCTGCCCCGCACCTACCCGGTGGCCTCGCCGGTGGTGGTGGCCCTCTTCTCCGGGCTGCTGACCAAGGTCGGCCTCTACGCCGTGATCCGGATCTACGCCGTGGTGTACGGCGGTGACCCCGCCTACCACTGGCTGCTCGGTGCGGTGGCGCTGCTGTCGATGGTGGTCGGCGTGCTCGGCGCCGTCGGCGAGAAGTCGATGCGGCGGATCCTGACCTTCCACATGGTCAGCCAGATCGGTTACGTGCTGCTCGGCCTGGCGCTGTTCACCGCCGCCAGCCTGGCCGCGGCGGTGTACTACCTGGCGCAGTACATCCTGGTGAAGGCCGCGCTGTTGCTCTGCGCGGCGGCGGTGCGCTTCGGTCGGGGCACCGACCGGCTCGACGAATCCGGCGGTCTGAGCTGGCAGCGACCCGCGCTCGGCCTGGCGTTCGCCGGGGCGGCGCTGTCGCTGGCCGGCCTGCCGCCGTTCTCCGGCTTCGTGGCGAAGTTCCTGCTGCTGCGGGCCACCGCGGAGACCGGGGCCTGGCTGGCGATGACGGTCGCGGTGCTGGTCAGCCTGGTCACCCTGCTGTCGATGTTGAAGATCTGGAGCGCGGTGTTCGCCGGCGACCCGCCGACGTCGACGGCCGTGGAGAAGCGGATCGGGCTGCCACTGGTCGGCGCGCCCCTGGCCCTGGCCGGGCTCTCCCTGGCGGCGGGGTTGGCCGCCCAGCCGCTGCTGGTGGTCGCGGACACAGCGGCGGCCGGGCTGCGCGACCCGTCGGGTTACGTCCGGGCGGTGACCGGACGATGAGCGTGGACGCGGTGGGGGGTGTCACCCGACGTGCGGTGCTGCGGACCGGACGCATCCTGCGGTTCGCCGGCTACTTCGCCGTCCGGCTGGTCCAGGCGAACCTGGCCGTGGCCTGGGAGATCATGACCCCGCGTTCCCGGCTGGCCCCGGCGGTGGTGCGGGTGCCGCTGCGGGCGGTCACCGACACCGAGGTGGCGGCGGTGGCGCTGGCGGTCAGCCTGACCCCGGGCACGCTGACCCTGGCGGTCCACCGGAGTCCGGCCGCGCTGTCGGTGCACGGTATGTACGCCGCCGATCCGGTGGTGTTCCGACGCGACGTGACCGAGTTGGAGGGGCGACTGCTGGCCGCCCTGCGCCCGGCCGGGCACCCCGGCCACGGCGGCCCGGCCGACGACGGCGGCCCGGCCGACGACGGTGACCGGAGGTGACGCGGAGATGGTGAGGATCCTGCTCGACATGGTGCTCGTGGTTCTCGTCGGGTCGATGGCGGTGGTGGTGGTCCGGCTGGTGATCGGCCCGACCGACGCGGACCGGGCAGCGGCACTGGATCTGGGCTTCTTCGTCTTCCTGGCGGCCCTGGCCGTGCTCGCCGCCCGGCTGGACGCCCCGGACCTGCTCGACCTGGTGCTCCTGGGGACGCTTGTGAGTTTCCTGGCCACGGTGGCGATGGCTCGGCTGGTGCTGCGGAGGCAGCGATGATCCGGATCGGCGCTGCGTCGCTGCTGCTGGTGCTCGGCACCGCGCTGATCGCGATCGGCGCGGTGGGTCTGATCCGCCTGCCCGACGTCTATCACCGGATGAACTCCGTGGCCAAGGCGGCCAGCCTCGGGGTGAGCTGTGTCCTGTTGGGCGTGCTGCTGCTGATTCCCGGCGTGCGTACCGCCGTGGTGGTCCTGGTGGCGGTCGGCCTGCAGCTGTTCACCGCGCCGATCGGCGGGTACGCCCTGGCCCGCGCCGCCTACCGGTCCGGGGCGCCGCTGGCGGCGGTCACCCGATACGACGAACTCGACGGCCGGGTCGGCGAGGGCCGCGGTCAGCCGGGCGGCCGAGAGCCCGGCTGACCGATAGTGGGCGGCGGCTCCGTGCGGGAGGGCGGTACACTCCCACTCATGGCCGGTGTCTTCCTGCTTCTTACCGGGCCGTGCTGATGCGCTGAACGCGCGACAGTACGGCGGCCCCTCCTGCGTGAGGGGCTTTTTCGTGTCCGCCGCCGGTCCGGGGGCGGGCCGTCGAGCACAGGACACGAGACCAGCCAGCCCTCCGACGGACTCCGTCGGGCGACGCGAGGAGAAGGCCATGAGCAGCAGCGAGGCAGCCACCGACACCCCACCGTTCCGGTACACCGCGACGCTGGCCGACGAGATCGAACGCCACTGGCAGGACGTCTGGGAACGCGAGGGGACCTTCCACGCGCCGAATCCGTCCGGTCCGCTGGCCGATCCGGCCCACCCGCGCGCCGGCGCCGAGAAGCTGTTCGTGCTGGACATGTTCCCGTATCCCTCGGGCGCGGGGCTGCACGTGGGGCACCCGCTGGGCTACATCGGCACCGACTGTTTCGCCCGCTACCAGCGGATGGCCGGGCGCAACGTGCTGCACGCGATGGGCTTCGACGCGTTCGGCCTGCCCGCCGAGCAGTACGCGGTGCAGACCGGCACTCACCCGAGGACCACCACCGAGGCGAACATCAGCCGCTACCGGGAGCAGCTGCGCCGGCTGGGGCTGGCCCACGACCAGCGGCGTTCGGTGGCCACCATCGACACCGACTTCTACCGCTGGACGCAGTGGATCTTCCTGCAGATCTTCAACTCCTGGTACGACCGGGCGGCCGGTCGGGCCCGGCCGATCAGTGAGCTGATCGCCGAGTTCGCCGGGGGCACCCGGCGCACCCCGGACGGCCGGCCGTGGGCCGAGCTGTCCGCCGAGGAGCGTCGTCGGGTCGTCGACGACCACCGCCTGGCGTACGTGTCGCAGGCACCGGTGAACTGGTGTCCCGGGCTGGGCACGGTGCTGGCCAACGAGGAGGTCACCGCCGACGGCCGCTCCGAGCGGGGCAACTTCCCGGTCTTCAAGCGCAACCTGAAGCAGTGGATGATGCGGATCACCGCGTACGGCGACCGGCTGCTGGACGACCTGGACAAGCTGGACTGGCCGGAGCCGATCAAGCTGATGCAGCGCAACTGGATCGGCCGGTCCACCGGCGCGCACATCGACTTCCCCACCACCAGCGCACCGGTCCGGGTGTTCACGACCCGCCCGGACACCATCTTCGGTGCCACCTACATGGTGCTGGCACCGGAGCACGAGCTGGTGGCGGCGCTGGTGCCGGCGGCCTGGCCGGAGGGCACCCGGGACGCGTGGACCGGTGGGCACTCCAGCCCGCAGGCCGCGGTCGAGGCGTACCGCAAGGCGGCGGCGGCCAAGACCGACGTGGAGCGGCAGGCGGACACGAAGGAGAAGACCGGCGTCTTCATCGGCGCGTACGCCACCAACCCGGCCACCGGCAAGCAGATCCCGATCTTCATCGCCGACTACGTGCTGGCCGGCTACGGCACCGGCGCGATCATGGCGGTGCCCGCCCAGGACGAGCGGGACTGGGAGTTCGCCGAGGTCTTCGAGCTGCCGATCGTGCGTACCGTGCAGCCGTCGGAGGGCTTCGACGGCAAGGCGTACACGGGGGACGGTCCGGCGATCAGCAGCGCCGCGCCCGAGCGCGGCCTGGACCTGGACGGCCTGGGGGTGGCCGACGCGAAGGCCCGGATCATCGAGTGGCTGGAGGCGACCGGCAACGGCCAGGGCGCGGTGACCTACCGGCTGCGCGACTGGCTGTTCAGCCGCCAGCGCTACTGGGGCGAGCCGTTCCCGATCGTCTACGACGCCGACGGGGCCGTCATCGCGCTGCCGGAGGAGATGCTGCCGGTCGAGCTGCCCGAGGTGGACGACTTCTCCCCGCGCACCTTCGACCCGCAGGACGCGGCCAGCAATCCGGAGACGCCGTTGTCGCGCCGCCGGGACTGGGTAGAGGTGGAGCTGGACCTGGGTGACGGGCCCAAGCGCTACACCCGGGAGACCAACGTGATGCCGCAGTGGGCCGGCTCCTGCTGGTACGAGCTGCGTTACCTGGACCCGACCAACCGCGAGCGGTTCGTCGACCCGGACAACGAGCGGTACTGGATGGGGCCGCGCGGCGAGGGCGACTGCGGTGGCGTGGACCTGTACGTCGGTGGCGCCGAGCACGCCGTGCTGCACCTGCTGTACGCCCGGTTCTGGCACAAGGTGCTGTACGACCTGGGCCACGTGTCGTCGTTCGAGCCGTTCCGCAAACTGTTCAACCAGGGCTACATCCAGGCGTACGCGTACACCGACGCCCGGGGCGCGTACGTGCCGGCCGAGGAGGTCGCCGAGCGCGACGGCGGCTGGTTCCTGGGCGACGTCCAGGTCAACCGCGAGTACGGCAAGATGGGCAAGTCCCTGAAGAACATCGTCACCCCGGACGAGATGTGCGCCGCCTACGGCGCCGACACCTTCCGCGTGTACGAGATGTCGATGGGCCCGCTGGAGGTGTCCCGCCCGTGGGAGACCCGGGCGGTGGTCGGCTCGTACCGCTTTCTGCAGCGGGTCTGGCGGGCCATCGTCGACGAGCAGACCGGGCAGTCGCGGGTCACCGACGATCCGGCCGACGAGGCGACCCGGCGGCTGCTGCACCGGGTCATCGACGGCGTCCGGGGCGACATGGAGGGGATCCGGTTCAACACCGCCATCGCCAAGCTGATCGAGCTGACCAACGCGGTGACCCGGCTGAACGGGACGCCGCGCGAGGTGGCCGAGCCGCTGGTGCTGATGGTGGCCCCGGTCGCCCCGCACATCGCCGAGGAGCTGTGGCGGCGGCTGGGTCACCAGACCTCGCTGACGTACGCGGACTTCCCGGTCGCCGACCCGGCGCTGCTGGTCGCCGAGACGGTGACCTACCCGGTGCAGATCAACGGCAAGGTCCGGGGCCGGGTCGAGGTGCCGGCCGACGCGGCCGAGGACGACGTGCGGACACAGGCGCTGGCGGCGGTGGCCGGCCCACTGGCCGGCAAGGAGCCGCGCAAGGTCATCGTCATCCCCGGCCGAATGGTCTCGGTGGTGGTCTAGGGGGCGCGGCGGTGTAGGGCGAGCATGACGACCGCGGCGGCTACCGCCGCCCAGACGGCGTAGGTGGTCCAGGCGCCGGAGACGGTGGCGGGGTAGGTGTCGGTCAGCCACGGCGGGGGACCGCCGGGCTCGATCAGCCGCTGCCAGGCCGGCACCGGCATGGCGTGCCGCAGCCACGCGCTCCAGCGTTCGTCCTCGTTGACGGCGGTGGGCAGCAGGAGCAGCACCGTCGCGGCGGTGACGATCGCGGGCGCGGTGTGTCGGATCAGCGCCGCGAGGGCCATGCCGACGAGCGCGCAGAGCGGCACCAGCAGCGCGGATGCGGCGATCCCCCGCAGGGCACCGGGCTCGCTGACGGACATGCTCGCGCCGACGTCGGCGAGGATCGCCTGGGACACCGCGAAGGCCGCCGCCGCGCCCAGCGCCCCGAGCAGGGTCAGCACGCCGGTCAGCACCGTCAGCTTGGCGGCGGCGACCGCGTGCCGCCGGGGGACGGCCGCGAACGTGGTGCGCATCAGCCCGGAGGCGTACTCGCCGCCGATCGCGACCGCCCCGACGCCGCTGGCCGCGAGGACGACGAACATCTGTGCCTCGGCGGGGAAGGCGTCCCAGAGCGGGGAGCGTACCGCCCGCCGTTGCGCCGTCCAGTCGGGCCAGCCGGCGTGGGTGGCCAGCGCGGCGTGGGTGGCGAGGCCGACCAGGGCGAGCAGGAGCAGGGCGAACGCGCCCCAGGTCGAGCGCAGCGACCAGAGCTTGATCCATTCGGCGGCGAGCAGGTCGCGGTAGCGGGCCGGGTGTGGCGTCCGGGTGATCTCGTCGGCGGGGCGGGTCACGGCGGTCATCGGCTCTCCCGGGTGGCGTACTCGACATCGGCGGCGGTGAGTTCCATGAAGGCCTCCTCCAGCGAGGCGGTGCGGGTGGTCAACTGGTGCAGCGGAATCCGCAGGCCCAGGGCCAGGTCACCGATCCGCTCGGCGGTCACCCCGAGCACGGCCAGCGCACCGTCGGGATCCGGCCGTACGGTCGCGCCGGCGGCGGTCAGCGCGGTGGTCAGGGAGGCGGGCTCGGGGGTACGCACGACGACCTCCGCGCGGCCGGCGCGGGCGGCGAACCCGGCCAGGGACTCGTCGGCGATCAGTCGGCCCCGGCCGATCACGACGAGATGATCCGCGCAGTGCTCCATCTCGCCCATCAGGTGACTGGAGACGAAGAGGGTCCGGCCCTCGGCCGCGAGTCGCCGGAACACCTCCCGCAGCCAGCGCACCCCCTCCGGGTCGAGCCCGTTGAACGGCTCGTCGAACAGCAGCACGGGCGGGTCGCCGAGCAGCGCGGCGGCGATGCCGAGGCGCTGCCGCATGCCGAGCGAGAAGCGGCCGACGCGGCGATCGGCCGCGTCGTCCAGGCCGACCTGCCCCAGCACCTCGTCGACCCGGTGGCGGCCCATGCCGTTGCTGCGGGCCAGGGCCGCCAGGTGAGCCCGTGCGCTGCGCCCACCGTGCACGTCCCCGGCGTCGAGCAGCGCGCCGGCGTGCCGCAGTCCGCGCGGGAGGTCCCGGAATCGGACGCCGCCGATCGTGGCGGTGCCGCTGGTCGGCGCGGTCAGCCCGAGAAGCATCCGCAGGGTGGTGGACTTGCCGGCGCCGTTCGGGCCGAGGAAGCCGGTCACGTGGCCGGGCCGGACGGTCAAAGTCAGGTCGTCGACGGCTGTGGTGCGGCCGTACCGTCGGGTCAGGGAACGAAGTTCGATCATGTCGTCCACGCTGCCCCGGCGCCGGGTTGGACGGCGTCGGCCCGCCGGCCACACCGGGGGCCGGACACTGGCCCACGGGCGTACGCCCCCGGGCCGATGCCCGTGCGACGCCCGGCTGGATACGGTGTGCCGGTGGACGCCATCGCCCTGCTCCGGCCGCGGGCCGCCCTCCCGGTGGTCCGGACGGTGCTGGGGTGGGCCGGGGTGGCCGTCCTGCCCGTGCTCTGGGTGATGGCGCCGGCAGTGTCGACCGGCGGGGGCGGTGTCGGTGTGCTGGGCTGGTGGCTGCCCGAGCGGTACCTGGTGCCGGTGCTGGCCGTGGCCCTGCCGGCGGGCCTGCTGCGCCGCCGCCCGCTGACGGCGCTCGGCCTGATGCTCGCCGGGGCGACGCTGAGCACCGTGACCGTGCACGGCGGGGACGCCGAGTATCTACGCAACGTCTTCAACCTGCAGTTCCTTGCCGTCGACGCCGCACTCGGCGTGGTGGCGGCGAACCGGGCCCGGCGGGTGTCGGTGACCGCCGCCGGGGTGGTGCTGGTGATGCAGCTACTCGCGGCCTTCGTGAACCTCGGAGTCGAGCCGGTGGACCAGGCCGCGCTGACCATCCTGGCCGTGGCGACCGCCTGGATCGCCGGCAACTCGGTGCGGGCGCGGCGCGGTTACGCGGTGGCCCTGCGGGCGCATGCCGCCGCCGAGGCGGTTACCGCCGAGCGGCTGCGCATCGCCCGGGAGCTGCACGACATGGTGGCGCACAGCATCGGCGTCATCGCCATCCAGGCCGGGGTGGGGGCCCGGGTCATCGACAGCCAGCCGGCGCAGGCCCGTGCCGCGCTCGCCACCATCGAGGCGGCGAGCCGGGACACCCTGGCCGGGCTGCGGCGTACCCTCGGCACGCTGCGCCGTGGTGCCGGTGAGTCGGCGTCACTGGACCCGGTGCCCGGGCTGGCGGACCTGGACCGGCTGGTCGCCGCGACGGGCGACGCCGGAGTCCGGGTCGAGTTGTGCGAACGCGGCGACGGGCCGGTCCCGGCGGAGGTCGACCTCGCCGCGTTCCGCATCGTCCAGGAGGCGCTCACCAACGTGGTACGCCACGCCGGTGTCGACGCGTGCCGGGTCACCGTCGAGCGCGGTGACCAGGAGGTCGCGGTGGAGGTCGTCGACGACGGCCGGGGCGGTCCGATCGGTGTCGAGGGCCACGGGCTGGTCGGCATGCGCGAGCGGGTCCTGGCGCTCGGCGGCCGGCTCCGGGCCGGGCCACGGCCCGAGGGCGGTTTCCAGGTGACGGCCCGACTGCCGGTGCCGATCGGGACCGGCGGCCCGCCGGGCGAGCCGGTGGGCCGGTGACCGTCCGGGTGCTGCTCGCCGACGATCAGCCCCTGATCCGGGCCGGGCTGCGGGTACTCATCGCCGACGTGGTGGACATCGAGGTGGTCGGGGAGGCGGGCACCGGCGCCGACGCGGTACGCCTGACCCGTGAGGTCCTACCGGACGTGGTGCTGATGGATCTGCGGATGCCCGGAATGGACGGGATCCAGGCGACCCGGACGATCATCGCCGCCGGCGGTCCCACCCGCGTACTGGTCCTCACCACGTTCGACGACGACGAGCACGTGCACGCCGCGCTGCGCGCGGGGGCGAGCGGTTTCCTGGTCAAGGACATGGCGTTGGAGGACATCCTCGGTGCGATCCGGGTGGTCGCCGCCGGGGATGCGCTGATCGCGCCGGGCGTGACCCGCCGGCTCATCGCCGAGTTCGTCCGCCGGCCGGCGGCGCAGCGGCCCCGGGTCCTCGCCGGGGTCACCGAGCGGGAACGGGAGGTACTCACCCTGGTCGGTCGCGGCCTGTCCAACGCCGAGATCGCCGACCACCTCGTGATCAGTGTGGCCACCGCGAAGGCCCACGTGGCCCGGCTGTTCAGCAAGCTCGACGCGAGAGACCGGGTGCACCTGGTGATCGCCGCCTACGAGGCCGGGCTGGTCGGCGTCAACGGCCCGGAGGCGTCGTAGCGGGGCGACGGCCGCGGTCACCCCCGGATGGCCTCCGGCGGGGTCGAGCCGGGGTCGAGCCGACGCCGGCGCTCCGCGCGCCACCAGCGGGCGAGCAGCACGGCGCTGGCGATGAAGCCCAGCGCCGCCGGTGCGGCGGCGAACCAGTTGACCCCGCCGGTGGAGGTGACGGCGGCACCGACCGCCGCGTAGCCGAACGCGGTCGGCGCGGAGGCGATCACGCTGCCGGTGAGGAACGGCAGCACCCGCGCGCCGGTGGTGCCGTAGCCGTAGCTGACCAGGCCGAAGCCGGAGATCGGCAGCAGCCGTACGGTGACCACGCCGAGCACGCTCTGCCGGGTGAACCAGCGGTCGAGGCGGGCCAGCCGGCCCCGGATGCGTTCGGCGACGAACTCCCGGCCCAGCACCCGGCCCACGGCGAAGCCGATCGCGGCGGCCAGCAGCGCTGCGCCGAGTGCGTAGGCGGCGCCCTCCAGGGCGCCGAAGATCGCCCCGGCGGCGAGTGTGATGAACGTGCGGGGGACCAGCGCCACCAGCAGCAGTGCCCCGCCGAGGACGCCGGCGACCGGGGCGAGACCACCCAGCCGGTCGCCGACCTGCGGCAGCGCCGTCGGGTCGGGCCGCGGCACCAGCAGCAGCGTCACCCCGAACCCGGCGAGCAGGAGCAGCAGCAGCGCGAACCGGAGGACCGACGGCCGGACGGCGACCGGCCAGCCCAGCGGGATTCCCGGTGGCCGCTGGCGTAGCAGCCGCCGGAGGGTGGGGATCATGCCCGGGCGGCGGCCACCGCGGTCCGGCGTTCGGCCCGCAGCCGGTCGGCCCAGGTGTCGTCGAGCGGCGGAAGCCGCTGCGCGCCGGTGGCCCAGCCCAGCAGCAGATCGGCCAGGGCGGGGTTGCGGGCCAGCGCCGGGCCGTGCGAGTACGTGCCGAGCAGCTTGCCCCGCCACGCCCCCTCGGTGGCGCCGTCGTTGCCGACACCGGCGGTGACCCGGGCCAGGGGGGAGACCCCGGGGCCGAGCCGGGTGCGGCCGCCGTGGTTCTCGAAACCGGTAAGCGGCGGCAGGCCGAGTCGGGCGTCGATGTCGCCGGCCAGCTCGCCGACCGCCCGGCTGGGACCGCGGTCCGAGGAGAGGTCGAGCAGCTCCAGTCCCTGGTACTGGGTGCCCTTGGCGAAGAAGGAGGTGCCGAGCAGTTGGTAGCCGGCGCAGACGCCGAACACCACCGAGCCCTGGGCCACCGCACGGTGCAGGCCGCCGTCGGCGATCAGCCGCTGCGCGCCGAGTGCCTGCGGTCCGTCCTCGCCGCCCCCGATCAGGTAGATGTCGGCGGTGGTGGGCAGCCGCTGGTCGGACCGGACCTCCAGCACCTCGACCGGGAACCCGCGCTGTCGTGCCCGGCGGGCCAGGATCAGGGCGTTGCCCCGGTCGCCGTAGGTGGACAGCAGGTCGGGGTAGATCCAGACGATGCGCAGGGTCTCAGTTGACACGGTCCAACTCCGCTCGGATGTCCTGGAACGCGGTGTAGTTCGCGATGACCTCCAGCCGCCCTGGTGGTACCGCCCGGACGGCGTCGTCGAAGGAGCGGACGTACTGGAACGGCACGTCGTTGACCTCCAGCCGGACGGCGAGGTCGTATGCCCGGTCACCGGTGATCAGAACCTGGCGCCCGCGTAGCGGGGCGAAGTCGACGTCGAAGAGCCAGGAGGTGTCCAGGCCGTCGGGGTCGCGGGCGTTGATGGAGAGCAGGGTCGGTGCCTCGTCGGCCATGTCGAAGGCCTCCAGCCAACTGGCCGGGTTCTTGGCCAGCAGCAGCCGGACGGTGCGCCCGTCCCGCACGACCTGGGCGTACCGGCCGGCGACCGAGGTGACATCGCCGAGCCGGGGAACCGCGTCGAACGGGCGTACGCCGAACTCGGCGGCGACCGCGAGGGCGGTGGCCGCGTTGCCGACGTTCACCTTGCCCGGAAGCTGGAGCTTCACCTTGTACCAGGCGCCGGTCGGGTCGACCACGCCCTGGTCGTCCACGGTCCACTGCGGGTCGGGCCGGCGCAGCGGGCAGCCGGTGCACCACCACTGGTCGCCGGAGCGTTGGATGGTCGAGCCGCACTCGGGGCAGACCCACGAGTCGTCGTGCCACCGTTGCCCCGCCGAGAACCAGGTGACGTGCGGCGCAGTGATCCGCTGGTCGTGGGTGGCCGGCGGGGTGGCCGCCCAGACCACCATCGGGTCGTCGGCGTTGGCGATGATGCGGACGTCGGGGTGGCGGATCAGCGCCGCGCGCCAGAGCTGCGCCATCATGGCGACCTCCTTGGCCCGGTCCAACTGGTCGCGGGAGAGGTTGAGCAGCGCCACCACGTGCGGGTCGGTCGCCTCGATCACCTGGGCGAGGTAGTGCTCGTCGACCTCCAGCACCGCGTAGGGGGTGCTGCCCGCCTTGGCCAGCGCGGAGGTGTGCCCGGTGGGCATGTTGGCGCCGAACGAGTTGGTGGCGACCCGGCCGAGCACCCCGACGGCCGCGGCGGCCAGCCGGGTGGTCGTGGTCTTGCCGTTGGTGCCGGAGATCAGCGCGATCGCCCGTCCGGCGGAGAGGTGGGCGAGCAGCTCCGGGTCGATCTTCAGGCCGATCCAGCCACCGATCACCGAGCCGTCGCCACGGCCCGCAGCCCGCGACAGTGCCGCGGCGGTCCGTGACACGGAGCTGGCCACCTTCGCCCGCAGGGGCATCTTCGCGTCCGTCACGCGAGCGAGGTTACCGGACCGGACGACCCGCCAGATCGCCGCCGACGGCGATCGGTCCGGTCCGGCTTTCGCGACGACCGGACGGCCGTGCTCGACCGGACGGAGTCGATCTATGTCGGAAAGCGGACCCGCCCCGGGCGGCGTCCGGCCCTCCACTCCGCTCCACCCCGGCTGACGTGCGGTTTTGCTGCCCGACACGGCGCGCCACGCGGTCGATTCTGGTTGCGAGTGGAGGGAAGTGGAGTAGAGTGGGGCGCATTGGTGGGGCCGGGAGGGGCCCACCGGCCCGGGGGGTCAGCGGCGCGCGAACGCCGCTAAAAGGGCGAGGGGGTTGGGCCGTGTTTCTCGGCACCCACACTCCGCGCCTGGACGACAAAGGCCGGTTGATCCTTCCGGCGAAGTTCCGGGATGAGCTGGCGGGGGGTGTCGTGATCACCAAAGGGCAGGAGCGCTGCCTCTACGTATTCCCGACGCCGGAGTTCCAGCGGATCGCGGAGCAGTTGCGCGCGCAGCCGATGACGCACAAGGCCGCTCGGGCCTACGGCCGTGTCTTCTTCGCCAGCGCGCACGACGAGGTGCCGGACAAGCAGGGTCGGGTGACCATACCCGCCCATCTGCGCACGTACGCGGGGCTCGACCGTGACCTGGTGGTCATCGGCGCGAGCACCCGGGTGGAGATCTGGGACAGGGTCGCCTGGGAGACCTACCTCGCCGAGAGCGAAGACGACTTCGCCGACATCGAGGAAGGGGTGCTGCCAGGCGGTCTGTAGGGCGTGGCGACGCCCGACGTACTGCGAGATCTCCAGCCGCTTTCGAGTTCCTGGCATCCCTTCCCCGATGCCAGGCGCGCGATCCGACCGAAGGGCCGTGGCCCGACGGGCGGGCGGAGAGCGGATGGGGATCTGGCGGTACGACGGCACGGCGTCGTCCGACGAGCAGGGCGCGAGGAAGAAACCGGTTCAACCAGTGGGGGTCGACATGGGGGAGCTACGCGGCACGCACGTGCCGGTGCTGCTCGAGCGGTGTCTCGAGCTGCTGGCCCCCGCACTGGGCCGGGGTCGGCGCACGGTTCACGTCGACGCGACGCTGGGCCTGGCCGGGCACGCCGAGGCGGTGTTGCAGGCCCATCCGGAGACGATCCTGGTGGGCCTGGACCGGGACACCGAGGCACTCGCCCACGCCCGGGTGCGGTTGGCCCGGTTCGCCGGCCGGGTCCACCTGGAGCACGCCGTCTACGACGAGCTGCCCGAGGTGCTCGACCGGCTGGGCTTTCCGTCCGTGGACGGGGTCCTGTTCGACCTCGGCGTCTCCTCGTTGCAGCTCGACGCGCCCGACCGCGGGTTCGCGTACGCGCAGGACGCGCCGCTGGACATGCGGATGGACCAGACCCGGGGGGTGACCGCCGAAGAGGTGGTCAACTCCTACCCGCACCCGGATCTGGCCCGGGTGCTGCGGGTCTACGGCGAGGAGAAGTTCGCCGGACGAATCGCCTCGGCGATCATCCGGGAGCGGGAGCGCGGCCGGATCACCTCGTCGGCTCGGCTGGCCGAGCTGGTCCGGGAGTCGATCCCGGCACCGGCCCGACGAACCGGCGGACACCCGGCAAAGAGAACGTTTCAGGCTTTACGGATCGAGGTAAACAGGGAACTGGCAGCGCTGGAGACGGCGCTGCCGGCCGCTCTCGACAGGCTTTCCGTCGGCGGTCGCCTGGTGGTCCTGTCCTACCACTCGCTGGAGGACCGGCTCACCAAACAGGCGCTCGCCGAGCGGGTCCGCAGCACGGGCCCGATCGACCTTCCGGTCGAACTGCCCGGGTCAGAGCCGACGTTCCGGCTGCTCAGCCGGGGCGCGGAACTGCCCGGGGAGGTGGAGGTCGCCGCGAATCCGCGGGCCGCTTCGGTGCGCCTGCGGGCCGCGGAACGGATTGATCCACAGGCAGCACAGCGGGGGCGTACCGACCGCGAACGGTACCGCCGCCGAGGCAAGGCGATGCACCAACCGGGGACGGGATCAGCCACGGGATCCGGCTCGGATCCGCGGCGGATGCCGGGGGACACCACGGACGAAGAGGGGGAGGGGACATGAACGTTGACAAGCGCCGGGACAACGCCGGCGTCGGGCAGCGCGCACCGCGGTCGGGGGGCCGGATCGCGGCGGAGCGGGCCCGGGGGGTCGGGAACGGCAACAGCACGCGGCGGACGGACCGGATGAACCAGCCGGAGGAGACTCGCGCCCGGGGGGCGCGCGAGTTTCCGACCCAGGGCAGCGCGGCGCTGCGTCCGGTCGAGCGTGCCGCCGCCACCGCCGAGCGGGCGGAGTCGCCGCGGTTGCGGGTCGCGCCGCCGCCGCCGGTACGGGTGCCCCGGGCGCCCTTCGCGGCGCTCGTGGTGGTGCTGGTCGTCGGTGGGGTGCTCGGCATCTTGGCGGTCAACACGAAGATCAACGAGAACGCCTTCCGGCTGGACGAACTGCAGCAGCAGCAGGCCAAGCTCGACGTCGAGCAGCAGCAGCTGAAGAAGCAGATCGCCGAGTCCGAGTCGCCGGGCAACCTCGCCGCCCAGGCCCGCAAGCTGGGTCTGGTCGAGTCGGGTGAGCCGGCGTACATCCGGCTGCCGGACGGCAAGGTGATCGGCGTGCCGCAGCCGGCCGGCGGGCAGCTGTCCATCGCGAGCCAGCAGGGCACGGAGGGGTAGACCGTGTCACCGAGGTCGGAGGAACCGCGCCGGGACGCCACAGGCTCCCGGCGCGGTTCGTCGCGTGGCGGCGGGGATCGTGGTGCCGGGGATCGTGGTGCCGGGGATCGTGGCGTGCCGCCCCGGGCGCCGGGGGAGCGGGGCGGGGAGCCGGGCATCGGCGGCATCTCCGACGCCCGTGCCTACACCCCGCGGGGCCGCACCATCCGCGAGGGCGCGCCGACGGCTGGCGCCGGCCGCACCGAGCAGCGGCGTACCCCGCGCAGCAGCCGGTCACAGGACCCGTTCCGCCCCGCGTTGCAGGTGCTCGACGGCGGCCGGTCCACCGCGAACCGGGCCGGCGGACGGCAGGGCGCGCCGGCCCGTCGGGACGGCGCCGCCGGGCGGACCACGGTGGTCCGGACCGTCACCGACCGCAGCCCGCGCGACGAGCCGGCGGCCCCGCCGCGGCGGCGGGTGACCGGCCGCGAGCCGCGCCGCGGTGACCGGCCGGCCGGCCGCCGGCCGCCCCGCAAGCCGCCCCGGCCGCCTCGGCTCGCCGACCCCGGCCGCCGGCTGCGACTGGGCACCGCGCTGGCCATGGCGCTCTTCGTCGCGGTCGGCGTACGGCTCGTGGTCCTCCAGGCGGTCGACACCCCGGCGTACGCCGACGGCGGGCTCGCCGACCGGACCCGGACCGTGCAGCTGCCCGCGCCGCGCGGGGCGATCTACGATCGATCCGGCGAGGCCGCGCTGGCGCACAGCGTCGAGGCCCGGTACGTCTACGCCGACCCGACCCGGATCGTGGACATCGCGGCGACCGCCGGCGCGCTCTCCCCGCTGCTGGGCATCCCGGCCTCGGAGCTGGCCGAGAAGATGCGACCGCGCAAGCGGATCAACGGCGTCGACTCACAGTTCGAGTACCTGGCCCGAGGGGTGGAGATCGACCGCGCCAAGGAGATCATGGCGCTCAAGCTGCCCGGCATCAACACCCACCGCGACGAGCGGCGCGAGGTGCCCGGCGGTGACCTGGCCGCCAACCTGATCGGCTTCACCAGCCTGGACATGGTCGGGCTGGAAGGGCTGGAGGCGCGCTTCGACGACCTGCTGCACGGTGAGGACGGCCAGCGGGTCTTCGAGGTCGGCCTCGGCGACCTGGCCGCCCCCATCCCGGGCGGCTACAGCATCACGACCAAGGCCAAGCCGGGCAGCTCACTGGTCCTCACCATCGACCGCGACCTGCAGTACATGGTGCAGCGCATCCTCAGCGAGCGGATGCAGCAGGTGCAGGGCAGCACCGGCGCCGCCGTGGTGCTGGACGCGCGTACCGGGGAGGTGCTGGCCCAGGCGAGCCACCCCACGTACAACGCGGCGAAGCCCTTCCCCAGCGAGCCGACCGACCGGGAGGACGCGGCCACCAGCTTCGTGGTCGACCCGGGCTCGGTGCACAAGGCGATCACGTTCGGGGCGGCGTTGCAGGAGGGCGTGATCACCCCCGACACCTCGTTCCCGGTGGCCAACGGCATCCGCAAGGGCGACACCTGGTTCCCCGACACCCACTTCGCGAACGGGCGGCGGATGAGCGTGGCCGGCATGATGGCGTACTCCTCCAATGTCGGCACCATCCAGATCGCCGACAAGCTCGGCGCGGAACGCCTGCTCGACTACCAGCGGCGGTTCGGTCTGGGCAAGCCGACCGAGGTCGGGATGCCCGGCGAGGCGAGCGGGCGGTTGCTGCCGGTGCAGGAGTGGAGCGACTCGTCGTACGGGTCGGTGCCGATCGGGCACAGCGTTGACGCCACCCCGTTGCAGATGGCCGCCGCGTACGCCGCCATCGCCAACGACGGCACGTACATCCAGCCGCACCTGGTCAAGGAGACGATCGCCCCGGACGGGAAGCGCACCCCGGCGGTGCAGCCGGAGACCCGCCAGGTGCTCAGCCCGACCAACGCCGCGGCGCTGCGTACGCTCCTGGAGGCGGTCACCACCGTGGACGACGCCACCGGGGTGGCCGCTGCGGTCCCCGGCTACCGGGTGGCCGGCAAGACCGGCACCGGGTTTCGACTGGTCGAGGGCAAGAAACAGCCCGGCGATGTCGCCTCGTTCATCGGGATGGCGCCGGCGGAGAATCCGAAATATGTGATCGCGGTCTTCGTACACAGCCCGAGTGGCGGCGGTGGCCAGATCTCGGCTCCGGCTTTCCGGGACATGATGACCTTCACTCTCCGCCATTTCCGGGTACCGCCGTCGAGTGAACCGGCACCGAAATTCACCGTGTTTCCATAGCGGCCACACCGGTTGCCGACCTGAAGGCTGAGCTGGGCTGGTGTGCCATGGGTTCCGGCAATTCTGGGCCGAAGTCCGGTGTTTCGGTCCGGAGCTGGTTACGCAGGACGTGGCCGCCGATGGCGAGCATTTCCCGAACGAACGTGATGTCACCCAGACATATCTATTTCTGGGTGACATCACGCTCGTGACCAGAACCTGGCCCCACCGCTCGGAGGCCCGAGCGGAGCCGGCGCGTCCGCCGGGAGATGGGCTGACGCCCTCGGCGGAACCCCCGCAGACGGAGATTCAGGCGCGCCGTGCGGCGGGGACCGCGCGACCGGGTAGGGTCTGACGCCGTGCGCGGCAATCCTCGTCCCCGTACCGTGCCCGGAATTCGGCTCGGTGACCTAGCCGCCCGGCTCACCGTGGCGCCCTCCACCAGCGCCGATCCGGTGGTGACCGGGGTGACCCACGCCAGCCAGGAGGTCCACCCCGGTGATCTGTACGCGGCCCTGCCGGGCGCGCGGCGGCACGGCGCGGAGTTCGCCGCCGGCGCGGCGGCGGCCGGCGCGGTCGCAATCCTCACCGACCCGGCCGGGGCCGAACTGGCCGCCGGGAGCGGGCTGCCGGCCCTGGTGGTGGCCGATCCGCGGGCGGTGCTCGGCACGCTCGCCTCGGCCATCTACGGCGACCCGACCGCGCAGCTGCTCGTGATCGGGGTGACCGGCACCGCCGGCAAGACCTCCACGGCGTACCTCATCGAGTCGGGGCTGCGCGCCGCCGGCCACACCACCGGACTGATCGGCACCGTGGAGACCCGGCTCGGCGAGCTGGTGGTGGACAGCGTGCGCACCACGCCCGAGGCCACCGACCTGCACGCGATGCTGGCCGCCGCCCGCGAGCGCGGGGTCACGGCGGTGGTCATGGAGGTCTCCAGCCACGCCCTGGCGATGGGCCGGGTCGGCGGGGTGCGGTTCGCCGTCGGTGGCTGGACCAACTTCGGCTCCGACCACCTCGACTTCCACTCCGACACGGGGGACTACTTCGCGGCCAAGGCGCGGCTGTTCGACGGCCGCTGCGGCGTGGAGGTGCTCAACCACGACGACCCGGCGCTGAAGGGGCTGTTCACGCCGGCCACGGTCAGCTTCTCGGCGGCCGGCGACCCCGCCGCGACCTGGTGGGCCGAGCACGTCGACGGTGCGGGGTACGCCCAGCGGTTCACCGCCCACGGCCCGGACGGGCTGGACCTGCCCGCCGGGGTGGCGTTGCCGGGTCGACACAACGTGTCCAACGCCCTGCTGGCCATCGCCGCCCTGGTCGCGGCCGGTGTCGCTGCGGTGACCGCTGCCGAGGGGGTGGCCGCCTGTGGCGGTGTACCCGGCCGGCTGGAGTCGGTGGGTGTCGTCGGCGGGGTGCGCGGGGTGGTCGACTACGCGCACAAGACGGACGCCATCGTGGCCGCCCTGGCCGCGCTGCGCGAACTCAGCACCGGCCGGCTGATCTGCGTGATCGGCGCGGGCGGCGACCGGGATCGCGGCAAACGGCCGATGATGGGCGCCGCGTCCGCCGAGGGCGCCGACGTGGTGGTGGTGACCGACGACAACCCGCGTACCGAGGACCCCGCCGCGATCCGGGCCGAGGTGCTCGCCGGCGCCTACCGGGCCGGGGCGCCCGCCCGGATCGTCGAGGTCGCCGGGCGCCGCGCGGCGATCGACGCCGCGGTCCGGTTGGCGGCACCGGGTGACGTGGTGGCGGTGCTCGGCAAGGGCCACGAACGTGGCCAGGAGGTCGCTGGCGAGGTGTACCCGTTCGACGACCGGACCGAACTGGCCGACGCGCTGCGGGCCCGCTTCGGAGATCTGGAGGGCTCGCAGTGATCATCCTCAGCCTGGCCGAGGTGGCGGCGGTCGTCGACGGGCGGCTGGTCGCCGCCGACCCCGCCGCACAGGTCACCGCGGGCGTGGAGTTCGACTCCCGCAAGGTCGCCCCCGGCGGGCTCTTCGTCGCCTTCGACGGGGAGAAGGTGGACGGGCACGACTACGCCGCCGCGGCCGTCGAGACCGGCGCGGTGGCGGTGCTGGGTACCCGGGAGGTGCCCGGGGTGCCGATGATCATCGTTGCCGACCCGCTGGCCGCGATGGGCCGGCTGGCCCGCACGGTGGTGGACCGGCTGCCCGGGCTGACCGTGATCGGATTGACCGGTTCCTCCGGCAAGACCACCACCAAGGACCTGATCGCCCAGCTCACCGCCCGACTCGGGGAGACGGTGGCGCCGCCCGGATCGTTCAACAACGAGCTCGGCCACCCGTACACGGCGTTGCAGGCCGGGCCGAGCACCCGGTACCTGGTGATGGAGAAGGGCGCGCGGGGCATCGGCCACGTGCGGTACCTCTGCGAGGTCGCGCCGCCACGGATCTCCGTGGTGCTCAACGTCGGTGTGTCGCACATCGGTGAGTTCGGTTCGCAGGAGAACATCGCGCTGGCCAAGGGCGAACTGGTCGAGGCGCTGCCGGCCGACGGTCTGGCCGTGCTGAACGCCGACGACCCGTTGGTGGACGCGATGGCCGCCCGTACGGTCGCCCGGGTGGTCCGCTACGGCGAGGCGGCCCACGCCGACGTGCGGGCCGTGGACGTGACGCTGGACGAGCGGGGACGGCCCGCGTACACCCTGCTGACGCCGGAGGGCAGCGCGCCGGTGCGGCTCGGGCTCACCGGACGGCACCAGGTCTCCAACTCGCTGGCCGCCGCGGCGGTGGCCCGGGAGTTGGGCATGCCACTGGCCGAGCTGGCCATCGCGCTGGGCGCGCTCGGGTTGGTCTCCACCCGTCGGATGGACGTCTTCGAACGCACCGACGGGGTGACCGTGATCGACGACTCGTACAACGCCAACCCGGCGTCGATGGCGGTGGCGCTGCGGGCGCTGGCCGGTATCGGCAACGGGCGGCGTACCGTCGCGGTGCTCGGCTACATGGCCGAGCTGGGCGATTTCGAGGCGCAGGGACACGCCGAGATGGGCCGTCTCGCGGCCGAGTTGGACGTCGACCGACTGCTCGTGGTCGGCGAGGCGGCGGTGTCGATTCACCACGGGGCGACATCGGTAGGTGACTGGGGAGGAGAGTCGGTGTTGCTCACCGATCAGGCGGCGGCCGTCGAGGTGCTGCGCAGCGAGCTACGGCCGGGCGACGTCGTCCTGGTGAAGGGCTCCCGGTACCGGACCTGGGAGGTGGCCGACGCGCTGCGGGTCGAGGCCGCCGAGGGCGCGGGTACGTCGGCGGGCGCGTCGGCCGAGGGTGGCGCGGCGTGAGAGCGGTCATCGTGGCCATCGGGGTGGCCTTCCTCGTCTCGCTCTTCGGCACCCCGCTCGCGATCAAGGTCTTCACCCGGCTGAAGGCGGGTCAGCCCATCCGGGCCGAGGGCCCGCAGATGCACCAGGGCAAGAAGGGCACGCCGACGATGGGCGGCGTGGTGTTCATCCTGGCCACCGTGATCGCGTACGTGGCCGGTCACCTGGCCCTGACCACCCTGCCGGACGCGCAGATCGCCCAGGTCGAGCCGACCATCACCGCGCTGGTGCTGCTGGGGCTGATGGTCTTCTCCGGCGCGGTCGGCTTCATCGACGACTTCCTGAAGGTCCGCAAGCGGCACAGCGGTGGCCTGAGCGCGCGCGGCAAGCTGCTCGGGCAGATTCTGGTCGGTGCCCTCTTCGGGGTGATCGCGCTCTACTTCCCCTCGACGATGACCGACTCCTCCGGCGCGGTGACCAACACCGAGACGGTCGGCAGCACCACGCTCAGCTTCATCCGGGACATCCCGGCGCTGGACGTCAGCAAGATCGGCGCGGTGATCATCTTCATCTTCGTGGTGATGGCCGCCACCAACGGGGTCAACCTGACCGACGGCCTCGACGGCCTCGCCACCGGCGCGTCGGTGATGGTGCTCGGCGCGTACGCGGTGATCGCGTTCTGGCAGTACCGGCACTGGTGTGCCGACCCGGCGTACACCGCGAACCCGAACAACTACTGCTACGCGGTACGGGATCCGCTGGAGATCGCCCTGATCGCCGGAGCCGCGGCCGGGGCCTGTGTCGGCTTCCTGTGGTGGAACACCTCACCGGCCCGGATCTTCATGGGCGACACCGGCGCGCTCGGACTCGGCGGCCTGATCGCCGGCATGGCGATGTCCACCCGTACCGTGCTGCTGCTGCCCATCATCGGCGGGCTCTTCGTGATCATCACGATGTCGGTGGTGATCCAGATCATCTCCTTCAAGACCACCGGCAAGCGGGTGTTCCGGATGTCGCCGTTGCAGCACCACTTCGAGCTCGCCGGCTGGAGCGAGGTCAACATCGTGGTCCGGTTCTGGATCATCGCCGGCATCGGCGTCGCCATCGCCCTTGGCCTCTTCTACAGCGACTTCCTGGCCAACATGGGCTGACCCCCACCCGCCCTCGCCGGGTTGATCAAGAAGTTTGCGTCGGGATCCAGGCCGATCCCGACGCAAACTTCTTGATCAACCCGGTCGGGTGGGGTGATGGTGAGGCTGCGGAGAGTGGCCGACGCAAGTGCGACACGCCGACCGGGGCGTACCGCCTGTGTCGGGTGCCGGTAGCGGCGATGATGGCGCTGTGGGGGAGGCGCGAGAAGGAGAGGGCGCGGCACCGGGTCGGCGGACCGCTGGCGGTACGGGTGCCGCCGGGTCGGTGGCGACGGGATCCGGAGCCGAAGGGCCGTTGCGGGGTCTGGACGCGGTTGCCGGGCTTGCGGCGCTGCGTGGCCTGCTGGCCCGGCCGTTGACCTCCTACCACCTGCTGCTCGCCAGCGCCGGGCTGCTGCTGTTGATCGGCCTCACCATGGTCTTCTCGGCCACCAGCGTGCGCGACTACGCCCAGGGCGGCAACGCCTCGGCGTCGCTGACCAAGCAGGCGATCTACGCGGTGATCGGCATCGTGGCGTTCTGGGCCTGCCAGCGTCTGCCGGCCGGCACCTACCGGGCGCTGAGCCGGCCCACGCTGGCGGTCGCGGTGGGGCTGCTGGTGCTGCTGAACCTGCTGGTGGCCTACGGCCGGCTGACCAATGGCGATGCGAAGATCGGCCCGCTGGAGGCCAACCTGCTCTGGCTGTACATCGGCGGGATCGGCCTGCAGCCCTCCGAGCTGGCAAAGTTCGCGCTGGTGCTGTGGGGGGCGCACGTGCTCGCCCGCAAGGGCGCCGCGCTGGGCTGGTGGCGGGAGTTGGCCACCCCGCTCTTCCCGGTGGTCGGCCTGCTCTTCGTCCTGGTCGGCTACAACGACCTGGGCAGCATGCTCTGCCTGCTGGCCCTGGTCGTCGGCCTGCTCTGGGCGGCCGGGGTACGGCTACGGGTCTTCGCCGCGCTCAGCGCGATCGGGCTGCTCGGCATCGGCCTGCTGGTCGCCGTCGCCTCGCTCGGCGCCGGCTCCGGCGTCCGGGGCGAGGAGAACTACCGGCTTGCCCGGCTCACCGTGTTCTTCAGCCCGCCGCCGCTGGACGCCTGCAAGGACGAACTCTGCTACCAGATGGTCCAGGCCCGGTACGCCATCGCCAACGGCGGCTGGTTCGGCACCGGCCTGGGCCAGGGGCGGACCAAGTGGGCGTGGCTGCCGGCGGCGGAGAACGACTTCATCTTCGCGGTCATCGCCGAGGAGCTCGGGGTGGTGGGCTGCGCCGTGGTGGTCACCCTCTTCGCCGTGCTCGCCTACAGCGGCCTGCGGATCGCCCGACGGGTCGAGGACCCTTTCCGCCGGCTGGCCGCCGCCAGTGCCACCGCGTGGCTCGTCGGACAGGCGTTCATCAACATCGGCGGCGTGATCGGCCTGCTGCCGCTGACCGGCGTACCGCTGCCGTTCATCTCCGACGGTGGCAGCGCCCTGGTGGTCACCCTCGCGGCGGTCGGCATGCTGGCTTCCTTCGCACGTGGGGAGCCGGACGCGGCCCGGGCGCTGCATGCCCGTCCGCCGGCCCGGTGGGTCCGACTAGTGTGGGCACCGTTGCCGCCGCTTCCCGGCCGGCGTCGCCGGCCGGCGACGCCGTCGGCTGCCCGAGGGTCCGTACCCCAGGCGCGTAAGCGGCGCGGGGACGACCAGGCCGCACCGCGTGGCGCCCGGGACGGCCGGGGTCGCGGCGGGTCGGCGGACGAGAGGAGACGTTGATGGGTCCGCTGCGTTCGGTGGTACTCGCAGGAGGTGGCACCGGGGGGCACATCTACCCGTTGCTCGCCTTCGCCGACTGCCTTCGCCGACACGACCCCGGCGTCCGGATCACCTGCCTCGGCACCCCCAAGGGCCTGGAGAACGAGCTGATCCCGCCGGCCGGCTACGACCTGCGGAACATCCCGGCCTACCAGCTGCCCCGGTCGGTCAACATGAACCTGGTCCGTACCCCGGGCCGGATGTGGACCGCCGCCCGCGCGGCGGGCAAGGTCATCGACGAGGTACGCGCCGACGCGGTGGTGGGCTTCGGCGGGTACGTCTCGGTGCCGGCCTACCTGGCCGCCTGGCGGCGGGAATTGCCGATCGTGATCCACGAGGTGAACGTGCCGCCGGGCGTGGCCAACCGGCTGGGCATGAAGTTCACCAAGCACGTCGCGGTCGGCTTCCCGCACCAGCCGTCGCAGGCCGAGTCGCTGCGCGACGCCCGGGTGGTCGGCGTGCCGCTGCGTCGCAGCATCGCCGGGCTGGACCGGGCTGCCATGCGGGGTGCCGCCCGCGCCCACTTCGGTCTCCGCCCCGACCTGCCGGTACTCTTCGTGGCGGGCGGGTCGCAGGGCGCCCGTTCGATCAACCTCGCGGTCGCCGGCGCGGCCAAGGAGTTGGCCCGCAACGGCATTCAGGTGCTGCACGTGATCGGCGCTCGCAACGAGCCGGTGCCGATCCCGACCGACCTGCCGGTGCCGTACGTGACCCTGCCGTACCTGTCCGACATGGATGCCGGGTACGCCGCCGCGGACCTGATGCTCGGTCGGGGCGGGGCGATGACCTGCGCCGAGGTCGCCGCGATCGGGCTGCCGACCATCTACGTGCCCTACCCGCACAGCAACCAGGAGCAGAAGCGCAACGCGTTGCCGGTGGTCGAGGCCGGCGGCGGGCTGCTGGTCGACGACGCCGAGGTGACCCCGGACTGGCTCGAACGGACGGTGATCCCGTTGATCCGTGACCCGCAGCGGCTGCACGCGATGGGCGCCGCCGCGTCCGGGTACGGGCGGCGTGACGGTGACGAGGCGCTGCTGAACTTCGTCTACGAGGCGGTGGCCCAATGAGTACGTTCAGCCCGGCCGGCACGCTGACCGCCGAGGACCTCGGCCACATCCACCTGATCGGGGTGGGTGGGGTCGGCATGAGCGGTCTGGCCCGGCTCTTCCTCACCCGCGGCCTGCCGGTCTCCGGCAGCGAGCTGCGTGAGTGGCCGTCGCTGGCCGGCCTGCGGGCGCTCGGCGGGACGATCCACATGACCCACGAGACGACCAACCTGGACGGCGTCGACACCGTCGTCTACTCGTCGGCCATCCCCGCGGACCACCTGGAGATGGTGGAGGCACGCCAGCGGGGCCTGCGGGTGCTGCACCGATCGGAGGCCCTCGCGGCCGCGATGACCGGCCGCCGCACCGTGGCCGTCGCCGGTACGCACGGCAAGACCACCACCACCTCCATGGTCACCATGGTGCTCCAGCGGGCCGGCGCGGATCCGTCCTTCGTGATCGGCGGGGAGATCTCCGAGGGGGGTTCCGGGGCGCACCACGGCACTGGCGAGCACTTCGTGGTCGAAGCCGACGAGAGCGACCGGTCGTTCCTCATCTACCGCCCGTTCGTCTCGATCATCACCAACGTCGAGGCGGACCACCTGAACACCTACGGCGACCTGGCCAACCTGGAGGCGACCTTCGCCGAGTTCGCCCGGCTCACCGATCCGCAGGGGTTCGTCATCACCTGCGCCGACGACCCGGGCGGGCAGCGACTCGCCGCCACGCTGCGGGCCGAGGGACGTCGGGTGTACACCTACGGTGAGTCCGCCGAGGCCGACCTGCGGCTCAGTGAGATGGCCTCGTCGGCCCGGGGAGTGCGCTACCTCGCCCACCTCGACGGCCGCCCGCTGGGGGAGTTCCGGCTGCCGGTGCCGGGCCGGCACATGGGGCTCAACAGCGCCTCGGCGGTGCTGGCCGCGTACCTGCTGGAGCTGCCGCTGGAAGCGGCGGAGGCGGCGCTGGCCGCCTTCCCGGGCGTGCGCCGACGCTTCGAGCGCAAGGGCGTCGCCGACGGGGTGCTCGTCTACGACGAGTACGCCTACCATCCGACCTCGATGACCCTGGCGCTGCGGACGCTGCGCGAGGTGGCCGCCGGCGGCCGGCTGATCGTCGTCTTCCAGCCCTACCGCGTCTACCGCACCCGGGAGCTGCAGGCGGAGATCGCCGAGGCGCTCGCGATCGCCGACGAACTGGTGCTGCTGGAGGTCTTCGGGCCGGGCGAGCATCGGGGACCGGGTGAGGGGTCGGCGGCACTGGTCGAGGCGGTGTCGCTGCCGGCCGAGCGGAAGGTCTTCGTCGACTCGTGGGAGGCCGCGCCGGCTGAGGTGGCTCGGCGGGCCCGGCCCGGCGACGTGGTGGTGACGATGGGCGCCCCGCCGATCTCGCTGATGGGCGAGGAGCTGCTCGCCGCGCTCGGCGCGCGTACCGCCCATCCGCAGGCGATGGTGGGCACCGCGCCGGGCGGTCTGGCCGGCGGGTCGACGAGCGTCGGTGGCAGCGTCCCCGGCGTCGTCGGCGTGGACGGCGCGGCGCCCGTGGCGGAATGAGCCCCGGACCGGCCCGTGGGCGGGGCACCGGTTCCGACGGCGGTGCGGGCCGCCGCTCCACCCGGCGGTGGCAGCTGGTGCGCGCCGACAGCGATGCGGTGCCCGCCTCGACCCGTCGGTTCATGGCCCGGGCCCGGCGGCGCCGGATGCGCGCCGCGCTGCCCTGGGCGGTGGTCGGCGGGCTGGTCGCGCTGGCCGGGCTGGTGGCGTGGGTGTTGCTCGGCACCGGCCTGTTCGGGGTGCGCGAGGTGCGGGTGGAGGGGGCCGAGCTGGTGACTGCGGTGCAGGTGCGGGACGCGGCGGGGGTCACCGACAACGCTCCGCTGGCCCGGATCGACCTGGCCGAGCTGGCTGACCGGATCGGCGCCCTGCCTCCGGTGGAACGGGTGACGGTGACCCGGGACTGGCCGGACGCGCTGGTGGTCCGGCTGACCGAGCGGACCGGTGTGGCGGTGGTGCCGGGCGGGGAGCAGTTCGTCGTGCTCGACGCCGCCGGGGTGGTGTTCCGGACGGTGCCGCAGCGGCCGGACGGACTGCCGCTGGTGCGGCTGGCCACTCCCGGACCGGACGATCCGGACACCAGGGCCGGGTTGGACGTGCTCGGCGTGCTCACCCCGCAGCTGCGGGAGCAACTGGTGGAGGTCACTGTGGAGGGGCTGGCGCGGATCAGCCTGCGGCTGCGGGACGACCGTACGGTCTTCTGGGGTGACGCGACCCGTGGGGCCGACAAGGCTCGGGTGGCCACCGCACTGCTCGATCAGGACGCCGCCCGGATCGACGTGAGCGCTCCGGACGTGGTCACCTTTCGATGAACCCGTGTCGCTGTACCGGCGACACGCCGGAAGGGTCCTTGGCTCATCGCTCGGCGGCGCTTACGTTGCCCCGAAGAGGTTCAGTGGTTGACATAACTCTAACCCTCTAGTAGAGGGTGAGGGTTTACCTCTCGACCTCGCTGGTGACAGCTGCGTCGACCGCCGGTCCGGCCCGGCCGTAGCCGGTCGGGGGAGTAGCCAGTCTCGAAGGAAAGGACCGGAGATGACACCTCCGCACAACTACCTGGCGGTCATCAAGGTCGTCGGCATCGGGGGCGGCGGAGTCAACGCCGTCAACCGGATGATCGAGGTTGGGCTCAAGGGCGTCGAGTTCATCGCGATCAACACGGACGCGCAGGCGTTGCTGATGAGCGACGCCGACGTCAAGCTCGATGTCGGCCGCGAGCTGACCCGCGGGCTGGGCGCCGGCGCCAATCCGGACGTCGGGAAGAACGCCGCCGAGGACCACCGCGACGAGATCGAGGAGGTGCTCAAGGGCGCCGACATGGTCTTCGTGACCTGTGGTGAGGGCGGCGGCACCGGTACCGGCGGTGCCCCGGTGGTGGCGAACATCGCCCGTAAGCTCGGCGCGCTGACCATCGGCGTGGTGACCCGCCCGTTCTCCTTCGAGGGCAAGCGCCGTCAGGTGCAGGCCGAGGCCGGCATCGACGAGCTGCGCAACCAGTGCGACACCCTGATCGTCATTCCCAACGACCGGCTGCTGGCGCTCGGTGACCGCAACATCAGCATGATGGACGCGTTCCGCACGGCCGACCAGGTGCTCCTCTCCGGTGTGCAGGGCATCACCGACCTGATCACCACCCCTGGTCTGATCAACCTGGACTTCGCCGACGTCAAGAGCGTGATGAGCGGCGCCGGCAGCGCGTTGATGGGGATCGGCAGCGCGCGCGGCGAGAACCGGGCGGTCGAGGCCGCCGAGGCGGCCATCTCCAGCCCGCTGCTGGAGCAGAGCATGGATGGTGCCCGGGGCGTGCTGCTCTCCATCGCCGGTGGTTCCGACCTCGGCCTGTTCGAGATCAACGACGCGGCCCAGCTGGTCACCGACGCGGCGCACCCGGACGCCAACATCATTTTCGGCGCGGTGATCGACGACGCGCTCGGCGACGAGGTGCGGGTCACCGTGATCGCGGCCGGCTTCGACGGGGGCACCCCGGCCTACAAGGCGGCCGAGCCGACCCGCAAGACCAACCAGAATCAGCCCGCCCCGCCGAGCAACCCGGTCGTGCCGTCGCCGGCCGCCCCGGTCGCGCCGCAGTCGCCGCGCCGGGTGCTCTTCGACGACGTCGACGTGCCGGACTTCCTCAAGAACGGGTCCTGAACGCCGCCGATGACCGACAGTGGAGCCCTGGTGCGCCCCGACCGGCGCGCCGAACTCGCGGCCGGGCTCGCCCGCGTACAGGCACGCATCACCGATGCCTGTGCCGCGGCGGGCCGGGACCGGGGCGAGGTGACCATGATCGCGGTGACCAAGACCTATCCGGCGTCCGACGTGGTGGCGCTGGCCGGCCTCGGGGTGACCGACGTGGGGGAGAACCGCGACCAGGAGGCGGCGGCCAAGGCGACGCAGGTCGCCGCCGCCGGCGTCACGCCCCGGTGGCACTTCGTCGGCCGGCTGCAACGTAACAAGGTCAAGTCGGTGCTGCGGTACGCGGACGTGGTCCAGTCCGTCGACAGCGTGCGACTGGCGTCCGCGCTGGCCGCAGCCGCCACGTCCAGCGGCCGGGACCGGCCGCTGGACGTGCTGGTGCAGGTCAGCATCGACGCCGACGCGGCGCGGGGCGGCGCGGTGCCGGACTCGGCCGATCCGGATGTCGGGCTCGGCCCGGTCGCCGACTCGGTCGCCGCCGCCGGCGGGCTGCGGCTGGCCGGCCTGATGGCGGTGGCGCCGTTGGGCTGGGAGCCGGAGCGGGCGTTCGCCCGGCTGGCCGGGATCGCGGCGGCCCTGCGGGTCGACCATCCGCAGGCCGTCGCGCTGTCGGCCGGCATGAGCGGCGACCTGGAGGCGGCGATCGCTCACGGCGCGACACATGTCCGCGTCGGCAGCGCGTTGCTCGGAATGCGTCCCACGCTGGGGTAGCCTGACCACGAGGGAAGCAAATTACATCAGTGTTGTTTGCGGGAACGGCCTTCCCGGTGACGGGGGGCGTGACGTGCAACGCGAATTGCGCGTCGGGGGATTGCCGTTCCGGTTCGGTGGGCAGGAATGGTCCACTCGCGACCGGCGACACGGCGGGGGCGTGTGCCGCACGGCGGACGGGAAGGGCGCGGGGATGGGTGCACTGCGCAAGGCGGGGGTCTGGCTCGGACTGGTCGAAGAGGACGACGAGCGGGCCTACGACGACGGTGGCTACGAAAAGGGTGGCTACCGTGAGTCGCGCTATCGGCAGAGCCGGTATGCCGAGGAGTTCGCCGACGAGGAGGACGAGGCGGAGGAGCCGCCGGCACCTCGTCCACGGCTGGGTGACCGTGGCCGGATCAGCGAGCGTTCGAGCCGACTGGGCGACGCGGATCGGCTGGAGTCCGAGCGTCCGGAGCGGGGCGAGCGGGTCGAGCGGTCCAGTGTCCGGTCGATCACCCGGTCCACCGGCGAGCCGTCCGGTGCGCTGACCTACCACACCCGCGACAACCTCGCTCTGGCGCCGCAGGCGCAGCCTCGTGAGCGTGGTCTCATGCCGGAGGAGGAGCAGCGCTACCAGATCACCACGCTGCACCCGACCACCTACCGTGAGGCCCGCACGATCGGTGAACACTTCCGGGACGGCGTTCCCGTGATCATCAACCTCACCGAAATGGACGAGGCGGATGCCCGCCGTCTGGTGGACTTCGCCGCCGGGCTGGCCTTCGGGCTGCGCGGTACGATCGAGCGCGTGACCAACCGGGTGTTCCTGCTCTCACCGGCCAATGTCCAGGTCACCGCAGAGGACAAGGCCAAGATCGCTGAGGGCGGGTTCTTCAGCCTGAGTTGACCCGCCCGACCCGAGGGACGCCGCCTGCCGTGTTGTCGATCTTGTTTCAGGTCCTCTACCTGATCACTTATGTCTTCCTGATCATTCTTCTGGCCCGTTTCGTCCTGAGCGCAGTGCTCCAGTACGGTCGGCGCTGGCAGCCCGGTCGGGGCGCATCGGCCGGACTGGAATCCGTGTGGAGCGTCACTGATCCCCCGCTCTGGGCGTTGAGGCGTGTGATCCCTCCGCTGCGAATTGGTACCGTGAGCATCGACCTGGCCTCCCTTGTGCTCCTGGTTATCCTGTTCGTGCTGATGAGGTTTGTGTTAGAGCCGGCGATCATCAGGACCGCCTGATGACCGACGCGCTATCGCGGCCGCAACTGACCCGAGGAGTTTCGATGCCGCTGACCCCGGCCGACGTCCATAACGTCGCCTTCAAGAAGCCGCCGATCGGCAAGCGGGGCTATGACGAGGAGGAGGTCGATGCCTTCCTTGACGAGGTCGAGCGCGAACTCGCCCGTCTGATCGAGGAGAACAACGAGCTGCGCGCCCAGGTGGAGCGCGGCGGTCGGGGTGGCGCCCCCGCCGGCCCCGGCGGCGATGCCCGTCTGGCGGCCGAGCTCAACGACGTCAAGACCCAGCTCGACCGGGTGCAGCGCGACAAGGCCGCCGCCGAGCAGGCCGCCCGCGCCATGCAGGCCGAGCTGGAGCAGGTCCGGGCCGTCGGTGGCGCGGTGCCGGGTGGCGACGGTGAGCAGCAGGCGCTGCGGGTGCTGATGATGGCCCAGCGCACGGCCGACGACCACGTCTCCGACGCTCGCCGCGAGGCGGACCAGCTGCTCTCCGAGGCCCGCTCCAAGGCCGAGGAGGTCACCCGCGAGGCCCGTGCCAAGGCCGACGCGCTCGAGCGCGACGCCCGCCAGCGGCACCAGGAGGCCATGGGCGGCCTGGACGCCAAGCGCACCGCGCTGCAGAAGCACATCGAGGAGCTCAAGCAGTTCGAGCGGGAGTACCGCACCCGGCTCAAGGCCTACCTGGAGAGCCAGCTGCGTGACCTCGACGGTCGCGGTCAGGGCCTGGAGGCCGAGATGACCCGGGGCGACAGCACCCGGGCCGCCGGCAACGGGCTCGCCGCCGCCGGGCTCGCCGGATCCTACGGCGGGGGTCGCTCGGGAGCTCTCGAGGCCGGTCGCTGAACGGGCCGGTGACCGCCGCCGACGCGGCGATCACCCGCCCTGCCTCATCGGTACGACGCGGCGGGGGGTGAGCCGTGATAGTCATCAGTCTCGCGCTCATCCTCGTCGCGGTGGTGCTGCTGGTGCTCGGCCTGGCCGGCGGTTCCAGCGCACTGTTGGTCATCTCGATCGCGGCCAGCCTGTTGGCCGCCGTGGCACTGGTCACGGGCGCCCGCCAGGCGGCCGCCGGCCGGGCCCCGACGCAGGACGGAGCACCGGTGGGCCAGCCGGCGGAGCCCGCCGGCCCGGCTGCTCCGGTCGGACGCGAACCGGGCATCCCCCCGCAGTACGCTCCAGCAACTGTTGACACCGGTGATGCCGGGTGGCGGCAACCACCCGGCTCGCCGGTGGCGGACCTGCGGGAGCGGCCCGCCGACGGGTACGACGACGAGCCCGCGGCGCAGGAGATCACCGCTGATCAGGCGGCCCTGGTGGCCGGCCTCGCGGACGAGGTTCGGGTCATCGACGGACGGCCGCGCTATCACCTCGACGAGTGCCCGCACCTGGTCGGGCGGGAGCACGAGCCGTTGCCCGTCGCCGAGGCGGTCGATCTCGGCTTCACCCCGTGCGCGCACTGCACCCCGGACACCATCCTGTTGTCGGAATCCGGACGCCGCTGAGCGCCGGCCCTGGAGTGATGGATGACGCGCTCACCGTCGCCGTCCGGGTGAAACCGGGGGCGTCCCGCGCCCGGGTGGGCGGCCGGTTCGATGGCCCACACGGGCCTGCCCTGGTGATAGCGGTGCATCCTCCGGCGGCCGACGGGCGGGCCACCGAGGCGGCCCGCCGTGCGCTGGCCGCCGCGCTCGGCGTCCGGCGGGCCGCCGTGTCGTTGCGCTCCGGCGCGGCGAGCAGGGACAAGCTCTTCCTGGTCAGTCCCGCCGGGCCGGACCTGATCGGTCGACTGGGCCGGCTGCGCGACGGGGTCGAACCGGCCGGCTGAACTGTCGTCATCTGCTAGCGTTCCCTTTGCCCTGATTCGGCGGGAGTCAGGGTGGAACGGGCGCTTCGGTGCGGCACGTTGTCGGACGCCTGTACGTTCCGTATCCTTGCCAACCTCCGGAGTGCGCGGCCTCGTCGCCGCGCGCCCGTTTTGTACTTGGGGCGGCCGATGTCGGCGGCCCCTGTCCAGGTGCCGCGGCCAGCCGCGGCTCCGTGGCCGAGGGAGCGACTATGGCCAAGCCAGCCGACACCAGGACCGCAGGCCGCAAGCCGGCGCCGAAGTCCACCCGCAGTGCCGCGGAGACCGAGAAGATCCGAGCCGCGTTGGCGGCCCGGCACGACGAACTGCGAGCCGAGTACGATCAGACGCTGAGCGAGATCACCGAGCTGCAGCGCGACCGTCTGACCGACTCGGCCGGGGACGACCAGGCCGACACCGGCACCAAGACGTTCGAGCGGGAGCAGGAGATCTCTCTCGCAAACAACATCCTGGAACGGATCACGCAGGTCGAGCGCGCTCTCGAGCGTCTCGACGAGGGTGGCTACGGCTGGTGTGCGCGGTGCGGCAACCCCATCCCGGTGGAGCGGCTGGCCGCCTTCCCGGCGGCTACCCTCTGCGTGACCTGCAAGCAGCTGGAGGAGCGGCGCTGACGGCGCGCTTCCCGGCGCCCGTGCGCGGCGGTGCGACCACACCGCCGCCATTGTCGATGGGGAGTAGATGAGCGCAGCACCGCCCGCTGGGTCCAGCACCGCCGAAACGGGCACCGCCACGAGATCGCGGCGTCGGCCCGTCACGATCCTGCTCTGCCTCGCGGCGTTCGCGCTGACCGTCGACGTGTTGACCAAACACCTGGCCCTGCTCGAGCTGAGCGACCGGGAGCCGGTGCGACTGCTCGGCGGAGCCGTCTATCTCTCGCTGACCCGTAACAGCGGTGCCGCGTGGAGCCTCGGCAAGGACTACACCTGGATCTTCCCGCTGATCGCGATCGGCGTGCTGGGCTGGATCGCCTGGATGGCGCGTACGCTGCGCTCGGTGCCGTGGGCGATCTCGCTCGGCCTGGTGGTCGGCGGGGTGGTGGGGAACCTGATCGACCGGATCTTCCGCGCCCCGGGATGGTTCGTCGGGCACGTGGTCGACATGGTCAGCGTCTTCGACCCGTACGGTCGGGTCTTCCCGATCTTCAACGTCGCCGACAGCGCCCTGGTCTGCGGCGTGCTGCTGGCCGTCGGGCTGGAGTTCACCGGCCGTCAGCGCGACGGTACCCGGGCGCCGGGCGACGACCGGCCGGCTGCCCCGCCCGGGGAAGCTGCTGACACCGACACCGACACCGACACCGACACCGGGCGGCGGGAGCGCGCATGAGCACCACCTTCACCGCCGGCGGCGACCAGCGCAGCCTGCCGGTGCCCGACGGGCTCGACGGGATGCGGCTCGACCAGGCCGTGGCCCGGCTGTTCGGCCTCTCCCGGACGACCGCCGCAGCGCTCGTCGACGCCGGCGCGGCCCGCCTCGACGGAACGGTCCGCGCCAACTCGCACAAGGTGCGGGCGGGCTCCTGGCTGGAGGTGACGCTGCCCGCGCCGGCCGCCACGATCGTGGTGGTGCCGCAGGCGGTGCCCGGCCTGCGGGTGGTCCACGCCGACGACGACATCGTGGTGGTCGACAAGCCGGTCGGGGTGGCCGCGCACCCCAGCCCGGGCTGGACCGGACCGACCGTGATCGGCGGGCTGGCCGCGATCGGGCACACCATCGCCACCAGCGGTGCCGCCGAGCGACAGGGCGTGGTGCACCGGCTCGACGTCGGCACCACCGGGGTCATGGTGGTGGCCAAGAGCGAGCAGGCGTACAGCCTGCTGAAGCGGGCCTTCAAGGAGCGCGAGGTGGAGAAGCGGTACCACGCGGTGGTGCAGGGGCATCTCGATCCGCTGCGCGGCACCATCGACGCCCCGATCGACCGCCACCCGCATCACGACTACCGGTGGGCGGTGGTCTCCGGCGGGAAGCCGAGCATCACCCACTACGACACGATCGAGGCGTTCCCCTCGGCGAGCCTGGTCGACGTGCGGCTGGAGACCGGCCGTACCCACCAGATCCGGGTGCACTTCTCCACGCTGCGGCACCCGTGCGTGGGGGACCTGACGTACGGCGCCGATCCGACGCTTTCCGGGCGGCTGAAACTGGACCGGCAGTGGTTGCACGCCAGAGAATTGAGCTTCCAGCACCCCCGTACGGGGGACGAGGTCCGCTTCGTCAGCGACTACCCTGACGATCTGGGACGCGCGCTGGACATTCTCCGCGACTGACGCGCCCACCCGTCCCGACCGACCGACGAGGGGACCGCACGTGCGTGCCGGCGATCTGCTGCGGCAGCTGGATCAGCGACTGCTGCCCCGCCTCGCCTCCGCGGTGGTCGGTCTCGGTCAGAGCCCGGCCCGGGTCCCGCTGATCGGGTGGGTGGCCACTCTGTCGTGCGCCGCCGTGCTGGCCACGGCCGTGCTCACCACCGGCGGTCCACCCGTGCCGGACCGGACGGTCGGCGAGGTGACCCGGGTGGGGGTCGTCGACGGCGACTCGATCGTCGGCTACGAACAGCAGGCCGCCGCCGACCTGGCGGCCCTGGCCGGCGGCGGGTTGCTCGGTGGCGGCACCTACGCCCTGGTCTCGCTGACCGAGTACCTCACGCCGCAATCGTTGGCGGCGGTGGTCGGTGACGTGGGCGTCGCGGTCGTGTTCGGGCGGGTGCCGTTGCCCGAGCGGCAGACCGAGATCGTCCGGATACCCGCGCAGCGGGTGCCCGAAGACGTGACGGCCGGAATGGCCAAGCTCGCCGAGCGCAAGGAGCGGGAGGCCGCGGAGTACCGCTCGCGGGCCACCGCGCTGGGCGGCGGCGGACCGCAGGAGCGGGAGCTGCGCCAGCTGTACACCAGCGGAGCCCAGGTAGCGGACGCGGAGGCGGCGGCCTACCGGGCGGGCTGTGCCTGCCTCTACGCCATGGTGGTCCGCGCCGCACCGGCGAAGCTGCGCGGTGTCGCGGCCCGACCCGGCGTGCGGGTGGTCGACCCGGCGCCCGAGGTCCGACGGCTGGAGCGCACGGTGTTCAGCCCGCCGCTGCCCGAGCAGCGGGACGTGGTCCGGCCGCCGGTCGATCGGGAGCCCACGGCGGAACCGACGCCGAGCAGCACCACCAGTCCGCTGGCGCCGGTGCCGCTACCGGTGCCGGGGGAACGCTCGCCGGCGCCGGAGGTGACGGATTCGTCACCATCACCGGCGGCATCTTCGCCGTCACCCTCGGGCACGACGTCTTGGACGCCTTCTACCTCGGCAGACACCGTCGAGGAGGACGACCTGAGTCCCACACCGTGATGGTTGCCGACACATCGGTGTGTCGCCCGGTGTGGCTTGAACGGGCTTTCGTTCGTAGCCTGTCAGACGGAAACCAAAGCGCTGGGGAGGCGAGCCGTGGACGGCAGCGAGACCGGTTGGGGACGTCCCGCCGAACCGGCACCGCGGTGGCGGGCGCTGCTCGACCGAGCCCGCCTCGGCGGTCGCAGCAACGAGCCGCCCGCCGCTGAGCGACCGGCGGAAGAGGCACCACCACCATCGCCCGAGCCGTTGCCGCGCCGTGGGCCGGGTACCGGCTTCGCCGGCCGGGTGTCCCCGGTCGGGCCGCCGGTCGACCGGCCGTACGGCGTCGACCCCGGCTATCGACCCGAGCCCGGCTATCGACCCGAGCCGGCCCGCCCGGCCCAGCCGTACCGGGGGCAGCCGGGGTATCCGGCGGAGCCGGCCTACCCGGCGGTGCCGGAACCGCGCCGGCCCGATCCGGTGGAGTCGCGGTACACCCTGCTGGACAACGGCTACCGGCACGCCGCGCCACCGGTGGAGTCCCGGTACGCGTTGCTGGACAACGGCGGCTACCAGCCGGTGGCGCCAGCGCCGGCGCCACCACTCGCGCCGCCGGCACCGGTGGCGTCGGTCCCGGTGGCGCCGCCGCCCACCCCGTCGCCGGCGGTGGCCGGCCGTCCGGGGCGTATCGAGTGGCGGGCGCAGAGCGCCAGCAGTGACCTCGAGCGGGCCGCCGTCGTGCTGCGCCGGGATCTGGGCACGCCGCGGGTGGTCGCCTTCGCCAACCCCAAGGGCGGCGTGCACAAGACCACGGCCACCGTGCTGGCTGCGGCCACCGTCGGCAGCGTACGCGGGCGTGGCGTGCTGGCCTGGGACGACAACGAGTTGCGCGGCACCCTCGGGCTGCGCGCCGGCAGCGCCCGGCACGCCCGCACGATCCGGCATCTGGTCGCCGAACTGGCGCAGATCGAGATCCGCGAGGGCGCGGAGCTGTTGGAGATCCTCGACGACTACCTTCGGCACGCCTCCGACGGGTCGTACGACGTGCTGGCCGGTGAGGAGAGCCCCCGGTTCGCCCAACGGCTGGACCAGTTCACCGTGAAGCGGGTGCTGGAGCTGCTGCGCCGCACCCACGACGTGATCTGCGTGGACACCGGCAACAACGTGGAGAGCCCGAACTGGCGCACCGTGATGCAGGCCGCCGACCAGCTCGTGGTCACCACGGTGCCACGGGAGGACGCCGCGTTCAGCGCCGACTGGATGCTCGATCTGCTGCACGAGGAAGGGATGGGTGAGCTGGCCGACAACGCGGTCACCCTGATCTCCTGCCCCACGCCCGGCCGGCTGCCGTTGCAGGACGACCTGGAGCGGCACTTCGCCACCCGGACGCGGGCGGTGGCCGTGGTGCCGTACGACCCGGCGTTGGAGACCGGCTCCTCGATCGAGTACCACCAGCTCCAGGCCGAGACCCGGCAGGCGTGGCTGCGGGCGGCCTCGGCGATGCTGGAACCCTTCGGACGCTGAACGACCGCCGGGAGGCGATCGGGTGGCGGCGGCCGGCCGCAGCGGACCTGGTCCGACGCCTTGGTGCCGACACCGTGCACGGCTCGCGCGGGGAACTGCGAGGATCATCGGGTGAGCCCGGACACCCCCGCCGCCGAACCGCCCGTACCGGCACCGCCTACCGTGCCGCAGCCGCAGCCGCAGCCGCAGCCGCAGCCGCAGCCGCAGCGCCCCGCCCGCGTGGCGGCGGTCGGTGCGGTGGCGGTACTGGTCATCGGGGCGCTGGGCGCCCCGCTGGGGCTGCTCTGGGCGGCGCTCGCGCCCGCCACGCCGGTGATCAAGAGTGGCGACGGCGCGGTCTACGGCCAGCCGCAGCCGGAGCAGCCGGTCGCCGCCGACGGATGGTTCAGCCTGCTGGGGTTGGCCTTCGGGGTGCTCGCCGCGCTCGCGGTGTGGCTCGTGCTGCGCCGTCGCCGAGGACCGGTCGGGCTGGTCGCCGTGGTGCTCGGCGGGCTCGCCGCCGGAGTCGTCGCCTGGCAGGTGGGTCGCCGCATCGGATTGGCCGGCTACCAGCGGCTGCTGGAGACCGCACCGGACGGGACGCCCCTGACCAAGCCGGCGGACCTGCGGGCCGGCGGGGTCGACCTGTTCCTCGGGGTGCTGCCGGTGCCGTACGGCAACCTGCTGCTGCCGGCGTTCGGCGCGGCGGTGGCGTACACCCTGCTGGCCGGCTGGTCGCGGTGGCCGTCGTTGCAGCCGGAACCGGATCCCGCGGCTGCCTGGCTCACCGGCCACCCGCCGGTCGGCCCGTCCGCCGAGTCGGCGGACGGGGTCAGTTCGGGGCCGGCGGCGCCGTGGCCAGCTCCGCCAGCGGCACCGGAACCGCCCGCACCTGGCGCAGCAGAGCCGCCTCGCGGTTGAGCAGGTGCAGTTCGGCGCGCAGCCGGGCCGCCGTGTCGTCGATGGCGAGCAGTCGCTGCCGGTCCGCGACCGTGAGCGCCGCGGTCGCGGCCACCAGGTGGGAGAGCACGGTCGGATCCTCGGGCAGTTGCTCGGTCAGCTGACCGGCCTCGGCCCGGATCAGGCCGAGGTACTGCCGGAAGACGGCGATCACCCGCGCCGCCAGCACGTCGGCGGTCGCGTCCGGGCCGTCCGGCTCGGGCAGCCACTGCACCTCGGCGGTCAGGTACGGCGCGGAGTCGTGGTCGACGTCGGCCATCCGGAACCGTCGCCGCCCGACGGTGACGATGTCGAAGCCGCCGTCGGCGAGTTCGGTGACCTGCCGCAGCTCGGCAGTGCAGCCCACCTCGTGCAGCGTCACCTCCCCGGTGCCGGGCACGACCCGGCCGGCGGCGGGAGCGACCTCCCAGCCACTGCGGATGGCCACCACACCGAACTCGCGTGGCGCCCCCTCGGGCAGCCCGACCAGGTGGCGGACCAGGGCGCGGTAGCGCTCCTCGAAGATGTGCAGCGGCAGCACCAGCCCGGGAAAGAGCACCGTGGCGAGCGGGAACACCGGCAGCCGTACGGTCACGTGATCAAGCGTAGCCCGATCGCCGGCCGGCGGCGTGTCCCGGCTCACCGTCCCGGACAGCGGGCGGCGTCGGTCGGCCCGTCGCGGGCCGCCTAGACTCGCAGGGGTGTTGAACCGGATCGACCTGCGTGGTGCCGCCGAGGCGGACCCGCGTCACCTGCTGCCGCGTGCCCAGCTCGACGTCTCGGTGGCCGTCGAGCGCATCCGTCCCCTGGTGGCGGCGGTCCGTGAGCATGGTTACCCGGCGGTCCGCGAGGCCAGCGAGCGGTTCGACGGGGTCGCCCCGGAGTCGCTGCGGGTACCCACCGAGGCGATCGCGGCGGCGGAGGGCACGCTGGACCCGCAGGTTCGCGCCGCCCTGCTGGAGTCGATCGCCCGGGCCCGCAGGGTGCACGACGAGCAGCGGCGGGCCGACCACACCACCCAGGTCGTGCCGGGTGGCACGGTCACCGAGCGTTGGGTACCGGTCGACCGGGTCGGCCTCTACGTCCCCGGCGGACTGGCGATGTACCCGTCGACCGTGGTGATGAACGTGGTGCCCGCCCAGGCGGCCGGCGTCCGGTCGCTGGTGGTGGCCAGCCCGCCGCAGCAGGAGAACGGCGGTCTGCCCGACGCGCGGGTACTGGCCGCCTGCGCGCTGCTCGGCGTCGACGAGGTGTACGCCGTCGGCGGCGCGCAGGCCGTGGCGATGCTGGCGTACGGCTGTGCCGTGGACGCCGCCGGCAGCGGGCACTGCGCACCGGTCGACATGATCACCGGCCCGGGCAACATCTGGGTGACCGCGGCGAAGCGGCTGCTGCGCGGCGTGGTCGGCATCGACGCCGAGGCCGGACCGACCGAGATCGCGATCCTGGCCGACGACACCGCCGACCCGGTGCACGTCGCCGCCGACCTGATCAGCCAGGCCGAGCACGACCCGCTCGCGGCGAGTGTGCTGGTCACCCCGTCGGTCGCGCTGGCCGACGCGGTGGACCGGGAGCTGGCGCGGCAGGTGCCGGTGACCAAGCACGCCGAACGGGTCGGCACCGCGCTGGGCGGCGAGCAGAGCGGTGTGGTGCTGGTCGACGACCTGGCGGCGGGGCTGCGGGTGGTCGACGGGTACGCGGCGGAGCACCTGGAGATCCAGACCGTCGACGCCCGCGACTGGGCGATGCGGGTACGCAACGCGGGGGCGATCTTCGTCGGCGCGTACTCGCCGGTGTCGCTGGGCGACTACTGCGCCGGCTCCAACCACGTGCTGCCCACCGGCGGCTGCGCCCGGCACTCCTCCGGGCTGTCGGTGCAGTCCTTCCTGCGCGGCATCCACCTGGTGGAGTACACCGAGGCGGCGCTGCGGGAGGTCGCCGGGCACGTGGTCACCCTGGCGAACGTGGAGAACCTGCCGGCGCACGGCCAGGCCGTCACCGCCCGGTTCGGTGATCGGGCATGACCGGTCTGGACGAGCTGCCGATCCGCGACGACCTGCGCGGACTGTCGCCGTACGGTGCGCCGCAGCTGGACGTGCCGGTGCGGCTGAACACCAACGAGAACTCGTACCCGGTGCCGGAGCCGGTGGTCGAGGCGATCGGCAAGGCGGTCGCCGCCGAGCTGCGCGACCTCAACCGCTACCCGGACCGGGACGCGCTGGCGCTCCGCGCCGACCTGGCCGGCTACCTCGGCCACGGGCTGACCGCCGAGGGAGTCTGGGCGGCCAACGGCTCCAACGAGGTCCAGCAGCAGCTGCTCCAGGTGTTCGGCGGGCCGGGTCGTAGCGCACTCGGGTTCACCCCGGCGTACTCGATGCACCCGCTGCTGGCGCTGGGCACCGGTACCCGCTGGGAGCCGGCCCGCCGGGGTGCCGATTTCGGACTGACCGCGCAGGAGGCGGTGTCGCAGGTCCGCCAGCATCGCCCGGACGTGGTCTTCCTCTGCTCGCCGAACAACCCCACCGGCACCGCGCTCGACCCGGCGGTGATCGCCGCCGTGCTCGACGTCGCGCCCGGCATGGTGGTGGTCGACGAGGCGTACGCGGAGTTCGCCCGACCGGGCACGGTCAGCGCCCTGGCCGTGCTGGCCGGGCATCCACGGCTGGTGGTGACCCGGACGATGAGCAAGGCGTTCGGGTTCGCCGGTGGTCGGCTGGGCTACCTGGCTGCCGACCCGGCGGTGGTGGCGGCGGTGCAGCTGGTTCGGCTGCCGTACCACCTCTCCGCGCTCACCCAGGCCGCCGCCCGCGCCGCGCTGGCGCACCGCGATGCCCTGCTCGGTACGGTCGCCGCGATCATGGAGCAGCGCGACCGGATCGTCACCGAGCTGCGCCACCGCGGGCTGCGGGTCGCCGACAGCGACGCCAACTTCGTGTTGTACGAGGTCGGCGGCGACCAGTCGGTGGCCTGGCGGGCCCTGCTGGCCCACGGTGTGCTGGTGCGCGACGTCGGTCTGCCCGGCTGGCTGCGGGTCACCGCCGGCACCCCCGCCGAGACCGACGCCTTCCTTGCCGCAGTCGACAGGATGCTGAGCGAGGCTGCGGCGTGAGCGCACGTGTCCCGCAGCCGCGACCGATGAAAGGCACACCATGAGCCGGACCGCCCGGGTGGAGCGGATCACCAAGGAGACCAAGGTCCTGGTCGAGGTCGACCTCGACGGCGTCGGAGCGGCCGAGATCAGCACCGGGGTCGGCTTCTACGACCACATGTTGCACCAGATCGCCCGGCACGGCGGCTTCGACCTGACCGTGCGGACGGTGGGTGACCTGGAGATCGACGCCCACCACACGATGGAGGACACCGCGCTGGCGCTGGGCGCCGCGTTCGACCAGGCGCTGGGGGACAAGGCCGGCATCCGACGGTACGGCTCGGCCACCGTGCCCATGGACGAGGTGCTGGTCCGGGCCGCCGTCGACCTGTCCGGCCGGCCGTACGTCGTGCACGACGAGCCGCCGCTGGCGCCGTACATCGGACCGGTCTACCCGACCAGCATGACCCGGCACATCTGGGAGTCCTTCGGCCAGGCGGCCCGGATCACCCTGCACGTGGACGTGCTGCGGGCGGCCCGGCCGGGCGGTAATCCGGACGCCCACCACGTGGTGGAGGCGCAGTTCAAGGCGGTCTCCCGGGCGCTGCGGGAGGCCACCGCGCTGGACCCCCGCGCGGCCGGCGCGATTCCCAGCACCAAGGGCGCACTGTGACCGGCCCGGGCGTCGCTTCGTGGAGGTGGCGGCGATGAGCGGCGTACTGCCCACGTTGCTGCTGATCCTGGCCGGGGTGCTGGTCGGCGGGGCGCTGTCCCTGCACCGGCAGGGGGCGCCCCGGGGCGCGGTGGTCGTCACCGGGCTGCTCGCGCTGCTGGCCACGGCCGCCGGCGTGCTCTGGCTGCTGCCCGGGGAGGGATCGTGACGGCGCGGACCCTCGGCGAACCGGGTTCCCCGGCGGGCCGACGCCGGATCGTGGTGCTCGACTACGGCTCGGGCAACCTGCGCTCCGCCGAGCGGGCGCTGGCTGCCGCCGGGGCCGACGTGCTGGTCACCGGCGATCTCGCCGTCGCGGCCGACGCCGACGGTCTGGTGGTGCCCGGGGTGGGCGCGTTCGCCGCCTGCATGGCCGGCATCGAGGCGCTCGGCGCCGGTCCGGTGATCGCCGGGCGGGTCGCCGCCGGCCGACCGGTGCTGGGCATCTGCGTCGGCATGCAGATCCTCTTCGAGTCCGGCGACGAGCACGGCGTGGTCACCAAGGGACTGGGCCTGCTGCCGGGCAGCGTCACCCGGCTCGCCGCCGTCCGGCTGCCGCACATGGGCTGGAACACCGTGCAGGCGCCGGTGGGCTCGGTACTCTTCGCGGGCCTGCCCGCGGACAGCCGGTTCTACTTCGTCCACTCGTACGCCGTCGGGGACACCGCCGCGCTGGCCGCCGCCGGAGCCGGGGTGACCACGGCCCACCACGACTGCGATTTCGTCGCGGCGGTGGAGCGGGGACCGCTGTCGGCGGTCCAGTTCCACCCGGAGAAGTCCGCCGACACCGGCGCCGCGTTGCTGCGCAACTGGCTGAACACGGTGCCCGCCGGTGGCTGATCCGGTGGGCGACCCGCGCCGGAGGCCACGATGAGCAAGGAACGGGCCCAGCGCCGGGCGGTCCGTGAGGCGGAGGCTGCCCGTCGCCGGGTGCAGCGGGAACGTGCGGTGGCCCGGCGGACCCGACGCCGGGCGCTGGTCCGCCGGTTGGTGCCCACGGTGCGCCGTGGCCGCACCGGGCGACTGCCGAGGTACTCGCGGCGTGAACGTGCCACCATCGTGGCGCTGACGTTGGCGGCGATCACCCTCATCTGGGTGCTCGTGCCCGACCTGGCCCTGCGCCTGGTGCTGATCGTGCTGTTGCTGCTCGTACTGCCGGTGATCGTGGTGATCGCCCTGGACCGCCGTTGATGACGTGAGAGGGACAAGACACATGAGCCTCACCCTGTTGCCCGCCGTGGATGTCGCCGACGGCCAGGCCGTCCGGCTGGTGCAGGGCACCGCGGGCAGCGAGACCGCCTACGGCGACCCGCTGGACGCCGCCCTGGCGTGGCAGCGTGACGGCGCCGAGTGGATCCACCTGGTCGACCTCGACGCCGCGTTCGGTCGGGGTTCCAACGCCGGGCTGCTCGCCGAGGTGGTGCGCCGCCTGGACGTACGGGTGGAGCTGTCCGGCGGCATCCGCGACGACGAGTCGCTGCGGGCCGCGCTGGCCACCGGTGCCGCGCGGGTGAACATCGGCACCGCCGCCCTGGAGGACCCGCAGTGGTGCGACCGGATCTGCGGCGAGTTCGGCGACCGGGTGGCGATCGGGCTGGACGTGCGGGGCCGGACCCTGGCGGCGCGGGGGTGGACCCGCGACGGTGGTGACCTGTTCGAGGTACTGGAGCGGCTCGACAAGGCCGGGGCGTCGCGGTACGTGGTCACCGACATCACCAAGGACGGCACCATGCGCGGGCCGAACCTGGACCTGCTGCGCGAGGTCTGCGCCCGCACCGACGCCCCGGTGATCGCCTCCGGCGGCGTCTCCACCCTCGACGACCTGCGCGCGCTGGCCACGCTGGAGCCGATCGGCGTGGAGGGTGTGATCGCCGGCAAGGCGCTCTACGCGGGGGCGTTCACCGTGGCGCAGGCCCTGGCGGTCCTCGCCCGCCCCTGAGGCCGTCCGACGGCGTTGGAAAGGACACGTTCGTGAGCAGCAACCGTGAGATCCACCTGGCTTCCCGTCCGCAGGGCTGGCCCACCGGCGACAACTTCCGGCTGGTCACCACCGAGGTGCCGGTGCCCGGGCCGGGGCAGCTGGTCGTTCGCAACCAGTACATCTCGGTGGACCCGTACATGCGGGGGCGGATGAACGACGTGCGCTCCTACGTGCCGCCGTTCGCCCTCGACGCGCCGTTGGACGGCGGAGCGGTCGGCGAGGTGGTGGCCGGCGGGTCCGACGAGATCTCCCTGGGCGACACCGTGCTGCACGGCCTCGGCTGGCGGGAGTTCGCGCTGCTCGACGCGAAGGCGGCCCGGAAGGTCGATCCGGGTCTCGCGCCGCTGACCGCGTACCTCGGTGTGCTGGGGATGACCGGGTTGACCGCGTACGCGGGGCTGCTGGAGGTGGCCGCGATGAAGCCGGGCGAGACGGTCTTCGTCTCGGGTGCGGCCGGCGCGGTGGGCAGCGTGGTCGGCCAGATCGCCAAACTCAGGGGCGCCGGTCGGGTGGTCGGCAGCGCCGGCTCGGCGGCCAAGGTCGAGCGACTGCGCGCGCTCGGCTTCGACGCCGCCTTCGACTACCACGACGGCCCGGTCCGCGACCTGCTCCGGGCCGCCGCTCCCGGCGGGGTCGACGTCTACTTCGACAACGTCGGCGGCGAGCATCTGGAGGCGGCCATCTCGTCGATGAACCCGCACGGCCGCGCCGCGATCTGCGGCATGATCGCGCACTACAACGACACCGAGCCGCCGGCCGCGCCGCGCAACCTGGCACAGGTCATCGGCAAGCGGCTGACCCTGCGCGGCTTCCTGGTCAGCGACCACGGGCAGCTGCGGGAGCAGTTCGTGCGGGAGGTCTCCGGCTGGCTGCGCGAGGGCACCCTCAGCTACGACGAGACGATCGTCGACGGCCTGGAGAACGCCCCGGCGGCCTTCCTCGGCCTGCTGCGGGGAGAGAACCTCGGCAAGATGCTGGTGCGGGTGTGATTCACGGCGGTCGGCCCCGGTCGGGCCGGCCGCTGTCACCCGCGCAGCGATAGGCTCACGGCATGACGGTGGCGGTGCGGGTGATCCCCTGTCTCGACGTGGACGCGGGACGAGTGGTCAAGGGCGTCAACTTCCTGGACCTGCGGGACGCGGGCGACCCGGTCGAGCTGGCCGCCGCTTACGACCGGGCGGGCGCCGACGAGCTGACCTTCCTCGACGTCACCGCCTCCGCCAGCGATCGCGGCACGATGCTCGACGTGGTCCGGCGTACGGCGGAGTCGGTCTTCATCCCGCTGACCGTCGGCGGCGGTGTCCGCACGGTGGCGGACGTGGACGTCCTGCTGCGCGCCGGTGCCGACAAGGTCGGGGTGAACACGGCGGCGATCGCCCGGCCCGAGCTGGTCGCGGAGATCGCGGAGCGGTTCGGTCGGCAGGTGCTGGTGCTCTCGCTGGACGTTCGGCGGGCCCCGGCCGGCACCACCCCGAGCGGGTTCGAGGTGACCACGCACGGGGGTCGGCGCGGCACCGGGCTGGACGCCGTTTCGTGGGCGCGGCGCGGGGCCGAGCTGGGTGCCGGTGAGATCCTGCTCAACTCGATGGACGCGGACGGCACCAAGGCCGGCTTCGACCTCGAACTCATCGGCGCGGTGCGCCGGGTGGTCGACGTGCCGGTGGTGGCCAGCGGCGGCGCGGGCGAGGTGGCCCACTTTCCGCCGGCGATCGGTGCCGGCGCCGACGCGGTGCTCGCCGCGAGCGTCTTCCACTTCGGGGAGCTGACGGTCGGGCAGGTCAAGGATGTGCTGCGGGGCGCCGGTCACGCCGTGCGCTGACGCTCAGCCGCGGTCGGAGTAACCCTCGGGGGAGCGCCGGGGCATCGGGATGGACCGCACGATGTATTCCTGCACGGCAGCCGCGTGTTCGGCCTCGTCGAGGTGCCATTCCGCGGTGCCCGGCGCGGTCCGGCGGCTGAGCACTCCCTGCACGGTGTCGACGGTGGTGGCCAGTCCGGCGCTGGGTCGGGAACGCCAGAGGTGTTCTCCGTCGGGGGTGAGCCGGAACCATCCGTCGGTGACATCGACCAGGCCGGCACCGAGCAGCCGGCGGATCGCCTTCTCCACGTCGTGGCGCTCCGGGATGGTCTGGTCGAGGTGGTCGGCGGTGGAGAGCACGTCGGTGAGGCGCACCCCCTCGGGGCGCCGGGTGGTCGGGGACCGTCGGTGGCGTCCGGCGCCGCTGGCGATCACCAACGAGACGAAGATCCATGCGTCGGTGCGACGCCAGGCGTTGTCCCCCATGCGGAGATTCTGCCGGGCGATCCGGCTTGAAGAAAACACCGCCCACCGTACTGCCACTGTCGGTTACGAAACAACTTCACAGGGTTGACATGGGGTAGCCGGATCTGACGCGATGCGCTATGAGGGAGTGGCGCTGGGTGCCGGTCAGTTGGCCGGCGCCGCCTCGATCCGCTCCGGGGCTGGCGGGGCGGCCGGCTCGGGGACGTCGCAGTAGGGCAGGAACAGTTGGGCGAGCGGTCCGATGGTCAGCGCGTACGCGATCGTGCCGAGGCCGACCGTCCCGCCGAGCAGTGCGCCCACGGCCAGCACGCCGATCTCGATGACGGTGCGGACCAGTCGCAGCGACCGGCCGGGCCGGCGGGCGGCGAAGCCGGTCATCAGCCCGTCGCGGGGGCCGGGTCCGAGCCGGGCACCCAGGTAGAGGGCGGTGGCGGCGCCATTGCCGACGATCCCGGACACCAGCAGTACGACGCGTAGGGCGACCGGCCCACCGGGTGGCAGCAGGGCCAGGGTGGCGTCGACCGCCAGGCCGATGACCACCACGTTGGCCACGGTGCCGACGCCGGGGCGCTGCCGCAGTGGGATCCAGGTGAGCAGCACCAACGCCCCGACAGCGATCACCACGGTGCCCATGGTCAGGCCGGTCAGCCGGGACAGCCCCTGGTGGAACACGTCCCAGGGGTTCAGGCCGAGCCCGGAGCGGATCATCAGCGCCATGCTGAAGCCGTAGAGGAGGAGCCCGACGAACAGCTGCGTCAGTCGCCGGGCGGGCCGGTGCCGGAGGTTGCCAATCAGTGCCACGCATGCCACCCTGGGGGGCCAATTGGCGGTGGTACAGAGCCAATATCGGGGGAGTGGCCATGGCAAGTCAGCTTCGCGGGGTCCAATTGGCCCGGTTGCTCGGGCAGTGGCACGCCCTGCCCGGCCGGCGGCGCAGTCCCGACTACGCGGCGCTGGCCGGCGCCGTACGCGGTCTGCTCGCCGACGGGCGGCTGCCCCTGGGCGTACGCCTGCCCGCCGAGCGCGACCTCGCCGAGGCGCTGCGGATCAGCCGCACCACCGTCACCGCGGCCTACCGCGAGCTGCGTGACAGTGGGCACCTGGCCAGCCGGCGGGGTGCGGGCAGCTGGACGATGCTGCCCGGGACGCACCGGGTGGCACCCAACGGTCTGTGGATCCCGCTGGACGACCGGGACATGCTCGACCTCGGGGTGGCCGCGCTGGCCGCCCCGCCCGAACTGCTTCCGGCGGCCCGTGCCGCCGCCGAGGACCTGCCCCGCTACCTCGGCGGCGCCGGGTACCACCCGATCGGGATCATCGAGCTGCGGGAGGCGGTCGCCCAGCGCTACACCGAGCGGGGCCTGCCCACCTCGCCCGACCAGATCATGGTCACCAACGGCACGCAGCACGCTCTGGACCTGGTGCTGCGGCTGGCGCTCTCGCCGGGCGGCGGGGTTCTGGTCGAATCGCCCAGCTACCCCAACGCCCTCGCGGCACTCGCCGCCCGGCGGGCCCGGATCACCACCTACGGCCTGGCCGCCGACGCCACCGGGTGGGACGCGGACCTGCTGCTGGGCACGCTGCGGCAGGTGCGTCCGCGGGTCGGCTACCTGATTCCCGACTTCCAGAACCCGACGGGCCACCTGATGCCGACCGAGCTGCGCGAGCGGCTGGTGACCACCGCGCACGCCGTCGGCACCGACCTGGTGATCGACGAGTCCTTCGTCGACCTGCCGCTGGACGGAACCGAACTGCCGCCACCGACCGCCAGTTTCGACCGGCACTCCCGGGTGGTCAGCATCGGCGGGATGAGCAAGCCGTTCTGGGGCGGGCTGCGGATCGGCTGGATCCGGGCCTCCGCACCGCAGGTGCAGCGGCTGGCCGCCGCACGGGTGGGCGTCGACATGTCCAGCCCGGTGCTGGACCAGCTGGTCGCCGTGCACCTGCTGGACGTCGCGCCGGCCATCGTGGCCGCCCGGCGCGCGCAGCTGGCCATCCAGCGGGACGCGCTGCTCGGCGCGCTCGCCGCCCGGCTTCCGCAGTGGCGGGTCATCGTCCCCCGAGGTGGCGTGACGCTCTGGGCCGAGCTGGACGGGCCGATCTCCAGCGCGCTGGCGCGGGCGGCCGAGGAGGTCGGGGTACGCCTGGCGCCCGGCCCGCGGTTCGGCCTGGACGGCACGCTGGAACGCTTCCTGCGGCTGCCGTTCACGCTGCCGGCCGCCGACCTGGTGGAGGCGGTCGGCCGGATCGCCGCCGTCCGCTACGACCTGGACCGGACGGGTTCGCCCCGGTGGCGGGAACCCAGCGTCATCGCCTGACCCCGCCCCGCCGATCTAGGGCCAAATGTCGCTGAATGATCTCCAGCGAGGACGATGGTCCCTAGATCGGCGGGGGCGGGGCGGGGAACTGGTTGTCAGACCTCGGCGACGGTGCCCGCGTACATCTTGTCGATCTCGGCGGAGAAGTTGCTCTCCACCCCACGTCGCTTGATCTTCAGCGACGGGGTGATCTCGCCGTCCTCGATCGTCAGGTCACGCGGCAGGATGGTGACCTTCTTGATGGTCTCCCAGCGGTTCAACTTGCTGTTGAGCTGGGCGACGTACTCCTCGACCATGGCCTGGGCCTCCGGCGAGGCGACGATCTCGGTGTAGGAGCGGCCCTCCAGCGGGGTACCGGCGGCCCAGCCGACGATGGCGTCCGGGTCCAGCGTCACCAGCATCGTGCAGAAGTTGCGCGCCTGGCCGACGACCACGGCCTGCGAGGTGTACGGGCAGGTGGCCTTGAACATGCCCTCGATGTGCGACGGCGCGACGTACTTGCCGCCGGAGGTCTTGACCAGATCCTTCTTCCGGTCCGTGATACGCAGGTAGCCGTCGTCGTCGAGGGTGCCGATGTCGCCGGTGCGGAAGAAGCCGTCGTCGGTGAAGGCGGCGGCGGTCTCCTCGGGCAGGTTGTGGTACCCCCGCATCACCGGCCGGCCCTTGATCAGGATCTCGCCGTCGGTGTCGATGCGGCACTCCAGGTCGCCCATCGCCTTGCCGACGGTGCCGATACGCAGCCCGTCCGGCGGGTTGACGAAGTTGCCGGCGCTGCTCTCGGTCAGCCCGTAGCCCTCCGAGATCGGCAGGTTCGCCGCGGCGAAGAAGGTGGCGATCTCCGGGCTGAGCGGGGCGGCACCGGACACCAGCACCCGGATCCGGCCGCCGAGTCGGGCCTGCAGCTTGCTGAAGACCAGCTTCTCGGCCACCGTGTACTTGAGCTTCAGCCCGCCGGGGACCGGCTTGCCGGCCTGCTCCAGGGCGACCTTCTCCTTGCCGACGCCCACGGCCCAGGCGAAGATCTTCGCCTTCGCGCCGCCGGCGTCGCGCGCGGTGGTCACGGACTTGTTGTAGACCTTCTCGTAGACCCGGGGTGCGCCGCACATCAGCGTCGGACGGACCACCGAGAGCAACTCGACCAGCTTGTCGACCCGCCCGTCCACGTACGTCGGCAGGCCGACGTGGGTGGCGCCGCAGAGCAGCGTCTTGCCGAACGAGTGAGACAGCGGAAGCCAGAGGTACTGCAGGTCGTCGTCGCGTAGCAGCCCGACGTCCTCCTGCGCCACGCCCTCCCAGCACCAGCCGCCGTGCAGCAGCTCGACGCCCTTGGGCTTGCCAGTGGTGCCGGAGGTGTAGATCAGGGTCGCCAGGTGGTCCGGGCCGATGTCCGCGACCAGGCGGTCGACCAGCTCCGGGTCCTCGGCGAGCCGCTGGCTGCCCTGCTCCTCCAGTTGGGCGAGGGTCAGCTGGGGCACGGCCGCCGACGGGTCGGGGGCACCGTCGATGAGGACCACGTGGGTCAGCGCGGGCAGGTCGGCGCCGGCGATCTTGGCCGCCTGCTCCGGGTTCTCCGCGAAGAGCACCTTCGAGCCGGAGTCGGCGAGGATGTAGATGGCATCGGCCGGCTCGGTCGTCGGGTAGACCGTGGTGGTGGCGCCGCTGGCGCACATGATGCCGAAGTCGGCGATCACCCACTCGAGTCGGGTGTTCGCCAGGATTGCGACCGGATCCTCCTGGCCGACGCCCAGGCCGTGCAGGCCGGCGGCGACCGCCTTGGCCCGCTGGGCGACCTGTTCCCAGGTCAGCCATACCGGCCCGGCCGGGCCGGGGTGGGCGAAAGCGTGACGGTCGGGGGTTGCCGCCACACGCTTGAGGAACATGTCAGGAATGGAACGGTACGGTACATCGAGAGCCATCGCTGTAGCCGCCTTCGGGGGTGGAGGCGTGACGGTCGTCACGGTCGGTGTTCGTTACCGAAGGGTATTGCCTGCGCCGGGCATCGGCTAGTGCTGACGATCATCCGCGCTCCCGGTCCCGGCAGGTGGAACCGGTGTCTCACGTATAGCGCGCGGCTGCCTGCGACCAGTCGTAGGTGGCCCGGATCCAGTTGCGCCGGGTCTCCAGCGCCCGCCGCACCGCGACACCGTGGCTGGCCAGCAGGTGGTGCTCGGCGCTCAGGTACGCGTCGAGTCGGTCGTTGAACCGGTCGGCGGCGGTCCGCAACGCCAACGACTCGTCGCCGGTCTCCCGGGTCAGCACTGTGATCAGGTTGTGCGCGTCCGGCCCGCCCTGGTGCTCCTTGTCGTAGGAGAAGACGTCGTTGCACCAGCAGATCAGGTCGGCGGAGATCGACTCCAGCGCGGCCCAGCCGGGGTCGGCCCGGCGGGCGGTCGGCGGGGAACCGTTCAGCGCCAGGTCGGTCAGGGTGAGACTGGGGTACACGCCGCCGGTGTGCCGGCGCATCTGGACGTACTCGTCGACCGGAGGTACCCGCTCGTGTTCGCGGTTGGCCGCCTCCCAGAGCAGCGCGAGCAGGTACTGGCGCATCGCGGCGGTGAAGCGCAGCAGTACGGCCGGGCGTCGGCGGGCGCGGACCCGCCGGCACAGGTCGGCCAGTCCGAGCCCCAACGCCCCGGCGACGGCCGGCACCGGACCTGGTCCGCCCTGGCGGTCCAGCACGTCCAGCAGGGCGGCAACCGTCGGCGCGAGACTGGTCGGGTCGCTGCCCAGACCGTCCTCGTCGCAGGCGTCATCCATCACGAAGAGCCACGAGATCAGATCGGTCAGTAACCGCAGGCGGTCCAGTGGTGCCTGCGGGCACGCCCGACCGGCGAGCCCGGCGGCGTCGGCCCGCCGCAGTCGCTGCCCGTTACTGATCAGGCCCAGGTGCTGCGCCCAGTCCGTGCTCTCCCGGGACACCAGCTCCGTGCCGTCGTGCCGGGCACCGGAGAACGGGGGCTCTCGCAGGGCCGAGACCGCAAAGCTTCGCATCGCGCTCCCTGTCGCGCCGCCCCCCCACGAGGCGGCGCGGACAGCGTATGGGAGCACTGATGTTGGTCGGCCGATCAGGCGAGTAACGTTTCGGATTTCGCCGTGACCGCTTCCGCGCAGAGGGTTAGAAGCCCAGCTTGGCGCCGCGCAGCCGGTCCATCAGCTCCGGAGCTCCGTCGAGCTGCACCCGGGCGACCCGCTGCCGGCCGGACAGGAACAGGGCCAGCTCGCCCGGCGTACCGACCAGCCGTAGCGGCTCACCGCCGCGGCCCGTGACCACCTCGCCGTGCCCGGGCGCCTGCACGAGCAGGTGGGCGGGGAAGCGGCGCAGGGCCAGCCTGGCCAGCGCCGAGGTACGCCGCCACAGCGCCTTGTCCAGCCCGGTCGGCAACTCGCGCGGCCGCCAGCCCGCCTGGGCGCGGCGTACATCCTCGTGGTGGATGAAGAACTCCAACGTGTTGGTCAGCTCGTCGACCAGCGGGTTGCTCACCGGGCTCCAGACCGGTGGCTGCCGCACCTGGTCGAGCAGCCTGGACCAGTCGAGCGCGGCGATCTCGCGCCGGACCCGCTCGGCGTATCCGCGCAGCGGCGCGACGAGGATGCCCGCCCCGGCGTCCGGGCGTCGTTCCCGGACGACCAGGTGCGCGGCGAGATCACGGGTGGTCCAGCCCTCGTTGATGGTGGGGGCGTCCGGTCCCAGGGTGGACATCAGCTCGGTGAGCGCCTCGCGCTCCGATCGGGCGTACCGCGACATGGCAGTGATCGTAGGCCGGTGCGCCGCGGGTCGCCGTTCAGGTACGGCACCAGGCGGCCGGGCGCGCCCGGGGTGACGTCGGACATAGTGCCGTGGGTCGGCGGACCCGGCGCCCAGCGGTAAGGATGAGGGAGGATTATGGCGGCTTACGGCGGGGGAGAATGTGGCGAGCGGGACTAGTCGGGAGGTGCTCGGCCGCGGGCTGAGCGTCCTCGGGCGGGCCATCCGGGAACAGCCGAGGATCTTCGCGGTCGCGGTGTCCGGCAGCGTGCTGTTCGGCCTGATGGTGGTCGCCAGCGCGTTCGTGGTCGGCGGGGTGGTCGGCGACGTGGTGGTCCCTTCGGTCGAGACCGGCTCGGTGGGGCGGGGCGCGTTGGCTCTGGCCGCCGCGCTGCTGCTCGGGCTGAGCGTGATGCGGGTGGTCGGCATCGTCGGTCGACGGCTCGGCGCCGGCTACATGCAGTTCCGTCTCCAGGCCGCCTACCGCCGCCGGGTCACCCGCCGTTACCTGGAACTGCCGCTGTCCTGGCACCAGCGCAACGCCACCGGCACGCTGCTCTCCAACGCCAACTCCGACGTCGAGGCCGCCTGGAATCCGATCGCTCCGCTGCCCTTCGCGGTCGGCACGCTGGTGATGCTGGTCGGCGCGGTGGTGTCGCTGCTCGCCGTCGACTGGGCGCTGGCGCTGGTCGGGCTGGCCGTCTTCCCGGCGCTGTTCGCGCTGAACGTGGCGTACTCCCGCCGGATGGCGCCGCGCCAGGCGCGTGCGCAACGGCTGCGGGCCGAGGTCAGCGGCATCGCCCACGAGAGCTTCGACGGCGCGTTGGTGGTGAAGACGATGGGCCGGGAGGCCCAGGAGACGGCCCGTTTCGCGTCTCGCGCCGGCGAGTTGCGCGACGCGCTGATCTCCGTCGGCCGGCTGCGCGGCATCTTCGACCCGATGCTGGAGACGCTGCCCAGCCTCGGCACCCTCGCCGTGCTGGTGGTCGGCGCGTACCGCCTGCGCCAGGGTGCCATCGAGGTGTCCGATCTGGTCAGCGTTGCCTTCCTCTTCACCGTGCTGGCCTTCCCGGTCCGGGCCATCGGCTGGGTGCTGGCCGAGTTGCCGCGCAGCGTCGCCGGCTGGGACCGGGTCCGCCGGGTGCTCGACGCCACCGGCGAGATGCCGTACGGCGACACCCGGCTGGATCCGGCCGGCGGGCCCGCCACGCTCACCTTCACCGACGTCGGATTCGCCTACGAGCCGGCCGAGGCGCACCTGCCCGGTGCCGAGGTGCTCGGCGAGGTCACCTTCACCGTCGGAGCCGGGAAGATCGTCGCTCTGGTCGGGCCGACCGGTGCCGGCAAGTCCACCATCGCGACGCTGGCGGTTCGGCTGGTGGACCCGCGCTCCGGCACGGTCAGCCTCGACGGCGTGGACGTGCGCGAGCTGGCCGCGGACTCGCTGGCCGGCACCGCCGCGTTGGTGGCGCAGGTGCCGTTCGTCTTCGACGACACCGTCCGGGCGAATGTGTCGCTGGACCGTCCGGGCGTCGACGACGAGGCCGTCTGGGCCGCGTTGCGGCTGGCCGAGGCCGACGGGTTCGTCGCCGCGCTGCCCGACGGGCTGGACACCATGGTCGGCGAGCGGGGCACCTCGCTCTCCGGCGGTCAGCGGCAGCGGCTCACCCTCGCTCGGGCGCTGGCCGGGCGTCCCCGCCTGCTGGTGCTCGACGACGCGACCAGCGCGGTCGACCCCCGGGTGGAGGCCGCCATCCTGGCCGGGCTGCGCTCGTCCGCGACCGGTGGTCCGGCCGCGTCGATCCTGGTGGTGGCCTACCGCCGGGCGACCATCGCCCTCGCCGACGAGGTCATCTACCTGGAGCAGGGACGGGTGGTGGCCCGGGGCACCCATGCCACGCTGCTGGCCACCGTGCCCGGCTACACCGACCTGGTCACCGCCTACGAGCAGGCCGAGGTCGACCCCGAGCGGCAGCGCGCGTACGACGAGGTCACCCCGCTGACCTCCGCCCTGGAGGTGGACCGGTGAGCGCGAGGAACGCAGCGCAGCGGAGTCCCGCAGTCGCGAACGAAAGGCCGGTCCGGTGAGCGCGAGGAACGCAGCGCAGCGGAGTCCCGCAGTCGCGAACGAGAAGGCTGGACCGGTGAGCGTGAAGCTGACGACTGACGCGCCGGAGCCGGCCGAGTCGACCTGGCGGACGTTGCGCCGCGGCCTGTCGCTCTCCCCGGAGCTGCGGGTGGGGTTGGCGGCCACGCTGGGCCTGGCGCTGGTCTACATGGTCGGTCGGGTGGCGGTGCCGGTGGCGGTGCAGCAGGGCATCGACCGGGGTATCGCCGGCGGGCTCGACCTGGACGCGCTGTTCGTGGTGGTGGCGGTCACCGCCGGCGTGCTGGTGGTGACCACGCTCTGCGGCTACCTGATGATGCGCCGGCTGTTCACGGTCAGTGAGACGGCGCTGGCCGGGGTTCGGGTACGGGCCTTCCGGCACGTGCACGACCTGTCGATGCTGCACCAGCAGTCTGAACGGCGGGGCTCACTGGTCTCCCGGGTCACCAGCGACGTCGACCAGATCACCCAGTTCCTCCAGTGGGGCGGGGTGATCCTGCTGGTCAACCTCGGGCAGTTGGTCGTCACCACCGCCGTGATGCTGGCGTACTCCTGGCAGTTGACGCTGGTGGTCTTCGCCGCCTTCGTGCCGGCGGTCCTGGTGATCCGGGTGCTGCAACGTCGGCTGGCAGCGGCGTACGGGGTGGTTCGGCAGCGTACCGGCGCGCTGCTGGCGGCGGTCGGGGAGAGCGTGGTCGGTGCGCCGGTGATCCGGGCGTACGGCATCGCGGGGCGGACCTCCCGACGGCTGGACGAGGCGATCGACGGCCAGCGGCGGGCCCAGCAGAAGGCGATCCGGATCAGCATCTTCGGCAGCTCCGTCGGTGAGCTGGCCGCCGGGGTGGCGCTGGCCGGTGTGGTGGTGCTCGGGGTGTTCCTCGGCGCCGACCGGACGCTGAGCATCGGTGAGGTCACCGCGTTCCTCTTCCTGGTCACGCTCTTCATCCAGCCGGTGCAGATCGCCACGGAGGTGCTCAACGAGGCGCAGAACGCGATCGCGGGCTGGCGTCGGGTGCTGGACGTGCTGGATGTCGCCCCGGATGTGGCCGACCCGGGTCAGCAGGGCCGCGACCTGCCGACCGGTCCGCTGGACATCCGCTTCGCTCAGGTGCGTTTCGCCTATCCCGACTCCCCGACCGTCCTGCACGACGTGAGCCTGGAGATTCCCGCGAAGAGCCGGGTGGCCGTGGTCGGTGAGACGGGCAGTGGCAAGACCACCTTCGCCAAGCTGCTCACCCGGCTGATGGACCCGACGGCGGGGGCGGTGCTGCTGTCCGGGGTGCCGCTGACCGACGTCCGCTTCGACTCGCTGCGTTCCCGGGTGGTGATGGTCCCGCAGGACGGCTTCCTGTTCGACGCCACGGTCGCCGACAACGTCCGTTTCGCCCGTCCGGAGCTGACCGACGAGGAGCTCACCGCCGCCTTCACCGAGTTGGGCCTGGCCGACTGGCTGGACGGGTTGCCCGCCGGGTTGGCCACCGGCGTGGGGGAGCGTGGCGAGGCGTTGAGCGTGGGGGAGCGCCAGCTGGTCGCGTTGGCCCGCGCGTACGTGGCCGACCCGGATCTGCTGGTGCTGGACGAGGCGACCAGCGCCGTCGACCCGGCGACCGAGGTGCGGCTGCAGCGGACCCTGGACGCGGTGACCCGGGGCCGGACCACGCTGGCCATCGCGCACCGGCTCTCCACCGCGCAGGGCGCCGACGAGGTGATCGTGGTGGATCGGGGCCGGATCGTGCAGCGCGGCCCGCACGACGAGTTGATCCGTGACCCGGATTCGGTCTACGGACTGCTCTACGCCTCCTGGTTGGAGCAGACCCGGTAGACGAGGCCGAGCCGATGCCATACGCTCCGAGTTAGGTAAGCCTAACCAAAGGAGCGGTTCATGCGGCCCAGCCCTGCCGAGATCGTCCGGACCCTGGTCGCGGGCCGGTTGCCCGGCCTCGTCCAGCTGGCCTGCCGGCCCGGTCCGCACCACGTCCGCCACGTCACCGACCCCGACGGGCAGGTGCTGCTGCTGGTGCCGGTGGTCAGCGACCTCGCGGCGGCGTTCGGGGCGGTCGGCGACGGCCGCTCCGTCGCGGTGGTGCTCGACGTGCTCGACCTGCCGCCCGCCGCCGGGGTGCCCTCGCTCGGCCGTGCCCTGGTCTCGGGCTGGGTGCGCCGGTTGGACGGCGACGAGGCCCGCGCGGCGGCGGTGGACTTCGCCGCCGTGGAGCCCACCGGCGACCTGCTCGACGTCGGTACCCGGTTCCGGCTGTTCCGGTTCGAGGTGGCCGATGCCCGCTGGGAGCGCGCCGGTGTGCTCCGCCGGATCGATCCGGGGGCGTACGCGGAGGCCGAACCGGACCCGCTGCACCCGGTCGAGGCGGGGTTGCTCACCCACCTCAACGAGCACCACGCCGACCGGACGACCGACTACCTGTGCCGGCAGCTCGGTCTGACCGCCGACCACGCGCCCCGCGTCGAGCGGATCGACCGGTACGGCATGCTCGTGACGTTCGGGCGGCCCGGCGCCCGACGGCGCGCCCGGCTCGCTTTCGGGCGCCGGCTGGCCGACCGGGTCGACCTGACCCGGCTGCTGGACTCGGTGCTCAGCGGGGCAGCTCGCCGGTGAGATAGCGCTGGACGGTCGGGCCGACCGCGGCGACCAGGGTCTCCGGCGGGGCGGAGGCGACCGGCTCCAGGCGGATCACGTGTCGCATCATGCCGAGCCCGATCAGCTGGGTGGCCACCAGCGACCCGCGCAGCGGCAGCTCCGCCGGGTCGACGTCGAGCTGGTCGAGGACCCGCCGCAGTACCTGGGTGGTCAGGAACTCGCGCAGCAGCCGGGCCGTCCACTCGTTGCTCACCGCCGAGCGCAGCAGCGCCACTCCGGCGGTGCCGGCCGGTGAGTCCCACACCCCGAGGAAGGTGCGGACCAGCCGTTCGCCGAGACCGTCCCGGTCGCCGGCGAGCACCTTCGGCAGCAGTTCCCGGGGGTCGATCGGCGCCTGCATGGCGGCCAGGAAGAGCTGGTCCTTGCTGCCGAAGTAGTGGTGCACCAGGGCCGGATCCACCTCGGCGGAGGCGGCGATGGCCCGGATGGTGCTGGCGTCGAAGCCGCGTTCCGCGAAGGCGGTCCGGGCCGCGTCGAGGATCGCCTCCCGCGTCCCGGGTTTGCCAGGTCGCCGCCCGGTCCGCCGTACCATCGTCCCCCCTCGCTCCGTCCGGCGCGATGTGCCCTCGGCCGGGCCACCGACGCCGACCGGGCCTGCGTCAGCCGCTGCGCCGACGCAGGGTGGCCGCGGCGAGCACCAGCGCCAGCACCGCCGCGCCCGCGACGACCGCCGCGTCGCGCCACATCGTGCCGGTCGGTTCGGCGTGCGCGCCGACCTCCTGGAGGGCCTCGACGGCGTACGACAGCGGCAGCAGGTCGCTGATCACCTGCAACCACCCGGCCATCTCGTCGCGTGGCACGAACAGTCCGCAGAGCAGCAGCTGCGGGGCGACCACGACCGGCATGAACTGTACGGCCTGGAACTCGGTGCGGGCGAAGGCGCTGCAGAGCAGCCCGAGCGCGACCGCGAGCACCGCGTTCAGCACGGCGATCATGATTACCAGGCCGGCGCTCCCGGCGGTGTCCAGGTCGAAGATCCAGTACGCCACGGCCGAGGCGACGGTGGCCTGCACCGCGCCGGCCAGCCCGAAGGCGATGCCGTAGCCGAAGAGCAGGTCGGTCTTGCCCAGCGGGGTGGTGAGCAGCCGCTCCAGCGTGCCGGTGGTCCGTTCGCGGAGCATGGCGATGCTGGTCACCAGGAACATGATGATGAACGGGAAGAAGCCGAGCATCACCAGTGCGATCCGGTCGAAGGTGGCCGGCTGCCCGGGCGGGGTGGGCTGGTCGGCGTACATGTAGTAGACCAGGGTGAGCAGCACGGTGGGCACGACCACCAGCAGTGCCACGGTCCGTCGGTCGTGGCGCAGCTGCCGCAGGATGCGGACCACGGTGGAGGAGAGAATTCGTGGGTTCATGACGCCTCCCCGGCCCGGCCGGCCTCGCTCGCCCGGATCAGTCGTAGGAACGCCTCGTCGAGATCGTCCACCCCCGTGGTGGACCGGATCCCGTCGGGCGTGTCGTCGGCGATCAGCCGCCCCTCGCGGATGAGCAGCAGCCGGTCGCAGCGGGCCGCCTCGTCCATCACGTGGCTCGACACCAGCAGCGTCGTCCCGGTGGCGGCCAACGCGTGGAAGCGGGACCAGAGGTCGGCCCGCAGCACCGGATCCTGGCCGACGGTGGGCTCGTCGAGCACGATCAGCTCCGGCTCGCCGACCAGCGCGCAGGCCAGCGACGCCCGGCTGCGTTGCCCGCCGGACAGGGTGCCCACCAACTGACCCGCCGCTGCCGCCAGCCCGACGTCGGTCACCGCCCGGTCGGCCTCGGCCCGGCCGCGCCCGTGCAGGGCGGCGAAGTAGCGGGCGTTCTCCCGTACCGTCAGGTCGGCGTAGACGCTCGGCGCCTGCGTCAGGTAGCCGACCCGGTGGCGCAGCTGGCTCGAGCCGGCCGGGGCGCCCAGCACGGTTACCGTGCCGGCGGTGATCACCTGAACCCCGACGACCGCGCGCATCAGGGTGGTCTTGCCGCTGCCGCTCGGTCCGAGCAGCCCGGTGACCGAGCCGCGCGGGACCGCCGCGTCGATCCCGTCCAACACCCGCCGTCCGCCCCGGTCCACGACCAGTCCGCGGAGGGCGATCGCGTCGTCCATCGCCGGCCTCCATAACTCATCCTCTGTTGAAATCAACGGTAGTTGAAATCCGGCCGCCGGAGCAAGGCCCACGGGGTCGCGCGTGGTGGTCTGATGCTGGGAACCTGGATGGATGGACATCGGTACGCGGGAGGTGACCTTCACCGTCGGCGAGGCGGCCCGGCAGGTCGGCCTGAGCACCTACACGCTGCGCTGGTACGAGCAGGAGGGGTTGGTCGCGCCGGTGGGCCGGGACTCGGCCGGACGGCGTCGCTACACTCCGCAGGACGTCAACTGGCTGCTGCTGCTCACCCGGCTGCGCCGGACCGGGATGCCGGTGCGCGACATGCGTCGCTACGTCGAGTTGGCTCGGCAGGGTGACGGCACGCTCGCGGCCCGGCGCGCGCTGTTCGAGGAGCACCGGGTGCGGGTGTTGGAGCAGATGGCCGAGTTGGAGGAGGACCTCAAGGTGCTCGACTTCAAGATCGACCACTACCGCCGGGCGGAGTTGGGCGAGTTCGACTGACGTCGGTTGCCAAGTGGGGATGAAACAGCCGGCAGGGCGGTAACCCCGTTATCACGGTCAACAGGTGACGTACCGGACAGCGGGTCCGTCATCGGGCATTGCGCCCCGAACGGACGTGCGGCACGATGGCGTAGTGGATCACGCTCCGTCACCGGACAGTGGGTTTTTCGAGGCCTGGGCCGCGCGGCTGAGGGCCACCGCCGACCGGCCCGTGGTGGGCATCCTGCTGCGCGGCAGCCACGCCCGGCAGGCCGCCACCGCACACAGCGACGTCGACGTCGACGTGCTGGTCGGCGGCGCACCGTACGCCGCCCGCCGGGCGTACTTCGCGGAGCACTCCGGCCGGCTGACCCACGTGTCGGTCGCGGCCCGGGACATCCGGTCCTGGGTGGACCGGCTGGGCGAGCCGGCCGACTGGGCGTTCGGGCTGCCGGTGACGGCCCCCGCCCGGCTGCTCTGGGCGGACCCGCACTGGCGCAACCGGATCGACCTTCCGGTGCTCTGCCAGCCGGCGGACGAGCCGCGGCTGGAGGAGCTGATCGCCACCCTCGGCAAGGTGGCCTCGGCCCGGGACGCCGAGGATCCGCTGGGCGCCCGGCTGGCCGCCGCCGACCTGGCCCGGCTCTGCCCGTCGGTGCTGCGGCTGGCGAACCCGTCGGTGCGGGTGGTCTCCCGCCGTTCGGCCTTCGCCGCCGCGCTCGACCTGCCGGTGGCGCCGGCCGGTTACCGCAAGGACATGCTGCGCTGCCTGGGCCTGCGGCCCGGCTCGATCGGCCAGCTGTGGGCGGCCGCGGCCCGCCTGGTCACCGGCACCCTGCCGCTGATCCGCCGCTACGCCGCCGAGGTGGCCGCAGCGGCCGGTCCGGATCTCGCCGACGCCCTGCTCGACGGTCGCCTGGACCGCTACGTGACCCAGCTGGGCCGGCCGGCCGGTGGTCCGCCGACCGACAACCGGGAGCCCGCTCAGGTTCCCGCGCCGCGTACCGGACAATGGGTCACTGTGTCCGTACCTGACGAGCCGGTGACCGGCGACCACCCCGACCAGCCCGCGCCGCCGGACCGGCCCTCGCGGCTCGACCCGGCGATCGTCGCCCGGCTGCGGCGCACCCCCGACGGCCTGGTGGCCGCCGTGGTCCGTCAGCACGACAGCGGCGAGGTGCTGATGGTGGCCTGGATGGACGACGAGGCCCTGCACCGCACCCTGACCACCGGCCGGGCGACCTACTGGTCGCGCAGCCGGGGCGAGTACTGGGTCAAGGGCGCCACCTCCGGCCACCACCAGTACGTCCGCTCGGTGGCGCTCGACTGCGACGGCGACGCGGTACTGGTCAGCGTCGACCAGGTGGGTGCCGCCTGCCACACCGGGCAGCGCACCTGCTTCTTCACCGAACTCCCGGTCACCGGTGAGGTGACCTCGTGACCGACGCGAGGGTGAGCCCGGACGCGGCCACCTTCACCGAACTGGCCGCGCGCTGGCGGGTGGTGCCGGTCACCCGGCGTCTGCTCGCCGACGCGGAGACCCCGGTCGGTGTCTACCGCAAGCTCGCTGGCGGCCCCGGCACCTTCCTGCTTGAGTCCGCCGAGCAGGGGGTGGGCTCGGCAGGGCTGAGCTGGGCCCGGTACTCCTTCGTCGGGGTACGCAGCAGCGCCACGCTGATCGAGCGCGACGGCTCGGCGGCCTGGCTCGGTGACCCGCCCGCCGGACTGCCCACCACCGGTGATCCGGTCGAGGCGCTGCGCGCGACGGTGACCGCGCTGGCCGGCCCGCCCGGCGAACCGGGCGGCGGGATGCCGCCGCTGACCGGGGGCATGGTCGGCTACCTCGGTTACGACCTGATCCGCCGGTTCGAGCGGCTGCCCGCGCTCACCGAGGACGACCTGCGCCTGCCCGAGCTGGGCATGATGCTCGCCACCGACCTGGTCGTGCTGGACCACTTCGACGGCTCGGCGATCCTGGTGGCCAACGCGATCCTGCCGCCGTGCGACGAGCCCGGCCGCGAGGAGCACGTAGCCGCCGCGTACCACCACGCGGTGGGTCGGTTGGACGCGATGACCACGGCGCTGTCGCGGCCCATCCCACCGATGGTGGCCACGGTCGCCCGCCCGCCGGCCGGCGAGGTGCGTAGCCGCACCCCCGAGGGTGGGTACCCGAAGGCGGTCGAGGCGGCGAAGGAGGCGATCCGGGCCGGCGAGTGCTTCCAGATCGTGCTCGCCCAGCGCTTCGAACGCGACACCGACGCCGACCCGCTGGACGTCTACCGGGTGCTGCGCACCACCAACCCCAGCCCCTACATGTACCTGCTGCGCTTCGACGACTTCGACATCGTCGGTTCGTCTCCCGAGGCGCACCTGAAGGTGACCGGGGAGGTGGACGGTGAGCGACGGGCGCTGCTGCACCCGATCGCCGGTACCCGCCCGCGCGGCGCGACCCCGCAGGCCGACGCCCGGCTCGCCGCCGAGCTGCTCACCGACCCGAAGGAGCGCGCCGAGCACGTGATGCTGGTCGACCTGGGCCGCAACGACCTGGGCCGGGTCTGCCGGCCGGGCACCGTCCAGGTGCCGGAGTTCGCGATGATCGAGCGGTACAGCCACGTCATGCACATCGTCTCCACGGTGGTCGGGGTGCTGCGCGCGGACCGGACGGCCTTCGACGCGCTCGCCGCCACCTTCCCGGCGGGTACCCTCTCCGGCGCGCCGAAGGTACGCGCCATGGAGATCATCGAGGAGTTGGAGCCGGTCCGTCGAGGGCTCTACGGGGGCACGGTCGGCTACTTCGGCTTCGGAGGCGATCTCGACATGGCCATCGCGATCCGGACCGCGCTGATCCGGGCCGGTCGGGCCTACGTGCAGGCCGGTGCCGGCGTGGTGGCCGACTCCGACCCGGCGGCGGAGGAACAGGAGACCCGGAGCAAGGCCGCAGCGGTGCTCGCGGCCATCGCCGCCGCCGAAACCCTCCGGTTGGCTCGGTGAGCGCGAGGAATGTAGCGCAGCGGAGTCCCGCAGTCGCGAGCGAAAGGTTGGCTCGGTGAGCGCGAGGAATGTGGCGGTGCCGGGGCGACGCGAACTGGCGTACGCGGTGCTGCTCTGCCTGTCCGGCGCGGGGCTGGCGCTCTGGGCGGCGAGGAGCACCTGGGTGGTCGGTGTTCTCGACCGGCCGGAACCGCTGCTGGTGGTGGACGAGGGGCGCACCGGTGGGCAGCTGCTTCCCTGGCTGCCGGCGCTGGCCCTCGTCGGGCTGGCCGGTGGTGGCGCGCTGCTGGCCACCCGGGGTCGGCTTCGCCGGGTGCTCGGCGGGTTGCTGACGCTGCTCGGGCTGGCCCTCGCGGCCGGTGGGGGCTACGGGCTGGTCGCCGACCTCGGTGGCCAGGTCACCCGGCTGTTGCCGGCGCTCTGTCTGCTGGGCGGGCTGCTGGTGGCGGCCGGCGGCCTGCTCACCGCAGCGCGCGGTCAGCGCTGGCCGGCGATGGGCGCCCGGTACGAGCGCGGGTCGGCCTCGGTGCGGCGGCCGGTCGGCCCGATCGCCGGGGCCGGGACGGTCGAGGCGTGGGATGCCCTCGACCGGGGCGAGGATCCGACCGCCCGGGGCGAGGATCCGAAGGTCAGCTGACCGGCTGCCGGGCGCGGCTACGCGCGGCGGCGAGTTCCGCGATGAGGCGGTCCAGTTCGGCCCGCTGGTCGGCGCGGGCCCGGTCGGCGCAGATGGCCTCCCAGGCGTTGCCGCGGGCGGTCCGCATCCGGTCCGGCCCGACCACGGCCCGCTCCAGGGTGTGGACGACACCGACGGCGAGCGAGGCGACGGTGCGCGAGATGGTGGTGAGTCCGATGGTCGGCTGCGGCGCGGAGGAATTCATGATCACCCCGGGGAGAGATCGTCGTGGCGGTGAGGCGGGCGCGTCATCGAGTTTGCCCGAGGATGATGCTGCGCGGCTCACGTTTCGTGGTGATGACTGCACGGTCAAGTCTGCGGCAACCCACCTGGGCAGGCAACGAGACCTTGGTCCTTGAGCTTGGTCACAGCATCGACGCGGATCGGTGCCGGTCGGCCGGCGGATGCCGCCACACCCCTCGACATGGGCGAACGTCTATGGCGTGATGACGTAGAGTCACCACGCGTGCGCACAAGTCGGCCATTATGCCGCAGCCCATTTCGTGAGGAGCGCCATACCCCCGCCGGTCGGTCCCAGCTCGGGCCACCTAGCATCGGCCCATGACACCCGGAGAGGGGAGTCCGCTGGTGACTGCTGAGCATCCGCACGCGGAGGGGGCCGAGGCCGTTCCGGCGGCGCCCGTCAGCGTGCTCGACGAGATCCTGGCCGGCGTCCGGGAGGACGTGGCTCGGCGGCAGGAACAGGTTCCGCTGGAGCGGATCCGGGAACTGGCCGCCGCCGCGCCGCCTCCGCTGGACGCGTACGCGGCCCTGCGCAAGCCCGGCGTCGCCGTCATCGCCGAGGTGAAGCGCTCCTCGCCGTCCAAGGGCAAGCTGGCCGAGATCGCCGACCCGGCGGACCTGGCCGGCGACTACGCCGCCGGCGGTGCGCGCGCGATCAGCGTGCTCACCGAGGGGCGCTGGTTCGGCGGTTCGCTGGACGACCTCGCCGCCGTGCGGGCCGCGGTGAACATTCCGGTGCTGCGCAAGGACTTCGTGGTCTCCAGCTACCAGGTGCACGAGGCCCGCGCGCACGGCGCCGACCTGGTGCTGCTGATCGTGGCCGCGCTGGAGCAGAACGCGCTGGTCGGCCTGCTGGAGCGGATCGAGTCGCTGGGCATGACCGCGCTGGTCGAGGTGCACGACGAGGAGGAGGCTGACCGGGCCATGGAGGCCGGCGCGCAGGTGATCGGGGTCAACGCCCGCGACCTGCGTACCCTCTCAGTCGACCGGTCCGTGTTCGAACGGATCGCGCCCGGCCTGCCGAGCCACGTCGTCAAGATCGCTGAATCCGGCGTACGCGGTCCGCACGACCTGATCCGCTACGCCTCCGCCGGCGCCGACGCGGTGCTCGTCGGCGAGGGCCTGGTCACCCAGAAGAGCCCCCGGGAGGCGGTGGCCGAGCTGGTCAACGCGGGCAACCACCCCGCCACCCCCCGCCCGGCGCGCTGACCCGCGCCGGCCCGCCCAGCGAGAGGAGTGCGGTCATGAGCGAGGAGCAGTTCCCCGACGCCGCCGGTCACTTCGGCACCTTCGGCGGCCGGTTCGTGCCGGAGGCGCTGGTCGCCGCGCTCGACGAGTTGGGCGCGGCCCACCGCGCGGCCATGGCCGACGAGGCCTTCCGGGACGAGTTCGCCGCCCTGCTGCGCGACTACGCCGGCACCCCGTCGCTGCTCTACGAGGCCCACCGGTTCTCCGCGCGGGCCGGCGCCCGGGTGCTGCTCAAGCGGGAGGACCTCAACCACACCGGCGCGCACAAGGTGCGCAACGTGCTCGGCCAGGCGCTGCTGACGAGGCGGATGGGCAAGAAGCGGGTGATCGCCGAGACCGGCGCCGGTCAGCACGGTGTCGCCGCGGCCACCGCCGCCGCCCTGTTCGACCTGGACTGCGTGGTCTACATGGGCCAGGTCGACACCGAGCGGCAGGCGCTGAACGTGGCGCGGATGCGGATGCTCGGCGCCACGGTCGTGCCGGTCACCACCGGGTCGCGCACCCTCAAGGACGCGATGAACGAGGCGATGCGGGACTGGGTCGCCAACGTCGACGAGACCCACTACCTGATCGGCACCGCCGCCGGACCGCATCCGTTCCCGGCGCTGGTCCGCGACTTCGTCCGGGGCATCGGCGACGAGGCCCGGGCGCAGTGCCTCGAACTCACCGGCGGGCTGCCGGACGCGGTCACCGCGTGTGTCGGCGGTGGCTCCAACGCGCTGGGCATCTTCCACGCCTTCGTGGGTGACCCGCAGGTCCAGCTCTACGGCTTCGAGGCCGGCGGCGACGGGGTGGCCACCGGGCGGCACGCGGCCAGCATCACCGGCGGTTCCACCGGTGTGCTGCACGGCACCCGCACCTACGTGCTCCAGGACGCCGACGGTCAGACGCAGGAGTCACACTCGATCTCCGCCGGTCTGGACTACCCGGGGGTGGGCCCGGAGCACGCCTGGCTGCACGACACCGGCCGGGCCAGCTACCAGCCGGTCACCGACGACGAGGCGATGGCCGCGTTCGAGCTGCTCTGCCGCACCGAGGGGATCATCCCGGCGATCGAGAGCGCGCACGCCCTCGCCGGCACCCTGGCCGTCGCGCCGAAGCTCGCCGCCGACCTGGGCCGCCAGCCCACCATCCTGGTCAACCTCTCCGGCCGGGGCGACAAGGACGTGCACACCGCCGGCGAGTTCTTCGGCATCCTCGACAAGGAGTGAGCGTGAGCGAGCAGACCATCGGGCTCGGTGTCGGGGTGTCGCACGCCGGCACGGGGCGCAGTGGGGTGCCGGCATGAGCCGCATCGGGGTCGCCTTCGACAAGGCGCGGGCCGACGGCCGGGCGCTGCTGGTCGGTTGCATGCCGGCCGGCTTCCCCACGGTCGAGGGCAGCATCGCCGCGATGACGGCGATGGTGGAGGCCGGCGTCGACGTGATCGAGGTGGAGATCCCCTACTCCGATCCGGTGATGGACGGCCCGGTGATCCAGCGGGCCAGCGACATCGCGCTGGCCGGCGGCGTACGCACCCGGGACACGTTCCGCATCGTCGAGGCGGTGGCGGCCACCGGTGCCCCGGTGGTGACGATGACCTACTGGAACCCGGTCGAGCGGTACGGGGTCGACGCGTTCGCCCGGGACTTCGCCGCGGCCGGCGGCACCGGGCTGATCACACCCGATCTGATCCCCGAGGAAGCCGGTGAGTGGCTGGCCGCCTCGGACGCGCACGGGTTGGACCGCACGTTCCTGGTCGCCCCGTCGTCCACGGACGAACGGCTGGCGATGACGGTCGGGCACTGCCGCGGCTTCGTCTACGCCACTGCGATCATGGGCGTGACCGGTGCCCGGTCGCAGACCTCGCAGGCGGCGCCGGTGCTGGTGTCGCGGGTACGGGAGGTCACCGACCTGCCGGTCGGGGTGGGGCTGGGGGTGGGCACCGGGGCGCAGGCCGCCACGGTCGCCGGGTACGCCGACGCGGTGATCGTCGGCAGCGCCCTGGTCCGCTGCGTGCTCGACGCGCCGGACGAGGCGGCGGGCCGCGCCGCGCTGCGTACGCTCAGCGCGGAACTTGCCGAGGGTGTGCGTCAGCCCGACCGCTGACCCTTTTCGGGCGGACCGGGGTGACGCCACGGGGGTCCGCAGCGGTAGCGTGTGCACCCGTGAGTCTCGCCGCGCCGACGTCCCTGGCCGCCCTGCCCAGTCCGAGCACCGCCGTGTGGCAGCTCGGCCCGTTTCCTATCAGGGCGTACGCGCTGTTCATCCTCCTCGGCATCGCGGTGGCCTGCTGGCTCACCGAACGGCGGTTGCGTCAGCGCGGTGCCGCCCCCGGCGCGACGCTCGACATCGCCGTCTGGGCGGTGCCCGCCGGCATCATCGGCGCCCGGATCTACCACGTGATCACCTCGCCGGCGGCCTACTTCGGCACCGGCGGGGACCCGATCAAGGTGTTCTTCATCCACGAGGGTGGGCTCGGCATCTGGGGCGCGGTCGCCGGTGGCGCGGTCGGCGCCTGGCTCGCCGCCCGGCAGCTGGGCATCCCGCTCACGGTGGTGGCCGACGCGCTGGCGCCGGGCCTGCCGCTGGCCCAGGCGATCGGCCGGTTGGGCAACTGGTTCAACAACGAGCTGTACGGCGGCCGGACCGACCTGCCCTGGGGGCTGGAGATCCACCGGATGGACGGCGGGCAGGCGCTGCGTGACGAGGCCGGCCAGCCGATCCTGGAGGAGGGGCTCTACCACCCCACCTTCGCGTACGAGTTGCTGTGGAACGTCGGGGTCGCCGCGTTGGTGTTCTACCTCGACCGCAAGCTGCGACTCGGCCGGGGCCGGGCGTTCGCGCTCTACGTGATGGGCTACACCGCCGGCCGGTTCTGGATCGAGATGATGCGCACCGACGAGGCCAACACGATCCTCGGCGTACGACTCAACGTCTGGACCGCCGCCCTGGTGTTCCTCGGCGCGCTCATCTACTTCCTGCGGGTTCGCGGTCCACGGGAGTACCTGATCCCCATCGGTGTGCCGGCCACCCCCACCGCACCGACGGCCACCTCCGACGTCTCCCAGCTTGATCTGTCGGCGAAGCAGGGCAGCACCGAGCCGGCCGCGCCGGAGGGCTACCGGGTGGTCGGCGAGGAGGAGTTCCAGCATTGGCGCGAGACCGGCGAGACGCCACCCGGGCCGGCCGACGACGACACCGGACCGGCCGACGGTGACTCGCCGGAGTCCGCGGCGACCCGACCCGCCGATCGCGACACCTGAGGGCGAGGGGGACGACGCCATGCGGACCGCGGTGGTGGTCGGCGGTGGGCTCGGCGGCCTGGCGGTCTCCGGCGCGCTGGCCCGCTCGGGTTGGCAGGTCACCCTCCTGGAACGGGCCGACCGGATCCGCCCGGAGCCGACCGCCGTGGTGCTCTGGCCCAACGGGGTCCGCGCGCTGCGCTCCCTGGACCTCGGTGCCGGCCTGGACGCCATCGCCACCGGACTACCCGACGGCGGGGTGCGCCGCCCCGACGGGCACTGGCTGGTGCAGCCCCGGCAGACACCAACCGAACGCCTGCCCGTGGTGGTGCACCGGGAGGATCTGCACGACGCGCTGATCGCGGGTCTGGGTGAGCGGGTCGAGCTGCGTACCGGGGTGACCGTGCGGACGGTACGCGCGGTCTCCGGCGAGCGGCCCGCGGTCAGCGACGGCCGGCACACGTACGAGGCGGATCTGGTGGTCGCGGCCGACGGCACGGACAGCGTGATCCGCCGTCAGCTCGCCCCGGAGGCGGGCGTGGTCAGCTCCGGGTGCGCCGCCTGGCGGGCGGTGATCCCGTGGTACCGGGCACCGAGCCTGCCCGGGCCCGTCGGCGGTGAGATCCTCGGCGCTGGCTACCGCTTCGTGGCTGCCTCGCTGGGTGAGCGCGGTTCTTCCGGCGCCTCCAGCCGGGGCGGCATCTACTGGATGGCGACCGCGGCCGGCGCGCCCCGCCCCGAGCCGCCCGAGAAGCAGCTGGCGTTGCTGCGCCGGTGGTACGCCGGCTGGCCCGCCCCGGTCGACGAGCTGCTGGCCGCGACCGACCCGACCGACCTGGTGCAGCACGAGATCCGGGAGCTGCGCCCGTTGCCGCGCTCGTACGGCTTCCCGGTCGGATCCGGCGGGGTGGTGCTGCTCGGCGACGCCGCCCACGCCATGCCGCCGCACCTGGGGCAGGGCTCCTGTCTCGCCTTCGAGGACGCCGCGACGCTCGCCGCGCTGCTGCGCGAGTCGTCCCTGCCGGACGCGGTGGTGGCGTACGACCGGGCGCGGCGGCCCCGTGCGGCGGCCGTGGTCCGGCAGACCCGCCGGATGTCGGCTGTGCTGCAGACCCGCGGCCGACTGGCCCTACGGGCCCGCGACGCCGCACTCGGCGCCATCACCCCTCGTCTGCTCGGCAGCGCCTCCTCGGTCGCCGCCCAGTGGCGGCCCCCGGTCTGACGGCTCGTCCGCCCCTCCGCAACCTGCGCCTACCGCCCGCCGTCTGCTGCCGTCGGGCGGTTCGTCACGTCCGGACTCGCCTTGCTCTGGTGGTCTCACCTGAGTCGATGACCCGCGAAGCGGGAGCGCGGTAGGGGCTGGCCGCGCCGGCTGCCGGATCACCCGCTGTACACACGATCTTCCTGGCAGTTGTGATCAAAAGCCGCGAGCTCTCGTAACAACACGTTGACAAGTCGAAATGTTTAAGCGAGCGTGACAGATCAATTCCACGGGGGAGGGTTTACTTTGGCGCGTCAACTTTTATTCCGGCCTGATCTGAATCGGTCCGGTCGGTCGCGTTGGTTGCCGGTCGCACTGGCCGCGGCACTGCTCGGATCGGGGCTTGCCGTCGTGTCCGACGAGCCCGAGGCCGCGCTGGCCGGGCAGGCATCGAGTGCCGACTGCTCGATCAGGCAAGCTGCCGACGAGATGGCGGCTGCCGCACTGGCCGCCGAGTGCGGCGTCTCGGTCGAGGTGTTGAGTGAGCGGACCGAGCACGAGCAGGTGGTGGTGGACCCCGCGGGTACCCAGACGCTGACCGTCGCGGCGGTGCCGCAGCGGGTACGCCGGACCGACGGTTCGTGGGCGGCGATCGATCCGAACCTGTCGGTGAAGGGCGGTGCGGTGGTGCCGGCGGCGACGCTGGCAGACGTTCGCTTCTCGGCCGGCGGGTCGGGTCCGCTGGCGACGTGGCAGGCGAGTGGTTCGTCGTTCACGCTCTCGTGGCCGTTGGGTGCGTTGCCGGTGCCGCGGCTCAAGGGTGCGACAGCGGTGTACGACGGCGTCCTGCCGGGGGTGAATCTGCACGTCACCGCGTTGCCGGAAGGTTTCTCACACTCGGTGGAGATCCTCAACTCGGCCGCGGCGGCGAACCCGGCGGTACGCCAGTTGCGGTACGCGCTCGGCGGCAACACGCAGGTCGAGCGGGATGCCGAGGGCGGGCTGCGGCTGCTCGATCCGGCCGGGGAGTTGGTGGCGGTCTCGCACGCGGCCTCGATGTGGGACTCGTCGCTGGATCCGTCGATCGCCGGCGAGTTCGATCCAGCGCGCGCCGGTCCCCCGGCGCAGGCCGAGCCGGCTACCGCTGCGGAGCCGGGCGCCACGTCGCAGCATGCCGACGTCACGGTGAAGCTCGCCGGCGCTGATCTGACCGTGCTCGCGGACGAGTCCATGCTGGACGATCCCGCGGTCACCTGGCCGGTCTTCATCGATCCGCCGTTCAACGGGTTGCGCTCCAAGTGGGCGTACGCGAACAGCGCGAACAAGAACTGGGACGTGGGCAACCGGGCCTGGGTGGGTCGTAACCCGTACGACGGGGTGCGGTACCGGTCGTTCTTCGACTTCAACGTCTCGGCGCTGCGGGGCACCCAGATCCTGGCGGCGAAGGTGACCATGAAGCTCGACCACTCGTGGTCGTGCGACCCGACGTGGGTGCACCTGTATCGCACCAACACGGACGGCATCACGTCTTCCAGCGGCGGGCGGATGGCCTGGTCGACCCGGCCGCTGCCGTCGTCGCACTGGCTGGACTCGTGGGAGGGCAGGGCGAACGAGGCCGGTGGTTGCGGTTCGGTCCAGCCGGACGCGGACGCGGTCTTCGAGGGCACCACGCTGAAGAACAACGTGCAGGCGCGGGCGACGGCGAACGCGACGACCTACACGGTCGGGTTGTGTGCCTGCAACAGCAGCGGTGAGTACGAGTCGACGCAGGACCGGTGGAAGAAGTTCTACACCGACAAGACGTACCTGGTCGTGACGTACGACAAGAAGCCGAATCCGCCGGTGGGGCAGGCGTTCTTGACGACGACGGACTGCCACAAGGCGTGCACGTCGCCGGCGGTGGTACGGACCACGACACCGACGTTGCGGGCCAACGTGTCCGACCCGTACAACGGGAACCTGCGGACCACCTTCGAGGTGCGTGCGTCAGCGTCGGCCACGGCGACCTTGGTGGCGGGCAACGCGGCGGCGCCGGTGACGACAGCCGCCCCGGGTACCGCGACCTGGCGGGTGCCGTCCGGGTTGGCCAACGGGTCGACCTACTACTGGCGGGCGCAGTCCAAGGATGAGAACAACCTGGTCGGCGACTGGTCGGCCTGGCAGACGGTGAGTGTGGACACGTCACCGCCGGCTGTCTCCTCGGTCTCCTCGTCGCAGTACCCGCTGCGCGCGTGGGGTGCCGTGGTGGGCACCTCGGGGACGTTCGTGGCGAACGGTGGATCGGACGTCGCGGAGTTCACCTGGTGGGTGGACAGCGGGTCGGCGACCACGGTGCCGGCCACGGGCACCAGCCCGAAGACGATCTCGGTGGCACACACACCGACCACCGACATGGTGCACACCCTGAACGTGGTGGCCAAGGACGTCGCCGGCAACGCCGGCCCGACGTACGCGCACCAGTTCTGGGTGTCGCCGCTGCCGAACAAGTACGCCCGTTGGAAGCTCGACGAGTTGTCGGGCGTAGCGGCGGCGGACTCGGGGTCGGGTGGTAGCGCGTTGTCGCCGGGCACGTTGGCCGGTTCGGTGTCGTTCACGCCGGGCTACCTGGGCAACGCCGCCTCGTTCACCGGCACGGGTGGCCAGATCACCACGAGTGGGCCGGTGCTGGACACCACCAAGAGCTTCACGGTGATGGCCTGGGTCCGCGCGTCGGACCTGGCCGCGCACGACTATCAGATCGTGCTGAGCCAGGACGGTACGACGGCCAGCCGCTTCCAGCTGATGTACAACAAGGACGCCAACGGCGGCGCGGGTGGCTGGTGCTTTGCCATGCGACCCACCGACGGTGGCGACTCCACGAGTGCCTGCACGGACGGGGCGTCCTGGGGGTTGCCGGCGGCGGGCAACTGGGTGCATCTCGCCGGGGTGTACGACGTGGCAGCCGGCAAGATCCGTGCGTACGTGATGGGTGACCCGCTCAGCTGCGGTGGTGAGATCGCCGAGACGGCCTTCACCGGTACGTGGTCGGCGACCGGGTCGTTCGCGATCGGCCGTGGCCTGTCCTCCGGTACGGCCGCGAACCGTTGGCGCGGCGAGATCGATGACGTCTACGCGTTCCAGCGCACCTTGTCGGCCTGGGAGATCTGCCAGCAAGCCGTTCAGTGATCACCGATTGACGGGTTCCGAGGGCAGCCGGTCCGGCCTCAGGCCGTGCTGGTCTGATCCACGCCGTTCTGGCTGCCCGGAACCCGTCCGGCTCAATTGCGGTTCGTTCCGTTCCACCTTCGGATTGTCGCGACGAGCAACACGGGGAGCAGCGCTATGAGGGTTGAGATCCATGGTCCTTCGCAGGGGGCGAAGGCGACGGTGAACAGAAAACCTCGGTTACGGTGGTTGGCCGCGCCGTTGGCCGCGGTGTTGGCGGTGACGATGTTCGAGCAGCCGATGGCTGCCGAGGCTGCCCCGAAGTGGGAGCCGCCGAAGCCGAAGGAGGTCGCTGGACTCAAGGTCACCGATGTCAGGCCCGCCGCCGCGCGGACGGCCTTCTCGGCCGAGTCGCGTTTGGTGCGTGGTCCGCGGCCGGTGGAGTGGCCGGATGCCGGCGCGGCGACGGCTCGCCCGAAGGTGGCGGGCGCGCATCAGGCCGGTGACCTGCCGGTGACGGTGGCCGCGGTGGAGCCGGAGGGGTTCGGCGCCCGGGGGCTGGTCGGGCCGGACGTGGTGTCGGTGCGGGTGTTCGACCGGGCGGCCACCGCGCAGGCCGGCGTCCGGGGTGTGCTGTTGAGCCTGGGCCGCGCGGACGGGAAGTCTGGTGTCGGCCAGGTTTCCGTCGGGGTGGACTACTCGGGTTTCGCGCATGCGTTCGGTGGGGACTGGGCGTCGCGGCTGCGGCTGGTGCAGCGGCCCGCGTGTGCAGTGAGCACGCCGCAGTTGGCGCAGTGCCAGACGTCGACGCCGGTGCCGACAGTCAACGACCCGCAGGCGTCGACGTTGTCGGCGCAGGTGGGCCTGTCGGGTGAGGCGGCGACGCTGCTCGCGGTGCAGGCGGAGTCGGGTGGCGACAACGGTGACTACAAGGCGACCGACCTCTCACCGGCAGGTACCTGGGAGGTGTCGAACCAGACCGGTGACTTCTCCTGGTCGTACGACCTCCGGATGCCGCCGTCAACGGGCGGCCCGTCTCCGTCGGTCAGCCTGGCGTACTCGTCGGGCAGCGTGGACGGCATGACCGCGATGACGAACAACCAGGGCGGTTGGGTCGGTGACGGTTGGACGTCCTGGCCGGGTTACATCGAGCGGCGGTACGACTCCTGCGCGGACGACAACCCGGGCCACAAGACCGGTGACCTGTGCTGGTTCAACGACAACGCGACGCTGTCGTTGAACGGTCGGGCGGGTGAGCTGATCCGCGACGGTTCGGTGTGGCGGATGAAGAACGACGACGGTACCAAGATCGAGCGGGTCACCGATTCGGCCCGGGCCAACGGTGACAACGACAACGAGTACTGGAAGGTGACCACCACCGACGGGGTGCAGTACTTCTTCGGTTACCACCGGCTGCCGGGCTGGTCGTCGGGGGATCCGGTGACGAACTCGACGTGGACCGCACCGGTGTACGGCAACAACTCCGGTGAGCCGTGCTACGACTCCACGTTCGCCGACGCCCGCTGTGACCAGGGGTGGCGGTGGAACCTGGACTACGTTGTCGACCCGAACAACAACTCGCTGGCGTACTTCTACAAGAAGGAGACCGGCGCGTACGGCCGCAACAACACGCCGACCCAGCGGACCACCTACGACCGGGGCGGCTACCTGGACCGCATCGAGTACGGCATGCGTAAGGGCGCGGAGTACAGCGCGGCGGCGCCGTTGCGGGTGATGTTCGAGACCAACGAGCGGTGCCTGTCGAACTGCTGGACGGGTACGGCGTGGACGTCGGATCCGAAGCCGGCCTCGTGGCCGGACACCCCGTGGGACCAGTTCTGCAAGGAGGCCCCGTGCATCGAGCAGGGCTCGCCGACGTTCTGGTCGGCGCGGCGGCTGACGAAGGTCACCGCGCAGCTGCGTAACGGCACGTCGTCGTACCGGGATGTGGAGTCCTGGGCGTTGCGGCAGGAGTTCATCAACGCCGGTACCGGTGAGAGCACGCCGATGTGGCTGCGCGGGATCACCCGGACCGGGCACGTCACCACCGCCGGCGGTGTCGCCGTCTCCGACCCGGAGATCACCTTCAACCCGGGGGCCGAGCCGCTGGCCAACCGGGTGGACGGGCCGTCGGACCAGCGCACCGAGCTGAACCGGTGGCGGATCAAGCAGATCCGCACCGAGTCCGGCGGCGACATCCTGGTCACCTACTCGGGGCACGACTGCACCCGCAGCACCCGGCCGACGCCGCACTCGAACACCAAACGCTGCATGCCGGCGTACTTCTCCTGGCCGGGCACTGGTGACCCGACGCTGGACTGGTTCCACAAGTACGTGGTCACCCGCATCGACCAGGACGACCTGGTCACCGACCAGCCGAACCAGACCACCTTCTACGACTACCTGGACGATCCGGCCTGGGCCTACAACACCGACGAGTTGACCAAGGACAAGCACCGCACCTGGGGCGACTGGCGCGGCTACGGCCGGGTCCGGGTGCGTCAGGGCGACCCGACCAACGGCG
>NZ_FNYV01000018.1 GCF_900109115.1 Micromonospora phaseoli
GCGGCCACCGGACCAGCGACCATGCCACCAGCAAACGCCACACCAGCAATACCCAGCACGCTCTTACGGAAGATCGTGTTCATGATGAAAGCTCCATTCGGGGGTTGGCACACACACCGCTAGGGGGAAGCGGACGCGTGCAAGCACCGTCAGGCGCCCAAAGACAAGGGGATGAAGAGAGAAGATCCAGCCGCGTGGGGCGAGGGGCCACGTCGCGCCGCCGGAACCATGTACAACGACCGACCGGCCCGCGTCATTCCGGATCGCGTCACCCGCCTCGACGGGCCGCCCTCCACGGTCGCTCACCCGTGTTCAACGACCCCCGGCCACCCGCAATTCCATCCCCCACGACCCAGAAACCGGACACACCACCCACCGATCCCGGCTCGCCCTCGCTCCACCAAGCTGCCCGCCCACCGACAAAACCGGACCTAGGCCAGCCTGCCGCCAGATCTTGGAGATTTTCCGTCAGCAGCTGACGGAAAATCTCCAAGATCTACACGGTCCCTTCGAGCGCGAGCAGTCAGCGAGGGATAAGTCGGGCAAATCGGGTCTAGCGCGCTTTGGTGGGAGACAAGCGTGCCAATCGCAACAAGCCGCAGCCGGGCAGCCGGTCCGGGGCGTGGGTTGGGCAGCGGGTCGGGACGTGAGTCTGGGAAGCGAATTCGACGGCCGATCCGGGCACGCGGGGACGCAGCCGCAATGACTGGCGGCGATCGCCGAAATAGCCAGCGGCCGGGGACAACTGTCCCCGGCCGCTGTCCGAGTACGTGCGGCGGTTACTGCTTGAGCATGTTGTCCAGCAGCAGCGCGCAGCGGATCACGCCGAGGTGGCTGTACGCCTGCGGGTGGTTGCCCAGGCCACGTTCGGCAAGCGGGTCGTACTGCTCGGGGAGCAGCCCGGTGGGGCCGGCCGTGTCGATCATCTGAAGGAAGAGTTCCTCAGCGTCGGTGCGCCGCCCGGTGCGCAGGTACGCCTCGATCAGCCACGACGTGCAGATGTGGAAGCCGCCCTCGCGGCCGGGCAGGCCGTCGTCCCAGTGGTAGCGGTAGACGACCGGACCGCTACGCAGGTCCGCCTCGATCTTCAACACGGTCGACAGGAAGCGGGGGTCGTCGCCGGGCAACAGACCGGAGATCCCGATCCACAGCGACGAGGCGTCCATGTCCTCGTCGCCGTACGCGACGCTGTACGCCTCGGCGTGCTCGTGCCAGCCGTTCTCCAGCACGTTGGCGCCGATCCGGTCGCGCAGCTCCACCCATTCCGGGCGGTCCTCGCCGCCGTGCTGGCGCACCACCTGCAGCGCCCGGTCGACGGTCATCCAGCACATCACCTTCGAGAAGATGTGGTGCCGGGGTGGCAGGCGGGCCTCCCAGATGCCGTGATCCGGCTCGTGCCAGCGGCGACGGACCGCCTCGACCATGTTCTCCAGCACTCGCCACTCCTCGGCGCGCACCGAGCCGCGGGCGTCGGCGGTGGCGGCGATCAGGTCGGCGATCGGTCCGAAGACGTCTAGCTGAAGCTGGTGGTTGGCGAGGTTGCCGACGCGTACCGGCCGGGAGCCGGCGTAACCGGGCAGGGTGTCGATGACCGCCTCGGCACCCAGCTCGAAGCCGTCGACCGTGTAGAGCGGGTGCAGCCGCTCGGGGTGCCCGCCGGTGCGCTCCACACAGCCGTCCACCCAGCGCAGGAACGCCTCGGCCTCGCTGATCGACCCCAGGTCGACCAGGGCGCGGGCGGTCATCGCGGCATCGCGCAGCCAGCAGTAGCGGTAGTCCCAGTTGCGGACGCCGCCCAGCTCCTCCGGCAGGGAGGTGGTCGCCGCCGCCAGGATCGAACCGGTCGCCTCATGACACAGGCCGCGCAGCGTCAGCGCGCTGCGGGCGACCAGGTCGCGGGCGGTGGTCGGCAGCCGTAGCGAGGCAACCCAGTCCTTCCAGGGCCGCTCCGCAGCGGCCTGCCGCTCGTGGATGGCCAGCCGGTGGTGTTCCAGGCTGTGCGTACCGAAGCGCAGTTCCAGTACCACCTGCCCGCCGAGCGCGGCGAGGTCGACCACCGCGCGGGCGCTCTGGTAGCCGCCGTCGTTGCCGACCTCCCACTGCACGCCGGGGGAGTAGAGGGCGAGCGGCTCGTTGGAGCCGAGTACCAGCAGGCCGTCGCCGAGCGGCTGGAGCTGCACCGCGACCTGGGCGAACTCCGGCCGGGGTGCGAACTCCAGCCGGACCCGACCGGTACCGGTGAGCACCCGGATCAGGGTGGAGTCGCCGGCGATGATGGCCGGGCCGTCTGGGGTGGCCCGGGGGTCGGGCTTGTCGAGCCAGTCGGTGACGGTCAGACCGGACCAACGGGTCTCCACGGTCATGGTGCCCGAACGGTAACGCTGACCCAGTGGGATGCCGCCGCGCTCGGGAGCGATGCTGAAGTGCCCGGCCGGGCTGCCGCCGACCAGGTCGGCGAAGATGGCGGCAGAGTCGGGCTTCGGGTGACAGAGCCAGCTCACCTTGGCGTCGGGCGTGAGCAGGGCGACCGTCCGCCCGTTGGCCAGCATCGAGTGACGCTCGATCGGCACCGCGCGCTCGCCGAACAGCCAGTGCCGGCGGGTCTCCAGGAGCAGACCCAGCGCGCGAGCTGCCTCGATCGGCTCGGCCACCCGGTAGTGGGCCTGGGTGTCGCCTGGCCCGATCTTGATGCCGAGGTCTGGACCGCTGAGGTTGCCGAAGGCGTTCTCGTCGGTGACGTCGTCGCCGATGAAGAGCACCGCGCTGGCGGAGAGCTGGGTGCGGAGCTGGTCGACCGCGGTGCCCTTGTGGGTGGCCACCACGGAGAGCTCGACCACCTCCTTGCCCTGCGTGACGGTGACGTCCGGCCACTTCGCGGGGCCGTTGCGGACCGCGTCGATGGCGGCGGCGGCGACCTGGGGATCCACCCCCCGGGTGTGTACGGCGACGCTGGCCGGTTTGCGTTCCAGGCGTACCCCGGGATGGGCCGTGGCGATGTCGCGCAGCGCGTCCCGCAGTCGGGTGCGTACCGCGATCAACTCGGGCGAGAGCCGCTCGACGAAGCCGATGTCGAACTCGGAGCCGTGGCTGCCGACGAGGTGGACCTCGCTGGGTAGCCGGGAGAGCGCGGCCAGGTCGCGTAGTGCGCGGCCGGAGACGACCGCCACGGTGGTCTGCGGCAGTGCCGCCAGCGCGCGCACCGCCGCCACCGACTCCGGCAGCGGTACGGCCTTGCTCGGGTCCTCGACGATCGGCGCGAGGGTGCCGTCGTAGTCACAGGCGACCAGCAGCTGGGGCACCCGGGCGATGCGCCCGATGGCGGCGCGCAGCTCGGGGTCCAAGGTGCCGGCGGCGGGCATGACTATCTCGTTGGTGGCGGCGTTCACGCCGCCTCCATGTCGGGGACACCGAGTTCGGTGAGGAAGGACTTCGCCCAGTGCCCCACATCGTGGGTGCGCAGATGGCGTTGCATGGTACGCATACGGCGACGAGCCTCCGGCTTCTCCACATGCACGGCCCGTAGCAGAGCGTCCTTGACCGCGTCGGGGTCGTGCGGGTTGCACAGGAACGCCTGACGCAGCTCGGTGGCTGCGCCGGCGAACTCACTGAGTACGAGTGCGCCCCCGTGGTCTGCCCTCGACGCAACGTATTCCTTCGCCACGAGGTTCATTCCGTCTCGCAGCGGGGTAACCATCATCACGTCGGCGGCGGCGTACATCGCAGCCAGTTCGGTCCGACTGTACGACTGATGCAGATAATGCACCGCTGGGACGCCGACCCGGCCGAATTCGCCATTAATCCGACCAACCTCGCGCTCGACCTTGACGCGAAGTGCCTGGTAGTGCTCTACCCGCTCGCGGCTCGGCGTGGCGACCTGCACCATAACTGCATCCGGCACTGTCAACTTTCCGTCAGCCAGCAACTCGCGGAAGGCCTTGAGGCGCAGTTCGATGCCCTTGGTGTAGTCGAGCCGGTCGACGCCGAGGATGATGGTCCGCGGATTGCCCAGCTCCTCGCGGATCTCCTTGGCCCGGGCCTGGATTGCCGAGTCGGCGGCCAGCCGCTCCATCTCCTGGGTGTCGATGGAGATCGGGAAGGCGCCGGCTTTGACCTGGCGGCCGTCCACCTGGATCATCTGCCCCTCGTAGCGCAGGCCGAGCAGGTGCCGGGCCAACCGGACGAAGTTCTGCGCGGCCAGTCGCTGCTGGAACCCGACCAGGTCGGCGCCGAGCAGGCCACGCAGGATCTCGGCGCGGAACGGCATCTGCATGAACAACTCGATCGGCGGGAACGGGATGTGCAGGAAGAAGCCGATCCGCAGGTCGGGGCGCAGTTCCCGGAGCATCGCCGGCACCAGCTGCAGCTGGTAGTCCTGGACCCACACCGTGGCCCCCTCGGCCGCGACCTCCGCCGCGGCCTCCGCGAAGCGGGCGTTGACCAGGCGGTACGCCTCCCGCCAGCGTCGCTTGTAGGCGGGTGTCTCGACGGCGTCGTGGTAGAGCGGCCAGATCGTGGCGTTTGACTGGCCCTCGTAGTAGCGCTCCAGCTCCTCGGCGCTCAACGGCACCGGGTGCAGCCGGATGCCCTCCAGGTCGAACGGGTCGGGGGCGGCGCCGGTGCCGCCGGCCCAGCCGACCCAGGTGCCCTGGTGCTCGGCGAGGACGGGATGCAGCGCGGTTACCAGCCCGCCCGGGCTGCGTCGCCACTGCCGTCCCTCGGGTGTGCTCACCTCGTCGACCGGCAGTCGGTTCGCCACTACGACAAAGGAGCTACGGACGGTCACGATCGGCCACCTCCGGGTGCTTACGGGTCCACCGCGATGAGCGTACTGAGCGTAGCTGCGGCGTCTGTTTCCCTGTGCCGGTCTCACCTACCCGTCCCGAAACCGCCGAACCGCAGACGTGATCATGTTGACAGGTCAGCCGTCCGCGCCGGCGTCCGGGGGCGGCGCGGTCTGCCGGGGGTACGGCCGGGCGGGGCGATGTGGTCGCGGCCCGGCGTACCTGTCAGGATTGACGATGGCGTGCGCGCGGCCGGCTCCCGGCCGGCGGCGACGGGCGGCGGGGGCGGTGACCTGGCCCGCGCCCGCACCACGCGAATCAGCGATCGACACCGACGGAGGAGCCCGCACCGTGGCCCAGTACATCTACGTCCTGGAGAAGGCGCGCAAGGCGCACGGCGACAAGGTCGTGCTCGACAACGTGACGCTGAGCTTCCTGCCGGGGGCCAAGATCGGTGTGGTCGGCCCGAACGGCGCCGGTAAGTCCAGCCTCCTCAAGATCATGGCAGGGCTGGACCGGCCGAGCAACGGCGAGGCCCGGCTGATGCCCGGCTACACCGTGGGCATGCTCGCGCAGGAGCCCCCGCTCAACGACGCCAAGACCGTGCTCGGCAACGTCGAGGAGGCGGTGGCCGAGACGAAGGCGAAGCTGGAGCGGTTCAACAAGGTCGCCGAGCAGATGGCGACGGACTACTCCGACGAGCTGATGGAGGAGATGGGCCGACTCCAGGAGGAGCTGGACCACGCCGACGCGTGGGACGTCGACTCCAAGCTCGAACTGGCCATGGACGCGCTGCGCTGCCCGCCGCCGGACGCCGATGTCACCCAGCTCTCCGGTGGTGAACGTCGCCGGGTCGCGCTCTGCAAGCTGCTGTTGGAGGCCCCCGACCTGCTGCTGCTCGACGAGCCCACCAACCACCTGGACGCGGAGAGCGTGCAGTGGCTGGAGCAGCACCTGGCCAAGTACGCCGGCACCGTCATCGCCATCACCCACGACCGGTACTTCCTGGACAACGTGGCCGGCTGGATCCTGGAGCTGGACCGGGGCCGCGCCGTCGGGTACGAGGGCAACTACTCCACCTACCTGGAGAAGAAGGCCGCCCGGCTGGCCGTGGAGGGCCGCCGCGACGCCAAGATGAAGAAGCGCCTCTCCGAGGAGCTGGAGTGGGTCCGCTCCAACGCCAAGGCCCGGCAGACGAAGTCCAAGGCCCGCCTGGACCGGTACGACGAGATGGCCACCGAGGCGGAGAAGACCCGGAAGCTGGACTTCGAGGAGATCCAGATCCCGCCGGGCCCGCGCCTGGGCAACACGGTCATCGAGGCGCACAGCCTGGCCAAGGGCTTCGACGACCGGATCCTGATCGACAACCTGTCGTTCTCGCTGCCGCGCAACGGCATCGTCGGCATTATCGGCCCGAACGGCGTCGGCAAGACCACCCTCTTCAAGACCATCGTCGGGCTGGAGGAGCCGACCGCCGGCCAGGTCCGCGTCGGGGACACGGTCTCGCTGTCGTACGTCGACCAGAACCGGCAGGGCCTCGACGGTGACAAGACGGTCTGGGAGGTCGTCTCCGACGGCCTCGACTACCTCATGGTGGGCAAGGTCGAGATGCCGTCCCGGGCGTACATCGCCGCGTTCGGCTTCAAGGGGCCGGACCAGCAGAAGCCGACCAAGGTGCTCTCCGGCGGTGAGCGCAACCGGCTCAACCTCGCGCTGACGCTCAAGATCGGCGGGAACGTCATCCTGCTCGACGAGCCGACCAACGACCTGGACGTGGAGACCCTGTCCAGCCTGGAGAACGCGTTGCTGGAGTTCCCCGGCTGTGCCGTGGTGATCTCCCACGACCGGATGTTCCTGGACCGGGTCGCCACGCACATCCTGGCGTGGGAGGGCACCGACGAGAACCCGGCTCAGTGGTTCTGGTTCGAGGGCAACTTCGAGGCGTACGAGAAGAACAAGATCGACCGGCTCGGCGCCGAGGCGGCCCGCCCGCACCGGGTGACGTACCGCAAGCTGACCCGCGACTGACCGGAGTCGATTCCCGTGGCTGACCGGTTTGTCTATCACTGCACCCTGCGGTGGTCCGACCTGGACGCGTACGGGCATGTCAACAATGCCCGCTTCCTCACCCTCTACGAGGAGGCCCGGGTCGCGTTGATGTTCGTCGGTGCGCGAGCGCAGGGGGTCGACTCGTTCGCCGAGGGCGTGGTGATCCGCCGGCACGAGATCGACTACCTGCGCCCGGTCGACTACGCCCTGGATCGGGCCACCGAGGACGCGGCGCCCACCGTGCGGATCGAGCTGTGGGTGGAGCAGTTGCGGGCCGCGTCGTTCGTTGTCGGCTACGAGATGTTCGACGGCGATCTGCTGATCAGCCGGGCCCGCTCGATACTGGTCCCGTTCGACCTGACCCGGCAGGTGCCCCGGCGGGTCAGTGGCGCGGAGCGCGCGTTCCTCCTCGGGTACGCATCGGACGGCGGGGTGCCGGCATGACCGAGCACGGTGTCGAGCACGGCATCTCCGGGGTCGCCGACGCCGGCGCCTTCCTGGCCCGGCTCGTCCGGCTGGAGCCGTCCGCGCTGGTCCGGCTCCGTCCGGCGGGTACGTCCGCCCGTACCGCCCTCTGGGCGCGGCTGCCATGGGGGGTGCTGGTGGTGCGCACGGTGGCCGGCGCGGGCGCTGGCGACGTCACCGTGGCCGCCGGGCGGTTGCTCGCCGAACTGGCGGCCGGCGGTGCGGCACTGCCTGCCCGCCTTGACGCGCAGTGGCGGTGGGCGCTGCCGCCCGCCGCGAGTCGTCGGGTGGAGACGCTGCCGGGCGCGCAGGTACGGCGGCTGGCCGAGGCGGCGGCGGGCACGTTGCGGGAGGCGGCTGAGCACGGGGTCGGCGGCCGGGCGGTCGGGCAGCGCGCGCTGCGGGACGCCCTGCTGGACCACGTGGCGGTGGTGGTCACCCCCGACGAGGAGCCTGACCGTCCGGTGGAGGTGACCCAGCGGATGGTGCAGGGTCTGGTTCGGATGGGTTTCCTCGGCATGCTCGCGGATTCGCCGGATCAGGGTGGAGTCCAGGTTCGTGCGGCTGGCCGATGGGTCGGTCTGGTGGGACCGTATGGAGCCGTTTGGTCGCAGAAGGCCACGGATCTTGCCGTTCGGCCCGCCGTGGCTCATGCGAACGGATGACCTCCGGTCATCCTTCTGGACTGGTGCTGCCGTTGGGGGGGTGCCTCCTCCCGGCTGTCCGGGTACCGTCCATCCTCGGATCCAACCCACCGTAGGCGACTGGATCCGCTGGGGAGTGAGGTGCGCGAGCGATGCCGTGGTGGTCATGGCGCCCCGGTCCCGCCAGTGGCGGCGACCCGGAAACTCGAAGCAGGATCACGGTGGAGGGTGCCGTCCGGGTCGGACCGCCGGCCCCCCGCCAGCCCGGGGACGACTGCCCGGGCGGGGAGCATCCGTTGATCGCAGACATGCCGGCCACCGTCGAACAGGTGACCCTGCGTCGCATCTGCGACGCGCTCGACCTGCTTGACGTTCGTTACCTCGCTGACGGGGACGGCAACCTACTGGCCATGTGGGAGCGGCACGCCGTGCTGGTCACGCTGGAGGGGCCGGAGGACGAGATCCTCGTGCTGCGGGCCAGACCGCACGCGACCGTGCCTCCCGACTGGGCGGACCGGGCCTACCGGGTGGTCAACGAGTGGAACCACACCCGGCGCTTCTGCAAGGCGTACGTGGGTGACGCCACCGAGCGCGGTCAGTTGCCGATCTACGCCGAGCTGCAGGTCCCGCTCGCCGCGGGCGCCCACGACGCGCTCCTGGTCGAACTGCTCGACTGCGGCGCTGCCGTGGCCACCAGCTTCGTCGACTGGCTGCACGACGAGGGTGCCCTGCTCTGACGCCGGACGGGCGTTTCAGCGGCCGTGGAGACGATCAGCGATCCGGTCCGGCCAGTCGGTCGGACCGGAAACGTCACGCCGGCGCTCCCGGGTCCTCCACGGCGTTGACCATGAAGTAGGCCGCCCGCTCCAGGTAGTTCCAGAGCTCGGTGTCGAGCGTCGGGGGCAGGTCGAGACTGTCGACCGCGCGGCGCATGTTGCGCAGCCAGGCGTCCCGTTCGGCGGCGCCGATCCGGAACGGGGCGTGCCGCATCCGCAGCCGGGGGTGTCCCCGTTGGGCCGAGTAGGTGTTGGGACCGCCCCAGTACTGCATGAGGAAGAGCCGCATCCGGTCGGCGGCCGGAGCCAGGTCCTCCTCGGGATACATCGGGCGCAGCAGTGGGTCGGCGGCGATGCCGGCGTAGAACTCGTCGACCAGTTTGCGGAACGTGGGCTCGCCGCCGACGGCGTCGAAGAACGTGACCGCCTCGCCGCGGCCTTCGGACTCACCTGCGGGATTCACCGTTCCATCCTGCCAGGCGTCGAGGGGCCGTTGCCCGGCCGGGACGCGGCGGATGAGAGTGGTTCAGGTCACCGGGTGCCGCGGTCGGCCCGGACCCAGGTGTCCGGCTTCCGGGGGCGTCGTGGGACGGCGCCTCGGCGGCGCGTGGCCGGAATTGGCCCGGGCGGCCTCGATGGAGGCGGTCACGGTCTGCTGGTCGGGCCAGCGCAGCGCGACGAGTGACATCAGCACCACGCCGGCGGCGCTCCACACCCCGACCACGATCGGGATCGGGAAACGCTCGGAGAGCAGCCCGGTCACCAGTACCGCCGCACCCTGGATGACCTGGACACCGGTGGCCATGACACCGAAGGCCCGGGCCCGGAAGCCGTCCGGAAGGGCCTGGACGAAGAGGCCGTTGGCCACCGGCAGCATGCCGGCGACCGCGAACCCGCAGGTGGCGGCGAGCAGCGCCACCACCACCGGCGGCGGGTCGAGCAGCGCGGGCACCAGGCTGAGCGGAGCGACCACGGCCAACGGCCGCAGCAGGAGCAGTCGGCGGGCCGGTGCCACGGTTCGTCCGATCAGCAGCCCGCCGAGGATGAACCCGACCGGGGTGGCCGCCATGATGACGGCCTGCGCCAGCCCGGGGTCCATGCTCTCGCCGGCGTGTTCGTTCGCCCAGGCGGCGGCCAGCCCCTCGGGCACGATCGAGAAGAGCATGGCGCTGAAGACCAGGATGGCGATCGCCCGTAGCACCGGGGTGTAGAAGACCATCCGGAACCCGGCGGCGGTCTCCCGCAGCAGGTGGCTGCGGTGCTCGCTGGCCATCGCCGGTGGCCGGTCGCCGACGCCGAGCCGGACGAGCGCGGCCGACAATGCGAACGCGCCCGCGTTCATCAGCAGCGCGGCGGTGGGGTTGACCGTCGCCACGGCGGCACCGAGGAGATAGCCGACGACCTGGGCGGCCTGCCCCACGCTGGCGTTGACCGAGAGCCCGAGCACGAGTCGGTCTCCGGGCAGGATGAGTGGCAGCAGCGCGGATCGCGCGGCCTGGCTGGGTGGATTCGCCAGGGTGGTGGCGAACAGCAGTGCCAGGATCACCGGCACCGGCATCCCCGGGATGGCGACGAGCAGCATCAGCGCCATCCGGACGAGATCACAGACGACCATGACCTGCCGGTAGCGGTGCCGCTCGGCGATGGTGGCCAGCAGCGGCCCGCCGACCAGCCAGGGCAGGTAGCTGACCGCGAAGGCGGCGGCCGACAGTGCGACGGACTGGGTCTCCCGGTAGACCAGGAGGGTGACCGCGGCCTTGGCGACGTAGTCACCGATCCAGGTCAGCGTGCTGGCGGCGAAGACGGCGCGGTACTCACTCTGGGCGAAAACCTCACGGAAGGTGGCCGGGCCTTCCGGAGAAGGTCGCTCGTCGGACACCATCGCCTCCATCGTCCCGGTGGCGGGCCACTCGTGATGGCTGCCCGGAACCATCGTCAGGTCTGCGGATCAGCGAGGACGTGACGCGCTTGAGAGCGCGTGCACCGGATTCTGCCCGATCGTCTGACATCTAGCTAGGGCGAACGGTTGGTGGGTCGCATCTCCGACTGAACGAACGGACGATACCCGAGGGGCCGCTCGGCCGCGACCCCCGCCCGTCGGATCAGGTGGCCCCGCCCTGACCGGTCTCGGCCTCCGAACGAGTAGGTGCCCCGGGGTAGATGCGGCCGGTCGCGATCCGCGCCGTGATCCCCGAGTTCTCCAGGGCCTCGGCGAGCCGGCGGCGTAGCTCCCGGGCCACCGCGAACTGCCCGTCGGCGGTGGTCTTGACCACGGTCCGGATCAGGGTGCCCTCCACCGTGACCTGCTCGACGCCGAGCACCTCCGGCGGCTCCACGATCGACGGCGCCAGTTGCGGGTCCGCGGTGAGCGAGGCGGCGGCGGTACGCAGCACCGCCGTGGCCTCCTCGGTGCCGGCGAACCCGATCGGCAGGTCGACCACCACCAACGCCCAGCCCTGGCTCTTGTTGCCCACCCGGATGATCTCGCCGTTGCGGAGGTACCAGAGCACGCCCCGCCCGTCGCGGACGGTGGTGACCCGCAGCCCGACCGCCTCGACCACGCCGCTCGCCTCGCCGAGGTCGACGTTGTCGCCGACCCCGTACTGATCCTCGATCAGCATGAACAGGCCCGCGAGCAGGTCCTTGACCAGGCTCTGCGCGCCGAAGCCGAGAGCCACGCCGGCGATCCCCGCGCTGGCCAGCAGCGGCGCCAGGTCGAAGCTGAGCTCCTTGAGCACCATCAGCAACGCGATGCCGAAGATGAACGCGGTGCTCATGCTGCGCAGCACCGAGCCGATCGCCTCGGCACGCTGCCGGCGCCGCTCCGGGACGAACTCACCGGGTTGGCTGGCGGCGCTCGGAATCCGCTCGCGCAGCGGGCGGAGCATGGTCGGTACGCCGGCGTCGCTGGTGGTCCGCACCAGCCGGCGGATCGTGCGGTGCACCAGCCATCGGGCCGCCACCGCGAGCAGCAGGATCACGATGATCCGCAGCGGCTTGACCAGGATCCAGAAGCTGCCCTCGGCGAACCACACCGAGTCCGTGTACTTCCAGACGACGTCACACAGGAACTCGTCCAGGCACGCCGGGCTGGGTGTGTCTTCCGGTTCCGCCTCCGGGCTCGGCGGGGCGGGGGTCGGGCTGAGGCTGCTCACGGTCACCCTGATTTCGTACCGCAACCGCCCGGCGGTCCCGCCGCCGACCCACCGGACGCCGTCGCCGTCGGCCGCCTGCCGCCGGAAAAGCTCGCGCGGGTACCCAGGATTAGTGCGTGCATTCGCCGGTCCGATCAGGGACTATTGGCGCAACGGACGTCGGTGATCCGGCCGGCGTCGACATGGTGCACGGCTGTGCCCGGCACCGGTCGGCGATGGCGAATGGGGGAAGCCGCTAGACCGGGAGGGTGACGCGATGCCTGACATACGACCCACGGTGGGCTCCGGCGCGCTGGTCCTCAACGCCACCTACGAGCCGCTGTGTGTCGTGTCGGTACGCCGTGCCGCGATCCTCGTGCTCTCCGCCAAAGCGGTCTGCGTCGCCGACGGCGAAGGCATCCTGCACAGCGCCCGCAACGCGCTGCCGGTGCCCTCGGTCGTCCGGCTCACCCGATTCGTCCGGGTACCGTACCGCACCCACGTGGGCCTGTCCCGGCGGGCGATCTTCGCCCGGGACGGCTGGCGCTGCGCCTACTGCCGCGGACCGGCCGAGACCATCGACCACGTCTTCCCGCGCAGCCGGGGTGGCCGGCACGCCTGGGAGAACGTGGTCGCCGCCTGCGCCAGGTGCAACCACACCAAGGGCGACAAGACCCCGGCCGAGCTGGGCTGGCGACTGCACTCGCCGCCCTCGGCGCCCAAGGGAATCGCCTGGCGGGTACTCGGCCACCGGGCGCCTGACCCGCGTTGGGTGGACTGGCTCGACCTGCGGGAATCCGAAGCCGCCTGACGTCAGCACCCGCCCCCGGCGCATCAGCCCGCAGCGGGTCTCAGCCCTCAGCGGGCCTCGACCAGCGAGGCGAACACCACCACGTTGTCCGCGTAGCCGGTCTCGCCGCCCACCCAGGGCCCACCGCAGGTGATCAGCCGTAGCTGGGGCCGGCTGAAGTCGCCGAAGACCTCGTCCGCCGGCAGTTGCTCCTTGTCGTACCGGTCGGTCCGGTCGACCTCGAAGACCGCCACCGAGCCGTCGGAGCGGGCCACTTCGACATGGTCTCCGGCGCGTAGGTCCCGCAGGTGTTGGAAGACCGCCGGCCCGCTGGTGGTGTCGACGTGCCCCACGATGACGGCCGGCCCGTACTGCCCGGGGGTGGGGCCCTGGTCGTACCAGCCGGCCTCCTGGGCCCGCTCGGCTGGTGGGGCGGCGATGCTGCCGTCCGGGGCGATGCCCACGTTGTGCACCGGCGCCGCCAGGTCGATCTTGTTGATCTCGATGCTGACCGGCTCGCTCGCCTCCAACAGCGGGAAGTCCTTCGGCGGCGGCGCCAGCCCGGCGATGAACCGGTCCGGCAGCAGACTCAGCCCGGTCATCCGCTCGACGCCGAGCATCGTCACGATCAGTAGCATCAGCGCGCCGATCACCAGGACCGGCAGCCCCGGGCTGGCGCGGGCCCGCCGTCGGGTCCCCGCCGTCCAGGACTGACGGGGTCTCGGTCGCAGTGGCGCGGCCGACGGGTCGGGCGTGGCGACGCTGGCCGACCCGATCTGCGCGGTGACCCGGCCCAGCCGGCCCGCCGCCGAGGCCACCACCCGGCACCAGGCGCGCAGCCTACGGCGGGCGGTGGCCCGGGGCGGGCCCGGACCCGGTTCCGGCGTGGGGACGCGGTAGCCGGTCATGGTGTCGGTGGGTCAGGAGCCGGTCCGACGTCGGCTGCTCACCAGCCCGAACACGACCATCGCCGCCACCGTGGCGGCGCCGCCGAGCAGCAGCATCGACCCCGTGCTGCGACTCGCCGTGCCACCACCACCGGTCGCCGGGCCCTTGGTGGGCTGGTCCATGTTCAGCACGCTCAGCGTGGTGCTGGCCGTCTGGTCGTTGTCGCAGCGCAGGTGCACCGGATAGTCGCCGGCGGGCTTGTTGCCCGGCACAGTGACCGAACCGGTGAGGAGCCCGTTGTCGGGCCGCAGGAAGACCCGGTTGAAGGCGTCCGACGTCACCTCGGCCTGGCGGTTGTTGGCGTTGTCGCAGCTCGCGCGGATCTGCACCCGGGAGCCGGCCTGGACACTGTTCGGCGTCACCTCGACGAAAGTGTTCTCGCCCGCTCGGGCGGGTGCGGCGCCGATCAGGACGAACGCGGCGATCAGGACGAACGCCCCGAGCAGCCGGACGACGGTCGACGGCGAATGGAGTACGCCTGCGTGCGTTCGCAAACCCCGCATGATTCTCCCTCCCGGCACCGGTGAAACCGGTCCTGCTGGGGCGACCCGCGGTGCTTTCCCCCTGCTACCGGCGCTAACCCGGCGAGGGTTTGTTAAGAGGGGGCCCTTGCTCTACCTGAGGCGTTAACAGGGGGCCCTTCCTTCGTGAGCGGGGTGAGGGGCTGCCAGCCGAGTGGGGTGGACAGCACCATCGTGCTCGACGGCTGGCCGTACGGGGCGAGTCGGTCGATGACGCTCTCGAACTCCCCGATCGAGCCGGCCGAGACCTTGAGCATGCTGCACGCGTCGCCGGTGATCCGGTGGATCTCCAGGATCTCCGGCCACCCGGCGACCTCCGGGTCGTGCAGGATGCACCGGGCGCCGTAGCAGGACATCCGGATCAGCGCGACCACGGTGCGGCCGGCCCGGGCGAGGTCGACGTGGGCGTGGTAGCCGGTGATCACCCCGGTCTCCTCCAGTCGGCGTACCCGCTCGGCCACCGCCGGTGGGGAGAGATGCACCCGCCGGGACAGCTCGCTGAACGACAACCGCGCGTCGGCCTGCAACTCGCGCAGCAGGGCCCAGTCCATCTCATCCACGCCTGGACCTTACGCGCGGTAGGCCGATCCCGGCCAGCGGCTTCCGTTCCGCAGGTCGATCGGCTGAAGCGCCGTTGAACAGGCATTCCTTCCGGCCGCCCCAGCAGGAGATCATGACTGGATGGCAGCCAGGAAGGAGTGGACGCATGGAGCAGACTGAACTGCGCCCCGGGACTCGGGCGGCGGTGCGTCCGGCCACGCCACGGCAGCGGGCGGCCCGCGCCGCGCGAAACGGCGGCGAGCCGACCCTGGAGTTCGCCGAGCGGGTGCCGTACGACGCCTATGTGCAGGCCAGCACGTTGCACGGGCTACAGCAGCCGCTGAGCAGCGACCCGGGCGAGATGTCCTTCCTGATGGTCAGCCAGATCATGGAGCTGTACTTCGGGTTGACCTGCCACGAGCTGCGCGAGACGTCCCGGCTGCTGCGCGCCGACCGGGTCTGGGAGGCGCTGGCTCCGCTACGCCGGGCCGCGCTGCACCTGGAGGGGCTCAACGCCGCCTGGCGGGGCCTGCGCTGGATGACCCCGGCCGACTTCAACCGCTTCCGCAACCTGCTCGGCGAGGGCTCGGGCTTCCAGTCGGCCATGTACCGGCAGCTGGAGTTCCTGCTCGGATTGCGGGACCCGGCACTGATCCGGCCGTTCCGCCGGCAGACCGAGGTGCACACCGAACTCACCGACGCCCTGGCCACGCCGAGCGTCTGGGACGAGGTGATCGCCCTGCTCGCCCGGCACGGCCACGACCTGCCCGCCGAACTGCTGGAGCGGGACGTGGCAGCCGAGCACGAGACGCATCCCGCCGTCGAGGCGGCCTGGGTGCGGATCTACGCCGACACCGGCCCGGAGAACCAGCTGCGGCTGCTCGGCGAGGCACTGACCGAGGTGGCTGAGCAGTTCGGCGACTGGCGGCACCACCACATCAAGGCGGTGCAGCGCACTATGGGTGCCAAAGTCGGCAGCGGTGGCTCCGCCGGGTTGGCATGGCTGCAACGCAGCATGGCCCGGGTGGTGTTCCCCGAGCTCTGGTCGGCCCGTACCGCGATGTGAGGCGAGAGTGACGATGAGCAATACCGGCGCTGAGCCGACCCGCCCCGGCGAGGCCGAAGCCGTCCGCCTGGACGCCACCGACCCGGGGCACCGGCACCTGTTCCACCTGCCGCCGGCCGACGGCGGCCGCTACCCCGAGGCCGCGTACCTGGCCGGCAACTCGCTCGGACTGCAACCGAGGGCCACCCGTGGCGAGCTGCTGGCCGATCTGGACGCCTGGAGCCGGCTCGGTGTCGAGGGGCACCTGGAGGCGGACCGACCCTGGCTGCCGTACCACGAGTTGCTGACGGCGCCGGCCGCGCGACTGGTCGGCGCCCTGCCCACCGAGACCGTGGTGATGAACTCGCTGACGGTCAACCTGCACCTGCTGATGGTCAGCTTCTATCGGCCGGTCGGCGAGCGGAACCGGATCGTCATCGAGGACAGCGCCTTCCCGTCGGACAGCTACGCGGTGCGCAGCCAGGCGCGGTTCCACGGCCTCAACCCGGACCGCGCCGTCGTCCGGCTCACGCCGCGTCCTGGCGAGGACACCCTGCGGACCGAGGACGTCACCGCGTTCCTGGCGACCGAGGGGCACACCGTCGCGCTGGTACTGCTCGGCGGCGTCAACTACCTCACCGGCGAGCTGATGGACATCCCGGCGATCACCGCCGCCGGGCGGGCCGCCGGCGCGGTCGTCGGTTGGGACCTGGCGCACGCGGCGGGCAACGTCGTGCTGTCGCTGCACGACTGGGACGTCGACTTCGCCGCCTGGTGCTCGTACAAGTACCTCAACTCGGGCCCGGGCGCGCTCGCCGGGGTGTTCGTGCACGAACGGCACCACGGCGACGAGGCGCTGCCCCGCTTCGAGGGCTGGTGGAGCACGGCGGCGACGACCCGGTTCGAGATGGCCCCGGTCAGCCGGCCGCCGGCCACCGTCGATGCGTGGCAGATCTCCAACCCACCGATCTTCGCGATGGGCCCGGTCCGCACCTCGTTGGAGCTGTTCGACTCGGTCGGCATGCCGGCGCTACGCGAGCGCAGCCTGCGCCTCACCGGCTATCTGGAGCGACTGCTGGACGAGGTGACCGTTGGTCGGCCGCTGACGGTCATCACCCCGCGCGAGCCACACCGGCGCGGCAGCCAGCTCTCGGTACGCATCGGTGCGGGCAGCGCCAACGAGCTGACCAAGCGGCTGCGGCACGAGCACGGGGTGATCGCCGACGCCCGGGAACCGGACGTCGTCCGGTTCGCCCCGGTGCCGCTGTACTCGACGTACCACGATTGCTGGCGGGTAGCCGACGCGCTGGCCGCGACGGTTTCGGTTGCGGAGGTGCCCCGGTGACGCAGGAGCGGGACGAGATCGCCGTGGTGGGCGCCGGGCTGGCCGGCTGCCTGCTGGCCTGTTTCCTGGCCCGGCGGGGACATCGGGTGGCGCTGTACGAGCGGCGGCCGGACCCGCGCGCCGGGACGACCGAGCGGGGCCGCTCGATCAACCTGGCGCTCTCCGAGCGCGGCCTGGACGCGCTGCGCCGCATCGGGCTCGACGAGCAGGTGATGGTCGACGCGCTGCCGATGCGTGGCCGGATGGTGCATCCCGTGGTGGGTGAGCCGGGCTTCCAGTCGTACAGCGTCTCCGGCGACCGGGCGATCAACTCGATCAGCCGGGGCGCGTTGAACAACGCGCTGCTGGCGGCCGCCGACAAGCTGCCCGGGGTGCGGATCGCCTTCGACCACCGGCTGGTCGGGCTCGACCCGGCGGCCGGGACGATGACGTTCGAGACCCCGCGGGGCACGGTCACGGCGGGCGCGCAGGTGGTGCTCGGCACCGACGGCGCCGGTTCGGCGGTACGCGGACAGCTGCTCGAACACGGCCTGCTCACCGAGAGCGTCGACTTCCTCGACTACGGCTACAAGGAGCTGACCATCCCGCCGCTCGGCGGTGAGTTCGCGCTCGACCCCGGCGCGTTGCACATCTGGCCGCGCGGCACCTCGATGATGATCGCCCTGCCCAATCCCGACCGTTCCTTCACCTGCACCCTGTTCTGGCCCACCCACGGCACCACCAGCTTCGCCTCGCTGGGCAGTCCGGCGGCGATCGAGCGGCACTTCGCGCAGCACTACCCGGACCTGCTGCCGCTCGCCCCCGACCTGGTCGACGACTACCAGCACAACCCGGTCGGGGTGCTCGGCACCGTGCGGTGCGACCCGTGGCAGGTCGACGGGCGGGTGGGCCTGCTCGGCGACGCGGCGCACGCCATCGTGCCGTTCTACGGCCAGGGCGCCAACTGCGCCTTCGAGGACGTGGTGGAGCTGGATCGCTGCCTGGACGAGTGCGCCGACGACTGGTCGACGGCGCTGCCGCTGTTCCAGCAGCGCCGGCAGGACAACGCCGAGGCGATCGCCCGGATGGCGTTGGCCAACTTCGTGGAGATGCGGGACAAGGTCGCCTCGCCGGTCTTCCGGACCCGCAAGCGGATCGAGCACGCCCTGGAACGCGCGCTGCCCGACCGGTACGTCTCCCAGTACGAGCTGGTCTCCTTCTCCACCGTGCCCTACGCGCAGGTGCGCCGCCGGGTCCGCCGCCAGTACCAGGTGCTCGGTGTGGTGGCGGCCGGTGTGGTGGCGGCGTTGGCCGGCGCGGCGGTGGCGCTCGGGCGGGGGAGGCGCGGATGACGCTCTGGGATCCACGGCTGATGGCCGGGCAGGCACCGGACGGACCGGGTCTGTTGCGCAACTTCGTCGGCGGTGAGTTCGTCGATGCCGGCACCCGCTTCACCAAACGCTCACCGGTCACCGGCGAGCCGGTCTTCGAGGTGGTCGAGGCCAGCCGCACCACGGTGGACGACGCGGTGACCGCCGCCCGGTCGGCGCTACGCGGGCCGTGGGGCCGGATGGGGGAGCGGGAGCGCGCCGAGGTGCTGCGCCGGGTCGCCGACGAGCTGGAACGCCGCTTCGACGACCTGGTCACCGCCGAGGTCGCCGACACCGGCAAGGCCATCTCGCAGGCCCGTACCCTCGACATCCCGCGCGGTGCGGCCAATTTCCGGGCCTTCGCGGAGATCGTGGCGACCACGCCGACGGAGTCGTTCACCACGGTCGTTCCGGGCGGTGGACGGGCGTTGAACTACGCGGTACGCAAACCGGTCGGTGTCCTCGCGGTGATCGTGCCGTGGAACCTGCCGCTGCTGCTGCTCACCTGGAAGGTCGCCCCAGCCCTGGCCTGCGGCAACGCGGTGGTGGTCAAGCCCAGCGAGGAGACCCCCGCCTCGGCGACCCTGCTCGCCGAGGTGATGGCCGCGGCCGGAGTGCCCGACGGGGTGTTCAACCTGGTGCACGGCTTCGGCCCGGACTCGGCCGGCGAGTTCCTCACCCGGCATCCGGGCGTCGACGCGATCACCTTCACCGGCGAGTCCGCCACCGGCGCCGCCATCATGCGGGCCGCCGCCGACGGGGTGAAGGCGGTCAGCTTCGAGCTGGGCGGCAAGAACGCCGGGCTGGTCTTCGCCGACGCCGACCTGGACGCCGCGGTGGCCGGGTCGGTCCGCTCCAGCTTCACCAACGGCGGCCAGGTGTGCCTGTGCACCGAACGGATCTACGTGCAGCGGCCGGTGTTCGAGGAGTTCACCGCCCGGCTCGCCGAGCGCGCCGCCGAGCTGGCGTACGGCTGGCCGGCCGACGAGGCGACGGTGAACATGCCGCTGATCTCGCAGGCCCACCGGAGCAAGGTCCTCGGGCACTACGACCTGGCTCGGGCGCAGGGGGCGCAGGTGCTCGCCGGCGGCGGCGCGCCGCGCTTCGACGATGCCCGCGACGGCGGCGCGTACGTCCAGCCGACGGTGCTGACCGGGCTCGGCCCCGACGCCCGTACGAACCGGGAGGAGATCTTCGGCCCGGTGGTGCACGTGGCCCCGTTCGACGACGAGGACGAGGCGTACGCGCTGGCCAACGGCACCGAGTACGGCCTGGCGGCGGCGGTCTGGACCCGCGACGTGGGACGGGCGCACCGGGCCGGCGCGCGGCTGGACGCCGGCATCGTCTGGGTCAACACCTGGTTCCTGCGCGACCTGCGCACCCCGTTCGGCGGGGTGAAGGCCTCCGGCATCGGCCGCGAGGGCGGCGTGCACTCGCTCGACTTCTACTCCGAACTCACAAACGTCTGCGTGGACCTGTCATGATCGATTTTGAGTCGGCGGCCCAGGAGCTGACCGAGGCTCGGGAGACCGGCAAGCCCTGCCCGCCGCTGCGGGGCCGGCTGATCCCGGCGGGGGACGTCGGGTCCGCGTACCGGGTGCAGCAGCTTCAGGTCCGCGAGTGGCTGGCGGCCGGGCAACGCCGGGTGGGCGCGAAGATCGGGCTGACCTCCCGGGTGGTACAGGAGAGCTTCGGCGTCTACGAGCCGGACTTCGGGGTGCTCACCGACGCCATGGCGGTGCCCGACGGCGTCGAGGTCGACCTCGACCGGTTGCGGCAACCCCGGGTGGAGGCGGAGATCGCCTTCGTGCTCGGCACCGACCTGCCCGACGACCGGGTCACCACGGTCGACCTGCTGCGCGCGGTCGACCACCTGCTGCCGGCCATCGAGATCGTCGACTCGCGGGTGGCCGACTGGGACATCTCCATCGTGGACACCGTGGCGGACAACGCATCCAGCGGGCTGTTCGTGCTCGGCACCACGCCCCGCCGGCCGGCCGAGGTGGACCTGCGACTGGCCGGCATGGTGCTGGAACGGGCCGGCGAGCCGGTGTCGGTCGGCGCCGGGGCGGCCTGCCTCGGCAATCCGCTGCACGCGTTGGCCTGGTTGGCCGGCACGATGGCCCGTGCCGGTGACCCGCTGCGCGCCGGTGACCTGGTGCTCTCCGGCGCGCTCGGACCGATGGTGGCGGTGACGCCGGGCGCGGCCTACGAGGCCCGCATCTCCGGCCTCGGCTCGGTCCGGACCTGCTTCTCCCGACCGGAGGATTCCTGATGAGCACGGGTGTGGCGGTCATCGGGTCGGGCAACATCGGCACCGATTTGATGATCAAGGTGCTCCGGCTGTCGGACTCCCTGCGGATGGTCGCGATGGCCGGCATCGATCCGGACTCCGACGGGCTCGCCCGGGCCCGCCGGCTCGGCGTGGCGACCACGGCGCACGGGGTGGACGGGCTGGTCGCGATGCCCGAGTTCGCCGACGTGGCGCTGGTCTTCGACGCCACCTCGGCCGGCGCGCACCGGCACAACGACGCGGTGCTGCGCGCCCACGGGCGTACGGTCGTCGACCTGACCCCGGCAGCCATCGGCCCGTACGTGGTGCCGCCGGTCAACCTGGACGAGCATCTGAGCGAGACGAACCTGAACATGGTCACCTGCGGTGGGCAGGCGACCGTGCCGATCGTGGCCGCGGTACGCCGGGTCACCCCGGTCGCGTACGGCGAGATCGTCGCCTCGATCGCCTCGCGCTCGGCCGGCCCGGGGACCCGGGCCAACATCGACGAGTTCACCGAGACCACCGCCCGGGCGATCGAGGTGGTCGGCGGCGCCGACCGGGGTAAGGCGATCATCGTGCTCAACCCGGCCGACCCGCCGCTGTTGATGCGGGACACGGTCTACTGCCTCTGCCCGGACGCCGACGCCGATCGCAGCGCCATCGCCGCCTCGGTGGCGGAGATGGTGGCGACCGTGCAGGAGTACGTCCCTGGCTACCGCCTCAAGCAGGACGTGCAGTTCGACCGGGTGGACACCTACGTGCCGTCGCTGGGTGGCCGCCTGACCGGGCTGCAGGTGTCGGTCTTCCTGGAGGTCTCCGGGGCCGGCCACTACCTGCCCGCGTACGCCGGGAACCTGGACATCATGACCTCGGCCGCGCTGCGCACCGCGGAGCGGTTGGTCGCCCACCGAAAGGCGATGCTTCCATGACCGAGCTGTACATCCAGGATGTGACGCTGCGCGACGGCATGCACGCCATCGCCCACCGCTACACCGTCGACCAGGTCCGTACGATCGCCGCGGCGCTGGACGCGGCCGGGGTCGCCGCGATCGAGGTGGCGCACGGCGACGGCCTCGCCGGCTCCAGCGTCAACTACGGCCACGGCGCGGCCAGCGACGCCGAGTGGATCTCGGCGGCGGCCGAGGTGATGACGAACGCGAAGCTCACCACCCTGCTGCTGCCCGGCATCGGCACCATCGCCGACCTGAAGGCGGCCAGGGCGCTCGGGGTGACCAGCGTCCGGGTCGCCACCCACTGCACCGAGGCGGACATCTCCGCCCAGCACATCGCGTGGGCCCGCGAGCACGACATGGACGTGGCCGGTTTCCTGATGATGTCCCACATGAACGATCCGGCCGGGCTGGCCGCCCAGGCCCGGCTGATGGAGTCCTACGGCGCGCACTGCGTCTACGTCACCGACTCCGGCGGCCGGCTGCTGATGTCCGACGTCGCGCAGCGGGTCGACGCGTACCGGCAGGTGCTGGAGCCGACCACGCAGATCGGCATCCACGCCCACCACAACCTCTCGCTCGGTGTCGCCAACAGCGTGGTCGCCGTCGAGCACGGCCGGGTCGCCGGCGCCGCTCCGGTCGGCTCCGCAGCCGGCCGGACGGTCCGGGTGGACGCCTCCCTGGCCGGCATGGGCGCCGGCGCCGGCAACGCGCCGCTGGAGGTCTTCGTCGCGGTCGCCGAGCTGCACGGCTGGAAGCACGGCTGCGACGTCTTCGCGCTGATGGACGCCGCCGACGACGTCGTCCGCCCGTTGCAGGACCGGCCCGTCCAGGTCGACCGGGAAACCCTCTCCCTCGGGTACGCGGGGGTCTACTCCAGCTTCCTGCGGCACGCCGAACGCGCCTCGGAGCGTTACGGAGTGGACGTCCGCTCGATCCTGGTCGAGCTGGGTCGACGGCGGATGGTCGGCGGGCAGGAGGACATGATCGTGGACGTGGCGTTGGACCTCGCGGGCAGGGGAGAGTCATGATCGGGCCGGACATCGCGGGGATCGCGGGCACGCTGGGCACGGCGGCCGACACGGCCACCGCGGTACCGCAACTCGCCGCCGAGACCGGCCTCGACGTCGACGCCGCGTACGCGGTGCAGGCCGCCCTGGTGCAGCGTCGGCTGGACCGGGGGGAGCGGCTGGTCGGGCTCAAGATGGGGCTCACCAGCAAGGCCAAGATGGCCCAGGTCGGGGTGGACGAGGTCATCTGGGGTCGGCTCACCGACGTCATGCGGGTGCCCGACGGTGGCGCGGTGGACGTGGCCGGCTTCATCCACCCCCGGGTCGAACCGGAGGTGGCGTTCCTGCTGGACCGGCTCCCCGAGCCCGGTGAGCCGGTCGGCGACTTCACCGACGCGGTGCGCGCGGTCGCCCCGGCGATCGAGTTGATCGACTCCCGGTACGCGAACTTCACCTTCTCCCTGCCGGACGTGATCGCCGACAACACCTCGGCCGGCGCGTTCGTCGTCGGGCCGTGGTCGCCGGTGCCGGACGGGCTGGACAACCTGGGTGTGCTGCTGGAGATCGACGGGCGGGTGGCACAGGTCGGCTCGACAGCGGCGATCCTCGGTGACCCGCGCCGGGCACTCGACGAGGGCATCCGGCTGGCGGGGCGGCACGGGGTCCGGCTGCGCGAAGGCTGGGTCTTCCTGGCCGGCGCGGCGACGGCGGCAGTTCCGCTGCGTCGTGGCGCTCATGTGCGGGCGGTGGTCGAGAAGCTCGGTACCGCTTCGCTGCGGGCGCTGTCGTGAACGGTGGTGACGGGGCCCGGGTGGTCGCGGGGAAGGCGGTGCCGCGGGGGGCGTTTCCGCACGTGAAGGTGGCCGGCGGCTTCGTCTTCGTGTCGGGTACGTCGTCGCGGCGGCCGGACAACACGTTCGCCGGTGTGTCGGTGGACGAGTTCGGGACCACCGATCTGGACATCCGGGCGCAGACGCGGGCGGTGATCGAGAACCTCGCTGATCTGCTGCGGTCGGTGGGTGCCGAGCTGACCGACCTCGTCCAGGTCACCAGTTACCTGGTCAACATGAATGACTTCGGCGGGTACAACGAGGTGTGGGCGGAGTTCTTCGACGGGACCGGGCCGACCCGTACCACCGTCGCCGTGCACCAGCTGCCGCACCCGCACCTGCTGATCGAGATGCAGGCCGTCGCCCTGCGCCCAGAAGGAGGCCAGTCGTGAGTGAGATCGCCGAGCCGTTCAGCTTCCCCGGGTGGATCGCAGAGAACCAGCACCTGTTGAAGCCGCCGGTGGGCAACAAGGAGATGCTGCCGGGCTCCGACGACTTCATCGTGATGGTGGTCGGTGGGCCGAACCAGCGCACCGACTTCCACGTCGACCCGTACGAGGAGTTCTTCTACCAGGTCAAGGGCAACATGCACATCAACCTGATGCTGCCGGAGGGGCCGCGTACGGTGCACGTGCGCGAGGGGCAGATGTGGATGCTGCCGCGTAACACCCCGCACTCGCCGCAGCGGCCGGAGGCCGGCTCGATCGGAATGGTGATCGAGCGGGTACGCGAGGAGGGGACGCTGGAGAAGTTCCAGTGGTACTGCCCCGAGTGCGGACACCGGGTGCACGAGGTGGAGTTGCAGGTCCGCGACATCGCCGCCGACCTGCCCCCGGTCTTCGGCGAGTTCTACGCCGACGAGGCCGCACGCACCTGCGCCAACTGCGGCACCCTGCACCCGGGCAAGGGCTGATGACGGATCCGGTCGCCGCAGCGCCGGCAGGACCCTCGCCGGTGGTGGATGTGCACACGCACCTCGTACCCAAGGGGTGGCCGGATCTGGCCGCGGCGTGCGGCGGCTCCGGCTGGCCCTGGTTGCGGATCGACTCGGAGCGGGCAGCCATGATCATGGTTGGCGAGACCGAGTTCCGGCCGGTCGGTGCGCAGTGTTGGGACGCGGACACCCGGCTGGCGGAGATGGCCGCCGACGGCGTCGACGTGCAGGTGGTCTCGCCCACACCGGTCTTCTTCAGCTACGACCGCCCGGCCGACCAGGCGGCGAAGGTGGCCCGGATCTTCAACGACCTGACCCTGGAGGTCACCGCGGCCGGCGGCGACCGGCTGCTGCCGTTCTGCCAGGTGCCGTTGCAGGACCCGGACGCGGCCTGCGCCGAGCTGGACCGCTGCCTGGCGGCCGGCCACCTCGGCGTGGAGATCGGCAACCACGTGGGTGACCGGGACCTGGACGACGCCGGCATCGTGACGTTCCTGACCCACTGTGCCGAGGTCGGTGCCCCGGTCTTCGTCCATCCGTGGGACATGGCCGGCGGACCCCGCCTCGACCGCTGGATGGCCCGGTGGCTGACCGGAATGCCCGCCGAGACCCACCTGTCGGTGCTGGCGATGATCCTCGGTGGGGTCTTCGACCGGGTGCCGGAGACGTTACGGATCTGCTTCGCCCACGGCGGCGGCAGCTTCCCGTTCTGGCTCGGCCGTGCCGACAACGCCTGGCACCGGCGAGGTGATCTGGTACGCGGCGATTCCGCCGCCCCACCCAGCTCCTACGTCGACCGGTTCTCCGTCGACTCGGTGGTCTTCGCACCCCCGGCGCTGCGGCTGCTGGTCGACACCATGGGCGCCGACCGGGTGCTGCTGGGCAGCGACTACCCGTACCCGCTGGGCGAGCGCCCGGTCGGCCGGGTGGTCCATGAGGCCGACTTCCTCACCGACGCCCAGCGCAACCTGCTGCTCGGCGGCAACGCCCTACGGTTCCTCGGGCAGATGTCACCAGGGCGGCAGTAGCCGCCGGGTACGCGGCGACCGTTCCTGACGCCGCGCCGCTCGTGTCGACGCGGCAGCGAGTTGCCTGAGCGGGCAGGATGGCGACATGGCCGAGCCGCACGACCTGACCGCGCTGGAGCAGGCCGCCGCGCTCGCCCGTGGCGAGCTGTCCAGCCTGGACCTGGTCGAGCATCACCTGCGGCGGGTCGACGCGCTCGGTGACACCGTCGGTGCCTTCGTGACCGTCACCGCGGAGCTGGCTCGCGAGGCCGCGCGGGCCGCCGACACGACACCGGCCGATCAGCGCGGTCCGCTGCACGGCGTACCGACGGCCATCAAGGACCTGACGTTGACCGCCGGCGTACGCACCACCTTCGGCTCGGCCGCGTTCGCGGACTTCGTGCCGCCGGTCGACGCCGACGTGGTGCGATTCATCCGGGCGGCCGGACTGGTCAGTCTCGGCAAGACCACCACCTCCGAGCTGGGCTGCTCGCTCTACTGCGAGACGACGGTGGCCCCGCCGGCCCGCAACCCGTGGGAGTTGGCGTACACCGCGGGTGGTTCCAGCGGCGGCGCGGCGGCGGCCGTGGCGGCGGGGCTGGTGCCGGTGGCGCAGGGCTCCGACGGCGGCGGCTCGCTGCGCATCCCGGCGTCGCTGTGCGGCCTGATCGGGTACAAGCCCAGCCGTGGGGTGGTCTCCGGCGGTCCGCTCGGCTTCGGCGCCTTCGGCCTGCCGACCAGCGGCCCGATCGGCCGGACCGTCGCCGACGTGGCCGCGCTGCTGGACGTGCTGGCCGAGCCGGTACCCGGCGAACCGTACCTGCCGCCCCTGCCGCCACCGGGCGGCTACCTGGGCGCGGCCCGGGCCGCCGACCCCGGGCGGCTGCGGATCGGCCGGTTCACCACCCCGATGCTCGCCGACGAACCGGTCCATCCGGACTGCGTCGCCGCGGTGGACCGGGCCGCCGCCCTGCTCACCGCCGCCGGCCACGAGGTCATCGAGGTGCCGGCGCCGCTCGGCCCCCAGGTCTGGCCACTGTTCGAGATCGTCTGGCACGTCCTCGCGCTCGCGCCCGTGCCGCCGCAGCGGGAGGCCGAACTGCTGCCGCTGACCCGCTTCCTGCGCGCCCGGGCCGCCGGCATCTCCGCCGGCACGCTGACCGCGACGCTGGGCGAGATCCAGGCCCAGGTACGCCTCGGTGCGCGCCGCACCGCCGGCTGCGACCTGCTGCTCTGCCCCACCCTGGCAGCTCCACAGGCCCCGGTCGGCTGGTTCACCCAGGGACGGACCCCGGAGGAGGACTTCGACCGGCAACGTCGATTCTCCCCGTACTGCGCCGTCTTCAACGTCACGGGCGAACCGTCCGTCTCGCTGCCGGTGGGGGTGACCGCCGAGGGACTGCCGGTCGGCGTGTTGCTCACCGCTCGGTACGGCGACGACGCGAGACTGATCGCGACCGCTGCGCAACTGGAGCGCTCCAGTGGCGGATGGGATCAGCACCCCGCAATCTGGCGGAGCGTCGCCTCCGCTAACGTGAATGGCAGTGGAGTCGGGAGGTCACCGTGGTGATCGGCCACCCGACCCGGTCGAAGGTTTCTCTTTCCGCCTGGGGGCGTTGGGATTGTCTGTAACCGACACGTTGCTGGTCTTCGTCGGCATCCCGGCAGCCGTCGTGCTGGTGATCGCCGGCCTCGTCTACGCGGGCAGCCGCGGCGGTGGTGGCGGCGGTGCCAAGCGGTACCGGCCCGGCCGACCGTTCAGCTTCACACCGGTGTGGTTCCTCGGCCGTCCCGAGGAGTTGGCCGACTCCGCCGGTACCGCGCTGTCGGTGGGGGCACAGGCGCCCGCACTGACCAGCCACAAGCAGGAACAGGCCGGCGTCGAGGCACCGGCTGGTGGAACCGGAGGCGCAAGTGACCGTTGGTGAGAAGCAGGCCGAGGCCGGGACGGACACGCCGCCCGACGTGCTCGACGGGCCGTTCTCGACCCGTCAGCTGCTGCGCATCGACGAGGCGCTCCGGTTGGCCGACCGGACGACCGGCCTGGTCTTCTCGGTCTTCGTGGGCGGCCTCGACGAGCCGATCCGGGAGCACGCGGAGCGGCTGCACCGGCAGCTCGCCGAGCCCGACCGTTCGGTGCTCATCGCGGTCTCGCCGAACCAGCGGCAGCTGGAGATCGTGACCGGCCGGTACGCCCGCAAGCGCGTCCCGGACACGTACGCCAAGATCGCCGCGCTGTCGATGGTGGCCTCGTTCGGCGGCGGCGACCTCGCCGGCGGGGTCATCCAGGGGCTCGACCAGCTCTCCCGGTACGCCGGCAAGGGCTGAGCGTCTCGATCACGACAGAGCCCGGCCCCGACGCGAGGGGTCGGGCTTTCTCGTGCGGAGATCAGCGTGGCCAGACGGACGGGTCGATCCGCATCGACCACGGCTCGGTTGCCCACGCCCCGGCGGCGACGACACCGGCCCGGGAGCGTCGCGTGTCCACGACGCCCCCGGGCCGGTTGGTCCTGCGTCAGGCGCTGCGCGCGTCCCGGGCCCGGGCGGCGAGCGCCCGGACCACCCCGTCGCGGCCCTCGGCGACCAGCCGCCGCAACGGCCCCGGGTGACCCTCCTGCGCCAGCCAGGCGTCGGTGGCCTCGACCGTGTCGTCCTCGACCAGGTACGCCGGGTACATCAACATGGCGAACTCCTGTGCCGGCTCGCTGTCCCGGCTGGCCCACACCTGCCCGACGGCGGTGAAGTACCGATCCCGGTAGGGCGTGATCAACTCGACCTGCGTCGGGTGGCTGAAGCCCTGCAGCAACGCCCGGTGCCGCCAGTTCGGCAGCGCCTCCGGGCCGGTCAGCTGGGCCCAGACCGTGGCCTTGTTCTCCGCGGTCGGCACCAGCGCGTGCCCGAACGCGGCCTCCCGCTCACCGCTGGAGGTCTTGTCCGTGGCCAGCTCGGCCTCGATCTCCGCAGCGCCGGCCACCCCGTTGGCCACCAGCGCCTGCAACACGCTCCAGCGCAGCTCGGTGTCGACGGTCAGCCCGGCCGTCACCTCGGTGCCGTTCAGCCAGCCCCGCAGGACCGCCAGGTCCTCGCTGGAACGGGCCGCGGAGACGTACGCCCGGGCCCAGGCCAGCTGGAAGCCGCTGCCCGGCTCGGCCGCGGCGAGCGCGGTCTTCGCGGCGCGGGCCAACTCGGCCCAGCCGGTCGGTGCCCACTGCGGGTCGGCGTAGAAGGTGAGCGCGCTACTGACCTGGCGCAGCGTCGCGGTGACCAGATTGATGTCCGTCTCAGCCGGTAGCCCGGCGAGCACCAGCGCCACGTAGTCACGGGTGGCCAGCTCGGCGTCGCGGGTCATGTCCCAGGCGGCGGTCCAGCACAACGCCCGCGCCAGCGACGAGTCGAAGCCCGAGATGTGCTGCACCACCGTCGCCATCGACCGCTCGTCCAACCGCAGCTTGGCGTAGGTGAAGTCGTCGTCGTTGAGCAGCAGCACGTCGGCCGCGGGCACCCCGACGAGTTCGGTCAGCTCGGTCAGCTCACCGTCCACGTCGACCTCGTACCGTTCGCGGCGCACCAGCCGGCCGTCGGTGAGGTCGTAGAGGCCCACACCGATGCGGTGGGTACGCAGCGTCGGGTACCCGTCCGGCGCCTCCTGCCGGACCAGCACCTGCTGGTACGCGCCGTCCGCGCCGATGGTCAGCTCCGGCCGCAGCGTGTTGACCTGGGCGGTCTCCAGCCACTGCGACGCGAAGGTGGTCAACTTGCGACCGGAGGCGGTCTCCAGCTCCGAGAGCAGGTCGTCGAAGGTGGCGTTGCCCCAGGCGTGCCGGGCGAAGTAGGCCCGCAGACCGGCCAGGAAAGGCTCCTCACCGACGTACGCGACCAACTGCTTGAGCACGCTGGCGCCCTTGGCGTACGTGATGCCGTCGAAGTTGACCTCGACCGCCTCCAGGTCGGGCATCTCGCAGTAGACCGGGTGGGTGGAGGAGAGCTGGTCCTGCCGGTAACCCCAGTTCTTCCGGATGGACAGGAAGGTCGTCCACGCCTCGGTGAACCGGGTGGCGTGCGTGTTGCACCAGTGGCTGGCCCACTCGGCGAACGACTCGTTCAGCCACAGGTCGTTCCACCAGCGCATGGTGACCAGGTTGCCGAACCACATGTGTGCCAGCTCGTGCAGGACAGTGTTCGCCCGCTGCTCGTACTCGAAGTCGGTGACCTGCGACCGGAACAGATAGTGCGACTCGGCGTGCGTCACACAACCGAAGTTCTCCATCGCGCCGGCGTTGAAGTCCGGCACCCAGAGCTGGTCGTACTTGGGCAGCGGGTAGCGCACCCCGAACTGCGCGTGGAAGAAGTCGAAGCCCTGCGTGGTGACCAGGTTCAGGTCCTCGGAGTCGAGGTACTGCGCCATGCTCGTCCGGCAGAAGTAACCCAGGTCGATGCCGTCGTGGACGTACCTGACCTCGTGGTACGGCCCGGCGCAGAGCGCGGTGATGTAGGTGCTCATCCGCGCCGAGGTGGTGAAGTGGACGGTCTTGTGGCCCTCGCCGGCCGCCTCCTCCCGCTCCACCGGCATGTTGGAGATCACCTTCCAGTGCTCCGGGACGGTGGCGTGCCAGGTGTAGACGCTCTTCAGGTCCGGCTGGTCGAAGCAGGCGAACACGCGCTGGGCGTCGGCCGTCTCGAACTGGCTGTAGAGGTAGGTCTCACCGTCGACCGGGTCCACTGAGCGGTGCAGACCCTGCCCCGAGTTGGAGTACGCGAAGTCAGCGTCGACGACCAGCGTGTTCTCGCCGGCCAGTCCGGTCAGCGTCAGCCCCTTCTCGGCCGAGAAGTCGGCCAGGTCGACCGGGGCGCCGTTGAGCGTCGCCGAGCGTACCGAGTCGGCCGCCACCTCGATGAACGTGCTGGCTCCCGGCTCGGTGCAGCGGAAGCGCACCTCGGTCGTCGACCGGAAGGTACGGCCGTCGGCCGCGTGAACCGCGCTGGACAGATCCAGACTGATGTCGTACCCGGTCACGTCGAGCAGGCGGGCCCGCTCGGTCGCCTCGACCTGTGTCAGGTTGCGCACTCCCGGCACTATTCGTCTCCATCCCACTCTCGCCGTACGTCACGGTCGCGGTGTCCGTCGACCGTTCGTGACGGTCGGTCCCGGCCTGAGTCTTCCATGTGCAGGGTGGCGGCGGTGGGCGAGGTCACGGGTCGATCCTCGCCCGGGCCCGGCCGAGCGGAGTAAGGATCAGAGGTAGGCCGGCTGATGCGGCGCCACCGTTTCGAGGGGATCCCACCGTGAATGAGCGTGTCAACGTCGACATGTGGTTCGACCCGATCTGTCCGTGGGCCTGGCTCACCTCCCGCTGGCTGCTGGAGGTGGAACAGGTCCGCGAGGTCGACGTCCGCTTCCACGTGATGAGCCTGTCGGTGCTCAACGAGGGGCGGGACCTGTCGCCGGAGTACCAGGAACTCATGCGGACCGGGTGGGGGCCGGTGCGAATCTGCGTCGCCGTGCAGGAGCGCCACGGCCCGGACGCGGTCCGGGCGCTCTACACGGCCCTGGGTACCCGGATCCACCTCGGCAAGGAGCAGCGTGGCCCGGAGCTGTACGTCGCCGCCCTGACCGACGCCGGCCTGGACCCGGCACTGGCCGACGCGGCCGACGACACCAGTCTCGACCCGGCGCTGCGGGCCAGCCACGAGGCCGGCATGCGCCCGGTCGGCACCGACGTCGGCACCCCGGTCATCCACGCTCCCGGTCCCGGGGGCCGGCAGGTCGCCTTCTTCGGGCCGGTGGTCACTCCGGCACCCAGGGGCGAGGCCGCCGGTCGTCTCTGGGACGGCGTCCTGTTGGTCGCCGGCACGCCCGGCTTCTTCGAGCTCAAGCGCACCCGCGACCTCGACCCCATCTTCGACTGAGGTGTAAGGAAGGGCCCCTTCTTAACGCCTCACGCATAGCACGGGCCCCCTGTTAACAAAACGCTCCGGGCTCGGCGCGCTCCGGCGACCCGTCCGGTGTCGTGCGTGGCGTCTGTCGTCCGTGGCGTCACCGGTGCCTCCGCGACCTCGTTTGACCGGGTGTCCGCAGCGAACCGGCGGGCCGAAACTGTGCCCGCTGGCCGTAGTCCGCAGTTCGTGGAGGCAGCCAGATGGCCAAGCATCGTGCGCCCGGTGACGACCTTCGGCGTCGGGAGGAGGGGCCTGCTGTCGCCGCGTACCGGCCGGTGGGTGAGCGTCGCGGGCCAACACCTCGGAAGGACTGGCCCGAGAACCGGTTCGTACCCCGTCGGGACCTGTCCGACGGCCGGCCAGCGCCCCGACAGGACCGTTCCCCGAAAGCGCCCGGCAGTTCGGCCCGGTCGCGCGTTGTGGTGGGTGTCGCCCGGGTGCCGGTCACGTCACTGCTGACGCCACCCGGACAGGAACTGCGCGGCCCGCATCCGTCGTCGGCCGACCTCCCCGCTGTGCTGCCCGCGCCCGCCGGCCGCCACCGGCAGGTGGGCGGGTACGACCGTTAACAAGGGGCCCCTGCTCTACCGCCGGCGTTAACAAGGGCCCCCTCCTTTCATCTGGTGGACGAGGTGCGGGTCCGACGGCGGTGCCGGACCCGGCGCCGGTAGCGTCATCGGACATGACGGTCGTGCACCCGATCACCCGGGCCTGGATCACCACTGGCGGCACTGGCGCGCAGAACTACGACGAGTTCGCCGACGACGCGGAGATCACCGCGATCATCGACGCGAACCCGCACAGCGCCCTTGGCATCGAGATGCCGCACAAGGCTCCGGAAAGCCTCGGCAGGTCCTTCCTCGACGCCCTGCCGGACGCGGTGAGCCGACTGGCGGAGGCCAAGGCCGACGGCAGCTACACCCCGGCGGAGCAGGTGGTGGTGCTGTACCGGATCAGCGCCCCCGGCGAGGAGCCGGCGTACGGGCTGTTCGCCATGGTCGACACCGACCAGATCTCCACCCGGGCCGACGAGCCGGGCCTGGTCATCCGCAACGAGGACGTCTTCATCGCCAAGGTTCGCGAGCGGGTCGCCCTGGCCGAGGCGCTGGGGCACCTCCTCTCACCCGTACTGCTGCTGCAGACCGGGCGTGGCGACGAGTTGCACGCCGCCCTCGCGGTGGCCACCGACGCGGCCGGCGCTCCCGCCGCCACCGACATCGACCAGTCCGGCCGTACGCACGCGATCTGGCTGGTCGGTCCCGGTGCCCAGCAGGACGAGCTGACCGCGCTGGCCGGCGGTGGCGAGCTGGTGGTGGCCGACGGCAACCACCGCAGCCTGGCCGCGCAGACCGGTGGCCTGTCGCACTTCCTGGCGGTCGTCACCACGCCCGCCTCGGTGGCGATCCAGCCCTACAACCGTCTGGTCAGCGAGCTGACCACCACGCCGGAGGAGTTGCTCGACCGGCTCCGCGAAACGGGTGCGCAGGTGAGCGGCGTCGCCGGCCCGGCCGAGGTGCCGACCGCCGGCGGCACCGTCGTGCTCCAACTCCCCGGCCAGGCGTACGCGGTGACGCTGCCGCACACCGGCGCGAGCCGCCTGGAGAACCTCGACCACGCCCTGGTCGAACGGCTGCTGCTGCGGGACGCCCTCGGTCTGGATCCGGGCGACAAGCGGATCACCTACGTCGGCGGTGACTACCCGGCGAGCTGGTTGACCGGTGAGGTCGAGGCCGGGCGGGCCGAGCTGGCGATCCTGGTCGCGCCGGTGACTGTGGACGACTTCGTCGCGGTGAACCTGGCCCGGGAGAAGATGCCCCGCAAGAGCACCTGGTTCACCCCGAAGGCACGCGGCGGCCTGGTGGTCGCCGAGCTGCCCGACCGGCCGTGACCTGCGGCCCGTCCCGTCCGGTGCCGCCCCGGCGGTGTCCGGCGGGACGGGCCTGACAGACTGCCCGGTATGCGCGTCTACCTGGGATCCGATCACGCCGGTTTCGAGCTGAAGGTGCACCTGGCCAACCACCTCGCCAAGCAGGGGTACGAGGTGGTCGACATCGGCCCGCACGCATACGACCCGGAGGATGACTACCCCGCCTTCTGCCTGCACGCCGGCACCCGTGTGGTGGCCGATCCGGGCAGCCTGGGCGTGGTCATCGGTGGTTCGGGCAACGGCGAGCAGATCGCCGCGAACAAGGTGGCCGGGGTGCGGGCGGCGCTGGCCTGGAGCGTGGAGACCGCCCAGCTCGGCCGTCAGCACAACGACGCCAACGTGGTTGCCGTCGGTGCCCGCCAGCACACCCTCGACGAGGCCGCCGCCATCGTCGACGCGTTCCTGACCACCTCGTTCTCCGGCAGCGAGCGGCACGCCCGCCGCATCGCGCAGGTGGCCGAGTACGAGCGCACCCGGCAGCTACCCGAACTGCCCTGACCCACCCGGCCCGGCTCGACCCACCGGGCCCGGGCCGCGGCACAGGTCAGCGGCGGGGCAACTCCTCGCGCGGGGTCCAGTTCCGGCGCACGATCACGATCCGCGCCGCCGCCTCGGCGAGATCCTCGTCCGTCGGCCGGGCGGCGTCCCGGGCCCGCATCGCCGCGGTCACGCTCACCTGTGACGAGCCGGAGCCGACCAGCCCGCGCAGCCCGCGCTCACCATCCTCGGCGGGACTGCCGCGTCGGCCGCGGGGCGCATCGCCCCCGTCGGGTACTCCCGCCGTGGCCGCCGTCGAACCCCCACCGGCGGCCTCGTGGCCGCCGTGGTGCCGGTTCCGCCGTCGCCGCCGCTCCGCATCCGCCACCCCCCGACCGTACCCCCCACCCGTCCGCCGGCAGCCGTCGATCATGCAGTTGTGGTTGCCGTTATGCGCCTTATGGACCTTTTGTTAGGTGCCACAACTGCATGATCGACGAGTGCGGAGGGTCAGAAGATCTCCAGGGCGGAGGCGGCGCGGTGCCAGGGGAAGGCGGGGGCGGCGGTGGTGAGGGCGCCGGGGCGTAGCTCATGGAGTCGGCCGGCGTCGGCGAGCGCGACCAGCCCGGTTCCGCCGAGGAAGAGTTCGCCGAGGCAGCGTACGTCGCAGGCCAGGTCGGCCGGTCCACTCGCCGGGGTGCAGCTGGCCTCCGTCGGCCCACCGCGCAGCCGCCATCGACCGGTGTTCTCCGGCAGCAGCGGATCGGTCACCTCGATGACCACGTCGATGTCGGTGGCGTAGCGCCGGGCGGCGAGCGCGGCCGGTACGTCGACCACCCGCACCCACAGCGCGTCGACCACTCGGGCGCTGAGCCGGCGTGGCTCGTTCACCATCCGCAGCAGCGGCTCGTCCACCGCCGCGCGCATCCAGGACAGCTGCCGGGTCAGGTCGAGCGAGAGCAGCATCCGCCAGATCGCGCGGTACGCCACCGGACTGGTCGCCACCACCTCGTCGACGGTGGCCAGGCCCTTGGGGCCGGCGTCGTCCCACTCGGCCTTGGTGCGGAACAGGCCGTAGCCGTCCACGCCGTCGGGTCCCTCGTGCAGCACCGCCCGCCGCTCGGTGGCGCCACCGCGCTGGGCCTCCGGGTCGACCAGCACGTACCGCCACCACCGGTCATCCCGGGCGGACCAGCCGGGCCGCTCGGCGCGGGTCCGGTCGTACACCCGGGACAGCTCGGCCTGGCAGTCGGCCGGCCGGGCCAGACGCAGCGGGCCCTCGTCGGGCGTCGGGGCCGGCAGCCGCAGCTCGGAGGTCTCGCCGGTGACGTGCAACCGCTGCGCGGCCAGACCGTAGCCGAATCGTGGGTAGATCCGGCCCTCGCTGGCCCAGAGCACGGCGATCGGCTCCCGGCGGTCGTCGTGAATCTGACGCAGCTGCCGGTGCATCATCGCCGTGAGCAGGCCCCGGCGGCGGTGGGTGGGTGCGACGCCGACCAGGGTGACGTGCGCGGCGGGCAGTGCGCCGCCGGGAACACCCAGTTCCCGGGTGTACGCCGCGGCGCTGGCCACCAACTCCGCCCGGTCGCGTACCAGCAGGGCGCGGTCCGGTTCGAAGATCGCGCGTTCGGCTTCGTGGCTCTCGGGATCGACGCCGTGATGGAAAAGGGCACCGAGGAATCGGCCGATCTCGTCGTAGTCCTCGGCGCGGGCGGTCTCGATGGGCAGGGTGGAGGAGGTCACCGCTCGTGTCTAACCGATCGGTGGGGGTACGGCGACTGATTTGCGGGCTGGCTACCCTCGAAGTCTCCAGCGGTGACCCGGGGGTCGCCGCCGGTCCTGGGGAGGGGACGACATGCCCGAGCAGACGCAGCCGTGGGCGGAGCGCACGGTCGAGGTGCCGCCGCAGCCCGAGGCCGAGATACCGCCGCAGCGTGACCCGTACCGCCGTGGCGTCGCCTCGGTCGGCGCCCGGACGCCCCGGACCGAGCCGTTTCCGGTCGTGGACCACGAGCCCACGGGGACCGGCTGGCCGGGCGAGCCCGCACCCAAACGCCCGTTGAGCTGGCATGTGGCGCAGCTGAAGCGGGGCGGTGAGTGGAGTACGGCGGGAGCGCTGTTCGCCTTCGTGTGCTGGGGGATCTGGGCGATCTCCGGTGGCGGAGATCTCGTCGGGCCGTTTGTGATCTTCGTGGTGAGTCTGCTGGTCGCGGCCGGGCTCTTCACCCTGGCCCGGCTGCTGGGTCGGGTGGTGCTGGAGCGGCAACTGGGCCGGGTGCGACGCAGTGCCCGCGGCGCCCACCTGGTGACCGCGGTCTTCCTCACCGGTCTGGGCGTCGCCTATCTGCAGCAGACGCAGTGGATCATGGATGCGTGGAACTGGCTGACCACCTGAGGGCATCCCGTACCGGGCGGGCCGGCCCGATGGCCGGCCCGCCCGGGAGTGGTCGCGGGACACCGCGACCGAGGTCGTCACTCCACCAGGACGGCGCGCTGCTTACCCGGCTCGGCGCGATTCATCCCCGGCAGGTGCGCGACAACACTCAGGGGCCGCAGTAGAGCAGGCGGTTGGGGGTGGCACTCGGCACCGAGCCGACCACCCCGACGGTGGCCCGACCCGTCAGGTAGGCGCCGACCTGCGCCGGGGTCCAGGTGGGGTTGGCCTGTAGGGCGAGGGCGACGCAACCGGCCACGTGCGCTGCCGCCATCGAGCCGCCGCTGAGGACCACCGTGGCCGTGTCCGTGCTGTGCCAGGTCGAGGTGATGTTCGCACCCGGCGCGTACAGGTCCAGGCAGGAGCCGTAGTTGCCGGAGGGCATCCGGGCGTCGGTCGACGTGGTGCCCGCGACGGTGAGCGCGGCCGGCACCCGGGCGGGGGAGCCGCTGCAGGCGTTACCGTTCGAGCTGCCGGCGGTCACCACGTAGCTGACGCCCGAGTTGATCGAGTTGGTCACCGCCGCGTCCAGCGCGGTACTCGCGCCGCCGCCGATCGCCATCAGCGCCACCGCCGGGCGGACCGCGTTGGCCCGCACCCAGTCCACCCCGGCGATCACCTGGGCGATGCTGCCGCTGCCGGAGCAGTTGAGCACCCGTACCGGATGTACCCGCACCCGCTTGGCCACCCCGTGCAGCGTGCCGCCGACGGTGCCGGCGACGTGCGTACCGTGCCCGTTGCAGTCGTCCGCCGGCAGCCCGTCGACCAGGTCCACGCCGGCACCGACCCGGCCGCCGAAGTCACCGTGGGTGCCCCGCACGCCGGTGTCGATGACGTACGCGTTCACGTTCGGCGCGGTGTTCGGGTACGCGTACCGGCGGTCCAGGGGCAGGTACCGCTGGTCGATCCGGTCCAGCCCCCAGGAGGGCGGATTCAGCTGCACCCCGGGCACGGTCAGTGCCACCGTCCGGTTCTGCTCGACATGGGCGACCGCCGGATCGGCGGCCAGCCGACGGGCGGCCCGCTCGGTCAGGCGTACCTCGAATCCGCGCAGCGCGGCGCTGAACACCCGATCGACGTGGCCCGCGTACCGCCTGGCCAGTCGGTCGGCGGTGGCCCGGCTGCCGGTGGTCGCGTCGTCGCGAAGGACCACCAGGTAGCTGCCGGCGAGGGCGGTCGGCGCGCCGGCGTACCGGATCTCGCCGGCGGCCGGAGCGGCGGCGGCCGGAGCGGCGGCCAGCGCGGTCACGACGGCGGCGGTGAGCAGGGCGGCGAGCGGCGCGCGGGTGGCGGACGGGAATCGCCGGTACGGACGGGGGAGTGGCATCGGTTCCTCCTCCTGGCTGCCTCTGCCACAGGCGGTGGCCCGGGCGGAGGTGTTGACGGTTGCCAGGATGGTAGTCGCCCTATCCAGATCGATCGATGTTATCCGGTTCGTCGGGTGCGTTGTCGCTCTCGGCCGGGTCGCCGTCGGTTGCGTCCGTCGTTGCCTCGTCGTTCGTCGCCTGCTCCATCGCGTACACGCACAACTCCTCGAAGGAGACGTTGTTCTCGAGTGCGATCGCGAAGAGTTTTGCGAACGAGTCCATCACCTCCACCGGTACCGTTCCGCCGCGTACCCGCCCCAACCAGGCGGACTGCTGTTCCATCGGATGGGTGCCGGCCGCCGGCTCGCCGGCGTACAGCGGAAACGGGGCGCGTGCCGCCCCGAACTGGCACGGGATGAGAAAGGGCCTCACCAGTTGGTCCCCCCGTCGGTCCGGACCTCGGCCCGGCCGATGGTGCCGGTGTTCGCGATGTTGACGCCGCCGCTGTTGCGTTGCTGGACATCGCCGGTGCGCTGGATCGGTTCGTGGCGCTGGTGGTCGTCGCCGCCGTCGGCAGGTGACGGAGCATCCGGTGCGGCGGATGACGCGGACGGCAGGGGATCGGTCGAGGACTGCCGCACCCGGGCGCGCGTCACGGCGACCGCGGCACTGACCACTGTGACCAGGAATGCGCCCAGGCCGGCCCACCAGCTCGCGCGTTCGAGCCCCTCCCGTGCCAGGAAGACCACGCCGGCGGTCAGCAGCATGGCGCCCCCCACCGCGGAGATCACGACCCACCTGACGGCCCACCGACTACCCCACATGGCTCCATCGTGGCCCGTCGCTTCCCGAGCCGGCTAAACCGTTCGGTCAGTAATGGCCGCGCCACGTACGGTTGTGCGCCTCCCGCCAGCCGGGTTTCCTGGTTCGGTGACACCGCCGCCGGACGACGTGCCACCCATCGGTCGACCACCTCAACCGCCTGCCGACGTGCTCGCCGGATTGCTCGGCACCCTGCCCGGCGGTACGACCGGCGCCGCCGGACAGGCGAACACGGGCGGCACGAACATCGCCAACAGCGGCGTCATCGAACGTCTCACGGTGGCGCTGTCGGCCGCGCATCCGCAGCCATCGACCACCGCCTTCGTCTGCTACCCGGAAAGCGACCGGGACTGGGTCGAGCAGACACTGCTCGTGGCGCTGGACCCGTTGCCCATGCAGCTCTTCTACTCCGGCGGGCACCTGCACCAGCCCGACGACTGGGAAATGGTGTACGCCGTCATGGACAAGGCGGCACTTCTCGTCGTGGTCGGTCGGGACAGCTCGGTGGTGCGCGACCGGCGGGTGCGCGACCAGGTCGCCTACTGGCTCGACAACCATCCGGACCGCAGTGGCCTGGTGCTGCTCGGCCAGCCGGACAACTGGCCCGAGGCGATCGATCGACGACTCGCCGGAATGCCGGTGGTCGCCGTCGGCGAGGTCGCCGCGACCGACCGGCTGGTCCGGGCTGTGCGGTTGACGCCGCGCGCCGAGCCGATCGCCGCCCGGGACCAGGCGGCCGACGAGGACGTGCTCGCCCCGGTACGCGAGGCATACCTGCGCTGGGTACAGCGGACGCACAGCGGCATCGACAGCGTGATCGCCGGGGTGCCCGTGACGATGTCGTTGGCCCAGTGCCCGCCACCGGGGCCACTGGTCCGCGACGGTTCGACCGGTCGCGCCCGGGTCACCGAACTCGACCATCTGCGCAGTCGTGCCCGTCAGACCGCCGGTGGCGGCGGCCCGACACCGAACAGCGACGCCGAGTTCGCGGCGCTCGCCGACCGACCGCTGCCGACGTATCTGTCCTCGGCACGCTCCATCGATCGGCTCGACCTTGCCGGGCTGCCGGATCTGTCCCCGGACCAGCTGGCCGGCACGGTCTGGCGGGCCATCGTGCTCGGCGAGCCCGGCAGCGGAAAGAGCAGCATGGTCCGTCGGCTCGCGCACGACACTGCCGCACGGCAACTCGCCGACGACGGTGAGCGCGACGTGCTGCGGCGGCTGCCGGTGCTCTGCCGCGCCGCCGATCTCGCCGTCGGCCTGGCCGGGGCGGAGGAGTCGGCGGAGGGACTGGCTGCCCTGGCCATCCAGCTCGGCTGGGCCGGTGCGGCCCCCGCCGACCCGGCCAGCGGCGACCGGTTGCCACCTGACGAACTGGCCAGGATGGCCCGGGTGGCACTGCGCAGCCGGCGGCTGGTTCTCATCGTCGACGGGCTCGACGAGGTACCCACCCTGGCCGACCGCCGCTCCATGGCCGCCGCGCTGGACGTCTTCGCCGCGTCCGGCGGTGCCCGGCTCGACCATCCCGTCCGGGCCCGCGGCAACCAGACGATCATCACCAGCCGGATCGCGGGCTACTACGCGGCGGCGCTCAACGAGCGGTTCGAGCAGTTGCTGATCGGCCCGCTCGACCGCGACGGGGGCAGCGCGGTCATCGACTTCTGGCTCGGCGGCTACTTCGCCGCCGCCAACGTCCCCGAGGGCAGCCAGGCAGCGAGACGGACCGAGATCGACCAGGTGATCAGCGGTGGAGGTGCCGCCGTAGGGCAGCTTGCCGCCAACCCGTACCTGCTGGTGTCGTTGATCTCGGCGGTCCTGTCCGGACTCGCCGGACGTCCCGGTACGCGTCGTGACCGGTGGTTGCGGGCAGATCTCTACACCGCGATGGTCGAGTACGCGGTGCGGCGGGGTGGGCTGCGGTTCCCGGACACGTCGGTCGACACCCTGATCCGGCTGCAGGCCGCGGTCGCGTACCAGATACACGACGTGTCGCGAAGTGGGCTCGTCGACCGTCCGACGCTCATCGAGTTGTGCGATCGGGCGCTGGGCCTGCTGGGCGAGCCGGTTCCGCCGGCCGTGGCCGAGCAGGTGGACGTGGTGATCGCCGGCATCGACCTGCTCACCGACCGGGGGCAGGGGCTGTACGGGTTCCGGCACCTGACGGTGCAGGAGTACTTCGCCGGCCGGTGGTTGATCGACGCCGACACGGTGGACGCGGTCGTCGCCGGCATCAGCGACCGTCTCGGCGATCCGCGTTGGCTGGAAGCGGTCCGGCTCGCCCTCGGTCAGCTCAGCCGAGCCTCGGAGAGCGTCTTCACCTCGGTCCTCGACGTCCTGCTCGCCGGGCCCGGCCGGCGACTCGCCGCCGAGATGCTCAGCCACAGCCTGGCTGACGTCGCCGGGCTGCGGCGGCAGCACCTGCGTGCCCTGGTCCGGGTGGCGGTGGAGACCGAGGCCGAGCTCACCGGCGCCGTCGACACGCTGCACCCGGACGGTGCCCGGATGCTGGAGCCGCTGCTGCGCTGGACCGCCAACGTGGAGGGCGACACCCCACCTCGACTGATCTGCGAAGCGCTCTGCGAGCACCTGCGTGATCCGGCACCGGCGACGATGGTCGCCGCCGCCCGCCTGATCGACGCGCTACGTCTGGACGACCGGTCGGTGGTGCAGGCGCTCCTGCAGGCGCAGTACCGCGACGGCGCGGACCATGGCTGGCAGGTGACCCGCGCACTGCTCACCGTGCTGCACCGACGGATGACCGCGACCGGGGGCGGTGATCCAGAGGCGGTCCGGGCCGGGCTGGACGCCCCGCAGCAGGCGCTGGTCGACGCGATGGTCAGCGTCGTACCGTCGACCGCCGGCGCCGGCGGTGGCAGACGTCGGGCCGGCATCCGCAGCACCACCACGATCGGCGTACGCAACCAGATGCGTACCGCCCTGACGAGTGAGGCTTCGCTGCGCGACCGGGTCCGCGGCGACATCGGATGGCTCCGACTCGTCCTCTGCCTCTACGGCGGTATCCCCTTCCTCGACATGATCCATTGGCTGCGTCGCCGGGACGAGGCCGTGTCGGTGTTCTCCGCGCCGACCAGCGAACCGGCCGAGCGCTACCGCGCCGCGGTCCTGCTCGACACCCTCATCGAGCCGGCGATCGCGGCCCGTGGCCCCCAACCGGTGGCGTTTCGGCCGGAACAGATCGCGGTCGACAGTCCACTGACGGATCGGCTGTTGGCCTGGTTGCGTGCGGCCGTGCCCGGCACCGACCTGCCGGACCTGCTCGCCGAGCTGCTCGCTGACCGGCAGCTCGATCCCGAGGCACGCGGCGACGCCCTGGCGGCCTGGCTGGTACTGGACATCGGCGAGCAGTCGGCTCCGCTCATGGCGCCGGCAGGTGACCCGACCGAGGACACCGCCACAGTGGAGGCGGTCCGGCGGCGAGCCCGGTGGCGGCTGGGCCGAACCGAGATGCTGCTCGGCGACGCGCTCGCCGGCCTCGGACCGCTGGCAGCCGGAGCCCGACCGGCCGGGGACGAAGCCGGGGCGGCCGAGCTTTCCCGGGACACCTTCACCGACGTGGTGCGCGCACTCTGGGTCGTCGGACACCCCCGAGTCGACGGCGGTACAACGATCGGGCGGTACCTGCCCGAGGAGTTGGCGCTCCTGGTCTGCGGGTTCAGCGACGACAAGGAGTACGGGACTGCCGTCATGCTCGATGTCGCAGGTAGGGACATCGCCGCGGCTGCGGGTGGCCTGGCCTCGGCGGTCGCCAGGGTGGCGCAGACCGAGTCCGTCGTCGCCGCTGGCACTGACGACTGGCTGCTGGACCCGCTCTCACCGCCCACCGGTGACCTCGCGGAGGCACTCACGGTGCTCGCGGGGCTGCACCCCCGCTGGGGATTCCTCCGATGCTGGTTCCTTGACCGGCTCGCCGAGCAGATCATCGCCGCGGGATTCCGGACCGAGGCGGCCTGCCTCGCCATGGAAGTGCTGGTCACCGATCCGACCAGCGCCCGACGTACCCTCGAACGGCTGGGTGCGGCCGGCTCCGCGGAGCCGGCCGGCGAGGGCGCGGCGGATAGCCCGGATCAGCACGACATGGCCGAAGACGTCGAGCAGTCGGCCGGCGACGCACCGCTGGTCGGGGACGGCTTACCGGGCGATCCGACGGCGCTTGCCCGCCTCGACCGGCGCAACGGACAGCCCGGATCCGGATACCCCGCGCTTCGCGCGCAGATCCGGCTCGCGGCGCTGCTCGGCGACCGGTGGACCGTGCGCACACTCGACCGGGCACTCGGTGGCCTGACCGATGGACACCAACGGTTGCGGGCGATCGAACTCGCCGTGCAGGAGCGGTTGGTCGCACCCGGCCCCGACCTGCTGGAGCGGGCGGTGACCGCCGCCCGGCAGCTCGACGATCCGGCCGCCCGCGCCAGCGCGCTCGCCCGGACAGCCCGGTGGATGGACCAGGAGGCCGAGGAGAGCCTGTTACGCGAGGCACTCGTCGCACTGCGGGACGCCCCGCCGGACGAGATCGCCCGCGTGCTGTCGGTCCTCCCCCCGCTGACCGGTGACGAGACGCAGGCCCTGCGCCGACGGTGCGAGGCGATGCTGACCTCACGCCGCGAGCGCAGCATCGCCCGGGGAGACGCCGCTGGTGCGCTGCTCAGCCACGAGAACCTCGGCCGGGACGCGGATGCGACGCAGGGCTGGGCAGCGCTCACCACGGCAGTGCTGTGCCGTCGTGGGCTCGACCTGTTGCGGGACACGATCAGCCGGTTCACATCGGAACGTACCGCCTGGTCCGCGCTGTCTGACGCCGAACTACGACCGGCCGCGCTGGCCGCCCTGCTCGCGCGGGCGGCAGCCGGGGTGACACCGCTTCGACTGGACGAGCCAGCTGCCGCCGGCATCGACGCGATTGTCGCGGCGCAGCAGGTCGCCGATGCCGTCGACCTGCTGGCCGCCGGGCGGGCCAGCGCACGGCTGACGAGTCTGCGCCGGTGGCGCGAGCATCCCCATGCCGACCTGTCGGGCGTCGCAACGCTGCTGGCGATCGAGTCCGGTGAGCTGGACCCGCCGGCGGTGGCCCGCCTGCCGGAGCTGCTCAGCAGCGCTGACGACCGAGTCCGGCTGAGGACGCGGACGGCCATCGCCTCGGTGTCCCGAGGCGGGCAGGGCCCACCGAAACTGCGGGCCAGTACGCTCGGTGCGGCAACGGTCGTGGAACTCGTCCGGTTGGTCTGCGCCACCCGCGAACGGCACCACAACCTCTACAGCGACCTCTCGTGGGCGCTGACCGACGTCGTGCACGACTCGCCCGTCGTCCTGAGGTCGGCGCTGGAGTTGCTGTCGCAGGAGCCGGAGGGTCGGCGTCGGCTGCTCGTGACGCTGGGCCACCTACGCCTGCCGGTCTTCGACATGCTGCTGGCGGAGCTGCCCCGGCTCTCCGATGAGGAACAGGTGCGGGCCCTGTGGGCGCTGCGCGGCGTCGCCTGGTCGCCGAGCCGGTTCGGGATGGAGGCCCCCCGGCTGCGGCGGGCAGTTGCCCCCGCCCGTCAGTGCGTCAACGAGAGCGGCGACGAAGCGGCGGCGGAGGCGCTGCGACTGCTCGGCCAGATCCTTCCCGTGACCGCTCTCTCCCTCGACTCGCTGCTCGGTGAGGCGCTCTCCGGTGACGTGCTCGCCGAGGCCGCCTGCGACGGGCTCGGGTTCCTGCTGCACCGGGTGCCGTGGGAGGCACCCCAACTGGACACCACGGAGGCCGTGGCGGAGCTGTGGATGCTCGCCCGCGATCCTGGCGATTCGATCGCGGTCGCCGCGTTGACCGCCCTCGCCCGGGCCGGCGTGACGATCGAGGACGACGGCGTCATCGCGCCTGACCTCGTGTTGCGTGGCCTCGTCGGGGCGGTGGACCCGTTTCTGATCGGCGACCCGTGGCTGGCCGATCTGCGGCGGGCCGCACGGTTCGTGCTTCGCGGTGTCCCGGCGGGCGACAGCGCTCCGCTGGCTGCCCCGGACCCGCTGCTCGCTCTGCTGCTCGACCGTGTCGTCGAGCAGCTCTCAAGCCTGCTTGAGGCGTCCAGTTCGTGGCGGTCGGACATGGCCGCCGACTACCTGTCGGTGCTGTACGCGGTGGCCACGCAACAACCGGCAGCCCTGCGGGAGGCGGTGGCCGGTGAGCCGCGCGACGTGCCGGACCTGCTGCTGACCCTGCTGCGAAACGAACCACGGTGGCACACCCGCAGCGTGGCGGGTGCGTTGCTGGCCATCCTGGGCGACGGTGACGCGCCGTCGCTGCGGGCGCTGCTGGACCTGGCCTGGGACACCGACTCGGTCGGTGAGCGGGTCCTCGGATCCTTCCGCTGGCTGGACCGGGTCACGGAGGCGGGCCTTGCGGAACTCGTCCGGGCCGCTGCCGACCCGTTCGCCGCCCGGGCCTACTTCGCCGTGCAGATGCTCGCCGCGCTCGCGAAGCAGGGTGCCCTCGGGCCCGAGGAGCAACGGACCGCCCTGGCCGCGGTGGCCGGCGTGGTCCGTCGCCCGGACGCGACCCGGCAGGTCCTGCTCGAACGTGACGGCCGGATCAGCAGCCTGGGATCCCTGGCGGACGCCTCCCGGCAGGCAGTCGCATGGCTCGAATCGGACCGGCGGTCGCGCGAGACGGAGGCCGCGCACACCGGTCTGGTGCTACCTGCCTCAGGCATCGGCGGGGAGCCCGTGACCCTCCGACTGACCGGCGACGTGCCGACTGCCGAGCCGATCCACTACCAGGTCGAGTATCTCCGGCAGACGGAGAACATCGAGCTACCGACGCTCCTGGCCCAGCAGCTCGGCGAGCTGACCGGCGCCGCGGCGACGGCCGCGGTGCCGCTGCGTGCCCTGCTGCCGTCGGTCACCGCCGGCCGGCCGAACACGGAACACGGCTCGTCGTGGCTGGCCGGCCGCCGGGCCCAGGGCGGCCCGCCGGCTGCCGAGGCCACGTCGGGGGTACGGGAGGACGAGTCGTCGAAGCTGGCGCTGCTGCTGATCCTCGGTGTGAACATGGCCGGCGACGAGATCTACAGCTATCTACGGGTGACGGAGCAGCAGATCGAGGACGTCCGGGCGGCTCTCGCCACTGGTGCCCCGTTCACTCCGGCGGACTTCGGCACGGTGGTCATCAGCGGCCAGGACAAGCCCAGCCCCGAGGTTACCGAACTCGTCGGCGTCCCCGACTTCCTGATCCACTTCAACAAGCCCTCACCGGCGGCTCCAGGAGGAACGAGCCCAGCGGGCGAGGCGCACCCCACCGACCCGGCCGGAAACGACTGACCTCGGCTGGCAGGACGCCCGATGCGACGCGTACCGCATCAGCCGAGAATGTGGCGGGCGGCCTCACCCATCGGGTCGTCCCGGGTGGGCAGCTGCCGCACGGCCAGCGCCATCTCCTCGTGGAAGACGTCGTATAGCCGGCGCAGCTCCTTCGCCGGATGGTCGTGGTCGTCGACCCGCAGGTCCCACCGGGGGTACGGCTGATCGCCGATCACCGTCACGGTCGCTGACCGCGCCCCGTGCCGGTCGCCGCCGGCGTCCTCACCGAGTTCGATCGAGAGCAGGAGCCGCTCGGCGAGGTCGAGCGCATCGCTCACCAGTTTGCCCACCCCGGGCTTTGGCGGTGAGCGCGGCCACGCCCAGCTCGCCGGTACGTCGGCAGCGGGCGACGATCGAGAAGGTCACCACCGCCTGCTACCCCGGCGACGCGTCGCGTATACCTCCGCCGTACCGGATCGGGCGCGTTCCGGATCAGGCGTTGAGGTACGCCAGTACGGCGAGTACGCGCCGGTTGTCGTCGTCGGAAGGCGGCATGTCCAGTTTGGTGAGGATGTTGTTGATGTGTTTGCTCACCGCCTTCTCGGTGATGCGGAGCTTGGTGGCGATGGCGGCGTTGGAGCGGCCCTCGGCCATTTCGCCGAGCACCTCCCGCTCGCGGGCGGTGAGCACCGCCAGCGGCTCCCGGCGGGCGAGGAGCTGTGAGATCACCTCCGGGTCCATGGCGCTGCCGCCGGCGGCGACCCGGCGGACGGCGTCGACGAACTCACCGACATCGAAGACGCGATCCTTGAGGAGGTAGCCCACCCCACCATGCGGGGTGCTGAGCAGCTCGCGGGCGTACATGGGCTCGACGTGCTGGGAGAGCACGAGGATCGGCAGCCCGGGTATCTGGGTGCGGGCCGCGATCGCGGCCTGCAAGCCCTCGTCGGTGAACGTCGGGGGCAGGCGTACGTCGATCACCGCCACCTGGGGCCGGTGGGTGACCAGGGTGGGCAGCAGTGCCGGGCCGTTGTCGACGGACGCGACGACGTCGAAGTCGAAGGCACGCAGGAGCCGGGTCAGTCCGTCGCGAAGGAGTGCGTGGTCCTCGGCGATGACAACGCGCACGGCAACTCCATGGTGATGACGGTGGGCCCACCGGGTGGGCTCGACAGCGTCATCGTGCCATCGAAGGCGGCGAGGCGGCGTTCGATACCGCGCAGGCCGGTACCGGCGGCGGAGTCGGCGCCTCCCGCCCCGTCGTCGGTGACCACCATGGCCAACCGCCCCGCGTCGTGGCACAGCGACACCCACGCGTGCTGCGCGCGACTGTGCCGGACCACGTTGGTCAGGGTCTCGGCCACGGCGAAGTACGCCGCCGACTCGACGGGAGTGTCGAGCCGGCCAGAAAGATCGGCGTCGACCGTGATCGGCACCGGCAGGCTGAGCGCCAGTGCCCGCACCGCGCCGACCAGCCCGCGTTCCGCCAGTACGGGCGGGTGGATGCCGCGGACGAGATGCCGCAGCTCGACCAGCGCCGTGCCGCTGGACTTACGCGCCTCGGCGAGCATCTCGTGAGCCGCTGCCGGGTTCCGGTCGATCAGCTCGTCGGCGAGACCGATCATCATGCCCAGCGAGACGAGCCGCGCCTGGATGCCGTCGTGCAGGTCGCGCTCGATGCGGCGCAGCTCCGCGGCCTGGGCGTCCACCGTGTCGGCACGGGTCACGGTCAGCTGGGTGACCCGCAATCGGAGTTCGGCGGCTCTGGTCGGGGCGAGCAGGAGCCGGTCGAAGGAGGCGTCGACCCGCCGTAGCCACGGCGCCACCCACAGCCCACCGGCCAGGATGGCGGCACCCTGCGGCACGCAGAGCACAGCCTCGCCGAACGTGTCGACGGACCAGACGGTGCCGTAGCCGTACCAGTCGGTACCCATCCAGATCCACACCGGCGTCAGCGTCAGACCCGCCAGCCCGTACAGCGGAATGGCCACAACGATCGCGCCGACGGCGATCCCGACTACGGCGCCCGGCACGAGCCAGGCGAGGTCCCGCCAGGTGGCCGGGTCGGTCAGGGTCCACCGGAAGCGTCGCCAGCCGCCGGGCACGCCGCGTTCCGGAGGCGGGTGGTACGGACGTGCCACCGGGACACCGGCCCGGGAGGCGAGCCGCCGCTCAAGATCAGTGCGCTTCCTGACCAAGTTCGTCGTCCAGGGCACGAGCGCCATGCCGAGGAAGGGCACCGGCACCAGCGCCAACGAGGCGATCGACAGGACGAGCAGCGGAAGGTTCGTCAGCGCCAGACCGATCCCGGCCGCGCCGGCCAGCACGGAGCGTCCACCTCGCCGGACCCACGGGGGCACCCGCTCACCAGCTCCGGCCACGTCCACAGGTCATATTGTGCCCACGACGGCCGCCGCTTGTCGGTGGTGCCAGCACCCCTTCGCAGCGGGGGGTTAGCGCTCCTGACGGCACGGGGTCGCGGGCGGTCTGCTGAAGCCATGACAACCACGACGACCGGCAGTGACTTCGCCGTACTCTCCCGCCGGATCACCGGCGCCGGACTGATGCGACGCCGGCCCGCCTACTACGCCGTCCGGCTGGGCGTCGTCGCGCTCATGTATCTCGGCGGCTGGACGGCGTTCCTCCTGGTCGGCTCCTCCTGGTGGCAGATGATCACGGCGGTCTTCCTCGCCGTCACGTTCGCCCAGGTCGCACTCGTGGCGCACGACCTGGCGCACCGCCAGGTGTTTCGCACCAGACGGCCCAGTGAACTCGCCGGACTGCTCGCCGGCAATCTCTGCGTCGGAATGAGCTACGGCTGGTGGATGGACAAGCACACCCGTCACCACAACAACCCCAACCATGACGACCTGGACCCGGACGTGGCCCCCGAGGTGCTGATCTGGGCCGCGCAGTCAGCCGTCGGCCGGCGCGGGCTGAAAGGCTTCATCACCCGGCACCAGGCCGTCCTGTTCTTTCCCCTGCTGACGCTGCTCGCCGCGAGCCTGAAGGTGTCCAGCGTCAAGGCCCTGCGCGACGGCACGGTGCGGCGGCGCGGCGTCGAGAGCGCCCTGCTGATCCTGCACGCCGTCGGCTACCTCGCGGCGCTGCTGGCGGTCCTCGCGCCGCTCCAGGCCATCGCCTTCCTGCTGCTGCACCAGGCTCTGTTCGGCGTCTACCTGGGCATGACGTTCGCCCCCAACCACAAGGGCATGCCACACCCGACCGGCGACGAGGACTTCCTCCGCAAACAGGTACTGACCTCCCGCAACATCCACGGCAACTGGCTGACCGACGTGGCGCTCGGCGGACTGAACTACCAGATCGAGCACCACCTGTTCCCCGGCATGCCGACGCCCAACCTGCGCCGGGCCCAACCGATCGTGCAGGCGTACTGCGCCGAGATCGGCGTCGCCTACGAACAGACCGGTCTCCTCGCCTCCTATCGGCAGGCCCTGCGACACCTGCACGAGGTGGGCGCATCCGCCCGCGCCGAACACGCGGCACGCTGAGCCCGGCCCCGTCGGTCCCACCCGTGCAGCCCTCGTCCAGCGCGGGCTGGAAAGTACTCGCTCGGATCGGGTTCACCGTCGTACCGTCGCCGCATGAAGGTGCTCACAGTCAACGTCGGCCGCCCGCGACCCAACCCGTGGAAGGAGACCGCGTTGACCGGCATCGACAAACGTCCGGTCGAGGGTCCGGTGGCCGTCGTGGTCCCCGGCCCCAAGGGCACCGGCGAGGTCGGCCTGGTGGGCGACCGGGTCTACGACGTGAAACACCACGGCGGCACCGACCAGGCCGTCTACGCCTACGCCCGGGAAGACCTGGACCGCTGGGAAACCGAACTGGGCACCACGCTCGGCAACGGCGGCTTCGGAGAGAACCTGACAACCGCCGGCCTCGATGTCAACCGTGCCCTGATCGGCGAGCGCTGGCGGATCGGGCCCGACGTCATCCTGGAAGTCTCGTGCCCGAGAATCCCGTGCGGGACGTTTCAGGGCTGGCTGCGACAGCAAGGCTGGATCAAGCGATTCACCCGGGCCGCCGTGCCCGGCGCGTACCTGCGGGTGATCGTGCCCGGCCAGCTCCGCGCCACCGACCCGATCGAGATCGTGCAGCGGCCCGACCACCAGGTGACCATCGAGCTGGCCTTCCGCGCGCTGACCCTCGAACCGGAGCTGTTGCCGCAGCTGCTGGCCGCCGAGGCCCTGCCCGAGGAGGATCGGAAACTGGTCCTCCGGCGCACGTCCACCGGATAGCCGGAGGACCGCCCATCCCCGTTGGCGGGGATGAATGGATATCTTGGCGACGTGTTGTTCGAGCCGGTGTCGACGGAGCTGTCGTTCCGGCACGACGGCGACGACCTGGTCGGCGACCTGGTCCGACCGCCCTGGCCGGGCCCGTACCCGGCGGTGGTCTTCGTGGAAGGCTCCGGGCCGGGCGGCCGTGACCTGGGCGCCTGGCCGACCCGCCTGGCCGCCGCCGGCTTCGCCAGCCTCGCCTACGACAAGCCCGGCTCTGGCTCCTCGACCGGCGACTGGACCCGCCAGACCCTCACCGACCGGGCCGACGAGACGCTGGTCGCGGTCCGCACCCTGCGAGACCGGCCGGACATCCGAGCCGACGCGGTCGCGCTGATCGGTGGCAGCCAGGGCGGCTGGGTGGCCCAACTCGCGGCCTCCCGGAGTGACACCGTCGCGGCGGTGGTCTGCGTGTCGGGCCCGGGGGTGGGCGTACTGGCCCAGGAGGAGCACCGGCTGCGCCACCAGCTACCCGCCGAGGGCCACCGCGACGCGGACGTCCAGCAGGCGGTGGCGCTGCTTCACGACCAGGTCCGTCGGGTGCGCTCCGGCGAGGATCCGGTACGCGTCCACGCCGGGCAGGCGCGGTGGGAGAGCGCCCCGTGGTACCCCAGGCTGGCCGGAACGACACCCCGGTCGATCGCCTTCCTGGCCGGCATCGCCGACCACGACCCGACCGCCGCGCTCACGGAACTCACCTGCCCGTTGCTGGCCATCTTCGGCGCCGACGACCTGCTCGTACCAGTGCCGGCGAGCGTGCGGGCCATCACCAGCATCCTTCGCGAGGCAGGCCACACCGACCACGAGATCGTGGTCTTCCCCGGCGCCGACCACAACATCCGGACGTACGCCGGTGCGGCCCGAGCCCCGGGCTTCGACGAACTGGTCGTCACCTGGCTACAGCGCCGCCTCCGCCTTCCGTGACCGGTCCGGCCCGGCCCTCGGCCTCCGGTACGGTCCTCCGGTGAACCCTGCTTCGAGGCGTGCTTCCACGGTCCGCATCCTCGGGAACCTGGCCCTGGTCGCCGGCTTCCTCGTCTCGGCCATCACGCTGTCGAGCGACAACGGGTCGACCGAGCCGCACATCCTGGCGGGTCTCCTCGTCGCCACCGGGATCGGACTGCGCATCGAAGCCGCGATCAGCGAACCTCGGGTGTGACCTCGAAGAAGAGCGTTAGGCGGCGCCGATCGCTCTGCGATCGTCAGCAGGTCTGCGTGTCGTACAGCTTTGCTCGTGCCCGCTCATGACCGCTGGGGCTCCACGGTTACTGGCTCGTGGATGGCCCGCGTCGGTACGAGCGGGTTACCTGCCCATCAGGGCACTTGCCCTATGCCCGTCATCGATCTGAGCGCGCCGGTCCGCCACCGTCGCCCCGCGGGACGACAAACCCGCGGCTCGTGGCGGCGCTGGCAGTCTTGGTGCTCGGGTGCCTCGGCGGGGAGCCGGTGAACCCGCCGCAGCTTGCCCCTGAGGTGCGGTGCGAGGAACGGGAACGGCCCAGGCTCGGCGATCACGCCGTTGACCTGGGCCGGTGTTGCTGGAGCGGGCGACGAGAATCGAACTCGCACCGTCAGTTTGGAAGACTGAAGCTCTGCCATTGAGCTACGCCCGCGTACGCCCCGAACGAGGGACGTGCCCGACAGCCTACCCAATGCCCGTGGCGCCCGCGCGGCCGTATCCGCGTGCCGCGCCGTTCATGATCCACACAACTTCCGGCCTGTCGTGGTCTCGCGCCGTCCGGAGACCGCAACATCCCGCAAAGTGTGGCCTCCGCCGGGTGGGACGGCACAGAGGGGCGACCCCGTGCCGCCGGTGTCTGTTTTGTGGGCGTTCGGCGGGTTGGGTGACGCCCCGGCATCCCGTTGTCGGACCGACGGCATAGACTGCTCGTCGCCACGGGGTGTGGCGCAGCTTGGTAGCGCACTCGCTTTGGGAGCGAGGGGCCGTGGGTTCAAATCCCGCCACCCCGACTGCCGCTCGCGGCCGGGTCGTCCCGGGCGCCGGTCGTCGCCGGTCTCCGCCGTTGCTGCGGTGCCTGGGCGCTGCCGGTCCGCCGGGTCGGCTCGCCTACACTCGATGGGCCGAAAGAGCGCCCAGACTCAAACCGAGATCCGTCAAGGAGTACGCCTGTGAAGAGCACCGTCGAGACTCTGAGCCCGACGCGCGTGCGGCTCGCCATCGAGGTGCCGTTCGTCGAGCTCGAGCCGAGCCTCAAGAAGGCGTACCGGGAGATCGGCCAGCAGATCCAGATTCCTGGCTTCCGTAAGGGCAAGGTGCCGGCCGCGATCATCGACCAGCGGGTCGGTCGGGGCACCGTGCTCAACGAGGCGGTGCAGGAGGCCATCCCGCAGAACATCCTCTCGGCGGTGCGTGAGCACGACCTGAAGACCCTGGGTCGCCCCGAGGTGGAGATCACCGAGTTCAACGACGGCGACTCGCTCAACTTCACCGCCGAGGTCGACGTGCGGCCGGAGATCACCGTGCCCGAGTTGGCCTCCATCGAGGTGACGGTCGACGAGCTGCAGGTGGACGACACCGAGATCGACGAGCAGGTGAAGAACCTGCGTGAGCGCTTCGCCACCCTGAAGACCGTCGAACGCGCGGCGGCGGAGGGCGACTACGTCCAGATCGATCTGCGCGCGACGGTGGACGGCGAGGAGGTGCCGGGCGGCTCGGCCAGCAACATCTCCCACGAGGTGGGCAGCAAGCAGCTCCTGCCGGGTCTGGACGAGGCGGTTGTGGGTCTCGCCGCGGGTGACGACACCACGTTCACCACGCAGCTCGTCGGCGGGGACTTCGCCGGCCGTGACGCCGACGTGGTGGTGACCGTGCGCACGGTCAAGGAGAAGGAGCTGCCGGCGCTGGACGACGACTTCGCCCAGCTCGCCAGCGAGTTCGACACCATCGAGGAGCTGCGCGGCGACCTGCGGGAGCGGGTCACCCGGGGCAAGCGGGTCGAGCAGATCTACGCCGCCCGGGACAAGGCCCTCGAGCAGCTTGTCGAGGCGGCCGAGGTGCCGGCGCCGGAGGGCGTCATCCGCGACGAGGTGGAGAGCCGCAAGCAGGCGATGGTGGATCAGCTGGAGCGCATCGGCGCCTCCCTGGAGGACTACCTCGCCGCCGAGGAGAAGACCGAGGAGCAGATCGACACCGAGCTGACCGAGGCCGCCACCCAGGGCGTCAAGGTCCAGCTGCTGCTCGACACGCTCGCCGACGCCGAGGACGTGCAGGTCTCCGACGACGAGTTCGGCCACGAGATCGTCCACCGCGCCCAGCGCGCCGGCATGGCCCCCCAGCAGTACTACGACCAGCTGGTCCGCTCCGGCACGGCCGGCGCGGTCTACGGCGACGTCCGGCGGGGCAAGGCGCTGTCGACCGTCATGGAGCGCATCACGATCAAGGACGCGGCCGGCAACGTGGTCACCCTGGACGCGCTGCGCGAGGCCAGCGAGCAGGAGCACTCGCACGAGCACTGATCGCCGGGTGGGGCCACCGTCCGCCGGTCGCGGTGGGTGGTGGCCCGATCCCATTTCCGGGTACGCCTCGCGGTGCTGCGCTGAGAGCGAACAGTGCCCGGACCGGGACTCTGCCGGCCGGCCCAGCGGTTAGTGTCGGACACGACGGTACGGAAAGCGAAGGGCTGCCATGACCGACATGCACATCCCAGCGAAGCCACTGCGGGCTATTGACGCCCGTGGCGGTGACACCATTGGCAACCTCGACGACTCGGTCTACAACCGGCTGCTCAAGGAGCGGATCATCTTCCTTGGCAGCGAGGTGACCGACCAGGTCGCCAACCGCATCTGCGCGCAGCTGCTGCTGCTCGCCGCGGAGGATCCGGACCGCGACATCAACCTCTGGATCAACTCGCCCGGTGGCTCGGTCTACTCCGGCATGGCCATCTACGACACGATGCAGTTCATCGACAACGACGTGTCGACCGTGGCGATGGGCATGGCCGCCTCAATGGGCCAGCTGCTGCTCTGTGCGGGCACCAAGGGCAAGCGTTACGCCCTGCCGCACGCCCGGATCATGATGCACCAGCCGTCCGGCGGCATGGGCGGCACCGCCGCCGACATCGCGATCCAGGCCGAGCAGATGCTGTACACCAAGCGGATGTTCCAGGAGCGGGTCGCCTTCCACACCGGTCAGCAGCCGACGCAGATCGAGGCGGATTCGGACCGGGACCGTTGGTTCACCGCCCAGGAGGGCGTGGACTACGGCTTCATCGACAAGGTGATCACCGGGGCCGCCCAGGTTCCCGAGGGCGCCGGGACCCTGAGCTGATCGAGGAGCAGACGATGACCGACCTGAGCCTGCCGCCCCAGTTCGCGGCCGTGCACAACCGCTATGTCCTGCCGTCGTTCGTCGAGCGCACGTCGTACGGGGTCAAGGAGTCCAACCCGTACAACAAGCTCTTCGAGGACCGCATCATCTTCCTCGGTGTCCAGGTGGACGACGCGTCGGCCAACGACGTGATGGCCCAGCTGCTCACCCTGGAGGGGACGGACCCCGACCGGGACATCATCATGTACATCAACTCGCCGGGTGGCTCGTTCACCGCGATGACGGCGATCTACGACACCATGCAGTACGTCCGCCCGGACATCTCCACGGTCTGCCTCGGCCAGGCCGCCTCCGCTGCTGCGGTGCTGCTCTCCGCGGGCACCCCGGGCAAGCGGATGGCGCTGCCGAACTCGCGGATCATCATCCACCAGCCGGCCACCGAGGGCGGCTACGGGCAGGGCTCGGACATCGAGATCCAGGCCCGGGAGATCCTGCGGATGCGTACGCAGCTGGAGGAGATGCTCTCCCGGCACTGCAACCGCGCGGTCGACCTGGTTCGCAAGGACATCGACCGGGACAAGATCATGACGGCCGAGGAGGCCCGCGAGTACGGGCTGGTCGACACGATCCTCAGCAGCCGCAAGAAGGGCCTGCTGGCCGCCAACGCCGCCAGCTGACCAGTTTGGGGACGGAGGTCGGCCGGGCCGGTTGCCGGCCGACCTCTGACACACCCGTTTTGGGGGTCGGAGAAACCTCCGTCAGCGGGTAACGTCGGGGCCGTACCGCTGCGCCGGGCGACCGGCGGGGTGAGAAGAAGACGGGCGGAGCGTCAGACCTCCGCAGGTCGTGGCCGGAGCTCCGGTCGATGAGTGCAGGGAGAACGTAGGTGGCACGGATCGGTGACGGCGGCGACCTACTCAAATGCTCCTTCTGCGGCAAGTCGCAGAAGCAGGTCAAGAAGCTCATCGCGGGCCCCGGGGTCTACATCTGCGACGAGTGCATCGATCTCTGCAACGAGATCATCGAAGAGGAGTTGGCCGAGTCCGGCGAGGTGAAGTGGGAAGAGCTTCCCAAGCCGATGGAGATCTGCCAGTTCCTCGACAACTACGTCGTGGGGCAGGAGCAGGCCAAGAAGGCCCTCGCCGTCGCGGTCTACAACCACTACAAGCGGATCCAGGCCGAGGCGGCCGGCGCGCCGGGCTCCGGCAACGACGGCGTCGAGCTGGCCAAGTCGAACATCCTGCTGCTCGGCCCGACCGGGTGCGGCAAGACCCACCTGGCGCAGACCCTGGCGCGGATGTTGAACGTGCCGTTCGCCATCGCCGACGCCACCGCCCTGACGGAGGCGGGCTACGTCGGTGAGGACGTGGAGAACATCCTCCTCAAGCTGATCCAGGCCGCCGACTACGACATCAAGCGGGCCGAGACCGGCATCATCTACATCGACGAGGTCGACAAGATCGCCCGGAAGTCGGAGAACCCGTCGATCACTCGGGACGTCTCCGGTGAGGGCGTCCAGCAGGCGCTGCTGAAGATGCTCGAAGGCACCGTGGCCAACGTGCCGCCGCAGGGCGGACGCAAACACCCGCACCAGGAGTTCATCCAGATCGACACCACCAACGTGCTGTTCATCTGCGGTGGCGCCTTCGCCGGGCTGGATCAGATCATCGAGGCGCGTACGGGGCACGGCGGCACCGGCTTCGGCGCCCGCCTACGCGCCGTCTCCGACCGTTCCACCGACGACATCTTCGGCCAGGTGATGCCGGAGGACATGCTGAAGTTCGGGTTGATCCCGGAGTTCATCGGCCGCCTCCCGGTGATCACCAGTGTGCGCAGCCTCGACCGCCCGGCACTGGTGCGGATCCTCACCGAGCCGCGCAATGCCCTGGTTCGGCAGTACCAGCGCCTGTTCGAGCTGGACGGCGTCGAGCTGGAGTTCGAGCGGCCGGCGCTGGAGGCGATTGCCGACCAGGCGATGCTTCGCGGCACGGGTGCCCGTGGCCTACGCGCGATCATGGAGGAGGTCCTGCTCTCCGTGATGTACGAGGTGCCCAGCAACCCCGACGCCGCCCGGGTGCTCATCAGCCGCGAGGCGGTACTGGAGAACGTGAACCCGACCATCGTCCCGCGGGAATTCACCGGGCGCCGTGCTCGGCGTGACCGCGAGGAGAAGTCAGCCTGACGCGGCCTCCCGCTGCGCGGGTCTGCCGTTCGGCCGTACGCTGGCAGGCATGCGTGTCGCCGTCTGCCAGCTGAACTCTCGCGACGACCGGAAGGCGAATCTCGCCGCGGCGGAAGCCGCGGTCGAACGCGCGGCAGACGCTGGCGCGGACCTGGTGCTCCTCCCGGAGTACGTCGACTACCTGGGTCCCGGCGCCAGCATGCCAGCGCCGGAGCCGGCCGACGGCGAGGTCGGGCAGTTCTTCGCCGCCGCCGCACAACGACGGTCTGTCTGGCTGATCGCCGGCTCCTTCCACGAGGCCGGCCCCGACCCGCAGCGCACCTGGAACACCACGCTGGTCTTCGACCGCTCCGGCACGCTTGCCGGCAGCTACCGCAAGATCCACCTGTACGACGTGGAGATCCCCGGTCGGGTGTCGTATCGGGAATCCGCCACGGTGGCACCCGGCGACCAACCGGTGGTGGTCGACGTCGAGGGGCTCCAGGTCGGTCTGTCCATCTGCTATGACCTGCGCTTCCCGGAGCTGTACCGCCAACTGGCCACGGATGGGGGCGCACAGCTGTTGGTGGTGCCGGCGGCCTTCATGATGCACACCGGGCGGGACCACTGGGAGGTGCTGCTGCGGGCCCGCGCGATCGAGAACCAGTGCTTCGTCGCGGCGGCCGGGCAGACGGGGGATCACGAGCCCGGCCGCACCTGTTACGGGCGGAGCATGGTGGTAGACCCGTGGGGGACGGTGCTGGCCCAGGTGCCCGACGGCCCCGGGGTCGCGGTGGCCGACATCGACCTGGCCCGTCTGGAGCGCATCCGCGCCGAGCTACCCAGTCTGGCCAACCGCCGGCTCTGATCTTGCGTCAGGTGGGGTCCAGCAACGCCGACCATCCGCGCCGGTCCGGACGGAGCCCGGCGACGCTGGCGTCGGAGTGGAACGTGCAACCGGTGTCCAGGCCCTAGCCTTGAAGCAGTACGCCGACCAGTGCCAGCCCGGCGATAGCGGCGGCGGTGATCAGGAGCGCCGTGCTCATCCGCGACGGGCCCCGGCGCGCCAGCCTTCCGATGGAGACCACCACGGCGAACAGCACGAACGCGCCGATGATCAACTGCCAGAACGGCAGCAGGAGGCCGAGCAGCGCGTCCTCGGCGAGGACCGGACTGGCGAGCCGGGACACGTCATCCATGTCAGACACTCTGGCACGTCGGCGCCGTCTGTGGTCCGCCGCACGACCAAGCCTGACGCCCCGGCGGTCGGCGGCTGTGGCCGTTGGCGCATGAAGCAGCCGCCCGACGGCACGAGGCAGCCGCCACCGGTTACGGACTGGTATACGCCGGGTTCGGGTGGCCGCTATCGGAGTGGGCGGGTTACCGCCCGCTCGAGACCATCGACGTCCGATGATTTGCCTTATCCGGGGCGTCCGCGTAACTTTCTCTCTGCACGCGGGAAGCCGGGGCAAACCGGCCGAGAACGGGCGCCAGGATCGCGAGGACAACGTCTTCGCGAGACTGAGACCGGGTGGTGCGAGGCACTCCACGAGATGGAGTTGCGATCGCGAAGCCAGCCGGGTAAGGTTCTGAAGCCGGCAGGAGCCGGGCAGGTCGCTGCAAGCAGTGATCGGCCGGTCTGCGGCTCTCCACGAAAGAAGCGACCGCCGTCAGGCGTGCGCCAACGTGGGCCCGAGTGAGCTACGAAGAAGACCTGAACACTCAGGTTGACCTAGAAGAGCGACTCGGATAGTTTGGAGCGGTTGCCCCAGACGAGGTTTCAGTAAATGAAGCCGATGTATGGTGTGTGGTTGTTCTTTGAGAACTCAACAGGGTGCTTGATAAGCCAGTGCCAATTGTTTTGATGCCTTGTGCTGGGCAGGCTTTGGTCTGTTTGGTGTGGGGTTTCCTTTGGCAACATTTTTTGTTGCTGGGATGATTTTTCGACAGTTTTTGTTGGAGAGTTTGATCCTGGCTCAGGACGAACGCTGGCGGCGTGCTTAACACATGCAAGTCGAGCGGAAAGGCCCTTCGGGGTACTCGAGCGGCGAACGGGTGAGTAACACGTGAGCAACCTGCCCTAGGCTTTGGGATAACCCTCGGAAACGGGGGCTAATACCGGATATTCACTGTTGG
>NZ_FNYV01000001.1:0-508107 GCF_900109115.1 Micromonospora phaseoli
TGAACCGGTGGCGGATCAAGCAGATCCGCACCGAGTCCGGCGGCGACATCCTGGTCACCTACTCGGGGCACGACTGCACCCGCAGCACCCGGCCGACGCCGCACTCGAACACCAAACGCTGCATGCCGGCGTACTTCTCCTGGCCGGGCACTGGTGACCCGACGCTGGACTGGTTCCACAAGTACGTGGTCACCCGCATCGACCAGGACGACCTGGTCACCGACCAGCCGAACCAGACCACCTTCTACGACTACCTGGACGATCCGGCCTGGGCCTACAACACCGACGAGTTGACCAAGGACAAGCACCGCACCTGGGGCGACTGGCGCGGCTACGGCCGGGTCCGGGTGCGTCAGGGCGACCCGACCAACGGCGTGCAGACCGCCGTCGAGTACCGCTACCTGCGCGGCATGCACGGCGACAAGCAGCCCAGCGGCACCCGCAACGTGCAGGTGTCGGACACCTGGGGCGGATCGATCACCGACCACGAGGCGTTGCAGGGCTTCGTCCGGCAGGAGATCACCTACAACGGCGCAAGTAGCAGCGGCGTCAACGGCGCCGAGGTGACCTCCACGGTGAACGAGCCGGTGCGGGTGGGACCGACCGCTACCCGGGAACGTAACGGGGTCACCACCAACGCGTGGCGAGTGAACACGGCCTCGACCCGTAGTCGCACTGCGCTGGCCGCTGGCGGGTTTCGTACCATCAAAACCGCTACCGCTTTCAATCCGGACGGCTTCCCCGAGGAGGTGGACGATTTCGGCGACGAGTCAGCCACGGGGGACGAGACGTGCACCCGGATCAGCTATGCCCGTAACGCGACTGCATGGATGCTCGACCGGGTCAGTCAGACCGAGGTGCTCTCCGGCACGTGTGCCGCCGCGGCGAAGCCGGCGAATCCGACCACGGTCCTGAAGCGGAGCCGGGCCTTCTACGACAGCTACACCAACGACTCGTCGTTCGGCGCCGCACCGACCCGAGGCAACGTGGTCCGCACCGAGGACGTGGACCGCTTCAACGGCTCCACCCCGGTATACGTCCGCACCGCAACGAACACCTACGACGACAACGGCCGGATCGCCTCGACCACCGACGCCCGGGGCTACACCACAACCACCAGCTACACCACGAGCAACGGTGGACTGGTGACCCAGACCGTGGTGGCCAACGCCCTTAGCCAGGCCACGACCACCGATCGGGAACCGGCGTGGGACCTGCCGACGAAGGTCACCGACCCGAACGGGGCGGTGGCCGAGCAGACCTACGACGGGCTGGGCAGGGTCACCAACGTGTGGCAGCCAGGACGGAACAAGGCTAACCAGACGCCGAGCATGAAGATTAGCTACCTGGTACGCAACAGCGGTGGGCCGACCGCGGTCACGACCGAGACGCTGTTGGTCACTGGCGGCAGCTACCGCAAGTCGGTTCAACTCTTTGACGGCTTCCTCCGGGCCCGGCAGACCCAGACCCAGGCCACCGGCGGCGGAAGGCTGCTGACCGAGACGTTCCACAACGCCCGCGGTGAGGTGGAGTGGACATCCGCCCCGTACTACGACACCACCAATGCCGCACCCTCGACGACACTCGGCACACCGCAGGGACAGATCCCATCCATCACCCAGAACGTGTACGACGGCGCTGGCCGGCAGACGGAGAAAATCCTCAAAGCGCTCGGGGCGAGCAAGTGGAGCACCACGACTAGCTACGGCGGGGATCGTACCCACACCACCCCACCCCTCGGTGCCACTGCCACCACTACGGTTCTTGACGCCAAGGGACAGGTCACGAGGCTGCGCCAGTACAAGGACCGGGCCGACGTAGGATCGACGGATCCGGCCAAGTACGACGAGACTAAGTACACCTACACTCTGCTCGGACAACAGAAAACCGTGCAGGACCCGGCCGGCAACACCTGGTCCTACGGCTACGACCTGCGCGGCAGGGAAATCCAGACGATGGACCCGGACAAGGGGACGACGACCTCCACGTATGACGCGGCGGGCAACGTGGTGACCACCACATCGCCGTCAGGCACGGGAACCGGCACCGTGACTCTTGCTCATACCTATGACGAGCTGGGCCGTAAGACCACCTTGCGCGATGGCAGCCCGACCGGCGCGAAGCGGGCCGAGTGGGTCTACGACAGCCTGCCGAACGGCAAGGGCAAGCTCACCTCCGCGACCCGCTACGTCGGCGGGCAGGCATGGATCAACCGGACGGACGCCTTCGACGCGTACGGCCGCCCGACGTCCGCGTCTGTGGTGGTGCCGTCGTCGGAGTCGCAGCTGTGTGCGGCGGCAGCACCGAACCCATGCACTTACACCACGACCACCAGCTACCGGGTCAACGGCAAGGTCCACCAGATCAACCTCCCGGCTGCGGCGGACCTGCCGTCGGAGCGGCTGATCGTCGGTTACAACGACGTCGACGACTCCGGCGGTCTGCTCTCCGCGGCGCAGATCTACGTCGGAGCGGTCACCTACAACAAACTGGGTCAACTGACCGGGCGGGAGTTCGGCGCCTACGGCTACCGGGTCGCGGTCACCTCCGACTTTGACGAGCCCACCCGTCGACTCAAGGCCACCAACGTGGTACCCGAGCTGAAACCGGAAGCGGCGAACTGGACCTATGACCACGACCCCGCCGGGAACGTCACTCAGATCACGGAACAGGCGCAGGGGCAGACTGCGGACACGCAGTGCTACAACCACGACTATCTGCGGCGGCTGACCCGGGCCTGGACACCCAATTCGGGCGACTGCCAGGCGAACCCCACCGTGGCCGGGCTCGGCGGCCCGGCGCCGTACTGGCACTCCTGGACGTTCGACGTCACCGGCAACCGGCTAACCGAGACCCGGCACGCGACGACCAACACCACCTACACCTACACCCACCCGCAGGCAGGTTCGGCGCGGCCGCACACAGTCACCAACGTCACCGCCACCGGCGGCGCTACGTGGAGCCGGAACTACAGCTACGACAACGCCGGCAACACCATCACCCGGCCCACCACCAGCGGCGCCACCCAAACCCTGTCCTGGAACCCCGAGGCACGGGTCGACAGCATCACCGAAGGCGCCAGCACCACCAGCTTCCGCTACGACGCCGACGGCAACCGCCTGACCAGAACCGACTCCACCGGCAAAACCCTCTACCTACCCGGCGGCCTAGAAGTCCGCTACGCAAACTCCACCACCGCCAAGACCGCCACCCGCTACTACAGCCACGCCGGCGCCACGGTTGCCGTACGGACCAGCAGCAGCCTCCATTGGATCGTCGCCGACCACCACGGCACCGCCGAAGTGACCGTCAACGCCACCACCCTCGCGGTCGCCAAGCGCCGCACCTTGCCGTACGGCGACACCCGCGGAAACGGCACCGGGACCTGGCCAGCTGCCATGGACAAAGGCTTCGTCGGCGGCACCAGTGATCCCACCGGCCTGACTCACATCGGCGCGCGAGAGTACGATCCGTTCATCGGCCGCTTCATCAGCATCGACCCCATCATGGATCTCACAGACCCGCAGCAGATGCATGGATACGCGTACGCCAACAATTCCCCAGCGACATTCAGTGATCCCAGCGGCCTCTACTTCGAAGAGAACAACGACGGTCAGGGCCGCCGCGGCTACGTCACCAAGACTTCTTCCGGAAAGAGCAACGTGAAGGTCACCGGGAAACCGGTAACGCCGAGCAAGCCGAAGAACGGCGGATGGCGTCATCTGCTGCCCAACCTTCGGTTGCCGGGAGTTGATCAGATCGTGAGATTCACGCCGCTGGTCAAGGAAATCGCGGCGAAGGCTGGAATGTCGCCGGCTCCTGTCCTTGCCATCCTCCTCAGGGAAAGCAATCTGCGGACAATTGGGGGTAAATTCGCAAAGATGATGGAGGGGACGCAAATCCTATTGGACCGGCTTGGTAAATATCCAGGGACGCCTTCAATCGGGCTGGTTCAAATGCAGGAAGGAACCTTCCAGGCGACTAAGGATAGACATCCGGCGGTATTCTCCGGGAGGTCCTGGACTGAATTTGTTTTCGACGACGAGCTCGCGCTCACGGCGCTGACTTATCACCTGAAAGATCTCACCGTAACCGCCAAACTTCTAACCAACAATTCTCCACTATCGATCGATGAACTCGCCGCCGTAGGGTATAATCAGGGGGAAGGTGGCATGCGGGACATTGCGAAATCGGGAGAGCTGAATCCAGATGCTCGCACCTACCTCTACGGTCGGACGACGCCGGGATACGTGTTCCACAGAGGCGTAGCGCAATACGCGACGGGCGAGTTGAGGGTCCCGTTCGACCCGAGGTGGGGAGAGATGTGAGTCGTGTGGACGGGTGGTCGAGACTCGCTGGCGTCTGCCACCGCCGTGTGGACAAGGCTCATTCTTTCGCGCGAGTGGTGGCCGGCTTGCTGCTGGCCGTTCTCGTGCTGGGTGGATGTGGGGTCATCAGTCGCCCTGCCTGGCAGTCCGAGGTCATGGAATGTGCATCGACTGCGACAATCACCGATTATCAGGAAGTTCACCAGGGCTGGGAGAAGTCGCAGTTCGAAGTGGCGTACGTCGGCCCGCCGAGTGACGATCCGATGGAGCTCGTGCAGGCCCCAGGGATGCGGCTTGAGAAGGCTGACGGGTCGATTGGCCGAGACGTGTTTTTGGCGGAGGGGAGCATCCGTGGTGAGAATTCCCGTTGCTTGGTCTACCTGTCGAGGCTAGATATCGGTCCCGCCCGCAGCGAATATTTGAACATCGATGAAAATATGGCTGCTGAGATTGCTCGGGGAGAGCGGGAGGTGCTGGAGCTGAGCTTCATTCGGTACCGCGAGTGAGTGACCGTGCGAACAACGCGGGAGGAGAAAATTGTCTCCTCCCGCGTCCCGGTTGCCACTCCGCAGCGATGAACTGACTAACCGACACTGCTCTCGCTCTGGACACTAATCCTTGCCTACCGCATGGGACGGGTCGCGATCGGGTAGGCGCACGTCGCTCTCGTACCGATGGTGCCCGACAGGGGAGCGGGGGTGCGGTGGGACCCTGGCGACGTGCTGTCGGCGTCCCCATGGAAGCATCCTGATAGCCCCCGTTTACCCCCCGAAAACACTGGCCGAACGTTGACGGACAGTAGCAAGAAGAGATCACCTCCTGGCCGTGTATATGCAGCTCAATGCCGACTTTTGGCAAGCAGCGACAAGCTCGGGTCGGTTACTTTCAGTAACCGCGGGTTCGGGGTTCGAGTCCCTGGCGGCGCACCAACGATCAAGCCTCTGACCGGTGGTTACCACCTGGTCGGGGCCTTTTCGTGTACAGACCGTGGTTCGGCCTGGTCGGCGCCCAGACTCACTGGGACCGGTCCCCGACAGAGCGTGCGAAGATCGGCCGCCGCGCCCCTACAGTCCGCACCATGAGGTGGACGGTGCGACTCGCGGCCATAATTCCCGTACTGCTCACCGCCCTGTCGGCCGGCGCGGTGAGCGCCGCCGCGGCGCCCGCCGACGGCGGCCTCGGTCTGGCCCTGCGGCCCGGCCAGGCCGACTACCGGGCCGGCGACCAGATCCGCCTCGACCTTACTGTCACGAACACCACGGGCGCGGCGTGCGCGCTGCCGACCAGCGCCGTCGGCACCGTCCAGGTGACCGGGGTACGCCTCGACGGGCGCGACCTCACGCCGACGCTGGCCCGCAGCTTCCACGACGACGGCATCGGTGCTGCCGCCACCGCAGGGCTCACCACTGTGGAACCCGGTGCGACCACGACGGTGAGCCTGACCGGCGTACGCCTGCACGACGGTGACACGCCCGACGCGGTGCTGCTCCGCTCGGTGGCGGCAACCCCGGACGGCAGTGGCCTGGACACGCTGTGGCCGGTCGGAGCGCCCGGCCGGTACGAGGTGACCGCCGGCTACCTGCCACTGCCGGTGACCGGCGCGGCCGGCCTCTGCACGGGCGGGACCACGCTGCGGACGACCACCTTCACCGTCGGTGACGGCGACGGCGCGACCGGCCAGCGCTGGCTGTGGCTTGCCGGCGGAGCGTTGCTGCTGACGCTCCTCGCCGTCGCGCTGGTGGTGGTCCTGAGGCGGAGACGCCGCCGGCCGGCCGCCGCCGCGGTGGCACTGCTGCTGGTGGCCGTCGGCGCCCTGGTCGTCGACGGGCCCCGACCGGCCCGGGCCGACTACGCGGTGGACCCTACCGGTGGCGTGCCGGTCAGCGGCGTCGACTTCCAGGGCGCTGTCGACACCTGCCTGAAGGGATTCGCCGCGCCTGGCGGGGACCCGTCCGGTCTGCTCCCGCGGCTGCGGGACAAGAAGTCTCCCCGGGTGCGGATCATCCCGACCACCGGCGGCTCGGGCGCGTTCGAGACCCCGGACAGCCCCGACGGGAAGGGCTCCTCGACTGTCACCTGGAACCCGACCTCCGTCGAGCCGTACGGCGACGGCGTGGCCCGGGACCCCTGCGCCGCGCTCTACCACGAGCTGAACCACGCCGACGACATCTCCCAGAACAAGGTCCCGCAGGGCGACTGCGGCAGCACCGAAATTCGTACCGCCGAGGTGAAGGCGACACTCGCGGAGAACCGGTATCGGGCGGCGAAGGGCCTGCCACCACGCACCGAGTACGACGGGAAGACGCTGCCGAAGAGCCTCGACGAGTGCAAGAAACCGGCGAAGAAGAAGCCCCCGCAGAAGGGTCCGGTGAAGCTCTGCGAGGAGGGCGCCAACTGCGGCGGCAGCAACGGCGACCCGCACCTGGTGACCTTCGACCGGGTCGCCTACGACTTCCAGGCCGTGGGCGAGTTCACGCTGGTCACCGCCACCGGCAACGACCCGCTGGAGGTGCAGGTCCGGCAGACGCCGATGGCCGGCACCCGGACCGCCTCGGTCAACTCGGCGGTCGCGTTCCGGGTTGGCGCCCACCGGGTAGCGCTCACGCTCACCGACGGCGGCACCCGGGTACACGTCGACGGCACGCCGGTGGCCGCGCCACCGGAACGCACCGAACTGCCCGGCGGCGGCACCCTCACCCGCCGCCCCTCCGACACCGGACCCACCGACGGGTACGACGTGACATGGCCGGACGGCTCCGCGGCGGCGGTGGACGAGATCGGCCACTACGGCTACCGGGTGCTCGTCAAGCTCGCCGACGGCCGGGCCGGGAAGGTCCGCGGCCTGCTCGGCGACTTCGACGGCGACCCGGCCGACGACATCGCACCCTCCTCCGGGACCGCGCTCACCCAACCCGTGCCGTTCGCGCAGCTCTACCCCGCGTACGCGGACAGTTGGCGCATCACCCCGGACCGGTCGCTGCTGCACTACGACGACGGGCAGGACACCGGCACGTTCACCGACCGTGCCTTCCCCGAACGGGAGGTCACCGTCGACGACCTCGACCCGGCCCGCCGTGCCACCGCCGAGCAGATCTGCCGGTGGGCCGGCATCACCGCCCCCGCCCAGCTCGCCGAGTGCGTCTTCGACGTCGCGGTAAGCGGCCGTCCCGAGTTCGCGGTGGCCGGCGCCACCACCGAGCAGGTCGCCCCGCCCGCCGCCACGTCGATCACGGCCGTACCCGTCGCGACCGCCAGCCTGACCCCCGGCGGGGCGCCACTGACGTTCCCCGGCCGGGCCGGTGACGCCGTCTTCGTCGACGCCACCGCGCCCGGGATCGCCAACCGCTGTTCGCCGTACGCGCTCACCGACCCGACCGGCCAGTACATCGGTGGCGGCTGCGCGATCAACGGCGTCGGGTACATCGACCGCGTCGACCTCACCACCACCGGCACGTACGCCGTGCGGGTCACCGCCGCCCCCGGCGACACCGGACGAGCAGCCGTCCGGGTGTACGTGGCCCGGGACGTCGACGGCACGCTGCAAGCGAACGGCCCGGAGGCCACCGCGACAGTGGATCATCCCGGCGCGCGGGCCCGGTACCGGTTCACCGGGCAGCAGGGTGAGCGCGTCTTCGTCGAGGTGCCCACGAGCACACTGCCCAACCAGTGCTCCCCGCTGGAACTGCGCGACGCCGAGGACCGGCTGCTGAGCAGCGGCTGCGTGATCAACGGCGTCGGCGAGATCGACGGCACCCTGCTGCCCGCCGACGGGACGTACACAGTGGTGGTCGACCCGACCGGACGCACCACCGGCGCGACCACGCTGCGGCTGGTCAGCAGCCGCGACAAGGCGGCGACGATCACCGTCGGCGGTCCGCCGGTCGTCGCCACCGTCGACCGACCCGGCGCGGTCACCACCTACCGGTTCACCGCCAACGCCGGTACGGCGGTGAGTGTGACCGCGACCGCCTCCGACCTACCCGACCAGTGCGGCGTGGTGGAGCTACGCGCCCCCGACGGCAGCCCGATCACCAGCGGCTGCGTGATCAACGGGGCTGGCGACATCGAGCCGACGGTGCTGCCGACCTCCGGCACGTACACAGTGGTGGTGGACCCGTCCGGGGTCGCGACCGGGCAGGTCACGCTGACGCTGCGGTGAGGCGGACCCCTGCCTGTTCGGGGCGCCGTGCGGGACGTGCTAGCGTCTCGTCCCGTTGCCGACGAGCGCCGCTAGCTCAACTGGCAGAGCAGCGGACTCTTAATCCGCGGGTTCGGGGTTCGAGTCCCTGGCGGCGCACCACAATCAGGCCCTGACCAGCAAGAAGCTGGCCAGGGCCTAGATGTTTATCTATGTAGTTTTGAACCGCCCCCCGAAAACCCCTCAGTAACGCCAGGGGCGATCGCATTCGGCGGGCCGGGGGGGTGCTCTGCGGGCCGTTGCCCCCGCCGCGTCTATGCGGTCCGGGGCGGGCCGGGGGCCTGCTCCTCGGGATCACCTGACGCTGGCCGCCCGCCGAGCTGTTCGAGGATGGCGGAGCTGTCCGGGGCGAGGGCAGCCTTGACGATGTAGTGCTTCTTGGTGATCTCCTTGCTTCCGTGTCCGAGTTGGGCGGCAGCGTTGTCGGTGTTGGCCTCCCTGTCGATCAGAGTGGCGACGGTCTTACGGAAGGTGTGCGGGGTGACCCATTCGAGGCCGGTGTCGGCGCGGGCCGACCGCCGCTGGCGGCGCACGTTCGGCGGGGAAAGCCAGGTACCACGGCGGGAGGCGAAGATCGCGTCGTGGGGGTTGTCGGCGGCGTCGAGCTTGCGGGCCATCAGCATCCCGACCGCGAAGCGCGGTAGGACGACCGACCGGTAGCCAGCGTCGGTCTTCGTCCACTCCTGTCGGAAGAAGCCCTTGCCTTTGACGTAGATGATGGTGCCGCAGATCGTCAGGGTCGGGTGTTCGGCGGCGAGGTCCAGGTCTTCCCACCGCAGCGCCAGGATCCACCGATGCGGGCGCCGGTGGCGAGCATGAGATCGACGATGTCGGCCAGGTCGCTGGTGGGTTGAGGCCCCGACTTGCCGGGGAGCGGCTGCTGCCACCTCCGGATCGCCGCGCGAACGTCGTCCAGTTGCTCCCGTTCAAGGGCAACCACCTTCTTGCGCGGCTTTCGTAGTTGGCCGGTGTCGCGGATGGGGTTGGTGGTGAGCGCGCCGCGACGTACGGCCAGGGCCAACATCTGGCCGAGGACGACCTTCGCGCTCTTGGCTGCCGACGGGCGATCCTCGGCAATCTTGCGCAGGAGCTTGTCGAGGCGCCCCGCGCTGGCCTCTCGGATGCGGAGGCCGCCCAGGCGGGCACGAGAGGGGGAGGAACAGCCCGACTGGTGCCGGCTGAGGCCGGTCGCCGGGTGCGGTGGAGCGGGGCTTCGGCATGGGCGTGTGGGCCACGTCCGCCGACGAGCGCTGACACTGGGGGATTACAAATCCGGGCCTCGAATTAGAATCCGGTGCAGGAGTACAAGCTCCGGTACCGAGACAGGTACGACCTGACGTACAGGCTGTATAGGTCCTGACCTCTCGCTGATCGAGTGCCCTGACGCCTGTAGGTCCCTACCCAGGTCCCGGTTGGGAACGTTGGGTGACGGCCCGGCCATCTAACGACGCTCGCCTCGGCGTCCGGATCTGCCGATGTCAGTGCGTTCGATCATGCCGAAGAGCGGATGCTGTCCCGGTCAGGTGCTCGAAGGAATGCCTAGCCCGTCGGGGCGTCGGCCCGTTGAACGTCACCGAGCAGCAGGCGGGCACCGTGGCGGATAACGCTCCAGTCGGTCTTTGGGGAGCGGTCAAGGTTCTTGGCAAGCCAATGCCGCCGGTCTTCGTGTTCCCGCCGCAGATGGACGAGGTCAAGGTCCACGCCAGGTAGTCCACCGCGGCGTTCCAACTCCTCGATCCGCTGCCCCACCGTGTCCATCAGCTCGCGGTTGAGGGTGTGCACGGCCTCAAGGTACGCGGTGGTCGGGACGCCGAGCCGGACGGTGGGGTCGGCGGTGAAACCGATCTCGCCATCGTCCTCGTGCCGCCAGTCCATGGTGATCTCGTCGCGATCGCCGCTGGTGGTACGCCAGAACCGGATCTTGGGAGGATTGCGCACGTAACCGAAGTCCAGGTAGTGCTCGCCGTACCAAATCGCGGCCGTGACGACTGGATGGTCGGGCACGTCCGCGTTCTCGTCGTCAGTCCGTTCCTCATCCGGTTCGGCCACGAACTCGAGCGGGTCACACGTCCACTGCGCGGCGTCGGAGGCGATGAACGGCTGTAGATCGTCGGGTATCGGCTCCAGCACTTCGGGAGTAAGGACAATGACGTCTTCCCAGAGCCGGGCCAGGTAGTAGTCGATGTAGGGATGCGGGTGAACTTGCCGGGTGCGGCGCAGCAACTCCTGCCCGCTTGCCTCGAGCCAGTACCAGCCCTCGGTGAGCCCGAACCAGTGGAGCCTCGGCTGGTCACTGCCCCACGGCGACACCTCGTCCAGTGGGTACAGCTCGAACCGGAACCTGATCATTGAGGCAGTATCCCTTGACGTCCGGCGGTCGATGGAGAGCCCGGATCTGCCGCCGGCCGTGCGCTGCCCTCGGCGCGTGCAGTGCTCGGCTGGGTTCACCAGGCATGCTGATCGTCGGCGTCGGGTGGTGGCGGTGGGGCGTACTGGTGCCAGGTGCCGTCGCGGAACATGTACAGCCGGAAGTAGGACTCCTCCTGGTCCATCAGGAACACCTGCACCTGCTGGGGATAGCGCCAGGGCACCGCCCGAAGCTGGGCGAGTAGCGCATCCAGGTCCGCGTGATTGAGGGCACCGGCCCAGACCTCGCACTCCGGGTTCTTCCAGCCACCCCAGTGGTTAGCTTCTGGGTCGGTCAGCGTCTCCAGCGTGCCGACTCCCCGAGCCTGGTTGCGGTACACGTCCGGGACGGCTTCCGCTCTGCGTGGCGCGTCGCGTTCCAGCCAGTCACTCAATGACAGCACATTGCCGTGGTCCGCCATGTCAGCCTGAATCATCAGGTTCGCTACCCAGCTCACCCCGGCATGATCCACCACCGTTTACTGCAGGACCATCCGGATTTGCGCATCGAGCCTCCTCGCCTCCCCGGCACTGAGCAGGTCGGACCCTGAAGGTTGCGCCACCGAAGGCCGGGCTACCGAAGGCCGGGCCGTACATCGCCAAGGTCAGGCGTGCTGATCTGCCGCCGATGGAGCGCGGTCCTGCGCGTTAACGGCGCAAGTCCCGGCCATCGGGCATCGACCGCAGCACCTCCATCGGCGTGCGGCCGGTTCTGGCAGCCAGAGCGGCGATCGCCGTCGCGGGGAGAGCGGTGAGGTTCAACGCGTAGGCAGGCCCGTCGTTGCGCACCGCAGCGTCCGCGAAGTTGTTGACGTCGGCGTCCTGGTCGGCGAGATACGCAGCGACACCGCTGACAGCAGCCCGGACCGCATTGTCGCCGGCCCGTCGCCGATTTTGCACCACAGCTCGAGTATTCCAACCGGGGCGCGGACACTCCCTGCGACGCCCCGCGATATCGGTCGTCAGGCCGTCGTCGTGCACCCCGTCGAGACCAGCCGCTACTCAGGATGAGGACGACTCACTACTTGACACCTTTCGTCAAGTGCTTGACCATCGGTGTCAAGTGAAGGGGGGCGGCGTGCGACCGGGTAATGAGGAACTTGTCGGGCAGCTCATCAGGTTGATCGACATTCGGCTGCTCGACCCGCTCGAGATCCTGGTCGACGGCCACCACGCCATCGACTCGCTGCGGACCGTCGTCCATGAGCAGGCGCACTCGTGGGCCACCACGATGGTCAGCGGCGGCGATCAGGCAGCTTATGGCGTGATCGTCCGAGCGATCTCGACGCTCTATCCCAGCGATGGCCCATTCAACCCACCTCTCGACTGGTGGCGCACCCCACTCGGCCAGATCGTCGCGCGAAGGGTTGGCCACCCCACCGCCGAATCGGTGTCGTACGCGGTGGCCGGCGCCATGCTCGGCATCACCCGTCAGGGCGTCCATGACCTGGCCTCCCGCGGCAAGCTCGCCCGCCATGCCGAGGGTGGCGTGCTGTCCGCCGCCGTCCGCGACCGACTACTCCAGGAAGGAACCCGACGTGCTTGACCCCCTCGTCAGCTCCGGCCGCGTGCCGATCGCATACCGCGACTTCGGCGGATCCGGACGCCCGTTGCTGCTTCTGCACGGCGCGGGTGGCAACCTCGTCCAGATGACGACGCTGGCCGAAGAGTTACGGCCGGTGCACCGGGTGGTCACCGTCGACCTGCGCGGCCACGGGCGCTCCGGTGACGGCCCGTGGCAATGGGACGATGTGCTGGACGACCTGGCCGCCGTCGCCGACGGCCTCGGTCTCGACCGTCCCGCAGTGGTCGGCGTCTCCCTCGGTGGGATTCTGGCCGCGCTCTGGGCACAGCGCCACCCGGAGTGCCCCGGCGCCGTCAGCCTGGATGGCAATCCAACGCTGAGCCGCCCGGAGCAACTCGCCGGGATGGACTCAGGCCAGGCAGCGACGGAACTCGCCAAACTGCGTGCCGCCTTCGACGGAATGGCCGCGATGCTGGCCGAGCCGCTCACCGCCGAACAGCTGACCGCAGCCCTGGCAGGGCAGCAAGCGATGGCCCAACGGTACGGTGCCGATCCGGATGACTGGGTGGGGGCCTTCGAACGTAACCTCGTGCCGTGCGACGACGGCAGTAGCCGGCTACGCCCCGGACCGGAGTTGACCGGGCAGATGCGGGAGGCGATGGGAACGCTCGACCTGGTCCCCGCCTACCGGGACACTCGGTGCCCCCTGCTTCTCGTCCTCGCCACCGAGGACCTACCCGAGCAAGAACCGTTCCACGAGCTGTACGCCACCTACCGCCGGGCCACCACCGAACGCCTCGCCGACGTGGGCAATCCGTACCTGCGGGTGCTGCATCTGGCCGGCGCTAGCCACGCGATGGTCGCCGAACGCCCATCAGAACTCGCCGCCCTCATCACCGACTTTCTCAGCGAGGCGGCTCACCACTGAGCCGAACCGAAGGCGGTGGTGGGGACGCAGTGCGGCCAGGACGCTCCGTACAGCCCCCACCACCGTGGAGTGCCCCTCGTAACAGCGGGTTACCCGCAGGCTGACCGGCTTTGCCTTGCGGAACTCCACCTACGGCGCCCCTCTCCTCGCTAAGACGAAACGGCGCCGCCGAGTATGCACCACCCGCGCCCACTTGTATTGACAACGGCGCTTCTCGTTCAGTCGCCGATCTCGATACCTGTCGAGGAGTTGCACCCAGCTGCACCCGTGCGGGCCAGGAACGCAGGACTGGCGCGTACCACTCGACGTCCGGAATCCGCACGACGAGGTGCTCCTTGATCCAAGCATCCCCACCCGGGGGGCACGTCACAGATCTGCAAAAGCGCAGCGCGCCTGCTAGATCACTGATCTTAGAGGCCGCTTCATGCTCACATAAACAAACCAGGATGCCCCGGCCGTCAGGCCGGGGCATCCTCGCGTTTGCCTTGCCGGGTAGGCGGCCCGGTCGTGAGGCGTTCGTCCTCCCCAGTCCGGAGTCCCGCCCTGGGCCCGGTCCTTCACTCGGTGCGGACCGCCTACTGAAGGATGGGGACATGCCCGCTGAGGTACCCCGCAAACGGCGCGTCGGCCGACCACCGCGCCTGTCCCTGGACGCGATCATCGCCGCGGCAGCTCGGATCCTGCAGACCGAAGGCATGGAGAAGCTGTCGATGCGGCGTCTGGCCAACGAACTGGGCACCACGCCGATGGCGCTTTACCACCACGTGCGCGACAAGGACGAACTCCTCGTGCATGTGCTGGAGTCGCAGGCCCGGACCATGCCCCGGCCGGAGTTCCCCGCCGATCCCCGGGAACGGCTTGCCACGTCCTCGATTCTGCTCTACGAGTTGCTCGCGGAGCGCCCGTGGATCATCGAGGTGCTGACCGGCGACGACCTCATCGCCCCCTCCGCCCTGTGGATCGTGGAGGTGATGGTGGGCGCCGCCGTCGACTACGGCTACTCCGCCGATGAGGCCGTCCACGTCTACCGCACGATCTGGTTCTACATCGTCGGGAACTTGATCGTCCGCGTGACCGGCAACCGCCGTCGCGCCCGGACCGGCACGGTCTACCAGGACGAGGTGGTCGCCCGGCTGACGACCGCAACGCACCCGCGGCTGGCGGACGTCGCCGGACGCTGGGCCGAACTCAACGCTCGGGACACCCACCGGCAGGCCTTGACGGCAATCGTCAACGGGTTGCTGCCCACCCCCGACCCGGCGAAGCCCAAGGATCGGTAGGCGACCGGCTCATTCACTCCCCACGGGGGACAGGGAGATGTTCCAGAAGTCGGCGTAACGGCCGCCGCGGCGCAGCAGCTCGTCGTGGCTGCCCTCCTCGACGACCTGCCCGCCGCTGACGAAGACGACGCGGTCGGCGCGTTGGACGGTTCGCATCCGGTGCGCGACCATCACGACCGTCCGGCCCGCCATCAGGCGCTCGATGCCGTCGTGCACGGCCGTCTCGTTCGCCGGGTCCAGCGCCGAGGTCACCTCGTCGAGCAGCACGACCTGCGCGTTCTTCAGCAGCGCCCGGGCGATCGAGACCCGCTGGCGCTCGCCGCCGGAGAGCTGCGCACCGCCCTCGCCGACGTTCGTGGCCCATCCGCCGGGTAGCCGCTCGACGACCTCGTCCAGCCGCGCGGCGGTCGCCGCGGCCCGGACCTCGGCCTCGCCGGCGTCGGGGCGGCCGAGCCGCACGTTTTCCTCGATGGTGCCGTCGAAGAGGTAGACGTCCTGGAAGACGATGGCGGTCTGCGCCATCAGCACTTCGGGGTCGATGTCGCGTACGTCGACCCCGCCCACGCGCACAGCGCCCGCGTCCACGTCGTAGAACCGGGCGAGTAGCTGCAGCAGGGTGCTCTTGCCCGCGCCGGACGGCCCGACGACGGCCAGCCGCAGGCCCTGCGGTACCGACAGCGACATGCCGTCGAGCACCACGCGGTCGCCGTGGCGGAAGGTGACCGAGTCGAACTCCAGATCGGACTGCTGCGGCCGGACCGGCCGGGTCGCCTCGGGAAGCGGCTCGGTGCGCAGCACCTTGTCGAGCCGGTCCAACTCGGCGCGCGCGCCGCGGAGTTTGCCGCTGATGTCCGCCAGGGACAGCAGCGGGTCGGCGCTGCGTGCGGCCAGCACGAGGATCGTGAGGATCTCCGCGACGCCGATGCCGCCGCCGAGCGCGAGGTAGGTCCCCAGGACCAGCAGCGTGGTGAAGACGGCCTGCACCGTGAGCGTCATGCCCACCGCGCCGGGCAGCACCGACAGCGTCTGGCGACGGGAGGACCGCTCGACACCCTGTAACGCGTCGTCGAGCAAAGAGAACCGCTCGCTGCTGCGGCCACCCGCCCGCAGCACCGGCTGGGCCAGCAGGAACTCGATGACCCGGGCGCTGGCCTCGTTGCTGCGCTGGGTGTTCTCGGCGTCGTTGGCGGCCATCGACCGCGCGGTCCAGACCTGGATGGCCACGACGAGCGGCGCCGCGACCAGCGCGGCCAGCCCCAGCTGCAAGTTGATCGCCGTCACCACCACGATGATCGTCAACGGGGTCACGCAGGCGGAGATGAACGGCCCCAACAGGTGTGCCGACACGCCCATCGCCGCGAGCAGGCCGCGGCTGGCCATGACGGACACCTCGCCGACCCTGCCGGCGTTGTACCAGCCGATGGGCAGCCGCGCGAGGTGCTCGCCGAGGTGGTGGTACATGCCCCGCAGCATCGTGGTTCCGACGCGCATGCCGGACAGGTCGCTGGTGTAGCGCAGCACCGCGTAGACCGCCACGGAGGCCGCGAACGCGATCAGCCAGGGCCAGGCGTCCGACGGTGTGCTCCCGAACAGTGCCCGCAGCACGGGTACCAGCAGCACGTAGAGCAGACCCTCCACTACGGCGGTCGTGGTCATCAGGGCGACAGTGCGGCGCATTGGCTTGGCGTACTCGTCGCCGAGCACGCGCAGCAGCATTCTGATCATCTGGGCTGGTCTCCTTGCAGTACGCGACCGCGGGTTTCACTGTCGCCGGCAGCCGCCGGCCGCTGAGTCCGCCAGAACGCGGCGAACTTTCCGTCCTGGGCGAGCAGGTCGGCCGGCCTGCCGCGCTCGACCACCACCCCGTCCTCGAGCATCACGACGGCGTTGGCCTCGGCGATGGTCTCCAGGCGATGGGCGATGACCAGGACGGTCCGGTCGCGCAGCGTCGCCAGGGCCTGGCGCACCGCCCGGTCGGCCTGCGGGTCGGCGAAGGCGGTCGCCTCGTCGAGCACCAGGACGGGCGTGTCGGCCGCCAGGGCGCGCGCGATCGCGATGCGCTGTGCCTCGCCGCCGGAAAGCTTGACCTCCTCGCCGATCACGGTCTCGTAGCCGCAGGGCAGTTCGAGGATGCGGTCGTGAATGTGCGCCAGCCGGGCCGCGCGCACCACATCGTCCAGGTCCGCGTGCGGGACCGCCAGCGCGATGTTGTCCATGATGGACGCGCGCAGCAGGCGGACGTCCTGCAGGACGAAGGAGACCCTGCGGTAGAGCTCCTTGCTGCCGAGGTCGCGCAGGTCGACGCCGCCGAGGTGGACCGAACCACCGGTGGGGTCGAAGAACCGCGGCAGTAACTGGACCAGCGTGGACTTCCCGCTGCCGGACGGCCCGACGAGGGCGGTGACCGTGCCCGGTTCGAGCGTCAGGTCGATCCCGCGCAGCACCTCATGGCCGTCGTCGTAGCCGAACCGGACGTCGCGCAATTCGACCCGGTTGTCCTGAGGAGCAACGGGGTGCGCCGGCTCCGGCAGTGCTCCCGTGCCGAGAACCTCGCGGATGCGGCCGACCGCGCGGCCGGCGGCCTGCATGTCGTCGAAGCCGTGGCCGAGGGCCGCGACCGGGGCGGTCAGACCCAGTCCGAGCAGCAGGAAGGGCAGCAGGTCGGCTGGGGCGATGCCGCCGGACGTGATCCGCATCGTGCCGCCGATCAGCACGACCACCAGCACGAAGGGGGGCGACAGCGCGAGCTGCATCCCGGCGGCGACCGCGGAGACGCCGCGCACCCAGCAAGTGAAGATGTCGACGAAGTCGTCGGCGGCGGTGAGGAACTTACGGTGGGCGCGCTCGGAACCGCCGAACGCCTTGACCACGGAGATGCCTTGCACGAACTCAACGACGGAACTGGCGATCCGGCCCATCGCCGAGTCGAAGTCCTTCTGCTCACGCATACGCGACGGGGTCATCAGCAGCGGGACGTGCGCGATGGCCAGCACCACGGGGATCAGGGTGATCAGGGTGAGTCGCCAGTCGACGATCAGCAGGTAGACCAGCGACACCAGCGGCACGACGAACGCGGAGACGAGTTCGCCGGGGGCGTGGGCGATGAACGGGTGCACGGCACTGACGTCCTCGCCGACCACCTTCGCCAGCTCGCCGCTGCGGCGGCGGGAGAACCAGCCGATGGGCACGCGCCCGAGGCGGGCGGCCAGTTCCCGACGCAGCGAGAGCTGCACCTTGCCGTCGAGAATGTGGCCGAGCCCTGACGACGCGGCGGTGAACAACAGCCGGACGAACAGGCCGACCACGCCCAGGATCACGACGGTCCAGACGTGGTCCCGGGCAACCGCGCCAGGCGACAGCAGGACGCGGCCCAGCTCGACGACCGCCAGCAGCGGCGCCAGTCCCGCGACGGCACCGATGACCTGCAGGATGGCGACGACAGCGAACCTAGTGACGTGTGGACGCAGGAGCTGTCCGGTGCTCGCAGGCTGCAGTGCCGCGGAAAGGGCTCCCGACGACGGCGTGGACTGCTCGCCCGCCACAGCGGAGTGGATGCCGCTCATCGCTCTCCCACCTTTTTATACGCGTACATTATTACGGTACACAGAGGCGTCCGGGTGGGCCACCACCTCACGAGGTGCTGTCGAGGATGGCCGTGGCGACTTCGAAAACGGAGGGCAGGCAACGGGCCGATACCGTCGGAAAGGCCGGGTCGAACCACCAATCTGCAACCGGCTAACGGCCTAACCACTGCTAAGGCCGGACGTCACAGCAGGTCAGCCGGACGTGACCACCATCAGCCACGCAGGTTTGTCTCCAGCCCAGGGCACCAGCCTGCGACAGCATCTGTTCGTTGATGGCACTGGGCAGGGGTGCCCCCGTTTACCCCCGAAACCCCTCCCCAGAGCTGACTACGAGTGACAAGCAGCGATTGATGCAGGACAGCGTTGGTGCAGGTCAAAGCCAAAATGCGACCAGCGACGACAAGCTCGACAGGGTGACTTTTGGTAACCGCGGGTTGTCAACTCTTATCATCGTTGCCCGGCATCTGCGCCGTCACAGCCCCGCCTCCCGCCCGGCCGGGACGATGTGCGTTCTGGTCCGCGATCCAGGCCTGCGACTCGGCTGTCTGACGTCGCCGCGCAGTGCCTCTGGTGTGCGCGTTGGGCTGGGTTGTGCGGCTCGAAGGCGACCACTCCCGTCGAAACTCCAGATCAGGCAACTGCGGCTGGAGTGCTAAGCGAGCTGGCATCGCTTGGGGCGGGCGGTGCTCGATCGCTGATAAGCGATCGCCGGTACGACCCTCTTGTTGAGCGGTCCTCGCGACCTGTGGATGATGGCTGGGTAGTCCTGATCGAGCGGTTTCGACTCAGACCCGTTTGTGCGAAAAGAAGACATTGAGGTGGAATCTGTGGATGCTTATATGGGTGTCGTTCGGCAACGGATGGCGGCCGACGGGTGTGCGGTGACTGATGAAACCATCCGCTCGATGCCGGTGGTGGTCGGATATCGGGCGCGGATCCGGGCGCTGACGAGGATCCACATCTTTGCCGTCGCTGCGGAGGTGGAGCGGGTCGACGAGGCGAGCCTTCGGGCGTACGTCGATGATGTGGTGAACCTGGGTCTGGAGCGCAAGGGCCAGTGGCGCGGCCTGCAGTCGGGCGTCATCGTGCTGCCCATCCTGGTGACCGAGTCGGTGGACTCGGCCGCCGTCGCACTGACTCAGAAGGCCTACCGTCTCAATGTGAACGGCTTCGCGGCGATGGCCCAACCCGCAGTCGTGGACGTGAAGGCAGGCCAGGTGTGGACCTTCCGGGGAACCAGGTTGTGGGGTTACGCCTTCAACTCGCTCGTCAAGCAGTTGTACAACGCCTACCTACCGGAGCCGGCGGCTGAGTTGAGCTGATGGCGGGAGGTCTCCTGCTCGCCGGCGACCGGCCGCTTGGCACCCCATCCGCCTGGCGACAGGCTGTCGGCGTCCCCCGTTTACCCCCGAAAACCCCTGCCTGCGGCTGACAGGCAGTGACAAGAAGCAATCATTCTTGATTGCATCTGTGCAGCTCACCGCCAATTTCTGATAGTCGATGACAAGGTCCGGATCGCTACGGTCCGTAACCGCGGGTTCGGGGTTCGAGTCCCTGGCGGCGCACCAACGAGCAAGGCCCTGACTGGTAGAACTCTGCCAGTCGGGACCTTTTTCGCGTACGCCGGTGGTGGGTGGTGGCTCGGTGGTCGGGAGCCGTTGGACGGGGGCGGGCTGCACTGATGGCTTGATGCAGGTAGGAAATGGCTGTTTCAAGGTCGCGGTGACGGATGTTGGCGAGGGTGAGATTGCCAAGGACGACAGCCGTCGACTTGCGACGTGCGGCGACAAGTTGGTGGGCCTTCTCCAACGCCTTGATTGCGTCGGCCGGCCTGTTCAACGACAGCCAGCAAGAGCCCGCAAGTCGGGCATGATGGCTGGGACAGTAGAGAGCTGACGCCGGATCCTGTGAGCCCATCGAGGTGAAGTGATCTTCAGCGGCTCCAAGGGCCTCAGAGCGGTCTCGAACCTGGCCGAGCATCGCGTGTGCTTCCGCGCGGTGTAGCTGGGCGAGGCCAGCGAGCACGCGGCTTCCGCGGCGGCTCACCGCAGCGTGTCGCTCTCGGTGCCGGCCAGCTTTCCGACCTGACCCGTATGGCGGTCAAGGCTCTGAACATCGTCGTCCGTGAAGAGGGCTGACCGAAGCCGAGACCGCGGCCGGAGAACAGGAGATGCGACGACCAAGGCGACGGCGGCGGGTAGCGAGCGGCGGTCGGCGGGGAATTGCCGGTAACTGGATCGCACCGGAGCGGCGGTCAACTCCTAGCCCGGGGTTCAGCGGTTCGCTGGTCCGCCGCTCGGGGCCGGCTGGACCCGTTCGAACCGTACCCGGCTCAGCCATCCGGGCAGGTCACTGAGCGCGTACAGCTCGCCGTGCACGTCGGTGTCGATCGCCGTCGGCTGGATGGGGAAGTTGCCGATCGTGGCGGTCTCGTAGCCGCCCCTGGGGTTGGGACGTACGGCGAACGCGAGGGTCGAGCAGTAGTCGCTTGCGACGTAGGTGCCCCATGCCTCCGGGGTGGCGGATCCTCGGTACACCACGCCGCCGGTCACGGAGCAGTTCTCGGTGAGGAAATGTTCGTACTCGAAGACCGGGTCGGTGTACTTCACGCCCGGCCGGCACTGCTCCGGGTCGAACACCGGGGTGCCCTCCCGGCAGGACCAGCCGAGGTTCGCCCCACCCTGCCACGGGCGGATGTGGTTGATCTCCTCGACCAGGCCCTGGCCGACGTCACCGATCCACAGCGAGCCGTCGACCGGGTCGACGGAGAACCGCCACGGGTTGCGCAGCCCGTAGAGCCAGATCTCCGGACGTGCGCCGCGCGTGCGGACGAAGGGGTTGTCGGAGGGTACGCAGTAGGGCTTCGCTCCGCAGCTGCGGTTGACGTCGATCCGCAGGATCTTGCCGAGCAGGGTGCCGAGATCCTGACCGGCCTTGTACGGGTCGTTCGCGTGGCCGCCGTCGCCGAGTGACCAGTAGAGGTAGCCGTCGCGGCCGAACGCCACCTGTCCGCCGTTGTGGTTGTTGTATTCGGCGTGCTCCTGGGTGAGCAGCACCTGTAGCCGCTCGGGAGCGTTGATCGGCAGTCGCGCCAGGGTCAGCGCGCCGGCCGGGAGACTGGTGTAGGCCACGTAGAGCATCCCGGTCCGCGCGAAGTTCGGCGCGGGGGTGATGCCGAGGAGGCCGCGCTCGTTGCCCGACGTGTCGACCCGTGCGGTCAGGTCGAGCACCGGTTCGGCCGCCAGGCCGGTGTCGGGGTGGTAGGCGCGGACGGTGCCGTTCTTCTCCGCGATCAGCATCCGGCCGTCCGGTAGCCCGGTGAGCGCGATCGGGCGCTGTAGGCCGAAGGCCACCTGTTCCGAGACCACGGTCAGCTCGGTGAGTGGCACCCTGCTGGGGCGGGGTGCGCCGGCCGTGGCGGTGCCGGCCACCGACGCCGGTGGCAGCAGGAGCGCGGACAGGACCAGAACGAGCAACCCGCCCAGGGCGGGGGCGGAGCGCCAACGCCGTCGTGACATGTTTCGGCTCCTCGAGCAGGTGGAGTGGGTACGCAGTCTGGGAGCGTTCCCACAATACATCAGTGGCTATCTATGTCAAAGCAGGGCCCGGGACCGGCGACGGAAGGCGCTCGGGTAGTGCTTCCGGGCCGGTGCCGCAGGGGTCGGCCGCCGGTGCCCAGCGAGCCCGGCCGCAGTTCTGCGGGTTCTCCGCCGCGGTCGAATTGAGGTCACGAGGGCTACCCGTACCCGCGCGATGTTCGCGTGCACATGGCGCGGAATGGTAGGGGACGCAACTGATGCGGTTCACCTTTGTGGATCTCTCGACCACAGGTTCTCTAGATCGAAACCGCTGCGGTCGATCCGCGCGCTCGGTGCGGTGACCTTGACGAACTCGATTCTCTTCAGGTCATTGGGTGGAACTTCTTGAGCGCCCCGTAACTTTGTGGCAACCTCACCTTCATCGATGCGTAGCGTTCTCTCGTCCCCTGTGGTCCTGGCCCGATGAGCGCCTGAGCCGACCGGTGGTGTTAGCGCTAACTCGTCGAAGCGACGCGACTCTGGAGGTGCTGGGAAACATGAAGAATCTCGTACATCCGAGCGGTTCTCCGCGGCGACGGTGGTCCACCGGGGCCGCGCTGCGGGTGCTGGTGGTCGGGTTGCTGGTGGCCGGCATGGCGCTGGTGCCCACCGGCATCGCCAACGCGGGCACCACGTTGGGCACCTCGGCGGCGGAGAAGGGTCGTTACTTCGGCGCCGCCGTCGGGACGTACAAGTTCTCCGACAACACGTACATGTCAGTGCTGAACAGTGAGTTCAACAGCCTCGTCGCCGAGAACGAGATGAAGTGGGACGCGACCGAGCCGCAGCGGGGAGTGTTCAACTACAGCGCCGGCGACCGCATCGTCAACCACGCCCGCTCGCGAGGCATGAAGGTACGCGGGCACACCCTGTTGTGGCACGCCCAGCAGCCGGGCTGGGCACAGGGCCTCTCTGGCGGCGACCTGCGCAACGCCGCCATCAACCATGTCACCCAGGTGGCCAGCCACTTCCGGGGGCAGATCTATTCGTGGGACGTGGTGAACGAGGCGTTCGCCGACGGCGGTAGCGGCGCGCGGCGCGACTCGAACCTGCAGCGCACCGGCAACGACTGGATCGAGGCCGCCTTCCGGGCCGCCCGGGCGGCCGATCCCGGCGCGAAGCTCTGCTACAACGACTACAACACCGACGGGATCAACGCGAAGTCGACAGGCATCTACAACATGGTGCGCGACTTCAAGCAGCGCGGCGTGCCCATCGACTGCGTCGGTTTCCAGTCCCACCTGGGCACCACGATCGCCGGCGACTACCAGGCCAACCTGCAACGCTTCGCCGACCTGGGTGTGGACGTGGAGATCACCGAGCTGGACGTCACCCAGGGCGGCAACCAGGCCAACATCTACGCCACCGTCACCCGCGCCTGCCTGGCGGTGTCGCGCTGCACCGGCATCACCGTGTGGGGCGTACGGGACTGTGACTCGTGGCGCGGCGGCGACAACGCCCTGCTCTTCGACTGCGCGGGCAACAAGAAGCCCGCGTACACGGCGGTCCTCGACACGCTCAACGGCGGCAGCAGCCCGACCCCGACCGGCAACAGGTTCCGCAACGAGGCATCCGGCAGGTGCCTGGACGTCAACGGGGCGAGTTCGGCAAACGGCGCCCAGATGATCATCTGGGACTGCCACAGCAATGCCAACCAGCAGTTCACCCAGAACGGGCGGGCGTTGCAGGTGATGGGCAAGTGCCTGGACGTGCCGAACAACGCCGCCGCCGGAACTCGGGTGCAGATCTACGACTGCCACGGCGGGGCGAACCAGCAGTGGGTCATCAACAGCAACGCCACGATCAGCAACGCCCAGACCGGGTTGTGCCTGGACGTCAACGGCGCCGCCACCGCCAACGGCTCAGCGGTCATCGTGTGGGGCTGCCACGGCGGCGCCAACCAACGCTGGTCACGGGCCTGAGCTGACGAGCACGGCAGTCGGCACCGCACGGAAGGAGAACGACAATGGCCAGTTCCCGCTCGCATCGTTACCTGAGCCGGATACTCACAGGTGCCCTGGCCGCTCTCCTTGCGGTGCCGACCGCCGTGCTGGGTGGTGTCTCGCCCGCTGCCGCGGACACCACCGGCTTCCGTGGGGTCAACTGGGCCCGGTTGGGTGACAACTTCCACGGTGGACCACTGGTCCTGCACGGCCTGAGCAGCTCCGACAGCTACGCGACGGTGGTGGCCAAGGCCAACGCGATCTACACCGGCTTCCAGAACAACCTGGGCGCCAACACGGTCCGGCTGCCGATCAACACCTACACCGTGGGTACGAGCTGGTGGAACGCGTACACCGGCACGATCGACGCGGCCACGGCGAAGGGCTTCAAGGTCGTCCTCTCCTACTGGGACGACGGCGTGGCCGCCAGCGGTGGCCGGATCGTCAACAGCACAGCCTTCGACACCATGTGGAACACGGTGGTCGCCAGGTACGGCGGCAACGACCTGGTGTACTTCGAGCCGATGAACGAGCCGGGCGGGCACAGCGCGGCGGACTGGGCAAACGTGGTGAACAACTGGCTCACCGCCCGCCCGTCGATCCCCCGCCACCGGGTCTTCGTCAGCGGCGCCGGCCTGAACACCGACATCAAGTCGATGTGTGCCGACCGCCGGCTCGACGGGACGATCGTGTCGCTGCACCACTACACCTTCTTCAGCGGCGCGAAGACCTACGACCAGTGGGTGACGTTCCTGCGGGACGCGATCGGCTCCTGCGCCGCCCGTACCGTGATGGACGAGTTCGGCGCGCCGATGGACACCGGGCTCAACTACCTCGACGCCTCAAGCACCGACAACTTCGTGCGCTACTTCCGCGCCACCGCCGACGTGCTGCGGGAACTGCGGATCGGCTCGATCTACTGGCCGGGCCTGGGTGGCAAGGTCACCGCCGGTCAGGGCGACGACTGGTACGCCATGCAGAAACTGCACGGCACCGGCACCAACCTCACCCTCAGCACCCCCAACGCGAGCGGGCTCAACCGGCTCAGGCATGCCTGGGGGCTCAACGACGGCGGTGTGCCGGACGAGGTGAGCCTGCTCCGCAACGTCGGCACCGGGCAGTGCCTGGACATTCCCGGCGCCACCACCGCCAACATCCAGGTCCAGGTGTACGCCTGCAACAACACCACCGCCCAGCGGTGGACCGTGACGGCGGGCGGGCAGATCACCGCCCTCGCCGGACAGCGGTGCCTCGACGCGTACAACCGGGGGACCACGAACGGCACGGTCGTCGGCACGTACGCGTGCAACGGCGGCGACAACCAGCGGTGGACGGTCGGCGGCGACGGCACGATCCGCAGCGCGCAGTCCGGCCTCTGCCTGGACGTGAACGCCACGACGTCCAAGGTTCAGCTCTGGGCCTGCTGGGGTGGCGACAATCAGAAGTGGCAGGTGCAGAAAGGCTGACTCGGCACACCCGACCCCGCATTCATCAGGGCTGGTTCCGTTATTGGCGAAGAATCGATCGTCCGCCCTGCTGACACCCTTCCGGCTGGCGCCCGAGGCCGTAGCCGAATTGCGTACACCCATGCCTTCCGAGCGATTTACCCTGCTCATTTGTAACCGTCTGAGACATCAATTCCTTATTGCGTTGAGGGTGGCCGCCGCATACGCTACAGGCAGACTTTCCTCATTGTGGAAGAAAGTCTTCAACCTGGCAGCGGAAGTTCCCTGTCGGCATGCAGAAGTGTCGCTCCTCCGGCGTCCGTCGGTCGACCGGCGGGCGGGTCTGTGCTGCCCGTGACCGCCATTCGACGGCGCACCACGGTCAATGGTCTCCGGGCGGCGGCTCGTCTGTCGAATGGCGGGGTCTGACCCTCTCGTCGAGGCACGGTTCGTCGAGGGGAGTGGAGGGAGCAGAGATGAGATCCTTTGTCCATGCCGGTAGAGGTTCCCTGGTGGCGCTGGCGGTGCTCGTCTCCGCCACCGTGCCGGCCGTGATCGCAGGTCAAGCTCCGGCTGTGGCCGCGGTCCAGGAGACGCTCTATGTCGCGCCCGGTGGAAACGACGCGAACCCGGGCACGCTCGCAGCACCGTTTCGAACCCTGCAGCGGGCCCGGGACGTGGTCCGTACGAAGACCGCGACCATGACCGGCGACATCCAGGTCCAGTTGCGCGGTGGAAGCTATCCGGTGACCAGCACCATCGAGTTCGGGGCGAGCGACTCCGGCACCAACGGCTACCGGGTGATCTACGCCGCGTACCCCGGCGAGACGCCGGTGCTTGAGGCCGGCGTGCAGGTGACCGGCTGGACCCAGCACAGCGGCAACATCTGGAAGGCGCCGCTGGACCGGGCCAACAAGCTGCGGGCGCTCTACGTCAACGGCCAGCGGGCCTTTATGGCGGCCAAGACGATTACGTCGGCTGGGTGCCACGGCACCTACAACATCACCGCGGGGCAGGCCGACTGGGCCTGGGAATCAGGCTCGCAGTGTGAGGGCGCAAGATACAGCACTGCCGATTTTCCGGCGATTCCCCGAAACCAGGACGACATCGAGATCGAAACGGCGACCACCTGGACCACTGCCATCGTGGGAGTGCGACAGGTGACCACGAGCGGCGACGGTCAGAGCCGTATTGCCCTGTTCCAGCAACCGGGGGCAGCCATCGCCCAGGGGGCGTTCAACGGCAACGCCCAGATTGCCGGTAGCCACAAGGTCATGAACGCCTACGAGTTCTTGGACGCGCCGGGGGAGTTCTACTTCGACAAGTCCAGTCGGACGCTTTACTACTACAAGGCCGGCGCCGACAACATGTCCACCGCGACCGTCTTCGCGCCCAATAACGTGGCGACGGTGCTGCGGATCGCCGGCACCTCGACAAGCAGCCACGCGCGCAACATCACCTTCTCCGGCCTGACCGTGCGGCACTCCGACTGGAACCTGTTCAACGTCGCCGGTTCGGTGTACAAGCAGGCGCAGCAGGGCAATCTCGGCGCGCAGGCGTACGCGCGCGGCAACTTCCACGTCTACTACTACCGCAATGTCGACGTCACCCCCGGCATCATCCACATGCAGAACGCCAGCGGAATCCGGTTGGAACGGAACCGGATCGCGCACACCGGGGCGGACGGAATCAACATGATCAACGACGTGACGAACACGCAGCTGATCGGCAATTACACGAACGACATCGCCGGCTCGGCGATAAGTGTCGGTCACCCGCAGCACGTCTACATCGGCGATCACACGTCGAGCAACCGGGAGAAGTACCCGCCGCAGGTCGAGGGGCTTCCGAAGAACATCGAAATCAGGAACAACTACATCCACGATAGTGCGGTGCTGTTCAACGGGCACGGCGCGGTCGCGGCGTACTTCGCCGACACCCTCACGGTGCAGAACAACCGCATCGAGAAGGCTCCGTGGGCGGGTATCACGATGGGTTGGGGGTGGTGGAACTTCGACGGATCCTCAGGGTCGATCGCGCCCAACCGGCCGACCACCACGGCGAAGAACAACACAATCAGTCACAACCACATCATCGACACGGTGCAGCGACTCAGCGACACGGCCCCGATCTATACGCTCGGCAGCCAGCCGGGGACCACGATCCACAACAACTATCTGCACGGCGTTCCGGCCGGCCACAAGTATGGACTCCACCCGGACGAGGGCTCGGCGTTCATCACCTTCCGGGACAACGTCCTGAGCGTGGACAAGAACATCACCTGGATGATCAACTCCGACGACTTCGGACGTAAGCACGACCTGAGCATCACGCAGACGTACGGCCCGATCAACAAGGTCTCGCAGAAGAATCTGCCCAACAGCACGATCCACGACATCCTCGTCTCCGCCGACTACGTCTGGCCGGCGGCAGCCTATGGAATCGCTGTCAACTCCGGGCTCCAGGACCCGTTCCGGGACATCACCCAGCCGCGCAACCTGCCCATGCAGGACTACGTCCTACCGGCCAGCACGTTCGTCGGCAGCGGCACGTCCTCGATCCCGATCCGCAGCAGCGGCGACCCGACCGGGTCCCTCTGGTTGGCACCCGCCGGCACCACCACCTTTGCCGCAGGCCCCACGATGACCAGGGCGGACGGCAACGCCACGTCCATCGCGGTGCCGACGTCGTCGGGTGACTACCGGCTCTACGTCATCGACGCGCAGGGCAACCGATCGGCCGAGTCGAAGTCTCTCGTCCGACGGCAGGGCACCGGCAGCACGCCTGACGCACAGATCGTGGGCGGCCAGTCCGGCCGTTGCATCGAGTCCCCCAACGCCACCACCACCAACGGCACCCAGATGCAGCTCTGGGACTGCTCCGGCGGCGTCCACCAGCGGTGGACCTACACCGCCGGCAAGCAGTTGACCGTCTACGGCAACAAGTGCCTGGACGCGAACGGGGCGGGCACCACGAACGGCACCACTGTCATCATCTGGGACTGCCACGGTGGCCTCAACCAGCAATGGAACATCAACGCAAACGGCACCATCACGAACGTCCAGTCCGGACTCTGTCTCGACGCCAACGGCGCCGCCACCGCCAACGGAACGAAGATCATTCTCTGGTCCTGCAACGGCGGCGCGAACCAGCAGTGGAGCCGACGCGCCTGATGGACAGCCCCGGGGGCCAGGCCCGTGCCGGCCTGACCCCCGGGGCCGACCACCGCCGGCTGTCGGGCCAGGCCCTCGGCCTGCACTCGGCCGGCCTACTGACCATGCAGGCGGTTGCCGCGTTGGTCGCAGGTGCCCTCGCGCAGTGGGTGCCGGTCGCCACGGCGATGGTCATCATGGCCATGCTGTCCCTGCTGGTGACCGCCTACCTCACGCCCAGGCTGCGCCGTCCGATCGAGATGGAAAGGACCCGGGTAGGGGTGTAGGTGCATCTTGCTGCCCGGCGCAGCCGCGTGCATGGCGCAGGGCCGGTCAGTCGATCGTTCGAGAGTCCGGGAGAGCGGCGCTACGCCATTGTGCGGGCGTCATCTCGTGGTCGGTGCGGAAGCGTTTGATGAAGTAGCTGGTGTCGGGATAGCCGATCCGGCGGCTGATCGTCGCGATGGTCAGGTCGGTGTCGGTCAGTAGTAGCCGTGCCTGCTGCATGCGTCGCAGGGTGATCCATTGTTGTACGGTCCGCCCGGTCTTGCGACGTACGACCGTGGTGAGGTGGCCGGGGGAGAGTGCCAGCTCGGCGGCGATCTGGGCCAACGAGATGGGCTCGTGGTATCGGCGCTCGATCGCGTCGAAGACTGCGGCGAGCAACGGTTCGTCCCGAGCCCGCAGCGTGTCGGTGATGTCGGTGGTGAGCCGGGACAGGTCGACGAGTAGCAAGGTCAGTAGGGCATGGGTGGCCTCGTGGTAGCCGTCGCGCCGGCCTCGCAGCTCCGCGTCGATGGCGACGAAGCGCTGCCACCACTCGGCGCGCCCGGAGGCTGGAATCCGAAGCCGCTGCGCGCGTTCGACGCCCAGGGCGAAGGGGAACAGCAGGGGATGGGTCCGCCACGACGAGTACGGGCCGCCCGTTCCGGGCCGTATGACGTCGGTCGGGAACCACACCACCCATCCGTCGATGACGAGTTTTCGGTGCGGGTCGATCGCCGAGACGACCTGACCAGGAGCGATGATGAATATGTCTCCCTCGTTCACCGTCCAGACCGCTTCGTCGATCAGCACCGTGCCGCTGCCTCGATGCGCATAGAACAGGACGAGAAAGTCGTGCGAATGGGCCCCGGTCTTGCCCGTCGGGGTGTCGTCGGTGACGCGAGCGATCGCTACCGCCGGAGCTCCTGGCGCGCGGTCGAAGAAGGCGACCGGAACCGGTGACCGGGCCTGTGACCAGTACGCGTCGCCAGCCAAGGATTGTCTTATCTCGGCCACAGATCCGACCTTGTTCCTTGCTGTGCGCCGCATGACGCTGATCGTACGACCAAGTTTCGTCGGATCAGGTCGCAGACAGGAGCTCGACATGACTGGACCCGCCAACACCGCCAAGGAGCAGCCGTACCTGCCACCGATGGGCCGCAGCTGGCTACTGCCCCTGTACGACCCGCTCAGCCGCCTCGCCGGGGTGACGCGGGTACACGACCAACTCCTCGATCGCGCCGACCTTAGGCCCGGTCAACAGGTACTTGAGATCGGCTGTGGCACGGGAAATCTGTTGTTGGCGCTGGCCCGCCGCCGCCGCGACGTCCAGATGATTGGCATCGACCCGGACCCGGGGGCTTTGCGGAAGGCTCGACGCAAGGCCGCCCGAGCCAAGGTCCCGATCCGGTTCGACCGCGCCTACGCCGGTGAACTGCCGTTCCCCGATGGAGGCATCGACCGGATCCTGTCCTCTTTCATGCTGCACCATCTCGATGACCGGGAGATGGCGCGAACCGCGGCGGAGATCCGGCGGGTGCTGCGGCCCAACGGGCAACTGCACGTCGTCGACACCGGCGGTGCCGCGCACGAACACGGACTCAGCGCCCGCCTGGCCCGTCACCATCCACGCCTGGCCAGTGATCTCGTCGACCGGGTGCTCACCGCCCTGCACGACGCCGGCCTGACCGACATCGCTGAGGCCGGCCGTGGTCGCGGGCGCCTCGGCAGCCACGTCTTCTACCGCGCCCGGGGCTGTCCGCCGCGGTAGTCGGGCTGCCGGCGACCGCACAGCGAACGTCTGCCCTCCTTCGAGGCGGTGATGCCACGTGGGGACTTCCGCCTCTTCGAACGCGGCCACCGGCCTCGTACGGTCGAGGCGATGCAGGCCGACGCGGGAGAGGACCGAACATGGACGGGGTGAGTGGTTCCCGCCGCTACCGCCTGAAGCGGTGGATGTATCGGGGTGGCAGACCGAACTGGCTGGCCCGGGTGATGAACCGATTCTCGGCATGGCAGTTCGCCACGGGTTTCCTCGCACCCGCCAACTGGGTCACGTTGGAGGTGGCGGGTCGGGTCAGTGGCCGGACCGTGTCGTTCCCGGTGGTGGCTGTCGACTACCAGGGCGGGCGGTACCTGGTGTCGATGCTCGGCGAGCAGGCGAACTGGGTGCGTAACGTGCGGGCCGCCGCAGGGCGGGCGGTGCTGCGGCGCGGCCGACGCCGGCCGGTGCTGCTGGTGGAGGTGCCCGTCCCGCAGCGGGCACCGATCCTGCGGCACTACCTGGACAAGGCTCCGGGAGCTCGACCGCATCTGCCGGTCCGGCGGGGAGCGCCGATGGTCGAGTTCGCCCGGACCGCCGCGGCGTACCCGGTGTTCCAGGTGCTGCCCGCCGCCGGCATCCAGGCCGGTGAGTCACACTCGCAGGGAGGTCGGGACGGCCGGCCCTGAACGCTTCCCGGCATGGGAGTCGAGATGCGGGTGACCGTACGCGCGGCGACGGCGGCCGACGCCGAGGCGTTGGGCAGCCTCCGGTGGCGGTGGGTGACCGAGGGGGGCGACGATCCCGGGACCGAGAGGGCCGCCTTCGTGGAGTTCTTCGCGGCCTGGGTCGGCGACCGTCTCCCGACCCATCTGGCCTTTCTCGCCGAGGCGGACGGCGAGGCGGTCGCCATGGCGTGGCTGATGGTCGCCGAGCGGGTGCCCGCTCCCGCGCAGCCGGTGCGGCGCTGCGGCGATGTCCAGTCGGTGTACGTGGTGCCGGAGTTGCGGGACAGCGGGGTCGGCGCGGCCCTGATGGAGGCCGTGCTGGCCCGGGCGCGCCGGCTGGATCTGGAGCACGTCACTGTCCACTCCAGCGAGCGGGCGGTGTCCCTCTACCAGCGAGCGGGCTTCCAGCACGACCGGTGCTGGCTCAGCTGGCAGGCGGAGTGAGGCCGGGTGGTCGGGCAGGTCGGGCCGGGCCGGGCCGGCGATCACATCTCCCCGGGTAGCGGCAGGGCCAGTCACGGCGAGAGTTTGCGCCCGAGCAGCTCGACGAGGAGGTCGGCCGCCGCTGCGGTGTCGTAGTCGGGGTCGTGAAGCTGCTCGGAGACGATCGCGTCGATGGCGCCGCCGATGATGATCGCGGTTGTCCGGGCGTCACCGTCAGCACTGGCGCCCCGGGCGTGGCCGGCAACGGTGATCAGCTCGGCCAGCGGGCGCCATCGGGCGGCGGGATCGTGGTCGCCCTCGTCGTGGGTCATCGCCTCGATGATCATGCGGGTGTGCCGGGGGTGCTTCCGCAGGTGACCCACCATCGATCGGATGTAGGCCGCCGGCCCGTCCTCGGGGCCGGCCGCCTCGACGGCGGTGGCGACCTCGCCGACGAGCGCGCTCAGAGCGTGCTCGTGCGCCGCGCGGACGACCGCGGCCTTGGTGGGGAAGTGGTAGAGCACTGCGGCCTTCGTGATGCCGGCGCGCTCGGCGATGGCGGCCAGCGAGGCGCCGGCGTAGCCCTTGGCCGCCACCAGCTCGATCGTCACCTCGATCAGTTGGGCGCGGCGGGCGCGTTCGGTCAGGGTCAGCTCGGGCCGTCCGTCACCGGCGGCCGATTCTCGTCTCCTTGCCACCCGCCAGATCCTACCGTACGGTCAGAGAATCTACCGATCGGTTAGGAGGTTCGATGCGTCAGTCGATCGTAAATGCGTTGAGCCGGCTGCGCCCCAGGTCACGTCCACTGCGCCTGGTGCTGGTCGGGCTCGGGTTGATCGCGCTGCTCGTCGCGTTCGCGATGCGTACCCCCGCGCCGGTCGGCCACTGGGACAGCGCCGACGGACAGGACCGGTTCCTGCGGGCCTACACCAGGGCCTTCGCGGACATGCCCGAACCGCAGGAGAGCATCGACGTACGCACCGACTACGGCATCGTCCGGGTCTACCGCTTCGCCGGCACCGGCACCGGCACCGGCACCGGCACCGGCACCGCGCCGCTGATGCTGCTTCCGGGGCGCGCGTCGGCCTCACCGGTGTGGGCCGACAACCTTCCCCTGTTGCTGGAGATCGGCGACGTCTACACGATCGACCTGCTCGGTGAGCCGGGCATGAGCGTGCAGGCACGCCCGATCGACGACGACGGCGACCAGGCGGAGTGGCTGCACCAGACCCTCCGGGCGCTGCCGGCGGAGAAGTTCCACCTCGTCGGCCTGTCGATCGGCGGCTGGACCGCGGTGAACCTCGCCCTGCACCGGCCCGACCACATCGCGTCGATCACCCTCATCGACCCGGTCCAGGTCTTCGCCGACATGCCGCTCGGCACCATCGTGCGATCACTTCCCGCCGCGCTGCCCTGGCTGCCGAGATCCTGGCGGGACAGCTTCAACTCCTACACCGCCGGCGGCGCGCCGGTCGAGGACGTGCCGGTCGCCGACATGATCGAGGCCGGCATGCAGCACTACCGGCTGCGACTGCCGCAACCCGCCAGGATCAGCGAGGATCGCCTTCGCGCACTCGACCTGCCCGTCCTGGCCGTCATCGCCGGAGACTCGGTAATGCACGACCCGCCGGCCGCCGTCCAGACAGCCGAACGCGTACTGCGCCGCGGCACCGTTCGGCTCTACCCGGGCGCCTCCCACGCCGTCAGCGGCGAACAGCCCGAACAGATCGCCGACGACATCGCCGCCTTCGTCGCCCAGGGCTCCTGACCCGGGTCTCGACGCCGGCCCGTCACGACCACCGTCCGATCACCGCCGCGGCGCGGCCCGGGACGGTGCCGCCGCGTCGCGCGCGGGACTGCTGACTGGCGGGGTCACCGTCAGATCTCGGGACAGCAGCCTGCCGGCTCGGGCTGGGTGGGCCGCGTACGTTGTCGCTATGGTGTGGCGTCGTGCTCGGCGGGAGACCTCCCTAGGCGGTGCGGGATGACGATCACTGCGAACCACGCGGGGCTGGTCGTCGCGGCGCAGGAGGGTGATCTGTCGGCCCGCGACGAGCTGGTCGCCGCGCACCTGCCGTTGCTCTACAACGTCGTCGGCCGGGCGCTGAGCGGGCACGCCGACGTCGACGACGTGGTGCAGGAGACGTTGCTGCGGGTCGTTCGTGACCTGCCCGCCCTGCGTACCCCGGAGAGTTTCCGCTCCTGGCTGGTGGCGATCGCGCTCCGGCAGATCGCCTCCCACCGCCAGCACGTCCGCACCGCCGCCGGCCGGGCCACCGTCGCCGACGTCGCCGACCACCTGCCGGACGGCGGCGATGTGGCGGACGAGGCGATCCTGCGGCTGCACGTGTCGGACCAGCGCCGGCAGGTGGTAGAGGCAAGCCGTTGGCTGGACCCGACCTTCCAGCCGCTCCTGTCGCTGTGGTGGCAGGAGTGCGCCGGCCAGTTGAGCCGTAGCGAGGTCGCCGCCGCCTGCGGCATGACCGTCGCACACACGGGTGTACGTCTACATCGGATGCGCGGGCAGCTGGACCTGGGCCGGACCATCGTCGCGGCGCTGGCTGCCGACCCGCGCTGCGCGCAGTTGGCGGCGACCATCGCCGGCTGGGACGGTCGGCACACGCCGGTGTGGCGCAAGCGGATCGGCCGGCACACCCGCGACTGCCGGTACTGCACGGCGCAGGCGCAGGGCCGGGTACCGGTCGAGCGGCTGCTGCTGAGCATCGCGCCGCTGGCGGTGCCGGCCGGACTCGCCGCCGCGCTGGCCGCCAAGGGCCTGCTGACCGGCGTGACCACGAACGCACCCGCGCTGGCCGCGGCGTACACCGCTGTCGGCGGGGGAGCGGTCGTGAAGGGTACGTCGCTGCTCGGCAAGCTCACCCAGGCGGTGGCCGCACATCCGGTGGCCAGCGCCGCCGCCGGCGCGGTGCTCGTCGCCGGTGGCACCGTCACCGTCGCGGTTCAGCCAGAATCGGCGCCCGCCCCACCGCCCGCCGCCGTCGCGGCGCCCAGTCCGCCCGCCGCCGTACCGCCCAGGACCACGCCGCCGACCCCACGGGCCACCACCCCGCCGGCCACCAGCACCCCGGCGGCGTCACCATCGGCGGTACGCCCCACCGTCCCGGCGGGCACCATTCCGCTGGGCACCTGGTCACTGGAGTCCGTGGCGACGCCCGGGGCGTACCTGAGCACCGAAGGCGAGTTCGCCGCGCTCGGCGAGGTGGCCGCGTCCAGCAGCGGGCCGGACCGACGGCGGGCGACCTTCATCGTCAACCGGGGGTTGGCCGACCGGCGCTGCATCACGCTGCGCGCCGCCGACGGCCGGTACCTGCGGCACTCGGAGCTGCGGCTGCGGTTGAGCCCCGACGAGGGCACCGAACTCTTCCGCGCGGACGCGACCTTCTGCCCCCGGCCGGGGGCAGCCGCCAGGTCGGTGACTCTGCGGTCGCACAACTATCCGGCGCTGGTGGTGCGCCACCGCGACGGCGGGTTGTGGATCGACCCACCGGACGGTACGCGGTCGTTCGGCGACGAGAGCTCCTTCGTCGTCCGTGCCCCCTTGGCCTGACGCGTCCTCGGAGCGGCGTCCGGCCGGGACCGTCGCGGGACTTTTCGTCGAAGCGGACAGTTTCCGTTATGCGGGCCACGGTCGCGCGGCCTTCTACTGCGTGAGGAACCTGACGGGCGACGAGCAGCCGGAGCCGGAGCCGCAGCATCTGCTGGCGGCGGAGCCGGGAGATCACCCGCCGCTGCGTCCGCTCTGGCTGTGCCGGCGGTGCGGGCAGCCGTGGCCGTGCACCCGCGCGAAGCTCGCGCTGCTGGCCGACTACGGCGGCAGCCCGGTCAACCTCTTCGTCTACCTGGCCGGCTGCCTGCAGGACGCCATGGACGAACTGCACCGGCTCGATCCCAGCGTGACCGGCAGTGCGACCGACATGTTCGACCGCTTCCTCGGTTGGCCCACCCGGCTCAACCGCTCGTACCGGGTGACCAGGCCGGGCGACGATTCGCCCGGGAAGGCGACCACCCGAGGCCCCGGAGCCGCCCCGCGACCGGCGGCGGAACAAACCCCACCCGCTGACCGGGTCGAGAATTCAGAAGAGGGTCGTGGGCTCGACCGGGATCGGCTCGGGTAACGGCGCCAGCCCCGGTACCCGGGCGCGTACCTCGTCGTGGAAGCGGCGGGCGAGCGTCGGCGCGTCGGCGTTGTCGGGGGTGTGGATGAACACGGTCGGCGAGCGGCCCTCGCGCAACCACCCGGCGGTGATGTCGATCCAGCGTTGCCAGCCCTCGACGGTGCGGGCCGGATCGTCGCGGCCGAGGTACCGGACGATCGGCCGGTCGGTGAGCGCGACCGTACGCAGCGGCATCCTCGGCTTCTTGGTCCAGGCGTCCCGCTCGGCATCGCTGGTCGGCGGGCTGGTGAAGAACGCGGTGGTGTCGAACGGGATCCACTCGGCGTCCGCCTCGGCGAGCGCCGCCTCCAGCAGCCGGGCCTCGCGGGTGTCGGTGAAGAAGGCGGGATGACGGACCTCGACGGCGGGCCGGTGAGAGTCGGGCAGGCGCCGTAGGAAACGGGCGAGCGTGGATACGTCGTCCGGGCCGAACGAACCGGGCAGTTGGATCCAGAGGGCGTGGGTGCGCGGGCCGAGCGGCTCGATCGCGTCGAGGAAGGCGCGCATCGGCGCCTCGACGTCGGTGAGACGACCTTCGTGGGTGACCGTCTTCGGCAGCTTGACCACGAACCGGAAGTCCGGACCGGTCTGCCGCGCCCATCCGGCGACCGTCTCCCGGGCGGGGGTGGCGTAGAAGGTGGTGTTGCCCTCGACGGCGTCGCACCAGCCGGCGTAGTGCCGCAGCCGCTCGTGCGCCGGCAGCGGATGGGCCAGCAGCCGCCCCTGCCACGACCGGTGTGTCCACATCGCACAGCCGACGTGCAACCGCATCGCTGCGAGCCCTCCTCGTCCACGCCGCCCGACTCCGTGCCTGCCCGCAGGGGCCGGGCCGCCTCCGCCGCGACGGAACGCCGGCGGTCCGACGTACCGTATACGGACGTCGCCGGGCGCAGTCGGCAGCCCAGCCGACCCCGGCGAGCATCGTGGACCGGACCACGTGGTCAGTGACCGGCCTGGTCGCGCCGTGCCGGGTTGTCCTCGATGAAGTCGAGCACGAGTTGGTTGACCAGCTCGGGCCGTTCCAGCGAGAGTCCGTGGCCGGCGCCGGGCACGATCTCAGCCCGTACCGAGGGGATCAGCCGCTGCGCCCGGGACACTGCCCGCCGGGGATGCAGCAGCGAGCTGCGTTCGCCGACCAGAAGGTGCACCGGTACGCGGATCCCGCGCAGTTCCTGGTCGTCGTAGGGGCGGGCCGGCGGGCGGCGGGTACGCCAACTACGCGCCCCGATCATGATGGGTGCCAGCTGCTCGGCGGGCTCGATCAGCGCCTGGTTGGCCAGTTTGTCGGCGAACCAGGGCCGGGTGCGACGTGGGGCCAGCGTCGCCAGCGCACCGGCGATCAGGTTGGCGTAGAACCTGAGGGGCACCTTCTCCAGTCCGCCCGGATCGAGCAGGGTGACCGAGGCCAACCGGGCTGGCCGGTGCACGGCATGCGCCAAGGCCAGGAAGCCGCCGTAGGACATGCCGACCAGATGCACGCCATCCAGGTCGAGCGCGGTCAGCGTCTCGTCGAGCCAGGCCGCGTTCTCCGCCGTGCCGACCACCGGACGGCGCTGCACGCTGCGCCCCGGGTCGTCGATGGTGTCCACGGCGTACACCGGGTGGTGTCGGCCCAGCGTGGCGATCTGCGGATACCAGTTCGAGGAATTGCCGGTGGCGCCGTGCAGCAGCACGATGGGCGAACCCTCGGTGGGGCCGTACCGGTGCACGTGGATGGTGCCGAAGCTCGTCTCGACGTCGAACTCCTGTCGCGGTTGCGGCCACGACCGCATCGCCACCTCGTACGCCTGGAGGAACTTCTCCTTCGCGCGGTCATCAGCGAAGCGCCCGATGCCGGGCTCTTTGACGGCTGCCACAGGTGCCTCCCATCGTGCTTTGCTAGTACGAACGTATTGTACACTCGTACTATCAAACGTGAGGGGCGGGAGGATCGGGTGCCCAAGCTGGCCGACCACGACGAGCGACGGGCTCAGATCGTCGCCGCACTGCTGCGCATCGCCGCCAGCCGCGGACTGCACGCCGCGAGCATGCGGACGGTCGCCGCAGAGGCGGGCGTCTCCGTGAGCACGGTGCAGTACTACTTCCACACGAAGGAGCAGCTGCTCCTCGCCGGTTTGGAGCATCAGGCCGAGGGGGTCGGGCGACGGGCGGCCGCCGGGATGCCGAACGACGCGGCGGGGACCCGCGACACCGTGCACGCCTGGCTGGTCCAGTTCATCCCCGTCGACGAGGAGCAGCGTGCCGCGTACACCGTCTTCGCGGCCTATCACGCCCTGGCCCTGACGGACCCGGCGCTGGCCGGGTTGTCCTACACCCACGGCTCCCACCAGTTGGAAGGAGTGCTCCGCGACCTGCTCACCGGCGCGCAGCGGGCCGGCGAGGTGGCCCCTGACCGGGAGGTGGCGGCGGAGGCCGGCAACCTGCTGGCCCTGGCGACCGGCCTCGCCGACAGTGTGATGGCGAACATGCGCCCGCCCGACGCGGCGATCAGCCTGCTGGGCTACCAGATCGACCGACTGTTCATCGTTGCGTCGCCGTCCCGCCCGGTGGCCGGTCGGCCGTAGCGGAGCGACACGCGCAGGTGGCGGTCAGTTGGCGTCGATGCGCTCTACGGTGAGGGTGGAGACCCCGGAGGTCGCGTCGATGTCGTAGCGTTCCGTCGCCGACTCCCATGCCGGCGGGGTGAACGTCGTGCCGCCGGCCACACCGGAGTGGGTGGTGCCGTCGACGGTGACCGAGCCGGCCCCGCCGCCGGCGCGTACCTGCACCGGGGCGTCTCCGGCCAGGCGGACGACGACCTGGCTCGCCCCACCGCTGAGCAGGGTCCGCTGCGTCCCCTGTGGCGGTGGCAGGGTCAGCTCGATCCGGTTGGCGCCGGCGGTGAACTCGACGTCGCCGACCTGGGCGCTGCCCAGGTCGAGGTGCTGCTCCTTGGCGCCGCCGCTGAGCCGGATGTGCCAGCGCACCGATTCGCCCAGCACCACCTCGACGACGGCCGGGCCGTCCCGGTCGGTGCCGCGCAGGCTGGTCAGCAGGCTTCCGTCGGTGAGCGAGACCGCGGGACGGACGTTCGCGTCGCGGGGCGTGGAGACGCGGTACGCGTCGTCGCCGAGGTCGGCGGTGCGCAGCCGGACCACGTCGGCGCCGTCGAGCAGCACGAAGGTGGCTTCCCGCAGGTCGCCGGTGGCTCCGGTGACGACGTGCCCGTTTCGGCCGTCACCCCGGACCGTCACCCAGGTCCAGGTGGCGACCACCACCACGACGACGGCGAGCGCCGCCGCGCCGAGCCACCACCACAACCGCCGGCCGCCGGCCGCCTGTGCGTTCTCCACGTCGCCTCCCGTACCTCGGTGACCGTGGGACTACTACCCACCGTGCCCGTCACCGACTCTTACGCGGGAAAAGCCCGGTGGGCTCACCGCCCGAGGCGACGGTGAGCCCACCGGTCGATCGTGGACGCTCCGGTCAGGCCCGGGACCACTTCTGGTTGGGGGTACCGGCGCAGTCCCACAACTGGAGCCGGCCGCCGTTGTTCGGGTTGTTCTCGCGTACGTCGACGCAGCGGTTCGCGCTGAGGTTGACCAGGTCACCGGCGGCGTTCAGGGTGAACCGCTGGGCCGGGTTGCCGTTGCAGGTGACGAGGTTGACCTCGGTGCCGTTGGCGGTGCCGGCCCAGGCCGGGTCCATGCACTTGCCCATCGCGCGAATGGTGCCGTCGGCGGCGAAGGTCCACGCCTGGGCGGCGGTGGTGTTGCAGTCCCAGATCCGCAGCGGCGCGCCGTCGACGGGGTTGGCGTCGGGGATGTCGATGCACCGGCCACTCTGCAGGCCGCGCAGGCGGGTGGTGCCGGAGTTGCCGTCGGGGACGTATCCGTTGACGCGGACGTAGTCGACGAGCATCTGCTGCGGGAACTGGGTGCTGCCGTCCGGGTAGCCGGGCCAGTTTCCGCCGACCGCCACGTTGAGGATCATGAAGAAGGGGTGGTCGAACACCCAGCGGTTACCGCCGAGCCGGCTCGGGTCGACCCGGAAGAACTCCGATCCGTCGAGGTACCAGCGGATGCTGTTCGGTTCCCAGTCCACCCGGTAGGTGTGGAAGGCGTCGGCGAGCGGCTGCCCGATGGTGCGACTGCCGGTGATCCCGCCGCCGCCGGAGTAGCCCGGCCCGTGGATGGTGCCGTGGACGGTGTTCGGCTCCCGACCGACGTTCTCCATGATGTCGATCTCGCCGGAGGCCGGCCAGCCGACGTCGCCGAAGTCCCTGCCGAGCATCCAGAACGCCGGCCAGATGCCCTGGCCTCGCGGAATCTTGATGCGGGCCTCGAACCGGCCGTACGCCTGGCTGAAGGTGGCCGCGGTCAGCAGCCGGGCCGAGGTGTACTCGCACCGGCCGTAGTGGCACTGGTAGTTGGCCGGGTTCTCCCGGCGGGCGGTGATGACCAGGTTGCCCTGCCCGTCGTGCACCGCGTTGCTCGTGCTGTTGGTGTAGTACTGCCGTTCGTTGTTGCCCCAACCGCCGCCGCCGATGTCGAAGCGCCACTTGGACTGGTCGACCGGGGTGCCGGCCGGCGCGTTGAACTCGTCCTGCCAGGTGATCCCGCCGATGGCGGCGGCGGCCGGAGCGGACTTCAGGGGTAGGACGAGGGCGCTGGCGACGAGGGCCGCGGCGAGGACGGCGGCTCCCCGCCGGAGCCTGCGGGAGATGGCGTACACGATGGATCTCCTTGGGGTGGAGGGGATGACTCGCCGGGTGACCGAGCCTGGGGGAGAGCGCTCTCCACATCGCAGTGTGTCGATTTCGAGAAAATTAGTCAAGGTTGTTAACAGATCATCACGCTGGGTGGACCCAGGAGGCCGCCGTCAACCAGTGGTTGACGTTGCGGCTGCGTCAACCTATGGTTGACGCATGACGAATCCTGTCCAGATGAACAACCCGGTCCGTCTCGACGAACTGATCCAGGCCATCAAGCAGGCCCACACCGACGCGCTCGACCAGCTCACCGACGCGGTGATGGTCGCCGACCACATCGGTGAGATCGCCGACCACCTCATCGGCCACTTCGTCGACCAGGCCCGGCGCTCCGGAGCGTCCTGGACCGAGATCGGCCGCAGCATGGGGGTGAGCAAACAGGCCGCCCAGAAGCGCTTCGTGCCCCGGGCGGACGCCGCGATGCTGGATCCGCAGCAGGGCTTCAGCCGCTTCACCCCGCGCGCCCGCAACGTCGTGATGGCCTCGCAGAACGAGGCCCGGGCAGCGGGAAACGCCGAGATCGGCCCGCCCCACCTGGTGCTCGGCCTGCTCGCCGAGCCGGAAGGGCTGGCCGTGAAGGCGCTCACCGCCCTGGGCGTGTCGGTCGAGGCACTGCGCGCCGCCGCCACGGCCGTGCTGCCGCCGGCGACGGACGAGGTTCCGGAGCTGATCCCGTACGACGCGGCCGGCAAGAAGGCCCTGGAGCTGACCTTCCGCGAGGCGCTGCGGCTCGGGCACAACTACATCGGCACCGAGCACATCCTGCTGGCGCTGTTGGAGCACGAGGGCGGCGAGGGGGTGCTCGCCGGTCTCGGTGTGGACAAGGCCGCCATGGAGGCGAACATCGCGGCGGCCCTCGCCCAGTTCACCGCAGAGCAGCAGTAGCGGTCAGGGTGTGGTGGGAAAGCCGTACCGGGCGGCGTGCTCCGGGTCGGCCGGGTCGATCTGGCGCAGGCCGGCGTCGGCGAGGCGCTTGTTCACCTCGTCGAGCTGCTCGCGCACCAGCCGGGCCTCGTCCTCGGTGACCCGCCCCCGGTGCGGCTTGCCCGCGTGCTCGACGGTGCCGTAGTCGACCTTCTCCGCCGCCCGACGGGCCTTGGGCGGGCGTACCCGCTCGGCGGTCTTCAGTAGCTGAGCCATCGGCACGTCGGTGGCCATCGCGTCGAACTCGCTCGCGGTCAGCACCACCCGGCGCGGCTCGCCGTGGCCGTGCCGGTCGTGGATCTCGACCACCGCCACGTCCAGCGCGGCGTCGTCGATGCTCTCCACCTCTACCGGGGTCGCGTCCAGCTGCACGGGCCCGGCCACCAGGTCAGGATGCTCGATGACGACGACGCGGATGGCCTCGTCGTCGGCGCCCAGCACCGTGCCGCTGAAGTCGGAGACGTGGATCGTCTTCTTGCCCATGGATGCGCTAGCTCCTGTCCTGGCCTGGTCGATGGACCAGCAGACGTTACCCGACAGGTGTGCGAAAGGCCGCGCTGGCTCGCCGCCGCGCCTGCGTTCAGAGGCTTCCCTTCGGAACGACCCATTCCGTCGGCTGGCCGGTGATCGCGGCTATCCGGTCGTAGTCGCTGTCATAGTTCAGCACCGTTGCTCCGTGTGCCTCTGCCGTCGCCGCGATAACCAGATCGGGCAACCGGAGGTTGCGGTGCTGGCTGTCGGCGGCGAGCATGCGGTGTACCGCGAGGGCTCGATCCATCGCGCCCGTTGTCACATCCATCCACCGGTGCCCGCGCAGTGCCCGCCACAGAATCTCGTAGCCCTTCGGGTGCGGGGCGTTGTTGAGGTATTCGAGCGCGGCCATGTGGCACGCCGCCAGGCGGCCCTCCGCCAGCAGCGTCTCGAAGCGACGCCGGATAAGGCACCAGAAATTGCTCGATCTTGGTGCGTTCAGTGGGTGTTGAGGCGCCGGAGGTTGGTGCCGGCCGGCAGGTTGTTCAGCGCGTGCCAGGAAATCCTGCCGGCACTCCTCCGGTGGCCACGGTACGGCGGTTGGGCCGGAAAACGTCCTGCGGTGGTGACGCTGCGCCACACCCGCGCGGCGTCCTGCTGGTAGCGGTCGTTCGGCTCAATCGGCATGACCCCACCGTTCCAAAGAAAGTTGTCCATGTATGGAAATGGATATGACGGTCGGTCGATAGATCGGGTTCCCTCTACCCGCCCATCCCGCACCCGAACCGGCCCCGCCCCGTTGACCTTGCCTGCGGGACGGGCGGCGCGGTCGCACCCGTCCGTCGTACCGTGAGCGGCGTCGGTAGCGATGGCTCGGGAGGTGGAGATGCTCGATCGGCGGCTCCACCTGCACCTGGCCAGCTGGCTTGGGCAATGGCCGGCCGGTCCGGGCCTGCACGTCGTACGGTCGGCCCGACGGACCCGCCCTGCCTGGGACGGCCGGCTGCGCCCCGCCATCGCCGTCCGTGCCGGGGCGAGCACGGTGCTCTCGGTGGCACCGGACCGGGTCGCGGCCGTACGCGAGCTGGCGCGGCAGTCGGCTGACCTGCTCCCCGCGCTGCCGGCGGCGGTCGGGCACCCGGACTGGACGGTCCACGACGACGTGTTCCGGTGGAGCGTCGCGCCCACGCCGCTGCCGGACGTGGGTGAGTGGGTTCCGCCCACCGCCGCCGGGCTGCCTTCCTGGCTGCGACTGTTCGACCGGGCGGTGCTGGTGGTGCGCGACGAGCGGGGTCGGTACCTGGCCGGCGTCGGGATCAAGCGGCACGACCGGCACGGACACGAGCTGGCGGTGGGCACTGTGCCCGCCGCGCGAGGTCGGGGACTGGCCCGGCGGCTGGTGGCCCAGGCCGCCCGTCGGGTGCTCGACGACGGCGCGGTGCCGACCTACCTGCACGGCCGGCGCAACATCGCCTCGGCCCGGGTCGCGGAGGCGGCCGGTTTCCCGGACCGAGGTTGGGGGTCCTACGGCGTCTACCCGAGCTGACGGTAGGGCGCGGACCGTGGATCCCGGGCCGGATCCACGGTCCGCAGCCTCCCCCCAGGCCCGCGTGAGGCTCGACGCCGATCACGCTACGTATCCAGATTCTCTCCGGCAAGCTGCCGACGCGGCTTGTCTGGTGTCCAATAGTGGACTTGACCTGGAACGACGTGCCGGCGCCGTCTGTGCCGGTCAGTGACGCAGGGTGCGAACCAGGTCGAGCACCTGCCGCGTGACCGGGCGCAGCACCCGCAGCCGGGACAGCGCCACCAGCCGGTCGACCAGCGGCACCGCCCCGTCGATCAGTTGCCGCGTCCTGGCCTGGTCGGGCGAGCGGTCGTAGACCCAGAAGAGCACCACCCCCATGTACGACAGCCAGAGCAGCTCGGGCAGTTGGGGGCGCAGCTCCGCGTCGACCTTGGCGGTGGAGCCCGCCAGCACCTCGGCGAAGAGGTCGATGGACGCCTGACGGGGCGCGGAGGATTCGGCGGAGAACGGGCTCAGCGGCGAGGTGGGCTCCGCGGCGGTCTTGAAGAAGGTGGCGGCGAACTCGTGCGACGGGGTCAGCACGTCGATGCCCGCGTGCAGCACCCCGGCCAGCCGGGCGGCGAAGTCGGACTCGCGTGCCAGCACCGGCTGGGTCGCCACCCGGTGTTCCTCCTGCGTGCGGGCGTAGAACTCCTGGATCAGGTGTTCCTTGGAGCCGAAGTAGTAGTACGCGTTGCCGACCGCGACCCCGGCCTCCTGGGCGATGGCCCGCATGGTGGTGCGGGCGTAACCGCGTTCGCGGAACATCCGCAGCGCGGTCTCCAGGATCAACTGCCGCGTCTGCTCGCCTCGGGCGGTGGCCGGATCACCCGCAGCGGTCGTCGGCACAGTCTGGTCGGTCATCCGGATCACCGTATCCCGGCGCGTCGCCGGTCGGCTCCGGCCACGGTTCGCGGACTCGCTCGCGTACCGCCGACGCGGCGGCCACCACCCGCCGGGCCAGCGGGAGCAGGTGGGGGCGGGCCAGGCGTTCGGCCGTGTCCCGGTGGTCGGCCAGCGCCCAGAGACAGGCGAACCAGGCGCCGTCGCCGGCGTAGACGTCGCCGGTGTCGGCCACCACGGTGAGGTCGCGCAACGTCGTCTCGTGGTCCAGGCCGGGGAAGCGCTGCCGGGCCTGCGGTGAGCCGGCCGGCAGGAACTCCAGGGGTACGAGCTGAGCCCGCGACGCCAGCCAGCCGCGAGCTGCCCGGCACAGTGGGCAGTGTGCGTCGTAGAGGACGGTGAGGCTCCGGATGCCACCGCCCCCGTGTGCGGTGGCATCCGGCAGCCCACCTGCTCCGCCGGTCTGGGATCCGGTCATCGGGCGGGTGGAGTCGAACCCGGCGATCCACCGACCGGCGGTCCGGGCTGGCCGGCCGGCGGCGGCCCGGCCGGATACGTGTGCTGCATCGGCAGCCGCCCGATCGGAGCGAGCGGTGGCTGGGTGGCGAACTGACGCAACCGGCTGCGCCGGTACCGACCGAGGGCGTAGACGTTGAAGAAGTGCAGGGCGCCGAGCACGAGCAGGACCAGCCCGATCTTCAACGACAGCTCCTCCATCGCCGCGCTGGTGGACCCGACCGGTTCGGAGTGCCGCATCGCCACCGTCACGTAGCCGAGGTTGAGCAGGTAGAACCCGACCACGAGCAGGTTGTTCACCGCCTGGGCGAGGCGGTCGTCGGCGAACACCTCCGCCAGGAAGACCAGCCCGTTGCGGGTGAGCGCCCGGGCCACCCAGATGGTCAGGCCGATGCTGACCGCCAGGTAGACCAGGTACATCCAGACCTTGATGTCCATGCCGACACCCCATCTTGAACGCGTTCAACTTGATGGGCATCAGCGTAGGCGAAAAGTTGAACGCGTTCAAGAAGGGGTTCGGGCTCAGCCGGTCAGGCCCAGCACCTCGGCGGCGGCCCGGCCGTTGGCGTGGCTCGCGCCGTACGTGGTGACGAAGGCCCGCGCGCCGGCCGGCCGCCAACCTGCCGGCCAGCCCATCTCGACCACGGTCACCGGATGCGTGGCGGCCAGCGCGGTGGCCAGCTCCGGGCCGCCCGGCAACCGGTGCAGGTGCCGGCCGACGAGCACTATCGGGCGGTCCCCGGCGCGTCGGCGCAGGTCGGCCGGATCGGACTCGGCGGCCACCACCCGGATCAGCTCGGCGTCGACAAGGTGTGGGCCGAGGCCCCAGGGCACCCGCCCCTCGGCGATGGTGGACGCCGCGTGTACCTGCACCACCAGCGGGCGGTCCAGCCCGGCCAGCACGCCCTCCACCCGCACCGCGCGGCGGGCCGCCGCGTACCCCTCCTGGCCGGGGCCGGCCGTGGTGCGGCCGGCGGTCCGGGTCCAGGCGGCGAGCTTCGCGGCGCGCCCCGCGGCCTGCTCCACGCGGGCCAGTTCGAGCCGGCCGTCGCCGAGGGCGGCCACGATCTCGGCGGCGACCTGCTCGACCAGGTCGGCGTCGACCTTGGCGCCGATGCAGAGCAGGTCGGCGCCGGCCGCGAGGGCCCGCACGGCGCCGGGCGCGATGCCACCGGCGGCGAGGGCGGCGCCCTTCATCTCCAACGCGTCGGTGATCACCGCGCCGTCGAAGCCGTACTCCTCGCGCAGCAGGTCGACCAGCACGGTCCGGCTGAAGGTGGCCGGCCCGTCCCCGGTCAGGGCGGGCACCCGGATGTGCGCGGTCATCACTGCCTTCGTCCCGGCGCTGACCACGGCGGCGAAGGGCGGGAGGTCGCGCTGGCGCAGCACGTCCGGGGCGACGTCCAGGGTGGGCAGTTCGTGGTGGGAGTCGACCACCGTCGCGCCGTGGCCGGGGAAGTGCTTGGCGCAGGCCGCCACGCCCGCGGCCTGGAGGCCGGCGACCGCCGCGGCGGCGTGCGCGGCGACCTCGACCGGGTCGGCGCCGAACGACCGGGTGCCGATGACCGGGTTGTCGTCGGCGCTGTTGACGTCGACGGTGGGTGCCAGGTCGACCGTGATGCCCAGACCGACCAGCTCCGCGCCGATGGCCTGGTAGATCCGTCGGGTGAGGGCCACGTCGCCGACCGCGCCGAGCGCGGCGTTGCCCGGGTACGGGCTGCCGGTGGCGTGGGCCAGCCGGGTGACGTCGCCGCCCTCCTCGTCGATGGCGATCAACACGTCGTCTCGGCCGGTGCGCAGGGCGGCGGTGCTGGCCGACACCTGCGCCGGGTCGTGGATGTTCGTGCCGAACAGGGTGTGCCCGGCAAGCCCGTCGGCGACCAGGTCGATCGCCCAGGGGGGCGGGACGGGGCCCGGGTACGCGGCCAGCAGGGTGCCGAGCGCCAGCCGGCGCAGTCCTGGATCCAGCCCCATGTGATCTCTCCTCTCGGTGCCGGCCGGCGTGGATGTCGTACCGGGTCGGCGGAGAGCCGCGCTTCCACCTGGCCGATACGCTACGGCTACCCGTTCGCAGGTCGGTTTACAGTTAGTTAAAAGCTAAAAGGTTAGCAAAGTTTACTAATACTTGAGGACATGGCATGAGTGCGACCCGGCTGCCCGGCACCCCACGTCTGTTGCGGGCCCTCAACGACCGCGCGGCGCTGGAACTGCTGCTGGAGCAGGGGCCACTGACCCGGGCCCGGCTCGGCGAGCTGACCGGCCTGTCCAAGGTCACCGCCTCGCAGTTGGTGGAGCGGCTGGAGGAGCGTGGACTGGTCACCCGCGTCGGCGAGAAGGCCGGCGGGCGAGGACCGAACGCCCAGCTCTACGCGGTCCGTCCGGGCAGCGCCCACGTGGTCGGCGTCGACGTGGGTCCGGAACGGGTGGTGGCCGCCTGCGCCGACATCACCGGTGCGGTGATCGGCCGGGTCGAGCAGTCCACCCAGGACACCGACGACCCGGTCGGCGTGGTGCACAACGCGGTGGTCCAGGTGGCCGGCAGCGCCGGGGCACAGTTGTCGAGCGTGCGTCGGATCGTGCTCGGCACCCCCGGCCTGGTCGACCCGGGCACCGGCGACATCACCTTCGCCTTCAACCTGCCCCGCTGGCACCGTGGCCTGCTGGCCGCGCTCCGCGACGACCTGGACACCCCGGTCGTCTTCGAGAACGACGTCAACCTCGCCGCGGTGGCCGAGGCACAGTCCGGCGCGGCCCAGGGGTTGTCGGACTTCGTGCTGGTCTGGGTCGGCGCCGGTGTCGGTCTGGCGATCATGCTCGGCGGCCGGCTGCACCACGGCAGCAGCGGCGCGGCGGGCGAGATCGGCTACCTTCCGGTGCCCGGCGCACCCATCCCGCGCGACGTCTCCCGACGGGCCAAGCCGGCTTTCCAACAGGTGGCGGCGGCGGACGCGATCCGCGCGCTGGCCCGCGAGAACGGCTACCCGGACGGCACCGCCGCCGACGCGGTGCGGGCCGCCATCGCCGACGGCGCCACGGGTGGTCCGATGCTCGACGAGGTGGCCCGCCGGCTCGCCCTCGGTGTGGCGAGTACCTGCGTGGTGCTGGACCCGCCGCTGGTGGTCCTCGCCGGTGAGGTGGGCCAGGCCGGCGGGGCGGCGCTGGCCGAGCGGGTACAGCACGAGGTGGCCGCCATCACGCTGGTGCGTCCCCGGGTGGTGCCCACCGGGCTGACCGAGGAACCGATCCTGCACGGTGCGTTGCGCACGGCCCTGGACGCCGTCCGGGACGAGGTCTTCGGCTCCACGGTCGGCTGAGCCGCGCGGCTCAGATCAGGTCACGGCGCCGGAAGAGGGTGAAGGCCGCCGCGGTGAGCCCGGCGGTGAGCAGCAGCAGCACGGCCATCGCCGGCTGCCAGGTCAGGGTGTAGCTGCCGTCGCAGTAGCCGGTGACCGGGCCCGCGCAGGCGTTGTTGTCCCAGAAGCCGACCTCGCCGGCCAGCCACACGCTGACATAGCTGGACAGCATGAGCTGATCCGGCCGGGCCACCTCCACGATCTGCAGCACGATCCGCCCGCCGAGCTCCCACACCACCACGTACGCCGCCAGCGCGCCGAGCGCCGCCGAGGTGTGCCGGCCCACCGTGGCGATGGAGAAACCCGCCGCCGCGGTGAGCAGCACCAGCGTCAGGCCGCGACCCCAGATCGCGCCCAGCTCCGCCCAGAACGCCGCGTTCGTCGGGCCCGGGTAGCCGGCGACCTGGGCGATGACCCAGAAGGTGACCAGGTAGGCCAGTGAGGCGAGCACCGACAGCACCAGTACCGCCCCGAGCAGGGTGCCGAGCTTGGCGCCGAGCACCGTGAGCCGACGTGGTCGCCACAGCAGCAGGTTGACCACCCCGCCGGAGTTCAGGTCGGCGCCGATGTACGACGCGCCGACCAGGAAACCGAACAGCACCAGGTACGCGATGAGGAAGTACAGCAGCGGCCGGGCCTGATTGGTGAAGGTGAAGACGCCGCTCAGGTAGTCGGCGGCCACCGGCGACTGGTCCCGCCGGCCCGGATCGATATCGCTGCAGTCGGGCGGCAGGTAGGTGTATTCGCCGGTGGGTCGCGGCTCGCCCCGATCCCGGGCCAGGCACCGCTCGTGCTGCAGCTCCATGCCGCGCCGGTCTGCGGCGGCCTGCCGCTGCGCCTCGGCCAGCTCGACCGCGCTCGGCTGGTGCGAACCGGCCAGCGTCGTCGCCGCCGTCACCCCGAACGCGAACACCAGCAGCACCACCATGAGCTGCACGAAGCGGCGGGCGGCCAGCCGCTCCACCTCGGCCCGGATCAGGTTCACGAGGTCACTCCCCGGAAGTCGTCGAGGTCGATCTGCCGGCCGACGGCCGGATCGTGGTGCGGCGTCGACCCGTCCACCTGTCGGGGCACCGCAGGGCTCGCCGGGGTGCCGGTCAGCTCCAGGAAGACGCTCTCCAGGTCCGGCCGCATCGGGGTCAGCTCGCGTACCCAGACGCCCTGCTCACCCAGCGTCCGGCTGACCGTCGCCGGATCCGCCACCTCGCCGACGACCAGGTGGTCGACGTGCCCGGTGACCGCCATCCCGGCGGCCGTGAGCAACTCTTCGGCCCGGGTCAGGTCGTCGGCGCGGACCAGACACTCGTGGCGGTCGAAACCGGCCAGCACCTCCGTCACCGGCCCGGCCGCCACCCGCCGGCCCCGCGAGATGATCGTCACGTGGTCGCAGATCAGCTGGATCTCGGCCAGGATGTGGCTGGAGACCAGCACCGTCACCCCGTCGGCCGCGAGCCCGCGCACCAGGTCCCGCATCTCCCGGATGCCCGCCGGGTCGAGCCCGTTCGCCGGCTCGTCCAGGATCAGCAGCTCGGGGCGTTTGAGCAGGGCAGAGGCGACCGCGAGGCGCTGCTTCATGCCCAGCGAGTAGCCCTTGACCCGCTCGTGGCTCCGATCGGCCAGACCCACCTGCGCCAGCACCTCGTCGACTCGGCCGACCGGTACGCCACCGGCCAGGGCGAGCAGTCGCAGCGTGCGGTACGCGGTGAAGTTGCCGTAGAACTGCGGGCTCTCCACGATCGCGCCGACCCGACCGGCGACCTGGGGCAACTGCTCCGGCGCGCTGGCACCGAGCACCCGCATCCGCCCGTCGTCGGCGCGTACCAGCCCGAGCAGCGCCCGCAGCGTGGTCGTCTTGCCCGACCCGTTCGGCCCGAGGAAGCCGTGCACCTGGCCGGCCTCGACCAGCAGGTCGAAACCGTCCACCGCGACCCGTCGCCCCCGGCGCAGACTGTGGAAGGTCTTGCGAAGACCCTCGATCTCGATGACCCCACTGGTCATGGACGGCCCCTCCGGGTGGGGTGAGCAACGACACGGCGCCTCACCCTACGGCCGGGGTGCCCGCCCGTGGGGGCACCCCGGCGTTGCGTGGTTGGATGGGCTGGTGACTGGTGACCTGATCCCCGGTGCCGCCGGCGCCGCACCCGCCCCCTCGCCCGTGGACGCGGATCTGGTGGTCAGCCTCGACGGCGTCGTCGTACGCCGGTCCGGCACCGCCCTGCTGCACGACGTAGACTGGCGGGTCGAGCTGGACGAACGCTGGGTGGTGCTGGGGCCCAACGGCGCAGGCAAGACCACCCTGCTCAACCTCGCCGCCGGCCGACTGCACCCCACCACCGGCACCGCGCACGTGCTGGGCGAGCGGATCGGCCGCACCGACGTCACGGAGCTGCGTACCCGCATCGGTCTCTCCACCGCCGCGCTCGCCGAGCGGCTGCCAGCCGAGGAGCGGGTCGCCGACGTGGTGATGACCGCGGCCTGGTCGGTTGTCGGCCGGTGGCGGGAGGACTACGACCCCGCCGACGCGGCCCGGGCTGGTGCCCTGCTGGACCAGTTGGGCGTCGGCGCGTTGGCCGACCGGACGTACGGCACCCTCTCGGAGGGCGAGCGCAAGCGGGTGCAGATCGCCCGAGCGTTGATGACCGACCCGGAGCTGCTGCTGCTCGACGAGCCGGCGGCCGGGCTGGACCTGGGCGGCCGGGAGGACCTGGTGGCCCGCCTCGCCGAGCTGGCGCAGGATCCGGACGCCCCGGCGCTGGTGCTGGTCACCCACCACGTGGAGGAGATTCCGCCCGGCTTCACCCATGCGCTGCTGCTGCGCGAGGGCACCGTGATGGCGCAGGGGCTGCTGGACGACACGCTCACCGCCGACAATCTCACCAAGACCTTCGGCCTGCCGCTGCTCGTGGAACGCAACGGCGACCGGTACACCGCCCGCGCCGCCTGAGGCCGCTGTGCGACAGACCCGCATCGTCGTGGTGGGTAGCGCGAACATGGACCTGGTCGCCATCGCGCCGGCACTGCCCCGGCCGGGGGAGACCATGCTCGGCACCGACTTCGTCACCGTGCCGGGCGGCAAGGGTGCCAACCAGGCCATCGCCGCCGCCCGGGCCGGCGCCGCCAGCACCTTCCTCGGCGCGATCGGCTCGGACTCGTTCGGGGTGACCCTGCGGGCCCGGATCACCGCCGCCGGGGTCGACACCAGCCAGCTGCGTACCACCTACGGTGCCTCCGGGGTGGCCCTGGTCATGGTCAACGCCGAGGGCGAGAACGCCATCCTGGTGACGCCGGGCGCGAACGCCTCGCTGACCGCGCTCACCGAGACCGAGATCGCCGCCGTACGCGACGCCGACGTGCTGGTCGCGCAGCTGGAGATCCCGGTGGAGACGGTGACGCAGGCGGCGGTGGCCGCCCGTGCCGCCGGTACCCGGGTGGTGCTCAACGCGGCGCCCGCCGTCGGGCTACCGCCGGAGCTGCTCGCCGCCGTGGACCTGCTGGTGGTCAACGAGAACGAGGCGCAGGCGTACACCGGCCGGGGTCGGGAGGATCCGCACGCACTGCTCGACCTGGTGCCCCGGGCGGTGCTCACCCTCGGCGCGCAGGGCGCCTGGTACGGCGACCGGGACGGCACCGCCGTGTACGTGCCCGCCGTCGGCGTCGAGACGGTCGACTCGACCGCCGCCGGGGACGCGTTCACCGCTGCGCTCGCGGTGGCCTGGGGCGAGGGCCGGGACCTGGTCGACGCGGTGCGCTGGGCGGCGGCGGCCGGCGCGGCCTGCGTCCGCCGGCTCGGCGCCAGCGTGTCGCTGCCGCAGCGGGCCGAGATCGATGAGCTCTACGTGCCGATGCCCTGACCGGTCAACCGCTGCCGCTTCGAAATGCCCGGCGGTACGCCGACGGTGAGGTCCGCATCGCCCGGGCGAAGTGGTGGCGGTAGGTCACCGGGGCGTCGAAGCCGACTGCCGTGGCGATCTGCGCGACCGGTGCGTCGGTGGTCTCCAGCAGCGCCAGGCTGGTCCGGATCCGCTGCTCGACCAGCCACCGGATGGGGCTGGTGCCGGTGGCCCGGGCGAAGTGCCGCAGATAGGTGCGGGGCGACATGTGCGCCTGCCGGGCGAGCCGGGCCACGGTGAGCGGCTCCGTCAGGTTGGCCAGTGCCCAGGCGATGCTGCCGGCGATCCGGTCGTCGTCCGGGCCGAGGGCCACCGGCGCCTCGATGAACTGTGCCTGGCCGCCGTCGCGGTGCGGCGGGATCACCAGCCGGCGGGCCACCGCGTTGGCGATCGCCGCGCCGTGGTCGCGCCGGACCACGTGCACACACAGGTCCAGGCCGGCGGCGCTGCCGGCGCTGGTGAGGATGTCCCCGTCGTCCAGGTACAGCACGTCGGGATCCACCTGCACCCGGGGGTACCGGCGGGCCAGCAGCTCCGCGTACCGCCAGTGGGTGGTGGCCCGTCGGCCGTCCAGCAGCCCCGCCCCGGCCAGCGCGAACGCACCGGAGCAGATGGACAGCACCCGGGCGCCGGCCCGGTGCGCCCGGCGCAGGGCGGCGACCAGCTCCGGTGACGGAACCCCGTGTACGTCGGGCACTCCGGGAACGATGACGGTCGCGGCGGCGGCCAGCTCCGCCAGTCCGTGCGGGCTGTGCAGGCTGGCCCCGCCGAGCACCGGCGTCGGGCCGGGCCGCTCGGCGCAGACCCGCAGGTCGTACCAGGGCACGCCGAGCTCGGGGCGGGGCAGTCCGAAGACCTCCGTGACGATCCCGGTCTCGAAGACCGACATACCGGGGTACGCGAGCACGGCCACACTGCGGTCGACCGGGGCCATGGCCGGATATTAGCGGAGTACGGCGTTGCCGCCACTCGCCCGCCGGCCGGCGCTGGCCGACGATCGGTGTCATGACCCGAACCTTCGCCGTACCGGCCGCCGAATCGCACACCGCCGTGGCCCACCTCCTCACCCGGCTGCAGGTCGAGACCGACGTTGCCGACGTGCACGCCGACCTCACCGCCGGGGTGCCCGACCTGGTGGTGGTCGACTCCCGTGGCGACGTCGCCTGGGAACAGGGCCATCTGCCGGGCGCCGTGCACCTGCCCACCGCCCAGATCGCCGAGCGGGCCGCCGCGACGGTGCCGCCGGGTGCCCGGGTGGTCACGTACTGCTGGGGTCCCGGCTGCGACGGCGCCACCCGGGCGGCGCTGGAGTTCGCCCGGCTCGGCTACCCGGTCAAGGAGATGCGCGGCGGCTACGAGTACTGGGTCCGGGAGGGTCTTGCGGTGGTCACCACCACGGGGTCGATCCGCCGGCCGGTGGACGACCTGACCGCCCCCCGACCGGCCGTCGGCTGCGACTGCTGAGACCGGCTCGCGCCGTCAGCCGGCGTCGTCGTTGAGCTTCTCGCCGCGCCGACGCAGCATGCCCAGGCCGGGGATGCCTGCCACGGCGAGCTTGAGGTCCCGGGTCACGTCGAGCAGGTCGTGCAGGTCCGGGCCGACCCGGTCAAGGGTGGCCAGGATCGGCAGGACGTCCGAGGTGATGTGCTCCCGCAGCTTCGGCAGCTCGTCGACGAGGCGTACCGCCGCGGTCAGCTCCTCGTGGCTGAGCTGCTCCACGAAGTGGTTGGCCATCGGGGCGGCCCGCCGCAGCGCCGGCTCGTAGGCCGCCAGCAGTTCGGCGGCGGTGGCCGCCGCCTCGGCCGCCGTGCCCACCGTCTCGGCGGCCCGCCCGGCCACCGACTGCGCCGCGTCCACCACGCCGGCCGCGACCCGGGCCACCCGATCGGCCTGGGCTACCACCACCGAGGCGGCGGTCGAGACCTGTCGGGCCTCGCCGATCACCACGGCCGCCGCGGTGGCGACCTCGGTGGCGGTGTCCACGGCGGTGGTGGCGGCGGCGCTGATCACCGCCACCTCGCGGACCGCCACCTCCGCGTCGCTGAGCACCCGGTCGGTCCGGTCCAGGGTCTCCTCGATCCGGTCCACCACCCCGTTGATCCTGGTCAGCAGCGCCTCCACGCCGTCGAGCACGGCGAAAGCGCGGGCCGGGATCGCGGCGAAGGAAGCGGCGGAGTCGAGTGCGGAACGGGTGAGACCGACGACCGCCGTGGGCCGGGGAAGGGGGAGTGCCATGGGATCAAGTGTGCGTCGGACCGGCCACCGGCGCCGGGCCACGGTTCACCAGTGGTCGCCCTGCTGCTCCACGGCGCGTTGCACCGCCCGGTAGATCTGCCCGAAACGCAGCGCGTCGGGTGTCCGCAGCAGCATGACCTCCTGCTGGCGGTACTGCACCCACAGCTCCTGCACCCGGTTGCCGCGTTCGTACGAGCGGTCCAGCCAGCCGAGGGGGATCTCCAGGAACGGAACCAGCGCCAACGTGATGATCACGCATGCGGCGAGCACGGTCAGCGCCGGCAGCCACTCGCCCCGATCCTGGGCGGACCAGGCGAGCGACAGTACGCAGACCAACCCGATCAGCGGGGGCAGGGACAGCAGCAGGACCAGCACGCCGCGCCCGAGCACCCGACCGCGTACCGCGAGCGTGGTGCGTCCCTTCGCATGCCACACGTAGGTGACCTCGGTGATCGGAATGACGTGTCCTCCGGCCCGGATCGACTCGGAGGTCACCTGCACCGCGTCGTCCCGGTAATAGAGCGCCATCACTAAGCCTAAGCATCTGCGGGCAACCGGTGGCTGTCGTTTCGCTGCTGGTTTGCCCCGGAGCCCAAGCCGGTGGTCAGGGGCGGCGCGGCGGGGTGGGGTGGCGGGCCTCCATGGCGCGTTGCACAGCGCGGTAGATCTGCCCGAAGCGTAGGGCGTCCGGCGTGCGCAGCAGTCGTACCGGGTGACCGCGCCAGCGGATCCAGACCTCCCGTTGGCGGCTGCCCCGGGCGTAGGAGCGGTCGAAGTACTCGAAGAGCTGGTCGGCGATCGGGGCTGCGGCGAGCCCGATCAGGATGGAGACACCGATGACCGCGACGGTGACGGTCGCCGAGCCGTCGAGCCAGACGGCGAGTGCGATGCCGAGCACGGCAGCCACCAGCGGGCCGATCATCGCCGCGCCGAGCGCGCCGCGGCCGGCCAGCACCCGCCAGGAGAGGCTGCCCCGATGGTGCCAGACCTCGCTGATCTCGGCCAGCGGGTAGGTGTGGTCGTCGACCGTCACGGCGGTAGAGGTGACCAGGACGGACCTGTCGTCGTAGTACGTGACCATCACGGGAACTCCGGGTCGCGGGACTGGCACCACACTACGTGCCGAACGAGTCGGGTCGTAAGGTTGGCACGCGACTTCGACGAGGAAGTGAGGCTCAGCGTGGGCGAGTTCGTGCGGCTGGAGACCAAGGACGGCATCGGCACCATCCGGCTGGAGCGGCCGCCGATGAACGCCCTCAACACCCAGGTGCAGGAGGAGTTGCGCGCCGCCGCCGCGGCCGCCACCGCCGCCGCCGAGGTCCGCGCGGTCATCGTGTACGGCGGAGAGAAGGTCTTCGCCGCCGGTGCCGACATCAAGGAGATGGCGGACATGTCCTACGTGGACATGGCCGACCGGGCCGCCGACCTCTCCAGCGCGCTCGGCGCGATCGCCCGGATCCCCAAGCCCGTCGTCGCCGCGATCACCGGCTACGCCCTCGGCGGCGGCTGTGAGCTGGCGCTGGCCTGTGACTGGCGGGTGGTGGCCGACGACGCCAAGCTCGGCCAGCCCGAGATCAAGCTCGGCATCATCCCCGGCGCCGGCGGTACCCAGCGGCTGGCCCGGCTGGTCGGTCCGGCCCGCGCCAAGGATCTGATCATGTCCGGTCGGATGGTCGACGCGCAGGAGGCGTTGCGGATCGGCCTGGCCGACCGGGTCGCCCCGGCCGCCGAGGTCTACGACGCGGCGGTGGCGCTGGTGCGGCCGTACCTGGCCGGTCCGATGCAGGCGCTGCGCGCGGCGAAGCTCGCCGTCGACGGCGGTCTCGACATGGACCTGAATTCGGGCCTGGCCTGGGAGAGTCAGCTCTTCGCGGCGCTGTTCGCCACCGACGACCGGCGTGAGGGAATGACGGCGTTCGTGGCGAAGCGAAAGCCGGACTTCACCGGCCGCTGAGCCTGAGAACGGTTCACATTCCTCCTACTGGCCAGTAGCGTGTGACTCCGGTCAGCCGACGAGAAGGAGCGGGAATGACGGAGCGGATCGAAGGCCACGGCGGGGAACTCGCGCTCGCGGCGCTGCGCGCCTACGGGGTACGGGAGATGTTCACCCTCTCCGGCGGGCACGTGTTCCCGCTCTACGACGCCGCGTACAAGAACGACTTCCCGATCTACGACGTACGGCACGAGCAGTCCGCCGTCTTCGCCGCCGAGGCGGTGGCGAAGCTCCAGCGCCGCCCCGGCCTGGCCGTGCTCACCGCCGGCCCCGGCGTGACCAACGGCATCTCCGGTCTGACCAGCGCCTACTTCAACGCCTCACCGGTGCTGGTGCTGGGCGGACGGGCCCCGCAGTTCCGCTGGGGCTCGGGCAGCCTCCAGGAGATGGACCACCTGCCGCTGGTCGCCCCGGTCACCAAGCACGCCGAGACGGTGTTCAGCGCCGACGACATCCCCCGGGCGGTCGCCGCCGCGCTGAGCACCGCGCTCACCCCGCACCGTGGCCCGGTCTTCCTCGACTTCCCCCTCGAGGCGATCTTCTCGGTGGGTGACGCGGAGCTGCCGGCCGGTCCGGACATCGCCCCGGTCGAGGCCGACCCAGACGAGGTGGCCACCGCCGCCGGCCTGATCGCGGGCGCGGCGCGTCCGGTGATCATCGCCGGCTCGGACGTCTGGACCGGCGACGCCGTGGACGCCCTGCGGGCCGCGGCGGAGGCGCTGACCGTGCCGGTCTTCACCAACGGCATGGGCCGGGGCGCGCTGCCGCCGGAGCACCCGCTGGCCTTCGCCAAGGCCCGCCGGGTGGCCCTCTCCGGTGCCGACGTGGTCGTCGTGGTGGGCACCCCGCTGGACTTCCGGCTCTCCTTCGGTGACTTCGGTGACGCCAAGGTGGTGCACATCGTCGACGCGCCCAGCCAGCGCGCCGGTCATCTGCAGCCCGCCGCCGCGCCCGCCGGTGACCTGCGTGGCATCCTCACCGCCCTCGCCAACCACCCCGGCGGCCGGGTCGACCACGGCGACTGGGTCGCGCAGCTGCGTAGCGCCGAGGACGCCGCGAAGGCACGCGACGCCGAGGAGATGGCCGCCGAGACCGACCCGATCCGTCCGGCCCGGGTCTACGGCGAGCTGCGCAAGGTCCTCGCCCGCGACGCGGTCACCATCGGCGACGGCGGTGACTTCGTCTCGTACGCCGGTCGCTACCTGGAGCCGGCGCAGCCCGGCACCTGGCTCGACCCGGGCCCGTACGGCTGCCTCGGCACCGGCATGGGCTACGCGATGGGTGCCCGGGTCACTCATCCGGACCGGCAGGTCTGCGTGCTGATGGGTGACGGGGCGGCCGGCTTCTCGCTGATGGACGTGGAGTCCCTGGTCCGGCAGAAGCTGCCGGTGGTCATCGTGGTCGGCAACAACGGCATCTGGGGTCTGGAGAAGCACCCGATGCGGGCCATGTACGGCTACGACGTGGCCGCCGACCTCCAGCCCGAGCTGCGCTACGACCACGTGGTCAGCGCGCTCGGCGGGGCGGGCGAGACGGTCGCGAAGGCGGCTGACCTGGGCGGGGCTCTTCAGCGGGCGTTCGACGCCGGGGTGCCGTACCTGGTGAACGTGCTCACCGACCCGGCCGACGCGTACCCCCGTTCCTCGAATCTGGCCTGATCCGCCGGCCCCGCCCCGGCGGTCCTACACCTCGGGGCGGGGTTCCTCGCGCGGCGGCTCGCCGTCGCGCTTGCGCAGGTCGTCCTCGCGCTTGCGCAGGTCGTCCTCCCAGCGGCGGAAGAGCTCCTGGTCCTCCTTGTGGGAGCGTTCCTCGATCGACCGGAGGAACTCGGGATCGTCGTCGGGCGCGACCGGACGGGTACGTGCCGCCGGGCGACCACCCGTCGCCCAGGGCGTCGAGGTGCCACCGGCCTTGCGGTCCCGGCCGGCGACGAACCAGGCGATCGAGCCGACCAGCGGGAAGAACAGGATGATCAGCACCCAGGCGATCCGGGGCAGGTGGCGGATGCCGTCCTCCTCGGCGGAGAGGCAGCTGATCAGGGCGCAGACGGCGAGGACGACCTGCACCAGGAAGACGAGGATGTAGAGCCGGGCCATGCGACCATCATGGCCTACCCGGCGCAGCGGTCACAGTCCGCGCAGCACCAGCGCGATGCCGAGCAGCGCGAACCCGGCGGTGGTCAGGCCCACCACGGCGAGGATCCGCCCCCCGGTGCGGGACACTCCGGTGCCGGTCGCCCGCCGCCAACAGAGCGTGACGGCGGCCGCCCAGCCGAGGATGGCCAGCGCCGCCGACACCAGTTCGGCCGGGCCGCCGTGCAGTGCGAGCCGCACGGTCAGCATCGTGACCACCGTCATCGCCAGGGCGGTGCGCCGCCAGGCCAGCCGGGTGCGTTCGGGCTGCAGTCCGGGGTCGCGGGAGGCCGTCATCAGGTCATCGCGCCGGCCAGCACCGCCACCACCAGCGACAGCGCGCCGAGGCCGACGATCAGGGCGAGTACGGCCGGGAAGCGGGACGCGGGCAACTCCTCGCCGAGCCGGATGGCGCGTTCGGTGCGCGCCCAGTGGTCGACGGCCCGGATCGCCACCGCGCCGCCGAGCAGCAGCAGTGCCACGGCGATCGCCTCACGCAGGTGGACCAGCGGCAGGGTGGGCAGGAACTGGGCGGCGGCGAGCCCACCGGCGATCAGCGCCAGCCCGGTACGCAGCCAGGCCAGGAACGTGCGCTCGTTGGCCAGGGAGAAGCGGTAGTCGGGGGTGGTGCCCACCGAACGAAGCTCCTGCGGGTCGAACCAGTTCCTGATCGTCTGCCACACGGGGGTGATTATCCGGGCCCCAGCGGGAATAGCCTGGAAACATGACGGATCTTGATGTGACCACCTTGCGTGCGGCGTACGACGCCCAGCTGCGGCCGGACCTGCCCGACCCGGTGCCCGACGGCGTGAGTGTGCAGTCGGACGGTCCGTTGTTCCGGGTGCTCGGCCTGGATCAGCGGGGTCTGGTGACCTACCGTGACCTCGGTGGGCTGGCCGGTGCCGAACTCGACGAGTTGATCGCCCGGCAGGTGGCGGTGTCCCGCGAGCGGGGCGAGCCGGTGGAGTGGAAGCTGCACGGCCACGACGAACCGGCGGACCTGCCGCAGCGCCTGCGCGCCGCCGGCTTCGTGCCGGAGGACCAGGAGACCGTCGTGGTCGGCCCGATCGCCCCGCTGGCCTCCGCGCTGCCGGTGGTGCCCGAGGGCGTACGCCTGCGTGAGGTGACCGGGCGGGCGGATCTGGACCGGATCGCGCAGCTGAAGAGCCAGGTGTGGGGGCGTGACCTGTCCGGACTGGCCGACGCGCTGGAACGGGAGATCGCCGCCGATCCGCAGGCGATCACGGTCGTGGTGGCCGAGGCGGGCGAGACGATGGTGAGCGCCGGTTGGGTGCGGTACCCGGCCGACAGCACGTTCGCCACGCTCTGGGGCGGCTCGACCCTGCCGCAGTGGCGGCGTAAGGGCATCTACCGTGCGCTGGTCAGCTACCGGACCCGGTTGGCCGGGCCGCGTGGCCGGACGTTGGTGCAGGTCGACGCCGGAGACGAGAGCCGTCCGGTGCTGGAGCGACTCGGGCTCGTCCCGGTCACCACCACCACCCCCTACGTCTACACTCCGTGATCATGACCGAGCAGCTGACGGACGACGAGAAGTTGACTCTCAAGACGGGTGCCTTCGGCGCGGTGTTCATGGTCTCGAACGCCGATCCGGGGGTGCTCGCCGTGTTCCGGGAGAGCTTCGCCGCCTCCGGGGCGATGGCTGACGCCAGCGGCGTGGTGAAGGAGGCGCTGACCGGTGGGCCGCTGCCGAAGCTGCCGCGGGACTCGGCGCTGGAGGTCGAGTCGGTGGTGCTGCCGGCGCTGCGTCGGGCACTTGAGATCCTGGCCGAGAAGGCCCCGCAGGACGTCGGTGTCTACCGCGCGGTGGTGCTGACGGCGGCCGATCGGACGGCACGTGCCCACAACGGGGTCAGCCCGGCCGAGGCCGAGGTGGTCGAGCGGATCAGGGGCGTGTTGGGCGAGGATGCTACTGGCAGGTAACCTTGCGTCGTGGGCAACTGCACAACCGCTCACGGTTGACCGCACGGCAACGCACGCGCGAGGCTGCGCCCCAGCACAGGGCGAAGAGATCACACCACCACAGCAGGAGGGTCGTCGAAGCGCGATGAACATCGTCGTACTCGTCAAGCAGGTGCCCGATTCGGGCGCGGACCGCAACCTGCGTACTGACGACAACACTGTCGACCGCGGTTCGGCGAACAACGTCATCAACGAGATGGACGAGTACGCCATCGAGGAGGCGTTGAAGATCAAGGAGGCGCACGGCGGCGAGGTGACGATCCTGACCATGGGTCCGGATCGGGCGACCGAGTCGATCCGTAAGGCGCTGTCGATGGGCCCGGACAAGGCGGTGCACGTGGTGGACGACGCCCTGCACGGCTCCTGCGCGGTGGCCACCTCGAAGGTGCTGGCCGCGGCGCTGGGCCAGCTGAACGCGGACCTGGTGCTCTGCGGCGCCGAGTCGACCGACGGCCGGGTACAGGTGCTGCCGCACATGCTCGCCGAGCGGCTGGGGGTGGCGGCGCTGACCGGTGCCCGCAAGCTCACCGTCGACGGGGCCACGCTGACCGCGGAGCGGCAGACCGAGGAGGGCTACGAGGTGGTCACCGCCTCGACCCCGGCCATCGTCTCCGTGTGGGACACCATCAACGAGCCGCGGTACCCGTCGTTCAAGGGCATCATGGCGGCCAAGAAGAAGCCGGTGCAGACCCTCGCCCTGACCGACCTGGGTGTGGCCGCGGGTGAGGTGGGCCTCGACGGCGCGACCAGCGCCGTGGTGGAACACACCAAGCGCCCGCCGCGCTCGGCCGGGGTGAAGGTCACCGACGAGGGTTCCGGCGGCGTGCAGCTGGTCGAGTTCCTCGCCACCGAGAAGTTCGTGTGAGGGGTGTGGGACATGTCTGAGGTTCTCGTCGTCGTCGAAGCCACTCGGGAGTTCGGCGTCAAGAAGGTCACCCTGGAGATGCTCACCCTGGCCCGGGAGCTGGGCAGCCCGTCGGCGGTGGTGCTCGGCGGGCCCGGTGCCGCCGAGGCGCTCGCCGCCAGGCTGGGTGAGTACGGCGCGGAGAAGATCTACGCGGCCGAGGGTGAGGAGATCGACGGCTACCTGGTGGCGCCGAAGGCCACCGTGGTCGCCGACCTGGTCAAGCGGGTGCAGCCGGCCGCCGTGCTGCTCGCCTCGTCCCAGGAGGGCAAGGAGATCGCCGCCCGGCTGGCGGTGAAGCTGGACAACGGCATCCTGACCGATGTGGTCGCCCTGGCCGCCGACGGCACCGCCACCCAGGTGGCCTTCGCCGGCTCGACCATCGTCACCTCCAAGGTCACCCGTGGTCTGCCGCTGGTCACCGTCCGGCCGAACTCGGTCGCACCGACCCCGGCGGCGGCCACCCCGGCGGTCGAGCAGCTCACCGTCGCCGTCACCGACACCGACAAGCTGGCCAAGGTGGTCGAGCGGGTGGCCGAGCAGAAGGGCTCGCGCCCCGAACTCACCGAGGCCGGTGTGGTCGTCTCCGGCGGTCGTGGCGTCGGCAACGCGGACAACTTCAAGCTGGTCGAGGAGTTGGCGGACCTGCTCGGTGGCGCTGTCGGCGCCTCCCGGGCCGCGGTCGACTCCGGCTTCTACCCGCACCAGTTCCAGGTCGGGCAGACCGGCAAGACCGTCTCCCCGCAGCTCTACGTGGCGCTGGGCATCTCCGGCGCGATCCAGCACCGGGCCGGCATGCAGACCTCGAAGACCATCGTCGCGGTCAACAAGGACGGCGAGGCACCGATCTTCGAGCTGGCCGACTTCGGCGTGGTGGGCGACCTGTTCAAGATCGTCCCGCAGGCCGCCGAGGAGATCCGCAAGCGCAAGTGAGTCGTACGCGCCGCAGCCGCCGTCCGGTTCCGGGCGGCGGCTGCGGCGTTTCTGCCAGGGAGCTGATCGGCGGGCCGGGGAGCTGAACCGGCCCGCCGATCAGCCCGTCAGGGAGCCCCTCAACAGGCTGTCGCCGGAGTGCGCGGTGTTGTTGTCGAACTCCTCGGCCGAGACGTCGACGACCGAGTACTGCCCCAGGTCGACGTTTGGTGGCAACGGCAGCAGCACGTCAGAGCCGCTGCCGAGCAAGCCGACCGAGAACATCTCCATGTTCCGCGGGTTGATGAGCCATACCTCGTAGTACCCCGGTACGGCCGGGAGATTCACCACGTGCAGATGCAGCTCGCCGCTGCCGAGCACGCGGGCGTCGCCTCGGGCCTGTGCCGGGGTCGAGCCGTAGGCGGCGAGCGCGGCGCTGGCCACCACTGCCTGCTCCGGGGGCGTCTCCTCGCGCAGCACGGCGGCGGTGCCGGCTACTCCGACAGCGGCGGCGGCGACCGCCGTGACCGCGGTCACCGCAAGGCGTGACCAGCGTCCGCGCCGAGGCCGGCGCGGCACCGGCGCGGCACCGGCGGCCGGCTCGTCGGCTCCCTGGGCGGGCACCGGTCGCGGCCGGGGACCGGTCAGCGTGGGCAGCTCCGCCGCGGCCCGGATCTCGGCCGTGATGCTCTGCCAGAGGTGCTCCGGCGGGTCGGGCAGGTCGCGCAGACCCTGCGTGGCGGCGCCGAGGCCGGCGACGTGGCGCAGGCTGTCCAACTCGTTGCGGCAGTGCGGGCAGGCGTCGAGGTGGGTGCGGTCGGAGTTGTCCGCCTCGCTCTCACCGAGCGCCAGAAATACCAGCCGGTCGTGCTCCAGGTGCTGCACCGTCCACCTCCCATCTGCGCTTCAGACTCGCCATGCCGCGCCGAATGTGACTCTTCACCGTGCCCAGCGGCACCCCGGTCACCGCCGCGATCTGTTGGTGGGTCAGGTCGTCGAAGAAGGCCAATTCCAGCATGCGTCGCTGCTCGTCCGGCAGCCGCGCCAACTCGTCGGCCACCACCAACCGGTCGACCACGGTGTCCGGGTCGCTGCCGGCGGGGGCCGGGTCGGGTAGTTGGCGTACGGTCTCGACCACCCGGTTCTCCCGGGCGGAGGAGCGCAGCCGGTCGATGACCTTGCGCCGGCCGATCCCCAGCAGCCAGCCGATCAGCGACCCTTTCGCCGGGTCGAAGGTGTCCCGGCCGAGCCAGGCGGCGACGAACGTGGCCTGGGTCACGTCCTCCGCGTCGCTGCGGTTGACCAGGGTGCTGGTGGCCAGGTGGAGGACGGCCCGGCCGTAGCGGTCGTACGCCTCGCGCAGCGCCAGCTCTTCGCCGGCCCGGAAACGGTGGGCCAGCTCATCCTCGGGGGTGCCCGGCTCCTGCCGGGTCCCGGTCACGCGACGGCTCGCCTGGTTGGGGGCATGCCCGACTTTAGCTCGCACCGGCACCGTCCCCTCTGTCAGCCCAGCGGCTCCTCGGCACCTGTTCGTCCGTGCGGCGGCTGCTGGATGCGGTGGTGACCGAAAAAGAAAAGTCGCCTCCGCTCGCATCCGGACGGCGCGGTGCCGGCGTAACTCGAGGTGCACAGCAAGCCTGACGAAACAGCATGAACCACCAGGAGGCAGACATGCAGTTCGCGTACCTTCGCCGCGTCGCCGCGGGCAGCGCGGTCGCCGCGCTGACCTTCGTCGGCGCCGGCATCGCGACGGCGACTCCCGCGTACGCCGCCAGCTCGAAGGTCTCCGTCGTGCACGGCATCCCGGACACCCCGGTCGACGTCTACGTCAACGGGGAGAAGACCCTGGAGAACTTCGAGCCCGGCGACGTGGCCGGGCCGCTCGACCTGGCCGAGGGGCAGTACGACATCGCCCTGACCAAGCCCGGTGAGCCCATCGCGCAGGCCATCCTCACCGCCGACGACGCCGAGGTCCCCGGCGGAGCGAACATCAGCATCGCCGCGCACCTCGACGCCGACGGTCAGCCAACGATCACCCCGTTCGTGAACGACACCGCCAAGGTCGACGCCGGCAAGGCCCGGCTGATCGTCCGGCACACCGCCGCCGCGCCTGCGGTGGACGTGCGGGCCGGTGGCAGCCCGGTCTTCGAGGACCTGACCAACCCGAACGAGGCCAAGGCCGACGTCGACGCGGGCAGCGTCTCGGCGGACGTGGTCCTCGCCGGCACCGACACGGTGGCGATCGGTCCGGCCGACCTCAACCTGCGTGAGGGCACGGCGACGATCGTCTACGCGATCGGCTCCGCCGAGGCGGAGAACCTGGCCGTCGTGGCGCAGACCATCGACGGCCTGCACTCGGCGCCCTCCGGCGTGCCGAGCGGCACCGGCGGGCAGGCCGACACCGGCCTGGGCACCTGGTGGTACGCGTTGGCGGGCACCGGGATCCTGCTGCTGGTCGCGGGCGGGGCACGGGCGGCTGTCGTCCGGTCCGGTCGCCGGTGACCGTGGTCAACCGTGGGGCGCTGGCGGCGGTCGCCGCCGGCGCCGCCGCGCTCGCCGTGGCGGCCGTGGTGGCCGTGGCGTCCCGGCCGACGGGGAGCGTCGGTGCCGAGCAGGCCGCCGCGCTGGCCAGTCCCAGCCCGTCGGCCAGCGGACCATCCGTGGCGGTGGCTCCCGGCGTGCTGCCCGCCGACGCCGAACCGGTGCCACCGGTCCGGCTGCGGATCCCCGAGATCGAAGTCACCGCGCGGGTGAATCCCGTCGGCGTCAACGAACGCACCGGGGAGTTCGAGGTGCCGCCCAGCGTCGACCAGATCGGCTGGTACCGCTATGGTCCCGGTCTCGAAGCCGAGGCCGGCTCGGTGGTGATCGCCGGCCACGTCGACAGCGCCGAGCAGGGCAGAGGGGCCTTCTACCGGCTACGCGACCTGGCCCCGGGCGACACCCTGACGGCCACCGGCGCCGACGGGACCGAGCGGACGTACCGCGTCGTGGCCCGGGAGGAGTACGACAAGACGAAGATCCCCCTGGAGCGCTACTTCGCGCGTGACGGGCGGCCCCGACTGACCCTGATCACCTGTGGCGGACCCTTCGACGCCGACGCCCGCCGGTACCGGGACAACATCGTCGTGACCGCGGAACCGGTCTGACCGCCGATGCCGGGTCATCCGGTCTGCGGTCGAGGCGGGCGCGGTCGCTAGGCTGAACCGTGATGGCTTACCTGGATCATGCCGCGACCACTCCGATGCTCGACAGGGCACTGGAGGCGTACGTCGCCACCGCTCGCGAGGTCGGCAACGCGTCCTCCCTGCACGCGTCCGGCCGGCGTGCCCGGCGGCGGGTGGAGGAGTCGCGGGAACGGGTGGCCGCCGCCCTGGGCGCCCGGCCATCCGAGGTGATCTTCACCGGTGGCGGTACGGAGAGCGACAACCTCGCGGTGAAGGGCATCTTCTGGGCCCGCCGGGACGCCGACGCCGGGCGGCGCCGGGTGATCTGCAGCGCCGTCGAGCACCACGCCGTCCTCGACGCGGTGGACTGGCTCTGCCAGCACGAGGGCGCCGAGGTGGGCTGGCTGCCGGCCGACGGCGTCGGCCGGCTGCACCCCGACGCGCTCCGCGCCGAGCTGGCCGCGCACGGCGACCGGGCGGCGCTGATCACCGCCATGTGGGCCAACAACGAGGTCGGCACCGTCCAGCGGGTCGCCGAGCTGGCGGCCGTCGCCGCCGAGCACGGCGTGCCGTTTCACACCGACGCCATCCAGGCGGTCGGCCAGGTGCCGGTCGACTTCGCCGCCAGCGGCGTCGCCGCGCTCACCGTTACCGGCCACAAGCTCGGCGGGCCGGTCGGGGTCGGCGCGCTGGTGCTGGCCCGGGACGTCGCGGCGGTGCCGCTGCTGCACGGCGGCGGCCAGGAGCGCGACGTGCGCTCCGGCACACTCGACGCCGCCGGCATCGTCGCCTTCGCGGTCGCCGTCGAAGCCGCGGTCAAGGACCAGCAGGAGTACGCGGCCCGGGTCGCCGCGCTCCGCGACGACCTGGTGCAGCGGGTCCGGCGGGCGGTGCCCGAGGTCGTCTTCAACGGCGATCCGACCGACCGGCTGCCCGGCAACGCGCACTTCTCGTTCCCCGGCTGCGAAGGTGACGCCCTGTTGCTGCTGCTGGACGCCCAGGGCATCGCCTGCTCGACCGGTTCGGCCTGCTCGGCCGGGGTGGCCCAGCCCTCGCACGTGCTGCTGGCGATGGGCGCCGACGACGACCGGGCCCGCTCCTCGCTGCGTTTCTCCCTCGGCCACACCAGCACCGCGGCGGACGTCGACGCGCTCATCGCCGCCCTGCCGGCGGCCGTCGACCGGGCCCGTCGGGCGGCTGCCCTGCGTACCCCGCGCTGACCTCGGGCGGTGCTGGCCGGCACATCGTCGGGGCCGGCGCGAAGAGTCGGGGTCGGCGCGGAGATAGGCTCGACTGGCGAAGGGAGAGTGGTCCGGTGAGGGTGTTGGCGGCGATGTCCGGCGGCGTGGATTCCGCCGTGGCGGCGGCGCGGGCGGTGCAGGCGGGACATGACGTGACCGGCGTGCACCTGGCCCTGGCCCGCAACCCGCAGACCTACCGCACCGGGGCGCGGGGCTGCTGCACCCAGGAGGATTCTCGCGACGCCCGGCGCGCGGCCGACGTGCTCGGCATCCCGTTCTACGTCTGGGACATGGCCGACCGCTTCCACGCCGACGTGGTCGACGACTTCGTCGCCGAATATGCCGCGGGGCGTACCCCCAATCCCTGCCTCCGCTGCAATGAGAAGATCAAGTTTGCCGCGGTGCTGGACCGGGCGGTGGCCCTGGGTTTCGACGCCGTGGTCACCGGCCACCACGCCCGGCTCGGCCCTGACGGACTGCTGCGCCGCAGCGTCGACGAGGCCAAGGACCAGTCCTACGTGTTGGCCGTGCTGACCCGCGAGCAGCTGGACCGCTCGATCTTCCCGCTCGGCGACTCGACCAAGGCCCAGGTCCGGCAGGAGGCCGCCGACCGGGGCCTGGCCGTCGCCGACAAGCCGGACTCGCACGACATCTGCTTCATCGCCGACGGCGACACCAGGGGCTTTCTGGCGCGGCGGCTCGGCGAGACACCCGGCGACGTGGTCGACGCGAGCACCGGCACGGTGGTGGGCCAGCACGCCGGGGCGTACGCGTACACCGTCGGCCAGCGGCGCGGCCTGCACCTGGACCGTCCCGCCCCGGACGGTCGGCCCCGGTACGTGCTCTCCATCACGCCCACGACCAACACGGTGACCGTCGGACCGGCCGAGGCACTGGAGGTCTCCACGGTGCGCGCCACCCGTCCGGTCTGGACCGGTGGCCCGCGCCCCGGCGGTCCGATCGAGTGCGAGGTGCAGCTGCGCGCGCACGGCGTCGTGGTGCCCGCCACGGTCACCGTCGACGCCGCCACCCTCCACGCCGACCTGCGCCGCCCGGTCCGCGGCGTCGCCGCCGGCCAGGCGATCGTGGCCTACCGCCCCGACCCGGCGGGCGACATCGTCCTCGCCGCCGCCACCATCACCGACTGACCACCCCCTTCTTCACGAGTTGACCAAGAAGTTTGCGTCTACGGATGGCCGGAGATGAGACCAAAACTTCTTGTTCAACAGGGGCGGGGGTGGTGGCGGGTAGCCTTCGGGCGTGACTGATCAGGGTTGGCCGTGGGCGGCGGGTGTGGCGACCGGCATCGGGTCGTTGCCGGGCATCGACATCGCCGAGGCGCAGCGGGTGGTTCTCGGCGAGTTGCCCGCCCTGCCCCACCTGCCGGAGCTGCCGGCCCGTGGGCCGGGCGCCGACCTGATCGGGCGCACCTGCGGCCTGCTGGTGGAGCTGCCCGTGCAGGTGTACACCGGGCGCTGGCAGGTCGCGGCCCGTCCCGGCAGAGACCTGCGCCGGGCGCGTGACCTGATGGAGCGGGACCTCGACCAGCTCGCCGAGCAGGCCGAGGAGTACGCCGGCCTGTTCAAGATCCAGGCAGCCGGCCCGTTGAGCCTGGCCGCCTCGATCGAGCTGCCGATCGGCGGCCGGATGCTGCGCGACCCCGGTGCCGTCCGTGATCTGGCCGGCTCGCTCGCCGAGGGGCTGCGCGGTCACGTCGAGGCGGTGGCCCGCCGGCTGCCGCGCGCCTCGGTGCTGCTCCAGCTGGACGAGCCGTCCCTGCCGGCGGTGCTGGCCGGACGGATACCCACCGAGAGCGGCCTCGGCACCCACCGCCCGGTCGAGCCGGGCGAGGCGCGCTCGCTGCTGAGCACGATCATCGAGGCGACCGGTGTGCCGATCGTGGTGCACTGCTGCGCACCGGACGTACCGCTGGAGCTGCTGCGCTCCACCGGCGCGGTCGGTGTCGCGCTGGACCTGAGCCTGATCACCGAGCTGGACCCGCTGGGCGAGGCGCTCGACGCCGGGCTCGGACTGCTGGCCGGTGCCGCGCCGACCACGGCGTCGGCCGGTCACGCGCCGACCTCCGCCGAGGTCGCCGACCGGGTACGCACCCTCTGGGATCGACTCGGCTTCCCGCGCCGCCGCCTCGCCGAGCAGGTCGTGGTCACCCCCGCCTGCGGCCTGGCCGGGGCCACGTCGGAGTACGCCAGGGCGGTTCTCGCCGCCTGCCGGGACGCCGGCCGTCGGTTGTCCGAGGAGTGAGGTTTCCGGTCGTACCCGTGGGGCAGGATCCCGGTCATGATTGGACAGCTGCGTACCACGGTGATCGACTGCCCTGACCCTCGCGCGTTGGCTGGCTTCTACGCCGAGCTACTCGGGCTGCCGGTGGTCGAGGAGGATTCCGAAGGCGACGAGTGGGTGGTGCTCGGTGGGCCGCGCGGGCACCAGCCGCGGCTCGCCTTCCAGCAGGCACCAGACCTGCGGCCGCCGGCGTGGCCCGACCCGGAGCGCCCCCAGCAGTTCCATCTCGACGTGACGGTCGACGACATCGAGTCCGCGGAGCAGGCGGCGCTGGCCCTGGGCGCCCGCCGGCTGCCCGGCGAGGGCGAGGGTTTCCGGGTCTACGCCGACCCGGCCGGCCACCCGTTCTGCCTCTGCTGGGACTGACACCCACCGGGCCTGTTTGTGGGTAACGGGCATGATCCTTCTCATGAACAGCCCTGTATCCGGCCGGGCCGCCGGCTCGCTCTACGGCCTCGCCTACGGCGACGCGCTGGGCAAGCCCACCGAGTTCCGCACCGTCGCCGAGATCGAGCGCCAGTACGGCCCGGCCGGTCCCCGGGAGTTGGCCGGCGACCCGGCGCTGGTCACCGACGACACCCAGATGGCGCTCGCGGTCGCCTGGGCGTTGCACGACGCGCCCGCGTACACGGCGGAGGTCGTCGAGCCGCTGCTGCGGCGGCGCTTCCTCGACTGGGCGGCCAGCCCGGACAACAACCGCGCGCCGGGCATGACCTGCCTGCGGGCCTGCGCCGAGCTGTCCCGTGGGCTGCCGTGGCAGCAGGCCACCCAGGCGGGCTCGAAGGGCTGCGGAGCGAACATGCGGGTCACCCCGGTCGGGCTGCTCGACGTCGACCTCGACACGCTGGCCGGGCTGGCTCAACTCCAGGCGGGTCTGACCCACGGGCATCCGACCGGCCTGGCGGCGAGTGAGCTGACCGCGTACGCGGTCCGGCTGCTGATCGACGGCGCCGCGCTGGCCGAGCTACCGGGCCTGCTCACCGGCCGGGCGCACGACCAGCGCCTGGTCTACCGGGGCGACTGGCTCGGTGACCTGTGGCAACGCCCCGGCGAGCGCACCTGCGAAGAGTTCGTCGCCCGGGGCTGGGACGAGTGCCTGCGGGCACTGGCCCGGCTCGACGCGGCCCTCGCCGCGCCCGACGACGGCGATGACCCGTGCCGACTCACCGGGGAGGGCTGGATCGCCGAGGAGGCCCTGGCGACGGCGCTCTACTGCGCCATCCGGCACTCCGACGACCCGGTGGGCGCCCTGGCGCGGGGAGCGCGGACCGCCGGTGACTCCGACTCCATCGCCGCCCTCGCCGGTGCGTTCGTCGGCGCGGCCCGGGGCATGGCCGCCTGGCCGGCGGACTGGGCCACCCGGATCGAGTACGCCGACCAGTTGGCCGCCCTCGCCGCCACGCACGACTGACCGGGCCGCGAGTGGTCCGGCCCGACAAGCAGACTGCGGGTCTGGTCGGGCCGGCTGACGGCATGGTTGTCCCACCTGGGGGCTACGGTGCGGGAGTAACACGATCACGGGAGGTCCACAGCGGTGTCCGAAGGCGGCGGTGTGTCCGAGGAAGCGAGTGCCCAGCAGGTCAGCGCGGCGCAGGAGGCGGCGGCGGGCGCCGAGCCCACCCCGCAGGTGCGGGAACGACACGCCACGCTGAGTCAGGAGCTCACCGAGCACCAGTACCGCTACTACGTGCTCGACGCGCCGACCGTCTCCGACGCCGACTTCGACCGCCAGCTGCGCGAGTTGGGGGCGCTGGAGGCGGAGTTCCCGGCGCTGCGCACCCCCGATTCGCCGACGCAGCGGGTGGGCGGCACCTTCTCCACCGACTTCGCCCCGGTCGCCCACGCGGAACGGATGATGTCCCTGGACAACGCGTTCGCCGACGAGGAGTTGGCCGCCTGGGCGGAGCGGGTCGAGCGGGACGCCGGTGGGCCGGTGCCCTACCTGTGCGAGCTGAAGGTCGACGGGCTGGCCATCAACCTCACCTACTCCGCGGGCCGGCTGGTCCGGGCGGCGACCCGTGGTGACGGCCGCACCGGTGAGGACGTCACCGCCAACGTGCGAAGCATCCGGGACGTGCCCAACCGGCTCACCGACTCACCGGAATTCGGTCCGGTCCCCGAGTTCATCGAGGTACGCGGCGAGATCTACTTCCCGGTCGCCGCCTTCGCCGACCTCAACGCCGGCCTGGTCGAGCAGGGCAAGGCGCCCTTCGCCAACCCGCGCAACGCGGCCGCCGGCAGCCTGCGGCAGAAGGATCCCCGGATCACCGCGTCCCGACCACTGCGCCTGGTGGTGCACGGCATCGGCGCTCGTCGCGGTTTCCAGCCGGCCACCCAGTCCGAGTCGTACACCGCGCTGCGGGCGTGGGGCCTGCCCACCAGCGACCGCTGGCGGGTGGTGCCCGACCTGGCCGGGGTGCGGGACTACATCGCGCACTACGCCGCGCACCGGCACGACGTCGAGCACGAGATCGACGGTGTGGTGGTGAAGGTCGACCCGGTGCCGATCCAGGGACGGCTGGGCTCGACCAGCCGGGCGCCGCGCTGGGCGATCGCCTTCAAATATCCGCCGGAGGAGGTCAACACCAAGCTGCTCGACATCGAGGTCGAGGTCGGCCGTACCGGGCGGGTCACGCCGCGAGCCTTGCTCGAACCGGTCAAGGTGGCCGGCTCCACCGTCGCCTACGCGACCCTGCACAACGCCCGTGAGGTCGAGCGCAAGGGGGTGCTGATCGGCGACACGGTGGTGATCCGCAAGGCCGGGGACGTGATCCCCGAGGTGCTCGGCCCGGTGGTCGACCTGCGTCCCCCCGACGCCCGGGCCTTCGTCATGCCCACCAACTGCCCATCCTGCGGCACGCCGCTGGCCCCGGCGAAGGAGGGCGACGTCGACATCCGCTGCCCGAACTCGCGCAGTTGCCCGGCCCAACTGCGCGAGCGGGTCTCCCACCTGGCGGGGCGCAAGGTCTTCGACATCGAGGCGCTCGGCGAGAAGGGCGCGGCGGCGCTGCTGGACGCGCGGACCATCGTCGACGAGGGCGACCTGTTCTCGCTCGACGCGGAGCAGTTGGCCAACTCGCCGTTCTTCGTCAACAAGGACGGCAGCCTCGGCAGCAACGCCGTCAAGCTGCTCGACAACCTCGCCGTGGCCCGGGAGCGGGAGCTGTGGCGGGTGCTGGTCGCACTCTCCATCCGGCACGTCGGGCCGACCGCCGCGCAGGCGCTGGCCCGGCACTTCCGCTCCGTCGAGGCGATCGAGGCGGCCACCGAGGAGGAGCTCTCCTCCGTCGAGGGCGTCGGGCCGACGATCGCCGCCAGCATCCGCGAGTGGTTCGACGTGGACTGGCACCGCGAGCTGGTGCGGAAGTGGGCCGCCGCGGGCGTACGGATGGCCGAGGCGGCCGTGCAGGAGGGACCTCGCCCCCTTGAGGGGGTGACCGTGGTGGTGACCGGCACCCTGGCCGGATTCTCCCGTGACCAGGCCGCGGAGGCGATCCAGGCTCGGGGCGGGAAGGTGAGCGGTTCGGTGTCGAAGAAGACCGGCTTCGTGGTGGTGGGCGACAACCCCGGGTCCAAGGCGGACAAGGCGGCCAGCCTCAAGGTGCCCGTGCTCGACGAGGACGGTTTCCGGGTGCTGCTCGACGCCGGTCCGGACGCGGCCCGTGAGGTGGCCCGCGTCGAGGAGTGAGGCACCCTGTCGATCTTGTGGGCACTCGCCCGGATACCAACTTAATTACGACTACGACCGATTCGTGACTGTCGCGGCCGGGAATCGGGTGGTGGGGGCGTTTCATTGGGGCACGGTGCGTGAACCCACGCACCGGGTCTCGTGCCGGGAGGTGTGATGGCGTCGCCCGATCCGCGCAACCTCGTCCCGCCCGGACGGACGGCGCAGTTCTCGACCTTCGTGGTCGCCGTGCTGGCCGTGGCCGTGCTGCTCTCGGCCGGTCCGCTGGTGACGCTCGCCGGGACACTGCCCGAGCTGCCGGCGGCCTTCTGGACGATGGCGCTGCTCGCCGTTGCCTGCGACGCGCGTCCCTTCCTTCCGCCCGGCCGCCGGCAGTCCTCGTCGGCGGTGTTCCCGTCCACCTGCTTCACCTTCGCGATCCTGCTCGGTTGGGGGCTCGGGCCCGCTGTCGCGGTGCAGGCGGTCGCCGTGCTGGTGTCCGGGGTGCGGATGCGGCACGCACCCTGGCGGACGGCCTTCAACGCCGGCCAGTACGCCTGCTCGCTGGCCGCCGCCTACGGAATCACCCGGTTGGGGCCGGGCGGCGTCTTCCACGGCGGAGCGCTGGGGTGGACCGACATCGCGGCGATCGGCGGCGCCGGAGTCGCCTGGTTCGTGGTCAACTACGGGCTGGTCACCGCCGCCGTGCGGTTGCGTTTCGGCGAACGGTGGTGGCCCAACGCGTGGCGCGGCCTGCCCTTCGAGCTGCTCTCCACCGGGTCGCTGCTGCTGCTCGCACCGGTGCTGGTGACCGCCGCGCGAGCCAGCGCCGCGCTGGTTCCGCTGGTGCTGGTACCGCTGTTCGCGGTCTACCGGATGGCCCGGCTCACCGTGGAGCAGCACCAGTTGGCCTCACTCGACCCACTCACCGGGCTGCCCAACCGCAAGGCACTGCTGGCCGAGGTCAACGAGCAGGTGTACCGGCACGCCGAGCGGGCGGCACGCGCAGAGCCGGATGCCCGCCTGGCTCTGCTGCTGATCGACCTGGACCGGTTCAAGAACGTCAACGACGCGCTCGGGCACGCCGTCGGCGACCGGCTGCTGGTGGAGGTGAGCGCCCGGCTGACCGACGTGGTCGAGCCGCCGCAGATGGTTGCCCGGCTCGGCGGTGACGAGTTCGCGATCGTGATGACCGGGCTCAGCGACGTCACCGAGGCCCGGTCGCTGGCCGACCAGGTGGTCCGGGCCCTCGCCGAGCCGGTACCGCTGGACGGGCTGCCGCTGGACGTCGGCGGGTCCATCGGCATCGCCATGTTTCCGGAGCACGGCGAGGACTTCGCCACCCTGATGCGCCACGCCGACGTGGCGATGTACGACGCGAAGCACCGCAACGACACGGTCGCCGTGTACACCGCCGAGTCCGACCACAACTCCGCCGAGCGGCTCGGTCTGCTGGCCGACCTGCGCCGGGTGCTGGAGGTGGGATCGCCGGTCCGGGCCGGCGAGGGCGACCCGCCGGCCGACGGGCCGGTGGTTCGCGGCGGGGACGGTGCGGTGCTGCCCGCCTCCCCGCCGGTGGACGAGCACGGCGGCGACCGCTGGTGGAGCCGCCGGCGACGCCGACCTGCGCTGGCCATCCACGACGACGAGTTGCTCGCCCGGATCGTCACCGGCGCGGATCCGATCCTGCGCCGGGCCGCCCGTTCCGTTCGGCCGGCCCAACCGAATCCGGTGCCGCCCGCTGAGGCGGCACCGCCCGGTGCCGAGTCGGGCGGGGCCGCCGGCGAGATCACGATGTATTACCAGCCGCAGATCGCCATCGCCACCGGCGAGGTGGTCGGGGTGGAGGCCCTGCTGCGCTGGCGCCATCCGCGTCGAGGGATGGTCGACCCGGAGGAGCTGATCCGGGTCGCCGAACAGAGCGCGGTGATGCGACTGCTCACCCGTCGGGTGGTCGACGACGTGGTGGAGCAGCTCGCCAAGTGGTCGGCGACCGGCCTCGGCTTGCGGGCAGCGGTCAACGTCAGCGTGCGGGACCTGCACACCGGCGAGATCGCCGACCAGATCGCCGACCGGCTCACCCGCTACGGCGTCGCGCCGGACCGGCTGCAACTGGAGATCACCGAGGGTGCGTTGATGGCGGACCCGCGGCGGGTGCTGACCACCATCACCCGGCTGCACCGGATCGGGGTGGGCATCGCGCTGGACGACTTCGGCACGGGTTACTCCTCGTTGCAGCACCTGCGCCGACTGCCGCTGTCGGAGGTGAAGGTCGATCGGTCCTTCGTCCTCGGCATGGCCGAGGACAGCGACGACGCGGCGATCGTCCGGTCGACGATCGAGCTGGCCAAGGCGCTGGGGCTGCGGGTGGTCGCCGAGGGGGTGGAGGACGAGCGGACCTGGCGGATGCTGCACGCGGCCGGCTGCGACGCCGCTCAGGGCTGGTTCTACGCCCGCCCGATGCCCGCCGAGGAGTTGGTCGCCTGGCTGGCCCGCTACCGCCCGCTGCGCCCGATCGGCGGGCCCGACGAGGCGGATGTGCCCCGCCGGCACGCGCGATGACCCGCTTCGCGCCGGGGGCGCGGGGAGCCGGGAGCGGCCGGCCGGGCGCGGAACAATAGACTCGCTGCCGTCACCGCGCGTCGCGTACCCGTCGGCCGTGCGGCGGGCGTTACACAGACGTAGACAGCCACGAAGGGGGCACCGATGGCCGCCATCTCCCGCGAGGAGGTCGCGCACCTGGCGCGACTGTCGCGGCTCGCCGTGACGGAGGAGGAGCTGGACACCTTCGCCGGGCAGCTCGACGTGATCCTCCAAGCGGTCGCCCAGGTGGGCGGGGTCGCCGCCGCGGACATCCCGCCGACGTCGCACTCGGTGCCGCTGACCAACGTGCTCCGGGAGGACGTGGTGACGCCCTGCCTGACACCTGAGGAAGCGCTGTCGGGCGCGCCCGACGCGGAGCAGCAGCGGTTCCGCGTACCGCGGATTCTGGACGAGGATGTGGCCTCATGACCGACGTCACCGCAATGACCGCGACGCAGATCGCGGGGCTCGTCGCCGCCGGCGAGACCTCCGCCGTGGAGGTCACCCAGGCCCACCTGGACCGGATCGCGGCCGTCGACGAGCAGGTCAGGGCCTTCCTGCACGTCGACACCGAGGGTGCGCTGGCCGCCGCGCGGGACGTCGACGCCCGCCGCGCCGCCGGCGAGGAGCTGGGCCCGCTGGCCGGCGTCCCGGTCGCGGTCAAGGACGTGCTCACCACCAGGGGCGTGCCGACCACCGTCGGGTCGAAGATCCTTGAGGGCTGGCGCCCGCCGTACGACTCGACGATCGTGCAGCGGCTGCGCGCCGCCGGCACGGTGATGCTCGGCAAGACCAACATGGACGAGTTCGCGATGGGCTCCTCCACGGAGTACTCGGCGTACGGGGCGACCCGCAACCCGTGGGACACCGACCGCATCCCGGGTGGCTCCGGCGGGGGAAGCGCCGCGGCGCTCGCCGCGTACGAGGCGCCGCTGGCGATCGGCTCGGACACCGGCGGCTCGATCCGCCAGCCCGGCGCGGTCACCGGCACCGTCGGCGCGAAGCCGACCTACGGGGGCACCTCCCGGTACGGCCTGGTCGCCTTCTCCTCCTCGCTGGACACGCCGGGCCCGTGCGCGCGTACCGTGCTCGACGCCGCGCTGCTGCACGCCGCGATCGGCGGGCACGACCCGCGCGACTCCACCTCCATCCCGGCGCCGGTGCCGGACGTGGTGGCCGCGGCGAAGCTCGGCGCGACCGGCGACCTTGGCGGGGTACGGCTGGGCATCGTCACCGAGTTCGGCGGCGAGGGGGCGGAACCGGGGGTGATGGCCGCCTTCAACGAGGCCGTCGACACCTTGACCAAGCTGGGCGCGGAGATCGTCGAGATCTCCTGCCCGCACTTCCAGTACGCACTGCCGGCGTACTACCTGATCGCACCCAGCGAGTGCTCCTCGAACCTGGCCCGCTTCGACGGTGTCCGGTTCGGGCTGCGGGTCGGCGACGACGGCAACCGCTCGCTGGAGGAGGTCATGTCGTTGACCCGGGAGGCCGGCTTCGGCCCCGAGGTCAAGCGGCGCATCATGCTCGGCACGTACGCGCTCTCCTCGGGCTACTACGACGCCTACTACGGGCAGGCGCAGAAGGTGCGTACGCTGATCACCCGCGACTTCACCGCGGCGTTCGAACGGGTCGACGCGTTGATCTCGCCGACCACCCCGTTCGTGGCCTTCCCGCTGGGTGCGCGCACCTCCGACCCGTACCAGATGTACCTGGCCGACCTGTTCACCATCCCGACCAACCTCTACGGCGGGCCGGGCATCTCGGTGCCCTGCGGGCTCTCCGAGGGGCTGCCGGTCGGGTTGCAGGTGATGGCCCCGACGATGGCCGACGACCGGATGTACCGGGTCGCCGCAGCGCTGGAGAGCGCCGTCGGCACCCTCACCCCGCCAGCCCTGTGACGGTGTCGCGGGGCGGCTCGGCCGCCCCGCGACCGTCCGGACCGCGCCCGAGACCTCACCGTTACCCGATGATTTCGTTCGGCGACACACAGTCACCGATCGGACTATTACGCCTGGTCAGTAGCCCTGGTTGGATATAGTCCGAGCCGCTGGCGGATGCGAGCGAGGCTTCTCCCGAACGAACCCTGGAAGTGCGATGAGGACGCTGCGGCCGGTCATGATCCTCTCGGTGTTCCTGGTGACGCTGCTCGCCACCGCCACACCGGCCACCGCCACACCGGCCACCGCTGAGCCGGCTGCCGCCGCCATCACCTTCACCTCCGCTCCGCCGCCGTCCGGGGTGACCGCCCACCAGCCGTACCCGGGCCACACCTTCACCGCGACCGGCGACGAGGCGATCAGGTTCTCGCTGGTGCCCGGTGGCACTCTGCCGCCGGGTCTGGCGCTGTCCGCGGAGACCGGCACCCTCACCGGCACGCCGACCGTGGCCAGCCGTTTCACCTTCACGGTCCGGGCGACCGGCTCGCCGAGCGGGGATTTCGTCGACCAGCAGGTGACCGTGCTGGTGGTCGAGCCGCTCATCACCGTCGCGTCGGACGCGCCCACCTCACCCTGGTACGTCGGACAGGCGTACCCGACGCACCGGTTCACCGCCGAGGGTGGCACCGCCCCGTACCGCCTCGCGCTGCGGTCGGGCTCGCTGCCGGTGGGCATGGCGCTCTCGTCGGCGGGGGTCCTGGTCGGTACGCCGACCGTCGCGGGCAGTCACCAGTTCGGCATCCGGATGACCGACGCGAACGGTTTCCACGGCGACCAGGACGTCACCATCGTTGTCGCCGCCCCGGCCGTCGTCATCACCTCGGGGGAGCCGCCGCCCGGCACGGCCGACCGGGCGTACTCGTTCCGGTTCACCGCCGACGGGGACTCCGACATCCGGTTCAGCGTGTCGGCCGGAAGCCTGCCGGACGGGCTCACCCTCGCCGCGAACGGCCGACTGCGCGGCACCCCGAGCGCTGCGGGCAGCTTCGCCTTCACGGTCCGGGCGACCGGCACGGCGACCAGCGTCACCGGCGAGGTGGCGCTGGTCGTCGCCGCCGCTCCGCCGGCTCCCGCACCGACCCAGACCAGCCCGGCTCCGACCGACCCGCCCACCGAGCCGTCGCCGACGCCGGAGTCGCCGACCTCGACGCAGCCCACCGCCGCCGCGCCGGCCCCGGCCCCGGCCGCGCCGGCGCCGACCCGGACAACCGGGTCCTGGCTGCCGATGACCGGATCGAACTCGGTCCTCGTCCTGGCGTTGCTGGCCGTGGTGGCGTTCTGCATCGCCGGGATCCTCTTCGTCCTGGCCCACGAGCGCCGTCGGCGCTTCACCACGCCCCGGTGACGCCGGGCCGAGCCGGGACAGGCCGAGCGGCTAGGCTGGGCAACGTTGTGTCCGGATGCCGCCCCGGGCCGGCTACCGCCCGAAAGCTGGAGTTCTCATGACCACGACGCTGCCCGCGTACGACGAGGTCGTCGCGCGCTACGAGCCGGTGATCGGCCTGGAGACCCACGTCGAGCTGGGCACGAACACGAAGATGTTCTGCGGCTGCCCGACCGACTTCGGCGGCGAGCCGAACACCCGGGTCTGCCCGGTCTGCCTGGGCCTGCCCGGCTCGCTGCCGGTGGCCAACTCCGCGGCCATCGAGGCGACGATCCGGATCGGCCTCGCGCTTAACTGCTCCATCGCGCAGTGGTGCCGGTTCGCCCGGAAGAACTACTTCTATCCGGACATGCCGAAGAACTTCCAGATCAGCCAGTACGACGAGCCGCTCTGCGTCGACGGCTACCTGGACGTCGAGGTGAACGGCGAGACGGTGCGGATCGGCATCGAGCGGGTGCACCTGGAGGAGGACACCGGCAAGACGCTGCACGTCGGTGGTGCCACCGGCCGCATCCACGGTGCCACCGAGTCGCTTGTCGACTACAACCGGGCCGGCATTCCGCTGGTCGAGATCGTCACCAAGCCGATCCCGGGCACCGCTGCGCTCGCCCCCGACGTGGCCCGCGCGTACGTCACCGAGCTGCGCGACGTGCTCCGCTCGCTCGGCGTCTCCGACGTACGCATGGAGGAGGGCTCGCTGCGCTGTGACGTCAACACCTCGCTGAACCTGCCGGGGGAGGAGTGGGGCACCCGCACCGAGACCAAGAACGTCAACTCGCTGCGTTCGGTCGAGCGGGCGGTGCGCTCCGAGATGCTGCGGCAGGCGTCGGTGCTGGACGCGGGCGGGCGGATCACCCAGGAGACCCGGCACTTCCACGAGGACACCGGGGACACCACGCCGGGCCGGTCCAAGGAGACCGCCACCGACTACCGCTACTTCCCCGAACCGGACCTGGTGCCGCTCGCGCCGGACCCGGCCTGGGTGGCCGAGCTGAAGGCCGCCCTGCCCGAGCTGCCCCGGCTGCACCGTCGCCGCCTCCAGCAGGCGTGGGGGCTCTCCGATCTCGACATGCAGTCGGTGCTCAACGCCGGCGCGGTGGAGCTGATCGAGGCCACCGTCGCCGCCGGCGCCACCCCGGCCGCCGCCCGCAAGTGGTGGTTGGGCGAGCTGTCCCGGCGGGCCAACGAGACGGGCGTGGAGCTGGCCGACATCGGCGCCACCCCGGCGCAGGTCGCGGAGCTGCAGGGGCTGGTCGACGCCGGCAAGCTCAACGACAAGATGGCCCGTACCGTGCTGGAGGGCGTGGTCGCCGGCGAGGGCTCGCCGACCGAGATCATGACCAACCGGGGGTTGGAGGTCGTCTCCGACACCGGCGCGCTGACCGCCGCGGTGGACGAGGCGATCGCCGCCAACCCGGCCATCGCCGACAAGATCCGTAGCGGCAAGGTCGCCGCGGCCGGTGCGCTGGTCGGTGCGGTCATGAAGACCACCCGGGGTCAGGCCGACGCCAAGACCGTCCGCGACCTGATCCTGGAGCGCCTCGGCGCCTGAGATGCAAGCAGGGGCCCCCTCCTAACGCCTCGGGTAGAGGAGGGGCCCCTTCTTAACACCACCAGCCGCCGGTAACGCCACCCCCGTCCCCGACCGGCCGTCAACGACGACGTGCCGAACCTGTGGAGTGCACCGTGAACCAGCACGACCTCGATGTCCTCGACGAGATCCAGCAACGGGTGCTGTGGCTCGCCACCCGGATCGTGGACGCGGCCAACCACGACCGCGGCACCGGCGACGGGGTGAAGGTCGGTGGACACCAGGCGTCCAGTGCCTCCCTGGTCACCGCGATGACCGCGCTGTGGTTCGCCCATTTGACCGCCGAGGACCGGGTGGCGGTCAAGCCGCACGCCTCCCCGGTCTTCCACGCCATCACGTACCTGCTCGGCAACCTGGACCGGTCGTACCTGACCCGGCTGCGGGCGCGGGGCGGGCTGCAGTCGTACCCGTCGCGGACCAAGGACCCGGACGAGGTGGACTTCTCCACCGGATCGGTGGGCCTCGGCGCCGCCGCTCCGCTGTTCGCCGCGGTGACCCGACGCTACGTCGACGCGCACTTCGGCGAGCGCCCGCACTCCCGGTTCGTCGCACTCATCGGCGACGCCGAGCTGGACGAGGGCAACATCTGGGAGGCGGTCGCCGACCCGGCCACCACCGGTCTCGGCAACGTGATGTGGGTGGTCGACTTCAACCGGCAGTCGCTGGACCGGGTCGTTCCCGGCGTGCGGATCGACCAGTGGCGCGGCCAGTTCGAAGCCGCCGGCTGGCACGTGGTCGAGGTGAAGTACGGCCGTCGGCTGGCGCAGGCGTACGCCCGTCCGGGCGGGGAGGCGCTGCGCGACTGGATCGACGCGATGCCGAACGAGCAGTACCAGTCGCTGTTCGGGCTGACCGGACCAGCGCTGCGCAAGCAGTTCCTGGACGGCGCCCCCGACGGCATCGCGGCCCTGATCGCCGACGTCGCCGACGAGGAGCTGGGCCCGCTCGTCACCGACCTGGGCGGGCACGACCTCGCGTCGCTGCTGGACGCGTACGCCCAGTGCGACGCGGTGACCGACCGGCCGAGCGTGGTGTTCGCGTACACCGTCAAGGGGTGGGGGTTGCCCATCGCCGGCAATCCGCGCAACCACTCGGCGCTGCTCTCCGGCGAGCAGGTCGACGCGCTGCGCGCCGCGCACGGGCTGACCCGCGACACCGAGTGGGACCGCCTCGACCCGGCGTCGCCGGCCGGGATCCGGGCCGGGCAGCGTCGGGAGGCGCTGTCCCGCGCGCCCCGCGAGCGGGCGCTGCGGGTCACCGTCCCACAGACCACGAAAGTACGCGCGAACAAGCCGATCTCCAGCCAGGAGGTCTTCGGTCGGGTGCTGGTCGACCTGGCCCGCGACCCGCAGGTGGGCAGGTACCTCGTCACCACCGCACCGGACGTGGCGACCTCCACCAACCTGGCCGGGTTCATCAACAAGACCGGCGTCTTCGCGCCGACCGCGCAGCGCTCCTGGTCGGAGGACAGGATGCTGCGCTGGACGGAGAGCCCCGACGGGCAGCACATCGAACTGGGCATCTCCGAGATGAACCTGTTCCTGCTGCTCGGCCAGCTCGGCCTGGCCTGGGACCTGTCGGGGCAGCCGCTGCTGCCGGTCGGCACCGTCTACGACCCGTTCGTGCTGCGCGGGCTGGACGCCTTCCTCTACGGCACCTACTCCGGCTCCCGGTTCGTGGTCGCCGGCACCCCGTCCGGGATCACCCTCGCTCCCGAGGGCGGCGCCCACCAGTCGACGATCACCGCGAGCGTGGGCCTGGAGCTGCCCGGGGTGACCTTCGTCGAGCCCGCGTACGCGGGCAGCCTGGACTGGCTGCTCTGCGACGCGCTCGGCCACATCGCCGGGGCGCCGCAGCCGACGCCGACCGCCGCGCCGGCCGAGGACGGGGCGTACTACTTCCGGCTCAGCACCCGGCCGCTGGACCAGACGCCGTTCGAGGCGGCCCGCGCCCGGCTGGGCGACGCGGTGCTGCGCCGGCAGGTGCTCGCCGGGGCGTACCGCCTGGTGGACGCCCACCAGGCACACCCTCACCTGGCCGACGCCCCGACGGTGCAGCTGGCCGCCTCGGGTGCGGTGCTGCCGGAGGTGCTGGCCGCGGCGGCGGAGTTGGCCGACGAGGGGGTGGCCGCCCACGTCGTCGACGTGACCAGCCTGGACCGCCTCTACCGGGCCTGGCAGCGCACCCTGCGGCAGGGCGTACGCACGGCCACCGTGCCCAGCGTGCCGGGCGCGCTGCGGGCCGCCTTCGCCGACCGGGTGCCGGTGGTGACCGTGCACGACGCCGCCTCGCACGCGATGGCCTGGCTCGGTTCGGCGGTCGGCGCTCCCGCCGTGCCGCTCGGGGTGGACGAGTTCGGCCAGTCCGGCACCGTCCACGACCTCTACGAGCTGCACGACCTGCTCCCCGGCAGCATCGTCAACGCCGCCCTGGCCGCCATCTCCCTCCGCTGAGCCCATCCACCTCGGGCCAGCGGGCGGGCCTCGGCTAGCGCGTGGGGGTTGGGGTGGGGGTGATCGTCGGCGTGGGGGTGGCGCCCAGGGGGGTGGTCGTCGCGGGTGGGGTGATCACGGTGCGTTCGAGGTTCACCTGCGACTGGCCGGTGCCGCCCACCGTGATGTCGTCGTACGCCTGGAGCCGCTTCTCCTGGTCGAAGTAGAGCACGGTCATCGCCAGCGGGGTCGGTTCCTCGCCTTCCAGCCCGCGCAGCCCCGCACCGCCGGTGGAGCCCTGCACCATCAGCGTGGTCGGCTGCTGGCCCGGCACCTCCGGCAGCGTGTTGATCTGCCGGTCGTGGGTGTGCCCGGCGAGCACCAGCGGGCAGGTGCCGGAGAGCGGACCGGCGGCGGCCGGGTCGTGCACCAGCGCGATGTCCACCGGCCGTGGTGAGCTGCGGATCGTGGCGGCGAGCTTGTCGCCCGTGGAGATCAGCTCGTCGGCGGTGGGCTGGTTGAGCCCGCCAGTGGCCGGCGAGGTGCTCTTGTCCGGGGTGAAGCGGGGGTCGCCGATACCGGCGATGGTGAGTCCGGCGACGGTGACCGTCGTGTTGTCCAACACGATCGCGTTCGGCTGGCGGGCCACCGCCGCCGCCGTACGCCCGGAGTCGTGGTTGCCGCGGATGTACACGTACGGCTTCTCGAGCAGGCTGATCGACCCGACGTAGGACGCCTCCGGCTCGCTGCCCCAGTCGGTGATGTCGCCGGTGTCGATCACCACGTCGATGCCGAACTGTTCCGTCACGGTCCGGATCAGCTGCCAGGCGGTCGGGTTGAGGTGCAGATCGGAGATGTGCAGTACCCGGGTGGTGCCCGGCTCCGGTTCGTAGACCGGCAGCGCCGACACCGTGGTGTAGAGCTGGGTGACGTTGCCGATGAGCCGCTGGAGCTGCTCGGCGTACCGGGTGTAGTCGTCGGCGATCTTGCGCACGTCGCCCACGATCGCCGGGGCGTTGACGAGCAGCCCTTCGTACCGGGGCTCCTCGATCGCCTGGGGGCGCATCGTCGCCGCGGCGGTGCCCAGGCTACCTGCGGTGATCATGAAGGCCAGCGCTCCGGCCCAGGCCGCCCGCCGGGTGTCCCGGAAGACCAGCAGGGCCAGCACCAGGGTCGCCAGCACGACGGAACCGAGCGTACGCAGACCCAGCCGCAGCACCCCGATCCGGACGTCGTCGACCGCCGACTGGGTGGCCCGGTTGAGGCCCGCCGGGTCGCCCAGCAGTGCCTCGGTCCGACCCTGGTCCAGGGCGCCCAGCTCGACCGTCAGGTGGGTCGGCCCGTCGTGGCTGTCCAGCAGCAGCGAGCCCAGCGGCGGGATGTCGACGGTGGTGCTGCCGCCGACCGCCGGCTCGACCGACAGCTCGGCGCGGAAGGGACCGATGTCCGTGCCCACCTGCCCGCCGGCCAGGAGCCCGAGCAGCACTCCGGCCAGGGTGACCACGAGCACGGCCACGGTGACGGCCGCCCGCCGTACGCCCCTGCGGCGCGTTGCCGCCCGTGAGCCGGCGCCGGCGCGACGCAACGAGGGGAAGCCGCGCTGGCGGCCCTCGGGTGTACCGCCGTCCTGGCCGCGACGCGGCTGCTCGTTCTGCTGACCGTCCATGTTGAGATTCTGACCTGCCCGCCCATGGATCTTGGCAAACCTGGGGTGATCCGCTTCGCACCCGGTTCAGCTGCGGCCGGCGCCACCACCAGCGAAGACCAGGCGCAGCAGCCGGTCGTCCTCGGGCGCCGGCCGGCCCCGCCCGTCGTGGTTGGAGGTGGCGACCCAGAGCGAGCCGTCCGGTGCGGCGGCGATCGCCCGCAACCGACCGTACCGCTCGGTCAGCAACGCCTGGGGCTGACCGAGCACCGTGCCGGTCTCGGTCAACTCGACCAACCAGAGGCGCTGGCCACGCAGGCACGCCGTGGCGAGCATCCGCTCCACCGCGGCCAGGCCGGAGCAGGACGCCTCGTCGGTCGACCACTGCACGATCGGGTTGACGTACTTCTCGTCGTCGCCGCGGCCCTCGACTTCGGGCCAGCCGTAGTTCTTGCCCTTGGTGATCTGGTTGATCTCGTCCCAGGTGTTCTGACCGAACTCGACGGCGTACATCCGGTCGCCCTCCCAGGCGATGCCCTGCACGTTGCGGTGGCCCAGCGACCACACCGGGGAGTTCGGGAAGGGGTTGTCGGGCGCCGGCTTCCCCTCCGGCGTGATCCGCAGGATCTTGCCGCCGAGCTGATCGAGGTCCTGCGACTGGTCGGTGTCCCCGGCGTCGCCGGTGCTGGCGTAGAGCTGCCCGTCGGGGCCGAACGCCAGGCCGCCGCCGTTGTGGATGCCCGCCTTCGGGATCCCGGTGAGGATCGGCGTGGGCTGCTCGCCGAGCCGCAGCCGGGCGATCCGGTTGTCCCGTTCGGCGGTGTAGTAGACGAAGACCGTCTGGTCCTGGGCGTAGTCCGGTGACACCGCGATGCCCATCAGGCCACCCTCGCCCGAGGCCACCACGTCGTCGACGGTCTGCACCTCGGTGACCTTCAAACCGTCCGGGCTAGACTCCGGGCCGACCTGGACGATCCGGCCGCTGTCCCGCTCGGTCACCAGGGCGCCGCCGTCGGGCAGGAACGCGATGCCCCAGGGCACCCGCAACCCCTGGGCGAGCACGGTGGCGACGGCCTCCTGGTCGCCGGCGTCGGCCGTGGCCGAGGGGGTCGGCAGGTTCGGTGGCTCGCCGGCCGGATCCGGCTCCGGTTCACCGAGGCTGCAACCGGTGGCGGCGAGCAACAGTGTCGCGCAGGACGCCGCGAGGGCGATGCGGACCTGACGGGCGCGGAGGTACGGGGGAGCGCTCACCCGAGCCAGGGTAGCCCGCCGGGGGCGGGACCGTGGCGCTCGGCGCGGGCGGACCCCTATCGGCTGGTACGCCGGCAGGGGGCCTATCGTCGGCGGACGTGAAGGTATGGATCCCGCACGAGACCGGCCACGCCCTGCTCGGTGAGCTGCCGCCGGAGGTCACCGTCGAGACGATGGACGATCCGGCGAGGCTGCCCTCGCCGGTCACCGACGTCCGGTTCTGGGTGCCGCCCTTCCTGGCCGGTGTGGACGCCACGGCACTGCTGCACGAGCTGCCGGACCTGGCGCTGGTGCAGCTGCTCTCGGCCGGCGCGGACGCCTGGGTGGGTCGAGTTCCACCGGGGGTGACCCTCTGCGACGCCCGGGGTGTGCACGACCCGTCCACCGCCGAATGGGTGGTCGCCGCGATCCTGTCCCAGCTGCGGTCCTTTCCGGCGTTGGCCCGCGCGCAGGCGCAGCGACGGTGGGCGTACGACGAGGTGGCGCCCACCGACGAACTGGCCGGCAAGCGGGTATTGATCATCGGCGCGGGTTCGATCGGCACCGCGCTGCGCGATCGCCTCACGCCCTTCGAGGTGGAGTTCACCCTGGTGGCCCGCACGGCCCGGCCGGAGCAGCAGGTGCACGGGGTCGTGGAGCTGCCGCGACTGTTGCCGCAGGCCGACGTCGTGGTGCTGCTGGTGCCGCTGACCGAGCAGACCCGGGGTCTGGTCGACGAGCAGTTCCTGGCCGCGATGCGCGACGGCGCGCTGCTGGTGAACGCCGCCCGCGGACCGGTGGCCCGGACCGACGCGCTGGTCGCCGAGCTGGCCACCGGCCGGATCTCCGCCGCTCTGGACGTCACCGACCCGGAGCCGCTGCCCGCCGACCACCCGCTCTGGGAGATGCCGAACGTGCTGATGACCCCGCACGTCGCCGGCTCGGTGCGGGGCCTGCTGCCGCGGGCGTACCGCCTGGTCGGGCAACAGATCCGGCGCTTCGTGGCCGGTGAGCCACCGCGGAACGTGGTGGTGGACGGCTACTGAGCCGGTTCGGGTTCGCCGCGCCCGGCCGCGGCCACCAGCCGGGGCAGGTCCTGGCGGCGGACCGCCGGAAGCACCAGCACCTGGCCGTCGCCGAGCTGGGCGACCGCTCGGCCGCGCGGGTCGGACCCCAGCTCGACCACCTGCTCCCAGGGGATCCGACGCTGTCCGGCCAGCGCCCGTAGCCGCAGTCCGCGGTCGTCGGCGTCGGTGCCGGCGCGCCAGGCCCAGACGGCCACCGTCACCGGCACCAGCAGCACCGGCAGCAGGTACGCGCGGGCGCTGGCCAGCGGCAGCGCGCCGATGGTGGCGACGATCGCCGCGACCAGGATGGCCTGGTGGTGCCGGAATCGCACGGTGTCGGAGCGAGGCATGACCAGATGATCGCACCTGGTCGGCGCGGGGTCGCGGCGGGCCAGCTCGGCCAACCGCCCACGGCCGGTGTCCGTGGCCTGACTCACTGTCGATTGGCCGTCACTTCTCGCGGGTCGACTCGTTCACCGATGGTGGGCGGTGGACCATCTGTCCGCCGTCCGTGCACCGCCGCACCGCCCCCGTGCCCCCTCACGAAGGCGAACGTCGTGCCCGTCCCGTCTGTGTTTCGTGTCGCCGTGTTCCCTGTCGCCGCCCATCGTCCGATCCTGCCGGAAGTCGGTGTCCTCGCGGTGGTCGCCGTGCTGGTCGTGCTCGGTGTGACCGGGCCGGTGCCGGCGCTCGCCGTGGTGGCGCTCGCCGGTGCGGCCGGCTCCACGCTGGCCGGCGTACGCCTGTCCCGGCTGGCCGTCGGTGTCGACTCGCCAGCAGCCAACCTGGTCGGCGGCCGGCTGGCCCGTCGTCGGGCGGCCCGACCACGCCGGGCCGCGGCCCTCCTGCACGCCGCGGTGGTGACCGCCGGGCTGACCGCGGCGGTGCTTCCGGTGGCCTCCGCCGGCTACCGGCCGACGGCGGCCCTGGCGGGGCTCGCCGGCACCACCGCGCTGCTCGGCGGCGGCCTGTTCAGCCTGCCCCACCGGCCGCGCACGTCGGCTCGGAGCCGGCTGCGCCACCTGCTCGACGGCGCCGCGCCCGGCGTCGGCCTGGTGCTCGTCGCCTGGCTGCTGCTGCCGTACGCCGATGTCCCGGCACCGGTGCGGCTGGCTGTCGCGGCGGTCCTGGGTGTGCTCGCGGTCGACGTGTTGACCGTGTCGACCGGGCCGCACCGGGACTCCGGCATCGCCCGCTGCCGCGCCGGAGCCGCGTTGACCCTGCTCGCCCTGGTGCTGCTGGCCGCGCTGCCGGCGGGTCCTGACGCCGGGCGGGCGGCGCTGCTGGCCGTACCCCCGTTGGTGACCGGTGTGCTGCTGGTCGCGGCCGGAGTGCGGCGGGTGGCGCAAGCCGACGCCGGAACGGTCCGGTCTGCGCCGTGGATCTGGCCCCGGGCCGTGCTGCCGGCGGTCGCGGTGATGCTGGCCGTGGTCCAGCAGTTGCAGGCCGGGCTCCTGCCGGACCGCACCGCGGTGTTGCTCGCGCTGACCGCGGTGCCGGCGCTGGTGGCGCGCGAGCTGCTCGGTGGGGCGGGGCAGGGCGACCCTCCCGCACCCGAAGCCGCGCCGACAGCAACCGCGCCGACAGCAACCGCGCCGACGGCACCAGCCGCGCCGACAGCGCCGACAGCAGCCGCGCTGACGGCGCCAGCATCAGCGACGGCAATGGCAGCGGCGGCAGCGGCCGGGCCGACAGCGGCGGCGGGTGCGTTCGCTGGCGGCGGTGGCCCCGCCGGGCGCGCCGCCCTGCTGCTGGCGCTGGGGGCGCGTCCCGAACCGGCCTCCGGCGCGTTGCTCGTGGTCGACCTGCACCTGACCGAACTGCCCGGGCCGGTCGCGCGCGACGACGTGGCCGCCGAGGCGGTCCACCGGGCCCGAGCGGTGGCCACCGCCGACGAGGAGGTGTTCGACCTGACCGGAACCGGCCTCGCGGTGGTCACCAGGGCAGGACCGGTGCTGGCCTACGCGCTGGGTACCCGGCTGCTCGGCGAACTGGCCCGGCCGTACGAGGTGTCCGGGGCGGTGCTGCGGGCGCGTCCCAGCGTCGGGCTCGCCGAACTCGTACCCGGCCGGCCGGAGGATCTGCTCCGCCAGGCGGACCTGGCTCGGCGACGCGCCGCCCAGCTCGGCCGGGACCGGGTCGAGTGGTACGACGCGTACCTGGAGGAGCAGTTGGTCCGCCGGCTGGATCTGGAGCGGGAACTGCCGGGCGCGGTTGCCCGAGGTGAGCTGGACCTGGTCTACCAGCCGGTGCTCGGGCTGGCCGACCGGTCGCCGGTCGGCACGGAGGCGTTGCTGCGCTGGCGCAACCCGGTGCTGGGCACCGTGTTCCCGACGGAGCTGCTACCGGTGGCCGAGGATCTCGACATGGTGGGCGAGCTGGGCGCCTGGGTGCTGGACCGGGCCTGCCGACAGCTGGCCGACTGGTCGGTCGGCGGTCGACGGCTGTGGATGGCCGTCAACGTCACCACCCGCGAACTCACCTCACCGGACTTCGTGCCCCGGACCGCGGCCGTGCTGGAGGCGTACGGGGTGGGGCCGGACCAACTGGTGGTCGAGGTCGCCGAGCCGCGGGTGGCCGCGGACCTGCCGACGGTGACGGCCCGGCTGGCCGGGCTGCGCTCGATGGGCATCCGCACCGCGCTGGACGACTTCCGGGTCGAACAGGCGTCCCTCACCCAGCTCCGGCGGCTGCCGATCGACCTGCTCAAGGTGGGGCCGGAGGCGGTCGGTGCGATCGGCGATCGGCACCACCCGCTGCTGGACGTGGTGGTCACCGTGGCCGACCGGTTGGGTCTTGAGGTGGTCGCCGAGGAGCTGGAATCCGCCCACCAGGTCGAGGGGGCGCTGCGCGCCGGCTGCCGTTACGGCCAGGGGTTCGAGCTGGCTCGCCCGGCGACGGCGGAACGTGTGGAGGCGTACTTCGAGGAGTTCCCCTCCACATCGCGCTGAGGGCAGTAACTGCTGAACCGGTTCACTTCCCGCTGGGCGGTGGACCGGTGCTGCCGCGTGGAGTCAGGTGGGCGGTCTCGTCCTGCAGCCCGACCGCCGGGGCACCCTCGATGACCTGCAACAACTGCCGCGCCGCGTGCGCGCCGTAGGCCGGGATGTCCCGGCCGAGCGCGGTCAGCGGCGGGTGCACCAGCCGGCACAGCGCCGAGTCGTCCCAGGCCACGATGGACAGGTCGGTGGGTACGGTGAGCCCCATCTCCTGGGCGACCGACAACCCGGCGATCGCCATCACGTCGTTGTCGTAGATCACCGCCGTGGGGCGTACCCGGGAACTGAGCAGTCGCCGGGTCGCCCGGGCACCCTCCTCGCCGGTGTAGTCGGAGGGGGTGGTGAGCGCCTCGGGGAGGCCGAGGCGCTGGCACACCTCGGCGAAGGCCCGGGTGCGGATCGCGGTGTGCAGGAGCTCGGGCAGGCCACCGACGCGGGCGATCCGCCGGTGCCCCAGGGCGTACAGGTACTCCACCGTCTCCACCAGCGCCGCCGCCTCGTTCGACCAGACGCTGGGCAGCCCGCCGGTGCCCTCCGGCCCGCCGATCACCACGGCCGGCAGGCCCAGCTGTTCCAGCACCGGCACTCGTACGTCGTCGGTGCGCAGGTCGCAGACGAGCACGCCGTCGACCCGGCGCTCCCCCCACCACCGCCGGTAGACCGCGACCTCGGCGTCCTGGTCGGCCACCACCTGCAGGGTCAGTGCGTACGAGCGGGCGGAGAGCTCCGCCTCGACGCCGCTGATCAACTCCATGAAGAAGGGCTCGATGCCGAGCGTGCGGGCCGGTCGGGCGAGGATCAGCCCGATGGCCCGGGCGGTGGCCCCGGACAGGGCCCGGGCGGCGCTGCTCGGGCTGAACCCGATCTCGGTGGCGATGGCGAGGATGCGCTGCCGGGTCGCCTCGGAGACCCCGGGCTGCCCGTTCAGCGCGTACGACACCGCGCCCTTGGACACCCCCGCCCGCCGGGCGACATCCGCGATCGTGGGCCGCTTCACCGGCGTACGTCCTCCTGAACCAGTCTCCTGCGCAGCCCACACCGGTGGCGCGGGCCGCGGTGGACACGTTACTGGTCGTCCGCGCCGGTGGCCCGGTCCGGGTCCGGGCGGGACAGGTCGCTGGCGAACGGCACCGCAACTTGTTCGGTTCAGTCTACGGGCTGCCGGTGGGGCGACACGTTGTGCGCCAGCGGTCGTTGCCGCTGCGAGCTGTGCGAGAGAGCGCGATATCAGGTGCTTCTGCTCGGCTGGACGAGTGTCAGGTTACGGGTCGGCCACGTCGTTAACCCGCCGTTGACACTGCGGGAGCACGCCCGTACGGTGGCGTCACTTATCCGGTTCAGTCAACGTTCCTCGATATCTGGAGCGTTCCCAAATGGTCTCGGAGGATGGGTCATGAGACGGTCTACGCCTCGTTGGCTGCGGGTCGCAGCCGTTGGTCTGACGGTCGGTTCGCTCGTTGTCGCGTGCAGCGGGCGCAGCACCACAGGTGGCTCCGGCGGCGACGGCGAGGTCACCCTGACAATCAACTTCTGGGGTGACTTCGGCCTGCAGGACCTCAAGGCGAGGTACGAGGCGGAGAACACCAACGTCAAGATCGCCCTCAACTCGGGCGAGTACAACGCCCAGCACGAGGACCTGCAGAAGAAGCTGATCGCCGGCTCGGGCGCGCCCGACATCGCGGCCATCGACGAGGGCTTCATCGTCCAGTTCCGCAGCCAGGCCGACCAGTTCGTCAACCTGCTCGACTTCGGCGCCGGCAAGCACGAGGACCACTACCTGCCGTGGAAGTGGAAGCAGTCGCTGTCGGCCGACGGCGCCACCCAGATCGGCCTCGGCACCGACGTCGGCGGCCTGGCCATGTGCTACCGCACCGACCTGTTCGAAGCGGCCGACCTGCCCACCGAACGGGACCAGGTCTCCGCGCTCTGGCCCACCTGGGACCGGTTCCTGGAGGTCGGCCAGGACTACACCGCCAAGACGAAGAAGAAGTTCATCGACAACGCGACAAACCTGTTCAACCCGATCCTCGGCCAGCAGCAGGCGGGCTTCTACGACGAGAGCGAGCAGCTGCAGATGGAAGGCGGCCCCAAGGTCGCCTTCGACTACGCGGTCCGGGCCGCCGACGCCGGTCTCTCGGCGAACCTCACCAGCTTCCAGGCCGACTGGGACAAGGGCTTCACCAGCGGCGCGTTCGCCGTGCTGCCCTGCCCGGCGTGGATGCTCGGGCACATCCAGAACACCGCGCCCGGCACCAAGGGCAAGTGGGACATCGCCGCGGTGCCCGGCGGCGGCGGCAACTGGGGCGGCTCCTTCCTCACCATCCCCAAGCAGGGCAAGAACGTCGACGAGGCGTACAAGTTCCTGGACTGGCTGATCCAGCCGGAGCAGCAGATCGAGGTCTTCAAGACGGTCGGCAACCTGCCCTCGCAGCCGGCCCTCTACGCCGATCCCGCGATCGCGGACTTCAAGAACGAGTTCTTCAGCTCCGCGCCGGTCGGCCAGATCTTCCCCAAAATGGCGCAGGGCCTGACGCCGCAGTACCTGGGCAGGAAGAACGGCCCGACCCGGGTCGCGGTGGAGAACGTGATCAACCGGGTGCAGAACGGCACGCTGAAGTCGGACGCGGCCTGGGCCGAGGCGATCAAGGAAGCCGAGAAGGCCGGCAAGTAGTGCGAGCGGGGGTGGCGTGGGCGTGTGGGTGCCCGCGCCATCCCCCGCCTCGGTGCCCGTACCCGTCGCCCCCGTACCTGGAGTGTCCCCATGTCCACCACGCGCGCGGCCCCCGAACCGGCCACCCGCCGCCCCCGGCCTGCCTCCGGCCGGTCGTTGACCTGGCGTGACCGCCTGCACCGCTTCGACGCGCGGTACATGCCGTACCTGATGATCGCGCCGTTCTTCCTGCTCTTCTTCGTCTTCGGGCTCTTCCCGATGATCTTCAACGGGGTGGTGGCGCTGCGCCACTGGCGCCTGGACGAACCGGATCTGACCGGCTGGGCCGGTTTCGAGAACTTCAGTCGGCTGTTCACCGACAGCGACTTCGGCAACGCCCTCTACAACACCTTCGGCATCTTCCTGCTCTCCACCGTCCCGCAGCTGCTGCTCGCGCTGATCATCGCGTCGATGCTGAACCGCCGGCTGCGGGCGCAGACCTGGTGGCGGGTCAGCGCCCTGCTCCCGTACATCACCCCGATCACCGCCTCCACGCTGGTCTTCAACGTCTTCTTCTCCCGCGACTTCGGGATGGCGAACTGGGGGCTCGGCCTCTTCGGCATCGGCACCGAGAACCCGATCGACTGGCGGGCGGACAAGCTGCACTCCTGGATCGCCATCGCCACCATGGTCAACTGGAAGTGGATCGGCTACAACGCCCTGCTCTACCTGGCCGCGATGCAGTCCATTCCGCGCGACGTCTACGAGGCGTCGGCGCTCGACGGCGCCGGACCGTGGCGCCAGCTCTGGCGGATCACCGTGCCGATGATCCGCCCGGTGGTCATCTTCACCGTGGTGCTGTCCACCATCGGTGGGCTCCAGCTGTTCACCGAGCCGATGCTCTTCGACCTCAACGCCCAGACCGCCCGGGGCGGCGCGGGCGGCGAGTGGCAGACCGTCGCGCAGCTGATCTACAAGGTGGGCTGGAAGGACCTCAACCTCGGGTACGCCGCCGCGATGTCCTGGGCCCTGTTCCTCATCATCCTCGTGGTCGCCGCCCTGAACACCCTGTTGACCAACCGCATCTCCGGGGGACGCAAATGAGCCTGCTGGAACGACCCCGGGAGTCGACCCCCGCACCGCGCGGCGGGCGCAAGCGGGCCGTGCTGTTGGGCCGGGCCCCGCAGGACACCCCGGCCGGGTTCTGGACCTACCTGTTCCTGGCGGTCTCCGCCCTGTTCGCGGCGTTCCCGCTGTACTGGATGTTCGTCATCTCCACCAGCACCGACGAGGCGACCTCCCAGCTGCCACCGGTGGTGCTGCCCGGCGACCAGTTCCTGGTGAACCTGGACGAGGTCTTCTCCCTCCAGGACGTCTACTTCGCCGCCTCCCTGGTGAACAGCGTCATCGTCTCCGGCGTGGTGACCGCCTCGGTGCTGTTCTTCTGTTCGCTGGCCGGCTTCGCCTTCGCCAAGCTGCGCTTCCGGGGCAGCAAGCCGTTGATGCTCTTCGTGATCCTCACCCTGACCGTGCCCAACCAGCTCGGCGTCGTCGCGCTCTACATCGTGATGGGCAAGCTGGGCTGGAACGGCACCCTGCTGGCGGTGATCGTGCCCGGCCTGGTCACCGCGTTCGGGGTGTTCTACATGCGACAGTTCATCGTCAACACCGTGCCCGACGAGTTGGTCGAGTCGGCTCGGGTGGACGGCGCCACCACCATGCGGATCTACTGGAACATCGTCCTGCCGGCGGTACGCCCGGCACTGGCCGTGCTCGGCCTGCTCACCTTCGTGGCCACCTGGAACGACTTCCAGTGGCCGCTGATCACCCTGAACGGCACCGACTACCCCACCTCGATGGTGGCCATCTCCGACCTGGCCAGCGGCAACTACGTCATCTACCGCCGGGTGCTGGCCGGCGCCTTCGTGGCGACGCTGCCACTGTTGGTCGTACTCATCATCGGCGGTCGCCGAATCGTCCGAGGAATCATGGAAGGCGCGGTGAAATCTTGAGCGACGCGCGGGGGGCCGGTCCGTACCGGCAGGCGCTGCACGACGGCTGGACCCTGCGGGCGGTGCCCGGTCCGCAGGTACCGGCCGAGATCAGCGGCCGGGCGATACCGGCCACCGTGCCGGGCTGTGTGCACACCGACCTGCTCGCGGCCGGGCTCATCCCCGACCCCTACCTGGACGACAACGAGACGGCCCTGGCGTGGATCGGCCGCACCGACTGGGTCTACGAGACCACCTTCGGCCGGCCGGCCGGCGACCTCCAGCGCCTCGACCTGGTCTGCGCCGGGCTGGACACGGTGGCCACCGTCACCGTCGACGACGTCGAGGTCGGCCACACCGAGAACATGCACCGTGGCTACCGCTTCGACGTCACGTCGCTGCTGCGGGCCGAGAGCAACACCCTGGCCGTACGCTTCGACTCCGCCTACCGGTACGCGCAGGCGCACCGCGACCGGCTCGGTGACCGGCCCAACGCGTACCCGGAGCCGTTCCAGTTCATCCGCAAGATGGCCTGCAACTTCGGCTGGGACTGGGGGCCCACCGTGGTCACCGCCGGCATCTGGCAGGAGATCGGCCTGCACGGTTGGTCCACCGCCCGGCTGGCGACCGTACGCCCGCTGGTCACCGTCGACGGCGGCGACGGGCGGGTCGAGCTGCACATCGAGGTGGAACGCGCTGCGGATGTGCCGCTGACCGTACGGGCGGAGGTGGCGGGGCAGTCCGCCTGCGTGGCGATCCCGGCGGGGGAGCGGGCGGCGGTGCTGACCCTGACCGTCGACCGGCCCGAGCTGTGGTGGCCCCGGGGCTACGGCGCGCAGCGCCGCTACGAGCTGACGGTGACCCTGCACGGGCCCGACGGCCACCTGATCGACACCTGGGACCGCCGGATCGGCTTCCGCTCGGTGCGCCTGGACACCACACCCGACGCGCACGGCGTTCCGTTCGCCCTGCACGTCAACGAGGTGCCGGTCTTCGTCCGGGGAGTCAACTGGATCCCCGACGACGCCTTCCCCAACCGGGTCACCGCCGGCCGGCTGGCGCGGCGCTTCGACCAGGCGCAGGCAGCGAACATCAACCTGCTGCGGGTCTGGGGCGGTGGCCGGTACGAGTCGGCCGACTTCTACGACCTGGCCGACGAGCGCGGCCTGCTGGTGCAGCAGGACTTCCTCTTCGCCTGCGCCGCGTACCCGGAGGAGGAGCCGTTCGCCACCGAGGTGGCGGCCGAAGCCACCGAGCAGGTGACCCGGCTCGCCGGCCACCCGTCGTTGGTGCTCTGGACGGGCAACAACGAGAACATCTGGGGCTGGCACGACTGGGACTGGCAGGAGCCCCTGGCCGGGCGGAGCTGGGGACGGGGCTACTACCTGGAACTGCTGCCGCGCATCGTCGCCGAGCTGGACCCGACCCGCCCGTACTGGCCCAGCAGCCCGTACTCCGGCAGCGAGGAGATCCACCCCAACGACCCGGCGTACGGCACCATGCACATCTGGGACGTCTGGAACACCGACGACTACGTCAAGTACCGCGAATATCTGCCCCGGTTCGTCGCCGAGTTCGGCTACCAGGGGCCGCCGGCGTACGCGACGCTGCGCCGGGCGCTCTCCGACGAGCCGCTCGCCCACGACTCACCCGGCATGGCACACCACCAGAAGGCCGCCGACGGTGACCTGAAGCTGCGCCGAGGGCTGGACGCACACCTGCCCGAGCCGCGCGACTTCGACGACTGGCACTACCTGACCCAGCTCAACCAGGCCCGCGCCATCGCGCTCGGGGTGGAGCACTTCCGCTCCCACCGGGGCCGGTGCATGGGCACCATCGTCTGGCAGCTCAACGACTGCTGGCCGGTCACCTCCTGGGCCGCCATCGACGGCGACGGTCGCCGCAAGCCACTGTGGTACGCGCTGCGCCGGGCGTACGCCGACCGACTGCTCACCGTGCAACCCCGCGGCGGTGGGCTGGCCCTGGTCGCGGTCAACGACGGCGGGCGACCGTGGCGGGCGTCGGCCACCGCCACCCGGCTCACCCTGGCCAGTGAGCCGAAGGCGAAGACCACGCTGGAGCTGGACGTGCCCGCGTACTCGACGGTGACCGTGGCACTGCCGGACGAACTGGCGCGGCCCGACGACGGCCGGGACGAACTGCTGGTCGCCGAGACCGGCGACCCGACCGGGCGGGCGTGGTGGTTCTTCGCCGAGGACCGCGACGTCCGATGGCCGGCGGCGGCCTTCGACGCGACGGTGGAGCCAGCCGACGGCGGTCGACGGGTACGCGTCACCGCCCGCACCATCCTGCGCGACGTCACGCTGTACCCGGACCGGCTCGACCCGTCCGCCGAGGTCGACGCCGCGCTGGTCACCCTGCTTCCCGGCGAGTCGGCGACCTTCACCGTGCGGTCGGCGGTACCCCTCGATCCCACCGCCCTCACCACTCGGCCGGTGCTGCGCTGCGTCAACGACCTGCAAGGAAGGGCCCCCTTCTAACGCCTCCGGTAGAGAAGGGGCCCCTTCTTAACACCACCACCCGAAGGGGAAGCCGATGAGGAAGAGACTGGCCGGCGTACTGCTGGCCCTGGCCGGCCTGCTGGCCACAGCGGGCGCCGCGACGGTGCCGGCGGCTGCCGCGACGGTGCCGGCGGCTGCCGAGCCTGAGACGGTGACGGCAGCTGCCGGCAGCCGGGCACAGGGGTTCGTGGTCCGCAAGGGCGACCGGCTGTTCGTCGACGGCAAGCCGTTCCGGTTCGCCGGGACGAACAACTACTACCTGATGTACAAGTCCCGGGCGATGGTCGACGACGTGTTCGCCGACGCGAAGGCCGCCGGGTTCACCGTGCTGCGGCACTGGGGGTTCCTCGACATCGGCACCCCGGGCGGCTCCGACTCGGTGCACGGCCCCGCCGACGGCGTGTGGTTCCAGCACTGGGATGGCGAGAAGCCCGCGGTCAACGACGGCCCCGACGGTCTCCAGCGCCTCGACTACGTGCTCTACTCGGCTCGCCAGGCGGGCGTCCGGGTGGTCATCCCGTTGACCAACAACTGGCGCGACTTCGGCGGCATCGATCAGTACGTGCGTTGGCGCGGCGCCGAGCACCACGACGACTTCTACACCGACCCGGTGATCCGTGGCTGGTACCGCGACTGGGTGTCGCACCTGCTCAACCGGGTCAACCCGCTGACCGGGGTGGCGTACAAGGACGACCCGACCATCATGGCCTGGGAGTTGGCGAACGAGCCGCGCTGCAAGGGCTCCGGGGTCTACCCGGCGTCACCGGAGTGCTCCACCGACACCATCACCACCTGGGCCGATGAGATGAGCCGGCACATCAAGTCGGTCGACCGCCGGCACCTGGTCGGCGTCGGCGACGAGGGCTTCTTCTGCGACGGTCCGGACGCCGGGCACTGGACCGTCAACTGTGGCGAGGGCGTCGACTCGATCGCGCTGAGCCGGCTGCCCGCCGTCGATGTGCTCGGCTACCACCTGTACCCGAACCACTGGGGCACCGACGCCGACTGGAGCGTGCGCTGGATCGAGCGGCACAACCGGGAGGCGAGGCGGATCGGCAAGCCGGCGGTGCTCGGCGAGTTCGGCTGGCACGACAAGGCCACCCGCAACCCGGTCTACCAGCGCTGGACCGACACCTTCATCCGCACCGGCGGCACCGGCCTGATGCACTGGATCCTCTCCGGCATCCAGGACGACGGCACCCTCTACCCGGACTACGACGGCTACACCGTCTACTGCCCGAGCCCGGTCTGCACCACGCTGAGCAACGCGGGCGAGACCATCCGGCGCGGCTTCCGCCCGCGCCCGCCGGTCGCCGATCACGACACCACTGTCACCGAGGCCGGCACGCCGGTCACCCTCACCCCGACGAGCAACGACATCGCGTACGCGGCAACCGTGCGGCCGTCCACACTCGACCTCGATCCGGGCGTACGCGGACAGCAGCGCGCCGTGTCCGTCACCGGTGGCCGCCTCGTGCTGAACACCGACGGCTCGGTCCAGTTCACCCCGGCCGACGGGTTCCAGGGCCGGGCCGTCGCCCCGTACACCGTCCAGGACACCGCCGGCCGGCGGTCGAACGTCGCCGAGATGACAGTCACCGTCAAGCCCGCACCGGGCGCCCCGATCGTGCTGGCCTCCTGGGAGACCGGGCTGGAGGGTTGGGCACCCGGCGACTGGCAGCCCGACGCCGGCACCCTGGCCCAGACCGACACCTTCGCCACGGCCGGCGCGTACGGCCTGCGGGTCAGCGCGACAGGCGGCGGCTGGTTCGGGGTGAGCCTGCCCGAGCCGGTGGACCTGTCGGCGAAGGGTGTGCTCCGCTACGACCTGCGCACCTCGGCCTCGGCGGGCACCTCCACGTCGATCGCGGTGCAGACCGGTGCCGGCTGGGCCTGGTGCCAGTCGGCCTTCGGCTGGGTCGGGGAGGGTACGACCACCACAGTGGAGATCGACCTGCTGACCCAGATGTCCTGTGACGCCTCGGCCCTGGCCGACGTCCGCGCCATCCTGATCTGGGTCAGCCCCGGGGTGCACGACCTGGACCACCTGCGCGCCGAGTAGGCCGCGCGGTGGGGGTACCGGGCCGGCGCGTGGTCCCACGACGCGCCGGCCCGGTAGCCGTACCTGCCGGTCCTGCTCGCACCGCAGGGCCGACAGCGGCAGGTGTCAGGCGCAGAGCGGATCGCTCGTGTACTTCGTGCCGGACGCCGTCACGACCTCGCCCACCGCGCAGACAGTCATGTTCTGGCCGTAGAGCTGGTCGCCGTAGTACTGGTTGCCCGTGCCGCCGTACCACTCGGTGGTGCCGCTCGGGTTGGCCCGGGTCACCCGCACCCGGACGGTGTTGTGCGGGCTGACCCGGTTGGAGATCCGGCCCCAGTTGGTCTTGCAGGTCTCGCTCCAGCGCAGCTCCACCACGGCGAGGGTGGTCGAGCCCTGCATGATGTACTTCGGATACTGCGTGGCGTTGCGGGCGTTGGCCGAGCAACCCGTGTCGATCGGGTCGGTGCCGTCGCAGCCATGACCGCTGCAGGGGGCGGCGATGGCGGGGGTCGCGACCAGGAGGCTGGCCGCGATGAGGGCGCCGGCGGCAGCGGCGGCCAATCGGCGGACGTTCCGGAACATTGTCTCTCCTGACCTCTGGTGGGCTGTGTCAGCCCCGGGATTCGGCTTTTCATCTCTACCGTCCGTCGACACTGATCTCTACGCTGTGTCGCGTCGGACAATGAATCGCGGCGATGGTCAATCAATTCGAGGAGCGGCACATGGCCCGGGCGGAACGCCCCCTGGACCCCACCGCTGATCCCCTCCAGGCGTTCGCGGCCGAGCTTCGCAGGCTGCGGGACGCGGCAGGGCGGCCCACCTACGAGGCCCTCGCCCGCAGGGCACACCGGTCGGCCAGCTCGTTGTCCGAGGCTGCTGGCGGGCGGAAGCTGCCGACGCTGGACACCACGCTGGCGTACGTCCGGGCGCTCGGCGGCGACGAGGCGGAGTGGATCGAACGCTGGCGGACGACCGCCGACGCGACGACGACCGATGGGGCGGCGGGTCGGCCGGCCGGCGATCCGCCCACCGCCGCAGGTGAGGCGCACCCGGTCGATGGCGAGCCGCCGGAGCCGGACGAGGACGCACCGGAGCGTCGCAACCGGCGTACCACCGGCGCGCTGGCCCTGGCCGCGGTGATGGTGGCGGGGTTCGCGACCCTGCCCTGGCTGGCCGGGGGATTCGGGGCGGGCGGGGGGCCGACCGAGACGGCACCACCGGTGTCGCCATCCGGGCCGCTGGAGCCGGCGATGGGCACCGGGGAAGTCCGGGACGGCGCCGATCCGAAGGACACCGGCTGCGCCGTCGATCCTTCGGTCACCACGGTGGACAGCGCCACGGTGCTGCTCGACGAGCGGGTGATCGGGATGGTCGAGCTGCGCTACGCGCCGTCCTGCGGAGCGAGTTGGCCGCGATTCGTGCCGGTGCCGGCAGCGGTGGAGGTGCCTCGGCCCGCCCGGATCCAGCTCACCGTCTTCGACGGCGACGATGCCGGCCGGCAGGCCGACTTCGCGATGGACTACGCCGGCATCTCCACCTTCGGCAACCTGCTGACCAGCACACGGACCTGTGTCTGGGCACAGGTGCAGCTTTCCGGTCAGGGCTGGGCTTCGTCCCTGGCGCGGACCGGCTGCTGGCGAGGCGCCACCCAGGTGAGACCGATCCCCTGAACCGCTCGCCCGGCTCACGCCCGTTCCCACCCCGGTCGCGCCGCTGAGGCCGGCGTCCACGCGGAGCGACGCGAGGAGCAGGTATGGCCCCGGCAGGAGGCACGGCGGTTCCGACCAGGGTCGCCGCACGGGCGCCCCGGGTGTACCGAGTTGAAGGATTTCGCAAGTGCTAAAGTATTCACTGTGGTGCTGGGGATGGCGGCACCCGGAGAGAGGGGCGTGGCGTGTCCGTGCCGCTGTACCAGGCGAAGGCGGAGCTGTTCCGCACGCTCGGCCACCCGGTCCGGATCCGGGTGCTGGAACTGCTCCAGGACGGCCCCAAACCGGTGCGTGACCTGCTGGCCGCCATCGACGTGGAGGCGTCGAACCTCTCCCAGCAGCTCGCCGTACTGCGCCGGGCCGGCATGGTCACCTCGTACCGCGACGGCCCCCTGGTGATGTACGCGCTGAGCACGCCCGACGTTGCCGACCTGCTGGCCGCGGGGCGGCGGATCCTCGGCGCGGTGCTCACCGACCGGGACGCCCTGCTGGACGAGCTGCGCGCTGGCGGACCGGACCGGTGACGCCCACCGACACCAGGCCGGTCAACCCGGCCGGACCGACCCTGTCCGCCGCCTGGCGCCGGGTTCGCGACCTGCTGCCGGGCCGCGCCGACTGGCACTCGGTACGCCTTTCGCCCCGCCGGGACCTAGTCGCCGGGCTCACCGTTGCCATCGTCGCGCTGCCACTGGCCCTCGCCTTCGGGGTCACCTCCGGGCTCGGCGCGGAGGCCGGGCTGGTCACCGCCGTGGTCGCCGGTGCGGTGGCGGCCATCTTCGGCGGCTCGAACCTCCAGGTCTCCGGCCCGACCGGCGCGATGACCGTGGTGCTGGTGCCGGTCGTGGCGCAGTTCGGCCCGACCGGGGTGCTCATGGTCGGCGCGCTGGCTGGGCTGATCCTGATCGCCCTGGCCTTCGCCCGCCTCGGCCGGTTCGTCCGGTACCTGCCGGTGCCGGTGATTGAGGGCTTCACCGCCGGCATCGCCGTGGTCATCGCCCTGCAACAGGTACCCGCCGCGCTCGGCGTCACCGACGCGCAGGGCGATCGGGTCTGGGCAGTCGCCGCCGACGCGGTCACCCGCTTCGTCGTACACCCCCAGCCGGCCGCCATCGCGGTGGCCCTCGCTGTCGCGGCGGTGATGCTGCTCGGTGCCCGGTGGCGTCCCGGGCTGCCGTTCTCGCTGCTGGGGGTCGTGGCCGCCACGCTGCTCGCGGAGTTCGCGCCGGTCGACCTGCTTCGGATCGGCGCGCTGCCGCAGGGACTGCCCGCACCGTCGCTGGATTTCCTCGACCCCGGGGCGGTGGGCGTACTGCTGCCCGCCGCGCTCGCCGTGGCGGCGCTGGCCGCGCTGGAGAGCCTGCTCTCGGCCACCGTCGCCGACGGGATGACCGTCGGTCAGCGCCACGACCCGGACCGGGAACTGTTCGGCCAGGGCCTGGCCAACCTGGCGTCCCCGATGTTCGGCGGGATCCCGGCCACCGCGGCCATCGCGCGTACCGCCGTCAACGTGCGGGCTGGTGCGGCGTCGAAACTGGCTGCGCTGACCCACGCGGTGGCCCTCGCCGGGATCGTGCTGGTCGCCGCGCCCCTGGTCGGCCGGATCCCGCTCGCCGCCCTGGCCGGCGTGCTGCTCGCCACCACCGTACGGATGGTCGAGGCCGCGTCGCTCTGGGCACTGGCCCGCGCCACCCGGGGAGACGCGCTGGTCCTCGTCCTCACCTTCGCCGTCACCGTCGTCTGGGATCTGGTCACCGCCGTGGCCGTCGGCGTCGGGGTGGCCATCGTCGTGGCCCTGCGCGCCGTCGCCCGCAGCGCAAAGCTCGAACAGGTCCCGCTCGACTCCAGCGAACACACCGCCGAGGAGCAGGCCCTGCTCGCCGAGCACATCGTGGCCTACCGGCTCGACGGGCCGCTCTTCTTCGCTGCCGCGCACAACTTCCTGCTCCGGCTCTCCGACGTCGCCGACGTCCGGGCGGTCATCCTGCGGATGTCCCGGGTCTCGGCCATCGACGCCACCGGTGCCCACGTCCTCGGCGACGCCATCCGCCGGTTGCAGGGACGCGGCATCACCGTGCTGCTCTCCGGCGTCGCGCCTGGCCACGAGCAGGTGCTCGACACGCTCGGCGTGGCCGACCAGCTTCGCCGCGACGGCCTGGTCTTCGCCGACACCCCGTCCGCCATCGGGTACGCCCGCACCCTCGCGCTGGCCACCTCCGGCGACCGGGAAGGCCGACGCGGGCAGGCTGCAACGCTGCGGGTCGCGGCTGCCGAAGCGGTCGGTCGAGGCGCTGCCGAGACGAGTGGGTCGGCCGAGCGCTGAGGCTGACGGAGTCGGATTCCGGACCCTCCGGAGGCTTTCGAGGCCCGGGGCCCTGGCAGTCGGGCGCTGGGAGCAACGCTGTGACCTGGTGGCAGCGGCCTGGCTGGTGAAACTCAGGAGGGATTTCCTCCGGGACCTCCTTGCGCTGGCAGGAAAGGATCGGAACGCATCGACCACTATCACAGGAGGTACGACATGGGCATTGCTCGGCGAATACTGCTCGCGATGGCGCTCGTCGTCAGCGCGACGCTGCTGGTGCCGGCCGCCCCGGCCAGCGCCGGCGGCCGGCCGGTTACGGTCTGCTTCAAGGTGGGCGAGTTCGGCGGCCGACCGATCTTCGACTGCCACACCATCCTGCTGCCGGAATTCAAGCCGGTGCCGATCGGGCCGATCGAGTGCCTGACCTGTCCGCCGGTCTTCGACCTGTGGGACCGGATCGATCCGGAGTGGCGATTCGAGTATCTGGACCGGCTGGGCCGAGGGCTGTCGTTCCTGGGAGAGGCGGCCCAGGCGGTGGACCCGGTCAAGGCGAAGCAGCTGCGTGAACTGGCGACGGAGAACTTCTGGTCGGCGGCGAAGCTGCTGAACGGCTCGGAGGTGAAGCTCGGCCAGGTCGGTTGGGCGGATCTGAAGAACGAGAAGTTCCACGGCGACCCGGATCCGCAGCCGTCGCTGGTGGCGAGCGGGGAGAACCTGGTCGTCGGGCTCGCGCTGATGCAGAAGGCGCTCGGCGACCCGCACCCGGAGCCCAACATCGAGGCGGCGATGGCCCGCTTCGACCAGGCGTACAAGGATCTTGGAGTGCTGTTCGCCGGGTGACCTCGGCTGCGACGGGTGTGGCGGTTCCGGCCAGGGGCCGCCGCACCCAACACGCCGCCGTCGTTCGTTCACGACCGGAGGACCGGAGTTACGGTGACCGTCAGCCGAGCCAGGGGGCACCCGATGAGCGAACCTGAGGTCCTGATGGAAGGCGTCGTGTTCGGCGAGTCGCCGCGCTGGCACGACGGCCGAGTCTGGTTCTCCGACTGGGGCGCGAACACAGTGATCGCTCTCGACGCCGATGGCAGCCACGAGGTGGTGGCAACCGTCGCGTCGTTCCCGATGTGCATCGACTTCCTGCCCGACGGGCGGCTGCTCGTCGTGGATTCGGCGCAGCGCCGGTTGCTGCGCCGGGAGCCGGACGGCTCGCTGGTCCAGCATGCCGACCTCGCCCCGGTCTCGGAGAAGCCGTGGAACGACATCGTGGTCGACGATCATGGCAATGCCTACGTCAACAGCATAAATTTCGACTTCCCCGGTGGGGAGTTCGCACCCGGGCTGGTCGTACTGGTGACGCCGGAGGGCGACGTCGAGCAGGTGGCCGAGGACCTCGCCTTCCCCAACGGCATGGCGATCAGCCCGGACGGTGCCACCCTGATCGTCGCCGAGTCGTACGCGAACCGGCTCACCGCCTACGACATCCGCAGCGACGGCGGCCTGCACGGCCGGCGAGTGTGGGCGGAAACGCCCGACGATCACCCCGACGGCATCTGCGTGGATGCCGAGGGTGCCGTCTGGTATGCCGACGTCGGTAACCAACGCTGTGTCCGGGTACGGGAGGGTGGTGAGGTGCTGGCCACCGTGAAACTAGACCGTGGCGCCTTCGGCTGCGCGCTCAGCCGCGAGCAGCACCCGCGCCTCTTCGTCGTCGGCCAGAATTGGGGTGGACCAGAGCCGGCGGCACCCAGCGGGCGGGTGGTCGCATTCCCGGCACCCGCTGCAGGAGCCGGTAGACCCTGACATCGCCGATCCGGAGGAGGCCACGCGACAGGGCAGGCGTGCCCGATTCATGATCGTCGAGCCGGACCGGGGCGGTCTCACCTCCCTCACCGGTCTGGTCGGCACCGGGCAACTCCGCGTCGAGGTGGACACGGTGCTGCCCCTCGAACAGGTCGCCAGGGCCCACGAGATCGGCCAAGCCGGCCGAACCCACCCAAGGAAAAATCACTCTGACGCTTTGACGTCACGGCCTCCGGACTGTCGGTGGTGCGGTGGGCAGCCGCACCGTGACGCGGAGCCCGCCAGCGGGGCGGGGGATGAGGGTGAGGGTGCCGTCGTGCGCGTCAGTGATGCTCTTGACGATTGCCAGACCGAGGCCGACGCCTGCGTGGTTGGTGCGTACGCGTTCGGTGCCGCGCTGGAACGGCTCGGCAAGTGTGGAAACCAGGTGTGGGGTGAGCTTCTCGCCGGTGTTCTCGACGGCGAGCACCACAGCCCCGGGGTGGACGCTGGTCGTGACCCACACTGTGCCCTGCCCAGGTCGGTTGTGGATGATCGCGTTGTGCACGAGGTTCGTGGTCATCTGCAGCAGGAGCGTGTGCGAGCCGACGGTGGGGGTGACGTCGCCGGAAGTCTCGATGGTTAGGCCACGTTTCTCCGCGAGGGGGAGGAGTGTTTCGGTGGCTTCCTCCGCGATGAGGGACAGGTCGAGGTGTTCGCGGGTGAAGGACCTCTGGCCTGCGCGGCTGAGCAGGAGCAGCGCTTCGGTGAGGTTGATCGCTCGGGCGTTGACGGTGCGGAGACGGTCCACGAGTTCGTCGGTGTCGAGATTGCGATCGTTGCGGGCCACGTCGAGAAGTGCCTGCGTGGTCGCCAGTGGGGTGCGCAGTTCGTGGGAGGCGTTGGCTGCGAATCTCTGGTGTTCGGCGACGTGTGCTTCGAGCCGTTCGAGCATGGCGTCGAAGGCGTCAGCGAGTTCGCGGAACTCGTCCTGGCGGCCGGGTAGCCGGATCCGGTGGGAGAGCGAGCCGTCCGCGGCCAGGCGCGTGGCTTCGGTGATGCGAGTCAGGGGAGCCAGCATCCGGCCGGCCAGAATCCACCCTCCCAGCAGACCGAAGACCAGCAGGAAGGCCCACACCGCAGCCGCCCTCGGAGCGAAAGCGCGGAGCAGGTCGGATTGGTTGGGAATGAAAAGACGGGGGGAAGGTCCGGGCTCCGGCGAGGTGAGCACACCATCGGGCACATAACGGAGAAGGAACACCCACACGACCGCGAGCAGCAAGGCCGCGGCGAGCATGAGGAACCCCGCATAGCTGAGGGTGAGTTTGAGGCGTACGCTCACACCAGGCCGCCTATCCACGGTCCTCTCCCTCACCTCCGGTCCCGGGTGCGGTGTCGATGCGGTAGCCGACGCCGACCACGGTGGAGATGATCCAGGGTTCGCCGAGCCTTTTGCGTAACGCCGAGACCGTGATCCGTACGGCATTGGTGAACGGGTCCGCGTTTTTGTCCCACGCCCGTTCCAGCAGTTCTTCTGCGCTGACCACACCGCCTTCGGCAGCGACGAGAACCTCCAGCACGGCGAACTGTTTGCGGGTCAGCGCGACGTATCGACCGTCGCGGTAGACCTCGCGGCGGAAGGGATCCAGCCGCAGGCCGGCGATCTCTCGCACGGGTGGTCTGCGGTGAGCGCGCCTCCGGTCGAGTGCTCTGAGCCTGAGCGCGAGTTCTCGGAGTTCGAACGGCTTGGTGAGGTAGTCGTCGGCGCCGAGGCCGAACCCGGAGGCCTTGTCGTCGAGCCGGCTGGCGGCGGTGAGCATGAGAATTGGCATGCCACTGCCGGACGCGACAATACTTTCGGCGATCTCGTCGCCGGAAGGGCCGGGGATGTCGCGGTCGAGGACGGCGATGTCGTAGGCGTTGATGCTCAGTAGTTCCAGAGCGGTGTCGCCGTCACCGGCGATGTCGGCGGCGATCGCCTCCAGGCGTAGACCGTCGCGGATCGCGTCTGCCAGGAACGGTTCGTCCTCGACGATCAACACCCGCACGCCCTCGATGCTACGAGTTGGCTCATATCGTCGGCGTATCGAAAAACGCGTACGTCGCTGCAACACTCTTCCGCCTTGAGTGGAGGTACGGACCACACAAGTGGGTGTTTCGGTCGCCCGTACACCCGGCGGCGGTCGATTTGTCGATCAGGAAAGGACCGTGATCATGGGCTCGGACTCCGTACATGGTGTCGACCGGCGGCGGCTGCTCGGCTGGGGCGGCTTGGCGGCCGCCGGCTTTGCGGCCGGCGCGCCGCTGGTGGGGGCCGAACTCGCCCACGCCACCCCGGCCTCAACCGGCCCCGACGCACTCGCCACGTCCGGGCCGTCCGGGCACGGCCGGATCCCGCCGGACACCCGGCCCGGAGGGGCCTACGACCGGTTCGTGGCGAAGCTGGCCGCACAGGACAAGTTCTCTGGGGTGGTGCTGCTGTCCTACCGAGGCCGCACGGTGTTGTCGCGCAGCTACGGCATGGCCGACAAGGAGAAGGGCATCCGCAACCACGAGGGCGTCGCGTTCAACCTCTCCTCGGCGAGCCTGCCGTTCCTGTCCGTGGCGATCTTGCAGTTGGTGCAGCAAGGCAAGGTGTCGCTGTCGGATACGGTCGGCACCCACCTGGAGGGCTTGGCCACGGACATCGCCGAGCAAGTCACCATCCACCACCTGCTCACCGGCACCTCCGGAATGGACGCCCCGATGCCGGACTGGCAACGCGTCTACCACAGCCGGGAAGAGGTGCACGAGTCCGGCGAACAGTGGGCCCGGCGAGCGACGCTGGTGGGGGTCCCCGGCTCGGGATCCAATGGTCACCTTCCCGGCGGCGGCGTGGGCCTGGCCATGGCCGCGCAGATCGTGGAGGCCGTGTCCGGCATGACATTCTGGGACTACGTGCACGAGCATGTCTTCGGACGCGCCGGCATGACCGGCTCGGCGTTCTACACCAGGGAGCAGTGGCTCACCGACGAGCACATCGCGCACCCGTACATGCGTCAGGCCGACGACAGCCGGGTGGACGCCGTCCGCAACCTGGACAGGGGCAGCGTGAGCCCGCCCATCCGAGGCAGGAACCCGGCCCGCAGCTTCATCGGTTACGCCTCGGCCGACGGCTTCGCCACCGCGCCGGACCTGGTCCGGTTCGCGCACGCGCTGCGCGACGGCACGCTGCTCGACCGGCCCTACGCCGACCTGTTCGCCGGGGCCAAGCTCCCCGGCCCCGGACCCACCTCGTTCGAGGCGTACACCATGCCGATCTCGATCATCGGCGGCCAGTGGGTCATCGGGCGCGGCGGCGGGACCGGCGGCGGCGGCGCGAATTGGACCATCTACCCGGACACCGGTTGGGTCGGTGTCGTCCTCAGCAACTACGACGACATGCCGCTACTGGAAATCTGCCTGCAGGAGGTCGAGGCCGTCACCGGCCAGCGACTCGACCCGCCGGGCGGCGGCTGACGCGCGGCCACCGCCGGCCGACACGCAGCACGCGGGCGTGGATCTGCGCGGCGGCGGCTAGAGGCCTTGCCGGGTTTTGTGGGTCAGTTGGTGGTGCAGGTGGTGATGAGGAAGGCGGTCCAGGCGGTGGGGGTGAAGGTTAGTGCCGGGCCGCACGCTGGCAAGCTTGGTCAACTCCGTTTCGCCGGGATGGGGGTATCGCCGCGGTCGCAACCGCGCCAGTCCGGCGGAACGGAGTCGATCAACCGGCCCGCCCAGCCGGCACCCACCGGCGCATCAGCGGGAAACCTTGGTGGTCTCCACGAAGGCGGTCCAGGCGGTGGGGTGAAGGCGAGGGTCGGGCCGTGCGGGTTCATGCCTGACTGACACCGTCGCCGAAGCCGCGCCGGCCGACCCGGTGGTGCCGATCCCGGTGCCCGGCTCCGGGCCGCGTGACCCGGTCGCCGACCCCGAGCCGGCGCTGCTGCGGCTGGCCGCCCGGTACGCCGGGCAGACCCTGACGGTCCGCTTCACCCGCACTGGCTGCACCGTCCACCGGCACGACGACGACGGCGTACGGCTCCTCGCCGAAGTCCCCGACCTACGCTTGACGTAACCTCTGGGGTGGGCAAGCCGCTCGGAGGAGGGCCAGGTGAGCAGGGCCGTCGAGGAGACGAACCGGGCGATGCTGCGGGCCCGGGACGCGATGGACCGGGCGTACGCGCAGCCGCTCGACACCCCGACGCTGGCGAAGATCGCGCACGTCTCCGAGGCGCACTTCATCCGGACCTTCCGGGCGACCTTCGGTGAGACACCGCACCGCTACCTGCAACGCCGTCGGGTGGAGCGGGCCATGTACCTGCTGCTGCACACCGACCAGGACGTGACCCAGGTCTGCTACGCCGTCGGGTTCGGCAGCCTCGGCACGTTCAGTCGCACCTTCCGGCAGATCGTCGGCGCGTCGCCCACCGACTACCGCAAGCGGCGGACGATGCCCGCCGCGCCGGTGCCGAGCTGCTTCACCAAAGCCTGGACCCGACCCAGCAGTTTTGGATAAGCAGCAGGTCACGGCGCTGCACTAGCGTTCCGGGCATGACAATGAACGCGATCAGCCGCTCGCAGATCTACGTCCTCGACCAGGACGAGGCGCTCGACTTCTACATCGGCAAACTCGGCCTGGAACTCAACACCGACCAGGATCTCGGCTTCATGCGCTGGCTCACGGTCAACGTGCCCGGCGACCGCGAGCGCGAAATCCTGCTGGAGAAGCCCGGCCCGCCCAACCTGGACCCGGTCACCGCCGAGCAGGTACGCGAACTGCTCACCAAGGGCGCCGCGGGTGGCTTCCTCTTCATGACCACCGACGACGCCCACAAGACGTACGAGGAGTTGGTCGCCAAGGGTGTCGACATCACCGACGAGCCGATGGAGCGGCCGTACGGGATCGACTTCGGCATCCGCGACCCGTTCGGCAACAGGATCCGGATCGGGCAGATGTTCGAGCGCCCCTGAGGGATCGGCACGTCGGGCGAGGCGGTCAGCCTCGCCCGACTCATGATCCAGCCCGCTTTCGCGGCGGCGCGGCCAGCGCCCCGCGGCTATCTCCGCAGATCGAGCCAGACCAGCCGGTGGTCGGAGGTGGGGAAGCCGCCCGGCAACGCCGGGTCGTAGTCGCCGACCAGCCGGAACAGCGGGTCACCCGGCACCGGCCAGAAGATCCCGGTGGAGCGGACCGGCAGGCCCCGGCTGGGCAGCACGTAGTCGACCCGCACGTTGCCCGGGCTGGTGTCGGCGAAGTCGGCGGTGTCGAAGCGAGGATCGCCGCGGTGGTCGAGGTTCGCGCCGCCCTGCCGCTGGGCCGCGGCGGTACCGCCCGCGCTGGCCGGCACGACCCGGTCGTTGACCCGAGGGCTCTCCAGCAGCTGCTGGGCGGCGCCGGGCACGCTGTCACCGTCGTACGGGTCGGCGTTCAGGTCGCCGGCGACCACGAAGGCCGCGCCGGGCCGCAGCCCGCCGCGCCGTCCGGCGTCGTCGTAGATGTAGCCGGCCCGGCCGGGGGAGACGTAGTCGGCCCAGAAGCGGATCTCGTCGTGGTTGCGGCGACCGTTGCGGTCCTCCGGGCCGTCGAAGACCGGCGGCGTCGGGTGGCTGGCCAGCAGGTGCACCGTCCGGCCGGGCAGCCGGACCGGCAGGTCCCAGTGGCTCTTGGAGGACAGCCGCAGGTCGGCCAACTCCTCGGCGGAGTACCAGTCGGCCGGCGCAGCGGTGGCCGGGTCATCGGGCAGCAGCGCCCCGGGCATGTCCTGCCAGCGGAACAGTTGGAAGGTGCGGACCCTGGCCAGGTCGATCGGGTACATCGAGTAGACCGCCATGCCGTACTGGCCGGGGAAGAGGCCGAATCCGTACGCGTCATCCGGGCCACCGACGACCCCGTCGTTGTTGAGATCGTGGCCGGAGGGCACGCCGGTGTTCGACGGGGCCGCATAACGGTACGGATAGCGGATGCCCCGGGTGCCGTTGCGCGGCACGGAGAGATAGTTGTCCTGGAAGAGCGCCAGCGCCCGGCCACCCGGGTCGTGGTCGAACTCGTTGACCAGCAGCACGTCCGGGCGTACCCGCTGGATCACCTCGGCGACGTTGCCGGCCTGGGCGTTGTCCCGCCGGGACAGGTCGGCGACCAGCCCACCGGCGGTGCCCCGGTTCAGTGAGGCGTTGAAGGTCGCCACCCGCACCGTGTCGGGTCGCTGCCCGCCGGCACCGGCCGGGGCGGCCGCTGTCATCGTCGCCGTCGTGGCGAGCAGCGCCGCCGTGAGCCCGGCGAGGACCGTCCGCATCGTACCCATCGACACCCTCCCGATCATCGATCGACCAGCGCCACGTTACCGGGGCCGGCATGGCGGCCGGGTGAACCCTGGTCGACAGGTTCCCTGCTCGTCGTCGGTGCGTCGCCCCGCGTTGGCAGAAAGACGTGCATCGACATGATGAGCTGTTCGGCGGCTTCGGCGTTGATCTCCGGGCCGCCGTCAGCGAGCCCGGCGGGCAGTTCACCGACGAACGCGATGACCTCTGGACGGCCGGCGGTCTCGCCGAAGCGGCGATCGACGGCGAGGAAGAAGACCGCCGCGAGGAAGCGCGGGAGCCCGTCCCAACCTTCGGCGTCAAGTCGGGCCTCGACCGCGTCGTTTGCGGCATGGTCGCCACGAACCATCGTGCGGGCGGTCGATGGTGGCGTCGTCGGACGGACACTATCGGAGGTGAGTGCGACTCGTAGGCCGCTGACTACAGGTAGTCAGCGGCCGTCCGCTCCACAGTCCAAGAGGTGATCAGCGCTCCTGAACGCCAGGACGGCGGGATGGGGGTATCACCAAGCAGAGGACCCCGCCACTTCGGCGGAACGGAATCGATCAACCCTTCCGAAGGTGGTCCCTCACCGGATCACTCCGGGACACGGCGGTAGGCGCCGTCGCTGGCCGAGGTGGCCATCGAGGCGTACGCGCGCAGTGCGGCGGAGACCGGACGCTGCCGGTCGACCGGGGTGTAGGGGCGGTCCCGCTTCTCCTGCGCGACCCGGCGGGCGTCCAGCACGTCGGCCGGCACGTTCAGCTCGATGGAGCGCGCCGGAATGTCGATGACGATCTCGTCGCCGGGCTCGACCAGCGCGATCAGCCCACCGGAGGCGGCCTCGGGGGAGACGTGCCCGATGGACAGCCCGGAGGTGCCGCCGGAGAACCGGCCGTCGGTGAGCAGCGCGCAGGCCCGGCCCAGCCCTCGGCCCTTGAGGAACGAGGTGGGGTAGAGCATCTCCTGCATGCCCGGGCCGCCCTTCGGGCCCTCGTAGCGGATCACCACCACGTCCCCGGCGACGATCTCCTTGGCCAGGATGGCGGTCACGGCGTCGTCCTGCGACTCGTAGACCTTCGCCGGGCCGCGGAAGGTCAGGCACTCCTCGGGTACTCCGGCGGTCTTCACCACGCAGCCGTCCGGCGCGAGGTTGCCGTGCAGGATGGCCAGCCCACCGTCGGCGGTGTACGCGTGCTCGCCGTCCCGGATGCAGCCACCGGCCGCGTCGGTGTCCAGCGACGACCAGCGGTTGGTGGTGGAGAACGGCTCGACGGTACGCACCCCGCCCGGCGCGGCGTGGAACAACTCGATCGCCTCGGCGGTGGCCGAGCCGCCGCGCACGTCCCAGTCGGCCAGCCAGCGCTCCAGCGAGGGGGAGTGCACCGCGCGCACGTCCCGGTGCAGCAGGCCGGCGCGGTCCAGTTCGCCGAGGATGGCCGGGATGCCGCCGGCCCGGTGCACGTCCTCCATGTGGTACTGCGGGGAGTTCGGGGCGACCTTGGCCAGGCACGGCACCCGGCGGGAGATGGCGTCGATGTCGGCGACCGTGAAGTCCAGCTCGGCCTCGCGGGCGGCGGCCAGCAGGTGCAGGATCGTGTTCGTCGACCCGCCCATCGCCACATCCAGGGCGACGGCGTTCTCGAACGCGGCCCGGGACGCCAACGCCCGCGGCAGCACCGAGGCGTCGTCGCCGTCGTACCACCGCTTGGCGATCTCCACGACGGTGCTGCCGGCCTCGACGAAGAGCGACCGCCGCGCGGCGTGGGTGGCCAGCGTCGAACCGTTGCCCGGCAGCGCCAGCCCGATCGCCTCGGTGAGGCAGTTCATCGAGTTCGCGGTGAACATGCCCGAGCAGGAGCCGCAGGTGGGGCAGGCGGACCGCTCGATCGCGCCGAGCTGGTCGTCGGTGACCGCCTCGTTCGAGGAAGCGATCATCGCGTCGATCAGGTCGATCTTGCTGTGCACGATCCCCTCGATCGCCACCGTCTTGCCGGCCTCCATCGGCCCACCGGAGACGAACACGGTCGGGATGTTCAGTCGCAGCGCGGCCAGCAGCATCCCCGGCGTGATCTTGTCGCAGTTGGAGATGCAGACCAGGGCGTCCGCGCAGTGCGCGTTGACCATGTACTCCACCGCGTCGGCGATCAGCTCCCGGCTGGGCAGGGAGTAGAGCATGCCGCCGTGGCCCATGGCGATGCCGTCGTCGACCGCGATCGTGTTGAACTCCCGGCCCACCCCGCCGGCGGCGGCCACCGCGTCGGCGACCAGGCCACCCATGTCCTTGAGATGTACGTGGCCCGGCACGAACTGGGTGAAACTGTTCGCGATGGCGACGATCGGCTTGCCGAAATCGTCGTCGGTCATCCCGGTGGCCCGCCAGAGGGCCCGGGCGCCGGCCATCGTCCGACCGTGCGTGGAGGTCTTCGACCGCAGCTCAGGCATGCCTCCAGTCTGGCACCGTCGACCGGGCAGCGGACAGGCGCACGCACCGTGTCCCAACAGATGCACACCAGATCCCCACGTCGGGCATCGATCCGGCAGAGTTGAGGGGTGCACACACCCCCGGCCATGATCGGCGTTGCGGTGCTGAGCGCGCTGATCGCCCTCACGGCCGGCGTGCTGCTGGCCGCCGCCGTCCGCCGCCGGACCGCAGCCCACCGCCAGGCGTACGCGGTGCTGGCCGTGGCCGGTGCCGTCGCGCTGGTGACCATGCTGGCCGGGGTGGCCGTCGCGGTGAGCGCGAACGCGCACTGGGCACACGAGCAGCAGCAGCGCACCGGGTGGGCCACCCTGATCTCGCTCGGTACGGCGACCAGCGGCCTGCTCTTCTGCTTCGGTCTGCTCCGCCTGCCCGGGGTGACCGGCTCGGTGCCCTCGGCCGCGCGGCTCGCCCTCGACGGGGTGATCGTGGGCACGGCGCTCTGGTTCGTCGGCTGGGTGCTGGTCTCCGAGCCGACCCGGCTGCTCGGGGACGCGACCCCGACGGCCTGCCCGTCGATCCTGCTCGCCTCGGTCAGCGCGGCGTTGAGCGCCGGCCTCTCCGCCATCCTGGTCCTTCGCGCTCCCGCGCCCCGACGTTGTCTCGCCGTGCTGGGCTTCGGGATCACCGCCTCGTCGTTCGGCGGGCTGGGTGTCGCGGCGGGGCTCTGCCAGGCCGGGCCGGGCCTGGTGATGGCCGGCGCGGCGGTGCTCGCCGTGGGGCTGCTGGTAGCCGCGGTGGCGGCCTACCGGATCGACCCGCCGGGCCAGCTCGCCATCGACGTGATCCGGCGTGACGGCGAGTACGCCTTCGTGCCGATGGTCGCGCTGGTCGCCTCGGCGATGTATCACCTCCTGCAGGACGGCCGCTTCGACGGGCTGGCCATCGCCGCCGGCAGCGTCGAAGGGTTCGCCCTGGTGGCCCGGCAGTACCTCACCCTGCACGACGTCCGGGCGTACGCCCGGCGGTTGTCCGAGCGGGAGTCGCACTTCCGCCAGCTCGCGCACACCGACGCGCTCACCGGCCTGGCCAACCGGCGTGGGCTGCTACAGGCGCTGCATCAGTGCGCCGAGGCCCGGGTGCCCTGTGTCCTGCTCGGCCTGGACCTCGACGGCTTCAAGAACGTCAACGACATGCGCGGCCACGACGTGGGTGACGCGGTGCTGGCCGAGGTGGGCCAGCGGTTGCGGGGCAACCTGCGCCCCGGCGACCTCGCCGCCCGTCTCGGCGGCGACGAGTTCGCGGTGCTCATGCACGGTGGTCCGGCCGAGGCCGGGGTGGTCGCCGAGCGGCTGCTGCGAGTGCTCGGCGGCTCCTACGGGCAGCCCGAAGCACCGGTTTTCCTCTCGGTCAGCATCGGTCTCGCCGGCTGGGCGGACGAACCGGATGTCGAGCTGTTGCAGCGCCACGCGGATCTCGCGCTGCGCTACGCCAAGCAGCGCGGCAAGAACCGGATCGAGCGGTACGACGGCGCGTACGACCAGTTGCTGCGCCGGCGCACCACGCTGGAGCACGAACTGCGCGGCGCGATCGAGCGCGACGAACTGCGGCTGGTCTTCCAGCCGGTGGCCTCGCTGCCGTCGGTGCGCCCGGTCGGCGCGGAGGCCCTGCTGCGCTGGCGCCATCCCGAGCTGGGCAACGTCCGCCCGGACGAGTTCATCCCCCTCGCCGAGGAGTGCGGGATGATCGCCAAACTCGGTGCCTGGGTGCTGCACCAGGCCTGCTACCAGCTGTCCCGTTGGCTGGCCGAGGGGCACGACGTCTGGGTCTCGGTGAACGTGTCCCCGCGTGAGCTGCACGCCCCCGAGTACGTGGTGCAGGTCGCCGAGGCGCTGCGCGCTCACCACGTCCCGCCGCAGCGACTGGTGCTGGAGGTCACCGAGCACGCCGTCGCCACCGACCTCGACGAGCTGATCCGCCGGCTGACCGCGCTGCGGCTGACCGGTGTGCGGATCGCGCTGGACGATTTCGGCGCCGGCTACTCCTCGCTGGGGCAACTCCGTCGCCTTCCGATCGACATCCTCAAGATCGACCATGGTCTGGTGGCGGAGCACGAGCCGGTCCGGCCGGTCGGGCGCGACGGCCCGGCCTTCGCCCCGATGGTCGACATCGTCATGCGGCTGGGCCACCAGTTCGGCCTGGAGGTCATCGCCGAGGGGGTCACCACACCGACCGAGTTGGCCGCGGTGGTGGCCGCGGGCTGCCGGTTCGGGCAGGGCGCGTTGTTCGGGTGGGGCGTACCGGCCGAGCACCTGGAGGCGATGCTGGACGCGGCGACGTCTCCCGGTGCCCGCCCGGCCCGTCCCGCACCCTCGGACGCCACGCCGGTCCGTCCCCTCCGGCCGCCCGCCCCGCGCCTGGGCGAGGGCCTCTCCGGGCACGTCAGCCCGGGTACGGCGGGTCTGCCGGTAGGCGACACACCACGTCCGTGAACCAAAATGTGGGATCAGTTGACTCATCGCGTGAGATGCGTCAGGCTGAGCCCATGTCGTCGTACCGGTCGCTGCGAGTACTTACCTGAGCGCACTCTCCCTGACTGAGAGTGCGCTGGCCCCGTGCATCTGGCACGAGGGCCTTTTTCTTGCCGTCGAACCCATCGGACGCCGGCCCCGGCCCGCGTTCCACAGTGTGAGTAGCCCCACCCACTCCAGCCGAAGGCCAACCGCCATGACGAGACCCACGCCCGAGACACTCGCCAACACCGCCCGGCGGGCCCGCACCGCCGCCGAGTCCGCCAGCGACGTCGACCACGCCGCCGCCACGTCGGCTGTCGGAGCGGTACGCCCCGCGCAGGCCCAGGTCTCCGGTGCCGGCTCGCTGGTGCGCTCCCTGGAGGCGCTCGGCGTCGACGTCGTCTTCGGCATCCCGGGTGGCGCCATCCTGCCGGCGTACGACCCGCTCTACGACTCGACCGTCCGGCACATCCTGGTCCGACACGAGCAGGGTGCCGGCCACGCCGCCACCGGCTACGCCCAGGCCACCGGAAGGGTCGGGGTGTGCATCGCCACCTCCGGTCCGGGGGCGACGAACCTGGTCACCCCGATCGCCGACGCGTACATGGACTCGGTGCCGCTGGTGGCCATCACCGGCCAGGTGGCCCGCCCGTCGATCGGGACGGACGCCTTCCAGGAGGCGGACATCCAGGGCATCACGCTGCCGATCACCAAGCACAACTTCCTCGTGCAGGAGGCCAGCGAGATCCCCCGGGTGCTGGCCGAGGCGTTCCACCTGGCGTCGACCGGACGGCCCGGCCCGGTCCTGGTGGACATCCCCAAGGACGTCCTCCAGGCACCGACCACCTTCGCCTGGCCGCCCACCCTGGACCTGCCCGGTTACCGGCCCACCCTGCACCCGCACGGCAAGCAGATCCGGGAGGCGGCGCGGCTGATGAGCAACGCCCGCCGGCCGGTGCTCTACGTCGGCGGCGGCGTGCTCAAGGCCGGGGCCACCGAGGGGCTGCGCCGGTTGGCCGAGCTGACCGGCATCCCGGTGGTCACCACGCTGATGGCGTTGGGGGCGTTCCCCGACTCGCACCGGCAGCACCTGGGCATGCCCGGCATGCACGGCACGGTCGCCGCGGTGTACGGGCTGCAGAAGGCCGACCTGATCGTGGCGCTCGGCGCCCGCTTCGACGACCGGGTTACCGGCAAGCTGGACTCCTTCGCCCCGGACGCCACGGTGGTGCACGCCGACATCGATCCGGCCGAGATCGGCAAGAACCGGCACGCGGACGTGCCGATCGTCGGCGACGCCCGGCACGTCATCGACGAGCTGTTGGCGGCGGTCACCGTCGAGCGGGCCGCGGGGCGCACCACCGACCTCGTGGACTGGTGGGCGCAGCTGGACGACCTGCGCGAGCGCTACCCGCTGGGCTACGAGGAGCCGTCCGACGGCACGCTCTCCCCGCAGTACGTGATCAAGCGGCTGGGGGAGATCGCCGGACCGGACGCGATCTACGTGGCCGGCGTGGGCCAGCACCAGATGTGGGCCTCCCAGTTCATCTCGTACGAGAAGCCGCAGACCTGGCTGAACTCCGGCGGCCTGGGCACCATGGGCTACGCGGTGCCGGCGGCGATGGGCGCCAAGGTGGGTCGGCCCGACACGGTGGTCTGGGCCGTCGACGGCGACGGCTGTTTCCAGATGACCAACCAGGAGCTGGCCACCTGCGCGCTGGAGGGCATCCCGGTCAAGATCGCTGTGATCAACAACGGCAATCTCGGCATGGTCCGGCAGTGGCAGACGCTGTTCTACAACGAGCGCTACTCCAACACGGAGCTGGGCACCCACAAGCACCGCATCCCGGACTTCGTCAAGCTCGCCGAGGCGCTCGGCTGCGTGGGGCTGCGCTGCGAGACGGCTGAGGACGTGGACCGGACCATCGAGGCGGCGATGTCCATCAACGACGCACCGGTGGTCATCGACTTCGTGGTCGGCAAGGACGCGATGGTCTGGCCGATGGTCGCCGCCGGCACCAGCAACGACGAGATCATGTTCGCCCGCGGCGTCCGCCCGGCCTTCGACGAGGACGATATCTAATGAGTGAGCAACGCGAACGAATCATCAGGCTCAGCCCAGCGCCGTGTGATGGCGCGACCGAGCGCAGCGAGGTCGTGGCATGACCATGCACACGCTCTCCGTGTTGGTGGAGAACAAGCCGGGCGTGCTGGCCCGGGTCTCCGGGCTCTTCTCCCGGCGCGGTTTCAACATCGACAGCCTCGCCGTCGGCGAGACCGAGAACCCGGACGTCTCGCGGATCACCATCGTGGTCAACGCGGAGTCCTCCCCGCTGGAGCAGGTCACCAAGCAGCTCAACAAGCTGGTGAACGTGCTGAAGATCGTCGAGCTGGACCCGTCGATCTCGGTGGCCCGCGAGCTGCTCCTGGTCAAGGTGCGTGCGGATCGCACCGCCCGTGCCCAGGTGCTGGAGACGGTCAACCTGTTCCGGGCCCGGGTGGTCGACGTGGCCGCCGACACCCTCACCATCGAGGCGACCGGCACCCCCGACAAGCTCGACGCGCTGCTGCGCGACCTTGAGCCCTTCGGCATCAAGGAAATGGTCCAGTCGGGCCTGGTGGCGATCGGGCGCGGCTCACGCGCCATCACCGCCGGCCCGGCCCTGCGGGCCGCCTGATCCGACTGTGGGCCGGCCCGGCGGGCCGCCCTGATGCCCTGATGCCCTGATCACCAGAGCCACCACGAGCCACCACGGGCCGCCACGGCGGCCGTACGAAAGGGAAGTCATGAGCGTTGAGGTGTACTACGACGACGACGCCGACCTGGGCCTGATCCAGGCGAAGAAGGTCGCCGTGATCGGGTACGGCAGCCAGGGTCACGCCCACGCGCTGTCGCTGCGCGACTCCGGTGTCGACGTCGTGATCGGCCTGCCCGAGGGCTCGAAGAGCCGGGCCAAGGCCGAGGAGCAGGGCCTGCGGGTGCTCACCCCGGCCGAGGCGTCCGCCGAGGCTGACGTGATCATGGTGCTGGCGCCGGACACCGCCCAGCGCAAGATCTACGCGGAGTCGATCGCGCCGAACCTCAGCGCGGGCAAGGCGCTGTTCTTCGGGCACGGCTTCAACATCCGCTACGGGCTGATCAAGCCGCCGGCCGAGGTCGATGTGGCGATGGTCGCTCCGAAGGGCCCCGGTCACCTGGTCCGCCGGCAGTACACCGACGGCAAGGGCGTGCCCTGCCTGGTCGCGGTCGAGCAGGACGCCACCGGCGACGCCTTCGCGCTCGCCCTGTCGTACGCGAAGGGGATCGGCGGGACCCGGGCCGGCGCGATCCGGACCACCTTCACCGAGGAGACCGAGACCGACCTCTTCGGCGAGCAGGCGGTGCTCTGCGGTGGCGCTGCGGCGCTGGTGCAGACCGGCTTCGAGGTGCTCACCGAGGCCGGCTACGCGCCGGAGGTGGCCTACTTCGAGTGCCTGCACGAGCTGAAGCTCATCGTGGACCTGATGTACGAGGGCGGCATCGCCCGGATGCGCTACAGCGTCTCCGACACCGCCGAGTACGGCGATCTCTCCCGGGGCCCGAGGGTGATCGACAGCCGGGTCAAGGAGGAGATGCGCAAGATCCTCGGGGAGATCCAGTCCGGCGAGTTCGCCCGCGAGTGGGTGGCCGAGGACGAGGCCGGGCGGCCGAACTACAACAAGTGGCGGGCCGAGGGCGCGGCGCACCCGATCGAGGAGACCGGGCGCAAGCTGCGCGGCATGATGAGCTGGGTGGATCGCCCGATCACCGAGACCGCCTGAGACGTATTCGCACCACCGGCACCCGGGCCGGCGTTCTCCCCGACGCCGAGCCCGGGTGCCGTCTGTGATCTCCAGCCGACTAACGATCGTTAACCCGCACGTCACGTCCGGTTTGTGAGGGCACTCACCCCGCAGTCCGGGGCACACCGGGCGGCGTGCGCCCTACGATCGCGGATAGGTGCGTAGCCGGCACCTGACGGCCATGGCCCGGACCGTGCCGGGCGCAGTGCAGCGTCCCAGCCCCCGGTCGACCGCTCTGACGACATCTACGAGGACCAATGACTCCTGTCGTACTGATCGCCGAAGAACTCGCTCCCGCCGCCATCGAGGTGCTCGCCCACGACTTCGACGTCCGGCACGTGGACGGCACCGACCGTCCGGCCCTGCTCTCGGCGCTCTCCGAGGCCCACGCCGTCATCGTCCGCAGCGCCACCCAGATCGACGCCGAGGCGATCGCCGCCGCACCCCGGCTCAAGGTCGTGGCCCGGGCCGGCGTCGGTCTGGACAACGTCGAGGTGCCGGCTGCCACCGCGCGGGGCGTCATGGTCGTCAACGCGCCCACCTCCAACATCGTCTCCGCCGCCGAGCAGGCCGTCGCGCTGCTGCTCGCGGTCGCCCGTAACACCGCCAGCGCCAGCGCGGCGCTCAAGGCGGGGGAGTGGAAGCGCTCGAAGTACACCGGCGTGGAGATCCAGGGCAAGACCGTCGGGGTCGTCGGCCTCGGCCGTATCGGTGTCCTCTTCGCGTCCCGGATCGCCGCCTTCGGCACCCGGCTGATCGCGTACGACCCGTACATCCAGCCGGCCCGGGCGGCGCAGCTCGGCGTACGCCTGGTCGGTCTGGAGGAGCTGCTGCGGGAGAGCGACTTCATCTCGATCCACCTGCCGAAGACCCCGGAGACCCTCGGGCTGATCGGCGAGAAGGAACTGTCGATCGTCAAGCCGGGCGTGCGGATCGTCAACGCCGCCCGGGGCGGGCTGATCGACGAGCAGGCCCTGGCCGACGCGCTGGCCGAGGGCCGGGTCGGTGGGGCCGGGGTGGACGTGTACGCCAAGGAGCCGTGCACCTCCTCGCCGCTGTTCGCCTTCGACAACGTGGTGGCCACCCCGCACCTGGGCGCCTCCACCGGCGAAGCGCAGGACAAGGCCGGCCTGGCGGTGGCCAAGAGCGTGAAGCTGGCGCTGCAGGGCGAGTTCGTGCCGGACGCGGTCAACGTGCAGGCCGGCGGAGTGGTCGCCGAGGATGTCCGGCCGCTGCTGCCGCTGGCTGAGAAGCTCGGTCGCGCCTTCACCGCGGTCGCCGGGGGGGTCGCCGCCAGCGTCACCGTCGAGGTACGCGGTGAGATCGTCGGCCACGACGTCTCGGTGCTCAAGCTCGCCGCCACCAAGGGCCTGTTCAGCTCGGTGGTCGAGGAGCAGGTGACCTACGTCAACGCGCCGCACCTGGCCGCCCAGCGCGGCGTGGAGGTGTCGCTGACCACCCAGACCGAGACCGTCGACCACCCGGTTCTGGTCACCGTGCGCGGCGCGCTGCCCGACGGCCGTACCGTCAGCGTCTCCGGCACGGTCGCCCAGGCCGGTACCCGGGACGTCATCAAGCTGACCGAGGTCGACGGCTTCGACGTGGAGATCGGTGCCGAGGGCATCCTGCTCTTCCTGCGCTACGTGGACCGCCCGGGCGTGGTCGGCACGGTCGGCACCCTGCTCGGTCAGGCCGGCGTCAACATCGCGGCGATGCAGGTGGCCCGCCGGGAGGCCGGCGGTGAGACGCTGATGACCCTCACCGTCGACCAGGCGCTCGGCGCCGACCTGCTCACCTCGGCCGCCGACTCGATCGGCGCGACCTCGGCCAGCGCCGCGGACCTGCGCGACGAGTAGCCCACGCACGAGTCGTCGGGGCCCGGCCGGTGGCCGGGCCCCTCGTCGTTCTGACGCACCGGCGCGGGTGCGTCAGCGGGAGCCGGGCATCCGGGCCGCCGGCGGCGGGTAGACCGAGCCGTCCTGTGCGTCGAAGAGAATCAGACGGCACTCCCCGGCCAGCCGCTCGATGTCGAGGAGCACCTGGTCGGGGCAGGCCGGGTCCAGGTTCAGCTCGATGTGGTCGGCCGCCTTGTGCAGCTGCGCGACCGCCCAGGGAGTGTTCGGACCGGCCGGCCGTTCCGGGTAGCTGGCGGTGATCGCCCGGTAGAAGGACACACACCGTGGGTCCGGTTGCCGCTCGATGTGCCGGCCGTTGCGGCACTGCTGCACCGCCGCTCGCACGTCCTCGGGCGTCGCCCCGTCCGCCAGGGCCCACACGCTCAGATCGAAACTCACGGCGGACAGCGTGCCATCTGCGCTTCACCTTGTCGAAAACGCCCCTGCCGCAGGCCAGTCGTCGAGTCGGAAGGACCGCTCAGATCCTCCCCTGTGGAGCTCTTGCCGCGAAACGCGTCAATTCGATAGCGTACCGATGCGGTCACCTGCCGAGCTTGTGCGCCGACCCGTCTTCGGGTGGCGAGGTTGGCGTCCGGCCGACCGGCCCGCACCCCTCGATTGCGCGAGCCACGCGCACTCGTCGTCGACCGGCCTCCACGGCCGTTGCCGCGGCCGTGGAGGCCGATCGCTGCGTCGGCGGCGGCTCGCTGCGTCAACGGCGGGCGGCGAAGAGCACCCGGTAGTCCGACCCGGCGCGGAACCACGCCAGTCCGACCGGTCCTGCCGCGTACAGCGCGGTGGCGTAGGCGTCGGCCACCGCGAGGTCGGGACCGACCACCGTCGCGGCGACCAACTGGCCGGCCGGTTCACCGGTGTGCGGATCCACCACGTGCCCCTGGCGTCCGGTGACTCCGGAGGTGCCGACCGCGCCCGCCGTCATCTCCAGCACCAGGGGCGCCCGGTGCCGATCGGTCGGGTGGTGCATCGCGACCCGCCACGGGCCGCCGTGCCCGGCGTGGCCGCGTACCACCAGGTCAGCGCCGCTGAGCACGGCGTAGTCGTGGATGCCGGCGGTGCGCAACCGGGTTGCCGCCCGCTCCACCGCCCACCCGCCGAGCAGACCACCCGGGTCGAAGCCGCCCGGCACCGCCCAGGCGTCGAACCAGCCGTCCGTCGCCGCGCGCATCGCGGTGCACCGGTCCACCAGATCCGCGAGCGGCGGGTACGACTCGGGGCTGATCTCGTCCCGGCGCAGTCGGGACACCAGGCTGTCCGGGCGGTTCGGGCCGTAGGTGAGGTCGATCGCGCGCAGCTCGGCCACCGCGTCACGCAGCGCCTCACCGACTCCCCGCCGGCCCAGCCACTCGGGGGCGTTCAGCAGCAGGGTGTACGCCGCCGTCGAGGTGCGTACGGTGTGCCGGACGGCGATCCGGTCCCCGGCGACCACGCCGGCCCGGTCGAGTCGCTGCTCGCGAACACCCAGTCGCAGGTCTGGTCGGCGGAAACGGAAGCTTGCCGGATCCACCCAGCTGGTTCGTGGCTGCTCGTCGGTCCACATCGCATCCGTCCCCCTCCTCGACGCCCGCCGCGCCGTCGCGGCGGTCGCCCGGACCGGTGGCCCGTCACGCTCACGCTATGCAGCGGAGATGACTGCCCCATGAATGCACCCTGGGAAGCTGCTGTGCGTCCTCGCGTCCCGGAAAGTGGAACATTCGTACCGGGGGGCGGGACGGCGGCGTACCGTCGAGCCACACGAGCGAAGGAGCTGACGGACGTGGCACGGATCGCGGTGGTGGCCGGAGACGGGATCGGACCCGAGGTGGTCGCGGAGGCCCGGAAGGTCATCGACGCGGTACTGCCCGGCGTCGAGGCGACGGAGTACGACCTCGGTGCGGCACGCTATCACCGGACCGGTGAGGTGCTGCCCGACTCGGTGCTCGGCGAGTTGGCCGGGCACGACGCGATCCTGCTCGGCGCGGTCGGCGATCCGACCGTCCCGCCCGGTGTGCTGGAGCGGGGCCTGCTGTTGAAGCTTCGCTTCGCCTTCGACCAGTACGTCAACCTGCGCCCGTCCCGGCTCTGGCCGGGGGTGGCCAGCCCGCTGGCGGCGGTCAAGCCGGGCGAGGTCGACCTGGTGGTCGTCCGGGAGGGCACCGAGGGGCTCTACGCGGGTGCCGGTGGCACGCTGCACCGGGGCACCCCGGCCGAGGTCGCCACCGAGGAGAGCCTGAACACCCGGCACGGCGTCGAGCGGGTGGTCCGGGACGCCTTCGCCCGCGCCTCCCGCCGCGAACGGCGCAAGGTGACCCTGGTGCACAAGACCAACGTGCTCACCCACGCCGGTTCGCTGTGGGCCCGCACCTTCGAGGCGGTGGCCGCCGAACACCCCGACGTGACCACCGAGTACCAGCACGTCGACGCCGCCGCGATGTTCCTGGTCACCCAGCCGCAGCGGTACGACGTCGTGGTCACCGACAACCTCTTCGGCGACATCCTCACCGACATCGCGGCGGCGGTCACCGGAGGAATCGGCCTCGCCGCCAGTGGCAGCATCAACCCCGACGGGACGTACCCGTCGATGTTCGAGCCGGTACACGGCTCCGCACCGGACATCGCCGGACGTGGCGTGGCCGACCCGGTCGCCGCCGTGCTCTCGGCGGCCCTGCTGCTCGACCAGCTCGGGCACGCCGACGCCGCCGCCCGGATCACCGTCGCGGTCAGTGCCGAGCTGGCCGGACGCGGCCCGGACGTAGCCCTGCGTACCGCCGAGGTGGGTGACCGGATCGCGGCCCAGGTAGCCGCCTGATCGCCCGCGCCTTTCCCGAGTTTGCGGCCGACGTCTGCCGGGCCTCCCGGCGAACGGTGGCGACAACATCGACCGGCGGCGGCGGCGCGGTACGGTGCCACCTGTGCTTTGGTGGACCTATCCGCTGAACGACCGTTCGGGGTAGGTTTTCTGGCACAAACATGTTTCCGGCGTGCGGTCGGCGCATGCCGTAGTCCCCCAGGGAGGTCAGCGCGATGAGCGGTGGTGACAAGATCGACTTCGAGATCCGTCCGAACCCCGCGCCGGTATCCGCCACCGACCGGGCTGCGCTGCTGGCCAACCCCGGGTTCGGCCGGGTCTTCACCGACCACATGGTCACCATCCGCTACGCCGAGGGCAAGGGCTGGTACGACGCCCGTGTCGAGGCGCGCGGGCCCATCCCGATGGATCCCGCCAGTGCGGTGCTGCACTACGCGCAGGAGATCTTCGAGGGGATGAAGGCGTACCGCACGGCAGGCGGCGGGGTGACGATGTTCCGCCCGTACGCCAACGCGGCCCGGTTCAACACCTCGGCCGCCCGGATGGCCATGCCGTCGCTGCCCGAGGAGACCTTCGTCGACTCGCTGCACCGGCTGATCGAGATCGACCGGGAGTGGATCCCCGACGGTGCGGACGGCAGCCTCTACCTGCGACCGTTCATGTTTGCCAGCGAGGTCTTCCTCGGTGTCCGTCCGGCCAACGAGTACCTCTACTCGGTGATCGCGTCGCCGGTCGGCGCCTACTTCTCCGGTGGGGTCAAGCCGGTGACGGTCTGGGTCTCACCCGACTACACCCGGGCGGCGCCCGGCGGCACCGGTGCGGCCAAGTGTGGCGGCAACTATGCCGCCTCGTTGGCCGCCCAGGCCGAAGCCTTCGAGCACGGCTGTGAGCAGGTGGTCTTCCTGGACGCCGTCGAGCGCCGGTACGTCGACGAGTTGGGCGGCATGAACGTCTTCTTCGTCTACGACGACGGTTCGATCGCCACGCCGCCGCTGACCGGCACGATCCTGCCCGGTATCACCCGGGAGTCGGTGCTCACGCTGGCGTCGGCGGCCGGTCACCGGGTCGAGGAGCGGCCGGTGGCCTTCGACGAGTGGCAGGCGGACGCCGCCAGCGGCCGGCTGCGTGAGGTCTTCGCCTGCGGCACCGCGGCGGTGATCACCCCGATCGGGCGGGTTCGCTTCCCCGACGGGGAGTTCGCCGTCGCCGGCGGTGAGCCCGGCACGGTGACGATGGCGCTGCGCCAGCGGCTGGTGGATCTCCAGCGCGGCAAGGCCGCCGACCCACACAACTGGGTCCACCACGTGCTCTGAGATGTAAGGAGGGGGCCCTTCTTAACGCCTGCGGTAGAGGAGGGGCCCCTTCTTAACGCCTCGCGACGCGGCAAGACGGCCGCGACGCGGCGCTAGGCGAGCAGGTTGGTACGCAGGGCGGCGAGCTGGTCGCCGGTGACCCCGGCCTGGCGCAGGTAGTCGTCCACGGAGCCGTGGCCCTCGCGGATCTCGGCCAGGAACAGCAGCATCGCCTCGGCCGGCGAGGAGAGGAACGGTGTCGGCAGCGGCGCCGAGTCGGGGAAGGTCGCGGCGACCCAGGCACTGAACCGCTGCGACGCCTCGGTGCTCAGCGAGTAGTCCGCCGCGATCTCGGCGTCGTCCACACCTAGGACGGCGAGGGTCAGGCCGCAGACGATGCCGGTGCGGTCCTTGCCCGCCACGCAGTGCACCACCACCGGCGCGTTGGCACCCTCGGCGATCAGGCCGATCGCCTCGGCGAGCCCGGCGGTGCCGGTGCGGGCCAGGTCGGCGTACCGGTCGGCCAGGTAGCGGGCCAGGTCGCCGCCGGGCTGGTACGGCTGCTCCTCCCACTCCGCGTGGTCGGGGTGGATGTGCCGGTAGGTGAGCCCGTCGAAGTCGGGCACCCGGCCGTCGCGCTCGACCTCGTGCGGGCGGCGCAGGTCGATGACGGTTCGCACGCCGAGCGCCGCGAAGGCGTCCCGGTCGGCGTCGCCGATGCGGTGCAGCGAGTCGGAGCGGTAGAGCCGGCCGGTGCGTACGGTGCGGCCGTCCTGGCCGTGGTAGCCGCCCACGTCCCGGAAGTTGAAGGCGGCGGTGAACGGGATTCTGCGGTTGACCTCGATGGAGTCCACCCCTGACACGGTAAACGGCCGGTGGGGCGCTGCCCACCGGCCGTTGTGCCGCGGTCCGTGCCGCGACGGCGACCGTTACCGGAGCCCGCCGCCGGGCGGGGTCGCGGAGTACGTGTCGTCGTAGTAGCCGCCGAGCTTGTCCCGGTACGCCGGGTCGGTGGCCGTCTCGTCGTACTCCGGCGCCGCCTTGATCTGGTCCTTGTTGCGGTCGACGTAGACCTTCTGCTCCTCGTGGTCGACGTGGTTGACGGTCCCGGCCGGGAGCATGACCTTCTTGCCGAAGATCCACGGCCCGGTGTCGACAACCAGGTAGCTGGCGTTGACCTCGGAGCTGTCACTGTCGATCTTGCCGATCGAGCCGTCGCTGGCCTCGACCTTGTAGCCGACCAGGTTGGCACCGGCGACCCCGGCGTCGTCCCGGTAGCTCCAGGCGTCGAAGGCGCCGGCGGGGGTGCCGCCGGCGACGACGCTCTGGTCGACGGCGCGCAGCTGCGGGTCCGGCGTGGCGTTCGTGGTGTTCGGGTCGAGCCTGTCCATGGGATGTCTCCTGCCCCGGCCGTGGTGGGCCGTCTCGGAGGAACGTGTTTCGTTGTCCCGAAAACTCCTACCCCCAGCGAAGCGCCCTACACACAACCCAGGGAAGCCGTAACCACGCGGACCCCACGGCCGTCCCGGAATGTGGATTCTGCCTCCCAATACCTGCCGGAGGGTGGCAGAGTACCGAGCGTGACCAGCACCGCCCGCATTATTGGCAACTAGCGCGCCGGCTTTCCCTCCGCCGAGCGCGCAGACCTCCCGCATCCGCGGGGGGTCTTTTTGTTGCGCTGGCCGGTGCCTGACGAAGGGATCACCATGACGTTCCAGGTCTACGACACGACCCTGCGCGACGGCGCCCAGCGCGAGGGGCTCAGCTACTCGGTGGTCGACAAGCTCGCCGTGGCGCGGCTGCTCGACGAGTTCGGCGTCGGTTTCATCGAGGGCGGGTGGCCGGGCGCGGTGCCCAAGGACACCGAGTTCTTCCGCCGGGCGCGTACCGAACTCGATCTCAAGCACGCGGTGCTGGTCGCCTTCGGCGCCACCCGCCGGGCCGGCGCGGTCGCCGCCGACGACCCGCAGGTGCGCGGCCTGCTCGACGCGCAGACCCCGGCGATCGCCCTGGTGGCCAAGGCCGACCTGCGCCACGTCGAGCGGGCGTTGCGGACCACCGCCAAGGAGAACCTGGCGATGATCCACGACACGGTGACCCACCTGGTGGCCGAGGGACGGCGGGTCTTCGTCGACGGCGAGCACACCTTCGACGGCTACCGCCACGACCCGGGGTACACCGCGTCGGTGGTGGAGACCGCGCTGGCGGCCGGTGCCGAACGGTTCGTCCTCTGCGACACCAACGGTGGCATGCTGCCGTCCCAGGTGACCCGGGCGATCGTGGACCTTACCGACCGGATCGGCGTCGCGCCCGAGCTGCTCGGTATGCACGCCCAGAACGACACCGCCTGCGCGGTGGCCAACACCATCGCCGCCGTCGAGGCCGGCGTCCGGCACGTGCAGGGCACCGCCAACGGGTACGGCGAGCGGCCCGGCAACGCCGACCTCTTCGCCATCGTGGCGAACCTCCAGCTCAAGCTCGGGCTGCCGGTCCTACCGGAGGGCTGCCTGGAGCAGATGGTGCGGGTCTCCCACGCCATCGCCGAGATCGCCAACATCGCCCCCGACACCCACCAGGCGTACGCCGGGGCCGCCGCCTTCGCCCACAAGGCGGGGCTGCACGCGAGTGCGATCAAGGTGGATCCGCTGCTCTACAACCACATCGAACCCGAGGTGGTGGGCAACGACATGCGGATCCTGGTCACCGAGATGGCCGGCCGGGCCAGCATCGAGCTGAAGAGTCGTGAGCTCGGGCTGGACCTGGCCGGCCATCCGGAGACGCTGTCCCGGGTCACCAACCGGGTCAAGGAGCTGGAGGCCGGCGGCTGGTCGTTCGAGGCGGCGGACGCCTCGTTCGAGCTGCTGGTTCGCGGTGAGTTGCCGGACGCCGCGCCGGTGCGGCCGTTCGCGCTGGAGTCGTACCGGGTGCTGGTCGAGCACCGCGAGGACGGTGCGGTGGTCTCCGAGGCCACCGTCAAGATCCGGGTACGCGGCGAACGGCTGATCGCCACCGCGGAGGGCAACGGGCCGGTCAACGCGCTGGACGAGGCGCTGCGGGTCGGCCTCGGCCGGCACTATCCGGAGCTGCGCGACTTCGAGCTGGCCGACTACAAGGTGCGGATCCTGGAGGGCAGCCACGGCACCGGCGCGGTGACCCGGGTGCTGGTCGAGACGGCCGACGGCCGGGGTGGTGGCTGGACCACGGTCGGCGTGCACCCCAACGTGGTGGAGGCGAGCTGGCACGCGCTGGTCGACGCGCTCACCTTCGGCCTCGATCGGGGACTTCGACACCGGGTCTAACCGGGGACTTCGACACCGGGTCTAGGAAAGGGCCGGTAGCCGCAGTTCGGCGAGGACCATGCGGTGGTCGCTGCCGGGTAGCGGGTGCACGGCCACGGCGCGTACCGCGACGCGGCGGTCGACCAGCACGTGGTCGATCACCACGGGCGGGATCGGATCACCGTCGTACGGCCCCCAGGTGCCGGTGAGCCCGGCGCCGACCGAGGCGGCGGCGTCGGTGTAGCCGGTGTCGATCAGGGCACGCAGCGGGCCGTGGTCGAGGGTGGCGTTGAAATCGCCGGCGAGGATGCTCAGCCCTCCGTCGGGCGTGGCGCCCGGTTGGGCCGCCAGGTCGGCGCGCCACCACTTGACCTGGTCCACCGCGTACGGGGCTGCCGGGTGCGCCGATTCGACGCGGACCGAGGGCGCACCCGGCACCGCCACGGTCGCGTACGCCTGGGTGAAGCTCCAGCCGCCGCGTAGCTGCCGGATGCCGCCGTCGCTGATCGGGTGACGGGAGTAGAGCCCGGAGCCGGGGGTGCCGACGACCGGATTGAGCTGCCGGTACGGCATCAGCCCGGCGAGCCCGAGCCGATCCAGCTCGGCCTCGGCGGCGGGGGTGAACTCCTGCACCACCAGCACGTCGACCTGCTCGGTGCGGACCAGATCGACCACTACCCGTGGGTCGGCGGCACCGGCGAGCAGGTTGGCGGTGAGCACCCGTACCGCCGGGCCGGCGGCGGGTGGCTGCGGTGCGGGCAGTGCGCGGGGAGCCACCACCGCGAGCAGGGCCACCGTGGTCACCGCCGCGACGATCGCCGGCCGGTGGCGTCGCAGGGCGAGCGCGAGCAGCAGCGGTGCCAGGCTGCCCAGCGCCGCGTACGGAGTGAACGCCAGCGCCTGCACCAGGGGTCCCCGGTCCAGGCCCGTCAGTCGGGCCACCGCCCACCCGGCGCCCGGTGCGACGGCGAGCCAGCAGAGCGCCGTGCGTACCGGCAGCTGGAGGGACCGGCGAATGCCTGACTGGTGCCCGCCGACAGGTCCGGCGTCATCGGTGGTGATCTCCACGAGAGCAGGTTAGTGCGCCGGCCTGCCGGGGTGCCGGTCAGCGGTGGTGCGGCCGGTGTCGTCGGCTCACGGTTCGGGTGGATAATTGTCGAACGCCTTTCGTGAACAATTCTTCGGGTTCACTTATCCCATATTTCGTGGCGTTGATCCGACAGGTCCTCAAAAGGGTGATCGACTATTGACCTGTGGCGTTTTTCGGTGCTACGTTCCAGCTGGTCGGGTGGCCGCCACCGGAGGCAGTATTACCAGCTCAAGGTGCAGGTTGGTCGCTGGGTGCAGCCGACTTCGGGTGTGCTCCAAAGTGAAATGAGTCGACAGTTCGTGCGCATTTTTTCCGACCACGTAAAGCAATTCCCGTCCCGCGTGTCGCGGGTCGGCCGTACCCCCACGGTCACCAAGGGAGACCTGTCATGAGCAGATTTTTCCGACGTAAGGCGGCTGCGGTGGCAATCGCAGCTCTGGCACTGGCGCTGGCCGGCGGCGGGATCGCCGCCGCGAAGCCCACGGTCGACGCCGCCCAGCCCACCGCCCGCACCGCGCAGCAGCCGGCGGTCACCACGGCATCGTTGAACAGCGCGAAGGCTGCCCTCGCCAAGGGCGACTCGATCGGCACCCAGGCCGTCGGCTTCTACGCCACGGTGGTCAACGCCAACGGCACCAAGGCCCGCGGTGCCGGGGTCGTCATCAAGTACGGCGTAGGGCAGTACGAGGTGCAGTTCGGCAGCAACGTCACGACCGGCGTCTACGTGGCGACGATCGGCGACGCGGGCTCGTGCTGCGTCCCGCCGGCCGGCGAGGTCTCGGTGGCCCCGCGCCTGCTCACCCCCAACGGGGTCTTCATCCAGACCCGCAACTCCGCGGGTGTCGCCGCCGACCGGCCCTTCCACCTCCTCGTGCACCGCTGATCCATCCACTGCTGATCCGTCCACTGCCGACGGCCCCCGTCACCGACGGGGGCCGTCGCCGTCGCTTTAGGTCCCGGACTGCCGCCCTGCGCCCGTTCGCGCACTAAGCGGCGGTCCACGCGCTAACGCCGCCAGCGCGCTGTCTGGGCCGCCGAGGGACGGAAATTCCGACGTTTGTCCGACGGTCGCCTCGGGAAGCAAGCACCGTGACGGACATCTCGGACACCATGGCCAGCGTGCCCAGCCCGGTCGATCCCGACGCGACCGCGGCCGAGCTGGACCAGACACTCTACGAGGTCAAACGCGTGATCGTCGGGCAGGATCGGCTCGTCGAACGCCTCCTCACCGCGCTGGTCGCCGACGGACACTGCCTGCTGGAGGGCGTACCCGGGGTGGCGAAGACCCTCGCCGCGCAGACCCTCGCGACGGTGGTCGGTGGCACCTTCTCCCGCATCCAGTTCACCCCCGACCTCGTTCCCTCCGACATCGTCGGCACCCGGATCTACCGCGCGTCGAAGGAGAGCTTCGACGTGGAACTGGGCCCGATCATGGCGAACCTGGTACTGGCGGACGAGATCAACCGCGCACCGGCGAAGGTGCAGTCGGCGCTGCTGGAGGCGATGGCCGAGCGCCAGGTGTCGATCGGCGGGCGCAGTCACCGGGTACCGGAGCCGTTCCTCGTGCTGGCCACCCAGAACCCCATCGAGTCCGAGGGGGTCTACCAGCTGCCCGAGGCGCAACGGGACCGCTTCCTCATGAAGATCGTCGTCGGCTATCCGGGCGGCGACGACGAGCTGGCCATCCTCTACCGGATGAGCGCCGACCGTCCCACGGCGCACCGGGTGCTCGACCCGGAGCGGCTGCGCGAGCTGCAACGCCGGGCCAGGCAGGTCTTCGTCCACCACGCCATCGCCGAGTACGTGGTCCGGCTCATCCTCGCCACCCGCGAGCCGGGCCGGTTCGGAGTGCCGGAGATCGGGCCGCTGCTCGCCTACGGTGCCAGTCCGCGTGCCACCCTGGGCCTGGTCGCCGCCGCCCGCGCGCAGGCCCTGTTGCGGGGCCGGGAGTACGTCCTGCCCGACGACGTCCGGGAGCTGTCGGTGGACGTGCTGGCGCACCGGCTGGTGCTCTCCTTCGACGCGGTCGCCGACGGGGTGAGCGCCGAGTGGGTCGTCCAACGGCTGGTCGAGGCGGTTCCGCCGCCCCGGGTGGCGACGACCGGGCACGTCGGATACCCGACCGACCTGGTGGTCGCCTGATGGGGCGCCGCAGCACACGGGCGTCCCTGGCACCGGACCCGACGTTGACCGACCTCACCCCCGACCAGCGGCTGCGTCAGCTGGAGCTCACCGTGACCCGACGCCTCGACGGCCTGCTGCAGGGTGAGCGCCGCGGCCTGCTGCCCGGCCCGGGCAGCGAACCCGCGGGCAGCCGCGAGTACCGGCCCGGTGAGGACGAGGTACGCCGGATGGACTGGTCGGTCACCGCCCGTACCGCCGTGGCGCACGTGCGGGAGGTGGACGCCGACCGGGAGCTGACCACCTGGCTGCTGGTCGACGCCAGCCCCAGCATGGAGTACGGCACCGCGGAGTTGGACAAGCGTGAGTTGGCGGTGGCGGCGGTCGCCACCATCGGCTTCCTCACCGCCGGGCCGGGCAACCGGCTCGGCGCGCAGGTCCTCACGCCGTACGGGCTGCACCGGGTGCCGGCCCGGGGCGGGCGCAACCACCTGTTCGGGCTGCTGCGCGCGCTGCTGGCCGCGCCGCGCAGCGGTGACGACACGGAGGCCGCGCCGCGCGCCGTGACGGACGGAGCCGATCTGGCCGACGCGCTCGCGGCGGTGCACCGGGTGGCCAACCGGCGTGGTCTGGTGGTGGTGGTCTCCGACTTCCTCGACGGACTGCCCGACGAGCCAGGGCTCCCCGCCCGCTGGGAACGCCCGCTGCGTCGGCTGGCCGTGCGGCACCAGGTGCTCGCGGTCGAGATCACCGATCCGCGCGAGCTGGAACTGCCGGACGTCGGCCTGATCACGCTCGCCGATCCGGAGACCGGCGGGTGCCGCGAGGTGTGGACCGGTGACCGCCGCTTGCGCGAGCGGTACGCGGCGGCCGCGGCGGCCCAGCGCGACGAGGTGCGGCACTCGCTGCGGCGGTGCGGTGCCACCCACCTGGCGCTGCGCACCGACCGGGACTGGGCGGTCGACATCGTGCGGCACGTGCACGCGCAGCGGCGGCTGGCCACCGCCTCGGGCTCGCCGCGTCGGGGAGGTGCCGCGTGATCTGGGAGTCGCCCGTCCGGCTCTGGCTGCTCTTCGGCGTGGCGGCCCTGGCCGTGGCGTACCTCGTGGCGCAGCGACGCCGCAGCCGGTACGCCGTCCGGTTCACCAATCTGCGGCTGCTCGACCGGGTGGCGCCCCGGCGCCCGACCTGGCGTCGTCATCTGCCGGCGGGCCTCTTCCTGGCCATGCTGGCCCTGCTGGTCGTCGGCTTCGCCCGGCCCACCGCCGAGGTGCGGGTACCCCGGGAACGGGCCACCGTGATGGTGGCGGTGGACGTCTCCACCTCGATGCTCGCCACCGACGTCGATCCGGACCGGCTCAGCGCGGCCAAGCGCGCCGCCGGACGGTTCGTCGACGGCCTGCCTGGAGAGTTCAACGTCGGGTTGGTGGCATTCGCGGGCAGCGCCGCGGTGCTGGTGCCACCGAGCACCGACCGGGAGGCGCTGCACGACGGGATCGAGCGCCTCGCCGAGGGGGTGACCGGTGTGCAGGGCACCGCGATCGGCGAGGCCATCAACACCTCGCTGGGAGCGGTGAAGGCCCTGGACGAGCAGGCCGCGACCCAGCCGCCACCGGCCCGCATCATCCTGCTCTCCGACGGGGCGAACACCTCGGGCATGGAACCGATGGAGGCAGCCGCCGACGCCGTCGCCTTCGAGGTGCCGGTGCACACCATCTCGTTCGGCACGCCGAGCGGCTTCGTCGACCGTGGCGGGCGGCCGATCCAGGTGCCGGTGGACGGGGAGACGTTGCAGGCCGTCGCCGAGGAGACCGGAGGCGGCTTCCACGAGGCGGGCACGAGCGACGAACTGCACGCCGTCTACGACGACATCGGCAGCTCGGTGGGGTGGCGCAAGGTGCGGCAGGACGTCTCGGCGCGGTTCATCGGGATCGGGCTGGTCTTCGCGATGGGTGCGGCGTTCGGCTCGGTGCGGTGGTTCTCCCGCCTGCCCTGACCTGGTTCGGACCGGGACAACCGATCCACAGCGGCGGCCGGCGGCGGCCGCGAAGTGAGGAGCGTACCTAGATGGCAGTGCAGACCGGACTGGGCGAGCCGCGTGGTCCCTTCTTCGTCTCGCCGGACCTGGATCCGGACGGACGGGGTGGGTCGGACGGCGGATCGGGTGCACGGGACCAGGCGGCCTGGGGTTGGCGCCGCCGGTTGCTGGCGGGGCTGGCCGTGGTGGCACTCTCCACCGGGTCGGGAGCGCTGGCCGGCGGCTGGGTGGCCGGGCGCGACGGCGTCCCGGGCCCGGCCGCCGCGTCGGCCGCACCGGTGCCGGCCGAGTTGGTGACGGCCGCCGAGAAGACGGTGCCCGGCGTGGTGTCGGTGCTGGTCGGTGGGGCCGGTGGCGGGTCGGCGAGCGGTTCCGGCTTCGCGGTGGACGCCGAGCAGCACATCATCACCAACGACCACATCCTGGCCAGGGGGCGTGCCGGGCCGGTGACGGTGGAGTTGCCGGACGGCCGGCGGTTCGCGGCGGAGGTGGTGGGTCGGGAGCCGGGCAGCGATCTCGCGGTGCTCAAGGTGCCGCCGTCGGCGGGTCTGGCGCCGTTGCCGCTGGCCCGGCCGGGGTCGACCCGGGTGGGCGAGCCGGTGCTGGCCGTCGGCTCGCCACTGGGGCTGCCCGGCACGGTAACCGCCGGCATCGTCAGCGCGCTCGATCGGCAGGTGCGGCTCGGTGACAACCGGCACCGTGCGGTGCAGACCGATGCCTCGATCAACCCGGGCAACTCCGGCGGACCGCTGGTCAACGCGCGGGGCGAGGTGGTGGGGGTGAACACGGCGATCGCCACCATCGACGGCAACGGTTCCATCGGCATCGGCTTCGCCATCCCGATCGAACAGGTGCAGCAGACCGCCGACACGATCATCGGCAAGGGTGGGTGAGTTACGCAGAGTTGCTGTCCGATTACCAGGAGATGGGGCGAACTGTCGGATTCCGGCGGCCGGTGATCGGAGAATGGAAATACGACGCTGGGTATGGATACTGGCGTGGGTGGAGCGTCCTCTCATCGCGGTCCTCCTGCTGGTGGGCCTCATCATCGGAAGTGGCGTCGGCTCGTCGTACGCGCGCGCCCGACGTGGTTGGAACGACTACCAGGCGGCGAAGAAGACCGTGCCGGGCGCACGTCACGCCGCGTGGTTACTGATCAAGGTGGTCACCACGAAGATCGGCGTGATCGCCCTGCTGCTGATCGGCGCGGTCGCGTACGCCGCCGCCGATTCAGACGAGGGGTCGCCGGCGACGCCGAATCCGAGCACCTCTCCCGACGAACGGCCCGCACGCTAGCCTCAAAGGGTGGACGACGGACTGCGGGTGACCGACCGGTGGGTGGTTCCCGCCGCCGAGTTGCGGGAGCGCTTCTCCCGGTCGTCCGGGCCGGGTGGACAGGGAGTCAACACCACCGACTCCCGGGTCGAGCTGAGCTTCGACGTGGCCGGCTCGCCGAGCCTCCCCGAGTCGCTGCGCGCCCGGTTGCTGGACCGGCTCGCCGGGCGCCTGGTCGACGGGGTGCTGACCATCGCCGCGAGTGAGCACCGGGCGCAGTTGGCCAACCGCGAGGCGGCCCGGGAGCGGCTGCTCTCGCTGCTGCGCGCGGCGGTGGCCCCGCCGCCTCCGCCGCGCCGTCCGACCCGACCGTCGCGGGGAGCCAAGGAACGACGGTTGGCCGAGAAGAAGCGTCGCGCCCAGCGCAAGCGCGACCGCCGGGTGGACGGCGAGTAGCCGCGGAATCGACGGTGCCGGCCCCGGCCCACGCATCCGCTCGGATCTACGCCCCCGCCCTGGCTGCCGGCTCCGGCTCGTCGAGCAACGTGGCGCAGACGCCGATCAGCCGGGCTCGCAGTTCGCCGGCCCGCTGCGCGAACTCACGTTGACGCGCCACGTACTCGGCCTTGCCCTCCGGAGTCTCGATGGCCACCGCCGGTTCACCGTAGGAGGAGAAGTCGTACGGGGACGCCTGCATGTCGAGCAGCCGGATGTCCCGGGCCAGCTCGAAGCAGTCGAGGGCCAGGTCTCCGGGGACGGCGGGGCCCAGCTTGGTGGCCCACTTGTGGCAGTCCATCGAGGCGTGCAGGCAGCCCGGCTGGTCGAGCTCCACCTGGCTGGCTCTGGTGGGTTGCAGGCGGTTGAGGCCGACGGCGGCGGGGGTGAAGAACCGGAACGCGTCGAAGTGCGTGCAGCGGATCTGGTGCGAGTCGACCACCGCGTCGGTGCCGGCCTGCCCGAGGCGTAGGGGCAGTGGATGGCGGTGCTCACGTTGGCGGTACACCATCGCCCACTCGTGCAGCCCGAAGCAGCCGGTGAAGGCCGGTCGGGATGCGATCGCGGAGAGCAGCCGGTGGATGAAGCGCACCGAGTCGGCCCGGTCGGCGAGGAACGCGGCGCTGTCGAGCCGCACCGCCCCGTCCGGGTCCGTCGCGTACCACCGCCACTGCCGATGCGGGGCGGAGCCGTCGGGTCCGGGCTGAAGGTCGACGCCGACGCCCGGGTGCCAACGGCGCAGCACCGCAGGTCTGGTGCCGTAGTAGTCGTACAGGAAATCGTCGATGGCGTGACGTTCCCGCGTGGCCTTGCGGGCACGGTGGCCGGCGGTGAGGGAGTCGGCGCGCTGCTGGTGGGCCTCCAACAGGCAGCGCCAGGTCGTCGCGGGAAGGCTGGTCACCGACCCGCACCCGCCGCGCGGGCCTGCCGGCCGGCCGCCCGGGCCCGCCGGTCGGCCGCGGCGGGGGCGAGGAGAGCGGTCACCAGCCAAGGGTACGGCCGCCGGCCCGGCCGCCCGTCAGGGCACGTCCACCCGCACCCCGGCGGAGAAGACCCCGCTGCGCAGCTCCAGCCGCTGCGGCGTCTCGCGCCCGTTGATCGTGAAGACCAGCGGCAGCACCATGCGGCTGCCGGCCGCCATCGGCTGGGCGAACACGTCCCGTCCCTGGTTCGCCCGGCGGGTGGCCTGCTCGTCGGTGGTGACCCAGTTGCCGTTCGCCAGGTACGCCCGCTGCAGCTTGCCGTGCCAGCTCTGGTTCTCCCGGGTCAGATTGCGTACCCCGAGAGTCGTCTGGCACTGCCGCGCGTTGCGGCCCGGCTCGCACGTCATCCGGTAGACGGTGAACTCGAACGCGTCCTCGCGCAGCGGCATACCCAGCTCGCCGCTGACCCCGGTGCCCTTCCAGGCCCCGCTGGTGGGCTGGCTGTCGGTGTCGATCGCGGTGACCTGCTGGGTGGCGGACCACGCGGCCGCACCGACCGTGCCGGCGAGCACTGTCGCGGCGACCGGCACCACCACCCACACCGGCGGCTTGCGACGCCGGGCCGGCGGGCGGGGAGCGGCCGGACGGGGATAGATCGTGCCCGGCCCGTCCGAGGAGAGCGCGGCGGCCACCGGGCGGTGGCGGCGTCGCCAGGCGAGCAGTCCCACGACGCCGAGCACCAGCACCGCGACCACGCCGGCGAGCAGCGCGGGCAACTGGCGACGCCAACCCGTCGGCTCCTGCGACTCGGCCGCGACGCCCCCCGGCCCCGTCCAGGTGGCGGTCGCGCAGTCGTACGGCCGCTGGCCGTCGCTGGAGAAGGCGCACGCCGGTGCGGTGACCGGCTGCTGGGTCGCGGCGGTGGTGAGCGTGGTGCCCAGCGTGGTGGTGCTGCGCGGCGGTAGCTTCAGGCGCCAGGTCACCTCGGTCGCCGCCGAGCCCCCGGGGCGCGTCTCCCGACCTCCGTCGCTGATCGCGGTCGCGGAGAGCCCCTGCGGCAACTCCTGGCGCACGGTGGTGTCCACCGGGGCATTGCCCCGGTTGTGGACCTTGATGCGGTACCCGGGTTCAGCGGTGTTGTCCGGCATGACCGCGACGCTGACCTCCGGCTTGGCGGCCGGCGAGGCGACCCGCGTCGGGGTGGGCACCGCCGGCGGTGCCGCCGGCATGCTGGGATCGGTTGTGGCCGCCGTCACGGGCCGCCCCGCCGCCGGGGCGGCTGCTACCGGCCGTGCCGTTGCCGGGGCGGCTGCTACGGGCCGTGCCGTTGCCGGGGCGGCGGCCGCTACGGGCCGTTGCGCCTCCGGAGCGCCGGCCGCCGGCAGTATCGGCAGGGCGGTGAGCAGACCGACGCAGTGCACGATCGCCGCGAGGGTCCTGTGGTGTCGTCTCGATGCAGGCATACCAACGAACCTCCGACGCCGACGCTAGGCGCGGCCGCGCGACGTGCGGGTACGAAGCGGTGAATCCGGCCCGGGAGGTGACCGTCACGGGTAAGGTACGCCCGGCCCGGCTGCCGACGGGACTAGATTGGCCTGGTGCGTATCGCTCGTTTCGCTCATGCCAAGGGAATGTCGTTCGGCGTCGTCGAGGGGGAACCGGAGGCGGGCCCGCAGGGGCTCACCATCGCGGAGATCTCCGGCCACCCGTTCGGCCAGATCACGTTCAGCGGTGTCCGCTGGGCGTTGTCCGACGTCCGGCTGCTCTCGCCGATCCTGCCCAGCAAGGTGGTCTGCGTCGGCCGAAACTACGCCGAACACGCCACCGAGCACGGCAACGAGGTGCCGAAGGAGCCGCTGCTCTTCCTCAAGCCCTCCACCTCCGTCATCGGCCCCCGGGACGCGATCCGGCTGCCGGAGTTCAGCAAGCAGGTCGAGCACGAGGCCGAGCTGGCGGTGGTGATCGGTGCGCCAGGTGCCCGCCGGGCGGACCGGGCCGCGGCCGAACGGGCCATCTTCGGCTACACCTGCGCCAACGATGTCACCGCCCGCGACCTGCAACGCTCCGACAGCCAGTGGACCCGGGCCAAGGGGTTCGACTCGTTCTGCCCGATCGGTCCGTGGATCACCACCGGGCTCGACGTCACCGACCTGGAGATCCGCTGCGAGGTGGGGCGCGACCCGGAGGAGCTGGAGGTCCGTCAGCTGGGTCGTACCCGGGACATGGTCTTCGACGTCCCGGCACTTGTGTCGTACGTCTCGCACGTGATGACGTTGCTGCCCGGGGACATCGTGTTGACCGGCACTCCGGCGGGGGTTAGCCCGCTCCTGGACGGGGATACGGTGAGCGTCCGGATCGAGGGGATCGGCGAGTTGATCAACCCGGTCGTGTCTGCGTCCTGAGCCCTGTTTTCGCAGCTCATGAGCGTTTTGGGGAAGTCGATTTGGCCTGTCGGTGCCGGGGAGGGTAAAGTTCGACCTCGGCGCCGCAAGGGGCCATTGGGGTATGGGGTAATTGGCAGCCCAACTGATTCTGGTTCAGTTAGTCTAGGTTCGAGTCCTGGTACCCCAGCGCAGCCGAGATTCGTCAAGAATCGAGGTCGCTGGATTCTGGTGGAGTTCGGCACCGATGCACCGCGAGGGGCCCGGTCACGAGATCTGATAGAGTTCAGCGGCACCGCCTGACAGGGCGGTGCCGCAAAAGTTCTGGCCCCGTCGTCTAGTGGCCCAGGACGCCGCCCTCTCAAGGCGGTAGCGCCGGTTCGAATCCGGTCGGGGCTACAACTCAGGTACGGCTCGTTCCGCTCACGCGGAGCGAGCCGTTTCCCTTTTCGCCCACCAATTCCACCGCCGACCCACCCCAGTCCCTGTTGATCAAGAAGTTTCAGCCTCAGCCATCGTCGTGTCGCGGCCAAAACCTCTTGATCAACTCGGTGGGCGGTGGGGTGGGTGGGGGTGGTGGGTGGTGGGGGTGGGGGTTAGAGGCCGGAGAGGCGTTGGCCGGCGCGGACGACGGCCATGGCGTGGCGTTCGCCGGGGCGGCGGCCCAGGCGCTCGATGGGGCCGGAGATGCTGATCGCGGCGATGACGCGGCCGGTGCGGTCGCGGATCGGGGCCGAGACGCTCGCCACACCGGCTTCGCGTTCGGCGACGCTCTGCGCCCAGCCCCGGCGGCGTACCTCGGCGAGGGTGCGGCCGGTGAACTTGGACCGCGGCAGCAGCGGCATCACCGCCTCGGGCGGCTCCCAGGCGAGCAGGATCTGCGCCGCCGAGCCGGCGATCATCGGCAGCACCGAACCCACCGGCACGGTGTCCCGCAGCCCGCTGGCCCGCTCGGCGGCGGCCACGCAGATCCGTTCGTCCGCCCGCCGCAGGTAGAGCTGGGCGCTCTCGCCGGTGGCGTCCCGCAGCGCGGCCAGCAGGGGCTCGGCCGCGGTCAGCAGCACGTCCGGCGCCGCGTTCGCCAGCTCACCGAGGCGCGGGCCGGGACGCCAGCGACCCTGGGTGTCCCGGACCAGCATCCGGTGGATCTCCAGCGCCTGCGCCAACCGGTGCGCGGTGGCCCGGGGCAGCTTGGTGCGTTCAACGAGTTCGGCCAGGCTGGCGCCGTCGACACAGGCGGCCAGGATGACCACCGCCTTGTCGAGAACGCCGACACCGCTCATACTGTGTCCCACAAGCCGAAACTTACCTCCCAGAATTTAGGATGTCCAGATGGTGGGAGTCACTCCTGAGTCGAGGACCCTGGCCGAGAAGGTCTGGGACGCGCACGTCGTCCGGTCCGCCGATGGTGAGCCCGATCTGCTCTTCATCGACCTGCACCTGCTGCACGAGGTGACCAGTCCGCAGGCGTTCGACGGGCTGCGCATGGCCGACCGCCGGGTGCGCCGCACCGATCTCACGCTCGCGACCGAGGATCACAACACCCCGACCGGGTACGCCGATCCCTCGTTCCAGCAGCGTCGTGGCGACCTGCTCACCATCGCCGACCCGACCTCCCGCATCCAGATCGAGACGCTGCGGCGCAACTGCGCAGAGTTCGGCGTGAAGCTGCACCCGCTCGGCGACGCCGACCAGGGGATCGTGCACGTCATCGGCCCGCAGCTCGGCCTCACCCAGCCCGGCATGACGATCGTCTGCGGCGACTCGCACACCGCCACCCATGGCGCGTTCGGCGCCCTGGCGTTCGGCATCGGCACCAGTGAGGTCGAGCACGTGCTCGCCACTCAGACGTTGCCGCAGGGCCGGCCGAAGACCATGGCCGTCACCGTCGACGGCCAGTTGGGCCCCGGCGTCACCGCGAAGGACCTGGTGCTCGCCCTGATCGCCAAGGTCGGCACCGGCGGCGGCCGTGGGCACATCGTGGAGTACCGGGGTGAGGCGATCCGGGCGCTGTCCATGGAGGGCCGGATGACCATCGCCAACATGTCCATCGAGTGGGGTGCCAAGGCCGGCATGATCGCGCCGGACGAGACCACCTTCGCGTACCTCAAGGGGCGGCCGAACGCCCCCACGGGGGCCGACTGGGACGCGGCGGTGGCGTACTGGCGGACGCTGCCCACCGACGAGGGCGCGACCTTCGACGCCGAGGTGACCCTGGACGCCGCCGAGATCACCCCCTTCGTCACCTGGGGCACCAACCCCGGCCAGGGCGCGCCGCTGAGCGCGGCCGTGCCGGACCCGGACGAGTTCGTCACCGAGCCGGAGCGGGCCGCCGCCCGCCGGGCCCTGGAGTACATGGACCTGCATCCCGGCACGGCGCTGCGCGACCTCGCCGTCGACGTGGTCTTCGTCGGCTCGTGCACCAACGGGCGCCTCGAAGACCTGCGCGCCGCCGCCGACGTGCTGCGCGGCCACACGGTCGCCGACGGGGTACGCATGCTGGTGGTGCCCGGCTCGGCCGCCGTGCGCGAGGCCGCCGAGGCCGAAGGGCTCGACAAGGTCTTCGTCGACGCCGGCGCCGAGTGGCGCTTCGCCGGTTGCTCCATGTGCCTGGGCATGAACCCGGACACGCTCTCCCCCGGGCAGCGCGCCGCCTCCACCTCCAACCGCAACTTCGAGGGCCGCCAGGGCCGGGGTGGCCGCACCCACCTGGTCAGCCCGCCGGTGGCCGCCGCCACCGCCGTCGTCGGCCGGCTGGCCGCCCCGGCCGACCTGTAGAAGGGCTGCGACAGATGGACAAGTTCACCGTGCACGCCGGCACCGCGCTGCCGCTGCGTCGGTCCGACGTGGACACCGATCAGATCATCCCCGCCGTGTACCTCAAGCGGGTGACCCGCACCGGATTCGCCGACGGACTGTTCAGCGCATGGCGCGAGGACCCGCGATTCGTGCTCAACGATCAGGCGTATGCGGGTGCGTCGATTCTGGTGGCCGGTCCCGAGTTCGGCACCGGGTCGTCGCGGGAGCACGCCGTGTGGGCGCTGCGTGACTTCGGCTTCCGGGCGGTGATCTCGCCGCGCTTCGGTGACATCTTCCGCGGCAACGCCCTCAAGGAAGGGCTGCTTCCGGTCGAGCTGGAATTGAAAGCCGTCGAAGAAATCTGGGACCTGGTCGAGTCGGACCCGACCACCCGGGTCACCGTCGACCTGACCGCTCGGGAGGTCCGGGCCGGCGACGCCACCTGGTCGTTCCCGCTCGACGACTTCAGCCGGTGGCGGCTGATGGAGGGCTTGGACGACATTGGACTCACCCTCCGGCACGAGGCGCAGATCAGCGTCTTCGAGGCAGCTCGGCCGGCCTTCCTGCCCCGGGTCGGGTAGCCGTTCGCCGCGTCCCGTAGCCGATTTCGCCCCCACCGGTGCCACCGGTGGGGGCGAATCCGTTACGACACAAGGGCTTTTTTCCACCGAATGTTTGTGTCCCGGCAGCACAGGGCATACGGTGCGCGCAGAATGGCTCGCGTCGAGTCAGTTGCACAATCAGGAGGAAGTCGTGAACAAGGCCGAGCTCATCGAGGCGCTCGCCGTTCGCCTGGGGGACCGGAAAACGGCGACGGCCGCGCTCGACGCGGTCCTCGCTGAGGTCCAGGCGGCGGTCACCAAGGGCGAGAAAGTGGCGATCACCGGTTTCGGGGCGTTCGAGAAGCGCGTACGGGGCGCGCGAACAGCCCGGAACCCGCGTACGGGGGAGGCGGTGAAGGTCAAGAAGACCTCGGTGCCGAGCTTCCGCCCGGGCGCCGGGTTCAAGGAGATGGTGGCCAGCGGCAAGGTGCCGAAGGCCACGGCTGCGGCGAAGAAGACCGCCACGGCCAGCACCCGAACCACCGGCGCGAAGGCGACCGGTGCCAAGGCGACCACCGCGAAGAAGACGACCGCGGCAAAGAGCACCGCAGCAAAGAAGACGACCGCCGCCAGCAAGACGACGGCGGCCAAGAAGACCACCGCCAGCAAGGCAACGGCGGCCAAGTCGACCGCAGCGGCCAAGAAGACCGCCACGAAGAAGGCCGCACCGGCGAAGAAGACCGCCGCGGCGACCAAGGCAACGGCGGCCAAGAAGACCGCGACGGCGAAGAAGACCGCGGCGGCCAAGAAGGCTCCGGCGAAGAAGGCGCCGGCCAAGAAGACCGCGACCCGGCGCTGAGCCGGTCGTACGGAGAGGGCGTCCGCCGTCACGGCGGGCGCCCTCGCCATGTCCGGCACACCGACATCCCGCCCCCGCCGCCGCGGAATCGTTGACCGGCGCCGGGCACGGCGCTCAGAATCGCCGCACCACCCCTTGGCGAAAAGAGAACCGTGCTAAGCCAGCGTCGCCTCAGCACCGCCACCCTCGCGCTCGGCCTCGTCGTCCTGACCGACGTGCTCCGGGTCTTCCTGCCCTCGGTCATCACCATCTTCGGCCAGGCCGCCTCGACCCCGGCCGAGCTGCTCGGTGCGTTCGCGCTCGGCTGGTTCGTACTCGCGCTCGCCGCGCCCGCCCTCGTCGTGCGGATCGGCCCCCATCTCGTCGGTATCGCGGCGGCAGCGCTGCTCGGGGCCGCCCGCCTCGCCCTCACCGCCGCACCCGGCGGTCGCGCCCAACTCTGGCTGGCCACCGCCGGTCTGCTCGCCGGTCTGGTGTGGCTGGCCGCCACCGCCGCCCGGGTCGAACGTCCGGTACCCGGACTGGCGCTGGGTCTGACCGCCGGCGCGCTCGGCCATGCCCTGTTCGGCACGTACGACCCCCTCTGGTGGGGGCGCTGGGAGGCGTGGGCGGCCAGCCTCGCGCTGGTGGCGGCGCTGGTCGTCGCCGAGGCGACCCTCGCCCGCCGCGACGGATCGGCCGTGCGGGCCGGTAATCAGCCCGCTGTGGGCGGCCTGGCCTGGCTGCTGGCCGGGCCGGCGCTGCTGCTCGGCGGCATGGTCGCACTGTCACCGGCGGTCGCCAGCACCGCGATGTCGTTCTGGTACGGCGAGGCCGGCACCGCCGCACCGCCACCGTTCGCACTGGCACCCCTGGCGGTCGCGGCAGCGTTGTTCGTGCTTGCCGCGCTGATCCCGCTCGGCCGCCGGTGGCGTCCGCTGCCGCCGCTGCTGCTCGTCGGCGGGGCCGTGCTGTTCGGGTACGGACCGCCGACGCTGCTCACCTTCGCCATGCTGCTCACCGCGGCGGGCCTGGGCGGCTGCCTCGCCCTGGCCGGCGAGGTGCCGGTGGCGCAACGCCACGCCGGCCGGGTCCCGGCCCGACGGGCGTACGCGGCGGTCGGTGGGATGCTCGTCTTCGCCGTCGCCGCGGTGGTGTTCTACGCCGCCTACGACATCGGCTACCCCAACGGGTGGCTGCCGGCCGTGGTGGCAGCCCTGGTGGGGGTGGTCGCCCTGCGGGCCGTTAACGGGGCGGACGACCCCCGTGGGGCGTCGGAGGGGCCGCAGTCGTCGGCCCCGGCCCGGGTACCCCTGCGGGCCGTTAACGGGGCGGACGACCCCCGTGGGGCGTCGGAGGGGCCGCAGTCGTCGGCCCCGGCCCGGGTACCCCTGCGGCTGGCGGTCCTGGCCGCCCTCGTCGCCTTCCTCGCCGCCTGGGTGCACGGGCCGTGGCTGGTGTCGAGCAACCGGCACGGGCCGCCGGAACAGGTGCGGCTGGTGGCGTACAACATCAGGATGGGCTTCGGCCTGGACGGTCGCTTCGACCTGGCCGGCCTCGACCGGGCGGTCGGCGAGGCCGACGTGGTGGTGCTCAGCGAGGTCGACCGGGGCTGGTTGCTCAACGGCGGCCACGACACCCTGCACCTGCTCGCCGCCCGACTGGAGATGCCCTACGTCTTCGGGCCGGCCGCCGGCCCGCTCTGGGGCGACGCCGTACTCAGCCGCTGGCCGGTGCAGGGGGCGCGGACCCGCCCGTTGCCCGCGGTGGGCGCGCCCACCGGGGCGCAGGCGCTCGGCGTCACCATCGACTTCAGTGCGGGCGTACGCCTGGCCGTGGTGAGCACCCACCTGCAGCCACCGCCCGGCGCGGAGCCGGTGGTCCAGGCCCGGGCCGTCGCCGACTTCGCCGCCGGGTACGCCGACGGACTGCCGCTGGTGGTCGCCGGCGACTTCAACACCGAGCCGGGCGACCCGGCGTTCACCGCCCTCACCGACGCCGGACTGGTCGACGCCTTTGCGCCCGCCCGCCCACTGCCGACCAGCCCGGCCGACGACCCGCGGGAGCAGATCGACCACATCTTCGTCTCGCCCGACCTGGTCGCCACCGACCCTGTCGCGGTGCCGAGCACCGCCAGCGACCACCTGCCGGTCGCCGTCACCCTCACGCTACCGACCCGCTGAGGTGCCTCGGCATGGCGCTCGTGGGCTGCGTCGGGGGGCGCGTAACCCGGCCGGCAACGCCTAGAGGCGGTCGGCGGCGACGAGCCGGTCGCCGGTGAAGGCGAGCAGCCAACCGTCGCCCTTGTCGGTGGTGTAGTCGCCGGGCTGCCCGGCGAGCCGCTCCAGGGCACCCGGGATCACCTTGCCCTGGCTGCACACCGCCGCCGACTCACCGACGGTGGCCAGCTCGGCCAGTCGCGCCGCGGCGGCCAGGACGCACTCGTCGGGCTGCTGGCCAGCGAGCGGCTCGTCGAGGTCCCCGCACACCTCGATCGGCAGGTCCAGCGCCGCTGCCGCCGGATCCAGGGTCTGCACACACCGCCGCGGCGAGGCGGAGAGCAGCCGTTCCGGGCGGATCAGCCCGATCAGCGGCGCCAGCGCCTGCGCCTCGGACCAGCCGCGGGCGTCCAGTGGTCGTGCCGTGTCCGGGCCGGTCCAGGTCAGCCGCTTGCCGGCATGCCCGTGCCGGACCAGTACCAGCGTCGCGGTGACCCGCGGCAGTGCCGCGAACGCGGCGAGCACCTCGGCGTCGTGCGGATAGCTGACCAGGGCCACCGCCTCGTCCACGGCCAGCCAGCGCACGTCGTCGACCTCGGTGTCCGGCTGGAAGCCGCCGGTACCCGCCGCCCTCATCGACCAGTAGTCGACCACCTTGGGACGGCCCTCGCTGATGTACCGCGCGGGCGGCAGCCGCAGCTCGGGCACCGCCTGAACGTCGGCCTCCTCGGCGACCTCCCGGGCGGCGGCGATCAGCGGATGTTCCCCCGGCTCCAGCTTGCCCTTGGGCAGGGACCAGTCGCCGTACCGGGGGCGGTGCACCAGGCACACCTGGATCCCCGTCTGTGGCCCGGGCCGCCACACCACGCCGCCGGCGGCCCGGATCGTGGTCATGCCAGCCACCGGGTCCGCCGCCGCCGGCTGGCCCGCCGCCAGGCGTACGGGAAGTCGGCCCGTACCCGGCGAACCGCGGCGCGCTCGCGTTCCAGCAGCCGGCCGGCGGCCACGGCCAGTCGGTGGTCGGCGGGTCGAGCCTCGGCCACCGCCCGCCAGGTCTGCGCCGCCACGGCCGCGTCCTGGTGCTCGCCCAACAGCTTCTGCACCTTGGCCAGCGCCCGGGCCAGCTTCGCCGCATCCCCGCCGAGCACCGGCGCGACCGCGGTCACCGCCGACCGGGCCTGCTTGCCCTGTTTGCGTACGGTGTGCCACTGCTCGTCGGGTCCGGCCGGGTCGAGCAGCGCGACGCCGCCCGGCTTCTTCGCCGTGCCGGCCAGGCGTCGCCACGGGCGGGCCACCAGCCGGGGCAGCACCCGGTTGGCCGGCGACTCCGCCCGGGGCGTGAGTCGCGGCGCCCGGGCGGCCAGCACCAGCGCGTCCACCAGGGCCAGATATCTCGGTGACCGCAGTGCCACGTCGACCTCGGCCAGGGCTTCGTCCTGCCAGCCGGCCAGCACGGCGTCCAGCCGCTCGACGGCATCCGGATCGACCGGGCTGACCGGGTCGGCGGTCGCGGTGCGCCGCAGCCGCTCGCGCAGCACCTCCGTGTCCCGGGCGGCTCCCAGCGAGTCCGCGAGCCACTTCAGCTCCCCGCGTAGCGGCCGGGCCCAGGCGGGTCGGACCAGCGGGCCGAAGGTCTTCAGGTCGCTGCGCAGCCGCCGGCAGGCCACCCGCATCTGGTGCACGGCGGTGTCGTCGTCGCCGACCGGGGCACGTAGCCGTACCAGCGGGTCGTGCGCCAGCAACCGACCCACCTCGCGGCGTACCGCCTCGGTGACCACCGCCGCGGCGCTGGGCTCGGCCGGCAGTTCGGTCGGGGCGACCAGGTCGGGTTCGGCGGTGGCCGGCCGGCCGAGCGCGCGTACGTGCTTCGGGGTGAAGTCGCCGCCGTGGGTGGCCCCGGCGTCGCACAGCAGCTCGGTGAGCCGGTCGAGCAGTTCGATGTCGCCCGCCTTGCGTTCCGCCTCCACCTCACGGAATCCGCGGGTGCTGGCGCCCTCGGCGTCGAGCACGGTGACCCGGTCGTCGACCACCTCGGCCAGCACGGTGCCGGCGCGGTCGAGGATCTCGTGACCGTGCCGGACGGTACGTACCACCGCCACCGGGGCGAGCTGCCCGCCCCGGTGGAAGACGGTGACCAGCTCGACCAGCTCCGCCGGTACCGCACCGGGCGCGCCGGTCCGGGAGATCTCGTGCCGGACGCCGGGGCTGTCGGTGGGCAGCTTCACCGTCCACGGCAACTCGTCACCCTCCCGATGGCGCAGCGAGACACCCGCCCGGGCCAGCCGCAGATCCACGGTGTCGTGGTAGGTGGCGACGAGGGTGGCCGGCGGCAGCGCGCGAAGGCTCCCGCCGGCCGGGGCGGCGGGGGAGAGGTCGGGCATGAGCCACCCGGGCTCCACCGTGAACTTCCGTTCCTCCTCGACCATCTGCTCAGCCTAGGCCCGTGCCGCTCAGCCGGCCGCGCTGCCGACGCGGCGCAGCAGCAGAACCTGTAGGTGGGTCAGGGGCGTTCCCGGCGTGCCGTCGCGCCGCGTCCAGGTACCGTCGCCGGCGAGCTCGAACGCGTCGACGTCGGGACTCATCGCGGCGCCGAACACATGATCCAGCTCTGCCCGCGCCACCGGGTCGCTGACCTGGACCAGTGCCTCCACCCGCCGGTCCAGGTTGCGGTGCATCAGATCTGCCGAGCCGATCCAGAACTCGGCGTCGCCGTTGTTCCCGAAGCGGAACACCCGGGAGTGCTCCAGGAAACGGCCGAGGATCGAGCGGACCCGGATGTTCTCCGAGAGCCCGGGCACCCCCGGCCGCAGGGTGCACATCCCCCGGATGAGCAGGTCGACGTGCACACCGGCCTGGGAGGCCCGGTACAGCGCATCGGTGAGCTCCTCGTCGACCAGCGAGTTCACCTTGAACTGCACCAGCCCCGGCATGCCGAGCCGGACGTGGGCGATCTCCCGTTCGATCCGTTCGATCAGTCCGCTGCGGATGCCCTGCGGCGCCACCAGCAGCCGCCGGTACGCGGTCTGCCGGCTGTATCCGGTGAGCACGTTGAACAGGTCGGTCAGGTCGGCGCCGATCTCCGGGTCGGCGGTGAGCATGCCGAAGTCCTCGTAGAGTCGTGCGGTCTTCGGGTGGTAGTTGCCGGTGCCGATGTGGCAGTAGCGCCGGATCTGGTTGCCCTCCTGACGTACCACCAGGGCGGTCTTGCAGTGTGTCTTGAGACCGACCAGGCCGTATACCACATGACAGCCGGCCCGCTCCAGGGTGCGGGCCCAGCCGATGTTGGCCACCTCGTCGAAGCGTGCCTTCAGCTCGACCAGCACCACCACCTGTTTGCCGGCGGCGGCGGCCTCGACCAGCGCGTCCACGATCGGTGAGTCGCCGCTGGTGCGGTAGAGCGTCTGCTTGATGGCCAGCACGTTCGGGTCGGCCGCGGCCTGCTCGACGAAGCGCTGCACGCTGGTGGCGAAGGAGTGGTACGGGTGGTGCACCAGCACGTCACCGTCGCGCAGGGTGGCGAAGACGCTGCGCGGCACCTCGCCCTCGGTGAGCCGGGGATGGGTGGCCGGCACGAACGGCGGATCCTTGAGATCCGGCCGGTCGGCCTCACCGTACAACTGCCACAGCGCGGAGAGGTCGAGCAGACCACGTACCCGCAGCACGTCCTGGGTGTCCATGTCCAGTTCCCGGACGAGCAGCTCCAGCATGTGGTCGGAGATCGAGGCGGCGACCTCCAGCCGTACCGGCGGGCCGAACCGGCGTCGGGCCAGCTCCCGCTCCAGGGCCTGGAGCAGATCCTCGTCGCGGTCCTCGTCGACCTCCACCTCGGCGTTACGGGTGACCCGGAACAGGTGGCACTCGACCACCTGCATGCCGGAGAAGAGCTGGCCGAGGTGCACCGAGATGAGATCCTCCACCGGCAGCATGCGGACCCCAGGCCGGTCCCGGTCGACCCGGACGAAGCGGGGCACGTTGTTGGGCACCTTCACCCGGGCGAACAGTTCGGGTCCGCCGTCCGGGTCGCGCACCGACACGGCCAGGTTGAGCGATCGGCCCGAGATGTACGGGAACGGGTGGGCCGGGTCGACCGCGAGCGGGGTGAGCACCGGGAAGATCTGCTCCCGGAAGTAGGTGCGCAGCCGTTCCCGCTCGGCGTCGCCGAGGTCGGACCAGCGCAGCACCCGGATGTCCTCGGCGGCGAGCTTCGGCAGCAGGTCGTCGACATAGCAGGCGGCCTGCCGGGTCACCAGGGTGGCGGCCTTCTCGGCGATCAGCGCCAGTTGGGTACGCAGCGGCAGCCCGTCACCGCCGCGGACCGGGAGGCCGGCGGAGAGCCGGCGCTTCAGCCCGGCCACCCGCACCATGTAGAACTCGTCGAGGTTGCTGGCGAAGATGGCCAGGAACTTGGCCCGCTCCAGCAGCGGGCTGCGCGGGTCCTCGGCCAGCGCGAGCACGCGGGCGTTGAAGTCGAGCCAGGACAACTCCCGGTTGAGGAACCGGTCCTCCGGCAGGGCGGCGGCGGAGGGCGGCTGGTCGGCGGGTTCCGGCAGGCCCGGTTCGTCGACCGGGTCCAACACCTCCTCCACACCGGTGGAGGTGGCCGGCGGGTCGGTGCCCAGCACGTCGTCGGGGGCGGGTGGGCTGGTACGGAACCGCCCGTCGGCGCCTCGAGGGCGGCCTCCGTTGCGGCTGGCGGGGTCGTCGGTGGCGGGACGGGCGGGGTGTTCGCGAGGGGTGCTCACCCGCTCATAATCACCCGATTATGGTTAACGCAAAATGAACTTGGAGCGGTTTGTCAGGACATGGTCGGAAGCGTCACGCGTATGACGGCCCCGGCGGCGTCGGTTTCCACCCGGACCCGCTGGCCGAGCCGGAGCAGTCGCAGCCCGGAGGCGTCGAACGCCCGGGTCGGGAAGGACAGCTCGGTACCGTCGTCGAGCAGCAGCAGTCCGCTACGGGTCGCCGCGTCGAAGGTTGCCACCGTGCCCTGCATGCCAGCACCGTACACCGGCGGCCTCAGCCGGTCAGGCAGCCGGCGGCCAGCGCCGTGGTGCGCGGCCCGAGCCCCAGCCGCGCCGCCACCGCGAGATCCTCGGCGGTGTCCACGTCGCGTCGCAGGCTCGGCCAGTCGCCGGTGAGCGGGTCTGCCCCACTCGCCGCGTGGGCCGCGGCCGATCCCGGCCCGAACCGCGGATCCAGCGGAACGCCCGGCGGGGCGGCCAGCAGCACCGTGCCGGTGCCGGGTGCGTCTGCCACGAACCGGCGTACGCCGGGCGGACCGGCCAGCGTCGTCGCCAGTGCCACGGCCAACTCGGTCGGGCGCAGCGCGGGCAGGTCGGCGGTGAGCCCGGCCACCCATCCGGGGATGCCGGCCGCGCCGTGCCGGAGCGCGGCGTTGAGGCCGGCGTCCGCGACGTCCGGCAGCAGCCGGACATCCGGGTGCCGGGCCAGCTCGCCCATCCGGGTCTCGTCGGTGACCACCAGCACCTGGGCCACCCCTGGGCAGGCCAGCACCGCGTCCAGGGTGTCGGCGGCCAGCGCCAGCGCCAGCTCCTCGTGCGGTACGCCCGGCAGCCCGCCACGCAGCCGGGTCTTCGCGGCTGTCAGGCGTTTGACCGGCAGCACCACGGTCCACGGCTGAGTCACACCTGCCATCCTGCCAGCCCGACGGCGGTACCCTCACTGGCCGTACCCGGGGCGAGCAGGCATGATTTCGGCTGCGGACCTCACCGGACTTCTCCGGTGGCGGGTGGGGCGGGCACGAGGAGGCACGGTGGTTCGGCGGAGGCTGGGGTTCTGGCAATGGTTCGCCGTGGTGCTGATCAAGCCGGTGATGACCGTCTGGACCCGGCGTACCTGGCGGGGCATGGAGCATCTGCGCCAGGACGGCCCGGTGATCATCGTGCCGAACCACATCTCGCACGCCGATCCGCTGGTCTCGGCGCACTTCGTCTACGACGCCGGGCGGTGGCCGCAGTACCTCGGCAAGGCGAGCGTGTTCAAGGTTCCGGTGATCGGCTGGATCCTGCACCGGTGCCGGCAGATCCCCGTCGAGCGGGGCTCGGTCGACGCGGTGAAGTCGCTGGACGCCCTCGTCAAGGCGCTTGACGCAGGTGGTGCGGTGATCATCTATCCGGAGGGCACCACCAGCCGCGAGCCAGAGCTCTGGCCGATGAAGGGCAAGACCGGTGCCGCCCGGTTGGCGCTGGCCACCGGTGTCCCGGTGGTGCCGTTGGCGATGTGGGGGCCGGAGCAGCTCTTCGATCCGCGGCGCGCCCGGATCAACCCCCGGCCCCGGCTCCCGGTGACCGTGGTGGCCGGGCCGCCGATCGACCTGAGTCGCTGGGCCGGTGCCAGTCCGAGCCGGCAGGTGCTCGAGGAGATGACCGAAGTGATCATGTTGCGGTTGCGGGACATGCTCGCCGAGATCCGGGGCGGCACACCGCCACCGCTGTGGCAGCGGGCCACCCGGGCGAGGACCGATCCGGAGGCGGCGGCGTGAGCGAGCGTGAGCGAGTGAACCATCGGCGCAGTGTGGTGGTGCCTCACGGCGTCGCCGACCGCAGGGAGGCGGCGGCGTGAGCGGGCAGGTGGCGGTACTGGGTGCCGGGTCGTGGGGGACGGCGTTCGCGAAGATCCTGGCCGATGCCGGCCGGGACGTGACGATCTGGGCGCGGCGGCAGCCGATCGCCGAGGTGATCCGGACCGAGCGGCGTAACCCGGAGTACCTGCCCGGGGTGGTGCTGCCGCAGCGGGTCACCGGCACCGGTGACGCCGTGGAGGCGATCAAGGGTGCGGAGATGGTGGTGCTGGCGGTGCCCTCGCAGACGCTGCGCGGCAACCTCGCCGAATGGGTCGGGCACCTGCACCCCGAGGCGACCCTGGTCTCCCTGATGAAGGGCATCGAACTCGGTACCACCAAGCGGATGAGCGAGGTGATCGTCGAGACTGCCGGGGTGGCGGCGGATCGGGTGGTGGTGGTTTCCGGCCCGAACCTGGCGCCGGAGATCGCCGCCGAGCAGCCGGCGGCCACCGTGGTCGCCTGCACCGACTCGGAGCGCGCCACGCTGGTGCAGCGGTCGATCACCACGCCGTACTTCCGCCCGTACACCAACGACGACGTGATTGGCTGCGAGCTGGGCGGGGCGGTGAAGAACGTGATCGCGCTGGCGTACGGCATCGCAACCGCGATGGGCTTCGGCCACAACACCCGGGCGATGCTGGTCACCCGTGGGCTGGCCGAGACCGCCCGGCTCGGGGTCGCCCTCGGCGCGGACCCGCTCACCTTCGCCGGCCTGGCCGGCATGGGTGACCTGGTCGCCTCCTGCTCGTCGCCGTCGGCGCGCAACCGCACCTTCGGGGAGCACCTGGGTCGGGGCGCCACCCTGGAGGAGGCCCGGGTGGCCACCCGGCAGACCGCCGAGGGGGTGAAGAGCGCGCTGGCGATCCGGGACCTGGCCCGCGCGCACGGCGTGGAGATGCCGATCACCGAGCAGGTCGAGCTGGTCTGCCACGAGGGTGTCGACCCACGGCGTGCCGTCCAGGCCCTGATGAGCCGTACCACGAAGCCGGAGTGAGCAGCAACATGAGCGAGGGCCAGTTCGTCTCCCCGGAGCAGCACGACCGGCAGTTCCCCGCGCCCGGCGACGGCACCCGGTGCGTGCACGCCGGCCTGCCCGAGCCCGCGCCCGGTGCGCCGTTCCTGCCCGGTCCGGTCTTCGCCGCGCCGTACCACCTCGACCCGTGGCAGGGGCCGACGGCGGCAGCCAACGGGTACGGGCGGCCCGACAACCCGACCCGCCGGCTGCTGGAGGCGGCCATCGGCGAGTTGGAGGGTGGTGACTGCCGGGTCTTCGCCAGCGGCCAGGCGGCGATCACCGGGCTGCTGCTGGCGGTGCTGCGGGCCGGCGACACGGTCGTGCTGCCCGCTGACGGCTACTTCCCGGTACGCGCGTTCGCCACCGACACCCTGGCCGGCAACGGCGTACGGGTGTTGTTCGCGCCGACGGTCGGGCCGTACCCGTCGTTCGACGGGGTGCGTCTGGTGCTGGTGGAGACGCCGGCCAATCCGGGGCTGGACGTCGTCGACCTGCCGGCGCTGGCCGAGCGGGTGCACGCCGCGGGTGCCCTGCTGGCCGTCGACAACACCACCGCCACCCCGCTCGGGCAGCGACCGTTGGACCTCGGCGCCGACGTGGTCGTCGCCTCCGGTACCAAGGCGATGACCGGCCACTCCGACCTGCTGCTCGGCTACCTGGCGACCCGGTCGACGGAGCTGCTGGACCGGGTCACCGGCTGGCGGACCATGACCGGTGCGGTACCGGGTGCCTTCGACGCCTGGCTGGCCCACCGGTCGCTGGCCACCCTCGACCTGCGGCTGGGACGGCAGAGCGCGAACGCCGAGGCGCTCGCCCGGTTGCTGGCCGACCGGGCCGACGTGGCCGGGCTGCGCTGGCCCGGGCTGCCGGACGATCCGGCGTACCCGGTGGCGGTGCGGCAGCTGCGGCGGATGCCGGGGGTGCTCTCCTTCGACCTCGGCAGCGCCGAGCGGGTCGCCCGGTTCCTCGACGCGGCCCGGCTGGTCGCGGCGGCGACCTCCTTCGGTGGTCTGCACACCACGGCTGACCGGCGGGCACAGTGGGGCGACGACACCGCGCCCGGCTTCGTCCGGCTCTCCTGCGGGGTGGAGGACACCGTCGACCTGGTCGCCGACGTCACGACCGCGTTGGATAGCGCCGCCTGATGGTGTCCGTCTCCCCGGCCGAGCACGACGCCCTGGTCGCCCGGCTGCGGCGAGCCGGCTGTGTCTGGGCCGACGACGAGGCGCGGCTGCTGGTGGCGGCGGCCGGCAGCCCGGGAGCGTTGGCGGGGCTGGTCGACCGGCGGGTCACCGGTGAGCCGCTGGAGTACCTGCTCGGCTGGGCGGAGTTCTGCGGGGAGCGGATCGGCGTCGACCCGGGGGTCTTCGTGCCCCGGGCGCGTACCGCCCTGCTGGTCTCGGCTGCCGCCGCGGTGACCGGGCCGGCGGCGACCGTGGTGGAGTTGTGCTGCGGTTCCGGCGCGGTGACCCGGGTCCTGGCTCGCCGGTTGGCCGCGCCCCGACTGCTGGCCGCGGTCGATCTGGACCCGATGGCGGTGGCCTGCGCGCGGCGGAACCTGGCCGCGCTGGCCGTGCCGGTCTTCGCCGGCGATCTGTTCGATCCGCTGCCGGCTGCCTGGCACGGCGGCCTGGACCTGGTGGTGGCGAACGCGCCGTACGTGCCGACGGCCGCGATCGCGCTGATGCCGCCGGAGTCGCGCGGCTACGAGCCCCCGGCGGCCCTGGACGGCGGGCCTGACGGCCTGGCGGTGCTGCGCCGGGTGGCCGCCGGCGCGTCGAGCTGGCTGGCGCCGGGCGGACACCTGGTGGTGGAGGTCGGGCAGTCGCAGGTCGACGAGTTTCGTACCGTGCTGACCGGTGCCGGACTGGTGCCGACGGTGGTCCGGGACGACGACCTGGACGCCACCGCGATGACCGCCTGTCGACGGTCTGCCGTGGCGGGCGGGCCGGACGAGAACTAGCCTCACGTCAGGTCGTGACGGCGGGAGGCGAAGTTCGGGTGGATAGCGCAACGGTGCCGGTGGTCGTCGGGATCGACAACGGTGGTACGAGCAACAACACCACCGTGCTGACGATGGACGGGCGGTTCCTGGTCGACCGGTTGGTCGAGACACCGAGTCAGGTGCAGGCCGGACCGGAGGCGGCGGTGGCGGCGATGGCGGACGCCTTCGACGGCGTGCTGGCCCTCACCGGGGTGGCCCGCGAGCTGGTCCGGGCGGTGGGTCTGGACACGCCCGGCCCGGCCAGCGCGACCGGGGTGATCTCGTCGAAGGGGTCCACGAACTTCTCCCAGCCGGCCTGGCGCGGCTATGACGTCCGGGGGGCGCTGGCGCAACGGCTCGGACTGCCGGTGGTCTACCACAACGACGGCAACGCCGCCGCGCTCTACGCGCACCACGTGTATTTCGGCGCCGACGCCATGCGACGGTCGTCGGTATCGGCGATCGTCGGCACCGGGCTCGGTGGCGGCCTGGTCGAGAACGGCCGGGTGATCGCCGGTGCGGCGGGGATGGCCGGCGAGCTGGGGCACGTGCACATTCCGCTGTCGGAGGTGCTGGCACCGGGGCAGCCCGTACCGACCTGCGCCTGCGGCTTCGCCGGTGACGCGGAGAGCCTCGCCTCGCTGACCGCGATCGAGCGCAACCTGCTGCCGTACTGGCTGACCCGTTTCCCCGGGCATCCGCTGGCCGCCGAGCCGCCGGCCCGGGCGGCGAAGCTGGTCCGCGGGTACGGCGAGCGGGGCGACGAGTTGGGCCGGGAGATCTTCGCCCAGCAGGCGAGGGCGCTCGGCGCGTTGTTCACCGTCGCGGCCAACTTCACCGACCCGCACGCGTACTTCGTGGGTGGCGGGGTGGTCGAGACGGCGCCGGAGTTCCGTGACTGGTTCCTGGCGACCGTGCGGGAGCACACCATGCTCCGTACCGAGCAGGCCGCGCTGGCCACCTTCGCGCTGGTCCCGGAGCGCGACATGGCCGGTGCCCGGGGCGCCGCGCTCGCGGCGCTGGAGGCGGTACGCGCCGGGCCGACGGCGGCGCCGCCACTGGTCGGCGACGCGACGCTGGGCTGACCGGGCCGGCGGTGCCCTTACCGGCCCGGTCAGCGGCACTGGGTGCGATTCCCGGCGTGGTTCAGTGCATCGGCGGGGCCTGGGCGAAGGCGGACCAGGCTGCCGGCGGGAAGAGCAGCAGCGGGCCGTGCGGGTCCTTGGAGTCGCGTACGGCCACCGTCCCGGGGACGACCGCCACCTCCACGCAGGCTCCTTCGTCGCCGCTGTGGCTGCTCTTGCGCCATCCGGCCACGGCCACCGCCGCGTTGGTCGTCGGTGTCATCGCATTACCGTCCCCTCAGGAGTTTGAAGATTGCCTCGCGACTGGCCGCCGGGCTGAGCGCGACCGTGCGCAGATGCTCCATGATCTTGGTGCAGGTACGCAGGTCGCCGGGACGGTCGAGCACCATCTGCCCGGCGACCGTCTCCACGGAGGCGATGATCGGATCCTCCGGGTCGGCGAACTCGAGGATGTGCAGCGAACCTCGGGTGCCCCGGTGGTAGCCGGCGGCCAGCGGGATCATCTGAACGGTGATGTTCGGCAGCTCGCCCATCTTGAGCAGATGGCTCAGCTGAGCCTGGGTCGCCGAGTGGTCACCGACCGGGCGCAGCAACGCGGCCTCGTCGAGGATCGCGTCGAAGATCGGCGGATCCTCCCCGGTGAGCCGCTGCTGCCGGTCCAGCCGTAGGTGCACCCGCTCTTCGACGTCGTTGTCGCTGAGGGTGTGCGGGCCGCCCCGCATCACACCACGGATGTAGTCGGCGGTCTGTAGCAGGCCGGGCACCACCGAGGGCTCGAAGTTGGCGATGCCGGTGGCCTCGGCCTCCAGTGCGATGAAGTCGATGGTGCGCCGGTCGAGCAGGTAGGAGTAGGAGACCCACCAGCCCGGCTTGCGCGCGTCCTTGGCCAGCGCGACGGCCGCCGCGACCTCGTCCGCGCCGACCCCGTAGAGGGTGAGCAGGGCGCGCACGGTGGCCGGGTTGACCAGGGTCTGCGCGTTCTCGTAGCGAGACAGCGTGCTGCGGGTGCTGTTGATCTCGTCGGCCGCGGCCTCCAATGTGAGGCCGGCAGCCTCGCGGTGGTGGCGCAGCGCGATGCCCAACCGACGGGCACGTGCGGTCTTCGGAGCCATGTATTGATGGTCGCACGTATTTGGGAACCTGTACATGAGAGAACGTCGGTGAGAGTTGCATTCATGCCCATGGAGCTGTCAGTCTGTCAGCGCGTCCTCACCGCCGGTTGTCGTGGCGACGGTGGTGGTGAGCGACCGGAGGGGATGGGGCGCGCGGCGGTCGGGTTTTTCCCCCGTACCCGACCGCCGTGTGCCGCGCCAGTTGTCGGCCACCGGAAGGGAATCGACGTGCGTACTGGTCAGCGGGTGTTCGGTGAGCGCCGGGGCGGCCGGCGATGACACGCTTCCTGGTGGTGCTGACTGACGTCCGTCCGAACGAGATGGACGGACGTAACGAGCGGACCGCACCCGAGCGCCGCCGCCAGGTGGTCGGCGCGAGCAGCCGGGAGGCGGCAGATCGGATCGCCGGGGCGTTCATGGCGCTGGGGATGGTGCGGGCGGGCCGGCAGCGGGTCAAGGTGATCGCGATCGGCCGCCGGCACGCGTTTGGCGAGTTGGCCGGTTAGGCACGTCCGATTACGCACCGTATATTGCGGGTTGACGGAATGCGGCTGTGCCGCGTTCCCGCAGGGTATCGGCTACCCGTACCCGCCACGCACAGTAAGGTCATCCGGGAGAGCGCCAGCAGTGCGTCCCGGAAAGGTGACCGCAGTGACCACCCCAGGCAAGACCCGCGTGGCGATCGTCTTCGGCGGCCGTAGCCCGGAACACGGCATCTCCTGCGTCAGCGCCGGCAGCGTGCTCGGTGCCCTGGATCCGGACGAGTTCGAGGTGGTGCCGGTGGGCATCACCCGGGCCGGACAGTGGGTGCTGACCAGTGGGGATCCCACCCAGTTGGCGATCAACGCCCGTGAGCTGCCGGAGATCACCGCCGAGTCCGGCACGGACATCGTGCTGCGGGCCGATCCGACCGGCAGCGGCCTGCTCGTGCTCGACCCGACCGAGGGGCCTCGGGCGCTCGCCGACGTGGACGTGGTCTTCCCGGTGCTGCACGGCGCCTACGGCGAGGACGGCACCATCCAGGGCATGCTGGAGATGGCCGGCATCCCGTACGTCGGTGCGAAGGTCTTCGCCTCGGCCGCCGCCATGGACAAGGAATTCACCAAGAAGCTCTGCGCCGCGGAGGGCATTCCGGTCGGCCCGTACGCGGTGCTGCGCAGCGGAACGACGCTGAGCGAGGCGGACAAGCAGCGACTGGGCCTGCCGGTCTTCGTGAAGCCCTCGCGGGCCGGGTCGTCCTTCGGGGTCAGCAAGGTCACCGACTGGGCCGAGCTGGACGCGGCGGTCGCCGCCGCGCGGGCGATCGACAGCAAGGTGCTGGTCGAGGCCGCGATCGTCGGCCGGGAGATCGAGTGCGGTGTGCTGGAGGGCGAGGCCGGCGGTGTGCCGGAGGCGTCCGTGCTCGCCGAGGTCCGGGTGGTCGGCGACTACGAGTTCTACGACTTCGAGGCCAAGTACATCGACGCCGAGTCCGCCTGCGAGTACGACATCCCGGCCGACCTGCCGGAGCGGGTCACCCGGCAGGTACGCGACTATGCCGTGCGCGCCTTCACCGCACTGGACTGCGCCGGGCTGGCCCGGGCCGACTTCTTCGTCACCCCTGAACTGGACGTCTACCTCAACGAGCTCAACACCATGCCCGGTTTCACGCCGACGTCGATGTTTCCCCGGATGTGGGCGGCAGCCGGCCTGGAGTACCCGAAGCTGGTCGACCGGCTCATCCGCACCGCGCTGACCCGCGGCCCCGGCCAGTACTGACCTTCCGCCGGCACCCGGGCACCGCGTCCGCCGCGTCCTTCCCGTCCGCCGTGCTGGGGGTGGTGGGGTGGGTCAGGAGGTGCAGCCGGAGGGTGCCGGGGTGGCCGAGCGGATCGACTCGGCCACGGTCCTGGAGATCGGGGACACCCACTGCAACGCCTCGCCGTAGAAGTGCGGCACCCGCACGGTAACCGCGGTCTCCCGGTCGACCGTGGTCAGCTGCGTGTCGTCGGGTCCTTCCACCGTGTACCAGCACACCGAGTTGACCAGCACGAGATGCTCGTCGGGAGCCACCTCGGGCTCGGTGCCGCCGCAGGCCACCGTCAGCGCCGGGTCGCCGTATGCGGCGTTCTGCTCGGGTCCGGCGGTGACCGGCCGCTGGGCCAGTTCGCGGATCGCCGTGGGCAGCTGGGACAGCAGGGCGCGGCAGACGATGGCCGGTCGCTCGGCCAGGGCCGGTGCGGCCATCTCGACCGGCGTGGTGGACTGCGCCTGGGGCGTGGTAGGCGAGGGGTCCGGGGTGGCGGCGGGGGTGTCCGGAGCGAGGTTGGCGAATGCTAGCGCGGCCACCAGCAGCGTCACCGGCAGGGCCACCGCCGTGGCGATCAGCGCCGCGCTGCGGTTCGTGCGCCCGGTTGCCTTCGGCGCGTCCGGGCGGTCGGCCTCGGCGACGGGGGACTCGGAGATCTTGTCCACTTAAAGGCGCACCACCGAACAGGTGAGGGTACGGGTGATGCCGGGCACCATCTGCACCTTGCTGACGATGAGTTTGCCCAGTTCGTCAACGGTGTTCGCCTCGGTCAACACCACCACGTCGTACGGCCCGGTGACCGCGTCCACGCGGACCACGCCGGCAAGATCCGCGATGAGACCGGCCACGTCACGTGCCCGGCCGACCTCTGTCTGGATGAGGATGTACGCCTGTACCACGACTCGACCTCCCTCCGTCGCCGCCCGCCAGGCGGCCCGAAGGGAGAAAGTACCTTACGGACCAGGGCTGATCCCTATCGGTGGTCAAGGAGAAGCAGTGAGCGAGCGGTGCGAGCGAACCATCAGGCTCAGGGTGGTGGTGTCTCACGGGGGCACGCAGCGCAGCGGAGTGCCGTCGTGAGTGTCGCGGGTGTCGGCGAGTTCGGTCTGATCGACCGGGTGACCGCCCGGTTGACGTACGGATCCACGGTGCTGCTCGGCCCGGGTGACGACGCGGCGGTGGTCGCGGCACCGGACGCCCGGGTGGTCGCCACGACGGACGTACTGGTCGAGGGGCGGCACTTCCGCCGGGACTGGTCCGGCGCGCACGACATCGGCCGCCGGGCGGCGGCGGCGAACCTCGCCGACGTGGTGGCGATGGGAGCCGATCCCACGGCCCTGCTGGTGGCGCTCTGCGTACCGACCGATGTCGCGACGGACTGGGTGGAGGAGCTCGCCGACGGACTCGGCACCGAGGCGGCCGGCGTCGGCGCCAGCGTGGTCGGTGGGGACATGTCGGCCAGCCCCACCCTGACCATCGCCGTGACCGCCCTCGGTGACCTGGGCGGGCGAGCGCCGGTGACCCGGGCCGGTGCCCGTCCCGGCGACCTGGTCGCCCTGGCCGGTCGCACCGGGTACGCGGCGGCCGGGTTCACGGTGCTCTCCCGCGGCTTCCGTACGCCCCGGCTGTTGGTCGAGGCGTACCGGCGACCCGAGGTGCCCTATCCGGCCGGGCCGCAGGCCGCCGGGTTGGGCGCCACCGCCATGATCGACGTCTCGGACGGGCTGCTCGCCGATCTCGGGCACGTGGCGAAGGCCAGCGGGGTGGCCGTCGACCTCACCCGGGACGCCTTCGAGGTGCCGCCGCAGATGCGCGACGCCGCTCAGGCGCTCGGCGTCGATCCGTACGCCTGGCTGCTGGCCGGTGGCGACGATCACGCGCTGGCCGCGACCTTTCCCCCGGCGACGGAGCTGCCACCGGGGTGGCGGCCGATCGGCCGGGTCGCCGCGGGTTCCGGGGTGACCGTGGACGGCCGTCCGTTCGAGGGGCCGGCCGGCTGGGACCACTTCCGCTGACCGGCTGCCTCCGGGTGCCGGGTACCCGACGTCGTACCCTGCACAGGTGCAGCAGATCGAGATCCACCCGGTGCCGTTCGACTCGCCGGCGGCGCAGCAGTTGATCACCGCCACGCTGGCCGACCTGGGTGCCCGGTACGGCGGCAGCGGCGACGAGACCCCGGTCGACGCCAGCGAGTTCACTCCGCCGGCGGGGACGTTCCTGGTCGCCTACCTCGACGGACAGCCGGTCGGTTGCGGCGGTTGGCGTGGTCACGGAGTCGAGGGCCACACCGCCGAGCTGAAGCGGATGTACACGGCGCCGCAGGCCAGGGGGCGCGGTGTGGCCCGCGCGGTGCTCGCCGCCATCGAGCGCTCGGCGGGCGAACACGGCCGCAAGCGGATCATCCTGGAGTGCGGCGACCGGCAGCCCGAGGCGATCGCCTTGTACACCGCGGCCGGCTACGAGCGGATCCCGAACTTCGGCTACTACGCCGACGAGCCCGGCTGCCTGTCGTTCGGCCGCACCCTCTGATCATCGGTAAGGAAGGGCCCCCTGTTAACGCCTCCGGTATAGGAAGGGCCCCCCATTAACACCCAGGCAGGGTTGCGGACACGACGATGCCGGCGGACCAGTGGCCCGCCGGCATCGTCGGCGTCGAGGTAGCGGTGGTGCCGCGTCAGGCGCGGGTGACCTTGCCCGCCTTGATGCAGGACGTGCAGACCTTCAGCTTCTTGGTCGTGCCACCACCGGCCGGGGTGCGCACCGACTGGATGTTCGGGTTCCAGCGGCGGTTGGTCCGCCGGTGCGAGTGGGACACGTTGTGGCCGAAGCCCGGCCCCTTGCCACAGACGTCACACACGCTAGCCACGGGATACTCCTGGGATTTGAAACGTTCATGAAGTCGCCGCCAGGCGCTGCCCGGGCAACCTGGCCAGGGTACCCGATACCAGATCCGCCTGCCCAACCGGGCTCTGCGGCGTGACGGCGTCGAGCAGCCACGTCGATGGCGACCGGTCGATCCGGCCCGGGAGACCCGCACGACGCGGGACACGCCCGGGCGTCCGGCGACTGTCAGCGTACGCCAGTAGGCTTCCACCGTGCTGGACACCCTCGACGCCGCCGCCGTGCGCCGCTGGTGCGCCAGCGGACTGGCCGCGCTCAAGCGGCACCAAGGGGAGATCGACGATCTCAACGTCTACCCGGTGCCCGACGGCGACACCGGCACCAACCTGGTGCTCACCCTCACCTCGGCCCAGCAGGCCCTCGCGATGGATCTCGACACCCACGCCGACGGCACCTGGACCGCGCACGGGCACGCGCTGCGCCTGATGGCCCGGGGTGCTCTGCTCGGCGCGCGGGGCAACTCCGGGGTGATCCTTTCGCAGATCCTGCGCGGGCTCGCCGACACGCTGGCCACCGTTGCGCAGGTGCGGGGCCGCGCGCTGGCCGCCGCCCTGCGCGCGTCGACCGGCGCGGCCTACGCGGCGGTCGCCCGGCCGGTGGAGGGCACCCTGCTCACGGTGGTCGCCGCTGCGGCCGAGTCGGCCGAGCGCACCGGCAGCGACGACCTGCCGGTGGTGGTCAGGGCGGCGGCCGGCGCCGCCGCGACCGCCCTGGCCCGCACGCCCGAGCAACTGCCGGCGCTGGCCCGGGCCGGCGTGGTCGACGCCGGCGGGCGAGGGCTCTGCCTGCTGCTGGACGCGCTGGTCGAGGTGGTCACGGGGGAGACCCCGGCCCGTCCACCGACCGCGCCCCGGGCCGCGCCGCCGCCAGCCGGCGCCGCCCGGGAGACAGGCTCCCCGGAGTACGCCTACGAGGTGCAGTTCCTGCTCGACGCCGAGCCCGAGGCGGTACGGCAGATGCGTGACACGCTCGACGCGTTCGGCGACTCCCTCGTGGTGGTCGGCGACGGCAACACCACCGGCGGCACCTGGCAGGTGCACGTGCACGTCAACGACGTCGGCGCGGCGATCGAGGCCGGGGTGGTGGCCGGCCGCCCGCACCAGATCTCGGTGACCCGCTTCGTCGACCAGGTGGCGCCGGAGTCCGTCGCGGCCCCGGACGGCCGAGCGGCCGTGGTGGTGGCCGCCGGTGCCGGGATCGCCGAGCTGCTCGCCGGTGAGGGCGCGGTGGTGGTGCCGGGCAATCCCTCGACAGGGGAGCTGCTGGACGCGGTGCGGTCCACCGGCGCGGCCCGCGTGGTGGTGCTGCCCAACGACCCGGACGCGCAGGCGGTGGCGAATCAGGTCGCCGAGGAGGCACACCGGCTGGGGATCGAGGTCAGCGTGGTGCCGACCCGGTCGCCGGTGCAGGCGCTGGCCGCGCTCGCGGTGCGCGATCCGCGACGCCGCTTCGCCGATGACGTCATCGCGATGGCCGAGGCCGCCGGCGCCTGCCGGTACGCCGAGGTCTGCCGGGCCGGTCGGGACGCGCTCACCGTCGCCGGCCCGTGCCGTGCCGGGGACGTGCTCGCCCTGGTCGAGGGCGAGGTGCACCTGATCGGCGCCGACCTGGTCGGCACCTGCACGGCGCTGGTCGACCGGCTGCTCGGCGGTGGTGGCGAACTGGTCACCCTGCTGGTCGGTGCCGACGCGCCCGACGGGCTGGCCGACGCGGTGCGTACCCACATCACCGGGCGCTGGCCCTTCGTCGAGGTGCAGTCCTACCCGGGCGGGCAGCCGCACTACCCCCTGCTGGTGGGTGTCGAATGACCGCCGATCCGGCCGACCTGGACACACCGCTGAAGAAGCTGGTCGGCGAGAAGACCGCCAAGGCGCTCGCCGGCCACCTCGACCTGCACACCGCGGGCGACCTGATCTACCACTTTCCGCGCCGGTACGACGAGCGTGGCGAGCACACCGACATCCGCGCCCTCGACGTCGGCGAACAGGTCACCGTGCTGGCCCAGGTGCAGCGCACCGCGGTACGCCCGATGCGCCAGCGCCGGGGCAACCTGCTGGAGGTGACCGTCGGGGACGGCACCGGCGGCACCCTCACCCTCACCTTCTTCGGCAATCAGGCGTGGCGGGAGCGTGAACTGCGGCCCGGTCGGTGGGGGCTGTTCGCCGGCAAGGTCACCGAGTTCCGGAGCAAACGGCAGCTCAACGGGCCGGAGTACGTCCTGCTCGGGGAGCAGACCGACACCGAGGCCGCCGCCAGCGAGCAGATCGAGGAGTTCGCCGGGGCGCTCATCCCGGTCTACCCGGCCGCCGCAGCGGTGCCCACCTGGGTGATCGCGCGTTGCGTACGGGTGGTGCTGGACACCGTCACGCCGCCGGCGGATCCGCTGCCCGCCACGGTGCGGGCCAGCCGGAACCTGGTCGGTCTCGACTCCGCCCTGCGGGAGATCCACCGGCCGTCCAGCCGGGAGGAGTTGTACCGCGCCCGTCGCCGGTTGAAGTGGGACGAGGCTTTCGCGGTGCAGGTGACCCTGGTGCGGCGCAAGCGCGACGCCGCCGCCTCACCCGCGCGCCCCCGGCCGACGCGCCAGGGCGGTCTGCTCGACGCGTTCGACGCCCGGCTGCCGTACGAGTTGACCTCCGGGCAGCGCGACGTGGGTGTCGAGATCGCGGCCGACCTGGCCACCGGCCATCCGATGCACCGCCTGTTGCAGGGCGAGGTCGGCTCCGGCAAGACCGTGGTGGCCCTGCGGGCGATGCTCCAGGTGGTCGACGCGGGCGGGCAGGCCGCGTTGCTCGCCCCGACCGAGGTACTCGCCGCCCAGCATTACCGCGGCATGCTCGACCTGCTCGGCCCGCTCGCTCAGGCCGGCGAACTGGGCGCCGCCGACCAGGCGACCCGGGTGGAGCTGGTCACCGGCTCACTGGGTGCCGCGGCCCGACGCCGGGCACTGGCCGAGGTCGCCAACGGCTCCGCCGGCATCGTGCTCGGCACCCATGCGCTGCTCTACGAGGGAGTCGACTTCGCCGATCTCGGCCTGGTGGTGGTCGACGAGCAGCACCGGTTCGGCGTCGAGCAGCGGGACGCGCTCCGTGCCAAGGCGGAGCAGCCGCCGCACGTGCTGGTCATGACCGCCACCCCGATTCCCCGCACGGTGGCCATGACGGTCTACGGCGACCTGGAGATCTCCACCCTCTCCCAGCTGCCGCGCGGCCGATCGCCGATCGCCTCGCACGTCGTACCGGCCGCCGAGAAGCCGGCCTTCCTCGACCGGGCCTGGCGGCGGCTGCGCGAGGAGGTCACCGCCGGCCACCAGGCGTACGTGGTCTGTCCGCGGATCGGGGAGGAGAGCTCCGGCGCCGACGAGGAGCCACCGGCGGTCGACGACACCGGACGGCGACCGCCGCTGGCGGTGACCGAGGTCGCCCCGTTGCTGGCCGAGGGGCCGCTGCACGGCCTGCGCGTCGGTGTCCTGCACGGCCGGCTGCCGGCCGACGAGAAGGACGCGGTGATGCGGGCCTTCGCCGGTGGCGACCTGGACGTCCTGGTCGCCACGACGGTGGTCGAGGTCGGCGTCGACGTACCCAACGCGACGATGATGATCGTGCTCGACGCCGACCGGTTCGGCGTGTCCCAGCTGCACCAACTGCGGGGCCGGGTGGGCCGGGGCAGCGCGCCGGGGATCTGCCTGCTGGTGACCGAGGCGACGGAGGGCACCAGCGCTCGGGAACGGCTGGACGCGGTGGCGTCCACCACCGACGGGTTCAAGCTCGCCGAGCTGGATCTGGAGCAGCGGCGGGAGGGCGACGTGCTGGGCGCCGCACAGTCCGGTCGCCGGTCACACCTGCGACTGCTGTCGCTGCTGCGCGACGCCGACCTGATCCGTGACGCGCGGGCGGAGGCGATCGCGTTGGTCGAGGAGGATCCGGAGCTGGTCCGGCATCCGGCGCTGGCGGCCTCGGTCGCCGCCCTGGTCGACGCGGATCGCGCAGAGTACCTCGAAAAAGGCTGAGGGCGCGCCAACGGCGCGCCCTCAGACAATGCGGTGTAAGGAGGGGCCCCCTTCTAACGCCTGCGGTAGAGCAGGGGCCCCTTCTTAACGATCAACTCAGGCGGTGAAGTGGACCCGCCGACGCCGTGCCAGCACGAACAGCACCGCGCCCACCGCCAGCAGAGCGATGGCGCCCGCGGCGATGCCGCCGGCCGCGGCACCGGTCACCGGCAGACCCGGGGGCTCCTCGCCGCCGCCACCGCCGCCGCAGCCCTCGGGGGCGTAGATGACCTCGAGCTCCAGACCCAGCTCCGGCAGGACGACCAGGGCCGCCTCGTCGTCGCCGGCCGGGAAGGTGACCTTCTCCGAGGAGCCCGGCGCAACGGTACGGGTCTCGGTCTTGTCGCCGTAGGTGAACTCCACCTTGACCGGCACGCCACCCTCCGGGTTGGAGGCGGTCAGGCCGAAGGTCTCGCAGTCGGCGTCAGTGGTGACCGTCGGCAGCGGGCAGTCCTCGGGACGCTCCCAGGAGTACGTGCCGTTCTCGATGACCTTGCCCTCGACCAGCACCTCGATCTTGCCGGCGTTCTCGGCCGGCACGACGGTCTCGTTGTCGGCCTTGCCCGGCGCGACCGTGACGGTCTTGGACCAGCCGTTCTCGCCCCGGACCTCGAACTCCACCGGGTACTTGGAGATCGAACCGTCGTTGCTCAGCGAGACGGTGACGGTGCCGTCGCAGGAGGAGGCGAAAGTGGACGCCGGGGTGGTGCAGTTCTTGCTGCCGCCGTTGTACCAGCCGGGCGGGCCGGACGAACGGTTGCCGGGGGCGCCGCGCTCGCCGAGCTTCTTGTTGCCGTAGCGCGGGCCGTCCTCGACCAGCGGGTCGATGACCTCGTCCACGCCGCCCCAGATCAGGTCGACCTGGGTGTGGCAGTCCGGAACGCCGACGTTGAGCTCGATCTCGGTCTGGGTGCCACCGAGGAAGTTGCTGTCCGGCTCGCCGTAGACGTACTGCGGGGTGGCGAACTGCGGGCGCGGCGCGAAGTACGACACCAGGGTGAAGTACTGCTTCTCCTCACCGCACAGCGGCAGGTCGCCCTCCAGCTTGACGGTCGCCTTGCCGTTCGGGCCGTCGAACGTGTGGCTGTACTTCGCCTGGCTGGCGTCGATGCACTTCGGCGCCGGCTGGCACGGGGCGTCGCGGTCGAGCCTGATGGTGCCATCGTTGGTGCGCTCGCGGCGGTTGTCCCAGCGGGCCTCGACGGTGAGCTTGGCGCTCGCGGTGTCACCCGGCACCCGCTGCACGGCCTCGACGAAGCCGCCCCTGTTGATCGCCACGCCCTGCAGGTCGACGGCCTCGGCACCCGGGACGAGCACCTGGACCGGGCTCGACGGCTCGGCGGTCACCTTCTTGATCGTTGCGGCCTTGTCGCGCTCGCTGTTGACCACCTTCCACGTGATCACCCGCTCGCCGCTGAGCTGGTCACAGACGGCGGTGGCGGTGATGGTGGTGTGGTGGGCGGCGGCCGGAGTGGCCACCACCGCTGCTCCGGTCATGCCGATGAGAGCGGCTGCCAGGACAGCCAGCGGTCGCCGCAGCGACAGCTTGGGTCGGATCACGCGTACTCCCGGGGTGAAGATGCGTCAGGGTCGGCACGGGTGGGACGGACGGCGCTGGCGGCGTGTGCCGCGCCTGAGAGGGTGCCTGTCCGTGCCGATGGCCGGCGGCGATGTAGCCGGCACCCGGCAGACCCTAGCGAGAACGTGAGGAACGAAACAGCCCTCAGGGAGGCTTAAGCATGATGTTATTGATTCGAGATCATTGATGTACGGTCTGTGATCAAGTCGAGGCTTCGCGCACCCACGTCCGGTGTGGGTCCGGTGGCCCGCGACGCGATGTCGGCCACGAGGGCGGGGTCGCCTCCTGGTGTCGCCGTCGGTGGTGACGGCGATGGGCCGGCTGCGCCGGGACCGCGTGGACCGGGTGGGCCACCCGCCCCCGGGCCGGGGTCGGGCGGCGCGCCGCAGCCTTCGGGGAGACCTAAGAATGATGTGGTCAATTCGCGATCTTTGCTATACGCAAGGTGCTCGGTCGAGTACGCCGGGATCACCCTCCGGTCGATCGGCGCCGATCGGGCGTCGCGTAGCGTCGCAGGCATGAGCAGGAGCCAGCGGTGACCCGCATCGTCGCCGGCAGTCTCGGCGGCCGGCGGATCAGCGCCCCACCGGGCGCCGGCACCCGACCGACCTCCGACCGGGTACGCGAGGCGCTGTTCAGTGCCGTGCAGGCGGAGACGGATCTCGACGGTGCGCGATTCGCCGACCTCTACGCGGGCTCGGGCGCGGTCGGCCTGGAGGCGCTGTCCCGGGGGGCCGCGTACGCGTTGCTGGTCGAGTCCGACCCGCGTGCGGCCCGGGTGATCCGGGAGAACATGACGGCCCTGCGGGTGGGTCCCGTCGCCCGGCTGGCCACCGGCAAGGTCGCCACGGTGCTGGCCGCGGGCCCGGACGGTGACCCGTACGACGTCGTCTTCGCCGACCCGCCGTACGCGCTGCCCGGCGACGACGTCGCCGCGATGCTCGTGGCACTGGTCGACGGGGGGTGGCTCGCGCCGGGGGCGTTGGTGGTGGTGGAGCGGTCCAGCCGCAGCGGGCCGGTCGAGTGGGTGCAGGGCGTCACTGGCCTGCGCAGTCGCCGGTACGGCGAGACCACCCTTTGGTACGGTCGCCGATCATGAGACGTGCGGTGTGTCCCGGCTCGTTCGACCCGGTCACCAACGGTCACCTCGACATCGTCGGCCGAGCCAGCCGGCTGTTCGACGAGGTGATCGTCGGAGTGCTGGTCAACCAGTCGAAGAGCGGCCTGTTCACCGTCGAGGAGCGGATCGACATGCTGCGCGAGGTGACCGCCTCCTACGGCAACGTCCGGGTGGAGTCCTTCCGCGGGTTGCTGGTGGACTTCTGCCGGGCTCAGCGGGCGACCGTGCTGATCAAGGGCTTGCGGGCGGTCAGCGATTTCGACTACGAACTGCAGATGGCCCAGATGAACATCGGCCTCGCCGGGGTCGAGACGTTGTTCATGCCGACCAATCCGCTCTACTCCTTCCTCTCCTCAAGCCTTGTCAAGGACGTGGCCAAGTGGGGCGGTGACGTCACCTCCCACGTCCCCGACCTGGTCCGCGAGGCCCTGAAGGCCCGCCTGGTCCCCCCCACCTGACCCCTTTCCCCACTCCCCGATCACGGATTCTGGTCGCCCTTGCCCCTTTCGGCGGTCTTTGCGGCGACAGGAAGCGCAAGATCGTCGAGGTGGACGGGGTGGGGTGGGGCGACGCGCCGGGAGAGCGGGTGGGTGCGGGCTCGCCACGGGACGACATCATTGGATGAGGCGGGAAACCGTCCGCGGCCCGCATGATGTAGATCGGCCCGACGAACGACAGGAGTGAGGTACCGGTGGACCCGCTCGACCGCATCGACGAACTGATCGCCATCGTGGAGCAGGCGCGCTCCGTCCCGATGTCGCGCAACAACTGCATGGTCGACCGGGGTGAGATGATCGCGGCCCTCGACGAGATGCGTGCCGAACTCCCCGCTGATCTGCGCCGGGCCGCCGCCCTGCTGGAGGAACGGGACAAGATCATGGAGGCCGGCAAGCGGGAGGCCGACCGGATCATCAGCGAAGGTGAGGCGGAACACGCCCGCCTGGTCTCGGTGAACGAGATCACGGTTTCGGCCGAGCACGAGGGTGCCCGGATCATCGCCGAGGCCCGCGCCGAGGCGCAGCGGCTGCGCGAGGAGGTCGACGACTACGTCGACACGGCGCTGGCCAACTTCGAGCAGTTCCTCACCCGGGCGTTGGCCTCGATAGAGCGCGGCCGGGACAAGATGCACGCGCTGCGGGAGATCGGTACGTTCGCCGGCGACGAGGCGGAGCGGCCGCTGCCCTTCTGAGCGGCACCGCCGCCAACGTCACCGCCAGCGCCGACAGGGATGCTGGTCGGCCCCGGTTCGACGCTGGGGTGTCCGTCCAGGTAACCTCGCTTGTCGGCCTCTCACCGGCCGGAGTCTGAACTATGCCCAAGAACTCACCCACTTCACTCGACCCCAGGTCACCGCTGGTCCTCGACACGAGGGAGCTCCCGCGCCGGCCTGGTGCCTTGCGTACCGTCGAACGGGTGGTCCCGGCGCCGTCGGACCTCGGCGTGGAGTTGATCAGCGTGCCGGAAGGCGCGGACCTCGACCTCGATCTGCGGATGGAGTCGGTGTCCGAGGGCGTGCTCGTGTCGGGGACCGTCAGCGGTCCGATCCGGGGCGAGTGCGGGCGCTGCCTGCGTGAGATCAACGACTCGGTGGCGGTGACGATCCAGGAGCTGTACGCCTACGAGAACAGCACCACGGACGCCACCACCGAGGAGGATGAGGTCGGTCGAATGCAGGGAGACCTGATCGACCTGGAACCGGCGTTGCGGGACGCGGTGGTGCTCGCGCTGCCGACCAATCCGCTCTGCCGCCAGGACTGCCCCGGCCTGTGCCCCGACTGTGGGGTGCACGGGGACGATCTGCCGGCCGACCACAGCCACCAGCAGATCGACCCGCGTTGGGCGGGCCTGTCGCAACTGACCCGTACAGAGGAGTAAGAACCGTGGCCGTCCCCAAGCGCAAGATGTCGCGCAGCAACACCCGGTCCCGCCGGGCGAACTGGAAGGCCGCGGCGGTCGCGACCGTCGCCTGCCCGCAGTGCAAGTCCCCGAAGCTGCCGCACGCCGCCTGCTCCGTCTGCGGCACCTACAACGGCCGCCAGGTCCTCGAGGTCTGACCTGAACGCCGAGTGACGCCTCCGACCACAGGTCGGCTGGTGCGCACACCCCGGCGATCGCCCGACGCCCCCGCCGACGCCGGCCGGCTCTCCCCGGCCGGCGTCGCGAGGGAGCCGGGCACCGCACGGATCGCCGTTGACCTCCTCGGCGGGGACGATGCTCCCGCCGTAGTGGTGGACGGCGCTCTGCGGGCGCTGCGCGCCGACCCGGACCTGCACCTGCTTCTCGTCGGCCCCATCAAGGTTGCCGGCGCGCTGATCGACGCCCTCGATCCGGCGCAACGCGCCCGCATCTCGGTTCGACCGGCGGACACCGCCGTCGACATGGCCGACGATCCCACTGTCGCCCGTACCGAGACGACCGTTCGGGCGGCGGTCGCCGCCCTCCGCGAGGGTCTCGCCGACGCGCTGGTCTCCGCCGGCTCCACCGGTGCCACCGTCACCGCCGCTGCCCTCGGGCTCGGCCGCTGGCCCCAGGTCCGGCGACCGGCCCTCGCCGCCGTGCTGCCCGCCGTCCCCGGGCCCGTCGTGCTGCTCGACGTCGGAGGCTCGCTGGAGTCGAGCCCGGCGACGCTGACCCGGCACGCCGTGCTCGGTGCCGCGTACGCCACCGTCGCCCACGGCGCGGCCGCACCCCGCGTCGGACTGCTCTCCGTGGGCACCGAACCCGGCAAGGGCGACCGGGCCCGCCGGCTCGCCGACCCCATGCTCAGCACGGCCGTCCTGCCCGGTGCCGCCCGCTACGTCGGTCTGGTCGAGGGGTACGACGTCTGCCTCGGCACGCGCGCCGATGTGGTGGTCACCGACGGGTTCACCGGTAACGTGCTGCTCAAGGCCATCGAGGGCGCGTATGCCATGGCCGGCGGCTCGCCGCCCGGCGGCGGCGCACCGCGGGCGGCCGCCCTGCTCGGAGTCGCCGGCACGGTGGTCGTCTGCCACGGCGCCGCCCGCGCCGATGACATCACCTCCGGCATCGCCCTGGCCGCCCATCTCTGGCGGCAGGACGCCACCGACCGGGTCGCCGCGTTGATCGCCGGAGACCGCACCGACCGCACGACCGATACCGAGGTACGCACATCATGAGCAATGACAAGCGCCGGCGGCCCTCGATCGGCCACCTGGAGGCCGCCTTCGGCGTCTCACTGGACCCGGCACTGCTGGAGCGGGCACTCACCCACCGCTCGTACGCATATGAGAACGGCGGCCTGCCCACCAACGAGCGCCTGGAGTTCCTGGGCGACTCGGTGCTGGGTGTGGTGATCACGACCGCGCTCTTCGAGAACCACCCCGACCTGCCGGAGGGGCAACTGGCCAAGTTGCGGGCCAGCGTGGTCAACATGCGCGCGCTCGCCGACGTGGCGCGCGGCCTGGGCCCGGAGGGGCTCGGTCCGTACATGCTGCTCGGCAAGGGCGAGGAGACCACCGGCGGCCGGGACAAGGCGAGCATCCTCGCCGACACCCTGGAGGCGCTGCTCGGCGCGATCTACCTCCAGTACGGGCTGGACACCGCCGCCATCGTGATCCACCGACTGTTCGACCCGCTGATGGCCGAGTCGGCGGGCCGGGGTGCCGCGCTGGACTGGAAGACCAGCCTGCAGGAGTTGACCGCCGCCCTCGGTCTCGGCGTGCCGGAGTACCGGATCGAGGGGGCCGGCCCGGACCACCTGAAGACCTTCACCGCCTGGGTGGTGGTCGCCGGAAACCGGTACGGCGGCGCCAACGGGCGCAGCAAGAAGGAGGCCGAGCAGCGGGCGGCGGAGTCCGCCTGGCGGACCCTCACCGAGCAGCCCGACACGAGCGCCGACCACATCGCGGAGCCGGCGGACGACCAGGTGGACGCTGCGGCCGGTGACGGCCGGGAGATGGTTGGCGAGGTCGAGTTCCAGGCGCGCCGTGCCTGAGCTGCCGGAGGTGGAGACGGTCCGGCAGGGGCTGGCGCGGTGGGTCACCGGTCGACGGATCTCCTCGGTCGAGGTGCGCCACCCTCGGGCGGTCCGCCGACACCTGCCCGGCGGCGCGCACTTCGCCGACGTCCTGACCGACCGGACCGTGCTCGACGTCCGCCGCCGCGGCAAGTATCTCTGGCTTCCGCTGGACAGCGGTGACGCGGTGGTCGGACACCTCGGGATGTCCGGGCAACTGCTGCTGCAACCGGCGGCCGCGCCCGAGGAGGCGCACCTGCGGGTCCGCTTCCGCTTCGCCGACGACGGCCCTGAACTGCGCTTCGTCGACCAGCGTACGTTCGGCGGGCTGTCGGTCAGCGAGGGCGGCGGCACGTTGCCGGCGGAGATCGCGCACATCGCCCGGGACCCGCTGGACCAGGAGTTCTCCGACGCGGAGTTCGTCGCCGCGCTGCGCCGCCGACGTACCGAGGTCAAGCGGGCACTGCTCGACCAGAGCCTGATCTCCGGCGTGGGCAACATCTACGCCGACGAGGCGCTGTGGCGGGCCGGGCTGCACGGCACCCGTCCCACCGACGCGCTGACCGCTCCGGCCGCCCGGCGGCTGCTCGCGCACGTGCGGGACGTGCTCGGCGAGGCGATCACCGCGGGTGGCACCAGCTTCGACGCGCTCTACGTGAACGTCAACGGGGAGAGCGGCTACTTCGACCGGGCGTTGAACGCGTACGGACGCGAGGGGCAGCCCTGCCGCCGTTGCGGTTCGCCGATCCGTCGCGAGGCGTTCATGAACCGGTCGTCGTACAGCTGCCCGCGCTGCCAGCCGCGGCCCCGGGGCGCGCTGCGCGGTTGATCCCCCTGACTAGGTGGGCTCACGGTGGCGGGCAGGGCAGGCGCCAGGCGTCCAGGGTGCGGTTCTTGCGGATGGAGGCGAAGCCGTAGCCCACGCTGGTCACGCAGAAATCGGCGGGCACCCCGGTGTACTCGACGTGGAACACCGGCTTGCCGGCGTCGGCGAAGGGCAACAGCTTTGCGCACTGTGTCAGGCGCACGCACTCCTCGTTGACCGCGAAGTCGAAGTCCGGCGCCAGCGCGGCTACCTGCGGTAGGGCGCCGAGCAGGCCGGGGGAGAGAGCGAGCGAACGGGCCAGCGCCGCCACCTCGCGGTTGAACTGCAACTGGTCGTCGAACTCCAGCGGAAAGCCGGAGCGCCGGTCGTAGCCGTCGGCGTCGGCGAGCAGCACCGCGCCGAAGCCCTTGCCCCGACAGAGCCGGAACCGGTCGGCCAGCACCGGGCGCAGCGTGTCCCATTGGCGTACGTCCAGCCAGGTGCGCCCGGTACGGGTCGACGTGACGCCGCGCACCCGTTCCGGGTACCGGCTCGCATCCGGGTCGTCGGGGTGGACCGATCCGACGTGCACCTGGCAGACCAGCCGGCGGTCGCGCGAGCGCAGCTCGCCGGTCTGCGCCGCCGTCGTGCCGACCGGGTCGAGCACGAACACGTCGGCCTCGACCGCCGGGTCCAGCACCCCGGCCAGCTGCCACTGCCACTGCCAGTGCCGAGCCGAGTCGGCCGGCCAGGTGGTCGGCGTACCGGACGGAGTGATCTCCGGCCGGCAGGCGGTCACCGGGGCGAGCAGCGTCACCGCCAGCCCGGCCGACAGCGCCCGGCGGAGCCACTGTGCCCGCTGCCAGCCCAGCCCGATCCGCATCGCCAGCTCCGCAGGTCGCGGGTCGGCACCGGGCCGCCCGAGCCGGCACGCCGGCCCTGGCGTACCTCACCCGGTCAAACGAGCACAGACCCGACAAGGACTCGCCGCTGGTGCTACCGCGCCGATCGGCAGGGTGGTGCCGACCACGGCGGGCAGCCGCCGGGTCAGCCCGGCGCGGCGAAGACCTGCGTCCAGTACGGTCCGTTGCTGCTCGCCACCCCGACGCCTATCTCGGTGTAGGTGCAGTTCAGGATGTTGTCCCGGTGGCCCTCGCTGTTCATCCAGCCATCCATCACCGCCGCCGGCGTCTGATAGTTCCAGGCCACGTTCTCGCCGTAGGCGCGCGCGACGTAGTCGACCCGCTCGATCCGCGCTTTGAGGTTGCTGCCGTCGCTGCCGGTGTGCGACATGTTCTGGTGGTCGGCCTGATCCTGGCTGTGCCGCTGGGCCGCGGTCATCAGTTTCTGATCGATACTCACTGCGCCACAGCCGGCCTTTGCCCGTTCCGCGTTGACCAGCTCGACGACCCGGGTCGTCTCCGAGGTGGCGCTGCTGGCGGGAGACGGGCTGGCCGCGGCGCCACGGCTCGGGCTGCCCTGGCGGTCGACGTTCAGCCGGGAGGCCGCGGTGCTGCGCGCCGGCGTCGGCTTGGGTTTGGTGGTGCGGCTCGGTGACGGCGACGCGGTGCTCGGGGAGACACTCGGGCTGGGGCTGGGGCTCTCGGTGTCGAGCGAGTCGAAGGGGATCGCCTCGTCCTCCGTGGGCAGCGCCGGAGTGGTGGCGACGGAAGCCTCGCCGGCGGTGGTGTTGGTCGGAGTGTCATCGCCGGGCAGCGCGAGGGCCGCGACGCCGATACTCACCACGAGGGTGGCCGCGGCAGCGGCTCCGCCCATCACCAGCGGGCGCCGCAGTCGGCGCGACCGGCGGCCGGTCCGGGCCGGCTCGGCGTCCTGCTGGTCGAGCTCGGCCACACCGTGAGCGGCGTCCGGTACGCCGTAGCGCGGCGGCGGGTCCGGCACGGCGTACCCGCCGGGCTGATCGGCGTACTGATGACCAGGGGTGTCGTACGCGCCGAGATCGTAGGCACCGGCCTGTGGCGCACTGTGGCGTCCGGTCCAGTCCACGGCGTGGCGGGCGGTCGGGTCGTCGGCCGGGCCGACGAATCCGGTGGTCTGGTCCACTGCCCAGCCGCTGGTGGGTTGGTCCACCGCCCAGCCGCCGGTGGACTGGTCCTCGGCCCAGCCGCCGGTGGACGGTTCGTAGTGCCCGCCTTCCGGCTCGATGGCCTGGTAGCGCCCGCCGTCGTGGTGGTGCCCGCCGTCGTGGTGCCCGCCGTCGTGGTGGTGCCCGCCGTCCCGGTAGGGCCGTCCCGTGTCCTGCTGGAACGAGGCAGGCGGGGTGGCGGCCCGCCACTGCTCGGTCGGCTGGTCGCGGTACCACCCGTCGGACGGGCTTTCCGGCTCGTCGCCGAACAGGTATGACGACCGTGGTGCCGGTCGGTCGGTCAGCCAGGCCGGGTCGTCGGTCGGCGGCTCCGGTCGGCGGGAAGTGCCCTCCGGGTCGATCGGATCGTTCCAGCCGTGCACGCCTGTCGCCTCCACGGGTCGGTTATGGGCCGGGGTGACGCTACGTGGTGGTTCTGAGCAGCAGCAATGTGGCTAAGGAAGAGTTAAGGCGAGCCTGTACGTCCGGGTGAGGTGTTCCGCCGTTTCGCCACCGTAGAGTTGGTGCGTCCGGACAGAGCGTGTCCGCGCCTTGTGGCAGCCGTCCCGATGACGGGTCAGGTCGACGCCGAGATGATCTACGGCCTGCGAAAACTTGACGAAGCAGGGGCTGTCGGCTCAATATGGAGGTGTCGCCGGTCGCGCCCGGCCATGCCCAGAATTCGTTGGGAATGGTAGTCGCGTATACAGGGCGCGCGTTGGCCGGCCATCCGGCAGCGCAAATCAAGGAGTTAAGAATGGCGAAGGCCCTCTACGGCCACGTAGGTGCAGCGCCCGATCGGCGCCTGCTCGACGAGGTCACCCGACTGCGATCCAGGGTTCAGTCACTGGAGTTCGAGGTCACCCGGCTGCGCGCCGAGAACGATCGGCTCGCGGCGGCCGCGGCGGAGGCGGACGACCTGCTCCGTCTGGCCGAGCCCGCGCTGACCTGACCCACCTGGTCGCCCGCAAGCGACTGAACCACCTGGTCGCCGCAAGCGACTGAACCACCTGGTCGCCACAACTGAACAGCACCACCCGTACAAAGCGCGCCGACACGATGTGCCGGCGCGCAGCTCTGTGCGTACCCCTTTGACATGGCCGTTCGGTGCGACTGCCGGAGCCGGACGGCGCGCGGCGACCGGCAGGCGGGTCGCGTCGCGCGCCCGAGCAGGCCCCGGGTTAGTCTGCGGGTTTACCAGGGTCCGCGCAGCCGGGCGACGGTACGGCGGCCACCGGACGAGGATCGAGAAGGTGCATCTCAAGAGCCTGACGGTGAAGGGCTTCAAATCCTTCGCCTCCGCGACGACGTTCAAGCTTGAGCCGGGGATCACCTGTGTGGTGGGCCCGAACGGCTCCGGCAAGTCCAACGTCGTCGACGCCATCGCCTGGGTGCTCGGCGAGCAGGGCGCGAAGGCGCTGCGTGGCGGCAAGATGGAGGACGTCATCTTCGCCGGCACCGCCGGCCGGGCGCCGCTGGGCCGGGCCGAGGTGACCCTCACCATCGACAACACCGACGGCGCCCTGCCGATCGAGTACACCGAGGTCTCCATCACCCGCCGGATGTTCCGCTCCGGCGAGAGCGAGTACGAGATCAACGGTGATTCCTGCCGACTGCTCGACATCCAGGAACTGTTGTCGGACTCCGGCATCGGCCGCGAGATGCACATCATCGTCGGCCAGGGCCGGCTCGACGGGATGCTGCACGCCAAACCGGAGGATCGGCGCTCGTTCATCGAGGAGGCGGCCGGCGTCCTCAAGCATCGCAAGCGCAAGGAAAAGGCGCTGCGCAAGCTCGACGCGATGCAGACGAACCTCAACCGGCTCACCGACCTCACCGCCGAGCTGCGCCGCCAGCTGAAGCCTCTGGGCCGGCAGGCCGAGGTGGCCCGGCGGGCCGCCGTCATCCAGGCCGGCCTGCGCGACGCCCGGCTACGGCTGCTCGCCGACGATCTGGCCACCCTGCGGACGACCCTGGACAAGGAGATCGCCGACGAGACGGCGCTGCGGCAGCGGCGCGAGCAGGTGGAGGGGGAGCACGCCGAGGTGCAGTCCCGCCTCGGTGAGCTGGAGGAGACACTGGCCTCCGACGCTCCACTGTTGGCCGCCGCGCAGGACACCTGGTACAAACTCTCCGCTCTGCAGGAGCGGTTCCGCTCGATCGAGCAGCTCGCGGTGGAGCGGCTACGGCATCTCAGTGCCACGCCGGACGACGAGCGTCCAGGTCGGGACCCGGACCAGTTGGAGGCCGAGGCCGAACGGATCCGCGAGCAGGAGGAGGAGTTGCGCGCGGCGCTCACCGACGACCAGGTCCGCCTGGCCGAGGCGGTGGAGCACCGGCAGGAGCTGGAGCGTCAGCTCGCCGCCGCAGAGCGGGAGCTGGTCACCGCTGCGAAGGCGATCGCCGACCGGCGGGAAGGGCTGGCCCGGCTGACCGGGCAGGTGAACTCCGCCCGGGCGCGGACCACCAGCGCCGGCGAGGAGATCGAACGGCTCGCCGCCGCGCACACCGACGCGCTGGTGCGGGCCGAACGGGCGCAGGCCGACCTGGACGCGGTCGCCGAGCAGTCGACCGAGGCGGACCGCGACAACGCCGACCTGGACGCCCGGCACGCCGAGACCGTCGCCGATCAGGAAAAGGCTCAGGCGACCGTCCGGTCCCTCTCCGACGCGGAACGGGCGGCGGAGAAGGACGCAGCAAGTTGGAAGGCCCGCGAGGAGGCGCTCGCCCTCGGTCTACGCCGCAAGGACGGCGCCGGCGCGTTGCTGGCCCGCGCCGACCAGGTACCTGGGCTGCTGGGCGGCCTCGCCGGCCTGCTCACGATCGCCCCGGGCCACGAGGCGGCGCTCGCCGCCGCGCTCGGCGGGCTGGCCGACGCGGTCGCGGTCGCCGGCGTGGACGAGGCCGTCGAGGCGATGCGCCTGTTGAAGATCTCCGATGCCGGGCGAGCCGGGCTGCTCGTCGGTAGCCCTGCCGGACCCGGCATGTCCGGCTCGGCCGACGCGTTGCGGCCGAAACTTCCCGACGGCGCGCACTGGGCACCTGACCTGGTCGAGTGTGAGGCACAGATCCGCCCCGCGGTACACCGGGCGCTGCGCGACGTGGTGCTGGTGGACGACCTCTCGGCCGCCGCCGAGGTGGTCGCGGGCAACCCGGAGCTGCGCGCGGTCACCCGGGAGGGAGACGTGGTCGGGGCGTACGAGGCGGCCGGCGGGTCGGCCAAGGCACCCAGCTACATCGAGGTGCAGGCGGCCGTCGAGGAGGCCCGGGCCAACCGGCTCGCCGCCGAGCGGACCAGCGCGGAACTGCGGCAGCAACTGGTCGACGCCCGGGCCGTGGTGGCCGAGGCCAAGGAACGGGTACAGCACGCCGCCGCCGCCAAGCGGGAGGCGGAGAGCCACCGCAACGCAGCCGCCCGCCGGCTGGCCGAGCTGGGCGCCGCCGCCCGGTCGGCGAAGGCGGAGACCGACCGGCTGGGCGAGTCCCGGTCCCGCGCCGAGGCGGCCCGGGAACGGGACCTGACCGCCCTGGCCGAGTTGGCGGAGCGGCTGCGGCTGGCGGAGGCCACCCCGATCGACGCCGAACCGTCCACCGAGGAACGCGACCAGCTCGCCGCGATGGTGCCGCAGGCCCGGCAGAACGAGATGGAGGTGCGGCTCGCGGTGCGTACCTCGGAGGAGCGGGTCGCCTCGATCGCCGGGCGGGCCGACTCGCTGCGTCGGCAGGCCGGCGCGGAGCGTGCGGCGCGGGAGCGGGCCGCGGCGCGGCGGGCCGCCCGGACCAGGGGCGCGGCCATCGCCCGGGCGGTCGCCGGTGGCGCCCGGGAGGCGTTGACCCGGCTCACCGCCAGCATCGCCCATGCCGAGGAGCACCGGGACGCGGTGGCGCGCGAGCGGGCCACCCGCGAGGCGGAGCTGCAGGAGGTGCGGGCCGCCGCGAAGCGGTTCGGCGCGGAGCTGGAACGGCTGACCAGCCAGGTGCACCGGGACGAGGTCGCCCGCGCCGAGCAGCGGCTGCGCATCGAGCAGTTGGAGGCGAAGGCGGCCGAGGATTTCGGCCTGACCATGGAGACCTTGATCGCCGAGTACGGCCCGGGCCAGCCGGTGCCGCCGACGGAGGCCGAGGTGGCCGCCGCGGAGCGCGACGGCCTGCCGGTGCCCGAGCCGGTCCGCTACGAGCGGCCGGTGCAGGAGAAGCGGGCCGCCAAGGCCGAGCGGGAACTGGCCCTGCTGGGCAAGGTGAACCCGCTCGCCCTGGAGGAGTTCGCCGCCCTGGAGGAGCGGTACAAGTTCCTCTCCGAGCAGCTGGAGGACCTCAAAGCGACCCGGCGTGACCTGCTCACCGTGGTCAAGGATGTCGACGAACGGATCCTGGAGGTCTTCGCCAGCGCCTTCGCCGACACCGCCCGGGAGTTCGAGCAGGTCTTCACCGTGCTCTTCCCCGGCGGGGAGGGCCGATTGATCCTCACCGACCCGGACGATCTGCTGAGCACCGGCGTCGAGGTGGAGGCCCGCCCGCCCGGCAAGAAGATCAAGCGGCTGTCGCTGCTCTCCGGCGGTGAGCGGTCGCTGACCGCGGTGGCCATGCTGGTGGCGATCTTCCGCGCCCGGCCCAGCCCGTTCTACATCATGGACGAGGTCGAGGCGGCGCTCGACGACGTGAACCTGGGTCGGCTGATCACCCTGCTCGCGCAGCTACGGGAGAAGAGCCAGCTGATCGTCATCACGCACCAGAAGCGGACCATGGAGATCGCCGACGCGCTGTACGGCGTGACGATGCGCGGTGGGGTGACCCAGGTGATCAGCCAACGGCTCAACCGGGCCGACGGGGACGACGAGCGGCAGGGCCGCGGCGAGGAGAACGGTTAGTGGTTCGGGAACGCGCGACGGCGCTCCTGGTGGACTTCGATGGCGTACTGCGCCGCTGGGATCCGGCGGTCGCCGCCGGTGTGGAGCGGGAGTACGGCCTCTCCTCCGGCGTGCTCGCAGAGATCGCCATGCAGTGGGATCGCCTGCAACCGGTGCTGACCGGCCAGGTCAGCCACGCCGACTGGATGACCAGCGTGGCCGACGCGCTCACCCCGTCGGTGGGCGACGCCGAGCGCGCCCGAGCCGCGGTCGCGCAGTGGCAGCGCTACCGCGGTGAGGTGGATCCGGACGTGCTGGCGTTCATCCGCGAGGTGCGGGCGGCCGGTATTCGGGTCGGGCTCGGCACCAACGCCACCGACCTGCTCGACGCCGACCTGGCCGCGCTCGACCTGGTCGGCGAGCTGGACGTGGTGGTCAACTCCTCGGTGCTCGGGGTACACAAGCCGGCGCCGGAGTACTTCCGGGCCGCCTGCGAGGCCCTGGAGACCGCGCCGTCCCAGGTGCTCTTCGTCGACGACGAGGACCGGGCCGTCAGCGGCGCCCGGGTGGCGCGGCTGTCGGCACACCGGTGGAGCGGCCCCGGCGACCTGCGCTACCTGCGGGCGGCGCTGGCGTACTGACGCCGGTCATTCGCCGGTCGTGCCGTCGATGCGTTCGCGGATCAGGTCGGCGTGCCCGTTGTGCCGGGCGTACTCCTCGATCATGTGGACGTAGACCCAGCGCAGGTTGAACGTCCGTCCCTTGGACCCGACCTCGGTGAACGTCTCGTCGAGGGATCGGCCGGCGACGGCGGCCCGGGCCAGCTCCACCTCCCGGTGGTAGGTGGCGAAGTCGGTTTCGGCGTCGGCGTCGCTGACGTCGAAGTCGGCGTCCGGATTCGCCTCGGTGACGTAGGGGTAGTCGACCGACTCGCGGGCGAAGTTCTCCCGGAACCACCAGGCCTCCACCTCGGCCATGTGCCGCACCAACCCGAGCAGGGTGAGCCCGGACGGCTCGACTGTCGCGGCGCGCAGCTGGTCGGCGGTCAGGCCGGCGCACTTGAGCAGCAGGGTCTGCCGGTGGTAGTCGAGCCAACCTTCGAGCATGGTGCGCTCGTCGCCAACGTAGGGCTCAGGGGTACGGGTGATCTCCGGCGCTCTCCATGTCATGCCGGACATCCTCGCGCCCGGGTCTGACGTCGGTCGAGTGGATTGCCCGCCGGAACGTGCCGGAACGCGCCGGAACGGGTCCGAGCGTGTTAACAAGGGGCCCCTGTACAACGCTAGGCGTTAACAAGGGGCCCCTCCTTTCACTTCGTCAGCCGGTGCCGGGCCACCTCACGGAGGTGGCCGTCACTGGTGGTGCCCTCGATGGTCACCTCGGCCGTACGCCCGGCGTGGGTGAGCGTGGCCACCGCGTTGCCGAAGTACGGCCCGGCCAGCTTGCGCCACCTCACCAGGGGACGGCGCACCCCGGCGGTGCGGGCCAGTGCCCGGGTCGCCCCGGCCGGCCCGCGCGCCCAGCCGAGCCGCATCAGCGGACGCATCCCGGCCGGCACCTGGTTGTGGATCGGCGAGCAGGTGAGCTGGTGCACGGGGGTGTGTACCGCGGGGTCGGCGAAGCGGACCCGGGCCACGTACGAATGGTGCACGTCGCCGGAGAGCACGCTGATCGACGCCGGTGGCGGGTACGCCGGTCCGGCGCCCTTGCGGTCGTCGGGCGCGCCGGGGGTACCGCTGCCGATGCGGGCGAACAGCGCGCCGAGGGCGTCGAACGAGCGGCGGAACGCGCCCCAGTGTTCGAGGTCGAGCGCGCGGCGTAGCCGTTCCCCCAGGCCGGCGACCCAGGGCCGGGAAGAGTCGGCCAGCTTCTCGTTCCACGCCTCGACGTGGTGGATGCCGGGCGGCAGCAGCCAGGGCAGCGAGGAGCCGACCACCAGGTGGTCGTAGTTGCCGTGGGCGCGGTCGACGAACCACGACCACTCGCCGGGTGGCAGCATGGCCCGCCGGCCCGGCAGCAGTACCCGGCTGCACCGGCTGTCCAGCATCACCAGCCGGGTCCTGCCAAGGTCGAGCGCGTAGCTCCACTGGTACTGCACCGCGCGCCAGCGTTCGGTGTCGTGGGCCAGGTCGGCCTCGGTGTCGACCCGCGCGCCGAACTCGCGCAGCACCTCGGTGGCGTCCTCGGCGGTGCTCACCTTGGCGAAGATCGGGTCGGCCGCGATCTCGTCCGGGGAGAGGTTGCCCAGGTGCTGGTACACCCAGTAGGAGGACAGGCCGCTGGCGATCCGCTCGGCCCACCAGGGTTGCTCGCGCATCTCCGCCCGCCAGGAGGCCGAGGTGTTCCAGTCGTCGATGATCTCGTGATCGTCGAAGATCATCACGCTCGGCACGGTGGAGAAGAGCCAGCGGATCTCCGGGTCACTCCACGACTCCAGATAGAGCTTGGTGTACTCGTCGAAGCTGACCACCTGGTCGCTGGGCGCGCCCGCGGGGCGCCGACGGCGGCGGCGCAGCAGGCGCTTCACGGTCGGCGAGGTCTCGTCTGCGTAGACCTGGTCGCCGAGGAGCAGCACCAGGTCGGGCAGGGCGGCCGGGTCGGGGTCGGCCAGCACCCGCCGGGCGTACGCGTCGAGCGCGTCCGGCGGCAGCTTGCGGGTGGTGGCGTGCTGGGTGGTCTCCCGGCAGGAACCGAAGAGCAGCCGGACCGGCTGGTCGCGGTCGTCGGCGGCGCGGGTACGGATCACGCTGGGCGGGAAGCGGCTGTCCGGCAGCGGCCAGGCCACCTCGTCGTCGATCAGCACCTCGTAGCGGGTGGTGCTGTCCGGGGTGAGTCCCTCGACCACCACCAGCGCGTAGTGGTGGTCGTACGCGCTGAAGGTGGGCGCGGTGCCGGTGGCACCATCGGCCGTGCGGACGGTGACCACCGCTGGCGCCGTGGTTTCCAGCCAGACGGTGGCCCGAGTGCCGACGACCCGGCGCAGCAGGGGGCCGATGAGCAGCTCGGCGGGCATGCAGAACCTCCAGATGAGAGAGCTTCATCCTTTACTACCCTGCCGGCCGCGCACCACTGCTGGCTGTGGCCGAGACTACCGTCGCTTCCTGAGCAGGCGTCGGCAGCGGTGGCTGAGACGCGGTCGTCGGCATCTGACAGGATTCCGGCATGACGGAATACCTCCTCATCGCTCTCGCCCTGCTCGGTGTGCTGATCCTCGGCGGCATCGGGCTGGTCGTGCCGCGGCTGCGCCGACGGCCGGAGCCGCCGTTGCCGCGTACGGAGGTCGACACCCGGGCGGAGGAGGACCTCGCCGGGCCGCCGGTGCAGGCGCCGGAGGCGGATCTGTCCACCGGTGTCCTGGTCGAGCCGCCGGTCGTCGAGGCGCCGACACCGACCGTCGAGGTGCCCGAGCCGACCGCCGGCCGGCTGGTGCGGCTGCGCTCCCGGCTGTCGCGGTCGCAGAATGTCCTCGGCAAGGGGCTGCTGGGCCTGCTCAGCCGCGACCGGCTCGACGAGGACGTCTGGGAGGAGATCGAGGACAGCCTGATCACCGCCGACGTGGGCGTCGACGCGACCAGGGAGATCGTCGACCGGCTGCGGGAGCGCACCCGGGTGCTGGGCACCCGGTCGGTCGCCGAGCTGCGCGCCCTGCTCGCCGCCGAGCTGGTCAACGCGCTCGACCCGGGGCTGGACCGCTCCCTGCACACCGCGCCGAAGGACGGCGTACCGGCGGTGCTGCTCGTGGTCGGGGTCAACGGCGCGGGGAAGACCACCACCTGCGGCAAGATCGCCCGGGTGCTCATCGCCGACGGACGCAGCGTGCTGCTCGGCGCCGCCGACACCTTCCGGGCCGCCGCCGCCGACCAGTTGGAGACCTGGGCCGGGCGGGTCGGTGCCGAGACGGTCCGGGGCGCGGAGGGGGCCGACCCGGCCAGCGTCGCCTTCGACGCGGTCAAGCGCGGCATCCAGACCGGCGTCGACACCGTCCTCGTCGACACCGCCGGCCGGCTGCAGAACAAGATCGGCCTGATGGACGAGCTGGGCAAGGTCAAGCGGGTGGTGGAGAAGCACGGCCCGATCGACGAGACACTGCTGGTGCTCGACGCCACCACCGGCCAGAACGGCCTGGAGCAGGCCCGCGTCTTCACCGAGGTGGTCAACGTCACCGGGGTGGTGCTGACCAAGCTCGATGGCACCGCCAAGGGCGGCATCGTGATCGCGGTGCAGCGCAAGCTCGGCATCCCGGTGAAGCTGGTCGGCCTCGGCGAGGGCCCGGACGATCTGGCGCCGTTCGACCCCGCGCAGTTCGTCGACGCGCTGCTGGGTACCGAATCCTCCGGTCCGACCGCGTAACCTCGGGTGACCAGAGACGATCGCGCGTACGCGGGTTGGCGCGACCCGAGCCACCCGTCGCAGCGCCTCGGGAGACCGTACGTGACTTCGCAGGAGATTCCCCTGCACGGTGGGAACGTGAGCACCGTGGTGCGGGTGGGTGACACGGTCCGGCGCAACGCCGGGCCGTGGACGCCGTCGGTGCACGCCCTGCTGCGCCACCTGGAGTACGTCGGGTTCACCGGCGCTCCCCGTGCCCTCGGCATGGACGAGCGCAACCGGGAGGTCCTGTCGTATCTGGAGGGGGAGTGCGGGGAGTACCCGCTGGCCCCGCACTGGGTCACCGACGAGGCGCTGGTCACCGTCGCCACCATGCTGCGGATGTTCCACGACGCCCAGTACGGTTTCGTCCCGCCGCCGCACGCGGTGTGGCGCTCGTTCGGCCCGCCACCGCCGGACACCGAGGTCGTCTGCCATCACGACGCGGCCCCGCACAACGTGATCTGGCGGCCGGACGGGACCCTCGGTCTGATCGACTTCGACCTCGCCTCGCCCGGCGCGCGGATCTACGACGTGGCGTACGCGGCGTGGACCTGGGTGCCGATCTTCTCCGACCGGGACTCGATCACGCTGGGCTGGAAGCACCCGGACCGGCCGCGGCGGCTGCGGCTCTTCGCCGACGCGTACGGGCTGATTCCGCGTGACCGGCACCGGCTGATCCGGACCATCCGCAAGCGGATCGTCGATCATGTGGAGGGCATCCGGCGGATGGCCGCGGCGGGAGAGCCGGCCTTCGTGCGGATCGTGCACAAGGGCCATCTGCGCCGACCGATGCGGGATCTGCGGCTGCTGGATTATGAACGGCAGGCACTCGAGTACGCCCTGCGCTGATCCGTCGGGGGAGCGACCCCGCGCCAAATGGCCGATCCGCCCCCCACCAAGTCACCGATGTGTGCGACTTTCTTCACACGTTGGAAACAAGCCGTCACGGTTCGGAAACCAGCCGGGGACCTTGGGTGAAACAGCCGACAATCAGGCTTCCGCGCAACCGGCGTACGGGCGATGCTGCGCGATGCCGGGAGGGAGGGAAAACAACCTGAGAGGAGGCAGCGTGCCGGAGCTAGATTCTGGTGCCACCGCCTGGATTTTGACTTCTGCCGCGCTGGTGTTGCTCATGACGCCCGGCCTGGCGCTGTTCTACGGCGGCATGACGCGATCCAAGTCCGTACTCAACATGATGATGATGAGCTTCGGCGCGATCGGCCTGGTCAGCCTGTTGTGGGTGTTCTACGGCTACAGCATCGCATTCGGTGAGGACGTTGGCGGGATCACTGGTGATCTCTCCGCCGCCGGCCTGCGTGGCATGTTGGAAAGCGGCACCGAGGGCGGGATCCCCGACCTGCTGTTCGCCGGCTTCCAGTTGATGTTCGCCGTGATCACCGTCGCGCTGATCAGTGGTGCGATCGCCGACCGGGCCAAGTTCGGCCCGTGGCTGCTCTTCGCCGGCCTGTGGGCCACCCTGGTCTACTTCCCGGTCGCGCACTGGGTCTGGGGCGGCGGCTGGATCTTCGAGATGGGCGTGCTCGACTTCGCCGGTGGCACCGCGGTGCACATCAACGCCGGTGCCGCCGCGCTCGCCCTGGCGCTGGTGCTCGGCCGGCGGGTCAGCTGGCCGAAGGACAAGTTCAAGCCGCACAACCTGCCCATGGTGCTGCTCGGCGCCGGTCTGCTGTGGTTCGGCTGGTTCGGCTTCAACGCCGGATCGGCGCTCGCGGCCAACGGCACCGCCGCGGTCGCCTTCATCAACACCCAGGTCGCCACCGCCGCCGCGGTGCTCGGCTGGCTGCTGGTGGAGAAGATCCGCGACGGCAAGCCCACCACCCTCGGTGCGGCGTCCGGTGCCATCGCCGGCCTGGTCGCCATCACGCCGGCCTGCGCTTTCCTGGAGCCGCTCGGTGCCATCGCGCTCGGCGTCATCGCCGGTGTCGTCTGTGCCCTGGCGGTCGGCCTGAAGTACCGGCTCAAGTACGACGACTCGCTCGACGTGGTGGCCGTGCACATGGTCGGCGGCATCATCGGTTCGCTGCTCATCGGCTTCCTGGCCATGGAGGTCCTGGCCGGTGAGGGCAACGACGGTCTGCTCTACGGCGGCGGCATCACGCTGCTGGGCAAGCAGGCCCTCGGTTCGGTCGCCGTGCTCGCCTACTCGTTCGTGGTCGCCTACCTCATCGGCTTCGCGATCGAGAAGACCATCGGGTTCCGGGTCAGTGCCGACGCCGAGGTCGAGGGTATCGACAACGCCGAGCACGCGGAGAGCGCGTACGAGTTCAGCACGACGGGTGGTGGCGGCGGCGGTGCGTTCGCCGCCGCGGGCATCGCGCCTTCGGCCACGCCCAAGACCGAACCCACCGAACCGGTAAGCGAAAAGGTCGCCGGCTAACGTTCTCGGAATGGAGGGGTTGGACATGAAGCTGGTGACCGCGGTCATCAAGCCGCACCAGTTGGACGCCGTCAAGGAGGCCCTGCACACGCTGGGCGTGGCCGGACTGACCGTAAGTGAGGTCCAGGGCTACGGACGGCAGAAGGGCCACACCGAGGTCTACCGGGGTGCCGAGTACACCGTCGAGTTCCTGCCCAAGATCCGGGTGGAGGTGCTCACCGACGAGATCGACGTCGAGAAGATCGTGGACGCCGTGGTCGGAGCCGCCCGGACGGGCAAGATCGGCGACGGCAAGGTCTGGGTGACCGGTGTCGAGGAGGTCGTCCGGGTTCGCACCGGCGAACGCGGCCTGGACGCTCTGTAGGAACATCCTCGATGACCTCGTTGACCGCCAAGGAAGCCTCGGAGCCGATTCGTGGTGCCGATCTCCTGGTCAACGAGGTCATCGGCGTACCGGCCGGGATCGGGGCGACGGCGCGCCGATCCCGGTCGGAGGCGTACGACGCCTGGCTGGCCCGGCTGCTGCCGGCCCGGCCGGGCGTCGCCCTGGTCGCGGTGGGTGGGCTGGGCCGGCGGCAGTGCGCCCCCTACGGCGACCTCGACCTGGTGCTGGTGCACGCCGGGGTGCCCGGGATCGACGAGATGGCCGCCGCGCTCTGGTATCCGATCTGGGATGCCGGGCTGCGGCTGGACCACTCGGTGCGTACCGTCGCCGAGGCGCTCTCGGTCGCCCAGGACGACGTCAAGGTCGCTCTCGGACTGCTCGACGCCCGACTCGTCGCCGGTGACGCCGAACTCGCCGACACGCTGGTCCGCAGCGCCACCGACCACTGGCGGCGCACGGCCGTACGTCAGCTCGGCCCGCTCCGGGAGAGCACCGGCGCCCGCTGGCAGGCCCACGGCGAGCTGGCCTTCCTGCTGGAGGGCGACGTCAAGGAGGCGGCCGGTGGGCTGCGCGACGTCGGCATCCTGCGGGCCATCGCCACCGCCGGGATCACCGACGCCCTGCGCCCCGCCGTCCACGCCGCGCACCTCCGGCTGCTGGACACCCGTGACGCGCTGCACCAACAGGTCGGCCGGCGGGTCGACCGGCTGCTCGCCCAGGAACGCGACGGGGTGGCCGCGCTGCTCGGTCTGCGGCAGGCGCCGCCCGGCCGGGCCGAGGCCGTACCGTCCGGGACGCCGCAGCCCCGACCCGAGTCCGCCCCGCCACTGAGCGACGGCGACGGCGACGCCCTGCTTCGCCGGGTCGCCGGGGACGCCCGTACCGTCAGCCACGCCCTGGACGACGCCTTCCGGGCCGCCGACCGGCTGCGTTCCGGACGCCGCCGCGGCGCCGACGGTCGGCCGGTACGCCGTCCGGTCGCCCGGGACGTGGTCGAGCACGACGGCGAGTTGGTGCTGGCCCGCACCGCCATCGGCGCCCGCCCCGACGCCAGCCTCTCGCTGCGGGTCGCGGCCGCCGCGGCGGCCACCGGACTGCCGATCGCCCGGGCCACCTGCGAGTGGCTGGCCGCGTACTGTCCGCCCCTGCCGACGCCCTGGCCGGCCGAGGCCCGGGCCGCCCTGACCACGCTGCTCGGCGCCGGCGCGGGCCTGATCCCGGCCTGGGAGACCTGCGACCGGTACGGCCTGATCGACGGCTGGCTGCCCGAGTGGACCCGGCTGCGCAGCCTGCCCCAGCACAATCCGGTGCACCGGTTCACCCTCGACCGGCACCTGGTGCAGACCGCCTTCGAGGCCAGCCGGCACACCCGTGACGTGGATCGGCCCGACCTGCTGCTGCTCGCCGCCTTCCTGCACGACATCGGCAAGGGGCTGCCTGGCGACCACTCGAAGGTGGGCGCCCCGATCGCCGAGGCGATCGCCGCCCGGATCGGCCTGCCGGCGGCGGAGGCGGAGCAGATCGCCACCCTGGTCCGGCTGCACCTGGTGCTGCCCGAGGTGGCCACCCGACGGGACCTCGCCGATCCGGTCACCATCGGCCGGGTGGCCGAGGCGGTCGGTGACGTGACCACCCTCGACCTGCTGTACGCGCTGGTTCGCGCCGACGCCGCCGCCACCGGGCCGGCCGCCTGGTCGGACTGGAAGGGGCGGCTGGTCGCCGAACTGGTCACCCGGGTCCGGACCACGCTCGACACCGGCGACGTACCCGCGCCGCCGGCCCCGGATCCGGCGCTGGTGGCCGGGCCGCTGCCGGTCGTACACCTGACCGGGGATCGGGTGGCGGTGGCCGCGGCCGACCGGCGGGGCCTGCTCGCGACGGTGGCCGGTTGCCTGGCGCTGCACCGGCTGGAGGTGCTCGCCGCCGACGCCTCGACGGTGGACGGCCGGGCCCTGGTCGAGTGCCGGGTGCAGCCGCGCTACGGGCTGCCGCCGGATCCGGTGGCGCTCAGCGCGGACCTGCGCCGCGCGGTGGGCGGCGATGTCTCGGTGACCCAGCGGCTGCGCGGCCGCGCCCTGGCGGCACGGGGGGCCGGAGCGCAGCCGCGGGTGGTCTGGCACCGCGACGCCGCCACCGACGCGGTGCTGCTGGAGTTGCGTGCCGCCGACGCCGCCGGCCTGCTGTACCGGGTGACCAGCGCGCTGGATGCGGCCGGTGCCCAGGTCCGGGCGGCCCGGATCGCCACGCTCGGCGGCGATGTGGTGGACGCCTTCTATCTCGTCGGCGCGTGGCCCTCCGACCCCGAACGTGCCCGGCTGGAGGCCGCCGTCCTGGGCGCTGTGTAAGGAACTGTGTAAGGAAGGGCCCCCTGTTAACGCCTCCGGTGGTAAAGGGGCCCCCGCTTAACAACCGGCCGCCACCCTCAGCGACCGGCAGCGGCCGGCGCTGGAGTCGGCGGCTTCCTGATCGTTCGACGCATGGTTCCGCGGGCTCACCGGACTGGTTGCCCCCCGGCGGGCAGGAGGCGGCGGCCGGGTGGGACGGTTACCCTTGCGGGTGGCCGGTCTTGTGCCTGCCGGCCGCATCGTGCTCGCCGGAACACTGACAAACGGGATGTTCGCGTGTTTGACACCTTGAGTGACCGCCTCTCCGGGATCTTCACCAAGCTCCGCGGCAAGGGGCGCCTCACCGACGCCGACATCGACGCCACGGCGCGTGAGATCCGTCTCGCGCTGCTGGAGGCCGACGTCGCCCTACCGGTGGTCAAGGGTTTCATCGCGAACGTCAAGGAGCGTTCCCGGGGGGCGGAGGTCGCCGAGGCGCTCAACCCGGCGCAGCAGATCATCAAGATCGTAAACGAGGAGCTGATCGCCGTCCTCGGCGGCGAGGGGCGCCGGCTCCAGTTCGCCAAGCAGCCGCCGACGGTGATCATGCTCGCCGGCCTCCAGGGCTCCGGCAAGACCACCCTCGCCGGCAAGCTGGCCCGCTGGCTCAAGGCCCAGGGCCACCAGCCGCTGCTGGTCGCCGCCGACCTCCAGCGCCCCAACGCCGTCGGGCAGCTCCAGGTGCTCGGTGGCCGCGCCGGCGTCGAGGTGTACGCCCCGGAGCCCGGCAACGGCGTCGGCGACCCGGTACAGGTGGCGAAGTCCTCCATCGAGCACGCCCGGCGGGCCGCCCGGGACGTGGTCATCGTCGACACCGCCGGTCGGCTCGGCATCGACGCGGAGATGATGCAGCAGGCCGCCGACATCCGGGACGCGGTCGACCCGGACGAGGTCATCTTCGTCATCGACGCGATGGTCGGCCAGGACGCGGTGCGTACCGCCGAGGCATTCCGCGACGGCGTGGGCATCACCGGCGTGGTGCTGTCCAAGCTCGACGGCGACGCCCGTGGTGGCGCCGCGCTGTCGGTCCGTGAGGTGACCGGGCAGCCGATCCTGTTCGCCTCCACCGGCGAGAAGCTGGAGGACTTCGACGTCTTCCACCCCGACCGGATGGCCAGCCGGATCCTCGGCATGGGCGACGTTCTCACTCTGATCGAGCAGGCCGAGGCGGCCTTCGACTCCGATCAGAAGGAGAAGATGACCGCCAAGCTGATGGGCGGCGAGCAGTTCACCCTGGAGGACTTCCTCGACCAGCTCATCGCGGTACGCCGGATGGGGCCGATCGCCAACGTGCTGGCCATGATGCCGGGCATGGGGCAGGTCAAGGACCAGCTCGCCGACCTGGACGACAAGCACTTCGACCGGATCACCGCGATCATCCGGTCGATGACGCCGGCCGAGCGGACCAACCCGAAGATCATCAACGGTTCCCGGCGGGCCCGGATCGCCAACGGTTCGGGCGTCACCGTGATGGACGTCAACCAGCTGCTCAACCGCTTCACCGACGCGCAGAAGATGATGAAGCAGATGGGCGGCATGATGGGCATGCCCGGCGGTCGGCGCAAGGCGACCAAGTCGCCGAAGAACAAGCGCAAGGGCACCAAGGGTGGCAACCGGCCGCGGGCCGGCGCGGGCGCTGGGATGCCGGGCGGCTTCCCGGGCGGGATGCCGCAGCTGCCCCCGGGAATGAACCCGGACGACCTGGCGGCCGGGCAGGGTCTGCCGCCCGGTTTCAAGCTACCGAAGATCGACTTCAACAAGTTCGGCAAGGGCGGCCAGCCGCCCCGCTGAGCGTGTTGGTGACGGCGGGTGGCGCAGTCGGCGCTTAGGGTGATGCCGCCCCTGGAAGGAGGAGTCATGACCGTGGCCCCCATGCTGCCCATCCCGCCCGAGCGGTCGGAGTGGACGGTCGACGACCTCGGCGACCTGCCGGAGGACCTTCCGTACGAACTGGTCAACGGAAGGTTGATCGTGCCGTCGCCGACCGCCCTGCATCAGGATCTCTGTGTCGAGCTGTTGCTCGCGCTACGAGTGAACTGCCCACCCGACTACCTGGTCAGCATCGACCTGTCGATGCGGATCGACCGGCGCAACGAACCCCGGCCCGACGTGGTCGCCATCCGCCGCGAGCACGCGAACCGTTCGCCCGTCCCCGTCGAGGACGCGCTGCTCGCCGTCGAGGTCATCTCGCCCACCTCGACCTTCCGCGACCTGTACGACAAGGCCAAGGTCTACGCCCACGCCGGGGTACACACCTACTGGGTCGTCGACCCGCTACACGAGAAGATGACCCTGACGGAGTACACGTTGAGCCCGTCCGGCGAGTACGAGGTCGCCACCCACACCGAGGATCTCTTCGTCACCGAGCGGCCCTGGAAGGTCTCGGTCGATCTGCCGGCGCTGACCGCGCGGCGGGCGGGGCTTCTCGCGCGCGACGAGGAGTGATCGGGTAGGACTGTGCGCATGGCTCTGCATGTGCGCGGTGTGCTCCTGCCGGACGACGAGGTCCGGGATCTGTGGCTGGTCGGCGACCGGGTGACCTTCGACCCGGTGCCCGGCGCGGAGACGGTCGCCGACGGCGGCTTCATCCTGCCGGGTCTGGTCGACGCGCACTGCCACATCGGCATCGCCCGGGGCGGCGCACCGATCACCTCGCTGGACCAGGCACGCGCCCTGGCTCGCGTCGACCGGGACGCGGGTGTGCTGGCCCTTCGGGACGCGGGATCGCCCTTCCCGTACCCGGAACTGGACGACGAACCCGACCTGCCCCGGCTGATCCGCGCGGGCCGGCATGTGGCGCCACCCAAGCGGTACCTGCGCGACATCGGCGTGGAGGTCGGTGCCGCCGAGGTGGCGGCGACCGTGGCGGAGCAGGCCGCCGCCGGCAACGGCTGGGTGAAGTTGGTCGGCGACTGGATCGACCGGGGCGTCGGTGACCTCGCGCCGGCCTGGGACGCCGACACGATGACCGCCGCCGTGGCCGCCGCGCACGCCGCCGGGGTACGCGCCGCCGTGCACACCTTCAGCGAGTCGGCCGTGGAGATCATGGTGCGGGCCGGGGTGGACTCGGTCGAGCACGGCACCGGGCTCAGTCTCGACCTGATCGACCTGATGGCCCGGCAGGGCACCGCGCTGATCCCCACGATGATCAACATTCGTACCTTCGGCCACATCGCCGACCAGGCCCGGGCGAAGTTCCCCGGGTACGCCGAGCACATGCTCGCCCTGCGCGACCGCTTCCCGCAGGTGGTGCGGGCCGCGTACGAGGCCGGCGTGCCGATCTACGTCGGCACCGACGCCGGTGGCGGCATCGACCACGGTCTCGCCGTCGAAGAGATGCTCCTGCTGCACGAAGAGGCCGGCATGTCCACCGTGGACGTCCTCGCCGCCGCCTCCTGGGCCGCCCGCGCCTGGCTGGGCCTCCCCGGGCTGGTCGAAGGTGGCCTGGCCGACCTCTCCATCTACCCCGAAGACCCCCGCCAGGACCTCAACGCCCTGCGCACCCCCACCCACCTCATCCTCCGCGGCCATCCCCTCCCCTGAGCCCACCCACTCGGCTGCGTTGATCAAGAAGTTTGCGTCGGGTTCCGGCCCCCGGGCGACGCAAAGCTCTTGATCAACGCGGCGGTGGGGGTGTGGGTGCGGGTGGGTTGGGCGTGGGAGGTGGGTGCGGGGCGCATAGGATGTGCGGTCATGGCGCGCGTGCTCACTCCCCGGGCGGAGGACTTTCCCCGCTGGTACCAGGACCTCATCGCCAAGGCGAAGCTGGCCGACAACGGACCGGTGCGGGGGACCATGGTCATCCGACCGGCCGGCTATGCCATCTGGGAGCGGATGCAGGCCGAGATGGACGACCGGATCAAGGCGGCCGGCGCGGAGAACGCGTACTTCCCGCTGTTCATCCCGGAGAGCTATCTCAAGCGCGAGGCCGAGCACGTCGAGGGCTTCTCGCCCGAGCTGGCGGTGGTCACCCACGGTGGTGGCAAGCAGCTGGCCGAGCCGATCGTGGTGCGCCCCACCAGCGAGACGGTCATCGGCGAGTTCATGGCCAAGTGGATCGACTCCTACCGGGACCTGCCGCTGCTGCTCAACCAGTGGGCCAACGTGGTCCGCTGGGAGCTGCGGCCCCGGATCTTCCTGCGTACCAGCGAGTTCCTCTGGCAGGAGGGGCACACCGCCCACGCCACCCGCGAGGACGCCCGCGCCTACGCGCGGAAGATCCTGCACGAGGCGTACGAGGACCTGATGGTCAACGTGCTCGGCATCCCGGTGGTGGTCGGGCTCAAGACGAGCCGGGAGCGCTTCGCCGGAGCGACCGCCACCTACACCTGCGAAGGCATGATGGGCGACGGCAAGGCCCTCCAGCTCGGCACCAGCCACGAACTCGGGCAGAACTTCGCCAAGGCGTTCGACATCAGCTACTCCTCGGCCGAGGGCGCTCGGGAGCACGCCTGGACTACCTCCTGGGGCACCTCGACCCGGATGCTCGGTGGCCTGATCATGTGCCACGGCGACGACAACGGGCTGCGGGTGCCGCCGAGGCTGGCCCCGGTGCAGGCGTACGTCATGGTGGTCAAGGACGGCGACGGCGTCACCGAGGCGGCGGCCAAGCTGCGCGACGCGCTGCGTGACGCGGGAGTGCGGGTCGCGCTCGACGATCGCACCGACACCGCCTTCGGCCGCCGGGCCGTCGACGCCGAGCTGCGTGGCTACCCGGTACGCGTCGAGGTGGGCCCCCGTGACCTGGCCGCCGGAAACGCGGTCGTGGTCCGGCGTACGGACGGCTCGAAGGCGCCCACGCCGGTGGCGGACGTGGTCGAGGCGGTCCTCGCCGCCCTCGCCGCCGACCAGCAGGCCCTGCACGACCAGGCGCTCGCCTTCCGCGTGTCGCGCACGGTCGAGGTGACGACGCTGGACGAGGCGCTGGAGGCGGCGACCACCGGCTGGGCCCGGGTGCCGTGGTCGGCGGTCGGCGTCGACGGCGAGACCAAGGCCAACGGTCAGGGCGTCACCGTGCGCTGCCTGGTACGCGCCGACGGGTCGGTGCCCGACACCGAGGACGAGCCAGACCTCACCGCCATCCTCGCCCGCGCCTACTGAGGTGTAAGGAAGGGCCCCTTCTTAACGCCTCAGGTAGAGCAGGGGCCCCTTCTTAACACCGGCGTGGCGGCGGACGGATGTCGGTGCCCGCGAGTCGCCGGTAGAGTCGGCGCGTGAGGTTCGAGCCGGGCCGATTGGTCGTGCACCGCAACGTGCGGCGAGGGCGGATCGGCTGGGTACGACCTGCCCGAGTGATCAGCGACGACGAGCGGGGTCTGCTGCTCTGGCTGGCCGACGGGTCGCCGGTGGCCGGTGAGGTCAACGAGGCGGGTCTGGGCATGCGGGGGGTGCCGTTCCAGGAGTGGCTCACCCCGACCTACCGCCTCGCGCAGGGCCGCTGGAACGGCCCGCCCCTGCTGAAGTTTTTGCCCACCGGCGCGGCGCACTCGGTCTGGTGGTTCCGCGACGCGCGGGGGCGTTTCATCGGCTGGTACGTCAATCTGGAGGAACCCGGCATCCGTTGGGACGACGGCGAGCTGGCTGGCGTCGACATCGTGGACCAGGATCTCGATGTGTGGGTCCGGCCGGACCGCAGCTGGGAGTGGAAGGACGAGGACGAGTTCGTCGAGCGGCTCGCCTTCCCGGCGCACTACTGGGTGACCGACGAGGCCGCCGTACGCGCCGAGGGCAAACGGGTGATCGCCCTGGCCGAGGCGGGCGTCTTCCCGTTCGACGGCACCTGGTGCGAGTTCGACCCACCGCCGGAGTGGATCACGCCCGAGCGGATGCCCGACGGCTGGGACCGCCCGCCGATCCGCTGAGCCCGGTGTGTCATTCGTCACGTCAGGATCGCTCCGGAGGGCCCGAGGCGGTCCGGTGCGAGTGTTCCGGGGTGGATCTGGCAGAATGATTGGCTGGTATCCGGCGTGCGCCCGGCGCCCTCTAACCCGGGTGCGTCGCCAGTCCACCCGAGCTGTCGTCCGGCGCAACCCCACTGTGCCGGTTGACGCTCACCCGTGCACCGCCCGTACCGGGCCGGTGAGATCGCAACAGGAGCGAAACAACCGTGGCCGTAAAGATCCGGCTCCTGCGGATGGGCAAGATCCGCAACCCGCAGTACCGCATCGTCATCGCCGACTCGCGCACCAAGCGCGACGGTCGGGCGATCGAGTTCGTCGGGATCTACCAGCCGAAGGAGGACCCTTCGGTTATCGAGGTCAAGTCGGAGCGGGTCCAGTACTGGCTGTCCGTCGGCGCCCAGCCGAGCGAGGCGGTGCAGCGGCTGCTGGAGCTGACCGGTGACTGGCAGAAGTTCAAGGGCCTGCCGGCCCCGCCGCCGCTGAAGGTCGCTCCGGAGCGGGCCGACCGCAAGGCGGCCTACGAGGCCGAGGCGAAGGCCGCCGCCGGCGTGGCCGACACTCCGGCCAAGCCGGCGAAGAAGGCCGCCAAGACGGCCGAGGCTCCGAAGGCTGAGGAGGCCCCGAAGGCCGCCGAGGCTCCGAAGGCCGAGGAGCAGCCCGCCGCGGACGCTGGCGAGCAGGCCTGACATGGCGCTGCGGCCGGCGTTGGAGCACCTGGTCAAGGGCATCGTCGACCATCCCGATGACGTACGCGTCCGGATGGTCGACTCCCGTCGGGGCAAGCGGCTGGAGGTCCGTGTGCATCCCGAGGACCTGGGCACCGTGATCGGGCGGTCCGGCCGGACCGCCAAGGCGCTGCGCCAGGTGATCGGCTCCATCGGTGGGCGCGGGGTACGCGTCGACATCGTCGACTCGTACTGATGTTGCTCATCGTCGGCAGGATCGGCAAGCCGCACGGCATCCGCGGTGAGGTCACCGTGGAGGTGCGTACCGACGAGCCCGATACACGGTTCGCTCCCGGCATGGTGTTGCGCACCATGCCGGGGGTGAACGGTGCCACCGGCGGCGGTGCGCAGCCCTCGACAGCGGGCCCGGAGGTGCCGTTCCAGGTGCCGGAGGGGCTGGCCGTGGAGTCCGCCCGGTGGCACCAGGGCCGGCTGCTGGTCGCCTTCGAGGGGGTGCTGGACCGTGACGTCGCCGAGGCGCTGCGGGGCACCCTGCTCACGGTCGACAGCGCCGATGTCGCCCCGCCGGAGGACCCGGAGGAGTTCCACGACCACCAGTTGGTGGGGCTGGCCGTGGTCAACCCGGCCGGCGAGCGGTTGGGCGAGGTGGTCCGGATCGACCACGCCCCCGCCTCCGACCTGCTGGTGTTGCGTCGCCCGGAGGGGCGTACCGCGCTGATCCCGTTCGTCAAGGCGATCGTCTCCGAGGTCGATCTCGCCGGTGGTCGTGTCGTGGTGGACCCGCCCAGCGGCCTGCTCGACCTCTAGCCTGCGGAGCACCCCTGATGCGCGTCGACATCGTGTCGATCTTCCCGGAGTACCTGGCCCCGCTGGACCTGTCGCTGGTCGGCAAGGCCCGGGCCAACGGCACGCTACGGATGGCCGTACACGATCTGCGCAGCTGGACCCACGACGTGCACCGCACCGTCGACGACACCCCGTACGGCGGCGGGCCCGGCATGGTGATGCGGCCGGAGCCCTGGGGTGAGGCGCTGGACGCCCTGGCGCCGGGGGAGCTGCCCCCGCCGCGGCTGCTGGTCCCCTCCCCGGCCGGCGTGCCGTTCACCCAGGCGTTGGCGTACGAGCTGGCCGCGGAGCCGCACCTGGTGTTCGCCTGCGGCCGGTACGAGGGGATCGACCAGCGGGTCCTCGATCACGCGGCGGCCCGGATGCCGGTCACCGAGGTCAGCCTCGGTGACTACGTGCTCTTCGGCGGCGAGGTCGCGGTACTGGTGATCCTTGAGGCGGTGACCCGGCTGCTGCCCGGAGTGCTCGGCAACGCCGGCTCGCTGGCCGAGGAGTCGCACGCGCACGGGCTGCTCGAGGCGCCGATGTACACGAAGCCGGCGACGTGGCGCGGCCTGGAGGTGCCGGAGGTGCTCCGCTCGGGCGACCACGGGCGGATCGCCCGCTGGCGGCGGGACGAGGCGTTGGCCCGCACCGGTCTGCGCCGGCCCGACATGCTCGCCGCGCTGGATCCTGCGAGCCTGGACAAACGGGATGTCGCGGCCCTGGACCGGGCCGGATTTCAGGTGCCCGGACCGGATGTGGCAAAGTAGAGGGGTTGCCGCAGTCGTCTGCGCCGCGGACGGCTGCGAGGGTCCCCGACCGGGGTCGGTTACCACCGGCCACCATCCGGGGATCAGTATCACCCACCCGCGCGCCGAGTGACGGTGCGCCGTGAGCTTCACGAGGACACAGCGATGAACATCCTGGACGCCCTTGACGCCCAGTCGAAGCGCACCGACCTGCCCGACTTCCGCGCCGGTGACACCGTCAAGGTGCACGCTCGGGTCGTCGAGGGCAACCGGTCCCGGGTCCAGATCTTCCAGGGCGTCGTCATCCGCCGCCAGGGTGACGGACTGCGCGAGACCTTCACCGTCCGCAAGCTCAGCTTCGGCGTCGGTGTCGAGCGGACCTACCCGATCAACAGCCCGGCGATCGACCGGATCGAGGTCGTGGTCCGCGGTGACGTCCGCCGCGCCAAGCTCTACTTCCTGCGTGAGCTGCGGGGCAAGAAGGCCAAGATCAAGGAGCTCCGCGAGAAGCAGCCGAGCTGACCTCGCACTCCGCCACGCCGCCCGAACTGCGCGTATGTCGTACTGGCCGGTCCGCACTACCCTGGTCGTACGGGCGTAGCGGTGCGGCGACCCGCCCGACGTGGCGGGTGACCTCCACTACCGCCCGGGGAGTCTTGACGAGACTCCCGGGCGGTAGTTGTTTCTGCGGATCGGGGAGTGGGCGTGGTACAGGCGCTTGACGACAGCGGCGCGGCCGATCCGTGGCGCCGGAGAAGCCGGCGCACCAGGCCGCAGATGCCGCTCTGGCAGGAACTGCCACTGTTGCTGATCGTCGCCTTCTGCCTCGCGGTGCTGATCCGCACCTTCCTGCTCCAGGCGTTCTTCATTCCCTCCGGGTCGATGGAGGACACCCTGCTCGTGGGTGACCGGGTCGTGGTGAACAAGGTCGTCTACAACGTGCGAGATCCGGAGCGCGGCGAGGTGGTGGTCTTCCGGGGCACCGACCAGTGGGCCCCGCAGGTCGACGCACAACCGCCCACGGGTTTCGTCGACAGGTTCGGCCGCACCGTCGGTGACCTGCTCGGCGTCGGACGCCCCGGCGAGAAGGACTTCATCAAGCGGGTCATCGGGTTGCCCGGCGACCGGGTGAGCTGCTGCGACGACCAGGGTCGGGTGCTGGTCAACGGCACCCCGCTGGACGAGTCGGCGTACGTCCTGCGGGACTCGCCGCTGGACCTGCCACCGAATCCGGCGGAGTGCCGGTCCCGGCGGTTCGAGGAGATCGTGGTGCCGCCCGGCCAGATGTTCGTCCTCGGCGACCACCGGCTGGTCTCCTTCGACGCCCGCTGCCAGGGCACGGTACCGATCGACAACGTGGTCGGCCGCGCGTTCGCGGTGGTCTGGCCGTCGAGTCGATGGCATCCGCTGCCGGTGCCCGAGACCTTCGCCACCGTCGCCCCGCCGCCTGCGGCGACCGGTGGGGCCGCCCCGGTCCGGCCCACGTCCGACGGGGGTGTGGTCCTGGTTCTCCCGATTACAGCCGCCCTATCCGTTCTCGCGCGTTCCGGACGGTGGCGTCCAGCCGGGCAACGTAGGCTCCTTCCGTGATTGACGAGCAGACCGACAAGTCGCGCCATTCGTTCTGGAAGGAACTGCCCATCCTCCTCGGGGTGGCGATCGTGGTCGCGGTACTGGTACGCGCCTTCGTACTGCAGACCTTCTTCATCCCCTCGCCGTCGATGGAGAACACTCTCAAGATCGACGATCGGGTGTTGGTCAACAAACTCGTCTACAACTTCCGGTCACCGCACCGCGGCGAGGTGATCGTCTTCAAGGCACCGGTCGAGTGGAGCGGCAACCCCGCGGGGGAGGACTTCATCAAGCGGGTGATCGGCGTGGGCGGCGACCGCGTGGTCTGCTGCGACGACCAGGACCGCCTGATGATCAATGGTAAGTCGCTCGACGAGCCGTACATCTTCTCGATCGACGGTCAACGGGACAAGCCGGCGGACCAGGAGTTCGACGTTCAGGTGCCCGAGGGGCGGCTCTGGGTGATGGGTGACCACCGCTCCGCCTCCGGCGACTCGCTGGAGCACTACCAGCAGTCGGGGCAGAACATCGACACGGCCACCATCCCCGAGCAGGACGTGGTGGGGCGGGCCTTCACGATCTTCTGGCCGTTCGACCGGGCCACGTTGCTGACCGTGCCGGAGCAGTTCGAGGCGATCCCGGCGCCCTGACAGCCGGGGCGTGGGCGAAGTCGGTGGCGTCTGGCAGTCTGGTGCGGTGACGGTCTACACCCCGAGGCGCGCCGCTCGCGTGCTCCTGGTCGACGCCGCCGGCCGGCTGCTGCTGTTCAGAGGCTTCGACCCGGCCCGTCCTGAGCACGGCCGCTGGTGGTTCACCCCCGGCGGTGGTCTCGACCCGGGTGAGACGTACGCGCAGGGCGCGACGCGCGAGTTGGCCGAGGAGACCGGGCTGCGGCTGAGTCCGGCCGAGGTTGGCGAGCCCGTACACACCGACGTGATCGAGTTTCCGTTCGACGGCGTGTGGTACCGGCAGGAGCAGCAGTTCTTCCTGGTGCGGGTGGCGGCGCACGAGGTCGACACGGCCGGCTTCAGCGAGGTGGAGCGGGGCAGCGTCGACGGGCACCGCTGGTGGTCTGGGCAGGAGCTGGCCGGCACCGCCGAGCGGTGTTATCCGCCGGATCTCGCGGAGTTGCTGGCTCGTCTGCTGTCCGACCCGGCGGTCGCGCCGGGAGGTGCGGCATGCTGACCCCGCCACGCACCGTGGTACGTCGTGAGGCCGGGCTCTACGCGTTGGAGCGGGCGCTACAGCGTCGCGGCTTCCGGCATGTGGCCGGTGCCGACGAGGCCGGCCGGGGCGCCTGCGCGGGGCCGTTGGTGGCTGCCGCCGCGGTGCTGCCGGAGGGGCGGCGGGGCGAGATCGACGGGCTGGCCGACTCGAAGCTGCTCACCCCGGCCAGCCGGGAACGGATCCACGACGAGATCGTCGCGCGCGCCCTGGCGTACGCCGTGGTGGTCATCCCGGCCGACGAGGTCGACGCCCGGGGTTTGCACGTGTGCAACCTGGCTGCCATGCGGCGGGCGCTGGCCTCGCTGACCGTGCGGCCGGAGTACGTGTTGACCGACGGGTTCGGCGTCGACGGACTCGGCGTGCCCGGGCTGGCGGTGTGGAAGGGCGACCGGGTGGCCGCCTGCGTGGCGGCGGCGAGCGTACTGGCCAAGGTCGTCCGGGACCGGATCATGGTCGACCTGGACGCCGAGCACCCGGGCTACGGTTTCGCCGACCACAAGGGGTACGTCACCGCGGAGCACAGCGCGGCGCTGCGGGAGCGCGGGCCGTGCCGGGAGCACCGGTTCTCCTACGTCAACGTGGCCGCCGTTTCCGGTCTCGACGGCCGCCCACCCCGTTCGCGGCGACCGCTCGGCGCACGCCTGGACGAGCCGATGGAGCGCTCAGGCGGCGCAGGGGGTACCGTCGGCGTGGCGTTGGGCGAGCAGCCTCGGCCTCCGGCGCCGGTGGGGGAAGATGTGGTCATGGAAGGCGGAGTGCGATGAGCGCGGAAGATCTCGAGAAGTACGAGACCGAGATGGAGCTTCAGCTCTACCGGGAGTACCGCGACATCGTCCGCCAGTTCTCCTACGTGGTGGAGACTGAGCGCCGGTTCTACCTGGCCAACCAGGTCGATCTGCATGTGCGCAACTCCGACGGCGAGGTCTACTTCGAGGTCGAGATGCACGACGCCTGGGTGTGGGACATGTACCGCCCCGCCCGGTTTGTCAAGAACGTTCGGGTGATGACGTTCAAGGACGTCAACGTCGAGGAGCTGGAGAAGCCCGACATCTCCCTGCCCGCCGACTCCGGCTTCGGCGGCTGATCCGCGTACCGCGTACCGGCCGGGCGGCCACGGCGGACCCCCACCCGCCGCATGCCCTGCTGGGCCGTGGCGGCACACCACGGCCGTGCCGCCACGTCTCCCCGGCGGGACTGCGCTAGGACGCCGCCGCCGGCCGTCCACACAGGCCCGTCGGGTCAGCTCGGTCGGGCGGACTGCCGGCCTTCGGTGAACTCGAACATCGTCGCGCCGGCCGGCAACGGTCGGGGCGCGCCGAGGAACCGGTGCACGCCCACGCCGACTGCCTCCGCCGGGGTGCTCACCGCGACCGGCTCGAAGTCCACCGCCGCGAACCATTCGCAGATCACCGGAACCAGATCCGGCGGCTGCCGGTGTCGGGTCCAGAACACGGTCCCGCCGGTGGCGCAGAGCGACGCGCAATGGCGCACCAGGTCCCGCACCTGCGCCTCGGAGATGTTGCCGAAGATGCCGCAGGCCAACACGAGGTCGGCCGGCACCAGTCCGGCGTAGGCGTCGGTGCGGGCCGCGTCGCCGTGTACCACCTCGACGCCGGACAGGCCGGCGTCCCGGACCGCCGCGCGGGCCAGCTCGACGTTGCGCGGATCGAGTTCGACCAGCCGGGCCCGCACGTCCCTGCCCCGCCGGTGGGACGCCAGCACGGGAATCAGGTCGCGTCCCTGCCCGGCGCAGAGACTGACCGCCCGAAGGGGCCCCGGCGGTGCCTCGTCCAACGCGTCGGCGATCCGCTGGCGGACCTCCGCCAGCCGCCGCGACAACGACGAGGTCGGATCCTCGTAGCGGTGGTGCCAGGCGTACCAGTCCCGCGTCACGTCCCGAGCCTAGGGGATCGCGCATCCCATAGCAGATCATCCCTTCTTGCGCGGACTGTCCACAGGGCGCTGCGTTGTCCACAAGCGAGCTGAGCGGGGTGGTGCGCGGGCGACCTGCCGGCCAGGCTCCACAGCATGCGAACACGGATCGAGGCGCCATGATGTTCCGGCTGCAGGCAGTGCTGCTGGCGGCGGCCACGCTGGCGGCGGCCACGGTGGCGGGGCCGGTGCCGGTCTGGGCGTGGTCGTCCGCCCCGTCCTCCCCGGCCGGCGTGCCGACCGCCGGCACCGTCGGGCGCTTCCGGTGGCCGTTGGACGGCGTGCCGCAACCGGTACGCCGGTTCGACCCGCCGCCACGACCATGGCTGGCCGGGCACCGCGGGGTCGACCTGCTCGCCCCGGCCGGCGCGACGGTCCGGTCGGCCGGCGCCGGCACGATCCTGTTCGCCGGCATGGTCGCCGGCCGGCCGGTGATCACCGTGGGCCACACCGACGGATTGCGGACCACCTACGAACCGGTCGAGCCGGCCGTCACGGTGGACACCGCGGTGCCGGCCGGTGCGGCTCTGGGTGTCCTACTGCCCGGCCATTCGGGTTGTCCCGCCGCGGCGTGCCTGCACTGGGGGCTGCGCCGGGGGCCCGACTACCTCGACCCGCTGACCCTGCTCGGCCTCGGCCGGGCACGTCTGCTCCCGCTCGGTGAGATCACCGTCGGGGCAGCGGGCCCGCTCAGCCCTGGGCGAGCAGGGTCGGCAGCCGGACGGCGAGTCGCTGGTACTCGTCGGGCGAGTTGTAGACCTGGCCACAGACCCGCAACCACCCGCGCCCCTGCCACGCCATGACCGCGACCTGGGTGGCGAGGCGCTCGGCGATCCGGGTCTGTAGCGCCCGCGCGCCCGCCAAAGTCGTGGCCAGGCCCGCCGGCAGCGGAACTATCCGCATGGCGACCGTCGGTCCGCCGGGGTCGGGCAGGTCGGCCGGCGGCACGCCGAGCGCGTCCCCCACCATCCGCTGCCCGTACGCGGCCAGTGCGGCATTGTGCGCGCGTACCCGGTCGACGTCGAGGCTGCGCAGCGTGTAAAGCCCGGCCGGGGCGCTCAGCCAGGACGTGTAGTCGGCGGTGGCCTGCCACTCCAGGCGGCCGGGAAATCCCGAGTCCTGTTCCCAGGAGACCACCAGCGGCTCGATCCGCTCCCGCCACTGCGGTGCCACCACGAGCACGGCGGTGCCCCTCGGGGCGTACCCCCACTTGTGCAGGTTGCCCACCCAGAAGTCGGCTCCGATGCTCTGCACGGACGCCGTCAGCATGCCGGGCGCGTGCGCGGCGTCGACCAGCACCGGTATGCCGTGCTCTCCGGACACGCCGACGATCGCGGCGACCGGGAACAGCCGGGCCGTGGCCGAGGTGAGCTGGTCGACCACCAGCAGCCTGGTACGGCCCGGGCGCAGCCCGGCCCGCACGATCTGCACCACCTCCTCGTCGGTCGCGGCCAGCGGCACCCGCAGCACCCGGTGCGTCGCCCCGGTGCGGCGGCACTCACGGCGTACCGACAGATCGACCGCACCGTAGCCGTGGTCGGTGGTGAGCACCTCGTCGTCGGGGCGCAACCCGAGCGACTGAAGGACCACTGCCACGCCGGTGGTGGCGTTCGTGGTCAGGGCCGTGCCGTCGGGGTCGGCGCCGAGGAAACTCGCCAGATGCCGGCGGGTGTGCCCGATCCGGTCGACGAGCCCCTGGGTGAAGAACCGCAGCGGATCGGCCTCCATCTCATCCCGCAACCGCTGCTGGGCACGTTGCGCGACGATCGGCACCGCGCCGAACGAGCCGTGGTTGAGGTGACTGACCGCCGGGTCGAGGGAGAAGAGCAGGCGGGCACCCGTGATCGGTTCGGGCGGCGGCGGGACGCTCACCCGGAGATCGTAGCCGCCGGCGACGCGCGGCCGACGGCTCTCGCTCACCCGCTCACCCGTTGTAACCCGGTTCGCCTGCCGCCAGGTTCGCCTGCCGACCGGTCGTCAAGCTCGGGGGTGGGCCTGCCGGTAGGCCGCCCGGAGCCGTTCGACCGAGACGTGGGTGTAGACCTGCGTGCTGGCCAGCGAGGAGTGCCCCAGCAACTCCTGCACCACCCGCAGATCCGCGCCACCTTCGAGCAGGTGGGTGGCGGCCGAGTGGCGCAGCGCGTGCGGGCTGGTCCTGGGCAGGCCCGCCGCCTCGGCGTATCCGCCGACGATCCGGCGAGCGGTCGTCGGGTGTAACCGGCCGCCCCGGGCGCCGAGCAGCAGCGCATCGCGGGACTCGGGAACCGCCAGCACCGGCCGCCCGTGCCGCAGCCACCCGTCGAGGGCCCGCTGGGCGGGCAGCCCGTACGGCACCGCCCGCTCCTTCCCACCCTTGCCATATACGCGGATCACGCGTCGGTCCTGGTCGAGGTCGGCCAGGTCGAGCCCGCACGCCTCGCTGACCCGTACTCCCGTGCCGTAGAGCAGTTCGAGCAGCACCCGGTCCCGTAGCAGCACCGCTGTACCGCCGGGGTCGGTCGGATCGGCGGCGGGGGTTGCTGTGGTGGCGGCCTCGGCAGCCGGTGTCTCGACGAGCCGTGCCGCCTGGTCGGCGCGCAGCACCGTGGGCAGCGTTCGCTGCGGCCGAGGGCTGGCCAGCGTGGCAGCGACGTCGGTGGTTAGCAGTCCACCCCGGTGCGCCCAGGCGCTGAAGGTGCGGGCCGCCGCTGCCCGCCGCGCCAGCGTGGTGCGGGCCGCGCCCATCGTCCGCTGCCGGGCCAACCAGCTGCGCACCGTGTCGAGGCTCAGCTCGGCCACCTCGGTGCAGCCCATCCGCCGGGCATGATCCAACAAGGAGACGAGATCGGCGACGTATGCCCGCACGGTGTGCCCGGATCGGCCGCGAACCGAGGCGAGGTGGTCGGCGAACTCGTCCACCACGTCTCGCAGCGGCTCCGGTAGCGTCGCGTGCACGGCCCGCGTGCCGCGGGTGTCCCGATCTTCCGCGCCGGTCCTCCGCACTGATCCACCCTACGGCCGGTTCTTCGGCACGACCAGCGCATAGCCGTCGTCGCGGCGTACCACCAGGGCCAGCTCTTCCAGCATGGACAGTTTGCGAAGCACCGTGCGGACAGGCAGGCCGGCCCGCGCGGCGAGGGCGTCCACGCCGACCCGGCCGCGTCGCGGCATCGCCTCAACGATCGACCCCGCCTCGTCGTCGAGCAGGTCGGTGGGCCGGTCTGGCCCGCGTGGCACCGGCGCCAACTCGCCGATCCGGCCCACCTCCTCCAGCACCTGGGCGAGGCCGGTCACCAGCCGTGCCTTCGGCTCCTCCCGCAGCAACTCGTGAGCACCCACCGACATCGCCGAGGTGACCGGGCCCGGCACCACCATCGCCGGCCGGTGCAGGGCGATGGCCCGCCGGGTGGTCTGGGTCGCGCCGCTGCGGGCCGCCGCCTCCACCAGCACCGTGCCCCGGGTACCCGCCGCGATCACCCGGTTGCGAATGAGGAAGCGCGGGCGTAGCGGCTCGGCGCCCGGCGGCCACTCGCTCACCAGCAGACCGGTGTCGGCGATCCGGTCGAACAGTGCCGCGTTGCCCATCGGATAGCTGCGGTCGACGCCGCAGGCGAGCACCGCGACGGTCAGCCCGCCGGCGGTGAGCGCACCCCGATGCGCGGCGGCGTCGATACCGAACGCGCCGCCGGAGACGACCGTCCAGTCCCGGTCGGCCAGGCCATAGCCCAGCTCGGTGGCGATGTGAGTGCCGTACGGGGTGGCCGCGCGCGCACCGATCACCGCCACGGACCGGTCCAGCGCCTCGGCCAGTGGCCACTGCCCGCGTACCCAGAAGCAGAGCGGTGGCGCGGTCTCCCGGTCGACCCGGCGGCGGACGTCGCGCAGGTGCAGCGTGCGTAGATGCTCCACCGTCGTGGGCCACTCGTCATCGCCGGGGATGACGACCCGTACACCGAGTCGGTCCGCGCGTCCGAGGGCCTCGGCGGCGACCGCCCGGGCGTCACCGGCCCGGCTGCGGGCCGCCACCGTGTCGCGCAGCTGTTCCTGCGGTGCCCCGCCGTCCAGCAGCAGGTCCAGCGCGGCCACCGCGCCGAGCTCGTCGACGAGCCGGTGCACCGACCGGGTGCCCGGCTCGGCCACCCAGGTCAACGCCACCCGCGCCAGGGTCAACTCCTCATGCGTGTTCACGTACCCTCTCCCGTCCTGAGCGCGATGGCCTCGCCGACGTCTTCCTTCTCCGGCCGCGCCCGCCCGTCCAGGTCGGCGATCGTCCAGGCGAGCCGGATGACGCGGTCGAAGCCGCGCGCGGAGAGCGACCCGGAGTCGAGCCGGGCCCGCAGCTCGGCGGTGTCCCGGCCCGGCAGCCGCCACGGCAGCCGGCGCAGATCCGGGCCGGGAATCTCGGCGTTGAGCCGCCGACCCAGCTCCGCCCAGCGCCGGGCCGCCGCCTGCCGGGCCGCGACCACCCGCCCGGCGACCAGCGCGGACGACTCGTGAGTCGTCGTTTCCATCAGCTCGGCGGCCCGCATCGGTTGCAGTCGCACCCGCAGGTCGATCCGGTCGAGTAGCGGACCGGAAAGCCGACCGAGATAGCGGCGGCGGGCCAGTGGGGGGCACTCGCAGCGATCGTCACCGGCCGGGTTCGCGCACGGGCACGGATTGGCCGCGAGCACCAGCTGCGCGCCGGCCGGATATTCGGCGGCACCCCGGCTGCGGCTCAACAGGACCCGTCCGCGCTCCAGCGGCTGGCGCAGCGCCTCGAGCGCCGCCTTGCTGAACTCCGGTGCCTCGTCGAGGAAGAGCACCCCACGGTGGGCCAGTGAGATCGCCCCCGGCCGGGCCAGCCCTGATCCGCCGCCGACGATGGAGGAGACGGTGGCGGTGTGGTGCGGGGCCTGGAACGGCGGCCGGCGGATCAACCGGCCTCCCGCCGGCAACAGCCCGGCGATCGAGTGCAGTGCGGTCACCTCCAGCGCGGCGTCGTCCTCCAACTGCGGCAGGATCGACGGCAGGCGCTCGGCGAGCATGGTCTTGCCGGCTCCCGGTGGCCCGATCAGTGCCAGGTGGTGCCCACCGGCGGCGGCGAGCTCCAGGGCCCGCCGTCCGACGCCCTGCCCGGCCACCTCGGCGAGGTCGGGTCCGGTGACGGCCGGGGGTGGGTCGTCGGCCGGCGGCTCGATCAGCGGGGCACCGTCACGGACGAAGGCGACCAGCCGGTGCAGGGTGTCCACGCCTCGTACCAGCACGCCGGGCACGACCGCCGCCTCGGCCGCGTTGCCGGCTGGGACGATCACCCGCCGGACGCCGGCCTGCGCCGCCGCGGCGACCATCGGTAGCACACCCCGGACCGGTCGCACCGCGCCGTCCAGGCCCAGCTCACCCAGGACGGCCACGCCGTCCAACGGCAGCAGCGGCAGTTCGCCGGAGCCGCCGAGCAGCGCCACCGCGATCGCCAGGTCGAACGCCGAGCCAAACTTGGGCAGGGTCGCCGGGAGCAGGTTGAGAGTGATCCGTCGGTTGGGCCACCGCTGGCCGGAGTTGACCACCGCAGCGCGGACCCGGTCCCGTGCCTCGTGCAGCGCGGTGTCGGGCAAGCCGGAGATGACCACCGCCGGTAGGCCGGGTGCGAGATCGGCCTCCACCTCCACCAGATGGCCGGTCACCCCGACCAGGCCCACGCAGAGCACCCGGGCGTAGCTCATCAGAACGCGTCCTTGACGTGCTCGACGTGGGCCCGGCCGAGGCGCGGCAGCAGCACCGAGACGATGTCGAAGCGAAGCTCGTCGGCGGTGGTGCCGGTGGCCGCCAGCCACGCGGCGGCGAGACGCCGCAGCCGGCGTGCCTTGCGTGGCACCACGGCCTCGGCGGGGGTGCCGAAGGTCGCGCTTCGACGCGTCTTCACCTCGCAGAAGGCGAGCACCGGCCCGTCCCAGGCGATGATGTCGATCTCACCCGAAGGGCAGCGCCAGTTCCGGGCCACCGGGCGCATCCCCGCCTCGATCAGGTGCCGTACGGCGCAGCGCTCCCCGTACCCGCCGACCGCCTGGTTCCGCTTGGTCATGACCGGCACCATGCCCCCGTACGCGGTGCTGCGGCGACCCCGTCCGGGGCGGCCTGTGGACGGCCGGGGGCTGTGGACGGACGGACGATCATGCCCCTGATGTGCTACGGGCCCGTACTGCCCGCAGCGAACTTCCTGGCTGGTCGGCGGGGGCCTCGGATGGCGTACGACCGGCTGGTCGAATACGGTGCCGGACGTGGACGGACGACGCAGCTTTGCCGACGACCAGGAGTCGCGCTGGTTCCCGGGGGAACGCGACCGTGGCTCCGCCGACCCGGAGCGGCACGGCCCCGCGGAGGCGCGGTACCGCGACGACGAGTCGCGGCTGGCGCCGGAGCAGCGGGGCGACGACGACCGGTACGGTCCACCGCGCCGCTTCGGCCTGACGGATCCGCTCGGGGATGCCGGGCCGGAGACCGAGCGCTACCGAGCGTCACGCTCCCGCCGGGCGGAGCTGGCCGACCCGGAGGTCTCCGGTGAGCTGCCGGCCGATCGTCCGGGCTGGCGGGCCGCCCGGGAGACGAGCCCGGTCAGCGGCGGAGCGGCGGTGTCGAGCGACCCGACCCGTGCCGTCCCGTTGGCCGGGTATCCGATCGTCGAGGCCCGACGCGGATCGGAGGGCCCCGGCCCGCTGGAGCAGCCGACCGGGCCGATGCCGCCGGTGACCCCCCGGGGTGACCTGCCGGCGGGCGAGGCCACGTATCCGGTCGGCGGCGAGACCGGGTACCAGGCGGCCGGCGTGCAGCCGGGTCTGCCGGTCGGCGACGGCGTCTACCGTACGCGGCGGCCGGTGCTCGCCGTGCTGTTCGCCGTACTGGTAGTGATCTTCGAGCTGCCAGCCCTGCAGGTCCTGCTGCACGGGGTCACCGCGGACCCGGTGTCGGCCGGCGACGTGCTGGCGGGCACGTTCCTGGTCTGCGGCCTGCCGATCTTCGCGGCCGGTCTCTACGGACTGCGGACCACCGGATTATCGCTGGCTGACGGCGCAAGGGGCTGGCTGCGGCCACCGACGGCCTACCTGACCGTCGGACTGGCGCTCTTCGCTGTCGCCGCGCTGGCCGTCGGCTGAGCCGGCGCGCTGCCACGGCCCCCGGGTGTTAATAAGGGGCCCTTCCTCTACGTGAGGCGTTAAGAAGGGCCCCCTCCTTACACCCAAACGTCAGGTGGTGGGGAGGGCGCGTACACTGGTCGACTGGCGACCGCCTTGTGCGGTCGACCTCGCGTGCCCTCCTCACGAGTCGTCGTGAGGCGGCGGCTTCCCTGGTCCCGATCTTGATCGGGCTCATCATGGCCGACGACCGGGCACCAGGCCGCCCGGCCGCCGGCCGGGCGGGACAAACCAGGGATCGCAAGGAGTACCAACCATGGCCGTCGTGACCATGCGCCAGTTGCTAGAGAGCGGTGTTCACTTCGGGCACCAGACCCGGCGCTGGAACCCGAAGATGAAGCGCTTCATCATGACCGAGCGCAACGGCATCTACATCATCGACCTGCGCCAGACCCTCGACTACATCGAGAAGGCGTTCGAGTTCGTGCGCAACACGGTGTCCGAGGGCGGCAGCATCCTCTTCGTCGGCACCAAGAAGCAGGCTCAGGAGGCGATCGCCGAGCAGGCGACGCGGGTCGGTCAGCCGTACGTCAACCACCGCTGGCTCGGTGGCATGCTGACCAACTTCCAGACCGTGTACAAGCGGCTGCAGCGGATGAAGGAGCTGGAGGCGCTCGGTGACCTCAGCGGCACCGCTGCCGGTTACACCAAGAAGGAGACCCTGCAGCTCTCCCGCGAGAAGATCAAGCTGACCCGTACCCTGGGCGGCCTGCGGGACATGCAGAAGCTCCCGGCCGCGATCTGGGTGGTCGACACCAAGAAGGAGCACATCGCCGTCGACGAGGCCCGCAAGCTGGGCATCCCGGTGATCGCCGTGCTCGACACCAACTGCGACCCGGACGAGGTCGACTTCCCGATCCCGGGCAACGACGACGCGATCCGTTCGGCGGAGCTGTTGACCAGGGTCGTGGCCGCCGCCGTCGCCGACGGCCTGATCGCCCGCTCCGGCCGTCGCCGGGGTGGCGACGAGAAGCCGGAGGCGGGCGTCGCCACCGACGAGCCGCTGACCGAGTGGGAGCGTGAGCTGCTCGAGGAGCCGAAGAAGGCCGACGAGCAGCAGCCGGCGGCCGAGCAGGCCACCGCGCAGCCGACGGCCGAGCCGACCACCGAGCAGCAGCCGGCCGCTGAGCAGCCGGCCGCCGAGCAGCCGGCAGTCGTCTCCGGTCAGTGACCGCGCCGCCGTCCGGCCACCGTTGGTTCCGCTGATGGTGGCCGGCGGCGGATAGACCGGGCACGAACCTCTCGGAACCGGGTAACCGTCACCCAGACCATTCCACCGCAGTCTCAACACCGAAGAGAGAGCCATGTCCCAGATCACCGCCGCGGACGTCAAGAAGCTCCGCGACCTGACCGGCGCCGGCATGATGGACAGCAAGAAGGCCCTGACCGAGGCCGAGGGCGACTTCGACAAGGCCGTCGAGATCCTGCGCGTCAAGGGCGCCAAGGACGTCGGCAAGCGGGCCGGGCGGACCGCCGCGAACGGTCTGATCGCGCACTCCGGCAAGGCGCTGCTCGAGCTCAACTGCGAGACCGACTTCGTCGCCAAGAACGACAGCTTCATCGCGCTCGCGCAGCAGCTGGTCGAGCACGGCGAGCGCTCCGGCGTGAGCAACGCCGAGGAGCTGCTGGCCAGTGAGATGGACGGTCGTACCGTGGCCGACCTGATTCAGGAGCAGTCCGCCAAGATCGGCGAGAAGCTGGTCCTCAACCGGTTCGCCAAGCTCGACGGCACCGTCGCGGTCTACCTGCACCGCAAGGCCCAGGATCTGCCGCCGGCGGTCGGCGTGCTGGTGCAGTACGCCGGCAAGAGCGACGAGGCGGGCGACGCCGACGCGCGTGGCGCGGCCATGCAGATCGCCGCGATGCGTCCGCAGTACCTCACCCGCGAGGAGGTGCCGGCCGAGGTCGTCGAGTCCGAGCGGCGCATCGCCGAGCAGACCGCCCGCGAGGAGAACAAGCCCGAGGCCGCCCTGCCGAAGATCGTCGAGGGGCGGGTCAACTCCTTCTTCAAGGACTTCGTCCTGCTGGAGCAGTCGTCGGTCACCGACAACAAGAAGACGGTGAAGCAGGTGCTGGCCGAGGCCGGCGTCGAGGTCACCGGCTTCGTGCGGTTCGAGGTCGGCCAGGCCTGAGTCGGCCGGGCGCGCCGCGCCCGTGGGCTGAGCAACGACAAGACGAGGAGGCCGCCGGTGTACGCGACAGACACCGCGGCCTCCTCGTCCCATAAGGTCGCAACGGCAGGCACGCGCACCCGGGCGCGCCAGTGGGGGAAGGACGGGCGGATGACGCAGGTTGTGAGTGACCGGACGCTGGCGGCGGACGATCCGACGGCACCACCGCCCGGCCGGGCCCGGCGGGTGGTGCTGAAGCTTTCCGGCGAGGTGTTCGGTGGCGGCGCGATCGGCGTCGACCCGGATGTCGTGCAGGCCATCGCCCGACAGATCGCCACCGTGGTGCGTCGGGGTGTGCAGGTGTCCGTGGTGGTCGGTGGCGGCAACTTCTTCCGGGGCGCGGAGTTGCAGAAGCGGGGCATGGACCGGGCCCGGGCGGACTACATGGGCATGCTCGGCACCGTGATGAACTGCCTCGCCCTCCAGGACTTCCTGGAGAAGGAGGGCATCGAGACCCGGGTGCAGAGCGCCATCACGATGGCCCAGGTCGCCGAGCCCTACATTCCGCTGCGGGCGATCCGACACCTGGAGAAGGGTCGCGTGGTCATCTTCGGCGCCGGCGCGGGGATGCCGTACTTCTCCACCGACACGGTGGCGGCCCAGCGTGCGCTGGAGATCCACGCGGACGTGGTGCTGATGAGCAAGAACGGGGTGGACGGCGTCTACACGGCCGATCCCCGGGTCGACCCGACCGCCAGCAAGTTCGACTCGATCACCTTCTCCGAGGTGCTGCGCCGCAACCTCCGGGTCGCCGACGCGGCCGCCTTCAGTCTGTGCATGGAGAACGGCCTGCCGATGCTGGTCTTCGGCGCGCAGGGCGACGACACCATCGTCCGGGCGGTCGGCGGCGAGAAGATCGGCACGCTGATCACCACCTGAGCCGACCGCCGACGGCGATCTCAGCGGCCCCGGTGACCCGACAAGCCCACGACGAGTACAAGAAGGAGGCGAGGAGAGCGGTGATCGACGATACCCTCCTCGAGGCCGAGGAGAAGATGGAGCGTGCGGTCGAGCACGCCAAGGAGGAGTTCGGTGCCATCCGCACCGGGCGTGCCACTCCGGCCATGTTTTCCAAGATCATTATTGACTACTACGGCAGCCCGACGCCGCTGACCCAGATGGCGTCGGTGGGTGTTCCCGAGCCTCGGATGGCCATCATCAAGCCGTACGACAACTCGCAGATCAACGCCATGGAGAAGGCGATCCGCGACTCGGATCTCGGGGTCAACCCGAACAACGAGGGTAACCAGCTGCGCATCGTGCTCCCGCAGATGACCGAGGAGCGCCGCCGCGAGATGATCAAGGTTGCCCGGCACAAGGGCGAGGAGGCGAAGGTCGCCATCCGCAACGTCCGGCGCAGGGGCAAGGAAGAGCTGGACCGGCTGGTAAAGGACGGCGAGGTCGGCGAGGACGAGGGCCGTCGCGCGGAGAAGGAGCTGGACGACGTGACCCAGCGCTACGTGGCGCACGTCGACGAGTTGGTCAAGCACAAGGAAGCCGAACTCCTGGAAGTCTGACGCGCTACCCACCCTGTCGCAGTCCCGCCCCCGCCGCGTTGACCATGAAGTTGTTGCCGCCGTCGTCCGGCGTGCCGTGGCGACAACCTCATGATCAACGAGGTGGGGGTGGGTACTGGTGCGTCCTGCCGGACGGGTGGGTGCAGTAGGCTCGGCACGATTCTCGGCGACCCGGCAGTGAACGGCGGGGATCACCGGCGGTGAACGGCGGGGATCGGCCAGCCGACAGACCGGCAAATCAGACGGAGCGCCTCGCGCGGGTAGGGGATGGTAGTGGCTGTGCGTCAAGTCGTGGATCTCGTACTGCTCCCGTCTGGTGCGTGATGTCCCACCTCGACCCCTACGGCGGCGCCGAGGCACCCGGTTGGGAGCGCCCGGACCGGCCCACCTCGCTGCCCTGGCCGGATCCGGATGTGGAACCGGGCCCGTGGGCCCGTGGCCGACAGCCCGGAGCTGAGCTGTACGCCGAGCCGAGCACCCGTCCGCAGTCCGACCGTCCGGCTGCGCTGCGTCCGCCGGACCGGGACCGATACGGTCCGTACGACGAACGGGGCGGGCCCGGCCCCCGGGACAGCAACGGGCACCGTGACCTCGGCCCCGGCGACACCCCCACGGCACAGATCCCGCCGGTACGCCTCGGCGACGGCCGGGACCACGACGACGCACCCACCACCCAACTGGCCGCAGTGCCGGCCGGGGACGCCCGGGAGCCCGTCTCCCTGGGCCCCGACGCGCAGGAACCGCCGGGACGGGGCCACCGTGGTCGACGTCGGGCCGGTGCCGGCCGGCCGGCCAGCCAGCAGACCGCGAGCCGGGCCGGGCGGAACCTGCCGGCGGCGATCTCGGTCGGGGCGGGCCTGGGAGCGGCGGTCCTGCTGCCCCTGTTCCTGTACACCCCGGCATTCCTGCTGGTGCTCGCTGCGGCCTTCGGCGTGGGTATCTGGGAGATGTCCCGCGCGGTGCGCCGCCAGGGGGCCGAGGTGCCGCTGGTGCCGCTGGTCTCCGGCGGGGTGCTCACCGTCACGCTGGCCTGGTTCGCCGGCCCGGACGCGCTCCTGTTGGGCCTGCTGGTCACGGTGGCCGGCACGCTGCTCTGGCGGCTCGGTGACGGGACGCACGACCTTCGGCGGGACATGACCGCGGCGATCATGATCGCGGTGTACGTGCCCTTCCTCGGCGGCTTCGCCGCCCTGCTCGCGGCGTCCCCCGGCGACGGGCCGTTGCGGGTACTGGTGACGCTGGTCGCCGTGGTGCTCTCCGACACGGGTGGGTACGCGGCCGGTGCCAACTTCGGCAAGCATCCGATGGCCCCGACGATCAGCCCGAAGAAGTCCTGGGAGGGCTTCGCCGGATCGGTCGGCGCCGCCGCCCTGGGCAGTGGCCTGCTGCTCTGGCTGCTGTTCGACGTGGCTCCCTGGTGGGGCGCCGTGTTCGGGATGGCGGTCGCGGGTGCCGCGGTCCTCGGCGACCTCGCCGAATCCATGATCAAGCGGGACCTCGGTGTGAAGGACATGAGCAATCTGCTGCCCGGTCACGGCGGCCTGATGGACCGCCTCGACTCCGTGCTGTTCGCCGTGCCGACCGCGTACCTGCTGCTCGTCGTCTTCGTCCCGGCGGTGAACTGAGGCATGGTCGACGCTGGCGTACCCGGGTCGCGGAGGCGGCCGGAGCGGATCCGGGGCCTCCGGAGGGGTGCGTTCCGTGCCGAGCGTGCCAGACTGGACGGGCCATGACGAGCCTTCCCCTGATTCCGGTCGACCCGGACGCGCCCGGCGCGCGCCGGGCGGCAATGCCCCCGCAACACCTCGCCGACCTCGACCTTGCCGGCCGAAAGGACCTGGTCACGAAGCTGGGTGAGTCGGCTTTCCGGGCTCGGCAGATCTCCACCCACTACTTCGGCCGGCTGGTACGCGACCCGGCGCAGATGACCGACCTGCCGGCGGTGTCCCGCGAGCGCCTGGCCGACCAGCTGCTGCCCCGGCTGCTCACCCCGGTGCGGGAGCTGGCCTGCGACGACGGGGCGACCCGCAAGGCGCTGTGGCGGCTGCACGACGGTGCGCTGGTGGAGAGCGTGCTGATGGGCTACCCGGACCGGGTCACCGTCTGCATCTCCAGCCAGGCCGGATGCGGCATGGCGTGCCCGTTCTGCGCCACCGGCCAGGCCGGCCTGACCCGTAACCTCTCCACCGCCGAGATCGTCGACCAGGCGGTGTACCTGGCCGGGGTGGCCGCCTCCGGCGTGGTCGCGGGGTCACCGCCGAGGCTTTCGCACGTGGTCTTCATGGGCATGGGGGAGCCGCTGGCGAACTACAACCGGGTGATCGCCGCGATCCGCCGGTTGGTCTCGCCGGCACCGGAGGGGCTCGGCCTGTCACAGCGGCACATCACCGTTTCCACGGTCGGGCTGGTGCCTGCCATCCACCGACTGGCCAGCGAAGACCTCTCCGTGACTCTTGCGTTGTCGCTGCACGCCCCCGATGATGAGCTGCGCGACGAACTCGTGCCGGTGAACCAGCGCTGGAAGGTGTGCGAGGTGCTGGACGCAGCGTGGGCCTACGCGGCCCGCACGGGGCGTCGTGTGTCGATCGAATACGCGATGATCAAGGACGTGAACGACCAGCCGTGGCGAGCTGATCTGCTCGGGCGGCTACTGGCCGGCAAGCTGGCCCACGTGAACCTGATCCCGCTCAACCCGACTCCGGGCAGCCGCTGGGACGCGAGCCCGAAGCCGGTCGAGCGGGAGTTCGTCCGGCGGTTGCGTGACGCCGGGGTGTCCACCACGGTGCGGGACACCCGAGGTCGCGAGATCGACGGAGCGTGTGGGCAGCTGGCCGCCGCGGAGGACAAGGGCACCGACCCGGCCGGGGAGATGTCGGCGTGACCGGGCGTGGCGAACGAGACCAGGAGACATAGTGGCGAGTCAGGGTCAGCGTTTCCGGCGTAAGGCGCTCCGCCGGGGATACAAGGTTGACGAGGTGGACGCCTTCCTGGACCGGGTCGAGGCCACCCTCGCTGGCCAGCCGGTCGGAGCCCCGGTGGCCTCGCAGGAGGTCCACGACGTCGTCTTCCGGGTTCGCTTCAACGGCTACGACGAATGGCAGGTCGACCTGCACCTCGACCGGGTCGAGCGGCAGTTGGCCGAGTTGGAGGAACGCGGCGGAGCGGTCGGTCGTGGTGGCGACGCCCGGATGGGTCCGCCGGACCGGATGGGTCCGGGCATGCGCGAGGACCGTGGCATGTCGCCGGTGCCTCAGCCGCCGATGCCGCCCCGATCGATGCCGGCGCAGGCCGGACCGCCCTACGGCCGCTACGACGAGCCGACCGGCGCCTTCGCCGGTGGCTACGACGCACCACGTGGTGGCTACGACGCGCCGCGTGGCGCCGCCGGCCCGATGGGTCCCGGTGCGCCGATGGGTCACCCCGGTGGCCCGATGGGTCACGGTGGACCCCCGCCGCGTGGCCTGCCCGCCGGTCCGGGCGGCTACGGCCCGCCGGACGGTCCCGGTGGCTACGGGCCGCCGGACGGCCCTGGTGGGTACGGCCCGCCGGACGGTCCCGGTGGGTACGGCCCGCCGGACGGTCCGGGCGGTTACGGTCCCCCCGACGAGCAGCGTTTCGACGGCTTCGAGGCGGGCCGGCACGGCCGTACCGACATGACCGCCGAGATCCGGCTGCCGGACCGGGACCCGCGTCGTGGCCCGACGGGACCGCCGCAACCGGCGCTCAGCGGGCCGTCGATGGGCGGACCACCGCCGATGGCGGGCCCCCCGGCCATGACCGGTCCGCCGATGGGTGGGCCGCCGATGGCTGGACCGCCCGGCAGCGACCTCTACCGGGTGGACCAGATCCGGCGCAGCTTCCAGGTCCGCCGCTTCGGCAGCGGGTACGACCCCGACCAGGTGGATCGGTTCTTCGAGAGTCTGCTCGGCGGCATGGCCGGGCGTAACCAGATGCCGGTGAACCCGAAGGACCTGGACACGCTGCGCTTCGGGCTGGTGCAGGGTGGCTACTTCGAGGCCGAGGTCGACGCCGCGCTGAAGAACGTGCAGGACATCCTCTTCGGCCGCTGAGCAATGCGCTCAGCCGCCGAGCAACGCGACTGAGCCGCGAGCAACGCGACGAGGGCCCGTCCCGGATTCACCGGCGGGCCCTCGTCGCATGTCACCGGCTCGCGGGACGCCGCGCGCCGGAGATGGCCAGGGTACGGGTCAGGAGCGCAGGCCGTTGCGGCGCAGCACCACGTCGCCGATCACGATGAGCAGCAGGAGCGCGGCGAGACCGATCAGCCAGATGTCCTCGACCCTGCCCTCGTGGTTGCCGCAGAGCATTGCCAGCAGCACGAGCGCGGTGAGCACCGCACCGATCCGCCCGGCCTTGCGGTGCCCGGGCTTGTGCTGATCTGGCGCCGTTACCGGCTCGCTTCCTGCCACTGTCGGTCCTTCCTCGCGAACGGATCTCCGGCTAGTCTGGCACGTCCCGTGCAGGGGTTCCGGCCCAGGGGCTTTGGACCTCCCTCAGGTGGGTGCAAGGGCACTACCGGCGTCGCGGGGCGGGGACCAGACTGCCTCCGGTAGCGTTCTGGCGTACACCTTGATTGTCTTTTTGAGGGGGAACTGCGGTGCGAGTGACCGGTACCGGGCACGCGAGCATGCGGATCGACACGGCCGCGGGCAGCATCCTGTGCGACCCGTGGGTCAACCCGGCCTACTTCGCCTCCTGGTTCCCGTTCCCCGACAACTCCCAGCTCGACTGGGAGGCCCTCGGTGACGTCGACTACCTGTACGTCTCGCACCTGCACCGGGACCACTTCGACGCGGCTCACCTGAAGCGGTACGTGTCGAAGTCCGCGACCGTGCTGCTGCCCGAGTTCCCCACCTCGGAGATGGAGGACGAATTCCGTGAGCTGGGCTTCACGAAGTTCCTGAAGACCCGCAACGAGGAGGTCGTCGAGCTGGACGGCGGCCTGAAGATCATGATTCAGGCGCTGACCAGCCCGACCGACGGCCCGATCGGTGACTCCTCGCTCTGGGTGGAGTACGACGGCGTCCGGCTGCTCAACCAGAACGACGCCCGCCCGACCGACCTGACCGTCTTCGCCGAGCTGGGCCACGTGCACGCCCACCTGCTGCAGTTCTCCGGGGCGATCTGGTACCCGATGGTCTACGAGCTGCCGAACGCGGCGAAGACCGCGTTCGGCAAGCAGAAGCGGGACCGGCAGTTCGACCGCACCTGGCGCTACATCGACGACCTGAAGGCCGATCACGTCTTCCCCATCGCCGGCCCGCCGTGCTTCCTCGACGACGAGCTGTGGCAGTTCAACGACATCTTCGGCGACGAGGGGAACATCTTCCCCGACCAGTCGGTCTTCCTGGCCGAGTACGCCAAGGTCGGCGGCACCAACGGCATCGTGCTGCTGCCCGGCAGCGTCGCCGAGGTCACCACGTCCGGCGCGACGACCAGGCATCCGGTGCCGGTGGAGGAGTTCTTCGCCAACAAGGTCGCCCACCTGGAGGAGATGCGCGAGCGCAAGCGGCCGATCATCGCCGCGGAGAAGGCGTCCTGGCGGCATCCCGAGGTCGACGTGCTCAAGGAGCTGAAGCGGCGGATCGAGCCGCTGCTCGACGAGTCGATCTACCTGGCCAAGGGGGTCGGCGGTCCGGTCCGCTTCGACCTGGTCGGCTACGACGACGAGAGCGTCGAGTCGATCGTGGTCGACTTCCCCGGCAAGCAGGTGCGGCCGTACGCCGACGAGAAGGTCCGCTACCGGTTCCGCACCGAGCGGGCGCTGGTCGAGCACCTGCTGCACATCGGCGAGGTGGACTGGGTCAACTCGCTCTTCCTGTCCTGCCGGTTCTCGGCCGCCCGGATCGGCCAGTACAACGAGTTCGTGTACGCCTTCTTCAAGTGCCTGTCCACCGAGCGTCTCCAGTACGCCGAGGGCTGGTACGACGAGCACGAGCGGGCCGTGGACGCCGAGGACATCACCCTCGGTGACTGGGTGGTGCAGCGGCGCTGCCCGCACCTGAAGGCCGACCTGAGCCGGTTCGGCATCGTCGACGGCGACCAGCTCACCTGCCAGCTGCACGGTTGGCGGTTCGACCTGCCCAGCGGGCGCTGCCTGACCAGTGTCGGCCACAAGGTCCGCGCGCACCGTGTCGGCGAGGAGGCACCGGTCCCGCAGGCCGCCCAGCCGGCGAACTAGCCGCCGGGTCGGGGGTGTTAATAGGGGGCCCTTCTACTACCCGAGGCGTTAATAGGGGGCCCTTCCTTACCCCTCAGCGGCCGAGGTCGGCGAGGATGCGTTGGGCGGCGTTGTGGCCGGCGGCACCGATCACGCTGCCGGCGGGGTGACAGCCCGCGCTGCCCGCGTACACCCCGTCGACGCCGGTGGCGTACGGCATCCGGTCGGCGAAGGAAATGGTGTTGTCGACGTGGTGGATGTGCCCGCCGGTGATGCCGAAGTGCGCCTCGATGCCGGGCGGCGGCAGCGGTACCGCGTCGGCGATCAGGTCGCCGGTGCCGGGGGCGTACCGTTCGCAGATCGCCACCAGCCGCTCCACGTACCCGGGCAGCGCCGCATCCCAGGTGGTGCCGGCCAGCTCGTACGGCACCGACTGGACGAACAGCGCCGACGAGTGGTGCCCGGCCGGGTCGGCCAGCGACGGGTCGACGGTGGTGTGCAGGTACCACTCGATGGTCGGCTCCTCGGGCAGCCGCCCGGCCTGCACGTCGGCCCACATGGCGCGCAGCGCCGCCATCGGCGGTTCGCCGCTGCCGCCGGTCAGCGACGCCGAGCCGGGCAGCAGGTGGATGGTGGAGCCGAACGGGCTCGCCGTGCCCTCTGGCAGGCAGGAGAAGCGGGGCAGGTCGCGTAGCGCCAGGTTGAGCTTGAGCGTGGTGCCGGTGCGCCGTACCGCCGCCATCCGCGCGGTGAGCGTCGTCGGGAGCGCGCCGTCGGGCAGCAGCTCCATCAACCGGTACGGGTCGCAGGCGCCCAGCACCACCTCGGCACCGATCTCGCGGCCGTCGGCCAGCACCACTCCGTTGGCGGCGCCACGGTCGAGGGTGATCGCGGTGACGGGCGTGCCGGTGACGATCCGGGCACCGGAGGCACGCGCCGCGTCGGCGAAGGTACGCGACACGGTGCCCATGCCACCCTCGGCGATCATCCAGGTGCCGCCCGAACCGGGCAGCCGGCACATGTTGTGCACCAGGAAGTTGTGCCCGGTGCCCGGGTCGTCCGGTCCGGCGTTCAGCCCGGACAGGCCGTCGGTGACCGCGTACATGCTGACCAGCAGCTCGGAGCGGAAGTCGAAGCGGGCCAGGTAGTCGGCGACGGAGCCGCGGACCAGGTCCACGAAGGCCGTACGCAGTTCGGGGCGGACGTGCCGCTCGGCGGTCTCCTCCACCGACACCGGCTCGGCCAGCCAGGCCGGGGCGAGGTCCTCGCGCAGCGCGGCCAGTTCGGCCTGCAACGCGTCGTCGGCGGCCACGTCGGCCGGGGAGAAGAACTCGGTGAGCTGCCGGCGGGTGGCCGCGGTGTCGGTGCCGAACAGCAGGTACGGCGAGCCGGCCGGGCCCGGGGTGGGCAGGAAGTAGTGCGGGTCCCGGCGCAGCACCGGGATCCGGACGTCGAGTGCGGCCAGCAGCTCCGGTGGCATCAGCCCGAGCAGGTACGACCCGGTGGAGTGACGCAGCTCGGGCACCCTGGGGAACGGGTTCTCGGTGCGGGTGGCCCCACCGATCACGTCGGCGGCCTCCAGCACCAGCACCTCCAACCCCGCCCGGCTCAACAGGATCGCGGAGACCAACCCGTTGTGCCCGGCCCCGACAACCACCACGTCAACCCGCCCCGGCACCTCACCCGGCACATCACCCGTCATCCCCGCACCCTAACCCCTCGCACCCCCACCCCCATCCCGCTTGGCTTCTGGGGGAGGTGTCATCTGGCGTTCATGGGGGAGTGGGTTTTGTCGATGGGTGCGGGGGTTTAGCGTCGGTGGGGCCCGCCCCCGCCACCCCTCGGAGGGTTCTGATGGATCGTCGTACCGTGCTGCGCGCCACCGCCGTCTCCGGCGCGGCCATCGTCTCCGGTGCCGCCGCCTTCTCCGGCAGTCTCTGGGCCGGTGCCGCCCTGGCTGCCCCCGCCCAACCCGGCCCCGGCCCGTACGGGGACCTGCTCGCCGCCGACGCCAACGGCATCCACCTGCCCGCCGGCTTCACCAGCCGGGTCGTCGCCCGCTCCGGGCAGCGGGTCGCCGGAACCTCGTACGTCTGGCACTGGGCACCGGACGGCGGCGCCTGCTTCCCGGCCGGTGACGGCTGGATCTACGTCTCCAACTCTGAGGTCCCGCTGATCGGCGGGGTCTCCGCGGTGCGCCTCCGCGCCGACGGGTCGATCGCCAGCGCGTACCGCATCCTGGGTGGCACCAACGTCAACTGCGCCGGCGGGGCGACCCCGTGGGGCACCTGGCTCTCCTGCGAGGAGGTGCCGCTCGGGCGGGTCTTCGAGACCTGGCCAGACGGCAGCCGCAGCGCCGAGGAGCGCACCCGGATGGGCCGGTTCACCCACGAGGCGGCGGCCTGCGACCCGGAGCGCCGGGTGATCTACCTGACCGAGGACGAGGGCGACGGCTGCTTCTACCGCTTCGTCCCGGACACCTGGGGTGACCTGCGGACCGGCCAGGTGCAGGTGCTGTGTGCCCCCGCCAACGCGACCGCCGGCCCGGTGACCTGGCAGAACATCCCGGACCGGGACGGCTTCCCGATCCCGACCCGGTTCCAGGTCGGCGCCGCCAAGCACTTCGACGGCGGCGAGGGCTGCTGGTACGACCGGGGCACCTGCTGGTTCACCACGAAGGGCGACAACCGGGTGTGGGCGTACGACGCGGTCAACCAGCGCATCGACCTGGCGTACGACGATTCACTGGTGCCGGCCGGAACCGCGCCGCTGACCGGGGTGGACAACATCACCGGAACCGCCGGCGGTGACCTCTACGTGGCCGAGGACGGCGGCAACATGGAGATCTGCGTGATCACGCCGGCCGGCGTGGTGGCACCCTTCCTGCGCCTGCTCGGCCAGTCCGCCTCGGAGATCACCGGCCCGGCGTTCAGCCCCGACGGTTCCCGCCTCTACTTCTCCTCCCAGCGCGGCACCAGCGGCAACGCGACCGGCTCCGGCGGCATCACCTACGAGGTCACCGGCCCCTTCCGCCGCTGACGCCAGTTGGAGAGGGCCAGGGTGGCGGAGTAGCCCGCCAGCACGATGACGTGAAAGACGTAGAGCCAGAGCAGGATCGCCACGGCGGCGCCGACCTCTTCCAGATCGCCGAAGGGTAGGCCCAGGTCAAGCGGGAGCGAGGCGAACAGCACGAAACCGTGCAGGAAGCCGGAAAGGTTCGCCGCCGTGAACGATCCCATTCCCAGCGTGGAGAGCCAGTCCGGCGACGCCGGGCCGACCACCCGGAACACCCACATCAGCACCGGGGTGAGCACCAGCCACACCGCCAGGAACGAGAGCACCACCCCGAGCGCGCCGGCCCAGCCACCCCGCTGGACCAGGTCGGTGGTGGTCGGCAACGCCAGCAGAACCGACAACAGCAGGGCCGGGGCCGGCGCCAGCAGCGGCAGCAGCAACAGCCGGCCCCGCCAGCCGATCAGGTGTTCGTCGGAGCGCGGGGCGGCCACCGAGACGAACGCCCGGCGCAGCCCCTCGCCGTACAGCGACGCGGGCAGCAGCGCGGCCAGCGCCAGCCACGGCGTCAGGCCGACACCGGCCTCGACCAGCGCGGCCACCGCGGCGGGCGCCCCGATTTCGTCCGGCAGCGCCTCCACGGCGTACGTGGTGAGTCGGCGTACCCGGTCGGCCCCCGCCAGCAGCGCGGTCAACCAGATCGCCAGCAGGGCCATCGGCACCACGGCGATCGCCCCGTAGAACGTGATCGCGGCGGCGTGCAGCGACAGGTCGCGGCCACGCAGCGGGCGGAAGGCTGCCCGGGTGATCCGCCTCGTCCGCTGCCACGCATTGCCCATCGCGCTCCATTTCCCCGCCGATCCCGCCGGCAACCGTCCCTGTTGCCGGCGTCGCACCGGCCGACCGTGCGGGACCCGACGGGTCGGTGATCGGTGGCCGATCGGGCTACGATCGCGAGCCATGACCGCCGCGACGACCGACCGACTGGTGCTGCGCGAGTGGACCGGGGTGCCGGCCGACCTGGCCCGGATCTACGACATCTACTCCCGCGACGAGGTGATGCGGTGGCTGGGCGGGGGAGCGGGACGGCTCACCGAGCCCGAGCAGGCCGCCGAGCGGCTGACCACCTGGCGCGAACGCCATGCCGGCCACGCCGGCCGGTACGGCCTCTGGGCGATCGAGGTCCGGGAGACCGGTGCGGTGGCGGGCAGTGTGCTGCTCAAGCCGCTGCCGGGTGCCGACGGTCACACCCCCACCGAGGACATCGAGGTGGGCTGGCACCTGCACCCCGACTCGTGGGGTCACGGCTACGCCACCGAGGCGGCCCGGGCCGTGCTGGCGCGCGAGTTCGCCACCGGCACCCGTCAGGTGTACGCGGTGGTGACGCCGGGCAACGACCGTTCGATGGCGGTGTGCCGGCGGCTCGGCATGACCTACGTGGGCCGACGCACCGACTGGTACGGCGGCACCGAGGTGGAGACCTTCGTCCTGACCGCCGCCACCAGCGCCGGCTCGACTCCCGCGCCGACCAGGTAGGCCACGGCGCCGCCGTAGCGACGCTCCAGGTGCGCCAGGGTGTTCTGCATCGGCGTCGCCGTGCAGCCGTCGGTCCGCGCATAGTCGTCGGCGATCTCGTCGGCACCCACCCCGGCGACCTGTAGCAGCAACGCGACCAGTACGCCGGTGCGGTCCCGCCCGGCGTGGCAGTGCACCAGGACGCCCCCGGTGGGTGCCTCGGCCACCACCCGGAACGCGTTGGCGATCCGTACCCGGTTGTGGTCGAGCATCGGTCCGTAGCTGTCGTCCGGCGGCTCGTAGTCGAGCACGTCGTTGAGCATCGGCGCGTGCCGGTAGACCGGGGTGCCGGCGAAGGGGCTCGGGCGCTCGACGCATTCTCGTGCCCAGCGTAGGTCGACGACCCGGCCGATCCCCGCGTCCCGCAGGACCGACGGGTCCAGACCGTCGTGGCCGCCCGAGCGCAACAGCGCGCCGTAGCGGGTCCGGCCGCCGTCCATGGTCGGCAGACCACCCAGGTCGCGGCCGTTGCGACAGCCGGGCCAGTCCAGAATCACGTACGCCTCCCGTGCCGCCCGCATGACCGACTCGTCGGCAGACAAGTGTAGGGCGGCGCACTGTCGAGCTGAGAGCGTCAACGGATCGCCCGAACATGAAGCACACCGGGCTATCGACTTCGACAGGTGTCGTTGGTAGAACTGCCAATCATGGCGCCGGCGATCACGAGTCGCCGTCCGGGCGCCCCGCCCTCGAATCGAGGTACGCGCGTGGATGTTCGACGACCACTGGTAGCCCTGCTCGCCGCCGTACTCCTCTTCGGACCGACCACCGCCGCCACCGCGGCGCCCGCCGATCCGGCAGCACCCGGCGCGACGGCGACGTCGCCGCGGGGCCAGTCCGACACCGAGCTGCCGTTCGACACCGGACCCGGCACGGGGGCGCGGTCCGCCGACGCCTTGGGCGGGAAGCCGCACCAGCCGCCGGCGCCGTCGGTGAAGCTGCCCGGCAAGCCGCGTAACGACGTCATCCGGGACGTGCCGGTGGATCCGAGCGACGCGTCCATCCCGATGAACCTCATCGCGTACCACGACATCCCGGCCGCGCTGCGGGCGCTCCAGCAGAGCGGGCGGATCAGCGTGGAGGTCATCGGCCAGTCCGTGCTCGGCCGCGACCTGCACCTGGTGGTGGCGACCGCACCGATGCGCGACACCGAGTGGAAGAAGTGGCAGCAGCTCTCCGACCTGCGGTTCAGCGATCCACGCGCGGCGCTGGCCAAGGCCCGGACCGGCGGGTACGACTCGTGGCGCACTCCGCTGTTCGTCAACAACAACATCCACGGCAACGAGTGGGAGGGCACCGACGCCAGCCTCCAGGTGCTCCAGGAACTCGCCTTCTCCACCGACCCCGAGATCACCCGGATGCTCGACCAGCACGTGATCGCCTTCGTGGTCACCAACAACCCCGACGGTCGGGTCGCGGCGACCCGGGCCAACACCAACGGCTTCGACATGAACCGGGACTACATCACGGCGTCGCAGCCCGAGGTCCGCGCCGTGCGCGCCCAGCTCGTCCGCTACAGCCCGCTGACCATGCTGGACATCCACGGGTACGTCAACTGCACGCTGATCGAGCCGACCACCGGCCCGCACGGCGACAACTACGAGTACGACCTGTACATCCGGCACGCGCTACGCAACGGGCTGGCCATGGAGCAGGCCGTCCTCGCCACCGGCGAGACCCGGGCCAGCTGCGCGAACCCGGACGGCAGCCGGCGCAACGACATCCCGTTCCGGGACCGGACGCAGGGCTGGGACGACTGGCCACCGATCTTCACCCCGATGTACGCGATGTACCACGGCACGATCGGGCACACCGTCGAGGTGCCGCTGAACCCTCGGGGCAACCTGACCGAGGCGGAACGGCACGAGCGTACCCGGATCAACACGGCCGTCGCGGTGGCGGCGATCCGCGGGAACCTCGGCTACGCCACCGAGAACCGCGGGCAGCTGCTCACCAACCAGCTGGAGTGGTTCCGGCGGGGGGTGGCCGGTGAGGCGACGCGACCGATCGACGACCCGCTCGCCATCTCCCTCGCCGGTGGCGACAACGCCAAGACCCACCCGCAGAGCTTCCCCCGCGCGTACGTCATCCCGGCCGGCGCGGGTCAGCGCAGCGAGACCGCGGCGGCCCGGCTCGTGCAGTTCATGCTCGACAACGACCTGACCGTGCACCGCGCGTCCCGACCGTTCAAGCTGGATGGCTCGCGCTACGAGGCCGGCTCCTACGTGGTCGACATGCGCCTGGCCAAGCGGGGCCTGGCGAACGCGCTGCTGGAGGTCGGCCGGGACGTCACCGCCGACTTCGACGCGATGTACGACATCTCAGCCTGGAGCCACGGTCATCTCTGGGGCGCCACGGTGCAGCGGGTGACCAGGGACGTCACCCTCGACGTCAAGGGTCTGCGTCGGGTGACCACGGCCAGCGCCACCGGATCGGTGCCGCCGGGCCGGCCGGCGTACCACGGCCTGACCGTGGACTCGGTGGCCGGCATCCAGGCGGTCAACAAGCTCCTCGCCGACGGGGCGACGCTCTCCCGTACCCCCGAAGGGATGTTTGTCGTGCCTGGCGGCACGGCCGTCGTCCGATCGATCGCTGACACCTACGGCGTCGACTTCACCCGGCTCACCCCGGCGCAGGTACGCACGGCCACGCCGGTGGCACCGACCCGGCTCGGTGTCGCGGCCAACGCGGGTGAGATCTTCGCGCTGCGGCAGATGGGCTTCGAGCCGGTCTCGGTGACGCACACCGCGTTCAACGCCGGGACGGTGTCTTTCGACGACGTCGACGCCCTCTTCGTCTCCACCACGACGTTCAACCCGCTCAGCCTGGACGCCACCCAGAGCGCCGCGTTCGAGCAGTGGCTGGCGGACGGCGGGACCGTGGTGGGGCGCGGGGCCAGCGGAGCGCAGTTCAACGACCGCGCCGGCCTGCTCGACGTCACCGTCGCGGCCGGCCGCAGCGACGCCAACGGCATCGTCGCGGTGCAGAACGATCCGGCGTCACCGATCACCGGCAACGCGCTGCCGACCTCGTTCGTCGACGCACCCCAGTACTTCACCTCGGTCGGTGCCGGCGTCCGGGTCGACCAGCGCCTCGCCGGCGAGGGCTTCTTCCTCGCCGGTCACTGGGGCGGTCAGGAGGCCGCCGCCGGCCAGGCGGTGGTGGTCAGCGGCGTGGCGAAGGGCGCGAACGTGACCCTGTTCGGCACCGAGCCACTCTTCCGAGCCCACCCCGAGGGCCTGTACCCACAGGTCGCCGCCGCCCTCTGGCAGTAACCCCGCCCCCGCCCCCCGCCCGCGTCGATCTAGGGGAAATGGTCGTTACTTGATCTCCAGCAACGACCATTTCCCCTAGATCGGCGCGCATCGGTGATCCGCACGTGGATCTTGAGTCAGCCGAAGGCTCGGAAGGATGTGTAGTCAGGGGCAGGACGACCTGCAGTGATGCATCGATGTTGGTCAGCGAGGGTCGGCGGAATCCGACGCTCCCGTTACGCTCCCGCATCATGACGATCGTTCCTGCTGACCGGCTGCTGGCCGATGACGAGCTGGCGGAGATCGAGGAGCTGTGTGTGGCGGCCACTCCCGGTCCGTGGTTCGTCCGGTTGTTGGATGACGACCATGCGATGAGTCTGGTGGCGGTGAGTGTGGTGCCGGGCGATGGTCGAGGTGCGAGGTGGCCTGACTTCGATCATCGGGAGATCGTTGCGGCGACGCTTGTGCAGCAGCCCCGCTATGTCGACGCTGGTGACGAGCGCTGGGACGAGAATGCCGCCTTCATCGCGATGGCGCGGGATGCGGTACCGCGTCTGGTGGCCGAGGTGCGGCGGTTGCGGGCGCAGCTCGCCGGCCAGGATGCGGCTGGCGGACCAGCGGCTGGTACGGCGTGATGCCGCCGGTCTGGGACGGTCGGCCGGTCTTGGACCCGGGGTCGGTGGTGGAGGCGGAGCGGATCCAGCAGGAGTTGCGGAAGCGGCTCGACTTGAGCAACTGCCTGGAAGTCGCGCCGACGCTGGTGGCTGGTGTGGACGTGTCGTACGACAAGGGCTCGACGCGGATCGTGGCCGCCGCTGTCGTCTTCGACCTGGGTACCGGTGTGGAGGTGGAGTCGGCCGTCGTCTCCGGTGAGGTGAGCTTCCCGTATGTGCCGGGGTTGCTGGCCTTCCGGGAGGTGCCGATCGTGTTGGAGGCGCTGGCCCGACTCGCCCGCCGCCCCGACGTGGTGGTGTGTGACGGGTACGGCGTCGCGCATCCTCGGCGGTTCGGGTTGGCCTGTCATCTGGGGGTGGTGGCGGGGTTGCCGACGTTCGGGGTGGCGAAGACGCCGTTCGTCGGGGCGTACGAGGAGCCGGGTTCGCGCCGGGGTGAGTGGTCGCCGTTGTGTGACGGTGACGAGGTGTTGGGGCGGGTGCTGCGGACGCGGACGGGCGTGAAGCCGGTGTTCGTGTCGGTGGGTCACCGGACGGGCCTTGAGCAGGCGAGCGCGATCACCCTTGACCTGAGCCAGCGTTACCGCCTGCCGGAGGTGATCCGGCGGGCCGACTTCCTTTCCCGTGAGGCGTTGCGCTGAATGGTTTCGCCGCCACTGCGGGACACAGATCGGCATGGATGCGAGTTTGAGGTCTGGGCGAGACGGGAGTGTTACCCGGCGGGTCGACCGTGAAGGCACGGGCGCTCGCAGCATCACGGGGGAAGCATGGACGCGTCGCAGCAGTGCGGACCAGGCGTGGAGCGCTCGCGCAGCGGGTCGGTCGACGTCTTTTTGATCTGGCTGGTCCATCCGGTGACGGTGGCGGCCACCGCGCTGCTGGTCCTCAACGACCAGGTGCTCAAGGCGGCCTATCCCGGTTGGTTGACGGGAAAGCTCAGTGACGTCGCCGGGTTGGTGATGGCGCCACCGTTGCTGGCCGTCGTACTGGCGCTGCTGCTGGCCGGGTGCGGTCGGCTGCCGGTGTTGCGGCGTACTGTCAGGGTTGCTGGTCCCGGGTCGGGCCGCGCGTCGGCCGATCTGCTGGCGGCCGGCTCGGTCTTCCTGGTTGGGGTGGGGTTCACGGCGGTGAAGGCCACCCCGGAGGGGGCGGCCACGGCGTCCGCGGCGTGGAGCGTGGTGAACGGACCGTCGGTGATCCTGGCCGACGGCACGGACCTGCTGGCGTTGCCGGCGCTGGGCCTGGCCTGGTGGACGTGGCGCTCGGCGGCGGCCCGCCCGAGCCTGGTCCGCTGGCTGCGGATGGTGGCGGTGCTGGTGGTGTTGCCGATCGCCGGGCTGGGCGTCGTGGCCACCTCCGCCCCCGTGCAAGACGACGCCGTCACGATGTACGAGTGGCAGGGCGTCACCGTGGTCGGCATCGGCAATGCCTACCACGGCTCCCGCGAGCCCTACATGTGGTGGATCGGCGCGGACGACGGATCGACGTTCTCGGAGTTGCCGGAGGGTGGCTACGAACTGTTCTCGGCGCAGCCGCCGCCGGCCGCGTCGGGAGAGGACTGTTCGGCGCGGGATGCGGACCACTGCTTCCGGATCGTGCCGGGCCGTCTGGCGGTGCAGGAGAGCCGGGACGGTGGAGCGACGTGGCGCGTCGCCTGGCAGATCGACGATGATGCCCGGGAGCGGCTCGGCGCGACGATGCCCGGGATGCGCGACGTGCAGGAGTACCTGTCGTCGCGTGCGTTGTTGGTGCGGGAGCAGCCGGACGGCGGCGTGGTGGTGCTGGTGGCCAACGGTCGGGACGGCTTTGCCCGCCGCGACTCTGCCGGCCGGTGGGAGCGGATCGGCTTCGGCACTCTTGCCGGCGACGGTTTCCGACACGAGGAGTTGGCGACACCGATCCCGAGCGTCGCCAACGCGACCGTCACCGCTGGTGTCAGGGTCGCCGTGCCGCTGTCGATCGCGGTCGGCAGCATGGTGGCTCTGGTCGGCTGCGCCACCCTGCTGGTGCGGCGACACGGCTGGTCACTGGCCGCGGTGGCGGCCTGTGTCGGCGCGCTCCACCCTGTCGGGTTCGCCGTGTTCATCATGCACACGCTCTCCGGCAGGAACGAGAGCACTTTCCTGGGATCGTTCGGTATCGTGCTGATGACACTGGGGCTGATGGCGGTACCAGCCGGTTTAGCCGTCCTCGTGGCCAACCTCAGCGAGCCGCTGCAGCCCCTCGTCGGCCGGATCTGTGCGGCGGGCCTGCTCGCCGGGGCGGTGGTGTCGCTGCCGTACCTGCTGCGGCTGCTGACGGGTTGGCCGCCGTATCGTGCGACGACAACCTTCGCGCTGGCCACCGCGGCAGTCGTGATGCTCGTCAGTGGCCCAGCGGTCATCCGCTACGCCATCCGCCGCGTCCCGGCCGGCGGAACGGAGTTGGCGGGCGCCTCACCGTGGGTGCATCACGATCCGCCGTGGCCGTCGGTCGACGAGGAACAGCGTACGGCCTGATCCTGGCCGGTCTGCCGACGCCGTTCCGGCGAGGTGGCGGTATCCCGTACCACCCGACACCGCCACGTCGCCGAAACGGAGTCGATCACCTGACTGTGCAGGGACCGGCGTGGTCGTTTCGCTGGTGGCAACGGTTGGGGCCGCCGAGTGGGGCGTCGCACCAGACTCGGTGGCGCAGGAACTGACGGTCTTCTTCGCTGAGGGTGGTTTCGCCGAAGTCGATGACCGCCAGGTGGCCGAGTGAGTCGCGGAGCGCGACGGCGAGTGCGGTGGCCTCGTCGAGGCTGGTCAGTCTGGTGGGCAAATGGATGATCCAGTGAGGTGCGCTCATATCGACCGCGAACTGTAGCGGCGGTTCGCGGTCTGGCGGGACTGCCATTGTCGGAGCGCCTGGAGGGTGCGTTCGGCTTCGGTGTTGGCGGTGGTCAGTTCGCGGTGCAGGCGCTCCAGCTCGTCGGCGAGTCGGTTGAGATAGTCGTGCACCTGGGCGGGGTCGAGGCCGCGCCAGCGGGTGTCGAAGGTGGCGGCGCGGATCTGCTGGGGGAGTGGGCGTTCTCCGGTCATCTAGATCCCTCCACTGTCCAATGGTGACGGTGCCGGGGCGGACGCCGGGATGAGGTTTCGGGGAAGGCGCCCGCCCCGGTCGTGACCTGCCAGGGGGATCGGCCGGTCATCCACGATGGTCATTTCACTACTGGTTTGGCGCAATGTTTTGCGCAAGAATGCGGACCAAGGGATGAGGTGCCTTACGCGACAACAACAAAGGAGATGACGTGGACGACCCGGGAAGCACCGTCCCGCGTAGGCAACTCGGCAGATATTTGAGAGAACTTCGCGAAAACGCGCACGTAACGGTGGCCGCGGCAGCGAAAGAGTTGGAATGGTCGACGCCGCGAATCTGGCGGTACGAAACCGGCCAGGTCCCCATGCACCCGAACGACGTGGAGGCCATGTGCCGGGTGTACGGCGTGGGCCGCGAGACGATCAAGACGATGCGGTCGCTGGCCCGCGAGACCAAGGCGCACGGCTGGTGGCACAGCTACGGGGAGGCGATCAAGGACTGGTTCAAGCTCTACGTCGGCCTGGAAGCCGCCGCCACCAAGATCCGAAAGTACGAAGCCAACCTGGTACCCGGCCTGTTGCAGACGGTCGAGTACATGACCGAGGTCATCGCGACTGACCACCCGCAGATGAGCGCGGCGGAGCGACAGGCCAAGGTGGATGTCCGGCTCCGCAGGCAACGATTGTTGGCTCGGGCAATTCCCCGAGCGCCCTACTACGACGTGATCCTCAACGAGGCGGTGCTGCGCCGACCGTTGCGCGACCGGTCGGCGATGGCCCGGCAACTCGACGCCCTGGTTATGGCCAGCGAGCGGCACAACATCCGGGTTCGGGTGCTCCCTCTGGCAGCAGGGCTGTTCCGTTGGGCGGAAACGGGCACCTTCACCATGCTCGACTTCCCGACCGATGTGCGGGAGCCAGAGCCGACCACGATCTACATGGACGGTCCTTGCGGCGCGGTCTACCTTGACAAACCGCACGAGATCAACTTGTACGAGGATGCCTGGCGCTCGCTCGGCGAGCGGGCGCTCGACGTCGAAGACTCCCGTGAGCTGATCACGGCGATCGCGAAGGAGATGACCCATGATTCGTGACGGGGTGTGGCGTAAATCGTCCCGGTCCGGCGGCAACGGTGAGTGCGTCGAGGTGGCGGGATTCGCCGACGCTGTCGGCGTACGGGATAGCAAGGATCGGCAGGGTGCGGAGCTGAGCTTTGGTCCCGCCGCCTGGACCCGGTTCGTGACCGCCACCCGGGCGGGCCGGTTCGGCGAGCGCGCCTGAGCCCGACGTGACGTGGCCCGGTGCCGGCCGACCCGCCGGCACCGGACCTCAGTGTGGCCCGGCCGCGGGGAGAGGGGCCGGCCGAGCGTGGTGATCGACGCCATTTCGGCGGTATGGCGGGGTCAGCCAGGGCTGGATACCGCCATGCCGCCGGAACGGTGTAGATCACGCCGACCTGCGCCCACCACTGCCCATGTTGGGTCGGACAGGCTGTGCGATGTCGTGCGGCGCGGGCTGTGCTGGCTAGGCTGAGGTGAGCAGAATGTCCCGCTGAGGGGGTGAGCCCGGATGGCCCAGGCCGCGTACGCGCCCGAGCCGGCACCCGGCGATGCCGAAGCCCGGCCCACCGGGCCCTCGTTCGACGTGCTGCGGTGGCGCGACGAGCCGTGGACCGCCCAGCTCGCCCTCGACCTGTTGCCGGAGACCAACGGCCCCAAGGTTGAGGTCCTGAGCGGAAGCGTGATCGTGACACCCCACGCCGGAATCGACCACCAGTCGGTCGAACGTGAACTGCCCTACCTGTTGCATCGTGCGGCCCGGCGAGCCGGGCTGTGGGTTTACCCGGAGATCAACGTCGTCTCGGGGAAGGATCTCTTCATTCCGGACATCGCGGTGCTGACCAGATCTGGTGGAGGCCGATCGGCCGTCGACATCGCCACGGCTGTCCTGCTCGGGGAGATCGTGTCACCGGGCAACCGGCGCAAGGACGTGATCGACCGGCCGCGTGAGTATGCCGCCGCTGGTGTCCCATTTTTCCTGCGGGTGGACCTGCGCAACCGGGTGCCCACCGTCGCCCTGCTCGAGCTGGTCGACGGCGAGTACCGGCCGCTCGCGGCAGCCGCCGCCGGGACGACCTTCGTGATGAACCGGCCGTTCGACTTCTCGGTCGACCCTGCCGACCTGCTCGATGACGAGGCGCCGACCGGCGAAGCCGACGAGACCGCCGAAGCCGAGGAAGACGCTCCGCGCGGGGAGAGCTGACGGTAGCTGCTTGGTGTTAACAGGGGGTCCCTGCTCTACCGGAGGCGTTAATAAGGTGCCCTTCCTTGCACTGAGTCGGCGTGGTGAACAATGGGCGGCGTGACGTCCCCCCGCGATCTTGTGCTGCTGGGTTGTACCGGCTCGATCGGTACCCAGGCCATCGACATCGTGCGGCGCAACCCGGACCGGTTCCGGGTGGTGGCGCTCGGTGCCGGCGGCGGCAACATCGGTCTGCTCGCCGCCCAGGCCCTCGAACTCGGTGTCGAGGTGGTGGGGGTGGCGAAGGCGTCCGCCGCGCAGGATCTCCAGCTGGCGTTCTACGCGGAGGCGAGCCGGCAGGGCTGGGCCAGCGGCGAGTTCAAGCTGCCCAAGATCGTGGCCGGGCCGGAGGCGATGACCGAGCTGGCGCAGTGGCCGTGTGACGTGGTGCTCAACGGGGTGGTGGGGTCGCTCGGGCTGGCGCCGACCCTGGCGGCGCTGCGCGCCGGGCGTACCCTCGCGCTGGCCAACAAGGAGTCGCTGGTGGCCGGCGGCTCGCTGGTCAAGGCCGCGGTGACCCGGCCGGAGCAGATCGTGCCGGTGGACTCGGAGCACTCGGCGCTGGCCCAGTGCCTGCGCGGCGGCAGCCGGGGCGAGGTACGCCGGCTGATCGTCACCGCCAGCGGCGGGCCGTTCCGGGGCAAGCGGCGCGACGAGTTGACGGCGGTCACGCCCGAGCAGGCCCTCGCCCACCCGACCTGGAACATGGGGCCGGTCGTCACGATCAACTCGGCGACAATGGTCAACAAGGCGCTGGAGGTGATCGAGGCGCACGAGCTGTTCGACCTGCCGTACGCCGACATCACCGTGATGGTGCACCCCCAGTCGGTGATCCACTCGATGGTGGAGTTCGTCGACGGCTCGACGCTCGCCCAGGCCAGCCCGCCGGACATGCGGCTGCCGATCGCGCTGGGCCTGGGCTGGCCCGACCGGGTGCCCGACGCCGCCGCAGCCGTCGACTGGACCAGCGCGCACAACTGGGAGTTCGCGCCGCTGGACGACGCGGCGTTCCCGGCGGTGGCGCTGGCCAAGGCCGCCGGTGAGACGGGGCGCTGCCGGCCGGCGATCTACAACGCGGCCAACGAGGAATGCGTGGCGGCATTCGTCGCCGGGCGGCTGCCGTTCCTCGGCATTGTCGACACGCTACAGCGGGTGGTGGAGGACGCTCCCGACTTCGACGAACCGGGTACCGTCGAGGACGTACTCGAAGCCGAGTCGTGGGCGCGCGCACACGCGCAGGAGATCATCGCTGCTGCGGTGGAAGGAGCTTGATGTCGTTCGCGTTCGGGGTGGTTCTCTTCGCCCTCGGCATCCTCGTCTCGGTGAGCCTGCACGAGGCCGGCCACATGGTCACCGCGAAGGCCTTCGGCATGAAGGTCACCCGCTACTTCGTCGGCTTCGGTCCCACCATCTTCTCGTTCAAGCGGGGCGAGACGGAGTACGGCCTCAAGGGCATCCCGCTCGGTGGCTTCTGCAAGATCGTCGGTATGACGCCGCAGGACGACGACGTCGAGCCCGGCGACGAGAAGCGGGCCATGTGGCGCTACCCGGTCTGGAAGCGCACCATCGTGATGTCCGCCGGGTCGATCACCCACTTCGCGCTGGCAATCATCGCGGCCTGGCTGGCGGCGATGACCTTCGGCCTGCCCAACCCCGCCTTCCCGAGCACCGAGGAGCAGGTCCGCGCCGAGCCGGCCGTGATCGCCCTGCAGGACTGTGTCCTGCCGGACACCACCTACCGGGCCTGCGCTGCCGGTGACGTGCCCAGCCCGGCCGCCGCAGCCGGGCTGCAGGACGGCGACCGGATCACCTCGATCAACGGTGCCCCGATCAACAGCTACGGCGACCTGCTCACCACGCTGCGGACCACCACCCCGGGCAGCACCGCCGCCATCGGGTACGAGCGCGACGGCCAGCCCGGCACCGCCGAGACCGTCCTGGCGACCACCAAGCGCCCGCCGATCGACAACGCCAGCGGCCCGGTCAGCGATGTCTCCGCGCTCGGCGTCGGCCTGGTCGTCTCCACCCCGGGCCTGGTCTCCTACGGCCCGGTCGAGGCGGTCGGCGCGACCAGCGACTTCATCGGCGACATGGCGGTGGCCACCGCCCAGGCGTTGCAGCGGCTGCCGGAGAAGATCCCCGCGCTGTGGACCGCCATCACCGGCGGCGAGCGGGACATCGACACCCCGATCAGCGTGGTCGGCGCCAGCATCCTCGGTGGCGAGGCGGTCGCCAACGACGCCTGGGAACTGTTCGTCATGCTGTTCATCTCGCTGAACTTCTTCATCGGGGTGTTCAACCTGCTGCCGTTGCTGCCGCTGGACGGCGGGCACATCGCCATCGCCTGGTTCGAACGGGCCAGATCCTGGGTGTACGCGCGGCTGCGCCGGCCCGATCCGGGCCGGGTCGACTACTTCAAACTGATGCCCGTCACGTACGCGGTGATCCTGATCGGTGGCGCGTTCACGCTGCTCACCATCACCGCGGACGTGGTCAACCCGATCTCGATCTTCTCAAGGTGAGTGTGTGACGTGACCGCTGTCAGCCTCGGTATGCCCCCCGTACCGCCGCCGCCGCTCGCGCCCCGGCGGGCCAGCCGCCAGATCATGGTCGGTTCGGTGCCGGTCGGCGGTGGTGCGCCGGTGTCGGTGCAGTCGATGACCACCACGCTCACCTCCGACGTCAACGCCACCCTGCAGCAGATCGCCGAGCTGACCGCGTCCGGTTGCCAGATCGTCCGGGTGGCCGTGCCCAGCCAGGACGACGTGGAGGCGTTGCCGGCGATCGCCCGCAAGTCACAGATCCCGGTGATCGCCGACATCCACTTCCAGCCGAAGTACGTCTTCGCCGCGATCGACGCCGGGTGCGCGGCGGTACGGGTGAACCCGGGCAACATCCGGCAGTTCGACGACAAGGTCGCCGAGATCGCCCGGGCGGCCGGCGACGCGGGCGTGCCGATCCGGATCGGCGTCAACGCCGGCTCGCTGGACAAGCGGCTGCTCAGCAAGTACGGCAGGGCCACCGCGGAGGCGCTGGTCGAGTCGGCGCTGTGGGAGTGCTCGCTCTTCGAGGAGCACGGCTTCCGGGACATCAAGATCTCGGTCAAGCACAACGACCCGGTGGTGATGATCCGCGCGTACCGGCAGCTCGCCGAGCAGTGCGACTACCCGCTGCACCTGGGCGTCACCGAGGCCGGTCCGGCGTTCCAGGGCACCATCAAGTCGGCGGTCGCCTTCGGTGCGCTGCTGGCCGAGGGGATCGGCGACACCATCCGGGTGTCGCTCTCCGCGCCGCCGGTCGAGGAGATCAAGGTCGGCAACCAGATCCTGGAGTCGTTGGGGCTGCGCGAGCGGGGCCTGGAGATCGTCTCCTGCCCGTCCTGCGGGCGCGCCCAGGTGGACGTCTACAAGCTGGCCGAGGAGGTCACCGCCGGCCTGGAAGGGCTGCCGGTGCCGCTGCGGGTCGCCGTGATGGGGTGTGTGGTCAACGGCCCCGGCGAGGCCCGCGAGGCCGACCTGGGGGTGGCCTCCGGCAACGGCAAGGGCCAGATCTTCGTCAAGGGGCAGGTCATCAAGACCGTGCCCGAGGCGCAGATCGTGGAAACCCTGATCGAGGAGGCGCTGCGCCTCGCCGACGAGATGGGCGCCGAACTCCCCGACGAGCTCCGCGACCTCCTCCCCGGCGCCACCGTCACCGTGCACTGACCCGATCCCGGCCCCCGCCGTACCGCCGCCGGCCCCCCGCCGTACCCCCTGTTGATCAAGAAGTTTGCGTCTACTTCGTCGGCGATGCCGGACGCAAACTTCTTGATCAACAGGGTGGTGGTGGGTGGGTTCGTCCGGTATGGCTGGACTGGGGTGTCCGGGGGTTGGGCGACGGTTACCGTCTGCCGACACGGCGTGAACGGATCTGGCAGGCTGGTATCCGTGCTGACGGCGCCGGTGCGGCAACTCGGGGAGTCGGAACGTCGCGCGGTCGAGCGGCTGCTCGACCTCGACCCGTACGCGAGCGCGCAGGTCGCGGAGCGGGTCGCCGCCCGCGGGCTGGCGTGGTGGCGGGCCGAGGGGCGAATGCTCGGGTACGGTTCGCGCCGCCAACTCGAATCGATCTGCTGGCTCGGCGGCAACCTCACCCCGGTGCTGGCCGGCCCACAGGCGGTCGCCGCCTTCGCCGACCTGCTCTCCGGCGAGGAACGGCTCTGCTCCTCGATCGTCGGGCGCGCCGACGCCGTGCTGCAACTCTGGGACCGCCTCGCGAGCGCCTGGGGACCGGCCCGCGACGTACGCCCGAACCAGCCACTGCTGGCCATCGACGCGCTGCCGGTGGTCCCCGCCGACCCACAGGTGCGCCGGGTGCGCAGTAGTGAATTCGACCTGCTCTTCCCGGCGGCGGTGGCGATGTACACCGAGGAGGTCGGCGTCTCACCGCTGATCGACGACGGCGGTCGCGGGTACCGGCGCCGGGTCACCGACATGATCCGCTCCGGTCGGGCGTACGCCCGGTTCGTCGACGGCCGGGTGGTCTTCAAGGCCGAACTGGCGGTCGTCACCCGGCGCACCGCGCAGGTCCAGGGGGTCTGGGTGGCGCCCGACTGGCGGGGCCGGGGGATCGCCACCGCGGCGATGGCGGCCGTGATCCGCGACGCGCTGATGCGAGTCGCCCCGACGGTCAGCCTGTACGTCAACGACTTCAACCTGCCGGCCCGGCGGGTCTACCAACGCTGCGGCTTCCGCCCGGTCGGCACGCTGGCGACCGTGCTCTTCTGAACGATCGAGCGGCCCCTCTGCCTGCAGAAAAATGCGTTGAGTCGCGCCGGTCCGCGCAGCAGGCTGGAACCTCCGCCACCAAAACCGGAGGAACTGACCCATGCGCCTGCTCCGTGATCTGTGGGTCACCTCTTCCCGCCGGATGACCCTGGTGGTCGTGCTCATCGTCCTCGGCGGCGTCGGCCAGGCGGCCACCGCCGCGCTCGCCGGGCCGGTGCTGCTGCACCGCTCGGTCGGCTTCTTCGTGCTGCTGTCGGTGGCGCTGGTGGTGGCCGTCGTCAGCGACCTGGTGGTCAGCCTGGTGATGGCCGGGGTGACCGCCGACTGGTCGGCCGACCTGCGTCGCCGGCTGTGCCGGGTGGCGTTGGGGCAACCCGTGCCCACCCTGGAGACCACCCCGGTCGGCGAGATGCTCGACCGGATCGACGGCGACGTGTACGACGTCGCCTCGGGTGTGCGTGGCCCCGGGGTACGGCTGACCCAGGCGCTGGCCGTCGGTCTGCTCTCCACGCTTGTCGCGTTCACCGTCTGGTGGCCGGCCGGGGTCGGCATGCTGCTGCTCATGATCCTGCTCGCGTTCACCCTGCGGGGGCCCGCCGCGCGGATCGCCCCGGCCCGGATGCACGAGGAGGCGGCCTGGTCGGACCTGGCGGCGGTGATGGAGGAGTCGATCCACGGCCAGGACGACGTACGCACCAGCCTGGCCCGACCGTACGTGCTGCGCCTCTACGCCCGCCGGGCGGCCGAGGTGCTGCGCCGTGGCCTGCTGGTGTGGCGGATGTCGGCGCAGGTCAACACCGTTGCGGCCGGGGTGACCCGGGCCGGCATCGCGCTGGTCGTGCTCGGCGGGGTGTGGGCGTTGAACACCGGCCAGGTCGACGCCGCCCGGATGACCGCGATCTGGCTGCTCGCGCTCTCCCTCGGCATGACCGTCGAACACGTCAGTCGGATGGTGCCGGAGGTGCAGTACGCCCTCGGCGCCTGGGGCCGGGTGCAGCTGCTCTCCAACGCCCCGCAGGAACCGACCGGCGGCGACGCCCCCGTCGACGGTGATCTGGCCATCCGGAACCTGACCTACCGCTACCCGGGGACCGGGCCGGACGGCGACCGGGGCCCCGCACTGCGCGAGGTCGACCTGACCTTCGTCCGGGGCCGTTCGTACGCGCTGGTCGGCCGGACCGGGTCGGGCAAGTCGACGTTGGCCAAGCTGCTCACCCGGGCGGTCGACGTGCCGCCCGGGACGGTCCTGCTCGGCGGGCGCGACGTGCTCGACCTGGACGTCGAGCAGCTACGCCAGTGGGTCGCGGTGGTGCCGCAGCGCACCGAGATCCTCGCCGGCACGGTCGCCGAGAACGTGGCCCTGTTCGACCCCGAGCTGCTGGACGCCGCCGCGCGGGCCCTGGACGAGCTGGGCCTGGCCGGCTGGATCGCCGAGCTGCCCGCCGGCATTCACACCCGACTCGGCGAGGGCGGCCACGTGCTCTCGGCCGGCCAGGAGCAGTTGGTCGCCTTCGCCCGGATCCTGGTCCGCGACCCGCACGTGGTGATCCTCGACGAGGCCACCGCCCGGCTCGACCCGGTCACCGAAACGCGGGTGCAGCAGGCCACCGAACGGCTGCTGCGCGATCGGATCGGCATCGTCATCGCCCACCGGCTGTCGTCGGTGAGCCGGTGCGACGAGGTGGTGGTGCTGGCCGACGGCGCGGTGGTCGAGGCCGCCCCGCTGGCCCGGTCACGCCGCTTCGCCGAACTCCTCGCCGCCAGCCACGCGGGCGCGCACGGCGGCGACACCGAGGCCGAGCTGCTGGCCGGGGCGGCTGCCGACCGGATCTGGGACGAACCCGCACTGGTCGGTGCGGCGAACACCTCGGCCGCGACCAGCGCGGTCGGGGCCTCGGCATCGAGCGGGGTCGTCGACGACGGCGGCCGGGCGCTCGGGTCGACCGGTGACGGCGACCGGCCCCGCCCGACGGTCGGCCACGAGCGGCCCGCCCCGGACGGCGACCAGGCGCCGACGTTGGGGCAGGACGATCCCGCGCCGGTGGTCGGGCCCGAGCCGGTGGAGCCCGCCGACGGCCGGGAGGTCGGCGCGCGGGAGGTCGGCGGCCGGGAGCCGATCGGCCGTACCGTCGGCACCGGAGCCGACGGCGAGTCCGGCGGTGACCGGCGGCCCGCGTCTCGGGGGCGCACCCTGCGGGAGATCGCCCGGCTCTGCCTCAACGACCCCCGTTACGGCGCTGCGGCGGTGGGCATCTTCGCGGTGCTGGCGGTCCTCGGCCTGGATGGACCGGTGCTGTCCTGGCTCTGGGCCGACGTGATCGACGGCACGGGCGACCCCTGGCTGCCCGCCATCGGCATCGCGGCCGGGCTGATCCTCGCCATCCCCGCGCACTACTGGACCCACCTGTGGTTCCCGGCCTGGTGGGTGCGGCAGATGCTGCGGATCAGCGCCCGCCTGGTGCACGGCCAGACCGGACCACGCCGGGTCAGCCGGCACACCCCGGCCGAGGTGGTGGCCCAGGGCGGCGACACCGAACGGGTGGTGCAGCTCGCCGACAACGTGCTGGACCAGACGGTCGGCGTACTCCTGCTGGTCGCCATGACCCTGATCACTGACAGCGTGGTGCCGGGGCTGTTCTTCCTCGGCACGATGGTGCTCTCCGGTGTGGCCGCGACAGCGTTCGGTCCCCGGCTGGAACGCGCGGCCCGGGACACCGTCGCCGCGCGGGCGGCGTTCGCCACCGCACTGGTCTCCACGCTGTCGGCGGCCCGGACGGTGAAGCTGGCCGGGGCCACCCGGCCGGTGCTGGCCCACCTGGCCGACCTCGACGCGGTACGCAGCGACCGCCAGCGCCGGGAGATCGCCGTGCAGGTCTGGGCCCGATCCACCCCCTCGCTGGCCAGCGGGTTGTTCCCGATCGGCGTCTGGGCGCTCTTCCTGACCGGCGGTCTCTCCGCCGGGGCGACGCTCGTCGCGGTCGCCACGCTGGGCGCGGCACGCTGGTTCGCCTGGACCACCGCGTCCCTGATCTCCCAGGTGCCCTCGGCGCGGGTGTGGACCCGACGGACGGCGGAGATGACCGGGATCGAGGCGTACTCGGCGCGGGTGCCCGGCGTCGACCTGGCCGCCGGTACGGCCCCCGCCCCGCCGGTGGCGCCGCGTACCGCGCTGCGGCGGCTGGACCTGGTCGACTTCGGCGTCCGACACACCGACGGCACCATCGCCGTACGCGGCGTCGACCTGGCCGTGGAACGCGGGCAGCTGGTGCTGGTCGTCGGCCCGGTGGGCGCGGGCAAGTCCTCGCTGCTACGCGCCCTGGCCGGCATCGCCCCGCACACCGGGCAGCTGACCTGGAACGGTGAGCCGGTCACCGAACCGGAGCTGTTCCTGCGCCCCAACCAGGTCGGCTACGTGGGTCAGCTGCCCCGGGTGCTCTCCGGCACGATCGCCGACAACATCACCCTGGGGCATCGGGTGGACGCCACGCACGCGGTGTCGACCGCCCAGCTGGAGCACGACCTGGCCGGCACCGGCGGCGGGCTCGGGCTGCTCATCGGGCACAAGGGCACCCGGCTCTCCGGCGGGCAGTTGCAGCGCCTGGCGCTGGCCCGGGCGCTGGCGCCGCGTACCGAGCTGCTGGTGGCCGACGACGTCTCCTCCGCGCTGGACGTCACCACCGAGCTGGCCCTGTGGCAGGCCCTGCGGGAACGCGGCGTGACCGTGGTCGGCTCCACCTCGAAGCGGGCCGCACTGGTGCGGGCCGACCACGTGGTGGTGCTGATCGGCGGCACGGTTGCCGCCCAGGGCCCGTGGCGGGAGCTGGAGCGACGCTGGGGCCACCTGGCGGGCTGAGACCCGCACGGTCCGGCTGCCCTCGGCCGTCGCCGGGGTCAGCCGGACCCGCCGTGGTCAGACCGCCCGCAGGTACTGGTCGGGCCAGCTGGGAGCAGCGCCCAGCTTGGCGGCTGCCTGGTGCGGCCAGTACGGATTGCGCAGCAGCTCCCGGCCGAGCAGCACCAGGTCGGCCTCGCCGTCGGCGACGATCGCCTCGGCCTGCTCCGGTTCCACGATCAGACCGACCGCGCCGGTGGGCACCTGCGCCTCGCGGCGGACCTGGGCGGCCAGCGGCACCTGGTAGCCGCGACCGACCGGCACGGTGGCCGACGGCGACGCACCGCCGGAGGAGCAGTCGATCAGGTCCACCCCGGCGGCGGCCAACTCGGCGGCGAGGGCCACGCTGTCCTCGATCGTCCAGCCGCCCGCCACCCAGTCGGTGGCCGAGATCCGGGCCAGTACCGGCACGTCCGCACCGACGGCGGCGCGTACCGCCCGGGCCACCTCAAGCGTCAGCCGCATCCGTCCGGCCCGGTCCCCGCCCCAGCCGTCGGTGCGGTGGTTGGTCAGCGGGGAGAGGAACTCGTGCAGTAGGTAGCCGTGCGCGGCGTGGATCTCCACGGCGACGAAGCCGGCCGCCACCGCCCGCGCGGCGGACTCGGCGAAGGCCGCGACGACACCGGCGATCCCGGCGTCGTCCAGGGCCGAGGGCACCCGGTACTCCGGCACGAACGGCTCACCGGTGGGCCCGACCGGCGTCCAGCCGCCCTCGGTGTCCGGCACCCCGCCCCGGCGCGGCTCCCACGGCCGGTAGGTCGACGCCTTGAACCCGGCGTGCGCCAGCTGCACCACGGGCACCGCGCCGTGCGCGGCCACGAACCTGGTCACCGGCCGCCAGGCGTCGACGTGCCGGCCGGACCACAACCCGGTGTCCTGCGGACTGATCCGGCCCTCCGGCAGCACGGCGGTCGCCTCGGTCATCACCAGCGCGGCGCCACCGATCGCCCGGGTGCCGAGATGCACCAGGTGCCAGTCGGTGGGCAGACCGTCGGGGCCGGCGCTGTACTGGCACATCGGCGCCAGCGCGATCCGGTTGGGCAGGGTGACCGTCCGCAGCGTCAGCGGCGTGAACAACGAACTCATCGCGTCATCCTCCCCCGGGTGCGGGGCCGCTGGGCGGGCGGCGGGCTGTGGGGTCGCGCACTGCCGGTGCGGTGCGGTCGGGCGCACCCGGTTCGCTGGGATCACGCGCTGCCGACGCGCTGGGGTTGCGCAGCGCCAACGCTCCGGCGGTGACCAGGGCCCAGCCGACGGCGACCGCCAGCAGCAGCCGCTCCAGCACCCCGACCAGCGGACTCCGGCCGACCAGCAGCATCGCCAGACCGACCGCGCCCGCGAGTGGCAGCGACACCGCCGCCGCGACGACGCCGGTGCGCCGCAGCGGGCGTCGCGCCACCGACGAGAAGGCGACCGCCAGCATCGCGAAGACCACCGCCGCCGTCGCGGCGATGCTGGCCGCACCGTGCACCAGATCCGCCACGGTGGCCCGCTCGAACGGCGGGAGTGGGCAGCCCGCGCTGCACGTCACCGCCCCGGACAGGACCGTGCACAGCCCGGCCGCCACGAGTAGTGTCCCGGCGACCCGCAGCGCCCGGTCGGCGCGGTGTGCGGCACCGACCCGCAGCGCGACGGCGAGCAGCAGCAGCGCCCCGGCCAGGGCGAACACCCCCATCCGGTACGTCCAGGCGTACCCGCTGTCGGCGACACCGGCCTCACTGACGTACCCGGTCAGTCCCGGCCCCGGGCCGGCGATCACGGCGAGGGTCACCGCAACCGTGCCGGCCAGCACGCAGAGCGTGGCGACCAGCGCGGCGGCGCGCCGCACGGACCGGCGGCCCGGGGCGGACGCCGTCGAGCATGACCGCCACCCGGCCGGCTCAGCCACGCCCGTGCGGCGTCGTCCAGCCGTGCAGGTCCGGGCCGAGCGGCACGATGCCGGTCGGGTTGATCTCGCGGTGCGTGGCGTAGTAGTGCCGCTTGATGTGGTCGAAGTCGACGGTCTCGCCGAAACCGGGGGTCTGGAACAGATCCCGCGCGTACGCCCACAGCACCGGCAGCTCGGTGAGCTTGTGCCGGTTGCACTTGAAGTGCCCGTGGTACGCCACGTCGAAGCGGACCAGCGTGGTGAACAGCCGCACGTCCGCCTCGGTGATCGAGTCGCCCATCAGGTAGCGCCGACCGGCCAGCCGCTGCGCCAGCGCGTCCAGCCGCGCGAACAGCGCTTCGAACGCCTCGTCGTACGCCTGCTGGGAGGTGGCGAAACCGCACCGGTAGACGCCGTTGTTGACGTCGCGGTGGATCTCGGCCATCAGCGCGTCCATCTCCGGACGCAGCTCGACGGGGTAGAGATCCGGTGCGTCCGGGGCGTGCAGCCGTTGCCACTGGGTGGACAGGTCCAGGGTCAGCTGGGGGTAGTCATTGGTGACCACCCGGCCGGTGAGCGTGTCCACCAGCGCCGGCACCGTGACCCGGCCGGTGTAGTCGGCGTCGGTGGCCAGGTACGCCTCGGAGAGGAAGCCGATGCCCAGCACCGGGTCGAAGCCGTCCTGGTCGAGGGTGAACCGCCAGCCCCGCTCGTCCCGGATCGGGTCGACGGTGCCCAGCGAGACGGCCTCTCGCAGCCCGAGCAGATTGCGCACGATCAGCGCCCGATGCGCCCATGGGCAGGCCCGGCACCAGATCAGCCGGTACCGGCCCGACTCCAGTGGCCAGCGGTCCTGCTCGTCCGGCCCGCCGCCCGGCGGTGAGGTGGAGTGCGGGGTGACCCGCCCGGTGAACCGGTTGGGTTGGCGGACGAACGCACCGCCGCCGCTGGTCTCCGCGCTGAACTGGGCTGGTGCCATGCCGACAACCTATCCGTACCGACCGGCGATATCCTGGCCGTCGGTGAGTCCCCGTGGACCTGGTGGACGCGCCGGCAGCCGCCTTCCCACCCCCGAAGGATTCGCGATGACCGTGGCATACCTGGTAGCCGGTGTCCGCACCCCGATCGGCCGCTACGCCGGTGCGCTGGCCGGCGTACGCCCCGATGACCTGGCCGCCCACGTCATCCGGGAGTTGGTCGCCCGCCATCCCTCGGTGCACTGGGCGCGCACCGACGACGTGGTGCTCGGCTGCGCCAACCAGGCCGGCGAGGACAACCGCAACGTGGCCCGGATGGCGGCGCTGCTCGGTGGACTGCCCGAGCAGGTGCCCGGCAGCACGGTCAACCGGCTCTGCGGCTCCGGCCTGGACGCGCTCGCCACCGCGGCCCGCGCGATCGTCGCCGGCGACGCCGACCTGATGGTCGCGGGCGGGGTGGAGAGCATGAGTCGGGCGCCCTTCGTGATGCCGAAGGCGACCACCGCGTTCTCCCGATCGGCTCAGGTGTACGACACCACCATCGGCTGGCGGCTGGTCAACCCGTTGATGGAGCGGGGCTGGGGTGTCGACTCGATGCCCGAGACGGCCGAGAACGTGGCCGCCGAGTACGGCGTGGACCGGCTGGCGCAGGACGAGTTCGCGTACCGCTCGCAGCTTCGTGCCGCCAAGGCGCAGGCCGACGGCCGGCTCGCCGAGGAGATCGTGCCGGTGAGCGTGCCGGCCGGCCGGCGCGAGACCCGGCTGGTCGAGGCCGACGAGCACCCCCGGCAGACCTCGCTGGAGAAGCTCGCCGCGCTGCCCACCCCGTTCCGCGACGGCGGCACCGTGACCGCCGGCAACTCCTCCGGTGTCAACGATGGTGCGGTGGCCCTGCTGGTCGCCTCCGAGGCGGCCGTCGCCGAGTACGGCCTCACCCCGCTGGCCCGGGTCACCGGCGCGGCGTCGGCCGGCGTACCGCCACGGGTGATGGGCGTCGGCCCGGTACCGGCGACCCGCCGGCTGCTCGACCGGCAGGGGCTGGCACTTGCCGACGTCGACGTGATCGAGCTGAACGAGGCGTTCGCCGCCCAGTCGGTCGCGGTGCTGCGCGAGCTGGGCCTGCCCGAGGACGCGGAGCACGTCAACCCGAACGGCGGCGCGATCGCCCTGGGCCACCCGCTCGGTGCCAGTGGGGCCCGGCTGGCGCTCACCGCCGCGCTGGAGTTGCGTCGCCGGGGCGGGCGGCGGGCCCTGGCCACCATGTGCGTCGGCGTCGGGCAGGGCATCTCGCTGCTGCTGGAAGCGGCCTGAGCCCGCGGCCGTCGGGCGGAGATCAGAAAAGAGCTTTGTGAATCTCCCTTCGGGTGACCCACGGGCTTAGAGTGGGCAGCATCACAGGAGCCGTGGCGACGACTTGAGGTGCTACCGGTGCAGCAGCCGAACGGACTTCCCGACGAGATCGACCTCTCCCGGCCCAGCGCGGCCCGGGTGTACGACTACTTCCTGGGCGGGGCCCACAACTTCGAGATCGACCGGAAGTTGGCCGAGCAGATCGCGGCCATGACACCGAACCTGCCGGCGACGATGCGAGCGGGCCGCGAGTTCCTGCGCCGAGCGGTGCGGGCGCTGCTCGACGCCGGAGTCGACCAGTTCCTGGACATCGGCTCCGGCATCCCCACCGTCGGCAACGTGCACGAGGTCGCCCAGGCCGCCAATCCGAAGGCCCGGGTGGTGTACGTCGACATCGACCCGGTGGCCGTGGCACACAGCCGGGAACTGCTCGCCGGCAACGACCTGACCGGCGTCATCCACGCCGACCTGCGCGACCCGGAGCGGATCCTGGCCGAGGCCCGTCGGCTGGGCCTGCTCGACTTCGATCGGCCACTGGGCATCCTGCTCGCCGGCGTCGTCCACTTCGTGCCCGACGCCGACCGCCCGGGCGACATCCTGGCCACCCTGCGGGCCGCCGCCGCGCCCGGCAGCCATCTGGTCATCTCGCACTCCACCTTCGAGGACCAGCCACAGGAGATGCTGGACGCGCAGCGGCTGTCGGCGCGCACCGCCACCGAGATCTCGCTCCGCTCGCGCGCCGAGATCACCGGGTTCTTCGGCGACTGGACCCTTCTGGAGCCGGGCGTGGTGCACATGGAGCTGTGGCGCCCCGACTCGCCGTCCGAGGTGGCGGCCGACGCGCAGCGGTTCGGCGCGTTCGGTGGCGTGGCCCGCAACGACCGGCCCGCCGGCTGATCCGATGGCCGCCGTCGGCGCCTCCGGCGGGAACGCCGTCGACCCGGCCGGCGCCCAGCGGTACGCCGCCGACTGGGCCCGGGCGGTACGCCGGCTCGGCTTCGTGCCGCTGAGCCCGGCCGAGACCGAGCGGCTGCTGCTCGGGCACACCGTCCGGCTGGCGCAGCTGCTGCGCTCCGCCGAACCGGTGACGCCGGTGGCCGAGGAGGTCGGTCAGGCTCTGGTGGCAGCGCACCTCACCGAGCCAGGAGTGATCGAGTGGACGGTGCGTACGCTCGGCGACCGGTTCGCCGGGGAGGTCCTCGGAATCGCGGCCGTGCCGCCCGGTGTCGCGGAGCGGATCGTGGCGATGCAGGCCGGCCTGGCGGCGGGCTTCGCCCGGGGGTTGCGCGACCGGACCTTCGTCCAGCAGGAGAGCATCGCCCGCTCCGCCTGGCAGGCCCGCGACACCGTCGAGGAGGCGCTGCGCGACAGCGAGGCCCGGTTCCGGGCCGTCTTCCGTGGTGCGGCGATCGGCATCGGCATCGCCAGCGTCGACGGGACGATCATCGACGTCAACGAGTCCTTCGCCGACATGCTCGGCTACTCGGTCGAGGAGCTGCGGCAGATCAACGTCACGGCGCTGTTCCATCCCGACGACGCGGCCGGCATGTGGGAGCTGTACCAGGAGCTGATCGAGGGCAAGCACGAGGCGGCCCGGGTCGAGAAACGCTACTACCGCAAGGACGGCAGCGCCGTCTGGACCGATCTGGCGGTCTCCCTGATCCGCTACGACGACGGCCGTCCCCGGTTCACCGTCGCCGTGATCGAGGACATCACCGAGCGGTACGAGATGCAGCAGCGACTGCGTTTCCAGGCGCTGCACGACCCGCTGACCGGCCTGCCGAACCGCACCCAGTTCTTCGACACGCTGGACCGGCTGGTGGGCCCGCCCCACGCGCCGGGCCGGGTCGGTGTCTGCTTCCTCGACCTCGACGGGTTCAAGGCGATCAACGACAGCCTGGGGCACGACCTCGGGGACCGGCTGCTCGTGATGATCGCCCGGCGGCTGGCCGACTGCGTGGCCGAACAGGGGTACCTCGTCGCGCGGATGGGTGGCGACGAGTTCGTCATCCTGGTCGACGGCGTCTCGACGGTGGACGACGTGATCGCCGTGGCGGAGACGGCCCTGGCCGCCGTCTCCGCGCCGGTGTGCGTCGGCAATCAGCAGCTCGCGGTCTCGGCGAGCGTCGGTATCGTCGACTCGGAGCTCGCCGGCACCAGCTCCGCGGAGCTGATGAAGGCCGCCGACGCCACGCTCTACTGGGCGAAGGCGGAGGGGCGCGGCCGATGGGCGGTCTACGACCCGGAGCGCAGCGCCCGTGACAGCGCCCGCTCGGCACTGGCCGCCGGGCTGCCGGCAGCGCTGGACCGCAGCGAGTTCGTGCTGCACTACCAGCCGATCGTGTCCCTCCTGGACGGCCGGATGACGGCCGTCGAGGCGCTGGTCCGCTGGCAGCATCCGGAGCTGGGGCTGATCGGCCCGGACCGGTTCATCGGGCTCGCCGAGGAGACCGGTCTGATCGTCCGGCTCGGTGAGTGGGTGCTGCGGCAGGCCTGCCAGGACGCCCAGCGGTGGCACGCCGAGTTCCCGGCCGCCCGGCTCGTGGTGAGCGTCAACGTGGCCGCCCGCCAGGCCGACGCCCCGGCGATCGTCGACACCGTGGCCGACGCGCTGGCCAGCACCGGTCTCCCGGCGGAACTGCTGCAACTGGAGCTCACCGAGAGCGCGGTGATGGGCTCCGCCGGAGAGCCGCTGCGGACGCTGCACCGGCTCGCCGCGCTGGGCGTACGGCTGGCCGTGGACGACTTCGGCACCGGCTACTCGAACCTGGCGTACCTGCGCCGGCTGCCGATCACCTGCCTGAAGCTGGCCGGGCCGTTCGTCGAGGGCATCCGGGACAACGAGCCGGACGACGCCGACCATCGTGACGAGCGGATCGTCGACGCCCTGGTGCGGCTGGCGCACGCGCTGGAACTATGGGTGACCGCTGAGGCGGTGGAGACCGAGGCACAGGCGGAGCGACTGCGGGCGTTACGCTGCGACACCGCGCAGGGTCGGCTGTTCGGCCCACCGGGCCCGCCGCAGGAGATCGTCACCCGGCTACGCGGCCCGATGTAAGGAAGGGCCCCTTCTTAACGCCTGCGGTAGAGCAGGGGCCCCCTGTTAACCGATGTGCCGACCCGATGGGGAGTGGACGTGAGCCTGACCGAGACCGGCGCCGTGGTGTCGGTGATCACCGCGCTGGCCATCCTCGCCGGGCTGGCCGGGGTGGTGGTGCCCGGACTGCCGGCGTTGCCGCTGTGCTGGGGCGGAGTGCTGGTGTGGACGCTGTTCGGTGGCGCCGGCTCCGGCCGCTGGCTGGTGCTCGCCGCGGCCACCCTGGTCGCCGTGGGCGGCACCGTCGTGAAGTACGCCTGGCCCGGCCGCAACCTGAAACGGGCGGGGGTGCCCACCTCCTCGCTGCTGGCCGGGGCAGTGCTGGGCCTGGTCGGGTTCTTCGTCATCCCGGTGGTCGGGCTGGTGATCGGCTTCATCGGCGGCATCTTCGCGATGGAACGGCTGCGGCTGGGGGAGACCCGGCTGGCCTGGCCGGCGACGAAGCGGGCGGTCGCCGCCGCCGGACTGTCGATGCTCGTCGAATTCCTGTCCGGGCTGGTGATCGGCGCGATCTGGGTCGCCGGCCTGGTACTCGCCTGATCCCCCTCGGGCCGGGTACCGCTCCGGGCGCTGCGGTGGCCGCCGCCAGGCCGGCGTACTACGGGCCGCCCGGGCCGCCCGCCGGGCGTTCGACGGGCCGCCCGCCGGGCGTTCGACGGGCCGCCCGCCGGGCGTTCGACGGGCCGGTCGAGGTGGCCACTGCGGGTCCGGTGGTCAGTGGGCGGCGCGGGGCGGAGTCAGGGTAGGGCTGACCGCCGTACCCGAGAGAGAGGTGACGCTTCCCCGCGCCGCCGCGGCTGCCGGGCCGTTCCGAGGGCCCGGTCGGCCCGTCGCGATCGGGCCTGGTCACAGGCCCAAGGATGCGCTACACCCGCCCCATCGGCAACGCATTTGCGGGCTGACCGGCGGGTGGCGAACCGCAGCTCGCCACCCGTCGGCGTCCCGCCACGGGTACCGTCCCTGCGTCAGTCGGTGACGTTGAAGATCAGGTCGTACACCGCATCGCCGTTGCTGAACGTCCGCGTCGCACCGGTGACCGCGTCGCACGCGATGGTCTCGCGCTCGACGGTGATGTTCGTCGGCCACTTGTCCAGTACCAGGCGGACCTCCAGGCCGCTGGAGCCGAAGCCGGCGGTGGGGTAGCCGAAGGAGCTCGGGTACCTGGTCTGGTTCAGCTGGAACATGACCCCGTCGCCGCCGGAGGGGAACCAGCGGTCCTCCACCTGTAGCCAGACGTAGTCCTTCTGGCTGCCGTTGTCGGTCTGCAGGTTCCGCGCCCGCAGCGACACCATCTCGAAGTCGCAGCTGGTGGCGGCGGCGGCCGGCGTGGCCGGAGCCAGCCCGCCGACGAGGGCGGCGGCGGCCAGACACAGCGCCAACAGCGGGCGTCCGGCCGTCCTGCGGGTACCTCGAATGTCCATCACGATTTTCCTTCCGCGCTTCGGCGCCCTGGTCGGACGCCGCACTGGCGTCGACGATCCGGACCGCCGTCACGGCGACGTCCGGGTCGCCTCACGGCAGCCGTCCCCGGCCGCCGGATGGCACGTTCGCGACAGTGCGTTGCCGCCGCCGGGGTAAGGCGGCGAGCCTGGGGGCGAGGGAGGCACCGTGCACCTGCCAGCCGCACCACGGCACGCCGGAGCGACCACTGCCCGGCAGCACTGCCGAGTCGTCGTCGCCGCGGCCGGCTACGGCAAGACGACCGCGCTGCGCGGCTGGTACCCGAGCACGGGGGCGAGCTGGCACCGAGGACTGCCACCGGCGCCGGGCGAGGCCGCGGACACGCTCGCGGCTGCCGTGCTCGCGGAGGCGCGCGCCGGCGCCGCGCAGGTCGTCTTCGACGACCTGCCCTGCCTGCCTGCCGACGCCGCGCGCGACATGAGCCGGGCGCTGGCGCGGCTCGTGGGTGCCGACCGGGCCCTCGCGGAGCGGGTCGGATCCGTCGATGTCGCGCTCTGCTCCCGGTGGCCGCTGGGCGCTTCGGCGGGCGCGCTGCCACGCGCCGACGTCGGGCCCGCCGAACTGTCGCTCTCCGTCGACCAGGTGGCGGACCTGCTGGTCAACGGGTACGACCTGGACGTCGGCGGCTATGACGGCAATGCCCGGGACCTGCCCGAGCGGGTCCATCAGGTCACGGCGGGCTGGCCGGCGATGGTCCATCTGGCCGCCGAGACGCTGCGCAGTGACGGTCTGCCGCACGGACCTCTGCTGCCCGTCATCGCGGCGCCGGGCGGGCTGATCGCGAACTATCTCGCGGAGGAGGTGCTTCCGACGTTGCCCGATGCGGCGTCGCGGCTGCTGGCACACGTGGGCGAGCTGGCACCGGTCGACCCGGGGCTGTGCCGCGCCCTCGGGCATCCGCACGCCGACGAGACGGTCCGCCTGCTCACCCGTACCGGCCTGCTGATCAGGGCGGGCTCGCCACCGTCCGTGCCCGGCGGCCCGCCCCCGTGCCCGCGGATCGTGCCGGTCGTGGCCGAGGCCGTCCGACTGTCCCGCGACACCGGCTCTCGCGCCGCCTCCATCGCCGGCCACGGGGCATCGGGTACCCGGCCGACCGACACCGCCGCCCGGGCAGCGGCCTGGTTCGACGAACACGGCCCGCCCGTGGCGGCGGCACTGGCGTACCACCACAGCGGGCAGCCCGAACGCTGCGCGGAGGTGCTCGCCCGGCACGGCGAGGCCATGCTGGCCGCCGGCCACGCGGAGGCCGTCGCGGAGCTGGTCTCGGCGCTGCCGATTCCGTTGCGCACACCCCGGCTGTGGCTGCTGCTGGGCGACGCCCAGCGCGCGCTCGGCCACCTCGACGCCGCCGTGGCGGCGCATGCGGCGGCCGGGCCGGGGCTGCCGGACGGCACCGCCGCGCTGGCCTGGCGCGTCGGCCGGGTCCACTACCAGCGCGGCGACGCGCTGGCCGCGCTGGCCGCCTTCGCGCAGGCCGGACCGGGCCCTCACCCGCCGGCCGACGCCGCGCTGCTGGCGGCCTGGACGGCGCACGCCCACCTGCTGACCGGCGCGCCCGACACGGCCCTGCGCTACGCCCGCGACGCCGTTACCGCCGCCCGCGGTGCCGAGGCGACGGGGCCCGGGGTGGCGGTCGCCGGGTACACCGGCGCCGCCGGTCCGGACGACGGGGCTTTCGCCGGGACCGCGGCCCTGGCCACCGCGCACGTCAGCATGGCGCTGTGCCTGGGCGTGCTCGGTGACGAGGCCGGAAGCGAAGAGCACTACCGGCTGGCGCTGCCCGTCGCGGAACGGATCGGCGACGTGGTTCTGCTGACCCGCATCTCGATCAACCGCACCTACCGCCTGTTGCGCTCCGCCCGGTTCGCCGACGCGCTGGACGTCGCCCGGACCTGCTCCCGCTACGCCGCAGCGGCCCGCCAGTCGAGCCTGCGCGCGATCGCCACCTGCAACGAGGCGGACGCGCTGGCCATGCTGGGACGCTTCGACGAGGCGGTCCGCCAGTACGAGCGCGCGATCTCGGCGTATCAGCGGTCGGGGTCGCGCAGGGTGGCCGGAGCACAGCTCGGGCTCGCCGAGGTGTACCGGCGCCGTGGCTGGCGCGAGCAGGCGCACGCGGCCTACGAGGCGGCCGCACGGATCGCCGGGGAGGCCGGCAACGCACACGTGCTCGTACCCGCCGAGGCTGGTCTGGCGCTCGTACTGCTCGACGACGATCCGGAGTGCGCCGCCGCGCACGCGCTCGCGGCGGCGCGTGCCGCAACCGGTGAGCTGCGGGTGCCGGCGCTGCTCGCGCAGGGCTGGCTGGCGCTGCGCCACGGTGACCGGGGGCGCGCCGACGAGCTGGCCTCGGAGGCGTGTGGGACGGCCCGGACGCAGGGCGACCGCGTGGGCCTGGCCGATGCGCTGGAGCTGCGGGGCGCGGCCCACGCTCGCGGGCCCGAGGCCGATGTCGCCCGCGCCCGCGCGGCCCTGCGGGAGTGCCACGGCATCTGGTCGGACGCCGGGGCGACGGTGGAGGCCGCCCGGATCGTGGTCGCGATCAGCCGGCTCCCCACGGCGGGGCCCGACGACCGTATCCGTGGCCTGCTGGCGGCCGAGCGGCTGGCCACTGCCGGAGCCGTGCTGACCGACCCGCGGCCGTGGGCGGTACCGCCGTGCGACGGGGCGGGCGCGGCGGTCGCCCGGGACCGGTCCACCTCCGAGGCCGTCGAGGCGCTCGCGGACGTCGCCGTGCAGGCCCTGGGCCGGTTCGAGGTACGGGTCGACGGCGAGCCGGTACCGCCGTCGCGCTGGCAGTCCCGTAAGGCCCGGGACCTGCTGCGCATCCTCGTCGCGCGGCGCGGCCGGCCGGTGCCCCGCGACGAGCTATGCGAGATGCTGTGGCCCGACGACGACTCCGCGAAGACCGCGCACCGGCTGTCTGTGCTGCTGTCGATCGTCCGCGGTGTGCTGGATCCCCGCCGGGCGCGGAGCGCCGACCACTATCTGGTGGCCGACCAGGCCAGCATCGCCCTCGACGTGACCCGGGTGCGGGTCGACGTCGAGGACTTCCTCGCCTACGTCGCGCAGGCCCGCCGACTCCTGACCGCCGGTGAGTCGGCCGAGGCGCGGGACCTGCTGGTCACGATCGACCGGCACCACGGCGCGGACGCCTTCGAGGACGAGCCGTACGCGCCCTGGTCTGGGCCGCTGCGTGAGGAGACGCGTGCCGCGTACCTCAGCATGCTGCGCATGCTCACCAAGGTCAGCGACACCACCGCCGACGCCGGTCGCTGGGCCGGGATCGACGCCGCCGTCGGGTACCTGCTGCGGTTGCTGGAGCGTGACCCGTACGACGAGGCGGCCCATCGCAGCCTCGTGCGCTGCCTGGCACGTGCCGGCCGGCACGGCGAGGCGCGCCGGGCATTCGACCGGTACGGCGAGGCGATGCGCGCCATCGGCGTACGCCCGCCGGACCGCGTCCTGCTCGCGCCGCCCGCCCGGGCCCGCCCGTCCGGCGGGGCGGCGACCGGCGGCGTCCAGACGCCGCCGGTCGCCCGCGATCCGTCCGTCGCGGTACGGCCCACCGGTCCGGCCACCGTCAGTGAAAGGTTCCGATGAGCGCGGCACGCGCGACCACCGCCTCGTCCTGATCGTCGTCGGCCGTGACGGTGGTCCGGCCAGCGGCCCCCACGAGGGGCTTACCCGATTCGAGTAGCGTTCCGCGCACCCAGGTGACCCCGTCGTCGGGGCCGGGCACGACCGCGTCGAGGGTGGCGTCCTCGGGCCCGGTGACGGTGGCCCCGGTCGCGTACACCGCCAGGTCCGCCTCGGTGTCCTGGCCCTCGGCCGTTCTGGGCCAACCCGGTTCGTCGTTGAACGCCTGCACCCGGCGCATCTGTCCGGCTGACGGCCGGCAGAGTGCGATCGCGGTGACCTCGGCCGTCTCCGCTCCCGGACCACCGGCGCTCACCCGGACCTGGGTCAGGTTCTGATCCATCGCGATCTCGGTGACATGGCTCTCCGACGGCACCCCGGTCACCTGGAACCCGAGGCCGAACAGGCGGGTGGGCTCGGGGCAGGACGCGGTGGTCGTGCCGGTCCCGACCGCGGTGATCCGCCACGGCTCCAGGGAGGATTCGCAGATCGCGTACGCGGTCAGGGACCACTGGCCGGTGTATCCGGGCCGGGCGGCGGCCGTCACGGTGACCGATCGACCGGCGACGTCCGGGACGATCCCGGTCAACGCCACGCCGCCGCCATCCGCCCGACCGTGGTTGACCGCTGCCCCGCCGGCATAGCGCACCGTGTCGATGGGGCAGGTCGCCGTCGCGGTCTTGATCGGTTGCGCATCGAACGGACTCGTGTGCGACACCCGATCGGGTGAGCCGCCGGCACGGGCGGGACGGGCGGTGCCGGTGGCCACGTCGATCACGGGGACGACCAGGATGCCCGCCGACAAACCTACGACCACCGCGGCGGCGGCCACGGGGAATCTGCACCGAATGAGGCTCGGGTACGACATGGGGTTCTACCTTTCGCGCTGGCGCCGCCGGGGATGGCGGCCGGTGGAACCGATGCTCCGCCCAGGTGTCACGGCGGCGTCAGGGTCCGGTGCCGCCAACCCGACATCCGGCGATCCGACGGCGGCGGACCGGCCGCCCTGACCGCGCCCTGACGCCGCCCTGAGGCCCCCGTGCCAGCGTCTGCGGCATCGAGCGCCCGCCGGTAGGTGGGCGACCCGCCGGACAAACCGAGGGCCGGCGGTGTGCCAGTCACAGGAGGAGACCATGCAACTTCGAGCCCGACACGCACGGTGGCTGGTGCCAGCCGCCATCGCCATCCTCGTCGGCGCCGCGCTCACGGCGCCCGCCAGCGCCGGTCTGCCGGCCCGCGTCGGTGGGCCGGGCGTGGTGGTCGACGGACCGCACCGGTTCGCCGAGGCCATGGCCCGGGCGCAGGACGACCAGATCCCACCCGAGCAGGGGCCGACCAACTGCAACGGCGGACCGCAGGAGGCATCGCTGGCGCGGATGAACGACACCCCCACCACGATCGGCGAGACCGGCGTCTTCGTGCCGCTGACCAACTCCGGCGTGCCGGTGACGGTACCCAACGGCGACAACGACCAGTTCGTCGTGCGATTCACCGGTGAGGTCGTGCTGGCCGGCCAGCCGGTGCCCGTCACGGTGCCGGCAGACCACGTCCAGCTCCAGATCGTTGTCATCGCCGCTGGCGTGGCCACCCCGATGGCACCGCTGAACGATCCCACGTTCACCACCGGGGTCGGGGAGTCGAACGCGCTGCAGGCCTGCCGGCGTCTCGGACCGGGCAACTACACCATCGCGGTACGGTGGCGCGTCGTGGACGTGGCCGCCAACAACGCCCTGACGGCGACCATGGACGACTGGCTGTTGTCGATCGAGCAGAACGACTGATGCGACGGTGCGGGGCACGGGCCCGGCGGCCGTGCCCCGGCCGGGCATGGTGCCACGATCGAACGTGAAGACGGCGGAGCGGACGGCAGACGGCCGAAGCCGGTTTGCCCGGCCGGTGTCACCGGGTACGAGCGTTGCGGCCCATTGACGGTGATCGGCTGCGGCCGGTAGACCTTGGTGATGGAGGCTCGCGGATGAAAAGACCACCGCTCACGCTGGAACAGCTGCGGGTCGCCGTCGCCGAGGGGGAGATCGACACGGTGGTGTTGGCCCTGGTCGACATGCAGGGTCGGTTGCAGGGCAAGCGGTTCCACGCCCCCTTCTTCCTCGACCAGGTCGTCGCGAACGGCAGCGAGGGTTGCGACTACCTGCTCGCCGTGGACGTCGACATGAACACCGTCGACGGGTACGCCATGTCGAGCTGGGAACGCGGCTACGGCGACCTCGCCATGAAGCCGGACTTCGGCACCCTGCGCCGGGTGCCGTGGCAGCCCGGCACCGCACTGCTCCTGGCCGACCTGGAGTGGTTGGGCGGGGCCGGGCCGGTGACCGCCTCGCCCCGGCAGATCCTGCGCCGCCAACTGGACCGGCTCGCCGCGCACGGGTTGACCGCGTACGCCGGGACCGAGCTGGAGTTCGTCCTGTTCCGCGACTCGTACGAGCAGGCGTGGCAGCGCGGCTACCGCGACCTCACCCCCGCCAACCAGTACAACGTGGACTACTCGCTGCTCGGCACCGCCCGGGTGGAGCCGCTGCTGCGCCGCATCCGCACCGAGATGGCGGGCGCGGGGCTCACCCCGGAGAGCGCCAAGGGCGAGTGCAACCTCGGCCAGCACGAGATCGCCTTCCGGTACGACGAGGCGGTGGCCTGCGCCGACCATCACGTCATCTACAAGAACGGGGCGAAGGAGATCGCCGCCCAGGAGGGCATGTCGATCACCTTCATGGCCAAGCCGAACGCGCGGGAGGGCAACTCCTGCCACATCCACTTCTCGCTGCGTGACGCCTCCGGTGGCTCGGCGATGCTGGGTGACGGCCCGGCACACCTGAGCGTGACGGGGCAGCGGGTGCTCGCCGGGCTGCTCGCCACGATGCGGGAGCTGAGCCTGCTCTTCGCGCCGAACATCAACTCCTACAAGCGCTACCAGCCGGGCTCGTTCGCGCCGACCGCGCTGCGCTGGGGCACCGACAACCGCACCTGCGCGCTGCGGGTGGTGGGGCACGGTCAGGGGATGCGGGTGGAGAACCGGGTGCCGGGCGCGGACGTCAACCCGTACCTGGCGATCGCCGCGCTGGTGGCCGGCGCGGTGCACGGCATCGAGAATGAGTTGGAGCTGGCGCAGGAGTGCACCGGCAACGCCTACGACGACGCGAGCGCCGAACGGGTCCCCGGCACCCTCCGCGACGCCCTGGCCCTCTGGGACTCCTCCACGGTGGCCCGCGATGCCTTCGGCGACGACGTGGTGGCCCACTACGCCAACATGGCCCGCGTCGAACTGGCCGCCTTCGACGCCGCCGTCACCGACTGGGAACTGACCCGTGGCTTCGAACGCCTCTAACCACCCACCCCCACCCCCGCCCCGCCGCCCCCCGCCACGCCGCCCCCCGCCCCGCCGCCCCTCGCTACGCCGATCATGCAGTTGTGGCTCCTGAAATGAGCGGATACGAGGCATTCGTGCGGTGCCACAACTGCATGATCGGCGGGATGGGTGGCGGGATGGGGGGCGGGATGGGGGGCTGGGGTGGGTGAGGTGTGGGATCCGGCGCGCGGGGTGGTGTTGCGGGAGGTTGCGGGCAGCTCCGTGGCGGAGGTCGACGCGGCGATCTCGCGGGCGGTGACGGCGTACGAGAAGTGGCGCAACGTCAGCGCGGGGGATCGGGCGCGGGTGTTGCGGCGGTTCGCCGCCGTGGTGGACGAGCACCTGGAGGAGCTGGCCCGGCTGGAGGTGAGCAACGCCGGCCACACCATCGGCAACGCCCGTTGGGAGGCGGGCAACGTGCGGGACGTGCTGGACTACTACGCGGGGGCGCCGGAGCGGCTCACCGGACGGCAGATCCCGGTGCCGGGCGGGTTGGACGTCACCTTCCACGAACCGCTCGGCGTGGTCGGGGTGATCGTGCCCTGGAACTTCCCGATGCCGATCGCCGCCTGGGGCTTCGCCCCCGCCCTCGCCGCCGGCAACACGGTGGTGCTCAAGCCCGCCGAGTCGACCCCGCTGACCGCGTTGCGCCTCGCCGAGTTGGCGGATCAGGCGGGCCTGCCCGAGGGCGTGTTCACCGTGCTGCCCGGGCGCGGCGACGTGGTGGGTGAGCGGTTCGTCAGCCACCCGGCGGTGCGCAAGATCTGCTTCACCGGCTCCACCGAGGTCGGCATCCGGATCATGGCCGGCTGCGCGGCCGGCGTGAAGCGGCTGACCCTGGAACTCGGCGGCAAGTCGGCGAACCTCGTCTTCGCCGACGCCGATCTGGAACGGGCCGCGGCCACCGCACCGTACGCCGTCTTCGACAACGCCGGCCAGGACTGCTGTGCCCGCTCCCGGATCCTGGTGCAACGCGTCGTGTACGACCGCTTCCTGGAGCTGCTCGAACCGGCGGTCCGCGCCTTCCGGGTGGGTGACCCGGCCGACGAGACGGTGGAGATGGGGCCGCTGATCTCGGCCGCGCACCGGGACCGGGTCGCCGGGTACGTCGACGAGGCGCGCGTGGCGTTCACCGGCTCGCGCCCCGACGGTCCCGGCTACTGGTACGCCCCGACGGTGCTGCTCGCCGACTCGACCGCCGACCGCCACTGGCGGGAGGAGATCTTCGGCCCGGTCGTCTCGGTGCTCCCGTTCGACGACGAGGCTGACGCGCTCCGGCTGGCCAACGACACCGAGTACGGTCTGTCCGGCTCGATCTGGACCCGGGACGTGGGCCGGGCGTTGCGGGTGGCCCGCGCGGTGGAAGCCGGCAACCTGAGCGTCAATTCGCACTCCTCGGTGCGGTACTGGACCCCGTTCGGTGGCATGAAGCGCTCCGGCCTGGGCCGCGAGCTGGGGCCGGACGCCCTGCACGCGTTCACCGACGTCAAGAACGTGTTCATCAGCACCGAGGAGTGAGCATGCAGGGACGGTTGCAGGACCGGGTCGCCGTGGTGACCGGGGCGGCCAGCGGCATCGGGCTGGCCACCGTGCGGCGGTTCGCCGCCGAGGGCGCCAAGGTGGTCTGTGTCGACATCGACGCCGAGGCCGGCGCGCGGGCCGCCGACGAGGTGGGCGGCAGCTTCGTCGCCGCGGACGTGGCCGACGAGACCGCGGTACGGGACCTCTTCGACGGGGTGGTCGAACGGTACGGGCGGGTGGACATCGCGTTCAACAACGCCGGCATCTCGCCGCCGGACGACGACTCGATCCTCGACACCGGGCTGGACGCCTGGGAACGGGTGCTGCGGGTCAACACCACAAGCGTCTACCTCTGCTGCAAGTACGTCATCGGGCACATGCGCCGGCAGGGTCGGGGCTCGATCATCAACACCGCTTCCTTCGTGGCGCTGATGGGTGCGGCGACGTCGCAGATCGCGTACACCGCGAGCAAGGGCGGGGTGCTGGCGCTGACCCGGGAGTTGGGCGTGCAGTTCGCCCGGGAGGGCATCCGGGTCAACGCCCTGTGCCCCGGGCCGGTGGCCACACCGTTGCTGCGGGAGCTGTTCGCGGCCGATCCGGAGCGGGCCGCCCGGCGGCTGGTGCACGTGCCGATGGGACGCTTCGGCGAACCGACCGAGATCGCCGCCGCGGTGGCCTTCCTGGCCAGCGACGACGCCTCGTTCATGACCGCCGCCCAGTTCGTGGTCGACGGCGGGATCACCGGCGCGTACGTCACTCCGCTGTGATCTGGGTGACACTGTGGGTGATCAACCCGTCGTGTTCAGCGTCGGTCGACCGGCCGAGTCGAGCTAATCAGCGTCCGACCGGCGCTATGCGTTACGTCGTTGATTCGGCTGGGTAGAAGGCGTGTCACGGCACTTGATGATCGGAAGCGGTGCGAACACGGCCGGGAGGCTGCATGAACTCGGCCCAGGGGGGCGCGGACGGTAGTCATCCGTTCGCGGCGGCCGGCGGGATCTCTCCGCTGCTCAAGGCGGCGTTCGGGGCCGGCGGCGAGATGGGCACTCTGCTGCGCGAGCACGACTGGTCGGACAGCCCGCTCGGCACCCCGGACCGCTGGCCCGCCACGCTGGGCAACGTCATCAGCACGATGCTCGCCTCCAAGGCGCAGATCGCCATGTTCTGGGGCGAGGATCTGCGCGCCTTCTACAACGACGCCTATCGGCCGACCATCGGCGACAAGCACCCCGCCGTGCTGGGACAGCCCGCCCGGGAACACTGGGCGGAGACCTGGGACGTGCTCGGGCCCCTGCTGACCGATGTGATGCGTCACGGCGAGGCGTACCAGGCCCAGGACCGCCACTTCCTGATCGAACGGCACGGCTTCGTGGAGGACGTCTACTTCGACGTCTCCTACGACCCCATCCGGGACACCGACGGGTCGATCAACGGTGTGCTCTGCATCTGCAGTGAGACCACCGGCCGGGTGCTCGGCGAGCGCCGGCTGCGTACCCTGGCCGAACTCGGCTCGGAGCTGGCTGACCTGGGCAGCAGCGCGGAGCTCGGCCGGGTCGCCGCCGGGGTGCTCGACCGGCACCGGGAGGACGTGCCCTTCGCGCTGCTCTACCTGCGCGACGGCGACGGGCAACTGCGGCTGACCGGCAGCAGTGGCGTGGACGACGCCCCGGTCGATGCGCCCGCCCGGCTGGGCGAGGTGGCGATGACCGGCGCCGGCGACCTGGTCGCCACGGTCGACCTACTTGCAGAGGTGCCGGCCGACACCGCCAAGGACGCGGTGGTACTGCCGATCAGCGCGACCAACGACTCCGCCGGGGTGCTGGTGCTGGGGGTGGCCCGGCGGCTGTCGTTCACCGACGAGTACCGGACCTTCCTGGAACTGGTCGCCGCGCAGATCTCCCGTGCGGTCGGCAAGCAGCGGGCGTACGAGCAGGAGCGGGCCCGGGCGGCCGAACTGGCCGCGCTGAATCTGGCGAAGACCAACTTCTTCGCCAACGTCAGCCACGAGTTCCGCACCCCGCTGACCCTGGTGCTCGGCCCGCTGGAGGACCTGCTCGCCGATCCGGCGCTGCCGGAGGACTACACGTCTCGGCTGACCATGATGCACCGCAACGCGGTGCGGCTGCTCAAGCTGGTCAACACGGTGCTCGACTTCTCCCGCCTGGAGTCGGGGCGGCTGGCCGCGCACTACGAGTCGACCGACCTGGCCGGCTACACCTCCCGGCTGGTCAGCACGTTCCGCTCCGCGGCCGAGCGGGCCGGGCTACGCCTGACGGTGGACTGCCCACCGCTGCCGGAACCGGTCTACGTCGACCAGGACATGTGGGAGAAGATCGTCCTGAATCTGGTGTCGAACGCCCTGAAGTTCACCTTCGACGGCGAAATCAGCATCCGGGTCCGGGAGGTCGACGGCGTCGCCCGGCTGGAGGTGACCGACACCGGCGTGGGTATCGTGCCGGAGGAGCTGCCGCACATCTTCGAGCGGTTCCACCGGGTGCCGGGGGTGCGTTCGCGCAGTCACGAAGGGACCGGGATCGGGCTGGCCCTGGTCCGGGAGCTGGTCGAGATGCACGGTGGGCGGGTCGATGCCACCAGCCAGGTCGACGTCGGCAGCACCTTCACGGTCACCATGCCGTTCGGCTCCGGGCATCTGCCGGGCGACCGGATCGCCGACACCGACGGCACCGGGCGTGAGCCGCGACAGGCCGGGCTCTTCGTCGCCGAGACCGCGCAGTGGATTGCCGACCCCGCCCCTGCGTCGCCCGGCCCCGGGGACCCCGCCCCTGCGTCGCCCGGCCCCGGGGACCGCGCCCCGTCCGGCCGGATCCTGGTCGTCGACGACAACCCTGACCTGCGGGAACATGTCGCTCGGCTGCTCGCGCCCAGATGGGAGGTGCATACCGCCACCGACGGCGTCGATGCCCTCCGGCTGGCCACCGACACCGCTTTCGACCTGGTGCTGACCGACGTGATGATGCCTCGGCTGGACGGGTTCGGCCTGGTCGCCGCGTTGCGGGCGGACCCGCGCACCCGGTACGTGCCGATCGTGCTGCTCTCCGCCCGAGCCGGCCCCGCCGAGGAGGTGGCCGGGCTGTCGGTCGGCGCCGACGACTACCTCACCAAGCCCTTCTCGGGGCAGGAGCTGATCGCCCGGGTCCGCGCCAACATGGAGCTCGGCCAGCTGCGAAACCAGATCATCCGCCGGTTGCGGGCCCTCGCCGACGCGGCGGTCGCGGTCAACACCGCCCGCTCCACGTCGGACGTGCTCCAGGTCGCGGCCCGACACGCCCTCAGCCTCGCCGAGGCCGTGCGGGTGGTGGTCAGCGCCGGCGAGACCCGCTACGAGGCCGACGCCGGCGGCGCCACCTCGGTCGAGCCGTCCTTCGTGCTGCCGCTGACCGGGGTGGCCGACCAGCGGCTCGGCGAGCTGCGGGTGTGGCGTCCGGTGGCCGAGGGCGCCGGCACCGAGGAGGCCGCGTTGACCCAGCTCGCCCGGCTGGTCGGTGTGCGACTGGAGAACGCTCAGCTCTACGAGACCGAGCACCGAATCGCCACCACCCTGCAGCACAGCCTGCTGCCCCGCAGCCTGCCCCGGCTGCCCGGAGCGTTGGTCGCCAGCCGATACCTGCCCGGCAGCGAGGACGTCGAGGTGGGCGGCGACTGGTACGACGTCATCGCCCGGGAGCACGACGAACTCGTGCTGATCATCGGAGACGTGGTCGGCAAGGGGGTGCCGGCGGCGGCAGCCATGGGCCAGCTGCGCAACGCGTTGCGCGCGTACGTGCTGGAGGGTTTCGATCCGGGCGAATCGTTGACCCGGCTCAACCGGTTGGTGGGATCCACCGAGTCACGATCCTTCGCGACGGTCTTCTGCCTCTGGTTCAGCCCTCGCACGGGCCGGCTGCGGTACGCCAGCGCGGGGCATCCGTCTCCGCTGCTGATCCGCGGCGACGACGTGGCGTTCCTGCATGACCGCGCGCTCGGGCCGCCCGTCGGGGTCATCCCCGGCACGGAGTACGAGACGGTCTCCGGCGAGTTGCGCGCGGGTGACCGGCTGCTGCTCTACACCGACGGCCTGATCGAGGACCGGCAGCTCGGCATCGACGCCTCCCTGGCGCAGCTTCGCGCCGACGCCTCGCGGCCCGGAGACCACGTCGCGGATCTGATCGACGCGGTGATGGAGCGGGTCGTCGACCGGCCCCGGCGCGACGACGTGGCGGTACTCGCGCTGGAGGCGGCCGAACTCGACCGGTTCGCGCTGCGGCTGCCCGCCGATCCCGCCCGGCTGAGCGTGCTGCGCAGGCGGCTGGAGGACTTCCTCGTCGCGCACGGGGTCGGCGAGACGGATCTGTTCGACCTCACCGTGGCGGTCTCCGAGGCGGCCGCGAACGCCATCGAGCATCCGGTCGACCCGGCGGAACCAACGATTGACGTCGAGGTGAAGGTGGAGGACCGCACGGTGGTGGCGGCCGTGCGCGACAGCGGGCGGTGGCGGGAGTCGACCGGTTCGAGCTTCCGGGGGCGCGGGCTGTCGCTGATCCGGGCACTCGGGGAGTTGTCGGTCGATCGGACCCCGGAGGGTACGCAGGTCACCCTGCGCCGACGGCTCAGCCCGTAGGCGACGGCTGAGCCCGTGGGCGACGGCTGAGCCCGTGACGTCAGGCGGGGTGCAGCCAGGGCTGCGTGCCCAGGCCGGCGATCTCCAGCACCCGGCTGACCTGCCGGGACGGCAGCACCGTCAACGCGCCCGGGTAGCGGCCGGCGAGCCGGACCACCGCGTGGATGGCCGCCGAATCGAAGAAGGTCACCGCGCGTAGGTCGAGCGTGACCCGGGCTGCCGGTTCCCGCAGCACGGTCTGGAGCATGGCGTCGGCGGTCGCCATGTCGACCTCACCGGTGACCACCACGCTCAGGTGATCGTCATCGGTCCGCGCGCTGGCCGAGAAGACGGGAGGTGTTCCCCCTTGATCCACGCAGACACCTTGACACAGTGCCCTGGGTGGGGCAACAACCTCCCGCCGCGGGCGGTGGTGGGGGTCACCGGCGGGGCGGCGATAGGCTTGCGCCATGACCGCCCGTGCGCCGCTGACCCCCGGCACGCTCTCCCCGTGGCGGCCGGTGCCCGCCCACATCGCCCGGCCGGAGTACGTCGGCAAGAAGGCACCCCGGCCCTGGCAGGGCTCACACGTGCAGACCCCGGAAACGATCGAGAAGATGCGGGTCGCCGGGCGGATCGCCGCCCAGGCGGTGCAGTTGGCAGGCGAGCACTGCAAACCCGGTGTGACCACCGACGAGATCGACCGGGTGGTACACGAGTTCCTGATCGACAACGGCGCCTACCCGTCGACGCTGGGCTACAAGGGCTTCCCGAAGTCCTGCTGCACCAGCCTGAACGAGGTGATCTGCCACGGCATCCCCGACTCGACCGTGCTGGCCGACGGCGACATCATCAACGTCGACGTCACCGCGTTCATCGGTGGGGTGCACGGCGACACCGACGCGACGTTCTGCGTCGGTGAGGTCGGCGAGGAGGCCCGGCTGCTGATCGAGCGGACCCACGAGGCGATGATGCGGGGCATCCGCTCGGTCGCCCCCGGCCGACAGATCAACGTGATCGGCCGGGTCATCGAGTCGTACGCCAAGCGCTTCGGTTACGGCGTGGTCCGCGACTTCACCGGCCACGGCATCGGCGAGGCCTTCCACAGCGGGCTCTACGTGCCGCACTACGACAGCCCGCGTCCCACGGACGTGATGGAGCCCGGGATGACCTTCACCATCGAGCCGATGATCACTCTCGGCACCTACCAGTACGACCTCTGGGACGACGGCTGGACGGTGGTCACCAAGGACCGCCGGTGGACGGCCCAGTTCGAGCACACCGTGCTGGTGACCGAGGACGGCCGCGAGATCCTCACCCTGCCGTGACGGACACCCCTGCGGCGCTGCGGGAACACCACCACGCGGACGTCTCCGGCGGCTGGCTCCGCCCGGCCGTGTTCGGCGCGATGGACGGCCTGGTCACCAACATCGCGCTGATCGCCGGCGTCGGTGGTGGCGGTGTCTCGCCGCGCAACATCGTGCTCACCGGCACCGCCGGGCTGGTCGCCGGCGCGATCTCGATGGCGCTCGGGGAGTACACCAGCGTCCGTTCGGCCAACGAGCAGCTCGCCGCCGAGGTGGCCAAGGAGCGGCAGGAGTTGGAGCGCCACCCGGAGGCCGAAGCCCGGGAACTGGCCGAGATGTGGATGGCCCGGGGCCTGCCGGAACATCTCGCCGTCGGAGTGGCCGAGGCGCTGCGACAGGACCCGGAGCAGGCGTTGCGGGTGCACGTCCAGGAGGAGTTGGGCGTCAACCCCGACGAGCAGCCCGATCCGTGGACCGCCGCCCTCTCGTCGTTCCTCTGCTTCTCCGTCGGCGCGCTGGTGCCGCTGCTGCCGTACCTGTTCGGCGCGACCAGCCTGGCCCTGGCTCTGGCGGTGGGCGGGCTCGGACTCTTCGTGGCCGGAGCGGTGGTGGCCCGGTTCACCAACCGCCGGTGGTTCTCCGGTGGTCTGCGTCAGCTCCTGCTCGGCGCCGCCGCGGCGGCGGCGACCTACCTGATCGGCATGCTGATCGGTGTGCAGGGCAGCCTCGGCTAGCGCGGTGGCCAGAAACGCTCACCGGGCTGCGCCGGACCGAGCCGGCGACCGGCGGCCGTCCTGGACACCGCACTAGCCGTCGAGGAGATCGTCGACGGTGCCGTCCACTGGGCGGCCCCGCGCGGTCAACTCCGCCGACTGACGGGCCAGCACCGCGCCCACCTCGGTCATGTCCGCCCCGGCCAGCCCGGTCCGCCGAACCGCGTCGCCCGGATCCCGAAAGTAGGTCCGGTTGAGCAGGCCGTTCACCGTGGCCGCGGCGAGCCGGGCCTCACCGAGCATCAGCAGGGCCTGGTCCGTCTCGTACCACTCCGCCAGCCGGGCGGCCCGGGAGTGTGCGGCGCTGCCCCGGTACCACGCCTTCCGGGCGGCGGCGGTGAACTCGGCCGGCCGGGCCCGGGCCAGCCGGCCGAGGTGCTCGTCGCGCAGCGTGCGCAGCCATCCGGTCGGGTCGTGCAGGGCCCGGGTGGTCAGGTACCGGTCGGCCGTCAGCGGCCACCGGGAGGTCAGCTGCCGGGCCTGGTGCAGGCGCTCGTCGGCGGCCAGCACGGTCAGGTCGACAAGCACGCCGTCCACCCGCCGGGTCGCCGCGGGCGGCCCCGTGCCGGGCCGGTAGGTGACCACCAGCAACCCGACCTCGCCGTCGCCACCGCCGTCGTCGTCGCCGTGGGCCAGCGGGCCGTGCACCGCGACGGCGAGCACCTCGGCCGGAAACCGCCGCCGGACGGCGGCCGTGACCCGTTCGGCCACCTCCCATCGAGGGCCGTCCCGGTGTTCCTGACCACCGTCCACGCCGAGCACCCCGCGATCGCGTCACCGTCGGAACCGTAGCCGGGAGCGACCGCCCGGTCACTCCACCCTAGATTGGTTGGCCGCGCCCGTCCGAACCGCCGCGCCCGTCCGAACCGCCGCGCCCGTCCGAACCGCCGTGCCGGTCGGGAACCAGCCGGAAGATCCGGATCTCCCGGCCGCCGGCCCGCTCCACGTACGTCTCGTAGGCCGGCCACTCGGCGACCAGCAACCGCCACAGCCGGTCCCGTTCGGCGCCGGTGGCCACCTCGGCGCGTACCGGGATCCGGCGGCCCTTGACGTCCAACTCGGCGCTCGGTTCGGCGAGCAGGTTGAGCGACCACGCCGGCTGGTGTGGCTGGCCCCAGTTGGATCCGACCACCACGAACGCGTCACCGTCGGGCACGTAGAGCAACGGATTGCTCCGCGGCTGGCCCGACTTCCGGCCAGTGGTGGTGATCACCAGTGACGGCACGAGCCCGAGCGCGACGACCCGTCCCCGGGTCAGTCGCCCGAGGGCACGGTCGGCTGGGACCAGCAGCCGGATGGCGGCGCCGAACCAGCGGTGACGACCGGCCCGACGGGTGACGCTGCGCAGAACAGACACGCGGCCATTCTGCCGTCGTGGGTCACGCGGCGACAGGGGCCGACCGGTCGCGGATGCGATGATCCGCGGGGGTCAGTCCAGGCGGCGCTCGACCGGCAGCCGCGAGCGGGTGAACAGCGCCGCGCCGGCCATCGCCACCAGCGGCACCGCGACCAGCACGCCGATCGGGAGCCAGGGAATCACCAGCGGGTACGGCGGTTCGATCGGCCAGCTGTCGGTGTAGCGCTGGTTGGTGAAGGTCAGCACGATCACCGCCACGGCGACGCCCGCCACGATGCCCAGCGCCGAGCCGAGCACCGCGATCACGCCGGCCTGGCAGAGCGAGAGCAGGCGGCGTACACCCGGCCCGGCGCCGACCGCGGCCAGGGTGGACAGGTCGCCGCGTCCCTCGGCCGCGGCGAGGCCGGTGGCGATGCCCGCGGCCCCCACGGTGACCACCGCGGAGACCGCGGCCAGCAGCAGGAGCAGCGGCCGGGCGTCACCGAGGCCGTGACCGTTGTCGGTCTCCAACCACAGTGGCCCGAGCGGGCGCGTCGCCGCGATGAACTGGTCCTGCCGCTCCTGGTCCACCTGCCCGGTCGTCTCGATCACCCAACCGGCCGGCCACGTGGTCAGGCCGAGCCGGTCGGTCGCGGCGGGGGAGAGGATCAGCCAGTGCTGACCCAGCCCGGTGGCCAGGGCGTACCCGGGCACCGTGACGGTGTCCGCCGCACGTGACTCGTCGGTGTGATCGACCCGCAGATCCAGCCGGCCGTCGTCCCGCAGGAATCGCGGGTTGGTCACCACTGCGCCACCGGCCCGCAGCGTGGCGGTGGCGGCGGCCACCTCATCCGGCGCGGCGCCGGTGATGATCGGTAGCATCGTGCCCTCGTCGACGGCAACCCGGGGATACGTGCCGTAGTAGTCGTCGGGGTGGTCCCGACACCGGGCGTCGGCGCGGGCGCGGCGCTGGTCGGCGGCGCTGATCGGCTGGTACGGCTGCCAGGGGCACGCCCGCCCGGCCGGCAACGTCGCGGTGACGAGGCAGGCGTCGAACTCCGGCCGGCAGCCGGCCGAGACGAACGGGGTGAAGGTGCCGGCGTCGAGGTGCTCTCGGGCCGGGCCGGCGATCTCGGCAAGATCGGGCAGCGCGGTGCCGCCCAGGTCGGCGCTGGTGCCGACCAGCATGGTGTGCTCCGGCAGTGCGGGAAGGTAGCGCTGCTCGGTGCGGGCCTCGTCACTGGCGAGGAAGAGGCCGAGGGCGACGCTGCCGGCGACCGCGGCCATCACGGCGGAGATGGCCGGCGCCGCCGAGGAGCGGTTGCGGCTGGCGTCGCGTACCGCGATCCGGGGAGCCAGCGGCAGGAATCGGCCGAGTCGCGCCAGCAGCCCCACGAGCGTCGGGGTGGCGAAGACCAGTCCGAGTTCGCCCAGGACGAGGCCGGCGAGGATGACCGCCTGCGAGGTCAGCACGGTGCCGACCGCGGCCACGATCGTCCCGCCGGCGGCCAGCAGCAGACCGATAATGAGCCACCGGCGCCGGTGCACGGGCGGCGTGCGTCGGCCGGCGAGCCCGGCCACCACGTCCTGGCGGGCGGCCGTCCAGGCCGGTGCCAGCGCGGCCAGCACCCCGGCCAGCACCGCGACCAGGGCGATCACGACCAGCGCCGTCGGCCAGACGCGGTACCCGCCGAACCGTTGCTGGAAGATGAACTGCTCGACCAGCGGCCGGCCGGCGAACGCGGCGGCCACGCCGAGCGCGATACCGGTGACGGCACCGACGCAGCCGAGCACCACGCCGTCGGCGAGTACCACCCGGCGGAGCTGGGCGGCATCTCCACCGGCCACCGCGACCAGCGCCAGTTCCCGCCGCCGCCGCCGTACCCCGACGGCGAACGCCGGACCGACCAGCAGCACCACCTCGAGCAGGCCGAGGCCGCCGACCAGCAACCCGATGCTGACCTGCTCCACCCCCATGCCCGAGACGATCGAGTCGGCGGAGCTGCTCTCCAACGTGGTCGATCCGGGCACCCGGGTGCCGACCACGACACCGTTGGCGTTCAGGTGCCGGAACAGGTCGTCGCTGAGTGGGCCGGGTAGATCGGCCAGGAACAGCCCCTCGGATTGCGACTGCGGCGGGGGCGCCCCGGCGGGGTGCAGGATGGCCATCGCGTCCAGCCGCTCGGGGAGTTCGACCACGCCGACGACCGTCCAGCTACGCGTACCGTCCCCGGCGTTGACCTGATCGCCGATGTCGACGTCGAGGCTGCGCCGGGCCGCCAGGTTCACCGCGATCTCGTCGCCGCTGGCGGGTGCCCGACCTTGATGGATCCGGCCCAACCCGTGACCGAGCGGGTCGGTCATGTCGACCACGGTGGTGTCGAAGTCGCGGATCCGGTCGGACTGCCAGACGGTTATCGGCACCCAGCGGCGGACCGGGAGGACCCGAGCGCCGGCGGGCAGCAGCGCGGTGACCTGTTCCGTGGTGACCAGTCCCGGGAAGGTCTCACCGTCACCGGTGGTCGACCAACCGTCGCCGGTGGCGTCCTGCTCGACCGGGCCGCGGCTGACCACCCGAAGCTCCGCGTCGGCGTTTCCGAGTCGGCGGTCCAGCTCCTCGGCCGGGGTCAGCCGGGCCATGTCCATGCTGGCCGCGATGAAGCTCATGGCCAGCACCGGCAGGATGATCATGGCCAGCACCAGGGCGGTGCGCCCCCGTGCCCGCCGTGCCTCCCGGCGGGCGATGCGCAGCGCGGCCCGCCACGATCCGGCCGCCTCGGCCAGCCGTACCCCGCGCGCTCGTCGGTGTTGTTCGCCGTTCACCGGCCGCTGCCGCTGAGCAGGGCCTCGACGCCGGCCAGCGGGGCGGTCGAGTCGACCGTCACCCCGTCGCGCAGGAAGAGCACCCGGTCCGCCCAGGCGGCGTGCCGTGCCTCGTGGGTGACCAGCACCCCGGCGGCTCCGGCGTCGACGCGGCGGCGCAGCAACCGCAGCACCGCCTCGCCGGTCTGCGAGTCCAGCGCCCCGGTCGGCTCGTCGGCCAGCACGAGGCGTCGCTGCCCGACCAGTGCCCGGGCGATGGCGACGCGTTGCTGCTGGCCGCCGGAGAGCTGGTCCGGGAACCGGTCGCCCAGCTCCGTCAAACCCACCTCGGTCAGCGCGTCCAGCGCCAGCCGGCGGGCCTGGCGGACACCTGACCCGTCCAGCTCCAGCGGCAGCGCGACGTTCTCCACGGCGGTCAGGCTGCCGATCAGGTTGAGGTTCTGGAAGATGTAGCCGATCCGTCGGCGGCGCAGCCGCGCCAGCCCACGGCGATCCAGGGCGTGCAGCGGCTGCCCCTCGACGCGCACCTCACCGGCGGTCGGGCTGTCCAGCCCGCCGGCCAGGGTGAGCAGGGTGGACTTGCCGGAACCGGAGGGGCCCATCACGGCGACCAGTTCGCCGGGGCGCACGTGCAGGCTCACCCCGCGCAGGGCGTGCACGGCGGCCGGGCCGCTGCCGTGGGTGCGGTGCACGTCACGTAGGTCGAGCACGGCCCCGTCGCCGGGACCGGGGGTGGCCGAGCCGGGTGTCCCGGACGCGGCGTCCTGGTCCGGGGATGCCGGCACTCGCCCGCCTGTGGTACTCACCGTCGTGCCTCCTCACCACTGTGGCCCACCGCCTCGGAGTGGGGCGCTGGGCCAGGAGCCGGGGGGCGGTGCCGCACCAGACTGGTCTCACAGTGGTCGAGCCAGCGCACCTCGGCCTCGGCCTGGAACACCATGGCGTCCAGCACCAGCCGCCAGGACAGGTCGTCGGGGCTGCCGCTGGAGTATTTCAACCGGGTCAACTCCTGCAGCGTTCGCATCGTCGCGGTCCGCTGGGTCTGCACCACCGAACGGACGTCCACCCCCGGGGTGGTCAACGCCAGCGCCAGCTTGATCGCCAACTCGTCCCGGGGGCGGTCGTTGCGGCTGATCGGGGTGGCGAACCACAGCGCCAGGTCCGTCCGCCCGGCGTCGGTGATCTCGTACGGCCGCTGGCCGGCCTCGCTCTCCGGCAACGAGCGCACCAGCCCGTCCCGCTCCAGGCGGGACAGCGTGGTGTAGACCTGCCCGATGTTCAGCGGCCAGGTCGAGCCGGTCGACTCCTCGAAGGCGGCCCGCAGCTGGTAGCCGTACATCTGCCCGCGTTCGAGCAGGGCGAGCAGGCCGTGACGGATGGACATGGAACCGGAGTATGCATACCTGGTATGCCAACCGCAACCGGTGCCGGTGTGACCGTGCCGACCCGGGCCACCCGGCTCAGGCGGGACGACCCGGGAACGGCACGGTCAGCGGGGTGATCCCGGCACTGCGCCGCCACCGTGTCGCCCGGACCGCGTACTCCGTCAGGGCGGCCAGGGCCCGGTCCCGTTCGGCCCCGGTGCTGGCGGGCAGCGCGGCCCGCCAGAACGCCGCGGTGCGCTCCTCCACCTCCACCGCGAGCCGCAACGCGCTGGCCCGGTCGGTCACCGGGAAGGGCAGCGCGTATCCGGCCCGGTCCGGCGGGACGGTGCCGCCGCCGGTGCTCAACTGCACCACCAGGGCGTCCCGTCGGCTTCGATGGGCGGCCTCCGCCTCGGCCGCGGCCTTGCGCTCGGCACCGGACAGGCGTACGCCGATGGGCCCGTACGCCCAGATCGCGGCGTACTCCGCGGTGAGTGCGCCAGCGAGCACCTCGGCGCTCATCGCAGCGCTTCCAGGTGGGTGGCGCGTGCGGCGGCGACCGAACCGAGCAGCGCGGCGCGCTCGGCGGGCGCCGTGGCGCAGGCCCGGGTCGCCGCGTCCCGGCCGGCGCGTTCGGACTGCCGCAGTGCGGTCAGCGTGGCCGAGCGGTCGGCCGACGGGGCGCTGGAGGGGGAGACGGCGGAGCCGGACGGCGTGGCGGTCGGGCCACCGACCACCCGGGTGAGCTCCGCGGCGTGTGCCTCGTGCGACTCGGCGAGCGGAACGAGCCGGTCGGTCAGCTCGGGGTGGGCAGTGGCGGCTGCCCGCAGCCCGGCGGCGAGTCGCAGCGCCTCATCGATCAGGGGCGTCAGCGCGTCCGGCTGCGGCGGCTGTTCGTCGCGGTCGAGCAGACCACAACTGGTCAGCGGCACGGCCGCCCCACCGAGCGCCAGCAGCGCACCGGCCCGTAGCACCGCGCGTCGGGAAAGCTCGGACGATCCGTCCAGCCGAGTCGTTCTGCCCATCGCCACCGGACAAGTCAACACCATCGTCGCGGCCCGCGTACGGCGGTGGCGTCGGTGCGCCGCTAGGGCCGTCATCGCGGCGGCGCGTTACGCTCTGCGCAGCCTCCGGCGCGTCCGCACCGGAGGCGTGCCGGCATGGTCGCCGGCGAGCAGGGGAAAGGTCGGACAGATGACGCAGCGTGGCCGTGCCACCAGAACGACGGGGCGACCCCGCGGTGGCCAGGCTCCGCGTGCGGGTCAGGTCTCCCGTGGCGACCTCGCCGCCCGCCGCGAGCGGCTGCGGGAAGTGATCGCGCCGGTGGTCGACACCGCCGGCTACGACCTGGAGGACCTGTCCGTCTCGCGGGCGGGCCGCCGGCACGTGGTGCGGGTGATCGTGGACGCCGACGGCGGGATCAACCTGGACGCGGTGGCTGACGTCTCGCGGGCCGTCTCCGTGGCGCTGGACGCGGCCGAGGAGAGCGCCGGCGACATCGTCGCCGGGGAGTACCAGCTCGAGGTCAGCTCACCGGGCGTGGACCGTCCACTGACGCTGCCCCGGCACTGGCGACGCAACATCGGCCGGCTGGTCCGGGTGACCGTGCGGGGCAGCGGTGGGCCGTCCGGGGAGCCCGGCGATCGCGCCGGCGGCGACCGGCAGGTCACCGGTCGGGTGGTGGCCGCCGACGACGAGCGTGTGGTGCTGGAGACCGGCGCGGACCGCGCGGAGTGGGCCTACGCCGATCTCGGCCCCGGCCGGGTACAGGTCGAGTTCACCCGCCTCGACGAGCTGGCCGAATCAGAAGACCTCGATGACGACGACGATGACGATCTGGAGGACGAGGAGAGGTGAACATCGACCTCGCGGCGCTGCGCGCACTGGAGCGCGAGCGGGAGATCCCGTTCGACACGATCCTCGCAGCGATCGAGACCGCGCTGCTTACCGCGTACCGGCACACCGAGGGCGCTCAGTCGCACGCCCGGGTGGAGATCGACCGCAAGACCGGCGCGGCCCTGGTCTACGCCCAGGAGTTCAGTCCCGAAGGTGCTGTGCTGCGGGAGTGGGACGACACCCCGCACGACTTCGGCCGGATCGCCGCCATGACCGCCAAGCAGGTGATTCTCCAGCGGCTGCGGGAGGCCACCGACGAGGTGCACTTCGGCGAGTACGTCGGCCGGGACGGTGACCTGGTCACCGGTGTGGTCCAGGCGCACGAGGCGCGGGCCGAGAAGGGCATCGTCACCGTCGATCTCGGCAAGCTGGAAGGTGTGCTGCCGCAGTCCGAGCAGGTGCCCGGCGAGCGGTACACCCACGGCGAGCGGATCCGGTCGGTGGTGGTGCATGTGTCCAAGGGGATGCGCGGTCCGCAGATCACGTTGTCCCGGACGCATCCGAACCTGGTGAAGAAGCTCTTCGCCCTGGAGGTGCCCGAGATCGCCGACGGCACGGTCGAGATCGGGGCGATCGCCCGTGAGGCCGGTCACCGTACGAAGATCGCCGTACGGTCCATGACGCCCGGGGTCAACGCCAAGGGCGCCTGCATCGGGCCGATGGGGCAGCGGGTCCGGGCGGTGATGAGCGAGCTGCACGGTGAGAAGATCGACATCATCGACTGGTCGGACGATCCGGGCACCTTCGTCGGTAATGCGCTCTCCCCGGCCAAGGCGTTGCGGGTCGAGGTGGTCGATCTGGCCAACCGGGCCGCCCGGGTGACCGTTCCGGACTTCCAGCTCTCGTTGGCGATCGGCCGAGAGGGGCAGAATGCCCGGCTTGCTGCCCGGCTGACCGGTTGGCGGATCGACATCCGGTCCGACGCCGAACAGGCTGGACCTACCACCGGCCGGCCCGGCGCTGATCACGTCCGGGAACCGGGCGGAGCGGTGTCGGGTAGCTAGGGGTAGACTTCCACCAGTGGTACGACGCGCGCTGCCGGAACGCACCTGTGTGGGTTGCCGACGGCGCGTGCCGGCCAGTGAACTGCTGCGGATCGTCGCGGTCGGCGACGGGGCTGGTTTGAGCCTCAGAGTCGATCCGGCCCGCAGTCTGCCGGGTCGGGGAGCGAACCTGCATCCAGATCCGGCCTGCTTCGCGCAGGCAGCGCGGCGACGTGCCTTCGGGCGCGCGTTGCGAGTCGCCGGGGTTCCGGATGACGGGGCCCTCGCGGAGTACCTGACGCGTCAACCACCACGTCCGGTCACCCGATCGGGCGAGGGTCGCTAGCAAGGTAGGACGACCGACATGAGCACACGATGAAGTCCCTGAAATGACCAGGCTTCAAGTGCAGGAGTGAGGTCGCTGCGGGTGCTGCCCGCACGACCTCGGAGTGAGGAGTGCAGTGGCAGGTAAGGCCCGCGTACACGAGCTTGCAAAAGAGCTCGGGGTCGAAAGTAAGACCGTTCTCGCCAAGTTGAAAGAGATGGGCGAGTTCGTCAAGTCCGCGTCGAGCACCGTCGAGGCGCCTGTCGCCCGGCGGCTGCGTACCGCGTTCGTCGCCTCGGGTGGCCCTGGTGCCTCGACGGCTGCGCCGTCGGCCGCACCGGCTCCCACGGCGTCACCGACCCCGTCGCCGACCCCCGGCGAGCCCCGGATCACCGCCAAGCCGATGCCGCCAAGGCGTCCGGCAGCGCCTGGGCCGAAGCCGAAGGGCCCGGTGCCCGGTCCGCCGCCGCCGGCGGCCCCGGTCGCCAAGCCGGCGAGCGCTCACGACATCGAGGTGGCCGCCGCAGAGGCGCGTGCCGCCGCGCTGAAGGCTGAGCAGGAGGCCGCGGTCAAGGCCGCGCAGGCCGCCCGCCAGCAGCAGCGAGAGAACGTCCGCCGGGAGCCGCCGGCCGACGGTGGCACCCGTCCGGGTCCCCGACCCGGTCCCGGTGCCATGCCGCCCCGCCCGGGTTCTCCGGCCGCGGGTCGGCCCGGTGGGCCCAACCCGGGTCCGGGTGGCCGGCAGGGTCGCCCGCCGGCGCGCGGCGCCGGCAACAACCCCTTCGGTATCCAGGGCAGTCAGCGGCCGCCGGCCGCCGGTGCCGGTGGCCCACGGCCGAGCCCGGCGTCCATGCCGCCGCGGCCGAGCCCGGCGTCCATGCCGCCGCGGCCGAGCCCGGCCTCGATGCCGAGCCAGCGTCCGGGTCGTCCGGGCGGGCCGGGTGCCGGTCGCCCCGGTGGCGGTGGCGGTGCCGGCCGTCCGGGTGGCGGCGGTGGCGGTGGCTACCGTGGCGGTCCTGGTGGCGGCGGTGGTGCCGGCGGCGGTGGTGGTTACCGCGGTGGTCCTGGTGGCGGCGGTGGCGCCGGCGGCGGTGGTGGTTACCGTGGCGGTCCTGGTGGCGGCGGTGGTGCTGGCGGCGGATTCCGTCCGGGTGCGCCGTCCGGTGGTGGCGGTCGCCCTGGTGGCGGTGGCCGTGGCCGGGGCGGCGGTGCCGCGGGTGCCTTCGGGCGTCCGGGTGGCAAGCCGACCCGGGGCCGCAAGTCCAAGAAGCAGCGCAGACAGGAGTTCGACAACCTGTCGGCCCCGACCATGAGCTCGGGTGCTCCCCGGGGTCAGGGTCAGGTGGTCCGGCTGTCCCGTGGCGCCTCGCTGTCGGACTTCGCCGACAAGATCAACGCCAACCCGGGTTCACTGGTCCAGGAGATGTTCAACCTGGGCGAGATGGTCACCGCGACCCAGTCGTGCTCCGACGACACCCTGCTGCTGCTGGGTGAGCACCTGGGCTTCAACGTCCAGATCGTCAGCCCCGAGGACGAGGATCGCGAGCTGCTCGCGCAGTTCAACATCGACCTCGACGCCGAGGTCGCCAGCGAGCGGCTGGTCAGCCGGGCGCCGGTGGTGACCGTCATGGGTCACGTCGACCACGGTAAGACCAAGCTGCTCGACGCGATCCGCAAGGCCAACGTCGTAGCCGGCGAGGCCGGAGGCATCACCCAGCACATCGGTGCGTACCAGGTCCACGTCCCGCACGAGGGCGAGGACCGGGCGGTGACCTTCATCGACACCCCGGGTCACGAGGCGTTCACCGCCATGCGTGCCCGTGGTGCCCAGGTGACGGACGTCGTGATCCTGGTGGTCGCGGCCGACGACGGCGTGATGCCGCAGACGATCGAGGCGTTGAACCACGCCAAGGCGGCTGAGGTGCCGATCGTGGTGGCGGTCAACAAGGTCGACAAGCCGGAGGCCAACCCGGACAAGGTCCGCCAGCAGCTGACCGAGTACGGACTGGTCGCCGAGGAGTACGGCGGTGAGACCATGTTCGTGAACGTGGCCGCCAAGCCGGGCATCGGCATCGAGGAGCTTCTCGAAGCGGTCCTGCTCACCGCCGACGCGTCACTGGAGCTGACCGCTCCGATCGACGGGCCGGCTCAGGGTGTGGCCATCGAGGCGCACCTGGACAAGGGCCGCGGCGCGGTGGCGACGGTGCTGGTGCAGAAGGGCACCCTGCGGGCGGGCGACTCGATCGTCGCCGGTGGGGCGCACGGCCGGGTCCGGGCGATGCTCGACGAGAACGGCAACCAGCTCGCCGAGGCGGGTCCGGCCCGTCCGGTGATGGTCCTCGGCCTCACCGCGGTGCCGGGCGCGGGCGACACCTTCCTCGCCGCGGCGGACGACCGCACGGTGCGGCAGATCGCCGAGCAGCGGCAGGCACGGCGGCGGGCGGCGTCCTTCGCCAACTCCCGTGGCCGGGCCACCCTTGAGACGCTCATGGAGCAGCTCAAGGAGGGCGAGAAGACCTCGCTCAACCTCATCCTCAAGGGTGACGTCTCCGGTTCGGTGGAGGCCCTGGAGGACGCGCTGTTCAACCTCGACATCCCCGAGGAGGTCCAGCTCAAGGTCCTCGACCGGGGCGTCGGCGCGATCACCGAGAGCAACGTCATGCTCGCGAGCGCGTCGTCCGAGCCGGTCACGATCATCGGCTTCAACGTGCGGGCCTCCAACAAGGTCCGCGAGATGGCCGACCGCGAGGGCGTGGAGATCCGGTACTACACGGTCATCTACCAGGCCATCGAGGAGATCGAGGCGGCGCTCAAGGGCCTGCTCAAGCCGGAGTACGAGGAGGTCGAGCTCGGCACCGCGGAGATCCGCGACGTGTTCCGCTCGTCCAAGATCGGCAACATCTCCGGTTGCATCGTCCGGTCGGGCATCATCCGGCGCAACGCCAAGGCGCGTCTGCTGCGCGACGGCGCGGTGGTGGCGGACAACCTCACCGTCAGCTCGCTCAAGCGGTTCAAGGACGACGCCACGGAGGTTCGCGAAGGCTTCGAGTGTGGTCTGACCCTGGGTGGATACAACAACGTCCAGGTCGGCGACGTCATCGAGACCTTCGAGATGCGGGAGAAGGTTCGCGCCTGACCCTGCGGTGACGCACTGATCAAGGGGTTTACGCCGATCGGCGTAAACCCCTTGATCATGTGGGGTGGGGTGCGGGTAGTGTCCGCAGACGATGTACACGGAAACCGCAGTATTCGACCTGCTGCTGCCGGGCGACTCCCGGTCGCTGAAGGCCAAGAGGTCCTACGTTCGGCCGATCGTCGCCGCGCTGCGCCGCTTCGACGTGTCGGCCGCCGAGGTGGGCGCGCTCGACCTGCATGGGCGGGCGGAGATAGGGGTGGCGGTCGTGGCCGCCGAGGCGGCGCACGCCCGCGAGGTGCTCGACTCCTGCGAGCGCCTGGTGGCCGCTCGGCCGGAGGTCGAGGTGCTGTCGGTACGTCGTCGGTTGTACGGCGACGACGACTGAGGTCGGTGGGCATCGCCACCTGCTGCCCCGCGCGCCGGCGCGGGCGGCGCAGGTAGGGTTCGAGGTGTTGGGTCGATGCGGGCTCCGGTGACGGCGGCGTCACCGGCCCGGTCGGCAGCGGGACGCCGTGGAGGTGGCGGAGATGACGGATCAGGCCAAGGTACGGCGGCACGCGGAGCGGGTGCGTGAACTGGTCGCGTCGGTGGTGCGGAGCCAGATCAAGGACCCACGGCTCGGCATGATCACCATCACCGACGCCCGGATCACCGCAGACCTGCGCGACGCCACGGTCTTCTACACCGTGCTCGGTGACGCGGCCGCCCAGGCGGGCACCGCCGCCGCGCTGGACAGCGCCAAGGGCATGCTGCGCAGCACCGTCGGCAAGGCGCTCGGGCTGCGGCACTCGCCGACCCTGACCTTCGTCCTAGACGACGTGCAGGATCAGGTCAAGCACATCGACGACCTGCTCGCCGCGGCCCGGAACGCCGACGCCGAGGTGCAGCGCCTCGCCGCCAAGGCCGAGTACGCCGGTGAGCCGCAGCCGTACCGCCTCGACGAGGACGAGGACGAGGACGGCGAGGGCGTCGCCGAGGCCGATGAGGCCGAGGACGCGGACGACGCCCGGGGCGGGGACCGGCGGTGACCGCCGCCGCTACGGACGCGCCGACCGTCCGGGTCGAGGCGGCCGAATCCCCGGTGGCCGGGCCGACCGAGGTCGACTGGGCCGCCGCGGTGGCCGCCGTACGGCAGCTGCCGGTCGACGGGCGGGTGCTGCTGATCTGCCACGTCAACCCGGACGGCGACGCGCTGGGGAGCATGCTCGGCTTCGGGCTCGGGCTGCGGCGGCTCGGCGTACACCGGTTGCAGGCGACCTTCCCAGGCCCGCCGGAGGTCCCCGAACCGCTGCGCGGGCTACCCGGGCAGGAGTTGCTGGTGCCGGCGGCCGAGGCCGAACCGGAGCCGGACCTGGTCATCTGCTTCGACGCGGCGAGCGACTCACGACTCGGCGAGCTGGCCGACCGGCTGACCGGCCCGGGCACCGCGCTGGTGCTCGACCACCACGCCTCCAACACCGGCTTCGGCGATGTGAACCTGGTCGACCCGGCGGCCGCGGCGACCTCGGTCGTCGCCGAGCAGTTGCTGGAGCGGCTCGGTGTGCCGCTGGACGCCGGCATCGCCGAGTGCCTGTACGTGGCGCTGAGCACCGACACGGGCTCGTTCCGGTTCGACGCGACCACCCCCGCGGTGCACGAGATGGCGGCTCGCCTGCTGGCCACCGGGATCAGTCCGGGTGACATCTCCCGGCGGGTGTTCGACAGCCGGCCGTTCGGTGCGGTGCGGCTCTTCGGCGAGGTGCTCGGCCGGGCCCGGCTGGAGCCCGAGGCGGCCGGCGGGCAGGGTCTGGTCTGGACGTACGCGACCCTGGACGACCTGGCCCGGCACGATCAGCGGCCGTACGTGTTGGAGGCGCTGATCGACCCGGTGCGCTGCACCGCCGAGGCCGACGTGAGTTGCGTGGTCAAGCAGACCGGCCCGGACGGGTGGGCGGTCTCCCTGCGCAGCAAGGGCGCGACGGACGTGAGTCGGGTGGCGGTCGCACTGGGCGGCGGTGGTCATCGGCTCGCCGCCGGCTTCACCGGCCGTGGCACTGTGGAAGAGGTGGTGGAGCAGATCCGGGCCGAGTTGGCAGTGCCCGCGTCCGGGGGCGGCATCGACCAGCAGGGGTAGTTTCAGGGTCGACTCCGGGGAGTCAACCTTCCAGCACCTGGACAGGGCGGAGAGAATCGGATGATGGAGCAGCCCCACGATCTCACCGTCGAGACCCCTCGCACCTGGGAACGTCCGGTTGTCTGCGTACCGGTGCTCGTCGCTCTCTCGCTGGTCGGTGGCCGCTTCGCGTCCTTTTCGACGGAGGCCAACCTCTATGTCTTCGGCGCCGGTGGGGTGCTGATCTGGCTGGGGCTCACCAGGCGGGTGCAGGGCGGTCCGGCACCGCGGCGGCTGGGCTCAGGCGCTGTCTGGTGGACACTTCCGGTGCTGGTCTTCGGGATCTTCGAGGGCGCCACCTTCTTCGCGGCGGCCGGTGACGACTTTCCCACCTTCTCGCGGCTGGCCGATCCGCTGCTGGAGGATCGTCTGGTCCGTTCCGCGGCCTGGTTGGTGTGGCTGTCGGCGTTCTGGGGACTGGTGCGGCGATGATGCGGGCTCTGGCCATCGGCGGATTCCTGGTCGGTCTGGCGCTGTTCGGGCTGGTCGAGTGGTTGGCCCGGCGGGAGGGTTCGCGGATACCGACGCTCGGCGAGGTTTGCGGGTACATCATGCGGTATGAGGTGGGTCCGGTGCCCGTGGGTCGGATCGGGCTGTTCGGTTTCTGGTGGTGGATCGGCTGGCACTTCCTGGCCCGGTGACGGTAATCGACCGGTCCAAATCGCGGGAACAGCGCGCACCATGTGGACCTGAACGATAGCTTGGGAAACGGTCGGCGCCGCTTTTGGCGCAGGTCAAGGGGCGCAGCCATACCCGGCCTCGCCTCCCTCCAGGGTCGATCGACCCGGGCCGCCACGTCGCCCACCCGCCGCTCCGGTGACCCCGGAGACCGGTCCGGGCGCTTGTCGTAACACCGCCCGTGATGCGCCGTCACGCCCGGCGGCGCGCGCCCTGGAAGGGGTCCACCAATGCCCGCCAAGCCCAAGCCCGAGACCACCGACGAGGCCCGGGAGCAGGCCCGCCGTGCCCTGCAGACCTCCATGGACACCCGTCAGTGAACGTAGCCGACCGGCGGTGACGCCGAGCCGTCCCGGGTGCGCGGCGTCACCGTCCCTGTCGATCTCAAGCTCAGCACCGCAGTACCCGGGTCCGCAGCCCGCCCCGCCGGCGGTTGCAGCTCCGGCCGGTAAGTAGTCCATAGGCTTGCTCCCCTTACTGTTCACGTGCCACCATCGGCACCGATGAACCGCTCCACCGTCGCCACCGACCGGGTCGCGTCTCCGCGCCGGATCGCCGCGCTCGCCCTGCCGGCCCTGGTGGTCCTCGCCGCCGAGCCCCTCTACGTCCTCGTCGACACCGCAGTCGTCGGCCACCTGGGCCGGGTGCCGCTGGCCGCGGTGGCGGTCGGCGGGACGGTGATGACCCTCACCGCCTGGCTGGGCACGGTGGTCGCGTACGGCACCACCGGCCGGGCAGCCCGTCGGTACGGAGCCGGCGACCGTGCCGCCGCGGTGGCCGAGGGCGTCCAGTCGTCCTGGCTGGCCCTCGGCGTGGGGCTCCTCGTCGTCGTTGGCCTGCAGTTCGGTGGTGGTGCCCTGGCCAGCGCCCTGGCCGGCGGAGGCGAGGTCGGAGCCGCTGCCGGCCAGTGGCTGCGGGTAGCCGCCTTCGGCGCACCCGGCCTGCTGCTCGCCGCCGCCGGCAACGGCTGGTTGCGCGGCGTGCAGGACACCCGGCGGCCATTGGCCTTCGTGGTCGGCCCCAACCTGCTGTCCGCGGTGCTCTGCCCGGTGCTGGTCTACCCGGTGGGCATGGGGCTGATCGGTTCGGCGGTGGCAAACGTCATCGCGCAGACCCTCTCCGGCGTCCTCTTCGCCGCCGCGCTGGTGACCGAGCGGGTGGCGCTCCGGCCGCGCCCCCGGGTCATCGGCCAGCAGTTGGTGCTCAGCCGCGACCTGCTGATCCGGGGAGTGGCCTTCCAGGCCAGCTTCCTCTCCGCCACGGCGGTGGCCGCCCGGTTCGGCGCCGCCGCGGTCGGTGCCCACCAGATCGCCGTACAGCTCTGGTTCTTCGCGGCGCTGCTGCTCGACGCGCTGGCCATCGCCGCGCAGGCGCTGGTCGGGGCGGCACTCGGGGCCGGCGACGAGGCGGCGGCGCGGGCGCTGGCCCGCCGGATCGGTCGGCTCGGTGCGATCTGCGGTACGGCGTTCGCCGTGCTCGCGGCGGCCGGCGCCGGCACCGTGCCGACCTGGTTCAGCTCCGACGTGGCGGTACACGAGCAGGCGCTGGTGGCGTGGCCGTGGTTCGCCGCGATGCTGCCGCTGGCCGGCGTGGTGTTCGCCCTCGACGGGGTACTGATCGGCGCGGGCGACATCCGGTACCTGCGCAACCTCACGGTGGCCGGCGCGCTGGGCGGATTCCTCCCGGCGATCTGGCTCGCCCACGCCTTCGATCTCGGCCTCGGCGGCATCTGGGCCGGCCTGCTGCTGTTCACCGTGCTGCGCCTGGTCGGAGTGCTGCTGCGGCTGCGTACCGGTGGCTGGGCGGTGACCGGTGCGGTCCGGTCCGAACCCCGGTCGGCCGGTGCCCGCGTGTGATCAGGCGAGGCCGTAGAGGGCGTGCACCGACAGCACCAGGAGCAGGATCACCGCGAACGAGACTAACACGGCCATGATCTTGACGGCGTTCGGGTACCGCTGGGAGAGGCGCTCCCGCCGCTGCCAGATCCACCACCGGCGCCGGATCCGTCCCGCCCCGGGCAGCGCCGCGACGGCCTCGGCCAGCCGGACGCCCAGCGTGCGCCTCGGCGGTGGCGGGTCGAGCATCCAGTCGGGCAGGACACTCGGCTGCTCGGGCGTGCGCAAGCGCACGTGCTCCTCGGGCTGCCGGGCGCGGTCGGTGTCGCCGTCCGTGGTCATCTCGTTCTCCCCGTGGTCTGTGTTGCACGGCGTTCATCGACGCCGATACGCCCATCGTCGCAGCGTGATACCACCGCGTACATCCGTTTTCGAGCCTGGCGTCCGGTGCTCGGCCGGCCAGCCGGGTCTGGCAGGCTTGCACGTCGTGAGCACAGACGGTCTGATCGTGGTGGACAAGCCCGGCGGCATGACGTCGCACGACGTCGTGGCGCGGATCCGCCGGCTCGCCCGCACCCGCCGGGTCGGCCACGGGGGCACCCTCGACCCGATGGCCACCGGGGTGCTGGTGATCGGCGTGGGTCGGGCCACCCGCCTGCTGACGTACGTGATCGGTGCGGACAAGAGCTACACCGCCACCATCCGGCTGGGCCAGGCCACCGTCACCGACGACGCGGAGGGCGACGTGATCGCCACCACGCCCGCCGGGACGGTCGCCGACGAGTCGATCCGGTCCGCGCTGGCCGCGCTCAGCGGGGAGATCGACCAGGTGCCGAGCGCGGTGAGCGCCATCAAGATCAACGGACAGCGGGCGTACAAGCGGGTCCGTGAGGGTGAGGCCGTCGACCTGCCGGCCCGACGGGTCACCGTGTCCCGGCTCGACGTGCTGGCGATCCGGCGCGACCAGCCCGACGTGGTCGACGTCGACGTCGAGGTGGCCTGCTCCACCGGCACGTACATCCGGGCGATCGCCCGCGACGCGGGCCTGGCGCTGGGCGTCGGCGGGCACCTGACCGCGCTGCGACGGACCGCCGTGGGCGGCTTCACCCTGGCCGAGGCCGTTACTCTCGACGAGTTGGAGCGGCGCGCGCCCGAGGTGGTGGGCCTGCCGCTCGCGGTCGCGGCCGAACGCTTCTTCGCGCGCCGGGACGCCACCGCCGACGAGGCGAAGGTGCTCTCCCACGGTGGTCCGCTCGACGCTGTCGGGCGCACCGGACCGTACGCGGTCTTCGATCCGGCCGGGGGGTTGATCGCTATCGTCAGCGAGCGGGCCGGTCGGGCCCGCGCGGAGGTCGTGCTCGCCCCGGCGTGACGGCGGGGCGCGGGTGGACGAGCGCCGAGGCGTCGGGCGGACGAGCGCCGGGGCGCCGGGGCGAACAACAGCGGAGGAGCAGCATGCAGCGGTGGCGGGGGTACGACGCGGCACCCGGTGGTTGGGGGCGGTCCGTCGTCACCATCGGTGTCTTCGACGGCGTACACAAGGGGCACCAGGCGGCCATCGGGCACGCCGTGTCCCGTGCCCGCGAACTCGGCGTGCGGTCGGTGGTGCTCACCTTCGATCCTCATCCGGCCGAGGTGGTCCGACCCGGCTCCCATCCCGCGGTGCTGTCCGAGCCGGCCCGCAAGGCGGAGCTGATCGAGGCGCTCGGCGTGGACGTGCTCTGCGTGGTGCCGTTCACGCCCGAGTTCTCCCGGATCCCTCCCGAGGCGTTCGTGCACGACGTGCTGGTCGAGCACCTGCACGCCGCGCTGGTGGTGGTGGGGGACAATTTCCGGTTCGGCCACCGGGCGGCCGGTGACGTGGCGTTGCTGGCGCGGCTCGGCCGCACGTTCGGCTTCGCCGTCGAGGGCGCACCGCTGGTGACCGAGTCCGGCACCGTCTTCTCCTCGACGTACATCCGCTCCTGCGTCGACGCGGGTGACGTGACCGCGGCGGCCGCCGCGCTGGGCCGTCCGCACCGCCTGGAGGGCGTGGTCATCCGGGGCGATCAGCGCGGCCGTGAGCTCGGTTTCCCGACGGCCAACCTGCTCTGCCACCGGTACGCCGCAGTCCCCGCCGACGGCATCTACGCCGCCCGGATGATCCGTCGCGGGCAGCGGGAACCCCTCGCCGCGGCCGTCTCGATCGGCACCAATCCGACCTTCTCCGGCCGGGAACGCCGGGTCGAGGCGTACGCCCTGGACTTCGACGGTGACCTGTACGGTGAGCGGCTCGCCCTGGACTTCGTGGCGCACCTGCGCGGGCAGGTGCGATTCGACTCGGTCGAGCCGTTGATCGCCCAGATCGCCCAGGACGTCGAGCGGACTCGCCGGGCGCTGGGCTGAGGGGCTCGTCCGGACGATCCGGACGAGGTGCTGGTAGGCTGGCAGGGACGTCGGCTGACGACGTGGGGCCTCGCCTGCCTGCTCGACGCCGCGGGTGCGAGGACACCTCCATCGCCGGTGCCCTAGCCCGGCCCGATGGACAGCATTGATCCAACCCACTGAAACAGGGAGAACATGGCGCTCGATCAGCAGGCCAAGGCCAAGATCCGCGAGGAGTACGCGACCGTCGAGGGCGACACCGGTTCGCCCGAGGTGCAGGTCGCGGTCCTCACCAAGCGGATCGCGGACCTCACCGAGCACCTGAAGGTGCACAAGCACGACCACCACAGCCGCCGTGGGCTGCTGCTGCTGGTCGGCCGTCGCCGTCGGCTGCTCAACTACGTCCAAAAAGAGGACATCAACCGCTACCGGTCGCTCATCGAGCGGCTCGGTCTGCGTCGGTGACGTGACGGGGGAGTGGCCCACCAGGCCACTCCCCCGTTGGCGTCCCACCTGAGAAACGGGCCGCGACACCCAGGACAGGGGGAGCCGTCGGCGTACCGGTCTCCGGTAGTGGCCTCCGGGCACCCCGGCATCCCGCCGGTGGTCCCGGGCGCTTCGATCGAAGACCGGCCGTCCGTACAGCTTCCGCGTCGTAGCCCCCGATGCGAAGGAGCATTGCCACACCATGACCGAGACCAAACTCGGCACCGAAGCCCGCACCGCCGTGATCGACAACGGGTCGTTCGGCACCCGTGAGATCACCTTCTCCACCGGCCGGTTGGCCCGGCAGGCCGCCGGCTCCGTCATCGCCCAGCTCGGCGAGACGGTCGTCCTCTCCGCCACCACCGCCGGCAAGCACCCGAAGGAGCAGTTCGACTTCTTCCCGCTGACCGTCGACGTCGAGGAGCGGATGTACGCAGCGGGCCGGATCCCCGGCTCGTTCTTCCGCCGGGAGGGCCGGCCCAGCGAGGACGCCATCCTCACCTGCCGCCTGATCGACCGGCCGCTGCGCCCGTCGTTCGTCAAGGGCCTGCGCAACGAGGTCCAGGTCGTCGAGACGATCCTCGCGCTCGACCCGCAGCACCCGTACGACGTCGTCGCGATCAACGCCGCCTCGATGTCGACCAAGCTCTCCGGCCTGCCGTTCTCCGGCCCGATCGGGGCGACCCGGATGGCCCACGTCGACGGTCAGTGGGTCGCCTTCCCGACCCTGGAGGAGCTGGGCCGCGCCACGTTCGACATGGTCGTGGCCGGTCGCGCCCTGCCGGACGGCGATGTCGCGATCATGATGGTCGAGGCGGAGGCCACCGCGCAGACCGTCAAGCTGGTCGCCGACGGTGCGCCGGCCCCGACCGAGGAGGTCGTGGCCAGCGGCCTGGAGGCCAGCAAGCCCGCCATCCGCGAGCTGTGCCGGGCGCAGAGCGAGCTGGCCGAGGTCGCCGCCAAGCCGGTCGCCGAGTTCCCGGTCTTCCTGGAGTACCAGGAAGACGCCTACGACGCGGTGGCCGAGTTCGCCCGCGCGGACGTCGCGGAGGCCCTGCAGATCGCCGGCAAGGCGGCCCGCGAGGAGGCCCTCGACGCCATCAAGGCCCGCCTGCTGGAGGCGGTCGGCCCGCGCTTCGAGGGCCGGGAGAAGGAACTCTCCGGCGCCTTCCGCTCGCTGACCAAGTCCGAGGTGCGCAACCGGGTGCTGCGCGAGCAGGTCCGTATCGACGGCCGTGGTCCGCGCGACATCCGTCCGCTGACCGCCGAGGTCGGCGTGCTGCCCCGGGTGCACGGCTCGGCGCTGTTCGAGCGCGGCGAGACCCAGATCCTCGGCGTCACCACGCTCAACATGCTGCGCATGGAGCAGATGCTCGACACGCTGGCGCCGGAGACGCGCAAGCGCTACATGCACAACTACAACTTCCCGCCGTACTCGACCGGTGAGACCGGCCGGGTGGGCTCGCCGAAGCGCCGCGAGATCGGGCACGGCGCTCTCGCTGAGCGGGCGCTGATCCCGGTGCTGCCCTCGCGCGAGGAGTTCCCGTACGCCATCCGGCAGGTCTCCGAGGCGCTCAGCTCCAACGGCTCCACCTCGATGGGCTCGGTCTGCGCCTCGACGCTGGGCCTGCTCTCCGCCGGTGTGCCGCTGAAGGCGCCGGTGGCCGGCATCGCCATGGGCCTCATCTCCGACGAGGTCGACGGCAAGACCCAGTACGTGACGCTGACCGACATCCTCGGCGCCGAGGACGCGTTCGGCGACATGGACTTCAAGGTGGCCGGGACGCGTGACTTCGTCACCGCGCTGCAGCTCGACACCAAGCTCGACGGCATCCCGTCCGACGTGCTGGCTGCCGCGCTCCAGCAGGCCCACGAGGCCCGGCAGACCATCCTCGACGTGATGCAGCGGGCGATCGAGGCCCCGGCCGAGATGTCCGACTACGCGCCGCGGGTCACCACCGTGAAGATCCCGGTCGACAAGATCGGCATGGTGATCGGGCCGAAGGGTCAGACCATCAACGCCATCCAGGACGAGACCGGCGCCGACATCTCCATCGAGGATGACGGCACCATCTACGTCGGCGCCACCAACGGCCCGTCGGCGCAGGCCGCCGTCGAGCGGATCAACGCGATCGCGAACCCGACCCTGCCCAAGATGGGTGACCGGTTCCTCGGCACCGTGGTCAAGACCGCGCCGTTCGGCGCGTTCATCTCGCTGCTGCCGGGCCGCGACGGCCTGCTGCACATCTCCAAGGTGGGCGACGGCAAGCGGGTCGAGAAGGTCGAGGACTTCCTCAACGTCGGCGACCGGGTCGAGGTGGAGATCGCCGACATCGACCAGCGCGGCAAGATCTACCTCGACAAGGTCCGCCCCGAGGGCGCCGAGGCGCCGGCCGCCGGTGAGGCGTCCGGTGAGCGGCCGGCCGGCCGTGACCGCGGTGACCGTGGTCCGCGTGACCGCGGTGACCGTGGCGGCGAGCGCGGCAGCCGCGGTCCCGACCGCGGCGAGGGCGGCGAGGGTGGCGGCGAGGGCGGCGACGGCGACTCGCGTCCGCGACGCCGTACCCGGCACAGCTGAGCCTGATCACCCGACTGTTCCGCTGACCGGCCGGGGCGACGCCCGTCGCCCCGGCCGGTTCGTCACCACCGCACCCGCACTCCTCGTCGAAAGCAGGCTGTCGTGAGCAACGCCACCGGGACCATCCGCTCCGCCGGCGGCTCGACCCGGGCGGTGACCAGGACCCTGAGCGACGATCCGCTGGGCGGTACGGTGCGCCGCACGGTGCTGCCAAGTGGGCTACGCGTGCTGACCGAGGCGATCCCGGCGATGCGCAGCGTGTCGTTCGGCATCTGGGTGGCGGTCGGCTCCCGGGACGAGACAAATCCGCAGGCCGGCGCCGCCCACTTCCTGGAACACCTGCTGTTCAAGGGCACCCACAAGCGCGGCGCGCTGGAGATCTCGTCGGCGATCGAGGCGGTCGGCGGGGAGACCAACGCCTTCACCACCAAGGAATACACCTGTTACTACGCCCGGGTGCTGGACGAGGACCTGCCCCTGGCCATCGACGTGATGTGCGATCTGGTCGCCGACTCGGTGCTGGAACCGGCCGACGTGGAGACCGAGCGGAGCGTCATCCTCGAGGAGATCGCCATGCACGACGACGAGCCCGGCGACGAGGTGCATGACCTCTTCGCCCAGGCCGTCTACGGCGACCACCCGCTGGGCCGGCTGATCTCCGGCACCGCCGAGACGGTCACCCCGATGACCCGCCGGCAGATCCAGGGCTTCTACCGCCGCCGCTACGTCGCGCCGCAGATCGTCATCGCCGCCGCCGGCAACCTCGACCACGCGGCCGTGGTGCGACTGGTCCGCCAGGCGCTGCGCGGCACCCCGCTGGACACCGACCCGGCGACACCCGCGCCGTACCGGCCGGCCACCCCGGCGGTACGCACCCGAGCCGCCACCACCGTGGTGGAGGTGAAGGAGACCGAGCAGGCGCACGTCGTCCTCGGCTGCCCGGGCATCGACCGACTCGACGAACGCCGTTTCGCCCTCGGTGTGCTGAACAACGTGCTCGGCGGCGGCATGTCCAGCCGGCTGTTCCAGGAGATCCGCGAGCGTCGTGGGTTGGCGTACTCCGTCTACTCCTACGCCAGCCAGTACGCCGACAGCGGCCTGTTCGGCGTCTACGCCGGTTGTGCCCCGAGCCGGGTCGACGAGGTGTTGGAGTTGACCCGCGCCGAGTTGGCCCGTACCGCCGCGCACGGCATCACCGAGGCGGAACTGGCCCGGGGCAAGGGGATGAGCAAGGGCTCGTTCGTGCTCGGCCTGGAGGACACCGGGTCGCGGATGAGTCGGCTGGCCAAGGGCGAACTGCTCTACGGCGATCTGATTCCGGTCAACGAACTGCTCGACCGGGTCGACGCGGTGACGCTCGACGACGTCAACACCCTCGCCGCGGAGCTGTTGAACCTGCCGATGTCCCTCGCGGTGGTCGGCCCGTTCGCCGACCGGGACTTCACCGGTTCGCTCTGAATCAACACCGATCCGGCGCGATGGCGGTGACGCGTTCCGGCCGACGCCACCATCTCGTCGGCACGGAGTCGATCACGCGGCACGAGCCTTCCCGATTGGGATAGGTTGTGCCGCGTGACTGAGCAGCAGGAGAAGGGCGCGACCGAGGCGATCCGGGTCGGTGTGCTGGGTGCCCACGGTCGGATGGGTACCGAGGTGTGCAAGGCCGTCGACGCAGCTCCCGACCTGGAGCTGGTGGCGTCGGCCGACCAGAGCGACTGGTTGGGCGACGTCTCGGCGGCCGGTGCGGAGGTGGTCGTCGACTTCACCACGCCGGACGTCGTGATGGACAACCTGCACTGGTGCGTCGACCAGGGCATCCACGCGGTGGTCGGTACCACCGGCTTCACCGAGCAGCGGCTGGAGCGGGTACGCGGTTGGCTCGCCGACAAGCCCGGCGTGGGTGTCGTGATCGCCCCGAACTTCGGCCTCGGCGCCGTGCTGATGATGCAGTTCGCCACGCGTGCGGCCCGTTACTTCGAGTCGGTCGAGATCGTCGAGCAGCACCATCCGCGCAAACTCGACGCGCCCAGCGGCACCGCCACCCACACCGCCCGCCTGATCGCGGCGGCCCGCGCCGAGGCCGGGTTGGGCCCGGTGCCGGACGCCACCTCGGACGAGGTCGCCGGTGCCCGTGGCGCCGACATCGGCGGGGTACGCGTGCACGCGGTGCGGGCCACCGGCCTGGTCGCCCACCAGGAGGTGCTCTTCGGCGCCACCGGGGAGACGCTGACCATCCGGCACGACTCGTACGACCGGGTCTCGTTCATGCCCGGCGTGCTGCTGGCGGTCCGGGCGGTGCGTGCCCGGCCGGGCCTGACCCTCGGCCTGGACGCCCTGCTCGACTGAGTGACCGCAGGTCTGCCGCCTCGGCAAAACCCGACGACGTCCCACCCGGGACGACCGTAGGCTGCTGTGGTGATCGACTCTGGCATCACCGACCGGCGCGGGCGCCGGATCACCCTGCGCCCGGTGGACGACGACAACTGGCGGGCGGTCGCCGACGTCGCTCCGCGTGACGACCAGCGTGACTGGGTACCGGCGCTGGCCGCCCGGTACCTGTTGCTGACCGAGCGCTCCGAGGTGTGGACGTCGCTGGCCGGGTACGCCGACGAGACGGTGGTCGGACACGTCATGTGGGGCGTCGACGAGGACGACTCGCGCTGGATCGGTGGGATGCTGGTCGACGCGGCGGAACAGGGCCACGGCGTCGGTCGGGCCATCGTGCGCACCCTTGCCGGCTGGCTCGCCGCGCAGGGGCATCCGGTCCGCCTGTCGTACCACCCACGCAACGCGGCAGCGGCCCGCCTCTACCCGAGTCTCGGCTTCACCCCGACCGGTGCCTGGGAGGACGACGAGGTGGTCGTCGAGCTGGCCACGGGCGGCAGCTGAGCGACCAGTGGCCCGGCGGTCAGCTGGCGTCGACCGGATCGGCGGGCACCGCGACCGGATCGGCGGACACCGCGACGTGCAGGCGTAGCTGCGGCACCAGCATGTCGTCCACGTCCAGCGCGCGTCCCGCGCCGTCCGGCTCCCAGCCGGCGGTGCCGAGGAACTTCCGGGACGCCTGGTCGCCCTCGAACACCCAGGCCACCGCCCGGTCGAAGCCGGATTCCCGCCACAGGTCGACGCTGGCGGCGAGCAGTCGGCTGCCGTGCCCACGCCGGCCCCAGCGCGGCTCCACCAGCAGGTCGGTCACCGCGACCACGTCCGCACCGAGCCCGTCGGCCGGCTCGTTCGGGGCCAGCGCCTCGGCGTCGGCCGGGCCGGAGGCGGCGAACCCCACCAGATAGGATTGCTCGGCCTGTTCGACGGCGACCAGCACCCGGTGGGTGTCGCCGGGCGGCTGGCGTACCGCGGCGTCCCAGCGCTGCGCGAGCGACGCTTCGTCGAGGCCGTCCAGCACGTGCCGGGGCAGCAGCCGCCGGTAGGCCACCCGCCAGGTGGCGAGCTGGATGCGGGCGATCTCGGCGGCGTCCTCCGGACGCGCCGGGCGGACGTACCCGAGACTCATGGCACGACAGCCTACGCAGGGTGAGGGAGGCGACGTTGGCGCAGGGTGCCAGGCGGACGGTCGGGCAGGTCGGCGTCGTGATCGTGCTCGCCGTCGCGGTGGCCGCCTTCCTGTCGGTGGCGGCGGTCCGGCACGGCTTCTTCGATCTGCACGTCTATCGGGGCGCGCTGGTCTGGTGGGTGCACGACGGCGGGGAGATCTACGACTACCTGAAGCCCGGCACCCAGTACGGCTTCACCTACCCCCCGTTCGCGGCCCTGGTGATGTTGCCGATGGCGTACCTGTCCTGGCACGCGGCGATCGTGCTGAGCGTGGCCGCGGGCGTGGTGACCAGTGCGGTGCTCATCTGGTGGCTGCTGGACCCGGTGTCGCGACGGGCCGGCTGGACCCGCTGGTTCGCCTTCGCGGTGGCCCTCTGCCTCGCCGCCGCCTTCGAGCCGATGCGCGAGACCATCAACTTCGGCCAGGTCAACACGCTGCTGCTGTTCCTCGTCGCGGTGGACCTGCTCCGGCTGCTGCCGGGCGGCAGCCGGTGGGCCGGCATCGGCATCGGCCTGGCCACCGCGATCAAACTCACGCCGGGCATCTTCATCGTCTACCTGCTGGTCACCGGAAGATGGCGGGCGGCGGTCACCGCGACGGGTGCCGCGGCCGGCGCGACGATGTTCGCCGCCGCGCTCTTCCCGGACGCCTCCCGGGAGTTCTGGACCACCGCGCTGTGGAACACCGGCCGGGTCGGTGAGCTGGCCTTCGTCTCCAACCAGTCGCTGCGTGGCGTGGTGGCCCGGCTCGACCCGCAGAGCCCGAGCACGGTGGCCTGGCTGCTGCTGGTCGTCGCGACGCTCGCGGTGTGGGTGTGGCGCTCCCGGGCCGCCGCGTCCGTCGGTGACGAGGCCACCGGCCTGGCGCTGACCGGCGCGGTGATGTGCCTGGTCAGCCCGGTCACCTGGGTGCACCACCTGGTCTGGCTGCTGCCGGGGGTGCTGCTGCTGGTGGACAACGGCATGGCCGCGTCGCCCGGTAGCCGCCGGCGCCGCGCCCTGTTGGCCGCCGCGACCGTCGGGTACGGGTTCCTGATCAGCCGGATCGTCTGGGCGTGGGAGAAGGACTTCACCGGTCTGGACGGCTTCCTGTTCAGCAACACCTATGTCTGGATCAGCCTGGCGCTGCTGGCCTTCCTGCCGGTGCGCGCCGCGGCGTCATCCGGGCCGCCGGCGGGTTCAGCCGTCGAGCCAGCCGGTGTAGCGCAGCTCGACCAGCCCGATCGGGGGACGCCCGCCGGACAGTGGCAGCGGATAGGTCGACCGCTCGCCGTCCGGTGACAACCCGGCCCGCTGGTAGAACCGGCGGGCCCGGTCGTTGTCCGCCAGCACCCAGAGTCGGTACTCCGTCCAGCCGCGCTCCCGCAGGCCCGCTCGGGCCGCCGCGAACAGGGCCTGGGCGGTCCCGTCGCCCCAGTGGGCGGGCGCCACGTAGATCGCCACCACCTCGCCGTACGCCTGGTCGAGGTCGCCCCGGTCCTGGTTGTTGCGGTACGGGCCGAACGTGGTGAACCCGGCGAGCACGCCGTCCACCTCGGCGAGCAGGGTGGTGAACGGGTGCTCCGGGTCGGCGGTGCCGAGGGCGCGGCGGCGTTGTGCCCAGGCGACCGGGTTGAGCCGGTTCAACACCTCGTCCGGCATGATCCTGGCGTAGCCGGCCTGCCAGCCGCTCACGTGTACCCGGGCGATCGCCTCGGCGTCTTCGGGCTCCTCGTGGCGGATGGTGGGCATGGAAGTAGTTCTAGGCCGTGACGGGCCGCAGGTCCAGCGTCCGCACCGATGTCGTACGGCTGACGTAGCCTGCCTGCGATGCTCGCACCGGAATCGCTCTCGCTCGCCCAGGCCCGGCGGATCGCGCTGGCCGCACAGGGGTTCGCCGACCCGGCACCAACCGGGGCAGCCACCCGCCGGCACCTGCGCCGGGTGCTCGACCGGGTCGGCTTGATCCAGATGGATTCGGTCAACGTGCTGCAACGGGCGCACTACCTGCCGCTCTACAGCCGGCTCGGCCCCTATCCGACCACGCTGCTCGACACGGCGGCCTACCGCCGGCCCCGAGAGCTGTTCGAATACTGGGGCCACGAGGCGTCGCTGGTCCCGGTCGGCCTGCATCCGGCGCTGCGCTGGCGGATGGCGCGGGCCCAGGCCGAGGCCTGGGGTGGCATGCGCCGCATCGCCGCCGAACAGCCCGCCCTGGTCGCCTGGGTACGCGACGAGGTGGCGGCCCGGGGCCCGCTGACGGTGGCCGAGATCGAGCACGACGCGCCCCGCGAGAGCGGCAACTGGGGGTGGAACTGGTCGGCGGTCAAGCAGGCGCTGGAATACCTCTTCTGGGCCGGTGAGGTGTGCGCGGCCCAGCGCACCACCTCCTTCGCCCGCCGCTACGACCTGCCCGAGCGGGTGCTGCCGGCGGAGGTGCTCGACGCGCCCACCCCGACCGACGCGCAGGCGTACCGCACGCTGGTGGGCATCGCGGCGCGGTCGCTCGGAGTGGCCGCCGAGCCGGAGCTGCGCGACTACTTCCGGCTGCCGGTGGCCGGTGCCCGGCAGGCCATCGCCGACCTGGTCGAGGCGGGGGAGTTGCGGCCCGTCGCCGTTCAGGGCTGGCGGCAACCGGCCTGGTTGCACGCGCAGGCCCGGCTGCCCCGCTGGGTGCGCGGCAACACGCTGGTCAGCCCGTTCGACCCGCTGGTCTGGGAGCGCGCCCGCACCGAGCGGCTGTTCGACTTCAGCTACCGCATCGAGATCTACGTCCCGGCGCCGCAGCGGGTGTACGGCTACTACGTGCTGCCGTTCCGCCAGGGCGAGCGGTTCACCGCCCGGGTCGATCTGAAGGCGGATCGCAAGGCCGGGGTGCTGCTGGTGCCGGCCGCCTGGGTGGAGCCGGGTGCCCACCCGGGGGAGACCGCCGTGGCGCTCGCCGCGGAGCTGTACCGGCTGGCCGGCTGGCTCGGCCTGGACGCGGTGGCCCCACCGGTCGCCGGTGACCTTGCCGCCCCGCTGGCCGCCGCGTTGCTGGGCGTGGCCGGTGTACGGTGAGCGACGTGACGAGCGTTGACCGAGCCGGCGCCGAGCCGGCGCCGCCCGCCGGGCATCCGGCCGCGTCGGACGGCGCGGTGCCGCCCGGGCCGGTTCCGGACGGACCAATGTCGCACGGCGCGGTGCCGCACGGGCCGGTCGGCGGCGCGCCGCCCGAGACGCCCGCCAACTGGCCGGTGGGATATCCGGCCGGCTACCCGGTGGCCGAGTCCGACCGGCTCACCCGGTTCGTGGCGCGGCTCTACGCTCGCACGCCGCGCTGGGTGGTGCCGTTGGCCGCGGTCGGCTGTGTCGCCGCCGGCATCGGTTACACCCTGCTCAGTGACCCCACCCGCTCCGCGCCGGACGCCCTGCCGACGTGCCTGCTCAAGCTGACGACCGGGCTGGACTGCCCGGGCTGCGGTGGCACCCGGGCCCTCTGGTACGTGTTGCACGCCGACCTGCCGGCCGCGGCCCGACACCACTTCCTCTTCGTCTTCGCGCTGCCCTTCCTGGCGTACCTCTTCGTCGCCTGGGCCGGCCGGCAGGCGTTCGGCTGGCGGCTGCCCGAGCTGCGGATCGGCCCGAAGCTGGTCGGCGGCTTCCTGGCCGCCTGGTTGGCCTTCTCGGTGCTCCGCAACCTCCCCTGGCCCCCCTTCACCGCCCTCTACGTCTAACCACCCGCCATCGGGGCGGCGGAGCCGCCCTACTACAGTCGCGGCATGCCGGAGATGGTGCAGCCCCAGGTCAAGCTGATCGCGTGGACCCACTTCGACCCGCCGCAGGACGTGCCGTGGTCGACTGACGCCGACGGGGGGCAGGCGCTCGCGGAGTTCGCCGGGCGGGCCTGCTACCAGAGCTGGAAGAAGCCGAACCCGGCAACCGCCACCAACGCCGGCTACCTGGCGCACATCCTGGAGGTCGGTCACCTCTCCGTGCTGGAGCACGGCTCGGTGAGCTTCTACTTCACCGGGGTGTCCCGGTCGTTCACCCACGAGCTGATCCGGCATCGGCACTTCTCGTACTCGCAGCTGTCCCAGCGGTACGTGCCGGAGCGGGACGCGGCGATGGTCGAGCCGTCGGTGATCGCCGACGACCCGGAGCTGCACAAGCGGTTCGTCGAGGCCGCCGAGGCCAGCGTGCGGGCGTACAACGACCTGCTGGAGGGGCTGGAGCAGCGCTTCGCCGACGTGGCGAACCCGACGCTGCGGCGCAAGCAGGCCCGCCAGGCCGCCCGCGCGGTGCTGCCGAACGCCACCGAGACCCGCATCGTGGTCACCGGCAACTATCGGGCCTGGCGGCACTTCATCGGGATGCGCGCCACCGAGCACGCCGACGTGGAGATCCGCGAGCTGGCGGTGGAGTGTCTGCGGCAGTTGCAGCGGGTCGCGCCGAACGTCTTCGCCGATTTCGCCATCTCGACCCTGCCGGACGGCAGCGAGGTGGCGCACAGTCCGCACGCCCAGGGGGCGTAACCCCTTCCCCGGTGGCCGGCTGCCGGCCGTCCGATAGGTTGTCACCATGACGCACGACCACCTTGACGCCCCGATCCGGGCGGCCTCCCGCCCGTTCGGTCGGGTGCTCACGGCCATGGTGACCCCGTTCACCGCAGACGGCGCGCTCGACCTGGACGGCGCGGCGCGGCTGGCGGATCATCTGGTCACCCAGCAGGGCAACGACGCGCTGGTGGTCAACGGGACCACCGGTGAGTCGCCGACCACCACCGACGCCGAGAAGGAACGCCTGATCAGGGCGGTCGTGGAGGCCGTCGGAGACCGGGCCCGGGTGGTGGCCGGGGTCGGCACCAACGACACCCGGCACACGATCGAGCTGGCCGCGTCGGCGGAGAAGGCCGGCGCACACGGGCTGCTGGTGGTCACGCCGTACTACAACAAGCCGCCGCAGGCTGGGCTGCTGCGCCACTTCACGGCCGTGGCGGACGCGTCCGGGCTACCGGTGATGCTCTACGACATCCCGCACCGTTCCGGCGTACCGATCGAGACCGAGACGCTGGTCCGGCTCGCCGAGCACGGCCGGATCGTCGCGGTGAAGGACGCCAAGACTGACCTGACCGCCACCAGTTGGGTGACCAGCCGGACGGATCTGGCGTACTACAGCGGCGAGGACGCGCTCACCCTGCCCGCGCTGGCCGTTGGCTGTGTCGGGGTGGTGGGCACCTCCACCCACTTCACCGGCGCCGAGACCAAGCGGATGATCGAGGCGTACGACGCCGGAGACACGGCGACCGCGCTGGCGTGGCACCGCCGGCTGCTGCCGCTGTTCACCGGGATCTTCCGTACCCAGGGCACCATCCTGGTCAAGGCGGGCCTGGCCGTCCAGGGCCTGCCGGCCGGACCGGTCCGGCCGCCGCTGGTGGAGGCCACCGACGGCGAGGTCGCCCAGCTGCGCGCCGACTGCGCGGCGGCGGGCCTACCCCTTCCCTGATGACCGAAGAACACGATGGACGCCGGATGACGGCGTCCCAGAATGAGGTGAACGCGTGACCGAGGCGCACAACGAGGAGGCCCAACTCCCCCCGCCGCTGCCGGAAGGCGGGCTGCGGGTCATACCGCTCGGCGGGCTCGGCGCCATCGGCCGGAACATGACCGTCTTCGAGTACGACGGTAAGTTGCTGGTCGTCGACTGTGGTGTGCTCTTTCCGGACGTCGAGCAGCCCGGGGTCGACCTGATCCTGCCCGACTTCGGTCCCATCCTCGACCGGCTCGACGACATCCAGGCGATCGTGCTGACGCACGGTCACGAGGACCACATCGGTGCGGTGCCCTACCTGCTCGCCCACAAGCCCGACATCCCGCTGGTCGGCTCGCAGTTCACCCTCGCCCTGGTCGAGGCGAAGCTGGCCGAGCGGCGCATCCAGCCGTACACGCTGACGGTGCGGGAGGGCGGCCGGGAGCGGCTCGGGTCGTTCGACTGCGAGTTCTTCGCGGTGAACCACTCGATCCCGGACGCCCTCGCGGTGGCCATCCGTACCCCGGCCGGGCTGGTGCTGCACACCGGCGACTTCAAGATGGACCAGCTGCCACTGGACGGCCGGATCACCGACCTGGCCGGCTTCGCCCGGCTCGGCGCCGAGGGCGTGGACCTGCTGCTGTCGGACTCCACCAACGCGGAGATCCCCGGCTTCGTCACGCCGGAGCGGGAGATCGGCCCGGTCCTCGACTCGATCTTCGCGAAGGCGCGCGGCCGGATCATCGTCGCCTCGTTCGCCTCCCACGTGCACCGGGTCCAGCAGGTCTTCGACTCGGCGATCGAGCACGATCGCAAGGTCGCGCTGATCGGCCGCTCCATGGTCCGCAACATGGGCATCGCCCGGGACCTCGGCCTGCTGAACATCCCGCCCGGCCTGGTGGTCGGGTTGGACGAGGCGACCTCGATGCCGCCGGAGCAGATCGTGCTGATGTCCACCGGTTCGCAGGGTGAGCCGATGAGCGCCCTGGGCCGGATGGCCAGCGGCGACCACCGGCACATCACCATCGCCCCCGGTGACACCGTGGTGCTGGCCTCCTCGCTGGTGCCGGGCAACGAGACCTCCGTCTACCGGGTGATCAACCGGCTGGCCCGGGCCGGGGCGGTGGTGGTGCACAAGGACGTGGCGAAGGTGCACGTCTCCGGTCACGCCCCCGCCGGCGAACTGCTCTATCTGCTCAACGTGGTCCGCCCCAGCAACCTGATGCCGGTGCACGGCGAGTGGCGGCACCTGCGTGCGCACGCTCGGCTGGGCATCGAGTCCGGCGTGGCGGCCGATCGGGTGGTGCTCTGCGAGGACGGCGACGTGGTCGACCTGGTGGAAGGGCGGGCCAGCCTGGTCGGGCACGTCAAGAGCCGTTACGTCTACGTCGACGGGCTGGCCGTCGGTGACGTCAGCGAGTCGTTGCTCACCGAGCGACGCATCCTCGGTGACGGTGGGTTCATCGCCGCCACTGTCGTGGTGGACTCGGTCACCGGCAAGGTGGTCGCGGGTCCGACCGTGTCAGCCAAGGGCTTCTCCGAGGACCCGGAGGCCTTCAACCCGGTGCTTCCTCTGGTCACCGAGGCGCTCAACCGGGCGGCGGCGGACGGGATCACCGACCCCCACCAGCTGCAGCAGATCGTCCGACGCACCGTGGGCCGCTGGGTCAACGACGCCTACCGTCGCCGCCCGATGATCGTCCCCACCGTCGTCGAGGTCTGAGGTTCGTCGGGTCACCGCACCCGATGTCGATGGACCGCTGGACCCGGCGTCCGGCGGTCCATCGCCGTGTACAGATCGATTTGTCGGCGTTTCTGTTCAACCGTTCGGGCCTGGTGCCCGTATTCCGAACCGGCAGGCGTACCCACGCGGGCCGGGAGGAGCATGGCGGATGGACCGCAGACGATTGACAGCCATCGGTGTCGTGGTGGTGGCGGTGGGCGCGGCGGTGGCAGTGACCCTGCCGTCGTTCGCCGGTGACGATGCCGCGCCGAACAGCGCGCCGAAGAGCGCGGTTGCGGGCGCGGACCCGGAGCTGGTCGAGGCGATGCGCCGGGACCTGAGGCTGGACGAGTCGCAGGTGGCCGCGCGTCTGAAGACCGAACGCTGGGCCAGTGCGGTGGTGGACACGCTCCGGTCCGACCTCGGGGCGGCCTACGGCGGCAGCTGGCTCAGCGCCGACGGCGACGAACTCAACGTCGCGGTGGCCGACCCGGAGCAGGCGCAGCGGGTACGGGCCGCCGGGGCGGTGCCGAAGGTGGTCGATCGCGGGGTCAGGCAGCTCGACGCGGTGAAGACCCGGATGGATCGGGCCGCCGCGCGGGCCGAGCAGGTGTCCGGCTGGTACGTCGACGTCGCCTCGAACAGCGTCGTGGTGCTCGCCGAGCCGGGCGCGGAAGCAGCCGGGTGGCGTTTCGTGGACCGCGTCGGGGTGTCCCGGCAGACGGTTCGGATGGCCACCGAGGAGCAGCCGCGGCTCTTCGCCGACGTGCGCGGCGGTGAGGCGTTCTTCGTCGGCAACGGTCGCTGCTCGGTCGGCTTCGCGGTGGCCGGTGGTTTTGTCACGGCGGGGCACTGCGGGCGGGTCGGTGACCGCACCACGGGCCCCGACGGTGCGGCGCAGGGCGTCTTCCGGGCCTCGTCCTTCCCCGGCGACGACTGGGCCTTCGTGCAGGTCAACAACAACACCACGGTGCTGCCCGAGGTGACCGACTTCCGGGGCGGCATCGCCCGGGTGGCCGGCTCGCAGGAAGTGCCCGTCGGCTCGTCGATCTGCCGATCCGGCTCCACGACCGGTGTTCGCTGCGGCGTCGTCCAGGCCCGCAACGCCACCGTCCGCTACCCGGAGGGACTGGTCGGCGGTCTGGTGCGGACCAACGTCTGCGCCGAGCCCGGTGACTCCGGCGGCTCGTGGATCTCGGGCAACCAGGCGCAGGGCGTCACCTCCGGCGGCTCGGGTGACTGCGTGCGCGGCGGCAGCACGTTCTACCAGCCGGTCAACGAGATCCTGCAACGCAACAACCTGACCCTGATCACCACGCAGAACTTCCGCGCGCTGAGCAGTCGGCGCTGAGCATCCGGGCTCGGCCGGGCGGATCCCGCCCGGCCGGGCCCGCCGACCTCAGCGGGCCCGCCGAGCCGGCAGCCGGGCGTCAGGGGAGTGCGGCGACCGCCTCCGCGTACGCCAGACCGGTGCGGACCACGCTGTCCACCAGCACCGTCACCTGGATCGGTGCCACCCCGTCCGCCAGGTCGGTGGTCACCTCGCCGGCCAGCACCAACTCACCGTCGCCAGGATCGTGGACGTACGCCTTGGGTAGCAGCCGGTCCCGGTTCCATCCGTTGCAGAACGCGTACGCCTCGGCGCGTCGGGCCGCCGGTAGCCGTCGCCCGGCGACCACCCGGGCGTGCAGGATGTCCTGGCGTTCCCCGGCCTGCCGGAACTGGATCACCGCGTCGCCCCAGCGTCCCAGCACCGTGCCGGCGGCGTCGAGGGCGTAGCCGTCGCCCCGTTCGTCCAATGCGGCTGTGATCATCGCGGTGGTCAGCGGGCCGACCTCGTCCACGGCCGGCTGATCGGCGCCGTCCTCCGGCTCGGGCTCCTCGTCGCCGGGCAGCGGCACCGGCGGGGCCAGCGGACGCTCCGCCAGCCAGGAGGCCATCCGGCCGGACTGGTGTCCGGTGCCGTTGCGGGCGTCGAAGCTGCCCGCCAGGCCGGTGGCGAGGGTGAGCAGTTCGCTGCCGAGCTGGCCCACCGTGACGTCCGCTGATGGTCGCCCGCGGTACGCCGGTCGCCGTACCGACCGGTCGCCGGTCGACTCGGCCGCCAACGTGCAGATCCGCGCGCCCGCCGCGGCGAACTCCATCACCGACAGGTCCTCGTGCGGCTGCTCCAGCCGGGGCAACTGCTCGACGATGATCTCCAGCCCGCGGTCGAGGTGCCCGCCGAGCGCGCAGAAGCGCAGGTGCGTGGCGAGGTGGCTGAACCCGTCGGGCTCCGCACGGTGCCGGCGGTAGCCCCGGACGTGCGCCCGCGCCGCCCGCTCCGCCTCGCCCGCCCGCAGCCAGGGCAGCATCGCCGCGGTCAGGGCGGCCTCGGGCTGGGCGGTGCAACGCGCCGGGCCATCGAGCAGGGGTGCGAGGGTGTCGAGCGCCGCCGCCCAGTCGCCCCAGCCGGCGAGCAGTTCGGCCTGGCGTACGGGCAGGCAGGCGGGGCACCCGCCGGCGGGATCGGGTGTGCTGGTCCGCCACTGGCCCAACCAACCCCGGGCGGCGGGTTCGTCGCCCGCCTGGTCGGCGATCCGGCAGCGCAGCTGCGCCACGAGCGCGCTGCCCGCGTCGCCGGTTTCGGCCTGGTCGGCGAGGCCGTCCAGCACGTTGCGAGCCTGGTCGAGGCCGATGCGAGGGCTGCCCAGCAGCGCTTCGACCGCGTACCGCCGGTAGCGACGTAACGTCTCGTCGTCGGACCGGGCCGCGTCGAGGCAGTGCCGGACAGGCTCGAAGAGTCGCCACCGTTCGCCGCCACGCAGGTGCGTCTCGACCAGCTCGGACCACGCCTCGAGCGCGATCCGGCGATCACCCGTCGCCTGGGCGAGGGAGGCGACCCGTTCGAGTTCGGCGATGCGCGACTCACCGTCGGGCATGTCCCGGGCATCGGAGAGCGCGTCGCCGGGGCCACGGACGGTTCGCAGCCCGCTCACCGGACCGGTGGCTCGTGCACGACCGCGACCCCTGCCGCCGCTCGCCGCCGGCCCGGTCACGGATGCGCCGTCCCCGCCAGGCGGCCCACCTCGGCGGCCAGCCGGCAGCCGGTCGAGATGCCCCGGTCGAGCAGCCGGTCGAGTTGGTGCGGCGTCACGCCCCGTTCCAGGTCGGTGATGACCTCGCCGCAGATCCGGACCGGGCCGCCGTCGTCGACGTGGACGAACGCCTTGGGCCAGAACCGGTCACGGTTCCAGGTGTTGCAGAAGTGGTGCAGCGAGGGCACCTGCTCGACGGCGAAGGCGCGGGTGGCGATGGTGCGTACCTGGAGCAGTTCCCCGGCGTCGCCGGCGCGCAGGAACCAGATGTGGCTCTCCGCCCACCGGCCGACCAGTTCACCTGCGTCGTCGGTGGTCACCGCGTGTCCCCGGGTGGCCAGCACCGCGGCGACGAGGTCGTGGGTCAACGGCCGCAGCGCCGACGGGCGCCCGGCCAACGGGTCGTCCGGGCGTTCCTCGAACTCCGGCGACCTCATCGGACACCCCCTCGCCAGGCAAATATCACGGCAGCCGGCGGGGACCGCGCTGCGACACGCGGAGCGACCAGGAAGACCGGCCGATCGCCGGGCCCGCCGTTACGGTGATGCTATGGCGGGCCGTACCCCTCAGGCGAGTCGGCGGCGCGGCGCGTCGCCGCGTGGTGGCACGAACAGTCGTGCCCGCCAACCGGCCAAGACGACCCGCGCGCCGGCCCGGCGCCGCACCTCGGCGCGGGGACCGGGCCCGGCCGCGTACGTCGGGCGGGCGATCCGGGCTCTGTGGATGGGCCTGGCTCACGGAGCCGGCTGGGCGGTGCGGGCCGCCGGGCGGCAGGCCGCCTCGGCCCGCGACCTCGACCCGGAGCACCGCCGCGACGGTGCCGGACTGCTGCTGATCGGTCTCGCCCTGCTCGGCGCGGGCGCGATCTGGTTCTCGGCGGCTGGGCCGCTCGGCGTCCGGCTGGCCGACACGGTCCGGCTCTTCCTCGGCGCCATCTCCATCGTGGTGCCGGTACTGCTCGGCATCGGGGCCTGGCGGTTGATGCGTGAGCCCGGTGACCCCGAGCACCGTGGGCGGGGGTTGGTCGGCTGGGGTTCCATGCTGGTCGCCACCGCCGCGCTGTTGCACATCGGCCAGCAGCCGGCCGGCCCGGGCGAGCGGGACTTCGCCGGCGGTCTGGTCGGCGCGGGGGTGGGCAGCCTGCTGGAGCGCTCGGTCACCGCCTGGGTGGCGGTTCCGCTGCTGATCCTGCTGCTCCTGTTCGGGCTGCTGGTGGTCACCGCGACGCCGATCAACAAGATTCCCGAGCGGCTCGGGCTGCTCGCCGGTGCCGTGGTCGGGCAGACCGGGCCGGAGGCGGAGGAGGCACCCGCCACGCCGCCGCGACGGCGCCCGGCGAAGCGCACCGCGCCGCCGGTCGACCCGGACGAGTTCGACGAGCTGGACGACGTGGACCTGCAGGAGACCATCGTCCTGCCCCGCAAGGCGCCGTCGCGGGTGCCGGCCAGCCGCAAGCCGGCCGAGCCGCCGGAGCACTCGCCCGCGCCGACCCGGGCCGAGCAGCTCGCGTTGACCGGGCTGGCCGGTGACTACACCCTGCCGCCGGCGAACCTGCTCGGCAGTGGGGCCGCGCCGAAGACCCGCAGCAAGGCCAACGACGAGGTGATCGCCGCGCTGACCGGCGTCTTCGATCAGTTCGACGTGGACGCGGCGGTCACCGGCTTCACCCGGGGGCCGACGGTGACCCGCTACGAGGTCGAGCTGGGTCACGGGGTCAAGGTGGAGCGGATCACCCAGCTTTCCCGCAACATCGCGTACGCGGTGAAGTCGCCGGACGTCCGCATCCTCAGCCCGATCCCGGGCAAGAGCGCGGTGGGCGTGGAGATCCCGAACACCGACCCGGAGAACGTGGCGCTCGGTGACGTGCTCCGCTCGCGCTCCGCCACCAGCGACCACCATCCGATGGTGGTGGCGCTCGGCAAGGACATCGAGGGCGGCTACGTGGTGGCCAACCTGGCGAAGATGCCGCACATCCTGATCGCGGGGGCCACCGGCGCGGGCAAGTCGAGCTGCCTGAACAGCCTGCTCATGTCCATTCTGACCCGGGCGACGCCGGACGAGGTGCGGCTGCTGCTGATCGACCCGAAGCGGGTCGAGATGACCGGCTACGAGGGCATCCCGCACCTGGTCACCCCGATCGTGACCAACGCCAAGAAGGCGGCCGACTCGCTGGAGTGGGTCGTCCGTGAGATGGACATGCGCTACGACGACCTCGCCGCGAACGGGGTCCGGCACATCGACGACTTCAACCGCAAGGTGCGCAACGGCGAGATCAAGGCACCACCGGGCAGCGAGCGCGAGATGCGCCCGTACCCGTACCTGCTGGTGATCGTCGACGAGTTGGCCGACCTGATGATGGTCGCCCCGCGCGACGTCGAGGACTCGATCGTGCGGATCACCCAGCTCGCCCGGGCCGCCGGCATCCACCTGGTGCTCGCCACCCAACGGCCCTCGGTCGACGTGGTGACCGGCCTGATCAAGGCCAACGTGCCGTCCCGGCTGGCGTTCGCCACCTCCTCGCTGGCCGACTCCCGGGTCATCCTCGACCAGCCGGGTGCGGAGAAGCTGCTCGGCCGGGGCGACGGGCTGTTCCTGCCGATGGGCGCCTCGAAGCCGGTGCGGATCCAGGGTGCCTGGGTCACCGAGCGCGAGATCAGCGACGTGGTGAAGTTCTGCAAGGACCAGCGTGAGCCGGAGTTCCGCCCGGACGTGCTGGCCCCCGCGCAGGACACCAAGAAGAAGATCGACGAGGACATCGGCGACGACCTCGACCTGCTGGTGCAGGCGGTCGAGCTGGTGGTCACCTCGCAGTTCGGCTCGACCTCGATGCTCCAGCGCAAGTTGCGGGTGGGCTTCGCGAAGGCGGGCCGGCTGATGGACCTGATGGAGACCCGGGGCGTGGTCGGCCCGTCAGAGGGCTCCAAGGCCCGCGACGTGCTGGTCAAGCCGGACGAGTTGGAAGAGGTCCTGGAGGGGCTGCGAGGTGGCGGTGACTGACCGTCCGGCGTTGGCCAGGGAAGTGTTCCCGATCATCACGTCCGGCGACCTGGACGCCGCCCGGCACTTCTACGAGGGGCTGCTCGGCGGGGTGGTCAGCTACCAGTTCCCGGAGACCGGCGAGCCCGCCTACGTCTCCGTGAGCTTCGGCGACGGGCAGTTGGGCATCGGACGCCGGGAGGCCGACGAGCAGCCGACCGGCCCGGCGACCCTGTGGGTGTACGTCGCAGACTGCGCGGCGGCGGTGGCCCGACTGGCCGAGGCTGGTGTGGAGGTGCTCGCCGAACCGCAGGCCCAGCCGTGGGGCGAACGGATGGCCACCGTCCGCGACCCGGACGGCAACCGCGTCCTGGTCGCCGACCGCGGCCGAACCCGCTGACACGTAGGCCCACCCAGATGCGCGGGCCCGCCACCTGAGGTGGCGGGCCCGGTCGAGTGATCAATGAAAGCAGAGGTGTCAGAGCGCGCTGAGGATCAGCATGCTCAGCACCATGGCGACCACGTTGGCCGCGGCGGCGTACCAGCCGAGCGGCTTGTCGCCGAGGACCGCGCCGACGACGCCGAGGACCAGACCGATGACTCCGAAGAGGATCGGGTTGAGCAGCAGCGCGAGTACCGCGCATACGAAGCCCACGATGGTGCAGATGCGGGCGGCGCTGGTCGAGCGGACGGTGCTGGTGGCCATGTCTTCCTCCGGAAGGTGAGTCTGCGTCTGCCGTCCGTTTCTACCCACTGCGGACGCGCGCCACGCCCCCTCGGAGTGGACAGGGTCAGTGATAGATCTTGAGGCCGACCACGCCGGCGACGATCAGCAGCAGACAACCGATCCGGGCCAGGCTGGCGGACTCGCCCAGCACGAGCATCCCCACCAGGGCGGTGCCGGTCACGCCGATACCGACCCACACCGCGTACCCGGTGCCGACCGGGATCTCCCGCAACGCGTACGCCAGGCCGGCCATGCTCAGCACCAGCGTGATCGCGAAGACCGCCGAGGGGAGGGGACGGGTGAAGCCGGCGGAGCGGTCCAGGGCGATCGCCCACGCCGTCTCCAGCAGTCCGGAGAGCACCAGCACGATCCAGGCCATCGGGTCACCTCTTCGGTGGGCCCGGCCACCGAGGGCCGGGACGAGTCGGGTCAACGCACGGGGCGTCTTGACCTGACCGGGTACGCCCACGACTCGTCCGGGACGGCCACGCGGGCCGCCGCGACCGACGGTAGCACCGGGCGGGCGGCCCGGTCCGGGTGAATCGGATCACCCGGGGTAGACCTCAACCTTGCTTCACCCTGCACGATGTATCCATGACCGTGCTCATCTCCGACTCGGAGGTCGCCGCCGCGCTGGACGCCCCGACCACGGTGGACGCGATGCGTCAGGCCCTGCTCGCCGCATACGACGGGCGGCTGGTGGCACCGCCCCGGGCCGGTGCGCCGCTCGACGGCGGCCGGCTGATGCTCACCGCCGGGCACCTGGTCGGACAGTGGTACGGATACCGGTCGTACGACACGTTCGGGCATCCCGAGACCGAGCAGGTGGTGGTGCTGCACGACGGACGCACCGGCGCGGTGCGGGCGGTGGCCGTGGGGGCGGAGCTGGGCTCCCGGCGTACCGGCGCGTTGGGCGGGGTCGCGGTGGACGTCCTGGCCCGGCCGGACGCGGCCACCCTCGGGGTGATCGGCTCCGGTGCACAGGCGTGGACCCAGGTCTGGGCCGCGGCGGCCGTGCGACGACTGCGTGAGGTGACCGTGCACAGCCGCTCCGCCGCGCGGCGGGAGGCGTTCGCCGCTCGGGTCCGGGCCGAACTCGGTATCCCGGCTCGCGCCGTGCACACGGCCCGGGCAGCCGCGCACGACCGGGACGTGGTGGTGCTGGCCACCACCAGCCCGGAACCGGTGCTGACCGCCGCCGACCTGAGTCCCGGCACGCACGTCAACGCGGTCGGCTTCAAGCAGCGTGACCGCTCGGAGTTCGACACCGACCTGCTGGACGCCGCTGCCGTGCTGGCCAGCGACTCGCTGGCACAGGCGATGTCCTACACGCCCCCGATGCTCGCCGCGCAGCCGCCGTACGCGTCCCGGCTGCGCCACCTGGGCGCGGTGCTGGCCGGAGCGACGTCCGGCCGCACCGACGCCGACCAGATCTCGGTCTTCTGCTCGGTCGGTCTGGCCGGCACCGAGGTCTTCCTGCTCGACCGCCTGGTGGGGATCCTCGCTCCGGCACGCTAGGCCGTCCCGGCCGCACCCGCCGTTGCCGGAGCCGCCAGAGCCGCCCGGTACCCTCGGATGGTGTCTGCCACCTCCTCGCCCGACAACTCCAGCTCGGCGCGTCTGGCGCCGCGCCGCGACCTGGAGCAGTCGCCCGACAACTCCAGCGCCGACGGCCGTCGGGTCGCCCTGTTGACCCTGGGCTGTGCCCGCAACGAGGTCGACTCGGAGGAGCTGGCCGCCCGCCTGCACGCCGACGGCTGGCAGGTGACGACCGACGGCGAGGGCGCCGACGTGGTGGTGGTCAACACCTGTGGGTTCGTGGAGAAGGCCAAGCAGGACTCCATCCAGACGCTGCTGGCCGCCGCCGACACCGGCGCGAAGGTGGTCGCCGCCGGCTGCATGGCCGAGCGGTACGGCCGGGAGTTGGCCGACAGCCTCCCCGAGGCCCAGGCGGTGCTCAGCTTCGACGACTACCCGGACATCTCCGCCCGGCTCGGTGCGGTCGTGGCCGGCCAGGAGTTCGCCGCGCACACCCCGCGTGACCGGCGCGAGCTGCTGCCGCTGACCCCGGTCGCCCGCCGCGGCAGCGCGGTGTCGCTGCCCGGGCACGGCCGAGGCACCGACGTCGACGAGCACACCCCCGCGCACCTGCGTAAGGTGCTGCGCCGCCGGCTCGACAACGGCCCGGTGGCCTCGCTGAAGCTGGCCAGTGGCTGTGACCGGCGGTGTGCGTTCTGCGCCATTCCCGCCTTCCGGGGGGCCTTCGTCTCCCGTACCCCGGACGAACTGCTCGCCGAGGCCGAGTGGCTGGCCAAGAGCGGCGTCCGGGAGCTGGTCCTGGTCAGCGAGAACTCGACGTCGTACGGCAAGGATCTCGGCGACCCCCGCGCCCTGGAGAAGCTGCTGCCGCAGCTCGCCGCCGTCGAGGGCATCGTCCGGGTACGGGCCAGCTACCTCCAGCCGGCCGAGACACGGCCCGGGCTGGTCGAGGCGATCGCCACCACGCCGGGAGTGGCGGCGTACTTCGACCTGTCGTTCCAGCACTCCAGCGAGCCGGTGCTGCGTCGGATGCGCCGTTTCGGCTCCACCGACCGTTTCCTGGAGCTGCTGGCCGCTGCGCGGGCGCTGGCGCCGGAGGCCGGGGCGCGGAGCAACTTCATCGTCGGTTTCCCCGGCGAGACCCGGGCCGACGTCAACGAGCTGGTCCGTTTCCTCACCGAGGCCCGGCTCGACGCGATCGGCGTCTTCGACTACAGCGACGAGGACGGCACCGAGGCCGCCGGGCTGCCCGGCAAGGTCTCCGCCGCCACCGTCAAGCGCCGGTACGACAATCTCAGCGCGCTCGCCGACGAGCTGTGTTCGCAGCGCGCCGAGGATCGCCTCGGCTCGACGTTGGAGGTGCTGGTCGACTCGGTCGACGACGGCGTTGTCGAGGGGCGGGCCGCCCATCAGGCGCCGGAGGTGGACGGTTCGACCACGCTTGTCGCACCGGACGGCGGCGGGGTCGACCTGGCTGCGCTGCGCCCTGGTGACCTGGTCCGGGCCACGGTGACCGGCACCGAGGGCGTGGACCTGGTCGCGGTGCCGGAGGAGATGATCTCGGCGGCTCCCGGCGCGGCGCGGTGACGGCCGACCAGGACGAGGCGGGGGAGACACGACGTGCGATGCCGGGTGCGCCCACCGAGCGGAGCGGGCGGATGACCGGGGCGACGGAGTCGACGCCGGTGCCGGTGGTGGCCCGGGTGCCCGTGGTCAACGCCGCCAACGGCCTGACCGCGCTGCGGCTGCTGTTGGTGCCGGTCTTCGCGGCCTCGGTGGTCGTCTCGGGCATGACGCACGGCGGGTGGCAGGTCATCGCCTGCGTGATCTTCGCGGTCGCCTCGGTGACGGATCTGGTCGACGGCTGGATCGCCCGCCGGTTCGGGCTCGTCACCGCGGTCGGCAAGGTGGCCGACCCGATCGCCGACAAAGCGCTCACCGGCGCGGCCCTGCTGCTGTTGTCCTGGTACGACCGGCTGCCGTGGTGGGTGACGGTGGTCATTCTGGCCCGTGAGCTGGGCATCACGGCTCTGCGGTTCTGGGTGATCCGGCGGGGCGTGATCGCCGCGAGCCGGGGCGGCAAGGTCAAGACCGCGTTGCAGATACTCGCCATCACCTGGTACCTGTGGCCGATGCCGGCGACGCTCGCCGCCATCGGTCCGTGGATCATGGGGGCGGCGGTGGTGGTGACCGTCGTCACCGGCTTCGACTACATCGCCCAGGCATTACGCCTGCGCCGCGCCCGAGGCTGACAACCCGATCGGTGTTGCGGCGCGTACCGCGCCGGAAACCCGGGAAGGATGCAGATCATGGGTGTGCGGGAGGCCGAGGGGGCGATGGGCAGCGCGGCGGCGGGGGTGGTGCACCGCCTTACCGAGCGACAGGAGACGGTCGCTACCGTCGAGTCGCTGACCGGCGGGCTGCTGGCCGCCACGATCGTGGAGATCTCCGGGGCGAGCGCCGTCTACCGGGGTGGTCTGGTGGTCTACGCGACCGAGCTGAAGGAGCGGCTGGCCGGCGTACCGGCGGCGCTGCTGGCCGAGCGTGGCCCGATCGACCCGGACGTGGCGGCGGCGCTCGCCGAGGGCGGGCGGCGACGCTGCGGGGCCGACTGGGGCCTGGCCACCACCGGAGTGGCCGGCCCGGAGCCCCAGGACGGCAAGCCGGTCGGGATGGTCTTCGTCGCCGTCGCCGGCCCGGACGGCACCGAGGTGCGACAGCTCGACCTGGTAGGTGGGCGGGACCGGATCCGCGGCGCCGCCGTGACCGAGGCGCTGCGCCTGCTCGCAGAGCACGTCCAACTCTCGGGCACCGGACGCCCTGCCGTCGGGTAGCCGGGCGGGGCGGGATGTCGTGGCGGCGCGCAACGGGTACGGTTGCGGGAAAGCTTCGACAGCCGGAGCCGGTGCCACCGCCGGACCGGATGGCCGGGCGAACTGTGTCCCTCAGGGGAGGTGCGATGGTCCTGCTACGCCGGGTGATCGGTGACGCACTGAGGGCGCGCCGGCAGGGGCAGCACCGCACGCTGCGCGAGGTCTCTTCCGCCGCCAACGTCAGCCTCGGCTACCTGTCCGAGATCGAACGCGGCCAGAAGGAACCCTCAAGCGAGCTGCTCGCCGCGATCTGCGACGCGCTGGGTGCTCGCCTCTCCGAGTTGCTGCGCGAGGTCAGCGACACGGTCGCGTTCGCCGAGCAGTTGCCGGGCGTGCTGGTGCCGGTGCAGGACGAGCCGGCCGATTCGCCGGTCGCCGCCCCGGTACACAAGGCCACCGGCCGAGGGGTGCGGCAGGTCACCTCGGACGGCTCGGTCGCCGTCTCCGCACGCCAGGACTCCCCGCTCAAGGCCACCCTGCGCAGTGCCCGGGTCCGTCCCGCCACGGACCGCACCGATCGGGACGTGGTCTGCGCCGCCTGAGACCCATCGGCCCGATGGTCGTGGTGGCCACCGCCGCGTAGGGTTGATCGCGGACGTCCCCTCTCGTCGGTACGGATGCCGTACTGGCGCCCGGCTGGGACGATGGTTGCACCATCGTCGGCGGCCGAGCTGGGACGCCGGGTGGGGCAGGCGCAGCGACGTGATTGAGGGGATACCGCGGAGATGGCGAACCCGTTCGTCAAGGGGTGGAAGTACCTGATGGCGCTCTTCGGCGCCCGACTCGACGAGCACGCCGACCCCAAGGTGCAGCTCCAGCAGGCGATCGACGAGGCGCACCGGCAGCACCAGGCGCTCGTCCAGCAGGCCGCCGCGGTGATCGGCAACCAGCGCCAGTTGGAGATGAAGCTGTCTCGGCAGATGTCCGACGTCGAGCGGTTGCAGGCCAACGCCCGTCAGGCGCTGGTGCTGGCCGATCAGGCCCGGGCCAAGGGTGACGAGGCGGAGGCCGGGCGTTACGAGCAGTCCGCGCAGGCCCTGGCCACCCAGCTGGTCTCCGCGGAGCAGTCCGCGGAGGACCTGAAGACCCTGCACGACCAGGCGCTCGGCGCCGCCGGGCAGGCCCGCAGGGCGGTGGAGAACAACTCGATGATCCTCCAGCAGAAGCTCGCCGAGCGCGCCAAGCTGCTCAGCCAGCTGGAGCAGGCCAAGATGCAGGAGAGCGTGGCGGCCTCGCTGGAGTCGATGTCGGCGCTCACCGCCCCCGGCAGCACCCCCACCCTGGACGAGGTCCGCGACCGCATCGAGCGCCGCTACGCCAACGCGATGGGCCGGGCGGAGCTCGCCGGGAACTCGACGGAGGGCCGGATGCTGGAGATCCAGAAGGCGACCCTGGACACTGCCGGATCGGCCCGACTGGACCAGATCCGGGCCAGCATGGCCGGTGAGCAACTCGGCGCGGGCACCGAACGCGGTGCCGTGGCCGACCAGTCGGCCGCGCAGACCGGTGACCCGGCCGTGGCCCGGCTCGATGAGATCAGGGCCAGCATGAGCCGCGATCGCGGCACCGGCGACACCACCGCCGCTGGCTGAGCGCAGCGGGCGAGGAGGCGACGTGGCAGACGAGCGCACCCGTTACTTTCGGCGGCTGAGCAAGCTGCGTCGCTCCGCCCGCCGGTGGAGCGTCCTGGCCGGCGGGCTCGGCGGCGCGACGATCGTGCTGACCCCGTACGCCGGCATCGGGCTCGCCGACGCGGCCTGGGCCGCCGCCGCGGGCGCCGCGACCGCGTTGGCCGGCTGGCGCTGGGTCGACCTGCGCGCGCTGGCCGCGCAACCCGCCCCGGCCGCGCTCGACCCGGCTCAGGCCGCCGCTCGCTCCCGGGCCCGTCTGGTCGCCGCCGTGGAGCGGCTGCCCGCCGGGGCCGGCGTGGTGGCCGAGGTACGTCGGGCCCGCAGCCGCAGCGCGTTGCGCGGCACCAGCGCGGCGCAGCCGTGGGAGCGCCTGGACCGGGCCGCGTCGACGATGGCCGGGATGGCGGGCCGGCTGACCGGCCTCGCCGAGCCCGCTGTCGCCGAGGCGGCCACTGCCGAGCAGTCGCTGCGTGAGCTGGCCAACCGGGTGGCCAGCGTGGAACGCGCGGCCCGCTTCGCGCCGCCCGACGCCCGGGCGCCGCTGGCCGAGGCGCACCAGGCGCTGACCGGGCAGTTGGAGTCGGGGGTGGGCGCTTACGAACGGCTGGTGGTGGCCGCCGCCGGTTACCTGGCGCAGGAGTACCGGCCGGAGCTGGAGCATCCCGCCGCCGCCCGGCTCACCGAGGCCACGGACCTGTTGCACGGCTTCGCTTCGGCGCTGTCCGAGCTGCGTGCCGTGGGTCGCCCCGCCGCCACCCCGTGACCGCCGGCCGCGCCACTCTCATCCCCAATCCGTTCTCATCCCCAACCCGTTGATCAAGAGGATCTGGTCGGGATCCTTGCGTTCCACGACCCAAACTTCTTGATCAACGCTGACCAATGCCGATCAACGCCGAGCAGCGCTGAGCAGCGCCGACGACGCCGAGCAGTGCCGGGCTGGGTGGGTGGTCAGGGTGGGGTGGTGATCGGGATGGGGCCGGTGAACGGGGAGGCGCCGACAACGTTGAACGAGCGGATCCGGTAGTGGTAGGTGACGCCACGGGCCAGGCCGGTGTTGGTGAAGCCTCGACCAGTGACCGTGAAGGTGGCCAGTTCGCGGCTGAAGGCCGGGTCCAACGCCCGTTCCACAGTGAAGCCGGCACCCTGGCCGGTGGGGGTGCTGGCGGCCCACCCCAGGACCACGGTCGCGGTGTCCGGGCCGGGTGCGCTGGTGGCGGCGCTCAGCGCGGTCGGAGTGCCGGGCGCAGGCGGGGTGCTCACCGTCGCCACCGTCGACCAGGGTGAGGCGGCACCGAGGTAGGTGGTCCGCACCCGGTAGTAGTACGTGGTGTCGGGTGCGACCGCAGGGTCGAGATGGTTGTCGCCGACGCTGATCGCGGTGGTGCCCGGCCCGCTGGTGAAGGTCGGGTTGGTGGCCCGCTGCACGTCGATCCCGGTGGCGAAGGATCGGTTGGCCCAGCGCAGCGCGACCCGCAGCGGCGCGGCGGGTGGGATGGCTGCGGTCAGCCGGGTCGGTGCGGTGAGCTGCACCGCCGCCGGAATGCTGTTCGACCAGGTGGAGCAGCTGACCGCGTTCTCCGCCCGGATCCGGTAGTGGTAGGTGACTCCGGGGGTGACGGTCGCGTCGGTGTAGCGGGTCGCCGTGGCCGCCACGGTGATCGTGGTCAGGCCGTCGGTGAACGTCGCATCGGTGGCACGTTGCAACAGGTGGCTGGTGGCCGGTGCCCGGTTGCCGCTGCCGTTGCCGGTCCAGGCCAGGGTGATCGCGGGCAGGGCGGTCGCCGAGCCGGGGGCCGGGGCGGCGGTGAGCCCGGTCGGTGCCCGAGGCGAGACGCGGACCACCAAGGGCCGGTACATGCCCTGGTCGCGGTGGCCGGCCGCCCCGCTCGACCAGCCGTACTCCCAGCCCAGGTTGACCAGCTGGTTGACCACCCCCGTCGGCCGTCCGTCGATCGGGCTGACCGGGGTGGATCCGATGCGCGCGCCCGCCGGTCGGGTCGGGTCGAGCAGCCGTACGCTGTCCCCGATCTTGAACGGCAGGACCGGTGCCTCGGGTCGCAGCGCGAGCAGCACGTCCTCGCCCGGATCCACCCGGACGATCTGCTTCCAGCCGAGCTCACCCGGGTGCGGCGGCCGGATCGTGCCGTCCCGGCCCACCCGGCCGACCACCTGCACGTCCAGCCCGTCGAAGCGCACCGGATGGCTCTGCCGGCCGGTGCCGCGTACCCGCCAGAGCTGGCTGCCGTCGCCGGGCGCGCCGACCGCAACGGCCGGATCGCAGACGTGCAGCACCTCGGTCGGCGGATCGGTGGGACCGAGCGGCAGGGTGGCGCCGTGCAGCGGTCCGGCCATCGGGTGCGCCACGCCGAGGCGGCCGGTGAGTCGGCCGTGGTCGGGCTCGAAGACCTGCCGTACGGCCTTGACCTCCAGCGGCAGTTTCACCGGCGCGGTGCCGCCGGCCGCGATGAACTCGACCGAGGTGGCGTGCACCGGCATCCGGGTCGGGCCGGTGGTGGTGCCGAAGCAGGAGTCGTACGCCGGCGCGGGCACGACCGGGGGACGTTGGCTGGTCGCGTACGCGCCGGGCAGCCGTTCCCGCAGCCGGCCGAGGTCGTACGGCTCCGCCGGGGTGCCCGTCACCCGTAGTTGCAGCAGGGTGCGGGTGTTCGGACCGTACCCCGGGACGGTCGAGGGTGCGCCACCCTCGGCGGTGCGATCCGGCCCTGCGGTGTACTGGTCGTACCGGGGGTCGAAGCAGGGTAACGGTGCGGGGCAGTCGTTGTAGAGGATCAGTGTGCTGCCGGGCGTGACCGTGGCGAGGTCGACCAGCACGTCGGCCCGCTCGCCGGGGGCCAGCAGCAGCGCGTGACCGTCGACGTTGAGCACGGTCGGGTCACGCCGGTCGTACCGGAAGCCGATCGGCTGGTTCGGGATCACCACGGGCGCCGGCAGCAGGCCGCATTCGTTGCCGATCCGGATCATCTCGGGCCCGGCCGTCGTCGGGTCCGGCACGCCACCGGGCCGGCCGTCGGTGGGCCAGCCGACCGGGCGGCCCGGCGTACGGGCGGCGTCCACCATCGGCACCTCGCCGGCGTCGGCGTCGGCCAGCCGGCCTTCCGCCGTCCACATCGGCGCGTCCGAGGCGGCCCGGTACAGCTGGAGGTTGAGCCAGCGGTCGGTGCAGGCGTTGAGGATGTGCCACCGGTGCAGCCGGGGTTCGACCTCCAGGTACGGGTAGGCGGCACCGTTGACCAGCACGGTGTCGCCGTACGCGCCCGGCACCGCGCTCGGGTGCGGCACACCCGGCGCCTCCGGCGGCTCGTCCGGGTCGGTGACCGGATCGTGGTGCGGGTTGGGCACCGCGGTGGCGGGCGCGTCCGGGGCGACGCTCGGCGCGGTACCTGACCACTGGCCGTAGTCCCACCGGCCGGTGGGGTTGCGTCCGTCGAGCCGGTACGGGTTCTGCCGGGGCTGGTAGACGTGTGGGTGCCAGAGGGCGCCCCGCGAACCCCAGCGGTCCCGGTCCCAGGTCGGATCCTGGGTGGCCAGTTGGGCGTCGTCGGGCACGAACGTCTTGTCCTCGAAGACCAGCGGTAGCGCTTCGGCCGGCAGCAGCCCGTCGGCGATCAGCCGCTCCTGCGTCTCGTCGGTGAGCAGGTAGAGCGCGAGTTGGCCGGAGTGGATGGTCAACCGGGACAGCCCGGCGGTGTTGTCGTGGAACCAGAGCAGCCGTCCGCTCTGGTCGTTGGGGAAGTAGAGCGTGGTGGCGCCCTGTCCCGGGTGGGCCATGTCGGGGACGTGGGCCAGGCCGGCGCCGGTCGGGTAGGGGGTGATCTCGCCCGCCGGGGTGATCCAGTGCCAGGGGTTTCCGGCGCTGATCCAGCCGGTGTGCGCGCCGCAGAGGTGCAGCACCGCCCGGTTCTGCGGGAAGGGTGCCGGCCCGCCGAGGGGACCCGAGCCGGCACCGGGCACGGTCGGGTCGACCGGCAGGAACAGGTCGCCGGCGGGGCCGGCGGGAAGCTGGTTGATGAACTTGATCCGCACCGGCCGGCCTCGTCGGGCCAGCACGACCGGGCCGAGGTGCCAGGGCCGTGGCGGCGGGGCGACGGTGTTGTGCCCGTCGACGTCCGTGCCGAGGTTCAGCTGCCGGTAGCCGCGAAGGCGGGTCGCCGGCAGGTCGCGGTGCAGGCGCTGCGCGTACTCCTGAAGGCCGATCTCGTAGTAGTCGCAGCCGGGGTGGGTGATGGTGTCCGGCACTGCGACGGGCAGGTGGGCGCCGAGCGGGGTCTGTCCCAGGATGCCCAGGCCGGGCAGCGGGTCGACGAACTTGCGCAGCCCGGTGCCGGCCAGCACCGCGCCGTCGTCGCCCAGGACCGGCAGCGGGCTGAACGCGTGGTTCGGCACCGGGCCGAAGCAGCGGGGCGCCGCCGCCGGATCGAGGCTCGCCGGTGCCGGTGCCTGCAGCGGTGCCGGTGCCTGCAGCGGCGGCCGGGGTGGTGCCGGCGTCGGGGCGGTGTCGTCGAGGTCGGCCGGCATGTCGTCGAGGACGGCGCGGGTGGCACGGACCAGCCAGGTGGACCGGAGTCTGCGGAACACAGCCATGGCTCTCCCGGGGATCGGGGCGCGGCGGCCACCACCCCGACGTGGCAGCGCGGGCGCGCGGTGTTGACGTTCCGTGAGCCCTCAACCGCAGCATGCGACGCGGGTGGTCGGTTAGGAAGGGCCCAATCGTCCCTATCTGCCGATCTTCCGGCGTGTTGTCCGCGCCACTCCGATCCGGTCGCGTGGCTGGCCGTCCACCGCCTCGGATCTGCCCAGGCCGTCGCGTGGAAGATGCATGGCGACAAGATCGCCCGAGTCGGTCAAGGGATGCCCGGCTGGCAGGTGGGACACCAGTAGGTGACCCGTTCGCCCAGCTCCTCCTTGCGGATGGCGGTGCCGCAGCGTCGGCACGGCTGGGCCCGCCGCCCGTACACGTAACTGGTCTGGCCGCGTCGCAGGGACCCGGTGCTGCTCTGCGTCCACCGGCCCCGGTTGGCGGCGAGCAGCGACTGCGCCAGCGTGACCAGGCCGGCCAGGTCGGGCACGTCGCGTACCGGCGTGCGGGGATGGATGCCGCGCAGGAACAGCACCTCGCACTTGTAGAGGTTGCCGACACCGGCCAGGTTGCGCTGGTCGAGCAGGGCCACGCCGACCGGGGTGTCGGGGTGGGCGGCCAGCCGGCGGGTGGCCTCGGCCGGATCCCAGCCGGCGCCGAGCAGGTCGGGGCCGAGGTGGCCGGTGAGGCGCTCCTCCTCGGCGGTGGGCACCAGGGTCACCTCGTGCAGGTGATAGCCCACGGCCGTGGCGACCTCGGCGCGCAGCACCACCCGGATCAGGTGTGCCGGCCGCGCCGTCCAGCGTTCGCCCGGCGCGTACGCCCGCCAGGTGCCGTCCATCCGCAGGTGCGAGTGCAGCGTCCATCGCGACTCGCCGGTGCCGGCGGGGGCGTCCAGTCGGAGCAGCAGATGCTTGCCCTGGCTGGCGCTCTCGCGCACCGTCCAACCGGTGAGGTCGGTGGTGGCCAGTGCGGGCACCCGGAAGTCGCTGCCGGTCAGTCGGGCCCCGGCCAGCGCCCGTTCCAACACGCGGGCGGTGTTCCAGACGGTGTCACCTTCGGGCACCGCACCATTCTTCCACTCGAAGCATATTCACGTGTATCACCATTTGTACGGCGCTTCTCTTCGATCTACTTATATAGGCACTATCGGGGAGTTCTGAGGAGAATGTCGATGAATCATCCCCGTACCACTGTCCTGGCTCTTGCCCTGACCCTCGCCCTCGCCGTGTCCCTGCACCCCACCTCCGCGTCGGCCGCCCGCGTCGACCGGTGGGACGCCGACCTGTCCGTCGTCGACACCGACGACGTCAACGTGCGGCACACCCGTGCCGGCCTCCGGCTGGTCGACGCCCGCCCGCCCGGGGCGCCGGCCCGGCGCAGCGCGGTCGCCGAGGGCATGCTGGTGGCCGCTCCGCGAAACCTCAGTCGGCCGGCTACCCGGATCCGGGCCGAGGTCACCGTCGTCGCCAGATCCGGTGCCACCGCGAGCGTCCAGGTCCGTGGCTGGCGGGCGATCGGCTGGACCGAGTGGCATGACGCCGTTCCCGCGGCCGTCTTCGACCAGCCGGTCCGCCGGGTGCAGGCCCGGGTGGTGCTCACCGGCAGCAGGTCCGGCGCCACCACCGAGGTCCGGGCCGTCCGGCTCACCGCCGACTCCGTCGCCGCCACCGCCGCCACCCCCGGCCTCACCTACCGGGTGTACGCGACCCGGATCGGCCTGGTCGGCGAGGTGACCGCCAACGGGCACACCGTGCGCGCCCGCGACCACTTCGTGGCGCTGCCCTCGCGCCGGGGACTCTCCCCGCGCAACAGCGGCGACTACACCCTGCGGGTCTGCACCACCAACGGCAGCCGATGCGAGTACGCGCCCGTCTGGGACGTCGGCCCCTGGAACACCCGCGACGACTACTGGAACCCGAGCGGGGTGCGGGAGAACTGGAAGGACCTGCCCCGGGGCAGACCGCAGGCGCAGGCCGCCTACCAGAACGGCTACAACGGCGGGCGGGACCAGTTCGGCCGGCTGGTGCTGAACCCGGCCGGCGTCGACCTCGCCGACGGGACGTTCTGGGACGGGTTGCAGCTGACCACGAACGCCTGGGTCGACGTGGCGTACCTGTGGACCGGCACCGGCCCACGTGGTGTGGTCGGTGACGGCCCACTCAACGTGCGGGCCGGCCCCGGCACCGGCTACGCGTCGCGGGGTCTGGCCGCCCGGTACGCCAACGTGCCGCTCCAGTGCTACGTGAGCGGGCAGACGGTCGCCGGCCCGTACCGGACCACCAACCGGTGGAATCGGCTGGCCAGCGGGCAGTTCGTCAGCCACGCGTACATCTCGGCGGTCTGGGGTGGGTCGGTGCCGGTCTGCTGAACCGGCACCTAGAGCCGGGCCGGCGTCCTGCCCGCCGGCCCGGCTCCACGGCCTGCGCGGCCCTCGTCCCCGGTCAGGGCCGGGTCAGGGCAGCTCCTCCGGCCGGGGCGCACGGACCGACTCCTGGTAGCGGGGGTGGCAGGCGCCGTAGACGGCGAAGTTGAGTCGAGCGTGGGACAGGCTCAGATCCCCGTTGGGCCCGCCGCGCACGACGTCGGCGTCCGCATCGGTCTGGCCGTCATCGGTCCAGAAGCAGACCGGACAGGTGCCGCCGCCGGTCCGGTACGCGCAGCAGGGGCAAGCGGCGGGAACCCAGCGATCATCCACTTCGACAGCTTTCCACAGTAGACGTTTCATCCGCGTCGTGCGGGTCCGCCTCGACTCAGGCTATGACCCGGACCCGCAGCAGCGTACCCGGGATCGCCCCGAGCAGTTCGGCGGCGTGTCCACCATTGACCGAGAGCGCGACCCGGCCGGCCGAGTCCACATGTGCCACCAGCGCCCCGACCGGCGCATCGCCGAACGTACGCCCGTGCACGGCGGCCACCTCCCGTCCCCCGCCGCCGGCCGCCGCCTGCGCCGGCCGGTCGTCCGGGGTCGCGTGCTCTGGCCGGTCGTCCGGTGCCGCGTGCTCTGGCCGGTCGTCCGGTGCCGCCTGCACCAGGAGCCGGGCCGGCAGCGGGGCCAGCAGGTCGGCCGGGGCGGCCAGCTGGACGTTGCCGAAGTGGTCCACCGTCAGCACCTCGGCGACGAACCCGTCCGGTCGCCGCCGCACCAGCGGGTCGGGCAGCCGCACCAGCGTCGCCGGGTCGACCGGCGGGCCGGCCTCGCCCAGCGGTGCGCCCAGCGCCAGTCGGGCCGCGACCGGCGCGAAGACGTCCCGGCCGTGGAAGGTGGCCGAGACCCGTGGCGCCAGCCAGCGCGGATTGGTCAGCTCCACCGCGTCGGTCACCCCGCCGAGAGCAACGGCGGCGTCGAGCAGCAGACCATTGTCCGGCCCCACCAGGAACCCCTCGGGCGTGCCCAGCGCGACGCCCCGCCGCGGCGTACCGACACCCGGGTCGACGACGGCCACATGCACCCCGGCCGGCAGGTGCGGCACGGTCTGCGCGAGCACCGCCGCGCCCCGACGGACGTCACCCGGCGGCACCAGGTGGGTCACGTCGATGATCCGCATCGCGGGCGCGAGTCGGGCGATCACTCCGTGGCAGACCGCCACGAACCCGTCGGTGAGCCCGTAGTCGGTGGTCAGCGAGACCACCCCGAACGGTGTCCGGACGTCGTTGGCGGCCCCGCTGGTCACGGCACCGGATCGTACGCCCGGTCCTGCCGGATACGCGACACCGTGCCTGGCCGACCGGCCACTGCCTGCGGCGGAGCGGGTTGGGCAGACTGCCTGGATGAGCCACCGGATCCTGCCCGTCGTCGTCCTCCTGACGGTTACGGGCGCGCTCGCCGCCTGCGGCGGTGGCCCGGACCGGCCGGCGGGACCGAACCCGCCCGCCAGCGCCGCATCGGCCGACGCGGTGCCGTCGGAAGGCCCGGCGAACCCGACCGGGCCAGACGTCGACGCCACCGAACCGACGACCGCAGCGGGACCGGTGGGCCCGGCCACCGCAGTGGCACCGGCGGGCCCGGCCACCGCAGCGGGGCCGGCGGGCCCGACCGCCGATGGCGGCACCGAGCGGCGACCGCCCAGCCCGCCACCGGTGGTGCTGCCGCCACGCCAGGAAGGCGCACCGACCGCCGGAGAGGTCGTCGCGGCCTTCCGGGCCGCCGGGCTCAAGGTGGCCAACCCGCGGGACCGTTCCATCGAGTGTGGACCGGACGGGCTGGGGCTGGGCTGCTCGGAACTCGTCGTCACCGACAACGTGGCCGTGTACGTCTTCCCCGACGAGAGCAGCGCGGGTGACCTGGCCGAGCGGTGGAGCGGTGCCGCCTACCGCAGCGGCACGGTGGTGCTCAACTACCGGTCAGCGCGGACCCCACCCACCGACCGTTCCCGCTACCAGAAGACCCTCGACACCCTGCGCTGAGCTGTGGGCGTGGGCGGGGTCACGGGCGTAGCCGCAGGCCGCGCGGGGTGGTGCGGAAGCCGGCGGCGGTGAGGGCGTCGCGCAGCGGCGACGAGCGTACGGACTCGCCGTCGGCGCGCTCCACCGAGATCGGACCCAACGCGCCGGAGTGGACCGCGTCGGCCAGCGCCTTCCCGGCTGCGGTCAGCGCCTCCTCGTCGTCGGTGAAGGAGAGGATCGTGCGCCCGCCCCGCTCCACGTAGAGCGCCAGGTCGCCGGCGACCAGCAGGACCAGGGCTCCCGCCTTGCGGCCGGCCCGGTGGCCGGTGCCCGACGCCGCCGCCGAGTCGTCGCCGGAGTCGACCGCCCGCTCCGGCCAGGGCAACGCCGCGCCGTAGGGGTTGGCCGGGTCGGTGGCGGCCAGCACCACCGTGACGCCGCCCCGGGCCCGCGTACCGTCGAGCGGCTCGGCCAGGGCACGGATCCGGTCCACCGCGCCGGGCACCGCGAACTGGGCGGCGCCCAAGCCGTCGACGAAATATCCGCGCCGGGCCGCGCCGCGCTCCTCCAGCGCGGCCAGCACCGGGTAGACCGCGGCGAAGCCACCGGGCGCCTGCTCGGCCATGACCGCGCCCCGGGTCAGCACGCCGTGCCGTTCCAGCAGCACGTCGGCGAGCGCGGCGGCGCGGCGGGTCGCATCGGTGTCACGTTCCGGCAGCCGGGACCAGCGGCCGGCCACCGTCGGCGGGCCGCTGCGGCTCGGCAGCGCCACCCTTCCCGGTCGCCGGTAGCGGCCGCGCGCGGCGTTCGGGCGCGCGCGGTGGGCGCCGCCGGCACCGATCACCGCCCGCAGCGGTGCCAAAGTGTCGTTGGTGAGGTGGCCGGCCCAGACCAGGTCCCAGATGACGGCGGTCAGCGCGGCGTCGTCGGTGGCGCCGACCCGGTCGGCCAGGGGACGGAAGAAGAGGGCCTGTCCGTCACCGAGGGCGTCCAGGACCGCGTCGTGCAGGGGCGTGCGGGTGAGTGCGTCGTCCGGCGGCGGGAGCAGCAGCGGGGCGGAGTCGGCGTACGCCAGGCTGATCCAGCCGTCCCCACCGGAGATCGCTCCCGCGCCGGCCCACAGCACCTCGCCGCTGGCACAGAGTTCGTCGAGTTGCGCGGGGAAGTAGTCCGCGACCCGGGCGGGCAGCACCAGGCGTTCCAGGGCCGAGGCCGGCACGGACGCACCCTGCAACTGCTCCACGGCGGCGGCCACCGCCTCCACCCCACGAGCCGAGGAACCGACCTGCTGCCAGCGGGGCAGGAAGGTGGCCAGCGCCCGGGGTGGCACCGGTTCGATCTCCCGGCGCAGCGCCGCGAGGGACCGGCGGCGCAGCAGGCGCAGCACCTCGGCATCGCACCACTGGGTGCCGACGGTGTCCGGCGTGAACTCGCCGGAGACCACCCGACCGGTGGCGGCCAGGCGGCGCAGCGCCTGCTCCACCACGAAGACCCCGAGCCCGAAGCGGGCCGCGCAGGTGCTGGCCGTGAACGGGGCGTGGGTGCGGGCGTACCGGGCGACCAGGTCGCCGAGCGGGTCGGCGACGGGTTCGAGGTACGCGTGCGCGACGCCCACCGGCAGGGCCACGCCGAGTGCGTCCCGCAGCCGGCCGGCGTCCTCGACGCCGACCCAGCGCTCCTGCCCGGCGACGCGGACTCGCAGCACCCGTCGGGCGGCGGCCAGCTCGGTCAGCCATTCTTCGGGCGCGCCGCGCTCGGCCAGCTCGTCGGCGCTCAGGTCGCCGAGCTGTCGCAACAGCTCGATCACGTCCTCGGCGTCGCGGGGCCGGCGCTGCGGGGTGAGCCAGCGCAACTGCCGTTCGGTCTCGGTGAGCACCGTCGGTTCGAGTAGTTCGCGCAGGTCCACCCGGCCGAGCAGCTCGCCGAGCAGCGCCGAGTCCAGGGCGAGTGCCGCGGCCCGCCGTTCGGCCAGCGGCGCGTCGCCTTCGTAGAGGAAGGCGCCGACGTAGCCGAAGAGCAGCGAGCGGGCGAACGGTGACGGTCGGTCGGTCTCCACCTCCACGAGCCGCACCCGACGGCCGGCGAGCTGACGCATCACCTCGGTCAGGGCGGGCAGGTCGAAGACGTCCTGCAGGCATTCCCGAGCCGCCTCAAGAGTGACCGGGAAGTCGGCGAACTCGCGGGCGACGTCGAGCAGTTGGGCCGCGCGTTGCCGCTGCTGCCAGAGCGGCTGGCGGCGGCGCGGGTCACGGCGAGGCAGCAGCAGTGAGCGCGCGGCACACTCCCGGAAGCGGGCGGCGAACAGGGCAGAGGTGCCGACCGACTCCTCCACCAGCTGGGTGATCTCCTCGGGATCGAACGCCACCACGTCGGCGCCGGGTGGGGTGTCGGCGGTGTCCGGCAGACGTACCACGATGCCGTCGTCGGCGGGCATCACCTGCGCGTCCACCCCGTAGCGCTCGGCGAGCCGCCGGCCGATCGCCAACGCCCAGGGCGCGTTCACCCGGGCCCCCAGGACGCTGTGCACGGCGAGTCGCCAGTCGCCCAGCTCGTCGCGGAACCGCTCGACCACCACCGTCCGGTCGTCCGGCAGCGCACGGGTCGCGGCCTGCTGCTCGCGCAGGTACGCCAGGAGGTTGCCGGCGGCCCAGTCGTCCAGCCCGGCGGCGCGCAGCGTGGCCACCGCCTCCTCGTCGCCCTGGCGGAGCAGCGTGCGGACCCGGGTGCCGATCGCCCGGCCCAGCTCCACCGGCCGGCCCGGCTGGTCGCCCTTCCAGAACGGCATCTTGGCGGCCTGACCGGGGGCGGGGGAGACCAGCACCCGGTCAGGCGTGATCTCCTCGATCCGCCAGGACGAGGAGCCGAGCAGGAAGACGTCGCCGACCCGCGACTCGTAGACCATCTCCTCGTCCAGCTCGCCCACCCGGGCGGCGCGTTCCGCGCCGGCCAGGAAGACACCGAACAGTCCCCGGTCGGGGATGGTGCCGCCACTGGTCACCGCGAGTCGCTGGGCACCGGGCCGGCCGGTCAGCACGTCCGTGGCGCGGTCCCACACCAGCCGGGGACGAAGTTCGGCGAAGGCGGTCGACGGGTAGCGGCCGGAGAGCATGTCCAGCACGGCGTGCAGCGCGGAGTCGGGCAGCTCGGCGAAGGGTGCTGCCCGCCGGACCACCGTCGCCAGGTCACCCACCCGCCACTGGTCGAGCGCGACCATCGCGACTATCTGCTGGGCGAGGACGTCCAGCGGGTTGCGCGGATGCCGCAGCTCCTCGATGGCGGCGTCGGTCATCCGCTCGGCGACCACGGCGCAGGAGAGCAGGTCGCCCCGGTGCTTGGGCAGGACCACCCCCCGGGACACCGCGCCGACCTGGTGCCCGGCGCGGCCGACGCGTTGCAGGCCGGCGGCCACGCTCGGTGGTGCCTCGATCTGCACGACCAGATCGACCGCGCCCATGTCGATGCCGAGTTCGAGGCTGGAGGTGGCCACCACCGCCGGCAACTGACCTGCCTTCAGCGACTCCTCGATGTGCCGGCGCTCCTCCCGGGAGACGCTGCCGTGATGCGCCCGGGCGATCACCGGCGGTGCGCCGGCCACCGCGCCGGCCTGGGCCATCAGCTCCGCCGGGAGCCGGGGGCCATGACCGGTCGCGGCCGGCTCCCCTTCGGTCTGCTCCTCGGCGGCGAGCTCGTTGAGCCGGGCACAGAGCCGCTCGGCGCCACGCCGGGAATTGGTGAAGACGATGGTCGAGCGGTGGGCCCGGATCAACCCGAAGACCCGCTCCTCCACGGCGGGCCAGATCGACGCCGACCGGGGGCGGGCCAGATCGTCCTGCGGCGCCTCCTGCTCGTCGAGGCGGGTCATGTCCTCCACCGGCACCTGGACGCTGACCTCGATCGTCTTGGCGGCGACCGGGGCGACCACGTCGACCGGGCGGGCGCCGCCGAGGAAACGGGCGCACTCGTCGAGCGGCCGGACGGTGGCGGAGAGGCCGATCCGTTGTGCCGGGGCGGGCAGTAGCTCGTCGAGGCGCTCCAGGGAGAGGGCGAGGTGGGCGCCACGCTTGGTGCCGGCAACCGCGTGCACCTCGTCGATGATCACCGTCTGGACGCCGCGCAGCGAGTCTCGGGCGGCCGAGGTGAGCAGCAGGAACAGTGACTCCGGCGTGGTGATCAGCACGTCTGGTGGGGTACGGGCGAAGGCCCGGCGCTCGTCGGCGGGGGTGTCCCCGGTACGCATGCCGACGGTGATCTGCGGCGGCGGCAGCGCCAGCCGCGTCGCGGCCTGCCGGATGCCGGCGAGGGGCGCACGAAGGTTGCGTTCGACGTCGACCGCGAGTGCCTTGAGCGGGCTGACGTAGAGCACCCGGCACCGGTGCCTCGGCTCGGCCGGTGCGGGTTCGCGGGCCAGCCGGTCGAGCGACCACAGGAACGCGGCCAGCGTCTTGCCGGAACCGGTGGGTGCCACGACGAGGGCGTGGCGGCCGGCGGCGACCGCATCCCAGGCGCCGACCTGCGCCGCCGTCGGCGCGGCGAACGCCGCGCCGAACCACTCCCGGGTCGCCGGACCGAACCGGGAGAGCCCCGCCGCAGCCATGCTGGAATCCGCCACGACTCCATCCTGCCCCCGGGGACCGACATCCGTCGTCGCCGGTCTGGCGGAGTATGTCTATTTAAGGCGGTACACGCTACTTGACCGTAGAATCCGTTAAGTCTTACTTAACTGCTTGCTTGTGACGGGCAACATAAAGTAACTTCACCCGCGGTGTGCTGGGCGGGTGGAGGAGGTTGGATGGCCGTCGAGGAGCGGAGTTCCGGACCCGGCACCGACGTCCTGATCCGCAAGGTCGACAGCCATGTCGCCGCCCTTCGCACCGGGCTGCACGGCGCCGAGCTTGAGCTGGCCGAGCGGCTCGCCAGCTGCCTGCGGGAGCTGGTCGTCTCCACCGCCCAGGCCAGCGCGGCCGACCGCGCGCAGGTGCGGGCCGCCGTGCACTACTTCGTGCTGCGCCGGGAGAGTCGCGGCCGACTGCTGTCGGTGCGGTCCCTGGCTGCCGCGCAGCGCCTGGTGAACAGGGCGGCGTCGCAGCTCGGCCGGCCCGACCTGATGGTCGAGGGCCGTCCCGGTCGGGGTGCCGCGAGCTCCCCGGCGGACGCCGCCGCCCGGCCCTGATCCGGTCACCCGCCTCCCGATGGTGAGGGCGGGCGCATTTCGGGAAAACCACCCGTAGCGCGCCGAACTGTCGTCTGATCGCTGCTAGGCGCCTGCCCACGCCGAGCGGCGCCGCGGCCACCTCGACCGGGAGCGCGCGTGCTCGAACTGCTGATCCTGCACCTCGTGGCGGCCCTCGTGGCGCCGCTGCTGGTGCATCGGTGGGGTCCGCGCGCCTGCTACCTGCTGGCCCTCCCGCCCGCCGCCGCCTTCGGCTGGGCACTGGTACGCACACCCGATGTGGTCGACGGCGGCGCGGTCGTCGAGACGTACCCGTGGATTCCGCAACTGGGGCTGGACCTGTCCCTACGGATGACCACCCTGTCCTGGCTGATGACATTGCTGGTCGGCGGCGTGGGCGCGCTGGTGCTGGTCTACAGCGCCCGGTACTTTCCGCCCGGCGCGGTCGGCAACGCCCGGTTCGCCGGCGTGATGGTCGCCTTCGCCGGTGCGATGCTCGGGCTGGTCCTCGCCGACGATCTGCTGCTGCTCTACGTCGGCTGGGAACTCACCACGGTCTTCTCGTACCTGCTGATCGGGCACAGCACCGAGCGGCGGTCCAGCCGCTGGGCGGCGGCCCAGGCACTGATCGTGACCACGCTCGGTGGCCTGGCCATGCTGGTCGGGTTCATCATGCTCGGCCACCACGCGGGCACCTACCGCTGGTCGGAGCTGGCCGAACGTCCGCTGCCCGGTGGCGGCCACCTGGTCGTCGCCGTGCTGCTGATCCTGCTCGGGGCGCTGTCGAAGTCGGCGGTGCTGCCGTTCACCTCGTGGCTGCCGGTGGCGATGGCGGCGCCGACGCCGGTCAGCGCGTACCTGCACGCGGCGGCGATGGTGAAGGCCGGCGTCTACCTGCTCGGCCTGCTCGCACCGGTGCTCGCCGTGGCCGGACCGTGGCGGCCGGTGGTGGTGGTCGCCGGCCTGGCGACCATGTTGCTGGGCGGTTGGGCGGCGTTGCGGCAGACCGACCTGAAACTGCTGCTCGCGCACGGAACGGTCAGCCAGCTCGGCCTGCTGACGGTGGTGATCGGGGTGGGCACCGCGGACGCCGCGTTGGCCGGTGTCGCGATGCTGCTCGCCCACGCCCTGTTCAAAGCGGCGCTGTTCCTCGTCGTCGGCGTGATCGACCACGGTGCCGGCACCCGGGACCTGCGCGAGCTGTCCGGCCTGCGCCGGACCGCACCGGTCCTGACCGGCGTGGCGGTGCTCGCCGCCGCGTCGATGGCGGGCCTGCCACCGCTGCTCGGTTTCGTCGCGAAGGAGGCCGTCTTCGCCGCCTTCACCGATCAGCCGCTGGTGCTGGCGGGGCTGGTGGCCGGCACCGCGCTCACCGTGGCGTACAGCATCAGGTTCCTCTGGGGAGCCTTCGCCACCCGCCCCGGCGCGGCCCCGACGGAGCTGGGGCGGATCGGGCTGCCGCTGCTGGTGCCACCGCTGCTGCTGGCCGTGGTCGGTCTCGTCGCGGGCCCGGCGGCAGGGGTGCTGGACCACCTGCTTCGTCCGTACCCCGAACTGCTCGGCAGCGTCGAGGAGCACCTGGCGTTGTGGCACGGCCTCACCCCGGCGCTCGGGCTGTCCGCGCTGGCCGTGGCGGGCGGGGCGGCGCTGTTCGCGCTGCGTGGCCCGCTGGCCCCGGCGCTGGCCCGGCTGCGCTCGCCGGTCACCGGGCAGCAGGGGTACGAGTGGATCACCCAGCGCTTCGATCGGGCCGCCGTGGACGTCACCAGCGTCACCCAGCGGGGATCACTGCCGCAGTACCTCGGGCTCATCCTGATCGTGCTGGCCGCGGTGCCGGGCGGGGCGCTCTTCCTCACCCGGCCCTGGGAGCAGCCGCTCGCATTGTGGGGCAGCCCCGCGCAGCCGGTGGTCCTGCTGGTGATCAGCGTCGCCGCCCTGCTCGCCGTGGGCGCCCGGCGGCGGCTGACCGCGATGCTGCTGGTCGGGATGACCGGCTACGGCACCGCGATGCTGTTCGTGCTCTACGGTGCGCCGGATCTGGCGCTGACCCAGTTCCTCGTGGAGACCATGACCATCGCGATCTTCGTGCTGGTGCTGCGCCGGTTGCCGGAGCGATTCTCGATCCGGCCGCTGCGGCGTAGCCGCTGGATCCGCCGCACGATCGGCGTGATCGTCGGTACGACGGTAGCCGGCCTGGCCGTCGGCGCCGCGGCGGCCCGGCAGGCGCGCTCCATCTCCGAGGACTTCCCGCACCTGGCGGTCGAGCAGGGGCACGGCCGCAACGTGGTCAACGTGACGTTGGTGGACATCCGCGCCTGGGACACCCTGGGCGAGGTGGCGGTGCTGGTGGTGGCCGCCACCGGGGTGGCGAGCCTGATCTTCCAGCAGTCCCGCACCGGGCCGCGTCCGCGGCGGCGGGACAGCGGCGGCGAGGAGGCCTTCCCCGGTCGGCCGGTCTGGCTGCGCGGCGGCGCCACGCTGCACGAGCGGCACCGGTCGATCGTGTTGGAGGTGGTCACCCGGCTGATCTCCCACACCGCGGTGGTCTTCTCCCTCTACCTGCTGTTCTCCGGACACAACGCCCCCGGCGGGGGCTTCGCCGGAGGACTCGTGGCCAGCCTGGCGCTGACCATGCGGTACCTCGCCGGTGGCCGGTACGAGTTGGTCGAGGCCGCGCCGATCGGCGCCGGCACCGTGCTCGGCGCCGGGCTGCTGCTCACCGTCGGCAGCGCGGTGGTCTCCCTGCTCGCCGGCGGTGCCGTGCTGCGGAGCACCACGATCGATCTCTGGCTTCCGGTGATCGGGGACTTCTACCTGGTCACCTCCCTCTTCTTCGACGTCGGTGTCTACCTGGTGGTGATCGGGCTGGCGCTGGACGTGTTGCGCAGTCTCGGCGCCGAGGTGGACCGGCACATCGAGGCGGCCGCCGGTGGTCCGGCGGCCGCCGGTGGTCAGGGGGAGGCACGGTGAGAACCGCCGGAGCCAATCTGATGTCCTTCCTGGCGATCGGGGTGCTCGTCGGCTGCGGCGTGACCCTGCTGCTGGAACGGAGCCTGAGTCGGGTGCTGCTCGGCGTCATCCTGATCAGCAACGGGGTCAATCTGCTGATCATCTTTGGTGGCCGGTCCGGGGAGCCGCCGGTGGTCGGGGTCACCGACGAGGCGGCGATGAGCGATGCGCTGCCCCAGGCGATGGTGCTCACCGCCATCGTGATCACCTTCGGGTTCACCGCCTTCCTGCTGGCGATCAGCTATCGCAGCTGGTACCTGACCGGCGACGACGAGGTGCCCGACGACGTCGAGGACCGGCAGGTCGTGCGCCGGGCCGCGCACCAGGAGGTCTCGACCGCCGATCTCGCGAGCGAGCCGGCCGCCGCCGACCCCCAGCAGGTCGATTCGCCGGCACCTCGCCGTCCGGAGGGGCCGGGATGAGCCGGTACGCGCGACGCCACCCGCAGCGGGGGCGGCGATGAGTGAGCTGGTGCCGCTGCCGGTGGTGCTGCCGTTGCTGGGCGCGGCGCTGACCCTGCTGCTTGCCAACCGGCCGTGGCTGCAACGGGTGGTCAGCGTGGGCTGCCTGAGTACCAGCCTGGTGGTGGCGGTGGTGTTGCTGGTGCAGGCGTACCGGCACGGACCCCTGGTGGTGCAGATCGGTGACTGGCCGGCCCCGGTCGGCATCGTGCTGGTCGCCGACCAGTTGGCCGCACTGATGCTGGTGGTCTCCTCGGCGGTGACCCTCTGCGTGCTGCTGTACTCGATCGGGCAGGGGCAGGCGGAGGTCGGTGAGACCGCCCCGGTGTCCATCTTCCACCCGACCTACCTGGTGCTGACCGCTGGCGTGTGCAACGCCTTCCTCGCCGGGGACCTGTTCAACCTCTTCGTCGGCTTCGAGATGCTGCTCGCCGCGAGCTTCGTCCTGATCACCCTGAACGGCACCGGACCGCGGATCCGCACCGGCTCCACGTACGTGGTGGTCAACGTCCTGGCGTCGATGATCTTCCTGATCTCGGTGGGGCTGTTCTACGCGGCGACCGGCACACTCAACCTGGCCCAGCTCACCGCGCGGCTGGACGCGTTGCCGGACGGCGTACGGCTGAGTCTGCAGCTGATGCTGCTGGTGGCCTTCGGTATCAAGGCGGCGGTCTTCCCGCTGTCGGCGTGGCTGCCCGACAGCTACCCGACCGCGCCGGCCCCGGTCACCGCCGTCTTCGCCGGCCTGCTCACCAAGGTCGGCGTGTACGCGATCATCCGGACCCAGACCCTCCTCTTCCCGGATCAGCAGGCCGGCGAGCTGCTGATGGTGGCGGCCGGACTGACCATGGTGGTCGGCATCCTCGGCGCGGTGGCCCAGTCGGACATGAAGCGGCTGCTGTCGTTCACGCTGGTCAGCCACATCGGCTACATGATCTTCGGAGTGGGGCTCAGCACGGTCGCCGGGCTGGTCGGGGCCATCTTCTACGTGGTCCACCACATCACCATCCAGACCACCCTGTTCCTGGTCACCGGTCTGGTCGAGCAGCGGGCCGGCAGCACTGACCTGCGTCAGCTCGGCGGCCTGGCCCGGCTTACGCCGCTGCTCGGTGTGCTCTTCTTCGTCTCGGCGATGAACCTCGCGGGCATCCCGCCGTTCTCCGGTTTCCTGGGCAAGCTCGGCCTGCTCCAGGCCGGCGTCGCCGCCGGCGGACCGCTGCCCTGGACGCTGGTGGTCGTCGGCACCGTGACCAGCCTGCTCACCCTCTACGTGGCGAGCCGGGTGTGGAACATCGCCTTCTGGCGGTCGCCCTGCCGGATCGTCGCGCCGACCGCCCCGCTGCCCGCGCTGATGGTCGGCGCCACGGTCGCCCTGGTGGCGCTCGGCGTGGCGCTGACCGTGGTGGCCGGTCCGCTGTTCGAGGTGACCGCGGGTGCGGCGGCCGATCTGATGGAGCGGACCCCGTACGTGCGGGCCGTCCTGCCCGGCGGGGCGTCGTGACCTCGCCCGGCACCGGCGCGGCGCGACCGTCCGGGACCAGTCGCCGGGCTCAGGCCTGGGCGGGCCGCCGGCGCGACCAGGTGATCGCGTACGGCTGGCTGGTGCTGGTCTGGAACCTCTTCTGGGGGGATTTCAGTTGGGGAAATCTGCTCGGTGGCCTGCTGGTGGCCGCCGCGGTGCTGGTGTTCTTCCCACTTCCGCCGGTGACCTTCAGTGGCCGGCTGAGGCTGCGCGGGCTGCTGGTGTTCGTGGGGCGGTTCGTCGTCGAACTGGTCCGGGCCAGCGCGCACGTGGCCCGGATCGCGGTGCAGCCCGGCTATGTTCCCCGTTCGGCCATCATCGCGGTTCAGTTGCGGGTGCCCACCGATCTCGGTCTGGCCCTCACCGCCGAGGTGCTCTCCCTGGTGCCGGGCACGTTGATCGTGGAGGTGGACCGGGACGCCGGAATCCTCTACGTGCACGTGCTCGACGTGCACGGCCCCGCCGACCTCGCCGCCAGCCGCGCCCGGATCCGGGACGTGGAGCGGCGGATCGTCGAGACGGTCGGCTCGGACGCCGAACTGCGCATGGTCCGTTCCGCTAGAGTCGACAAGGAGTTCTCGTGAACGCTGTGGTCGCCATCCTCCTGGCCGGCCTGCTGTCGCTGACCGCCCTGCTCGCCCTCGTCCGGCTCTACCGGGGCCCGACGCTGCTGGATCGGGTGGTCGCCGCCGACATGCTGCTCGCCACGATCCTCGGTGCGGTCGGCGCGGAGGCGGCGGTCAACCGGCACGCCACCACGCTTCCGGTGCTGGTGGTGCTCGCCCTGCTCGGCTTCGTCGGTTCGGTCTCCCTGGTCCGCTTCGCCGTCCGGGACGAGCCGTGACGCCGGGTGCGGTCGCCGACTGGCTCGGCGCCGTCAGCCTGGTCGCCGGTGCGCTGCTGAGCCTCGCCGCCGCGATCGGAGTGCTCCGCTTCCCGGACACGCTGAGCCGGATGCACGCGGCGACCAAGCCGCAGGTGCTGGGGGTGCTGTTGCTGCTGCTCGGGTTGGGCCTGCGCCTGCGCAGCCCCTCCGACCTGGGCATGATCGTGCTTGTCGGGGTGTTCCAGTTGGCCACCGCACCGGTCGCCGCGCAGATGATCGGCCGGGCGGCGTACCGCAGCGGGCGGGTGGACCGGGACCTGCTCGACGTCGACGAACTGGCCGACCGCTGACCGGAGGTCACCGCGACGGCGACCGAGGTCGCCGGGGTCGGACCGGGGTACGCACACCTGCCCGCCGCGGGTACCGACGCCGGTAGAATGACGGCATGATCGACTCTTCTGCCCAGGAGGGCAGCAGTAGCCAGCCGGGTAAGCCCCGGCATCCCCACGCACCGACGGCCCCGGGAGCCCTGAGTTTCCCGTGCTGATCCTCGTCGGTCTTCTTCTGATCATCGTCTTGACCGTCGCGACGGGCTACTTCGTCGCGCAGGAGTTCGGCTACGTCGCCGTCGACCGCGGCAAACTGAAGCAACTCGCCGGCCAGGGCGACCAGGCGGCTGCCCGTGCCCTCGAGGTCAGCGCTCGGCTGTCGTTCATGCTCTCCGGCGCCCAGCTCGGCATCACCGTGACCGCCCTGCTGGTCGGTTACGCCGCCGAGCCCTACCTCGGTGCCGGCCTGGCCGAGCTGCTCGGCGTGGCCGGCGTCTCCGCCGGTGTCTCCCTGCCGCTGTCGATCGTGCTGGCCCTGGTCATCGCCACCGTGGTGCAGATGGTGGTGGGTGAGCTGGCCCCGAAGAATCTGGCCATCGCCCGTCCCGAGCAGGTCGCCCGGGCGCTGGCCCGCTCCACCCTGTTCTACCTGGCCATCGCCGGTCCGGTGATCAAGCTGTTCGACCGGGCCGCGGTGCGGCTGCTGCGCCGGATCGGCATCGAGCCCATCGAGGAGCTGCCCAGCGGCGCCACGCCCGAGGACCTGGAGCGGATCATCGCCGAGTCCCGGTTGGGGGGCCACCTCGACGCGGAGATGTCGACGCTGCTGGACCGGGGGCTCGACTTCCGCCAGCTGACCGCCGGCGAGGCCATGGTGCCCCGGGTCCACGTGCACACCCTCCGGGCGCACGAGCCGGTCAGCCGGGTGGTCGAGCTGCTCGACACCGGCCATTCCCGCTTCCCGGTGCGGGGAGCGGAGGGCGTCGACGATCTGATCGGCGTGATCGGCATCGCCGACGTGCTGCGGGTCCCCCCGGCGCAGCGCGCCACCACCCAGATCAGCGCGGTGGCCGGCCCGCCGCTGCTGGTGCCCGAGACGCTGCCGCTGCCCACCGTGCTGGACCGGCTCCGCTCGGGGCACCGGCAACTCGCCTGCGTGGTCGACGAGTACGGCGGCTTCGCCGGCGTCATCACGCTGGAGGACATCGCCGAGGAGTTGGTCGGCCCGATCCGTGACGAGGACGACCCGCCGGAGCGGGCCCCGGCACGGCAGGACGACGGCTCGTGGGTGGTGCCCGCGCGCTGGCGGATCGACGAGGTCGCCGACAGCACCGGCATCGCCCTGCCCGAACGTCCCGAGTACGACACCCTCTCCGGGCTGGTGATGCGCGAACTGGGCCGGGTGCCTGAGGTCGGTGACCGGCTGGAGATCGACCTGCCGGTCGACGGGGACAACGGCGAGGTCTCGCCACGCGCCCTGGTCGAGGTGCTCGCGGTCGACCGGCACGTGGCCGACTCGGTCCGTCTCCAGATCACCGGCGGGCACGAGGAGGTGTCGGCATGAGCACGGGCTTCGCGCTGATCACCTCCGTGGTCCTGCTGGCGCTCAACGGATTCTTCGTCGCCGCCGAGTTCGCCCTGGTGGCGAGCAAGCGGTACCGGCTCGAACAGGCGGCAGCCGGCGGGGGCCGGGCCGCCCGAGCCGCACTCGACGGCGTACGCGAGCTGTCGCTGATGCTGGCCGGTGCGCAGCTCGGCATCACGCTGTGCACGCTGGGCCTCGGCGCACTGGCCGAGCCGGCGATCGAGCGTCTGCTCAGCCCGCTGCTGCACGCCGTCGGCCTGCCGTACGGTGCGAGCCACGTGATCGCGCTGATCTTCGCGCTGAGCCTGGTCACGTTCCTGCACCTGGTGGTCGGCGAGATGGCGCCGAAGTCGTGGGCGATCACCGACCCGGAGCGCTCCGCGCTGCTGCTGGCCCTGCCGTTCCGGGCGTTCGCCCGGGTGGCCCGGCCGGTGCTGTCGGTTCTCAACGCGGTGGCCAACGCGATGCTGCGGCTGGTCAAGGTCAACCCGCAGGATCAGTTGGCCCAGGTGCACGGCCCCGACGAGCTGCGGATGCTGCTGGAGCAGTCGCGGGAGCACGGGCTGCTCGGCGCTGCCCAGCACGAGCTGCTGACCAGCATGCTGGAGTTGCAGGGCACCACCATCGCCCAGGTGATGGAGCCGTTCGACCGGATGGTGACCGTCCGCCGGGAAGACCCGGTGGATCGGATCGAGCAGGTCAGTCGGGACAGCGGCCGGTCACGGATGGCGGTGCTGGACGCGGCCGGCGACGTCTGCGGCCTGGTGCACGTCCGCGAGGCGGTGCGGGCCATCGCCAGCCGGCCCGACGCCACCGCGGCGGACCTGATGAACGACGCGATCACGCTGCCCGACTCGGCCACCGTCACCGAGGCGGTGGCCGTGATGCGGGCCCGCCAGTCCCAGCTCGCGCTGGTCCGCAACGGGGGTGGTCCGGCCCGTCCGGTCGGCTTCGTCGCCCTGGAGGACCTGCTCGAGGAGGTCATCGGGGAGTTCGACGACGAGACCGACCCGGTCCCTCGCGCGGCGCGCCGGCTGAGATAGGAGCGACACGGGTGCGGCTGACGGGGGTGTCACCGGAGTCGGGCGGAACGGGCCTGACGGTGCGGACCACGCTGGCCAACCCGTCCACCCGCCCCGGCCTGCGGCTGCCGGGGCGGGTGGATCTCGTCGCCGGCGCCGTCGACGTGCCGGTCTTCCACGTCCGGCTCGGCCTGGTCAGCACGGTCGAGCCGGACGATCCGGAGGCCCCCCGCCGGCTGGTGCAGTTCCACCAGGCGCAGGTGGCGGAGGCTCTGTTGCTGCGGGCCGGGCAGGCCCGGTCGATTCCGTTCGAGTTTCCGCTGCCGTGGGAGACCCCGGTGACCACCCTGGGTGGGACACCGCTGCTGAGCCTGCGGATGGGTCTGCGGACGGAGGTGGCGATCGAGCCGGCGTTGGACCAGGGCGCCATGGTGCCGGTCTTCGTCCACCCACTGCCCACCCAGCAGCAGGTACTGGCCGCGCTGGACGCGCTGGGATTCCGCGTCCGCCAGGCGGGGCTGGTCGACGGCCGGTTGCCGGCGGTGGACCAGGCCCTGCCGCTGCACCAGCGGTGGGGCTTCTGGGTGGGTCCGCTCTACGCCGGGCCGATCACCGAGTTGGAGGTGATCTTCGTCGCCAACTCCGCCGGCATCGAGGTGATCCTCTGGTGCGACCGACGGCTGGCACTGGCCGGGATCACCCACACCAGCATCAGTCGGTTCCGCAGCTGGCACGCCGGCGCCGATCAGCGGGACTGGGTGACCACGGTCGACGGGTGGCTGCGCGAGGCTATCAACCGGCATGCGGCCGCCGCGTCCCACGCCGACTGGTCGGCACCGATCACCCACTCGGCCCACGTCAGCCGGTCACCCGACGAGCCGATCCCGCCGGGCTTCGGCCTGGGCGGTACGGCGGGCGGTGCCGGCGTCGGTGGCGGCGGTGGCGACGGCACCTGACCTGTTGTCCTCACCCCTGGGCGAGCTTGAGGCCGAAGCCGAGGAAGAGCGCGCCCACCGCGCTGGTCGCGCCGACCGCCAGCCGGCGGCGCCGGCTGAACTGGGCGGCCAGGAACGTCCCGGCGAAGATCAGCGCGGTCAGGTAGAGCGCACTGGTGACCTGGGCGATCAGGCCGAGCAGCAGGAAGGACAGCGCGGGCCAGGGATAGGTCGGATCGACGAACTGGATGAAGAACGAGACGAAGAACAGGATCGCCTTCGGGTTGAGCAGGCTGATCACCAGTGCCTTGCGGAACGGGCTGCGCATCGCCGCCGGTGGGGCGGCGTCGATCAGCCGCGGGGTGTCCGGGTCGTTGCGGTCCCGCCAGCGCCGCCAGGCGCCGCGCAGCATGGTCAACCCCACATAGCCCAGGTACGCGGCGCCCGCGTACTTGATCACAAGGAAGATCGGTGGGTACGCCTTGATCAGCGACGCCACCCCGGCGGCGGAGAGGAACATGAGGATCGCATCGCCGACCCACACTCCGCTCGCCGCCTGGTAGCCGACGCCGACCCCGCGCCGGGCGGCGGTGGCGAGGACGAAGAGCGAGTTGGGTCCGGGCAGCAGCACGATGGCCACGGTGCCCAGCACGTAAGTCCAGATGTCGGTGATCCCCAGCACGCCCGACATCATCCGGCGACGGTGGCCTTCGCGCGAAGCCTTTCCCGCAGCTTGACCTGTGCGTTCGGCCACTCGTCGATGGTCATCGAATACTGCACGGTGTCCCGCCACGAGTTGTCCGGACGCAGCCGGTGCATCCGCAGCACCCCCTCCCGGTGTGCGCCGAGCCGCTCGATCGCCCGCTGTGAGCGCTCGTTGCGGATGTCGGTGTGCCAGAGGACCCGCACCGCGCCCAGCTCGTCGAAGGCGCGGGCGAGCAGCAGCAGCTTCGCCTCGGTGTTGATCGCGGTTCGCCACCACGGTCGGCCGAGGAAGGTGTGCCCGATCGCCACCGACCGCCGCTCGGGATCGATCTCGTAGTACGAGGTGGTGCCGATGACCGCGCCGGTGGCCGCGCACCGCTGCACCCACGGCACCTGCTCGCCACGGTGCCGCGCGGTCAGGTAGTCCCCGATGGCAACGGTCAGCTCCGCGGCGTCGACCGGCTGGCGTCTGCCGAGGTGCCGCCAGACCTCCGGGTCGGCGGTGGCGGCGAACAGTTCGTCGGCGTGCGACAGGTCCAGCGGCTCCAGCCGCACGTACCCGCCGTGCAGCGGCACCGGCTCGTGCCAGGGGGAGCGAGCCGGTTGCAGGTAGGCCGGCACCGCCGTGCTGACCCCGGTGTCGGGCTCGGGCAGCCCGGCGGTCAGCCGCAACGGCACCACCCCGGCCCAGTGCGGCAGGTCGAGGTCGGTCGGCTCGTCCCGCACCCCGCCGTCGCGGGCCCGTACCGACACCTCCATCAGCGGTAGTGCCAGCACCGCGGTCTCGGCGAGCTCCCGCCGGCTCGGCGGGCGGCTGTCCGCCGCGCGTCCGGTGGCGGTCTTCTCCACCAGGGCGGTGCAGACCCTGGCCCGCTCGTCCGGATCGGTGACCAGGTGAGCGGTGCCGTGCGCGATCACCGATCGGTAGTTGGCGCTGTGGTGGAACTGCGAGCGGGCGTAGACCAGCCCATCGAGCAGGGTGACCGCCACGCAGACCGGCAGACCGCCGTCCCGGGCGGCCAGCAACGGGCGGCTGCCGGTGGAGCCGTGCAGGTAGAGCGTGTCGCCGATGCGGACGTGCAGGGTGGGCAGCACGCGCGGTTCACCGTCCACGGTGAACCCCAGCGCACAGTGGTATGCCTCGTCGAGCACCGCGTGGGCGGTGTCGCGGTCGTAGCTCATCCGGTCCCGGGAGCGGCTGGCGGTGGTGCGGGCGGTCTGCGCGTACATGCTCCGACCCCTGTTCTGCGGCGAATCATTGTTCTAGTACAATCTCATCTTTGTGGCAGCACGTTATCAGGTGACCGGTGCGACGGCCGTCGAGATTTCGGCCAGCATCGAGTCGGGCATCCGCCGCGCCGACCTCGCCCCCGGTGACCCGCTGCCGCCGGTGCGCGCGCTCGCCACCGCCCTGGCCGTCAGCCCGGCCACCGTCTCCCGCGCCTACGCCGAGCTGCGCCAGCGTGGCCTCGTCGTCACCGCCGGCCGGCACGGCACCCGGGTACGCCCCCGCCCCCCGGTCGCGGCCCGCCGCGCGGCGCTGCGCCCACCACCCGCCCCCGGGCTACGTGACCTGTCCCGGGGCGAACCCGATCCCCGGCTGCTGCCACCGCTGCGCCCGCACCTGGCCACCCTGGCCGACTCCGCCGGTGAGCCGGTGGGCTACCCCGACGTCGGGGTGCTGCCGGAGATGGCCGCGGCGGCCCGGGCGCGACTGGCCGCCGACGGGGTGCCGGCGGCCGAGGTGACCCTCACCGGCGGCGCGCTGGACGGCATCGAGCGCCTGCTCGGTGCGCACCTTCGCCCCGGCGACCCGGTCGCCGTGGAGGACCCGGGCTGGGCCAGCCTGCTCGACCTGCTCGCCGCGCTCGGGCTGCGGCCGATCGGCGTGCCGGTCGACGACGACGGACCGATCGTCACGGGAGTGGCCGCCGCACTCGCCGCCGGCGCCCGGGCACTGATCGTCACCAGCCGGGCACAGAACCCCACCGGCGCGGCCCTCTCCGCCGACCGGGCCGGCGCGCTGCGGGCCCTGCTCGCCGGGCACGCCGACGTGCTGCTGATCGAGGACGACCACGCCGCCGAACTGGCCCGGGTACCGCTGCACCCGCTCGCCGGGGCGACCACCAACTGGGCCTTCCTCCGCTCGGTGAGCAAGCCGTTCGGCCCGGACCTGCGCCTGGCCGTGTTGGCCGGCGACGAGACCACGGTGGCCCGGGTCGCCGGCCGGGCCCGGGTCGGTGCCGGCTGGGTCTCCACCGTGCTGCAACGGCTCGTACTCTCCCTCTGGCGCGACCCGGCGGTGGCCGCCCTGGTCGACCGGGCGGCGGGCAGCTACGAGCGGCGGCGCGACGGACTGATGGCCGCCCTGGCCGACCGGGGCCTGCCGGCACACGGCCGCAGCGGGATCAACGTGTGGCTGCCGGTCACCGACGAGACCGTCGCCTCGACCGTGCTGCGGGACGCCGGCTGGTTGGCCGCGCCCGGCGCGCTGTACCGCATCGCCGGCCCACCCGCGCTGCGGATCACCGTCAGCTCGCTCGACGAGGCGGAGCTGCCGGCGCTGGCCGACGTGCTCGCCCGGGCGGCCCGGCCGGCCCCGCCCGGCGGCTTCACCGCCTGACCTGCCCGTCCGGGGCCGGTGCCACACTTGCCGCTATGGAGCAGCATCTCTACGACCGCGACCACGACGAGTTCCGCGAGCTGTGCCGGACGTTTCTGGCCCGGGAGGCGGTGCCGCACCACGAACGCTGGGAGGCCGACGGGATCGTCGACCGCGAGGTGTGGCGCTCCGCCGGCGCCGCCGGGCTGCTCGGCATGGACGTCGACGAGGCGTACGGCGGAGGCGGGCAGCGGGACTTCCGGTACAACGCGGTCCTGGTCGAGGAGATCGTCACCGCCGGCTGCTCCGGGCTCGGCTTCGGCCTGCACAACGACGTGGTGGCGCCGTACCTCACCGAGCTGACCACGGACGAGCAGCGCAAGCGCTGGCTGCCGGGATTCTGCTCCGGAGACCTGGTCACCGCCATCGCGATGAGCGAACCGGGTGCCGGCTCCGATCTGGCCGGCGTCCGCACCACCGCCGTGCGCGACGGTGACAGCTTCGTGCTCAACGGGCAGAAGACCTTCATCACCAATGGCGAGTTGGCCGACCTGGTGATCGTGGTCGCCCGGACCGCCGACGAGGGCGCGCACGGGGTGAGCCTGATCGTGGTGGAGACCGGGACCGCCGGCTTCACCCGGGGCCGCCGGCTGGCCAAGATCGGGCTGAAGGCCAACGACACCGCCGAACTCTTCTTCGACGACTGCCGGGTGCCGGCGGAGAACCTCATCGGCACCGAGAACCAGGGCTTCTACCACCTGATGGCCAACCTGCCCCGGGAACGGCTCAGCATCGCCATCGCCGCGGTCGCCGCCGCGGAACGGCTGCTCGCGCTGACCCTGGACTACGCGCGTACCCGCGAGGCGTTCGGCCGGCCGATCGGGCGCTTCCAGCACAACCGGTTCCTCCTGGCCGAGCTGGACACCGAGGTCACCATCGCGCGGACCTTCCTCAACCACTGCATCGCCGAGTTCAACGCGGGCCGGCTGTCGGTGACCGACGCGGCCAAGGCCAAGTGGTGGACCACCGAGCTGCAGAACCGGGTCGCCGACCGCTGTGTGCAGCTGCACGGCGGCTACGGCTTCATGCTGGAGTACCCGGTGGCGAGGGCCTGGCTGGACGGCCGGGTGCAGACCATCTACGGCGGCACCACGGAGATCATGAAGGAAATCATCGGGCGTGGTCTGGGGTTGTGACGAAACCGGGCTGCTCTCGTCGGTCGGGTGCGAAAGGATGGCCATCCCCTACCCAGGAGCATTCCGTTGGCCACTGACCTGACGACTGCGCTGCCCGCGCGTCCGGATGTCGCGCCGATCCAGCGGCGTACCCTGCGCCTGCTCTTCACCACCCAGGTCATCGGCGGGATCGGGGTGACCATCGGCATCGCCGTCGGTGCGTTGCTGGCCGCCGAACTCGCCGGCACCGCGGTGGCCGGCCTGGCGCAGAGCGCCGCCGTGGTCGGCGGCGCGCTGCTCGCCGTCCCGGCCACCCGGATCATCACCGGGCACGGTCGCCGCCCGGGTCTGGTCTTCGCGTACGGCGTCGGCGCGCTGGGTGGCGTGCTGGTCGTGCTGGCGGCGGCGACCCGGTGGGTCCCGCTGCTCTTCCTGGGCATGCTGCTCTTCGGCGGTGGTTCCGCGGCCAACCTCCAGGCCCGCTACGCGGCGGTGGACCTCGCCGAGCCGGACCGTCGGGCCCGGCAGTTGTCGCTGATCGTCTGGGCCACCACCATCGGCGCGGTGGCCGCCCCGAACTTCGCCGCGCTCGCCGACCGCACCACCACAGGTTGGGGACTACCGTCGCTGTCCGGCCCGTTCGCGTTCAGCGCCGTCGCGTTCGTGCTCGCCGCCGGCGTACTGCTGCTGGGGTTGCGGCCCGACCCGCTGCTCACCGCGCGCCGGCTCGCGGCGGCCCGCTCGGGCCTCCCCGACGCGGCCGAGGCACCACCGGCGTCGCCCGCCGCCACCCCGGTGCCGGCCGAGCCGGTCGCCGCGCCGGCACCGCCGGCCCAGCGCGGTGCGGGCATGCTCGCCGCCTTCTCGGTGGTACGCGCCAGGCCGGCGGCCCGGCTCGGCGTCGCCGCGGTGGCCGTGGGCCACCTGGTGATGGTGGCGGTGATGGCGATGACCCCGGTGCACCTGCGGGAGTACTACGCCGTCGACGAGGTGCTGCCGGTCGTCGGACTCGTGCTGAGCCTGCACATCGCCGGCATGTACGCGTTGGCGCCGGTGGTCGGCTGGCTCACCGACCGGGCCGGTCGACGCCCGGTCATCCTCGGTGGGATCGGCACGCTGCTGGCGGCCTGTGCGGTCGCCGGCACCGCCGGGCACGACACCTTCCGGCTCACCATCGGTCTGATCCTGCTCGGGCTGGGCTGGTCGGCGACCATGGTGGCCGGTTCCACCCTGCTGTCGGAGTCGGTGCCGGACGCGGTGCGCCCGAGTGCGCAGGGCCTGTCCGACCTGGTCATGGGGTTGGCCGGGGCGTTGGCGGGGGCGCTCAGCGGGTTTGTCATGCAGGTGGCGGGTTATCCCGTGCTGACCCTGCTCGCCGCTGTCGCGGTGGCACCCCTGCTGGCGCTAGCGTTGCGGCCGGTGCCGGTGGGCGCACCGGACGAGGAGGACTGATCACGTTGCGGCTGACCGACTTCTGGGCACGACTGGCGGAGGCGTTCGGGCCGGGGTACGCGGCCAGCATCGCCAGCGACCAGGTGCTGCCGGAGCTCGGTGGGCGGACCATCGAGCAGGCCCTCGCGGCCGGTGAGGCGACGCACGTGGTGTGGCGCGCGGTGGTGGCCGCCTACCCGGATCGAGTGCCCGCCCGGCTACGCTGAGCACCCGATTCGCTACTTCCGCGTGTCCCTTGCCGACTCGTACACCTGTTCGGCTATTGTCCACAGCGGGGTGCTCGTCCACAGATCACGGCCCGTCGGCTGGTTTTCTGTCGGACCCAGCGCCTAGCGTGTCCCGCGTGACGCGAAGCTCAGGAAAGACGCCGGCGAAGGCAGGGGTGGCAACGATGGCGGCAGGTCCTGACCGGGAGAAGGCGCTCGACCTTGCTCTCGCTCAGATCGACAAGCAGTTCGGCAAGGGTTCAGTGATGCGCCTGGGGGAGCGGCCGGTCATCCAGACCTCGGTCATTCCCACCGGTTCCATCGCCCTCGACGTGGCGCTCGGCGTGGGCGGTCTGCCCCGTGGCCGGGTGGTCGAGGTCTACGGTCCGGAGAGCAGCGGTAAGACCACGGTCGCGCTGCACGCCGTGGCCAACGCACAGCGGGCCGGCGGCATCGCCGCCTTCATCGACGCCGAGCACGCGCTCGACCCGGATTACGCCAAGGCCCTCGGCGTCGACACCGACGCCCTGCTGGTCTCTCAGCCGGACACCGGCGAGCAGGCGCTGGAGATCGTCGACATGCTGGTCCGCTCCGGCGCGATCGACATCATCGTGATCGACTCGGTGGCGGCCCTGGTGCCGCGCGCCGAGATCGAGGGCGAGATGGGCGACAGCCACGTCGGTCTGCAGGCCCGGCTGATGAGCCAGGCGCTGCGGAAGATCACCGGCGTGCTCAACAACACCGGCACCACCGCGATCTTCATCAACCAGCTCCGCGAGAAGATCGGCGTCATGTTCGGCAGTCCCGAAACGACGACCGGTGGGCGGGCGCTGAAGTTCTACGCCTCGGTCCGGCTCGACGTGCGGCGCATCGAGAGCCTGAAGGACGGCACCGACGTGGTCGGTAACCGCACCCGGGTGAAGGTCGTGAAGAACAAGGTCGCGGCTCCGTTCAAGCAGGCCGAGTTCGACATCATGTACGGCAAGGGCATCTCCCGCGAGGGCTCGCTGATCGACGTCGGTGTCGAGCAGTCGATCATCCGCAAGTCCGGTGCCTGGTACACCTACGACGGTGACCAGCTCGGCCAGGGCAAGGAGAAGGCCCGCGAGTTCCTCCGGGAGAACCCGGACGTGGCCGCCGAGATCGAGAAGAAGATCCTGGAGAAGCTCGGCGTCGGGGTCGGCGCCGGCGACGCCGCCGGTGGCCCGGAGCTGCCGCCGGTCGACTTCTGATCCTTAGGTCGTGGCAGGACGACGTGCTCGTACGGGGCGGGGCTGGGATGCCAGCCCGCCCCGCACGGGTGACGCCACGCCCCGTCCCCGCCGAGGCCGTCGCGCCGCCGGCAACGAGGACGACGCAACCACCTCGGCCGCACCTCGCGACGAGGCCGAGGTGGCCCGGGAGATCTGCCTGCGGCAGCTCGCGGTCCGCCCCCGCACCCGCGCGGAGTTGGCCACCGCGTTGGCCAGGCGGGGCATCTCCGAGGAGACCGCTGCGGGAGTCCTCGACCGCTACGACGAGGTCGGCATCATCGACGACGCCGCCTTCGCCCGGGCCTGGGTGGCCAGTCGGCACGCCGGTCGCGGGCTGGCTCGCCGGGCACTCGCCAACGAGCTGCGTCAGCGCGGCGTCGACGGCGACACCGCCAGCGAAGCGCTCGGCGAGTTGGACGAGACCACCGAGGCGGAGACCGCCCGCGCCCTGGTGGAGCGCAAGCTGCGTACCGCCCGTGGCGAGCCGGACGCGGTGTTCCGGCGGCTGGTCGGCATGCTGGCCCGTAAGGGCTACCCGCCGGGCGTCTCGATCCGGGCCGTGAAGGACGCGCTCGCCGCGCAGAGTGCCGAGGCGGCCGAGTTCGCCGAGCAGATCGACGCCGACGCCCTCGCCGACGCCGAGGGCGAGATCGATCGCTGACCCGGCGATCCCACCCACCGGCGCCGCCGGTCGGGTTGGCCGGTGCGCCACGCCCGGTATGTCGCCCGCCGGCCCGCGAGATCGGGCTCGATCATTTATCGAGTGGCATCCCGCAGGCTTGATGACCACTCGATCCGGGATCGAGCGTGATCTCGGCAGCGCTTACGCTCGGCGGTCGTCGGCCCGGCCGGGTTGGCCGGGTGACGGGTGGCGGGGTGGGGGGTGACCAGCCAGGATGAGTGGCCACCGGGCTGGTTGTTCGTCTTTTTTGCCCACTCAAGTCCGAGTGTTCATAGACGGAGAGTGATTATGCAACTTCTCTCCGTCCGGGTGGTTTGATCATGAGTTCTTGACCGGAGGCCGGTTGAGACCTAGCCTCGCCATAAAGGCTCACATTGCCCGACCAAGCGCAGGCTAAGCGCACAACATAGATCCCGTAACAGAACAGCATCACTTTGGCCGGCACCTCGGCCGCGTACGCCAGCTCCGGACAGGCCGGTCCGGTGCTCGCGTGACACTGCACCCGGCCCGCCGACGTCCCCTGGGGCACCGTCGGCGGAGGAAGCCACCCCACGGCCAGGCGCTCCGGTCGGGCGTCCAGAGCCGCAGGAGTCTGCCCACCGGCAGCTGCTGCGGCGCGACGGTTCAGGGGAGGCGCGCCATGGCGAGGCGAAACAGGTCCACCGGAGTCCCGGCATGAGCCGGCAGCCGGCTGCCGGCGCAGCGGAGTCGCGGACCAGTGACGACGGTGAGCAGGATCCGGCGGCTGGAGCGGCGGCATGAGCGCCTTCGACGTCGTGCTCCTCGCGTCCGTGCTGGTGCTGACCCTGGTGGTGCTCGGTGCGCTCTTCCTCGGGCTTCGGGTGCTGCGCGGGTTGCAGGCGCGCCCGGCACCGGAGGACCCGGCGTACGTCGCCGAGAAGGACCGTCAGGAGCAGTCCCTGGCCGCACTGCGTACCGCCGCGGACGAGGTCAACAGCACCATCGACGTGGCGAAGTCGGCCGCCGCGGCGGCCCGAACGGAGGCGGCGGCCGCCAAGGCGGAGGCGAAGGCGGCCCGAGCAGAGGCACGCCGAGTGCTCGACGACGCCCGCGCCGAGGCGGACACGGTGCTCGAACGGGCGCACAAGCAGGCCGAAGCGGACGCCGAGCAGTTGCGCACCACGGCCCGGCGCAGCGGTGAGCGGGAGGTGGCGGTACTCGCCGCGACCACCCGCGAGCAGGCAGTCGAGGTGGAGCGCCGGGCCACCCGGATGGATGAGCGGGAGCGACTGCACACCGAGGAGGTGGAGCGGCTCGCCGAGCGGGAACGCCAGTTGACCGCGGCGAGTGCCGCCCTGGCCGCCCGCGAGGCGGCGCTCACCGCCCGCGAGGAGGAGCTGACCGAGTCGGAGAACCAGCGGCGGCGCGAGTTGGAGCGGGTCGCCGGGCTGACCGCCGACGCCGCGCGGGCCGAGCTGATCGAGGTGATCGAGACCCAGGCCAAGCGGGAGGCCGCCCTGCTGGTACGAGACATCGAGTCCGACGCCCGGTCCACGGCCGAGCAGCGGGCCCGGCACATCGTGGTCGACGCCATCCAGCGGGTGGCCAGTGAGCAGACGGCCGAGAGCGTGGTGAGCGTGCTGCACCTGCCGGGCGACGAGATGAAGGGGCGGATCATCGGTCGTGAGGGCCGCAACATCCGGGCCTTCGAGTCCGTCACCGGCGTCAACCTGATCATCGACGACACTCCCGAGGCGGTGCTGCTGTCCTGCTTCGACCCGGTACGCCGGGAGGTCGGCCGGCTGACGCTGGAGAAGCTGGTGCTGGACGGCCGGATCCATCCGCACCGGATCGAGGAGGTGCACGAGCTGGCCCGGCAGGAGGTGGATCAGCTGTGCCAGCGGGCCGCCGAGGATGCCCTGGTCACGGTCGGCATCACCGAGATCCACCCGGAGCTGGTCACGCTGCTGGGTCGGCTGCGCTACCGCACGTCGTACGGGCAGAACGTGCTCAAGCACCTGGTGGAGACCGCTCACATCGCCGGCATCATGGCCGCCGAGCTGCGCCTGGACGTGCCGCTGATCAAACGATCGGCGTTCCTGCACGACATCGGCAAGGCGCTCACCCACGAGGTCGAGGGCAGCCACGCGATCATCGGCGCTGATGTGGCTCGCAAGTACGGCGAGAGTGAGGACGTGGTGCACGCCATCGAGGCGCACCACAACGAGGTGCCGCCGCAGACCGTCGAGGCGGTGCTCACCCAGGCCTCCGACGCCTGCTCCGGTGGCCGGCCGGGGGCGCGGCGGGAGAGCCTGGAGGCGTACGTCAAGCGGCTGGAACGGATCGAGGAGATCGCAGCCGGCAAGCTCGGCGTCGAGAAGGTCTTCGCCATGCAGGCGGGCCGGGAGATCCGGGTGATGGTCAAGCCCGACGACGTCGACGACATCGGCGCGGCGGTGCTGGCCCGGGACGTGGCGAAGCAGATCGAGGAGGAGCTGACCTATCCCGGCCAGATCCGAGTGACGGTGGTACGCGAGTCCCGCGTCACCGAGATCGCCCGCTGAGATGTAAGGAAGGGCCCCTTATTAACGCCTCGTGCATAGCAAGGGCCCCCTATTAACGCACGCTCAAAGCGAGCGCCGCGCTTGCGGCGAGCGCCAGGGAGTACGCGATGCGGCGCCGGCCAATTCTGGCCGGCGCCGCATCATGCTGCGGGTACCCCCGCTCAGCCTTGCGGCTCGACCGCCGTGCCGTCGCCGCCCGGGGTGGCGCCAGCGGTGGCGGCCGGTCCGGTCTGTCTCGGTATCCGGAAGGCCCGGACGCGGCTGCGTTGGTCCAGCCAGCCGGCGAACCAGGTGAGCAGGGAATTGATGACGATGTAGATGACCGCGATCACCATGGCGGCAGCGATGATGTTGCCGTAGTTGGCGGAGAGGTCGTTGACACCGCGCTGGAGCAGCTCGGGGTAGGCCACGATGTAGCCGAGCGCGGTGTCCTTGAGCAGCACCACCAGCTGACTGACGATGATCGGCAGCATGGCGCGGGCGGCCTGCGGGAGCAGGATTATGCGCATCACCTGGTTCTTGCGCATGCCGATCGCGTAGGCCGCCTCGGACTGGCCGCTGGGTATGGACCGGATGCCGGCCCGGAACGCCTCGGCCAGCACCGACCCGTTGTAGAGGGTCAGGCCGATCACCACGGCCCAGAAGGCGGTGACCGGGCCCTGGATGAGGAACGGCACGCCGTAGAAGATGAAGAAGATCATGAGCAGCAGCGGTACGGCCCGGAAGAACTCCACCACCGCGCCGGCCGGCACGCTGATCCACCAGTGGTCGGAGAGCCGGCCGAAGGAGAAGACGATGCCGAAGGCCAGCGACAGCACCATGCCGACGCCGGCCGCCTTGAGGGTCGCCCAGAGGCCCGGCAGGATGAACTGGGTCCAGGTGGCCGACCGGGTGAACGGCTCCCACAGTCGGGGCTCCCACTGGTTCGCCTGGTCGAACTTGGTGTAGATCCAGTAGAGCAGTCCGAGCAGCGCGATGCCGAAGATCACGCTGAGCACCGCGTTGCGGGCTCGGGCCCGTGGCCCCGGGTGGTCGTAGAGGATGCTGCCGGTGCTCATCAGCGCTTCACCGCCAGACGGTTGGCCAGCCAGCCGAAGAAGTAGCCGGTGGGGATGAGGAGTGCGGCGAAGGTGCCGGCGAAGACCAGGAAGATCGGGATGACCGCGTCACCGTTGCTGTTGATCAGGTCCTTCATGATGTTGGAGGACTCCAGCAGGCCGATCGTCCCGACGATGGTGGCGTTCTTGCAGAGCGCGATCAGGATGCTGCCGAACGGCGCGATCACCGAGCGCGCGGCCTGCGGCAGCACCACGATCCGTAGGGTCTGCGCGAAGGACAGCCCGATCGCCCGGGCCGCCTCGGCCTGCCCGGCCGGCACCGTGTTGATGCCGGAACGCACCGCCTCGCAGACGAATGCGGAGGTGTACGTCGACAGGCCGATCACACCGAGCCAGTAGCGGTTGAGGTCGAGTTCCTGCGACAGGCTCAGCCCGAGGGTGACGTACAGGCCGAAGTAGCAGAAGAAGACGACCAGGGTGAGCGGGGTGTTGCGGAAGATGTTGACCCAGGCCGCGCCGAAGCCGCGCAGTACGGGTACGGGGGAGACCCGCATCGCGGCCAGCAGCACGCCGATCACCAGCGCGATGACCGCGGACGCGCCGGTCAGCTTGAGGATCCAGAGGAAGCCCGACACGTACGCGTCGAAGTTCGTCGGATCAGCGAATACGTGCATGCTTCGGCTCCCGGGGCACGTAATGGCGGTCGGCGACAGGCCGGAGCCGGCACCCCGACGGGATGCCGGCTCCGTTACCGGTCAGACAGCGCCGCAGTGGGTCAGCTTGGTGGTGTCCAGCTCGGGCGCGGGGGTGCCGCTCTTGCCCAGGGTGGCGTCCCAGGCGGCCTTGTAGCTGCCGTCCTCGGCGGCGGCCTTGAGGATCTCGTTGACCTTCTCGCAGCCGGCGGTGTCGTCCTTCTTCAGGCCGATGCCGTACGGCTCGTCGGAGAAGGTGCTGCCGACGACCTTGAACTTGCCGGCGTACTGGTCCTGCGCGGCGTAGCCGGCGAGGATGATGTCGTCGGTGGTCACCGCGTCGACCTGGCCGCCCTCGAGCAGCGGCAGGCACTTGGAGTACGCGTCGAACTGCTCCAGCTGAGCGTCCGGGTAGTTCTCGGTGATCCGCTTGGCCGGGGTCGAGCCGGTCACCGAGCAGACCGTCTTGCCCGCCAGCTGGTCCGGGCCGGTGAGCGTCGAGTCCGACTTGACCAGCAGGTCCTGGCCGGCGATGTAGTACGGGCCAGCGAAGTTGACCTTCTGCTTACGCTCGTCGTTGATGGTGTAGGTGGCGACCACGAGGTCGACCGTGCCCTGCTCGATGAAGGGCTCACGGTTGGCCGTCACGGTGGTCTTCCACTCGATGCCGCTCTCCTCGACACCGAGGCCCTTGGCGATGATCTTTCCGATCTCGACGTCGAAGCCCTCGTACTGGCTGCCGGTCTGCAGGCCCAGGCCCGGCTGGTCGGCCTTGACGCCGATGACCAGCTTCTTCTGGCTCTCGGCCTTGCTCACGATGCCACCGGCGCCCGTGCCGGAGCCGCCCTCGTCGCTGTCCCCGCCGCAGGCGGTCATCGCGACCGCGAGGCCGGCAACCGCGGCGACTGCCGCAATCCGCTTAATTCGCATACTTGTTTCTCCTTCTTCGACTGGAGCCTGCCGGGTCACGGCCGCTCCGCTACCGGACGCCTAGTGGGTGAGGATTTTGGAGAGGAAGTCCTTGGCACGCTCGCTGCGCGGGTTCGCGAAGAACTCCGCCGGAGCGGCGTCCTCGACGAGCTTGCCGTCGGCCATGAAGATGACCCGGTTCGCCGCGTGCCGGGCGAAGCCCATCTCGTGGGTGACCACGACCATGGTCATGCCGTCGCGGGCCAACGAGGTCATCACGTCCAGCACCTCGCCGACCATCTCAGGGTCCAGCGCGCTGGTGGGCTCGTCGAAGAGCATCGCCTTGGGCCGCATGGCCAGGGCGCGGGCGATCGCGGCGCGCTGCTGCTGGCCGCCGGAGAGCTGAGCCGGGAACTTGTCGGCCTGGTTGGCGATGCCGACCCGGTCGAGCAGGGCGAGGCCCCGCTCACGGGCCGCCGCCGGCTTCTCGCCGCGCACCTTGATCGGGCCGAGGGTGACGTTCTCCAGGATCGTCTTGTGCGCGAAGAGGTTGAACGACTGGAACACCATGCCGACCTCGCTGCGCAGCTTGGCCAGGGCCTTGCCCTCGGCCGGCAGTGTCTGGCCGTCGAAGGTGATGGTGCCGGAGTTGATCGGCTCCAGCCGGTTGATCGCGCGGCACAGGGTCGACTTGCCGGAACCGGACGGGCCGATCACCACCACGACCTCGCCCCGACCCACCGACAGTGAGACGTCGTCCAGCACGTGCAGCGGACCGAACCACTTGTTGACCGAGTCCAGCACGATGAGCGGTTCGCCCGTCGTCACGTCGCCCCCTCGTCGCTCTCGGGAGTCGGTTGACCCCCGGATAGCGGCCACTGTAGGCGGGGTGACGTGGCGGAACACAACCGAGATGGTCACGGAGCGGTAACACCGTCGTGGATCGGGCCCGGGAGTCCGAAAATGCTCGCTACGGGTGGCGCCCGAGTGGCGTGACGGAGATCATGAGGGGATGGCCGAGCCCGTGCGGTTGACCCGGTACGCCCGCGGCGGCGGTTGCGCGTGCAAGATCCCGCCCGGCGAGCTGGAGGCGATGGTGGCCGGACTCGGCCCCGCCGCCGGCGCCGCCGACCTGCTGGTCGGCAGGGCCGGTGCCGCCGACCTGCTGGTCGGCCTGGAACATGGCGACGACGCCGCGGTGGTCCGGCTGGACGAGCACACCGGCGTGGTGACCACCGCGGACTTCTTCACCCCGGTGGTCGACGACGCCTACGACTGGGGGCGGATCGCCGCCACCAACGCCCTGTCGGACGTGTACGCGATGGGTGGCAGCCCGCTGGTCGCGCTCAACCTGCTCTGCTGGCCGCGCGAGGTGCTGCCGCTGGAGTTGGCCCGGGAGGTGTTGCGCGGCGGTCGGGACGTGGCCGGTGACGCCGGTTGCCACCTGGCCGGCGGGCACAGCGTGGACGACGACGGCCCGAAGTACGGCCTGGCCGTCACCGGGCTGGTCCGGCCGGCGGAGCTGATCACCCTGGACGCGGGGCGGGCCGGGCTGCCGCTGTCGTTGACCAAGCCGCTCGGGGTCGGCGTGCTCAACACCCGGCACAAGACCACCGGCGAGAGCTTTCCCGAGGCGGTAGCCGCGATGACCACGCTGAATCGTGACGCGGCACGGGCGGCGGTGGCGGCGGGAGTGCGCTGTGGCACCGACGTGACCGGGTTCGGTCTGCTTGGTCACGCCTCGAAGCTGGCTCGGGCCAGCCGGTTGACCGTGGCGATCGACATCGCCCGGGTGCCGTACCTGGCCGGCGCCCGGGAGGCGGTCCGCGACGGGTATGTCAGCGGCGGGTCCCGCCGCAACCTTGAGTGGGTGACGCCGTGGACCGACTTCGGCGCGGCCGGCGAGGCGGACCGGCTGCTGCTGGCCGACGCGCAGACCTCCGGTGGACTGCTGGTGGCCGGGGAGATCCCCGGTGCGCCGGTGATCGGTGAGCTGCTGCCCGAGGGAGAACATCGGCTCGTGTTGCGCTGAGTAACGCGCACCGTACCCGATAAACTGTCGTCTTCCCGCTACTCCGAGCGATGAGGCTCAGGGAAATTCTGCCCAGAATGGTCACAGACCGGTAACTTGCCCCTGCTTCGGGGCAAATGCCCCCCACCATCGTTTGTAAGGCCCGATCCGGAGGCCGGTGGGACGAGCACAGCGAGGAGGCGGCATGACCGAGCTGTGGAACTGGAGAATCGACCGGGTACGACCGGTGGAGGTCTACCCGGCGCTGGCCGACGCGATCGGTCGGGTGGTGATGCCGCTGGCGGTGGCGGACCCGGCCCGGCTGCCGGCGTACGCGGTGGTCTGCGACGTGTGGCAGGCGCCGGGGGAGTTCGCCACGATCGTGGACTGCTACGGCGTGCCCGACGGGTTGCCCGAGCTGCCCAGCGTCGCGGCGCTGGCCCGGCTGCTCGACCGCAACTGCCTGCTGCGTGACGACACGCTCGACGACACCCGGCATCTGCTGGTCGCCCCCGACGGCAGCATCCGTCCGGTCCACTTCGACGTGCGGGAGACCGACGACGGCGAGGTGCTCAGCGAGCGACGGCTCTGTACCGAGGCGGATCCGCGCTGCCGGGGCTGGTCGCGCTGCCACCGCTCCCGGTGGGCGCCCGACTCGGTGAACCCGGCCCTCGCCGCGGCCTGAAGCGCCTACCCCTGGCGGGCGCCGCGGACCACCAGCTCGTCGAGCAGGGTGCGGGTGGCCGCGGCGACCGTGGCCACCGCGGCGTCGAACGCCTCGGCGTTGTGCGCCGCCGGCGCCCGGAACCCGGAGATCTTCCGGACGTACTGCAACGCCGCGGCCTGCACGTCCGCGTCGGTGACCTGCGGGGTGTACGGCTCACGCAGGGTCTTGATGCTCCGGCACATGGCTCCTCCTCGTTCCGCCCGACCCGTCGGGTCCGGATACGCTGTGCACGTCATGACTACCGCAGCGGCGGGCAGCCCGCGCACCTACCAGGTGCGAACCTACGGCTGCCAGATGAACGTGCACGATTCCGAGCGCCTCTCCGGCCTGCTGGAGCAGGCCGGCTATGTCCGTGCGGGCGACGCCGACGACACCCCGGACGTGGTGGTGTTCAACACCTGTGCGGTCCGCGAGAACGCCGACAACCGACTCTACGGCAACCTCGGTCATCTGCGTCCGGTCAAGAACCGGCACCCGGGGATGCAGATCGCGGTCGGTGGTTGCCTGGCCCAGAAGGACCGGGGCGAGATCGTCCGCAGGGCGCCCTGGGTCGACGTCGTGTTCGGCACCCACAACATCGGGTCGCTGCCGGTGCTGCTGGAGCGGGCCCGGCACAACGCCGCCGCCGAGGTGGAGATCCTCGAATCCCTCGACGTCTTCCCCTCCACGCTGCCGACCCGCCGCGAGTCCACCTACGCCGGGTGGGTGTCGATCTCGGTCGGCTGCAACAACACCTGCACCTTCTGCATCGTGCCGGCGCTGCGGGGCAAGGAGAAGGACCGCCGCCCCGGCGACATCCTCGGCGAGGTGCGGGCGCTGGTCGACGAGGGCGTGCTGGAGGTGACCCTGCTCGGGCAGAACGTCAACTCCTACGGCGTCGAGTTCGGCGACCGGTACGCGTTCGGGAAATTGTTGCGCGCCTGCGGTGAGATCGACGGGCTGGAGCGGGTCCGGTTCACCAGCCCGCACCCGAAGGACTTCACCGACGACGTGATCGCGGCGATGGCCGAGACGCCGAACGTCTGCCACTCGCTGCACATGCCCCTGCAGTCCGGCTCCGACGACGTGCTGCGCGCGATGCGCCGGTCGTACCGGTCGGAGAGGTACCTGGGCATCATCGCCAAGGTTCGCGCGGCGATGCCGGACGCGGCGATCACCACCGACATCATCGTCGGCTTCCCCGGCGAGACCGAGGCGGATTTCGAGCGCACCCTGGACGTGGTGCGCGAGTCGCGGTTCTCCTCCGCCTTCACCTTCCAGTACTCCAAGCGCCCCGGCACGCCGGCCGCGACCATGGACGGCCAACTGCCCAAGCAGGTCGTGCAGGAGCGTTACGAGCGGTTGATCGCCTGCGTCGAGGAGATCACCTGGGCGGAGAATAAGAAGCTGGTCGGCGAGACCGTCGAGGTGCTGGTCGCCGTCGGGGAGGGGCGCAAGGACGAGCGCACCGGCCGGATGTCCGGCCGGGCCCGCGACGGTCGCCTGGTGCACTTCGACGCCGGCTCGCACGTCGGGTCGATCCGTCCGGGCGACATCGTGCACACCACGATCACCTACGCCGCGCCGCACCACCTCAACGCCGACGGTGAGCCGCTGTCGCACCGGCGCACCCGGGCCGGTGACGCAGCCGAGGCGGGACGTTCGCCGCGTACCCCCGGGGTGCTGCTGGGGCTGCCCACGATCGGCGCGCCGGCCGTGGCGTCCGAACCCACGACCGGCTGCGCCGTCGCGCTCTGAGCCGGTCGGGGCACGGCGTGCCGGGCCCCGACCGTCCCGCGCGGTCAGACCGAGATCCGACCGGCGCCCGCACCGCCCGTCACGATCGACTTGACGTTGCTCGGGGTGTCCAGGGTGTACGAGTACGGGATGCCGGCCACGCTGCCGCCGGTCTGCCCGCTGCCCGAGTTGACGAAGTGGTTGTTGCGGGCCACCAGCGAGCCGGGGCCGGAGCTGCCCTCACCCAGGTGGTACGGGTCCGGGGTGTTCTCGAAGTAGTTGCCCTCGACCAGCACGCCGGCGTTCATCGTGGACGCCACGCCGTAGCCGCGCACGTTGCTGTAGTAGTTGTTGTAGACGTGCACCGGGTTGCCGAAGCGGACCCGGGGGTGGCGCTGGTTGCTGCCGTCGAACCAGTTGTGGTGGTAGGAGACCCGCAGCCTCCCGACGTCCTGGCTGGCGTTGTCGTCGCTGTGCCCGAGCAGCATCGACTTGTCGTGACCGAAGACGCGGTTCCACGACACGGTGATGAAGTCGGAGCCCCGCTTGATGTCGACCGCGCCGTCGTATCCGGCGGTGAAGCTGTTGTGGTCGATCCAGATGTTGGTCGCCGACTGCTCCACATTGATCGCGTCGTCGCCCCAGTTCCGGAAGGTCAGGTTCCGGATGATCACGTTGCGGTCACCGTTGATGGTGAAGCCGCAGCCGGCGATCGTGGCGCCCGCGTTGCCGAGGATGGTCTTGTTGGACCGGACCCGCAGCATTCCCGAGCAGTTGATGGTGCCGGAGACCCGGATGACCGCCGCGTTCGTGGAGTTGAGCGCGCTGGTCAACGCCGACGCGCTGGTGACCGTGGTGGCACCGGTGTTGCCGCCGCCGGTGGTGCCGCCGTTCTGGGTGGCCCAGCCGACCAGCCCGGTCTGCGGAGCCGGGTTGGGCGGGGGAGTGGGAGTGCTGCCGCCGCCCAACCGGACCAGCTGCCACCGCTGGTTGGCGCCGTCCAGGTCGGCGTACTGCGAGACGACCCCGCCGTCGGCGGTGGACCACTGCCACACCTCGAGGGCCTTGTTGCTGTGCCGGTTGACGAACCGGACGTCGCCGTTGGCGGAGTCCACGAGTCGGAAGTGCTGCTTGGTGTCGCTGCTCGCCGTGACCTGGGTGACCTGGACGCCGTCGTTCGAGTTGGGCACCGTGACGACCTTGCCGGAGTGCCGGTTGCGTAGCTGGTAGTAGCCGCTGCCCACGTCGACGAACTGGAACTGCTGGTTGTTGCCGTCGCTGCGGGTGAACTGCCGGATCTCGCCGCCGTCGGAGGTGGACCAGTTCCACAGGTCCATCGCCTTGCCGCTGTTGCGGTTGACGAACACGTAGTACGCGCCGGTGTCGACGGTGGCCGCCGCAGCCGGGGTGACGGCCACCGCGACGGCGGCCGCGGGCAGCGCGACTGCCGTCGCGGCCAGCGCCGCCAGCCGTCGCGTCAGGCGACGCTTGACGATTGCAAGCACGGTCGTTCTCCTCATCCTCGAGTACGTGGAACGGGTCGGACGACGCGTCGGCACGTCGTGGACCGGCTGCCGGCGCCGGCCCGGATGCGTCCGCGACGCGGGCGGCCCCGGCGGGGTGGATGGTGGTACAAAGCCGTGGGTACGCCTGGATGCGTCGTCCGGTGGAGTCGGCAGGGGTACGCCTCGACACTGGAGGCTGCCGTGCCCAGGGCAGCGATGCCGTGGCGGTCGCAGGATGCGCCCTGCCGTCGGATGAACTGGTCGGAATGGCTCCCGTGCGCGACGCCCGCAGAAGAAGACGGCAAGCGCTTTCCCCAGATAACCACAGATTGACGTCGATGTAAATGTCGTACGTTCACATCGCCCTGACCAGCGGCCGGACGTACGAAGGCCCTCGGTCCGCGGTGCGGACCGAGGGCCTTCGAGGTGTCCGGCTCAGCCGGCCTGTTCGGCCAACTGGAGGAACTGACGCTTCGAGGCCAGCGCCTGCTCGGCCTCCTTGATCCGCCGGGTGTCACCGGCGGCCTGGGCCCGGGACAGCCGCTCCTCGGCCTCCGCGACCTGCGTCCGCATCTGGGCCAGCAGCGGGTTGTCCTCGCGGGTGGTCCGCCGCCAGGCCGAGTCCATCACCTCGCGGACCTTCTCGTCGATGGCGCGCAGTCGGCGCTCCAGGCCGGCGGCCGCCTCGCGCGGCACCCGACCGGCCTCGTGCCACTGTGCCTGGATCTCGCGCAGCTTGGCCTGGGCGCCCTTGGGGTCGCCGTCGACGTCGAGCGCCTCGGCCTCGGCGAGCAGCGCCTGCTTACGCTCCAGGTTGGCGCGCTGCTCGTTGTCCCGAGCGGAGAAGACCTCGCTGCGCCGGGTGAAGAAGGCGTCCTGCGCGGCGCGGAACCGTTCCCACAGCCGCTGCTCGGCCTCCTTCGAGGCGCGCGGCGCGGCCTTCCACTGGTTCATCAGGTCCTTGAGCTGGTTGGCCGTCGTCGCCCAGTCGGTGGACTCGGAGATCTTCTCGGCCTCGGCGACCAGCTCCTCCTTGACGGTCTGCGCCTGCTTGCGCTGCCCGTCGAGCGAGGCGAAGTGGGCGCCCCGGCGGCGGGTGAAGCCGTCCCGGGCGGCGGCGAACCGCTTCCACAGCTCGCCGTCGGTCTTCTTGTCGACCCCGCGGATGGTCTTCCACTCGTCGAGGATCTCCTTCAACCGGTCACCGGCGGTCTTCCAGCCGGTCGACTCGGCGGCCAGCTTCTCGGCCTCCTCCACCAGGGTGGTCTTGCGCGCGAGGGCCTCGGCGCGGGCGGCCTCCTTGGCGACCCGGGCCTGCGCGGCCTTCTCCTCGGCCACGATGGCGAGCTTGTCGAGTCGGGTCGCCAACGCGTCGATGTCTCCGACCACATGGGCCTCGGCCAGCGAGGTGCGGAGCCGCCGGATGGTGGCGAGCGAGTGGTTGGCGTCCGCCGCGCCGGAGTTGAGCCGTGCTTCGGTCAGATTCACCTCGGTCACCAGATCGGCGAAGCGGCGTGCGAAATGTGCCAGACCCTCCTCTGGAGCCCCCGCCTGCCAGGATCCGACCACCCGCTCGCCCTCGGCGGTCTTGACGTAAACGGTGCCGTCCGCGTCCACCCGTCCGAAGGCAGTCCAGTCGCTCATGTGCCCATCCTCGTTCTCCCGGCACCCAGGAGCAGTTTCCCGGGCGCCGCCACGGCGCAGCCAAGTTTCTCCGGGCATTGTCACAGGTGCGCCCCGGTGCGCGTCGAGCGCCTATCGCCGACCGTGACCATACGGTGTCCTAGCCCTCCTGTCTGCGTCACGTTCTCGGCGTGCCGTTGGCCCCGACGAGCTGGCCCCGACGACCCGGCCGGGCTCCGCGAGTGGTTCGGCGGGTACCACGCCCGCGCGGTGGCCGGTGACGTCGAGTGCACCGCCGGGCCGCTACGGTTGCCTGGTGCCACTGGTCGCCGCCGCCGTCTGCCCCCATCCGCCGATGCTCGTGCCCGAGGTTGCCGGCGCCGCCGCACCCGAACTGGACGACCTCCGCGCCGCCTGTGACACCGCCGTCGTCCGGCTGCTCGACTCGGGCGCGCGGAGCGTGCTGGTGATCGGCGCCGGCGATCGCAGAGCCGACCTCGACTTCCCGTACCGGGGCAGCTTCGCGCCGTGGGGGGTGCCGCTGGAGGTGCGACTCGGTAATCACCCCGACGGGCGGGTGGGCACCGACCACCTCCCGCTCAGCCTGCTCATCGGCGCCTGGCTGCTCGGCCGGCCCCGGACGGCCGGAACCGGCGGTATGAGTTGGCGGATGACGACGGTCGGCGCCGACGAACCGGTCGAGACCTGCGCCGACCTCGGTGCCCGACTCGGGTCGAACCAGCCCTGGGCGCTGCTGGTGACGGGGGACGGGTCGGCCTGCCGGGGCGAGCAGGCGCCCGGCTACGCCGATCCGCGCGCCGAGGCGTACGACGAGGGGGTTGCCCGGGCACTGGCCGACGCGGACACCGAAGCCCTGCTCGGCCTGGACCCCGACCTGTCGGCGCAGCTGAAGGTCGCCGGCCGGGCGCCGTGGCAGGTGCTCGCCGGCGCGGTGCGGGCGGCCGGCGGCGGCTGGCACGGCGAGCTGGGCTACCACGCCGCGCCCTACGGGGTGACCTACTTCGTGGCGAACTGGGAACGGCGGTGACCGCCCCCGGCACCGTGCTCGCCGTGGTCGGACCGACAGCGGCGGGCAAGTCGGCGCTGAGCATCGCCCTGGCGCACGCGCTCGACGGCGAGGTGGTCAACGCCGACTCGATGCAGCTCTACCGGGGACTGGACATCGGCACGGCGAAGCTCACCTTCGCCGAACGCGACGGTGTGCCGCACCACCTGCTCGACATCTGGGAGGTGACCGAGCCGGCCAGCGTCGCCGAGTACCAGCGGCTGGCCCGGACGGCGATCGACGACATCCTCGACCGGGGCCGGGTGCCGCTGCTGGTGGGTGGATCCGGGCTGTACGTGCGCGCGGTGCTGGAGCGGTTCGAGTTCCCCGGCACCGACCCGGTCGTGCGGGAACGGCTGGAGGGCGAGCTGGCCACGGCGGGCCCGGCGCCGCTGTACGCGCGGCTGCGCGAGGCCGACCCGGTGGCGGCGGCCGGGATCCTGCCCGGCAACGGCCGGCGGATCGTCCGGGCGCTGGAGGTGATCGAGCTGACCGGCGGGACGTTCACCGCGGCGCTGCCGCAGCCGACGCCGTACTACCCGTCCGTGCAGATCGGGGTGGACCTGGACACCGCCCTGCTCGACGAGCGGATCGCGGTACGGGTGGATCGGATGTGGGCCGACGGGCTGGTCGCCGAGACCCGCGAGCTGGTCGGACGCGGCCTGCCCGAGGGGCGCACCGCCAGCCGGGCACTCGGCTACCAGCAGGTGCTGCGCTTCCTGGCCGGTGAGCTGACCGAAACCGAGGCGCACGACGAGACGATCCGGGCCACCCGCCGGTTCGTCCGGCGACAGCGCTCCTGGTTCCGGCGCGACCCCAGGGTGCACTGGCTGGACTCCGCCGACCCGGGATCGATCGAGGCCGCCGTGCGGATCCACGGTGCGGCTGCGCGATGATGGGGGCGTGGAGTTCACCAAGGGACACGGCACCGGCAACGACTTCGTGATCCTGCCCGACCCGGACGGCGCGCTCGACCTGACGCCCGATCTGGTGGCGGCGATCTGCGACCGGCGGCGCGGGATCGGCGGGGACGGCGTGCTGCGGGTGGTCCGCGCCGCCAAGCACCCCGAAGGCGTCGCCCTGGCCGGCGAGGCCGAGTGGTTCATGGACTACCGGAACTCCGACGGTTCCCTCGCCGAGATGTGCGGCAACGGCGCTCGGGTCTTCGTCCGGTACCTGCTGGAGGCCGGGCTGGCCACGCCGACCAGCGGGGCGCTGCCGGTGGCCACCCGGGCCGGCATCGTGCGCGCGCGGGTCGAGGGGGACGCCGTCGCCGTCGAGATGCGCCGCCCCCGGCTGTACGGCGCCTCCGCCGCCGCCCTGGGCGGGCTGACCCTGCCCGGCACGGCGGTGGACGTCGGTAACCCGCATCTGGTCTGTCCCGTCTCCGCGGGGCTCGACCTGGCCGGGCTGGATCTGACCCGGGCGCCCGGATACGACCCGGCGGTCTTCCCGGCCGGGGTGAACGTCGAGTTCACCGCCGTCGCAGAGCCGGTCGACGGCGTCGACGCGCACGTGCTGATGCGGGTCTACGAGCGGGGCTCCGCCGAGACCCTGTCCTGCGGCACGGGTGCCTGCGCCGTGGCGGCGGTGGCCCTGCACGAGGCCGCCCGCGAGGTCGGCACAGTCGCCGTCGACGTCCCCGGCGGCCGCCTCACGGTGACCCTCGCCGAGGACTCCTGCTGGCTCTCCGGCCCCGCCCTCCTGATCGCCACCGGCACCCTCACCCGCCCCTGACCCCCACCGATCCTGCACTTCTGGTCACCGTGACGCTCAGTGACGCCGTGACCGTCACGTGTGCCCAGGAGGCTGAGGTCAACGGCTGCCGAGCATCGGCCTGGGGTGGGGGTTGGGGTCAGGGAGTGGCGGAGGCGGTGGCGGCGATCTCGGGGAGGTCGGCGGGGCCCGGGTCGGCGGCGGGCGGTGGGGTGACGGCGGGGTTCTGGGCGGCGGCGCGAACGGCGGCGGCGACCGCCGGGGCCACCCGGGAGTCGAAGACGCTCGGCACGATCACCGTCGGGTTGATCTTCTCTTCGCCGACCACATCGGCGATGGCGCGGGCGGCGGCGAGCGCCATCTCCTCGGTGAACTCCTCGGCGTGCGCGTCGAGCATGCCGCGGAAGACACCCGGGAAGGCGAGCACGTTGTTGATCTGGTTCGGCTGGTCGGAGCGGCCGGTCGCCACGACGGCGGCGTGCTTGCGTGCCTCCCGGGGATCGACCTCCGGGTCCGGGTTGGCCAGCGCGAAGACGATCGCGTCCTTGGCCATCGTGGCGATGTCGTCTCCGGTGAGCAGGTTCGGCGCGCTCACCCCGATGAAGACGTCCGCACCGTTCAACGCGCCGGGCAGGTCGCCGGCGTAGCCGTCGGTGTTGGTGTTCTCGGCCAGCCACTGCCAGGCCGGGTTGAGGCCGGTCTGGCCGCGGTGCAGGGCACCCTGCCGGTCGTAGGCGATGATGTCGCCGACGCCCTGACGCAGCAGCAGCTTCATGATCGCGGTGCCCGCCGCGCCGGCACCGGAGACCACCACCCGTACGTCCGCGAGCTGCTTGCCCACCACGCGCAGCGCGTTGGTCAGCGCGGCCAGCACGCAGATGGCGGTGCCGTGCTGGTCGTCGTGGAAGACCGGGATGTCCAGCGCCTCGCGCAGCCGCGCCTCGATCTCGAAGCACCGCGGCGCCGCGATGTCCTCCAGGTTGATCCCGCCGTACGCGGGCGCGATCGCCTTGACGATGGCGACGATCTCGTCGGTGTCCTGGGTGTCGAGCACCACCGGCCAGGCATCCACCCCGCCGAAGCGCTTGAACAGCGCCGCCTTGCCCTCCATCACCGGCAGCGACGCCGCGGGACCGAGGTTGCCCAGCCCCAGCACGGCCGAGCCGTCGCTGACCACGGCCACGGTGTTGCGCTTGATGGTCAACCGGCGGGCGTCGGCGGGGTTCTCCGCGATCGCCTGGCAGACCCGGGCAACCCCCGGGGTGTACGCGCGGGACAGCTCGTCGCGGTTGCGCAGCGCGACCTTCGGGCTCACCTCGATCTTGCCGCCCAGGTGCAGGAGGAAGGTGCGGTCGGAGACCTTGCGCACGTCCACGCCGTCGAGCGCCTTGAGCGCCTCGACCACCTGGTCGGCGTGGCTGGTGTCGGCGGTGTCGCAGGTCAGGTCGACGATCACGTTGGAGGGGTCGGAGTCGACCACGTCCAGCGCGGTGACGATCGCCCCGGCCTCACCGACCGAGGTGGTGAGCCGGCCGATCGAGGAGGCGTCGGCGGGTACGGCGATCCGGATCGTGATCGAGAATCCGGCACTGGGCAGTCGGGTGGTGGCCACGCAGGTCCCTCCGTCGGCGCTGAACGGCTCGTCCGCATTTCTACTCGCCCGGCCGGGGCAACCGGCACCCACCCCCACTTTTGCCTCTTTGCGCGGTGGGCATATACCAGGTGCAACGGGCGTTGACACATGTCAGGATTGCTCGGTACATGCACAGAACGGACAGGAGAGACGCTTGCGAGACCAGGAGACCTACGTTTCCATCCCCGACGACGAGCTCGAGGCCACCACCGGCGAGTACGAGCTCTCCGAACGGCAGGCACTGCGACGGGTCCCCGGCCTCTCCACCGAGCTGACCGACGTCACCGAGGTCGAGTACCGCCAGCTCCGGCTGGAGCGCGTGGTCCTGGTCGGCGTCTGGACCGAGGGCACCCTCCTCGACGCCGAAAACTCCCTCACCGAGCTGGCCGCGCTGGCCGAGACCGCCGGCTCGCAGGTGCTCGAAGGGCTGATCCAGCGACGCAACCGCCCCGATCCGGCGACCTACATCGGTCGCGGCAAGGTCGACGATCTCGGCTCGCTGGTGCTCTCCGCGGGCGCCGACACGGTCATCTGCGACGGCGAGCTGTCCCCGTCCCAGCTGCGCAACCTGGAGCAGCGCACCAAGGTCAAGGTGGTCGACCGCACCGCGCTGATCCTCGACATCTTCGCCCAGCACGCCAAGAGCAAGGAGGGCCGGGCCCAGGTCGAGCTGGCCCAGCTGGAATACCTCCTGCCCCGCCTGCGTGGTTGGGGCGAGACGCTGTCCCGGCAGACCGGCGGCTCCGGCCGTGGTGGCGGCGCCGGAGGTGGCGTGGGCGTGCGTGGTCCGGGTGAGACCAAGCTGGAGACCGACCGACGGCGCATCCGCCACCGCATCTCCCGGCTGCGCCGGGAGATCAAGGCCATGCGGACCGTACGCGAGACCAAGCGCGCCCGCCGCACCCGTAACGGCGTGCCCGCGGTGGCGATCGCCGGCTACACCAACGCCGGCAAGTCGAGCCTGCTCAACCGCCTGACCGGGGCCGGTGTGCTGGTGGAGAACGCGCTCTTCGCCACGCTCGACCCGACCACCCGCCGATCCACCACCTCCGACGGGCGGGTCTACACCCTGTCCGACACGGTCGGTTTCGTCCGGCACCTCCCGCACCAGATCGTCGAGGCGTTCCGCTCCACGCTGGAGGAGGTCGCCGAGGCCGACCTGGTCGTGCACGTGGTCGACGGCGCACACCCCGATCCGGAGGAGCAGGTCCGGGCCGTCCGTGAGGTGCTGGGCGAGGTCGGTGCCGACCGGCTGCCCGAGCTGTTGGTGGTCAACAAGACCGACGCGGCCGACGAGGAGACCCTGCTTCGGCTCAAGCGACTCTGGCCCGAGGCGATCTTCGTCTCCGCGCACCGCGGCCGCGGCATCGACGATCTGCGCGACGCGATCGAGCGGCGGCTGCCCCGTCCGGCGGTCGAGGTGCGCGTCGTGCTGCCGTACGACCGGGGTGACCTGGTGGCCCGCCTGCACCGGCAGGGAGAGGTGCTGAGCACCGCCCACCTGCCGGAGGGGACGATGGTGCACGTACGGGTCAACGAGGCGTTCGCGGCGGAATTGGCCCCGTTCGGCAACACGGCGGAGGCGGTTCGTACCGCCTCGTGACCGCCCAGCGGCGTCACCCGATGGAAACCTTCGGCATGCGACACTTCTTTCATGCTCCGCACTGTTTCCTCCGTCACGGTTGCCCTCGGCCTGGTCGGGGCCACCGTGGCGGTCACCGGTGCCGCGCTCGCCGCGCCCGGCTCGTCGCCCGCGAAGGCAGCGTCTCCTGTGGCAGCGGCGCCCCCGGTCGCCGCTGCGGGGCCGCCGGTCACGGCGGCGGGCAAGAAGCAGTGCTCGGTCTCCGACTCGCGGCTGCGTGAGCTCTCCGGCCTGGTGGCCACTCGCAACGGCTACATCGTCATCAATGACAGCACCGACCAGGAAGACCGCAAGCAGGTCTTCTACCTCAACAAGGACTGCCAGGTCGTACGCCAGGTGCCCTACTCCGGCGGGGGACCGCTGGACACCGAGGATCTCGCCGTCTCGCCGGACGGCAAGACGCTGTGGATCGCCGACACCGGCGACAACGTCACCAGCCGCGAGCGCCGCGAGCGGGTGGCGGTCTGGAGCATGCCGATCGGCGGCGGCAGCCAGCCGAAGCTGCATCGGCTGTCGTACCCGGACGGCAAGCCGCGCGACGCCGAGGCGCTGCTGATCGGCGACGACAAACTTCCGCTGATCATCACGAAGGTCACCGCTGGGAAGGCCGAGATCTTCACCCCGGACGGGCCGCTGAAGACCGGCGACACCGAACCGGTGCCGATGAAGAAGGTCGGCGATGTCGAGCTGCCGAAGACGGACACCGAGAATCCGTTGAGCACCTTCGGTCGCGTCGCGATCACCGGTGCCGCCCGGTCGCTGGACGGTTCCCGGGTGGTGCTGCGCACCTACGCCGACGCCTTCGAGTACGACGTCCAGAACGGTGACATCGTCACCGCACTGACCACGACCACGCCCCGGGTCACCGCCCTGGCCGACCCGTTCGGCGAGGCGATTGCCTACTCGCCCGACGGCAAGACGTTCCTGACCGTCTCCGACGCCGGCCACCTCGAAGACGACGACCCGGTCGACGTGCTCGCCTACACCCCCTCCACCGAGGGCCCGAAGGACCTGGCCAACGACCCGAACGCGGCGAACAGCGCGGCCGGTCGCTCGTGGATCGACGGGTTGACCCTGAACGACATCACGAGCCTGATCGCCACGGTCGGTGTGCTCGGCGCGTTGCTCGTCGGCGCGGGAATCTTCGGCATTCTGCGGGCCCGCAAGCGGCCCGCGCCGGCCGGCCGGAAGCGTGACGGCGACGACGACGGCGACGGTCCGGGCCGTAAGGGCGGTGGCCCCGGCCCGGCACAGGATCGCGGCCCGGGCGGGGTCTACGGCGGCGCGCCGTCCGGTGGCGTCTACGGCGGGCAGCCGGGCGGCGAGCGACCGGGCGGCGGCGCACGGCCGGGAGCCGTCTACGGCGGTGGCCGGCCCGCCGCCGGCAACGGTGCCCGCCCGGGCCAGGGCGGCGGTGGCGTCTACGGCGGTGGTGGTCGACCCGGTGGTGACGGTGCTCCCGTCTACGGCGGGCGACCGGGCGGTGGCCGACCGTCGGGCGGCGGTGGCCGCCCCGGCAGCGGAGTCTACGGCGGTGCCGGGGGCCGTGCCGGCGGGCAGCCGGGTGGCGGTGGTGGCCGTGCCGAACCGCCACGGCGGGGTGGCCCGGCGGAGCCGGACCAGCGTGGGCGGCGCTCCGCTCGTTACCGCGAGGACGGCAACGAGCCGTACGGCCAGGTCCGCGGCAACTACGGCTATCGGGGGGACCGGTACTGACCTCGGGTCAGCACCGGTCGTGCTGCTGCGTCAGATGCGGCGCAGTACCGCGACCACCCGACCCATGATGGTGGCGTCGTCGCCCGGGATCGGGTCGAAGGCCGGATTCTGGGGCATCAGCCAGACGTGGCCGTCGCGTCGGCGGTAGGTCTTCACGGTCGCCTCGCCGTCGAGCATCGCGGCGACGATCTCGCCGGAGTCCGCGGTCGGCTGCTGCCGGACCACCACCCAGTCGCCGTCGCAGATCGCCGCGTCGAGCATGGAGTCGCCCTTGACCTGGAGCATGAAGACCTCACCCTCCCCGACCAGTTCGCGGGGCAGCGGGAAGACCTCTTCCATCGACTGCTCGGCGAGGATCGGCCCGCCGGCGGCGATCCGGCCGAGCATCGGCACGTATGCCGGCGTGGGGCGCTGGGAGCGGCTCAGTTCGTCGTCGACGTCGCTGGGGGGGCGGACGTCGACCGCCCGCGGGCGGTTCGGATCACGTCGCAGGAAGCCCTTCTTCTCCAACTCCTTGAGCTGGTAGGCGACGCTCGACGGAGAGACCAGCCCGACCGCCTCGCCGATCTCCCGCACGCTCGGCGGGTAGCCGTGGCGCTCCACCCAGGTGCGGATGAAGTCGAGGATGCGCCGCTGCCGGGCGGTCAGGTCGACCGTCGCCGGGTCGGGGTAGGCGCTGACCACCGGAGCCACCGGGCGTACGGCGGGCTGTCCGGGCCGGGTGCGGGTGACGCTCCGGCGTCGGGCGGCCGGCGGGCCCGCCTCGGTGCTCTGCTGCGGGCTCTGTGGCCGGTTGGCCCGATCCTCGGTCACGCGTCCTCCCTGGTCGGCGCCGGGTGCCTCGGCGGCTCGTGGTGCATGCGGTGATCTGCCGGCCGGTGGGTCGACCATGGTCACCTCCGGCTGTTCATGACCGTATAGGTGAGATCGGTCTTTTTCAAACATCTGTACGACCTATCTCGGCGTGTTGCGACGGAAACCCGCGACAGTCGTACACCCGTTCTGATAATGGTACGTCTGATCGAACGGGTGTTCGACATTGTCCGGAGCGTCACCGATCTCGGCCGGCCGGCCGGTAACCGGCGTGGCCGGTCCGCGTTGGGCTCTCCGGTTGCGCGAAACTGCGGGGGGTGAGGGGGTGTGCGGGTGACGCGCCGGACACGCCGACCAACTTGACCTCCGATCGTCGGCGGCATACCGTCGACCCCTAGATGTAGTAGTCACATGGGCGTAAGTTGCCTACAGGTTGGGTTCGACTACCGACCGCACTCCCGTACCGCCAAACCGGCGGGCCACCCTGTGGGTTGGTTCCGGCGTCCTGCGGCGTGCCCGGAGGCGGGCGAGGGCGGGCCTGTGGTCGATCGAGGAGGTCGGGCGATGCGGTGTCCGTACTGCCGGCACGCCGACTCCCGGGTGGTCGACTCGCGGGAGGCCGACGACGGCCAGTTGATCCGTCGGCGGCGGGCGTGCCCGGAGTGCGGCAAGCGGTTCACCACCGTCGAGGAGGCGGTGCTCGCCGTGGTCAAGCGCAGCGGAGTGACCGAACCGTTCAGCCGCACGAAGATCATCGGCGGGGTGCGCAAGGCGTGCCAGGGCCGGCCGGTCGACGAGGACTCGATCGCGCTGCTGGCGCAGCGGGTCGAGGAGACCATCCGGGCCAAGGGGGCCGCCGAGATCCCCAGCAACGAGGTGGGGCTGGTCATCCTGGGTCCGCTACGGGATCTGGACGAGGTCGCCTACCTGCGGTTCGCCAGCGTCTACCGGTCGTTCGACTCGCTCGCCGACTTCGAGCGGGAGATCGACACGCTGCGGGCCGCCGCGCGCGCCCGGGAGGGCGCCGGGACCGAGTCGGCCGGTGTCGCCGGTCCCGCGCAGTGAACTTCTTGACCAGTAGTGACAGTCGGATCGCGCGGGGCCGCGCGGACGAGGGGGCGGATGAGATGCCGGGGGATGGCGTGACAACAAGCAGGGCACGGAGCAAGGCGGGCGCGGGGCTGAAGATCGAGCGGGTCTGGACCACCGATGGGGTGCACCCGTACGACGAGGTCGCCTGGGAGCGCCGCGACATCGTGATGACGAACTGGCGGGACGGCTCGATCAACTTCGAGCAGCGCGGGGTGGAGTACCCGGAGAGTTGGAGCGTCAACGCGGCCAACATCGTGACCACCAAGTACTTCCGGGGGGCGGTGGGCACCCCGGAGCGCGAGTGGTCGCTGCGGCAGTTGATCGACCGGGTGGTGACCACCTACCGCACCGCCGGCGAGGAGTACGGCTACTTCGCCTCCCCGGCCGACGCCGAGGTCTTCGCCCACGAGCTGACCTGGATGCTGCTGCACCAGGTGTTCAGCTTCAACTCGCCGGTCTGGTTCAACGTCGGCACCCCGTCACCCGCGCAGGTCAGCGCGTGTTTCATCCTATCTGTGGATGATTCGATGGATTCCATCCTGGACTGGTACAAAGAGGAAGGGCTGATCTTCAAGGGCGGCTCGGGCTCCGGGGTCAACCTGTCCCGGATCCGGTCCTCCCGGGAGCTGCTCTCCTCCGGTGGCACCGCCTCCGGTCCGGTCAGCTTCATGCGGGGCGCCGACGCGAGCGCCGGCACCATCAAGTCCGGCGGTGCCACCCGACGGGCGGCCAAGATGGTCATCCTCGACGTCGACCACCCCGACATCGAGGACTTCGTGACCACCAAGGCGCGCGAGGAGGACAAGATCCGCGCGCTGCGCGACGCCGGGTTCGACATGGACCTCGGTGGCGCCGACATCGTCAGCGTGCAGTACCAGAACGCCAACAACTCGGTCCGGGTCTCCGACGAGTTCATGACGGCGGTGGAGAACAGCGGCGGCTTCGACCTGCGCGGTCGCCTCGACGGCTCGGTGATCGAGACCATCGACGCCAAGAAGCTCTTCCGTACCATCTCCCAGGCCGCCTGGGACTGCGCCGACCCCGGCCTGCAGTACGACGACACGATCAACGACTGGCACACCTGCCCGGAGACCGGTCGGATCACCGCGAGTAACCCGTGCTCGGAGTACCTGCACCTGGACAACTCCTCGTGCAACCTGGCCTCACTGAACCTGATGAAGTTCCTCCGCGCCGACGGTGGCTTCGAGGTGGAGAAGTTCGTCAGGTCGGTCGAGCTGGTCATCACCGCGATGGACATCTCGATCTGCTTCGCCGACTTCCCGACCGAGAAGATCGGCGACACCACCCGGGCGTACCGGCAGCTCGGCATCGGGTACGCCAACCTCGGCGCCCTGCTGATGGCCTCCGGCCTGCCGTACGACTCGGACCAGGGTCGCTCGCTGTCCGCCGCGATCACCTCGCTGATGACCGGCACGGCGTACCGCCGCTCGGCGGAGCTGGCCGGCATCGTCGGCGCGTACGACGGCTACGCCCGCAACGCCGAGCCGCACAAGCGGGTCATGCGCAAGCACGCCGCGGCCAACGACGAGATCAAGCCGACCGGCACGGTGGCCACCGCGGTGGTCCGCGAGGCCACGAAGCAGTGGACCCAGGGCAACAAGATCGGTGAGAAGAACGGCTGGCGAAACTCCCAGGCCAGCGTGCTCGCGCCGACCGGCACCATCGGTCTGATGATGGACTGCGACACCACCGGTGTCGAGCCGGACCTGGCGTTGGTCAAGTTCAAGAAGCTGGTCGGCGGCGGCTCGATGCAGATCGTCAACCAGACCGTGCCGCGCGCGCTGCGCTCCCTCGGCTACCCGGAGGAGCAGGTCGAGGCGATCGTCGAGCACATCGCCGACAACGGCCACGTGGTCGACGCCCCCGGCCTCAAGCCGGAGCACTACCCGGTCTTCGACTGCGCCATGGGCGAGCGGTCCATCGCGCCGATGGGCCACGTGCGGATGATGGCGGCGGTCCAGCCGTTCATCTCCGGCGCCATCTCCAAGACGGTCAACATGCCGGAGCAGGCGACCGTCTCCGACGTCGAGAGGATCTACTTCGAGGGCTGGAAGCTCGGCCTCAAGGCGCTCGCGATCTACCGGGACAACTGCAAGGTCGGCCAGCCGCTGTCGGCGGCGAAGAAGAAGGCCGCCGAGCCGGAGGCGACCACGGCCGTCGAGCCGGTGGTCGAGAAGGTCGTCGAGTACCGCCCGGTGCGCAAGCGGCTGCCGAAGAAGCGCCCCTCGCAGACGGTCAGCTTCTCCGTCGGTGGCGCCGAGGGCTACCTCACCGCCTCGTCGTACCCCGACGACGGCCTCGGCGAGGTCTTCCTCAAGATGTCGAAGCAGGGCTCGACCCTGGCCGGTGTGATGGACGCCTTCTCGGTGGCCATCTCCATCGGACTGCAGTACGGCGTCCCGCTGGAGACGTACGTCAGCAAGTTCACCAACATGCGCTTCGAGCCGGCCGGCATGACCGACGACCCGGACGTGCGGATGGCCGCCTCGGTGATGGACTACATCTTCCGTCGCCTGGCGCTGGACTTCCTGCCCTACGAGCGCCGCGCGGAGCTGGGCATCTTCACCGCCCAGGAGCGGGCCGCACAGCTGCGGGCCGAGGCCGAGGCGGAGGCGAACGGCACGGATCTCACCGCCATGGCCTCCTCCGCCCCGGTCGAGGCACCGACCGAGCCGAAGATCGGCCCGGTGGCCCAGCCGGCCCAGGAGCTCGCCGACGTCGCCGCCGCCAAGCCGGCACCGTCGGTCGGCTCCAGCACCGAACTGCTGGAGGCCGTGATCGGCAAGGCCGCCGACGCACCGCTCTGCTTCACCTGCGGTACGAAGATGCGCCCGGCCGGTAGCTGCTACGTCTGCGAGGGCTGCGGCTCCACCAGCGGCTGCAGCTGACGTACGAGTACGCGACGAGCCCCGGGCGGGTACCCGCCCGGGGCTCGATCGTCTTCTTGGGATCTTGGACCGAAACGGCCCTCCCAGGGGCACCCTCGTACCAAGATTGGTCGAGACCGCTCGTCAGGACCTGACCTGGGTGCCGGCCGGGATGCTGCACCGACGGCGGTTCATGGGGTGGATTCGGTAGCGAGGTGTCCGCGCAACTCGATGGCGAGGGCGTCCATGGTGGCCTCGGGGACACGCTCGTCGGGTGGCGCGTGGAGGTAGGCGAAGGCGCGCGGGCCACGGTGGTCGGGCGGGATGTCCGCCAGGCGCGGCACCACATGGAAGTGGACGTGCGCGAAGCCTGCTTGTTCGGCGTACTGCATGACGTAGGTCTTCACGCAGCCGGTGACGGCGGTCAACGCCCGCGAGAGCCGGACCTGCCAGGTGCCGAGGCTCGCCGCCTCGGCGTCGGTCAGCTCGGCGATCGACGTCACGTGCCGGCGCGGAACGAGCACCAGCCAGCCGGGCAGTCGGCTGTCGAACGCGTGCACCACCCGCCAGTGCACGTCGGCGTCGACGCGTTCCCGCGGCGGCAGCGTGTCGAACCGTGCCTCGGTCCGGCAGGTGTAGCAGTCCATTCCGGCAACGTAGCGCCCTGGAGGGCGCACCATAAACCAGGTGGCCCCCCGCACCGCCCTGGAGTTCACACGTCCGGTGGTGTTGCCGACCAGTGACCCGGACGACCTGCACAGGCTCGTCGCGGAGCCGGACCGGCCGAAGGAGGAGCGCATCGCCGTGGTCCACATGTGAGCGAAATCCCTGGTCCGGCACCTGACCTCGGCACGGCCTCCACTGCGATCATCGGCCGATGACGATCGCGGAGCGGTACGCCAGGTTCGCCGGGCACGAAGCGCACGGGGTCTCGCCGGCGTACGAGCGGCTGGCGCACTCGGTGTCCCGCGACGACAGACTGCTCACCCTGATCGGCAGCCTTGCGCCGGCCAAACAGCAACCGAACCTGCTCTTCGGCGTGGTGCGCCTGCTCGGCGGGCCGGTCGAGGATCCGGCTGCCTTCCGCGACTACGCCCTGGCGAACTGGTCGGCGATCGAGGCGGAGATCCGGACCCGGGTGACGCAGACCAATGAGGCCGGGCGCTGCGCCGTACTGCTGCCGCTGCTGGCGGCCCTGCCGCAGCCGCTGGCGTTGCTGGAGGTCGGTGCCTCCGCCGGGCTCTGCCTCTACCCCGACCGGTACGCCTACCGCTACGCCGGCGGCGGCCCGACCACGGACGCGTCGGGCAGCCACCTGATCGGTACGGGAGAGCCGGTGCTGGACTGCGTGGCCACGAACCTGGCACCGCCGGCCCGCCGACCCGAGGTGGTGTGGCGGGCCGGCCTGGACCTGAACCCGCTGGACGTGACGAACCCGGCGGACGTGGCCTGGCTCGACGCGTTGATCTGGCCGGAGCACGAGCACCGCCGGGCCCGGCTGCGGGCCGCGGCGGCCGTCGCCGTCGCCGATCCTCCGCTGCTGGTCCGCGGTGACCTGGTGGACGACCTGCCGGCCCTGGCCGCACAGGCGCCGGCCGACGCCACCCTGGTGGTCTTCCACACCAGCGTGCTCTACCTGGTGCCAGCGCCGCGCCGGGCGGCCTTCGCCGAGTTGGTACGCGGGCTGCCCGGCCACTGGATCGCCAACGAGGGGCCGTTGGTGCTGCCGTACGACGGACTGCCGCAGCCGCCGAGCGGAGCACACTTCAACGTGCTCGCGCTCGACGGCCAGCCGCTCGCCTGGACCCGTGGGCACGGTCAGGAGATCACCTGGTTCGGCTAGCTCGGCCGGTGCCAGGACTGGCCAGGGCGCGTCGCCCGGCCCCTAGACTGCCCGGGATGAGCGTGCAGCGACGGCCCCTGGCGGCGCGGCCCCTGACCGAGCCGCACCCGTCCCGGCTGCCGCCGGATCACCCCGGGCGGGATCGGCTCCTTGCCGCGCACGCGACCGCGCTGGCCGCGGGAGATGCCGGCTACCTCGACCCGGACAGCGGGCTGTTCGTGCTCACGGCGGGTTTCCTGGCCCGCCGTGGCACCTGCTGCGGTCGGGGCTGCCGGCACTGCCCGTACGTGAGCTGAGCCAGGATCAGGCGGCGGCGACGAAGACCCGGGAGGCGACCTCGCGGGGCAGCCGTACGCTCTCGCCGGAGCGGTCGATCGACACGGCGTCACGTTCCTGCGCCACCGTCACCGTGGCCCCCGGGTCGACGCCGGCGGCGTGCAGCTGCCGGAGCACCTCCGCGTCGGTCTGCACGCTCTCGCAGATCCGCCGCACGATCACCTTGCCGGTGAGGCCGGGGAAGGCCAGGTTGCGCTCGCCGTCGATCGGCTCCGGCTCGGCCCGGCTGGGCGAGCCCAGCTGCTCCAGCCCGGGGATCGGGTTGCCGTAGGGCGATCGGGTCGGCCGATTCAGCAGGTCGTAGACCCGCTTCTCGACCGCGTCGCTCATCACGTGCTCCCAGCGGCAGGCCTCTTCGTGGGCCTCCTCGTAGGGCATCCCGATCACGTTGACCAGCAGCAGCTCGGCGAGCCGGTGCTTGCGCATCACCGAGACGGCGCTGCTGCGTCCCTGCTCGGTGAGGCTCAGGTGCCGGTCGCCCTCGACGGTGAGCAGGCCGTCGCGTTCCATTCGGGCGACGGTCTGGCTCACGGTGGGGCCGCTCTGGCGCAACCGTTCGGCGATCCGGGCGCGTAGCGGCGGCACACCCTCCTCTTCGAGCTCGAGGATCGTACGCAGGTACATTTCGGTCGTGTCGACCAGGTCGTGAGACTTCATGGTGTCAGCGGCCCTCCAAGGCTCGATGGTACCCTGCCGCGCCTCGATCTCCTGCCGCCGAACCGCCGCTGCGGTTACTGATGGTGTTGACTGGACGCCATGTCCGGTACCGAGGATCTTCTGGTCGAGGCCGAGCCGCTCGCCGCCGAAATCGGCGGGGCCGACCCGCCGACCCTGCTCGACGTCCGCTGGCGGCTGACCGGCCCGCCGGGGCGGGACGACTACGCGGTGGGACACCTGCCCGGCGCGGTCTTCGTCGACCTGGACACCGCGCTCTGTGGCCCGCCCGGCCCGGCCGGGCGGCACCCCCTGCCCGACCCGGCCGCGCTGCAGGCGGCGTTGCGTGCCGCCGGCGTACGTGCCGGTCACCCCGTGGTGGTGTACGACGGCGGCGACGGCATGTCGGCGGCCCGCGCCTGGTGGACGCTGCGTTGGGCGGGACACCGGCCGGTGCGGCTGCTGTCCGGCGGCTTCCCGGCCTGGATCGCCGCCGGCCTGCCCACCAGCACCGACGAGGAGTCCCCCCGGCCGGGCGACGTGATCGTCGCGCCGGGTGCGCTGCCGGTGCTGGACGCCGCGGCTGCTGCCCGGCTGGCCGCCGCCGACGGTGTCCTGCTCGACGTGCGGGCCGCACCCCGCTACCGGGGCGAGCACGAACCGGTCGACCCGGTCGCCGGTCACATTCCTGGTGCGGTGAACCTGCCCGCTCCCGAGTACGTCGCCGCCGGCCGCTTCCCGGCCGCCGAGGCGCTGCGCGACCGCTTCGCCGCGGCCGGGGTCACCGACGCGGTACCCGTGGGGGCGTACTGCGGCTCGGGGGTGACCGCCGCGCAGGCCGTACTCGCCCTGCACCTGGCGGGCCGGACCGACGTCGCGCTCTACGTCGGTTCGTGGAGCAACTGGGTGGCCGACCCGGGGCGGCCGGTGGCCACCGGCCCGGCACCCGACGCCTGACCGCACCTGGCCCGCCGCCCAGCCGCTCGACCGGGCCCGTGCGACCATGGGCAGATGTCCGACGACACGGTGGTGGTGTGGGACGAGTCGCTGCTCGCCTACGACCTCGGTGACCACCCGCTCGACCCGGTGCGGGTGGAGTTGACCATCGCGCTCGCCCGTGAGCTCGGCATCCTGCAACGACCCGGGGTGCGGTTGGTGCCGCCGACGCCCGCCGACGACGCGTTGCTCACCCGGGTGCACGCCCCGCGTTATCTGGACGCGGTCCGGATAGCTCCGCGCGACCCGCTCTTCGCCGGCTTCGGTCTGGGCACCTCCGACAATCCCGTCTTCGAGGGGATGCACGAGTCCAGCGCGCTGGTCGCCGGGGCGAGTGTGGCCGCGGCCGAGGCGGTGTGGCGCGGGGAGGCCCGCCGCGCCGTCAATGTGGCCGGCGGCCTGCACCACGCGATGCCCGCCCGCGCCGCCGGGTTCTGCGTCTACAACGACCCGGCCGTGGCCATCGCCCGGCTGCTCGACCTGGGCGCCGAGCGCATCGCGTACGTCGACGTGGACGTGCACCACGGCGACGGCGTACAGCAGATCTTCTGGGACGACCCCCGGGTGATGACCGTCAGCCTGCACGAGACCCCGCTGGCGCTCTTCCCCGGCACCGGCTTCCCGGACGAGACCGGCGGCCCGAACGCCGCCGGCACCGCGGTCAACATCCCGTTGCCGCCGGGCGTCGAGGACGCCGGCTGGCAGCGCGCCTTCCACGCGATCGTGCCGTCGGTGCTGCGCGCCTTCCGCCCGCAGCTGCTGTTCACCCAGTGCGGAGCCGATGCCCACCGCGTCGATCCGCTCGCCGACCTGCACCTCTCCGTGGACGGCCAGCGCGCCACGTACCTGGCGCTGCGGGCGCTCGCCGACGAGTTGTGCGACGGCCGCTGGGTGGCCACCGGCGGCGGGGGATACGCCCTGGTCGAGGTGGTACCCCGGGCCTGGACGCACCTGCTGGCGGTGGCCACCGGGGCGCCGCTGGACCCGGCCACGCTGACCCCGCCGGCCTGGCGGGAACTGGCCACGGCCCGCCGTCCCGGCTTCGACGTGCCGCTGCGGATGACCGACGACGTCGATCCGGGATACGAGCCGTGGCAGCCCACCGGCGAGCCGAACCAGGTGGACCGGGCGATCGCGGCGACCCGCAAGGCGGTCTTCCCGCTGCTCGGGCTCGACCCGCACGATCCGCGTGACTGAGTGAATCAGCCGGGGGAGGGCCGCCCGAGGTGACCACAGCCGAACAAGCCGTGGACGTGCTGCTCAGTGACGGCAGCACCGTCCAGCTGCGACCGATCCGTCCGTCGGACGCGCCGGAGATCGTGGCGATGCACTCCCGATTCTCCGAGCGCACCCGTTACCTGCGCTACTTCTCGCCGTACCCGCGTATCCCCGAACGCGACCTGCAACGCTTCGTCAACGTCGACCACCGCGACCGGGAGGCGTTCGTGGTGTTGGCGGGCGGGCGGATCGTCGCCGTCGGCCGCTACGAACGGCTCGGCCCCGAGTCTCCCGACGCCGAGGTCGCCTTCGTGGTCGAGGACGCTCACCAGGGGCGGGGGATCGGCTCGGTGTTGATGGAGCATCTCGCCGACGCCGCCCGGCGGGCCGGCATCGTCAACTTCGTGGCCGAGGTCCTCCCGGCCAACGGCCAGATGCTGCGGGTCTTCGCCGACTTCGGGTACCAGATCCAGCGGCAGTTCGCCGACGGCGTGGTGCACCTGAGCTTCCCCATCGCCCCCACCGAGGCGACCCTGGAGGTGCAACGCGGCCGCGAACACCGCACCGAGGCGCGCTCCATCGCCCGGCTGCTCGCGCCACGTGGCGTCGCCGTCTACGGTGCCAGCGCAACCGGTCAGGGCGTCGGTGCGGCGGTGCTCGGGCACCTGCGTGACGGCGGGTTCACCGGGTCGGTGGTGCCGGTGCACCCGAGCGCCGCCCGGGTGGCCGGCCTGCCCGCGTACCCGTCGGCGGCCGACGCCGGCCTGCCCGTCGACCTGGCCGTGGTGGCGGTGCCGCCGGACGCCGCCGCGGCCGTGGTCGCCGACGCCGCGGCGGCCGGGGTGCACGGACTGGTCGTCATCTCCGCCGGCTTCGCCGAGGCCGGCATCGATGGGGCCGCCGCCCAGCGCACGCTGGTGCGCGCCGCCCACGCCGCGGGCATGCGGGTGATCGGCCCCAACTGCCTGGGGGTGGCGAACACCGATCCGACGGTACGCCTCAACGCCACCCTCGCCCCGCGTCTGCCGCCGGCGGGCCGGGTCGGCATCTTCAGTCAGTCAGGCGCGTTCGGTGTGGCGTTGCTGGCCGAGGCCGACCGGCGGGGGCTGGGACTGTCCAGCTTCGTCTCGGCCGGCAACCGGGCCGACGTCTCCGGCAACGACCTGCTGCAGTACTGGCAGGACGACCCGGCGACCGACGTGATCATGTTGTACCTGGAGACCTTCGGCAACCCGCGCAAGTTCGCCCGGCTGGCCCGGCGCATCGGCCGGGACAAGCCGGTGGTGGCGCTGGCGTCACCGGTCCGCCCAGCCGGGCTCGGCGATTCCACCGGCCCGGACTCCACGGCGGTCAGCGCGCTGTTCGCCCAGTCCGGGGTGATCCGGGTGGACACCGTCGGCGAGCTGCTCGATGTCGGGGTGCTGCTGGCCAACCAGCCGCTGCCCGCCGGCGACCGGGTCGGTGTCGTCGGTAACTCCTCGGCGTTGACGGGGTTGGCCGCCACCGCCTGCACCGCCCAGGGGTTGACCGTCGCGGTCGGCTATCCGCGCGACGTCGGGCCGAGGGCCAGCGCGGCCGAGTTCGCCCAGGCTCTCGCCGAGGCTGCCGCCGACGAGTCCGTCGACGCCCTGGTGGCGCTCTTCGCGCCGCCGCTGCCTGGTCAGTTCACCGGCAGCGAGGCCGATCTCACCGCCGCGTTGCCCGCGGCGCTCTCGGCCGGCAAGCCGGCGGTGGCGACCTTCCTGGTCGGCCGGGCCCCGGCCGGGATGCCGTCGTACCCGAGCGTGGAGGAGGCGGTCCGGTCGCTGGCCCGGGTCACCGAGTACGCCCACTGGCTGCGTCGGTTGCCCGGCACCCTGCCCGATCTGCCCGACATCGACCAGTCGGCGGCGACGGCGGCGTTGCGGGCCGAGGGCGTCGATCCGGGGTCGCTGCTCGCCGCGTACGGCATCGACGTGGTCGAGTCGGTGCCGGCCTCCTCGGTGGAGGAGGCCGTCGACGCGGCGACGCGACTCGGTTTCCCGGTCGCGCTCAAGGCGGCCGCCGCTGGGCTGCGGCACCGCCTCGACCTCGGCGCGGTCCGCCTCGACCTGTCGGACGCCGCCGCCGTGCGCCGGGCCTGTTCGGAGTTGGCGGCCAGCTTCGGCGCCGACGTCCTGGTGCAGCCGATGGTGCCGCCGGGAGTGGCCTGCGTGGTGGAGCTGGTCGAGGATCCGGCGTTCGGGCCGGTGGTCGGCTTCGGGCTGGGTGGCGTCGCCACCGAACTGCTCGGCGACCGGGCCTGGCGGGCGGTGCCGCTGACCGACACCGACGCCATGGAGTTGGTCGACGCGCCCCGCGCGGCACCGCTGCTGCGCGGGCACCGGGGAGCCGATCCGGTGGACCGCGCCGCGCTGGCCGACCTGCTGTTGCGGGTCGGTCGGCTCGCCGACGAGCAGCCTCGGGTGCGGTCGCTGACGCTGAACCCGGTGCTCGCCCGCCCCGACGGCCTCTCCGTGCTGCACGCCGCCGTCCGGGTCGGCTCCGCCGCCCCCCGCCCCGACACCGGCCCCCGCCGATTGTGAAAGGAAGGGGCCCTTCTTAACGCCTGGTGTATAGGAAGGGCCCCTTGTTAACAGTCCGGCTCAGGCTCGACTGGAGATCTGCTGCACCGCCCAGGCGTTGCCATCCGGGTCGGAGAAGAAGACGAAGCCGACATTGTCCAGCGGGTCCGGCACCGGCCGTGGGTTCTCCCCGAGTATCTGGATCTCGCTCACCTCGACACCCCGTTCGAGCAGCTCGGTACGGGCCTTGGCCAGATCCGGCACGACCAGCTGGAGCCCCTTGAGTGAACCGGATGGCATCTCCGGCACCGCGCCCTTGCCGATCACGATTGAGCAGCCGGAGCCGGGCGGGGTCAACTGCACGATCCGTACGTCGTCGCCGAGCACCGTGTCGTGGTCGACGGCGAAGCCCAGCTGGTCGGCGTAGAACGCCTTGGCCCGGTCCAGATCGGAGACCGGTACGACCACCACTTCCAGTGTCCAGTTCATTCTTGTTCTCCTGATGTCGTCGTCGCCAACAGTTCGGCGAGTCGGCTGAAACTCTCGGTGATTCCGCGGGTCATCGGATACCGCAGCGCGGTGTCCCGCCCCTCGGGTGTGGCGTACCGCAGCGTGGTGGTGACGGTGGTCCGTCCGGCCAGCTCGGTGAAGTCGTAACTGACCAGGGTCTGGCCGGGGTACGACTGGTCGTCGAACAACTCGGTGCAGCGGAGTCGACGTGGCGGATCGATCAATCGGTAGATCCCGCTCTGGCCCATCCGCTCCCCGCCGGGCCCCTGCGAGACGAACCGCCAACGCCCGCCGACCCGCAGATCGATCTCGCATTCGACCAGTCGCCAGCCTCGGGCGCCGTACCAGCGGGTCAGCAGCTCGGGTCGGGTGAAGGCGGCGAAGACGAGCCGTGCCGGGGCGTCGAACAGCCGGCTCAGTACGATCTCCCGGTCACCTGGCGTGTCGACCACCAGGTGGTCGTCGATCACCGCGCCCCACCGCCTCGGGACCCGGCCTGGTCGGCCTGGTCGGTCGAGCGCAGCTCGTCGAGCAGGGCGTCCAGGCGTTGGTAGCTTTCGGCCCAGTGGTCGCGGTATCCGGCGAGCCAGGTGGTGGCCTCCCGCAACGGGCCGGCCTCCAGCCGGCACGGGCGGCGTTGCGCGTCCCGCCCGCGGCTGACCAGGCCGGCGCGTTCCAGCACCCTTAGGTGCTTGGAGACCGCCGGCTGGCTCATCGCGAACGGCGCGGCGAGTTCGGTGACGGTCGCCTCGCCGGTCGCCAGCCGGGCGAGGATGGCGCGCCGGGTGGGGTCGGCGAGCGCCGCGAAGGTGGCGTCCAGGTCCGTGTGCACGGTATATAACCCTCCGGTTTGATAACCAAGAGGTTTGTATCCGGTGCGCGGCCGCCGGTCAAGCCGACACACACGAAGTCGGCCCCGGCGAACCGCCGGGGCCGAGTCGTGCGAGTCAGGTCAGCAGGCGTACGCCTCCAGCCGCTGCGCCCGTTCCGGGGCCCGCAGCTTGAGCAGGGTCACCTTCTCGATCTGCCGGATCCGTTCCCTGGAGAGACCGAACTCCCGGCCCACCTCGTCCAGGGTGCGCTGCCGCCCGTCGTCGAGCCCGAACCGCAGGCGGATCACCGCCTGCTCGCGCTGGGACAGGGTGGCCAGCACGACGCTCACCTCGTTGCGCAGTTCGCCCTGAGCAGCGGCGTCGTCCGGCGCGGCGGACGGGTCCACGGCGGCGACGAAGTCACCGAGCGCGCTCTCGCCGTCCTCGCCGACGGCCTGGTCCAGGCTGACCGGCTCCCGGTCGTACGAGATCAGCTCGATCACCTGGAACTCCGGTACGTCGAGCGCGTGGGCCACCTCGGCGACAGTGGGCTCCCGACCCAGCGAGACAGCCAACTCCCGCCGGGCGCGGACCATCCGGTTCACCTGCTCGACCATGTGTACCGGGATGCGGATGGTGCGGGCCTGGTCGGCCATGGCGCGGGTGATGGCCTGGCGGATCCACCAGGTGGCGTAGGTGGAGAACTTGTAGCCCTTGGTGTAGTCGAATTTCTCGACGGCGCGGATGAGGCCGAGGTTGCCTTCCTGGATGAGGTCGAGGAAGGCCATGCCGCGGCCGGTGTACCGCTTGGCGATGCTCACCACCAGGCGGAGGTTGGCCTCCAGCAGGTGGTTCTTGGCGGCGCGGCCCTGTCGCGCGACCACCTCCAGGTCGGCACGCAGGTCGGCGGAGACCGGCGCGCAGGTCGCCAGCTTCTCGTCGGCGAACAGGCCGGCCTCGATCCGCTTCGCCAGGTCGACCTCCTGCGCCGCGGTGAGCAGCTTCGTCCGCCCGATTCCGTTGAGGTATGCCCGGACCAGATCCGTGGAGACGCCACGCTCGTCGGTGGCGTCCAGGTCGGTCAGGGTGTCGACGCCGTGCTCGGCCTCGGTGCCGGTGTGCGTCCGGTGCTCCATCGTCTGCAGGCCCATCTCGCCTCTCCCCGTGTCCACGTCCGTGCCGTGTCCCGCCGGCCAAATCCTGCCGGTGACAAACAGCTTGGCGGTTGGGGCGTAAAACGGGAGTGAGGCGATCGGGGAACCGACAGCTGTTAGCGACTTGTGGCCTGAGTCGTCACTCCGTGACGGGCCCGCTCGGCGGTTCGGTCGGTTCGGCTTGCCGGCTGCGGTTACCGTGCCAGCGGTCGGCCGCCCGGGCCGACACTGCCCGCCCCGAGTGGGGCGGGCGATCAGGCAACGGAGGCAATCGTGGTCTTCAAGCGGCTCATGCAGGCGATGGGAGTCGGTGGTCCGTCGGTGGAGACGGTGCTGGCGGATTCGAACTGCCAGCCGGGCGGCCAGCTGACGGGGAGCATTGCGGTCACCGGCGGCGACCATGCGGTCGACGTGTCCTACGTGGCTCTGGGTCTGCTCACCCGGGTCGAGGTGGAGAGCGGCGACAACGAGTACGCGACCAACCAGGAGTTCCAGCGGCAGCCGGTCACGGGCGCATTCCGGTTGGAGGCGGGACAGCGCTACGACGTCCCGTTTCGGTTCGAGGTGCCCTGGGAGACCCCGCTCACCGAGCTGTACGGGCAGCACCTGCACGGGATGACCATGGGGCTGCGTACCGAACTGGAGGTCGCCCACGCGGTCGACAAGAGTGACCTCGACGCGGTGGCGGTGCACCCGCTGCCGGCCCAGGAGCTGTTGCTGGAGGCGCTACTGCGGCTCGGTTTCCGGTTCGCCCGGGCCGACGTGGAGCGGGGGCACATCTACGGCGTCCACCAGACGCTGCCGTTCTACCAGGAGATCGAGTTCTACCCAGCGCCGCAGTACGCGGGCGCGATGAACCAGCTCGAGCTCACCTTCATCGCCGACCCGCGACAGGTGCAGGTGGTGCTGGAGCTGGACAAGCGGGGTGGGCTGTTCACCGAGGGCCGGGACGCCTTCGGTCGTTTCACCGTCGAGCACGCCTCGGCCGCCGGTACCGACTGGGCCGCCCAGCTCGACGGTTGGCTGCGCCAGTCCCTGCAACGTCGCGGTCTCTTCGGCTGACCAGCCCACCCGTGCCGCCTGGCTGGTGCGGTGTCCAGGCACGTCGCCGCGACACCGCACTAGTGCCAGTTGCTGATCCTGACGTCGTGCGGGGCGGGCTCGCCCTTGCCGGTTTCGACCAGCTTCTTGAGGCTCATCAGATAGATCGCCCACTTGGTGCTGCAGTGGTACATGAACTCCACCGGCTCCCGCCAGCCCTCGTGGCGGAACAGCAGGATCGTGAAGTCGTCTTCCACCTTCAACTCGAAGCGAACCTGGGTGCCGATCCACTCCTCGGGACCGTCGACGACCTCCCAGAGCACCAGTTCGGCGGGCCGGGTCTCCACGACCTTCATGTCGAAGCCGCCGGGTACGAAGCGGAACCGGAGCACTCCGCCGACATCGCCGTCGCCGTCCGTCTCCACCGTCCACCAGTTCGCCAGTCCGTCGACCGTGGTCAGGGCCGCGTAGACGTCGTCGGGAGTCGCGGTGACCCCGACCCGGTGCAGGATGTCCACCATCTCGATACCTCTTTCCGTCGAAGACGCCCGAATCCGGGCAGCATTCATCAGCGCCGCCACGGACGTGGCGACGTTCGTTCGTTCCGGGTGAGCTCAGCTCTCCTGGCTGCGCTGGATCGCCTCGGCGATCTGCTTGATCCGACGCAGCCGGGCGTCCCAGGTGGCGCCGACCGACGACAGTTGCGCGACTGCGCGGGCGAGTTGCGCCTCGTCCACCTCGTAGCGGCGTTCGCGTCCGGACGGCGTGGCGTGGACCAGCCCGACCCGGTCGAGCACGCCAAGGTGTTTGGCGACCGCCTGTCGGGTGACCGGCAGTTGTTCGCTCAGCGTGGTCGCCGTGCCACCGCCGTCGCTCAGCAGTAGATCGAGCATCCGCCGTCGGGTGGGGTCGCCGACCGCCGACCAGAGTTCGTCGTCGACGGCGACGCTCATGAAATCGCGACCAGCCGTGCGACGTAGGTGACGAGACGGGGCAGGAAATGGTCCCAGCCGTTGACGTGGTCGCGGTAGTGCTCCTCGAGCACGGCCGCCTCCCAGCCTCTCTCCCGGAACCCCGTCTCGGTGAGGCGCAGCAGCGTGCCTGCGCCCGACGGGACCAGATCGAAGGTCACCAGGAGCGAGTTTGTCGGCGTCGCGGCCGAGGCCGCATCGTACACCCACCGGAAGGAGAACCGCCGGGGCGGGTCGGCCTCCACCACCGTGAGCGGTTCGACATGCGGATCCGGCGTGGCGTTGTCACCGAAGGAGATGACTCCGGTGGCACCGGGAACGGGCTGGAACTCTGCCTCGTCCGGCCACCACTGCCGCAGGTGTTCGGGTCTGCTGACGACCTCGTAGACCACCTCGGGGGTGGCGTCGACGCGAATCTCCCGCTCGATGCTGCCGTACTCCATCGGCACGCTCCTCCATTTCCGCAACCAGTGGTTGCGCATGACTCTAGGACGATCCGTCGTCATACGCAACCACTGGTTGCGCATGGGTGGCGCTAGAGGTCGAGAAGCAGGGTGCGGGGGCCGACGTTGACGCTCTCCACCAGCATGTGTGCCCGGAAGCGCCCGGTCTCGACCTGCGCGCCGCGCTGGCGTAGCGCCTGGACCACCTCATCGACCAGAGGCTCGGCCACTTCTGCCGGGGCCGCCGCGGTCCAGGTCGGGCGCCGGCCCTTGCGGGCGTCGCCGTAGAGGGTGAACTGGCTGACGACGAGGATCGGCGCGCCGACGTCGGCCGCCGACCGCTCGTCGTCCATGATGCGCAGCTCGTGCACCTTGCGGGCCATCGTGCGGGCGATCTCGACGGTGTCGGTGTGGGTCACCCCCAGCAGTACCAACAGCCCGTCGGCGACCGCGCCGACCACCTCACCTTCGACGGTGACGCTGGCCCGGCCGACCGTCTGCACCACCGCCCGCATCAGGCGCCGACCCGCTCGATGAAGCCCCGCTCGACCAGGTGCGCCACGATCGGCCCGGCCGCCTCGGCCAACTCGTCCACGGTCACATCGTGGGCGACCGCGAGCAGCGCGAGTTGGTCGCGCAGCGGCAGCCGCCCGTCGGCCCCGCCCACCAGGGCCAGTACCAGCGGGTCGATCTCCTCGGTCCAGCGCAGCCCCGCAGGCATGGCGAGGACCTGGCGGTCCACCGCCCAGCCATCGGGACCCATGGTCGCCTCCTGCCGCAGCTGAAGCCCGTCGGCAGCGCGGTAACGCTCGGCCAGCAGCCCGTCGGTGTCCCGCCCGTGCAGCCAGTCCTGCCGGTCGAACCAGTCGGCGATCCGGTCGCCCAGGGGCGTCTGGACCCGCTGGCGCAGGTCCTCCACCCGGGTCACCGGGTCGTCGTGGCCGGCTCGGCGCAGCGAGACGATGCCGAACCCGATCGCCTCCACCTTGTGCGCGTCGAACCAGTCCAGCCAGTCGGCCATCCGCTGCGGGTCGGCCGCCTCCCCGACATCGGTCAGCCACAGGTTGACGTACGCCATCGGGTCCGCGACCTCGCGCTGGATCACCCAGGCGTCCAGGCCGGTGCCGGCGAACCAGCCGGCCACCCGCTCGCCCCAGTCCTCACCGGCAACGTGCACCCAGTTGGCGAGGTACTGCATGGTGCCGCCCTCGGTGAGCAGGTCGGGAGCGGCGGCAGCCAACTCGGCGCCGATCGCGTCGCCAACCCGGCCGGAGTCGCGGTAGACGTGCGTGGTGGTCCCCGGCCCCACCACGAACGGCGGGTTGCTGACCACCAGGTCGAAGCGACGACCGGCCACCGGCGCCACCATGTCGCCACGCAGCAGTTCCCAGTCCTGGCCGTTGAGGGCGGCGGTGGTGGCGGCGAACCGCAACGCCCGCCGCGAGACGTCGGTGGCGGTGACCCGCCGGGCGTGGGTACCCAGGTGCAGCGCCTGCACGCCCGAGCCGGTGCCGAGGTCGAGTGCGCTCTCCACCGGCCGTCGGACGGCCGCCCCGATCATCGTCTGGGTCGCCCCGCCGATGCCCAGGACGTGCTCGGCGTGCAGCGGGCGGCCCGGACGGGCGCTGGCCGGCACGTCCGCGAGCACCCACCAGTCGTCGCCGTACGGTTCCAGGTCCAACCCCATCCGTAGCCCGTCGCCGTGTCGCTCGACCAGCCCCGCGTCGAGTGCCTCGGCGATCGACAGTGGCGAGAGCGCGGCGGCGACGGCGGCCTCCGACTCGGTCTGTTCGCAGATGAACACCCGGATCAGGGTGGCGAGCGGATCGCGGTCGGCGGTGGCGCGCAGCGCGGCGCGGAAGTCGTTGCGGGCCACCCCGCCGGTGGCCTGCGGGCCGAGCCGCCCGGCGATGCCGTTGGCGGTGAAAGTGGCTCGGATCAACGCGGTCCGCAGCGCCTCGACGCCGGCGGGGGAGAGCAGCATGTCATGTCCATCCACACCGTCATCCTGCCTGGTGGAGCCCGGTCCAGGCGTGACGGCCCGTGACATTTTCCATCAATCGACGCGCATCTCTGTTATATCCATCGATCAAACGCTAGCATCTCCTCCAACTCAGTCCATGGTGCGGACCGCCCGGCCAGAAGCCCGGGTCGGCCGCCCAGGTAAGGGAGGCAGACGATGTCCTCAGGGTCCACCGCGCGACGGCAGCTCATCCGGGCGCTCGCCGTCGTCGCCACCGCGGCGGCCGTATCCGCGGCCAGCACCACCGCGGCGGTCGCCGCACCCACCGGCGAGATCCGCGGCGCTGGCGCGTCGAACGCGGTCAGCGGAAGCTACCTCGTCGTCCTGCGCACCGACGCGGTCGGTGCCGCGGGTTCGTCGACGGCGCGCAGCGCGGTGCCGGACCGGGCCAGTGCCCTGGTCAAGCGGTACGGGGGTAGCGTCTCCGACACGTACAGCGCGGCACTGACCGGCTTCGCCGCCAAGATGACCGCGAGCCAGGCGGCCCGACTCGCCGCCAACCCGGCCGTGGCGTACGTGGAGCAGGACCAGGTGGTCACGATCCAGGCCACCCAGACCAACCCGACCTGGGGCCTGGACCGCATCGACCAGCGGAACCGCCCGCTGAGTGGCACCTTCACCTACCCGAACACCGCCTCGAACGTGCGGGCGTACATCATCGACACCGGTATCCGGACCAGCCACAACCAGTTCGGCGGTCGGGCCACCTGGGGCACCAACACGGTGGACAGCAACAACACCGACTGCAACGGCCACGGCACCCACGTCGCCGGCACGGTCGGCGGCTCGACGTACGGCGTTGCCAAGGCCGTCCGCCTGGTCGCGGTGAAGGTGCTCAACTGCTCCGGCGGTGGCACCACCACCAGCGTCGTCAACGGCGTCAACTGGGTGACCGCCAACGCGGTCAAGCCGGCCGTGGCGAACATGAGCCTCGGCGGTGGGGCCAGCAGCTCCATCGACAACGCTGTGGCCAACTCGATCGCCTCGGGCGTGAGCTACGCGGTCGCGGCGGGCAACTCCAACGCCAACGCCTGCAACTACTCCCCGGCCCGTACCTCGACCGCGATCACCGTGGGCTCGACGACCAGCACCGACGCCCGCTCGTCCTTCTCCAACTACGGCTCCTGCGTGCACATCTTCGCGCCCGGCTCGAGCGTGCTCTCCGCGTACCACACCAGCAACACCGCGACCAGCACGCTCAGCGGCACCTCGATGGCCGCGCCGCACGTGGCCGGCGCCGCCGCCGTCGTCCTGGGCGCCAACCCGTCCTACTCGCCGGCACAGGTCAAGAGCTACCTGGTCAACAACGCCACCACCGGCGTGGTGACCAGCCCCGGCTCGGGATCGCCGAACCGCCTGCTGTTCGTGGTCAACTGACCCTGATGAAGTGGACCGGCCCGGCGGACAGCTCGACCCGATCCGCCGGGCCGGTCCATGCCGCTAGTGCTCCTACCCCGCAAAGCCCTCGTACCAGTCAGGCGGTGAGCTGATACTCGGCCGGAAGGCCGGCGAGGGTCCGTGCCGGGAACGCCCGTGCCGCGCCATCCACCCGCACGGTGACCTCGCCACCCAGGGGTACCGGGGCGGCACCGTCAAGAATCCGGGCGGTGACCTGGGTGCCGTCGGCGAGACGGAGCCCGATCAGCGCGTCGTGGCCATGAAAGTCGTGTCGCAGGACGGTCGCGGCGACCGCGTCCCGACCGTCGGCGAAGCGGAGCTGCTCGGGCCGAACCAGGACGGTGGCCGGGCCGTCGGCCGTCGCACCGGTGACCGGGAGGATCCCCAGGGCGGTACGCGCAGCACCCTGCTCGACCACCGCCGGCAGCAGCATCGCGTCGCCGACAAACCCGGCGACCCAGGGGTCGGCCGGCTCGCGATAGATGGTGGTGGGCGGGGCGGACTGAACCACCCGCCCCTCGCACAGGACCGCCACCTGGTCGGCTACCGAGAGCGCCTCGCCCTGATCGTGGGTGACCAACACACCGGTGGCGCCGTCGGCGCGCAGCGCCTCGCGTACGTCGTGCCGCAGTCCCGTACGCAGTCCCGCGTCGAGAGCACTGAACGGCTCGTCCAACAGCACCACCGACGGACGGGGTGCCAGGGCACGGGCCACCGCGACCCGCTGTTGCTGCCCGCCGGAGAGCTGATGCGGCATCCGGTCGCCGTACCCGGCGAGCCCGACCAGCGTCAGCACCTCGTCGATCCTGCCGGACCGCCGGGCGGCCCGGTCCAGCCCATATCCGACATTCTCCGCCACGCTCAGATGTGGGAAGAGCGCACCCTCCTGGGGCACCACGGCGATGTTGCGCCGATGCGCTGGCAGGTGCCGACCACCACCCGCGACCAGCGTGCCGTCGATGCGGATCTCCCCGGCGTCGAGTCGCTCGAAGCCGGCCAGGCAGCGCAGCAGCGTGGTCTTGCCACACCCGGACGGGCCGAGCACGGCGGTCAGTTGGCCGGCCGGGACGGTTAGGTCCGCCCCGACCAGGGCGTTCACCCGTCCATATCGCTTGAACACACCGCTGAGTACGACGTCGCTCATGACGGCACTCCGCTTCGCTGCGTGCCGTCCTGAGGCACCCACGCGCTGCATTGATGATTCGCTCGCTGACGCTCGCTCATGACGGCACTCCGCTTCGCTGCGTGCCGCCCTGAGGCACCCACGGGCTGCATTGATGATTCGCTCGCTGACGCTCGCTCATTGACGGTCCTCCTTGTCGAGCAGCCCGCTACGGGCGACTAGCAGCCAGGTGGGTAGTGCCGAGATCGCGACCAGCAGCGCGGCATAGGGCGCCGCCGCCGCGTAGGCGCCGACGGCCGTACTGGTCCACAGCTCGGTGGCCAGGGTGTCCGTGCCCGTCGGGCGCAGCAGCAGCGTGGCGGGCAACTCCTTCATCCCTGTGAGGAAGACCAGCGCGGCACCGGCTCCGATGCCGGGCAGCGTCAGCGGCAGGGTCACCGTGCGGAGCACCGTCCATGGTCCACGGCCGAGGGAACGGGCCACCTCTTCCAACCCTGCCGGGGACTGAAGGGCCGCACCGGCCACCGCGGCGACCGCCAACGGCAGGAACAGCGTGGCGTACGCGAGGGCCAGCAGCCACCGGGTCTGGTAGAGGGGGTACGCGACGTTGATGCCGAAGAAGATCAGCGAGAGCCCGACAACCACACCGGGCAGGGCGTGTGCGAGGTATGCCAGCCGGTCCAGCGCGGTGGTCAGCGGGCCCGGTGCGCGAGCCGTGAGCAGGCCCAAGGGCAGCGCCAGCAGCATGGTCAGCGCGGCGCCGGCCACCGAGACCGTCAGCGAGTTCCCGGCCGCGGTGAGCACCTCGGGCAGCGCTCCCGGGCGGGACATGCCGGCCGCGAGCCGCCGCGCCAGGCTGACTGCCGGCACGCCGAGCGCCAGCCCGGCAACGCCGAGCAGCGCCGCGATCGCCGGCAGCCGGGCCGCGCCGAGGCGCAGCCGCAACGCGGGACGCCGGGCGCCGCCGAGCCGGGCGTAGCGAGCGCCGCGCCGTCGGGTCGCGGTCTCGCCCGCCAGCAGCAGGACGGTCAGCGCCACCAGCACGCTGGAGAGCACCACCGCGCCGGTTCTATCGAAGCCCAGGTCGAAGGCGACGAAGATGGCCCGGGTGAAGGTGTCGGCGCGCAGGATGGAGACTGCCCCGAAATCGGACAGCACGTAGAGGGCGACCAGCAGCGCACCGGCGGCGGTGGCCGGGCGGATCTGCCGCAACGTCACCGCCGTGAAAGTCTGCCAGCCGCTACGTCTCAATGACCGGGAGACCTCCTCCTGAGCCGGGTCGGCACCGCGTAGCGCAGCCGCGACCGGCAGCAGCACGTACGGGTAGGAGCAGAGGGTCAGCACCAGTGCCGCCGGCCAGAATCCCTCCAGCCGGGGTGCCGCCGAGACCCAGGCGAACGCGGCGATGTAGGTGGGCACGGCCAGCGGCAGCGACGCCAGCACGGCGAAGAGCCGGCGGCCAGGCAGGTCGGTGCGGGTGACGAGGAAGGCGGTGCCGACGCCGAGTAACACGCAGGCCGTGGTGACCACCGTGGCCAGCCCGAGGCTGCGCAGGGCGAGTAACCCGACCCGCGTGCTCCACAGCTCTCCGACGATCGTGTCCCAGCCGGCCTCGGCGGTCCGTACGGCGAGGTAGGCCAGGGGTATCAGAGCCACAGCCACCGTCGCGGTCGAGGCCGCGAGCAGCGTCGGGCGTGGCGCCAGTCGGCGCGCCCTTCCGCGTACGCCAGGCAGGGCCGGCCCGGTCCGGGGCGGCCCTGCGGTGGTCGTCGGAGCGGTCAGGGCACCAACCCCGAGTCCTTGATCATGCTGACGGTGGCGTCAAGCGTGTCCAGGTCATTCAGGTCGATCTGCGGCACGGCCAGGTCGGCCAGCGCGGGCACGTACGCCGGGCCCGGCACCCCGGTGATCACCGGGTACTCGAAGGTCTGTTCGGCGAAGTGCGTCTGCGCCTCGGTGCCGAGCAGGAAGTCCACGAACTTTTGCGCGTCAGGGTCGGTGGCGGACCGGTTGAGCACACCCACGCCGGCAACATTGACCAGAGCGCCGGTGTCACCGCCGGGGAAGAAGTGCAGCTTGACCTTCAGCGCCTCCGGGGTGGTGCCCTTCTCCTTGGCGATCTCGCCCAGGTAGTAGTGGTTCACCAGGCCGACCGGGACGACGCCGCTGTTCACGTCCTCGACGATCTTGCCGTTGCCGTCGCGGATCTGTGGGTCGTTCGCCTTGAGCCCGGCCAGGAACTCCTCGGCCTTGGCGTCGCCGTGCTGCACCCGGATGGCGGTGACGAACGCCTGGAACGAGGCGTTCGTCGGTGCGAACGCGACCTTTCCCTTCCACTGCGCAGCGGTCAGGTCGAACACGGAGTTCGGAAGCTGGTCGGCCGGCACCTGATCCGGGTTGTAGGCCAGCACCCGGGCGCGGGCGCTCACCCCGACCCACTGGCCGTTGCCGGCGCGGTAGGTCGGCGGCACCTTTTCGACGGTCGTCTCGGAGAGGGTGCTGAACATGCCGCGCTTGGCCACCGTGCCCAACGCCCCGGCGTCCTGGGCGAAGAACACGTCGGCCGGGGACTTGTCGCCCTCCTCGACCAACTGGGCGGCGAGCTGCGCGGTGCTCGCGTAACGCGCGTTGACGGTGATCCCGGTCTGCTGGGTGAACTTGTCCAACAGCGGCTTGACCAGTTGTTCGTTGCGTCCGCTGTAGACGGTGATCTGCTTGTCGTCCGCCTTGCCGAGATCGGCGGCGGTACCCTCTTCGTCGGATCCGCAGGCGGCCAGGCCGATGGTGAGCAGGCTGGCAGCGATCAGCACGCGGGTGGTGCGGCGGGTGGCGAGCAAGGTTGACCTCTTCCAGGGCGGATGTGCGACGCGCAGAAGTTAGCACAGCCTAACCTCACCTCTGAACGGGATGCGCGTCGGATCACGTCCTGCTGTCTTGTACCGGCAGGATGGAGGCATGACGCTCGTACTGCCCATCGACCCGGAGGCGAACCGACTGCTGGCCCGCAGCCCGCTGGCCCTGCTCGTGGGGATGGTTCTCGACCAGCAGATTTCCATGGAGAAGGCGTTCTCCTCGCCGTACGTGCTGGCCCAACGGCTCGGCCACGACCTGGACGCCCGGGAGATCGCCGACCACGACCCGGAGGCCCTGGTGGCGATCTTCGCCCAGCCGCCCGCCCTGCACCGGTTCCCGAAGGCGATGGCGGCCCGGGTGCAGGAGGTGTGCCGGGTGCTGGTCGAACGCTACGACGGCGATGCCGCCCAGCTCTGGGCCGATCCGGCGGACGGCCGTGCGCTACTCGCGCGGATCACCGCGCTGCCCGGGTTCGGTCGACAGAAGGCCCAGATCTTCCTCGCCCTGCTCGGCAAGCGGTTCGGGGTGCGGCCGCCGGGCTGGCAGGAGGCGGCCGGTTCCTACGGTGATCCGAACGCCCACCGGTCCGTTGCCGATGTCACCGATGCCGAGTCACTGCGCCTGGTCCGGGAGTACAAACAGCAGATGAAGGCGGCGGCGAAAGCGAAGGCCGGCGGGGACTGAGCGGGCCGCTTCCGACGATGGCAGGGGGCGGTCGATGGCGGCGAAGCGGGGCGGCGCGCTCCTGCGTGGCGAGACCGGGTCGTCGCGGGCCACCTTCTTGGAACTCTTCCTCGACCTGTCCCTGGTCTTCGGGCTGACCCGGGTGTCGGTGCGTTTCATCGAGGAAATCGAGCACGGGCTGACCGTGCTGGGCTTCTTGGAGACGCTGATCCTGTTCCTCGCGCTGTGGCAGGTCTGGAGATTGATCAACTGGGTCACCAGTCGGTACGAGCCGGACGCCGGGACGATCCAGTTCGTCGTGGTCGGGACGATGTTCGCCAGCCTGGTGATGGCCGTTGCCCTGCCTCGGGCGTTCGAGGAGCGGGCGGTGCCGTTCGTCGTGGCGTACCTGGTGGCGGTGATCGGCCGTCCGCTGCTGATCGCCGCCGTCCTGGGGCGTCACCCGCGGCGGACCGTGCCGTGGCGGCTGGCCGCCTGGGCGTCGGGAGCGGGGGTGTTCTGGCTGGCCGGCGCACTCGGACCCGACGACTTGCGGTTCGGGCTGTGGGCGTTGGCAATCTCCATCGACATGGTCGGATTCGTGCTGGGCTGGCCGGTGCCGGGGCTGGGTCGGGCACCGGTTTCGGCCTGGCGGATCGCCGGCGAGCACATGGCCGAGCGCCACCAGCAGATCTTTCTGATCGCGCTCGGCGAGACGATCCTGGTCATCGGGATCAGCTACAGCGGCGAGGGCTTCGGAAGGCTGGCCGCAGCCGCCTTCACGGTTGCCTTCATCACCACTGCGCTGCTCTGGCGGATCTACTTCCACCGGGCCGGCCACCTGCTCGCCGAGGCGCTGCGGATGGCCCGGTCGCCGGGCCGGCTCGGTGCGTCGGCGTCCGCCACGCACCTGGTGATGGTGCTCGGCGTACTGCTCACCGGAGTGGGCTACGAACTGGTGATCGTGAAGCCGTTCGACCGGGTCGAACCGGCCTGGCTGATCTTCGTCGTCGGGGGCCCGGCCCTGTTCCTGCTGGGGCGGACCCGCTTCGAGTACGAAATCTTCGCGCGGGTCTCGCGCCGGCGGGTGCTGGCGGTGCTGGCGTTGGCCGGGTCCGCGCCGCTGCTTCTGCTCGGGACACCGATGCTCGCCCTGTCCGTGGTCGCCAGCGTGCTGACCGTGCTGGCCGTCCTCGACGCGCGGCGTGGCCGTAACCTGCCCATGGAGCCGTCGGCCTCTCCGTTGGACCGCACAGATCCAGGTGGCGCCAACTTTCCGACCTGACCTCGCCCCTCGCGCACCGGGGTGCGGGTCAGGTCGGCGCGGGCGGGCGGTTGCCGTCAGGCGGCGCTCGGGTGGGAGAGGGAGGCGATGGCCCGCCGTACGTCGGCCAGCGAGACGGTGGCCGAGTCGTCCAGGTCGGCCAGGCCGGCTTCGATCCACTGCCGCATCAGCGTGGTCACGCCGATGCCCCGGGCGTCGGCGGCGGCCCGGACCCGTTCGTAGGTGTCCAGCGGCAGCCGGACCGAGCGGCTGACCATCGGGGTCTCGGTGTCGGGGGTGGGTAGCTCCACCGAGTGACTCTCGTCGATCAGGTCGGCGAGCCGGTCGCCGCCGCTGTGGAACTGCTTGGTCGCGTCGTGACGGTTCATCGTCACCGCCTCCTCGTCTCCGGAAATCTCCGTACGGCCTCGTCGTAGCGCTTGGCCTCGACGTCGCTCAGTTCGCGGGCGGAGAGGACGTCCCAGTCGTTGTCGGTCCCGTCGGCCTCGGCCAGCAGCACGGCCACCCGGCGTCCGCGAGCGGTGGTGGCGTACACCACCATCACGTCGTCACCCAGGTGGCGGATGACCCGTCGGCTGCTGTGCAGCGCCTCCCAGACTTCCCCCGCCGTGACGTCGTAGACCCTCAGGTTGGCCAGCGCCTCGTCGGTGAAGCTGAACCTGCTGCCCACGCCGGCGAGCGTACCACGCACGTAACACGTCTGGTGCTCGCGACGAACCTCGCCGGTCGCCCGGTCCGAGTGACAGGATGGGGGTGACCCCCCGAGGAGGTACACGGTGAAGCGTCAGGCGTACCGGCCGATTCTCATCACCGATGCCTCCCGCAGTCAGGACGACCAGCTGACCAGCCGGCAGCGGCGGTATGTCGCGATGATGGGCGTCCGGGTGGCCTGCGTCATCGTCGGCGCGATCCTGGTCGGTGCGAAGGCGCCGCTGCTCTGGCTCTGGCTGCCCATGGTCGCGCTGGGCATGGTGCTCATCCCGTGGATCGCGGTGCTGCTGGCCAACGACCGGCCACCGAAGGAGCAGCACCGGCTGACCAACCGGTTCTCGTCGCGCCCGGCCACCGAGGCCGAGCCGCCGCCGATGAGCCTCAGCGCCGAAGAACGGCCACACCGGGTCATCGACGCCGAGCCCTGACCGGACCGGCCGGTCCGCAGCCTCCTGGCCGTCCAGGTCGGTCCCCGCCTCGACCGGTCCGGTCCCGGCCTGGTGGCCGGGAGCGGTCGTTCAACGGACCGGGCGTGCGCCGATCTGGGAGACCGCCGCCGCGCCGAGGTCGGTGGCCCGGTCCAGCGCGGCCTCCGGCGACGCCCCGGCCAGCCAGGCCGCCAGCAGCCCGGCCGCGAAGGCGTCGCCGGCCCCGGTCACGTCGAGCACCGCCACCCGGCGGGCCGGCGAGGCGGCCACGGTGGCGTCCCGGTCGACCCAGGTCGCGCCGGCACCGCCGCGCTTCACCACGACCCGGTGGGCCGAGGCGACCAGCGCCCTGCCCTGGGCCAGCGGGTCCAGCCCGCCGGCCAGCACCGTGGCCTCGTCGGCGTTGACCAGCAGCAGGTCGACCTCGCGTACCCAGGTCAGGAACGCCGCCGGCCCGACCGAGCGCAGCGGGGCAGCCGAGGCCGCGTCGACGCTGGTGGTGAGGCCACGCTCGCGGGCGGCGGCCAGCGCGCGCAGGCCGGCCGGTCGGGAGTCGGCGTCCAGCAGGGTGTACCCGGACAGGTGCAGGTGCGCCGCGTCCGGCGTACCGGCCAGCGCCGCGTCGACCTGCCCGGGGCGCAGCCGGACATTCGCCCCGCGCTCGGTGACCATGGTGCGTTCGTCGCCGGCGGTGAGCACGATGACCGTGCCGGTGGCGCAGCCGGCGACCCTCTCCACCACGCAGTCGACGCCGACGGCGGTCAGCTCCGCGACCCGGTCCCGTCCTGCGGCGTCGTCGCCGACCGCGCCGACCAGGGTGACCGGCACGCCCTGTGCGGCGAGCCAGGACGCGGTGTTGGCGGCCTGGCCGCCCCCGGTGAACCCGATGGCGGCCGGCGTGTCCGAACCACTGGCCAGCGGTCCGGCCAGTACCGCCACCACGTCGGTGATCACATCGCCGACGACCAGTACGCGACCGGTACCGCTCACCTGGCGGCTTCGCCGCGACGGTCGGCGGCGGCGACCGCGATCCGGGCGGCGAGGTCGGCGTTGCGCAGGATGATCCGGACGTTGACCGCGAGGCTGGCACCCTCGGTGGCGGAGTGGAAGTGGGACAGCAGGTACGGCGTGACGCCCTTGCCGGTCACCCCGTCGCGCTCCAGCAACGCCAGCCCCTCGACGAGCGTGCGGTCGTGCAGGCCGGGATCGAGCTGCTCGTCGGTGGGCAGCGGGTTGGCGATGATCAACCCGCCGTGGTGCACACCGTGCTGCACCCGGGCGGCCAGCGCGGCGGCGATCTGCTCCGGCGAGTCGAGCGACCAGTCCAGGTCGAAGCCGCTGTCGGTGATGAAGAAGCCCGGGAACCGGCGGGTGCGGTAGCCGACCACGGCCACCCCGAGGGTCTCCAACCGTTCCAGGGTGGCGCCCACGTCGAGGATCGACTTGACCCCGGCACAGACCACCGCGATCGGAGTCCTGGCCAGGGTGACCAGGTCAGCCGACTCGTCGAAGGTCTGCGCGGCCTCCCGGTGCACCCCGCCCAGCCCGCCGGTGGCGAATACGCCGATGCCGGCCGTGGCGGCCACGGCGCTGGTCGCGGCCACGGTGGTGGCGCCGTCCGCGCCGGCTGCGGCGGCCACCGCGAGATCGCGGACGGAGAGCTTGGTCACACCGTCGGCGGTTGCCAGCCGGGTCAGCTCGGCGTCGTCGAGGCCCACCACGAGCTCACCGGCGACCATGCCGATGGTGGCCGGCACCGCGCCGGCGTCCCGGACGGCCTGCTCGATCTGCCGGGCCACCCGGAGGTTGTCCGGCCGGGGCAGACCGTGCGAAACAATGGTGCTCTCCAGAGCGACCACGGGACGATGCTCGCGCAACGCCCGGGCCACCTCGGTGCCGTAGCGAAGGTGAAAGTCGGTCACAATCGCTCACCGTACGCTCGCCACCCGGGCCACCTCAGGTGGACCGGGTCAGCGTGACCTGCCAAACTTGTCCGTCGGAGGTGCAGACGTGAGTACACAGATCCTCGAGAGCCCGGAGCTGAAGGACGCCGACACCGGTCCGGAGATGTTCCACTACGTCCGGAAGGAAAAGATCGCCGAGAGTGCGGTCATGGGCACCTTCGTGGTGGCGCTCTGCGGGGAGACCTTCCCGGTGACGAAAACCCCCAAACCGGGATCGCCGGTCTGCCCGAAGTGCAAGGAGATCTTCGACTCGTACAAGGAGTGACGGGAACGGCCAGCACGGCCGTCCACGTAACCTGCGGCGGTGACCACCTCCACCGCCCTGCTCCTGGCCGACCTGGCCGGTGTCGCGGTCTTCGCCGCCTCGGGTGCCTCCGCGGCGGTGGCCAAGCGGCTCGACCTGTTCGGGGTGGTCTTCGTCGGCTTCGTCGCCGCTCTCGGCGGCGGGATCATCCGCGACCTGGTGATCGACGAGGTACCGCCACTGGCGTTCGCCGACTGGCGCTACGCGACCACCGCTGCCCTGACCGCCGCAGCGGTCTTCTGGCTGCACCCGCAGTTCGCCCGGCTGCGTACCACCGTGCTGGTGCTGGACTCGGCCGGACTCGGCCTGTTCACCGTCACCGGCACCCTCAAGGCACTCGACGCCCAGGTGCCGGCGGTGGGTGCCTGCCTGATCGGCATGATCACCGCCATCGGTGGCGGGCTCGGCCGAGACCTGCTGACCGCCGAGATCCCGGTGGTGCTGCGGCGGGAGATCTACGCCGTTGCCGCGCTGATCGGCTCGATCGGGGTGGTGGTCCTCAACGTCCTCGGGCACACCGGTCCGGTTCCGCTGACCGCCGCGGTGCTGCTGGTCTTCGGTATCCGCCTGGTGGCCCTGCGTCGGCGCTGGTCGGCGCCGGTGGCCACGCCGCCTCCGCCGGGTACCGGCGCCGCCGGGTCGCCACGGTGAATCCCGCCTCGCGTCACGGCGGGCAGTGGTGAGTGGCGTTCGGTGACCGGGTGTGGCGTCGCGTGGGCGCGATGGCCGGTCCTGGTTATGCTGAGTCGGCCTTCGCGGCTCGTTGCGCGGAGGCGTTTTCGTGGGGCGGCTACCCGTGCCCCTCGGCCCGGGTCCGCCGGCCCGCGGTCGGGACAACGTGTGGTCGGAGAGGAGCGAACGCGTGGCAGCCCGGACGCCGGCGCTCGAGACGTTCCCGCCCCTGCGCGCCTGGCAGCGCAAGGCTCTGGTGGAGTACCTGCGTCGCCGCAGCGACGACTTCACCGCAGTCGCCACCCCCGGCGCCGGCAAGACCACCTTCGCCCTGCGGATCGCCGCCGAACTGCTCGCCGACGGCAGCGTCGAGGCGGTCACCGTGGTCGCGCCGACCGAGCATCTGAAGACCCAGTGGGCCGAGTCGGCGGCCCGGGTCGGCATCCAACTCGACGCCGCGTTTCGCAACGCCGACGTGCACTCCGCGGCGGACTTCCACGGTGCCGTGGTCACGTACGCGCAGGTCGGGATGGCCCCGCACGTGCACCGGCGGCGCACCATGACCCGGCGCACCCTGGTCATCCTGGACGAGATCCATCACGCCGGCGACTCACGGACCTGGGGCGACGGGGTGAAGGCGGCCTTCGAGCCCGCGGTACGCCGACTGATGCTGACCGGTACGCCGTTCCGTTCCGACGACAACCCGATCCCGTTCGTCAGCTACGAGCGGGGCTCCGACGGCCTGCTGCGTTCCCGGGCCGACTCGGTGTACGGCTACAGCGACGCGCTGCGCGACGGCGTGGTGCGGCCGGTGCTGTTCCTGGCGTACTCCGGGGAGACTCGATGGCGCACCAACGCCGGCGAGGAGTTGGCGGCCCGGCTGGGTGAGCCGATGACGCAGGACCTCGTCGCCCAGGCCTGGCGTACCGCGCTGGACCCGGCCGGCGACTGGATGCCGCAGGTGCTGCGGGCGGCCGACGCCCGGCTGACGGTGCTGCGCGAGGCGGGCATGCCCGACGCGGGTGGGTTGGTCATCGCCAGCGATCAGCAGACGGCTCGCTCGTACGCCAAGCTCATCGAGCAGGTGACGGGAGAGAAGGCGGCGGTCGTGCTCTCCGACGACGTGGGCGCCTCGGCCCGGATCGCGACGTTCGGGGCCTCCCAGCAGCGTTGGCTGGTCGCGGTGCGGATGGTGTCCGAAGGCGTCGACATCCCCCGGCTGGCCGTCGGCGTCTACGCCACCAGCGCCAGCACCCCGCTGTACTTCGCGCAGGCGATCGGGCGGTTTGTCCGGGCCCGGCGGCCAGGGGAGACCGCCTCGGTCTTCGTGCCCAGCGTGCCGCATCTGCTCGGGTTGGCCAGCGAGATGGAGGTCGAGCGGGATCACGTGCTCGGCAAGCCGTCCGACCGCGAGGGCTTCGACGACGACCTGCTGGAGCGCGCCCAGCGCGACGACCAGGCCAGTGGCGAGTTGGAGAAGCGGTTCACCGCGCTCTCCGCCACCGCCGAGCTGGACCAGGTGATCTTCGACGGCGCCTCCTTCGGCACCGCGGCGCAGGCCGGCACGCCCGAGGAGGAGGAGTACCTGGGCCTGCCCGGGCTGCTCACCTCGGAACAGGTGGCCGCGCTGCTGTCCAAGCGCCAGGCTGATCAACTCGCTGCGCAGCGACGTCGGGTCGCGGAACGGTCGGGGGTGCCGGCGGCGCCGACCGTCGCCCCACCGGCGCCGATGAGCGCCGCGCAGCGCCGGGTCGCACTGCGGCGTCAGCTCAACGCTCTGGTGGCGGCTCGGCACCACCGTACCGGCCAGCCGCACGGCAAGATCCACGCCGAGCTGCGTCGACTCTGCGGCGGCCCGCCGAGCGCTCAGGCCACCATCGAGCAGCTCGAGGAACGCATCGCCACCGTGCAGACGCTCTGAACCCGGCAAGCCACGTCCGTCCCGGCCGGCCCACCAGCCCCACCGTGCGCCCGTGTGTCGCGGTGCGGCGCTGCGCAGATCCGGTTGGCGCCGGTGGCATCCGCCATGCCGCCTGCCGCCGCTGAGCGGCCCGCAGGGGCGGTTGACGGGCTCCCGGCCACCCGGGTGTGCCCAGGCACGTAAAAGCCGGCCGGAGACATCCTGGGGATGTCTCCGGCCGGCTGTGTCGAGTTGTTGCTGATCCCTCAGTTGGCCATCAGGTCAGCGCCGCGCCAGGCGAACTCCGGGTCGGCCGCGTAGCGCACGGTGATCTTGACGAGATCCTCCGCGTACTTGTTGGCATGGTGTCCACAGAACACCAGCTCGCTGCCACCCGACAGGGTGATCCGGAGCTTGCCGGCGGCATTGCAGCGGTCGCACCGTTCATCGGCGGCCGGGGGGCTCACCGTCTCGGGCGGCGGCGTGAGGGTCGGGGTCATCGCCTTCCTCCTCTGGTCGTCACCGATGAACACTCTCTTCGGTCGTGGTCACCTATCGTGCAACACCCTTGTCGGTCCTCGCCTTCCCTGTGTGCCCGCGGGGGACCGAGGTCACACATGGCAGGGACAGTGTGCCGTGCAACCAGGGTGCCACGTCAACGATCACATTCGTGCAACCACCTGATCACCAACCGACGTTGCACGCCAGGTGGTCAAAACGGCACGTTCAGTTGACGGATGCTGATCAGTCGAGGTAGTCCCGGAGCACCTGGGAACGGGACGGGTGCCGCAGCTTGGACATCGTCTTGGACTCGATCTGCCGGATCCGCTCGCGCGTCACACCGTAGACCTGCCCGATCTCGTCCAGCGTACGCGGCTGCCCGTCGGTCAACCCGAAGCGCAGGCGTACCACGCCCGCCTCACGCTCGGACAACGTCTGTAGAACCTGCTGGAGCTGGTCCTGAAGCAGGGAGAAGGAAACCGCGTCGACCGCGACGACCGCCTCCGAGTCCTCGATGAAGTCGCCGAGCTGACTGTCGCCCTCGTCGCCGATGGTCTGGTCGAGCGAGATGGGCTCCCGGGCGTACTGCTGGATCTCCAGCACCTTCTCCGGTGTGATGTCCATCTCCTTGGCCAGCTCCTCCGGCGTGGGCTCGCGGCCCAGGTCCTGGAGCAGCTCGCGCTGTATCCGGCCCAGCTTGTTGATCACCTCGACCATGTGTACCGGGATGCGGATGGTGCGGGCCTGGTCGGCCATGGCGCGGGTGATGGCCTGGCGGATCCACCAGGTGGCGTAGGTGGAGAACTTGTAGCCCTTGGTGTAGTCGAATTTTTCGACGGCGCGGATGAGGCCGAGGTTGCCTTCCTGGATGAGGTCGAGGAAGGCCATGCCGCGGCCGGTGTACCGCTTGGCGAGGGACACGACCAGGCGGAGGTTGGCCTCCAGCAGGTGGTTCTTGGCGCGCTCACCGTCGCGGGAGATCCACAGCAGGTCGCGCTGCATCTCCCGGACGAGCTTCTCCTCGCCCTCGTCGGCCGCCCGCAGACGCTCGGCGGCGTAGAGCCCCGCCTCGATCCGCTTGGCCAGCTCCACCTCCTGCTCGGCGTTGAGCAGGGGAACCTTGCCGATCTGCTTCAGGTATGCCCGAACCGAGTCCGCGGAGGCGGTCAACTCGGCGTCCCGGCGCGCCTGCTTGAGCGCCTCGGACTCCTCGTCGTCCCACTCGAAGTCGTTGTCCGTGGCGGAGCTGGCGGCGTCGGCCGCAGCCGCCCGGGCCAGCTCGGCCGGCTCCTCGACCACCACGTCCTCGATCTCGGCGGCGAGCTCCTCGGGATTCACCTCACCCTCGGCGACCTCGCCCGGCTTGGCGGGCTTGCCCGCGCCGGTCGCGGCGGCCACCGTGGCCTTGGTGGCGCGGGTGGACCTCTTGGCCGGGGCGGCGGCCTTGGCGGCCACCTCCGCAGTGGTTCCGGTGGCCTTGCGCGAGGTTGCCTTGCGCGGAGCCGGAGCCGGCGCCTCCTCGGCCGAGGGGGCCTGCTTCGGAGCCGGCGCGGCCGCCTTCTTGGTGGTCTTGGCGGTGGTGGCCCGGGACGCCGGAGTCGCGGAGCGCGCGGCGGCCACCCGCCGGCGCGTGCTGGCCGAGCCGTCGACCACGACGGTCACCCCGGCCTCGGAGAGCGCCCGCAGGATCTTCTTGGCCTGGGCCGGAGTCACCTCGGCGGACTCGACGGTACGCGCGAGCTGGGCCGACGTGAGCTGGCCGCCGGCGCTCTGCGCGTGGGCGATCAGGGTGTCGGTGAGCGAGCGAACGTCGGCGCCGGTCTGGCGGGGTTCTGTCACGAATGACCTTCCGGAGGCGAAGAGCGAGCACGGCCGGGTCGTCCGGCGCAGCGTGGCGCACCGTGCCGGGCGATGTGTTTGAGGAACCCCCGTGTCCCGGCCCGTCCGTCGTGTGGCGGTCCGTGGCGCGTGGGCAGGGGTGAATTGTAACGCCGTCTGCCGCGATCATCCTGCGCCGCACGGCTGATCGGTGGTCGGGACCGCCGATTCGGTGCACTTTTGGACTTTGAAAGGATGATACCCGCGCGGAACCCGGATACCCGGCCGTGCGGGAAGGGGACCGATGATGGACCGCTCGGCGCCATCGCCGCGGGAACTGCTGGAGCTCGCGATCGACGTGGCGCGGGGCGCGGCGACCACCGCGTACCGGATGTGGGCCGAGGGTGTTTCGGTCACCGCGACCAAGAGCACGGTCACCGACGTGGTGACCGCGGCCGACCGGGCCGTGGAGCGCCAGATCACCGATGAGCTGCGGCGGCAGCGGCCGGACGACGCCGTCCTGGGCGAGGAGTACGGCGCGGCGGAGCGGGGCGACGGCCTGGCCCGGGTGCGGTGGATCGTGGATCCGATCGACGGCACCGTCAACTATCTCTACGGGCTGGCGCACTGCGGGGTGTCGATCGCCGCGGAGGTGGGCGGCGAGGTGGTGGCGGGAGTGGTGCGCAACATCCACACCGGCGAGGAGTGGACCGCCACCGCCGGCGGTGGCGCCTGGCGCGACGGGCAGCGCCTCCGGTGCTCCACCGAGACCGACCTCGGCCAGGCGCTGGTGGTCACCGGATTCGGCTACGCCCCGGCCCGCCGCGCCCACCAGGCCCGGGTGCTGACCGAACTGATCCCGCACGTGCGGGACATCCGGCGGCTCGGCGCCGCCGCCGTCGACCTGTGCCTGGTCGCCGAGGGGCGGGCCGACGCCTACTACGAGAAGGGCCTGGCCGCCTGGGACCAGGCGGCCGGTGGTCTGGTGGCCAGCGAGGCCGGCGTGCGGGTCGGTGGGCTCAAGGGGCTGGCGGCCGGGCCGGACATGGTCATCGCCGCGCCGGCGGCGCTCTTCGCCCCGCTGCACGATCGCCTGGCCGCGCTGGACGCCTCCGGCGGCCCCTGACCGCCCACCTCGACCGGTCAGTCTTCGATCGGCATGGGGCAGGTACCCGGCGGGGCGACCGGGGCACCGAGGTCGCCGAGCGACTGGTTGACCTCGGTGGTGGTGGCCAGTTGCTGGAAGCCGCCGCCCAGCACCACGTCGACCACGTCGTCCTCGCGCTTGACGTCGTACTCGTACTCGGCGTTGTCCAGGAAGTAGGCCCGCAGCAGGTGCGCCGAGCTGACCCCCTTGGGGCCGTAGCGCAGCACCGCCACGTCGTCGATCTGCTTCTTCTGGGTGGCTTCCTTCTTCACCTGGAAGTTCCGGTTGCGGAAGTCGTCTGCGACGGTGCCGGCCAGGCCGGGTCGGTCGGTGGCGTTCAGCACATTGATCTTGACGTCCTTCGACTCCCGCAGGGTCACGTCGGCGCGCGGCCAGTCCGACGGGCAGCCCTCGCCCGAGCCGGCGTTACTCTGGGTGTCCTTGACCAGGGCGACGACCACGAAGACCAGGGCGACCACCGCAAGCCCGCCGACGACAACGAGTGCTCGCACTCGCGCAAAACTCATCAGGGCACTCCCGGACAATGATGGGTGGCGGCGGCCGGCGGCCGTCCCGCCGGCCGTCAGGTACGCCGCTGAGGTTAACGGGTGTCCGACCGTCGCGTGGAAACAGTCCGACATGCCGGCGCGCCATCCGAGAACCGGGTAGTACTACCCCTATCTTCGTGTCGCCTGAGTCACATTGGGAACAACTTCACGTGCAGGGGCGTACATCTCAGCCACGAGGGCGGTATACATGCCTCGCCCAAAGGGGGGGTAGGGTTCCGCGCTCACCGGGGAGATCCTCTGGCGGACTGACCCGAACGGTCGTCGGGTCAGTTGGCCGACACAAGCGGTGGCCGGCCAGCGGAACCGAAACAGCGTCGTCCGGCGTTACAACCGGAAGCGACAACATCGAAATGGGAGAGTGAAACCGATGGCCACCGACTACGACGCCCCGCGCCGCGACGAGGTCGACCTCGGCGAGGACAGCCTGGAAGAGCTCAAGGCCCGGCGCGTCGACTCTCAGTCGGGCGCCGTGGACGTCGACGAGGCCGAAGTGGCTGAGAGCTTCGAGCTGCCCGGCGCCGACCTTGCCGACGAAGAGTTGACGGTCAAGGTGCTACCGATGCAGCAGGACGAGTTCCGCTGCGCCCGTTGCTTCCTGGTGCACCACCGTAGCCAGTTGGCGGTCGAGCGCAACGGCGAGCTGATCTGCCGCGAGTGCGTCTGACCGACAGGAAGACAACACCACCACGGCGGCGGCTCCCGAGTGGAGCCGCCGCTGCCCGGCTCAACGAGCGCCGCGCCGCCCGACCTGGTTGACTCGTTAGCCATGAGCGAGCGCAGCGGAGTGCTGGCATGAGCGAACGCGGCGAGCAGGCGGGTGAGCTGGGCGAGACGGTCGCCGCGCTGACCGCCGACGACATCGAGCCGGCGAAACGGCGCCAACTACTCGGCCGGCTGGTCGGTCAGGCCCGTGCCCGGGGGATCGGCGACCTGTTCAAGCCGAAGGCGGCGGTGCGCTGGATGGTGGACACGGTCGCCGAGATAGCCCCGCACGTGCCGATCCGCGACCTGGCCACCCTGCGCCGGCACTTCCCCGGACTGGACGGCGAGGATCTGGCCGACCGGCTGGTGCGCAACGCGTCCCGGGCCACAGCGGGAATCGGAGCGGCCGGTGGCGGTGCCTCGGCGGTGCAGTGGACGGTCACCCCGAGCCTGCTCTCCGCGCCGGTGCTGCTCGCCGCCGAGACGGTCGCCGTGGTGGCGATCGAGCTGAAGCTGACCGGTGAGCTGCACGAGATCTACGGCGCTCCGCTGCCCGCCGCGGGCAGTCAGCGGACGGTCTCTCTGGTGCAGGCCTGGGCGAACCAGCGTGGTGTCAACCCGATGATGCCCGGTGTGGGGGTGGGCGCGGTGCTCGGCACGGCGGCCCGCCACGAACTGCGGGACACGCTGCTCAAGCGATTCGGTCGGAACCTGACCACGCTGGGACCGTTCCTGACCGGCGCCGCGGTGGCGAGCTACCTGAATCGTCGGGCCACCCGGACGCTGGCCGACCAGCTCCGCACCGACCTGCGCCGGCAGCGGCGCGGCCTGCCCGGCGTGCCGCCCGCGCTGCCCGGCAGCCCGCCAGCCCTACCCGGACCCCCCGGAGCACCCTGACCGGCCGCTCCCGGCGGGCTCAGCGGGCGGGGAGGGTACTCAGCGGGCCGGGCTGGATCAGCCTGCCGCGTCGCGGGCGCTCAGTAGGGCGTCGGCCAGCTCGACCGGGTGCCGGGAGCTGACCACCCAGAACGGGGTGGGATCGGCCGGGTCGTTGAGGACCACCTGGACGGCACCGCCGATCCAGGGCCGCTGGACGACGAATGCCAGTGGATCCGCCCCGACGCCGAGTACCTCGCGCCGCCCGTCGACATCCAGCGGGACGGCGTCGGCGATGAACCGCACGGGCAGCCGGGCGTCGTCGACCCGCAGCTCGCCGTCGGTCACCGCGACCCGGATCCGGCCCAGCCAGGCCAGCCCGGCGACGGTGGCTGGCAGCAGCACCGCGAACGGCAACCAGGCCCGCACACCGGCGCCGCCCATCCATACCTCCACCGCGAGCAGGGTGGCGGCGGCGAGCCCCGCGAGCCACAGCCACCAGGGCAGCCGCATCCGCTCGGTATATCCCGAGGTCGCCGTGGTGGACGAGGGAGACCGTGGCTTGCTCACTCGTGCCAGGGTACGGCGCGGCGCGGCCCGGGTACCGGGCAGGATGACAGGGTCACCCACAGCGGAACGGACGAAAGAGGGAAACCGTGACCGACCTGGTGCCCGTGCCGGTCCGACGGCTCGACCCCGAGCTGCCGGTGCCGGCGTACGCCCATCCCGGTGACGCCGGTGCCGACCTGGTGGCCGCCGCCGACGTGGAGTTGTCGCCCGGCGGCCGGGCGCTGGTCCCGACCGGCGTGGCGATCGCGCTGCCCGACGGGTACGTGGGCCTGGTCCATCCCCGATCGGGGCTTGCGGCCAGACTCGGCGTGACGGTGCTCAACGCGCCCGGTACGGTCGACGCCGGCTACCGGGGTGAGATCCTGGTCAACCTGATCAACCATGATCGGGCCGTGCCGGTGAAGATCGCCAGGGGTGACCGGATCGCGCAGCTCATTGTGCAGCGGGTGGAACGGGCGGTCTTCCAGCCGGTGGCCGAGCTGCCCGCGTCCGGACGCGGGACCGGCGGGCACGGCTCCACCGGCGGACACGCCGGACTGGTGCCGCCGGCGGTCACGGACGGCGCGGACGGACGAGATGGCACCGTGAGTGCGAACAGCGGAGGGTGGACGCAGTGATCTTCTCCCGAAAGCGGGCCGCGGGACGGCACGCCCGTGACGAACGGGCCAGCGAGGCGCCCGAGACCGTTGAGGGCGCCGAGCCGACCCCGGCGCGCGGGCCGTACGACGTTACCGAGGCGCCCGACGGCGTGCAGCGGCTCGATCTGGGCAGCCTGCAGATCCCGGCGGTGCCCGACGTCGAGGTGCGGGTGCAGGCCGACCAGCAGGGCGTGATCCAGCAGGTCGTGCTGGTGCACGGGCAGAGCGCCCTGCAGCTCGGCGTCTTCGCCGCCCCGCGCTCCGAGGGCATCTGGGACGAGGTACGCGAGGAGATTCGCCAGTCACTGTTCACCGACGGTGCCGCCGCGCAGGAGGTCCTCGGCGAGTACGGCCCGGAGCTGCATGCCCGGGTGCGTACCGAGGACGGCCTGACCGACCTGCGCTTCGTCGGGGTGGACGGGCCGCGGTGGATGGTCCGCGCGGTGTACCAGGGTGCGGCGGCCACCGATCCCGCCGCCGCCGGTCCGCTGGCCGTGTGCCTGGACGGGCTGGTCGTCGACCGGGGTGCGGAGGCCAAGCCGGTGCGTGAACCGCTGCCGCTGCGGCTGCCGCGCGAGATGGGCGAGCAGGCCGAGCAGGCCGGGCAGGCTGAGCAGGCCGGCATCGCGTCCGCGCCCGGTGCGCGCTGAGACCGCAATTTCCGGTGCGCCGGGACGGACCCGTCGGGCGTACGCTGGGCGGGTGTTGTCCCGGTGCCACCGGAGGCGACGGGTGTCGGCGCCAGCCGGCCGGCGTGGAGAGGTGACGCGGAGGTCATGACCACCGACGAGGGTCGGGGTTCGCTGCGGCGGATGCTGCGCCGGCTCACCGCGAGCGAGGCCGAGATCGAGGCGCAGCAGCTGCAGCGGGAGAGCGCCCGGTGCGGCGCGAAGCCGGTGCTGCAGTGCGCGCGCGGGCAGCTGGTCTCGGTCAGCGGCCGGCTGCGTACCGTCGTCTACACGCCGCGGATCAACCTGCCGGCGCTGGAGGCGGATCTCTACGACGGCAGTGACGTCGTGACGCTGGTCTGGTTGGGCCGGCGGCACATCGTGGGCATCGAACCGGGCCGGCACCTGACCGCCAGGGGGCGGATCGCGGTGCGCGACGACCGCAAGGTGATCTACAACCCGTACTACGAGTTGGAGCCGTCGAAGTGAACCTGCGGATCTGGCATTTTCTGGACGGCGGGCGATGACCACCGGACAGCAGCCGGCCACCCAGCCGGAGACCGGGCCGGCGGACGAGGAGCGGCTGCCCACCGTCGCCGAGCAGATGGCCGATCAGCTCGGCGGCTGGCGGGGTCTGGCCGAGTCCAGCATCCCGGTGGTGGTCTTCGTGATCGCCAACATCCTCGGCGAGCTGCGGCCCGCGGTGATCGCGTCGGTGGCGGTGGCGGTGCTGATCGGCGGGCTGCGGCTGGCCCAGCGGCGGCCGGTACGGCACGCGGTCAACGGGCTGTTCGGCATCGGGGTCGGCGCCGCCATCGCCTGGCGTACCGGCGACGCGCGCGACTTCTACCTCCCCGGGATCCTCTACGGCATCGGCTACGGGCTGGCTCTGCTGGTCTCGGCGGCGGTTCGGCAGCCGCTGGTCGGCTGGATCTGGTCGGTGCTGGTCGCCAAGGGCAGCGCCGAATGGCGCGACGATCCCAAGCTGGTCCGGGTCTTCACGAGGCTGACCGTGCTGTGGGGCGTGGTGTGGTTGGCCAAGGTGGGCGTGCAGGCCGCGATCTACCTGGCGGCCCGCCGGTTCGATCAACTCGGCGACGAGGCGGCGGCCGCTGACATGGAGACCGCACTCGGGATAGCCCGGCTGGCCCTGGGCTACCCGCCGTACGTGCTGCTGCTGCTGATCACGGTCTGGACGGTGCGACGGGTGACCCGCCAGCGCGAGGTGGAGCCGCCGACGAGCTGAACCACCGCCGACGGCGACCGGACGGCTGCCTTTCGGACCAGCCGGTTCAGCGCGACTCGCGGGTGCGCTCGACGCTGTCCGGGCCGAGCACCACCGCCCGTACGGCGTCCTCCGCCTCGGCGGTGCAGACGAAGACCAGCTCGTCGCCGGCCTCGATCGGGTCGTCCGGGCTGGGCACCATCACCCGCTTGCCGCGCAGGATCGCCACCAGTGCGGTGTCCCGGGGCAGCGGTACCTCGCGCAGTGCCCGCCCGACGTACGGCGCGGTCGGCGGAAGGGTGATCTCGACCAGGTTGGCCTCGCCCTGTCGGAAGGTCATCAGGCGTACCAGGTCACCGACCGTCACCGCCTCCTCGACCAGTGCGGCCATCACGCGTGGCTTGCTGACCGCCACGTCCACGCCCCACTGCTCGGTGAACAGCCATTCGTTCTCGGCCCGGTTTACCCGGGCGACCACCCGGGCCACCGCGAACTCGGTCTTGGCCAGCAGCGAGACCACGAGGTTGACCTTGTCGTCGCCGGTGGCGGCGACCACCACGTCGCAGTCGGCCAGTTCGGCCTCCTCCAGGCTGGCCAGCTCGCAGGCGTCGGCCAGAACCCACTCGGCGTCCGGCACCCGGTCCGGCCGCAGCATCCGGGGCTGCCGCTCGATGAGGAGCACCTGGTGGCCGTTCTCGATCAGCTCCTGGGCGATGGAGCGACCCACGTTGCCGGCGCCGGCAATGGCAACCCGCATGATCACTGCCCTCCTTCCGGCGTCGCCGCCACCGCAGTGACCCGGTTCACCAGGTCGTCGGTGACCAGCATGAACACCTGGTCGCCCTCCTGGACCACAGTGCCGGCGGTGGGCAGCGTGCCGATGCCGAAGCGGATCAGGTAGGCCACCCGGGTGCCGGTGGCCTCCTCCAGGGCCCGCACCGGCCGGCCGATCCAGTCCTTGTGCACCGGCACCTCGACGATCGACACGGTGCTGGTCGAGTCGCGGAAGATCTCCACGTTGCCCTCGGGCAGCAGGTGCCGCAGCATCCGGTCGGCGGTCCAGCGGACGGTGGCCACGGTGGGGATGCCCAGTCGCTCGTAGACCTGCGCGCGGCGCTGGTCGTAGATGCGGGCTGCCACGCGGGACACACCGAACGTCTCACGGGCCAGCCGGGCCGAGATGATATTGGAGTTGTCCCCGCTGGAGACGGCGGCGAAGGCGTCCGCCCGCTCGATGCCGGCCTGACGCAGCACGTCGCCGTCGAAACCGGCCCCGGTGACCGTCGTCCCGGCGAAGTCGGGCCGCAGCCGGCGGAAGGAGTCGGCGTCCTGGTCGATGACGGCAACCGAGTGCCCCCGGGCCTCCAGGTTGTCCGCCAAAGTCGAGCCGACCCGGCCACATCCCATGATCACGACATGCACGCTGCCTCCCACGGTGCGTACCGCTGCGCCTCGTCGCCTGCGAGCCTGCCACGTCGGGACCGCGGACGGGGACCGACGGTACTCCGGCGGTGGATCCGCCCGCAGCCGGCCACCCCACGTGCGACCCGGAGGTGGACGTACGCTTTGCCGTTGTGGCCAGATCCACCTCCCTGCTGAAGCGGCTGCTCGTCGGTCGACCGTTCCGGTCCGACCGGCTCAAGCACACCCTCCTGCCGAAGCGCATCGCCCTGCCCGTCTTCGCCTCGGACGCGCTGTCGAGCGTGGCGTACGCGCCGGACGAGATCCTGCTGATGCTCTCCATCGCGGGCGCCTCGGCCTTCGTCTTCTCGCCGTGGGTGGCCCTTGCGGTCGTCGTGGTGATGCTGACCGTGGTGGCCAGCTATCGGCAGAACGTGCACGCCTACCCCTCGGGGGGCGGTGACTACGAGGTGGCCACGGTGAACCTCGGCCCGCGCGCCGGCGTGGGGGTGGCGAGCGCGCTGCTGGTCGACTACGTGCTGACGGTCGCCGTGTCGGTCTCCTCCGGGGTGGCCAACCTCGGCTCCGTGATCCCCTTCGTGGCGACGCACAAGGTGCTCATCGCGGTCACCGCCGTAGTGCTGCTGACCGCGGTGAACCTGCGCGGCCTCAAGGAGGCGGGCAGCGCGTTCGCCATCCCCACCTACGGCTTCATGATCGTCATCATCGGCATGATCCTCACCGGGCTGGTCCGGGTCGTCGTGCTCGGCGAGGACCTGCGCGCCCCCAGCGCCGACCTGGTCATCGCCGCCGAGTGGCACGACACGAGCGGCTGGGCGATGGCGTTCCTGCTGCTGCGCAGCTTCTCCTCCGGCTGCGCCGCGCTCACCGGCGTGGAGGCGATCTCCAACGGGGTGCCCGCCTTCAAGGCGCCGAAGAGCCGCAACGCCGCCACCACCCTGCTGATGCTCGGTCTGGTCTCGGTGACGATGCTGGTCGGCATCGTCTGGTTGGCCCGGCTCACCGGGCTGCAGTTCGTCGAGAATCCGGGCCTGCAGATCGTCTCCGGACCGGACGGGTACGTGCAGAAGACGGTCACCGCCCAGCTCGGCGAAACGATCTTCGGGTCCGGCTCGGTGTTGCTCTTCCTGGTCGTCGGGGTGACCGCCACGATCCTCTTCGTGGCCGCCAACACGGCGTTCACCGGTTTCCCCGTCCTCGGCTCGATCCTCGCCCAGGACCGCTACCTGCCGCGGCAGCTGCACACCCGGGGTGACCGGCTCGCCTTCTCCAACGGCATCATCTTCCTGGCCGCCTTCGCGATCCTGCTGATCGTCGGCTTCCAGGCCGAGGTGACCAAGCTCATCCAGCTCTACATCGTGGGCGTCTTCGTCTCGTTCACCCTCTCCCAGGCGGGGATGATCCGGCACTGGAACCGGCGGCTCCGTACCGAGCGGGACCCGCTGGTCCGTCGCCGGATGGTCCGGTCCCGCGCCATCAACACCTTCGGCATGGCGATGACCGGCGCGGTGCTGGTCATCGTGTTGATCACCAAGTTCCTGCTCGGCGCCTGGATCGCCATCGTGGCGATGGGCTTGATCTACGTGCTGATGCTGGCCATCCGTCGGCACTACGACCGGGTCGCCGTTGAACTGGCCCCGGACGACGGTCGGCCGGTGCTGCCGGCCCGTAACCACGCGATCGTGCTGGTCAGCAAACTGCATCAGCCGACCCTGCGGGCGGTGGCGTACGCCCAGGCCACCCGGCCGGACACGCTCACCGCGGTGACCGTGAACGTCGACGATCACGACACCCGGCAGTTGCAGACCGACTGGGATCGCCGTGACGTGCCGATCCCGCTCACCGTGATCGACTCGCCGTACCGGGAGATCACCCGCCCGATCCTGAACTACGTGGCCGGCGTCCGTCGGGACTCGCCGCGCGACGTGGTCACCGTCTTCATCCCCGAGTACGTCGTCGGACGCTGGTGGGAGAACCTGCTGCACAACCAGAGCGCGCTGCGGCTGAAGGGCCGGCTGCTGTTCGAGCCGGGGGTGATGGTGACCAGCGTGCCGTGGCAGCTCGCCTCGACGGCGGGCAAGGACCTCGACCGGATGGACGCCACCCTCACGCGAGGGCTGGTCCGAGGGCCCCGGGCGGCCCCGCGCAGCACCCCGTCACCGACCGATGCGCCGGCGAGCTCCGCCCCGCCCGAGCAGAGCCCACCATCCAACGAGGAGCAGCGGTGAGCGGGGGCCAGCGGTGAGCGACGGGGCGGCGGCGGTGAGCGGGGGCGCGGCGGTGAGGGGCGACGAGCGGGGGCCAGCGGTGAGCGGAGCGGCGGCGGTGAGCGGGGGAGCAGCGGTGAGCGGGGGAGCAGCGGTGACTGGCGGCGCGGCGGTGAGCGGTGGCCTGGAGGAGGCCCAGCGGGTCGAGCTGACCGTGGCGGCGGTCGCCCCCGGTGGGCACTGCGTGGCCCGGGTGGACGGCCAGGTGGTCTTCGTCCGGCACGCCCTGCCCGGCGAGCGGGTGCTGGCCGAGGTGACCGAGGTGCACCGGGGGTTCGTGCGGGCCGACGCGGTGAGCGTGCTGGAGGCCGCCCCGGACCGGGTCACCCCGCCCTGCCCGTACGCCCGGCCGGGTCGCTGCGGCGGCTGCGATCTGCAACACGTCGCCCCGCCGGCCCAGCTCGATTGGAAGGCCAAGGTCGTCCGCGAACAGCTCGTTCGACTCGGCGGCCTCGACGAGACCGAGTGCGACGCGCTGGGCGTCCGGGTCGAGCCGCTGCCGGGCGGCCCGCTCGGCTGGCGCTCCCGGGTCCGCTACGCGGTCGACGCGGCGGGCCGGGCCGGGCTGCTCAAGCACCGCTCGCACGAGGTGGTACCGGTCGACCGCTGCCTGATCGCCCACCCGGCCATCCAGGACCTGCCGGTGCTCACCTCCGCCGGGGTCACCTGGCCGGACGCCGAGGCGGTGGAGGCCGTCGCCTCCACCGGCGGGGACGTGGCGGTGACCGCGGTGGCGGCCGGGCGTACCGAAGTGGTGAGCGGCCCGGATCAGGTCCGGGAACGGGCCGCGGGCCGGGATTGGTCGCTGCCCGCCTCGTCCTTCTGGCAGGTCCATCCCGCCGCGGCGGACACCCTGGTCGCGGCGGTGCTGGAGTTGACCGACCCGCAGCCGGGGGAGATCGCCTGGGATCTCTACGGCGGGGCGGGCCTGTTCGCCGCCGCGCTGGCCGGCCGGGTCGGTGCCGGCGGTCGGATCACCCTGGTCGAGGCCGCCGCCGACGGCGTCGCCGCCGCCCGCGAGAACCTGCGGGACCTGCCGGTGGTGGAGGTGGTGGCGGCCCGGGTGGAGACCGCGCTGACCCGTCGACGGATCACCGGACCGGTCGACGTGGTGGTGCTCGACCCGCCCCGGTCGGGGGCCGGCGCCCGGGTGGTGCGCGACGTGGTGGCCGCCGGGCCACGCGCCGTGGCGTACGTGGCCTGCGACCCGGCCGCGTTCGCCCGGGACGTCCGGGTCTTCACCGGCCTGGGCTGGCGGCTGGCGGAGCTACGCGGCTACGACCTGTTTCCGATGACCCAGCACGTGGAGCTTGTCGGTCTGCTGCTGCCGGGCTGACCTGGCGCTCAGCGGCGAGGCCGCGGTGACCGGGGTGCGGGCTGCGCGAGGGCCGATAGACTCTGCCCTCATGAGTGTTGAAGAGGACACGGCCAAACACGGCCGGCTGCTGGCCACGGTGCACGGTCCCCAGGACGTCAAGCGGATGTCCGCCACCGAACTGGACATCCTCGCCGCCGAGATCCGCGACTTCCTGATCGCCAAGGTGTCGCGTACCGGCGGGCACATCGGCCCGAACCTGGGCGTGGTGGAGCTCACCCTCGCGCTGCACCGGGTCTTCGACTCTCCCCGTGACCGGCTGCTCTTCGACACCGGTCACCAGGCGTACGTCCACAAGATCATCACCGGCCGTCAGCAGGGCTTCGACCAGCTGAAACAGCGCGGTGGGCTCTCTGGCTACCCCAGCCAGGCCGAGAGCGAACACGACATCATCGAGAACTCGCACGCCTCGACCGCCCTGTCGTACGCCGACGGGCTGGCCAAGGCGTACGCGCTGCGCGGCGAGTCGCGCAGCGTCGTCGCTCTGGTCGGTGACGGCGCGCTCACCGGTGGCATGTGCTGGGAGGCGCTGAACAACATCGCCGCCACCAGCAACCCACTCGTGATCGTGGTCAACGACAACGGCCGTTCGTACGCGCCGACCATCGGCGGGCTCGCCGACCACCTCTCCACCCTGCGGTTGAACCCGGGGTACGAGAAGGTCCTCGACGCCGTGAAGGACGCCCTCGGCTCGACCCCGCTGGTCGGCAAGCCGATGTACGAGGTGCTGCACGCGGTCAAGAAGGGCGTCAAGGACGCGGTCGCCCCGCAGGCGATGTTCGAGGACCTGGGCATCAAGTACGTCGGCCCGGTCGACGGGCACGACGTCGCCGCCGTCGAGGTGGCGCTGCGCGCGGCGAAGAACTTCGGCGGCCCGGTGATCGTGCACGCGGTCACCCGCAAGGGCTACGGCTACCGTCCCGCCGAGGAGGACGAGGCGGACTGTTTCCACGGCCCCGGCGCGTTCGACATCGCCACCGGCAAGTCCACCGCCGCGCCCTCGGTGAAGTGGACCCACGTCTTCGCCGACGAGCTGGTCGCGATCGCCGACGAGCGGCCCGACGTGGTCGGCATCACCGCCGCCATGGCCGAGCCGACCGGCATCGCGAAGCTGGCCCACAAGTATCCGGAGCGCACCTACGACGTGGGCATCGCCGAGCAGCACGCCGCCACCTCGGCCGCCGGGCTGGCGCTAGGCGGGCTGCACCCGGTCGTGGCGGTCTACGCCACCTTCCTGAACCGGGCCTTCGACCAGGTCCTGCTGGACGTGGCGATGCACAAGCTGCCGGTCACCTTCGTGCTTGACCGGGCCGGCATCACCGGCCCCGACGGGCCGAGCCACTACGGCATCTGGGACATGTCGGTCTTCGGGGTGGTGCCGGGTCTGCGGATCGCCGCGCCCCGGGACGCCGCCACGCTGCGCGAGGAGCTGCGCGAGGCGGTCGCCGTCGACGACGGCCCGACGGTGGTCCGCTTCCCGACCGGTACGGTCATCGCGGACCTGCCCGCCGTGCGCCGGGTCGGGCCGGTCGACGTGCTGGTGGAGTCGACGCGTACCGACGTGCTGCTGGTCGCGGTCGGCGCCTTCGGGCAGCTCGGCGTGGAGGTCGCCGCCCGGCTGGCCGAGCAGGGCTACGGGGTCACCGTGGTCGACCCGCGCTGGGTCCGCCCCGTCCCCGCCGAGCTGGTGGAGTTGGCCGCCGGCCACCGGATGGTGGTCACGGTCGAGGACGGCGTCCGGGTCGGCGGCGTCGGCGACGCCCTTGCCCAGGCGATGCGCGACGCCGGCGTCTGGGTGCCGCTGCGGGATCTGGGCGTGCCGGCCGACTGGCACCCGCACGGCTCCCGCAACCAGATCCTGGCCGACCTCGGGCTGACCGCCCAGGACGTGGCCCGCGACGTCACCGGTTGGATCTCCCGCCTCGACGCCGACTCCGTCGAGCCGCCCACCCTGACCCCCAACACCCCCACCCCCAACTAACACCCCCACCAAAGCCCTCCCCCCCCGGGCGTGCCCGGGCAACACCGGAACCCCTGACGCAGGGTCACCGCCGCCGCACCACGTCGATCATGCAGTTGTGGTCGTTCTTAAGTGACGAATGCACCCGTTGTGAGGGGCCACAACTGCATGATCGCGGGAGGTGGGGGGTGGGGGGGGTGGGGGGTTAGCGGCGGGGGGAGCCGGCGGAGCGGTAGTGGGTCTTCTCGTCGGCGGCGAGGCTGAAGGTCTCGCTGCGTTCGGGGAGGGGAGCCACCACCAGGCCCGGACGGTCGACCAGGCGGGTCGTGTTCGGTGGCACCGACAACGTGGTGTCCTTGGTGGAGCGCCAGCTCAGCACGACCAGCGACTGACCCGGCACCGGCAGTTCGTAGACCTGCAGCGGGTTGGTCCGGTCGGCGGGGGAGAGCACCACCGGGCCCGCATCGGCAGGGCGGTAGACGACGGCGCTCATCGTGCCGTCGGCGGTCTCCCAGGTGAGCTGCTCCAACTCGGCCGGCTCGCCGCCACCGAGGGCAAGTTCGCCGAGCGTACGCACCGCCACCTTCGCCTTCGGCCAGGAGGCCGGCACCGACTGCGGGACGTCCCGGTCGCCGACGCGCCGGGAGATGCTGCCGAACGGGCCGTCCTCACCGGCCAGCGCGCAGGTGTCGAGATCTGTCAGCGCACGCCGGCCGGAGCCGCTCTCGTCGCGGACCAGTGGGTAGCGGGGGCCGGCGGTGCCGGTGCCGAGGTCGAGCAGCCGGTCGGCGGCGCGACCGCGGGGCAGCGACTCGGTGGACCGCAGGGTGGCGGTCAACGTCACCGCCCGGCACTGCGGCACGTCGACCTGTTCGGTCAGCCCGTCGGTGCCGGACACGGTGCGGCCGTCCGGTCCGACCAGCCGTCGGACCCGCTCGGAGGTGAGGTACCGCCGCCCTGCCGAGGTCTGCACCGGCAGCACGTCGGAGTAGACCAGGTAGCCCGGATCGGTGTACTCGGTGGAGTGGCTGACCACGTACCGGTCGCCGTCGCGGGTGAGTTGGAGCAGCCACGAGGCGGACTCACCGGGTACCGAGGCGGCGACCAGGGCCAGCGGGACGCCGTCGACCTCGCCGGAGAAGAGGATGCCCGACGAGGGTAGGTGCACCCGGTCGTCCACCGGCGAACGCCAGTCCCGGACCGCCTCGGTCACGGCGGCCGTGGCCGCGGCGTCCTCGGCCAGCGAGCCACGTGGCGGCCAGACGGTCAGCGAGCCGTCCATGCTGTCGTAGCCGACCCGCAGGTCCCGTGGCTCGCGCTCGGCGACCGGCCCGCAGGCGGTGGCGGCGACCAGCAGGGCAGACAGGCCGGTGGCGGTCAAGCCGCGCCAGCGGACTGGAGCCACCTGTTACGCCCCCGATCGAGTCGGTCGTCGTGTCGGAGGGCAATAGTACGAGACGTCCGGACGGTGGTTCGCGCCGCCTTACGCTGCGTCGTGTCGGCCGTACACCGGCCACAAGGGACGACGAGTTGACTTTGGGGCTATTACCCTACTCGGGTAGACTCCGCCGACTGTGACGCCTGCCGAGACCCGCGCCGCCGCGCTGCCGCAATCCGCCGACGTCGCCGACTCCTCGTCCGAAGTCGTGACGCTGGGTGAGGGTGCGCGCAGCCAAGTCCCGACGGCCGAAACCACCGCGCCCGTGACCGATGCGCCCACGACCGACGCGCCTGTGACCGACGCGCCTGTGACCGACGCGCCCACGACCACCGCGCCTGTGACCGACGTGCCGCCCGCGACCGATGCCGCCCGCCCGGCAGGCGCCGTCGCGGACCCGGCGACGAAGACCGACCTGCGCCCGGCCGACGCGGCCGGGGCGGCTCCGGCGGGACGGCGCCGATTCCGGTGGACGCGTCGCCGGCAGGATCTCGCGGTCTTCGGCGGGTTCCTGCTCACCGCGATCTGGGTGACCAGTCAGATCTGGGTGAACCCGGCCGGGCGGGTCGCCTCGCTCTACAGCAGCGACCCGGCCCAGGTGCAGTTCTTCCTCGCCCACTCGGTACGGGTGGTGCTGCACGGTGAGTTCCCGTTCTTCACCGAGCAGTTCAACTACCCGGACGGGGTCAACCTGATGGCCAACACGGCCATCCTCGCGCTGGGCATCCCGATGGTGCCGGTGACCCTGCTGTTCGGGCCCGCCGTCACCTTCGTGCTGCTGGTGACGCTCGGCCTCGCCGGCACCGCCTCGGCCTGGTACTTCGTGCTGTCCCGGCACGTGGTGAGCAACCCGCTCGCCGCCATCGTGGGCGGCTGGTTCTGCGGCTTCTCACCGGCGATGCTGTCGCACGCCAGTTGGCATCCGAACATCATCAGTCAGTTCCTGCTGCCGTTCATCGTGTGGCGGGTCATGGTGATCACCCGATCGACCCGGCCGTACCGGGACGGCGCGCTGCTGGCCCTGCTGGTCACCGCGCAGGCGTTCATCAACGAGGAGATCCTGCTCTTCACCGCGATGGGCTGCGGGATCTTCCTGATCGCGGTGGTCGTCCAGCGGCCGGCGCTCTGGTCGGCCGCCTGGCGGCCGCTGGCCAAGGCGCTGGCGACCTGCACGGTGATCGCCGGGACGCTGCTGGCGTACCCGCTGTACATCCAGTTCGCCGGGCCGATGGCCTACCACGGTCTCAGCGACGCGGTCCGCGACTACGGCAACGACATCGCCGCGTACTTCGCCCCCGGTTCCCCGACGATCGGTGGCAACCAGCGGGCGAACGTGAACCTCGCCCCGAACTACTCCGAGGAGAACGCCTTCTTCGGGTGGAGCCTGGCGCTGATCGCGGTCGGCATTGTGCTCTGGCTCCGGCGGGAGGTGCTGGTCCGGGCGCTCGCCGCGACCGCCGCCTTCTACACCGTGCTCTCCCTCGGCGAGCGGATCTCCTGGTGGGACCGGGAGCTGATCGTCGGACCGTGGGAGTGGCTGGTCCGGCTGCCGCTGCTCGACGCGGTGGTGCCGACCCGGTTCGGCATGATCACCAGCGTGGTCGTGGCGATCCTGCTGGCCCTGGCCATCGAGCGGACCCGCACGCTGTCGCTGGACCGGCGGACCGTGCGTACGCTGACCGTCGCCGGCCTGGTGCTGGCGCTGCTGCCGATCGCGCCGATGCCGTTGCCGATGACGTCCCGTCCCCCGGTACCCAAGTTCATCACCTCCGACCGCTGGCGCGCCTACGTCGGGCCGGAGCAGACGCTCGTGCCGATCCCGGTGCCGAGCATGGGCAACACCCACGGCATGCGGTGGGCCGCCTCCACCAACCTGGACTTCAAGATCCCGGGTGGCTACTTCCTCGCTCCGCGCAACGGCAACACCGGCGACCCGGGCCGTTTCAACGGCCGCCCCAGCGGCATCGGGCGGCTGCTGGAGGACGTCGCCACGACCGGCCGGACGCCGGAGCTGGACGACCGTCAGCGCCGCCGATCCCTGGACGAGCTGCGGTCCTGGCGCGCGGCGGTCCTGGTGCTGCCGCTGCGGCAGCCGCACTCCGAGCCGCTGCGGCAGACCGTCGAGCAACTGGTCGGCCCGGCCCGTCTCGAACTGGACGTCTGGGTGTGGGACGTGCGGTCGCTGACCGACCCCCGGACCTGATGTCGGTCGGCACGACCGAGCGCGGTGGCGAGGTCGCCGCCCGCCGGCGGTGGCTCTCCGCGCGTACCCCCGACGCGCTGGTGGTGGTCGGCTACCTCGCGCTGGCGGTCTGGCTGACCAGCCGGCAGTGGGGGCGTCCGGATCGCCTCTTCCACCAGGCCGGTGACCAGATCCTCTTCGAGTGGATGCTGGCTCACGCGGCCCGCGCCGTGGTCGGGTTGGAGAACCCGCTGTGGAGCGACGCGCTCAACGCCCCCGGTGGGGTGAACCTGATGGCCAACACGTCGGTGCTCGGGTTGGGCGTCCCGCTGACCCCGGTCACGCTGCTGTTCGGCTCGCAGACGGCCTTCGGGGTGGCGGTGGTGAGCTGCCTCGCCGGTACCGCCACCGCCTGGTACGTGCTGCTGCGCCGTCGCCTGGTCGCCTCCCGGGTGGCCGCCGCCATCGGCGGGCTGATCTGCGGCTTCGCCCCCGGCATGATCGCCCAGGCGGGCTCGCACCTGCACATGGGCGCCCAGTTCCTGGTGCCGGTGATCCTGGCGTTGGTGTTCCGCCCCGAGCGAGGCGGCCGGGTGTGGCGGGACGGCGTGCTGCTCGGCCTGGCCGTGACGTACCAGGTCTTCCTCGGCGAGGAGGTGCTGCTCTTCGTGGCGCTGGCCGCCGGGGTCTTCGTCCTCGGGTACGCGTTGGCCGACCGGGCCGCCGCCCGCCGGCTGGCACCGGCCACGGCCGGCCGGATCGGGGTCGGTGCCGCGCTGTCGGTGCTGCTGCTGGCGTACCCGCTGTGGTTCCAGTTCTTCGGCCCGGGCCACTACCGGGGGATGCCGTTCCACGCACACGGCTACCAGTTGGACGCCGCGTCGTTCGCCGCCTCCGCCCGGCAGACCGTGCTCGGCGACCACCACGTGCCCACCCTGCTGGCCCCGAATCCGACCGAGGAGAACTCCTTCTTCGGGCCGGGACTGCTGGTGCTGGCCGTGATCATCACCGTCTGGTTCTGGCGTCGGCCACTGGTGCGGGCGCTGGCCGGCTGCGGGGTGGTCTTCGCCCTGCTCTCCCTGGGGGCGCGGGTACGCCTCGACGGCGCGTTCACCGACCTGCCCGGTCCGTACCGGCTGATCGCCGACCTGCCCCTGCTCGACCACGTGGTACCGGCCCGATTCTCGCTGATCTGCATACCGGTGCTGGGCATCCTGGTCGCCCTCTCCGTCGACCGGATCCGGCTGGTGCGCGACCTGGCGGGGGGCGACCCGGCGGGGGGCGACGCCGGCACCACGACGCCGGCTCCGGCCGCCCGGGAGCCGGTGCCGGTGCGGCTGCTGTGGGCCGGCGCGGTGCTCGCCGCGCTGCTGCCGCTGGCACCGACACCGATCCGCACCGTGCCGGCCTGGCCGGTTCCGGCCTTCGTCGCCGACGGCACCTGGCGGGCGTACGTGCCGTCGGGGCGGACGGTGGTGGCGGTGCCGCCGGTGACGAACGCGGGCCGCAGCCCGGCGATGTTCTGGTCGGCCCGGACCGGCCTGGCTTTCGCCGCGCCGGGCGGCTTCTTCATCGGTCCGCGCGCGCCGGACGACCCGACGGCCCGCTGGGGTGCCCCGGACCGGCCCACCTCGCTGCTGCTCCGTCGGGTGGCGGACACCGGCGAGGTGCCGCCGATCACCGACGCCGACCGGCGGCAGGCGATAGCCGACCTGCGGCACTGGCGGGCGGCCGTGGTGGTCCAGGGTGGACTGCACCATGGCGAGCCGGTGCGGCGCGCCGTCGAGGCGCTGCTCGGCCCGGCCCGGGAGATCGGCGGAGCGTTCGTCTGGGACGTACGTGCGCTGGTCGGTTGAGTCGTCCGCAGGACGCGTCCGCGCCGGCGCTGCGCGGACAGATGGCAGACTCGTCGGAGTGAGCGACGTGGCCGCATCGCCGGTGGACGGCGAGCTGGAGAGTGTCAGCCTGGTGGACCTCGCGGTCGACCGGCTGACCCGGGAACTCCTCAGCGGCCGGAGCGACCCGGGTGAACGGCTGGTCGAGGAGCAGCTGACCCGGCGGCTCGGGATCAGCCGCGCCCCGCTGCGCGAGGCGCTGCGGTTGCTGGCCCAGCGGGGGCTGGTCGAGCACGTGCCCCGGCGGGGGGTTCGGGTCGCCACCCTCTCCGATCGGGACGTGCGGGAGCTGTACGAGCTGCGCGACGTGCTGGAGCGTTTCGCGGTGCGGTCGGCGATCCCGGTGCAGCGGGAGGGCGACCTGGCGGGGCTGCGGGCGACGTTGGACCAGATGCGGGAGGCGACCCGGGCCGGCGACCGGCTGGCGGTCGCCGAGTCGCACCGGGCGTTCCACGTCGCGCTGGTGGCGCTCGCCGGCAACCGGCAGCTCTCCGCGGTGTACGACTCGATCCTGGTGAAGTTGCAGCTCTACATGGCGATCAACCTGCGTCGCGAGGCGGAGGTGGCGCAACCGCTGGACGGGGTGCACCGGCACGAGCGGCTCTTCGAGGCGGTCACCGCGGGTGACCCGGAGACGGTCCTCACGGTGCTCTCCGACCATGGGGCGCGTTCCTACCTCGGGTAGCCCCGGAGCCACCCGCACCGGTCGCCGTCATGGCGTCGTTACGTATCGCGCGGTTTCTCGAAACAGAACGGTCGACAATCGACTGTATGCCAGAGCGGATCGGATCGGTCTCGGAGCTGCGGTCGGCGTACGTGCACGGGGGACTGACCCCGACGGACCTGGTCGAGCGCGTTCTCGCCGGGCTCGACGGGCGGGCCGGCGGGCCGGTCTGGATCAGCACGGTGCCGGCCGGGGAGCTGTCGGCCCGCGCCGAGTGGCTGGCCGGCAGCGGTGACCCCGCGACGCTGCCGCTGTACGGGATCCCGTTCGCCGTCAAGGACAACATCGACGTCGCTGGCATGATCACCACGGCCGGCTGCCCCGACTTCGGGTACCGGGCGGCCGAGGACGCGCCCGTGGTCCGCCGGCTGCTCGACGCCGGCGCCCTGCTCGTCGGCAAGACCAACCTCGACCAGTTCGCCACCGGCCTGACCGGCACCCGTTCGCCGTACGGCAGCTGCGAAAGCGTTTTCGGCGGCGGCCTCATCTCCGGTGGGTCCAGCTCCGGCTCGGCGGTCGCGGTCGCCGCCGGCCAGGTCAGCTTCGCCCTGGGTACGGACACCGCCGGCTCGGGCCGGGTGCCGGCGGCGCTCAACGGCATCGTCGGCCTCAAGCCCACCCGGGGCCTGCTCAGCACCGTCGGGGTGGTGCCGGCCTGCCGTTCGCTGGACTGCGTCTCGATCTTCGCCACCGACGTCGGCGGCAGCCTCGACGTGCTGCACGCCGCTCGTGGTGTCCCGGCGAGCGACCCCTGGGGCCGTCCGCTGCCGGTGGAGCGGGTCGCACCCCGCATGCCGGGGACGCTACGCCTCGGCGTGCCCCGTACAGAAGACCTGGAGTTCTTCGGCGACGCCGGGCAGGCGGTGCGGTTCGCCGCGGGGGTCCAGCAGCTGCGTGCTCTGGTCGGCCCGGGTCGGCCGGTGCCGCTGGGCGCCTTCTTCGAGGCCGGGGACCTGCTCTACCAGGGGCCGTGGGTGGCCGAGCGGCTCGCCGGGCTGGACGGCTTCCTGCGGGAGCATCCCGAGGCCGTGGCGGCGGTCACCCGGGCCGTGCTGGAGACCGGCCGGCGCTACGACGCGATCGACGTCTTCCGGGGCCAGCACCGGCTGCGCGAGCTGCGGGCCCGGGTCGACCAGCTGTGGCAGGAGGTCGACGTGCTGGTCGTGCCCACCGTCGGCACGACGTTCACGCTGGACGAGATCGCCGAGGACCCGATCGGGCGCAACGCCATGCTCGGCCGCTACACCCAGTTCGCCAACCTGCTCGACCTGGCCGCGGTGACCGTGCCCAACGGGTTCACCGCCGCCGGCCGACCGGCGAGCCTGACCCTGGTCGGGCCGGCGTTCACCGACACCACCCTGGCTCAGCTCGCCGCCGCGTTCACCGCCACCGCCACCGCCACAGACCGCACCGCCACCGCCACCGCCGCAGACCGCACCGCCACCGCCACCGCCACCGCCGTCGACCGCGCCGACGTCGCCGCCGGACGGCCGGTCGCCCGGGTGGCGTCGGCCGCCGGACCGGCGCGGGTACTGATCGCGGTCGTCGGGCGACACCTGGCCGGCGAGTCCCGCAACGCCGAGCTGACCGACCGGGGCGCCACCCTCGCCGGTGCCGCCCGCACGGCACCCCGGTACCGGCTGTACCGGTTGGACACCCCCGACGGCGGAGGGCTGCCCGGCCTGGTCCGCCTCGCCCCGGCAGATCCGGACGGCCACGCGATCGAGGTCGAGCTGTGGCGGCTGCCGGTGACCGCCGTCGGCGAGCTGCTGGCCGGGGTGCCGGCTCCCCTCTCGCTCGGCTGGGTGCGCCTGCACGACGGGCGGGACGTGCTCGGGTTCCTCTGCGAGGCGTACGCCGCCGGCCCGGAGGCCGAGGACATCAGCGCCACCGGTGGGTGGCGGGCGTACCGCCGCGCCGCGGCGCACCGGACATGACAACTGGAGGAGGAGAGGATGGGCAGGATCGGGCCGGTAACGGCGAACCCCTACCCGTGGCCGTACGACGGCGCGGCCGACACCGCGCGGACCGCGCTGCTCTGCATCGACTGGCAGACCGACTTCTGCGGGCCGGGCGGCTACGTCGACGCGATGGGCTACGACATCGGCCTCACCCGGGCCGGCCTGCCGGCCACCGCCCGGCTGCTGGAGCACGCCCGGTCGCTCGGGATGCTGGTCGTGCACACCCGTGAGGGGCACGACCCCGACCTGTCCGACCTGCCGTCGAACAAGCGCTGGCGCTCGGCGCAGATCGGTGCCGAGATCGGCGCCGCCGGCCCGTGCGGCCGGATCCTGGTCAAGGGCGAACCGGGCTGGGAGATCGTGCCCGAGGTCGCCCCGGCCCCCGGCGAGGTCGTCGTCGACAAGCCGGGCAAGGGTGCCTTCTACGCCACCAACCTCGACCTGGTGCTGCGTACCCGGGGCATCACCCACCTGATCCTCACCGGCATCACCACCGACGTCTGCGTGCACACCACCATGCGCGAGGCGAACGACCGGGGCTACGAGTGCCTGATCCTCTCCGACTGCACCGGCGCCACCGACAAGGGAAACCACGACGCCGCCCTGCACATGGTGACCATGCAGGGCGGCGTCTTCGGCTGCGTCGCCACCTCCGACGACGTCATCGCCGCCACGACCAAGTGAGGTAACGCATGTTGACCGTTGCCGCCGCGCGGCCCTCCCCGTACACCTTCGACCCTTCGACCACCGCGTTGCTCGTCATCGACATGCAGCGCGACTTCCTGGAGCCCGGCGGTTTCGGCGAGAGCCTGGGCAACGACGTCGGCCAGCTGCGTCGGACCATCGCGCCGCTGACGGCACTGCTGGCCGGTGCCCGGGCGGCGGGACTGAGCGTGGTGCACACCCGTGAGGGGCACCTGCCCGACCTCTCCGACTGCCCACCGGCCAAGCTCAACCGGGGCCTGCCGAGCAAGCGGATCGGCGACCCCGGGCCCAAGGGCCGGATCCTCGTCCGGGGCGAGTACGGCCACGACATCGTCGACGAGCTGTCGCCACTGCCGGGCGAGCCGGTCATCGACAAGCCGGGCAAGGGCGCCTTCTACGCCACCGGGCTGGACGCCCTGCTCGCCGACCAGCAGATCCGCAGCCTGCTGGTCACCGGGGTCACCACCGAGGTGTGCGTGCACACCACGGTCCGGGAGGCCAACGACCGCGGGTACGAGTGCCTCGTGCTCGCCGACTGTGTCGGGTCCTACTTCCCGGAGTTCCAGCGGGTGGGGCTCGACATGATCGCCGCCCAGGGCGGCATCTTCGGGTGGGTCGCCGACTCCACGGACGTGCTTGCCGTGCTGCCCACCACCCCCGTGTTGCAACCCTCCTCCTGACCGGGAGCAGCCATGGTCTCCACCAAACCCTCCGTCGTGCCGCTGCCGTACTGGGTGCGCGGCGACACCAACGCGTTCTTCGGATTCGGCGTCAACGTCCTGGTCAACGTGCTCACCCTGACCGGGCTCTGCCTCTTCGTGGTGAACCTCCCCGAACGGGAGGTGTTCGGCACGATCCTGCCGGCGCTCGGCATCGCCCTGGTCGCCGGCAACATCTACTACACCCATCTGGCCCGGCGGCTGGCCCGGCGGGAGAACCGCACCGACGTGACCGCCCTGCCGTACGGGCCGAGCGTGCCGCACATGTTCATCGTCATCTTCGTCATCATGCTCCCGATCTACCTGAGCACCGGCGACGCGGTCCGGGCCTGGCAGGCGGGAATGGCGTGGGCCTTCATCATCGGCGTGATCGTGTTGATCGGCGCGTTCGTGGGCCCGTACATCCGCCGGTACACGCCGCGGGCGGCGCTGCTCGGCACCCTCGCCGGCATCTCCATCACCTTCATCTCGATGAACCCGGCCGGCCAGATGTGGCGGATGGCCTGGATCGCCCTGCCGGTGCTGGCGCTGCTGCTGATCGGCCTGCTCACCGACGTGAAGCTGCCGTTCAACTTCCCGATCGGCCTCGCCGCGCTGCTGCTCGGCACGGCGATCGGCTGGATCGGCGGAGCGATGTCGGTGCCGGACGTCACGGCGGCGGCGCGGGACATCGCGTTCGCGTTCCCCACCTTCCAGCTCGATCTGCTGTGGAGCGGGCTGTCGGACATGGCGCCACTGCTGGCCACCGCGATCCCGCTCGGTGTGTACAACTTCACCGAGGCGATGACCAACGTGGAGAGCGCGGCCACCGCCGGGGACAACTACAACCTGCGCAGCGTCCTGCTCGCCGACGGCGCCGGCGCGGTCATCGGCTCCGCCCTCGGTTCGCCGTTCCCGCCAGCGGTCTACGTCGGCCACCCGGGCTGGAAGGCCGCCGGTGGGCGTACCGGCTATTCGATGGCGACCGGGATCGTGATCGCGCTGCTCTGCTTCCTGGGGATGTTCTCCCTGCTCGGCGCGATCTTCCCGACCGCGGCGATCGTGCCGATCCTGCTCTACATCGGGCTGCTGATCGGTGCCCAGGCGTTCCAGGCGACCCCTCGGGCACACGCCGCGGCGGTGGTGGCGGCGCTGATCCCCAACATCGCGGCCTGGGCGACCGGGCAGATGAACAACGCCCTCGCGGCGGCCGGCACCACGGCGGCCGAGGTCGGCAACGAGGCCCTCGCGGGTGCCGGGGTGGTCTACGACGGCCTGCGGATCCTCGGCGAGGGCGCCATCCTCGCCGGTCTGGTGCTCGGCGCGATCGTGGCGTTCATCATCGACAAACGCTTCGTCCACGCGGCCGTCTTCGCCGCGTCGGGCGCGGTGCTCGCCTTCATCGGCCTGATCCACGGCGAGGAGGTGCAGTGGAACGCCAACGGGCAGGTGGCGCTCGGCTATCTCTTCGTGGCGGTGATCTGCGGAATCTTCGCGCTCGGCAAGTACCCGCCACGGGTACCCGATCCGGAGGAGATCGAGCTGGACCGGCTGCACGGCGCCAGCACCCCCGCGGCACCGGCCGCTGCGGCACCGGCTGCCACGGACTCGGCTGCCGGGGACTCGACTGCCACGGACTCGGCTGCCGCCGGTGGGGCGGCGGGCGGTGAGAAGCGCGAGCCGGCGGTGAGCAGTTGAGCTGAACCGCCCGGCCGGGCGGCGGTGCGGCGCGCACCAGCCGCCGTCGCCCGGCCGGGTGCTCCCACGCGCCGTCCCGCCCCCGCAGAGAGGACTCACCGCATGGAGATCGACCGGACGGACGTGGTCGCCGAGGTGACGGCGGCCTTCGGCGGTTACGAGCAGGCGCTGATGGACGGGGACGCCGACCGGATCTGCGGGTACTTCTGGGACTCCGAGGCCACGGTCCGCTTCGGCATCGCCGATCATCAGTACGGGCTCGATGAGCAGCGCAAGTGGCGGGCCGTACAGCCGCCGCTGCCACCCGGCCGCCGGCTGGTCGACACGGTGGTCAGCGCCTTCGGCGCGGATCTGGCGGTCGTCACCACCCGGTTCGGGTACCCCGGCGGCGCCGCCAGCGGCCGGCAGACCCAGACCTGGGTACGCCTGCCGGCCGGCTGGCGCATCGTGAGCGCCCACGTCTCCGAGCCGCTGCCCGACCCGGGGTCAGGCGGTTAACAGGGGGCCCCTGCTCTACCGCAGGCGTTAACCGGGGGCCCTTCCTTACACCCGGTCGCGCACGTCCCAGAGCCAGACGTCGTCGACACGCTGCGGGTCGCCGAGCAGCCCGGTCAACAGCTCCCGCAGCACGGGCTCGCGGGGATGCGCGCCGAGCACCACCACCGACGCCCGCCAGAAGCGCAGATCCTCCACCGCCTGCCGGCGGTTCTCGTCGGTCAGCTCGGGCACCGTCCCGGTGTCCATGCTGCTGTAGACGAGCGTGCTGGTGGGGCGGTTCGGCGCACCGAAGACGCCCTCGCCGTCGAGGTTGGGGCCGATGAAGTAGCCGGCCGGGATCGGGAACTCGTGCTGGGTCAGCGCGCTCCACCGCAGTGTGGACAGTCCGTGCACGTTGCTGGGGATGGGCACCGGCACCAGCGTGCGGCCCTGCGGCACGTACGGCCGCCAGGCGCCCGAGGTGATGAAGGCCGGCGGCGGGTCGACCGGCTCGGCCGGCAGCGGGGTTGGTAGCAGCGGCAGCACGGCGAGCGAGATCGCGGCGTACCCGATCACCCGCTGCCAGCGCGGCAGCCGTCCGGTGCCGGTCGCTCCCTCGGGGGCGCGGGGAGCCGGTACCGGCGGACGGCGGGTGCCGGCCACCGCGTTCCAGGCCAGCGCGAGCAGCACGCCCAGCGCGGCGGTGGTCACCAGGGTCAGCCGGGTAGGCATCATCATCTCGACCAGCGGCAGGTCCTCCGAGATGTACGACCACGGGCCGGCGATGCCGGTCAGCTCGCCGTTGAACCGGATCTCCGGGCCGAGCGAGGCCACCGAGAAGACCACCACCAGCACGGCGAGGATCCGGGCCACCAGCGACCGGCGTACCAGCAGCGCCAGGGCCACCACCGACAGCACCACCAGCGGCCAGCCGAACCAGGTGTTCTGCTCGGTCAGCCCGATCGTCGCCTCCACCGCCTCGTCGCCGGCGATCGTGTCGCGGGGGAAGGTGACGAAGGCGACGAGGTCCTCGCCCCAGCTGTGGAACACCCCGCCCTGTAGGCCACGGTAGGACTGCGGGCCGTTGAACTGGAACCAGATCGGGTAGGCGGTGATCAGCAGGGCCACCGCAGCGCCGGTGCCCAGGCCGGCGGCGAACGTCCGGGCCCGGTCCCACGCCGCGCGCGGTCTCATCGCCGCGTACGCGATCACGATGACCAGGCAGGCCAGCGCCGTCAGCAGCAGCATCTCCTCGTTGATGAAGATCTGGTACGCCACGAGCAGGCCCAGCACCAGTCCGTTGCGCCGCCAGCGGCCCGGCTCGGCCAACCGGAACACCCGCAGCACGATCAGCGGCAGCAGAAAGTTGGAGACGAAGTTGGGTTGGCCGTTGGCGTGGTGCACGATGCCGGGCGCGAACCCGAGGAACGCGCCACCGACGAAGGCCGCCGCCCGCGAGCGCACCAGGTGCCGCGACAACACCCAGTACGAGGTGCCGGCGGTCGCCGCCAGCGCGGCGCCCAGGTAGAGCGCGTACACCACCTGGGGGCCGAGCAGCATGGTGAGTGGAGCCAGTGGCAGGGTCACCCCGAGCAGCGAGGTGTTGGCCATCATGTTGACCCCGTCAGGGGCGTTCTGCTGGGCGGTGAACAGTGGGTTCTCGAGGTGACGCACCGAGTACGCACCGTGCGCGAAGAGCCACTCGAACCAGCTGTGGTCGGTGGGCAGGTGGGACGAGACGCGGTTGTTCACGTCCGCCCAGTAGTTCAGGCAGACGAGGACACCGAGCAGCACGTAGGCTCCGATGGCCAGCACGTCGGCGCGCACCGGCCCGCGTCGGGGACGTCGTGTTGTCGGTTCCGCCTCGACGGTCGCGGAGACGGGGTTCAGCGAGGGATCTACCACCGGCACAGCCACGACGGGCCATCGTACAGGCGGGTGCCGGTGCATCCGACGGACGTGACGGCCGCGCGTCGGGTGCGCGGCGGGGAGGACGAGCGTGACGTTGATCGACCTCGGTGAGCTCACCGAGCCGACCGACCCGCCAGCGACCCGCCGCCGACCCCGCCACGGCAGCCGTCGGCTGTCGGCCGCGATCGTGGCGCTGGTCGGGCTGCTGACCCTGGCCGGCGCCGCGCCGCCGGCCCGGCGGGTCCACGCGACCGTGCCCGCCGCCCTGGGTAGCGACCTGTTCCTCACCCAGGAACACGTCTTCACCGTCACACCGTTACCGCGCGTCACCGACGGCAGCCAGGAGCTGCTCGCCTATCCGCGACCCGAGCGCGCCACCGGCACCCCGCAGCGCCTCGCGCCGCTGTGGCGGGTGCCGGTGCCGATCGGCAACCGGATCTACCGGGTGCAGTCCGTCGCCGACAGCGGGGTGCTGGTCTCCATGGCCCGCGAGTCCGCCGGGACCAGCGAGACCCTGCACATCGACGCCCGCACCGGTGAGGAGCGCTGGCGGACGCCGGGGGTCGTGATCCTCGACGAGCCCGGCCGGGCGCTGGTGCGTACGTTCGGCGACGTTACGACCGACAAGCTGTGGTCGATCGACCTGGCGACCGCCCGCGATCTGTGGTCGATCCCGTTGCCGGTGGCCAGCGTCGACTACCGCCAGCGGGACGGTCTGGTGGACACCATCGTGCTCTCCGCGCTGGACGGCGAGGTGGTGGTGATCGACCCGGAGAACGGGGCGATCCGGCACCGCCTCGGCGTGCCCGACGACAATCCGGCCGGCTACCAGCAGGCGGCGGTGATCGGTGACCTGGTGGTGGTCATCCGCAACTCGAACACCGTCACCGCCTACACCGTCGAGGGACTGGTCCGACGCTGGCAGGCGACCGTGCCGACGGCCACCTACGTCACGTCCTGCGGCCCGCTGCTCTGCACCGGACTGGCCAGCGGTGGGATGACGGCCCTCGACCCGGCCAGCGGAGCGGTGCGGTGGAGCAAGGAGGGCACCGTCGACCTCCTGCTGACCGGGGAGCAGCGGGCGTTGGCGGCGATGGCGGGATCCAGCGGTGCGGTGCAGGGCCTGGTCACCTTCGACCTGACCAGCGGGGAGGTGCTGGCCGAGCACGGGCCGTGGGAGCTGGTCGCCCGGTACGAGTACGCGCCGCAGATGCTCGGGGTGCGTCAGGTGCCCGACGTGGGGCTGGTGCTGGCTCGACTCGATCCGACGCAGGAGCGGCCCCGGACGGTCGACGTGTTGGCCGGTGCCGCCGGCAGCTGCCAGAGCCGGTACGAACTCGTTGCCTGCCGACTGCACAACGGCGACTTCGGGGTGTGGCAGCTGCCGGCCTGATCCGCCGTCACCAGGCTCCCGGCCACGCCCTGCGGTGCGGTCGGCTTGGCCGGCGAGGCTACGTTGTCGGTGGTCCAGGTGGAGAAGAGGCGGGACATGCGGGTACTGGTGGTCGAGGACGAGCGCAACCTCGCCGACGCGATCGCACGCGGGCTGCGCAAGCGCGGCATGGCGGTGGATGTCGCCTACGACGGCGACAGCGGGCACGAGATGGCCTTCGTCACCCGCTACGACGTGGTGGTACTCGACCGCGACCTGCCCGGGGTGCACGGCGATCAGATCTGCGCGGAGCTGGCCACGTCCGGCACGCTGACCCGGGTGCTGATGCTGACCGCCAGCGGCACGGTCGCCGACCGGGTCGAGGGGTTGCAGCTCGGCGCGGACGACTACCTGCCGAAGCCGTTCGCCTTCGACGAGCTGGTCGCGCGGGTGCAGGCGCTCGGCCGGCGGGCCACCCCGGCGGCGCCGCCGGTGCTGGCGGTGGCCGACCTGGTGGTCGACCCGGCGCGTCGGACGGCCACCCGAGGCGGCATGCCGGTGGAGCTGACGAACAAGGAGTTCGGGGTGCTCTGCGAGCTGCTCAAGGCGCGGGGCGCGGTGGTGTCCAGCGAGGAGCTGCTGGAACGGGTCTGGGACGCCAACACCGACCCGTTCACCACCATCGTCCGGGTCACCGTGATGACCCTGCGCCGCAAGCTCGGCGACCCACCGTTGATCGAGACGGTGGTCGGCGCCGGCTACCGCACGGCCGAGGTGGTGGTGTGACCCGCCACCCGTGGCTGCCGGCCCTGCGGTTGCGTCCCACGGTACGGCGGCCCCGGCTGCGACCCACGCTGCGGCTGCGGTTGACGCTGCTCAACGGCGTGCTGCTGGTCGGTGCGGGCGCGATCCTGGTGCTGCTGGCCTGGCTGCTGGTCCGCGACGCGCTGCGCCCCACCGACGAGCTGCTGCCCGGCACCACTGTGGTGCTGGCCGACGGCAGCAGCCTGGAGGCCGCCGCCTGGCAGCAGCAACTGGTCGAGTCGGCCTCCGGTGAGCTGCTGGCCAAGGGGCTGGCCGCGCTGCTGGCGATCGGCATGGTCGGTGTGGTCGGGGCGTACGCGGTCGCCGGCCGGGCGCTGCGCCCGCTGCACCAGGTCACCGCGACCGCCCGCCGGCTCGGTGAGACCACGCTGCACCAGCGGATCTGCTACTCCGGAGCCGACGACGAGGTGGCCGAGCTGGCCGACACCTTCGACGCGATGCTGGACCGGATCGCCGCCGCCTTCGAGGCGCAGAAACGGTTCGTCGCCAACGCCTCGCACGAGCTGCGTACGCCGCTGGCGGTGATGCGTACCGAGATCGACGTGACGCTCAGCGACGACGATGCCGACACGGCCGAGTACCGCCGGATGGCGACCGTGGTGCGCGACGCCTCGGAGCGGGCCAACGGGTTGGTCGACGCGCTGCTGGTGCTGGCGCGCAGCGAGGCGCAGACGGGCCGCCGCCTGGGCCGGCGCAGCGAGTGCGACCTGGCTGCCGGGACCGTCAACGCGCTCTCCGCGGTACGCCGCGAGGTGGAGCGGATCAAGCTGGCCGTGCAGACCTCGCTGGAGCCGGCGCCGGTGGTCGGCGATCCCGGGCTGCTGGACCGACTGGCCGGCAACCTGATCGAGAACGCGGTCCGCTACAACCACCTGCACGGCCGGCTCTGGGTGCGGACCGGCTCGGACGGGCAGCGGTCCTGGCTGGTGGTCGGCAACACCGGCTTCGAGGTGGACCCGGCCGACGTACCGGGGCTGTTCGAGCCCTTCCGGCGCGGCGGCCGAGAACGGACCGGGGCCCGCGGCTCGGGCCTCGGCCTGTCCATCGTGCGGGCGGTCTGCGACGCCCACGGCGGCACGGTGACCGCCGTGGCGCAGCCCGGCGGCGGCCTGGAGGTGACGGTCGATCTGCCGGCGGCGGACGCCGCGCCGACGGTGGACGTCGCACGGTGACGCTCTGCTCGGGCTCATACGGGCAGCGCGCCCGGACTCGGCGGATCACCCATTGCTGCCGCCGGCAGGCAGCCGCAGCACCAACACGTCCATCCGCGCACCCCACGGCATAGCCCTACTGGCTCCGGGGCCAGGGTTGCCCTGCGGACGCGGCGGTGCGAAGATCCCGGGGTCAGCCCGATCAAGGAGGGGGGTGCGTCGATGATCTCAGTGATGCTGTCCGCGCCCCGCCTTGCCGGCTGACCGCTCACCCTCGCGGGGCACCCCGGTAGCGGGATTGCTGTCCCGCAACTCAGCGGACCAGGCACGTCAGTTCTGGCTGCCCCGACGTCCGCGGCCCACAGGCCGGCGGAGCCGGTGGCAATGACCAAGAGGGACACCAATGAGCGCACGGATCCACAACATCGGAATCGACTGTCACGACACGTACGCCCTGGCCGGTTTCTGGGCCCAGGTCTTCGACTGCCCCCGCCAGCCGGACGACTTCCCGGGTGACCCGGAGGCCATGCTGCTGCCCCCGGGCGGCCCGGAGGTGCTGTTCCTGGCGGTACCCGAGGGCAAGACGGTGAAGAACCGTCTGCACCTCGATCTGGAGCCCACCGACCGGACCCGGGACGAGGAGGTCCAGCGGCTGCTGGGCATCGGTGCCCGGCACGTGGCCGACCACATCGGGCCGACCGGTGCCGGCTGGGTGGTGCTCGCCGACCCGGAGGGCAACGAGTTCTGCGTACTGCGCAGCGCCGCCGAGAAGGCGGCGGCCCGGCCGGCGGCGGAGCAGGGCCAGCCCGGCTCCGGACCGGCCGTGACGGTGGGGGAGGCCCCGGCCTGATGCCCGCCGGGCCCCGGTCGCCGACGCGACCGGGGCCCGGCTCAGACCGGATACCGGCCTACTCGCGTTGCTGGATCTGGCCGCGCATGGTGACGAACTCGGCCTCGGCGTCGGCGCGGGACGAGAAGAACATCACGACCGTGCCGACGCTGCCCCGGTCCGCCCAGACGCAGATCCCGAGCGGCAGGTCCTCCGACTGGCCGTCGCCGCAACTGGCCTCGCCGCCGAGCGGACCCGGATCGACGGAGGTCATGTTGGTGAGCGCCAGCTGGGTGGACAGGCCCTTGATCGCCTCGTCCAGCTCCTGCTGCGGGTCGGACATCAGGCCGGACGCGCCCACGATCATGACGAGGTCCTCCTGGGCCGGGTCACCGTAGAACGCGCCCACCGCGCTGGTCTCGTTCTGCACAGTGGACTGGATCTCGCGGACCATGTCGTCGGCCGCCTGCTGCAACTGCGGGTCGGTGATCTTCGGTCGGCCGGCCAGGGTGTCCGGGGCGACCAGCCGGGTCCGGCTCGCGTCCACGGTCTCGGTGACCTCGTCCTTGACCGCGAACCAGACGGCCGTCGCACCGCCGGCGCAGAGCACCAGGAGCACCGCGAGGACGATCAGCACGATCTTCCCGACCCCGAACTTCTTCTTCGGTGGCGGTCCGGCGGGTCCCATACCGGCAGGCCACGGACCGGCGGGCGGCTGGCCGACGCCGGGCGGCGGGAAGGTGCCGGGCGGGGGCGGGTAGCCGCCGGGGGGTGGCGGGTAGCCGCCGGGCTGCTGCGGCGCCGACTGGTCACCCATCGACGGGTACGGGGCGGCACCCGGCGGGGGGTACGAACCAGGTGCGGCGGCCGGGGGCGGGCCGGCCGGCGGGTTCTGGTGCTCGTCCGGAGGTTGGGACATGCTGTCAGCTCCTGGGGTTCGGGTGGAACCGGTCATCGTAGCCAGCGGCCTCAATTCCCGCCGTCCGGCGCCGGACGGCGCGAGACGGTCGCGGCCGTGCCCCGCAATGCGATCGCGGTGGTCACCGGAGTCGGTGACCACCGCGACGGTGGTTCTCGGCGGCAGCCCCGCTCAGCCGGCCAGGCTGGCCGCTCCGCGTGACAGGAACCGCTGACCGGTGACCCGCTCGCTGGTGCCGGTCCGGTCCAGGTACGGCGTGACGCCGCCCAGGTGGAACGGCCAGCCGGCGCCCAGGATCATGCACAGGTCGATGTCCTGTGCCTGCGCGACGACGCCCTCGTCGAGCATCTGCCGGATCTCCTGCGCCAGCGCGTCCAGCGCGTTGCGGCGTACCTGCTCCTCGGTGAGCGGCTGGTCGCCGACGACCAGCAGCTTCGCCACCTCGGCGTTGATCTCGTCGTCGACCACGATCGGCTGGCCCGAGTCGGCGATCCGCTTGAGGTTCTCGCTGACGCCGAACCGGTCCGGGAACGCGGCGTGCAGGGTGCCGCCGACGTGGTAGGCGACGGCCGGCCCGACCAGCTGGAGCAGTGCGAGGGGGCGCATCGGCAGACCCAGCGGGTCCAGGGCGCGGTTCGCCACCTCCAGCGGGGTGCCGGCGTCGACGGCGGCGAAGACCGTGCCGAGGAAACGGGTGAGCAGTCGGTTGACCACGAACGCCGGGGCGTCCTTCACCAGCACACTCGACTTCTTCAGTTGCTTGCTGACCGCGAAGGCGGTGGCCAGGGTGGCGTCGTCGGTGCGCTCGCCCCGAACGATCTCCAGCAGCGGCAGTACCGCGACCGGGTTGAAGAAGTGGAAGCCGACCACCCGCTCCGGGTGCTCCAGCTCCGCCGCCATGTCGGTGATGGACAGCGACGAGGTGTTCGTCGCCAGCACCGCCTCCGGCTTGACGATCTTCTCCAGCTCGGCCCAGACCTGCTTCTTGACGTTGAGGTCCTCGAAGACCGCCTCGATGACGAAGTCGGCGTCCGCGAAGACACCCTTGTCGACGGAGCCGCTCACGAGGCCGTACAGCTTGGCGGCCGTGCCCTTGTCCATCCGGCCCCTGCTGACCGACTTCTCGATCTGGGCGTGCACGTAGCCGACGCCCTTGTCGACCCGGGCCTGGTCCAGGTCGGTCAGCACGACCGGCACCTGCAGGCGGCGGGCGAACAGCAGCGCCAGCTGGCTGGCCATCAGGCCGGCGCCGACGATGCCCACCTTGGTCACCGGCCGGGCCAGGCCCTTGTCCGGCGCGCCGGCCGGTCGCTTGGCCCGCCGCTGCACCAGGTCGAAGGCGTAGAGGCCGCTGCGCAGCTCCTCGGAGAAGACCAGGTCGGCCAGGGCCTCGTCCTCGGCGGCGGTGCCGGTGGCGAAGTCGGTGTCCTTCGCCGTCTCCAGCAGGTCCAGCGCCTTGTACGCGGCCGGGACCGCGCCGTGCAGCCGGGAGTCGAGGGTCTGCCGGGCGAAGTACAGCACGCCCGCCCACATGTCCTTGTCGACCTCGGGCCGGACCACGGTGACCTCGCCGCGTACCACCCCGGCGGCCCACTCCAGGGACCGCTCCAGGAAGTCGGCCGGCTCCAGCAGCACGTCCGCCATGCCCAGCTCGGCGGCCTGCTTCGGCTTGAGCATCTTGTTCTGCATCAGCGGGTTCTGGATGATCACCTGGGTGGCTGCCGGGATGCCGATCAGGTTCGGCAGCAGCTGGGTGCCGCCCCAGCCCGGGATCAGACCGAGGGAGACCTCGGGCAGGGCGAGGGCCGCAGCGCCCGCCGACAGCGTCCGGTAGTGGCAGTGCAGGGCAAGCTCCAGGCCGCCGCCCATCGCCGCGCCGTTGACGAAGGCGAAGGTCGGTACGGAGCTGTCCTTCAGCCGGGCGAAGACCCGGTGACCCAGCCGGCCGATCTCCAGCGCCTGCTCGCGGTCCGCGAGCTGCGGCAGGCCGGTGATGTCCGCGCCGACACAGAAGATGTACGGCTTGCCGGTGACCGCGATGAACGCCGGGTTGGCCGCGAGGGCGGCGTCGATCGCCTCGTCCAGGCTGGTCAGGCCGCCCGGACCGAAGGTGTTCGGCTTGGTGTGGTCGAATCCGTTGTCGAGGGTGATCAGTGCGGCGGGCCGGTCCAGCCCGGGCACGTTCACCTGGCGCAGCAGCGCCCTGGTGACGACCTCGTTCGGTGCGGTGAGGCTCACTTGTCTCCACCCTCCTGCGCGGACGCGGTCCAGTGCGGGTTCTCCCAGATCACGGTGCCGCCCATGCCGATGCCGATGCACATGGCGGTGAGGCCGTAGCGGACCTCGGGGTGCTCGGCGAACTGCCGGGCGAGTTGGGTCATCAGCCGTACGCCGGAGGAGGCGAGCGGGTGACCGATGGCGATCGCACCGCCCCACGGGTTGACCCGGGGGTCGTCGTCGGCGATGCCGAAGTGGTCGAGGAAGGCCAGCACCTGCACGGCGAACGCCTCGTTCAGCTCGAACAGACCGATGTCGTCGATGCTCAGGCCGGCGATGCGCAGCGCCTTCTCGGTCGACGGGATCGGGCCGACACCCATCACCTCGGGCTCGACGCCGACGTAGCCGTACGACACCAGGCGCATCGCGACCGGCAGGCCGAGCTCGCGGGCGGTGGCCTCGTCGGCGAGCAGGCTGGCGGTGGCGCCGTCGTTGAGGCCGGCCGCGTTGCCCGCGGTGACCTTGCCGTGCGGACGGAAGGGGGTCTTGAGCGTGGCGAGCTTCTCCAGCGAGGTGTCCCGAGGGGCCTCGTCCACTCCGGCCAGGCCCCAGCCGGTCTCCGGGTCGCGGATCGCCACCGATACCAGGTCGCCCTGGAGCTTGCCGTTGGCGTACGCCTTCGCGGTCTTCTGCTGCGAGGCCAGCGCGAACGCGTCGGTGCGCTGCTTGGTGATGTGCGGGACCCGGTCGTGCAGATTCTCCGCGGTGGAGCCCATGACCAGTGCGGACGGGTCGACCAGCTTCTCCGCGACGATGCGCGGGTTCGGGTCGACGCCCTCACCCATCGGGTGGCGGCCCATGTGCTCGACCCCACCGGCGATCGCGACGTCGTAGGCGCCCATGGCGATGCCGCTGGCGACGGTGGTCACGGCGGTCATGGCCCCGGCACACATCCGGTCGATCGAGAAGCCCGGGACGGTCTTGGGCAGGCCCGCCAGCAGCGCGGCGGTGCGGCCGATGGTGAGGCCCTGGTCACCGATCTGGGTGGTGGCGGCGATGGCGACCTCTTCGACCCGGTCCGGTGGCAGCTGCGGGTTGCGGCGCAGCAGCTCGCGGATGCAGCGGATCACCAGGTCGTCGGCGCGGGTGTGGGCGTACATGCCGCCCGCCTTGCCGAACGGGGTACGGACGCCGTCGACAAACACGACATCCCGGACTTCACGGGGCACTGTGAGCCTCCTTATCGACCACAATCCGGCCGCAGCCGGCGCCAGAGGGCCGAACGAAGGTCGCCGGCACTGGCGTTTCCCCGATGCTACTCGCCAGTAATAACCCGCGCCGCACCCCCCGCTGTGGCCCACCCCACACTCCACCCGCCCCCAGTCGGTGTTGATCAAGAAGTTTGCGTCCGCGATGCGCCGTGCGGCGGACGCAAACTTCTTGATCAACGGGGTGGTCGGGTGGGAGGGGGGGAGGGAGGGGTGGGTGGGGGTGGGGGGGGTTAGGGGGTGGGGAGGAGGGCGGTGGCCAGCTCGGGGAGGAGGAGGGTGAGCTGCCATTCGCGGGCGTTGTGGTCGCGCAGCACCTCGGCCACGGTGGCCTCGGTGATCTCCTCGGGGGGCTGCCAGGCGATGCGGCGGACGGTGTCGGGGGAGATCAGGTTCTCCGGCGGCAGGTTGTGCTCGCCGGCCACCCGCAGCACCACCTCCCGACAGCGGGCCAGGCGGGCGGCGGCAGCCGGATCCCGCTCGGCCCATCGGTGCGGCGGCGGCGGACCCTCCACGGTCGGGGCCACCGGCAACGCGTCGTCCGGCAACTGTCGCGCATCGTCCAGCGCCGTCAGCCAGGTGCGAGCCAGCCGGCGCACCGAACGACCACCGAAGCCGGGCAGGGTGAGCAGCGTCCGTTCGTCCTTCGGATCCAGTTCGGCCGCCGCGACGATGGCCGAGTCCGGCAGCACCCGCCCCGGCGCCGCGTCCCGGCGGGCCGCGATCTCGTCGCGGGCGTACCACAGGGAACGGACCCGGGCCTGGGCCCGTGCCCCGCGTACCCGGTGGATGCCGGAGGTGCGCCGCCACGGCTCGGCCCGCACCCGGGGCGGCCGGGCACCGGTACGCACCAGTGCGGCGAACTCCTCCGCCGCCCACTCGGACTTGCCCTGCCGGGTCAGCTCCGCGTCGAGTGCGTCCCGCAGATCGGTGAGCATCTCCACGTCCAGTGCGGCGTAGGTCAGCCAGGACTCGGGCAACGGCCGGCTCGACCAGTCCGCCGCCGAGTGGTGCTTCTCCAGGCTGAAACCGAGCAGCTGCTCGGTGAGCGCGGCCAGCCCCACCCGTTCGAAGCCGGCCAGCCGGGCGGCCAGTTCCGTGTCGAAGAGCCGGCGCGGGCGCAGCCCGAGCTCGGCGAGGCAGGGCAGGTCCTGGTTGGCCGCGTGCAGCACCCACTCCACCTCGGCGATCGCGGCGTCCAGGGCGGTCAGGTCGGGTAGCGGCAACGGGTCGATCAAGGCGGTGCCGGCGCCGGCGCGCCGCAACTGTACGAGATACGCGCGCTGGCTGTAGCGGTAGCCGGAGGCGCGTTCGGCGTCCAGGGCCACCGGTCCGGTGCCGGCCGCGAAACGGGCCACCACCTCGGCGAGCTGTTCCGGGTCGGCAACGGGCTCGGGGGTGCCCTCGCGGGGCGCGGTCAGCGGCACGGCGGCGCCGCTGGTGGGCTCGGTCCCCGCGTCCGACGGCTCCGGCCGGGCCGACGGCGGGTGCTGCGTGTCGTTTCCCGTACGGCTTGCGGCGGCCCGACGGTGCTGGGGTGGTTCGTCGGTCACCTGACAACCCTAGTGCGCGAAACGATCGTGCGACGCGCACCCGCCGCGTGTCGGCCGGGTCCCCGTGCCGCCGGGTCCGCCGTGCCGCCGGGTCGGTCAGGTCCGCCGGGCTCAGCCGGTGGTGGCGGGGCGGCGCTCCGGTAGGGCGGTGACGCCCGGCGGCGGCAGGCCGGCGGTGGAGGCGAGCAGGGTGCACCAGGCGTGCAGATGCGCGCTGAGGTCGACGCCGGTCGGGGTCCACGAGGCGCGGATCTCGACGTCGCCCGCCGCGGGCGGGCCGGCCAGGTCACCGAAGCGGGTAGACATCGTCTGCGTGATCGTCCCGCCGATGGCCCGATACCCCGCCGCCTGGGCGTCGAGAGCGTCGGTGAGCCAGGTCCAGCCCACCGCGGGCAGCAGCGGGTCGGCGGCGAGGTCGACCTCCAGCTCGGCGGTCACGTAGGTGACCAGCCGCAGCGTGCCCTGCCAGCCCTCGTGCCCAGCCGGGTCGTGCAACAGGATCAGCCGCCCGGTCGCCACCTCGTCGTCGTCACGCAGCACCGAGGCGGATAGCGCGAAGGAGTACGGCGCCAGCCGTTGCGGCGCGCCCACCTCCTCGAGCAGGATCTCCGGCCGCGGCGCCGCCGACCGGAGCCCGACGACCGCGCGGGCGAAGGTGTCCGGAAGCGCGATCGGGGGGGCCATGTCCGCAGCCTATTCCGCCGTCCGGTTCCTGGCCGTGACGGCGCGCCGACGATCACCGAGCCACCCCGCTGCGGCAACTCAAGCGCCGGCGCGTACCACCGTCGAGCTCCAGGACCGGTGGTAGGTCAGGTCGGTGGACCGAAACAGGGCCCGCCGTCGGCTCCACCCACGCAGAATTCACCGGCCGTGATGAGCCCGCCCGCGCACTCCTCAGGCGGTAGCACCCAACGGTCCGTCACAAAGGTGGCGGTGGGCACGGGGCGGCCGCCGGGCGCGTGGCACGATGGCCGCGATGACCACCGACACCACGGGCACCGCCGCCCCAGACGACGAACCCCGCCCCGGCGGGCCGGCCGACTCGCCCTTCGTGCGGGCGTGCCGCCGCCGCCCCGTCCCGCACACCCCGGTCTGGTTCATGCGACAGGCCGGCCGCTCGCTGCCGGAGTACCGGGAGATCCGGGCCAACGTGGCGATGCTGGAATCCTGCCGCCGGCCCGACCTGGTCACCGAGATCACCCTCCAGCCGGTACGCCGGCACGGGGTGGACGCGGCGATCCTGTTCAGCGACATCGTGGTGCCGGTCGCCGCGGCCGGTGTGGAGCTGGACATCGTGCCCGGAACCGGACCGGTGGTGGCCGAACCGGTGCGTACCGCCGCCGATGTCGAGCGGATCCGGCCGATCGGCCGCGACGACGTCGGGTACGTCGACGAGGCCGTCCGGATGCTGGTCAGCCAGTTGGGCGACACCCCGCTGATCGGGTTCGCCGGCGCGCCGTTCACGCTGGCCAGCTACCTGGTCGAGGGCGGCCCGTCGCGTACCCACGTGAAGACCAAGGCGCTGATGTACGGCGAGCCGGAGCTGTGGCACGCCCTGGCCGGCCGGCTCGCCGAGGTGACCCTGGCGTTCCTGCGGGTGCAGATCGAGGCCGGAGTCTCCGCGGTGCAGCTCTTCGACTCGTGGGCCGGTGCGCTCTCCGAGGCCGACTACCGCCGCTTCGTGCTGCCCCACTCGACGGCCGTACTCTCCGGGCTCGCCGACGCGGGCGTGCCCCGGATCCACTTCGGGGTGGGCACCGGCGAGTTGCTCGGCGCGATGGGTGAGGCCGGCGCCGACGTGGTCGGCGTCGACTGGCGTACCCCGCTGGACGTGGCGACCGGCCGGATCGGGCCGGACCGCGCCGTGCAGGGCAACCTCGACCCGTGCCTGCTGTTCGCCCCGTGGCCGGTGGTGGAGGCCGAGGTCCGCCGCATCGTGGAGCAGGGCCGGGCCGCGCCGGGGCATGTGTTCAACCTGGGTCACGGCGTGCTGCCGGAGACCGACCCGGAGGTGCTGACCCGGGTGGTCGCGCTGGTGCACGAGCTGTCCGCTCGACCGGCCGACCAGGGCTGAGGGCCATGGCGGCGCGGCGACGGGTGGCGGTGGTCGGCGGCGGCATCGCCGGCCTGGCCGCCGCGGTCCGGCTGCGCGACCGTGCCCCGGAGGGCACCGAGATCATCGTGTACGAGCAGTCCGGCTCGCTGGGCGGCAAGCTGCGCACCGGCGAGTTGGCCGGTGGGCCGGTGGAGTTCGGCGCCGAGTCGTTTCTGATGCGTGACCCGGCCGGCGGGGAGTCCGCCGCCGTGGCCCTGGTCCGCCGGCTCGGTCTGGCCGGGCGGATCGTGCACCCGACCGTCGGGCAGGCGGCCCTCGCGGTCGACGGTGGGCTGCGCCCCGTCCCCGGCGGCACGCTGGTCGGCGTACCCGGGGATCTGGAGAAGGTGGCGACGGTGGCCCGCCCGACCCCGGAGGCCGACCGCGACGGTGGTGGGCCGCTGCTCGGCCCCGACGACGACGTGTCCGTCGGCGCGTTGGTCCGCGCGAGGTTCGGCGACGAGGTGGTCGACCGGCTGGTCGATCCGATGCTCGGCGGCGTGTACGCCGGCCGCGCCGACGACCTGTCCCTGGTCACCACCATGCCGGCGCTGGCCCGGGCCGCCCGGGTGGAGCACACGCTGCTCGGCGCGGTCCGCGCGGCGCAGGCAGCCGCCCCCCGCGCCCCCGGCGAGCCGGTCTTCGGCACCCTCGACGGCGGGCTGAGCGCCCTGGTCGACGCGGCCGTGACGGCCAGCGGGGCGACCATCCGCCGGCACGCGACGGTACGCGAGCTGACCCCGACCGCCGCCGGCTGGCGGCTGACGGTCGGGCCGACCCGTGACCCCGAGCACGTCGACGTCGACGCGGTGGTGCTGGCCGTGCCGGCCCGGCCGGCGGCCCGACTGCTCACCGAGATCGCCCCGGTGGCGGCGAAGGAGATCGGTGGGCTGGACTACGCCAGCGTCGCGCTGGTCACCCTGGCCCTGCCCGAGCCGACGTTGCCGCAGCTCTCCGGCTTCCTGGTGCCCAGCACCGAGGGCCTGCTGATCAAGGCGTCCACCTTCTTCACCACCAAGTGGGGCCACCTGCGCCGGCGCGACGGGCTGGCCCTGGTCCGCGCCTCGGTCGGGCGGTACGGCGAGGAGGAGCAGCTCCAACGCCCCGACGAGGACCTGGCCGCCACGGTGCACCGCGAGATCTCCGCGGTGCTCGACGGGCCGCTGCCCGCGGCGGTCGACGGGCACGTGCAGCGGTGGGGCGGCGCGCTGCCGCAGTACACCCCCGGCCACCTCGACCGGGTGGCCGCCGTGCGGGCGGCGCTGCGGGCGGCGCATCCGACGCTGCGACTGGCGGGCGCCGGCTACGACGGGGTCGGCATCGGAGTCTGCGTCCGCTCCGGCGAGACGGCGGCCGAGGAGATCATCACAGCACTGGAAGGATCGGGGAGATGACCGAGCAGAGCAACGCGGCCCGACTGAAGGAACTCAACGACACCGTCCGCTACACCATGTGGTCGGTGTTCCGGGCCAGCGGACCGCTGCCGTCGCTGCGGGACAACGTCATCGGCGAGGTCGAGTCCCTGATCGAGGAGCTGGCCGGCAAGGACGTCGTGGTGCGCGGCACGTACGACGTGTCCGGGCTGCGCGCCGACGCCGACCTGATGATCTGGTGGCACTCGTCGTCCAGCGACGACCTGCAGGACGCGTACCTGCGGTTCCGGCGGACCACGCTGGGGCGGGCGATGACCCCGGTCTGGTCGCAGATGGCGCTGCACCGGCCGGCCGAGTTCAACAAGAGTCACATCCCGGCGTTCCTCGCCGGCGAGCAGGCCCGCGCCTACCTCTGCGTCTACCCGTTCGTCCGCTCGTACGACTGGTACCTGCTGCCCGACGCCGAGCGACGGGAGCTGCTGGCGGAGCACGGCAAGATGGCCCGGGGCTACCCGGACGTCCGCGCCAACACCGTCGCCTCGTTCGCGCTCGGCGACTACGAGTGGATGCTCGCCTTCGAGGCCGACGAGCTGCACCGGATCGTCGACCTGATGCGTGACCTGCGGGCGTCCCGGGCCCGGCTGCACGTGCGCGAGGAGGTCCCGTTCTACACCGGCCGCCGTCGTTCGGTCGCCGACATCGTCTCCGCCCTCGCCTGAGGTGTAAGGAAGGGCCCCCTGTTAACGCCTCACGTAGTACAGGGGGCCCCTGTTAACAGCAGGAACGCAGTACGCACCGGCCGGTCAGGGCCGCGTCGGAGGGAGTGAGGACGCGGCCCCGACCGGGGCTCAGGTGGCCGTGCAGGTCACCGTCGGTGTGCTCGTGCTGCTGCCGGAGGCCAGGAAGCCGAAGCTGGTGCTGGCTCCGGCACCGAGGCTGCCGTTGTAGCTGACATTTGTGGCGGTGACCGTGGAACCGCTGGAGCTGACGGTGGCGTTCCACGCCTGGCTGACCTGTTGGCCGCTGCCGTTCGTCCAGGTCACCCGCCAGCCGCGGATGGCCGCGTTGCCGGCGGTCACCTGCACCTCACCCTGGAATCCGCCGGACCAGGTCGAGGTGACCCGGTACGTCGCCGAGCAGGCACCCGTCACCGGCGGGTTGGTGGTGGGCGGGGTAGTGGTCGGCGGGGTGGTGGTGGGTGGCGTGGTGGTCGGCGGCGTGGTCGTGGGCGGCGTGGTGGTCGGCGGGGTGGTGCCGCCACCGAACTGCACGTCGCTGCAGTGGTAGTACGACTGGTCGAAGTGGCTGGCCTGCCAGACGGTGAAGATGATGTGCCGGCCGGTGCGGCCGGGCGCGTTCACCGGAATCTGGATCGACACCCCGTCGACCTCCCGTTGCCACTGCGACGCCGGCGTGTAGCCGATCTGGCCGACCAGTTCCAGGTCGGACCAGGCCAGTGGCTTGGTGAGCGTGTCCACACCCTGCCGGGTGGCGTACACCCGGAGGTAGTCGGCACCGTGGCTGGCCTGGTCGAAGAACTTCAACTGGAAGCTGTTGGCGACCGGGGTGGTCCGCCAGGCACCCAAGGTGTCGAGGGCGTTGTAGCGACCGCCCTCGGCACGCCCGCCCGAGCAGAGCTGGCCGTTCGGTACGGCCGCCTGGTGGTTGCCGCCCACCCCCTCGCGGAGTTGGCCGTTCCAGTTCCACATGGCGTTCGGGTTGGCCTGCCACGCCTGCCAACACATCGGGTCCTCGGTGGCCATCCGCGGGTTCAGGTGGTCACCACCCCAGCGCTCCCAGCAGCCGTAGGCGCGGGACCCGGGGTTGACCGTGGCGCCGTGCGCGGAGACAGGGCTTGTCAGCGCGGTGGTGAGCAGCAACAGGGCGACGGCCGCGATGGCCAGCAGCCAGGCGGCGCGTGATGATCTGAGTACGTTCGACATGGAGCTCCCCAAGGGAATCGTCAGTTCACGACTGCGCCCGGACGCTCGGGAGTTGCCTCTCCCGTGGCCGATCTGCGTTGCCCCTGTGGTGTTGGCTCCGAGGGAAGCGTGCCACGGAGCATCGGCGTACGTCAACGCGGGAAGCGTTCTCCGGAGCGGGGCACCGGCACCACCACCAGACAGGTGCTGGCCACCCCGCCGGGCTGCCGGCTGCCGATGCCTGACGTGCCGGTTGCCGGCTGAGCCGGGCGGGGCCGCGCCGGAGGGAGTGTGGCGCGGCCCCGGCCGGGGTCAGGTGGTCGCGGTGCAGGTCACCGTCGGTGTGCTCGTGCTGCTGCCGGAGGCCAGGAAGCCGAAGCTGGTGCTGGCTCCGGCACCGAGGCTGCCGTTGTAGCTGACATTTGTGGCGTTCACCGTGGAACCGCTGGAGCTGACGGTGGCGTTCCACGCCTGGCTGACCTGTTGGCCGCTGGCGTACGTCCAGGTCACCCGCCAGCCGCGGATGGCCGCGTTGCCGGCGGTCACCTGCACCTCACCCTGGAACCCGCCGGACCAGGTCGAGGTCACCCGGTACGTCGCCGAGCAGGCACCCGCCGGCGGCGGGGTGGTCGGCGGCGCAGTCGTGGGCGGCGGGGTGGTCGGCGGCGGCGTGGTGGGCGGCGGGGTGGTCGGGGGCGGGGTGGTCGGGGGCGGCGTGGACCCGTCACCGAACTGCACGTCGCTGCAGATGTAGTACGACTGGTCGGAGTGGCTGGCCTGCCAGATGGTGTAGATGACGTGCCGGCCGGTGCGGCCGGGCGCGTTGACCGGGATCTCGATGGAGACCCCGCCGGGCTCCTGCTGCCACTGCGAGGCCGGCGTGTTGCCGATCTGACCGACCAGTTCCAGGTGCGACCAGGCCAGCGGGGTGGTCAGTGCGTCGTAGCCCTGCCGGGTGGCGTACACCCGGATGTAGTCGGCCCCGTGGCTGGCCTGGTCGTAGAACTTCAGCCGGAAGTTGTTGCCGACCGAGGTGGTGCGCCAGGCACCCGGCACGTCCATCGCCCGGTAGCGCCCGTTCTCCGTACGCCCGCCGGAGCAGAGCTGGCCGTTCGGGATGGCGCCCTGATGGTTGCCGGCTACGCCCTCGCGGTAGAGGCCGTTCCAGTTCCACATGGCGTTGGTGTCGGTCTGCCACGCCTGCCAGCACATCGGATCCTCGGTGGCCATCCGCGGGTTCTGGAAGTCACCACCCCAGCGCTGCCAGCAGCCGTAGTTGCGGGAGATGGGATTGGCCACCGAGCCGTGCGCGGAGGCGGATTGCACAAATGCCGTGCTGAGCAGCAGTGTGGCGACGGCCGCGATGGCCAGCAGCCAGAGCGCCCGCGATGACCTGAGTGAATTGGACATGGAGCCCCCAGGGGGAGTCGTCGGATCTCGACATCGCCCGGACGCTCGGGAGTTGCCCTCTCCCGCGCTGTCAGCGTGGCCCTCGTGTGCTGACTCGACCGGAAGGATGGCACGTTCGATCGTCAAGAGTCAATGAGGAAAGCGATTTCCGGCACCGGGTGCACGCGGTCGTCGAAGCGCTTCCAGCACTGGTTTCGCGGTTCGGTCAACGCTTCCGGCGCATAGGCGTGTGCGGGATGCCGTCCTCGACGTACTCCGGGCCGCTGACCGTGAAGCCGTGCCGGGTGTAGAAGTCGACCAGGTGCGACTGGGCGTCCAGCACGCACGGCCGGTCGCCGACCCCGGCCAGGGCCGCGGCCATCAACCGCCCCGCGTGCCCGGCGCTGCGGGCCGCCGGCGCCACCACCACCCGCCCGATCCTGGCGGACCCGTCCGGTTCGGCCAGGATCCGCAGGTACGCGACCGGAGCGCCGTCGTGGGCCAGCCAGAGGTGCCGGGTGCCGGGTTCGACGTCCCGCCCGTCGATCTCCGGGTACGCGCACTCCTGCTCGACCACGAACACGTCGACGCGCAGTCGTACCAGGTCGTGGAAGGTCCGGGCGTCGAGGTCGGCGAAGCTGGCGACCCGCAGTTCGGTGCTCGGCATCCCGCCAGATTAGGCCGCGAGGGCGGAGCGGGCCGGGTGGGGTTCTCAGGCGGGGCGGGCGCCGACGGCGTCGCGGATCTGGGCACCCTGCTCGGTCTCCACGGCCCGCGCGCAGTGGCCGCAGCAGAAGAAGCGCCCGGACACCTCCACCCCGTGCCCCACGATCCTGATCTGGCAGTGCTCGCAGATGGGTGCCAACTTGTGCACGGCGCACTCGAAGGAGTCGAAGGTGTGCACGTCGCCGCTGACCGTACGAACCTCGAACGCCATCCAGTAGTCGTTGCCGCATACCTCGCACGTCGCCACGACAGGTACCTCCAAAGTATGGTGATTTGTCCTATCTTGCCGCCTGTCGGCGGCCACTGTGGCGGAATCCGGTCAGGTTGGCCGGTCGTGCGGCCCGGCCAACCCGCACCTTTTATCGATGAGAGTCTTTACTGTTAACAAGGTTTAAATTATGTTGGTGGCACCTCACCAGGCAACACGCCGCTAAGGAGCTGCCGTCATGCGCCGAAGAATCACCCTTCCGCTCGTCGCAGCGGGCGCCATGGTCTCCACCCTGACCGTCGCCACCCCGGCCCAGGCCCACGGCTACATCTCGTCGCCGCCCAGCCGCCAGGCGCTCTGCGCCCAGAACCGCGTCCCCGACTGCGGACAGATCAGGTGGGAGCCGCAGAGCGTCGAGGGCCCCAAGGGGCTGCGCAACTGCCACGCCAACATCTCGCACTTCGCCGTCCTCAACGACGACAACCGCGGCTGGCCGGCCACCTCGGTCGGTAGCACCGTGACGTTCACCTGGGTCAACACCGCCCAGCACGCCACCCGCGACTGGGAGTACTTCATCGGCAACACCCGGGTCGCCGTGTTCAGCGGTGGCGGCCGTCAGCCCGGCCCGACCGTCTCGCACACCGTGAACCTGTCCAACTACTCGGGCCGGCAGAAGCTGCTGGCCGTGTGGAACATCTCGGACACCGCCAACGCGTTCTACTCCTGCGTAGACCTGCAGATCGGCGGTGGCAGCGGCAATCCGACGCCCAGCCCGAGCCCGACCACCAACCCGCCGGCCCCGTCGCCCACCCCGACGGCCGCACCGACCACCAACCCGCCGGCCGGCGGCACGTGGACGGCGGGTCGGGCGTACGCCGTGGGCGACCAGGTCACCTACGGCGGCCGCACCTACCGCTGCCGGCAGGCGCACACCGCCATCGCCGGTTGGGAGCCGCCGAACGTACCGGCGCTGTGGAGTCAGGTCTGACCAGCGGGAGGTGCGGTCGGGCCCGGCCCGCACCGCACCTCCTGCCTGCCCTGCTCGCCGTGTTGCTCGCCGCCGGCTGCGGCGGCCCGCCCGCGCCGGGGGACCGCACGTCGGCCGACGGTACGCCGCCACCGGCCGCCGCAGCGGGCGCGACGCCGGCCGCCGCGACCGAGATGACCGGCATCGACCTGCTGTTCCTGTCGATGATGGCCGGGCACACCGAGCAGACCCTTGAGATCGTCAGGCTGGTCCGGGACCGGTTGACCGACGGTGAACTGCGCACCCTGGTAGCCGCCGTCGAGGTCACCGAGACCGACGAACTGGAGACCGCGCGGACCTGGCTGGCACAGGCCGGGCGCAGCGCCCGCGCCGACGACCACGCCGGACACGGAACCGGCCCAGACCAGCTGGCGCGGCTACGCGACGCCCCGCCGCCCCACCTCGACACGGTGCTGATCGAGGTACTCAGCGCCCACCAGCAGGCAGCGGCCGACCTGGCCCGGGCACACCTGGCGGCCGGCACCGACGAACGGGTACGCGACCTGGCCCGCCGGGTCGAACAGTCCCGCAGCGCACAGGTCGCCCTGTTGGCGGCGGCCCGCCCGTCGATCTAGGGCTGATCGTCGTCGTTGGAGATCAACGCATGACGATAAGCCCTAGATCGACGAGGTCAGGCGGTGCTGGGGTCCAGGCGGATGGAGAGGGAGTTCACGCAGTGGCGGGTGTCCTTCGGGGTGAAGTGCTCGCCGCGGAAGACGTGCCCGAGGTGACTGTCGCAGCGGGCGCAGCGGATCTCGGTGCGCGCCATGCCGAGGGAGTTGTCCTCGATCTCCCGGATCGCACCCGGGATGGCGTCGTCGAAGCTCGGCCAGCCGCAGTGCGAGTCGAACTTGGTGTCGCTGGGGTACAACTCGGCGCCGCAGGCCCGGCACCGGTACATGCCGGGCGTCTTGGTCTCGACGTACTCGCCGGTCCAGGCGGGCTCGGTGCCGTGCTCGCGCAGCACCCGGAACTCGTCGGGGCTGAGGCGGACCCGCCACTCGTCCTCGGTGCGGGGCAGTTCACTGTCGGGAAGACTCACGGGTCAACGGTACGTCGAAGGTCGGACCCATCGCATAGGGTCGCGCAATGGGTGGCACGAAAGCGGCGGCCGAGGAGATCGAGGTGGCCGGGCAGACCGTACGGCTGTCCAGCCCGGATCGCGTGATCTTCCCGAAGCGCGGCTTCACCAAGGCCGACGTCTTCCACTACTACGTCAGCGTCGGCGACGGCATCATGCGCGCACTGCGGGAGCGACCGACGACCCTGCAACGCTTCCCCGACGGCATCGAGGGGGAGATGTTCTTCCAGAAGCGGGTGCCCACCCGGGGCGTGCCGCCCTGGGTGCGTACCGCGGAGATCAGCTTTCCCAGCGGGCGCAAGGCCGCGGAGCTCTGCCCGGCGGACCTGGCCCACGTCGCCTGGGCCGCCCAGATGGGCACGGTGGTCTTCCACCCGTGGCCGGTGCGCGCCGCCGACGTCGACCACCCCGACGAGCTGCGCGTCGACCTGGACCCGCAGCCCGGCACCGACTTCGCGCACGCCGCGACCGCCGCCGCCGAGCTGCGCGCGATCCTCGACGAGCTGGGCGTGACCGGCTGGCCGAAGACCTCCGGTGGCCGGGGCATGCACGTCTACCTGCGGATCCAGCCGCGCTGGACGTTCGTGGAGGTGCGCCGGGCCACCATCGCGCTGGCCCGGGAGCTGGCCCGCCGCCGCCCCGAGCTGGTCACCACCGCCTGGTGGAAGGAGGAACGCGGCGAGCGGGTCTTCGTCGACTACAACCAGATGGCCCGCGACCGCACGATCGCCTGCGCGTACTCGCTGCGGGCCACCGCCCGGGCCACCGTCTCGACCCCGGTCACCTGGGACGAGCTGCCCGACGTCGACCCGGACGACTTCGACCTGCGTACCGTGCCGCAGCGGCTGGCGCAGCGGGGTGACCCGCACGCCGGCATCGACGAGACCGGGTGGGACCTGACCCCGCTGCTGGAGTGGGCCGAGCGGGACGCCGCCGACGGCGAGGGTGATCTGCCCTACCCGCCGGATCACCCGAAGATGCCCGGCGAGCCCAAGCGGGTCCAGCCGTCCAAGGACCGCGACCGCCCCCGCTGAGCCGCCCTGCCCATGGCAAGATCGAGCACGATCAAGTGCTGCGGGCCAGGGGCGGCGTGCGCATCGGGCTACGCGGGCCGCTTGCTCTTGAGGGTCTGGACAAAAGACCGCCACTGGTACGCGTCGAAGAGCAGGGCCGGGCCGGCGACGTCCTTGCTGTCCCGCACTCCCACCACGCCCGCAAGACCGTCCGCCACCTCGACACAGTTCCCCTGGTCGCTGCTGCGGCTGGCTTTGCGCCAGGTCATACCGCTCAGATCAGTCATGATGCCTCTCCATGATTCGACGCAGGAGCGTGCGTGATTCCTCGCTGCTCAGCGCCGCTGCGCTGAGCTGGTTCCACACCTCGGCGTATGCCCGGACCTCGTCCAGACGATCAAGGTAGAGCGCGCCGGAGAGGCTTTCGTTGTAGACCGTGGTCGGCTCGGCTGACCGGGCACCCTTGACGGGAAAGTCCAGGATGACGAAACTGCCGGCGACGGCGGCACGATTGAGCTTGCCATTGAGCGGAGCGATTCTGACGGAGACGTTCGGTGCCTCACCGGCCTCTATCAGCTTGGCAATCTGCCGAGACATGCCAGGCAGGCTTCTGTGAAGCAGACCCTCGTCCAGCATGGGCGCGGTCGGTCGCCGTCTCGTGAGAATACGTTGACGTTCCAGCCGCAACTCGACGAGCTTCGCCACCTCGTCATCGGTGATGCCCGGTCGGCACCGCGCGACCTCTGCCGTGTACTCAGGAGTCTGTAGTAGACCGGGAATCAGGCTCTGCTCGTAGGAGCGGATGCGGTTGGCGGCGGATTCGAGCCCCACGTACAGCTGGAACCATCGGGGGATCACCTCGTCGTACATCTTGGCCCGCGACCATTCGAGATCCGAAGCGGCGGCCTCCAGCCCGATGCCGGCCTTTTCCCGCGTTTGTCGGAGCAGCCGGCCGAGTTCACGTCGCGGCACTGTCGAGCCTGTCTCGGTCACGCCCCCCCGGGTTGTCTCATCCTGACGCATCACCGGCTCCGCTCCGAGGAAATAGATGTCTCGTCGGCTCATTGGCGGGTCGCTGGATGACTGTCTCACGCGGAGCCTTGCATCTATTGCCGACACTCCCGCACGCTTCCCGCAGGAACGGCGACCGGCGACCTGATGAGGTGGGGCGGAATGGGATTCGGGGAGCAGGGACTGTGGTCCGTGGAGGTCGAGGATCTGTCCGAAATCGACGTCGACAGCAGGCCGGAACTGCTGGTGCTCGTGAGAGAGGACGGCGGTGGCCCGGCCGGTTGGGCGATCGTGCTGCCCGGCGGCGACTTCTGGATGATCCGCAACTCCACCCGGAGCATGATCCACGGGTCGAGTCTGTCGACGCTGACGAGTTTCTGGGCAACCGTCCTCGGCTGCGAGGTGGGGCGGCCCCGGCTGGCGGAGCCACCGGCAGGCGACGGCGTCAGAGGCTGAGCTTCATGCCCTCGTGACTGGCGACGAAGCCCAGGCCGAGATAGAACCGGTGCGCGTCGTGCCGGCTCTTGTCGGTGGTGAGCTGCACCAGGCCGCAGCCACGCTGCCGGGCCTGGTCGATCGCCCAGCTCATCATCTGCCCGCCCAGGCCCCGACCACGCTGGTCGGAGCGGACCCGGACCGACTCGACCAGCAGCCGCTCGCTGCCGTGCCGACCGAGCCCGGGAATGTAGGTGAGCTGCATGCAGCCCACCAGTTCGCCGCAGAACTCGGCGACGACGAGGTGGTTGCGCGGGTCGGCGGTGACGTCGGCGAACGCCTTCTCGTACGTGGCGTCGACCTCCCCGACGTCGCGGGTACGCCCCAGCACGTCGTCGGCGAGCAGGTCGAGCACGGCCGGCAGGTCTGCCTGGACCGCCTCGCGGAAGATCACCTCACTCATCCCGTGAGCGTCCCACAGCGGCGCGAACCGATGTGCGGCAGAGCCACCCGTCAGCCGACGCGGGATCGGCCGACGCTTGTGATCACCGCAACCACCGTGCTGCCGTCCGCGCACTCGGGTGGGACCGGCGGAAAGAGTCCGGGCGGCGCACCTCCGGTCAGCGGAATTTCCGAGAATCCGCCGGCACCGCTGATCTGTTCGCCCACCGTGACCGATCCGGCCTCGGGAAGGTGTACGCCGGCCCGGCCGTCCGGAAGCAACGTGACTCCCGGCGGCCAGACCACAAGGTAGTCCGGCCCTTCCTCGGCTTGCAGGGCCAAACATCCACCCCTGCCCACCGCCAGCCTGCCGCGCATCATTGCCAGGAAGTCATGCGGGGCGCTGGCGACCAGCGTCCGGAAACCGACGCCCGCCAGGATCTGGGCTTCTCCGCTGGTCGGAACGGGCGACGAACGGGCCGAGTCGGATCCCGGTGCGGGGGGCGCGGTTATTGGGGCCTCGGCGCCCGACGGTCCGGTCGATGCCAACCCAGGGGCTGACGGCGAATGCTGGTCGTTGGCGCAGCCGGCCAGCGTCACCAGCAGGGCCGTGGCGAGGACCGCGATCCGCAGCATGGTGGCCAGTACATCCGGCCGGCGCCGACCACGCAACGCGACCTGCCGGCGTCGGACTGGAACTTCAGCTGGTCATGGGTACCTTCCGGCAGGCGTCAGTGGCAGTGTTGTTGGTCCGGTGGCCGGACTGGCGTCGCGCCGGGGCGGGACCACTGGGCTACCGGGCGGCCGTCTCTGCGCCACCAGCTGTACGTCGGGTCCTGCGGCCAGCCGTCGGGGGAGTCCTCCCAGACCTCCTGCCGTCCGTAGGCGGTCATGTCGAGCAGCTTGAGTGAGCCCATGATCGCTTCGACACCGCGGCCGGTCGTCTCGTAGGTGAGGAACACCCGGTCGTCTCGGCGCAGGTAGCATGCGATGACGCCGCCTCCGGCGACGGCGGGGTCGTCGATGCCGTGGGTCGAGTACCACGGATGGAGGTAGCCCATGAACTCGCGGAATGGTGCGATCTCCTCGTACGGCCCCTCGCTGAAGACTGCGAACCTGATGCCCCGTGCCGCCAGGTAGCTAGCCTCGTGGAAGTTCCAGATACTCAGGGTGCAGCCTTCGCACTGCTCCTCGAACGGCTTGCCGAGGTGCCACATGTGTTTGTAGACCACGAGTTGGTCGCGCCCGTCGAAGATGTCGAGCAACGAGATCGGGCCGTGCTCGCCGACCAGCTTGACCGGGTCGATCTCGGTCATCGGCAGGCGGCGGCGGGCGGCGGCGATGGCGTCACCCTCACGGGTGTGTGCCTTCTCCCGTACGAGTAGGTCGTTCCGCTCACGAAGCCACGTGTCCCGGTCGACCACGGGAGGCGCTGGGGGTGTGTCGGTACTCCGCATGACGGTATTTTAAACATAGCTTTCGCTCGTGTGAAGAAAGTGGAGACCGGTTGCCTGCCAAGTTGACCTACGCGCACCACGGCGACGCCTGCCGGGCCGCCAACGCCCTCGACCTGGTGGGTGACCGGTGGACGCTCATCGTCGTCCGCGAACTGCTTCTCGGCCCCAAACGCTTCGCCGACCTACAGGAGGCCGTTTGTGGCATCACTCCGGCAGTCCTCAGCGACCGGCTCAGATCCCTGCGGCAGGCCGGCATCGTCGAGCAGGTGACCCTGCCCGACCTGGCGCGCACCCGCGCGTACGTCGTCACCGAGTGGGGTCGTGGGCTGGAGTCGGTGCTCGCCTCACTGGGCCGGTGGTACTCGGCTGGCCGCGATCCTCGCACCACCGGTGGCATGACTCCCGACGCCACCATCCTCGCTATGCGCACCATGGCGCCGCCCGTCCCCGACAACCTGCCGCCGACCACCCTGCGCCTCTACGACGCCCGCCAGACCAACCCACCGGTACGCGAGTACCACCTGGCCGCCGTCGAGCGGCTACTGCACGTCCAGCCCGGTGCCGCCGACAACCCGGTGGCGACCGTGACCGCCGAGTCGACGGTCTGGAGCGAGGTGCTCTTCGACGGCCTGCTGCTCGCGGAAGCCGAAGGCGCCGGAACCGTACGCGTCGAGGGTGACCGCGACACCGTCGCCCGGATCATCCGCCTCTACCCCGCAGGCTCGGACCGATAGCGGAAGGCTGGACGTACGCCGCCCGACGCGACCGTCAGCAGCCTGGCGAGCCGGCACCGACTGGTCAGCGGGCCGGGCAGCGCTTGCCGTCGGCGGGGACGGTCAGGTCGATGAGGTAGGCGTCGACGGCTTCGGTGATGCAGGCGGTCTGCGGGTAGGCGGTGTGGCCCTCGCCCTCCCAGGTGAGCACCTGGCCGACGCCGAGCATCTCGGCCAGCGCCGGGGTCTGCTCGTACGGGGTGGCGGGGTCGCCGGTGGTGCCGACGACCAGGATCGGCGGGGCGCCGTCGGCGCGGCCGGTGGGGTAGGGGTCGCTGCCGCCCGGCCATTGCGTGCAGGAGACCAGGCCGGCGGCGAGCGGCGCGCCGAACAGCGGGTACTGCCCGCGCCACTGGGACTGGAGCTGGCGGATCCGCGCCAGGTCGGGGCGCTCGTCCTCGTCGGCGCAGTTGACGGCGAGGTTGGCGTCGAACAGGTTGGTGTAGCGGCCGTTCTCGTCGCGGCCGGTGTAGTTGTCGGCGAGGCGGAACACGCTGTCGGGGTTGCCCTCGTTCAGCCGGTCGATGGCCTGGGCGAGCTGCTGCCAGCCGGGTTCGGAGTACAACGAGGAGACGATCGCGTAGAAGACCCAGCCGGCGGTGGCCTCGCGGCCGTCGGCGGAGCGGACGGGGGAGGCGTTGGCCTTGTCGATGGCCGAGATCACCGCCGCCCGCGCGTCCGGCGCGATCGGGCAGCGCGCGGCGTTGGCCGCGCACCAGCGGGTGAAGTTGTCGAAGGCCCGCTCGAAGCCTCTGGCCTGGCTCTCCGAGCCGGCGATCAGCCCCTGGCGGGGGTCGACCGCGCCGTCGAGCACCAGCGCGCGTACCCGCTGCGGGAACAGTTGGGCGTAGGTGGCGCCGAGCAGGGTGCCGTAGGAGTAGCCGAGGTAGGTCAGCTTCTCGTCACCGACGGCCGCGCGGATCGCATCCATGTCGCGGGCGGCCTGCTCGGTGCCGTACAGCGGTAGCTGGTCGCCGTACCTGTCGCCGCAGCCCTGGCCGATCCGCTGGTTGAGCGCCACGAAATCGTCGAACGACTCCTGGCTCTCCGGGTCGGGGTCGTAGCCGAAGGCGGCGTCGAGGTCGGCATCGGGGATGCACTCGACGGGGCTGGACCGGGCCACCCCGCGTGGGTCGAAGCCGACGATGTCGAAGCGCTCCATGATGCTGTCGGGCAGGCCGCCGAACTGCTCGCCGAAGGAGAGGTAGACCGCCGTGTCGACCCCCGAGCCGCCCGGCCCGCCCGGGTTGACCAACAGTGAGCCGATCCGGTCGCGCTGCTTGGTGGAGCGGGCCCGCAGCAGCGCGATCTCGAAGGTCTCACCCGCGCCAGCGCCGCCGGACCAGTCCCGGGGGACCTGGATGCGGGCGCACTCGTACCGGATCTCCGGCGCGCTCCGCCCGACCACCTCTTCGGGTACGTCCGGGCAGGGCCGCCAGGTCGGATCCGTGCCCGGCGCCGCGGCCTCGACCTCGGCGTCGGTGCGCGGCGCGAACGCCGGCAGCGTGCAGCCGGCCGCGACCACCGCGGCGGCGGCCAGGCCGGCCACGGTGAGCCGGAAACGGCGGATCCGGTCGGAAGTACGGGTCACGAACGAGCCTCCGTGATCAGGTCGACGGCCAAGCTACGCGGGCCCGGCCGGGACCGCCGGGTCGCCCCGCAGGACCTGGTCCACGTCGAACCGGATCGGCCGGTCGAGTTGATCGTATCGGCAGGAGAGCGGGTCACGGTCGGGTCGCCAGCGGACGAACCGCGCGGTGTGCCGGAACCGGTCACCCTCCATCGCGTCGTACGCCACCTCGAGAACCAGCTGCGGGCGCAGCGGCTCCCACTCCAGGTTCTTCGTGCCGGTCCACCGGCTCACCCCGCCGGGAATGCGTTGGCCCCGCTCGTGGTCGCCGTGCACCCACGGGTGCTCCGCCCCGGCGTCGCGGTAGGGGGCCAGCTCCTCCAGCAGCTCGGCCCGGCGGGCCATGGTGAACGAGGCGCTCACCCCGACGTGATGCAGCACCCCGGCGTCGTCGTGCAGCCCCAGCAGCAGCGAGCCGACCACCGGGCCGGACTTGTGCCAGCGGAAACCGGCCACCACCACGTCGGCGGTGCGGGCGTGCTTGACCTTGAACATGAGCCGTTTGCCCGGCTCGTACGGCAGGTCGGCCGGCTTGGCGATCAGCCCGTCCAGCCCGGCGCCCTCGAAGACGTCGAACCAGCGGCGTGCGGTGTCGGCGTCGGTGGTGACCTGGGTGACGTGCACCGGCGGGCGTACCTGCGCCAACGCCTCCTCCAGCCGGGCGCGGCGGGTCGGGTAGGGCGCGTCGAGCAGGCTCTCGCCGTCGAGGGCGAGCAGGTCGAAGGCGACGAAGTCGGCGGCGGTGGTCTCGGCGAGCAGCTTCACCCGGGAGGCCGCCGGGTGGATGCGCTGGGCCAGCAGCTCGAAGTCGAGCCGGGGCTGCCCGTCCGGGCCGTCGCGGCGGATCACGATCAGCTCGCCGTCGACCACACAGCGCGGCGGCAGCTGCCGGCGGGCCTGCTCCACCACCTCGGGGAAGTAGCGGGTCATCATCTTGCCGCCCCGGCTGGCCAGCTCCACCTCGTCACCGTCGCGGAAGACGATGCAGCGGAAGCCGTCCCACTTGGGCTCGTAGGTCATGCCCGACCCGGTGGGGATCGACGCGACGCTGCGGGCGAGCATCGGCTCCACCGGCGGGTTGATCGGCAGGTCCACGGCGACCAGTCAACCAGACGCCACCGACAGCGGTGAGGCAGATCACCGCCGCGCGGTGGGTGGCGTGTCCGCCCCACGTCCGGCACGTCCCGCCCGGGCGAATCAGAAAGCCGCAGCTCAGAGCTACTTTCGCGGGGTGTCGGAGTTGGTGTGCGGGTGCTGCGGACGGTGGCGGGTCAGCGTCGAGCGGATCGCCGGCCGGTACGTCTACCGGCTGGTGCACCGCTATCCCGGTCGTTTCGGTGGTGGCAAGGACGTGCTCGGCGAGGTCGGCTCGGTGACCGAGCTGGCGGAGCTGCTGCTGCGGCGTACCCCGGTGAGCCTGGCCGACCTGCGTGAAGCCGCCTGAATCCCGGCGGCGGGTGATCAGAAGTGGGCGAAGGAGCGGATGGGGGCGCGGGGGCCGAACTTCGGTGCCTGCACGCCGGCGGCCTCCAGCAGCCGGCAGACCCGGCCCCGGTGCCCCCGGAACGGCTCCAGCAACGCCAGCATCCGGGCGTCGTCGCCGCGTGGCTCGCCGGCCAGGGCCCAGGCGACCGTGTTCGGTACGTGGTAGTCGCCGACACTGACCGCGTCCGGGTCGCCGTACGCGACGCGTACCACCTCGGCGGCGGTCCACGGCCCCACGCCGGGGATCGAGCGCAGCAGCCGGGTGGCCTCGGTGGCGTCGGCGCACCGCTGGAGCCGGTCGGCCATCCGGGCGGCCCGGCGCAGCGTCTCGGCCCGGCGTTGCTCGATCCCGAACGGGTGGAACACCCAGTAGCCGGCGGCGGCCACCGCCGCCGGGTCGGGCGGCAGCAGCAGCCGCATCGGCCCCGGGGCCGGCTCGGCGAAGTGGCGGACGGTCGCCGCGTACCCCCGGTAGGCCTCCTTGCCGGTCACCTTCTGCTCCAGGACCGCCCGCAGCACCTGGGGGAAGACCAGCCCGGTGGCCGGCATCCGCAACCCCTGGTGCACCGCCGCCAGCCGGGCCACCACGGGGTGCGTCGCCGCGAGGTCCGCGAACCCGGTCAGGTCGTCGCGTAGCCCGGCCACCGAGTCGGCCCGCTCCACCACCCACCCGGCGCCCGGGCCGTAACCCTCGGCGACCAGGTCGCCGGCCGCCGGCCGCAGGGCGAGGGTGGCCGGCCCGTCGGGGGTGCGGGTCGCCCACCAGAAGACGCCCGCGACGATCCGCGCGCAGGGGTCGTACGGGCTGAACGTGAGCGGGCGCACCGACGCGGCCAGGCGGTAGCCGGACGCCGGTCGCAGGGCCCGGCTCGCGTTCGCTTCGGTCCTGGTCACGGCCTCACTCTGCCATGCGCCGCGGCCGGCGCACCGATGCGCTCACCGCCTGGCCGGGGCTGTCGCTGTAAAGGCGATGGCCGGTCGCCGCCCTCTCGGGCGGCGACCGGCCATCGGTGTACCGATTGGATCAGTAGTCGTAGTCGGAGTCGCTCGACTCGGACTTCGACGGCGGCGCGACGGCCTTCGGGGTGCCCTTGGGCAGGCACTCCAGGTTCTTGCTGCCGTCGGGGTTGACCACGAACCAGGTGCCGCCGACGCCCTGGCCCTTCCACGCGCCGGGCTTCTTGTCACCGATGTAGGTGTAGAGCGGCCAGCCGTCGAGGGTGATCTGGCGGGTGCCGTCCTCACGGGTGATGGTGCCCACCGCGTCGTCGGAGACGCCCTTGAGATCCGGGTTGCCGTCGGTCAGCGCCGGCGGCCACACCTCCGCGCACTCGTCCTCGCAGTTGGACGACGGCGGGTCGTTGGTGTCGCGGTCGAAGCGGTACAGGATGAACCCGTCCTGGTTGACGACCGCACTGCCCATCCGCGGGAACTTCTTGCCGGTCAGACTGTCGGTCAGCTCGGCTCCGTCGGGCAGGGGAACGTCGTTCTCGGCCTCCGCGCCCGGTGATGCCGAGGCACCCGGCTCCGCGCTGGCCTCCGGGTCTGCGGTCACGGTGGGCTCGGCCGCGGCGACGGCGACCGGCTCGGCCGCACCGGAGTCAGGTCCGTAGCCCGCGGGAGCGCAGGCCGTAAGTGCGACCACGGCGCTCACCGCGATGACGGTCCGCTTCATCTGTGCCACGTGCCCTCCTCATGCTTGATAGTCACCGATGAGTACGGGAGTAGTGCTGTCAAGGTTGAATCCGAAACGGTGGCGAATTTCACTGGATTACGTTGAACCGTCTGGGGCCTCTGTTCGTAGGAGTCCGTATCCGCCGCCCCGGCCAGGGACGGCGAAAGGCCCGCCTCGTCCGAGGCGGGCCTTTGCGTGCGGCGGGTCAGGCGGTGGGGACGGTCATCAGGGTGTTGGTGGCACCCTTGGCGTCCACCTCCTGAACCTCGAAGTGCTTGATGTCGTCCAGCTTCGTCGAGGTGGCCGCGGACAGAGTCAGCGACTGTGGGTTGGCGTTGGTGCCGTACCCGCCCTCCGGCACCGACCAGGTGGAGAGGACCTCCGTCTCGGCGTTCTTGCGCACCACCACCAGCCGGCAGGTGCGCGGCCCCGGCAGCCGGCCGAGGGTGAAGTCCATCTTGGTGCCGAAGTCCTTCGAGATGAGGAAGAACGTCGCCTGCACCCCGGTGGTCGAGTCGGTGACGTTGACCTGGTCACCCTCCTGCTCGTTGCCGCCGAACCCCGGGTCGCCCGGGTTGCCGGGGCGGGTGTCCGGTGGGTCGATCGGCGCGGTGGCGTCCGGTCCGGCCTGGATGCCCGGCGGGTTGCTGCTGTCGCTCAGGCTGGCGAAGCCGACGCCGGTCAGCCCGCCGAAGACGACCACGGCCGCCGCGGTCGCGAGGACCTGCCGGAACCGTGCCCGCCGCCGGTGCCCGCGCAGCGCCACGAGCGTCCGATCCAACAGGACCGGATTCGTGTGGGTCTGCTCCAGCGCCGTGATCGATTCCTCGTCGATGTCGGAGAGCAGCCCGACCACCGGCACCATCGTCTCCAACTCGGCGGCACAGGCCCAGCAGGTCGCGAGGTGTTCCTCGAACCGCTCCATGTCCTGGTCGTCCAGCACGCCGAGCGCGTACGCGGCGACGTCCATGTGGTCAACCCGGCTCATTCCGTCACCCCCCTTTCCTGCAGAGCTGTGCGCAGCGCGCGCAGCGCGTAGTAGACCCGCGACTTCGCGGTGCCCAGTGGCAGGCCGAGCTCCTCGGCTGCCTCCGGCACCGTCCGGCCCCGGAAGTAGGTCGCCACCAGGATCTCCCGGTGGGACTGAGTCAACGTTCGTAGCGCGTCCGCCACCGTCATCGAGCGCAGCACCCGGTCGGTGCTGTCCGCTTCGGCGAACGCGGTCAGGTCCCGGTCGTACGTCTCGGCCGGGCGGGCCTGTTCGCTGCGGTGCTCGTCGATGGCGATCCGCCGGGCCACCGTCACCAGCCACGGCCGTAGCGACCCCTGTCCCTGTGCACCCAGCCGGTGGGCGTTCTTCCAGGCACGCAGCAGCGTCTCCTGGACGATGTCCTCGGCCCGCTGCCGGTCGCCGCCGGTCAGCCGCATGACGAACATCAGCAGCGGACCGGCGTGTTCGGCGTAGAGCGTGCGAACCAACTGGTCGGAGTGGGCAGCCTCGGTGGTCGAAGCCTGGTGGCGGCCAGGGGTGGGTCGCGGCGTCACCGGGCTATTCTGGCGAGACGCCGCGCGGGAGTCGACCCCATGCGGGGACGTGGTCGGCCGTGACTGGGACCGGGCGGACATCCAGTCCACCCGCACCCGGTCGCTCTGCCAACCGACCGCCAGTGCGTGCATGCAGACCTCCGGGTGTCCATGGACAGAAGCCGTCCCCCCACGGGCATGGCTGCTGATTGATACGGACGGACCCAGCGAACAGATCAACGCCGGACGGAAAAAATCCCCGGCGGAGGTGGCGTCGAGTCGATGGCCTCGCCGTCGTGCACCACGGCGGCACCCCCGGTGAACCGGTCGAGCTCCGCGCCGGCGAGCACCCGACCCGGAAACCAGTCACCGGCGGCGCGGCGGGTCAACGCCGCCACCGGCGGTTCCTGACGGCCGGCGAGCAGCACCAGATTGCCGTAGCGCCGCCCGCGCAGCACGGCGGCGTCGGAGACCAGGCAGGCCCGCGGCAGCACCGACCGTACGGTGGCGACCTGTCCGCGGGCGTAGCGCAGCGGCGGGCCGTCGGCGATGTTGGCCAGGTACCAGCCCGCCGGATGCAGCACCCGGCTCGCCTCGGCGGCGTACTCCACCGAGGTCAGCCGGGCCGGTGTGCGGGCGCCGGCGAAGACGTCGGCGACCACCACGTCGTAGCTGGCGTCCCGCGAGGCGGCCAGCACCGCTCGGGCGTCGCCCACCCGTACCTTCAGTCGGGCATCGGCCCGCCACGGCAGCGCCCGCCGCACCAGCTCGACCAGCGCCCCGTCCAGCTCGCACACCCGCTGGGTGGAGCCCGGACGGGTGGCGGCCACGTAGCGGGGCAGGGTCAACGCGCCGCCGCCGAGATGGAGCACCCGCAGTGGCGCGCCGGCGGGCGCGACCAGATCGATCGCGGCGGCCAGCCGACGGACGTACTCGAACTCCAGGTGGGTGGGGTCGGTCAGGTCCACATGCGACTGTGGCGCGCCGTCCAGCAGCAGCGTCCACGAACCGGCCCGGTCCGGGTCGGGCACCAGCTCGGCGAGGCCCGTGTCGACCGGCTCGACGATCCGGTCGGCGGCCCGCCGCCGGCCCATCAGCGGCCGGCCTGCGCGGCGGCGCTGCGCGCGGCGGCGGTCAGCGCGCGGTGCAGCAGCCGGGCGTCACCCAGCCGGGAACGCAACTGGCGCTCCAGCCCGGCGATCGGAACCAGGTTCTGCGGGGCCCGGGGGTCCTTGTACGGGGTGGAGGCGAACCGGGGCAGGGTGACCAGCGACAGGTCGGCGAGCCGCACCGCGTCGGAGATCTCCAGGTCGGCCGAGCACTCCAGCCGCACGATGCCCGCCCAGGGCGCACCGGGGGCCACCGGCAGCCGCAGATACCACGACCAGCCACCCCAGGCGGTGCCCAGCCGGAACACCGGTGAGCGGTGGCCCGACGGAAGACCGGTGACCACGGCGGTGAGCCGGGCGTCGAGGTACTGGCTGTGCTGGGTCTTGATGTAGCCCAGCGTGCGGGGCAGCTGCCGCCGGTTGCGCAGCGGCCCATCCACCACCAGCAGGTCACCGTCGGTACGGGCGGCGGCCGACACCTCCACCTCCAGGGCGGTCAACGGCCCCTGCACCGCGGCCGGCAGCTTGGCCAACTCCCCACTGCCGCTGACCCGGTGCACCGGGTAGCGGACATTGCCGGCCACCACGTCCGTCGCCGCCGGGCTGGCGGTGAACAGCCCGCGCCGGACGGTGGCGCCGGCCAGCTGCGCGGCACCGCGCTCCAGGTCACAGCGCACCACCCCGGCGGCGTACGAGGCGGCCAGACCGGGGAACGAGCCGCCGTCCTCCTCGGCCGTCCAGACGCTGGCGTCGATCCGGCGTACCCCGTCGACCAGCAGCACCACGTCGGGTGCCCGGACACCGGGACGCGGGCCGATCGCTCGCCAGTCCACCACCGGCAGCTCGTGCTCCGCCTCCACCTGCGCGCTGCTCGGCGCCGCCGGACCGCCCGGCGACGCCTCGAACGACGCCCCGTAGGCCGGATCCCACGCGTCGACGAAGAACCGGCTCACGCGCTGCTCACCGGCCCGTCCGTTCGATGCGGGCCGAGCGGGCGTCCTTGCGTACCTCGAAGCGCACCGGGATGCGTTCGGCCAACGCCGGCACGTGGGTGACCACGCCGACCATCCGGTCACCCCGGGCGGCCAGATTTTCCAGGGTGGCGGCGACCGTGTCGAGGGTGGCCGCGTCGAGGGTGCCGAAGCCCTCGTCCAACACGATCGACTCCAGGCTGGCCGAGGTGGTGGACATGCCGGCCAACTGCTCGGAGAGCGCCAGCGCCAGCGCCAGCGACGCCTGGAAGGTCTCGCCGCCGGAGAGTGTCCGCACCCCGCGCCGCAGGCCGGCGTCGTGGTGGTCGACGACGAAGAACTCGCCCTTGTCGTGGACCAGGTCGTACTGGCCGCCGGAGAGCTCCCGCAGGATCCCCGAGGCGCCGTCGACCAGCAGATCCAGCGCCTCGGCCAGCAGCCACCGCTCGAAGTTGTTGGCCCGCAGGTGCCCGGCGAGCGCCCGGGCCACCTGCGCCCGGCGTTCGTGTTCGACCCGCTGCTCGCGCAGCTCGGCGGCCTGCTCGCGGCGCTCGACCAGCCGCCGCCGGTCGGCCTCGGCCCGCTCCACGGCCACCGTGGCGGCGCGGACCGGGTCGTCGGGGGCGGGCAGGTCGGCCTCGGCGAAGATGCCGGCGATGCGGGCCGTCACCGCGCCGGCCGCCGTCTGCGCCTCGGCCACCGCAGTGGCCAGCCCGGCCCGCTCCGACCGGCGGCGATCCGCCTGCCCCGTGGCCCAGTCCGCCAATGTGGTCCAGGCCGCGGCCACGTCGTCCCGGTCAGCGGCCGGCGGCCCGAACCGGGCCACCGCGTCGCGGGTGCTGTCGAAGCGTCGCCACGCCGCCCGCAGTCGCTCCTGCGCCGCGTCCACCGCGCCCCGGGCCCGCCGTGCGGCGTCCCGGCCGGCGCGTACCGCCGCGGTCGCCTCGTCCAGCTGCTGCCGCAGCCGGGCCTGCTCGGCCAGCGTGGCCCGCAGCGCCTCGGCGGTGGCCGCGCCGGCGAGCCGCTCGTCCAGCTCGGCCAGCCGGCCGGCGATCCCGTCGTGCTCGGCGCGGGCACGCAGCAGTACCCGGTCCAGTTCGCGGGCGGCGGTGTCACGTTCGGTCACCACCCGCTTGGCGACCTCGCTCGCCGTCCGGGCGGCCTTGCCGGCCGCCACCGCCCGCGCCACCGCCGAACCGGCCGGCATCGGCGGCACCCGCGTGACGGTCTGCTCGCAGACCGGGCAGGAGTCCCCGGCCGACAGGTGCGCCCGCAGCGTCGCCGCCTGGTCGGTGGCCTTCGCCTCCTCGTGGGCCTGGAACGCGGCGGCCAGCTCCTGCTCGGCCCGCTCCGCCTCCGCCCGCGCCTCGGTCAGCGCCCGCACCGCGACATCGTGCTCGGCGTCGGCCGCCTCCATCGCGGCCCGCACCGCGTCGGCCTGGCCGACCAGCTTCTCCCGGTCACCGTACGCCCGCAGCAGCATTCGCAGCGCGCTCTCGTCGCCGCTCGCGGCGAGCTCGCCGCGCAGCTTCTCCTCCCGCTCCTCGGCCAGCGACACCGCGCTGGCCGCCGCGTCGGCCCCAGCCCGCGCGTCGGTGACGGCCCGGGCCACCTCGGCCGCCCCCGCCGGGGCGCGCACCTCACCGAGCACGGCCAGTTCGGCGTCGAGCGCGGCCAGCGCCGTGCTCGCCTCCCGCGCCGTGGTGCGCGCCGCCTCCAGCTCCGGTACGGCGACGGCCACCGCCTCGGCCAGCGTCACCACCCGTTCGAGCTGGCCGGTGGCCCGCTCCAGGGTGGCGTCGTCGACGTCGGCGAGCCCGGCGAGCAGCTGGTCGACGGCCTCCAGCTTCGCGTCGGCCTGCCCGGCCCGGGCGGTGGCCTGCTGCTGCACCCGCTCGTAGACGCCGAGGCCCAGCAGGTTGACCAGGATCTGCTGCCGGGTCGCCGGCCGGGCGTGCAGGAAGTCGGCGAACTGCCCCTGCGGCAGCACCACACAGCTGGTGAACTGCTCGTACGGCAGGCCGACCGCCTCCAGCACCGCGGCCTCCATCTCGGCCGGGGTACCGGCGAGGACCTCGCCGAGATCCTCTGGGCTGAGCCCGGTGTCGAGCTTGGTGGCGTCGAAGCCGTCCGGCATCAGCTGCAACCCGGCCCCGGCGGTCTTGGCGTTGCCCCGGCTGTCCCGGCGCACCACCCGGGTGGCGACGTAGCGGGCGCCGCCGGACTCGAAGACCAGCCGGACCCGCGCCTCGGTCGCCGACGGGGCGAGCGCATTACCCAGCCCGCGTGCGCCACCCCAGCGGGGCACCGTGCCGTAGAGGGCGAAGCAGATCGCGTCGAGCACCGTCGACTTGCCCGAACCGGTGGGCCCGACCAGGGCGAAGAAGTCGGCGTCGGTGAAGTCGACGGTCGTCTCTTCGCGGAAGACGGTGAAACCGGCCATGTCCAGCCGCATCGGCCGCATCAGTGATCGACCTCCTCGAACAGCTCGTCGAAGAGCTCCTGGACGCCCTCGTCGGCGTGACCCCGGCTGTCCAGGTAGTCGGCGAACAGCTGCCGGGGCGAACGGCCCGAGCGTTGGGCGACCCGGGTGCCGCTGCCGGGCGTGGGCACCAGCTCCGGGTCGATCCTGATCTCCAGTGCGCGGGGAAACAGTTGCTGCACCTCCTCGCGCAGCCCGGCCCGGGGTTGCTCGCGTACGTACACCCGCAGCCAGCCCTCCGGCGCGGTGATCTCGGCGAGCTGGGCCAGGGTGCCGCGTACCGTGTGCAGCGCCGCCGCGGCGGTCACCGGCTCCTCCCGGACCCGCGCCGCCGTGGTCGCGGTGACCTCGACCAGGGTCACCGACGGGACGTTCTCCTGCTCGCCGAAGTCCACCGCGAGGGGGGCTCCGCTGTAGCGGATCGGGCACGGCCCCTGCACCCGCTGGGCGCGGTGCAGGTGGCCGAGCGCGACGTAGTGCGCGGTGCCGGGGAAGACCGAGGCCGGCACCGCGTAACCCATGATGGTGTGCGCGTCCCGTTCACCGCCGCCGGTGGCCGCACCCACCACGGTCAGGTGGGCGGTGACGAGGTGCACCCGGTCGGGTTCGGTGAAGCCCTCGGTCAGCCGGGTGAGGATGCGGCCCAGGTGGTCGGCGTACGTCTGGGTGGACTCGGCGGCGGTCAGTTCGTACATCTCCACCGCGCGGACGGCGTACCGCTGGGACAGGAACGGCAGCGCGGCCAGCCGCCAGCGCTCACCACCGGCGGTGGTGCCGTCGACGACGTGTTCGGCCGGGTCCTCCCGGACGCCGCCGCGCAGGGTGATCCCGGCGGCCTCCGCCCACGGTCGCAACGCGTCCAGGGCCGGGCCGTTGTCGTGGTTGCCGCCGATGGCCACCACGTCCGCGCCGGTACGCCGCAGCGCGGTCAGCGCCCGGGTGACCAGGCGGGTCGCCTCCGGGGTCGGCGCGGCGGTGTCGTAGAGGTCACCGGCGATGACGACCAGGTCGGGCCGCTCCCGCTGGGCGATCTCGATGACCCCGGCCAGCACCTGCTTGTGCTCCTCGGTGCGCGACTGCCCCTTGAGGACCTTGCCCACGTGCCAGTCCGAGGTGTGCAGGATCTTCAAGCGGAATCCCTCCTAGAACGGGATGTCGTCGTCGGCGCCGCCGCCGGACCCGACCACCGCGAACGGGTCGGCGGACTGGGTGATGGAACGCAGGGTCTGCGACGGCGCGGCCCCGGCCTCGGAGACCCGGGTCGCCCAGGCCGGGAACGGGAACTCCAGGCAGAGCGGCACCGGGATGTCGGGCTGGTTGACGAACATCGTGCCCGGCTTGGCCAGCAGCGCCCGCTGTCGCTGCGCCGGAGGGAGGAAACCGTACTCCGGGCGGGACGCCTCGGCCGGGTCGAGCCGGCCGACCACCCGGATCGCCGAGTTGGTGACGATGCGCCGCTCCACCTCGCTGGCGGTCTGCTGCGCGCCGATCAGGATCACCCCGAGTGAGCGGCCCCGCTCGGCGATGTCGAGCAGCACCTCCTTGATCGGTGAGGAGCCCTCCCGGGGGGCGTACTTGTTCAGCTCGTCGAGCACCACGAACAGCAGCGGCTTGGCGGTGCCGGCCTTCTCCTTGCGCTCGAACTCGCTCTTGAGCGTCACACCGACCACGAAGCGTTGCGCGCGGTCCGGCAGGTTGTGCAGGTCGACGACGGTGACCTGGGCGGACTCCGAGGTGTTGATCGAGTGCGGTCGCCGGGTGGCCAGGTCGCCACGGATCAACCGGGACAGGTCCTTCTTACTGCCGATCAGCCGGCGGGCGAAGGCGTTGACCGTGCCCAGGCCGACCGCGCTGCCGGCCCAGCCGCTGCGGGTCTCGTCGTCGCTGAGCTGCTCCACGATGTGGTCGACCAGGTCGGCGTAGCTGCCGAGCCGCACCCCGTCGATGCTGATCCCGCCGTCGGCGGGCTGGGCGTGGCGGGCCAGGTGGGCGGCGACCGAGTGGACCACCATCGTGTACTGCTGGCGCTCGTCGTCGGCGTCGGCGAAGACGTACGGCAGCAGGCCGTTCGCGCAGAACTCGGTGAGCGTCCAGTAGAAGCTGTCCACGCCGGTCAGCCGGCTGCTCACGTCCGGCGTGCCGGAGGCGTCGCCGACCCGTGGCGGAGCGTAGACCCGGACGTCGGGGAAGGCGTCGGCGACCAGCCCGAGCCGGGCGTACGCCGCTCGGGTGGGGTCGTCCAGCCGGGCGTTCGGATGGTCGAGGAAGAGGAGATCCTCGCCCTTGACGTTGAAGATCAGCGCCTTGGCGTTGACCGCGTCGCCGCCGAGCTGGCCGGAGCGGAACACCGAGTAGAGCAGGAAGGTGGCAAAACTGGTCTTGGTGGCCACCCCGGAGATGCCGGAGATGGAGACGTGGGCGCCCCGGGTGCCGTCGAGGAAGTCGGCGTTGAGGTAGACCGGCACCCCGTCGCGGCCGGTGCCCATCGGGATCCGCCGTTCCATCCGGTCGAAGTGCAACGCCCGGGCGCGGGCGTCGCCCTCCGCCCGGTGCACCACCGCGCCGGGCTGCGGCGGCACGTACAACTCCGGGTCGACCCGGGTGGTGGTGATCTCGGCGGCCTCCTGCACCTGCGCCGGCAGGGTGCCGTCGGCGATGGCGAAGACATCGGAGTCGAACTGCGCACCCTCGTGCCGGGCCCGGACCTGGGTGACCACGCCGGCGATGGTGACCGGCTCCCGGTCGGGCAGCTCCCGCCGGGTCACCACCACGTCGTCGAGCTGGAGGTAGCTGCCGGGGGAGACCGCCGTCCAGAACTGCAGGGGAGTGGCGTCGGCGGTGCCCAGCACCCGGCCCACCCCCTCGCCGGGGCTGTCGGATCCCTCGTCAGTCATCGGATCCCTCGCCAGTCATCGGTCAGCTCCGGTCAGCTGGTCGTCGCGGTCGGCACACACGCACTGCATCCTGCCGGAGGAGTACGACAGGCCGCCACGCGACGCGGCGCAGAGCACGCTGCGACCGTACGACGACCGCGTACCGCGACGGGGCTCTGACGGCGCGTGCCCGTGATCTCCAGGTCACCCGCCGGATGCCGCGGCGGGAGCGGAACCGGGCCCGCTGGGCGCGCCGAGCCGCCCGACCAGCTCACGCACGGCCGCCTCGTACGCCTCGTCGGTGTGGTAGGGCCAGTGTCGGTTGATCGGCGGCGGGACGGTGTCGTCGGGCGGGACGGTGATTCCCCTCGGATCACGCAGCCGTCGGTCGACCGTGCCGGCCGGTCCGCTGACCCCCGGCGGCTGTCCCGGCTGGTGCGCCGAGAAGAGCGGGCCGCCGACCGAGTCGGTGTCCCGCCACAGGTTCACCCACCGCCAGCCGATCCGCTCGCCCGCCTCGTAGAGGGTCGGGTCGCCGAAGAAGGCCGGGCAGACTCGTGCGTAGACCCGGTGCAGTGGGCTGCCGTGGGTCAGCAGCGCCACCCGGGGCAGCACCTCGGGCGGCAGTTGGAGCAGGGTGGCGGTGGCGAGCACCGAACCGTGGCTGTGGCCGGAGAGAATCACCCCGCCGTGCGCGGTGAGCCCGGTGACCCGCTTGGCGAGCTCCGGCACCGCCCGCTCGGCGTAGCAGGGTGGCGCGAACGGGTGCACCGTGCGCGGCCAGAAGGTGCCCAGGTCCCAGACCACGGCGACGGTGCGCCGGGTCTCGTCCGAGCGGTAGGAGAAGAGTGCGAGCACGACGATCCCGAGCGCGGCCAGGCCGATGACGTACATCCCGACGTCGGTCGCGAGGGCCAGGTTGGTGGTCGCCTGACCGTCGGTGCCGGCCAGCCGGGTGCTCAGTTGCGACGGTCCGATGCCGATCAGGTCGAGCGCGACCGTGGTGATGCCGAGCAGCGACAGGATCAGGAAGACGGTGAACACCGGCCCCAGGTGCTCGCCGATCGCGGCCCGGGCGATGATCTCCCGGACGGCGTCTCGCCGGGGCAGGGCTTCCGATGGCGGGTCGGGAAAGTCCTGTCGGACGATCTTCTCGGCCAACTGGCGGCGGCGTCGCCGGGTCACCGCGATCCGCCAGAGCACCGTGGCGGCGACGACCAGGATCGTGGCCAGCCCGGCCAACGCGGCCCAGCGGTAGGAGACCGGCGGTTCCAGAGGCGGCGCGTCGGGCCGGTCCGGCCGGGCAGGGTTGGGGATGTCTCCCCGGTCGAGCAGGTCCGCGACGCGGTAGACGAGCGCGGCGGCGAACCCGTAGGCGGCGGCGACCGCCGCGCCGGCGAGCACCGGGGAGGCGAACCCACCGAGCCAGGACGCACCGGTGGTGCGGCTGCGTCGGCGCTGGTGCCAGACGGCGCCGACCAGGGCGATGAGCAGGACGGCCTGGACCGCGAGTAGTCCGGCCACCGCACCCTCGTAGCCGGGTAGCTGCCCGTGCGGCGGCTCCGGTTCCAGGGTCAGCGTGCTGTAGGCGAGGGCCAGCACGGTGAGCGCGAGGGCGGCGGTGCGCAGCGGCCGGATGCCGCGCAGGTCGACCGGCCCCCGACCCGGGCCGCTCGATGCGGAACGGGCGGGTTGGGTCAGCAGCACGACGCAGGCCGCCAGCAGCAGCCACGTGGCGCCGAGGAGCAGGTAGCCCACCGGTGTCGGATGGACGTGGACGAGTGCGAAGAGCAGGCTCGCGTCGAGTACGCCGAGCCCGACCGCGACGTGGATGACGCGTAGCCGTTGCACCACGAGCGCGTCGTTCCAGAAGCCGGGAGCGTCGACGCGGTCCTCGCCGCCCTGGGTGCGGTCCTGCCTGCGGGCGGCCGGGAAGGCCTCGAACGCCCGGGCGGAGCGCTCCCCGAGCCACCAGAGCAGCCGCAGCGCGGCGATCGGCACCAGCGCGAGCAGCGCCAGGCGTGGCCCGAGGGGCAGATCGCCGAGCCACGACAGATAGCCACGTCCCGTCAGGCAGGGCTGGTAGGGAACGCACTGCCAACCGACGATGTCGACCGTCACGCCCAGGATGGAGAGCACGTACGCGGCGGTCAGGGTGGCGGCCAGTAGCCGGCACAGCGGGCCGATCAGGCCACCCGCGCCGCCGGTCGCCGGCCTGGTCCAGACGGCGAGGTTGACCAGCATGAACGGCAGCAGGAAGAGCAGCGACACGGTACGCACGGCCTTGCCGGCGGTCAGCGCCCCCCAGCGGTACGCCTCCACCCGCAGCGTCTGCGGCCGGTCGCTGATCCCGAACCCGGGGCGGGGTCGGTAGAAGCCGGCGTTGTCGTCGCCGGCCACCCGGATCACGACCGGGTGGTCCAGCAGCGCCTCGGCCGAGGCGCCGGAGACCCCGTGGATCCGTAGCTCGACCACCTGGTGCGCCAATGCCCCGCCTCTCCGGCAGCCGCCGACCCGGTTCACGGTAGTGAACGGATCGGCCGGCACCGGGCTGAACTGGTCAATTCGACCGCACGGCGCGATGGCGGGAGGCGTCGGTCACCGTCGGGCGTAGCGCAGCAGCAGGGTGCCGTCGCCGGCGAGCAACACGTGACGCAGCGGCAGGGCGCGGGCCGGGCTCGGGTCACCCGCGCTGATCCGGCCGGGGCCGGCGCCGGCGAGCAGTGGAGCGACCGAGAGGCACACCTCGTCGACCAGGTCGGCGGCGGTGAGCGCGCCGAACAGTTGCGGGCCACCCTCGCAGAGCACCTGGTCGAGCCCGCGTCGGCGCAGCTCGGTGAGGCCGGCGGCCAGGTCGACCCGGTCGTCGCCGCAGCCCACCAGATCGGCCACCTCGGCCAGGCCAGGTGGTGCGGACGCGCCGGTGCGGGTGAGCACCACGGGACGGACCGGTGCGTCGGCGAAGGCGGCCTGGGCCGGGTCGAGGTTCGCGGTGCCGGAGACCACCACCAGGGTCGGGTACTCGGCCAGTCCCTGCGCGCGCCGCCAGGCCCGGCGCCGCTCGTCGAGGCGGATCGCCCGGTAGCCCTCGTGACGCAGCGTGCCGGCCGCCACCAGCAGCGCGTCGCAGAGCATCCGCAGCAGCCCGAAGACCCGCTTGTCGGGCTGGCCGGAGAGCCCGGCGGAGTAGCCGTCGACGCTGACCGCGCCGTCGATGCTGGTCACGAAGTTCATCCGGAGATGCGGCAGGTCGGCGCGGCCGTACCGGGCGGTGAGCGTGTCGTCGTCGAGCGGCCCCGGTGACGGGTTCGGCCAGAGCTCAGAAATCGGTGCTCCGACGCTCATTCGCTGGCCGGACCGGTGACCGGAGGCGTCGGTCGGGGGGTACGGTGCTGGCAGTCGCACCAGTTCCGGCCCGGGCAGTCGTCGTGCCGCCGTGTCCGGCACGCTCGGCAGATCATGCTCGCAGCCTATGCCGAGGGAGGATGACGCCCCCATGCCACGTCAGATCTTCCAGCTGAGGATCTCCCTGTCCGGTGTTCGTCCCGCGATCTGGCGTCGGGTGCTGGTGCCCGGCGGCTACACCCTGGACCGGCTGCACCGGGTGGTGCAGCACGCGATGGGCTGGCGGGACTGTCACCTGCACTCGTTCGAGATGGACGGCGTGCAGTACGGCGAGCCTGATCCCGACGGCGACCTGCCGGTGCTCGACGAGTTGGACGTCCGGCTGGAGGCGGTGGCCGGCAAGGGCAGCCGACTGCACTACACCTACGACTTCGGCGACTGGTGGGAGCACGACCTGGTGGTGGAGGACGTCCTCACCGCGGAGGCGGACGGGCGCTACCCGTGCTGCGTCGACGGGGAACGGGCCGGTCCGCCGGAGGACGTCGGTGGGCCGCAGGGGTATCTGGTGCTGCTTGCCGCGCTGGCCGATCCGAGCCACCCGGAGCACCGGTCGATGCGCGACTGGGTGGGTGCCGGTTTCGATCCGACGGCCTTCGACGCGGGCCGGGTCAGCACGCTCCTGCGCCGCTTCTGCTGACTCTTGGCGCGCAGTGCGCGCGCCGCTCCATACCGCAATTCAAACGCATTTTGCGGTAACGATCTGGGAACGCTCCCAGCGGCCTATTGACACTCCTGACACCTGCCGGCAATCTCATGGGAGCGTTCCCAAGAGGCGTGGATCACAGTCCCGCCCAGCTTGGGCGCCGACACCGGCCGACCTAGTCGGTGCCGGCAGGCGCTGCGGCACCCCCCACCACACGTAATCAAGCCTCACCATCGAAAGAGGGGTCAGGATGAGCCTCACCACGCGGCGTACCCGCATGGCGGCGACCGCCCTGGCTGCGATCACCGCCGTCAGCGGTCTCGCGGCCTGCGGTAACGACGACGACACGCCCGCCGAGGGCGAGAAGCCCGCCAAGCTGGTCGTCGACACGTTTGGCGAAATGGGCTACGACGAGCTCGTCAAGCAGTACGAGCAGCAGACCGGCATCAAGGTCGAGCTGCGCAAGACCGCACAGCTCAGCGAGTACCGGCCCAAGCTGGTCCGTTACCTGGCCACCGGCAAGGGCGCGGCCGACGTGACCGCCCTGGAAGAGGGCATCCTCAACGAGTTCAAGCCCAACGCGCGCAACTGGGCCGACCTCACCCCGCTGGTCGCCGACCACTCGACCGAGTACCTGCCCTGGAAGTGGGAGCTGGGCAAGGCGCCGGACGGTCGGCTGATCGGCCTGCCGACCGACGTCGGCAGCCTCGCCGTCTGCTACCGCAAGGACCTGTTCGAGGCCGCCGGCCTGCCCACCGAGCGGGACGCCGTCTCGGCGCTCTGGCCGGACTGGAACGGCTTCCACCAGGCCGGTCGCACCTACAAGCAGGGCAGCGGCGGCAAGGCGTTCATCGACTCGATCACCGCCGTGTCGAACGCGGTGCTCTTCCAGCAGGGCAGCGACCTGTTCTACGACAAGGAAGACAACGTCATCGCGGACACCAGCCCGGCGGTGAAGGCCGCGTGGGAGACCGCGACCTCGATGGCGGACATCTCCGCCAAGGCGGCCACCTGGTCGCCGGAATGGTCGGGCGGCTTCAAGCAGGGCACCTTCGCGGCCACCTTCTGCCCCTCCTGGATGCTCGGCATCGTCGAGGAGAACTCCGGTGAGGCCAACAAGGGCAAGTGGGACGTGGCGGCCGTGCCGGGCGGTGCCGGCAACTGGGGTGGCTCGTGGCTGGCCGTGCCGGCGCAGAGCAAGTACCCCTCCGAGGCGGCGAAGCTCGCGGAGTTCCTGACCAACGCCGCCGGCCAGGTGGCGGCCTTCAAGCAGTCGGGCCCGCTGCCCACCAACCTGGAGGCGTTGAAGAACGAGGAGTTCCTCAGCTACACCAACGAGTACTTCAGCGGTGCGCCGACCGGCAAGATCTTCGGCGAGAGCGTCGCCAAGATCGAGCCGGTCCACCTGGGCCCGAAGCACCAGGCGGTCAAGGAGAACGCGTTCGAGCCCGCGCTGCGGGCGTTCGAGAACGGGCAGGCCAGTAAGGATGCGGCCTGGGAGCAGTTCGCGAAGGACGCGAAGACTCAGGGTGCTTTCTGAGTGATTCCCATCCGGTGGCGTTCGGGGTTGACCCGGACGCCACCGGTCGGTCCCCCCACCGCGTAGCACCCGCGCGAGGGCCCCCGGGCCTCGCCGGGAAAGGAATTTCGCATGAGCCTGTCGGCTACGACGGCGCCGCCGTCACCAGCAGCACCACCACCCCCCGATGCCGCCTCCCGGCGCCGCCGGGGTCCCCTCCTGAACCGCCTGGACCTGAAGTACTCGCCGTACCTGTACATCGCGCCGTTCTTTCTGATCTTCGGCGCCTTCGGGCTGTACCCGATGCTGCGCACCGCCTGGATGTCGCTGCACGACTGGGACATGATCGGCGACCACTCGTTCATCGGGATCGACAACTACACCCGGCTCTTCTCCGACGACTACTTCTGGAACGCGCTGGTCAACACCTTCGGCATCTTCGCGATGTCGACCATCCCGCAGCTGCTGCTGGCGCTCTTCCTGGCGAACCTGCTCAACCGCACCTTCCTGCGCGCCAAGACCTTCTTCCGGATGGCCATCTTCATGCCGAACGTGGTCTCGGTGGCCGCGGTCGCGATCGTCTTCGGCATGCTGTACCAGCGCGAGTTCGGCCTGTTCAACTGGCTGCTCAGCTTCGTCGGGGTCGACCAGGTCGACTGGGACGGGCAGCGGTGGAGCTCCTGGACGGCGATCGCCTCCATGGTCAACTGGCGGTGGACCGGCTACAACACGCTGATCCTGCTGGCCGGCATGCAGGCCATCCCGAAGGATCTGTACGAGGCGGCCGCGATCGACGGCGCCGGTCAGTGGCGGCAGTTCTGGCGGATCACGGTGCCCATGCTCAAGCCCACCCTGCTCTTCGTGATCATCCTCTCCACCATCGGCGGCATGCAGCTCTTCACCGAGCCGCTGCTCTTCGCCAACGGCAACATCATCGGCGGCAACCAGCGGGAGTTCCAGACGCTGGCCATGTACATGTACGAGATGGGCATCGAGAACCTGAACACCGCCGGCTACGGCGCCGCCGTCGCCTGGGCGATCTTCATGATCATTGTGCTGCTCTCGCTGCTCAACTTCCTACTCGTCCGCCGCTCGGCCAAGTGAGGAGAGATCGATGATCTCGGCTTCCCAGCGCCTGTGGCGCACCAGCCCGCTGACCTACATCGCGCTCGTCCTGGCGGTGCTGCTGTCGATCTACCCGTTCTACTACATGGTGGTGATCGGTACCCGCAGCCTGGACTCAATCAACGACGTGCCGCCGCCGCTCACCCCCGGCGGAGCGTTCAACGACAACTTCGGCCGGGTGCTCGACAACGACGCGGCCAACTTCCTCACCGGCCTGATGAACTCGATCATCGTCTCCTCGGTGGTCACCGTGTCGGTGGTGATCACCGGTTCGCTGGCCGGGTTCGCCTTCGCGAAGCTGAGGTTCCGGGGCAGCAACATCCTGCTGCTGGGGATCGTCGTCACCATGATGATCCCGACCCAGATGGGCATCATCCCGCTCTGGAGCATGATGCAGGACCTGGGGTGGTACGACACCCTGTACGCGGTGACCGTGCCGTTCCTGGTCAGCGCCTTCGGGGTGTTCTTCATGCGGCAGTACGCCAGCCAGGCGATCTCCGACGAGCTGATCGAGGCCGGTCGGGTCGACGGCGCCAGCACCTTCCGGATCTACTGGAACATCGTGCTGCCCGCGCTGCGGCCGGCGGCCGGCGTGCTGGGTCTGCTGACCTTCATGGAGACCTGGAACTCGTTCCTCTGGCCGTACGCGATCCTCACCCCGGAGAACCCGACCCTGCAGGTCTCGCTCTCCTTCCTGTCGTACGCGTACTACACCGACTACTCCCAGGTCTTCGCGGCCACCGCGATCGGCACCATTCCACTGGTGCTCGTCTTCATTCTGTTCGGCCGCCAGATCATCGGCGGGATCATGGAAGGTGCAGTCAAGTCGTGAGCAACCCCGCCACCCCACCCGCCGTGGGCGTCCTCGACGAACGCGCGCCGTTGGCCTTCCCGCCCGGCTTCCTCTGGGGCGCGGCGACCGCCGCGTACCAGATCGAGGGCGCGGCGGCCGAGGGCGGCCGTACCCCGTCGATCTGGGACACCTTCAGCCACACCGAGGGCCGGACGGTCGCCGGGCACACCGGCGACGTTGCCTGCGACCACTACCACCGGCTCGGCGACGACGTGCGGCTGATGGCCGAGCTGGGGTTGAAGTCGTACCGGTTCTCGGTCTCCTGGCCGCGGGTGCAGCCGGGCGGGTCGGGTCCGGCGAACGCCGAGGGGCTCGACTTCTACCGGCGGCTCGTCGACGAACTGCTGGCCAACGGGATCGAGCCCTGGCTCACCCTCTACCACTGGGACCTGCCCCAGGAGTTGGAGGACGCCGGCGGCTGGCCGGCCCGGGACACCGCGGCCCGGTTCGCCGACTACGCCCAGTTGATGGCGGACGCGCTGGGCGACCGGGTGAAGTACTGGACGACGCTCAACGAGCCCTGGTGCTCGGCCTTCCTCGGCTACGGCTCGGGGGTGCACGCCCCCGGTCGTTCCGACGGGGCCGACGCGGTCCGCGCCGGGCATCACCTGATGCTCGGGCACGGTCTCGCCGTACAGGCGCTGCGCACGGTCATGCCGACCGCGCAGCTCGGGGTGACCGTCAACCTCTACCCGGTGACCCCGGCCACCGACTCGCCCGGCGACGCCGACGCGGCCCGACGCATCGACGGGCTGGCGAACCGGTTCTTCCTGGACCCGTTGCTGCGCGGGTCGTACCCTGCCGACCTGGTCGCCGACCTGGCGAAGGTGACCGACTTCGGGCACGTGCGGGACGGGGACCTCGCCACCATCGCCACGCCGATGGACGTGGTGGGCGTGAACTACTACAGCCGCCACGTGGTGGCCGCGCCGATCCCCGGCGAAACGCCGGAGAGCTACTGGCGGGACCCGTCCAACTGGCCGGGCAGCGAGGACGTCCGGTTCGTCACCCGAGGTGTCCCGGTGACGGACATGGACTGGGAGATCGACGCCCCGGGTCTGGTGGAGACGCTGCGGCGGGTGCACGAGGAGTACACGGACCTGCCGCTCTACGTGACCGAGAACGGTTCGGCCTTCGTCGACGCGGTGGTCGACGGGCGGGTCGATGACGCGGATCGGCTGGCCTACTTCGACGCCCACCTGCGCGCCTGCCACGAGGCGATCAGCGCGGGCGTCCCCCTGCGGGGATACTTCGCCTGGTCGTTGATGGATAATTTCGAGTGGGCCTGGGGCTACACCAAGCGGTTCGGCATGATCTACATCGACTACGACAGCCAGACCCGCATCCCCAAGTCCAGTGCCAGGTGGTACGCCGAGGTGATCCGACGCAACGGTCTGGCCGCACAATAGGGCGATGACCAGCCAGTAATGGGCGGCCCGGCACCGACGCTGTACCAGGTGCCGGAGCCGCCCGACGTCGGAGGAGTAGACGATGACAACGCAGCGCACCCGGTCGCTCGGGCGCCCGACCCTGGACGCGGTCGCGGCCCGCGCCGGCGTCGGCCGCGGGACGGTCTCCCGCGTGGTCAACGGCTCTCCTCAGGTGAGTCCGGAGGCCCGCGCCGCCGTCCAGCAGGCCATCGCGGAGCTGGGGTACGTGCCGAACCGGGCCGCCCGGGCGCTGGTCACCCAGCGGACCGACTCGGTGGCGCTGGTGGTCAGCGAGTCCGGTGAGCGGCTCTTCGCCGAGCCGTTCTTCGCCGGCATCGTGCGGGGCGTCAGCTCGGTGCTGCTGGAGACGCCGTTGCAGCTCTGGCTGGCCATGGCGCAGTCCCCGCTGGAACGCGAGCGGGTCGAGCACCACCTGACCAACCAGCACGTCGACGGCGTACTGCTGCTCTCGCTGCACGACGCCGATCCGCTGCCGACCCTGCTGGAGGAGCGTGGCCTGCCCACGGTGCTCGGCGGCCGGCCGGCGCGGATGCTGCACCCCGACGCCCAACCGGCCTCCTTCGTCGACGTGGACAACGCCGGTGGGGCGCGGCAGGCCGTGGAGTACCTCACCGGCCGGGGGCGGCGGCGCATCGCCACCATCGCCGGGCCGCAGGACATGGGCGTGGGCCTGGCCCGGCTGTCCGGATACCGGGACGCGGTACGCACCGCGGGCTTCGGCATCAACCCCGACCTGATCGCGTACGGCGACTTCAGCGAGGAGAGCGGCACCGCCGCCATGCGATTGCTGCTGGACCGCTGCCCCGACCTGGACGCGGTCTTCGTCGCCGCCGACCTGATGGCCTTCGGCGCGCTGCACACCCTGCGCGACGCCGGCCGGCGGGTGCCGGAGGACGTCGCCGTGATCGGTTTCGACGACGCGCCCATCGCCCGGCGGGCCGACCCGCCGCTGACCTCGGTGTTCCAGCCGGTGGACGAGATGGGCCGGCAGATGGCGCGGCTACTGGTGGCCCGGATCCGTGGCGACGAGATCCCCGCACCCCACGTCGTCCTGGACACCCAGCTCGTCGAACGCGCCTCCGCCTGATCTCCGCGCCGGCCGTTGCTGGTGCGCTCGACGGCCGTACTCAGGCCGAGGCGGCCCAGCGGCGCAGTTCGCGCTTGGCGAGGCTGGACCGGTGCACCTCGTCGGGGCCGTCGGCCAGGCGCAGCGTGCGGGCCTGGGACCAGAGTGCGGCCAGCGGGGTGTCCTGGCTGACGCCGGCGCCGCCGTGGGCCTGGATCGCCTTGTCGATCACCCACTCGGCCATCGCCGGTGTGGCGATCTTGATGGCCTGGATCTCGGTGTGTGCGCCCTTGTTGCCGACGGTGTCCATCAACCAGGCGGTCTTGAGCACCAGCAGTCGGGCCTGCTCGATGCGGACCCGGGACTCGGCGATCCACTCGCGTATCACGCCCTGCTCGGCGAGCGGCCGGCCGAAGGCGACCCGTTCGGTGGTCCGCCGGCAGAGCAGCTCCAGGGCTCGCTCGGCCATCCCGATCAGGCGCATGCAGTGGTGGATCCGGCCCGGGCCGAGCCGAGCCTGGGCGATGGCGAAACCAGCCCCCTCGACACCGACCAGGTTCTCCGCCGGCACCCGTACGCCGTCGAAGTCGATCTCGGCGTGCCCGCCGTGCGGGGCGTCGCTGTAGCCGAAGACCGTCAGACCCCGGCGGACCGTGACCCCCGGGGTGTCCCGGGGGACCAGGATCATGCTCTGCTGCTTGTGCCGGTCGGCGTCCGGGTCGGTCTTGCCCATCACGATGAAGATCTCGCAGGCCGGGTCCATCGCCCCGGAGGACCACCACTTCCGGCCGTCGATCACGTAGTGGTCGCCGTCGCGGCGGATCGACGTGGCGATGTTCGTCGCGTCGGAGGAGGCGACCTCCGGTTCGGTCATGCAGAACGCCGAGCGGATCTCCCCGGACAGCAGTGGAGCCAGCCAGCGCTCCTGCTGGGCGGGGGAGCCGAACTCGGCGAGCAACTCCATGTTGCCGGTGTCCGGCGCGGCGCAGTTCAGCGCCTCCGGAGCGAGGTGCGGGCTGCGCCCGGTCAACTCGGCCAGCGGGGCGTACTGGAGGTTGGTCAGTCCGGCACCGTGGCGCGGGTCGGGCAGGAAGAGGTTCCACAGGCCGCGCCGGCGGGCCTCGGCCTTCAGTTCGGCGAGCACCGGCGGGCGGGCCCACGGGTCACCGGCGGCGGCCACCTGCGCGGCGTGCACCGCTTCGGCCGGGTGGACGTGCTGCTCCAGGAACTCCATCAGCTCCGCGCGCAGCTGCTCGGTCCGGGTGTCGTACGCGAAATCCATCAGGCATCCTTTACCGAGGTCAGTCCAGTTGCGACCAGCGGAGCCACCAGGTGGCCGATGGTGTCGAAGCCTTCGCCGAGGGTCTGCCCGAGGGTGTGCCGGTAGTGGATGCCCTCACAGATCACGGCGAGTTTGAAGCAGCCCAGCGCCACGTGCCAGTGCAGCGGGCCGACGTCGACGTCGCTGCGGCCGGCGTACCGGTCGATCAGCTCGCTGCCGTCCGGGAAGCCGGCGCGTGGGCCCAGAGCGTCGGCGACCGGGTTGCCGTCGGCTATGTCGCCTCCGCCCAGCACGGTCCAGTACGTCAGCAGCAGCCCGAGGTCGGCCAGCGGGTCGCCGAGGGTGGCCATCTCCCAGTCGAGTACCGCCGTCACCGTCACCGGGTCGACCGTGGCCAGCAGATTGTCCAGCCGGTAGTCGCCGTGCACGATCCGGCCGGCGTTGGCCCCCTCCGGCGCGGTGGCGGCGAGCTGGTCGCGCAGCTCGTCGATGCCGGGCAGGGGCCGGCTCCGGGAGCGGTCCAGCTGCGCGGCCCAGCGGCGGACCTGCCGGGCGAGGTACCCCTCCGGGCGGCCGAAGTCGGCCAGACCGACGGAGGCCGGTTCGACCACGTGCAGCGCCGCGAGGGTGTCCATCATCGCCATGGCGAGCGCACGCCGCTGGTCGCCGGTGAGCCTGTCCGTCCGGGACCGGTCGCGGAACACCTCACCGGTGACCCGCTCCATCAGGTAGAACGGCGCGCCGAGCACGTCGGTGTCGGCGCAGAGCAGCAGGGCCTGCGGCACCGGCACGTCGGTCGGCGCCAACGCCGAGATCACCCGGAACTCCCGGGCCATGTCGTGCGCGGTGGCCAGTACGTGCCCGAGCGGCGGGCGGCGCAGCACCAGCTCCTGTCCGCCGGCCTGGAGCAGGTAGGTCAGGTTCGACCGACCGCCGGCGACCAGCTCGGCCCGCAGCGGCCCGGCGGCCAACTCGGGCCGGTGCGCGGCCAGGAAGCCGCGGAGCCGATCAAGATCTAGACCGGCGGGGGAGTCGGTGGCGGGAGCGGGGTTCCCCTCGGCCGGATCGGTCATCCAGACAGTTCATGGCAGCTCGGGCGGGTTGTCAAGGTCAGGTTTGACCCTAGGGACATGCCGCCGCAACAGGGACGAAATGGTCAACTGCCAGGCTGGGACCAGCCTGCCGGCCACTGCGCCGGCCCGCCGAGCGGAGGGGTTTGAGATGTTGTTGCGCGTTCGGGTCACTCTGCCAGATCGTCCTGGCACCCTCGGCCAGGTGGCGCGCACCCTCGGTGTGTCCGGCGCGGACATCGTCCAGGTGGTCGTGCTGGAACGCCTCGGCGGGCGGGCAGTCGACGATTTCACCGTGGTCTGGCCGGGCGCCGCACGGGTGGAACGGCTGCTGGCCGGCCTGGCGGCGATCCCCGGGGTACGGGTGGACGGGGTGTGGCGGGCGATCGGCGCGCCCACCACCACCGGTCAGGACGCCGAGTTGCTGGCGCAGGTCGCCGCCAACCCGGCCGACGGGCTGGCCACCCTGGTCGACGCCGTGCCCGGGCTGCTCGCCGCCGACTGGGCGGTGGCGGCGATGGTGCCGGTCGACTGGGCGTCGCGCACCGGCGGCGGCGGCGCGACGGTGGGACACGCCAGCTGGCGTACGCCCGTACCACCGCCGTTGCCGGAGGTGACTCCGCTGCGGGCCCGGTCGATGACCATGCCCGACGGCGGCCACTTCGCGGTCGCCCCGTTCGGTCGGGCCGGGCTGGTTCTGGTGGTCTCCCGCGACTACAGCGAGACGCTCGCCCCGGCCGCGTTCCACTCCACCGAGGTCGACCGGCTCGCTCAGCTGGTCCGGGCCAGCGCGGTGATCCTCGGCGACCGGCTGGACCTGGTCGGCACCCCGTCGATCGCCACCAACCCCTGACCAGCCGGGTGTGACGCAGACCGCAGGGCCGATCGCCGCCGGACATGGTGGGGCAACCACCCGGCAACAGCCGCAGGCGAGGGTGGCACGGGAAGGGAGGCAACGATGACGCTGTGGCGGATCCGAGCCACCGTGGACGACCGACCGGGCTACCTGTCGGTGCTCACGGCGAGCCTCGCGTTGCGTGGAGTCAACATCCTCACCGTGCAGGTGCACACCACCGAGCGCGGTGCCGTCGACGACTTCCTCGTCGACGCGCCGGACACCATCGACGAGGCGGATCTCATCGCCGCCGTCGAGCGGGGCCGGGGCCGGGACTGCTGGGTGGCGCGCAGCGAGGCGCGTGGCCTGGCCGACCAGCCGACCCGGGTACTCGGGCTGGCGGCCCGACTGGTCCACGACCCGGACGCGACCGGTGAGGTGCTGCGCGCCCTGCTCGGCGCCGACGAGGTGACCTGGCGGCCCGCGCCGGCCGTGGCCCGCCCGGGAATCGACGGCACGACGATGCTGCTGGCCGACCCGAACGGCGGTTCCTACACCCTGCGCCGCGTCGCGCCGAGCTTCACACCGGCCGAGTACGCCCGGGCACAGGCACTGCTGGAGTTGGGCGCCACGGCGGCGCGGCGCTCCGGCGAGCAGGTCACCGTGGTGTTGCCGGACGGCGCTGAACTGATCGTGCGGCCCGCCGTCGCGGATGACCTGACGGCGGTGGTCGAGCTGCACCAGGCCTGTTCGGCGCGCAGCCGCCAGCGTCGCTACCTGGGCGGCGCGGCACAGCCCTCACCGGCCCGACTGCGCCGGCTGTTGGAGCCGGCCCGCGGGCTGACCCTGGTCGCCGTGACGACCGGCTCCGGCGGGGCGGCGGAGTCGGTCGTCGCGATGGCGAATCTGCTGGCCGAGGGCGACGAGGCCGAGCTGGCGCTGTTGGTGCGGGACGACTGGCAGCAGCGCGGACTGGGCTCGACCCTGTTGCGACGGCTGACCCGGCAGGCCGAATCGGCCGGCTACGCGGCCATGGTGCTGCACGTCCAGGCGGACAACGCGCCGATGGTGCGTACGCTGCGCCGGCTGTCCCGACCGACCGCGGTCGAACGGGACGGCCCCCTGTTGACCATGACCGTGCCGCTGGTCGCCGAGGTGCCGGCGGCGGTGGAGAGCGCCGGCTGAGGCCGGTGCAGCAGACGACCGACCTCCGGTGCGGAGGACGGTGAGGTGGGCGGGGCTCCCGGTGCGGGTGCCCCGCCCACCGCCCTGTCCGAGGGCTAGATGTTCGGGGGCAGCGCCGTCCAGTCGGGGAAGTTGCCGTAGAGGCGGTCGTCGCCGCCCACGGTGACGGCCTGGACCAGCAGGTCGCCGCCGACGAAGGCGCCCTTCCAGGACGCCCCCCGGCCGCCGAAGGGCTCCTCCCGGTCGCCCCGGGAGCGTGGCTTGTTGATACCCACCTTGAAGGCTTGCAGGTCGACCGCGAGCTTGGCCGCTTCGTCGGTGTCGTCGCAGGCCAGGGAGGCGACCAGCGCGCCGTTGGAGGCGTTCATCTGGGCCAGTAGCTCGTCGGTGGTGTCCACCACGACGATGGTGTCGACCGGGCCGAACGGCTCGGCGTGCATCAGCCGGGACCGGCCGGGCGGCGCGAGCAGGACCGACGGCGCGACGTACGCCGAGGTGTCCTGTCCGGCCAGGAACGGCGCACCGTCGAGCTTGCCCCGGTGCAGCGGGACGGCACCGCCGCGTAGCGCCTCGTCGACCTTGCGACGCAGCTCGTCGGCCTTGGCGGCGCTGATCAGCGGGCCGAAGTCCAGCTCGGGCAGTGGGTCCCCGGCGTGCCAGGCCTCCTGCACCGCCAGTGGGTGGCCGAATCGGATCGATCGGACCACCGGCAGGTACATGTCGAGGAACTCGTCGACCAGGTCCCGCTGGACCACGAACCGGGGGTACGCGGTGCAGCGCTGCTTGCCGTACTCGAAGCCCTTCTTCAGGTGGGCGGCGAGCAGGTCCCACTGGGAGAAGTTCCAGACGCCCCAGGCGTTGAGGCCCTCCTGCTCGATGAAGTGTCGCTTGTTCGAGTCGAGCAGCGCGGCGGCGACCTTGCCACCGTTGGAGCGTCCGCCGACGAAGGCCACCGCGCCGATCTCCAGGGCCCGTACCAGCACCTCGGAGAGCGCCTCGCCGCTGCCGGAGATCAGGGTCGCGGGCAGCCCGGCGCGGTGCAGCAACGCGTGTGCCACGGTCAGACACACCGCGCCGCCCTGGGATGGCGTCTTGGCGATGACCGCGTTGCCGGCGAGCAGCTGCACCAGTTCGGCGTGCACCAGCACGCTCATCGGGTAGTTCCACGAGGCGATGTTGCTGACCGGGCCGGGCAGCGGTTCGCGGCCGTCGGCGAGCATCCGGTCGATCTCCCCGACGTACCAGCGCACACCGTCCAGCGCCCGGTCCACGTCGGCGCGGGCCAGCCGCCACGGCTTGCCGATCTCCCAGACCAGCAGCAGGGCGAGCAGGTCGCGGTGCGCGGTGAGGGCGTCCAGAGCGTCGGTGACCCGGGCCTTGCGCTCGGCCAGCGGCGTCCGCGCCCAGGCGGCGTGCGTGGCCGCGGCGTGGGCGACCGCGTCGCGGGCGGTCTGGGCGTCCAACCGGGGCAGGTTGACCAGCACGGTGTTGTCGACCGGGGTACGCACCGGGGTGGGTTCGCCGATCGCCCGCCACCGGCCGGTGACCAGGTTGTGCAGCGTGGTGACGCCGTTGACCGGGTGGTCGAACGCCTCCGGGGTGGCGGCCACCGCCCGGGCGAGGGTGTCGGACCAGGAGGTGCCGTCGGCGAGTCGTAGAGCCATCGCGATCTCCTCAGGTGGACGGGCCGGCGGCGGCATCGACGGGTGCCGCCAGGTGCCGGGTACTGTCGCGTGCCGCTGAGCGCGACGGCAACAGCACGTTCCGTATCGCAGGACATCGGGCGTGACTGTCTCCTCAGTGGACGATCTGACGTCCCTTCGGTCAATCTGCTCCCACCTGCCGATCCGTCTCCGTGTCTATCGATGAAAATCGATAGTGTGATGATTCCCCCTTTGTTACTGACGAGTACGGCAGTGCCGCACTCCGGTGTCATCCGGCGCGACCTCGCTCTTCACAAGGCGGTGACCTGCCCGATACATTGCTGAGTATCCATGGGAGCGCTCCCGGTCCTGCTGGAGCTGCCCGCCACGCATCGACAGGAGCAGTCGCATGCACCACCACCGACGGCCGTGCCCCGCCCACGGCAACCAGCGCCGACCTCGGCCGCGCCTCGACCAGCCCCGGCCACCACACCGCCCCGACCAGCCCTGGCCGCGTCGTCTGCGCAGCGCCGCGACGGCGTTGGCCGCCGGGCTCGCGCTCGCGATCGGTGTACCCGCTGCCGGTGCCGCCGCCGCGCCGACCGACGGGGCGGCGACAACTGCCGCCGCCGCACCCGCCTTCAACTACGCGGAGGCGCTACAGAAGTCCCTGCTCTTCTACGAGGCGCAGCAGTCCGGGCCGCTGCCGGAGTGGAACCGTGTTTCCTGGCGCGACGACTCCGCCCTGCGCGACGGTGCCGATGTCGGGGTCGACCTGACCGGGGGCTGGTACGACGCCGGTGACCACGTCAAGTTCGGCTTCCCGATGGCGTTCAGCACCACCATGCTCGCCTGGGGCGCGGTGGAGTACCGGTCCGGGTACGCCGCCTCGGGCCAGCTGACCCACCTGCTCAACAACCTGCGCTTCGTCAACGACTACTTCGTCAAGGCCCACCCGTCACCGAACGTCCTCTACGGACAGGTCGGCAACGGCGACGCCGACCACAAGTGGTGGGGACCGGCCGAGGTGATGCCGATGGCCCGGCCCGCGTACAAGATCGATGCGAGCTGTGGCGGCGCGGACCTGGCGGGGGAGACGGCCGCGGCGATGGCGGCGTCGTCCATGGTCTTCCGGCCCACCGACGCCGCCTACGCCGACCGGCTGCTGACCCACGCGCGGCAGCTCTACACGTTCGCCGACACGGTGCGCAAGAACTACCACGAGTGCATCACCGACGCGACCAGCTTCTACCGCTCCTGGAGCGGTTACCAGGACGAGTTGGTCTGGGGAGCGATCTGGCTGTACCGGGCCACCGGCGACGCCGCGTACCTGGCCAAGGCGGAGAGCGAGTACGACCGGCTCGGCACCGAGCCGCAGACCACGACCCGCTCCTACAAGTGGACCGTGGCCTGGGACAACAAGCAGTTCGGGGCGTACGTGCTGCTGGCCAACCTGACCGGTAAGCAGAAGTACGTCGACGACGCCAACCGGTGGCTGGACTTCTGGACCGTCGGGGTGGGTGGGGAGCGGGTCCGGTACTCGCCGGGCGGGATGGCCGTGCTCGACTCCTGGGGCGCGCTGCGCTACGCGTCCAACACCGCCTTCGCCGCGCTGGTCTACAGCGACAAGACCACCGACGCGACCCGCAAGACCCGCTACCACGACTTCGCCGTGCGGCAGATCAACTACGCGCTCGGCGACAACCCGCGCAACTCCAGCTACGTGATCGGATTCGGGGCGAACCCGCCGAAGAACCCGCACCACCGCACCGCGCACGGCTCCTGGTGGGACAGCATGACCGTGCCCACCGAGACCCGGCACACCCTGTACGGCGCGCTGGTCGGCGGCCCGTCCTCGCCGAACGACGCGTACACCGACAGCCGGTCGGACTACGTGATGAACGAGGTCGCCACCGACTACAACGCCGGCTTCACCTCCGCGCTGGCCCGGCTGACCCAGGAGTACGGCGGCACGCCGCTGGCCAACTTCCCCGTCCCCGAGCAGCCCGACATCGACGAGCTGACCGTGGAGACCACGGTGATGCAGAACGAGCCACGGTCCACCGGCATCAAGGCCATCATCTACAACAAGTCGGCCTTCCCGGCCCGGGCGTTGACCGACGCGAAGTTCCGCTACTACGTCCGGGTCCCCGGGCTCGGTCTCTCACCGTTGCAGGTCACCCCGGGCTACACCCAGGGCTGCCCGGCGCCCAGCTCCGCCCGGAACGTCAGCGGCGATCTCTGGTACGTCGAGGTCGACTGCACCGGGCACACCATCGCCCCCGCCGGCCAGTCACAACACCGGATGGAGGTGCAGTTCAAGGTCGGCGTGCCCGAGGGCGTCGCCTGGGATCCGAGCGACGACCCGTCGTACCAGGCCGCCGCCGGGCCGAACCGCAACGTGCCGCTCTACGTCGGCGGCGCGCGGGTGTGGGGTGAGGAGCCGGCGTCCGGCACGGACACCACGCCGCCGACCGTCCCCGGCACGCCGGTGGCGACCTCGGTCACCTCCCGCTCGGTGAACCTGACCTGGGCTGCGTCCACCGACGCGGGCAGTGGGATCGACGTCTACCTCGTCAACACCCATGTTCTCGGCAGCGACACCTACAGCTGGTACCCCTCCAGCACGAACTCGCTGGTGCTCAACGTGTCCCCGGCCCGCACCTACGAGATCACCGTGCAGGCTCGGGACAGGGCCGGCAACACCTCGCCCGCGTCGCCGAAGCTGACCGTGACCGTCCCGGCGGTCGACGACGGTGACACCGTCCCGCCGACAACGCCGGGCTCGCCGACGGTCTCGGCGATCACCACGACCGGTGCCACGCTGAGCTGGGCCCCGTCGACCGACAACGTGGGGGTGACCGGGTACCGGGTCTACCGGGGGCCGGCGCTGGGTGACGTGCTGGTCGCCACGGTCACCGGAACCACGTACGCGGCGACCGACCTGCAACCCCAGAGCACGTACTCCTTCTACGTGGTGGCGGTCGACGCCGCGGGCAACACCTCGCCGCCGTCGCAACGGGTGACGGTGACCACCTCGGCGCCGCTGCCCACCTCGCCCTGCCGGGTCTCCTACGGCAGCAACGACTGGAGCACCGGCTTCACCGCGAACATCACCATCACCAACACCGGCACGACCGCGATCAACGGCTGGACCCTGGCGTTCAGCTTCCCCAACGCCGGGCAGCGGGTCGGCCAGGGCTGGTCGGCCACCTACGCCCAGACCGGGGCGGCGGTGACCGCCACCAACCTGTCGTACAACGGCAACCTGGCTCCGGGCGCGTCGGTCGGTATCGGCTTCAACGGCACCCACACCGGCAGCAACCCGAGGCCCACCACCTTCACGCTCAACGGCTCCACCTGCACCATCTCCTGACCTCAGCGACGGCGGGTCCGGGTGCACCCACCCGGACCCGCCGCCCGTTGGGCGTGTCGACCAGATCTTGGAAGGTTTCCGTCAGCTCCTGACGGAAATTTTCCAAGATTGGAGCCGCGCAGACAGCGCGGGCTCCTACCCGTCCGGCCGCCAGCCGGCAGCGAGCAGGGCGCGGCGGACGGCGTCGGCGACCTCGTCCGGTCGGGACCGGACCAGCCACGCGGGGAAGCGAAGGATGCGGTCGCCCGTCGTCCAGACGTCGTTCTGTCGCCGCATGTCGTCCGCCCACTGGCGTACGTCCATGTGATGCGCCCCGTCGATCTCCACGTGCAACCCCCATTCCCGCCAGTACGCGTCCAACCAGCGGGTGCGTCCGGCCGCGTCGGTCCGAGGTTCCTGCAGATCGGGGCGGGGCAGACCAGCGCGGCGGCAGAGCCGGACAAAGTCGATCTCACTGAGCGCCTGGGCGCCCCCGGCGATGTCGTCGATGGTCTGCCGGATCAACGCCCGTCGGCGCGCCCGGGGCAGTACGTCGAGCACGGCGGCTAGCTCCTCGGGCAGCACCCGCCGCTGCTGGCAGCCCGCGGCGAGTACCTCCTGCGCCGCCCGCGCCGACGGTGCCCAGCTGGCCGCGTCGACCAACGCGCGTGCGGTCGTGGTCCGGGGCGGCCGGCCGACCTGGAGATGCGCCTCGGGCAGCACCGACGTCCGGTGCACCAACACCGCGGGCATGTCGATCGGCAACCGACGCAGGACGCTACGGCTGACGCGTCGGGCCGCCGGCATGAGCACGTGCAGAGGCTCGGAACGCAAGCCTCGTACCCCCGCTTCGAGGGCTGCGGTGACACCGGCGAGCACCGCACCCGGCCCGGCGGCGAGGACCGCAACCCACAGTTGCTGGTCCCGAGTGAGCCGCCCGTTGCCGGTGAGCAGCAGACCGTGACTGATCGAGCGCCACCCGCCCGTGCGGATCCTGCCGCGCACCTTTCCCTCGGGCAGGACGCTGAGGGCCTGGGTGCTGGTGAGGACGCCGGCCTGCTCGAACGCCAGCCACTGCAGGGGATCGGACCGATCGTCGGGGATGGCGGGAGGCATCTGGCGACTCTGGCCGCGCCACCACACCCGGTGCCACCAGATCTTGGACAGTTTCCGTCACGTCCTGACGGAAACTCTCCAAGATTCGCCGGGTGGGCACGACCCTGGCGGGCCGGTCAGTCGGACAGGTCGGCGGCGAGCAGGTCCATCAGCAGGCCGTCGTGCCAGCGGCCGTCCTCGCCGCGCTCGTAGTGGCGCAGGATGCCGACCGGACGGAAACCGATCTTCGCGTACGCCCTGATCGCGGCGGTGTTGGCCGCCGCCGGGTCGATGGTGAAGCGGTGGTGGCCGTCGGCGTCGATCAGGTGCCGGATGACGGTGCGGATGGCGTCTCCGGCGAGCCCGCGGCCGTGTACCGACGGATCCAGGAAGATGTCGATGCCGGCGTGTCGGTAGTCCGGGTCCTCCTCGGCGTGCCACTGGATCGCCCCGACCACCCGGCCGCCGTGCTCGATCACGTAGACCGACGTGTCCTCCTCGGCAAGGCTCTCCTCGACGGCCGCGACCAGGTCGTCGCCGCCGCGCCACCAGCGGCGTACCTCAGGCGTGGCGCGGATCGCCGCCAGCGCGGGTACGTCCTCGGGGCCCGCCGGCCGCAGCGTCACCGTCTGTCCGCGCAGCTCCATGCTCAACCCCGTGACTCTCCGTGCTCGACGCAGGCCGCGGTCCAGCCGACCGGCAGCACCTGCACCTTCATCCGGCGTCGGCAGTGGGAGCAGAAGCGCGGCGGCTCCAACGACCGGGCAGCCGCGCACCTGTCGTGCGTACCGGTCGCGGCGGCTGCACCGCACCGGTCGCACCACGGGGCCGGCGGCTGGCGATCGCCCATCAGCGTCACAGGGTCGCCGAGAGCGCCTTGACCGGCATCTTCAGCTCGTCGAGCAGCTTGAGGTCGTCGGTCGCCGGCCGGCCCAGGGTGGTGAGGTAGTTACCGACGATCACGGCGTTGATGCCACCGAGCAGCCCGTCCCGGGTGCCGAGGTCACCCAGGGTGATCTCCCGGCCGCCCGCGTACCGCAGGATGGTGCGCGGCATGGCCAACCGGAACGCGGCGATGGCCCGCAGCGCGTCCTTGCCCTCGACCACCGGCTGGTCGCCGAGCGGGGTGCCGGGGCGGGGGTTCAGGAAGTTCAGCGGCACCTCGTGCGGGTCCAACTCGGCAAGCTGCGCGGCGAACTCCGCCCGCTGCTCCACCGTCTCGCCGAGGCCGAGGATGCCGCCGCAGCAGACCTCCATGCCGGATTCCCGGACCATCCGCAGGGTCTCCCAGCGCTCCTCCCACGAGTGCGTGGTGACCACCTTCGGGAAGTGTGACCGGCAGGTCTCCAGGTTGTGGTTGTAGCGGTGCACGCCCATCTCCACCAGCTCGTCGACCTGCTGCTGGGTGAGCATGCCGAGCGAGGCGGCCACCTGGATGTCGACCTCGGCCCTGATCGCGGCGACGCCCTCGCGCATCTGCTTCATCAGCCGGGCGTCCGGACCGCGCACCGCGGCCACGATGCAGAACTCGGTCGCCCCGGTCGCGGCGGTCTGCTTCGCCGCCTTGACCAGCGAGGGGATGTCCAGCCAGACCGAGCGTACCGGCGAGGTGAACAGGCCGGACTGTGAGCAGAAGTGGCAGTCCTCCGGACAGCCGCCGGTCTTCAGCGACACGATGCCCTCGACCTCGACCTCCGGGCCGCACCAGCGCATCCGCACCTCGTGGGCGAGCTGGAGGGCGGCGGGCAGATGCTCGTCGGGCAGGTTCAGCACGGCGAGGACACCGGCCTCGTCGAGACCGACGCCGTTGTGCAGCACCTGGTCCCGGGCCTGGTCGAGGATCTCTGGCATGGCACGTACCCTACAAGGCCACTTTGCGGGCGGGAAACGAGCGCGGGCGGCGGGCCCGGACCCGGGTCGGCGTGCTGCGGCGAGCCGCACCACGCCACGCCGGGGGAGGCCGGCCGGGTGGTAACTTCGCCCGGCGGAAGCGCCTGACGGGCGGGGACCGGCGGGGAAGGGACGTGGCGGTGGCGGACTGGCTGGCGGCACTGGACCGCCGTGCCGCGCTGCGGGCGAAGGCGGGACTGACCCGCCGGCTACATCCGCGCGCCGCCGGCGACGACGTGGTCGACCTGGCCGGCAACGACTACCTGGGCCTGGCCACGCATCCCGAGGTGGTCGCCGCCGCGGCTCGGGCGTTGTCCGCGTACGGGCTGGGGGCGACCGGATCGCGGCTGGTCCGCGGCTCGACCGATGCGCACCACGCGCTGGAGGACGCGCTCGCCGGGTGGCTCGGTACCGACCGGGCGCTGGTGTTCTCCTCCGGCTACCTGGCCAACGTCGGTGCGGTCCGGGCGTTGGTACGCCCCCGCACGCTGCTGGTCTCCGACGCGCACAACCACGCCTCGCTGATCGACGGTTGCCGGGTCTCCGGCGCGGAGACGGTGGTGACCCCGCACGCCGACGTCACCGCGGTCGCGGCGGCTCTGGCAGCCGCGCCGGGCCGCCCCGCGGTGGTGGTCACCGAGTCGGTCTTCTCCGTCGACGGTGACCTGGCTCCGCTGGCGCGCCTGCACGCCACCGCCCGCGAACACGGCGCGTTGCTGCTGGTCGACGACGCGCACGCGCTCGGCGTGACCGGTCCGGCCGGGGCCGGTGCGGTGGCCGCCGCCGGGCTGGCCGGTGAGCCGGACGTGGTGCTCACCGCCACCCTGTCCAAGGCGCTCGGCGGGGCGGGCGGCGTGGTGGCCGGCCCGGCCGAGTTCGTCCGGCATCTGGTGGAGACCGCGCGGACCTTCATCTACGACACGGCCCTGCCACCGGCGGTGGCCGCCGGGGTGCACGCCGCCGTCGGGCTGGCCCGCACCCGCGACGACCTGCGCGCCGACCTGTCGCGGCGGGCCGCCCTCGCGGTGCGTCGGCTGCGCGCCGCCGGCCTCGACGTCTCCACCCCCGACGCCGCCGTCGTCTCGGTCACCGCCCCCGGCCCCGAGGCGGCGACCGGTTGGGCCGCCGCCTGCCGGGACCGGGCGGTGGCGGTCGGTTGCTTCCGCCCGCCCTCCACCCCGGACAGCCGGTCCCGGTTGCGGCTGACCATCAGTGCCGGGGTGTCGCAGGCGGAGTTCGAACGGGCCCTGGAGGTCATCGTGGAATGTGCCCCATGACGGATCAGTGGCGGGGACCGGTGCTGGTCACCGGGACCGACACCGAGGTCGGCAAGACCGTGGTGACCGCGGCGATAACCGCGGCCGCGCAGGCGGCGGGGCTGCGGGTCGCGGTGGTCAAACCCGGCCAGACCGGTACGGCAACCGGGGTACCCGGCGACGTGGAGGCGGTCACCCGGCTGGCCGCCCCGATGACCGGGCGTACCCTGGCCAGTTTTCCCGACCCGCTCGCCCCGCTGGCCGCCGCCCGGGTCGCCGAACTACCGCCGTTGGAGCTGTACAGCGCGGTCGACGCCGTCCGCGAGGAGGCCGACAAGCACGACCTGGTGCTGGTCGAGGGGGCCGGCGGGCTGCTCGTACCGATGGGGCTGCGGCCGTCGGGCGAGGCGTGGACGGTGGCCGACCTGGCCGTGTCGCTGGGCGCGCCGGCCGTGGTGGTGGCGCGTGCCGGGCTCGGCACCCTCAACCACACCGCGCTCACCCTCGAGGCCCTGGACCGGCGGGCCGTACCGGCTGGCGTGGTGATCGGTGCGTGGCCGGCCGAACCCGAGCTGGTGCACTGGGCCAACCTGGGCGACCTGCTGCCCAACCTGCTCGGCGCCCTGCCGGCCGGCGCCGGGTCGATGGACCCGGGAGTGTTCCGGCGCTCCGCGCCGGGCTGGCTGACCCCGGCCCTGTACGGCGTGCTCGACGACTGGCGCTCCTGGGCCGACGAGACCACCTGAACCGAACCCGCCGACCTGCTGACTTTCGTCAGTGTCGACCCCGGCCCGGGGGTGGGTAGCGTGACCCCCGTGCGAAACCGGTGGCGGAGCCGCCTGAATCCGGGCAGAAGCTTCGAGAGGTGGCGTGACCTGCTGCTCTGGGCGGTGCTGGCGGCGCCGTTCGGGTACGTCGGTGCCACTCCGCCGTACTCCCGCGACGCCGTGGTGTCGCTGCTCATCGGCCTGGGCGGGGCCGGTGTCGCGGTCGCGGTCAGTCGACGGCTGCCGCTAGCCGCCCTGATCGTGGTGGTGCTCGGTACGCTGCTCGACGGAAACTTCGTCTTCGCCATCCCGGTGTTCAGCTATCTGGCCGGCCGACGCAGTCCGCGTACGCTGCCGGTGGCCGTGGTGTTCGCGGTGATCGCGGCCGGTGGCACGGTGCTCAACCTCGGGCTGCTCGGTACCGGCATGGCCACCTGGTTCCTGCTCGCCACGGTGCTGCTCTTCGCGGGCGTTTTCCCCTGGCTGATCGGCAGGTACCGGCGGCAACAGACTGCTCTGGTCGACGCCGGTCGCCGCTACGAGCAGGCCCGCGCGCACGAGCGACAGGGGGAGGCGGAACGGATCCGGTTGCGTGAGCGGGCCCGGATCGCGCGGGAGATGCACGACTCGCTCGGGCACGCGCTGAGCCTGATCGCGCTGCGTGCCGCCGCGCTGGAACTCGCCGACGGCCTCGATCCCCGGCACCGCGCCGCCGCCGGTGAGCTGCGGGCCAGTGTGGCCGAGGCGACCGAGCGGCTGCACGGAATCATCGGGGTGCTCCGTGAGGAGACCGCTGCGGTCACCACCCGTCCCGCCGGGGAGGGCATCGCCGACCTGGTCGACGGCGCGCGGGAGGCCGGCATGGCGGTGCGGCTGGACCTGCGAGACATGCCGCCGAATCCGCGTCAGGTGCCGCCGGGCCGGTTGGACGTACCGCAGGCCCTGCCGGAGTTGACGGGGCACGCCGCGTACGGGCTGGTCCGCGAGGCGCTGACCAACGCCGCCCGGTACGCGCCCGGAGCCGAGGTGACGGTCAGCCTGGTCCGGCGAGTGGACGGCGTGGTGGTCGAGGTGGTGAACGGGTCGCCGCCGGCCGGTCCGCTGCCGGGACCGCCCGCCACCGGCTCCGGCCTGCTCGCCCTGGCCGAACGGGTCCGGCTCGCCGGTGGCTCGCTCAGTGCCGGGGCATGCCCGCAGGGCGGCTTCGCCGTCCGAGCCCGGCTACCCGTGCCGACCCCCACCGCTACTGACCATGACGCCGCAACGGTGGCCCGGCCCGACGTGACCGACCGGCCCGATATGGCTGACCGGCCCGATGTGGCCGACCGGCCCGACGTGGCTGACCGGCCCGATGTGGCTCCGGCCGGTGGCCTGGCCGGCTCGGGTGCTGCTGCCGGCGGCCAGCCGGTCGGCGCGGCAGCCCGCCGGCAGGTCCGGCGCAGCCTGCTGGTGGCGCTCGGCGCACCGGTCGGCCTCGCGCTGGCACTGTCGCTGATCTACTACCCGGTCGCCACCGTCGGCGCGGTGCTGGACCGGAGCACCTTCGAGCAACTGCCGGTGGGTGCGGCCCGGGGCGACCTGGCTGGCCTGCCGCCCCGGCAGGTCGACCGGCCCGCCGGGGCGCGGCCGGACTGCGAGTACTACACCGACGGCAACTTCCCGCTGGCCCAGCCGACGTGGCGGTTGTGCTTCGCCGACGGGCGGCTGGTCAGCAAGGAGCGGATGAACGAATGACGGGTATCCCGTTGGAGCCGGTACGGGTGCTGCTGGCCGACGACGAGGCGATGATCCGGGCAGGGGTCCGGGCGATCCTGGCCACCGACCCCGGCATCGAGGTCGTCGCCGAGGCCGGCGACGGCCGGACGGCCGTGGAACTGGTCCGTGCCCACCGGCCTCGGCTGGCCCTGCTGGACATCCGGATGCCGAAGCTGGACGGGCTCGCCGCTGCTGCCGAGATCCGCCGGTCGGTGCCGCAGACGGCCACCATCATGCTCACCACGTTCGGCGAGGACGACCAGGTGGCCCGGGCGCTGGGGCACGGGGCCAGCGGCTTCCTGCTCAAGTCCGGCGATCCGCGGGAACTGATCGCCGGGGTGCACGCGGTCGCTGGTGGCGGCGCGTACCTGTCCCCAACGGTGGCCCGCCGGGTGATCGAGCTGGGCGGCGACCGGGTCGCCCGCCGACCGCTGGCGCGGGACCGGCTGGTCGGGCTGACCAGCCGGGAACGGGAGGTGCTGGCGCTGGTCGGGGCGGGACTGTCCAACGCCGAGATCGCCCGCCGGCTGCATCTGGTCGAGGGCACCGTGAAGACCTACCTGACCAGCATCTTCACCCGGCTTGAGGTGCGTAACCGGGTGCAGGCGGCGATCCTCGCGTACGAGGCGGGGCTGGTCGAACCGGTCGAGTAGGAACCAGCCCCGCCCGACCTCTCACGCGTCGCGTCTGCGCAGCGCCGCTCGCCCGCCCAGCAGCGCCACGGCGGCCCAGCCGGCGAGCAGCAGCAGCCCGACCGCCGGTGGGTACGGTTGCCCGTCGCCGGCCAGGAGGTGTTGCCCGGCCTCGCCCGGGAAGGCGTCGGCGATCCGGTGCAGCGCGGTGATGTCCGGCTCACGCAACGACAGCGGCACGATCATCAGCACCGCGAGGAGCACCGTCAACGTCAGCACCGCGCTGCGCAGCACGGCGCCGAGTCCGAGCGCGAGGACACCGATCAACGCCAGGTAGGTGGCCAGGGCGACGACGTCGCGGAGGGTGCCGGCCACCGGCGCGGCACCCCACTCACCGAGCACCAGCGAGGCGACCAGCGCGCCGACCGCGCCGAGCAGCAACCCGAGCACGAAGGTCACGGCCGCCGCCACCGCCGCCTTGGCCAGCAGTACGCGACCCCGCGACGGCGTGCACTGCAGGGTGGTGCGGATCGTCCCGGTGGTGAACTCGCTGGTGATCATGAGTAGGCCGAGGGCCAGTACGGCGTACTGGACCAGCTCCAGCGAATCGATCAGGACGCTGCCCAGCGGGACCACCCCGGCGTCGTCGCTCGGATCGTCGTTGGTGTTGCCGTTGGCGACGTAGATCGCCAGCTGTCCGGCGGTGGCGGCCATGAGCACCACCGCGGCGAGCACCGTCCACCAGGTGGCGCGTACCGTCCGGAGCTTGGTCCACTCCGCGCGGATCGTGGTCATGCCGACGCACCTCCCGTGCCGGCCGGGTACTCGACGTGGTCGGCGGTCAGCGCCATGAAGGCCCGCTCCAGGGATGCCTCGTGCGAGGCCAACTCGTGCAGCGGCACCCCGAGCTCGTACGCCAGCTCGCCGACGCGCTCGACGGTGCTGCCGGTGACGGTCAGCTCGCCCGTTCCGCCGGACTCGACCACCGCACCGGCGGCGGTCAGCCGATCGGCGAGGGCAGCCAGCTCGGTCGGTCGCGGGCTGCGGACCCGCACGGCGAGCCCGCTGCCGGCGATCACCTGAGCGGTCGGCGCGTCGGCGATCAGCCGGCCCTGGCCCAGCACCACCAACCAGTCCGCGGTCTGCTGCATCTCGCTCATCAGGTGGCTGGAGATCAGCACGGTCCGGCCCTCGGCTGCCAGGGACCGGCTGAGCTGCCGGATCCAGCGCACGCCGTCCGGGTCGAGGCCGTTGACCGGTTCGTCGAACATCAGCACCGGCGGGTCGCCGAGCAGGGCACCGGCGATGCCGAGCCGCTGACCCATGCCGAGCGAGAGCGCGCGGGCCGGTTTTGCCGCGGCCCGATCGTCGAGCCCGACGGTGGCGAGTACCTCCTCCACCCGGCGGTCGGGTATGCCGTTGCTGGCGGCCATCGCGGACAGGTGAGCCCGGCCGGACCGGGCGGGATGCAGGGTCCGCGCGTCCAGCAGCGCACCGATCTCGTGCAGCGGCCGGCGCAGCTTGCGGTACGGCTGCCCGCCGATCAGCGCCTGGCCGCCGGTGGGGCGGTCCAGGCCCAGGATCAGCCGCATGGTGGTCGACTTGCCGGCGCCGTTGGGCCCGAGGAAGCCGGTGACCCGGCCGGGACCGATGTCGACGGTCAGCTCGTCGACCGCGGTGGTCTCCCCGAACCGCTTGGTCAACGCACGTAACGTAATCATGTCCGGACGGTAGGTCCGCGACGGCTCGGCCCGCCGTGCCCGAAAGGCACCACCCGGCACTGACTTTCGTCAACTCACGCCTTGTTCAGCGGCGGACAACGAAGGTGTCGGGCATCCGGAAGGTGAGATTGTCGGGATAGTGGGGCGGGCGAACCACGCGTACCCCGCTCAGCAGCGGTGCGGCCGCGGTCACCAGCGTGGCGGCTTCCATCCGGGCGAGTTGGTCGCCGACGCAGCGGTGTACGCCCGCCCCGAAGGCCAGGTGCCGGCGCGACCCACGCTGCCCTGGGCGGAGTTCGTCCGGCGACTGCACGACCGCCGGGTCCCGTCCGGCTCGGGCCAGCCACAGCACCACACTGGTGCCCGCCGGCACCGCGATCCCGCCCAGCGTGGTGTCGACGGCGGCGACCCGCCGCCAGGTGACGATCGGTGGTTCGAGTCGCAGCCCCTCCTCGACCACATCGCCGACGTTCACCGAGCCGTCACGCAGCCCGGCCAGGACGGCCGGTTCCCCGGTGAGCCGGTGCAGCAGCAGGGTGAGGAACTGCGAGGTGGTCTCCTGGCCGGCAACCAGCAGGAAGAACAGCGCGCCGACCAGCACGTCGGGCGGGTGGCCGGCGGCCCGTAGCTCCCCGGCCAGCCCGCCGCCGGTGGCCGCGAACTCCCGCAGCACCTGGTGGAAGTGGCCCACCTCGGCGGCGAGGACCTGCTGCCGGTCGGCGTCCAGCGGTGCCCAGAACAGCTCCAGCGCCGCGCGGGCGAACTGCTTGACCGCCGTCACCGGGGCGTCGGGCAGCTCGACCAGCCGGGCCAGCACCAGCAGCGGCAGGTCGGCGGCGAGGTCGGCGTGCAGGTCCACCGGCGTACCCCGGTCCAGGGCGGCGGTCAGCTCGCTCACCCGCTGCCGGACCAGCCCGGCCAACCAGTCCCGCTGGGCGGCCACCCGCGTGGGGTGTAGGGCATCGGCGACCAGCGCGCGGATGCCGGGATGGGTGGCGTCGCCGTTGTTGGCCAGCGTCGGTGGCAACCGGAAGCGGTGGGCGGCGAGCACCCGCAGCGCGGCCACCGGCATCGGGGTGATCGCGTCCAGGGCGTTGTCCGGCCGGAACGTCGCGGCATCGGTGAGCACCTGGCGGACCAGCGCGTGCCGGGTCACCAGCAGGTGTTCGACGCCCACCTGGTCGGCGACGCGGGCCACGTCGGGCCACCGGAGCATGTCGCTACCGGCCCCGGCACCCTCGGTGGCCTGCGGGGCCTGCTCCCAGCTGCGGAACAGCACGGCGTCACGCTAGCCGTCCGACTTCGGCCGGCCCGCGCGCAGCTGCCACACCGTGGTGCGCTTCACCCGTACGCTCTCCAGCGCCTCGCTGACCGGCACCTCGTAGCGGGCGAGTTCGTCGAAGCGGTCCCGGGGCAGGAAGGCCCGTCCCGGGTCGCCGACCAGCACCGAGGCACCGGACCGGGCGGCGCGCAGCAGGAACCGCAGTACCCGGTTGGCCATCGCCGCGCTGTAGAACACGTCACCGGCGAGGACCACCTCGGCGTCTCCCGCGTCGCCGTCGAGGATGTCGCCGAGTTCGGCGTCGACGCGTACCCCGTTGGCCTCGGCGTTGAGGGTGACCGCCGCGACGGCCAGCTCGTCGACCTCCACGGCGCGGACGTGGGCCGCGCCGGCCCGGGCGGCGGCGATGGCCACCAGGCCGGAGCCCGAGGCCAGGTCGAGCACCCGGCGGCCGGCGACCACCTGCGGATGGTCGGTGACATGGCGGGCGAGGCCCTGACCGCCGGCCCAGGCGAAGGCCCAGAACGGTGGCGGCCGGTCGCTGCGGAACTCGCCCTCGGTCAGCTCCCACAGGCCGATCGGCTCGTCCGCCTGGTGCAGCCGCACCTCGGGTACGAAGGCGACGGGCGCCAGCCGGGCGTGCAGTCGGACAAAGGCAGCGGAGAGCGCGGACACCGGCTGATTGTGCACCGTCACCCGGGACGGCGTGTCGCGGGTTGTTGGTAGTCGGTTCAATACCGTGCGTGAAATCGGGCATCTTGCTTCACGGTCCGTGCCAACACGCCCGTCTACCGGGTGGCCTTGCGCGCTCCTAGCGTTGCGAATGGAGGCAACCAACGGGAGGACTGATCGTGAAGAGGCTGTGGCGGAACGCGCTACGGATCGGAGTGGTACTGGCATGTCTCACCGGGGTGGACGTCGCCATGGCCGCGCCGGCGCAGGCGGCGTTCGCCACCGAACTCGGCGGCCTGCCGGACCAGTTCACCGCCGGCGGGCGGGTGGAGACGGTCTCCGCCGTGGTGTCCCGCACGGATCAGGGTGGCTGCATCAAGGTTCGCTGGTCGATGGTGATGAGCGTGCGGGGGCTGCGGCTGGACCAGGTGCGGGTGGACCGGATCGAGGAGACCGGTTCGTTCCCGGTGGAGGTGCGGACCGAGGGTGCCGCGGCGCGGCTGACCGACCGTGAGTTGGATCCGGGCACGCTCTGTCCGGGCCGGACGGTCACCGCCCAGTACCGGATCGCGTTCGCCGGTGACGTCGACCAGGGCCGGGTCAGCCTGGCCGCCGAGGCGTACGACCAGAACCTGCAGCTGCTGTCCCGCCAGACGGCGACCCGCGAGGTGGTCGGTCGCGGCGGTGCGGCCCGTCCCACGACCGCGGCGCCGACCCCGTCGTCGGTGCCGACGGTCGACCCGACCGATGAGCCGGTCGAGGTGCCGACGGTGGATCCGGCCGAGGAGGAGAGCGGCTCCGCCGACGACGTGGCGGCGGCCGGTGGCGCGGCCGACCCGCCGGACGCGGGCGCGGCCGGCAACCAGGTGTCCCGCAACGGCGGGATCGGCCTCACCGAGGCCGCCTTCCTGCTCGGTGGTCTGCTGTTGTTCCTCGGGGTCGGCCTGCTGCTGCGGTTGCGGCAGCTGACCCGGGAACCCGAGCCGGTGGTCGACGGCGTCGGTGTCGCCGCCACCGCCGGTCGCTGGGAGCGCCAACCCGGCGCGCGGAGCCGGTGGCGGACGGTGCCCCGGGACGGCGGCTACCTCAGTTGACATCGGCCCCGGCGGAGCGGTCGGCTGCGGCCGTCCCGCCGGGGCCTCCGTCAGGACGGCAATGGTCGCCGGTCGGGACGGTCATGGGGCCCAGTCGGGGTCGCGGCCGAAGGCGGCGATGAGCCGGTCCTGCTCGCCGGCCCCGGCGGACACTTCGGTCTCGGGTTCGACCAGCCCGTCGCGCTGGTAGTCGGTGACGTGGCGGGAGAACCAGCGGGCGGCCAGGGAGACCGCGTCGGCGTCCATCACGGGGTCCACACCGATCGCCACGGCCAGGTCCCAACCGTGCACGAGGTGCTCGGCCAGCAGCTGGTGCAGGTACTCCTCGGCGGGGGTGTCACCGGCCGACAGGTGCACGGTCCGGGCCAGGGCACCGGGGTGGGCGGCGGCCAGCTCGGCCTGCGCCGCGGCGTCACGGGCGGCCTCGACCGGGTCGGCACCGAGCTGGTCGCCGTCGTACCGGTCGCCGACCTGCTCTATGGTGCGTCCGGCGAGCAGCGGCACACTCCAGCGCTCCTCGCTGACCACGTGATCGACCACCGTGCGCACGTCCCAGCCGGGGCAGGGGGTGGGGGCCGACCACTGGGCAGGGCTGACCTGTTCCACCCGGTCGATGAACTCGGCCAGGCTGCGGCGGTACGTCTCCAGCAGCTCCATGCCGCCATTGTTGCCGTCAGCGGAGCGGTCGGCGGCCGGTTCGGCCCATCGGGACAGGCCCTGCCGGATCCGGGCGGTGGGCTACTCCAGCTGGGCGGGTTCGAGCCCCAGTTCGCGCGCGGTCACCAGGCGCACCCAGTCGGTGAACTGTCGGCGGGAGATGACCCGGTCGTGCACCGCGAGCTGCACCGCCAGGCCGTCCATCACGGCGCTGATCCGCCAGGCCGCGCCGGCCGGATCGGCGCAGTCGAAGATGCCCTCGCGGACCCCGTCGGAGATCACCGTGGCGAGATCCTGCCGCCAGCGCAGGTCGAGCTTGCGGGAGACCTTCTCCAACTCGGGGGTGCGCAACGACTCCGACCAGCCGTCGATCCACATCGACCAGGAGGTGGGTCGCCCGGCCGGGGTGTAGAGGCGCAGGATCCGCCGGAGCTTGGTCAGGGGCGGGGCGTTGGAACGGGTCACCGCGTCGAGGCGGGCAAGGTCCTGCTCGACGGCGTACGCGAACGCCTGGGCGAGCAGCCGTTCCTTCGTTGCGAAGTGGTAGAAGACCAGGGCCTGGCTCACGCCGGCGGCCTGGGCCACGTCCGCCGTGCGGGTGTTCGCCAACCCGCGTTGCGCGATCACGTCACATGCGGTGCGCAGCAGGGCATCCAGGCGGATCTCGGCCGCACGTCTCGTCACGTCCGTCACCGTAGCCCATCGAAACGGACACGGGCCGTCACCGAACCTCGGTAGATCCAGCTTGCGACAGTCGGAAGCCGGACAGTTGCCGAGCACTCATATTCCACCTGGCCTGGGTTGCGGGCGGCGGCGTTTCGCCGACCCGGGAAAGGGCGTCCGCCAGAAAGTGACCCAGCTGCCTAGGAAGCTATAGGGGCGGGATTCCGCTCACCAACTCGGGGATTTCGGACTCGCCGGGGGCGGAACCCGATTTGGCAACCGTTCGGCCCCTCGGCTAGAGTTCTCATCCGTCACCCGGTTAACTCGGGGGCGTGCGGACGTAGCGCAGCTGGTAGCGCATCACCTTGCCAAGGTGAGGGTCGCGGGTTCGAATCCCGTCGTCCGCTCGGAGCTGCCGCCACGCATGACGGGGGCAACCTCGGTGGGGTGGCCGAGAGGCGAGGCAACGGCCTGCAAAGCCGTGTACGCGGGTTCAAATCCCGTCCCCACCTCGGTAATAGCTAGGGCGATTGGCGCAGTGGGAGCGCGCTTCCTTGACACGGAAGAGGTCACTGGTTCAAACCCAGTATCGCCCACCACAAGATGGATATCGGTACGGCGCGAAGGTCTGGCTCACCGAGCCGGGCCTTCGCGCCGTTTGCGGTCAGGGCGCGATGCGGAGCCGACGGATACGCCGGTCGTCGTAGTCCTCGAAGCGGAACCGCAGGCCGGCAACCGGGCTGCCGGGGAAGTCGCCGCTGATGGTGGCCGTCACGACCGTGCCGACCGGGGTCTGCTCGACGTCGGTGATCTCGTACGTCACCAGCGGCACGTCGGCACGCCAGGCCCGGATCGCGTCGAGGCCGACGTGCGTCCGGCCCTCGTCCTGGACGACGGCGTCGTCGGCGAAGAGCGCGAAGTACGTCTCGGCATCCGGCTGGGACGCCAGCTCGAAGTACCGACGGATGATCTCGGGTGCGTTCGTGGTCTCGGGCATCGGTGACCTCCTCGTGAGTCCAGACGGTGGACGGTGCTGATCCTTCATGACCGCTCCGACTTTCGCGGAGATTGACACCAGATAGTCAACGCCGCATAGTCAGTACTGACTAAAGGAGTTCTCGTTGGAACGACGCCGGAGGGTCCCCAACCCGCTCGCCCTGGCCGTGCTGGCCTGGCTGCTGTGGGAGCCGATGCACCCGTACGAGCTGGGGCGACGGCTGAAGCAGACCGGCAAGGACCGGCACATCCGGTACACCCGCAGCTCGCTCTACATGGTCATCGAGCAGCTCACCCGGGCCGGCTTCGTCGCGCCACAGGAGACGGTCCGGGACAGCGCCCGCCCCGAGCGCACGGTCTACGCGATCACCGACGAGGGCCGGCACGAGGTGCACGACTGGCTGCGTGCCCTGCTGGCCCAGCCGCGCGAGGAGTATCCGCACTTCGCTGTCGCCCTGTCGCTGCTCAGCCTGCTCCCGCCCGACGAGGCCGTCGAGGTGCTCCGTCGCCGCAGCGCGGCGCTGGCCGGCCGGATCGAGGAGACCCGCACGACCATGGACGACGCCCGTGCCGACGGCGTCGCGTGGATCTTCCTGGTCGAGGAGCAGTACGCGCTCGCACTGCTGGAGGCGGAGCGCCGGTTCGTCGCCGAACTCGTCGAGTCACTCAAGCAGCCGGACTACGCACAGTCCTGGCAGGAGACCATGGGGGGTCGTACATGACCACTGTCCGAACCGCGCTGGTGATCGGCGGAGGGATCGCCGGTCCGGTGACCGCGATGGCGCTGCGCCGCGCCGGGATCGAGGCGACAGTCCACGAGGCGTACCCGCCGGCCGCCGATGGAGGTGTCACCCTGACCCTGGCGCCCAACGGGCTGGCCGCGCTGCGCTGCGTCGACGCCGAGCAGGCCGTCCGGGGCGTCGGCCTACCCATGCGGCGCACCGTCGTCACCGACGGCCGGGGCGGCCGTATCGGCGCGTTCCCGCACGTCGCCGTCGAGCCGGTGACGCTCGGGCTCTGGCGCGACGACCTGGCCCGGGTGCTGCGCGAGCGGGCGCAGGCACAGGGTGTACGGATCGGGTACGACAAGCGGTTGGTCGACGCCGAGCAGAGCCACGACGGCGTGCTCGCCCGGTTCGCCGACGGCTCCACCGCCACCGCCGACGTGCTGATCGGCGCGGACGGCATCCGGTCCCGGGTGCGTACCCTGATCGACCCTCAGGCACCCGAGCCGCAGGTGCTGCCGCTGCTCAACCTCGGTGGAGCCGCCCGGTACGCGGTGCCCGACGCCGACCCGGAGGCGATGTACTTCGTCTTCGGATCCCGGGCGTTCTTCGGCTACTGGGTGCAGCCCGACGGCCGGACCGCCTGGTTCGCCAACGTGCCGGACCGGCAGCCGGTCAGCTACGCGGAGGCGAACCAGATCCCGAGGCAGCAGTGGCTGCGCCGACTGCGCGCGGTGTTCGCCGACGACGTGCCGGCCCGGCAGGTGCTCGCCCACACCGACCCCGAGGACCTGGTCGCCATCGGGTCCATCGAGAGCATGCCCCCCGTGCCACGCTGGCACGCCGGCCGGATGGTCCTGGTCGGTGACGCGGTGCACGCGCCCTCGCCCAGCTCCGGCCAGGGCGCGTCACTGGCCGTGGAGAGCGCGGTGCAACTGTCCCGGTGCCTGCGCGACTTTCCCGAGGTGCCGGCCGCGTTCGCCGCCTACGAGCGGCTGCGTCGGGCGCGGGTGGAGAAGGTCGTCCGGCGGGGCCGGCAGACCACCTCCACCAAGACGGCCGGGCCGATCGCGACGCGGATGATGCGGATCATGATGCCGTTGGCGTTGCGTACGTTCCTCAATCCGGAACGGACACTCGGCCCGGAGCAGCGGTACCGGATCGACTGGGAGACCACGGTGGCCACGGAGCTGGCCGGCCGGCCCTCCCGAGTCGACAGATGATGGTGCCGGTCACCGTCCGGTGACCGGCACCATCATCTGCGGCGCGACCTTTTCAGGCTGGTCACAGCGGCGGCGTGACGTCCCGGCGCTCCTCGACCCGGCGGTACTCCACCGGCTCCTCCGGTGCGGCGACCACCTGACGGCGGCGGCCCCAGACCAGGGTCGTCAAGATCAGGCCGAGCACGCCGGCGGCCATCAGGATCCACCCGACCACGTCCAGGTCGAGCCCGCCGATGCTGGCGTTGACCGCGAAGGTGAGGATGGCGCCGAGCGCCAGCAGGAAGATACTGGTGCCGATACCCATGACAGCCTCCTAATGAGCAGGGGATGCGGTGTGCTGTCGAGGGATGTCTGTACCCCGGCGGTGAGCGGCGCAATCACGGCAACGCCGGGGCCGTCGCCCGGGCGATCTTGTCATCGGGTAGAGTTGCCCCGTCCCCGCCAGCCGGGGCAGGCGGACGTAGCGCAGCTGGTAGCGCATCACCTTGCCAAGGTGAGGGTCGCGGGTTCGAATCCCGTCGTCCGCTCGCGGTTAGTCACACCTTGGGGTGTGGCGATCACCACGGGCGATTGGCGCAGTGGGAGCGCGCTTCCTTGACACGGAAGAGGTCACTGGTTCAAACCCAGTATCGCCCACCAAGACAATTCGGATGCTGTCGACTGAATGCCCGCTCTTCGAGCCGGGCATTCAGTCTTTGACCTGGCCGCTCAAGATCACTGACAAGCAGGCCGAGCACCACGCGTTGTCCCGAGTCGGTCGGTTTCATTCCTGCCCTCCCGGGAAGCCGGCGCGCATGTCTTCTGACCCTGGGCGCACGGCGCGGCACAGGCTGGAGCGGGCGCGACAGACGGTTCAAGAGATCCACCAGGCTGCCGTCCGGCACCGTGATCCCCGCCTGCACAACCTGGCCGACGAGATCAGCGAGATCGCCATGATGTTGGGCCATGACGCCGGCCCGGTCCAGGAGTGGCGGCCGTGCCCGGTCTGCGGGGCCGAGCCCGCGTCGCACTGCGTGAACATGCCGGGCCACAAGATGGTCGACGGGACGCACCCGGAACGGAACAGGCTCTAAAGCCCCCGAGCCGCGACTGTCGCAGGAGGGGGTTCAGTCGCCGTCGGGCAGCGCGAAACGCCAGCTGTGCGCCCGCAGCACGGGGATCGCGCGCTCGACGGCGTCGACTGTCTGGCTGCGGTCGCCGCCGCCGTCGTGCAGCAGCACCACCGCACCCGGCGCGACGCCCTCGGTGATCCTCCGCAGCAGTTCGTCGGTGCCGGGCGGCTCCCAGTCGGTAACGGCGAGCCGCCACCCCATCGGCCGCATCCCGAGCGCGGTCGCCACCGACGGGGTCTGCCCCCAGGCCCCGTACGGTGCCCGGAAGTAGGGGATGCGGGCGTGCGGCACCGCGTGCCGGATCACCGCGTTGGTCTCCAGCAGGTCCGAGGCGATCCGTCCGGCGGTCCAGGTGCCCATGTCGTCGTGACGCATCCCGTGGTTGCCCAGCGCGTGGCCGGCCGCGACGATCCGGCGCACCACCTCGGGGTGTTCGATGACGTGATTGCCCTGCAGGAAGAAGACCGCCCGGACCTGCTGGGCGGCCAGCACATCGAGCAGTCGGAGGGTGTGTTCCGGGTGTGGTCCGTCGTCGAAGGTGAGGCAGACCGCACGGTCGGTGCCGATCACCTCGGTGGGGCGTACCGGTGGCGGTCCGGCGCCCGGCCCGAACCCGGCGGCGGCACGCGGGAGTCGTAGGGGCTGCGTGGTTGACGACATCGGTCGGACCTTCCGGGTGGGTGGGCCGTGTGGGGCGCTCGACGCGCCCCACACGGCCCGCTGGTGGTGGATGGCTGGTCCGCCCGTCGTGACGAGGGTCAGCGGCGGGGCTTGGGTGCGAGGCGGGGCAGGACGAACGGCGGACCCGCGAAGATCAGATCGGACTTGATCTCGTGGTACGCGAGCTTGGGCTGGTAGTTCTCGTCGTAGATGGTGGCCAGGCCCTCCGGCGGGTCGTCGAACCAGCCCGGCACCCAGGAGTGGTTGTCGCTGAAGCCCCAGACGGTGTACGACAGGCAGCTGCGTACCGCGAGGCAGGCCTTCATCAGCACGCTGAAGTTGGCCGCGGACGCCTGCAATCTGGGGTTGATCTCCTCCGAGTTGCCGGCCTGCACGCCCTCGGTCATCTGGCTGCGGACGTCGACCTCGGTGAACGCGGTGGCGACCCCGAGCGAGGTGAACTTCTTCAGCGCCTCGGTGACCTGGAAGGTGTTGAAGTTGCCGTACTGGGTGCCGAGGTGACCCTGGGCGCCGACACCGTCGATCGGCACGCCCTGGGCGCGCAGCTTCTTGACCATGTCGTAGACGAACTGGGTCTTGTCGTCGGCCGGGTTGCCGGAGCCGAACGCCTCGATGTTGTAGTCGTTGTAGAACAGCAGTGCCTTCGGGTCGGCGGCGCGGGCCCAGCGGAACGCGTCGGCGATGTAGCCCGGCCCGAGGTTCTCCGCCCAGAAGCCCTTGTAGTGCAGGGTGGGTGGGGTGTCCCAGGGGTCGCTCACCGCCTCGTTGACCACGTCCCACTGCCAGATCTTGCCCTTGTAGCGCTTGGCAACCGTGGTGATGTGCTTGCGCAGCAGCTCGCGCAGCTCCTGCTTGCTGATGGAGCCGTCGGCGACGCCGCTGGTGAGCCACGCGGGCAGCTGGTTGTGCCAGACCAGGACGTGGCCGCGTACGCTCTGCCTGTTGCGCTTGGCGAAGTCGACCAACTGGTCGGCAGGGCCCCAGTTGTAGTTGCCGCGGGTGGGTTCGAGGCTCTCCCACTTCATCACGTTCTCGGCGGTGACCGAGGCGAACTCGGTCGCGGCGATCTTGCGGTACTGCGGATCGTCGGCGTCGTTGAGGGCGTCCATGTTGACCGCGGTGCCGACCTGGAGGCCATGGCGGAGGCCGAGCGCGCCGAGCGTCTGCGCGGTCGGGTCGTACGGCTTGCCAGCGGTGGCCGGCACCGTGTTCAACGCCGCCACGGTCGCGACGGCGACCGCGCCGGCGGTCATCCACCGTCTCACCTTCATCTGCCGTCCTTTCGTGTCTGATCGACATCCGTCGATCATGAAGTGCAGGGTCCGGGTCCGGGGTTGAGCGCGTTGGCAGTGGTGATCGGCGTCGAGGCTCGGACGAGTCGAGTCGGTCGCGGCGGCGCCGATATCTTCCGGAGAGCGATCGGTAACTTTGCCGAAACGTTAAGGCCATCGATGACCACAGTCAACCGCGAATACTTCCGGAACTCGGCCGTGTGCCCTGCTCGTGCCATCCACCCCCGAACCGGGAACTTCCGGATCTGGCGGGCATGACACCGCCACCCGCCAGGCCGATCAGGACGGCCGGGCGGGTGGCGGGTGGTGCGGGTGGCGGGCGTGACCGACGCCGGATCAGTGCTCGAGATAGGTGGCGTGGTCGAAGTCGGCATAGCGGCCGTCGCCGCCGATGTCCTGCACCCACAGCCCGAGCAGCGAACCGGTGAAGCCCCAGGCGGCCGGTTCACCGTCGATGATCTGGGCCGCGTGCTCGTCGGAGAGGATGGTGGCGTCCAGTTCGACGGGCACCTGCTGCCAGCCGTCCCCCAGGTCGTACGCGAAGCGCAGCGCCGGGCCGTCGAAGCTCACCCGCAGGCCGACCCGGCCGGCGTCGCCGGTGTCGACGGTGTGCTGCGGGTACGCGGTACGGCGGCCACTGTCGCAGCTGAGCAGTTCCAGCACGACCCGCTCGTCATCGGCGCGGGTCAGGTAGAGGTAGTGCCAGTTCTGGGTGTTGTAGTAGCCGGTGATCCCGGCCAGGTGCCGATGGTCGCCCGGCTCGAACTCCACCACGGTCTCCAGTGAGCAGCGCGTCGCCCCCACCCGCCGCGCCACCAGGCTCGGCGTCTGCAGGCCGACCGGGGACTGGCCACCGTGTACGCGCAGGTGCGACGGGCGCGAGCGGAGGTCGATCCAGTCGTCGGTGGCCGGCCGGCGCAGGGTCGACCACCAGGTGGCCAGCTCCGGGGCGTCGAAGTCGTCGGTGGCCGGCTCGTCGGGCCACGGGTGGGCCGGCAGGTCCGGAGCGGCGATCTCGTCGGCCGGAACGCCGCCGGGGATGGTCGGCCAGCCTCCGGGTGACCAGTCGACCTTCTGCAACGCGGTCTCCCGGCCCAGCACGCAGTTGCCCAGCGGGGTGTAGGGGCGGCCCACCAGGTGGGCGAGGTACCAGTCGCCCTGCGGGGTGCGGACCAGGCTGCCGTGGCCGGCCTTCTGCAGGGTGAGATCGGGCCGGCCGACGGAGGTGAGCAGCGGACCGGCCGGGTCGACCTCATACGGCCCGAACAGATCCCGGGACCGGGCAACCGTGACCTGATGCTCCCAACTGGTGCCGCCCTCGGCGGTGACCAGCCAGTACCAGCCGTCGTGTCGGTAGATGTGCGGTCCCTCGGTGAGACCGACCTCGGTGCCGGTGAAGATGATCCGGGGCTTGCCGACCAGTTGTCCTCGGGCCCGGTCGTACTGCTGGATCTCGATGCCGCCGAAGCGGTCGCGCCCGGGCCGCCAGTCGGCGCTCATCGCCAGCAGCCAGGTGGTGCCGTCGTCGTCGTGGAACAGCGCGGCGTCGAAGCCGTGCGAGTGCAGCCGCACCGGGTCCGACCACGGGCCGGTGATGGCGGGGGCGGTGGTGAGGAAGTTCTGCGCGTCCCAGTAGCCGCTGGCGAAGCTGGCCACATCGCTGTAGACGAGATGGAACAACCCGTCGTGGTAGGTGAGGTCCGGTGCCCAGATCCCGTTGGAGTCGCCGCAGCCGCGCAGGTCGAGCAGGCGACGTTCGGTGACGATGCCACCCAGTGCCTGCCAGTGCACAAGGTCCTTCGAGTGGTGTACCCGCACCCCCGGGTACCACTCAAAGGTCGACGTGGCCAGGTAATAGTCGTCGTCGACCCGCAGGATGGACGGGTCTGGGTGGAAGCCGGTGAGCACAGGGTTGCGGATCGACCGGGCGGTGGCCACGTCTGCGATCTCGGTCGACATGTTCGACTCCTTCATGTTCTGATCCCGGTGCATTCCCGGAAATATGCGTACCGGGAGCCTCAAGATTGCGCTCACGGTATCGGCTGGCGTTCGCTCGCGACAGCCCCTTGACCGCCGACGCAAACGCGTCGTAACGTGCCCGCCATCACATCGAAAATATCGGTACTGAACCGAAACTTGCGACTCGCAGTCCTATAGCCTGCCGTCGATCTCGGCGGTGCTCCGTGTTCCTCCTCCGTTTCTCGAAGGGACGAACCATGACAGCGCACATCTCCCGCCGGTCGCTGCTGGGTCTGGCCGGCCTGGGCGCCGGCACGCTCCTGCTCGGCGCCTGTGGGGATGACGGAACCGACACGCCGGGCGATCCGCAGACGATCAACTGGTGGCATGTCCAGGACGCCGAACCGATGCTCAGCGTCTGGGCGGACTTCGCAAAGCAGTACGAAGGCAGCCACACCAACGTCACCATCGAGGTCCAGCCACTGGAGGTCGAGGCGTTCAAGACCAAGCTGGACGCCGCTGTCGAGAAGAAGACGCCGCCGGACCTGTTCCAGTCGTGGGGCGGCGGCGCGCTGCAGCAGCAGGTCGAGGCCGGCCTGGTCAAGGACATCACCGAGGACGTCAAGGAGTGGATCGGGCAGCTGCTGCCCGCCGCGGTGCAGCCGTACACGGTGGACAACCGGATCTATGGGATTCCGTTCGACATCGGCATGGTCGGCTTCTGGTACAACCGGGACCACTTCGCCAAGGCCGGCATCGAGACGCCGCCGGCAACCTGGGCCCAGCTGCTGGTGGCCGTCGGCAAACTCAAGTCGGCCGGCATCGTCCCGATCGCGCTCGGCGGCAAGGACAAGTGGCCCGGGCACTACTACTGGGCGTACCTGGCGATGCGCATCGGCGGCCTCGAGGCGCTGGCGCGCGCGGCCGAGGACCGGAACTTCGACACCCCGGACTTCGTCGCCGCCGGCGAACACTTCAAGGAACTGGTCGACATGCAGCCGTTCCAGCCGGGCTTCCTCCGCGCGGAGTACGGATCCGAGAACGGGCAGGCCGCCACGATGGGCAACGAGGGCGCCGCCATGGAGCTGATGGGGCAGTGGGCCCCGTCGGTGCAGGCGTCGTCGTCGACCAGCCAGCGAGGTCTCGGTGACCGGCTCGCCTTCTTCCCCTTCCCGGCCGTCGAGGGCGGCAAAGGCGCGGCGACGGACGCGTTCGGCGGCGGCAACGGCTTCGCGGTCGGTCGCGACGCACCGGCGTCGACGGTGGAGTTCCTGCGCACCCTGCTGCAGGCCAAGAACCAGCGCAGGGCCGCACAGACCGGCGCGGTGCTGCCCACCAACCAGGCTGCGACCGGCGGCATCAAGGACCTGAACAACCAGGTCGTGGCCGCCAACCTGGGCATCGCCACCGGCTTCCAGCTCTACCTCGACCAGGCGTACCCGCCGGCGGTGGGCCAGCAGATCAACAACAGCGCGGCCGAGTTGGTCGCCGGCACCAAGGGGCCGGCCCAGATCGTCAAGGACATCACCAGGGTGGCGAAACGGCAGTGATCCCGCGAGGTCTACGCCGTCGCCGAACGACAGCTTGTCGGCGAGGCGGTCCGCCGGCGTCGAGGATGAGCGAGAAAAGGGAGGACGCATGGCCACCAACGACAACCGTACGGTGACCATCGCGGCGATAGCGCGCCTGGCCGGGGTGTCGGTGCCGACGGTGTCGCGGGTGATCAATGGTCGTTCGGATGTGGCTCCGCAGACCCGGGAGCGGGTGGAGGAGCTGCTGACGCGGCATGGTTATCGGCGTCGTCCGCCGAGCATGCGGGCGAGTTCGGGTCTGGTGGATCTGGTGTTCAACGATCTGGACAGCCCGTGGGCGGTGGAGATCATTCGGGGTGTGGAGGACGTGGCGCACGCCTCTGGGGTCGGCACGGTGGTCTCGGCCATCCACCGCC
>NZ_FNYV01000001.1:509002-1036202 GCF_900109115.1 Micromonospora phaseoli
GCCTGCGGGCGACGGAGTACCTGATCGGTCTGGGGCATCGGCGGATCGGTTTCATCGCCGGTCCGCCGCAGTTGATGTGCAGCCGGGCGCGGATGGACGGCTACCGGGCCGCCCTGGAGGCCGCCGGGCTCTCCTTCGACGAGGACCTGGTCTGCCCCGGGGACTTCTACCACGAGGCGGGCTTCACCGGTGGGGGGCGGTTGCTGGGGTTGACCGACCCGCCGACGGCGATCTTCGCGTCGAGTGACCAGATGGCGCTGGGTGTGTACGAGGCGGTGCGTCAGCGGGGGTTGCGGGTGCCGGACGACATCAGTGTGGTGGGTTTCGACGACCTGCCGGAGGTGCGGTGGTGTTCGCCGCCGTTGACCACGGTGCGGCAGCCGTTGGCGGAGATGGGGATGTTGGCGGCTCGTACGGTGTTGCGGCTGGCCAGGGGCGAGAAGGTGGAGAGTCCTCGGCTGGAGCTGGCCACCGAACTCGTCGTCCGCGACAGCGCCGCCGCCCCGGTCGCCCGACGTTAAACTATCGATACTTTTCCGGAAGTTGTTGACGTCCTCACGGCGGACGGCCGACGATTGGATTCGCCAACCTTCGATGAAGGAGCTGGCTGGTGGTGCCCGCCGTGCCCGCGGCGCCGCCCGGCCGTGTCCGGCGGACTCGTTCTGCGTCCGCCGGACACGGTGCCGGTCCGTCGACCACGGCCGGATCTGTCCTCAGCAGATCTGCTGAGGGTGAAACGGCATTCTGCACCGGGTCGACCATGGGCAGGATGAGGCAGATGAGACTCCTCATGCTGGGCGGAACTGGATTCGTGGGCGGGGCGACGGTCGCCGAGGCGGTCCACCGAGGCTGGTCGGTGACGGTGTTCAACCGGGGACGGCACGGGGCGCCTCCGGCGGGCGTACGGCGGCTGGTGGGTGACCGGACGACGCCCGGCGGGCTCGCCGCGCTGGCCGACGGAGAGTGGGACCTCGTCGTCGACACCTGGGACGGCGCGCCCCAGGCCGCGCGGACGGCGGCGCAGGCGTTGTCCGCGCGGGTAGGGCACTACGTCTACGTCTCCAGCGGCTCGGTCTACGCGCCCCCGGTGGCGACCGGCGTCACCGAGCAGGCCCCGCTGGTGGACGCCGACCCGGACGCCCTCGACGGCGACTACCCGACCCTGAAGGCGGGTGCGGAGAAGGCCCTGCGGGCGGTCTTCGGTGACCGGGTGCTGCTCGCCCGGGCCGGGCTGATCCTCGGCCCCGGGGAGGACATCGGCCGGTTGCCATGGTGGCTGCACCGCATCACCCGGGGCGGCGACGTGCTCGTGCCCGGCCCCGCCGACCTGCCGGTGCAGTACGTCGACGTCCGCGACCTGGCCGTCTTCCTGCTGGACGCCGCGACCGCGGGCCTGGGCGGACCGGTCAACGTGGTGAGCCGGCCCGGCCACACCACCATGGGGGAGTTGCTGACCGCCTGCGTGACGGCCACCGGCGCCGCCGCCCGGTTGCACTGGGTCGACCCGGAGCGCCTGCTCGCGGCGGGCGTGGAGCCCTGGAACGATCTGCCCGTCTGGATCCCGGCGGGGCACGAGTACCGGTGGATGCAGCAGATCGATGTAGGCCGCGCCCACACCGCTGGGCTGACCTGTCGGCCGGTGGCCGACACCGTGGCCGACACCTGGGCCTGGCTGCGGCAGGTAGGCGGCGTGCCGGCTCGCGCCGGTCGTCCGGCCCGGGAACCGATCGGCCTCGACCCGGCGCGGGAGACCGAGCTGCTCGGCGCGCTCGGCGAACCGGCGACGTCCGCCTGACGTCCGCCTGACGCGGGCCTGCGCGCTGCCGCGCCGGCGCGTCACGCCAGGTGTACGGGCAGGTCCAGCACCTCGTCGACCGGGCGGCGGGGGGTGGGCCAGCCGGGCTGGCCGTACCCGATCCGCATCACCATCTGCGGTGTACCGAACCGGCCCAGTGACATCCGAAGCTGCTCCCGGGCCGACGGCACCTCGATCGGCTGGGACAGCATCGACACCGACAGCCCGGCGTCGGTGGCGGTCAGCAGCATCCGCTGCAACGCCTGACCGGCGACGACCTGGTCGACGGCGGTGTTGCCGGCCGAACCGAGCACCGCGACCAGCGGCTCCGGCTCGAAGTCGCGGCCGGGCGCCCGCTGCACGCCGCCGAAGCCGCGGGACGGCAGCAGGTCCTGCGGCTCGGCCTGCACGCCCCCGGCGGCGGCGGGAATCCCGTCGGGGGCGTGCTCGGCGCGTACCCACGCCTCCCGCTCCGCCCCGTAGGCGGGGTCACGTTCGAGGACCCGGTGCGCGCCGTGCGCGATCTCGGCGAACGCGTTGACCGCGCTCACCCCGATCAGCAGCTCCAGCCAGCAGTGCTCGGCGCGAGCCGCCTCACCGAGCCGCCAGCGGGCGTCGGCGGGGACCGGGTCCGGCCAGAACGGGGCGCGGTTGCTGAACCGGCGGGGGATGGCCGAGTAGAGGTCCTGCTCGGCGGGGGAGGGCCGCCGTGGCAGGTCCGGCAGTAGCCGGGCCAGCACGTCGGGCTCCGCCGGGTAGGGGCGCAGCCGCACCGTCGCCGGCGCACCCGCCGCCGCGAGGGCCAGACGCAGGTTGAACAGCGCCGCCCCGCAGGCGACGCGGGCGCCCCAGCCGCTCGGATCGGTGGCGGGCAGCCGCCGGGTCGGGTCGACGAGCACCTCGATCCCGCCGTCGCGCAGCCGGAACCGCCACGGCTGGACGTTGTGCAGGGACGGTGCCCGGATCGCATCGGTCGCGGCGGACCGCAGCTGCTCGACGGTGTAGCCGTTTTCCATGGTCGTGCCCCCTCGCGCTCACCTGGTACAGCCCAACGGTGCCCCCGCCGCTCCCCGGCCGAGCAGGGCCACACGTCCCGAACCCCCAGGACACCCGCCCCACCCACCCCACCCCGCCCACCCCCTTGTTGATCAAGAAGTTTTGGTCGGGATCCGGCCCGATACCAGACGCAAAGTTCTTGATCAACAGGGTTGGGGGGTGGGGGTTGGGACCTTTGGCCCGTGTGAGGGGTGGCGGGGAGCGGGTAGAAACAGGGGATGATCCGGGTGTTTCTGCTTGACGACCACGAGGTCGTCCGTCGTGGCCTCGCCGACCTGCTGCACGCCAGTGGCGACATCGAGGTGGTCGGTGAGTCCGGCTCCGCACCGGAGGCGGCCCGCCGGATTCCGGCACTGCGGCCCGACGTGGCGATCCTCGACGCCCGGCTGCCCGACGGCAACGGCATCGACGTCTGCCGGGACATCCGGGCCGTGGACTCCTCGATCAAGGGGCTGATCCTCACCTCGTACGAGGACGACGAGGCGCTGTTCGCGGCCATCATGGCCGGGGCCTCCGGGTACGTGCTCAAGCAGATCCGCGGCACCGACCTGGTCGACGCGGTACGCCGGGTGGCGGCGGGTCAGTCGCTGCTCGACCCGGCGATCACCACACGGGTGCTGGAACGCATCCGCAGCGGTGTGGAGCAGCCCCGCGAGCTGCAGGCGCTCACCGAGCAGGAGCGGCGGATCCTGGAGTACGTCGCCGAGGGGCTGACCAACCGGGAGATCGCCGGCAAGATGTTCCTGGCCGAGAAGACGGTCAAGAACTACGTCTCCAGCGTGCTGGCCAAGCTGGGCCTGGAACGGCGTACCCAGGCAGCCGTGCTGGCCACTCGCCTGCTGGGCAAGAACCGCTGACGTCCGCCCGTCCGGCGCGCCAGCCGAGGGCTGCCAGTTACGGCGGTCAGTCGCGCAGCGGGACGGACCAGCGCAGCTCGGTGCCGCGCGGCTCGGCTGGGCGTACCTCGAAGGTGCCGTCGTGCCGCTCGGCGCGCTCGCGCAGGTTCACCAGCCCACCCCGGGCGGCGGCCGGGTCGCACCCCACCCCGTCGTCGGTGACGGTGACGGTTACCTGGGCGGCGTCGACGCTCACCGCCACCGACACCCGGGAGGCTCCGGCGTGCCGTACCGCGTTGGACAGCGCCTCGCGGAGCACGGCGGTGAGGTCGGGACGGACCTCGTCCGGTATGGCGCTGTCGACCGGACCGGTCAGCTCCAGCCTCGGCCGGAAACCCAGCGACTCCGCGGCCGCCTCCACCGCCTCCCGGATCTCGGTGCGCAGCGCCGCGCTCATCGGGGTCCGCAGCTCGAAGATGGTGCGGCGGATGTCCTTGATGGTGGTGTCCAGGTCGTCGACCGCGGCGTTGATCCGCTTGGCGACCTCCGGCCGCGCGGTCAGCGGCACCGAGCTCTGCAGTTGCAGGCCGGTGGCGAACAGCCGCTGGATCACCACATCGTGCAGATCCCGGGCGATCCGCTCGCGGTCCTCGAGGACCACCAGTTGCTCCCGCTCCTCCTGACCGCGGGCGCGTTCCATGGCCAGCGCGGCCTGTCCGGCGAAGCTGCCGAGCAGGGTCACGTCGTCGTCGGTGACACCGCTGTGCTCGGCGCTGTGCGCGATCACCAGCACGCCGTGCAGGGTGTCCGCGGTGGCGAGCGGCGAGATCACCGCCGGCCCGGTGTGCAGCATCGCCGGCCAGGGGGCGGCGTGGGCCAGGTCGTCCACCGAGTCGTGCCGGCGCTGGGCCACATGACCGGCGAAACTGGTGTCCGCGGCCGGTAGCACCGCACCGACCAACGCACGGGCCTGAGCGCCGACGCCGTCCACGACCTCCACCGTGAAGTGCTCCGCGTCGTCGTCGTAGAGAAGCACCAGGGCCAGCTCGGCCTCGGCGACCTCCCGGGCACGGCGCGCCACCAGGGTCAGCGCGTCGGTGCGGCGCACCTCGCCGAGCAGCAGCGAGGTGATCTCGGCGGTGGCGGCGAGCCAGCGTTCCCGCCGATGGGCCAGCGCGTACAGCCGGGCGTTCTCGATCGCCACGCCGGCCGCCGCCGCGAGCGCCACGACGATCTCCTCGTCGTCGTCGGTGAACTGGGCGCCGCCCTGCTTCTCGGCCAGGTAGAGGTTGCCGAAGACCTGGTCGCGGATGCGTACCGGCACGCCGAGGAAGGTGTGCATCGGCGGATGGTGTTGCGGGAACCCGTAGGACTGCGGGTGCTGGGTGATGTCCGGCATCCGTAGCGGCTTCGGGTCGTCGATCAGCAGACCGAGCACGCCCCGACCGTGCGGCAGGTCCCCGATCTGCGCGTGCAGTTCGGCAGAGATTCCGTGGGTGATGAAGTCGTACAGCAGTCGGTCCGGGCCGATCACACCGAGGGCGCCGTAGCGGGCGCCGGCCAGGTCGCAGGCCGACTGCACGATCCGTTGCAGGGTGCTGCGCAGATCCAGGTCGGTGCCGATGCCGACGACCGCGTCGAGCAGCGCCCGCAGCCGCTCCCGGCTGGTCACCACCTCGCCGACGCGGTCCAGCATCTCCTGGAGCAGCTCGTCCAGACGGACCCTGGACAGCGGACTCAGCCCGAGCGACGGTGGCTCGTGCCGGGGGTTGGGTGCGCCGACGGTCACCCAGCGATGCTAGCGGGCGGGCCGCCCGGACAGAACGCCCAGCGGTGTGCGGTTGCGGTCAGGCGCCACCGTCCACCGCCGAGGTGTCCACCACCTGCTCGCGCGGCAGTCGGGAGGTGTGCGGCGGTCCGGCGTGGTCCGGGTCCGCGACGCCGATGCGCAGGGCGAGGTACGGGTGGCCCATCCCGGCCAGCACCTGGCGCAGGATCTGCCGGGTGCCGGGGACCTCCACCACCCCACTGAGCGGCACCATGGAGATGCCCAGCCGGGTGCCCACCAGCCAGGCGGCCGAGAGCGCCTCGCCGGCCCGCAGCCAACTGGTCGGCGTGTCCTCGTCGCCGTACAGCACCCCGTACGATGCCGCCTGATCATGCCCCGGACCGGCCGGCAGGGTGCCGGGGCGGCGGAAGTCCCGCCCCGGCACGGTGGTCTGCGGCGGCTGCTCGGGCAGCACCTCCGGGCTGAGCCCGACGCCGCCGGTGCGGCCGGTCCAGTAGTCCAGCTCCGCACGCAGCTGCGAATCGTCCGCCTCGACCGTGGCGGCGTGCGAGGCGGCGGCCGCCAACTGCAGCACCTGGTCGCGGTCGAGGATCTCCAACCGGGCGCCCTCCCCGGCGGTGGCCTCCGCGATCGCGTTCAGCTGCTCCTCCCCGACCGGCTCGTCGCTGACCGGCCGCCGGTCGGTGTGCCGCACCTGCATGCACTGCACCATCCGCATCGCGTCCGGGTCGACCCCGGTGGAGCGGAGGTCGGTCAGCCGGGCGAGCAGTTCGGGCTGGGCCGGGTCGGGCATCCGCTGCACGGTCGCCGCCCACCCCTCGGCGGCCAGCGCCAGCCGGGCGTGGTGCAGCGCCGCCCCGCAGCTCAGCGTGATCAGCTCGCCCTCCGGATCGGTCGCCGCCAACTGGCGGTCGCGGACCACCCGCAACTCCAGCGCGTCGGGAAGCACCCGCCAGCGCCACGGCTGGCTGTTGTGCACCGACGGCGCGTGACCGGCCATCGCGGCGGCCTCCGCGAGGGCGGTGGTCAGCGGGCGGTGGGTAGCCGGCGTCTGTTGGCTCATCCTCACGACCTTTCCGTCTCTGCCCATCGTGCCGCACCTCGGTACGGCCGTGGGCCGGTCCGGTTCATCGTGCGCCATCGGCAGGCCGCCCGCACGTCCCGGATGCCCCGCGTCGGCGGGCACTTGGGCCCGCATTCTGACCGGAGCGCCCGACACCGCTCCCCGGAGGTTGGGACGATTCGCGGGTGACAGAGCCGTCGGCCGCGGGTGGACCGGATCGCGACGCGCCCGAGTGCCTGCCGGCACGGCCGGCGCGGCCCGAACCCGAGCGGCCTGCTCGGCGCCGCCGGTGGTTGCTGTTCACGCCGCTGACCGGTCTCACCGCGCTGGTGCTGGCCGGCGCGGCGGTACGGCTGTCCGGGCAGCCCGGTGCCGCCGACGCGGTATGGGCGCTGGCGACCGTGATCGCGCTGCTGCCGGCCGCCGCCTCGGTGCTGCGTGACCTCTGGCGTCGGCGGTTCGGGGTGGACGTGATCGCGGTACTGGCGCTGGCCGGCGCGCTCGGCGTCGGCGAGTATCTGGCCGGTGCGGTGATCGCGCTGATGCTGGCCACCGGCCGGACCCTGGAGGCGTACGCGCAGCGCCGGGCGACCCGTGACCTGCGTGCCCTGCTCGCTCGGGCCCCCCGTACCGCGCGGCGACGTACCGCCGACGGCGGCGTGGAGGTGGTGCCGTCAGACCGGGTGGCGGTGGCCGACCGGCTGCTGGTCGGCCCCGGCGACGTGGTGGCGGTCGACGGGGTGGCCGAGTCGCCGGCCACGCTGGACGAGTCGGTGGTCACCGGCGAGTCCCGGCTGGTGGAGCGGGCGGCGGGCGAGAAGGTGGCCAGTGGCGTGGTCAACGCGGGCGCCGGGTTCGGGTTGCGGGCCACCGAGAGCGCCGGTCGCAGCACGTACGCCGGGATCGTCCGGTTGGCCGAGGAGGCGACCGCCCGCAAGGCCCCGACGGTGCGGTTGGCCGACCGGTACGCCGCCGCCTTCGTGCCGTTCACCCTCGCTCTGTCGGGCCTGGGCTGGGCGGTGTCCGGGGAGTTCGTCCGGGCGGTGGCGGTGCTGGTGGTGGCCACCCCGTGCCCGCTGCTGCTGGCCACCCCCATCGCCATCGTCTCCGGTTTGTCGCGGGTGGCCCGGCGGGGGGTGCTGGTGCGCGACGGCGCATCGCTGGAGACGCTGGGGCGGGCACGCACCCTGCTGGTGGACAAGACCGGCACCCTCACCGCCGGCCGTCCCCGGGTCGCCGAGATCGTCGTGGCGCCGGGCGGCGAACCCGACGAGGTGCTGCGTCTGGCCGCCTCGGTGGAGCAGTTGTCTCCGCACGTGCTGGCGGCGGCCCTGGTACGCCACGCCCATGACCAGAGGGTTCGGCTGGACACACCGACAGAGGTGACCGAGGAGCCCGGCCGGGGAGTCAGCGGGCGGGTGGCCGGGCGGCGGATCCGGGTCGGGCAGCTGGGTGGGGAACCGCCGCAGTGGGCCGGGCAGGCCCGCTCCCGGGCGCAGGATGCGGGGCATTCCGTGGTCTGGGTGACCGACGACGCCGGGCCGCTCGGCGCGGTGCTGCTGGAGGATCCGGTACGCCCCGACGCCCGCCGCGCGGTGGACCGGCTGCGCGCGGCCGGGCTGGCCCGGATCGTGATGGTCACCGGGGACCGGCCGGAGGTCGCCCGGCGGGTCGGCGAGGCCGTCGGCGTGGACGAGGTGCTGGCCCGGTGCACGCCGCAGGAGAAGGTGAGCCGGGTACGTGCCGAGGCGGGGCGGGCGGTCACGGTGATGGTCGGCGACGGGGTGAACGACGCGCCTGCACTGGCGGAGGCCCACGTGGGCGTGGCTATGGGTGCCACCGGGGCGACCGCCTCGGCCGACGTCGCCGACGCCGTGCTGACCGTCGACCGGCTCGATCCGCTCGCCGACGCGGTCGAGGTGGCCCGGTACGCCCGCCGGATCGCCGTGCAGAGCGCCACGGTGGGGATGGGCCTGGCGGTGCTCGCGATGGGATTCGCGGCGGCCGGCCGGCTACCCCCGGTGGCCGGGGCGTTCCTTCAGGAGGGGATCGACGTGCTGGTGATCCTCAACGCGCTGCGCGCGCTCGGCGGTGGCCCGCGGCGGCCGGCCTGATCCCGGCCCGCGGCGGCCGGCCTGATCCGGGCCGGCCGACGCGGTCGGGATCAGCGTTCCCGGACCACCGCCACCGGGCAGTGCGCGTGCTGGATGAGCTGCTGGCTGACCGAGCCGAGCAGCATTCCGCGCAGCCCGCCGCGCCCCCGGGTGCCGACGACGATCAGCTGGGCGTTGCGGCTGGCGTCGATCAGCAGGCCGGCCGGCGCGGCGGCGGCCGTCTCGACGCTGACCTCGACGTCCGGGAAGGTTCCCTGCCAGCGGTGCAGCGCTTCGTCCAGATCGGCGCGCTGGTCGGCCAGCGCCGCGTCGCGGGCCTGCTCGCCGGTGAGGCTCCACTGGTCACGGCGGGGCTGCCAGGCGCGCACCACGTGCAGCGGCACCCGGCGCAGCGACGCCTGCTCGACGGCGAAGCCGAGGGCCAGCAGCGAAGGTTCCGAACCGTCCACGCCGACCGCGACGTGCCCGGTGCGGGCACCCGCGGCCGAGTCGCTGCGCACCACGACCACCGGGCAGTGCGCGTGCGCGGTGACGGTGACGGCGGTCGAGCCGGCGAGCAGACCGGCGAAGCCGCCGTGCCCGCGGCTGCCCAGCACCAGCAGGCCGGCCTGCGCCGAGATCTCCTCCAGGACCAGGGCGGGCGGCCCGTCGAGCACATCCCCGCGTACGGTCAGCTCGGGGTGCGCAGCGGCGGCGTCGGCCGCCGCCTTGCCGACCAGCTCCTCGACCTGCCGCCGGGCCTGCTCGTCGGGCCACATTCCCGGCGTCACGCCCGGCCCGACCCAGCCGGCCACGGTGAGCCATTCGAAGACGTACGCCAGTCGGACCGCGCGGTCGTCCTGCCGGGCCTGTTGCAGCGCCCACTGCAGCGCCGCCGTGGCGTCCGGTGAGCCGTCGTAGCCCACCACGATCTCCGTGTCACTCATGACGGTGCTCCCTCGTCGGTTTCACGTATCCAACGCCATTCGGCGACCTTGGGGTCGTCCTCGCCGTACCGGCGGGTGTAGTCGCGGGCCGCCTGGCGGGCGTCGGTCATCTCCTGCCGCAGGTGCGCGGCGCGGGCGGCCAGGCCGGGCACCCGGTCGATCACGTCGATCACCAGGTGGAAGCGGTCCAGGTCGTTGAGCATCACCATGTCGAAGGGCGTGGTGGTGGTGCCCTCCTCCTTGTACCCACGGACGTGCAGGTTGTCGTGGTTGGTGCGGCGGTAGGTGAGGCGGTGGACCAGCCACGGGTAGCCGTGGTAGGCGAAGATGATCGGCTTGTCCTGGGTGAACAGGGTGTCGAACTCGGAGTCCGGCAGGCCGTGCGGGTGTTCGCTCGGCGGCTGGAGCCGCATCAGGTCGACCACGTTGATCACCCGTACCTTCAGCTCCGGCAGGTGCCGACGCAGCAGGTCCGCCGCGGCGAGGGTCTCCAGCGTCGGCACGTCTCCGGCGCAGGCGAGGACGACGTCCGGTTCGCTGCCGTCGTCGGTGCCGGCCCAGTCCCAGATGCCCACGCCGCGTCGGCAGTGTGCGATGGCCTCGTCCATGGTCAGCCAGCTGGGGGCGGCCTGCTTACCGGCCACCACCACGTTGATGTAGTGCCGGCTGCGCAGGCAGTGGTCCATGGTGGAGAGCAGGGTGTTGGCGTCCGGGGGCAGGTAGACCCGGACGACTTCGGCCTTCTTGTTCATCACGTGGTCGATGAAGCCCGGGTCCTGGTGGGAGAAGCCGTTGTGGTCCTGCCGCCACACGTGGCTGGAGAGCAGATAGTTCAGCGACGCCACCGGCATCCGCCACGGGATGTCCCGGGTCACCTTCAGCCATTTGGCGTGCTGGTTGACCATGGCGTCGACGATGTGGATGAACGCCTCGTAGCTGGTGAAGATGCCGTGCCGACCGGTCAGCAGGTAGGCCTCGAGCCAGCCCTGGCAGAGGTGCTCGGAGAGGACCTCCATCACCCGCCCGTCGGGGGAGAGATGGTCGTCGCCGGGGACCGTACCCGCCATCCAGACCCGGTCGGTGACCTCGAAGGCCGCCTGGAGCCGGTTCGAGGCGACCTCGTCCGGTCCGAAGAGGCGGAAGGTCTGCGGGTTGGCGGCGATGACGTCGCGTACCCACTTGCCGAGTTCACCGGTGGCGCTGGTGACGGTCGAGCCCGGGTGCGGCACGTCGACGGCGTAGTCCCGGAAGTCGGGCAGGTTGAGGTCCCGCAGCAGCACGCCGCCGTTGGCCACCGGGTTGGCGCTCATCCGGCGTTCTCCGGTGGGCGGCAGCGCGGCGAGTTCGGCGACCGGGGCGCCGGTGGCGTCGAACAGCTCCTCCGGCCGGTAGCTGCGCAGCCAACGCTCCAGTTCGGCCACGTGATCCGGGTTGTCGCGGACCCCGGACAGGGGTACCTGGTGGGCGCGGTAGGTCCCCTCGACCTGTTTGCCGTCCACCTTGCTGGGGCCGGTCCAGCCCTTCGGGGTACGCAGGACGATCATCGGCCAGCGGGGACGTTCGGCGGGCGCTCCCGAGCGGGCGCGGCGCTGGATCGCGGCGATCTCGTCCAGCGCCCGGTCGAGGGTGGCGGCGAGCGCCCGGTGTACCTCGGCCGGTTCGTCACCAGCCACCACGTACGGCTGGTAGCCGTTGCCGCGCATCAGGTCGAGCAGGTCGGACTCGGGGATCCGGTCCAGCACGGTCGGGTTGGCGATCTTGTACCCGTTGAGGTGCAGGATGGGCAGCACGGCGCCGTCGCGGGCGGGGTTGAGGAAGACGTTGGACAGCCAGCTGCCGGCCAGTGGCCCGGTCTCCGCCTCCCCGTCCCCGATGACGCAGGCGACCAGCAGGTCCGGGTTGTCGAACGCGGCACCGTAGGCGTGGCTGAGCGCGTACCCCAGCTCGCCGCCCTCGTGGATCGAGCCCGGCACCTCGGCCGCCACGTGGCTGGGGATACCGCCGGGGAAGGAGAACTGACGGAACAGCCGGGCCATGCCGGCCTCGTCGCGGCCGGTGCCGGGGTACCGCTCGCTCCAGGTGCCCTCCAACCAGGTGTTGGCCACGAGCGCCGGGCCGCCGTGCCCCGGGCCGGTGATGTAGATGGCCGACAGGTCGCGGGCGACGATGACCCGGTTGAGGTGGGCGTAGATCAGGTTCAGGCCGGGTGACGTGCCCCAGTGCCCCAGCAGCCGCGGCTTGATGTGCTCGGCGGACAGCGGTTCGCGCAGCAGCGGGTTGTCCAGCAGGTAGATCTGCCCGACGGTGAGATAGTTCGCGGCCCGCCAGTAGGCGTCCAGCCGGCGCAGTTCGTCATCGGTCAGGGTGCTCTGCGGGTCTATCGCGGTGTCCATACTGCGTGAGCCTCTCCCGGGTCGGTGAATCCTGCATCCGCAACGCGCGGTTTCCTGTATCAGCTTGGCCCAGATCGGCGGTCATGGATCAGGGCCGTTGGTCCTACCGGCTCGGGTGTCACGACCTGTTGCGGCTCGGTGGGCCGGAGACGCCACGGACCACGATCACCGGGGCCGGTGCGTGATAGAGAAGCGACTGGCTGACCGCCCCGAGCATGCCGCGCCACGGCTCTTCGCCCCGGGCGGCGACCACCACCAGCTGCGCCGATCGCGACTGGTCGACCAGCACTTCACCGGGCTCGCCCCGGATGACGTGGCACTCAACGGCGGTGTCGTGGTGGCCGAGGCGGTAGCGGGACACCAGCTCGCCGAGTCGCTCGGTGGCCTCCTCGATCGCCTCGTCGGAGTTGACCACCCAGATCGCCAGCAGCCGCGAGCTGTGCCGGGCGGCGCAGGCGAACGCCCAGCTCAGGGCGACCTCGGCGGACGCCGAGCCGTCCACCCCGACCAGTACCGGACCGGCTGGCGGCGGGTCCCGCCGGGCGACCAGCACCGGGCAGTCGGCGCGGGCGGCCACCTGCACCGCAGGGCTGTCGGCCGGGATGCATCGGTCGCAGTGCGCCATCCCGCCGTCACCGACGACCACCAGGAAGGCCACCTCGGACCTGCGGACGAGGTTCGCCACGGCGGAACCCTCGGCGATCTCGGTGGTGACCGGTAGGCCCGGCTCGCTCTCGTTGACCGCCGCGACGGCCTGCGCGATCAACTGCTCGGCATCGGTGCGGGAGCCGGATACGGCCGGCGCGTCGAACGCGGCCCAGTTGAACGCGTGCAGCAGGTGCAGTGCGCGTCCGTGGGCGGCGGCCACCTGGGCGGCGAGCCGGACCACCGGCAGCGCGTCGTCGGGACCGACCCCGACCAGCACCGGCGCGTCGCTGGCTGCGGCCATCTGGCATCACCTCCGCCGCTGTCGCGCCCGGCCTGTTTCCGAGGCTAGTCGCGGCGGTACGCGCTCGGGGCGGGATCGGCGCTCACCTCGACTTGTGGGCTCACCTCGACAGGCTCGTTGTGCCATCCGCTCCACGGCCCACTCGACCACGGTCGCGTCAACATAGGTTGACAGATGTGTGGCGTCAATGTAGGTTGACGGCATGAGTCAGGCGACGGAACTCGCGGCCGCGGCCGGCAGCACCGACCCCCGGGTCGGCCTGCGCGCGGTTCGCGCCCTGCGCCGGCTCCTCGAACGGCTTGAGGTGGTCCAGGTGGACAACGCCCGACGGCAGGGCTGGTCCTGGCAGGAGATCGCCGACGCCCTCGAGGTCAGCCGGCAGGCGGTCCACAAGAAGCACGCCGGACGACCGGCGGTCGAATCCTCCTGGGAGGCGTGATGTTCGAACGGTTCACCGACCGCGCCCGCGGCGTCGTGCGGCAGGCCCGCGCCGAGGCCCGCGCCGAAGGCGAGCGGCCTGTCGGCACCGAGCATCTGCTGCTCGCCATCCTCGGCGGCGACGGCGACGGCGAGGATGTCGGCCTGGCGGTCCGGGTGCTCCGCGACGTCGGCGTCACCGCCGAAGACCTGCGCGAGCGCATCCGTCGACACGCTGAGACCGGCCGCAGCGGCCTGGGCGAGGCCGACGCCGCCGCACTGCGCGAGATCGGCATTGACCTGTCGGCCATCGTGGCCAGGATCGAGGAATCCTTCGGCCCGGACGCGCTGCGCGAGGCCATGCCGGCGCCGCGCCGCCGCTGGGGCCGACGACGGCACGTCGGTGGCCCGTTCTCGCCCCGGGCGAAGAAGGTGCTGGAGCTGTCCCTGCGTGAGGCGGTGCGGCTGCGCCACAAGCACATCGGCACCGAGCACATCCTGCTCGGACTGCTGCGCGAGGGCAACGGCCTCGCCGCGCTGGTGCTCACCGAGGCCGGCGTCGACCTGGCCGACACGCGTCGCCGAGTGGAGGCCGCCCTGCGGACCGCCGCCTGAGGGCTCGCCGTGCCCGGCGGGCCGCCGTTCTAAACGTCGTCGACCGACGCCGCCCGGGTGAACCGACCCACATCGGCGTCGGGTCGCCCAACCCCGCACCGTGCTGCACACTGACGCCGTGGAAGCTGGACGGCAGGAAGGGCCGCTGCGTAGCGCAGTGGTAGTCAACCCGGTCAAGGTGACCGATCCCGACGCGTTGCGCCGCACCGTCGGCGACACGCTCGCCGCGGCCGGCTGGCCCGAGCCGCTCTGGTTCGAGACGACCGTGGACGATCCCGGTCGCGGCCAGACCGAGCAGGCCCTCGCCGCCGGCGTGGACGTGGTCTTCGCCTGCGGCGGCGACGGCACCGTGATGGCCTGCGTCAGCGCCCTGGTCGGCACCGAGGTGGCGCTCGCCGTGCTGCCCCAGGGCACCGGCAACCTGCTCGCGGCCAACCTGGGACTCTCCGACGACCTGGCCGCCGGGCTGGCGGTGGCCGTGGAGCGCGGACGGCGGCTGCTGGACGTCGGCGAGGTGGATGGACACCACTTCGCGGTGATGGCCGGCATGGGCTTCGACGCCCAGATGCTGGACGCCACCAGCGAGACGACCAAACGGCGGATCGGCTGGCCGGCGTACGTGGTGGGTGCCGCACGGCACCTGCGGGACCGGCCGATGAGGGTGTGGATCCGGCTCGACGACCAGCCGCCGCTGCGCCGCCGGGCCCGCTCGGTGCTGGTCGCCAACGTCGGCCGGCTCCAGGGCGGGTTGACGCTGCTCACCGAGGCCGAGCCGGATGACGGCTACCTTGACGTCGCCGTGCTCACCCCACGGACGCTGCGGCACTGGCTCGCCCTCGGCTGGGCGGTGCTGCGCCGTAGCGACCGGGTCCCGCGGCTGGAGGTGTACCGCGCCCGCCGGGTGGAGATAACCAGCAACCGAACTCAGCCGCGCGAGTTGGACGGCGACCTGATCGAGCCCGGCCGCGAACTGCGGGTGCAGATTCGCCGGCGGGCGCTGTGGCTGTGTGTACCACGGCCGGCACAGGCAGCCGACCTGGCCGACGACGCGGCTGCCGCCGCCAAGCGAGGCGAGCGCCTCGTAGAGCAGGGTCACGGTGAGCGCGAGGAGTGAGCTTGCGAGCCCCGCAGTCGCGAACGGAAGGGCTGCCCCGGTGAGCGCGAGGAGTGAGCTTGCGAGCCCCGCAGTCGCGAACGGAAGGCTGCACCCGTGAGTAGTACCCGGATCGTGCCGGAGACCCGGCTGATGTCCGACGAGCAGCTCTGTGCCGACCACGCGTGGCAGACGCTGCGCCGGGAGGGCGGCTGGCATCTGCTGCGCGACGCCTTCACCCGGTTCCGCTACGGCGACGGGTTCAGCCACTCCCGGGCCTTCGCGTTCCAGCTCTGCCTCGCCGTGGTGCCCTTCCTGATCGCGCTGACCGGGCTGATCTCCGAGCTGGGCGTGGCGGAGGGCGGCGAGGTGGTCGCCGACACCGTGCTGGCGCTGACCCCCGGCGCCAGCCAACAGATGGTCGCCGACCTGCTCGGCGAGGGCGAAGGCACGGGCGCCGAGCAGGTCGAGGAGATCGGCGAGGTGGCGCTCACCCTGGGCCTGCTCACCGGTCTGGTGGCGCTGACCAGCACCATGGCGCAGATCGAACGGGGTGCCAACCGGATCTACGGCGTCGAGCGGGACCGCCCGGCCCTGTGGAAGTACCTGCGGGCCGCCGTCCTCGCCGTCACCGCGGGCCTGCCGGCGCTGGCCGGCTTCCTCATCCTGGTCGGCGGTGGGCCGTTGGGTGACTCGGTCGAACGCCACTACGCCTGGGGTGACCTCGCCAGCACGGTCTGGGACGTGGTGCGCTGGCCACTCAGTCTCGCGCTGACGGTGCTCGCCGTGGCGGTGCTGTTCCGCCACGCGCCCCGACGCCACCAGCCGGGCCTGTCCTGGCTCCTCTTCGGCGCCGGCATCGCCACCGCCCTGTGGTGGCTGGCCAGCCTGCTGCTCGCCGGCTACGTGCGGTTCAGCGAGGACTTCGGGCAGACCTACGGTGCGCTGACCGGGATCATGGCGCTGCTGCTCTGGGCAAACCTCACCGGAATGGCGCTCTTCGGCGGGCTCGCCTTCGCCGCTCAACTGGAGGCGGTGCGCATCGGCGTGCAGGAGCCGGCGAGGCCGGACCTGTGGGAACCGAACCCGCAGCGGGTCCCCGTGCACGACACCGGCGAGATGACCGCGCTCTAGATCCGCGCGTCGCGGGTGTACTCAGGCGCCCGATCGGGTACAGCGCGTCGCCAGAGGCGCCGTCCGCGGGTATCGCGGCACGCCGGAGGCGAAGGAGGCTGCGGTGGGCGCGGTGCGGGACACATTGCGACGACCCCTCGGGCATTTCACCGAACGTACGCTCGCCGGCTTGGCGCTCGTGCTCGGTGCCGGGGTCGGCTTCGGACTGGTGCTGGTGCTGGTGCGCGTGAAGTGGTCGCCGCTGTACGACGTGGACCATGGCGTCGCGCGGTGGCTCAACGACCAGGTGGCGCCGATCGGCCCACTGGTCACGGTGCTCAACGCGATCACCGACCTCGGCGGACGCTCGGTCATCATCTGGCTGGTCACCGTGGCCGTGGTCGGGCTGCTGATCCGCCGGCAGGGCCGGCTCGCGGTCTTCCTGATCGCCACCGGTGCGGGCGCGCTGATCCTCGACCCGTCGCTCAAGACGCTGGTCGACAGGTTGCGCCCCGAGGTCGACGTGCCGATCGGCGCGTACGCGGGACAGAGCTTTCCCAGCGGGCACGCCCTCGGGTCGCTGGTCGCCTACGGGGCGCTGCTGCTGGTGTTCCTGCCGGCGATGGCCCCTCGCTGGCGCCGGCCGGCGATGATCGGAGTCGGCGCCGTCGTCTTCCTGATCGGGTTCACCCGGGTCGCGCTGGGCGTGCACTTCCTCTCCGACGTGATCGGTGCCTGGCTGCTCGGCGCGGCCTGGCTCGGCGTCACCGCGTACGCCTTCCGGCTCTGGCGTCTGGAGCGGGGCCGGCCGGCGACGCCGCTGACGGAGGGGCTGGAGCCGGAGGCCGCGCACGAGGTGGCGCCCGCGCCGGACGAGGAGAAGCTGCTGCCGCACGCCCGCGCCGGTATCGCCGAGATCATGGTCGGCTGGGTGCTGGTCTTCGGCGCCCTCTACGGCTTCGGCATGTTCGTCAGCTACTACGCCGACGGCACCTTCCTCGCCCGGCTCGACGAGACGGTGCCGGCCTGGTTCGCCGAACACGGGACTGCTTCCCTCGACGACCTGAGCTGGTGGTGGAGCAAGGCCGGCGACACCCACGCCATCATGCTCATCTCGCTGATCTTCTGCCCGCTGGTGCTGGCGATCTGGCGGCGCTGGCGGCCACTGCTGTTCGTGGCGTTGACCATGTTCGGGGAGCTGACCCTCTTCCTCGCCACCGCCGCGGCGGTGGACCGGCCGCGTCCGCCGGTGGAGAACCTGGATGGTCCGATGCCGACCTCCTCGTTCCCCTCCGGCCACATCGCCGCCACCCTCTGCCTGTGGGTCGCCATCGCCGTGATCGTCTTCCCGCGCACCGACCGTTGGTGGCGGTGGATCTTCGTAGCGCTCGCCGTGGTCATGCCGGTCGGGGTGGCGGTCTCCCGGATGTACCGGGGCATGCACCACCCCACGGACTTCATGGGCGCGATCCTGCTGACCACGGCATGGATCGGACTGCTCTACTGGGTGATCCGCCCCAACGAGGACGTCGACGAGGGCAACCAGCCGGCCATCGAGTCGGAGGACGTGGACACCCTCGACGACGAGTTGGCCCGGGCCGGACGACCGGGCTGAGCCGGCCGTGCTGCGGGTGATGACCTGGAACATCCGTACCGGCGGGCAGGACCGTGGTGGTCCCGACCGGCGCGACCGGGTGGCCCAGGTCGTCGCCGAGCAGCGGCCGGACGTGCTCGCGGTCCAGGAACTGCGTGGCCTCGACGTACCGGGGTTCGCCGCCCGCGTCGGGCTGCGGCCGTATCTGGCCAACTCCTGGCTGGGGCAGCCGGTCGCGGTGCTGGTGCGCCCGGCCTGGCCGGTGTTGACCGCCGGGCCGGTCCGCCGGCCGTTCCACCACGCGGCGCAGCGGGTGGTGGTCGGCACCGACGCCGGGCCGCTGACCGTGCTCGGCACCCACCTCTGTCCGTACTCGGGGACCCGCCGGCTGGTCGAGGCGGGCTGGGCGGCCGCCGCGCTGCGTCGCTCCCGTGCCGGCCCGGCACTGCTCGCCGGCGACCTGAACACCCTCGACCCGTACGACGAGCACGTCGAGCGGGTCGGCCGGTTGCCGCCCGGGTACCGCCGCCGGCACCTGCGCTCCGACGGGCGGACGGTGGACAGCCGCGCGGTGGCCCGGCTGCTCGCCACCGGGCTGGTCGACCTCGGCGCCGCCACCGGGCCGACCGCGCCGACCGGACACGGCGGGGCGGAGTTCGCCGACATGCGCCTGGACTACCTGCTCGGCACCGGCGCGCTGGCCGCCCGTCTCACCCGCGTCCGGGTGGTCCGCGACGCCGAGACCGAACTCGCCTCCGACCACTATCCGGTGCTGGCGGAGTTCGACCTGTCGCCGCCCCCGCTCCCTCCCCGCTGACCGGTGGGTCCTGGCCGAACCGCGTCTGTTCGAGGGCTACCCCGCGCGGTACTGACCGAAAGACAGCACAGGCGGACTTGGCGGATCACCCGATCAGGGGCCGGGGACGGCTAGCCTCTTCGGTCGTGATCGAATCGTCGCCGCCTCGGCGGGCTGAGCGGGCGTCCGGCACCTCGTCGCCGGTGACGTTGCTGGCGCGGGGGATCGCACTGGTGGTGGTGCTGCCGGTGCGGCTGGTCTGGGAAGCGCTGGTGGCCACCGGCCGTGGCCTGTCCCGCTGGGTGTTCGCCCCGACGATGCGGTTCCTGGATCGTTGGCTGCTGCGCCCGTTCGGTTGGTTGCTGCGCCACCTGCTCTGGATTCCGCTGCGCTGGTCGCTGCGGGCCGCCGGATGGCTCTGGCAAACCCTGGTCTGGCTGCCGCTGACCTGGGCGTGGCGCAACCTGGTCTGGTCGCCGTTGACCTGGCTGTGGCGCAGTCTGGTCCGGCTCTGGCGCGGCACCCTGTGGCCTCCGCTGCGGTGGTGCGGCCAGCTCCTCGGGAGGCTGCTGCGTGGCTGCGGCCTGGCCCTGGCCTGGTTGCTGCGGGTCATGGTCCTGGTGCCGCTCTACTACCTGCTGTGGGTGCCGCTGGTCTGGCTGGTCCGGGTGCTCACCCCGGCCGGGCGGTTGGTCGGCCGGGGGCTCGCCACTCTGGCCGGTCTGGTGGTCGTCGTGCTCGGCTGGGCCTGGCGGGCGGCTGGCCGTGTCCTGTGGTGGTGCTGGGCGCTCACCGGGCGTCCGATGCTGTGGGCCGGGCGCTGGGTGTGGCGGCACGCCGTCGTACCGGCGGGCCGGGCGGTCGGCGCTGCCTGGCGGGCGACCGTTTCACCGGCCGCCCGGTGGCTGCGCCGGGGCGTCCTCGACCCGGCCCGTCAGGCGACCCGCGAGGCACTGAGCGTCCTCGGCGTGCGCCGCTGATCGTGGCGTGCGCCGCTGATCGTGGCGTGCGCCGCTGATCGTGGCGTGCGCCGCTGATCGTGGCGTGCGCCGCTGATCGTGGCGCGCGTCAGACGAGCAGGTTGAGCAGGACGGTCAGGACGATCGAGGCGACGATCGAGAAGAGGATCATCAGGAGGCAGCCGACGCCGCCGCCGGCGGGGCGGATCTCCGTGTTGCCGATGCGCATGGTCTCGTCCTTCTGTCAGCTCGTCGGGATGCTCGTACCGAGCAGGGCCCGGACGGTGTCGGCGACCTGCCGCGGTGCCGTGGTCGCGACGTTGTGTGCCGCGCCGGGCACCACCACGGTTCGGGCCCGGGGCACCAGCTGGGTGACCCGCGCCCGCCAGGCCGTCGGCACGAGGGGATCGCGTGCGCCCGTGACCACCACAGTGGGGGCGGCGATCCGGGTGAGGTCGTCCTCGACTCGGTTGTGGATCGAGTGCGACAAGGTGGCCCACACCCGCCACGGACGGGCGTCGACCACGTCGCGTAGCAGAACGGGGGCCTGCCAGAGCGCCTCTCGGGTGGTGTCGACCAGCCAGCGGCCCACCTGGGCCCGCCGCGAGCGGGCCTGCGGATCGCTGGTCGGCCCGGCCAGCACCACCGCGCGTACCCTGCCCGGGTGGCGTGCGGCGAGCGCGGCGGCGACCTCCGCGCCGAACGAGTGGCCCACCACGCAGACCGGTGGCAGCCGGTACGCGGTGAGCAGGGCAGCCAGGTGGTCGGAGTGCTGCTGGGCGTCGTAGGCGCGCGGAGGGCGGGCACTGAGACCGAAGCCGGGCAGGTCCGGCGCGTACACCGGGTGGGTGCCGGCCAGTGTCACCGCCAGCGGTGTCAGGTAGCGGTGCGACACGGCCAGCCCGTGCACCAGTAGCACCGGCAGGGTCGACTGGCCGAGGTCGTCGCTTCGGCGCACGTGGGTGCGCAGACCGTCGACCGTGCGCCACTCGCTGGTCAGACCGGTCGCGGCCCGTGGCGCGGACAGGGCGAGACGCAGCAGCGTCGGGCCGGAACGGCTGGCGGCGGCACCGCACTCCGTGGTCCGTAGCGAGGTGGCCGGGTGCCGCCCGCCAGACCGGATCACAGCTCGCGCAGCCGGGGCAGCAGCTGCTCCTGAGCCCAGTCCAGGAACATCGGCTGGCTGTCGCCGCCGATCTGCACCAGCGCCACGTGGGTGAAGCCGGCGTCGACGAACTTCCCGAACGCCTCGACGTGCCGGTCGATGTCGGGGCCGCAGGAGATGCCCTGCGCCACGTCGTCCTCGCGGACGAACTGGGTGGCGGCGGTGAACGAGTCGGGTCCGGGCAGGTCGGTGTTGACCTTCCAGCCCAGGCCGAACCAGCGGAACTGGTCGTGGGCGATCTTGCGGCATTCGGCCTCGTCCGGGCCGTAACAGATGGCCACCTGCCCGTAGCGGGGCCGCCCGGCGCCGCCGGCCTGCTCGTACATCTCCACGAGGTGCGGTTCCGGATCGGTGGCGATCATCCCGTCGGCGTACTCGGCGGCGAGGGTGGCCGACTGCCGGCCGGACGCGGCCACCGCCATCGGCACCGGTGTGTCGGGCCGGTCCCACACGTACGCGTCCGGCACGTCGTAGTGGTTGCCGGAGAAGGTCAGCGTCTCCCCGTTCAGCAGCGGCCGGATGATCTGCAACGCCTCCTCGAACATCTCGTGGCGCTGCTGCACGTGCGGCCAGCCGCCGACGACGTGCTCGTTGAGGTTCTCCCCGGCGCCGAGGCCGAGGGTGAACCGGCCGTCGGAGAGCACCCCGAGGGTGGCGGCCTTCTGCGCCACCACCGCCGGGTGGTAGCGGCGGATCGGGCAGGTAACGAAGGACATCAGCTCCGCGCGGGAGGTGGCGTGCGCGACCGCGCCCAGCACCGACCAGGCGTACGGTGAGTGACCCTGCGACTCCAGCCAGGGATAGTAGTGGTCGGACATGACGAGGTGGTCGAAACCGGCCGCCTCCGCCCGCACCGCGTAGTCGACGAGTTCCTTGGGGCCTGCCTGTTCGCACATCAGGGTGTAGCCGACGCTGACCATGGACGTCTCCTTCCGATGCCCCGACGGACCGTTCCGGATACCCGCGCCCGGTTCGGTCAACCCTGCCCGATGCTTGACGGTTCGCCGGATGCCTGCCTACCGTCTACCTGAACCGGTTCAGACGCCGGCATGGTGCACATCCTGTGGTGGGGATGTTCGCCCCCGTGACGACTTGTTATTTCTGGGTCGTCACGGGCCGCCGGTCTACTGAACCGGTTGCTTTCGTAAAGCCATCGGCATACGCTGATGCCTGCCTCGCCGGGCCACGGTCAGCGGCTGTTGGGCTGCAGCCGCACCACACCTGCCACCACCTGATCCCCCTGGGCACGGGAAAGAGACCCTTCCTGCGAGGAATCCATGAGAAAACTGTTCGCGGGCGTCGGCGCCGTCCTGCTGGCGACCGTCGCCGCAGTGTTCGCCTTCGGTCCGCCGGCGCACGCCGCGACCGGCTTCACGGTCAGCGGCGGCAAGCTCTTCGACGCCAACGGCAGCGAGTTCATCATGCGCGGTGTCAACCACGCGCACACCTGGTACGCGACTCAGACCAGTTCCTTTGCCAACGTCAAGGCGCTCGGCGCCAACTCGGTGCGGGTCGTGCTGTCCAGCGGTGACCGGTGGACCCGCAACAGCGCCGCCGACGTCAGCAACGTGATCCAGCTGTGCAAGGCCAACCGGCTGATCTGTGTGCTGGAGGTGCACGACACCACCGGGTACGGCGAGCAGAGCGGCGCGATCACCCTCGACCGCGCGGTCGACTACTGGCTCAGCATCGCCAGCGCCTTGAACGGCCAGGAAGCGTACGTGATCGTCAACATCGGCAACGAGCCGTACGGCAACCAGAACTACTCCTCCTGGGCCACCGACACCTCCAACGCGATCCGTCGCCTGCGCAACGGAGGCATCGAACACACCATCATGGTGGACGCGCCGAACTGGGGTCAGGACTGGTCCTTCACCATGCGTGACAACGCGCCGACGGTGTTCAACGCCGACCCGGCCCGCAACACGGTCTTCTCGATCCACATGTACGGCGTCTTCGACACCGCCGCCGAGATCAGTGACTACCTGGGGCGCTTCCGCAGCCGGGGACTGCCCATCGTGGTCGGCGAGTTCGGCCACAACCACTCCGACGGTGACCCCGACGAGGATGCCATCCTCTCGTACACCCAGGCCAACGGCATCGGCTGGCTGGGCTGGTCGTGGAGCGGCAACAGCGGTGGCGTCGAGTACCTCGACATGGCCACCAACTTCAACCCGAACCAGCTGACCAGTTGGGGCACGCGGTTGTTCAACGGCACCAACGGCATCCGGCAGACCTCGCGGCAGGCCAGCGTCTACGACAGCGTCCCGCCGCCCACCACGCCGCCGCCGACGACGCCTCCGCCCACCACCCCGCCGCCCACGACCCCGCCGCCCACGACGCCTCCGCCCACCACGCCTCCGCCGACGACCCCGCCGCCGGGCGCCGGTTGCACGGCGACGTACTCGATCGTCGGCCAGTGGCAGGGCGGATTCCAGGGTGACGTGCGGGTGACCGCCGGCAGCAGCGCCATCACCGGCTGGACGGTTCGTTGGACGTTCGCCAACGGCCAGTCGGTGAGCCAGTCCTGGAACGCCGCTGTCACCAGCAGCGGATCAACCGTGACCGCCCGCAACGTCGACTACAACGGCCGGCTCGGCTCCGGGGCCAGCACCAACTTCGGCTTCATCGGCAGTTGGAACGGCACCAATTCCGCCCCCACCCCCACCTGCACCGCCAGCTGAACCCCGCTGACCCCACCGGTGGCCGGGTCCCCACGGACCCGGCCACCACCAGTCGTACCCCGCCGCGCAGGCCCGCTCCCGCTGTGCGCGCCGGCCTGTGCGGTGGCGGCTCAGCTGAGGCGGGCGGCTCGCATGAGGAGGTAGCGCTGCTCGGGAAGGCTGGCGGTCAGCGCGGCGGCGGAACGGTACTGGGCGACCGCGCGATCGTGGTCACCGGCCATCTCGTACAGGTGGGCGCGGGCGGCGTGCAGGCGGTGATGGTCCACCAGCCGGGCCTCGTCGTCCAGCGTGGCGAGGGCGGCCAGGCCGGCCGCCGGCCCGTGCACCATCGCGGTGGCGACGGCCCGGTTGAGGGCCACCACCGGGCTGGCCGACAGGCCCTCCAGCACCTCGTAGAGCGCGAGGATCTGTGCCCAGTCCGTCTTCTCGGCCGTCGGTGCCTCGTCATGCAGGGCGGCGATGGCGGCCTGCACCTGGTAGGGGCCGATCGGCCCCCGGGGCAGGGCCCAGGTGACCAGGGCGACCCCCTCGGCGATCGCCTTCGTGTCCCACCGGTCCCGATCCTGCTCGGCGAGGGGGATCAGTTCGCCGGACGCACCGGTGCGCGCCGCACTGCGGGCCTGCGTGAGCAGCATCAGCGCCAGCAGCCCGGCAAGCTCGCTGTCGTCCGGCAGCCGGTCACGCAGGGCCCGGACCAGCCGGATCGCCTCGTGCGCCAGGTCGACCCGGTGCAGCCGGTCCCCGGCACTGGCCACGTGTCCCTCGGTGAAGACCAGGTAGAGCACGTGCAGCACCGAGGCCAGTCGGGCCGGCAGTTCGGCCGCCGCGGGCATCCGGAACGGCGTACCGGAATCCCGGATGCGTTGCTTGGCGCGGCCGATCCGCTGCGCCATGGTGGGCTCCGGCACCAGGAACGCCCGCGCGATCTCGGCGGTGCTCAGGCCGCCGACGGCCCGCAGGGTGAGCGCGATCGCCGACGCGGGGGAGAGCGCCGGGTGACAGCAGAGCAGGAACAGCACCAGGGTGTCGTCGCGCTCCGCGACCAGCTGCGCGTCCGCCGCCGGTACGCTGCGCCGGTCTGCCGGCTCCCACCGCGCGGCCCGCTCCTCCCGGGCCCGCCGGGCCTGCTCGGCCCGCACCATCTCAACCATCCGCCGGTACGCGACCTGGATCAGCCAGCCGCGCGGATTGTCCGGTACGCCGTCGCGGGGCCAGCCGGTGGCGGCGGCCAGCAGCGCCTCCTGGGTCGCGTCCTCGGCGGTGGCGAAGTCACCGAACCGGCGGGCGAGCACACCGAGGACCTGCGGCGCCAGTTCGCGCAGCAGGTCCTCGGTCAGTGGGTCGTTCGTCACACGTCCTGCGGCGGTGCGGACATCACCGGGTGCACCTCGATCGGCATGTTCAGCGGCTTGCCACCCGGACCGGGGGCGGTGGAGATCCAGGCGGCGATCTCCACCGCCCGCTCCGGAGTGTCGGTGTCGACGATCCAGTAGCCGGCGAGAAACTCCTTCGTCTCGGCGAACGGGCCTTCGGTCACCACCGGGGTGCCACCGGCACCGGCGCGTACGATCCGGGCCTGCGCCGGCCCGGCGAGCCCCTGCCCGTCGACGAACTCGCCGTCGGCGACCAGCTTCGCGCCGACCTCGCCCATGAAGCCGATGTGCGCGTGAAGCTCCTCCGGCTTCCAGGTGTGGAGCTGCGGGAAGTCGCCCCCGGCGGCGCTGAACTGCATCAGCAGCATGTATTTCACGGCTGTCTCCTCACGACTGCGCACCATTGTCGGTGCCTTCACGAGCAGGTCGAAGCCGCCGAGCCGGTTCTCGACAACTTTGCGGAGAAAGTTCTCCGGTCATCCGTCCGGCTCGGCTACGGAGAGTTTTCAGCGACCTCACAGCCCCACTCGATAAAGTGCCGCCGTCAGCGTCCGCTCCTCAGAGGAGTACGGGCACCAGACCCCGCAGGAGTACCGATGGTCTTCAAGAAGATGTTGAGCGCGTTGGGTGTGGGCGGTCCGAGTGTGGACACCGTCCTGGCCAACCCGAATACCAGGCCCGGGCTGGCCCTCGACGGTCAGGTGAACCTGCTCGGCGGGGAGGCGCCGGCGAGCATCGAGCAGATCGCCATCGGCTTGGTGACCCGGGTCGAGATCGGTGAGCAGGCCGGCGTGATGGAGTTCCACCGGCAGGTGGTCAGCGGCCCACTGCAACTCGCCGCTAAGCAGGCGCTGTCCATCCCGTTCCAGCTGCCGATGCCGTGGGAGACGCCGATCACCGCGGTGTACGGCCAGCGTCTGCACGGCATGTCGCTGGGACTGCGCACCGAGCTGGCGGTCGCCCGCGCGGTCGACAAGGGTGACCTGGACGAGATCAACGTGCACCCGCTGCCGGTGCAGGAGCGGATCCTGGAGGCGTTCCTCCAGCTCGGTTTCCGGTTCAAGAAGGCTGACCTGGAGCGCGGCCTGATCCACGGGGTGCAGCAGATGCTGCCGTTCTACCAGGAGATCGAGTTCTTCGCCGCACCGCAGTACGCGCAGACCATCAACGAACTCGAACTGACCTTCGTCACCAACCCGCACGGCGTGGATGTGGTGCTGGAGTGCGACAAGCGCGGCGGGTTCATGGTCCCCGGCCAGGATGTCTTCGGGCGCTACCAGGTCGCGCACACCGACGCGGAGCGCTCCGACTGGATGCAGGTGGTCGACGGCTGGTTGCAGGAGACGATCGGGCGCTTCGGCAGTCTGCGCTCCCAGGCGTTCGGCCCGCAGGGCTACGGCGCGCCCGGCTACGGCCCGCAGGGCTACGGTGCTGCGCAGAAGTTCGGCCACCCGCAGCGGCGCGGCGGGGTCGGCATGGGCGGGGTCGTCGCCGGCGCGGCGCTGGGCGCAGCGGGCGGTATGCTCGCCGGCCACATGATCGGCAACGCCTTCGACGGTGCTGACGAGGAGGTCGCCGAGGCCGCCGGTGACTTCGGTGGTGGCGAGGACTTCGGCGGCTTCGAGGAGTTCTAGACATATCAAACGGTGGCCCTCCGGGACTTCCCGGAGGGCCACCGTCGTACGCGGGCCTACTGGCTCCGCCTGTGCGGATCAACGCCCGCGCTTACGCTCCTCGCCGGAGTGCCGCTGGCTACCGGCCTTGGCGAGACCACGGCTACCCAGGTAACCGAGGGTCAGCAGGGTGATGAAGAACCACGCCTGGCCCGGGTTGTTCAGGTTCAGCCCGTAGTCGGTGGTGCCACGCCAGAACGCGGCGATGACCACGGCGGTGACGGCGGCGGCGTAGATCCAGAACTCCGTCGTCAGGAACGACTGCTTGGTCTCCGTACCCGGTGCCGGCATCTGCTCCCGGTGCCCGTCATGCATCATCGGCATCTGACGGGTGGGTGCGTCCTGCATGGACGCGCGATTCTGCACGTCCTGCGCCGGGCGGTTCATCGGCCTGGTGGATGCAGCCTGCGTGCTCATCTGTCCTCCTCGGATGTGATGAGGCGTAACCTGCGACCCTCGCCCCGCTACCGCGTGTCGGCCACGGCACGGTTCGCGTCCTCGGCGGGGGCACCAGGGGTCTACCCGGGGGTCGCGGGCAGTAACCCGCTACCGCAGACCGTTGCGGATGGCCACGCCGACGAGCAGTTCCGGGTCGTCGGTGATGATGCCGTCGACGCCGAGGTCGATGACCCGCTGCATCACCGTGGCGTCATTGACGGTGTACGGCACGACCTTCAGCCCGTACCGCGTCTGCAGGGTGCGTACGTCCGGTCCGTGGAAGTATGCCGGGTTCTGCCGCAGGTACCAGTCCGGTTCGGTGACGGTGCCCTGCGCCGGATCGTGCACCTGCCAGTTCGCCGAAATGGTCGAGGCGCCGGCCGACCGGGTGAGCTTGCCCAGGTTCCGGTGCTTCCACCAGTCCAGGTCGGCGGTCCACGGGCTGCGTACCGACCGGTCGCCGTACACCGCCTGCAGCGAGCACTCGTCCGCGAGGGTGACGCACTCCGCCGGACCGTACTGCCACACCAGGGCCACCGTCTCGATCCGCCGGTCCAGCTGCCGGGCGTAGGTGATGGTGCGCCAGTCGAAGGACTGGATGGTGGCGCGGCCGGTCAGGCCGGCCCGCTGGATCGCGGTGACCAGCTTGCGGGTGAAGCTGCGGTACGGCTCGGTGTCGTCGACCAGCGGGCTGATCTTCGTCTCGATGTTGAACCGGACGTCCGCGCGACCGCTGGCCCTCGCCAGCGCGAAGACCTCGTCCAGGGTCGGAATCTGGGCGCCCGGGACCGGCACCTGCGCGGGCATGTCCGGCGCGGTCTTCGTGCCGCAGTCGAGCGTCTTGAGCTGCGCGAGGCTCAGCTGGTGCACCAGCCTGCCCACGTACGGAAACTCCGGGTCGCGGGGTCTGGCCGGGGCGGTGTCGGTGCAGTGTGCGCCGTTGACCGTACGGTCGTGCAGCACCACCAGCTTGCCGTCGGAGGTGACCCCGGTGTCCAGTTCGAGCGTGGAGATCGCCCGGTTCGCCAGCGCGTTCGCGAAGGCGGGCAGGGTGTTCTCCGGCCGGCTGGCCCGGCCACCCCGGTGCGCCTGGATGTCGAACGGCGAGGCGTACGCCTTGGGCAGCCGGTAGCCGCGCTGCGTGAGCAGGCCGCGCAGCCGGTCCGGGTAGTCCGTGATGATGCCGTCCACCCCGTCGTCGACGAGCTTCGCCATGGTCGGCGCGTCATTCACCGTCCACGGGATCACCTTGATCCCGTTGCGGTGGGCGTGCGTGACCATCTGCTTCGTCACGTACGGGCGGTAGTCGGGATCGGTGACCGTGCCGTTCTGCGGGAAGCCGTGCACCGGTGAGAAGGCGGTGGCGCCGAAGCTGCGGATCGCGGCGATCGGGTCGCCGTCGAAGTCGTCGATGTCCATGCCGCCCAGCCACGGTGACGCGCCCGGCTGTCCCACCTGGAGGAAGTCGTAGTTGGTCAGCGCCACCAGCGGCAGACGCGGCTCGACCCGGCGCATCCGCATCAGCGCGCCCCAGTCGAAGCTCTGGATGGTCACCTGCCTCAACAGCCCGGCGGCCCGGATCTCCCTGGCCGTGACCTGCACGAACTGCTCGCGCGGGGCGGTCTCGCTCGGCGCGCCGGCCTCCACCTTGGTCTCGATGTTGAGCGTCACATCGTCCGCGCGGTACCGCTTGACCAGGTCGAACACCTCGCGCAGCAGGGGCATCCGGGCACCCGGGACGGCGAGTTGCCCGGGCCGGTCGGGCAGCGTCTGCGAGCCGCAGTCGAGAGTGCGCACCTGGGCCAGGCTGAGCGTGTTGACGTACTTCCCGACGTACGGGAACTCGGGGTCGCCCGGCGTGACGGCGGCGGTGTCGGCGCACTTCGCCGCGCTGACCCGCCGGTCGTGCGTGACCACGGCCTGGCCGTCCTCGGTGATCTGGACGTCCAGTTCGAGGGTGCTCACCCCGAGTTGGAGGGCGTTGCCGAACGATGCGAGGGTGCTCTCCACCCGCAGCCCGAGTCCGCCGCGGTGGGCCTGTAGGTCGAAGTCCCGGTCTGGTCGCGGGCGTGCCGCGGCAGGTGCCGCCAGCATGGTCGTCACGATCGTCGCGGCCAGGGCCGCGACGGCGGTACGGCGTACGGTGCGCACGCTGTCCTCTCCTTCCCGCGGGGATCTCCCGCCGAATCCGCTGCACAGCATCGGCAGCCGGCACGGCGGGCAGGCAAGCGCAGTGCGTCGGACCGGTGAACCGGGGATGCGGGTTTGCCGCGCCGGTCACCGGGCACGCACCGTGACCGACCCTTCTGCGAGGTGATGGATCGTGCGTGAGGACGACATGCGACAGGACGCCGCCCGTCGGGCCGAGGATCGGATCGCCGGCGGGGTGTACGGCGAGGGCGCCCTGGACGAGGTGACCGTGCCGCCGACCGATGTGGAGAGTGAGCTGCAGCGCCAGGACCCGGATGATCCGGCTGACGTGCCGATCGACCCGACCGTGCTGCGCGACGGCGGGCCGACCCGTGGGCAGGGCGCGATCACCACGACCGGCGGCACCGCCGGTCCGGCCAGCGCCCGCCGGGTGGCCCGACAGCCGGAGCGTCACCGGGGCAAGGTCGCCCCGACCACCACCGGCGACGCCACCACCGGCGGCCTGAGCACCCCGGCCGGCGGCAGCACCAGCGACCAGTCCGCCCCCGCCACCCACCTGGGCAGCTTCGAGTAAACGCCCCACCCGCCCCAGTTGATCAAGAAGTTCTGGTCGGGATCAAGAGATCAAATTGGCCAGAACTTCTTGATCAACACGGGGTGGGGTGGGTGGTCAGGGGGTGGGGGTGAGGGTGGTCAGGTGTTGGGTGGCTCGGGTCAGGGCCACGTAGAGGTCGCTGCGGCCTCGGGGTGACTCGGCGACGATGCGGTCGGGGTCGACCACGACGACCGAGTCGAATTCCAGGCCCTTGGCCTCGGCGACGGTCAGCACCACGACCCGGCTCTCCAGGTCCGGTTGCTCACCGACGGCCGCCTCCGGTAGCGCCCGGGTCAGGGTGGCGCCGAGGTCGTCGACCCGGCCGGCCGGGACGATCACGCCGAGCCGCCCGTCGGTCAGGCCGGCCGCCTCCGCCGTGGCGACCTCGACCAACTCCGCCGCCAGCCGCGCCGCCGGCACCGCACGGGTCTGCGGCGCGAAGCCGCTGGAGCGTACGGCGCGCGGCGGGCGCAGCGTCGGGTCGATCTCGGCGAGCACACCAGCGGCGACCGCCATGATCTCGGCGGGGGTGCGGTAGCTGACGGTCAGCTCGGTCAGCCGCCAGCGGTCCGCCACGTACGGCGCCAGCGCATCGGCCCACGACGGTGTGCCGGCCAGCGCCCCGGTCTGCGCCACGTCACCCACGATGGTCATCGAACGGCTCGGGCAGCGGCGCATGAGCAGCCGCCAGGCCATCGGCGACAACTCCTGCGCCTCGTCGACGATGACGTGGCCGAACGCCCAGCCCCGGTCGGCCGCCGCCCGCTGCGCGGTGGTCAGCCGATCCGTCTCCTCCTGCCGTTCCAGCAGCCGATCGGCGTCGATCAGGTCGGTCACGCCGAGGATCTCGCCACCCTCGGCCTCGTCCTCGACGTCGATCGACCGGGAACCCCGGGCGATCTCCAGCACACCCTCGGCGTACTCGCGTTGGACGGCACGGATCCGCTCCCGGCGGGCGGCGGCGGCCCGGTCGTCCTCACCGAGCAGCTCCGCCGCCTCGTCCAGCAGCGGCACGTCCGCCGGTGTCCAGCCACCCGGCTCGCGGTGCAGGGCGGCCCGCTCCTCGGCGGTGAGCTGCGGCCCGGCGGTGGCGATCCGGTCGGTCGAGGCGTACAGGTCGGCGAGCAGGCGCTGCGGGGTGAGCAACGGCCACAGCTCGTCCAGCGCGGCCCGGACCTGCGGCTCCTCGCCCAGCTCGCGGCGGATCTCGGCGAGGTCCGCCTCCTCCAGCAGGTTCTCCCCGCCGAGCGGGTCGGCGCCGATCCGGTCGGCCACCTGACCGGCCAGCGCATGGATGACCTCGATGTCGAAGACGGCGCGGGCCAGATTGTGCGGCCGGCCACTGCGCCGGGCCCGGTCGCGCGCCGCCTGCACGGTCCGCGGGTCGAGCACGAGGATCTCTCGCTGCGGCAGCTCGATCTCCAGCGGCTCGTCGGGCACCTGTTGCCGATCGCGTACGGCGTTGGCCAGCACCTCGACCATCGCAGACCGCCCCTTCAGGGCGGCGGTGGTGGCGGGCTCGGTCCGGCGGGCGCTGACCCCCGGGAAGAGATCTCCCTGGGTACGCAGCAGCACGCCGGTCTCGGCCAGCGCCGGCAGCACCTGCGAGATGTAGCGCAGGAAGGTGAGGTTCGGACCGACCAGCAGCACACCACGGGTGGAGAGCTCCCGGCGGTGGGTGTAGAGCAGGTACGCGGCGCGGTGCAGCGCCACCGCGGTCTTGCCGGTGCCGGGGCCGCCCTGCACCACCAGCACACCGGGCAGGTCGGCGCGGATGATCCGGTCCTGTTCGACCTGGATGGTCTCGACGATGTCGCGCATCCGGCCGGTGCGCCCCGCGTTGAGCGCGGCCAGCAGCGACGCCTCGCCGGTCAGCTCCTCGTGGGCGGTGGGGGAGGCGGTGGCCAGGTCGAGCACCTCGTCGTTGACGCCCACCACTTTGCGTTGCCGGGTACGCAGGTGCCGGCGTCGTCTAATGCCCTGCGGATTGGCGGCGGTGGCGAGGTAGAAGGCTCGGGCGGCCGGGGCACGCCAGTCCATCAGCAGCGGCTCGTAGTCACCGTCGGTGTCGAAGATGCCGATCCGGCCGATGTAGTGGCGGTCACCGCCGTCGGTGTCCAACCGGCCGAAACACAGCCCGTTCTCCACCGCCGAGAACTGCTCCACCTGCTCGGCGTACATGCGTACCGTGCCGTCCCGCTGGGAACGGGCCTGCAATGTGCCGCCGGTCGCCCGCAGTTGCTCGGTGAGCCGCTGCGACGCCTGCTCCCGCAGGTCGTCCAGGCGCTGGTAGAGCATCGAGACGTACTCCTGCTCGCGGCCGATCTCGTCGTCGGACGGCGAACCGCCGGAGTGCCTTGACAATCGGTCTCCCGGTTGGCTAGAATTCGCATTCAGAACGGCTTTTCAGAGCCGTTCTTTTTTGTGCCTGAACTGCCAAAGATACCGGGCGGCGAACGGCGCGGCCAGGCGAGGCCGATCCTGACACAGCCTCCACCCGACCTCGACCGTCACTGTCAGCGACGCTCGGTGCAGACCTCGCCGGAGCGGGCGATGGTGTCGGTGGACCAGGCGACCGCCACGGTGAAGCAGTAGTCGAGGCTGCGGTTGAGGCCGTAGACGACGAAGCTGTCGGTGCCGGCCGGTAGGTCGGCGAAGGCGTTCTGCGGCTGTCCCGTCCGGCCACCGGCGACGATCACCGGTCCCTCCGCCCCGGCCGGGTACGTCCACCGCAACGCCACGCTGTCCCGGTTGTCGCGCAGCGAGAGCCCGGTGGGCGGGGCGCCGGGGGAGACCGGTGGCGCATCGGAGGCGGCGGCCGTCGGGGCGGTCGAGTCGCCGGGGACGCCGCTCGCGGCCGGGGGCGCCGGATCGTCACCGCCGACGCGGGAGACCCCGGCGATGACCGCGGCGGCACCGAGCAGCACCACGATGACTCCCGCGGCGACGATCGGCACCAGCCGGTTCGGCCGGTTCGGTGGCGGCGGGGTGGCGGCGCGGCGTACCGGGACCGGAAGCAGCCGCGACGGTGACTGCGGGCGGGCGGGCTCGACTTCCCGACGCAGCCGGTACACCCCGGGCGCCTGCGGTGGGCCGGTCAGCCCGACCACGTTCGGTGGTACGGGAGCGCCGGTCGGCGGCTCGGCGGGATACGGATCCGGCTCGGGCTGCCCCACCCACCAGTCCTCCGGTGGCCCGGCCGGGCCGTCGGCCGGCTGCCGGGGCGTGGGGACCGCATGTGCCGCACCGGCGGGGGAGTGAGCCGCCGGCTGGTATCCCTGGCTCGGGTGGTAGCCCTCGGCGGGATGCTGCTGCTCGTCGGCGTGGTGGGTCACCGGCCACTGCTGGCCGCCGTCGTCGGGACCGGACCAGCTCGCCGGCCCCTCGCCCGAGGTGGCCCGGTCCGGCTCCGAGGGCGCCGACCACGCGGCCCGGGAGTCGGCCGTCGCGGGCGGGAACTCCCCTGGCGTGGGCGGGAACTCGGCCGTCGCGGGTGGGAACTCGGCCGGTGCGGCCCAGCTCGGCTCGGCGGCACGCCAGGCGGACTGCGTCTCGTCGCCGGCGGGTGGGGTGCGGGCGGGTGGGGCGTCGCCGGCGGGTGGGACCCGGGCGGACGGTACGACCGGGTCCTCCACACTGACCGGTGGGTTCTCGGCGCAGACGTGATCGGGGCTCGCCGCTGCCCGGGCCAACGTCGCCACCTGGGCGGTCAGCGGGTCGTCGGAGGCGAGGTGCTGTCGGGCCAACTCGCGGGCCAGGGCCAGGTTGTCGTGGGCCTCGGCGAACTGACCACAGTCGCGTTGCATCGACCCGAGTCGGGCCAGCATCTTGATGCCGCTCGGATGCCCGTCACCGTAGACCTCGCGGTGCAGCTCCCAGGCGTCCTGCAGGCGGTCGCGGGCGACCTGGCACTGGCCTCGGGCGTACTCCACGGTGGCCAGGTCGGCGTGGGCGGCGAGCACCCGCAGCGACTCCGGCCCGTCCGACGCGGTCAGTTCGATGATCACTTCTTGGTACAGCCGGGCGGCCCGGGACCAGCTGCCCACCCGGTGCAGCACCGCCGCCAGGGTGGCCGCGGCGGCCACCGTACGCGGATCGGAGCGGCCGTGCAGACCGCCGGTGGCGGCGTACGCGTAGGCGGCCCAACCGCGCGCCGAGTGCGGCTCGCCCAGCGCGAGCAGCACCCGCGCGTGCAGGCTGGCCGCCTCGGCCATGTCGGGGCTCGCATTGGCCGGGCGCGGGTCGGCGCCGGTCAGCGCGTCGGCGAGCAGCCGTTGGGCGCCGGCGAGATCGCCGGCGGAAACCAGGTCGTGCGCCTGATCAGTCAGTTCACCGAAGCCGGAGGGCACGCCCCATCGTGCTCATTCGACGACGTTATGTACAAGACCCGCGCCGGAGTGGTTCGGTCAGGATCCGGTCAGGGCCTGCTCAGGTGTTCGGTCAGCGCTTCGCTGATTTGGCGTAACTGCTCGACCTGGGTCGGGCGCAGCGCGTCGAACAGATGCCGGCGTACCCCCTCGACGTGGCCGGGCGCGGCGGCCGCCAGCTCGGCGAAGCCGGCGTCGGTGAGCAGCGCGATCTGGCCGCGCCGATCGGTCGGGCAGTCCTCGCGGCGGACCCAGCCGGCCGCCTCCAGTCGGGCCACGGCGTGGGAGAGCCGGCTGCGTGAGGAGCCGCTGGCGTCGGCCAGTTCGCTCATCCGGAGCCGGCGCTCGGGTGCCTCGGAGAGCCGCACCAGGATCTCGTAGTAGGCGTGCGGCATGCCGGCGTCGCGTTGCAGTTCGCGGTCGAGGGTGTCCATCAACGCCCGTGAGGCGGTCAGGAACGCCCGCCAGGTGCGCTGTTCGTCCGGGGTGAGCCAGCGGGTCATGACCACCATCATACGGTGATGGTTGAACGTTCAACTAAAGCGGGCTACCCTTGGCGTCATGGGAATCCATCGCCTCAACCACGCCGTCCTCTACGTCAGTGATCTCGACCGCAGCGTCGCCTTCTACCGCGACGTGCTGGGCTTCCGTCGGGTGCCGATGACCCCGGAGGGGTTCGATGGCGCCGCCTTCCTCCAGGCACCCGGCTCCACCAACGACCACGACCTCGGTCTGTTCGCCATCGGCGCGGGCGCCGGCCGGTCGACCGCCGGCCGGGCCACCGTCGGGCTCTACCACCTGGCCTGGGAGGTGGACACGCTCGACGAACTGGCCGCCACCGCCCGCCGGCTGGCCGGGGCGGGCGCGCTGGTCGGCACCTCCGACCACGGCACCACCAAGAGCCTCTACGGCCAGGATCCGGACGGGCTGGAGTTCGAGGTGGTCTGGCTGGTGCCGGCCGACCGGTTGGACGACAGCGCGCTCGCCGCCCGCACCAGGATCGGCCGGCTGGACCTGGCCGCTGAGGTCCGGCGCTACGGCGGGGACACCCGCGGCGGCGTCGGGATCTCGGTGCCGGCCTGACCGGTACCGTCCGGCCCGGGCAGCCGGTTGCGGTAGAACAGCAGGATGCCGACCGACGCCGTAGCGCACGAACTGTTCCTCCGACACCTGGACAGCTGGGTGCCGGCCGCGCTGCGCCGCGCCCGGCGGGCCACCGTCGTCCTCGGGTACGACGGTGGCGACCCGCGGCTGGCCGAGGAGACCCTGCGGCTGGCCGGTGAGCACGCCACGCGGCTGCGCGGCGGCCGGCTCACCGTGCTGGTGCTCGCCGACGGCACCGAAGAGCTGCCGGCCCGGCTCGGCACCGCCGAGGCGGGACTGCCGGCCGACGTGGCCGTACACCTGATGCCCGGTGACGCCAGCCGACTGCCGGTCGCGCTGCGGGCGGCCGGCGCCGCCGGTGCGCCGGTGCTGTCCTACCTGGAAGTCGACGGCCCGGTGAACCTGGCGGCGCTGACCGCCGCCGCCGCGACCGGCCGGCCGGCCGAGGCGCTGGTGGTCGCCGGCGCGGGCACCCCGCTGCGGCCGGCGCTGGCCGATGCCGGGTTCCCGCTGACCACCGACGTGGAACTGGTCGACGTCGACCGACGGATCGGCTTCGGCACCGGCTCGGACCGCAGCCTGGAGGCCATCAAGGAGAGTGTGTGGGCGGCCGGGCTGCGGTGCCGCGATCCGCAGGGCCTACCGCTGTCGCCCGGACCGGAGGTGGATCCGCAGCCGCTGGGCCGCGCCCTGCTGGACGAGTTGACCCGACACGGCCCGCGTACGGTCACCGAGCTGCGCCGCTTCGCCGTCACCGGAACCGCGTACCGGGCCGTGGACGCGGCGCGGGCACTGGCCGCGCTGCTCGACGCGGGTGCGGTGACCCGGTCACCGGAGCACGGGCGGCTCGGCGGCGACGTCCTGGTCACACCCGCCCGGTCAACCTGACCACCAGCGAGACAACGTTGGCGATCCGATCGCAGCCTTCGGCCCGCAACGTCGAGCGGGGCGCCGGTGAACTCCGGCGCCCCGCTCGACCTCGGGACATCACGTCCCGGACTTGTCCTGCTTCCAGTGCAGGGGGCCGGGCAGGTCGACCCGGTGTGCCTTTGCTCGGGAGTTCCAGGACCACCGACCGATCTTGATGCTCCAGGACGAGAAGCCGTTCTGCGTGAAGTGCAGGATCAGCGGCCCAAACTTCTTGCGCTTGCGCAACATGACACCCATCGCGGGCTCCCTTCGTCGTGTCCCCCTGCGGGCTCGAAGATGCCCTGAACGCCGATTCGGCAAACCAGGGCAGTCCGCAGTGGAAGTCAGCGGGGTTCCCAGGCGTCGGGCACTGTGGTCAGCCGCCGGACGTGGGCGGGCAGCCGGCCGCCGACCAGGTCCGCCAGGCTTACCTCGTCGACCACCCGGCGCAGCGCCGCGCGGACCGCCACCCAGAACTCCGGCAGGTGCTGGGCCACCCCTTCGTACCTCGTCTCCTCCGGCCGCATCCCGCGGACGCCGGCCAGCGGCCCCTCCACCGCCCGCAGCACCGCCCCGATGGTCACCTCGCCGGGCGGCCGGGCCAGCGCGTAGCCACCCTCGGCACCCCGTTGGGCCCGGACGATGCCGGCCCGGCGCAGGTCGGCCAGGACCGCTTCGAGGAACTTGCGGGGCATGTCCTGCTCCACGGAGATGGCCTGAGTGGAAAGCAGTGACGGGTACGCGGCGGCGAGGCTCAGCGCTGCCCGTACCGCGTAGTCGCCACGCGCGGAGATCTGCACTCCTCCATCATGCCGAACCCGCACCGGCCGGTGCGCCTGCCGGCCGACTCAGCACCCGCCCGGCGCTACCGAGATCCCCGTCATCTCCGGTGGGCGTCGCTGCGCGCGTCGACGGGTGGGCGGGGGCGCACCATCGGAGCCGGTGCGGGTTGCTCCCGGGCGGCCCGGAACGCCCCCGGGCTGACCCCGACCTCACGGGTGAAGAAGCGGCCGAAGTTGGTCGGCTCGCTGAAGCCGAGCTGCCGGCCGATCCGGGCGATCGGCTCGTCGGTGGCGGCGAGCAGCCGGCTGGCCTGGAGCGCGACCCGCTCGTCCACCACCTGCTTGGCGCTGCGCCCGCTCACCGCCAGGCAGGCTCGGGTGAGGGTACGCACCGAGCAGCCCAGCCGGTCGGCGTAGTCCTCGACCCGCCGGGTGTGTTGGTAGCCGCGCTCCACCTCCCGGCGCAACCGGTGGAAGGTGTCCTCCTCCGGACGCGCCACCCGCCCCGCCCCGGACGGCAGCATGCCGAGTCGCAGCAGCAGCACGCTCAACTGGTGCCGCAGCAGGCTGCGGGCGGCCGGGGTGCCCTGATGCCGGCGGGAGTCGACGGTCAGTTGGCTCACCTCGTTGATGACCGCGTCCTCGTCCTCGCCGGCGAGCTGAACCCAGGTCGGCACGTCGTCGTCGACGTCCAGCCCGTGCAGCGCCTCCGGATGCCAGCGGACCACCGTGGCGGTCAGCCTGGGCACCGCGCAGCGCAACACCTGCCCGGCCCGTACCCGCAGCAGGGTGCCGGGCCGACAGGGCAGTGCACGGAAGTCCACCTCGGCGAGACCGTGACCACCCGTGGTCAACACGATCAACTCGCGGTCGAGCAGCACGTGGCGCCGCCACTCAGGGTCAGAAGTAAGGTCACACAGCGTGACTGTATCGATCTCGGCCGGACCGGCTCCGGCGGCGGGCAGGGCCGTGGCGAGGTGACCGGGAGGGACCATCACCTGCGACGTTAGCCCGCAACGGGCCCGGACGCATCTCTGCGGTCGCCGTGGCGTCCCACCGTCCCCGGTCTGCCGGTCCAGTTCCGCTGCCGCCCCGGAGTGGCTTCCGGCGAGCGGGGTTGTCCCCGGCGCGACCGGACGGTTACGTTACCGAGCGGTAGTGATCTGGTCGTCGTGGCGCCCGAGCGGTCAGTGGCGACGGCCCCGACAACCGGCCAGGTCCGGCCGGTCCGTGAGGGGATGGGCATGCAGGATCTGTTCTCGGTCGACGGCAAAACCGTCCTGATTACCGGTGGTTCGCGGGGAATCGGGTTGATGATCGCCCGTGGCTTCGTCGCCGCCGGCGCACACGTCATCATCTCCTCGCGCAAGGCGGACGTCTGCGAGGCCGTCGCGAAGGAGTTGTCCGCCCACGGCAGCTGCGAGGCGATCCCCGCCGACCTCGGCGCTGACGAGGGCGCGCAGCAGCTCGCCGCGGCGGTCCGGGACCGGTACGACCGGCTCGACGTGCTGGTCAACAATGCCGGCGCGACCTGGGGCGCGCCGCTGGAGGGTTATCCCGAGAGCGCCTTCGACAAGCTGTGGGCGGTCAACGTGAAGGCCGTCTTCCGGCTCACCACCGCACTGCTGCCCGCCCTGCGGGCCGCCGCCGCCCCCGACGACCCGGCGCGCGTGATCAACATCGGCTCGATCGACGGCATCCGCGTCCCGTCCATGGAGGTGTACGCGTACTCGGCCACCAAGGCGGCGGTGCACATGCTGACCCGCAGCCTGGCCCACCAGCTGGCCGGCGAGCAGATCACCGTCAACGCCATCGCGCCGGGACCGTTCGAGAGCAAGATGATGGCCTTCGCGCTGGACGACGCGGACTCCCGGGCGGCCATCGAGACCCAGGTGCCGCTCGGCCGGATCGGCCGCCCCGAGGACATGGCCGGCACGGCGATCTACCTGGCGTCCCGGGCCGGCGCCTACCTGACCGGCGCGGTGATCCCCGTCGACGGCGGCATCACCACCCACGGCTGATCCGGCGATCCACCGGTGCGGCGGCTGGGCCGGGTCTGGGCCGGGTCGCCTGGTGGGGCGGTCGAGGCTGTCCGCGTACTTCTGGACAGGCCGGGGCCGCGCGGACTCGGCAGTGCCGCGCGGCCCGGTGGTTCGCGGAGGTCAGCGACCGGCGAGCAGCCGGTTCACCGCCGTGTCGACGTCCAGGTGCTCGGCCTCGCGACCGCGCGGGACGACGACGTAGGTCCGCCGCAGGAAGCGCACCAGCACGCTGCGCGGCACCTCGAACAGGGCGTTGCCGTCCGGCGACGACAGCGCCAGCGCGACGAAATCGCCGCGCGGGGTGGCCCAGGGCCAGACCCGCACGTCTCCGATGCCCGCCGGCTCGTCGAGCCCGGTGACCAGCAGTTCGCGGGCGAAGGACCAGCTCACCGCCTCGCCGCCGGCCGATTCGGCATGAAACAGGACGTGGACCGCATACGGGTCAGCAGGGTCGTAGCGCAGACTGGCGCGCACCGGCAAGGCGGTGGCGTCAGGTGCGACTAGCCTCAGCGACGTCTCGACCTCGACGGTCGTCGGTCGAATGACACTCATGAACGTTCTCCCCCCGGCACCGCTGCGGAACGCGCGTGTCCCGCTTTTCCCATACTCAGCCGCTACTCCTGGCTACGCTCCGCCATGCGCTGACTTCACCCAGTGGTGGGAAGGGAGTCGGAAGGACCACGTGAACGTGAAAATTCATCTAGGATTTCCGGTTCTGCCCAGTGGGTTCATTCCGCCCGGCATCGGGTTTGTTGAGTGCTCGACTTACTCCGGTAACGTCCAGTCGGCCGTTGCAGTGACGGGCCCGCGCAACACTGGGGGGTGAAATGGTCAAGAAGCGATCCTCAGTGGAGCCGATGACCGCCCGGGATCCGTCGAACGTCACGGGTCGCGCAACCGAACAGCGGGGGTACGGGGTGCCGAAGGAGCAGGGCGATCGGCGTGGCCGTTCGGTGGTCGATCGCGGCCGGGCGGGCCAACGCGGCCAGGTGGCCGGGGGTCGGCCCGGACGGAAGGGACGCGGCCATGCCGAGGGGAATGGATCCACCGGACGGGGTAAACCGTTAGGGCAGGGTGATCACGGTGGGGTGACCGGAGCCGCGGAGCGTCAGGGGGGTGTAGCCGTGTCAGAGCGCCGCGAACCGCCGCTCTGGCGGCAGCGGATATCCACCACCCTTGCGCTGATCCGCGCCAATCCCACCGGGCGCGTCGCACTCAAGATCATGATAGGGGTGCTCGGTGCCCTCGTGGTCACCATCGGCATCGCGCTCATCCCGCTGCCCGGTCCCGGCTGGCTGCTCGTTATCGCCGGCCTGGGCATCTGGGCCGTGGAGTTCCACTGGGCCAAGCGGCTCCTCGCCTTCACCCGCCGCCACGTCCACGGCTGGACGGCCTGGGTCAAGAAACAGTCGCTCGCCGTACGCCTGGTGATCGGCTCGGTCGGCCTCGTCTTCGTCGGCGCCGTCGCCCTGATGTCGATCAAGTACAGCCTGGGCATCGACGTGATCGCCCAGGTGCTGCGCTACCTCGCCACGAACTGACCCCGGGTTCGCGCTCCGATCGCCGGATCGGGTAGAGTCGTCCGCGCTGAGGGCGATTAGCTCAGCGGGAGAGCGCTTCGTTCACACCGAAGAGGTCACTGGTTCGATCCCAGTATCGCCCACCATCGATATGTGCAGGTCAGAAGCTCGTTACCGGAAGGGTCGGTAACGAGCTTCCTCGCTGTCACCCCTTAAATTGGGAGCAGTTTGGGAGCAGGCTGGCGATGACGCGGGCCGGGCGAATCGACGCAGCCGGCGACATGATCGGTGCCTGGCGGCGCTGGGCGCCTGTGGTGGCCCGGTTCTCATTCCGCACGTGCCACCTCGTGCCGAGCTACACGACATCAGACGACGGCGAGGCGGCGGATCGGTGACCACTCAGGTTGGTTGGATGGCCGAATGGACTACCGAAAGCTCTTCGCGGACGTGCATCGGCGCCCGGGGATGTTCACGCTGGACGGTTCGTTCCACGACTTCACGGTCTTTATCCGGGGCTGTGATGCCGGCAACGACTGGCAGCTGCTTGCAGGCTTCAGGGAGTGGCTGGTGACCCGCTGCGGGCGCGGAGACAACCTGATCTGGGAGGCGCTGGTGCTGCACCAGGCGTTCCCGGATGGGCAACCGCAGCGCGAGCAGCTTGAGGCGGAGGTCGAGCTCAACCGGGTGGCTGTCGAAGCGCTGTTTCGGCTGCTTGATGAGTATCTGCAGCGACGAACAGAGCATGGCGGCCTGGCTGACATCTTCGATGAGTACGTGACCTGGCGAAAGGCACAGAGCTGGTCGTGATTTATGCAGCGGCGGTGTCTTGCCGCGCCGCGAATGCCTTGCAGGGTCGTATCGCTGGCCGGTGGCCAGGCAGTGATACAGACAGCCGAGGAGCCGGTTGAACAGGTTGCGTAATGCGGCGGGGTGCCGGTCGCGTGGGCGGCGAGAACTCAGGCCGGTGCGCGGCCGGATGCACCAGCACCGGCCACAGATAGTGCACCGCTGCGAGATTAGCGATCGCGACCAACCATCGGGCGCTGGGATTGCGGTTCAGCCCGCACTCGATCGCTTCCGTATCCAGTCGGATCAACTGCGAGGTGCTGACCGCCTTGACCGTACGCGGAACACCCGAGTTCATCGCGCGAGTCTCTTCCCCCTCCCGAGACGACCTCAGACGCAGGCGGACGCCTGCTTCTGCGAAACGCCGCCACCCTGTCCCAAAGTGGGTTCGCCACCCGCCGGGGGGGGCGAGCCCACTTCGCGCTTCAGGATGGACAAATGCCATGATGGCGCGGCCCACAAGCATTTCCTGAGCGCCCCACCGTCCTCGTCCGTCTGGACGATCGAGGGCATCCGCGGACTGGGCGCGGTTACCGACGTCGCCACCACCGGAGAGCTCTTCGGCAGGTCCCGAAGGCGTCGACCTTCGAAGGTTCAGGTCATCGCCCCGGGATGCGCGCTCGCTCATGCCGATGACCGGATGTAGGGGATTCAACCGGACGGAAGTGCCGAGCAGCGACGGATCTACGGGCCGCTCGGCGATGCGGTTGTCGGTGCTTCGTCGCGACGAGGCAGCCGGTCAGGCTCAGGCAGGGAACGAAACAATGCCGGCAATGCGCCAAACACGAGCAGAAGGCCGCCCAGCTCGCTGATCCCGACCCATGCGATGCCGTCATGCTCCTCAGGTGCGCGGTTGGTGGGAGAGCCGACCCAGTCTCTGATTTGCCAGACGCCCACGTGGACGGCGTCCTCGCCACTGCTGGCATGCAGGTCGCCCAACCGTGACGAGGACTCCGCCAAAATGTGCACCCCTAGCTCCTCGTGCATCTCACGCGCGAGGGCCTGTAGTTCCGACTCACCCGCTTCGACGTGCCCCCCGGGCAGATCCCAGAGGTCCGGGTATGCCCGGCGGGTCGGGCTGCGGTGTACCAGCAGGACCGCGCCGTTCTCCACGAGTGCGCCGCAAACGACGACATGCATGACGGGATTGGAGCACAGGGATAGGACAAGCTCGCTCCAGCCAGAGGGCACGCGCAGACATCCGGCTCTGCCGTGATCGGGTCGTTACACAATGCAACTTCGGCTGTGGGTGGAGTCGAACGTTCCCTTCTGTGTTCAGCTCGGCGTCCTGAGGTAGATTCGCCGCCGCGACGGCCGACGACGGGGAGGGCCAGCGGGGGATGGACGCCAGTACCGAGGAACTGCGGGACGCGCACAATGTGCTGTCGGAGTGGTATGCGGAGAACCTGGTCGGGGTGCTGGAGAGCATGCCGGTCGAGCGGGCGATGCTCGACCTGTTCGCCGAGCTGACCTCGGCCGTGGGTGCGGAGGTCGCGGACGTGGGCTGCGGCACCGGGCGACTTCTTCCGTACCTCGCGGGCCGGGGCCTGTCGCCGCGCGGGGTGGATCTGTCGCCAGGGATGGTGGAGGTGGCGCGGCGGGAGCATCCGGGTTTCGAGTACGACGTCGCCGATCTGCGGGAGCTGCCGTTCGGGGACGCGTCGCTGGCCGGGGTGGTGTGCTGGTATTCGTTGATCTTCCTGGCGCCGGACGCCCGGGTACGGGCGTTCGCCGAGCTGGCCCGAGTCGTGCGGCCGGGCGGCTACCTGGTGGCGGCGTTCAAGCACGGCGACGGGACCGGGCATCGTAACGGTCCCGGTAGCCGCGTCGGCAGTCTTGGCATCGACTTCGATCGGTACTGGCTCTCGGCCCGGGAAATGGAGGACCGCTTCACCGCCGCCGGTTTCGCCCTGGTTTTCCAGGGCAGCACCCCACCCGAAGAGGCAGAGCCCCCGTACGGGTACATGCTGGTCCGCAGGACCGGCTCCGCGAACGCGTAGTGCGCGGATTTGCCGCGGAGCGTGCGCGCCGGCCATCGCGGGTCGCGCGGCGTGATCCTCGAGCGGGTGGCGTCGGCGCACACTCGTGCGAGAGTGGTATGCCTCCCGACTTGTCGTCGACCAGAGGCACTGAGTCTCTCAGTCGTCAACAGCGCGCGGCTCTCTGTCGCTGGGTACGTGCCAACGTGCTTCGTGAACCGCAGTACCGAACATCAGTTGGAGGCCACCCCGGACACAGGCGGCGGCGGGAGCCTCGTTTGTGGACGCCTGACGGTAGCCTCATATTGTGATCAACAACGCGAGGGTGGCAGTCGTCGGTGTAGGCAACAACACGTCGGCACTGGTACAGGGAATCAACCTCTATCGCAGCACCGGTAGCTTGGTTGGCGTCCATCAGCCCCGGTTGAACGGGCTGGGCGTTGGCGATATCGACCTCGTCGCAGCCTTTGCCCTCTCCGAAGGCAAGGTCGGCAAGGATCTCCACCACGCGATCTTCGCGCCGCCGAACAACTTCCCTCGCTTGGATGCGGACCTTGCCCCATCGGGCGTGAACGTGCAGCGAGGGCTGACGGACTCGACAGAGATCCAGCGGGTGACAGAGGCGCTGAGGGGTTCAGAGGTTCTGCTCTACTCCGCGCCGAGTGGCCGGCCCGATACCGCGCGAGCCTATGCGGAGGCCGCCCTGCTAGCGGGTGTGGCATTCGTCAACACCACTGCAGACCCGATCGCACGGGACTCGTCGCTGCTCAAGCGCTTCGAGCAAGCAGGTCTACCGCTCATCGGCGATGACCTGGCCAGCCAGTTCGGTACCTCCGTCGTTCACAAAGCCTTGCTGCATCTGCTGCAGGAGCGCGGCTTGACCTTGGTCAGCTCTTATCAGGTCAACCTGGGAGGGACCGAAGACTTCCGCAACCTAACCGAGAACTCCAACGGCAAGAAGCGGTCCAAGATGAACGCTCTGGGCTCCGATAAGGTCGAACTGGCTCCCCTGGGGTACCTGCCTCACCTGAAATCACACAAAGTTGCTCACATCAACATCGAGGCACAGGGATGGGGCGAAACGGCGGTGAGCTTGGACATCCGGCTCAAGGTCCACGACCCGAGCGGCGCCGCCGGTGTCAACATCGATCTCATCCGCACTGCCGTTACCGCTCTGCGGTCAGGTCGCGGTGGCTACACGGCCGAAGCGACGCGGCATCTGAAGTCTCCGCCCGGGACGCCGGTCTGACTCCGTGACTTCGCGGGGGCGAATACCGAACGCGCCGCGGCTTACGCCGCGCGGGGCACTGTGGCCGCACGCATCCGAATTGCCGCGTACCGCTCGCTACCGGGTCCGTGTCTGGGCCGCCCTTCGGGCGGCACGTGGCCGCTCCCAATCCCGCCAGCTACACCGCACCGCGCGGGGGTTCCAACAGTGCACGGATCTAGCCGCAGATCGTGCGGCGGGAGCTTTCGATCTGTCCGGATGAAGTAGCTGCGCGGTTGGCGACGGTGGGCCGGCACGCCGTCGTCTGGTGTGCCAGGATCCTGCTGTGGTCGTGATCGAGATTGTGATGGGTGACATCACGCGGGAGCACGTGGACGCCATCGTCACGGCCGCGAACGAGTCGCTACTCGGCGGTGGTGGCGTCGACGGCGCGGTCCACCGCGCTGCCGGGCCTCGCCTGGCGCAGGCTGGAGGTGCGATCGGCCCCTGCGAGCCGGGAGACGCAGTGGCTACCCCGGCGTTCGACCTCGACCCACCGGTGCGGCACATCATCCATGCTGTCGGGCCGATCTGGGAAGGCGGCGATCACGGTGAGGCCGACCTTCTGGCCTCCTGCTACTGCAGGAGCCTGCAGGTCGCCGACGAACTCGGCGCCCGCAGCATCGCCTTCCCGGCCATCGCCACCGGCGTGTACGGCTTCCCCGCCGACCAGGCCGCCCGGATCGCCGTAGCAACGATCAGGTCCACTTCGACAAACGTCCAACTTGCAAGACTCGTCGCATTCGACGACGACACCCGAAAGCACCTACAAGCCGCAGTGACAGCCACTGGCTGACCCATCTGGATCTGCCGCAGATCGTCGAGTTGTCGCCCGGCGCGAATCGTGGATCGATGCAGGGAAGTCAGGCGTCCCACCATCGTGTGCTCCCGGATCCCACCTCGTAGTGCCACCAGCCGCTGTTCTGGCCACGTTCCAGCACCAGCTTGATGGCGGCGAAGTCCGCGTCGGCCGGAATATTGAACGCCACCAGCGGCAACTGCTCGCTGAAGACTTCACCGCCGAGATTGAAAGCCGCGAACTCGGCGTGCACGGCCCGCGCCGACCGGCCGAGTGGCCCAGCGGGATTCGGAAGCACTCGCACCGTGCAGTTGCCGGAGGCCTGGACCTGTTCCACAGACCAGAACCACCCGTCGGCGTCCGTCACGAAACGTATGATGTCATCCTCAGCCACTCCGTCCTGCAGGAACGGTACGTTGCGGACCTGGGCCAGATCCTCGCCAACCCGTGTTGCCCACAACCCTTCCGTATCGAATGGCAACCAGCCCTCGCGCGGGATGAACCGGAACCAGACCTTGATGTCCTCGGCTTCCCGCTGAGCATGGACGTCGACCGAACCCGATGCCATGTGAGGCCCCATCTTCGAGAAGCCGACGCAATACTCGAACACTACTCGCCGGCCGCCGCCCAACGGCTTTCGCGGCCAGCGCCACGATGCACGCTTCTGCCAGCCGACAGCGCGCGCTGTCTCAGCACACCGGTCATGCTGAGTACCCATCAGTTCCGGCGCTGTTCCTTCGTGAACGCGCCGAAGCGACGTGCCAAAACGCGAGCCGCCACGCACGGATCTGCCGCAGATGGCGTGCTGCCGGCGCCGCCCGTAGCAAGCGCTCGCGGCTTTGCCGAGATCCGTGTGTTCCGAAGATCAGGTGGAACCGATGGTGGCGGCATCAGGTCTCATAGACGTGGTGACCCGACTTCGACTTGCCTCGGTGTTGGTGTGGGCGTCCCTGGCGACCCTGACGGCGGCATGTGGGGCCGCCGCCAATGAACCATCCAACGCAAGATCAGGTGAAATCTCTGAGCCCCAGTCGAGTACATCGACACCGCTGATCGCGGGCGGCGATGCTGCTGTCTGGAGTCTGGGTCCGGACCAGAGCCTTCAGAGATCGTCCACGAAGTTCATTGCCCTCGTCTCGCGACTCGGCTGCAACAGCGGGGTCACGGGGCAGGTCCTGGCGCCGGAAATTCACAAGAGCGAGTCTGAGGTCGTCGTGGCTTTCAGCGTCGCTCCGAAGCAGCCCGGTGCCGCAGCGTGCCCCGGCAACGATCAGGTTCCCTATGAGGTCGATCTCGGTGAGCCGCTGCGGGACAGAGCGTTGGCTGATGGCCAGTGCCTGCCTGGCGGGGGAGCGGTGACCACATCGTTCTGCGCCACCGGCCCCACGCGCTTCAGGCCGTGATGCCCATCCGGCCGTGTTTCCTCCTGGCGTCTCCCACCGCACTGACATGCCGCGAGAAGGCGCAGCGCCGGGTGGCCGTTTCGTGGGCTGCCGCTCCTGTCGTGGCGAACTGGCGGGTGGTTGCGGGTGGAACGTCCGCCAGCGTGGTCAAGAGCACGAAGCTGGTTAGTGGTTCTTCCGGACCGCTTGCCACGCCGCGCAGAGCAGCGCGAGTATCCGGTAGAGCGCGTAGATCGCCCAGACGGTCGCCACAGGCACACCGATGAGGATGACCGCGTCGCCCAGGTAGTGGGTGCTCTCCAGCATCCAGCCGCCGGCAAGCAGGACTGAGCCCACGACGACGGCCCAGGGCAGGATGCGGCCGGCTTTGGTCAGGGACATCCACAGGCGGGCGTACTCGGCGCCGTCCGGCTCCGTCGGGTCGCCGACCTGGGACCGCAGGGCGAGGCTGTCGATGTCCCGGGCGGCGGTCCGGTCGGTGTCATGTGGCGACTAGTGCAGTACTGCCGACAGGCCGTGCAGGTCGTCGTGGTGGCGAAGCCGTCCGGTGCGTGGATCGCTGAGTAGCGCCACGGTGTGCGGGAACCCGAGCAGCCACGCCCTGCCGTAGCCGCGTTTCGCCCCCGGTGGCAGCACCACGACTGTGCCGCCATGCATGTCGTCGCGGTCAGTGCGGTCGCCGATCACGCGAACGAGTTCCGTGCCGGCGATCGTCACCTCGATGTCGACGAGGTCGGTGGCATCGCTGAACAGCGTGACGAACTGGGCGTACGCGGCGACGACCGCGAACAGGCCCAGTACCGCGACCGCGGCGCCGAGCACCTCGTGCAGCCGGGCCGTGACGCCGGTGAGCAGCAACGCGGGGACGACGGCGAACAGGTACCAGCCGACGAACACCAGGAAGCGCCGCCGGTTCAGCCAGCGCTGCGTCCGCACGCCCTGCGCGCCAGGTGGAAAGGCGGGGAGAGTCCTCCCACCGTTCAGCCGTTGCCGGGCGTCCTCGCTCAGCAGCATCAGGTTGAGGCGGTGGACCCGAACCTCGAGGCGGTCACCGGCCAGACTCGCCAGGTCGCGGACGAACTGCTTCTCCTCGATTTTCGGGTCGGTCAGGTCGAACAGCCGATCGCCGGTCGCCCGTCCACGGTGGCTCGCAGGTCACTCGGCACATTTAGACTGACGCCCAGCTCTGGTACCAGGTAGAGCGCGGGGCCCGCCCGGCGGTGGCCCCGCCCTTCGATCTGCCGGTTTTTAACCACCACCGCTGAGACTTCGGCCCATCGCAGGTCACGTCGGTACCGGCCGATCCGCACCGTCCAGCCGTGTCGGTCGACATCAACCTGAAACCGCTGCAACCCGTGATGAAGAAAACTGGCCGCCGTGAGCAGGACGATCAGCGAGAGCACGCCAGCGCAGAGCCGCCCGGACATCGAGGCGCGGACAGTGGACTGCAGGCTGAACAGATAACCGACGGACCCCAGCAGCAACGCCGCGACAACCACCGCGAACACGCGAGAGCCGACTGGACGGCGCAGATACACCCACACATCATCAACGAACCAGGCAACTCAACCACGGCCTCGTCCTCGGTGAACCGCACGGAAGCCCGGCGCCGAAAGCCAAAGTAGTCGACCTCACGTCCGAGTTCTTCACTCTCATCAGCCCGTGCGGCTTCCGACTTCGCGGCACCGTCACCAGGCGGGCGACGAGTCGTGCAGGAATATCTTGAAGGCGGGCCCTGGTCGCGAGGGTCGCCAACTGGCGGCCAGAGCCTGACGGACACCGAGAGCCACCATCGCGGGTAGCACCGGCTGGCTCGGCAATCCGAACCAGTTGCCGGGATGGGCGCAGGGCAGCGATGCGACCAGCAGGGCGCCTGGCTGTTCCGCCTGCTCGACAACGAAGGTCAGCGGAGACCAGCCATTGGCTTGACAGTAGGTCGGTCTACGCCGAACCGACCAGCGGAAGGCGACGCCATCTACGGTGATGTGTCGTGAACCCTTGATAGTCAGCGTCATCCGTACCTCTGCCGGTCCCGACCACGTCCGCGAGCACCATAGCGAGTATCCGACGTTCCTGCGCTATCTACTTGAGCACCCGGATGACGCGCAGGTGTCCGGACCTGGCCGCCGATCGAGCGCGGCATGGCCCTCGGGGCCACTCGATCACGTGCGCGCTCATGGCGGCGTACCGCGCTGTACCGAGCGTGTCTGGCTCATCCGCCGCGCCGTACGAAACCGGCCACCGAGGCCGGCAATTCATCCTGCGGCATGTCCTCACAGCCGGGACGGACGAAGTCGAACAGAAGCACGACGCGGTCACTGGTGCCGTAGTTCCACGCCTCATGCGTGACGGTGTCGTCGAAGACGAAGGTCTTCCCTTCGCGCCACTGCCGGGTCTCATCACCCACTCGCAGCGCGCAGTCCTGCGGCACGACGAGTCCGAGATGCACGCGGTAAACGGTGGTAACCCATCCCTGGTGTGGCTTGATGTGGGTGCCAGGAGCCATCCGAGAGAACCCAGCGGTCGTCAGGTGAGGGATCTTCGCCAACGCGGAGGCGGTGTTCGGGCATGCTCCGAGCGCCTCCTCGATCCGCTCCCCGAAGGCGACAAGTCCATAGACGCTCCAGCCCTGCCCGTACATCTCGCGTTGGACCCACGGCTGGTAGGTCTCAAGCGGCAGAGCAAGGCACTCATCCCGGACGGCATCCCACCGTGCCCGAAGGTCAGCCAGGAAGGGGAACTGCCGCTGGTCCACGAACATGAGAAACCATGATGCACCAACGTCGGGTGGTGTGGGCAACGACGCCGCTGCGTGGAGCCAAATCATGGTGGGCCCTTGTTCGGACCTCCACCGATAGGCGCACGCTCGTAGCCGATGTGCGTGCACCCGATCTTGCCAATGAGCGGATGGCCGGGAACTCGCTGCGCGAACCTGTGGAACCATGCTCGTGTGTTGGATTCGGGAGCGTCCGCCGAGGCGAGGTGACATGGGCACTTTTGGACCCGGTCCGTTCGGCAGTGACGGGGCGTTGGACTTCCTTGACGATGTCGCCGAGCGACCGCCGCAGCAGCACGCCGCGGTGCTGCGGCATATGTTCGGCTACGTCCTTGCCAACCGCGACCTCCTCTGGCGGGAATTCTTTCCCGATCAAGTAGTCGCGGTGGCAGCCTTCGTGGCCGCGGCTCTCCCCGGCGGGGAGCACCTACAGCACCGTCTTGCGCAAGTGTCCGACTCGAGCGCGGTGAAACTGCCTGAGCCTATGGCGGGCCTCGCCGCATGCGCGCTCGAAGCGCTGCACTTCGTGGCCAGTCCCGGCGGGCCCTGGCATCAAGGCTGGACCACCGAAACCGACCGGTTAGAGGCACAGCAGACCATCGATAACCTCATCGCCATCCTCGGAGCGGCGACAGAGCGTGTGGGCGAGTCAGGGCGCCCAGTTCGGACAAGCCGATGAGGGGTCATTCCGTTGATCGCCTCGTGCCGCGATGACCTGTCGTCGGCCGCCGTCGTCGGCCTGCAAAGCTCAACGGTGAGGTCGCCGGCGAACGATCCGACAAGCATCCGCTGGTTTCCGACTGTAAACGGACCTCGACGAGCTCACCGACCTGGTTGTGGCTGGGTACCACCTCTGACATCGCGGACGTTCCCGCGCGCGGCTACGGCGGGACCGGGGGCCGTGTGACCACTGCCAACCCGGCCCGGGATCACCCGGGGCTCCAACTCGTTCTCAACATGCTGCCCCGGATTGCGGTACGTGAGCTGCACCGACGCGTCGCACTGCTGGATGAGACCGGCCTGGGCGGCACCGTTGCCGACTCCTTCGCGTCCGCCCGCCTGCCCTGGTGGCAGCGGGGCTGCTGACTACCCGCGCAATGTGATGCCGACGTCACGAGGTGGCCGTATGACCCCCCGTATCGAATTCGACTACCAGCTCCGCCACCTCGGATGGGCGTACGCCACCATCCGTGACGACGCCGGACAGGAGGCGCACATGACCGCGTCGTACCTCACCCCGGCACTCGACGACCTGCTGTACGCCCTCGTCAAGCTCGTGCAGGGATACCAGTACGCCGCAGCGAGCTGGGAAGCCGAACCAGGCGAATACCGTTGGATCCTGCGCCGCGGCGGCGAGCACGACGACGCGGTCGAGCTGACCGTCCTGCGGTTCAACAGCCAGTTCCCCAGCCGACCCGAGCACGAGGGGACTCCGGTTTTCAGTACTGAGACCGACATGACCACGGTGGTGAACACGATCGCCGGTGCGGCTCGACGGCTACTGACTGCCCTCGGCGAGCGCCGCTATGCCGAGCAGTGGCACGCCGGGCCTTTCCCGCGTATCGAGTTGGAGGCCCTCGAAGACTGGCTGCACAGGAGCCGAAACCAATGCTGGGACCACCCGCCGGGCGTGATCCCGCTGCGCGACCGGGTCCCACGGAAGGTCACCACTGACCAACTCCTGGAACTCAACCGCGTCGCGGCCGAACACCACTGGGGCGCCACGTTCAACCAAGCCGCGATCGCCGACCGCGTCGCTCCCGGCGAGCGACACGTCGTGCTACCGATCCTGGCTAACGGACTCCACGACGGCGATCCACCGCCCTACCGCTGCTACGTCTGGTGTAAAGACGCCGACGCCAGGACCCGAACCCTCATCATGCTCGACATCGCCCAGGAGAGCATCGCCGAACTGCCCGAACTCACCGCCGCACAGCTACGCGGGCTGACCGCAACGCTGCTGGACCAACTGCCCCCGGTCAACCTCGACGCACCAGCTCATTAGCTGAGCGGGCCGGCCAAGCCGCCGTCGCAACACACACAGAACGGGTAGGGAAGGTTCGAATGCCCGCCGGAGGCTGAAGGCTCTTAGCTGCGGCTCCATCGCCGCGAAGAGTCGGGTGGCGTCGGGGCCGTAGGCGTAGAGGACCGCTTCACCGCCGCCGAACTCCTGGCCGTCGAAGTCACCGGCATCAGCGGCCCCGACAGCGTCTGCCAGACGGCTTGCGAGGTCGTAGATTGCCTGCCGTTCCTGCTCCTCACCGAAGCCACCGCCTGTCAGGGGGTAGCAAACGATGACGGCATGCTCGGGCGCGCTCATGCGGTGCTCCTTCATCGGCTGATGCCAACCCCGTCGGCGGTGCCGGTGACGGCGACCTCACAAGGTCGGCTGACCTGGTTGTTGCGCACCAGTAGGTACAGGGATACCAGCATCGGCCACAGGCGCCCAAGATCGACCGCACTATCATGCCGCCGCCGGTGCGCGGCGGTGGATTCTGGCTTCTACGGTGGGGGGATGACCAGCATCCCGACCGGCGTCGCCTGGCGGCTCTATCTACGCGCTCTCGCCGAGGCGGGGCTTGACGTCGCGTCCGTCGGCGCCTGGATCGCCGCCGCCGAATTGCCCCCGGCCCGCCGGCGCATCGCCCGTGGGGCGTTGGCGGCGGTCACCGTTGCCGTGGCGATCCCGGGGGTCCGTGCCATCCGCGCCGACGTCGCGGGCACCGCCGAGTCGGTGATCCCGGGCGCCCGCTCAGGGCTGCCGTTCGTGGACGCCGGTATCAGGATCCCCGCCGGTGAGCCGGCCGGAGGGGATGCATCAGCGCGGCGGCAGGCTGTCCTGGCCGGTGCCGTCGTGCTGGCCACCGCCGGGGCGGTCTCCGTCGGCGTCGCCGCGGCCGGCCGCCGGCTGGAGCGACGCTGGCTGGCGCGGCTCGCCCGGCACGGCCACCCGCACCCGCACCGGGCCCTGGGCGTGCGGATGGCCGCGCTGTACGCGGTGGTGGTCGTGCCCAGCCGGCTGCTCGCCGTCCGGAAAGCCGCGGAGGCCGACCGCCGAGAGAACGTGCCGGGCGGCGCAGACGCCGCCACCGGCACTGGATGACCGGCTGCGTCTGCGTGTGGCGCGAGCCGCCGAGGCCGTTGCCGCTACGAGTCGGCCAGTCCGGCCGTACCTCGAGAGAAGACAGTCGGGTTTGCTTCGACCACCCGAGATCACCGGTCTGACCATGGGTTGCTGCACCGATAGGTGACATCTGAGATGGCTTGCCCGGTGGGTCCAGGCAGACGTGTATCCGATAGGCACAGTCGGTTCCACATGACGGAGCCGACAAAGCCGCCGTTGCTGGCGCCGGACGTGCACGGACATGCCGCCGACCGTGCGCGCTGTCTCAGCACACCGGTCACGCTGAGTGCCCGTCAGTCTCGGCGCTGTTGCTTCGGAGACGCGCCGAAGCGACGCGCCAAGATGCCAGCCGACTACCGGGGATCGGGGAGCAACGTGGGAGCAGGCGGGTGGGCTGAACGGCCCTGAACCGCGCCCAACGGCATCGAACGGCACTCAACTGCACCCCCCACGACCTGCGGGTTCTTGTTTCTGCAGGTCAGAGTCGGCGCCGCGTCCCGCTTCACACCGAAGAGGTCACTGGTTCGATCCCAGTATCGCCCACAAGTCCCCAGGTGCCCCCTGTCCGCAGAATGCGCGGAACAGGGGGCCTCGTAATTTCTGCTCCGGGGGCCGAGCCCCCGGATGCCCTGCGGTGCGGTGGTCGCGGTGCGGTGATGCGCGCAGGTCGGCAACCTCGCACTGGCTCATGCTCCTGGCCGCGGGTCTGCCAGGAGCGTTGGAAGTTGCGCGGCTCGATGGGTGTGCCGTGTGCCGCCAGGCTTCGTGGGCCAGTTCGCCGGCATTCCGCCCGAGCCGAAAACTCGCCCTCAGGTCACGGTGGACACCCCGACGGCCGCCACCATGCCGGTCGTCGCCGTCACCCGCCGACGTCAGTCGAACAGCCGGTCGAGTGCTTCCTGTTCGAGGTCGCGCCAGCGCTGGGAGTCCTTCAGCGCCTTGGCGATCTCCTTCTCGTCGAGGTGGTGGGCGCCCTCCTCGCGGATGCACGCGACGCTGAACGGCCCGCCGACCGACGGCGAGGTCCGATCCAGCGCCTCCAGCACCCGTACCACGCCCACCACGCCGTACTCGACGGTGCGCGTGGTCATCCGGAAGTGGGACAGCAGCGCGCCGGCCTGCTGGGCCATGGGCGCGCCGGAGCCGATGGCGTGGAAGCCCACGTCCTCGTAACGGCCGATGAGCCCGTTGGGGTTGATCTCCACGATCCACGGCCCGCCCTGGCTGTAGCCGGCCGCGAGCACGTACGCCGACACCCCGCCGCCGTCGTCCTCGCCGGGCACGTCCGGGATGTAGTTCTCGTAGTGCTTCTTGAAGACGGGCAGGACGCGCTCCTGCAACTCGCCGCCGATGTCGGGTGCTTCGAGGATGGCGGTGGCCGAGTCCTGAAGGAGGGGGCGCAGGTCGTTGAGTACTCCCCGCGCGCCGCTGCCGCCCCAGGCGGCGCAGGAGCCCAGCGGGTGCAGCTTCTGGGCGGGGAAGCTCAGACCGCGGTCGCTATCGGTGATCTGGGAGTCCGCGCCGATCACCACCCCGTCGCTGCAGACAACGGCGAGTACGACGGTCATGGGATCCTCCTGGGCAGGGATACGGGGTCGGGCGCGAGGTACCCGGCATCCCGCCTGCCTACACCCCGACAGGTGGCGGCCCGTTCGCTGCCCCGGACGCGAGTCCCGCGCAGGAGGGACTCTCGGTCAGCGGAACGCGGTGACCCAGACCAGGACGGCGGCGAGGGCGAGCAGTTCACAGACACCCACCGCGAGTAGCGGCATCGCCGCCGACGGCAGCCGGGCCGACGAGGAGTAGCGGGGCCGCTCCCAGCTGTGGTGTGCCGGGCCGCCGCTGATCGTGGCACCCAGAATCAACGCGAGCACCGCTGCGGTAGTGCCCACGTGGAGCGGTACGAAGTCTGGATAGGTGCCGTGGAGTGTGTCGATTCCCGCGTACACGATCGTGAAGCCGACGACACCCAGGCCCACACACGCCAGCATCGCGTACCGGGCTGTTGCGCCCGAAGTCGAGATCAGAATGATCAGGCCGGCGAGCAGGAACGGCCCGCCCACGATGGCCCAGCCGGTGAAGGCGAGGCCGACCGCTGGGCAGGTTGACCCGGTACACACCAGATCGAGCAGCGCGGCCAGCGTCTCGCCGCTGCGGAACACACTCATGATGACAGCGGTGATGAGAACCGCCGAGACGACGATGACCCCCGCCGCACTCATCTGAGACCTCTTGCGCCCGGACACCCGTGGCCTCCCTGCGGTCGACACGCCGCCGATCGTAGGGAGAGCCCGCTCGTCGCCCGGAGAAGCGGGCATGCCGGAGAAATCTGCCTGGCGACTCGCGGGTCGACGTCGGGTCTGCCGTGGCCGTGCCTGACGCGGCGGCGAGAGCCGCGCTCGGGCCTTGTCGCGTTGTTCACGTCGCAGCCTGAGCCATGGTCAGGACGTGGGTCCGCTGGTGGTGTTCGTCGTGTCTCCTGGCCCGCCGGAAGGGCGGCTCACGCCGGAGGGCGGAATCGTGATGTACAACACTCCGCCGATACGTCCTCTCGTGCTCGTAGACGTGCTTGGGCCGGCACAGGTGGGAGCCTGGGATGCCGGTACCCGGCGGGGATTGCCGCACGCTTCCCACCCTGGCAGGTGAGCGAATCCGAGCCATCGTGGACGGTGGAAGGCCGTGTTGGGCCGCTCATTGAATTCGGGAGACCGGCACAGCGGCCGGGGCGATCCGAGGGCCGGCGGGACTTGGCCCGCGTCAGCGGCAAGAAGGCCGCTCCGCGTCTCAATGGTCGAGTCCAGCGATCAGGGACCACCGGGTGCCGACACGTCAATCCGCCGCGACCTCGCGGGCTGAGGGACGTGATGATGCGCTACATGACCGGCTAGAAGTGGCCTGCCTACGGAACTGGTGCCGTCGAGCCGGAGTCAGACATCGAGGAGAGTCTCGTCGTACCAGACATCCTCGTAGTCGGGTGCCAGCACCACGCCCCAACCTGGCGGAAGTGCAAGGTACGGCCCAAGTTCGGGCGCGTATTCGTCCAGGTGCTCAATATGCAAGGGTGCGAAGAACTTGTCGTCATCCTGGGGAATGTCGGGGCCACGCCACACGAACCAGCCGTTACTGTTGCCGGCGACCGGGTGCCGCAGGGCGTTGAGCGGCTCCAACTCGCGTGGACGCGAGAGTGCGAAGCCGACCATCGTATGCGGGGTCGGCGGCGATGGCTCGACCGCGAATCGTCGACACACGTCGCGTTGCACCGCCGAAACGCTGAAGCCCGGCAGACGCCGACGCCAACTGATCATGTCGCACATCATGTGAAGTCAAACCGTCGCAGGTCAACCGGACTACGGCACCGGCCGGCTGCCGGCTGGTCTGGGTTGACTTTCTGTACGTCTATCAAGGCGGCCCGCAACGGGCCGCACGCGCCGCCGCCTGGGCGCGCGTCCGTCGCTCCGCTGGCGCTCCGACTCCGGCCCCGCAACACGCCCGGCGGCTGGCGCGGAAGCGGGAAGCCCAAGGGGCCGCCGCAGAACGACAGACCACTGACCGGTGAGAGGTGGGCCGGCAGCCGGCCGGGCCGCGCGGCCACGAGCCCGCGCGGCGTAGGAGAGTGCACGCCGGCCGCATCGGCGAGCTGGCAGCGGTCGCGGGGTTGCGGTTACTGCGCCTCCGTCGGGGGCGCTCGGGCTCCGAGATGGCACCAACCCCATCGGCGCGTTGCGGTCCGCGGGTGGTTGCGGTAGGCCATCCCGCCTGCCATCGACCCGGGCAAGCCGAGCAGACCACCGCCCGGCCCGCCAGCGTCCGTACGAGCCGTCAAGGTCCTCTTGACGTGGCGGGCCGGGCGGCAGCCCGCTCCCCCTGAGGGCGGGTCGACGGCAGACGGGATGGCGGCAGCCGGGGTGAGCGCGGTAGTTGGCTTCGTTACGCCGTGACTGCATTCAGACCTCTTTCACACTCTGCTTATGCCAGCGCCCGGGCCGTCAGCGCGACTTGAGGAACTCCGCTAGGGCTTTGATCAGCTTGATGCGGTCGTCGACGGATTCGTGACGGCGGAGTATGACGACCGCTACGAGGGTGGAGATGAGAAGCGCAGGCAGCGCCAGGAGAGCCGCCACGACTAGACCCAGGAGGGGATTCCCAGTCTCCGAGCCCAGCCAGGCGGCGATGCCTCCTCCGAGCAGGCCCGCACCGGGAGTGATCCGCGCGAGCCGCTGCGACGGCGATGCATTCGTGCGCCACGAACGTCCAGGAGTAGGCACAGATCCTCCATCAAGATCGTTTCAGGGCATGAAAAAACCCCGAGGTCCACTCGGGGTTCTGAAATGGGATTAGCGCTGCTGGAGCTTCACGTCTTAGCCGACAGTTGGCCGCCGCTGATCGTCTCAGCAACAACGGCGGGAAGGTCAGCGCGCGGCGGAGCCAGCCGGCCCGCAGCGGCGGTACGGCTTAACCAGCGAGCACTTTTTCAGGTAGTCATGCCGTGGCCGTGGGCGGTTCTACCTCGCCCCGATTCGACTACAGCCCGGACGCTGTCGCGTTCCGGGCTGCGGGCACACTCCACCTGAAGTTTGGATGTGTGATGACTATGACTCGTCGCTCCACGCCTGTCAACCTGGCTCGCTCGTGTACTTCCACTTGCAAACAACGCGAGCCGGCCCGCCCTTGGTGAGACGAGTCGTACGCTCCACAGAGGCAGCCTCGTCGCACCGGTACCAGGTGGTGCCCCGACCTCGACCAGGTACGTGGTAGCGAGTAAGGAGGCCGTAGAGCGGGTCGTCTGGATCGGCGGCTCGTCGCGCCCAGTCGCGCACCCGAGCGGCGGAGATGTCGGCACCAAGAAGGTCGGCAATTTCGGCGGCGGTGCCGTACTGGTGGCCGTCAATCCAGATCACGCATCTATCCTATACGCCAGGCGCGGGGATCTTCGTCAGCCCAAAGTCAGCCAGACGCGATAACTATCGACAACCGCTGACATAGGGCAGCAAGATTCCTTACGCGCCAAGGCCAACCGCCGACACCGATCGGCAAGCGCAGTGTGCACTGAGCCGCCTTTGCGCGGCAGGGGTCAAGCCTCAGCCTGTACCTGACTCCGTGCCCGATCCGTGCCCGATCCGTGCCCGATGCAGCCGTCAACACCGGCCAACGGAGGTCCATCGCAGCGCTGAATCGGGCTGCCCGAGCATCGACGACCAGCTGACACCAGGACCGGGAGCCGCGGCTTAACCCGATCCCAAGCTGAGCGTGCAACGTCGCGTCGGGGCCATCGAGGATGGAGCCTCGCGCTACCCTGCTGCCGTGTCTGAACCGGAGACGAGCGACCACGGTTGGACGACCCGGCACGCCCGAACGACGCTGCCCTATCGCCTTGCCGTGTGGTACTTGAGATTAGCGACGGTGAGCTTGCCGCTGGCCTTTATCGACTTTGACCGCCTATGGCCGATCTGGCCATCGGTCATACTTCTGGGCTTCATCTGTGTGTCGCCAGTGCGCTATTTGGCGTATTTCGAGTGGAAACTTCAACGGGACGATCTCGTAATCATGCTGTGGCGAGACGCTTTCAGCCCAGGCTTCCGCTAGCCGCTTACGGCGGGCCGCCTGTTCGCCGTGCACTGCTCCGTGCAATGCCGACATCACGAGTCGCCATCAACCAGGCTGCTGAGTGACTAACCGGGTGACGACCGGCAAGCACCCGGCCGGACACAAGTACGGACGTCCGTGGACGGTCCCTACAGCTCGCAGCCCGTATCGGCGCTGGTGCTGCTGCCCTTGAAGTTCCTTCAGGACGAAGCAGTCGGGCGAGGGCCGAGCCCAGCCCTGGCCTGCTGGCGGCGCGAGCGCCGGCATCGGCCAGGCCGGCCAAGTCCGAACGCGGTGGAGTTGCAACGACGGAAGCGGGCCGCGTGCCCGACGCGTGCCCGTTCGGTTGGTCAAGAGGGGTCGACAACGGCACACACCGAACCGTCGCCCGCCGCATGGCGTCACGAAGGGACCAGGTCGCGCACTGTTGGAGCGGTGCCGAGGACAAGTTCAAGGCACTTTCCAAACTGACGGTGGGGTAGAGGTCGACGGAGCCGCTTCTGGTCAGGGAGCATGTAGCGGTGAGTTTGACCTTGTGGTCCTGTCGGTCGAGCCTCCGCGACGGCAGACGATGTGCGGCAGATGGCCGATCACTGCACCGGCATGGAACACCGAGACGGTGAGCTTGACCAGCGGATCGTCTCCTTCTACGAGGAACTGGGTGCGCGCTTCCCAGATCATCCGCCGTACGACCCGGAGTCGCCCTGGATGTCAGCACCTGTCGGTGTCGGCATCGACCACGTGAGCATGAACATCAGCTACTCACCGCGAGGCAGCGAGGCGGTAGACGTCGTCCTAGACCTGGCGGAGCGGTACGGCCTGGTTATTTACGACCCTCAGGGTGATGAGGTCACCGGCTTATGCGGGGACTACGAGGTCCCGGTGACCGGGTGACTAACTGAGTGACGACCGGGACCGACGTCGGCGGACAACCACGGACGTCGGAGGACAGATCTCGCAGCTCAGCTGTCGCGGGGGAGCAGGTCAGGCGGTTGTGTTGGTTGCCTGGGGGTCAAGGAGTCGCCGGATTGATATCCATAGGAGCATCGGGATGGCAAGCTGGTCGCTCCAGGATAGACAAGCGTGAGGTGCTGCTCTGAGCCAAAGAGTTCATCGCCGTGGCGAAGACCGTCGCCTGCCGCCCTTCTTGATCAGGGCACCGAAAATGCCGGCGCACACAGCCGAACAGACGCCCATGACTACCGCCGCGAATGAATCACTTTTCGGGCCTGACAAAATGCTTACCGATGCAAATCCGAAGATGACGGCAAGACCGGGCAACAAGATGCGCGCCACACCGCGATGATGACGCCGATTGTGTGCGGCGTTAATGCGACGTTGCTCGGCAGTGAGGTCCTTCTCCCAGAGGGTGCTGAAGGGCCAGTTGGCCACCCAGATTATTGCAGCCAGCCCTGCAATTATCATCAGCACCGCAACGACGGCTTTGAAGAGCATGCTCTACCTCCAGAAGCCGTCAGTCCATGACAGAACCGAAGGCGTTGGTGAAGGGTCATGGTCGGCGGGGACCTGGGTCAGTAGGTGCGGGGTGATAGTGACTGGCAAGCCGACGGCCTGTAAAGCATGGCCGTCGGCTGGTGCGGTCAGGGCTGGTCCGAGGGATCGCTGGCGCACCCACCACCTCGCAGGGCGGGCTGTCGACAGCAACGGTGACAGCAACGAGGCGGCATGAGGACAGCCGCCGACTGCCGTCCGCGCATAATGGCCTGAGGTCGCGGATGCGGACGGACACCGCCAGACGAAGTGCTCAGAACTTACAAGCGAGGGGTCAACGGCATGCGACGTTGAGGGTACGGTCGATGGGGTGGCGGCCGGGTGAGTTCGCCTGGCCCGGTGAGCTTGGAGCGGCGCTATGGCCTCATCCGTCGATCCGCGCTTCGGCGTAGCTCTGCGTGAGTTTCGGGAGCGGCGTGGTCTGTCGCTTCGGTCCCTGGGGCAGCTCGCTCACCGGAGTAAGAGTCATTTGCACGAGTTGGAAACAGGGCTGAAGGCCCCGACAGCGGACACGGCGCGCCACCTGGACCAGATTCTCGATGCGGGAGGCGTGCTTGCTGGCCTGGTCGATGCGCCGGTCGACCATGCGGCCGAGGCCGGCGAGCTGCTTGCGAGAGTCGCCGCCAGTGACGTGAGCAGAGACGCGCTCGACCGGATCGAGCAGGGCGTTGACGACCTTGCCAGTTCCTATCCGACGATGGCTCCGGCGGACCTTCTACCGTTGGTGCGGCGGCACCTCGCCTATGTGGGCCGGTTGCTGGATGGACGGGTCACGCTTGCTCAACGACGGCGGTTGTTGGTTGCTGGAGGCTGGCTGGCGGTGCTGCGGGCGACCGTCCACATCGACCTGCGGCAGCGGACTGCTGCGGCTGCTCACTTGCGAGCTGCTCGTGATCTTGCCGAGCATGCGGAGCATGGCGAGATCCAGGCATGGTGTCTCGAAACCCGGGCCTGGGACGTGTTGACTCAAGGTGACTACCGGACGGCACTCGATCTTTCCGATCAAGCTCAGCGGGTTGCCCCGAAGGGCAGCTCTGCCCGCATCCAGGCGACAGCTCAGGAGGCCCGTGCCTGGGCGCGGATCGGGGACGTCGGTGCGACCCGACGCGCGTTGGACCGGGTTGAGCGGCTGACGGCGAATCTGCCTGTTCCCGAGCGGGCCGAGCACCACTATCGCTACGACCCGGCTAAGGCCGCCGCGTACACGGCCACGACGTTGGCGTGGGCGGGTGACCCCGGTGCCGAGCAGGTAGCGCGGGCGGTGTTGGCCGAGTTGGATCCGCACGGTGATGGGGGAGCGAGGCCCCGCCGGTCTGCGTCGGCTCGTCTCGACCTTGGTCTTGCCTTGGTCGCTGCCGGCCAGCCGGATGAGGCGGTAGCCCTGGGAGTGCAGGCGGTGGCGTCCGGGCGGGTGGTGCCGTCGAACTGGTGGCGGGCTGCGGAGTTGCTGGCGAAGGTGGAGCAGTCGGGGGCACCTGAGGCCGCGACATTGCGTGAACTGTGCATCGAATACGCCCCGGGACGTCGACCAGCAGCGGACAGCACACCTGGTTAGCGGACAGTCACCTTCTGGATCGACAACTCGCTCGGCGTGAGGCTTGGCCTCTGCACTCGGGCGCGGATCGAGGCACATCAGCAGATGGCCCTCCGTGTCCTCAGGAGGGAGGGCCGGACAGATGGCGGTGGCTATTGGACTCCTGCGGCGAATAGTCAGCCGGTACTTCCCGTCGCCGCCGGCGGCGTCGGGGTTCGGCCAGCGCATCCAGACGATGGAGCAGGATGCCGCCCGGCGGCGGCTCTTGGACCAGGCGCGAGGCGTACAACAGCATCCGGCAGCGGGCAAGGATACGTCGATGTCGCGGGAGAGGCGCGTCTCGTATGACGAGTACCTGTCGGCCACCGCGTTGACGTTTGCCAGGCGGCATCGGCCCGTGTGGTCGTGGCAACTGTGGCGGCGGGTCTGCCGGTGCGGAGCCGACCTGCCGTGCCGTGCTCGGCACCGTATCCCGATCAATCGTGGGCACTGGCCCCAGGAGGGCGAGCAGTGACCGGCGGGCCGGAGCGGACGATCCTTGCGGTGCACGTTCGAGGGCTCGATGGCATGTGCGCTGGCCGCCGGGTGTGGTGGTCGCGGCTGTCGCCGTACCCGTGCTGGCAGGTGGATTGGGCGACCAGCCGGCAGGCCCGCGCGAGCGTGGCCCGGTTTCTGGGCGGTGTGCGGTGACCACTCACGGTCCGGTGCTGCCGATCTGGAGCTGCGGCGGCTGCGACCTGCCCTGGCCCTGCCCCACGCGCAGGCGGGAGCTACGCGCGGAGTACGCCGACGCGCCGGTGTCGCTGGCCCTGTACCTCGGCGCTTACCTCGTCCGGGCCGCCGAGGACATGCCGTGGGCACCAGCCGGCGCACTACACCGGCGCTTCGTCGGCTGGACCAGGCAACCGCCGGAAGTACAGCAGCGAAGTACAGCAACCGTGCCGGTCGAATACGGCCGGGACGAGCGTCACCGGGCTGGATGACCTCGTACGACACCGGATCCGACCGGCTTGCCGACAGTCCACACGAGGAGGTCACTGGTCGAGTTCCTCCGCATCGTTCTGCAACAAACCTGCACGTCCCTGCTCTTGCGTCGCAAGCAAGCGCTTTCCTAGCCTGATGTTACATCGACGTTTCACTCTATTTTCAGGTCGAGAACGTTGACACGTGGCCCCATGCGGTGTCGGGCCGTGCAGGCAGAGCCTCGCGCCGCGCTCACCCCCAAGGAGACCAACAGTGAGAACTACAGTGCGACACAGGCTCCTGGCCGGCGGCACCGCCTTGGCCGCCGCAGCCGTGGTGGCTGCGATGCTGCCGATGACCCAGGCGTCGGGCGCGGTCGACGTTTCCGCCGCCGCGTCGGTCGTCGCCAACGCGACCAACCTCAGTCTCGGGGCCGGTGCCGACGGCTCCAGCAAGGCCAGCGGCACCAGCTACGGCAATGTGATCGACGGCGACCTGGGTACCCACTGGTCGCCGAGCGGCTCGACCGGCCGCATCTCGGTCAAGTGGGGCTCCGCCACCACGGTCGCCTCGGTCAACATCCGTGAGGCGGCCGGTGCCGTCGGGGTCATCGGCTCCTGGCGGCTCGTCAACAACGACACCGGCGCCACCTTGGCCAGTGGTACCGGGGCCGGGGTCATCACCTTCGCCGCCACCTCGCTGCGCAAAATCAACTTCGAGATCACCGGCGCGACCGGCACGCCGAGGATCGCCGAGTTCGAGACGTACGCCTCCGGCGCGACGACACCGCCGACCACCCCGCCGCCGACGACCGGGCCGACCACCCCGCCGCCGAGCACACCCCCGCCGACGACCCCGCCGCCGTCGAGCGGCACCTTGTACGTGGCGCCGGCCGGTACTGACAGCGCCGCCGGAACGTTGGCGAACCCGACCACGCTCACCTCCGCGATCAGCCGGATCACCGCGGGCGGGACGATCTACCTGCGCGGCGGCACCTACCGCTACTCGCAGACCATCACCATCGGTCAGGGCAACAACGGCACGTCGAGCGCCCGCAAGAACATCTTCGCGTACGCGGGTGAGACCCCGATCCTGAACTTCTCGGCGCAGAGTGAGGATCCGGCGAACCGGGGCCTCGCGCTGGGCGGATCGTACTGGCACATCCGCGGCATCATCGTCGAGCGGGCCGGGGACAACGGCATCCTGCTCGCCGGCAACAACAACATCATCGAGCGTACGGTGACCCGTCACAACCGGGACTCGGGGCTCCAGCTCTCCCGGCTGATCGCCGACGCGCCCCGCGACCAGTGGCCCTCCAACAACCTCGTGGTGAGCACGGTGTCGCACGACAACGTCGACTCCGACGGTGAGGACGCCGACGGGTTCGCCCCGAAGCTAACCGTCGGCCCCGGCAACGTCTTCCGCTACACCGTGGCCCACAACAACATCGACGACGGCTACGACCTCTACACCAAGAGCGACACCGGGGCGATCGGCGCGGTGACCATCGAGTCCTCCCTCGCCTACCGCAACGGCACCCTGAGCAACGGTGGGCAGGCTGGCAACGGCGACCGCAACGGCTTCAAGCTCGGCGGCGAGGACATCGCGGTGAACCACACGATCCGGGGCAACATCGCCTACGACAACGGCAAGCACGGGTTCACCTACAACCGCAACCCCGGCACGATGACGGTGTCGAACAACGCCAACTTCGGCAACGCCGAGCGCAACTTCAACTTCGACGGCGGCTCCTCGGTGTTCCGGAACAACACCTCGTGCAACGGCGGCTCGAACGACCGGATCATCGGCAACTCCGACAGCTCGAACCAGTTCTGGTCCGGCACCAACGGTTCCCGGTGCGCCCAGTACTCCGGCACCCTGGGCTGGTCCTTCGCGTCCGACGGTCGTCTCGTCGTGACCTTCGGCGGCGCAGTGGTGACCCCGTAACGAGTGCCGGCGATGTCGGCGTCACCGGTGACGCCGACATCGCCGACGGGGGCCTCCGTGGCAACCACACCGGGAACTCCCCATCGGACGTCGTCCTGGTCTCGGGGGCCTCCGGCGGTTTGGAGTCGGCGCTGGTGCAGATCGCCCGGGCGCGCGGCGCGAGGGTGCTCGCCATCAGCGCGCGCAGGAAAGATCGACTCTGTGCGCGAGGCGGGAGCGCACGACGTCGTGGACCGCGCAGCAGGCGTCGTCGGGTCTGCGATGCACACTGCACCGGGCCGCTCGGGTACAGGAGGAACTCGCCCGCAGGCGTCACGTCGGAAAGATCGTCCTGCTCCCGTAGGGGCGGGTGCGATGCGAGGTTCGCGTGTCAGCGCTTCCTTCGGACCGCCGACTCAGCTGCCGGCTGCCCGGCCTGGTGTGAAACGGGCTGGCTCAACGATCGGACCAGGCGCTCGCCGTCGGGCCACGCGCCGAACCCGGTCTTGGAGTCCAGGTGCCCAACCGCGCCCGCGTCGAACAGCTCCGAGCCCCAGTCTCGCGCGTACGCTTCGAATTGCTCGAACGTGGCATGTGGGTCGTTGTGGCTGGCGACCAGGATCGAGGGGAAGGGCAGTGGCTCGCGTGGCACGTGGTCGATGAAGACATCGACGGTCTCGTGCGGGTCGGGGGTCCAGTCCGGATCCAGGTACGGCGGCGTGACCAGCAGTGCGGCCCGGACGGGACCGACGTGTTGGCTGGCCCAGACGGCGACGGTCAGGCATCCCGCACTGTGCGCCACGAGGATCGCGGGCTCACTGTCGGCGCTGATGGCAGCGTGCAGCGCGGCGACCCGTTCGGCGGCGACGTACGGTGGCCCGGGCGGTTCGGGCGCCCACTGGTACTCCGGATAGTCCCTGACCCAGCCGCGCGACCAGTGGTCTGGGAAGGGAACTCCTCGACCGGGCACGACAAGGTGACGCGTCATGCCCGGGAGGGTAGCGCGACGATCCCTGACGGGCGTCACTCCTGCGCGTTGTGCGACGGGCGGGCCGACTGTGCCGAGCGGTATGCGCGGGCGACCGTGGACGACGTGGCGGCCAGTTGCGGACGGGACGGCAACCAGACCGTCTGAATGCCGAGTTGTTCGTTCATCGCCGCGAGCTGGTACTCGTAGCGAAGGTCGGCGGCCGTGCGCAGGCCGCGGACGATGACCGTGGCACCGCGACGCAGACAGTAGGCGGTGGTCAGGCCGGTCCAGGTGTCCACCTCGACGTTGGCCCAGGCTGCCGGCATGGTGTCGCGTACGCGTGCGGCCCTGGCCGTGGCCTCGGCGGTTGGTTGCTTGTCGGCGTTCACCGCCAGCAACACGATGATCCGGTCGAACATCACCCGAGCACGGGCCACCAGGTCGCGGTGCCCCGGGGTGAACGGATCGAACGTACCGGGATAGACCGCCAACGAACCGTGCGCCCGTGCCACTCCACGATCCGACGTGGCCGTCACCGCGACTCCCACCACATGGCCACGATCATCCCAGCCGTACCTGTGCCGACCCGACTGTGGGCCATGTCGTCACCGACCACCGCCGACACCCTGGTCTGCCGCCGACAAGACGCCGGATGCCGATCACGCTGCTCAGCAGCGGCTGGTGGGGGCTGCCGGCCCCGGCGGTCGCCGCCGTCGGCCTCGGAATCGCCCTCACCGGCACCGCACTGGGATACCTCCTGCTGGAACGCCCGTTCCTGCGGTCCCGGGGCGGCGAACTCGCCCGGCCGGGCCGGCCTGGGGTCCCCTTGACACGCGTCGCGGTGCCGGCCCGGATACCGTCGGGCGAATGAGGTTCGGTTCGGAGGAGGCGTTCGGCGAGTGGTGGGCCGAGCGGAGGGCCACCCGGTGAACGACTTCGCCGAACGTGCCGAGCGGCACCGGGGCGAGCTGCGGGTGCACTGCTACCGGATGCTCGGGTCGTTCGACGAGGCGGAGGACCTGGTCCAGGAGGTGTTCCTGCGGGCGTGGCGCGGCCGGGACGGCTTCGAGGGCCGTTCCTCACTGCGCGCCTGGTTGTACCGGATCGCCACCAACGCCTGCCTGGACTTCCTGGACGGCCGGAGCCGCCGGACGCTGCCCGACCAGGCCGATTCGCCGGACGGCCCGTGGTTGCAGCCGTTCCCCGGCCACCTGTGGGAGCCGGTGGCGTCGAGCGCCGACGACCCGGAGGCCGCGGTGGTCGCCAAGGAGACCCTGGAGCTGGCGTTCCTGGCCGCCATCCAGCACCTGCCGCCGAGGCAGCGCGCCGCGACGATCCTGTGTGACGTGCTGGGCTGGCCGGTCCGCCAGACGGCCGAGGCCCTGGACGGCAGTGTCGCCTCGGTCAACAGCGCCCTGCAGCGGGCCAGAGCTACCCTACGCGCCCACCTGCCGCCCGGCCGGTCGGACTGGGCCCCGTCAGCCCCGCCCACCGACTCCGACCGCAGGATTCTGCGCCGCTACATGTCCGCGGTGGAGCGCGGCGACCTGACCGAGGTCGCGGAGTTGCTGGCGCGGGACGTGCGGGCGACGATGCCGCCGTACCCGGAGTGGTTCGCCGACCGCGACGGCGTGCTGGCAGCGCTGTCGGCGAGCTGGGACGCCGGCTCACCCGACTACATCGGAACGCTGCGCATGGTGCCGGCGAGCGCCAACGGCGAGTTGGCCGCGGCGACGTACCGGTGTCCGCCGGGCGGGCACGCGTACGAGCCGTTCGGTATCGGCGTGCTGCGGGTCCGCGACGGCCGGATAGCCGAGATCGTCGCGTTCCACGAGCCGGCCCTGTTCCCGTCGTTCAACCTCCCACCCACCCTGGACCGATGAGGTTCCGCGGTGGATGCCGTCTCAATACCGCACGAGGTAATCAGCCGGCAGAGGAGACAGCAGTGAACGACATCGAACCGCAGACCGCGAACGGCAAGGTGCTCTGGCACTTCACCATGTCCCTGGACGGGTTCGTGGCCGGGCCGAACCACGAGATGGACTGGATGATGACCGGCATCTCGCCCCAGCCGGGCCTGATCGACGAGTACGTCAGGACCACCGGCGCAATCCTGGGCGGCCGGCGCGGCTGGGACCAGTTCCCGGATCCGAGCATGGTCTACGGCGGCGACTGGACCGGACCCATCTTTGTGCTCACCCACCACCCCGAGGACGCCGAGCCCGCCGACGGCGTCACGTTCCTCGACTGTGACGTGGCCGAGGCGGTGCGGATCGCGCTGGCCGCGGCCGGCGGCCGGAACGTCGAGGTGCTGTCGCCGACGATCGGCGGCCAGCTTCTCGAACGCGGACTGCTCGACGAGATCAACCTGCACATCGCGCCCGTGCTGCTCGGCGACGGCATCCGGCTGCTGGACCTCCCCGGTGGCCGGCCGCACTACCTCCACCGGGTCGGTGCCGGCGACCCCACGGCCGAGCTGAGTGTGCGGTACCGGCCGGTCAAGCCTTGACCGGAGCGCGCTGGCGTTGAATCTTCCGCGGCTGGCCGGTTCCCGTCGCCTGCCGCCCTCTGAGTGGCAAGGTGTTGTCCATGAACAGGAAGCAGGTCGACGATTGGATCGCCGCCTACGAGCAGGTGTGGCGGACGCCGGGCACGGACGCGCTGGTCACGCTCTTCACCGAGGATGCGAGCTACAGCCAGGGGCCGTACTGGACGCCCGTCGTCGGCCTGCCGGCCATCGCCCGGATGTGGGAAGAACAGCGCAAGGGTCCGGACGAGGTGTTCCAGATGACCACGGAGATCGTCGCGGTCGACGGCGACACCGCGGTCTCGCGCCAGGAGGTCCGCTACGGCGATCCGGTCGACCAGGAGTACCGCGACCTGTGGATCATGCGGTTCGCCGATGACGGACGTTGTCGGTCGTTCGAGGAGTGGCCGTTCTGGCCGGGACAGCAGCCGGCCAACCCACCGGAGGGATCGTGACCGAGGAACTCGCGACCCGTCACCTCGCCCGGTCGTGCCGCCGCCATCGACGAGTTTGACCGGCAGGTGGTAGAGAGCCTGCGCGAATGGGTACGGGGGCACCCGGCGGACAGCGTGAGCCGCCATCCATCCCCTGATCAAGGAGAGCTCCATGTCGGTCCAGGCATTTCTCTACATCGTCGCCGTCATCCTGCTCGTGCTCGCCGCCCTGCCACTGCGTACCCGGGGCGTCTCGCTCGCGCTCCTGGGTGCCGCTTTCGCCCTGCTCGCCTACGCCTGGCCGGTGATCACCGGCTGACCTGTCGATGAGGTCCGTCGTCGGTAGGCCGGCAGCCAGAGCATGGAAGCCGGCCTACCGCTTTGCACCCGGGAACGGACTGCGTCCACCGCGACGGCGGGAACGCGAGACGGTGGTGCAAGCGGTACCAGGTCCGTGGGAGTGGATGTCTGCCGGTCTAATTCGCTGCGATCCGATCGAGGAGGAACCGCGCGGTGATGTCGACAACGTCGTCGAAGTGCGCGCCGTTGCCGGGGTAGTGGAATCCGTGCGCGGCGTTCTCGTACTCGCGTAGCGTGCACTCGTTGCCAGCGCGCACCATCGCGTCTCGGAACCGCCGCACACCTTCGATCGGCTCGATCTCGTCGCGGGTGCCGTGGTGAATCAGCATCGGCGGATTTCCTGACCGCACGTACCGGATCAGCGAGTAGTCGGTCAGTCTGCCGGCGGCGATGCCGACCTGGTGTTCGAGGTGGCGTCGCACTGCTGGGTCGAACAAGCGCAGATCCGTCCCTGCTGGATTGAGTGCCACGACGGCTGCGACGCCGGGCTCCGGTGCCGGGGCGGGCTCGCTCGGGGCGATCATCGCGGCAGCGAGGGCGAGATGGGCTCCGGCCGAACTGCCACCCGAGGCCAGATGTGGGGCTTCCAGGCCGCGCAGCGCGGCCAGCCGGCCGAACTGTTCGACCGCGCGCCGAACATCGGCGATGCAGTCGTCGATGCTGGCAGCGCCCTGACCGAGCAGCCGGTACCCGGCTGACACCGCGAGGATTCCGCGCGACGCCAGTTTCTGGCAGTGCGGGGCGAGCCCGTCGGCCGATCCCTCGCGCAACGCGCCGCCATGGAACACGACGATGCCGGTGCGGGGCCGCGTCCCATCGCCCGGCTCGAAGAGCAGCAGGGGCAGTTCCCTGCCGTCGGCAGCTTGATAGAGGGTGGACGACTCGCGGCAGGCCGTCATTATGGACGGCATCCGATCATCGACCACATGCGGCTGCAAGCGGATTGTGCCGGCCTCATCGTTGGGGACGTTGCTAGACCGTCGCCAGGATCATCGCCAGCTCCGCTGGGCGCGTGAGCATCGGCCAGTGGCCGGAGTCGATGTCGACCAGGGTGACGTGCTTTGCCCGGGTCAGTTCGGGCAGGTCTCCAGCGGCGATCCACTCGCGCGCCTGGGCCGGCGTGAACTCGGGGCACACCATCACGACGGGTACGTCGAACCGCCGCTCGTCCGTCAGTTGTACGACGCCCCTGGCCACGCCGGCGGGGACCGGGATCGCCGCCGCTGCGAACGCTTGCCGCGCCGGCTCGTCCAGGTCCGCCGCGTCCGCTCCGTCGAACGGCTCCCAGCCCGGGAACGGCATGACGCCGTCGACGATCGGGAAGAAGTCCGCATACGGCTGCCCGTTGCCCGACGGGAACCCGCCGATCAGCACCACCTTGGCCACCCGTCCGGGCCGTGCGTCGGCCGCCAGCCAGGCCAGGGTGCAGGCGGCGGAGTGCCCCACCACCACGGACCCGCCGGGCTCCGCGTCCACGGCGGCGAGCACCGCGGCCACCTGGTCGGCGAGCGTCGCCGAGGTGTGCCCGTCGCCCTGGCCCGGCAGGGTCACCGGCACCGCGTGCCGGCCCCGTTTCGTCAGCTCGGTGGCGACGCCGCTCCACGCCGAACCGTCCAGCCACAGGCCACCCACGAGCACGATCTGTTCTCCGGTCATGCGATCAACCTAGAACCAATTCCGGACGATCTGCTTCCGGTACCCTGCTCCTTGTGTCGACTGGTCCGAGCCCGACCGCCCGGGCGCTGCGCGCGCTCGAGATCCTGCAGGCCCGTCCCGGCACGACCGCAGACCAGCTCGCCTCGTCGCTGGGCGTGACGGAGCGGGCCGCGCGGCGCTACGTCGGCATCCTCCGCGAGGCCGGCATCCCGGTCGAGTCGACTCGCGGCCCGTACGGGGGCTACCGGCTGGGCCGGGGCACCCGGCTGCCGCCGGTCGTCTTCACCGAGGAGCAGGCACTCGGCCTGGTCATGGCTGTGCTCGACGGGCAACCGGCCGCGATCGACGCCGACGACCTGGTCGGCTCGGCGCTCGGCAAGGTCATCCGGGCCCTCCCCGAGAGCATCGGACGGCAGGCGGCGGCGCTGTGGGCCTACGCCTCGGCCGCCCCGGACCGGCAGTCGACCCGCCCCGACCCCACCATCATCAGCGCGCTGGTCACCGCCGTCGCCGACCGTCGCCGCATCCTGGTCACCTACCGGAGTGAGAGCGGCGAGCAGTGGGACGCCGAGGTCGACCCGTGGGCGGTCGTGGTGCGGCACGGACGCTGGTACCTGCTGTGCCATTCGCACCGCGCGGACGCGATCCGCACCTACCGGGTCGACCGGATCCGAGCCACGCGGCACACCCCGCACGGCTTCACACCGCCCGGCGACCTGGATCCGGTCGCCGCGCTCGAGGAGAATCTCGGCACTGGCTGGAAATACCCCACCCGGGTGGTGTTCGACGCGCCGCGGGAGAAAGTGGCGCCGTGGATCCGCCCGCCGATGGGCCGCCTCGAGCCGGACGGCGACCGGTGCGTGCTGGTCGGCAGCACCCGAAACCCGGCGATGTACGCGCAGGAGTGGCTTGCCACCGTCCCGTTCGATTTCGTTGTGGAGGAGGGTGCCGAACTACGCGCCGCCGTGGCCACGGTTGCCGCCCGCTTCGGCGCGGCGCTTTCACCTTCATCGGAAACACAATCGCGAAGTAGATGCTGATTTCTGGGCCGTAGCGAACCTCAGACCACGCCGTCGGCTCGCCGCGTCTGCTCGACCGTCGGTCGCCAACCGGTCCGGGCCCGCGGGTGCGGAGTGTTGGCGTCCGTCGCGGCCTGGACGAACTCTTGTACCCGCGTGGTCGTGTTTGCCTCCAGCCAGATCGGTCCGCGCTCGATGGGTGGGGCGTCGTGGATCGGTACGTAGGCGATGTCGGGGCGGGGGTGGTAGTGCTCGGTCTGCTCGCCCACCGGCAGCACGCCCCGGCCCATCGCGACGAGGGACAGCATCTCGGAGAAGGTGTTGCCGTGCGGGCCCTTGGGGATCATGCGGCCGGACGGCGTGTGCTCGGGCGTGCGGTCCCGCTTGAACGCCGCTGACGTTATCGCCGGATACTGGACGACCGGGTGGTCGGCGAGCACCTCCAGCGAGACCGACTCCGCGTCGGCCAACGGGTGTGTGACGGCCACCGCCAGCACGCGCCGCTCCACCATGAGCGCGGGCCCACGAGCCATGCCGTCGAACGGGTACGAGGCGACGAGGATGTCGATCGAGCCGTCCAGCAGGCTGGCCCGTGAGCTGGACAGCTGCACCTCGCGTACGTCCACGTCGCAGTCGGGGTGCCGGGCGGTGAACAGCTTGACCGCCTTGAGCAGCACCGGCGCGAGGTACTCACCGAGGAACGCCACCCGGAGTTGGCCGGTCACGCCACGGCCGGCCTCGATCGCACGGCGCAGGGCCGTGTCCATCTGCTCGACCACCGGGGCCAGGTCGTCGGCCAACTGCCGGCCGATGGGCGTGATGCGGACGACTCGACTGGTGCGCTCGAACAGCGGAGCCCCGACCCGCCGCTCCAGCTTCCTGATGACGTGGCTGATCCGGCCGGTGGTCACCCGCAGGCGTTCGGCGGTACGACCGAAGTGCAGCTCGTCGGCGAGCGTCAGGAAGGTCTCGATCTCGTGTCGCTCCAGCATCCCGCCGCTCTTTCGTTGAATCCGGCTCAACGATCGTAGTCCGATCATGGCTTGGTCGGCGTCGCCCTTTCGCGAATCGTTGGAGGCACCACTGAGCGAACGTTCCCCAAAGGGATCGAGAGGAACGATCATGAAGACGACAAGCGTCGACGACTACCTGGCCGGACTCAACGCCGCACTGAGAGAGACGGCCGAGGTGGTACGCCCGGTCATCGACGGGACGCTGGCGGACGCCGCCGGGGTGATGTGGCACGGCAACCCGGTGTGGGGACTCGGCGAGGCCCCGGGACGGCAGCCGATCTGCCTGCTCAAGGCCTACACCTCGTACCTCACCTTTGGGTTGTGGCGCGGCCAGGAAGTCACCGATCGGTCGGATCGTCTGATCCCGGGCGCCCGGCAGATGGCCTCGGTGCGGCTCTCCACCACCGCGGACATCGACGAACCGCTCTTCGCCGACTGGCTGCGCCAGGCGCGCGCCCTGGAGGCAGAGTGAGCATCGTGCAGGTCAGGGCTCTCGACCACCTGGTCCTCAACGTCGAGGATGTCGAGCGATCACTCGCCTTCTACTCGACGATGCTCGGCCTCGAAACCATGCGCGTCGACGAGTGGCGGGCCGGGCGGGTCCCATTCCCCTCCGTCCGGATCACCCCGGACACCATCATCGATCTGGTCCAGCACCACCGAGGCGAGTCGAACGTCGACCACATCTGCCTGGTGGTCGACCCGCTGGACTGGCACGACGTCATCACCGCCGGCGTGTTCACCGTCCTCGAAGGACCGGTGAGCCGCTACGGCGCCCGAGGCGAGGGCCTCTCCCTCTACGTTCAGGACCCGGACGGCAACACCGTCGAACTCCGCTGGTACCCGGCGGACGCGGAACCGGCGAGACTCCCCAACCCGTAACCGACAGCTCTGGAAACGCTGGACGGGGGGTTTGCCCGGCTCGACGGTGGGGATGCGCGATCGTGCGGGTAGACATCAATGAACCAAGGGCAGCCGAAAAGTTCTGGGAGGGCATGCGGGAGGTGGCTGCTGCCGCTGCCCGGCACCAGGACTACGACCTGTACAAGGCGATTGTCACGATCGGTAGATCGGCCCTGGCACAGGGTGTCGAACTTGTGCCATCCAGCGGGCTGTTCCTCCAATGTCCCGTTTGCAGCGCCCTGCCGGGCCAACAATGCATCAACGTGCCTAGCCACCCTCTACACGACGACGCTCTCCACCCACAACGCACCGAATTGGCCAGGAAGGCGATAAGCGGGGAAGTGCCTCTTCCCCGTCCACTCCGCTGACGCCCCCGTCGGCGTCAGGGACTACCTGGAGGCTGATCGGTCGGCCTGCCTCGGCGCTGCTCGTACCGCCTTGGACCGATCCGGCGCGATGGGTGGACCGAGGAGTAGGCCGCCAGCAGTTGGTCGAGGTAGCGGCTCGCCGGATAGGCGGCGGCCGCGTCTCGGCCCGCCTCGGCCAGCCGCTGGTGCAGCTCCGGGTCGCAAAGCACTCGACAGAGTGCGGCGGCGAACGGTGCCGCTCGCGGCGGTGTGCTGAGCCGGCCGACCTGGGCTTCGTTCGGGTTGGCACCCGGACGGGTGGCCAGCGCCGGATCGGCGAGCACGAGCGGGAGGCCGACCTGTTCTGCTTCCAGAAGCACCAGGCCCTGGGTGTCGGTGGTCGACGCGAAGGCGAGCACGTCGGACATCCGGTAGTACCCGCCCATCCGCGCGTGCGGGACCGGCGGCACGATCCGCAGCGCATGAACGACCCCGACCTCGCGGGCCAGGCGCAGCAGGGCGCGGCGCCGCTGCCTGACGCCGAGCATCACCAACTGGGCGTCGGGGATCTGCCGCAGCAGTTGGGCGAACGAGGCGAGCAGCAGGGACGGATTCTTTTCCGGGGTGGCCCGGCCGACCGCGAGCACCACCGGTACGGCCGGGGGGATGCCCAGTGTCCGACGGATCTCCGTCCGGTCCAACGGGTCGTCGGCGAGTGTCAGCGACGTCGGCACTGTCCGAACAGGTGGCGTTCGGGCGAACCCGGCGAGACTCGCCGCGGTCTTGTCCGACGGCGCGAGGATGAGCGAGACGCGATCCATGAACGCATCGCCGAGGCGAAGCAGCTGATCCTGGCGTCCAGTGCCGGGCCGGATCAGGCGCAGGTAGTCGCGGGCCGTCCACCCGAGCCGGAGATGCAGGGCGGCGAGTGCGGCGCCGATCTGAATCTCGGGGAAGAAGGCGGAGTAGGCGAGTAGGTCGATGTGCCAGGTCATGACGACGGGGATCCGGTGCCCTCGGGCGTACCGCAGCCCGCCGATCCCGATCGGCCCGGTCGTGTGGATGTGCACGATGTCCGGCAGCGGCCGCCGAGCGGCGAAGCGCGGCACGCCGAAGCGGATCTCGCGCAGTGGCACCGGCACCGAGCGCACTCGGTAGGGCTCGCCCCGGCCGCCCAACAACGGCGCTGGCTGGTAGAGCTGCACCTCGTGGCCGGCACCCCGCAGCAGCGACACGGTGGCCGCGACGGCGGTCGCCACGCCGTCGGGGCGATCCGGGTGGCTGTCACAGAAATGGGCGATCCTCATGCCATTCGACGCCTCCCCGGATACGCCTCAGCCGACCTCGGGGCTGGAGCAGGTGGCGAAGCTCAGCCTGAGGCCGTCCTGGATGGTCGGCCCGGTGCAGGTCTGGCGCTCCACGTTTCCGGAGCCGAGCCGGTCAGCCCGGGCGTCGGTGGTCACCTCCACTTGTCCGTCGGCGGTGACGGAATAGCTGGTGGTGATGGGGTCGCCCTCGATCGTCGGAAGCGTGACGACCAGTTGGGCCGGCTGCCGGGTCTCGGTGGCCTCGATGACGCATTGCAGCGCGTCGGGTGGCAGCTCCTGGCCCTGGCGGAGGGTGAGTGTGCCGCAGTCCCGCGTGCCCGCTGCTGTCGGAGGTATGGACGGCGAGGAGGTTGGCCCAGCGGCCGGGGTCGGCTGGGCCGCACAGCCGGCCAGCAGCGTTGCGACGGCCAACGCTCGAAACCCTGGTGCCCGCATGGTGGGTCGGACGTCGCGGCGCCCGGCGCGGTTCCACGTCAGGCGGCGGATCACCGGACGGTGCTGGGCGCGCTCCCCGGGGACTCGACGCGCTGTGGCGTTTCCAGTTCGTCACGCAGTTTTAGCGAACGTTGCAGGAGAGCGCCGACGAGGTGAATATGAACCTCGATTCTTGTTGTGACTTCCGCCATGTTGACAGACGTCGGGCGGGCCTCTTTCCGGGTGCCGAAATGCCCGTCACGGCAACCCCTCGGACGGCAGTGACCTGACAATTCACGTAGGTGAGCGCGGAAAAGTCGACATCCCTTTCGGCCCGTTCTTGATCAGGTCGATCCGAACGGTATTGCCGACGACACTTCTCGGTAACCCCGGGCCCCGACGGATTCGCTAACTTCGGCAACGCCCGGCAGGGGGCCGGGAAGATCTGGGAGAGGGAGCATGCGCAGAAAATTGATCCAGCGATTGATCGCCGGGGTCACTGTGGGGGTGGTGCTGGTGCCGCTCGCCCCGTCGTCCGCGTCCGCGTCCCCGACTCCGGACGTGCAGTGGGCGCCCTGCGAGCAGGATTCCAGTGCCCTGTGCGGCACCCTGGAGGTACCGGTCGACTGGGCCGATCCGGATGGCCCGACCATCGAGTTGGCGCTGGCCAAGCGGCCGGCCACCGATCCGGCGGTACGCCGTGGGTCGCTGATCGTGAATCCGGGCGGGCCGGGTGGCTCCGGCGTCGACTCGGCGCTGTGGGCCAGTTATGGCGACGAATTGCGTCGTCATTTTGACATCGTCGGATTCGACCCACGTGGGGTGGCTCGCAGCTCGCCGATCATGTGCACGTTGGACAGGATCCTCGATTTGCCGAGCGAGCCGATCACGACGCCCGGCTCCTTCGCTGCGATGGCCACCGCGAGCCGGGCACTGGCCGATGACTGTCGCGCCAACAGTGGGCCGGTATTCGACCACGTGGACACGCTGCAAGTGATCCGGGACATCGACGCCATTCGGGCGGCGGTCGGTGACGCCGAGCTTAATTTCTTCGGTATGTCGTACGGCACGCTGATGGCCCAGCAGTATGCGGAACTGTATCCGCACCGGGTACGCGCCATCGTCGCCGACAGCACCATGGATCACAGTCAGGACGCCCGCGGCTTCGCTGTCACCCAGGCGGCCACCGGGCAGGACTCGTTCGACGAGTTCGTGGCCGGCTGTGCCCGGCTGCAGCAGTGCGCCCTGTACGGCCGCAACATCCGCCAGTTCTGGCAACGGCTGCTCGACCGCGCGGCCCGGGGTGAGCTGCCGGACCCGGACGACCACAGCTACAAGATCACCCAGCAGGACCTGGTCAACTTCGTGCTGAACAACGTGAACCACCAGCCGTACTGGCTTGAGATCGCCGCCGAGTTGGAGCGGGTCGACTCGGGACGGCCATGGGGGACGTCGGTGCCGGCGACGGCGCGGGAGTCGGCCGAGGCGGAACCGACGGTCGTGGCCTTCGCGTACCAGGCGGTCCTCTGTCAGGACTGGAACCTGACGGCACCCAACTTCACGCAGTGGCGCTCCATCGCCGCCGCGGCCCAACTCGCCGCGCCGGACCTACCGAACCCGCCACGGGCGGCGGTCGGCGCGATCTGCCTGGGCTGGCCGACCCCGGCGAACAACCCGCAGCGGCGGATCACGCCGACCAACGAGGCGAAGCTCCTGTTCGCCAACTCGCTGCACGACGCGGCGACCGGCTACAACTGGGCGCTCGGTGCCGCCGACCAGTTCGGTGACCGTGCCGAACTGCTGACCTACGAGGGCTGGGGGCACATCGTGTACGGCCGGGTGGCCTGCGCGGACGAGGCGATCGAGGCGTACCTGATCGACCTCGTCGTGCCGGCGGAGGGTACCCGGTGCGCCGCGGCACCGCCGCCCGGCACGACCTCAGACGGTGCTCGTGGTCGGGCACCGAACCAGGATGCCGGCCCCGCTGCGCAGCCGATGGTCCCGCTGCGCGGTGAGCCGGAGCTGCCGACCTGGCTGTTCTGACCGATGAGGGTGGAGGTGGCCGGCGCGCCGAGGCGAGCCGGTCATCTCCGTCGCTGGCGGCAACCGACCGTTGAGCCCGGGTCTCAGCGGACGAGAAACAGCACAGCCGGGGCGATCAGCAGGGCGAGCATGGCGCCCCGGAGCAGCCGGGACACCCGGGGTGAGCAGGCGAGCGCGACGGCGGCGTAACTGGCGCACCAGGCCAGCGCAGGGAGCGCGACCGGCGGTGCCCCCGATGTCCCCGTGGTCTTCTGGTACACGCCCACGGCGTAGCTTCCGGCAGCCAGCCCCGCGATGGTCACTGTGGGCGCCACCCATGCGGGGCCGGTCAGCGCCAGTACACCCCAGCTCACCACGACCAGCACCGGCAGACCGAGCACCAGGGCGAGGTGGAGCAGACCCAGAGAGTCCTCGGCCGGTCGGTCTGGCTCGCTCAACGCCTGCCACGTCGCGCCGATCACGGTGCCGATCACCGCACCGAGCAGTGCGGCAATCGTGACCCGCCAGACCGAGGATGCAGGCAGTCTTGAGTCGACGAACCCCGGGCCCTGCGCCGCCGCCGACGCGGGCCGCGAATCGGATGGTCCCGACGACGGCTCGGACACGACATTCTCCTTCCGGACGGACCGGCGTCCCCGCCCGTGAGCGGGGACGCCGGGGTGGCGCAGTGAGCGCCAGGGGCGCCGGTCAGCTCCAGCGGTAGCCGAGCGCGGAGAGCCGGTCGGAGACCGCCCCGCCGTACGCTCGGAAGCCGTTGGCGTTCGGGTGGAAGGAACCGGCACCGAAGTACGAGTCGTTCGGTTCCCCGTCGTCGTCAGCGAAGCGGAACGCATCGCCCAGTATGTAGCCGTTGAGCCAGTTCTCGGTGGTGTCGGCGGTGCCGAGCTCGTGCCCGGCGAAGTCGGCCCGTACGTCGATGCCGTTGATCTTGTTGGCGATGTCCGTGTAGAGCAGTTCGGTGGTGGCCACCCGGGCCATGTCGTTGAGCCAGTCGACCTCCTCGGCGGTGATCCCGATCGACACCCCGGGCAGCGGGTTGATGTCGTACGTGGTGCCCGACTTGAAGATCTGCGGGTAGCCGGCGAGCACGATCCACGCGTTCGGTGCTCGTTGCCGGATCTCGGTGACCACCCGGCGCACGTCGAGCTTGATCTTGTCGCGGAAACGGGCCGGAACCGCCACCGTCATCGGTTGGCTGTCGCCGGGCAGAGTGAAGCCCGGTTCCATGCAGTTCTTCAGCGCGCACTCACCGAACACGTCGGTCCAGCCGGCGTCGTTGCCGCCGATGGTGAGCATGACCAGCGTGGTGTTCTCGTCCAGGAAGCCCTGGTCGATCTGGGTCAGCTCCCCGTTGGAGGTGTCCCGAGGGACGTTACCCATGGCGTTGGCCGGTGCGGGCTGCCCCGCCGCCGTCCTGGTGGCCATCACGTGGTGGGTCTGCGCCCCGGCGCAGGCGATGTGGTGGAAGTCCACGTTGGTGTGCAGGCTGTCGGAGAGGCTGCCCAGCGACCGACCGTCCGGTGCCCCGGTCAGCACGACCTGCCGTGCCCAGCCGTGGGCGTTGCGCCGGCAGGAGTTCTTGAAGGGGCGGTCGTCGCCGTACTGGTCGGAGACGCGGGTGTACTCCCCGGCTCCCTCGCCGGAGGAGAACGAGTCGCCCATGCCGACCACGAAGTGCCGGGGCTTGGCCGACAGCGGCTGCACCGCGATCGCATCCCAGACGATCTTGTGGACTCCGTCGCCGTCCTGGGAGACCGTGGAGAGCTCCACCTTCGGGGTGCCGCTGCCCCGGAAGTCGAAGACCCCCAGGTCGAGCCACTTGTGCTGCTGCCATCGGGTGGGCACCGAGCGGTGCCGGGTCGAGGTGCTCTGACCGGGCAGGTAGATCTTGTAGTCGGCCTGCCGGGTGTACGCGGCGTGGTCTGGGATGTGCACCAGGACCCGGGTCCACGCGTTGGTGGGGTTGATCGTCCAGGTGCCGGTGATCTTCATCTGGTCGTTCAGGTTGCCCTCCTTGCGGGTGTAACCCATGTAGAAGTGCCCACCGAACCCGCCACCGAGCTGATGAAAGTCCACCTTGGACGGGTATTCACCGAAGTAGTTGCTGCCGAACCGGAGTCCGAAACTGCCCGCGTTCGACCAGGGTCGGCCGCAGCCGGAGCGGACCGCCGGCACCCCGTCCGGCAGGTTGTCGATGACCCGGGCGCCGGAGGGCAGCCCGGACAGGTCACACCGGGGCGGGAAGCTCGTGCCGTCCTCCTGGTAGGCGTACCCCGGATCGAAGCGCAACACCTCGTTGCCGCAGTCACAGGCCAACCCCGGCCCGCCCTTCCAGGCCACCGGCTGGTTGTACCAGCAGCGCAGGTCGTAGTAGCCGGCCGCGTTGCGGTGCGCGCACGGCCCGGCCGGCTCGCCGATCACATCCGGGTCGTTCGGCACATAGCGGCCCGTGGGGTCGCAGTGGTTCGTGGCGTCGCAGAACTGCTCCCTCGGCGGCTTCACCGCGGCCCGCGAGGCCACACTGGACCACCACGCGGCCCGGTATCCGGCGACCAGGGTCGTCGGTGACTCGCTGATCTCCACCGGGTGCCCGGCCCAACCCATGATCTTCTCCGGGTACGGCCACTTCTGCGGCGTCCGCGCGTCGGCGTAGGTCTCCTCCAGGAACGGCTTGCGCACCGGGTCGTACCGTGGGTTGATCGGGTTGTTCAGCCAGCCCACACCCCACGGCGACCCGTCGCCCTTGTCGGGGTAGAAGCCCGAGTTGTACGCCCAGATGGCGAAGAACCAGTTCTCCATGTACGCCGGGTAGCCGTTGTTGACGACCAACCCCGCCGACCGGGTCTGGTTCCACTTGTCCTGCAGGATCTGCAGCCCGGCCGCGACGTTGACGGCGAAGTCCAGCGCCACCGCCCGCTGGGTCTGGTACGGCAGCGCCGTCTCGCCCGGCTTCTCCCGCCCGGCCAGCCGCATCCGGTCGGTCACCTGCGCCACGCCGTAGCCGCAGTCGGCCTCCTCCCAGCGGATGTCCCAGTCGTCGTCCGGGGTGTCGTTGTAGACGTCGCGGCCGTAGAAATTCCCGATCAGCGGGTTGCCGGTCACACCCGGCAGCGCGTACCGCGACGCCTGCCACATGTTCGACTCCTGGGCGATGATGCCGAGCATGATCTGGGCCGGCACCCGACCACCACCGAGCAGATCCCGGCGCGGGAACAGGCCCTGCGGGGTGTACGCGGGCATTCCCAGGTTCTTCCAGTTCGCCTCCCGGGTCACGTGCAGCGAGTTGGTGATCGCCTGGTTCACCGCCCATTCGACCTGCCGAGGCTTCGGTTGCAGCGCCTGGTTCCGAGGGTCGTTGCGGGGGACCGAGCAGTACCGCTCGGCCTCCACCGGGTCGGTCGGCGAACCGGTGGCGGCGGCTCGGGCACCGGCGGTCGGGCCCTCCCCAGCCGGGGTGCCGAGCTTCGGATGCGCGGCCCGGCCGCTGGCGGCGGCGGTCCCGGTCGCCTCCGGCCGCACCTCGAACGCGACGTCGCCGCCGGTGCCGAGCGCCGTGGCGCTGATCTGGACCTGCTCCGGCACCCCGGGCTCCCGGGTCGCCGCGCGTGGGTCGCCGCTACCCGGGCTGGTGACCCGGGTCAGGGCGAGCTGCCCAAGTGAGGAGATCTCGCTGTGCTGCGGGGCGTCGACCGCGCGGATCCCTGCCGGCAGCGCGCCGACCCGGTCGGGCCGGCCGGTGAGGAAGACCCGGCCGGCGGCGCCCCGGGCGACGCTCAGCTCGCCCTCCGCCCCCTCGGCCAGGGTGCGCACGGTGGCACCGGCGCGCGGCGTGGTCCGCTTGACGCGTACCCGCTGCTCGGCCAGATCGAGGAAGACCAGGCCGTCGGAGCCATCCGGGACCAGCCGGAACGGCACCCCGGAGGCGGGCGCGATCCGCCGCGTCGTGCCGTCCGGCGCGACGTCGACCAGCGCGCCGTTCGCCGCGGCGACGACCGCGTCGCCGACCGGCACCGCGGAGGTGACCTCGGTGGCCAGCTTCACCGGCGCCGAGACGGTGCCGGCGGCAGCGTCCACGGTGCGTAGCCGACTCTCCACCCGGGTCGCCGACGGGTCGTCCACCAGCTTGCCGCCGAACTGCGTCACCACGGCGGTCTCACCGGCGCCACAGCCCGGGTTGAAGTACGCCAGCGAACTCTGCACCGGCAGCTTGCGCACCGCGCCGCTGCGGAGGTCGACCACCGCCGTGAACCCGCCCCGGTCGAACAGGTCCGCGTCGTTGGTGAACGTACGCGGCGCGTAGACCACCACCAGCCGGCGACCTGATCCGGTCAGGCAGGCGTTGCCGATCCACTGGTCGGCGTCGAAGCCCGGCTCGGCCAGGCTGGTCACGGTGCGCCAGGTGTAACCGGTGCGGGCGTCAGCGGCGAGCACGTGGAATCCCTCGGCGTCACCGAAGGTGGTCCAGGCGACGTCCTGCGACGAACGCCAGCCCTTCGCCAGCAGCGTGTCCCGGCGGTCCGGGTCGACGGTGTCCGGCTGCGTCCGTGGTGCCGATCCGGCGCCGGCATCCGCTCCGGTCGTCGGTGCGACACCGTTTCCGGGACCGCCACCAGGGTTCGGTGCGGCGCTGGCCGGCCCGGCTGCCGCGCCGACCGTCAGCAGGGCGAGCGTGCACGCCGCCACCGCTCTGAATCTGGAAACTCTCACAACCGCGCCTCCCAGGGGTCACCCGGCGCGGGCGTCCTCTGGGTGCCGCCACCGGGTCGGCGCGAGTCTGCCGGCGGCTGTCATCGCCGCCCCACCACGGCGCCATCGCCGCCGACCTGGAATCACCCGCCGCGGCCGGGGCTACCGGGACCGCAGGCCGGTCGGTTCCGGTCGCTGGTGCGATCGTGTTGCGCTCCCTGTTCGGGTTGTCCGTCGGCCGGGTGGGGACGCGACGCACGCCCCCACCCGGCCGGTGGGCATCAGCCGTTGTCGATCAGGCTGGCGATCTCGTTGTAGATGAGGTGTGCCTTCGCGCCCTGGTTGGACGGGCAGCCCCCGAGGTGGTGCAGGGCGATCACCCGGTGGCTGCTGTTCAGCACCGGCGAGCCCGAGTTGCCGCCGGAGGTGTCGCAGCTGTAGCTGATGTTCCAGGTGTTGTAGTTCGCGTTCCGGACGGTGCATCGCGCGCCGTTCTGGGCGTCTTCGAAGATCGACAAACGCTTCGGGCTGCCGTCGCCGTGCCCCGGGATGTACATCTGAGTGCCGGTGGTGGTGGCGGTCGTCGCCAGGTAGAGCGTGCCGAACCCCTGGATGGCGGCGAAGTTGTTCACCGAGAACAGGGCGTAGTCCAACTGGCTGGAGCCGCCACTGCTCACCCGGTAGAGCGTGGCACCACTCACCTTGGTGCCGGCGCCGGGGTTCGCGCCGCCGCAAGTGGCGCACTGGTAGTTGAACTGCATCTCGCTGCCGCTGACCGCGGCCTGCGTCGAGAAGCAGTGCTTGTTGGTCAGCATGCGGTTGGTGTTGCCGATCCGCCAGGTGGTGCACATGCCGCCGCCACTGATCAACAGCCGGGCCACCGCGTTGCCACGGGCGTACTCGGTGGGGTGGCTGCTCTGGTAGCAGACCACGTCGCGGCGGGCATCGGTGCTACAGACGGACTGCGTGGAGAAGTTGTACTGCGCGATCTCCGTGCGGTCGTAGCCGCGCCAGAACCGGTCGATGGTCGCGGCGCTGCCCCGGGAGGCACGGCTGCTGTGCAGCGTCACCACGGCGGTGTCACCCTCCACCGACATCGCCCAGAAGCCCGGCTGTCCGTCGGTGGTGTAGTCCGAGCCGGTCGCCCGGTTCAGGTGGCGGTCGTACCGGTAGCTCTCCCGACCGTCCGGGCTCGACACGGTGACGTACTCGCCGGGGGCCAGTCGAAGGGAGCTGAAGTGCACCTTGACGTACGTGGCGCCGGGGTGCTGGATGACCTGGGTCCGGCCGCTGCGCGCGTACGACAGCGAGCCGTCGACGGTGCGCAGTTCACCGACTGTCGTCACGCCCTCGGCCGTGAACTGATCCGACTCGGGTGCCCGGTCGGATTGTGGAGCGAGAGGCTGAACCGAGTACGCCTCGGCGGGTGCCGACAGCAGGCTCAGCCCGAGCGTGCAGGCGCTGAGCGTGACAGCCACCGTTCGCAGGCGTCGCAGGGCATGTTTCATCGTCGCTCCTCCCGAGGAACCGGAACCTTAACGAGTGTTAAGTCTTCTTACCCGAGGCGATCGATGCATGCAAGAGTGTCGATGTTAAGTGGTCGAGAAGTGACAACCCTGGCCGAGGTGGCAACGCACGGTGGCGGCCACCGCCCGTAATGGGCGGTGGCCGCCACCGACCTACCTCACCGGCTCGGCCGCGCCGGACTTCGCCGGCTCGGCGTCAGGCGCCGGGCCTCACAGGTTGGCGCAGTACCCGATGCTGAAGGTGCTGGCGCCCGCCGCCAGGGTCCGGTTCCAGTCCACGCCACTGATCCGGTAGCTGCCGTCGGACAGCCGCTTCCGTTCGAAGTTCCAGGCGTTGTAGATGTCGCCTTCGAGGTCGACGACGGCGGACCACTTGACTGCCTTGTCGCTGTTGTTGGTGGCGGTGATGGTGGCGCAGTAGCCGCCGCCGCTGTCGGAGTTCCACCGGGCGATCCTGGTCAGGACGACCTCCACATTGGAGCCGGCCACCAGCCGGCCGACCCCCCACCGGGCGGTGGTCTGGTAGCCCACACCGTTCGGCTCAGCCCAGTTGCGGATCGCCGTACGAGCGCCGTCCGACGCGTCGTTGACCTGGAAGTCCAGGCCGTGGAACGTGTCGAGGCCACCGTATTCGAGCAGGCTGATCGCCGCCTCGACGGTGTACCCCGTATCGGTACGGACGACGGCGCTCGCCAACCGGCCCGCCTGGAACGCCTCGTCGCCCGTACCGAACGAGACGACGTTGTCGGCGCTGATCCGGATCTGGGTGTCGTCGTAGCGGTAGGAACCGTTCTTGGCGTTACCGGCGTCGACGTAGATCTCGACCGAGTCCTGGGTCCACGGGTCGGAACCGGAGACGTCCACCACCGGGTCGGTGACCTCGGCCAGCACGTAGAGCGTCTGGTCGCGCCAGAGCGTGCGGACCTTCGCGGTCGCACCGTCGGTGCCGGAGACCTCCTTGTCCGTGGTCACCGCGCCCGCCTGGGCCCAGACGCCGTCCACCGTGCCGTCGATGACCGGCCCGGTGGCGACCTGGCGTACCTCCAGGTACGACAGCTCCTCCACCAGGGTGAGGGTGCCGAGGGCCCCCGGGGTGTTCCAGCCGGAGGTCACGCCGTTGTCGCTGACCCGCACGTCGAGGGTGAGCGTGTCGCCCTGGGCGGCACCGGTCAGCGGCAGGTGGGCGACCAGGTGGTAGCCGCCGTCCCGCTGGGCCGCCACGGCCGGCACGTCACCGGTGCCGTCGCGGGAGACCTGGTACGTCTCGTCGCCCACCACGAAGCTGACCCGGTCGTCGTCGGAGACCGTGGCGTCGGTGACCGTGACGTACGCGGTCAAGTGGTCCGGCGCCCAGCGCAGCTGGAACCGTGCCGTCTCCTCCACCGGGTGCAGCGGGAGCTTGCGCCAGGTCAGGTCCGTCGGAGCGTCGTCGGTGAGGGGCACGTCACCGGCGAAGACATTGGCGGTACGCAGCCGTGCCGGCAGCTCACCGTCGACCGCCCCGTAGTAGGCGGGCTTGGCCCGCAGGTTGTCGTCGAAGAGCAGCGGCGCACCGTTGCCGGACCGCCACGAGCGACCGTCGGTGAGGCCCCAGACCGTGACGGCCAGCAGATCGTCGCTGTACGCCCGGAAGATCCGGAAGGCGTCCCGGTAGTAGTAGCCCTGCTCGATCAGGTTCGCCTGGCTCACCGGGGTACCCGTGGTGACGTCGAGTTCGGTGACGGCCTGGGTCACCGGCAGCTCCGCGAACGTCTCCAGCGCGGTCTCCAGGCTGCTGACCGGCATCGCCAACGAGACGTGGAACTGGTGGCCCACGCCGTGCACCGGCACGCCGCGCGCGAGCAGCCGATCGACGAGCGCCCGGTAGCGGGCCTGCTTGCCACTCTGCTCGGTGTTGTAGTCGTTGATGAACAGGGTGACCGGGTCGCTGCCCTCGACCGCGTGGACGTCGTTGAACGCCTCGTCCGCGTACTCGAAGGTCAGGTCGATGAAGGTCTCGCCGAGAATCCGGTACCACTCGCTGCGGCGCAGGCCGTCGGCGTACTCGCCGCTGTCGCTGACCACCTCGTTGACCGCGTCGAACGCGTACAGCGGGTTGGTGGCGGAGCCGAACGGCCCGTACCGCTCGCTCAGCGATTCGGCGACGTCGAAGATGTGGGTACGCAGCCGGTCGCGCAGCAGCTGCTGGTCTGCCGCGGACGTGGTCAGCGGCTCGCCGGACGAGTCCTGGAAGAACCAGGCCGGGGTCTGGCTGTGCCAGACCAGCACGTGGCCGTAGACGCGCAGGTCGTTGTCCCGGGCGAAGTCCATCATGGCGAGTGCCTGCTCGTGCGGGCGGAAGTTGCCCTCGTCGTCGTACCAGGCCTCGGGCTTCATGTGGTTTTCCGGGGTGATCTGGTTGAAGTGCCGGGTGAGCAGCTCGGCCGCCCCACCGACCGTCTCCCGGCTGTCGATCGCCACGCCGACGGGGAAGTCGGTGGTCTCGTGGATGCCGGTGAGGTCCTCGATGACCGGAGGCTCGGGCACCCGTACGACGATGTCGTCGGCGAGGAAGTCGCTGGTGTTGCCGGGTACGTCCGCACCCTGCCAGCGGGTCTCGAAGTAGAGGAACGCGCTGTCGGCGGCCGGCATGGTGAACCGGGCGGTCACCTCCGTCCATCCGGTGTTGGTGACCGTCTCGAACTGGGCGAGAGTGCTGAACGACTGGCTGTCGCCGGTGGTGCTGGCCAGGCTGAGCCAGATCTGGTCGCTCGGCTGGCCCTCGGCGAACCGCAGCCAGGCACTGAACTCGTAGCTCACACCCGCCTCGAACAGGCCGGTCACGTCACGGCCCAGGCCGGCGCCCTGGTTGACCCGGTCGGTGACCAGCGCCGCGGAAACACCGCCGTGCGCGACGTCGGTGAGCGCGACGCTCGGGGCACCCGGGCCGCCGTCGCGTGGGCCCCAGCCGTCCAGGCCGTCCTCGAAGTCCGTGTCGATCACGACCGTGCCGGGCTCCGGTCCGCCCCCGCCGCCGTCCGGCGCGGTGATCAGGACGTCGTCGAGCAGGAACGGAGTGCTCCCCTCCGCCTCGACGTAGAGGGTGGCGGCGCTGAGCCCCGCGGGCAGCGTGTAGTCGCCGCCGATCTGCACCCAGCCGTCCGCGGTGGTGGGGACGTTGCCGCCGATCCAGGTGTAGGTGTTGTCGCCACCGTCGGCCGGGGTCGCCTCGACGGTGAAGTGCACGCCGGCGGTGCCCTCGGTGCCGGCCGGCAGCTTCACCCAGGCGGTGACCGAGTACGGCGTACCGGTTTCGAACAGCGCGGTCGCGCTCGTCGCCGGGCCCTGCCAGTTCGCCGTGCGGCCGGTGACCGACAGGCTGTTGTCGCTCTCGTGGCCCTCGTCGGTGATGGCCAGGGTCACGTCACCGCGTGGTCCCCACGGGGCGTATGAACCGGACTCGAAGTCGTTGGAGAGGACGACCTCCGCGGCGGCGGCCGGGGCGGGCGCTGCGGCGATGGCCGCGATGAGCGCGGTCGAACAAAGTGCCGCGAGGGTCCGCGACCGGAGTCGTGATCGATGGGAGAGGTTCCAGAGGCGCATCGGTGGTCCCTTTACGCGAATTGGATGGTGGTGGGGGTGTGCCTGACCTCGGTTCCCGGAGGGATCCAAGCGCGTGCATGCTATGCCGGGGGTTCCGCTGTGGCCAGGACTTCCGGAAATTACCGGTAGACGCCGGGGCGATGACGGCACGTCAGCGGCGTGGCCGGTGGCCGGGGTACCGGTGGTTTGGTGCCGGGGTACGAAACCTGTCGAGCTGATGGCCCGGATGGATCGCGGCCAGCGTCCGGCGGGTGCAGCGTCTGGCGGGTGCAGCGACTTGCGCGACAGCGCGAACGGGCCGCTCGACAGGTGCGGAAGGAGAGTGCGCATCGACGGCCTGATCAGACCGTTGTGGCCACTTCCAACATATAGCGCATCGGGGGCCTTGCGGCAAGGCCGGGGTCATGCCGCAGAATCTCCAGCCGAAGCCAGGACCTGCGGAAATCGCCGGTCAGCCAACTACGCGAGCGGTTGTCGGACAGTGCGTCTCGCGGGTTGTGAATGGTCACCGAATTGCGCTGCGCAACTGGTTGACCCGCAGCTTGAGGAATTGGGGTTCTCATGACTGACGTGATCATTGCCGGCGGTGGGCCGACGGGCCTGATGCTGGCCAGCGAGTTGCGGCTGCACGGCGTGCAGCCGCTCGTGTTGGAGAAGGAGACCGCGCCAGCCAGGTACGTCCGTGCGCTCGGCCTGCACGCGCGCAGCGTGGAGGTGATGGACCAGCGCGGTCTGCTGGAGCGGTTCCTCGCGCTGGGCCAGCAGTATCCGGTCGGTGGCTTCTTCGCCGGCATCGCCAAGCGCTCACCGGAGCGGCTGGACACCGCGCATCCGTACGTCCTCGGCATCCCGCAGACCGTCACCGACCGACTGCTGAACGAGCACGCCATCGAGGTCGGCGTCGAGATCCGACGCGGCTGCGAGCTGGTCGGGCTCGGTCAGGACGACGGCGGCGTGACCGTCGAGTTGGCCGACGGCACGACGCTGCGCTCGCGCTACCTCGTCGGCTGCGACGGCGGCCGCAGCACGGTGCGCAGGCTGCTCGGCGTCGGCTTCCCCGGCGAGCCCACCCGGGTCGAGACGCTGCTGGGCGAGATGGAGGTGACCATGCCGCCGGAGACGCTGGCCGCCGTGGTGGCCGAGGTCCGCACGACCCAGCTCCGGTTCGGCGCCGGGCCGGTCGGGGATGGGATGTACCGGGTCGTCGTACCCGCCGAGGGGGTGGCCGAGGACCGTACGGTCCCGCCTACTCTGGACGAGTTCAAACAGCAGCTGCGGGCGTACGCCGGCACCGACTTCGGCGTGCACTCACCACGCTGGCTCTCCCGCTTCGGCGACGCCACCCGGCTTGCCGAGCGCTATCGCAGCGGCCGGGTGCTGCTGGCCGGCGACGCGGCGCACATCCACCCGCCAACCGGCGGTCAGGGCCTCAACCTCGGCATCCAGGACGCGTTCAACCTCGGCTGGAAACTGGCCGCCGAGGTCAACGGCTGGGCCCCGGAGGGGCTGCTGGACAGCTACCACACCGAACGGCATCCGGTCGCCGCCGACGTGCTGGAGAACACCCGCGCGCAGATGGAGCTGCTGTCGCCGGAGCCAGGACCCCAGTCGGTACGCCGGCTGATATCGGAGCTGATGAACTTCGAGGACGTGAACCGGTACCTGACCGAGAAGATCACCGCGATCGGGGTCCGCTACGACTTCGGTGCGGGCCACGAGCTGCTCGGCCGGCGGCTGCGGGACATACGGCTGAAGCGGGCGCGTCTCTACGAGCTGACCCGGGGCGGCCGGGGCCTGCTGCTCGACCAGACCGGCCGGCTCTCGGTCACCGGCTGGGCGGACCGGGTCGACCATGTCGTCGACGTCAGCGAGGAACTGGAGGTGCCCGCGGTGCTGCTGCGGCCGGACGGCCACGTGGCGTGGGTCGGTGATGACCAGCAGGATCTGATCGGTCACCTGCCCAGGTGGTTCGGCGCCGCCCGCAGCTGAGGGCAGCCGTCGGTCGGTTCGGCCGTCGGTCGCCATCCGGTTGACGGGTCGGATTGGATGGGCTCATGGACGTCACCAGGGACGGGCGGAGCTGGCGGATCGGCACCGCCAGCGACGTCTCCTGGCTCGCCGGCCAGACCACGCTCGGGCTCTCGATCACCACGGCGATCCCGCCGGTGTTCGACGCCTACGCCACCTGCCATCCGCCCGACGCCGTCAGCCTCGCGGCCCACGAGCGCGCCATGGTCGGCGAACTCGTCGAGCACACCGCTGACCAGCCCTGGTGGCTGGGCTATCTCGACACCGGCGCCCACGACATCGTCTTCCCCGACGCCCCGAGGCTGTCCCTCTACTGGGACTGGTCCTACGTGCTGGTCGAAGCCGGGCCCGACCAGGCCCTCAGTTGGCGTGCCGGTCACATGGGCGGCGAGGCAGGAGCACTGCCCGATCTGTTCTTCCCGGCAGACCGCTCCTGGCTCGTCTCCGCCCTCTGGGACGACACCTGGACCGATATCGGCGGCACCACCGCCCTGATCGCCGCACTGCACCGCAATCCGCTGGTCAACGCCCGGCCCGTGGGGCCGGACGAAGACGCTCTACCGCCCGGACTGACCCGCGACTGACGACGACGGCTCCCGGCTGCTGCGCAGGCTCCAGACGATCGACACGGTGATGGTGCCGACGATGACGCCGAGGGTCACCGGGATGGGGAGCTTGCCGACCGGGGTTTCGGAGAGGATGAGCTTGACGCCGGCGAAGGCGAGCAGGACGGCCAGGCCGTAGTGCAGGTGTATGAAGCGGCGGAGCAGCCCGGCGAGGCAGAAGTAGAGGCTGCGCAGGCCGAGGATGGCGAACGCGTTCGCGGTCCAGACGATGAACGTGCTGGTGGTGATGGCCAGGACCGCGGCGACGGAGTCGATGGCGAAGATCAGGTCGGTCGCCTCGACGGCGACGAGGACGACGAACAGCAGGGTGGCGACCCGTTTGCCGCGGACGCGGGTGAAGAACCGGTCGCCGTGATAGTTGGCGTCGGTGGGGATGACCCGGCGCACCAGCCGGACGACGGGGTTGCGGTCGGGCGGGGTCTGCGCGCCGTGCCGGAAGGCCATCTGGTAACCGGTGTAGATCAGGAACGCGCCGAACAGGTACGCGGTCCAGAAGAAGGTCTCCAGTAGTCCGACGCCGACGAAGATGAATACCAGCCGGAACACCAGTGCGCCGATGACGCCCCAGAACAGCACCTTGTGCTGCAGGGCGGCGGGGACGGCGAAGTAGCTGAAGATGAGCGCGAAGACGAAGACGTTGTCGACCGACAGCGCCTTTTCGATCAGGTAGCCGGCGTAGTAGGTGGCGGCGACGTCGCCGCCCTGCCAGGCCCAGAGGAGCACGCCGAACAGCAGGCCGGCGGCGATCCAGATGCCGGACCAGATCGCGGCCTCGCGGAAGCCGATGACGTGGTTGTCGCGGTGCAGGAACAGGTCGACGGCCAGCATCGCCGCGATCGCCAGCAGCAGCGCGGCCCAGACCCACCAGGAGACAGCCACAACAGCACCCTTTCGACCAGCCGAACCCGGTGCGGGGTTGGCATTGCTGGTCGAAGGTCTCCCCGGGCCACCGCGACCGGTGGCTGCCCCACCGGGATCCCGGATCGGCCAGGTTCCGTACTGACGGCGGCGCGTGACGCTCTGGGTACTCCCCCTCGAACTGCGTAAGAGTATTCACGAAGTGCACTTCGCTCGTCAAGTGGTTGCGTCATGGTCCCGGCGGCGCGCCGCCCTCACCGGTTCGCGCGCTCGATGCCCCGACGGACCAGGCCACGGATACCCGGAAGCGTGATCGCCCGGATGCTCAGGTCGCTCAGCCACACGTGCAGTTGGCTGGGGGGCGCGTACTGGAGCATCCCTCGACGCGCGAGCGCCTGCCGTTTGACGGCCTCCGGGCGTAGTGCCGACTCCCACTCGGTCAGTGCCGCCGGGATGTCGTCGTTGTGCCGCTGCAGGGCGGCGCCGAGTTGGTCGGCTCCGGCGAGCGCGAGCGCCGCGCCGTGTCCGGCGCCACTCTCTCAGCTCGACCGCGCGTGAGGCAGTCACCATTCGGAGGCATCCAGGTCTATGCTCCGCCCGACGCTGGTCTACGGGCAGGAGTTGAGATGCGCCTCGACATGGTCACGGTCGCCGCTTCGCCGCGAGTGCTCACCGCGCGCTGACCTGGTGAACCGCCGGGTTCGTCCCGGCGGTGCGGTGCTCCTCGCCGCGGAGCGGTCCTACGACGACCGTTTCCCTCCTGGCTCGAGGAGCTATTTTGCGTGCCCTTGTATCCGCGCGTCTTGGCGCGGACTTCGCCAAACTGTGGACGGCTTCGGCCGTGTCCAACGTCGGTGACGGTGTCACCATGGCGGCCGGTCCGCTGTTGGTCGCCTCCATCAGTCGTGACCCGGCCCTGGTCGCCGGAGCCGCCTTCGTCCAGCAGTTGCCGTGGCTGCTGTTCGCCCTGTTCAGTGGCGCCTACGTCGACCGGCTCGACCGGCGTCGTCTGGTGGTGGCGGTCAACCTTGCCCGTGCCGTCGCCCTGGCCGGGCTGGCCGGCACCATCGCCACCGGGACCGTCACGGTGGCCGTCATCTACGCGGTGGTCTTCCTGCTCGGTACCGGGGAGACACTCGCGGACACCGCGATGGGCGCCATGCTGCCGTCGGTTGTCGCGCCCGACAGACTGCCGAACGCCAACGCCCGGCTGTACGCGAGCTTCACCATCGGCAACCAGTTCGTGGCCAAACCGCTGGGCGCCTGGTTGTTCGTCATCTCGGCCGCCGCGCCGTTCGGTCTCAACGCCCTCACCTTCGCCGTCGCTGCGGCACTGCTGGCGGGAATCCGGCCGACATCGGCCCCGGAACCCCGGCCCCGCACGTCGTTGCGCGGCGACATCGCCGAGGGCGTCCGGTGGCTGTGGCGGCACCACCTGCTACGAACCCTGGCCGTGAGCATGGGCCTGGCCAACGTCGCCTTCTGCGCCGCGTTCGCGGTGTTCGTGCTCTACTGCCAGCAGCGGCTCGGTCTGTCCGCCGTCGGCTACGGCTTCCTGCTGACCGCCTTCGCGGCTGGCGGACTGGTCGGTACGGCGATCGCGGCCCGGCTCACCCGAGCCGTCGGCAACCCCGTGGTGCTGCGGACCGGCCTGGTGATCGAGGTCGCCACGCATCTGGTGCTGGCGGTCACGACGACGCCCTGGGTCGCGGCGGCGGCCCTGATCGTCTTCAGTGTCCACGGCATGGTGTGGGGTGTCACCGTCGCATCGCTACGCCAGCGGCTGGTGCCGTCCCACCTGCTCGGCCGGGTGGGCAGCACGTACGCGCTGCTCGACCTGGGCGGAGCCGCGCTCGGCTCCCTCCTCGGTGGCCTGCTCGCGAGTACCTGGGCCATCACGACGCCGTTCTGGATCGCCGCCGCGATGATGGCGGTCGTTGCCGTCTGTGCCTGGCGGCCGTTGGTTCGAGCAGCCGTCTAACGTCCACGAGGAGACCCGGCTGCCGGGATGTCGTGCATCTCTGGGAGCCGGGTCCACCGTCGGTGGGGGCGAAAGCGGCGCTGACGATCGCGACTCCTCGAATTGGAATCCTTCGGCGTAGCATCGGTCTGTTCTTCCCTGGGCGGTGCGGAGGAGACCACATGGACGATGTGACCCTCCGGGCCCTGCGCCTGCTCGAGGAGGCGCAGTCCGGTCGTGCGGCCCAGGTGTTGGCGACCGCCGAGTCGGCGCTTCGCGAACCCACCGGAGAGATCCGTGGTGGTCCGGCGGCGATGCACTTCGCCCGCGTGGTGGCCCTGACCCGGCTGGGTGACCTGCGCGCCGCGATCGACGCCACCGATCTGATGCTGGCCGCCGCCGAGCGCGAGGGCAGCGTCGGCTGGCGCTCCTGCGCGCTGTCGCTGCGGGCCACCCGGCGGCTGCGCCTCGGCGACCAGGACATCGCCGAGTACGACATCGAGGCGGTGCTACGAGATCTGACCAGCGCGGAGACCGCCCTGCTGCCGGACGAGCCCGATCCGGTGATCGCGGGGAACGCACACACCGGCATCGCGATCGGGTATGCCCAGCTACGCCTCTACGAGTTGGCCGCGCCCCAGTTCCAGGCCGCGTACGAGGCGACCTGTCGGGCGTCGTACCCGGACAACGGCAACCGGGCGATGTGGCTGTGCAATCTGGCGGAGCTCAACCTCCTGTGGGCGTTGGAGCTGTACCAGGTCGGGCAGGTGGCCGAGGCGGAGAAGCACACCACGGCGGCCGAGGAGTACGCGGTGCGGGCGGTCGCGGAGGCCTCCGGGCCCAAGGCCGAGGTGTGGCGGCTCTCGGCGTTGCTGTACGCGGCGTGCGCCCGTGCCGACCGCCAGGACCCGGCCGGTGCCGCGGCCGACATCCCCAGGTACGTCACGCGACTACAGGCCCACGGCATGGAGCAGCGGCAGCAGGAGTTGCTGCTGTGCCGGCCGTTCCACGCCGTCGCGCTCAGTCGTTCGGGGCGGCCGGACGAGGCGCTGCGCGTCATCGAGGACGCGGTCACCCACCTGTCGCCCGACAGCGACTGGCTGGTCTCGGCGGCGTTGCACCGCACGCACGCGGTGCTGCTGGCGAACAACGGGTCGAGCGACGCCTTGCCGGGCCTCACCTACGGTGACGCCCTCGCGGAGCTGTTGTGGCGCCAGCGGCACCGCTGGCTGCATGCCGCGGTGACCATGCAGTCGTACGACGTCCTGCGGTGGCAGCACGAGCAGGCCGAGCAGGCGGCGCAGGTCGACCCGCTCACCGGGGTGGCGAATCGCCGAGGTCTCGACAACTTCCTGCGGAACCTGACCGCTCCCGCCACCTCCAGTGACGGCGAGTCGGTCGCGGTGCTGATCGTCGACCTGGACCAGTTCAAGCACATCAACGACTCCCTGGGGCACGCCACCGGAGACGACGTGCTGCGGGCGGTCGCGCAGGTGCTCACGACCAACGTACGAAAGGGCGACTTCGTGGCCCGGCTGGGTGGCGACGAGTTCGTCGCCATCCTTCCGGGCGCCGATTCCGTGGCCGCCGAGCAGGTCGCCCAGCGGACGGTGACCGCCGTCGCCGACATGCCGGCGTGGCGGGTGCAGGTCAGTGTCGGGGTGGCCAGCGGTTCCGTGTACGCACTCGGGGAGACGCTCGCCCACGCCGACGGCGCGATGTACGCCGCGAAGCGGGCGGGCGGGAACCGGACGAGCTGCCGTCACCCCACACCGTGATCTGAGCGAGCGCAGCGGCACCGACACTTCACCGACACAGGTGTACTCGATGATGCGCGTCGGGCACGATCGGCGGGTGGACATCGAGCCGGTCGACGCCGCGCCCGCGCGGGCATTCAGGCGATCGATCCTCCGGCAGCGCTGGGAGGATCTGGCCTTTCTGCACTGGCCGGTGGCGCCGGAGACGGTCATGCCGCTGCTGCCCGCCGGGACCCGCCCGGACACCCTCGACGGGGTGACCTACGTCGGGCTGATCGGCTTCCGGATGGTCGGGCTGGGCCTGGGCCCCGGGCCGGCGGTGCCGTACTTCGGCAGCTTCTGGGAGACCAACGTCCGGTTGTACTCGGTCGACGGCACCGGCCGTCGCGCCGTGGTGTTCCGCTCGCTCGACGCGTCCCGGCTGGTACCAGTGCTGGTCGCCCGGGTGACCCTGCGGCTGCCCTACATGTGGTCGGCGATGCGGCTGCAGCGCGACGGCGACCGCCTCGCCTACCGCTGTCGGCGGCGCTGGCCGGGCCGCGACGGCGCGACGAGTCGGATGGAGATCCGGGTGGGTGAGCCGATCGTCGCGCCGACGCCGCTGGAACACTTCGTCACGGCCCGGTGGGGACTGCACACCCGGGCGTACGGGCACACTCTGCACCTGCCGAACTGGCATCCCCGTTGGCTGCTGCACCGGGCCGAACTGCGGTATCTGGACGATGAACTGATCACCGCCGCCGGGCTGCCGCCGCCGGTGGGCGCGCCGGCCAGCGTGCTCTACTCTCCCGGCGTCCCGGTCCGGTTCGGCCGGCCGGTCAGCCTGCGCTGACCGGCCGGCCGCCGTGTCACCTCAGAGGTAGTTGAACAACGGTGGGAAGACCAGGACCACGATCCAGGCCCATCCGGCGTACACCGGTAGGTAGCCGGTCTGCCAGCGTTCGAGCGCCGCGAAGGGGGCGCGCCGACGGACGAAGCCCAGCATCAGCCACGCCGACCAGGCGAGGTTGGCCAGCAGGATGACGTTCTCGCCGAGCGCTGCTGCCTTGTTCGGGGTGGTGCCGTACTCGGTGATGCGCTCGGTGATCTCCCGGAGTACCAGCACATCGATGACGAGGGCGCTGACCACCAGGGCCAGTTGCAGCGTGTCGAACAGGCCGGGCGGGACCAGCGGGTCGCGGGCCGAGATCGAGTAGAGCAGCAGTCCCAGCACCACGACCAGCAGCAGGTCGAAGAGGATCAGCGCTTCCCGCTCGACGTTGATGCCGGTGCTTGTCCAGGTGAGGGCGACGAGGAAGGCCAGCAGCGCGGCGGTGAACAGGGGGGTGAACAGTCGCGTGAGCACCGGGGCGATGTTCTCCACCACGCTCTGCTTGGCCTCGACGAGCCAGCCGGCCACCACCACCGCGGCCACCACGCCACACGGGACGAGCCACTGCGAGACGAAGCCCTCCGACTCGATCCCGATCGCCTCGAAGGTCCCGATCGTGAACGCGATCAGCACACCGCCACCGAGGGCGATGAGGACGAAGTAGACGAAGCATTCGCCGGTGAAGCGGATGAAGTCCATGCGTCTGCGTGACGAGCGCAGGTCGTCGGCCACGTAGGCCAGCCCGACCACGAACCACAGGGCGATGGGCAGATGGATGCTGGTCAGCACCAGCGACTGGGAGTCGTCCGCGAGCGGGTAGACGTTGGCCGCCACGGCGCCGAGCGCGAAGAGCGCCACCAGCACTCCGATCAGTGCCGGTCTGGCCTGACGACGCCAGGCCAGAAAGGCCGCCAGCCAGGGGAGTGCGAACAGGGCGAAGTTGGGCCCGTAGAACGCGGCGTCCTGCTCCAGCGTCATCCCGAACAGCTCCGGCACCTTGATCGACACTGCCGCGCCGGCGGCACATGTGATCATCGCGAGCAGGTCCCGACGCGATCGGTTGTCCGTCGCAGGGTCGTCGGCCCCGCCGGTCAGCACCAACTGCTTCCACAGCCGGTCCGAATGCTCCCGGGCGAACTCGCGAGACAGGTCGTCCAGACCGCCGAGGCGTTTGACGGCCACCAGGAACGCCTCGTCGGCGCGCAGGCCGGCGGCGACGAGTTCGTCGACGGAACCCCGCAGATGGTCCTCGAGCTCCTCGGTGTCGGACCGCTGGAGCTCCGGGCGGCGCTGCACGTACTGACGCCACTGGGCGAACTGGGCCTCCAGCCCGTCGTGGCTGTCCGCCGCGGTCATGCCGGATCCGCCAGCGGGATCGCCGACCGCCGGACGTCGCCGGGGCCGACCCAGATCTCCCTGAGCGCGTTCACCACCGTGTCCCACTGGCGGCGCTGCTCGGCGAGCTCCGCCAGACCGCTGGTGGTGATGCGGTAGTACTTGCGGCGCCGCTCTCCGGGGACCGTCTGCCAACTCGACTCGACGTGTCCGAGGCGCTCGAGTCGGTGCAACAGCGGGTAGAGCAGCCCCTCCGTCCAGTCCAGCTCACCGGCGGACAGCTCGTTGATGCGCTTGAGGATGGCGTAGCCGTAGCTCTCCCCGTCGGCCAGAATGCCCAACACCATCGGTGTGGCCGAGGCGGCCACGAGATCCTTGGTGACCTTCATGAGATTCTCCCACCACGAATACCTAGAACTATGAGGCATAGTAGTTCTAGGTATTGGCGCACCGCAAGAGACCGGCGCTCGTCGCCGACTCGATGGCGGCGAGCGCCGCGATCACCGAGTCGGCCGAGGCCGGGGTGGGGGATCAGGGTTGAGGTGTCGGAGGGTGGCCGAAGCTACGCTCAGCGGCTGCCGCGAGCGCCCGGGCGGGCACGGGCGGAGAAGGATGCCGCGGATCGGGCCGGCACGGATCGCGTCGAGGCGGTCGGCGAGGGCTTGCCGCCGCGTCGCCCCCGGCTCCCGGTCGAGGGGGACACCTCGTGCCGGGTCGTGCTGGGCTGCGGCGTCGTCGGCGGCTGCGGAACCAGCGCCCGTTCCCCGGGGGCGAGTTTGTGCAGCAGAGCGTCGCCCGGCCGCAGCCGGGTGGTGGTCGCGGCGATGCCCGCCTTGCGGGTCAGTTCGCGTACCTCGGGGGCCTGTGTGTCGGTCATCAGCGTGACGACGGTCCCGGCAGCGCCGGCCCGGGCGGTACGGCCCGAGCGGTGCAGGTAGGCCTTGTGCTCCACCGGCGGGTCGGCGTGCACGACGAGAGCCACGTCGTCGATGTGGATGCCCCGGGCGGCGATGTCGGTGGCGACGAGCGTGCGCACCTCGCCCTCGGAGAACGCCTTGAGGTTCCGGGCGCGGGCGGCCTGGGCCAGGTTGCCGTGCAGTTCCACGGCGGTCACCCCGGCCGCCACCAGCCGGCGGGTGAGTGTCTTCGCGCCCCGCTTGGTGCGGGTGAACACCACGGTCCGGCCCGGCGCGGCGGTCAGGTCGACCAGCACTGCGAACCGGTCCTCGGCCTGCACGTGCAGCACGTGGTGCGTCATCTTGGCGACCGGCGACAGCGTCGAGTCGACGCTGTGCACGACCGGGTCGGTGAGGAACCGCCGCACGAGGACGTCGACGCCGGAGTCGAGGGTGGCGGAGAAGAGCAGGCGCTGCCCGCCGCGCGGGGTCTGGTCCAGCAGCCGCCGGACGGTCGGCAGGAAACCGAGATCGGCCATGTGGTCGGCCTCGTCGAGCACGGTGATCTCGACGGCGTCCAGGTGGGCGTGGCCGGCGTCGACGTGGTCGGCGAGTCGTCCGGGGCAGGCCACCAGCACGTCGACACCGGCGCGCAGCCGGGTGATCTGGGGGCGGGCGCCGACACCGCCGAAGACGGTCATCGTGGTCAGCGACAGCGCCTTCGCCAGCGGGGCCATCACGCTGTCGATCTGGGTGGCCAGTTCCCGGGTGGGCGCGAGGATCAGCGCCCGGGGGCGCCCGGCCCGTCGGGTGGTGGTGCTGGCGGCCAGGCGGGTCAGCACCGCCAGCACGAAGGCGTAGGTCTTGCCGGAACCGGTGCGGCCCCGGCCGAGCACGTCTCGCCCGGCGAGCGCGTCAGGCAGCGTGGCGGCCTGGATCGGGAACGGCCGGTCCACCCCGGTGGAGGCCAGGACGCGGGTGAGCGCGTCGGGCACACCGAGGTCGGCGAAGGACGGGGAACTGGCTGGGGTGGTCTGTTGCGGGCGGCGTGCCGCCATGAAGGCTCCGAACGTCGAAGAAGCGCCCCGCCCGGCGCTGACCGTTTCGGCCGCGGCGCGTGGTCTGGGACATCGAACCCGGCCCGCCATCAGGGGGCCGCGCCGCAAGTCTACCTGAACCCGCCGCCTGCCGACGGCCGGTGAGCGCCGCGTCCCTCGGTGCCGGTCAGGACGGCGCCACGACCCGCCACCGGCTCTGTCCGCCCATCCACGCGCTGGCCAGGATCTCCGCCGACTTCCGCCCGGGACACGGGTGGATCTTCGACCGGCCGGCTCCGCCGCCGGCCCTGGCCTCGACTTCCCACAACTCACCGTCAGTGCGGATGTACACATCGCGACGGCCACGTACAGTGTGGTCGCCGTTCCACCAGTGGCGCTCGATTCTCACCCTCCGACCGTATAACACCAGGTGCGAGAGGGAAACGTGGGCGATCTTGGGGATCTTCGCAGATGTAGCGCGACACCGGGTGCGGGATCGTCATCTCAGCGTTTTGAGCACGGCTGCGGTGACCCGTTTGGCCTGGTCACCCGGGCTGCAGCGGATCACCGGGCCGCGGCCGGTTGCAAGAAGGTCTCAAGCCGGTACGGACCCCTCGGGGCGGATGGCCGTACGGCTCACCGGTAGTGACCTGAGCAACGGCCACGCGTCGGCGCACCGCGATTTGGAGGTTTCCCACAGTTTTCGTTGTCCGAAGGTGGCAGTTCCCACGTCTTCCCTACCGGCCGGTAGGGAAGAAGGTTGTGTGAGCGGGGCCCCGCCCGAGGGCGTCCGGTGCCTGGGAACCAACCTCTGGAGGGGCTGCTCGGTGTTCAGCCGCATCGCCATCGTCAACCGAGGTGAGGCCGCCATGCGGCTGATCCACGCTGTTCGCGAACTCAACGCCGAGACCAGTGCCCCACCGATCGAGACCATCGCGCTCTACACCGACGCGGAGCGCGGTGCCACCTTCGTCCGGGAGGCGGACCACAGCTACTGCCTCGGTCCCGCGTCCGCGCGGCCGTACCTGGACCACCGGGTCCTCGAACGGGCGCTCCTCGAGACCGGCGCGGACGCGGCCTGGGTGGGCTGGGGGTTCGTGGCCGAGGACCCGGCCTTCGCCGAACTCTGTGAGAAGAACGGCGTGACCTTCATCGGCCCGAGCGCCGAGGCGATGCGCAAACTCGGCGACAAGATCGGTGCGAAGCTGATCGCCGAGGAGGTCGGCGTCCCGGTGGCGCCGTGGAGCCGTGGCGCGGTGCGGAGCCTGGCCGAGGCCCAGCGGGCGGCGGCCGAGATCGGTTACCCGCTGATGCTCAAGGCGACCGCGGGCGGTGGCGGCCGGGGCATCCGGGTCGTCCGCAGCGACACCGAACTCGCCGAGGCGTACGACCGCACCAGCCTGGAGGCCGAGCGTGCCTTCGGCAGCGGGGTGGTCTTCCTGGAACGCCTGGTCACCGGTGCGCGGCACGTCGAGGTGCAGGTGATCGCCGACGGTCAGGGCACCGCGTGGGCGCTGGGAGTACGGGACTGCTCGGTGCAGCGGCGCAACCAGAAGGTCATCGAGGAGTCCGCCTCGCCCGTGCTCTCCCCGGAGCAGACCCGCGAGTTGAAGGCGGCGGCCGAGCGGCTGGCGCTGGCCGTGGAGTACTGCGGCGCGGGCACCGTGGAGTTCCTGTACCACCCCGGTGAGCGGCTGTTCGCCTTTCTTGAGGTCAACACCCGGCTGCAGGTCGAGCACCCGATCACCGAGGCCACCACCGACTTCGACCTGGTCAAGGCCCAGCTCCAGGTGGCCGCCGGAGGCCGCCTCGGTGACCGGATCCCGTCCGAGGCCGGGCACGCCGTCGAGGCGCGGCTCAACGCCGAGGACCCGGACCGCGACTTCGCGCCCTCGCCCGGCCGGATCGTCCGCCTGGTGCTGCCCAGCGGCCCGGGAGTCCGGGTGGACACCGGGGTCAGCGAGGGCGACGTCATCCCGGCCGACTTCGACTCGATGATCGCCAAGATCATCGCTTACGGTCGCAGCCGCGAGGAGGCGCTCGGCCGGCTGCGTCGCGCGGTCGCCGAGACCACCGTGATCATCCAGGGCGGCGCCAGCAACAAGAGCTTCCTGCTCGACCTGCTCGACCAGCCCGAGGTGATCGACGCCAGCGCCGACACCGGCTGGATCGACCGGGTCCGGGCGCAGGGCCGCCTGGTCTCCACCAGACACTCCGGCATCGCGCTGGCCGCCGCCGCGATCGAGGCGTACGAGGACGAGGCGCACGTCGAGCGGCAGCGCCTGCTCTCCACCGCGCACGGCGGCCGTCCGCAGGTCCAGCACGTCAGCGGCCGGCCGATCGACCTCAAGCTGCGCGGCGCGACCTACCGGGTGAGCGTCGCGCAGACCGGGCCGCACCGCTTCCGCGTCGGCATCGGCGAGGCCGCCGCCGTCGACGCCGAGCTGGAACGGTTCGACGAGCACAGCGGGCGGATCCTGGTCAACGGCCGCCGTTTCCGGCTCGTCACCGACACCCACGGGCCGATCCACCTGGTCGAGGTGGACGGCGTGACGCACCGCGTCAGCCGCGACGAGGGCGGCGTACTGCGTTCCATGTCGCCCGCGCTGGTCGTCGCCACCCCGGTGGCGGCGGGCGACGAGGTCGAGCCGGGTGCGCCGGTGCTCGTGCTGGAGAGCATGAAGATGGAGACCGTGCTGCGCGCGCCGTTCAAGGCGAAGGTGCGCGAGTGCCTGGTCTCCGTCGGCAGCCAGGTGGAGACCGGTGCGCCGCTGCTGCGCCTGGAACCGATCGGCGACGACGTCGCGGGCGAGGCCACCGAGTCGGCGGCCGTCGACCTGGAGTTGCCGCCCGAGCCGACCGGCCGCTCCGCCGGGGACCGGGTCGCGCGCGGCATCACCGACCTGCGCAGCCTGCTGCTCGGCTACGACCTGGATCCCCGCGACGAGCGCCGGGCCCTGTCCACCTACCTGGCCGCCCGGGCCGAACTGCTCCACCGCCCGCTCGAGCAGGAGGTGGAGCTGCTGCAGGTCTTCGCGGACCTGTCCGAGCTCAGCCGCAACCGGCCGGCCGGTGAGGAGGGTCGGGCGGACACCCGGGTACACAGCCCGCGCGAGTACTTCCACACCTACCTGCAATGCCTCGACGTCGATCGGGCCGCGCTGCCGGACACCTTCCGCCACCGGTTGGCCCGGGTACTCGCCCACTACGGCGTCGACGACTTCGAGCGCACTGCGGAGCTGGAAGACGCCGTGTTCCGGATCTTCCTCGCGCAGCAGCGGGCCTCGGCCGACGTCAAGGTGATCGTGACGTTCCTGCAGCGCTGGCTGACCGAGCCGCCGCCCAGCGAGGGGCTGCGCGAGCCGGTCGGTCAGGCGCTGGAGCACCTGATCTTCGCCACCCAGCTCCGTTTCCCGGTGGTCGGCGACCTGGCCCGCAGCGTCGTGTTCCGGTGGGCCGCCCAGCCGATGCTGCGCCGCAAGCGCGCCGAGGTGTACGCGGAGGTCCGCAGCAACCTCCGCTATCTCGACCGCAACCCCGACGTGGCCGACCGCGCCGACCGGATCGCGAAGATGGTCGCCTCACCGGAGCCACTGGTGCGGTTGCTCGCCCAGCGCATCGGCCGGACCGGCGCCGACCACGGCCCGATGCTGGAGGTGCTCAGCCGGCGTTACTACGGCAACCGCGGCGCGAGCGACGCCAGAGCGGTCGAGGTGGCGGGGCAGTCGTTCTTCACCGCGGAGTACGACCGCGACGGCGAACACTTCCGTCTGGTCGCGGCGGCCACCGACTTCGCCGAACTGCCCGCGACCCTGGCGAAGGTGGCCGGGCTGGTCACTGCGGAATCCGTGGCCGACGTGTACCTGACCTGGACCGACCAGCCCGACGTGAACGCGATGGCCGCGACCCTGCGGGACATCCTCGACCAGGCCGGCCTGCTGGACGTGCTGGCCCGGGTGACGATCTCGGTGGCCGGACGCAACGGCGCCGAGATGCACCACCACTTCACCTTCCGGCCGGAGCTGGGCGAGGACCGGGTCATCCGGGGACTGCATCCGCTGATCGCCCAGCGCCTGCAACTGCCCCGACTGCGCAACTTCGACCTGACCCGGCTGCCGTCGGCCGACGAGGAGGTCTACCTCTTCCACTGTGTCGCCCCGGGCAATCCGGCCGACGAGCGGCTGGCGGCGATGGCCCAGGTCCGCGACCTCACCCCGCTGCGCGACACCGATGGCCGGATCCTCGCGCTGCCCGCGGTAGAGGGCGCGCTGGACGCCTGCCTCGACGCGATCCGTAAGGTCCAGTCGCGTCGGCCGGCGAAGAAGCGGTTCGACACCAACCGGATCACCATCTTCGTCTGGCCACCCAACGACCTGAGCATCGAGGACCTGAACACCGTCGCCCAGCGCGTGCTGCCGATCACGGCCGGCGCGGGCCTGGAGGAGGTGCTGTTCCTCGGTCGTCAACGAGACGTGACCACCGGCGAGCTGACCGACATCGCGGTGCAGATCTCCTACGACGAGGGTATGCGGGTGTCGGTGACCGAGCCGACGGCCGAGCTGATCCAACCGTTGGACGACTACCGGCAGAAGGTGCTCGCCGCGCGTCGGCGCGGTACGACGTACCCGTACGAGCTGACCGAGATGCTGGCCGGCCGGCGGGGCAGCTTCACCGAGCACGACCTGGACGACGCCGGCGAGCTGACCCCGGTGCAGCGGCCGAGGGGGCGTAACCGGGCCGGCATCGTCGCCGGTGTGGTCAGCACGCCGACCGAGCGCTATCCCGAAGGGGTCACCCGGGTGGTGCTGCTCGGCGACCCGACGAAGGCGCTAGGCGCGCTGGCCGAGGCGGAGTGCGCACGGGTGATCGCCGCGCTCGACCTGGCCGAGCGGATGCGGGTACCCCTGGACTGGTTCGCCCTGTCGGCCGGGGCGCGGATCTCGATGAGTTCGGGCACCGAGAATATGGACTGGGTGGCTGCCGCACTCAAGCGGATCGTCGAGTTCACCCAGGCCGGCGGTGAGATCAACATCGTGGTCGCCGGGATCACCGTGGGTGCCCAGCCGTACTGGAACGCCGAAGCCACGATGCTCATGCACACCAAGGGCATCCTGGTGATGACCCCGGAGTCGGCGATGGTGCTGACCGGCAAGCAGTCGCTGGACTTCTCCGGCGGGGTGTCGGCCGAGGACAACTTCGGCATCGGCGGCTACGACCGGGTGATGGGCCCCAACGGTCAGGCCCAGTACTGGGCCCCGGACCTGCGCGCCGCCCACCAGGTGCTGATGGCGCACCACGAGCACACCTACATCGCGCCGGGGGAGACCGGGCCGCGCCGGGCGGTCACCGCCGACCCGGTCGACCGCGACATCTCCGACTACCCGCACGCGGTGCCGGACAGCGACTTCACCACCGTCGGCGAGATCTTCTCCCGGGAGCGCAACCCCGACCGGAAGAAGGCCTTCGACATCCGTACGCTGATGCGCGCCCTGGCCGACCAGGACCACGCCGTCCTGGAACGCTGGGCCGGCATGGCCGACGCCGAGACCGCCGTCGTGCAGGACGTACACCTCGGGGGCATCCCCGTATGCCTGCTCGGCATCGAGTCCCGGTCGGTGCCGCGACGCGGTTTCCCGCCCACCGACGGTCCGGACACCTACACCGCGGGCACGCTGTTCCCCCGATCGTCGAAGAAGGCGGCGCGGGCGATCAACGCGGCCAGCGGAAACCGGCCGCTGGTGGTGCTGGCGAACCTGTCCGGCTTCGACGGTTCACCGGAGTCGATGCGCCAGTTGCAGTTGGAGTACGGCGCCGAGATCGGCCGGGCGATCGTGAACTTCACCGGACCGATCGTCTTCTGCGTGATCTCGCGGTATCACGGCGGCGCGTTCGTGGTCTTCTCCAAGGCGCTCAACCCGAACATGACGGTCCTCGCCGTGGAGGGCTCGTTCGCGTCCGTCATCGGTGGGGCACCCGCGGCGGCGGTGGTGTTCGCCGGCGACGTCAACGCGCGTACCGCCAAGGATCCGCGCGTGCTCGACCTGGAGGCGCGGGTCGCGGCGGCCGCCGACGGGCAGCGGGCGGCGCTGGTCACGCAGCTGATGGAGGTGCGGGCCGCGGTCCGGACGGAGAAGTTGGGCGAGGTGGCCACCGAGTTCGACGGCGTGCACAGCATCCAGCGCGCGGTCGAGGTCGGCTCGGTGGACGCCATCATCCGCCCGCAGGAGCTGCGTCCACAGCTCATCGCCGCCGTCGAGCGTGGCCTTGAGCGGGCGGTCTCGCCGTCCTGAGTGGTGGGCACGCCGTCGGCGGGACGCGGTCCTGCCGGCGGCGTGCCACGATGAGCCGTGCCCGAGGACCGGAACCCGCCGATCACCTTCGAAACGAGCTGCACCGTCGCGGCCCCACCTGAGGCGGTGTACCAGCATCTGACCGATCCGCGCAGCTACATCGGATTGTCGCCCTTGATCGTGGCGGTCGACGACGTGCGGACCGGCCACGACGCCGAGGGGCGCGGGGTCACCGACTACGTCGCCGTCGAACGGTTCCGGCTGGTCGGGCCGTTGCGGTGGGACAACCGCATCCGGGTACGCATGGTCTCGACGCCACCACACGGCCCGCTGGTCAGCGAGGTGCGCAGCCCGGGTTGGGTGACCCTGCGCGCGGTGGTCGAGCTGACCCCGATGCCGGAGGGCACCCGGGTCGACGAACGGGTCACCGCCCACGCACCGGCACCCCTGCGGCGTTTCGTGGCCGGTCAGGCCCGCCAGGTCGCGGCGTACCGGGCGGCCGAGCTGACCCGTCGCATGGCGGCGTAGCCGCATCCGGCCCCACCGTCGACGCCCCCGAACCTGAAGGGTACCGGGGGCGGCTTGTCACCAGGCCCAGACCGTCGGTTCAGCGAACTCGTAGCTGTCGGCGGTGAGGTGCGGCGTGGCAGCGGTGAGCAACGGCTGGTCCGCACTGTCGAGGACCCGCACCCCGGCGATCGTGCGACTGTCGACCTCGAAGAACCCGATCCCGCCGGTGAGCGGTCCGTCGGTCACCGTAGACCCCCGCGCGTCGATCAGCTCGGCGCGCGTCGCCGACTCCGGCCCGGCCACCAGCACACCGGCAGTCTGGCCCGCCAACGGCACGGCGACAAGGTCGGCGCTACCGATACCGGTGCGGTCAAAGGTCAGAACCGCTGACTCCGGTCCGGCAAGCGCGCGGGCGTCGGCCTTGAGTAGTGCGGCGCAGCCACCATCGGCCGAGCAGGACCTCACCAGGACGGCTGCCGGCGCGTCGGCAACCCTGGCGGGCAACCGACCGGTCCAGAGCACCTGGGGCGTCGAGCCGGTGAGTCCGTCGCCGTAGAGCATGTCGCGCAGTTCGCGGACGGCGGAAACGCTGAGGTCGGGCCGTGTAGCCGAGGCGATCGGCAGGTTCGTCCGTAGGGCGATCCGGGCCGGACCCGCGTACCGCACGATCCCGTCGCAGGTGAACTGCCACCGTCCGCCCGGCATACCCGCCTGCACCACGAAACCGTCGTTGGGCTCCAGCTGCCAGGATCTGACGACGGATCCGTCCGGCTGGAGCCGACCGTCGTTCGAGGTCTCCACGCGGCAACCGGCCGGTGCCAGACCGACCGCGAGACCGTCGGGCTGGTCCCCGTCAACCCGGGAGTACCGTCCGAAAAAGAGGTACGGAGTCAACTCCTGCGGTTCGTCCGGCGTCCCGGTCTGGCCGAGCAACTCCGGCACGGAAGCACCCTCCGGGCCGGTGCTCTGGCGAATCAGTGCGTGCGAGTCGTCCAGGTAGGCCACCACCACCACGCGGGCACCTGGGGCGTCGTGGGCGAACAGTACCCGCACGTCGCCCAACGACGGATCGACAAGGAGTTCGGCGCGGGCGGCCCGGTACTCCCGTTCGATGGTGGCGATAAGCGCCGTGTCGCCGGCCAGGTTGCCGCGGGTGGGCGAGTCGAGCAGCCGCCGCACCATCGGATCGTCGATCGGACTCGCCGGCTGGTACGCCGCCGTGGCCAGCGTGGGCTCGTCGGTCCTCAGCAGGCCCAGCACACCCACAGGCGGTATGGTCACCGCGGCCAGCACCAGGGCGGCCACACCCGTTGCCGCAGTCTGTCGCCGCCGGCGTCGCCGCACGCGACGTAGCAACCGCTGGTACGGGTCGGGTTGCGGCACCACCGGTTCGGCGAGCCGGGCCAGCGCCTGCCTGATCTCATCGGCCATCGCTCGGGTCTCTCCTTCTCGACGCGTCCGGCACCTCGGCCAGCGATCGTTCTCCGACGTCCCGTGACGGTGCCTGTCGTTCCGGCGTCATCGGGCGGAGCGGTGCTGCCGGCAGTGCCGCCCGTAGCCGGGCGAGTGCCCGCGAGGACTGACTCTTCACCGTGCCGACCGAGCATCCGAGTGCGTCGGCGACCTGGGCCTCGGAGAGGTCCTCCCAGTAACGCAGCACCAGTACCGCGCGCATCCGGGGCGGCAGGCGATGCAGCGCGGCGAGCACCTCGTCGCGGGCCACGACATCGTCGGCCAGGTCCCGGCCCGGCTCGGCCGGAGACCGCCAGGAACCGGTGACACCGGCGAGGAGCTCCCGGGAACCGAACCGTCGCCACAGCCTGGTCCGCTCGTTCACCATGATCCGGCGGACGTACGCCATCGGTTCGTCCATTTGCCGCCACCGGCCCATCGCCCGCATCAGCGCGATCTGCACCAGATCCTCGGCCGCGTGCCGGGACCCGGTGAGCAGGTACGCGGTCCGGATCAGGTCCGCGTACCGGACCTCGACGAACTCGCGGAAGCCGTCATCGGTCACCTGCGCCCTCCAGCCCCGCCTGGGCATCGTTCATGACAGGAAGACCCCGGACCGTCAGGAAAGGTTGTGCGGTGACGGCGAGGAGTGGGATTTTGCACTTGCAGTGTATCTTGTTTCGGTGCCCCGACTCCGCCTAGCGTCACAGCATGCCTGCTTCCTGGAGCTTCGCCGTGGCCCGTGACGAGCTGAGCCGCACCACGCTCGTGGCGGGCGACACCCCCGAGTTGTCCGAAGGCGAGGCGCTGCTGCGGGTGGACCGCGTCGGCCTCACCGCCAACAACGTCACCTATGCCGTCCTCGGTGAGGCGATGCGGTACTGGGAGTTCTTCCCGCCCGGCGTACGCGGGCTGGAGGCGCAGTGGGGGCTTCCGCCGCTGTGGGGCTTCGCCGAGGTCGTCGCGTCGACGGTCGCGCAGGTCGAGGCGGGGCAGCGGGTCTACGGCTACCTCCCGTCGGCGGGGCACCTGGTGGTGCGGCCGGAACGGATCGACGCCGCCGGCTTCCGGGACGCGAGCGAGCACCGGGTCGGGCTGCCCTCGCCGTACAACGTCTACCGGTCGACCACCGGCGATCCGGCGTACCGGGCCGACCAGGAGGATCTGCTGATCCTGTTCCGGCCGCTGTTCTTCACCTCGTTCATGCTGGCCGACCAGGTCGTCGACAACGACTTCCACGGCGCGGCGTCGCTGGTGTTCTCGTCGGCGTCCAGCAAGACCGCGTACGCCGCGGCGTTCGAACTGCACGGCCGGGGTCCACGCCTGGTCGGGCTCACCTCGAGCGCCAACCTCGCGTTCACCCGCTCGCTCGGTTGCTACGACGACGTGCTGGCGTACGACGAGATCGGCGCCCTCGACCAGGTGCCGACCGCGTACCTCGACCTGTCCGGGGCCCCCGCGACCCGGGCCGCCCTGCGGCGGCACCTGGGCGACCGACTGGTACGGGACATCGCGGTCGGACTCACCAGTCAGATCCCGAACGCCGACGCCGCCGAGGAGGTGTTCTTCGCCCCGGTGCAGCTGCGAAAGCGTCGCCTGGACTGGGGTCGTGCGGGCCTCGACCAGCGGTTCGCCGACGCCTGGCGGCGGTTCGCCGAGGTGGCGGACGGTTGGCTCGACGTCCAGGTCGGTGCCGGACCGGCCGCCCTGAAACACGCCTGGCGTGAGGTCCTCGCCGGCCGTACGCCGCCCCGCCGGGGGCACGTCGTCCAGTTGTGAGCGCAGGATTAGCTACCCCGGCCGCATGGAGGATTGTGAGTCCGTTACCGGATGGTAACGATGTCGTGTCATGGACTCTGCCCTGACCTTGATCGGACTGCCCATCGCCCTCGGCATCATCATGCTCGGTCTGGGTCTCGGCCTGACCGTCGACGATTTCCGCCGGGTGGCCCGACACCCGAAGGCCGCCGTCATCGCGCTGGGGTGCCAGGTGCTGCTGCTGCCGGCGCTCTGTTTCGGCCTGGTGCTCGCCTTCGACCTGCCGCCGGAGTTGGCGGTCGGGATGATGCTGCTGGCCGCGTCGCCGGGCGGCACCACGGCCAACCTCTACAGCCACCTCTTCGGCGGGCACGTGGCCCTGAACATCACCCTGACCGCCATCAACTCGGTGCTGGCCGTGTTCACCCTGCCGATCGTGGTCAACCTGGCGGCGGCGCACTTCCTGGGCGACGCGAACAGCCTCGGCCTGCAGTTCGACAAGGTGCTGCAGGTCTTCGCCATCGTGCTCATCCCGGTTGCCATCGGCATGCTGGTCCGCGCCCGGGCAGCCCACGTCGCCGAGCGCCTGAACCGTCCGGTCCGGGTCCTCTCCGTCGTCGTGCTCATCGCGGTGATCGCCGGCGCGGTGCTCGGCGAACGCGACAACATCGCCGACTACTTCGTCTCCGTCGGCCTGGCCGTGCTGGCGTTCAACCTGCTGAGCCTCGGCATCGGGTACGGCGTGCCGCGGCTGGCCGGGGTCGAACGAAGCGCCGCGAAGGCGGCCGGGTTCGAGATCGGCATCCACAACAGCACCCTGGCGATCACGATCGCGCTCAGCCCGGCCCTGCTCAACAACGCCCAGATGGCGATCCCCGGTGCCGTCTACGGCATCGTCATGTTCTTCACCGCGGCGGCCTTCGGCTATCTGGTCAACCGGGTCGATACCCGGTCGGCGGCCGCCCGGGACGAGGCCGCCACGACGTGAGTCGCGGCGGGGGCCACTCGCCCCCGCCGTGACGACCGGCCGAGCGGGCGAACTTCGTTCCCTTGCTGTGTAACGATCGTTGAGCGTCATGCCGACTGCCCGGCTCCGCCTGTCCAGCTGTGCGTCGCCACGGCGGCCAGGCGGAAAGGCGCCACCCTCGTACCCTTTGGAGAGCACGATGTCCCTGCATCCGGCTCGGGTCTTCGCCGCGCTGAACGCGGTGCGACCCCCCGATCAGGCTTTTCCGGTCATGGACAAGGCGGTGGTTGTCGGCGGCAGCGTCGCCGGGATGCTGGCCGCGCGGGTGTTGTCCGACCACGCGGAGAGCGTCGTGGTGATCGACCGCGACGATCTGCACGGCACCGGTGGCCGTCCCGGCGTCCCACAGGGGACTCAGCTGCACGCGCTGCTGCCCGGCGGCTTCCTCCAGCTCGAACGCCTCTTCCCCGGGTTCCGGGAAGAGGCCCTGGCCCGGGGGGCGGTCGAGGCCCCGCCCCCCGCCCGGCGGAACTACCTCGACGGCCGGCTGAAGGTGGTCGTGCCGGGCGACGCGGACAGCCTGGCGGGCAGCCGACCCCTGCTGGAGTCACTTATCCGTCAGCAGGTGCTGCGGTTGCCCAACGTCAAGACGATCACCGCCCGGGCCACCGGGCTGGTCTTCGACGGCGCCGCCACCACCGGCGTCCGCTACGACGTCGGCGGCGCGGCCGGCGTCGAGCACGCCGACCTGGTGGTGGACGCGATGGGCCGGTCGAGCCGGCTGTCCGAGTGGCTGGAGGAGGCCGGTTGGGAACGGCCGGCCATGCGGCGGATGACGGTGAACCTGAACTACGCGACCGCCCTGTTCCGCCGCCGCGAGGCGCACCCGGAGCACGCGGTGGTGCTGGCCCTGAACAGCCCGCGCGTGTCGTCGGACGTGGCCGGTGCCGCGTTCTTCGCCATCGAGGACGGCCGGTGGATGGCCATGATGGCCGGGTACGGGGACAACCGTCCCGGCCGCACCGCCGAGGACTTCGTCCGCCGGCTGCGGGAGCAGTTTCCCCCGGACTTCGCTGAGGTCGCCGACAGCGAGATGCTCGGTGACGTGCAGACCTACCGCCACGCCGACAGCCGGCGACGGGACTTCCAGGCGCTGACCCGGCTCCCGGCCGGTCTGGTCAGCGTCGGTGACGCGGTCGCCTCGTTCAACCCGGTGTACGGGCAGGGGATCACCGCGGCGGCGCTGCACGCGGCCTGCCTGTCGAGCTATCTTCGACCCGGCCCGGATCTGGGCATACCCGCGCGGGAGTTCTTCGCCCTGCAGAAGGTCGTGGTGGACGTCGCCTGGTCGATGTCGACCTCCGCCGACCTCGCGCTGCCGCACGTCGACGGGCCCTACCCGCGCGGCTACCGGCTCTCCAGTTGGGTCAGCCAGCAGATCGTCACGGCGACCATCACGGACGTGGCGACCGCCCGCCGGTTCAACGAGGTCGTCTCCATGCAGGAGCATCCGCGTTCGCTGGCCAGTCCGAGGGTGATCCTGGGTGCTCTGCGGGCGAACTGGCGCGCCCGCTGACCGGTCGCCGCACGGCGATGCGGGTACGGTCGTGGCGCCTGCCGGCGTGACCGAACGAGGGTTAACCGGCGTAACCGAGAGAGGCTCCAGTGGCGTACGTCTTCCTTCTGCTTGCCATCGCGGCCGAGGTCACCGGCACCAGCCTGCTCAAGGCGACACAGGGTTTCACCCGGCTCTGGCCGACGCTCGGGCTGGTCGTGTCCTACCTGACGGCCTTCGCGCTGCTGGCCCAGGCGGTCAAGGGCATCCAGGTCGGCATCGCGTACGCCATGTGGTCCGGGCTCGGCACGGCCGCCATCGTCGCGATCGGGGCCGCCTTCCTCGGTGAGCCGCTGACCGTCACCAAGGTCCTCGGCGTCGGCATCGTCATCGCCGGCGTCGTGCTGCTCAACCTCGACAGCGCCCACTGAGTCGAGACCGAGTCCGCCCCACGTCGTCGTCGGCGCTGCGTAGGTGGCCGCCGCCGATGGACCTGCTGCCGCACCTGTATGATTGCACTCATTGCAATGTCAGCATATATTCCTCGTGGCGGTGGAACCGGGAGGGGTGCGGGGTGGGTGCTGGTCACGATCATGGGCAGCAGGTGATGCGCGCGGGGGAGAAGCACCGGGGACGGTTGTGGGCGGCCTTCGCCCTGCTGGCCGTCTTCATGCTGGTCGAGGCCGTCGGTGCGTGGCTGACCGGCTCTCTGGCCCTGCTCTCGGACGCCGGGCACATGTTCAGCGACGTGCTCGGCATCGGGATGGCGCTCGCCGCGATCACCGCGGCGAGCCGGGCCTCCCGGGACGGCCAACGCACCTTCGGCCTGTACCGGATGGAGGTCCTCGCGGCGCTGGCCAACGCGGTGCTGCTGTTCGGGGTGGCCCTCTACGTGCTGGTGGAGGCGGTACGCCGGCTCAACGAGCCGACCGAAGTCATGGCCGGACCGATGCTGGCGGTGGCGGTGGCCGGGCTGGTCGCGAACGTGGTGGCGTTCCTGCTGCTGCGCTCGGGCGCGCAGGAGAGCCTCAACGTGCGTGGCGCGTACCTGGAGGTCCTCGGTGACCTGCTCAGCTCGGTCGGGGTGATCATCGCGGCCGGAGTGATCGCGGTGACCGACTGGTGGTACGCCGACCCGATCATGGCGGTGGCGGTGGGCCTGTTCATCCTGCCCCGTACCTACCGGCTGGGCCGCGCCGCCGTGCGGGTCCTCGTGCAGGCCGCGCCGCCGCACGTGGACGTCGCCGCGGTCCGCGCCGGGCTGTACGCCGTCGACGGGGTGGCCGAGGTGCACGATCTGCACGTCTGGACGCTGACCTCGGGCATGGAGGTCGCCTCGGCCCACCTGGCCCTGGACGCCGGAGCGGACCTCGCCCGGGTGCTGACCGCCGCCCGGCAGCTGCTGCACGAGCGCTTCGAGATCGAGCACGCCACACTTCAGGTGGAGCCCGAGGGCGCCGAAGGCGTGTGTCACGGTGCCCACTGGTGACATTCCGGTCGCACGTTTTCCTCAGCGCATTCCCAGGCACCTGACAGCCAGCCGGTACAACATTGGTCGTCCCCGCACCGGAGGTTGACACTCGCATGACGAGGAACACCCGACTGACCATGGCGACGATCCTGGTGATGATCCTCGCCACGCTCGGCGTGCTGACCGTGCACCGGAACAGCGCACCGCGCGCCGTCGGTGACTCCGGCGAGGTCGTCGACCCGGCCGTGCTGGTCCGCGCCGACAGCCACCGGCTCAGCACCGCCGCCGACGGCCGGGTCACCCTGGTGGAATTTCTCGACTTCGAGTGCGAATCCTGCGCCGCCGCGTACCCGGCGGTGAAGGACATCCTCGCCACCTACCAGGACCGGATCACCTTCGTCGTGCGGTACTTTCCGATCCCTAGCCACCCCAACGCGGAGCTGGCCGCCCGCGCCGCCCAGGCCGCCGCGAACCAGGACCGGTTCGCCGAGATGTACGCCCTGCTCTTCGAGAACCAGGACACCTGGGGGCATCAGCGCACGCCGCAGACGGAGGTGTTCCTCGACTACGCCCGGACGCTCGGCCTGGACCTCGACCGGTTCCAGCGCGATCTCGACGACCCGGCCACCGCGGCCCGGGTGGCCCAGGACTCCGCCGACGGCGAGTCCGTCGGTGTGCGGGGCACCCCGACGTTCTTCCTCAACGGCCGCCAGCTGACGCAGGCGCGCAGCCAGCAGGACCTCGCCGCCGCCATCGACGCCGCCCTCGCCGGATGAGCGCCGCGGTCGACAGTCGTCCGGATGTCTCGCCGGACACGGGATTCCTCGCCCGGATCACCGCCTGGGTGCTGACCCTCGGTGGCGGCATCGGCCTGCTCGCTGCGGCCACCCTCACCGTCGAGAAGATCAATCTGCTCGGCAACCCCGACTATGTGCCGTCGTGCAGCATCAATCCGATCCTGTCCTGCGGCTCGGTGATGACCACCCCACAGGCCGCCGCCTTCGGCTTTCCCAACCCGCTGATCGGCATCGCCGGCTTCGCCGTGGTCACCACCATCGGCGTCGTCCTGCTCGCCGGAGTACGTCTGCCGGGCTGGTTCTGGCTCGGCCTGCAGGCCGGCGCCACCTTCGGCGTGATCTTCGTGCACTGGCTCGTCTACCAGAGCCTGTACGTCATCTCCGCGTTGTGCCCGTACTGCATGGTGGTCTGGGTCGTCACCATCGCGATCTTCCTCTACACCACCCTGCGCAACCTGCGGCAGCTTCCGCCGTCGTCTCCGCTGGCGCGCCTGGCCGGGCTCGCGAGTTACCACAGCTTCGTCCTCGTCGCCTGGTACGCGGTGATCCTGCTGGCCATCCTGGTCCGCTTCTGGGACTACTGGTCCAGCCTGCTCTGACGGGGCCCCTGGGAACCAGATGTCCCGGAGCGCGTGATGTCACACAGAAGTGAACATGTCCCTGTGACATCACTGCCGACCACCTGTATCGCCTCGGCGTGCGGTCAACGGGTGCCGGGGCGGCGGGCCGACCGTGTGAGGCGACCCGCGCCGGTCGAGCGCGGGCCGCCGGGCGGCGGTGGCCTACGGCGCGGGGACGACCTCCTGGCCCAGCGGCCAGATCGCGGCCGGGACGAGCTTGAAGTTGGCCACGCCGAACGGGATCCCGATGATGGTGAGGCAGAGGCTGACGCCGGCGACGATGTGGGTCAGGGCCAGCCACCAACCGGCCAGGACCACCCAGATGACGTTGGCGATGCCCGAGGCCACACCGACGCCCGGCTTGGGCACCAGGGTGCGGCCGAAGGGCCACAGCGAGTACGACGCCAGGCGCAGCGAGGCGACGCCGAACGGGATGGTGACAACGAGTACGAAGCAGATCAGGGCGGCGATGCCGTAGCCGATCGCCAGTACCAGCCCGCCTCCGAAGATGAGCCAGAGCACGTTCAGCACGAATCGGATCATGAATCCATGATGACCGCCGCGTGCCACCGGCCACCGCGCGGGCGACCGGTGGCACGCGGGGCGCATCAGCCGGTGACGCCGGTGACGTTGCTGCCGGACTTCGTGACGCGGTAGGTCACCTGCGCACCGCTCCAGAAGTGGAAGGTGAGGGTGACCTGAGCACCGTCGCGTACCTCACCGAAGAAGGTGTCGGTCAACGTGATGCGGTTGCCGGTGTAGTCGGGTGCGAACGTGACGTCGAACTCCTTGAACGACGTCCAGTCGTGCGGGCCGGCGTTGCTGCCGTCGGCGTACCTCGCCTCCATGGTGGCGAGCTGGTCGCCCCGGAACTGGGTCGGGATGGCGAACGAGCCGGTCGATCCGGTCGCGTTGGACAGCACCGGGGTGTCGTAGGTGATCACGTCGATCCGCCAGGGGACACCGCCGGAGAACCGCGCGTGCAGGGTGGCGTTGACGCCGTACGCCCGGCTGCCGACCAGCCGGGTCAGTGCGCTGGCGGTGATGGTGAGCTGGCTGCCGGAGATGGTGTAGTCGGTGCCCCGGACCAGTTCGGTGCTGCCCTGGCGCAGCCCGGAGAAGGTGGTGCCGTTCAGGTTCAGGGTCAGCGACTTGGCGGTGATCGCACCGGTACGCGGGACGTACACCTGGTCGGCGGAGGCGGTGCCGGAACGGGTCGTCCAGCTCGACCTGATCTGCGCGAACAGCTCCGCGTCCCGCCACTGGAAGGTGGTCCGGTTGAAGTGCTGGCCGTTGTCCCAGAGCTGGGTGGTGAGTCGCTTGGTGCGGGCGTAGTGGCCGAAGAACTCGAAGAACTTGAGCTTCTCGCCCTGCTGGATGGTGCCGGTGTGCCGGTCGAAGCCGAGCAGCCCGTACTCGCCGATGACTACCGGGATGCCCCGGGCGACGAAGGCGTTGTGCACCCGGTCGAACGCGTCGGTGAGGTCCTGCTGGGTTGCGGCGTCGAACCGGGTGCCGCCGGCGACGTTGACGCTGAACGGCCAGTATCCGTAGAAGTGCACGGTGGCGATCAGGTTGCGGTCGCCGAGCTGGCTGAAGGTGGCGGTCAGCTCGTCGATGCGGGCCTGGTCGGAGGAGGTGTGCAGGGTCGGCAGGACCAGCATCCGGGTGGCGTTGTTACCGCCGGAGGCCCGCACGATGCGGTGGAAGTTGACGTTCAGCTCGTTGAGCAGTTGCGCATTCTGGGCGTCGCCGGAGCTGTTGGCGAACTGCGGCTCGTTGACGCTCTCGAAATGCAGCTTCGGCGAGGCGTCCCGGAACGCGGCGGCGATCTGGGTCCAGAGCGCGTTGTAGCGGTTCAGGACGGTGGTCCGGTTCGTCGGCATCTCGTGGATCCACTGCCACGAGTCGTGGTGAATATTGATCATCACGTAGAAGCCGTCCTCCAGCGCCCAACCGACCACCTCCTTGACGCGGTTCAGCCAGGCGGCGTCGATGGTGTACGACGGCGCGGGCCCGTGGTGGTTGCTCCAGGTGACCGGGATCCGGATGCTGTTGAAGCCCTGCGCCCGGACGGCGTCCAGCTGTGCCTGGGTGACGCGGGGGTTGCCCCATGCGGTCTCGTCGGCGCCGATTGCGTCGAAGGTGTTGCCGAGGTTCCAGCCGGGCTGCATGGCCGCCACGTAGGCCATCGGATCGCCGACCGGCGGCGGGCTCGTGGGCGGCGGCGTGGTCGGTGGCGGGGTGGTCGGTGGCGGTGTGGTCGTCGGCGGCGGTGTGGTGGGGCCGACGCTGCCGGTGCAGGTGACCCCGTTGAGGGCGAAGGTGGTCGGAGCGGTGTTGCTGCCGGACCACGACCCGTTGAAGCCGAACGACACCGTCTGGTTGGTGCCCAGGGCGGCGTTGTAGCTGACGTTGGCGGCGGTGACGTCGTTGCCGGCCGAGGTGACCGTGGCGTTCCACGCCTGGGTCACCCGCTGGCCGGAGGGGAACGTCCAGGTCAGCCGCCAGCCGTTGAGCGGGTCGCCGAGGTTGGTGACGGCCACGTTGGCGGTGAACCCACCCTGCCACTGGCTGGGGGCGGAGTACACCACCCGGCAACCGGCAGCCGCCTGGGCGGCGCCGGCGTTGACCAGGCCGACCCCGGCCAGCAGTGCCGCGATGCCGCTGGCCACCAGGCCGAATCGCCAGCGTGTCCTGCGTAGTGTGCCCCTCAGCCCGGCCATGACGCTCCTCGTGTGGTGATGGTGTCGACGGGTGGCTGGCCGGGTGTCGCCGGACCACCGGAAACGACCGGCCGGCTCGCACCATAAGTTGGGATCATGAACTTTGTCAATCGACGTACCGCGATATGAAGTGCTTCGGTGCAGGTCGCGCCAGGTGCGGCAGCCCCAGCCGTTGGCTCGGCGGATGCGTCGGTGACACCGGGTAGGTCGGCAGCGAATGAGAGCCGCCCGGCGGGGTAGTCGGCGGCGTGACGGCGGCGGACGAGCGGGGCCAGGGTGGCGGGCGTGGTGCCGCCGGCCGGGCACGGGACGGGGTCGCGCTGTTCGTCCGTAGGATCGGCCGGCGGGCCGGCTGGCAGGAGCGGCGCCGGACCCTGGAGCTGTACGCCATCCTCGCCGTGCAGGCCGGGGTGGCCGCCGCGCTCGCCTGGGTGGTGGCGCACGAGGTGCTGCACCACCCGTCGCCGGTCTTCGCGCCCACCGCCGCCGTCGGCACCATCGCCGCCGCGATCGGCCGGCGGACCCGTCGTACCGTCGAACTGCTGCTCGGCGTGCTGGCCGGCCTCCTGGTCGGTGACGCCCTGATCGCGGTCATCGGCACCGGTCCCTGGCAGATCGCCACCGTGGTCACCCTGGCGATCCTGCTCGCCCTGACCATGAGTCGGGGCGGGGCGGTCGTCAGCCAGGCCGGCGGTACGGCGGTGCTGATCGCCACGCTCGCGCCGGTGCAACGTGGCCTGGAGCTACCCCGGGTCATCGACGCCATCATCGGTGGGCTCTCCGCCGTGCTGGTGGTGGCTCTGCTGCCGGTCAACCCGGTGCGGATCATCCAGCGGGCCGCCCGGCCACTCTTCGCCGCCCTGATCGACCACCTGCACACCGCCGCGGAGGGGCTGACCACCGGTGATGCCGCAATGGTGGCCGCGGCCCGGGACGGAATGAACGGACTGAGCCCCCAGCTCGGGCTGCTCAAGGACGCCATCTCCGGTGCCCAGGAGGCGGTGGCGGTCTCGCCGGCCCGCTGGCACCGCCGGGCCGAGTTCGAGCACTACCAGCGCGGCACGCGCTACCTCGAACTGGCCGTCCGGGGCGGTCAGGAGATGCTGCGCCGAGCGGCCACCGCCGTCCACGACGGCGAAACCGTCCCACCCGGGCTGCCGGCCGCGGTGCACTACTTCGGAGACGCCCTCGCGCTGCTCCAGGTCGAGGTCGAGAGCGGGCACCGCACCCAACGGTCCGAACAGCTGATCCTGAAGGCGGTGGACCGGGCCGCCGAGGCATTCGACGACGGGGTCGGCTTCTCCGGCGGCGTGGTGGTGGCCCAGATCCGTACCGTCGCCACCGACCTGCTGCGCAGCATCGGCTGCCAGGACGAGGAGGCCGTCAGCGTGATCCGGGAGCGGTTCGAGCGACGGCGTGCCGTCCACTCCGACGAATACTCCGCCGAGCCCGACCGCTCGTGACCACCCGCCCGGCCCGGCCGGTGCAGAGCCGCCCGGCCACCGTCGTCCTGGTGGATCCTCACGCGTGCAGCGTCCGGCTGGGTGGGAATCCGTAGGTGGCGTGGTAGCGGGCGGTGAACCTGCTGTGGCTGAGAAAACCCCATCGCGAGGCGATCGCCGACACCGTCTCCTGCCGTGGGTCGGCCTGTAGCAGGTCGAGGTGTGCGCGGTCGAGTCGGACCCGGCGCAGATGCGCCATCGGGGTGGTGTCCAGGTGCCGGCGGAAGGCCAGTTGCAGGGCCCGAAGCGATACCTGGGCCGCAGCGGCGATGTCCGCCGCCCCGATGTCGCGGTCGGCGTGCTCGTCGATGAACGCCGTCGCCCGGCGCAGCGTGGCGTTGGTCGCGGCGAGCCGGTCCGTCGTGGTCGGTTCTCCGGCGGTGGTGTTGGGGAAGACGGCGAGGGCCGAGGCGGCGAGCATCCGGGCGGCGTTGGCGATGACCAGTGGCTGCCGGTACGCGGACGGGTTCCCCAGGACGACCTGGTTGAGGTAGATGGTGGTGTGCCGCCACAACCGGGCAAGCGCCGGCGAGGTGGGGGTCAGTCCGGTGAACTGGACGGTTGCCGCCCGGTCGGTCGGCTCGCCACCGGTCACCCTGGCCAGCATGGAGAGGCTGAGCAGGCAGGTCGTCACCTTGCCGGGCAGCCAGCGCACCGAGTAGGGCAGCCCGGGAGCGGCGGCCAGGAAGACGTCGCCCGGCCCGAACCGACCGTCCACGCCGCCGCAGGTGCGGTCGATGCGGCCGCTGACGACCTGACAGATCACCAGTGCGGTGGGTGGTTCGACATCGATATCGAGTTGGGTGGACTGATCCACCGCCTCGAGCCAGAAGGGGCCCGCGTCCACCCGGTGATGGCGGAACCGGTAGCGGTGGCCGGCCGCCCGGATCGTCATCCTGGTGCCGTAGGCGTGCACCAGGAAGTCACGGATGGTGTCCGGGTCGTGGCTGTCGAACCGGTGTGCCGTCGGAACCTTCGTCTTCATACGTCTCCATCAGCGCGGACGGAGGGCGCTGCCGCGCGCCGGGCGAGGCCCGGTGCGCGGGGTGGTGGATCCGGTGCGGGTCGACTCGAAGTCAGGATTCCCATAGATGGTATCCACAAAGGAGGGAATCCCGTGGCCTTTTCGTGGCATCCGCGTCTCGCCGGTGAGCGGTCGCTCGTTGTCGACATCGGGCGGGAGTTCGTTTTCGGGCTAGCCGGAGCGGTTCCCGTGCGCACGCCGGGCTAGCCGACGACCGAACGTGGCCGTGATCATGCGAAGAGTGTCTAGAGAGAGGTAGCTGATCGACCTGAACGGATGAAGGGATGGGGTGTTGGAGACCAAGGATCCGATCGACATCGTCCGCCTGGCGACGGCTGAAGCGCTCCGGCGGATCGCCGGGGAGGCACTTCTGACCGGCATCATGGGAACCCGGCTGTCCGCCCTCTCGGGCGGCGTACGGGAGGTGCTGCGCGCCGCGCTGGTGGCGCAGCAGGTGGCGACACCCACGCGACTGATCGCGCTGTGCCGCACCCTCGACCTCGGGCCCGACGCCTTCGACCTGTTGGGACACCACGTGCTGGGCGCGCTGGTCGGCTACCGCCCAGGGCCCGACGCCCTGGTGCGGGTGGGTGGTGCACTCGGCCTGGCTCGCCGGGAACTGTTCACCCCCCGGACATCGGCGCCCGGCGATGCAGTGCGGGTGCCGACCCGTGCCGGCATCCGCAACAACGCCGCGACCCGCTACCGGTCGACGAAGCCGCCGGAGCACCTGCCCTCGCCGCCGGCCTGGACCTGCACCGGCTGTGGCCGGGAGTGGCCGTGCGCGGTCAAGCAGAGCCAGCTGCTCGCGGAGTTCGGCGGCGCCCGCGCCGCCCTCGCGGTCTATCTGGGCTCGTGCCTGCTGGCCGCCGCCCGCGACCTGCCGGGCCTACCGCTGGCCCGGGCGCGCAACCGGTTCCTCGGTTGGTTGCCGCGCCGTCCGTTCTGATGGCGCGGCAACCTGGCGCGGCCGAGGTCAGTTCGCCGCGGGCTCCGGTGCCCGGTCCGCACCGGTCGAGGTGGCCGCCGGGCCCTCGGTCTCGTCGGGTGCAGCGGTAGCCGCCTGGCCGGCGAACCAGTTGATACCGCCCGGCCCGGCGGCCGCCAGCGCCGCCGCCGCGCGAGCCACCGGGTCAGCCGGTGGGTGCGTGCTGTTCTCCGACTGCGGGGGGCCCGGCCGGCCGGCCACGGCGCCGTTGCGCTGCTGGGCGGACGGGTCGACGCCGTCGGCCGCCGCCCGGTCCACCTCTGACCCGTCGCGGCCGGTGTCCCCGGGTGGGGTCGCGTCATCCCGGCCGGCGGTGCTCTCGGAGTCACCGCCGGACACCACGGCCGGCTCGCCGCCGGCGCGGCCGGACCCCGTGCGGGACGACACCATCGGGTACTCGGCGGTCTCGGTCCCGCCGGCTGCGGCGGCCATCACTGCTGCGGCCGCCAGGTCGGCGACCCGCTTGGCCTCCCGCTGCACCCGGGCCCGGATCTCCTTGGCGTGTCGCTCGGCGGCCTCGGCGGCTCGACGTGCCTCCTCCAACCGCCGGCTCTCCGCCACCAGGTCGCGGCTGGTCTCCTCCAACTGCTGCCGCAGCCGGGTCAACTCGGCCTCCGTGGCTTCCTTGGCGCGGGACGACTCGTCGAGCTGCTGCCGGGCCTCGTCCAGCTCCTGGCCCAGCTCAGCCATTGCCTCCTGCTGCTCGCCGACCGCCAGCTGTACGGCGTGCAGCTGCTCCTCGGCGGCCTCGGCCTGCTCGTCGCTGAGCTTGCGTACCTCGGCCGCCTGCTCGTCGGCGCGCTTGCGGATCTCGGCGGAGTACTGCTGGGCGTCCGCGATCATCGAACTGACCCGCTGCTCCGCGGCGGCCCGCTGGGCGGCCAACTCGCGCTCGACCGTCGCCCGCTGCTCGGCCAGGTCCTCCTCGGCGGCGGCCCGCCGCTCCGCCAGCTCCTCCTCCACGGTGGACCGCCACTGGGCCAGCTCCTGCTGGCTCTGCGACCGGGCCGCCTGGATCTCCTGATGGATCTGGGTGCGTGCGGAGGTGGTCAGCGCCTCGGACGCGGCCCGGGCCTGCTCGATCTGCTGGCGGCACTGCTCGCCGATGCGCTGCGCCTCCTGTTGGGCGCGTTCGTGCGCGGCCTCACCCTCGGAGCGCAGCCTGTCGGCCCGCTCGCGGGCCTCAACCAGCTCCGCGTCGGCTGCCGCCCGCAGCTCCTCGTACGTCTTCTCGTGCTCGGCGCGCCGGCCGGCCAGCTCCTCGTCGAGGTCGGCCAGTGCCTTGACGGTGCGATCCCGCGCGTTGGCGAGCGTCTTCTCCGCCTCGGCCTGAAGCTTGCTGGCCCGCTGGGTGTGGGTCTCGATGATCGCCGCGGCCTGCTTCTCGGCCAGGTCCAGGATCTGGCCGACCATCGGGCCGACGTCCTGGAAGGTGGCCTTGTCCAACTGCGCCGGTCGTTGGCGCAGCTCGGTCACCTCACCCTGGACCGCCTGCAGCTTGCCGGTCAGGTCCCGCACGTGCGTGAGGACCCGGTCGCGCTCCGCCGAAACCATGGCGAGTCGGCTGTCCATCTGCTCGACGTAGCGTTCGACCTGCCGTTTGTCGTACCCGCGCATAGCGACCTCGAAGTTAGGCCGCGAGGCCAGGTCGTCGCGGGTAGCGAACGGTTCCTCGCCGATGGACATGCCCCATCCTCCATACGATCGGCAGCGCCACACCGGCCGGCCGGCGGCGATGACGCGCAACGTTACCGCTGCTCCGACTGGTCTGTCCTCCCACCCCGGTACCGTTTTCCCGCCGCCTGACGGATGGTGCCGGGTTCGGCTGGCGCGCCTGGCCGTTGTGGTCGTCGCTGGTTCCGGATCGGAGTCGGGTCGCGCCGTGCCGTGCCTGCGTATCGAACCGCGTCTACCAGTGGGGACGTCGTCCGGGAGCCCGGTGGACGCGAGCAAACCCGCGTCTTGACAGCTACTTAGGTTAGGTTAACCTAACCGCATGTCGAGCGGACTGGCGTCGGACGACGCCGAGCAGAGCCTACGCGGAAGCGACCTCCGCCTGGGTTACCACGGCACAACAGTGGTACACGGTGCGGCCATCACCCTGCGCCCCGGCGCGGTGACCGCCCTCGTCGGCCCGAACGGCAGTGGTAAGTCCACCCTGCTTCGAGCGCTCGCCCGACTGCACCCGATCGACAGCGGCACGGTGCTCTTCGCCGATGGGAGCGCCGCGGCCGGTCTGCCGGCCAAGGAGTACGCCCGCCGGGTCACCCTGCTCGCCCAGAGCCGCCCGATCCCCAGTGGCGTCACCGTGCGGGACGTGGTCGGCTACGGTCGCCACCCCTACCGGGGACGGTGGCGGGCGGAGGACCCCGACGGGCCCGCCGCCATCGCCCGGGCGATGGCGGTCACCGGGGTCACCACGATGGCCGACCGGCCGGTGGACGAGTTGTCCGGCGGCGAACTGCAGCGGGTCTGGCTGGCAACCTGCCTGGCCCAGGACACCCCGGTGCTGTTGCTCGACGAACCCACCACCTTCCTCGACCTGCGTTACCAGGTGGAGATCCTCGACCTGATGCGCGACCTGGCCGACGACCACGGTGTCGCCGTCGGCGTCGTGCTGCACGACCTGAACCAGGCAGCCGCGGTGGCCGACGAGGTGGTCCTGCTCGACCGCGGCCGGGTCCGCGCCACCGGCACCCCCGTCGAGGTCTTCACCGAGCAGGACCTGACCGAGACCTACGGGATCCGAATCGAGGTCGCCACCGATCCGTTCAGCGGACTGGTGACCACCCGCCCGGTCGGCCGGCACCTGACACGTATCCCGGTCTGAACCCAGACCCACCACGAAACCCACCCGAGAAAGAACATCATGTCCCGTACCCGTGTAACCGCCCTGGTGGCCGCCGCCACCGCGGTGCTGCTGGCCGCCTGCGGCACCACCGAGAACACCACCGAGCCCGCCGCCTCCCCCTCCGCCGCCGGTGGACCGGTCACCGTGACCGACAGCCGGGGCAAGGAGGTCAAGCTCGACGCCCCCGCCACCAAGGTCGTCGGCCTGGAGTGGGGCGAGGTCGAGATGCTCGTCAGCCTCGGCGTCATGCCGGTCGGCGTCGCCGACCCCAAGGGGTACGCCACCTGGGTGACCGCCGCCAAGCTCGACGCCGGCGTCAAGGACGTCGGCACCCGAGGCGAGCCGAGCGTCGACTCCATCGTCGCGCTCGAGCCCGACCTGGTGGTCATGGAGGACGACCGTGGCGCCAACCTGATCACTCAGCTGGAGAAGTACGTCCCGGTCGTCGTCGCCAAGGGCAGCGACGCCTCGGACAACCTCGGCCGGATGCGCACCGACCTCAAGATGATCGCCACGGCGGTCGGCAAGACCGCGGAGGCGGAGAAGCTGCTCGCCGACTTCGACGCCGCCCTCGCCGACGGCAAGCAGAAGATCGCCGACGCCGGCGCGGCCGGCAAGCCGTTCGCCATCGCCGACGGCTGGAAGGAAGGCAGCACGGTCAGCATCCGGATGTTCGGACAGGGCGCGCTGGTCTCCCAGATCGGAATCCAGCTCGGCCTGACCAACGCCTGGGAGGGCGAGACCGACCCGGCCTGGGGCCTGGGCCAGACCGACGTCGAGGGCATGACCGTGCTCAAGAGTCCGGACCTGCACTTCTTCTACAACGCCTCGGACGGCACCGACGTCTTCGCCGACGGCCTTAACAGCAACGCCATCTGGAAGTCGCTGCCCTTCGTCAAGCAGGGCAACCTGCACCGGATGCCCGACGGTATCTGGACCTTCGGCGGGCCGCTCTCCGGCAAGCAGTACATCGACCAGTTCGTCAACACCTACGCGGTGTGACCGTGCTGACCGCGCCACCGCGTCCGGAGCCGGCTCTCCAGCCGGCTCCGGCCGGGCGCCTCTCGGCCCCCCGGGTCGTCGGGGCCTTCGTCGTCGCCATCGCGCTGCTGCTGGTGGTCGTCGCGGTACACCTCACCCAGGGCACCTCCGCGGTGGGTGCGCTGGACCTGCTGCGGCTGCTCACCGGTGGCGACGACGAGACCACCCGGGTACTGATCGCCTCCCGGCTGCCCCGGCTGCTCGCCGGGCTGACCATCGGCGTCGCCCTCGGCTTCGCCGGTGCGGCGCTGCAGTCGATCGCCCGCAACCCGCTCGCCTCGCCGGACACGCTCGCCGTCAACGCCGGCGCACACCTGGCCATCGTCTCGGTCGCCGCGTTCGGTATCGCGCTGCCCGCGCTGCCTGCCGGGGGCCTCGCCTTCTGCGGTGGGCTCGCCGCCGCCGGCCTGGTGATGGCGTTGTCGGCCGGCGGGCAGGCCGGAACCACCCGGCTGATCCTCGCCGGTTCGGCCACCGCGATGGCGCTCAGCTCGGTGACCATGCTGCTGCTCCTGCTCTTCGAACAGGCCACCATCGGGCTGTTCGCCTGGGGCAACGGTTCACTGGTGCAGAGCGACCTGGACGCGCTCACCCAACTCGCCCCGGTGATCGTCGCGGCCATCGCGATACTGATGCTGCTCGGCCACCGCCTCGACATCCTCGCCCTGGGCGACGACACCGCCACCGTGCTCGGCATCGACGTACGGCGTACCCGGCTGGTGGTCACCGTGCTGGCCGTGCTGCTGTCCGCCGCGGCGGTCACCCTCACCGGGCCGGTCGGCTTCGTCGGCCTGGGCGCCCCGGTGATCGTCCGGCTGCTCGGCCCGCTGGTGCCCGGGGTGCACCGGCACCGGATCCTGCTGCCGCTGTCCGGCATCGCCGGCGTGCTCATCGTGCTCGGCTCCGACGTGCTGCTGCGGGCCCTGATGGGCGGCCAGGCCGGCGTCGACATCCCCACCGGGGTGGTGACCACCCTGCTCGGCGCGGCGATCCTGATCTGGCTGGCCCGGCGACACCGCGACGCCGGTCCCACCCGCCGACCACCGGGCGGCCACGCGGCGATCCGCTCCGCCGCCTTCCACCGCACCATCGTGGCCGTGGCGGCCACGGTCACCGCCGTCGCGGTGCTGGTCGGCATGCTCGCCGGGGACACCTGGGTGCTGCTCGGCGACATCGTCAACTGGGTCAACGGCAGCACCGGGCCGGCGTACACCTTCGTGCTGGACCAGCGGTGGCCGCGCGTCGCCGCGGCGATGCTGGCCGGCGCGGCCCTCGCGATCGCCGGCACCACCGTGCAGGCGGTCTGCCGCAACCCGCTCGCGGAGCCCGGCATTCTCGGCATCACCGCCGGCGCCGGCCTCGGCGCGGTCTCACTGCTCACCTTCGTGCCACTGGCCGGCGTCTGGGCCGTCTCCGGCGTGGCCGGGCTCGGCGCGATGCTCGCCTTCGGCCTCGTCTACGGCGCGGCCTGGCGCGGCGGGCTGAGCTCCGACCGGCTGGTCCTGATCGGATTCGGCGCCTGGCAGGGCGGCATGGCGATGATCACTTTCATGATCGTCGCGTTCGATCCGTGGAACACCGGCAAGGCCCTCACCTGGCTCTCCGGCTCCACCTACGGCCGCACCGCCACCCAGGTGCTGCCGGTGGCGATCGCCCTGCTGGTGCTCACCCCGGCCGTGGTAGCCGCCCGGCGTGAGCTGGACCTGATGACGCTCGACGACGACACCCCGCGGGTGCTCGGCGTGCGGTTGGAGCGGACCCGCCTGATCGCGCTCGGTGCGGCGGCGCTGCTCACCTCGACCGCGGTCTCCGCCGTCGGCGTGATCGGCTTCGTCGGCCTGGTGGCCCCACACGCCGCCCGCGCCCTCGTCGGCGGCCGGCACGCCCGGGTGCTCCCGGTCGCCGCACTGCTCGGCGCGGCGCTGGTCAGCCTCGCCGACACCCTCGGCCGCACCGTGATCGCTCCGGCCCAGATCCCCGCCGGGCTGGTCACGGCCATGATCGGCACCCCGTACTTCGTCTGGCTGCTGTGGCGCTCGCGCGCCGTGGCCGCGCAGCCCCGGTAAGCGCCCCGACCGCACAGGGAGACACCATGACCAACACCCTGCCCATCGCGCCGTGGCGGCTGTTCGCCGTCGAGGTCCGGGCGGTACGCCGGCTCAGCCCGTCCTTCGTCCGGGTCACCTTCACCGGCCCGGACCTGGACCGTTTCGCCGACAACGGCTACGACCAGCGAATCAAGTTGGCGCTGCCGCTGCCCGGGCAGTTCGGCGTGCGCCTGCCGCAGGGGCCGGACTGGTACACCCGGTGGCGGGCGCTGCCGGACGAGCAGCGCAACCCGATCCGGACCTATACCGTCCGCGCGGTCCGGCCGCAGCTCAGCGAGGTCGACGTCGACCTGGTGCTGCACGGCGACGGTGGGCCGGCGACCCGGTGGGCGCGGCGGGTCCACCCCGGCGACGAGATCACCATCGTGGGCCCGGACTCCGGGTACGGCGGTGACCACGGCGGGGTCGAGTTCCGGCCCCCGTCGACCGGGTGCCTGCTGCTGGCCGGGGACGAGACGGCGGTGCCGGCGATCAGCGGAATCTGCGAACGGCTACCACTGGACGCACGCGGCCGGGTGCTGCTGGAGGTGCCCGACGCGGCGGATGCGCTACGGCTGGTCACCCCGCCCGGGATCGAGGTGACCTGGCTGCCCCGGGGCACCGGCGCGTACGGCAGCCGGCTGGTCGCTGCCGTCGCCGCCGCCGCGGAGGAGTTGCTCTCCGGCGCTGCGGGCACGCCGTACGCGGCGAGCACGCCCGGCGCTGCGCTGGTCGACGACGTGGACGTGGACCACGAGATTCTCTGGGAGGTACCCGACGCGCTCCCGTCGGCCCCGCTCTACGCGTGGCTGGCCGGCGAGGCCGGGGTCATCCGTACCCTCCGCCGTCACCTGGTCGCCGAACGTGGCCTGGACCGCCGCGCCGTGGCCTTCATGGGCTACTGGCGCCACGGCCGCCCCGACCCCTCCTGACCCCGAGCGGTTAGGGGAGGGGGTAGGAGATGCCGCGGGCGTGGTCGGTCAGCGCGGCGGCGACGACGGTGGCCTCCAGCGGCAGGACCTCCAGGCAGCGCCGGACGGCGGCGGCCATCAGCGTGTTCGGTACCCGCATGGACAGCGTGCAGTGCGGTACCCAGCGGCCCGGCCGGTAGTGCTCGACCAGCCCGACGCCGGCCGCGGTGAGCTGGTCGTGCACCCGCCGGTGATGCTCCAGCAACTCCGGCGTGGGGGCCGGGCCGAGCCAGAGGACCCGGCCGACGAACTGGCCGGCGTGCTGGAACGACAGCCGCAGCGGTACGGCCAACGTGGTGCCGGCCAACGCCGCCGCCACCCGTTGCGGGTCGAGGCTCGGCGCGACCGCGAGCGAGACGTGCGGCCGGTGCCGCTGCTCCAGCAGGGAACGCAGGCTCTGCACCCCCTCGGCCTCCAGGGCATCCCAGAGCACCCGGATCCGGCGGGTGGCGGCGGTGTCCAGGTAGAGCTCCAGCGCGGCAACCACATGATCATTCTAGGCCAGCGGTCACGGCACGACCACGGCCCGACCCTCCAGCGTGCCGTCCTGCATCATCCGGTACGCGCGCACCGCGTCGTCCAGGCCGAACGTGGTCGTCTTCGGTCGCACCAACCCGCGCGCGCCGAGGTCGAGTACCTCGATCAGCTCCGGCCGGCTGCCCCAGTACGTGGTCTGGACGCTGACCTCGTACGGCACCGAGAAGAAGCCGACCGACAGCGAGCCGCCCCCGATGCCCACGATGGTCAGGTCACCGACGGTCCGCGCGGCGGCGACGCCGATCTTCAAGGTGGCGTCGACGCCGACGAAGTCGAGCACCACGTCGGCGCCCTTGCCGCCGGTGGCCTTGCGGATCTCCTCGGCGGTGCTCCCGTCGCTGCGCAGCGTCAGGTCCGCGCCGCACTCCTCGGCGAGTAGCAACGCCTCGTCCCGGTTGTCCACCGCGATGACCCGCGCCGCGGTGGTGGCCTTGAGAATCTGCACGCCGACGTGCCCGAGCCCGCCGACGCCGATCACGACCGCGGTGCTGCTGGGCGGCAGCTTCGGCCAGGACCGGCGGATCGCGTGGTACGGGGTGAGGCCCGCATCGGTCAGCGGTGCGGCCTGCACCGGATCCAGACCCTCCGGCAGCGGCACCACGTGCCGGGCCGCCGGCACCAGCTCGTAACCGGCCATCCCGCCGTCCATGCCGAGGCCACCGCCACCGCCCGGCACCGGCGCGGCGGCCAGGTCCTCGCAGTAGTTGTCTGCGCCGACCCGGCAGCGGGCGCAGCTCCCGCAGCCCCAGGGGCCGTAGACCGCGACAGCCTGGCCCACCTCCAAGCCGGTCACGCCGTCACCGAGGGAGTGCACCCAGCCGGCGTTCTCGTGACCGAGCGTGAACGGCGGATTCCACGGCACCGCGCCCGCCTCGAAATCGTGCATCAGGTGCAGGTCGGAGTGGCAGGCGCCGGCAGCACCGATCCGGACCACCACCTGGCCCGGGCCGGGCGTCGGCTCGTCGACCTCGACCAGCTCCGGTTCGGTCTTCCAGCGGGGCAGCCGCAGCGCGCGCATCCTTGCCTCCGGTATCGGTGTCACCTGCGGCACGGCCTCCCCGCTGGACGCCGGTCCAAACCAACTCCGCCCGCTGCCGTCTCACGCCTCCCGCAGGCCGGACGGGATCCCTGCTCCCGGCGCGGTGACCTCCGGTGCCCCGCTGACCCCCCAACCGTTTCCGGTCCCCAACGCTGCGGATGGGTCAGCCGCTGCCGGCGGTCGTCCCAGCGGGCGGCGTAGCGGCCGGTGCGCCGGTCGTGGAGCCGTTCGCGGTGCCCGCGTAGTCCCCCGGTCGTGGCGGAGCGGCGGCGGGCTGTGCCGGTTCGGCCAGGGGTGCGGGCCGGAACCGGGCCAGCGCCCGATCGACGCCGACGAGCAGCAGACCGAGCAGCCAGAACACCACGGCGAGGCAGGCCGCGACGATCCCCACCCCCGGGTAGCCGAGCTCTCCGGCATCGAGGAAGGGGTACGGGTAGCGGTGCACCACCAGCCCGCGTACCAGCGCGAAGCCGAGGTAACCCAACGGAAACGCCAACCACCACAGCGCGTGCCGCAGACCCAGCCGGCTCTGCCGGCCGAGCCACGCCCAGTCGACGATGGCGAGCAGCGGCACCACGGTGTGCAGGAACTGGTTGCCGAGCGACTCACCGAGGGCCCGGTCGGGCTGGGGCATGGCGAACGGACTGGCCGGGTTGGCGAGCACCAGGTGGTACACCACGGCGGTGATGGCGATGTAGAGGGTCACGGCCCCGGTGAGCGCGGCCGGCGGGTCCGGCCGACCCCGGCCGGTCTGCCATAGCGCGTACCCGGCGACCAGGCCGACGGCGAGATTGCTCTGGATGGTGAAGTACGGCAGCAGGCCGGTCACCGTGGCCGGGCCGAGCGCGGTGAGCACCACACCGGCCAGCACGCTGATCACGATCGCCAGGCGGAGCACCACCGCCGCGGAGGCCTGCCGCACAGTCATCGCGGCACGTTACCAACGGGTGCGGCCCGTGGTCACCACCCCAGCGGTTGCCGAACCGCCCAGTCGGCGGTGCACTGAACTACATGGGTGTAATCAAGGTGGGTACGTCCTCGTGGGCCGACCGGACGCTGCTGCGCTCCGGCTGGTACCCGCGCGAGGTGAACACCCCGGCCGGCCGGCTGGGCCACTACGCCGAACGGTTCGGGCTGGTCGAGGTGGACACGTCGTACTACGCGGTGCCCGCGCCGGAGACGGCGCAGGGCTGGGTCGACGCCACACCCGACGGGTTCACCTTCAACGTCAAGGCGTTCAGCCTCTTCACCGGGCATCCGACGCCGGTCACCACGCTCCCCGCCGACCTGCGTCCGAGCGGCGGGCCGGACCGGATCCGGCGGCGTGACCTGCCGTCGGCGGCGTACGACGAGCTGTGGAGCCGCTTCCGGGCGGCGCTGGCACCGATCGCGGCGGCCGACCGGCTCGGCGCGGTGCTGTTGCAGTTTCCGCCGTGGCTGGCGCGCGGTGACGCGGCCCGCCGGCGGATCGCGGAGCTGGCGTCGCGCTGCCGGCCCTGGCGGGTCGCGGTGGAGTTACGGCACGCCTCCTGGTTCGACCCGGCGGCCGCGCTGGAGACGCTGGCCTTCCTGCGTGAGCAGGGGTTGACCTACTGCTGCGTGGACATGCCGCAGGGCCACCCCGACTCGGTGCCGCCGATCCCGGTCGCCACCGCCGACCTGGCGATGATCCGGTTCCACGGCCACAGCAGCGCCTGGGCCGGCGGCGACAAGGAGGACCGGTTCCGCTACGCCTACGGTGACGAGGAGCTGCGCCGCTGGTCCGAACTGCTGGTCGAACTCGGCGGGCAGGCCGACGAGCTGCACGTGCTGTTCAACAACTGCTGCGCCGGTCAGGCACAGCGCGACGCGGAACGGCTGGCCGGCCTGCTCGGTGTCGGCACCGGACGGACCGTACCGTCCTGACCGGCCGCCCGGGACCAGCGGCGGCGACGCGGTAGGCGTGACGCGGTCGGCCCGACGCGGTGGGCGCGATGCCACCGTCGGTCCCGGTTCAGCCGTGCCAGGTCCCTTCCGGACGCATGCCGGTCGCCTCCTCCAGCGCGTTGTCCGGCAGGTCCCCGCCGGCCTCGTCGTCGGGGAAGCTGCGCCGCGACGGCGCCGGGTCCGGCGGCGCGCCCGGCCCGGCCGCCGGCGTACGGGTCGGCTCCACGGAGCCGAACCCGTGCCGGCCGGCGGGCCGGTTCGCCGCGTCGCCCGCAGCCGCGTCGCCGGCCCGCCGCTCACCGCGCCGTCCCTCGGACACCGCGGTCTCCTCGCTACCCTCGTTCATCGGCGAGTGCTCATCGGCGCCCCACGGCGGGTCCGCGTCGAAGCCGTCCGTGGTTCCCCAGGGCGCGACGTTCTCCGGCCCCCGGTCCTGCCTGTCCTTGGCGCTCATGGCCACCTCGCTGATTCGGTGCGCCGGTGCGGGTCGCGGGCCGGCGGTCGCGGTCCTGCCGTGGAAGCTGCCGTGCCGGCGGGCTGCCGGCCGGCAACGCTGCCCTGCCGTCAGCGGCCGGACATCGCCATCTGCCGCCGGACCGCGTGCATCGCCGCCATCCCGCCGGCGCCCTTGCCCATCGTCTTCGACCCGTGCATCAGGCCGTTCGCCCGGCCGAACATGCCGCGCAGGACCTGCCCCGGCTTCTGCTGCTCACCCATGTACGCGGTGACCACGATCAGCGCACCGGTCAGCGCCGGAATCGCCCACTGCAACATCTTCAACTGGCGCTGGCAGGACGCCACGTTCGCCGGTGTCTGTCCGTTCGGTTCGGTGACCCCCTCGACCGACGGCCGACCGGCCTTGGCCAGGCGCATACCGAGCAGCCGGCTGTAGCCGGTCACCGCCAGGGCGCCGACGGTCAGCGCCGTCTTCACGGTGCTCGCCCGGCCGACGCCGGCCTGGGTGACCATCCGCGGGCTCTCCGTCACCAGTTCGCCGACCGCACCGGCGAGGTGGGCGCCGATGGCGGCCGCGTTGACCGGGGTCCAGCGGGTCCAGCCGGTCGAGGCCGTTTGCAGCCGCTGGGTCGAGTCGCCGATCCGGGCCGCGGCGCCGTTGACGCCGAAGGCCCCCATCAGAGATCCGCCGAACCAGGCCGCCAGGCCCAGATCGTGCATCGAACGTAGCGCGGTGTGACTGTCAGACATGAGGTCCCCTTCCGCCGTGTTGGGCGCAGCGGCTTACCCAGGTCCGGGACGGCTAATCGCCGAGGTCACGGTGCGCAACGGTGCCACGGGTGAACTCCCGACGTCGCCAGGGCAGACCCGGCACCGCCCGGGTCAGCGCGGCGGCAGGCCGGTGGCGAAGTCGGCGACCCGCGCGGCCAGCGGCCTGGCGGCGCGTACCCAGGTGAAGTGGTCCAGCGCGGTACCCGGGGCGTGGTAGCGCTCGCGCTCGACGGGGGCCGCGGTGAGCTTGGCGCAGAGCCGGTCCAGCGTGGGGTGCGGGGTGTACTGGTCGCCGTCGACGCTGATCGCCAGCACGGGAGTGTGGATCCGGCCCACCGCCGACTCGGCGTCGACCCCGCCGATGTGCGGGAAGCGGCCGGTGCGGGCGGTGTGCGCCCAGTCGCGGATCACCCCGTTGGCCTGCCGGCCTCCGAATCCCCACCCGGGCCAGACGCCGAGCATCCGGGACGTGGCGGCGATGCCCTGGGTGTAGGGCAGTACGCCGTAGCGACGGGGGCCGGCGAAGTCGCGCCAGTAGGGGATGCCGACGGCGATCAGCGCCAGCCCGTCCACCTCGTGGCCGCCGTGCAGGGCCAGGTGCAGCACGGCGGCCTGCCCGCCGAGCGAGTGCCCCAGCAGCAGGGTGCGGCGGCCGTCGAGCCGTGGCTTGAGCGCTGCCCGCGCCGCCCCGATGTCGGCGGCCAGCTCCGCGTAGCCGTACCGGCAGGCCCGGCTCGGCCGGGGGGTGCTCTCGCCGGTGCCGCGCAGGTCCGCCACGACCACGGCCAGCCCGGCGTCGCGCAGCGCGGCGGCGAACGGCCGGTAGTAGCGGGCCCGGACACCCATCGCCGGCGCGATCAGCACCACCGGGGCCTCGGCCACGCCGTCGGGCTCCGGGTAGACCTGGATGCCGAGACGGGCACCGTCGACCTGGACGAACTCCTGCTGGTACTCCACCATCGCGCTCACCCCGCCAGGCTACCGGCGAGTAGCCAACGGCCCGGGGGCCGCCCCGGCGTACGTGCCGGGACGGCCCCTGGGCGTGACCTCAGGAGACGGTGATCGCGCCGTTTGCGGCGCGTACGCAGGCGACGGAGCGGGCGGCGGTACCGGCCGCGCCGGAGAGGCACTGGCCCAGCACCTGGTGCCCGGCGGCGTTCGGGTGCCACGACTCCTGACAGGTCTGGAAGTAGGTCACGCAGGTGTTGGCGATCCGCTGGATGGCGATCTTGTCCTTGCCGGAGAGGCTGGTCACGAAGGTGCCGTTGGGCGGGTTGTCCATCAGCCGGATCGGGGTGGCCAGCGTGCCGGTCGGGCTGTTCGCGCTCTCGCAGAGCCGGGCGCCGTCGAAGGCCCGCTGCACGTTGAGGTAGACCAGGTCGGTGCTGGGGAACTCGGCCGCCAGGGTGGTCCGGGTCGAGTTCACGATGCTGCCGAGGCCCTGCGAGAAGCGGTGCCCGGGAGCGAGGCTGGCCCGGTGGATCGGGCAGCCGGCCGCGTACCGCTCGGCGCCGAGCGCGCGGAACTTGTCCCGGGTGTCGTCGCGGTTGTCCTCCGAGTGGTAGGTCGGGGCCAGCTCCAGCGGCAGCGGGTTGGTGTAGTCCTGCAACACCACCCGGTGCTGCCCGTCGGCGTCCACCTCACGCAGGGTGTTCAGGATCTGGCGTACGGCCGCGGTGGTCTCCGCCGTGGCGGCGGTGATCTGGGCGGCGGTGGCCAGGTCGGCGTCGGAGCAGGGCTTCTGCTCCACCGGACCGTTCAGGTACGCCCAGAACTCCCACCAGCCGGTCCAGGCGTCGGCGATGAACCGGTTGGCGCACTTCTCGGCGACCCCGCCGAAGGTGAACGAGCTGTTGTTGGAGCCGAGCCCGATCAGCACCAGGTCGATGTCGTGGGTCTGGGCGACCGCGCGCAGCTGGTCGAGTTGGGCGGAGACCTGCCGCCCGCTGGCCCGTGCGGAGGACGCGGCGGCGATGTCGTGCGGCTGGCCGCCCGAGCAGGCCAGGTTGAAGCGGTCCTGGATGCCGGGCAGGGACGCCTTGTGCAGCGACGCGTTGGCCGACCGGTGGCAGAAGAACGCGTTGCTGTTCGGTGCTGTCCATCCGGGGAAGTCCCGCGCCACGCCGGTCGCGTCGACCACCGGTTGGTAGGCGCCGGCGCCTTCACCACTGATGAAGCTGTCGCCGAGGGCGATCGCGGCGGTGGGCAGCGCCGCCGAGGCGGGGGCGGGTGTGGCGACGGCGGTGGCGAGGGTCGCTGTGGCGACGGCCAGGGCCATCGCGGCGGCGGTACGACGCAACGCGGACATGGGCATCCCATCCGTTAATGGAAATGTGAAAGATCCTCTGGTGCCGTGATGAGATCACGCAGGTGTGACGAACGTCAACAGTGGGAAACATCTGTGACGCCTGGGGTTGACGGGGCCGGCGCGTCTCGAGGGTGCCCCGCCGCTCGCGGTCGACCTCGGGCACCGGGCATAAGGTCAGGCGTCGGGGCGTTGATCGCGGCAGGTCCGCCAGCAGCGGCCCACGGCGTGCCGTACGGGTGTCCGCACGGGTTGTCGGGGCGTACGGCTACGCTCGCTGCGGCGTGCCCGCGCCGGGCCGACCGCCGACGGTGCGGGGCAGCACATCGCCGAGACCGGGGAGTACGACCAGTTGACCGCAGAGCCTGAGACCCTGTACGGGGCCGATGACCTCACGCACCTCGAGGGGCTGGACGCCGTCCGCAAGCGGCCCGGCATGTACATCGGCTCCACCGACAGCCGTGGCGTGGGTCACCTCGTCAACGAGATCCTCGACAACTCCACCGACGAGGGTGTCGCCGGTCACGCCAAGAAGATCGAGATAATCCTGCACGCCGACGGCTCGGTGCAGGTCGACGACGACGGCCGGGGCATTCCCACCGACGTGCACGCCCGCTCCGGCATCTCCGGCGTCGAGTTGGTGCTCACCCGCCTGCACGCCGGTGGCAAGTTCGGCGGCTCCGGCTACAAGACCTCCGGCGGACTGCACGGTGTGGGCGCCTCGGCGGTCAACGCGTTGTCCCGCCGGTTCGACGTCACGGTCCGCCGCGCCGGCAAGGTCCACGCCATGTCCTTCCGGCACGGTGTGCCCGGCATCTTCGACGGAGACGGCCCCGACGCGCCGTTCACCCCCGGCCCCGGGCTCCAGGTCGTCGGCGCCATGAAGCGCGGCCACCGCACCGGAACCTCGATCCGTTACTGGTACGACCCCCGCTACTTCGAGACCGGTGCCACGCTCGACCACGACGCGGTGCGGGCCAAGCTGCGGCACACCGCCTTCCTGGTGCCGGGCGTCAGCTACACGCTGCGCGACCACACGGCCGACGAGCCGACCGAGGAGAGCTTCCACTACCCCGACGGGCTCACCGACATGGTGGAGTTCCTCGCGCCGGCCGGCGAACGGCCCGTCTCCGGCATGTTGCTGGTCATCGGCGAGGGGACCTACCGGGAGAACGCCGCCGACGCCAACGGCGTCATGCAGTCCAACGTGCAGCGGCGGGCCGAGGTCGAGGTGGCGTTCCGCTGGGGCACCGGCTACGAGCGCACCGTCGAGTGCTTCACCAACACCATCCGTAACGCCCACGGCGGCACCCACCGCAAGGGTTTCGAGCGGGCGCTGGCACGTACCCTCGCCGACGCCGTGCGCAACACCCGCGGCCTGCTCAAGGCCAAGGAGGAAGCCCCCACCCTGGACGACGTCCTGGAGGGCATGACGGCGGTGGTGCACGTGCGGGTGCCCGAGCCGCAGTTCACCTCCCAGACCAAGGACGAGCTCTCCACCGCCGGCGTCACCAAGGTGGTGCAGGGGCTGGTGGAGCAGCACGTCAAGTCCTGGCTGGAGGACCGCAAGACGAAGACCGAGGCCCGCACGGTCCTACAGAAGATCGTCGACGCGGCCCGGGTACGGCTCACCCAGAAGCAGCAGAAGGACGCGGCCCGCCGCAAGACCGCCCTGGAGGGCGCGTCGATGCCCGCCAAGCTGGTCGACTGCCGCGCGGCAGGCATCGAGAGAAGTGAGCTGTTCATCGTTGAAGGGGACAGCGCCCTCGGCACGGGCCGACTTGCCCGATCCTCGGAGTACCAGGCGCTCCTTCCCATTCGCGGCAAGATCCTGAATGTGCAGAAGGCCAACCTCCAGCAGGTGCTCGACAACGCCGAGTGCGCGGCGATCGTGCAGGTGCTCGGCGCTGGCTCCGGGCGCACCTTCGACCTCTCGGCACTGCGCTACGGCCGGGTGCTCATCATGGCCGACGCCGATGTCGACGGCGCCCACATCCGGACGCTGCTGATCACCCTCTTCGCCCGCTACATGCGGCCGCTGATCGAGGCGGGCCGGCTCTACGCCGCGATGCCGCCGCTGCACAAGATCACCACGAAGGGGCGCAATCCGGAGACGGTCTACACCTACACGCAGGTGGAGATGGAGACGACGGTGCGCAGGCTGGAGAAGGCCGGCAAACAGATCGTCACTCCCATCCCGCGCTTCAAGGGGCTGGGCGAGATGGACGCAGACGAGTTGTGGGAGACCACGATGAACCCGGCCACTCGGGCGGTACGCCGGATCACGCTGGACGACGTCGAGGCCGCCGAGCGGATCCTCGAACTGCTGATGGGGGAGAAGGTCGAGCCACGTCGCAACTGGCTGATCAACTCCGCTGACCGCGTCGACCGCGACGCCATCGACGCCTGACCACCGGCCTTCTCGGAAGGAAAGCTGAACCATGGCACGGCGCAAGGAAACGAAGGTCGACCACTCCGCGTTCGACCGGGCCGGCGCGCGGATCATCGACAACCCGCTGACCACCGAGGTCTCCGACTCCTACCTGGAGTACGCCTTCTCGGTCATCCACTCCCGTGCCCTGCCCGACGCCCGCGACGGCCTCAAGCCGGTGCACCGCCGCATCCTCTACTCGATGTACGAGTTGGGTTTCCGCCCGGACCGGCCGTACGTCAAGTCGGCCCGGGTGGTCGGCGATGTGATGGGTCGCTACCACCCGCACGGTGACACCGCGATCTACGACGCGATGGTCCGGTTGGCGCAGGACTTCTCGCTCAACGTGCCGCTCATCGACGGGCATGGAAATTATGGGAGCCCGGACGATGGACCGGCAGCGGCGAGATACACGGAAGCCCGGATGTCGCGGGAGGCGATGCTGCTCGTCGGTGAGCTGGGCGAGGACACCGTCGACGTCGAGCCCAACTACGACGGCTCACTGACCCAGCCGACCGTGCTGCCGGCGGCCTTCCCGAACCTGCTGGTCAACGGCACCTCCGGGATCGCGGTCGGGATGGCGACCAACATGATCCCGCACAACCTGGGCGAGGTCGTCTCGGCGGCCCGTTGGCTGATCCGGCACCCGAGCGCCACCCTGGACAAGCTCATGGAGTTCGTGCCCGGCCCCGACCTGCCCACCGGCGGTCTGCTGCTCGGCCTCGACGAGGTGCGCCGGGCCTACGAGACCGGCCGCGGCGTGGTGCGGATGCGCGGCAAGGTGGAGATCGGCCCGCTGGAGGGCAGCAGGGGCCGGCAGGCCATCACCGTGGTCGAGCTGCCCTACGGCATCGGCGCGGAGAAGGTCATCGCCGCGATCACCAACGAGGTCACCAAGACCAAGCGGCTCACCGGGATCGCCGACGTCAAGGACCTCACCGACCGGGAGAGCGGTACCCGGCTGGTCATCGAGTGCAAGGTCGGGGTGAATCCGCAGGCGCTGCTCGCCGACCTGTACCGGCTCACCCCGCTGGAGCAGTCCTTCGGCGTCAACAACCTGGTGCTGGTCGACGGGCAGCCGCGCACCCTCGGGCTCAAGGAGCTGCTGGAGGTGTTCCTGGCCCACCGGTACGAGGTGGTGACCCGGCGCAGCGCCCACCGCAAGCGTAAGCGGGAGGAGCGGCTGCACCTGGTCGACGGCCTGCTGATCGCCCTGCTCGACATCGACAAGGTGGTCAAGCTGATCCGGGCCAGCGAGGACGCCCAGGCGGCCAAGAGCGGCCTGATGCGCCAGTTCAAGCTCTCCGAGATCCAGGCGACCTACATCCTGGACACTCCGCTGCGTCGGCTGACCAGGTACGACCGGCTGGAGCTGGAGGCGGAGCAGACGAAGCTGCGCGGCGAGATCGCCGAGCTGTCCACCATCCTCGACGACGAGAACGTGCTGAAGAAGGTCGTCTCGGACGAGCTGGCCGCAGTGGTCAAGCAGTTCGCCGCGCCCCGACGGACGACGCTGGTCGACGGTGACCTCAAGGAGGTGCTCGCCGCGTCCGCGCCGGCCGGGCCGCTGGAGGTGGCCGACGACCCCTGCCAGGTCATCCTGTCGGCCACCGGGCTGGTCGCCCGTACCGCCGCCGAGTCGGAGGAGGCCGCCGAGGGGCGTCGCCGGCACGGCCGGGTCAAGCACGACGCGGTACGCGCCGTGGTGCACTCGACCGCACGGGGCCGGGTGCTGCTGGTGACAAGTGCGGGTCGGGCGTTCAAGGTGGATGTGCTGCCGCTGCCGGTGCTGCCCGAGCAGGCCGGCACGGTGTCGTTGCGCGGCGGGATGTCCGCAGCCGAGCTGGTGCCGCTGGAGCCGGGGGAGACGGTGGTGGGTCTCGCGCCGCTCGGCTCCACCGCCGGCGGATCGCCGGGCCTGGCGCTGGGTACCCGGCAGGGTGTGGTGAAGGTGTGTGCCCCCGACTGGCCGGTGCGCTCGGACGAGTTCGAGGTGATCGGGCTGCGCGACGACGACGAGGTGGTCGGCGCGACCTGGCTGGCCGACGGCACCGAGACGTTGGCCTTCCTGACCAGCGCGGCGTCGCTGCTGCGGTTCCCCGCCGGCACTATCCGTCCGCAGGGCCTCAAGGGCGGCGGCATGGCGGGCATCGCCCTGCCGGCCGGGGCTCAGGTGGTCTTCTTCGGCGCGATCCGCACCGACGATCCGCAGCACGGCGAGCCGATGGTGGTCACCTCGACCGGCGCGACGGTCAAGGTGACGCCGCTGGCGGCGTACCCGGCGAAGGGGCGGGCGACCGGCGGGGTGCGCGCCCAGCGGTTCCTCAAGGGTGAGACCGACGTGGTCGTCGGTTGGATCGGCCCCCGCCCGGTCGGCGCCACCGCCACCGGCGATCCGGTGGAGCTGCCGGCCGCCGACCCACGCCGCGACGGCTCGGGTTTCGCCGTGATGCTCGGCCCAACCGTCGTAGGCCACCAGATCGACCGCAACTAACCGCCCGGCACGCAACCCAACTATTGATCATGAGGTTGGCGGTTCTTCCCGAGATCAACAGCGCCGCTGACCTCATGATCGACAGTGGTGACGGGGTTCAGGCGACGCCGGCCGGGCGGAACTGGACGCTGACCCGGGGGCCGACCGGGCGGGCGGTCTTGGGCACGGCATGTTCCCAGGTGCGCTGGCAGGAGCCGCCCATCACCACCAGGTCGCCGTGGCCCAGCGGGAAGCGCAGGCTGGCACCGCCGCCGCCGCCGCGCGGGCGGAGCAGGAGTTGGCGGGGCGAGCCGAACGAGACGATGGCGACCAACGTGTCGGTGTGCGCGGAACGGCCTTGGGTGTCGCCGTGCCAGGCGACGCTGTCGCGGCCGTCGCGGTAGAGACACATTCCGGCGGTGACGAACGGCTCGCCCAACTCGTCGGCGTAGTGCCGGGTCAGCGTCTCCCGGGCGGCCGCCAGCACCTCGTGCGGCAGCGGCCGGCCGGCACCGTACCAGCAGAGCAGCCGAGGCACGTCGACCTCGGCGTCGTACATGGTGCGCCGCTCGGCTCGCCACGGCACGTCTCGCAGCAGCAGGTCGAGCACCTGGTCGGAGCCGTGCACCCAGCCTGGCAGGTGATCGACCCAGGCGCCCTGGGTGAGGGTGTGTCGGCGCAGTTGGCCGCGCAGCGGCCCGAGGGTGGGTGCGGCGTCGGTGACGTCCAGCATCGACGGCTGGTACGCGGCCTGCGACATGCGGCCACCCTAGCAGCCGATTAGTACACGTGTATGACCTCTGGTCGGCGGGCGAGTGTGTCGAGTACCGCGTCGACCACCCGTTCCCGTCCGCGCCCGTCCACCGCCGCTTGCGCCCGCGCGGACAGCGCCGCCCGCTGCGCGCCGTCGCCGAGCAGCCCGCCAAGGGTGCGCGCCGCCGTCAACCGGGCCGCCGCACCGGCCGGGCCGGCGGCAGCCAGCTCCGGCAGCTCGCCGAGCCCGGCGACGAGCCCCGCCGCGACCACCCGGTGGTACGACTCGCGCTGGTTGTCCACCACACAGACCAGAGCCGACGCGGCCCCCAGGCAGCACAGCTCCCAGGTCGAGGTGCCGGCCGCACTGACCACCAGGTCAGCGGCGGTGATCAGGGTGGGCAGCCCGTCGGTTGGTGGCACCGGCAGCAGCGACTGTCCCGGCCCGGGTGCCAGCCGGTCCAGTCGCGCGGCTATCCCGGGTCGGCCGACGACGACGGTGAGCTCCATCGGTAAGCCGGTCGACAGCAGCACCTCGGTCAGCACCGGTGCCGCGCCGGCCGCGTCGGTACCGCCGAAGAAGGCCAGCACCGCCGGCCGCTCCACCGCCGCCGGATGGTTTGCCACCGGCCCGTCCGTCACCAGAGGGTCCGGCGCCGGCCGGGCCGACGCCGGCGGCCGGGCCGCCAGCACGGTGTCGCGCAGCAGGGCGTAGCCGCTGCCGGCCAGCAGCCGCCCCGCCGGCACCGCCAGGTCGGTGCCGAAGTTCTGGTCGAGGTAGAGGTCGGCGTCCTGGCCCCGGGTGTCGCCGTCGACGATGGCGAGGGTCACCACGCCGGCGGCGCGTAGCGCGCCCGCTCCGGCGGGATCCAGCTCGTAGGAGTCGAGCACCAGCACGTCCAGGGAGTGCCTGCGGGCCGTCGCGACCAGCCCGTCGGGGGTGTCCGGACCGGGGTGCAGCGGGATGCCCCGGGCGGCGAGTTGCCCGGCCGCCCAGTCGATGCCGTCGACGGCGCCGAACACCTCGACCGTGGCGCCCCGGGCCAGGAACTCCTCGCCGAGGGCGAGACAACGGACCAGGTGCCCGACGCCACGCTGCGGCCCGGCGTCGCAGCGCAACCCGACGCGTACCGGGCTCAGCACTCCTCCAACCGCTTCTGCCGTACGTCGGCGTTGAGCGCGCGCAGCGCCGGCTGCCCGTCGAGCCAGTCGGCGAGCTTGGCCAGCGGCACGCTGACGTCACCGAAATGCTCGGCCACCGTGCGGACCAGGTCCCAGTCCGGCTCGGTGTCCAGGGTGAGCCGCAGCTGCGAGCGGTCCGGTGTGAGGGTCACGCCGAGCACCCGGAACAGCTCCGGATGGGCGTACGCGTACGAGGTGACGTGCACCCGGTGGTGGCCGGTGGCGAGCCGGTCGACGGTGCGCAGAGCGTCCCCCCGGATGATCTCGACGTCCAGCCCGCGCGGCAGGGTACGGGCGATCGACGTGCTGGCGTAGTCCAAGCCTGGCACGGCGCGGTACACCGAGGCGACCAGCGCGACGATCTCCGGGTCCAGCAGCGGGCAGTCGGCGGTGAACCGCATGACCGCGTCGGCGGGGTGGGTGTCGAGCGCGCCGATGAACCGGCTCAGCACGTCGTCGATCGGCCCCCGGTGGCAGGCGACGCCGAGCCGGGCGCACTCGGCGACCACCGCGTCGTCGCCGGTGTCGGTGCTGGTCGCCACGACCAGGTCGGCGAGGACCCCGCTGTCCTGGGCGGCCCGGACCACCCGGCCGAGCACGCTGCGGCCGGCCAGGGGCCGCAGCACCTTGCCGGGCAGCCGGGACGAGCCCATCCGGGCCTGCACGACCCCGACAATTCGTTCGGTCACTTCTGCTCCCGTTTCGTCTGTTCCTGCCGTTTGGCGGCGATCGCCTCGCGGGCACGGCGCTTGGCGGCTCCGGCGCCCCGCTTGGCCATCCGGGCCGGGGTGATGGCCAGTCGGCCGACCTTGTAGCTCAGCGAGCCGCTGAGAAGGTTGATCTTCGCTTCGGCCCGGCGCAGGGCCCGCTCGCGTGCGTTGAGCAGCTCCTCGGTCCACCTGAGCAGCGCGGCCAGCCGGGTGTTCTCCTCCCGTTCGCGCAGCCAGGTCTCGTACATCTGCTGGTAGCTGCGTGGGCCGGTCGGCGGGACGGGCCGCGTCTCGGTGTCCGGGTCGACCCGCCGGTCGGACTCCGGCCCGCGTAGCGCGACGCTGACCGTGGCGTCCGTCTGCACCGCTGTGGCGACCACCGCCCGGTCGAAGTCCCGTCCGGCGACCCCACCGAGCACCACGGTCAGCCCCGCGACGTCCAGAGTGGAGGTCCACGGGTGGGCGTACCCGCCGGCGAGCAGCTCGGTGGCGAAGCGCCACAGGGTCCGGGCCAGCACCACGTCGACCGGTAATCCGACGCCGGCCCGCCAGCTCGGATCGAGCACCGCGAAGCGGTCACCCGCGACGACCAGGTTGTCCGCCCCGGCCAGCGCGACCGCCCCGGTGAGCTGTCCGCGCTCCGCCTGGCCGTCGAGCCACTCGGCATACCCGCGCAGCAGCCGGCGCAGCCGGGCGGTGTCGCGGCGCAGGCAGCCGTCGAGCAGCAGGCTGCGCAGCAGACGCCCGTCGGGCACCGGCCCCTGCGGTCCCCGCGGGTCGCGGTGGGCGGCCGGCCGGCCGTCGTACGCCGTCGGCGTCGGCCCGCTGCGGTCGCCCAGGTCGGTACGGCGCCAGCACCAGCCGTGCGCTTCGTCGAGCACCTCGACCACGCCGCCGCCCGCAGCGGCCCGCACCAGCGCCACCGGCAACCCGTCCGGCCCCCCGAGCGGGCTGTCCGGCTGCTCGCTGCGGGTGCTCTGCGGCCCGTCGGTCGCCCGGCGCGCGAGTAGCAGCCAGGACGGGGCCAGCTCGGCCGCGCGGCCGGCGTGCAGCGCGTCCACGGCCAACCGGGCCGGGTCGGCCAGCACGAACTGACCGGCGAAACCCTCGGTGCAGGCGTCGTGCAGCACCGCGTCGAACAGCCCGGAGGCGGTCGGCCGGGACAGCTGGTCGGCCGAGAGCAACGCGGTGGTCAGGTCGGGGCGCGGGTACGCGGCGTAGCAGGAGCCGGCCGGCACGCCCGCCGTGGCCAACCGGGCCCGTGCCTGGTCAAGGTTGGCCGGGAGGGAGGTGTCGAGCACCCCGCCGACCGTCCATTCGGCGTCGCCCCGGCCGGCGTACCAGCTTGTCGCGGTGACCAGCCGGTGCACGCCGAGTGGATTGTCCACCCGCAACAGCAGGTCACCGCCGGGTCGCAGGGCCGCCACCAGGCGCGCCAGCAGCCCGTCCCAGCCCAGCCGCTCGCCCTCGACCGACTCGACGGCGTCCAGCCCCGCGCCGGCGATCACCACGTCGTACTCCTCGCCGGTGGGCAGGCCGTGCGGCCCGGCCACCAGCACCCGGTCCACCCGGTCGGCGATCGCCGCCGCGTCCGGGTAGCCCCGCAGCAGGCAGGTGAGCCGGGCGTGGGCCAGCGCGTCGAGCAGCACCGGGTCGTGCGGGCCGGCCACCAGCACCCGGGCGCCGGCCGGCACCAGGCGTGCCGCCAGCGCCGCGAGCGGCCGGTCGCCGGCGCCGTCGCGCCGGTCGGACCAGGCGAGCATCTCGCCGCCGGGCAGCGCCACCGTCGGCGCCGTCTCGGTCGTCACGTCGTCTCCTCCTGCGGGTCCGCCCAACCCAGCAGCTCCCGCAGCGCGGCGGGCGGGTGGCGGTGGTCGGTGCCCAGTTCGGCGCGGGCGATCTCGACGGCGGTCGGCAGGTGCACCTGCTCGCCGTGCAGTTCGGGCCACTGTCGGCGGATCCGGGCGGTACCGCCGAACGTCGGGTCCTCGGCGGCCAGCACCATCGGGTCGCCGTACACGGCCGGCTCGCAGCCGGCGGCGATGCCGTAGAAGATGGCACTGGTCAGCCGGTTGGAGGCGACCCGGGCGTGCCGGCGCAGCTCGGCGAGCTGGCGGTGCAGGAACTCGGGGTCGGTGTCCTTCCACCAGTGGCCGCGGTAGCCGTGGCAGACGACCCGGAAACCGGCGTTCTCGTAGAGCCGGCGCACCCGGCGCATCCGGTGCTCGTGCCAGTAGAGACAGACGGTGACCGGGCCCGGTTCGGTGTCCCGGATCCGGGCGATCAGTTCCCGGTGGTCGCCCTTGACGTGCTGGCCCTCCCAGCCGTGGAACGGGTACCAGATGGTGCCCGCCCGCTCCGGCTGCGCCGGTCCCGGCTGCCTCGCCGTGGCCAGCAGGTAGACGAACGGAGCCCCGATCACCGTCACGTTGCGCCGCCCGACCGACCAGGCCCGCCGCCGGGTCTGCTCCGACCAGAGCAGGCTCGGCGTCCGCTCGGCGTACGGGTGCCCGGGGGCGAGACCGTCGCCGATGTTCCAGCCGTGCTGGATGTACCCGTTGATCCGGGGCGGATGCCCGTCGCCCAGCCCCGCGTAACGGGCCAGCACGTGGGCGTGGCCGTAGAAGTGGTTCGCGTGGTGCATCGGCGTCCCCTCAGGCGGCGGAGCGTACCGAGGCGCCGCGCAGAGCCGTGGCCAGCGCGTCGATGACGCGATCCTGGTCGGCGTGGCGCAGTCCGGGGTAGAGCGGCAGCGACAGCTGCTGGGCGTAGAAGGCCTCCGACACGGGGCAGCTGCCGCGCCGGTAGCCGAGGTCGGCGAAGGCCGGATGCCAGTGGGCCGGGATGTAGTTGACCTGCACCCCGATGCCGGCGGCCCGCATCCGGTCGTAGATCTCGCGGCGACGGCCGTCGAGCACCCGGATCGGGTACAGGTGCCAGGCCGGAGCGGCCCAGTCCCGCCGCCCCGGGGTGAGCACGCCGGGCAGGTCGGCGAGGGCCGCGTCGTAGCGGGCCACCAACTCGGCCCGGCGGGCCAGAAAGTCACCGAGGCGACGCAGCTGGCTGCGGCCGAGCGCGCAGAGCACGTCGGGCAGCCGGTAGTTCAGTCCGAAGGTGTGCACCTCCTGATGCCAGCCACCCTCGTCGGACCAGCGCTGCTCGTCGCGCTCCCGGACCAGCCCGATGTTGCGGAACCGGCGGGCCCGCTTGAGCAACTCCGGATCGGTCGTGGCGACCGCACCACCCTCGGCGGTGGTCAGGTTCTTGGTGGGGAAGAACGAGAACGTGGTCAGGTCGGCGAGCGTGCCGACCGGGCGGCCCCGGTAGGTGCCGCCGATGGAGTGCGCGGCGTCGGCGAGCAGCAGCGCGTCGGTGCCGTCGAGCGCGGTGCGCAGCGCGTCGTAGTCGGCCGGATGGCCGGCGTAGTCCACCGCCGCGACGACCTTCGTCCGGCCGGTGGTCGCGGCGGCCACCGCCGCCGGATCGAGAGTGAAGGTCTCCTCCTCCACGTCGGCGAAGACGATCCGGGCGCCGAGCGCCACCGCGCTGCTCGCCGTCGCGACGAACGTCATCGGTGGCACGATCACCTCGTCGCCCGGGCCGACGCCGGCCGCCGCGTACGCCACGTGCAGCGCGGCCGTGCCGTTGGAGACGGTGGCCACCCCGGCACCGCCGGCCCAGCCGGACAGGTCCGCCTCGAAGGCGGCGACCTCCGGGCCGGTGGTGAGCCAGTCGCTGCGCAGGGCGGCGACCACCGCGGCGACGTCGTCGTCGGTCACCGACTGTCGGCCGTACGGCAGCAAGGCGCTCATGTCGGCACTCCGCTGCGCTGCGTGCCGCCATGAGGCACCGTGGCACTGAGCCGGATGATTCGCTCGCTGCGCTCGCTCATGCCGCGATGCCGAGCATGTCGCGCAACTGCGCCACGCTGAGCCACTCGTCGTTGGAGTCCGACTGGTAGGCGAAGCCGTCCGGCACCGGCTCGCAGTCGGCGGGCGGCTGGTAACCCCAGGTGGCGATGGTCGGCTGCACGATGAAGCGGTCCTTGGCGATCAGGGTCCGTCGGCTGTCGTCCGGCGCGATCATCTCCTCGTGCAGCTTTTCGCCCGGCCGGATGCCGATCTCGTGCGTGGTGGCCTCCGGGGCGACCGCCTCGACCAGATCGAGGATGCGCATGCTGGGGATGCGTGGCACGAACAGCTCGCCACCCTGCATCTGGTCGAACGAGTCGATGACGAACTGCACCGCCTGCTCCAGGGTGATCCAGAAGCGGGTCATCCGCTTGTCCGTGATCGGCAGGCTCTTGCCCTCGGTGGCGAGTCGACGGAACAGCGGCACCACCGAACCACGACTGCCGACCACGTTGCCGTAGCGCACCACCGCGAACCGGGTCGGGTGGTGCGCGGCGTAGTGGTTCGCCGAGATGAACAGTTTGTCGCCGACCAGCTTGGTCGCGCCGTACAGGTTGATCGGGCTGGACGCCTTGTCGGTGGAGAGGGCGACGACCTTCTTCACCCCGGCCTCGATCGCGGCGTCGACGACGTGCTGCGAGCCGGTGATGTTGGTGGCGATGAACTCCGACGGGTTGTACTCGGCCGTGTCCACCTGCTTGAGGGCGGCGGCGTGCACGACGTGGTCCACCCCGTGCATGGCCCGGGTCAGCCGGTGCCGGTCCCGGATGTCGCCGATGAACCAGCGCAGCCGCGGGTCGTCGCCGAGCTGCTGGCGCAGCTCGTACTGCTTGAGTTCGTCACGGGAGAAGATCACCACCCGGGCCGGATCGGTCTCGGCGAGGAGGTGTCGCAGGAAGGTCCTGCCGAAGGAACCCGTGCCCCCCGTGACGAGGATGGACGATCCGCTCAGCTCGCTCAACTGCTGCTCCCGTGTTCGTCGGTTGTCCGGCTGGCCTTGGCCGGCCGGGTGCGAACGTTAGACCCGGCGGGTTAACGGGCTCACGCCCTCGGGTTAACCGCGACACGTGCGGTGGTGAATGGCCGGCAGCAGTACGGCGAACACCGCACCGTCCTGCGGTGTGCCGGCCCGGCGGCTCTGAGCAGGCCGTTAGGGTCTCGACCCGACCGGAACGGCGGCGCCGTGCACGACCGTGCACGACCGCGAACCGTCTCGGTCCAGGGGAGGGACGATGACCGCCGAAGCCGAGGCGATCCGGGCCGCGGACGCGGGCAGGTCCGCGCCGCCGGCGCGCCGGGGACGGGTACTGCCGCTGCTGCTGGTGCTCGGCTGGCTGCTCGGGGTGGCCTGGCGGGTCTGGCTGGCGCGGCACGCCGGCATGCCGTTCGCGCACACCGACGAGGACGGCTATCTCCACACCGCACGGGCCCTGGCCGGCGGTCCCGGCGGTTTCAGCAGCGAGAACGAGACGCTGCGCCGAATCGGCTACCCGTTGCTGATCGCTCCGGTCTTCCTGCCCGACCGCGACTTCGCCGACACCTACCTGATCGTCCGGATCGTCAACGCGGCGGTGAACGCGACGCTCCTGCCACTGGCCTACCTGCTCGGCCGCCGGCTGCCGGGGCTTCGGCGGGGGCCCGCCCTGGCGGCGGCCACGGTCGCGGCGACAGTGCCGGCGGCGGTGTTCCACTCGGCGGCGGCCATGACCGACGCGGTGCTCGCCCCGCTGCTGCTGGCCTGGCTGCTGGCGGTGCATCGGCTGGTCGAGCGGCCCGGTCCGGCCGCCGCCGCGCTGGGCGGTGCGCTGGCCGGCGCGTGCCACCTGGTGCACTCGCGCGGGCTGGTGGTCGTCGCCGCGTACGCCGGACTGGTGCTGGCGCTGGTCGTTCGCCGCCGGCTCGGGTCGGCCGGGCTACTGGTCGCCGTCCTGCCGGTGTTCGTCGCCGCCCTCGCCAACGAGATCGGGGTCCGGCTGCTCGGCGACACGGTCCACCTGCTCGGCAACCCGCCCGCCGGGAATGACCTGTGGGCCGTCATCTCCGGCCCGGGACTGGCACAGGTGCTGGCCTCGACCGGCACGCAGCTGTGGTATCTGATGGTCGTCACGTTCGGGCTGGCCGGACTGGGCGGTGCCGACGCGGTGCTGAGGCTGCGCCGCCCGGGTGACGAACCCGGCCGGTGGACGACCGGGGTGGCGCTGGTGGTCACCGTCGGGGTGGCCGTCGGCGCGGAGGTGGTCCTCGCGGGCGTGCCGGATCGGGTGGCGGACGCCATCTACGCCCGGTACGTGCAGATGCTCGCCCCGTTCTGGCTGCTCGTCGGCGTCGGCGTGCTGTTCACTGTGGCGTACCGATCGCTGCTGCGCACAGCGGCCGTCACGGTGGCACTGCTCGCTGTCGGCGGCGCGTTGGTCCACCTCCGGCTCGCGCGCGCCCTGGCGGGCGGCGCTGCGCTGCGCCACGGCGACTTCAGTGCGCCGGACCTCGCGGCGTTGACTGGCGGCTGGCAGGGGATGCGACCGCTGGTCGGGGCGGCGATCGGGGTCGTCGGCTGCCTGCTGCTGGTGCTGGTGGCCCGGCGTCGGCGGGCGCGGACGGTCCTGCTGGCCGCCCTGGTCGTGGTCAATGTGGCGACCACGCAGGTGATCGCGGAGCGGCTGATCCGCCCGATGGCCGACGTCGGCACGCCCGTGCCCGCCGTGGCCGACCTCGGCATCCGGCCGGTGGATCGGGTCGCAGTCTCCACCGGCGTGCCCTATCAGGTCCGGTACAACCTCGGCCACCAGGTCACCTGGACCGAGGTGCCGTGGTTCGCCGACCGGCCGCCGGCCACGGCCGACGTGGTCCTCGCGCGGTGGGCGCCCGGCGAGCCCGGCGACTGGGACGGCACCCGGCACGGCTTCGTCCGGCTCGGCGGCGACCCGGCGCGGAAATGGGCCGCGTGGCGCCGCCAGTGACCCGCATTTCCGGTCACGGAGTCGGCAGGTCGGCGGCGTCGAGTCGGCGGCGTCGGATTATCGGAACATCGCGTGAACAATGCGTGGACGGAATCGGAACAATCAGCGCCGGCGGCGGTTCGCGCGCTCCAGGGAAATGGGTAGGACAGTGATTTCCCGGCCGTCGTGTACCTCTCGCCGCTCAGCTCCCTCGACGAAACGGAACCGCCGGTTCATCTGGCGTACCACCGTGTTGTGGGCGAGCACCTCGCCGTCGAGTCGGTCCAGTTCCAGCACGTCGAAGGCGTGGTCGACCGCCTCCCGCATGACCTCCAGCCAGGCGGGCAACGTCTCGCCCCGCTCGGCCAGGCCGTCGCCGTCCAGGTAGAACCCCCAGGAGCCGGTCCGTGGACCGTCCAACCGCAGGTCGAAGAAGGTCACCGCGCCGCTCGGCACGCCGTCGCGGAGGTAGGTCAGCAGTTGGCGGGTCGGGTCGGCACGCACCGCCGACCACCACCGTCCGTGCTCCTGCACGGTGATGACGTGACTGGTCTTGCTGACCTGCCGGTTGATTTCCTGATTGCGCCAGGACAACATCAGGTTAACGTCGTCCTCGGTGGCGTCACGCAGCACGTACCGCTCGCTTTCGGATCTGTTTCCATGGTCACCGGGCACCCTAATCACCATTCACCTGGCTGTACACTCCGCCGCATGAAAGAATTGAGTCGTGCGCAGATTCGCGACCTCATGGCCCAGGTGCTGAAGAACCAGGGCAAGGTGCTGCCCGCCGACGACGCCGCGGATCTGCGGGAGGTCGGCTTCCGGTCGCTGGACTTCTCCGAGTTGGCGCTGCGGGTGGAGGACGAGACGGGGGAGGAGCTGAACTTCGACGCTCCCGGGTTGCGGCGGATCGCCACCGTCGGCGACGTACTCGACTTCCTCGTCGAGCTGCAGCGGCAGTGAGCGTCGGAACCGCCCGGCAGGCCGCCGTCCACCCGGCGGGCGCCGACAACCGGATCGTGGTCGCTGGTGCGACGTTGACCTGGCGCGATCTGCCGGAGCTGGCCCTGCCCGGCCCCGCCGCGGTGCTCGCCCACTCGGCGCGGCACGCGCTCGCCGCCGCCCACCACCACGCGGTGCACGGCACCGAGCTGCTGGTCAGCACCGCCAGCCGGGTCGACACGGGGATGCGTGACGAGCTGCGCGCCGCCGGGTTCACGGTGGCGGAGTTCGGCGCCGAGGCGGCCGACCCGGCGGCGGCTGGGCTGACGGCGGCTGGGCTGACGGCGGCTGGGCTGACGGCGGCTGGGCTGACGGCGGCTGGGCTGACGGCGGCTGGGCTGACGGCGGCCACCCGGCCGCGTCCGGCCGAACCCGGCCGCCTGTGGCTGCTCACCTCCGGCTCCACCGGCCGCCCCAAGCGGGTCGGGCACACCCTCGAATCGTTGACCACGGTCCGCGGCCACCAACCCGGCCGGACCTGGCTCTGCCCGTACGCCCCCGGCACGTACGCCTGGTGGCAGGTGGTGACGTTGTCGCTGACCCAGGCGGGGCAGCATCTGGTGGTCGTCGAGCCGGAGCAGCTCGACGACTGGCCGGCGCTGGCCGCCACGCACGGCGTGGACGCCGCCTCCGGCACGCCGACCTTCTGGCGTCGGGCCCTGCACCGTGACCCGGCCGGGCTCGCCCGGGTACCGCTGCGCCAGGTGACCCTCGGTGGTGAGCCGGTCGACCAGGCGATCCTGGACCGGCTGCGGGAGCTGTTCCCGGCGGCCCGGATCTCCTGGATCTACGCCTCCTCCGAGGTCGGCGCGGCCATCGTGGTGCACGACGGGCGGGCCGGGTTCCCGGTGCGGTGGCTGGACCGGGTCACGCCGGGCCGCCCCACCATCGGGGTGCTCGACGGAGAACTGGTGATCACCTCGCCGTACCACGGCGCCGGGTTGGCCGGCCCGGTCCGCACCGGTGACCGGGCGCAGATCCTCGGCGACCGGGTGCTGATCACCGGGCGACTCGACTCGGACGAGATCAACGTCGGCGGCAGCAAGGTCTCCGCCGGCGGAGTCCGTGACGTGCTCACGGCCCATCCGCAGGTGGCCTGGGCACGGGTCACCGGCCGTAGGGCACCGCTGCTCGGCCAGATGGTCGTCGCCGAGGTGGTGCCCGTCCCGGCCGGCCCCCCGCCGACCGGCGGGGCCGCACCCGTAGCGCCGGGGGACGGGCCGGACGAGGCGGCGCTGGTGCGCTGGTGCGCCGACCGACTGCCCGAGTACGCGGTGCCGCGTCGAATCCGCCTACTGACCGAGATTCCCGTCAAGGAGACCCTGAAGAGCGATGTCTGACCTCGCCACCTCTGCCCTGTCCGTACCGCCGTCCTCCGTGGTGCTCGTCTCCGGCGGCTCCCGCGGCCTCGGCCTCGCCATCGTCACCGACCTGCTCGAATCGGGCGTCAAGGTGGCGGCCTTCGCCCGTACCGTCACCTCCGAGCTGGCCAAGCTCGCCGAGGCCCAGCCGGACCGGTGCCACGTCGGCTCGGTCGACGTCACCGACCTCGCCGCCGCGCAGGCGTTCGTCCGGGCGGCGGAGGAACGCCTCGGTCCGATCGACGGCCTGGTCAACAACGCCGCTGTCGGGCAGGACTCGCTGCACGTGCACACCGCCACCGGCGACATCGCCCGGATCATCGAGACCAACCTGACCGCGCCGTTGCAGCTCACCCGGCTGATCGTGCGGCGGATGCTGGGCCAGGGACTGCGCGGTCGGATCGTCAACATCACCTCGATCTGTGCGCAGCGTGGGTTCCCGGGCCTGGTCGCGTACTCCGCCACCAAGGGCGGGATGGACGCGGCGACCCGCTCGTTGGCGCGCGAGTTGGGCGGGCGGGTACTGGTCAACGCCGTCGCGCCCGGCTTCTTCGCCTCGGAGATGTCGGCGGTGCTCGGCCAGACCCAACTGGACCAGATCGTGCGCCGTACCCCGACCGGCCACCTGACCGAGCCGGAGGAGGTGGTGCCGGTGGTGCGGATGCTGCTGCGCGAGCAGACCAACATCAACGGCCAGGTCATCGTGGTCGACGGTGCCGCTTCGATCTGAGCCGGCGCAGCGATGGTCCCGCGCCGACGGTGGTGCGGGGCCATCGGTGTCCGTCCTGCTCGCCGCCGCGCCGCGACATCTGCGGGTGGCGTCGGCCGCCGAGTCGGGTGATGCGGTCACCCGCAGCCACCTGGGCGACGGACGTTGCGTCGGCTGGTACGCCCCGCCGGTGCCCGGCTGGCAGGTGGCGATCGACGCCGAACGCACGGACGAACCGGTGCCCCCGGCGTTGGCCCGGCGCTTCGGCAGCACCGACTTCTGGGCCCGCTGGACCCGCACCGAGTGCCTGGCCAAGCTCGCCGACGTCCCGGTGGCGACCTGGTGGCAGCGGCACGGCCTGGAGGTGCCGCCCGACTCCTCGTGGCTGTGGCGCACCCTGACCCTGCCCGACCTGGTGGTCACCGTCGCCTTCGCCGCCCGCCCACACCTTCCCTGACGCCACCACCCCGCCGCGTCCCGGCCGCCGTCGCCACGCCGTCGCCACGCCTTCTGGACGCCGATCTAGGGAGAATCGTCGCTAGTCGATCTCCAGCAACGGCGATAAGCCCTAGATCGGCGCGGAGGGGGGAGGGGGAGGGGGAGGGGGAGGGGGGTTAGATCAGGTTCCAGCTCAGCGGGGTGCCGCGAGGCGTGTCGGCGGTGAAGTGGCGACCCAGGACCTGGTCGATCTCGGCTGGGGGGAGACCGCCGGCCGGGCGGATCGAGCGGACGTTGTCGGCGGTGACCTCGTCGCCAGCCCGCACGTCCGCCACCACGTAGAGCGAACGCCGGAAGCGCAGGCCCTCCCGCTCGGCCGGGGTCGGCCCGACGGCCGGGCCGCCGAGCGCCGCGTACGCCCGCTCCGACTCGACCACCAGGGCCGCCAGCTCGGTGGGGTTGAGGGAGAAGTCGGAGTCCACGCCGCCGTCGGCGCGGTCCAGGGTGACGTGCTTCTCGATGAAGCAGGCCCCGAGCGCCACCGAGGCGACCGGCACGCCGATGCCCGGGGTGTGGTCGGAGAGGCCGACGGGCAGGTCGAACGCGGCGGAGAGCACCGGGATGCGGCGCAGGTTGCTGTCGGCCGGCGGCGCCGGGTAGGAGGCGGTGCAGGCGAGCAGCACGATCCCGCCCGCCCCGCCGTCACGGGCGGTGCGTACGGCGGCGTCGATCTCGGCCAGCGTGGCCATCCCGGTGGAGATGACCATCGGCTTGCCGGTGGCGGCGACCAGCCGGATCAGCGGCAGGTCGACCAGCTCCGACGATGCGATCTTGTACGCGGGCGCGTCCAACTCCTCCAACAGCGCCACGGCCGAGGCGTCGAACGGGGAGGAGAAGACCGTCAACCCCTGGTCGCGGGCCCGCTCGAAGATCGGTCGGTGCCACTCGTACGGGGTGTGGGCCCGCTCGTAGAGCCGGTAGAGGTTCTCGCCACCCCACAGCTCGTGCTCGCCGGAGATGCGGAAGGCCGGGCTGTCCACGTCGATCGTGATGGTGTCCGGCCGGTACGTCTGGAGCTTCAACGCGTGCGCCCCGCTGGCGGCGACGGCATCCACGATGGACAGTGCGCGGTCGAGGTCACCGTTGTGGTTGCCGGACATCTCGGCCACCACCAAGGGGCGTTCCCCGGTGCCGACCAGGTGCGGCCCGATCTTGAGCGTCGTCATCACGATCCGTTTCCGTGCGTCCGTACCAATGACTGGTGCTGGGTGGGGGTCTCCGGTGCGGTGCCGGCAGCGGTCGTCGGGGTGTCGTCCGGCCCGCGCAGCCGCCCGGCCATCCGGTGGGCCCGCCGCAGCGCCGCGTACGCCAGGTAGCTGTCCCGGCCGACCAGCCGGTGCTTGAGCCCGGCCACCCCGCCCGGGCGGGGATAGCCGCCGTTCGGCAGGTACCGGCGGTAGTGCGCGGCGACCCGGCGGAAGAAGTCCCGCCGCAGGTGCGGGTGCAGCCGATCGTCGTTGCCTGTCACGACCAGGAAGTGGTTAACCATCAGGTCGAACAGCTCGGCGTGCCAGCGCCCCTCGGGATACCGCTGGCGCAGCCAGGCGAACAGTCGGTCGTACTGCTCGAAGGCGTCGAAGTGCCGGCCGCTGCGGGTCGAGGTGATGGCACCCTGACGGCCCTGGCGGTACAGGTAGCAGATCCGGTCCAACACGGAGATCCGTTCCGCGCCGATCAGCAACGGGTGGCTGAACGGGATGTCCTCGTACCAGCCGGGGTGGAAGCGCAGGCCCAGCTCGGCCATGAACGCCCGGCGTACCACCTTGTTCCAGGCGGTGTGCTGCACCCGCAGCAGCTGCGGCCGGTCGGTCAGCCGGGCCACGCCGGGGGTGCCGCGCAGCAGTCGGCTGCTGGCGTCCACCTCCTGCCGCCCGCAGTCGTGCATCCGCAGGTGGTCGACCATCATCACGTCGGGGCGGTCCGCCCGCAGCCGGTTCAGCACCGCGGCGATCGTGCCGGGGGGCAGCCAGTCGTCGCTGTCGACGAACCAGACGTACCGCCCGGTGGCCACGTCCAGGCCGGCGTTGCGGGCCGGACCGAGGCCGACGTTCGTGCTCAGGTGCAGCACCCGCAGCCTCGGGTGCTCGGCGGCGTACTCGCGCAGCAGTTGCCCGCACCGGTCCGGCGAGGCGTCGTCCACGGCGATCACTTCGACCGCCGTGGCCTCGTCGGCCGGGATGTCGGCGTGGATGGAGTCCAGGCACTGCCCCAGGTACGCCTCCACGCCGTACACCGGCACGACGATGCTCAGCAGCGGCGTTGGCGTCGGCTCTGTGACCACCCGGAAACCTTCGGCCACCCGGGTTGACGAACCTGGAACCTGACGTGGCCGGGCGCGGTGGAGTTTTTGAACAGCCGATGAGTGCCGAGTTAACGACGGTGAAGCGCCGTTCCTACGATCTGGGAACGGTGCAGGTTGTTGTTCGTACCGGTCAAGGAGGGTGAGGTGACCCTTCTGCGGGATGTTGACAGCGGGTAGGGCGGCGGATACGGAACGTGTCGAGCGAGGATCTCAACAATTACCTCAATCGATGGAGGGTCCATGGTGGGATTGTCAGCAGTGTGTAAGGCCACGGGGGGAGCAGGCAAAGCCAGCAAGCGCGTCGTACGCGCGGCCGTCATGCTCGCCGCCCTGCTGGTCGCCATCCCGCTGGGCGCGAGCCCGGCACGGGCCAAACCGGACTCCGACCCGGGTGTCGCGCCGCTGATCGTCGGCGGCGAGATCCAGACCGACGCCGACGGTCTGGCGGCGTTGCTCGTCGGCCTGCCTGATCATCGTACCTACGCCTGTACTGGGTCTATCGTCGACAACTACTGGGTGCTCACCGCCCGGCACTGTATCGAGGACGACGATGGCAACCGGATCCCGAACGACGAGTTGGCGGTGCGGGTCAAGAGCATCTACTGGAACTCGGGCGGGGGAGTGGTGAGAGTCGCCACGTCCCGGGTGCGCACGAACCACGACATCGCGATGCTGAAGCTCGAGCGATCCGCGAACGCGCAGACGGTCCGCCTACCCACCGCGACGACGACCGTGGGCGCCACCACCTATGCCTTCGGGTGGGGGGTGACGTGCCTGATCTGCGACCCGTCGTCTCGGGTAAGGCGAGCGACCCAGCGGGTCGAGTCGATCAACGCGGTTGACGCAGAGGGCGGCCGGGCGGTCCGAACCCTCGGCCTGAACGGGAACGTCTGCTTCGGCGACTCGGGCGGACCACTCTTCAAACTGGTGGACGGACTGCGCTATCAGGTGGGGGTGCTTTCAAACGGTGACACGCTCTGCGAGGGCAACGGCGACAACTGGGCGACGGTGCCGGACAGTCGGGCCTGGATCCTGAACGTCATCGCGACGGTCTGACGCTCGCCCTGGGTGCCCGGACGATAAAGGTCGGGGCACCCAGGGCGCCTCGCCCGAAGGCTCAGTAGTTGACGAAGCCGTAGAGCGCCAGGTGATTCGACTTGGTGCCGGAGACCGTGTGGTCGATGCTGGACTGCCGCACGTCACCTCGGATGAACAGGTAGTCGATTTTGCTGGAGTTCATCGTCGGCTTCGCACCGTAACCGGTCATGCCGAATCCGCTCAGGGTGTTCGCGGCGATGCCCGTGCGGTTCGCGTCGACACCGACGATCCGGATCGTCGAAGCATTCATCAGGCTGGTCGCGTCGGCACCGATGTGGATGCCGCTGCCCGCGATGCCGGTGTGGCCGGCACCACCGCAGGCATTCTGCCGGTTCTGCTCCGGAAGGTGCATGGTGGCGGCGAAGACCGTGGTCCCGGTCGCCTTGATGGTGAACCGGGCGGCGATGGCGCTGGTCCGCTTCCACTTGTGCTCGTTGGTGGCGCCGTCGTCGTTGCTCGGCGGCTTGTACAAGGTGCAACCCGCGCCGTTGTTGTAGGCCGTGCCCGGCTTCAGCCAGCCGGCGCTCCAGTACTTCGAGATGTCGCCCGATGACAGACTCAGCGTCCGGGTGTTCCAGATGATGGCGTTGGTCTGCTTCTTCTTGAGGTCACCCAGAGACTGGTCGCTGCACTTGTGCGTACTGCCCCAGGGCTCCGGGTCGGTCCAGACCACGATCGAGCCGTACGTGCCCGCAGGGTAACCGAACTTGGCCGCCAGTTGGTTCGCGTACGCCTCGGTCTGGCCGGTGCCGCGTAGCTGCTGCACGATGAGAATGTCGGGCGCGACGACCCCGGCGGTGCCCTTCTGACCGTTGTCGTCGACGAGTATCGAGGTGAGGTGATCCGGCCCGGAGATACGCGTGCACGTCCCGTCGGAGTTGTTCACCACGAGGTTCTCGATGTTGTTGTTGTAGACCCGAAGAACCCCGGCTGCGGCGGCTGTCGAATTGACGTCTGTCTTTCCGGCCGCAGCCGAGGCGGAACCCGGGAGGGTGAGCAGCACTACAGCGAGGGCGACGATTGCGGAACGTGGTCGATGCTTCAGACGCAAGGCGCATTCCTTCGACGAAGGTACGGCGTACCTGTGGGCGGTGTCAGAGGGTGCGCACTTTACATTGATCTTAATGGCTGGAACGCCCCGTCAGGCTGAACTGGGCAAACGCCGCGGCAGTCGTCTCTGGAGTGCGGCAGGGACGGCAGAGGCAGCGGTTGTGCGCCGGCTACCCGGGGTAGGGTGCCCGGCGGGCCGCACCAGGCCGGTTACGCGAAAGATCGCATCCGGCTGCCGTTCGGGCGGCCGGGAGGAGATGGGCGTGCGTGTGACGTGGTCGAGAACCGGGAGGTGGGCATGACGAGCACTTCCCTCGCGGCGCCGGCGACCACCCCGCCCGGGCGTACGGACGCCGACCGCCTGCCGTCGCTGACCGGCCTGCGGTGGGTCGCCGCGCTGCTGGTCTTCGGTTTCCATGCCGGCACCATGCGGATCATCGCCGAGCCGGGCCACCAGGCGGTGGTCGGCGAGATCTTCACCCTCGGCCTGTCCGGGGTGCAGTTCTTCTTCATCCTCAGCGGTTTCGTGCTGGTCTGGTCGGCCCGGCCGGGTGACTCCCGGCGACGGTTCTGGCGACGCCGGTTGGCCAAGATCTACCCGAACCACCTGGTGCTCTGGGTGCTGGCCATGCTGGCGATGCTGTGGTTCGCCGACCCGATCAACCCGGTGGCCGCACTGGAGAACCTCTTCCTGGTGCAGGCCTGGGATCCTCGGCCCGGCTACTTCTACAGTGTCAACAACGTGAGCTGGTCGCTCTCCTGCGAACTGTTCTTCTACCTGTGCCTGCCGCTGGCGCTGCCGGCGGTGCGCAGGGCCCGGCCATGGATGCTGTGGGCCGTGGTGATCGCGGTGCCGCTGCTGATCGTGGCGCTCTGGCCCGGGCAGACGCTGGTGCCGGAGCAGAGCCGCTGGTGGTTCGCCCAGGTGTTTCCGCTGGTCCGGTCGCTGGAGTTCTGGCTGGGGGTGGCTGCGGCCGAACTCATGCTGCGCGGGCGCTGGCGGGGCCCTCGGCTGCCCCTGGCCAGTCTGATCTTCGTCGCGACCTGGGTGGCGGCCTCCCTCTGGATCCGGGCCGAATTCTGGTCGGCGCTGCTGTCGGTGGCGTACGTCCTGGTCATCGCCGCGGCGGCGGACGCCGACGTGCACGGGCGGCGCTCACCGCTGCGCTCCCGCCCGATGGTCTGGCTCGGCGAGGTCTCCTTCGCCTTCTACCTGGTGCACGTCTTCGTGATCATGACGATCCTGCGGCTGACCGGCGACTGGGGGACTGGCCTGCCCGGCTGGTGGGGTCCGCTCGCCGTGATCGGGTTCCTCCTGCTCACCCTGGCGCTGGCCGGGCTGCTGCACCGGTACGTGGAACAGCCGATGATGCGCCGGCTGGCGCCACCCCGGGCGGCGCCGGGTGGTGCACCGCGACCGCTGGCGTCGGTTGGATCGCCGGCCGGAGCCCTCCCGCTGCAGCGGGCGCCGCAGGGCGACGCGGACCCGACGACGTACGCCGAGCAGGACCGGACCGTCCATCCCGGACGGTGAGCCGCAGGCGGCGTGACCTGCGAAGATCGGCGTCGACGTGGACGGCGCGCCGAACGGCGCGACACGCCCGCGCACGGTGCGATCGGGCGGTCGTGGCGGTAGCGTGACGATGTGCTTCCCGTCGCGCTCGCCTGTCCCCTGTGGTGGCTGGCGCGCTGGGCCGCGCGGGTGCTGACCGGGTTCGCGGTCGCTGCTGCCTTCACCCTCGGCGCCTGGGCCGCGCCCGCCAGCGCTGGGCCAGCCTGGGCCGCGCCCGCCAGTGCCGAGCCTGCCAGTGCGGGGCCAGCCTGGGCCGTGCCCGCCGATCAGCGCGGCGTTGCCGGGACCGTCCGGTCGGCGGCCGACACCACCCCGCCATCGGCCCGCGCCGGACGGGACGCCGCCGCGCCCGACGAGCTGACCGGCGCCACGACACCGATCGTGCTGGACGCCGGTGCGCGCGCCGACCAGACCGGCGCGCCCACGACGCCGCCGGTGGCTCCCGGTCGACCCGGGCTGAGGGTGCTCGGGACGGCCAGCACCGAGATCGTGTCGGTCCGGGCCGCTGTCGTGCTGGATGCCCAGGCGGCTCGCGGCCCTCCGCACGCCTGATTCCGACGACCGTCGCGTCGAGGTCCGGACATCCGGACACCGCACCCGTCCTGAGCCGTTGAGCCGGCCCGCCCACAGCTGGCGCGGTCCCGCCGGTGGCTCGACTTCCCTGTCGTGGTCGCGCCACGACGATCCGCTGCCGGACGGCGCCGTCGCCGTTCCGATCCTCCGCGAGGTACCACATGGAGAAGACCGTTCTCTACCAGTTCCTGATCGAGGTGCCCCGGGCCGCCGCCATCTGGTCGGTGCTGCTCGTGCTCGCGCTCGGCGTGCTCACGGCACTGGTCGCGCGCCCCGAGCCGACCGAGCCGACCGAGCCGGCCGGGTCGGCCGAGGAGCCCGCCGGCCGGGCCGAGGAGCGCGCCGCGACCGAGGCGGCCGATCTGCGCCGCTACGCGGGCGAGGTGGCGGTGGCGGCGACCGGCGCCGCGCAGAACGCCGATCGGCGGCGTACGGCGTGGCGGACCGCCCAGACGGAGTTGGACCGAGCCTGGGCCGCGTACGACGAGGCGGAGTCCACGGCTCGCCGGCTGGCCGGCACCGCCGGGCTGCCCACCCCGCGCACGTCGCGCACCCCCGCCGAGTACGCGGCCCGGGAGCGCTGGCTGCACCGCGCCGCGATGGCCGCCCACTGGCGCGGTGACCTGACCGCCCGGCAGTTGAGCGACGTGCTGGCGCGCCGGGCCGGCTGGGACCCCCGGCGTCACCCGGCCGAGCAGGAGGTCATCCTCGCCCGGGTGGTACGCGACAGCCGCCTGGCCGCCTACCGGGCCGCCGCCGAGCGGGAGCGCGACCTGTGGCGGGCGGCGGAGTTCGCCACCGAGGCGTCCCGTGCCCTGTCGGCCGAGGCGTACGCGGCCGTGGCGCGGCTCCGGCCGAACCGGATGCCCGCTCCCCGGCCGGCCACCGTCGGTCGTCCGACGGCGGTTCCTCGCTGGCGGCCCGCCCGACTCGGCTGAGATTCAGTGAGCCGGGTCACATCGCCGTCGAATCCGGTCAGTACGCGTAGTCGGGCCGATTACCGCAGCAATCTCCGTCGGCATTGTCCGGACCTTGTCCGGTTGTCGCCGAATGGGCCTGGAATGCCATGATCGCCATTGAGTGACGCCAGTTCCTGGATACCCGAAAATTGCGCCACTGGATCATGTTTAAGCAGCTCAGGCCAGGTTGGCTTCGACGTGACCGGCCAGTAGTGTCAGCGCGTCCGGTGCGGTAACCGATCGCAAGAGGCGACGCCGCACCGACCCGCTCAATCGTGATCTCACGAACCGGGGACCCACTGCACCACTGGGGTGAATCCGCGAATCCTCGCGGTAGGGCGACTTCCCGCCCGAATCCGTCAGCTAACCCGGTCGGCGGTGTCGGAAGGAGTTCCAACCTCGTGCAGTCCGTTGTGATCCCCCCGTTGTTCCCCCGCCTCCACGGCACCACGGTGTCCGCGCTCGCCGGCCTGGCCGCCGCGAGCTGACCACCGGTCACCGTCGCCGCCCGGTGTCCCCGGGCGCACCCCTGGAACGGCCCATCCCGCTCACCCCGGGCGGTCGTCGGTACCTCGATGCCGACCCGACCGCCGGAGCCGGTGCGCCGCTCTCCCCTCAGTCCTGTGGAGGAACCCGTGAAGCACACCCTCTCCCGCCAGCTCCGCCGGCTGGCCACGGAACGTCCGTACCAGATCGCCGCCGCGTCAGCCGCCGCGCTCGTGCTGGCGACCGGCATCGGTGCCGCGCTCGCCGGCACCGAGGAGACCCCGGCCGCCGCGCACACCACGACCGCCGTCGCCGAGCTGCGCGGTGACACCGCGGCGTCGCGCAACCAGAGTCCGGCCGAGGCCACCCCGTCGACCACCGCGCCGAGCAGCGCCGCGCCGAGCAGCGCAGCGCCGGCCAGCACCACCGCCTCCCCCTCGCCGAAGCCCACCTCGGCAGCGCCCGACCCCGATGTGACCAGCAAGAAGGCGGCGCCGAAGCCGCCCGCGTCGAAAATCCTCAAGTACGACCACCAGGCCCAGATCAACGGGTACTACTGCGGCCCCGCCGCCGTACGCAACGCGCTCAGCGCCGCCGGCGTCGAGCGCGGCCAGGATGCCCTGGCGGGCCAGCTCGGCACCACGTACGCCGGCACCAACTCGGCCGAGGACACCACCCGTGTCCTGAACGCCACCGTCGAGGGCAGCCCCTACGAGACCACGATGATCCGTGGCGGTGCGGCCACCCCGGCCCAGATGGACCAGCTCCAGGCGGACGTCGTCGCCGCAGTCACCGACGGGCGGGGCGTCGTGGTGAACGTGGCCGGCAGCGTCACCGACACCGCCGGTCGTTGGCACTCCTTCCCCGGCGGCCACTACGTCGCCGTGGTCGGCTACGAGGACGGCGGCCGGCTGGTCCGGATCGCCGACTCGGCCGACGCCTCGTACCCGTCGTACTGGGTGAGCACCATCGATCTCGCCAACTGGGCCGCGACCCGCGGCTACTCGGCCTGATTGACGCGTAACGCACGGAAGCCCTCGGCCGACCGGCCGAGGGCTTCCGTGTCGGGTACGTCAGGCGCGCGGGCCGTGCTGCTTCGCCAGGCCGACGAAGCTCGCCGGTCGGCGAGCTGATGCGGCGCCGAGGGGGCAGTGTTCCTCGAACTGTGATGTCACCTGGACATGATCATGTCCAGGTGACATCAGGCCGGAGCCGGACCAGGGGATCAGCACCGCTCCCAATTGAGGTTGAACAGGGTGTCGACGTCGCCCTCGGTCGTCGTCATCGACATGCTGACGTTCGAGCTTGCGGTGCCGGCGTCCACCCTCAGCTCGGTGTTGACGTTCAGCACCCGTTGCTGTCCGCAGGGTACGTAGACCAGCACGGGGGCGACGTCCGAGGTTCCCCAGAAGCCGTTGTACGGCCCGGTGAACGTCGCGTCTGTGTGGCTGGTCTCGGACGAACCCTGCCAGTAGTAGCTTGTGCGCTGTCGGCCTGTCGCCCCGGTGGGGATCCGGGCCCGGCCACGGTAGTCGGCCGCGGCGATGGCGATGGTCCAGCCCGCCGGCACGCTGACGAGCACGCCGAGCTGGCAGTTCTTCCGGCTGGCCGGCGCGTCGATGCCCCGGCCGGCCGTAGCGACGAAGTCGTAGTACCGGATCCGGAAGCCGGTGTTGTCGGGGTGGGCGACCACCCGGGCGGTGCCGGGCGCACAGCCCGAGCCATTGGCTGCTATCACCTCGACGGTGATCTCGCTCGCCGGCGGTGCGGCGGATCCGGCCGGTGCGGCGTGGGCCGGCGCGGACAGGGACAACGCGAGAACCGTGCCGAGTAAGGCGAAGATCCCGTGTCTCGCGCCGACGAGGTTCTTTGTCATTCCGTTCCTCTCGGATGCAGTTGATGTTCATCGAATTCAACTCGTGCATGATCGCCGTTTAGCCCCTGATGCTCTTCGCTTGCTGCCTCATTGCAGTGGATCGAGGATGTTGGTTGGGAGCTTCCGGTAGCGTTCTGCGAGAGGATGGTAGCGACGGGGAAGAAAATCTGCAAGCATCGGCACACTTCTATGTGATCAATAGCTTACGAACTCTTGATCGGATTGCCGTAAGTTGAGATCAGGGTCCAGAAGCCTTGCTACGTAGGGGTTTTGAGTGTGATCCGTCCATGCATTGATCAAGGTGACTGTGCGATCTTCGTCCCTCCCGGTTGGCTCGGGGTGGCCAGATTCGGCAGAATTGAAAGCGGCTCGCGTTTGATCTGGCGAGAATGAGATTACGTTGACATGCGTCTATGTTTTTACGTAGCTTGTGCGGCAGGTTGCGTCGTTTCCTGTATCGGAGGAGGATTCATGCAAAAACTGCTGACGCGTGGCGGCGTGGTGCTTGCGCTACTCGCTTCATCGTTGGTCGTTGGGGCGCCAGCGTCCGCTAAGGGAATCATGGACGACCCGCCCACCGACAAGGTCGTGATCGACCTTGTCGCGATGGCCGGCTCCGGCTGCCGGCCGGGCACCGCCGATGTCGCGGTCTCCCCGGACAACACCGCCTTCACCACCATCTACAGCGACTACCTGGTCCAGGCGGGCCCGGGCATTCCGGTCACCGACGGTCGCCGGAACTGCCAACTCAACGTGCTGGTCCATGCCCCGGCCGGCTACACCTTCGCGATCGTCAAGGTGGACTACCGCGGGTACGGGCTGCTCAACCGGGGCGCCATCGCCTCGACGCGGGCGAACTACTATTTCCAGGGCATGTCGCAAAGCACCTTCAGCAACCATGCGATCCCCGCGCCGCTCGACGACAACTGGATGGTGACCGACGAGGTGCCGATCGCCTCCGTGGTCTGGCACCCCTGCGGCGAGTTGCGCAACCTCAACATGAACACCGAGCTGCGCCTGAGCCGGGGAAGCTCGTCGGGGACCAGCTTCCTCACCATGGACTCGACCGACGGCAGCATCCAAACGATGTACCACCTCGCGTGGCAGCCCTGCCCGTGACCTGAAATCCGCACCCGTGCAGCTCAGGAGGGTGGTCGGCGACGCCGGCCACCCTCGCGGACCGCCAGGGGTCAACACCGCCGCACGGGTACGCCCTGCGGTGGCGGGCGGTGGTTGTTACGGTCGACGCCTCGATCGGCGAGAGGGCGGCGAGCGGGTATGCGGGTGACGATGACGAGTGTCCCGGCCCGGCCCGGCCGGGTGAACGAGGACTTCGTCGGTGCCGTGCCGACGGCAGCGGTGGTGATCGACGGTGCCGGCGGTTTCGCCGGCGCTGACGCGGTCTGCCGGCACGGGGTGACCTGGTACGCCCACCGCCTGGGCGGCACCCTCCTCGGTCTCCTGCCACTCGCCCAGGGCCGCAGCCTTCCGGCGCTGCTCGCCGAGGCCATCGAGCAGGTGACGGACGAGCATCGGGACACCTGCGACGTCGCCGACCCGATCAGTCCGTCGGCGACCGTGGCCATCCTGCGGGTGTCCGGCGGGATCGTCGATCACCTGGTGCTCGGCGACTCGGTCCTCGTGCTCGACCGGACGGACGCCGCACCGCTCGTCGTGTCCGACCCCCGGGAGGTGGTCGTCAGCCGGTCCTACCTGCCGGCGCTCCAGGCCGTCGCCGAGGGCAGCGACGAACACCGTCGGATCCTCCGCGACCTGCGCGCCAACCGGAACCGGCGGGGCGGCTTCTGGGTGGCCAAGGACGACCCGCGAGCGGCGGACGAGGCGGTCACCGGAAGGTGCCCGATCTCCGAGCTGACCGGTGCCGTGCTGCTCAGCAACGGGGCCAGCCGCCTCGTCGACCGGTTCCGGCTCGCCGACTGGCCAGCGGTGCTGGCCGTGCTGGCGTCGCACGGACCCGCCGAGATCATCCATCGGGTCCGCGGGGCGGAGGCGCGCGCGGCGGTGGCGGCCGACGACGCGACGATCGCCCACTGCACCGACCTCCGCGACGACTGACCCGCCGCCGATACTTGGGCGATGACGCAGGAACCGTACGTGGGGCTGGCCACGACCTTCGACACGGCGGCGGAGCTGTACGAGCGGGCCCGCCCGGGCTACCCGGAGCGGTTGTTCGCAGACCTGGCGGATTCGACGGGTCTGCGAACCGCGCAAGCCAGGGTGCTGGAGGTTGGCACGGGCACCGGGCAGGCCACCCGTGGGCTGCTGGCGCGCGGTTGGTGCGTCGTCTCCCTGGAGCCGGGGCGGGAACTGGCGGCGGTGGCGCGTCGCATGCTCGCCGGGCGGGGTGACGTACACGTCGTGGTGTCGCCCTTCGAGCGGTGGGCGGCCGGTGACCAGGAGCCGTTCGACCTCGTCTTCGCGGCGACATCGTGGCACTGGCTCGATCCGCAGGTCTCCTATGGTCGGGCCGCCGAACTGCTGCGTCCCGGCGGGCACCTCGCGATCGTCGCCACCGAGCATGTGTCACCGCCGGGCGGCGACGAGTTCTTCCGCCAGGTCGAACGGATCTACGACGAGGTCGGCATGGGCGACGGCCAGGGCGGCCCGAAGCCGCCCGAGGCGATCGCCGCCCCGGACGTGGCCGCGATCGACGAGAGCGGATTCTTCGCACCGCCGACCGTGCACCGCTACGTCTGGAGCCGCGAGTACACCGCCGAGGAGTATCTGGCGCTGCTCTCCACCTACTCCGGGCACATCGCCGCGACACCGTGGCAACGCAGGACGTTGTTCACCGGCATCCGGGACATGATCGACTCCCGCCCGTCGGCGACGGTACGCAAGCACTACCTGAACATGCTCCAGATCGCCCGCCGGATCAGCTGATCCCCGACTCGCCGCGCCGAACCGGCGTGCCGTCTCCGCTCATCGGAGCGGTGCAGCCGGTACGTCCGCGAGGTGCTTGGTCATCCGTAGCAGCACCTGCCCCGGTTGCCCGGTGACGAAGGCGGCGGTGTCGGCGAGTGCGGCGATCAGGGGCAGTCCCCGGCCACCGATGGTGAGCGGGGCGGGGAGATCGGCTTCGAGTCCGCCGCCGTTGGGGGTACTGCCGCGGTTGCCGACCTCGAGCAGACAGACGTCCTCGTCGATGATGATGATGATGTCGACGGTGCTGTCCGGATCGGCGTGCACCACCGCGTTGGCGCACGCCTCGGTGATCAGCACGGCGAGGTGGCCACGGCAGTCCTCGCTGGCGTCGGTGAGGCTCAGCACGGTGGTGAGCACATGGCGGGCGCGGGTCACCGAGGACGGTTGCCGCGGGAGCGACAGCGTCATGCTCATCCGCATCGTGTAGCCCCTCCCCGGCCCGTGCCCACCCGCCGGACTGCTGCGTCACACCCTACGGCGCGATGGTGCCGTTGCGATCAGCACTACCCGGGGCTGCTGAGCTGAAACGGTCAATCGACGCGGCGTACGCCAGCGAGACGGTCCGCCGCCAGCAGAATAGGGTGAGCGGGGATCATCGGCGTGGGGAGGCTGTTGTGGATCTGCTGTTGTCGGTCCGGCCCGGCCGGGGGTGCACCGTGCTCGAGGTGCGCGGCGAGCTGGACATGGCGACGTCCTCGCAGCTACGCGAGGCTCTGCAACGGCTGGTTGACGCCGGTGACCGTCAGGTCGTGGTGGACCTGGCCGGGGTGGGGTTCATGGATTCCAGCGCGCTGGGCGCGCTGGTGGTGATGTTCAAGGCTTTGCAGGACGTCGACGGTCGGTTGTGTCTCGCCGCGGTGCAGCCCGCCGTGCACAGCGTCCTGACGGTCACCTCGGTGGACCGGGTGATCCGGGTCTACGACACCGTGCAGGCCGCCGAAGCGGATGTGCCGTCCACCGACGACGCTAAAGGCCGGTAGTCAGTCGGGCGGCGGGTTGCTGGCCCGCGCCTGGTCGGCGCCGGCGCTGGTCCGCCGTTGCTCGCTGTGCCCGTCGTGCCAGTCGAGGATGAGCAGGGTGGCATCGTCGGCCAGGGTCGGTCCGCTGACTTCGAGGACGGCATCGGCCAACGCCCGAACAGCCTCACGCGGGTGCAGACCGGTGATCGACCGCAACACGGCCGGCAGATCCAGGCTGGCGGCGTTGCGCTCCCGCATGCCGTCGGTGACCACCACCAGACGGTCGCCTGGCTGCAACGCGATCTCGCCGGCCTGGTACTCGGAGCCGGCGAACATGCCCAGGGGGAAGTTGGCCGGTAGCGGCAGCGGCCGAGTATCTCCGTCGCGGACCAGCAGCGGCGGCACGTGCCCGGCGTTGAGCAGTGCGCACACCCCGGTGTGCAGGTCGAGGCGGCCGAGGACCGCGGTGATGAACGTGCCGGGCACGGCGGAGTGCTCGGCCACGGCGGCATTCGCGGCGTCGGCCTGCTCCACCAGGCCGGCCGCGCGGCGGCGGCTGTTGCGCAGGCTGCCCACGCCCAGGGTGGCCGTCAGCGCGCTGGCCACCCCGTGGCCCATCGCGTCGGTGACGCTGAAGTGCAGCAGGTCGCGGGCGAGGCTGAAGTCGAAGGTGTCCCCGCCGACGCTGGCGGCCGGTTCGAGCCAGCCGGACAGGGTGAACGAACTGCCCTCACAGGTGAACGAGCCGGGCAGCAGGCGGCGTTGGATCTCCGCAGACAGGGTGAACGGAGTGGTGCGTTGCCCCCACTCGAAAAGGTCGGTGTAGCGCCGGTTGGCGATCACCACGAACGCCAGCACGTGCGCCGTACGGGCGATCTCATCAAGGGTGCGCGGCAGAGGCTCGTCCGGCAGGATCATCTCCAGCAGGCCGATCGCCTCACCCCGGTCGGTCACCGGCGCCAACACCAGCCACCCGTCAGGCTGCGCGACGACCTGCACCGTCTGGCTGCGTAGCGTCTGCTCGGCGGGGCCGCCGTCGAAGGGCATCACCGTGGCGACCTCGTCACCGTGGCGGCGCCCAGCACCGGTGCCGTCGAGCGGCACGTGGGCCAGCCGGACCAGCGCCCGACCGCTGAGGTCCGCGATCAGGAACGCGACGCTGCGTGCCCCGAGCGCCGCACCGAGCTTCCGGGTGACCGCCTCGACCGCCTCGACCGGCGAAGCGTTCTCCGCCGCGTCCAGCATCTGCGCCATGATCCGCCCTCGACTGGTTGCCACGGTCGGAGCCTACGAGACCCGTCTGTCATAACCGACCACGAGGATCATCACATCAGCGTCGACAGCAGGACCTCAGGTGGTGGGGGACAGGGGTGCCTCGGTGGCGGCGCGGGGCGCCGGTGCGGTCCAACCCGCCGGGTCCAGCTCGCGTCGCGCGGCGGCCAGGAAGACCTCGGCGTACGAGTCGGCGGGGAAGTCGCCCAGGTAGCGCCGCCGGGTCGCCCAGCGGGCCTCGGCGAGTGGGTCGCTGTCGAGCAGCCGATCCAGTACGTCGTCCACGTCGGCCATGTCCCGACGCAGCACGTAGCCGGTGGCGGCCAGCGGGAACCGCTCGACGAACCGGTCACCGTCGGTGCCCATGTCGGTGACCGCGTACGGCTTGCCCGAGTAGAGCCAGTCGGAGACGACTCCGGAGACGTCGGAGACCAGCGCGTCGGCCCGGTTGACCGACTCGGCCAGGCTCAGCCGGCTCGCTGCGGTGTCGAAGAGGTGCTGCCGGCCGGTGGCGGCCCGGTCGGCGGTGAGCAGATCGTGCAGCCGCCCCAACTGCCGGGCCGAGGCCGGGTTCTGCGCGGTGTAGGGGTGGGCCCGCAGGATGACCGTGGCACCGCGGTCCAGCAGCCGTCGCAGCAGCGTCTCGGCCACCGGCAGCGAGCAGTAGTCGGCGTCGGCGTGGTGCCCCGTCCAGGTGGGGGTGTAGAGCACCGTCGGGTTCGTCAGCCCGCGGGTCGGCTGCGGGCGTACCTCGATCGCCTCGACCTGGGGTCGTCCGACCACCACGAACTTCTCGGCCGGGATGTCGACCCCGGCCCGGGCGTACCGGTCGACGGCCGCCTCGCCGGCGACGAAGATCCGGTCGAAGATCGCCGAGACCGGGTTGGCGCTGGGGGCCTTGTCGCTGTCGCCGTGATGCAACTGCACGTGGGTGAGGTGGGTGAAGCGGATGCAGTGGCTGTTCTTCGCGCCGTGGTTGACGTAGAACGCCACCCGCAGGCTCGGCACCAGCACCTCGTCCATGGTGCGCAGGGTGGGGCAGTAGACCACGGGAGCGGTGGTGGCCGCCGCGATGGTGGCCAGGAACTCCGGTTCCCGGAGCATCACCACGAAGGGCCGGCCGATCCGTTCCAGGTACGGCAGCCACATGGTGACCTGGTACTCGGAACCGGGCGGGGCGGAGAAGTGGAGCACGAACTCGGGCTGGTGCCGGCGGAGCGCCCGGGTGACCGCGGACCCGCCGGCACCCGGGCGTAGCCGCCGCCGGGCGAGGTCGAGGGCGGCCGCACCGACGGCGGTAGCCATCAGCAGGCTCGCCACCAACACGACTGCGCTGGGCAGGACCGCGAGGGCGGCCACGGCCAGCACGGCGAGGAACGCCGCCACGATGTCGGCGCCGCGCGCGGCGACCTGCGGCACCCAGGTGCGTACCGGCAGGTTGGCGGCGCGGATCTCCAGATTCCCCGCCTCGCGCAGCGGACCGGCGAGCAGTACCAGTCCCAGCAGTACCAGCGCGGTCGCGGCCAGGGCCGGGTCGAAGCCCGCGTCCAGTTGGCGGGCATAGCCGACCAGGACCCCGGCCGCGAGCAGCGTGGTCTCCGCGAGGCCGTCGGCGCCGGGGCGTACCCGGCGCTCCCAGACCGTGGCGGCGAGCGCGGCCATTGCCAGCCAGAGCCCCCAGGCGGTCGCCTCGGTGAGGGCGACCACCAGGAACGCCAGCACCGCACCGCCGGTGGCCAGGCCCCGTGCGGTCAACTTCCGGACCAGGTCACCACGCATCTCGGTGTCGCCTTCGCGGTCGTCGGTCGGTCAGCTGGCGGGAACGGTGCTGGCCGACCGGTTGGCCTGGGTCGGCACCGCGGCGGTCGGCGCCTCACCCGGCGAGCGGCGCACGTCGATCACCTGGCCGGTGAGATCCGAGATCAGCACGTCCAGCGAGGCCTGGGCGACGGTCTCGGCGGCGAGCAGCGTGTTCTCGGGCTCCGCGCCGAAGGCCTTGGCCCGCATGGGGGTCGCGGTGCGCTCCGGGTTGATCACGTTGACCCGTACGCCGAACTCCGCCCACTCGTCGGAGAGCGCCTGGGTGAGATTGACCAGGGCGGCCTTGGTCGCCGAGTAGAGCGCGTAGTCCGCCCGTCCACGGGTGTACGAGCTGGAGGTGTAGAGCAGCAGCTGGCCCTTGGTGTGCTGCAGGTAGGGCAGCGACTGCCGGGCGACGGTCACCGGGCCGACGAAGTTGACCTGGAGTACCCGGTCGATGGTCTCCTGGTCCATCTCCGCCAGCGCGCCCTTCTCCAGGATCCCGGCGGTGACCACGACGTGGTCGATCCGGCCGGTGGCGTCGAAGGCGGTCTTCAGCGCGGCCTCGACGTCCTCGGGACGCTCCACGTGGGTGCCGGTGCTGGAGCGGCTGAACGGGAAGACCTGGGCGCCGTGGCGGCGGGCCAGCTCGGTGAGGTCGTGACCGATGCCGTAACTGCCGCCGAAGACGACGATGGTGCGGCCGGAGACCTCGTCGCTGTAGGAGCGGTGCTGGGTCAGCCGGGGCACCTGGGCGGCGGCCAGCTGGAACAACTTGTCGGCGAGGTGCACGTCGACCGGGTGGGTGACCTTGATGTTCTCGTCCGAGCCGTCGATCACCTTGATCGGGGTCTCGGGCAGGTACCGCAGCACCACGCCACAGTCGTCGGTGGCGGCGAAGTTCGGGTCGCCCTCGGCCCGGCGGTACGCCTCCCGGATGGTGCTGGAGCGGAACGCCTGCGGGGTCTGGCCCCGGCGCAGCGTGGCCCGGACGGGGATGTCGGTGATGCACTCGTTCTCGTCGACCTGGATGATCGTGTCGGCCGACGGGATCGCCACGTCGACCGCCGAGTACGTCCACAGGGCGTTCACGCACTCCCGGACGATCCGGCCGCTGAGCAGGGGCCGTACCGCGTCGTGGAAGAGGATGTTGCAGTCCGCCTCGCCCACCGCGTCCAGGGCGACCCGGGTGGTGGCGTTGCGGGTGTCGCCGCCCTCGATCACCTTGGTGACCTTGCGGAAACCGGCCTTGTCGACGATCTGCTGCGCCTCGGCGACGTGGCCGGTGGCCATCAGCACGATGATCTCGTCGATCTCCGGCGCCGCCTCGAAGACAGCCAGCGTGTGCTCGATGATCGGCTTGCCGGCGATCTTCAGCAGCTGCTTGGGGATGCCGAGGCCGAGCCGGGTGCCGGTGCCGCCGGCCAGTACCACGGCCACCGTCCGCGAGGGCCGCCAAGGAACCGGGGTCTCCGGTGCCGTCGTACCCGGGTCGGTGGTCTGGTCCTGCGTCATTGCCGGTCCTCGCTCTCGGTGGTGAATGGCATCGGTGGGGCACGTGAACGGGGGGTTCCGCCGAGACGGCGACGGGATGAACCATAACGCGCGGGCCGCGTCGCCCCACGCGGGGCGACGCGGCCCGCGCGGCGCCGCACGTTCACCGGGACTCTACTTGCCGTTGGCGAATTCGTTGTAGGCGCGTATGACGTCGTCGGTGGGACCGTCCATCCTTATTTCGCCCGATTCGAGCCAGATGGTTCTTTCGCAGGTGTCCCGTACCGAGGAGAGCTGGTGGCTGACCAGGAACACGGTGCCGGCGCTCTCCCGCAGCTCCCGCACCCGTCCCTCGCTGCGCTTACGGAACGCCTTGTCGCCGGTGGCGAGGGCCTCGTCGATCAGCAGCACGTCGTGCTGCTTCGCCGCGGCGATGGAGAAGCGCAGCCGGGCCGACATGCCGGAGGAGTAGGTGCGCATCGGCAGCGAGGCGAAGTCGCCACGCTGGTTGATCCCGGAGAACGCGATGATCTCCGGGAGCTTGCGCCGTACCTCGGCGGGGGACATGCCCATGGCCAGGCAGCCGAGCGTGACGTTGCGCTCGCCGGGCAGGTCGTTGAGCAGGGCGGCGTTCACCCCGAGCAGCGAGGGCTGCCCCTGGGTGTAGACCGCGCCGCGCTCCACCGGCAGCAGCCCGGCGATGGCCCGCAGCAGGGTCGACTTGCCGGAGCCGTTGCTGCCGATCAGCCCGATCGCCTCGCCGCGGTACGCGGTGAAGCTGACCCCGCGGACCGCGTGCACCTCGCGGACGTTCGGCGCGGAGGTGCGGGTGACCATCCGCTTGAAGGCGGCCACCGGGCTGGTGTTGCCGGCGGCGCCCTTGTAGACCCGGTAGACGACGTGCGCGTCGTCCACCACCACGGTCGGGATCCGTTCCTGGATCCGGGGAAGGGTCACCGTCACATCATTGGACATTTCAAGGTTAACCACGGCCGTACTCCTGTTCGCCGCGCCAGAAGTAGAGATACCCTCCGAGGCCCGCCAGGAGCGACCAGCCGACCGCGATCAGCCAGGTCAGGGGCAGAGAGTCGTTGAGCAGGTGGGTGTCCTCCAGCAGCGCGATCCGGGCCAGCTCGATGTAGACCAGCATGGGGTTGTACTGCACGATCGCGGTAGCCCAGCCCGGCAGGTTCTCGGAGAACAGGGTGACGCTGTAGAGCACCCCGGAGCTGTACATCCAGGTACGCAGGATGAAGGGCATGACCTGCTTGAGGTCGGTGGCCTTCGCGCCGAGGCGGGCCACCGCCATGGTCAGCCCGGCGTTGAAGACGGTCTGGAGCAGCACCGCCGGCACCAGCATCAGCCACATCAGGGTGATCGGCTCCCCGGTGGCCACCACGATGCCGAGCAGCACCACCATCGAGCCGAGCAGCTGCTGGAACTGGGTGGCGGTGATGGCCAGCGGCAGGCAGGCGCGGGGGAAGTGCAGGGCACGGATCAGGCCGAGACTGCCGCTGATCGCCTGGGTGCCCTGCTGCACGCTGGTCTGGGTGAAGTTGAAGATGAACAGCCCGGTGGTGAGGTAGGCGATGAAGTTGTTCATGCCGCGGTCTTGTTCGAGCACCAGACCGAAGATCAGGTAGTAGACCGCCGCGTTGGTCAGCGGGGTGAGCACCTGCCACAGCTGCCCGAGCCGGGCGTTGCTGAACGAGGCGGTCAGCTTGGCGTGGGCGTACGCGGAGATGAAGTGCCGGTAGTGCCACAGTTGGCCGCTGTAGCGGCCCAGCGAGGGCCGCTGACCGGCCACCCGCAGCCCGTGTCGGGCGGCCAGTTGGGCCGGGGTGAGGCCGGAGTCGGGGTCGGCCAGCAGGTTGGCCATGGGGATCGGCGCTCCGATCTGTCGTGCGGGGCGGGTTGTTCGCGACGATCAAAATAGCGTGGCCAGTGCGTGGAGCGCCGCTGCGTCGCTTGGTGGACAGTAGTCCGAATTACGTCGGGACGCAACCGTAGCGTCCTTGCGCTACTCTGGTCCCTGTGACAGCCGAGAAGAGTCCCAGGTGACGGCCGAGAAGCGCCCCCCCGCTGGTGCCGCCGTGCTCCGGGGGGAGATCACCACCGCCATCCGCCGGGCGCTCATGCAGGAGCTCGCCGCGGCCGGTTACGGCCGACTCTCCATCGAGGCGGTGGCCCGCCGGGCCGGGGTCAGCAAGACCGCGATCTACCGCCGGTGGAGTTCCAAGCTCGACCTCGTGCTGGACGTGGTCTCGGCCGTCGCGGGTCGCAAGCTACCACTGCTGGACACGGGCACCCTCGACGGCGACGTGCGGCTGCTGCTGCTGGTCGTGACCGGGGCGCTGGGTCACCCGTTGGCGTCGCAGATCATCCCCGACCTGCTCGCCGAGGCGGCCCGCAACCCGCAGATCGCCGGGACGTTGCAGGGCGCGCTGAACGACTACCAGGAGCGCATCGGCGAGATCGTCGTCGGCCGGGCGGTCGAGCGGGGGGAGTTGCCCGCCGGTGCCGACCCGCGGGCAGCGGCCGACCTGATCGTCGGGCCGGTCTACTGGCGGCTGGCCATCGCCCGGGTTCCGTTGGAGCCAGCCGAGCTTCCCCGGATGGCGGAGGCCGCCGTGGCCGCCCTGCGGGTCGCCTGCGCCGAGAGCGACACGGCCGTGCGGAGCAGCCAGAGGTGATCCTCGGCGTACCCGGCACGCGCGACAACCTGGCCGAGCCGACGCCCGATTTGTGTGGGTACGGGTCAGTTCTGCTGGGGCGGGTTGTCCGCGTCGCGCGAGACGACCTCGCCCTGCTTGTCGACCCAACCCTTCGGTCGGGCCGGGTTGCCCGCCACCAACTGGTACGGCGCGACGTCCCGGGTCACCACCGAACCCGCGGCGATCATCGCGTACTCGCCGACCTCGACACCGCAGACCAGGGTGGCGTTCGCGCCGATCGAGGCGCCCCGGCGCACGACGGTGGGAGTGATCTTCCAGTCGGGGTTCTGGGCACGGGGCCGGAAGTCGTTGGTGAAGACCGCGCTCGGGCCGACGAACACCTCGTTCTCCAGGGTCACCCCCTGGTAGACCGAGACATTGTTCTGGATCTTCACGAGGTCGCCGACCGTCACGCCCGCGTCGATGAACACGTTACGCCCGATGACACAGCCGGCGCCCACCTGCGCGGACGACCGGATGTGGGCCAGCCGCCAGACCTTGGTCCCGTCGCCGACGAGGGCCCCCTCCTCGACGTCGGCGGTCGGATGGACGAAGACGGACGGGGAGTTCTGGTCGGTCATCCTTCAACTCACCTCGGGTCGAACGGGTCAGATCGGGTCGTATGGGTCACATCGTGTCGCGCGGGCGTGGAACTTGGCGTAGCGTACCGACCTCGTGTCGGGCCGCGCGATCACCGCGTCGCCGCGCAGTCCCGACCCCTGGTCGGCGACGCGGGCCGGGTGGGCGAGCCCCGGCAGCCGGTTCGGCCCGTCACCGCTCTGCGCGTCGGCTCGACTCGGCACCCCGGGCCAGCTATCACTCTCGGTGAGGATCGTGCGGCACGAGAAACGTCACGTGTGGAACGCGTGTCCTGGCCGCACCCGCTCCTAGGACAAGGACTCCCGTCTCGATGACCGAACAGACCGTCACCGCCGCCGCGCCGGCGACGGCCGACGACCCGGCCGGCCGGGTCCACACCGGTCTTCGCCGGTTGCGCGCGGTGCCCGTCCGCATCGGGTCGGGTGTCGCCAGGGTGCCCGCAGTGCTGACCGACGGTGCCGTGCTGGCCTTCGCGCTCTGGACGCTGCTCTACCACGCCGCCCTGCCGCTGGGTCTCGCCCCGTCACTCACCCTGCGGATCTGGCTGGTGGTCGGTCCGGCGCTGGCACTGCTCGCCCTGCTGACCCGGCTCGCGCTCCGGTGGCGACGCCGCCGGGCGACCCAGGCCACCGCGCCCGACGAGGCCACTGCGGTCACCGCGCCCGACGAGGCCACCGCGCCCGACGAGGCCACCGCGCCCGACGAGGCCACTGCCACCGAGGCCGCCGCGGTGGTGGACGAGGCGGCCCCGGACGGCGGGTCCACGCCCCGCGCCGACCGGATGCCGGTCGCCCAGCGCTGGTTGACGGCGCTGGTCCTGCTGATCGGCGCCGGCGCGGCGATCACCGCCGGCGTGGCGGGGACGCCGGCCGGCGCCGGCCTGTCCTGGTGGGTACCGGCCTCGGCCGGGGCCACGGCGGCCGTCGGGATGGCGCTGCTGACCTGGCGAAGCTGGCGGGGCACGGCGGTACCCGGTCCGGCCGCGTCGAACGGTCCAGTGGCGCCGGCCCCCACCGCCTGGCAGTCGGCGTACGCGTTGCTGATCGCCGGGGTTGCCGCGGTCGCCTCGCTCTACCTCGCCCGCAACACCCCCGACGACATCTACTACGTGGGCCGGTCGGTATGGGTGGCGGAGCGGGACCTCGTCCCGCTCAACGACTTCCTGTTCAGCGAGAACGTTCTTCCGGCGATGGCCTCGCAGCCCCCGATCGCCAGCATCGAGGTCCTCGCCGGTGCGCTCGCCCGCTTCTTCGGCATCCCCGCCGCCTCGGCGACCTGGTACGTGCTGCTGCCGATCATGGCGGTGCTCGCCGTGCTGGCCCTCTGGCGGCTCGTGCAGGCCTGGGCGCCGCGACGTCCGGTGCTCGCCTTCACCGTCGCAGTGGCCTTCCTCGCGCTGGTCTGTGGCCCGGACGCGGCCCTGGGCAACTTCCACCTACCCCGGCTGTACCAGGGCAAGGGAATGTTCGTCTCCGCGGCCGTGCCGTTGATGTGGCTCTACCTGACCCGCTGGTTCGACGGCCGGTCCGGCCGCCGGCTGGTGCTGGTGGTCGCCCTGTCGATCGCGGCGACCGGGCTGACCAGCACGGCGGCGATCGTGCTGCCGCTGCTGGTCGGCGGGGCGGCGCTGATGATGCTGCTGGTGGGCCGCTGGAGGTCGGCGCTCGTCGCCGGCGTCGCCGCGCTGGCGTACCCGGTGGGCGCGATCGCGGTCAGCCAACTGCTCGTCGGCTCGGCCAGCGAGGCCGCCGCGGACGTCACCTTCTACGACGCCGCGCACACCTATCGGCGGACGTTCGAGATCGGCATCGTGGGTGTGATCGGCGGGCTCGCCCTCTGGTGTGGTCCGCTACTGGCCCGCCGCCGCACCCCGGCGCTGCTCGCGGCCGGCGGTGCGCTGACGCTGAGCGTGCTGCTGGTGCCCGGGGTGCTGGAGTGGCTCGGCGCGCTCACCGGCATCTCGGTGGTGCTCTGGCGGGTGCCCTGGCTGCTCGCGGTGCCGGCGCTGATCGGACTGCTCTGCACCATCTGGCTGCCCACCCGGCTACGGACCGTGCGGGCGCTGGTCGGTGTGGTGCTGGCCGCGGCGATCGTGACCTCGTTCGCCAACTACGCCATCCCGATGTGGGACGAGCGCAGCGGCGTGCTGGTGCACGGCGAGCCGACCTGGAAGCTCCGGCCACCGCAGCACGCCATCGCGCAGTTCATCGTGGACCTCGACCACCCGGACGGCCTCGTGCTCGCGCCGGCCACCGTCATGCGGACCATCCCGATCCTCACCACCGAGACACGGGTGGTGCTGCCGCGGGACTTCTTCCTGGTCGAGTACGACCTGAACTCGCAGTTCGCGCAGGACCGGTTGCTGCTGACCCGGTTCGCCAACGGGGGCCCGGCCGTGGAACGGCCGACCGTTGAGGAGGTGGCCGGGGCGCTGGAGCGGCTGGACGTGGGCACGATCTGCGTCTACAGCCAGAACCGCTTCGCCCGCCGGGTCGGCGCGCGGTTCGGCTACGTCGAGTTCGCCGGGCAGTTCGCCGACCCTCCCGTCCATCCGAACGTGGTGGTCTGCCTGCGTCGTGAGTAGCGCCGTGAGTAGCCCCGCCACCCGGGCGTCGTCCCGTCGATGTTTCGCGTTAAGGTCGCAGCTGCGCTGACGCCGAGCCCATCCAGCCGGCCATCGATCTCGCTAGGGAGCTACCCCGTTGGGCACGTTGACTTTGCGCGTCGGTGTGGCCGCGCGTGGGGCCTTGTTGGTCCTGACCTACCTGCTCCTGCTCGCCGGCGGAGCGCTCGGCTGGGTGGCCGTCTTCGCGATCGCCGGCCTGGCAGCGGTGCTCGGCGAGGTCGCCGTGCAGCGGTGGTCACCGGCCACCGCCACCCTGATGGAGAAGGCCGGTCTCGGCCTCGGCTACCGGCAGCTGGCCCGCGACGTGTCGGTGGTGCTGCTGGTCGTCGCCCAGGTGCCGCTGGCCGGCGGCGAGCTGACCCTGCTGCTTCTGCTGCCCGCCACGGTGTGGCTGATCGCCGTCTTCGCCGGGGCGTTCCGGCGGATCATCGACCGGCGCGACGGTGGGGTGCTGCTGCGCAACGTCGACCTGGGACAACTTCCTGCACCCGGTCTGCCGAGCTGGGCCGGTGGCCTCACCGGTGACCGGCTGCCCTGGGTGAACGTGCTGCTCGTACCGGCGGCGGTGACCGCGGCGGTCGCCGGCGAGGTGGCGCCCGTCTACCTGGCCGGCGCGGTCGCCATCGGGCTGGCCGCGCTGGTCGGCGGGACCGTCGCGCTGACCTGGCTGCGCGGCAGAGGGCGCGGCACCCGGCTGCCGGCCGTGCAGCGCTGGTTGGACGGCTACTGCCCGGAGGTGGCGCTCTACTTCGCCGGCCCGGCCAAGGACGCCTACCAGGCGAACATGTGGCTCACCCCGACCGAGGCGCTCGACCGGCGGGCGGTGGTCTTCCTGCGTAACCCGGAGACCCTGCCCGCGCTGGCGGACACCCGGCTACCGGTTCTCTGCGTACCGTCCGGGGCCGACTTCATGAACCTCGACAAGAGCGGCATCCGGGTGGCGCTGTACCCGGCCAACGCCGGTGAGAACATCCACATGCTGCGCGAGCCGGGCATGAGGCACGTGTTCCTCGGCCACGGCGACAGCGACAAGGCGGCCAGCGCCAACCCGTACAGCAAGGTCTACGACGAGGTATGGGTCGCCGGCCCGGCCGGCCGCGAGCGGTACGCACGGGCCGGGGTCGGCGTACGCGACCGCGACGTGGTGGAGATCGGCCGGCCGCAACTGGCCGGCGTGCAGACCTACGAGACGGAGTCCACCGACCGCCCGTTCACCGTGCTCTACGCGCCGACCTGGGAGGGTTGGCTCGCCGACGACCCGTACCACACCTCGGTGGTGCTGATGGGTGAACGGATCGTCGCCGGCCTGCTGGCCACCCGGCCGGCGGTCCGGCTGATCTACAAGCCGCACCCGCTGACCGGAAGCCGGTCCGGGCGGGCCAGGGCCGCGCACGAACGGATCGTGCAGCGGATCCGCAGCGCCGGCGGGGAGGTCGGCGCGACCACGCTGGACGGGACCGCACACCGGGTGGTCACCGGGGCGGGGCCCGCGCTGTTCGACTGCTTCAACCAGAGCGAGCTGCTGATCAGCGACGTGTCCAGCGTGGTCTCCGACTTCCTGCAGAGTCAGCGGCCGTACGTGGTGACCAACCCTGCCGGCCGGCCCGACGACGAGTTCCGGCGTGCCTTCCCGACCTCGCGGGCCGGTTACCTGCTCGCCGCCGACTGCGGAGAACTGGAGAAGATCGTCGCGGTGAGCCGGGCGGCCGGTGACGACCCGATGGCCCCGGCCCGCACGGAGTTGCGGACCTACCTGCTCGGTCCGGCCGAGGCGAACCCGATCGACCGGTTCGTCGAGGAGGTCGGGCGGCTCTGCCACCGCTGACCCTCGGCGCGGCGCCGAGCGCCAGCACTGCTCGGGCCGCGCCGCGCCGGGGGCGCTTTTGGCCCGTACCGGCCCGGTCCGCAGCCTCGACGGGCATGCTCGGGAGGCAGGCCGCCGGAGAGGGGGATGGCATGGAGAGCTATCACGAGGACTGGACCGACAGCCAGCGCGCGCTCTACGACGAGTGCTACCGCGCCGGCGCCGACTGGGCCGACGACCCCGACACGCCGTCCGAGGACGTCCAGCACGTGATCAACATGGCGGAGGCCGACGACGACACCCTCGCGGACGCCGAGATCGACTTCCCGCCACTGATCGACGCGGTCACCCAGGCCACCGGCGAATTGTTCACCACCGTGCCGGCCAGCCACGACGATCCCGCCTTCAAGGGCTTCGTGGACGGGGTGCGGGACAGCACTTCGGACGAGGTCTTCGGGCTCTGAGCCCGCCCGGGCCTGTCACCCCCGCCGGTTGTCTGCCACCATCTAGTGCGGCCCGGTGCACGTTTCTCCGACGCCGCACCAGCGACAGCGGAGCAGACCGAACGGGGGAGGCCGGGTGCGCATCCTGCTGGTCGAGGACGACCGTCGGGTGGCCGCCGCGCTGTCGTCCGCGCTGACCCGGCGCGGGTACGAGGTGGAACACGCGGCCACCGCCGCCGCCGCCCTCGCCGCCGCCCCCTGCGACCTGGTACTGCTTGATCTGACCCTGCCCGACGGCGACGGCACCGACCTGTGCCGGGAGCTGCGCCGGCGCAGCAACCAGCTCGGCATCATCGCGGTGACCGCCCGGGGTGAGGAGCGGGACCGGGTGCTCGGCCTACGGCTCGGCGCGGACGACTACGTGGTCAAGCCCTTCTCGATGGTGGAGCTGCAGGCCCGCATCGAGGCGGTGCTGCGGCGGGCGTCGCACGCGGCGCCGGAGCGCAACCTGATCGAGGCCGGGCCGGTGCACATCGACGTGGCCGCCCGCACCGTCACCGTGGCCGGCAGGTCGGTCTCGCTGACCCGCAAGGAGTTCGACGTCCTGCTCTCGCTGGCCCGGCAACCCGGCGTCGCGGTGCCGCGCGATCGGATCCTGCTCGACGCCTGGGGTACCACCTTCACCGACCGGCACACCGTCGAGGTGCATGTCGGGTCGCTACGCGGCAAGCTCGGTGACCCGCGACTGGTGGAGACCGTCCGGGGCGTCGGGTACCGGCTCCGGGGCGGGTGAGGACCCGATGCGACGGCGCCTGGTGATCAGCTATCTGCTGCTGATGGTGCTGGTGGTGGTGGCCCTGGGTACGCCGTTGGCGGTGACGCTGACCACCCGGGAGACCGAGCGGGTGCGCGCCGACCGGCTCGCCGACGCCACCCGCTTCGCGTCGCTGGCCGGGCCGGCGTTGCGGGGTGGCACGACCGGCCCGCTCACCAACGAACTGGACAGCTACCACGAGCTGTACGGCATCGGCGCGGCGGTGGTGGACCGGGACGGGCGGGTGGTGGCCCCCTCGCCGGGCTGGCAGCCGCCCCCGGGCACCCGCGAGGCGTTGGAGATCGCCCTCTCCGGCCAGCAGACCAGCCGACCCGACGCGGTCTGGCCGTGGCTGGACGGCCAGATCGTGGTGGCGGTGCCGATCAACGACGGCGGCGAGGTGCTCGGCGCGGTGATCACGGCAAGCCCGTCGGACGGGGTCCGCCGTACCGTCGTCACCTGGTGGACGCTGGTCGTCGCGTTGGGACTGCTCGCCGTGCTGGCCTGCGTGCTCACCGCGTTCGGGCTGGCCGGCTGGGTGCTGCGCCCGGTCACCGAGTTGGACGCGGTCACCCACGAGATCGCCGAGGGCGACCGTGGCGCCCGGGTGCAGCACCGGCTGGGCCCGCCGGAGCTGCGCCGCCTCGCGGCGAGCTTCAACCACATGGCCGACGTCGTCTCCGACGTGATGGATCGGCAGCGCGCCTTCGTCGCGCACGCCAGCCACCAACTGCGCAATCCGCTGACCGCGCTGCGGCTGCGGGTGGAGGAGTTGGGGCCGAGCGTGGCCGACGAGCAGGGCCGCGCCGAGCACCAACTGGCACTGGAGGAGACCGACCGGCTGGCGCTGCTGCTCGACGCGCTGCTCACCCTGGCCCGGGCGGAACGTCGGGAGAACCAGCGGGTCACCGTCGACGCGAGGGCCACCGCGGCTTCCCGGGTCGCGGCCTGGGAGCCGCTGGCTCGCCACCGGTCGGTCACGCTGCGCCTGTCGGCCGACCCGGGTCCGGTGTACGCCCTGACCGTGCCGACCGCGATCGACCAGGCACTCGACGCGTTGATCGACAACGCGGTGAAGTTCAGCGGGGCGGGCGGCGAGGTGACGGTGACCGTGGCGGCCCGCAACGGCGGCATCGCGCTGGAGGTGCTCGACACCGGCCCGGGGATGACCCGCAGCCAGCTCGGTCGGGCCACCGAACGGTTCTGGCGGGCACCGGAGGTGCAGAACGTCGACGGCGCCGGGCTGGGGCTGACCATCGCCGCCGTGCTGGTCGACGCCTCCGACGGTCGGCTCACCATGCATCCGAACTCGCCACGTGGCCTGGTGGCCGCACTTTGGTTTCCGGCGTCCGACGCGTCCGACGACCCGGCCTCCGCACCCGTCGAGCCGGTCACCGAGCCGGCACCGCCCGCCCGGGTGCTCTGAGCGCGCCTGCCGGGCGGTCCGCCGTCAGGGTTTGCTGGCGCGGTAGTAGTCCACGGCGCCGGGGTGCAGCGGCAGCGGCAGGGTGGCGATGGCCGAGCGGGGGCTCATCCGACCGGCCGCCGGATGAGCGGCGGCCAGCTCGGAACGCCGCTCCATCAGCAGCCGGGTCACCTCGCGGACCAGCGCCTCCGGCAGGTCGGCCCGGACCACCAGGTAGTTGGGGTTGGCCACGGTGGTGACCAGGTCGACGCCGTACACCGAGCGGGGGATGTCCCGCGGCACGTACACCTCCGAGTGGTTCTGGCGCAGCGGAATGGTCCACTCGCCGAGGCCGACGATGCGGGTGGGGGTGTGCTCGGCGAACTGGGCGACGGCGCGTACCGGTAGCCCACCGGAGAAGAAGAAGGCGTCGATCCTGCCGGCCCGCAGCGCGGCCACCGAGTCGTCCAGACCGAGCTGTTCCTGCTGCACCTTGGCGTTTCCCAGCCCGGCCACGGAGAGCAGCCGGTCCACGGTGATCTTGGTCCCGGAGCCGGCCGCGCCGACCGAGACCCGCCGCCCGCGCAGGTCGGCCAAGCTCCGTACCGGGCTGTCGGCGGTGGTGACCAGGTGCAGCAGGTCGTCGTAGACCCGGGCGACCGCCACCACCGACGGGTCCGGGCCCGGATCGGCGGGCAGCACGTCGGCCTGGGTGAAGCCGAGTTCGGCTTTGCCGGCGTTGAGCAACTGCACGTTCTCCGCGGAGGCGGCGGTGACCATCACCTCGGCCCGCACCTGGGGCAACTCCCGGTTGAGGATGGCGGCCAGTGACTCGCCGAAGGCGTGATAGACGGCGGTGGGGCTGCCGGTGGCGATGCGGATGAGCATCGGCTCGTCGTGATCTTCGCGGCAGGCGCCGAGGCCGGGCAGGGCCAGCAGCACGGTCAGCGCGAACGCCACGCGGGTGCCGCGCCGCCGGGCTCGGGCGCTGTACCGGATACGGCTCACGGGCAGCACTGTGCGCCGCCGGACCCCCGCGGCGCAAGCCCCGGGGCGGCGCAGCCCGGTGGCGGTCCTCGCACCGCTCGGCGGTCAGGCCACCGGGCGGTGCACCGCCTCCTCGGCGGCGTGCCGCAGGATTCGGTCCCGGTGGGGGCCCTGCGCCACACTGACCAGGAAGCAGCCGGTGCCGGGGCGCAGCACCGCCGGCACGTCGAGCAGAGCGGCGCCACGGACCAGCACGGCGGCGAGTTCCCGGTCGGTGATCCGCACTCCGAGGATGTGCCGGCGCACGTGCCGGCCGCCCGCCAGCAGGGCGGCCCGCCAGGCAGCGGCGGCCAACCGGGTGCGCCACAGCCGCCGCGCCGTCGACGCGCCGGGCACCGGACCGCCGAGCAACTCCCGCCGGCCACGGCGCCAACCGTTCTCCACCATCGCCGCGTACGCCGGCCGGTGCTCGCGCGGTACGTGCAGCCGGTGCAGCTCGTAGCGGCGGCGCAGCCCACCGACGGCCAGCTCGTGCCGGGCCGGGATGTCGAGGCGGTCGAGCAGCTGCCGGGTCCGCCGCGCCGCCTCCTCCCGGTTGAACTCGATCGTCGTCGGTCGGACGGGCTGCTGCCCGGCGTGCCGTTGACCGGGTGCCGCCGGGGGCGGCATGCAGCGCAGCAGGCAGGCCGTCTCGAAAGCGTCGGCCAGGGTCGTCCAGTCCAGCGGCGGGAGTGCCGACGGCAGCAGGGCGGACGGCGGCAGGGCCGATGGCGGCAGGGCCGGCGGCGGGCGGTGCTGGTCGAGCAGGATCGGTTCGGCAACCACCGGAGGGCCTCCTTGTGGCGTCGGGTCTGTCTACGGTGACCCGTCACCCCGGCGGGTGGTACCGATCCGGTCCAGCCTTGAGGAAATCTTGCGCCTGGTTACAGCTCGGAAACCACCAGATCGACCTGCCGAGGCCGGCCCGGCGCGGTGGCCTGCTCGCACACCAGGTACTTCAGGTCCCGCAGCGCGGTCAGCAGCGCGTCGGCGGTGCTCGGGCGGACGTCGGCGAGCAGCAGGTCACGGACCAGCCGGCCCTTGGTGGCCTTGTTGAAGTGGCTGACCACCGACCGCACCACAACGCCGTCGACCTCCCGTTCGTGCAGCACCCGCACGGTCACCGTGCGGTCGGCCAGCTCGCCGCGCGGCGTCCAGGCGGCGGCGTACGCCCCGGACCGCAGGTCCAGCACCGGGCCGCTGCCGGCCGCCGTGGTCAGCGCCGGCTCCAGCGCCCGGCGCCATCGCGCCGGCAGGCCGCCGATGCCGGACAGCCGGGCCCCGATCGGGCAGCGGTACGGCGGAATCCGGTCGGTCAGCCGTACCGCCCCCCACAGGCCGGAGCTGACCAGCACCTGCCGCCGCGCCGCCCGCTGCGCCGGCGGTGGGAGGGTGGCCAGGTCGAGCGCCTCGTAGAGCACGCCGGTGTAGATCCGGCCGGCGGGCGCGGTGGCGGCCTGCGCCAGCCGGGCGTTGCGCCGCAGCTCGCCGTGCTGGCCGGCACCGAGTCCGAGCGCGGCCAGCGCCGCCTCCTGCGGCCCGGCGCTGAGCGCGATCAGCGCGGTCAGCACCTGCTCCCGCACCGGGTTCAACTCCGGCAGGGACAGCCGGGCCAGGTCCAGCCGGCGACCGGAGCCGGCGTCGGCCTTGCCCTCCGAGGGCGGCAGCAGGATGAGCATGGGTGACTCTAACGCCACGGTCGCAGCGGCTCCGGCGGGTGGTACACGCGAAAGCCGCCGACCTCGGCCAGCAGCGCGGTGTCGGCCCGGCCGCCGAGCAGCTCCCGCAGCCGCCGGTCGGCCGGCCCGTCGGCCGCCAGCACGTACCCGGGCCGCTGCGCCCGGGCCAGCCGCCACCAGTACGCCGGATAGCGGTTCTGCCCGGGGTGCAGACTGCCGTCGAGCACCCCGCAGACCACCGCCTCGGCGGTGTTGAAGATCAGCCGGTTGCACGTCCAGTACTCGCCGTACACCTCGCGAAGCCCCGCCGTGCGGACCGCCGCGGCCAACTCGCGGGCCTGCCGCTCCTCGGTGCGCCCGGGTGCCGCGCCGGAGGTGGCGAAGAGCACCGTGACCACCAGCGAGGTCGCCGCCAGGGCGACCAGCGCGGCGGCGGCCACCGCACCGGCCAGCCGACCCGCCGCGCCGACCGTGCCACGCCAGGCCGCCACGGCCACCACCCACAGCGGCCACAGCACCGCCGGCAGGGACAGTTGCAGCACCGCCAGGTAGCGGGCGTTGCCCAGCGGGTCCGCGGCGGCGAGCGAGCTGCGCACGTACGCCAGCAGGGTCAGCGCCGCGCCGGCGAGCAGCGCGAGGTGCACCACCGGCGCGACCCGGTCGGACCGGTCGGCCGCCCGTCGGTACCCGAGCACGGCGAGCACCGCCGCGACGACCAGCAGCGCCGGGTAGAGCAGACCGAACCACTCCTGCCAGCCGGCACAGCCGTCGATCGGGCACAGCCCGGCGGCCAGCGGCACCCCCTCCAGCAGCCCGCCCCCCAGCCGCTGCGGCCAGGGCGGCGCCGGCCCGGTCTCGCCGCTGATGGTGCGCAGCACCGACAGGGAGTCCTGCCCGAGCGGGGCCACCAGGTTGTCCCAGATCATCGGGCCGACCCCGACGGCGAACCCGGCGAGCAGCAGCAGACCCGCCCAGCCGAGCAGTTCCCGACGCAACGCCCAGATCAGCGCCAGCCCGGCCACCGCCAGGTACGGCACGATCAGCCAGTCCGACCAGAGCGCCACCCCGGCGAGCAGCCCGAACGCGCCGACGGCCAGCCGGCGGCGGCGCACCGTGCCCCGGGCCAGCCCCACCACGATCAGCAGCATCACCAGCACCGCGACCTTGACCTCCGGACGCCCGCCGACCGTCGTCACCTGGTCCCGGACGACCCGCTCGGAACCGAGCGCCAGCAGCCCGACGATCGCGGTCGCGAACCAGGGCGAGCCGATCCGCCGGGTCAGCCGGTGGATCAGCCAGAGGAACAGCGCGTAGAGCGCCAGCACCGGCAGCCGCAGCACGGGCCAGCTCGGGCCGGTCACCGCGATCAGCGGTGCGGCCAGGTAGGACTGCAGCATGCCCATGTAGCGCTGGCCGTAGAGGAAGACCGGGTGCTCCCGGCCCTGCGCGATGTGCAACGCGGCCAGCCCGAAGGTCGCCTCGTCGCTGTTGGACACCGGTACCGTGTCCAGCACGAGGACCAGCCGGTAACCGACCCCGGCCACTCCGAACAACAGCGCGACGAACGCCGGCCGGTCCAGCCGTGACCACCACCGCCCACGCTGCCGCGCGAACCCCGTTGTTGCTGCTCGTGGCACGACCATCGCCCCCGTCGCCGTCCCGACCGGAGTGTTTCACGGTCGCGACGGCGACGGCGGCGGTTCGGCTCAGCTCGCGTGGCCGAGGCCGCCGGTCTGTGGCAGGGTTGCACCCGTGCCACCCACTACCGCCGGCCAACTGGCCGTGACCAACCTGCACCGGGCCGCGCGGATCGAGGACGCCGTGCATCACCTGGTGGAGCGCAGGCTGCGACGGACCGGCTGGCGGATCAACATCATCGCCTACACCGGTTACGGCGCGCCCGGATGGGTACGGGTGATGTGTCGGGTGCTGCTGGGTCGCCCCGACACCCGCCAGCGGGGTCGGCTGGAGAAGGTCCGGGGCTGGCGCAGCTTCGCCACCCTGCCGGCAAAACACGTCACCGTCACGATCGAGACCGGCGGCGTACGCCACGAGACGCAGGCGGACCGCAGCGGCTTCGTCGACACCGTGGTCGAGGCGGACCTGCCGCCCGGCTGGGGCTCCGTGCGGCTCACCGTGCCGGACGCCGAGCCGGTCGAGGCTCCGGTCCGCATCCTGGATCCGGAAGTCCGCTTCGGGGTCGTCTCCGACATCGACGACACGGTCATGGTGACGGCGCTGCCGCGTCCGCTGCTCGCCGGCTGGAACACGTTCGTCCTCGACGAGCATGCCCGGGCGGCGGTGCCCGGCATGGCGGTGCTCTACGAGCGGCTGGTCACCGCCCACCCCGGTGCCCCGGTGTTCTACCTCTCCACCGGGGCGTGGAACGTCGCCCCGACGCTGACCAGGTTCCTGTCCCGGCACCTCTACCCGGCCGGGCCGCTGCTGTTGACCAACTGGGGGCCCACCCACGACCGCTGGTTCCGCAGCGGCCGGGAACACAAGCGGGCCACCCTGGCCCGGCTGGCCAAGGAGTTCCCCGAGGTGCGGTGGCTGCTCGTCGGCGACGACGGCCAGCACGACCAGGAGATCTACCGGGAGTTCGCCGCCGCCAACCCGGACAACGTCGCCGGAGTGGCGATCCGCCGGCTCTCGCCCACCCAGGCGGTGCTCGCCGGCACCCTGCCGGCACCGGCCGGCCAGTCGTCGACCGGGCCGGTGGGGCAGAAGTGGCTCTCCGCGCCCGACGGCGCCGGCCTCTGGACCCTGCTGCGCGGCGCCGGTCTGGTCTGACCGCTTCTCGTGCGGCGGCGCGGCCTGCCACCTGCGATCAGCCTGCCCGGTGTTGACCGGTGTCGCAGATGCGCTGGATCGGCTTGTCAGCTCGATCGCCCCGGTCACAACAAATAGATTTTCGCATCTCCGTCGGTGCAGTCGGCCGTGCCGTGACGGAGGCAACGGCTGCCGAGAAGCGGTTCGTGAGTCGCCTACTTGTCGCCGGATAACGGCGCCGTACTGTCGGCAAAAGCAGCGCTGAAATGCGACCGATATTCAGAGACGCGCGATCTGGTGTCAACTGGCATTAAGTCCATCGAGTGCTTGTATCATCCGGTTATGTTCCGGACGAAATACCGAACCGTTCGCCAACGCGGGTCTAACGGCGTGGGCGGCACGCTCCGCCTCAACCTCGGCTGTGGACTCCAGGCTCCCGCCGGCTGGACCAACATCGACAGGTCACCGGGCCTAATCCTCGACCGGTTGCCGGGAGCGAAGTCCGTGCTGTACCGCATCGGGCTGCTCGCCGACGCTCACATGGTCACGTGGCCAAGAAGCATCAAGCTGGCGGATGTCACGAAAGCGCTGCCCTATCCCACCGGTACGGTGGCCGCTATCTACTCCTCCCACATGCTCGAGCATATCTATTTCGACCAGGCGCTCGCGCTGCTCGGCGAATGCCACCGGGTGTTGCAGCCGGACGGAATCCTTCGGGTGGCCCTGCCGGACGTCCGCGTATTCGCCCGCCAACTGCTGAGCGCGACAGAGGACGAAGCCGCCGCTGCCGGTCTCAAGTTCACCCAGCTGCTGAATGCGGGTCCGCTACACAAGCCGAACCGACGCCAGAAGCTGACCCAGTTCGTCGGAGCGTCGCCACACCGGTGGCAGCCAACCTCCGCACTCGTGATCAACATGATGCGGGAGGCCGGATTTGCCGATCCTCAGTCCCGCGAGTTCATGGTCGGCGACCTGCCCGGCTTGGCCGAGGTTGAGCATCGGCCGGAGGGCCTGTTCGTTGAGGCCCGTCGCTAGTCGTACGCACTGCGCTGGAGGCAGTTGGTCAGGGTAGCCAGGGCGGCGAAGTCGGTCAGCTTCCGCAGTGTCCGGGCATGTGAGGCCCCGAGCTTGCCGTTCCTGACCTTGCGCCTGTTCAAGGCCAAAGGGCAGTTCCTCCGCCTCGTGATCCACGATGCCCCAGTCATCCGGACGTGGATGCTCGACGGTTCACCATCCGGTGGGTGTTGGTCCCGTTCGCCTCAGCGGTGTACATCCCCGGCCCTTCCTTTCAAGCCAGGTGGAGCCAGAGGGCGCCCAGCGGGGGGACGCGCAGCGCGGCCGAGGCGGGCAGGCCGTGCCAGGGGATGTCCTCGGCGTGCACGGTGCCGAGGTTGCCGACGCCGGAGCCGCCGTAGTGGTGGGCGTCGGTGTTGAGGACCTCCGCCCAGGCGCCGGCGGCCGGTAGGCCGACCCGGTAGTCCTCCAGCGGCAGGGCGGAGAAGTTGGCCACGCAGACCAGGGTCGCCCCGTCGGGCGCGATCCGGACGAACGAGATGGCGTTGTTGGCGACGTCGTCACCGGCCAGCCAGCGGAACCCGGCCGGCGAGGTGTCCTGCGCCCAGAGCGGGGGAGTCTCCCGGTAGATCCGGTTCAGGTCGCCGACCAGGCGTTGTACGCCGGCCCGGGCCGGGTCGTGCGGGAGGTACCAGTCGAGGCCGCGTTCCTCGCTCCACTCGCGGTCGTCGGCCAGCTCGCAGCCCATGAAGAGCAGCTGCTTGCCCGGGTGCGCCCACATGTACGCCAGCAGTACGCGTACGTTGGCCAGCCGTTGCCACATGTCACCGGGCATCTTGCTGAGCAGTGAACCCTTGCCGTGCACCACCTCGTCGTGGCTGATCGGCAGCACGTAGTTCTCGCTCCAGGCGTACGCCAGGGAGAAGGTGAGCTGATGGTGGTGGTGCTGCCGGTAGATCGGGTCCTTCGAGGTGTAGAGCAGGGTGTCGTGCATCCAGCCCATGTTCCACTTGAACCCGAAGCCCAGCCCGCCGTCGCCGGTCGACCGGGTGACCCCCGGCCAGGCCGTCGACTCCTCGGCGATCATCACCACCCCGGCGTGCTGCTTGTAGACCGTCGCGTTGACCTCCTGCAGGAACGCGAGGGCCTCAAGGTTTTCCCGGCCGCCGTGCACGTTCGGCGCCCACTGCCCATCGGACCGGGAGTAGTCCAGGTAGAGCATCGAGGCGACCGCGTCCACCCGCAACCCGTCGACGTGGAACTCGTCGAGCCAGTAGAGCGCGTTGGCGACCAGGAAGTTGCGTACCTCCCGGCGACCGAAGTCGAAGACGTACGTGCCCCAGTCCGGGTGCTCGCCCCGGCGCGGGTCGGGGTGCTCGTAGAGCGGGGTGCCGTCGAAGCGGGCCAGCGCCCAGTCGTCCTTCGGGAAGTGCGCCGGCACCCAGTCCAGGATCACCCCGATGCCGGCGGCGTGCAGCCGGTCCACCAGGTACCGGAAGTCGTCGGGGTTGCCGAACCGGGCCGTCGGGGCGTAGTAGCCGGTGACCTGGTAGCCCCAGGAGCCGCCGAACGGGTGCTCCATCACCGGCAGGAACTCCACGTGGGTGAAGCCCAGCTCCACCACGTACGCGGTCAACTGCTCGGCCAGCTCCCGGTAGCCCAGGCCGGGCCGCCACGAGCCGAGGTGCACCTCGTACACGCTCATCGGCTCCTGGTGCGGCTGCCGCTGGGACCGCCGGGCCAGCCAGTCGGCGTCGCCCCACTGGTAGGTCGAGCGGTGCACCACCGAGGCATTGGCCGGCGCCACCTCCGCGTACGCCGCGAGGGGGTCGGCCTTGTCCCGCCAGTACCCGTCGGCACCGAGGACGCGGTACTTGTACCGGCTGCCGGCCGAGGCCCCCGGCACGAAGATCTCCCACACCCCGGTCGAGCCGAGCGAGCGCATCGGCCAACCGTCGTCGGGCGCCCAGCCGGTGAAGTCGCCGATGACCCGCACACCCCGGGCGTTGGGCGCCCACACCGCGAACGCGACCCCGCCGTCGAGGACCCGGGCGCCGAGCGCCTCCCACAGCCGCTCGTGCCGGCCCTCGCCGATCAGGTGCAGGTCCAGCTCACCGAGGACCGGCGGGTGCCGGTACGGGTCGTCGTCCAGTCGGCCGTCGACGTCCACCCGGTAGTCGAGCACCTCGCCGGGGACGGTCGCCTCGAACACGCCGACGTCGTGTACCCGCTTCATCGGGTGCCGCTCGTCGCCGACCAGCACGCTCACGTCGCCAGCGCCCCGGCGCAGGGTGCGGATCACCGTACGCCCGCCGGCCGGGTGCGCGCCGAGCACGGCGTGCGGGTCGTGGATCTCCCCGGAAATCAGCTGGTCCATCGGGCGTCGTCCTTCTGGGCGGGAGCGGTCGGTGCGGTGCCGGACAGGTCGGCGGGCACGTCCTGGACGGTCAGGGTGGCCGGCTCGGTACCGGCCTGACCCGGTGACCCGGCGTCGGCCGGCCCGGGCGCGGCCGGGCGGCGCAGGGTGAGCACGTGCGCCGGTTGCAGGTACGGGTCGAGCCGGACCGCGTTGCGCTGCCCCCAGTCGTAACTGGCGCCGGTCAGCTCGTCGTGCACGGTGAACCGGTCGTGCCAGTCCAGGCCCAGCGCCGGCATGTCCAGCGTGGTGTTGCCCCACTGCACGGTGTGCGAGTCGAACGAGCAGATCACCAGCACCGTGTTGCCGGTGGCCGTGTCGCGCTTGGACCAGCACAGCAGCGCCGGGTTGTCGATGTCGTGGAAGACCAGGTTCCGCAGCCGGTGCAGGGCCGGATTGTCCCGGCGGACCCGGTTGAGGGTGGTGATGAACGGCGCCAGCGAGCGCCCGCGCGCCAGCGCGCCGGCCCAGTCCCGGGGGCGCAGCTGGTACTTCTCGTTGTCCAGGTACTCCTCGGCGCCGGGGCGGGCGACGTGCTCGAACAGCTCGTAGCCGGCGTACATGCCCCAGGAGGGGGAGAGCAGCGCGGCCAGCACCGCCCGGATCTTGAACATCGGCGGGCCGCCGTGCTGGAGGGTCTCGTGCAGGATGTCGGGGGTGTTGGGCCAGAAGTTCGGCCGCATGTAGTCGGCCGCCGCCACCAGCTCCTCGCAGTACCCGCGCAGCTGCGCCGCCGAGGTCCGCCAGGTGAAGTACGTGTACGACTGGGTGAACCCGACCTTGGCCAGCCCGTGCATCATCGCCGGCCGGGTGAACGCCTCGGCGAGGAAGAGCACGTCCGGGTCGACCAGCTTGACCGCCCAGATCAGCCAGTGCCAGAAGTCGACCGGCTTGGTGTGCGGGTTGTCGACCCGGAAGATCTTCACGCCCTCGCCGACCCAGTGCAGCACCACCCGCAGCATCTCGGCGCGGATGCCGTCGGGGTCGTTGTCGAAGTTCAGCGGGTAGATGTCCTGGTACTTCTTCGGCGGGTTCTCCGCGTACCCGATGCTGCCGTCGGCCCGGGTGGTGAACCACTCCGGGTGCTCGGTCACCCAGGGGTGGTCCGGCGCGCACTGCAACGCCAGGTCCATCGCCACCTCCAGGCCGTGCTCGGCGGCGGCGACGACGAAGTCGCGGAAGTCCGCCGGCGTACCCAGGTCGGGGTGGATGGCGTCGTGCCCGCCCTCCTCGGCGCCGATCGCCCACGGCGAGCCCACGTCGTCCGGCCCGGCGACCAGGCTGTTGTTGGGGCCCTTGCGGTTGACCCGGCCGATCGGGTGGATCGGCGGCAGGTAGAGCACGTCGAAGCCCATCGCCGCGACGCCCGGCAGCCGCTCGGTGGCGGTGGCGAAGGTGCCGGACCGGGCCGGCGCGTCGACGGTCGCCGGGATCGCCCCCTCCGAGCGGGGGAAGAATTCGTACCAGGCGGAGAAGAGAGCCCGCTCACGGTCCACCCAGATGCGGTACTCCTCGCCGGTGGTGACCAGCTCCCGCACCGGATGCTCCCAGAGCAGCTCGGCCAGCTCCAGCGCCGGACTCACCCGCTCAGGCAGCGGCCGGGCGGTGTCGCGCAGCGCCTTCACGGCATTCCGGAGGCGAACCCGGTCGGCTTTCGGCACCAGTTTGGTGGCGGCGGTCAGCACGCGTACGCCGTCGGCCAGGTCGTTGGCCAGCTCCACCGCGCCCTGGCCGGCGGCGATCTTCTTGGTCACCGCGTTGTGCCAGGTCAGATACGGGTCGCTGAACGCCTCGACGGTGAAGATCCACTCGCCGACCGCGTCCGGTGCGATGGTGGCGTGCCACCGGTCCTGGCCTGGCTCACCCGGCCGCATCCGGGTGAACGGGCGAGCCCGACCGTCGGGGCCGAGCCAGACCACGTTGCAGCCGAGCGCGTCATGCCCCTCGCGGTACGCCCGCGCCGACACCGGTACCAGCTCGCCGACGACAGCGCGGGCCGGGTAGCGACCGCAGGAGACGGCGGGGGAGACGTCTTCGATCGGGAACCGTCCACTCACCGGTTCAACCTACTGCCCGAGATCCCCTCGCGCTCGGCTGACCGCCCGCCTCCCGACAGGCTGCCCGTCGCGACTTGCGGCATGTTGCGCCTTCCCGGCCGGCTGATGGCCCGACCTGCCGCAACTCGTGACCGGCCCTGACGTCAGACGGCGTCAAGGTGACTGATGGAGCTGCTGCGTGGCGACCTACTTGCCGCAGCTCGAGTTGATCACACCGAACGGCTGAGCAGCGAGCGGTAGAGGTCGAGGGTGCGGGCGGCGATCGCGTCCCAGGAGAAGTGCTCGACCGCGCGCCGTCGTCCGGCCCGGCCGAGGGCGGCAGCGCGCTCCGGGTCGGCCAGCAGCGTGTTCAGTCGGGTCGCCAGGTCGGCCTCGAAGCGCTCCGGATCCAGCGGACGGCCAGACCCGTCGGCGGCCTGCTCGATCGGCACCAGCAGGCCGGTCTCGCCGTCGGCGACCACCTCCGGGATGCCGCCGGTGGCGGTGGCCACCACCGCCGTCTCGCAGGCCATCGCCTCCAGGTTGACGATGCCCATCGGCTCGTAGACCGACGGGCAGACGAAGATGGTGGCGTGGGTGAGGACCTGGATCACCTCGGACTTGGGCAGCATCTCGGCCACCCAGACCACCCCGGAGCGGGTAGCCCGCAACTCGGCGACCAGACCCTCCACCTCGGCGGCGATCTCCGGGGTGTCCGGTGCGCCGGCCAGCAGCACCAACTGGGTCTCCGGCGGCAGCTCCCGGGCGGCGCGCAGCAGGTGCGGCAGGCCCTTCTGGTGGGTGATCCGGCCGACGTAGACCACGCTGGGCAGGGCCGGGTCGATACCCAGGCGCGCCAGCACGTCGGTGCCCGGATCGGGGGCGTACTGCGCGGTGTCGATGCCGTTGTAGATCACGTGTACCCGGTCCGGGTCGACCGACGGGTACGCGGCCAGCACGTCGCGGCGCATCCCCGCGCTGACCGCCACGATCGCGTCGGCCGACTCGTAGGCGGTGCGCTCGCACCAGGAGGAGAGCGCGTAGCCGCCGCCGAGCTGCTCCGCCTTCCACGGCCGCAGCGGCTCCAGGCTGTGCGCCGTCACCACGTGCGGCACCCCGTACAGCAGCTTCGCGGTGTGCCCGGCCAGGTTGGCGTACCAGGTGTGGCTGTGCACCACGTCCGCGCCGGCGCATCCGGCGGCCATCTCCAGGTCCACCCCCATCGTCCGCAGCGCGGCGTTCGCGCCGGCCAGGGCCGCCGGCTCGGGGTACGCCCGCACCCCCGGCTCGGTGCGCGGCGCGCCGAAGCAGTGCACCCGCACGTGGGTGATCCGGCGCAGCTCCCGGGCCAGGTACTCGACGTGCACTCCGGCGCCGCCGTAGACCTCCGGCGGGTATTCGCGGGTGAGCAGGTCGACGCGTAGCGGGGCGGAGTCGGTCATGTCCGGCACCCTAGTGCAGAACCGAGCGCCGCACCGGCTGCGGAACTGTGCCCGTACGAGTGGTGAACCGGCACCGGTATGGATAGCGTCTGCTCATGGCTGCCAAGGTGCTCGCGATCGTCCTGGCCGGCGGAGAGGGCAAGCGCCTGATGCCGCTGACCACGGACCGGGCCAAGCCGGCCGTCCCGTTCGGCGGGATGTACCGCATGGTCGACTTCGTCCTCTCCAACCTGGCCAACGCCGGCTATCTGAAGATCGTCGTGTTGACCCAGTACAAGTCCCACTCCCTCGACCGGCACATCACCAAGACATGGCGGATGTCGACCCTGCTGGGCAACTACGTCACCCCGGTGCCCGCGCAGCAGCGTCGTGGCCCCTGGTGGTTCGCCGGCTCGGCCGACGCGATCTACCAGAGCTTCAACCTGATCTACGACGAGCAGCCCGACTACGTGATCGTCTTTGGTGCCGACCACATCTACCGGATGGACCCGCGCCAGATGGTGGAGGACCACATCGCCTCCGGTGCCTCGGTCACGGTGGCGGGCATCCGGCAGCCGCTGGCCACCGCCGACCAGTTCGGTGTCATCGAGGTCGGCGAGGACGGCCGGCGGATCCGGGCCTTCCGGGAGAAGCCCACCGACGCGGTGGGCCTGCCCGACGCGCCCGACGAGATCTACGCCTCGATGGGCAACTACGTCTTCACCACCCGGGCGCTGGTCGACGTTGTCGAACGCGACGCGGAGGACAAGACCAGCAAGCACGACATGGGCGGCAGCATCATCCCGGCGCTGGTCGAGCGCGGCGAGGCGAACGTCTACGACTTCCGTGACAACGAGGTGCCGGGCAGCACCGACCGGGACCGCGGCTACTGGCGGGACGTGGGAACCCTCGACTCCTTCTACGACGCCCACATGGATCTGATCAACGTCCACCCGGTGTTCAACCTCTACAACTTCGACTGGCCGATCTACACCGAGCAGCCGCCGTTCCCGCCGGCCAAGTTCGTCCACCAGTGGGGCGAGCGGGTCGGCCGGGCGGTCGCCTCGATGGTCTCGCCCGGCGCGGTGATCTCCGGTTCGCTGGTGGAGAACTCGATCGTCTCACCGAAGGTGAAGGTCCACTCCTGGGCGCACGTGGACGGCTCGGTACTGATGGAGGGCGTCGACATCGGCCGGCACGCCGTGGTCCGGCGGGCCATCCTGGACAAGAACGTCCAGGTGCCCGAGGGCGCCGAGATCGGTGTGGACCTGGAACGGGACCGGCAGCGCTACACCGTCTCCGACAACGGCATCGTGGTCATCGGCAAGGGACAGAAGGTGGAACCGTGAGCAGTCATCCCCGCGCCGGCCAGCCGGCCGAGCCCGCCGACCTGGTCGACGTACCGCGGCTGGTGACCGCCTACTACGCCGAGCACCCCGACCCGGCCGACCCGGCGCAGCAGGTTTCCTTCGGCACCTCCGGGCACCGCGGGTCGAGCCTGCGCAACGCCTTCAACTCCGACCACATCCTCGCGGTCACCCAGGCGCTCTGCGACTACCGGCGGGAGCAGGGCGTCGACGGCCCGCTCTTCCTCGGCCGGGACACCCACGCGCTCTCCGTGCCGGCGACCGTGGACGCCCTGGAGGTGCTCGCCGCCAACGACGTCACCGTGCTGCTGGACAGCCGGGACGGCTACACCCCCACCCCGGCGGTCTCGCACGCCATCCTCACCCACAACCGGGGCCGCACCACCGGGCTGGCTGACGGCGTCGTGATAACCCCGTCGCACAACCCGCCGGACGACGGCGGATTCAAGTACAACCCCACCCACGGCGGACCGGCCGACTCCGACGTCACGAAGTGGATCCAGGAACGCGCGAACGCGATCCTCGCCGCCGGGCTCAAGGAGGTGCGCCGCATTCCGTACGCGCGCGCCCGGGTCGCCGACACCACCGACACGTACGACTTCCTCGGCCGCTACGTCGACGACCTGCCGGCGGCGATCGACATCGACGCGATCCGCGCCGCCGGGGTCCGCATCGGCGCCGACCCGCTCGGCGGCGCCAGCGTCGACTACTGGGGTGAGATCGCCCAGCGGCACCGGCTCGACCTGACCGTGGTCAACCCGACCGTCGACCCGACCTGGCGGTTCATGACCCTCGACGGCGACGGCAAGATCCGGATGGACTGCTCCTCGCCGAACGCGATGGCCTCGCTGATCGCCATGCGCGCCGACTACCAGGTCGCCACCGGAAACGACGCCGACGCCGACCGGCACGGCATCGTCACCCCCGACGCCGGGCTGATGAACCCGAACCACTACCTCGCGGTGGCGATCGCCCACCTGTTCCGGACCCGCACGCAGTGGGGACCGGACGCCGCGATCGGCAAGACCCTGGTCTCCTCCTCCATGATCGACCGGGTCGCCGCCGACCTCGGGCGTCCGCTGCTGGAGGTGCCGGTGGGCTTCAAGTGGTTCGTGCCCGGGCTGCTCGACGGCGCGGTCGGCTTCGGCGGCGAGGAGAGCGCCGGCGCGTCCTTCCTGCGCCGCGACGGCGGCACCTGGACCACCGACAAGGACGGCATCCTGCTCTGCCTGCTCGCCGCCGAGATCATCGGGGTGACCGGGCGGACCCCGAGCGAGCACTGGGCCGAGTTGGCCGAGCGCTTCGGCGCGCCCGCGTACGCCCGGATCGACGCACCGGCCACCCGGGAGCAGAAGGCCGTGCTCGGCAAGCTCTCCCCGGAGCAGGTCACCGCGACCGAACTGGCCGGCGAGCCGATCACCGCGACCCTCACCACCGCGCCCGGCAACGGCGCGCCGATCGGCGGACTCAAGGTCACCACGGAGAGCGGCTGGTTCGCCGCCCGCCCGTCCGGCACGGAGGACGTCTACAAGATCTACGCCGAGTCGTTCCAGGGGCCAGAGCATCTGGCCCGCCTCCAACAGGAGGCGAAGGACCTGGTTTCCACGGTGCTCGCCGGCTCCTGAGGGGCAGGTCTGGTCGGCCACGGATGAATTGTTCAGCCGCGCGGATGTAAGAAATTCAGAAATGGTTTCAGCGTGCTGGTGAATCGGTTTCAGATCCATCGTCGCCTGGCGCGCCCTGCCTGAAGTCAGGGCGCTTCGTTGGGTTTGCTGATAGATTCGACATCGGCTGTGGCTAGTGTGTAAAGGCCGCAGCGGTTAGAGGCCGGAGTGGTGGCGCGGGAAGGCGAACATGCCTCAGGTAATCACGAAAATTATCAGCAAAGCCGTACTGCAGCCGAGACGCACCGCTCGGATATTGCTCGACCGTGAAGGCTGGTCTGGCTGGTATTGGTTTCTGCTGCACCGGAGCGGTCGTCAGCCACTCGATCCGCAGCAGTCACTCGTAAGCCGACGCTACCGGTCCTACGATTCGTACCTGACTCACCAGCGCAGCAAGTTGGCGCTGTTGGATCTCACCAGCTATGAACAGGTATTCCGCCCCGCACTTGCGGAGCGCTTGGCGGGAGAAGAGTGGGCTGGGCGCTCCGTGCTCTGTCTGGCCGCCCGGATCGGCACCGAGGTCAAGGCATTCCACGACCTGGGTGCGTTCGCGGTGGGCATCGATCTCAACCCCGGCCCCGAGAACCGGTGGGTGCTTCCTGGGGACTTTCATCAACTCGTCTTCCCGGCAGAATCGGTCGACGCTATCTACTGCAATTCGTTCGACCATGCTCTGGATCTCAAGCAGACACTGAGCGAGATCCGTCGAGTGCTCAAGCGGGACGGCATGCTTCTCGTCGACGCCCAACAGGGGGCCTCGGAGGTTCGCTTCGACGAGTGGGCGGCAACATCGTGGAGTTCGATCAACGATCTGGTCGACGAGATTGAGGGATGTGGCTTCGCGCTGACGGGGCGTCAAGGCATAAGAATACCCTGGATCGGAGAATATCTCTCATTTCGGGTCGTGTGGGGAGAAGGCGAGGAGTGCGATGACTCTGAGCAGCAGAGAGCCCCATACCGTCAGCGATAGCGTGGTGCACACTCCACAACAGGCCAGAGCCCTGCTCAACTGTCGATCGCGCGAGAGGGCGGTGCAGGCGCCGTGACACGGACCGTACGTAGAATGGGCCGCGATTTCATCACGTATGCGCATGACACGGTGCGGATCAGCACGGCCGATACCGGCACCGGCGTGTACGTCGGTCCGCGGGTGCCGGGAAACCTCAACCTCGGCGACAACCTCCTGTACTGGGCGCACCAGCACTCCCTGCCCGACATTCCGCTACGACAGGTGCATTCCTTCCCCGCGATCCTCGGGTCCGGCACCGTGCGGCGTCGGCAGTTGCGCGGGACCGTGCTGGGCGGCGGCACTTTGATCGGGTCCTCCGCCTTCCGGCGTGGTCTCGAATCGACCATGGCCCTGCTGCGCGGACGCCCCGTGGTCAACATCGGCACCGGCGTCGACGATCCCGTCATGCCGTCCACCGGCACCCCCGGTGACAAGAGTGAGCTGCGGGCGTGGATACCCCTGTTGCGTAGCATGCCGAAGGTGTGGGTGCGCGGGCCTCTCTCCCAGCAGCTGCTCCGCGAGGCCGGCGTCGAGGCAGAGATAAGCGGTGATCCGGTTCTGCTGTTCGCGCTCGACGCCGACCTGCGTCACCGGCCCGCCGTGGGGAGGATCGGCATCAACCTCGGCTTCACCGGTAACCAGTGGCAGCGCAACCCCGCTGAGCTGGTCCGTACTGTGGTGGAGTACGGCCATCTGATGCGCAAGCGTGGCCTGCAGATGGTGCTCATCTCGGTGTGGGACCGCGACGACGCGCTTACCACATCGGTCGCCAACGAGCTTGGATGTCCCGCCATCCTGGCTCCGCAGTTGCGTACCGCCGCCGAATTGCGGCGGCTGATGAAGGAAATCGATGTTCTTGTCGCGCAGAAGCTGCACGCCGTCGTCGGCGCTGCGTGCGTGGCAACACCATCGATCGCCCTCGAATACCGTCCGAAGTGTCGAGATTTCCAGGAGTCGGTCGGGGCCAGACGCTGGACGATCCGCACATCGGAGGTCACCAGTGACGGCCTCGCCGCCATGACGGGCCACCTCTACGATGAGCGAGAGACAGCTATCAAGACACTCGCTGCGCATGTGACGCAGCGTCGTACGGCAATCGGCGTCGCGGCACTCGAAGCATACGAAGCCCTCAATGGATAGTGGCGTTCGTGTCGCCGTCTGGGTGGCCTCACCGCCAGACCAAAGATCAAATCACGGTCGAGTCGTAATAGGCCCCTGACCTTTCGGTTGTTTCTAGTTCCTCGGCCCGATTCGGCGGAAGGTCCCGTCACGGCGGGGGGCCCTCAGTCGATGTACAGGTGGTTGAGTCAAACACAGCGGGGGGCATTGTGTCGCGCATCCTCATCACCGGTGGAGCCGGGTTTATCGGTAGCAATCTCGCCCGGTCCGCGTTGCTCGACTCAACGGTCAAGGAGGTGACCGTGTTCGATGACCTGTCCATCGGGCTGCTCGGCAACCTCGAAGGACTGGACGTCGAGTTCATCGAGGGCTCAGTCCTCGATCCGGGCGCCTTGGACCGCGCCATGGCCGGTCGGGATGCCGTCGTCCATCTGGCAGCTCTGCCCAGCGTGCCCCGCTCACTGGACGACCCGGTGGCCTCCCATCACGCGAACGCCACCGGAACGCTCATGGTGCTCGATGCGGCGCGGCGGCACGACGTCGGCCACATTCTGGTCGCCTCCTCTTCGTCGGTCTACGGCATGAACCCTGCACTGCCGAAACCTGAACTCACCTGGACCCGTCCGATGAGCCCGTATGCCGCCAGCAAGCTCGCCAGCGAGGCCTATGCCCTGGCGTACCAGGCGTCGTTCGGTCTACCCACGCTGGCCTTCCGCTTCTTCAACGTGTTCGGCCCGGGGCAGCGACACGACCACGCCTACGCCGCCGTCATACCCCGGTTCGTCCACGCGGCGCTGCATCGTCAACCCGTTCTGGTACACGGCGACGGCACACAGTCCCGGGATTTCACCTACGTGGGAACGGTCTGCCAGGTGATCCTCGACGCGCTACGCCGGAAGGTGCACCACCCGCATCCGGTCAACCTCGCCTTTGGTGCCCGGGTGAACCTGCTGCAAGTGCTCGACGAACTCGCCGAGGTGCTCGGCCGGCCGATCGAGCGCCAGTTCGGTCCGTCCCGGACCGGCGACGTGCCGCACTCACTCGCCGACAACAGCACCCTGCGTGAGCTGTTTCCGGACCTGGCACCGGTCGACCGGTGCCAAGGGCTTCGGATCACCGCGGAATGGATGGCTGGTCGACCATCGCGAGACCGATGACCACCGGTCGTCGCCCCCGGCGGCGACAACCACCACCTGCGAGCACATTGGAGAAGTTCGGTGGATGAAGTGCGGATTGTGATTGATTCCGCCGGTGGTATGCAGGGCGGTACGGGAAGGTTGAAGGTCGAACTCGAAGCCTTTCTGGTCGACCGTCACCTGCCCGTACGCGTTATCGGACGAGACCGATATCTGACGCCGACATGGCTGATGCTTCGAGAGGCGCACGCCGGTCCGGTACCCGTGACGGTCTCGCTGAACAACGTCGCGTTCGCCTGGCGTGGGACCGAGCGCCGGGTGCTGGTGCACAATGCCCTTCACTTCCTGAGCCCCGCCGAGCAGGGATCGCTGGCCCTGGCGCCCCGGTCGCTCCGGATGCAGATTCCCGTCGTACGACGGATGCTACGCCGGGCCGACGTGATCGTCGTTCCGTGTTCCGCGATGGCAGAACGGGTGAGCGCCCGGGTACCGGCGGTACGCGACCGTCTGCTGGTCCTCGGCAATCCCGTCAGTCCGGTCGGCCCGCGTGTTCCAGGCGGCGAGCCCTCGATTCTGGTCCCGGTCGTGCTGTCGCCTTACAAGAACGTGGCGAGCGAGCTTCGAGTGCTGCTCGCAGCGCTCGATCGGCGCGCAGCGCCGCAGCGGGTGAAGTTGACCGCGTACGCCCACGAACTTCCGGCCGACCTGGTGGGTCATCCGCGCCTCGACCTGTTGGGGCGGCTGCCCCACCATGAACTCACCGAGCACTGGCGACGAGCGACGGGCGTCTTCTTCCCGTGTGTTCTGGAGTCGTTTGGCTACGCCTTGGCGGAAGCGCGCGTGTATGGGCTGCCGGTGCTGGCTCCGGAGACCGGTCAGACGCGTGAGATCGCCGGCGACGCGCTCGTGCCGTACCGACTCTCCGACATCGACAGTCTCACCGACGCGCTCGACGGGCTGAACCGGGATGTTGTCCCCGAACCGCATGCGTTCGAACGCGGAGCCTATTTCACCCGATTGCTCGGGTTGCGTCCGGCCACCGTAGAGGAAGCTCCGCAGCCCGCGCCGGCTGGCCCGTGATGGTGACCATGCCGAGCCGGTGACGATCGGGGGAAGACGATGTCCCACCACCAACAGCACATCTTCCGGGCCACCCGGGGGCGCCCGCCGGTAATCCGCGTCATCCGTGTCGTCGGCATGCTGAACTTCGGCGGCGCGGAAATGCGCACCGTCGAACTGCTGCCGCGTCTGGCGGACGCCGGCATCGTGGTCGACCTGGTGACCCTCTGCGAGAACGTCGGCCCCGGACCGCTCGCGCCCACGGTCCGACGGTACGGCGGCAGCGTGTACCCGCTTGCCCTGGATCGGCGATTCCCCCGTCGCTTCCTGCGGCTGCTTCGACAACTACGCCCGACGGCGGTGCACGCCGACCTCGGGAATTTCTCCGGGGCGCTGCTCGCTCTCGCGGCGGTCGCCGGGGTGCCGACCCGGGTAGCCCACTTTCGAGGCGACGACACCTGGCGGCGTTCCCCTCGCCGGCGCATGCAACGGGTACTCCTCCGTCGGCTGGTCGACATGTCCGCGACCGATGTGCTGGGAGTCTCGCCCAGCGCCCTGTCCTGCGGATACTCTCCGTCCTGGCCGAGTGATCCGCGGTGTCGGGTGGTCCTTAACGGACTCGATCTCGATCGTTTACTCCGTCCGTCCGACCTCGATCTGCGCGCGGCCATCGGCGCCGGGCGCGACGCGGTCATCTGCCTGACCGTGGGGCGGGCCTCCAGGGAGAAGAGGACACACTTCCTACCGTCGGTGATCGTGGCACTGCTACAGGCGGGCATCGATGCCCATGCCGTACTGGTGGGACCGTCACATGCTGCCGCCGACACTCTGGTGCACACCGAGGCGGACAGGCTCGCGGTGAGCCATCGTATTCACCAGCTCGGCCCGCGCGAGGACATCGGAGGGCTGCTACGTCAGGCGGACGTCGTCCTCGCTCCTTCAATCTTGGAGGGTCTGCCGGGATCCGTTCTGGAGGCGGCCGCCGTCGGTACGCCGGTGGTCTCGACCGACCTTCCCGGAGCACGGTTCATCGCTGACCGACTGCCCGGGATCACCCTCATCGACCAGGACGCGGCAGCACAGGTGTGGGCCACAGCCGTCCGCGTCGTGCTCGGCACGTCCGGGACGCACGACCGGGCCGGCGCGGTCGCTCGGTTCGAGAGCAGTGTGTTCTCCCTGGACGCTGCAGTGGCCGAACACCTCACCATGTACCACCGTCGAGCCAGGGTCAGCGGATCGGCGGACACCCGCACCTACTGAGCAGTCTTTTCCGCGCCAGCGCCGGTGCTGTTCCAGGGCGGCGCCGGCCTCGGTGATCCGTCCCGCACGTGGGCGACGAGGTCGAGCAGGTACTTTGCACCTCGTTCCGGAGCGAGGTGCGCCGCTGCCCAGCGGACCCGGGCGGCTCGCTCGTCAGCCCCGACCCGTCCATACGACATCGTCGCGGACAGCGCGCGGGTCAGCGAGGTCACGTCGGTGCCATCGAACAGCCGGCTGAGACTGTCGGAGACGGCGAGATCCTGGGCGCCGCAGCGGTCGCTGACCACGACCCGGGTGCCCGCCATGAGCGCTTCGTTCACCACCGCGCCCCACCCGTCGTGCCGGCTTGGAAGGACGAGGATGTCACCTGCCGCGATGACGTCCCGTGCCGCGGTGTTGCTCAGGTGCCCCTGCCAGTGAACTCGGCTGTCGATGCCGAGCCTGTTGGCGAGCGTCATAGCGCGGTGGAGCAGCGGCCCATTACCGACCACGTCGAGGGTCCAGTCGCGCTCACACCGGGACAGGGCGGTGAGCAGCAACTCCGGCTGCTTTCTCCGGTCCACCGAGCCTACGAAGACAAGACGGATCGGTCCGCCTTCCGTCGATCCAGTGACATCCGCGTCCACCCGCTCGTGGGGGTCGACGAAGTACCCGAAGCGGAATACGCGGGTGGCGGGGAAGCCGATCCGGACGTACTGCCGCTCTCCGACCGGCCCGGTGGTGAGCAGGAAATCGACGTCTCCGAGTAGACGCCGTGCCGCCATCCGGGTGCGCAGCGACCGCAGCCAACCTCGCCAGCTCACCGGATTCCAGGGCTCGGTGTAGACACCGACGAGGGCACCGCCACGGCTCCGTATCGAAAGCAGGGAACCTGTGGTCGCGCGATAGGCGCCAACGCCGGAGAAGATGTGAACGCCGCCGGCCAGGCTCGCTTCGAGTCGCTCGCGCTCGGCCACGCTCGGTGCGGCGATCAGTGTCGCCGGACCGTAATCTGGCCGGTGCCATCCCGACTTCTCGCGCTGGGGTGGCAGGTCGAACTCGGTGATGACGACGACCGGACCGGGGGCGTGCTGGGCGAGCGTACGCATCAGCGGTGCCTGGTGTATAGACGGCACGTTCTGCCAGAAGACAATTGTGTCACGTGACGACATGAAGATGTTCCTCCGAAACCGGTACCGGCGAGCGCGCCTCTTGGCCGGGTGTGGACGAGCGCGCTTCGCACTTCGCCAACGCGCACCAGGTGGCCACAAAGCACATAGTCATCGGTCCGACAGGCGACAGGAGCCAGCCCTCGAACAGGCTGTGCACGACCATCGCGCCGCCGAACACCAGGGTCCGCCGGCCGATCTTTGCCGAGTAGTAGAGGATCACCGCGTACATCATCAGAACTGCGGCGCCACCGACGAGCCCGGCATGGGTCAGGGCACGCAGTGGCGTGCTCGCCACCTCCGTGGCCTCAGCCTTGAAGCCAACGCCGTGCCACCTGGTGTCTGCCAGCACCTGCAAGGTGTACTCGTACGAGCTTTGCCGTGAGTTGTTGGTCCGGAAGATCGGCAGGTCGATGCCCGTCATCCAATCCGGGTTGATCAGTGCGAGCACGAGGGTCGTCGCTCCGAGCAGGATCCATAGGGTCCGCAGTGGGCTCTGCCGAAGCGCGAAGTTCATCGTCACCACGAGTACCGCCGCTACGAGTGCCGCTCGGCTTCCCGACCAGACCAGCGCCGCAATGGTCACCGCGCCCAAGGGGAGCATCCAGAGGCCGAGTCTCCGGTACGACAGGAGGAGCGCGAGGACGAGAATCGTGTAGAACCCGAGCAGGTTCGGATTGCCGGCGATCCCTCTGAGCCGGTCGCCGATGATGCTGTCGCCCGCCCCAACGAGCCCGAGGGCGACGCTGCCCAACACGGCGACGAGGAGCGCGAGGAGGATCCCGTTACGGAGGTCTGGCCCGGCGATCCGCTGAGCGAGCGTCTTCCCGTACACCACGGCCAGCAACACGCCCGCACCGTAGAGCAGTGGCTCCAGGTACATTCCGTGTCCGAGGGTCGCGTACGCCAGGTAGGCGAAGATCGCGGCGGCCAGCACGCCGACAAAGCGGTTGCATCTGTCGAGCACGCTGACTTCCTCGGCCCGCACCTGGGCGGCGACCGAACTCCACATGAACCGCGCCAGCAAGAGGACGCTGGCGATCCGGACTGCCGCGGACAGTCCGGCGTTGTCGCCGGGATCAAAGGATGTCGACGAGGACAGAAGAAGAAGGACCGATATGCTGACTGTTGCCGTGGCCGGTATGTGCAGCAGACTGAGTGTGAAGAGCGCGATTGCGCCCGCCAGCGCAATGTCCCAGGCGAAGCCAACGCCACTATCCATTGATGGCCTCGTGCGTGTTGGCCGGGGCCGTGTCGGATGCCGCGCGACGCACTGTCGTGCTCTCGGCAAGTCGGCTGCCGGGTCCGAATACGGTGAGCATCATGGTGTCGGCACCGCCTCTCTTACCGCCACGGATTTTCTGAGCACGTCGGCCAGGGATTCGGCGTGGGCTTGCCAGGTCCACCGCTCGGCGAGCGCCAGACCGAAGGCGACTGCCTGTTCGTACTGTGTCGGACTCGACAGGATCGCGTTGGCCTTTGCGACGATCTCCGCACCGTTGTCTGGATCATGCAGGTACCGGTCGTCATCGATGAGGGCGGCAAGGCCGGCAGATCGGGGCACGATCGTGGGCACGCCCACGGCCATTGCCTCCAGGTAGGCGCAGCCGAACGACTCGATGCGTGATGGCATCACGAACAGATCCGACCGGTTCAATATCGCCGCCACCTGCGCGGGTGCGGCCCGACCGGTGAAGCGGATCCGGTCGTGGTGGCCCAATTGGTCGCGCAGTCCTTCCAGACGGCGCCGCTCGGGCCCGTCGCCAACCACCGACCAACTGGCCGTAGGCCAGGTGTCCCGGATCGAGGCGAAGGCCCGCAGCACGGTTTCCTGGTTCTTGTTCGAGTCCACGTTCCCAACCGTGACGAGGCGGGGGAAGTCGGCGGCCCGTACCCGCTCGGACGCTGACACGGCGCGCCGGGGAAAGGCGTCGAGCAGTACTCCGTTCGGTACGACGGTGCAGACCTGCCGCAGGTCGGGGGGCAGATCTTCGAGAATGCCGGCGCCGACGGCGATCAGCGCCGACGCACGTCGAAGGGAGGCAGCGATGATGCTTCGGCGGATCGGGTCGGTACGGGCGCCCGAAGTGGTCATCGGCTGCCGGCCGTGCAGTACTACCACCTGCGGTGGCGTCCTGGCCTTGCGCAGCAAGATGCTCGTCCACACCTCTTCGACCAGGACGACGTCGCAGGATTCGGACCACAACCAGCCACTGTTGATGACAGACGCGAGGTGGCGCGAACTGCGAATCAGGATTCCGGACGGAGCGATGGCCCTCCCGGTATCCGGGTCGATCTCGTTCACTCTCACCGCAGGGGGGCGCCCGGTCAGCTTGAACACCCGCATACGTACGCCGAGTTTCCGAAGCGCATGGCACGGGTTGGCGATGAAGGTGCCCTCCCACGGCCGGTCTGGTTCGGGATACCAGGGGGTGACGACCGCGACCGTCATCGGGCGGCCGGTGGCAATATCTGAACTCACGAGTACCGCTCACTCTCAGCTGGTCGCGGGGGCTCTGGTCAGGGCATGGTGCGGTGACGGGTGTGACGCCGACGCGGGCAAGGTACGGATCGTCTCGACCCGCCCGTGTTCAAGCAGCACGAGCGCGTCACAGCGCTCGACGGTGCTGAGTCGATGCGCGATCATGACGATGGTGACCTTGCCGTGCAGGCGTTCGATGGTGGAGACGATCTGGCCTTCCGTCGTGTCGTCAAGTGCGGCGGTCGCCTCGTCGAGCACCAGAACGCGCGGGCTGTGGTAGAGGGCACGGGCGATCCCGATGCGTTGCCGCTGTCCGCCCGACATACGCACGCCGCGTTCGCCGAGCCGGCTGTCCAATCCGTCCGCAAGCCCTTCGACCAGGCCCCGCAACTGTGCCTGCTCCAGCGCCCGCCACACCGCCTGGTCGTCGATGTCCTCGTCATCGAGCCCCAGCGCGACGTTTCGCCGAATGCTGTCGTCCACGATGACGGTTTCCTGCGGAACGTAGCCGATCTGAGTACGCCAGGAAGCCAGGTTCGCCCGGGTGATTTTCACGCCGTCCACGTAGATCCCGCCGCCGTCGGCGGGCGTCAGGAGGCCGGTGAGCACGTCGACGAGGGTTGTCTTGCCCGAGCCAGACGTTCCGGTGATGCCCACTGATTCGCCATACCGGATGACCAGATTGATGGTGTGCAACGCCGGTGTCGACGCGGACGGATACCGGTATGTCAGGTCGCGAAACTCGATGCGGTCGTGGAATGGGACGGCTGTTGACGGCGTTCTCTGCGGCTCGTCGGGTTCATCGGCCGCGGCCAGCGACAGGTCCCTTTCGATCGTGTCGATGCTGCTGGCGCCAGCTCTGATGTTGTTCAGCGCCACCAACAGCCGTTGGACCGATGGCAGCAGGCGCATGGACCCGGCGAGTATGACGCCGATGGATCCGAGTGCCCCGGCCTTGCCGTCGGAGAGTGCCGCCATGGCGATCGCGGCGGCCACGACGAGGACGACGGCTTCCAGGTAGTAGCGCGAGAGACTTGACATGAAGAGCAGACCGCGCAGGGCCTGGGTGTGCTGGTGGCGGGACACGTCGAAGCGGGCGACGACGTGCCGGCGCCGCTCGAGGATGGTGAGCACCTTGACCGCACCGAGACCCTCTTGGATGATGCGCTGGTCCTGCGCGCCGAGACGCTCGTCGTCCATACCGATGCGCCGTGACTTGCGTCGGACCACCGCCAGGTAGAGGGCCATCGCAAGGCCCAGCGTGGTCATCGAGGTCAGCGCGGGCAACGGCTCCATGGCCAGGAGCGCAGCGCCGAGCCCCACAATGAGGGCGCCCTCGATGACGACGCTGGTCCCGGGCAGCAGGACTCGGGCCATGAGCAACCGGACGGACTGGGCGACCGTCCGGGTGAGGTCGGCCGAGTGGTGCTCCAGGTGAAACCCGTAGTCGGCGGTGACGAACGTCCGGAACAACCGTGTCGACAGGGCCGCCTCCGCCCGTGCGAGCACGCCGGCCTGCCACCACGCCACGACCGACGCGAACGCGCCCCGGGCGATGAGCAGGCCAACCGCGAACGCACCTACGACGGCGACGTACGTCGTGGGTGACTTCGCCCCCACGACGCCCTGAGTGAGGCCGATAAGGCTCCTCGGCCCGGCGCTGGTCAGCAGCGCGGGCGTGGTCAGCACCTGGACCACGGCGGCCAGCGCGATGAAGCCGACAAGCTCGAGGATCATGATGATGAGGGCTGCCGGTGCCGCGAGGACGTAGTGCCGCCGCGAATGTTCATCAAGCAGTGCTACGCCCCGCCGCATGGTGCGCACCACGCCGTCATTGCCCGTGTGTGTTTCCGTGCCGCTCAGAGTCATCGCACTCCCGTCGTCCCTGTCGCCGCATCGATGCAACCACGAAACCTTGGCTGAGAATTGTCGAACTCAACATATCTGATTTGAAAGATCGCTCTGAATCCTCGGTCGAATTATGAATCTCTTTCCGATCGACGCTCCGGCCCCGGCTCGCAATGAGTCAGGGCCCGCAGCGTCGGCACTACAGGTGTTTCGGATGACTCGCGAACGTGTCCCGCACCGCCGTCGCGACGACCTCTGTATCGCGGAAGGTGCCCGCTCGTCGGGGCCGCGCCTGGGAGCGGACTGCCCGGGTGAGCCCGCTGCGTCGGTGCAATGGTCGGCCCGAAGCGTTCAGGCAAACACGATCACGTTTCTGTTTCTCCGTATCACCAGCGGGACAGGCCCATTCATTCATTCATTCTCCTGTTGACCGGAGAGAAGTGAAAATCCCGCACGGAGGGGACAACGATCCTCTGCGGTGGCGGGACACTCGTCCGACCGGGCATGGCGAACCCGACACGATCACGGCGCTGGGGCAGACCCTCACCTGTCTGCCTGAGATCCTTGCCTGGCGCACTGCTGGCCAGCCGTCGGTCGCGGCGCGGTCGGCTACGGCCAGCATGTCCGCAGCCGTGCCGAGTGGAACTTCTGCACCACCGTGGAGGCGAGCTTCTCGCGGTCAGGGCAGTCCTCCGTGGGGCGAGGTCGACAATTCCCGCCCGGACTCGGTCCGAGTGGATTGCGAGCGGCCTTCATTCCTCACGTTACTCGGGATGAAGTGAATGTTATTAACCTCGGTGAGATGCTATGAGATTCAAGCCCCTCGTCCACGTTGAATAGTCAAATTTCTGCCAAAAAATCGAAAACCTGGGCGTGCGGCCCGCTCCTTCGATAAGCAGTTCGGGAGCGAACGTGGCCCTGACCTGCCATTGGTCAACGCAGGCTACGACGGGACAGGGAGTAAGACATGTCGCCGGAACTACAGCGTGTACCACCAGCGGGCACTGCCACCGAGCGGGTCAGGGCGAACCGTCGAACCATCATGTACCTGGTCGCCGACGCGTCGGCCTGGGTCGGGGGTTTCATCGTCGCCAGTTGGGCGAGGTACGAGCTCGGGGTGACCGTCGAGCAGGCTTTCAATGCTGCTGTGCTCGGCGGTGCGGCTGCGGTCCTGCACGTCGGCGTCAGCGCGGTACGCCGAATCCGGTCCGGGCGACCTCCGCTCGGCAGTATCGAGGAGGTTCGAGGGTTGGCGGGGACCACGGTGGTCACGGCAGCCGCAGTACTGCTCACCATTCTCGCGCTTGACGAGCGGCCCCTGCCCGCCAGCGCCCCCGTGATCGGCGGCGCCCTGGCCCTGCTGCTGATGCTCAGCCTCCGTCTTCTGCACCGGCACCGGCGCGACCGGGCCCTGCGTCCGGACGCCCGTTCGGCGGCCCCCGTACTGCTCTTCGGTCTCGGCGAGGCCGGTCAGGGCCTGGTGCGCGCGATGCTGAGCGACCCGAAAGGCCGGTACCTGCCGGTCGGCGCGCTCGACGACGACCCGGGTAAGCGTGACCTACGCATCGCCGGCGTGCCGGTGCTGGGCAGCCGGGAGGAGCTAGGCAATGCCGTCCGCCGTACCGGGGCGACCACCGTGATTCTGTCTGTGGCGAATGCGAACGCCACGCTGATCCGCGAGATCCGGGAGGCCACCCTCCGCGCCAGCGCCGCATTCAAGATTCTTCCGCCGGTCCGAGAGTTGGTGGATCATCGAATCACCGTCAACGACGTGCGGGATGTTCAGATCGGCGATCTGCTCGGCCGACGCCAGGTCGTTGGCGACCTGACGCTGGACGACAACGGACTCACCGGCCGGCGCATCCTGGTCACCGGTGCCGGGGGCTCGATCGGCTCGGAGCTGTGTCGCCAGATCATGCGGGCCAACCCCGCCGAGCTGATGATGCTCGACCGGGATGAATCCGCCCTCCACGGCCTCCAGATGTCGCTGACCGGGCGTGCGTTGCTGGACGGCCCCGAACTGATCCTCGCCGACCTGCGTGACGATGAGGGCATCCGGCGCATCATGCAGGAACGCCAGCCGGAGATCGTCTTTCACGCTGCGGCGCTGAAGCACCTGACTTTGCTTCAGCGGCATCCGGGGGAGGCGATCAAGACGAACGTGTGGGGAACCCTGACCGTCCTCGACGCCTGTCGAGATGTCGCCCGCTTCGTCAATATCTCGACCGACAAGGCCGCGAACCCGATCAGTGTGCTCGGCTACTCGAAACGCATCACGGAGATGCTCACCGCGCACGCGGCGGCCAACTACCCGGGCACGTTTCTCAGCGTCCGGTTCGGCAACGTGCTGAGCAGCCGCGGTTCGGTGGTGACCGCGTTCCAGCGGCAGATCGAGTCCGGCCAGCCGTTGACGGTCACTCACCCCGACGTGACCAGGTACCTGATGACGGTCCAGGAAGCGGTGCACTTGGTGCTCCAGGCGGCGCAGATCGGCCGCGACGGGGAGGCCCTGGTGCTGGACATGGGTGAACCGGTCCGCATCGACGACCTGGCGCGCCGCCTGGTCGCCCAGGCGAGCAGCCCGGTCCAGATCCTCTACACCGGACTGCGGCCGGGTGAGAAGCTGCACGAGGACCTGCTGGGGCAGGGCGAATCAGACCACCGCCCGCTGCATCCGCTGATCTCGCACGTCACCGTGCCCGTACTGGATCCCCCGGAGCTCGGCGAGCTGGACCCGTTCGACGAGCCCGAGAGGGTCATCGACCAGTTGGCCCGCCTCTGCGGCGCCCTGCCCGCGACGGCGGCCGGCGAGCATCAGGCGGGAATACCGCTTCCCGCTGATCGCAGCGTAGTTCCCGCTGTTTCGCCACGAAACCCGCTTTTCTGACGTCTCTGGAGGTTGGTCTCGCTCGTTGCTCCGAATGCTGTCCGAATGCTGTCCAGAACGGGAAAGGACGGGCATGACCCGGATCATGACGGTGGTCGGCACCCGACCCGAGATTATTCGGCTGTCCCGGGTCATCGCCCGACTCGACGAGACGGTGGACCACCTGCTGGTGCACACCGGGCAGAACTGGGACACCGCGCTGTCCGACGTGTTCTTCACCGAGTTGCGGCTACGCAGGCCGGACCGGTTTCTCCGGGTCGACACGTCCTCGCTCGGCCGCGTGCTCGGCGGCGTTCTGGTCGGCATGGAAGCCGCGATCGAGGAGAGCCGGCCCGACGCGCTGTTGGTGCTCGGGGATACCAACAGCGCCATCGCAGCACTGATGGCGCGCCGGATGCGGGTGCCGGTCTACCACATGGAGGCCGGCAATCGCTGCTTCGACCTCAACGTGCCGGAGGAGACGAACCGTCGCCTGGTCGACCACGTCGCGGACTTCAACCTGGTCTACACCGAGCATGCCCGGCGGAACCTGCTGGCGGAGGGATTGCACCCTCGACGGATCCTGCACACCGGCTCGCCGATGCGGGAGGTGCTGGAGCACTACCGGTCAGACATCGCTTCCTCCACGATCCTGCGACAACTGGAGCTGACCCCGCGCCGCTACTTCCTGGTCAGCGCGCACCGGGAGGAGAACGTCGACCGTCCCGATCGGCTTGCCCGGCTGCTGGACTGCCTACGTGCGGTACGCGATCGCTGGAACTTCCCGGTGCTGGTCTCGACGCACCCGCGTACTCGCAAGCGGCTTGAGGCGCTGGCTCCGGACGCGACCGCGCTGGAGGGAATCGTCTTCAGCGAGCCGTTCGGATTGTTCGACTACGTGCATCTGCAGACGATGGCGTACTGCACGCTGTCCGACAGCGGCACGATCAGCGAGGAGGCGGCCATCATGGGCTTCCCCGCAGTGACGTTGCGTGAGTCGATCGAACGCCCGGAGGCGTTGGACGCCGGCGGCATCATCATGACCGGTCTCGACCCGGCAGGCGTGGTGGAGGCCGTCCGGGTCGTCGTCGACCAGTTCGTCGCCCACGGGGTGCCCTGCCCGGCGGACTATCTGCTGCCGGACACCTCGCGCCGGGTGGTCGACTTTGTGTTGTCCACCGTCCGCCGACACCACGACTGGGCGGGCATCCGCCGCTGATGCCGCGCCGTCTTGCGCGCATAGCGTGCTTTATACGTATTTAGCGAATCTTCGGGTTATTTGCGTCGTTAGGCCCAAGAGATCGTACGCGCAGCGAGAGGAATGGTGTCCGTGACTCACGTGGCCGCCGGGCGCCGGGTTCTGATCACCGGTGGGACCGGCTCGTTTGGTCAGACGATGGTGCGCCGCCTGCTCGACGGCGATGTGGCCGAGGTGCGGGTATTCAGTCGTGACGAGGCCAAGCAGGACAGCATGCGTCGGGCGATCGGCGACGAGCGGGTCCGCTATCACGTCGGCGACGTCCGGGATCGCGACTCGCTGATGCGTGCGGCTCATGGCGTCGACCATGTCTTCCATGCCGCCGCGCTGAAGCAGGTGCCGTCCTGTGAGTTCTTTCCGCTCGAGGCGGTCCGGACCAACATTCTCGGCAGCGCCAACGTCATCGAGGCGGCCGAGCGGAACGGAGTCCGCTCGGTGGTGCTGTTGAGCACCGACAAGGCCGTCTTTCCGGTCAACGCCATGGGGATCAGCAAGGCCCTGATGGAGAAGGTCGCTCAAGCGCACGCACGCAGCGATCTTGGTGGCCGCACCGTGGTGTCCTGTGTCCGGTACGGCAACGTCATGTACTCCCGCGGATCGGTCATTCCGCTCTTCATCGAGCAGATCAAGGCGGGACGGGCCCCGACGGTCACCGATCCGGGCATGACCCGCTTTCTCATGTCTCTCACCGATTCCGTTGAGCTGGTCGAACATGCCTTCGTGCACGCCCGCCCGGGCGACATCTTCATCCGCAAGGCCCCGGCCAGTACGGTCAGCGACCTGGCCGAGGCGGTCTGCCGGCTATTCGACGCGCCGGTGAAGCTGGATGTGATCGGAATGCGGCACGGCGAGAAGCGTCACGAGACGCTGGCCAGTCGTGAGGAGCTCGCCCGAGCCGACGACTTCGGGAACTACTTCCGCGTGCCGGTTGACTCCCGCAACCTGAACTACGCGGCCTATGTGTCCGAGGGCGACGTGGTCGAGGCGCCGACGGAGGACTTCGACTCGTCGAACGCGCCGCAGCTGGACGTACCCCAGATCATGGATGTTCTGCTGGCCCTGCCAGAGGTACGGGCGGAGCTGGCGCTGCGCGACCCGGTGTTGGCGTGCTGAGGCTGGCGATCACCGGTGCCGGCGGCTTCCTCGGTTGGCACGTCCGAGTGCTGCTGCGGGCCCTCGGCTGGCCGGAGCCAGTCCGGATCACCGCGCACGATCTGACCGATCCGGCCACCGTGGCGGATCGGGTGACCGGCGTCGACCGGGTGTTGCACCTGGCCGGGGTCAACCGCGGCGACCCGGCCGACGTGGCAGCGGGGAACGTCCAACTCGCTGCGGCCGTTGCCCGGGGCCTGCGCCGGAGTCCGAATCCGCCGGCTGGGATCGTCTTCGCCAATTCCGTCCAGGCCGGCAACGGCACGCCCTACGGCGACTCGAAGGCGTCCGCGGCGGCCACACTGGCCGATGTCGGCCTCGGACTGGTCGATCTGCGTCTGCCCAACCTGTACGGGGAGCACGGTCGTCCGCACTACAACTCGGTCGTCGGGACCTTCTGCCGGCTGTTGGCCGACGACGGCGCGCCCGACATTCACGAGGACCGCGACCTCAGCCTGGTCCATGTCACCGACGCGGCTGCCGCACTGGTGGGCGCGCCGGCCACCGGGGTCTGGGACAGTGGAATGCCGGCGCTGCACACCAAAGTCGGCGAGCTGGCGGATCGGCTCGCCGGATACGCGGCCACCTACCGCCGGGGGGAGATCCCCGCCCTCGACGATCGCCACGCCGTGCGGCTGTTCAACACATACCGCTCGCACTGCTTCCCGCAGCGTTCTCTGATTCCCCTGCCACGGCGTGCGGACCATCGCGGCGAACTGGTGGAGTCGGTGAAGGCCCACGCCGGTCCCGGTCAGACCTTCTGCTCCACCACCCACCCCGGCGTCGTCCGGGGTGAGCACTTCCATCTGGCCAAGGTCGAGCGCTTCGTGGTGCTTCGGGGCCGGGCGGAGATCAGCCTGCGGCGAATCGGCGAACAGGGCGTGACCCGGTTTGCCGTCGACGGTGCCGACCCGGTTGCGGTGGATATGCCGACGATGTGGGCGCACCGGATCGTCAACACGGGTCCGGAGGAGTTGCTCACGATGTTCTGGACCAACGAGATCTTCGACCCCGAGCGCCCGGACACCTATCCGGAGCCGGTGGAGGTGGGCCCGAGCCGGGTAGCGGTGGGCGCGTGAGGATCGGCATCGTTTCGCAGTGGTTCCCACCGGAGCCGGCATTCCTCACCGGTGGCCTGGCTACCCAACTTGCCGCGCGTGGCCATGAAGTGCGGGTGCTCACCGCCTTCCCGAACTTCCCGGGCGGCCGCATCTATCCCGGCTACCGGCAACGGTGGCGAGCCGTGGAGAACCACGCGGGGTGCCAGGTCCGCCGGGTGCCGGTCTATCCCAGCCATGACAGCTCCGCCGTCGGCCGCGTGCTCAACTACGTCTCGTACGCCACCAGCAGCTCGCTTGCCGCGATCCGCTTTCTGTCCGGGCTGGACGCCATCTACGTCTACCATCCTCCCGCGACGGCGTTCACGGCCGCCGTGCTGCCGCGCCTGCTGCGCCGTACCCCCGTGCTTCTTCATGTGCAGGACATCTGGCCCGAGTCCGTCACGGCATCGGCGATGATCTCCGACGGGTTGGTGGGCAGTCTGCTGGATCGCGTCCTCTCGGCCGCCATGCGGCGCGTCTACCAGGCCTCCGACGCGATCGCCGTGCTCTCACCGTCAATGGCTGAGCTGGTGGTCGAGCGCGGTGCCGACCCGGGCGCGGTACGGGTGGTCTTCAACTGGACCGAGGAGAACCTTTTCCGGCCGGTCCCGGTGACCCCGCAGGCGCGCGCGCTTCTCGGGCATCGGGGTCGCTGCCTGGTGATGTTCGCCGGCAACATGGGTCCCTTCCAACGGATCGAGACGGCCGTCCGGGCCGCCGCCGCAGTCCCGGACCGCATCGACTTGGTGCTGGCCGGCTCCGGCGTGGAGGAGCCACGAGCCCGGCGGATAGCCGAGGATCTCGGTGCGACGAACGTACGGTTTCTCGATCGGCACCCTCCGGAGGAGATGGCGGCACTTTACGCGGTGGCGGATTTCCAGCTGGTGTGCCTGCGTGACCTGCCGGCCCTGCGGGGCACGATGCCGTCGAAGCTGCAAGCCGCTCTGGCCTGTGCCCGGCCGGTGGTGGCCGCCGCGCCCGGCGACGTGGTTCGGTTGGTCGACGCTCATCGGATCGGGCTGTCGTGCCCGCCAGAGGACTGGCGTGCGCTGGCCGAGACCTTCGCGGCTGCGGCGGACCTGCCGGAATCGGAGCGTGCCGCGATGGGCGCTCGGGCCCGGCAGGTCTACCAGGAGCGCATGTCGCTGTCCGCCGGCGTCGACCAGATCGAGGACATGCTGCACAAGATCGCCGGCCGGCCCCGGGGCAGTGGTCGGTGACCGCTGTCCTGATCGGTGTACGGGGGCCCGGGTAGCGGGACGGTCATCCCGACGTGTCTGCCAGTTCGCGACGCATCCTGACGAATTCCGCCAGCCCCGGCGCGGTGCTCGTCGGGCATTGATCCGTGACGGCCTCTGCCCAGAAGCACCTGTCGCTGCCAAGGAGTGGGCTCACGGCGGCGGCGAGGGGCCCCGCGACGGGCTCGGCTGGCACGCGGACCGCGGTGCCGACCACCCTGATGCCGAACTCCTCTCCCGAGGTGGTGCGGACGGTGAGATCACCGAAGCCGTACGCGGTATGGTGCGCGGCGAAGGCCGGCCAGTTCACCAACCGGATGCTGATCGGCCCCGAGGTCCTCGCCCCGACGACCTCGTGCCACCTGGAGCGGGATACCTCCGTGAAGCCGTGGCGCAGGTATAGCCGGTGGGCGGCCGGGTTGTCGAGGGACACGTCGAGCAGCATGGCCCGGCAGCCCAGCCGCCGGGCGAGTTCCTGTCCGTCGTGGAGCAGCCGACTGCCCAGGCCCTGTCCGCGTTCGTCGCCGCGTACCGCGATTCCGTTGAGGAACAGCTGTCCGGGTAGCAGCCGCCAGTCCGCGACGGCGCGCAGGCCCCCGGGGCCGCGTATCGCGCGCAGGATCAGGGTGCGAGCGGTACGCGGAGGTGTCACCGCTGCGGCAAGGAACGATTGGTAGCCGTCGGCATGGTATGCCACCAGTCCCGCGCACCCCGGCGGAACGGAGGTGGCCAGCAGGTCGGCGGTGTCGCCGAGCGCGGGGTCCTGTGGATCGTCGAGCGTCTCGATCTCGGCGGCGGTCAGGAAGAGACGCACGTCGTCTGCCGTTCCTTGTCCAGGTCGAGCATCTGGGCCGCGGGGTCGACCGCGACGCCGCTGCCCTGGAACACCTTGCCGGCGGTGGCGGCGAGGATCCGCAGGTCCAACCAGAGGCTCCACTGCTCGACGTACCGTACGTCGAGGGCGAGACGTTCCTCCCATGGGACGCCGTTGCGTCCGCTGATCTGGGCCAGCCCGGTGATTCCCGGCCGCACATCGAACCGGCGTCGTTCCCGTTCGGTGTACCAGGCGTCGTAGCGGGGCAGCAACGGCCGCGGACCGACCAGGCTGAGTTGGCCCCGGAGCACGTTCACCAGTTGAGGTAACTCGTCGATGCTCAGTCGGCGCAGTACGCGGCCCACACCGCGGCACCTGACCCCGTCAGGCAGCAGGTTGCCGCCGGCGTTGCGCTCGTTGGACATGGTGCGCAGTTTCACGATGGGAAACGGCCGTTGTCCGAGGCCGGTGCGTTCCTGGACGAAGAAGACCGGCGAACCCAGCTGGATCCGGACGAGCAGCGCGGCGATGGCCAGGATGGGCACCGACAGGGTGAGGAGTAGGAGAGCGACGACGATGTCGAGCACTCGTTTTGCTCCTCTTTGCAGGACTTCAGACATCGTTGCTTCCTATCGGGACTAACCACGAACGCTTTGGGGGTGCCAACGTCACTTTGGTTGGGGAGGCTGGCGATATTCCGGGAAGAAGGCTGCTTGAGGGCGCCAGTTCGGATCGTGGCGGCGTGATTCGGCGTGGTGCGCCTGGACCAACGCGTCGTAGCGGGCCGGATCGAACACCCGGGTGCCGGTGGAGTACGTCAGCAGGCTGTGCGGCGCGAAGGCGCGCTTGTAGCGGAAGATGCCGTCGTCCGGGGCGTATCCGCCGCCGAGCAGGAACCATCGGCGATCGTGCTCCCGACCCCACTGGAAGATCTCGTACTTCAGGAGGTCGTTCGGGCGGTGGTGGAACGCGTCCTCGTCGGTGCCACCGAGGAAGGAGTACATGTTCCGGCCGGAGACCAGCACGAGTTCGGTCGAGACGACCCGGCCCTCGTGTCGAGCGTGGAACAGAACCGCCTGGCCCGGGAGCTCTGCCAGCAGTGCGGCGAAGAGAGCGTCGGGAAAGTGGTACGCCTCGGCTGCGTTCCGTCGCCGCATCGTCGACCCGTAGATCCGGAGGAACTCAGCGAGGTCCGTGCCCGCCTCGTCGACCTCGATGGTGACTCCGCTGCGCCGGGCCCTGTTGACGTTCTTGCGGACCTTGTGCTCGAACTCTCGCCACATCTGTTCCGGCGTGGTGGCAAGGTCGCGCACCACGGTGACCAGCCGTGGCTCGATGCGTCCCGGGTATGCCAGACGCTGCTCGGCGAAGACGTGCAGCCGGCAGAACTCGCTGACCACCCGATTGGATCGGCAGAACTCGTCGAAGGCCAACCAGAACTGCTTCGCCTCGACGTCGTCCACCCCCACCTGGAAGGCGCCACCGGTGCCGTTGCCGTACGGGCTGGTGATGTCGAAGCTCTGCGCCGCGGCGTCCCGCAGGTGCGGGGCGTCGATGGGGCGCAACAGAAACGGGTAGAGGACGAAGCCGTGGCGGGTGCGCGCATACGCGGCGAGCGGCTGCTCGGCCTGGCCGGCGAAGAGTCGCACGTAGCTGGGGTGGGCGCACACCTCGCGGTCGGCCCACCCCTCGTGCACGGCCCGCCAACGTGCCTCGTCGCTCGGGTTTCGGGCATCCCAAATCTCGAGTCTCATCGACAGCCACCTGGGGTCGGGGCGGATCCGGTCATCGGCGGTCGAGGAAGTCCGCGATCGTGGCGGCCACCCGGTCTAGCTGTTGGTCAGTCATGGCGGAGCCGCTGGGCAGAGTCAGGCCGCTGGCGAACAGCCGCTCGGCGGCCCCGCTCAACACGGTGCGAGCCGAGGCGAAGACCGGCTGCAGATGCATGGGCTTCCAGATCGGTCGGGTCTCGATCTCGTGGGCGTCCATGTGGCGGGCGAGCTCTGCGGCCTGCCATCCGGCCGCCGCTCGATCGACCACGATGCTGGTCAACCAGCAGTTGGCGCCGATGTCGCCACTTCCCAGTAGCCGTACGCCGGGCGTGGCGGCGAAGAGCTTGGCGTACCGCTCCCGGTGGGCGCGACGCCGAGCCAGCATGCCGTCCAGCCGACGCAGCTGTGCCCGGCCGAGCGCGGCGAGCAGGTTACTCAGCCGGTAGTTGTATCCGGTGTCGGTGTGTTCGTAGTGCCGGACCGGTTGACGGGCCTGGGTGGACAGGTAGCGACAGTGCGCAACAAGGTCATGATCGTCTGAGACGAGCATCCCGCCGCCGGAGGTGGTGATGATCTTGTTTCCGTTGAACGACAGCACGGCGGCCTGACCGAAGGAGGCGGCCGGCCGGCCGTCGCGGACCGCGCCGAGCGCCTCTGCGGCATCCTCGATGACGGGTACGCCCGCCGCCGCGCAGATCGGCAGGATTCGGTCGTAGTCGGCGCAGGAACCGAACATGTCCACTGGCAGCACGGCTGCCACCCGCCGTCCGGCCCGACGCAACTCGTCCAGCGTCCGTTCCAGCAGAGCCGGGTCCAGGTTGCCGGACTCCGGATCACAGTCGACCAGGACCGGCTCGGCACCGGTGTAGACCACGGCGTTGGCGGTCGCGACGAAGGTCAACGTGGGCACCACCACCGCGTCCCCGGGTCGCGTGCCGAGCGCGATCAGGGCCAGGTGCAGGCCGGCGGTGCCGGAGGAGAGTGCCACCGCGTGCGAGCGGCCCACTCTTGCCGCAACTTCGCGCTCGAACGCCTCGACCTCGGGGCCGACCGGGGCTACCCAGCCGGATCGCAGCGCGCGCAACAGGTATGACTCCTCCAGCGGCCCGACGTCCGGTGGCGAGAGCAGGATCCGGTCTGCCGTGCCGTCCATCGAAGGCGAATCGGCGGGCTGTTCACGTACGGCCATCTGTAGCCCCCGTCGTCGTCGGGAGGCAGGCCTCCCGCAGTATTCGAGAGGGTCAACGATGCAGCGAGACGTCGGTTTTGCCCACGTCGAGGATGGTATTCCGGCTCATGTCTCCGGCTCGCGTCAACTGCCTTCGCGGCACGCGCGGTGTCGTTGGTAGCACTGCCCTCCGTGCCGGGTGGCGATGCTTCTCAGCTCCAGTTGTCACCGGCGGCCAGACGGCGGGTGAGCAGGTCGCGCAAGGGAATCGACTCCCCGTCCCGGCCGCCGCGGCCGATGACGAGCGGCGCTGGGCCGGGCTGCGGATCCGCGCCGAACAGGCGGGACTGCAAGCTCGCCGGCACGGTCAGCAGATGGAAACGTCCCTCGACGTCGACCGCCCGGGTGCATGCCCGATCCACGTACCAGCCGGTGAGCCTGGTGCGGTAGCGCGAGCGGCCGTCGTAGGAGTGGGCGACCAACCGGGTGGTGGGCAGCCCGCGCCGGGTCGCCTCGGCGACGAACCACGACACCAGCTCGGCCGCTTCAGCGTGCTCCGCCGCACGCTGCCGCGCGTCGGCCTCGGCGTGGGCTCGAACCGCGTGCCGCTGCCGTTCCCGCCAATCCAGACCGTCGTCCGTCATGTCCGCCACCGTACGCGGGTCAGACGCTCGCACGCGGGTGGCGTTGCCTGATCCGGACGGTGACGAGCGTCCGGCCCTCCGCAGGTGGAAGAGCCGGACGTCACGGGCGTCGCTCAGGCCAGGCCGGCGCGGCGTAGCGCATCCGCCATCGGGCCGCTGGCCGGCGGTGGCGTTCCGCCGCGCCCCTGCCGGGGGCCGCCTCGCGAGCCGCGTTCACCGCGTCCCGCCGCGCCCTGACCGCCCTGCGCCCCGCCGCCTTGGCCACTGTGCTCGCGCCTGCCACCCTCGCCCTGCGGGCGTCCTCCGGTCGGGGGCTCGTCGTCCAGCCGCAGGGTCAGTGAGATCCGCTTGCGCGGCACGTCGACGTCGAGCACCTTGACCTTCACCACGTCGCCGGACTTCACCACCTCGTGGGGATCCTTGACGAAGGTGCGGGACATCGCCGACACGTGTACCAGGCCGTCCTGGTGCACCCCGACGTCCACGAAGGCGCCGAACGCCGCGACGTTCGTGACCACGCCCTCCAGGACCATGCCGGGCGTGAGGTCGCCGATCTTCTCCACGCCGTCGACGAAGGTCGCCGTCTTGAACTCCGGGCGCGGGTCCCGGCCCGGCTTCTCCAGTTCGGCGAGGATGTCGGTGACGGTGGGCAGGCCGAACGTGTCGTCGACGAAGTCGGTCGCGCGCAGGCCACGCAGGATGGCCGACTTCCCGATCAGCGAACGCAGCTCCTGACCGCTGGTGGCGAGGATCCGGCGCACCACCGGGTACGCCTCCGGGTGCACGCTGGAGGAGTCCAATGGGTCGTCGCCGTCGGGGATGCGCAGGAAACCCGCGCACTGCTCGAACGCCTTCGGGCCCAGTCGGGCCACCTTCTTCAGCGCGGCCCGGGTGCGGAACGGCCCGTTGGCGTCCCGGTGCAGCACGATGTTCTCGGCCAGCCCCGCGCCGATGCCGGAGACCCGGGTCAGCAGCGGCGCGGAGGCGGTGTTGACGTCCACCCCGACACCGTTGACGCAGTCCTCCACCACCGCGTCCAGCGACCGGGACAGCTTCACCTCGGACAGATCGTGCTGGTACTGCCCGACACCGATGGAACGCGGATCGATCTTGACCAGCTCGGCGAGCGGGTCCTGCAGGCGGCGGGCGATGGAGACCGCGCCGCGCAGTGACACATCCATCCCGGGCAGCTCCTGTGCGGCGTACGCGGAGGCGGAGTAGACCGACGCGCCAGCCTCGGAGACCACCACCTTGGTCAGCTTCAGCTGCGGGAAGCGCTTGATCAGTTCACCGGCGAGCTTGTCGGTCTCCCGGCTGGCCGTGCCGTTGCCGATCGCCACCAGCTCGACCTGGTGTGCGGCGGCCAGCCGCGCGAGGGTCTCGATCGAGGCGTCCCACTGCCGGCGCGGCTCGTGCGGGTAGATGGTGTCGGTGGCGACCACCTTGCCGGTGGCGTCGACCACGGCAACCTTCACCCCGGTACGCAGGCCCGGGTCCAGCCCCATGGTGGGCCGGGCTCCGGCCGGCGCGGCGAGCAGCAGGTCACGCAGGTTGGTGGCGAAGACCCGTACCGCCTCATCCTCGGCCGCCTGCCACAACCGCATTCGTAGGTCCGCGCCGAGGTGGATGAGGATGCGGGTACGCCACGCCCAGCGCACCGTGTCGGCGAGCCAGCGGTCGGCGGGCCGACCGGCCTCGCTGACCCCGAACCGGCCGGCGATCGCGGCCTCGTACCGGGTGGGGCCGGTGACCGGCGCGTCGGCGTCACCGTCGGCCTCCGGATCCATGGTCAGGTCGAGCACGCCCTCCTTCTCGCCCCGGAACATGGCCAGGATGCGGTGCGAGGGCAGCCTCGGGTACGGCTCGGCGAAGTCGAAGTAGTCGGCGAACTTCGCTCCGGCGCTCTCCTGTCCCTCGCGTACCCGGGACACCAGCCGGCCCCGCGACCACATCTGCTCGCGCAGCGTGCCGATCAGGTCGGCGTCCTCGGCGAACCGTTCGATCAGGATGGCCCGCGCCCCGTCCAGCGCGGCGGCGGCGTCGGCCACGCCCCTGTCGGCGTCGACGAAAGAAGCCGCCGCCGCCTTCGGGTCCTGTGTCGGATCGCTGAGCAGCCCTTCGGCGAGGGGCTCCAGGCCGGCTTCGCGGGCGATCTGCGCCCGGGTCCGCCGCTTCGGCTTGTACGGCAGGTAGATGTCCTCCAGCCGGGACTTCGAGTCGGCCGCCATGATCTGCGCTTCCAGGGCCTCGTCGAGCTTGCCCTGGCTACGGATGGACTCCAGCACCGCCGCCCGCCGCTCGTCGAGCTCGCGCAGGTACCGCAGGCGTTCCTCCAAGGTGCGCAGCTGGGTGTCGTCGAGCAGGCCGGTGGCCTCCTTGCGGTAGCGCGCGATGAACGGCACGGTGGCGCCGCCGTCGAGCAGCTCCACGGCTGCGCGTACCTGGCGCTCGGCGACGCCGAGCTCCTCGGCGATCCGCTGATGAACAGAGAGGGTCACGATCTAGGTCCGCCTTCGGGAGTGGGTTCCGCCCTGCATTGTGCCCGGCTAGCGTGGCGATCATGGAAGCACCTGTGGAGCCTCGGGCGCGTCGGCTCTTCGGCGGCAGCGCCCGGGCCCTCGGCGACCTCGCGACCAGCCCGTTTCGGGCCGACCGGGACCGGATCGTCTCCTCGCCGTTCTTCACCCGGCTGGGCGGCGTCACCCAGGTGGTCAGCCCGGGTGGGTCCGGGCTGCTGGTGCACAACCGGCTCACCCACAGTCTCAAGGTCGCCCAGGTGGCCCGGGCGATCGCCGAGCGGCTCACCGCCGACGGGTGGCAGCGTGACCTGGTGGAGAAGCTGGGCGGCTGCGACCCGGACGTGGTGGAGGCCGCCGCGCTCGCCCACGACCTCGGCCATCCGCCCTTCGGGCACCTGGGGGAGCGGGTGCTGGACCGGTTGGCCCGACACCGGCTCGGCCTGACCGACGGGTTCGAGGGCAACGCGCAGTCGTACCGCATCGTCACCTCGACCGAGATCCGCGGCGCGGCGACCACCGGCCTGGACCTGACCGCGGCGGTGCGGGCGGCGATGCTGAAATATCCGTGGACCCGGCTCGACCATCCCGACCCGCACCCCCGCCTGATGGACCCGCCGCCGCGCGGGGCGACCCCACCGCCGGCCGACCCGGACAGCGGCTCGGTGAAGTTCGGGGCGTACCGCACCGAGCTGGACGACCTGCGGCAGGCCCGGGCGCCGTTCGCCGGCCGGATCGCCGACTGGCAGCAGACCGTCGAGGCGTCGGTGATGGACACCGCCGACGACATCGCCTACGCCATCCACGACGTGGAGGACTTCTACCGGGTCGGGGTGCTCCAGCAGGGCGCGGTGGCCGCCGAGCTGATGGCCTGGCAGCGCGAGGGCGGCCACCTGCGGGCCATCACCGACGCGGCGCTGCACACCTCGGCCCGCCGGCCCGGCACGGCCATCGAGCGGCTGCGCCGCCAACTGCACCACAAGGACGGCTGGGTCGCCGACGACGACGCGTTCGCCGCCGCCGTCGAGCACGTCCGGGAGGAGCTGGTCGAAGGCCTGCTCGCCCTGCCGTTCGACGGCTCGATCGAGGCAGAGCAGTACGTGGCGCGCTTCTCCGCGCGGTGGACCACCCGCTTCGTCGACTCGATCACGGTGGTGGAGCAGCCGGCGGTGCGCTCCGGGCATGTGCTGCTGGCCCCGGCCCAGTGGCACGAGGTGCAGGTGCTCAAGTTCGTCCACCACCGGTTCGTGCTGGCCCGCCCCGACCTGGCGCTGCACCAGCGGGGCCAGGCCCGGCTGCTCGGCACCCTGGTCGAGGCGCTGCTGGAGTGGCTGCTCGACCCGGAGGAGGAGTCCCGGCTGCCCCGGCGACTGCACGACCTGGTGGAGCTGGCCGAGGCGGAGCTGCACCCGCGTGCCGTGGACCGGCTCGGCAAGGCCCGTGGCCGGGCCATCGTTGACTTCGTGGCGCAGCTGACCGACGGGCAGGCGGTGGCGATGCTCGACGCACTCTCCGGCCGCTCCGGCGCCCTCTGGACCGACGCCTTCGTGCTCTGAGATGCGAGCGTCAGGCGACGCCCTGCCACCAGCCGTCGACCGGGTGCGGGTCGTCCACCACCACCCGCTCGCCGGGGCGTGGCACGGCCAGCCGGACGTCGCGTGCCTTGGCCTCGGCCCACAGCCGGTCCACCGGCTCGGACCAGTCGTGCAGGGCGAGGTTGAACGTCGCCCAGTGCACCGGTACGAACAGCCCGCCACGCAGGTCCAGGTGGGCGGTGACGGCTTCCTCGGGGAACATGTGGATGCTCGGCCAGGAGCGGTCGTACGCGCCGATCTGCATCAGCGTCACGTCGAACGGCCCGTGCTCCGCGCCGATCTCGGCGTACCCGCCGAAGTAGCCGGAGTCACCGGTGTAGTAGACCTTCCGATGCTCTCCGGCCACCACCCAGGAGCTCCACAGGGTGCCGTTGCGACGCAGGCCACGACCGGAGAAGTGCTGGGCGGCGGTGCAGGTGATCTCCAGGTCGGCCACCCGGTGGGTCTGCGACCAGTCCAACTCGATGATCCGCTCCGCCGGCACACCCCACCGGTCGAGGTGGGCGCCCACCCCGAGCGGCACCAGGAACGGCGCCGACTGCCGGGCGGTCAGCTCCCGCACGGTGGCCATGTCGAGGTGGTCGTAGTGGTCGTGCGAGATCAGGATCGCGTCGACGCGGGGGAGCTCGTCGAGGCGTACCGGCGGCTCGTGCAGCCGGCGCGGACCGACCGCCGCCGACGGAGAGCACCGGTCGCTCCACACCGGGTCGAGCAGCACCCGCCGCCCCTCGATCTCGATCAGGGTGGACGCGTGGCCGTACCAGACGACGTTCAGTTCGCGGGTCGGCTCGATGCCGGTCTCGGCGGCGGGTCGGACCAGCGGCACCGGTGCGGTCGGCCGTCGCTTCTGCTTACCGAAGATCAGCTCCTGGAACAGGTTGCGGTCGGGCGCGGGAACCATCGTCCGGGTACCCGCGCGGTTGTGGAACGTGCCGTCACGGAACTGGGGCGACCGGGCGGCCCGTTCGGCTCGCGCGCCGGCCAGTCGACCGCCGAGGGCGGCGGGTATGTTCCGCGCGGCCCAGGCGAGCCCGGCCAGCCCGGCCAACGCGGCCAACGCGGCCAGGCTGGCCGCCGATCCGCTGATCCGCCGGCCAGTGGCCGGACCGGTCGGCTCCTTCGATGCCCGCATGGTCCCCCCTCTACCTGATCCCCGGGGTCCACGCTAGCCGCCGCTGGCTGGTTCAGCCGCCGTTGCTGGGGCGGTACAGATGCTCGCGGTGAGCGGTGCCGCTGCCGCCGAGACCGTCGGTGAGACCGAGAACGCGGCGGCCGAACCGGGCCCGTGCCTGCACCGCGGGGTGGGTGGCGCCGAAGTCGTCCGCGCCGGACTGGCCGTCGGCGAAGAGCGCGTACGTCACCAGGGGCGCCCCGGTGGTGTCGAAGATCACGCCGGCCTCGTGCCGGGCGTCGGCGAACCAGCCGGCCTTGGTGGCGATCCGGGCCCGCTCGGCCGAGGACATCTCCCGCCGTACGCCGTCGGTGAAGGCCACCGGCGAGCGCAGCAGCCGCAGCACGAACTCGGTGGAGGCGGCGGAGAGCAGCACGCCGCCGACCAGGGCGCGCAGCAGGTCGTGGGTCTCCCTCGGGGTGCTGGTGCCCAGGAAGAACCGGTTCGGGTTGGCCACCGGCTGCACCTGCGTGTTGGGGAAGCCCTTCGCCACCAGGATCTGGTTGATCTCGGCGGCCGGGCAGACCAGCCCGCAGAGCCGGACCGCGGTGTCGTCGGAGACGGTGAGCAGGTTCGCCAACGCGTGGCCGAGAGTGACCAGGCTGGGGTACGCGCCGTCCAGGCTGAAGATGCCGTCGCCGCCGGGCACCACGATCGCGTCGGTCACCTCCACCTGCTGGTCGAGGGTGAGCAGGCCCCGGTCGACCTTGTCCAACACCGCGGCGGCCACCGCGATCTTGTTGACGCTGTACGCCTCGATCCGTTGGTCCGCCGACTCGCTCACCGCGACCAGGGGAGCGGCGCCGCCCTGGCCGGCGAGGCTGACGTACGACTGCCAGTTCCCGCCAGCCTGGCCGCTCAGTCGCTCGTACACCCCGGCGATCCGCGACGCGACCCGGGCACGGTCGTCGGTGGCCGCGCCGACCTCGGCCGCCGCCTCGCGCCCGGGGTCAGCGCCGGCCGGCACCGCTGTGCCGAGCACAGTCCCGGCCGTCGCGATGGTGCCCAGGCCGAGCGCTGCCCTGCGGTTCATCCGGATGGTCACTCGTCTCTCCCGTCGGTCGCCGAGCGTGTCCTCCGGACACCTTAGGCCGACTCATCGAGGCGTGTGATCCCGTCGATGCGTTCACGGGGCGAGTACGACCTTGACGCAGCCGTCCTCCTTGCGCTGGAACATCTGGTACGCCTGCGGCGCCTGGTCCAGTGGCAACCGGTGGGTCCGCAGGTCCGCCACGCCGAGCGGGTCCTCGTCGGTGAGCAGCGGAATGATGTCGTCGGTCCAGCGGCGTACGTGACACTGGCCCATCCGCAGCTGGATGCCCCGGTCGAACATCTCCATCAGCGGCAGCGGGTCGACCTCGCCGCCGTACACACCGGAGATGGAGACGGTGCCACCACGCCGGACACCCTTGACCGCGGCCTTGAGCGCGACCAGCCGGTCCACCCCGACCTTGTCGATCATCGGCTGGGCCAGCTTGTCGGGCAGCAGCCCGGCAGCGGCCTGGGCGACCTTGCCCAGCGGCGCGCCGTGTGACTCCATGCCGACGGCGTCGATCACCGCGTCCGGCCCGCGCCCGTCCACCAGGTCGATCAGCGTGCCGGGCACGTCGTCGAGCTGGGAGATGTCGAGCACCTCCACGCCGTGCCGGCGAGCCATCGCCAGTCTCTCCGGCACCAGGTCCAGCCCGATCACCCGCTCCGCGCCGAGGTGCCGACCGATGCGGGCGCAGAACTGGCCCACCGGGCCGAGCCCGAGGACCGCGAGGGTTCCGCCGGGCGGGGTGTCGGCGTACTTCACCGCCTGCCAGGCGGTGGGGAGGATGTCGGAGAGGTAGAGCCACCGCTCGTCCGGGCCGTCGTCGGGCACCTTGATCGGGCCGAACTCGGCGTACGGCACCCGCAGGTACTCCGCCTGCCCGCCGGCCACCGAGCCGTAGAGGGAGGTGTAGCCGAACAGGGCGGCGCCCTTGCCCTCCGCGGTGACCTGAGTGGTTTCGCACTGCGCGTACAGCTGCCGCTGGCACATCCAGCATGATCCGCAGGAGATGTTGAACGGCACCACCACCCGATCGCCGGGCTTGAGTCGGGTCACCCCCGGGCCGACCTCCTCGACCACCCCCATCGGCTCGTGGCCGAGGACGTCGCCCGGCTTGAGGTACGGCCCGAGCACCTCGTACAGGTGCAGGTCGGAGCCGCAGATGGCGGTGGAGGTGACCCGCACGATCGCGTCGGTCGGCTCCTCGATCCGGGGATCGGGCACCTCCTCGACCCGTACGTCCCGTTTACCCTGCCAGGTCAATGCCCGCATGCCGACCCCTCCTCCGATGTCCGGTAGCTCGACTGCTACCCGTCTCCGAGCGCTTGAACCGGCCACGGACCGGCCTACCACGCGGTGGTGGTGGTGGGTGAGGGTGGCCGGCGGCGGGTCCGCCGGAGGGTGGGCGGGCCGGCCGCCGGGCCCGCTCGGGCGGCGGCCGGCCCGTGGGTCGGAGGTCGCGGGCGTTCAGGTGCCCGGGGTGTCGCCCTGCTTGGTGGTCGCCGCCAGGTAGTCGCGGTTCAGCCGACCGATGGTGGTCAGCGGGATGCCCTTCGGGCAGACCGCGGTGCACTCGCCGGCGTTGGTGCAGCCACCGAAGCCGGCCTCGTCGTGCGCGTCGACCATGCCGATCACCCGGGTGTAGCGCTCGGGCTGGCCCTGCGGCAGCAGCGAGAGCTGGGTGACCTTGGCGGCGGTGAACAGCATGCCGGAGCCGTTCGGGCAGGCGGCCACGCAGGCGCCGCAGCCGATGCAGGCGGCGGATTCGAAGGCGGAGTCCGCGTTGGCCTTGGCGACCGGCACGGAGTGCGCCTCCGGTGCGCTGCCGGTGGGTGCGGTGATGTATCCGCCGGCAGCGATGATCTTGTCGAAGGCGTTGCGGTTGACCACCAGGTCCTTGATGACCGGGAAGGCGCGTGCCCGCCAGGGCTCGATGTCGATCGTCTCACCGTCGGAGAACTGCCGCATGTGCAGCTGGCAGGCGGTGGTACCGCGCTGCGGGCCGTGCGCGTCGCCGTTGATCATCAGGCCGCACATGCCGCAGATGCCCTCGCGGCAGTCGTGGTCGAAGGCGACCGGCTCCTCGCCGGCGAGGATGAGCCGCTCGTTGAGCACGTCGAGCATCTCCAGGAACGACATGTCCGGTGAGACGTCGTCGACCTGGTACTTCACCATCCGACCCTTGTCCTCGGGGCCGGACTGGCGCCAGATGCGCAGGGTCAGGTTCACTTGTAGCTCCGCTGCGTGGGGTGGACGTATTCGAAGTTCAGGTCTTCCTTGTGCAGCACCGAGGGCTCGCCGGTGGCGGTGAACTCCCAGGCCGCGACGTACGCGAAGTGCTCGTCGTCGCGCTGCGCCTCGCCGTCGGGGCTCTGGTGCTCGGCCCGGAAGTGGCCGCCGCAGGACTCCTCCCGGTGCAGGGCGTCGATGCACATCAACTCGGCCAGTTCGAAGAAGTCAGCCACCCGACCGGCCTTCTCCAGCGACTGGTTGAGCCCCTCGCCGTCGCCGGGCACCCGTACCCGCTGCCAGAACTGGTCACGCAGGGCGCGGATCTCGTCGATCGCCTTGCGTAGCCCGGCCTCGGAGCGCTCCATGCCGCAGTGCTCCCACATGATCTGGCCCAGCTCGCGGTGGAACGAGTCCACGGTCCGGTCGCCGTCGACGGCGAGCAGCCGCTGGATGCGGTCCTCGACGTCCCGACGGGCCTCGACCGCCGCCGGGTGGCTGCCGTCGATCTTCTCGAACGGACCGGCGGAGAGGTAGTTGGCGACCGTGTTGGGCAGCACGAAGTAGCCGTCGGCGAGGCCCTGCATGAGCGCCGAGGCGCCGAGCCGGTTCGCGCCGTGGTCGGAGAAGTTGGCCTCGCCGATCACGAACAGGCCGGGGATGGTCGACTGGAGGTCGTAGTCGACCCAGAGGCCGCCCATCGTGTAGTGCACGGCGGGGTAGATCCGCATCGGCACCTCGTACGGGTCCTCGCCGGTGATCCGCTCGTACATCTCGAACAGGTTGCCGTACTTGGCCTCGATGGCCTTTCGACCCAGCCGGTCGATGGCGTCGGTGAAGTCGAGGTACACGCCGAGCTTCGTCGGGCCCACGCCACGGCCGGAGTCGCAGACGTTCTTCGCGGCCCGGGAGGCGATGTCCCGGGGTACCAGGTTGCCGAAGGAGGGGTAGATCCGCTCCAGGTAGTAGTCCCGCTCGTCTTCGGGGATGTCCCGCGGCGCCCGGTCGTCGCCCTTGACCTTCGGTACCCACACCCGACCGTCGTTGCGCAGCGACTCGCTCATCAGGGTCAGCTTCGACTGGTGGTCGCCGGAGACCGGAATGCAGGTCGGGTGGATCTGGGTGTAGCAGGGGTTGGCGAAGTACGCGCCCTTGCGGTGGGCCCGCCAGGTGGCGGTGACGTTGCAGCCCTTGGCGTTGGTGGAGAGGTAGAAGACGTTGCCGTAGCCGCCGGAGGCGAGCACCACCGCGTCGGCGAACTCCGTGGTGATCTCGCCGGTGACCATGTCCCGGACCACGATGCCCCGGGCCTTGCCGTCGACGACGATCAGCTCCAGCATCTCGTGCCGGGTGTTCATCTCCACGTTGCCCAGGCCGATCTGCCGCTCCAACGCCTGGTACGCGCCGAGCAGCAGCTGCTGGCCCGTCTGTCCCCGGGCGTAGAAGGTGCGCTGCACCTGCGCGCCGCCGAACGAGCGGGTGTCCAGCAGACCGCCGTACTCGCGGGCGAATGGCACGCCCTGGGCGACGCACTGGTCGATGATGTTGACCGAGACCTCGGCCAGCCGGTGCACGTTCGACTCCCGCGAACGGAAGTCGCCGCCCTTGACGGTGTCGTAGAAGAGCCGGTGCACCGAGTCGCCGTCGTTGCGGTAGTTCTTGGCGGCGTTGATGCCACCCTGCGCGGCGATCGAGTGGGCCCGGCGGGGGCTGTCCTGGTAGCAGTACGACTTGACCCGGTAGCCCTGCTCGGCGAGCGTGGCCGCGGCGGACCCGCCGGCCAGGCCGGTGCCGACCACGATCACGGTCATCTTGCGCCGGTTGGCCGGGTTGACCAGTTTTGCCTCGAAGCGGCGACGTTCCCAGCGGGTCTCGATCGGCCCGTCGGGAGCCCTGGTGTCGGCGATCGGGTCGCCCTCGGTGAAGAGATCCATGGTCAGGACACCAATCCGGTGAGTACGGCGAACGGGACCACGAGGTAGCCGGCGCAGAGCACGACGGCGAAGGCCAGCGCCACCGCCCGGGCACGCTGCTCGCCGCGCGGGGTCTGCTGACCGAGGCTGCGCAGCGCGCTGAACACGCCGTGCCGCAGATGGAAGCCGAGGGCGACGATCGCCAGCGTGTAGAAGGCCGTGACGTACCAGCGCTCCGGGGCGAAGTCGGCGACGATGTTGGCGTACGGCCGGGCCGGGTCGCCGACCGGGTTCAGGGTGCCGGTGGTGAGGTCCAGGATGTGGTAGATCACGAAGAGCAGGATGATCACGCCGCCCCAGCGCATGGTGCGGGCCGCGTAGCTGCCCCGGACCTTCTTGCGGTGGGCGTAGCGCACCGGGCGGGCGGCGCGGGCGCGCAGGGCGAGGACCGTGGCGGCCCAGATGTGCAGGAGCACCGCCGCCAGCAGGCCGACCCGCTGGATCCACAGGAATCCGGCGTTCGGCAACAGCGGGGCGCCGAGCTCGCGCAACCAGTGCGCATAGTGGTCGAACGAGGTGGCACCCGTGAAGATCTTCAGGTTGCCCAGCATGTGGGCGATCAGGAACAGCACCAGGAGGATGCCCGTCACCGCCATGACGGCCTTGAGGCCGACGTTGGATCGGATGGGCGACCGGGTTCTCGTTGTGACTACCACTCGAACGACGCTAGGAGCACTCCGATCAGTCGTCCAATGCATCGACACCGCAGTCTTGATAGCCATAAGCTATGTAGATGCAGCTCCATCAGCTGAAGTACTTCGTTGCGGTGGCCGAAATACGACATTTCACTCAGGCCGCCGACATCGTGGGCATCACCCAGCCTTCGTTGAGTAAGCAAATTCACGCGCTGGAGGACACCCTGGGCGCCCCGCTCTTCGAGCGGGTAAGGGGCAACATCGGGCTGACCGGGGCCGGCGAGACGCTGCTGCCGCTGGCCAAGCGGATCCTGGCCGACGTCGAGACCGCCACCCGGGAGGTGCAGGAGCTGGTCGGGCTGCGGCGCGGCCGGGTACGCCTCGGCGCCACCCCCAGTCTGGCCACCTCGCTCGCCCCGCCGGTGCTGCGCCGATTCCGCGACGCGCACCCCGCTGTCGACCTGCGGGTGGAGGAAGGCGGCTCGCAGGATCTCGTCCGTCAACTGCTCCGCGGCGAACTGGACCTGGCGCTGGTCATCATGCCGGCCCAGGGCACCGACCCCGGCCTGCGGGCCGAGAAGATCCTCACCGAGAGCCTGGTGGTCGCCTCCGTCGACCCGGTGCCGAGCGCCTCGGCCGGCGGCGACCTGCGCATCACCGACCTGCGCGACCAGCCCCTGGTGATGTTCCGCGAGGGCTACGACCTGCGCGACGCCACCCTTGCGGCGTGCCGGGAAGCCGGCTTCGAACCGACCCTCTCGGTGGACGGCGGGGAGATGGACGCCGTGCTCAGCTTCGTCGAGGCCGGGCTGGGCATCGCCGTGGTACCCGGCATGGTGGTGGCCCGCCGGCCCGGCATCCGGGTCACCCGGCTGGCGCCACCCGGGGTACGGCGCACCATCGCGGTCGCCCGCCGACGCGACGTGGTGCCCACCCACGCCGGCCGGGAACTACGCCGCATCCTGCTCGACTACGTGCACACCGCCACCGCCAGCGATCAGCTCCCACCCGGCGTCGAACCCCTGCCTTAGCCTGGGGCCTCGGCGTCGTCCATGGCGCGGTAGATGCGCTGCTCGGAGACCGGGTACGGGGTGCCCAGCGCCTGGGCGAAGACGTTCACCCGCAGCTCCTCGATCATCCAGCGGATCTGCCGCACCGGCGCGGACGAGCGCCGGGCCGGGGGCAGTGCCTTGAGCATCTCGTCGTACTCCCGCTGGACCACCGCGACGCGGTCCTGCTGCTGCTTGTCCCGCGCCGGGTTACCGGGCAGCCGGTCCAGTCGCCGCTGCACCGCGGTCAGGTAACGCAGCAGATCGGGCAGCCGGGCGTACCCGGCCTCGGTGATGAACCCGGCGTGCACCAGCCCGGTGAGCTGGGCGCGGATGTCGGCCAGCGCGGCCACCACGGCCAGGTTCTTCGTCGCGCCGAGCCGTTGCTGCACCGCGTACGCCGCCGCGAGCACCGCCTGGACCCGGTCCATCACCTGCACCACCGTGTCCACCAGCCCGGCCCGGACCTTGTCCCGCAACGCGGCGAAGCCCTCGGCGTCCCAGACCGGCCCGCCGGCGTCGGCGACCAGCTTGTCGATCGCCGCGCCGGCCGCGTCGGAGATCAGCGCCTGCACCCCGCCGTGCGGGTTTCGGGACAGCGCCAGCTTCGCCTCGTTGGTCAGCCGCCCCTGGAGGAACTTCGCGGGCGACGGCACGGTCAGCCGCAGCAGCCGCCGCGTGCCCGCCCAGTGGGCTGCCTCCTGCTCGGCCGGGGAGTCGAACACCCGCACCCCGACCGTGCTGCCCTCGTCCACCAGCGCCGGATAGGCGGTCACCGCGTACCCGGCGCGCACCTGCTCGATGGTGCGCGGCAGGGCACCGATCTCCCACCCGGTCAGCCCGGTGCGGGCCACGTCCGGTGCGGCGGCGGCCACCACCTGGCGTACCTCCGCCTTGAGCTGACGTTGCAGGGCCGGCAGGTCCTTGCCCTCGGCGACCGGTTTGTCGTCGTCGCCGAGCACCCGGAAGGTGACCCGCAGGTGCGGCGGCAACCTGCCGACGTCCCAGGCGTCCCGGGGCACCGTAACCCCGGTCATCCGGCGCAGCTGCCGGGTCAGCGCGTCCAGCAGCGGCTCCTCGCCGGGGGTGATCGCGGCCAGGGCGGCGCGGGCGTAGTCGGGCACCGGCACGAAGTTGCGCCGCACCGGTTTCGGCAGCGACCGGATCAGCGCGATGACGAGTTCCTCGCGCAGCCCGGGCACCTGCCAGTCGAAGCTGTCGGCCGGCACCTGGTTGAGCAGCGGCAGTGGGATTTCCACCGTCACCCCGTCGGTCGGGGTGCCCGGCTCGAACGTGTACGTCAGCGGCAGGGCCACTCCGTCGGCACTCCACTGGTCGGGGAAGTCGGCCTCGTCCACCCCGCCCCGGCCCGCGTTGACCAGCAGCTCCCGGGTGAAGGTGAGCAGGTCGGGCTGTTCCCGCCGGGTCTTCTTCCACCAGGTGTCGAAGTGCCGTCCCGAGACCACCTCGGCCGGGATCCGCTCGTCGTAGAACTGGAAGACCGTCTCGTCGTCGACCAGGATGTCGCGTCGCCGAGCCCGGTGCTCCAGCTCCTCCACCTCGGTGCGCAGGCGCTGGTTGTCCCCCCAGAACTGGTGGTGGGTGGACCAGTCTCCCTCGACCAGCGCGTGCCGGATGAACAGCTCCCGGCTCAGCACCGGGTCGATCCGGCCGAAGTTCACCTTGCGGGCGGTGACCAGCGGTACGCCGAAGAGGGTGACCTTCTCGTACGCCATCACCGCCGCCTGCTTCTTCTCCCAGTGCGGCTCGCTGTAGCTGCGCTTGACCAGGTGCTGGGCGAGCGGCTCGACCCACTCCGGCTCGATCCGGCCGTTCACCCGACCCCAGAGCCGGGAGGTCTCCACCAGCTCGGCCGCCATCACCCAGCGCGGCGGCTTGCGGAACACCGCCGAGCCGGGGAAGAGCGCGAACTTGGCCCCGCGTGCCCCCAGGTACTCGTGCTTCTGGGCGTCCTTGAGGCCGATGTGGGACAGCAGGCCGGGCAGCAGCGACTGGTGCACCTTCGGGGTGTCGATCTCCTCCGGCAGGTCCGCGCCGGGCTGGCGTCGTCCACCGCCGTCGGGCGCGGCCTGGGCCGTGCCCCGCCGGCCGTGTCCCCGGCCGTCCCCCTCGCCGGTACGCAGCACCTGCCGCAACTGGCTGACGATGTCCTGCCACTCGCGAATCCGCAGGTAGTTGAGGTACTCGGCCTTGCACATCCGGCGGAAGGCGCTGGAGGAGAGGGTCTGCTGCTGTTCGCGCAGGTACCGCCAGAGATTGAGGTACGCGACGAAGTCGGATTCGGCGTCGGCGAACCGGGCGTGCGCCTGGTCGGCCTGGGCCTGCTTCTCCGCGGGCCGCTCGCGTGGATCCTGGATCGACAGCGCCGCGGCGATCACCATCACCTCGGTGGCGCAGCCGTTGCGTTCGCCCTCCAGCACCATCCGGGCCAGGCGGGGATCGACCGGCAGTTGGGCGAGCCGCCGGCCCAGCGCGGTGAGCCGCCGGGCCGGGTCGGTCTCGGCGGGGTCGAACGCCCCCAGTTCGTGCAGCAGATTCACGCCGTCCGCGACGTTGCGACTGTCCGGTGGGTCGATGAACGGGAAGGCGGTGATGTCGCCGAGACCGATGGCGGTCATCTGCAGGATGACCGAGGCCAGGTTGGTGCGCAGGATCTCCGGGTCGGTGAACTCGGGCCGGGCGGCGAAGTCCTGCTCGTCGTAGAGCCGGATGCAGATGCCGTCCGAGGTGCGCCCGCAGCGGCCCTTGCGCTGGTTCGCCGACGCCTGGGACACCGGCTCGATGGGCAGCCGTTGCACCTTCAACCGCTGGGAGTAGCGGGAGATCCGGGCGGTGCCGGGATCCACCACGTACTTGATGCCGGGGACCGTCAGCGAGGTCTCCGCGACGTTGGTGGCCAGCACCACCCGCCGTCCCGCGTGCGGGGCGAAGACCCGGTGCTGCTCGGCGACGCTCAGCCGGGCGTACAACGGCAGGATCTCGGTGTTAAGTAGTGACCGCTTGTGCTGCACCAGCTTACCGAGCGCCTCGGCGGTGTCCCGGATCTCCCGTTCACCGCTGAGGAAGACCAGGATGTCGCCGGGCCCCTCGACGGCCAGTTCCTCGACCGCGTCGCCGATCGCCTGGATCTGGTCGCGGACGTTCTCCTCGTCCCCGTCGTCGGCGACCGCGTTCTCGTTGACCTCGACCAGCGGTCGATAGCGCACCTCGACCGGATAGGTCCGGCCGGAGACCTCCACCACCGGCGCCGGCTCGCCGTCGGGGTGCTCGGCGGTCGGCGGGCCGGCGAAGTGCCGGGCGAACCGGTCGGTCTCGATGGTCGCCGAGGTGATGATCACCTTGAGGTCGGGGCGACGGGGAAGCAGTTGCCTGAGGTAGCCGAGAATGAAGTCGATGTTGAGGCTGCGCTCGTGCGCCTCGTCGATGATCAAGGTGTCGTACTGGCGGAGCATCCGGTCGGTCTGCAACTCGGCCAGCAGGATGCCGTCGGTCATCAGCTTGACCAGGCTGTTCTCGCTGACCTGATCGGTGAAGCGCACCTTGTAGCCGACCACGTCGCCCAGTTCGGTGCCCAACTCCTCGGCAATCCGATCGGCGACCGTACGCGCGGCCAGCCGCCGGGGCTGGGTATGCCCGATCAGTCCGTTGATCCCGCGCCCCAGTTCCAGACAGATCTTGGGCAACTGGGTGGTCTTGCCGGAGCCGGTCTCGCCGGCCACGATCACCACCTGGTGGTCCCGGATCGCCGCGGCGATGTCGTCCTTGCGCTCGCTCACCGGCAGGATGGCCGGGTAGGTGACCACCGGCACCGCGGCCCGCCGCCGCTCCAGGCGACCCTCGGCCGCCGCCACGTCGGCGGCGATCTCGGCCAGCGCCGACTCGCGCCGCTGCGGGTCGCGTAGCTTCCGCACCCCGTCGAGTCGCCGCCGCAGGTGGCGCTGGTCGCGGAACATCAGCAGGGCGAGGCGACGCTGCAACTCGCGGACGGGGTCGCTCGTGACGGGTGCGGCTGGATTCTGCATGGCGTGCCCAAGGATAGGCAGCCCGCCGGCGAGCCGCCTCCTGGTTACCTGCCCGACCCGTCTCCTGGCGGCCGGCAATCACCGCCGCCGGCGGCCGGCTGCTCTCGACCCGGACTGGCGGGGCGCTATCGTTGATCAACCACCAGGAGCGAGCGCGGGGACGTCGATGACGATGCGGGACACGGATCGGGCGCTGGTGCAGGCCGCCAGCGCGGTGGCCAAGCTGCGCTGCCGCAGCGCCGCCCACACCCGCGCCACGGCGGCCCGAACCGCCGATGGTCGGGTCGTGTCCGGGGTGAACGTGGTGCACGTCACCGGGGGTGCCTGCGCTGAGGTGATCGCGATTGGCGCCGCCGCCACGCAGGGAGTGGGGCCGTTGGAGACCATGGTCACGGTGGGCGACCGAGGCCGGAGCGTCCTCACCCCCTGCGGGCCGTGCCGAAACCTGTTGGTCGATCTCTTCCCGGAGCTGCGGGTGATCGTCGGCCCGGCCGACGACCCGAAGGTCGTACCGGTGGGCGACCTCGGGTTCTAGCGGTCGGCGCAACACCTGACCTGATCAGGAGTGCGCATCGTGGCTGCCTACCCCCGGGCAGATTCCCACCACGCCATATTGGCGGCTGCGTGGGCCACCGGTTCGATGATCTCCCATATCTCGGCGATGCGCCCGTCGGCGATACGCATGACGTCGACGACCACGATCTCCGGTCCCGCGTCGGGTAGCCGGCGTCGCGAGTGCACCACGACGTGGTCACCGTCGGCCAGCAGGTGGAGGATTTCGACCTGCATGCCGGCGGTCGGGCCCAGCGCGGCGCGGACAGCGGCCAGCCATTCCGCCTTGGTCGCGGTTGTCGAATCCGGCCGGTGGTGGATGAAGTCGTCGCTGAGGAACGACGCGAGCGTGTCGACGTCGCCCGTCTCGATCAGCCCCGCCAGCGCACGCTGGACGATGCTTGTGTTCTCAGTGGTCATGGGGCCAAGTGTTTCCCCCGCCCGTTGGGTTGTCGATGAACTCGCACTTCATGGCGCCCGGCGCGACGATGAGTACGCTCATGATCGTGTACACGGTCGGGGAACTCATGCGGCAGTGGCGGCAGCGCCGGGGACTCAGCCAACTCGACCTGGCGATCGCCGCGGATGTCTCGGCTCGTCACGTCAGCCTGGTCGAGACCGGCCGGTCCAAGCCGAGCGCGGACATGATCCTCCGGCTTGCCGATCAGCTCCATGTGCCGCTGCGCGATCGCAATCGACTGTTGCTCGCCGCCGGCTTCGCGCCCCGGTACGCGGAGCGTCCGCTCGACGACACCGCTCTGTCGGCAGCCCTGGACGCGGTCCGCAGGGTGCTCCAGGCGCACGAGCCGTATCCGGCGCTGGTCTTCGACCGTCGGTGGAACATCGTGATGACCAACCGCGCGGTCGACCCGTTCTTCGCGCAGGTCGCTCCCGATCTGCTGCGGCCGCCGGTGAACCTGGTCCGGCTGGGCCTGGACCCGCGCGGGCTCGCTCCGATGGTCGTCAACCTGGCCGACGTGCGCGCGGTGTTCCGCAGCCGGATCTCGCGCCAACTCGCCACCGCTCCCGACGCGGAGCTCACCGCGCTCTACGAAGAACTGCTGAACCCGTCGCCGGAGGACCCGATGGGCCAACGGGTCGACGCCGACGTGGTGATCCCGATGATCCTCCGGATCGACGGACGAGAGCTGCGGCTGTTCTCGACCATCACCACATTCGGCACCCCGATGGACATCGCGATCGACGAAATCGCGATCGAGTCCTACTATCCGGCAGACCAAGAGAGTGCCGCCTACTTCACGGAGTAGCTGTCGCCGGGACCGGCCCTGGCGTGGCCCCACCCGCGACGAGTGGGGCCCACCACCGCTGCCCCTGCGGATAACCCTCGACCCGGCGGCTCGACGCTAGGCGGCGGACCAGATGGCGCGGAAGGCGGCGGCCTCACCGGCGAGCCACCGCTCGATCTCGTCCGGCTTGGCGTCGCCGGGCATCCGGTGGGCCGTGCCCCGGCGCACATCGACCAGGACCGGCTCGGCATGCGGGAGTACGGCGTCGATGTGACGGGCCGTCAGGTGCAGTGCGGCCAGCATCGCCTCCTCGCTGGGCGGGGCCTCATCGAAGTGCAGCCGCACCGCCTCGGCGCGACCGTCGGCGTACCGGATGCCGAAGTGGGGGTTGATCTTGATCGGGAGGTCGCCGAGCATGGCCAGGGCGTCCCGGGTCTGGGCCAGGTTGATGCCGGCCGGCTCACCGAGCGAGTGCAGCCAGGTGGTCGCCCCGGGGACGAGGGCTTGGTAGAGCGGGCGCCACCGGGGCTTGACCACCTCGACCACCTGCGCCAGGTGGGTGCCGCCGGTGTGGAAGGCGATGTCGGCCTTCAGCGCCTTGACGAACTGGCCGTGCGGGTTGAATCCGGAGCGGCTGGCCCGCTGGCGGCGCAGGCCGCCGACGAAGCTGGCCTTGGTCGGCCCGGTGCGGTCGACGTACCGGGTGAAACCGAGGAGGGTGGCGTACGGCGTCAGGGGGGCAGAGATGGGTGCGGTCACGAGCATCCTCCCAGGTCAGGAACTCGATTAGTACATACATTCTAATCGACGACCCTGACATCGCCCAGGGCAGATAAGGGGCCACCCGGACACTCCGGATGGCCCCTGAAGAACGGACTTACTACAACTGGCCGACGTCGGTGATCCGGACGACGGCGGCGCCCGCCTCGTCGGAGGCGGCCAGGTCGATCTCGGCGCTGATGCCCCAGTCGTGGTCGCCCGCCGGGTCATCGAGGATCTGCCGAACCGTCCAGCGCTCCCGACCCTGCTCGATCATGAGCAGCGCGGGCCCGCGGGCGTCCGGCCCGGTGCCGATCCCGTCGTACGACTCGAAGTACGGCTCCAGCGCGTCCGCCCAGGCGTCGGCGTTCCACCCCTCGCCTGCGTCCAGTTCGCCGAGCAGGTCCCAGCGACGCAGCGCGGCCAACTCGACCCGGCGGAACAGGGCGTTGCGCACCAGCACCCGGAACGCCCGCGCGTTGCGGGTCACCGCGGCCGGGCGGTCCGCCAGTGCGGAGGCGACCTCCGGCAGGTCGGTGGGGTTGCGCAGCCGCTCCCACTCGTCGATCAGGCTGGAGTCGACCTGCCGGACCAGCTCGCCGAGCCACTCGATCAGGTCGACCAGCTCCTCGGTCTTGGCCTCGCCGGGCACCGTCTGCCGCAGCGTCTTGTACGCGTCGGCGAGGTAGCGCAGCACCAGGCCCTCGGAGCGGGTCAGCGAGTAGAACTGCACGAACTCGGTGAAGGTCATCGCCCGCTCGTACATGTCGCGTACGACGGACTTGGGGGAGAGCTGGTGGTCGGCCACCCACGGGTGCCCCTGCCGGTACATCTCGTACGCGTTGCCCAGCAGCTCGGCCAGGGGTTTGGGCCAGGTCACCTCGTCGAGCAGTTCGAGGCGGGCCTCGTACTCGATGCCGTCGGCCTTCATCGCGGCGACCGCCTCGCCGCGGGCCTTGAACTGCTGCGCGGAGAGGACCTGCCGTGGGTCGTCGAGGATCGACTCGATCACCGACAGCACGTCGAGGGCGTACGACGGGGACTCGCTGTCCAGCAGCTCGATGGTGGCCAGCGCCAGCGGCGACAGCGGCTGGTTGAGCGCGAAGTCGAGCTGAAGGTCGACGGTGAGCCGGACCCGTCGGCCGGTCTCGTCCGGTTCGGGCAGCTCCTCGACCACGCCGCCGGCCCTCAGCGCCCGGTAGATGGCGATGGCCCGGCGGATGTGCCGACGCTGGGCGGCCCGCTCCTCGTGGTTGTCGGTGAGTAGGTGTCGCATGGCCGCGAACGCGTCGCCGGGGCGGCCGATGACGTTGAGCAGCATCGAGTGGCTGACCTGGAAGCTGGAGGTCAACGGCTCCGGCTCGGCCTCGACCAGGCGGGTGAAGGTCGGCTCGCCCCAGCCGATCGAGCCCTCCGGCGGCTTCTTCTTGACCACCTTGCGCCGCTTCTTCGGGTCGTCACCGGCCTTGGCGAGGGCCTTCTCGTTCTCGATGACATGCTCGGGAGCCTGGACCACGACCCGGCCCAGGGTGTCGAAGCCGGCCCGCCCGGCCCGGCCGGCGATCTGGTGGAACTCGCGGGCCTTGAGCAGCCGGGTCCGCACCCCGTCGTACTTGGACAGGCCGGTGAACAGCACCGTGCGGATCGGCACGTTGATGCCGACACCGAGAGTGTCCGTACCGCAGATGACCTTGAGCAGCCCGGCCTGCGCGAGGGTCTCCACCAGCCGGCGGTACTTGGGCAGCATGCCGGCGTGGTGCACGCCGATGCCGTGCCGGACCAGTCGGGACAGCGTCTTGCCGAAGCCGGAGGTGAACCGGAACCCGCCGATCGCCTGCGCGATCATGTCCTTCTCGGCCCGGGTGCAGACGTTGACGCTCATCAGCGCCTGGGCGCGCTCCAGGGCGGCGGCCTGGGTGAAGTGCACGACGTACACCGGGGCCTGCTTGGTCTCCAGCAGCTCCTCCAGGGTCTCGTGCAGCGGCGTCATCGCGTACGAGAAGAGCAGCGGGACCGGCCGCTCGGCCGAGCGGACGACGGCGGTCGGCCGGCCGGTACGCCGGGTCAGGTCGTCGACGAACCGGGTGGTGTCGCCCAGCGTGGCCGACATCAGGACGAACTGCGCCTGGGGCAGCTCGATCAGCGGCACCTGCCAGGCCCAGCCCCGGTCCGGTTCGGCGTAGAAGTGGAACTCATCCATGACCACCTGGCCGACGTCGGCCCGGGTGCCCTCGCGTAGCGCCAGGTTGGCGAGGATCTCGGCGGTGCAGCAGATGATCGGGGCGTCGGCGTTGACGCTCGCGTCGCCGGTGAGCATGCCGACGTTCTCGGCGCCGAAGACCTCGCAGAGCGCGAAGAACTTCTCCGACACCAGGGCCTTGATCGGCGCGGTGTAGAAGGTCGTCCGGTCCTCGGCCAGGGCGGCGAAGTGCGCGGCGATGGCGACCAGGCTCTTGCCCGAACCGGTCGGGGTATTCATGATCACGTTCGCCCCGGAGACGATCTCGATGACCGCCTCCTCCTGGTGGGGATAGAGGTCGAGGCCGCGCTCGGACGCCCAACTGGCGAACGCGTCGTAGAGGGTGTCGGGGTCGGTGGACTTCGGCAGCGCGGCGGTGAGTGTCATGGCCGGTCCATGGTGCCCCGACCGTGGACGCCGACGCCAACCGGGATCCGTCGGGCTGTTCGCCGCTGGTTGTTAGGAGGGGGCCCCTTTGGTACGCCAGGCGTTAACAAGGGGCCCTTCCTTACCTGCGGCGGTAGATCAGGTCGGCGATCGGCCGGCCGTCGATTAGCGCCCGCCGCTCGAACCGGGTCACCGGCCGGTGGGCCGGCCGGGGTGCGTAGCCGTCGTGCGGGTTGACCAGGCCCGGGTCGGCGTCCAGGGTGGCCCGCATCGACTCGGCGTACGCCGCCCAGTCGGTGGCGCAGTGCAGCGTGCCACCCACGGCCAGCCGGGAGCGCAGTCGCGCGACGTGGGCCGGCTGGATCAACCGCCGCTTGTGGTGCCGGGACTTCGGCCACGGATCCGGAAAGAAGATGTGCACCGCGTCCAGTGAATCGGGCGGCAGCAGATCGAGCAGATCCAACGCGTCGCCCTCGACGATCCGGACATTGCCCAGCTCACGCTGGTGGACCAGGTCCAGCAGGTTGGCGATTCCGGGCGTGTGCACCTCGACCGCCAGATAATCTCGATCCGGGTCGGCGGCGGCCATCTCGACCGTCGTGTCGCCCATGCCGGAACCGATTTCGAGGACCAGCGGAGCTCGACGGCCGAACAGGTCGACGGGATCGATCGGGGCGGCGTCGGCGACGTGCAGGCCGTAGACCGGCCAGAGCTGTTCCAACGCCGCCACCTGCCGGCCGCTCATCCGGCCACGACGCGGGTGGAAGGTGCGGATCGTCCGCGCCGCATACGGTGCGGCGACGCTGGGGATCGGGTCGGTGGAGGTCACTGCGAACCGAGCCTACGCGAGCACCGGGCCGGATCGGATGTGAGGTACGTCCGGTGGTGAGACCATCATCGGTAAGGCGAGAACCGGGTGTCCGGCGGCACCCGGCGACTGCGCATCAGCGCCGGGAGGGGGCATCGTGTCAGTGACCCGTACTCGTCCGGCGCTGCCTTGCGCCTCGACCCGCGTCCCACCGTTCGCTCTCGCGGCCGTCGCACCGCTGCTCGCGATCGCCCTGGCCACTCCGCTGCTACCGGCGGCACCGGCCGTGGCGGCACCCCTGTCGCCACCCGTACCGGTCAGGGCGGAATCGGGGTACCCGGCGGCGCCCGCCCTGGCCGCCGTCGCGCCGGTCGTCGCTGGGCAGCCCGGTGATGCGCAGCCTGGTGCGCCAGCTGCGGCGCCGCAGCCGGGCCCGAGCGTGTTCGTGGAGGTCTCGCCGAGCATGGTGGAACCGGGACACCTGGTCGGGCTCCGGGCGAGCTGCCACGACAACTCGGTGGGCGCCATCGTCGTCTCGGACGCGTTCGGCCGGGTCGCCGTGCAGTCGCAGCGTGGACTGCTGACCGGGACGGCCATGGTGAAGGAGCGGGTGCTGCCCGGGAACTACCGGGTCAAGCTGGAATGCCGGGGCGGCGAGACCGCGTCCACCATGGTCCAGGTGGTACGCCAGGTGAAGCCCAGCACCCGGCCGCCGAAGCCCAGCCGTGGGCCGGCGACCGGATTCGGCGGCGGCGCAGACGGCGTACTCGCCGGGCTGCTGCTGCCCGGCGGGCTCGCGCTGACGCTCACCGGCATGGTTGTGTGGGTAGCGGCGGCGCGTCGCCGCGGCAGCCGCCGGTGACCTCGCCATGACCGCCGCACGCGCACCCAGACCCACCGGCTCCGGTCGGGGACCCCGACCCGCCGGCTCCACGTACCAGTCCCGAGCCGCCGGTTCCGCGCGGGCCGCCCGTCCTCCCGGCGTTCCGCCTCGTCCCGGACCTCGCCCCGACCTCTTCGTGCCGCCGCCGGCGTCCCACCCCGGGCCCTTCGTGCCGCCTCCGGCCTCCCGCCCCGGGTCCTTCGTGCCGCCGGCGGGCGACGCCGGGCCCTTCGTGCCGCCGGCGGGCGACGCCAGGCTTCGTCCGGCCAAGCTCGCGCCGCACCCGGAGATCTTCACGCCGCCCACCGTCGGTGGGGTACCGCGATCCACCGGCGCGCCCGGTGCCACCGGCCGCGCGCCACGATCCGGCCGTAGTCCCTGGTCACTTCCGCTCGCCGTGCTGCTGGTGCTGGCCGGTGTCTTCGCCACCGGAGCCGGGCTGGGTCGTACCGTCGGAGGGCCGCTGGAATGGGCGGCCGTCGGTGGCGCGCAGTCGTCGGCCGGTGCGCCCGTCACCCCCACGGTCGCCCGGCCGGTGAGCCTGTCCGTCCCGTCGATCGAGGTCTCGGCTCCGGTCAAGCCGGTCGGCGACGCACCGGACGGCTCGATCGCCGTGCCGCCGTTGAGCCGTCACGAGGAGACCGGCTGGTATGACCGCGGGCCTGTCCCGGGGGAGCCCGGTCCGGCGGTCATCGTCGGGCATGTCGACACCAAGAGCGGCCCGTCGGTTTTCTACGACCTGGGCAAGCTGGGTGTCGGCGACACGGTCGAGGTGGCTCGGGAGGATGGCTCGGTGGCCGTCTTCACCGTGGACTCGGTGGAGCACTTCCCGAAGGACCAGTTGCCGGCGGACCGGGTGTACGGCCACGACGGCCCGGCCAGCCTGCGGCTCATCACCTGCGGCGGCCAGTGGCTCGGTGGCGGGACCGGCTACGCGGACAACGTGATCGCCTTCGCCACCCTCACCTCCACCCGCGCTGCCTGACCCGCCCGGGTCGGGTGCGCGGCAGGCTGGCTCAAGGGACCTGCTGGACCACCTCGAACTCGAGGAGGCTGGCGCCGGAGGCGACCGGGGGGCGCTGCTCGGCACCGGGTGGCGCGGCGTGGGCGGCACGGGCCGGGCCGGCGGCCCAGTCCTGGTACGCCTGCTCGGTCTCCCACCGGGTGTAGACGAAGTAGCGGCTCTCGCCGGCCACCGGGCGCAGCAGCTCGAATCCGAGGAATCCGGGGGAGTTCTCCACGGCGCGGGCGCGGGCGGCGAACCGCTTCTCCAACTCCTCACCGGCACCGGGCGGGACGTCGATCGCGTTGATCTTCACGACTGCCATGACCCCACCCTAGACCGCGAGCAGATCTTGGTACGGCAACGCCCCTCCGGGGGGTGGTTTCGTACCAGGATTCACGGGGTGGGGTCGGGTCCAGGTCAGAAGGATTCGACTGATGGGACCAGATCGGTGTCGACCACGACCGGGGCGTGATCGGACGGGCCCTTGCCCTTGCGGGCGTCTCGGTCCACGTATGCCGAGCGGACGGCGCGGGCCACCGCCGCCGAGGCGTACACCAGATCGATCCGCATGCCCTTGTTCTGGTGGAACATCCCGGCCCGGTAGTCCCAGTAGGTGTAGGGATGCGGGCCCTTCATCGGGGTGGGCACCACGTCGCTGAGGCCGAGGTCGCGCAGCGCCGCCAGCGCCGCCCGCTCGGCCGGCGTGACGTGGGTGGAGTCGACGAACAACGCCGGATCCCAGAGGTCGTCGTCGGTCGGGGCGACGTTGAAGTCGCCGCAGACCGCGAGCGCCGGACCGGCGCTCAGTTCGGCATCCAGCGCGTCCCGCAGGGCCGCCAGCCAGGCCAGCTTGTACGCGTAGTGCGGGTCCTCGGGAGTCCGGCCGTTCGGCACGTACACCGACCAGACCCGCAGCCCGTCGCAGGTCGCCGCGATCGCCCGGGCCTCCGGCTCGGGGAACCCGGGTTCGCCGGGGAACCCGACCGCGACGTCGGCCAGCCCGACCCGCGACAGGATGGCCACCCCGTTCCACCGGCCGTCACTGTGGCTGGCCACGGTGTAACCCAGCTCGCCCACCTCGGCGACCGGGAAAGCGCCGTCGGGGCACTTGGTCTCCTGCAGACAGACCACGTCCGGCCCGGTCCCGGCCAGCCAGTCGAGCAGCCGGGGCAGGCGGGCCTTCACCGAGTTGACGTTCCAGGTCGCCAGGCGCATGGTCTCAGCCTGCCGCATGACCGGTCGGCTCGCGCGGCCGGCTCGCGGCCGAATGGTGATAACAAGGGCCCCCTGCTATGCACCAGGCGATAACAAGGGGCCCTTCCTTACCTCCGGACAGCTAGCTGTCGTTGTTGGGGCGGGTCTGCTCGGCCAGGAACCGCTCCAGCTCGGCGCCGAGCTCCTCGGCCGTGGGCAGCGGGCCGTTCTCCGCGGCGAGCAGGCTCTTCCCGCCCTGGCCGCGGGCGTACGCGTCGTACTGCTCTTCGAGGGCGTGGACCAGGGCGGTGGCCTCGTCGCTCTGGGCGACCTGGCGGTCGATCTCCACCCGGACCACCTCGGCGGCCGATCGAAGCCCGTCGCGGGGCAGCAGCAGGCCGGTGCTGCGGGACACCGACGCCAGCAGCACCTCGGCGGCGGCCGGGTACTCGGCCTGCGCCACGTAGTGCGGCACGTGCGCGGCGAAGCCGAGCGCGTCCCGGCCGGCCTCACCGAGGCGGAACTCCAGCAGGTGTCCCACGCTGCCGGGGACCTGGACCCGTTGCAGCCACGGCTCGTATCCGGCGATCAGGTCCCGCCGGGTGGCGTGCGCGGTCACGCCGGTCGGTCGGGTGTGCGGCACCGCCATCGGGATCGCGTTGAGCCCGACGGTGAGCCGTACGTCCAGCCGGGCCGACAGCTCGGCGACGGCGGCCGTGAACCGTTCCCACTGCAGGTCGGGCTCGGGCCCGGTGAGCAGCAGGAAGGGGGTCTCGTCGTCGTCGTGGAGCAGGCGCAGCTCCAGCTCCGGCGCCTCGTAGCTCTCCCAGTGGTCCTCGACGAAGGTCATCACCGGGCGTCGGGAGCGGTAGTCGAAGATCTGGTCCAGGTCGAATCGGGCGATCGGACGGGACTCCAGCGATGTGAGCAGCTGTTCGCGGGCCAGCCGGCCGGCGTTGCCGGCGTCGACAAAACCGGTGAGCGCCTGAATCAGGACCGGTTGACCGAGGTCGGGCAGATCGTCGGTGAGTTCGTAGAGCTCGTGTGGGTCGAGCACCGGTGCGGCCTCCCTGCATGTGCGTAACGGGTCGCCGGGTTGACGACGTCCCGATCGCCAGAACGTACCTGCCATCCTCGTGCATTCCTGCCGCGCCGGGCCGCCCGGCCCGGCATCGACGGGTGACCGTCGGCCGGTACGGCGTTGCCGCGGCGGGGTACACATGGATGGGCACCACCGAAAGGAGAGGCGATGAGCGATCCGGTCCCCACCGACGGCCAACCCGTCACCCCGGCCTCCGCGCGGTCCACGGCAGGCGGCGGGGCAACCGAGGCGCCGCCGGCCACCCTCTGGGACCGGATGCGCCAGGATCCCCAGTACGCTCCCGAGCACCTCGCGCTCGAGGCGGTGCGCCGGCTCGGTCCGGAGGCGGCCCAGTGGGCCCGGCAGGCCCGTGCCGAGCAGCCGGAGGCCACCGCCGAGACGCTCGCGGAGCAGGCGGTCCGCCGGTTCGTCAACCGGGCCCGGCTCTCCGGTGCGGTCTCCGGCGCCGCCGGACTTCCCGGCGCGGTGATCGACGTGGGCGTGCTGGCCTGGACCCAGGCTCGGATGGTGCTGCACGTCGCCGCCGCCCACGGGGTGGACCCGACCCACCCCGACCGCGCCGCCGACCTGCTGATACTGCAGAAGGTGCACAAGGTCGCCGAGAGCGCCCGGTTGGCGCTGGGGGTGGCCGCCGGGCGGGAGCGGGCCGGCGCGTTGTTCGGCGGTGGTGGGCAGCCAGCGCCGCTCGGTCGGGTGATGCTGCGGCTCGGGGTGCGCCTCGCACAGATGGCCGGGGTACGCGCGGCGAAACGGGTCGTCGCCAAGGTGGTGCCCGGTGCGGCGATCGTCTTCGGCACCTGGGCGAACTCCTCGGCCACCAAGAACCTGGCCGAGCGCTCCCGGAATCTCTACCGCCAGCACGGCGGCCCCCGGGTCCCGGAGCCGCGCCGCCCGGACGAGGCGGGCGGTCAGTCGGCGTAGCCGGAGGACCGCCAGGTCACCTCCGCCAGGCGGGACTGGCCGGCCGTATTGGGGTGGAAGTAGTCCAGCGGGTTGACCAGGTCCAGGTCGAACCGGATCCGGTGGGTCGCGCCGCCGTCGTAGCGGCACCGGGAGCCGTACGCCCGGCAGGCCGCCGCCAGTTGACTGTTGTACCCGGCGACCCGTTCCCGGAAGGCCGCCCGGCGGGTCCGGTCGGCCGGTGCGGTCGAGGTCGCCTCGGCCAGCAGGGCCGGGCACACGCCGCGTCGCCAGGCTCGGACGGCCCGCGAATCGTCGTGGCCGACCTCCCACAGCCGGTACAGGTTCGGGAGGCTGACCACCAGGACCCGGGCCTTCGGGCGGCCCTCGCGCAGCACCCGTAGCCCCCGGTCCACCTCGGCCCGGAACTCGGCTACCGGCGTCATCGCGTCGATGCTGCCCCGGCAGGCGTCGTTGGCCCCGATCAGGACGGTCACGTAGTCGGCGCGGTCGCGTACCGCCGCCTCCGCCTGGCCGGCGAGCGCCGCGGCCCGGGCCCCCGGTCGGGCGTGGTTGTGCGCCTTGCCGCGCAGCCCCGGGTTGCGGTCGAGTAGCCGCCGGTAGTGGCTGTCGACCCGCAGCCCGTCCCCGGTCGACCAGGAGTTCCGCTCGCAGGAGGTCAGGACCAGGCAGGACCCGAACCCGGTGGTGATCGAGTCGCCGAGCGCCGCGACGACCTTCGGTGAGCCGGGCGGGGGAGTTCCCCCCGGCGGTCGGGGCGCGGCATCCCCACCCGCGTCGCAGGCCAACGCGACGAGTGCGAGCAGGCTGACGACGGCGGTGGTCCAGCGTCCAGGCATCACTTTCCCCAGCCTCACAGCGCAGAGCGACGGCATGGTGACTCTACGGGTGGGCCGGTGGGTGGTCCCGCGCTGTTGTCGGGGATGCGGCAGAGGGCTGTCGTGGTGCCGGTCAGCGTGGTATGCGCCAGGGTGCCCGCTGCCCGTGCAGCCACCAGTGCAGCGCCCGGGTGATCCTGGGCAGCACCAGGTATGTCATCAGCGGGGTGAGGGTGAGCGTCATGACCAGCACCCGCGCCGCGGTCGGCAGGTCCGGCAGGAGCCGACCCGTCAGCAGGGTGGCGGTGAGGCTGAGCGGGAAGAACGCCAGCCAGATCGTCACCGCCTGCTTCCAGCGCGGCGGCGACGGCGGTACGGTCGCCGTCGCGTCCAGCCGCTCGACGATCTCCTCGCGGGGCGGGTCGAACCAGCCTTCGACGCCGGTCCGGCGCTCGACCCGGGTGTGCTCGACGATGCCCTGCGCCGAGGTCAGCCACCAACGTCGCTGCGGCGACTCCTCCCAGCGGCGCAGCATGTCCTGGTCGGCGAAGCGGTAGAGCATGTGCCACTCGCCGGATCCCGGGGCGCTGCGTACCCAGCCCGCCCCGAGGAAACCCGGAAACGCCTCGGCCAGCGCGGTGCCGGCCCGCATCCACGCCACCATCTCGTCGGTACGGGCGGGATCGGTGCGTCGGGCGACGGCGACGGTCACCGGCGCGGCAGAACAGACGGTCATGTCTGCCATGTTCCCCGCCGGTCGGCGGAAAGGCAGGCTCACGGCCGGCCGGTGTAACGCAACCCACCACCGGTGAAACTGTCACAGCTGACTGCTCGACTGGGGCGATGACGAACCAAGACCTGATCCTCGTGCTCGGCGCCACCGGCACGACCGGTCGCCGGGTGGTCAGCCGGCTGCGCGAGGCCGGTCGACCGGTCCGGCCCGCCTCCCGCTCCGGGCCGGCGCGTTTCGACTGGGCCGATCGGCGCACCTGGCGGCCGGCGGTGACCGACGCCACCGCGATCTACCTGATGGCCCCGCACGGGTTGCCGGTGGATTCCGATTTCGTCCGGCTGGCGGCCCAACTCGGGGTGCGCCGGATCGTCCTGCTCTCCAGTCGGGCGATCGAGGCGATGGGCGACGACCGGCTGATGGCCGCGGAGGAGGCGGTACGCGCCTGCGGCGTTGACTGGTCCATCCTGCGGGCCGACTGGTTCGACCAGAACTTCGACGAGGGGGTCTTTCGGGAAGCAGTGCTCGCCGGGGAGATCGCCATGCCGGTGGGCGATTCCCGACAGTGTTTCGTCGACGCCGACGATATCGCCGACGTCGCCGTCGCCTGCCTCACCGCTGCCGGCCACGCCGGCCGGACGTACGAGATCACCGGGCCGCACGCGCTCTCCTTCGGGGAGGCCGCGGAGATCCTCGCGGACGCCGCCGGTCGCCCGGTGCGTCACCTCGGCGATGCCGACGACTACCGGGCGGCGATGCTTCCGCTCGGCGTGCCGGCCGCACAGGTGCAGGGTGAGATCGCCGCGTTCGCGGCGCTTCGCGACCTGGGCGACGGCCAGCCGACCGACACCGTCGGCCTGGTGACCGGTCACGACCCGAAGAGCTTCCGCGCCTACGCGACCGAGGCGGCTGCCCGCGGCGCCTGGCGCTGCTGAGCGGGCTACCGCCGCCTCGGTCGCCCAATGCCTCCGGTCGCCGGCTTGCGGGCGCAGGCGGGTGCGGCGGCGACGGTTAGCTGTGGCGGGGCCGGGTAGGTGGGGGTGATGACGAGATCACAGCCCCGGCGGGCCCGCGGCACGGTCGGTCACGCGTACAGCGCGTTGAACCTGCGGCTCGTGCTGGCCAGCTTCGGGCTCGTCACCATGATCGCTTTTGCGGTGCTGGCGTTCCGTGCCGATCTGGCCTGGTTGGGTGTCGTCTGTGCCGTCTTCGCGGTGGTTGCCGTCGTCGACCTGATCGTCATCCAACGCCGCCGCGCCGCCCGCCGCGCAGAGGAGCCCGGCGCGCGGCACTCGCTCTTCGAGTGACGGGAGTAGCCCTGATGACCATCGCCACCACCAACCCCGTGACCGGCCAGGTGCTCAAGACGTACGAGGCGATGTCCGACGAGCAGCTCGACGGCGCGATCGAACGGACCGACCTGGCGTACCGGCAGCTGTGCGGCACCACGCTCGAACAGCGGGGGTGGTGGCTGAACACGGTGGCCGACCTGCTGGAGGCGGAGCGGGACGAGATCGCCCGGCTGATGACCACCGAGATGGGCAAGACGCTCGCCGCCTCGAAGGCCGAGGTGACCAAGTGCGCGGCCGCCTGCCGCTTCTACGCCGAGCGGGCCGTCGAGTTCCTCGCCGACGAACCCGCCGACGCCCGGGCGGTCTCCGCCACCCGGGCCTTCGTCCGTTACCAGCCGATCGGGCCGGTGCTGGCGGTGATGCCGTGGAACTTCCCGCTCTGGCAGGTCATGCGCTTCGCGGCCCCGGCGCTGATGGCCGGCAACACCGGCCTGCTCAAGCACGCCTCCAACGTGCCGCAGACCGCGCTGCTGCTGGAGGACTTGATCCGCCGCGCGGGCTTTCCCGAGGGCGCCTTCACCACCCTGCTGGTCGGCTCCGACGCGGTGGACCGGATCCTGCGTGATGCCCGGGTGCGGGCCGTGACGCTGACCGGCAGCGAGGTCGCCGGCCGGTCGATCGCCCAGATCGCCGGGCGGGAGCTGAAGAAGACCGTGCTGGAGCTGGGCGGCAGCGACCCGTTCGTGGTGATGCCCTCGGCCGACGTGGAACTCGCCGCCGAGGTCGCCACCACGGCCCGCTGCCAGAACAACGGCCAGTCCTGCATCGCGGCCAAGCGCTTCATCGTGCACACCGATGTCTACGACGTCTTCGCCGAGGCGTTCGCGCATCGGATGTCCGCGCTGCGGGTGGGTGACCCGATGGCGGAGGACACCGACGTCGGTCCGCTGGCCAGCGAGCGGGGCCGCGACGAGGTCGACGCGCAGGTGCGCGACGCGGTCGACAAGGGGGCCACCGTGCTCTGCGGCGGCGAGAAACCCGGCGGTGCGGGCTGGTTCTATCCGCCGACCGTGGTGGCGGACCTGAACCCGGGGATGCGGATGTGGGCCGAGGAGGTGTTCGGGCCGGTCGCCGGCCTGTACCGGGTGTCGTCGTACGACGATGCGATCGAGCTGGCCAACGGCACCGCCTTCGGGCTCGGGTCGAACGCGTGGACCCGGGATCCGCAGGAGCAGGAGCGCTTCGCCACCGACCTGGAGGCCGGTTCCGTCTTCATCAACGGCATGACCACCTCCTACCCCGAGCTGCCCTTCGGCGGGGTGAAGAACTCCGGCTACGGGCGGGAGCTGTCGGCCCAGGGCATGCACGAGTTCTGCAACGTCAAGACCGTCTGGATGGGGGTGGGCGCGGCCACGGCCGGTGCCGGCGCGCATTCCGAGTAGCCCGGCCCCGCCGCTGCACGGGCCGCCCGCCGCTGCACAGACCGGCCCCGCCGCTACGCCGGGACGGCTCGGCCGGTGCATAGGGCGGCGTCCAGGTGGGTAGGGAACCGCGGCATGACGGCGATCGGTTTCCACGCTTCCCACGAGCAGATCCACCCACGTGAGCTGCTGGAGGCGGTGATTCACGCGGAGAGCGTCGGCTTCGACGCCGCCATGTGCTCCGACCACTTCGCGCCGTGGAGCGAGCGCCAGGGACACTCCGGGTTCGCCTGGTCCTGGCTCGGATCGGCGCTACAGGCCACCGGGCTGTCGTTCGGTGTGGTCAACGCGCCCGGGCAGCGCTACCACCCGGCGATCATCGCGCAGGCCATCGGCACCCTGGGCGCGATGTACCCGGGCCGGTTCTGGGCGGCCCTGGGCTCGGGTGAGGCCGCCAACGAGCACATCACCGGCGACGCCTGGCCGCGCAAGGACGTGCGCAACGCCCGGCTGCGCGAGTGTGTCGAGATCATCCGTGCCCTGCTGGCCGGCGAGGAGGTCAGCCACGACGGCCTGGTCCGGGTCGACCGGGCCAAGTTGTGGAGCCGTCCGGAGCAGCCACCGGCGCTGGTCGGTGCGGCGGTCAGCGTCGCCACGGCCCGCTGGTGCGCCGAGTGGGCGGACGGGCTGATCACGGTCAACGCGGCACCCGATCACCTGCGCCGGATGATCGACGCGTACCGGGAGGCCGGTGGCCGGGGGCCGGTGCATCTGCAGGTGCACCTGAGCTGGGCGCCCGCGCAAGCCGAGGCCGAGGCGATCGCCTACGACCAGTGGCGCAGCAACGTCTTCGCACCGCCGGTCTGCTGGGACCTGGCGACGCCCGAGCACTTCGACGTGGTCTCCGCCGAGGTGCCGATGTCCCGGCTCGCCGAGGTGGTCAACATCTCCGCCGACCTGGGCCGGCACGTGGGTTGGCTGGAGGAGTACGTGGAACTCGGCTTCGACCAGATCGCGCTGCACCACGTCGGGCAGGAGCAACGACCCTTCCTGGACGCGTTCGGTGAGCAGGTGCTGCCGAAGCTGCGCGGCTCGGCCGGCTGACCGGCCGGTGGCTCAGTCCAGGCGACGGGCGAGCACCTGACCCGGCCAGGGCGGGCGGCCGGGTCGTTCGACCGTGAACGGCTCGGTGGCGGTGAAGCCCTGCCGCTCGTACCAGCGCACCAGCGCGCCGTCGTCGCCCGCGTAGCAGTCCACCCGAAGCAACCGTAGGCCACGCTTCCGGGCCAGGTCGGCGGCGTGCGCCAGCAACCGGCCGCCGATCCCGTTCCCGGCGGACGCGCGATCGGTGACCAGCAGGTTCACGTACAGTTCCGGCTCGGTGGCGGGCGGCACGTAGCCGGTCGCCGCGCCCACCACGAGCGCGCCCACCGGCAGTTCACCCGCCTGCGCCAGCCACAGGCCGCCGCTGGTGACCCAGGCATCGACCTGCGCGACGCGGCGCTGGTCCGTGGATGCGGGTTCGGTGCCCCACTGGCCGGTACGACCCCGCGCCACCAGCCAGGCGGTGGCGTCGTCGAGCAGCCGCAGCACCGCCGGGGCGTCCGGCGGTCCACCCGGGCGCAACACGAGATCGTTCATGCCGCCATGCTGCTACCGCCGGAGGTCAGCCGTCCAGGCGAGGGCCGGCCGCGCCGTCCCGCCCGGAGCGAGCGGGCACCGCGGCGGACACCTCGGCGAGGAGGTCGCCGATGTGGTCGCCCCAGTGGGAGGCGACCACGAGGTCCCGAGCCGGATCGACCCAGAGCAGGTGGCGGCCCATGTTGCCGCGGGCACAGCGGCCGGTCGCCGGGGCCGCCGACTGGACCCGGCGGGAGTCGTTGCGCCACCACAGGTAGCCGTAGTCGGCGTTGCGGTCGCAGGGCGCCCAGCAGCGATCGATCCACTCCGCGCTGAGCAACCGCCGGCCCTGCCCGGCTCCCCGCGCCCGGTACAGCTCGCCGACCAGCGCGAGATCGTTCGCCGAGATCCACATGCCACCGCCCCAGTGCGCTCCGCCGCTGACCACCGGCAGGGTCACCCCGTCCACCGTGACCAGGCTGTCCCGGTAGCCGTGCCAGGACCAGTCGGGCGAGCCGCCGAGCGGGTCGAGGACGGCTTCGCGCAGCACGTCCGGCAGCGGTCGGCGCAGCAGCAGGGTCAGTGCCAGGCAGAGCAGATTGACCCGTACGTCGTTGTAGGCCCACCCGGCGCCCGGGGCACCCTCGCGTTCGAAGCCCTCGCGTCGGCTCTGCGCGTCGACCTCGGTCGGCTTGCCCCACAGCTCGCCGATCCATCCGCTGGTCTGCTGCAACAGGTGTTGCCAGGTGATGCCGTGCAGCCGCAGCGCGGCGAGCGTCGGATGGTCGACCGACTCGGTCACCGGCGCGTCGGGGTCCAGCAGCCCCGCGTCGTACGCCACCCCGGCGACCGTGGCGACCATGCTCTTGGTGCCGCTGAACAGCATTTCGGGGATGGCCGGATCGCCCCAGGTGGCGATCACCTCGCCCCGGTGCCGGATCACCCCGCTGGCGCCGGAGCCAGCCAGCAGCGGCCCGGTGACCTCGCGGTGCGACGGATCGCCGTTCTGCGCTGCCAGATAGGTCGCCATGTCCGCGATGCCGGCGGTGACCCGGGTGGCCTGACGCCGTACCGCCGACCGGACCCTGTCCAGGTCCACCGATGCACCCATGGACCGGACCCTATGCGCTGGGTCCGTCCCCCGGGCGTCCCGGCCGGCAGTGACCTCCCGCACAGTCGGCACCCTCGATGACCAAGAAGTTCTGGTCCGGATCCGTCAGGAATCCGGACCAGAACTTCTTGGTCAACTTATTGGGGTGGGGGCCGGGTGGGGTGCCGGTCGCCGACGGCACCCCACCCGGGGATCAGGACGCGGCGCAGGGTGCGCCGTTGACGGTGATCAGGTGGGGTGCGGGGTTCGCGCCGCCGGCGGTGGTGGCGTTGAAACCGAACATCACCGAGCCACCCGGGTTGATCCGCGAGTTGTACGACTCGCTCTTCGCGGTCACCGTGGCCCCGGACTGCGTCACGTCGGCCATCCACGCCTCGCGCACCTTGGCGTCACCGGTGAAGGCGAACCGGGCGGTCCAGCCGTTGACCGTGGCGGTGCCGGTGTTGCGAATGTTCACCTGGGCGGTGAAGCCGGTGCCGCCCTGCCACGAGCCGTAGTTGGTGTACGACACCGTGCAGGTGGGCGCCGGCACCGCACCGGAGTCGCCCTGGTCCGCCAGGAACGAAGCGATCCAGGCCAGCGCGGAGTTCCAGTTGATCGCCACCTCGTTGGTCGAGTACGAGGCGATGTCGTCGACGAAGCAGAACATCGGCGCGCAGCCGGCGAGCAGCTGCTCGACGAACGGGTCCTGGAGGGCGGCGTTCGGTCCGCCGGCGATCGAGCCGGCCGGTGGCTTCGGCATGCTCGGGTCGAGCTGGTAGCCGAAGATCCGGCTGTGCTGGTTCTCTGCCGCGTGCTCGCCCCACCCGGTGACGTACGAGATGTTCAGCGCGTTGCGGCCGAGGATGTAGTCCATGGCCTGCACCGCGCCGTCGCGGTACTTCGCCGCACCGGTCAGGTCGAAGGCGGTGGCCAGCACGACGGCGTTGTTGATGACGTTGCTGTTGCCGCCCCAGAAGTAGCTGTTCGCGTCGCCGGGCATGGGCAGCCCGTACGCCTGCCCGCGGATCTCGGCGAGGTAGCCGTCGGCGGCGGCGGTGACCGACGCCCGGACCCGGGCCAGTTCGGCGGCCGGCAGCCCGTTGGGCACGGTCGCCAGGTCGAGGCGGCCCAGCGCGGCCACGCTCTGCCAGCCGAAGCCGCGGGCGTCGAAGACGTCGCCGGTGTGGTGCGGCGAGGCGGTCAGGTCGGTCAGGTAGGTGCGCTCGCCGGTGGTCAGGTACAGCTCGGCGGCCGCCCAGTAGAACTCGTCGGTGACGTTGGTGTCGTCGTACGGGCCGCCGCCGTTGCCGGTCGACGGGGCGTACCGGGCCGGGTTGGCCTTGGCCGCCGCGTAGGCGGTCTTCGCCGCGCTGCCGCAGCGCTGCGCGAACTCCTTGTCGTAGGGGGCGAACAGCCGGGCGCACTGGGCGGCGACGGCGGCCAGGTTCAGGGTGGCTGCGGTGGACGGCGGGTGCAGCTCGCGCGGCTCCGGGTCGTCCTCGGGCTGCATCGGCAGGCCGGTCCAGTTCCGGTCGTGGATCTTGTGGTGGGCCATCCCGGCCAGCGGCTTGCCGGCCGGCACCTGCATCCGCAGCAGGAACTCCAGCTCCCAGCGGGCCTCGTCGAGGATGTCCGGCACCCCGTTGTCCCGCTCGGGCAGCCGCAGCGTGCCGTCGCCGAGGTCGGCGCCGAACCCGGCCGTGGCGGCGTTCTTGGTCCGCTCGAAGGTGCTCAGCAGCTGGTAGGTGGCGATACCGCCGTTGACCACGTACTTGCCGTGGTCACCGGCGTCGTACCAGCCGCCGCGCACGTCGAGGCGGTAGTCGCAGGTCCCGGCGACACACGGCACGTCGGTGTCGCCCTGGTTCGGGGCGACGCCCAGGTGACCGGCCGGGCGGGCGTACTCCTCACCAACCAGGTCACCGTCGATCTCGATGCCGCTGCGCTGGATGTAGAAGAACTGCAACGCGTCCGAACGGAGCTGGTCGTAGAGCGTGCCGGAGATGTCGAACGGGTGGCTGACCTCGCCGTCCACGGCCAGCGTCAGCCCTCGACCCGGGGTGCGGTACGACGAGAAGTCCACCGAGTGCACGTTCTGCGCCGACGCCGGGTCGACCCCGCGGGCAGTGGTGGTGCCGCTGGCCAGCACGGCACCCGAGGCGGCGTGCAGCTTCCACGGCAGCGCCTCGGTCGCCTCGGTGACCACCGTGGCGTTCTTCGGTCCGCCGGGCAGGTAACCGACCTGGTTCACCCGGACCCGGGGGCCGGTGTCCGGCACGTACGGCTCGGGCGGGTTGCCGCCACGCAGCGAGATGTTGTCCAGGCAGACGGTCCGCGGCTCGGCGCTACCGCCGACCTGGAAGATCAGCTGGGCGCGGCTGTCGTCGGTCGGAGCGACGAAGGTGCGCTCGACGCGCTGCTGGGTCGGTGTCGCGGCGGCGGTGACCGAGTAGTAGCCGGTGTAGGGCTCGCTGCCGAGTTGCAGCACGGCGGCTACCGGACCACCGGGGGTGGAGGTGACGTCGAAGCCGAGGGTGTACTCGGCGCCGGCGATCAGCGGAAGCGCGTCGTGGCCGATGCCGGCGTCCCAGGGGTTGGCCAGGCCACCGGCCACGGTGGCGCAGAGCTGGCCGTCGACCACGCCGAGGGAATTGGTGCCGTAGGAGAACCAGGGCGACGAGCCCTCGCTGAAGTCACCGTTGCGGATCTGTTCGGGTGCGTCGGCGGGTGGATCGGCGAAAGCGGTGCCGGCACTTACGCCGACCAGCGCCACGGCGGTCGCTGCGGCTAGCACCGCGAGGCGACGTCGGGATGGCGTCACGGGGGAGTCCTTCCGACGAGCGGGACGGAACATTCGAGGTGGGGGCATGGTGGGGGCATGAGAGCTGGGAGCGCTCCCAGGTAACGGGCATGTTTCCAGGGTGGACAGGCCGTGTCAATCGATTCCACCCGATGGGCTTCGGGTCGGCGGGCAGTGAGATTTGCCGCGCCACGCCGGGTGGTCCTGATCTCCTAGAGACAACTGAGCCCTTCTCCTGGCAGGCTGCGTGCCATGACCCTGAAGCTTCGTTCCGCCGGGACGAGCGACCGTGGGCTGATCCGCAGCGGCAACCAGGACGCGCTGCACGCCGGCAGCTGGCTAGTCGCGGTCGCAGACGGCATGGGCGGCATGGCCGCGGGCGACCTGGCGAGCGCGATAGCCATCGAGGCGGTGGCGCCGCTGGACGTGGCCACACCCGAGGACGCGTTGGTCGCCGCGTTGCAGAGCGGCATCCAGCTGGCCACCAACCGGATCCGCCAGGCGGTCGCCGAGGACCCGCAGCGGCAGGGGATGGGCACCACGCTGACCGCGTTGCTGTTCGCGCGTACCGGAAGCTGCCTGGCGTTGGCCCACGTGGGCGACTCCCGGGCCTACCTGTTCCGCGAGGGTGTACTCAAGCAGATCACCCGGGACGACACCTTCGTGCAGATGCTCGTCGACCAGGGATTGATCACCCCGGACCAGGCCGGCAGTCACCCCCGCCGGGCCGTGGTCACCCAGGCGTTGCAGGGCGACGAGGTCTCTCCGACGTACGCGACGATGGTGCCCCGGGCCGGCGACCGTTGGCTGCTGTGCAGCGACGGGCTGTCCAACGTGGTGCGGGCCGAGACGCTTTCCGAGGTGCTGGCCGGCCACCCGGACCGGGAGGCGTGCACCCGGGCGCTGATCGACCTGGCGCTGCGGGCCGGCGGCCCGGACAACATCACCGTGGTCGTCGCGGACGTGGCCGACGAGCCGTGACGCTCAGCGCCGCTGCCCGGCGCGTCGGGTCGGCGTGGCCGTGGTCGGGTCCTCCGGCCAGGGATGGCGCGGATAGCGGCCGCGCAGCTCGGCCCGGACCTGTCGATAGCCCGACCGCCAGAATGACGCCAGGTCGGCGGTGACCGCCACCGGCCGGCCGGCGGGGGAGAGCAGGTGCAGCAGCACCGGCACCCGGCCGCCGCCCACGCGGGGCGCGTCCGGCCAGCCGAACGTCTCCTGGAGCCGGACCGCGAGCACCGGCGCCGCCGGGTCGGCGTAGTCCACCCGGATCCGCGAGCCGCTGGGCACGGTGATCCGCTCCGGGGCCAGCTCGTCCAGTCTCCCGGCCAGCGACCACGGCACCAGCCGGCGTAGCGCACCGGCCACGTCGACGCGGGCCAGGTCGGCCCTGCGGCGGGCGCCGGCCAGCTCCGGCCCGAGCCACTGCTGCGCGTCGGCCAGCAGCGCCTCGTCGGACACGTCGGGCCAGTCGGCGCCGAGCGCGTGCCGGCAGAACGCCAGCCGCTCGCGCAGCGTCCGGGCCCCCGGCGTCCAGGTCAGCAGGTCGAGTCCGGCGCTGCGCAGCCCGGTCAGCAGGGCCGCACCCACCTCGTGCCGGTCGGGTCGGGACAGCGGGCGCTCGACCAGCTCGATCGCCCCGAGCCTGACCACCTCCCGGGCCACCACATCCGTACCCGACCAGCCGATCTCCCGCTCGGTGCGCAGCAGCGAAGCGCCCGCCTCGCGGGCGGTCGTCTCGTCCAGGACGGCGGCGAGCCGGACCCGGGCGGTCGGTGCGCCGGGGGAGCGGTCGGCCACCGCCACGGCCAACCAGTCGACTCCGGTCAGCGCCGAGCCCGGCGGCAGCTCCGCCGCGGTCCCACCGGTCATCAGGTACGCCGACCCGCCGGGCCGTCGCAGCCGGGCCAGCCGTTCCGGGTAGGCCAGCCCGACCAGTAACCCGGCGGCGAGGTCGTCGGGCAACCGCGCCGCCGCGCCGAGGGCCGGCTGGTCTCCGGCGGCGGCCGGTAGCGCCGCGCGCAGGCGACGCACCTCGGTACGCCAGCGTGCCGTCGCGCCCGGGTCGGTGCCGGAGCGCAGCCGGCGCCAGGCGGCGGCGAGGTCGTCGCCGGACCCGGCGACGGTCTGCTCGGCGAGTATCGCCACCACCTCGGCCGCGCGGTCCGCACCCACCCGGGCGGCCCCGTCGAGCAGGGCCCGCGCCAGCCGGGGATGAGCTCCGGCGGCGACGATCGCCCGACCCCGTCCGGTGATCCGGCCGTCCAGTCCGAGCGCACCGAGGGCGGTCAACGTCTCCGTGGCCACCGCCATGGCCGCTGCCGGAGGCGGGTCGGGCAGCGCCAGCCCGTGGCCGTCGGGAGCACCCCAGGCAGCCAACTCCAGGGCGAAACCGGTCAGGTCGGCGGTGGTGATCTCCGGCTCCGGCTGTGCCGGCAGCCGCTCGTGCGCCGCCTGGGTCCAGCAGCGGTACACGTGGCCCGGTGCCTCCCGGCCGGCCCGGCCCGCCCGCTGGGTGGCCGCCGCCCGGGAGACCGGCACGGTGACCAGCGCACCCAGCCCTCGGGCCAGGTCCAGCCGGGCCACCCGGGACAGGCCGGCGTCCACCACCGTGCGTACGCCCGGCACGGTCAGGCTGCTCTCCGCCACCGCCGTGGCCAGCACCACCCGCCGCCGTCGCCCCGCCCGCAGGGCGGTGTCCTGCTCGGCTGCGGTCTGGCGGCCGTGCAACCGCAGCACGTCAACGCTGTCGCGCAGCCCGGCCAGCCGCCCGGCGACCGCCCCGATCTCGCCCACCCCCGGCAGGAAGACGAGCAGGTCCCCGTCCTGCTCGCCCAGAGCCTGCCGGACGGTCGCGGCGACGTGGTCGAGCAGCGCCCGATCCACCGGTCCCGCGCCCGGCGGCGGCACCGGCCGGGGTGGTGGCACCCAGACCCGGGTCACCGGGTGCAGCGCCGCCGACGCCCGCACCACCGGTGCGGGCACCGCACCGCCGAGCAGGGCGGCGAAGCGGTCCGCCTCCGGCGTCGCGGACATGGCCAGCAGCCACAGGTCGGGCCGCAGCGCGATCCGGGACTCCACGGTGAAGGCGAGTGCCAGGTCGGCGTCGAGCTGTCGCTCGTGGATCTCGTCGAGCAGGATCGCGCCGACGCCGGGCAGCTCGGGGTCGTGGTGCAGCCGGCGGACCAGCAGCCCCGTGGTAACCACCTCGACCCGGGTACGCGGGCCGACTCGCCGCTCGCCGCGCACCGCGTAGCCGACCCGATCGCCGACCTGCTCGCCGAGCAGGGCCGCCATCCGTCGGGCGGCGGCGCGCGCGGCCACCCGGCGGGGCTGGGCGACGACCACCCGGCCCGGTACCGCGTCGGCCACCGCGAGCGGAGCCAGGGTGGTCTTGCCGGTGCCCGGTGGGGCGACCAGGACCGCGGTGCCCGCCGAGCGCAGCGCCGCCACCATCGCCGGCAGCACCGGCCGGACGGGCAGGTCGAGAGGCACGTCGGAGAGCACGCCCCAGTCTCGCACCGCCCCCGTCGACCCCTCCGCCCCGCCGTGCCCCGCACCCCCGCGCCGATCCAGGCACAAGTGTCGCTAGTGGATCTCCAGCGACGACGACAGGCCCTGGACCGACGGGGTGACGGATCAGTGCGCGCGGGGCTCGGTGAGGCTGCCGACGAAGGCGTTCCAGGCCGAGGTAGCGAAGACCAGGACGGGTCCGTGCCGGTCCTTGGTGTCCCGCACCGCTACCCGACCGTCGACGTTGGCGACCTCGACGCAGTTGCCGTTGCCCACACTGCGCGTACTGGTGCGCCACTTCGCCCCGGACAGGTCGAGCGCGGTCATCGCGATCCCTTCGTCGATACCGACAGTGACCGCGCCGCAGCGGTCACGTAAAGTAGCGAGAAGCCTCTTTCAAGCGGATCAGGGATGCCGCGGGATCGAGCGCAAGGCGGCGCAGCCTCTCGTGCACAAGGCTATACGAGCGCACCTGCGCGACCTCCTCCAGTGCCATGCCCATCGAGAGATTCTCCAGGTAGACCACGGCCGCGTCGGCCGTGTCGGCGAACGTGAGGAGCACGTACGGCGAATTCATCGCGGGGTGCCCGCCGGCCTCGAATGGAAGTACCTGAATAGTGACGTTGGGTAGCTGGGCGATGTCCTCCAGGTGGGTCGCCTGGCCTGCCATGACGGCCCGGTTGCTGACAGGGCGTAGCAATGCCGCCTCGTTCAGCACGACCGACAGTTCGACCGGGGCTTCGCTGTGCAACACCTCCTGCCGCCGCAGTCGGGCGGCCACCTTGCGATCGAGGTCCTCCTCGCCGGCGGTGAGCCGGTAGACCTCCCGGGCGTACGCCTCGGTCTGCAGCAGGCCGGGCACCGCCTCGGCCTCGTAGGTGCGCAGGGTCGCGGCCTCGGCCTCCAGGCCGACGTAGAACTCGAACCACTCCGGCAGTACGTCGCTGTAGTGCTGCCACCAGCCGCGCTGCTGCGCGCCGCGGGCGATCTCGATGAGCGCCTCGGCGTCCGCTCCGGTGACCTGGTAGAGCGCCAGCGCGGCCCGCACGTCGCGGGGCTTGATGCCGATCTGGGCGTTCTCGATGCGGGACAGATTGCTCTTGGACATGTCCAACTGCCGGGCGGCGACGTCCAGGGTCATGCCGGCGCGTTCGCGCAACTGACGCAGTTCCCGGGCGATGCGGCGGCGGCGGACTGTGGGGCTCGCGGTCACCCTCCGAGTCTGTCACGGGAAAAGGCGCAGGTCGCATCACCACGGAGTGCAACTGACGAAAACGGGAGTTGCATTGCAACTGCGTCAGGTGCATCCTTTCCCGGTTGGTTGACGATCACAATGGACGGCCGGCCTGGGGGGACGTTTGCTCATCGCCGACGAGTTCTTCCTGATCGCCCACAACGACACCCGGGGCAAGGCGAAACTGCACCCCGCCGCTGCCGGCCTGGGTCTGGCTGCCGGGCTCCTCGGTGAGCTGATCCTCTATGGACACATCACGGTCAGCTCCGGTCAGGTCGCCGTCATCGACCGTCGCCCGCCCGGTGACGCCCTGGCGCACACCGTGCTGGACCAGTTGATCGGCGAGGCCCAGCACCAGGCGGTGCGGACCTGGCTCAGTTTCCTCGCCCAGACCTCGGTGACCTCGGTGGCGGAGCGGCTGGCCCGCGCCGGAGTGCTACGTCGGCAGGAGAGCCGCCGACTGTTGCGGACCGTCGTCACCTACCAGCCGAACGACCTCAACGTGGCGGCCTGGCCGGCCACCCGCCTGCGCGCACTGCTGGAACGGGCGGACCCGCCCAGCGTGCCCGACGCGGTGCTGCTCGGACTGGTCGCCGCCGCCGGGTTGACCCGCGAGGTGCTCTGGAGCGCCGGCCCCCGCGCCCATCACCGGCTCAACCTGATCATCCCGGCCCTGCCGGCGCCGTTGAAGGAACTCGTCGCGCACACCGAAGCCGCCGTCGGCGCGGCCGTGCTGCGTGGCATCCCCTGACCCCGGTACACCCCTTCCCCTCCCAAAAACCGGAGCAGTCAATGTCCTCGACAACGACAACCGAACGACCGAGCAATGTCTCCGAGGCGCTGGCCCGTGGCCGGCTCGGCGTACCCTCGGTCGTCTTCTTCGTCCTCTCCGCGGCCGCGCCGTTGACCGTGGTGGCCGGCGTGGTCACCACCGGCTACGGGGTGATCGGCGTGCTCGGCATCCCGTTGGCGTTCCTCGCGGTGGCGGCGGTGCTGGCTTTGTTCTCCGCCGGCTACGTGGCGATGGCCCGCCGGATGGCCAACGCGGGGGCCTTCTACGCGTACGTCTCCCGTGGCCTGGGCCGACCGGCCGGCGTGGGAACGGCCTGGGTCGCCCTGATTGCCTACAACGCCCTCCAGGTCGGGCTCTACGGCACCATCGGCGCGGCGGCCGCGCCCGTGCTGGACCGGCTCTTCGGGATCGCGCCGCAGTGGTGGATCGTGGCGCTGGTGGCCTGGGCGATGGTGGGGCTGCTCGGCCTGCTCCGGGTGGACATCAACGGCATGGTGCTGGCCGCGCTGCTCTGCGCCGAGATCGCCGTCATCGTGGTGTTCGACCTCGGTCAGCTGAGCAACCCGGCCGGCGGCAACGTCAGCTTCGCCGCGTTCTCGCCGGACAACTTCTTCGTGCCGGGGCTCGGCGCGGTGCTGGTGCTGGCGATTCTCGGCTTCGTCGGGTTCGAGGCCTCGGTGGTCTTCAGCGAGGAGAGCAAGGACCCGAAGCGCACCGTGCCGATGGCGACCTACCTCTCCGTGGCGATCATCGCGGTGATCTACGCCCTCTCCTCCTGGAGCATGACCGTGGCCGTCGGGCCGGACCGCATCGTCGAGGAGGCCGGCACCCAGAGCATCGAACTGATCTTCAACCTGGCCGGCGCGCACCTGGGCGACACCGTCCTCACCATCGGGCAGGCGCTCTTCCTGACCTCGGTGCTGGCCGCGATGATCTCGTTCCACAACACCACCGCCCGGTACGCCTTCGCGCTGGGCCGGGAGCGGGTGCTGCCGGCGGTGTTCGGGCGGACCTCGCCGACCACCGGGGCGCCGCAGGCCGCCTCGCTGGCGCAGAGCGCGCTCGGTCTGTTCGTGATCGTGCTGTACGCGGTCAACGGCTGGGACCCGGTCCTGCAGCTGTTCTTCTGGCTGGGGACCAGCGGCGGCTTCGGTGTGCTGCTGCTGATCGCGACCACCGCGGTCGCGATCATCGTGTACTTCGCCCGCAGCGACGAGCCGGAGACGCTGTGGCGGCGGCTGATCGCCCCCGGCATCGCCGCGGTCGCGCTGGTCGCGATCATCGTGCTGGCGGTGCAGAACTTCGCCAACCTGCTCGGGGTGGCGCCCGACTCGCCGCTGCGCTGGGCGATCCCGGCGGCCTACCCGGTGGCGGCGCTGCTCGGCGCGCTCTGGGGCCTCACCCTGCGGCGCCGGCGTCCCGACACGTACGCCCGGATCGGTCTGGGTGCGGAGAGCGCGGCGGCGGTCGTCGTTTCCCCGCCGGCGGCCACCGAGCCGGAGACGACGACCATGGGGGTGCGACGGTGACGCGGCTGGCCATCGGGCGGCTCGACCTGCCGGACGCCCGATGGGCGGCCGAGCGGATCGCCGAGGCATTCATGGTGCTGGACCAGCCCCGCTGGCTGGTGCCGGACGAGGCCAAGCGGGAGTCGGTGCTGGCCGGGAACTTCGAGATCGTCGTCGACCACGCGATCCGGCACGGTCTGGTGTTCGGTACCGAGGACCGGGCCGGGGTGGCGGTCTGGCTGCCGTCGGTCGGTGACCCGCTGCCGCCGCCGGAGGACTACGACGCCCGCCTGGCCGCCGCGTGCGGGGAATGGACACCGCGCTTCGTCCACCTCGACGAGTTGTTCGCCGCCAACCACCCACACGCCGACCACCACCACCTGGCGCTGCTGGCCGTACGGCCGGACCGCCAGGGGCAGGGCGTCGGCACGGCACTGCTGCGCCACCATCACGCCTGGCTGGACGCCAACGGCGTGGCGGCGTACCTGGAGGCGAGCAACGAGATGAGCCGCGACCTCTACGCGCAGCACGGCTACCGGGTCTCCGAGCCGTTCCGGCTGCCCGACGGCACGCCGTTCTGGCCGATGTGGCGGGAACCGGCCGCCGGCTGAGCCGCGGAACACGACGGTGGCCGGGTCCCAATGGACCCGGCCACCGTCGCCACCCCTCCGTACGCCCTGTGTAGAAGTCCCTCAGTACGTCCCGTGGAGCTGCCCCCGCAGCTTCGTCAGTGCCCGGGCCAGCAGTCGGGACACGTGCATCTGGGAAACGCCGATCTGGTCGGCGATCTGCGACTGGGTCAGGTTGCCGTAGAACCGCAGCGTCAGGATCTTCTGCTCACGCTCGTCCAGCGTGGCCAGCGCCGGGCCCAGTGCCACCCGCAGCTCGGCCAGCTCGAACTCGTTGTCCTCGCCGCCGAGCATGTCGCCCAGCTCGGTGGCGCGGTCGCCGTCGCCGGTCGGCGTGGACAGCGACACCGCGTTGTAGGCGCGGGCACCTTCCAGGCCCTCCAGCACCTCTTCCTCGGTGAGCTTGAGGTGGGCGGCGATGTCGGCCACCGTCGGCGAGCGGCCGAGGGTCTGCAGCAGCGTGCTGTTGGCGTCGGAGATGGCCAGCCGCAGCTCCTGCAGCCGCCGGGGAACCCGGATGTCCCAGGTCCGGTCCCGGAAGTGCCGCTTCAGCTCGCCGATGATGGTGGGGATCGCGTAGCCGGCGAAGTCGACACCGCGGGTGGGGTCGAACTTGTCGATGGCCTTGATCAGGCCGACGGCCGCGGTCTGGGCGAGGTCGTCGGTGGGCTCACCGCGACCGCTGTAGCGGTGGGCGAGGTGGTTGGCCAGCGGCAGCCACGCCTCGATCGCCCGGTCGCGCAGGGCGGCCCGGGACGGGTGTCCGGCCGGCAGTGCGGCCATCGCGTTCAGTAGGTCGGTGGCGCTGTCGGTGAGCGCCCGCGGGTCGAGCTTCGGGGTCGTGGTCGCCGGCGCGGCGGCCGACTCGGTGATCGTTGACGCGGTCATGGTGGTCCTCCCTGCACCTCGTCCGCGGATAAAGACGTGACGCTTTGGTTTAGGCGCTGCTAGTACGTTCGGGAGTCACCTTAACCTGATCGTCTCCCAAAAATCTAGCCGAACGTACGATGTACTTAAGTGATTTCCAGGCATGAAAGTTGTTAAAAGGGGCACGGCGTCGGCGCCAAGGAGGGTTTGTCGAGCGGATCTTCGGCCGATTGCTGGTCGGCTCGACCACTTGTGCATGTCCACCCGGCCCGTGTCGACCGACCGGACGGGGGTGCGGTGCCGCCGACCGGACGAGCGTGAAGGGTGGGCGGCAAGCGAACTGTCGCCAATCCGTCGTTGTCCCGTCGATGGGACTGGCCTTAGCGTCGCGGTTACATCCCTAATCGGAGGTGCCGTGCTCGACCCTGCCGTTCCCCAACTCGTCGTGAACAGCCGGACGCTGTACTTCAGCTGGCTGCCGGCGGACCCGGACGCGGTGGCGGCGCTGGTCCCCGCCGGACTGCGGCCACACCCGGACCGGCAGGTCTTCATGAACCAGTACGTGGTGGAGGACGACAGTCAGACCTCCGGCTTCGGCGCCTACTCGCTGACCTACCTCGGAGTCACCCTGGCCGGCGTCGACGCACCGGACGGGGTGACCCCGGGCGGCTGGTGGACCCACTACGTGGCCTCCAGCTCACGGGTACGCGACTACGCCCTGGCCCGCGGCGCTCCGGCGTTGGCCGGCCAGACCACGATCACCGCCCAGGACGACGCCGTGGTCGCCGAGACGGACATCGGCGGCATGCCGATGATCCGCGCCCGGGTACGCGCCGGGGACACCGGCCACGCCACGCACAATGGGCACCACCGCTACCTCACGGCACTGCACGGTCAGCTGGTCAGCAGCGTCTACGCGGTGATCGCCGAACCGGTCACCTCGTTCGAGATCGAGTCGGTGGAGTTCCTCGACCCCGACCACCCGATCTACGTGCTGCGTCCACAGAACCCGCTCACCATCGCCTGGGGCTACTACTCCCCGCGCTCATCCTTCGCGTACCCCGGTGGCCTGACCGTGCTGGGCGAACTGGAGCCCAGCTCACCAGGTGCCGCCCCGGCGGGCTCGCAACGGCCTGCCGTCGGGGTCGTAGACCAGCCGGTACACCGGTAGCGCCCAGAGCCGGGTCCACCAGCCGAGTCGCCGCGATCGGTGCGGTCGCAGCCGGCCGGGTGGCCGGGGACCGACCTGCCCGGCGTCGTGCCAGCGCTGCAACGCCTCGGCGGCAGTGGTGACCGCGGCGACCGCGTCGTCGGGGTCGATCAGGTCGGCGTCCTCGCTCCCGGCGGGGTCGCGGTCGAGGTGTTCCCGCAGCAGCCGCAGCCGTAGCTCCCGGGCGAACCGACGGGCCCCGTCGCCGCCCCCGGCCGGATCGAGCGGGTGGCGTTCGTCCCGGCTGTCGTCGAGCACCGCGCAGGACAGCTCGCTGTCGTGCGTCCAGGACCGCCGGTTGAAGTTGTCGCTACCCACGCTGGCCCACACGTCGTCGACCACGCACACCTTGGCGTGCACGTAGACCGGGGTGCCAACATGGTTCTCCGCGTCGAAGACGTGTACCCGCCTCGGTGCGGCCTTCTCGCACAGCGCGAGCGCCTGCTCGCGGCCGACCATGTTCGGTGGCAGTGCCAGCCGCCCGTCCACGTCGGGATGGCGCGGTACCACCGCCACCAGGTGCAGCTGCGGGTTGTCCCGCAACGCCCGCGCGAAGAGGTCGGCGACCTCGGTCGACCAGAGGTACTGGTCCTCCAGGTAGATCAACCGGCGGGCGCGCCGGATCGATTTGGTGTAGCCGCGCGCCACGGTGCGCTCACCGTCAGGGGCGAACGAGTACTTCGGCCGTACCGCCGGATAGGTGCGCAGCACCTGCACGTGGTGCGGGCCGCAGGCCGGCGGATCAGCCGGTCGCTCGGGCAGTGGACTCGGGGTCAGGTCCGCGCCGCGCAGCCGGTCGCGCAGGTAGGCCAACGGGTTCTCCGAGTCCAGCGGCATCGGGTCCGTCCACCGTTCGCGGAACACGGTGTCCAGCGCGCCCACCACCGGCCCCCGTACCGCGAGTTGTACGTCGTGCCAGGGCGGATGGTCGCCGTAGGGCGCGGACATCCGTACCGCCTGCGGGTCGCCGCGGTGGGTGTCGTCGTCCCGCCGGCTGTGGCACAGGTCGATGCCGCCGACGAAGGCGATGTCCCGCTCGGGAGCGCCCGGCCGGCGCAGCACCACCAGTTTCTGGTGGTGTGATCCGCCTCGCCGGACCCGCTGGTCGAGCAGTACCTCCCCGCCGGCGGCCGACACGGCCTCGCTGAGGTTGCGATTCTCCTGGTGGCTGTAGGAGAGCACGTCCAGATGCGAGCGCCAGATCAGTCCCTTGACCACCACGCCGCGCTGGGCGGCGCGGGCGAACAGTTGGGACACCGTCGGTCCGTCCGGACGTAGGCGCTCGTCCGGATCTCCCCGCCAGTCGGCGAAGAAGAGATGGTCACCGGCGTCGAGCGCCTCGACCTCGTCGACCAGCCGGTCGAAGTACGCGGCTCCGTGAATCAGCGGCTCGGCGAGGTTTCCGCTGGTCCAGACGGGTAACCCAGAGACCGGGTTGGCGCGTTCCGGTGCGCTGAGAAACCAGTTCCGCACCGTCGCGTTCCTGCCCTGGGAGAGGTCGACCATGTCCTCACGATACGAACCCCCGGTCGGGTCCGCACGACGGCGAGCAATGACGACGCGCGGACCGACCCCATCGAGCAGCGAGGGAGCCGCACCATGCCCGGCGAGACGACGAACTCCGCGACCGAGCACCGCGAGCAGGCGGTGGAGGGCGAGCGGGGAGCGCTGTTGACGGTACTGGTGATGGTCCTGCTCGGCGTGGCCGGCATATTCGCTGTCTCCTGAGCGCGGAGCGCCCCGGGATGACCGGAGCGCTCGTGCGCCGTCGTCACGATCAGGGGCGTTCGCCCTGACCGTCGGTGTGCGGCAGCCGCTTCGTCGGGATCACGCCGAGCCGACCGGCCTGGAAGTCCTCGAACGCCTGGATCAGCTCGTCCCGGGTGTTCATCACGAACGGGCCGTACTGTGCCACCGGCTCACGGATCGGCTGCCCGCCCATGATGTAGAGGTCCAGCGTCGGGGTGTTGCTGTCCTGTCGGGCGTTGGCCCTGAATCGGAGGGCGTCGCCCGGCCCGTGCACGGCCAACTGCCCGGTGCGTACGCCGCGCCCGTTCGCCCCGACGGTGCCGCGGCCGCCGAGCACGTAGACCAGGGCATTGAAGTCGGGCCGCCAGGGCAGGTCGACCTGCGCCCCGGGCTCGACCGTGACGTGGGTGATGGTGATCGGAGTGTGCGTCGAGCCGGGCCCACGGTGGCCGGCGATCTCACCGGCGATCACCCGGATCAGCGCGCCACCGTCGGCCGTGGTGAGCAGCGCCGCCTGCCTGCCCCGGATGTCCTGGTACCTGGGTGGGCTCATCTTGGCCGCCTTGGGCAGGTTGACCCACAGCTGCGTGCCATGGAACAGCCCGCCGCTGACCACCAGGTGCTCCGGCGGTGCCTCGATGTGCAGCAGGCCACTGCCCGCGGTCATCCACTGGGTGTCGCCGTCGGTGATCGTGCCGCCGCCGCCGTGGCTGTCCTGGTGGTCGAAGATCCCGTCGATGATGTACGTGACGGTCTCGAAGCCGCGGTGCGGGTGCCAGGAGGTGCCCTTCGGCTCACCGGGGGCGTAGTCCACCTCACCCATCTGGTCGAGGTGGATGAACGGGTCCAGCTCGCTCGTCGGGACTCCGGCGAAGGCCCGCCGTACCGGGAAGCCCTCGCCCTCGAAGCCGCTGGGCGCGGTGGTCAGCCGGCGGACCGGCCGGAACGTGGTGGACTCGTCGAGCCGGGGCAGCCGGGGCAGGACGAGGACGTTGTCGACGGTGATGGCGGGCATCGGGGCTCCTTCAACTGTCGCCGGGGGCGGTGGCGGTGGCGGCGGTGTCGTTTGCACCCGTCAGCCGCTGGCCGAGCCGGGTGAAGATCCTGGTCAGGCAGGCGACCTCGGCGTCGTCGAGGTCGTCCATCAGGTGGGTGCGTACGGAGTGCAGGTGATGCGGCGCGGCCTCCCGCAGGGTCAGCAGCCCGGCGGCCGTGAGCACCGCCTCGTTGCCCCGCCCGTCGTCCGGACAGGGCGCCCGGGTGACCAGGCCACGCCGCTGCATGGACGAGATCTGGTACGTCAGTCGGCTGGGGGAGAAGACCAGCCGACCGGCCAGCTCGCCCATCCGGAGTCGTTGCCCCGGAGCCTCGGAGAGCAGCACCAGCACGTGGTAGTCGGCGAAGCTCAGCCCGCTGGCGACGCGCAGGTCGTCCTCCAGCCGGGTGAACAACCGTTGGCTGGCCTCGATGTACGCCCGCCAGGCGGTGTGGCGGTCGCTGTCCAGGCCCTTGGTCATGAGGGCAATGGTAGCACCTTGTTCAAAATTTGAACAATGCCGCCTGCTCGCCGTGGGAAGGGCGCACGCGAGGTCAGAGGCGGCCAATCATCAAGGTTTGAAATACTCCTCACCTCGAATCCGCCGCCGATCGTGGAATACCTGGTGCACGGCCGGACGGGCTGTGCCAGACTCTGCCGTCGTGGAACTGACCGGCCCCGGCCTGCTGCTGCGTCCCTGGCGGGACGCGGACGCGCCGGCCGTGCTCGCCGCCTGGCGCGACCCGGCGATCGCGCAGTGGAACCCGCAGGGCGATCCGCTCGATCTCGCGGCCGCGCGCCGGTGGGTGCGCTGGCGGGCCGACTGGTCCAGCGGTGGTCACGTATCGCTGGCCGTGGCGGACCCGACCGATGCCGACACCATGCTCGGCTCGGTGTCGCTGCACCGGATCTCCGGCGGCGACGCGTCGATCGGCTACTGGACCGTCGTTGCCGCCCGTGGTCGGGGGCTCGCCTCGGCGGCGGTCCGCCGGCTCACCGAGTGGGCCTTCGCGGACCTCGGACTGGACCGGATCGAGCTGTGCCACGCGGTGGCCAACCCGGCCTCCTGTCGAGTCGCCGAGCGGGCCGGCTATCTGGCCGAGGGCACGTTGCGGCAGTCGCACCGCTACGGTGACGGCCGCCGCTACGACGAGCACCTGCACGCCCGCCTCGCCACCGACTGAGCACGACAGAAACGGGCGGCCCCGCGCCTGGCGGGGCCGCCCGTCGGCTCGGCGGCCTCAGCCCGCCGGCTGCGGGGTGCGGCCGCCCAACTGGAGTTGGCCCAGCAGCTGACGGGCCTGCTCGGCCACGTCGGCCTCCACGGTGACCGCGTACTGGTTGGCGCGCAGTGAGCTGGCGGAGGTGAAGTCGCGCTGACCGCCGGTCATCGAGTGTGCGACGGCACCGAAGACGGCGCCCCAGACGGCACCGATGACCAGGCCGGCCAGGATCACCGCCACCCAGTTCCCGACGGTGAAGATGCCGAACAGCAGGCCGATGAAGAGACCGAACCAGGCACCCGTGCCGGCGCCGACCAGCGCCGCGCGGGCGGTGGTCATCCTGCCCAGTACGGTCTCGACCAGCGCCAGGTCGGTGCCGACGATGGCGGCACGCTCCACCGGGAACCGGTTGTCGGCGAGGTGGTCCACCACCCGCTGGGCGGAGGGATAGTCCGGAAACGCTCCGATCGTCACGGTCGGCGGGCCGGCCGGCGGGCCGTGGCCGTCGCCGCTGGGAGCCGCGGGGCGACCACCGGGACCGGACGGGAGAGTGCCGCCGCCCGTCATGCCCGGCTGCCACGCCGAGGGATTCGACTGTGTGCTCATGGTCTCCTCCTTCGTCACCCGTCGCGTTCCCGGGTGGCGGTGGCGGTAACCGGATCCTGGTACGCGAAACCGCCCCCTGAACTCAGGGGGCGGTTCCGTCCGTTACCGGCTCCCCGGCGTCGGCCGGCGTCATCCGCCAGCCGCGCCGGGACCCGACACCGCGTCTAGGCGCAGGTGGTGCCGTTCAGGGTGAAGCCACCGAACGGCGGCAGGCTGCTGCCGGTGAAGGTGCCCTGGAAGCCGACGCTGAGGGTGCCATTGGCGGGCAGGTTGCCGTTCCAGGCGACGTTGCGGACCTGGATCCGGTCGCCGGACTGGCTCCACTCACCGTTCCAGCCGTTGGTCAGGCGCACTCCGGAGCCGGCCGTGAAGGCGAGCGTCCAGCTGGTGAGCGCCGCGCCGCGGTTGGTCGCCCGGATCTCGGCGGTGAAGCCGCCGGTCCACGCGTTCGGGGTGTACGTCACCGTGCAGCCCCCGCTGGGCGGCGTGGTGGGGGGCGTGGTGGTCGGTGGGGTGGTGGTCGGGGGCGTCGTGGTCGGGGGCGTCGTGGTGGGTGGGGTGGTCGTCGGCGGTGCGGTGGTCGGCACCGGACCGGCCGCCACGGCCAGGTCGTACGCCCGCTGCGGGACGAACTGGCCCGCCGCCGCGATGCACCCGTCCGCCTCGCCGGGCAGCTTCACCCAGAGGAACGCGTCGATCGCGGCGTCGCCGGTCGCGGTGGTGCTCGGCGTGCCGATCGCCCGCCCCGGCGGGTCGCACCACTCGGAGCCGGCGGGTCCGTTTCCGTTGCGGCTGGTGTCCACGACCGCCTTCAGCCGGGAGATGCCGGTGGCCGCGATGATCGACTTGGCGTAGGAGACCTCGTCGGCGGTGCGCCGGTAGTTCGACACGTTCACCGAGATGCCGTCGGCGCTGTTGGCGATGTCCGACGCGGTCAGCCGAGCGGCGGCCTCGCCGGGGGCGAGCCATCCGCCGTGGCCGATGTCGAAGTAGACCTTCGCCGCTGACGAGCCGGCCTTGAGCGCCTTACCGGCGTACGCCATCGAGGCCCGCACCTCGGCCTGCACGCTGGCGTTCATGCAGCTGGTCATGATGGGGAGCACATCGGGCTCCAGGATGATGGTGGCCGGGCGCCCCCCGAGGCCCGCGGCGACCTGGTCCACCCACTGCCGGTAGGTGGCGTGGTCGGGCGCGCCGCCCCCGCTGTGGTTGCTGCAGTCACGGTTGGGGATGTTGTAGACCACGAGGATCGGAATCTTGCCGGCGGCGGCCGCGGCGCCGACGAAGGAGTTCACCTCGGCGCGCACCGACGAGGTGTTGGTGGTGGTGAACCAGCGGGCCTGCGGGACGCTGGCGATCCGGTCCCGGATCACGGCGGTCTTCGAGTCGTTCGGATTGGCCGCCACCCAGCGGGCGGCGCTGGTCTGCGGGTCGACATAGAAGGCGGAGTCGGCGGCCGCCGCGGGCGAGGGACGTAGCGCGCCCACGCCGACGGTGGCGGCCACGGTCAGGGCCGTCGCCACGGCGCCGACCAGAGCGAATGTGCTCCGGGTTCTCATGGTCTGCTCCTCGTAGCCATCGAAGAAAATGCGTGGAAGCGCTCCCACATGTCCGTCAAGGTACGGGTCTGTTGCCGGCTTGTGAAGACCTTCCGGAACAATCCGCTGGTTCCGGGGCGGGTCGGTCGGCGTCGATCCGCCGAGCGCCCCGCATACGATCAAGCAATGAGTGCTGACCCGTCAGGCGTCGTGGTCGTCGGTGCCGGCATCGCCGGGGTGGCCTGCGCCCGCGAGCTGTTGCGAGCCGGCATACCGGTGCAGCTGCGGGAGCGCGGCCGGGTGGCCGGCGGCCGGATGGCCAGCCGACGTTTCGACGGCCGCCCCGCTGACCTGGGCGCCGCCTACCTCACGGTCACCGATCCCGACTTCGCCGAGGTGGTACGCGAATGGCAGGCCGCCGGGCTGGCGCGGGAGTGGACGGACACCTTCGTCGCGTACGGCGCCGATGGTCGCCGTGAGATCCCGGGTCCGATCCGGTGGGCGGCCCCACGCGGGCTGCGCTCGCTGGTGGAACACCTGGCCCAGGACCTGCCCCTGGTGGTGAACCGGCTGGTCCTCGGGGTCGAGCCGGGGCCGACGGTGGACGGCCAGAAGTGCGCGGCGGCCGTGTTGGCGATGCCCGGGCCACAGGCCGCGCTGCTGCTCGACCCGGCCCTCGAGGCCGCCACCGAGGCGGTCCGGCGACAGCACTGGTCGCCGACGCTGGCGGCGGTGCTGCGATTCCCGACCCGCAGATGGACCGATTTCCGGGGGGCGTTCGTCAACGACCACCCGCTGCTCGGCCTCGTCTGCGACGACGGGGACCGACGCGGCGACGGCGCTCCCGTCCTGGTCGCCCACACCACGCCGGAGTTCGCCGCCCGGCATCTCGCCCAACCCACCGGCGCGGCGCCGGCCGTCGAAGCGGCCGTACGGGACCTGCTCACCCTGCCCGATCGGGCCGAGCACGTGCACGTGCACCGGTGGACGTACGCCAAGCCGGTCGACGGCTCCGACGCCGGCTTCCACCTCGATGACGACGGGATCGGCCTGGCCGGGGACGTGTTCGGCAAGCCCCGGGTGCAGACCGCCTGGCGCTCCGGCCGTGACCTCGGCCGAGCCCTCGCCGCCCGGCTCGCCTGACTGACCGCGGCGGGCCGCTACACCGTCCATCTGGTCGGCTCGGGCCGCCCAGCGGGCCGGCTCAGGTCGTTCAGCTGGTCGGCTCAGGCCACGACCGGGGTGGACCGGTCGGACGGGACCGCGGCCGTGGTGCGCTGACCGCTGCTGTCCAGCAGCCGCATGACCGGAGTCGCCGCGATGCCGTGCACCACCACGGAGACGATCACCACCAGGGCGGTCGTGGCCCAGACGAGCTGCGCCTGGGGGAAATCCGCCTTCGTGGTGGCGTAGGCCAGATAGTAGAACGAGCCGATGCCCCGGATGCCGAAGGAGGCGATCACCCAGTGCTCCGCCGGCCGTCCCGGCGCGCCCCGCAGAGACAACCAGCCGACCAGGGGCCGGATCACGAACACCAGAGCCAGACCGACCAGCGCGGCTGGCCAGGTCAGTGGGGCCAGCAGGCCGCCGATCACCGCACCGCCCAACAGCAGCAGCATCAGCACGGTGAGCAGCCGCTCGACCTGCTCGGCGAAGTCGTGCAGCACCGCGTGGTACTCGTGACTGCGCTCGGCCGCCCGGATCGCCCGCGCGGCCACGAAAACCGCGAGGAAGCCGTACCCGCCGACCACCTCCACCAACCCGTACGCCAGGAAGGTGGCGGCCAGCGCCAGGAAGCCCTCGGAGTGCCGGGCCAGCCGCAGCTCGCTGGGGGCCCGGAAGAAGAGCTTGCCGAGCAGCCAGCCGATCAGGAGTCCGCCGACCACCCCTACCACGACCTTGTAGAGCAGATCGACGGTGACCCAGTGGGCCAGCCAGTCACCGGGGGCGAGGCTGCTGCCCGCGATCGCGATCGCCGCGTAGACGAACGGGAACGCCAGACCGTCGTTCAGACCCGCCTCCGAGGTGAGGGCGAAGCGGACCTCGTCCTCGGAGTCCGACTCGGCGGTGGGCTCGCCGACCTGGACGTCGGAGGCGAGTACCGGGTCCGTCGGAGCGAGCGCCGCGGCGAGCAGCAGCGCGGTGGCCGGCACCAGCCCCGCCCACCACCACCCGAGCAGCGCCACGACGCCGATGCACACCGGCATGGCCACGGCCAGCAGGCGCCACGTCGACGACCACCGGGCCCAACCCAACGGTCGATCGATCTTCAGACCGGCACCCATCAGCGCGACGATCACGCAGATCTCGGTGAGGTGGGTGGCAAGATCCCGGTGCGTCAGCGGATCAGGAACGGGCAGGTCGGTGGGGAGTGCGTAGATCACCATCCCGAGACCGAGGAAGGCCAGTGGCATCGACAGTGGTCGCCGCTCCAGCAGCCGTGGCAGGATGCCGGCGAGCAGTGCCGCCAGGCCGAGCACCGCGAAAGCCACGTCGACCGTCTCCACCGAGCCACCTCTCGCCACCGGCCCGCGCTCCACGGACAGGTGGCGCACACCTTGCCCCGGGTGGCGTGCCGGTAATCCTGAAAGATGCTCGGTGTAATGCCGGTGGTGCCGCGGGGCGGGGGCTCAGGCCGGCGGGAGCAGGATCTCGAACCAGACCGTCGATCCCCGCACGGTGGGGTCGGTGCCCCATGCGTCGCTCAGCTCCTCGATCAGGCCCAGTCCGCGGCCCCGGCTGCTCAGCGTTTCCGTACGGGCCCGGGTGACCGTACCCCGGGAGCCCGAGTCGGCCACCGACACGAGCAGCCGTTCCGGGCTGAGGTCCACCTCCACCCGGGCCGCCGTGCCGGCGTGCAGCAGCGCGTTGGTGGTCAGCTCGCTGGTGCAGAGCACCGCCGAGCCGATCACCGACTCGGCTACCTGCCATTCGGTCAGCTGCGCGGTCATCCAGTGCCGGACCCGGCTCGGCGCGGTCGGCTCGGCGGGCACCTCCATCCGCGCCGACCGGCTCGGCCGCAGCGCGTACTCGACGGCCAGCACGGCCACGTCGTCCTCGGTCGCGCCGGGCACCGCCGCCGAGGCCACGGCACACAGGGACCTCGGGTCGCCGCTGGGCGCCATGGCCACCGACTCCGCCAGCCGCGCCAGGCCGTGCGACAGCCCCTGCCAGCGGCGCTCCACCACACCGTCGCTGAACAGCAGCAACGTGTCACCCGGTGAGAACTGCACCGTCCGCGTCCCCGGGCGGTAACCGACCCCCAATGGAGCGCCCGACGGCACGTCCACGAAGCTGGCGCCCGGAGCACCGTCGGGCGAGCAGCGGCGGATCAGCGGTGCCGGGTGGCCGGCGCTGGCCAGGGTGAGTTGCTCCCGGTCCACGTCGATGACGCCGAACGCCACGGTCACGAACAGCTCGTGCGTGCCGGCTTCGGCGCCGAGGCTGCTCACCAGACGGTCGAGGCCGGTGAGCACCTGATCGGGACGGGCGTCGTTGAGCGCCAGCGCCCGCAGCGCGGCCCGCACCTGACCCATCCGGGCGGCGGCCTGCACGTCGTGACCGGCGACGTCGCCGAGGACCACGCCCAGATCACCGGTGGGCAGCACGAACGCGTCGTAGAAGTCACCGCCCGCCGCGTTGCCGTCCACCCCGGGGTCGTAGCGTGCCGCGATCCGCAGGCGGGGCAGGCCCGGCAGATTCTCCGGCAGCATGCTGCGTTGCAGCAGCTGGGCGGTGCCGTGCTGGGTCTCGAAGCGGCGGGCCCGCTCGGTGGCCTGCCCGACCAGCTCCGCCGAGGCGGCCAGCAGCGCCCGCTCCGGCGCGGACCAGACGTGCGGGGACCGGTAGCCGACGGTCAGCGCGCCGCGGACCACGGATGCCCGCAGCGGCACCGCCGCCAGCGCGCGAACCTTCTGGTCGTGCCGGTCGACCGCGATCTCGCGCAGCGGCTGGCCGTCGTCGCTGAAGCTGGCCCGCCCGGTGCGGGCGCAGACCACCGCCGGTGCCGACCAGTCCGTCGAGCCGCGCCGCCACAGCGGAGGCAGCCGTTCGTCCGCCTCGTCCACCAACTCGCCCCGGACCCGTCGAACCATCCGCCAGCCACCACCGCTACCCCCCTCGTCGACGGCGAAGGAGACCCGGTCGGCGTCGAACGAGGTGATCGCGTAGCGCAGCGCGACCCGCGCCACGTCGTCCAGGGTCAGGGTGCCGGACAGCGCGGCGGCGAAGTCGCTGAGCCCCTGCAACTGCCGGGTCGCCGGGCTGGTCTCGGCGACCACGGACAGCACGCCGGCCACCCGGCCGAGGCTGTCCCGGACGGGGGAGCAGGCGCGGGTGTAGACGGCCTGTTCGAGCCCGCCGCCGGCCCGGTGCAGCGGGAGCGGGATCTCCTTCTCCAGGAACGGCTCACCGGTGCGGTAGGTGTGCTCGACGACCTCGCCGACGCCCGGGTGCTGCCAGACCTCCGCGAAGACCTCGGCGGCGGGCCGTCCCATGGCCCGGGGGTGTCGGTCGCCGATCAGGTCGGCGTACGCCTCGTTGTAGAGCAGCAGCAGCTGATCGCCGAGGTGCAGCGCCATCGGCGCGGGCGAGGCGAGCACGACATCGGCGGCCGCCCGGACGGCCGGGTCCCAGGACTCGTACGGGCCGAGTGTGGTCTCACCCCACTGGCGGCCGGCGACCGTCGCGTCGCCCGGCGCCGCCGCGCCCGGGACGGGGCCTGCTGGCGTGGGGACTCGCCCGACCGTTCCTGGCATGACCGCAGCCTAGTCCGCCCGCTCGACAGGTGTTTCCGATCATCGGCCGGGCGCGCCGGCCGGTGACATCAGGGCAGGTCAAAGCCGGTATGCAGGGATCTGTCGGGAAAAAGGAGGGTGCCGGCGCGGCGTGCCGTCCGGGCGAAGGGGTAAGCGCACGGGGCAATCCATGCGACAGGAGGGACATCATGCCGGAAACCCTGGCGGCCAGGCAGGTCAACATCGGTGACGCCGCGGCCGACATGTGGAGGTCGGTGCTGCTGTTCGTGCCGCGGGCCATCGCGTTCATCGCGATCCTGGTGGTCGGATGGCTCATCGCCCGAGCCGTACTCAAGATCGTGGACGCGGCCCTGGAACGGGTGGGGTTCGACCGTGCGGTCGAACGGGGTGGTATCAAGCGTGCGCTGGAACGGACGAAGTACGACGCCAGCGACATCCTGGCGAAACTGGCCTACTACGCCGTGCTGCTGTTCACGCTGCAGTTCGCCTTCGGCGTCTGGGGCCCCAACGCGATCAGCGATCTCATCGCGGGCGTGGTGGCGTGGCTGCCGCGGGCGTTCGTCGCGATCGTGATCGTGGTGGTGGCGGCCGCCATCGCCAACGCGGTCCGGGACCTTGTCACGGGTGCGCTCGGCGGGTTGTCGTACGGCCGGGTGCTCGCCAACGTGGCAGCGGTCTTCGTGATCGCGCTGGGTGTGATCGCGGCGCTCAACCAGGTTGGTATCGCGACCACCGTCACGCAGCCCGTGCTGATCGCGGTCCTCGCCACGGTGGCCGGCATCCTGATCGTCGGCGTCGGTGGCGGTCTGGTGCGGCCGATGCAGAGCCGATGGGAGGGCTGGCTCAACCGGGCCGCTGAGGAGTCGCGGTTCATCCGCGATCAGCGGCAAGGGGCCGAGGCCGGTCGCGGCGACACGCAGCGACAGATGGCCGACCGCACGGGCGCCGAGCGTACCCAGGCGATGCGGGGACAGGAGTCCTCGATGTCCGGGGGACGGGGCACCTACCAGTCCGGGAATGCCGGCGACGAGACCCAGCAGTTCCGCCCGTAGTGGGCGATCGCGTCGCCGGGGAAATGAATCGCTGCGAAAAGGACGGGTGTCCGCCGATTGGCGGCACCCGTCCCGCGTCACAGCGGGGGCAGCTGCGCGGCCGGCGTATCGAGCACGGTGGTCAGGGCGCAGACGCTCAGCAGGCGCAGCAGCACCCAGTCGGCCTCCGCCCAGTCGATCGGCCCGGAGGGGGCCTGCCAGCCGTGTTCACCGGCCGCGGAACGGACCCCCTCGGAGTAGCCGGCGAGAGCCGCCGCGGACAACGGTCGCCGGTCACCGTGCAGGCTGTCCCGTACCGCGGCGGCGTGCTGGTCGACCGCGGCGAGCAGACCCGGCAGGGAGTTGGCGGCGGCCATCCCGTCCAACCCCACGGCATTGGCGAGCGCGACCAGGCGCGACCGCGCCGAGTCGACGGCGGTGGGGGCGGTAACCCGATTCGACGGCACGCGCATGGGGAACGAATCTAGCCAACCCGTACCGGCCGTGGCCTCGGCCGCTCGGTTGGTCGCGGCATCCTCCACCGGTCTCCGACCGTGGCCGCGAGGACCGAACCGGGCGTCCGGCCGGCGCGGTGACCGCACACCCCGGCATGAACGACATCAGGGAGGCACGAATGGAGACCGGACCCGACGAGGGGCACCGGCGGCCGGCCGGAGTGACCGACGACACGGTGGCGGCTCTCGGCAAGCTCAGCGAGGCCCTCGAGTGCGTGGAACGCGCCCGCGGCCACCTCTACTCGCTGCACCAGCTCATCGGCCACGCCGACCTGATGCTCGACGACGCCGTCCGGATGTTCCGCGACGCCGGGCACCCCGCGATCGCCGATCGGATCGCCGACGAACTGGTGGGCCGCAACGTGATCGCCGGCCGGTGGACGTTCCAGATCGTCGAGGACTTCGACGACGGCTACCACGCACTGTTCCGCGAGCTGGACCGATCGGCGCGTGAGAAGTTGGTGGGCGGCCGGCGGCACCTCTTCGAGGCGGAGATGAAGGAACGCCGCCGGACCCGGGGCCGGCCTGGCCACGAGGCCCGCCCGTGACCAGCGGAGGTCAGTCCGAGGTGCTGGCGTCCGCCGGACGGCGACGGACGGCGTCATCGGCGATGATCACGGTCGCCACCATCACCGCGACGCAGAGGCTGAACAGCCAGGAGCTGTCTTCGACCAGCTTGGCGGAGACTGGTGCCTGGACGGCGGCGAGGAGAAAGCCGATCCATGCCAGGCGGCGCTGACGCGTGGTGAGGAAGCTGGACCCTTGATGCATTCCAAAAGTCTTGCGCGCCACGCCGCCATTGCCGTCACCCGAACGGCCGATTCTGCCTGAGCTGTCCGTTTCCTTGCTCCTCAGAGAGTGTCCGGGCCGGTACGGCCGGTGGTGGAGGGGCGGTAGGCGCGGTCGGGGTCGGTGGGTTCGCGGCCGGTGCCGGGGACCTTGCCGCCACGGTCGGCCGCCTCGGGGCCGTGCCCGAAGGCGGCCTCCTCGCCGGCGTCGTTGGCGGTCACGTCGTCGGCCTGCCCGTCGAGCGTGTTCCGGGCCACCGCCCGGTCCAACTCCTCCAGCGGGAGCCGCTCCTCGTCGCGCCACACCCTGTCGTCGGTCATGTCATCGCGGTACCCCGACCTGACCGCCGCAAACGACACGCGACCAGCCGGTGGACGCGGCGACGGCCGCCGGTCGTGCCGGCGGCCGTCGACAGTCAGGGGTGGGCGATCAGGGCTGCGGCCGATCGACCGCGCCCCGCCAGGCACCGGTCTCCTGGCCGCGCCGCTCGATGAACGTCTTGAACCGCTGGAGGTCACCCTTTGCCCGGCGGTCGACCACGCCGAGCTTGTCGCCGGCCTTCTCGATCACACCGTGCGGGTCGAATTCGAGCTGGAGACTGACCCGGCTGCTCGCCTCGTCGAGGCGGTGGAAGGTGACCACACCGGCGTGCTGGGTGCCGCCGGTCGAGCGCCAGGCCACCCGCTCGTCGGGCAGCTGCTCGGTGATCTCGGCGTCGAACTCCCGCTTCACCCCGGCGATCTCGACGGTCCAGTGGGTCATCGTCTCGGAGAGCTGGCGAACCTCCTCCACGCCCTCCATGAACTGGGGGAACTCCTCGAACTGGGTCCACTGGTCGTATGCCGTACGTACCGGGACGGCCACGTCGACATGTTCGGTAACGCCACTCATCATTATCCTTCCCTGCGCCGGCGAGCGCGGCAGGCCGAGAGGGCCTGCCTCACCAGCGCGTTGTCTCGTTGGTGTGGCCGAGGGCCGCCCACACCTCGGACACCGTCTGGTACCGGGTGTCCTCCGGCAGGCGCTCCAACTCGGCCAACACGTCGTCCGGGGCCTCGTTGGCCCGGGCGTTCGCGAGCAGTGCGGCCCGGTCACCCGGCAGGGCGCTCATGGTGATGAACCGTCCGAGCCGGCTGCGCGCCTCGACGTCCTCGGAGGTCATGCCCTGGGGAGTGCCGCTACGCGTGTCGCCGGCCGGAGCGGTGGTCACCTCCGGCTGGTCCTCTCCCGCGGGCTCCGGGACCCGGAACTCGTCGACTCGCGAGCCACCGGTACCCGGCCCCTGCACGAGGCCGTTGACCTCCTGGCTCATCTGATCGTCGACTCTCGGTGCGTGCTTGCTGCTGCCGCGTTCCATGTCTTGTGCGCTACCCGGCACCGCGGGTGGTAAACCAGGCAAGGGGTCACGAACCGGCCGGTGACCGTGGTGGCAGGACGGGCTCGTCGGTGTCCTCCGCCCCCGACTGGAGCACCCGGCCGCGCTGGAGTTCGGCGTTGATCTGGACGCCGAGCATGAGCGCGGAATTGGACAGGTAGAGCCAGACCAGGAAGGCGATCACCGCGCCGAGGCTGCCGTACGTCGCGTCGTACGAGCCGAAGTTCGCCACGTACAGCCCGAAGCCGAACGAACCGAGTGCCCAGGCGACCAGAGCCACCGCTCCGCCGGGGGTGAGCCAGCGGAACCGCGGCTGGCGGACGTTCGGCGCCGCCCAGAACAACAGGGAGATCAGCAGCAGCGCCATCAGCGCCAGCGCCGGCCACTTGGCCACGGCCCACCCGGTACGCGCCGCGTCGCCGGCTCCCACCAGGTCACCGACCGCGTCGGCGACCGGCCCGCTGACGATCAGGCCGGCGGCGACGGTGGCGAGCAGCACCAGCGACAGCGCCGCGAGGCCGATCTGCGTCGGGCGCAGCTTCCACACGGGCCGTCCCTCGGCCACCCCGTAGATCGTGTTCGAGGCCCGGGTGAACGACGCGATGAAGTTCGAGGCCGACCAGAGGGCACCGAGCAGACCGAAGCTGAGCAGCACCCCGGCCGAGCTGTTCTGGTCCACCACCGCCCGGACCACGCCGGCGAAGCCCTCGTCGGCCACCACCGAGCCGGCACCGATGTCCCGAGCCAGGTCGAGCACCGTGTCGACGGTGCGTTCACCGTCGGACACCAGGCCCACCAGGGCGACCACCACGACGGTGGAGGGGAAGAGCGCCAGCACCCCGTAGTAGGTGAGCGCGGCGGCCCAGTCCGTGCAGTTGTCCCGCAGGTAGTTGCGTCCGCTGCGGACCAGCACGCCGCGCCAGGTCGGCCAGTGCAGCTGGCGGATCCCCGGCAACGGTGGCAGCGGTGGGTCGGTGGGCGGAGCGTCCGGGTTCGTCGTCGTCATCACGCTCCCTCATTCGCGGCCAGGCGGGCACGGCGTGTCATGGCACGGCGTGTCGATGGCCCGGCCGGTACCCCGCCCCGCGAAGCGGCAAACCGGCCGGGGTTTGGCGGCGATCTGCGGGGGCACGCAAGGTGGAATCGCTCGCACACGGAGGAGGTTCGAGATGCCCGGGCGCGAGGTACTGCCCAGCACGCTGCGGCGCTCCCCGGACAAGGCCCAGCGCACCTGGGAGAAGACACACGATTCCGCGGTCGAGACCTACGGCGAGGGCGAGCGGGCGCACCGCGTCGCGTTCGCCGCCGTCAAGCACGAGTTCGAGAAGGTGGGCGACCACTGGGAGCCGAAGGGCCGTCGAGGTCCCAGCGACCAGCAGGCCGCGGGCGGTGGTCCGGCCCGACGGGCACCGACCGCCGGCGGGGTGGACGCCAACGCCCCCAAGGAACACCTGATGGGGGTGGCCCGGAAGCTGGACGTGCCGGGACGGTCGAGCATGACAAAGCCGGAACTGGTCAAGGCCATCCAGAAGGCCAACGACCGGCAGACCCGCAAGGCCCGCGGCGACTGAGATCGCCGGCCCGGGCGGCCCGGTCCCGGTTGTACCCGGGGCCGGTGCCGCCCGGTCACGCGCTCACCAGTGACCGCCGCCCGGCGCCTCGATGTGCACCGCCTTGGTGGCGGTGAACTCGTCGAGCAGCTCCGGTCCGTAGCCGAAGCCCTGACCGCTGGCGCGGCGCGGATGGGCGGCACCGGCCGGGGCGCCGCCGAAGACCGCGTTCACCTTGACGGTGCCCACCGGCAGCTCCCGCCAGGCCCGCTGGGCGTGGCTCATCGACCCGGTCAGCACGGTCGCGGCCAACCCGTACGGCGAGTCGGCCGCGCACCGCAGCGCCTCGGAGAACGAGTCGACCACCACCACCGGGGCGACCGGGCCGAACGTCTCCTCGCGGATCAGCGCGATGTCGTGGCGGCAGCGGTCGAGCACGGTGGCCGGGTAGAAGGCGCCCGGCCCGTCGGGCAGCACACCGCCGGTCCGGATCCGCGCCCCGTCGGCCACCGCGGCGGTGACCTGTCCGTGAACCTGGTCGCGGTGCCGCCGGTCGACCAGCGGGCCGAGCTGGGTGTCCGGGTCGCGTCCCGGGCCGACCCGCAGCGCGGCAGCCCGTTCGACCAGCGCGTCCACGAAGTCCTCGGCGATGTCCCGGTGGGCGTAGATCCGCTCCACCGCGACGCAGATCTGTCCGGCGTTGGCGAACGCGCCAAGGGCGGCCTGGCCGGCGGCCCAGACCGGGTCGACGTCGGCGTCGACGATCAGCGGGTCGCTGCCGCCGTTCTCCAGCAGCACCTTCGCGCCGGTGCCGGCGGCAGCGACGGCGATCGCCCGGCCGGTGGCCGTGGATCCGACGTGCGCCACCATGTCCACCTCGGCGGCGGCGAGCGCCGCGCCGGTCCCGGGACCGCCGGTGAGCAGCGACAGCACGCCCGCCGGCAGGGCGGTGTCGATCGCCCGGGCCAGCAGCCAGCCGGTCGCCGGAGTGCGCTCACTGGGTTTGTGCAGCACCACGTTTCCGGTGACCAGGGCCGCGCCGAGCAGCCCGCACGACACGGCGACCGGGTCGTTCCACGGGGTGATGGCGGCGATGACGCCGCGCGGCTGGGGCGTCATGAAGTCGATGGCGGCCGGTGCGCCGTGCAGAGTCCGGCCACCCCGGGCCGGCGCGAGTTCGGCGTACTGCCGCAGGGTGGCGATGCCGGCCTCGACGCCGCCACGGGCGTCGGCGAGGGGCTTGCCCATCTCGGCGGTGCTGGCGCGAGCCAGGTCGTCAGCGGCCTCGGCCACCGCGTCCGCGGCCCGGTGCAGCGCGGCGGCCCGCTCCGCCGGAGCGGTCGCGGCCCACTCCGCCGCTACTCCGCGGGCCGCGGCCACCGCCTTGACGACCTCGTCGGCCGTCGCGATCGGCGCGCTGGAAACCCGGCTACCGTCGGCCGGGTCGTGCACCACCAGCTCGCCGGCCTCCCCGCCGGCACCCCACACTCCACCGATGAGCTGCACAACCGTGTACATGGCGCGCTGGATGCCCCGGCCCACGCCGGGCAAACAGCCTTTCGCCGCCGACTGCGGACTGCCGACCCCGCTTCGCTGCGGTCCCGTGCTGGCGGGGTGTTTCGTCCGGTTGTCCAGGGGTAGCGTCCTCGGATGATGTCGCCGGGTTCAACTGGTGCCGAGCGGGCCGACGCCGTGGTCGTCGGGGCGGGACACAACGGCCTGGTCGCCGCGAATCTGCTGGCTGACGCGGGCTGGGACGTGCTGGTGCTGGAGGCCACGGCAGTCCCGGGTGGGGCGGTGCGCTCGGCCGAGGTGACCGCGCCCGGCTATCTCAGCGACCTCTACAGCTCCTTCTACCCGCTCGGCTACGCCTCGCCGGTGCTGCGCGGGCTGGACCTGGCGCGCTACGGGCTCACCTGGCGGCACGCCCCGGACGTGCTGGCGCACCTGTTCCCCGACGACCGGGCCGCGGTGCTCAACCGGAATCCGGAGATCACCGCGGCCTCGCTGGAGACCTTCGCGCCCGGCGACGGTGACCGGTGGCTGGCCGCGTACCAGGAGTGGCGGCAGGTCGCCGATCCGATGCTGGAGCTGATCACCACTCCGTTTCCGCCGGTACGCGGCGGCGTGAGCCTGCTGGGGCGGCTGCGCGTCGGTGGCACGCTGCGGCTGGCCCGGCGGCTGGTGCTGCCGGTACGCCGGCTCGGCGAGGAGCTGTTCACCGGCGCCGGCGGGCCGGCGCTGCTGGCCGGTTGCGCCCTGCACACCGACCTGTCCACCGAGGACGCCGGCTCCGGTGTGTACGCCTGGCTGCTGGCGATGCTGGGTCAGCAGATCGGTTGGCCGGTGCCGGCGGGTGGGGCGCAGAAGATCACCGACGCGCTGGTGGCCAGGCTCACCGATCGGGGCGGCCGGATCCTCTACGGCGCCCGGGTGGACCGGGTGCTCATCGCCCGGGGCCGTGCGGTCGGGGTACGCACCGACGGCGGTGCCCTGTGGCGAGCCCGCCGTGCCGTGCTCGCCGACGTGCCCGCACCCGCGCTCTACCTGGACCTGGTCGGCGCGGCCGCGTTGCCGCCCCGACTGGTGGCGGATCTGGAGCACTTCCGCTGGGACGGCTCGACGCTGAAAGTGGACTGGGCGCTGTCCGCGCCGATGCCCTGGAGCAACCGTCAACTGGCCACCGTCGGCACGATCCACCTGGGCGCGGATCTCGGCGGGCTCACCGGCTACGCCGCCACGCTGGCCCGGGGTGAGCTGCCGACCGACCCGTTTCTGCTGGTGGGGCAGATGTCGGTGGCCGATCCGAGTCATTCACCACCGGGCACCGAGTCCCTATGGTCGTACACCCACCTGCCGTTTCGGCAGCACTGGCGAGCTGAGGACATCATCGCCCACGTGGAGCGGATGGAGACGGTGCTGGAGTCCGCCGCGCCCGGGTTCCGCGGGCTCGTGCTCGGCCGGCACGTGGCCGGGCCGGCCGACCTGGAGGAGGCCAACCCGAGCCTGGTCGGTGGTGCGATCGGCGGCGGCACCGCCGCCCCCTACCAGCAGCTCTTCCTGCGGCCGATCCCCGGCCTGGGCCGCGCCGACACCCCGGTGGACCGGCTCTTCCTGGCCAGTTCGTCGGCGCACCCGGGGGGCGGGGTGCACGGCGCACCGGGCGCGAACGCCGCCCGGGCCGCCCTGGCCCGCGACCGGGCCCTGACCGGCGGGGCCTACCACCGGGCCGTGGCCACCGCGCACCGGGCCATCTACCGCTGAACTGGACACCGCACTAGATGTTGCGGTGGCGGGTACGGAGCTTGAACGGCATCAAGGCACTCTCCACCTTGGTGGCGGTGGTCATCTTCGATGCACCGTCGCGCCGCTCCTCGAACCGGATCGGCACCTCCAGGATGGTGTGCCCCAGCTTGGTGGCGAGGTAGTGCATCTCGACCTGGAAGCTGTAGCCGTTGGACTGGACCCGCTCCAGCCCGATGTCCCGCAACGCGTCGGCTCGCCAAATCTTGAACCCGGCGGTCAGGTCCCGGATCCGCACCCGCAACAGGGTGTGCACGTAGAGGTTCGCCCAGCCGCTGAGCGCCCGCCGGTACAGCGGCCAGTTCTCGTCCAGCTCGCCGCCGGGCACGTACCGTGACCCGATCACGACACCAGCCTGGGTGGACAGCAGTGCGCCGAGCATGCCCGGCAGCGCCTCCGGCGGGTGGGACAGGTCAGCGTCCATCTGGGCCACGTACTCGGCCCCGCCGTCCAGCGCCCGGCTGATCCCGTCCACGTACGCCCGGCCGAGACCCTCCTTGCCCGGCCGGTGCACCACCTCGACCCGGTCGGGGTGCTCGATCGCGAGCTTGTCGGCGACCTCGCCGGTGCCGTCCGGGGAGTTGTCGTCGGCGATCAGCACCTTCAGGCCGGACAGTGGCAGCGCGAGAAGGCGCTCGACCAGCACTGGCAGGTTGCCCGCCTCGTTGTAGGTCGGAACCACGACGGTCAGGCGCAGATCCCGCCACGGCGAGGGCAACTGGACGGCTTCGATCATGGGGGACATCCTCGGTCTGCGGACAGGCTTCCCCGAGAGCGTAACTACTTGTCCCTTCCGGGGTGAAATGGCTCCCCGCCGCAGCCGCCCACGGTCAGTCCGGCGCCTTTTGCCGACGGGCGATGTCGGAGAGCCGGTTGAGGGTCTCCTCGTTGCGCAGGTGCAGCACCAGGTCGTTGAGTTTGGTGCGCAACCAGCGCAGTGGGCCGGCGGCGAAGTCCTCGCCGAGCAGCACCCGGGTCGAGTCCGTCCCGACCGGCTCCAGGGTGAAGACCACGACCGCCTCCCCGGCCGGCCAGAGCTGAACGCGCAGCACGAGCTTGCGTTCCGGCTCGCAGGCCAGCACCGTCGAGGCGTCCTCCAGGGAGAACGGCCAGGGGCCGGCGCGGTGGTGCAGCTGCGTCCCCACCCGGGGCCAGTCGTCGTCCACGTCGCGCATGTGCGCCGTGCCCACCACCCAGTCGCTGTAGGTCCACCCGTCCGCGAGCACCGCCCAGACCTGTCGCACCGGTGCCTCGATCACTCTCTGCACGATCGCCACGGTTCGGCCGTACCCACCTGCCGCGCCGGCTAACAGATGCGTCGGGTTAGCTTCTCGGGAGCGGTGGGTAAGGCACCGCGGGCAGCGGTGTGGTCACCGCGGGCGCGCGGTACCGCCGACCCGTCGTCGCCGACGTTTACTCCCCGGGGCGCAGGGAACCCGCCGGCCGTGCGACAGGACCAGGGGGAGCCGGATCAGCGCAGGTCAGCATGGGTGCTGGCCGGGGTTGACCGGGCCGCGTCGAGCCGACCCCTGTTCGACGCGGTGCTGCTCGACCGGGACGGCACCCTGATCGAGGACGTGCCGTACAACGGAGATCCGGACAAGGTGCGCCCGATGCCGGGCGCCCGAGCGGCGCTGGACCGGTTGCGGGCCGCGGGGATCAGACTCGCCGTGGTGACCAACCAGTCCGGGCTCGCCCGGGGCCTGTTCACCGAGGCGCAGCTGCACCTGGTACACCGCCGGATCGAGGCGCTGCTGGGCCCCTTCGACTCCTGGCAGGTGTGCCCGCACGACGACGGGCAGGGCTGCGCGTGCCGCAAGCCGGCACCGGGCCTGGTGCATGCCGCCGCTCGGGCGCTGGGCACGGTGCCCGCCCGTTGCGTGCTGATCGGTGACATCGGCCGGGACGTCACGGCGGCGCTGGCGGCCGGTGCGGTGGGCCTGCTGGTGCCGACGCCGGTGACCCGGGCGCAGGAGGTCGCGGCGGCCCCCTGGGTGGCCGCGGACCTGCCGTCGGCCGTGGCGGAGCTGCTGCGCCGGCAGGAGTCACTGCGCCCGGCGGAGTCGCTGCGTCCGACGGAGTCGCCGCGTCCGACGGAGTCGCTGCGTCCGGCGGAGTCGCTGTCGCCGCGTCCGGCGCGCAGCCGCGCCACCGGCGGCGACGTGACCCGCCCGCGTCGCGCCGGCCAGGGCCGCACGGTGCTGGTGGTGCGGTCGGATTCGGCGGGGGACGTGCTGGTGACCGGGCCGGGCATCCGGGCGGTCGCCGCCGGCGCCGAACGGGTGGTGCTGCTCTGCGGTCCACATGGGCGCTCGGCCGCCGAGCTGCTGCCCGGCGTCGACGAGATCGTCGAGCACCGGCTGCCCTGGATCGACCCGGCCCCGGCGGCGGTGGATCCCGCCGAGATGGCCGGCCTGGTCACCCGGCTGGCAGCCGTCGCCGCCGACGAGGCGGTCATCTTCACCTCCTTCCACCAGTCGCCGTTGCCGCTGGCCCTGCTGCTGCGGATGGCCGGAGTCGCGCGGATCGCCGCGATCAGCGACGACTACCCGGGAAGCCTGCTCGACGTACGCCACCGGGTGCCGGTCGGTGTCCCGGAGGCGGAGCGGGCCCTGTCGCTGGCCGCCGCCGCCGGTTACGCGCTCGCCGAGCACGACGAGCCACGGCTGCGACTGCGCCCGGTGCCGCCGCCCCCGCCGGAGGCCGGTGAACCGGGGTACGTGGTGCTTCATCCCGGCTCGGCGGCACCGGCCCGGGGCTGCCCGCCCGAGTTGGCCGAACGGATCGCCGGGGAGCTGACCGCCGCCGGGCACCGGGTGGTGGTCACCGGTGGACCGCAGGAGCGTGACCTGACAGCCCGGGTCGCCGGCCGGCACTGCCGGGACCTGGGTGGCCGCACCGGGCTGGCCGAGTTGGCTGGTGTGATCGCCGGCGCGGCCGCGGTGGTGGTCGGCAACACCGGTCCGGCGCACCTGGCCGCCGCGTACGGGGTGCCGGTGGTCAGCCTCTTCGCCCCCACCGTTCCGTTCGGGCAGTGGGGGCCCTGGCGGGTGCCGACGGTGCGGCTCGGCGACGCCACCGCGGCCTGCCGCGACACCCGGGCGGCGCGCTGTCCGGTACCCGGCCACCCGTGCCTCAGCGGTGTCGAGCCGGGCGCGGTCCTCGACGCCCTGCGACTGATGGGCGTACGGCCGGATCGGGTGTCGGGCACGGCGGCCGTGCGGGCGGTGTCCCGGGCGACGCCGACGGCGGTCGCCAACAGCGGCGGGGGCGGCCGATGAACATCCTGCTCTGGCACGTGCACGGGTCCTGGACCACGTCGTTCGTGCACGGCAAACACCGTTACCTGGTCCCGGCCACCCCGGACCGGGGCCCGTACGGGCTCGGTCGGGCCCGCACGTACACCTGGCCGGAGAGCGCGGCCGAGGTGAGTCCGGAGCAGCTGCGGACCGCCGAGGTCGACGTGGTCATCCTGCAACGCCCCGAGGAGCTCGACCTGGCCGCCGACTGGCTCGGCCGCCGGCCGGGTCGCGACCTGCCGGCGATCTATGTGGAGCACAACACCCCGAAGGACGGGAACGTCCCGAACAGCCGCCATCCGATGGCCGACCGGGACGACCTGCTCGTCGCCCACGTGACCGCGTTCAACGAGCTGTTCTGGGACACCGGCGCGACCCGCACCACCGTCATCGACCACGGGGTGGTGCCGCCGGCCGTGGAGTACACCGGCGAACTGGACCGGCTGGCTGTCGTGATCAACGAGCCGGTACGCCGCTGGCGGGTCACCGGCACCGATCTGCTGCCCCGCTTCGCCGAGATCGCCCCGCTGGACGTCTTCGGCATGAGGGTCGCCGGGCTGGCCGAGCAGCTCGGCCTGCCCGCCGACCGGCTGATCAGCCACGACGACGTGCCGCAGCACCGGATGCACGCCGAGTTGGCGCGCCGCCGGGCGTATCTGCACCTGTGCCGGTGGACCTCGCTCGGGCTGAGTCTGATCGAGGCGATGACGATCGGCATGCCGGTGGTGGCGCTGGCCACCACCGAGGCGGTTGCGGCGGTGCCGCCGGGCGCCGGTGCGCTCTCCACCCGGGTGGACACCCTGCTGGAGGCCGCCGGCCGGTTCGTCGCGGAACCGGAGCGGGCCCGCCGGGCAGGTGTCGAGGCCCGTGCCGCCGCCCGCGAACGCTACGGCCTCGACCGTTTCCTCGCCGACTGGGACCGGCTGCTGGAGGAGGAAGTATGCGGATAGCGATGATCTCGGAGCATGCCAGCCCGCTCGCCATCCTGGGTGGCGAGGACGCCGGCGGCCAGAACACGCACGTCGCGGAACTCTCCGCCGCGCTCGCCGCCGCCGGGCACGAGGTGCGGGTCTACACGCGTCGCGACGCGGTGGACCTGCCGGTGACCGTACGCAGCCCGGACGGCTACGACGTGGTGCACGTCCCCGCCGGGCCGGCCGAGCCGGTGGCGAAGGACGCGCTGCTGCCGCACATGCGACCCTTCAGCGCCTGGCTGGTCGACCGGTGGCGGGGCGGGGACTGGGCACCCGAGGTGATCCACGCGCACTTCTGGATGAGCGGGCTGGCCGCGCTGGAGGCCGGCCGGCAGACCGGGGTGCCGGTGGTGCAGACGTACCACGCGCTCGGCACGGTCAAGCGCCGTTACCAGGGGGTGCAGGACACCAGCCCGGCACGGCGGGTCGGCTACGAACTCCACCTCGGCCGCTCGGTCGACCGGGTGATCGCCCAGTGCCGCGACGAGGTCGGCGAGCTGGTCCGGATGGGGGTGCCCCGGTCCCGGATGACGGTCATCCCGTCCGGGGTGAACCTGGGCACGTTCGCCCCGCTGGGCCCGGCCGCCGATCGGGAACCCGGTCGGGCCCGGATTCTCACCGTCGGCCGGCTGGTGGAACGCAAGGGCTTCCAGACCGTGGTCCGCGCGATGGCGCAGGTGCCCGAGGCCGAGTGCGTGGTGGTGGGGGGCCCGCCGGCCGGCCTGTTGGAGACCGACCCGTACGCCCGCCGGCTGCGTGCCCTCGCCACCAGCTGCGGCGTGGCCGACCGGGTCCGTCTGGTCGGCGCGGTGCCCCGCGAGGAGATGGGCCGCTGGTACCGCTCGGCGGACGTGCTGGTCGCCGCGCCCTGGTACGAGCCGTTCGGCCTGACCCCGTTGGAGGCGATGGCGTGCGGGGTGCCCGTGGTGGCCACCGCCGTCGGCGGCCTGCGGGACACCGTTGTCGACGGGGTGACCGGGGACCTGGTGCCGGCCCGGGACCCGCGGGCGCTGGGGGAGGCGCTGCGCGGGCTGCTCGACGACCGGATCCGCCGCTTCGGGTACGCGGGCGCGGCCCGTGCCCGGGCCCGGCAGCACTATTCGTGGGCGGTCACCGCGGAGCGCCTCGCCGAGGTCTACGCCGAGGTGGCCGCCGTGCACCGGCCCACCCGGGTGGTGGTCCGATGACCCTGCTCGACGCGCATCTGGCGAACCTGGCCGCGGCGCTGCCGCCGTACCGGCGTTGTGAGCCGCTGCTCGCCCGGTGGGGTGCGGCCCTGGCGCAACGGCTCACCGCCGGCGGTCGGCTCCTGGTAGCCGGCAACGGTGGCAGTGCCGCCGAGGCGCAGCATCTGACGGCCGAGCTGGTCGGCAAGCTGCACGACGACCGACAGCCGCTGTCCGCCATCGCCCTGCACGCCGAGACCTCGGCGTTGACCGCGATCGGCAACGACTACGGCTACGAGGAGGTCTTCGCGCGTCAGGTCCGTGCCCACGGCCGGCCCGAGGACGTACTGCTGCTGCTCTCCACCAGCGGCGGCAGCGCCAACCTGCTCGCCGCCGCCCGGGCCGGGCGGGAGGCCGGCCTGCGGTGCTGGGCCTTCACCGGCCCGACCCCGAACCCTCTCGCGGAGACCTGCCACGAGGTGCTCGCGGTGGACTCCCCGGACACCCAGGTGGTTCAGGAGCTGCATCTGGTCTCCAGCCACCTGCTCTGCGAGTACGTCGAGCAGGCGATGGGGGAGTACGCGGAGCCGGTGACGACCGCCCCACCGACCGCCCCACCGACCGCCGCACCGGCTGCCGGTCCGGTGCGGGCCGGGGTCGAGGTGGTGCTGGACGGTGGCACCGGCCAGCCGGTGCAGGCGTGAGGAGGAGAACGTGACGGGACCCGTGGTGGTGCTCGGTGACACCCTGCTCGACCGGGACGTCGAGGGTGCGGTCAACCGGCTCTGTCCGGACTCGCCGGTGCCGGTCCTCGACGAGTCGGCACACGTCGATCGACCGGGCGGTGCCGGGCTCTCCGCCGTCTTCGCCGCCGCGCAGGGCGCCGAGGTGGTGCTGGTCACGGCGTTGGCCGACGACGCCGGCGGGGCCCGGTTGAGTGTGCTGCTGGCCGCCGCCGGGGTGCAGGTGTATCCGCTGCGGCTGGCCGGGTCGACCCCGGAGAAGATCCGGCTGCGGGCCGGCGGCCGGGTGCTGCTTCGCCACGACCGGGGCGGTGGCGCCGGGGAACCGGGCGAGCCGCCAGAGGCGGTGCTGCGCCTGCTCGAACGGGCATCGGTGGTGCTGGTCAGCGACTACGGCCGGGGAGTGGCGCGACAGGGCGCGCTCCGGGCGGCCCTGGCGTCGGTCCGGGCGCCGGTGGTGTGGGATCCGCACCCGCGCGGGCCGGCCGCGGTGCCCGGGGCACACCTGGTCACGCCCAACGAGGCGGAGGTGCGTGAGCTGATGGAGGCGCCAGCGGGGGCCACCAGGCTGGCCACCGCCGCACAGGGCGCGCAGCGGTTGCGGCAGCGGTGGCGGGCGGGTGCGGTGTCGGTGACGCTGGGCTGCGACGGCGCGCTGCTCAGCCATGCCGGAACGACTCCGCTGGTGGTGCCCGCTCCGGTCGCCGCCGAGGGGGACACCTGCGGTGCCGGCGACCGGTTCGCCGTCGCCGCCAGCCTCGCCCTGGCCCGTGGGGCGCTGGTCTCCGAGGCGGTGCAGGAGGCGGTGGCCGAGGCGTCGGCGTTCGTGGCCGACGGCGGGGTGGCGACCGCGCTGCCGGCGACGGTGCGCCGCGCCCCGCAGGCGGCGCACAACGTGGTGGCCGGCGACCGGGTGGGGGTGGCCGCAGCCGCCGCCGTGGTCGCCCGGGTTCGCGCCGCCGGAGGTACGGTCGTCGCCACCGGCGGCTGTTTCGACCTCTTGCACGCCGGTCATGTGGCGACCCTGCAGGCCGCCCGGCAGCTCGGCGACTGCCTGGTGGTGTGCCTCAACTCCGATGCCAGCGTGACCGGCCTGAAGGGACCCGACCGGCCGGTCATCCGGCAGGACGACCGGAGCCGCCTGCTGGCCGCGTTGAGCTGTGTCGACGCGGTGATGATCTTCGACGAGCCGACACCGGCGGCGGCGCTGTCCTGGTTGCGGCCGGACATCTGGGTCAAGGGCGGGGACTACTCCGCCGGTGGTGGCGACGGCGACAACCTGCCCGAGGCGGCGATCCTGCGCCGTTGGGGCGGCGACACCGTGGTCGTGCCGTACCTGGACGGACGGTCCACCACGGAGATGATCGCCGCCGCTCGGGCCGGCGGGCCTCCCGATCCCCGGATGTTGGTCACGGCGACCCCGGCGGTCGCCCCGGAGAGCACCGAGGCCGCCCGATGAGCGCGCCGGGCACCGGGCGGACCGTGCTGGTCACCGGTGGGTCCAGCGGACTGGGCGCGGCGGTGGTGGCGGCGGTGGCCCGCTCCGGCGGTCGGCCGCTGGTGCTGGACCGGCAGGCGCCGGGTGACGGGGTGCCGTGGGTCGAGTGCGACCTCGCCGACACCAGGGCCGCGGAGCAGGCGACCCGGGAGTTGGCCGAACGCGCGGGCGGACTGGACGGCGTGGTCACCGCCGCCGGCATCGACGTGCCCGGCCGCCTCGCCGACGTGCCCGGCGAGACGTGGGACCGGATCGTGACGGTCGACCTGCTGGCCACCGCCGCGGTGATCCGGGCCGCGCTGCCGTTCCTGGAGGCGTCCCGGGGCACCGTCGTCACGGTGGCCTCCACCCTCGGTGTCAAGGCGGTCAGCGACGCGACCGCGTACTGCGCGGCGAAGTTCGGGGTGGTCGGGTTCACCCGGGCGCTCGCCGCCGAGCTGGCCGGGACGGTGGGGGTCACGCTGCTGGTGCCGGGCGGCATGCGGACGGCCTTCTTCGACGAGCGTGACCCGCGGTACCGCCCGGGGCCGGACGCCATCCTCAACGACCCGGCGGACACCGCGGCGGCGGTCATGTTCGCGTTGTCCCAGCCCGCCGGGTGCGCGGTACGGGAGATGGTGGTCTGCGCCGAACAGGAGACCTCGTACCCGTGATCCTGGCGCTGCGTGCCCTCGGCGTCGGTGACCTCGCGACCGCGGTCCCGGCGCTGCGGGCGCTGCGATCGGCGTACCCCGATCGGGAGTTGGTGCTCGCCGCGCCGGCCTGGCTCGCGCCGCTGGTGGACCTGGTCGGCGGCGTCGACCGGTTGCTGCCCACCGACGGGCTGCACCGGCTGGACCGGCCGATCCGGCCGGTCGAGATCGCGGTCAACCTGCACGGCCGGGGTCCGGATTCGCATCGGTTGCTCGGCACCGTCCGCCCCCGCCGGCTGTTCGCCTTCGCCAACGCCGAGGCCGGGCACGCCGACGGCCCGGAGTGGGACGACGCCGAGCACGAGGTGCCGCGCTGGTGCCGGCTGCTCGGCGGGTACGACCTACCGGCCGACCCGACCGACCTGGACCTGCGCCGGCCGGACCTCGGCACGATGCTCGGTGGGGTCACCGTGCTGCACCCCGGCTCGAAGGTGCCCGCCAAGTGCTGGCCGCCGGGGCGGTACGCCGCCCTGGCCCGGGAGTTGACCGCGCGGGGGCACCGGGTGGTGTTGACCGGCAGCGCGCCGGAGCGGGTCACCGTCGCGCGGATCGGGTCCGCCGCCGGTCTGCCCGCCGCAGCGGTGCTGGCCGGCCGGACCGACCTGGCCCAACTCGCCGCCCTGGTCGCCCACGCCCGCCTGGTGGTCAGCGGCGACACCGGGGTGGCGCATCTGGCCACCGGCTACCGCACCCCATCGGTGGTGCTCTTCGGTCCGATCCCGCCCACCCGGTGGGGTCCGCCTCCGGACCGTCGGCGGCACCGGGTGCTCTGGGCCGGCGCGGCGGACCGGCCGGACCGATCCGCGCCGGACGGTCGGGCCGCGATCACCGCCATCGGTGTGCACGAGGTGCTGGCAGCCGTCGACGAGGTGGCACGAGCGGTGCGGGCGGACCGTGCGGTTGCGGCGTAGCGATCCGGGCCGTCCGGGGTACGGGCGTCGCCGGCGGGGCCAGGGCTGGTCGTTCCTGGACCCGCGCGGCGAGCCGGTCCGTGACCCCGACGAGCTGGCCCGGCTTCGGGACCTGGTCATCCCGCCCGCCTGGCGCGAGGTGTGGATCTCGCCGTACCCCAACGGGCACATCCAGGCCACCGGTGTCGACGTGGCCGGCCGCAAGCAGTACCTCTACCACCCGCTCTGGCGGCAGCGGCGGGACGAGGCGAAGTTCGACCACGTGCTGGAGGTGGCCCGCCGGCTGCCGGTGCTGCGCGAGCGGGTCGGCCACGACCTGGCCGGGCGGGGGCTGCGGCGCGAGCGGGTGCTGGCGACGGTGACCCGGCTGCTCGACATGGGCACGTTCCGGGTCGGCAGCGACCAGTACGCGGTGGGCGACGATCCGACCTTCGGGGTGGCCACCCTGCGCCCGGAGCATGCCCGCCTCCGCCGGGGCTGCGTGGTCTTCGAGTTCCCGGCCAAGGGCGGCGTCGAGCAGGTCCGGCTGGTCTCCGACCCGGAGCTGTGCCGGGTGTTGACCAACCTGCGCCGGCGGCGGCGATCGGCCGACCGGCTGTTCGGCTACTGGGACGGGCGGTTCTGGCGGGACGTACGCGCCGACGAGGTCAACGACTACCTGCGGGAGGCCAGCGGCGGCGAGATGACCGCCAAGGACTTCCGCACCTGGCACGCGACGGTGCGGGCGGCGACGGAGCTGGCCACGTTCTGCTCGCCCCGGTCGGTCACGGCCCGACGGCGGGCGGTGGTGGCGGTGATGCGGCAGGTGGCGGAGCTGCTCGGGAACACACCGACGGTGGCACGAGCTTCCTATGTGGACCCGCGGGTGGTGGACCTGTTCCACGACGGCGTGGTGGTGCCGGTGGGCGCGGAGACTCCTCGCGCGCAGGCCGAGCAGGCGGTGCTGACCCTGTTGGAGCGGGCCTGACCGCCTCGACCGTCGCCGGACGGGAGGCTCAGGTGTCGCCGTCGCGCGTCGAGCCGGCGGCGCGGGCCTCGATCATTCTCGCCACGCCGTCGAGCACCCGCCCCAGCCCGAACCGCCACTCGGTGTCCATGTCCCCGTCGTCCTCGGCCTCTTCGGAGAGCAGCTCGTGGATGGCCGGGTAGGGGCCGGGGGCGGTCACCACGGCGAGATGGTGCCAGTAACGCATGCCCACCTCCTCAGGCGTCTGCCCGGTCCGGGCGGCGGCCTCGGCGAGATCGGCGGTGAGCGTGGCCCAACTGCGGGCGTACCCGCTGACCAGCAGGACGGTGGAGATCCGTTCGGTGGCGCGCAGGCCGGTGCCGCGCAACGCGGCGAGCCCGTACTCCAGCCAGCGCACCTGGTTGGGATTGATCGGCGCGCCGCTGATCGGCACGTGTCGCATCCACGGCTGTCGGCGCAGCGCGACGAGATTCCCCTCGCCCCACCGGGCCAGCGCCGGTCGCCAGCCCTCGTCCGCGCCACGCGGGCGCGGTGGCGGGCCGTACGCGACGTCGACCATGAGGTCGAGCAGGTCCTGTTTGGTCGGCACGTACCGGTAGAGCGACATCGTGGCCATGCCCAGTTCGGCGGCGACCCGGCTCATCGACACCGCCGGTAGCCCTTCGGACTGGGCGACCTGGATCCCGGCGGCGATCACCTGGTCGAGGCTGAGGCTGCGCTTCGGGCCACGGCTGGGGCGCTCGCGCAGCCCCCAGGCGAGCGCGATGTTCTCGGGCAGTTCGACGTGGGCGTCGTCCACTCCACCTCCAGGACCGGTCTTGACCCTCAGCCTAGCTTCTGCGTATGGTCTACGCATTAAAGCGTATGCCATACGCAGATAACGGAGGGTGGCAATGGTGAACGCACCACCGGCGGTCGACCTGGTCGACCTGCGAAAGTCCTTCGGTGACGTCGTCGTTCTCGATGGCCTCACCATGCGGGTACCCAGCGGAGGCGTGCACGCCCTGCTCGGCCAGAACGGCGCCGGCAAGACCACCACGGTGCGGATCCTGGCCACCCTGACCCGGCCGGACTCGGGCAGTGCCCGGGTCGCCGGACACGACGTGGTGCGCGAGCGGCGGCAGGTGCGTCGGGTGATCAGCCTCGCCGGCCAACACGCGGCTCTGGACGACGGGCAGACCGGCCTGGAAAACCTGATCATGCTGGCCCGGCTCGCCGGGCTGTCCGGCCCGGCCGCCCGGGCCCGCGCCGCCGCGCTGCTGGAGCGCTTCGACCTGGCGGACGCCGCGGGCCGGCAGGCGGTGACGTACTCCGGCGGCATGCGGCGCCGTCTCGACCTGGCGGCCAGCCTGGTCGGCGCGCCGTCGGTGATCTTCCTGGACGAGCCCACCACCGGCCTGGACCCACGCAGCCGGCAGGGGCTGTGGGAGGTGATCGGCGAACTGGCCGGGGCCGGGGTGACCGTGCTGCTCACCACGCAGTACCTGGAAGAGGCCGACCGGCTGGCCGACCGGATCATGGTGCTGCACCACGGAGGGCTCGTCGCAGACGGGACGGCGGCCGAACTCAAGGGCCATTTCGGCGCCCAGCGACTGGAGCTGACCTGGCGCGACGAGGCCAGCTTCGCCGAGGCGGCCCGCCGGTTGGGTGACCGGACCACCCATCGTGAGCCGGCCCGGCTCGCGCTGTCGGTGGCCACCGACGGCAGCGCGCCACAGGTACGTGGCCTGCTCGACGAGATCGACCCGGACCGGCACGGGGTGGTCCGGTTCACCGTCCGGGAGGCGACCCTCGACGACGTCTTCCTCACCCTCACCGGCCGGCCGGTGAGCCCACCGCGGGAGGTCACCAATGTCTGAACTGGCCATCCGTCCGACACAGGCGATGGTGATGGTCGGCCGCTGTGTGCGGCTGTCCCGGCGCAACATCGACGCGATGTTGACCTCACTGCTGCTGCCGGTGATCCTGATGCTGCTCTTCGTCTACCTCTTCGGCGGCGCGATCGACACCGGCTCCGCGTACGTGACCTATGTGGTGCCCGGTGTGTTGCTGCTCTGCGCCGGCTTCGGTGCGGCGGGGACCGCGATCAGCGTCACCACCGACCTGACCAACGGCATGATCGAGCGGCTGCGCACGATGGATGTCGGCGCGACCTCGATCCTCGCCGGTCACGTGGTGGCCAGCGTGGCCCGCAACTCCGTGTCCACCGTGCTGGTGCTGGGTGTCGCGGTCGCCATCGGGTTCCGGCCGGCCGTCGAGCCGTTGCGCTGGCTGGCCGCCGCCGGGGTGCTGCTGATGTTCCTGCTGGCGGTGTCGTGGCTCTCGGCGGCGTTCGGCCTGCTCGCCCGCACCCCGGAGGCGGCCAGCGGCTACACCTTCCTGGTGATGTTCCTGCCGTACCCGAGCAGCGCCTTCGTGCCGGTCGAGACCATGCCCGACTGGCTGCGCGGCTTCGCGGAGAACCAGCCCGTCACGCCGGTCATCGAATCCCTGCGCGGACTGCTCCTGGACACGCCGGTCGGTTCGGCGCCGGCCCACGCGGCGGCCTGGTGCCTAGGCCTGCTCGCGGTCGCGGTGGTGCTCTCCGGGCTACTGTTCCGCCGCCGCGTCGCCTGACCGGCACCCGGACCCCGACAGATCATGAGGTCAGCGGCGTTCTCGATCTCGAGAACCGCCGCTAACCTCATGATCAGCAGAGCGGGGTCGGTGGCGGGCGGTGCCGTGCTCAGTCGTTGAGGACCTGGGCCAGCCGGTCGCGGAAGCGCCGCTCCGACGGGCTGACCACGCTGGCGCCCAGACCGAGGACGCCGCCGCTGCTCGCGGCGCCGACGACCTGCTCGGTGATCTCCACCAGCCAGTGCTGGTACGCGCCCGCCTCGCCCTCGTCCACCTTCGCCGCCAGCAGCGCCGCGGCCTCCTTCGCCCGGCCCAGCACGTCCTCGGCGTAGGCACGCGGGTCGGCGGGCTCGATCGCCGGCAACTCCTCGCCGGCCTCCGGGTCGCCGACCCGGGTCACGATCTCGCCGGCCACCGCCGCCACCAGCGGACTGGCCGACTCCCGGCCGGCGGAGATGGTCTCCAGCCCGGCGGCGCTCTCGGCCATCGTCGCCTTGGTGCCGTCGGACTCGGCGGCGCTCGCCGCGGTGAGCACCGACTGCGGCAGGCCGACCAGCAGCCCCCACTCCTCGTCGGAGAAACCGAATCCGGTGTACGCCGGTTCTTCGATCACGACCGTGCCCCTCCCGCTCGTCGTCCACGTTCACATCGGGCCGCGCCGCCGGTGCGGCCGGCCCAGGTTGGTACCGCCGCTTCCGCGGCCGGCCCAGGTTAATCCAGAGTCAGCAGGCCCTGTTCGGACACCACGCTGACCGACAGCGTCTTGTACCCGACCTCGTCGAACAGCACCGTCATCCGGCCTTCCTCGTAGCTGAGCACCAGGCCGGCGCCCCATTCCGCGTGCCGGACCTGGCTGTGTACGGGGAAGGGCCCCACCGAGCCGTTGTCGGCGACGCTGGTGCCGGCGTGGCAGTTGTCGCAGTGACCGCAGATCGCGGTCATCTGCTCGCCGAAATAGGCCAGCAACGTCTGTCCCCGGCAGCCACTGGTCTCGGCGAAGGCGCGCATCATGTCGGTTCGCGACCGGGTCAGGTTCTGCTGCCGTTCCGCCTCGGCCAGGGCGGCAGTGGCCGCGTCGACCGGAGTGGGGGCGTAGCGGGGCGCGGCGACGCGCTGCCCCGCCGCGGGTTGCGCGGCGCCGACCTGTTCCAGCAGGGCGAGGTACTGCCCGAGCTTGCGTGGGCCCAACCCGGTCACCTCGCGCAGCTCCTTGCGGGTGGTCGGTCCATGGCGCAGCAGGGCGGCGAGGTCGCGCAGTTCGGTGGCGTCGGGCAGGCCGCCGCTGAAGTACCGTTGCAGCCCGACGTCCTCGGCCTGCCACAGCAGCAGTACGCGGGCCGGCTGGCCGTCGCGCCCGGCCCGGCCGACCTCCTGGAAGTAGCTGTCCGGTGAGTCGGGCAGCGCCATGTGCACCACCCACGCGATGTTCGGCTTGTCGATGCCCATGCCGAACGCGGACGTGGCCACCATGATCGGCACCTGGTCGGCGAGGAACGCCTCGTGCAGCCGGGTGCGAGCGTTGCTCGGCATCCCGCCGTGGTAGTACTGCGCCGGGTAGCCTGCCTCGGTCAGCCGGGCGGCCAACTCCTCCGCGCCGCGGCGGGTGGGCACGTAGATGATGCCCGGTCGCGTGTCATCGCTCAGCAGCGCCATCAGCCGACGCCACCGGTAGTCCTCGGTGGGGCAGTGCGCCACCTCGAAGAAGAGGTTGGGCCGGTCCAGGCCGGAGACCACGATCTCGGGCTTGCGCAGCCGCAGCCGGGCGATGATGTCGTCGCGCACCGGCGGCGAGGCGGTGGCGGTCAGCGCGACCACCGAGGGTCGGCCGAGGCCCTCGATGAGCTGGCCGAGGGCGAGATAGTCCGGGCGGAAGTCGTGGCCCCAGGCGGAGATGCAGTGCGCCTCGTCGATCGCCACCAGCGCCGGCTTGAGGGCACGGACCTCGGCCAGCCGGTCCGGGTTGGCGAGCTGCTCCGGGGTGATGAAGAGGAACTCGGCCCGCCCGTCGCGGATCTCGGCGATCGCCTCGGCCTGTTGGGCCGGTGTCTCGTCCGAGCTGATCCGGACCGCCCGCAGCTCGGGTCGCTGCCGCTCGTTGAGCGCGGCGATCTGGTCCTGCTGCAGGGCGAGCAGTGGCGAGATCACCACGGTCGGGCCGGGGATCAGGCTGGCCGGGATCTGGTAGATCGCCGATTTGCCGGCGCCGGTGGGCAACACCACCAGCGCGTCGCGCCGCCGCATCACGGCGCGCATCGCGGCCAGCTGGTTGGGGCGCAGGGCGGTCCAGCCGAACAGGCTGCGCGCGGCGCGGCGCAGCGACATCGAATGCGTGGTCAGCTTCATCGAAGGCCGCAGGTACCCGGGTGGTTCCGCGTCGAAACCCGGGTGGGATCAGCGCAGCCGGGGCAGCACGTCACGCTGGTACAGGTCGAGCAGGCCCTGCCAGTGCGGCCCGGTGTTGGCGACGTAGACCTCGTCGAAGCCGGCTTTCGCGTACGCCTCGATCTTTGCCAGGTGCGCGTCGGGGTCGTTGCCGCAGACGAACGCCTTCCGCATGGCCTCCGGGTCGACGAGCTCGGCCGCCTGCTCGAAGTGGCGTGGTGAGGGCAGCACCTGCAACAGTTCGCCCGGGATCGCCTCGGTCGGCCAACGCTGGTACGCCAGCCGTACCCCCTCGTCCTCGGTCGGCGCGTACGCCGCCTTGAAACCGGCCTGGCAGGGCTTGTCGCCCCCGCCCTGGTCCCGGAACCGGCGCACCAGTTCGGCGTCGGGCATGGTGTTGACGAAGCCGTCGCCGACCCGCGCGGCCAGGTCCACCGCCTTGGGGCCGAACGCGGAGACGTAGATCGCGGGGGGCGTCTCCGGCAGCGTGTAGATCCGGGCGTGCTCGACCTGGTAGTGGCGTCCGCGGTGGTTGACGAAACCGCCGCGCCACAGCTTGCGCATCACCTCGATCGCCTCCTCCAGCATCTCCAGCCGGATGCCGGCCTGTGGCCACGGGTCGCCGAGGATGTGCTCGTTGAGCGCCTCGCCCGAGCCGACACCGAGCACGAACCGTCCGGAGTGCAGCACCGCGCTGGTTGCCGCCGCCTGGGCGAGCACGGCCGGGTGGATGCGCACGGTCGGGCAGGTCACCGCGGTGGTGACCGGCAGTCGGGAGGCCTGGCTCAGGGCGCCGATCATCGACCAGACGAAGGGGCTCTGTCCCTGGGCATCGATCCAGGGGTGGTAGTGGTCGGAGATCCACAGCGCCTCGAACCCGGCCCGTTCGGCGGCCCGCGCCTGCGCGAGCAGCTCCGCGGGCGGGTACTCCTCGCTGGACAGGAAGTATCCGATCTTCATGTCTCGCTCCTTCGCCGTGCCGATGCCGACTCGGGCTGGCGGTACCCCGGCGGGCGAGGGTCACACCCGCCGCGGGCTCAGCGTCGGAACATCGCCCGGATGGCGAGCAGCAGCAACACACCGCCGACGACCAGTCCGAGCAGGCGTACGCCGGGGATGTCGGCGGCGGTGCTCGCGTCCGCCAGCAGCACGGGGTCCATCCCCGCACTTTCCCGGCGTAGCGCTCCCAAGGCAACTGTAAGGTTTATTGACTATTCAGTGGCGCGGTGTGACCATGTCTGCACCGCCGGCTGGCGGGGGGAGTCCGCGGCGGAAGACGGGGGTGCGACACCGGCATGAGCGAGCGCAGTGGAAACCTGGCGGCGCTGGCGGCTGCGGTCCTGCAGCCCGGCTTCGTCGGCACCGTCCCGCCCGCCTGGGTCTGCCGCTGGCTCGGCGACGGGCTCGGCGCGGTGGTGTTGTTCAGCCGCAACGTCGTCGACCCCGAGCAGGTCTGCGCCCTCACCGCCGCGCTGCGCGCGGAGCGCCCCGACGTGATCGTCGCGATCGACGAGGAGGCGGGGGACGTCACCCGCATCGAGTCCGGCCGGGGCAGCTCCCGACCGGGCAATCTCGCCCTCGGCGCGGTCGACGACCCGGCGCTCACCGAGGAGGTCGCCCGTGACCTCGGCGTCGAACTCGCCGCAGTCGGGATCACCCTGAACTACGCGCCGGACGTCGACGTCAACTCGAACCCGGACAATCCGGTGATCGGTGTCCGTTCGTTCGGCGCCGAGCCGTCGCTGGTCTCCCGGCACACCACCGCCTGGGTACGCGGCCTGCAGGCCGGTGGCGTCGCCGCCTGTGCCAAGCACTTCCCGGGCCACGGCGACACCCGGGTCGACTCACACCACGACCTGCCCCGGATCACCGCCGACCGGGCCCGGCTGCACGCCGTGGAGCTGGCCCCCTTCCGGGCCGCCGTCGCGGCGGGCGTCCAGGCGGTGATGACCGGTCACCTGCTGGTGCCCGCGCTGGATCCCGAGCTGCCGGCCACGCTGAGCGGCCGGATCCTGGGCGGACTGCTGCGCGAGGAGATGGGCTTCAACGGGGTCGTGGTGACCGACGCGGTGGAGATGCGTGCGGTGGCTGGCCGGTACGGTCTGGCCGGCGCGGCCGTGCGGGCCCTGGCGGCCGGCGCCGACGCGATCTGCGTGGGCGGCGAGCACGCCGACGAGGAGACCGCCCGTCACCTGCGCGACGCCGTGGTCGACGCGGTCGTGGCCGGGGAGCTGCCAGAGGAACGGCTGACCGAGGCCGCCAAGCGGGTCGGTCAACTCGCCGCCTGGACGGTGGCGGCTCGCGCCGATCGCCGCACCTCGACCGCTGCCGGGCCGACCGTCGGCGGTCCGTGCCCCGCCGGTGGCGTCGGTTCGGCGGTCGGTCTGGCCGCCGCCCGCCGCGCGATCAAGGTCACCACCAACGGCGCGGCAGGCACCGCGCTGCCGCTGGTCGGCGTACCGCACGTGGTCGAGTTCCAGCCGCCGCACAACATCGCGATCGGGGCGGAGACCCCCTGGGGGGTCGCCGAGCCGCTGACCTCGCTGGTGGCCGGCACCACCGGCGTCCGGTACGCCGAGGCAACGGCGCCCGGCGATCCGACCGCCGGGGCCGCCGGCCGACCCCTGGTGCTGGTCGTGCGAGACCTGCACCGGCACGGCTGGATGCGGGATGCGGTCGACCGGGCGTTGGCCACCCGGCCCGACGCGGTGGTGGTCGAACTGGGGGTGCCGGCGCTGGTCACCGGCGCGGTGCACATCGCCACCCACGGTGCCACCCGGGCCGCTGGCCGCGCCGCCGCCGAGGTGCTCAGCGGCGTCACCGTCACACCGGGCTGGTGACCGCAGCCGTCACACCGGGCTGGTGACCAGATCGGCGTACTCCGGGTGGCGTTCGATGAAGGCGGCCATGAACGGGCACCGGGGAACCACCCGTCCGCCCTGCGCGCGGATCTGATCCAGCGTGCCGCGCATCAGCGCCGAGCCGACGCCCATGTTCTGGAAGGCGTCACTCACCTCGGTGTGGGTGAAGACCAGCACTTCACCCCGGGGCAGGTACGCGGTGAAGCCGGCCAGCGCGTCGTCGACCAGGATCTCGTAGCGATGTTTGGCGGCGTTCTCCTCGACCAGCATGCTCACGGTTTCATTGTCCACGCCGGCCGTCGACGCCGGAGGGGTTCGTCGGCGTCTCGTACCCTGGATGGTGTGACGAACCGATCCCCCGCCGGCATGCGCCCTGTTTCTCCTACCGCCCGTCGTGCCCCCGCTCGCAGAATCGTCGGCCTGCTGGCCGGCCTCGCCCTCGGCGCGGCACTGCTGGCCGGTTGCAGCTCCGAGGGGGCCAGCACCAACTGCGGGCTGGACGCCTGCACGGTGACCTTCGACCGCGGCGTGGACGCCCGGGCCAGCATCTTCGGTGTCGAGGCGCGGCTCGTCGACGCCCAGGACGACGTGGTCACCATCGAGGTCGGCGGCGAGCAGCTGTCGCTGACCGTCGGCCAGCAGGCCGCCGAGGTCGGTGGTCTCGCGGTCACCCTGGACAGCGTCACCGAATCCGAGGTGCAGGTCCGCATCGCCCGAAACGGGGGCTGACGGCGACGCGGGCGGCGGACCACGTTTGGAAATCTTCGGGTCCGGAGATTGAGGCGCCATGTCTCTTACCCGGAACGCCGAAGCCACCGCCGCCCGCACGGCCGACAGCCGGTGGCTGGAACTCCTCGCCCGGGCCGGTTTCATCGGCTACGGGATCGTGCACCTTCTGTTTGGTTGGCTGGCGCTGCAGATCGCGTTCGGCAACTCGTCCGACGACGGCGACCAGTCCGGCGCGCTGCGTACCCTCGCGGCGCAGCCGATGGGCAAGTTCGTCGTCATCGCCATCGCCGTCGGCATGGTCGCCATGGCGATCTGGCAGGCTCTTGAGGCGGCCGTCGGGCACCGCACCGAGCGGGGCAACGACCGGCTCAAGGAGCGGATCTTCTCCGCCGCTCGGACGATCATCTACCTCTGGCTGGCCTGGACCGCCTGGAAGGTCTTCTCCAACGCCAACTCCGACAGCGCGTCGCAGCAGGAGGAGATGACCGCCCGGTTGATGGAGTCCACCGGCGGCCGGTGGCTGGTCGGCCTCGCCGGCCTGGCCCTCGCCGGGCTCGGCGTCGGCATGGTGATCTACGGCGTGAAGAAGAAGTTCATGAAGCGCCTCAAGACCGGCGAGATGAACGCCCGGACCACCAAGCTCGCCCGCCGGCTCGGCCTGGCCGGCTACGCCGCCCGGGGCACCGCGTTCGGCGTGACCGGCCTGCTGGTCGTGCTGGCCGCGGTGAACTACGACCCGGAGAAGGCCCGTGGTCTCGACGCCGCGCTGCGGACGCTGCGTGACCAGTCGTTCGGCCCGATCCTGCTCACCCTCGTCGCGCTGGGGATCGCGGCCTTCGGCCTGTACTGCTTCCTCCAGTCCCGTTACCGCAAGGTCTGACACTGCTCTGCGCCGGGTTCCCCGGTGGCCGGTGACGACGATCCGAGGCAACATTGCCCCTTTGTATCGGATCTTGCCGTCGGGCCATCGGGCCCGGAAGGAGTAGTACCACGTGCACAGCTACCTCGTGACGGTCGTCGCCGCCCTCGCCGCGGCGGCGATCGCTCTTGTCGTGGTCGAGGTGGTGCACCGCCTCACCCGGCGGTGGGGCCGCCGCTCGCTGCTGTTGACCGAGTTGACGGAGCACGCGCACCGCTCGTTCCAGGTCGCCGCCACGGTGCTCGCCGTACAGTTCGCCGTCCGGTTCAGCACCGGGTACGCGGTCGGCAGCCAGTGGCGGCAGGCGCTGCTGCATCTGCTGGTGCTCGCCGTCATCGCGGCCACCGCCTGGCTGGTCGCCTCCCTGCTGGTGGTGATCGAGGACACCGCGCTGGCCCGGTTCCGGGTGGACGTGCCGGACAATCGGCACGCCCGCCGGGTGCGTACCCAGGTGGTGATGCTGCGCCGGGTGACCGTTGTGGTGATCGTCGTGCTGACCGTCGGCGTGATGCTGATGACGTTCCCTGCCGTGCGCGGCATCGGTGCCGGCGTGCTGACCAGCGCCGGTGTGGTCGGTGTGGTTGCCGCGCTGGCCGCGCAGAGCCTGCTCGGCAACGTCTTCGCCGGGCTTCAACTGGCCTTCAGTGACGCGGTACGCCTCGACGACGTGGTCGTGGTCGAGGGGGAGTGGGGGCGGATCGAGGAGCTGACGCTCAGCTATGTGGTGGTCCAGATCTGGGACGACCGGCGGTTGATCCTGCCCACCTCCTACTTCACCAGCACCCCGTTCCAGAACTGGACCCGTACCGAGGCGGCGGTGCTCGGCACCGCCGAGTTCGAGGTCGACTGGTCGATCCCGGTGCAGGCCATGCGGGAGGAGTTGCGCCGTCTGGTCGAGGGCACCGAGCTGTGGGACGGCCGGGTCTGCGTGCTGCAGGTCACGGATGCCACCGGCGGCATGATCAAGGTCCGCGCGTTGGTCAGCGCCGGCAACGCGGGCGCCCTGTGGGACCTGCGCTGCCTGGTGCGGGAGCACCTGGTGGCCTGGGTACGCGACCACCGGCCCACCGCGATGCCCCGGCTGCGTACGGAGGTCGGCAACGGCACGGGCGAGCTGCCGTGGCAGTGGGTCCAGCCGCGGCGCTCGGGCCGGCGTACCGCCGATTCCGAGGTGCCCGACGACGCCCGCCTCTTCGGTGGCAGCGACGACGGCGACGCTCGCAGCGAGGCCTTCGTCGGCCCCGACGAGCAGCCCACGGACTCCCGCCGCTGATCCATCCGCCCAGCCGGGCTGGCCGTCACGTGTTGGGGCGCCGACCGGCGTGTCGCCGCAACAACGTCATGATCAACCGGTGAGGTGAAGGAGTGCGGTGGGGAGGGAAAGGTTTGCCGGGGGGTTTTCTGGGGACCTGCTGCGCGGTGCGTCTGGTCGAGAACCGCGCACAGGATTGATGAGCGGCGACTCCGGGCATACAGCGCGGTGATGAGGAGAGGAGGACAGCATGGCTGACGTGACGAACGTCCGTACGTCCCACAACGGGAGCGAGCCGTCCACCGCCGAACTTGTTCACCGGGCGACCGAGCAGGTGTCGCGTCTGGTCCGGGACGAGCTCGCACTGGCCCGCGCGGAGTTGACCGAGAAGGGCAAGCACGCCGGCATCGGCATCGGCCTGTTCGCCGGTGGCGGCGCATTCGCCTTCTACGGCCTGGGCGCGCTGATCACCGCCGCGATCCTGCTGCTGGCCCTGGTGTTGCCGGCGTGGGCGGCCGCCCTGATCGTGGCGGCAGCGGTGTTCCTGATCGCCGGTGTGCTCGCGCTGATCGGCAAGCGGCAGGTCGGCCAGGCTGTTCCGCCGGTGCCCCAGGCGACCGTGCGCAGCCTGCGGGCCGACGTGGACGTGGTCAGCGCCGCGGTCAAGGACAGGGGACGGGCATGACAGGCAACGGCACCGGAAACACCGAGGCGCTGCGCGAGGAGATCCGGCGTACCCGGGTCGAGTTGGGCGAGACGATGGAGGCGTTGGCCGCGAAGGCGGACGTCAAGAAGCGACTGAAGTCCTCGGCGGACCAGACGCGGGAGCGGGTACGGGAGCAGGCCGCGATGACCGTCGCCCGGGTCCGCGCCCAGGCCGGCCTCGCCCACCCCCAGTCGCGGGTACGGCAGGGGCCGCTGCCCTTCGTCGCTCTCGCGGCCGGCGCGGTCGCGGCCGCAGTGGTACTGCTGATCATTCGAGGGAGGCGTGGGTGAGCAAGGGGATCGGCAAGGCCGCCTACAAGCCGGTCGGCGTGCTCATGGGCTTCGCCGCCGGTGCGATCGCGGGCGCGGTCTTCCGTCAGGTGTGGAAGATGACCGCCGGAGACGGCGAGGCACCCAACCCGACCGACGAGGACCGCCGCTGGGGCGAGGTCCTCGCCGCGGCCGCGTTGCAGGGTGCCATCTTCTCCGTCGTCCGGGCCGCCGTCGATCGGGGCGGCGCGGTCGGCGTACGTCGGTTCACCGGCCGGTGGCCCGACTAGTGCGGTGTCCAGGAACGTTGGCCGGGCTCCGACACGGCCTTTAGTGCACGGTCCAAAGCGCGTCAAGGCTCTCCCGCCGTTTGTCGGCGAGGGAGCCTTTCGCCTATCTCGCAGCCGCCGCTCAGCGGATCTTACGCATCCGTCAGGTCACATGTCGGAGAATTTCTTCGGGTAGGCTGTGCAGAGTTTTTGCGTACGTGGTTTGCTGTTCCACGCTGTTGCGAGATGGCGTGGTTGAGAGAAGTCTCCTTCACCGGGGGCCGCCTCAGGCACCGCTGCTCGAAAACGGCCAATCGGCCGCACGGCGTGCTCGGCCGCCAGTTTTAGAAGGAGATACACATGGCGCAGGGAACCGTGAAGTGGTTCAACGCTGACAAGGGCTTCGGCTTCATCACCGTCGACGGCGGGGGTGCTGACGTGTTCGTCCACTTCTCGGCCATCCAGTCCAGCGGCTACCGCTCGCTGGAGGAGAACCAGCGGGTGGAGTTCGAGATCGCCCAGGGCCAGAAGGGTCCGCAGGCCGAGCAGGTCCGCCCCCTCTGAGGCACCGGCCGGCGACCGCCGGCCAGTGGCGAGGCAGCCCCCGAATCAGTGCGAAGCCCCGTGTCCCGAACGGACGCGGGGCTTTCCGCATCCCCGCCAGCCGCCGCGTCAGCCGGTCAGCGCCGGCCGCGGGCGCGCATCCCCAGCCAGAGCAGGGCCAGCCCCACCAGCGCCAGTGCCGGGCCGATGACCGCCCAGATCCGTTGGCCGGTCATCGCGCTGCCCTCGACGTAGCCGAGGCCCTGCACCGTCCAGATAGCACCCACCACCACGGCCAGCAGGCCGAGCGTGAGTCGGAACCAGCCACTCATCGCGGTCTCCTTCTGCCGGAGCCCGCCGGTGGCCGAGCCACCGGCGGGCGCGCCGTTCACCAACGGTGATGCACCTGCGGGCGGATCAGGTCGTGGTAGACCGCCGCCACCTGCGCCAGCTCCTCCTCCGACAGTGCCGGCTGGCCGGCCACGGCGGCGTTGCCGCGGGCCTGCGCCGCGTCACGGGCGCCGGGGATGACCACGGTGACCCCCAGTTGGTCGAGCACCCAACGGAGCGCGAACTGGGCCATCGTCCGGTCATCGCCGACCAGCGGGGCGAGCTGCCGGACGGCGGCCAGGCCGGTGGAGAAGTCGACGCCGGAGAAGGTCTCGCCGACGTCGAACGCCGCACCGTGCCGGTTGTAGGTGCGGTGGTCGTCGGCGGCGAAGGTCGTCCGCTCGTCGTAGCGACCGGAGAGCAGGCCGCTGGCCAGCGGTACGCGGGCGATGATGCCCACCCCGGCGGCCGAGGCGGCCGGCAGTACCCGTTCGAGCGGCTTGTGACGCAGCGCGTTGAGGATGATCTGCACGCTGGCCACCCCGGGCCGGGCGATCGCGGTGAGCGCCTCGTCGCAGGTCTCCACACTGACGCCGTACGCGGCGATCCGCTTCTCGGCCACCAGCGTGTCGAGGGCGTCGAAGACCGCGTCGTCGGCGAAGACGGCCGTGGGCGGGCAGTGCAGCTGCACCAGGTCCAGCGTGTCCACGCCGAGGTTCGCCCGGGACCGGTCGGTCCACTGACGGAAGTTGTCCAAGATGTACGCTTCCGGGGTCTGTGCCACCCGGCGGCCCATCTTGGTCGCCACGGTGAGCCCGGCGTCCGGGTGGGCGGCCAGGAAGCGTCCGATCAGCTGTTCGCTGCGCCCGTCGCCGTACACGTCGGCGGTGTCCAGGAAGGTGACGCCGGCGTCGACCGCGGCGCTCAGCACCGCCATCGCGTCGTCCTCGGTGACCGTGCCCCAGTCGGCGCCGAGTTGCCAGGCGCCGAGCCCGACCACGCCGACCTGTCGGTCCATGCGGGGGAAGGTGCGTTGTTCCATGCACTGAGCCTAGTGACCGTCCTTGCCTCGTCCAGGATCGGGCCGTACGGTAAAAAAGACGAACGTACGGTTTGTAAGGATGCGTGGAGGCGACATGTGGGACCCGACGGCGTACCTGCGCTACGGCGACGAGCGCTCGCGACCCTTCCATGACCTGCTCGCCCGGGTGGCGGCCGACCGGCCACGGACGGTCGTCGACCTCGGCTGCGGCCCCGGCACCCTGACCGCCGTCCTCGCCGCCCGGTGGCCCGACAGCCGGATCGTCGGGCTGGACTCCTCGCCGGAGATGATCGACCGCGCCACCGCGTTGGACACCCCGGTCAGCTTCGGCGTCACCGACGTCCGCGACTGGCGTACCGACCCGGAGACCGACGTGGTGGTGTGCAACGCGGTGCTCCAGTGGGTGCCCGGTCACCAGGAACTGCTCACCCGCTGGGCCACCGACCTACCCGCCGGCGCCTGGCTGGCGGTGCAGGTGCCGGGCAACTTCGACGCTCCCTCGCACCGCGCGTTGCGCGAGGTCGCCGGCCGGCCGCCGTGGCAGGCGGAACTCCACCCGCTGCTGCGGGAGGCCCCGGTCGCCGGCCCGGTCGACTACGCCAGGTTGCTGGCCGCCGCCGGCTGTGCCGTCGACGCCTGGGAGACTACCTACGTGCACCTGCTGCCGGCCCGTCCCGACGCGGACCACCCGGTGCTGACCTGGATGGAGGGCACCGCGCTGCGCCCGGTCCGGGCCGCGCTGCCCGCCGCCGGCTGGTCCGCCTTCCGGGCCGAGCTGGCGGTACGCCTCGTCGAGGCGTACCCGGTGCGGCAAGGCCAGGTGTACTTCCCGTTCCGGCGGATCTTCTTCGTCGCCCGTACCGGCGCCCGCGCCCAGGAGAACTCGTGACCGATCTGCGTACCTTCATCGCCGGCCTGCCCAAGGCGGAACTGCACGTGCACCACGTCGGCTCCGCCTCGCCCCGGATCGTGGCCGAGTTGGCCGCCCGGCACGAGGGGGACAGCCCCGTGCCGGCCGATGCGAACCTACTGGCCGACTACTTCGTCTTCCGCGACTTCGCCCACTTCATCGAGCTGTACCTCAGCGTCGTGGACCTCCTCCGCGACCAGGAGGACGTCTGGATCCTCACCCACGAGGTGGCCCGGGAGCTGGCCCGCCAGCAGGTCCGCTACGCCGAGCTGACCGTGACGCCCTACTCGCACGTGCGGCGCGGCATCCCCGCACCGGCGTTCTGCGAGGCGATCGAGGACGCCCGCAAGCGGGCCGCTGCCGACTTCGGCATCGAGCTGCGCTGGTGCTTCGACATCCCCGGCGAGGCGGGGCTGCCGGCAGCCGAGGAGACGCTGCGGATCTGCCTCGACGAACGACCCGACGGGCTGGTCAGTTTCGGCCTGGGTGGCCCCGAGATCGGCGTACCGAGGCCGCAGTTCAAGCCCTACTTCGACCAGGCCCGGGCGGCGGGGCTGCGCTCGGTGCCGCACGCCGGAGAGACCACCGGACCGCAGACGATCTGGGACGCGCTGCGGGAGCTGGGCGCCGAACGCATCGGCCACGGCATCTCCGCCGCGCAGGACCCACAGCTGCTCGCGTACCTCGCCGAGCGGCAGATCCCGGTGGAGGTGTGCCCGACGTCCAACGTGCGTACCCGGGCCGTGGCGCGCATCGAGGAGCACCCGCTGCCCCGGCTGGTCGAGGCGGGGCTGCTGGTCACCATCAACTCCGACGACCCGCCGATGTTCGGCACCACTCTGGACGACGAGTACGCGGTCGCCGCCCGGCTGCTCGACGCCGGGCCGGCGCAGGTGGCCGACCTGGCCCGCAACGCGGTGACCGCGTCCTTCCTCGACGAGGCCGGCAAGCAGCGGATCACCGCCGAGATCGACGCCCACCTGGCCGCCACGGCCCCGCCGATCTAGGGACTATCGTCGCTACCGGAGATCGACTAGCGACGATAGTCCCTAGATCGACTCGGGCGTTGGTCAGGTGGCGCGCGGCGGGAGGAGGTGTGGGGGGACCGTGTCTCCCGCCGCGCGCACGGCTCCACCGGCCGTCCTGCGCTGGGAGCGATGGGCCGGTGGAACTGCTCGGTTCGGAGCCGATCCTGTCAGCCGGATCGCACCGCCAGTGCAGGGTTAACTCGGATCTAAGGAAGACTTGCGCCGTCGCACAGCCCGCGTCCACCGCGGGGCGGCGAGTGGCCGCATCGGGCACGGTCAACCGTCGGTGGGGCGTTGCCGGGGCCAGCGGCGGCCACTGGCCTTCGGCTCCCGGCTCTCCCGAGCCATCCGGCCCACCAGGCCGAACCGGCTGACCTGGCGTGGTGTCGCCTCCGGGTCGGCCAACAGCATCACCACGCTGGCCCCGCCCAGGTGGGCCCGGTCGATGCTGACCGACCCGTTGGCCTGCAACGCCACCCGCTTGGCGATGTCCAGCCCGAGGCCGGTCGAGCCCTGGTCGCTGGTGCCACGCCGCAGGGCCCGGTCCGGGTTGGCGATGCCCGGTCCGGCATCGTCGATCCGGATGGCCACGTACCCGTCGCGGCGCGACACCGCCACCTCGAACGCGGTGCCCTGCGGGGTGTAGCGGAAGACGTTGCCGATCACCGCGTCCAGCGCGGCGGCAAGCTCGGCCCGGGGCACCGGCGCGGGGATGCGTAGCTGCGCACCGGAGACCCGGTGCGGACGGTTCTGGTCGCCGGCGAGCGCCGCCCAGAACACCATCCGGTCCCGGACCACCTCGCTCACGTCGCACATCGCCGGAACGGCCTCGGTGGCCACCGTCTTGCGGGTGGTCTTGATCAGCACGTCGATCTCACCCTCCAGGGTGACGATCGCCTGCCGGATCCGCCGGATGCCGCGCCGGTGGTCCAACTCGGCCTGACTGAACGAGCCCACGCTGGTGTCGTCGGACTCCAGCGCCTCGGCGTCCAACCGCAGCACGGTCAGCGGGGTACGCAACCGGTGGGACAGATCCGCCACCAGCTCCCGCTCCTCGGTGCGGGCGGCGACGAGCCGCTCCGCCATCCGGTTGAAGGCCTGACCGGCCGCGGCCACCTCGCGCGGGCCGTTCGGCTCGACGCGTACGCCCAGATCGCCGTCGCCCACCGCGAGCGCCGCCTTCACCAGGCCCCGGGTGGCCTCGACCGTGCGGGCGGCGACCCGGTCCACCACCAGCACCGCGGCACCCACCAGGGCGACCGCCACCCCGGCCAGCAACAGCCACCTGTTTCCGGCACCGGCGTCGAGGGCGGCGTCCGGGACGAAGACCTCGACCACGGCGGTCCGTTCGCCGAGCACCACCGGATCCAGCCGCAGCACCCCGCCGTCGATGTCGACCACCAACGAACGTCCTTCGGACCGGGCCCGCTCCAGCTGCCCCGGGTCGGCCCGCCCGGCCGAGGAGTCCACGTCCAGACCGTGCACCACCGGCTGGGTCTGCGGATCGGCACCACTGGCCTCGATCGCGCGGGTCACCACCTCCGGCTCGACGCTCACCGCGAGCGCCCCGGTCACCAGGGAACTGCGGCGGGCCGCGTCGGCGATCGCCTCCTCGCGGGTCTGCGAGCCCAGAGTCAGCCCGAGCGGGACCAGGAACGTCAACGCCAGCAGGACGCCCATGCCGGCCGTCAACAGGACCAGCGAGCGCCTCAGTCCGGCGCCACCAGCCGGAAGCCCACCCCCCGCACGGTGCGCAGGTAGCGCGGCTTCGCCGCGGACTCGCCCATTTTGCGCCGAAGCCAGTACAGGTGGACGTCGATGGTCTGATCCTCGCCCACCGATGGCTGCCGCCATACCTCCTCCAAGAGTTCCCGCCGGGACACTACCCGGCCAGGACGTGCGGCGAGATACGCCAGCAGGTCGAATTCCTTGCGGGTCAGCGCCAGCGCCTCGCCGTCGAGAAGGGCGCTGCGCTCACCGACGTCGACCCGCAGACCGCCCACGCTGTGCACGGCCAACTGCACCGCGCGGCTGGCCCGACCCACCCGACGCAGCACCGTGGTGATCCGCGCGTCCAGGTGTGCGCCGGTGAAAGGCTTGACCATGTAGTCGTCGGCGCCGGCCCGCAACAGCTTGACCACGGACTGCTCGTCGTCGCGGGCGGTGGCGATGATGATCGGCACGTCGGTGATGCCCCGCAGCATCCGCAGCGCGTCCGAGCCGTCCAGGTCCGGCAGGCCGAGGTCGAGCACGACCAGATCAGGAGTTTCGGCGGCGACCCGGCGCAGCGCGTCCAGCGCGGTGCCCACGGCATGCACGGCGTGGCCCCGGTCGGTGAGGGAACGAAGCATCGCGCCGCGAACGACGTGATCGTCTTCGACCAGGAGGACGGTGGCCACTCAAGCACGGTACTCGGAGCGGCAAGTGGGTCGTCGTTGCGGCCCACCGTGGAACCAGCCAAGCTGATGTGGCGATGACGTTCACCCTCTATCCGGACGCCCGTCTGGCCCTGGCCCGGGACAGTCTCGCCGGCCTGTCGGTCGGCGACGCCCTGGGCTCCCAGTTCTTCGTTCCCGGCCGGCGCCCCGCCGACCTGGCCGCCGACCTGCTGCCCCCGCCGCCGTGGCAGTGGACCGACGACACCGAGATGGCCTGTTCGGTGGTGGCGCTGCTGGCCGAGGTGGGCCGGATCGACCGGGACACCCTCGCGCTCACCTTCGCCGAGCGCTGCGAGCCCTACCGGGGCTACGGGCCCGGTGCGGTGCGGGTACTGCGTCTGATCCGGACCGGAACCCCGTGGCCGGTCGCGTCCGCCGCCGCCTTCGACGGGCAGGGCTCCTGCGGCAACGGCGCGGCGATGCGGGTCGCGCCGCTGGGGGCGTACTTCGCCGACTCGACCAGCCGGGCCGCCGCGCAGGCCCGGGAGTCGGCCGAGGTCACCCACGCCCATCCGGAAGGAATAGCCGGTGCCGTGGCGGTGGCGGTGGCGGCTGCCCTGGCCGCCCGGGCCCGCCTCGACGGCGACCGACCCGATCCGGGCCGGCTGCTCGCCGGCGTGGCCGCCGCGCTGGACCCGACGACGGAGGTGCACCGGGGCGTACGCCGGGTCGCCGGGCTGCTCGGACGCCCGTTGGTGGAGGTGGTGGAGGCGGTCGGCAACGGCTCCCGGGTGACCGCACAGGACACCGTCGCCTTCACCTGCTGGGTGGCCGCCCGACACCTGGACGACTATCCGGCGGCCGTCCGCGCCTGCGTCGAGGCGGGGGGAGACGTGGACACCACGGCCGCCATCGCCGGTGGCGTGGTCGCCGCGTACACCGGGGTAGCCACCCCGGGTGGGGTGCCCGCCGGCTGGCTGGCCGCGCGGGAGCCGCTACCCGACTGGGCGGGCTGACCCCGGCGCCCCGCGCCCACCGCTCACCGGCGCGCGCCGGCCTCGGCCACGTCGCTGCCCGCCCGCTCGGCGGACTCGACGCCACCGGGCGCGGGAGCGCTGTCGCCGTCGGATCCGGAGTGCACGGCGGTCGGCTCCCCGTCGAGCACCGACCGGTCGATCTCCTGCGTCGAGGAGCGGCGTCGGCGGCTGATCAACCAGCCCACCACCGCACCGCCGCCAAGGCCGGCGACCAGGCCGGCGGCGAGCAGGCTGTTGGCGTTCGGGCCGCCGTCGGAGGCGGCTCCGGCGGGCGCGCCTTCCGCCGGAGGCTGGCCGCCCGGCACGCCACCGTGCCCACCGTGTGCGCCCGGCGCGGCCGGATCCCCCGGCAGCAGCGCCAACGCGGGCAGCGGCCGCTGGCCGGGGCCCCACCGCACCACCATGCCGTCGGCGTACGTCTGGAGCAGCTCGAAGTCCAGCCGGTCGGTCTGCGGCAGCGGCCCCATCGACAGCAGCAGCCGGGCTGGTCCGTCGCCCGCGTCCGGCGTCCGGGACCAGGTCACCGCGGCGGTCACGACATCGGTGGCGGGGGCGTGCAGACCGGCCACCGGTGTGTCGAGCTTGCGGGTGGTGATCAGCGGTGCCCACCCGTCGACCGACAGTGGGTAGACCTCGGCGATCGGCGGGTCCGCCGGTACCCGGATCTCGATGCTCTCGGTGGGGACGCCGGGCCGCTCGTCCGGCACCACGAACTCCAGCTTCACCGACTCGCCCTGCCGGGCCTCGGTCGGCGTGAAGCTGACCTCCGCGGCCTGCGCCGTAGCGGGCCAGAGCAGCACCACGGCCGTGGCCAGGGCGGCCACCAGCGCGCCCCGGCGTCGACGGCTCCCGCCGCGCGTCATCGCCATCCTGGGTCCCCATCCGTGTCCAAACGGCCGGCACCGGCTCCGGCCACACCTGGTAGTTCGGATCCCGGGCCGCAAAGGTTCAACCGCCGGCCCGACTACCTGCCGCCGATGTCGACGCCAGCGTTCGTCGGGCGACCGATAGCATCGCAGTGAGCCGACATCGGCACCAATTGTCACGCCTGCTGCGAGGAGTCATCCGTGTCCGCACCCCGTACCCCCGCCGTGGCCGACCCCGTCGTCGTCGCCGCCGGGACGACGGCGGCCGACGCGGTGGCCGCGGCCGGACTGCCCGCCAACGGCCCCAAGGCGGTCGTGGTGGTCCGCGACCCGCAGGGCGTGCTGCGCGACCTGGACTGGCGCCCGGCGCAGGAGACCTCGGTCGAGCCGGTGGCGCTCGACTCCCCGGACGGGCTGAACGTGCTGCGCCACTCGACGGCCCACGTGCTCGCCCAGGCCGTGCAGGACATCTTCCCCGAGGCGAAGCTCGGCATCGGCCCGCCCATCGACAACGGCTTCTACTACGACTTCGCGGTGGGCAAGCCGTTCCAGCCCGACGACCTGGCCAAGTTGGAAAAGCGGATGCAGGAGATCGTCAAGTCCGGGCAGCGGTTCCGGCGGCGCCGCTTCGACAGCCTGGACGAGGCCAAGACCGAGCTGGCCGCCGAGCCGTTCAAACTGGAACTCATCGACGTCAAGGGTGAGGGGCTGGACTCCTCCGAGGTGATGGAGGTCGGCGGGGGCGAGCTGACCATCTACGACAACGTCGCCGCCGACGACGACAAGGTCTGCTGGTCGGACCTGTGCCGTGGTCCGCACCTGCCCAACACCCGCCTGATCGGCGCGTTCAAGCTGATGCGCTCGGCCGCCGCGTACTGGCGCGGGTCGGAGAAGAACCCGCAGTTGCAGCGGGTGTACGGCACCGCCTGGCCGACCCGGGACGGGCTGAAGGCGTACCTGAAGCTGCTTGAGGAGGCCGCCCGGCGCGACCACCGCAAGCTCGGCGCGGACCTCGATCTGTTCAGCTTCCCCGACGAGATCGGCTCCGGTCTCGCGGTCTTCCACCCCAAGGGCGGCATCATCCGCCGCGAGCTGGAGGACTACTCGCGTCGCCGGCATGAGCAGGCGGGGTACGAGTTCGTCAACAGCCCGCACATCACCAAGGCGCAGCTCTTCGAGACCTCGGGGCACCTGCCGTACTACGCCGACACGATGTTCCCACCCATGCAGCTGGAGGGGGCGGAGTACTACCTCAAGGCGATGAACTGCCCCATGCACAACCTGATCTTCCGCTCCCGCGGGCGGTCCTACCGCGAGCTGCCGCTGCGGCTGTTCGAGTTCGGCACCGTCTACCGGTACGAGAAGTCGGGTGTGGTGCACGGGTTGACCCGGGTGCGCGGCCTGACCCAGGACGACTCGCACATCTACTGCACCCGGGAGCAGATGCCCGGTGAGCTGACCACGCTGCTGTCGTTCGTGCTGGACCTGCTGCGCGACTACGGACTGGACGACTTCTACCTGGAGCTGTCGACCCGCGACGACTCGCCGAAGTTCATCGGCAGCGACGCCGACTGGGCCGAGGCCACCGAGGCGCTGCGCACCGCCGCCGAGACCTCCGGGCTGGAGCTGGTGCCCGACCCGGGTGGCGCGGCCTTCTACGGCCCGAAGATCTCGGTGCAGGCCAAGGACGCCATCGGCCGGACCTGGCAGATGTCCACCATCCAGGTCGACTTCAACCAGCCCGAGCGGTTCGGCCTGGAGTACCAGGCGGCCGACGGGACCCGGCAGCGACCCGTGATGATCCACCGGGCGCTGTTCGGCTCGATCGAGCGGTTCTTCGGCGTACTCACCGAGCACTACGCGGGGGCGTTCCCGGCCTGGCTGGCCCCGGTACAGGTGGTCGGCATCCCGATCCGCGAGGACCACGCCGACTACCTGCACGGCTTCGTCGCGGCGCTGCGCGCCGAGGGTATCCGCGCCCAGGTCGACGCCGGTGACGACCGGATGCAGAAGAAGATCCGCACCGCGCAGCAGCAGAAGATCCCGTTCATGGTGATCGCCGGCGACGACGACGTGGCCGCCGGCACGGTGTCGTTCCGCTACCGGGACGGCTCCCAGCGCAACGGGGTGCCGCTGGCCGAGGCGGTCAGCCACGTCCTCGACGTGATCCACTCCCGTACCAACACCGGCCCGTCGGCCGAGATGTAAGGAACGGCACCTTAGTAACGCAACGTCCCCGCCGCCCCGTCCGGTGCCCGGCCACGGCTCGGCACCGGCGGGGCAGGGTCGTAGGATCGCCGTGTGACTGGGGCGGACGAGCATACCGACGAGGGCATGGCCGACAGCCTGGACCGGCTCTGGACGCCCCACCGGATGACCTACATCTCCGGCGAGGACCGGCCCGAGGGCGGCTACGAGAAGCCGTCCGGATGCCCGTTCTGCCTGGCCCCTGGCCGGCCGCCGGAGGAGAGTCTGGTGGTGGCGCGCGGCGGGCACGTGTTCGTGGTGCTCAACCTCTACCCGTACAACCCGGGGCACCTGCTGGTGTGCCCGTACCGGCATGTGGCCGACTACACCGACCTGGACGGGCCGGAGACCGCCGAGCTGGCGTCGTTCACCCAGACCGCCATGCGGGTGATCCGCAAGGTCAGCAACGCGCACGGCTTCAACCTGGGCATGAACCAGGGCGGGGTGGCCGGTGCCGGCATCGCCGCCCACCTGCACCAGCACGTGGTGCCCCGCTGGGGCGGTGACGCGAACTTCATGCCGGTGATCGGCCGCACCAAGGTCCTGCCGCAGTTGTTGGGCGACACCCGCGACCTGTTCGTGCGCGCCTGGCCCTCCTGACCCCGCGTCGCCTCTGCTCCGCGTCTCCTGCTCTGCGTCAACCCACCCGCCGGTTACGGAACGAAGTCGCTGCGTGTCGGTAGGCAGCGCACAGGAGACACCGGGCATGACGGCTCGCCGGGCGGAACCGCAGGCCGGTGGCGTCGAGCGCGCAGCGCGACCGAACCGGCGGGGATTCGGGGCGCGTACGAGGCGGCCGGGGTGATCCGCACGGACACCGGTGCCCGTACGGATGATCGTGCTGGATATCTGTCAAAAATCGCCCGGAAGATGGCACGATGCGCCGATGGGGGAGTCGACGCGGCCACTGGGCCGCAGCGGCATCGAGGTCAGCGCCCTGGGCATGGGCTGCTGGGCCATCGCCGGCCCCTGGGCCGAGGGACAGATCCCGTTGGGCTGGGGCGCGGTCGACGACGAGGAGTCGATCCGGGCGGTCCGCCGGGCGCTCGAATGCGGCGTGACGCTCTTCGACACCGCCGACACGTACGGGGCCGGACACGGCGAGCGCGTCCTCGGGCGGGCGTTGAACGGCCGGCGCGACGAGGCGGTCATCGCCACCAAGTGGGGCTACACGTTCGACGAGGGGGCTCGCCAGGCCACCGGGCCGGACGCGTCACCGGCATACCTGCGGCGAGCCGTGCGGGAGTCGCTGCGGCGCCTCGACACCGATCGGATCGACCTGTACCAGCTGCACCTGGCCGACCTGCCCGTCCCCCGGGCACAGGACCTGATCGGCGCTCTCGAGGACCTGGTGGCCGACGGCCTGGTCCGGGCGTACGGGTGGAGCACCGACCGGGCCGACCGGGCCGCCGTCTTCGGACACGACGCCCCGCACGCCGCCGCCGTGCAGCACAGCCTGTCGGTGCTGCGCGACGCGCCTGACCTGCTCAGTGTCTGCGACAAGTACGACCTGGCCAGCATCAGCTGCGGCCCGCTCGGCATGGGCCTGCTCACCGGCAAGTACCACGCCGCGTCGACGCTGCCCCACGACGACGTACGGGGCATGGCTTCCGGCTGGCTGGAGTGGTTCCGCCGCGGCCGGCCCGCGCCGGAGTGGCTGCGCCGGGTACACGCGGTCCGGGCGGCGCTGACCGCCGACGGGCGCACCCTGGCCCAGGGCGCGCTCGGCTGGATCTGGGCCCGCAGCGACCGGACGATTCCGATCCCAGGCTGCCGCACCGTCGCGCAGGTGGAGGAGAACGCTGCCGCGTTGGCCCTCGGGCCGCTCGCTCCCGACCACTTCGCCGAGGTGGAGCGGCAGTTGGCGGCCCTGCGGTCGGCCGCGCTCCGCGAGGCCGACCGCCCCCACTGGCCCAGCCCCGTGCTTCCCATCGCCCGCCCCTGACCGCCGGGACAGGCCGCGGCCCCGCCCGGCCCAGCCGACCGGGCCGGGACGGCGCGGGTCAGGCGTGTTCCTTGCGGATCTGATCGGCCAGGTGGGCGGGCATCGGGTCGTAACGGACGAAGTGGCGGCGGAAGGTACCGGCGCCGGCGGTCATCGCACGCAGCTCCACGGCGTAGCGCAGCAGCTCGGTGGCGGGCACCTCGGCGCGTACCAGGGTGCGGCCCTCGGTGTCCGGATCCGGCTCGGTGCCGAGCACCCGGCCACGCCGGCCGGACAGGTCGCCCATCACCGTGCCCACGTTGCCGTCGGGTACCCGCACGGTCACCTCGTCGACCGGCTCCAGCAGCGCCGGTTGCCCCTGCCCGGCGGCGTCGCGCAGGGCCAGCGCCCCGGCGGTCTGGAACGCCGCGTCGGAGGAGTCCACGCTGTGCGCCTTGCCGTCGACCAGGGTCACCCGCAGGTCCACCACCGGGTGACCGGCGAGCACGCCGCGCTGCATCTGGGCGCGTACGCCCTTCTCCACCGACGGGATGTAGTTGTGGGGCACCGCCCCGCCGACCACCCGGTCGACGAACTCGAAGCCGGCGCCGCGCGGCAGCGGCTCCACCTCGATGTCACAGACGGCGTACTGGCCGTGCCCTCCGGACTGCTTCACGTGCCGGCCGTGCCCGCGCGCCGGTGCCGTGAGCGTCTCCCGCAACGCCACCCGCACCGGCTCGGTATCCAGCTCCACCCCGCCGGCGCGCAGCCGGTCGAGGACCACGTCGGCGTGCGCCTCACCCATGCACCACAGCACCAGCTGGTGCGTCTGCGGGTTGCGTTCCAGCCGCATCGTCGGATCGCCGGTCACCAGCCGGGCCAGGTTGCGGGCCAGGGCGTCCTCGTCGGAGCGGGACTTCGCCACGATCGCCACCGGCAGCAGCGGCTCGGGCATCTCCCACGGGGCGATCAGCAGCGGATCGTCCTTGGCGGAGATGGTGTCACCGGTCTCCGCGCTGCCGGACTTGGTGATCGCGCAGATGTCGCCGGCCACCGCCACGCCGACCTCCCGCAGGGTGGCGCCGAGCGGGCTGTACAGGTGGGCGATCCGCTCGTCGGCGTCGTGGTCCGGGTGGCCCCGCTCGGTGAGGCCGTGCCCGGAGACATGCACTGTCTGCTCGGGACGCAGCGTGCCGGAGAAGACCCGGACCACGCAGACCCGACCGACGTGCCGGTCGATGGTGGTCTTGACCACCTCGGCGACCAGCGGACCGTCCGGGTCGCAGGTCAGCGGCGGACGGGACGAGCCGTCCACCCCTTCGACCGCGGGCAGGTCGTGCTCCAACGGCGACGGGAAGCCGGCGGTGAGCACCTCCAGCAGCGCGTCCAGCCCGACCCCGGTGGCCGCGCAGACCGGCACCACCGGGTAGAAATGGCCCCGCGCGACGGCCTTCTCCAAGTCCTCGACCAGCAGCCCGGAGTCGATCTCCTCGCCACCGACGTACCGGTCCATCAGGGTTTCGTCCTCGCTCTCGGCGATGATCCCCTCGATGAGTTCGTTGCGGGATTCGACGATGGCCGGCAGGTGCTCCGGGTCGGGATCACGGACCTGCGGCGGCAGGCCGTCGGTGTAGTCGAAGACCCGCCGGGTGATCAGCCCCAGCAGGCCGACGACGGACTCGCCGTCGTCGCCGAGCATCGGCAGGTAGAGCGGGAGCACGTTGTCGCCGAACACGCGCTGGCACAGGGCCACCGCCTCGTCGAAGTCGGCGCGCGGGTGATCCAGCCGGGAGACCGCGACCGCCCGGGGCATGTCCACCGCCGCGCACTCCTCCCACAGCGCCGCAGTGGCCGCGTCCATCCCGTCGACGGCGGAGACCACGAACAGCGCGGCGTCGGCGGCCCGCAGGCCGGCCCGCAGCTCACCGACGAAGTCGGCGTAGCCGGGCGTGTCGAGCAGGTTCACCTTGATCCCGTCGTGCAGCAGCGGCGCGCAGGCCACCGCCACCGAACGCTGCTGGCGTACGGCCGCCGGGTCGTGGTCGCAGACGGTGGTGCCGTCGGCGACCGTGCCGGGTCGGGCGATCGTGCCGCTCGCCGCGAGCAACGCCTCGACCAGGGTCGTCTTGCCCGCCCCGGAGTGCCCGACGAGCACCACGTTGCGGATCCTGGCGGGGTCGGTCACCGCCGGTACGCCGCCGGTGCCCCCCTTGTCGTGACTCTTCTGCGCCATCGGGCGCACCTCCCTCAGCCGGTGGTGGTGGGTGGCGACCGCCGCGCGCGACGGGATGCGGCCCGGGCGGGTGTTGCGGCGATATCCTCCGGTGGTTCACTGCGAACCGGGCAGTCAACAGGCGGTGGGGTGACCCGGGTCACCCTCCCACCTCGATCTCACACCCGATATCTGGCCGACACAACCCTCGCTGGGCAGACGGCGGTGTCGCCGTCGACAGCCGACCGTTATCGTGGGACCGCCATGGCGAAGATCTTCCAAGTGTCGGCCCGCGCGGGGATGACCCGCGTCGTCGAGCCGATCGCCCGTAGCCTGCTGCGCGCGGGCGTATCCCCCAACACGGTCACCGTCGCGGGCACCCTCGGGGTGCTCGTGGGCGCGATCGGTTTCGGTGCTCGCGGCCATCTGGTCGCCGGCGCGTTGATCGTGACGGTCTTCGCGCTCACCGATCTGCTCGACGGGACGATGGCCCGGATGAGTGGCGGCTCGACCCGGTTCGGCGCGTTCCTCGACTCCAGCATGGATCGGGTCGCCGACAGCGCCGTCTTCGGCGCGGTCGCCTTCTACCTGGCCGGCCAGGGCGACCGTGCGGGGCTGGCCGCCGCGCTGATCTGTCTGGCCGTGGGCGGGCTCGTGTCGTATGTCAAGGCCCGCGCCGAAGGGCTCGGGATGACCTCGAACGTCGGCATCGCCGAGCGTACCGAGCGGCTGCTGATCGTCGGCGTCGGCGGCCTGCTCGCCGCCCTGGTCCATCCGGCGGCGCTGCCGATCGCGCTGTGGCTGCTCGCGGCGGTGTCGCTGTTCACCGTGGGCCAGCGGATGCGGCACGTCTACCGGCAGGCCCAGCAGGTCGATGCGCCGGGCGGCCACGGGTGAGCGGCACACCAGGGCGGTGCCGTCGGTGAACCTCACCGAACTGGGCTTCGTCGCCGGTTGGCGGCTGCTGCGCGTACTGCCCCGGCCGGTCGCCGCCGCAGGGTTCACCGCGGTGGCGGACCGGGCCCACCGTCGCCGGGGGGCCGGTGCCACCCGGCTGCGCGCCAACCTGCGCCGGGTGGTCGGGCCGGAGCTGCCCGAGGCGGAGCTGGACGAGCTGGTGCGGCAGGGGCTGCGCTCGTACGCCCGCTACTGGATGGAGGCGTTCCGGCTGCCCGCGCTGAGCCGCCAGCAGATCCTCTCCGGGTTCCGGCTGGGCGGCGCCGAGCTGCTCGCCGCGGACGTGGCGGCCGGGCGCGGCGCCGTGGTGGCGTTGCCGCACGGCGGCAACTGGGACATGGCCGGCGCCTGGGTGGCGGCCAACGGCTGGCCGTTGTCCACCGTCGCCGAGCGGCTCAAGCAGGAGGGCGTCTACCGGCGGTTCATGGCGTTCCGGGAGCGCCTGGGCATGGAGATCCTGCCCACCAGCGGTGGTGCCCGGCCGCCGATCGACGTGCTGACCGACCGGCTGGCCGCCGGGGCGGTGGTGCCGCTGCTCGCCGACCGGGACCTGTCCGCCCGCGGTGTGGAGGTGGACTTCTTCGGCGGTCGGACCCGGATGCCGGCCGGTCCGGCGCTGCTCGCGCTGCGCACCGGTGCGCCCCTGTACGTCGCGTCGATGTGGTACGAACCGGATGCGGCCTGCGCCGCGTTGGAGGGCCCGCTGCCGGTGCCGGGGCCCGAGGAGGGCACCCTGGACGTGCGGGTCCGAGCGCTTACCCAGCTGATCGCCGACCGTCTCGCGGCGGGCATCGCCCGGCATCCGCAAGACTGGCACATGTTGCAGCGGATGTGGCTGGACTGAGGGGGACGGGCGCAATGCGGATCGGCATCGTCTGCCCGTACTCCTTCGACGTACCCGGCGGAGTGCAGAACCATGTGATGGATCTCGCCGAGGCGCTGATCGGGCTCGGGCACACGGTGAGCGTGCTCGCCCCGGCGGACGAGGATTCGCCGCTGCCGGCGTACGTGGTGTCGGCCGGCCGGGCGGTGCCGCTGCCGTACAACGGCTCGGTGGCCCGGATCGCCTTCGGGCCGGTCTCCACCACCCGGGTACGGCGGTGGATCACCCGCGGCGACTTCGACGTGCTGCACGTGCACGAGCCGCTCACGCTGAGCCTGTCCATGCTCGCCGTGCTCTCCGCCCGGGGGCCGGTGGTGGCCACGTTCCACACCGCGATGACCCGCTCCCGGGTGCTGGCCGCCGCCCAGGGCGCGCTCCAGATCGTGCTGGAGCGGATCACCGCCCGGATCGCGGTCAGCGCCCTGGCCCGCAAGGTCCAGGTGGAGCACCTGGACGGCGGGGCGGTGGAGATCCCCAACGGGGTGGCGGTGGCGAAGTTCGCCGGGGTCGAGCCGCTGCCCGGCTGGCCGGGGGAGTGCGGACCGGGTACCGGCGGCACCCTCGGCTTCCTGGGCCGCTTCACCGAGCCCCGCAAGGGGTTCCCGATCCTGCGGGACGCCTTCGTCGAGCTGGCCCGCCAGCGCCCCGGCCTGCGCCTGCTGGTCGCCGGCCCCGGTGACCGGAACGACCTGTTCGACCGTTTTCCGACTGATCTTCGGGATCGGGTCACCTTCCTCGGCCTGGTCTCCGAGGAGGAGAAGGCGCGCATGCTGCGTAGTGTGCACCTCTACGTGGCGCCGAACACCGGCGGCGAGTCCTTCGGCATGATCCTCACCGAGGCGCTGGCCGCCGGTACCACGGTCGTCGCCAGCGATCTCGACGCCTTCCGCCGGGTGCTCGACGGCGGCCGGGCCGGGCGGATGTTCCCCACCGGAGACGCGGTGACGCTGCGCCGCACGCTGACGGAGCTGCTGGACGACCCGGCCCAGCGGGCGGAGTTGACCGCCTGCGGCGACCAGGTGGTGGCGAATTTCGACTGGCCCGTGGTTGCCCGCCGGGTTATGGAGGTATACGCAGCCGCGATCGAGGCGACCGACGGGCGGGTGATCGACCAGGAGTGGGTGGGGTTGACCTGATCGGGAGGAACGGGAGCAGCACTACGATGCCGGGCATGTGGTGGGTGGTGGGCGCGACGCTGGTCGTCGCCCTGGTCTCGGCGTACCTGATCTGGACCGCCGGCCGGGTCGAGCGGCTGCAGGCCCGCGCGCAGCTCGCGGCCCGCGCCCTGGACGCCCACCTGCTGCGCCGGGCCGCCGCCGCGGCGGTGCTGGCCGAGCGACGCTACGGCGTCGAGCTGTACGCGGCGGCGCGGATCGCGCTCGACGCCCAGCCGGACGAGCGGGAGGCGGCCGAGAACGACCTGACCCGGCAGCTGCGGACGGTCCGACTGGACCCCACCAATCCCGACTGCGAGGCGGTCATCGCCGCCAGCCGGCGGCTCGCCCTGGCCCGCCAGGTGCACACCGATCTGGTCCGGGACGCCCGTGCGGCGCGCGGTCGGCCGCTGGTACGCCTGTTACGGATGGGACACCGGCACACCTGGCCGCGCTACTTCGACATCGACGATCCCACGCTGACCGTCCCCGCCGACGTTCCCGCCGGCTGAGCGGCGTGGGGCGGTGACGGCGGCCACAGAGCAGGCCACCACGGGTCTGATTGGCTGTCGGAGCGGCGTTGACCCGGGCGTAGCATTTCCGCTGCCACCTGCCGAGGACGCCTGAGGAGCGATAAGCCGTGTCCGAGACGACTTCCCCGAACGCCAGCGCCACCCCGGTCGTCGGCACCGCCCGCGTGAAGCGTGGCATGGCCGAGATGCTCAAGGGCGGTGTGATCATGGACGTGGTCACCCCGGAGCAAGCCAAGATCGCTGAGGACGCGGGTGCGGTCGCGGTGATGGCGCTGGAGCGCGTACCCGCCGACATCCGCGCCCAGGGCGGGGTGTCTCGAATGAGCGACCCCGACATGATCGACGGCATCATCGAGGCCGTCTCCATCCCGGTGATGGCCAAGGCCCGCATCGGCCACTTCGTCGAGGCGCAGATCCTGCAGTCCCTCGGCGTCGACTACGTCGACGAGTCCGAGGTGCTGACCCCGGCCGACTACGCCAACCACATCGACAAGTGGGCGTTCACCGTGCCGTTCGTCTGCGGTGCGACCAACCTGGGCGAGGCGCTGCGCCGGATCACCGAGGGCGCGGCCATGATCCGATCCAAGGGCGAGGCCGGCACCGGTGACGTCTCCAACGCCACCACCCACATGCGGAAGATCCGCCAGGAGATCCGCCGCCTCCAGACGCTGCCCGCCGACGAGCTGTTCGTCGCGGCGAAGGAGCTGCAGGCGCCGTACGAGCTGGTCAAGGAGATCGCCGAGACCGGCAAGCTGCCGGTGGTGCTGTTCACCGCCGGTGGCATCGCCACCCCGGCCGACGCGGCGATGATGATGCAGCTCGGCGCCGAGGGCGTCTTCGTCGGCTCCGGCATCTTCAAGTCCGGCAACCCGGCCCAGCGGGCCGCCGCGATCGTCAAGGCGACCACCTTCCACGACGACCCGGATGTGCTGGCCAAGGTCTCCCGGGGCCTCGGCGAGGCGATGGTAGGCATCAACGTCGACGACATCCCGCAGCCGCACCGCCTCGCCGACCGCGGCTGGTGACGTGAAAGGAGGGGCCCCCTGTTAACGCCTCCGGTAGAGCAGGGGCCCCTTCTTGACGCCTGGAAGGAGCACACGTGACGGCACCCGTGATCGGTGTGCTCGCCCTGCAGGGCGACGTCCGCGAACACGTCACGGCCCTGACCGGTGCCGGCGCGCAGGCCCGTCCGGTACGCCGGCCGGCGGAGCTGGACGCGGTCGACGGCCTGGTCATCCCGGGCGGGGAGTCCACCACGATCAGCAAGCTGGTCGACATCTTCGAAATGCGTGAGCCGATCGACAAGCGAATCGCGGCCGGCATGCCGGTCTACGGCTCCTGTGCCGGCATGATCATGCTTGCCACCGAGGTCCTCGACGGCCGGCCGGACCAGCGCGGCTTCGACGGCATCGAGATGACCGTGCGGCGCAACGCGTTCGGCCGGCAGGTCGACTCGTTCGAGGCTCCGGTGGAGGTCACCGGCATCACCGGCGGGCCGCTGCACGCGGTCTTCATCCGGGCACCCTGGGTCGAGCGGGTGGGGGACACCGTCGAGGTGCTCGGCACGGTGACCGACGGCCCGGCCGCCGGCCGGATCGTGGCGGTGCGGCGGGACAATCTGCTGGCCACCTCGTTCCACCCGGAACTCACCGGTGACCTGCGGTTGCACGCCTACTTCGTGGACCTGGTCCGCGCCGCCGGCTGAGCAGCCCGGCCAGACCGACCGACGTCAGCGACCGACCGACGTCACCGGCCGACCGACCTGAACCGGCCACCGACCTCAGCCGGCCACCGACCGCCGTCCTCAGCCGGCCACCGAGCGCAGCCCGCCCGGGCGTCGGCCCGACAGCCGGTCCAGCGCGGCGGCGGTGGCCGCGTCGGCGGGCAACTGCACGACCAGCCGCTGCTGGTCGTCGGCGAGCTCCAGCGTCTCGTACGCCAGCCGCAGTGGCCCGACCTCCGGATGCCGCAACCAGCGCACGCCGCTGGGCTGGGCCGCGACCGGGTGCCGTCGCCACCGTGACAGGAACGGCGCCCCGACGCTGCGGCCGAGCCGCTCGGCGAACGCGTCGCTGGCCGGATCGCCCTGGCGGAGCCGGTGCAGCTCGGCGACCTGCTGGTCGGCCAGCTCCACCCAGTCGGGGAAGTGCTCCCGGGCGCGTTCGTCGGCGAAGACGAACCACACCAGGTTGGGCTGCTCGCCGTCGAGTAGCCCGAGCGGGCGGGCCAGCCGGTCGAACGGGTCGTTCCAGGCCAGTACGTCGCTGAGCCGGTTGAGCAGGTACGCCGGCCGGTCGCGCAGCGCCTCCAGCAGCCCCTGGACCTCCGGGCGGACGGTACGCGAGACCGACGGGCGGCGTCCCGTGCACAACTGCCGGTTGTGATCGACCGACGCGAGCTGCCGCAGATGCTGCCGGTCGGCCTCGTCGAGGCGAAGGGCGTTCGCCAGCGCGGCGAGGATCTCCGGTGAGGGCCGGGTGTCGCGCCCCTGTTCGAGGCGGGTCAGGTACTCGACGCTGACCTGGGCCAGCGTCGCCAACTCGGCCCGGCGCAGGCCCGGGGTGCGCCGCCGGGTGCCCTGGGGCAGCCCCACCTGCTCGGGCCGCAGCGCCTCCCGGCGGCTGCGTAGGAACGCGCCCAGCTCTCCGTCCATCACGGCTCCAGTCTGCCGGTGCCGCCGGTCGGATGGGTGTCCCCGTCAGGGCTACCCTCGCGCCGGTCTCCCGGCGGGGACGGCACGCGGGTGGGATCGGGTCATGAACAACACGCAGAGGAACGGACCGGCCGTCGTGGGCCTGGTCGTGGGTAGCAGCCGTCCCGGCCGCCGAGGGCCGGCGGTGGCCGGATGGGTGGCCGAGGTGGCGGACCGACACCCGGCGGTACGGTCGGGTGAGGCAGCCGTCGAGCTGATCGATCTCGCGGAGCAGCGGCTGCCGCTGCTGGACGAACCGGTGCCGGCGAGGTTCGGCGAATACCGCCATGACCACACCCGCCGCTGGTCGGCGCTGGTGGCGGCGTGCGACGCCTACGTCTTCGTCACCCCGGAGTACAACCACTCGGTTCCGGCCGTGCTCAAGAACGGCATCGACTATCTGGACGCCGAGTGGCGGAGCAAGCCGGCGGGTGTGCTCAGCTACGGCGTGACCGGAGGCGGCCGGGCGGCCGGGCATCTGCGGACGATCCTTACCGAGGTGGGGATGACCGTCGTGCCGGAGCACGTCGAGTTGGGACTGTTCACCGACTTCGACTGGTCCGGTGAGGACCGGTCCGACCCGACCGCCGCTGGGCGGATCGCGCCCGGAGAGGGCCGGGCGGCGATGCTCACGGCGATGCTCACCGACCTGCTCGACGCGGCCCGGGTAGTGGCCCCCGTCGCGGGTCGGTGAGGTGATCATGGAGACCCTCCTGATCACCTACCGGGTCCGGCCGGAGCGCCTCGACGAACATCTGCTCCTGTTCGCCGCGGTGAGCGAGGAGTTGGCCCGGACCCGACCGACCGGGCTGCGCTATCTGAGCCTGCGGCTCGATGACGGGCTCAGCTTCGTCGACGTCGTCATGGGCCCCGAGCTGCCGGAACCGCTGCCGTCGCTGGAGTCGTTCCGTCGCTTCCGGTCCGGGCTGGAGGAGCGCTGCGAGCAGCGGGACACCACCGGGTTCACCGTGCTGGGCTCGTACGGCATGGGGTAATAGTTTTGCCCGGTTTGTGTCGATCGGGGGAGATCGGGCCGGATGCTGGCGTGCGGCGGGTGACGACCACCCGCCGCACGTCGGTAGGATTGTCGAGATTCGGCAGGGCCAGCTGCCCGCCACGGCTTCCACCAGAGCTGACCGGCACCACCGTGTGCGCCGGTGCGGAGCGGGGCGTGCGCGGTGCGGTCGATGCAGACGGCGGGTAGCAACGGAGGTAACAGATGTCCGGCCACTCAAAGTGGGCGACGACCAAGCACAAGAAGGCGGTCATCGACGCCAAGCGCGGCAAGATGTTCGCCAAGCTGGTCAAGAACGTGGAGGTCGCGGCGCGTACCGGCGGCGGCGACCCGGCCGGCAACCCGACGCTCTACGACGCGATCCAGAAGGCCAAGAAGAGCTCGGTCCCCAACGACAACATCGACCGCGCGGTCAAGCGCGGCTCCGGCCTGGAGGCAGGCGGCGCCGACTACCAGACGATCATGTATGAGGGCTACGGTCCGAACGGCGTCGCGCTGCTGATCGAGTGCCTGACCGACAACCGCAACCGCGCCGCCACCGAGGTGCGCACCGCGTTGACCCGTAACGGCGGCTCCTTCGCCGACGCCGGCTCGGTGTCGTACATGTTCACCCGCAAGGGCGTGGTGATCGTGCCGAAGGCGGGCACCACCGAGGACGACGTGATGCTGGCGGTCCTCGACGCGGGCGCCGAGGAGGTCAACGACCTGGGCGAGGCGTTCGAGGTGGTCTCCGAGCCGACCGACCTGATCGCGGTGCGCACCGCGCTGCAGGACGCCGGAATCGAGTACGAGTCGGCCGAGTCCTCCCTCATCCCCAGCGTCACCGTGCCGCTGGACGAGGAGGGCGCACGCAAGATCTTCAAGCTGATCGACGTCCTGGAGGACAGCGACGACGTGCAGAACGTCTACGCGAACTTCGACGTCTCCGACGAGGTCATGGCCGCCGTCGGCTGACCCCGGGCAGTGGGCGGCGATCACTGACAGCCTGAGCATGTGCGGTGTGCCCGACAGGTCGACCGACGGTGACTAGACTGCCGTGGTGGCTGGAAGGTTTGGGCAGATCGTCAGTGGCATCGGGACGTCGGCTGTCGCGGTGGGAGTAATCGTGCTTCTGCTGGGCCTCGCCACCAAGGCGCTCGATCGGGAAGTCGTCTTCGCCGCCGCATTGCTCGTGGTCGGGGGCCTTCTGTTGCGGGCTGCGTTCTGGGGAAACAGCGGCCGAGGTCGGGCTCCGAGCCGTGCTGGATGACAGGCCTCAGCGACGAGATCATGGTCGCCGCCGCTGGCCGATCGCCTCGATATACGCACCTCCCGGATACGTTGTTATCCGGGAGGTGCATCTCATGGCCAGGACTCTGCTGGATCTGGATGATGATCTGCTTGCGGAAGCGACCGCTGCTCTCGGCACCGCGACCAAGAAGGAGACAGTGACGGAGGCTCTGCGGCAGGCTGTGGAGTCCAGCCGTGATCGGCGACAGCGGGCGCTGGCAGACCTTCAGCAGGTCGCCGACGAGGGTGGTTTCCACTTCGATCAACTTGGCGAACTCGACAGGTGAATATCTGGCCGACACGAGCGCCCTGGTCCGCATGGTTCGTCGCCAGGTCGCCCCGCAGTGATCCGGCTTTGAGACTGTTGCCGGGCTGGTGCCGCAACTGAACCATGAGCGGCTTACCTGACCGCGACGGGCGATGAGGTTGCGGTCCGATTCCTCGACGTCAGTGACGAGATCATGGCTGCGGTCGGCTGACCCAGCCTCGAGCGGTAGCCGGAGTCGACCAGCCTGGGTCGTGCCTTCCGTGGCCCGGGGGTATCGATGGCGGGACTCTATGATGAGCCGGTGGACAAGAGATCGGCGGAGACCGTCGGCGCACTGGGCACGCTAGGGGCACTGGGCGGAGCGTTCGCCTTCATCCTTGGCTTCGCCGACGTGGGCTATGGCGACAAACTCCTCGCTGCCGGAGGGCTCCTGGTGCTCAGTGGCCTGCTGCTGCGGATAGAGGCCGCGATCTGGCGGAGTAGCGGGCCGGCGGTTGGCGGCGACTGAAGGATCGGTGCGCACCGCGTCTTCTTCCTGGCGTATGGGAGATCTTGGAAGATTCCCGTGCGAAGAACGGAAACTGTCCAAGATTTGATCGCCTCGACGGGCTTGATGGCTGTGCGAGCGGGCCCGGACCTGTCGGACGGCAGTTGCTAGAGATGTCTTTCTAAAGCATTCTCTATTGTATGGCTGACGAGATACCTCGGCGTGCGCTCAAGGTCACCGACCCGCGCGCCCTGCGGGCGTACGCCCACCCGCTGCGGATGCGCCTGATCGGGCTGCTGCGCGGCGAAGGACCGATGACCGCGACCCAGGCGGCGGCCCGGCTCGACGACAACGTGCCGAACTGCTCGTTCCACCTGCGGCAGCTCGCCAAGTACGGGTTCGCCGAACGGGTGCCCGGTGCGGACGCTCGGGAACGACCCTGGCGGGCCACCACGCAGTACACGTCCTGGGACGACGACTCCGACGACCCGGCCATGCGGGAGGCCACGGACAAGATCAACAGCGTGATGGTCGCCCTCTACCTGCAACGGGCGCAGGACTACCTCGCGATCCGCGTCGACGAGCCCGCCGAGTGGCGGGCCGCCGCCGGCTTCGGCGACGCGTTGCTGCACGTCACCGCCGCCGAACTGAGTGAGATCACGGCGCAGATCGACGCGCTGCTGGCCCGGTACGACGAACGGATCGCCGACCCGGCGAAACGGCCGCCCGGGTCTCGCCCGGTGACATTCGTCCAGATGGCGCTCCCGCGTGGCGCCGTACCCCCGCATGAGACAGCGGGCGGAGACGGGTCGTGACCGAATCTCTCGTCCTGACCGACCCGGCGCCGCCGCGCCGGCCACGCATCCCACGGCTGCTTCGGCAGGCGGCCTTCCGTCGCTACTGGTCCGCGCAGACCGTCTCACTCTTCGGCGACCAGATCATCGTGCTCGCCGTGCCGCTGCTGGCCGTGCTCGCTTTCGGCGCCGGACCCGCCGAGATGGGCTATTTGACCGCCGCCTCGCTGCTGCCGAACCTGTTCTTCTCCATGCCGGCCGGCGCCTGGGTGGACCGGTACCCCCGCCGCCGCCAAGTAATGATCATCGCCGACGTCGGTCGGGCGGGCCTGCTGCTGGCCGTGCCGCTGCTCTGGTGGGCGGACGTGCTGAACCTGCCGCTGCTCTGTGCCGTCACCTTCCTGATCGGGACCCTCTCGATGTTCTTCGAGGTGGCGCACGTCAGCCTGTTCGCCACCCTGGTCCGGCGACAGGAATACGTGGACGCCAGCAGTCTGATCAACGGCAGCAGGGCCATGTCCGACGTGGCCGGTCCGAGCATCGGTGGCGTGCTCGTGCAGGTGCTCACCGCCCCGGTCGCACTCTTCTCCGGGGTGCTCACCTACCTGACCTCGGCGGTCTTCCTGGCCCGGATCACGGTCACCGAGCATCCCGTGGAGAGCGGACCCGGCCGAGGCATGGCCGCCGGCGTGCGGTACGTGGTCCGCTCGGCGATCCTCCGGGCGACGCTGCTCGGCACCACCACGCTCAACCTGTTCAACTACATGTTCGCCGCGCTCTTCGTGCTCTACGTGACCACCGAGCTGGGCGTCTCCCCGGGCCTGCTGGGCCTGATCATCGGGGCCGGCTCGTTCGGTGGACTGCTCGGCGCGGCAGTCACCGGACCGGTCAGTCGCCGGATCGGCATCGGCCCCGCGGTGCTGCTCGGTTTCGTCGCCTTTCCGGCCCCGCTGATCCTGGTGCCGCTGGCCACCGGAGCGCAGCCGTTGGTGCTCGCGCTGCTGCTCGTCGCCGAGTTCGTCTCCGCGCTGGGCGTCATGGTCCTCGACATCGCCGTCGGGTCGGTGCAGATCGCCGCCACACCGGTGGCGATGCTCGCCGTGGTCTCCGGTTTCCGCCGCACCGTCAACTACGGCATCCGGCCGATCGGTGCCGTGCTCGGCGGGACCCTCGGCGCCACGATCGGGGTACGGCCCGCCCTCTGGATCGCCAGCCTCGGAGCCCTGCTCGGCGTGCTCTGGGTCGTCTTCTCCCCGCTGCGCACCATGCGCACGCTGCCCGACAGCTGAGGCTGGTGCGCGCCGGTCGACGTCGGGCCGTCGGGGCAGATGCCGATGCACCGCGCGTCAGCCGCCCACTCGTCGGCTCCCGCCGCCGCGGAACACGGGGCAGCCGCAACTGCCCACTGTGGATATGCTCGCCGCTGATTTTCGAGCCGATGGGAACGGGGCGGGCATGAGCAGTGTCGACAACCGGCAGGACGTACCGGAGAAGGTGGCCAGCCTGGCGGCGGAACGCGGGCTGGGTACGCTGATCGACAAGCGCAGCAGCGGCAACCCCATCAGGTCCGCCCTCACGATCGTTGCCGTCGGCGCGGTGGCGATCCTTGTGTCGGTCGCCCTCTTCGCATTCGCGGCCTCCTGGCGACCGCTCGTCTGGGTGGCGATCCCGCCACTGGCCCTCGGGATCTGCGCTGTCGGCTGGTTCGTCGTGGTGTTGGTCAGGGGCTTCGAGGCCGGCTACCTCTACCCTGGCGGCATGGTGTACGTCCGCAACGGCAATGCCCGGGCCACCACCTGGGCCGAGGTGACCGAGGTGGAGGTGCAGGTCTTCGGCGCTGGCACCCTGTTCGCCGGCAAGACCGCGGCGTACCTGGTGAAGCCGACCGGCCAGGCGCCGATGCGGGTCAATTCGACTGACGTCGGGCTCAAGGACGGAGAGCAGGATCAGGTTGGCGCACTGATCCTGCGGCTCGCCAGCGAGGCCGGGCGGCCGATCACCCAGAAGCTTGTCGGCAGGAAGTAGAGAGGCACCCGCGAGCGTGACCACAGCTGGCCGGTTCGCCCCGGGTGACGTGGTGGTCCGGCGGGAGATCCTGCACGGCGAGGTGTGGTTCGCCTGCCCGACGATCTGCGTCCAGGATTCGCCCGACCTGCTGGTGCTGTACCTGCCGCCGGGCGCCGAGTTCGGCTTTCCCGAGCATGGCAGGTTCCCCTGCGGCCGGCATCCCTGGCAGGTGGCGGGCCACACCGCGTGGACCGGTCACGGCAAGCTGATGCTCCAGCGCCCCGGCGAGGCGCACTCCGTCGACGTTTTCTGGTCCGGCCCGGATCGGGCCTTCGCCGGCTGGTACTTCAACCTCCAGGACCCGTTGCGGCGTACCCCGATCGGGGTGGACACGCTCGACCACGAGCTTGACCTGTGGTGGGCGGCGGACGCCGACCGGTACGTCTTCAAGGACGTGGAGATCTTCGCCCAGCGACTGGTGGAGGGGCGCTACCCGGGGATGGGCGAGGCGATCCGTGCCGAGGGCGACCGGATCGCCGCGCTGCTCGACGCGGGCCAACGCTGGTGGGACGAGTCCTGGTCGTCCTGGCGACCCGACCCCGCCTGGCCGGTCCCGAGTCTGCCCGCCGGCTGGCACGCCGTCCCGACACACCATTGATCGTCTGCAGTTCAGTGACCCGACACGCCGAGGCGGGAGTCACCGAACTGCAGACGATCAGGGGGACTCGACTCAGCCCAGCGTCTCGCGCTCCCGCCAGGCGGTGCTGATCGAGGTGCGGCCGTTGGTCCGCAGCAGCGACCCCTCGTACACCCGGGCCCCGGCGATCAGGAAGCCGGCGGCGGCCACCAGGAGCAGCACCAGTGACAGCAGCGGCTCCCAGCCGGCCGCGTCCCCGGTGAACAGCCGCAGCGGCATCGCCGTCGGCGACGAGAACGGCAGGTAGGACAGCACCCGCATGGCGGTGGCGTTGTCGTTCAGGAAGATCACCGCGAAGAACGGCAGCATCACCGCGAGCTGCACCGGCATCGACACACCGCCGATGTCCTCCAACCGGTTGACCAGGGCGCCGGCCGCCGCCCACATGGACGCGATCAGCACGAAGCCGAGCAGGAAGAACGGCAGGAACCAGCCGATCGCCGGCCCGAGCAACGACAGCAGCCCGCCGCTGTCGCCGAACGCCATGCCGGCCACCGCGACCAGGGCGACCAGTCCGATCTGGCCGAGCGCCAGGATGGTGCCGGCGAGCATCTTGCCGGCCAGCAACGCACGCACCGGCACCGCGGCGACCAGGATCTCCACGATCCGGGTCTGCTTCTCCTCGATGATGCTCTGCGCGATCTGCACGCCGAAGGTCTGCGAGGTGATGAAGAAGATGAAGGCGAAGGCGAACGGCACCAGGAAGGCCACCACCGGGTCCACCGCGTCGGGATTCAGCAGTCGGACCGGGGGTTCGCTGCTCAACGCGGAGACCACGTCGCCGGGGGCGTCGTTCATGGCGAGCACCGCCGGACCGGCGACGACCGCCGCGTCCGCGTCGCCGTCGCGGACCGCCTGCTCGGCGGCCGTGTCGTCGGGTACCGCGAGCACCTCCAGCCCCGCCGCGCGCAGCGGGCCGGCCGCCGCCTCGGTCACCGCCACGGTGGACGGCCCGCCGGAGAGCATCGGCGGCAGGATGGTCGCCGCCGCGGCGATCAGCAGGAAGAACAGCGTGCTGATCAGGAAGGTACGGTCACGCAGCTTGACCCGGATCTCCCGGGCGGCGACCAGGCGGGTGGCCTCGAAGGTGTTCACTGGTTGACCTCTCGGAAGATCTCGGCGAGGGAGGGGCTGACCGGGCGGAACGCGCGGACCGGGCCGCGCTCCAGCGCCGCACGCAGCACGGGCTGCTCGTCGGCGCCGGGGGCGAGGTCGAAGACGGCGCGGGCGCCGTCGAGGTCCACCAGGGTCACCCCGGGCTGGTCCCGTAGCCAGCCCGCGTCGCTCTCCACCACCAGCTCGAACCGGGGCATGGTGTACGCCGAGCGCAGCTGCTCCCGGCTGCCGGCGGCCCGGATCGCACCGTCCGTGATGATCACCAGGTCGTCGCAGAGCCGCTCGACGACGTCGAGCTGGTGACTGGAGAAGAGCACCGGAGCGCCGGCGGTGGCCCGCTCGCGAAGCACGGCGACAACCGTGTCGACGGCCAGCGGGTCCAGGCCGGAGAAGGGCTCGTCGAGCACCAGCACCTCCGGCTCGTGCACCAGGGCGGCGGCGATCTGGGCGCGCTGCTGGTTGCCCAGCGACAGCGTCTCCAGCAGGTCGTCGCCCCGTTCGGCGAGACCGACCCGCTCCAGCAACGCGTCGGTGCCGCGCCGGGCGGCCTCCGCGCTCAGCCCGTGCAGCCGGCCCAGGTAGGTCACCTGCTCGCGGACGCTCATCTTCGGATAGAGGCCGCGCTCCTCGGGCATGTAACCGAAGCGCCGCCGGACCTCCCGGCTCAGCGGCTGACCCTGCCACGTCACCTGGCCGGCGTCCGCGGCGAGCACGCCGAGGATAATGCGCATGGTGGTGGTCTTGCCGGCGCCGTTACCGCCGACAAAGCCGGTCATCCGGCCGGCCGCCACGTCGAAGGACACGTTCTTGAGCACCTGACGGTCGCCGAAGCTGCGGTCGACGCCGTCGAGGCGGAGGACGGTGGTCACGACCTACACGCTAGATCGTTGATCTTTGGTTGGCCTCCGCCCGGCGACGGAAATCCGGGCTCCGCCTCGCGGGGGAGGCGCTCACCCGCTGGGCCGGACCACCCCATGCTCGTACGCGAAGACCACCGCCTGCACCCGGTCGCGCAGCCCCAGCTTGGCCAGCACCCGGCTGACGTGCGACTTGACCGTCGCCTCGCCCAGGTGCAGCGCCGCGGCGATCTCGGCGTTGCTGGCACCCCCGGCGATCAGGACCAGGACCTCCCGCTCCCGGGGCGTGAGATCGCGCAGCGCCGCCTCCGGCGCGAGGCCACCGGTCGCGGCACCCGGCCGGGCGAAGGTGGCGATCACCCGCCGGGTGAGTTCCGGGGCGAGCAGGCCGTCGCCCCGGGCCACCACCCGGATCGCCTCGATCAGCGTCTCCGGGGTGCCGTTCTTGAGCAGGAAGCCGCTGGCCCCGGCGCGCAGCGCGGCGAACAGGTAGTCGTCCCGGTCGAAGGTGGTGAGGATCAGTACGGCCGGCCCGCCCGGCTCGTCCGCGTCGGCGCTGATCCGCCGGGTCGCCGCCAGACCGTCGACGCCGGGCATCTCCACGTCCATCAGCACCACGTCCGGACGTAGCGCCCGAGCCATGCCGACCGCCCGCTCACCGTCCGCGGCCTCCCCGACCACCTCGATGTCGTCCTCGACCTCGAGGATCACCCGGAAGCCGGTGCGTACCAGGTGATGGTCGTCGGCGAGCAGCACCCGGATCGGCCGTGCCGGCCCGCTCATGCCAGACGTCCCGCCGCCACCGGCAACGGGAGACGTACCCGGACCCGCCAGCCGCCACCGGTACGCGGACCGACCTCCAGCGCGCCGCCGTGCGTCGCGACCCGTTCCCGCATGCCGACCAGCCCCAGTCCGTCGGTGTTGGTCGGGCGGGTGGCCCGGCCGTCGTCGGTCACCTCGATCTCGACCTCCTGCGCCAGGTAGCGGACCCGAACGTCGAGCAGGCTCGCCCCGGTGGCGTGCTTCAACACGTTGGTCACGGCCTCCTGCGCCACCCGGTACGCGGCCTGGGAGACCGACTCGGGCAGCGGCATCGGCTCGCCGTACACCCCCAGGGTGGCACGCAGCCCGGCCTCGCGGGCCCGGTCCACCACGGCGTCGATCTGGTCTATCCCGGCGGACTGCGCGGCGCGATCCGGGGCGCCGTCACGGGCGCGTAGCACGCCGAGCATCCGGCGCAGCTCGTCCACGGCCGTGCGGGCGGACTCCTCGATCGAGGCCAACGCCAGCCGGGCCTTGGCCGGGTCCTTGTCCAGGACCCGGCGGCAGGCCGAGGCCTGCACCCCCATCACCGACACGTGGTGGGCGACCACGTCGTGCAGCTCACGGGCGATCCGCACCCGCTCGCCGACCACGGCGTGCTCCCGGGCCTCGGCCTGCGACCGGCGCAGCCGCTCGGCCTGCTGCGCCACCTCGTGCTGCCGGCGGGCGGCGAGCCACGCCGTCTCGCCGAAGAAGTACGCGAAGCCGAAGAACAGCCCGTTGACCAGCACGCCGTTGACGATCAGGGCCAGCACGGGCGGCACCGGCCCGACCGCGTCAGCGAACGCATTCCCGGTGATTTTGCCGTAACTGAGCATGTAGTAGACCCCGAGCCAGATGAACATCACGGCGATCACGCCGACCCGTAGCCGGCGGGACATCCGTCGGTCCCGGCCCCAGGCGCCCAGCGTGAATACGGCCGCGAACAGCGCCCAGGAGGAGAGCTGCCACTCGGGTACGGCGCGGACCTGCGACACGACGAACGCGGCCGACACGGCCAGCGTGGCGGCGGCGGGGAAGCGTCGCCGCCAGATCAACGGCAGCGGTACCGCGACGGTCCAGAGGACCTGTTCCAGGCCGGACGGCGGCGGTCCCAGGACGAACGCCCCAGTGCTGCGGGCCAGCGTCAGGCTGAACAGCGCCAGTGCCGTCGCCGCCAGCCCGGCGTAGAGGTCCAGGCGCCGCTGTTCGGCAGTGGGGCCCGGCCGCTGCCACGCGTCAGACGTCTCGATGCTCACGCTGCCGAGCATGTCACCCCCTAAATCGGCACCGACGCCCCACCGACATCCAGGGCGGCCCATGCTCTGTCGCTGGCCGATGCAACACCCGGCTCAGCGGCTATCGCGTGGGTTGAAGCAGGGCAAAGAGCACGGTGGATCAGGTCATCGGGCCCCTTGTCGTTACCACCAGTGAACGGGTGGTCAGCCGGTGCCGCCGCCGGCCATCGGCGGCAGCGGGCAGTGCAGCAGACCGCAGATGGTACGCAGCAGCTCGATCTCGGGCACGGTCATCATCCCGTCGTGGCTGATCACCGCGACGGTGGCCGCCACCAGCCGCTCCTTGTCGGCGGGGCGCAGCCCGTCCAGCACCGGCCAGGCGGTCTCCAGGGCCAGCACGCCGTTCTCCGGGGGCGCGTAGGGCAGGTTCGTGCCGGGCAGCAGCGTGGCGACTCCGGCCTGGAAGGCCTGTTCGGCGGCGGACCGTTCGGCGTGCCCGACCTGGGCGAGGATGGCCAGCAGGTGGGCCGCGGCCGAGCGGGAGTCGGTGAGGGTGCGCCGGTCGGGTCGCCAGCGGGAGTCCGGCCGCAGTGACTCCTCCAGCTCGGCCAGCAGCAGCCGGGACAGGCAGTACTCGGAGACGTTGATCGCGCCGTCGGCGTGGATCAGCGTGAAGACGGCCGCGAGCAGCGACTCCACCTCCGCGTCCGGGCGGTCGCGCAGGGCCGGGAAGGCCAGTTCGGCCAGCGGCAGCCGGAGCATCGGGTGCAGCCCGGCCAGCGTCTCCGCCTCCCGTACGGCGGCGTCGGCCAGCTCCCGGCCGTGCCGCTCCGTCAGGGCGGCGTACTGCTGCTGGCGGACCGGTGGTTCGGCGCTGAGCAGCAGGCCGAGCAGGAGCGGCCCGGCCGAGTCCCGGCGGCGGGCCCGGTCGAGCAGCGGGTCCGGGATCCGGTCGATGATGGCCGCCGCGTGGGTGTACGCGGTCTCGGTCGGTGCGGCCACCCGACCCAGCACCTCGGTCGGCGCGACGCGTACCCGGGTGCCCTCCACCGGCAACTGCGGCGCGGCCCCGCGATCCTGACCGGCCGCCGGCCCGGCCGGTGCCAGGCCGAGCGCGACGTCCTCCTGCCTACCCGAGGGCGGTGCGGCCGACCAACGCTGGGCCAGTTGCCGCAGCTCGGCTGGGTCGAAGGACGGCTCCAGCGCCCGGATCCGGTCGGTCAGCGGGGGGTGGGTGGCGAACCACGACGTCCGGGCCGCCTCGCCGAAGAGCATGTGCCCCACCTCGTCGCGCTTCGGCGACTTCAGCTCGGACCCGTCGGTCAGGCCGCCGATCTTCTTCAGCGCCCCGGCGATGCCGCTGGTCTGGCGGGTGTACTGCACGGCCGAGGCGTCAGCGAGGTACTCCCGCTGCCGGGACACCGACGCCTGGATGAGCCGCCCGGCGAGGACGCCCACGTAACCGGCCACCAGCAGGGCCAGGCCCACCAACGCCAGCGGGGCGGCGCTGCTGCTGTTGTCGCGCGACCGGCCGCCGCCGATGACGCCGGCACGGGCCAGCCCTCGGCCGATCACGGTCAGGAACAGGATGCCGAACAGCAGGCCCATCAGTCGGATGTTGAGCCGCATGTCGCCGTTGACGACGTGGCTGAACTCGTGGGCGATGACCCCCTGGAGTTCGTCGCGGTTGAGCCGCTGCAACGCGCCCCGGGTGACCGCGACGGCGGCGTCCGACGTGCTCCAACCGGCGGCGAAGGCGTTGATCGCCGTCTCCTCCGGCAGGATGTAGACCTCCGGGACGGGTACGCCGGAGGCCAGCGCCATCTCCTCGACGACGTTGCGCAACCGGCGCAGCTCTGGGTCGGTGGTGTCTGTCGGCACCGGCACCCCGCCCAGCTCGCGGGCCACCTTCCCACCGCCGCCGCGCAACGCGAGCGTACGCACCAGGGCGGCCAGCCCGATCGCGGCGACCGTGGCGATGGTGACCATGACGACGAACCCGGCGAGTTGTCCGGGATCGGCGGAGGTGGCGTTGAACGCGAACACCGCCGCGAGGTTCACCACCACCACGATGCCGACCACGGCCAGCACGAACAGCAGCACCAGCCGGGTCGACAGCCGGCGCACCTGGCGCTGGCGTTCGAAGAAGTTCATCGGTACCCGATCAGAACGAGACCTGCGGGGCCTGACGCTGCTGCGGGTCGTCCGGCTGGAACAGCTCCGCCGGCCCGAAGGAGAACATCTTCGCCACCGCGCTGGACGGGAACACCTCGCGCTTGTTGTTGTAGGCCATCACCGCGTCGTTGTACGCCTGCCGGGCGAAGGCGACCCGGTTCTCCGTCGAGGTCAGCTCCTCCGACAGCTGCATCATGTTCTGGTTGGCCTTGAGGTCCGGGTACGCCTCGGAGAGTGCGAAGAGCCGGCCCAGGCTGGCGGTGAGCATGTTCTCCGCGCCGCTGAGCTGCTGCATCGCGGCCGGGTCGCCGGGAGTCGCCGCGGCGGTGGCCTGCGCGTTGACGGCGGCGTTGCGGGCGTTGATCACCGCCTCCAGCGTCTCCCGCTCGTGCTTGAGGTAGCCCTTGGCGGTCTCGACCAGGTTGGGGATGAGGTCGTGCCGCCGGACGAGCTGCACGTCGATCTGGGCGAAGGCGTTGCGGAAGGCGTTGCGGGCCCGGACCAGCCCGTTGTAGATCGAGACGCCGAAGCCGAGCACCGCCACGACGATCAACGCCAGACATGCCAATCCGATGATCAGTTCCACGGGCGCTCCCTCGGTACGCGTCGGTTCTGCCACTGATCATCGTACGTTCGCTGGTCCAGGGCTACCGCTGCTCGGTGGTGGACCGCCGTCGAAGGGCATGGACAGACGTCGCGGGCGGGACGCCGGTGCGTCCCGCCCACGCCATCTGCGAGGCTCAGCGAGCGGCCCGGTGCGCCTTGACCGCGCTGTCGACGACGTCCCAGATCGCGATGGCGACGATCACCACGACGCTGATCCGGGTGATCGTGTCGAGGCCGCCCTCGCGCAGCCAGGCGAACTGGCCGACGAACTCCGGGTTGAGCAGCCGGTCGTTGATCAGCAGCCAGACCACCGGCACCGCGTACGCCAGGTTGAGTACGGCGTTGACGCCGACCAGCCACCAGGTCCACCGCCGGGCGCGGTACTTGGCGATCTCCAGCCCGATGCTGGCGACCAGGACGACGAGCAGCAGCGGCAGCCAGAAGGTCCAGAGCGCCGGGTCGAGGATCGGCAGACGCCCACCATCCGGCCCGACCACGGACTGGAACTGCTGCCACGGCAGGAAGACGATGAACAGGCCCAGGAAGACGATCGAGGCGCACACGTCGGTGAGGCTGACATCCCGCTCGACGGGCCCTTCGGGAAGTTGGTCGACGCTCCACTCCGGCAGGTTCAGCGGGGTGCCCAGCCGTTCCATCACCGCGAAGACGAACGTCACCCAGAAGCCGATCTGCACCGCGACGTTGAACGTCGCGACGACACCGTCGCCGATGGCGCCGGCCGGGTTGTCGACCACGGTGGCCTGAATCACGGCCACCAGCACCCCGACGATTGCCGGGACGGTGCTGAGCAGCACGATCAGCAGCCGTTGCCAGGCCAGGTAGTACTGCGGGCCGATGAGCTGGAGCCGCCGGTCGGTGTATCGGGCCGCCAACTTCGCAGGGTTGCCCAGCTCGGTGAGCACCGCACGTTCGGCCGTCGCGGCGTCGATCCCCTCGGCGGTCCGGCCGTCGACCATGTCCTCGATCGAGGCACGCAGCTCGGTGGCGATCTCCTCGCGCCGCCCGGTCGGCACGGAGCGCAGCGTCGCGGCGAGGTAGCGGTCGGTCAGAGAGGTCACTGGGGGTCTCCTTCGATCATGGTGGCCAGGGAGTGCTGCACCGTGGCCAGGTCGTCGAGCAGCCGGCGCAGCACCTGCTCGCCGGCGTCGCTGGTGCGGTAGAACTTGCGGGGCCGGCTCTCCTCGGTGTTCCACTCGCTGGTCAGGAGCCCCTGCTCCTCAAGCCGGCGCAGCAGGGGATAGAGGGTGTTGGCGTCGACCGGGAAGCCGTGTCCGCTGAGCCGTTGCAGCAGCGCGTAGCCGTAGCCGGGTTGGCGCAGGGCGACCAGGCTGGCCATCACCACCGTGCCCCGGCGTAGCTCCTGGAGGTGTGTCCGTAGGACGTCGTCGCTGACCATGCTTCACACCATAGTGTGTATCACACACCATTGTCCACAGCCCAATAGTGTTCATTGCCCGACGTCGTGTCGACCGGAGCGTTTCGTGTCACAAAATAAAACTTTGCAGAGGCTGCATCTTTAGCTCTACAGTTCTGCCGTGACCAGGGACGATCCGACACCGCTGGGCCGGCGGGACCGCAAGAAGCGGCAGACCCGCGCCGCGCTCGCCACCGCCGCCCTGCGACTGGTCGCCGAACGCGGACTCGACCAGGTGACCGTCGAGGAGATCAGCGAAGCGGCCGACGTCTCCGCGCGCACGTTCTTCAACTACTTCCCGACCAAGGACGACGCCCTGGTCGGCGACCCCGAGGCCGACCGGGACAGAGCGCTGCGGGCCCTCGCCGCCGTACCCCCGGAACAACCCGCGCTGGAGGCGCTCCGGCGTGCCTTCACCGAGGTCGTCGACGAGGTGCAGGGCGACGCCGAGCTGTGGCTGCTGCGGATGCGGGTGGTGGTGCAGCACCCCGTGCTGCTGGCTCGGCTGGTCTCCGGCAACGCGGTCACCGAACAGGCCCTGGTCTCCGCCGTCGCCGCGCGTACCGGGCTGCCACCCGACGACGCGTACCCCGCTCTCGTCGTGGCGGTCGCCGGCGCAGCCCTGCGTACCTCGATGATCCGGTGGGCGACCTGCGACGGCGCCGGCTCCCTGGCCGCGCTGCTCGACGAGGCGTTCGCCGCCGTCGCCGCCGGCCTGCCCGACCCCCGCACGAGCTGACCACCCACCCTGGCGCGACCGCGCCGAGGGCAGCACCACGCGTGAGGAAGCGTTTCATGACCACTTCGACCGAGCCGCTCGACCCGCCCGCGGCGGCGACCGACCGGATGTCCCGCCGGGAGATCCTCCAAGCCCTGTCGGGGCTGATGGTGGGCATGTTCGTGGCGATTCTCGCCTCGACGGTGGTGGCGAACGCGCTGCCCCGCATCATCGCCGACCTCAACGGCAGCCAGACCGTCTACACCTGGATCGTCACCACCGAACTGCTGGCGATGACCGCCACCGTGCCGCTGTGGGGCAAGATGGCCGACCTCTACAGCAAGAAGCTGCTGATCCAGCTCTCCCTCGGCCTGTTCGTGATCGGCTCGCTGATCGCCGGCCTCACCCCGAACGTCGAGGTGCTGCTGGTCAGCCGGGTGGTGCAGGGCATCGGCGCCGGCGGCATGACCGCCCTGGCGATGATCGTGATGGCGGCGATGATCCCGCCGCGAGAGCTGGGCCGCTACGCCGGCATCTTCGGCGCCGTCTTCGGGGTCGGCACCATCGCCGGTCCGCTCATCGGCGGTGTCCTGGTCGACACCTCCTGGTTGGGCTGGCGCTGGTGCTTCCTGATCGGGGTGCCGTTCAGCATCCTGTCCATCGTGCTGCTCCAGCGCACCCTGCACCTGCCGGTCATCCGCCGCAGGGTACGCATCGACTGGCTCGGCGCGGCGCTGATCACCGCCGGGGTCTCCACCCTGCTGGTCTGGTCGTCGCTGGCCGGTCACCGGTTCGCCTGGGCCTCCGGCTGGACCGTGCTGATGGTCGTCGGCGGACTGGCGCTGCTGGTGGCGGCCGTCTGGGTCGAGGCGCGGGTGCCCGAGCCGATCATCCCGCTGCAGATCTTCCGCAGCCGTACCGTGGCGTTGACCACCGTGGCCAGCATGCTGGTGGGCGTCGCCCTGTTCGGCGGCACGGTGTTCCTGTCCCAGTACTTCCAGACCTCGCTGGGCAAGTCGCCGACCGTCGCCGGCCTGATGAGCCTGCCGATGATCCTCGGCCTGCTGGTCTCCTCCACGGTCGCCGGGCAGCTCATCACGAAGTACGGCCGCTGGAAGGTGTACCTGGTGGCCGGGGCCGCCGTGATGACCGTCGGCATGCTGCTGCTGGCGACCATCGACGCCGGCACCCCGCTGCCGCTGCTCTTCACCTACATGGCGGTGCTCGGCACCGGCGTCGGCATGCTCATGCAGAACCTGGTGCTGGCGGCGCAGAACGACGTGCCCGCCCACGAGTTGGGGGCCGCCACCTCCGTGCTGACCTTCTTCCGCAGCATGGGTGGCGCGGTCGGGGTGAGCGTCCTGGGCGCGGTGCTGGCCAACCGGGTGACCAGCCTGATGACCGAGCGGCTCGGGCCGGCCGCCGGAGCCACCGGCGGCGGCACCACCGAGGTACCCGACCTGGCCGCGTTGCCCGAGCCGGTGCTGCGCGTCGTGCAGGACGCGTACGCCACCGCAACCTCTGAGCTGTTCCTGATCGGCGCGCCGATCGCCTTCCTCGCTCTGGTCGCGGTGCTGTTCATCCGGGAGAAGCCGCTGCACACCGTCAGCGGCGACGAGCGGGCCCGCCAGGAGGCGACCCTGCCGACCGCCCACTGACAGATCCGATGGCGGGGCGTCCGGCTCTCCGGGCGCCCCGCGTCGTCGTTTCGGCGCGGCCGGTGGCTCACCCGGCCGCGCTCCTGTTCAGCAGCTGCCGCCGTGGCGGAATCCGCGTTCCACGAAGGCCGCCGTGCCGACCTGGAAGGCACCGACCCCGGGCCGGATCGGGTGCCCGGTGAACAGCTCCACCCGCGGTCCCACCCGCACCAGGTACCCGCTGGCGGTGCCCGTGTCGTTCCGGATCAACTCGCCGCGCGGTCCGTAGATCGTCTCCAACTCGGTGAAGTTCATCCCGACGCCCGCACCGGCGGGGGAGTAGGGCGGCGCGGTGGCGGTGGAGACCTCGACCAGCCGGCCGTGCCGGAAGGCCAGCAGGATGACGCCCGCCCAGGGGCCGGTCACGCCGGTCCGGACCACCCCGTCGCAGGTTGCCACGGACCAGTCGATCAGTCCGGCCGCGGTGAGCCGGTCGAGGCGGGCACCGATCCGGAACGGACCGGCACCCAGCACGCTCAACAACTGGGTGTCAGCCGATGTCACGCCGACCGGGCCGGCCGATCGGCCACCGAACCGACCAGGGTGCGCGGCGCCGGTGGTGCCGACGGCGTCGGCTTTGACGTCGGCGGTGCCGGCGGGCGGGTGTCCGACCACCACCGACGGGATCGGCAACGCTACGGGCGCAGCGTTGGCCGGGGCGGCCTCAACGAGGGCCAGGACAGTCGCGACAGCGACGTACGCGAGACGGTGCACAGAAATCGCCTCCTCGGCATCGAGTTCCTACTCCATTCGTCTCCGCACCCACCCCTCCGGTTCACCACTTCCCCACCCCACCCCCGCCCCCACCCCCACTCCCTGTCAGCGTCGATCATGCAGTTGTGGTCGCCGAACTGTGCAGAAATGTCCTTTATGGAAGGACCAAAACTGCATGATCGACGAGGTGGGGTGGGGTTGCTGTGGGGGTGGGGGAGAGGGAGGGTGGCGGAGGGAGGGAGGGGTGGCGGGGTGGGGGGTGGGGACGGGGCGGGGAGGGAGGGGTGGGGCGGGTGGGTGGGCCGGAGTGGATCGGGGTGCACCGGGTGGAGCGATTGCTCGGTGTGGGGTCGTTCGCGACCGTCTGGCTGGCGTACGACCAGGTGCTGGACACCCGAGTCGCGATCAAGGTGTTGGCGGAGAACTGGCACCACGACGTACGGGTCCGGGAACGTTTCCTGGACGAGGCCCGGCTGCTGCGTCGGATGGAGGACGAGCGGCTGGTCCGGGTACGCCTGGTGGGGGAGTTGGCCGACGGCCGGCCGTACACGGTGCTGGACTGGGCCGACGGGGGCAGCCTGCGGGAGCGGTTGGCGGCCGGGCCGCTACCGGTGCGGGCTGCCCTGATCCTGCTTGCCGAGATCGCCGCCGGGGTGGCCGTGCTGCACCGGCACCGGGTGGTGCACCGTGACCTGACGCCCGGCAACATCCTGTTCCGCTCCACTCCCGACGGCGAGCGGGTACTCATCGCCGACCTCGGTCTGGCCAAGGCGCTCGCCGTCGCCTCGGGGCTGACCATGCGCGCCGGCACCCCCGGCTACATGGCGCCCGAGCAGGACGACCCACTCGCGATCGTGACCGAGCGAGCCGACGTGTACGCACTCGGCCGGCTCGGCCTGCGGCTGCTCGCGGAGCCGGTCGCCGATTCCGTACGCCGGGCCGCTGGCGGTTCCCGGGCAGGAAGGGCGTCCGCGCTGCGGGCCGGCGTCCCGTCGACCGTGGCCGCGGTGCTGCATCGGGCCACCGCGACCCGGCCAGACGACCGCTACCCCGACGCCGCCGCCTTCCGCACGGCCCTGTTGAGAGCAGCTGAGCAGGCCCGGGGTTCGGTGGTGGTGGGTACCGGGCGGTCCCAGCCGGCTGGGCGGCGTCGGCCGTGGCTACGTGTGGCCGTGCTGACGGTGGTCCTGGTGGCGGTGGCCGGCGTCGTGGCGGCGGACACGGCAACGCCGAGCGGTACGGCGACCAGCGGCCCGGTCGGCGTCGTGCTGCCGGCCGGTTGGCGGGCGGCCGGCACCGGCTGGGCTGGGCGGTACGACGCATCCGGTCGGCTCGAACCGGCTCTGGTGATCTCGCCGGAGCCGCGTCGGTGGGCCACCGACCCGGGTGTGCCGGGTGCCTTCCTCGGGTTGTCGGCCTCGACCGCACGCCACATCGACCCGGAGGGGTTCGTCGCCGAGCAGCCGCACGCCGACTGCACTCCCGCACCGGTGCGGCGGGCGCGGCGGGGCGGCCTGGACTGGGTCATCGCCCGCTTCGACTGCCCGCAGGGGCGCCCGGTGCTGGTCGAGGCCGCCGCCCTGGCCGCCGGCGGCCTGCTCTACGCGCAGGTCGTGCCCCCACGCGGGGCAGGCGACGAGTTCGTCGACCGGCTGCTCGACGGGGTGCGGGTGGGATAGCCGGTCACCGCACCACCACCGTGATCACATGGGTGTCCGGCTCACGTGGGATGAACACGTCCACCGTGCCGGTACGGACGAACCGCAGATCGACCACGCCGGCCTCGTAGTGGCTGTCCACCAGTTCCTCCCGGTCGACGGTCACCTCACCCGGACCGATGTTCCGGATCCGCAGCACCCCGCCGGTGGCGAAGCAGAGCGACGACGGCATCGGGCCGGGGTCGGTCAACACCAACTCGTACCGGACCGCCCCGAGGCAGACCTCGGACGAGGTGGTGGGCACGGGGGTAGGGGTGCTCCGGCGGGTGGCCGGGGTCCGAGGCGCCGGCGGCGGAGCGGGCGGTGGTCTGCTCGGTTCGGCCGTCGCCGAGGGGGGCGACACGGAGGAGGGCAGGACCGAGGAGGGCGGGACCGAGGAGGGCGGGACCGGCGGCGCGGTGGAGGGGGCGGGCGGGCGTACCGGCAGCGGCGCGACGGGATCCTGGGCGCAACCGGCGGCACCCGCCACGAGCACGACGGCCAGCGCCAGCGTCGCCGGACGGCGCCGGCCGACCGGGTCAGCCGTCACCGGTTAGCCGGTGCCGGACCTGCCGGCGGGCCTCATGGATCCGGGACTTCACCGTGCCCTCCGGCAGGTCGAGCAGTTCGGCGATCTCGCGGTAGCCCAGGTCGAGCACGTCGCGCAGGGCGAGCGCCTCGGCCAACTCGGGACGGATCGCGTCGAGCGCCTCCAGCAGGTCCAGCCGGGTGCCGGCGACCACGCTGGTACGACGCGGATCGGGCCGGTCCGGCAGCGGCACCCCGCCGGCCTCCACCAGCCACCGCCGCCGCAGCACCCGGTACGTCGATCGGGCCCGGTTGGCGGTGATCCGGTAGAGCCAGGTGTGGAACGACGAGCGGCCCTGGAACCGGTGGATGCCCCGGGCGACCGCGAGCAACGCGTCCTGGCAGGCCTCCTCCGCGTCCTCCCGGTTGGGTAGCAGCCGGCCGCACAGCCGCAGCACCTCCGGGCGGATCGCCGCCAGCAACGCACCGAGAGCATCCGCGTCGCCACGCGCCGCCGCGCCGGCCAGGTCCTCGATTCCGTCCGCGAGGGTCATCGCGCCGTCCCGTGCTCGCCGGTGTTGCGGTGCGCGTTCAGGCTACGCCGGCCCGGCCGGCGCTGTCCGGCCCGAGTCCGTGAGCGGACACGACCGACATGATCCAGACCACCTCGCCGGCACCGCCGCGCGGCACGCTGGAGCCCTCTCGGCGGCGGGGTTAGGGTTAGCCCGACCGATTCGATCAGCTGACCCGGGGGGCCTGGAGCATGGGCGATTCGTTCGCGCATCTGCACGTGCACACGGAGTACTCGATGCTCGACGGAGCAGCCCGGCTCAAGGATCTGTTCGCCGAGGTCAAGCGGCAGGGGATGCCGGCCGTGGCGATGACCGACCACGGCAACATGCACGGCGCGAACGACTTCTACAAGCAGGCGATGGCCGCCGGGGTCACCCCGATCCTGGGCATCGAGGCGTACGTGGCGCCGGAGTCACGGTTCCACAAGCAGCGGGTGCGCTGGGGTCGGCCGGAACAGAAGAGCGACGACGTCTCCGGCAGCGGCGGCTACACCCACAAGACGATCTGGGCGCGCAACAAGACCGGCCTGCACAACCTCTTCACGCTGACCTCGAAGGCGTACACCGAGGGTTATTTCGTCAAGTGGCCCCGGATGGACGCCGAGCTGCTCGCCGAGTACGCCGACGGCCTGATGGCGACCACCGGCTGCCCCTCCGGCGAGGTGCAGACCCGGCTGCGGCTCGGCCACGACGCGCAGGCGCTCGAAGCCGCGGCGAAGTACCAGGACATCTTCGGCAAGGAGAACTACTTCCTGGAGTTGATGGACCACGGCCTGGACATCGAGAAGCGGGTCCGGGACGGGCTGCTGGAGATCGGCCGCAAGCTGGCCATCCCGCCGGTGGTGACCAACGACTCGCACTACACCCACGAGGCGCAGTCCGAGGCGCACGACGTGCTGCTCTGCGTGCAGACCGGCAGCAATGTGGCCGACCCGAACCGCTTCAAGTTCGGCGGCAGCGGCTACTACATCAAGTCCGCCGACGAGATGCGCGGCGTGGACCGCTCCGACGCCTGGCTGGAGGGCTGCCGCAACACCCTGCTGGTGGCCGAGCGGGTCGACCCGGCCGGGATGTTCGAGTTCCACAACCTGATGCCGCGGTTCCCGGTCCCCGACGGGGAGACCGAGGAGTCCTGGTTCCGTAAGGAGACCTTCGCCGGGCTGGGCCGCCGCTACCCGCAGGGCATCCCCGAGGGCCACGTGGTGCAGGCCGAGTACGAGCTGGGCGTCATCATCCAGATGGGCTTCCCGTCGTACTTCCTCGTGGTCGCCGACTTCATCCAGTGGGCCAAGAACCAGGGCATCGCGGTCGGTCCCGGCCGTGGCTCGGCCGCCGGCTCACTTGTCGCGTACGCGTTGGGCATCACCGACCTGGACCCGATCCCGCACGGGCTGATCTTCGAACGGTTCCTCAACCCCGAGCGGGTCTCGATGCCGGATGTCGACATCGACTTCGACGAGCGCCGACGCGGTGAGGTGATCAAGTACGTCACCGACAAGTGGGGCGAGGACAAGGTCGCGCAGATCGCCACCTTCGGCACCATCAAGGCCAAGGCCGCGATCAAGGACTCGGCCCGGGTGCTCGGCTACCCGTACGCGGTGGGTGACCGGATCACCAAGGCCATGCCGCCGGCGGTGATGGGCAAGGACATCCCCCTCGAAGGCATCTTCGACCCGAAGCATCCCCGGTACGCCGAGGCCGGCGAGATCCGGGGCATGTACGAGGCGGAGGCCGACGTCAAGAAGGTCATCGACACCGCCCGCGGCATCGAGGGGCTGATCCGGCAGACCGGCGTGCACGCCGCCGGGGTCATCATGTCCGCCGAGCCGATCATCGAGCACATCCCGCTGATGCGGCGAGACTCCGACGGGGTGATCATCACCCAGTTCGACTACCCGACGTGCGAGTCGCTCGGGCTGTTGAAGATGGACTTCCTCGGCCTGCGCAACCTGACCATCATCGACGACGCGGTGAAGAACATCCAGCTCAACCACGGCAAGCAGCTGGACCTGCTGGGCTTGCCGCTGGACGACAAGCCCGCGTACGAGCTGCTGTCCCGGGGCGACACCCTGGGCGTCTTCCAGCTCGACGGCGGGCCGATGCGGTCGCTGCTGCGAATGATGAAGCCGGACAACTTCGAGGACATCTCCGCCGTCCTGGCGCTGTACCGCCCCGGTCCGATGGGTGTGGATTCGCACACCAACTACGCGCTGCGCAAGAACGGGCTCCAGGAGATCACCCCGATCCACCCGAAGTTGGAGGAGCCGCTCCAGGAGATCCTCGCCCCCACCTACGGCCTGATCGTCTACCAGGAGCAGGTGCAGCGCGCCGCGCAGATCCTCGCCGGGTACACCCTCGGCCAGGCCGACCTGCTGCGCCGGGCGATGGGCAAGAAGAAGAAGGAGATCCTGGACAAGGAGTTCATCCCGTTCCGGGACGGCTGTCGCGAGCGCGGCTACCCGGACGACGCGATCCAGGCGGTCTGGGACGTGCTGGTCCCGTTCGCCGGGTACGCCTTCAACAAGGCGCACTCCGCGGCGTACGGGCTGGTGTCGTACTGGACGGCCTACCTGAAGGCGCACTACCCGGCCGAGTACATGGCGGCGCTGCTCACCTCCGTCGGTGACGACAAGGACAAGATGGCCATGTACCTGTCGGAGTGCCGGCGGATGGGCATCCAGGTGCTGCCGCCGGACGTGAACACCTCGGCCGGGCCGTTCACCCCGGTCGGCAAGGAGATCCGCTTCGGTCTCGGCGCGATCCGCAACGTCGGCGCGAACGTGGTCGCGTCGATCATGCGCTGCCGCGAGGAGAAGGGCGAGTACGCCGACTTCTACGACTTCCTGTCCAAGGTGGACGCGGTGGTCTGCAACAAGAAGACCATCGAATCGCTGATCAAGGCCGGGGCCTTCGACTCGCTCAAGCATCCCCGTAAGGGCCTGCTCACCGTGCACGCCGACGCCATCGACGCGTACGCCGACGTCAAGCGCAAGGAGGCCGTCGGGCAGTACGACCTGTTCGGGGCGGGCTTCGGTGACACCGAGACGGCGACCAGCACCACCGTCATGCCGACCATCGTCGACGGCGAGTGGGACAAGCGCGACAAGCTCGCCTTCGAACGAGAGATGCTCGGCCTGTACGTCTCCGACCATCCGCTGTTCGGCCTGGAGCACATCCTCGGCGCGGCGGCCGACACCACCATCGCCGCTCTCTCCGAGGAGGGCACCGTGCCCGACGGCGCGGTGGTCACCCTCGCCGGCATCCTCTCCGGCGTGCAGCGGCGGGTCACCAAACAGGGCCGGGCGTGGGCCTCGGCGACCCTGGAGGACCTCGCCGGCGGGGTGGAGACGCTGTTCTTCCCGAACACCTACGAGGTGATCGGCCAGTACATCGCCGAGGACGCGATCGTCGTGGTCAAGGGCCGGGTCGACCGCCGCGACGACACCCCACGCATCATGGCGATGGACATGTCCCTGCCGGATGTCAGCACCAGCACGACGAACAAGCCGGTGACCCTCACCATCCCGGTGACCCGCTGCACCCCACCGCTGGTGGCCAGGCTCAAGGAGACCCTGGTGCTGCACCCCGGCGACGCCGAGGTGCACGTCAAGCTGCTCAACGGCGGCCGGAGCGCCACCTGGCGGCTCAGCCCGGTCCGGGTGGCGGCCACCACCGCCCTGATGGCCGACCTGAAAAGCGTCCTAGGCCCAACCAACGTCACCTGACCCCCCCCACCCCACCCCCACCCCCGCCGCACGACCCCCACCCCCGCCGTACGCGATCATGCAGTTGTGGTTGTCGCTATGCCAGATAAGTTCGCTTTGTCAGGTGCCATAGCTGCATGATCGACGGGACGAGGGCGCGGGGCGGGGCGGGTGGGGTGGGGTGGAACATGGGGTGGGGGCCAGAGGGGCGGGATTGGCGCTTAGGGGTTGCCGTGGGGACGGCTAGCGTCGGGGCGTGGAACTGGAACAGGCGCAGAAGCTGTGGCAACCGCAGCCGGGGTGGCTGAACACCGCCAGCTACGGGCTGCCGCCGGACCCAGGCTGGGACGCGCTGCAGGAGGCGCTGGCCGACTGGCGGGCGGGCCAGGGGTCGTGGGAGAGCTGGGGTGCGGCGACCGACCGGTGTCGGACGGCGTTCGCTCAACTGGTCGGGGTGCCGGTGGCCGACGTCGCGGTCGGCGGTACCGTCTCGCAGCTGCTGGCACCGGTAGCCGCCGCGCTGCCCGCCGGTGCGCGAGTGGTCGTGCCCGAGGTCGAGTTCACCTCCAACCTCTTTCCCTGGCTCGTGCAGGAGGCTCGGGGAGTCCAGGTGCGTACCGTGCCGCTGGCCGAACTGGCCGCCTCGGTCGACGCCGACACCGACCTGGTGGCGTTCAGCCTGGTGCAGTCCGCCGACGGCGCGGTGGCCGCGTACGACGACATCGTCGCGGCGGCCCGGGCCCACGACGCGCTCGTCGCGGTCGACGCCACCCAGGCGTGCGGCTGGCTGCCGTTCGAGGCGGCCCGCGCCGACGTGGTCGTGGCCGGCGGATACAAGTGGCTGATGGGCCCCCGGGGTACCGGATTCGCCTACCTCGCCCCCACGCTGCGGGACCGGCTGCGGCCGGACGCCGCCGGCTGGTACGCGGGCCACGACCCGCACTCCTCCTACTACGGCCCGCCGCTGCGGCTCGCCGAGGACGCCCGACGGTTCGACATCTCACCGGCCTGGTTCAGCTGGGTCGGCGCCGCCCCGGCGCTGGAGCTGCTGCTGGAGATCGGCGTGCCCGCGGTGCGTGCGTACGACGTTGCGCTGGCCAACCGGTTCCTCACCGGGTTGGGGCAGCCACCCGGAGACAGCGCGATCGTCACCGTCGAGGTACCCGACGCGCAGGAGAAGCTGGAACGGGCCGGGATCCGCGCGGCGGTGCGGGCCGGCCGGGTCCGTGCTTCCTTCCATCTCTACTCCACCACCGAGGACGTCGACCTGGCCCTCGACGCGCTAACCCCCTGACCGCGCTGCCCGCCCCGCACCGGACGGCTCGCCGGTGCGGGGCGGGCGGCGCTTCCGTGACCGTCGATCTAGGGCCCATCGTCGTTGCTGGAGATCGACTGACAGCTCTTTTCCCTAGATCGACGCGGGCGGGGGTGGGCGCGACGCGGGCCGTGGTGCCGGCGGCACTCACTTGCCGGTGACGATGCCCGGGTTGATGCACAGGCCCGGGGTGGCACCGTGCTTGTCGGCGATCTCCAGGCAGCGGGTCACCTTGTCCACCGTGGCGTTGGTCTCGGTGATCTGCTTCTGGATCTCGGCGTTGAGGCGGTCCTGTTCGAGGTTGCGGGTCTGGGCGAGCTTGTCCTGGAACGCCTTGATGTTGCCCTCGGTCTTGTCGTCGTGGTTGACCCGGGTGATCGTGACCGACAGGATCTGGACGTCGTCGGCCAGCCGGCCCTCGGCGTTGGACTTGATGCTCTCTGCGAAAGGCTTGAGGTCGACGTTCAGGTTGCCGGTCTTCGAGTCGATGCGCTCCAACGGGTTGTAGGCGGCGAAGGCGTCGTTCACCGCGCTGTCGAGCTGGACGCCGACCCGCTGTCCCCGGAAGCTCTCGAAGTCGCCCTTGTAGTCCATGAACTGCTTCGGGGCGTTCTCGGGCTGGACCTGCCACTCGACCAGCACCTCCACGCACGCGTCGGCCAGGGTGCCGGTACGCACCCGCACGCAATGCTCGCTGCCGATGTGGTCGTACTTCTGCCGCCCGGCGTCCCACTCGCCGACCCGCTGCCACGGCGTGACCCACTTCAGGCCGGAACCGGTGACCTCACCCGTCGGCTTGCCGAAGCTGGTGACGATGCCGACCGAGCGGATCGGTACCGAGTGCGCGCTCGACGCGATGGCGAGGACGACCGTACCGGCCAGGGCGCCGATCGCCGTCAGGACGCCGATCTGCCGCACCTGACGTTGCGAGCTGAGCAGGGTGACGGCGAGGGCGATCGCCGCGATGACGGCGGTGACGATCGCCAGGATGAAGCCGAAGGGCATGACGGGGACCTTTCCGGGGCTGCCGTGCTGAGTTGATCATCAACCTAGCCGCCCGGGTCAAGGCCGGTCGGCGAGCGCATCCGAGACGCGGCGTCCCGACGAATCCCTCGGTGGAGAGCCATCCATCCGGGAGGAGGTCTGGTGTCCGGGGAACCGATGCCGGCGGAGGTCGTACAGATCGCGCGCAAGCGCCTCGCGACCGCCGCCGAGGAGTTCGACGGCGGCCGGGTCGCCGCGCTGGTCGTCGAGATGGCCGAGGACTGGGGAGTCGTGCGGCTGTGGGACGGCGTCTGCGTACCGGTGCTCGCCGCGCTGACCGGGCGGACCGCCGCCGGGATCGCCGTCGAACGCGTCCTGTCCGAAGGCGTCCGAGCCGGACTCGACGTGTTCCGCCGCGAGCCCGCCGGCAACCTTGTCGCCGACGGCGTGCTGCTGGCCGGGGCGGAGCAGGAGGAACACTGTCTCGGCCTGCACGCGCTCGCCGCCGCGTTGCGGGAACGACGCCGCGGCTGCCTGCTGTTCGGGCCGGCGCTGCCGTGGCCGGCGCTGGCGCGCGCCGTCCACCGGGCGCGTCCGCACACCGTCGCGGTCTGGTCCCAGTCGCCGGTGACCGGCCGGTCGTACCGCATCGGGCGCTTCGCCCGGGACTTCCCGGCGGTCCGGGTGTACGGCGCCGGGCCCGGCTGGGTCGACCCGCTCACCCCGCCGGCAAGGCGTCTCAACTCCCTCTCCGCCGCCGTCGCCGTGATGTAAGGAAGGCCGCGCCGGTCGCCGCCGCGCACGAGTGGCGGGGGTCACACTCGATACGGATCGGTACCGTATCGTAAATGCCCTAGGCTCAGGGGCGATGCGGACGGGACCGTATCGAAACCCGGGGGGCCGGAGATGCAACCGAACGAGAACACCGGACATCCGAGGAGGTGGGCGATCCTCGGGGTGCTGGTGATCAGCCTGCTCGTGGTCGTCCTCGACAACACCATCCTCAACGTCGCGCTGCGTACGCTCGCCGACCCGGTGCACGGGCTCGGGGCGAGCCAGGGCGAGCTGGAGTGGTCGATCAACTCCTACACGCTGGTCTTCGCCGGGCTGCTGTTCACCTTCGGCGTACTGGGGGACCGGGCCGGCCGACGTCGGATGCTGCTGATCGGGCTCGCGCTCTTCGGCCTGGCATCGCTGCTGTCGGCGTACGCGCAGACTCCCGGCCAGCTGATCGCGGCCCGCGCGCTGATGGGCATCGGCGGTGCGGCCATCATGCCGGCGACCCTGTCGATCATCTCCACGGTCTTCGACCCTCGCGAGCGAGCGCGGGCCATCGGGATCTGGGCCGGCGCGGTGGGCCTGGCGGTGGCGATCGGGCCGGTCCTCGGTGGTCTGCTGCTGGAGCACTACTGGTGGGGCTCGGTCTTCCTGATCAACGTGCCGGTCGTGGCGCTCGGCGTGGCCCTGGTGGCGCTGCTGGTGCCCGAGTCGCGGGACCCCGAACCGGGCCGCATCGACGCGTTCGGTGTGCTGCTCTCGGTGGTCGGTCTGGTCGCCCTCACCTACGGCATCATCGACGGCGGCGAGCACGGCTTCGGTCGGCCCCTGGTCTGGGCCTCGATCGTCGGCGGCGTCGCGGTGCTGGCCTGGTTCGTCGTGCACGAGCGGCGCAGCAGCCACCCGTCGCTGGACGTCCGGCTGTTCCGGGTGCCCCGCTTCGCCGCCCCGGTGGCGATGATCGGGCTGGTCTTCTTCGCCGCGATGGGCGTGATGTTCTTCAGCTCGTTCTACCTGCAACTGGTGCGCGGCTACAGCCCGCTCGAGACCGGCCTGCTCTTCCTGCCCTTCGCGGTCGCCCAACTCGTCTTCGCCCCGCGCAGCGCCACCATGGTCCGCCGGTACGGCGCCCGGGCGGTGTCGGCGGTGGGTTTGGTGCTGACCTCGCTGGCGCTGGGCGCGTTCGCCTTCGTCGACGCCGCCACGCCCATCTGGGTGGTGCTGGTCGCCTTCTTCCTGCAGGGCGTCGGGATGGCCAACATCATGCCGCCGGCCACCGAATCGATCATGTCGGCGTTGCCGCGGGAGAAGGCCGGCGTGGGCTCCGCGGTCAGCAACACCATCCGGCAGGTGGCCGCCGCGCTCGGCGTCGCGGTGATCGGCTCGGTGCTGGCCGCGGGCTACCGCAGTGGGATCGAACCGGCCCTGGCGGAGCTGCCGCCGGCGGCCGGCGAGGCGGCCGGTGAGTCCATCGCGGGCGCGTACGCCGCAGCCGGTCAGCTCGGTCCGGCGGGCCCGCAACTGGTCGCGGCGGCCAACGAGTCCTTCGTCTCGGCCATGCACCTGGCGGCGACGCTGGCCGCGCTGGTCGCCGCGGCCGGCATTCTGGTGGCCCTGCGCTGGATGCCGGGCCGGTCCGGGGCCGGGGCGCCGGCACCGATCGGCGAACCCGAGTTGGCCGGTGCCGCGCCGGGTCAGGGACAATGAGGACATGAGTAGCACGGCGGACGCTCCACGACCGCCCGGGCGGCCACGGAGCGTCCGCGCGGACGAGGCGATCATCGAGGCCACCCTGGATCTCCTCGCGGAGGGCAGCACCATCGAGGCGATCTCGGTCGAGGCGATCGCCGCGCGGGCCGGGGTCGGCAAGGCCACGATCTACCGCCGCTGGTCGGGCAAGGACGTGCTGCTGCGCGACGCGCTGCGCACGCTCAAGGGCAACGTGCCACAGCCGGCCGGGCGATCCGTCCGCGACGACCTGATCACGCTGGTCGGCGCGGTCGGGCACGCCATCGACCCCCGGGCAGAACGGATCATGCCCTGCCTGGTGCCCGAGGTGAACCGCAGTCCCGAGCACCACGCGCTCTACCAGAACATCATCGAGCCGCGCCGGACGGTGATGCGGGAGGTCCTGCAACGCGGCGTACGCGACGGCGAACTCCGCGCGGACCTCGACATCGACGTGACCATGGCGATGCTCACCGGTCCGATGCTCATCCAGCGGGTGATGCGCTGGCATCCCGACCTCGACGAGACCACGCTCGCCGAGAAGATCGTGGACGGTGTGCTCGGCGGTATCCGCGCCGACTGACCGCCGTCGGAGCGCTCACCGTCGTCCGGGCGCTCACCGTCGTGCGGGCGGTTCAGTCGGGGTCACGCAGGCGGTGCAGCCGCAACGCGAGCTGCACCTCCAGGGCCCGCTCGGGCTGCTGCCAGTCGCCGCCGAGCAGCTGACCGACCCGCTCCAGTCGCTGGGTCACCGTGTTGACGTGCACGTGCAGCTGCTCGGCGGCGCGGGCCAGGCTGCCGCCCACCCCGAAGTACGCCTCCAGCGTCCGCACCAGCGCGGTGCCCCGCCGGGCGTCGTAGTCGATCACCGGGCCGACGGTCGCGGTGAGGAACCGGCTGACGTCGGCGTCACCGCCGTTGTCGACGGCCCCCAGCAGCAGTCCGACGAAGCCCAGCTCGGCGGCGCTCGCCCCCTGCCCGGCCCGGCCCAGCGCGCCGAGCGCGGTCAGGCAGCGGTCGGCCTCCCGGAAGGCGGTGGCCAGCGACGCCGGGCCGGCGGACGGACCGCTCGCTCCCGCGGTCACCGGCTTGCCGGTGATCCGGGACAGGTCACGGGCCACCGCGCGGGCACTGCCGCCGGCATCCTGGCCGGGCAGCATCAGCGCCACCCGACCGTCGCGCGCCGCGGCCAGCCCGCCCCTGGTCGAGGCGTACGTGGTGGCCCAGGAGAGCACCCGCTGCCGAGCCGAGCCGGTCGCCGCGATGGCGTCGTCGCCGACGGTCACCAGCACGTGCGGTGCGTCCAGGTCCACACCGAGGCGACGGGCCCGGCTGCGCAGCGCGTCGATGTCGCGCAGCGGCCGGGCGATGAGGTCGTCGAGCAACTCGCCCCGGACCCGGCCCTCCGCCTCGGCGACGGTACGCCGGAACAACAGCAGCAACGCGGTCACCAGCGCGGCCCGCTCCAGGATCCGCTGGTCGGCGTCGGCCAGCTCCTCCTCGGGACGCAGCACCAGTACGCCCAGGTTCTCCGCCCCGGCCACCACGGCGGCGTACCACAGCGCGCCCCGGCGCACGCTTCGTCCCTCGGTCCGCGACGCCGCCACCGCCTCGACGATGTCCGTCCGGAGCGGCTCGTCGATCTCGCCGACCCGGGCCAGCCGCCGACCGTCGGCGTCGAGCGCCAGCAGCGCGCCGCCGAGCACCTCGGTGACCGCCGCCGCCACGTCCTCCACCCCACCGCCGCGCAGCACCAGCGCGGTCATCCGGTCGTGGGCCGCCGCGGCGCGCTCCACCGAGCTGCTGTGCGCGCGGATGGTGGTGTTGGCCGACGACAGCTCCTCCAGCGCCGAGCGGGTCTCGGCCAGCAGCCGTGCGGTGTCGATCGCCACCGCGGCGTGCGCGGCCAGCGAGAGCAGCAGCGCCACCTCCTCGCGGGCGAACGGCCGGGCCGAGCGGTTCGCCGCGTAGAGCACGCCGATGCTGGTGGAGCCGAGCCGCAGCGGCACCCCGAGGATGGCCACCAGACCCTCCTCGCCCACCCCGGCGTCGATCTCCCGGGTGTGGTGGAAGCGCTCGTCCTGCGGATAGTTCGCGGTGACGTACGGGGCGCCCGACTGGGCCACCAGGCCGCCGAGGCCGGCACCCATCGGCAGCCGCAGCCGCTGGAACCGGGCGGAGACCGAGCCGTCGGTCACCCGCATGTAGGTGTCGCCGCGCTCGGCGTCGTCGAGCGTCATGTAGGCGACGTCGGCGCCGAGCAGGTGTCGGGCCCGGTGCACGATCGCCCGCAGCACGTCGTCCAGGTCGCGCAGCCCGGCCAGGTCACTGACCGTGTCGTACAGGCCGGACAGCTCGCTCTCCCGGCGGCGGCGGCGCTCCAGCAGCGCGCGGACCCGCAGCGCCACCGTCTTGGCCTGCTCCAGTTCGGCGATCCGGTCGGCGGGCAGCCCGGCCGAGCGGGCGGCGACCAGCGGGCCCTCGAACTCGACCGCGGCAGCCTCCCGGGCGAGCAGTTCCAGGAACTCCACCGGCGACGACATGCGGGTGGACACTAGTTCGCCGTCCAGCCCCCGTCGAGTGCTATCGAGGCGCCGGTGAGGAAGGCCGCCGGCGGTGAGCAGAGGTAGGCCAGCAGCTCCGCGACCTCCTCGGGCTCGATCAGTCGCTTGATCGCCGCCCGGGCCAGCATGATCTTCTCGATCACCTCGGTCTCCGGGATGCCGTGGGTGGCCGCCTGGTCGGCGATCTGGCTCTCCACCAGCGCGGTACGCACGTACGCCGGGTTGATGCAGTTGGCGGTGACCCCGTGTGCCGCCCCCTCCAGCGCCACCACCTTGGACAGCCCCTCCAGGGCGTGTTTCGCCGACACGTACGCCGCCTTGTACGGCGAGGCGCGCAGTCCGTGTACCGAGGAGATGTTGACGATCCGGCCCCAGCCGCGGGCGTACATGTGCGGCAGCGCCCGCCGGATCACCAGGAAGGGCGCCTCCACCATCACCCGCTGGATGTACTCGAAGCGTTCGACGGGAAAGTCCTGCAGCGGGGCGACGTGTTGCAGGCCGGCGTTGTTGACCACGATGTCCACGTCCGCGTCGAGCCGGTCCACCGCCTCGGGGTCGGCGAGGTCCACCTCCTCGGCCCGCCCGCCTGCCTCGGCGGCCACCAGCTTTGCCGCCTCGACGTTGCGGTCGACCACCAGGACGGTGGCGCCGGCGGCGGCCAGCCGTAGCGCGCAGGCCCGGCCGATGCCGCCGCCCCCGCCCGTCACGAGGGCGGTACGACCGGCGAGGTCGACGTTCACGACGTGGGGGACCGCCACGGGTTCTGCCGTCATGGCGCATGAAGTTACGAGCTGTGTGGCCGGGCGCACATGGCGTCGTGGCACATACTCCCGCCGCGCTGTGTGGGTTGCCACGACATCACGGTCCGCGCCACCTGACGGCATGGGCACGGGGTCGCCGTTGGTGGGCGTGTCCCGCGGCACGGCGTGTCGGCGGCCTCGGTAGGGTGTCGAACACACGTACTGCCCGGCGGCTGGGAGGAGGCGGCGTGCGGGTACTCGGCGTCGACCCCGGCTTGACCCGGTGCGGGGTGGGAGTGGTCGAGGGGGTGCCCGGACGACCCTGCACGCTGGTCGCCTACTACGTCGTCTACACCGATCCGGCCGACGAACTGCCCACCCGGCTGCTGCACCTGGACCGCTCCCTCACCGAGCTGGTCGCCGAGCACCGGCCGGACAGCGTCGCCGTGGAGCGGGTGTTCAGCCAGCACAACGTCCGTACGGTGATGGGCACCGCCCAGGCCAGCGGGATCGCGGTGCTCGCCGGCGCGCGGGCCGGGCTGCCGGTGCAGACGTACACCCCGAGCGAGGTGAAGGCGGCGGTGACCGGTTCCGGTCAGGCGGACAAGGCGCAGATGACCGCGATGGTCACCCGGCTGCTGCGGCTGTCCGAGCCACCCCGGCCCGCCGACGCCGCGGACGCCCTCGCGCTGGCGATCTGCCACGTGTGGCGCGGCGGCACGCGGTCGAAACTGGCCGCCGCCGCGGACCGGGTCAGACGAGGAGGAGCGAGATGATCGCCAGTGTCCGCGGCGTGGTGACCGCCACCGGATCAGACCACGCGGTGATCGAGGTCGGCGGGGTCGGCCTGGCCGTGCAGTGCGCCCCCGGCACGCTCGCCGACCTGCGGGTCGGCCAGCCGGCCCGGCTGGCCACCAGCCTGGTGGTCCGGGAGGACTCGCTCACCCTCTACGGCTTCGCCGACGACGACGCCAAGTCGCTGTTCGAGCTGCTGCAGACGGCCAGCGGGGTCGGTCCGCGACTGGCGCAGGCGGTGCTCGCGGTGCACACCCCGGACGCGGTGCGCAAGGCGATCGCCAACGCCGACACGGCGGCGTTGACCCGGGTGCCCGGCATCGGTAAGAAGGGCGCCGAACGCCTGGTGCTGGAGCTGCGCGACCGGATCGGGCCGGTCGTGGTGGGCGCCGACGGCGCGGCCGGCGTCACCGGTGGCGGGTGGCCCGAGCAGGTCCGCCAGGCGCTGGTCGGGCTCGGCTGGACGGCGGGCCAGGCCGACCAGGCGGTGGCGGCCGTCGCCGAGACCATCGACGGTCCCACCCCGGCGGTACCGGTGCTGTTGAAGCAGGCCATCCGCCTGCTGGGCCGCACCCGATGAGCGCGAGGAGTGAGCCGGGCCTGCGAGCCCCGCAGTCGCGAATGAAGGAGATCTCGTGACCGCGCCCGACGGCGGACTGGTCTCGGCGTACGTCAACGAGGCGGAGCTGGACGCGGAGGTCAGCGTCCGGCCGAAGCGGCTGGACGAGTTCATCGCCCAGCACCGCGTCCGGGACCAGCTCGACCTGCTGCTGCAGGGCGCGATGCGGCGCGGCTCCCCACCCGACCACATCCTTCTGTCCGGGCCACCTGGCTTGGGTAAGACCACCCTGGCCAACATCGTGGCCGCCGAGCTGGGCGCCGGCATCCGGGTGACCAGCGGGCCGGCGATCGAGCGTTCCGGCGACCTGGCGGCGATCCTGACCAGCCTGGCCGAGGGCGACGTGCTCTTCATCGACGAGATCCACCGCATCGCCAGGCCGGCCGAGGAGTTGCTCTACAGCGCGATGGAGGACTTCCGGGTCGACGTGGTGGTCGGCAAGGGGCCGGGTGCCACCGCCATCCCGCTGGACGTGGAGCCGTTCACGCTGGTCGGCGCGACCACCCGCTCGGGCCTGCTCACCGGCCCGATGCGGGACCGCTTCGGTTTCGTCGCGCACCTCGACTTCTACGCCCCGGCCGACCTGGAGACGCTGCTGCACCGCTCGGCACGCATCCTCGGGGTGCCGATCACCGAGGACGGGGCGGCGGAGATCGCCGGGCGCTCGCGGGGCACGCCGCGGATCGCCAACCGCCTGCTGCGTCGGGTGCGGGACTTCGCCGAGGTGCGCGCCGACGGCGTGGTCACCGTCGAGACCGCCCGGTTGGCCCTGACCGTGTACGACGTGGACGCGCTCGGACTGGACCGGCTCGACCGGGCGGTGCTGACCGCGCTGGTCGACTCGTTCCGGGGCGGCCCGGTCGGGCTGTCGACCCTGGCCGTGGCGGTGGGGGAGCAGCCGGACACGGTGGAGGAGGTCTGCGAGCCGTTTCTGGTGCGGGCCGGGCTGCTGGCGCGTACGCCCCGGGGGCGGGTGGCCACCGGTGCCGCCTGGCACCATCTGGGGCGTACGCCACCGAATGGTACATTTGCGGCGGATGTTGCTCCGTCGCCCGATCTGTTCTCGGTGGACACCGACGAGGCGTGATCTGTTCGTGATCTGTGCCGCATTCGGCGTTCCCAGATTGACCGACTAGACTCGCCGCGGTCTGTACAGGATGTGAAAATCCGCCTCCGCTCTGGTGCTCACGCGCCGGGCTGGAGGCCAATGGGAAGGTCGACAACCGTGCACTACGCAGCAGAAGGCGGCGGAGCGGGCGGCTTCACGCCGATCCTCATGATCGCGCTGCTCTTCGGCGTCATGTACTTCATGATGATCCGTCCGCAGCAGAAGCGCCGCCGCGAGGCCGAGGCGATGCAGTCGCAGCTCTCCCCGGGCGACGAGGTGGTCACCATCGGCGGGCTCTACGGCACGGTCACCGGTGTCGAGGACGACAGCGTCCTGCTCGAGGTCGCTCCCGGAGTGCAGACCCGTTACGCCCGTCCGGCAATCGCCCGGGTGGTCACCAGGGCGGAGCTCCCCTCCGAGGCCACGGCCGAGGAACCCGGCGCCGTCAAGGACTGAACACCGCGCCCACCCGGGTCGCCGGCCTCCGGCCGCCCGGGTGCAGGTGCCCGCACGCGTCCCCGAGCGGGGGCCGCCGTGCGCGGTGAGACAACTGGATAGATGGCCGACGCCGGGCGTCGGTGCGCCGGTCCGCCCGGTCCACGCGCCTCGCGTTGACCACCCGGGGCGACGGCGTCAGCCCGGGCGCCGTCGGAAGGCAGACCGTCGGCCGGGTACCCGGCCGACCCGCCGCCGCGCCGCGGTGGCGTGACCACAGGGAGACAGGACAGCCGTGGCACCACCTCAGGGACAGATGCGCCCGGGACGGCAGTTGGCCGTACTCGCCGGCATCTTCGTCGTCCTCTATCTTTTGGTGTTCTTCTCGAGCGGTGCCAGCGGCGGCTGGAAGGACCGGCTCGAACCTCGGCTCGGTCTTGACCTGGTCGGCGGCACACGGCTTACGCTCGAGGCGACCAACACCCTCGACGGTCGGGCCCCGACGGCGGACAATCTGGAGCGCGCCCGGCAGATCATCGAGAGCCGGGTCAACGCGTACGGCGTCGCCGAGGCCGAGGTGGTCACCGAGGGCGACCGCAACATCGTCATCTCCCTGCCCGGCGAGAACCGCGACATCAACGAGGTCGGCAGCGCCGCCGAGCTGCGCTTCCGCAAGGTGCTGAAGATCGCCGACGGCAGCGGGACGATCCCGGCGCCGGCACCGACCGAGAGCCCCGAGGCCACGCCGTCCGGGAGCGCGAGCCCCGAGGCGACCCCGTCCGGCAGTGTGAGTCCCACGCCCGACGCCGACGCCAACTCGTCGCCGACCCCGGGTGGTCAGGGCGGCGGGGCGCCGACCCCGACGCCGTCCGAGAGCCCTGCCGCCACCCCGTCGCCGGAGGCGACCGAAGAGGTGACGCAGAGCATCGAGGAGCAGCGCCGTGCCGTCGAGCAGAAGGTCGGCGCCGAGGCGTGGGCCGCTGCGAGCGGGTTGCAGGCGCCGGCGGACCTGAGCGCCGACCCGTCGCTGGCCGACAGGCTCAAGCCCTTCGCCGACCTCGACGGTCGTGAGGTCGCGGTGCTGCCGGCGCAGATGCAGTTCAACGTGCCGACGATCGGTTGCCCGCAGCTCGACGACCGGCCCCCGGCGTCCATCTCCGACCCGGAGCAGCAGGCCGTCGCCTGTGAGGGCGGCTACGCCAAGAACCTGCTGGACGTGGCGAAGGTGCTCGGCACCGACGTCTCCGACGCCAACGCGGTGCGCGACGAGACCAGCCAGTGGGTGGTCAGCCTGAACTTCACCAGCTCCGGCCAGGACAAGTGGACCGCCCTGACCCGCGAGGCGTTCAACAACGAGGGCCAGGCGTGCGACGCCTCCGCGCTCGGCGACGAGGGCAAGTGCCGGGTCGCCGTGGTGCTGGACAACGAGATCATCTCATCGCCGCAGATCCAGGGCGTGCTCACCGGCAACTCGCAGATCACCGGCAACTTCAGCAACGCCGAGGCCAGCGAGCTGGCCGGCTACCTCAGCTACGGTGCCCTGCCGGTCACCTTCGAGGCGCAGGAGCAGCAGAACGTCACCGCCACCCTGGGCGCCAGCCACCTGCGGGCCGGTCTGCTCGCGGCCGGCATCGGCATGCTGCTGGTCGTCATCTACTCGTTCTTCTACTACCGCCTGCTCGGCTCGGTGATCTTCCTGAGCCTGGTCCTGTCGGCCCTGCTGCTCTTCGGTGCCCTGGTGTTCCTCGGCCGGCAGATCGGCTTCACGCTCACCCTCGCCGGCATCGCCGGCATCATCGTCTCGCTCGGTGTGGCGGCGGACTCGTTCGTCATCTACTTCGAACGACTGAAAGACGAGATCCGGGAGGGCCGCAGCCCGCGCAGCGCGGTGCCGCGCGCCTGGATCCGGGCCCGCCGGACGATCATCTCGGCGAACGCGATCACGATCCTGTCGGCACTGGTGCTCTACATCGTCTCGGTCGGCACGGTGAAGGGCTTCGCCTTCGCCCTCGGCCTGGCCACGGTGCTCGACCTGCTGGTGGTCTTCCTCTTCCGGCACCCGATCATGACGTTGTTCGCCCGCACCCCGGCGTTCCTGTCCCCACGGGTCAGCGGGCTCGGCCGGGTGCTACCGGCCCGGTCGGAGCAGGCCGCCCCGCCCCGCAAGCAGCGCGTCAAGGAGGCCTGAGATGGCTGAGACTGGTCTGGCAGCCCGCCTCTACAAAGGTGAGGCCGGCCTTAACATCGTCGGTCGACGCAAGACGTGGTTCACGGTCGCCGCCCTGCTGGTGCTGATCGCGCTCGGCAGCATCATCTTCCGCGGCTTCAGCCTCGGCATCGAGTTCGCCGGTGGCAACTCGTTCCAGGTCCCGACCAGCGTCGGCAGCCTGGAGCAGGTGGAGGACCGCGCCCGTGAGGTGCTGACCAGCGCGGGTGACGGCGCCCAGGTGGTCACCACCCAGCAGGTCGGCGGGGGCGGCGGCGAGTTCTACGAGCTGCGAACCACCCAGCTCGACGCCGAGCAGGCCGAGGCGGTCCGGCTCGAGTTGGGCCAGGTCTTCGGCATCGACCCGGCGGAGATCGCCAGCAACCGGGTCAGCGAGGCGTGGGGCAGCCAGGTGACCAACCGGGCCCTGCTCGGTCTGCTGGTCTTCCTCGCGCTGGTGACGGTCTACCTGGTGCTGCGCTTCGAGTGGCAGATGGCGGCGGCGGCGATCTTCTCGCTGGTGTCGAACCTGGCCCTCACCGCCGGCATCTACTCGATCGTCGGGTTCGAGGTGACCCCGTCGACGATCATCGGTTTCCTCACCATCCTGGGCTTCGCCCTGTACGACGTGGTGGTGGTCTTCGACAAGGTGCAGGAGAACACCAGAGGGATCACCGCGAACAACAACCAGACGTACGGCGACGCGGCGAACCTCGCCGTCAACCAGAGCCTGATGCGGTCCATCAACACCTCGGTGGTGGCGCTGCTGCCGGTCGGCGGCATCCTGTTCATCGGTGCCGGGCTGCTCGGTGCGGGCACCCTGAAGGACCTCGGCCTGGTGCTGTTCGTCGGTATGGCGATGGCCTTCGTCACCTCGATCATGCTGGCCACCCCGCTGCTGGTGGTGCTCAAGAACCGCGACCCGCGGATCCAGGCACACAACAAGCGGGTGCTGGCCCGCCGGGGGGCGGGCAGCCGGAACGAGGCTCTCGCTGCCAAGGCCGGCGCGGCCCCTGCGGCCGAGCCGGAGCAGGAGGAGGAGCCGGTCACCGCGGAGGCCGGCGCCCTGGCCGCCGCCGCGCCCAAGGTGGGCGCTCGGCCCTCCGGCAAGCGCTCCGGCGGTGCCCGCGGTGGGCGTCCCGGTGGTGGGGGCGGCAACCGCCCGGGCGGCGCGAAGCGACGCTGAGTACGCCGGGAACCACCCGGTAGGAGACGGAACCGGCGGCGTCCGGCATGCTGTGCGAGCAGCGTGCGGGACGCCGCCGCCATGTGAAGGGGAGCGGAACAGCCGTGACGGAGACGCACAGCGCCGGGGTACGCGGAGACAGCGGGCCGCAGGCGGCCCGGTTGGTGGCCAGCCGAGTGCTCGACGTGCCCGACTTCCCCAAACCCGGCGTCATGTTCAAGGACCTGATGCCGCTGTTCGCCGACGGTGACGCCTTCCGCGAGGTGATCGACGGGATCGTCGCGTACCACGGACGGGAGTCCTTCGACACCGTGGTCGGTATCGAGGCGCGCGGCTTCGTGGTCGCCGCGGCCATCGCGTACGCGACGGGGGTCGGCGTGGTGCCGGTCCGCAAGGCCGGCAAGCTGCCCCGACCCGCCTACGCCGCCTCTTACCAGCTGGAGTACGGCGAGGCCACGCTGGAGGTGCACCAGGACGCCTTCACGGCCGGTCACCGGGTGCTGGTGGTCGACGACGTGCTCGCCACCGGCGGCACTGCCGCGGCGACGCTGGACCTGGTGGAGCGGGCCGGCGGCACGGTCGCCGGCTTCACCGTGCTGCTGGAGCTGGCCTTCCTCGGCGGCCGGGAACGGTTGGCGCCGCGTCCCGTGCATGCGCTGTTGACCGTTTGAGGCGCTGTCGCCGCCGGAGGACTCGGCACCGTCCGTCCGGCGGAGCGGCAGGGCACCCCGGGTGCGGGTAGCATTGCCCATTGCTGACCGGACGGTGACCCGTCTGAGCGGCGCTAGACCACATCGGCCGGCGCACGGTCGGTGTATTCCCGGCGAGCGGTGAGGAGGCCGGTGTCCCACGATGTCGTTCCTCCGGTGGAGGGCACGGTGCACCCGACAGGTGACGCGGACGGCTCGCTGACTGACCGCAACGGTGCCGTTGTTCCGGCGTCGGGCGGCGGATCCGGAGTGGCGGCGCCGACCGGCGACGGGGACCGTCCGGGCGTCGGCGCGGAGGTCGCCTCGACCGAGGCCGCCGATCCGTCGCCGAGCAGTGGCTTCGGGTTCTCCCACGCGCCCACCGGGCGCCGGGTCCGGGCACGGCTGGCACGGTTCAACGCGCCGTGGCAGTCCTCGCAGGTCAGCGAGGTGCTGGAGCCGCTGATCTCGTCACACCGGGAGAACCACCCGAAAGCGGACGCTCGGCTGTTGCAGCGGGCCTTCGACACGGCGGCGCGCTGGCACTCGGGTCAGTACCGCAAGTCCGGCGACCCGTACATCACCCACCCGCTCGCGGTGGCGACCATCCTGGCCAACCTGGGCATGGACACCACCACCCTGGTCGCCGCGCTGCTGCACGACACCATCGAGGACACGGAATACTCCCTGGACCAGATGCGCGCGGACTTCGGCGGCGAGGTCGCCCTGCTGGTCGACGGGGTCACCAAGCTCGACAAGGTGAAGCTCGGCGACGCGGCCAAGGCCGAGACGATCCGCAAGATGGTCGTCGCCATGGCCAAGGACCCGCGGGTCCTGGTGATCAAGCTGGCCGACCGCCTGCACAACATGCGGACGCTGACCTTCCTGCCCCGCCCGAAGCAGGAGCAGAAGGCGAAGGAGACGCTGGAGATCCTCGCCCCGCTGGCCCACCGGCTCGGTATGAACACGATCAAGTGGGAGTTGGAGGACCTGGCCTTCGGGACGCTGTTTCCGAAGCGGTTCGAGGAGATCAACCGGCTGATCGGGGAGCACCAGCCGCAGCGTGAGGCGCTGCTGCGGCAGGTGACGCAGAAGGTGCAGACCGACCTGAAGGCCGCCAAGATCAAGGCGGAGACCACCGGGCGGCCGAAGCACCTGTACTCGATCTACCAGAAGATGATCGTGCGGGGTCGGGACTTCAACGACATCTACGACCTGGTGGGTGTGCGGATCCTGGTCGACACGGTGCGGGACTGCTACGCGGCGTTGGGGGTCATCCACGCGAACTGGCAGCCGGTGCCGGGCCGGTTCAAGGACTACATCGCGATGCCCAAGTTCAACATGTACCAGTCGTTGCACACCACCGTGATCGGGCCGACCGGCAAGCCGGTGGAGATGCAGATCCGGACGTACGCGATGCACCGTACGGCGGAGTTCGGTATCGCGGCGCACTGGAAGTACAAGGAGCACAAGGGCACCCAGATCGTCGGCCCGCCGGCGCACATCGACGAGATGACCTGGCTGCGGCAGCTGCTGGACTGGCAGCGGGAGGCGGCGGACCCGAGCGAGTTCCTGGACGCGTTGCGGTTCGACCTGTCCAGCCAGGAGGTGTACGTCTTCACCCCGAAGGGCGACGTGATCCCGTTGCCGACGGGGTCCACGCCGGTGGACTTCGCGTACGCGGTGCACACCGAGGTGGGGCACAAGTGCATCGGGGCGCGGGTCAACGGCAAGCTGGTGCCGTTGGAGTCGACGCTGTCCAACGGCGACGTGATCGAGATCTTCACCTCGAAGTCGGACACGGCCGGCCCGACGCAGGACTGGTTGGGCTTCGTCAAGAGCCCGCGGGCGCGGACGAAGATCCGGCAGTACTTCAACAAGGAGCGCCGCGAGGAGGCGATCGAGGAGGGCAAGGACGCGATCGTCAAGGCGATGCGTAAGCAGGGCATGCCGTTGCAGCGGATGCTCACCTCCGACAACCTGATGGCGATCGCCCGGGACCTGCACCTGGCCGACGTCGCCTCGTTGTACGCGGCCGTCGGCGACAGCCAGGTCTCCGCCCAGTCGGTGGTGCAGAAGCTGATGGCCTCCTACGGCGGCGAGGAGGGCGCGGCCGAGGACATCGCCGAGACCGCCGTGGCCACCCGGCCGCCGCGCAGCCGGGCCTCCAGCCACGACCCCGGCGTGGTGGTACGCGGCGTCAGCGACGTGTGGATCAAGCTGGCCCGCTGCTGCACGCCGGTACCACCGGACTCGGTGTTCGGCTTCGTGACCCGCTCCGGCGGGGTCAGCGTGCACCGGGACGACTGTGCCAACGCCGAGGACCTGCGCGCCCAGGGCGAGCGGGTGGTCGAGGTGAGCTGGAAACTCACCTCCGCCTCCACGTTCCTGGTGGCCATCCAGGTGGAGGCCCTGGACCGGCACAAGCTCCTCGCCGACGTCACCCGGGTGCTCTCCGAGGAACGGGTCAACATCCTCTCCGCCACCGTCACCACCACCCGCGACCGGGTGGCGGTGAGCCGGTTCAGCTTCGAGATGGCCGACCCGAAGCACCTCGGGCACCTGCTCGCCACGGTCCGCAAGGTCGACGGCGTCTTCGACGCCTACCGCGTAACCTCCGGCGCCTAACCCCCCCCACCCCCCCACCCTCCCCGCGCCGGACCCCGCCCCCGCCTGGGTTGATCAAGAAGTTCTGGTCAGAATCCCGCCAGATCGAGACGCAAACTTCTTGATCAACCAGGGTGGTGGGTGGGTGGGTGGGTGGGTGGGTGAAGCGCCCGCCGGCTTGGGCCGACGGGCGCTTCTGGGAGGCGGTGGTGGGTCAGGCGTCGGTCATGGTGAGGTCGGTGATGACGACCTCCTTCTTGGGGTGGCCGCCACCGGCCTGCTGGGCGAACGCGCCGTCGTCACCGGCGGCGGCGACGTCGTTGACGATCTCCATTCCGCTGGTGATGGTGCCGAGCACGGTGTAGTTCGGGTCCAGCGGCGAGTCGCCGTAGACGATGAAGAACTGGCTGCCGGTGCTCGCCGGCTGGCCGGAGTTGGCCATCGCGATCACGCCCTGCGGGTACGGCGGACGCTTGTCGGTGGGCAGGTTCTCCTCGGCCATGCGGTAGCTCGGGCCGCCGGTGCCGTCGGACTCCCGCCAGCCGTCGCCGGTGGCGCTCGGGTCGCCGCACTGCAGCACCTTGATGCCCTCGGTCACCAGTCGGTGGCACTTCGTGTTGTCGAAGAAGTTCTGCTCGGCCAGGTGGGTGAAGCTCCCCGCGGTGCACGGCACCGCTGCCCGGTCGATCCGGGCGGTGATCGGGCCGAGGTTGGTGGTGATCGTCATGGTCTGGGTGCCGGTCCGGCTCTGCTGGGCGTCCGGCAGCCCGACGTCCTTGGTCGTCGGGGTCCTCTCCCCGGCCGGGATGTCGACCCAGTCGCACTGCGCCTGGATCCCGTCCTGGGCGGTGCTGTCGGTGCCGCCGTCGTCGCCGATCAGGTTGCTGGCCAGCCAGGCCGTGCCGGCGACCACCAGCAGCAGGACCGCGCCGGCCGCGACGACCGCCTGGGTCTGGCGGCGCTTACGGGCCCGGGTGGCCCGCTCGGCCATCTCCTTCTCGAGCCGGGCGCGGGCCGCCGCGCGCTGCCGCTCTCTGGTGGACGTCACGCCTCGATCCTCCTGGGACTATGTGTGTATGCCGCTGCGGTGGGTTGCCCCCGTGATGCGATCGGTACAGCGCCGGTCTCCCGGTTGGGTCAGCCGGCGCTCGCGCTGGCCTCAGGGGCCGCTGAGGCCTCCGGGGTCGGCGTACCCGTGGGGGCGGGATCGGCGGGCGACGCCGGATCCAGCACGGGTTCGCCGACGGTCAGGCTCTGGATGACCACGTCGTCGTTCTCCGGCTTGACCTTCTCCCCGGCACCATTGTCCACCGTCGGCAGGGCGCCGATCTTCTCGACGACGTCGAGACCGGCGGTGACCTTGCCGATGATCGGGAACCGCGGCTCGGTGGTGGTGAAGTCCTTGAAGAAGATCAGGAACTGGCTGCCGTTGGCACCCGGCGGGTTCGCGATCATCGCAACCGTGCCCTTCGGGTACGTCGGCGGGTCGTCCGGGGACGGGCTGGGCGCCGGCGACGCCTCCGGGGCGTCGGGCACGTTCTCGTCGTAGAACGAGTAGGCCGGTCCACCCAGACCGCTGCCGCTCGGGTCGCCGCAGCGCACCGCGCCGTCGGCGGTGATCTCGTGACACTTGGTGTTGTCGTAGAACGACTGGCTCGCCAGGTGGGCGATGCTCGCGGCCGCACATGGCGCGGTCGCCAGGTCAAGCTCGACGGAGACCGGCTCGCCCTGGTTGGTGACGATCGTCATCGGCCGGGTACCGGTCACCGGCAGGCCGGTGGTGGCCGGCTCGCCCACGTCTTTGAGGTTGCTGTTGCCCTCGGTGTTCTGCGGGGTCCAGAGGCAGACCTCGTCGGCGGCGGTGTCCTCGGTCGGCTCCCGGTCGAAGGCGCCCAGCGCCCACGCCGAGCCGGCGACGACCAGAACGAGGATCAGGGCGGTACCGACACCGGCCTGGATCCGTCGGCGGCGCCTGGCGGCGGAGGCCCGGCGAGCCAGTTGCCGGTCGAGCTTGGCCCGCGCCAGTTTGCGCTGCCGGTCCCTGCTGGAAGCCACCCGTGCTCCCCTTTCATCTACCCTGGTCGTCACTTGGTGGTCGCGTACCCGTCGGGCGGCAGGTGCGCCACGCCACACGCCCGCCAGAGTGTACGGGTAGCGGCTGTGAAAGTGGTGTACGAGGTCGGTACCCGCCTTCATCGGGATTGGTCAGTGCGCAATGGTGCCGGTGGGGCGAATGGGCGTGAGCGGTACCGGGGCGGCCGGTTAGGCTTCCCGCAGAGGACGGCTCGACGGAGAGGGGAGCGGACGTGCTCGTGGCCGGCTTTCCCGCGGACGCCTTCGGCACCAACTGCTACGTGGTCGCCGCCGGACCGGGGGAGCAGTGCGTGGTGGTCGACCCCGGCATCGGGGTGATCGACCGGCTCGACGCGCTGCTCGCCGAGCATCGCCTGCACCCGGCCGCGGTGCTGCTCACCCACGGGCACCTCGATCACACCTTCTCCGTGGCGCCCGTCTGCGGCGCGCGCGGGATCACCGCGTACGTGCATCCGGACGACCGGGAGATGCTGGCCGACCCGGCGAAGGCGCTGTCGATGGACCTCACGCAGCTCTTCGGTGGCCGGCTGCCGTACGCCGAGCCGGAGGACGTGGCCGAGCTGGCCGACGGTATGACGCTCGCCCTCGCCGGGCTGGAGATCACCGTCGACCACGCCCCCGGCCATACCGGCGGGTCGGTGCTGTTCCGGCTGCCCGGCGTCGGCTCGCCCTGGGAGGCGGAGCAGATCTGCCTCTCCGGTGACGTGCTCTTCGCCGGCTCGATCGGCCGCACCGACCTGCCGGGCGGCAGCATGCCGACGATGCTCACCAGCCTGCGGGACAAGATCCTTCCGCTGGCCGACGACACCGTCGTACTGCCCGGCCATGGGCCCGCGACCACCATCGGCCGCGAGCGCGCCGCCAACCCGTACCTCGCCGAGGTGGCGGGGATGAGCGGCGCGCGACCGGCGGCCCCCACCCGCGGCCTGTAACGGCCGCGTCGAGACCGCACCGCGCGGCCCGCGCGGGATCAAGGAGTACGTCATGAGCAAGCCCACGCCCATCTCCGGCTTCCCGGAGTGGACGCCCGCCCAGCGGATGATCGAGCAGTTCGTCCTGGACCGGATCCGGTCCACCTTCGAGCTGTACGGCTTCGCGCCCCTGGAGACCCGAGCGGTCGAGCCGCTGGACCAGTTGCTGCGCAAGGGGGAGACCTCGAAGGAGGTCTACGTGATCCGGCGCCTGCACGGCGATCCGGACGGTTCGGCCGGTGACGACGCCCTCGGCCTGCACTTCGACCTGACCGTGCCGTTCGCCCGGTACGTGCTGGAGAACGCGGGCCGGCTCCAGTTCCCGTTCCGCCGCTACCAGATCCAGAAGGTCTGGCGTGGCGAGCGCCCACAGGAGGGGCGGTACCGGGAGTTCCTCCAGGCCGACATCGACATCGTCGACCGGGACACCCTGGCACCGCACCACGAGGCGGAGATGCCGCTGGTCATCGGCGACGCGCTGCGCTCGCTGCCGATCCCGCCGGTACGCATCCAGGTGAACAACCGCAAGATCTGTGAGGGCTTCTACCGGGGCATCGGATTGACCGATCCGGAGGCGGCGCTGCGCGCGGTGGACAAGCTCGACAAGATCGGCCCGGCCGGCGTGGCGGAGCTGCTGGCCGCCACGGCCGGGGCGAGCGAGGCGCAGGCCAAGGCATGCCTGGCGCTGGCCGAGATCTCCGCGGCGGACCCCTCGTTCGCCGACGCGGTACACGCGCTGGGGGTCAGCGACCCGTTGCTCGACGAGGGCGTCGAGGAGCTGGTCCGGGTGGTGCAGACCGCCGCCGCGCACTCGCCGGGCCTCTGCGTGGCCGACCTGCGGATCGCCCGTGGCCTGGACTACTACACCGGCACCGTCTACGAGACCCAGCTGGTCGGGTACGAGCGGTTCGGCTCCGTGTGCTCCGGCGGCCGGTACGACAACCTGGCCAGCGCCGGGGCCGCCAGCTTCCCCGGGGTGGGCATCTCGATCGGGGTGACCCGGCTGCTCGGCCTGCTGTTCGGCGCGGGCGCGCTGTCGGTCTCCCGGGACGTGCCGACCTGCGTGCTGGTGGCGGTGACCAACGAGGAGCTGCGGGGGGCCAGCAACTCCGTCGCGGAGGCGTTGCGCTCGCGGGGCATCCCTACCGAGGTGTCACCGAGCGCGGCGAAGTTCGGCAAGCAGATCCGGTACGCCGAGCGGCGCGGCATCCCGTACGTCTGGTTCCCGGGCTCCGAAGGCGCGGCCGACGAGGTGAAGGACATCCGTTCGGGCGAGCAGGCCGTCGCGGCGGCGGGGGAGTGGACCCCGCCCCGGGCGGACCTCAAGCCGCTGGTGAGCTGAGCCGGGTCGGCGCTCCGGGTACGGTCGTCGCTGGCTCTCTCGACGCCGACCGCGCCCGGGGCCGCTCAAGGGGTGTTCTCGGCGGTGCGGTTGCGGCGATGGCCCGACATCCGGCATCGGTCCGCTGTCTGCGCGTGGTCCGCATGCGGTCCGTGGCGCACGGCGCGGTGCGGTGGCCGGTCGGCGGGTGGCCGCCGAGGCTGCCGGTCAGTCGGTGGGGGGCGCCAGGGGCATCAGGAGGCAGGTGGAGGTGGCGTGCGCGACGAGACGGGAGCGTCCGTCGGTCAGCCGGGCCTGCGCGAGGGCGGTACGGCGACCGCTTTGCAGCACAGTCCCCTCGCAGCGCAGTGTTCCCGAATCCACGGTGACCGGGCGGAGGAACTTCACGTTCAGGTCCAGTGAGGTGTACCCGACGCCGGCCGGCAGGGTGGTGTGCACGGCGCAGGCCGCGGCGGTGTCCAGGAGGGTGGACAGCACCCCACCGTGGACCGTGCCGAGCGGGTTGTAGTGGAACTCCTGCGGCTCCAGTTCGACCACGACGCGCCCCTCGTCGGCCGCCATCCGCGTCATGTCGATCAGGTGCATCACCGGCGGCGCGGCCAGCTCGCCGGCGATCATCGCGCGGAGCAGTTCCAGTCCGCTGCGCCGACCGACCTGCGTGGCGTTGATGCTCGGATCGGACCAGGAGAAGGTGCGGCTGCGCGTCGCATCCTGCGTCTGCGTCATGGACTCAGCCTGGCAGTGGTCGTTGGACCTGTCAAACAGACCCTGACGCGGTGGAAGCGGCGCAGCGGCCAGCAGCATCAGCCACGCCAACCGCCGCTCGCCGCCCGCCACTGGCAGCGCTCCTGGACACCGCACTAGCCTGGCGAGCATGAGACCCGCGGCCCTGGACTGGTCGGTCGACAACTGCACGGTTGCCCGCGCGATGGAGATCCTCGGCGAGAAGTGGACCCTGGTCGTGCTGCGCGAGGTGTTCAGCGGGGTGCGCCGCTTCGACGACATGCGGCTGCGTACCGGTATTCCCCGGCAGGTGCTGACCAACCGGCTGGCCGGCCTGGTCGAGCAGGAGGTGCTGCGCCGTGAGCCGTACCGTGAGCCGGGTAGCCGGCTACGTCACGAGTACCGGCTCACCGCCAAGGGGCTGAACCTGTGGCCGGTGCTGGTCGCGGTGCTCGCCTGGGGCGACCGGTACCTCGCCGATCCGGAGGGGCCGCCGCTCAGTGTCGGGCACCGCGACTGCGGTGCCGAGATCAGCGTCGAGCTGCACTGCGCGGCCGGGCACCACGTTACCGAGCCCCGCGACGTGCTACCCCGCCCCGGCCCCGGCGCCCACCCCCGCTAGCCGCCCACCCCCGCTAGCCGCCCACCCCCTCCCGCCCTCCCCTCCCTCCCCGCCCGCTCTCCACGCGCGCGATCTTGCACTTGTGGTCGCCGCTATCGGGCTTGTGCCCTGGTTCAGAGCGACCACAAGTGCAAGATCGGCGCTACGGGGGTGCGGGGCTACCAGGCGAAGCCGGCGGGGTAGGAGACGGTGGCCAGGACCTGCTGGCCGGTGGTGTTGGGGTGGAAGTAGTCCCAGCCGGAGAGCTGGGCGAGGGTGAACGGATAGCCGAAGACGGCGTTTCCGTCGTACTTGCAGTTCGATCCGTACGCGGCGCAGGCCGCGGCGAGCTGGCCGTTGAAGTCGATCACCCGCTGCCGCACCCGGTTGCGCCGGTCGACGTCGGCCTGAGCGGTGGAGGTCGGGTTGGCCAGGATGGACTGGCAGATGCCGAAGAGCGACCAGGCGGTGCGGGCGCTGCTGCTGCCCCTGCCGACCGACCAGAGTCGGTGCACGTCCGGGATGCTGATCACGTAGACCTTCGCGTTCGGTAGACCGGTCTTGAGCCGGTTCAGGCCGGCGTCGATGTTGGCCCGGAAGGTGGCCGGCGAGGTCATCGTCGACTCCGAGCTGGTGCAGGCGTCGTTGGCGCCGATCAGGATGGTCACGTAACCGACCCCCTGGTTGACCGCGGTGCCGGCCTGGCCGTACAGGTCGGCGGACTTCGCCCCGGTGCTGGCGGCGTTGTGGTTGCGGCCGTTGATGCCCGGGCTGACCGCACGGATGCGCAGGTAGTGACTGTTCACCGTGGAGTAGCTGCCGGTGCTGAACGAGCGGGCGGTGCAGTCGACGTACCACCCGCAGGCGTTGAAGCCGCGGGTGATGGAGTCACCGAGACTCGCCATCGAGGTCGGCGGCGGGCCGGGGTCGGCCGCGGCCGGACTGGTGACGAGCAGGACGAGAGCGGTGACGCCGGCGAGGGTGGCCAGCGTGCGTCGGACGAGGGTCATGGTGGCCTCCGGTTCACGGTTGCCGGATGGTGGCGGTTACCGGAGCGTATAGATGACTTTCTGTGTCCACAATGTTGCGCAGGGGTTACCTGGGGGCGATGGGTGAATTCGGGCAAAGGGGGGTCTTGCTTACGATCTTAAATATGTGAATACTTTCCCTCGCTTGGCCATTTCCCCAGGTGGTCGAGTTGCCCCCGCCTCTGTCGCCATGACAGGGCCCCTAACCCCCATCCGGGAGGCTGTTACATGCGACCCACAAGGTCAATGCTGCGCCGCGTCGTCACCGTCGCCGCGGCCGGAACCCTGGTGACCGGCGTGCTGGCCGGCGTGCCGGCCCATGCGGCGCCCGCGTCCGCCTCGCCCGACACCGCGACCGCCGTCGCGGAGCGGCTCGGTGACCGCGCCGCCGGCGCGTACTCCGACGCCAGCGGCAAGATGGTCGTCACGGTGACCGACGCCGTCGCGGCCCGCCAGGTGGCCGCCGCCGGCGCCGTCCCGAAGCTCGTCAAGCGCGGCGCCGCCGAGCTGAACCGGGCCGCCGCCGAGCTGGACCGCTCCGCCGCGATCCCCGGCACCGCCTGGTGGACCGACCCGGCCACCAACCAGGTCGTCGTCTCCGTGGACAGCACGGTGACCGGCGCGAAGCTGGAGCGGGTCAAGGCCGCCGCCGCACGGACCAACGGCGCGGTGCGCATCGAGGCCGAGGCCGGCGTGCTGAGCACCCGCATCTCCGGTGGCCAGGCCATCTACGCCCAGGGCGGCGGACGCTGCTCGCTCGGCTTCAACGTGCGTGCCGGCAGCACCTACTACTTCATCACCGCCGGGCACTGCACCAACATCGCCGCGAACTGGTACAGCAACTCGGGCCAGACCTCGCTGCTCGGCTCCCGTGCCGGCAGCGTCTTCCCGGGCAGCGACTACGGCATCGTCCGGTACAGCAACCAGAGCACCGTGCAGCCGGGCAACGTCTCGCTCTACAACGGCAGCTTCCGGGACATCACCGGCTCCGGCAACGCCTACGTCGGCCAATCCGCGCAGCGTTCCGGCAGCACCACCGGCCTGCGCAGCGGCTCGGTGCAGGCGCTCAACGCCACGGTCAACTACGCCGAGGGCCAGGTCCGGGGCCTGATCCGCACCAACATCTGCGCCCAGCCCGGCGACAGCGGCGGCTCGCTGTTCAGCGGCGGCACGGCGCTCGGCCTGACCTCCGGCGGCAGCGGCAACTGCTCCACCGGCGGCACGACCTACTTCCAGCCGGTCGGGCCGGTGCTGAGCCGCTACGGCGTCAGCGTCTACTGACCTCCGTCTTACGCAGATCTTCTCCTCCACCAGCGGGCCGCCGGATTCCTCCTCCGGCGGCCCGCCCGTGTGCCGTCGTCTGCCGCCCTGCCCGTGTGCCGGGCGGGGCGGGTGTTAACAGGGGGCCCTTCCTATACACCAGGCGTTAACAGGGGGCCCTTCCTTGCACCCCGGGAACGGGGGCGGGTGGGTGCTGACAGAATGCCGGGAGCAGAGATGTAAAGCAGACGAGGGAGACGTACGCCGTGATCCGTACCCATGACGCCGGCAGCCTGCGCGCGACGGACGCCGGCACCACGGTGACGCTCGCCGGCTGGGTGGCCCGCCGGCGCGACCACGGCGGGGTCATCTTCGTCGACCTGCGGGACGGCTCCGGCGTGGTTCAGGTGGTCCTTCGCGAGGAGGACGCCCACGCCCTGCGCAACGAGTACTGCGTCAAGGTCGTCGGCGAGGTCACCCGGCGGCCCGAGGGCAACGAGAACCCGGAGCTGCCCACCGGCGAGATCGAGGTGACCGCGACCGAGCTGGAGGTGCTCTCCGAGTCCGCGCCGCTGCCGCTGCCGGTGGACGACCAGGTGGTGGCCGGCGACGACATCCGGCTCAAGTACCGCTACCTCGACCTGCGGCGCAGCGGCCCGGCCCGGGCCATGCGGCTGCGCTCGCGGGCCAACCAGTTGGCCCGCACGGTGCTGCACGAGCGGGACTTCCTGGAGATCGAGACGCCGACGCTGACCCGCTCCACGCCCGAGGGCGCCCGCGACTTCCTGGTCCCGGTCCGGTTGCAGCCCGGCAGCTGGTACGCGCTGCCGCAGTCGCCGCAGTTGTTCAAGCAGCTGCTGATGGTCGGCGGCATGGAGCGCTACTACCAGATCGCCCGCTGCTACCGCGACGAGGACTTCCGGGCCGACCGGCAACCGGAGTTCACCCAGCTCGACATCGAGATGTCCTTCGTCACCCAGGACGACGTGATCGACCTCGGCGAGGCGATCATCGCCGCACTCTGGTCGGAGCTGGCCGGGTACGAGATCCCCCGACCGATCCCGCGGATCACCTGGCACGACGCCATGGCGCGGTACGGCTCGGACAAGCCGGACCTGCGCTACGGCGTCGAGTTGACGGAGCTGACCGACTACCTGCGCGGTACCCAGTTCCGGGTCTTCGCCGGGGCGATCGACGCGGGCGGCTACGTCGGCGCGGTGGTGATGCCCGGCGGTGCCGCGCAGTCCCGCAAGGAGCTGGACGGCTGGCAGGACTGGGCCAAGGCGCGCGGCGCGAAGGGCCTGGCGTACGTGGTGCTCGACGCCGAGACCGGTGAGGCGCGCGGGCCGGTGGCGAAGAACCTGTCGGCGGAGCACCTGGCCGGGTTGGCCGACGCGGTCGGTGCCAAGCCGGGTGACGCGATCTTCTTCGCCGCGAGTGCGGAGACCCGGGAGGCGCAGGAGCTGCTCGGCGCGGCCCGGATCGAGATCGCCAAGCGCGCCGGCCTGGTCGACGACAGCGCCTGGGCGTTCTGCTGGGTGGTCGACGCCCCGATGTTCGAGCGGGTCTCCGACCAGGAGAACGGCGGAGCGGGCGGCTGGACGGCCGTGCACCACCCGTTCACCTCGCCGAACGCCGAGTGGGTCGACCGGTTCGAGGAGGCGCCGGACCGGGCACTCGCCTACGCGTACGACATCGTCTGCAACGGCAACGAGATCGGCGGCGGCTCGATCCGTATCCACCGTCGCGACGTGCAGCAGCGGGTTTTCGCCCTGCTCGGCATCACGCCCGAGGAGGCGCAGGACAAGTTCGGCTTCCTGCTGGAGGCGTTCAGTTACGGGCCGCCGCCGCACGGCGGCATCGCGTTCGGCTGGGACCGGACCTGCATGCTGCTCGCCGGTGCCGACTCGATCCGCGAGGTGATCGCTTTCCCGAAGACCCGGGGCGGCTTCGACCCGCTCACCGGCGCACCCACCCCCATCACCGCCCAGCAGCGCACCGAGGCCGGCGTCGACGCCAAACCCAAGCCCCAGCAGGCCCCGCACACCGGCACCGCCGGCCCCGCCGCCCCGGTCGCCACCCCCACCTGACCGCACCCCTCCGGGTTGTTGACCAAGAAGTTTGCGTCATGATTCGGCTGTTCCGGTGACGAAACTTCTTGATCAACCAGAGGAGTGGGGTGCGGGGTGCGGGTGCTGGTGGTGGGTGGTAGCGGGTTTCTCGGGCGGGAGGTGTGCCGCGGAGCGGTGTCGCGGGGGTGGTCGGTGGTGGGGACGTACCACTCGGGTGCGGTCGGGGTGCCGGGGGTGGCGGTCCGCCGGCTGGACGTGACCGACCGGGCCGCGGTGGCCGCGCTGGTCGCGGCGGTACGCCCCAATGCCGTGATCGGCACCCCCTACCGGTACGGCGACTGGGCGGTCACCGCCGACGGAGCGGCGCACGTCGCGTACGCCGCCGGGCAGGTGGGCGCGCGGCTGGTGCACATCTCCAGCGACGCGCTGCACGCCGGGCGCCCCGACGCGTACGGCGATGACGACCCGCCCACTCCGATCTTCCCGTACGGTGCGGCGAAGGCGGCGGCGGAGACGGCGGTGCGGGCGATCGATCCGGCCGCCGTGCTGGTGCGTACCTCGCTGATCGTCGGGGAGGGGAGCAAGCAGATCCAGCTCTGCCGGGACGCGCTGGCCGGGCGGGCGGCCCTGTTCACCGACGAGCTGCGCTGCCCGATCGACGTGGGTGACCTCGCCGCCGCCGTACTGGAACTGGTGCCCTCCGGTTACGCCGGACCGCTCAACGTCGCCGGCCCGGACGCGGTCAGCCGGGCCGAGCTGGGCCTGCTGGTGGCCCGTCGGGAGGGCATCGACCCGGGTGGCCTGAAGACCACCACCGGTGCCGCCGCCGGACTGGTCCGCCCCACCGAGGTGCGTCTCGATTCCGCCCGCGCCGCCGGCCTGCTGGGCACCCGACTGCGCGGCGTCACCGAACTGCTCGCCGCCTGATCCGCAGGCGACCAACTGCCGGCCTGGCTGCCGAGACCTGCCGCGCTCCGCCTGCCGTGCCTTCCGCGCCGCCTGCCGAGTCCTGCCGGCCTGGCTGCCGTGCCTTCCGCGCCGCCTGCCGAGACCTTCCGCCCCGCCCGCTGTATCTGCCGCGCCGCCTGTCGAGCTGATCCGGCTGTGCCATCATGCACAATCTCTATGCACAACTATTGTGCATAGAGATTGTGCAGAGATATTGTGCATCCATGGGAGATGAAGGGAAGCGACCCGCGCCGCGCCGGGTCCGGATCGACCACCGGCAGGTCCGCGTCCTGGCGCACCCCCTGCGGGCGCGGCTGCTCGGCGCGTTACGCGTGCAGGGTCCGTCGACGGCCACCACCCTCGCCGGGCTGCTCGACACCAACACCGGCGCCACCAGTTACCACCTGCGTCAGTTGGCCGACGTTGGGCTGGTCGTCGAGGAACCCGACCGGGGCACCGCCCGGCAGCGCTGGTGGCGAGCCGCGCACGACATCACCAGCTGGGAGAACACCGACTTCGACGATGATCCGGACGCCAGGGCCGCGGTGGAGTGGATCCAGGCCGAGCAGGTACGCCAGTTCGTCGAGCACACCGAGCGCTGGTCCGCCGTCCGCGACGAGTGGCCGCCGGCCTGGCGCGACGCCTTCGGCATGAGCGACTCCTTCATGACCATCCCGGCCGACCGGCTCAAGGAACTCCAGGCGGAGCTGTGGCGCATCCTTGAGCGCTACCGCGCCGAGGCCGATCCGGACGAGCCCGGGGCCGAGCAGGTGCAGATCTTCCTCGCCTCCCTTCCACTGCTGCTCGGAGGCAAGCGATGAGCGCGATATCGGTACGCCAGGTCCGGCGTCGTTACCTGGTCCTGCACGGCCTGCGCTGGCTGCCGACCGGTCTGATGATTCCGGTGATCATCCTGCTGATGCAGGAACGGGGCCTGACGCTGACCCAGATCGGCATGGCCGCCGCCGCCCAGGGATTGGTGGTGCTCGCCCTGGAGCTGCCCACCGGCGGGTTCGCCGACGCCCTGGGCCGCAAGCCGGTGCTGGTGACGGCGAGCGTGGTGGGCCTCGTTTCGATGAGCCTGTTGGTGGTGGCGGATTCGTTCGTCCTGCTGGCCACCGTCTGGGCGTTGCAAGGGGTGTTCCGCGCGCTGGACAGCGGCCCCCTGGAGTCCTGGTACGTCGACAGCACCCTCGCCGCCGACCCGGACGCCAAGTACGAGAAGGGGCTCGGCCAGGGCGGCACGGTGCTCGGCCTGAGCATCGCGGCCGGTGCCCTGCTCAGCGGCGGCCTGGTGGCCCTCGGCCCGATCGGTCCGGTCAGCGCGCTGACCACACCGATCGTTGCCGCGGTCGGGCTTCAGGCGGTCGCCCTGGTCGCGCTGTTGACGCTGCTGGTGGAGCAGCGTCCGGCGACTGGCCCGGGTGCGCTACGGGCGTCGATCCGGTCCGCGCCGAGGATGGTCGGCGAGGCGTTCGGCCTGCTCCGTCGCTCCCGGGTGCTGCTCGCCCTGGTCGCGGTCGAGCTGTTCTGGGGCTTCGGGATGGTCACCTTCGAGGGGCTGCTGCCGGTGCGGCTGGCCGAGGTGCTGGGCGACGCCGACCGGGCCGCCGCCCTGCTCGGCCCGGCCAGCACGGTTGCCTGGCTCGCCTCGGCCGGCGGTGCGGCGCTCACCCCGCTGCTCCTCCGCTGGCTCGGTGCCGCGCCCGGCGCGGCGCTGCTGCGGATCGCGCAAGGGGCCACCGTGGTCGGCATGGCCCTGTTCGCCGGCCCGGTCGGGGTGCTGATCGCCTTCGTCGCCTGTTACGCCGTGCACGGCGCGTCCAACCCGCTGCACATGGGGCTGCTGCACCGACAGGTCGACGGCCCGTACCGGACCAGCGTGGTCTCGGTGAACTCGATGGTGGCGCTGCCCGCCGGTGCCCTCGGTGGGGTGGTGCTCGGCTTCGTCGGCGACCGGGCCGGGGTGAGCACGGCGATGCTGATCGGCGCGGTGGTGCTGGCGGTCGCCGCGCCGCTGTACCTGCCGGCCTGGCGGGCCGGGCGGTTGGCTGCCGGTCAGCCGAAGCGGACCGAGGTGAGTGGGAAGGTGCCGGTGTAGCCGAGCCGCCGGTAGAGCCGGACCGCCCCCACGTTGCTCGGGTAGACGCCCAGCGCCACCACGTCGTACCGGGCCGCCAACGCCCGGGTCATGCCGGCGGTGAGCGCCGCGCCCAGCCCGCGACCCCGGTGCGCCGGCGCCACGGTCAGCCCGGCGAGGAAACCGACCTCACCCCGGGTGCGATCGGCGCCGCAGGCGACCAGCCGGTCACCCTCGCGGATGCCGTACCAGTCGAGCACCCGGGGATCGCCGGGGCGCGCCGTGCTGGTGGGGAACGCCTCGTCGATGAGCGCGGTCAGGGCGGGGTGGTCCGCCTCGGTCAACCGGACCACCCGCTCCTGTCCGGGCTGCGACGTGGGCGACGCCGTGCTCGTCCAGAGAAAATCCCAGTTCTCGTACCCGGCCACGGCAGCACCGAGCGCCGCCGGATCCGTCCGGGGCAGGTGCACCCAGCGCCCGGCGTCGACCAGCCGTTCGGCGGCCAGCGCGCCGGCCAGCTCGACCGCCGTGGGCGGCGTCCCGATCACGCCACCGATCGGGCCCTGCTCGACGGAGAGCAGCCAGCACACGGTGTCGGCGCGCCGCCAGCCCCGTACCGGTTCGCGGCGCGGCAGCGAATGCCGGACGAACGGGTGACGGTCCGCGGCGGTCAGGACGGCGTCCCGCCCGTCGAGTACCTCGTCGGCGATGATCATGGCTTCAGCGTAGGCGTGGCTGTCGTCGTGGCGGCGGCAGGGCGAGGTGATCCACCGTGGAGATTGGCGAGCCGACCGATCGGGTACATCGGGGCCGACCTACTGGAACCCCCACCGGAGGAACGCCATGCTCGCCATCGCCGCAGCCGCCGTTTTTGGCTTCGCCCTGCTGCTCGACCTGCTCGACACCAACCTCGGCGCGCCGGACCTGTTCAACTGGAACACCCTGGTGCTGATCGGTCTGTTGCTGCTCTCGCTCTACCTGGCCGGTGTCGGCCGGGGGCCGGGTGGCGGCGGCGGTGGCGGTGGCCGCTGGTACCGGGGCCGTCGCCCGGGGCGTGGCTGACCGGAAACGATCGTCACGGGCTCGGTCGGCGGCGCGATTCCGGCGTTGTCGGCCGAGCCCGGTACTGTTCTCGTGATGGAGTCCGACGCCCTGTTCACCCTCGGTGAACCCGCAGCAGCACCCAGTGCGCTCGCGGGTTCCGGTGGCGTCGGCGGCTTCGGCGGCTTCGGCGCGGTGGGTCCGGACTCGCCGTTGCCCGTCCGGATGCGCCCGGCCAACCTGGACGAACTCGTCGGTCAGGATCACCTGCTCACCCCTGGTGCGCCGCTGCGGCAACTGGTCGGCGGCAACGCGCCGATGTCGGTCATCCTGTGGGGCCCGCCGGGCAGCGGCAAGACCACCATCGCCCACCTGGTGGCCGGGGCCACCGACCGGCGCTTCGTGGCCATGTCGGCGCTCTCGGCCGGGGTGAAGGACGTCCGGGCGGTGATCGACACGGCTCGGCGGCAGCGGCGTTCGGGCGGCCCGCAGACGGTGCTCTTCATCGACGAGGTGCATCGGTTCAGTAAGACCCAGCAGGATTCGCTGCTCGCCGCGGTCGAGGACCGGACCGTCACGCTGCTGGCGGCCACCACGGAAAACCCGTACTTCTCGGTCATCTCCCCGCTGCTGTCCCGCTGCGTACTGCTCACCCTCCAGCCGCTCGACGACACGGCCGTACGCCGGCTGTTGCGCCGGGCGATGGTCGACGAGCGTGGTCTGGCCGGCGCGTTCACCCTCGCGCCGGAGGCCGAGGACCACCTGGTCCGGCTGGCCGGCGGGGACGTCCGCAAGGCGCTCACGGCGCTGGAGGCGGCGGCCGCCTCGGCGACCGCGTTGGGTGGTGGGCTGATCGACCTGTCCACCGCCGAGCGGGCGGTGGACACGGCGGCCGTCCGCTACGACCGGGCGGGTGACGCACATTACGACGTGACCAGCGCCTTCATCAAGAGCCTGCGGGGTTCCGACGTGGACGCCGCGCTGCACTGGCTGGCCCGGATGCTGGTCGCGGGGGAGGACGCGAGGTTCATCGCGCGGCGGCTGGTCATCTTCGCCAGCGAGGACGTGGGCATGGCCGACCCCGGCGCTCTCGGTGTGGCCGCCGCGGCCGCACACGCGGTGGAGTACGTGGGACTGCCGGAGGCGCAGCTCAACCTGGCCCAGGCGGTGATCCACCTGGCCACCGCGCCCAAGTCCAACTCGGCCACCACCGCGATCGGCGCGGCGATCGCCGACGTGCGGTCGGGCCGGGGCGGCCCGGTTCCCCGGGGCCTGCGGGACGCGCACTACGCCGGTGCCCGGGGTCTCGGGCACGGCACCGGCTACCGCTACCCGCATGACGACCACCGGGGGGTGGTGGCCCAGCAGTACGTGCCGGACGACCTGGTCGGCACCGACTACTACCGACCGAGCCAGCACGGCGCGGAGCGATCGGTGGCCACCCGGCTGCCGTTGCTGCGCCGCATCGTCCGTGGGTTGCCGACCCCGGCCGGCACGGCTGCGTCGACGGTGGGCGGCCGGGCGGAGACGCCGACGCCGTCCGAGGTCGACGGCGACCGCTTGACGGCTACCGACGCCGACGCGGCGGATCAGGTCGGCGCCAGCGCCGACGGGAGGGGTCAACAGTGAGATCGTCGGAGCGACCGGACGACGGCCCGGACGAGCGGCGGGGCAAGGTTCGCCGCTGGGGCCGGGGCAAAGCAGAGCCGGCCCCGGAGGAGTCGGGCGGCGGCGAGGACTTCGGTTGGATCGACGACCTCCGCTCTGCCAAGCAGCAGCGCGCAGAGCTGGGTCCCGAGGGTGGCGCGCCGGCACCGGGCGCGACCGCTCCACCCCGGAGCGGGTCGGAGCGACCAGGTCAGGCTCCGCCCACCCGTCCCGTTCCGGCGCCGGCCGGCCGCCCGGGACCGGGCGGACCCGTGCCACCCCCGCCCGGCAGTCGGGGACCGGGCGGATCTGTCCCACCGCCGCCCGGCGGACGCGGGCAGGTGCCGCCCGGTCATCCCGCACCACCGGACTCGCCCGCTGGCCCCCCGCCGCGTCGGGGAGCTGCCGAACCGCCACGCGCACGCCCGGTCGACGGTCCCTGGCCGGGAAACCCGTCCGCGCGGCCACCGGCCGGCCCGCCGCCCGTGGGTCCCCGGGAGCGGCCACCGGCCGGCCCGCCGCCCGTCGTCCGCCGTGAGCCCGGTGCGCCGAACACGCCGCCGGCCGGCTGGCCGCAGCAGCCCCATGCCGCCGGTCCGTCCGGCCGGCAGACGCGCCCCGGCGAGCCGGTTCCGCCCGCACCGCCCGGCCCTCGGCCGGTGCCGACTGCCGGTCCGACTTCCGGTGCGCCGGCCGGTCCGATGCCTGGTGCCCCCGTCGGCCCGGTGTCGGGTCCGCCCGGGCAGCGCCGAATGCCTGGCGGCCGGCCCAACGGCGCACCCGCTGGTCCCCGCCGGGGACCCCGGGCGGCCGAACCGACCCAGGGCCCGGTTCCGCCGGATGTGACCGCTGGGCGGCTCCCGCCGGACCGCGGCGATGCGGCGCGAAATCCGGACGGCCGTGCCGGACGCTTCGCCGGGCCGGTCGGTCCCCGTCCGGCCGATTCCGCTGCCGGCCCGCCGGCCGCCGGTCCGCCGGGCACCACCCCGGCCGCCGGCGGGCCGGTCGGTGCGCCGGCCGGTGGCCGGCGGGTAGGTCGCCGGCGTGCCGTCGAGACCGAGGAAGGCCCCCCGGTGGTGCCGCTGTCCGGCAACGCGCCCCAGGTCCCCGGCGTGCCGTCCGGCAACCCGGTCGCGCCGGTTCGCGGCGGGAACGACCCTCGGGGACGCCGGGCCGTCGAGGACGACGCGGCCGCTGCGGCTCGTGGCCGTCGCGCGACACCCGAGGCGGAGCGGCCGCCGGCCGACCGCCGCCCGGCTGGCGGACCGGACACGCCGGTGCGGGCCCACCGCCCGGCCGGTCTGGAGGACGCGCCAGCCCGGGGCCGACGAGCGGCCGACGAGGAGGAGCCTTCCGGACGGCACGGCGCCACGAGCGGCACCAGCGTCGAACCGCCGCCGGCCGCACGGCCCGGCGACGGCCGGACTGGTCGCCCTGAGCGACCCGCCGACTGGCTGCGGCAGGCCGGCCGTGCCCACCACACCGATCCGGCGCTGCCGACCATCAACAAGCGACCCGCCACGCCGTCCGGTGCCCCCATGGTGGGACGCGTGGGTGGCACACCGGCCGGTGGCTCGCCGACGGTCGGTGACCGCCGCGGCGGGGACGGCGGTGCCGGCCGGCCAGGGCCGACGGACACCCCGACGCGCCCGCCCGCCGACGGGCGCCGTGGCGCGGAGGTCGGGCCGGAGCGTCCAGGCGCTGGAGCGCCGCGCCGCCCCGACGGTCCGCCGCCGGGAGGTGGGCGCCCGACCCACGCGGCCAACCCACCCGGCGGGAGTGCGAACGAACCGCCGGCCCCCCGGGCCGGCTCCGAACCACCGAGTGGCGCCACTCGGCCGCCGGTTCGCCCGGACGGTGCACCACCGGGGCCACCGCGCGGGGCTGCTGTGGGCGGGACGACGCCGCCCGCATCGAGGGGAGCGGCTCGTCCGGATGGCGTACCCATCGGCCCACCGCGCGGTGCCGCCCGGCCTGACGGCGTACCCATCGGCCCACCGCGCGGTGCCGCCCGGCCTGACGGCGTACCCATCGGTCCAGCGCGCGGTGCGACGCGGCCTGACGGGGTGACCGGCGGCCCGGGCCGTCCCGGCGGCCCGCCGCCGGGCCCGGCTCGCGGTGCCGCCCGGCCCGACGCCGGCCCGGCCGGTGGTCCCGCCCCGGGCGACCGCCCCCGCACCGCCGAGGAACGTCCCGACCTTCCCGGACCTCCGGCTGCGGCTCGCGCCACCGTGACCCCGGCTCGTCCCGACGACCGGCCGGCCGGCCGGGCCACCCCACCCCACCGCAACCCGGTCCGCCTGGAGCCGTCGGCCGTCGCGCCGGTGAGTACCGGCGAGGGACCGACGGTGGCCCGGGCCGCGGCTGCCGTCGCGCCGGTCGACCCGGCCGGACCTCGATCGGGTGCGGAGCCGGCGGACCGGCGTCCCAGCGAGCCGGAGATCACCGATCCCGACCGGCCCGAGGACCTGTCCGACGGTCGCGGCGAGCCGCGTCGCCAGGCGCACGGGCCCACCCGGCTTCGGGTGGCCATCCTGGTGCTGGTCAGCGTGTTCCTGCTCGGCGGCGTGCCGGCGTACTTCGGCATCCAGACACAGAATCGGGATCCGGCCTTCACCTCGCTCGACGAACTGGACGTGCCGGTCTGGGCGGCGGCGAATCCGGTCGACGACGTCAGCGGTAGCCAGTGGTGTCTGCTCGACTGCCGGTTGCGCGAGCGCACCACCAACTCGGAGCGATCGCCGCAGGAGACGGCTCAGGCGTACGAGGCCGCACTGGCCCAGGACGGTTGGCAGCCGTGGACCCCGAACTACTGCCCCGAGCAGCAGGAGAAGGGCAGCTACACCTGCTGGCGGCGGGACGAGTTGACCCTCGACCTCTGGGTACGGGAACGGACCTGCGTACCGCCGCCGGTGGACGGCGAGCCGGCGGTGGTGCCGTCGCCCGACCCGTCCACCGCAGCGCAGGAGTGCCCCGGATCGTTGGTGTCGGTGAAGGTACGCAACGCGATCGACGACGAGCGGACCCGGCCTCAGCCGAGCACCGATCCGTCCCTGACCGGTGAGGATCCCTTCCCGACACTGTCCGAGGACCCGTTGGGCGAGTTGACGCCGTCACCACCGTCCTGAGCCGAACGTCGTCACGGACGGTAGGGTCTGCTTCTGGTAGCCGCCGTCTCTGGCGGGTGGCCCAGGTGTTGACGTGGTGAGACGGTCGTGCGTCTTGGGGATCTTGCGCCCCGAGGCACTGTATGAGGAGGACAGGCGTGGGTTTTTTGGAGGTCGCGGCGTTGATCGCGGCGATCGCGTTCGCGATGCTGGTGCTGATCCTGACGCTGCCTATCCTTCGGCTGCGGCACACCGTGGACGCCACCACCCGGATGATCAACGACCTCAACGACCGGACCGCGCCGCTGCTCGGCGACGTCAACACGACGGTTCGTAACGTCAACGTGACGCTGGAGCAGGTGCAGACCTCGCTCGACGGGGTGAACCTCCAACTGGCCAAGGTCGACACCATGACCAGCCACGCGCAGAACATCAGCGCCAACGTCGCCAACCTGGTCACCGTCGTCTCCGCCGCCGCGGCCAACCCGTTGGTCAAGGTGGCCGCGTTCGGCTACGGGGTGCGCAAGGCCGCCAGCGCCCGCCGGCATGCCGAGACCGAGCGCGAGGTCCGCGACACCATCAAGTCCCAGCGGCGCGCCGCCCGGCGCGGGAACCGCTGACCCGGCCAGCACGCGGAGGTACGAGCATGAGGCGCCTGTTCTGGCTGGGCATCGGCCTGGCCGTCGGTGTGGTGGTGGTCCGTAAGGCGACCCGCGCCGCGCACGCCTACACCCCGGCCGGTATCGCCGACAACCTGTCACAATCCGCTGGCGGCCTGGTCGAGGAGTTGCGTAGCTTCGTGGCGGACGTGCGCTTCGGGATGGCCGAGCGGGAGCAGGAGATCCACGAGGCGTTCGCCCAGGGTGAGGCGTTCGACGACCAGTTCGCCGAGCTGCGGGAGGACCCGCGCATCGGTGACAGAGAGATCTTTCCGGAGGACCACCAGCGATGAAGACGGCGGAGATCAAGCGGCGGTTCCTCGCCCATTTCGAGGCGAACGGGCACACGGTGGTGCCGTCCGCTCCGCTGCCCGCCATCAGTGATCCGAATCTGTTGTTCGTCAACGCCGGCATGGTGCAGTTCGTTCCGTACTTCCTCGGTCAGCAGGCGCCGCCGTTCGCGCGGGCGGTCAGTGTGCAGAAGTGCATCCGGACGCCGGACATCGACGAGGTCGGTAAGACCAGCCGGCACGGCACGTTCTTCCAGATGAACGGGAACTTCTCGTTCGGCGAGTACTTCAAGGACGGGGCGATCCCGTTCGCGTGGGACCTGGCCACCAGGTCGGTCGAGGCGGGTGGCTTCGGGCTGGATCCGGAGCGGATCTGGGCGACGGTCTACCTGGACGACGACGAGGCGTACGGGATCTGGCGGCGTACCGGGGTGCCGGAGGCGCGGATCGTGCGTCGGGGTAAGAAGGACAACTTCTGGTCGATGGGCATCCCGGGTCCGGCGGGCCCGTGTTCGGAGTTGTACTACGACCGGGGCCCGGAATACGGCGCGGAGGGCGGCCCGGAGGTCGACGAGGACCGGTACCTGGAGTTCTGGAATCTGGTCTTCATGCAGTACGAGATCGCGGATGTGACCAGCAAGGAACACTTCCGGATCGTCGGTGAGCTGCCGAGGAAGAACATCGACACCGGCATGGGGCTGGAGCGGATGGCTTCGATCCTGCAGGGCGTGGACAACCTGTACGAGATCGACGAGGTCCGGCCGATCCTGGAGCGGGCGGCGGAGCTGACCGGCAAGCGGTACGGGGCGCACTCGGGTCACGCGGCCAACCAGTCGCACCCGGACGACGTGCGGCTGCGGGTGATCGCGGATCATGTCCGGACCGCGTTGATGCTGATCGGCGACGGGGTGGCCCCCGGCAACGAGGGCCGTGGCTACGTGCTGCGGCGGATCATGCGTCGGGCGATCCGCTCGGTGCGGCTGCTCGGCTGGCAGGAGCGGGCGCTGCCGGAGTTGCTGCCGGTGGCGCGGGACTGCATGGCCCCGTCGTATCCGGAGCTGGCGGCCGACTTCGACCGGATCTCCGCGTACGCGTACGCGGAGGAGGACGCGTTCCTGGCCACGCTGCGGGCGGGTACCACGATCCTGGACACCGCGATCACGCAGACCCGCAGCGCCGGTGGGCAGGCGTTGTCGGGGGAGAAGGCGTTCCAGCTGCACGACACGTACGGCTTCCCGATCGACCTGACCCTGGAGATCGCGGCCGAGCAGGGCCTCGACGTGGACCAGGACGGCTTCCGCCGGTTGATGGCCGACCAGCGATCCCGGGCCAAGGCCGACGCGCAGGCCCGCAAGACCGGCCATACCGACCTGTCGGCGTACCGGTCGGTGCTCGACGCGGGCGGGCCGGTGACCTTCACCGGCTACACCGAGGTGGCCCGCGAGTCGACGGTCCGCGCGGTGCTCGGCACCGACGGTCCGCGGTCGGCGGCGGTCGAGGGCGACCTGGTCGAGTTGGTCCTCGACACCACCCCGTTCTACGCCGAAGGCGGTGGCCAGCAGCCCGACCTCGGCATGATCACGGTGGGCGGCGGCCAGGTCGAGGTCCTCGACGTGCAGCAGCCGGTGCCGGGCCTGATCGTGCACCGGGCCCGGGTGCTCCGGGGTGAGGTTCGCGCGGGAGAGACCGGGTACGCCGAGATCGACGCCAGCCGCCGACGGGCCATCTCCCGGTCGCACACCGCCACCCACCTGGTGCACCAGACCATGCGCAACTTCCTCGGCGAATCCGCCACCCAGGCCGGTTCGCTGAACGCCCCCGGCCGGCTCCGGTTCGACTTCAACACCGCCACCGGGGTGGCGCCGAGCGTGCTGCGCGACGTGGAGCAGCAGGTCAACGAGGTGCTGCTGGCCGACCTGGAGGTGCACGCCTTCATCACCTCACTGGACGAGGCGCGCCGCATCGGCGCCATGGCGCTGTTCGGCGAGAAGTACGGCGACCAGGTCCGGGTGGTCGAGGTCGGGGACTACGCCCGCGAGCTGTGCGGCGGTACCCACGTGGCCCGCTCCGGCCAGCTCGGCCTTGTCAAGATCCTCTCCGAGTCCTCCATCGGCTCCGGCGTACGACGGGTCGAGGCGCTGGTGGGCATGGACGCGTTCAACTTCCTGGCCCGCGAGCACCTGCTGGTGTCCCGGCTCGCCGAGCTGTACCGCGTCCCTTCCGAGCAGGTCGCCGACCGGGTCGAGCAGACGGTCACCCAGTTGCGCGACGCGGAGAAGGAGCTGGAGAAGCTGCGCGCCCAGCTCGTGCTCGGTGGCGCGGCGGCCTTCGCCGCCCAGGCCAAGGACGTGCGCGGGGTCGCCTACGTCGGCATCGAGGCGCCCGAGGGCGCGGCCGGCAACGACGTGCGCACCCTGGCCCAGGAGATCCGGGGCCGGATCGATTCGTCCCGGCCGGGCGTGGTCGCGGTGGCCGCCCGCGCCAACGGCAAGGCGTCCCTGGTGGTGGCGGTGAACACCGCTGCCCGCAGCCGGGGCCTCGCCGCGAACGATCTGGTCAAGGCGGCGTTCTCCGGGCGCGGCGGAGGCAGTCCCGATCTGGCACAGGGTGGTGGACTGCCCGAGTCGGAGCTGCCGAAGCTTCTGCTCACGGTCGAGAAGGCGATCGCCGAGGCGTGAGCGAGCGGAGCGAGCGAACCAATCGGCACAGCAGCCCGGCGCCTCGCGTCGCCAGGGAGCGGAGCGGGACGGCGGCGTGAGTTACCAGCTGGGCGGGTCAGGGCGGGCCGGGTCGGTCCGCCCTGACGCGTTTGTCACGGAAGGTGACGCGACGTGACCGAGATGCTCCGGGGTGTGCGGTTGGGCGTCGACGTCGGTCAGGTGCGGATCGGGGTGTCCCGGTCCGATCCGCACGGGGTCCTCGCCACCCCGCTGGTTACCCTCGCCAGGGAACAGAAGCCCAGGTCAGACGCGGTTCCGTCGGACCTGACGGAGCTCGCCGCGCTGGTCGCCGAGCACGAGGCGGTCGAGGTGGTGGTGGGCCTCCCGATCAACCTTGCCGGCAAACACGGCCCCGCAGCGGAGCACACGAAGGCGTACGCTCAACAACTGGCCGATGTGATAGCGCCTGTTCCGGTGACGCTCACCGACGAGAGGATGTCCACGGTCGTGGCGAGCCGTAGGCTTGCCGAGCGCGGTGTCCGGGGGAAGAGACAACGGGCGGTGGTCGACCAGGCCGCCGCGGTGGAGATTCTGCAGAGCTGGCTGGATGCGCAGCGGAGGCGGACGCAATGATGAACGAACTGGACCTCGGGTTCGACGAGCAGGACCGGGGGGACAAGGGCAAGCACCGCCGGGGCCGCCTCAAGGGCGGCCGTTCCGGTGGGCGGGGCAAGACGGTGCTTGCCCTGCTGCTGGCGGTGGTGCTGCTCGGCAGCATCGGTGGCGGTGCCTTCTACGGCTTCGACCGCATTCAGAACTACTTCATCACACCGGACTTCGACGGCGCGGGCACCGAGGACGTGACGGTGCAGATCCCGCAGGGCGCGTTCCTGGCCGACATGGCCGTGGTGCTGCGCGACGCCGGCGTGATCAAGAGCACCAAGGCGTTCCTGGAGGCGGCGGAGGACAACTCCCGCAGCCGTAACATCCAGCCCGGCACGTACAAGCTGCGCAAGGAGATGAGCGGCGAGAACGCTCTCAACGCGATGCTCGACCCGCAGAGCCGGATCGTCAACGGGGTGACCATCCCCGAGGGGCGCACCGCCAAGGGCGTCTACAAGCTGCTCAGCGAACATACCGATATCCCGGTCAAGGAGTTCGAGGCCGCCGCGAAGGACCCGGAGAAGCTCGGCGTACCGGACTGGTGGTTCACCCGGGAGGACGGCAAGAAGGTCAAGAAGTCGATCGAGGGCTTCCTCTACCCGGACACCTACGAGATCCCGCCGGACGCCACCGCCGAGGCCATCCTCGGGCAGATGGTCGACCACTTCCTCACTGTCACCGGGGAGCTGGAGTTCGCCGACCGGGTGCAGAAGGAGCGCGGCGGGATCAGCCCGTACGAGGCGTTGATCGTCGCGTCGCTCGCCCAGGCCGAGGCCGGCACCAAGAAGGATCTCGGCAAGGTCGCCCGGGTCGCCTACAACCGGGTCTACTCGCAGACCTTCGACTGCGGTTGCCTCGAGATGGACGTCACGGTCAACTACTACTTCGAGATGACCGGCCAGGAGGGGAAGACCTCCGGCCAGATGACGCCGGAAGATCTCGACAACCCGAAGAACCCGTACAACCGCAAGCTGCGGGGCATGATCCCCACCCCGATCAACAATCCGGGCAAGGACGCGCTGGAAGGTGCGATGGATCCGCCGACCGGGGACTGGCTCTTCTTCGTGGCGATCGACAAGGAGGGCAACTCCGCCTTCACCAAGGATTACAACCAGCACCTGAGCAACATCGAGAAGGCCAAGGAGGCCGGCGTCCTGTGACGTCCGGCCGGTCGATCGGCGGTCGGGTCATCGGAGGTCGATCGTTGCCGTCGTGCTGGTGGAGTCGAGGGTGAACCGCCCTGTGCGGTCGCCGGCGGACACCGTGTAGTCGCCGAGGAATCCCTCGACGCGGAGGCTGCCGTCGGTGTCGGTTCGCATGACGGTCGGCGGCAGCCACCACTCGCCCTTGACGAGTGCTTCGAGGGCGTCGTACGACGGCTTGCGGCTGCCGTCGGCGCGGATCAGGCCGGCGGGGGCACCGAGCCACGCGCCGTGGTCGGTGATACCCCAGTAGTTGATGGACTGGACCGCCGGGTGCGCGAGCAGGGAGCGGTAGTGCCGCACCAGGTCGTCAGCCTGCCGGGCCTCGCCGTCGACGGTCGTCGGCCACTGCGGGATCTGGTAGTCGTTGAGATCCTCGATCTCGGGTGGCATCAGGTGGCCGGAGACCAGCGTGGTCTCGGTCAGGTGTAGCGGCAGGCCGTAGCGCGCGAACCGGTCGAGGGTGTGCCGCATGTACTCCTCGCCCCGGTAACCCTGGTGCATGTGGGTCTGCAACCCGATCGCGTCGATGCGGACGCCGGCCGCGAGCACCCCCTCGATGAGGCACTCGTAGGCCGAGCCGAGGTCGAAGTCGTTGAGCACCAGGGTGGCTGCCGGGTTGGCCGCGCGGGCCTCCTCGAACGCCAGCCGCACCATGTGGATGCGGCCCCGGGCCCGGGCGAGACGGGTGATCGCGTTGTCCCCGTTGTCGAAGACGGGCATGATGACCGCCTCGTTGATCGCGTCCCAGGTGTCGATGAGGCCGGCGAACCCGCCGACCAGGTCGCGGATCCGGGCGCGCAGCAGGCGCTCGACCTCGTCGAGGTCGATCTGGAGCAGCCACGGCGGTTGCACGGTGTGCCACACCAGCGGGTGGCCCTTGACGGCGACGCCACGCTCGGCCAGCCACCGTGCCGTCTCGGTGAGTCGTTCGGTGTCGGGGGCGCCGCGCCGCGGCTCGTAGCGGCCCCAGTAGAAGGGCAGGGTCGCGGTGTTGAACAGGTTCAGCCAGAGATCGCCCAGCCGATCCAGGTCCAGGTGGTTGGTCCCGCCGAAGCTCTCGACCTCCGTGGACCCCTCGGGGCCGGGGCCGCCCACCAGGTCGACGAAGTCGAAGCCGGTGTTTCCGAAGGCGAAGGCGTGCCGCTGCTGCGCGACCGTCACCACCTGGTCGGCGAGTGGTCGTCGATCCGGGCCCCGGACGGTGAGCGTGATCTCTCCCATGCGGTGCCGCAGGCTGCCGTCGGACATGACGCTTCTCCTCTGCCGGACGTTGACCGTGCCGTCCCATGATCGCGCACAGTCGGCAACCGCCGTAACCGGTGCCGCCGCCCCGGGCATCGTCCACCGGGTGGACGCTCGCCGGCCGCGGCCGGACGGCCGCTGGCACGGGGCTGTTGAATGGACGGGTAGTCGTCGGATCCCGCTGGTTGAGGAGCGTCAGTGACCGTGTCGGTGCACAGGGCGGCGGTGCTGGGTAAGCCGATCGCGCACTCGCTCTCCCCGGTGATCCACAACGCCGGTTACGCCGCCGCCGGGCTCACCGGGTGGTCGTACACCCGAATCGAGTGCGCGGCGACGGAGCTGGCCGACCTCGTTGCCGGCCTGGGCCCGGAGTGGGCCGGACTCTCGGTGACCATGCCGGGCAAGGAGGCGGCGCTCGCGGTGGCCGCCGAGGTCTCGCCGGTCGCCGCCGCCGTCGGTGCGGCCAACACGTTGGTACGCCGCCCCGACGGCTCCTGGTACGCCGACAACACCGACGTCACCGGCATGGTCGAGGTGCTGACCGAGGCGGGCGTACGCCCCGGTGCCACGGTGGCCGTGCTGGGTGCGGGCGGCACCGCCCGGGCGGTGCTGGCCGCGGCGGCCCAACTGGACGCGGCCGGGGTGAGCGTGGCGGCCCGCCGCCCGGCGGCGGTCGCCGAGTTGGCGCCGGTCGCGGCGGCGCTCGGAGTGGCCATGACCGCCGCACCATGGCCCGAGGCGCTGCGGTCCGAGGTGTCGCTGCGGTCTGAGGTGTCGCTGCTGGCCGGCGCCGACGTGCTGATCTCCACCGTGCCGAAGGGGGCCGCCGACGAGCTGGCCGGCGCGGTGCGCTGGCGGCCGGGCACGGTGCTCTTCGACGCGATCTACGATCCCTGGCCGACCCCGCTGGCCGCCTCGGCCGCCTCGGCCGGCTGCCGGGTGGTCTCCGGCCTGGACCTGCTGCTGGCCCAGGCGATCGGCCAGTTCGAGCAGTTCACCGGCGTACCCGCGCCACGGTCGGCGATGGCCGCCGCCCTCGCCGCCGCCCGCATCGGGTGACCCCCCGAAAGCCGGCGCAGATCTTGGCGGGCCACGTCCTATCGGGTACGGCGGGACCGGGCCAGGAATCGGGTGAACAGCGCGGCGGGCTCCGGGACGTCGTGCAGGTGGTGCACGGGGTCAGAACGGCACCTGCTGGGTGAGCAGCCCGGTCCCGGCGCCACGGCCGGACAGGATCCGGCAGAACTCGACGGCGTCGAGCGAGATCTCCTCGCCGCCGTCACCGGCGGCGTACCGGCCGCCGGCGGGACCGTCCAGCTGGAGCCGGAACGGTTGGCCGTGCCGGCGAGCCCATTCCGCGGCGACGTCCGCGACGATGCGTCCGTCGTGATCGGCGGTGAGCACCAGTGGCTGCCCGCTCGCCCGGGCGATGTCCACTCGGTGCATCCAGGCGTCGCGGGTGTGGATGACGTCGAAGAGGTAGCCCAGCCGCCAGGTCTCCGTCGTGCCGTCGAACTCCTGCTTCACCGGCAGCCGGCGCAGCGGCGCGGGCAGGCGGTGACGGGATCGGGCACTGCGCGGTGCCATGGTGGCCAGCCGCTCGACCAGTTGCGCCGGCGTGAGATGGGCGCGGTCGGTTACCTGCACCTCGGTCATGCCGTCGATGAGCGGCCGACCGCGGGCAGCCCTGTGTCCGCCGCGCTGCACGTGCACGAACTCCCGGACCGACGAGGTGAGCTCCCACATGCCGAGCACGTGCGCGGCCACGTCGCGGACCGGCCAGGACGGGCAGTCGGTGGGCCGGTCCCAGTCGGCGCGGTCCAGCGCCCGCACACAGTTCACGAAGCGCTGGTTCTCCTCCGCTGCGCGGGTCGCGGCCTCCTGGCGGCGTAGCGGTGGCACCTGGTCGATCACCACGGTCGATGCTGCCATCACGACTGTTTCCCTTCGCTCTGACGCGTCACGTAGGCGTAGTACATCTCCGCGGCGTTGTCGGTGAGCCGTGCCCAGCGGTCACCACCGGGATCGTTGGAGATCTGCTGGTCGGTCAGACCGGTGCCGATCGCGGTGAACAGGTCGAGGTCGGCGGGGTCGGTGACGCCGATCCGGTGCAGCCGGTCCCGCAGGTCGGCCAGGATCTGCACGGCGAGGGCGTACGACTCGGGGGTGGGCTCGAAGCCGGGGATCGTGCGTTGGAACAACAGCTCGTAACGGACCGGATTCTCCGTGCAGAAGCGCATGAAGAACCGCATCCCGATCTTGAGGTCGGACACCGGTTCGCCGGTGAGCGCCAGCTCCTCGGCCTGGGCGAGGTACTCCCGGCAGCCCTGGGCGAACATCGCGTCGTAGATGGCGTGCTTGGAGTCGAAGTACGAGTACAGCGACGGCGCTTGCATGCCGACGGTCCAGGCAACGTCCCGCAACGTGATGTTGGAGAGCCCCTCGACGCTGGCGACCCGCCATGCCGCCTCGATGATCTCGGCGATCACCACCGAACGACGTTCGGATTTCCTATCGATGTTTGCCTTCCCTAACATGATGGGGATGGTCGGCCACGTCGAGCGGCATGTCAAGGGGGCTCATCGCGGGCCGCCTGTTGCCGGTCGTCCCCAGGTGGGCTGAGGGCCGCCCCGACGGTGCAGCCGGGGCCGCTGTCGGCCATCTGACGGCTGCCGCCTTTGTCCGTTTCCGGATTACCCGTCCGGCCAATCGGTGGATGTCGCCCTCCGGGGTGAGGTGGGCACGCTACGTGCATCTTCACCCGTTCTGGAGGCGCAGCGTGCCCAGATTCTCCCTGTTGGGGCGGCCGGCCGGTCGACACCGACTGCGGGTCGGCGTCGGCGCGGTGGTCAGCGTCGCGGCCTTGCTGGCGGTGTCCGTCCCGGCGCCTACGGCCGCGTCGGCCGGGCCCGCCGGGGTGCCTGCAGCCGTGGTGCCGGTACCCGAACCGGCGACGCTGGTGACGGCGAACCCCGCTGACCACACCCCGCACGCCCGCGACGGTGAGGTCCGCGCCTTCGCGCAGGTGGGTGGCAGGGTGTTCGTGGGGGGAAGCTTCACCCAGATCCGCCAGACGGTGAGCGCGCCGTGGGTGAGCCGGCACTACCTGTTCGCGTACGACCGGAGCACCGGTGCGCTCGCCACGGCGTTCCTGCCGGTGCTCGACGGGGCGGTCAATTCCCTCGTCGCCGGGCCGGGCGGGACGCTGATCGTCGGCGGCGCGTTCAAGAACGTCAACGGGGTCCAGCGCCGGAACCTGGTGGCGCTCGATCCGTCCACCGGCATGATCATGGGAAGTTGGGTCGGCCGCTCCGACGGCGGCACGGTCCGTGACCTGGCGCTGCACGGCAACTGGCTCTACGTGGCCGGTGCGTTCAACTGGCTCAACGGCACCGCGCACAGCGGCCTGGGCCGGCTGAACGCGACCACCGGCGCGATCGACCCGACCTTCACCATCGACACCACCGTCGGCCGGCACGGCACCAGCAGGTACGTCTGGACCATCGACGTCTCTCCCGACGGTCGTACGCTCGTCGTCGGCGGCAACTTCCGTTTCGTCAACGGTCTGCCGCGCGAGCAGTTGGCGTTGGTGAACCTGGCCGGCACGCCGAGCGTGCTCGACTGGAGCACCGAGAAGTTCGCGCCGCCGTGCGTCGCGCCGGAATCGTTCGTGCACTACGTGCAGGACGTGCGGTTCGGCGGCGACGGCCGCTGGTTCGTGGTCGGCACGAACGGCGGCCTGGGCTGGCCGGCCGCGTACTGCGACGCCCTGGTCCGCTTCGAGACCGCATCCCGGGGCGCGGGCCAGCTCGCCACCTGGGTCAACTTCACCGGCAACGACACCATCACCTCGGTCGAGGTGGCCGACAACGTCATCTACCTCGGCGGGCACTTCCGCTGGCTGAACAACCCGAACGCCACCGACAAGCCCGGCAACGGCGCGGTCGACCGGCTCGGCATCGGTGCGGTCACCCCGGCGACCGGCATGCCGGTGAACTGGAATCCGCGCCGCAGCGGCGGGTCCGCGCTGCCCACCGGCGCCACCTCCTGGGGCTCGTCGGTGCCGGTGCTCTGGCGCGGCAGCGACGGCCTCTACTTCGGGCACAACTCCGACGGCATGGGCAACGAGTACCACGGGCGGCTCGGCGTGTTCCCGGTCAGTGGCGGGCGCGACATCACGCCGAAGAACCCGCCCACGGCCGGCAGCGGAAACCTGTACCTCGGCGCGGGCGGTGCGCAGCTTGCCAAGGTGCCGTTCAGCGGCACCGCCCTCGGCGTGGCCAGGACCGTCAGTCAGCCGAACTACACCGGTGCCGGTGCGACGTGGCGGGTGGACGACCGGATCTACTGGTCGCGCCTGGTCCCGGGTACCCCGACCGGCAGTCGCATCGACATCTCGCTGTTCGGCGGCTCGACCGTCGGCGCGCCCTGGGAAGCGTCCGGCTACAACGACTGGTTCAAGCCGGCCGTGCTGACCGGGGCGTTCTTTCTGAACGGTCGGCTCTACTACACGCGTAGCGGCGCCAACGGCCTCTACTACCGCTACTTCGAGATCGACGGCAACTATCTGGGCGCCACCGAGTTCGCCCTGCCGACCACAGGTCTCAGCTGGTCGACGGTGCGCGGCATGGCCTGGGTGAAGGGGCGGATCGTGTACGGCGGAACCGACGGCACCCTGCGCAGCGTGCCGTTCGACCCGACGTCCGCGCCGGCGGCGGTGGTCAGGGGTGGCGAGGCGGTCGTGATCGCGACCGGCACGCCGGCGCTGACGTGGTCGCGTCCTTCGATGTTCTTTTCCGTGCACTGACGTTCACCGTTCGTAATGTGGGAGGCTCGTTGACCGCCATCCGGCACGGACTCGCGGTGCGTACCGTCTTCGCGGTCAAGCGTGGCTGGTACCGGCTGCGTTATCCGCGCCTGCGACTGGGTGCGGGTGTGCAGATCCGGGGCCGGCTCCGGCTGCGTCGTGGTGTGCGGGTGAGCATCGGAGACCACACCCGGCTGAACAAGCTGGTCCGCTTCGCCGGCTCCGGCGAGGTGCGGGTCGGCGCGCACTGCCTGCTCAACGCGACCTGGATAGGTGCCTGGACCTCGGTGACCATCGGGGACCGCTGCCTGCTGTCGGACTGCGAACTGTTCGACAACGACTTCCACAACCTCGCACCGGCCCGGCGGCACGACCCGCCGACGGCGGCCAGCCGGGCGCCGATCGCCGTCGAGGACAACGTGTGGATCGGGGCGCACGCGTTGGTCATGAAGGGCGTCCGGATCGGCCGGGACAGCGTGGTGGGTGCCGCGACGGTGGTGCGGACGGACGTGCCGCCCGGGGTCGTGGTCATCGGCAATCCACAACAGATAGCGAAGAAGTTCCATGACTGATGCCGTGCCCAGCGCCTGGAGCGGCGAGCGCACCACCGCGCCGTCCCGCACCGTCACGATCACCGATGTGCTGCGCGTACCACTGCACCGGATCCGGCTGGTCGCGGCGGTGGCCGCGGCCGGGCTGCTCGGTGTGGCCGGCTACCTGTTGCTGGCACCGGCCGCCGTGACGGCGAGCGCGGTGGTCGCGGTCCGGCCGGTGGTCACCGACGCGTTCACGCCCAGCGGTGCCGCCGCCGACCGGGCGGTGAACATGAACGTGGAGAGTGGCATCGCCACCGGCACCGAGGTGGTCGGCAAGCTGGCCGAGACGTTCGGCACTGACCAGCGCGCGGTACGCGAGGCGCTTGAGGTCGAGGTGCCCGCCGGTGGGCAGATCCTGCGCTTCGGCTACCGGTCCGGCAGCGGCGACCAGGCGGTCGAGGGCGCCAACCTGGCCGCGCGAAGCTACCTGGACGTCCGGCGTGCGATGTACGAGAAGCAGCGCGAGGAGATGCTGCGTTCCTACGACGCCAGCATCAGCAAGGTCGTCGAGCAGCAGAGCGCGGTGCAGCGGCGGATCACCAGCGCCCGGGACCAGGCCGCCGCCAACGCCGCCGTCGCCGAACTCGGCGGGATCAACAACCAGCTCACCCAGCTCAACTCCGCGCGGACCGAGATCGCCGCGGTCGACGTGAATCCCGGTTGGGTCACCCGCAACGCCGATCCGGCCCTGACCGCGTCGGCCGGCGACCCGCTGCTGCTGGCCGGTGGGCTGCTCGGCGGCGCCGTGGTCGGGCTGGTGCTCGCCTTCGGCTGGGAATCCGTGGACCGGCGGATCCGCAGCGTGGCCGACGCCGGGGACAGCACCGGCCTGCCGCTGCTGGGCACCGTCCGACGCAAGGGGCTGCGTGGCCGGGCGGTCGACGCCGACATCCGCTACGTCGCGATGGCCGTCGCCGAGCGGGTCCGTCAGCCCGCCCGGGTCGCCGTGGTGACCGCCCGCGAGGACGCCACCGCGATCACCGCCGGGCTCGCGGTCGCCCTCGCCGTGGCCGGACGGGAGGTGTTCGTGGCCGACGACAGTGGCCGTGCCGACCGGCTCCGGGCGATGGTGCTCGCGGACCGGGACCGGTTGCCGGCGGGCATCGACCCGACCCGACCCGCCGTGCCCAAGCCCCGGGCGGCCCCGACGGACACCGACGACGGTCCCACCGAGGTGATCACCCGGCGGCCCTCCCCGCATCCGCGAGGGGCCCGGCCCTCGACCGATCCGGAGGCCACCCTCACCCTGCCCCGGGTCGCCCACACCGTCGGGCACGCCGGCAACGGCCGGGCGACCGGCAACGAGCAGGTGCCGGTGGGTGCGGGCAGCGTGCGGTTCGGCACCTGGCGGCAGGGCGCCGACCACCGCCTCGTGCTGTACAACGCGCCGCCGGCCGAGGCCGACGAGCGGGGGGTGGTGGTGGCCCGGCAGGGCACCGCGGTGGTCGTGGTCGAGCGCGACCGGACCCGCCAGGCGGACCTTCGCCGGCTCGCCGATCGGCTGCGGGCGGCCGGAGTCAACCCGCTGGGTTTCGTGCTCTGCCGCAGCGGGCGGAGCTGAGGCGTGCCGCTCACCCGTGCCCCGGCGACCACCGAGCCACCCCGGCCCGCCCAGCCCACACCGCGAGCCGTACCCTCCCCGCCAGCGCGACTGCCGATGTGGCCGCTGGCCGCGATGTTCGGGCTGGTCCCGCTCTGGTGGCTGGCGGGTGGTTTCTACCTCGGCTGGCCACTGCTGGGTGCCCTGCTGTTCACGCTGCTGGCGACCCGGGGCCGGGTGACGCTGCCGCCCGCCACCAGGATCTGGCTGCTGTTCCTGGCCATCGTGGTGGCCAGCGCCACCCGACTCCAGTCCCCGGTGTCGCTGCTGACCTTCGCGCTGCGGCTGAGCTTCTACCTGACCGCGCTGATCGTCGCGGTCTACGTCTACACGGTCGCCCGGGAACGCCCCGACCAGGCGAGGGTCCTGGTGCCGCTCTGCGCGTTCTGGTTCGGGCTGGTCGCGCTGGGCTGGCTGGGCGTGCTGGTGCCACGCTTCGAGTTGACCACCCCGGTGGAGGTGCTGCTGCCCGGCGGCGTGGCGGACGTGCCGTTCGTCAACGACATGGTCCATCTCGGCACCGCCGAGTACAGCGTCCGGTCACTCAACCCGATCTACCGGCCGGCGGCGCCCTACGCGTACACCAACACCTACGGCAGCGCGTACGCGATGACGCTGCCGTGCGTGGTCGCGTACGCCATGCTCTGCCGTCGTGGCCTGCTGCGGTGGGCGCTGCTGGTGTCGCTGCCGCTGTCGCTGGTGCCGGCGTTCCTCACGCTCAACCGGGCGATGTTCCTCAGCCTCGGTGTCGGCCTGGCCGTGCTCGGGGTGCGGGCGGTGCTGCGCGGCAACACGCGGGTGGCCGCCTCGATCGTCGCAGTACTGGTGCTCGGCGCGATCGTGATGCTGTTCATCCCGATCACCGAGCTGATCGGCAACCGGGTCCGGTCCAGCGACACCAACAGCGATCGGCTGTCGCTCTACGCCGAGGTGCTGCGCCGGGTGGGGGACTCGCCGTGGCTGGGGTACGGCGCACCGCTGGACGTGGACACCGTCTCGGCCGACGCGCCGATCGGCACCCAGGGGCAGCTCTGGTTGGTGCTGTTCAGCCACGGCGTGCCCGCGCTGCTCTGTTTCCTCGCCTGGTTCGTCGCCGCCGCGCTGAACTGCGCCCGGGCCATCTCGGCGGCCGGACAGTGGCTGGCGGTCGTCCCGGTGGTCTGCCTGGTGCAGGCGCCCTTCTACGGGATGGCCAACCAGAACCTCGCGGTCGCCTTCTTCGCGGTCGCCTTCGCGACGGCGCTCACCGAGCGGGAGCGACTCACCCGGCGCCGGGCGGCGGTGCTGCCGGCATGACCACGGCCATTACCCGGGCCACGGTGGACGGTGCTGCCGAGACCCGGCGCAGCGCCCGCAGCGGGCTCGCCGGGCTGCTCGGCGCGGCGGCCAGCGGCCTGTTCGGATTCGTGCTCGTGGTCGTCATCACCCGTGGCTACGGCCCCGCCGGGGCCGGCGCGTTCTTCGCCGCGATCGGCGTGGTGACCGTCGCCGCCGCGGTCTGCACCCTCGGCGCGGAGACGGGGCTGATGTGGGCCCTGCCCCGGCGTCGGGCCGGCGCGACCGGCGACGCCGCCCGGATGCTCCCGGTGGCCATGGTGCCGCCGATGCTGGTCGCCGTGCTGGTCGCCGTGGGCGGGGTGCTGGTCGCCGGGCCGCTCGCCGGTCGGCTCCTGGGACCGGCGGGCGGATCGCTGCTGGTCGTGACCTTCGCGGCGGTGCCCGTGGTGGTCGCGATGAACCTGCTGCTGGCCGTGCTGCGCTGCGTACGCCCGATGCGGGCCTACGTCGCGGTGCAGTTCCTCCTACTGCCGGTGGCCCGACCGTTGCTGGTCGGCGCGGCCGTGCTCGCCGGCGGCGGGCTGCTGGTCGGCCTGACCGGCTGGCTGGTGCCCGCCGCTCTCGCCCTGCTGGTGTGCCTGGTCCTGGTCGCCGGCCCGCTCGGCGTGGGTGCCGGCGCGCGGCTGTGTGCGCCGCGCGGTGACTGGTCCACGTTCTGGCGTTTCGCGCTGCCGCGCGCCGCGTCCGCGGCGATCGACGCCGGCAGCATGTGGATCGGTGTGCTGCTCACCTCGGCGTTGGCCAGCTCCGCCGAGGCCGGTGTCTTCGGAGCGGTCGGTCGCTACGTGCTCGCCGGTCAACTGGCGATGCAGGGGCTGCGGGTGGCGGTCTCCCCGCAGCTGTCCCGGCTGCTCGGCCGGGGGGAGCGGGCGGCGGCCGCGGCGGTGCACCGGCAGTTGACCACCTGGGGAGTGGTGCTCTCGTGGCCGGTGTACCTGCTGCTGGCCGTCTTCGGGCCGGCCTTCCTGGCGCTGTTCGGCGCCGACTTCGCCGACGGCGCCGCCGCGCTGACCGTGCTCGCGCTCGCCATGCTGGTCAACACCGGCGTCGGCAACGTGCAGAGCATGCTGCTGATGGGCGGGCGCAGCGGCCTGCACCTGGCCGGGGCGCTGGCCGGTCTGCTGGTCACCGTCGGCCTCGGACTGGTGCTGATCCCGGCCCACGGCGCGACCGGCGCGGCGGTGGCCTGGGCCGCCGGCATCGTCACCGAGAACCTCACGGCGGCCACCTGCGCTCGGCTGGTGGTCGGTCAGCGGCTGGTCGACGCCCGGATGCTGGTCGCGGCGGCGGCCACCGTGGGCGGGCTCGGCCTGGCCTCGGTGCTCGGTCTGGCGGTGGCCGGCCGGGGCCTGCCGGGACTGGCGCTGGCGCTGGCCGCGTTAAGCGCCATTTGCGTCGGTTTGCTGACTTTATCCGGGGTTCGGGGTGGCATCCGGGCGACCATGTTGCAGGTCCGTGGCAGGTCGCCGGCCGAGGACCCGCCACGGCTGTCGGAGGGCAGGTGAGAACGGCGTGTCGTCCATTCGGGACCGGGTGAAGCAACTGGTGCCGGCCCAGGTGACGAACCGGGTGCGGGTCAGCCTCGTCGACTACGGGATCCGTACCAGCGACCGCCGCCCACTGCCGGACTTCCTGATCATCGGCACCAAGCGAGGCGGGACCACCTCCCTGTGGAACTACCTCATCGCACACCCGCTGGTGCCCCGGCTCTTCCCCGCCTGGAACACGAAGTCCACCCACTACTTCGAGGAGCACTGGAGTCGCGGCGAGGCGTGGTACCGATCGCACTTCCCGACCGTGCGGCAACGGGAGATGCTGGAGAGCCGCCACGGCGGCCCGGTACGCGCCGGCGAAGCGGCCCCGCTGTACATGTTCCATCCCCTGGTCGCCGCGCGGGTCGCCGCGCTGATGCCCGCCGTTCGGCTGATCGTGTTGCTGCGCGATCCGGTGGATCGGGCGTACTCGCACTGGAAGGAGCGGCGGGCCAACGGCGTGGAGCCGTTGGACTTCGTCGCCGCGTTGGCCGCCGAGCCGCAGCGCACGGCGGGCGAGCGGGAACGGCTGATCGCCGAGCCGGATCACTGCAGCCGGCGGTTCGACTGGTATGCCTACCGGGCCCGCGGCCGGTACCTGGAGCAGCTCGAACCGTGGCTGGAACGCTTCGACCGGGGGCAGCTGCTCGTCCTGCCCAGCGAGGAGCTGTACCGCGACGCGCCTGCCGCCTACCGGCGCACCCTGGACTTCCTCGGCCTGCCGGTCGTCGACCCGCCGGACTTCAAGGTCTACAACGGCCGACGGTCGGTGCCGCTGCCGCCGCCGCTGCGCGCCGAGCTGGCCGAGTACTACCGCCCGTACAACGAGGCGCTGCGACAGCGGCTCGGGTTGCCGCTCGACTGGCCGGACCGGCCGACGTGACCGCGCCGGCCATGGCCGCGACCGACCCGCGCCGGCGTGACGACGGGTTGGGCTGGGTCAGCCGGGCGGTCTTCGCCGACGAACGGATCGCGCTGAGCGTGGACGCCGGCCCGCCGGCCGGGCACACCGTGGTGGCCCGCTACGCGGTCGTACCGTCGGTCACCGGGGCGCGGTTCCTGCTGCCGCTGGGCTCGCCCCGGGTCGCCGCGGCGGCGCTGCTGGCGTACAACGGCCTGCGGCCGGCGAAGGTACGGGCGGCGCGGGCCCTGCTCGGTGCGGCGGCCCGGGTCGGCGTGGTCGACCGGGCACCGTTCCCGGTGCTGACCGTGGCCCTGCCCACCCGGCTCGACCCGGCGGCGGTGCTGCTCGCCGACCGGCTCGCCGCCGCCCTCGGCGCGCCGATGTACGCGGCCTGCGGCATCCGCCCGCCGGATCCGAACCACAAGCCCACGCTGCAACTCTTCGATCGCACCGGGACGCCACGCGGGTACGCGAAGATCGGCTGGAACGACGCCACCCGGACGCTGGTCAGCGCCGAGGCGACGGCGCTGCGCGAGTTGTCCGGGCTGGCGGGCCGCGCGGGACATCCCGAGACACCCCGGCTGCTCACCGAGGCCAGCTGGGCCGGCCAGGTGGTCGCGGTGGTCGAGCCACTGCCCTCCCGGGTCCGTGGGATACCGACCGCCGCCGCGCCCGAGGTGCAGGCGTTGCTCGCGGTGGCTCGCCGGGGCCGCCCGCCGGCCCCGCCTCGACCCTTGGCCGGCTCGCCGTTCCTGGCCCGGCTGGCGACTGCGGCACAGCGAGCCGCCGCCGCGGGCCCCACCGGGCGCCGGGCCGTCACGGCGGTCACCGCGCTGGCCCGGCGGCACGGCGAGGTCACTGTCGAGTTCGGGCACTGGCACGGTGACTGGGTGCCGTGGAACCTGGGCCGGCACGGCGGCGAACTGGTGGCCTGGGACTGGGAGCACAGCGGCCCCGACGTACCCGTCGGTTTCGACCTGGCCCACGACGCCTTCCAACGTGCCGTGGTGCTGCGGGGCGAGTCGGCCGGCTCGGCCGCCGACGCGGCCGGGCGGTGGCTGGACCGCTACGGCGACCGGCTGGGACTGGACGCCCGACGTCGCCGCCTGGTGGTCGATGCCTACCTGGTCGAGATGTGGCTGCGGACCTGGCGGCTGGCCGCCGCCGGCGCCGGTTGGAACCCGGCGCTGCATCCCGCGTTGCTGGACCTGCTCGACGAGCGAGCTGGCAGAGATGGCGTCACGTGAGCACCACGACTGAGCCCGGGACACAGCCGGTACTGCTGCTGGTCTGCTCCAGCGGTGGGCACCTGGCCCAACTGCTCGCCCTGCGACCCTGGTACGAGACCTGGCGACGGTGCTGGGTCACCTTCGACACCCCCGAGGCGCGGTCGCTGCTCGCCGGGGAGGAGGTCGTCCCGGCGTACCATCCGACCACCCGCGACCTGCGCAACCTGCTGCGCAACGCGGTGCTGGCCGCCCGGCTGCTGCGCCGGCGGCGGGTCGCCGCGGTGGTCACCACCGGTGCGGGCGTGGCGGTGCCGTTCGTCGTGCTCGCCCGGCTACGGCGTATCCCGACCATCTACATCGAGGTCTACGACCGGATCGACACGCCGACGCTGACCGCCCGGCTGTGCCGCCCGTTCCTGTCCGCGATGCTGGTGCAGTGGGAGGAGCAGCGCCGCCAGTACCCTGAGGCCACCGTCGTGGGGACACTGCTGTGACCCGGCCCCGGCTGCTGGTGGCCGTCGGCACCGACAAACATCCCTTCGACCGGCTGGTCGAGTGGCTGCGGGAGTGGCACGCCGAGGTGGCCGGCGCGGTCGTCCTGACCGTGCAGCACGGGCACACCCGGGTCACCGGACTGCCCGACGCGGTGCCGTTCCTCGGTCACGCCGAGCTGCAGGCCGCGATGGCCGCCGCCGACCTGGTGGTCTGCCACGGTGGCCCGGCCACCATCCTGGAGGCCCGCCGGCACGGGCATCTGCCGATCGTGGTGCCCCGGGATCCGGCCCAGGGCGAACACGTCGACGACCACCAGCTGCTGTTCGCCCGCCGGCTCGGCGCGGCCGGCCTGATCGCGCTCTGCGAGTCCCGGCGGGAACTGCTCGACGCGCTCGCCGCCGGTCTGGCCGACCGCTCGCGCTTCACCGTGCCGGTGGACACCGCCGCGGTCAGCGGGCAGCGCGCCGCGGTGCGGCGGGTGGCGGTGATCGTCGAGGACCTGGTGGCCGCCGCCGCGCAGCGGCCTCACCGAGCCTGGTGGCGGCCGTGGCGTGGGCCCGGCCCCGAGGAGAGGCGGAACCGGTGACCACGTACCCGAGCGTGAGCGCGGTGGTGCCCACCCGGAATCGTCCGGAGCTGCTGCGGGCCGCGGTGCGCGCCATCGTCGGGCAGGACTACCCCGGGCCGGTCGAGGTGGTCGTGGTGTACGACCAGTGCGAACCGGAACCGTCGCTGGCCGGACTCGCCGGCCCCGGCCGGCCGGTAGGGGTGGTCACCAACACCCGTACCCCGGGCCTGGCCGGTGCCCGCAACTCGGGCATCCTGGCCGCCACCGGCGCACTGGTCGCCTTCTGCGACGACGACGACGAGTGGCTGCCCGGCAAGCTGCGGGCCCAGGCCGACGCGCTGGCCGGCGTGCCCGGCGCCGACTTCGTCAGCTGCGGCATCCGGATCAGCTACGCCGGGCGCTCCGTCGAGCGGGTGCTGGCCCGCGACTCGATCAGCCTGACCGACCTGCTGCGGGACCGGATGACCGAGCTGCACCCGTCGACCTTCCTCATCCGGGCCACGGCACTGCGCGACGGGTTCGGACTCGTCGACGAGGAGATCCCGGGCAGCTACGCCGAGGACTACGAGTTCCTGCTCCGGGCCGCCCGCAGCGCGCCGCTGGTCAACCTGCCCACCCCGTACGTGCTGGTGCGCTGGCACCAGCGCTCCTACTTCGCGAAGCGGTGGGACACCATCGCCGTGGCGTTGCGGTGGCTGCTGGACCGCTATCCCGAATTCGACAGCCAGCCGGTGGGACGGGCGCGGGTCACCGGGCAGATCGCCTTCGCCCGGGCCGCTTCGGGCGACCCCCGAGGCGCGCTGCGCTGGGCCGGCCGGACCATCCTCGGCAACCCGCGGGAACCTCGCGCGTATCTGGCCCTGGCGGTGGCCGGGCGGGTGGTCCGGGCCGACACGGTGCTGCGTGCCCTGCACGGGCGGGGCCGAGGCATCTGAGCAGCCGCGCCGTGCGCCGCGTCCGCAGGGCGGGACGCGGTGGGCGGTGCGGGGCTGCGGGCACCGGGCGTGACAGACTGGCCGCTGTGTTGCGCTGGTTGACCGCAGGGGAATCGCACGGACCCGCTCTCGTCGCGTTGCTGGAGGGGGTGCCGGCCGGGATCGAGGTGACCTCCACCGAGATCGCCGGGGAGTTGGCCCGTCGCCGGCTCGGCTACGGCCGGGGTGCCCGAATGGCCTTCGAGCAGGACGAGATCGAGGTCATCGGCGGCCTGCGGCACGGCGTGACGCTGGGCAGCCCGTTCGCGGTCCGGGTCGGCAACTCCGAGTGGCCCAAGTGGCGCACCGTGATGGCCGCCGACCCAGTCGACGCCGACGAACTGGCCAGCCAGGCCCGCAACGCCCCGCTCACCCGCCCTCGGCCCGGCCACGCCGACCTGGCCGGCATGCAGAAGTACGGCCACACCGACGCCCGGCCGATCCTGGAGCGGGCCAGCGCGCGGGAGACCGCCGCCCGGGTGGCCGTCGGCACGGTGGCCAAGGCGCTGCTGCGGCAGGCGCTCGACGTCGAGATCGTCTCGCACGTGGTGGAGTTGGGCCCGGTCGCCGTCAAGCCCGGGCTGCGGCCCCGGCCGGAGGACGCCGAGCGGATCGACGCCGACCCGCTGCGCTGCCTCGACCCCGAGGCCAGCGCCCGGATGGTCGCCGAGGTCGACGCCGCGAAGAAGGCCGCCGACACCCTGGGCGGCGTGGTCGAGGTGCTGGCGTACGGCGTGCCGCCGGGCCTGGGCAGCCATGTGCAGTGGGACCGCAAGCTCGACGCCCGGCTGGCCACCGCGTTGATGTCGATCCAGGCGATCAAGGGTGTGGAGATCGGCGACGGCTGGCAGCAGGCCCGGTCCCGGGGCTCCGAGGCACACGACGAGATCATGCCCACTGCGACCGGCGTACGTCGGATCACCGACCGGGCCGGCGGCCTGGAGGGCGGCATCACCACCGGTGAACCGCTGCGGGTGAAGGCCGCGATGAAGCCGATCTCCTCACTGAACCGCGCCCTGGCCACGGTGGACGTCACCACCGGTGAGCCGGCCACCGCGATCAACCAGCGTTCGGACGTCTGCGCGGTGCCGGCCGCCGCGGTCGTCGCCGAAGCGATGGTCGCGCTGGTGCTGGCCGAGGCGGCGGTGGAGAAGTTCGGCGGTGACTCGGTCGCCGAGATGCGCCGCAACCTGGCCGGCTACCTCGACGCGTTGGTGATCCGGTGACCGGTTCCCCGCGTCCGCTCTGCGTGCTGGTCGGCGCGCCCGGTTCGGGCAAGACCACCGTCGGGCAGGGCCTGGCCGCCGCGCTCGGCGTCGAGTTCCGCGACACCGACGCCGACATCGAACGCCTCGCCGGCAAGCCGATCTCGGAGATCTTCGTCGACGAGGGGGAGGAGCACTTCCGTACCCTCGAACGGGCGGCGCTGGCCGCGGCGCTGGCCTCCTGCTCCGGGGTGCTCGCCCTCGGCGGCGGCGCGGTGCTCGCCGAGGAGAACCGGGCGGCGCTGGTGGGACACCGGGTGGTGCACCTGCACGTCGAGCTGCCCGACGCCGTCAAGCGGGTCGGCCTCGGTGTCGGTCGGCCGCTGCTGACGATCAACCCCCGGGCTACTCTCAAATACCTCATGGACCAGCGCCGGCCGCTGTACGCCGAGGTCGCCACCGCCACGGTGATCACCGACGGCCGCCCGCCGGCGGAGATCGTCGCCGAGATCGTCACCCTGCTCAAGCAGTAAGGAAGGGCCCCTTCTTAACGCCTGAGGTAGAGCAGGGGTCCCCTCTTAACACCTGGCTGCACGCCTGCCGACGACCGCAGGACCGGCGTGGGGCGTTGGCGTGGCTGCGGGCGCCAGGTGGTCAGCAGCGTGAGGGCGAGCAGGATCTCGGCGAGGTCGCCGCCGTAGTACATCACCGTGGCGCCGGCGCGGAGCTGCTCCGGCGGTGCCGGCACGTCGACGAACAGGCCCGCGTACATGAGTTGGGCCAGGGCGGCGTGCGCGACCACGGCTGCCCCCAGCACCACCAGCCGTACCGGGACACGGGGCCGGTGCCCGGTGGGCTCCGGACCGGCGATCGACCAGGTGAACAGCAGCCCGCTGAGCAGGAAATGCAGGTTTACCAGGTCGTGCAGCGCCGGACTGCTGAGGGTGGCCCGGTACAGCGGTGTGAGGTACAGCAACCACAGTCCGCCGGCGGTGAGCAGGAGCCCGGTGATCGGATGGGTCAGCCATCGTGTCGCCGGATGGCGCAGTACGCGTAGCGCCGCCCGGCCGGCCCGGCGGTCGACGGTGCGCAACGCGAGAATGCCCGGCGCGCCGAGCACCAGTCCCAACGGTGCCAGCATGCCGAGCAGCAGGTGCTGCCACATGTGTGCGGTGAACCCGTCCGCAGGCAGCAGCAGGGCCGTGGCGAGCAGGGCGCACCCGACGGCGAAGGCGGCCGTCCGCCAGTGGCTCCAGCCGGCGCCCTCCGGGGCGCGTTGGCGCAGCGCGGCGGCCAGGTAGAGCCAGCCGGCCAGCAGGGGTACCAGCAGCGCCGGGCCGACGGACGCGCCGTGCTCGGGGCCGTGCGCCGAGAACAGGGCGGCGTTCACCCGCGTCGACTCGGTGTCGGCTTCTGCCGGTCGCCGGCGCAGACGTCCACGGCGTCGGCGCGGCGCTGCACGAGCCAGCCTGCGGCGATCAGCACCACGCCCAGGGCAAGGAAGCCGAGGTCCCACCAGAGCTGGTGCGGGCCCTCGCGGACGTGGTGGATGGCCAGGATGTGGTGATCGACGATGCCCTCGACCAGGTTGAACAGACCCCACCCGATCAACGCCCAGCCCCACAGCATCGGCGAACGCCACAGCCGGCCCCGGGACCGGGTCACCCGGGCGTAGAGCATCGCCAGACCGGTCAGCACCGCCACCCAGGTGACCACGTGGAAGAGGCCGTCCCACAACGTGTTCATCTGTAGCCCCGCGACGGTGTCCACCGGGTACTCACGGACGCCGATGTTGTCGTCGCCGGTGTTGCTGAGCAGATGGTGCCACTGGAGCACCTGGTGCAGCAGGATGCCGTCGACGAAGCCGCCGAGACCGACGCCGAGGACGGCGGCCGGCAGTCGGATGTCCGCCCCGTCGATCGTCCGTCCCGTCATGTCGACCCCCTCGCCCGACTGTCATCGTGGCTGCCGGTGCCCGGCCGACAGGGCGGTAAACCTCTCGTTCCATCCATCGGGCACCAGGTGCCGGAGACGGTTCGGGTGCCGGCTGGTGGGCTAGGCTGCCGGGCGATGGACGAGGTGACCCGGATCCCGGTCGGCGGTGACCGGCCGTACGACGTGCTGGTCGGGCGCGACCTGCTCGACGCCCTTCCCGGCCTGCTGCCCGACGCCGCCCGGGTGGCGGTGCTGCACGCGCCGCCGTTGAAGGAGGTGGCCGACGCTGTCGGTGCCCGGCTGGCAGCGGCCGGCATGACACCGCTGGCGATCGAGGTGCCCGACGCCGAGGCCGCCAAGCACGTCGACGTGGCCGCGCAGTGCTGGGACCGGCTCGGCGAGGCGGGTTTCACCCGTACCGACGCGGTGGTCGGGTTGGGCGGTGGCGCGGTCACCGATCTTGCCGGGTTCGTGGCGGCGTGCTGGCTGCGTGGCGTGCGTTGGGTGCCGGTGGCCACCTCGTTGCTGGGCATGGTCGACGCGGCGGTGGGCGGCAAGACCGGGATCAACACGGCGGCCGGTAAGAATCTGGTCGGTGCCTTCCACCCGCCGGTCGGGGTGCTGGCCGACCTCGCCATGCTGGACAGCCTGCCACCGGCCGACCTGGCTGCCGGGCTGGCGGAGGTGGTCAAGTGTGGCTTCATCGCCGATCCGGTCATCCTCGACCTGGTCGAGCGGGACCCGGCCGCGGCGACCGATCCGGCCGGGCCGGTCGCCCGGGAACTGGTCGAGCGGGCGATCCGCGTCAAGGCCGACGTGGTCTCCGGAGACCTGCGCGAGTCGGGCGTGCGGGAGGTACTCAACTACGGGCACACCCTCGCCCACGCGATCGAGAAGGTGGAGGGTTATCGCTGGCGGCACGGCCACGCGGTCTCGGTCGGCCTGGTGTACGCGGCCGAACTGGCCCGCCTCGCCGGCCGCCTCGACGACGACACCGCCCGGCGGCATCGTGACGCGGTGACCGCGCTCGGTCTGCCCACCAGCTACCCGGCCCAGGCGTGGCCGCGGCTGCTGGCGACCATGCGGGTGGACAAGAAGGCTCGGGGTAACCTGCTGCGCTTCGTGGTGCTCGACGGGCTGGCCCGGCCGGCGATCCTGGAGGGCCCCGACGACGAGCTGCTGTACGAGGCGTACGGCGCGGTGTCCCGATGAAGGTCTACGTGCTCAACGGGCCGAATCTCGGCCGCCTCGGCACTCGTCAGGTCGACGTCTACGGGGTGACCAGCTACGCCGACCTGGTCGAACTATGCGAGTCGACCGGGCGGGAGCTCGGGCTGAGCGTGACCGTCCGGCAGACCGACGCCGAGCACGAGTTGCTCGGCTGGTTGCACGCGGCGGCGGACGACGGGGCGGCCGTGGTGCTCAACCCGGCGGCCTGGTCGCACTATTCGGTGGCGGTCCGGGACGCCTGCGCGATGCTGCGCGGACCGTTGGTGGAGGTGCACATCTCCAACATTCATGCCCGGGAGGAGTTCCGGCGCCACTCGGTCGTCTCGGCGGTGGCGACCGGGGTGATCTGCGGGCTCGGCGTCGACGGGTACCGCCTCGCCCTGCATCACCTGGCCGCCCGCCAGGACCAGGCCGACTGAGGCTGCCCGCCGGTCCGGACCCTGTCAAGATCTTCGGCCCCGGCCGCCACGGAAGGTCACCGTCGCGTGGGGTGGAGCAGAGCAGCGGCGGCGGTGGGCAGGCAACGTGTCACTGCGTGACGATTGGGGGCTGTCCGAGTCCCCGGTCGGCGGCAAGCGGCGGGTTACCGGGTGGCTAGTAGACTTGCCAGGTCTGTCCACCAATTGATGATCAAGGCAGGAAATGGCCACCACCAACGAGCTGAAGAACGGCCTGGTACTCAACCTCGACGGGGAGCTCTGGTCCGTCGTCGAGTTCCAGCACGTCAAGCCCGGTAAGGGTGGTGCGTTCGTGCGCACCACGCTGAAGAATGTGCTCTCCGGCAAGGTCGTCGACAAGACCTTCAACGCGGGCACCAAGGTCGAGACCGCGACCGTGGACAAGCGCACCATGCAGTACCTCTACGCCGACGGCGAGGACTACGTCTTCATGGATCTGGAGACGTTCGACCAGATCACCGTGCCGGGCGGGACGGTCGGTGAGGCAGCCAACTACCTGCTGCCCGAGGCCGAGGCGACCGTGGCCACCCACGAGGAGGTGCCGCTCTACGTCGAGCTGCCGACCTCCGTCGTGCTGGAGGTCACCTACACCGAGCCGGGCCTGCAGGGCGACCGCTCCACCGGCGGCAACAAGCCGGCGACCGTGGAGACCGGAGCGACCGTGCAGGTGCCGCTCTTCATCACCACCGGCGAGAAGATCAAGGTTGACACCCGCGACGGCCGTTACCTCGGCCGCTCCTGATGGCCGAGGGTCCGAAGCAGCAGATGCCGGCGCGCCGCAAGGCGCGTAAGCGGGCACTTGACGTGCTCTTCGAGGCCGACCTGCGTGATCGTCCCCCGATCGAGGTGCTTGCCGGCTACCTCGACCGGATCGCCAAGCCGCGCCCCGACCACCTCGACTACGCGGTCGGTCTGGTCGAGGGCGTGGCCGGGCACCTGGACCGGATCGACGAGCTGATCTCCAGCTACGCCGAGGGGTGGACGCTGGACCGGATGCCGGTGGTCGACCGCAATCTTGCCCGGATCGCGGTCTACGAGTTGCTCTACGTCGACGAGATCGACGACGCGGTGGCGATCAGCGAGGCGGTCGAGCTGGCCCGGCAGATGTCGACCGACGACTCGCCCCGCTTCCTCAACGGTCTGCTCGGTCGCATCGCCGAGTACGCCACCCGCTGACCGGGTCACCACGACTGACCGGGGTCCGCGACTGACCGGGATCCCACGACGAAAAGGCCCGTGCCGTCCGGCACGGGCCTTTCGTTGTCAGCGCTCAGGAGGCGAAGAACGCCCGGGGGTCGGCGACCAGCACGCCGTGCTCGGTGAGCCGCTCGATCAGGCCGGACGGCGAGGCGTCGTAGACGATGGCGAGGGCGCGCAGGTCGTCGGCGCGGATCGACAACACCCGGCCGTTGTAGTCACCGCGCTGCTGCTGGATGGCGCGCGCGTACCGGGCGACGTAGGCGAGGTCCTCGCTGGCCTCGTCGTAGAGGCGCTCCAGGTCCAGGACGATCTTGCTGGTCGGCTCGTGCCGCACCCCGCTGCCGTCGGGCAGGAGCTCCGAGACCGGTACGCGGTAGAACTCGGCCAGCTCGGCCAGGCGGGACACCGTGACGGCGCGGTCGCCGCGCTCGTACGAGCCGACCACCACCGCCTTCCAGCGCCCGTTCGACTTCTCCTCCACCCCCTGCAGGGACAGGCCCTGCTGCTGGCGGATGGAGCGCAGACGGGCGCCCAGAGACTTGGCGTATTCAGAGGGCATTCGGACACTCCCAGTGCTGCTCGGGGTTCTCCCAGCGATCGCTACGGAGCGTGACGGTACGGGGATTCGGAAATCTGGTCAAGTGGTGGTGACCTTCCCGTTGGGCACCCTGGGTAAGTTGTCCCGTTTCGTCTGCTGAACCGATGTGCGGGGCTGACGGCCCCGCGTGGCTTGAGACACCTGTGCCCGAGCGCGGTCGGCGCGCCGACCACTGGTAACGTGGCCGCAGCCCCTCCGCCGGCCGCCCGTGGCCGGCTCGGAGGACTCGACATCCTTTAACGACCCGTCCCGTGAGGCGGGGAAGGAGGTCCGCCGTGGCCTACCCCTCGGCTGCCCAGTCATCGCCACCGCGACAACCCTCGGTGAAGGTGATCCTGACCAGTGCCGACGTGCATCGCGTCGTCGACCGGATCGCACACCAGATTCTCGAGAAGACCCAGGGCGCGGCCGACACGGTGCTGCTCGGCATCCCCACCCGCGGTACCCCGCTGGCCCGCCGGCTCGCCGACCGGATCAGCGCCTTCGAGGGCATCTCCGTGCCGGTCGGCGTGCTCGACATCACTCTCTACCGCGACGATCTGCGCCGCAACGCCACCAGGGCGGTCGGCCCGACCCAGTTGCCCAGCGGCGGAATCGACGGCATGCGGGTGGTCCTCGTCGACGATGTCCTCTTCTCCGGCCGGACCGTCCGCGCTGCCCTCGATGCGCTCGGTGACCTCGGGCGGCCGGCGTCGGTGCAGCTCGCGGTGCTGGTCGACCGTGGGCACCGACAGTTGCCGATCCGCGCCGACTACGTCGGCAAGAACATCCCGACCGCGCTCGCCGAGAGCGTGAAGGTGACGCTGGCCGAGACCGACGGCGCCGACGAGGTCCGCCTCTATGGAGAAGGCCACAACTCGTGATCAGGCATCTGCTTTCCGGCGCCGACCTCGATGCCGACACCGCGACCCAGATCCTGGACACCGCGGCCGAGATGGCCGCCGTGTCCGGCCGCGAGGTGAAGAAGCTGCCCGCGTTGCGTGGCCGGACCGTGGTCAACCTCTTCTACGAGGACTCCACCCGCACCCGGATCTCCTTCGAGGCGGCGGCCAAGCGACTCAGCGCCGATGTGATCAACTTCTCGGCGAAAGGTTCCAGCGTCACCAAGGGCGAGAGTCTCAAGGACACCGCGCTGACCCTGCAGGCGATGGGGGCCGACGCGGTGGTCGTCCGACACCCCGCCTCCGGCGCACCGCACCGGCTCGCCGACTGGGTCGACGGTTCGGTGGTCAACGCCGGCGACGGTACCCACGAGCACCCCACCCAGGCGCTGCTCGACGCGTACACGATGCGTTCCCGGCTGGGACGGCTGGCCGGCCTGTCGGTGGCGGTGGTGGGTGACGTGCTGCACTCCCGGGTGGCCCGCTCCAACGTGCTGCTGCTGGCCACCCTCGGCGCCAAGGTCACGCTGGTCGGGCCACCCACTCTCATTCCCGTCGACATCGCGCCGGGCACCGACGTCTGCTACGACCTCGACGCGGTGCTGCCGTCGTCGGACGTGGTGATGATGCTGCGGGTGCAGCGGGAACGGATGAACGACTCGTACTTCCCGTCCGCCCGCGAGTACGCCCGCCGGTACGGCCTGGACGGCCCACGGATGCGCCGGCTCCCCGAGCACGCGATCGTGATGCATCCCGGCCCGATGAACCGGGGCATGGAGATCACGCCGGAGGTCGCCGACTCGTCCCGCTCCACCATCGTCGAACAGGTCACCAACGGGGTCTCCGTCCGGATGGCCGTCCTCTACCTGCTGCTCGGGGGGAACAACCGTTGAACGCGTACCTGATCAGGAATGTCAGTGTGCTCGGCGCCGCGCCGACCGACGTGCTGATCCGCGACGGCGTCGTCGCCGAGACCGGCCCGGGGCTGTCCGCGCCGGATGCGGGCGTCGTGGACGCCGACGGGCTGGTCGCCCTGCCCGGCCTGGTCGACCTGCACACCCACCTGCGCGAGCCCGGCCGGGAGGACGCCGAGACCGTCGAGACCGGTTCCCGGGCGGCGGCGCTGGGCGGTTACACCGCGGTCTGCGCGATGGCGAACACCTCTCCGGTGGCCGACACCGCCGGTGTGGTCGAGCAGGTCTGGCGACTCGGCCGCGAGGCCGGGCTGGTCGACGTGCAGCCGATCGGCGCGGTCACCGTCGGCCTGGCCGGCGAGCGCCTCGCCGAGTTGGGCGCGATGGCCGACTCCGCGGCCCGGGTGCGGATCTTCTCCGACGACGGGCACTGCGTCGCCGACCCACGGCTGATGCGCCGCGCGCTGGAGTACGTGAAGGCTTTCGACGGGATCATCGCCCAGCACGCCGAGGAGCCGCGGCTCACCGAGGGCGCGCAGATGCACGAGGGTGAGGTCTCCACCCGGCTGGGCCTGACCGGCTGGCCGGCGGTCGCCGAGGAGGCGATCATCGCCCGGGACGTGCTGCTGGCCGAGCACGTCGGCAGCCGGCTGCACGTCTGCCACGTCTCCACCGCCGGCAGCGTCGAGGTGCTGCGTCAGGCCAAGGCCCGGGGGGTACGCGTCACCGCCGAGGTGACCCCGCACCACCTGCTGCTCACCGACGTTCGCGCCGAGACCTACGACCCGGTGTTCAAGGTCAACCCGCCGTTGCGTACCGCCACCGACATCGCCGCCCTGCGCGCCGCGCTGGTCGACGGAGTGATCGACATCATCGCCACCGACCACGCCCCGCACGCGGTGGAGGACAAGGAGTGCGAGTGGGCGTACGCCCGGCCGGGCATGCTCGGGCTGGAGACGGCGCTGTCGATCGCGCTCGACGTGCTCGGCCCCGAGTGGGATCTGATCGCCGAGCGGATGTCGCGTGCCCCGGCCCGGATCGCCGGGCTGACCGAGCACGGCCACGACCCGGCGCCGGGCGCGCCGGCGAACCTCACCCTGGTCGACCCGGCGGCCCGCCGGGTGATCGAACCGGCGGAGCTGGCCAGTCGCAGCCGCAACACCCCGTACGCCCGGATGACGCTGCCGGGTCGCATCGTGGCGACCTTCCTGCGTGGCGAGGCGACGGTCCTGGACGGAAAGGCAATCAAGTGATCCGAGCGAGGAGCGCAGCGCAGCGGGGCACCGCAGTCCGGATCGGAGGCGCGGCATGAGTCGTCGGCGTCCAGCGATCCTGGTCCTTGAGGACGGGCGCACGTTCCACGGCGAGGCGTACGGCAGCGTCGGGGAGACCTTCGGCGAGGCGGTCTTCAACACCGGGATGACCGGTTACCAGGAGACGCTGACCGACCCTTCGTACCACCGTCAGGTGGTGGTGCAGACCGCGCCGCACATCGGCAACACCGGCGTCAACGCCGATGACGACGAGTCGTGGCGGATCTGGGTGGCCGGCTATGTGGTACGCGACCCGGCCCGGGTCAGCTCGAACTGGCGGGCCACGGGTGGACTGGAGGACCGGCTCGCGACCGAGGGCGTGGTCGGCATCAGCGGGGTCGACACCCGGGCGTTGACCCGCCACCTGCGCGAACGGGGCGCGATGCGGGTCGGCATCTCCAGCGTCGAGCACGACCCGCAGGCGTTGTTGGTCCGGGTACGCCAGGCGCCGCAGATGGTCGGCGCGGACCTCTCCGCCGAGGTGACCACGGCGGAGCGCTACGTGGTCGCCGCCGAGGGCGAGCACCGGTTCACGGTCGCGGCGCTGGATCTGGGGATCAAACGCAACGTGCCGCGCCGGCTCGCCGCTCGCGGCGTGACGACCCACGTGCTGCCGGCCAGTTCGACAATCGAGGAGCTGCTGGCCACCGGCGCCGACGCGGTCTTCTTCTCACCGGGTCCCGGTGATCCGGCCACCGCCGACGCTCCGGTCGCGCTGGCCCGCGAGGTGCTGCGCCGCGAGGTGCCGCTGTTCGGTATCTGCTTCGGCAGTCAGATCCTCGGCCGGGCGCTCGGTTTCGGCACGTACAAGCTCGGCTACGGCCACCGGGGTATCAACCAGCCGGTCCTCGACCGGGCCACCGGCAAGGTGGAGGTGACCAGCCACAACCACGGGTTCGCGGTGGAGATGCCGGGTGTCGGCGCCGGGGCGGTCGTGCCCGACCAGGTGATCGAGACAGAGTTCGGCGGCGTCGAGGTCTCGCACATCTGCCTCAACGACAACGTGGTCGAGGGGCTGCGGGCGCGCGACGTGCCCGCCTTCACCGTTCAGTACCACCCGGAGGCGGCGGCCGGCCCGCACGACGCGGACTACCTCTTCGACCGCTTCGTCGAGCTGATCGAGGGCCGGACCCACAGCGAGGGGCGCACCAATGCCTAGACGGACCGATCTCAAGCACATCCTGGTGATCGGCTCGGGGCCGATCGTCATCGGGCAGGCCTGCGAGTTCGACTACTCCGGCACCCAGGCGTGCCGGGTGCTGCGCAGCGAGGGGATCCGGGTCAGCCTGGTCAACTCGAACCCGGCGACCATCATGACCGACCCGGAGTTCGCCGACGCCACCTACGTCGAGCCGATCACCCCCGAATTCGTCGAGCTGGTGATCGCCAAGGAGCGGCCGGACGCGGTGCTGCCCACCCTCGGCGGGCAGACCGCGCTGAACACCGCCGTGGCGCTGCACGAGGCCGGGGTGCTGGAGAAGTACGGCGTCGAGCTGATCGGCGCCGACATCGAGGCGATCCGGCGGGGTGAGGACCGGCAACTGTTCAAGGAGGTCGTCGCCAAGGCCGGGGTACGGCTCGGCATCGAGGACCCGTCGGCCCTGGTGCCCCGCTCACGGGTCTGCCACTCGATGGACGAGGTCCGCGAGACGGTGGCCGAGCTGGGCATGCCGGTGGTGATCCGGCCGTCGTTCACCATGGGTGGCCTCGGTTCCGGCATGGCGCACAACGACGCCGACCTGGAGCGCATCGCCGGTGCGGGCCTGGCCGCGAGCCCGGTGCACGAGGTGCTGATCGAGGAGAGCGTGCTCGGCTGGAAGGAGTACGAACTCGAACTGATGCGGGACCGGCACGACAACGTGGTGGTGGTCTGCTCGATCGAGAACGTCGACCCGATGGGCGTGCACACCGGCGACAGCGTGACCGTGGCGCCGGCGATGACGCTGACCGACCGGGAGTACCAGCGCCTGCGCGATCTTGGCATCGCGGTGCTGCGCGAGGTGGGGGTGGACACCGGCGGCTGCAACATCCAGTTCGCCGTGAACCCGGCCGACGGCCGCATCGTGGTCATCGAGATGAACCCGCGGGTGTCCCGCTCCTCGGCGCTGGCGTCGAAGGCGACCGGCTTCCCGATCGCGAAGATCGCCGCGAAGCTGGCCATCGGATACACCCTCGACGAGATCCCCAACGACATCACCCGCAAGACGCCGGCGGCGTTCGAGCCGACGCTGGACTACGTGGTGGTGAAGATCCCCCGGTTCGCCTTCGAGAAGTTCCCCGGCGCGGATCCGGAGCTGACCACCACGATGAAGTCCGTCGGCGAGGCGATGAGCCTCGGGCGTAACTTCACCGAGGCGCTGAACAAGGCGATGCGCTCGATGGAAACCAAGTCAGCCGGCTTCTGGAGTGTGCCGGATCCGTCGGGGGCGACCCGGGAGAACACCCTCGCCGCCCTGGGGACGCCGCACGACGGGCGGCTCTACACGGTCGAGCGGGCGCTGCGGTTGGGTGCCTCGATCGCCGAGGTCAGCGCGGCCTCCGGCGGGATCGACCCGTGGTTCCTGGACCAGATCGCCGCGCTGGTGGAGCTGCGTGCCGAGATCGTCGCCGCGCCGGTGCTGGACGCGGGGCTGCTGCGGCAGGCGAAGCGGGCTGGCCTGTCCGACCGGCAACTCGCCGCGCTGCGGCCCGAGTTGGCCGCCGAGGACGGTGTGCGGACGCTGCGGCACCGGCTCGACATCCGGCCGATCTACAAGACGGTGGACACCTGTGCCGCCGAGTTCGAGGCCAGCACCCCGTACTACTACTCCTCGTACGACGCGGAGACCGAGGTGGTCGGCTCGGCGCGGCCGAAGGTGTTGATCCTCGGTTCCGGGCCGAACCGGATCGGCCAGGGCATCGAGTTCGACTACTCCTGCGTGCACGCCGTCCAGGCGCTACGAAGCGCGCCGGGGGGCGGATTCGAGACTGTCATGGTCAACTGCAACCCGGAGACCGTCTCCACCGACTACGACACCGCCGACCGGCTCTACTTCGAGCCGCTGACCTTCGAGGACGTGCTGGAGGTCTGGCACGCCGAGCACTCCTCCGGCCGAGCGGCCGGTGGGCCGGGTGTCGTCGGGGTGATCGTGCAGCTCGGCGGGCAGACCCCGCTCGGGCTGGCCCAGCGGCTCAAGAACGCCGGGGTGCCGGTGGTCGGCACCTCCCCGGAGTCGATCCACCTGGCCGAGGAGCGGGGTGCCTTCGGGTCGCTGCTGACCCGGGCCGGGCTGCGTGCCCCGGCGCACGGCACCGCCACCTCGTACGAGGAGGCGAAGGAGATCGCCGACGAGATCGGCTATCCCGTGCTGGTCCGTCCCTCGTACGTGCTGGGCGGGCGCGGGATGGAGATCGTCTACGACGATGTCACGCTGCGCGCCTACATCGGGCGGGCCACCGACATCTCCCCGGACCATCCGGTCCTGGTGGACCGGTTCCTCGACGATGCCATCGAGATCGACGTGGACGCGCTCTGCGACGCCGACGGCGAGGTGTACCTCGGTGGGGTGATGGAGCACATCGAGGAGGCGGGGATCCACTCCGGCGACTCCTCCTGCGCGCTGCCGCCGATAACGCTCGCCGGTTCGCACGTGGCCCAGGTCCGTCGGTACACCGAGGCGATCGCGCGGGGCGTCGGGGTACGCGGCCTGCTCAACGTGCAGTACGCGTTGAAGGACGACACGCTCTACGTGCTGGAGGCCAACCCACGCGCCTCGCGTACCGTGCCGTTCGTCTCCAAGGCCACGGCGGTGCCGCTGGCCAAGGCGGCGGCCCGGATCGCGCTCGGCGCGACCGTCGCCGAGCTGCGTGCCGAGGGGATGCTGCCGGCGACGGGGGACGGTGGCTCGCTGCCGCCGGACGCGCCGATCGCGGTCAAGGAGGCGGTGCTGCCGTTCAAGCGGTTCCGCACGCCGGCCGGCAAGGGCGTGGACTCGCTGCTCGGCCCGGAGATGAAGTCGACCGGTGAGGTGATGGGCATCGACACCGCCTTCGGGCACGCCTTCGCCAAGTCACAGTCGGCGGCGTACGGGTCGCTGCCGACCGAGGGACGGATCTTCGTCTCGGTGGCGAACCGGGACAAGCGCGGGATGATCTTCCCGATCAAACGTCTCGCCGACCTGGGCTTCGAGATCGTCGCCACCAGCGGCACCGCCGAGGTGCTTCGTCGGCACGGCATCGCCTGCGAGCAGGTGCCCAAGCACTACGAGGCCGGTGCCGACGACGACGCGGTGTCGCTGATCCTCGGCGGCCACGTCGCGCTGGTGATCAACACGCCGCAGGGTTCCGGCGCGAGTGCCCGCTCCGACGGGTACGAGATCCGAAGCGCGGCCGTCACCGCGGACATCCCGTGCGTCACCACGGTGCCCGGGGCCGCGGCTGCGGTCATGGGCATCGAGGCCCGCATCCGCGGTGACATGCAGGTACGCCCACTGCAGGACCTGCACGCCAACCTGCGGGCGCAACGGTGATCTTCGAGCGGACCGTACGGCCCGGGTTGTTCCGCCTCGGCGGCGGCGACGCCGAGGCGGCGCACGAGTTCACCCTGCGGAGGCTGGCCGCGCTGTCGCGGATGCCGGTGGCGCTGGCGGCGGCCCGGGCCCGGTACGCCGTGGCGGCGCCCCGCACCGTGTTCGGGGTGCGGTTTCCCAACCCGGTCGGGCTGGCCGCCGGGATGGACAAGGACGGGGCGGCGCTGCCGGCGTGGCCGGCGCTGGGCTTCGGCTTCGTCGAGGTCGGCACGGTGACGGCGCACCCGCAGCCGGGCAACCCCCGGCCACGGCTGTTCCGGTTGCCCGCCAGCGAGGCCGTGATCAACCGGATGGGCTTCAACAACGCCGGGGCGCAGGCGCTGGCGGACCGGCTCGCGGCGCTGCCCCGCCCGATCGGTGTGCCGCTGGGGATCTCGCTGGGCAAGTCGAAGGTGACGGCGCTGGACGACGCGGTGGCGGACTACCAGGCGTCGTACCGCGCGTTGCGCGGCCACGGCGACTACTTCGCGGTCAACGTCTCCTCCCCGAACACTCCCGGGCTGCGTGCGCTGCAGGACCGTGGCCACCTGGACGCGTTGCTGACCGCGCTGGTGGGGGAGAAGCCGGTGCTGGTGAAGATCGCCCCTGACCTGACCGAGTCGGCCATCGCCGACCTGCTGGAGGTGTGCCTGGCCCGGGGCGCCGCCGGGGTGATCGCCACGAACACCACTCTCGGACGGGACGGGTTGGCCCCGGCCGACCAGGGACGCTCCGGCGAGACCGGGGGACTCTCCGGACGGCCACTGGCCGACCGGGCACGGCAGGTGGTCGCCTTCGTCCACGCCGAGACGAGCGGACAGCTGCCGATCATCGGGGTGGGCGGCATCGTCGACCCCGACGCCGCCACCCGGATGTTCGACGCGGGCGCGAGCCTGGTGCAGCTCTACACCGGCTTCATCTACCGCGGCCCGGCGCTGCCCCGCGCGGTGGCCCGCGCGGCGAGGGCCACACCGGTGCGCGCCGCGGCCGGGTCGTGACGCCGGAGGAGCTCCTCGCCGCCGACGCCGCGCACGTCTGGCATCCGTACGCCGCGCTGCCGCCGGCCGTGTCGCCGTACCTGGTGGACGGTGCCGAGGGGGTGCGGCTACGGCTGGCCGACGGCCGTGAACTGGTCGACGGGATGTCGTCCTGGTGGGCGGCGATCCACGGCTACCGGCATCCGGTGCTGGACGCGGCGGTGACCGACCAGCTGGGCCGGATGAGTCACGTGATGTTCGGCGGGCTCACCCACGCCCCGGCTGTCGAGCTGGCCCGCAGCCTGGTCGAGCTGGCGCCGGAGGGGCTGGAGCACGTGTTCCTCGCCGACTCCGGCTCGGTCAGCGTCGAGGTCGCGGTGAAGATGTGCCTGCAGTATCAGCGGGCCATCGGCCGGCCGCAGCGCCGCCGACTGGGTACCTGGCGCGGCGGGTACCACGGCGACACCTTCCACCCGATGAGCGTCTGCGATCCCGAGGGCGGCATGCACCACCTCTGGGGCGACGTACTGCCCCGGCAGGTCTTCGCCCCGGCGCCACCGGGCGGCTTCGAGACCGCGCCCGACCCGGCGTACGAGGCAGCGCTGGTCGACGCGGTCGAACGGCACGCCCACGAGTTGGCCGCGGTGATCGTCGAGCCGGTGGTGCAGGGGGCCGGCGGGATGCGCTTCCACCATCCGCGCTATCTGCGGGTGCTGCGGGAGGTGACCCGCGCGCACGGGGTCCTGCTCATCTTCGACGAGATCGCCACCGGCTTCGGCCGCACCGGCACGATGTTCGCCGCCGAGCACGCCGGGGTCGCTCCGGACGTGATGTGTGTGGGCAAGGCCCTCACCGGCGGCTACCTCACGCTGGCGGCGGCGCTCTGCACGGCGGAGATCGCGCGGGGCATCCGGGCCGGCGGTGTGTTGGCGCACGGCCCGACGTTCATGGGTAATCCACTTGCCTGCGCGGTCGCCAACGCCTCCCTCGGCCTGTTGCGGGCCGGCGACTGGGCCGGGCAGGTGTCGATGCTCCAGCGGGGTCTGCGCGCCGGACTGGAGCCGCTGCGCGACGCACCCGGCGTGGCGGACGTGCGGGTGCTCGGCGGGATCGGCGTGGTGCAGCTGGACCACGAGGTGGACCTCGCCGCGGCCACCGCGGCGGCGGTGGCGCGGGGGGTGTGGCTGCGTCCGTTCCGCGATCTGGTCTACACGATGCCGCCGTACGTCACCACCGACGACGAATTGACGCTGATCGTTGCGGGCGTCGCGGCAGCGGTCGAGGCGGGCTGAGGCTGAGTAGACGGATGTCTGGAGGCCACCGGAGTTGAGTAGGCGCATCCGGCCGGCGATCCAGGTTGAGTAGCCGGACGCCGATGTATCGGACGAGATTGAGTACTTCCGGCAGGGCGGCCGCGGCGGCGTCGGTCGACGAGGGACGAGAGAAAGGCACTGGCGAGATGGAGAGTTTCGGCGTCCGGTTGCAGCGAGCGGTCAGCGAGCGTGGGCCGCTCTGCGTGGGAATCGACCCACATCCGGCATTGCTGGCCAGTTGGGGCCTTAGCGACGATGTGAACGGTGTCGAGCGGTTCGCCCGGACCGTCGTTGACGCCCTCGGTGACCGGGTTGCGGTGGTCAAGCCCCAGTCGGCGTTCTTCGAGCGATTCGGGTCCCAAGGCGTGGCGGTACTTGAGTCAACTATCCGACAGTTACGCGAACGCGGCTCGCTCGTTCTGCTCGACGTCAAGCGCGGCGACATCGGCTCGACGGTTCGGGCCTACGCGTCGGCGTACCTGGATCCATCCAGCCCTGTGTATGTCGACGCGGTGACCGCGAGCCCCTTCCTGGGGGTCGGCTCCCTTGCCCCGATGTTCGAACTGGCTGCCGAACACGGCGGCGGAGTGTTTGTCCTGGCGCTCACCTCCAATCCGGAGGGCGCCTCGGTGCAGCGGGCCACCGGAGCCGACGGACGCACCGTCGCACAGCTGGTGATCGACGAGATTTCCCAGCTCAACGCGGGTGTCGAGCCGCTCGGCAGCATCGGCCTGGTGATCGGGGCGACGGTCGGGGAGACCGGCTGCGACCTCTCCGCGGTGAACGGTCCACTGCTCGCGCCGGGCCTCGGCGCACAGGGCGCCACAGCGGCGGATCTGCGGGTCGTCTTCGGCTCCGCGCTGCCTGCCGTGCTGCCCGCGTACTCGCGGGAGGTGTTGGGCGCCGGGCCGGATCCGGAGGCGTTGCGGGCTGCCGCGGACCGGGCGGTGGCCGACTGTCGAGCCGTCCTGGCGACGTCCTGACTGACTGACGGCTCGGTCACTTTGTGGTGATCATCGCGCGCCCACGTTGCCGAAAGCTCCGTTGACCGCTAGTTTTCCCCGCGCTGGGAACCCCTCGGTTCACAGCGACACCACGTTTCACAGATGCGGCGGCGCGTCCCGCCCGTCGCGATAGGGACCTGAGGAGAACTGGTGCCGCTCCCGTCACTGACCCCCGAGCAGCGCGCAGCCGCGCTGGAAAAGGCTGCGGAGATCCGCAAAGCCCGTGCCGAGCTGAAGGAGCAGCTCAAGCAGGGCAAGACCACCCTCGGTGCCGTCCTCGAGCGGGCCGAGTCCGACGATGTCGTCGGCAAGCTCAAGGTGTCGGCCGTGCTGCAGGCCATGCCGGGCATCGGCAAGATCCGGGCCACCCAGATCATGGAGAAGCTCAAGATCGCCGACAGCCGTCGCCTGCGTGGCCTCGGCGAGCAGCAGCGCAAGGCCCTGCTTGGGGAGTTCGCCGCAAACTGAGCACGACTGCGTGTAGAAACAAGCAGTGAGCTTGGATGACGAGGCGCGCCCGGCGGCTCGGCTCACTGTCCTGGCCGGCCCATCCGGTGCCGGCAGGGAGAGTGTCGTCGAGCTGATCCGGGCGCGTTCTCCGTCTGTGTGGACGCCTGTCGCGGTCACCACCCGGCCCCGCCGGCGCAGCGAGCTTGACGGCGTCCACCGGCACTTCCTCACGCCGGCGGAGTTCGATCGGCGGCTCGCCGCCGGTGAGCTGCTGGAGTGGAGTCGGCTCGGGGCCTACCGGCGCGGCACGGAATCCGGGCCGCTGCGCGGTCGGCTCGCCGCCGGGCAGCCGGTCCTGCTCCCGCTCGACCTCGACGGGGCGCTGCTGGTCCGGGCCGAGTGGCCCCAGGCACGACTCGTCCTACTCCATCCGCCCGGCCGGCTACCGGCGCCGGCGGTGGTCGCGGCCTTCGACCACTGCGTTGCGCATGACCGTACCGAACGGGTCGTGGACGAACTGGTAGGATTCACCGGTTCTTCCTTCCTGGCTCCGGCCCGGCCGCGTCCGCGCGGTTGAGCGCCGGCACCGCGCTCGCGCGGTCCGTGCGAAAGACGCAGAGGTTCATCCGTGGGATCCATCGCCAACCCCGAAGGCATCACCAACCCGCCGATCGACGAGCTCCTGGAGAAGACGACGTCCAAGTACGCGCTGGTCATCTTCGCGGCCAAGCGCGCGCGCCAGGTCAACGCCTACTACAGCCAGCTCGGCGAGGGCCTGCTGGAGTACGTCGGCCCGCTGGTCGAGACCACCCCCCAGGAGAAGCCGCTCTCCATCGCCATGCGCGAGATCAACGCCGGCCTGCTCACCGCCGAGCCGACCGACCAGCCGTAGCCTCCACGCGGCGATGAGCGCCCGGGTCGTCCTCGGTGTAGGCGGTGGCATCGCCGCCTACAAGGCGTGTGAACTGCTACGCCTGTTCACCGAGTCGGGTCACCAGGTCCGGGTCGTGCCGACCGCCGCCGCGCTGCGCTTCGTCGGCGCGCCCACCTGGGCGGCGCTCTCCGGGCAGCCGGTGGCCGAGGACGTCTGGTCCGACGTGCACGAGGTGCCGCACGTACGCCTCGGTCAGCAGGCCGATCTGGTAGTGGTCGCGCCGGCCACCGCGGACCTGCTGGCCAGGGCGGCCCACGGGCTCGCCGACGACCTGCTGACCAACACCCTGCTCACCGCCCGCTGCCCGGTGGTGCTGGCACCGGCCATGCACACCGAGATGTGGGAGCATCCGGCCACCGTCGCCAACGTCGCGACGCTGCGCGCCCGGGGCGTACGCGTCATCGAGCCGGCCGTCGGGCGGCTCACCGGCGCCGACACCGGCAAGGGGCGGTTACCCGACCCGGCCGAGATCTTCGCGGTGTCCCGCCGCATCCTGGCCCGGGGCGTCGACGCCCCGGCCGACCTGACCGGCCGGCACGTGGTGGTCACCGCCGGCGGCACCCGGGAACCACTGGACCCGGTGCGCTTCCTCGGTAACCGCTCCTCCGGCAAGCAGGGCTACGCGTTCGCCCGCTCCGCCCTCGCCCGGGGTGCCCGGGTCACGCTGATCTCGGCCAACGTGTCGCTGGGCGATCCGGCCGGGGCGGACCTGGTCCGGGTCGGCACCACCGGCGAGCTGCGGGAGGCGACGCTGAAGGCGGCGGCCGAGGCCGACGTGGTCGTGATGGCGGCGGCTCCGGCCGATTTCCGACCGGCGACGTACGCGCCTGACAAAATCAAGAAGTCGGACGACGGCGCGGCACCCGCCATCGAGCTCGTCACCAACCCGGACATCGCCGCCGAGCTGGGCCGGCGCCGTCGACCGCAGCAGGTGCTGGTGGTGTTCGCCGCCGAGACCGGCGACGCCGAGGCCAACGGGCGCGCCAAACTGGCCCGCAAACGGGCCGACCTCATCGTCATCAACGAGGTCGGGCCGGACAAGGTCTTCGGCGCCGAGACCAACGCGGCCACCGTCGTCGGCGTGGACGGTTCGGTCACCCGGATGCCCGAGCAGTCCAAGGAGGATCTCGCCGACGGCGTGTGGGACCTGGTGGTCCCCCGGCTGGCCGGCGTCTCCTCCAGGCCGGTGGCTCATCCTGACTCGTTGGACGACAACACGACCATCTGACGCCGCCGGGGACGGTAGGTGACTACACTGCCGCGGAACGACGTCAAATAACCTAGGAGTGCCGTGACACGCCGCCTTTTCACGTCCGAATCGGTCACGGAGGGCCACCCGGACAAGATCGCCGACCAGATCAGCGACGGCATCCTCGACGCCCTGCTAACCCAGGATCCGCACAGCCGGGTCGCCGTGGAGACCCTCATCACCACCGGCCAGGTCCACGTCGCGGGTGAGGTGACCACCAAGGCGTACGCCGACATCCCGACGATCGTGCGGGAGACCATTCTCGACATCGGCTACGACTCGTCCAAGAAGGGCTTTGACGGCGCGTCCTGCGGCGTCAGCGTCTCCATCGGCTCCCAGTCGCCGGACATCGCCCAGGGTGTCGACAACGCCTTCGAGCTGCGTACCGGTGCCTCCGAGAGCGCCTTGGACGCGCAGGGCGCGGGCGACCAGGGCATGATGTTCGGCTTTGCCTGCTCGGAGACGCCCGAGCTGATGCCGCTGCCCATCGCGCTCGCGCACCGACTGGCCCGGCGGCTCTCCGCGGTCCGCAAGGACGGCACGGTGCCGTACCTGCGCCCCGACGGCAAGACCCAGGTCACCATCGAGTACGACGGACTGCGTCCGGTGCGGCTGAACACCGTTGTCGTCTCCAGCCAGCACGCCGCGGACATCTCGCTGGACTCGCTGCTCACCCCGGACGTGCGCGACCACGTCATCGCCCCCGAGCTGGAGAGCCTCGGGCTCGACACCGAGGGCTACCGGCTGCTGGTCAACCCGACCGGCCGGTTCGAGATCGGTGGCCCGATGGGTGACGCCGGCCTGACCGGGCGGAAGATCATCGTGGACACCTACGGTGGCTACGCCCGGCACGGTGGCGGCGCCTTCTCCGGCAAGGACCCGTCGAAGGTCGACCGCTCGGCCGCGTACGCCATGCGATGGGTGGCCAAGAACGTGGTCGCCGCCGGCCTGGCCGAGCGCTGCGAGGTGCAGGTCGCGTACGCGATCGGCAAGGCGCACCCGGTGAGCCTGTTCGTCGAGACGTTCGGCACCGAGACGGTGCCGGTCGCCTCGATCGAGAAGGCGGTCACCGAGATCTTCGACCTGCGTCCGGCCGCCATCATCCGGGACCTGCACCTGCTGCGCCCGATCTACGGGCAGACCGCCGCCTACGGCCACTTCGGCCGCGAGTTGCCGGACCTGACCTGGGAGAACACCGACCGGGCCGCCGACCTCAAGTCGGCCGCGGGAGCCTGACAACCACCAGGCGTGACGACCGGCGGCCCGCTGACGGGTCGCCGGTCGCCCGTGTCTGCGTCGATGTGCCGCTGGCTCACCTGGACCGTCCCTTCGACTACCTGGTGCCGCAGGCGCTGGCCGCCGACGCGGTGCCCGGCGTGCGGGTGAAGGTGCGCTTCGCCGGCCAGCTCGTCGACGGCTGGTTGCTGGAGCGGGTCGAGCGGTCCGACCATCCCCGGCTGGCGTACCTGGAGAAGGTGGTCTCCCCGGTGCCCGTGCTGGCCCCCGAGGTGGCCCGGCTCGCCCGGGTGGTCGCCGACCGGTACGCCGGCAGCCTCGCCGACGTGCTGCGCCTCGCGGTCCCGCCGCGGCACGCCCGGGTGGAGAAGGAGATCCTCGCCCAGGCTCCGGCCCCGGCCGGCGAGCCCAGGGCCGAGCCGGTCCCGTCGGCCGAGCCGGTCCCGTCGGCCGAGCCGGTCCCGTCGGCCGAGCCGGTCCCGTCGGCCGAGCCGGTCCCGTCGGCCGAGCCGGTCCCGTCGGCCGAGCCGGTCCCGTCGGCCGAGCCGGTCCCGTCGGCCGAGCCGGGGGGCGGCGTGGCGCCGCCGGAGACCGACGGATGGCGCGACTACCCGGCCGGGCCGGCGCTGCTGCGGGCACTGGCCGACGGGCGCGCACCCCGGGCCGTGTGGTCGGCGCTGCCCGGGGAGGACTGGGCCGCCCGCTACGCCACCGTGATCGCCGCCACCGTGGCCGCCGGCCGCGGCGCCCTGGTGGTGGTCGCCGACGGACGGGACCTGGACCGACTCGATGCCGCGCTGGCCGCACAGCTCGGCCCGGGCCGGCATGTCTGCCTCTCCGCCGCGCTCGGTCCCGCGCGGCGCTACCGCGCCTTCCTCGCCGCCCGCCTGGCCGCCGCGCCGGTGGTGATCGGCACCCGGGCGGCCATGTTCGCCCCCGTCGCCCGGCTGGGGCTGGTGGCCATCTGGGACGACGGCGACGACCTGCACGCCGAGCCACGGGCGCCGTACCCGCACGCCCGCGAGGTGCTGCTCACCCGCGCCCAGCTCGAAGGCGCCGGTGCGCTGCTCGGTGGCTACGCCCGCACCGCCGAGGCGCAGCTGCTGGTGGAGACCGGCTGGGCCCGCGAGGTGGTCGCCGACCGGGCGGTGCTGCGGGCGCGTACCCCGGCGATCGCGCCGACCGGCGACGATCCGCAACTGGCCCGCGATCCGGGCGCGGCGACCGCCCGGCTGCCGAGCCTGGCCTGGACCGCCGCCCGGGAGGCGCTGCGGGTGGAGCTTCCGGTTCTGGTCCAGGTGCCCCGCCGCGGCTACCTGCCGTCGGTGGCCTGCGCCGACTGCCGTACCCCGGCCCGCTGCCCGCACTGTGCCGGGCCGCTCGGCCTGCCGTCGGCCGGTGGCACGCCGGCCTGCCGCTGGTGTGGCCGGGTCGCCGCCGCGTACGCCTGTCCGCACTGTGGGGGGCGGCGGCTGCGGGCCTCGGTCACCGGTGCCCGCCGGACGGCGGAGGAGTTGGGCCGGGCCTTCCCCGGGGTGCCGGTACGCACCTCCGGGCGGGAGGAGGTGCTGGCCGAGGTCCCCGGTGGCGCCGGGTTGGTGATCGCGACCCCGGGGGCCGAGCCGGTCGCGGCCGGCGGTTACGGCGCGGTGCTCCTGTTGGACAGCTGGGCGCTGCTCACCCGCGCCGACCTGCGCGCGGGGGAGGAGGCCCTGCGCCGCTGGACAGCGGCGGCCGCGTTGGCCCGGCCAGCGGCCACGGGTGGCCGGGTCGTGGTGGTCGCCGACGGCGCCCTCGCCCCGGTGCAGGCGCTGTTGCGCTGGGACGCCGGCTGGTTCGCCGCCCGGGAACTGGCCGAGCGGCGGGAGCTGGGCTTCCCGCCGGCCATGCGGATGGCCAGTGTGACCGGCCTGCCCGCCGCGGTGGCCGACCTGTTGGCGCAGGCGCGGCTGCCCGACGGGGCGGAGTTGCTCGGCCCGGTGCCGGCCGAGGGCGAGCGGGAACGGATGCTGGTGCGGGTGCCCCGGGCGCGCGCGTCGGCCCTGGCCGAGGCGTTGCACGTGGCGGCCGGCGTACGTAGCGCGCGTAAGGCGGCGGACCCGGTACGTCTCCAGGTCGATCCGCTCGCGCTGTTCTGACCGCGTCGGTGACGGTGGGTACCGGCGGATGTCCCAATCGTTGCGATATGTTACCCGATCATGGCGCTGTGTGTTGGCGCGCCCGCTCGTCGCCGCGTCCTCGGGTCTGCCCCGGTGGAGGTGGTAGCATCGCCCGTCATGCCGGGGTGTGCGGCGAATCCAGTCGAACTGGAGACGTCGGAGGGCGGCCCGACGACGGCGGAACCGCGTCTGTGCGGCGCGGACATCGATGAGCTAGACCAGCCGTGATCAGGGGTGGACCAGTCGTGACCGTTCGTCAGTCGATCGTCTTCAACGGTGACCTCGGCAGCGGCAAGAGCACCGTCTCGGTCGAGATCGCCAAACGGCTCGGCCTGCGCCGGGTCAGCGTCGGTGACCTCTACCGGCAGATGGCCCAGGACCGGCAGATGACCGCGCTCCAGCTGAACCTGCACGCGGAGTTGGACCAGGCGGTCGACGGCTACGTCGACCAGCTCCAACGGGACATCGCGGCCTCCGGTGAGAGTCTCGTCATGGACTCCCGGCTGGCCTGGCACTTCTTCACCCATGCGCTCAAGGTGCACATGATCACCGAGCCGGGTGAGGCCGCCCGGCGGGTGCTGCTGCGTCCCTCCGGACCGGCGGAGAGCTACACCTCGCTGGAGGAGGCCAAGGCCCGGCTCCGGGAGCGCAGCGAGAGCGAGCGGGGGCGGTTCCTCGTCCGGTACGGCGTGGACAAGGCCCGGCTGCGCAACTACGACCTGATCTGCGACACCACCCGGGCCCCCGCCGGAGAGGTGATCGAGCGCATCGTCGACGCGTACGAGGGGCGGCTCGCTCCCGACGTGCTGCGCGGCGCCCCGCCGCTGCTGCTGCTCGACCCGAGCCGCGTCTACCCGACCGAGGACGCCACTGGCCTGCGCGGCCTCTGGGACTCGACGTTCGTCGCCGACGTCGCCGCCGCCGGCGAGACTGGTCTGGAGCCGATCGAGATCGGCTACACCGGTGAGTACTTCTTCGTGGTCAACGGGCACCGGCGGCTCAGCGCCGCAGTGCGCAACGGGTTCCGGCTGGTCCCCGGCCGGCTGGTCGCCGAGGTCGAGGAGCCCGTGGTGGGTGGCCGCAGCGCGATCGACTACTTCGCCGAGCAGGCCCACCCCAGCCTGATCCACGACTGGGAGGCGGCTCACGACATCCACCTGCCGCTGCCGGAGCACGCACTGCTCGCCGGCGACGCGGTGCTGGCGGGGGAGTCCGGCGCCGCCGGCTGAACTCCGGACGAGCCGCCTCGCTGGTGTCGCCCGGGCATGATTGGGGGCCCTGGGAGACCGAGGAGGCCCGGATGGACGTGGCTGAGACGTTCGCGTCGCTCATGTCGCCCGAAGGGCGCGTCGACCCGTACCCGACGTACGAACGGTTGCGCGCCTACGGGCCGGTCGTCCAGGTCGGTCCGGGCACGTACGCCGTCACCGGCCATGCCGAGGCCGCCGAGCTGCTCCGGGATCCGCACGTCCGGGTCTTGGAGGGGGACGTGCGGGATGCCGTCATGCCGGACTGGCGGAACAGTCCGGCCCTGTCGTCGATCGCACGGTCGATGCTGCGGACCAACGCGCCCGACCACGGCCGGATGCGCCGACTGGCCGCCGGAGCCTTCACTCCGCGCCGGATCGCGGACCTCCGAGAGGTGGTGGCGGCTGAGGCTGACCTGCTGATCGACGCCATGGCGGCGGCCAGCCGGGACGGCACCCCGGTCGACTTCATGGCCGAGTTCGCCTACCCGCTGCCGCTCAGGGTGATCTGCGAGTTGCTCGGGGTGCCCGCCGTCGACCGCCCGCTGTTCCGGCGCTGGGCGGCCGACCTGACCGGCGTCCTGGAGCCCGAGATCACCGAGGCGGAGCTGGCCGTGGCCGACGCCGGCGCCACCGAGCTGCGCGGCTACTTCACCGAGTTGGTGGCCGCCCGTCGCCGCGAGCCGGGCGACGACCTGATCACCGCCCTGGTACAGGCGCACGACGCCGGTGAACGGCTCTCCGGCGAGGAGCTGCTGAGCAACCTGGTGATCCTGCTCGTCGCGGGCTTCGAGACCACCACCAACCTGCTCGGCAACGGCCTGACGGTGCTGCTGGCCCATCCCCAGGCGGCCGACGCGCTACGTCGGTATCCGGAGCACGCCCCGGCGTACGTGGACGAGCTGTTGCGCTACGACTCACCGGTGCAGCTGACCACCCGTGCCAGCGGTGCGGCGCTCGTGGTCGGTGGGATCCAGCTACCGGCCGGCAGCTGGATCGTGCTGCTGCTCGGCGCGGCCAACCGGGACCCCCGGCGGTACCCGCACCCCGAGCGGTTCGACCCCTGGCGAGCCCAGCTGAACCCGCTCGCCTTCGGCGCCGGGCCGCACTACTGCCTTGGCGCCGGGCTGGCCCGGCTGGAGGCGCAGATCGCGTTCGTCACACTGCTGCGCCGGTTGCCGGAGCTCGCTGCGGCTGGCATGCCACGGCGTCGGGACCGGCTGACACTGCGTGGCTACGACAACCTTCCGGTGGCTCTGGGTGCACTCGCCCCGGCCACCGATCGTGATGCGCCGGCCGGGACGGCGCCGGGCACTCCGTAGACTGGTACGGCACTGCCGTCCGCCGCTAAGGAGCCAACCCGCGTGACCGTCCAGCCCATCCGTCTGTTCGGGGATCCGGTGCTGCGCACGCCGGCCGATCCGGTGGTCGATTTCGACGTCGAGCTGCGCAAGCTCATCGCTGACCTGACCGACACCATGCTGGAGAGCAGCGGTGCCGGCCTCGCCGCGCCGCAGCTCGGCGTGGGCCTGCGGGTGTTCACCTTCGACGTCGACGACGTGCTCGGCCACCTGGTGAACCCGGTGCTGGAGTTCCCGGACGTCGAGGAGCAGGACGGCCCGGAGGGCTGCCTCTCCATTCCCGGGCTCTACTTCGACACCAAACGCCGCCAGAATGTGATCGCCAAGGGCTTCAACGGCTACGGGGACCCGTTGCAGATCGTCGGCACGGGGCTGATGGCGCGCTGCGTGCAGCACGAGACCGATCACCTCGACGGGGTGCTCTTCGTCGACCGGCTGGATCCGGCCGGCCGCAAGGAGGCGATGAAGGCGATCCGCCAGGCCGAGTGGTACGACGTCGCCGCCCCGCCCACGGTCAAGCTGAGCCCGCACACCGTCGGCAGCCCCTTCGGCCTGGAGCGGTGAACCAGTGCGTGTGATCTTCGCCGGTACGCCGGCCGTCGCCGTTCCCGCACTGAGGGCCGTGGCCGACTCCCGGCACGAACTGGTCGCCGTGCTCACCCGACCGGACGCTCCCGCCGGGCGCGGTCGGGGCCTGCACCGCTCCCCGGTCGGTGCCTGGGCCGACGAGCACGGCATCGAGGTGCTCACCCCGGCCCGTCCCCGCGAACCGGAGTTCCTGGACCGGCTGCGGGAGCTGGCGCCCGACTGCGTGCCGGTGGTCGCCTACGGCGCGCTGGTGCCGCCGGTCGCGTTGGACATCCCCCGGCACGGCTGGGTCAACCTGCACTTCTCGCTGCTGCCCGCCTGGCGGGGGGCCGCACCCGTGCAGCACGCCGTGCTGCACGGCGACGAGCTGACCGGGGCCAGCGTGTTCCAGCTCGAGGAGGGGCTGGACACCGGGCCCGTCTACGGCACGCTCACCGACGAGATCAAGCCCGCCGACACCTCCGGCGACCTGCTGGAGCGGTTGGCCCACAGCGGTGCCGGGCTGCTGGTAGCGGTGCTCGACGCGTTGGCGGACGGCACCGCGCGGGCGGAGCCGCAGCCCGCCGACGGGGTCTCGCTGGCACCGAAGCTGACCGTGGAGGACGCCCGGGTGCGCTGGTCCGATCCCGCCTTCGCGGTGGACCGGCGGATCCGCGCCTGCACCCCCGCGCCCGGCCCGTGGACGACGTTCCGGGGCGAGCGGATCAAGCTGGGACCGGTGACCCCGGCGCCCGACGCGCCCGGCCTCAAGCCCGGCGAGTTGTTGGTCGCCAAGAACGAGGTGGTGGCCGGCACGGCGACCAGCCCGGTCCGGCTCGGCGAGGTGCGCGCGGCGGGCAAGCGGCCCATGCCCGCGACCGACTGGGCGCGCGGCGTCCGGGTCAGTGGTGGGGAGGAGTTCGCGTGAGAGACACCGCACCCCGCCGGGGCACGGAGCGCCGGGAGCCGCGCGCCGGACGGCCGGTGATGGACCGGCCACGGTACGCCGCGTACGAGGCGATCGAGGCGGTGCACCGCGACGACGCGTACGCCAACCTGGTGCTGCCGGCGGTGCTGCGCGACGCGGGGCTGACCGGTCGCGACGCCGCCTTCGCCACCGAGCTGACCTACGGCACGCTGCGTCATCTCGGCACCCTCGACGCGATCCTCACCACCGCCGCCGGCCGGGACGTGCAGCGGATCGACCCGCCGGTGCGCGACGCGCTGCGGATCGGCGCGTACCAGTTGCTGCACACCCGGGTACCGGCGCACGCGGCGGTCTCGTCGACCGTGGACCTCGTCCGTGCGGTCGGCCAGGGCGCCACCGGCTTCGCCAACGCGGTGCTGCGTGAGGTCGCCGGAAGCGACATCGACGAGTGGGTGACCCGACTGGCGCCGCCGATCGAGACCGACCCGATCGGTCATCTGGCGCTGGCCTACAGCCATCCGCAGTGGATCGTCCGGGCGTTCAGCGAGGCGCTCGGCGGAGATCTCGGCGAGACCACCCGACTGCTGATCGAGGACAATGTGCGTCCGGCCGTGCACCTGTGCGCCCGGCCCGGCCTGGCCGACCCGGTGGAACTCGCCGACGAGGTCAATGGCGCGCCGGGTGCCTTCTCGCCGTACGCCGTCTATCTCGGCGGCGGTGCGCCCGGTGAACTGGCCGCGGTGGCCGACGGCCGCGCCCACGTCCAGGACGAGGGCTCCCAACTGGTGGCCAGCGCCCTCGCCGAGGCGCCGGTGGACGGCGCGGACGGCCGATGGCTCGACCTGTGTGCCGGGCCTGGCGGCAAGTCGGCGCTGCTCGGGGCACTGGCGGCGCAACGTGACGCGCGGCTGACCGCGGTGGAGGTCGCCGAGCACCGGGCCCGGCTGGTCGCGAGCGCGACCCGGGGGCTGCCGGTGACCGTGTTGCACACCGACGGCCGGCTGGTGGGTGCCGAGGCGAAGCTGCCGGCGGAACACTTCGACCGGGTGCTGGTCGACGCGCCGTGCACCGGGCTGGGTTCGCTGCGCCGTCGACCGGAGTCGCGCTGGCGACGCAAGCCCTCGGACCTGTCCGCGCTGACCCGGTTGCAGCGCGAGCTGCTCGTGGCCGGGCTGCGGGCGGTCCGCCCCGGCGGGGTGGTGGCCTACGTGACCTGTTCGCCGCACACGGTGGAGACCCACGTGACGGTGACCGAGGCGGCCCGCCGCTGCGGCGCGCCGGTGGATTTCCTCGACGCCCGGCCGCTGCTGCCGGCCGGGATGCCGGGGCTCGGCGACGGACCGACGGTGCAGCTGTGGCCGCACCGGCACGGCACCGACGCGATGTTTCTCGCCCTGCTGCGCCGCACCTGACCGCACCGTCTGAGACCGCCCGCACCTGAGGTGATCCGCTGCCAGGGGACGCCTCAGGTGATCGGCAGGGCCTGCGGCCCGGCACCCTTCATCGATCGGGTGAGAGTGCGGTCGCTGATCCACAGGAAGCACTGCACTCCCCGGTTGCCGCTGCGCCACTCGTCTTCCGACGGGTGATAGAAGATCGTGCCCACGCGGTACTGGAGGTTGCCGTCGTCCGGCACCTTGGCGAACCGGGCGATCGTGCTTCGGCAACCCCGGTGCGCCCGTCCGGTGTCCTTGAGAAAGGCGGACCAGCTGGTGTCGGGGGCCCGCCAGATGCCGGCGAACTCGGACCGGTGGCCGGCGCTGCACTTCACGGCCACCATCTCGGTCACGTCGTCGCCCTCGGTCTTCGCGTCGAAGCAGCCGTGCCGCAACTTCGACGACCCGTCCAGCGAGCCGGAGAGGCTGTCCGTGCGCCGTACGGGGATCGGGGTGTCGAGCCCCTGCAGCTCGTGGGCGTCGCAGCGGAACCAGCGCGCCCCACCGGTCCATGCCTGCGGCGACGGGAGGACGACGCTGATCCCGATCCGTGCGCCACGCCAGTCGCCGCCCAGCGCCGCGCGTGCCCGGCGGTCGCACTCGCCGAACGCGGTGCGCATTCCCGCGCTGCCGGTCTTCGGTGGGCTCGTGCCCGCCACGTCGTCGAGCGTCCCGACGTGCAGGGTCTCGGCCCGATGCGGCTGCGCGCAGTCCACCGGCGCGTACGCGCTGAGGTAGCCGACGTCCTGCGGCCGGGCGTGGCACGTTCCGGCTTCGGGGGTGAACACCGTCGGTGCGGCCATCGGCGCCCAGCCGTCGACCAGGTCACCGTCGGTTCCGGCCGGTTTCGTGCAGCCGAGCAGCGTCGTCGTCACCACGGCACCCAGCGCGACTCCGGTCAGCCACCGTCGCATACCCGTCGACCTCCTGCTCACGCCGCCGGCGAGGGCAGGGAGAGCCAGCACACCCTGCCGTCGAAGCGCCGCCGGCCCCCGCGTCCGCCGGTCGCGGCACGCCACGGAGCGCGAGCATACGGCACCGGGCTCAGGTGACCGGCAGTCCCCGCGGGCCGACTCCGCGCATCGAACCGGTCAGCTTGCGGTCGTCGCTCCACAGGAGGCAGCGCACCCCCCGGTCGCCCTCCTCCCACTCCCGCTGCGAGGGCGGGTAGAAGATGGATCCGGCGCGGTAGGGCAGGTCGGCGTTGTTGGGTACGTCGGCGAACGCGGCGATCAGTTCCATGCACCGCTTGTGGGCCTGGCCGGCCGAGCCGACGAACTGCTCCCAGCTCAGGTCCTGTTCGATGTACACCCCGACGAACTCGGCGCCGTGCGGCTCGGTGCAGAGCACCGGGGCCATGTAGTTCAGGCTGTCGCCGATGAGCTTCGGATCGAAGCAGCGGTGCACCAGCGGCGAATCACCGATCAGCGCTCCGCGGAGGCTGCCGGTGCGGTTGACCGGCCGGGTGTTGTCGATGCTGTCGGTCTCGCTCAGGTCGCAGCGGAACCAACGGGCACCGCTGTTCCAGGCCGACGCGGACGGCAGGGCGATGTTGAGGGTCAGTCGGGCGGTGTGCCAGTCGCCGCCGAGTACCAACCGGGCCCGCTGGTCGCACTCGGCCCGGGCCGTGCGCAGTGCCGCCGATCCCGGCTCCGGCCGCGCACCCTCGGCGGCTGCGGCGGTGAACGTGCCGACGTGGACCGCCTCGGCGAGGTGGTTGCGGGCGCAGTCCACGGTCTCGTAGGTGCTCGCCTGGACGACCGCCGTGACCCGGGGCAGGCAGGCGTCGGTGACCGGCACGAACATCGTCGGTGGACGCAGTGCCGGCCAGTCGTTGGTGAGATCCCCGTCTGTCCCGCCCGGCTGCACGCAGCCGCTGAGCACCACCGCAGCCGCGCTGGCCAGCGCCAGCGCCGCGAGCCACCGTCGCATTGTTCGCCCTTCCCGGGAACGGCCGTCCGGCTGCCGGTTCCCGCACCCACCGGCCTGCACGTTACCGCCACCGTCCCCGATGGAGTGTTACCGCGATCTGGCCGGCTGGCCAGTCAGGGCCCCGCTTCGTCCCGTTCCACCGATCCGAGCGGGCTGATTCTGCACCATTGGTCACCTCCGGGTCACGGGGTGTCCGGTTGGCGGCGCCTTGCCGCAGCTGGTGGCCGCGTTCGTACACTGGCCCTGTGACCGTACCGCCGCCGATCATCGCGCCCAGCATCCTCGCCGCCGATTTCTCCCGTCTTGCCGAAGAAGTTCGTGCCGTCGAGGACGCCGCGGACTGGTTGCACGTCGACGTCATGGACAACCACTTCGTGCCGAACCTGACCATCGGGCTGCCCGTGGTGCAGAGCCTGCGAGCCGCCACCAAACTACCCTTCGACGTACATCTCATGATCACTGATCCCCGTCGCTGGGCACCCGGCTACGCGGACGCGGGGGCGTACAACGTCACCTTCCACGCCGAGGCCTGCGACGATCCGGTGGCGCTGGCCAAGGACCTGCGGGCGGCGGGCGCCAAGGCGGGGCTGGCGATCGACCGGGACACTCCGATCGAGCCGTACCTCGACCTGCTGCCGAGCTTCGACACGCTGCTGATCATGACCATCAAGGCCGGGTTCGGCGGGCAGCGGTTCATCCCGCAGTTGCTGGACAAGGTCCGCACCGTGCGACGGCATGTCGACGCCGGCCACCTGGACCTGCGGATCGAGGTCGACGGCGGGATCGCCGCCGACACCATCGAGCAGGCCGCCGCGGCGGGTGCCGACGCGTTCGTCGCCGGCACCGCCGTCTACGGCGCCGACGATCCGGCCGAGGCGGTACGCCGGCTCCGGGGTTTGGCGGAGCGCGCGGCTCCCGGTGCCTGAGGTGGAGCCCGCCGACGATCGTAAGGACGTGATCCTCGTCGTCGACGACGACGAGGACATCGCCCGGTTCGTCGAGTTCAACCTGCGGCTGCAGGGGTTCGACGTGATTCTCGCCGCCGACGGCCAGGAGGCCCTCGAACTGATCGAGCGGGAGCGGCCCGACCTGGCCGTGGTCGACCTGATGATGCCGCGGGTGGACGGGCTGGAACTGACCCGGCGGCTGCGCGCCGACCCGATGACCGCGGCCCTGCCGGTGATCATGCTGACCGCCAAGGGGATGACCCAGGACAAGGTCCACGGGCTCAACGCCGGTGCCGACGACTACCTGGTCAAGCCCTTCGACAACGCCGAGCTGGTCGCCCGGGTCAGCTCCACGCTGCGGCGTAACAAGGAGTTCCGCGAGGTCTCCCCGCTGACCGGCCTGCCGGGCAACAGCCGGATCCGTCGGGAGATCGCCGACCGGGTCCGGGGCGGCGCCGACTACGCCGTCGGTTACATCGACATCGACCGGTTCAAGAGCGTCAACGACCGGTACGGGTTCTCCCGGGGCGACGACTTCATCTCCGCGCTGGCCCGCTGCCTGCACCGGGCGGTGATCGCGGTGGCGCTGCCGCCGGCGTTCCTCGGTCACGTCGGTGGCGACGACTTCGTCTTCGTGTGTACGCCCGAGCAGGTCGTGCCGCTCACCTCCCGGGTGTCGGCGGACTTCGAGAGGGCCGCGGACGCGCTCTACGACCCCACCGACCGGGAACGCGGCTACGTGGAGTTGAAGGACCGGCGGGGCAACGTGCGTCGGGCCGCGCTGGTCACCCTCTCCATCGGGGTCACCGTCTCCGACGCGGAGAAGCGCATCACCAACCCGCTGGCGGCGATGACCGTCGCCTCCGAGATGAAGACCGTGGCCAAGAGCCAACCCGGCTCGTACGTGGCGATGGATCGCCGGCGCGGGGTCGGTGACCACGGTCACCGACATGTGAAGTAGCTCGCGCGGTAGCCCGAGACCCCGCCGACCGTGTAAGACTTTGCTCAGTACCCACCACGCGCTGGCGGGACTCGGTGAAATTCCGAACCGGCGGTGATCCACGGTCCGACCGTGGTAAGCCCGCGACCCGGGAGCGGTTCGTCCGCCCGGTGGACCTGGTGAGAATCCGGGGCCGACGGTTGGGGGCGGCTCGTCCGCGCCCAGACAGTCCGGATGGGAGACAGCGCGCGGGACGGAAGGGTTCGTGTGCTCGTCGGGCTTCCGGCGTGCGCTCGATCCCATCCGGGGCGGCTGTGCCGTCCCCGGGTTTCCGCTGCCTGCCCGCGGCCACCAGGCCGATCTCTCCGCCTGCGCGTACGAGCGAGAGGGCAGGGGCAGGCGATGGCGAGCGTCTCCGTGGACGAGGCGATGCGTCGCGCGATCGAGCTCGCGGCGCGTGGACTCGGCACGACCAGCCCCAACCCGGTCGTCGGCTGTGTGCTGCTGGACATCGACGGCGAGGTGGTCGGCGAGGGCTTCCACGCGTACGCCGGCGGACCGCACGCCGAGATCGTCGCGCTGGCCCAGGCCGGCCAGCGGGCGAAGGGCGGCACCGCGGTCGTCACCCTGGAACCCTGCAACCACACCGGCCGCACCGGCCCCTGCAGCAGCGCGCTGGTGCAGGCCGGGGTGGTACGGGTCGTCATCGCGGTGCCGGACCCCAACCCGGTCGCCAGCGGTGGCGCCGCGACGTTGCGGGCCGCCGGCGTCCGGGTCGACCTGGGGGTACGCGGCACCGAGGCGGAGAGCGGCAACGTGGCCTGGCTGACCGCCATGCGCCGGGGCTGGCCGTACGTCGTCTGGAAGTACGCGGCGACCCTGGACGGCCGCTCCGCGGCAGCCGACGGCACCAGCATGTGGATCACCTCCGAGGCCGCCCGGATGGACGTGCACGCGCTGCGGGCGACCGTCGACGCGGTCGTCGTCGGCGTGGGTACCGTGCTCGCCGACGACCCCCGGCTCACCGTGCGCAACCTGCGCGACGGCAGCCTGGCCATCCGGCAGCCGCTACGGGTGGTGGTCGACTCGGCGGGTCGTACCCCGGCCGATGCCCGGGTCCGCGACGGCGCCGCCCCCACCTGGGTGGCCACCGCCGCCGAGGTGGGCACCGCCCCGGGCGGCGGCGTCGACCTGCCCGCGCTGCTGGCGGCCCTGCACGGCCGGGGCGTCCGGGCCGTGCTGCTGGAAGGCGGCCCGCAGCTGGCCGGCGCGTTCCTCGCGGCCGGCCTGGTCGACCGGGTCGTCGGCTACCTCGCCCCCCGGCTGCTCGGCGCCGGGCCGGCGGCGCTGGCCGACGCCGGTGTGACCACCATCGCCGAGGCCATCGATCTGGAGATCACCGACGTTACGCAGGTCGGTCCCGACCTGCGGATCACCGCGCTGCCCCGAAAGAGGGAGGGCTAGGCATGTTCACCGGCATCGTCGAGGAGATGGGCGAGGTCGTCGAGGTGACCCCGACGGCGCAGGACTCCGCCCTGGTGGCGGTCCGCGGCCCACTGGTCGCCTCCGACGCGCGGCACGGCGACTCGATCGCGGTCAACGGGGTCTGCCTGACCGTCGTCGAGGTCGACGGCGGGGTGTTCACCGCCGACGTGATGGGCGAGACGCTGCGCCGCTCGGCGCTGGGCGCGCTGCACACTGGCGACCCGGTCAACCTGGAGCGCGCCGCCGCGCTGGGCAGCCGCCTCGGTGGGCACCTGGTGCAGGGGCACGTCGACGGCGTGGGCGAGGTGCTCTCCCGCGAGCCGGCGCAGCGGTGGGAGACGGTCCGGTTCCGGCTGCCCGCCGCCCTGTCCCGGTACGTGGTGGAGAAGGGCTCGATCACCGTCGACGGGGTCTCACTGACCGTGGCGGAGGTCGGTGCCGACTGGTTCGCCGTCGGCCTGATCCCCACCACCCTGACGCTGACCACGCTCGGCGCCCGATCGGTGGGCGACCCGGTCAATCTGGAGGTGGACGTGCTGGCCAAGTACGTCGAGCGGCTGCTCGGCGTCCGGGCGGCCGACGCCGCCGGGCCGCCGGTCGACCTGCCCGGCGTCACCGTGCCCGGGACGGTGGTGTCGTGACCGGCGCGCTCGGTTGGCTGCTCACCGCCGAGATCCAGGTGGCCGGCTCGCCGGTGCTGGTCCGGGAGGTCGTCGGCAACGTCTTCGGACTCGGTTCGGCGCTGCTCGGCCTGCGCCGGTTGGTCTGGGCCTGGCCGGTCGGCATGGTCGGCAACGCACTGCTGTTCACCGTCTTCCTCGGCGGGGCGTTCGCCACCCCGCAGGCGCACGACCTGTACGGCCAGGCCGGCCGGCAGGTGTTCTTCTTCGGCGTCAGCCTCTACGGATGGTGGCGCTGGACGCGCACCCGCCGGCTCGGCACCGCCGCCGACGGGTCGGCGGTCGTACCCCGGTGGGCCACCGGCGCCGAGCGGCTCGGGCTGCTCGCCGCCGCGGTGGTGGGTACCGCCCTGGCGTACCCGGTGCTGGCCGCGCTCGGTTCCTGGGGGCCGCTGCCCGACGCCTGGATCCTCGTCGGCAGCCTGCTGGCAACGTACGGGATGGCTCGTGGCTGGGTGGACTTCTGGCTGATCTGGATCGCGGTCGACGCCGTCGGCGTGCCGCTCCTGCTGCGCGGCGGCTTCTACCCGTCGGCGGCCATGTACCTCCTGTACGGCGCGTTCTGCGTCTGGGGTCTCGCCAGCTGGTGGCGCGCCTCGCGGGCCATCCGATCGGACCCGGCCCCGATTCCGTCGACCTACTCGGAGGCCACCGCATGACCGAGCACAGCGAGCACAACGAGCAGCGCGGGCCGGTCGTCTTCGCCGACATCGAGCAGGCCCTGGCGGACATCGCCGCAGGCCGGCCGGTGGTCGTGGTGGACGACGCCAACCGGGAGAACGAGGGCGACCTGATCTTCGCCGCCGAGCTGGCCACCCCGCAGCTGCTGGCCTTCACCGTGCGGCACACCTCGGGCTTCATCTGCGTCCCGCTCACCGAGAGCGAGTGCGACCGGCTCGACCTGCCGCCCATGCACCACACCAACCAGGACCGGCGGCAGACCGCGTACACGGTGACCGTCGACGCCCGGGAAGGGGTGAGTACCGGCATCTCCGCGGCCGACCGGGCGCACACCATCCGGCTGCTCGCCGACCCGAGGACCGGACCGGCCGACCTCGCCCGCCCCGGGCACGTCGTGCCGCTGCGGGCCCGCCCGGGTGGCGTGCTGCGGCGACCCGGGCACACCGAGGCCGCCGTCGACCTGACCCGACTGGCCGGCCTGCGTCCGGCCGGGGTGCTCTGCGAGCTGGTCAACGACGACGGCACCATGATGCGGCTGCCGGACCTGGAGAAGTTCTGCGTCGAGCACTCGCTGACCCTGGTCACCATCGCCGACCTGATCGCGTACCGGCGGCGTACCGAGAAGCAGGTCGAGCTGGTCGCCGACGCCCGGATGCCCACCGAGCACGGGGTGTTCCGGGCGCTGGGCTACCGCAGCGAGTACGACTCGGCAGAGCACGTCGCCCTGGTGATGGGCGAGATCGGCGACGGCCGGGACGTGCTGGTACGGGTGCACTCCGAGTGCCTGACCGGCGACGTCTTCGCCTCGGTGCGCTGCGACTGCGGCCCGCAGCTCAACGCGGCGCTGGACCGGGTGGCGCGGGAGGGCCGGGGCGTGGTGCTCTACGTGCGCGGCCACGAGGGGCGCGGCATCGGGCTGCTGCACAAGCTCCAGGCGTACCAGTTGCAGGACCAGGGCCGCGACACGGTCGACGCGAACCTCGACCTCGGCCTGCCGGCCGACGCGCGCGACTACGGCACCGGCGCCCAGATCCTCTACGACCTCGGGGTGCGCTCGATGCGGCTGTTGACCAACAACCCGGCCAAGCGGGCCGGGCTGGAGGGCTACGGGCTGACCGTCACCGGGCGGGAGGGCATGCCGGTGCGTCCGCACCCGGAGAACGTCCGTTACCTGCGAACCAAGCGGGACCGGATGGGACACCTGCTCGACCAGTTGGACGAGGTGGCCGAGGCCCCGATGGGCCGCACGGTCCCCGGCGCAGAGATCGGAGCGTAGGAAAATGGCGGGTTTCGGTGAGCCGGGTTCGACCCCGGTCGACGCATCCGGGATGACCGTGGGCGTGGTCGCCGCGCGGTGGCACGGTGAGCTGACCGACCACATGCTGGACCGGGCGGTGGCCGCCGCCCAGGCGTCCGGCGCGCGGGCGGTGGTGGCTCGGGTGGCCGGCTCGGTGGAGCTGCCGGTGGTGGCCCAGGCCCTGGCCCGGCGCTGCGACGTGGTGGTCGCCCTCGGTGTGGTGGTACGCGGCGCCACCGCGCACTTCGACTACGTCTGCCGTTCGGTGACCGACGGGCTGACCCGCATCGCGCTGGACGAGGGCAAGCCGGTCGCGCACGGCGTGCTCACCGTGGACACCATCGAGCAGGCCCGCGACCGTGCCGGCCTGCCCGACTCCGCCGAGGACAAGGGCTGGTCGGCCACGCTCGCCGCTCTCGACGCGGCCCTGGCGATCCGCCAGGTGGCGGCGTCCGCCAACCAGCGCGTCGGCTTCGGCCACTGACCGGACCGGACCGACCTACCCAGTTGATCAAGAAGTTTGCGTCCGGGATCCGCTGGCTTCGCGACGAAAACTTCTTGATCAACACATCCGGTGCCGGGGTTGGTGGGGGTGGTGGGGGTGGGGTGGGGTCAGAGGCGGTTGGCTTCGATGATGCGGGCGAGGAACTGGCGGGTGCGGGGCTGGGTGGGATGAGCGAGAACCTGCTCCGGCGGGCCGGACTCGACGACCCGGCCGGCGTCGAGGAAGCAGACCTGGTCGGCGACCTCGCGGGCGAAGCCCATCTCGTGGGTGGCCAGGACCATCGTCATCCCCTCCGCCTTGAGATCGCGGATCATGGTCAGCACCTCGCCGACCAGCTCCGGGTCCAGCGCTGAGGTGACCTCGTCGAGCAGCAGCAGCCGGGGCGAGTTGGCCAGCGCCCGGACGATCGCCACCCGCTGCTGCTGGCCGCCGGAGAGCCGGTCCGGGTAGGCGTCGGCCTTCGCCGCCAGCCCCACCCGGTCCAGCAGTTCCCGGGCCCGGGTCTCGGCCTCGGCGCGGGAGCGGCGGTGCACCCGGCGCGGCGCGAGGGTCACGTTGTCCAGCACGCTCAGGTGCGGGAAGAGGTTGTACGACTGGAAGACCATCCCGATGCGGCGGCGTACCTTGTCGGGGTCGATGCCCGGGGCGGAGATCTCCTCGCCGTCCAGCTCGATCGTCCCGTCGTGCAGCTCCTCCAGGAGGTTGACGCAGCGCAGCAGGGTCGACTTGCCGGACCCGGACGCACCGATCAGCGCCACCACCTGGTGCTCGGCCACGGTCAGGTCGAGCCCGTCGAGGACGACCTGCCCGCCGAACTCCTTGCGCAGCCCCCGACACCGCAGCACCTCCGGACCCGGCCCCGCGTTCGGTCCCGGCCCCGCGTTCGGTCCCGGCCCCACGTTCGGTCCCGGCCCCGCGGTCGGGGTCGGCTTCGGGTCCATGTCAGCCTCCGGACTGGCGGCGGGCCGCCCGCAGGGTGACCTGGTCGGTGACGGCGATCAACGGGATGGCGAGCAGCACGAAGAGCACCCCGGCCACGATGTACGGCGTGTAGTTGAACGTCTGGGCGCTGGCGATCTGCGCGGCCCGCACCGCGTCGATCGGACCGGCCAGCGACACCAGGCCGACGTCCTTCTGCAACGCCACCACGTCGTTGAGCAGCGGTGGCGCCACCCGGCGCAGGGCCTGCGGCAGCACCACGTGCCGCATCGTCTGCCGGTGGGTGAGCCCCAGCGACCGGGCCGCCGCGAGCTGGCTCGGGTGCACCGACTCGATGCCGGCGCGGAACACCTCGGCCAGGTAGCCGGCGTAGGTGAGGATCAGCGCCAGCCCGCCCAGCACCAGCACCGACGGGGTGCCCTGCAGCCGCAGCCCGGGGACGCCGAAGGTGAGCAGGTAGAGCACGATGATCAGTGGCAGGCCACGGAAGGCGTACGTGTAGCCGGCCGCCAGGGCCCGGATCGGGAAGAAGACCGGCCCGCGCAGGGTCCGCAGGACCGCGATCAGCAGCCCGAGCAGCAGGGCGCCGATCGCGCAGCAGACCAGCAGCCGGACGTTGAGCCAGAGCCCGGTCAACACCTGCGGCAGCGCGTCCCGGGCGAGCTGCGGGTCGAGGAACGTCTGCTGGACCCGGTCCCAGCCGGGTGCCCCGGTCACCGTGACCGCCAGCAGCGTGCCGACCGCCGCTGTGGAGGCGGCGGCGATCAGCACGCTGAGTACGGTCTGTCGGCGGCGGTACGCGGTCCGCGCCTGCTGGGCCGGTGAGGGGTCGTGCAGCACGGTGCTCACGTCAGTTCGGGTGCTCCCGCGACCTGGGCGAGCCACTGCTGCTCCAACTGCTTGAGTACGCCGTCGGTGGCGAGCTGGCCGACGGCGGTGCTGACACAGCCGGTGAGCGGGGAGTCCTTGTCCAGCAGTAACCCGAACGCCTCCGGCGTGCCCACCTGGGGCAGCTGCCCGACGATCACCGCGTCGTCGATCTCCGCGCCGGTGATGTAGAACGCGGTGGGCAGGTCGACGACCAGCCCGTCGATCTGCCCGTTCTGCAGCGCCTTCTTGGCGTCGTCGTTGCTGTTGTAGACCTGGGGCTCGGCCGTCGGCTGCACCAGGGCGGTGATCGCCTGGTAGCTGGTCGTGCCGACCTGGGCGCCGAGCTTGGCGTCGCGTAGGTCGGCCAGCGAGGTCCTGCCGGCGATCTTGGAGGACTTCAGCGCGATCACCGATTGCCGCACCAGGTAGTACGGGGCGGAGAAGTCCACCGCCTGCTTGCGCTCCTCGGTGATGGAGAACTGGTTGATGTCGAAGTCGAAGTTCTTCGGCCCGGGCGCGATGGCGGCGTCGAACCTCACCCGTGTCCAGGTGACGTCGTCGCGGGCGTAGCCGAGCTTCTCGGCCACGGCGTAGGCCACGGCGGACTCGAAGCCCTCACCGCTGTCGGGCTTGTCGTCGACGAACCACGGCTGGTAGGCCGGCTCGTCGGTGGCGATGGTGAGCTTGCCCGGCGTCTGGGTGGGCAGGCTCTCCTTGGCGCATGCCGCCGACACGGTGGGCATGGGCGCGGGCTCGGCCTGCGGTGTGCAGGCGGTGACCGCGAGCAGGACGGTGCCGGCGGTGGCGAGCGTGAGGGTGCGTGGGGTGCTGACCATGGCGGACAGCGTACGACCAAGATAGGCGAGGATCGAAGAGTTGTCCCACCATCTCGGTAGGGAATGCCGGTCCCGTCCACCGGTCACCACCGACCCGGTGCACGTGGCGACCGAGGGCGACTGCGAGAATCCGTCTCCGTGAAGACGTTCGAGGAGTTGTTCGCGGAGCTGCAGGCCAAGGCCGCCGCCGGCACCCCCGGCTCGGGCACGGTCGCCGCACTGGAGAAGGGCGTGCACTTCATCGGCAAGAAGGTCGTCGAGGAGGCGGCCGAGTCGTGGATGGCCGCCGAGCACGAGGGGCCGGAACGCACCGCCGAGGAGATCTCCCAGCTGCTCTACCAGGTCCAGGTGCTGATGCTGGCCAGCGGTCTCGAACTGAAGGACGTCTACCGACATCTGTGAGTGCCCTGCCGTCGACCCGATCCCGATCGAAGGAGCACTCCGTCATGCTGCGTGTCGCCGTACCCAACAAGGGCGCCCTGGCCTCCTCGGCCGCCGAGATGCTGCGCGAGGCGGGCTACCGCCAGCGCACCGACCCCAAGGACCTGGTCTGCCGGGACGAGCCCAACGACATCGAGTTCTTCTACCTACGGCCGAAGGACATCGCCACCTATGTCGGCTCCGGTGACCTGGACGTCGGCATCACCGGCCGGGACCTGCTGATCGACTCCGGTGCACCGGCCGAGGAGGTCGTCGACCTGAACTTCGGGCGGGCCACCTTCCGCTTCGCCGCCCGGCCCGCCGACGTCGACGACGTCCGGGAGTTGGGCGGGCACCGGATCGCCACGGCGTACCCGGGGCTGGTCGAGCGCCACCTCGGCGAGCTGGGCGTCAAGGCGGACGTGATCCGCCTCGACGGCGCGGTGGAGAACGCCATCCGGCTCGGCGTCGCCGACGTGGTCGCCGACGTGGTCGAGACCGGGGCCACCCTGCGCCAGGCCGGTCTGGTGGTCTTCGGCGAGCCGCTGCTGCGCTCCTCGGCGGTGCTGGTGCGCCGCGCCGGGGCGGCGTCCCACCCCCAGGCCGAGCAGCTGCTGCGCCGGCTGCACGGGGTGCTGGTGGCCCGCCGCTACGTGATGCTCGCCTACGACGTGCCGGCCGGGCTGCTGGACCAGGCCAGCTCGCTCTCCCCGGGCATCGAGTCACCCACCGTCTCCCCGCTGCACCGCGAGGGCTGGGTGGCGGTGCAGGCCATGGTGCTCCGCGACGACGTGCACCGGATCATGGACGAACTCTACGAACTCGGCGCGCGGGCGATCCTGGTCACCAACATCCACGCCTGCCGGTTGTGAGGCCACCGCCGGCAGCCGTGGCACTCGCCCTGGTCACCGCCGGCGGCACCGCCTCGGCGGCGCAGGGCGCGGTCAACGCCGAGCTCGGGCAGCGGGTCGGCAACGCCACCCTGGGCGCGGTGGTGAACAACCTCGGCGGAACCCTGCTGATCCTGGTCGGGCTGCTGGTGCTGCCGTCGATGCGGTCCGGACTCGGCGCGCTGCGCCGGGCCCGGCTGCCCTGGTGGTCATACCTGGGCGGGGCGGGCGGCGCCGCCATCGTGGTGCTCGCCGCGTACGCCGTCCCGGTGCTCGGGGTCGCGGTGTTCACCATCGCCCAGGTCGCCGGCGGAAGCCTCGGCGGGCTGGCGTCGGACCGGGCCGGCCTCGCCCCGGTGGGCCGCCTGCCGCTCACCGCGCCCAGGGTCGCCGGTGCGCTGCTCGGGGTGGCCGCAGTGGCCCTCGCCCAGGCCGGCCGGCCCGTCGGTGACCTGGCCGTCGGCGTGCTGCTGCTGGCGGTGGCCGGTGGCGTCGGGGTCGCGTTGCAGGCCGCGCTCAACGGCCGGATCTCCGCCGCCGGCTCGGCCGCCGCCGGCGTCGCGGTCAACTTCGCCGTGAGTACGCCGCTGGTGCTGCTCGTCGCGGCGCTGGCCGGCGCGTTCAGTGGTCCGCCGGTGAGCTGGCCGGCCGGCTGGCACCTCTACACCGGCGGGCTGCTCGGCGTCGGCATCGTGGCCAGTCTGGTGGTGGGGGTACGCGCGGCCGGGGTGCTGCGCACCGGCCTTGCCCTCGTCGGTGGGCAACTCGCCGGCGCCCTGCTACTGGACGTGCTGCTGCCGCACGCCCCCACCGCCCGCTTGCCGGTGCTGGTCGGCGCGCTGCTCACCCTGCTCGCGGTGCTGGTCGCCGGCCGGAGCCCACGATCGCCCGCCACCGCCGACGTCGGGGTGGCACCGGGCGGCCCGCCCGCACCGGATGGCAAACTGGTGCGATGAGTGAGCGGCGGGACGCAGTGCAGCCGGGTGCCGGCACGAGCGAGCGTGCGCGAGCGATCGGCACCGAACCGGTCCGCCTGCGCCCGCGGCGCATCCGGCTGGTCTGCTGGGTTTCGGCGGTCGTGGTGGTGGTCCTGTTCACCGTGATCGCCACCACGCTGACCGGTCCCACCGGCAACGGTTACGGCACCTTCCAACGCGGCGACCAGGTCGCCATGATCGGGCTCGGGGTGCTCTTCGCCCTTGCCGCCCTGCTCTTCACCCGTCCCCGGGTGGAGGCGGACGCACGGGGTGTCCGGGTCCGCAACATCGTCGGGTCGTACGAGCTGCCCTGGGAGGTGGTCCGGGGGATCCGGTTCGACCGGGGTGCTCCGTGGGCAGCCCTGGAGCTGTACGACGACGACCTGCTGCCGGTGGTCGCGCTCCAGGCCGCCGACAAGCAACTCGCTGTCGACGGGGTGCGCGCCCTACGCCGGCTGCACCAGGCTCACCTCGCCGCGCTCGCCGGCCGCTGATTTCCGTCCGCGCCGACCTGCGTCGCTTCCTGGTCGGGTTTCCCGAGATCTTGGAGAGTTTCCGTTCGCTACGAACGGAAACTCTCCAAGATCTCCGTACGCCGGGCGAACGTCGGCCTGCCGTCAGGTGTGGGCGTGCATCCTGATCTTCGTTGGGCTGCGGGCTTGTGTGCGGTGGTGCGGGGGCGGGTAGCGAGGCTGAGGGTGCCCGGTTTGAGAGGTCGGTCGTTGGCGGTGTAGTGTTGTGAAGTCGACCAGGCTGTCCGCATCTGCGGACGGCCATGAAAGTGGAGCGCCTGCTCCCACCCGAGTCGCCCCCTTCGGTGGCCGGGTCCGGTCCCCGGTTCCGGGCATGTCCCGGTCCCGGATGCGCGATCCTGTGATCGTGCTGACCGGTCGAGCGGGCCCTGGCATGCGCCGGGGCCTTCTGCTTTCCGGATCGGTTCCCACCGGGGAGCCGCGGGTCGGCCACGTATGAAGATCCGACTCGAGGAGGCCCCATCAGCGTCGAACCACGCGTGAACGAGCAGATCCGGGCACGTGAGGTCCGACTGGTCGGCCCCGAGGGTGAGCAGGTGGGCATCGTCCCGCTGGAGCGCGCCCTTCAGCTGGCCGCGGACGTCGATCTGGACCTGGTCGAGGTTGCGCCGATGGCGCGCCCGCCGGTGTGCAAGCTCATGGACTTCGGCAAGTTCAAGTACGAGAGCGCACTGAAGGCGCGCGAAGCGCGGCGTAACCAGCAGCAGACCGTCATCAAGGAGATGAAGCTCCGGCCGAAGATCGATCCGCACGACTACGAGACCAAAAAGGGTCACGTGGTGCGGTTCCTCAAGGCCGGCGACAAGGTCAAGGTGACGATCATGTTCCGCGGTCGCGAGCAGAGCCGCCCGGAGCTGGGCTACCGGCTCCTGCGTCGGCTCGAGTCCGAGATCACGGAACTGGGATATGTCGAGGCCGCCCCGAAGCAGGACGGTCGAAACATGATCATGGTTCTCGCCCCGCACCGGGCCGTCAAGGCCTCCGCGGTCGCCGCCACGGCGTCTCGTGGTGGACCCCGGGAGCGGACCGCGGAGGAGCCCGCCACCGCGGTGGACGCCGAGTCCGCGGCGACCGGCGAGACCGCAGCAGCCGGTGATACCGGCACCGTCGCCGACAAAAGCGACGGGTAACAGGGGAGAAGACGTTCCACATGCCGAAGATGAAGAGCCACACGGGGACGGGCAAGCGGGTCCGCGTGACCGGTAAAGGCAAGATCATGAAGCAGCAGGCCGGTCTGCGGCACAACCTGGAAAAGAAGCCGTCCACCCGTACCCGCCGGCTGACGGGCGTGGTCGAGGCCGCCAAGTCCGACGTCAAGCGCCTCAAGAAGCTGCTCGGCCGCTGACGCGCGCCACCTGAGCCCAAGAAGGAGTTGAGATGGCACGCGTCAAGCGGGCTGTGAACGCCCAGAAGAAGCGCCGTACCCTGCTGGAGACCGCGAGTGGATACCGCGGTCAGCGCTCCCGGCTGTACCGCAAGGCCAAGGAGCAGGTGCTGCACTCGATGCAGTACGCCTACCGGGACCGTCGCGACCGCAAGGGCGACTTCCGGCAGCTGTGGATCCAGCGGATCAACGCGGGTGCCCGTGCCAACGGGATGACCTACAACCGCCTGATCCAGGGCCTGCGTCTGGCCGGCATCGAGGTCGACCGCAAGATCCTGGCCGACCTGGCTGTCCACGACGCCGCCGCGTTCGCGGCGATCGTCGAGCTGGCCCGGGCCGCGGTCACGGCCGAGGGCACCGGCGGCGCGGCGGCCCAGGCCGCCTGATCCCCGCACAGCGCAGCGAGGCGTCCCTCGGCGACGAGGGACGCCTCGCGCGTGTGTGGTGAGGACATCATGCCCTTCACACCACGTACGCCGAGGGTGGTCGCCGCGCGTCGACTCCAGCGACGCCGCGAGCGCGACGCCACCGGCCGCTTCCTGGCCGAAGGGCCGCAGGCGGTCCGGGAGGCACTGAGTCGGCCGCGTACCGTCGTGGAGCTGTTCGGCACCCCCGCCGCTCTCGACGGGTACGCCGACCTCGCGGCAGCCGCCGCCGGTGCCGACGTACCCGTCTCCGAGGTGACCGACGACGCCCTCGCGGCGCTCGCTGAGACCGTCGCTCCGCAGGGCCTGGTCGCCGTCTGCCGACACCTCGACGTGTCCCTGGAGGCCGCGCTGGCGAGCCGCCCACGGCTGGTCGCCGTGCTGGCCGGCATCCGTGATCCGGGCAACGCCGGCACGGTGTTGCGCACCGCCGACGCGGCCGGCGCGGGTGCCGTGATCTTCGCCGGGGAGGCGGTCGACCCGTACAACGGCAAGTGCGTCCGCTCCTCCGCCGGCAGTCTCTTCCACGTCGACGTGGTGCGTGAGCGCGACCCGGCCGGGGTGCTCGCCGCGGCGCGGGCCGCCGGGCTCGCCGTGTTCGCCGCCACCGGTCACGGCGAGGAGAACCTGGACGATCTGGCCGACGACGGCCGGCTCCGGACACCCACCGCCTGGCTGTTCGGTTCCGAGGCGCACGGCCTTCCCGAGGAGCTGGCCGGGGACGCCGACGCCCGGGTCCGGGTGCCGCTGCACGGGCGGGCCGAGAGCCTCAACCTGGCTGCGGCAGCGGCGGTCTGCCTGTACGCTTCAGCGAGAGCACAGCGCTGACCGGAGGTCACGCGCACCGCGACTAGGAGAGCAGCCCCCATGGTGAACGCGCCACGGCGTTCGTTTAGCCAGCCCGCCGGTGTCGGCGGGCGGCGGGTCTGACCTGCTCCCCACGCGACTTCTACCGGCGGGCTGCGGCACAGCCGCGCGTCCGTAGACTCGCTTCGCCGCCCCTGAGGCCGGCGCCGCCGTGAGGAGTGCCCGTAAGCCATGAGTTACCGCAACGATCCGTACGACCCGAAGCAGGTCGCCCTGCTCGACCCGGCCGCCCTGGGGCAGGCCGTGACCGAGGCCGAGAAGGCGTTCGCCGCCGCCGGTGATCCCGACGTGTTGGCCGCGGTGCGCCCGGCGCACCTCGGCGACCGGGCCCCGGTCGCGTTGGCCCGCCGGGAGATCGGCGCGCTGCCGCCGGCCGCGAAGGCCGACGCCGGCAAGCGGGTCAACGAGGCCCGCCGCGCCATCGAGCAGGCGTACGCCGCCCGTGCCGAGGTGCTGGAGCGGGAGCAGGCCGAGCGGGTGCTGGCCAGTGAGGGCGTCGACGTGACGCTGCCGTACGACCGTCGGCCACGCGGCTCGCGGCACCCGATCACCGTGCTGATGGAGCAGGTCAGCGACCTCTTCGTCGGCATGGGCTACGAGGTGGCCGAGGGGCCCGAGGTCGAGCTGGAGTGGACCAACTTCGACGCGCTGAACATTCCCGCCGACCACCCGGCCCGCGGGCTGATGGACACCTTCCACATCGCACCCGCCGAGGCGTCGGGCCTGGTGCTGCGTACCCACACCTCGCCGGTGCAGGCGCGCACGATGCTGAGCCGGCAGCCGCCGATCTACGTGATCGCCCCGGGGCGCGTCTACCGCACCGACGAACTGGACGCCACCCACGCGCCGGTCTTCCACCAGGTCGAGGGTCTGGTGGTGGATCGCGGCATCACGATGGCCCACCTGCGGGGCACGCTGGACCACTTCGCCCGGGCGATGTTCGGGCCGGACGCGAAGACCCGTTTCCGGCCGCACTACTTCCCGTTCACCGAGCCGTCGGCCGAGTTCGACATCTGGTTCCCCGAGCACCGTGACGGCCCGCGCTGGGTGGAGTGGGGCGGCTGCGGCATGGTCAACCCCCGGGTGCTGCGCGCCTGCGGCATCGACCCGGAGGTCTACTCCGGCTTCGCGTTCGGCATGGGCATCGACCGGACGGTGATGTTCCGGCACGGGGTCAGCGACATGCGGGACATGGCCGAGGGCGACGTGCGGTTCACCCGCGCGTTCGGGGCCGGGGTTTAGGCGACGGGTACGAGTCACGGAGACGGTGGTTACGAGTCATGCGAGTTTCTGTCAGTTGGCTGCGGGAGTACGTCGACATCCCGGCCGACCTGCCCGTCGGTGAGTTGGAGCAGGCCCTGATCGACCTCGGTATCGAGGTCGAGTCCATCGTGGACCTGTCCGCCACGGTGACCGGGCAGTTGGTGGTCGGCGAGGTCCTGGAGATCGAGGAGCTGACCGGCTTCAAGAAGCCGATCCGGTTCTGCCGGGTGGACGTCGGCGCCGCAAACGGCACCGGCGAGCCGCAGGAGATCGTCTGCGGGGCACGCAACTTCGCCCCTGGTGACCGGGTCGCGGTGATCCTGCCCGGTGGCGTGCTGCCGGGTGGCTTCGCCATCGGCGCGCGCAAGACGTACGGGCGCAACTCCAACGGCATGATCTGCTCCGCCAGGGAACTGGGTCTGGGCGACGACCACGACGGCATCGTCGTGCTGCCGGCGGACACCCCGGCCAAGCCCGGCGACGACGCCCGGCCGGTGGTCGGGCTCGACGACATAGTCGTCGAGGTGGAGATCACCCCGGATCGGGGCTACCAGATGTCGCTGCGCGGGCTGGCCCGCGAACTGGCCCAGGCCCTCGGGGTCGGCTTCCGGGACCCGGGCCGCGTCCCCGCGACGGCCGGCACGACCGAGCCGGCGTACCCGGTGCAGGTGCGCGACACGGTCGGCTGCGACCGGTTCGCGGCCCGACTGGTGCGCGGCGTCGACCCGACGGCGCAGACGCCGAACTGGATGCAGCAGCGGCTCACCGTCGCCGGCATCCGCAGCATCTCGCTGCCCGTCGACATCACCAACTACGTGATGCTCGAACTCGGCCAGCCGATGCACGCCTACGACGCCGACCGGATCGCCGGCCCGCTCGTGGTCCGGCGGGCCGAGCCGGGCGAGAAGCTGACCACGCTCGACGGGGTGACCCGCGCGCTCGCGCCGGAGGACATGGTCATCTGCGACGCCGGGCTGCCGAACCCGCTCGCCGGCGAGGGCGCCGGTGTACCGATCTCGCTCGCTGCCGTGATGGGCGGCGAGACCAGCGAGGTGGTGGCGAGCACCGTGAACGTGCTCTTCGAGGCCGCGCACTGGGACCCGGTGATGGTCGGGCGAACCGCCCGCCGGCACAAGCTGTTCAGCGAGGCCGCGAAGCGCTGGGAGCGGGGCGTCGACCCGGCCCTGCCCCTGGTCGCCCTCGACCGGGCGGTCGCACTGCTCACCCGGCACGCGGGCGGCGACGCCGGCGCGGAGGTGCTGGACCTCGACCACGTCCGGCCGCGTACCCCGATCGTCCTGCCGGTCGACCTGCCCAGCCGGCGGGTCGGCGTGGACTACCCGCCGGCCCGGGTGATCGCCCTGTTGGAGCAGGTCGGCTGCACCGTCGCCCGGGGCGCCGACCGGTTGGCCGAGGACCCGGGCGACGCGGGTGTCGCCACTGTGGACGGCGAGGCGCTCAGCGTCACCCCGCCGACCTGGCGGCTCGACCTCACCGACCCGGCCGACCTGGTCGAGGAGGTGGCCCGCCTCGACGGGTACGCCAACGTGCCCTCGCTGCTACCGACCGCCCCGCCCGGTCGGGGGCTGACCTGGCAGCAGCGACGTAACCGGTCGGTGTCCCGCTCGCTGGCCGAGCGGGGGCACGTCGAGGTGCTCGCGCATCCGTTCGTCTCGCCCGGCTTCGCCGACCAGCTCGGCCTGCCCGAGGGCGACCCCCGCCGCCAGGCGGTGCGGCTGGCCAACCCGCTGTCGGAGGAGGAGCCGCTGCTGCGCACCATGCTGCTCGGCCCGCTGCTCGGCATCGTCAAGCGCAACCTCGGCCGTGGTCTGCGTGACCTGTCCCTCTACGAGATCGGCACGGTCTTCCACCCGCGTCCGGACGCCGGCAGCCCACCGGCGATGGGTGTCGACCGGCGACCCACCGACGCGGAGTTCGCCGTCGCCGACGCGGTCGTGCCGCACCAGCCCCGGCACGTCGCCGTCGTGCTGACCGGCGACGTCGAGCCGGCCGGCTGGTGGGGCGGCGGCCGGGCGGCCAACTGGGCCGACGCGGTCGAGGCGGGCCGCGCGGTCCTCGCCGCCGCCGGGGTGCCCGACTGGCGGGTCGAGGTGCGGGCCACCGAGTACGCCCCCTGGCATCCCGGCCGCTGCGCCGAGCTGCTGGTCGACGGGGTGGTCGTCGGGCACGCCGGCGAGCTGCACCCGGCGGTCGTGGCGACGCTGGAGCTGCCGCGGCGTACCTGCGCGATGGAGCTGGACCTGGACGCGCTGCCGGTGCCGCCGGTGGCGTCCGCGCCCACGGTCTCCGGTTTTCCGCCGGCGCTCATCGACGTGGCGCTCGTGGTGGACGACCAGGTCCCCGCCGAGGCGGTCCGGCAGGCCCTCGCCGAGGGCGCCGGTGAGCTGCTGGAGTCGGTGCGACTGTTCGACGTGTACGCCTCGGAGCAGCTCGGTGCCGGGCGCAAGTCGCTGGCCTACAAGCTCGCCTTCCGCGCACCGGACCGGACGCTGACCGTCGACGAGGCGGTCGCCGCCCGCGACGCCGCCGTGGCCCGCGCCGCCGAACTCTTCGGCGCCACCCTCCGAGGCGCCTGAGATGTAAGGAAGGGCCCCTTCTTAACGCCTCGCGTAGAGGAGGGGCCCCTTCTTAACACCCGTCGGCGCTCGGCACTCGTCGGCGGGTACGGGTCGGCGCGTGCCGTTGGTGATGGCGGGGACGCGCAGGGTGACGGGTTGGCCGAAAGGTCAACACCGGTGGCTGTTTGGTTACCCGCGAGTTATGTCCGAGCGGTTAGCCTGCTTGGATTCCGAGTACCCGTCGACGACCACACCCCGCCACCCCCACGGGAGTCCCCTCATGTCCGTTGATCGACCCGCCACGGTCGACGTCTGCATAGTCGGTGGTTGTGGCCGGGTGGGCCTGCCACTGGGCATCGCCTTCGCCGCCCGTGGGCTCTCCGTCGTGCTGTACGACATCAACGCCGACGCGGTTGCCACCGTCAACGCCGCCACGCTGCCCTTCGCCGAGGCGGGCGCCGCCGAGCCGCTCGCCGAGGCGGTCGCCGCCGGTCGGCTGCGAGCCACCACCGACCCGGCGTCGGTCGGTGTCTCCGAGCATCTGGTGGTCGTGGTGGGTACCCCGGTCGACGAGCACCTGAACCCGGATCTCGGTGCCGTGCCCCGGGCCCTGGAGCGCTGCGCCGAGCACCTGCGGGACGGGCAGCTGATCGTGTTGCGGAGCACCGTCTACCCGGGCGTGACCGCGCTGACCGAGAAGCTGCTGACCGGCAAGGGGGTGCACGCGGACGTCGCCTTCTGCCCCGAACGCATCGCCGAGGGGCACGCGATGACCGAGCTGTTCGCCCTGCCGCAGATCGTGGCGGCGCGCACGCCGGAGGCACTGGCGCGGGCGGAGAAGCTGTTCCGGCACCTGACCGACCGGATCGTGCCGCTGCTGCCCGAGGAGGCGGAGCTGGCGAAGCTGTTCACCAACACCTGGCGGTACATCAAGTTCGCCACCGCCAACCAGTTCTGGATGATGGCCAACGACTTCGGGCTGGACTTCGCCCGGATCCGGCACGCGGTGGCGTACGACTATCCGCGCGCGGCGGATCTGCCGATGCCCGGGTTCGCCGCCGGGCCGTGCCTGTTCAAGGACACCATGCAGCTGGCGGCCTTCAACCGGAACAACTTCGTGCTCGGCCACTCGGCGATGCTGATCAACGAGGGGCTGCCGCTGTACCTGGTGTCCCGGCTGGAGGACCGGTTCGACCTGGCCAGCTCGACGGTGGGCATTCTCGGCATGGCCTTCAAGGGCGGCAGCGACGACCCCCGGGAGAGCCTGGCGTACAAGCTGCGCAAGATCCTGGCGCTCAAGACCCGGGAAACGTTGTGCACCGACCCGTACGTGGCCGACGAACGGTTCGTCGACCTGGACGAGGTGCTGCGCCGGGCGGACCTGCTGGTCATCGCCGCGCCGCACGAGCAGTACGCCCGCCTCGACACCGACAAGCCGGTGATCGACATGTGGGGCCTGACCGGGCAGGGGGTGCGGGTGTGATCCCACGGGTCTCGGTGATCGTGCCGGTCTACAACGAGGGCGAGGCGATCGTCCGCTGCCTGGAGCGGATGCTGCGGGAGATGCTGCTCCCCGCCGAGGTGCTCATCGTGCACGACATGCCCGAGGACACCACGGTTCCGTACGTCGCGCAGATCGCCCGCAGCGATCCGCGGGTGCGGGCGGTGCTCAACACGTACGGCCGGGGCCCGGCCAACGCGATCCGGTTCGGCATCGACGCGGCGCTGGCGCCGGTCACGGTGGTGACGATGGCCGACGGCTGTGATGATCCACGGCAGATCGACGAGTTGGCCCGGCTGGTGGACCGGGGTGTGGTGGTCGCCGCCGCTTCCCGGTACATGCCGGGCGGCCAGCAGGTCGGCGGGCCGAGGCTGAAGCGGGCGATGTCCCGGTGGGCGGGGCGTAGCCTGTACTGGCTCGCCCGGGTGGGTACCCGGGACGCCACCAACAGCTTCAAGGCGTACGACACGGCGTTCGTCCGCGAGGTCGGCATCGAGTCGCGGACCGGTTTCGAGATCGGGCTGGAGTTGACGGCGAAGGCGACCCGGCTGCGGCTGCCGGTGGCCGAGATACCGACCATCTGGCTGGACCGGCCGCTCGGCGAGTCCCACTTCGACCTGGGTCGCTTCCTCCCCGGCTACCTGCGCTGGTACCTGTTCGCCTACGGTCGACGGTTGAGCCGGGAGAAGCTGACCGCCCGGGTCGCGCCGGTGGTCGCGCCGACCGCGCACGGCACCGAGTACGAGAAGACGGCATAGGAGCGTACGTGGCGAAGGTCCTGGTAACTGGTTCGGCCGGCTTCATCGGTGGCTACCTCGTCTCGGAGCTGCTGGACCGGGGTCACGAGGTGGTCGGCGTGGACAACTTCTCGAAGTACGGTCCGGTCACCCACAGCTACGATCGCCATCCCCGGTTCCGGTTCGTCGAGGGGGACGCCCGGGACACCGACCTGCTGACCGAGCTGCTCGATGGCTGCGACCACCTGGTCGCCGGTGCGGCGATGATCGGCGGGATCTCCTACTTCCACGCGTACGCCTACGACCTGCTCGCCACCAACGAGCGGATCATGGCGGCGACCTGCGACGCGGCGATCCGGGCGCACCAGGGCGGCCGGCTTGCCAAGGTCACCTACCTCTCCTCATCGATGGTGTTCGAGTCCACCGAACACTGGCCGAGCCGGGAGGGCGACGAGCGGCGTATCCCGCCGCCGCTGTCCTCGTACGGCTTCCAGAAGCTGGCCGTGGAGTACTACGCCCGGGCGGCCTGGGACCAGTACCAGGTGCCGTACACGATCGTGCGTCCGTTCAACTGTGTCGGGGTGGGGGAGGGGCGGGCGCTGGGTCAGGCCGAGGTGCTCTCCGGCAACGTGAAGCTGGCCATGTCGCACGTGGTGCCCGACCTGGTGCAGAAGATCGTCAAGGGCCAGGACCCGTTGCACATCCTCGGCGAGGGCGACCAGGTGCGGCACTACACCTACGGCGGGGACCTGGCGCGCGGCATCGCGCTCGCCGTCGAGCACCCGGCGGCCCGCAACGAGGACTTCAACCTCTCCACCGCCGAGTCGACCACCGTGCTGGAGCTGGCCGAGCTGATCTGGCGCAAGATCAAGGGGCCGGACGTGCCGTTCCGGCACGTCAGTGACGAGCCTTTCCGGTACGACGTGCGCAAGCGCGTCCCGGACACCACCAAGGCCGGCGAGGTGCTGGGTTTCACCGCCACCACCTCGTTGGACGAGATGCTCGACGAGGTCATCCCCTGGGTGACCCGGGCGGTGACCGAGGGCCGCCTCTGATCCGGCGAACGTGCGTGCAAGGGTCCCTTCCTGACGCTTTGCACACACGAAGGGACCCGGTCAACAGTCGTCGAGACGGCCCAGGGCCCGCAGACGCGGCAGGTCGCGGACCTTCATCCGGCGATAGTCGGTTTCGACGAGTCCCTCGGTACGCAACTCCCGCAGGCTCTTCTGAATAGAGGTCTCGGAGGCACCGCAGATCGTGGCGAGTTCGGGTTGGGTGAGCCGGACGTCGATGACAATCCCGTCCGGCGCCTGTTGGCCGTGAGTGCGAGACATCTCTGCCACGACCCGGGCAACCCTGATCTTGACCGGGTACGAGGTGAAGTCGATCCGTCGCCGGTTCGACCAACGCAACCGGTCCGAAACCATGGCGGCGAGTTCGAGTGCCGCATCGGGGTTGCTTCTGAGGAAGCCGCGGAACCGTTCGGACGTGATCACGCTGTACCGGGCGGCTCCGCATGCGGTGACCGTCGCCGACCGTGGTTGGTCGTTGAGCGCTGACATCTCGCCCACCAGATCGCCGCCGACGCGCAGAGACAACAGCGCGGCACGGCCGTCGGGTAGTGCGGCGGTGACCTTTGTAAGCCCGTCCTCGATCAGGACGAGGTGCGACTCCCGACGCCCCTCGTGGATCAGGATCTGGCCGGCCGGCACTCGACGGCGGACACCGAGAGCCAGGAGCGCGGTGCGTACGGCGGGGGAGAGCCGCTGTAGGAACGTTCCGTAGGGCCACTGCGGGATCGGGGACGATTCTCGCCGCATCAAGGCTCCCACTCCTCTCATCCATCGACAGCGGGCGAAGCGTACCCGGTCACGTCGGGTGCGCGAGGCATGGCTCAGCAGAGTCGTCGCGACCAGGTAGGCAACCAGCAGGCCGAGGGTCAGCAGCGGCTCCAACCCCAGGTCGAGAAGTACGTCGATCGGTATGGTCCACATGCCACCAGCTCACCGCTGATCCGCCGGCCGGATGCCCGGACAGGAAGGGATGACAATTGGTGGACAGCCGGTGTGATGCCGTACTTCTACGGGGTCTCCGCCGGCGGCCGAGACTTGGATGTCCCCTGATGCCCGGCTCCGTCGGGCCTTGGTGAGGGGTGACGACATGCGACATCCGGAGCGGCGGCTGCTGATCTGTGTTGACATGGAACGCTACAGCCGGCGCAGCAACGTCCAGCAGTACGAGGCGCAGCGGGACTTCCACCAGTTGCTGGAGGAAGCGGCCAGCGACGTGGGGTTGGACCGGGTCGGTTGGACGACGCAGCAGGCCGGCGACGGGGAACTGGCGATCCTGCCCCGAGACCTTCCCGAGGCGCGAATCATCGGCCGCTTCGTACCGGAGCTGAACCGGCGGCTGCGACGCTACAACGCCAGTCGCCTTCCGGTGGCCCGCATCCGACTCAGGGTCGCGGTGCACCAAGGCATGGTGCACCTAGACGGTGCCAAGGGTTTTCCCGGCCAGGCGGTGGTGCTGGTGAGTCGGCTGTGTGACGCGGCCGTCGTACGCCGGGCGCTGGCCGCCTTTCCTGATGGGGGAATCGCCCTGGTCGTCTCCTCCGACATCTACCGCGACGTGGTCACCGAGTATCCCGAGGAGATCCGCCCGGAACGGTTCCGGCGGATCGATGTGGTCCACGCGGACAAGGGATTTCAGGAGCAGGCCTGGCTCTGCGTTGTTGACGAGGACATCACCTCGTGGGTGGACGACGGATCGCTGGTGCCGACCCTCCCTCCGGGGGACCCCACGCCGGAGCCCACCCGGTCTACCGATCCAGAACGCGGCGGCTCGGTGCGCGCTGGCTCGGAGCCCGGCGGCGCGCCCCCCGTCTCGGGCGGGATCCGCACCGGGGACATCACCGTCGAGGGCCAGAACGCTATCGGTCCCGGCGCCATGGCGATCGGCTCCGTCGGTCGCGACGCGATCCTTCGTCCGGGCACGGACCGGTGAGCGACCTTTACGCGGAGTCGGCGGCGCACGATTCCGCGGACAGCACCGACCGGGACCCTCCGACACCTGCCGGTGCCAGGCCGGGTTCCGTGGGCGACGCGCAGGATGGGGAGCACAGCGGGCCGGTGCGGGAGGCCAGCTCGACGGCGCAGGATCCGGCCGGGGCGGATCCTGCGGCTGAAGCAGATGACACGGAGGACGTCGAGGAGCCACTCGACTCCGGCGACGTGCTGCGCAGACTCGCCGGTCTGCTCGGCGGCAGTGCCCGGATCGACGTCGGCGACATGCTCGTACGGGGCCAGAACGCGACAGGTCATGGAGCCCTGGCGATCGGCACGGTCAACGTCACCGCGGCGTCCGCGGCGGCCCAAGGCGGTCGGGTCTGGTCGGAGACGCTCAGCGAGACGACTGTACGGGGGGTGGCTGACGGGTACGCCTCCGCAGTTAGTGACCAACAGCTCGACCGGTTTCTGAAGCAGCGCCACCTGGTGTGCCTGTCCGGTCCGCCAGGCAGCGGACGATTCACCTCGGCGCTGGTGGCCTCGGCCCGCAGGCACGGTCTCGACCGGGTGGGCGTTCTCGGTGTCGAACATCTCGCCGACCTGCTCGGTGTGGATCCGGGCCCGCCTCGCGGCTGCGGGTACGTGCTGCGGCTGACCGATGACGCGGTCTCTGCGGTGGACGGCTTCACGCTCGTGGCGCTGGCGTCGCGCGCCGAGGCCAACGAAGTGACGCTGCTGCTGGTCGGCGACTTCTCCCGACGGCTCCGGGATTTCGGCGGGCATGTGATCGAGCACCGGCCGGCACCGGCGGGCGAGGTGTTCCGCACCCGCCTACGACGCGAACTGGCCGGCCGGTGCGTGGGCTTCTGTTCGGGTGGCTGTGACGCCGAGTGCGTGGAGAGGTATGCCGACGAGGAGTGCGGCCGGCACCCGCTGCTCTCGGCCTACCTCGCCGGCGAACCCCGCCCGCGTGAGGTGGTACCGGTGGTGGAGGCGATCTCCCGTACTGTGCCACGCGCCGGGCTGCTGACCGACCGGCTGGCACAGCTACTGCCCCGACAGCTCCGCGAACGCGCCGCCAGCATCCTGGACCCCGATGCCGGGGTTGGTGCCTCGGTCGGCTGGTCTAGGGAACAGGTGCGAGCTTTCCGGCTCTCCTGTGCGGTTCTGGCGGGATTGTCGACGCCCGAGATCCGGCTCGCCGCCGAGCGCCTGGTAGCGGCCGAGGCGGCGGAGCGGCCGGCGACCGCCCCGGTGCGTCTTCACGGTGCCACGCTCGACGAGCTGCTTGGACCTACCTTGCGGGCCGCGGTGATCGTCCCTGGTGACGGATGGGCGACCGGCGGGGTGCGGATCCAGTTCGCGCCGGGCAGCGAAGAACTGCGAGCAGCCGTACTCGATGTGGCGTGGTCCGAGTGGTGGCCGCCCCGGGTGCTGCTCGGCTGGCTCGCGGACCTGGTCCGCGCCGACCTTTCGGACATGCGGCAGGCGGCGGCGGGGGCCATCGGCTGGTCGGCCGGCAGGGACGTGCAGGCGGGCCTGGACACAGTGCGGGAGTTGGCTCGAGAACGCCGGGCCGGGGTACGTCAGGCCGCCGCGATCGTCCTTGTCGCGATGGCAATGCAGCCTCGCCTCAGGCAGCGCGTCCGCGTCGAGCTGGACCGCTGGGCCGCCGGGCCGGCGGCGCATCTGAGGGACACGGTGGCCCGCGCCCACGAACTCGGGCTGGCCCGCCTCTGGCCGGACGCGGCGCTGGTCCAGCTTCGCCTCGTCGCGTCGGCGCGGATGCAACGCTGGAACAATTCGGTGGCGCGCGGCCTGGTCGAGGTCTACCAGGGCGGCCACGCCGCGGCATTGGTGCCCGCGTTGGTCGAGTGGACCAGGTCGAGCGATCGCGAGGTGCGGCTGCATGCCGCGCGGACTCTCCGGGTCCTTGCCGATCGTTGGGCACGGCCACCCCGGGAGCAGTGGCCCGAGCTGGTGGACCTCGCCCGGACGGAGGTCATTTCCCCCGATGACCTGGCAACTCTCTGGGCGACCGCGCTGAGCCTGCCGGAGACGGCGTACCGCGCCTGGCGGACGCTCGGCTTTTGGCTCGACCGGGCCGACGGCCAGCCGGAGATCGCCGGGTACGTCCTGGCGCTACTGCGGCTCGTGGTGGCCGGGCGGCCCCCGCTGCGCCGGCGGCTCGACCACCAACTGCGGCATGTGTGGCGCCCGGTCATGCCCCGGAACGCCCTCCTGGACGATGTCGGACACCTGATCTGTGAGGACAGTCGATGACCACTCAATCCCCCGGTAACCCGCACCTCCGCACCTCCGTACCGAGGCAGGAGGAGCGCCGATGGTGGCACTCGGTCTTTCCGCCGGCGCCCGCTCCGCCGGTGGCGGCACCCGTGCGGGTGACCTTCCGGCAGGACGTACCGCAACCTCTCCTGGTGCCCGCGAAGGGCGACGCCTTCGACTTCAGCCTGCATACCGTCTACCTCTGGACGGCACCGAACATGTCCTTCGAGGATCTGCGGCTGCGTGCCGAGGCGCTGCTGCCGTGGGCGGGTGGGATCGTTCGGGAGCGAGCGGTCGACCTTGCCCGCGAGCACGAGCCGCACCGGGCCTACGACCTAGAAAGGGCGCTGAACAACCTGTTGATGCACCAACGTTGGCCGCAGGACGCAAACCTGCCGCAGTTCGGGGTTCACCTGCGGGTGAGACCTGACGAGCGGGTGCGGGAGCGGCTCCGACCGTACTGGGAAGAGCGGATCAAGCTCGAATGCGACCACGAACTGCATAAGATCCGCGCTCGGCAGGCCGACGACCTAACCCGCCAATGGGGCGCGGTGCTGCGCAGCCTTGAGGACGACCCGGTCACCGCGCACGCGGCCCGGCTGGCCGGCGAGCGGTTCGCCGAGATCTTCCACCGCTATGTCGAGGAGCGCCGGGAGAGCGTGCCGGACCTGGTGAACCTCCTCAGGGAGGCGGTCAAGGGGCACGGCGATCTCGGTCTCGGCCCGTCGGAGTACACCCAGGCATGGGACGTCGCGCTGCGGACGTATGAACGCCAGCACGGATTGACGGAGCGGATCAACTGACCGCGTGGTGGTCCTCCCAGGCACCGGAGGACCACCACGCCCCGAAGCCCGACAACCACATTTTCATGCAGCATTACGTATGATCTTGCAAAACTCGCTGAGTCCCCTTATTCTTGTCCGCATAGTCATGCGGAGGTGGGTATGGGGATCCGGGTTTCGGTGGCCGGGGCGAGTGGGTACGCCGGCGGCGAACTGCTGCGTCTGCTCGCCGGGCATCCCGAGTTCGACCTGGTGGCCGCCACCGCGCACAGCCAGGCCGGTCAGCGGGTCGACGCGATTCACCCCCACCTTACCGGCCTGGACCTGACCTTCGCCGAGACGACACCGGGCCGGCTGGCCGATGCCGACCTGGTGTTTCTCGCCCTGCCGCACGGCCAGTCCGCCGCGATCGCGGCACAGTTGCCCGACGGCGTCCGGGTCGTGGACCTCGGCGCGGACCACCGGCTCATCGACAGCGGCAGCTGGGACCGCTACTACGGCGGCCCGCACGCCGATGCGTGGACCTACGGCCTGCCCGAACTGCCCGGTCAGCGGGAGTTGATCGCGGGATCGGCCCGGGTCGCCAGTACCGGCTGCTACGCCGCGACGATCATCCTGGCGCTCGCCCCACTGATCGCCGCCGGCGTCGCCCAGCCTGCCGATGTGGTGGTCGTCGCCGCCTCGGGGACCTCCGGCGCCGGCCGGGCTGCCAAATCGCACCTGCTCGCCAGCGAGGTGATGGGGGACCTGTCGCCCTACAAGGTCGGCGCGCACCAGCACGTACCCGAGATCAAGCAGGCCACCGGCGCGACCGGGCTGTCCTTCACCCCGGTGCTCGCGCCGATTCCGCGCGGCATCCTGGCCACCGTGACCGCGCTGCCGGTCGACGGGGCCGACCCGCGCGCGGTGTTGGCCGAGGCGTACGCGGACGCCCCGTTCGTGCATCTGCTGCCCGAGGGCCGTTGGCCGCACACCGCCGCGACGCTGGGGAGCAACTCGTGCCACCTACAGGCGGGCGTCGACGTCGACTCCGGCCGGCTGATCGTGGTCTCCGCCCTGGACAACCTCGGCAAGGGCGCCGCAGGTCAGGCGGTGCAGAACGCCAATCTGATGTTCGGTCTGCCCGAAACCACGGGCCTGTCCAGTCTGGGGGTCGCACCGTGAGCGCCAGGAGCGCAGCGCAGCGGAGTCCCGCAGTCGCGAACGAAAGGATGGCACCGTGAGCGCGAGGAGCGCAGCGCAGCGGAGTCCCGCAGTCGCGAACGAAAGGTCGGCTCGGTGACCGTCACCACGCCACGGGGCTTCCGGGCGGCCGGGGTGGCCGCCGGCCTCAAGAGCAGCGGCGCGCCCGACGTGGCGTTGGTGGTCAACGACGGCCCCGACGCCGGGGTCGCCGCGGTCTTCACCGGCAACCGGGTCAAGGCCGCGCCGGTGCTCTGGAGCCAGCAGGTCGTCCGGGGTGGCGTGGTCCGGGCCGTGGTGCTCAACTCCGGTGGGGCGAACGCCTGCACCGGCCCGGCCGGCTTCCAGGACACCCACGCCACCGCCGAGCACACCGCCGCGACGCTGACCTCCAGCAGCCCGCGCCGGATGCTCGGCGCGGGCGAGGTGGCGGTCTGCTCCACTGGTCTGATCGGTGAGCGGCTGCCGATGCCCGCGCTGCTTGCCGGCGTGGACGCCGCCGTACGTGGGCTCTCGTCCGACGGCGGGCCAGCCGCCGCCGAAGCGATCATGACCACCGACACCCGGCCGAAGACCACCGTGGCGCGCGGCGACGGCTGGACCGTCGGCGGCATGGCCAAGGGCGCCGGGATGTTGGCCCCGGCCATGGCCACCATGCTCTGCGTGCTCACCACCGATGCGGTGGCCGGTCCGGACCTGCTCGACGCCGCGCTGCGCGCCGCCACCCGGGTCACCCTCGACCGGGTCGACTCCGACGGCTGCATGTCGACAAACGACACGGTGCTGCTGCTGTCCAGCGGCGCCTCCGGCGTCGCGCCGAGCGAGGCCGAGCTGACCGCCGCGGTCACCGCCACCTGCCACGACCTGGCCCAGCAGTTGCTCGCCGACGCCGAGGGCGCCACCAAGCAGGTCACCATCGACGTCGTCGGTGCTGCCGCCGAGGACGAGGCGGTCGAGGTGGGCCGGGCGGTGGCCCGCAACAACCTGGTGAAGACCGCGCTGTTCGGCAACGACCCGAACTGGGGGCGGATCCTCGCCGCCGTCGGCACTACCGCCGCCGCGTTCGATCCGGACAGCGTCGACGTGGCGGTCAACGGCATCTGGGTCTGCCGGTCGGGTGCGGCGGCCGAGGACCGGTCGAAGGTCGACCTCACCGGCCGGGACGTCACCATCCGGATCGACCTGCACGCCGGCACCGCCGAGGCGACGGTGTGGACCAACGACCTGTCGCACGCCTACGTGCACGAGAACTCGGCGTACTCGACATGAACCTGACCTCCGACCTCGCCCGCGCCCAGGCCAAGGCCGCCACCCTGATCGAGGCGCTGCCCTGGCTGGTCCGCCTCTCCGGCTCGACCGTCGTGATCAAGTACGGCGGTAACGCGATGGTCGACCCGGAGTTGCAGCGGGCCTTCGCCGCCGACATGGTGTTTCTGCGCTATGTCGGCCTCAAGCCGGTCGTGGTGCACGGCGGTGGGCCGCAGATCTCGGCCATGCTCGGCCGGCTGGGCATCGACAGCGAGTTCCGGGGCGGCCTGCGGGTGACCACCCCGGAGGCGATGGATGTCGTCCGGATGGTGCTGTTCGGGCAGGTCGGCCGGGAACTGGTCGGTCTGATCAACGCGCACGGCCCGTTCGCGGTCGGCCTCTCCGGTGAGGACGCCGGGCTGTTCACCGCCGTGCGGCGGCCGGCGTACGTCGACGGGCAGCCGGTCGACATCGGCCAGGTCGGCGACGTGGAGTCGGTGAACACCTCGGCCGTGGCCGACCTGATCGGTGCCGGCCGCATCCCGGTGATCTCCACGGTGGCCCCGGACGCCGACGGGGTACTGCACAATCTGAACGCCGACACCGCCGCCGCCGCGCTGGCCGTGGCCCTGCGGGCGCGCAAGCTGGTCGTGCTCACCGACGTCTCCGGTCTCTACGCGAACTGGCCCGACACGTCCAGCCTGATCAGCGAGATCACCGCCGACGAGTTGGCGAAGCTCCTGCCGTCGCTGGAGTCGGGCATGGTGCCCAAGATGGAGGCCTGCCTGCGGGCCGTCAGCGGTGGAGTGCCCGCCGCGCACGTCGTCGACGGCCGGGTCGCCCACTCCACCCTGTTGGAAGTGTTCACGTCGGAAGGCTTCGGAACCATGGTGATCCCGTCATGAGTCAGCCCGGTACGAGCGCCCTCGTGCAGCGCTGGCGGCAGTCGATGATGGACAACTACGGCACGCCGCCGCTGGCGCTGGTCTCCGGTTCCGGCGCCGTCGTGGTCGACGAGGCCGGCCGGGAGTACATCGACCTGCTCGGCGGGATAGCTGTCAACTCCCTCGGTCACGCCCACCCGGCCGTGGTGGCCGCCGTGTCGAAGCAGGTCGCCACCCTCGGCCACGTGTCCAACCTGTTCATCGCCGAACCGCCGGTGGCGCTGGCTGAACTGCTGCTGGCACTGGCTGGCCGGCCGGGGCGGGTCTTCCTCGCCAACTCGGGCGCCGAGGCCAACGAGGCGGCGTTCAAGCTGTCCCGGCGTACTGGTCGCACCCATGTGGTCGCCACCGTCGGCGGCTTTCACGGGCGCACCATGGGTGCGCTCGCGCTGACCGGCCAGCCCACCAAGGCCGACCCGTTCCGTCCGCTGCCGGGCGAGGTCACGCACATCCCGTACGGTGATGTCGCCGCCCTGGAGGCGACGGTGACCGAGGCGACCGCCATGGTGATCCTGGAGCCGATCCAGGGCGAGAACGGCGTCGTGGTCCCGCCGGCCGGGTACCTCGCCGCGGCGCGGCGGATCACCGCCCGGCACGGCGCGCTGCTGGTGCTCGACGAGGTGCAGACCGGGGTCGGTCGCACCGGGCACTGGTTCGCCCACCAGGCCGACGGCGTCGAGCCCGACGTGGTGACCCTGGCCAAGGGCCTCGGCGGCGGGTTGCCGATCGGCGCCACTCTCGCCTTCGGTCGGGCCGCCGACCTGCTCGGTCCCGGCTCGCACGGCAGCACCTTCGGCGGCAACCCGGTCAGCTGCGCCGCGGCGCTGGCGGTGATTTCCACGATCGCCCATGAGGGGCTGCTGGACCATGTCAAGCGGGTCGGCGAACGGCTGCGGCGGGGCGTGGAGGGGCTGGACCACCCGCTGGTCGGCGGGGTCCGGGGAGCCGGGCTGCTGCTCGGCATCACGCTGACCGCACCGGTGTCGGTGGCCGTCGCCGAGGCGCTGCGCGGGGCCGGGTTCCTGGTCAATCCGATCCAACCGGACGTGCTCCGCCTGGCCCCACCACTGATCCTCACCGCCGCGCAGGCCGACACCTTCCTGGCCGCCCTTCCCGCCGCCCTCTCCGCGGTGCTCTCGACCGACGCGACGACAACGGAGGTTTCCGGATGACCCGGCACTTCTTGCGGGACGATGATCTGTCGCCCGACGAGCAGGCCGCCGTGCTCGACCTGGCCGCCCGGATGAAGGCCGACCGGTACGGGTACACGCCGCTTGCCGGTCCCCGCTCGGTGGCCGTGCTCTTCGACAAGCAGAGCCTGCGTACCCGGATCTCGTTCGACGCCGGCATCGCCGAACTCGGTGGCCATCCGCTCGTGGTGGACACGCAGGTCACCCACTTCGGGCGGGGCGAGAGTCTCGGCGACGCCGGTCGGGTGCTGTCCCGCTACGTGGCCGCGATCGTGCTGCGTACCCACGGCGACGACCGGATCTCCGAGGTGGCCGCCGGGTCCACCGTGCCGGTGGTCAACGCGCTGACCGACGGGTTCCACCCGTGCCAGCTGCTGGCGGACCTGCTCACCGTTCGCCAGTGGTGTGGCGGCACCGCCGGCCGGACCCTGGCGTACGTCGGTGACGCGGGGAACAACATGGCGCATTCGTACCTGTTGGCCGGGGCGACCGCCGGGATGCACGTGCGGGTGGCCGGTCCGCCCGGTTTCGCACCCGACGCCGACGTGGTGACCCGCGCCGCGGCGATCGCGGCCGGCACCGGCGGCTCGGTCCGGCTGCTGACCGATGCGGTCGCGGCCGTCGAGTCCGCCGACGTGGTCGCCACCGACACCTGGACCTCGATGGGTCAGGAGGACGACGGGCTGGACCGGATCACGCCGTTCCTGCCGTACCAGGTCAACAAGGCCCTGCTCGGGTACGCCGCACCGGAGGCGATCGTGCTGCACTGCCTGCCGGCGCACCGTGGTGAGGAGATCACCGACGACGTCCTCGACGGCCCCCGCAGCGCCGTCTTCGACCAGGCGGAGAATCGGCTGCACGCCCAGAAGGCGCTGCTGACCTTCCTGCTCGGGGAGCAGACATGAGTGCGCCGCTGACCCGTGCCGCCCGGCATGCCCGCATCGTCGAGTTGATCCGCGACACGGCGGTCCGGTCCCAGACCGAGCTGGCCGAGCTGCTCGGCGACGAGGGCGTCCAGGTCACCCAGGCCACCCTTTCCCGGGATCTGAAGGAACTCGGCGCGGTCACCGCCCGGGGCGGGGACGGCCGGGCCGTCTACGTCATCCCGGAGGACGGTCACCGGCCGCTGCGTGATGCCGAGGCGGCGCCGGCCCGCCTCGTGCGGCTGCTACGTGAACTGCTCAACGAGGTCGACTCCAGCGGCAACATCGCGGTACTGCGCACCCCGCCCGGCGCGGCCCAGTACCTGGCCAGCGCGCTGGACCGGGCCGGACTGTCGGAGGTCGTCGGCACCATCGCCGGGGACGACACCATTCTCGTCGTGGCCCGCGAGGCCGACGGCGGAGCTGCGCTCGGCGAGCGGCTCGCCGGCTGGGCCCGCCGCGACGAGAACGTCGAAGGGAACATCACGCCATGACCGTTGTCGCGAGCGCGGGCAGGGAACGAGCGCGGCGAGTGAGCCCCGCAGTCGGGAGCGGAAGGTGAGCGCTGCAACAATGGGCGGGGTGGACGACAAGAGCCTGACCGAGAACAGCGCAGCGGCCAACCGGACGAGCCTGTGGGGAGGCCGGTTCGCCGGCGGCCCCTCAGAGGCGCTGGCCCGGCTGTCGGTGAGCGTGCAGTTCGACTGGCGGCTGGCCCCGTACGACATCGCCGGTTCCCGGGCGCACGCCCGGGTGCTGGCCGGCGCCGGCCTGCTCGACCCGGACGAACTGGGCCGCATCCTCGCCGCCCTGGACGACCTGGAGGCCGCCTGTGCCTCCGGCGCGTTCCGCCCGACCGTCGACGACGAGGACGTGCACACCGCGCTGGAGCGCGGGCTGTTGGAGCGGCTCGGCAGCCTCGGCGGCAAGCTGCGCGCCGGCCGGTCCCGGAACGACCAGGTCGCCACCGATCTGCGGCTCTACCTGCGTGATCACGCCCGGGGCGTGGCCGCACGGCTGGTGGAGCTGGCCGAGGCGCTGGTAGAGCAGGCCGCGCGGCACGTGGAGACGGCCGCGCCGGGCATGACCCACCTCCAGCACGCCCAGCCGGTCACCTTCGGCCACTGGCTGCTGGCCCACGTGCAGCCGCTGCTGCGGGACCTGGAGCGGCTGCGGGACTGGGACCACCGGGCTGCGGTCAGCCCGCTCGGCGCGGGGGCGCTGGCCGGTTCGGGGCTGCCGCTGGACCCGGTGGCGGTCTCGAAGGAGTTGGGCTTCCGGACGTCCTTCGCCAACTCGATGGACGCGGTCGCCGACCGGGACTTCGTCGCCGAGTTCCTCTTCACCACCGCGCTGATCGGGGTGCACCTGTCGCGCCTCGGCGAGGAGGTGGTGCTCTGGACGTCGCAGGAGTTCGGTTGGGTCGAGTTGGACGACGCCTTCGCCACCGGGTCGTCGATCATGCCGCAGAAGAAGAACGCGGACATCGCCGAGCTGGCCAGGGGCAAGTCCGGTCGGCTCGTGGGCGGGCTGGTCAGCGTGCTGACCATGCTCAAGGGCCTGCCGATGACGTACGACCGGGACATGCAGGAGGACAAGGAGCCGGCCTTCGACGCGGTCGACACCCTGGAACTGCTGCTGCCGGCCCTCGCCGGGATGATCTCCACGATGACGGTACGCGTCGACCGCCTGGTCGCCGCCGCGCCGGTGGGCTTCTCGCTGGCCACCGAGGTGGCCGACTGGCTGGTGCGCCGGGGTGTGGCGTTCCGCGACGCGCACGAGATCACCGGCAAGCTGGTGGCGCTCTGCGCGGCCCGGGACTGTGCCCTCGACGAGGTCTCCGACGAGGATCTGGCCGCGGTCAGCGAGCACCTCGACCCGGCCGTACGCGACGTGCTGTCGGTCCGCTCGGCCCTCGCCGCTCGGATCACCCCCGGCTCGACCGGCCCCGGTCCGGTCGCCGACCAGCTCGCCGCCGCCGCCGACCAGCTGGCCGGCTGGCGGGAGTGGACCGCCGAGAGCGTCGTACCCCGCTGACGTCCGACAGTGCGCGGTACGTGGTCCCACCACGTGCCGCGCATGTCCTTGCCCGACCTGACTCCCCGGCGATCGAGGGATCTTCGTCGTGGCCCGAGCCGCCCTCCGGCTTCGGGGATGTCTCCTCTTCTGCGGTCCCTGTCGAGTTGAACCGTTCACGCTGTCAGGCGGCATGCACCGGTGGCGAGTCACCGCGATCCGTTCGCGCTGTCAGCTCGACAGGACGCGCACACCCCACGCGCGCCGCCGCGATCCGGTCACCGGGGCCTGGTCGACGCGGGGTTCGACCTCCGCAGCGGCACCGGCGTTTGTGCCAGCGCGGGTAGGCCGCAGTTTGCCGGTCGGGCGTGGGCTGCGGTTACCTGGATTCGTGGACCACTCCTGGCTGCGGGCTCCCGCCGCACACGTCGCGCAGACCGCACAGACGCTGCTGGGCTGGGAGGTGTCGGCAAACGGGGTCCGGATCCGGCTGACCGAGGTCGAGGCGTACGCCGGCACCGGCGCGGATCCGGCCTCGCACGCCCACCGTGGGCCGACTCCCCGTACGAAGGTCATGTTCGGCCCGGCGGGGCATGCCTACACGTACTTCGTCTTCGGAGTGCACTGGTGTCTGAATCTCGTCTGCGGCGGCGAGGGGGAGGCGGCGGCGGTGCTGCTGCGCGCCGGTGAGGTGGTGGACGGCCTGGACCTGGCCCGCAAGCGGCGCGGGGAGGTGGCCGACCGCGACCTGGCCCGTGGTCCTGCCCGACTGGTGGTCGCGCTCGGCGTCGACGCGGCGGCGAACGGCACCAGCGTCGTCGACGGGACCGGGCCACTGCTGCTGACCCCGCCGACCCGCCCGGTCGTGCCGTCCGAGGTCTCCGCCGGCCCGCGCGTCGGCGTGGCCGCCGCCCACGAGGTGCCCTGGCGCTTCTGGATCACCGGCGACCCGACGGTCAGCCCGTACCGCCGCCACGTGCCACGGCGACGAACGTGACGAGCCCGGCTCGCGACGTGCGGCATCCCGCGACGGCCTGCCGGATACGCGAGGCGGCCCGGTTCGTGGAATAGTTGACTCGTCAAATATGTTGTCGAGTGCGCCGGGCACCACCCGCCCGGTCGGACGACACGAGGAGCTGTGATGCAGTTCGGAGTCTTCACCGTCGGCGACGTCACGGTCGACCCGACCAACGGCCGTGAGCCGACCGAGGCCGAGCGGATCAAGGCGATGGTGGCCATCGCGCTCAAGGCCGAGGAGGTCGGCCTCGACGTCTTCGCCACCGGTGAGCACCACAACCCGCCGTTCGTGCCCTCGTCGCCCACCACGATGCTGGGCTACATCGCCGCCCGCACCGAACGGCTGCTGCTCTCCACCGCCACCACGCTGATCACCACCAACGACCCGGTGAAGATCGCCGAGGACTACGCGATGCTCCAGCACCTGGCCGACGGCCGGGTCGACCTGATGATGGGCCGGGGCAACACCGGCCCGGTCTACCCCTGGTTCGGCCAGGACATCCGCAACGGCATCCCGCTCGCGATCGAGAACTACGACCTGCTGCGCCGGCTCTGGCGCGAGGACGTGGTCGACTGGCAGGGCAAGTTCCGCACCCCGCTGCAGTCGTTCACCTCGACCCCGCGCCCGCTCGACGACGTACCCCCGTTCGTCTGGCACGGCTCGATCCGCAGCCCGGAGATCGCCGAGCAGGCCGCCTACTACGGCGACGGATTCTTCGCCAACCACATCTTCTGGCCCGCCGAGCACACCCGGCGGATGGTCGGTCTGTACCGGCAGCGCTTCGAGCACTACGGCCACGGCACCGCCGACCAGGCCATCGTCGGCCTCGGCGGCCAGGTGTTCATGCGACGCAACTCCCAGGACGCGGTACGCGAGTTCCGGCCGTACTTCGACAACGCGCCGGTCTACGGGCACGGCCCGTCGCTGGAGGAGTTCACCGCGCAGACCCCGCTGACCGTGGGCAGCCCGCAGCAGGTCATCGACCGTACGCTCGGCTTCCGCGACTACGTGGGCGACTACCAGCGGCAGCTCTTCCTCCTCGACCACGCGGGGCTGCCGCTGAAGACCGTGCTCGAGCAGCTCGATCTCCTCGGCGAGGAGGTCGTGCCGGTGCTGCGCAAGGAGTTCGACTCGCTGCGGCCGGCGCACGTGCCGCTGGCGCCGACGCACGCCTCGCTGCGGGCCGCCGCGCAACGCGCGCCGCAGACCGGCGGGACCTCGACCGGTGACCTGGCCGGGGCCGGCGCGGAGATCGAGCGGTGACCGTGCGCAGCCTGGCGGTGGTGTCGGCCGGTCTCAGCCAGCCTTCGTCGACCCGGCTGCTCGCCGACCAGCTCGCCGCGGCCACCCGTGACGAGCTGGTCCGGCGTGGCGAGGAGGTGGAGCTGCGACCGGTCGAGCTGCGCGAGCACGCCCACGACATCGTCAACCACCTGCTCACCGGTTTCCCGTCGGAGTCGTTGCGGCAGGTGCTGGACCAGGTCACCGGGGCCGACGGGTTGATCGCGGTAACGCCGATCTTCAACGCCTCGTACAACGGGCTGTTCAAGTCGTTCTTCGACCTGGTCGACGCCGAGGCGGTGGGCGGCCGGCCGGTGCTGGTCGGTGCCACCGGTGGCACCGCCCGGCACTCGCTGGCTCTGGAACACGCGGTCCGCCCGATGTTCACCTACCTGCGGGCGGTGACGGTGCCGACGGCGGTCTTCGCCGCACCCGAGGACTGGTCCGGCGGTGCCGCGGACGGCGCGTTGCGCGCGCGGATCGTCCGGGCCGGCCGGGAACTGGCCGAGCAGGTCCACCGCACGGCACCCTCGGACGGGCCGACCGACCCGTTCGCGCTCACCACCAGCTTCGAGCAGCTGCTGGGCGGTCGGGACACCTGACACCCACCACCCCGCACCGCGTCGATCTAGGGACTGTCGTCGTCGCTGGAGATCGACTAGCGACGATAACCCCTAGATCGACGCGGCGGGGGTAGCGGTGGGTCAGAGCTCCGGCTGGTGCGGGTGGGCGACGAGCACCGGGCAGCGGGCGTGCTGCACCAGCCCCTGGCTGACCGAGCCGAGCAGTAGGCCGGCGAAGCCGCCCCGGCCGCGCGATCCGGCCACCACCAACGCGGCATCCCCGGTCGCCTCGATCAGCGCCTGGTCGGGCTTTGGCGCGGTGACCAGTCGTTCCTCCACGGTCAGGCCGGGATTGCTGCCCCGCGCCGCCGCGCCGGCCGTGGCGAGCAGCGTCGCCGCCGGCCCGTCCTCGGCCGCGTCGGACTCGTCGGTGACGTGCAGCAGCACCAGCGTGCCACCGCGCCGCATGGCCTCCTCGGCGCCGAACCCGACGGCGAGTTCGGCCGACTCCGAGCCGTCCACGCCGACCAGCACCGGCCCGTCGGTCGGGATCGGTCGATCGGGCGGCCGGATCACCAGCACCGGGCAGTGTCCGTGCGCGGCGACCTGGGTGCCGACCGAGCCGAGCAGCAGCCCGGCGAAGCCGCCCAGGCCACGGCTGCCCACCACGACCAGCTCCGCCCGGCGGGACTCCTCGACGAGCGTCGCGCCCGGCCCGCCGGCCACCTGACGCACCTCGACCGTCAGGCCCGGCCACCGGTCGACCAGCTCGGCGGCGGTCTGTTCGAGCATCTTCCGGCCGTCCTCCGACGCCGCCGGGACTCCCACCTCGTACGGGTTGATCGGCACGCCGTAGCCGAGCGGGTGCAGGTAGCCGTGTACCAGGTGCAGTGGGCGCGACCGCCACACCGCCGCCTGTGCCGCGTGTTCCGCGGCGACCAGGCTCGGCGGTGAGCCGTCCACCCCCACCACGACAGGTCGGTTCATCAGCAAAGGTCCTCCATGAGTCGGTCGGGTCATTGTCGACGCGGCCCCGCCTGCGGGCGGCCCCGACACACCACCGAAGGAGCCGACGTCGGCGCGACGGTCGGTCAGCTTCTGGTGACCGTACCCACCTTCCGGACGATCGCCAGCGGGGAGTGGGCGTGGTGCAGCACCGCGTGGCTGACCGAGCCGAGCAGCAGCCCGCCCAGCGCACCCCGCCCCCGTGCGCCGAGGACCACCAGCTGGGCGTTGCGGGACTCCTCCACCAACGCCCGGGCCGGGGAACCCCGGACCAGCCGCCGCCGCACCGTCACCTCCGGGTACCGCTCCGACCAGCCGGCCACCGACTCGGCGAGCGTGCGTTCCTCCTCCTCACGGAAGGCGTCCAGGTCGTAGACCAGGGGCAGGATGTCCCCGGGGCCGACTGGGGTCGGGTAGAGCCAGGCGTGCACCGCGACCAGTTCGGCGCCGCGCCAGGCCGCCTGCTCGAAGGCGAACCCGACGGCCTCCCGGGACAGCTCCGAGCCGTCGACACCGACCACCACCGGCCCGTCCGCCCGCGACTCGTCGCGGACCACCAGCACCGGGCTGTCGGCGTGGGCGCTGACCTGCACGGCCACCGAGCCGAGCAGCAGGCCGGCGAAGCCGCCAAGGCCACGGTTGCCGAGCACGATCAGTGCGGCGTCGCGGGCTTCGGCGAGCAGCACGGCCGTGGCCGCGCCGTCGACCACCACGCCGGTGACGGGCACCTCCGGGGCCACCTTGCCGGCCTCGGCGACGGCCTCCGTCACGCACCGCTCCGCCTGGTTGCGCAGCCCGCCCTCGGCGGGCGCACCCGGCGCGGGGCCCAGCGGTACGCCCATCAGCGGCCAGATGAACGCGTGCACGATCCGCAGCGGGCGGTGTCGGTACGCCGCCTCCCGCGCGGCGGCACGCACCGCGTGCAGGGCGATCTCGGAGCCGTCCACACCCACCACGACGGGGGCACCGGTGTTGCTGGCCATCACATCTCCTCCTCGGGTCCACTACCAGCCTGGCCTATCGCGTGCCGCTGCGGGCGGCGGGTCGCCCGCAGGATCAGTCCGGGCAGCACACTGATCATGGCGCAGGCGAGCAGGTCCCGGACGCTCAGCGGCTCGGTGCCGAGCAGGTCCCGTAGCGGCGCCAGCAGCACCCCGGCGACCTGCAGCAGCGCGGAGACGACCACCGCGAGGGGCAGCGCCAGGTTGCCCCGCCGCGCACCCGGCGGTCTGGGCGCGCGAACCGCCAGGGCCACCCCGAGCTGGGCCAGGCCCAGCACGATGAAGACCACCGACTGCCAGGGTCGGTCCCACGCGACGGCGAGCACACCCGCGCCGAGCGTCACCGCCGAGATGAGCGCGCCGCCGATCAGGATGTGCCAGCCGAGCCCGGCGCCGAGCACCGACTCCTGCGGTGAGCGTGGCACCCGGCGCAGGGTGCCCGGCTCGGCCGGCTCGGCGCCCAGGGCGACCCCCGGCACGCCGTGGGTGAGCAGGTTGATCCAGAGGATCTGCGCCGGCAACAGCGGCACGGCCATCCCGAACAGTGGGCCGAGCAGCATCACCGCGATCTCGGCCACGCCACCGGAGAGGGCGTAGCGCAGGAAACGGCGGATGTTGTCGTAGATCCGCCGGCCCTCGCCGATCGCGGTGGCCACGGTGGACAGATCATCGTCGACCAGTACCAGGTCCGCCGCCTGCCGGGCCACCTCGGTGCCGCCGCCCATGGCCACGCCGATGTCCGCCCGGCGCAGCGCCGGCGCGTCGTTGACGCCGTCGCCGGTCATCGCCACCACGTGCCCCTGGGCCTGCATCCCGGCGATGATGTCGAGCTTCTGCTCCGGCTGGGTACGCGCGAACACCCGCGCCGCCGGGGGCGCGTCGGCGGGATCGCCGTCGTCGCCGCGCACCACCGGATCGCCGGGCTGCCAGATGCCCAACTGCTCGCCGATGGCCGCTGCGGTCGCCGGATGGTCCCCGGTGATCAGCACCAGCCGGACGCCGGCGTCGGCGAAGCCCTCGGCGATGTCCCGTGCTCCGGCACGCAGCGGGTCGCCGACGGCGATCAGGCCCAACGGGCGCAGTCCCTCGGGGTGGGCGGGATCGGTCGGCGGGCTGTCCACCAGGGCCGCCGCCAGTGCCAGCACCCGTAGACCGTCGCCGGCCATCCGGTGCGCGGCGGCGCTCAGGGCGGCCAGCTCGTCGGCGTCGGCGTCGAGCAGTGGTGCGGTGAGCACACTTTCCGGGGCGCCCTTGCACACCACGAGGTAGCGGCGGTCGCAGGAGCGGTGCACGGTGGTCATCCGGCGCAGCTGCTGGTCGAAGGGGTGCTCCGTCATCCGGGGCCAGGCGCTGCGGGTGGTCTGGGGGTCCAGGCCGCACCGGGCGGCGAAGGCCACCAGCGCTGCCTCCAGCGGGTCACCCACGGCACTCCACCGGGGCCGTTCGTCGGTCGGCGGGGCGAGCGTCGCGTCGTTGCAGAGCAGCCCGGCTCGGGCCAGCCGGCGCAGCTCGTCCGGCACGGCGATCGGGGTGCCGTCGCGGTGCACGTCGCCGTGTGGTGCGTAACCGGTGCCGGTGACTCCGAAGCTCCCGCCGTCGGCGGTGACCGCGTGCTGCACGGCCATCCGGCCCTCGGTGAGGGTACCGGTCTTGTCGGAGGCGATCACGGTGACCGAGCCGAGCGTCTCCACCGCGTGCAACCGGCGGGGGATCGCCCGGGCCGCGGCCATCCGGCGGGCGCCCAGGGCGAGAGCCAACGTCACCACCGCCGGCAGCGACTCGGGCACCGCGGCCACCACCAGGCTCACCGCGGTGACCGCCATGTCGACCAGCGGCCGGCCGCTGAGCACCCCGACGACGAAGACCAGCCCGGACAGGAGCACGGCGGCGAGCCCGAGGACCCGGCCGAGCCCGGCGAGCCGGCGTTGCAGCGGGGTGGCCGTCGGTCTGGTGGTGGCGGCCAGGGTGGCGATCCGGCCGAGCGCGCTCGCCGTGCCGGTGCGGACCACCGTGCCGGCGGCCCGACCGGTGGTCACCACGGTGCCGGCGCTGGCCTCCTCACCGGCGGCGCGGGTCACCGGCACCGACTCGCCGGTCAGCGCCGACTCGTCCAGGTGCAGCCGGTTCGCGTCGTGCAGCAGCAGGTCGGCCGGGACCACGTCGCCGGCCTCCACCCGGACCAGGTCGCCACGGACCAGGTCGGCGGCGGGCAGCACCACGTCACGGTCGTCGCGGACCACCCGCGCGGTCGGCGCGGCGAGCTGGTCGAGCGCGGCGATGGCCCGGTCGGCCCGTACCTCCTGCACCACGCCGATCGCGGTGTTGACCGCGACGACGAGCAGGATCACCGCCGTGTCCGGGTAGTCCCGCAACGCCGTGGTGACCACGGCCGCGGCCAGCAGCAGGGCGACCAGCGGATCGGTGAGCTGGCGCAGCACCCGGGTGGCCAGGTGCCGGCGCGGTGGCGGCGCGGTGGCGTTCGGCCCGTCGACCCGCAGCCGGTGGGCGGCCTCGGTCGAGCTGAGCCCGCCGCTCGGTCCCGCTGTCAGCGTGACCTCCGTGGGTGTGGTCCCGCCCGCGACCTGGACCTGTCCGGCCACCGTTCGCCCCCGCCCTACCCTGCGGGCCCGCCTCCTGCGGCCCGTCCGGTTCCAGCCTCGCCCCTTGCGGTGATCCCCGGCAGGGGCGATCCGCCCGCGGCCCGGGACCAACGGCCCTGCCGGCCGACTCGTGCCGTCGTCGTCCCCGCGCCGGCGCCGCCGGCGGCCGATCCGGCCACCGACGGCGACGTGGCGTACCGGATCAGCGCTCGACGACCAGCCGGTGGGCCCGTAGCAGCCGGGCCCACCAGGGGCGCGCCGCCCGGGGACCCGGTGCGCGCGGGCCACGGAAGCTGACCCAGCCGCCCGGACCCATGGTCAGGCTGGAGACCGCGGGCGGCCGCTTCCGGCCCAGCACCACCACGCCGGCGCTGACCAGCCCGACCGCCAGCACGCCGGCCGTGGCGGCCAGCAGCCGGTCCGGATCGGGCAGCGGACGGTACCGGAGGCGCCCGCCGTGGGCCACGAACACCCCGACCGGACGTCCGTCGCGGATCACCGGCACCAGTGCGGTCGGTGGCGTACCGGGCAGCTCCAGCACCGGTCCGACCGCCGGCACCGGTGCCGGTTGAGGCGCCGCCTCGGGAGCCGGCCGGGGCGGCACCAGCGGCATCGGCCCGGTGGCGTTGAAGATCGCGGTCATCTCGGGTACCTCCTATCGAGCGTCGGAATCGGCGCAGGCACGGGCCACGGCGGCCCGGCCGGCGGCCAGCCGGGCGATCGGCACCCGGTACGGCGAGCAGGAGACGTAGTCGAGCCCGGCCCCGGCGAAGAACTCCACCGACTCCGGGTCACCGCCGTGTTCGCCGCAGACGCCCACGGTCAGCTCCGGTCGGGCGGCCCGGCCCTCGGTCACGGCCAGCCGGACCAGCCGGCCCACCCCGGCGGCGTCGAGGGTCTCGAACGGTGACGTCTCGACGATGCCCCGGTCCAGGTACTCGCCGAGGAACGAGCCCTCCCCGTCGTCCCGGGAGAACGCCCAGGTGGTCTGGGTCAGGTCGTTGGTGCCGAGGGAGAAGAACTCGGCCTGGCCCGCGATCGGGCCGGCGGTCAGCGCCGCCCGCGGCGTCTCGACCATCGTGCCGACCGGGATCGACGGCGCACCGGGCACGCCGGCCAGCACGGTCGCCACCTCGGCCCGCACGGCGGCCAACTCCCGGACGTCCACGACCAGCGGCACCATGATCTCTGGGCGCGGGTCGCCGCCCTCGGCCACCCGGCACGCCGCCGCCTCCGCGACGGCCCGGACCTGCATCGCGAACAGACCGGGCACCACCAGACCGAGTCGCACCCCGCGCAGGCCCAGCATCGGGTTGCTCTCCTGCATCCGGCGTACGGCGGCCAGCAGCACGGCGTCCCGTCCCGGGTCCTGCCCGAGCGCCTCGGCCCGGGCCACCCGCGCGGACAACTCGGGCAGCGGGGGCAGGAACTCGTGCAACGGCGGGTCGAGCAGTCGGATGGTGACCGGGAGGCCGTCCATCGCGGCCAGGATCGTCACGAAGTCCTCCCGCTGCAACGGCAGCAGCTCCGCCAGCGCGGCGGCCACCTCGTCCGGCCCGTCGGCCAGGATCAGCCGCTCCACCAGGGCCCGGCGTGCGCCGAGGAACATGTGCTCGGTGCGGCACAGCCCGACGCCGGCGGCGCCGAGCGCCCGGGCCCGCGCCGCGTCGGCCGCGGTGTCGGCGTTGGCGCGTACGCCGAGCCGCCGTACCGCGTCGGCGTGGCGCAGCAGCCGGTCCACGGCGGCGACCAGGCGGTCGGACTCCGGCGCCAGCTCACCGGCGAGGTAGCGGGTCACGGGGGAGGGGCGCACCGGCACCTCGCCGAGGTAGACCCGACCGGTGGTGCCGTCGATGGAGATCACATCACCGGCCCGGACCGTTGCGCCGCCGACGCGGAGTTCGCCGCGCTCCGCGTCGACCTCCAGCGCCTCCGCCCCGCACACGCAGGTCCGACCCATACCCCGGGCGACCACCGCGGCGTGCGAGGTCTTGCCGCCCCGGGCGGTGAGGATCCCGGCTGCGGCGATCATGCCCGGCAGATCGTCCGGGCTGGTCTCCCGGCGGACCAGGATGACGGGCCCGTCCGCCGCCGTCGCGGCGGCGCTGTCGAAGACGACCCGACCGGCGGCGGCACCCGGCGAGGCGCCGACTCCGACGGCCAACGGTTCGCCGACGGCGTCCGAGTCGAAGGCGGGGAACATCAGCTGGGCCAGCTGCGCCCCGGTGACCCGGGTCAGCGCCTCGTCCCAGCTGATCAGACCCTCGTCGGCCAACTGCGCGGCGATCACGAACGCCGCCGCCGGGGTGCGCTTGCCGACCCGGGTCTGCAGCATCCACAGCCGGCCCTGCTCGATGGTGAACTCCACGTCGCACAGATCCCGGTAGTGCCGCTCCAGGGTGGCCATGATCCCGGTGAGCCGGCGGTAGCTGGCCGGGTCGATCCGGGCCAGGTCGTCCAGCCCCACCGTGTTGCGGACCCCGGCCACCACGTCCTCGCCCTGAGCGTCGGCCAGGTAGTCGCCGTACACGCCGGGCGCACCGGTCGCCGGGTCACGGGTGAACGCCACGCCGGTGCCCGAGTCCGGGCCTCGGTTGCCGAAGACCATCGCCATCACGTTGACGGCGGTGCCGAGGTCGTCGGGGATGTGCTCGCGGCGCCGGTAGAGCACCGCCCGAGCGGCGTTCCACGACTCGAAGACCGCCCGGATCGCCAGGTAGAGCTGCTCGTGCGGGGCCTGCGGGAAGTCGTGGCCGACCCGGTCGGCGAAGACCTTCTTGTACGTCTCGACCAGCCCGCGCAACTGCTCCGCGGTCGGACCGTCCGCTCCGGCGGTGGCCCGCAGTGCGTCCAGTTCCCGGTCGAACTCCTCGGCGGGCACCCCGTGCACCGTGCGGCCGAACATCTGGATCAGCCGTCGGTACGAGTCCCAGGCGAACCGCTCGTCGCCGCTGATCCGGGCCAGGCCCGTCACCGTCGAGTCGTTGAGCCCGATGTCCAGGATCGTCTCCATCATCCCGGGCATCGAGTACCGCCCGCCGGATCGCACGGCCAGCAGCAGCGGCTCGAACCGATCGCCGAGCCGCCGATCCAGCCGCGCCTCGATCTCCCGCAGATGGTCGTTGACCTCGTCGAACAGCCCGGCCGGCACCGATCCGTCGGCGAGGTACGCCCGACAGGCGTCGGTGCCGACGGTGAAGCCGGGCGGCACCGGCAGTCCGAGCCGGGTCATCTCGGCGAGGTTGGCGCCCTTGCCGCCGAGCAGGTCGGCCTTGCCTCGATCACCCTCGCGGAAGTCGTACACATACCTCGTCATGGCTGGGCCTCCACCTCGTCGTCGATGCCTCTGACCTGTTGGTAACAGTGCGGGTACTCCTCGGGGCAGGGCCGAAAGCCGACCCGGCACGGGCCGCAGGTCCCCAACCCCGGCAGGTACCATCGGCCGATGACCGACGACCTGCGGCTGCGCCCGGTCACCGAGGACGACCTGGTCGAGTTCTTCGTCCACCAGCTCGACCCCGAGGCCAACAAGATGGCCGCCTTCGGCAGCGAGGATCCGACCGACCGGCGGGCGTTCGCCGCGCGCTGGGTACGCATCCTGACCGGTCCGGAGAACCTGGCCCGCACGGTGACCGTCGACGGCACGGTGGTCGGCCACGTGCTGGCCTTCCCGGTCGGCGATCGCACCGAGGTCAGCTACTGGATCGACCGGGCACGCTGGGGTCACGGGTACGCCACCCGCGCCCTGACCGCGCTGCTGCGGGAGGTTTCGCGCCGGCCGCTGCACGCGCGAACGGCGACCGACAACGCCGCGTCGCTGGCCGTGCTGCGCCGCTGCGGCTTCGTCGTCAGGGGCACCGACCGGGGGTACGCTCCGAGCCGCGGCCACGAGATCGACGAGTACGTCCTGGAACTGCCGGCCTCACCGGGGCCCTGACAGCGGGGCTGACCAGGGCGGCGACTACCCTCGCGGGGTGAACTGGCTGGAACTGGCCGGCTGGACCGGCTCGGCGATCCTGGTGTGGTCGCTGCTGCAGACGCGCATCCTGCGGTTGCGCGCCGTCAACCTGGTCGGCTGTGTCGTCCTGATCGGCTACAACGCAGCCGTGCAGGTGTGGCCCATGGTGGGGCTCAACGTGGTGCTGGCCGTGATCAACATCTGGTACCTGCGGCGGCTGCTCGCCACCCGCCACGACGAGCAGACCTACCAGGTGGTCGAGGTGGGCGCCGACGACGCGTTCCTGGCCCACACGCTGCGGGTGCACGCCGCCGACATCGCCCGGTTCAACCCCGGCTTCCAACCGGGCCGGCTGGCCGACCACTCGGCCTTCCTCGTCGTACGCGCCGACGAGGTGGTCGGGGTGGTCCTGGTCCGCGACGCCGGCGACGGGGTCGCCCAGGTCGACCTCGACTACGTCACCCCGCCGTTTCGGGACTTCACTCCCGGTGAGTTCGTCTACCGACGCAGCAGCCTGTTCACCGACCGGGGTTTCCGCCAGGTGGTCAGCCCGCCGGGCATGATCGCCCCCTACTACCACCGGCTCGGCTTCCGGCGGGAGGGCACCTCGTTCGTGCTGGACCTGCCCACATCGACGGGGACCCGCGGGTAGCCTCGCGGCGGGTGCCGAGCAGGCGATGATTCGCCGTCGGGGCCAGTGGGCATAGGCTCCGCTACGCCGACGGGACCTCCGTCGGCGGCGCCACCAGGCGCGGTCCACCGAGGGAGAGCCGGGCGTGCAGAGCTACTGGAGCCAGCTGGCCCTGGTCGGAGTCCTGATCGTGGTGAACGCGATCTTCGCGGGTAGCGAACTCGCGTTGGTGTCGCTGCGGGACAGCCAGGTCCAGCGACTGGAACGGACCGGTCGCGCGGGCCGGGTGCTGGCCCGGCTGGCCCGGGACCCCAACCGTTTCCTGGCCACCATCCAGATCGGCATCACCCTGGCCGGCTTCCTCGCCTCGGCGGCCGCCGCGGTGTCGCTGGCCCGGCCGCTGGTCCCGCTGCTGGACGGCGTGTTCGGCCGGGCCGCCGGACCGGTCTCCGTCGTGCTGGTCACGCTGGTGCTGACCTTCGTCACCCTGGTCTTCGGCGAGCTGGCCCCGAAGCGGATCGCCATGCAGATACCGGAGCGGTGGGCGCTGCTGGTGGCCCGCCCATTGGACCTGATCGCCACCCTCACCCGACCGGCGGTCTGGGTGCTCGGCGCCACCAGTGACCTGGTGGTGCGGCTCTTCGGGCTGGACCCGAAGCCCGAGCGGGACGAGATCAGCCCGGACGAGTTGCGGGACATCGTCTCCGGCCACCACGGCTTCACCAAGGAGCAGCAGACCATCATCGCCGGCGCGGTCGAGATCGCCGAGCGCAAGCTGCGGGCGGTGCTGGTGCCGCGGCTGCAGGTCTTCTGTCTGGACAGCGGGACCACCGCCGAGGACGCCCGGCTCGTGCTGGCCGCCTCCGGGCACTCCCGCGCGCCGGTGGTACGCCACGGTGGCCTGGACGAGACGGTCGGCGTCATCCATCTGCGGGACCTGGTCGGCGTGCGGGACGACCAGCCCGTCGACGACCACGCCCGGGCACCGATGCTGTTGCCGGACTCGGTGCTGGTGGTCGACGCGCTGCGGCAGTTCAAGGCCGAGCGGCAGCACATGGCCCTGGTCGTGGACGAGCGCGGCGCCGTCGAGGGCATCGTCACCCTGGAGGACATCCTGGAGGAGATCGTCGGGGAGATCTACGACGAGACCGACCGGGACATCCGTCAGGTGATCACCGAGGCGGACGGCGCGTTGGTGCTGCCCGGCACCTTCCCGGTGCACGACCTGTCAGACATCGGCGTGGACCTGCCCGGACGTCCGGACGGCGACTACACCACCGTCGCGGGCCTGGTGCTGGCCGGCCTGGGTCGGATTCCCGCGCCCGGCGAGCACCTCACCGTCGACGGCTGGCGACTGGAGGTCACGCTCGCCGACGACCGGGCCGTCTCCGGGGTCCGGCTGCGTCGTCCGGCCGAGGAAGAGACCTCCGCCGCGACCGATGACCAGCCGGACGAGCAGCCGACCGACGTACCCGCCGTGCTGGACGGCAGCCGCGGCTGAGTCAGCCCTCGGCCGGCTGGTCAGCTCCGGGAGGCTCCGGTAGCGGCGGGTCCAGCCGGACCCGGTGCAGTGGCACCTGCACGGTGCTGCGGCTGAGCAGCCGGGCCATCGCCCGGATCGCCCACGGGCCGGACGGGTGCCGCTCTCCTCCGATCAGCCGTCCGCTCATCCGGCCGTACCAGTGCCGGGTGACGACCAGGTCGGTCAGTCGCAGCGGCCCGCCGGGACAGCCGCGCACCACCAGTTCCACCACCCGCCCCAGCCGCCGTCCCCGCTCGTCGTAGGCGGTCCGGCCCAGCAGCTCACCCGCTCGCACGGTCGGCTCCGGGAATCCGGCCGATCAGGTTGCGGCGCAGCCACGCCTCCACCGGCGGGGTGGCCAGCTCCTCGGCCCGGATCCGCAGCCGCACCGCGCTGCCGACCCGCTCGACGAGCGCGTACGGGATGCGTAGGGGGGCCATCGGTCGATCGGTGACGAACCGCTCGGCGGTCAGCACCATCATCCGGCCGAGCCGGCCGCCGACCCGCAGCCCGAGCGCGCCCGGCCCGCTGAGCAGCGCACGCAGGTACGGAACGCCGTCCGGGCCGAGCGCGAACTCAACGTCGTCGACCTTGCCGACCAACCGTCCGTCGGCGTCGACGAGCTGGCGGTCGAGCAGCTCCCGGCTGACCTGGATCCTCACTGTCCCATTCTGGTGCCGATGGCCAGCGGTACGGCGGCGATCGAGGCGGCGAGGATGACCAGCAGCAGCACCGCCCCCAACAGGTTGAGGGCCCGGCCGTTGACCCGGTCGCCGAGGTAGGTGCGGTCGTTCGCGACGATCAGGATCGGCAGATAGGTCAGCGGCAACGCCACCGCGCTGATGATCAGCATGTACTCGGTGAGCGCCACCGGGTCGACCGTGGTGAACAGCAGGAGCACGCCGAGCAGCACGCTGACCAGCAGCACGGTGTGGAACCGGGCCGCCTCGCGCGGGCTGACCCGCTTGCCCCACTGCCAGCCGAAGTACTGTGCGGCGGCGTACGCCGCGGACAGGCCGGTCTCCAGCGCGGCGCCGAAGGTGACCGCGAAGAACGCCAGTGCTGCCACCGCCAGGCCGACCGCGCCGAAGGCCAGCACCACCGGCTGCGCGACCTCGTCGAGGCTCTCCACCGACAGGCCGGCGGGGCGCAGCACCACGGCTGCGGTGGCGATCAGCGACAGCGCGAGGAACCCGCCGATCGGGAAGCCGACCAGCACGCTGAACCGGGCGTCGGCCAGGTCGGCGGGGCTCCAGCGTTCCTCGACCCCGCCGGAGGAGAAGAAGAAGATCTCGTACGGGCTCACCGTGGAGGCGAACAGCGCCACCGCGATGAACCAGTACGCCCCCCAGCCCTGACCGGCTTCGCTGGGTGCCACGGCGCTGCGACCGAGTGCCGCCCAGTCGGTCGGTAGCCAGAACAGCGCGACGGCGAAGATCACCAGGGCCAGCCCGGCCAGGCCGAACACCCGCTCCATCAGCGGGAACCGCATCCGCCACAGCACCAGCCAGACCGCCGCCCCGGCAAGGGGCACCCAGAGCAGGTAGGGCACGCCGGTGGCCAACCGCAGTGCCAGCGCCACCCCGCCCAGCTCGGCGGAGAGGGTGATCACGGTGACCAGGTAGGAGGCCGCCAGGTTGACCAGCGCCACCCGCGCGCCGAGCCGTTCCCGGATCAGGTCGAACACCGCCCGACCGGTGATCGCCGCGATCCGTCCGGCCATGTCGGCGTACGCGCAGATCGCGACCACGCCGAGCAGCAGCACCCAGGTGTGGGCCATGCCGAACCGGGCGCCGGCCTGACCGGCGGCGACGAGATCCCCGATGTCGACGAAGCCACCCACCGCGGACAGGATGCCGAGCGTGGCGGCGAGGAGCTTCTTCACGTCGGCGGCGCGGGCTCGGTCATCGACGCGACGATATCGCCGTCAAGCGTGTGATCTAGGCAGAAACCACATCTTCTGTCATCAACGCCGGCGGGCCGGTAGCGCACCGACCGTGCCCCGAGGTGGACCTGGGCCGGCTTCTCCGCCGCCAGATGCGGTTGTCGTGATAACGGCGGACGGGTCGGTGAGGCCCTCGTCGAGGAGGTAGCCGAGTTCGCCTACGGGGTACTTGTCCGGCCCGTACTGATTTGGATTTGCGCATGATCCAGAAGTCGTACGGTCAGCCGCTAAAAGGTTGAGGCGTGCTCGCCCGGCGATTATCGCAACGCACCTGTCCGGTTCTGTCTAGAACGGTTCTCGCCATGTTGACTCTGGGTCGGGGAAACGTGGAACCACTCTCGCGACGTGCACCGGGGCCGAGCGCCACCGCGCTCGGCGGTCTCGCCCGCGTCTCCAGGTGAACCAGCTCCCGGAGGCGCAGTTGGTCGCTATTACCACGCGAGTTCGGGCCGGATGATCCACCGTACGGCGAATGGCCGATGGACGAGCGATGGAGGCTGGGTGAATTCGGTGGAGCTGGCGCCACCAATCGAAACGGCGCCCGTCGGGACCGACGCAACGCCGCAATCCGTGGAACCTCTCCGGCCGCGACGGCGGGCATGGCGTTCGCGATATGTCGGCACGCTCTGCGCGGTGGACCTGACAGTCGGTTTGGTGTCGGCTTTCGTGGCGCTCGGCCTTCGATTCGGGTCGCAGACCACCGAACCGTACAACCGCGGTCACTTATGGCTCACCATTGCGCTACCGTTCGCCTGGCTGGCCGCGCTCACTCTCAACCGTGCGTATGAAACACGCTACCTGTTCGTGGGCAACGACGAGTACGCCCGCGTGGTCCGGTCCGGTCTCGCCCTTCTCACCACGCTGGCCGTCGTGGCACTGGCCTTCGACTTCCGGCTCGCCAGAGGCTACATGATCATCGCGATGCCGATGATGATCGTGATCGGCGTCGGGATGCGGTACCTGGTCCGCCAGCGACTGCACCGCTCGTGGGCGTGCGGTGACCGGCTGCACCGGGTCATCCTGGTCGGCCACGCCCACGCCGTCGGTGAGATGACCAGGAGACTGCGCCGTGAGCGCTACCACGGGCTGGGAGTGGTCGGCGCCTGCCTGCCGTACCAGGAGGCCGCAGCCGGTACGTGGCACACCGGCCCGCCCCTGCCGCCGGTCCTCGGCACCTTCGAGGACGTGGCGACGGCGGTCAGCCACGCGGGTGCGGACACGGTCGTCGTGCTCTCCTGCCCGGAGATCGCCGGAGCCACCCTGCGGCGGCTGGGCTGGCAACTGGAACGCGACGACGTCGACCTCATCGTCGCCAGCACGCTCGTCGACGTGGCCGGTGACCGCACCACCATCCGACCGGTGGACGGACTGCCGATGCTGCACGTCGAACACCCTCGTCTCAAGGGCGGCCGGCGGTTCGTCAAAGCGGTCTTCGACCGGGTGTCGGCGCTGCTGCTGTTGCTCCTCGCGAGTCCGTTGATGCTGGTCATCGCCCTGCTGGTGCGGTTGGCGCCGGGCGCCCGTGGCCCGGTGATCTTTCGGCAGGAGCGGGTGGGACGCAACGGCCGCCTCTTCGTCATCTACAAGTTCCGCACCATGTACACCGACGCCGAGGAGCGCCTCGCGCAGCTGCTGCATCGCAACGAGCACGACGGTGAACTGTTCAAGATTCGCGACGACCCGCGGGTGACCCGGTTCGGGCACCGGCTGCGCCGCTTCTCCCTCGACGAGCTTCCTCAGCTGGTCAACGTGGTCAAGGGCGACATGTCGCTGGTCGGACCCCGGCCCCCGCTGGCCCGCGAGGTCGCCAACTATCCGCCGGACATGCGTCGGCGGCTGGTGGTCAAGCCCGGGCTGACCGGGCTGTGGCAGGTCTCCGGCCGGTCCGATCTCTCGTGGGAGGAGTCGATCCGCCTGGACCTGTCGTACGTGGAGAACTGGTCGCTGACGATGGACCTGACCATCCTGCTGCGTACGGTCGGCGCCGTCGTGCGCAGCTCCGGTGCGTACTGAGCTGCCCCGCCGCCACCTCCGCCCTCGCGATCGGTCCGTACATTGCTGAGCGAACGGCCCCGACCGGCGCAAGGACCTCGGTCCCGTCGTCCCTGAGCACAGGAGAGTCATGACCGACCACCGCGTGATCAACATCCTGTTCCACGGAATCGGTACGCCACGTCGGGAGATGGAGCCGGGCGAGGAACGCTACTGGGTCAGCGTCGACCGGTTCCACGAACTCCTCGACGAGGTGGTGGCCTGGCCGCAGGCGCGCCTCAGCTTCGACGACGGCAACGCCTCGGACCTCGACGTGGGGCTGCCCGCGCTGCTCGATCGGCAGGTGAGCGCCACCTTCTTCATCATCGCGGGCCGGCTCGGTTCGTCCGGGAGCGTGGACGCCGACGGCGTCCGGGAGCTGCGGCGGCACGGGATGCCGGTGGGTAGCCACGGCATGTGGCACCGTCCGTGGCGTCGCCTCACCGCCGAGCAGGCGACCGAGGAGTTCCACACGGCCCGTGACCGGCTCGCGGAGCTCACCGGTGCACCGGTGGATCAGGCCGCCTGCCCGCTCGGTCGGTACGACCGGGCCGTGCTGGCACGGCTGAAGGCGGCCGGGTACCGGCGGGTGTTCACCAGCGACCGGCGGCCGGCACGGGCCGGCGCGTGGTTGCAGCCGCGCTACAGCGTCCGGGCCGAGGACACCGCCGAAGGGCTGCGCGACATCGTCTTCGGGCAGGGGCTGCTCGGTCGGGCCCGGTCGCACGCCGCCGGACTGGTCAAGCGCTGGCGTTGAGGCCGGTGCCGATCGTGGCCCGTTGGTCGGCGGGCGGACCGGGCGTCTCCCGCAGGGCCGCCGGGCGCAGCAGCGCCGCCGCCGCGGCCCGGCTGGTCGGGCTGCCGAGGGCGGCGCGGCTCACTTCGCGCAGCAGCACCGCCGCCCAGTACGCGGCCGTCGCCGCCCGGCCGTTCCGGCGTCGGTACAGGCGCACCTTGTTGAGGGTCAGCAACCGCCACAACCAGGGCGCCGCGCGGGAATCGCCGCCGATGTGGGTGGCTCGGGCGGCGGGGGCCAACCGGGTCGGGAAACCGGCGTCGCGTGCCCGCAGGGCGAAGTCCGTCTCCTCGGAGTAGAGGAAGAACGACTCGTCCCACGGCGCGCACGCCGACCAGCAGCGTCCGCTGACGAGCAGGGCGGAGCCGACGGCCCAGTCCGATCTGGACTCCCGGCGGTAGGCGGCGGGATCGGTGACCACCTCGCCGAGCACGGGAAAGCGGCCCGCCCGTTCGGCGCCGAGAAGTGCGTCACCGAGCGCGCGCAGCACGGTCGGCTCCCGCCGCAGGGTGTGTTCGGGGCTGCCGTCGGCCATGGTGACCAGGGGCACCACGATGCCGTCGTCGCCCCGGCGCAGCAGGTCGAGCAGGAGTTGGCCGCAGCCCGGCGTGAGCCGGACGTCCGGGTTGAGGATGAGCACCGAGGTGAACGGCGCGGCGGCGGCCGCGGCGGCGTTGATGCCCGCCGAGTAGCCGCCGTTGCGGCCGGTCTCCACCACGCGTGCGGCCGGCATGAGCCGTCGGACCGTCTCCGCCGTGCCGTCCGACGAGGCGTTGTCGGCGACCGTGAGGTGCCAGCGCAGACCAGCGAGCCCCGGGCCCAGGGATTCCAGCAGTCCCGGCACGACGGCGGCGCTGTTGTAGGTGACCACGATGACGGCGACCACGTCGCCGGATTCGGGTGTCGGGGCGGTGCTCACGCGGGTGCGCTCCTCGTAGGGGTCGGCGGGGTCAGGCGGGCACCGCGCGGTCGCGGTAGGTCCGGTAGACGTCGGCGAGATCGGCGCGCAGGCCGTCCGGGTGGTACTCGGCACGGATCCGTTCGGCGGCCGCGTGTCCGGCCGACACCAGGGCGGCCGGCTCCTGCTCGTAACGGCGCAACGCCCGTTCGACCGTGACCGCGTAGCTCAGCAGGTCACCCTCGGCGACCGGTGCGCAGTACCGGGGGTCGAAGAAGTCCCGTCCACCGAGGCCGGTGAAGCCGACCACGTACGCGCCGCTGGCCATCGCCTCGGCCGGTGGGAGGCCGAATCCCTCCCGCTCGCTGAAGCTGAGAAAGATCGCGCAGCCGCGCAACGTCTCGGCGGTCTCCGCCTCGGTCAGCCCGTCGATCGGCACGAGTTCCCAACCGTCGAGCGCGCCCCGGGCCCGCAGGATGTGCAGCAGTTGCTCCTGCTCGGCGGCGCGGCGGCGGGGCATGTGGCCGATCCGCCGAGCGGCCGGGCGCGCCGGAGGGTGGAAGACCTCCGGGTCGACCACCACCCGGGCCAGCCGTACGTCGAGGTCGGCGAAGGCGTGGCGCAGCAGCGCGGCGTTGTCCCTGGAGACCGTGAGCAGCGCCTCGATGCCGGGACAGTCCCGATAGGGCGCGCCGGCCGAGGTGCCGGCGAACGGCACCTCGGCGAACGTGTGGTACGCGTTCTGATTGAAGATCAGCTTCCGGGCGGGCGCGGGCAACCGGTGCAGCGCCGGACCGTAGTACTCGGGCACCACCAGGAGATCCGCCGGGCCGACGGTGATCTGCCCGGCGGCGGTGACCCGGGTGTCGTTGGCGAACCAGTCGGCGCGGAAACCCGGCCGGGAGTGCAGCACCGCGGCGGCAGTCCCCGAGGAGTTGAGCAGGTCGACGTGGCGGTAGAGGTTGCGGATGCCGCCGCTGGGCTTGTTGTCGTCGGGGCTGAGGTAGTAGATGACGCCCGGACCGGAGCGGTTCGCGTCGTACCGCGGCGACGGGGGAGTGCGTCGCCGCAGCTCCCGAGCGTGGCCCAGCCGCCCCAGCCAGGCACGCCCCGCCCGCCTCGTGGCGCCGATCACGACGACCCGTCGGGGGAGGTGGGCACCAGCCGGCGCCAGACACCCAGGTACGCGGCGGCCTGGTGTTCCCAGGCGAGCACGGAGGTGAACCGTTCCTGGGCGATCACTCTCATCTGCGCCAACTGGGTCTCGTCGTCGAGCAGCTCGTCCAGCGCCTTGCCGAACTCGTCCCCGGTGCCGGTGGCGACGTACCGCCCGGCCGCACCGGCCGTGCGGCGGGTCTCCAGCAGGTCGACCGCGACCACGGGCAGCCCTCGGGCCAGGTACTCCACCGTCTTGGCCATCGTCGACAAATTGGTCATGTCGCTGAAGATGTCCGGCTGGATGCCGAGGGTGGCGCCGCGCAGCAGCGCGTCGACCTCCGGGGCCTGGAGCCATCCGGTGAAGCGGACCACATCGCCGAGCCCCCGCTCGTCGACCATGCCCCGCAGTGCGGGCAGGCACTCGCCGTCCCCGGCGATGACCATCTCCCAGCCGTCCCGGCCCCGCAGGCCGACGAGCCGTTCGGCCGCCAGGACGGCGCGGTCCACGTGATCCTGTTCGTTGATCACTCCGATGTAGACGATCTGCTTGTCGCCGCCCGGTTCTGTCGCTGCCGGAGCGGAGATCTCGCCGGCGGCCGGGCCGTTGCGCACGATCGTCACCCGTTCGGGCTTGCATCCGCCCCGGGTGAGCGCGATCTGACGGTAGGACTCGTTGGTGGCGACCACCTCGTTGGCGAACCGCATGGAGAGCCGTTCGAACCAGATGAGCAGCCGGCTGACGGTGGGCCGTGGTGCGGCGGTCTTGCAGGCGTACAACTCGGGGCTGAGATCGTGGTGGTCGAAGATCCAGCTCCGGCCGGTGGCCCGCATCGCCAGGGCCAGCGGCCAGAAGACGTCCGGCGGGTTGCAGACCTGCGCGGCCACCACCCGGTGCCGGGTGACCAGCACGGCGAGGTGCCAGGCGACGCAGAGGAACGCCCAGGCGAACTCCGCGGCGAAGGAGAGCAGCCCGGTGCCGGCGAAGGGTTGGGCAAAGGAGCGGATCGTGGTGTCCCGGCTGCCGGGCAGCTGGCGGAGCCGCTCCCGGCCACGTGGGCAGATGACGGTGACGCGGTACCCCGCACTCTCCAGCGCGAGGCATTCCCGGATCACCCGCCGGTCCCGCTCGGCCGGCAGGTTGACGACGGCGATGGCGACGTGTGGCCGCCGCGCCGACGGGCTGGTGGTGGTTTCCGCGCGCGCGTCTGCCCGCGGCCGTCCTGCGGTCATGGATGCCCCCTCCGGCGACATGTCGGTCGCCGCCCGCAGTGAGGGCCGGTCGTGCCGTCATCGGGTCGGCGGCGAGGACCGTGGTCGCAGGTGCCACGATCGTGGAATCGGGGCTTCGGGACATCCCCCGTTGGTACTGTGCCATCTGTCAACCCGCCGACTGATTGATCAATAAGTCGGCATTGTGTTGCTCGCCCCAGATCTAAGTTTCGTCCGAGTGTTCGCTCTTTCTTGCCAAGGTATTGCTGGCGCGGAGACACTTGCCTGGGCCCCGTAGCATCGAGTCCGCGGCTGGTCCCGGCGTTCCGTGCTGCGGCACGCCCCTCGTCTTCACCTGGACTTCAGCAAGGGGATCTAGTGGACCTGTGGGACATGACCAAGCTGCTCTTTCGGCGTTGGTATATCTCCCTGCCCCTCATGCTGGTCGTCGTTCTGCTGGGCGGTGTGGCGAGCCAGGTGGTGAAGCCGGACTACAGCGCGAGGGCGCACATCCAGTTGATCCCGCCACCGGTCGTCACCGGGGCGGACGGTCGGCAGAAGCCGATCAAGAATCCCTGGTTCGACCTCGGCTACATCGCCCTGGGCAACGCCGCGATGATCGACGTGACGCGACAGGCCGTGCTCAAGCAGATGGTGGCGGACGGCCTCTCCGACAACGTCACCGTCGTCATGGACCGGGTGCCGCTCTTCGAGATCGAGGCGGTGGGCAGCTCCCCGGAGCAGGCCACCGCCACCGCCCAGCGGATGCTCCGGCTGATCGCGGACGCGGTCGCCGAACGGCAGAGCTCGTTGCAGGTGGGGGAGAGTGACCTGATCACCACGCTTGCGCTCGACGACGGCACCGAGGTCGAGGTACAGAATTCGAAGATCATGCGGGTAATGGTGGTGACGCTCGGCGGCGGGCTGTTGATCGCCGCGGGGGTCACGGTCGCCGCGGACGCGCTGCTGCGCCGGCGGGCCCGCCGACGGGCCGGCGCCCCGAGCGGGTCGGCGGCGCCTGACGAGGCCGGTGCCCAGCCCGCAACCGCAACGCGTCCGTCGGCCGCGTCCTTCGACGGTGAGGCCACCCAGGTGATCGGGGCGGCGGGCCGGGCGCCGGCACCGGCCACGGGGGCGGCTACGCCGCGCCAGGTCCGGCCGCAGCCGGGACCTGGCGCGAACCAGCCGGCGGGCGGCACGACCGGACCTCAGCCGGTCCGACGGGAGCACTCCGTCGGGGAACACCTCACCCAGCGCGGTGACGCCGATCCGCGTCGTCCGGCACCGGCACCGGCACCCGCACCGGCGCCGGCCGACGGCGACGCGACGGTCGTGCTGCCGCTCTCCCACTCCGCCAACTGGCCGCGTAGGAGCGGCGCCGACCGGCAGTGACGGCAACCGAGTACCACCCTGTCGACCTTGAGCCGATGCTCCTGTCGCAGGGCACGTACGGCATCCGCCGTTCCCGTTCCCGGTTGGACGTGTCGGTACTGCTCGGCATCACCATCGTCCTGCTCTACGTGCTGCCCGGCACCCTGATCGTGCCCAACCTGACCTACGCCGGCCGCCCGGCGCTGCTGCTGGCGCTGCTGCTCTTCGCGTGGTGGTGCCTGGTCCGGCTCAATCCGAGGCTGCTGCTCGTCGGGCCGCAGCCCATCCGCTGGGTGCTCGGCATCTACCTCATCGCGCATCTGATGTCGTACCTGGCCGGCCTGCTGCGTGGCCTGCCCACCCAGGAGGCGAACGCGCAGGACTTCGCGACGCTGCAACTGCTCGAGTTCCTGGGCGTCGCGCTCATCGCCGCCGACGGGATCCGCAACTGGGACCGGCTCAACCGCGTGCTCCAGGTGGCCGTCTGGTGTACCGGGTTCATGGCGATCGTGGGCATCATCCAGGCCGTCTTCAAGTACGACGTCTCGACGCACCTGGTGATCCCGGGCCTGGAGGTCAAGGGCGGTCTGGCGGGCTTCGGGCAGCGCGGCGACGAGGGCCAGTTCCGGGTGGCCGGCACCACGGTCCACTACATCGAGTACAGCGCGGTCATGGCGATGATGGTGCCCTTCGCCATCCACGTGGCCCGGTTCGCCCCGCGACGGGGCCACCGGCAGTTGGCGGCCGTGAGCGCGATGCTCGCGGCCGTGGCCAATCCGATGTCCATCTCCCGCACCGGCATCGTGGCGCTCGGGCTCGCCCTGCTCGTGATGCTGCCCGTCTGGTCGTGGCGGCTGCGGTACACGTTCCTGTTCCTGGGCGCTGGCGCGGTGATGGCGATCATGTTCCTCAAGCCAGGGGTGCTGGGCACGCTCAAGTCGATGTTCCTGAACGTGGGGGTCGACCCGAGCATCGAGGGCCGGACCAACGACTACGAGCTGGTGGGGCACTTCTTCGACCAGCGCCCGTGGTTGGGTCGGGGGCCCCGGACGTTGTTGGCCGACCCGGTGCGCGACACCATTCTGGACAATCAGTGGCTCTACACCCTGGTGACCGGCGGTGTCATCGGCGTGCTCGCCCTGCTCGCCGTGCACGTGGTCAGCATCGCGCTCGCGGTGATCGCGTTCCGTCGAGCGACCCGGGAGGAGGATCGCCACCTCTGCGTGGCCCTCATCTCGGCCCAGGTGGTCGCCGTGGTCGTCGGGGGGACCTTTGACTCGCTCTACTACACGACCTTCGCCATCAGCGTCGCCCTCTTCGTGGGGCTCAGCGGCGCGGTCTGGCGACTGACCCACCCTGCCCGCATCATCCGCACCTCGACCGTTCAGGGACTCGATTGACCAGCATCGTCATCGCCGCGCACAACGAGGCCACGGTCCTCGACCGCTGCCTCGACAGCGTGCTGCGCAACGCCGCCGTGGTGGATCCGGCGCAGGTGATCGTCGTACCGAACGGCTGCTCGGACGAGACCGCGGCGGTGGCCCGCCGTCGCGGCGTCACCGTCGTCGAACTGGCCGAGCCCGGGAAGGCGGCCGCCCTGAATGTCGGTGACGCCGTGGCCGACAGCTTCCCGCGGGTCTACCTCGACGCCGACGTGCTCCTCGACGAGGGCGCCCTCGACGTGCTCACCCGGGAGCTGGACCGCTCCGGCGCGTTGGCGGCCGTGCCGGCCCGGCGGATGGAACTGTCCGGGCGCTCACCGGCGGTGCGCGCCTACTACGCCATCCACTCCCGGCTGCCCGCCGTCGTCGGCGGTCTGTACGGCCGTGGGGTGATCGCGTTGTCCCGGACGGGGCGGGAGAGATTCGGGCAGTTTCCCGCGGAGACCGCCGACGACCTCTTCCTCGATTCCCTCTTCACCGAGCGGGAACGGCTCGTCGTGACCTCGACGTCGGTACGGGTGGAGGCGCCGATCCGCGCCGAGGACCTGATCCGGCGTCTGGTGCGGGTCCGCGCCGGCAATGCCGACCTGCGCGACGCGCTGCCCGGGGTCCGCCGTTCGAACAGGCGCGCGTGGCTGACCGATGTGGTTCTCCGTGCCCCGTGGTTGGCGCCGGCGGCCGTCTGCTACGTCGCGATCACCCTCCTGGCTGCCCGGGGTGCCCGTCGAGCACGGCGCGCCGGCCAGGTCGCCTGGGGCCATGACCGAACGAGTCGAGCCCCCGGTGAAAAAGCCTGACCGGTCGTACGGCAGAACTGGCCGATGCCGCAGGGTGCCGGCCGGCCGCGCGGCGTTAGGCTCCGCCGAAACTGTTTCACACCAGCAGTGCCGACCGTCGTCGGCCGTCGAGGTCGGTCGATTGATCAGTGCCGACGGTAGCAGCCTGACGGCGTTGCGTACAGGTCGGTGTGGGGATGCGTCCGAGGGAGCAACGTCGTGAACACAGAGCAGGGGCGGTGGAGCGACCGTCGTATCGCGTCGTTGGTGTCCACAGTGACCGGTCGTCGGACGCGACGCCGGTTGGCGGGCGCGGTGGCGCTGGTCGTGGCAGCCACGGTGGGTGCCTTCGTGCTGCCCTCCGCCGCCTCCGCCGATCCCTGCAACCCGATGGTCAATCCGGTCGTCTGTGAGAACAGCAAGCCGGGGACCCCCGCTTCGGTGTGGGACATCGACGGGAGTGGTGACCCGTCGATCCAGGGCTTCGCGACCGACATCAGCGTCAACGTGGGCCAGCAGATCGATTTCAAGATCAAGACCGATGCGGCGGCGTACATCGTCGAGATCTACCGGCTCGGCTGGTACGGCGGTGACGGTGCCCGCAAGGTCGCCGAGGTCAGCCCCTCGGCGTCGTTGCCCCAGAACCAGCCCGAGTGCATCACCGACGTCGCCACCGCGCTCTTTGACTGCGGCAACTGGGCCGTCTCCGCGTCCTGGACCGTGCCGTCGACGGCGGTCTCGGGTGTCCACATTGCCCGGCTGCTGCGCCCCGACACCGGCGGGGACAGCCACATCACCTTCGTCGTCCGGCAGGACAGCAGCACCTCGGACCTCTTCTTCCAGACCTCCGACGCGACCTGGCACGCCTACAACAAGTACGGAGGCTCGGACTTCTACTCCGGCGGCGGCTCGGTCGGCCGCGCGTACAAGGTCAGCTACAACCGGCCCTTCGCCACCCGCAACAGCGTCGAGCGACGGGACTTCCTCTTCGGCGCCGAGTACCCGATGATCCGGTTCCTGGAGCGCAACGGGTACGACGTCAGCTACACCACCAACATCGACAGCGACCGGCGCGGTGAGCTGATCCAGAACCATCAGGTGTTCCTCTCCGTCGGGCACGACGAGTACTGGTCAGACGCCCAGCGGGAGAACGTCGAGGCGGCCCGCGACGCCGGCACCCATCTCGCCTTCTTCAGCGGCAACTCGGTGTACTGGAAGACCCGGTACGAGAGCAGCAAGGACGGCACCGACACCGCGTACCGCACCCTGGTCACCTACAAGGAGACCTGGGCCAACGCGAAGATCGACCCATCGGACGAGTGGACCGGCACCTGGCGTGACCCGCGGTTCAGCCCGCCGTCGAACGGCGGCCGGCCGGAGAACGAGCTGATGGGCACCATGTTCATGGTCAACGACGGCGACCTCGCGCTGACCGTGCGGGCCGAGGAGGGCAAGTACCGCCTCTGGCGCCACACCGATCTCACCTCGCTGCCGGCCGGCACGTCCGCCGCCCTCGCGCCGCACACCGTGGGCTACGAGTCCGACGAGGACCTGGACAACGGCTTCCGGCCGCCGGGTCTGATCCGGCTCTCCACCACCACCGGCGAGGTGCCGCAGCGGCTGCAGGACTTCGGCAACCAGGTCGCGCCGGGCGTCACCACCCACCACCTGACCCTGTACCGCGCGGACAGCGGCGCACTGGTCTTCGGCGCCGGCACCATCCAGTACACCTGGGGACTGGACGAGATGCACGACGGGCAGGCCACCCCGACGGACAGCCGGATGCAACAGGCGGTGCTCAACCTCTTCGCCGACATGGGCGTGCAGCCGGCCACCCGGATGAGCGCGCTGGAAGCGACCACGGCGTCGACGGACACCACGGCGCCCACCGTGACGATCTCCACACCCACCGCGGGGGCGACCGTGGCCCGCGGCGCCGAGGTGACGATCACCGGCACCGCCAGCGACGTCGGCGGCCGGGTCGCCGCAGTGGAGGTCTCCACCAACGACGGGGCGAGCTGGCACCCGGCGACGGGCACCACCGCCTGGTCGTACAGCTTCCATGCCGCCGGCCTGACCACGCAGGTGGTGTGGGTCCGCGCGATCGACGACAGCGTGAACACCGGCACCCCGGCGACCCGGGAGTTTCAGCTCACCGGTCCGAACACTTTGTTCGGTCAGCGGGTGCCGAAGCATCCCGCGGTGGACGACGCTGGCGCGGTCGAGCTGGGCGTGCGGTTCACGCCACAGGCCGACGGATTTGTCACGGGTGTGCGGTTCTACAAGGCGGAGGGCAACAACGGCACCCACCTTGGTCGGCTCTGGACCGCCTCCGGGCAACTCCTGGCCGACGGCACCTTCGCGGGCGAGACCGCCACCGGCTGGCAGACCCTCACCTTCGCCGAGCCAGTGCCGGTCAGCGCGGAGCAGAGCTACGTGGCGTCGTACTTCACGCCCACCGGCAACTACGCCTCCGAGGACTGGTTCTTCACCCGCGACTGGACCAGCGGCCCGCTCGTCGCGCCGCTCTCGGCCGCCGGTGCCGGCAATGGTCTGTTCCGGTACGGCTCTTCGGGCGGCTTCCCGAGTGAGTCGTGGGGCGCGTCGAACTACTACGTGGACGTCACCTTCGCGGTCAGCGAGGACCTTCCGCCTTCGGCCACATCCACCACACCGGCCGACAGCTCCGGTGACGTGGAGGTGGACGCCATCCTGTCGGCCGTCTTCTCCAAGACCCTCGACCCCGACAGCATCTCCTTCACCGTCAACAGCAGCAGCACTGTCGTCAGCGGGACCACCGCGTACAACGCCGGCCTGAACAAGGTGACCTTCAACCCGACGACGCCACTGGATCCCGCGACGAGCTACACCGCGACCGTCATGGCCGAGGACACCGAAGGTCGGCCCGGCAGCGTCACCTGGTCGTTCTTCACCACGATCGACAGCGACCTGCATACCCTTTTCGCCACCGACGACGTCCCGGCTACCGCAGCGCACAGCGATCCCGAGGCGGTCGAGTTGGGTGTGACGTTCCGGCCCCGGGTCGACGGCCGGGTGGTGGGCGTCCGCTTCTACCAAGGCGCGGGCAACACCGGAAACCACCCGGTGACGCTCTGGTCCGCTGCTGGCACGCCGTTGCGCACCGCCATCCTGCCGAGTACGACCACGGTGGGTTGGCGCACCGCCTACTTCGCCTCCCCGGTTGAGGTAGCGGCAGGCACCGACTACGTGGCCTCCTACTTCGCGCCCAACGGCTTCTATCCGGGTGACAACGGGTACTTCGACAGCGCTCTGACGGTCGGGCCGCTCGTCGCTCCCGGCGGCGACAACGGCGTCTTCCGATACGGCTCCAGTGGCTTCCCCAACCAGTCACATGCGTCGACGAACTACTGGGTGGACCCGCTCTTCCTGACCGAGGAGGAGTTGCCCCCGGTGGGGCAGCCCGGTTCACCGCCGCCGGGGTCGTACGGGATCTTTGCCCCCACCGACGTGCCGTCGGTCGCGAGTTGGAACGACAACGACGCCGTCGAGGTTGGGATGCGGTTCACCCCGAGCGTTGACGGTGAGGTCTACGGCGTCCGGTTCTACAAGGGACCGAGCAATACCGGCATCCACACCGGGTCGCTCTGGTCGCCCGGGGGCAGTCGGCTGGGCACGGTGACGTTCGACAATGAGACGGCGTCGGGGTGGCAGACCGCGTACTTCCCCGAAGTAGTGCCGGTGAGTGCGGGTACCGAGTACACGATCTCCTACCACACGACGGTCGGACAGTACGCGGTGACCGGCGATGGCCTGGCCGACGAGTTCACTGTCGGACAGTTGACCGTGCCGAATTCTGGTGGCACCTACCGGTATGGTGCTGGTGACCTACGTCCTTCGTCCACGTCCAGCCACAACTACTGGGTCGATATCGTGTTCTCGCCGGAGGGCTAAGTGCGAGTTCTCGTCTGCCTGTACACGATGGAGATCGGCGGCAGTCAGATCAACGCCATCGAAATTGGTGCCGCCGTGTCTAAACGGGGCCATGAGGTAATAATCTATGGCCCCGACGGCGAGTTGCGGGACATGGTTCGCGAACTCGACCTGGAGTTCGTGCAGGCCCCATCCAGGGATTCGCCCCGGCTGTCGATCAGGCATATGAGGGCATTGGCCGACACTGTTCGGTGCCGTCGTGTGGATCTTGTCCACGCGTACGAGGCGGCGCCGATCCTGGATGCCGCCTACGGAACGCACCTGTGGCGGGCGACTCCACTGGTGGGGACCGTCATGTCCATGAGCGTCTCCAAGTATCTCCCCACCCACCTGCCACTGATCGTCGGTACCGCCGAGATCGCCGAGGGCGAGCGGCCGAGGAGGCGTTCGGTCGACCTCCTCGAACCACCGGTCGACACCAAGGCCAACGCTCCTGCCGCGGACAGTACGGCGGCGCGGGCGCAACTCGACATCGCAGACTCCGACATTGCCGTGGTGGTGGTTTCCCGCCTCGTCCCGTCACTCAAGCAGGAGGGGATCCTCGCAGCGGTAGCGGCCGTGCGCATGATCGGTGGAGAGCATCCTGACGTGCGTCTGGTCGTTGTCGGAGACGGGCCGTCTCGCGAGAGCATCCGGCGGGCCGCGGTGCAGACCAACGCGATCCTCGGTCGACAGGCTGTGACTCTGGCTGGCCAGATGTTCGACCCACGCGCTGCCTACGCGGCTGCCGACATCGTGCTCGGCATGGGCGGCTCAGCGCTGCGCGCGTTGGCTTTCGCCAAGCCTGTCGTGGTGCAGGGCGAGCGGGGTTTCTGGGAGTTGGCGACGCCGCAGAGCCTCGACATTTTCCTTCGTCAGGGTTGGTACGGCATCGGCGACGGCTCCGACGGCGCTCCGCGACTGGCCAGCATCCTGGCTGACCTCGCCGCGGCACCTGAGCGGCGGAGGGCGCTGGGCGAGTTCGGCCGGGAGGTGGTTACCACCTACTTCAGTCTTGAGCAGGCGGCGAAACGGCAGGTCGAGATCTACGAAGGTGCGCTGCGGACCAGACAATCTGCCTCGCGGCGATTCATGGCAATGTGTGAGACTTCGGTGCACTATGCCTGGTTTCGGGCGAGGTGGTTGCGGCAGGTCGCGGGACGCTTCCGACGCGGGCGTCCCGTAAGCGGCACCTGATGGCAGCGGGGGCTGTCATGCCGGTGCCGGAAGGCATCGGGGCCAAGGTCAAGAAGGCCCTGGCGTGGAGTCTGCTGAACAACCTTCTCATTCGGCTCGGCAATTTCGCTATCGGTATTATGATTGCCCGAATTGTCGCACCCGAGGAGTTCGGCGCATTCGCAGTGGCGATCACGGTGCAGGCGATCCTAATTGCGCTCGCGGAGATGGGCCTCAGTTCCGACCTGGTGCGAAACGGCCGCATCCGGGAAAGGGCGGGGACGGCGACAATCGTGGCACTCGCCGTCAGTGGTCTGCTCACCATGTGCATGATCCTGACCGCCGGACCAGTGTCGGCGTCGATGGGCGCGGTTGAGGCGCGACCGGTGCTTCAGGTCATGTCGATGACATTGCTCATCAGTGGACTGTCCGTGGTGCCGTACGCGCGCCTGCAGCGCGACTTTCGGCAACGTGCGATGCTCGCGATCGACGGCATCAGCCTGGTGGTGGGCCTGCTGGTGACCGTGGGCTTCGTCTGGCTCGGGCTTGGTGCGATGGCGCTGGCCCTGTCTCGGGTTATCGCGCAGGCAGTCGTCTGCGTCATGCAGTACGGGCTGACCCGGATGCGACCCACCCTCGCCTTCGAGCCCGCCGTTGCCCGTGCCATGTTGGGCTTCGGTACCCCAATCGCTCTCGCCAACGTGTTGTCCTGGCTCGTCATGAATGCGGGCCACCTGGTGGTGGGCAGGCTGTCCGGCGCGTTGATGCTCGGTTTTTATGTGCTGGCGTTCAATATCTCCTCATGGCCGATGAGTGCCTTGGGGCAGGCCATCCGGGCGGTGGCCCTGCCGGGGTTCTCGCACCTGGGCAAAGGCCACGACCGTTCTCGCGTCCTCGCCAACGCCGTCGCACTGACCTGGGCGGTTTCGCTGCTCATTGGCGTGTTGCTTGCTGTGCTGGCGACCGGTGTCGTGTCTGTCGTCTACGGGGATCGGTGGATGGCGGCGTCGACGGCGTTGGCCGGCCTGGCGCTCTTTGGCGCGTTGCGGATAGTATTCGACGTTTTCGCAACGTACCTGATCGCCGAGGGGGCGACGAGGTCGGTGCTGGTGCTACAGGTGCTGTGGTTGGTCGCCCTGCTCCCGGCCCTGGCAGTCGGCGTCAGCCGACACGGTCTTGCCGGTGCCGGCTGGGCACAGACCGTTGTCTCCCTGATCGTGCTGCTGCCCGCCTATCTCGTCGCGCTTCGCCGGGCCGGCGTGCTGTGGGAACCAATGCTGTCTGGTCTCACCGTGCCTCTGCTCGGCGCGGTTCCAGCGGCGCTTGTCGGGTGGTATGTCTACGGGGTGTTGCCAGAGCCGATCGTGGCCCTGCCTGCCGCTGGCTTCGGTGCCACGGCTACCTATCTGCTTGTTCTGGGCCTCTGGTTACGCCGAAAGTTCGGCGCACTCGACCGGCGACGGTCGGGGCCCGTCCCGGAGCCAGCTCAGGCGCAAGGAGGCGCCCGGCAGGAAACGGCAACCGTTGTTCTGACAGAACCGATGCAGACAGTAAGGGAGCGAGCGTGACCGAGCCGGTGAATGCAACTGATCGACGCCGCGGGCGGACCCGGCAGTTGCTGCCAGCGAAGGCATTCGTGAGTCATCCGGTGCCGGAGCTCGCCCCTGGACGGATGGCCAAAGTATCGATCATCATCCCGTGCTACAACTACGCTCGGTTCCTGCCGGACAGTATCGGCAGCACTCTCTCGCAGCAGGGTGTCGAGCCTGAGGTGATCGTAGTCGACGACGCATCGACAGATGACTCAGCCGCGGTGGCGCGAGCGTTCGCTGAGACGGATTCGCGGATCACCCTGATCCAACACAAAACGAACACTAACCACGTCGTCGCGTTCAACGACGGCTACGCGGTAGCGTCCGGTGAGTTCATCGTGCGGCTCGACGCCGACGATCTGCTCGCACCCGGGTCCCTGGCCCGCGCGGTCGCGCTGTTCGACCGTTTCCAGTCGGTGGGGCTCGTCTACGGACATCCCCGGCATTTCGCTACGGCCGACCCGCCGGCCCCGACGAGTGGAGATGCGAGCTGGACGGTCTGGGACGGGGCGGCCTGGCTCGGGGAGCGTTGCCGCCGCGGTTACAACGCCATCACGACGCCTGAGGCGGTTGTCCGGGCGAGCGTGATGAAGGAGATCGGCCCGCTGAGCCTCCGGCTCAGGTTCGCTCAGGACATGGAGATGTGGCTGCGGGTGGCCGCGGTGGCCGATGTCGGTCGGATCAACGGACCAGACCAGGCGTTGCACCGGGACCACGCGAACAGCATGAGCGAGAACGCGGGGCACGGAAAGCTGCTCGACCTTCACGAACGTCGCCTGGTTTTCGAGACCCTCTTCGACGGTCCAGGTGGACGGCTCCCGGACGGCCGGCGGATGCATGACGCTGCCAAGCGTGCGCTGGCAGCAGAGGCGCTCGAAGAGGTGTGCCGCGCCTATGACCGCGGCCGACTCAAGACCGTCGACGTGGACGACTTTGTGCACTTCGCGAAGGAGACATTCCCGGACGCCTCGCAGTTGCCGGAGTGGCGGGCGATGACGTTACGGCGGCGAGTCGGTGCCACTATGGCACCCTTCCTGCCCAACGCCTACGTCCGGATCGCGCGGCGCCGGTTAGCTCATGAGTCGCGTCGCCGTCAGTTAGCTCAGCTGGGTCTGTAGAGCCGGTGCTGGGCAGTGCTTGACCGTTTCGGTCCGGCTCGGTCCGTGGCCCATCCCTGTCGGCTGTTCACCGCCCTCCGACGGCCCCGGCGACGGCGATCAGCGACTTCGGCAGCCCCGCCAGCCGTTCGGTCAGGATCCGCGAAGCGGGGAACAGCAGCCGCATCTGGGTGTAGTCCACCAGATCCGTCCACAACACCTCCCGCACCGCCTCGTCCCGCGTCCTGGGGCGGGTGTGCGCGAGGGGCCACCGCCGGGCCAGGCGGGCGCGGGCCGACACCGGCAGGTACTGCATGCCGGGGGCGATCCAGTGGGGCTCGATTGGAAAATGCCGGTACGGGGTCTGAATCCAGTGCCGGTCGGCGAGTTGGTGTACCGCTTCGGCGAACCTCTCGCGTCGCTCGTGGCCGCCCACGTGTTCGAGCACGGAGTTGCTGAACACGAGGTCGTAGCGGCGGGCAGCGATCCGGTCGGGCAACTGGCAGGCGTCGCCGTGGTCGACTTCGGCCCAGTCGGGTAGGTCGGCGGGCGCTGTCTCCAGGTTGACGACGTGCACGTGGGCAGGCCGTACTGAAGTGTGCTGCCAGGTGTCGATCCTGCCGCCGAGGTCGACGACGGTCATGTCGGCCAGGTCGGGAAATGTGTCGGCCAGCCAGCGGGCGCGTCTGGCACGGCGGCGTCCGCCCCAGGATTGATCCGTGTCCACGAGAAGGCTTCGGAGTCGGGGCATGGCGGCGAGATTACCGCCACGGCTGATCTCTCAGCACCCACCGCTGTGGTGGGTCGCCCACCCGGTCGTGTTGCGGCTGCCGCCCGGGTGGATGAGTGCACGAACGCCGCCGCCCGGTCAGCCGCAGCGGACCAGGGGTTTGACCTCGCTTAGTACTCGGCCGGCGGTCCAGTCGTACCGGACCGTGGCGTTTCCGCTCCAGGTGCCGACTTTCCGACAGTCGATGTCGACCGGTCCGTAGGCGTACGAGTCGTGCACGATCTTGTTGCCGGTGATAGCCGGGAACCAGCCGCCACTGGCGCGCAGCGAGTAGCTGCCGCCGGCCAGCAGGTTGTCGCGGATCGTCCCGCCGTCGTTGTCCTGGTCCGGGACGAAGATGGGCGCGGTGGGACAGTCGTCGAGGCGCTGGTCGATGGTGTTGTGCCGGAGCACGACGGTCGGGCCGCCGTAGCCCTGGACACCGTCACCGTGCGGATCCACACTCCGACACATGCCGGGCGGCACGGCCAGGCGGGCGTACGAGTCCTCGATCGTCACCGGCCCGGCGCCGGCGTACACCTTCGCCCCGACCCGCCAGCCTTCCATCCGGTTGACCACCTTGCACCGGCGGCAGGTGTAGTTGGCCACCCCGAACGCGTAGAGCTGGTTGGTGGAGTACTGCTGTCCGGGCGGATTGACCACCTCGGAGTCCTCGATCAGCATCCGGCCGTAGATGCGGTCGCCGACGAAGTTGTCGACGGTGCCGTACAGCCGCGTGCGGCGGATGACCACGTTCTCCGCCTTTACCAGGATGCTCCCGGTGACCAGGTGATCCGCCAGCACGGTGCCGGCCCGGGTGATGACCAGGTCGCCCTGGTGCCGCACCTTGGGTGTCCAGCCGGCCGGCACCCCCGTGCAGGCGGCGGTGGGATAGCCCGGCAACGCGCAGCCCCGGCTGGCACTCGGCGGCGGGGTGGGGCTCGGGGGTGAGGTGGGGCTCGGCGCCGAAGTGAGGCTCGGCGACGAGGTGGGACGGGGTGACGGGATGGGTGTCGGCACCGGTGTGGACGCGCTCGGCGGTGGCGGCTGGCGGCTCGCGGCGTACGAGTTGACCGCCAGTGCCCCGGACGTCGCGAGCAGCACCGCGAGGGCGCCGACGACGGTGAGCCTGCGGTTGCGGCGGTTCCCATGTCTGGGCTTCATGGTGCACTCCTCGCGGTTCGGGCTCCGCGCGCCTGAGGGCGCGGTCCGGACCGGTGTGTCGTCCCGGCGGGGCCGGGCGGGGCAGCGGGCAAGGACGGGACGGTCGAGAACATGACCCGGTTGGGACGGGTTGATCCCGCGTCCGTCGGAAAACGGCCGGCCGGCCGGTCCGGTTACGGGCGACGACTGACGGATATCCGGCGCACCGGCGGTCCGGTCACCCGTACGCGAGGTATCTTCTGCGCAGCCCTCCGCCGGGCCGGCTGTCCGGCCGGAACCAGCCACGGCAGGTCGGGGCCGTGCATGTCGGACGTTCGAGGGAGTCTGCGGTGGTGGACCGGAATCCTGCTCCGGGCCGGACGACCTGAATGGGAGTCCGGGTTGAGCCCATCACCGAGTCGTGGGTGAGGGCGGCAGGACAGTTCCTCCATAGCCACCTCAACGGCCGAGTCGCCGTCCAGGCCTGGGTACGCGCGGCCGATGTGCCGTGGAAGGTCGACGCCCCGAACCACGGCATGCTGCTACGCACCGACGACGGGCAGGTGGTCGGCGTGCTGCTCGCCTTCTACTCCGAACGGATGGTGGCCGGGCGTACGGAGCGCTTCTGCAACCTCGGTGCCTGGTGCGTGCTGCCGGAGTTTCGATTTCACAGCCTCAAGCTGCTGCGGGCGCTGCTGGCCCAGCCCGGCTACCACTTCACCGACCTCTCGCCGAGCAGCAACGTGGTGCCGATCAACGAACGGCACGGATTCCGTTTCCTGGACACCACCACCACGCTGACGCCGAACCTGCCCTGGCCGTCGCTGCCCGGCCGCCGTCGGGTCAGCGCCGACCCGGAGGTGATCCGGCGGACCCTGACCGGGCCCGAGCTGGCGCACTACCTGGACCACGCCCAGGCCCCGGCGGCCCGACACGTCGTGCTGGTCGACGGCGACGAACGGTGCTACCTGGTGTTCCGTCGGGACCGCCGCAAGCGGTTGCCGCTGTTCGCGTCGATCCTGTACGTCAGCAACCCCGCCCTGTTCCGCCGGATGCACCGGATGGTGCTCCGCCACCTGCTGGTGCGGCACGGCGCGCTCGCGACCCTGGCGGAACTGCGGGTGGTCGGTGACCGCCCACCGCTGTCGGTGCTGCTGCCCGACACCCGGCGCAAGATGTTCCGCAGCGACAGCCTCGACCCCGACGACGTCGACTACCTCTACAGCGAGCTGGTCTGCCTCAGCTGGTGACCGATGCCCCGACGAGAGGGACCAACCCCCGAGATGCGTACTTCACTTCACCAGCTCGTCGCCGACGCGGCCACCCGGCGCGGCGACGCGCCGGCGCTGACCTACAAGCAGGAGACGGTCAGCTACGCGCAGCTGTGGCAGGGGGTGGCCGCGGTGGGCGCGGGCCTGGGCCGGCTCGGCGTCACGCACGGCGACCGGGTGGCGGTCTGGACGGAGAAGCGGATCGAGGCGGTCGAGGCGATCTTCGGGACCGCCGCCGCCGGCGCCGTCTTCGTGCCGGTCAACCCGCTGCTGCGGCCCCGGCAGGTCGGCCACATCCTGGCCGACTGCGCGGTGCGGGTGCTGGTCACCACCCCGGAACGGTACGCGCTGCTGCGCGACGAGCTGGAGCAGGCCAAGTCGGTCGAGCACGTGGTGCTGGTCGGTGCTGCGGGCAGTCCGCCGGCCGGCCGGCCGGCGGTCACCACCTGGGCGGCGCTGCGGGATGCCGATCCGCTCCCGCCGCAGCGCTCCGGTGTCGACGTCGACGTGGCGGCCATCCTCTACACCTCCGGCAGCACCGGCAAGCCGAAGGGCGTCGTGCTCTCGCACCGCAACCTGCTCGCCGGGGCGGAGAGTGTCAGCCACTACCTGGACAACTCCGCCGACGACGTGATCCTGGCGGCGTTGCCGCTCAGCTTCGACGCCGGGTTCAGCCAGCTCACCACGGCCTTCACCGTCGGGGCCCACGTGGTGCTGATGAACTACCTGCTGCCGGCGGAGGTGGTGCGGCTCTGCGCCCGACACCGCGTCACCGGGCTGACCTGCGTACCGCCCCTGTGGTTGCAGCTGGCCGGTCAGCGCTGGCCGGCGGATGCCACAGCCGGCCTGCGGTACTTCGCCAGCACCGGTGGGCGGATGCCGAAGGCCACCCTGGACAGGCTGCGCGCGATCTTCCCGACCGCCCTGCCGTACCTGATGTACGGGCTGACCGAGGCGTTCCGTTCCACCTACCTCGACCCGTCCGAGGTCGACCGCAGGCCGGACTCGATCGGCCGGGCGATCCCCAACGCGGAGATTCTCGTGCTCCGCCCCGACGGCACCTGCTGCGCACCGGGGGAGCAGGGCGAGCTGGTACACCGGGGGGCACTGGTGGCCCTCGGCTACTGGAACGATCCGGCCCGCACCGCGCAGCGGTTCCGCCCGGTGCCCGGCCGGCCCGGTGAGCTGCTGCCGGAACCGGCGGTCTGGTCCGGCGACACCGTCGTGCGTGACGAGGAGGGGTTCCTCTACTTCGTCGGTCGGGCCGACGAAATGATCAAAACGTCCGGGTACCGGGTCAGCCCCACCGAGATCGAGGAGGTCGCCTACGACAGCGGCCTCGTCGGGGACGCGGTGGCCCTCGGCCTGCCCGATCAGTCGCTCGGCCAGCGGGTGGTGCTGGTGGCGAGCCCACCCGAGGGCGGCGACCTCGACCCGGCCACGCTGCTCGCCGCCCTCAAACGGGAGCTGCCTCCGTACCTGCTGCCCCGCGAGGTCGTGGTGCGGCCCGCGCTGCCCCGATCGCCCAACGGCAAGTTCGACCGCAACCTGCTACGCCAGGAGTTGACCTCGTGACCAACCACCCCGCCGCGGCCTTCGCCCGCGACGCCGGCCGCCTCGCCGTGGGCGGCGTGCCGGTCGACCGCCTCGCCGACCGCGTCGGCGGCACGCCCTTCTTCGCGTACGACCGGGGTCTGCTCACCGGGCGGGTGCAGCTCCTGCGCACGGTGCTGCCCAGCGAGGTGCAGCTCAGCTATGCGGTGAAGGCGAACCCGATGCCCGCCGTGGTGCAGCACCTCGCCGGGCTGGTGGACTCCTTCGACGTCGCCTCCGCCCTGGAGATGCGGACCGCCCTCGACACCCCGATGCCGGCTGACCGGGTGAGTTTCGCCGGCCCCGGCAAGACCGACGCGGAGCTTCGCCAGGCCATCGCGGCCGGCGTGACCATCGAGATGGAATCCGAGAACGAGGCCGACCGGGTCACCGCCCTGGGCCGGCTGCTCGGGATCCGGCCGCGGGTCGCGGTGCGGATCAACCCGGACTTCTCGGTCAAGGGTTCCGGCATGCGCCTCGGTGGCGGGCCACAACAGTTCGGGGTGGACTCCGAGCGGGTACCGGCGTTGCTGAAGGAACTGGCGAACGCCGACGTCGAGCTCCTCGGCTTCCATGTCTTCGCCGGTTCACAGAACCTGCGCGCCGACAGCATCTGTGAGGCACAGCGCCGCATCGTCGAGCTGTCGATCCGGTTGGCCGAGGAGTCCCCGCTGCCGGTGCGCTACCTCAACCTGGGCGGCGGCTTCGGCATCCCGTACACCGACCGGGACCAGCCGTTGGACCTCGACACCATCGGGACGAACCTCGCCGACCTGGTTCGCGGGCCGATCCGGCAGGCGCTGCCCGACGCCCGGGTCGTCATCGAACTCGGCCGCTACCTCGTCGGCGAGTGCGGCGTCTACGTCACCCGGGTGGTCGACCGCAAGATCTCCCGGGGACGCACGTACCTGGTGGTGGACGGCGGGCTGCACCACCAACTCGCCGCCTCCGGCAATTTCGGCCAGGCGATCCGCCGCAACTACCCGATCGCGGTGGCCGAGCGGATCGACGCCGAGCCGACCGAGACGGTGACCGTCGTCGGTTGCCTCTGCACCCCACTGGACCTGCTCGGTGACGCGGTGACGTTGCCGAGGGCGGACGTCGGCGACCTGATCGTCCTGTTCCAGGCCGGCGCCTACGGCCTCACCGCCAGCCCGACCGCCTTCCTCAGTCACCCGGCTCCGGCCGAGGTGCTGGTCTGATCGCCGCAGAACAAGGAGAGATTGTGGACGTCACCTACGCGGAAACCCTCGACGAGGTCCGGGAGGTCGTGGTCTCGGTGCTCGGCATCGAGGATCGGGCCGCCACGCTGGACGCGTCGACGCCGCTGCTGGACAGCCTGCCGGAGCTGGACTCGATGGCCGTCGTCGAACTGGTCGCGGCGCTGGAGGAGCGGTTCGGGTTCACCCTCGACGACGGTGACCTGACCACCGAGCTCTTCGAGACGCTCGGCAGCCTGGCCGCCTTCGTCGCCGACCGCCGCCCGTAGCGGCCGGGCCAGACGTGCCGCAACCAACGGAACCGAGTCGCGGTGGCCCCCCGGCCGCCCCGCGTCACCGTCGACGCGCACCGGTGGCGCTCGGCGCCGCCCTCACCGCGCTGGTCGCCATCGCCGTCGGCGGCGCGGTCGCGGCATCCCGGATGGCCGACCGCGACGCCGATCCGGCCGCCGCGACCGGCGGAACCCCCGACCCGGCGGTGCCGAGCGCGTCGTTGCCGGAGCCGTCGTCACCGGCGCCCGGCGCCAGCGCCGGACTCGGTACCCGCCCCAACCCGTCGGCCAGCGTCACGGCCAGCGCCAAGGCGTCGGCCGCCGCATCGTCGGCCAGCGCCGCCCTGACGGGCTTCCCGGGGGCCGGCAACACCGGAGTGCCCGCCGGCGTCCAGCTCGCCCGGTACTCGGGGCCCTGCACGATCACCAAGGCCGGCACCGTGATCGACAAGCGGCACGTCAGCTGCTCGCTGCTGATCAAGGCGAAGGACGTGGTGATCAGATCCAGTCGGGTCGACGGCGCCATCCGGCTGGAGGGCGGCAGCTACTCGGTGCGCATCGAGGACGCCGAGATTGACGGAGGGCAGGATCAGGTACCCGCCGTCGGCTTCGAGAACGTCACCGTGCTGCGCTCCGAACTCCGGGGCGGCCAGGCCAGCGTCAACTGCTACCGCAACTGCCACGTGCAGGACTCCTGGCTGCACAGCCAGCACCTGCCCGACGGCGGGGACTGGCACCTCAACGCCTTCCTGTCCAACGGCGGCAGCGATATCCGGCTGGTGCACAACACCCTCTCCTGCGACCAGCCCAACAACGCAGCCGGCGGCGGCTGCACGGCCAACGCGTCCATCTTCGGCGACTTCGGACCCAACACGAACTACACCATCCAGGACAACCTCTTCGTCGCCTCCGCGCAGATGTCGTACTGCTTCTACGGCGGCTTCGACGAGCACAAGGACTACGGCACGCAGGTCAGCGGGATCGTGGTCACCGGCAACGTCTTCCAGCGCGGCAAGAACGGCAAGTGCGGCGGGTACGGGCCGGCGACGTCCTGGGCCCGCTCGGCGCCGGGCAACGTCTGGCGGGGCAACGTGTGGAGCGACGGCAAGCCACTGCCACCGGACTAGACCCTGTCCGGGGCGTTGCTCGAAACCAGTGGCACCGCGCCGCCGTGCGCCATTACCGTGCTGCCGAACCAGGTCGTCTAGTGAAGGACGAGCCGTTGTACACCCTGTGAGACCTCCCGAGCGCTGATTTGTCGCGCGTCGCGCCTGTGCGCCGCGCTCCTTCTTGCTGCGGACTTCTCACTGAAACCGGTGTACTTCTGTGCTCGAAAACTGGATAGTCGTGCCCACCTGCCTGCCGCTCGTTCGCCGCCGTTGCCACGCGTGCGCATCCGAGCGTTTCCGGGCAAGCGGCAAATTTCGCGTCAACGCAAACCACAAACTCATCGACGCCTGGCTCCTCGCGCTCTGCACCGCCTGCGGGGAAACAGCAAAGCTCACGGTCCTGGAGCGAACGACCGTCCGCTCCGTACGACCCGATCTGCTGGACCGGCTGCATGACAACGACCCTGGCCTGACAACCGAGCTGCTCCAGGACCCGGCCGTGCGGCGCCGAAATCGCATCGCCCTCGACTGGGACGGCGCCTGGCACCTGGACACCGGCGGATCGGATCACCTGGACCGCGAGGTGATCGACGTCTCGGTCTACTTCGCGGCGCGGATCCCTGTCCGGCCGGTGCGACTGATCGCTGAAGGTTGCGCTCTTTCACGGGCCGAGGTCGAGAGACTGATCACGGAGGGGAAACTCGTTTCGGCAGTCCGGCTGAGCGGCAGGCTCTCCGGCGACTTCACCTTCACGCTCAAGCGCTGAGCCCTCCCGGGATCACGGGCCTGTCCGGCATGACCCGCCGGGCAGGCCCGGCACCACCGCCTCAGCGCACCACCGCCGGCGACCAGGCGTCGGCCACCAGCAGGCGCGGCTCCCCGCTGCCATCGGCCGGCACGGCCCAGACGTCGCTGGAGGCCGAGGCCGCGTCGGCTCGCGGCAGCCCGTACAGCACCGTGTCGTCATCGAGCCACTCGACCTGGTCGTCCACGCTGCGGACCTCGCTGAGCAGGGTCTGGACGCCGGTCGTCAGGTCGTACACCGCCAGCCGCCAGCGGCCCGGCGGCAGATCGCCGCGCTTCTTGAAGGCCACCCGGGTGCCGTCCGGCGACAGCGACGGGCACTCCACGTCGGAGTGCAGCGCCGTCACCGTCCGGCGAGCCAGGCTGCCCTCGACCAGCCAGGTCCGACCACCCGAGGCGGCGGTGGCGTAGAAGCGGTCATCGTCGGCGAAGGTGACGCCCCACAGGTTCTTGTCGATCGCGGTGACCGTCCGGCCGTCGACGACGAGTTTGAACTGCTCGATGTCGCCCACCACCGCACCGCCGGCTCGGGTGACCACGGTGCGGGTGGAGAACTGGCCCGGGTTTGCGTACGAGTCACCGGAGACGAAGCTGGTGGTGGCGACCAGCGAACCGTCGGCAGACAGCCGGGTGCGGCTCGGTACCCCGGTCAGCGGCAGGTCCTGGGTCGGCCGCCAGTCGGCGTCGAGCAGCCGGGCGGAGTACGTCGTGAGGATGCCGCGTTCGGCGGAGAGGCAGACGGCACGGTCAGCGGTGGCGTACACCCGCTCGCAGGAGACCGGGGTGAACGTCCGGGGCCCGCCGGGTGCGCTAAGCGGCACCACCGCGACACGTCCGTACTGCGCGCCGAGGGCGGTGCTGCGGAACACCAGGTGCGGTTGCCCGCGTAACGGTTCGAGCGCGCCCCCGGTGGCCACCGGTGTGGCCGCCGCCTCAACGCTGACCTGGGTGTGCCGTACCCGCCACACGTAGCCGGCGGCCCCGACGACCGCGAGCAGCGCGACGGTGCCGAGCACCGCCAGTCGGACCCGCAGGCTCATCGCGCCACCTCGTTGCTCATCGCTCATGCCGTGGCCTCGTCCCGCTCGACGTCGCGCAACAGCCGGGCGGCCACCGGCACCGCGACGGCGAGCAGCCCCGCGAACAGCAGCAGCGACCACTGCGGCCCCTGCAGGCTCCAGAGCAGGCCGAACAGCAGCGAGGAGCCGAACCGGGCGAGCACCACCACGGTCTGCGCGGCGGCGATGCCGCTGCCCCGGGTCTGCGCCGAGACCAGCCGGCTGACCAGCGCGGGCAGCACCCCGTCGGTGGCCGCGTAGTAGACGCCGAGGCAGAGCAGCACGGCGAGGGTGAGGCTCAGGCCGCCCGACGGCAACGCCGCCAGCAGGTAACAGGCGAGCAGCGCGCCGTGCCCGGCGACCAGGACGCGGCCCCGTCCGAAGCGGTCGGCGAGCCTGCCCAGCGGCACGGCCAGCCCGAGGTAGGCGACGCTGGTGCCGACGTACAACAGCGGGAACCAGGTGGCCGCGAAGTCGTCGCGGTCCTGCAGCGCCAGGTAGAGAAAGCCGTCGCCGACGGTGACCAGACCGAGCAGACCGGCCGCGAGCAGCGGGCGACGCAACCGTCGGCCGCCGACCTCGGCGGCCACCCGCCGCAGACCCAACCGGGCACCCCGGCTCGCGGTACGCAGGTTGGGCACGAAGAGGACCAGCACCGCCAGGCCCAGCACGGCGACGGCGAACGAGACCACGAAGACCGAGTCGTAGCTGCCCGGCACGGTGGCCAGCAGGGCGAAGGCGACCAGCGGTCCGAGTGCCGCCCCGAACGTGTCGAGCGCCCGGTGCACCCCGAACGAGCGGCCGAGCATGCTCGGCTCGGATGCCTCGGCGATCAACGCGTCCCGGGGCGCGGTGCGTAGCCCCTTGCCGAGCCGGTCGGCGGTGATGACCGCGGTGATCGCGGCGAAGCCGGCGGCCGGCAGCAACGCGATCCGGCTCAACGCCGAGGTCCCGTAGCCGAGCACCGCCACCCACTTCGGCTGCCCGCCCCGGTCACCGGCGTAGCCGCCGGCGAGCCGGACGAACGCGCTGACCCCCTGGTAGATCCCGTCCAGAAAGCCGTACGCGATCGGGCTGAGCCCGACCACGGCGGTGAGGTAGAGGGGCAGGATCGAGGCCACCATCTCCGAGGAGACGTCGGTCAGCAGGCTGACGACGCCCAGCAGGAGCACGGTGCTGGAGACCCGGCGACCTACGCCCCGGTTGCCCGTTCCGTCGGAGTGGGGTCGGTTCCGCACTGACACGTACACGATCCGGCCTTGCCCTCGTCGCTCAGCCGGACAGCGCGGTGGCCAGCGTCTCGACGACGTGAGCCTGCTGTGCGGGGGTGATCTGCGGGTAGATCGGCAGCGAGAGCAGTTCGGTCGCGGCACGCTCGGCGTGTGGGAACGCGCCCGCCGGGTGACCGAGGTGCGCGAAGGCGCCGGTGCGGTGCACCGGAACCGGGTAGTGGATGGCGGCGCCCACCCCCGCCGCGTTCAGCCGGGACAGCACCTCGTCGCGGCGGGCCGGGGTGCCGTCACCCGGAACCCGGACGCAGTAGATGTGCCAGACGTGCTCGTTGCCGTCCAGCGTGACCGGGCGGACCACGTCCAACGGCGCGAGCAGCTCGTGGTAGCGGGCCGCGGCCGCGCGGCGGCGCGCGTTCCAGCCCGCGAGCCGGGCGAGCTTGGCCCGCAGCACCACCGCCTGGAGGCCGTCGAGGCGGCTGTTCATCCCGACGATGTCGTGCGCGTACCGGGTCAGACCGCCGTGACTGCCCAGGGTGCGTACCGTGGTGGCGAGATCGGCGTCGGCGCTCACCACCGCACCGGCGTCGCCGTACGCGCCGAGGTTCTTGCCCGGGTAGAAGCTGGTGGCGGCGATGCCACCGGTGCCGGCCTGGTGGCCGTGCCGGGTCGCGCCCTGGCACTGGGCCGCGTCCTCGACGACCGCCACGTCCCGCCCGGTCAACCCGGCGCGCAGCCGCTCGACGTCGGCGAGCTGCCCGTACAGGTGCACCGGGACCACGGCCCGGGTCGCCGGTGTGACGGCGGCCAGCGCCGCGTCGACGTCGATCAGGTAGGACCCCGGGTCACAGTCGACCAGAACCGGCTGTCCGCCGGCCCGGGCGACCGCCTCGGCCGTGGCGATGAAGGTGTTCGCCGGAAGGATCACCTCGGCACCCGGACCGACTCCGACGGCGCGCAGGGCGAGTTCGAGCGCATCGGTGCCGTTGGCGACGCCGACACAGTGCGGGACACCGCTGAACGCGGCGTACTCCCGCTCGAACGCGGCGACCTCGGCCCCACCGATGAACGCGGTTTCCGCGACGATCCGTTTGAACCCGGACTCCACCTCCTCCGCCACCTCAAGGTGCGCGGCGGCGAGATCGACGAGCGGAATCTTCGGCATGTCAGTTCCCCACAACCCTCGACACTGTCAGTTCCCCCACGGCCGGCGCGGCCTGGCTCGCCACGGCCGGCTCGGCCTGCGGTGCCAGTCGGCCCGGCCGTGCGGCGCGCAGCCGGCGCGCCGGGCTGCCCAACCAGACCTCGCCCGACGGCACGTCGCGCAACACCACCGAACCCATCCCGACCAGGGACCACTCGCCGACCGTCACGGACTCACGGATCAGCGCCGCCGCGCCGAGATACGCACCGGTACGCAGCGCAACCCCGCCGCCGAGCCGCACCCCGGAGGCGAGGGTGACATGATCGGCGACCCGGTCGTCATGGGTGAGGACCACCTGCGGCATCACCGCCACGTGCGCGCCCACCGTGACGTCCGCGGTCAGCACCACCCCGGCCAGCAGTACCGTGCCAGGGCCGAGTGAGCTGCCCGCGCCGACGTGGGCCGCCGGATGGACGATCGTCGGATACCGCTCGGCGGGCAGCCCCAGCCGGTGCACGATCCGCTGCCGGGCCGCGTAGTCACGCGGATTGCCGACACAGACCACCACGGCCGCGTCGGGCAGGTCGGCCAGCCGGTCGATCGCGCCGAGGATCGGCAGGCCGGCCCGTTCGGTGCCGCGCAGCGCCGGATCGTCGTCGAGGAAGCCGCGCAGCCGCCACGTCGGCCGGACGTCGTTGATCGCCCGTACCGCCGCCGCGGTCTCCCGCGCGAACCCGCCCGCCCCGACGATGACCAGCTCGCGCATCAGCCCGCCAGCTTGCGCAGTACGCCGACGACGCGGTCCTGGTCGTCCTCGGTCAGCGCGTGGTGCAGCGGCAGGATCAGCGAGTCACGGGTCAGCCGCTCGGTCACCGGCAGCGGCCCGGGTGCCAGGTCGGCGTACGCCGGCTCCAGGTGGGCGGCCATGATGCCGCGCCGGGCCGACACCCCGGCCACAGCCAACTCCGCGAGCACCTCGTCGCGGCTGACCCCGTACTCCGGATCGATCAGCACCCAGAACGACTGGAAGTTGGTCTCGCCGTACTCCGGGTCGCGGACCGGCACCAGACCCTCGATCGTGGCGAGCAGGTCGTGGTAGCGCGCCGCCAGGGCCCGCCGCTGCGCGACCAGCTCCGCGAGCCGACCGAGCTGCACCAACCCGACCGCCGCCTGGATGTCCGTCATCCGGTAGTTGAAGGCGGTCTCCAGATACGACTCCAGCACCGGCTGGGCACTGGCGTGCCGCTCGGCCGCGGAGACGTTCATGCCGTGCTCCCGCAACCGCCGCAGCCGGGCCGCCCACGCCGGATCGTCGGTGGTGACCATCCCGCCCTCACCGGTGGTGAGCAGCTTGCGGGGATGGAACGACCAGGCGGCGAGCGCGGCGCCGGCACCGGCCGGCCGGCCGTACGCCGTGGAGCCCGCAGCGCAGGCCGCGTCCTCCACCAGCGCCACTCCCCACCGACCGGCCGCCTCGCGCAGCGCGGCGACGTCGAACGGCACACCGCCCTGGTGGACGCCGATGACCGCCCGGGTCCTGGGGGTACGCACCGCGTCGACAGTGTCCACCGTCAGGTTCCCCGTGCCGAGGTCGACATCTGCGAAAACCGGGGTCGCTCCGACGTACCGCACCGCGTTCGCGGTGGCGATGAAGGAGAACGACGGGACGATCACCTCGTCGCCGGGGCCGACGTCGAGCACCACCAGAGCCAGGTGCAGGGCGGTGGTACAGGAACTGACGGCCACCCCGTGTCCGGCGCCGACCAGGGCGGCGAACTCCTGCTCGAAGCGGGCCACCCGCGGCCCCTGGGCCACCCAGCCCGACCGGACCGCGTCGGCGGCGGCCTGCGCCTCCTCCTCGCCGAGCCGAGGAATCATGACCGGAATCCGCGGAGTCACTGAATCGTCTTTCGTTCGCGGCTGCGGGGCTCGCAGGCCCGGCTCACTCCTCGCGCTCACTGGGTCGTCGTCTGTTCGCGGCTGCGGGGCTCGCAGGCCCGGCTCACTCCTCGCGCTCACTTCTCGCCCCGCCACCAGTCGACCAGGCCCTGCAGCCCCTCGTGCAGGCCGATCTCGGCGCGGAATCCCAGCCGGGTGGCGGCGGCGGTGGTGTCCGCCAGGCGGCGCGTCACCCCGTTGACCGCGCGAGCCGGCCCGTGCTCCGGCGCCAGGTCGGACTTCATCACGTCGCTGAGCGCCTGGGCCAACTCCCGCAGGCTGGTCTCGGTGCCGCTGGCGACGTTGAACACCTCGTCGGTGACGTCGGCCCGGGCGGCCAGGACATTGGCCCTGGCGATGTCGGCGACGTGCACGAAGTCCATCGTCTGCAGGCCGTCGCCGAGGATCAGCGGAGGCTGACCCGACTCGATCCGCTCCATCCAGCGGATCAACACCTCGGTGTAGAGCCCGTGGATGTCCATCCGGGGGCCGTACACGTTGAAGTAGCGCAGGGCGACGTAGTCCAGCCCGTACATGCTGTGGAAGCTGCGCAGCATGCCCTCGTTGAACGCCTTCGCCGCGCCGTAGAACGTGTCGTTGTGGTACGGGTGGTGCGACTCGTCGGTCGGGAAGTCGTCGGCGAGGCCGTACACCGAGGCCGACGACGACAGGACGACCTTGCGTACCTTGGCCGCGGCCGCCGCCTCCAGCACGTTGAACGTGCCGTCGACCAGAACCTCGTTGGCGAGCCGGGGCTCCTCGGCACACTGGGTGATCCGGATGGCGGCGAGATGGAAGACCAGGTCCTTGTCCCGGGTCAACTCGTGCACGAGGGCGACGTCCCGGATGTCGCCCTCGACGAGTCGCACGGTGCCGTGCGGCAGGGCCTTGGCGAGGTTGTCCCGCCGCCCGCGGACGAAGTTGTCGAGGACAACCACCTCGGCGGCACCGCCGGCGACCAGCTCGTCCACGACATGGGAGCCGATCGTGCCCGCCCCGCCCGTGACCAGGGCGCGCGCCCCGGCGATTTCGACCGCGCTCATGACAGTGTTCCGCTCCAATCCAGGCCACCCTGCGGCTGTGCCAAGCGAGGTCTCATATCGCGTCCGGTCACTGCGCTGCCCACTCGCTGAGCTCGACCAGCCGTCCGCCGTCGGCGAGGCTTCGGGAGGCGGCCTCGAGGATCGCGATCACCCGCAGCCCGGACCGGCCGTCGGTGAGCGCCGGGGTGCCGCTGCGGATGGACCGGGCGTACTCCTCGACCATGGTCCGCAGCGCCTCCCGTTCGGTCAGCGCCGGCGCGACCATGTCCCCTGAGCGGTAGGACACCAGCATGTCCCGCCGCTGCTCGTCGCCGAGCTCCTCCGTCGAGGCCACGTCCACCCCTCGATCGAAGATGGAGAGCCGCTGGCTGGGGTTGAGGTCGTCCCAGACCAGGGTGCGCTTGGAGCCGCCGATGATGGTGGTACGGATCTTCACCGGCGAGAGCCAGTTGACGTGGATGTGCGCTATCGCGCCGGTGTTCAGGCGCAACGTCAGGTAGGCGACGCAGGCCCGCCCCGCGCCGATCCGGTCCGCGCCGTGGGCGGCCACGGCGACCGGAGCCACGCCGGGCGGCAGGACGAAGTCGAGGATCGACAGGTCGTGCGGGGCCAGGTCCCACATCACGTCTATGTCGCGCTGCACCAGCCCAAGATTGATCCGTACCGAGTCGAGGTACTGCAGTTCGCCCAGCTCACCGTGGTGCAACAGGTCACGGATGCGCAGCACCGCCGGCGTGTAGCAGTAGGTGTGGTCGCACATCAGCGACAGACCCCGGTGCTCCGCCTCGGCGACCAGCGCCCGTCCCTGGGTGGAACTGGCCGCGAGCGGCTTCTCCACCAGCACGTGCTTGCCGGCCCGCAGCGCCGACATCGCCACCTCGAGGTGACTGGCCGCCGGGGTGGCGATGGCCACCGCCCGCACCGTCTCGTCGGCGAGGACCGCGGCCAGATCATTGGTGGCCTGGACCGTCGAGTAGCCGCCGAGTACCCGCTCGGCGCGGCCCACGTCGAGGTCGCAGAGCCAGCGCAGTCGGAAGTCGGCGGAGGCCTGGAAGTTGCGGACGAGATTCGGACCCCAGTAGCCGGCGCCGACGACGGCCACGCCGATCGGTTCGTCGGCGGCATCGTGCGTTGAGTTCACGGACATCCGTTCGCTAGCAGGACGGGGATTCGCTGAGGGGTGGGTCAGGATGGTCCGCCCGGGAAGCTATCGAGACTGCCGTCGGCGACGCCAGGGCAGTGACGGAATTCCAACAATGCCGCCGGGGCGAGGAAGCCATTCGGTTGTCCGCCGCCCCCGGGTGGCCCATACCGTCCGCTGCGTCGGCTGGCGCACCTCGCCATGTCGACCAGGGGAGCGCCGTTCACCAGCCGGACGGCAGCGCCGCACGGTGGAAGGGCACCCGGAATCTGCGGCGTGGTCAGCTGGCGTTCGGATAGAGGTTCTGGAGACGGACCTGACCGCGGGCCACCAGCCGGGCTTCCGCGTCGGTGATCTCCACCTGCCACAGCTGTTGGCTGCGCCCCCGGTGCACCGGAGTGCCGACCGCGGTGAGTTCGCCGGTACGGACCGCCCGCAGAAAGTCGGTCTGGTTGGACACGCCGACCACCTGGCCGCGGTCACCCAGCCACAGCCCTCCACCCACGCTGGCCGCTGTCTCCACCACCGCGCAGTACACCCCGCCGTGCTGGATGCCGTAGGGCTGATGCAGTTCGGGGCGGACCTCCCAGCGGATCGTCACCCGGTCACCGCTGGCCTCGTCGAACTTCAGCCCGAGCAGGGCGAAGAAACCGCCCGACATCGTGGACATCTCCACGGCAGCCTCCTCGATCTTGGCGGTTGCCAGCCTAGCCGGGGCACGGCGAGGACAACCCGGTAGGGCGGGAGCGGGCTCATGGGGGAGAATCGGTGACCGTGACCGACAGCAACCTCCCGCCGACCGGGCGGGACTCCCTCACCGACGACCTGCGGTGGCGCGGCCTGATCCAGGACTCCACCGACCTCGACGAGCTGCGCGTGCTGCTCGACGGCACCGGCGCCGCCTTCTATGTGGGCTTCGACCCGACCGCGCCGAGCCTGCACGTCGGTCATCTGATGCAGGTCACCACCGCTCGCCGCCTTCAACTCGCCGGGCACCGACCGCTGCTGCTGGTCGGTGGGGCGACGGGGCAGATCGGTGACCCGAAGGAGAGCGCGGAGCGGACCCTGAACCCGCCGGAGGTCGTGGCGACCTGGGTGCAACGGATCCGTGACCAGCTGGCGCCCTTCGTCTCGTACACCGGGGAGAACGCCGCCCAGCTGGTCAACAACCTGGAGTGGACCGCCGAGATGTCGGTGGTCGAGTTCCTCCGTGACGTCGGCAAGCACTTCCCAGTCAACCGGATGCTGGCCCGGGAGGTGGTCCGGGCCCGGCTGGAGAGCGGCATCAGCTTCACCGAGTTCAGCTACCAGCTGCTGCAGGCCCACGACTTCTTCGAGCTGCACCGTCGATACGGCTGCCAGCTCCAGTTCGGCGGCTCCGACCAGTGGGGCAACATCACCGCCGGCGTCGACTACGTCCGGCGCCGTGGCCTCGGGCCGGTGCAGGCGTTCACCACGCCGCTGGTGACCAAGTCCGACGGCTCGAAGTTCGGCAAGACCGAGGGCGGCGCGATCTGGCTGGATCCCGAGATGACCAGCCCGTACGCCTTCTACCAGTTCTGGATCAACGCCGATGATCGAGACGTGGGCCGCTACCTGCGCTACTTCAGCTTCCGTTCCCGGGAGGAGCTGGAGGCACTGGAGAAGGAGACCGCCGAGCGCCCGGCTTCGCGCGCGGCCCAGCGCGCTCTCGCCGAGGAGTTGACCACCCTCGTACACGGTGAGCGCGAGATGGCCCAGGTGGTCGCCGCCAGCCAGGCACTCTTCGGTCGAGGTTCGCTGGAGGAGCTGTCCGCGGTGACGCTCCGCGCCGCCCTCACCGAAGCCGGCCTGGTCCGTCTCGGCCAGCTCCCGGAGGTCGCCGCCCTGCTCAGGGAGTCGGGTCTGGTGCCGAGCATGAAGGAGGCCCGGCGGGTGATCGCCGAGGGCGGCGCGTACGTCAACAACCAGCGGGTGACCGAGGCGGACGCCGTGGTGAATCCGGAGGATCTGCTGCACGGGCGCTACCTCGTGCTGCGGCGCGGAAAGCGCTCCTTCGCCGGCGTGGAACTGGACGGATAGTCCTCGGTCGGTTGGTGTGACGCGGGACGCGCCCGGCGGATTTGACGACCCATCCGCTGGGCGCGTAACTTTCTCTCTGCCAGCGCGGAACGGACGAAACAGGTCGAAAGACCTTAGGCCGGAGCGTAGGTCGACCTTCTCAGGCCGGATGGGTACGCCCATCAAGGCCGAGACCGGGTGGTGCCCCCACGTTCGCCGCGAGGCGGATTTGGCGAGGCGGAACCGACCGGGTATGGTTGGCCGCTGGTGGGGCCCCAGGCGCGCTCGCGGGAGACCGCAGCGGCTGGCCTGCCAAAATCACGAAACGAACGGCAATGTCGGTCGACTTCGTGGTGCCCGGAGTAATGGTATGAAGCGCGGCAAAGTGGCACAAGCCGGTTTGACACGCTAGAAACCATCCGGTAACGTAGTAAAAGTGCCCGCTGCGAGGTGGGTGCGGGTTGGGCCCCGGAGGGTTGCCTGCTTGGGTGGGTTTCCTGATGGTGTGTGGTTGTTCTTTGAGAACTCAACAGGGTGCTTGATAAGCCAGTGCCAATTGTTTTGATGCCTTGTGCTGGGCAGGCTTTGGTCTGTTTGGTGTGGGGTTTCCTTTGGCAACATTTTTTGTTGCTGGGATGATTTTTCGACAGTTTTTGTTGGAGAGTTTGATCCTGGCTCAGGACGAACGCTGGCGGCGTGCTTAACACATGCAAGTCGAGCGGAAAGGCCCTTCGGGGTACTCGAGCGGCGAACGGGTGAGTAACACGTGA
>NZ_FNYV01000012.1 GCF_900109115.1 Micromonospora phaseoli
CACCACCCCCTCCCCCCGCCCCCGGCCCACCTCCGCGATCATGCAGTTGTGGCACGTCTCAAAAGCCGTGAAGATTGACGAAACACCCACCACAACTGCATGATCGGCGCGGCGGAGAGGTGTGGGCGCGGCAGTCGAGACACGGACGGGCGTCACCACGTACTCTTTCCGCATGTCCACCCCCGCTGCGGGTGCGGCCATCCTCGCGCCGCGCCGGTCAAGCCGGTTCGTTGCCTGGGTGCGCGCGTGGCGCGCCGGCCTGGTGCCCTTCGACGAGGTGGCCGACGCGGTCGCCGGCGACGAGGAGCACCTGGTCGCCGACGCGCCCGGCACCTGGACGGACGTGTCGCTGCGGGAGGCCCTGCCCACCCTGGCCAAGCTCTCGCCGGACGAGATCCGGCTGGTGCTGCCCGCCCCGGGCGATCCCCGCGGCCTTCCCGGACCGGGCGACTTCGCCGGCGCCGCGCTGCTCGCCTGCGAGGCGGTGATCGCCGGCCCGCTCGGCCTGATCCCCGAGGTACGCGTGCACACCTCCGGCTCCGGGGACACCTTCTCCACGGTGCTCTGGCGCTTCTACCCGCTGCCGGCGAACGCTCCCGCCGCGTCGCTCACGCTGCCCGGCGCCGCCGAGGCCGAAGCCGAGCTGGCCGCCGCGCTGGCCGAGACCACCGCCGCGCTCACCCGGCTCGACGTGGCCCAGTGGCGCCCGGAGCTGGCCGGTGCCCTGGAGGCGCTACGCCGCCCCGACGGCACCACCGACCTGCCGCCCGGCTTCGACCCACGCGCCCGCCGGCTGTTCGCCCGCGCCGCCGTCCTGGATCGCGTACTCGCCCTGGCCGGGCACGCCGCGCCGGGCGGCGCGGTCAACAACCACGAGGCCCAGCAGCGCGACGCCGCCCTGCGCCCGCTCACCGCAGCCTGCCGGCAGGCCCTCGTGGCCGCCTGCAACGCCCCGCTGCGCCCCTGATCCCGAGCAGGGCCGGGCTCCCCCGGGACGAAGTTCTCGCGGCCGAGGGCACCCCCGGCCGGCCAGCCGCCACCCGCAGCGGTCCCCGGGCCACACCCGGGCGGCGAGCCGCCACCTGCGGGCAGAGCGCACGCCGGGTCAGCGGGTGTAGGCGGCCAGGAAGACCCGAACGGCCTCGTCGGCCCAGCGGTGCAGCTCCGGCACCGGGTACGACTCGCGGACGGCGAACATCGCCTCGTTGAGTGGGATCGACAGGATCAGGTAATTCAGGTGCTGCGCGGCGAGCAGCGGGTCGGCGACGCGCAGCACTCCACGCTCGGTCAGCCGGGCGATGGCCGTGGCGAGGACGGCGTGGGCGCGTTGCGGGGCCGCGCGGTGCCAGGCCCGGGCCAGCTCGGGAAAGCGGCCCGCCTCGCCGATCAGGATGCGGCGCAGTTGGACGAGGTGCGGCGCGGTGACCGTGACGATGTGCTCGCGGGCGAAGGCGCGCAGGTCGCGGGCCAGGTCGTCGGATTCGGCGAGCACCTCCACCAACCCCGAGCCGGTGTGCTCGGCGGTGGCGATGGCGCTGGTGAAGACCGCCTCGAAGAGGGTGCGTTTGTCGGCGAAGTGCGCGTACACCGTCACCTTGGAGACGCCGGCACCGGCGGCGATCCGGTCCATGCCGGCGGCGACGTAGCCGTTCTCCAGGAACTCGACCAGGGCGGCGTCGAGGATCGCGCGCCGGTTGACGTCCTTCCGCATGACTGAACTGTACTGTACTGTACCGTTCATGGGTACAGTGACCTCCCGGGACGGCACCCGCATCGCCTACCAACGCGAGGGCTCCGGACCGCCGCTGATCCTCGTCGACGCCGCCGGCCACTTCCGCGCCAACAGCTCCCTGGGCGAGTTGGCCAGCCTGCTCGCGCCGAGCTTCACCGTCTACCGCTACGACCGCCGAGGGCGTGGCGACAGCACCGACACCCCGCCCTACGCCCCCGAACGCGAGGTCGAGGACATCGCCGCGCTGATCGCCGAGGCCGGCGCGCCCACCTCGCTGTACGGGTACTCCTCGGGTGGCCTGCTCGCGCTGCACGCGGCGGCGGCCGGGCTCGACGTGCACCGACTGGCCCTGCTGGAACCACCGCTCGACCCCGACGACGACCCCACCGAGCAGCACGCGTTCACGGCGAGACTGACCGAGCTGACCGGCGTCGACGCGGTGCGCTTCTTCCTCGGCAGCATCGGCGTGCCCGAACAGGTGCTGGGCGCCATTCACGTCACGCCACACTGGGACGCGATGGTCTCCGTCGCGCACACCCTGGCGTACGACGCCCGACTCAGCGAGGCCACCGGACCGTCGCTGCTGGCTCGGGTCACCACTACGACGCTGGTCCTGGACAGCCTCGGCAGCACCGACGACCTGACCGGGATGGCCGCCACCACGGCGGCGCTGCTGCCGGCGGCCGAGCACCTGAGCCTGACCGGCGAGTGGCACGGCGTACCGGCGCAGACCCTCGCCCCGGTGCTCGCCGGCTTCCTGCGGCGCGACGACCAGCGGTGACCGCCGCCGGACGCCGTACGCTCAGATCTCGTCGATCAGGTCGGCCACCGAGTTGACGGTCCGCGACGGACGGTACGGGTAGCGTTCCGACTCCGCCCGGGTGCTGATCCCGGTCAGCACGAGGATCGTCTCCAGCCCGGCCTCCAACCCGCAGAGGATGTCGGTGTCCATCCGGTCGCCGATCATCGCGGTGCTCTCCGAGTGCGCGTTGATCGTGTTCAGGGCGGACCGCATCATCATCGGGTTGGGCTTGCCGACGAAGTACGGCTCCACGCCGGTCGCCTTGGAGATCATCGCGGCGACCGAGCCGGCGGCCGGCAGGGCACCCTCCACCGAGGGGCCGGTGGCGTCGGGGTTGGTGCAGATGAACCGGGCCCCGTCGTTGATCAGCCGGACCGCCTTGGTGATCGCCTCGAAGCTGTAGGTGCGGGTCTCCCCCAGTACCACGTAGTCGGGGGCGAAGTCGCTGAGCACGTAGCCCACCGCGTGCAGGGCCGTGGTCAGCCCGGCCTCCCCGATCACGTACGCGGTGCCGCCCGGCCGCTGGTCGGCCAGGAACTGGGCGGTGGCCAGGGCGGAGGACCAGATCGCCTGCTCCGGCACGTCCAGGCCCATCCGGGCGAGCCGAGCCTGCAGGTCCCGCGGCGTGTAGATCGAGTTGTTGGTCAGCACCAGGAACGGCTTGCCGGAGGTACGCAGCCGGGTGATGAACTCCGGTGCGCCGGGCACCGGCTGGCCCTCGTGCACCAACACGCCGTCCATGTCGGTCAGCCAACTCTCGACGGGCTTGCGGTCTTGCATGGTCGTCATCCCCAGGGGTGTCGAAGTCGCCGAGCGGTCAGGACGGGCGGCGGGGCGGGACGCAGCAGACCGTGGCACAGGTGTCCCAGATGGGCAGTTCGCCGAGGCGGCGGCGCAGGGCGACGCCGTCCGGGTCGATCCGTTCCCGCACCAGCTCGCGCACCATGGTCACGAAACGCGGGTCGATGCCCGGGGTACCGGCGCGGACGAAGTCCAGACCGAGCTGCTTGGCCGTGTCCAGCGCCTCGGTGTCGAGGTCCCAGACCACCTCCAGGTGGTCGGAGACGAAACCGATCGGACTGACCACCACGCCGGTCACGCCCTGCCCGGCCAAGGCGGCCAGATGATCGTTGATGTCCGGCTCCAGCCACGGCACGTGCGGCGGGCCGGAACGGCTCTGCCAGACCAGGTCGTACGGCAGGTCCGGGGCCGCCGCCGCGTGCACCAGCCGGGCGGTCTCGGCGAGTTGGGCGGTGTACCGACCGCCGTGCGGCCCGGCGCTGTCGGCCGCCGAGACGGGGATGGAGTGCGCGGTGAAGACGAGCCGGGTGCTGTCCCGTCGCGCCGGGTCGAGCTGGGCCAGGGCCGTCCGCACCGCGTCAACGTGCGGCTCGACGAAGCCGGGATGGTCCCAGAACTGGCGGAGCTTCTCGATCACGGGCGCATCCGGGCCGACCGCCGCCCGGGCCGCGGTGATGTCCTCCTGGTACTGCCGGCAGGAGGAGTAGCCGCCGAAGGCGCTGGTGACGAAGGCCAGCGCCCGCCGTACGCCGTCGTCGCGCAGCTGCGCCACGGTGTCGGCGAGCATCGGGTGCCAGTTCCGGTTTCCCCAGTACACGGGCAGGTCGAGGCCGTTGGCGGCGAAGTCCGCGCGGACCGCCGCGAGCAGGTCCCGACACTGCTGGTTGATCGGGGAGACCCCGCCGAAGTGCTGGTAGTGCTCGGCGACCTCGGCCAGCCGCTGCGGCGGGACACCCCGCCCCCGGGTCACGTTCTGCAGGAAGGGCAGCACGTCGTCCGGCCCCTCCGGGCCACCGAAGGAAACCAGCACCACCGCGTCGTACTCCATGGGGCCATTCTTGCCGGTGCCCGGCGGCGACCCGGCAACGCCCCCGGGTCCCGGCCGTTAACAGGGGCCCCCTGCTATACCGCAGGCGTTAAAAGGGGACCCCTCCTTTCATCTAGGCGCCGATGGCGTGGTAGCCGCCGTCGACGTGCACGATCTCGCCGGTGGTGGCCGGGAACCAGTCGGACAGCAGCGCCAGGCAGGCGCGGGCGGCCGGCTCCTGGTCGGTCAGGTCCCAGCCCAGCGGCGCCCGCCCGGCCCAGGCGTCCTCGAACTGCTCGAAGCCGGGGATGGACCTGGCCGCCATGGTGCGCAGTGGGCCGGCGGCGACCAGGTTGCTGCGGATGCCCTGCTTGCCCAGGTGCAGGGCGAGGTATCGGGAGGCGGACTCCAGCCCGGCCTTGGCCACGCCCATCCAGTCGTAAACCGGCCACGCCTTGGTGGCGTCGAAGGTCAGCCCGACCACCGCACCGCCCGGCGACATCAGCGGCAACGCCGCCATGGCCAGGGACTTGTAGGAGTACGTCGAGACGTGCAGCGCGGTCGACACGTCCTCCCAGGAGGCGTCGAGGAAGCCGCCGCCGAGGCAGCTCTGCGGGGCGAACCCGATCGAGTGCACCACCCCGTCGAGGCCGTCGACGTGCTCCCGGACCCGGTCGGCCAGCCCGGCGAGGTGTTCGGCGCTGGTCACGTCCAGCTCGATGACGGGGGCCGGCTCGGGCAGCCGCTTGGCGATCCGCTCCACCAGCGAGAGGCGGCCGTAGCCGGTGAGCACGACCTGGGCGCCGTTCTCCTGGGCGAGCTTCGCCACCGAGAAGGCGATCGAGGCGTCGGTGATGACGCCGGTGACGAGCAGCCGCTTACCGGCCAGCAGTCCGGACATTATGCTCATTCCTCCGTGCTATCTGGTTCAGTGGCCCATGCCGAGGCCGCCGTCGACCGGGATGACCGCGCCGGAGACGTAACCGGCACCGTCGCCGGCCAGCCAGGTGACCACCGCGGCCACCTCGTCCGGGTTGGCCATCCGGCCCGCCGGGATCGACTTGAGGATCTCCGTCTTGCGCTCCGGCGACAGTCCGGCGGTCATGTCGGTCTCGATGAAGCCCGGCGCGACCACGTTGGCGGTGATGTTCCGGCTGCCCAGCTCCCGGGTGATCGAGCGGGCGACCCCGACCAGGCCGGCCTTGCTGGCCGCGTAGTTGACCTGGCCCGCACCGCCGGAGAGGCCGACCACCGAGGAGACGAAGATCATGCGGCCCCACCGGGCCCGCAGCATCTTCCCGGAGGCCCGCTTCGCGCACCGGTACGCGCCGGTCAGGTTGGTGTCCAGCACCCGGGTGAACTGCTCCTCGGACATCCGCAGCAGCAGCGTGTCGTCGGTGATCCCGGCGTTGGCGACCAGCACCTCCACCGGCCCCAGCTCGGCCTCGACCGCCGCGAAGGCGGCGTCGACCGACTCGGCGTCGGTGATGTCGCACCGCACGCCGAACACGCCGTCGGGCGCCCCGCTGCCCCGGTGGGTGATCGCCACCCGGTCACCCTGCTTGGCGAAGGCCTGGGCGATGGCCAGGCCGATCCCGCGGTTGCCTCCGGTAACCAGCACAGTTCGTGACACGGTGCGTCCCCTCCAAAGATCGCTGCGGGTTGGAGACTAGGCGTTACCGCACGGTAATCACTAACCCGCCGCACGTCATACCGGGGTACGACCCGAGGGATCAATCTGCGGTCGCACGACGTGGCGGCGGTGCGCAACTACTCTGCCGGGGATGGACCGCACTGTCGTCCGTGCCGCGCTGGCGGCCCTGCGCCGCACCGTGGCCGGGCCGGACTATCCGGGGGTACGACTACCACTGGACCGACTGCGACACCGGCCCCGCACGGCCGCCGCCCTCCGGACCCTCGGACTGCTTGCCCTGCTCGGGCTGGCCCTGGTCACCGCGCAGTTCCTGCTGGACTCGCGCGGGTTGCCCATCGCCACCGCCTGGGTTCTCGCGATCCTCACCGTCGCACCGCTGCCGATCCTGCTCACCCGGCCACTCCTGGCCTGGCGGATCATGCTCGTCGGGGAGTTGTTCGGCACCTTCAACCGGCGGCAGGCGGACGACGCCGTGGTCGTGGGCGCCGGGGTAGGCGAGTTCTGGCCGTGGAGCCCGACCCAGATCCTGGTCATCGTCGTCGTGCTCGCCGCCGTGGCCGCCCGGGTCGACCGGGCTGTCCTGGCCTGGATCGGGCTGCTCAGCCTCATCCCGGTCTGGATCTTCGTGTCACCGAGCAACCAGGTCGGCGTCAGCCTGCTGTTCGTGGTGCTGCTCATCCTCGGGGACCTGGTGCGGGGCAATCTGCTGGCCCGCCGGGCGCTCGCCGAGCAGGCGGAGCTGAGCGAGTTGGAGAAGTCGCGGCGCGCGGTGTTGGAGGAGCGCACCCGCATCGCGCGTGAGCTGCACGACGTCGTCGCACACCATATGTCGATGATCGCCGTGCAGGCGGAGACCGCGCCGTACCGGCTCGCCGCCGTACCCGACCCGGCCCGGGCCGAGTTCGCCGCCATCGCCGACTCCGCCCGGGCGGCGCTGACCGACATGCGGCGGCTGCTGGGCGTGCTGCGCAGCGAGTCGGAGGATCCCCGGACCGCCCCGCAGCCCGGACTGGCGGACCTGCCCGCGCTGGTGGCCGCCGCCCGCCGGGCCGGCATGGCGGTGACCCTGGACACCGACGTCGCCGCCGAGCCGTCCGCACCGGTCGAGCTGGCCGCGTACCGGATCGTCCAGGAAGGACTGGCCAATGCGGCCCGCCACGCGGGCGGCGCCGCGGTACGCGTCACCGTCCGCGACCGGGCCGGCGGCCTGGCGGTACGCGTGCAGAACACCGCCGGTGGCACTCCGGCCGGGCCGGACGCACACGGCGGCGGGCAGGGACTGGTTGGCATGCGGGAGCGGGCCGTCTCCCTCGGCGGCAGCTTCACCGCCTGTCCCACCACCGACGGTGGCTACGCGATCGACGTGCTGCTGCCCGATGACGCACCCCGCCCGGACGAGCCGCCGCGGGTCGACCACCGGGAGGACGGGACACCATGATCCGAGTGTTGATCGCCGACGACCAGGCGATGGTCCGGCAGGGCTTCGGTGCGCTGTTGGCCGCCCAGCCGGACCTGCTGGTGGTCGGTGACGCCGCCGACGGCGCCCAGGCCGTCGCCGAGGCTCGCCGGCTCGACCCGGACGTGGTGCTGATGGACGTCCGGATGCCGGTGCTAGACGGCCTGGCCGCGACCCGGAAACTGCTCGGCGACCGGCCGGCCGACCGGCCCCGGGTGCTCATCCTCACCACCTTCGACCTGGACGACTACGTCTACGAGGCACTGCGCGCGGGAGCCAGCGGCTTCCTGCTCAAGGACGCGCCGGCCGCCGACCTGGTGCACGCGGTACGGGTGGTCGCCGCCGGCGACGCGCTGCTCGCCCCGACCGTCACCCGCAGGCTGATCGCCGAGTTCGCCGCCCGGCCGCAGCGACAACGGCCCCGACCCACCACGCTGGCCGCGCTCACCCCCCGCGAGACCGAGGTGCTGCGGCTTATCGCCCGGGGCCGCTCCAACGCCGAGATCGCCGCCGAACTGGTCGTCGCCGAGCAGACCGTCAAGACCCACGTCGGCCGGATCCTGGCCAAGCTGCACCTGCGCGACCGCGCCCAGGCCGTCGTGCTCGCCTACGAGACCGGGCTGGTGTCCGCCGGGGATTAGTCCCGGGTAGCCCGCCGGGGAGTAGTCCCCCGGTAGCGGACAGCGGATCGTGAACGGCTCCCCGGGTTGATGTCAACCGCCCGGCCCTCGACGCACGCTGCGCTGGACAGCGATGCGAAGGGAAACACCACATGGCACGCAGAGAGGTTCTTCGACTGGCGGTCGCCACGGTCCTCGGCGCCGGGCTGGTGGCACCGTCGCCCGCCACGACGTGCGGCATGCCGGCTGGCTTCGTCGAGGCATACCCGGCGACGTCGGCCGCAATGAACGCGGCCGGCCGGCCGTACTCCGGTTGGACGGCGCAGGGGCGGCAGTTCCTGTCCTTCGACCGGTGCGGCGACGGCAGCGTCGTCGAGGTCGTCGGCGACCTGGCCACCGCAGACCGGATCGCAGTGCTGGTCCCCGGAGTGGGCACCGGTCTGTCCGACTTCGACCGCGGGTTGGGCGGCGTCGCCCACCGCGCTCCCGCCCGGCAGGCCCGGAACCTGCACACCGCGCTGAGCGACGCCGAACCGCACGCCCGGGTCGCGGTGCTGGCCTGGCTCGGCTACGACCCGCCGGACGGGGTCGCGGCGGCGGCATCCCAGGCCAGTGCCCGCCATGGCGCACGCACCCTCGGCGAGCAGTTGCGGGTGCTGGCCGCGCGGCGACCCGACGCCCGCGTCACGCTCGTCGGGCACAGCTACGGCGCGCTGGTCGCCGGGCTTGCCGCCGGCGACGCCCCACCACAGGTGACCGACCTGGTGAGCCTCGGCGGCGTCGGGGTGGGAGTGGACCGCGCCGAGCGACTCGGTCGGATCCGGGTCTGGGCAGCCGAGGCGCCGAACGACTGGATCCGTCGCGTGCCACAGGTGCGGCTGCCCGGGCTGGGGCACGGGATCCGCCCGGGTGACCTGTCCTTCGGCGCGCGACAACTCCCGGTGGCTGCGACGACCGGCCACGACGGGTATCTCCTGCCCGGCGGGCCGACCCTGGCCGCGATCGCCACGGTCGTGCTGTACGGCACCGCCGAACCGGCCGGTTCGCGGGCGGAGTCGCTCGGCATGCCAGCGACGGGAACGGCACGTTGAACGATCAACTCACCGCGCACCGTGACCCTGCCATCGACGGGCTACGGGCGTACGCGGTCGTCGGAGTGGTGCTCGGCCACTGGCTGGTCACCGGCCTGGTGCTCGACGCCGGGGGAAGCCTGACCCTGGCCAGCCCGCTGACCGCGATGCCGGCGCTGGCGCCGGTCAGCTGGGTGCTGCAGACCCTCGGGTTGTTCTTCTTCACCGCCGGGTACGCCTCGGGCCGCTCCGCCGCCCGGCATCCAGGCCCCGGCTGGCTATCCCGTCGGCTGCGCCGGTTGCTCCTGCCTGCGGTGGCGTTGCTCGGCACGGGTGCGGCCGTGCTGCTGGCCGCCACGGTGGCCGGCGTGTCGGACGACACCCTGTCGGTGGCGCTGACCCTCTCGCTCAGCCCGCTGTGGTTCCTGGCCCCGCTGCTCGCCCTGGTCCTGCTCACCGGCCCGTTACGCGCCGCGGTACGCCGGTGGGGCACGCCGCGCTGCGCGGTCACCGCGACGGGCGTGGTGGGCGCGGTCGACCTGGCCGCCCGGCTGCTGCCTGCCGGCAGCGAGCCACCACCGGTGACCGTGCTGGCCGCGTGGGCGGTGCCCTACCTGCTGGGCCTGGCCCACGCCGAGGGCCGGCTGACCGGCAGGCACGATGCGGCCCGGCTGGTCGCCATCGGCGTGGCCGGCCTCGCCACGGTCCTCGTCCTGCGCTACCCGGTCAGCGCGGTCGGCGTGCCCGGAGACGGCCGGTCCAACCTGGATCCGCCGTCCCTGCTGGTGGTGGCGCTCGCGGTCACCCAGGTCGGGCTCGGCCTGCTGGCCCGGCCCGCGCTGGCCCGGCTGCCGCGCCACCCGCTGCCCGGCCGGCTGGTCCACGAGATCAACCGGCACGCGGTCCGGATCTACCTCTGGCACCAACCGGTGCTGGTCGCACTGGCCGTGCTCGTGGCGCGCGCCGGGTCCGCCCAGCCGGGCCTGCACAACAGTCCCGATGGCCCGACCTGGCTGCTGGCCCGGGTCGGCTGGCTGCCGGTCCTGGCGGTGACCCTGGCCATCCTGGTCCACCGACGCCGCAGCGCACCCGCGCCGTCCCCCGGACCGGCAGTCGAGGCGGCCGGCGGCTGACGGCCCCCCGGCGGTGGGCCGATCGGCCGAGTGCGTCCCGTGCCGGGCACGGGTGTACGCTGATCACCGTTTGCGGGCCGTTCGGCGGCCCGCCCCGCCCGGCCCCCGACCGCAGGAGGTGATCGCTGTGCCAGATAGCGATCCTCCCAGTCGTGGCCGGGCCGACCGCCAGCCACGCTGAGCACTGCTCCGCCTGAGCTGGCACCGCTCCCCGCGCCCCCCGCCCCCGCCACCGGCGTCCCCGTCGGTGCGGCTCGGCCGGCGGGTGCCACCGGAAGCCCCCGGTCACGACTTCGTGTGTGTGCGTTCTGATCAATTCCTGCGGTCCGCCCTGCCCCGGGCCGCCGTCGCCACTCCGGAGCCTGTCATGAGCCGCTACGTCGCCCCGCTGGGCTTCACCCTCGCCGCCGTCTGGGTGGCCGTCCTCTTCGTCCTGGCCAGCGGCACCCACTGACCGCCCGCGCTTCAGAGCATCCGGGAGGACCAGAGGAGGCTCAGGGCGCCGGCGCACAACGCCAGCAGCAACGCCGCCCCGGCGTACCACTGGGTGATCTCCCTCGGCTCGGTGCGGAAACCGACGGAGCTGCCCATGTCCTGGTACACCTGCTTCAGCTCGCTGACCGTGGTCGCCTCGTAGAAGTAGCCCTCGGTGGTCTCGGCCAACTCCGCGAGGGCGAGCCGATCCACCGGCACCCGCTGCAACTGTCCGCCGATGTCGACGTGGCCGACATCGGTGCCGAAGGCGATGGTGGAGACCGGCACGTTCGCCGCCTGAGCCGCCGCGGCCGCCTCCTCCACCGACCGGCCGGCCGTGCGGAAGCCGTCGGAGAGCAGCACGATCCGGGCCGGCGGGATTCCCGCCGCGCCGTCGGCCGGCACCGAGCGGATCGCCTCCAGGCAGGTGAAGACCGCCTCACCGGTCGCTGTCGCCTCGGCCAACACCAGCCCGTCGATGGCGCTGGTCACCGCCGGGCGGTCCTTGGTCGGCGACACCAGCACGTTGGCCGACTTGGCGAACGAGACCAACCCCACGTTGTACGTCTCGGGCAGCTCCGCCACGAACTGCTTGGCCGCCTCCTGCGCGGCCTCCAGCCGGTTCGGTGGCACGTCGTCGGCCTGCATGGACAACGACACGTCGATGGCCAGCATGATCGTGGCCCGTTCCAGCGGCTCCCGGGTGTCCATCGCCGGCCGGGCCAGCGCACCCGCCAACACCAGCAGGGCCAGCAGGAACGCCGTGGCCGGCACGTGCCGGCGCCAGCCGAGGCCCTTCGGCGCCACGGTGCGCAACAGATCCACGTTGGTGAACCGCAGCGCGTAGTCCCGGCGGCGCAGCTGCCGCCAGACGTACAGCGCGGCGAGGGCGAGTACCGGCAGCACGGCCAGCAGCCACCACGGTTGCAACAGTCGAATCATCTCGTCGTCCCTCGGGTGCGGGCGTGCCGCTGCGCGGCCACGAAACGCACCATGTCCAGCAGCCAGTCTCGGTCCGTACGCAGGCGCAGGTGGGCGGCGCCAGCGGAGCGCATCGCGGCGGAGATCTCCGCGCGCTGGGCGGCGGCGGCCGCGGCGTAGCGGTGTCGCAGGCTCGGATCGGCGGTCTGCACCTCGTGCAGCTCGCCGGTCTCCGGGTCGACCACCGGGAGCACCCCGACGTCGGGCAGCTCCAGCTCCCGCGGGTCGACCACCTCGATCGCCAGCACGTCGTGGCGCACCCGCAGCTTGCGCAGCGGACGCGCCCACTGCGCCGGTGGAGCGAGGAAGTCGGAGATGACCACCGCGACGCCACGCCGCCGGGGCGGCCGGTTGAGCATCTCGACCAGCGCGCCGAGATCACCTCGGCCCGGCCGGATCTCGGTGCCGGCGATGGCGCGCAGCATGCCCTGCGCCTCCTTGCGTCCGGAGCGGGCGGGCAGCCGGACCAGCCGGCCCGGGCCCGCAACCGGCGGTACCGCCCGTCGGCCGCGCCGGGGCGCCGGGGCGTCACCGCCGCTGCCCACCACCGCCCCGATCCGGTTGCCGCCCCGCACGGTCAGGTGAGTGATCGCCGCCGCCGCCGCGACCACCACGTCCCGCTTGAGCCACCGGCCGGTGCCGAAGTCCAGGCTCGCCGAGAGGTCCACCGCCAGCCAGGTCTCCAGCTCACGGTCGGCCACCGTACGCCGCACGTGGGGTGTGGTGGTGCGGGCCGTGACCGGCCAGTCCATCCGGCGCACGTCATCGCCGGGGCGGTACTCACGCGACTCACCCGCCTCGCTGCCCGGCCCGGGCAGCAGACCGGCGTAGTCGCCCTGCAACAGCCCGTCGAGCTTGCGGGTGACCAGCAGTTGCAGCCGGGCGAGCACCGCACCGGAACGGTCGGTGGCCACGTCCGGTGGGCGACCCCGATCGCCGGGTCGAGGGGTGGTCGAGGTCACGGCCGCGGCCCGGGCCACCCCGAGGTCGGGGCCACGGCGCCGGGCGGCGGCGTGGCCTGCTGCCGGGGCGCCACCGACGGCAGCGGGATGGTCGACATCACCCGGTGCACCACATGGTCGGCCGGCACGTCGTCGGCGAGCGCGTCGTAGCTGAGCACCAGCCGGTGCCGCAGGATGTCCGGCGCGATGTCCTGCACGTCCTGCGGCAGGGCGTAGTCGCGTCCGCGCAGCAGCGCCAGCGCCCGGGTCGCCCGGACCAGCCCGAGCGAGGCACGTGGGCTGGCACCGTACTGGATCAGTTGCGCCACGTCGGGCATGCCGTGCTCGGCCGGCGTACGCGTGGCCAGCACCAGCCGGACCGCGTAGTCGACCAGCGCGTTGTGCACGAAGACCTGGTCGGCCTTGTGTTGCAGGGCGATCAGATCGGCGGTGTCGAACACGGCGGTGGGCTCGGGCGGAGCCACGCCCATCCGGTAGACGATCTCCCGTTCCTCGGCGTCGGTCGGGTAACCCACGATGATCTTCATCAGGAAGCGGTCCCGCTGCGCCTCCGGCAACGGGTAGACCCCCTCCTGCTCGATCGGGTTCTGGGTCGCCATCACCAGGAACGGGTTGGGCACCCGGTGGGTCTCACCGCCGATGGAGACCTGCCGTTCGCTCATCACCTCCAGCAGCGCCGACTGCACCTTGGCCGGCGCCCGGTTGATCTCGTCGGCGAGCAGGAAGTTGACGAAGACCGGGCCCAACTCCACGTCGAACTTCTCGCTGGACTGGCGGTAGATCCGGGTACCCATGATGTCGGCCGGCACCAGGTCCGGGGTGAACTGCACCCGGGCGAACGACCCGCCGACCACCTCGGCGAGGGTCTCCACCGCGAGGGTCTTGGCCACCCCGGGCACGCCCTCCAGCAGGCAGTGGCCCCGGGCGAGCAGCGCGACGAACATCCGCTCGATCATCCGGTCCTGCCCGACGATCACCTTCTTGATCTCGAACAACGCCCGCTCCAGCAGCGTGGCGTCCTGCGCCGGGGTGGTCGGCGGCGCTGGCGCCTGCGGTTGCGCTCCGTTCGGCGTCGGGGCGTCGGGCGTGGTCGGCTGGGCCACTGGTCCTCCACAGCGTGATCGGTCGTCGCGGCGTGTGCGGTACCAAGCCTCGCATGCCCGGCTGAGTACCGACGGAGGGAGCGACCGAATTCCGCCACGCCGTCCCGGGACCGGCGAATCGCCGATCACCAGTGGACAGAAGCGGCCCCCGCGTGTGTACCATTCATCCGTCGCCGGGCGGCTTCCCCCGTGGCCGCCCGGCGCTCACTTTTCCCCGTCGCCATAGACTGGCCGGGATGAACGCACCTGACACCATCGCCGAGGCCCCGATCTGTTCGGCCCGCGGGTGTCGTGCCCCGGCCGTCTGGTCACTGCGCTGGAACAATCCCCGCCTGCACCCGCCCGAGCGGCGCAAGACGTGGCTCGCCTGCGAAACGCACCGCTCGACCCTCGGCGACTTCCTCGCCGCGCGCAGCTTCCTGCGTGAGGTCGCCCCGCTGGCCGAATCGCCTACGCTCGAAGAGTGGACGCCTACAACGGAACCGCAGTCGCGAACGGAAAGCCGGCCCGGTGAGCGCGAGGAGTGAGCTTGCGAGCCCCGCAGGCGCGAACGGAAGCCGGCCCGGTGAGCGATGACGCACCCGGCGGCCCGCCGCCGACACCGTCGGCCGTGCCGACCAGCCCGCTCGAACCGTGGCCGGACACCGTCCGGTGGCAGTCGATCTCGACAGACCTGATCTGGGTGGAGCTGCTGCGCCTGGTCGCCGGGGTGGCCGTCGTCTCGACCGTGCTCGGCGTCGGCTGGGCGCTCACCGACTCGTGGCCGTTCGGCGTGGCGCTCGCCGCCGTCCTGCTGTTCGCCGTCTGGCGGGCGGTGACCATCGTCCGGGCGGTACGCGCCTGGGGCTACGCCGAACGTGAGGACGACCTGCTGGTCCGGCACGGACTGCTGGTCCGCCGGCTGTCGATCGTCCCGTACTCCCGGATGCAGTTCGTCGACGTCAGCGCGGGGCCGCTGGAGCGGGCGTTCAACCTGGCCACCGTGCAGCTGCACACCGCCGCCGCGGCGAGCGACGCCCGGGTTCCCGGCCTGCGGCCGGCGGAGGCGTCCCGGCTGCGTGACCGCCTCACCGCGCTCGGCGAGGACCGGGCGGAAGGGCTTTGAGCGGCCCGGCCGCCCCGGGCCCGGAACACACTCCGCCCGCCCCCGGCGACATCCGGCCCGCACCCGGGGACGCACCACCCGCCCCCGGCGAGACTCCACCCGCCCTCGGTGACGTGCCGCCTGCCCCCGGGAACGCACCACCGCCGTTGCCGCCGTACCCACCCGGCGGCTGGGCCGGACCGCCGCCGGACGACATGACGACGCGGCAGCGGCTGCACCCGTTGAGCCCCGCCCTGCACGGCGCGAAGTCCCTGGTGGTGGTCATCGCCGGGCTGTCCTGGTCGACGCTGTCCCGGGTCGGGTTCGGCTGGTTCGTGGCGATGGTGGTCGTGCTCGCCCTCGGCGCGAGCGTGCTGGCCGTGGTCAGTTGGTACAACACCGGATACCAGGTCGTCGGCCGGGAGCTGCGCATCCACGAGGGGCTGCTGTGGCGACGCACCCGGGCGATCCCGCTGGAACGGCTCCAGGCCGTCGAGGTGGTCCGGCCGCTGCTCGCCCAGCTCACCGGCCTGGCGGAGCTGCGACTGGAGGTGGTCGGCGGCGGCAAGACCGAGGCGCCGCTGGCCTTCCTCAGTGTCGCCGAGGCGGCGGCCCTGCGGCAGCGCCTGCTGGCCCTGGCCGGCCGTCCCACCGCCGCCGCAGCGGCCGGCGGCGCGCAGGCGCAGCAGCCGGTACCGGCCGGAGCCGAGACGTCCGCGCCGGCCGGCCGCCCGCTACACGCGGTACGCAACCGGGACCTGCTGATCAGCCAGCTGCTGACTCCACAGGCGTTCCTGCTGCCGTTCGGTGTGGCCTTCGTGGCGACGCAGTTCCTGTCGGAGGGTTCCTGGTCCTTCATCGCGGTGGCGAGCACGCTCACCGCGATGGCGGGCGTACTGCTGCAACCCGTCCGCCGGGTCCTCGACGACTGGCGGTTCCAGCTGGCCCGCGACGACGACCGGCTGCGGATCCGCAACGGCCTGCTGGAGACCAGAGTGCAGACCGTACCGCTGCACCGGGTACAGACCGTCGGGGTGACCTGGCCGCTGCTCTGGCGGTTCAAGGGCTGGCTCCGGCTGCGCCTGGAGGTGGCCGGCTACTCCGCGGGCGAGCTCGACGGACGCAACCGGCCGGATCGGCTGCTCCCCGTCGGTGACCAGCCGACCGGCGAGGCGATCGTCGCCGAGGTGCTACCGGGGGTCGCGCTGTCGTCGCTGCCGCTGAGCCCACCGCCGACCCGGGCCCGCTGGGTCAACCCGCTGAGCCGCCAGGTTCTCGGCGCCGGCCTGACCGAGCAGGTCTTCGTCGTACGCTCCGGACTGCTCACCCGCCGGCTGACGATCGTGCCGTACGCCCGGTTCCAGAGCGTGCGGGTGGTGCAGGGGCCGGTGCAGCGCCTGCTCGGGCTGGCGACCGTGCACGCCGACACCGCTGGCGGCTCCGGCGCGGCAGCGGTGGACCGGGACATCGCGGACGCCTGGGCGCTGGCAGCAGAGTTGACCACCCGCTCCCAGATCGCCCGCCGCAACTCCTAGCCGGCGTGACGCGGGGGTCGGGCGGGAGCGGTCCGGCGGGGGATCAGCGCGGCGCGGGGACGGCGGAGGGCTTGGCGGGGGGCTTTTCGGCAGCGGGCGGGTCGGTGGGGGTGGGGCGGGCCTTTCGTCGGGCCCACCAGCGTTCGGCACGGCCGACGACGAGGAAGGCCATCCCGACGTACGCCCAGCCGACCAACACGTCGATCACGTAGTGCTCGCCGCTGTAGACCAACGTGAAGGTCATCGCCAGCGGGTACGCCAGCAGCAACGGCCACCAGCGGCGCCGGACGCCGCGCAGGAAGAACAGCACCACGAAGAGCGCGAAGGCGGTGTGCAGTGACGGCATCGCGGCCACCGGGTTCGAGGCCAACTGCCCGGCGTTGAGCAGGTTGCCGGCGCCGTGCATGCCGAACGCCTTCCAGCCCCGGGTGGAGATCCGCGCGACCTCCTCGATCAGGCCGTTCTGCGCCGCCCACCACGGCGGCGCGGCCGGGTACAGGAAGTAGGTGACCAGGCCGGTGGCGCAGAGGAACGCCCACCGCCGCATGAACGCCGCCCACCGGCTGCGCTCGCGCATCCAGAGCACCGCGGCGGCGGCCAGCGCGGCCACGAAGTGCGAGAAGTACACCCAGCTGACGAGGACGTCCCACCACCGCACCTCGGGGTGGTAGAGGTGCTGCTGGAGCCAGACCGTGGGCACCTGGCCGTCCATCGCCCAGCCGAACATCAGCCGGTCCGCGAGGATCAGCTCGTAGGCGTGCGGGACCGTTCCGTCGTGGTAGGCGAAGCCACGGGAGAGGTTGTAGGCGACCAGCAGCAGCACCACCGGCACCCAGTCCCGGGCGAAGCGCAGGTGGCTGCGCCACGGCCGCGCGGAGTTCCAGGCGATGGTGCCGGCCCAGATCCAGAAGAACGCGTAGACCGGGTCGGTGGGCAGGCCGATGACGAGCCAACCCGCGACGAAGGCGACACCCCACACCGACATGGCGATCACCCGACGACGACCGCCGTCGGGTGTGGCGGTCGGCTCGGTCGGGGCCGGGGGCTGGGGGTCGGTCATGGCAGACATCGCGGACAAGGTTAACGGCGCATCAGGACCATGGAAGGAAGGGCCCCTTCTTAACGCCTCGCGTATAGGAAGGGCCCCTTCTTAACACGGCCCGCGTACCCCGACCCGATCCGAGCACCTACGCTGTGGCCATGCAGGAGCAGCCGGATCGTGCCCTGACGCCGGGTTTGACCGCCCGGGTCGAGTTGACCGTCACCGACGCCGACACCGCCCAGGCGGTCGGCTCCGGCGACGTACCGGTGCTCGGCACGCCTCGGGTGGTCGCGCTGGCCGAGGCGGCGACCGTGGCGGCGACCGCCCAGCACCTGCCCGCCGGGGCGACGACCGTGGGCAGCCGGGTCGAGCTGGACCACCGGGCCGCCACGCCGGTCGGCCGGACGGTCGCGGCACAGGCCCGGTTGACCACCGTCGACCGGCGCCGGCTGGTGTTCGAGATCACCGTCACCGAGGGCGGGCAGACCGTGGCCGAGGGCCGGGTGGAGCGGGTCCTGGTCGACCGGCACCGGTTCGTCGAACGTGCCGGCCAGCCGTCATGACCGCCCGTTTCGTCGAGGTCGCCGACCGGGTGCTCGTGCTGCGCGAGCCGCTGCTCGCGGTCAACGTCACACTGGTGCTGGGCGACGGCGCGGCGCTGCTGGTCGACACGCTCTCCACCGCCGGACAGGCCGCCGAGCTGGCCACCGCCGTGCGCGCGGTCACCGGCGATCCGCTGACACTGGTGAACACCCACCACCATTTCGACCACTGCTTCGGCAACGCCACGCTCGCCGGTGACCCGCCCCGCCCGATCTGGGCGCACGAGCTGGCCGCCGCAGCGATCCGCGACGAGCCCGACCGGCTACGCCGGGAGGCGTACGCGGAGCTGCACGACGGTCATCCGGAACTCGCCGCCGAGCTGGCCGAGACCGCCCTGCTCGCACCCACCCACACCGTGCACAGCGAGGCCACCCTCGACGTCGGTGGCCGGCGGGTGGTGCTGCGCCACCCGGGCCGGGGCCACACCGACGCCGATCTCGTGGTGCAGATTCCCGACGCCGACCTGCTGGTCGCCGGTGATCTGGTCGAGCAGGCCGGCCCGCCGGCGTTCGAGGATTCCTTTCCGTTGCAGTGGCCCGACGCGCTCGCCGAGCTGCTGCGGTGGACCACTCCGGCGACCGTGGTGGTACCCGGGCACGGTGAGCCGGTCGACGCGGAGTTCGTCCGGGCGCAGCACGGCCAACTGGTCGAGCTGGCCTGGCTGATCCGGGCCGGGCACACCGCCAGCGCCCCACCGGAGCGGGTCGCCGCGGACGCCCCGTTCCCGGCCCGCCACGCACTCGCCGCCGCCCGTCGCGGCTTCGCCGAACTGGACGGCACCGCCTGAGCGGATGCCGTGGTCGTCAGCCGCTGAAGCGCTGGAGCACCTCGGCGCGGGTGGGCATGGCAACCGCACCGCCGGGGCGCTCACAGACCAGCCCGGCGACCCGCAAGGCGAAGGCGACCCGGTCGGTCCAGCCGGCCGGTTCCAGCGGCTCACCGCCGGTCAGCAGGTCGGCGACGAGCGCCGCCATCACCGAGTCGCCCGCGCCGGTGGCGTCGACCGCGTCGACCGTCGGGGCCGGTACGCGTACCGGATCGGCTCCGGCGGCGGCGACCAGCGCACCGGCGGCGCCCAGGGTGACCACGACGGTGGCCGCGCCCAGCTCCCGTAGGTACGCCGCCACCGACTCGACCGGCTCACCGGGGTAGAGCAGCTCCGCATCGGCGGTGCTGAGCTTCACCAGGTGCGCCCCGGCGGCGAACTCGGCGACCACCGCACGCAGCTCGGCCAGCGCCTGCGGGCCGTCCAGCAGCCGGGGGCGGACGTTGGGATCGAAGACCCGCAGGCCACGCGTCAGGGACCAGGCCCTCCGGGCGGCGGCCAAGGTTACCGGCGCCAGCAGCACGATCGAGCCGCAGTAGACCACGTCCGCGTCATCGACCAACGACACGTCGACCTGGTCGGGGTTGAGCAGTGAGTAGGAGGGCGGATCGCCGTAGAAGCGGAAGTCCGGCTCCGCCCCGGCGAAGGTCGCCACAGCCAACGTCGTCGGTGCCGCCGCGGTCACCACCCCGGCCAACCCCACCTGCTCGGCGGTGAGAAAGGCGCGGATCCGGTCGGCCAGCACGTCGTCACCGAGCGACCCGACGAACTGCACCGCCCCACCGAGCCGGGCGATCCCGACGGCGACGTTCAGCGGGCCACCACCGATTGCCTGCCGGTAGACCGGCGCACCGGCACACTCGGTGTCCAGCAGGTCGACGAGCGCCTCGCCGAGCACCACCGCGTATCCCATCGTCAGGTCCTTCCGTCGGCGTCCGTGTTGCCCAGGCTGGCACAGCGGTACGGGCCGGGGCGTGGAAGCCACCGTATTGGCGGGCCGAGGCCGACCCGACGCCGGGGCCGACCAGACGCATCGAGAGATAGCTATTGCGTCGACGCGCCTGACATGCTGGGATGGTGATGCCGGGTGGTGCGGGGCTGCGCGCCACCGGCGCCGGGTTCACATCACGCGAGGGCATTCACACGCGTCGTCAAATCGCTGGCGGCACCGTGCCGGTCGGGCCATCCGTCCCCGTCCGCATGTCGCCGCACCGTCGCATTCGCCCTCAGCAGCGAGGCGGCCATTCTCGCCACCTCGCGCATATCGGCGGGGCACACCCACACGATGTGCCCTGCGAGTCAGGAGAACCCGTGCACCGTCCTCGTCTGGCCGCGCTGCTCACCGCGGCCGTCACCCTCGTCGCGGGCGCGGTCGCGTTGACCGCCAACCCCGACCCGGCCGCCGCGCACGGCGCGGCGATGACGCCGGGCAGCCGTACCTTCCTCTGCTGGAAGGACGGCCTCTCCCCCACCGGGGAGATCCGGCCGCAGAACCCGGCCTGTTCGGCCGCGGTCGCCCAGAGCGGCACCAACTCGCTCTACAACTGGTTCAGCGTGCTGCGCTCGGACGCTAATGGTCGGACCACCGGCTTCATCCCGGACGGCCAGCTGTGCAGCGGTGGCGCCACCGGCTTCCGCGGGTACGACCTGGCCCGCAACGACTGGCCGTTGACCCACCTGACCGCGGGCCGGTCGATCGAGTTCAAGTACAGCAACTGGGCCCACCACCCGGGCACGTTCTACTTCTACGTGACCAGGGACAGCTGGAGCCCGACCCGGGCGCTGGCCTGGAGCGACCTGGAGGCGCAGCCGTTCCTGACGGTGACCAACCCGCCGCAGCGCGGCGCGGTCGGCACCAACGACGGCCACTACTACTTCACCGGCAACCTGCCGTCGAACAAGAGCGGCCGGCACATCATCTACTCCCGGTGGGTCCGCTCGGACAGCCAGGAGAACTTCTTCGGCTGCTCCGACGTGACCTTCGACGGCGGTAACGGCGAGGTGACCGGCATCGGCTCGGGCGGTACCACCCCGCCGCCGAACCCCACCACGCCGCCGCCGAACCCCACCACCCCGCCGCCGAACCCGACCACCCCGCCGCCGAACCCCACCACCCCGCCGCCGGGGAACGCGGGCTGCACGGCCGCCCTCCGGGTGACCAGCAGCTGGTCCGGTGGATTCCAGGCCGAGGTCGAGATCAGGAACTCCGGCAGCACGCCGTTGAACGGCTGGACCGCGAGTTGGAGCTGGCCCAGTGGTCAGCAGATCAGCCAGGTGTGGAACGCGACGCAGACCACGTCCGGTTCGTCGGTGACGGCCCGCAACGTGTCGTACAACGGCACCGTCGGAGCCAACAGCAGTACGACGTTCGGCTTCCTGGCCAGCGGCACCAACGCAACGCCCACGGTCACCTGCGCCAGTAGCTGACCACCAGCACCACGAAGGGGGCCCCACGCGGGGCCCCCTTCTGCTTGTCCGCTCGTCCGTCAGCGCACCATGGAACCTACGACGGGCTTGGTGAGCAGGGCGGACTGGTTGCGCTGGATGCCCGGGTCGAGGGTCTTCGCCACGAAGATGGCGTGCCAGATGCAGAAGATCAGCACCGTCCACACCTTGCGGGAGTGGTCGAACTCCTCGCGCTTGTGCTCCTCCAGCAGGCGCAGCGCGTACGACAGGTCGAGCAGGTCGCCCGCGCCGGAGGTGGTCAGCACGTGCCGGGCCCACTCGTACATCTCACCGCGCAGCCAGACCCGGGTCGGGGTCGGGAAGCCGAGCTTCTTACGGTTGACGATGGCCGGCGGTACCACGCCCTGCAACGCCTGGCGCATGGCGTACTTGGTGGCGTCGGAGCGCGGCGGCAGCTTCAGCTCGACCGGGATCTTCGCCGCCACCTCGAACACGTCACGGTCGAGGAAGGGCACCCGCACCTCCAGCGAGTGCGCCATGGAGATCCGGTCGGCCTTGACCAGGATGTCGCCGCGCAGCCAGGTGTACAGGTCGATGTACTGCATCCTGGTGACGTCGTCCAGTTCGGTGCACTCGGCGTAGATCGGTGCGGTCACGTCGGTGTAGCGCACCGAGGGGTCGTAGCGGCGCAGCAGGTGCTGCTTCTCCTCCTCGGTGAACATCCGCGCGTTGCCGTAGTAGCGCTCCTCGATCGGGGTGGTGCCGCGTTCCAGGAAGCTCTTGCCCTTGACCCCCTGCGGGATCGCCTTGGACACCGCCCGCAGGCCCTTCTGGACCCCGCCGGGCAGCCCGTTGACTCCGCTGAGCGAGAGCGGCTCACGGTAGATCGTGTACCCGCCGAAGAACTCGTCGGCGCCCTCACCGGAGAGCACCACGGTGACGTGCTCGGCGGCCTTCTTGGCGACGAAGTAGAGCGGCACCAGCGCCGGGTCGGCGACCGGGTCGTCCAGGTGCCAGACGATCTTCGGCAGCGCGTCGATCATGTCCTGCGGCCCGATCTTGGTCGGGATGGTGGTCACGTCGAGGTGCCGGGCCGACTCCTGGGCGACGTCGATCTCCGAGTATCCCGGCACGTCGTAGCCGACGGTGAAGGTCAGGATGTTCGGGTTGAACTCGCGGGCCAGCGCCACCACCGCGGTGGAGTCGATCCCGCTGGACAGGAAGGACCCGACCGGCACGTCGGAGCGCATGTGCATGCGTACGCTCTCGCGCAGCGTCTCCCGGATCTCGTGGTAGAGCTTCTGCTCGTCGGAGACCGGAGCCGGCCGGAACACAGGGCGGTACCAGCGCCGCACCTCGATCCGCCCGCCCGGCGTCCAGGTGAGGTACTCCCCCGACCCGATCCGGCTGATCCCCTTGTGCAGGGTGCCCGGCTCGGGGACGTACTGCAGGGTCAGGTAGTGGCTGAGGTTCGCGGTGTCGACTCCGGCGTCCCCGGCGTAGGCGGACTGCGCGAAGGGCAGCAGGGCCTTCTTCTCCGAGGCGAGGTAGAGCCCGTCGGCGGTCTCCAGGTAGTGCAGCGGCTTGATGCCGTAGTAGTCGCGCGCGCCGAACGCCCGGCGCTCCTGGCGGTCCCAGATGACGAAGGCGAACATGCCGCGCAGCCGGGTGAGCACCTGCTCGCCCCAGTAGTGGTAGCCGGCGACGATCACCTCGCCGTCACCGTTTGTGGCGAACCGGGCCCCGTGCTCGCGGATCAGCTCCTCGCGCAGCTCGATGTAGTTGTAGATCTCGCCGTTGAAGGTGAGCAGGTAGCGACCGCCGGCGTACGGCAGCGGCTCGTGGCTGAGCGCCACGTCGATGATCGCCAACCGCTTGTGGGCGAACACCCCGTCCGCGTACCGGCCGGAGGCGTCCCCGACCACCTCGACGCCGGTCTCGTCCGGGCCGCGATGGTGCAGGCATTCCAACGCCCCGGCGATGTTGTCGCGGTGGGCGGCGGCATCACCGCGCGCACTGAAGAAAGCCAGGAGTCCGCACATGGTCGTCATCTTTCCACGCGTCCGGATCGGGCGTCGCGGCACTGCCGGCCTCATCGCGGCGGTAACCGCCGGCTCGACCCGAGGCCGCTTCGCGGTACCGTCGGGATCAGCAATGAGGCGAAGGGAGCGGGGCCATGACCGAGGAACGCGCCGACGGAAAGCCGGCCGACGGCACCGAGTCACACGACCCGGACTTCCCACCGGCGTTCCTGTCTTTCATGCGGCAGGGCTGGCGGGACAGCACCCTGCCGGTCGGACCGCGACCGGAGGTGCCGAACTACGCCAAGCGCCGGGCCGCCCTCTCGGCGGCCTTCCCGGGCGAGACGCTGGTGATCCCCACCGGCGGGGAGAAGGTGCGCGCCAACGACACCGAGTACCGGTTCCGCCCGGGCAGCGACTTCGCGTACCTGACCGGGGACTACGACCCGGACAGCGTCCTGGTGCTGCGGCCCACCGGCTCGGGGCACGACGCCACCCTGTACATGCGGCCCCGCTCGTCGCGGGAGACCGACGAGTTCTTCCGCAGCCGCCACGGCGAGCTGTGGGTGGGGCGGCGGCACACCCTGCCGGAGAAGTCGACCGAGTTGGGTCTGCCCACGGCGGACCTGACCGAGTTGGAGACGGCGTTGGCCGACCTGGCTCCCGGGCGTACCCGGGTGCTGCGCGGGTTCGACGCCCGGGTGGACGCGGCCGTCCGGCCCTGGGACGGGCCCCGCGAGGAGGGCCAGCCGGCCCGCGACCGCGAGCTGGCGATCGCCGTCTCGGAGCTGAAGCTGGTGAAGGACGAGTGGGAGATCGCCCAACTCCAGGACGCGGTCGACGCCACGGTGCGCGGATTCGAGGACGTGGCCCGGGTGTTGCCGGCCGACCGGGGTGTCTCGGAGCGGCTGTTGGAGGGGATCTTCGCGCTGCGCGCGCGGCACGACGGCAACGACGTCGGCTACGGCTCGATCGTGGGTGCCGGCGAGCACGCCACGATCCTGCACTGGGTGCACAATCACGGCGTCACCCGGCCGGGTGAGCTGCTGCTGATGGACATGGGCGTGGAGGGACGCCACCTCTACACCGCGGACGTGACCCGGGTGTTGCCGGTCGACGGGCGGTTCACCCCGTTGCAGCGCCAGGTCTACGACGTCGTGTACGCCTCACAGCAGGCCGGTATCGACGTCATCAAGCCGGGCGTGAAGTTCCGCGACGTGCACCTGACCTGCATGCGGGTGCTCGCCGAAGGGCTCGCCGACCTGGGTCTGCTGCCGGTGAGCGTGGACGAGGCGATGGACGAGAAGTCGACGGTCTACCGCCGCTGGACGCTGCACGGCTTCGGGCACATGCTCGGCATCGACGTGCACGACTGCTCGAACGCCCGCCGGGAGACCTACCGCGACGGAGAGCTGGGCGAGGGGTACGTGCTCACCGTCGAACCGGGGCTGTACTTCCAGCCGGAGGACGAGCTGGTCCCCGAGGAGCTGCGCGGCATCGGCATCCGGATCGAGGACGACGTGCTGGTCACCACCGCAGGGGCGGTGAACCTGTCGGCGGGCCTGCCGCGCCGGGCCGACGAGGTGGAGACCTGGCTGGCCGAGCAGCGCGAGGCCGGGCCGCGGCTGCCTGGCTGACCTGGGCCCCTGGGCCCTGGGCGACACGGCCCCTGGACGACACGAACACCGGGCGGGTTCCCCGCTGGGAGGCGACGATGCTGTCGCTCCCAGCGGGGGACCCGCCCTCTTTCGTCCTGGGGATCAGCGTTGGCCCTGCTCACCCGCTTTCGGCCCGGCGCCGCGAGATGACGTCCTGACGCCCGATCGGTGGGCAACGCGGGCTTTATTCGGATAAATCCTTCTCGCGAGGAACATTCTCATACGGTGGTCATCAGAGGGCTGCAACCCGTTTGTAGCTGCTCGCACCGGTTCGTGCGGTGCGATCCAGTCTGGTAGCAGGAAAGGGCGGAAGGCTCTGATGTCCGATGACGTGACCACTTCCTACGGTGGGCCGCCCCCGGCTCCACCGCCCCCGGCATCGCCGGGGCTCCGACGACGAAAACTGTGGCTGACCGCCGGTGTCGCGGGCCTGACCGGCGTGGTCGGTCTGGCCGCCCTGGGCGGGGTGGCCGCCCGGGACGACCCGGCCGACAACTCCGGCCGGACGGACGCGCAGTCCAACGCCCGGCAGAACGTCAGCGACGGCGGAAAGCCCGACGCGGCCGAGGCCGGCGAGGCCGAGGGCGAGTGGGCCGGCGAGCGCGCCGGCGAGCATGCCGGCCGCAAGGACGGCGGCGACAAGGACAGGGCGCATCAGGTGCCCTGCGACACCGACAAGCTGATCCAGGCGATCGTCCACGCCAACCAGAACCACGGCGGCGTACTCGCGTTGGCCAAGCACTGCACGTACGAGCTGACCCGCAGCGAGGACGGCAACGGGCTTCCGGTGATCACCAAGCCGATCACGTTGAAGGGGGACGACAGCAGCATCTTCCGGGCCGCGAACGTCGAGCGGTTCCGCATCCTCAACGTCGGTCGGGGCGGCCACCTGACGCTGAAGGGCGTGACGGTCAAGGGCGGTCAGACGACCTCCGGCATGATGGCCGCACCGCCGGTCGCAGCCCTGGATCTCGCCGCCGCGAAGCCGACCCGAGCCGAGACCACCAAGGCCGCGAAGCCCGCCAAGGACGCGCCCAAGGCGGCAGCCGCGAAGCCCGCGGCAGCGGCGCGGCCGGCACCGGGAGGCGCCAGTGCCGCCTCGAAGCCGGCGGCCACGCCGGCCGCGACCGCCGCGGTGGAGGCCGCACCGCCCAGCATCGCCGCCGACGGTGTCGACGGTGGCGGGATCCTGGTACAGCGGGGCGGCACCGCCGACCTGGAGCACAGCCGGATCGTGCAGAACCAGGCGACCCGCAACGGCGGCGGCATCGCAAACTTCGGCACCACCACCATCCGCAGCAGCACGGTGGAGCAGAACAGCGCCGGCGGTTTCGGCGGAGGCGTGTTCAACGCCGGCATCCTGCGGGTCGAGGAATCGAAGATCGTTTACAACACCTCGGGCACGGGTGGCGGCGGCATCTCCAACGGTTCGACGCCCAACGGCTTCGCCGGCACGGGTGGCACGGTCTGGGTCTGGAAGAGCACGATCAGCCACAACCGGACCGGGCGGCTCGGCGGCGGCGTCCTCCTCATCGGTGGGGACACCACCCTCGCCCAGAGCCAGGTCACCGACAACACCACCAGCCTCGACGGCGGCGGCCTGGTCGCCATCACCGACGCCCGGGTGAGCCTGGAACACGTGCTGGTGGCCCGGAACTACGCCGCCGACGACGCCGGCGGTGTCGGGGTCGCCGACGGCTCCACCGCCATCATCACCAACAGCGCCATCAAGGAGAACGTCGCCGGTGACTTCGGCGGCGGCCTGGTCAACGACGAAGCGTCGGTGACCTTGCGGGACTCCGAGCTGCGGGCGAACCAGGCGGTGGGCGCGGCGGCACGCGGTGCCGGCATCGCCAACGCCGGCGGCGTGACCACGCTGACCCGGACCACGGTGGCCGACAACGTCGCCACCGCGGCACCGGGTGGCATCTACACCGACAACGAGCAGGTGGAGATCGACCGGAAGTCAGCGGTCACCGGCAACCGCCCGACCAACTGCGTCGGCAGTCCGGTCGTCCCGGACCGCTGCTTCGGCTGACGCCGGTCGGGCGAGTGAACGACAGGACAGCACCACCACATAGAGGGGCTCCTCCGCGCCGCTCGGCGACGCGGAGGAGCCCCGCCCGTGTGCCCGCTTACCGCCAAGCAGGAGACGTCAGCGCAGGTCAGAGCGGGTACGGGCGGAAGCCGCCGCCGCGTACCCGTCAGCGCGGACCTGGGGCCACTGACCGGGTGCGTACCCAATGTGGGGTTATTTCGGATAACGCCTTGAGGCGAGGAACATTCTCATACGGTGTTTCTGGGAGCTACAACCGATTTGTAGCAGGGGACGCTCGCCTGGTGCGTGACGACCCTGTCTGGTACGACGAGAGGGCAGAGAGCTCCGATGTCCAACTACCAAGCTAAGAACAACGCCGCGGAGCCGGAGGTGGCGCCGAAGCGGCGTCGCAAGTTCTGGATCGCCAGCGGCGTCGCCGGTCTCACCGGCGTGGTCAGCATCGCCGCCGTCGGTATCTCCACCGGCGCCGGCGCGGTCGGCACCGACGGTCTCCGCTGGTCCACCGCCCAGCAGGTCAGCAAGGACGGCGACCAGGGCGCGGTGGCCCCCGAAGAACACAAGGGCAAGAAGGACGACCGCCGCGACGAGAACAAGGACGACCGCCGCGACGACAAGAGGGAGCACGGGAAGGAGGTGCCCTGCGACACCGACAAGCTGATTCAGTCGATCATCTTCGCCAACGAGAACCACGGCGGCGTGCTGAACCTGGCCAAGGGGTGCACCTACAAGCTGACCCGCTCCGACACGAGCGACGGCAGCGGCCCCAACGGCCTTCCGGTGATCACGGAGAGCGTCGTGCTCAAGGGGCACGACACCAAGATCGTCCGCGATGCCACGGGCGAGGACTTCCGGATCCTCAACGTGGGCCGCGGCGGCAACCTCACCGTCAAGGGCCTCACCATCAAGGGTGGCCAGACCTCACCCTTCGCCGTCAGCCCGGCAACTGCGGAGACTCCGGAAGCCGTGTGGTCGCGCTTCTCCAACTCGGTCGAGGCCACCAAGGCGGCCGAGGCGAAGCAGGCGTACCTGCCGCTGCTGCAGGCCACGCCGAAGGGCATCGCGGTCAAGGCCAAGGCCACCCAGGCCAATGGCGACGTCTCGGTGCTGGCCGAGCCGGAGTCGAACGACGGCGCGGGCGTGCTCGTGCAGCCGGGCGGCACCGCCTCGTTCGAGGAGACGCACATCGTGGCCAACCAGGCCGGTGGCGTCGGAGGGGGCCTGGCCAACTTCGGCAAGGCCAGCCTCTACCACACCACCGTCGCCGACAACACCGCCTTCCTCTACGGCGGTGGCATCTTCAACGCGGGCGTGCTGCGGGTGGCCGCGTCGACCGTGAAGAACAACGATGCGATCATCGGCGGTGGCGGCATCGCCAACGGCGCGGCGTTCATCTTCCGCTCCGACATCGACGGTGGCACCGCCTGGATCGAGAAGACCGAGATCACCAGCAACGAGGTCCTCGGCTTCGGCGGCGGTCTGCTCGACATCGAGGGCAACACCACCGTCAAGCACTCGAAGATCGCCAACAACACGGCGGTACTCGCCGGTGGTGGCGTGGCCGCGGCGGGCGACAGCAGCCTGGAGCTGCAGCACGTCGAGGTCATCAAGAACACCACCGTCGGTGTGGGCGGCGGCCTAGCCCTGGCCTTCGGCGCGATCGCCAGCGTCGAGCACAGCAAGATCGACGAGAACAAGGCCGGTTTCTTCGGCGCCGGCGTGTTCAACTTCCTCGGTCAGGCCACCTTCCGCAACAGCACGATCAACGGCAACCGGGCCGTCGGCCCGCTGGGCGTCGGCGGCGGCATCTTCACCATCGGGGGCGAGATCGACCTCGAGAAGACCAAGGTGGCGTACAACTTCGCCACCCTCCGGCCGGGCGGCGTGTTCAGCCTCCTCACCGACGTCGAGGTGGACGACAAGTCGGCCATCACGGCCAACAAGCCGACCAACTGCGAGGGCACCATCACGCCGATCCCGAACTGCTTCGGCTGATCACCTGACGGGCGGCCACCCGGCCGCACGTCCAGGCAACCAGGACCGGCCCCCTCCCGCAGCCGCGGGAGGGGGCCGGTTCGCCGGTACGCCTAGCGCTGGACGAAGACCGCGACGCTGCGCCCCGGCACGGTGAAGGTGCCGCTGGACCTGGCGAACGAGGCGGTACGCAGCACCGGATCGGCCGAGGAACGCAACACCGGATGCAGCGTCACGTCGGCTCCACGCAGCCCGGCGACCCGTTGCGTGGCGACCTGCGGGGTGGCGTTGAAGACCACCGTCACCGACTTCCACGCCCCGCCGAGGCCACCGGCGTCGAGGGTCATGGTCAGCACCCCCGGCGTCTCGTCCTGGCCCGACAACGGGAAGGCGACCCGCCGCTGCACCTCCCGCCCGGTGGGCAACCCGAACACCGGCGAGGATGCCCGGACCTTCAGCAGCTCGGCGTACCGGGCGTCGGCCAACTCGACCGCCGCGCAGTCCGCCACCAGCGCCGGGTCGGCCAGCAGGGGCTTCGCGTACGGCCACTTGGCCTGGTTGTCCTCGGCCGGCGGCAACCCGATGCCGAAGCCGTTGCCCTGCGCGCAGTCCCAGCGGATCTGGTTGAACCAGTCCCCCGAGTTGTACGAGTTGCGGTCCAGCGACTTCGACCGCAGCCGCTCGGTGCCGGTGGTGACGAAGCCGGCGCCCTGGCTCATCACCACCGTGCTCAGGGCCAGCACCTGCATCCGGGCCCGGTCCGTCGCCGAGGTGGACTGCGGCAGCTTGTACGCCAGCGCGTCGTAGAGGATCTCGTTGTCGTGCGCGTCGACGTAGGTGATCGACTCGCCCGGCGCGTCGGTGTAGCCGGCCGGCGAGCCGTTGTAGTCGACCTGCGCGCCGGTGACCGCCCTCCCCGACGAGTCGGTGAACCGATAGCCGCGCAGGTTGCCGGCCAACCCGACCTTGACCAGGTCGTGCTGGTGCAGCAGGCGGGCCCGCTGTTCGGCGGCGGAGCCGTTGACCGGGTCACCGTTGGGGTCGCTGAACAGCCCGGAGGCGAAGCCCTGCTGCCGGGGGTTGTCGTCGAACGGGCCACCACCACGCACCGCGTCGCGCAGCCGGTCGTTGAACGTGCCGATCCCGGTACCCGCCATGTTGGCCTGCGTCGCCTGCACGAACCGGGCGTCGTCGGCCACCTCGCCGAAGTTCCAGCCTTCGCCGTAGAGCAGGATCCGCTTGCCGTCCACACCGTCCCGGGCCACCGTCAGCTTGTCCAGCGCCTTACGGACGGCGAGGATGTTCGCCTTCGGGTGGTGGCCCATCAGGTCGAAGCGGAACCCGTCGACCTTGTACGCCTTCGCCCAGGTGACCAGCGAGTCGACCACCAGCTTGCCCATCATGGCGTGTTCCGGCGCGGTGTTCGCGCAGCAGGTGGAGGTGGCCACCGCGCCGTCGTCGAGCAACCGGTGGTAGTAGCCGGGGACGATCTGGTCGAGCACCGAGCGCGGGTCGGTGCCGGCGGCCGAGGTGTGGTTGTAGACCACGTCCATGACCACCCGCAGGCCGGCGGCGTTGACCCCGGCGACCATCTGCCGGAACTCGGTGGTGCGTCGCGCGCCCTCCGGGTCGACGGCGTACCCGCCCTCGGGGACGGTGTAGTGCAGCGGGTCGTATCCCCAGTTGTAGCCGTCGGTCTCCTGCACCGCGGCGACGCACTCCTGCTGCCGCTGCGAGTCCGGCGGCAGGGCCGCCAGGTCGCAGTCCGGCTGCCGCTGGTCGGCCCGCCGCTCGGGGATGGTGGCGAAGTCGAACGCGGGCAGCAGGTGCAGGTGGGTCACCCCGGCGTCGCTGATCGCCCTGAGGTGCCTCATGCCGGCGCTGGCCGGGTCGGTGAAGGCGAGGAAGGTGCCCCGCCGCTGCTCGGGGACCGTGGTGTCGGCGATGGAGAAGTCCCGAACCGACAGCTCGGAGATCTGCACCTTGGCCGAGGGCACGGCCGCCGGCTTGCGCAGCCTGGCCCAGCCGGTCGGGGCCAGCTTCTCGTCGGTCAGGTCGACTATCTGGCTGTGCGTGGAGTCGGTCGCCAGCGCCACCGAGTACGGGTCGGTCACCGAAGCGGTGACCACCTGCTGCGCCGCCGGCTGCCATGCCCGCACCTGGTAGCGGTAGTACCTGCCGGTCCAGGACCGCTCCCCGCGCGTCGACCACACGCCGGTGCGGTCGTCACGGCGCATCGACACGGTGCGCGGCGTCGCCGTGGGCGAGTCGAACAGTTGCAGCGACACCGTCCGGGCGGTGGGCGCCCAGATCGACAGGGTCGGCACACCACCGGTGAACGTGGCACCGAGGCTGGCCGAGGTGGCCGGGGCGTACACGTCGTCGAGCACGCCCGGAATCTGCACGCCGGTGGCGCCCAGCAGGGTGCCGTCGGCGGCCCGCTCGGTCACCAGCAGCTGCCCGCGCAGCGCCGCCGGCACTCCGGCCAGGTCCCGCCGGTCCAGCGTGAAGGCCCGGTGCTCCCACAGGTGCGGGAAGGCCGCGCGCTGGGCCTCGGTGAGCCCGTTGCGCTGCGCGGTCAACGACATCGAGGTGTACGTCCCGACGAGTTCGCCGTCGACCACGCTCACTCCGCCGGCGGACGCGGTCACCAGCGCGTACGCCCGACCGTCGGTGGGTCCGGTGCGCCAGGCGATGGTGGACCGGTCGATCCAGTGCGCCTTCTGCTTGCCGACGTCGGTGTCCCGGCCGCCGCCGGTGGCGGTCGAGGGCAGCAGCCGGCCCGGTGTCGCGGCGAGCAGCCAGACCTCGCGGCCGGCCTCGGCAAAGTCGAGCCGCTGATCCTGCGGCAGGTCCTTCTCGTCGCCGGAATGGATGATGTAGCTCAGCCCGGCCGCGCCCTCGGCCAACGGCACCCGGAACTCGGCGCCGAAGGAGTCGACCCGGGTCGGCGGCATCGGGTTCGCCCAGTCGGTGGGGCTGGCCGCGCCGTCCCACAGGTGCAGGCCCCAGCCGTCGTAGTTGCCGTCGGGCCGGCGGTAGTGGATCACCGCCGTGCCGTCCTCGACCGGCGGCGCGGGCGCACCCGCGGCCTCCTCCCGGCTCGGGTAGGTGGCCGGGTCGCCCTGTTTGACCCACACCTCACCGGTCTGCGTCACGTCGACGGTCCGGTCGTTCTCCACGTCCTTGTTGCCGTCGGCGTCGACCACCAGGAAGCCGACCGACTTCGCCCCCGGCTTGAGCTTCACCCAGGCGAACCGCCCGTAGGCGTCGGTGCCGGCGAACGGCTGCCCCTGGGGCCACTCGGTGACGTACTCCGGGTCGACGTCGCCCCAGGTGTAGAGGCCCCAGTCGGTGTAGTCGCCGTCGGGCCGCTGGTAGTGCACCACCAGCCAGTCCCGGGACGAGCCGGACTCCTCGGGGGTGCCGACCGTGGCGGTGGAACCGGTGGCGGCGGTCCGGCCCCGACCGTCGCGGACCACCGCCTTGTACTCGACCTTCGTGCCGGCGGGCAGGCCGGTCAGGTCGTGGTGCACGGTGTACGGCGCACGGTGGGCGGAGCCGAGCAGCGTCCATCGTCCGCCGGCGACCCGGGCGGCCATCGTGACGGTCGCCAACGGGTCGCCGGTGACCTGGGCGGTCACCTCCGCGCGGGTGGCCGGCGAGGAGTCGGACGCCGGGGCGGTGAGGGTGATACCCGGCTTGGCGGTGGGCAGCGCGACCGGCTTGGCGGCCCGGTGCACCACCGCCGACAGCGGCGGCACGGTCAGGGTCAGCTTGCCGTCGCCGGCGGCCACCGGACGGCCGGCGGCGCCGTAGATGCCGGTGAAGGTGGCACCGGCCGTCCAGGTGTCCACGGTGACAGTCTGCGCGGTCGTGGCGTTGTTGACTGCCACCAGGTACTCGGTGCGATTGTCCGGGTCGAACCGGGAGAAGGCGAAGACGCCGGGGCCGTCGGCCGCGTGCCGGGTCACCTGCACCCCGTCGCGCAGCGCCGGGTGCGCCTGGCGCAGCCCGCCCAGCTCCGCGATGGCGCGGTAGAGCGGGTGTGTCCGGTCGAACTGGTCGACCGCGTGGGTACGGTCGGTGCCGAGCAGGTCGTCGTCGAGATAGTCCGGCGTACGCGAGGCGAACATCGGCTGCCGGGCGTCCTTGTCCCCGCCGGGGCCGGTGAAGCCCTGCTCGTCGCCGGAGTAGATCACCGGCTGGCCCCGGGTGAGGAACATCAGCTCGTGGGCGAGCTGGTCACGGCGCAGATGGGTGGCCGGATCGGTGGGTCCGTTCGCGATGAAGGAGCCGATCCGACCCATGTCGTGGTTGCCGAGGAAGGTGGGCAGCCGGCCGGCGTGGGTGTCCCGGGCGGCGTACAGGTCGTCGCGGGCGTACACCTCGGCCAGTGCCTTGGCGGAGCCGTCGTTGGCGGTGAAGCCGCGTGCCGCCTCCTGGAAGCCGAAGTCCAGGGTGGCGGGCAGCCCGCCCTGGCGTACGTAGTCGGAGGTGATCTCCGGGTCGGCGCTGTAGACCTCGCCGAACATGAAGAAGTCCTTCTTGCCGGCGCGGGCCGCGGCCTGGTTGACGCCCTGGCTGAACTGCGGCCAGAAGTCCATGTTGACGTGCTTGACCGTGTCCAGCCGGAAGCCGTCGACGCCGGTGTCCCGCACCCAGTCGGCGTAGATCTTGGTCATGCCGCGGACCACCTCGGGCCGTTCGGTCCACAGGTCGTCGAGGCCGAAGAAGTCGCCGTACTCACTGTTCTCGCCGACGAAGGTGGAGTCACCACGGTTGTGGTACATGGTCGGGTCGTTCAGCCAGGACGGGACCTTGACCTTCGCGTCGGCCGGGGTCTGGAAGGTCGGGGTGTACGGGAACGAATCCGCGTTCACCGTGGGAAAGCCCCGGCTGCCGTCGGCGTAGTTGCGGTCCTCGAACGGCCGGCCCTGCGAGTCGCGGTACGGCGTGGTCGCCTTGTCGAGGTAGCTGGTCTGGTCCTGCTCGTAGCCGATGACGTCCGCGGTGTGGTTGACGATCACGTCGAGGTAGACCTTGATGCCACGCCGATGGGCGTGCTGGACCAGCTTCTTCAGGTCGGCGGTGCTGCCGAAGTGTGGGTCGACCTGGGTGAAGTCGGTGATCCAGTAGCCGTGGTAGCCGGCGGAGACGTCGTCGCCCTCGCCCTGCACCGGGCGGTTCTCGAACACCGGCGCGAGCCAGATGGCGGTGCTGCCCAGCCCTTCGATGTAGTCGAGCCGGTCGATCAGGCCCTTGAGGTCACCGCCCTGGTAGAACCCCTTGTCCGTGGGGTCGTACCCGGTACGTGACCGGTCGCCGGTCCGGCCGCCCCGGTCGTTGCGCGGATCGCCGTTGGCGAACCGGTCCGGCAGGACGAAGTAGAACTGTTCGGCCCGTGCCCGGCTGCTTCCCGCATCGAGCAGGGCCGCGGTGGAGGGTTCGCTGGTCCAGGTGGCGGCGCCGGTGACGCTGAGCGGACCGGTGCCGCTCGACCGACCAGCCGCGGCGGCGCTGGTGGGGTGCACCGCGATCGGCGTGCCGACCAGGGTGAGGGTGAGCAGGAAGACGAGGGCGAGCAGGACCTTGCGAGCTATCGGCGGGGGTTTCATCGACGGCCTTCCTCTGGTCGCTGATTGGCCCGCACGCTAGCCCTTGCCGAAACATTCTGCAATCCCTTGCAAACAAGCCCGCAACAAAGCAGGCTTCTTGCGCAAGGATGGCGTGATCCGCCGCCGCAGCGGACCGTCCTCAGAGTCCGCTACAGCCCCGTCCGGAGACGCTGCAGCTCGCCGGCCGAGAGCGGGCAGACTCGATGTGGAAACGCAACGGCACCGACGAGCCGGCGGCCAGCGCGGGCCCGCTGCGGTACGTCAGGGTCCCGCCGGCACCGCTGAAGGTCCCCTGTGGAACGCCCTCCAGCCAGGCGGTGACCACCCGGCCGCCCGGATAGTCCACCCGCGCCACCCAGCCCAGATCCCCACCCGAGGTGTTACGGATCAGTACCTCCGCGATGAAGCCGCCCGGGAAGGTGTCCATCACCCGGTACTTCGCCTGTAGCGGGGCCGGCGGCGCGGGCGGGGCCGGCGGCGGGGCGGACGAGGTGGGCGCAGCCGGCGATGCGGCGGACGGCGGCGGCACCGACGTGGGCGCTGCCGTCGGAGTGCGGCTCGGCTGGTCGGTGCGGCGCGGAGACAGCCCGGGCACCGCCGGAGACAGCGGCGGCGACGCCTCCCGTCCCGCCGACGACGCCCGCTCCGGAATCGGCACGGCCACCGCTGGCGGCCCCGGCGGCCCCGGCCGGAAATCCGGCCCGGGACCTCGGTACGCCCCGACCGCGATGACGAGCAGCACCACCATGATGACGACCCCGACCGACACCAGAACCCAGGGCGAGGAGTAAGCGACGGTGGCGGAGCTTCGGGGCTGGGACTCACGCGGGGCGCGACGCGTACCGGACATGTCTCTCCTCAGCGGGCAGCCCGGCAAGCCTAACGATCTTCAGCTATGTCGGAAAGTGCCCTGCGAATCACCACGCGTCCTGACAGTACGGTCAGCCCGTCCCGCATGCGGCCGCGTTGACCGTGCACAGTGCCGGGTACTCGCCGCCCCCGGTCCGGGTGAACCGCAGGTACACCGACTGCTGCGCGCCCGCGCCGAGTTGGCCGGTGCCGCTGAGCAGATACCATCCGCCACCTTTGATGGTCACCGAAACGCCGGGGCCGCTGGAGGCCCGGATGCCGCTGACACCACTGTTGAACCTCAGCTCGACCTGCCAGTCACTCGACCGGCCGGTGCCGTTGCGCACCACCAACTGGGCTTCGAACGAACCGGCGTCGCTGTCCTGCAAGCGGTAGCTGGCGGAGACCACGCCGGTGTCCGCGGCCGGCGACGACTGTGTCGGTGCGGGAGCGCTCGGTGACCGGGTGCCGTCCGACCGTACCGGTGCCGACTCCACGGGCGACGGATCCACCTGCTGCGCCGACGACCCGGACGACGAGTCCGAGATGGACGGCGAGACGGACGCGGGCGGCGCCACCGGAGCGGTCGTCCGGCTCCCCGTCTCCGTGGATTCGCCGGTCGTCGCCGCAGGGGCCGGCAGCACCATCGGCGGGCCGGGCGCCCAGGCCGCCGGGCGCTCGGGACCCCGGAACGACAGCGCCGCGACCACCAGCAGCACCGCCAACACCGCGGTGCCGACCAGGACCACCACCCAGGGCGCGGAGGCGATCATCCTCGGCAGGGTGCGCCCGCCGGACGTGGCACCGGCCACGGCACCACTGTCCGCGCCACTGTCCGCACCTCTGTCTGCACCACTGTCCCTACCGCTCTCGTCACCGGTCCCAGCACCGGCTGCCACATCGGGCGCAGCACCGCTCACTGCCTCGTCCACAGCACCGGGCTCTGCGTTGGTCGCATCGGCGTTCTCTTCGCCGGACGGCCGCACTGACATTGAGGTCCCCACTCGTCGTCGCCGACGCGCAGCCTAGTCAGGCCGAGCCGGGACACGAAACAGGCAGGTCAGCCAGCATGCCTGACCGATCGGGCCGGCCGGGGCGCCAACCTACCCACAGCCGGCTGGAAACGCCGCGCACCCGGCGACGACGGCACCTGGGACGCCCCGGGCGATTCAGCCGGTACGCACGACCGTGCAGATCACCGGCCCGCCGTCGGTGCTTCGCAGCAGGTAGCGGTAGCGCTCACCGGGCACCTGCCGGCCCTGGCTGTCCAGGAACTCCCAGCGGACGGCCACCTCGGTCAGCAGGGCGGAAACCTGCTGCACCTGCTCCAACTCGGCGTGCGCCGCGACCAGCTCCCGCTCGGCGTAGTCCGGGGCGGCACCCACGAAGGACAGCGCCACGGCCGCCGGCGACGTGAACGAGAAGCTGTAGGTGTCGGCGACCACCAGCCCGGGCAGGGCGTAACAGCCGGCGATCGCGGGCAGGTCACCGGCGGTCAGGGCCACGCCGTACCGGTCGAAGAAGTCGGTCAGCGTGTCGAGATCGGTGGAAGCAGTCACGCCGCAAGAAATTGCCGGCACGCCGGTCGGTGAAACCTCAACGCGGCGGAATCGACACCTCGACCTCGCTGCCCAGCCGGGCGCCCCCGTCCAGGCCGAGGTCGTCGCCGCTCCAGAACCGACCCGGGTCGTACCAGTTCGGCCGTCGCCCCGTCGGCAGCAGACCCATCGCCTCATAGGTGACCGCGACGACCTCGGCGCAGTACGCGGTCTCCAGAGCCAGCTCCCGTGCCTCCGGGACGCGCCGCCGGGGCGACCGCCCCGGCAACCGCGGCAACGGCACCCGACCCCGCAGCCACCGCCAGGTCAGCTGCGCCGTGGATGGAAACGGCGTGCCGTCCAGCCGCGCGATCGTCCGCAGCACCGACCGCTCCATGTCCGGGTCGGCCGGCGGCTCGAGCTGACGCAGCCACGCCCGCTGACCGTACCGGTTGGCCCAGACGCAGGCCGCGTCCCGCAGGTCGTGCAACTGCACGCCGCGTTGGTGAGTGCCGGTCCACAGGTCGGGCAGCGACCGGCCCAGCTCGGCATGCCACATCAGCGGCGGCATGTCGTCCAGCACCACCGCCATCCCGACATGGTTCACGGGGCTGTTGGTGGTCAACTGGATGGCGCGGTCGGGCACGCTGCGACCACGGAAGATCCACAGATCGCCGGTGCGGGTCAGCTCCACCGCCTCGTCCAGGCTGATGCTCATGAAGGACTACCCTAAGCGGATGACGCGACGGATGCGGTGGTGGAAGGTCCTCGGGTTGGCCGGTCTGGCCGGTGTCGCGGCCTCCGGCGTGGTGATCGCCCGGGCCGAGCGACGGCGGCGCGCGTACACCCCGGAGGAGATCCGGGCGCGGCTGCGCGACCGGCACGCGGAGGCCACCTCGCTCTCGCCGGTCCCCCCGGAGGAGGCCGGCTGAAGCCGGTTCGCCCACCCGGCGGTCAGTCCATCTCGGTGTGGTTGCGGTCCCAGCGACCACCCACCGGCTGACTGTCCAGCCGCAACGCACCCTCGGCGTTGCCGGCCAGGTCGTTGTCCTCGACCCGGCAGGAGACACACGAACCCCGATCGGTGATCCACAAACCGTAGCTCTGGGTCGGCCCGTCGCGGTTGTCCCAGACCCGGTTGCCGCGCACCATCGCCGACTCGACGTGCGCGTTCACGGCGATGCCGGCCCGCACCGGCGCCGCCGCCGGCAACTCGTAGCGGGTCCCCGGTGATGGCACGTCCTCGTTCCACGCGGTCGCCGCGTCCGGCCGCAGTTCGGCCAGGTTCAGGGCGGTGTCGGTGTTGCCGACCACCAACGCGAGCCGGGTACCGACCCGCAGCACCTTGCCCCGGTGGCCGTCAGCCGGCCAACCCGCGTTCTGGTCCGTCATGGCGCGCCGGGCGTACCGCACCGACTCGCCGGAGCCGGTGGCCGCCGGAGCGCACTGGCGCCCGTTGTTGCGGATCCGGTTGTCGACCACCGCCGCGTCGACCATCGGCCGGTCGACCCGGATCGCGTCCAGTCCGTTGTCCCAGAACTCGTTGCTTTCGATCACCACGTCCGAGGCCGCGCCCTGGTAGCCGTTGCCCAGGTCGTGCTGGTGATAGCCGTGACCGCCGTTGCCGCTGATCCGGTTTCCCCGGATGGTGTACGGCCCGGGGGTGTTGCCCATGCTGATCCCGTCGCGGACGTTGCGGTCGATGACGCAGTCGGTCAGGATGCCGCCACGGCCGGCGATCCCCGCCGTGCCGTTGGCGGAGACGTCGAAACCGGCATCCAGGTTTCCGGTGAGGGTGCAGGCGGAGACGATCAGGCCGTCGGCGCCCCAGTCGGAGATACCGAACCGGTTGGCCTGACTGTGACAGCCGATGATGCGGTACCCGCGCGGCGGCGTCCAGTACGACTTCTGCAACTCCAGGAAGATGCCGTTGGTGCCGTTGCCGAGCGTGGTGCAGTTGCTGATGGTGCAGCGTTCCACCTCGCCCCAGCCGCCGATGCCGATACCGATGCCCGCGCCGCCCATCTCCTCGCCGTTGTCCAGCCGCCCGCAGCCGACGACCACCACGCCGTCGATCAGGCTGTCCTGAAGGAAGTCGCAGCCCAGCCCGGTCGCGCCGGTGTGGTGGATGTACAGATTGCGGAAGACGCCCCGGACGACGTACTGCAGGCCGAGCCCCTTGGCGAGGTAGTTGTACTGCACCAGGGCCACGCCCGAACCGTCGATCTCGAAGTCGGCGAAGGTGCAGTCGGCGATGTGGCGGTCGCGGTCGGCGCCGTGCTGCACCGTGGTCCAGAAGGCCAACGGCGTCGGCTCTGCGCGGTTGCCCTCGTTGCTCAGCATGAACCGGGTCGCCCCCGGCCCCGCACCGAGCAGTGACACCCCGCTGCGCCAGACCGTGCCCGCGTCCCTGATCGAGTAGATGCCCGGCGGACAGTAGATGACGCGGGGCCGGCCGTCGGCCGCGTACCCCTCACCGAGGCGGTCGACGAGCGCCGACAGTGCCGGCTGGTCATTGGTGACGCCGTCACCACGGAGGCCGAAATCCTGCGCGTCACACCAGAGCGGCGCCCCGGCGACCGGGGACAGGCGCTCGCGGGTGGCGATGGACCTTCCGTGCTGCCACACGGCCCCACTCCCCTCGGTCGTCGGCTGCTGCGCACCGCGCTTTCCCGCTCCCCACGCCGGAAAACGCCATCCCCGGACCGTCCGTCGACCGTCCTGGCCACCACGGCGCAGCCACCACCACCTGTCCGTCGCGTCCCGTTCGCCCCCAGATGATGCGTCACCGCTGTTTCTTCGTCGGCACTTCGGGGCCTGGATGACCGTTATGTGCAGATCTGCGACGTGGTCGGGGCCACCGTGATCGCGGAATCATGCACCCACCCCGGTCGTTGAACATGACGTAACCGCGACGCCCGCTCCGGCGCCGCACCGGGCACCGGCCGGAATGACCTCGGACGCCCCGGCGTTACACCCCTTCCGGACGTCGTGAGCGGCCCCAAGAGCCCCCCGACGGTCCTTGATCCACCTCCCCCCTTCCGCACGGTCCGGCCGCATCCCCCTGCGCACGGGCCGCGCGCACCCCCGAACGAAAGGTGTCCCCCATCATGCGTACCGACATCCTGCGTAAGACCGCTCTGACCATCGCCGCTGCCGCCGCCACCGCTGGTGGCATCGCCGGTCCCGCGATCGCCGCCCAGGCCACTCCGGGTGCGCAGGCCAGCGCCGTGGTGCAGGCCGACCGCAAGGGCAACGGCGAGCGCCAGCTCGACGTGCGCTACGAGGCCCAGCCGAACTTCTACTACTGTGGCCCCGCCGCCACCCGTAACGCCCTGAGCGTGCAGGGCAAGAACATCGACGTGCACGCCATGGCCAAGGAGATGGGCACCACCGAGGCCGGCACCGACTCGATCAACGACATCACCCCGGTGCTGAACAAGGAGACCGGCAAGGACGTCTACCGCAGCGTCGAGATCCCCGGCGCCAAGGCCGAGGCCAAGCAGGTCGAGAAGCTGCGCGCCGACGTCGTCCGCACCGTCGACGAGGGCCGGGCCGTGGTCGCCAACATCGCCGGCACCGCCACCGACACCGAGGGCACCACCCACGCCTTCGAGGGTGGCCACTACATCAGCGTCGTCGGCTACCACGACAACGGCGACACCGTCACCATCGCCGACTCCGCCGACCCCGCCCAGGCCTCCTACCAGGTGAGCATCGACGCGCTCGCCAACTGGATCGCCAGCCGCGGCTACAGCGCCACCTCCTGACCGACGAACCGACGAACCGACGAGAGGGCCGGCCCCGGACGGGGTCGGCCCTCTTTCTGTCTCGCCACCACCCGCACACTCCGCCGAGGTTGGCGGCAACATCAGGGATGTTGCGAACCCGGGCCGGGGGTCAGGGGCCTGCGCGGCCCGGGTCAGGTGGTCGGGGCGACGAACTCCAGGCGGTTGCCGTGGGCGTCCTCGGTGTGGAAGCGCCGCAGTCCGGGCAGTTGGTCGTCACCCCAGGTGACCGGGTAGCCGGCGGCGGTCAGCCGGGCGGCGAGGTCCTCCAGGTCGGGCCGGAGCAGGGCGGGATGGGCCTTGCGCGCCGGACGGAAGTCGTCCTCCACGCCCAGGTGCAGTTCGGCGCCGTACCCGTTGAACCAGCAACCACCGCGGGCCGCGAGGGCCAGCGGCTTGGCCAGTTCGGCCAGGCCGAGGAGTCCGACGTAGAAGGCCCGCGAGAGATCTTCGGAACCCCGCGGGCAGGCGAGCTGGACGTGGTGGATCATGTTGGGACCTCCCGAGTACACGATGGCATCGGGTTGCACTTATAGCAAGACGGACGTACGGTTTTGTTGACAGCGAGAATCGGCGGTAAGTGTTGCCTAACCACGGCAACCCTCCGGCCGGTGCGACAGACTGCTCAGGACTACTCACGGTCGCTGGTGTGAAGGAGTACGACGTGGCGAGCCTCGACACCTTCGGTGCGAAGACCCAGCTACGCGTCGGAGACGCGAGCTACGAGATTTTCAAGATCAGCAAGGTGGAGGGACACGAACGGCTCCCCTACAGCCTGAAGATCCTGCTGGAAAACCTGCTGCGGACCGAGGACGGCGCGAACATCACCGCCGAACACATCCGCCAACTCGGCGGGTGGGACCCGACCGCGGACCCGAACGTCGAGATCCAGTTCACCCCGGCCCGCGTGCTGATGCAGGACTTCACCGGCGTACCGTGCGTGGTCGACCTGGCCACCATGCGTGAGGCGGTCCGCGACCTCGGCGGCGACCCGACCAAGGTGAACCCGCTCGCCCCGGCCGAGCTGGTCATCGACCACTCCGTCATCGCCGACCTGTTCGGTCGCCAGGACGCCTTCGAACGCAACGTCGAGCTGGAGTACGCCCGCAACAAGGAGCGCTACCAGTTCCTGCGCTGGGGGCAGACCGCCTTCAACGAGTTCAAGGTGGTCCCCCCGGGCACCGGCATCGTGCACCAGGTCAACATCGAGTACCTGGCCCGCACCGTGATGGAGCGCGGCGGCCAGGCGTACCCGGACACGGTCGTCGGCACCGACTCGCACACCACGATGGTCAACGGCCTGGGCGTGCTCGGCTGGGGCGTCGGCGGCATCGAGGCCGAGGCCGCCATGCTCGGCCAGCCGGTCAGCATGCTGATCCCACGGGTGGTGGGCTTCAAGCTCGCCGGTGAGATGCCGGCCGGCACCACCGCCACCGACCTGGTGCTCACCATCACCGAGATGCTGCGCAAGCACGGCGTGGTCGGCAAGTTCGTCGAGTTCTACGGCCCCGGCGTGAGCGCGGTGCCGCTGGCCAACCGCGCCACCATCGGCAACATGTCGCCGGAGTACGGCTCCACCGTGGCGATCTTCCCGATCGACGCAGAGACCGTCCGCTACCTGGAGTTGACCGGCCGCGACCCGCAGCAGGTCGCCCTGGTCGAGGCGTACGCCAAGGAGCAGGGCCTCTGGCACGACCCGGCCCACGAGCCGCACTACTCCGAGCAGCTGGAGCTCGACCTGAGCACCATCGAGCCCTCCCTCGCCGGCCCGAAGCGCCCGCAGGACCGGGTGCCGCTGGGCAGCGCCAAGACGCTGTTCCGGGCCGCGCTCACCGACTACGTGGCGGCCGACGAGACCGGTGGCGAGCCCGGCGCTACGCCGGGCGTGCCGCAGCAGGAGAAGCCGTTCGGGGTGACCGGTCACGCCGACGAGGCCAGCGCCGAGTCCTTCCCGGCCAGCGACTCACCGGCCAACGGGGTGGCGGACCCGGCCGACGCCCCGCGCGAGCTGATCAACGCCGCCGTGGGCTCCGGCGGGCGGGCCAGCGACCCGATCCGGGTCACCGGCGCCGACGGCACCGAGTTCGAGCTGGACCACGGCGCGGTCGTGATCGCCGCGATCACCTCGTGCACCAACACCTCCAACCCGCAGGTCATGATCGGCGCGGCACTGCTCGCGCGTAACGCGGTGGACCGGGGTCTGAACCGCAAGCCGTGGGTGAAGACCACCCTCGCCCCCGGTTCCAAGGTCGTCATGGACTACTACGATCGGGCCGGCCTCACGCCGTACCTGGAGAAGCTCGGCTTCCACCTGGTCGGCTACGGCTGCACCACCTGCATCGGCAACTCCGGCCCGCTGCCGGAGGAGATCTCCGCCGCGGTGAACGAGGCCGACCTCGCCGTCGTGTCGGTGCTCTCCGGCAACCGCAACTTCGAGGGCCGGATCAACCCGGACGTGAAGATGAACTATCTGGCGTCCCCGCCGCTGGTGGTCGCGTACGCCCTCGCCGGCACGATGGACATCGACCTGGCCAACGAGCCGCTCGGCGAGGACAGCGAGGGCAAGCCGGTCTTCCTGCGGGACATCTGGCCGAACACCACCGAGATCCAGGACGTCATCGCCTCGGCGATCGGCGCCGCCGGTTTCAGCTCCGCGTACGCCGACGTCTTCGCCGGCGACGAGCGCTGGCAGTCCCTGCCGACCCCGACCGGGGACACCTTCGCCTGGGACGGCGAGTCCACCTACGTCCGCAAGCCCCCGTACTTCGAGGGCATGCAGCCCGAGCCGACCCCGGTTGCCGACATCGGTCCGGCCCGGGTGCTGGCCAAGCTCGGCGACTCGGTGACCACCGACCACATCTCGCCGGCCGGCTCGATCAAGGCCGACTCGCCCGCCGGGGTCTACCTCGCCGAGCACGGCGTGCCGCGGCACGAGTTCAACTCCTACGGCTCGCGCCGGGGCAACCACGAGGTGATGATCCGCGGCACCTTCGCCAACATCCGGCTGCGCAATCAACTGGTCCCGGGAGTCGAGGGCGGCTTCACGATCAACCACCTGACCGGCGAGCAGACCTCCATCTACGACGCCTCGATGGCGTACCAGTCCGCCGAGGTCCCGCTGGTCATCCTGGCCGGCAAGGAGTACGGCTCCGGCTCGTCGCGGGACTGGGCGGCCAAGGGCACCATGCTGCTCGGCGTCAGGGCGGTGATCGCCGAGTCGTACGAGCGGATCCACCGCTCCAACCTGATCGGCATGGGCGTGCTGCCGTTGCAGTTCCCGGTCGGTGAGAACGCCGACTCGCTGGGGCTCACCGGGACCGAGACGTTCACCATCACCGGGGTGACCGCCATCAACGACGGCACCGTCCCGCGCACGGTGAAGGTGACCACCGACAGCGGCGTGGAGTTCGACGCCGTGGTGCGGATCGACACCCCGGGTGAGGCCGACTACTACCGGCACGGCGGCATCCTGCAGTACGTGCTGCGTCGGATGATCGCCAGCTGACGTACCAGGTCCGAAGGGCTCTCCCCGTTCGCGGGGAGAGCCCTTCGTCGTGTTCCGGTCGCCGCGAGCCGGCTCTGGCCCAGGCGCACCGGGCCGCGCTGTGCCGCTCTGGCCTCCCGCGGACCGGGCGGCACGTGCGGCTCCGGCCGCCGGCGGACCGGGCCTCACTGTGCGTTGCGGCGGGCCTCCCGGAGCTTCATGGCGTGCTCCACCAGCGTGATGAGCACCTCCTTGGCCGAGTCCCGCTGCCGGGCGTCGCAGAGCAGCACCGGGACCTCCGGGTCGAGGTTCAGCGCGGTCTGCACCTCGTCGAGCCGGTACTGCCGCGCCCCGTCGAAGCAGTTCACCGCGACCAGGAACGGTGTCCCCCGCTCCTCGAAGTAGTCGATGGAGGGGAAGCAGTCGGCCAACCGGCGGGTGTCCGCCAGCACCACGGCGCCGATCGCGCCGAGCGCCAACTCGTCCCAGACGAACCAGAACCGGTCCTGGCCCGGGGTACCGAACAGGTACAGCACCAGGTCGTCGCTGATGGTGATCCGTCCGAAGTCCATCGCGACGGTGGTGGTCCGCTTGGTCTCGACACCGGCGAGATCGTCGATGCCCACCCCGGATTCGGTCAGCACCTCCTCGGTCCGCAACGGGCGCGTCTCACTGACCGCGCCGACCAGCGTGGTCTTGCCCGCCCCGAAGCCGCCCGCGACCAGGATCTTGATCGCTGTGGGCAGCGTGACCGTGCCCGCCGGCTGCTCAGAGTGCCCGTAGTCCATGGATAACCGCCTCGAAGATGCTGTGGTCGGAGATGTGCGGCTCGTGGATCCGTACCAGGTTGCGCGACACCAGATCGCCGAGCAGGACCCGTACGGTGCCGAGCGGCAGGTCCAGATGTGCCGCGATCTCGGCGACGGACTGTACCCGCTGGCAGAGGCCGACGATCGCCAGGTGCTCCGGACCCAGGCCGACCTCCGGGGATACGTCCTGACGAACCGCCGTCACCAGGGAGATCAGGTCGAACGTGCCGGTGACCGGGCGGGCCCGGCCGCCGGTCACCGCATACGGACGAACCACCGGACCAGCGTGGTCGTCCACCCATTGGTGGTCGGTGGAGTCTCCCTGCACCGCCATCTGGCCTACCTCTCCCCGTTGGTCTGTTCGGACCGTGACGGTGACGCGACGAACTGTCCGACCCGGGTGACCAGCATCGCCATCTCGTACGCGATCAGCCCGACGTCGGCGTCCTCAGTGGCCAGCACCGCGAGGCAGGCGTTGCGGCCGGCGGCGGTGACGAACAGGAAGGACGACTGCATCTCGATGATTGTCTGCTGCACCTGCCCGCCGCCGAACCGCTTGCCCGCGCCGCGGGCCAGGCTCTGGATGCCGGCCGCCATCGCCGCCAGGTGTTCGCCGTCGTCGCGGCCGAGCCCCTGCGAGGAGGCCATCAGTAGACCGTCTGCCGACAGCGCGACCGCGTGCTCGGCCTGCTTGACCCGGCCTACCAGATCATCCAGCAACCACGTCAGGTCGGCACTCGAAGGCGTCTTCTGCGCCACTTCGTCGTCCTCTTCTCCCTCGGCTCTTTCGCCGTGCTCATCCGGCTCTTCGCCGTGCTCATCTGGGCTGACCGGTCCTCGCCCGGTCCACCGGGGTCACCTACCCGGTCAGGTCGCCTGTTGACCAGCGTCGTCGGCCTCGTCGTCGGGCGCGGGCCGACCGCCCCCACCAAGCAGCCGGGCGGCGTCGGATCGTCCCCGCCGGGTGCCGGTCTGGTATGAGTTCATCATGCGCCGAACCTGTTCCGGTTCGCGAATCACCTCGTCGCGCTCCGCCATGGACTCAGGCTCGTCCCGCAACGCCGGTGCGAGGCTGGCCTGCCGGACCCGGACCGGCAGGCCCGACTCGGTCCGGGTCAGTTCGGCCTCGGCGACGACCGGATCGCCGGGCTCGGCGAGCGGCCGGCCCGCGCGGGCGGACCTGGCCGACGCTGCTCCGACCGACTCCGAAGGCGACCACGGCACCCCGTGGCCCGACGTCGAGGTGACCGGCAGTCCGATCGGGACAGTCGGGGCGTCCCATCCGGAGGAGGGCTCCGGCCAGTGGCGCGGCCGGGACGCCGGTGCGGACCGGTCATCGGGGCCCGGGCTCGCCTCGGCCGGGTCGTCTCCGCTGCGGTCGGCGGCACCCTCCCGTTCGCCGTCGGGTTCGACCGCCGGCTGTCGGGCGGAGACCGCTGGTGCGGCGAGGTCCGCCGCAGTGTCTGAGCGCTCGGCACGGGTTGGTCCCGGGAGCGCCGGCGCCGGCACACGGGTACCGCCCGGGTCGCCCGACTCCGCGTCGTCCCCGACGATCAGGCCGCTCGGGATGAGCACGACGGCCGTCGTTCCGCCGTACGCGGACTCCTTGAGCCGCACCCGTACCCCGTGCCGGTCGGTCAGTCGGCTCACCACGTAGAGGCCCAGCCGGGACGCGTCGGCGAGGTTGCGCTCCGAAGGGTCCTCGATGCGGTGGTTGGCGGCCGCGAGGTCCTCCTCGGTCATGCCCAGGCCGCGGTCCTCGATCTCGATGGCAAAGCCGTTGGAGACCAGTTGCCCGCGAACCTCGACGCTCGTGTGTGGCGGCGAGTAGACCAGCCCGTTCTCGATCAACTCGGCGAGCAGGTGGATGACGTCACCGACCGCCCGCCCGTGCAGCGACACGCTGTCGACCGGGAGCACGACGACCCGGCTGTGGTCCTCGACCTCGCCCACCGCACCGCGGACCACATCCACCATCGGCACGCTGCGGCGCCAGGCACGGCCCGGCGTGGAGCCGGACAGCACGATGAGGTTCTCCGTGTTGCGCCGCATCCGGGTGGCCAGGTGGTCGACGTGGAACAGCCCCTGCAGTCCCTCGGCGTCCTGCTCCCGGCGTTGCAGAGCGTCGAGCTGGGTGAGCTGACGGTGCACCAGCGCCTGGGTACGCCGGGCCAGGCTCAGGAACACCTCGCGTCCGACCCGACGTAGCTCGGCCTGCTCCACTGCCGTACGGACGGCGGTGGCCTGCACGTCGTCGAAGGCCCGACCCACCTGGCCGATCTCGTCGTCGCCGAAGGGCAGCGGCGGCGTCTCCTTGGCGATGTCCACCCGGTCGCCGCGGTCGAGCCGCTCCACCACGCCCGGCAGCCGCTCGTTGGCGAATCGCCAGGCGCTGTCACGCAGCTGACGCAGCTGTTGCGCCAGGGCGCGCGCGGTGGTGACCGAGACGATCACCGAGGCGATGACCGCGAGCAGGCCGAGACCGGCGGCGAGCACCAGCCGGACGATGACACCGATCGCGACCGGCGTGGCCCTCTCGACGATGTCGTCACCGCCGGCCAGGACCAGGTCACCGATCTCGATCAGTGCCGGACCGGTGGCGGCGGCCCACTCGGCGGCCGTGAAGGGCACGCGGGTCGTGCCGCTGCCCAGCATGATCTGGGCTTCCAGATCGGCCAGCCGCCGGAAGCTCGCGCCGCTGGCCAACCGCTCGTAGCGACGCTGGTCGGCGTCGGGCAGCCGGGCGATCGCCTGCTCCACGACGAACTGCCGGGCGCCGACGACGCGGGTGAACTCCGCCCGCTCGACCGAGGTGATCCGGCCGGCCGCCAGCACGCCGGCGAGCAAGGCGTCCTCCTGGGACAGCAACTCGCGGACCCGGTTGAGCCGGATCAGTTGGTCGGTGTCGTCGGCGACCTGATCGTCGTCGAGATTGCCGAGTTCGTCGTAGACCTCGTGGATCGACTCGATCAGGCCGGTGAACACCGCGCCGGCCTCCCGGCGGCCGATGTTGCGTCCGTCGACCGCGGTACGCGTGTCCGGCAGCGCCGCGAGGCGCTGGTCGAGCGACGCGATCCGCTCGCGCAACGCGTCGCTACCGAGCAGGTCGACCTGCCAGCTGCCGACCGACTCGGCGAACTCCGCAGCCGACTGGTCGGTACGCTGACGCAGCTGCGCCAACTCCTCCAGCCTTGCCTCGCCCGGTCGCCCGAGGTACACCAGCGAGGTACGCCGCTCGACCTGCAACTGCAGCAGCAACGGTTCGGTGGGGTCGAAGACCCGCGCGTCGAGCGCCTGCACAGCGAGCAGGTCGACTCCATCCCGGACGGTGACCCAGGCGGTGAAGCCCCAGAGTGCCACCAGCAACGCCAGCAGGGCCACGACCTTGGTACGCAGCTTGGTACTGCGGGAACCCATTACACCGTCCCTGGCCCTGGGCGAGCTGATCGGTCAGTCAGGAGTGCGGCACGCACACAGACCCCGGCGCACGCTAACAACGTCACCGCATCAACTCAAGCGCTCGTGATCATGCCCTGGTCGCCCCGGAGCGGCGCGGTACGGCGCGCGGCACGGCGCGCGACCCGGGTCCGGCGCGGCACGGGATGGCGGCGCGGGATGGCGGCGCGGGATGGCGGCGCGGGATGGCGGCACGGCGACCACGGCGTGCCACGCGACGGCGTGGCGTGGGATGGCCTGGCACGGCGACCCCGGCGTGGCGTCGGGTGCGTCGTAGGACTCCGGGAAGGGAATGTGGGCGCGGGCCGCCGCGCTGTGCCAGGCTCAGGGGCATGGACGACACGACCATCCTGAGCCGGATCTCCGATCTGGTCGACGAGGAGCACCGGCTGCGCGCGCAGGCCCAGACCACCGAGACGGGCACGGACGACGACGCCCGTACCCGGTTGCGCGAGTTGGAGGAGTCCCTCGACCAGTGCTGGGATCTGCTCCGCCGCCGCCGCGCGGCCCGGCAGGCACACGGCGACCCCGAGGCCCAGGGCGTCCGCCCGGTGCCGGAGGTCGAGCGGTACCTGCAGTAGACGTCACCAGGCTTCCGGGTGGCGGGTGATCGCCACCCGGAGCCTGATGGGTCAGCGTAGGCCCGCCTCCCGGGACAGCATCCCGGTCAGCGCCGCCGGGTCCGCGAGGCTCGGCGGCAGGCCCCGGGCGGCGAACCAGGTGGCGACGACCCGCACGTCGCGGGCCAGGAAGTCGCGCCCCTGCGGATTCGCCACCACGTCGACCACCTGCGGCAGGTCGATCAGCACCAGCCGCCCCGCGTGCACCAACAGGTTGTACGGCGACAGGTCGCCGTGCGCGTACCCCGCCCGGGCCAGCACCACCAGCGCGTCGACCAACTGCCCCCACAGCCCACGTAGCTCGGCCGGGGTCGGGCGCAGCTCGGCGAGCCGTGGCGCGGCCTGCCCCGCGTCGGGATCGCCGAGGAACTCCAGCATCAGCTCGGTGCCGCGCAGCTGGACCGGGTACGGCACGGTGACCGTGCCGTACCGCTCGCCTATCTCCCAGAGCCGGCCCAGCGCGGCGAACTCCGCCGCCGCCCACTGCCCGGCGATCATCTGCCGGCCGAACGCCGTGCGGCCCGTCATCGCGCGCATCTCCCGGGACCGGCGCACCCGGCGCCCTTCGAGATACCCGCTATCGCGGTGGAAGAGCCGGTGCCGTGGGTCGCGGTAGCGTTTCGCCGCGAGCAGGCAGGAACGGTCGGTGTCGGGCACGGCCCGGCGCACCAGGTGGACGTCCGCTTCCTTGCCGGTCTTGAGCACACCGAGATCGGTGTCCTTGGCGGCCAGCTCGGTCACCAGCCATTCCGGGTGGGGTTCCGGGCCGTGCACGGCGTCGTCCCAGGAGGACCAGGAGGCCCCGGTCGCCGGATCCGGCTCGTCGTCGGGGTCGATTGGGGCGGGGCCGGCCGTCCGGCCACGCTTCAGGAAATCTGGCTCGTCGTCGTCGAAGCGGCGCCGGCCGCGGGTACGGCGCTCGGGCGCCGGGAAGTCATGATCGCGCATCGCGCTGGTAATCCCTTGGTCGAGTCGGTGGGAGGCAGGAAGTGACCTGCGGAAACGGCCATGACCGACCCCCTCTCCTCGACCGGGCGCACGCCCGGGATGCACGGTGCGCGGACCATGTTTCGCGAAGCCCGTGCGCCGGGTCAACCGAATTTCGCCTCGGGCTCAGGCACCCATGATCTCGGCGATCGCGGCGATGACCGTGTCGACCGTCGCGGTGGGCGCGAACCGGGCGTCGGTCCACGGCCGGCCGCGGTGCAGCCAGATGCTGGGCAGGCCGACGGCGGTCGCCCCGCCGATGTCCGCCTCCGGGCCGTCGCCGATCACCCAGGCGCCGCGCAGCGGCATCCTGGCCCGTTGAGCGGCGAGCGCGAAGATCCGAGGGTTGGGCTTACTGACCCCGGCCTCCTCGGAGATCACCCAGTCGGCGACGTACCGGTCCAGTCCGGTGCGCCGAATCTTGGTGTCCTGTTGGCGTACCGCGCCGTTGCTCACCACCACCGGCATCCAGCCGGCGTCGTCGGCGATCCGCAACGCGCAGGCCACCAGCGGGTCGAGCCGGGTGAACTCGACGACTCCGTCGTGCAGCTCCTCGACCAGGTCGATGGAGGGGATCCGCAGCCGGTAACGGTCCCGGATGGCATCGGCGACGTCCCAGCGATCGGTCAGCCCGTCGGCGTCGATGGACAGTAGCCATTCGATGTCGCGCGGTGGCGCGCCGATGCCGTCGAGGAAGCGCTCTGCCCAGGTGCGGAACGGCCCGGCCCGGTCGAGCAGGGTGTTGTCCAAGTCCAGCAGGAGCAGCGGCACTCGGGCACCCTACGGGAATCCGGTACCCCGCCGACAGGGCAAGTGGTTACGTGGTCGTGTCGAGCGGGCACCGACGACCGGGCCAGCCGCTGCTCCGCCGAGGCGGTCGCGCGGTGTCGCCACCCCGGCGGGCCGCATTACAAGCCGTACGTACGGTTTGCGCTACCCGAGGCGAACTGACACGATCGACACGTGCCAAGAGTAAGTCAGGATCAGCTCGACGCCCGCCGACAGGAGATCCTCGCCGCCGCGCGGGGCTGCTTCGCCCGGCACGGCTACGAGGGCGCCACCGTGCGCCGCCTCGAGGAGGCGACCGGGCTGTCCCGAGGGGCGATCTTCCACCACTTTCGGGACAAGGACTCGCTCTTCCTCGCCGTCGCCGAGGACGACGCGGCAGTCATGGTGGAGACAGTCGCCCGTAACGGTCTGGTCCAGGTGATGCGCGACCTGCTCGCCCGCGCGGTCTCCCCGGACACCACCGGCTGGCTCGGCAGCCAACTGGAGGTCTCCCGCCGGCTGCGGACCGACCCCGCCTTCGCCAAACGATGGGCGCAGCGGTCGGCGGCCATCGCCGAGGCCACCCGGGAACGCCTCGCCCGGCAGCGGGAGGCCGGCGTACTGCGCGAGGACGTCCCGATCGACGTGCTCGCCCGCTTCCTCGAACTCGCCTACGACGGCCTGGTGCTGCACCTGGCCATGGGACGTCCGGCCGGCGACCTCGGTCCGGTGCTCGACCTGGTCGAGGAGGCCGTACGGCGACCCTGACGCCGACGAGCGGTGGATGCAGCAGCGGCGGAGTTGGCGACGGCGGGGCGACGGTTGGGACGGCCCGCCGACACCGTCAGATAACGGTGCGGTAACTGGGCCACCGACGTGGTCGGCCGCTGGCGCGCCCGCTCCACAATGAAGCCGAGTTCCCCTCGTGCGACAGGAGCAGGCCATGACGGATCTCGCGGCAGATTTCGACACCTGGGGTATCCCCAGCCGCACTTTCCTGGTCTTCTATCTGGTGGCGACCGTCGTGCTCGTCATCGGTGCACTGGTCCACCGCCGGAGCCTGCTGTCCGGCCGGACCGCGCCCCCCGCCGACCAGCTCGGCCCGCAGCAGGTCGCCTACCTCAACGGCGGCGAGGACCTGGCGGTCTGGTCCTCGCTCAGCAGCCTGCGCAGCCAGGGCGCGATCGGGGTGCAAACGACCGGCGCGCTGACCGCCGAGGGACCGCTGCCGGCAGGGGTCACCCCGCTCGACCGGGCCGTCCACCACGCCGCGAGCCAGCACCACTCGGCCCGGCAGCTACGGCAGACCGAATGGGTCGCCCGGGCCCTCACCGAACTGCGCGAAGGGTTGGACCGCCACGGCCTGCTGGTCGGCTCGGACCGGCGGGCGGCCCTGCGGCTGGGCCCGCTGCTGCTCGCCGCGTTGCTGGCGCTCGGTGTCGCACGCATCGCCGCCGGCCTGGCCAACGGCCGTCCGGTCTGGTACCTCGTGTTCATCCTGTGCGGGCTGGCGGCGGTGACCACGGTGCTGTTCGTATGGGTGCCTCGGCGGACCCGGGCGGCGGATCTCGCGATCCGGCGGCTGCGACAGCGGAACCACCACCTCGCGCCCGCCTCGAACCCGGCGCACGCCGTCTACGGATCCGCCGGCCTGGCGATGGCGGTGGCGCTCTACGGCACCGCCACGATCTGGGCCCTCGACCCGACCTTCGCCGAGCAGGCCGAGATCCAGCGCAAGGCGATGACCCCTGGTGGTGCCACAACCAGCAGTTGCGGCGGTGGCAGCACCGCGGGTGCGAGCGGCGGCAGCGATGGCGGCGGGGGCGGCGGGGGCTGTGGCGGGGGCGGGTGCGGCGGATGACCGGCCCGCACGGGGTCGGCATCGGCTGGCGGCCGGAGATCGCCGGGTTCGTCGCCGAACTGCCCGGCCTGCGCTTCGTCGAGGTGGTCGCCGAAACAGTGCCGATCGCCGGGCCACCACCCGCCGGGCTGGTCGAGCTACGGGAGCGCGGGGTGACCGTGGTACCGCACGGGGTGCGGCTCTCCCTCGGCGGCGCGGAGCCGGTCGAGCCGGCCCGGGTGGCCCACCTGGCGACGGTCGCCGAGCTGCTGGCTGCCCCGCTGGTCAGCGAGCACATCGCCTTCGTGCGGGCCGGTGGCCTGGAGGCGGGGCACCTGCTGCCGCTACCGCGCACCCGCGAGGCGGTGGACGTGGTCTGCGCGAACGTCGCCCGGACGCAGGCGGAGCTGCCGGTGCCGATCGCGCTGGAGCCGATCGCGGCGCTGTTCGACTGGCCGGACGACGAACTCGACGAGGCGGCGTTCCTGGGCGAGATCCTGGAGCGCACCGGCGCGCTGCTGCTGCTCGACATCGCCAACGTGCACGCCAACGCCCGCAACCGGGGCACCGATCCGCTGGCCCTGCTGGACCGGCTGCCGCTCGATCGGGTGGCGTACCTGCACGTCGCCGGCGGGGCCGAGCACGGCGGCTTCTACCACGACACGCACACCGACCCGGTCAATCGGGAGGTGCTGGAGCTGCTCGGCGAGTTGTGCGCCCGGCACCGCCCACCGGCGGCGCTGCTGGAACGCGACGGGCACTACCCTCCGGCGGCCGAGTTACGGACCGAACTGGACGCCGTGGCAGACGCCTGCGGATTCCCGGTGGTGACATGAGCGCGGCCCGGTCGCTGGCGGCGCGGCAGGCGGAGCTGGTCCTGGCCCTGGTCGCCGGCGGCCCCCCGCCGCCTGGTTTCGCGCCCGGACCGCTCGCCGCCGCCCGGGCCGCGCTGCTTCGCAAGCGGGCCGGCGAGGTTGCCCGGCACTGGCCGCTGCTCGCCGCCGGGCTCGGCGGCAGGTGGCCGACCGTGTTCGTCGAGTGGGCGGCGGGCCGACCCACCGCCGGCGGGCTGCGCGACGGCTGGGACCTGGCCCGCACGCTACGCGCCCGCGACGCACTGCCGCCGCTGGGCGCCGAGGAACTCGCGGTCCGGGAGGCAGGTCTCCGCTACGACGGTCAGCAGCCCCCGCGGCGACGCCGCCTGCCCGCCGTCGGCCGGGCCAGCGGCGCCGTCGCCCTCCAGCTCGCCGGTCGGGTACGCCTGCTACGCCCGGCCCGGTGAAAGGAAGGGCCCCTTATTAACGCCTCCGGTAGAGGAGGGGCCCCCTGTTAACACCTTCGCCGCCGCCGACCCAACGCCCCGTCGGGCCCGGATGGCCGAGTCGCGCTCGTTCAGGCAGGATCGGCGGCATGGACCTCGGACTGACCGATCGGGTGTACGTGCTCACCGGCGCTTCCCGTGGGCTCGGCTACGCCACCGCTCAGAGCCTGGTGGCCGACGGCGCCCGGGTGGTGCTCTCCGCCCGGCACCCCGACACGGTGGACGCCGCCGCGGCCGGCCTCGCCGGGCCGGACCGGGCCGTCGGCATCACCGCGGATCTGGCAGACCCGGCCACCCCTGACCGGCTGGTGACCGCCGCGCATGAGCACTTCGGCCGGCTCGACGGCGCGCTGATCTCGGTCGGCGGGCCGCCACCGGGCAGCGCTGCCTCGGTCGACGACGAGCAGTGGCGGCACGCCTTCGAGACCGTCTTCCTCGGCAGCGTGCGGATGGCGCGTACGGTCGCCGCCGCGCTGCCCGACGGCGGCGCGATCGCGCTGGTGCTCTCCACCTCGGCGCGCGGCCCGGTCGCCGGGTTGGGCATCTCCAACGGGCTACGCCCCGGCCTGGCCGGTGTCGCCAAGACGTCGCTGACGAGTACGGTCCGCGCGGAGTGCGGGTGGTCGGCCTCCTGCCGGGTCGGATCATGACCGACCGTAACCGGGAGCTCTTCGCCGCCACCGGCGACCCCGAGCGGGCGCGGGCCGAGGCGGAGGCCGGTATCCCACTGCGTCGCATCGGCGAGCCGGCCGAGTTCGGCCGGGTCGCCGCCTTCACGCTCTCCCCCGCGGCCAGCTACCTCACCGGGGTCACCATCCCGGTCGACGGCGGCGCGCTGCGTGGCCTGTGATCGCCGAGCCGCCCGCCAGCCACAACCGACCGGCCGACGGCGGCGGGGCAGCGCCCCGACCGAACCCGCGCCCGAGCCGGGAGGACCTGGCCGCGGCCGCCGACAAGCTTCTTCCGGACGTCATCACCGCCGGGCTTGATGTGCTCTTCGTCGGGATCAACCCCGGATTGTGGTCGGCGGCCACCGGCTGGCACTTCGCCCGCCCCGGCAACCGGTTCTGGCCGGCTCTGTACCGGGGCGGGTTCACCCCGCGCCTGCTGCACCCAAGCGAGCAGGACACGCTGCCCGGGCTCGGGTTGGGCATCACCAACCTGGTCGCCCGGGCCAGCGCCCGCGCCGACGAGCTGACCGCCGCCGAACTGGTCGACGGCGCGCGGACGCTGACCAGCAAGGTGGCCCGGTACCGGCCGCGCTGGGTGGCCGTGGTCGGGGTGACCGCGTACCGCGTGGGGTTCTCCCGACCGAAGGCGGCCTTCGGCCCGCAGCCGGAGCAGCTGGCCGGCGCCAGGCTCTGGGTGCTGCCCAATCCCAGCGGACTGAACGCCCACTTCACCCCGCAGACGCTCGGCACCGCCTTCGCCGAACTCCGTGAGGCCACCCGCCGCGAGTGACCGCGACTGGCCATGTCACGCACGGGGTACCAACGATGTGGTGCGTGCGCCGCGGTACCGGACGGGCGAGCCCGGGCCGGTCAGTTTGCGGCGGCGGGGGGCAGCGCCTCCTCGGCGATGTACTCGCGGGTCGGGATCACCACCGGTTCCGGGCCGGTCGCGTCGGTGTACGGGGTGGGCGAGTCGGCCACCGCGAACTGGGTGCGGTACAGCTCGGCGTAGAGGCCGCCGACGGCAACCAACTCCTCGTGGCGGCCCCGCTCGACGATGCGGCCGGAGTCGAGGACGAGGATCTGGTCGGCGTCGCGGACGGTGGAGAGCCGGTGCGCGATCACCAGGGCGGTACGCCCGGTCAGCGCCACCGCGAGCGCCCGCTGTACGGCCGCCTCGCTCTCCGAATCCAGGTGCGCGGTCGCCTCGTCGAGGATGACGATCGAGGGCGCCTTGAGCAGCAGCCGGGCGATGGCGATGCGCTGCTTCTCGCCGCCGGAGAAGCGGTAGCCGCGCTCGCCCACGGTGGTGTCCAGGCCGTCGGGCAGGGCGCGCACCAGGTCGGCGACCTGCGCACCCGCGAGGGCGGCCCACAACTCGTCGTCGGTGGCGTCCGGCTTGGCGTAGCGCAGGTTCTCGGCGATGCTCTCGTGGAACAGGTGCGAGTCCTGGGTGACCACACCGATCTCGTCGCGCAGCGAGTCCGCGGTGGCGTCGCGGACGTCGACCCCGCCGACCAGCACCTGCCCGTCGGTGACATCGTAGATGCGGGAGATCAACATCGAGAGCGTCGACTTACCGGCACCGGAGGGGCCGACCAGGGCCACCATCTGACCGGGCTCGACCTTGAAGGAAACGCCCTTGAGCACCGGCTCGTTGATCGTGCGGTCCAGCGCGGCGACCTCCTCCAGTGACGCCAGGGAGATCTCGGCGGCGCTCGGGTAGCGGAACCGTACGTCGCGGAACTCGACGGTCCCGGTGCCGCGGGGCACCGGCACCGGGTCGGGCCGCTCCTTGATCGTCGGGTCCAGGTCGAGCACCTCGAAGACCCGGTCGAACGAGACCAGCGCGCTCATCACGTCGACGCGGACGTTGCTCAACGCGGTGAGCGGACCGTACAGGCGGGTCAGCAACAGCGCCAGGGTCACCACGGTGCCGGCGCTGACGTTGCCGGCGACGGCCAGCCAGCCACCGAGGCCGTAGGTCAGAGCCTGGGCCAGCGAGGCCACCAGCAGCATCGCGACGAAGAACGTCCGCGAGTACATCGCAGAGGTGATGCCGATGTCGCGCACACGCTCGGCTCGGGCGGCGAAGCGGCTCGACTCCGCGTCCGGCCGCCCGAAGAGCTTCACCAGCAACGCGCCGGCCACCCCGAACCGCTCGGTCATCGTCGCGTTCATCTTGGCGTCGAGGTTGTACGACTCGCGGGTGATCTCGGCCAGCCGCCGACCGACCCGGCGGGCCGGGATGATGAACACCGGTAGCAGCACCAACGAGAGCGCGGTGATCTGCCAGGAGAGGGTGAACATCACCGCAGCGGTGAGGACCAGTTGGATCACGTTGCTGACCACACCGGACAGGGTCGAGGTGAAGGCCCGCTGCGCACCCATCACGTCGTTGTTGAGCCGGCTGACCAGCGCACCGGTCTGGGTACGGGTGAAGAACTGCAGCGGCATCCGCTGCACGTGGTCGTAGACCCGGGTACGCAGGTCGAGGATGATGCCCTCACCGATGCGCGCCGAGTACCACCGCTGGGCGAGCGAGAGCATCGCGTCGGCGACCGCGAGGGCGGCGATGAACAGGGCCAGCCGGATCACCAACGCGCCGGCCTCAGAGCCGCCCCGGGTGATCGCGTCGATGACGTCGCCGGCGAGCAGCGGGGTGGCCACCCCGATCACCGCGGCGATGATCACGGTGATCAGGAAGACGACGATGTCACGTCGGTAGGGCCGGGCGAAAGCCACGATCCGGCGGGCGACGCCGCGCTGCAGCCGGTGCGTGGAAATGTCGTCCTGGCTGCGCATCGACCGGAGCATGCTCCAACCGCCCATGCCGCCGGCGGCCATGTGGTTGGACACGGGCACCTCCGGGTCTGTGGGACGTCGTCCCGTCGTCGGGTCAATTCTCCCGATGACTACGACAACCTCGCGAGTAACCCGGATCTTCCCGAACGGTCCTTACCTTATTCTCCGTGGCCAGCGAGGTCGCGCAGCCGTCGGGTCTGTGCCTCCCGCTCGGCCCGCTGCTGCTCGACGGGGCTCCGCCCGGCGGCTCCGGCGAGCAGTGCCTTGATCTCCACCACCGCGTCGCGCGGGTGGGCGAGCAGCCCGGCGGTCAGATCCCGCACCGCACCGTCCAGCTCGGGGCTGGGCACGACGAGGGTGGCCAGGCCGATCCGGTCCGCCTCGGCGGCGTCCATCCGACGGCCGGTGGTGCAGATCTCCAGTGCGCGGGCGTACCCGACCAGTTCGACCAGGCGCTTGGTGCCGGCCAGATCCGGCACCAGGCCCAACGTCACCTCGGCCATGGAGAACTTCGCGTTCTCGGCCAGCACCCGCATGTCGCAGGCGAGAGCAAGCTGGAAACCGGCACCGATGGCGTGGCCCTGCACGGCGGCCACCGAGATGATGTCCGGCCGGTGCAACCAGGTGAAGCCGGCCTGGTAGTCGGCTATCCGGTCGGCGCATTCCTGCTCGGGCAGGGTCGTCAACTCGGCGAAGGAACCGGGCCCGGATGCGCCGGCGACCGACAGGTCGAGGCCGGCGGAGAACGCCCGCCCCTCTCCCCGTACGACGACCACACGCACGTCGCCGGGAAGGTCTCGGGAGAAGTCGCTCATCGCACGCCACATCGCCGGGGTCTGTGCGTTGAGCACGTCGGGCCGGCACAGGGTGACTGTTGCGACCGGCCCGTCGCATTCCAGCCGGACCCCGGTCGCCTCGGCGGTCACCGGGCGGCCCGGGTCACGGTGGTGGCACTGGTGCTGGTGGACGACGCCGACGGGCGGGTCACGCCTTCTTACGGCGGCGAGCACCGCCGCGCTGCCGCAGCTGCACCCCGGACTCGGTGAGCACCCGGTGGATGAACCCGTAGGATCGGCCGGTCGAGGCTGCGAGCGCCCGGATGCTCTCGCCTCCGGTGTACCGCTTGACGAGGTCCTTGGCGAGCGTCTGACGCTCGGCTCCGACGATCCGGCGACCCTTCTCAGTGCTGGTGGCTGTGCCAGTGGCTGCCATGCTGTGTCCTCACGTCCCAGACTGTGCGGTTCGGATACGGTCCCACCTATTAGACCGCCTCGGACGATCATGCGCCAGATATCAACTATTCGCCAACCGACACGCTATGCAATGTCAGCTTCCCGATAGGTGACGCCACCTCGACCGCCCGGCCGGTCGACGCGCCGGGCGACCACAGCAGGCGGGACGCTGTTAACAGGGGCCCCTTCCTCTACCGCAGGCGTTAAAAGGGGGCCCTTCCTTGCTCAGGCCAGTTCGACCAGTTCGAGCAGGTCGTCGCTCCAGGCGTCCTCGTCGCCGTCGGGCAGCAGGATCGCCCGGTCGGGTTTGAGCGCGAGGACGGCGCCCGGATCGTGCGTGACCAGGACGATCGCCCCCGGATAGCGGGCGATGGCGTCGAGCACCTGCTCCCGGCTGACCGGGTCGAGGTTGTTGGTCGGCTCGTCGAGCAGCAGCACGTTGGCACCGGAGCAGACCAGGGTGGCCAGGGCCAGCCGGGTCTTCTCCCCGCCGGAGAGCACCCCGGCGGGCTTGTCCACGTCCTCACCGGAGAAGAGGAAGGCACCCAGGATCTTCCGCAGATCGGTGTCGGTCTGCTCGATCGACGCGGCCCGCATGTTCTCCAGCACGGTCCGCTCGATGTCCAGCGTCTCGTGCTCCTGTGCGTAGTATCCGAGTCTCAGTCCGTGACCGGCGCGCACCTCGCCGGTGTCCGGCTCCAGCAGGCCGCCGAGCATCCGCAGCAGCGTCGTCTTGCCGGCGCCGTTGAGGCCGAGGATGGCCACCCGGGAGCCCCGGTCGACCGCGACGTCCACGTCGGTGAAGATCTCCAGCGAGCCGTACGACTTGGACAGGCCGGCCGCGGTCAGCGGGGTCTTGCCGCACGACGCCGGCGCGGGGAAGCGCACCTTGGCCACCTTGTCGGCGACGCGTACCTCCTCGAGGCCGGAGATCAGCCGTTCGGCGCGGCGGGCCATGTTCTGCGCGGCGACGGTCTTGGTGGCCTTCGCGCGCATCTTGTCGGCCTGGGCCATCAGCGCCCCGGCCTTCTTCTCGGCGTTGGCCCGTTCCCGGCGCCGACGCCGCTCGTCGGTCTCCCGCGCCTCCAGGTACGCCTTCCAACCGAGGTTGTAGACGTCGACGACGGAGCGGGTGGCGTCGAGGAACCAGACCTTGTTGACCACCGACTCCAGCAGGGAGCCGTCGTGCGAGATCACCACCAGCCCGCCCTTGTGGTTGGCGAGGAAACTCCGCAACCAGGTGATCGAGTCGGCGTCGAGGTGGTTGGTGGGCTCGTCGAGCAGCAGGATGCCGCCGCCGTTCTCGCCCGCGTCGCGGAACAGGATCCGGGCCAGCTCGATCCGGCGCCGCTGGCCGCCGGAGAGCGTGCCGATGGTCTGTGTCAGAGCCCGATCCGGCAGCCCCAGGTTGGCGCAGATCCGGGCCGCCTCAGCCTCGGCCGCGTACCCACCGAGGGCGGCGAACTGGTCCTCCAGCGCACCGTAGCGGCGGACCAGGCGCTCGTCGCCGCCGTCGGCGAGCTTCTCCTCCAGATCCTTCATCCCGGCCATCAGCGTGTCCAGGCCGCGGGCGGAGAGCACCCGGTCCCGGCCGGTGACGTCCAGGTCACCGGTGCGCGGATCCTGCGGGAGGTAGCCGACGGCGCTGCGCCGGTCGATCTGCCCGGCGTACGGCTGTCCCTCGCCGGCGAGGACCTTCAGGGTGGTGGTCTTGCCGGCGCCGTTGCGGCCGACCAGGCCGATCCGATCGCCCGGCTGCACTCGCAGCGTGGTGTCGGACAGCAGAATCCGGGCGCCGGCGCGCAGTTCCAGGCCGCTGGCAGTGATCATTTCGGGGTACTCGCTCTCGGGATCCGGAGGGCTGACTCAGGGCACACGAAAGCGCCGACGGATCCTGCAGACCCGTCGGCGCGGGGCGTTCAGCCTTCGCAGAGCAGCACGGGATCAAGTGTACCGGGCCCCGGCTGGAGCCCACCGCGGATTACCAACCAAGATCGTCGGGTACCGGATTCGCCGTCCGGACCGGTTCCGGCCTCTGAGCCACCGACTGATCGGGGTCACCATGGAGCTGAACGAGAACGCACGGATCGACACCAGCCAGGTGGAGGACCGGCGAGGAAGCGGAGGAGGCGGCGGCGGGCTGGGCATCCCGATCCCCATCGGTGGCGGGCGCGGCGGCATCGTCGGGATCATCATCGCCGTGCTGGTGGCCCTCGTCGGCGGCGGCTTCGGGCTCAACGCCATGACCGGTGGCGAGTCGGGCGACAACGCCGCGCTGGAGCAGCGGTGCGAGGCCGCCAACGCCCTGGAGCAGCTGGACTGCCGCAACACCCTCTACGTCAACTCGATCCAGGCGTACTGGCGCACCGCCCTGCCGCAGGCGCTCGGCGAGCAGTACCGCCCCACCCGGACCGTCTTCTTCAGCCAGGCGGTGAACACCGCCTGCGGCCAGGCCGACTCCGGCGTCGGCCCGTTCTACTGCCCGGCCGACTCGCTGGTCTACATCGACCTCACCTTCTACGAGGTGCTCGCCGAGCAGCTGGGCGCGGAAGGCGAGTTCGCCCAGCCGTACGTGCTGGCCCACGAGTACGGCCACCACGTGCAGAACCTGCTCGGCACCAACGAACAGGTCCGCCGAGCGCAGCAGCGCGACCCGGGCAACGCCAACGACCTGTCGGTGCGACTGGAGTTGCAGGCCGACTGCTACGCCGGCGCCTGGGCCAAGAACGCCACCGGCACGGCCGACGAGAGCGGCCAGAAGATCTTCACCAGCATCACCGAGCAGGACATCGCCGAGGCCATCGACACCGCCGAGGCGATCGGTGACGACGCGATCTCCAAGCGCGCCGACCGGCCGGTCAACCCGGACGAATTCACCCACGGCTCGTCCGCCGACCGCAAGCGATGGTTCAACCGAGGCTACGAAAGCGGCGACCCGGCCACCTGCGACACCTTCAGCGGCGCGATCTGAGGTGTAGGGAAGGGGCGGTCAGGCGGGGTCGCGGACCAGGACGTGCACGGCCCGAGCCGCGGCCACCGCGCCGACCAGCACCGCGTACCGGGGCTCGGGCACGTCCAGCAGCCGGTCGGCGCGCAGCGCGGCCAGCGGGGCGAGCCGCCGGTCGGCCAGCACGGTGTCCACGGCCCGCCGGTCCCCGCCGGCGACCAACGCGTCCAGCCCGTCGGCGGCCGGCAGCAGCAGCCGGGCCGCGAGGTCGACCGCGTCGGCCAGCGCCGCCTTCGCCTGGTTGTCCCGACGTCGGGCGAACCGCTGCTGGGACCAACCACCAGCGGCGGTACGGCCCTGCACGTACCGGGCGTCCACCTTGTGCACGGGCAACTGCTCCCCCTCGGCGACGCCCACCGCCACCGCGCCCTTGCGGGCGAGCAGCAGACCGATCCGCCGAGGTGCGGCGGCGGTGGCCACGAAGGACGGCAACTCGGTGGTGGCCGGGGCGCCAGGCGGCGTGTGCAGCTGCGCGGTCGCGCCGTCCGGGGCGGTCAGCAGCAGGCCGTACGCCTCGACGGTGGTGACGGGCGGGCCGTGCCGGTCGGTGAAGCCGCCTACCCAGCGGTCGATCCGGGCCGGGTCGACCTCGACCCACCGGCCTCCCCCGGCGGCGGGTCGGCTGCTCATCACCCGACCGTACGGCACGGTGGATCTGCCCCGCTCAGCGGAGCTCCACTGCCCCCGGCTGGTCTCGGCCCCGGTCGGCTGCTGCCGGTCATCCGCTCAGGAGCATGCCGACGGCGAGCGCGGCGATGATGGTGCTCGACAACAAGGCGGTCACCAGGCGGCCCCGGTCGCTGGTGAGCGCCCGTCCGATCAACGAGCCACCCCCGGCGACCAGCAGCTGCCAGCTCGCCGAGGCGACGAACGCGCCGAGAGCGAAGACCATGCCGGTCGCGGCGTCCAGCCCGCCCAGGTCGCGGCGGCCGAGCACCAGGGCCGTGAAGTAGACGACGGTGGCCGGGTTGAGCATCGTCAGCGCGAGGACCCCGGCGAACGCCCGGAGCGGAGTGTCCAGCCCACGCCGCACGACCCCGGCGCTCGGCCGTCCGTCGGAGCCGACGGCCGCACGGGCGGAGCGTCGAGCGGGTAGCGCCCGCCACGCACCGTGGGCGGCGAGCGCGAGCAGCACCGCCGCGGCGACCAGCCGCAGTGGCCCGGCGAGGGGGGTGAGCCAGGCGGCGACCGCCGCGCCGCCGAGCGCCGCGGCACCGGCGTAGATCCCGTCGGCGGTGGCCACGCCGAGCGCGGCGGCCGCGCCGACCCGCAACGAGGTACGCGCGGTGAGCCCGAGAATGAGTACGGCGATCGCGCCGACCGGGATGGCGACGCCGTAGCCGGCGACCACGCCGGCGAGGAACACGGCGGTCACGAGGGTGGGCGGCGGCTCGAGGCGCAGCCCGGCCCGGTCCGCTGTCGGCTCGCGGCGGTGGCCACGACGACAGGGAACGGCATCAACGGGTACGCCTCGCTCACCGGGCCATCCTGCGCCGGCAGCCGTCGATCCGCCACGGATTATCCAGGCCCACTACGTTCCAGCGGCTGCCGCCGAGCGCGCGGGGCCGCGAACCTCAGGGGTGGGCAGGGCATCGGCGCGGCATTCGGGATGCCGCGCCGATGGAGAGCGCGCGAGACCGACTCAGACGTTGAAGCCGAGGGAACGGAGCTGGTCGCGGCCCTCGTCAGTGATCTTGTCCGGCCCCCACGGCGGCAGCCACACCCAGTTGATCCGGATGTCCGAGACGAGCCCGCCGCCCGGACCGGTGGTCAGCGCCTGTCGGGTCTGGTCCTCGATCACGTCGGTGAGCGGGCAGGCGGCCGAGGTCAGCGTCATGTCCAGGGTGGCGACGTTCTCGTCGTCGATATGCACGCCGTACAGCAGGCCCAGGTCGACGACGTTGATGCCCAGCTCCGGGTCCACGACGTCCTTCATCGCCTCCTCGACGTCGTCGACGGCGGCCTTGCCGCCGCCGACCGCCGCCGGACCGTCAGTCGCCGCCGGACCGTCAGTCGCCACCGGACCGCCGGCCGCCGGACCACCGGACGTAGCCGGGCTGTCGGTCGCCACGGCGCCCGTCTCCGGCGTGGTGCTCTCCTCGCTCATGCCTCAACCTCGGTCGGGCTCGCGCCCACACCGGCGCGTGCCGCGGCGTCCTTGAACGCCATCCACGGCAACAGCGCGCATTTGACCCGGGCGGGATAGCGGGCTACGCCCTCGAAGGCCACCCCGTCACCGAGCACGTTCTCGTCCGGCGTGACCTGGCCACGACCGGACATCAGCGCCACGAACGCCTCATGCACCTCGAACGCGTCGGCCGTACCCCGGCCGGTCAGCAGTTCGTGCAGCACGCTCGCGGACGCCTGGCTGATCGAGCAGCCGACACCGTCGTACGACACGTCGTGCAGCGTGTCTCCGTCGGTGGCCACCCGGATGGTCACCTCGTCTCCACAGGTCGGATTGACGTGGTGCGCCTCGCCCACCTGGTGGGCCGGGTCTGCGTCGCGCAGCCCGCGGCCCTGTGGGCGCTTGTAGTGATCCAGGATGATCTCCTGGTAAAGAAACTCAAGCTGCATCAGGCTGAACTCCCCACGACTCGCCCAGGCTCCTGCGTCGCCCGGCTCATCGGAACACCTTCCGCACCTGCTCCAGGCCCGCCACCAGGGCGTCGATCTCGTCGCTGGTGGTGTAGAGGTAGAACGAGGCCCGGGTGGTGGCCGGCACTCCGAACCGGGTGCAGACCGGCCGGGCACAGTGGTGGCCGACCCGTACCTGCACGCCGAGGGAGTCCAGCACCTGGCCCACGTCGTGCGGGTGCACGTCACCGAGGGCGAAGGAGATGGTGCCGCCCCGGCCGACCGGCACCTCCGGACCGAAGATCCGCAGGCCGGGCACGGTGCCCAGGGCATCCAGCGCGTACGCGGTCAGCTGCTTCTCGTGCCACTGGACGGCCCGCATGCCGATGCCGGTCAGGTAGTCGACGGCCGCACCCAGCGCGACCGCCTCGGCGATCGGCGGGGTGCCCGCCTCGAATCGGGCCGGTGGTGCGGCATACGTCGAACCGGCCATCGTCACCGTCTCGATCATCGAGCCGCCGCCGAACACCGGCGGCATGGCCGCCAGCAGGTCGGTACGCCCCCAGAGCACCCCGATGCCGGTCGGGCCGCACATCTTGTGCCCGGTGAAGACGATGAAGTCGGCGTCCAGGTCGACCACGTCGATCGGCATGTGCGGGACCGACTGCGAGCAGTCCAGCAGCAGCAGCGCCCCCACCTCGCGGACCCGGGCGGTGATCCGTGACGTGGCGTTGACCGTGCCGAGGATGTTGGACATGTGCACCAACGAGACGATCTTCGTCCGTTCGTTGACCAGGTCCGTCAGCCCCGACTCGTCCAGCCGTCCGTTGTCGGTGACGCCGAACCAGCGCAGCGTCGCGCCGGTGCGCTCGGCCAGCAGCTGCCACGGGACGATGTTCGAGTGGTGCTCCATCTCCGAGATGACGATCTCGTCACCCGGCCCGAGCCGGAATCGAGGGTCGGCGTCGGGCCGCAGCGAGGCGTTGGAGAACGCGTACGCCACGATGTTGATCGCCTCGGTGGAGTTCTTGGTGAAGACCACCTCGTCGACGCTGGGCGCGTTGACGAACGCGGCGACCTTCGCCCGGGCCCCCTCGTATGCCTCGGTCGCCTCGGTGCCCAGCGTGTGCACCGACCGGGACACGTTCGCGTTGTGTTGCGCGTAGTGCTCGGCCAGCACGTCGAGCACCTGGCGTGGCTTGTGCGAGGTGTTGGCGCTGTCGAGGTAGACCAGCGGATGCCCGTTGATCTCCCGAGCCAGGATCGGGAAGTCGGCGCGTACCGCCGCCACGTCGTAGCTCGGCGCGTCGTCGTACTGCGGCATCCCCGGCGGGATCGCGATGGTGGTCATCGTCGTGACCGGCCCTTCCTTCGGGATCAGACCCGCGCCGAACCGGCCCCGGCCGCGTACCGCTCGTAGCCGGACTCCTCGAGCTTGTCGGCCAGCTCCGGACCGCCCTGCTCGACGATCCGGCCGGCGACGAAGACGTGCACGAAGTCGGGCTTGATGTAGCGCAGGATCCGGGTGTAGTGGGTGATCAGCAGCAGGCCGGTGTCACCGGTGTCGCGCACCCGGTTCACCCCCTCGCTCACCACCCGCAGCGCGTCCACGTCGAGGCCGGAGTCGGTCTCGTCGAGGATGGCCATCTTGGGCCTGAGCAGCTCCAGCTGCACGATCTCGTGCCGCTTCTTCTCGCCGCCGGAGAAGCCCTCGTTGACGTTGCGCTGGGCGAAGGCCGGGTCCATGTGCAGGCGCTCCATGGCGCCGCGCAGTTCGCCGCCCCAGGTGCGCAGCTTCGGCGCCTCGCCGTCGAGGGCGGTCTTGGCGGTGCGCAGGAAGTTCGCCACCGAAACGCCGGGCACCTCGACCGGGTACTGCATGGCGAGGAAGAGACCGGCGCGGGCCCGCTCGTCGACGGAGAGTTCCAGCACGTCGACGCCGTCCAGGGTCACCGAACCGCCGGTGATCTCGTACTTCGGGTGGCCGGCGATCGAGTATGCCAGGGTCGACTTGCCGGAGCCGTTCGGCCCCATGATGGCGTGGGTCTCCCCGGAGCGCACGGTCAGGTCGACACCGGCCAGGATCGGCTTGAGCTCACCCTCGGGCAGCTTGACCGACACCTGCAGGTCACGAATCTCCAGGGTGCTCATTTTCGGGTCACTCCATTGCTCGGCGTCGGGCGGCCGTCGTCGCCCACGGGAAGGTAGATGTCGCCGTCGCGGACTTCGACGGGGTAGACGGGTACTGGTTCGGTGGCGGGCAGCCCGGTGGGCTCGCCGGTACGCAGGTCGAAACGGGAGCCGTGCAGCCAGCACTCCAACGTGCACCCGTCCACCTCCCCTTCGGAGAGGGCGACCGCGGCGTGTGAGCACTCGTCGAACACGGCGTGGAACGAGCCGTCGTCGGCGTGCACCAGCGCGATCTGGGTGCCGTCGACGTCCGCGCTGATCGCGGTGCCCTTCGGCACGTCCTCGACGGCGCAGATCCGGATCATCAGGCGCCCGCCTTGGTCAGCCGATCCTCGATCGTCGCGCCGAGCCGCTCGCGCAGCTCCTCGACCGGGATCTTGTTCAGCAGCTCGGCGAAGAAGCCGCGTACCACCAGGCGCCGGGCCTCGCTCTCCGGGATGCCCCGGGCCATCAGGTAGAACAGCTGCTCGTCGTCGAAGCGCCCGGTGGCGCTCGCGTGACCGGCACCGGCGATCTCGCCGGTCTCGATCTCCAGGTTCGGCACGGAATCGGCGCGCGCACCGTCGGTGAGCAGCAGGTTCCGGTTGATCTCGTACGTGTCGGTGCCCGTCGCCTCCGCGCGGATCAGCACGTCGCCGACCCAGACCGTGCGGGCGCTCTCCCCCTGCAGCGCGCCCCGGTAGCCGACGTAGCTGCGGCAGTCCGGCACGGTGTGGTCGACCAGTTGGCGGTGCTCCAGGTGCTGGCCGGAGTCGGCGAAGTAGACGCCGTACAGCTCGGCCTCGCCGCCCCGGTCGGTGTACTCCACCGTGGTGTGCTGACGGACCAGGTCGCCGCCGAGGGTGACCTGCACGTGCAGTACCCGCGCGTTGCGGCCCAGCCGCACCTTCAGGTGCTGCGCCTGCACCGCGTCGTCGGCCCAGTCGGCGACGGTGACCAGAGTCAGCTTCGCCCCGTCGCCGACCGTCACCTCGACGTTGTCGGCCAGCGTGGTCGAGCCCACCTGCTCCAGCACCAGGACCGCCTCGGCGAACCGCTCCACCTGCACCACGGTGTGCCCGAAGGCCACCCCGTCGGTGCCCTCGCCGATCACCCGCAGGGTCGCCGGCCCGCTGATCACGGCGTCCTGCGCCACCCGCACCAGCAGCGCCTGCGCGGCACCGCCGTACGCCAGCGCGCTGACCCGGTCGAACGGGGTGAGCACCCCGCCCACCCGTGGGTCCTCGGTGCCGATCCGCTCGACGGTCACGCCCTCGGGCAGGTCGGCGTACTCGTGCCGGACCGTGGCGGTGGCGGTCGGGTCGTCGCCGACCAGCCCGCGCAGCCGCTTGAGCGGGGTGAAGCGCCACTCCTCCTCCAGGCCGGTGAGGGCCGGGAAGTCAGCGACGTCGTACGAGCGCAGCGCCTGCGACTTGGTGCTGGGCGGCGCGGAAGCCTGGGTAGTCATCTCTTCCTTGCTTGTATCTGCGACGACGGTGTCAGTTGAACCGGAGGCGGACCGGGACCAGGCACGGCCCGCCACGACGCGGCGGCGTCAGCCGACCGCGCCCTCCATCTGCAGCTCGATCAGGCGGTTGAGCTCCAGGGCGTACTCCATGGGCAGTTCCTTGGCGATCGGCTCGATGAAGCCGCGCACGATCATCGCCATCGCCTCGTCCTCGCTGAGACCCCGGCTCATCAGGTAGAAGAGCTGGTCCTCGCTGACCTTGGAGACGGTCGCCTCGTGCCCCATCGACACGTCGTCCTCACGGATGTCGACGTACGGGTAGGTGTCCGAGCGGGAGATCGTGTCGACCAGCAACGCGTCGCACTTGACCGTGCTGCGGCTGTTGGTCGAACCCTCCAGCACCTGCACCAGCCCCCGGTACGAGGTGCGGCCGCCGCCCCGGGCGATCGACTTCGACACGATGGTGCTGCTGGTGTGCGGCGCGGCGTGCACCATCTTGGCACCCGCGTCCTGGTGCTGGCCCTCGCCGGCCATGGCGACCGAGAGCACCTCGCCCTTGGCGTGCTCGCCGGTCATGTAGACCGCCGGGTACTTCATGGTCACCTTGGAGCCGATGTTGCCGTCGATCCACTCCATGGTCGCGCCCTCGTGGCACACGGCACGCTTGGTGACCAGGTTGTAGACGTTGTTGGACCAGTTCTGGATGGTCGTGTAGCGGCACCGGGCGTTCTTCTTGACGATGATCTCCACCACGGCGCTGTGCAGCGAGTCCGAGGAGTAGATGGGCGCGGTGCAGCCCTCGACGTAGTGCACGTACGCGCCCTCGTCGACGATGATCAGCGTCCGCTCGAACTGGCCCATGTTCTCGGTGTTGATCCGGAAGTACGCCTGCAGCGGGATCTCCACCTGCACGCCCTTCGGCACGTAGATGAACGAGCCACCGGACCAGACCGAGGTGTTCAGCGCGGCGAACTTGTTGTCGCCGACCGGGATGACCGTGCCGAAGTACTCCTTGAAGACGTCCTCGTGCTCCTTGAGCGCGGTGTCCGTGTCCAGGAAGAGGACGCCCTGCTCCTCCAGATCCTCACGGATCTTGTGGTAGACCACCTCGGACTCGTACTGGGCGGCGACACCGGCGACCAGGCGCTGCTTCTCCGCCTCCGGGATACCCAGCTTGTCGTAGGTGTTCTTGATGTCCTCGGGCAGGTCCTCCCAGCTGGTGGCCTGCTTCTCGGTGGAGCGCACGAAGTACTTGATGTTGTCGAAGTCGATCCCGGTGAGGTCGGCGCCCCAGGCCGGCATCGGCTTGCGCCCGAACAGCCGCAGGCCCTTCAGACGCAGGTCGAGCATCCAGGCCGGCTCGTTCTTCTTGGCCGAGATGTCCCGCACCACCGCCTCGTTGAGGCCACGCTGGGCGACCGCCCCGGCGACGTCGGAGTCGGCCCAGCCGTACTCGTAGTTGCCCAGGGCGGCGAGCTGCTCCTCCTGGGTCAGGGGCTGGACGATCTGCTCGGTCATCTATCTGTCCTCACAGTGGTGACGGTCATACCGGACTGGGCGCGCGGCGGGCCGGGAATGTGCGTGGTGCACACCCCGTCGCCGTGCGCGATGGTGGCCAGGCGCTGCACGTGGGTGCCGACCAGGCGGGAGATCACCGTGGTCTCGGCCTCGCACAGCGCGGGGAACTCGGCGGCCACGTGTGCCACCGGGCAGTGATGCTGGCAGAGCTGGCCACCGGAGGCGATCGTGGACGCACTGGCAGCGTATCCCTCGGCGGTGAGCGCCGCGGCGAGTGCCTCCGCACGGGCCATCGGGTCGTCCCCCGCGTCGGCCAGGGCGGCCCGGCAGCGGGCCTCCAGCGCGGCCACCTGCTCGGCGGCGAACCTCTCCACCGCCTGGGAGCCGCCGGTGCGAGCGATCCAGCGCAGCGCGGCGGTGGCCATGTTGTCGTAGTGGTGGGTGCCACACCGGCTGCGCGCCGCGTCGGTCAGCAGGAACACCTTGGCCGGCCGGCCCCGCCCGCGGTGGCCGCGCACGGCCTGCTCGCGGGCGACGACGTCGCCGTCGACCAGCATCGCGTCGAGGTGCCGGCGAATCGCCGCCGGGCTGAGTCCCAGCGCGTCGCCCAACTGGGCGGCGGTGGCGGCGCGGCGCTCCAGCAGCAGCTGGGTGACCCGGTCGCGGGTCGGCAGGTCCGCTGCGGCAGTGCCGGGAGGCACGGACGCGGCCTGGGCGGCCGACACCGGCCCGCCGGCGGCCACCCAGGCCCCCGGCTGGTGCCCGGTGAGCCCCGCCGCCTTTTTCACAACGCCCACGTTACGTAATTCAGTCAGGGCCTGCAAACGCGGGGTCCGGTGATCCGAGCCACCGCATGGGCGGAGTCACCCGATCGGCGACAACTACGGTGCGTAGGATTCGCCTCGTGAAGCGACCCGCCCGGTTCCCGGTCTCCACCACCCTGCTGCGCCGTCTCGCGTTCGCCAACATCGTCGCGAACGCCGCGATCGTCGTCACCGGCGGGGCCGTCCGACTGACCGCCTCCGGGTTGGGCTGCCCCACCTGGCCGCGGTGTACCGACGAGTCGTACACCGCCACGGCCGAGATGGGCCTGCACGGGATGATCGAGTTCGGTAACCGGCTGCTCAGCTTCGTACTGGTGCTGATCGCGGGCGCCACCCTGCTGGCCGCGCTGGCGCACCGCCCGCGCCGCCGGGGTGTGGTGCCGCTCGCGCTGGCCGTCGTCCTCGGCATCGTGGCGCAGGCGGTGATCGGCGGGATCACCGTACGTACCCAGCTGCACCCCTCGATCGTGGGTATCCACTTCGTGGTCTCGATGCTGCTGCTGCTCGTGGCGTACGCCCTGTGGCGGCGGGTGGGCGAGCCGGACGGCCGCAAGGTCCCGCTGGTGCCGTCGGCGCTGCGCGCCCTGACCTGGGTCACCGTGGTGGCCAGCGTTGCGGTGATCATCGTCGGGGTAGCGGTGACCGGCAGCGGTCCGCACGCCGGTGACGCCGACGCGGTCCGCAACGGCCTCGACCCGCAGACGATCTCCCAGATCCATGCCGACCTGGTGTTCCTGCTCGTCGGCCTGACCGTCGGCCTCTGGCTGGCCCTGCGCGCGGTCGGCGCGCCGGCGCACACCGTCCGCGCCGCGCTGACCCTGCTCCTGGTCGAGCTCGGCCAGGGCGTGATCGGCTTCGTGCAGTACTTCACGAACCTGCCGGCGTTGCTGGTCGGCATCCACATGCTCGGTTCCTGCCTGGTCTGGCTCGCCACCCTGGCCGTGCTCTGGTCGATCCGCGAACGCCGCCCGGCCGAGGCATCCCCCGCCGGCGCCGCCGCGCCGGCCGAAGCGCGTACGGCGTCGCTCACTGTCTGACCACGCGATGCCGGACACGGGGTCGGCAGATGCGCGACCGACCGGCGGTCAGGCGCGGGTGAGCTGGGTGACGATGGCGTCGGCGAAGCGCTCGGGCGCACCGTCGGCGTGCCCGAGGAACAGCGAGGGCTCGGTCAGCTCCAGTTCCACCAGCACCGGCGTGCCGTCCGGGCCGGGAATCAGGTCCACCCGGGCGTAGAGCAGCCGGTCCGTGCCGCCGGGCACCGCCGCGAGGGTCTTCGCCGCGACCCCGCGCTGGGCCGGGTCGGCCGTCCGAGCGGTGATCTCCTCGGGCTTGTAGAGACCATCGGCGCCCTCGTCGGGGCCGGTCAGCATCGGCCCCTTACGGATGGCGTGGCTGAAGGCCAGCCCGTCCGGGCCGGCGAGGAAGAGCAGTGCCGTCTCGCCCGCGGTGTCGACGGCGGTCAGGTACGGCTGGACCATGGCCACCCGCCCGGCCGCGCCGAGGCGACGGAGGTGGGCCAACGCGAGGTCTCGGTGTCGCGGGTCGGCCAGGTCGTAGCGGCCGGTGTCCTGGCTGCCCGCGCTGACGACCGGTTTGATGACGTACTCGCCCCGGTCGGCCGGCGGCTGCCACGGCTCACCGGGCAGGACCCAGCTGGTCGGTACGGTCGGCACGCCGGCGGCGGAGAGCTCGTCCAGGTAGCGCTTGTCGGTGTTCCAACGCACCACGTCGGCCGGGTTGACCAGCCGGGGCACCCGCCCGGCCCAGGTGACGAACTCCTCGCGGCGGAACATGTAGTCCCAGGGCGAGCGGAGCACGACGAGGTCGTAGCCGGCCCAGTCGACGCCCGGGTCGTCCCAGACGACGGGTTCGGCGATGATCCCACGCGCGGACAGTGGGGCGAGGACGAGTCGGTCGTCCTCGTCGAGATCGGCCAGTGCCGTACAGGTGACGAGAGCGACCCGGGGTTCCCCCCGGGCCGGCTGGTGGTGGTCGGTCAATTTATCTCAACGCGCCATCGTGCGCCGGGCCATCGAACGCCAGAGGTCGTTGCTCGGACGCATCTGGTCCATCAGCTCCCGCTCCCAGGCGTTCTCCACGGCCACTCCGGCCTGCCCGCAGGCATCCCGGGCGACGACCGTGTCCTCGGCGAACTGGTCGCCCCAGGCGCCGTCGGAACCCACCAGGACGATGCGTGCGCCGCGCTTGCCGACGTACTCGATGACCGCCTTCGCCCCGCCGTGCTCGGCGGCGAACGACTTGATGCCGGCGACCAACCCGTTGGGGGTCGGTGCGGAGGCGGTCTGATCAGCCGTCAGCGTCGTATCGGAACCATCTGCCATAACCCGCAGCCTATGCAGACAACCACTTGGAGGGGCGAGAACCGTGAAGCTTTTGTGATTCCGATTACCCGCGAGTTTAAGGAACACCAAAGGCGTTTCGCGGGCATTTATCCGGACCAAGCACGCCTAAACGACGCGCCAGAACACCATCAACCGACCCAGGATTGAGCGGATGAGACTCATCCCTCAGTGACCGAAAATTATCGACAATACGGACAATGACGCATCGGTCCAGATCTACCCGACTGTCGTTAAGAGGGGGCCCTTCCTATACATCAGGCGTTAAGAAGGGGCCCTTCCTTACGCCAGTCAGAGCAGGGCGTCGAGGGCCGCGGCGGCGAAGACGATCGTCAGGTACGTCGTCGACCAGTGGAACAGCCGCATCGGCTTCACCGGCTCGCCCCGGCGGGCCCGCCCGGCGAGCTTGTGCGCCTCGACCAGGAAGATCGTGCCAACCACCAGTGTCGGCACGCCGTAGACGGGCCCCAGACCCAGCGCCCAGACCGCCAGCGAGGTGAGCACCGTCAGCCAGGCGAACAGCACGATCTCGGCGTTGACCCGCCGGACCGAGGCCACCACCGGAAGCATCGGGATGCCCGCCCGGGCGTAGTCGTCCTTGTACTTCATGGCGAGCGGATAGAAGTGCGGCATCTGCCAGAAGAAGACCACCCCGAACAGCGCCCACGCCACCGGCGACAACGAGCCGGTCACCGCCGCCCAGCCGATCAGCACCGGCGCGGCCCCGCAGGCGCCGCCCCAGAAGGTGTTCGCCGCCGTCGTGCGCTTGAGCCACAGGGTGTAGATGACGTCGTAGTAGACGATCGCGGCCAGGGTCAGCCCGGCGGCGAGCAGGTTGGTGAAGGCCGCCATCAGCGCGACCGATACGGCCGCCAACGTCAGACCGAAGATCAGCGCGTTGCGGGGCGTCACGGTGTGCGCGGGCAGCGGCCGGCGCTTCGTCCGCCGCATCAGCTGGTCGATGTCGCGGTCGATGTAGCAGTTGAGCACGCTGGCCGCCCCGGCCGCGAGCGAACCGCCGACCAGCACCACCGCGACCAGCCACAGCGACGGCATCCCGCCGTGCGCGAGCATCATCGCCGGCACGGTGGTGACCAGCAGCAGCTCCACGATCCGCGGCTTGGTCAGCGTCACGTACGCCGCCACCACCGTCCGCAGGTCACGGGAACGAACCGGGGCCTCCTCCGCCGTGCACACCGGCGACTGCCCGGCAGGATCACTGACGGGGCGCTCGGTGACCATGCTCACGGATTGCCACCTTCCGGCATCGGCAGGGGAGGTCGGGGCGGCGGGACCCGGCTCGGGTCCACACGCCGCCCCCACACACTACGCGTTGTCGTTTTGCCTGCCCGGGCGACCCGGCAACGGTGCGGGCCGTCACACCAGCGGCTGACCGGCACCCCCGGGGGGCCGCTGAACCAGGACGCCAGCCGGAAACGTACAGACCAGCATGCTGAGATCCTCGGGCGCACGTTTAGCAACGCTCGATAGGGTCACCAGTGAGGGTTCCGCCCATCTCGCCGAGGAGCACAAACCACCGTGGCTGCCAACCGACCCGCGCACCCCGCACTTGACTGGTCCGACCTCGACCGCCGTGCCGTGGACACTGTCCGCGTACTGGCCATGGACGCCGTGGAGAAATCCGGCAATGGCCACCCCGGCACCGCGATGAGTCTCGCCCCCGCGGCATACCTGCTGTTCAACCGGGTGATGCGGCACAACCCGGCCGATCCGAACTGGCCCGGACGGGACCGGTTCGTGCTCTCCGCCGGCCACTCCAGCCTGACGCTGTACATCCAGCTCTTCCTCGCGGGCTACCCGCTCAGCCTGGAGGACCTGAAGTCGCTGCGGCAGTGGGGCTCACTCACCCCGGGTCACCCCGAGCACGGGCACACCCCCGGTGTGGAGACCACCACCGGCCCGCTCGGGCAGGGCCTGGGCAACGCCGTCGGCATGGCGATGGCGGCACGCCGCGAGCGCGGCCTGTTCGACCCGGAGACCGAGGCCGGCGAGTCGGCCTTCGACCACCACATCTGGTGCATCGCCTCCGACGGGGACATCGAGGAGGGCATCAGCCACGAGGCCAGCGCCCTGGCCGCGCACCAGCAGCTGGGCAACCTCTGCGTGATCTACGACGACAACGAGATCTCGATCGAGGACGACACCCGGATCGCGTTGAGCGAGGACGTGGCCGCGCGCTACGCCGCGTACGGCTGGCACGTGCAGCAGGTCGACTGGCGGCGCGGCGAGGCCGACAAGAGCGACTACCACGAGAACGTCGAGGAGCTGTACCAGGCGCTGCTGGCCGCCAAGGCCGAGACCGGCCGTCCGTCGTTCATCGCACTGCGCACCATCATCGGCTGGCCGGCGCCGAACAAGCAGAACACCGGCAAGATCCACGGCTCGGCGCTGGGCGCCGACGAGGTGGCCGCCACCAAGGAGATCCTCGGCTTCGACCCGACCGCCTCGTTCGAGGTCACCGAGGAGGTGCTGCGCCACACCCGGACGGCGCTGAGTCGCGGGGAGACCGAGCAGCGGAAGTGGACGACCGCCTTCGACGCGTGGACCAAGGCCAACCCGGAGCGCCGCGCGTTCTACGACCGGATGGCCGACCGGATCCTGCCCGAGGGTTGGACCGACGCGCTGCCGGAGTTCCCCGCCGACGCCAAGGGCGTCGCCACCCGGGCCGCCTCCGGCAAGGTGCTGGCGGCGCTCGCGCCGGTGCTGCCCGAGCTGTGGGGCGGCTCCGCCGACCTGGCCGAGAGCAACAACACCACGATGAAGGGCGAGCCGTCCTTCGTCCCCAGCCAGTACGCCACCAAGGAGTTCCCCGGCCACGAGTACGGTCGGACGCTGCACTTCGGCATCCGCGAGCACGCGATGGGCGCGATCCTCAACGGCATCGCCCTGCACGGCGGCACCCGCCCGTACGGCGGCACCTTCCTGGTGTTCAGCGACTACATGCGCCCCTCGGTGCGGCTCGCCGCGCTGATGAAGCTGCCGGTGATCTACGTCTGGACGCACGACTCCATCGGCCTCGGCGAGGACGGCCCGACCCACCAGCCGGTGGAGCACCTGAGCGCGCTGCGGGCCATCCCCGGCCTGGACGTGGTCCGCCCGGCCGATGCCAACGAGACGGTCTGGGCGTGGCGACAGGCCCTCGAACACACCGACCGGCCGACCGCGCTGGCGCTGAGCCGGCAGGCCCTGCCGACGCTGGACCGCACGCAGCTGTCCTCGGCCGCCGGGGTCGCCAAGGGCGGCTACGTGCTGGCCGAGGCCTCCGGCGGCAAGCCGCAGGTGATCATCGTCGGCACCGGCTCCGAGGTGCAGCTCTGCCTGACCGCGCGGGAGCGGCTGGAGGCCGACGGCACCCCCACCCGAGTGGTCTCGATGCCCTGCCAGGAGTGGTTCTACGAGCAGGACGAGGCGTACCGGGAGTCGGTGCTGCCGCGCGGGGTAAAGGCAAAGGTGAGCGTGGAGGCGGGCATCGCGATGTCCTGGCGCGGGATCGTCGGTGACTGCGGCGAGAGCGTCAGCCTGGAGCACTACGGCGCGAGTGCCCCGCACTCCGTGCTCTTCGAGCAGTTCGGCTTCACCCCTGACCGGATCGTCGCCGCCGCAAACGCGGCGCTGACCCGGGTCGGGGACATCACCGGTTTCACGACCGGCAACTGAGGGAGGCGTTGGCGTACATGACGACCGACAGGCTGGGCGAGCTCACCGCCACGGGAGTGGCGGTCTGGCTCGACGATCTTTCCCGGGTACGACTCTCCTCCGGCGGGCTGGACCAGCTGCGCCGGGAGAAGCACGTCGTCGGGGTGACCACCAACCCGACGATCTTCGCCAAGGCGCTGAGCGACGCCGACGAGTACGACTGGCAACTGCGCGACCTGGCCGGTCGGGGCGTCGACGTCGAAGAGGCCGTGCGCATGCTCACCACGTACGACGTGCGGTGGGCCTGCGACGTGATGCGCCCGTCGTACGACGCCAGCGGGGGCGTCGACGGCCGGGTCTCCATCGAGGTCGATCCGCGGCTGGCCCACGAGTCGCAGCGCACGGTGGCCGAGGCCCGGGCGCTGTGGTGGCTGGTCGACCGGCCGAACCTGTTCATCAAGATCCCGGCGACCGAGGCCGGCCTGCCGGCGATCACCGCGGCGCTGGCCGAGGGGATCAGCGTCAACGTGACGCTCATCTTCGGCCTGGACCGCTACTCGCAGGTGATGGAGGCGTTCCTGACCGGCCTGGAGCAGGCGAAGGCGAACGGCCACGACCTGAGCAAGATCGGTTCGGTGGCCTCGTTCTTCGTCTCCCGGGTCGACAGCGAGGTCGACGCCCGGTTGGAGAAGATCGGTTCGGAGCAGGCCAGGGCGCTGCGCGGCAAGGCCGCCGTCGCCAACGCCCGGCTGGCGTACGAGCGCTACGCCGAGGTCTTCTCCACCGACCGCTGGCAGGCGCTGGCCGAGGCCGGGGCGCACCCGCAGCGACCGCTGTGGGCCTCCACCTCGACCAAGAACCCGGACTACCGGGACGTGATCTACGTTGAGGAGCTGATCGCCCCCGGCACGGTCAACACCATGCCGGAGCCGGTCATCCACGCCTACGCCGAGCACGGCGAGACCCACCCGGACACCATCACCGGGGCCTACGACGACGCCCGCGGCGTCTTCGCCGACCTGGAGTCGGTGGGCGTGGACCTGGCCGACGTGATCGCCACGCTGGAACGCGAGGGCGTGGAGAAGTTCGAGGCCAGCTGGAGCGAACTGCTCGATGGGGTACGCAAGTCGCTGGCCGCCGCCGGGCAGGGCGCGGACAACCCCAGTGACGCCGCCAGCGGCAACGCCGACGCCGCCGCGCGGGCCGGAGGAAATGCGTGACGGTACGCCCCGGTGTCACCCACGTCGCCGCCCCGCGAGGGTGGCGGCGTGGGTGAGCTGCTGGCCGCGCCGGCCGAGGCCGCCGCGGGCCTCGCGGTGTACGGCGCGCGGGCCGTCGACGGCGACGCGCCGGCCTCCACCCGACAGGCGCTCGTCGACGCCGACGTACCCGGCCGGCTCGCCGCCAAGGACCCGACCCTGTGGGGTCCGGACGCGGCGGCCGACGCGGCGGCCGGACTCGGCTGGCTGGATACCCACCGCCGCAGCCGCGAACTGCTCCCCCAGCTGGCCGAGCTGACGGCGGAGCTCGGCGACCTGGATCACGTGGTGCTCGCCGGCATGGGCGGCTCGTCGCTCGCGCCGGAGGTCATCGCCCGCACCACCGGCCGGCCGCTGACCGTGCTCGACACCACCGATCCCGGGCAGGTCCGCGCCACGCTGGCCGACCGGCTGGAGCGCACCGTCGTGGTGGTGGCCAGCAAGTCCGGCGCCACCGTGGAGACCGACAGCCTGCGGCGGGCGTACTGGCAGGCGTTTCTGGACGCGGGGATGACCGAGGCCGAGGCCGGCCGGCACTTCGTGGTGGTGACCGACCCGGGCTCACCGCTGGAGGCGGTCGCCGCCGAGATGGGCGCGATCATGGTGCCCGCCGACCCCGAGGTAGGTGGCCGGTACTCGGCGCTGACCGCGCTCGGGCTGGTTCCCTGCGCGCTGGCCGGTGTCCCGGTGACCGACCTGCTCGACCAGGCCGACGCGTACGCGGCGTCGCTGGGCCGCACGGAGGACAATCCGGGGCTGGCGCTCGGTGCCGCTCTCGCCACCGCCGCCACCGCCGGACGAGACAAGATCGCGCTATTCGCCGACGGCACCGGCGTCGAAGGGCTCGGCGACTGGGTGGAGCAGTTGCTCGCCGAGTCCACCGGAAAGGACGGCCTCGGCATCCTGCCCGTGGTGCTCGAGTCACCGGAGCACCCCGGGGTGACCGGTCCCGGTGTGCTCACCATCAGCTACGGCGGCGCGCTGGCCGCCGGTGACGTGCCCGGCTCCGGGGCCGCCGCGCCCGACGTGGCGGTGAACGGGCCGCTCGGCGCCCACTTCCTGGCCTGGGAGTACGCGACCGCTGCCGCCGCCATCGTGCTCGGGGTGAACCCGTTCGACCAGCCGAACGTGACCGAGGCCAAGGAACACACCAGCGCGATCCTGGCCGGCGACGCGTCGACACCGGCGCCGTCGTCCACCGAGGGCGCGATCGAGGTGTACGCGCCGGCGGGTACCCCCGGCGACCTGGCCGGCGCGCTGCGCCACCTGCTCGACGGGGTGCACGACGAGGGCTACCTGGCGGTGACGGCGTACCTCGACCGGAACGCCGACGCGGGCGTGGCCCAGCTGCGTCCGCTGCTGGCCGTGGCCACCGGCCGGCCGGTCACCTTCGGTTGGGGACCGCGCTACCTGCATTCCACGGGGCAGTACCACAAGGGCGGGCCGCCGGCAGGTAGCTTTCTTCAGATAACCGGTACCGTCGACGTTGATCTACCGGTGCCTGGAAAGCCGTACTCCTTCGGGGAGCTACAGGCGGCGCAGGCCGCTGGCGACCGGCGGGCCCTGTCCGGTCGCGAACGCCCGATGCTGCGCCTGCACCTGACCGAGCGGTCGGCGGGCCTGGCCCAGCTGTTCGATGCGGTCGGGTCGCTGCGAGCATGACGATGGACGACGTGGACGAGCGGAGCGAGGAGGCAGCGTGAACCCGCTGCGCGACCCGCAGGACCGGCGGCTGCCGCGGATCCCGGAGCCGTGTGCTCTGGTGATCTTCGGAGTGACCGGTGACCTGGCCCAGAAGAAGCTGTTGCCCGCGGTCTACGACCTGGCCAACCGGGGGCTGCTGCCGCCCGGTTTCGTCGTCGTCGGTTTCGCCCGACGGGACTGGGGCGACGCCGACTTCGCCTCGCTCGCCCGCGAGGCGGCCAAGGCACACTCGCGTACCCCGTGGCGGGACGAGGTGTGGTCGAGGCTCGAGCACAACATCAAGTTCGTCGGTGGGTCGTTCGACGACGACACCGCCTTCGACAATCTCGCGCACTGCCTGGAGGGCCTGCGCGACAGCCACGGCATCCACGGCAACGCGGCGTTCTACTTCTCCATCCCGCCGAACGCGTTCCCGGTGGTGCTCAAGCAGCTCGCCCGCACCGGCATGGCCGACAACGAGAAGTGCGGCGGCTGGCGGCGGGTGGTGGTGGAGAAGCCGTTCGGCAACGACCTGCCCTCGGCCAAGGCGCTCAACGACCTGGTCGACGACGTCTTCACCCGGCAGGACGTGTTCCGCATCGACCACTACCTGGGCAAGGAGACGGTCCAGAACATCCTCGCCCTGCGCTTCGCCAACAGCCTCTTCGAGCCACTGTGGAACTCGCAGTACGTCGACTCGGTGCAGATCACCATGGCCGAGGACGTCGGGATCGGCAGCCGGGCCGGCTTCTACGACTCCGTCGGCACCGCCCGGGACGTGCTGCAGAACCACCTGCTGCAACTGCTCGCCCTGGTCGCGATGGAGGAGCCCACCAGCTTCGACGCCGACGAGATCCGGGCCGAGAAGCTCAAGGTACTCAAGGCCATCACGCTGCCGCAGGACGTCACCGAGGGCACCGTACGCGGGCAGTACCTGCCGGGCTGGGTCGCCGGCCAGCGGGCGAAGGGCTACCTGGAGGAGGACGGCGTCCCGCCGACCTCGACCACCGAGACGTACGTGGCGGTGCGGCTCGGCATCCAGAACCGCCGGTGGGCAGAGGTGCCGTTCTACATCCGGGCCGGCAAGCGGCTGCCCCGGCGGGTCACCGAGGTCGCGGTGATCTTCAAGCGGGCACCGCACCTGCCGTTCACCTCGGCGGACATGGAGATGCTCGGCAACAACCAGCTGGTGATCCGGGTCCAGCCGGACGAGGGCGTGGTGCTCAAGTTCGGCTCCAAGGTGCCGGGGACCACCATGGAGGTCCGCGACATCGCGATGGACTTCCAGTACGGCGAGGCGTTCACCGAGGCCAGCCCGGAGGCGTACGAACGGTTGGTGCTCGACGTGCTGATCGGCGACCGGACGCTCTTCCCGGACGCCGCCGAGGTCGAGCAGAGCTGGGCCGTGGTGGACCCGCTGGAGCACGCCTGGGAGGGCACGAAGCCCGAGCCATACCGGTCCGGCGAGTGGGGCCCCCGGGCCGCCGACGAGATGCTGGCCCGCGAGGGCCGGGCCTGGCGGCGGGCGTGAGCGGGTACGGCGAGCGAAGCAGGAGGCTCCGTTGATCGGACTGTGGGACACCACCGGCAACGAGGTGGTCAAGGCGCTCGCCGCAGAACGGCGCAGCGCCGGCGGGGTGGCCAGCGGCATGGCACTGACCCTGATCGTGGTGGTCGACGAGAAGCGGGTCCGCGACGCGGAGGCGGCGGCCACGATCGCCGCCGCCGCCCACCCGTGCCGGCTGCTGGTGGTCGTCCGTTCCGACGTGGACCGCGATCGCAACCGCCTCGACGCGGAGATCGTGGTCGGCGGTCGGCTCGGCCCGTGCGAGGCCGTGGTGATGCGGATGTACGGACGGCTGGCGCTGCACGCCGAGTCGGTGGTGATGCCGCTGCTGGTGCCGGACGTACCGGTGGTGACCTGGTGGCACGGCGAACCACCGGAGGAGATCGCCACCGACTTCCTCGGTGTCGTCGCCGACCGCCGGATCACCGACTCCGCGCAGGCCGCCGACCCCATCGCGGCGCTGCGGCAGCGGGCTCGGGACTTCGCCCCCGGCGACACCGACCTCGCCTGGACCCGGATCACCCCGTGGCGCACCCTGGTCGCCGGGGCGTTCGACACCACCGAGGCGCGGCTCACCGAGGCCGCGGTGGTCGCGCCGCCGACCGACCCGACCGCCGCGCTGATGCGCGGCTGGCTGCGTAGCCGGCTGGACATCAAACCGCGCTGGGACCGGACCCGGGAGTTCCCCCGGATGCGGGAGGTGCAGCTGCGCTGTGCCAACGGCGACGAGCTGACGCTGACCCGCGAGGACAGCATGGCCACCTTCCGCCGTACCGGACAGGAGGACCGGGTGCTCCCGCTGGTGCGCCGGCCGCTCGGCGACGAGCTGGCCGAGGAGTTGCGCCGGCTCGGCCCCGACCAGGTCTACGCGGAGGCGCTGGGCACCTTCGCCGGGCTGACCAACCTGGACCGCCGGCCCGGCCAGCGGGTGCACGTCTGGCGTGACCCGGCCACCGCCAGACGGGCCGAGGCGGGCGTCACCGCCCATGCGGCCACGAACACCGACTCCTGACCCGTCCCGCCCCCGAACGTATGACACCGACCGCCGCGCGGTCCCGGAAGGACACCATGAGTGAGGCGAGTGTCGCCGTCCATGCCGACGCCGACCTGCTGGCGCAGGCGGTCGCGGCCCGGTTGGTGGTGAGGCTGCTCGACGCTCAGGCCGAGCGCGGCCAGGCGTCGGTGGTGCTCACCGGCGGGCGGGTCGCCGCCGCGGTCTACCGGGCGGTGGGCGCGTTGCCGGCCCGGGACGCCGTGGACTGGTCGCGGGTCGACTTCTGGTGGGGCGACGAGCGGTTTCTGCCCTCCGGTGACCCCGAGCGCAACGAGACCCAGGCCCGGGCGGCGCTGCTCGACTCGCTGCCGGTGGATCCCGCCCGGGTCCACGCCATGCCGGCCGCCGACGCCGGTGCCGACCCGGAGGAGGCTGCCGCCCGGTACGCGGCGGAGCTGGCTCGGGCGGCCCGGCCCGGCACCGCCACGCTTCCCCACTTCGACGTGCTGATGCTCGGCGTCGGCGAGGACGGGCACGTCGCCTCGGTCTTCCCGGAGCACCCGGTGCACTACGAGAGCCGTCCGGTCAGCGCGGTCCGGGGCAGCCCGAAGCCACCGCCGGTGCGGATCACCCTCACCCTCCCGACGATCAACACCGCCGAGGAGGTGTGGCTGGTGGCCGGCGGTGCCGACAAGGCGCACGCGGTCGGCATGGCGCTGGCCGGCGCCGGACCGGTGCAGATCCCGGCCGCCGGTGTGCAGGGCACCAGCCGCACCCTCTGGCTGCTGGACCGGGCCGCCGCCGCCGACGTCCCCGCCCGCCTACGCAGCCTGCGGTGAAAGGAAGGGCCCCCTATTAACGCCTGGTGAGGTGAAGGGGCCCCTTCTTAACACCGAGCGGCCTGCTCCGGACCGGGCAGTCGGCTCGGGTGCGGCGCCGCCGAGCGCAGGCACGAGGGTGCGTGGGGCGCGGGCTCAGCGGCGTCCGCGCCGCCGGCGCAGGGCGGCGAGGGCCTCGGCGAGGATCGCCTCACCCTCGGCGTCGGTACGCCGCTCCTTCACGTACGCCAGGTGGGTCTTGTACGGCTCCGCCCTGGTCCGGCCCGGCGGATCCTGGGCATCCTGACCGGCCGGCAGGCCGCAGCGCGGGCAGTCCCAGACGGTCGGAGCCGTCACGTCCGCGACGATTCGGATGTCGGTGCGGTGCCCGTTGCGGCACCAGTAGCTGACCGACCGGCATGGGACCGGCAGGTGACGTTCGGGGTGGCGCGGGGGCGCGGACCCGACCCGGGCGCCCCGGATGACGTGGCCGTTCGGCACGGCGCTAGCTCCTGTCGTCGGAGGGGGCCGCCGTCGAGGGGTGGACGGCGGGCGACGCGGTGCAGCGGGTGAAACGGACTGCGCGCGGCCCGTCGAGTGACGGACCGCGCGCAGATTGTACGACTTGGGAGCCTGCTCAGACGCCCGTACCCACCTCGAGCCGGAGCCAGAGGCCGAGCCCGATGATGCAGGCGAACCAGACGATGCCCACCAGAACGGTGTAGCGGTCGAGGTTCTTCTCAGCCACCGACGACCCGGCCAGGCTGGAGCTGACGCCACCGCCGAACATGCTGGACATCCCACCACCCTTGCCCCGGTGCAGCAGGATGAACAGGGTGAGCAGGACGCTCGTGATGACCAGCAACACGATCAACGTGTAGGCGAACCAGATCGGCATGGCGGGGGTCAGTCCTCTCGTTACGATCCTCGCCCGGGCAGTTCGGGCACGGCGGCACCGACCGGCGGACGGGCGGAGTCAAGGATAGCGAGCGATCAGCCGGTGATGTGCTCCGGGAACCGGCAGATCTTCGCGAACTCCTCGGCGTCCAGGCTGGCGCCGCCCACCAGGGCGCCGTCCACGTCCGGCTGCGCCATGATCGAGGCGACGTTCGACGACTTCACCGAGCCGCCGTAGAGGATCCGGACCTTCTCGGCGGTGCCCTGGTCGAAGGAGTCGGCCAACCGGGCCCGCAGGGCGCCGCACACCTCCTGGGCGTCCTCCGGCGTGGCCGTCTTGCCGGTGCCGATCGCCCAGACCGGCTCGTACGCGACCACCACCTGGGCGACCTGCTCCGCGCTCAGCCCCTTCAGGGCCGCGTCGAGCTGGGCGGTGCAGTGCGCCACCTGACCGCCCTGCTCCCGGACGTCCAGCCCCTCGCCCACGCAGAGGATGGGGGTGATTCCGTGGGTCAGCGCCGCCTGCACCTTGGCACCGACCAGGGCGTCGTCCTCGTGGTGGTAGGCGCGCCGCTCGGAGTGCCCGACCACCACGTACGTGCAGCCCAGCTTCGCCAGCATCGGCCCGGCGATCTCGCCCGTGTAGGCGCCCGAGGCGTGCGGGGAGAGGTCCTGCGCGCCGTAGCCGATCAGCAGTTTGTCGCCCTCCACCACGGTCTGCACCGTACGCAGGTCGGTGAAGGGTGGCAGGACCACCGTCTCCACCTCGGTCAACTGCTTCTCGTTCAGGCTGGCCGCCAGCTTCTGCACCAGCAGGTTCGCCTCAAGGTGGTTGAGGTTCATCTTCCAGTTGCCGGCCATCAGCGGCCGGCGGGGAGCGCTCGCCATCAGTTCTCCAGTGCCGCGATGCCGGGGAGGGTCTTGCCCTCCAGGTACTCCAGGGAGGCGCCGCCGCCGGTGGAGATGTGCCCGAAGTCCTTCTCGTCGAGCCCGAGGGCCCGGACCGCGGCTGCCGAGTCGCCGCCGCCGACCACGCTGAACGCCTCCGCGGCCGCGATCGCCTCGGCGACGCCCCGGGTGCCGTTGGCGAAGGCGGGCATCTCGAACACGCCCATCGGCCCGTTCCAGAAAATCGTCCTCGCGTTCGTTGACTCACCGCACGCGGACTGCTTCAGCGCGGCGGCGAAACCCGCGACGGTCTTCGGCCCGATGTCGAGCCCGACCCGGTGGCTGGGGATGCCGTCGGCCGGCACCACGTCGTGCGCCGCGTCCGGCGCGAAGGCGTCCGCGGCCACCACGTCGACCGGGAGCATGATCTTGTCCCCGCCGCGCTCCAGCAGGTTGCGGCAGGTCTCGACCATGTCCTTCTCCAGCAGCGAGGTGCCCACCTCGTGGCCCTGCGCCTTGAGGAAGGTGAAGCACATGCCGCCACCGATGAGCAGCCGGTCCACGGTCGGCAGCAGCGCCTCGATCACGGCGAGCTTGTCGGAAACCTTGGAACCGCCCAGCACCACCACGTAGGGGCGCTCGGGTGAACCGGTGAGCGTGGAGAGCACCTCCACCTCGCGCAGCACGAGGCGGCCGGCGACGTGCGGCAGCCGGGCGGGTACGTCGTAGACGCTGGCGTGCTTGCGGTGCACCGCGCCGAAAGCGTCGTCCACGTACGCGTCACCGAACGCGGCGAGCTGGTCGGCGAAGGCGCCCCGCTCGGCGTCGTCCTTGCTGGTCTCTCCCTTGTTGAAGCGGAGGTTCTCCAGCAGCGCGACCTCGCCGTCGGCGAGCGCCGCCACGGTGGCCTGGGCCGACTCGCCGACCGTGTCGGTGGCGAAGTGCACCGGCGTGCCGAGCAGCTGACCGAGTCGACCGGCGACCGGGGTGAGGCTGAACTGCGGATCCGGTGCGCCCTTGGGCCGGCCGAGGTGGGAGCAGACGACAACCTTCGCACCGGCCTCGGTGAGCGCACCGAGGGTCGGCAGCACCGCGCGGATCCGGCCGTCATCCGCGATGTCGCCGGTCTGCTTGTCGAGTGGGACGTTCAGGTCGGCGCGTACCAGCACGCGCCGACCCGACACCCCCTCGGCGAGCAGGTCGTCGAGGGTACGGATGCTCACAGCGACTGACCCACCAGCTTGACCAGGTCGACCAGGCGGTTCGAGTAGCCCCACTCGTTGTCGTACCAGCCGACCACCTTGACCTGGTTGCCGATGACCTTGGTCAGCGGCGCGTCGAAGATGCACGACGCCGGGTCGGTGACGATGTCGGCCGACACGATCGGGTCCTCGTTGTACACCAGGATGCCCTTCAGCGGCCCCTCGGCGGCAGCCTTCAGTGCGGCGTTGACCTCGTCCACCGTGGTCTCCCGGCCGACCTCGACGGTCAGGTCGGTGGCCGAGCCGGTGGGGATCGGCACCCGCAGCGCGTACCCGTCGAGCTTGCCCTTGAGGTCCGGCAGCACCAGGCCGATGGCCTTCGCGGCACCGGTCGAGGTCGGCACGATGTTCAGCGCGGCGGCCCGGGCCCGGCGCAGGTCCGAGTGCGGCGCGTCCTGCAGGTTCTGGTCCTGCGTGTACGCGTGGATGGTGGTCATCAGACCCTTGGTGATGCCGAACGTGTCGTGCAGCACCTTCGCCATCGGCGCCAGACAGTTGGTGGTGCAGGAGGCGTTCGAGATGATGGTGTGCTTGGCCGGGTCGTACTGGCCCTGGTTGACGCCCATCACGACGGTGACGTCCTCGTTCTTCGCCGGGGCGGAGATGATGACCTTCTTGGCCCCGCCGTCGACGTGCGCCTTTGCCTTGGTGGCGTCGGTGAAGAAGCCGGTCGACTCGATGACGATGTCGACGCCCAGGTCACCCCAGGGCAGCTTGGCCGGGTCCTTCTCCGCGTACGCCTTGATGGTCTTGCCACCGACGGTGATCTCGTCGGCGGTGGCCTTGACCTCGTGCGGGAGGCGGCCCAGGATGCTGTCGTACTTGAGCAGGTGAGCGAGCGTCGCGTTGTCGGTCAGGTCGTTGACGGCCACGACCTCGACGTCAGCGCCGGACGCCAGCACTGCCCGAAAGAAGTTACGGCCGATCCGGCCGAAGCCGTTGATGCCAACCCGGATGGTCACAGGTCCCATCTCCTCGCGTTCTGGTCCGCCGGCGTGGAGACCCTCGGCCGGCGAAGTGGTGTGCGCCGACCGTTGAGCCGGCCGTTGACGGTTCATCTCGGCCGCCCCGCCGCGGTCTGAGGGACCGGACCGCCCGAGGCGGTGGGTGCGGCGGGGAGCGCCGGTGCCGGCCCCCTTGCCGTACGCAGCGACCCTATCCGAGCGCGCCGAGCCGTGCTGCGCCGGGTGGTTGTCCTCCCGTGCCGCCGGACGCCGCACCGCCCCGGCGACCACGACGGCGGGAGCCTGCCCCGCCGACCCGTCTGCCGGGACGACCCACCGTCCTATCAGACCACGAGCATGTCGGGCGTGACGGCCGCTTCGGTATCCGGCATGCCCAGGTCCCGCGCCCGCTTGTCGGCCAGCGCCAGCAGCCGGCGGATCCGCCCCGCGATGGCGTCCTTGGTCAGCGGCGGGTCGGCCAGCGCACCCAACTCCTCCAGCGACGCCTGCCGGTGCTCCAGCCGCAGCCGGCCGGCGGAGGTCAGGTGCTCCGGCGCGTCGTCGGCGAGGATCTCCAGCGCCCGGGTCACCCGGGCCGCGGCGGCGACCGCCGCCCGGGCCGAACGCCGCAGGTTGGCGTCGTCGAAGTTCGCCAGCCGGTTGGCCGTCGCCCGGACCTCACGGCGGACCCGGCGCTCCTCCCAGGCCAGCACGCTCGCGTGGGCGCCGACCCGGGTGAGCAGCGCGGCGATCGCGTCACCGTCCTTGACCACCACCCGGTCGACGCCGCGCACCTCGCGGTTCTTGGCGGTGATGCCGATGCGGCGGGCCGCACCGACCAGCGCCAGGGCCGACTCCGGACCGGGGCAGGTGATCTCCAGCGCGCTGGAACGGCCCGGCTCGGTCAGCGAGCCGTGTGCCATGAACGCGCCGCGCCAGGCCGACACCGCGCAGCACACGTTGGCGGCGACCACGTGCGGCGGCAGCCCGCGCACCGGTCGGCCCCGCACGTCCAGCAGGCCGGTCTGCCGAGCCAGCGCCTCACCGTCCTTGACCACCCGGACGATGAAGTGACTTCCCTTGCGCAGCCCACCGGAGGCGAGCACGTGGATCTCGCTCGGGTACCCGTAGACCTCGGCGATCTCGCGCCGCAGCCGCCGGGCCACCGCACCGGTGTCGAGCTCCGCCTCCACCACCACCCGGCCCGAGACGATGTGCAGCCCACCGGCGAATCGCAGTAGCGCCGCCATCTCCGCCCGCCGGCAGCAGGGCTTGGGCACGTCGACCCGACTCAGCTCGTCCTTGACCGCAGCCGTCATCGCCATTGTGCGTCCCCTCACGGACCCGTTCCGGCGTGTCGCCGGAGATTACGTACGTGTCTAACGATCGGCGCCCAGTACGGGCACCAGGGCGGCGCCCAGAGCGGCCGGATCATGACGGGGAGTGCCGTCGTCGACCGCGACGGGAGCGAGGACCAGTCGGGCTCCCAGCGATTCTGCCGCACAGTTGACGGGTTCGGGGTCACCGACCGCCTTGGCGTCGGCGAGCACGAAGTCGACCGTCAGCTCCGGCAGGTACCAGCGCAGCGCCGCCAGGTGATCGGCGACCGACAGGCCGAGGGTCTCCTTCTCGGCGGCGAGGTTGAGGGTGACCAGCCGCCGGGCCGGGCTGACCAGGATCGCCGCGGCCAGCTGCGGCACCAGCAGGTGCGGCAGGACACTGGTGTACCAGCTGCCCGGCCCGAAGATCAACCAGTCGGCGGCGCCGATCGCGGCGACCGCCTCCGCGCACGCGGCCGGCGCCTGGGGGCTGAGCCGCAACGACTCGACCCGACCGGTGGTGACCGCCACCTGGTGCTGGCCGCGCACGGAGCACACCTCATCGGGTCGCCCCGGGTCCGCCCCACGCACCTGGGCCTCGATGTCGACCGGCTGGCGGGACATCGGCAGCACCCGGCCGACCGAGCCGAGCATCGCCCCGGCGTGCTCCAGGGCGGCCACCGGGTCACCCAGCAGCTCCATCAACCCGCAGAGCACCAGGTTGCCCACCGCGTGCCCGGCCAGCCCGTCGCCCCGTACCCCGGTCGGCACCTCGCCGAAGCGGTGCTGGAACAGCCCGGCGCTGCGCCGGGTGGCGGGATGGTCGCCGGCCAGCGCGACCAGCGCCTGCCGCAGGTCACCGGGGGGCAGCCCGCCCCGCTCGGCGCGCAGCCGACCGCTGGAACCGCCGTCGTCCCCGACGGTCACCACCGCGGTGATGTCCAGGTCCAGCTCCGGGGCGCAGCGCCGCAGCGCGCGCAGCGAGGCGGACAGGCCGTGGCCGCCGCCGAACGCCACCACCCGGATCGTCATTCGCGCCCCAGGTCGCGGTGCTGCGCGTTGGCCGCCAGCCCGGCGCGGCGCAGCCGGGCAGCCAGCTCCTCGGCGATCGCCACGCTGCGGTGCTTGCCGCCGGTGCAGCCGACCGCCACGGTCAGGTACCGCTTGCCCTCCCGCTCGAAGCCGGCGGTGGTGGCGTTGACCAGGTCCGTGTACGCATCGACGAAGGCGTTCGCGCCCTCCTGGCCCAGCACGTACGCGCTGACCGCCTCCTCCCGCCCGGTGTGCTCGCGCAGTTCGGGCACCCAGTACGGGTTGGGCAGGAACCGGGCGTCGAGCACGAAATCGGCGTCCGGCGGCAGCCCGTACTTGAAGCCGAAGGAGATCACGGTCAACCGCAGCCGGCGCGCGTCCTCGCCACCGAACAGCTCCTCGACCCGGCGGCGCAGCTGGTTGACGTTCAGATGGCTGGTGTCGATGATCACGTCGGCCTGGTCGCGGGCCTCCTCCAGCAGGCCCCGCTCGACCGCGATGCCGTCGGCGAGCCGCCCGTCCCCCTGCAACGGGTGTGAGCGCCGCACGCTCTCGAACCGGCGGATCAGCACCTCGTCGTCGGCGTCGACGAAGACCACCCGGGGGGCGTAGCCGCGCTCCTTCAGCTCCCGGATCGCCTCGGCCAGGTCGGTGGAGAACGCCCGGGACCGCACGTCCAGCACCATCGCGGTACGCCGGGCCGCTCCGCCGGCCTTCACCGCCAGCTCGGCCATGTCCAGCAGCAGCGCCTGCGGGAGGTTGTCGACGACGTAGAAGCCGACGTTCTCCAGGGCCCGGGCGACCGTGCTGCGCCCACCACCGGAGAGGCCGGTGACCACGACCAGTGTGGTGTCCACCTCGGCCGCCGTCCCGTTCTGCTCGCCGGGTACGCCGGCGCGGTGACCGTTCGTGTGCGCCTCACTCACCCGTAAACCCCCAAGCCGCTGCGCCTCGGTCGATACCGACCGGGCATGGTCAGCAGCGACTCTAGCTCGCCGGTCGGGGGCGGGCGGGATGCACCACCGGACGGCTGGTGGCGGTCGTCTCGGGTTGATGGTGGCGGTCGTCTCGGGTTAAGAAGGGGCCCCTGCTATACACCAGGCGTTAATAGGGGGCCCTTCCTTCGCTTGGGTGTCGGCTGGGTGACGGCGCGCGGCCCTGCGCGCCGTTATTCTCCGGCCATGGGCAGGCACGGGGCGCGGCTGCGCTGGGTGGTGGCTCTCGTGGCGGCGACCGTGGCCGTGCTGGCCACCGTGGACCGGTTCCGCGAACGCGAGCGCGAGTGGCGCAGCGGAGGCGATGCGGTCACGGTGACCGTCGAGGCCCTGCTGCCCGAGCCCGACCAGGTGTCCGACCTTGCCGCCGCGCACGGCTCACGGAACGCGGGAAAGACTGTGGTCGGCGATCCGGACGACCAGTCGGTGCTGCTGCGGCTGCACTGGTCCGGGCCGAGCCAGCAGGGTTCCTACCAGGTGATCCTGCTGGACAACCGCGACCTTCCCGCCCGGGTGCTGCGCCCGATCGTCGGCTGGGACGCCACCGGCGGCACCGGGTTCAACTGGGCCAGCTCGTACGAGGTGCTGGCCGAGCGCTACGACTGGCTCGCCGGCGCCGCCGCGCGCCCCTGGTCGAGCGACTCGCTCAGGACCCCGGACAACCTCGGCGCGGTGGGCACCCGCGCGGTCGCCGACGGCAACCTGGTCGCGTTGTTCCGGATGGGCGTCGGAGCCGCGCCACTGACCGACCCGTCGCACCTGGTGGTGGCGTTCTGCTACGTCGAGGCGGACGGGGAGGTCCGCTGGGCGAAACAGGTCCCGGTCCCCCCGGCCCCCTGACCTCCAACGAGGCCCACCGACCCCGGGCTACCTCCGGCGGCGCAGCCTCCTGACCCGGTCACGGCCCAGCACAGCGAGGTAGTCCCCCGGCTCGTCGAGACAGGATTCGACCTCGGCGGCCTCGATGATCTCGGTCAGCCGGTCGGCCAGCTCGTCGGGGTCCGGTTGCACCTGCTCGCAGAGCTGGATGTGGGCCGCCCGCAGCGCACCGCCGATCTCGGCCGGCTCCTCCTCGTAGGTTTCCCAGGCGTCGTAGAGGTGGCCGGCCAACCCGTCCCACGCGCGGGCCGCCCGCTCGACCACCAGCAGCGCCTCCGGGCTGGCCGGGTGCTGGCTCAGCACCCGCACCTCCTCGACGATGGCCCGGCCGGCCTTCTCCACGTCGTGCAGGTCCCAACGGTGGCCGCTGGTCGCCTCGTGGGCCAGGTTGTCGATCATCCGGCCGACGTCGGCCAGTTCCGCGTCGGTGAGCGGCGCCAGCCGCCCGGCGTACCCCAGCAGCCGGGTCTCCAGCACCCGATCCGCAGCGGCCCACTCGGCGACCAGCAACGCCAATCGTCGGGCCGGGATGCTGCCCGCGAGGTCGGCCAGCTCGGCGACCCGGGAATCGACCTCCTCGGCCGAGGGCGGCATGGCCAACGACGACCACGCGAATCCCGCCGCCAGGGCAGCATCGGCGAGCGTCACCGCGTGGCCGCACAACTCCGTCGGCGTCGGGCAGTCACACTCGGCGGTGAAGCCGTCCGCCGTGATCCCGACCCACACGTCGTACGGTGGTTGCCCGGCCTCCCGGATGGTGCACGAGGCTCCCCCACCCACCGGCACGATCGCGTCAGGTTGCCCAGCTGACCGAAGCTGCTCCGCCACCTCGCAGGCCACGGCCCCTGCCGCCGCCCGCAGCGCGTCAATATCGATGCGTACCGCCACCCGCCCATCTAACCGGGCGAGGATGACGCCGCCAGCGTCAGGGCTCCTCGGCTCGAAGTGTGGCACCGTAGCCACTCGACACGCCGGGGCGAGACCACCTGGACTGCCGCCCTTCGAGCGCTCGCCCTACGCGCCATCCCGGCTTCCACAGCGCGGCCGGACTCGGCGGACTCTGCCGGGGCGAGGGCGACGACACCGGGGCCCGGTGACCGCTCGAGTCGGGGGGCCGTCGGGGGCGGCTCGTAGAATCCCAGGATGTCCTCCCCCGCCGACGTGAGCACCGTCGACCTGACCACCGCCACCGACTCGCCGGCCACCGAACTGACTCCGGTTGGCGAAGGTTCGGCCACGCTGGAGACGCTGCGGCGGGTCTTCGGGTACGACGCCTTCCGGGGTTTCCAGGCCGAGGTCATCGACCACGTGGTGGCCGGCGGCGACGCGCTGGTGCTGATGCCGACCGGCGGCGGCAAGTCGCTGTGTTACCAGATCCCGGCGCTGGTTCGCGAGGGCGTGGCCGTGGTGGTCTCACCGCTGATCGCGCTGATGCAGGACCAGGTCGACGCGCTGACCGCGGTCGGCGTCCGGGCCGGCTTCCTCAACTCGACGCTGGATCTGGACACCCGCCGGCTGGTCGAGGCGGAGTTCGTGGCCGGCGAGATCGACCTGCTCTATCTCGCGCCGGAGGCGTTGGCCAGCCGGGCCACGCTGAGCCTGCTGGACCGGGGCCGGATCGGTCTGTTCGCCATCGACGAGGCGCACTGCGTGTCGCAGTGGGGTCACGACTTCCGGCCGGACTACCTGAACCTGTCGATGCTGCACGAGCGCTGGCCGGGGGTGCCGAGGATCGCGCTGACCGCCACCGCGACCAGCGCCACCCGGGCCGAGATCGCCACCCGGCTCAAGCTCACCGAGGCGCGGCACTTCGTGGCCAGCTTCGACCGGCCCAACATCCAGTACCGGATCGTGCCGAAGCGGGAGCCCCGCAAGCAGCTGCTCGCCCTGCTGCGCGATGAGCACCCGGGCGAGGCCGGCATCGTCTACTGCCTGTCCCGGGCCTCGGTGGACAAGACGGCCGAGTTCCTGCTCGCCAACGGCGTCGACGCGCTGCCCTACCACGCCGGCCTGGACGCGGCGACCCGCGCCGCCAACCAGCAGCGTTTCCTGCGGGCCGACGGGGTGGTGATGGTGGCGACGATCGCCTTCGGGATGGGCATCGACAAGCCGGACGTCCGGTTCGTCGCCCACCTCGATCTACCGAAGTCGGTCGAGGGCTACTACCAGGAGACCGGCCGGGCCGGCCGCGACGGGCTGCCGTCCACCGCCTGGCTGGCGTACGGGCTGCAGGACGTGGTGCAGCAGCGCAAGATGATCGACACGTCGGAGGGCGACCTGGCCCACCGGCGTAACCTCGCCGCCCACCTCGACGCGATGCTGGCGCTCTGCGAGACGGTCCGCTGCCGCCGGGTGCAGCTGCTCGACTACTTCGGCCAGGCGCTGGACGGCAGTTGCGGCAACTGCGACACCTGTCTGGCACCACCAGAGTCGTGGGACGGCACGGTGGCGGCACAGAAGCTGCTCTCCACCGTGTTCCGGCTGGACCGGGAGCGCAACCAGCGATTCGGCGCCGGACACTGCGTCGACATCCTGCTGGGCCGCAGCACCGACAAGATCGTGCAGCACCGGCACGACTCGCTGACCGTCTTCGGCATCGGCACCGAGTTGAGCGAGACAGAGTGGCGCGGCGTGGTGCGTCAACTGCTCGCCGAGGGGCTGCTGGCCGTCGAGGGTGACTACGGCACGCTGGCGCTGACCGACGGCAGCGCCGAGGTGCTCGGCCGGCGGCGCACCGTGATGATGCGCCGCGAGCAGGCCCGCCCGGCGAAGGTGGCCAAGCCCCGGGGTGCGGCCACGGTGGTCGCCGAGCTGTCGGCGGAGGCGGCCGGCACGTTCGAGCGGCTGCGCGCCTGGCGGGCGGCGACCGCGAAGGAACAGGGCCTCCCCGCGTACGTGATCTTCCACGACGCGACGCTGCGGCAGATCGCCGCCGACGCGCCGTCGTCGCTGGCGGAGCTGTCCCGGATCAGTGGCGTCGGGGAGAACAAACTCGCCAAGTACGGCGAGCAGCTCCTCGGGGTGCTCGCCGACTGAGTGGCGGGCGGCGGTCAGTCGACGGACGGTTGCTTGTCGTCGCCGTCGAGGGCGGCGAGGATTGCCTCGGCCGTCCGGCGGCCCACCCCGGGGACCTCGGTGATCTCCTCCACGGTGGCGGCCGAGAGGCGCTTGAGCGAGCCGAAGTGGCGCAGCAGCGCCTTGCGGCGGATCTCGCCGAGGCCGGGGACGCTGTCCAGTGCCGAGGTGGTCATCCGCTTCGAGCGACGCTGGCGGTGGAAGGTGATGGCGAACCGGTGGGCCTCGTCGCGTACCCGTTGCAGCAGGTAGAGCCCCTCCGAGGTGCGCGGGAGGATGGCCGGGAAGTCGTCGTCGGGCAGCCAGACCTCCTCCAGCCGCTTGGCCAGCCCGCACAGCGCCACGTCGTCGATGCCCAGCTCGGCCAGCGCCTGGGCGGCGGCGGCCACCTGCGGCGCACCGCCGTCGACCACCACCAGCTGCGGCGGGTACGCGAACCGGCGCGGCCGGCCCGTGGTCGGGTCGACCAGCACGCCGACCTCCGGCTCCTCCGCGGCGGACTCCACCCCGACCTCGCCGGTCTCGGCCCGGGCGTCGAGGTAGCGGGCGAAGCGGCGACGCAGCACCTCGGACATCGCCGAGAGGTCGTCGGTGGCGCCTCTGATGATGAACCGGCGGTACTCGCTCTTGCGGGGCAGCCCGTCCTCGAAGACGACCATGCTCGCCACCACGTCGGTGCCCTGGATCTGCGAGATGTCGAAGCACTCGATGCGCAGCGGCGCCGTCCGCAGGCCGAGCGCCTCGGTGATCTCGTCGAGCGCCTTGCCGCGGGTGGTCAGGTCGCCGGCCCGCTTGAGCTTGTGCCGGGCCAGGGCGTCCTTGGCGTTGCGCTCGACCGTCTCCAGCAGGGCCCGCTTGTCGCCGCGCTGGGGCACCCGCAGCGTCGCCCGCGCGCCCCGGTGGGCGGAGAGCCAGTCGGCCAGGGCGTCGGCGTCGGCCGGCAACTCGGGCACCAGCAGCTCGCGCGGTACGTCGGCCTCGCCCTGCTCGCCACCGTAGACCTGGGTGCAGAAGTGGTGCACCAGATCGCCCATGGTCAGGTCCTCGGTCTTCTCCACCACCCAGCCGCGCTGGCCGCGCACCCGGCCGCCCCGCACGTGGAAGACCTGGACGGCGGCTTCGAGCGGGTCGTCGGCGAAGGCGACCACATCGGCGTCGGTGCCGTCGCCGAGCACCACTGTCTGCTTCTCCATCGCCCGACGCAGCGCGGCGACGTCGTCGCGCAGCCGCGCCGCCCGCTCGAACTCCAGCTCCGCGCTGGCCTCGGCCATCTCGCGTTCCAGCTTGCGCACCATGCTGTCGGTCCGCCCGGCCATGAAGTCGCAGAAATCGTCCACGATCTCGCGGTGCTGCTGCGCCGTGACGCTGCCGACACAGGGCGCCGAGCACTTGCCGATGTAGCCGAGCAGGCACGGGCGGCCGACCTGGCCGGCCCGCTTGAACACCCCGGCCGAGCAGGTCCGCGCCGGGAAGACCCGCAGCAGCAGGTCGAGCGTCTCGCGGATCGCCCAGGCGTGTGAGTACGGCCCGAAGTAGCGCACCCCCTTGCGCTTGGCGCCCCGCATCACCTGTAGCCGGGGAAACTCCTCGTCGAGGGTAACCGCGAGGTACGGGTACGACTTGTCGTCGCGGTAGCGGACGTTGAACCTCGGGTCGTACTGCTTGATCCAGGTGTATTCGAGCTGGAGCGCCTCGACCTCGGTGCCGACGGTGACCCAGTCCACCGCCTCCGCCGTGGTGACCATCTGCTGGGTGCGCTGGTGCAGCCCCCAGAGGTCGGCGAAGTAGGAGTTGAGCCGGCTGCGCAGGTTCTTCGCCTTGCCGACGTAGATGACCCGCCCGGTGCCGTCACGGAAGCGGTAGACCCCCGGTGCCTCGGGGATCGTGCCCGGCGCGGGACGGTAGGTCGACGGATCAGCCACACCGGCGAGCCTAGTCGCCGCCCCCGACACCCCCAGCTCAACCCGAGTCGGTGAACCCGCCCCGGCCCCGGCTGCGGCCGCGGCCCGGCTGCGGTTGCGGCCCGGCTGCGGTTGCGGCCGGCTCGTCCGGCGTCTCGATAGACACCTTCCAATATCGAGCGCGGCAGCCTACCATCCAGTAACCGAATGTTCTTCATGTAATGATCCCGTCCAATGGCCCCCGTCCACAGAGGAGCGCCATGTCCGGTCACACCGCCAGCCGCCGGCTGCTCGCCGGCGCGACGACCGCCGTCGCCGTCGCCGCCCTCCTGGTCGCCGTCCCCGCCACCGCCACCGCCACCACCGCCACCACCACGCCCGCCTCGACCGGCGCGCCGGCCACCACCGGCTCGACGAACGTCGCCACCGCCTTCGCCGGCAACGACTACTGCCTCGGCGAGTGCGCGGAGATCCTGCCGCCCGGCCAGAACGGCAACGCCACCCTTGTCGAGATCCTGGGCAACCAGGCCTTCGGCACCCTCCCCCGGCACTCCGCCGACCAACTCGACAGGTACGCCGACCTCGTCTACGGCTACGCCGGGCTACGCGAGGATCACATCGGCACCTTCTTCAACGACGCCTCCTTCGGGGTCGCCCCCAGCCAGGTGGAACGCGACTACTCGCCGCGCTCGGACGTACGCATCGTGCGGGACCGGGCCACCGGCGTCCCACACATCACCGGCACCACCCGGGCCGGCACCATGTACGGCGCCGGGTACGCCGGAGCCGAGGACCGGCTCTTCACCATGGACCTGCTGCGCCATGTCGGCCGGGGCACCCTGACCCCCTTCGCCGGCGGCGCCCCCGGCAACCGCGCCCTTGAGCAGAGCGTCTGGCGCACCTCCCCGTACACCGAGGCGGACCTGGTGGCCCAGGTGGCGGCGCTGCGGCAGCAGGGTGGGGCGCGCGGTGAGCAGCTCTACACCGACGTGCAGGAGTACATCTCCGGGGTGAACGCCTACATCCGCACCTGCATGGCCAATCGCAACTGTCCCGGGGAGTACGTGCTGACCGGGCACCTCGACGCGATCACCAACGCCGGTGGGCCGAAGCCCTTCGTGATGACCGACCTGGTCGCCATCGCCGGCGTGGTCGGCGGTCTGTTCGGCGGGGGCGGCGGCACCGAGATGCAGTCCGCACTGGTCCGCATCGCCGCCCGGGCCAAGTACGGCCCGGTCGAGGGCGACCGGGTGTGGAACGGTTTCCGGGGCCAGAACGACCCGGAGACCGTGCTGACCCTGCACGACGGGCAGAGCTTCCCGTCCGGCGACGCCTCCCCCGACGCCCCCAGCGTGGTGCTGCCCGACGCCGGCTCCGCCCGGGTCGAGCCGGTCTTCACCAACCCCACCGGCTCCGCCACCGCCGCCGCGACCCCCGCCTCGAACAGTGGCTCGGAACTGGCCGCCGCGCTGTCCGGGCTGACGATCGACCCGGCCCACCGGGGCATGTCCAACGCGGCGGTGATCTCCGCCGAGCACTCCGCCAGCGGGCACCCGATCGCCGTCTTCGGGCCGCAGACCGGCTACTTCTCTCCGCAGCTGCTGATGGTCCAGGAGCTACAGGGCCCGGGAATCAGCGCCCGGGGGGCCGCCTTCGCCGGGCTCAACCTCTACGTCCTGCTCGGCCGGGGACAGGACTACGCCTGGAGCGCCACCTCCTCCGTCCACGACATCACCGACACGTACGCGGTGCCGCTCTGCGTACCCGGCGGTGGCACACCGACGCAGGCCAGCAACCACTACCTGTTCCGCGGCCAGTGCCTGGCGATGGAGGAGCTGTCGCACGTCAACCGGTGGAACCCGACCGTCGCCGACGGCACCGCCGCCGGGTCGTACAAGCTCGTCGCCTGGCGTACCAGGCTGGGCCTGGTGGCCTGGCGCGGCGCTGTCGGCGGCGTCCCACACGCCTTCACCCAGCTGCGCTCCACCTACGGGCGGGAGGCCAACTCCGCGATCGGCTTCCAGATGTTCAACGACCCGACCCAGATGGGCTCGGGCGCCGCGTTCCTCAGCTCGGCGCAGAACGTCGACTACGCCTTCAACTGGTTCTACGTCAACTCCACCGAGTCGGCGTACTTCAACTCCGGCCTCAACCCGCTGCGGGCCGCCGGCACCAACCCGAACCTGCCGATGAAGGCCGAGCGGGCCTACGAATGGCAGGACTACGACCCGGACACCCGCACCGCCCGGTACGCGCCGGCCTCGGCACACCCGCAGTCGATCAACCAGGACTACTACATCAGCTGGAACAACAAGCAGGCCAAGGACTTCGGTGCCGCCGACGGCAACTTCAGCTTCGGTGCCGTGCACCGGGGGGACCTGCTGGACCGGCCGGTGAAGGCGGCCCTCGCGGCGGGCCGCAAGTTCGACCGGGCCTCGCTGACCGAGTTGGTGCAGCGGGCCGGCCTGACCGACCTGCGCGGCGCCGAGGTGCTCGACGATCTGATCCGGGTGCTGGAGAGCCAGCCGGTCACCGACAGCGCCCTGGCCACCGAGATCAGTCGGTTGAAGACCTGGCGGCAGGCGGGCGCGCTGCGGGTGGAGACGACCAAGGGCAGCAAGGTGTACCAGCACGCCGAGGCGATCCGGACCTTCGACGCCTGGTGGCCGCTGCTGGTGCGGGGCATGTTCCGCGATCCCCTCGGTGCGGAGCTCTACCAGTCCCTGGTCAACACCCTGCAGGTCAACGAGTCGCCCTCCGGGCACCAGCAGGGCGACGTGTCGAACCTGCCGTCGTCGGCGAGCGGCGCACAGACCCACAAGGGCTCGGCGTTCCAGTACGGCTGGTGGGGCTACGTCGACAAGGATCTGCGCGCCGTCCTGGGTGATCCGGTCGCCGGTGGCCCCGGGCGCACCTTCTGCGGCAACGGGAACCTCGGTGCCTGCCGGCAGATCCTGCTCGACAGTCTCCGCACGGCGTCGACGACGCCGGCCGCGCAGACCTACCCGGGCGACGCCAGCTGCGCCGCCGGCGACCAGTGGTGCGCCGACGCGATCATCCAGTCACCGCTGGGCGGCATCAAGCACGCCACCATCGCCTGGCAGAACCGCCCCACCTACCAGCAGGTGGTCTCGTTCCCCGCCCGACGGGGTGCCGACCTGACCAACCTGGCGGCAGGCCGGACGGCGACCGCCTCCAGCAGCCAGTTGGGTAACGGCGCGGCCCGCGCCGTCGACGGCGACCTGGGCACCCGGTGGGCCAGCTCCTGGTCGGACAACCAGTGGCTCCGAGTGGATCTGGGGTCGGTACGGCCGGTGGGTCGGGTGGTGCTGGCCTGGGAGGCGGCGTACGCCCGGTCGTACCGGGTCGAGGTCTCCTCCGACGGGAGCACCTGGCGACAGGTCTGGTCGACCACGGCCGGCGACGGCGGCACCGACGTGGTCGCCTTCGCCCCGCAGCAGGCCCGGTACGTGCGGATGTACGGGCTGACCCGGGGCACCTCGTACGGCTTCTCGCTCTGGGAGATGTCGGCGTACGCCCAGTGAGGTCGCCGGTCGCGGCCGGGACGTTACCGTCCCGGCCGCGACCGGGTGTCGACTCAGGCCAGCGAGATCTGGTCGCCGTCGACCTTGACGTCCTTGGCCGGCAACCCCGTGGTGGCCGGGCCCGCCTTGACCGACCCGTCCTCGATGGAGAACTTGCTGCCGTGGCAGGTGCAGTTGATGGTGCCGCCGTCGACGTTCGACACCGGGCAGCCCTGGTGGGTGCAGACCGGGTCGAAGCCCTTGAACTCGCCCGGGCTCGGCTGGGTGATCACCACGCCCTGGGCGGCGAAGACCGCGCCGCCGCCGACCGGGATGTCGGTGGTCTTGGCCAACGACTGGGCGCCCTCACGGTCCCCACCGCCGGCGTCACCGGTGTTGGTGACCTGCGGACCACCGCTGGTCGGAGCCGCGCCGTCGCCGGAGTCCGCATCGCCGCAGCCGGCCAGGACCACCGCCGCGCCGAGCGCACCCGCACCCGTCAGCACGGCCCGGCGGGTCCGCGTCTCCGGCCCGGCCAGCACCTGGTCGTCGCTCATGCCAGCCCTCCGCTGCGCTCGCTCATGCATCGCCTCTTTCGTCGGCTACCACCGTGCATGTTCTGTGGCTACCTTCCCCTACACGCACCACTCTGCCTGGCGGTTCACCCGATCGGCTACTCCGTCCCGGTCCCCGACGCGCCACGCACCGGCCGAGCACCGGGTGGTGGGCACCAGGTCAGCGCGCGCCGGCGGTGACCTTCCGGCCGCCGCGCGCCTTGCTGCCGTTGGCCTTGGCCGCGCGGGCGGTGGCCGCCGCCGCGCCCTTCGCGGATCCGTCCAGCTTGAGCACGGTACGCAGGAACTGCCCGGTGTGGCTCTCGACGACCTCGGCGACCTCTTCCGGGCTGCCGGCGGCGAGCACGGTACCGCCCCGGTGGCCGCCCTCGGGACCCATGTCGATCAGCCAGTCGGCAGTCTTGATCACGTCGAGGTTGTGCTCGATCGTGATCACCGTGTTGCCCTTGTCGACCAGCCCCTCCAGCACCAGCAGCAGCTTGCGGATGTCCTCGAAGTGCAGGCCGGTGGTCGGCTCGTCGAGCACGTAGACCGTCCGCCCGGTGGACCGCTTCTGCAACTCGGAGGCGAGCTTGACCCGCTGCGCCTCGCCGCCGGACAGGGTCGGCGCGGGCTGACCCAGCCGGACGTAGCCCAGGCCCACGTCGACCAGCGTCCTGAGGTGCCGGTGGATGGCCGGGATGGCGGAGAAGAACTCGGCCGCCTCCTCGATCGGCATCTCCAGCACGTCCGAGACGGTCTTGCCCTTGTAGTGCACCTCGAGGGTTTCCCGGTTGTAGCGGGCGCCCTTGCAGACCTCGCAGGGGACGTACACGTCGGGCAGGAAGTTCATCTCGATCTTGATGGTGCCGTCGCCGGAGCACGCCTCGCAGCGACCGCCCTTGACGTTGAACGAGAACCGGCCCGGGCCGTACCCCCGGACCTTGGCCTCGGTGGTCTCGGCGAACAGCTTGCGGACGTGGTCCCAGACGCCGGTGTAGGTGGCCGGGTTGGAGCGCGGCGTGCGGCCGATCGGCGACTGGTCGACACCGACGACCTTGTCGACGTGCTCCAGCCCGGCGACCCGGGTGTGCCGGCCGGGCACCAGCCGGGCACCGTTGATCTGATTGGCCAGCACGGCGTAGAGGATGTCGTTGACCAGGGTCGACTTGCCGGAGCCGCTGACCCCGGTGACGGCGATCAACTGGCCCAGCGGGAAGCTCACGGTCAGGTTGCGCAGGTTGTGCTCGCGGGCGCCGTGCACCACCAGCTCCCGCCCCGGGGTGTGCGGCCGGCGCTCGTTCGGCGTCGGAATCTCCCGGCGGCCCGACAGGTACGCCCCGGTCATCGACTCCGGGTTCTCCAGCAGCGCCGGCACCGAGCCGCTGTGCACGATCTGTCCGCCGTGCTCCCCCGCCCCGGGGCCGATGTCGACGATCCAGTCGGCGGTGCGGATGGTGTCCTCGTCGTGCTCGACCACGATCAACGTGTTACCGAGCCCACGCAGCCGGATCAGGGTCTCGATCAGCCGGTGGTTGTCGCGCTGGTGCAGACCGATCGACGGCTCGTCCAGTACGTAGAGCACGCCGACCAGCCCGGAACCGATCTGGGTGGCCAGCCGGATGCGCTGCGCCTCGCCGCCGGAGAGGGTGCCGGCCGGCCGGTCGAGGGAGAGATAGTCCAGCCCGACGTCGAGCAGGAAGCGCAGCCGGGCGTTGATCTCCTTGAGCACCCGCTCGGCGATCAGCTTCTGCCGGTCGGTCAGCTCGATGCCGGAGAGCAGGTCGGCGCACTCGCCGACCGACAGGTTGCAGACCTCCGCGATACTGCGCCCGGCGAGGGTGACGGCCAGCACCTCGGGCTTGAGTCGAGCGCCACCGCAGGCCGCGCACGGCACGTCGCGCATGTAGCCCTCGTACTTGTCCCGGGACCACTCCGACTCGGTGTCCGAGTGCCGGCGCTCGATCCACTGCACCACACCCTCGAAGCCGGTGTAGTACGAGCGCTCCCGGCCGTACTTGTTGCGGTAGCGCACGTGCACCTGGTCGTCGGAGCCGTGCAGGACGGTCTTCTGCGCCCGGGCCGGCAACGCCCGCCAGGGCGTGTCGATGTCGAAGTGCTCGGCCTCACCGAGCGCCTCCAGCAGGCGGAGGAAGTACTCCAGGTTGTGCCCGGTGGCCCAGGGCTGGATCGCCCCCTCGCGCAGGGTGCGCTCCGGGTCCGGCACGACCAGCTCCGGGTCGACCTCCTTCTTGGTGCCGAGGCCGGTGCACTCCGGGCAGGCGCCGTAGGGCGCGTTGAACGAGAAGACCCGGGGCTCCAGATCCTCGATCGCGAGGGGGTGGTCGTTGGGGCAGGCCAGGTGCTCGGAGTAACGACGCTCCCGGTCGGGGCCGTCCTCGGGCAGGTCGACGAAGTCGAGCAGGACCAGCCCACCGGAGAGGCCCAACGCCGCCTCGACGGAGTCGGTCAGCCGCTGTTTGGCGCTGGGTTTCACGCTGAGCCGGTCGATCACCACCTCGATGGTGTGCTTCTCCTGCTTCTTGAGCTTCGGCGGCTCGGTGAGCTGGTGCACCACGCCGTCGACCCGGGCTCGCGCGTACCCCTTGGCCTGGAGTTCGGCGAACAGGTCGACGTACTCGCCCTTACGGCCCCGCACCACCGGGGCGAGCACCATGAAACGGGTCCCCTCGGCCATCGCGAGCACCCGGTCGACGATCTGCTGCGGGCTCTGCTTGGAGATCCGCTCGCCACAGACCGGGCAGTGCGGCTCACCGACCCGGGCGAACAGCAGCCGGAGGTAGTCGTAGACCTCGGTGATGGTGCCGACCGTCGAGCGCGGGTTGCGCGAGGTCGACTTCTGGTCGATGGAGACCGCGGGGCTCAGACCCTCGATGAAATCGACGTCCGGTTTGTCCATCTGACCGAGGAACTGCCGGGCGTACGACGAGAGCGACTCGACGTAGCGGCGCTGCCCCTCGGCGAAGATCGTGTCGAAGGCCAGGCTGGACTTGCCCGACCCGGACAGCCCGGTGAACACGATCAGGGCGTCCCGGGGCAGGTCGAGACTGACGTCACGCAGGTTGTGCTCGCGCGCGCCACGAATGATCAAACGGTCGGCCACGGTCCGTGTACTCCCGGGTGAGAATGACGAGGTGATCTGTCCGCTTTTGGGATGAACCCAGCGGTTGTGCCGGCGCGGAGAGTGCGCCCCGGCAACTGTAGACCCGCCCTACGACAACTTCCCCCACCCACACATCCCCACCCCACCCCCACCGCCCCCGCCCCACCCCCCGACCGCACCACCCCCACCCCCGACCGCGCCGATCATGCAGTTGTGGCAGCTCCAAAACGGCCGAAAGGGGCGTATCGACGACCACAACTGCATGATCGGCGGCAGGAATGTGGGCGTGAGGGGGTGAGGTGGGGGGTGGGGTGAGGGGGTGGGGGGTCAGTGGGGGTGGGAGCGGGTGCGGCGGGTGGGGCGGGCGGCGCGGCGGCGGGTCTCGTGGGCGACCTCGCGTTGCAGCCGCCGCCAGCTCTGAAAACGGCGGGCGGTCAGCTCACCGGCGTCCAGCGCCTCCCGCACCGCGCAGCCCGGCTCCGCCTCGTGCCCGCAGTCGCCGTAGCGGCAGCCGGTGGCAAGGTCGGCGATGTCGACGAAGGCCCGGTCGAGCCCGGTCGAGCCGTCCAGCAGACCGACGGCCCGGACCCCTGGGGTGTCCAGCACGGCACCGCCACCGGGCAGCGGCACCAGCGACCGCCAGGTGGTGGTGTGCCGGCCCTTGCCGTCGACCCGCCGGATCGCCTGGGTGGGCATCACCACCGCTGACGCGAGCGCGTTGACCAGGCTCGACTTGCCGGCGCCGGAAGGTCCGAGCAGGCCGAGCGTCCGGCCCGGCCCCACCTGCGCACGCAGCGGGTCCAGCCCGGTGCCGTGCTCGGCGCTGACCGGCAGCACCGGCACGCCGGGCGCGAGAGCGGTGAGCTGGCGCGCGATCGCCGCCGGGTCGGCCGCCAGGTCGGTCTTGGTCAGCACCACCAGCGGCCGGGCGCCCGACTCGTGGACCAGGGCGAGCAGGCGCTCGATGCGGCCGGCGTCGGGCGCGGGGTGGACCGGCTCCACCACCGCCGCGACGTCCAGGTTGGCGGCCAGGAGCTGCCCACCGGCGTCCCTGCCGGCGGTACGCCGGATCAGTGCGGTCCGCCGGGGCAGTACCGCCTCCACCGTCACCCGCGCGTCGGGCCAGGAGCACAGGAGCACCCAGTCGCCCGCGCACGGCAGCCGGGTGGGATCGCCCGCGGCGGAGGCCAGCACGGCCCCACCGACGGAGGCGCGCAACGGCCCGTGCTCGGTGAGCACGGTGCAGACGCCACGGTCGACCCGGGACACCCGGCCCGGACGGTGGTCGGTACGGATACGTAGCAGATGGGCCGCCCGGTCGGTGTCCCAACCGAGGGCGCTCAGCGTGATCGCCATGATTCCTCGCTCAGAGTCGGTGCGGGTGATACACGGGTGCGGTGACCGGCATGACCACCACCTCCTCCGCTCCGGCGCCGCGAACGGAACCCTTCAACCTCCCCTGCGCTCCGGCGGACCGCGAGGTCGCCAGGCGGTACGCACGCGCTGCGGTCGAGGTTGAGAAGGGTTCGACGACACCGACGGTAGGCCGGGCGGGTCCCGGACCGGAAGTGAATTCCCCAGCGACGCGGCAGGCACGGGCGACTAGGGTCGGGGCGTGACCATGGATCCCCTCCTGCTGACCGGTGAGGTGGACGACGCCACGGCGCGCCTGCTGCGGACGGCGGCCGGCTTCGCCGCCGCCGACCTCGGGGCACCGTCGCTGCTGCCGGGCTGGAGCCGCGGGCACGTGCTCGCCCACCTGGCCCGCAACGCCGACGGCTTCGTCAACCTGCTCACCTCGGCGCGGACCGGCGAGCAGATCCCGATGTACGCCAGCGCCGCGGCCCGGACCGCCGACATCGAGGCCGGCGCCCTCCGTCCGCCCGAGGAGCAGCTGGACGACCTGCGGCGCAGCGCGGACCGGTTCGCCGAGGCGGTCGCCGCGATGCCGGTGCCGGCGTGGGCCGCCACCGTCGAGACCCGACGTGGTCCCTGGCCGGCGGCCCTGCTCGTCTGGGGTCGCCTGCGGGAGTTGGAGATCCACCATGTCGACCTGATCGCCGGCTACCGGCTGGCGGACTGGTCCCCGAACTTCGGCCACCGACTGCTACACGAGGTCGCCTCCGGTTTCGCCAAGCGCGACGACGCCCCCGCGATGGTGCTGCGGTTCGACGGCAGCAGCCACGAACTGGTGATCGGGGACCGCGACCGGGCACCCGTCGTCGCCGGTTCCGCGGCCGAGCTCGCCGCCTGGCTGACCGGCCGCGACGCCGGCACCACCCTGACCGTCACCCCCGACGGTCAACTGCCCCGCCCACCCGAATGGATCTAGGGAGCCATGACCTACAGCGGAGATGTCACCCCCGGCGGCCCGCCGGCCGTACGCGAACTCGACCGGCTGACCATCACCAAGGTGTCGGTCGGGCCGATGGACAACAACGCGTACCTGCTGCGCTGCAACGGCACCGGTGAGCAGGTGCTGATCGACGCGGCGAACGAGGCTCCCCGCCTGCTGGAACTGATCGCCGACGCGGGGCTGCGTGCGGTGGTCACCACGCACCAGCACATGGACCACTGGGTGGGGCTGGAGGAGGTGGTGGCCAAGACCGGCGCCCGGGTACTGGTGCACGCCGACGACGCGGACGGGCTGCCGATCGAGGCGGAGACCCTGGCGGAGGGCGACACCGTGCCGGTCGGCGACTGCTCCCTGGAGGTCATCCACATCAAGGGTCACACCCCGGGTTCGGTGGCGCTGCTCTACCGCGACCCGGCCGGCGGCCCGCACCTCTTCACCGGGGACAGCCTTTTCCCGGGCGGGGTCGGCAACACCGACCAGGATCCGGAGCGCTTCGCCACGCTCATCGACGACGTCGAGCACAAGTTGTTCGACCGGCTGCCGGACGAAACCTGGTTCTACCCGGGGCACGGCCGGGACTCGACGATCGGCGCGGAGCGCCCGCACCTGGCCGAGTGGCGGTCTCGCGGCTGGTGACCGAGGCCGGCGTACCGGTCACGGCGCGATGATCCTCGTCACCTGGCGACCGGGGTCGACGTGACCGGTCAGCCGGTGACCGTTCGTCGCAGCCGGCGTCGGGTGCCGAGCAGTGCCAGGGCAGCCAGCAGCAGGCCCCCGGCCATGGTCACCAGCAGCGGGCTCGCCCCGGCCGGGAGCAGCCCGGTCAGCGACCGCGACGCGGTGCCCACCGCCAGGTAGAGCCCGGCCCACGCGCCGGCGCCGAGGGCTGCGAAGCCGATGAACCGCCGGTACGACATGTGCAGCCCGCCGGCCGCCAGGGGCAGCAGCGCGTTGAACACCGGCAGGAAGGGCGCGACCACGACCAGGCGGCCACCGTCACGGCGCAGGATGCGTTCGGCCGCGGCCCACCGGGCCTCGCCGACCCAGTTGCCGAAGCTGCTGTGCCGCAGCCGGTCGCCCCACCGACGGCCGACCAGGAAGCTCAGGGACCAGCCGACGAGACATCCGCTGACCACGGCGACGAAGGTCGCCAGCCCGGTGGTGGGACTGCCGACCGCCACCGCGGCGAGCACCGCCACGTCGCCGGGGACGAGGACCCCGAACAGCGGCATCGCGTCGAAGAGCATGACCACCCCGAGCACCGCCATCAGCAGGGCTAGGGGAAGCTCTCCGACCTGAGCCAACTGGTCCGCCATGTCTCGTACGCTATGACCTGGCGGCCAGCCTGGGCATCAGGTATTTCTCCCGAACTCCGCCGGGGCCTCTCGGGGTGATCCCTGATGCCTGTTACTTCATCTCGCCTCGCCGCGTGACGCGCTTCGCCCGGCAAATTCGCCCTTCACCGGTTACTGTCGGGAGGGTATTGGGCGATCGTCGGCGCGGAGCCGGCGGTCGCTCGCATGAAACAGGGAGAGAGTACGCATGGCAACCGGCACCGTGAAGTGGTTCAACTCCGAAAAGGGCTTCGGCTTCATCGAGCAGGACGGCGGTGGTCCCGACGTCTTCGTCCACTACTCGGCGATCTCGTCGAGTGGCTATCGGGAACTGACCGAGGGCCAGAAGGTCGAGTTCGACGTGACCCAGGGACAGAAGGGACCGCAGGCGGACAACGTCCGTCCGCTCTGATTCGTGCCGGGGCGGCGGCCGGTCACCGGCCGCCGCCGTGGTCTCTTGACACCCTTGCCCGACGGGCGAGCCCGTCGCTGATGAGCCCGATCGCCGGTGCGGTGCGCCGGCCGCACCCAGCGACCAACGCCCGGCACGGTGGCAGTGGCCCGTTCGGCCACCGCCACCGATGTCCGTCGGTACGGAACGCTCAGGCCGCCAGTCGCCGACTCAACTCCGTCACGACCTGGTCTGCCACGGTGGGCGGGATCGCCGCGGCGATCTCCTGCGGAGTCAGGCCGGCGAGCACTCCGGTGATGATCGCCTGCTCGTCGGCGACGTCCCGGTTTCCCAGCGACTTCAACGCCGTCTGCATTGCGGTGAGCTGAGCGCCGAGCGTGCGCAGCGTCGGGTGCCCGACCACGAACTTCGGATCGATGTGGTCCTCACCCATGGCCATCCGGGTGTAGATCTGCCCGACCGGGTTGCGCCCGTCCAGGACGGTGAGGTTGCGGTGGACGGTCTCCAACCAGTTGTGCTCCTCGGGTGTCATGTCGTTCTCCTCCTCTAGCTTGACGAGACCGATGGCGCTCAGGTAACGGCGGAACAGCGGTCTCTGGTCGCGGTTCGCCTTGATCGAGTCGCGGAAGAAGCTGAAGTGGGTGTGCCACAGGTGGGAGCGGTCACCGGTGCTGCGCCGGCCGAGCCGGTCCCAGCGCCTGACCACCGTGCCGTCGGGCGAATAGATGATCTCTCGGATGTCCCGGGTGTCCGGGGCGTTGGCGACACACTGCGCCACGCACCAAGCCGAGAACGTGAAGAGGTTGTGGTCACGGCCGTCGGAGCTGACGCGGAACAGTCCCACGTCCAGCGCGGCGGCGTCGAGGGTCAGGCCGTTGCGGTCCCGGGACGACTCGACCACGGAGTAGTCGTTCGTGACGACCCGGTTAGATCCACAGTGGTAGCCGCCTCGATGGTTGGCATCACCGACGATGCCGACCTCGTTGGGTTCGAGATCCTCGTCGCGCGCCCGGTTCGGGTCGCGGTTGAGATGCTCGAGTAGCAGACTGCGGACGGCTAACAGATTTGCCGGTGCCCGCGTCATGGGTCCCCCTTTGCTTATCGGTCGGGGGCCGGGCACGACGGTGACACCGCGTACGCGGTGGTGAGGCCTCACAGGCAGGCCCGGCCATCGGTTGCACGGCGCCGGGCATATCCCAACCATAGCCCTCGAAACTGGTAAATGCCCAGCTCAGAGGCGGTCCATTCAGCTTGGAAAAGGCTGAGAGCCAGGATGGACGATCGGCAGGACCACTGCGGACGGGTGATCAGGGTCGTGCAGGATCTCCCGATAGCCACCACGGAGGGTAACTGCGGCGCCCAGTGGTTCACCGGTACCCGGGTTGCGCGCGTACCGCGGGTGGGCGCCGCCGGAGACCTGCAGCCGCAACCGATGACCGGGGGCGAAGCGGTGGGCGGCGGGCCACAGCTCGACCGGCACCACCACGGCACCCGTGGCGTCGCGGGGAAAACGCTCCGGATCGAGGCGCACCAGTCCGTCACAGACGTTCCAGGATCGACCTCGCCGGTCCACGTCGCACAGTCGCACGAAGACGTCCAGATGGGTCAGCTCGCTGCGCAGATGGATCTCCGCCCGGACCGGCCCGATCACCTCGACGGCGTCGGTGAGCGGCTCGCTCGTCCAGGTCAGCACGTCTTTTCGGGCCTCGACCGGGCGGTTGTCGACCGGCCCGGCGCGCTGGGCCACCAGCAGCGGGCCGCCCAGCGACGGGGTCGGGTCGGCCGGGTCGTACCAGAACCCGTCCGGCGGCGACGGCGCCGCCGGGCAGGTCCGCAGGACGGCCCGCGGATGCAGGTGCCATCGGGTGGCACTGGCGGGCGGCGGCCAGTCGGGCAGGTCGCGCCAACCCCCGCCGGTGCCGCCCACGTACACCCGCACCGGACAGTGACCTGCCGGGTGGTCGGTGCCGCCGGTGGACAGGTGCGCGTCGAGCCAGCCCAGCCCTTCGCGCAGCGCGGCCACGAACAGTCCCGGGCTGCCATGGGTCCACGGCCCGACGACCAGTCGCGGCTGCCCACCGGTGGCCCGCAGCGCCGCGTAGTCGCGCAGCTGGGCCGGCAGGAAGATGTCGTGCCAGCCGCTGACCATCGCCACCGGGGTCCGGACCAGGTGCAGCCGGTCGTCGAAGACCCGGGTCCGCCAGTAGTCGGCCTGCGGTGTGTGGTGGCGCAGCCACTCCTGGAAGAACGGCACGGTCGCCCCGGTGGCGACCCGGTCCGCCTCGATCAGCGGCAGGTGCGACAGCGCGGCGATCAGCCGCGGCTGCCCCCGTTTGAGCTCCCACTGCCGGGCCAGCCACGGCACGGTCTGCGCCTGCAGCAGCTCCACCCAGGTCAGCACCGTGTCCAGGGCGAACGACTCTCCCGCGTACGTGGAGTCGCGGGTGGTCGAGGCGGTCGCCACGGCGACCATCGCGCGCAGCTCCTGGCCCGCGTCGGCGGCCAGGGCCCACTGCACGAACCCCTGGTAGCTGGCGCCGAACATGCCGAACGCCCCGCTCCACCAGCGCTGCCGGCGCAGCCAGTCGAGGGTGTCCAGCCCGTCGTCGCGCTCGTGCACGAACGGGTCGAACGAGCCGCCCGAGCCGCCGGTGCCCCGACAGGACTGGATGACCACGTGGAAGCCCTGCTCGGCCGCGAGCCGGCAGAGCAGCCGCATCGGTCCGGATCGGCCGTACGGGGTGCGGATCAGCACGGTGGGTACACCGGCCAGGTCGGGCGCGTAGTGGTCGGTGCGCAGAATCACCCCGTCGCGTACCCGGACCGCGATGTCCCGGGTGACGGCGATCCGCCGGGTGCGTGCCGGCGGCAGCCGCAGTGCGGCGGTGGCCAGTCCGGAAGCCAGTCGCCCCAACACCGGCTCAGTCCACCCGGCGCCGGGACGGCTCCGCGCGAGCGGAGCGGACCTCGTCCCGGTGCTCCCGCAGCGAGACTCCCATCGCCGTCATGAACCGGTACACCACCTCGAGCTCCTCGTCGCTGAAGTCGGTCATCACCCGGTCGGTGCGTTCGCCCAACGGCCGGAAGAAGCCCATCGCCAACTCGGCCCCCCGGTCGGCGTAGCGCAGCAGAACCTTCCGCCGGTCGGTGGGGTCCCGGTCGCGGCGCAGGTGCCCGGCGCGCTCCAGTCGGTCGATCAGCGCGGTGACCGAGCCGGAGGCGAGGTCGAGGTGCTCACCGAGGCGCCCGGGGGTGATCGGATCACCGTGCAGTTCGGCGTCCATCACGGCGATCAGCGCCTGCAGGTCGGTGGCGTTGAGGCCGTGCTGCCCGGCGAAGGCGTGGCCGACGTGCTGCGCGTCCACGCAGTAACGCCGAAGTTCGGCTGTGATCTCCGCGACCAGCAGTTCCCGGCGCGTGTCGCGCCGCCGGTACATACCGTGAGCTGCCACGTCCCGCCGCTTCCTCCTCCAGGCCCCGGGTCGCAGCATAGCCGAGGCTGGCTTTGATCTCGACTGTCGAGATTCTCCGTGAGCGAGAGCTGTTGCAACATCTCTCTCGTTGAGCGAAACTCTCGATCGTCTAGATATTCTGGTGGGGTCGGGGAGATCGATGGGAGCCCGGATGTCCGTGTTCAGTCGCGTGACAGGTAGTCGCCTGAACGCATGGTTCACCGTCGTCGCGGCAATCGTCGTCGGCGTGGTCGTCTTCTGGCTGCCCACCCCCGAGAACCCGGCGCCGGTCTCGGCCACCGGCCTGTCCGATCGGTGGCAGTCCACCCAGGTCGAACGCCTCCAGGACGAACTACCCCGAAGCGACGTCCAGCCGGCCATCGTGGTGGTCAGCCGCGACGACGGCGGGCCGCTCACCGAACCCGACCGCGCCGCCGTCACCACCGGCACCGCCGCGCTGGGCGGGCTCGCCGCCGGCGGTCAGGTCGCGCCACCGCAACTCTCCCCCGACGCAACGGTGGCTCTGGTCGCCGTGCCGCTGGCCACCGACGGCGGCCAGGAGGCCGTCGCCGCCACCGTGGCCGAACTCCGCGACGCGCTCACCGAACTACCCGCGGATCTCACCGTCGAGGTGACCGGCCCGCCCGCGTTCACCGCCGACCTCACCAAGGTCTTCGAGGGCGCCGACACCACCCTGCTCGCCGTCACCGCCGCCGTCGTCGCACTGCTGCTGCTCGTCACCTACCGCAGCCCACTGCTGTGGATGGTGCCGCTGGCCATCGTGGCCGCCACCGAACAGATCACCCTGCGCGCCCTCGACACGATCATCCCTGCGGTCGGCATCAACTTCGCCGGCGGCGCCGTGACCGGCATCGCCAGCGTCCTCGTCTTCGGCGCCGCCACCAACTACGCCCTGCTGCTCATCGCCCGCTATCGCGAGGAACTCCGTCGCGAGGAGGACCGCTTCGCCGCCATGCGTGCCGCGCTGCGTCGCACCGCCGAACCGATCCTCGCCAGCGGTGGCACCGTCATGCTCGGCGTGCTCACCCTGCTGCTCAGTGAGCGGGAACTCAACCAGGCGCTCGCCGTGGCCTGCGCCACCGGCATCCTGCTCGCCATGGCCTCGGCCCTGCTCGTCCTGCCCGCCGCGCTGGTGCTGCTCGGGCGCGGCCTGTTCTGGCCGTTCGTGCCACACGTCGGCAGCGTCGGCCGGGAGGGCCGGATCTGGGGCCGACTCGGTGCCATTGTGATCCGCCGCCCGGTGCCCGTCGCGGCGCTGGCCACCCTGCTGCTGGCCGGTCTCGCCCTCGGTGGCCTGGGCATCCGGACCGGGCTGTCGGAGACCGAGCAGTTCCGGGTACAGCCGGAGGCGGTGGCGGGCGCACAGACCCTCGCCGGCGCCTTCCCCGCCGGCACCACCCAACCGGTGGCGGTGATGACCGTCCCCGACGCCGTGCCGGCGGTCACCGCTGCCGCCGCAGCGGTGGACGGTGTCGCCTCCGCCCGCCCCGGCACCACCGGCTCCGGCGTCGCCCAGGTCGACGTGGTTCTCGACGCCGAGCCGGGCACCGCCGCCTCCGACCGGACGCTGGAGGCCCTGCGGGAGGCCGTCGCCGCCGTGCCCGGTTCGGCACCAGCGGCCCCGGCGGGCGTCGACGAACTGTCCGGCGCCATCGTCGGCGGCACCGTCGCCGGCACGTACGACTCGGCGACGGCCGACGCGGCGGACCTGCGCCTCATCCTGCCGCTCATCCTGCTGCTGGTCGGCGCCGTCCTGATCCTGCTGCTGCGCGGGCTGGTCGCCCCGGTGCTGCTCGTGGTGACCGTCGTCGCGTCGTACTTCGCCAGCCTCGGTGGCGCCTGGCTGCTCTTCGACCACGTGCTCGGCTTCCCCGCGCTGGACACCAGCGTGCCGCTGCTCGCCTTCGTCTTCCTCGTGGCGCTCGGCGTCGACTACAACATCTTCCTGGTCACCCGGGCCCGTGAGGACGCCCGCAGCGCCGGCACCCGGGAGGGCATGCTCTCCGCGCTACGGGTCACCGGTGGTGTCATCACCAGCGCCGGCATCCTGCTCGCCGCCGTCTTCGCCGTCCTCGGCGTACTGCCGCTGATCACCCTGACCCAGATCGGGATCATCGTCTGCCTCGGCGTCCTGCTGGACACCCTGCTAGTCCGTACCGTCGTCGTCCCGGCCCTGGCGTTCCTGTTCGGGGAGAAATTCTGGTGGCCCGGCCGGATCACCGCCGACTAGCGCGGCCGGCGGTCGAATCCGGGCGACAACAGCGCCCTAGAACCCCAGGCACTCACACTCGGTCATCAGGGCCCGGACGTTGCGCACGTAGCTCGGATTGGGGATGGCCAGCGGCTGTCCCTCCCGAGCCACCGCACCATGGCCGAAGTTGTACGCGGCGATGATCGCGTTGAGCAGACAGGAGTTCAGTTCGGTGGTGCAGAGGTCGGCGTCGAGCCGGTAGTCGGCGTCGAAGTACATGTCACCGATGTACTTGGTGAGCCAGGCCAGGTAGGTGCCGCCGAGATAGGCGTTGTCCCGGTAGTCCCACACGTCGTAGCTCTGCCCGAACCGCTGGTTCATCCACGTCGCGGTGTCCGGCATCACCTGCATCAGGCCGATGCCGCCGTCGCAGGCGACGATGTTCGACTGCCACCCGCTCTCCTGCCACGCCGTCGCCTTGATGAGGTTCAACGGGATGCGGATGTCCGGCGCCGACGTCGGCCAGTACGTCCGACCGGCCGCGTCGGTCAATGCCGCCTTGGCCTGCGCCCGGCTGGCCTGGTCGCCCTTGTAGCTGGGCTTGCAGGCGGTCGGTGCCGGCTTGGGCGGGGCGGGCGGCACCTGGGTCTCCGTCGGCGGCTTCGGCACCGCCCGTGGGGCGGTGGGCGTGGTGCGCCTGGGCTTCGGGCGCGGCTTCGTCGACGCCGACGCGCTGGCACTCGGGCTGGCCTTCGGCGCGGCACCCATCGACTCCACCGCCACGGGCGTGGCGGTCAGCTCATCCGTCCCGGGCGTCCCGCTCGGCTCCGCCGTCAGCTCCGGTGCCTGTTCCGGAAGCGCGACCGGGGCGGGCAACTCCCCCGCGGGAGCATCCACCTTGGCGCACCCGCCGCCGGTCAGCAGTAGCACCCCGGCAACGACCGCGATGCACCACCGAGTGACGTTGCGCCCCATGTGGACCCCCTTCGGCAGTAACGAATCCGCCGCACAGTAACAGCCGCCGAGCACCGCGCGGGGGCCCCGCGCGGTGGCCGACGGATCACCTCGCGGTGTCGATCCCACCTCACCCCGCCGCCGACCCACCGGCGGCGACGGCACGGTCCCGGGTGGCCCAGGCGACCATGAACACCGCCGTCCACGCGGCACCCAGCAGCACCGCGCCCACGGTGCCGCTGGCCGTACTCAATCCCAGGTAGAGCCGCCCGCCGCCGATGGCGACCACGCCGGCCGCCGCGACGGTCCACGCGGCCACCGCGACCGGCCACCGCGCGCCACGGGACAGCAGCCAGGCCAGCGTGCACAGGCTCGCGGTCACCACCGCGTTCTGGGTGGAGAACAGCACCACCCGGCCGCCGGCGGCCAGGTCGGCCACCGCCGCCAGCACCACCAGCGGCACGAACGCGCCGATCGTGCCGACGACGCTGAGCAGGTCCGCCCGCCAGGGCCGGTGCCGCCACGCCTGCACCGCCGCCACCAGGGCCACCACCACGATCAACGACGAGCCACGCAGCACCGACACCGCGGTCTGCGTCGCCTCCACCGCGTCGGGCGTACGCCGGGCAGCGAACCAGCTCGCGATCGCGCCGTCGACCAGAGCCAGCCCGCTGTGCCGGACCACCACCCGCAGCGTCCACGCGATGGCCAGCCCGACCACGAAGAGCAGCACCACCCCCGCCGCCAGGTTCGCCAGCAATGCCCAGGCGGGCCCGAGACGGAGGGTGAGCAGGAAGAACAGCAGCCCGTACCGGGCCGACAGCCAGCGCAAGGGCGGCAGCCCGGCGGCCCGCGCCAACAACGCCCGCGCCGGGTCGGGGTTGCGTCCCAGCCATCGACCGGCCAACACCACCGCGACCAGCGCCGCCACCAGCACCAGGACCGCGCCGGTCGCCCGGCCCAGCAGCCGGGACACCGTCTCGTAGGACTCCCCCGCCAGGTGCCCGACGAGCACCGACGCGCCCACCCAGGTGACCACCCCGGCCAGGTTCCACGGCGCGAAACGCCGGTACGGCATGCCGGCCGCCCCGGCGAGCCGGGGCACCAACGTGCGGGCGAACGCGACCCAGCGGGCGGTCAGCAGCCCCCGGCCGCCCATCCGCCCGAGCATCGCGTCGGCACGGGCCCAACGGTGCGGACCCACCCGCACCCCCCACCGGCTGGCCCGCAACCGCGGCCCGTAGCGGCGCCCGGCCCGGAACGCCACCGCGTCCCCCAGCGCGGCGGCCATGATCATCACCAGCAGCGCCGGCCCGAGCCGCAGCGTCCCGGTGTACGTGAGGAAGCCGACCAGCAGCAGGGTCGCCTCCCCGGGCGCCACCAGCCCGACGATCAGCGCCGTCTCGGCGGCGACGACCAGCGCCGCCACCATGTAGATCAGTGACGGTGGCAGGCTCTGCACGGAGTTCAGCAGATCGTGCACGGCGACCCCCGGATCACCTCGGCCATACTGCCGCAAGTGTGACAGTCGTCTCCCCGGCGAGCCGGTACGCACCCAGGGTGACCCCCGACGCCGCACCGCCACCGCAGAGGCGGGAGGATGGAGCAATGCAGCTTCGCACCGACCTCCGTAACGTCGCCATCATCGCTCACGTCGACCACGGCAAGACCACCCTGGTCGACGCCATGTTGCGGCAGTCCGGTGCCTACGGCGCCCGGGGCGAGGTGACCGAGCGGGTGATGGACTCCGGGGACCTGGAACGGGAGAAGGGCATCACCATCCTGGCCAAGAACACCGGCGTGCGGTACCTGCCGGCGGACGGCTCCGACCCGGTCACCATCAACATCATCGACACTCCCGGACACGCCGACTTCGGCGGCGAGGTGGAGCGCGGCCTGACCATGGTCGACGGAGTGGTACTCCTCGTCGACGCCAGCGAGGGACCGCTGCCGCAGACCCGCTTCGTGCTCCGCAAGGCCCTCAAGGCCCGGATGCCGATCATCCTCGTGATCAACAAGGTGGACCGCCCGGACGCCCGGATCAAGGAGGTCGTGGACGACACCTACGAGCTCTTCCTCGACCTGGACGCCGACGAGCAGCAGATCGACTTCCCGATCGTCTACGCCTGCGCCCGGGACGGCGTCGCCTCGCTCACCCAGCCCGCCGACGGCTCGGTGCCCGACGACAGCCACAGCCTGGAGCCGCTGTTCCGCACCCTGCTGGACACCATTCCGCCGCCCTCGTACGACGAGAGCGCACCGCTGCAGGCGCACGTCACCAACCTCGACGCGTCGCCGTTCCTCGGCCGGCTCGCGTTGTGCCGGGTCCGGCAGGGCAACATCCGCAAGGGCCAGACGGTGGCCTGGTGCCGCACCGACGGCAGCACCCAGCGGGTCCGTATCTCCGAGATGCTGATCACCGAGGGTCTGGAGCGCAAGCCGGCCGAGTCGGCCGGCCCCGGCGACATCATCGCCGTCGCCGGCATCCCGGAGATCATGATCGGTGAGACCCTGGCCGACGCGGAGAACCCGATCCCGTTGCCGCTGATCACCGTCGACGAGCCGGCCATCTCGATGACCATCGGCACCAACACCTCGCCGCTGGTCGGCCGGGTCAAGGGCGCCAAGGTCACCGCCCGGATGGTCAAGGACCGCCTCGACAAGGAGCTGGTCGGCAACGTGTCGCTGCGGGTGCTGCCGACCGAGCGCCCCGACGCCTGGGAGGTGCAGGGCCGCGGCGAGCTGGCCCTGGCCATCCTCGTCGAGCAGATGCGCCGCGAGTCCTACGAGCTGACCGTCGGCAAGCCGCAGGTCGTCACCAGGGAGATCGACGGGAAGATCTGCGAGCCGGTGGAGCGGCTCACCATCGACGCCCCCGACGAGTACCTGGGCGCGATCACCCAGCTGCTGGCGACCCGCAAGGGCCGGATGGAGCAGCTGGTCAACCACGGCACCGGCTGGATCCGGATGGAGTGGCTGGTCCCCGCCCGCGGCCTGATCGGCTTCCGCACCGAATTCCTCACCGACACCCGGGGCACCGGCATCCTGCACCACGTCTTCGAGTCGTACGAGCCGTGGTTCGGCGAGCTGCGGACCCGCCAGAACGGCTCCCTGGTCGCCGACCGGGCCGGGGCGGTCACCTCGTTCGCCATGATCAACCTTCAGGAGCGCGGCCAGCTCTTCGTCGAACCGACCACCGAGGTGTACGAGGGCATGATCGTCGGGGAGAACTCCCGCTCCGACGACATGGACGTCAACATCACCAAGGAGAAGAAGCTCACCAACATGCGCTCGTCGACGGCCGACGAGACCGAGAAGCTGATCCCGCCGCGCAAGCTGTCGCTGGAGCAGGCCCTGGAGTTCTGCCGCGAGGACGAGTGCGTCGAGGTCACCCCCGCCGCCGTACGCATCCGCAAGGTCGTGCTCGACCAGACCCAGCGGGCCCGCACCACCGCCCGCCGCAAGCACGCCGGCTGAGGGCCGGATGGCCGCGGACGACCTCCACGCGCGGCTGGACCGGGCGCCCGGCACGATCTCGGTGTACGCGGGGCCGCTCGACGCCCCGCCCACCTGGGTCCGGCACGCCGACGCCACCCACTACGCGGCGAGCACGATGAAGTTGGCCGTGCTCGCCGCGCTGCACCGTGCCGCCGAGGCCGGCCACCTCGACCCGGACACCCCGGTCGAGGTGGTCAACCGGTTCACCTCCGCCGACCGGCACGCCCCGCCGTACGCCTGCGCCCGCGAGTACGACAACGACGCCGCCGTCTGGGAGCGGCTCGGCGAACGGGCGACCCTGCGCTGGCTCGCCGAGCGGATGGTCGTCCGCTCCAGCAACCTCGCCACCAACCTGGTCATCGAACACGTCGGCCGGCCGGCCGTGGCGCAGGTCTGGGCCAGCGCCGGTGCCCGGCACAGCGTCACCGCACGCGGCATCGAGGACTTCGCCGCCCGCCAGGCGGGCATCACCAACCTGGTCACCGCCGCCGACCTGGCCGCGCTGCTCGACGCGGTCGCCACCGGCGCCACCCGTCCCGGGCCGATCGCCTCACCCGCCAGCTGCGCCGCGATGCTCGACGTGCTCTGCGCCCAGCAGATCCGTCAGGACATCGCCGAGGGGCTGCCCGCCGGCACCCGCCTCGCCCACAAGAACGGCTGGGTACGCGGCGTGCGGCACGGCGCGGCGGTGGTCTTCCCGGACGACGCCGAGCCGTACCTGCTCGTCGTCTGCACCACCACCACGCTCGACGACGACCAAGCCAGCGAGCCGGCCGACGCCGCCGCCCGACGCCTGGTGGCCGACATCTCCACCCGGGTCTGGCAGGCCCGCCACGACCTCGGTGTCCTCACTCCAACAGATTCGCTCGCAACGCCGCCACCGTCTCGTCGGTGATCCCCAACCCGTCCCGCAGGTACCCGCCGAACGACCCGTGCACCCGCCGCACCTGCTCGTACCCGGCGTCGAGGTACTCCGGGCGGACCTCCAGCACCGGCCGCACCGCGGCCTCGTCGAGCCCCGGATGGCGCCGCCGCATCGCCTCGACGAGCACCTCCCGCAGGCTCGCCGTCAGCGGGTTGTTGGCCAGGTAGTCGGCCCGGATGGCCGCCTCGTCCACGCCGAGCGCGTGCAGCAGCACCACGGTCAACCAACCGGTGCGGTCCTTGCCCGCCGAACAGTGGTAGAGCAGCGGCAGGTTGCTCCCGTCGGCCGCCAGCCGCACCGCCGCGGCGAACCCCTCCCGAGCCGAGGCGCCGGTGACGAACCAGCGGTAGATCGACGCCATCGCCGCCGGCGTGCCCTGCCGCGCCAGCTCCGCGTAACCGCTGAGGTCGTGGCCGAGCAGCACCGCGGAGACGTACGTGAACACCGGATGCGCCGGGTCGTGCACCGGCAGGTGCACCACCGTCGGTTCGCCGGCCAGCCGGTCCGGCGGGGCCACCGACACCTCCGAGTGGGCCCGCAGGTCCACCACGCAGGCCGGGTCGAGCTTGGCCAGCACCGGCAGATCCTCGTCGGTCAGCCGACCCAGCGCGGGCGTACGGATCAGCCGACCCGGGCGCACCCGCCGGCCCTCCGCGCCGATCAGGCCACCCAGATCCCGCGCGTTGGGCGCGCCCACGAGTTCCCAGTCCCGCCCGTTCATGCGCTCACTCATCACCGCTCCCCTCGCCTACAGGGTGCCGCACGTGACGATCGTCGTGGTACGCACCCGTCCCCTCAGCCTTGCCCCTGCACACCCCGTGTCCTCACTGCCCGGCCCGCCGGGCCATCGGCGTGGACCCCCTCGTCGTGGAGGTGGTGGATCGGTGGCCGACGTAAAGATTCAGACTGAGGATTGATAGACGTCGGATAGTTTCATATGGTCCGGAAGACGGGGGTGCGACCGGTCGGGGGTGGACGTGCAACAGGGCGTTGAGGCGGTGGTCAGGGTCGCCATCGCCGCCCTGTGGAGCTCCCCCGACGCGGTCCGACCGGTGGACGCCCCGGCGCTGCGTTCACCCGCCGATGTCGGGGCGTGGGTCGCCGGCATGGACGCCGACCAGCAGGTCGGTGACGGCGTACTGAGTCAGCTGCTGCTCGGCGAGCGGGTGCTGGTCACCGAGATCCGTCCGGACGGCTGGGCGCACGTGGTGGCGGTGGAACAGCCGGCCCCCCGGCTGGACCCGCGCGGCTATCCGGGCTGGTTGCCGGTGACGCAGCTGACCCCGGCCGTCGCGGGGACGGACACCTCGCCACGGGTGGTCGTCGACGCCACCGTCACCTCCCTGCACCACACCGCGTTCGGCGCGGTCGCGCTGCCCGGAGTCGTCCTCGGCACCCGCCTGGTGCCGGCCGGCGACGCGATCGACGGTTGGCGCCCGGTCCACGCCCCGGGACGTACCGCGCCGCTGTGGCTGACCGCGACGGACACGGTGCCCGAGCCCACCGCGCCACCCACCGCCGAGCAGGTGCTGGCGGTGGCGGCCCGTCTGGTCGAGGTCGGCTACCTGTGGGGCGGGCTGTCCGCGTACGGGATCGACTGCTCGGGGCTGGTGCACCTGGTCTGGCGGCGGCTCGGGGTGCTGCTCCCCCGGGACTCCGGAGACCAGGTGGTCGCCGCCCACCGGGTGGAGCTGGGGGCGGAGCGCGCCGGAGACCTGTACAGCTTCGCCCGCCCGGGACACCGGATCCACCACATCGGCATCGTCACCGCCGCCGCACGCGCTCATGGCGAACGCCGCATGCTGCACGCCTGCTTCTCGCGCCGGCGGGTGCTGGAGGAGCTGCTGCCCGCGGAGCGCACCGCCACCCTGGCCGGTGCGCACCGGGTGGTCGAGCTGACCTGACGCGCCCCCCTGCCGGTACGCCGGGTCAGTGGCCGGTTCTCGTCAACGCGGGCCGCCGCCCCGGGACGCCTTGATCAGGCTCGCCGCCGTCGCCGTCGCCAGGGTGCCGAGGATGACCAGCAACGACAGCCAGATCGGAAGGTGGGGCGCCCAGCCCACGTGCTCACCGCCGTTGATGAACGGCAGGCTGTTCTCCGCCAACGCCTCCAGGATCAGTTTGACCCCGATGAAGCCGAGCACCACCGCGAGCCCGACGCTCAGGTAGATCAGACGGTCCAGCAGCCCGCCGAGCAGGAAGTAGAGCTGGCGCAGCCCCATCAGTGCGAAGACGTTGGCGGTGAAGACCAGGTACGGCTCGTGGGTGATGCCGAAGATCGCCGGGATCGAGTCGAGGGCGAAGATCAGGTCGGTCGTGCCGATGGCGATCATGACGATGAGCATCGGGGTGAACTTCCGCCGGCCGTTCTCCCGCACGGTCACCCGGGCACCGTCGTAGCCCCGCGAGATCGGCAGCGCCCGCCGACTCCAGCGGATCAGCACGTTCTCGGTGAACTCCTCGCTCGACTCGCTGTGCCGGGCCAGGTTGATCGCGGTGTAGATCAGGAACGCGCCGAAGAGGTAGAAGACCCAGGTGAACTGTGAGATCAACGCCGCGCCGGCGGCAATGAACCCACCGCGCATGACGAGCGCGAGCACGATGCCGATGAGCAGCACCTTCTGCTGGTACTGCCGGGGCACGGCGAACCGGGTCATGATGATCACGAAGACGAAGAGGTTGTCCACGGAGAGGCTGTACTCGGTCAGCCAGCCGGTGTAGAACTGCCCCGCCACGCTCGCCCCGGCGGTGAGCCAGAGCCCGACGCCGAAGAGCAGGGCCAGCCCGACGTAGAAGACCACCCAGAGGCTCGACTCCCGCACGCTCGGCTCGTGCGGGCGACGCCCGACGATGAGCAGGTCCGCCGCGAGAACCGCGGTCAGGGCGACGAGCGTACCCGCCCACACCACTCCGGACACGTCCACAGTCTCATTCCTCCGGCCGGCACGCGGTAAGGGGCCCGCGGTGACCGGCACACGGTACGCCTCGGGCGGTGAGCGGACACACCGCCTAAGGCGTCCTAGGAGGATGGGTCACCTGGTCAGGTGATCGACCGTCGTGCGACGGCCGGTGGCTGGGAAACTCAGCAGGCCGGCACCGGACCGCCGCGCCGATGTGGCAGGCTGCCGGCATGGTGCTTGAGGTCGCGCTCATCGATGTGGCTCCCGGCCGCGAGGAAGCCTTCGCCGCCGCCTACGTCCAGGGGCACAAACTGCTCGCGGAGGCACCCGGCTGCCGGTCGGTGCGGATGACCCGGGGCATCGAGTCCCCCTCCCGTTTCGTGCTGCTGGTCGAGTGGGACTCCGTCGAGGACCACGAGCAGAACTTCCGGGCAACCGACCGCTTCGTCGGGTGGCGGGAGCTGATCGGCCCGCACTTCGCCGCCCCACCACGGGTCGAGCACTTCGTCGACGTACCCGCCTGACGACGACCGGACCGCGTCGACCCGAAGAATTGTCACACCGTCGGTTTACCCTGCGCCTCGCGTCGGCGCCGGTCCCGACGGCTTCGGGGGCGCCGGGCCCGGTGCCGACGCACTGGTCGGTCACCCGTCGAGCCGGCTGGCCATCACCCGCACCGTCTCCTGCTCCGGCAGCGCCGCCTCCAGCAGGCAACCGGCCATCTGCTCGTACCGGTCGACATCGGTCGCGGTGCTCAGCCGCACATCCGTGGTCAGCGCCTCCAGCATCACCGTGCGCGGGTCCGCCGGATCCGGGAAGGAGTAGCAGGAGAACGGGGTGAGCGGCACCGGCCCTCGCCCCGCACCGACCGGCAACAGCCGGATCGTCACGTGCGGCAGGGCGGCCAGCTCGAGCAGGTGCCGCATCTGCTCGCGCCAGACCTCCACCGGATCGCCGGCCTGCTCGCAGGCCAACTCGGTGATCAGCGCCGTGTAGCGGGGCGGCTCGGGGCGGCGGAGCACCGCATGCCGGGCGGCCCGGGCGCGCAGGTCGGCCTCCACGTCCACCGCCGGGTCGATCAGGTGTCCGGCCGCGATGCGCAGACGCGCGTACGCCGGGGTTTGCAGCAGGCCCGGCACCACTGCGGGCTGATATTCAATGATGCCCGCCGCGCCGGCCTCAAGTTCGGCGTACGTACGCTGCCGCTCGCTCATCTCCCCCAGCGACTTCCACCAGCCTCGGCTGGTCGCGGCGTCCCGGGCGATGACGATCAGCGCGTCCCGCTGCGGCGGCGACACCTGGTAGACGTCGAGCAGGTCGAGCACGTCCGCCAGATCTGGACGGCTCTGCCCCAGCTCGATGCGGGACAGCTTGGAGGTGGACGCCCAACCGAGCCGCTCACACACCTGTTCCAGCGTCAGCGTCTCCCGCCGCCGGAGCTGACGCAACTCGGCGCCGAGTCGCGCACGTCGAATGACCGGACTCGTTGGCAACGGCATCCCTGCCTCCCCACGGAGGGAGAGTACGCACGGCGATCACCCAGCGCAATAGGACGCTCGCATTCCGCTATTCTCCCACCGTAGGATGTGGACACCTGCCGGTTGGCCTCGCCGGCCGACCCTCACTTCACGCCGGCGGCATCCATCCCCCGCAGCTCCTTCTTCAGGTCGGCGACCTCGTCACGGATCCGGGCGGCCAGCTCGAACTGCAGCTCCCGCGCGGCGGCGAGCATCTGGTCGTTGAGCTCCTGGATCAGCTGCGCCAGCTCGGCGCGCGCCATCCCTGCCCGCGCGGGTGTGCCGGCGCCGGCCCGGACGCGGCTGCGGGTCTCCTTGACCGGCGCCTTGCCCCGGGACAGCTGTCGCACCGCGCCGCCGACCCGGGTCGCCTCGGTGTCCTCGGCCTCGCGGTAGATGTCGTCGAGGATGTCGTGGATCTTCTTACGGAGCGGCTCGGGGCTGATGCCGTGCGCCTCGTTGTGCGCGATCTGCTTGGCGCGCCGCCGGTTGGTCTCGTCGATCGCGGCCGCCATCGACGGCGTGATCTTGTCTGCGTACATGTGCACCTGGCCGGAGACGTTACGGGCGGCCCGACCGATGGTCTGGATCAACGACCGGCCACTGCGCAGGAAGCCCTCCTTGTCCGCGTCCAGGATCGCCACCAGGGACACCTCGGGCAGGTCGAGGCCCTCCCGCAGCAGGTTGATGCCGACCAGCACGTCGTAGTCGCCCCGGCGCAGCTCACGAAGCAACTCCACCCGCCGCAGCGTGTCGACCTCGGAGTGCAGGTAACGCACCCGGATGCCGTTCTCCAGGAGATAGTCCGACAGGTCCTCGGCCATCTTCTTGGTCAGCGTGGTGACCAGCACCCGTTCGTCGCGCTCGGTACGCAGCTTGATCTCGTGCATCAGGTCGTCGATCTGGCCCTTGGTGGGCTTGACGACGACCTCCGGGTCGATCAGGCCGGTCGGGCGGATCACCTGCTCCACGAACTCGCCCTGGGCCTGCTCCAGCTCCCACGGACCCGGCGTCGCCGACAGGAAGACCATCTGGCCGACCCGCTCCAGGAACTCGTCGAACCGCAACGGCCGGTTGTCGGCCGCGCTGGGCAGCCGGAACCCGTGGTCGATCAGCATCCGCTTGCGGGACGCGTCACCCTCGAACATCCCACCGATCTGCGGGATGGTGACGTGCGACTCGTCGATGACGGTGATGAAGTCGTCGGGGAAGTAGTCGAGCAGGCAGTGCGGCGGGCTGCCGGGCAACCGCCCGTCGATGTGCATCGAGTAGTTCTCGATGCCGGAACAGAAGCCCACCTGCCGCATCATCTCGATGTCGTACGTGGTGCGCATCCGCAGCCGCTGCGACTCCAGCAGCTTGCCCTGCCGGTCCAGCTCGGCCAGCCGCTCGCCCAGCTCTGTCTCGATGTCGCCGATCGCCCGCTCCATCCGCTGCGGGCCGGCGGCGTAGTGCGTCGCCGGGAAGATCAGCAGGTAATCCACCTCGCGCACCACGTCTCCGGTGAGCGGGTTGAGGTAGTAGAGCTTCTCCACCTCGTCACCGAAGAGCTCGATCCGGACGGCGAGCTCCTCGTACGCCGGAATGATCTCCAGCGTGTCGCCGCGGACCCGGAAGGTGCCGCGCTGGAAGGCCATGTCGTTGCGGGTGTACTGGATGTCCACCAGCCGGCGCAGCAACTGGTCGCGATCAAGCTCCTGGCCGACGGCGACCCGCACCGCGCGGTCCAGGTACTCCTCAGGGGTGCCCAGGCCGTAGATCGCCGAGACGGTCGCCACGACCACCACGTCTCGGCGGGTGAGCAGGGACATGGTGGCCGAGTGCCGCAGCCGCTCGACCTCCTCGTTGATCGAGGAGTCCTTCTCGATGTAGGTGTCGGTCTGCGGGATGTACGCCTCGGGCTGGTAGTAGTCGTAGTAGGAGACGAAATACTCCACCGCGTTGTCCGGCAGCAGCTCGCTGAACTCCTTCGCCAGCTGCGCGCAGAGCGTCTTGTTCGGTGCCAGCACCAGCGCGGGACGCTGCAGGCGCTCCACCAGCCAGGCGGTGGTGGCGCTCTTGCCGGTGCCGGTGGCGCCGAGCAGCACGGTGTGCCGGTCACCGCGACGGACCCGCCGCTCCAGATCGTCGATCGCCGCCGGCTGGTCACCAGCAGGCTGGAACTCGCTGACGACCTGGAAGCGGCCGTCGAGCCGAGGAATGTCGAGCGCCATGGAGCAACCGTACGCCGGGACTCCGACAGTCCGCGGCGACTACGTGCAGCACGTGATCGGCTTCGATATTCGCATTGTGTGGTTCTTCTCACCCCGCTACGCTTTTTCCGTAGGCCGCTCGCGGCGGCCGACCGGGCCGGTGGCGGGCCGCACAAGGCCACGCCGCCCCCGGCACCGAGGGTCGCAGCACCCGGCATGCCTGGTGTGCGCGCCCGCTGTGGTCGCGCTGAAGGCGCAGACCGGCCGCCGCGAGCGCCCCTGCGTCGTCACCCGAACCCGGTCCGGCACGTTCATCCTCCCGTGGAGAACACCTCGCGACCGGCACCCGGCAACGGCGGCACCAATCGTCCCGTTCCGGACGTCCCGTCCACTGGCCCGGTCCGCCGGGACGGCCGCCGGCATCGGGCGGGGCCCCGGCGGCACCGGGCCGGCATCGTGCCACCCGCCATTCTCGAGCTGACCGTCGCCGACCCGCCCGGGCCGCGGCCCGGCGTCCGTCGGGCCGCGGTGCCCGGCGGCCTGCTCGACCCGACCGCCGGCAACCCGCTGGAGGAAGAGGACCTCACCGGCTCGAGCGCGCCGACCGACGAGGCGCGGCGCGGCGCCGCCCGCCGGCGGCGCCTCACCCTCGCCGGGCTCTCCCTCACCGCCGTGGCCTCCGCCGTCATGCTGGTGGCCGCTCTGGTCAACTGGGCACCCGACGGACCCCCACCACGGCCGATGAACTCGGCCGAGCAGGAACGACTGGCCGCGATGCGGGTCACCAACCTGCGCGACCTGCGTGCCGGGCTGCACGTCACGGTCGGCGACGGTAATGCCCGCACCGACCTCCTCGGCTGGGTCGACTGGGCTCGCCAGCTGGTCTACCTGGACGTCGGCGGGCCCGGCGCGGGTGCACTGCGAGGACTGGCTCAGGCCACCCCCACCGTCCTGGTGGTCCGCCCGGACCCGACGGCGATGCCGACGCCCGCCACACCACCCCTGGTGCCGCCGGCCGACGGCTGGCGACTGCCCGCCGACCGGGGCCTCGATCCACTGCTGCTGCTGGTGTTCGGGCTGGCCGCCGACCGGCCCGAACCCACCGGCGGGCCGTCCGGCCGCTGGCTGGGCCGGGAACAGGTAAACGGCGAGACGGTCGACATTCTGGAGGCCGCGCCACCCGGCACCGTCGCACCGGCGACCGGCACCCCCGGTACCGCCGCACCGGCGACCGGCCCTCCCGGCGCGACCACCGGCGGCAGCACCCCGACCCGCTACTGGGTGGACCTGGCGGGCCGGTTGCACCGGCTGGAGGCCAGCCTGCCCGGTGTCGGTCCGGTGACCGTGGCGCTGAACCGGGCCGACCGACCCACGCTGCGGCCGGTCGAAGCGCTTGGCGGCCGACCCGGCCTGCCCCGCGCGCTGAACGCCGCCGAACGGGACCGCTGGCGCCGACTGCCCGCCCGGTTGCGGGCCGCCGGCGGGGCCACCGTCACCGTGACCGGCCCCGTCTCCGGCGCCAGCAACCTGCGCGGCGCCGGCTGGTTGAGCTGGACCTCGGGTACGGCCTACCTGGGCGTCGCCGACCTCGACCCGGACGGCCGGCGCACTCTGGTTCGCCACCACGCCGGCAAGGTCACCCGGATCGAGAACGGCGCGCCGGGCAGCGGTACCGCACGTCCGCCGCTACCACCACCGACAACCGGTTGGCGTACCGGCCCGCACCGCACCCAGGCCCTGGACCCGCTGCTGGAGGCCGCGCTGCGGGCCGCGAAGGGAAGCGGGCCCCAGGGCGACGTGCGACGGGTACGCGGCGACACCCTCGCCGGCACCACGGTCGACGTGGTGCAGCTCAAGACCGCCCGAGGGCCGGTGCGCTACTGGGTCGACCGGTCCGGGCTGCTCCGCCGACTGGAGCTGCCCACCCGGGCGGGTGCCTGGGCACAGCTCGACCTGGACCCCGGCCGGGTACCCCGGCTCACGCCGCCGCGCGCCAAGCGCTGACCGCCCCGCCGGCCTGGTCGGCACCGGGGTGGGTGCGGTCAGGGGCGCCAGCCGGTGCTCGCGGCCCACGCCTCGGCCCGCAGGTGCTCCTCGTCGAACCACGGATCCTTCGCCATGGCGTACGTGCCGAGGTCCGGCGCGGACGCCGCCAACCCTCGCTTGAGCATCAGGTACCCGGCGCGGCGGTCGGGATCGGCGCGCAGGTGGTCGCGCATCAGCAGGGCGTACCGCCAGCCGGGTGAGCCGGTCACCCGCAGGTGCAGGTGGATCGGGCGGGCCGGGTCGGCGCTGCCGTGCAGCCGCTTCTCCCACCGTTGGCCGCCGGGCGGCCGAGGACTGTCCCACCAGTCGCCTGGCAGTCGAGGAAAACCTGCGTCGGCGAGCCGCTCGGCCAGTTGTCCGTCTGCGTCGGCCAGGGACGGCACGCTGAGCTGGATGTCGATGATGTCCTTGGCCGCCAGGCCGGCCACCGCGGTCGAGCCGATGTGATCGACGCGCAGGTCGGCGGGGGCGACCGCGTGCCGGATCCGGGCGGCCAGTCGGGCGTACTGGTCGGGCCAGGTCGGGTCCGGCTCGGCCAGCGTCACCCGGACCGCCCGGACCGCCCGGCGGTGCCGCACGTTGCTCTCGAAGGGCACCAGCCGGTCGTGCCAGAGCGCGTCGACCGCCCCGTGCAGCTGATCGAGGGTGCCGTCGTTGGTCAGCAACACGTCCGCCACCGCGTTGCGACGGGCGTCGTCGGCCTGCGCGGCGATCCGGCGCTCGGCCTCCGCGCGGCTCATCCCGCGGTCGCGGGCCAGCCGCTGCAACCGGGTCGAGACCTCCGTGGAAACCACGACCACCAGGTGGTACGTGGGCGCCAGCCCCACCTCGGCCAGCAGTGGTACGTCGTTGACCACCACCGCGTCGGGAGGGGCCGCGGCGAACAGTTCGGCGGTCCGGGCGCGGACCCGGGCGTGCACGATCGCCTCCAGCCGCTGTCGCGCCGTCCCGTCGGCGAAGACGATCTCCCCGAGCGCGGCCCGGTCAAGGGCGCCGTCGGCGTCGAGCACCCGGTCGGAGAAGGCGGCGACGACCTCGGCCAGCCCGTCGGTGCCGGGGGCGACCACCTCCCGGGCGATCTGGTCGGCATCGATGAGCACGGCACCCCGCTCGACCAGCCGCCGCGCCGCGGCACTCTTTCCCGACCCGATCCCACCGGTCAGCCCGACCCTCAGCACGGCACCAAGTCAACCCGATCATCCCCGCGCAGCCAAACCGGATCGCCCCGCCTCCGACGCCGGACGTACGGGTGGGCCCGGGGGACAACGGCGAGGACCCCGCCTCGACCCAGTGTTTCGGGTCGGGGCGGGGCCCTCGTTGTCTAGCGGCAGATCACTTGCCGCCGGCGAGCTTCTCCCGCAGAGCGGCGAGCGCCTCGTCGGTGGCCAGCGTGCCGGCCGGCTCCTCGGCCTGGCGGCTCGGCGCCGCGCTGCTGGTCGAGGTGGTGGTGCCGGTGGCAGCGGCAGCGGCGGGCTGCGGGTTGGCAGCGGCCTCGGCCTCGGCGGCCCGGGAGGTCTGCACCTGCTTCTGGTGCGCCTCCCAGCGCAGCCGCGCCTCGGCGTACTGCTGCTCCCAGGTCTCGCGCTGCTTGTCGTACCCCTCGAGCCACTCGCCCGTCTCCGGGTCGAAGCCGTCCGGGTAGATGTAGTTGCCCTCGGTGTCGTAGGTCGCCGCCATGCCGTAGAGGGTCGGGTCGAAGTGCTCCTCGCCCTCGACGAAGCCCTCGTTGGCCTGCTTGAGCGACAGCGAGATCCGGCGACGCTCCAGGTCGATGTCGATGACCTTGACCATGACCTCGGAACCGACCTGGACGACCTGCTCGGGGATCTCCACGTGGCGCTCGGCCAGCTCGGAGATGTGGACCAGGCCCTCGATGCCGTCGTCCACCCGGACGAAGGCACCGAACGGCACGAGCTTGGTGACCTTACCCGGCACGATCTGCTGGATCGCGTGGGTGCGGGCGAACTGACGCCACGGGTCCTCCTGGGTCGCCTTCAACGACAGCGAGACCCGCTCGCGGTCCAGGTCGACGTCCAGGACCTCGACCTCGACCTCCTGGCCCACCTCGACGACCTCGGAGGGGTGGTCGATGTGCTTCCAGGACAGCTCGGAGACGTGCACCAGACCGTCCACGCCACCCAGGTCGACGAACGCGCCGAAGTTGACGATCGAGGAGACGACGCCCTTGCGGACCTGCCCCTTCTGGAGCTTGTTGAGGAACTCGGTACGCACCTCGGACTGCGTCTGCTCCAGCCACGCCCGGCGGGACAGCACCACGTTGTTGCGGTTCTTGTCCAGCTCGATGATCTTGGCTTCGAGCTCACGGCCGACGTACGGCTGCAGGTCACGCACCCGCCGCATCTCGACCAGGGAGGCGGGCAGGAAGCCGCGCAGCCCGATGTCGAGGATGAGGCCACCCTTGACCACCTCGATGACGGAACCGCGGACGACACCGTCCTCGTCCTTGATCTTCTCGATCGTGCCCCAGGCCCGCTCGTACTGCGCCCGCTTCTTGGAGAGGATCAGCCGACCCTCCTTGTCCTCCTTCTGGAGGACGAGGGCCTCGATGTGGTCACCCACCGAGACGACTTCTGCCGGGTCCACGTCGTGCTTGATCGACAACTCCCGAGAGGGGATGACACCCTCGGTCTTGTAGCCGATGTCGAGCAGGACCTCGTCCCGATCGACCTTGACGACGGTGCCTTCGACAATGTCGCCGTCATTGAAGTACTTGATGGTCTCGTCGATCGCGGCGAGGAAAGCCTCCTCTGAGCCGAGGTCGTCGATGGTGACCTTGGTGGCGCTCGAGGGGGCCTCGATGCTGCTCGTCATGTGGGCGGTTGCTCCGGTCGGATGGTGTGTCACAGCAGGCTGGTGTCGCGGTGACCTGTGCGCGCCAACGGATCCGCCGGCGGGCCCACCTGGAAATCGCTGAACGAGATCTTGATGTGACTCCGTCGACCGCGCACCTGCTCCCTGCCGAGGCACACGATCCGCGAGCGCATCGTCTACCCTACCTGTTGCATTACCACAGCGTGCAAGCCCTCCCGTCTTCTCATGGCGGCACGAGCCGCGAAAGCGGAGATTTCGTCCAGCGACGCCACATCGCCACCGGCCCGCCACCTGCGCGGGCGTCTCGGACGAGTTTGTTCCGATGGTGATCGTGGTGGCGTGTCGTCGGCCGTGACAGGAGAGCCCGGCGTGACCAACGAGCAAGGAACCGACGGTCTAGCGTGTCCTGGTGGACGACGACAACCGGGTGACCCGACGCCGCGTCGGTGACGCCGAGACGCGCGAGGCCAACCGGCGCTGGTGGGACGCCGACGCCGACGCGTACCAGGCCGAACACGGCCGCTTCCTGGGTGACGTGGACTTCGTCTGGTGCCCGGAGGGGCTGCGTGAGGCCGACGCCCGGCTGCTGGGTGACGTGGCCGGGCAGCGGGTGCTCGAACTCGGCTGCGGCGCCGCGTCCTGCTCCCGCTGGCTCGCCGACCAGGGTGCCCGGCCGGTCGCCATGGACCTGTCCGTCGGCATGTTGCGGCACGCGGCGCAGGCCGCCGCCCGCAGCGGGGTACGCGTCCCGCTGGTGCAGGCCGACGCGCTGGCGTTGCCCTTCGCGGACCAGAGTTTCGACACCGTCTGCACGGCGTTCGGGGCGGTGCCGTTCGTCGAGGACTCGGCGACACTGATGCGGCAGGTGTACCGGGTGCTACGTCCGGGCGGACGTTGGGTCTTCTCGGTCACCCACCCGATGCGCTGGATCTTCCTCGACGACCCGGGCCAGGGCGGGCTGACCGCGGTCCACTCGTACTTCGACACCGAACCGTACGTGGAACAGGACGAACGCGGGGTGGCCAGCTACGTGGAGCAGCACCGCACCCTCGGCGACCGGATCCGGGAGCTGGTCAGCGCCGGATTCCGGCTGCTGGACCTGGTGGAACCGGAGTGGCCCGAGGGGCACGAGGGGATCTGGGGGCAGTGGAGTCCGCTGCGCGGGCGCCTCTTTCCCGGCACCGCCATCTTCGTCGCCGACAAGCCGGGCTGAACCGGGCGGATCCGCCCGGAAGGCCACTACACGCCTCGCCCAGGCCATCACGGTGTCGCCTCCGGTTCATCCATGCTCCCTAATGTCCGGCCTCATGAGAAGGATCATCAGCAGCAGACCCCTGGGACGGGTGGTCGCCGGCACCAGCGCCCTCGCGCTCGTCCTCACCCTGGCCGGCAACGCGTCCTTCGCCGGCGGCCCCAAGGTCAGCACGCCGACACTGACCGGCTTCGCGGCGCTGCCCGCCGCGACGTTCGTGCCGGGCAGCGAGCCCTCCGGCAGCCTCGTCACGGGCAACACGAACGGCTATGCCACCCCCTTCGCCGACCAGCCGATCCAGGGCTTCTCCGGCATCGCCGACAACGGCGACGGCACCTTCGACGTGCTGTCCGACAACGGCTACGGCAACATCACCAACTCGGCCGACTTCCTGCTGCGCGTGCACCGGCTCGCCCCGGTGTTCACCACCGGCGCCGTCGACGTGCTCGGCGGGATCAACCTCACCGACCCGGCCGGGCACGTTTCCTGGGAGTTGACCCGCGAGGACCGGGTGCTCACCGGCGCCGACTTCGACGTCGAGTCGATCGTCAAGGCCGCCGACGGCACGTACTGGATCGGCGACGAGTTCGGCCCGTACCTGCTGCACTTCGACCGGGCCGGCCGGCTGCTCTCCGCCCCCGTCCCGCTCGACGGCGTGGTCGCCCCGGAGACCGCCGCGCGCACCGGCGTCCCCGCCACCCTCGGCAGCAGCAAGGGCTTCGAGGGCCTGGCCGCCTCCCCCGACGGCCGCCGCCTGTACGCGATGCTCGAGGGCACCGTCACCGGCGACACCGCGGGGCACCTGAGGATCAACGAGTTCGATCCGCAGCGCGGCACGTACACCGGCAAGCGGTACACCTATCGGCTGGAGGCACCGAACCTGGCGATCGGCGACGCGATTTCCATCGACCGACACCGCTTCCTGGTCATCGAGCGCGACGGCGGGCAGGGCGCCGGTGCGGTGATCAAGCGGCTGTACGTCGCCGACAAGCGCGACCGGGACAACGACGGGCTGTTGGACAAGACGCTGCTGGTCGACCTGATGAACATCGCCAACCCGAAGAGGCTGGGCGGCTTCGGCACCACCTTCACGTTCCCGTTCCAGACGATCGAGAACGTGGTGATCCTGGACGAGAGGACGGTCGCCGTGTTGAACGACAACAACTTCCCGTTCTCCACCGGCCGCCGGGCCGGGGTGGCCGAGGACAACGAGTGGATCGCCATCAAGCTGCCCGCGTCACTGGACCCGGACAAGCGCCTGCTGAAGTGAGCGGGTGACCCGCCACCCGCCGAGGGGCAGGGCGGGCCGAGGCGCAGGCCGTTGACGGCGGCGTTTCCGCCCGCCCGGCCCGGGTACCCGGGCGCCATGGCCGAGAAGGAGTTCCACGCGGGCGACCACGTCTCCTGGGCCAGTCACCGGGGCCGGGGGCACGGCGTGGTGCAGGAGAGGCTGACCGAACGCACCCGGATCCGGGGCCGCGCCGTGAACGCCTCACCGGAGGCACCGCAGTACCGCATCCGCAACGACGACTCGGGCCGGGACGTCGCTCACCGGCCGGAGGTGCTGCGCGATGAGCCACGGTGACGACGACCAGCAGACCTACCGGGAGTTCACCGAGGCGGTGAACATGCGTCCCGGTGAACTCTCCGCCTGGCTGGACACCGAACAGTCCAAACAGGTCGGCTGGCACAAGGGTGGCCGTTCCGGCGGTGGCGAGTCGGTCGGGCACGAATCCGGTCGGCGGATCATCGACCTGCTGCGGCGTAAGCGCGACCAGCTCACCGCGGCCGACTACAAGCACATGCGCAAAGTCGTCGGCTACGTGCACCGACACATGGCCCAGCGCCCCTCCGGCGACGTACGCGACACGAAGTGGCGCTGGTCCCTGATGAACTGGGGTCACGACCCGCTCAAGAGCTGACCCGATCAGTGGTCGGCGCTGTTCCAGTCACGGCCCTCGCCGACCGACACCTCCAGCGGCACCGACAGCGGATAGGCCCCGCCCATCTCGCGTCGCACCAGCTCCTCCAGTGCCGCCCGCTCCCCCGGCGCCACCTCGAAGACCAGTTCGTCGTGCACCTGGAGCAGCATCCGGGAGCCCAGCCCGGCGTCGCGCAGCGCGGTGTCGACGTGCAGCATGGCGACCTTGATGATGTCCGCCGCGGAGCCCTGGATCGGGGCGTTGAGCGCCATCCGCTCGGCCATCTCGCGCCGCTGCCGGTTGTCGCTGACCAGGTCGGGCAGGTAGCGCCGGCGGCCGAGGATGGTGGAGGTGTAGCCGTCCTGGCGGGCTCGGGCGACCACCTCCTGAAGGTAGTCACGGACGCCACCGAAGCCGGCGAAGTAGTCCTCCATCAGCCCGCGTGCCTCCTCCGCGCTGATGCCGAGCTGCTGGGACAGGCCGAAGGCGCTCAGCCCGTACGCCAGGCCGTAGTTCATCGCCTTGATCTTGCGCCGCTGGTCCGGGCTGACCTCGGCAACCGGCACCTCGAACACGGACGAGGCGGTCACGGCGTGGAAGTCGGCGCCGGAGTTGAACGCCTGGATCAACGCGTCGTCCGCCGAGAGGTGCGCCATGATCCGCATCTCGATCTGGCTGTAGTCGGCGGTGAGCAGGCACTCATACCCCTGCCCCACCACGAAGGCGCGGCGGATCCGCCGCCCCTCCTCGGTGCGGATGGGGATGTTCTGCAGGTTGGGTTCGGTGGAGGAGAGCCTGCCGGTGGCGGCCACCGTCTGGTTGAAGGTGGTGTGGATGCGCCCGTCATCGGAGACCGACTTGAGCAGGCCGTCCACCGTCGACTTGAGCTTGGCCACGTCGCGGTGCCGCAGCAGGTGGGCCAGCACCGGATGCGGGTTCTGGGCGTGGAGCCACTGCAACGCGTCGGCGTCGGTGGTGTAGCCCGTCTTGATCCGCTTGGTCTTGGGCAGGTTCAGCTCGCCGAAGAGGATCTCCTGCAACTGCTTGGGCGAGCCGAGGTTGAACTCCCGCCCGACCGCCTCGTACGCGCCCTGCGCGGCGGCCTTCACCTCGGCGGCGAAGTGCGCCTCCAACTCGGACAGGTAGTCGGTGTCGGCGGCGATGCCGGTGCGTTCGAGCTGTGCCAGGACCCGCATCAACGGCAGCTCCACCCCGGCCATCAGCCGGGCGGACTGCTCCCCGTCGCGGGACAGCTCCGCGTCGATCGCGTCGGCCAGATCGAGCGTCGCCCGGGCGCGCAGCATGAGGTTCTGCTCGGCCTCGCCGTCACCGCCGAGCCCCTCCAGGGTCAGCTGGCCGGTCTCCGGGGCGTCGATCCGCAATTCCCGGTGCAGGTAGCGCAGGGCCAGGTCGGTCAGGTCGTAGGAACGCTGGTCGGGGCGGGCGAGGTAGGCCGCGATCTGGGTGTCCCGGGCGATGCCCGCCAGGGACCAGCCGTGCGCGGCGAAGGCGAGCAGCGCGGGCTTGCTGTCGTGCAGCACCTTGGGTCGGTCCTCGTCGGCCAGCCAACCGGCGAGGGCCGTCTCGTCGGCGGCGCCCAGCCCGGCCGGATCGAACCAGGCGGCCCGACCGTCGGCGGTGGCCAGGGCCATCCCGGTGACGCTCGCGGTGTGCCGTCGGTTCGGACCGGTGTCGAGCTTGACCGCGACGCCGACCGGTACCCCGACCGGCGCGTGCGTCGCCAGCCAGTCGACCAGCCCGCCCGGCGCCGCGATCACCTCACCGGCCAGGTCGAAGCCCGCCTCGGCCTCCGGCTCGACCGCGTCCAGGTACTGGTAGAGCCGGTCACGCAGGATGCGGAACTGGAGGGTGTCGAAGACCTGGTGCACCGCCTCGCGGTCCCACCCCTGCCACCGGGCGTCCTCGGGGCGGATCGACAGCTCCAGGTCGGCGACCAGGCGATTGATCTCGTAGTTGCGGATCACGTCGGCGAGCCGCTCGCGCAGGCTGTCGCCGGCCTTGCCCTTGATCTCGTCGGCGCGGGCGATGACACCCTCCACCCCGCCGTACGTGTTGATCCATTTGGCTGCGGTCTTCGGGCCGACACCGGGGATGCCGGGCAGGTTGTCGCTGCTCTCACCGACCAGCGCGGCCAGGTCGCGGTAGCGACCGGGGCCGACGCCGTACTTCGCCTCCACCGCGGCCGGGTCCATCCGGGCCAGGTCGGAGACGCCCTTGCGCGGGTAGAGCACGGTGATCTGCTCGTCGACCAACTGGAAGGCGTCCCGGTCGCCGGTGGAGATCAGCACCGACATGCCCTGGTCACGGGCCTGACAGGCGAGGGTGGCGATGAGGTCGTCGGCCTCGAAGCCCGCCATCTCCACCACCGGGATCCGCAGCGCCGCCAGCACCTCCTTGACCAGGCTGACCTGGCCCTTGAAGTCGGCCGGGGTCTCGCTGCGGCCGGCCTTGTACTCCGCGTACTTCTCGGTGCGGAAGGAGCGGCGCGAGACGTCGAAGGCGACGACGATGTGGGTCGGTTGCTCGTCGCGCAGCACGTTGATCAACATCGAGGTGAAGCCGTAGACCGCGTTGGTCGGCTGCCCGGTCGAGGTGGAGAAGTTTTCCACCGGCAGGGCGAAGAACGCCCGGTAGGCCAGGGAGTGTCCGTCGACGAGGAGCAGGCGCGGGGTCGTAGCTGTCACGGCTGCGACTCTAGTCCTTGCCCCCGACAGGGCCACACCTCCGCCGCCCCCACGAAGCGTCGCGTTCCGATTACAGTATCGACCATCGTCTCGATGCTCAGCAGAGAGGACACGGGGATGCTCAGCACACGCACGCGAAACAGGTGGATTGCCCGGCTGGCCGTACCGGCCCTGGTGGCGGCGGGGCACTCGCTGCGGCGGCCGGTCCGGCGCAGGCCGGACAGTGGGTCAACGGTGGCGTCTACCAGTACCAGTCCACCTGCCGGTCCGTCGGGGACTCGCGGGTGGCCAGCGGGACCTACGAGACCTACTACTGCCAGTCACAGAGCCCTGGTTGGCTGCTGCGCGGCTACGTGAACTGACCCGGCACGGCGTCGGCCGCGGTCCCGCCAGGCGGGACCGCGGCCGGCACGTGACTCGGCGAGAGGCGGTCAGGCCACGCCCAGGTACGCCTCCTTGATCGACGGGTCGTGCAGGAGTTCCTCGCCGGTGCCCTCCTTGACGATCCGCCCGGTCTCCAGGACGTAGGCACGGTGGGCGCGGGAGAGCGCCTGCTGCGCGTTCTGCTCCACCAACAGCACGGTGGTGCCCTGCTGGTTGATCTCCACGATGATGTCGAAGATCTGCTGGATGATCATCGGGGCCAGGCCCATCGACGGCTCGTCCAGCAGCAGCAGCTTCGGCCGGCTCATCAGCGCCCGGCCGACGGCGAGCATCTGCTGCTCACCACCGGAGAGCGTGCCACCGGCCTGCTTGCGTCGCTCGCGCAGCCGGGGGAACAGCTCCAGCACCTTCTCCAGGTCGGCGGCGATGCCGGCGTGGTCGCGCCGGGTGTACGCCCCCATGTCCAGGTTCTCCAGGACAGTCATGCCGGGGAAGATCTGCCGGCCCTCGGGGGACTGGCACAGGCCCCGGACCACCCGCAGGTCGGCGCGGAGCTTGCTGATGTCCTCACCGTTGAAGGTGATCCGGCCGCCGGAGAGCGCCCGGATGCCGGAGATCGCCCGCATGGTGGTGGTCTTGCCGGCGCCGTTGGCGCCGATCAGTGCCACCACCTCCCCCTCGTTGACGGTGAGGCTGATGCCGTGCAGCGCCTCGATCCGGCCGTACGAGACGCTGACGTTGTCCAACTCAAGCAGCATCGGCGGGCTCCCCCAGGTAAGCCGCGATCACCCGCGGGTCTCGACTGACCTCCTCCGGCCGGCCGTCGGCGATCTTGCTGCCGAACTCCAGCACCACGATCCGGTCGGTGACACCCATCACCAGCCGCATGTCGTGCTCGATCAGCAGCACGGTCACGCCCCGGTCGCGGATCCGGCGGATCAGCCCAAGCAGATCCTCCTTCTCGGCCGGGTTGAACCCGGCCGCCGGCTCGTCCAGGCAGAGCAGCTTCGGCTCGGTGCCGAGCGCCCGGGCGATCTCCAGCCGACGCTGGTAGCCGTACGGGAGGTTGCGCGCCTCGTCGTTGGCCCGGTCGGCGATGCCGACGAACCGCAGCAGCTCCATCGCCTTGTCCTCGGCCGCCCGCTCCTCCAGGATGTGCCGGGACAGACCGAAGGTCTTGGCCATGCTGCGACGCAGCTGCTGCCAGGTGCGCAGGATGCCGCCGGAGGCCGTCACCTCCGGCAACTCCTCCGGCTTGGGCCGCACCCGGTACAGCCGGAACAGCGCGCCGGGGACGCTCGTCTTGTGCCGGGAGTCCGTCCCGACCATGACGTTCTCCAGCGCCGACATCTCCGGGAACAGCCGGATGTTCTGGAACGTCCGGGAGATGCCCAGCCGGCTGATCTGGTGCGGCTTGCGGCCGGTGACCCGCTCGCCGCGGAACCGGACCGCACCCGACGTCGGCTTGTAGACCCCCGTCATCACGTTGAAGCAGGTGGTCTTGCCCGCCCCGTTGGGCCCGATCAGGCCGAGGATCTCGCCTTCCTGGATGTCGAAGCTGATCCCGTTGAGCGCGACCACGCCGCCGAACCGGAGCAGAACGTTGTCGATCTCGAGCAGCGCCTTGCGCGGTCCCGGCTGGGCCGGGATCTTCGGCGCCGCCGGGGTGGTGTTCTCGTCAGACATGAGCGGGCGCCTCCTCTGCCTCCGCCGCACGGTCCTTCAGCTCGCGGGCCCGCCGCCGGCTGGGGATCAGGCCCTGCGGTCGCAGGATCATCACCAGCACCATGGCCAGACCGAAGGCGAGCCAACGGTAGTCGGCAATCTCCCGGAACCGCTCCGGCAGGTACGCCAGCAGCACCGCGCCGACCGACACGCCGACCATGTTGCCCGACCCACCGACCACGACCATCGCCACGAAGAGGATGGAGAGGTTGACGTTGAACTGGGTCGGATCGATGAAGGCGTACCGGCTCGCGAACAGGAAGCCCGCGAAGCCGCCGAGCGCCGCGCCGATGGCGAAGGCCCAGAGCTTGAACTTGAACGGGTATACACCCATCACCGCCGCGGCGTCCTCGTCCTCCCGGATCGCCAGCCAGGATCGACCGACCCGGCTGTGCTCCAGCCGGCGCACCGCGAAGACCATGATCAGCACGACGGTGATCGCCAACCAGTACCACGGCTTGACGTCGATCAGGCCGAAGACCTGGTTGTCCGGCGAGGGCGGGCCCTCCGGGCCGGGAATCGCCGCGATGCCCTGCGGACCCCGGGTGACACCCTCCGCGTTGCGGGCCACGATCCGGATGATCTCGCCGAAGCCGAGCGTCACGATGGCCAGGTAGTCACCGCGCAGCCGCAGCGTCGGCCAGCCCAGGATCACCCCGGAGATCAGCGCCAGCACCAGCGCGATGAAGGCGCAGACGGCCCAGGTCACCGCCCAGGTGGCCGGCAGGTCGAACTCCGCCTGGAACCACTTCACCACCGGCGAGTTCACCGAGCCGAACAGCGCCACCGCGTACGCCCCGATGGCGAAGAAGCCGATGTAGCCGAGGTCGAGCAGGCCGGCCAGGCCGATCACCACGTTGAGGCCGATCGCCACCAGCACGTAGACCGCGCAGGTGAACAGCACGCCGGCCCAGTTGCTGCCGCCCGAGATCGAGTCGGTACGCAGCCAGGTCAGGCCCGGGATGCCGAGCAGCGGCAGGTAGTAGAGGAAGACCACGAAAGCGACGAAGCCCAGCCCTCGCTGCCACTTCGGCAACGCCCGCCAGCGGTCGGCGACCGAGTGCAGGGCGTTGACCCTGCTGCGGTCCAGGTCTCGGATCTTGTCGATCATGCCCGGGCCCTCCCCAACGACTCGCCCAGAATGCCGGTGGGACGGAACATCAGCACCACGACCAGCACCACGAAGGCGATGACGTCCTCCCAGTTGGACGCGAAGAGGGTGGCGCCGTAGACCTCGACGATGCCGAGGAACAGCCCGCCCAGCAACGCGCCGCGCAGGTTACCGATGCCACCGAGCACCGCCGCGGTGAACGCCTTGAGGCCGAGCACGAAGCCGATGCTGCTCTGCGTGAAGCCGAAACGCATGCTCCACAACAGCGCCGCCGCGCCGGCCATGATGCCGCCCAGCACGAAGATCAGCATGATCACGCGCTCCTGGTTGACGCCCATCAGCGCCGCCGTCTCCGGGTTCTGCGCCACCGCCCGCACGCCCCGGCCGTAGCGGGTGCGATTGATGAACCAGTCCAGCAGCGCCATCATCGCCACGGCGGCCACGAAGACGATCAGCTGGATATTGGTGATCGACGTGCCGAGGACCGTGAAGAGCGTCTTCTGCTCGATGATCGTCGGCATGCCGAGAATGATCCGGGCCCGGCCGAACATCGAGGGCACCGCCTCACCCAGCAGCTTCGGCAGCACCAGGCCGAAGATCTCCACCAGCACCAGCGACAGACCGATCGCGGTGATCAGGAAGATCAGCGGGGGCGCGTTCTTGCGCCGCAGCGGCCGGTAGGCGATCCGTTCGAGCGCGAGCGCGGTGCCGCCGGAGGCGACCGCCGCGACTATCAGGCCGAGTACCAGGAACAGAATCGCCTGGCCGATCGGCGGGTTGTTCTCCACCCCGAAGGCGGTCCACAGGCCGAGCACCGCGAAGGTGCCGACCATGAAGACCTCGGAGTGCGCGAAGTTGATCAGACGCAGGACGCCGTACACCAGGGTGTAGCCGAGGGCGATCAGGGCATAGATCGCACCCTTGGACAACCCGTCGACGGTGTGCTGGCCGATGTGGCCGAAGAGGTCGTCGAAATTCACCAGGTCTCCTTGCATGGAGCGCGGCCGGGGCTATGAACCACAAACCCCGGCCGCACTCGGTGCCGATCGTCAGCTGAGCTTGAGCTCCTGCAGCGGCTCGAACGCCGTGCCCTTGATCTCGTAGGACCAGATGACGACCCGCGACGGGTCCACGTCGCCGTTCTCGGCGAACTTGATGTACTTCGAGACGCCCTGCTTGTCGTACGCCTTCACGTACTCCAGGATCTCGGCGCGGCTCTTCTTGCCGTCCTTGAAGGCATCCACGAAGATCTGCGCGGCGTCGAAGCCCTCAGCGCCGTACGAACCGGGCGCCTGGCCGTAGGCGGCCTGGTAGTCAGCGGTGAAGGTACCGCCGGCCTTGTCCGCCGGGAGGCAGGGGCAGGTGATGATGGAGCCCTCGGCACCGCCGGAGGCACCCGCCGGGAAGGCCGGGTCGTAGAGACCGTCCGGACCGATGAACTTCGCCTGCACACCAGCGGCGCGCATCTGGCGGACCAGCGGCGCGGCCTCACGGGTGTAGCCGCCGTAGAAGACGAAGTCGGCGTTCGCCGCCTTGATCTTGGAGATCGTCGCCTCGAACTGCGACTGCCGCTCCTGGATCTTGTCGCTGGCGGCGACCGTGGCACCCAGGTTCTTGGTCAGCTCGGCGGTGATGCCGGCGCCGTAGGCGCTGGCGTCGTCGATCAGGAACACCCGCGCCGCGTTCTGCGACTTCAGGTAGGTCGCCACGGCACCCGCCTGGGTGCCGTCGTTGCCGACCACCCGGAAGAAGGACTTGTTGCCCTTCTGGGTGAGGTCGGTCCGGGTCGCCGACGGGGCGACCATCACCAGGCCAGCGGCCTCGTAGACCGGCATGGTGGCGTCCGACTCACCGGAGAAGTGACCACCGATGACACCGAGGAACGAGGCGTCGCCCGCGACCTGGTTCGCCACCGGAGTGGCCTGCGCCGGGTCACCCTGGGTGTCGAACTCGACCATCTCGATCTGGCAGTCGGCGTTCGCGTCGTTGTGCTTCTTGATCGCGAGCTTCGCGCCGTTCAGCGACGGCAGCACCAGACCCGCGTTGTCACCGCTGAACGCACCGAAGATAGCGATCTTGCCACCACAGTCCCCGGACGCGGCGTCGTCGCCACTGCTGCCGGTGTCCTGGCACCCCGCTGCGGCGACCAGCACCGCGGCGAGCGCGGCAGTACCCAGCGCCCTTGAATAGCTTCGCCTCACGGCTTCCTGACCTCCTCCAGAAGCAGGTTGGCACCTGGTCCGGCCGGCGGTGGCGAGATGTGGTGCGCCACCAGCGACCCAGCAAGGACGCCCCCTGCGTTACGGCTCGTGATGGCGGAGCGTACCCACACTCCTACGGTCTCGGAAGGGGCTGGGGCGGGGTCTGCGAAACCGTTACGAAGACGCCCCCCAACACTGCCAAGCCCGTCACAGGTCAATCCGCTGACCGGTGGTGGAGCGGCTGCCCGTCCGCCAGTCGAGACCCGGTCGAGCACCGTCACGAGCCTGTCGAGTTGTCCGGATTTCGGCCCCCCGATCGGGCAACGTCACCAACCGAACTGGTTACCGAAGGTAACCGAAAGGCGGCGCTACGACGTCTGATCGAGTCGGCCGATCCACAGCGACGTGCCCGTGCCGTCGTCCACCGCCAACCACCACCGCTCACCGACCCCCACCAGACTCACGCCCTGCTGCGCACCGACCGGGGCCGCCACCGGCAACTCGACCGCGCGCCACCCGTCGCCCCGGTCGACCGACAGCCAACCGCCGTACCGCTCGCCGTCGGAGACCACCGCCAACACCTGCTCCGCCGAGACGGCCAGCGCCCCCACCGAGGGAATACCGGCGGCCACCCGACCGAACCCGCCGGCGGCCACCCAGCCGGCGCTCTCCTGACGCCACGCGCCGAACGCCCGCCCCCGCAGGCCCACCCCCACCGGCAACCCGTCGACCAGGACGACCCGCTGCATCTCCTCGTACGCCTCGGTGCCCGGCAGCGTGCTCCGCTGCCAGCCGCGACCGTCGCCGGAGACCCAGGCCGCCGGGTCCCGGTCGATCCGCCCCGGGGCCAGCACCCCACCGACCGCCAGCCACCCGGACGGCCCGGCCACCGCGTCGAACGCCCAGGTCACACCCCGGTCATCGGAGGCCAACTCCGGCGCACCCTCGATCAGCGTGAACTCCGCCGCGTCGGGCGACACCCAGGCCGCCGCGCCACTGGACCGGTTGCCGACGATCAGCCAGCCACCCGGGCCGGCCGCGAGCCGGGACACGTTGACCGCCTTCGGACCGCCGTACGTCTCGAAGGACGCCGCCACCTCCACCAGCGTGCCGTCGCCGCGCTGCCACCAGGTGCTCACCCGGGGATTGCCGTGCGCGCCACCGACCTTGCCGCCGACCGCGGCGACGACCCCGTCGCGACAGGCGACCGAGAACAGCACGCTCCGCCGCCCGTAGTAGGAGTCGGCCACCACCGGCACCGGAGTCCACACCGCACCGTCGGCACTGGACCAGACCGCCGGCGAAGTGCCACCGGCCGCGTCGGCCACCGCACCGGCGGCGTACCAGCGACCGCCGCAGGCAGCGAGATCCCGGAGCACGATCCGCCCCGATCCGTCCGGCGGCGGCAGTCGGACCTGCCGCCAGTCCGCCCGCAGCGGCCCGGGATCGGCGGCCTCCCGCTCGGGCGCCGGACAGCCGGCCAGCAGCAGCACCAGCAGGGCGCCCGCCGTCAGGAAGCGATGACCACCGGTTACGCGCCGACGGCGTACGCCCGGCTGCCGGACCCGTGCGAACCACCGAGCGCCCATGAGGCCAGATGCTAGTCCGCTGGGCCCACGGGACCAGCCCTGAAAGGGTCGGTCAGGGGGCCGGCTCGGCCACCTCGCCGCCGGTGGTCTCGGCGAGAATCCGCTCGGCGACCTCTTTCATGGTCATTCGGTGGTCCATCGCCGTGCGCTGGATCCACTTGAACGCCTGCGGCTCGCTCATGTTGTAGGTGGTCATCAGCGCGCCCTTGGCCCGCTCGACGGCCTTGCGGACCTCCAGCCGGTCGGTCAACCCGGCGACCTCGGACTCCAGCGCGGCGATCTCCGAGTAGCGGGACAGCGCGATTTCCACCGCCGGCACCAGGTCGCTCTTCTGGAACGGCTTGACCAGGTACGCCATCGCCCCGGCCGCACGGGCCCGCTCCACCAGGTCACGTTGGCTGAACGCGGTCAGGATGATCACCGGAGCGATCCGGGTGCCGGCGATCCGCTCGGCGGCGGCCAGCCCATCCATGATCGGCATCTTGATGTCGAGGATGACCAGGTCGGGCTTGAGCTCGTCGGCCAGCCGAACGGCGGTCTCGCCGTCACCGGCCTCCCCGACCACCTCGTAGCCCTCCTCGGCGAGCATCTCGGCCAGGTCCAGCCGGATCAGCGCCTCGTCCTCGGCGATCAGTACCCGCCTGCGCGCGCCATCCGTCTGCGTCTCGGCCACGAGCCACTCCCACCCAGTCTGAGCCCTGACACCCGCGGTACCGGGTGTCGCCGCCCCTAGCGTAGTGGGTAACCTATGGGGCGACGCGACAGGCGTTGAGCGAGAAGGTCCCCGTATTCCAACCGGCAGAGAAACGGAGCTCAAACCTCCGACAGTGTGGGTTCGACTCCCACCGGGGACACCAAAAATTGTCGCACGGGTATTCGAGAATTTCCCTGTGCATCCACCCAAGCTGCGTGCCCGAGCGCTGCGACTGCACCTCGCCGGCGCGACCGTCGCGGAGACCGCCCGCGCGGTCGGGATTCCCTACCCCACGGTTCGGCACTGGTGCCGGGTCCAGCCGTTGCCGAAGCAGCAGGGCAGTGTCATGCGCTGCTTTCGGTGTCGCACCGACGTCGAGAATCCGACAGACCTCACTCAGTACGCTTATCTACTTGGTCTATACCTCGGCGACGGGCACCTGGTCACCAGCGCCCGGGTGCCCGTGCTACGCATCTCCTGCGCGGCTGCCTGGCCAGAGTTGGTCAATGCCTGCGAAGTCGCCATGAAGAGCGTGCTCGCAGCCGCCGTGCAACGCGTCCGGTCACCGGGTTGTGTCAGCGTGCAGAGCTACGGCAAACACTGGCCATGCCTGTTGCCGCAGCACGGGCCCGGCGTGAAGCACCAACGGCCGATCGCCCTCACGGCATGGCAGCGGCCGATCGTGCAGGCACATGCCGGCAGCTTCTTGCGTGGCCTGTTCCACTCCGACGGCTGCCGGTTCTCCAATCGGGTCACCGTCCGCGGAAAGACGTACGTCTACCCGCGCTACATGTTCACCAACGAGTCCGCCGACATCATGGGGCTCTGCCAGTGGGCGCTCGATCTGCTCGGCATCGCCTGGCGGATGAACCGCCGCAACAGCCTCTCGGTCGCCCGACGCGACGCGGTCACCGCACTCGACCGACATGTCGGCCCGAAGTCCTGACGGCACCGGCTGCTCCGCTGCGAGCTGCGGGACGCCGACGGGTCGGTCAGATCGCGGTGAGCGCTCGGGCCAGGTCGACGCGCAGGTCCTCCGGGTCCTCCAGGCCGACTGAGAGACGCAGCAGCCCGCCGGCCGGTTTCGCCTCGCCCTCGACCGGGCGGTGGGTGAGCGATGCCGGGTGCTGGATCAGCGTGTCGACGCCGCCGAGCGAGACGGCGTGGGTGATCAGCTGGCAGGCGCCGGCGACCGCCGCGGCGGCCGGTGCGCCACCGCGTACCTCGAAGGCGAGCAGGCTGCCGGGGCCGGCCAGTTGCCGGCCGACGAGCCCGGCCGGGTCGCCGATCCCGGGGTGGTGGACCCGTTCGACCGCCGGGTGGTCGGCGAGCCAGGCGGCGAGCTTCTCCGCTGCGGCCTGCTGGGCGCGGACCCGCAGCGGCAGCGTCTGCAGGCCGCGGTGCAGCAGGTACGCCCCGAGCGGGTGCAGGACCGCGCCGGTGAGTGCGCGGACCTGGCGTAGCCGCTGCGCCCATCCGGTGTCGCAGGCGATGACTCCGGCGAGGACGTCGCCGTGACCGCCGATGCTCTTGGTGGCGCTGTGCAGCACCAGCCGGGCGCCGTGGCGGGCGGGCTGCTGGAGCACCGGGGTGGCGACCGTGTTGTCGATCAGCAGGGGCACGTCGCCGGCGGCGTCGGCGAGGGCCGCGATGTCGACCAGGTCGAGCGTGGGGTTGGCCGGGGTCTCGGCGATCACCAGGGCGGTGTCGGGGCGCACGGCGGCGGCAACGGTGTCGGGGCGGGCCCAGGTGACCTCGGTGCCGAGCAGGCCGGTGGCGAGCACGTGGTCGGTGCCGCCGTAGAGGGGGCGGACGGCGACCAGGTGCCGCTTGCCGTCGCGGGTGGCGGCGAGCAGGGCGGCGGTGAGCGCGGCCATTCCGCTGGCGAAGGCGACCGCCTCGGCGGTGCCCTCCAGCTCGGCGAGGGCGGTCTCGAAGCGGGCCACGGTCGGGTTCCAGAGCCGCTGGTAGACGGCGCTGGCGCCGGCCGGCAGGGTGCCGCCGGTGGCGAGGGTCTGGTAGGCGTCGCCGCCGGCGTCGACCGACGGCAGCGGGTTGGTGGTCGACAGGTCGATCGGGGGCACGTGGACGCCGAGTGCCGCGAGGTCGTCACGGCCGGCGTGCACAGCGCGGGTGTCCACGGTCGTCATGCCGGAAGGATCGAACATCTCAGCCACCATGGGCAATAGTTCCGAAGATTATTCGCTGAAAGCCTTCCTGATGGGGCCTTGTTCGCTGGAGGATGGCGACATGCCCCCCGTATCGAACGATGTGCGGCCGTTCACGGCCCTCGACGACACCGACCGCGCGATCCTGACCGAACTGGCCGTCGACGGCCGGTTGGCGAACAACGCCCTCGCCGAACGGGTGGGGGTGGCACCGTCGACGTGCCTGGCGCGTACCCGGGCGTTGCGGGAGTGCGGGGCGATCCGGGGTTTCCACGCGGAGGTGGACCCGGCGGCGGTGGGGTTGCCGTTGCAGGCGCTGGTGTCGGTGCGGCTGACCGAGCACGCGCGGGCGGCGGTGGACGCGTTCCGGACCCGCTCGGTGCGGCTGCCGGGAGTGGTGTCGGTCTTCCACGTGGCCGGCGCCGACGACTACGTGCTGCACGTCCGGGCGGCCTCGGCGGAGGCGCTGCGCGACTTCGTCCTGGACCACCTGGCCGTGGATCCGGCGGTGCAGCACACCCAGACCAGCCTGATCTTCGAACAGGCCCGCGGGATGGGTTGATCACATCGTGGCCCGAGGGGGAACAAGACCGGGCTGCGCCGGGTTGGCCAGCCGTGTGATCGACGTACCGTTGTCTGTCCTCGACCTAGCCCCCGTCGCCGCCGGCGCCTCCGCCGGTGAGGCGCTGCGGCACACCACCGAACTTGCCCGGCGCACCGACGAGCTGGGCTATCACCGGTTCTGGGTGGCCGAGCACCACAACATGCCGGCCATCGCGTCCTCCGCGCCCGCGGTGCTGATCGCGCATCTGGCCGCGCACACCGCCGACATCCGGCTCGGCTCGGGTGGGGTGATGCTGCCCAACCACGCGCCGCTGGTGGTCGCCGAGCAGTTCGGCACCCTGGAGGCGTTGCATCCCGGGCGCATCGACCTGGGCATCGGTCGGGCGCCGGGCACCGACCAGGTCACCGCGCTGGCGTTGCGCCGGACCATGGAGGGCCTGTCGGCCGAGGGTTTTCCCCGGGAGCTGACCGATCTGATGGACTACTTCGACGATGAGGCGTCGGGGCGGATCACCGCCACCCCGGGGCGCGGACAGCGGCCGGCGGTGTGGCTGCTGGGCTCCAGCGGGTTCAGCGCCCAACTGGCCGGCGCGCTGGGCCTGCCGTTCTCGTTCGCGCACCACTTCAGCGCGCAGAACACCCTGCCCGCGCTGGCGCTGTACCGGCAGAGCTTCCGCCCGTCGCGCTGGCTGGACCGGCCGTACGCGATGGTGGCCGTCAACGCGGTCTGCGCGGAGTCCGACGAGCGCGCCGAGTGGTTGGCCGGCCCGGCCGGGCTGTCGTTCCTGCGGCTGCGCGCCGGGCGTCCCGAGCCGCTGGCCACTGCGGAGGAGGCGGCGGCGTACCCGTACCAGGACGTCGAGCGGGAGTTCCTGGCCCAGCGTCGGCGGGGCCAGGCGACCGGTTCCCCGGAGACGGTTCGCCGGCAGCTGGGCGACCTGCTGGCCAGCACCGGCGCGGACGAGCTGATGCTGACCACGATGGTGTACGACATCGCCGACCGGGTGCGCTCGTTCGAGCTGATCGCCGGCGAGGTCGTCGGGAGCCTGCGCCGCTGAGCTACCGCCGGGCCGCTGGTCCGGCGGGGTGCCGCCCCCACCGCTGGACGGGGCGGCAAGGCATGGTGGGCCAGGTCACAGCGCTGACGGGGCCGCGAAACACGATCTTCACGACAGCGTCACCCTCGCGACGCGGAGGCGGCCTAACTTTGTATCCGGTGGTGGTACGGCACTCCCCGGTCGGGACGGGTCGGGGGTGCCGCGGTGTGGGGCACCGGGCCGCAGTTGTGCGGATTCCGCGATTGCGGCCCGGTGCCTGTTCCGTTCTTCCTACCGCCCGCTGATTCCCGGCGTCAACGCAGGTAGATGCGCGGCGTGGGCGGCGTGGCCATCCCGTCACCCAGGAAGAAGCTCGGGTGCGGCGGTTGGTTGTAGGCGGTGTTCTGCCAGGCGACCGCGGTCCGGTACTGAAGGTCGTGCATCAGCGTGGGTACGCGGGTGTCGGTCACCGTCGGGGTGCTGTAGATCCGCAGGGCCCGGCTGTCGGTGGTACGCCAGACCACCTCCTCCCGCCAGTCGCCGAGGATGTCGGCCGAGAGCGCGGGGGTGGCCTTGGTGCCGTTGTTCGAGGCGACACCGCTGCCGGTGAGCAGGCGGGTGTCGCCGCTCGGGCCGTACTTGTCGATGCGGGTGGCGTCGAGCAGTTCGCGGACGGGGTCCCCGTCCCACCAGACGAGGAAGTTGGTCGACGAGGGCTTGCGGCCGACGTTCTGCCCACGGGTGTTGGCCAGTCCGCTCACCGCGGACGACCAGGACTCGGCGCCGGGGCTGCCGGCCCAGATGTCGCCGGAGACGCCCCGGCCGTTGTCGCCGCCGGTCGGCGTGGACCAGAGAATCTGGCCGGTACGGGCGTCGGCGAACCAGGAGCTGGGCTTGCTGCCGTCCTCGCTGACCTTGAAGTACTCCAGCCCCGGGCGGGACGGGTCGAGGTCGCCGACGTGCCCGGCGTCGCCGTGGCCGTGGCCGGTCGACCACAGCAGCCGGCCGTTGTCGTCGATGGTCGCCGCACCGTAGACGATCTCCTGCCGGCCGTCGCCGTCGACGTCGGCCACCGACAGGCTGTGGTTCCCCTGGCCGGCGGCGGCGCCGTTGCCGCTGGTGTTGGAGTCGAAGGTCCACCGCCTGGTCAGGCTGCCGTTGCGGAAGTCCCAGGCGGCGATCACCGCTCGGGTGTAGTAGCCGCGCGCCATGACCAGCGAAGGCCGCTGCCCGTCGAGGTATGCGGTGGCGGCGAGGAACCGGTCGACGCGGTTGCCGTAGTTGTCGCCCCAGGAGGAGACGGTGCCGCGCGGCGGGTCGTAGTTGACGGTGGAGAGGGCGGCGCCGGTGCGGCCGTCGAACATGGTCAGGTACTCGGGGCCGGCCAGGACGTACCCACTGGAGTTGCGATGGTCGGCGCTCGCGTTGCCGATCACCTGGCCGGTGCCGGAGCGGGTGCCGTCGGCCGTCTTCATGGCCACCTCGGCGCGGCCGTCGCCGTCGTAGTCGTACACCTGGAACTGGGTGTAGTGGGCGCCCGCGCGGATGTTGCGGCCCAGGTCGATGCGCCACAGCCGGGTGCCGGTCAGCGTGTACGCGTCGACGTAGACGTTGCCGGTGTAGCCGGACTGCGAGTTGTCCTTGGCGTTGGACGGGTCCCACTTGAGCACGAACTCGTACCGGCCGTCGCCGTCGAGGTCGCCCACGCTGGCGTCGTTGGCGGAGTAGGTGTACGCCTCACCGCTCGGGGTGCTGCCGCCGGACGGAACCTGAAGCGGCACGTCCAGGTAGCCGGCGGGGAACTGCGACGCCATGGCGGACGGAGCCTGCTCGACGCCGTCGACCACGGCTCGCACGGTGTACGCCGCACCGGAGGGCGCGCCGCTGTCCAGGTAGTTGGTCGCGCCGGTGATCGGGCTGGAGTTCACCCTGGTCGTACCCCGGTAGAGGTTGAACGCGACGCCGGAGGTCTCGGTGCCCAGCAGCCGCCAGGAGACCAGGTTGGCGGATCCGGAGCGGACACTGACCAGACCCCGGTCCAGGTTCTCCGCCTGCATCGAGCCGGCCGGTGGCGGAGTCGTCGGTGGCGGGGTCGTCGGTGGCGGAGTCGTGGGCGGCGGAGTCGTCGGTGGTGGAGTCGTCGGTGGTGGTGGCGTGGTGGGTGACGGCGGTGGGGTGGTCGGGTTGGTGGCGCCGGTGCAGGTGGTGCCGTTGAGGGCGAAGCTCGCCGGGCTCGGGTTGCTGCCGGCCCAGGAACCGTTGAAGCCGAAGGCGGTGCTGGCGTTGGTGCCGAGCGTGGCGTTGTAGTCGACGTTGCGGGCGGTCACCTGGACGCCGGACTGGCTGACGGTGGCGTTCCAGGCCTGGGTGACCTGCTGACCGGCGGGCCAACTCCAGGTGAGCGTCCAGCCGGTGAGCGGGTCGCCGAGGTTGGTCACGGTGACGTCGGCGCCGAAACCACCGGTCCACTGGTTGGTGACCCGGTAGTCGACGCGGCAACCGGCGGCGGCGGCCGAGGCGGTCAGGGCGGTCAGCGTGCCCGCGACGAGGGCGGTGGCGGTGGCCGCCGCGAGCACGGCGGCCCGGCGGGTGGTGCGGGGCATGGCGGTCCTCCGGTGGAGGTAGGGCGCGCGGTGGCCGGTCGACCGTCGGCGTGCCCGGGCCGGCGGGGACCACCGCGCTGGGCGGCAGAGATCCGACGAGATCGACGTCGGCTTATGCGTTCCCGCGCAGCTGCGATGCTAGGGCAAGCGCTTTCTGCGCACAATGAATCCAGGTACTTGCTCCTGGACCGGCATTCTTGATCGACTCTCCGGGTGGCAGCGCACATGACACCCGACGAGTTCCGCCAGGCCGGATATGCGGTCGTCGACTGGATCGCCGACTACTGGGCGACCCTCGACCAGCGTCCGGTGACCTCCCAGGATCCGCCCGGCGCGGTGGCCGCCGGGCTGCCGGCCGGGCCGCCGGTGCACGGCGAGCCGGTCGAGGCGGTGCTCGCCGACCTGGACACGCTGGTCGCGCCCCGGCTCACCCACTGGCAGCACCCGGGATTCTTCGGCTACTTTCCGGCCAACACCTCCGGCCCCAGCGTGCTGGGCGATCTGGTCAGCGCCGGGCTGGGCGTGCAGGGGATGCTCTGGGCAACCGGGCCGGCCTGTACCGAGCTGGAAACGGTGCTGCTCGACTGGCTGGCGGAGTTGTTGGACCTGCCGACGCGGTTCCGCTCGACCGGTGCCGGCGGCGGGGTAATCCAGGACTCGGCCTCCTCCGCCACGCTGGTGGCCACCCTGATCGCCGTGCACCGGGCCGCGGGCGGGCGCTGGCGCCAGGTCGGCGTGGACCGCCGTTACCGGGTCTACGCCTCCACCGAGGCGCACTCGTCGGTCGAGAAGGCCGCCCGGATCGCCGGGCTCGGTGCCGAAGGGGTGCGCCTGATCGAGGTTGATCCGGTCACCCGGGCCATGTCACCGGCGGCGCTGCGGGCCGCGATCGAGGCGGACCGGGCCGCCGGGACGGTGCCGGCGCTGGTGGTGGCGACCGTCGGCACCACCAGCACCACCGCCGTGGACCCGTTGCCGCTGATCGGCCCGATCTGCGCCGAGCACGGCGTCTTCCTGCACGTGGACGCCGCCTACGCGGGCGCGGCGGCGGTCTGCCCGGAGCTGCGCTTCGGGCACGCCGGCCTGGAGTACGCCGACTCCTACTGCTTCGACCCGCACAAGTGGCTGCTCACCGGGTTCGACTGTGACGCGTTCTGGGTGGCCGACGCCGGGGAGCTGGTCGAGGCGCTGACCGTGTTGCCGGAGTACCTGCGAAACGCGGCCACCGAATCCGGCGCCGTCATCGACTACCGGGACTGGCAGGTCCCGCTGGGGCGACGGTTCCGCGCGCTGAAGCTGTGGTTCGTGCTGCGCTGGTACGGCGTCGAGGGGCTGCGCGAACACATCCGTCGGGGCGTCGCGCTGGCCGCCCGATTCGCCGACCGGGTCCGCGCCGACGAGCGGTTCGAACTGGTCGGCCCACACCCGTACGCCCTGGTCTGCTTCCGGTTGCGCGGCCCGGACGGGCCGAACGAGCAGCTGCTGGCGGCGGTGAACGCCGCCGGGCCGGTGTACCTGACCCACACCCGGGTCGGCGGGCGGCACACGCTCCGCCTCGCCGTCGGCTCGCCGCAGACCCGGCAGTCGCATGTCGACGAGGCCTGGGAGTTGATTTCCCGAGCGGCGGCTGCGCTGCCGTCGGGCGGCTGACGCCGTCAGCGCTCGGCGCCGACGCCGACCCGCTGCGGGCCGGCGGGATCGGTGTCCGGGTCCGGCTGGCCCGGGGTCGCCTCGGCGGCCTGCGGGACGGGCCCGGACACGGCGGCGTCGGCGAGCGCACGCTGGCGGCGGGTGCGCAGCACGATCCGGATCGACAGCGCCAGCGCCGCGACCCAGCCGGCGGCGAGCAGCAGGTAGGCGATCACCGGCAGCGGGCCACCCAGGTCGGTGCTGCCGATCAGGACGCGGGCGTTGGTCAGCACGATCACGCCACCGACCGCCGCGCCGAGCAGTTGGGCCGGGACGATCCGCACCAGCCACGCCGCGATCGGTGCGGCGATCAGGCCGCCGGCGAGCAGGGCGAGCACGATCGGCATCAGGAAGCCCTCGCTGCCCAGGCCGATCAGGAAGCCGAGGCTGGCGGCCGACGCCACGACGAACTCGGAGGTGTCCACCGAGCCGATCACCTTGCGGGGCTCCATCCGGCCGCTGGCCAGCAGGGCCGGGGTTGCCACCGGCCCCCATCCCCCGCCGCCGGTGGCGTCGACGAAGCCGGCGACCAGACCGAGCGGGCCGAGGAAGCGGCCGCGCAGCCGGCCGGCGGCCGGGTTGCGGCGCAGCGGCCGGGAGAACCGGATGAGCAGGTACGCGCCGAGGGTGAACAGGATCGCGGCCATCCACGGGGCGGCCGAGGCGGTGGAGAGCGCGCTGAGGAAGGTGGCGCCGGCGAAGGCACCGACCGCGCCGGGGAATGCGATCCGGCGCACCACCCGCCAGTCGACGTTGCCGAAGCGCCAGTGTGCCGTGCCGGAGGCGAGGGTGGTGCCGATCTCGGCCAGGTGCACGGACGCCGAGGCGGCGGCCGGAGCGACACCGACCAGGAGCAGCAGCGTCGAGGAGGTCAGCCCGTAGGCCATGCCGAGTGCGCCGTCGACCAGCTGGGCGGCGAGCCCTACCAGCGCGATGACGAGCAGCTTACGCACGGTACGCCTCCCGGCTTTTAGGTATCTCCTATCGGCTTGGTCGACAATGCGGCATGGATGTGCTTCGGGTCAAGCCCTGATCGGTCAGTGGGACGACGCCATCCAGCACCGCCTCACACTGCCGACGGCCGGGTGGAGACGGCGCGGGTCAACTCCAGGCGTTGGGGTCGGCCACCAGTTTGGTGACCGCCTCGGGCAGCGTCCCCTGCGCCACGTCGGCCACCGTGACGAGTTCGAGGATCTGCCGTTCGCTGGCCCGCAGCGCGATCCACACCTCCTGCAGGGACCGGGCCGCGCCGTGATAGCCGAGGTGCTCCGGCCGCTGCCCCCGGACGTGGGCCAGCGGCCCGTCGACCACCCGGATCACGTCGGCCAGGGAGATCTCCGTACCGGGACGGGCCAACCAGTAGCCACCCTCGGGACCCCGCTGGGCGTGCACGATGCCGCCCCGACGCAGCTGCAGCAGGATGCTCTCCAGGAACTTCGGCGGGATCTCCTGGGCACGGGCGATCTGGTCGGCGGTCACCGGGCGAGCACGCCCAGCCCCGGTCACCGAGGCCAGTTCGGTGACCGCGCGAAGGGCATAGTCCACCCGGGCGGAGAGGCGCATGACCGACAGGTTAACCGTCCGGTCTCCGGCCGTTCACCACCGGATCGGCCCGCCGACATCCGGGCGACCGAGGCTACTCCCCGACGCGGCGCAGCAGGCCCTCCTGCACGGCACTGGCGAGGTGCCGGCCGTCCACGGTGAACATGCGTCCGGTGGCCAGGCCCCGGGCACCCGAGGCGGACGGGCTCCAGCAGTCGTAGAGGAACCACTCGTCGGCGCGGAACGGCCGGTGGAACCACAGCGCGTGGTCCAGGCTCGCACCGACCACCCCGCCCGGCCCCCACACCTCACCGTGCACGGAGAGCACCGAGTCCAGCAGGGTCAGGTCGGAGGCGTAGGTCAGCGCGCAGGCGTGCAGCAGCGGGTCGTCCGGCAGCTTGCCGTCGATCCGCATCCAGACCCGCTGGTGCGGGTCGGCGGGCCGGTCGCCGGGGCGTACCCAGCCGGGCTCGCCGACGTAACGCACGTCGATCGGCCGGGGAATCTGCCCCCAGATGCCCAGCCGCTCCGGGTAGCGGGCGAGCCGGTCGCTCATCGTCGGGACCGCCTCCGGCGCGGGCACCTCCGGCGGGACGGGGGCCTGGTGGTCCAGCCCCTCCTCCGGCCGCTGGAACGAGGCCGACATGAAGAAGATCGTCTTGCCGTGCTGGCGGGCGACCGAGCGGCGTACCGAGAAGGACCGGCCGTCGCGGATGTTCTCCACCTCGAACTCGATCGGCTCCGCCGCGTCGCCGGCCCGGACGAAGTAGCCGTGCAGCGAGTGGACCACCCGTTCCGGGTCGACGGTGCGGCCGGCGGCTACCAGGGCCTGGCCGGCGACCTGGCCGCCGTAGACGCGCTGCGGGCCGACCGGCGGGCTCATCCCCCGGAACGACATGGCGCCGGTCGGCGCGAGGTCGAGGACCTCCAGCAGCTGGTCGACGGCGGCCTGACCGACGAGGGTCGCCTCGCCCTCGGTCACTGCAGCGCCCGCGCCGAGGCGGCGTCGACCAGCGACCCGAGCTGGTGCACCCGCAGGGTGTTGGTCGAGCCGGGAGTGCCGGGCGGGCTGCCCGCCACGACCACCACGAGGTCGCCGGGGTTGCCCCGGTTGAGCCCGAGCAGCGCCTGGTCGACCTGACGGAACATGTCGTCGGTGTGCTGGACGAACGGCATCAGGAAGGTCTCCACGCCCCAGCAGAGGGCGAGCTGCGACCGCACCTCCGGCACCGGGGTGAAGGCCAGCAGAGGCAGGTCGCAGTGCAGCCGGCTCAGCCGTCGCACGGTGTCGCCGGTCTGTGAGAACGCGACCAGCGCCTTGGCGCCGATGGCCCGGGCGATCGAGGAGGCGGCCACGGTGAGCGCGCCGCCGTGCGTACGCGGGTCGTGCTGGAGACGCGGCACCGCGATCGACCCGGCCTCGGTGGTCGTGACGATCTTCGCCATGGTGCTGACCGTGAGCACCGGGTACTTGCCGACGCTGGTCTCGCCGGAGAGCATCACCGCGTCGGCACCGTCGAGCACCGCGTTGGCGACGTCGGACGCCTCGGCGCGGGTCGGCCGCGAATTCTCGATCATGGAGTCGAGCATCTGGGTGGCCACGATGACCGGCTTGGCGTTCTCCCGGCACAGCTGCACGGCGCGCTTCTGCACCAGTGGCACCTCGTCCAGCGGCAACTCCACGCCGAGGTCACCGCGGGCGACCATGACCCCGTCGAAGGCGAGCACGATCGCTTCGAGGTGGTCCACCGCCTCCGGCTTCTCGACCTTGGCCAGCACCGGCCGGTGCACCCCGACCTCGCTCATGATCGCGTGGCAGAGCTTGATGTCGTCCGCGGACCGGACGAAGGAGAGCGCGACCAGGTCGACTCCCAGACCGAGCGCGAAGCGCAGGTCGGCGGCGTCCTTCTCCGACATGGCGGGCACGCTGACCGCCACGTTGGGCAGCGAGACGCCCTTGTTGTTGCTGACCGGCCCGCCCTCGGTGACCAGGACGCGGATGTCGTTGCCGGTGACGTCGGTGACCTCGACGGCGACCCGGCCGTCGTCGATCAGCAGCCGGTCGCCGGGCTTGACCTCCTGCGGAAGCTTGCGGTACGTGCAGGAGACGCGCTCTTTGCTGCCCACCATGTCGTCGCTGGTGATCACCACCGAGTCGCCGGTACGCCACTCGTGCGGCCCGTCGGCGAACCGGCCCAGCCGGATCTTCGGCCCCTGCAGGTCGGCCAGGATCGCCACCGGCTGGCCCGTCGCCTCGGCCGCCTCCCGGACGAGCCGATAGACCGCCTCGTGGTCGGCGTGGCTGCCGTGGCTGAAGTTGAGCCTCGCCACGTTCATGCCGGCCTCGACGAGCCCGCGGATGCGCTCGGGCGACGAGGTGGCGGGGCCAAGAGTGCAGACAATCTTCGCGCGGCGTGTCACGCCCATCAGGCTAGTCTCTCCTCCAGGTCGGACCACGGGCCGACCCCTTGCGCATTGCAGAACAGTTGTCCAACGGCGCGGCTCACGCGCACAGCCGGCGGGCACAGGCCGCTTCGGACGTCGATGGCGGGCGACATCGACCGCGCGCCGGAATGGTACGCCCCTGACGCCAGCGGCCACCGAGGCGCTCCAGGTGCACAACCGAGGGTACGCATGGGGCCACCGGGAGCGATCCGGCTCGGAAGGCTCAACTCTCCGTCTTGACCAGCGGAAACTCCATCGAGCCGGCCGGGCAGAGGAAGGTCAGCACATCCACCCGGTAGAGCCCGGCCTGCACCGCCGGATCTGCCTCCATCACGCTGCGGACGTCGTCGACCGAACCGGTCCGGGACAGGCCGAACCCGAGCGGCGGGTCCGGCTCCCGGGCCGGGCCGTCCACCGCGCCGGCGACCAGGATGATTCCCCGCCGCTGCATGGCCGCCATGTGCTCGGCGTGCTCGGCCTGCAACCGCTGGACGGTCTCGGCGGGCAGCGCCCGCCCGGCCGCGCCGGGATACAGCACGATGCACTCGTACGTGTCGAGCGCGAAGTCGACCTGCGGCTCTCCTGCCATGGGCGTTCCCTTTCCGCGGCCACCACGGCGCGGGGCGGTGGGCGCACGCGGCGATGGCGTCCAGCGTCGCACGGAGCGCCCGGCGGTACCCGGCGCTCGGCCGATCCGGGACCACGACACGCCACTGACGCTCGGGCGGCACCACCACCGGGACTGCACCGTGCGCGAAATCGGCATGGACCGCTCGCTGGTGACCGGCGTGCGGCACGCCGCTACCGTATGGACGTGACCGTGCCGGGCGAGTCGGGAGGCGCAGTGGGTCAGATTCGTGAGCCGGCGGCGGAGCCTCTGCCGTACGCGGAGGTGACCGACGGCGAATACGCCGCCCGGGTGGCGCAGGCCTTCACCGCGCGACAGTTCGGGCCTGCGGTGCTGCTCAGCGGCGACTGCCCGCGCTGCCAGCACCCCATCGTCTGCCCGATCGTGGGCGAGATCTACCGGCGCGACGCCCCCGAGACATCGTCCGACCCCGGCTACCGGACGCTGCTCTGCAGCTGCGCCGCCGACCATCCGGCCCGCCCGGACGGGCTGACCGGCTGCGGCGCGTACTGGACGCTGTCAATGGAGGTCGAGTCGTGATCCGGCTACGCCCTGGTCCGCCGGCGACCCCGACCGACCTACGGCGGGCGCAGGAGCTGGCCGGGTTGCTACGCGGCGAACTGGACCGCGTGCGGGCCGCCGCGCTGGCCTGGCGCAACGGGCTGGGTGGGTTGTTGGTCGCGCTGGTCGGCTTCAGCCTGATCCGGGGTCGCTCCGACGTCAGCACGCTGGCCCCCGGATGGGGCGGGCTGGTCGGCGTCCTGCTGCTGGCCGCGGTGACGGCCGGGGTGGCTGGTGCGGTGGCGCTGCTGCGGGCCGCGCACGGCCCGTTGTCGGTGACGCCGGTGGCCACGCTTGCGCCAGCCCCGCTCGGCGAGCATCGGGAGGCCGTGGTGGCGGCCCGTGCGCTACGCGTCGGGGTGTGGCTGGTACTGACCTGCACCATTCTCCTGATCGCCGCGGTCGGCGTCACCTGGTACGCGCCGGGCCGCTCCGACCCGTCGGCCGGTCCCGCCAGCGCCCGGCCGGCCGGCGTCGTCGCCGAGACCGGCGGCTGGTCAGGGGCCGATATGCGCGTAGCTGGCCCAGAGTTCGGGTAAGCCCGGCAGCGCGGCGCGCAACTGCTGGACGGCGTGGTGCAGGGCGGGCGCGGCGCTCTCCGGATCGATACCGCCGGGGACCGCCATCCCGGCGTAGAGGTCCTCGCACACCTGCACGGTCATCGTGTCGGAGATGGACCAGAGCGCACCGACGACATGGCGGAAACCGGCGAGTTGGAACGCGGTGCCCAGGGCAAGCGCCTCGTCGGGCAGTGCGGCGCCACCGCGCACCGTGTCGCAGGCGGAGAGGACCGCGAGCGCGGCCGTGGCCCCGGCCGGACGCCAAAGATCCCGCACGTGCAGCGCGCCGCCCGCCAGCGCAAGCCGACCGTGCGCCGGTGCGGCGAGATCCTGGGTGCCGTGGCAGCAGAGATGGGCGACCGGCGCTTCTGGCAGCGCGCCGAGCACGGCCGCGGGCGTGGCCGCCGGCCCGCTCAGTGACTTCACCAGGGCCAGACGCTCGCGGATGATCGCCTCCTCCCGGGCAGCGCCCGGGAGGTCCGCCAGGCCGGGTGTCTGTGGCATTCCGACAAACAGCGCCGAGGCGACCGGCACCCTCTCGCGCGGCACTCCCTGCCGGGCGCGGCTCAGCGCGCGCAGCGAGGCCGTGTAGGACGACACCACCCGGTCGGGCACCCCGCCGTCAGCACCGGAGGGGACGGCCGCGTGCAGCGGCAGCAGAGCGAGCTGACCGGTGGGGCACCACCACACCCGGGGCAGCTCCGAGTCGTCGGCCGTCGGGGCGGCGATCGGGCCGAGCGCGTCGAGCACCGGCGCGGCGACAACCCGCCAGAGCCAGTCCAACGTCTCCGTGATCCGCCCTCGGAAGGTCGCCCGACGGCGTTGCGCCTCGGCCCCCGCCCCACCGGCGGACGAGGTCACCTCCGCGATGCCGACCAGGAAGTACGCGAGCCTCAGTTGCAGCTCAGCGAGGGTCAGCTCGGGCAGCGGCACCAGTTCCACCCCGTCCTCGGTGACCACCAGCGCGTCGCAGCGCCGAGCTGCCACGTTCACCAGCACGACCGGGCCACCGGCGGCGGCCCGGGCCAGCTCGGCGAAGGGCGGCGGACGCAGGAAACCGGCGAAGCCGGGCAGCCGGTGGATCTCGCCCAACAGCTCACGCCGACGGGTAGCCAGCTCGTGCCGCCCTTCCGGACCATGGGCCACCCCGACCGACAGGGCCGTCGGCGTCCCGGCTGTCCTGGACGACAGGGCGGACGGATCCAGGCCATCGAGGGCGGCTTGCAGGCCGGCGAGCCGGTCAGCCAGCCGGGGTGCCTGCTCGCGCAGCGCCGCCAGGTCGGCACCGGCGTCGTGGGCGCGGGCAAGCAGCACCCCGCGCCCGTACTCCAGCAACTCCACCGCGCGCTCCGGCCGGTCGAGCGCGATGGCCACCGCAGCGGCATCGCCGGCAAGACCGGGAAACTGCCCCAACAGCCGGCCCTGGTCGCCGGGGTCCATGCCGTGCCAGGCGAACAGGTCGATCAACTCGATCGCCGTGGTGTAGCCGTCCAGGGCCACCGTCAGATCGCCGGACTCGGCGGCGAGTGCGGCGTAGCGGCGCGCGGCGCTGGCCCGCAACAGCGACGGGGCGGCCTCGATCGCGGCGGCCTCGCGCAGGGCGGCGATCGCAGCGGCCAGCTCACCGGCCGACAGGCCAGCGGTGTCGGCGGCTGTGCTGCCGGGCGGGCGGCCGATCTCCTCGATGGCGGCGGCCAGGTTACTAAGGCACATCGTCCGGTCCGGGTGGTCGGCGGGTAGCGCCGCGACCGCCGCCCGGTACGCCGCCAGCGACTCCTCGGCGTCGCGATCGGATCGGCTGGCGCCAAACCGCAGCAGGAGCGTACTGCCGAGATTGGTCAGCAACCGGTGCCGCTCCGGGCTGGCCGCCGGCATCGTGTCGGGTAGCCGCCGCAGCAAACTGATCGCCTCCTCGATGGCGTCCGCCGCCCCGACGAGTCGATAGCGCAACACGTGGGCCGAGGCGAGAGTGCCGACGACCCGCAGGTGGTCGTCGGCTTCGGTCTCCCGCTGCGCCAGCTCCGCCGCCTCGCGCAGCAGCACGACGGCCTCTTCGGCGTCCGCCACGGCGGCGGAGCGTGCCGCCTGCGGTGACCCGGTGGGCAGCGCGCCGTCGGCGGCCAGTTCGGCCCGCCGGTTCAGCGCCGATCCCAGGTTGGTCAGGCCGGGCAGCCGATCCGGGTGCCCGGGCGGGGTCGCGGCCACCGCCCGGCGCAGCACCGTGATCGCTTCGGTGAGGGTGGCCAGATCCTGGGTACGAGCAAAGAGTGCCTGCAGCGCCAGGCCCAGGTTGGACAAGTACAGAGGTAGCTTCGCCGGATCGACCGTCGGCGCGACCGCGCGCCGCAGCACCGCCACGGCCGGTTCCAGCAGTTCGGGCTCCCCCGCCACGTCGGCCAGTTCACGCAACACGTTGCCGAGGTTGTTGAGCAGGTCGGGTCGGACCGGATGTTCGGCCGGCAGCAGGCGCTCCGCCTCGGTGAGCACGTCGCGTGCCTCACGCAGCGCAGCCAGCCCGGTCAGATCGGCGTACCAGCTGCCGAGGACGTACCCGAGATCGACGAGGAACTCGGCACGTTCCGGGGGGTCGGCGGCCCCGACCACCCCGGCGCGCAGCATCCGGAGGGCCTCCTGGAGATCCTCGCCCCGGCGGTCCCGCAGGTAGCGGCTGGCCAGCAGTTTGCCGGCGGCCTGCCCCAGGCCCGTCGGGTCGTGCCCGTCGAACCGTGGCCCGGCTGCCGCCGCCCGGTACGCCTCGATCGCCGCGTCCAGATCGGCCGGGTCGCCGCGCCGCTCGTAACGCTCACCGACCAGCCCTGCCAGAGTGCTACGGGCCAGGCCGGCCAGATCGCCGCTCAGCCCGGCTGCCAGTGCCGCGCGGTTGGCGTCGATCGCCGTATCCAGGTCGCCCTCGGCCCCGCCAACGAGGAAACGTTCACCGGCCAGCGACGCATACACCGCAGTCACCTGCGGGGTTGCCCCGGCGGACACCGCCTCCGCCAGCAGCTCGACTGCCCGGTCGAGGTCGACCGGGTCGGTGCGCCGCCGCCAGCGTTCCCTTAGCCGCTGGCCCAGATTCACCCGGGCCATCAGCCACACGGGCGAGGCCACGGGGGTGATCCGGGTCGCCTCGCCGAGTAGCCGGATCGACTCTTCCAGCGCCGATGCGTCGCCTGCCGAATCGAACCGGTCGCCGAGGACGTTGCCGAGGTTGAACAGCCGGGTCGACCGCTCCGGGTCACCGGGCGGGGTCGACTCCAGGCTCTCCCGGTGCGCGTCGATCGCCGCCGACAGGGATCGCGTCCGGCCGAGATGCAGGTACTGGTCCCGGTGCACCCGACCGAGCGCGCTGAGGTAGTGCAGGCGCTCCGGCACACCGGACGGGGTACCGGCCAGCGCTCGTTCCAGCAGGGTTTGGGCATGGTCGGCAACCCGGTAGTCGCCGGAGCGCTCGGCATCGCCCATCAGGGTGACGGCCTGGAAGAAGAGCGCCGCCGCCGTGTCCGCGGAGCGGCGCGGATCGGCGGTACCGGCGGCGGAGCGTGCGACGGGGACTCGGGAGCCCGGGCGGGCCCGTTCGCCACCGGTCGGGCCGGCCGAGGCGGGCACGTGTGCGCGCAGCATCGCCAGCAGCGATGGCGGCACTCGTTGCGGTGCCAGATTCAACAGAAGCTGGGTCAGTACGACGGCCTGGGTAAGGTCGGTGGCATCCTCACCCGGCGGCAGTACCTGGTACCGGTACCAGTGCAGACACGCCAGTAGGAAGATCGCCTCGGCTTCCTGCTCAGACACCGACCCGCTGTCCCCCGCCCCCTCGACCAGGTCGAAGACGGCCGTGGCGTCCTGGATCGCGCCGGCTTCGAGCACCCGACGGGAATCCATGGTGGCTCCGAAACCGTCCAACCGTTCACGCAGCCGCCGCACCGGATCGGATCTGATTTGCCGCCACATGCCGACCCTCCCGTCGCAGGCATAGATGCCCGTCAGGGTTAGCAGAACCGGAGGGCGGACCGCTAGCACAAATCCGACCGATCTCCGGTGCGGGCGCCGATCAGCGGGTAACGGGTACGGACAGCGGTTAGATTGCCGCTGACGACGACACCATGGAGGATCGACGTATGACGATCGAGGGCGGCGCCCGGCCCGCGAAGGAGTCCGGCACCTACCGCATCGGCGGCGACCTGCGGGTCGACCGGCTCGGCTACGGGGCGATGCAGATCACCGGGCCGGGTGTCTGGGGTGAGCCGAAGGACCCTGCCGAGGCGCTGCGGGTGCTGCGCCGGGCCTACGAGTTGGGCGTGACCTTCATCGACACGGCCGACTCGTACGGCCCGTTCGTCTCCGAGCTGCTGATCCGCCAGGCGCTGCACCCGTACGCCGACGATCTGGTCATCGCGACCAAGGCCGGCCTGACCCGCAGCGGCCCCGGTGACTGGCGGCCGGTGGGTCGCCCGGAGTACCTGCGCCAGCAGTGCGAACTGAGCCTGCGCCATCTCGGCCTGGAGAGCATCGGGCTGTACCAGCTGCACCGGATCGACGCGGCGGTGCCGCTGGCCGACCAGGTCGGCGAGTTGGCCATGCTGCGCGAGGAAGGCAAGATCCGACACATCGGGCTCTCCGAGGTGACCGTCGAGCAGATCGAGGCGGCGCGCCGGATCGCACCGATCGTGTCGGTACAGAACCTCTACAACCTGGCCAACCGCAGCGCCGAGGACGTCCTGACCTACTGCGAGGGCAACGACATCGCGTTCATCCCGTGGTTCCCGATCGCCACCGGCGACCTGGCCCGGCCGGGTGGCCCGCTGGACGACATCTCCGCCGAGCACGGCGCGACGCCCGCGCAACTCGCCCTCGCCTGGCTGCTGCGCCGCTCGCCGGTCATGCTCCCGATCCCCGGCACGTCCTCGGTGGCGCACCTGGAGGAAAACGTCGCCGCCGCCCAGGTCCACCTCACCGACACCGAGTACGAAACCCTCGCCGCCGCAACCTGACCCACGACCCCCGCCGATCTTGCACTTCTGGTCGCCGGAATGCGCCTTTCACGGCGTTCACCCGGACGGAAAGTGCAAGATCGACGGGGTGGGGCGGGTTACAGGGCCAGGCAGTTGGGGCGGATGGCGGCGTCGCGGAGGGCTTGGCGGATGACCGTGTAGGTGGTGCCGTCGAGCACCAGGCCGAGGTGCCCGACGACGCGTAGCGGGCACGCGGACTGGATCAGCACGTTGGTCGCCCCGTCGGCCAGCGTGGCGTTGTCGACCGGCCGGACCAGTTCGTCCTGCCAGGTCCGCACGGTGGTCCAGCGCACCGCACCCGGGGTGTCGTCGCCCGCGTTGAGCGCGGTGAGGAAGGACGAACCGATCGTCATCTGCTGACAGGCGACGACGCCGGCGCAGCTGCCGAGGCCGAGGAACGCCACGATGTTGGCGACGTACGTGCCGTACTGCGGCGTACCGAGGCTGACGTAGCGCCCGACGGCGTCACCGCCACCGAGGTTCTTGATGTAGTAGCGGCTGACCAGACCTCCCTCGGAGTGGGCGACCAGGTCGACCTTGGCGCCGCCGGCGGCGGAGCGGACCTGCCCGACGAAGCCGCGCAGCCCGCTGGCGGAGGCGGTGATGTCGCCGAGCCCCAGATTCGGCAGCGCGTATATCCAGACCCGGTAACCGTCGGCCCGTAGCCGGGCGGCGAGCGGCTCGTAGACCGCGGCGAAGCCGCTGAGCCCGCCGACGACGATGACCGGGTTGGCGGTCGCCAGGGCCCGCAGACCGTCATCGGTGGCAGTGGCATCCGGGGCGGCGGTGGTGGTGGCGGTGGCGGAGACGGTGTTCGCGGTGGTGGCCGGAGTCGGTGCAGCCGCGGCGGCGGCCGGGGCGGACAGGACGGCGACGACCGCGAGGACGAGGACGGGGACAGCCTTTCGGAGCAGCATCGCTGCACCTCCCAAGGAGGATCCCGGGGTTGCCGGGTGGAGGCGGTGGGGTGTCCGATCGACCGTGAAATGATGATGCCCGTCACAATCTAGAAACGTCAATGAAAAGTTACGCGCGAGTAGCAGTTCCCCCACCAGGCGCGTTGCCCCACCCCCGACGACTGTCCGCAGACGACGGACGCCGCACGCACCCGCAGGGGTACGTGCGGCGTCCAGGGCCGCGCTGGTTCAGCCGGCCGGCGTGGCCTCCGGCTGCGCCTCCGGCTCGGACCTGCCCGAACCGCTCTTCACGTACGTCGGGTGCAGCTGCACCGGCTTTGTCTCCTGCTGGCGGCGCTGCCGCGCCCGGACCCGCAGGTTGAGGAACTCGACGAAGATCGAGAAGGCGATCGGCCCGTACACGTAGCCCTTCGGAATGTGCTGGTCGAAGCTCTCCGCGATCAGGCTCGCACCGATGATCAGCAGGAACGACAGGGCCAGCATCTTGACTGTGGGGTGCTGGTTGACGAAGTTGGCGACCGCACCGGCCGAGACCAACATGATGATCATCGCGATGACCACGGCGGCCACCATGATGGCGAGCTCGTCGACCATGCCGACCGCGGTGATCACCGAGTCGAGCGAGAAGACCACGTCCAGCACCAGGATCTGCGCGATCACGTTGCCGAACGAGGCGACCTTCTTGCCCGAGCGGGAGTGGTCGGAGCCCTCCAGATGCTCGTGGATCTCATATGTCGCCTTGCCGACCAGGAACAACCCGCCGAGCAACAAGATGAGATCTCGTCCGGAGATCTCCTGCCCGAGCACCTCGAACAGCGGCGCGGTCAGACCGATGATCCAGGACAACGACGCCAGCAGCAGCAGGCGGGTGATCAGGGCAAGCGAGATGCCGATCGTCCGGGCGCGGGCCTGCTGGTGCTCTGGCAGCCGGCCGGACAGGATCGAGATGAACACGACGTTGTCGATGCCCAACACGATCTCCAGCAGGAGCAGGGTCGCGAACGCGATCCACAGCTCGGGACTGGTCAGGAACTCCATTCCATCCTCGACTCTCACGACCGGCCGCCGGGTCGGCACCCGGACCATCGGCTGATCGGCACAATGATGAACTACCGGGCCAACCGCCCCGCCGCAACCCCACTCCCACCTGCGGCAGCATGACGAGCAGGATCGCAGGCCCCGGCACGGCGAGCCGACCCGAGCGGATCGGTGGCATGCTGTGGCCGTGCGCCGGACCTCACCCTCGGATCAGCGGCTCCGGGTCATGCCGTGGTGGCTGGTGTTGGTCGGGCTGCTGCTGGCCATCCTGCTCGGCTGGTGGGTGCTGCACTGGCTGCTCGGCGAAGCCGACCGGGCCGCCGCCCAGGACACCCGGGCCACCCTGCGCATCGACGCCATCCGCACCGGGCTCACCGTGGTCGCCGGCACCGGTGGCGGGCTCGCCCTGCTGCTCGCCGCCCGCCGGCAGTGGATCGGCGAGCGGGCCCAGCAGCACCAGGAGACAATCGCCGCGCGGGACCAGGCGCACCGCGACCGGGTGCAGGCGCACGCCGAGCAGGTCGCCGAGGCCGGGCAGCGGCACCAGGACCGGCAGGCCGAGGCCGCCGCGCACGACGCCGCCGAGCGCCGGCTGACCGAGCTGTACACCCGGGCGGTCGAGCTGCTCGGCAACGACAACGCGGCGGTACGCCTCGGCGGCCTGCACGCCCTGGAGCGGCTCGGTCAGGACAATCCGGCGCAGCGTACGACGATCGTGGCGGTGCTCTGCGCGTACCTGCGGATGCCGCCGGCCGACGACGCGCGCGAGACGGAGGTACGCCGCACCGCACAGCGGGTGCTGACCCGGCACCTGCGCGCGGACGACGACGCGTTCTGGCCCGACATGCGGCTGGACCTGACCGGCGCCCGGCTGGACGCCTTCGACGCCACCGGCTGCACCCTGCACGACGCCGACCTGACCGGCGCGACCTGCACCGGCACCACCCGCCTGCACGGGGCCAGGCTCAGCGGGCGGCTGGCGCTCGGCGCCACCTTCGACGCGCTCGTCCTGAACGAGGTCACCGGCGACGCGGAGATCCTGCTGGACGGCGCGGTGATCACCGGACGGTTGCACGTCGACCGGGCCGATCTCGATGGACGGCTGTCCTGCCGGCGGGCCACCATCGGCGAGACCTCCTGGCGGGGCGCGACGTTGCGTCGGTCGGTCACCTTCGACCACACCCGCTTCACCGGCAGCGCCAGCTTCCAGGAGGCGGCCTTCGCCGGCCGACTGTCGATGGAGCACACCACGTTCGGCGGGAGCGCCGAGTTCCGGCACACCCGCTTCGCCGACCTGGCGTTGTTCCGCTGGGCCGAGTTCGCCGCCGACGCCTGGTTCGCCGACGCCCGCTTCACCGGCGATGCCAGCTTCGGCCGCGCACGCTTCCACGGCCCGGTCACCTTCGAGGGCGCCACCCTGACCCACCGCCCCCTGTTCGACCAGGCCCGCGCCACCACCTCGGCAACCCACACCTGGCCCGCCGGCACGACCGCCACCCGCCTCGACGCCACCTGGCTCCTCCTCACCGACCCCTAGCCCCACCGCCGCCCACACCCGCCCACCCGCTCCCACTCGCGTCGATCATGCAGTTGTGGCACCCGAAAAGCGGAGAACGCCCACCTTTGTCAAGCACCACAACTGCATGATCGACGGGCGGCCGTCGACGGGGTCGAGGCCGGATGGGCGGTGACGGGGGTCAGGGGCGGTTGGGGAGGTGGGTGACGAAGGTTTGCCAGGCGGTCGGGGCGAAGATCAGCGCGGGGCCGGTCGGGTCCTTGGAGTCCCGGACGCCGACCACGCCGGGCAGGTTGTCGGCGACCTCGACGCAGGCACCGCCGTTGGTGGACGAGCGGGACGAGGTGCGCCACTGCGCGCCGGTCAGGTGGTCCATGTCTTCGCCGCCTCCTTGAGCAGGTCGAGGGTCTGCCCCAGCGGGAGGGCTTCGCCCCGGACCGCGTCCCACGCCAATCCCAGGCTAGCCAACGAATCCGGCTGCCCTGCGATCTGCGCCGCGAGCTGGTTGTCCACGTAACCGGCACGTGACCCGTCGGGCAGGTCGGCCAGGATGAACGCCCCGGCCAGTCCTGAGTAGATGCCAGCGGAGAGCGGCACCACGTGCAGCTGGATATGCGGCTGCCCGGCGCAGGTCAACAGGTGCTCGACCTGCTCGGCCATCACATCGGGGCCACCACACGCCCGTCGGAGGACCATCTCGTCGAGCACCACGAAGAGCTGCGGACTCGGATCCCGAGCGAGCACCGCCTGCCGCTCCATCCGCGCCGCGACCCGCTGATCCAGCTCGGCGACCGGAGTGCGGGCGGCCCGGAAGGTCGCGCGGGCGTACGCCTCGGTCTGGAGCAGGCCCGGCACGAAGGAGTGTTCGTACCAGCGCAGCGCCCTCGCCTCCCGCTCGATCTGGATCAGCTCGCGCAGCCACACCGGCGCGACGTCGCCCCTGACCAACTCGTCCCAGAGCGTCGCGAAATACCCATCCGTGTCCAGCGCCTTGTCGACGGCGGTCAGGTAGGGCAGCGCCGGCGGCTTGGTGCCGGTCTCGACCGCGCTCACCTGCGAGTCCGAGCAGAAGACCAGCTCGCCCAGTTGCGCCTGGGTCAGCCCGGCGGCCGCCCGGCGTCGCCGCAGCTCGCGAAGCAGATACTCCGACGGCGAGATTCCCACGGCTTCCACACCCTTCCAGGACCGTCCGCACCGTTCCGTGCCGGCTCGAACTCGGCCCCTACTTTCCGCGATCGGGCGGTGACTATTCCGAGCGTAAGGTGCCTGCGTCCAGGGTGGAAGGAGCACGGCGCAGCCGGTGGAGGTCGCTCCCCCCGACCCGACGGCCGCGTACGTGCCGGGGGTCGCTGCTGGGCGAGCAACCGCAGCGACCCCCGACCCAAACCACCGACCGCGGAGGTGTCCGTGTCCGTGCCGAAGCCCGCGAATTTCGTTCCGGCGTCACGCTGGACGACCCACCGGGTTACCCAGCCGGCCGCCGCGACGATCGGCACCCGCGACGACGGGACGCCCCGGGTCGCACCGGGCGTGTACCTACTGACCCGCGACGCGTCGCCGCAGTTCGCCAAGCCGATCACGGTACGGGTGATCCGTGAGCGCACCGATCGACACACCTACGACGGCTGGACCTGGATCGAGGCGTACCAACTCGACGCGCGTGGCGACGCGACCGACCGCCGCGAGCTGTTCGTACGCCCCGACGGGATGCGTCCCGTACGGACGCCGCCTGCCACACCCGGCCCGGCCCGGCGCGTCGCGGCGAGGGCGGCCCGATGAGCACAACTCGCCGAGCACAACCCCGCCGCCCGCCTGCCGGACCTGCACCGACGGTTCACCGACTGGGTTCCCGTCCGCTGCTCCCGATGACGCCCACCCACTGCGACCCGGCGGGAACGATCTCTTGCCGTCGCCTGTCCTGCGGCGGCCTGTGGTCGTCACCAGAGGCCGTGGTGGGCCAGGTTTACCACGAGAGTCGCCACCGAGGTGACGAAGAAGACGGCCCATCCGACGAGCTTTCGGGACCCCACCCGCAGGTGGGCGATGAACGCGCCGATGAAGTACAGCACCAGGCCGAACGACGCGAGCGTGCCCACCGCCGGCACCGCGAAGCCGACCAGCAGCCCCAGAGAACCCGCCGCCAGTGCCGTACCCAGCCTGGGCATCCAGGAAATGGGCAGGCGCTTCATCTCGGTCTGCGCCTTGGGGTAGGGGTGGCCGATCAGGTAGGTCACGGCGGCGATGCCGGTGAAGAGTGCAGCCAGGATGTTGATCGTTACGTAGGCGACGAACACGGGCTTCCCTTTCGTCGGCATCAAGGGGGTCCGGAGAGGATAGCCACTGATCGGCAGGTCTAGGGGGCAGCTCTTTTCGGAGCATGACCGGGTTTGGGGGAAGTCGTACACCCAGCCAGGACGCTCACGGGTCCGTTGGCGCACGGTCGTCACCTGGTGGCTCTCGCCGGCCGAGCCATGGCCCGCGACCGCCGGCCTCTCCGCCAACATCCGCGACCTCGGATCCATCATGGACACATCATCCGGATGCCTCGGAGTTGCCGCCTCGCTGCTTCGACAGCTGCTGTTACCATCACCGCGACGGACGCGTCCAGCACTCATGAGGATCCGGCGAATAGATGTCCCCTGACGAGCAGGATCCGTACGTGCTCCTCGGTGTCACCCGGGACGCGTCGCCGGCGCAGATACGAGAGCGTTATCTTATCCTTGTGCAGGTCTGGCACCCGGACAAGCATCATTCAAGTCCGGAGAATGTACGCGCAGAAGCGACCCGTCAGATGCAGCAAATCAACAACGCGTACAAGTTGCTCACCGACGTTCGGGAACGTGAGACGCGTGAGCGCCGAGCCCGCGAGCGCCAGGCCGGTGAACACGAACGCGCGCAGCGCGAGCGGGAGAGCAGTGCGCGTCAGGCCCGCGAACGGAGAGCCCGGGAGCGCGAGGCACGCGAACGGGAAGCCCGGGAACGTGAGGCGCGCGAACGGGAGACGGCCGACCGCCTGGCGCGCGAACGGGAACGCCAGGCACGCGAGCGGGAAGCGCGCGAACATCAGCATCCGAGGGCCCGGTGGACGCACCCCTGGTATGAGCCCGCAGGTCTACAGGGGCCGTTGACCATCCATCCGATCTCTATTTCGTTGTCGGACGGCGCAGAGGGTTTCACGCTCATGGCACGATTCGACGGCCAGGGAGCTGTTGTCTTCTTTCCCAGCGCCGATGGCGACCTGCTCCTTTTCCGGAGCAGGGAGTCGCTATTCCGGTACCTGACCGAGAGCGACGCCCACGAGCTGGCCGGCATCCCGGGTTGGGACGGCTTCATGAACTCGATCCTCAAGACAGGAATCGACACTGAGGACGATCAGTCGTTCGACTTCGGCCTGATTCTCTACAACCTCAGAAGCCCGGCCGCCGAGTGGGTTCCTCGAATCTTCATCACCAACCGCGATCTCATCATTGAGATCGCGGAGGCTTTCGAACTGGACGAGGTGCTCAGCCTGCTGGGCGTAGGGACGCCGATCGACACATTCGACAATCTGCTGCGAGTCGTCGACCGGCCACTTGCCGGATGGAGCGCGCGCCGCCAACTCGGATCCCTTCAGCCAGGATATGCGAGCACCGCGTGGCGCAAGGTGATCCGCCACACCGAGAAACGCATACGCTGGCTCCGCTGAGCACTCCCGCCCGCGTCACCCAGAGCTGCCGCTGCTTTCGGCCCGTACGGACAGGGCGGTCGGCAGGAGCGACTCGCCGAACTCCGGGACGGTCAGCACGGTGACCGCGACGCCCGGTTCGACGAGCCAGAACGCCTGGCCGCCATCGGTCAGACCGGGGCCGTCACCGTGCTGGAACTCTTCCAACCGCCACTCGACGGGGTCGCGCTCGTGGTAGGCGCAGAGGAAGTCCCTCAGCGCGGTCAGGTCGGCCAATCGGTCTCCGCGCAGCACGTGGACCCGCAGGTCCGCGCGGTGGCCGTCCGGCACCTGCCGCTCCCAGACCCGGCTGGCGAAGCGCACGTCGTCCCACTCGCTGGCGAAGTCCGAGACCTCGTCGCCGACACCGTCCGGCACCTGCCCGATGTGGAACCCGTCCAGCATTCCGCCGGCACGGCTCTCGTCGCTCATCTCACCGCCCCCGATCGCACTCTCGATCCGATCCCGATGCTCCAGTTCAGTTGCCCAGCGCCCGTACCTTGGCGATCGTCTCCTGCACGTGCTGCCGGGCGGGCTCATGCCCCTGGGCGGCCTGCGCGAGCGCCTGCCGGTACGAGTCGATCATGCTGATCAGCGGCCCGGCGGCGATGCCCTGCAAGGCGCCCGCGACGAGCTGGCGCGCCTCGGCGGCGTCCTGGGCCGCTGCCGCCGTCTTCGCCTTCGCCTCGTCCAGTTTCTGCGCTGCCGCAGCCAGCCTGGCGATCATTTCCGCTGCGCTCACACGCCCTCCCCCGGCTCGCACCCACCTGGTAGCCCATCCCCGAACAAGGGTCCGACCACAGGGGAGAGTACGAGATCCGCACACCCACCGCACCCACCCGGGCCGGCGATACCGTGAATCTTGGTAGCTTTCCGGCCCCTCCACGGGCCGTTTCGTACCAGGATCTCGGCCCCCGAAGCGGCTCAGCGCAGGGTGCGGAAGATCAGCAGGTAGCCGCAGTAGGCGAGCGGGACGGCCAGGAAGCAGAGCAGGAAGCCCAGCACGGGGTAGCGCGGCGGGGTCGCGGCGCCGACGGCGGGCCGACCCCATCGGCCGAGCACCAGCCAGCCGCCGATCAGCGAGAAGGCGGGCAGGCCGGCGCACATCCAGGCGTAGAGGGTGAAGCCGTCGACCACACCGACGCCGGAGGCGAGCACCATGACCAGCATCAGCACCACGGAGACGGCGGCGAAGCCGAGGTAGACCACGACCGCCCGGGCCATCGGCGACCAGGTCGGTAGCAGCACCGGCTGCTGGGCGAGCAGCTCGGCCTGCTGCCCGTGCCGGTCCGCCTCGTCGGCCCACCGCCGGGCAAGCTCCAGCTCCGTCGCCGGGTCGACCTGACCGGCCCGCTGGGCCGGCACCCCGGCCGCCGTCGCGCTCACCGCCACCGGCAACGCCGGGCCCGACTCCCCCACACCCGGCTGCGGGTACGCCTCGACACCCGGCCGCCCCGGCGCGGCGGCTGCGCCGCCGTCCCACCCCGTCGCCGGCCCCGGGCCGCCACCGGGGTACCCGAACGGCGGGCCCGACACGGGCGGACCCGGCGGACCAGAGACCGGCGGCCCGAAGACCGGCGGCGGACCCGAGACCGGCGGACCCGGCGGACCGGAGACCGGCGGACCCGGCGGACCGGAGACCGGCGGACCCGGCGGACCGGAGACCGGCGGACCCGGCGGACCCGTGACCGGCGATGAGCCGGGCGGGACGCCGATCGTGCGGCCGAGATGGTCGAGACGCTGACCCTGGGCGACGAGTCGCCGGTCGAGGTACTCCACGGCGGCGTCGAGGTCCCGCCGCCGGGCCGCCTCGGTGGCGGCGTCCTGCTCGCCGGCGCGCTGCTGCACGGCCAGGTGGCGGGCCAGCGCGGCGTACTCCTCGAAGGTGCTCACGCCTCACTCCTGCCCGTCGGTGCGGTGCCCGTCGCGGGCGAACGGCACGATCAGCCGGACCCGCTGGTCGTGCCGGTCCACCAGCAGCGCCCGGTCCGCCCGGGGCGTGTACGCCAGGTCGTGCACGCCGAGGTGCAGGCCGAGGTCCGCGCCGGGCACGTTCAGGGCGACCAGGCAGGCGACGTCGTCGCGGTTCTGGGTGCCGCCGAGGTCGTCGGCGAGCCGGCGCAGCCCACGCCACCAGCCGAGTAGGTGCACGCCGTGGCCGGGCCCCTGCCGCAGCAGGACGCGCAGCTCGTCGTGGCCCGAGCGGAACGTACCGGGGTCGCTCTCGCCGAGCAGTCCCGCGGCCGCGTCCATCCCGAAGACCACCAGATAGCTACGGACCGGCGACCCGGCACCCGGCCCGGCGTCGCTGCCGGCGGTCGCCGCCGGCCCCGCGGTGCTGCCGGCGGTCGCCGCCGGACCGGCGGTACTGCCGGTCGGCGCGGCGGCGAGGGTGCGGATCCGGTCGCGCAGCGCGACGGCGTCGAGGCGCTCGACCAGGTGCCCGGCGGCGGTCAACGTCGCGGCGGTGTCGTCGGCCGCCGGATCGGCGGCGGCGACCAGCGGGGCGAGCAGGAACACCGCCTCACCCGGTGCGTGCTGCCGGGCCAGGCTCAGGGTCGCCGCCCGCAGCACCTCCGCGCCGGCGGCCGACGTGCCCACCACGGCCAGGTGCCGCCCCGGAGCGGTGTCCATGATGAACAGCGCGGTGGTGCCGTCCACGTCGACCGTCCGGCCGACCAGGGCCAGGGGTCGCCGGCCACCGGGGCGCAGCCCGGTGAAGGTGGCGTCGTCCTCGACCCGGGCGGTGTCGTACCCCCGGAAGACCGACGGCGCTCGGCCGCCCGCCGGGCGGGCCTGCCACAGCTCGTGCCGCAGCCGGGTCAACTCGCCGGTTGCGGCGTGCGCGTCGGGAAACCGGACCACGGTGTTCGCGCCGGGTGCGCCCGCGGCGGTGTTGAGCACCGCCGAGCCGACCGGCAACGTCGCTGCGGCGTCGTTGAGCTGGTCGAGCACTCCCCCGCCGCCGGGCAGCGCCACCCGGAGCGCGAACTGCCCGAAGACCGCCTCGGCGCGGCCGTAGAGCGCCTCGATCCCCGTCGTGCTCTGGCTCGCCAGCACCAGGTGTACGCCGTACGAGCGGCCCTTGCGGGCCAACTCCTCCAGCAGGTCCACCGACTCCCGGGCGAGCGGGTCGTTGCCGGCGAGCAGCACGTGGAACTCGTCGATCACGGCGACGATGCGCGGCATCGGGGTGTCGGCCGGCAGGTCGGCCAGTTTGGTGACGCCGTGCCGTTTGAGCGCGGTCGACCGCCGGTGCAGTTCCCGGCGCAGTTCGCGCAGCACCGCGACGCCGTACTCCCGGTCGCTCTCGATGCCGACGGCGCGGGCGTGCGGCAGCCACGACGGATCCCGGTCGGTGGGGACGAACTCGGTGAAGCTCACCCCCTCCTTGAAGTCGAGGAGGTAGAGCTGCAACTCGGCCGGGGAGTAGCGGGCGGCCAGCCCGTAGAGCACGTCGAGCAGGAAGACCGTCTTGCCGGCGCCGGTACGCCCGCCGACCAGCCAGTGCGGGGTGGCGTCGTCGAAGGCCATGCCGACCGGGTCCCGGCCGGCCCGGCCCACCACGGTGCGCAGGCCGGCGCGGGCCGAGCTGGCCCAGCGCCGCTCGGGCAGCAGGTCGGCGAAGCCGATCGCCGCGCCGCGCCGGGTGGCCTCGCCCAGGTGGGTGGCGAGGGCGGCGACCGAGGCCGGTGGCGGATCACCGTCGAGGCGCACCGGGGCGGCCAGGCCGCTGCCGTCGGCGCTGAACGGCACACCCGGCGGGTCGCCGACGCGGGCGTACCCGTCGGTGAGCCGCAGCATGGTGGTGGCGCCCAACGGCGGGGCCGGCTCACCGGGCCCGGCCGGCGGCCAGCCACCGAGCAGCACACAGACCGCGGCGGCCGGGCCGGCGTGGGTGAGGGCGGCGAGGCGGGCGGCCTCCCGCGGCGCCGGAACCGACGCGGCGACCAGCACCAGCAGCTCCTGATCCGGTCGGTCGGCCTGGCGGGCGGCGCGGGCGTGCCGCTCGGCGGCGTCGAGCAGCGCGGTGACCTCCGCCTCGGTGGTGGCCGGCGGGTCGATGACGCCTGCGTCGAGCAGCGGGCGCAGCGGACCGAAGGTCGCGCCGAGGGCGGCGGTGTCCAGGGCGGCGACCCGGACGCCACCGGGCGCAGCGGTGGCCAGCATCCGCAGCACCAGAGCCCGCAGCAGCCCGGCCACCGCCGGGTCACGGCCGTCGGCGTCGACGGCCAGATGGTGCCCGCCGCCGAGCGGAAGCAGGACCGGGAAGCCACCGTCGGCGGTGACGGCCGCACCGACGCGTACCGGCACCGGCCGGTGGGCCAGCGGGGTGCCCGGCGTCGGGGTGGCCAGCGCGGCGCCGACCCGGGCCAGTCGCGTCAGCAGCTCCGCGTCGGCCGGTGGGGCGGACGGTGTGGGGACGCGCAACGCGTCACGGGCGGAGTCGAGGTGGGCCCGTGCGGCCCGGTGGGCGGCCATCGCCTGCCCGTACGCCGACGCGAGCCTGCCCAACGTCTGCCCCTCCGCCGACGGCCGCCTGGTCCGCTGAAACCCTAACGGACGGCGGCGATCCGGGCATCGTCACGAACCGGACGTGTCGCAGCCGGGTTCGGCCGGCTGGTCGGCGTCGCCACAGTGGAACACCTCCACCGCCTCGGTCGCCACGTCGGGCACCCGCTCGACGCGCATCAGGGAGATCCGCTTGTGCACCGGCTCGCCCGAGTCCGGGCTGTACCGGATCAGCCCCGCGACACCGGGGTAGCCGCCGCCCGCGTTCTGCCGCAGCACCTCGGCGTGTACGCCGACCGGGTTGATCGAGCTGGGTTCCCATGCCCGGCGTGGGCCGGCGTGGTGCAGCCGGGTCGCCAGGCTCTCCACCGCCCGCACCATCATCATCGAGGCGTCATAGGCGAGGCTGACCCGCTCGCCGACCGGATGCGGATCGTCCGGCCGGCAACGCGGCGGATCGAGCAGGTCACCGGAGCGCACCAGGGTGAGGAAGGTGGCGCGGGCGTCGTCGCGGCGCTGCTCCGCGACGCGGAGCGCGGCGCAGGTGGCCAGCGCGGCCTTGGAGACGTAGGTGACCGGGATGTTGCCGGGGGCGGCGGCGCGCAGACTGGGGTTGGCCATGTACCGGTTGACCGAGTCGTCGGCGACCACGTGCCGGGGCGGATTGTCCCCGCACTCGCGCAGCGCCCGGATGAAGCCGTCGAACTCCGACCAGCGGCCGGCGTAGAAGAGCATCCCGCCGAAGCCGCACTCGACGGTCAGCCGGGTGCCGGTACGCCACTCCTCCCGGCGGGTGATCCGGGTGCCGAAGAGCTGCCGTAGCCCCTCGTCGAGGGTCTTGACGTAGAGGTCGTCGTCGAGGGAACTGTTCTCCCCGGTGGTGTAGTACACATGCACGTCGGCCACCTTGAGCACCTCTCGGGCGTACGCCTCGACCATCCGGGCCTGGTCGGCGTTGGGCGCGGAGACCTGAAGGTAGAGCCGGGAGTTGGCGTCGAGGCGGTCGGCGGACAGCGTCGGGGCGAGCACCGGCAGCCCGACCCGGTTGAGATAGCCCAGCGCCTCGGCGGTGCTCCGGCGGCTCTCCACCATGCCCACCACGCCGAGCAGCGTCGGGTCTTCCCGGGCCAGGTCGGCGAGCATCGCCACGGCCGGCTCGGCGTGCCGCATCTGCCGCCCGCCGTTGGCGACCACGATCCGCAGCAGCGCCGCGTCGTCCGCCCCGGCCGACTCCTGCAGCAGGGCGTACTGGGCCGTCGCCATGCCCTCCAACTCCTCGCGCTCGGAGACGTACGACTCCTCGTCGGCGCGGGTCCGGTTGCCGGTCAACGTGCCCAGGTAGACCAGGGTGAGGTACGGCTTGCGATGGTCGCTGTCCTCCCACACCCGCTCGGCGGGTTCTGCGCGAAGATCCGCTGCTGGACCGCCCGCAGCCGTCCCTGGCCCGGATCGTCGTTGAACACCTGTGCGGCGCTGTCGCTGTAGCCGACGCACTCACCCTCGATCACGCGTACCGCCACCCGGTCGGTCAGCGACGGACGGCAGTCGGGTGCCCAGCGGGTGCCCGCCCACAGGCCCCCGGCGGCGACCAGCACCAGGCAGAGCGCCGCGGGCAGGAAGCGCCTAGACCACCAGGGCGGTGCCGGCGCGGCAAACGCGCGCACCCCGCCACGTGGCGGCGGGCCGCTCTCGGCGGGATCCGGGCGCAGCACCATCAGCCAGGCGGCGGCGCGGCGCAGTCGCCGCATCTCCGGCAACGCCTCCGACCACTCGGTGAACGCCTCGTCGGCGTCGGTCAGCGGATGGGGCTCGGGCAGTTCGGGCGGCGGCTGCCCGGCGACCGCGACGACCAGCAGCGGATCGTTGCGGCCGGTCTCGTTGCGCACGTCGTTGAGCAGCCGGACCAGCACGTGGCCGACGGTGCCGGGTTCGACGTTGTCGAGCAGCAACATCGGGTACGCGGTACGCCGCCAGTCCGCCGGCCGCCACAGTCGCCGCCGGTACGCCTGGCGCAGGTCCTCCAGGAAGGCGTGCAGCAGGAGTTTGTTGACCTGGTCGGGCTGTTCGCCGTCCCGCCACCCGGCGGTGAGCCGTTCGGCGAAACCGAGGAAGGTGACCGACTGCCGGGGGGCGAGATACTGCTGGCGCATGAACCAGCGGTACTGTCGGCCGACCACCGGCACCCGGCCCGAGACCGCCATCCGGAACACCGCGCCGGGCACCACCCGGCGTACCAGCCAGAGCAGCACCTGGGTGACGAGGCTGACCGCGTCCGAGCCGGTCGGTGCCGCCTCCCCGGCGGCGCCCCGACCGCGCCGGTCCCGCAGCCGACCGACCAGGGTGGAGCGGCTGTCATCGGCGTCGATGCCGTAACTGAGACCCTGGTGCATCAGCCAGTCGGCGAGCGGGTAGTGCTGGAAGCGCAGTCGGGCCATCCCGAACGCCTCCAGGGACAGCTGCCGGTGCAGGTCCCGCAGCGCCATCGGGATGTCGAAGTTGGAGGGCTGCGCGGCGAAGTCCAGCGTGGCGTGTGGCACCCGCCGCCGGGGGCCCTGTCCGAGGAAGCGCCGCAGCATCACCATCGGATCGACGGTCCCGGTCGCGACGGTCACAGTGGGGACTGGCCCGGCGGCGACGCTCCCGGTCGCGAGGGCCCCGGCGGCGACGGCCCTGGTCGCGACGGTGTCGGTCGCAACGGTGTCGGTGTCGACGGTGTCGGTGGCGCGGACGAGCCAGATCAGCGGCAGCCGGCGGTCGCCGCGCCGCGGCCGGCGGAGCAGCCGGGTCAGCAGGCCCAGGAATTCAGCGCCTCCGGCGGACAGCCGCTCCCGAGCAGCCTGGACCGATTGCTGACCACTCGTCTCACGCATGACCACCCCCCGGGAGACGTGACCGGACGCACTCGCCGATCCGTCCAGTGTGACCGGGAGGGGCAACCGACGCGAGGCCCGACGGTCCGTGTTCGGGACCGCCGGGCCTCGCGGCGACGGTCAGCCGGTGACCGCGTTGAGCGCCGACAGGTAGCCGTACCGGTAGCCGTTGGCGTTCGGGTGGTACGCCTCGATGACCCCGGTGACGTCGCGGATCCACGGCTCGGCGCCGCAGACGCCGTGGCCGGCGAAGGTGGGTCGGGTGTCGGCGAAGGTGGCACCGGCCGCGGCGGCCCGGTCGGCGGTCACCGTGGCGAGGACGTCGGCGGCCTCGTTGAGCATGGTGCGCTTGTGGCTGCTCATCGCGAGCAGGCCGCAGTATCCGGTCTCGAACAGCCGCGGGTAGCCGAGCACGATCAGCCGAGCGTTCGGTGCCCGTTCGCGGATGGCGGCGTAGGTGCGGTCCAGCCGGGCCGGCAGCGTACCGGTGGCGAAGGCCTTCGCCTGGTTTACCGCGTTGGTGCAGGTGGAGGTGCTGCCGAAGCGACAACTGGTCATCACGTCGGCGAAGCCGGCGTCGTTGCCGCCGATGGTGATGGTGACCATCGTGGTGGTGGCGTTCAGCGAGCCGAGCTGGTTGTCGAGCACGTCGGCGGTGACCGCGCCGCCGCAGGCGGGAAAGCGGAAGCTCGCCACGTTGTTGGCGGCGGCCCACAGCGGGGCGTACGACTTCTGGCTGCGCAGGCAGGTGGACAGGTCGTACGGGCCGGCACCGACGCCGGACGAGTACGAGTCACCGAGGGCGACATAGTGGACGGGAGCGGCGGCCTGGGCGGCACCGGGGACGGCCAGGGCGCCGACGGTGGCGACGAGGAGGGCGACCAGCGCGGTCAGGGCGCGGGCCAACGGGCGGTGGGGCATGACGGACCTCCACGGGGGTGGTGGTGGAGCCCGAGGACCGCGCGCGTGGCCAGGGGTTGAAAGTTGTTACTAGCCGGTAATGCTATCGAAACCCCTGGATAAAGTGAATAGCCGTTAAGGAACGCTCCGTCGGCGACGTCGAGACGTTAAGAGGGGCCCCCTGCTATACGCCAGGCGTTAACAGGGGGCCCCTCCTTACATCTCAGCGGGCGGCGAGGGGTTGGGCGGCGGGATGCACGGGAGCCGGCAGGATGCCGGTGCCGCCCAGGTAGCTGTGGATCGCCGCGGCGGCGGCCCGACCCTCCGCGATCGCCCAGACGATCAACGACGCGCCGCGGTGCATGTCGCCGGCGACGAAGACCCCCTCGGCCCCGGTCTGCCAGTCCACCTGGGACTCGACGGCGCCCCGCGCGTTGCGGGCCACCCCGAACTGGGCCAGCAGCGGCTGCTCCTCGGTGCCCTCGAAGCCGATCGCCAGCAGCACCAGGTCCGCCGGCAGTTCCCGCTCGGTGCCCGGCACCGTGGTGAGGATGCGCTGGCCGTCCCGCTTCTCGACGGTCACCTCGACGATCCGCACGGCCCGGACCGCGCCGGTGCCGTCGTCGACGAACTCCTCCACCGCGACGGCGAAGACCCGCTCGCCGCCCTCCTCGTGCGCCGGGTACTCGCGCAGCACCCACGGCCAGGTCGGCCAGGGGTCGCGCGCCTCGTCGCGGGTCCGCGGCGGGATCGGGTACAGGTCCAGCTGGTGTACACCGGCCGCGCCCTGCCGGTGCGCCGTACCGAGGCAGTCGGCCGCGGTGTCGCCGCCACCGATGATGACCACGTGCTTGCCGGCGGCGTCGATCGGCGTACCGTCGGGCAGGGTGGCCAGGGCGGGACGGCCCTCGCCGGCCGCCGCGACCACCCGGTTGGCGGCCACCAGGTGCGCCATCGCCTGGTGCACGCCGCGCAGCTGCCGGCCCCGGGTGTCGGTGTCCCGGCCCTGCAACGCGCCGCAGGCGAGCAGCACCGCGTCGTGCTGGGCGCGCAGCTGCTCGGCGGTGACGTCGACGCCGACGTTCACCCCGGTGCGGAAGACCACCCCCTCGGCGGCGAGCTGGGTCAGTCGGGCGTCGATGTGCCGCTTCTCCAGCTTGAAGTCGGGAATGCCGTATCGCAGCAGGCCGCCGATCGCGTCGTCGCGCTCGTAGACGGTGACGGCGTGACCGGCGCGGGCCAGTTGTTGCGCGGCGGCGAGCCCGGCGGGCCCGGAACCGACCACGGCGACGGACCGGCCGGACGACGTCGGCGCCGGACGCGGCAGCAGGCCACCCCGGGCCGCCGCGTCGGCGATCTCCACCTCGACCTGCTTGATGGTCACCGGCTGCCCCCCGGCGATGCCGAGCACGCAGGCGGCCTCGCAGGGTGCCGGGCAGAGCCGCCCGGTGAACTCGGGGAAGTTGTTGGTGGCGTGCAGCGACTCCACGGCCGCGTCCCAGTTGCCGGTGCGGACCAGGTCGTTCCAGTCCGGGATGCGATTACCGAGCGGACAGCCGGCGGTGTCGCTGTGACAGAACGGGATACCGCAGTCCATGCACCGGGTGGCCTGCTCGCGGATCAGCTCCTCGCCGGCCGGCGGGTAGACCTCACGCCAGTCGCTGATCCGCACCGGCACCGGCCGGCGGGCCGGCATCCGTCGCGGGTAGCGCAGGAAACCGTTCGGGTCAGGCACGAGCCACCTCCTGGGCGACCGCCCGCGGGGCGGACAGCGCCGGCTGGGACGAATCGGCGGAGACCGGCCGCGGGGCCGGTGGCGCCAGCGCGCTCATCACCGCGTCGTCGACGTCCTGGCCGGCGGCTTCGGCGGCCCGCATGATCTCCATCACCCGGCGGTAGTCCCGGGGTACCACGGCGGTGAACTCCTCCACCGCCTCCGGCCAACGCTTGAGCAGCTGCTCGGCGATCGCCGAGTCGGTCTCGGCGAAGTGCCGCTGCACCAGCTCGTGCAGCCGCGTCCGCTCCTGCTCACCGGGTGGGGCGAGGTCGACCAGTTCGGTGTTGACCCGCCGGCGGTCGAGGTTCCAGACGAACGCGGTGCCACCGGACATGCCAGCGGCGAAGTTTCGACCGGTCGCACCGAGCACCACCACCGTGCCGCCGGTCATGTACTCGCAGCCGTGGTCGCCGACGCCCTCGACGACGGCCACCGCCCCGGAGTTGCGCACCGCGAACCGCTCCCCCACCCGACCACGAAGGAAGACCTCGCCCTCGGTGGCGCCGTAGAGGATGGTGTTGCCGGCGATGATCTGGTCCTCGGCCCGACGACCCGGCTCGGCGTCGGCGGCGACGAACGGCGCCGCCGGGTCCGGACGGACGACGAGCCGACCGCCGGAGAGACCCTTGCCGACGTAGTCGTTGGCGTCGCCGTGCAGGCGCAGGGTCACCCCACGCGGCAGGAACGCGCCGAAGGACTGCCCGGCGGTGCCGTGCAGGGTGAACTCGATGGTGTCGGTGGGCAGCCCGGCCCCGCCGAACCGGCGGGTCACCTCGCCACCGAGCATCGCGCCGACGCTGCGGTGCTCGTTGCGGATCGCCACCTCGGCGCGTACCAGACTGACCGGCTCCTGTGTGCCGGCGTCGCGCAGCGCGGGCCCGGCCAGCGCGATCAGCTCGTTGTCCAGTGCCAGCTCCAGGCCGTGGTCCTGGGCGCGTACGCCCCGACGGGAAGCGCCCTCGGGCAGCTCCGGCAGGTGCAGCACCCGGTCGAGGTCGAGCCCGCCGGCCTTCCAGTGCTCGATCGCCGGAACGACGTCGAGCAGCTCGGTGCGACCGATCGCCTCGTCGATGCTGCGCAGGCCCAGCTCGGCCAGGTAGCCGCGGATCTCCTCGGCGAGGAAGAGGAAGAAGTTCTCCACGAACTCCGGCTTGCCGGTGTAGCGCTCGCGCAGCACCGGGTTCTGCGTGGCGATGCCCACCGGGCAGGTGTCCAGGTGACAGACCCGCATCATGATGCAGCCGGAAACGATCAGCGGAGCGGTCGCGAAGCCGAACTCCTCGGCGCCGAGCAGCGCGGCGACGATCACGTCCCGACCGGTCTTGAGCTGGCCGTCGACCTGCACCGTGACCCGGTCGCGCAGCTTGTTGAGCAGCAGCGTCTGCTGCGCCTCGGCCAGACCCAGCTCCCACGGGGTGCCGGCGTGCTTGAGCGAGTTCAGTGGGGAGGCGCCGGTGCCGCCGTCGTGGCCGGAGATCAGGATGACGTCGGCCTTGAGCTTGGCCACCCCGGCGGCGACCGTGCCGACCCCGACCTCGCTGACCAGCTTGACGTGTACCCGGGCGGCCGGGTTGACGCACTTGAGGTCGTGCACCAGCTGGGCGAGGTCCTCGATGGAGTAGATGTCGTGGTGCGGTGGCGGCGAGATCAGGCCGACGCCGGGGGTGGCGTGCCGGGTCCGGGCGATCCACGGCCACACCTTGTTGCCGGGCAGCTGCCCGCCCTCGCCGGGCTTGGCCCCCTGGGCCATCTTGATCTGCAGGTCATCGGCGTTGACGAGGTATTCGCTGGTGACACCGAACCGGCCGCTGGCGATCTGCTTGACCGCGGAACGGCGGGCCGGGTCGTGCAGCCGGTCGACGTCCTCGCCGCCCTCGCCGGTGTTGGACTTGCCGCCGAGCCGGTTCATCGCGATGGCGAGGGTCTCGTGCGACTCGGCCGAGATCGACCCGTAGGACATGGCGCCGGTGGCGAACCGCTTGACGATCTCGCTGGCCGGCTCGACCTCGTCGATCGGCACCGGCGGCAGCACGCCGCTGCGCAGCCGGAACAACCCGCGCAGCGAGCCTGCCCTGGCCGCCAACTCGTCGACCTTGGCGGTGTAGTCGCGGAAGACGTCGTACTGCCGGCTGCGGGTGGCGTGCTGGAGCAGGAAGACCGTCTCCGGGTTGAACAGGTGCAGCTCGCCCTCGCGGCGCCACTGGTACTCGCCGCCCACCGGCAGCAGGTCCACGGCGGCGGCGCCCGGCGCCGGCCAGGCCAGCGCGTGCCGGGCCGCCACCTCGGCGTGGATGCCGTCGAGCCCGACGCCGCTGATGGTGCTCGGCGTGCCCCGGAAGTACCGCTCGACCAGTCGGGTGTGCAGCCCGACCGCCTCGAAGACCTGGGCGCCGCAGTACGACGACACGGTCGAGATGCCCATCTTCGACATGATCTTGAGAACGCCCTTGCCGAGCGCCTTCACGTAGTTGCGGATCGCGGTGCTGGCCTCGACTCCGGTCAACACTCCGGTGGAGATCATGTCCTCCACCGACTCGAAGGCGAGGTACGGGTTGACCGCCGCCGCTCCGTAGCCGATCAGCACGGCCGCGTGGTGGACCTCGCGGCAGTCGCCGGACTCGACGATCAGCGCCACCTGGGTCCGGGTCTGCTCCCGGACCAGGTGCTGGTGCACCGCCGCGGTGAGCAGCAGCGACGGGATCGGGGCCAGGTCGGCGTTGGAGTCCCGGTCGGAGAGCACCAGGATCCGGACGCCGTCCTCGATCGCCTCGGAGACGTGCCGGCAGATCTCGGTCAGCCGAGCCTTGATCCCGGCGCCGCCGTCGCGGATGCGGTAGAGCCCGGAGACCCGCACCGCCTTGAACCCGGGCAGGTCCCCGTCCTCGTCGATGGAGAGGATCTTCGCCAGCTCGTCGTTGTCGATCACCGGGTACGGCAGCACGATCTGCCGGCAGCTCGCCGGGCCGGGGTCGAGCAGGTTGCCTTCCGGGCCGATCGTCGAGGCCAGGCTGGTCACCAACTCCTCCCGGATGGCGTCCAGCGGCGGATTGGTGACCTGGGCGAAGAGCTGGTGGAAGTAGTCGTAGAGCAGCCGCGGCCGGGTGGACAGCGGAGAGATCGGGGTGTCGGTGCCCATCGAGCCGATCGGCTCCGCGCCGGTACGGGCCATCGGCGCGAGCAGGATCTTCAGCTCCTCCTCGGTGTAACCGAAGGTCTGCTGCCGGCGGCGTACCGAGTCGTGGGTGAAGACGGTGTGCTCACGGGCCGGCAGGTCGTCCAGCTGGATCAGGCCGGCGTGCAGCCAGTCGACGTACGGCTGGGCGGCGGCCAGCTCGGCCTTGATCTCCTCGTCGTGCACGATCCGGCCGGCGGTGGTGTCGACCAGGAACATCTTCCCCGGCTGGAGCCGGCCCTTGGCGACCACGGCGGCCGGGTCGAGGTCGAGCACACCCGCCTCGCTGCCCAACACCACGAGCCCGTCGGCGGTCTGCCACCAGCGGCCCGGCCGCAGCCCGTTGCGGTCGAGCACCGCGCCGACGATGTCGCCGTCGGTGAAGGCGACCGAGGCCGGACCGTCCCACGGCTCCATCAGGCTGGCGTGGAACCGGTAGAAGGCGCGCTTGTCGGCGGCCATGTCCGGGTCGTTCTCCCACGCCTCGGGGATCATCATCAGCACCGCGTGCGGCAGGCTGCGGCCGGCCAGGTGCAGCAGCTCCAGGACCTCGTCGAAGTTGGCCGAGTCGGAGGCCGCCGGGGTGCAGACCGGGAAGACCCGCCGGATGTTGCCGGGCAGCTCCGGAGTACGCAGCAACGCCTCGCGGGCCTGCATCCAGTTGCGGTTGCCGCGGATGGTGTTGATCTCGCCGTTGTGGGCGATGAAGCGGTACGGGTGCGCCAGCGGCCAGGACGGGAAGGTGTTGGTGGAGAACCGGGAGTGCACCAGGGCGATGGCGCTGTCCACCCGCTCGTCGGTGAGGTCCGGGTAGAACGCCGGCAACTGGTCCGGGGTGAGCATGCCCTTGTAGACCATGGTCCGGCCGGACAGCGACGGGAAGTACGCCGCCACCCCGCGCTCGGCGGACTCGCGCTCGGCCTGCTTGCGGACGCAGAAGGCGACCCGCTCCAGCTCGATGCCGTGCAGCCGGGAGCCGGCCGGGCCGGCGGGGGTGTCGGTCAGCCGGTTGGCGGCGAGGAAGATCTGGCGCACCCGGGGCATCGCCGCCAGGGCCGTCTCGCCGAGGTCCGAGGGGTCCACCGGGACGTCCCGCCAGCCGAGCACGTCAGCGCCCTCGACCAGGGCGTACTTCTCGGTCACCTGACGGGCGCGGGCCTCGGCCGCGTCGTCGTCAGGCAGGAAGACCAGACCGGTGGCGTACTCGCCGGCCGGGGGCAGCGGGAACTCGACCACCGCACGCAGGAACGCGTCCGGCACCTGGATCATGATGCCGGCGCCGTCGCCGGTGTTCGGTTCCGCGCCCCGGGCACCCCGGTGGTCCAGCCGACACAGCGCGCCGAGCCCGTTGGCGACCACCGTGTGGGAGCGCCGTCCGTACAGATCCGCCACGAAGGCCACCCCGCAGGCATCGTGCTCGCGGGAGGCGTCATACAGGCCGGCAGGGGACGCTACCTGGCCATTTCGCGGCGCCGGCTGGGGGCGGTGTGGGTACGCGAGGGCCACCGGGCCTCCTGTCGTCGCTCAGGGTGAAACATGGTCGGGACGACGTCGGCCCTGTATCGGACTATTGAGTCTACGTTAGGGCTCGGTACGCAAGGCCAGTGCAGATTGATCACACCGTCCAGACTCTGGGACATGTAGTCTCGCGCGGTGGATACTCGGCACGCCGAACTGCTCGAGAAGTTGGACCGCTTCTACGACGCGGTGCCCCGGGACGCGGCCCGGGTGGAGGAACACGGCGCCTGTGTCCTGTTCGTCCGCGAAGGCTCCGGCTGGCCGTTCTACGCCCGCCCCCGCCGCAACGCCGACCGGCCGCCGTCGCTGGCCGACCTGACGGCCGTGCGGGCCCGGCAGCGCGAACTCGGCCTGCCCGAGGCCCTGGAGTGGGTGCACGAGGTCAACCCGGAGCTGCTCGCGGTGGCCCGCTCGGCAGGACTGGCGGTGCTGGAGGCCCCACTGATGGTGCTCGACCCGGCCGCCGTCGGCGATCCGGCCGCGTTCTCCGACGTACCGGTGCGGTTGCTCGCGGCCTCCGCGTCGGACCTCGCCGCGGAGGTGGCCACCCGGCGGGCGGTCGCGGCGGTCGGGTTCGCCGCACCCGGCACCGGCCGGGGCACGGCCGGCCCGGTCGAGCGCGACGCCGCCATGATCGGGTTGGACGTGGCGGCACTTGACGAGGAACGGGCCCGCATCGCCGACGGCAGCCGTCTCTCGGCGCTGGCCGGCACCCCGGCGGAGGGTGCGCTGGCCAGTGGGATGGCGATGCGGGTCGGTGAGGTGGCGGAGATCGCCGGGGTGGCCACCCTGCCGAGCGCCCGACGACGGGGACTCGGCGCGGCGGTCACCGCCGCCCTGGCGCGGGCGTTGCTGGCCGCCGGCACCGATCTGGTCTTCCTCTCCGCCGGCAGCCAGGAGATCGCCCGGGTCTACCTGCGGGTCGGCTTCCGGCGCATCGGTACCGCCTGCATCGCCGAACCCGCCGCAGTCACCACCTGACACGTGCGCATCCAGCACCTACCATGATCCGATGATTGACGAGGACCAACCTCGCGTGCCCGTGCCGGTCGTCGCGGCGGCGTTGATTTTCCCGCTGGCGTCGGCCATCCAGGCGGTCCAGCTGATAATTGCTTCGACGTCCGAGCCAACCGAGACGAGGGCCAGGCTATTCGCTGTGGTGCTCGTTGGCCTGTCGCTGGCGATCGCGTACGGTCTGCGGCGACGTATGTGGCGGGCCCGGCTGTTCGCGATCTGCGCCTCCGGCGTGAGCATCGCGTACAGCCTCCTGGGACTTGTCGGTTCCGGCCCGTTGTCGCTGCTGAAGATCCTGGGATACGCAGCCGTGGCCGCCCTGCTGCTGGCTCCCGCGTCGGCCAGGGAGTGGTTCCCGAACGGCGCACGGCGGTCCGATCCCGGCCGAACGGCCAGGCCCCGGGGATAGGCAGATCAGCAGCACCGCACGGGTGGGACAACTTTCCGGCGGCGAGCGTCATCCAGGCGGCTCAGTTCAAGACAAGCACCGCGCCCGGGGCCACGGAGCCGAGGGCGACGATTTTTGCCGTGGGGCTGATCCTTCTTTCGCTGGCCTTCGCCTACGGCCTGTGGCGCCAGGTCGGGCGCGCCCGGATCTTGACGGTCGGCTTCGCCGCTTTCAACATCGCGTACGGCTTGACGGGACTTCCCGATATCGACGCATCAACGGTGCTACGAACGGCGGGATTCGCTGCCGTTGTCGGCCTGTTGCTGGCGCCCGAATCGTCTCGACAGTGGTTCCCGCCCGGCACGTGAGTTGCCGTCCGGCATCGGCGCACGCCCGGCGGTCCGGCCAGAAAGCTGAGGTCGGGCCGCGCGGATGGAGTTCATCCTCGCGGCCCGACACCCACTCGACCCGGGTCAGTGACCGGGGTTTACGTAATCCTGCCTAGATACCGCCGAGTCGCCCTGGCGACCAGTTGTACGTCGGCGTCCGCACGGGTGCAGACGGTGAATTCTTCGCCGGTGTCGGCTTCGGATTGTAGCTGCCGCTGCTACCGCCTCGGGTGCCACTGTTTGCCTTGACCGGGTTGCGCGCGGTCGGTTCCGGGAAGATCATCTGATGGCGCGACTGTGCACACGTACCGATCATCTTGCAGGTGGTGAACGAGAAGTTCTCTGCGAGGTGCACCCTGTCGAGCGCGTCCACCCAGGTCGGTGGCTTGTCGAGAACGGCGCTCACGGCACCGAGATACCGCTGCCGGTAGATGTCCAGGGCGCTGTCGGCGATCCGCATTCCCTGGGTCTCCATCTGGTACGCCAACCGCCGATAACTCTCGTCCTGGCCGGGGCGGCGCGCATTGGCCTGGAATCCTTCGTTGGTCTTGGTGAACTTCATGTGCGTCCACTTCTTCTTCGCGAAGTCCCAAGCCGGTTTCCTGACGTTTTTGATCAACTTGAAACTCTGCCCGACGGCCTTTCCGCCGGGGATGATCCCGACGGCACCCACCGCGGCGTCAACCTTGTCGCCCTTCCGGTAACTCTGCACCGCGTCGTAGGCACCGAACCCTGCCGACCCCACCGCGAGGAACGGCGCGGCAACCTGTAGCGGCGGAATGGCCGAACACACCGCCGCCGCCACCCCCAACCCGAGCGAGATGTTCCCGGCATTGTCATGCATGAACTTCCCGGTCTTCTTCAGGACGCTGCGCAGGAACTCGCCGTCCGGGTCGGTGAAGCTCACCGGGTTGTTGTTGCTGTACGCGAAGCCGTGCATCTGTTGCGGGTCGGCGAAGTCGATGACCGGGTCGACGCTGATGAACCGGCCGATGAACGGGTCGTACTCTCGAGCGCCGATATGGGTCAGGCCGGTCGGATCCTTCGTGCCGCCGACGAAACCCTTGTCCATCGCGGTCGGCCAGGTGCCGACCGCGCTGCCCCGGGTGTCGCCGTAGGGCAGGGTGCGACGTCTGGCCACCGCCAGGGTCACGGCGTTGATGGTCAGCTCGGCGGTGCCGTGGTGGTCACCGAGAATCCAGTACAGCGCGCTACCGGTCCGCATGGCGATGACCGCGTTCGCGTGGGTGTAGTAGCGGGTGGCTGTCTTCGCCGCAGTGGCGTTGGTGTAGCGGACCTCCAGGCCGCCGTTGAGGTAGAGGGTCTTGCCGGTGGCGTCGGTACGGGTCAGCCGGTTGCCCTCGCTGTCGTAGCGGAAGCTGGTGGTGCTGCCGCCCTCGGTGACGCTCTCCAGGTCACCCTCCCGGTTCCACACCAGGTTCTGGGTGGCGCCGCTGGTGGTGGGCCGGGTGATGGTGTTGCCGGCGTTGTCGTAGCCGTAGTTGCGGCTCCAGGAGACACCGCCGCTGGCCGTGACGTTGGTGACCGTGTGCGGCCGGGCCGACCCGGCGGTCGGGTGGGTGTAGGTGTAGACGGTGTTGGTCGCCGCGTGCCGGGTCTCGGTCAGTCGGTTGCCGGTGACATCGAAGGTCCAGGAGTGCCAGTACGGCGCCGGACCACCGAGCCCACCAACGGTGGGGCTTGCGGCGCAGTCACCGGAGTTGGGCGTCCAGGCCCGGTTCAATCGCCGTAGATAGTCGTAGTTGTAGCACTGCGTGTCTGCGGTCTGCCCCTGCGCCGCTTCCTTGATCTTGGTGACGTTTCCGGCGTGGTCGTAGTCGTAGGACCAGTTCGCTGCCTCCGGCTTCAGCTCTGGCACCACGTTTGTGGCCTTCAGCCGGCGGGTCGGCTCGTCGTAGTCGGAGGTGACCGCCACCCGGGAGCCGTAGGCGCCCAACTCCCGCCCGGTCAGCTGACCCAACTTGTCGTAGGTCACCGCCCCGACGTAGATCTGGGCCGCCGACAGCAACGAGCCGTCCTCGCTGAGATCGTTGTAGCCGAAGGTCAACCGCTCCTCCGGCAGGTCGGCTGCGGCCGGCAGGTTGACCTGGTGCACCTGACCGTTGACGCGGTAGCTGGTGGTCGTGGTGTAGGTGCAGGGGTTCGGTGCCGCCGCGGCGCACAGCTGCGACTCCGACGACGGGACCACCACCGAGGTGGAGGTGGTCCGCCCGAACGCGTCGTACGAGTCGGTGCGGTTGATCCATGGCTGGCCGCCGGAGTAGCGGGTCGTGGAGGTCAGCTTGCCCTTGCCGTTGGGCAGGGTGTCGTAGAGCCACTCGGCCCGCGCCGCCCCGGTCGCACTGTCATCGCGCAGGCTGGTCTTACGGCCCAACGCGTCGTAGGTGTAGGCAACGGTCGTGGTCCCGGTGCCCAACGGCGCCGTGACCGTGAGCGTGTTGCCCTCCGCGTCGTACGTGGAGGTCGTCGTGCCCTTGTCCGGATCGACGGACTGGATCTCCCGGCCGCGCAGGTCGTAGCTGTGCGACCAGGTGTTACCGGCCGGATCCTTGATGGTCTTCCGCTGCCCGAGCAGGGTGTAGGTGTACTCCGTCTCGTCGTACTTGGCGGGATCGGTCGAGCCGACGTCGGCCCGATTCTTGTACTGCCGCAGCCGGGTGGTCTGCCCCTTGGCGTCGGTGATCACCGTGCTGACGACGCCGCCGACCGGTGCGGTGATGTGGGTGCGGTCGCCGCCGTGGCTGGTGCTGGTCCGCCACTTCTCCACCCCGAGGGCCTTGAGGATCTCCGCCGTCTGCCGGCCGGCCCCGTCGTACACGTTCTGGGTGATCGACGGGATCTGCCCCTGCGGCGTGCCGAGGGTGCTCGACGGTGCCGCGTTGGTGGTGTCGTGGTACGGCTCGGAGGTCCATTCCACCTCGCCGCGGGCGTTGTGGAACGTCTCGGCCAGCAGCCGCCCGCCACCGGTCGCCTGGGTCTGGGTCTGCCGCTCCCGCAGGAACCCGTCGTACAGGGTGACCGACTTCTTGTACGTCGAGCCGGTGACCAGGAGGCTCTCGGTGGTCACCGCGGTCGGGCCGCCGCTGTTGCGCACCAGATAGCTGAGCTTCGTACTCGGGGTCTGGCTGGCCTTGCTCCGGCCCGGCAACCACACGTTGGTCAACCGACCCAGACCGTCGTAGGTCAGATCGGTGAAGACCCCGTTCTCGTCGGTCGACCGGGTGGCAAGGTTCCACGCCGGCTCCCGCGCGGTGGTCTTGGTATGGCCGAGCGCGTTGGTCTCGACCGTCTGGGTGAGCAACCCGCCGTTGGCCGTCGTGTAGGCGGTCGTGCTGCTGTGGCCCCGGGCGTCGGTCGTCGAGGTGACCCGGCCGTTGGCGTCGAAACTGGTCGACCCGGTGCGGACATACACCGGGGTGGTGCCGTTGAACCGGTCCAACTCCTCGGTGCGGACCACATTGCCCCTGGTCGGGGCTGCGCCGAACGAGGAATCGTCGGTGTAGCTGTCGTAGAAGGACCGCTCCCGCTTCAGCACGGTGGCCGGCGTCGCCGGGGTGGCCGCGTTGGCGCAGGTGACCGAGAGCGTCTCGGTCTGGCTGACCCTGTCGATCATCCAGCTGTCGTTGTTACGCGCGTAGCTCGTGCGAGTACAGGTCTCGTCCCCGGTGACGGCCTCATCGCCGATGTCCTCCACCGCGGTCGGGAGACCGTCCGGGTTGTACGTGGTGGCGGTCTTGGTGGTGCGGAAGCCACCGGTGGCCAACGCGGTACGGGTCCGGGTGGAGGCGTTGTTGACCTTCCACGCGTTGGTGGTCACGCCGTTGCGCGTGCGGGTCGCCGTCGGGCCGACCCGCCACGGCTCCTGCAGCGTGGAGGAGACCTCCGCGCCATTGACGCCGCTGCTACTTGCGCCGTTGTAGGTGATCTCCTGCCGGACGAAGCCCTGCAACGCCTCGTGGTCGGTGATCGATCCGCCCCAGGTGTCCGACACCTGCACGTTGCGGGTGCCGCTGGGCTGCTTGTCGCCGTGCATGCCGCGCAGGTAGCGGTACTCGACGGCGGTCTGCACGCCGTTGGTCGGGTCGCCCTGACGCACCCGGACCCGGCCGTAGCCGCGCCAGTCGCCCCAGGTGCGGTGCTTGTCCTTGGTCAACTCGTCGGTGTTGTAGGCCCAGGCCGGATCGTCCAGGTAGTCGTAGAAGGTGGTCTGGTTCGGCTGGTCGGTGACCAGGTCGTCCTGGTCGATGCGGGTGACCACGTACTTGTGGAACCAGTCCAGCGTCGGGTCACCAGTGCCCGGCCAGGAGAAGTACGCCGGCACGCACCGCTTGGTGTTCGAGTGCGGCGTCGGCCGGGTGCTGCGGGTGCAGTCGTGCCCCGAGTAGGTGACCAGGATGTCGCCGCCGGACTCGGTGCGGATCTGCTTGATCCGCCACCGGTTCA
>NZ_FNYV01000026.1 GCF_900109115.1 Micromonospora phaseoli
TGGCGGATACGGATGTGCGGGTGGTGGTGGGGCATCGGGATCTGCTCGACCAGCTTCCGCTGACCGGCCGGGAGGCCGTCGACATCACCGACGTCACCACCGGGACCGACCCGGCCCGCCGTCACCTCCTGGACGAGCAGGACCGGCGTGGCGGGGACGACGCCGCCTACGTCATCTACACCTCCGGGTCGACCGGTACCCCCAAGGGTGTCGTGGTGCCGCACCGCGGCATCACCCGCCTGGTCGGTCGGCCCGACTACGTCGAGCTGACCCCGCAGACCGTCATCGCGCAGCTCTCCAACGCCAGCTTCGACGCCATCACCTTCGAGGTGTGGGGCGCGCTCGCCAACGGCGGGCAGGTGGTCATCGTGCCCACCGAGACGGTGCTCTCGCCGGTGGGCCTCGCCGCCCACCTGCGCGCCCGCTCGGTCAGCACGGTCTTCATCACCACCGCGCTGTTCAACGCCACCGTCAACACGGTGCCGGACGCGTTCGCCACGGTGCGGCAGCTCTACTTCGGCGGGGAGACCTTCGATCCGGGCACCGTGGGCCGGCTCATCGACAGCGGGCAGGGCCCCGCCCACCTGCACAACATCTACGGCCCGACCGAGGTGACCACCTTCTCCACCTACACCCGCCTGCGCGACAGGCCCGCCAGTTCGGGGGCGATCGGCTCGGCGATCGCGAACACCTGGGCCTACGTGGTGGACGAGGTCGGCTCGCTGGTGGGGGTGGGTGTCGCGGGGGAACTGTGGCTGGGCGGCCCGGGGGTCGCCTGGGGCTACTGGAACCGTGCGGGTCTGACCGCCGACCGCTTCGTGCCGGACGGGTTCTCGGGTGTCGCCGGGGGGCGGTTGTACCGGACCGGGGACGTGGTGTGCTGGCGGCCGGACGGCTCGTTGGAGTTCGTCGGCCGTACTGATCACCAGGTGAAGGTCCGGGGTTTCCGGGTCGAGCTCGGTGAGGTGGAGTCGGCGCTGGTGGCGCACCCGGCGGTGGCGTCGGGTGTGGTGGTCGCCTCGCGGTCCGGTGCTGGCCCGGTGCGGTTGGTGGGTTACGTGGAGCCGGTGGCGGGTGCGCCGGTGAGCGTGGCTCAGCTGCGGGAGTTCGTGGGCGAGCGGCTGCCGGAGCACATGGTCCCGGCGTCGTTCGTGGTGATGGATTCCCTGCCGCTGAACCCGAACGGGAAGATCGACCGGGCGGCACTTCCGGAACCCGACCCCGAGAAGCGTGCCGGCCAGGCCGTCTTCCGAGCACCGAGCGAACCACTCGAACAGATCATCGCCTCGGTCTGGGCCGAGGTGCTCGACGTCGACGAGGTCGGTGTCGACGACAACTTCTTCGCCCTCGGTGGCCACTCCCTGCACGCCGTCCAGGTCTGCGGACGCCTGGAACGCACCCTGCGGACGCCGGTGTCGGTCCGCCAGCTCGTCGAGCAACCCACCGTCGGAGACCTGGCCCGGCGCCTGCGCGCCGACGGGCCGGACGCCCGCCGGATCGACCAGATCGCCGCCGTCGTCATGCAGGTCCGCCGACTCAGCCCCAACGAACGCGCCGCACGACTCGCCCAAGGCGTCCGCAGCAACGAAGGAGAACACTGGTGACGACCGCTGACTTCGCCGGGCCGCTGGGGCCGACCGAGGACGACCTCATCGACCACCTGCTGGCGCAGGCGGGGATCGCCGACCCGGCCCCACGCCCGGTCATCGCCGCCACCGCCGGCGAGCCGACGGTCCTGTCGCCAGGGCAGGAACGCCTGTGGTTCCTGGACCGCTGGCGGCCCGGCTCCCCGCTCTACAACGTGCCGGTCGCCATCGATCTGACCGGTCAGGTGGACCCCGACGCGCTGCGCGCCGCGGTGCAGATCCTCGTCGACCGGCACGAGGCGCTGCGTACCGCGATCGGCACCGAGCAGGGACGGCCCCGACTGCGCCGGGCCGCCGAGGGCATCGAGGTGCCGTGGAGCGTCCGGGACGTACGGGCCGCCGGAGCGCAGGCCGAGACCCAGGCGCGGGCCGCGGTACGTGCCGCCGTCGCCGAACCCTTCGACCTGTCGCGGGCACCGCTGCTGCGCGGCGGTCTGATCCGGTACGCCGACGACCGGTGGCTGCTGTGGCTGTCGATCCACCACGTCGCCTGCGACGGGCAGTCGCTGGAGATCCTGCTCGCCGAGCTCGCCGAGGCGTACCAGGCGTTGGTCGTCGGCGCGCAGCCCCCGCGCCGGGACCGGGCCCTCGGCTACGGCGACTTCGCCGCCTGGCAGCGGGACCAACTGACCGGCACCCGGCTGCGCGACGGTGTGCAGTGGTGGCGCCGGCAGCTCGACGACCTGCCGCCGGTGCTGGAGCTGCCGGCCGACCGGGTCCGCCGGCCGGTGCAGAGCTACGCGGGACGTACCGTGCACGCCGAACTGGCTCCCGCCGTGGCCGACGCCGTACGGTCTCTGGCCCGACAGCGCGCGAGCACCGTCTTCGACGTCCTGTTCTCCGCCTTCGCCCTGCTGGTCGGCCGCTGGTCCCGCCGCACCGACGTGGTGGTGGCCACGCCGGTCGCCGGTCGGCCGGTGCCCGAACTGGACGACCTGGTCGGCTTCTTCGTCAACACCCTCGCACTGCGGGTGGACCTGTCCGGCGCGCCGACCTTCGCCGACCTGGTCACCCGGGTCCGTGCCGCCTCGGTCGACGCGCAGGACCACCAGGAGGTGCCGTTCGCGGCACTGGTCGAGGCGCTGGCCCCGGAGCGCGAGCTGGCCTGGTCGCCGCTGGTGCAGGTGCAGTTCGTGCTCCAGCGCCAGGATCCGGCCCAGTGGGGGCTCGGCGACGGGATCACCGCCCGGCCGGTCGGCGTCGACACCGGCACGGCCAAGTTCGACGTCACCCTGCTCGTCTACGACGCCGGCACCGACGGCATGCGGGTGGAGTTGGAGTACGCCACCGATCTGTTCGACGCCGCCACCATGGATCGCTTCGCCCAGCAGTGGTTCACGCTGGTGCAGCGGCTGGTCGCCGATGCGGACCGGTCCGTCGCCGAGATCTGCGGGCTGCCGGAGCAGGAGCGCCGCACCCTCGAGGGCTGGTCGGGCAGCGCGCGGAGGTTCCCCGTCGACGAGCCCATCGGTGACCTGGTCGCCAGGCACGCGCGGCAGCGCCCGGACCACGTCGCGGTGCTCGACGGCGAGACCCGGTTGACCTACGCGCAGCTGCTGGCCGCCGCCGACGCGGTGGCCGCCACCCTGCGCCGTGACGGGATCGGGCGGGGCGACATGGTGGGGGTGTGCTGCCGCCGCTCGGCCGACCTCGTCGTCGGCATGCTGGGCGCGCTGCGGGCCGGTGCCGCCTACGTGCCGCTGGACCCCGACTACCCGGGCGAACGGCTCGACTTCATCGTGCGCGACAGCGGCCTGCGGGTCGTCGTCACCGCTGACGACGCGATCCCGGCCGATCTCACGCTGCCCGACCACGTCCGCGCCGTCGGCATCGAGGAGGCGGTACGCGTCGGCACGGATGGCGCCCCGGCGCTGGCCGTACCGGCCGTCGACGATCCCGCCTACCTCATCTACACCTCCGGCTCCACCGGTGCGCCGAAGGCGGTCATGGTCTCGCACCGCAGCGTGCTGCGGCTGTTCGCGGCGACCGACGAGCAGTTCCATTTCGGGCCGCAGGACGTCTTCAGCCTCTTCCACTCCGCCTCCTTCGACGTCTCGGTCTTCGAGACCTGGGGCGCGCTGACCCACGGCGGCACGCTCGCCGTGGTGCGCTACTGGGAGAGCCGCGACCCGGAGGCGTTCTACGAGCTGGTGGCCCGTGCGGGGGTCACCGTGCTGAGCCAGACGCCGGGGGCGTTCCGCCAGTTCGAGGCCGTCGATGAGCGGCGTCGGGCGGAGTTGGCCGTCCGGCTGGTCATCTTCGCGGGTGAGGCGCTGGACCCCGACGCGGTGCGCCGCTGGTGGACCCGGCACCCGGAGACCAGCCCGGAAATGATCAACATGTACGGGATCACCGAGACGACGGTGCACACCACGTACTGCCGGCTCACCGCCGACCTGCTGGCCGACCGGCACAGCCCGATCGGGCGGCAGGTCGCCGACCTGAGCCTGCACGTGCTCGACGAACTCGGTCGACCCGCCCCGATCGGTGTCCCCGGTGAGCTCTACGTCGGCGGTGACGGCGTCGCCCTCGGCTACTGGCGGCGACCCGCGTTGACCGCGCAGCGCTTCGTCGCCGACCCGGCGAACCCCGGCGGTCGGCGGTACCGCAGCGGTGACCTGGCGGCCTGGCGGCCCGACGGCACGCTGGAGTACCTCGGCCGTCTCGACCACCAGGTGAAGATCCGTGGCTTCCGGATCGAGCCGGCCGAGGTCGAAGCCGCGCTGCTGGCGCATTCCGCGGTGCGTGCCTGCCTGGTGATCGCGCACGGCGAGCCGGGCACCGAACGCCGGCTGGTCGGTTACCTGGTCGCCGACGGCGACCTCACGGTCGAGGCCGTCCACCAGTTCCTCGAACCCACCCTGCCCAGCCACATGATCCCGTCGGTCGTGATCATGCTCGACGCGTTCCCACTGACCGCCAACGGCAAGATCGACCGGCGGAGGCTACCGGCGCCCGGGGACGGTCGGCCCGCGCTGGCCCGGCCGCACGTGGCGCCCCGCAACGACACCGAGCGGACCCTCGCCGAGATCTGGGCGACCGTCCTGGAACTCGACCAGGTCAGCGTCGAGGACAACTTCTTCCACCTGGGTGGCGACTCCATCCGCAGCGTCCAGGTGATCGGCCTGGCCCGCGCCCGCGGCCTCGACTTCTCGTTGCAGCAACTGTTCCAGCGGACGACCATCGCCGCACTGGCCGGCGAGGTCACCGCCGCCCAGGCGCCCACCACCGCCGAGGCGCCCTTCGCCCTGATCAGCGACCGGGACCGGGAGCTGCTGCCCGAGGACGCGGTGGACGCGTACCCGATGGCGGTGTTGCAGGCCGGAATGATCTTCCACATGGAGGCCGACGAGGGGCGTCGCCTCTACCAGAACGTCGACAGCTTCCATGTCCGGGCCCCCTTCGACGAGGCGTTGATCCGGCGGGCCGTGCAGCAGATCGTCGACCGGCACGACATCCTGCGCACCTCGTTCCATCTCAGCGAGTACAGCGAGATGCTCCAGGTGGTGCACCGCGAGGCGGAGCTGCCGATCGAGGTGGTCGACGTACGCGGACTGTCCGAGCAGGAGCAGGACCGCCGGATCGTCGAGGTGATCGAGGGGCTGCGCGACGTCCCGTTCGACCTTGCCCGGCCACCGTTGTGGCGCTTCGTCTTCCACTGGCGCAGCGACGAGTCCTTCGAGTGGACGCTGGTGGAGCACCACGCCATCCTCGACGGCTGGAGCCTGCACTCCTCGATCACCGAGATCCTGCAGCGCTACATGGAGCTGATGCGGGATCCGTCGAGCACCGCCGCGCCCAGGCCCGCCTCGACCTATCGCGAGTTCATCGAGGCCGAGCGCGCCGCGCTCTCGTCGGCGCAGGAGCGGGAGTTCTGGTCGGCGAAGGTCCGGCAGGCTAGCCGGCTTCGCCTGCCCCGCTGGCCGCTGGGCGCCGAGGTCGAGCCGCTGGAGCAGCCGCAGCCCGGGCCGGACGAGCAGCCGCTGCTGGAGTGGGAGCTGCCGCCGGGCCACTCCGACTTCTACCGGTGGCTGGAGACGAAGATTCCGGACGACGTCTGCGCGGGGCTGGCGGCGGTGGCCGCCCGCGTCGGCGTACCGCTCAAGAGCGTGCTGCTCGCCGCGCACATGCGGGTGCTGGCCCATCTGACCGGCAGCCGCGAGGTCGTCACCGGGATGGCCTTCAACGGTCGGCTGGAGGTGCTCGACGGTACCGAGTCGCGGGGTCTGTTCCTCAACTCGCTGCCGGTCACCGCCACCGTGGCCGGCGGCAGCTGGACGGACCTGATCCGGGCGATGCTCACCGAGGAGAACGAGCTGCTGCCGCATCGCCGCTTCCCGATGGCCGAGATCCAGCGCCTGGCCGACGGGGAGTCGCTCTACGAGACCCACTTCGTCTACAACCACTTCCACGTCATGCGCGGCCTGGCCGACCGGGACGTGCGGATCGTCGATCCGAAGATCAACTCGTTCACCACGATGCGGGTCGAGCCGACCAACTACCCGTTCGTCTGCGGGTTCCTGCGCGACCCCGGGGCCAGCGGCCTGCTGATGGGGCTCGACTACCACACCACCGAGTTCTCGCCGGAACAGATCCGGCGCGTGCGCGACTACTACCTGGCCGCGCTGCGCTCCATCGTGGCCGACCCCGACCGTCCGCTCGCCGAGGTGGACCTCACCTCGCCAGCGGAGCGGGCCCAGATCCACCGGTGGAACCGGACCACCCGGGACCAGTCCCCGCAGCTCACCGTCGACGCGTTGGTGGCGCGGTGGGCGGGGTTGTCGCCGGGTGCGGTGGCGGTGGTGGATGGGGATGTGTCGGTGTCGTACGGGTCGTTGGTGGC
>NZ_FNYV01000003.1:0-90717 GCF_900109115.1 Micromonospora phaseoli
CAGATCACCGACCCGGAGTACTCGACCCTGGCGTTCCTGAAGGGTCTGAAGCAGGTCGACGGCTGGCAGGACATGCCGCTGACCGTGGCCGCGCAGACCGTGCAGGTGTCGGCGTACCCGGATCACTACGCCCAGTGGGAGCAGTTGGCCGCCGACCTGGTCGCGCAGCACTGGAACAGCTGACCCCGCAACAACTGACCCACATCTCGATCAGACTTTCCTCGACAGAGGGGGAGCAGAAAACCGCTGGCCGGCACCCGTACCCCGGGTGCCGGCCAGCGGCGTCTCTCGACCCGTCACCTGCGGATGGCGGATGCCCACGACGGACTGGGGGCGACAGTCAGCGCCCCTCGGTACCCAGCAGCCCACCGAGCGCGACGACAACATCACCCACCACCACGACCGCCGGTGGCCGCAGCCCCGCAGCGGCCGTGTCGGCGGCGACCTCACCGAGTGTCGAGCGGATGATCCGCTGTGCACCGGTGGTGGCCTCCTGGACCACGGCGACCGGGGTGTCCGCCGGCCGGCCATGCGTCAGCAGCGTGGCGGTGATCGCCGGCAGGTTCCTCAGCCCCATCAGGATCACCAGTGTGCCGCGCAGCCCGGCGAGCGCGTCCCAGCGCACCAGCGAGTCCGGTGAGTCCGGCGCGACATGGCCGGACACCACGGTGAACTCGTGCGCCACCGCCCGGTGGGTGACCGGGATGCCCGCCGCCGCGGGGGCGGCGATCGAGCTGGTGACGCCCGGAACCACCGTGACCGGTACCCCGGCCGCCGCGCAGGCCAGCAACTCCTCACCGCCGCGACCGAAGACGTACGGGTCGCCACCCTTGAGCCGCACCACGAAGGCACCGGCCAACGCCCGGTCGACCAGAATCTGGTTGATCTCCTCCTGGGCGCGGGACGGGCCGTACGGGATCTTGGAGGCGTCGACCAGTTCCACCCCGCTGCGCAACTCGTCCAGGAGCAGGCCGGGCACCAGCCGGTCCGCGACCACCACGTCGGCCTCGGTGAGCAGCCGCCAGCCCTTCAGGGTGATCAGCTCCGGGTCGCCGGGGCCGGCCCCGACCAGGGCCACCCGACCGCCCCGCCCGGTCCTGCCGGGCAGGACGTCGACAGCGGACCGGGTGTTAACAGGGGGCCCCTGCTCTACAGAATCCGATAAGAAGGGGCCCGTCCTTTCATGCAGGAGGGTGCGGATGGCGTCGCGGACGGTTACCGCGCGGCGGGGGTCGCCGCCGCCGAGAACCGCCACGGTGACCGGGCCGTACCGGGTCACCGCCGGCGTCCAGGCGGTGGCCGCCCGGCGGTCGTCGGCGCGTACGCAGAAGATCTGACGTTCGGCGGCGGCGCTGCTGACCTCGGCCGCGGCGGCCGGGTCGTCGACGGCGACCTGAACCAGCCACGCGCCGTCCAGATCGTCGGGGACGAAGCGACGCGGCACCCAGCGCAGCCGTCCGGCGTCGGCGTGGGCGCGCAGCGCCGGGGTGAGTTCCGGCGTCACCAGCAGCACGTCCGCGCCCGCGTCCAGCAGCGCCGGTACCCGCCGGGTGGCGACGGCTCCCCCACCCACCACGACCGCCCGGAGGCCGGCCAGCCATAGCCCGAGGGGGTACGGGTTCGCGCTCACCGGACCGGCCTCTCGTTCGGCGTAACGGCGGCGGACGGCGTGCGGCCACGGAGCCGAACGGGTCGCCTGCTCACTTCTCGGCCACCCCGGCCGAGTCGAAGGTGGCCACCTCGTGCAGCACCCGGACCGCGCTGGTGACCACGGGCAGCGCCAGCAGTGCGCCGGTGCCCTCGCCGAGACGCAGGCCCAGGTCGATCAGCGGGATCAGGCCGAGCCGGCGCAGCGCGATCGTCGCGCCGGGCTCGGCGGAGCGGTGACCGGCGACCATCGCGCCGACCGCGTCCGGGGCCAGGGCCGCCGCGGCGAGCGCGGCGGAGACCGCGATCACGCCGTCCAGCAGCACCGGTACGCGACGCGCGGCGGCACCGAGCACGAACCCGGTCAGCGCGGCGTGCTCCAGCCCGCCGACGGCGGCCAACACTGCGAGCGGATCGTCCGGGTCGGGATCGTGGCGGCGCAGCGCGGCCCGTACCACCTCGATCTTGTGTTGGTACGTCGGGTCGTCGACGCCGGTGCCTCGGCCGGTCGCCTCGGCGGCGTCGACCCCGGTGAACACGGCGATCAGCGCGGCGGCCGGGGTGGTGTTGGCGATCCCCATGTCGCCGGTGAGCAGGATCCCCGCTCCCGCGTCGATCAACTCCCCGGCGATCCGGATCCCGATCTCGACCGCCGCCCGGGCTTCCTCCCGGGTCAGCGCGGCGGTGACGGTCATGTCCCGGGTGCCGCGCCGGACCGACTCGACGACCAGTCGGGGCACGTCGGGACGGTCCGCGCCGTGGTCGGTGTCGGTCGGTCCGGGTACGGGCAACGGGGTGGCCACTCCGACGTCGACCACGGTCACCGAGGCGCCGGCCTGCCGGGCGAACGCGTTGACCACCGCGCCGCCGGCCAGGAAGTTGGCCACCATCTGCCCGGTGACCTCCTGCGGCCATCCGGTGACCCGCTGGGCATGCACCCCGTGGTCCCCGGCGAAGATCGCCACAGCCGCCGGGCCGAGTGGCGGCGGCGGGCAGACGCCGGCCAGGCCGGCGAGGCGGACGGACAAGTCCTCCAGGACGCCGAGCGAGCCGGCCGGCTTGGTCAGCCGGGCCTGCAGCTGGCGGGCCGCGGTCATCGCCGGCTCGTCGAGTGGGCCGATGGCCGCGATGGTCGTCTCCAGCATCATGCCTCCATGATTTCCGCCAGCACCTCGGTGAAAGCATCGGTGGTCGCCCGGTCCCGTACCGCGATCCGCAGCCAGTCCGGACCGAGGCCCGGGAACGTGTCGCCGCGGCGTACCGCCCAGCCGCGCTCCCGCAGGGCGTGCCGGATCCGGTCGGCACCGGAGATCCGCACCAGCACGAAGGCGCTGGCCGGGCGGCCGGCGACGCGTACGCCGGGCAGGGTCGACAGCCGGGTGACCAGGTGTTCGCGGTCGGCGGTGAGCTGCGCGGCGATGGCGCGCTCGGCCCGGACCGCCTCGGTGCCGGCGCAGGCGGACGCGGCGGCCAGGGCCGGCGTGGAGACCGCCCAGAGCGGCTGTACGGCGGACAGCCGGCGCAGCAGTGCGGCGTCGGAGAGCAGGTAGCCGATCCGTAGCCCGGCCAGCCCCCAGGTCTTGGTGAGGCTGCGCACGACCACCAGCCCCGGCAGGTCCCGGCGGTCCGCCAGCGACTCGGGCTCGCCGGGTACGCCGGACGCGGCGGTGGTGTCGGCGAACGCCTCGTCGATCACCAGCACCCGGCCGGGGCGGGCCAGGGCGGCCAGGGCGGCGGCGGGGTGCAGTACGGAGGTGGGATTCGTCGGGTTACCGATCATGACCAGGTCGGCGTCGGCGGGGATCCGGTCCGGATGGAGCCGGAAGCCGTCGGCGGCGTCGAGCAGCACCCGCTGCACGGTGTGCCCGGCGGCCCGCAGCGCCGCCTCCGGCTCGGTGAACTGCGGGTGCACCACCACTGGCCGGCGTACCCCGCGCAGCGCCTGGGCGAGCAGCACGAAGCCCTCTGCGGCACCGGCGGTCAGCAGCACTTCGGCCGATGGCCGGCCGTGCCGGGCGGCGACGGCGGCGCGGGCCGGGCGAGGGTCGGGGTATCCGGCGAGATCGGCCAGCGATGCCCGGATCGGGCCGGCCAGCCACGGCGGCATCGGTGCGCGCCGCACGTTGACCGCGAGGTCGACCAGGCCCGCGCCGACCTCCGCGTCACCGTGGTGGGCGAGGTCCGGCTCGCTGGACGTCCCGGTCGACTGACCATGCATGACGGCGATCCTGCCGGGAAGCCGCCGGGTGGGACAGCAGCCCGGGGGGTTAGCCGCATCACCACCGATCACTTCATGAGTATTTCTCATGGACGAATCGGAAATGTCATAACTTAGCGGTGTGAGCAACCGACCCCTCGCTGCCGCTGGTCGTCTCGTTCCTCTCCTCCGTGCCGGACTGATCGCCGGCATCGTCGTCGCCGCCGTGGCGTACCCGTTGGTCGCCGTCACCGGCATCGGTGCCAAGGCCACCGCGCACGCCGTGGAGAGCAAGACCCGCCTGCTGGCCACCGCCCTGCCCGCCGAGACCTCCTACGTGTACGCGCCCGACGGCAAGACCGTGCTGACCATGTTCTACGAGGAGTATCGGCAGTACACGAAGCTCGCCGACATCTCGCCGAACATGCAGCAGGCCATCGTGGCCGCCGAGGACAACCGCTTCTACCAACACCACGGCGTCGACCCGAAGGGCGTCGCCCGCGCCTTCGTGGCCAACGCCCGCTCCAGCGGCGTCTCGCAGGGCGCCTCCACGCTGACCATGCAGTACGTCCGGATGGCGCTGCGCGACAGCGCCAGCACCCCGATGGAGGTGCAGGAGGCCACCGCACAGACCCCGATCCGCAAGATCAAGGAGATGCGGATGGCGGTCGACCTGGAGGAGGAGCTGAGCAAGGAGGACATCCTTGAGCGCTACCTCAACTCGGCGTACTTCGGGCACCGGGCGTACGGCATCTACGCCGCCAGTGAGATCTTCTTCTCCAAGACCCCGAAGGAACTCACCCCCGTCGAGGCGGCCACCCTCGCCGGCCTGGTGAAATCCCCCTCCCAGTACGACCCGGCCAGCTCCGACCAGAAGGGTGCCACCGAGCGACGCAACTACGTGCTGAACAACATGGCACAGCTCGGCTACCTCTCGCCGGACTCGGCCGAGGCGGCGAAGACCGAGCCGATCCGGCTGCGGCTGACCTACCCACCCAACGACTGCGCCTCGGTGCCGCAGGAGTGGAACAGCTGGGGCTTCCTCTGCGACTACCTGAAGAACTGGTGGAGCGCACAGCCCGCGTTCGGGGAGAACCGACTGCAACGGATCGACAAGCTGCGCCGGGGCGGCTACCGGATCGTGCTCAGCATGGACCCGAAGATCCAGGCGGCGGCCGAGAAGAACGTCGGCACCAAGGGCAACACCGGCAGTCCGTTCGCCAACGGCATCGTGGTCTCCGAGCCGGGCACCGGGCGGGTCAAGGCGATGGCGGTGAACCGCACCTACTCGTTGAACCTGGACGAGAACCCGCTCAGCTCCAATCCCGAGGCCGGGCCCAACGTGAAGGCGAACTACCCGAACACGGTGGCGCCGTTGATGGGCGGCGGTGACCTGCCGGGCTACCAGGCGGGATCGACGTTCAAGATGTTCCCCATGCTGGCCGCGCTGGACGCCGGCATGACGCTGAACACCACCTTCAACGCGCCGCACAGCTACCGCTCCGAGATCTACGACGGCTGGCAGCCGTCCAACGCCAGCGGCGCGATGAGCGGTACCCAGACCATGTGGTCCGGCTTCGGCAAGTCGGTCAACACCTACTTCGTCTGGCTGGAGGAGCAGGTCGGGGCGGAGCGGGCGGTACGGCTCGCCGAGCAGCTGGGGCTGCGCTGGCGTACCGACGTGGACCGGGACCACGCCTCACCGGCGAAGGCCAACAAGTGGGGCGCGTTCACCCTGGGCGTCTCCGACGCCACGCCGCTGGAGATGGCCAACGCGTACGCCGCCATCGCCGCCGACGGCCGGTACTGCGAGGCGATCCCGGTGAACGCCATCTACAACCGGGACGGCACCCCGGCCACCTTCACCACCGCCGGGGGGATCGAACGGGAGGTCGCCAAGCCGCGCTGCCGACAGGTGGTCAGCGCCGACGCCGCCCGGGCCGCGACCGACGCCGCCCGCTGCCCCACCGGCGACACCCCGGCCAAGGGCGGTTGCGGCGGCTGGTCGACGGCGGACAGCGTGCGCGGCACGGTGGGCCGACCGGTGGCCGGCAAGACCGGCACCACGGACAGCACCCGGTCGGCCTGGTTCGTCGGCTACACGCCCGAGCTGGCGGCGGCCAGCTTCATCTCCGACCCGGACAACCCGTTCAACGCGGTGGGCGACGGCCAGTCGCAGATCCCGATCGCGGCGGTCTCCAACACCCTCCGCGACGCCCTGAAGGGCAAGCCCGCCCGGGACTTCGTCCCGCCGTCGGACCGGATAGTCGGCTGATCAGGCGGACGGCCCACCGGCCGGCCCGAAGCCCGCGACACCCGCCGGGCTGGCCGGGGCGACAGCGGCCGGGTCGGCCGGGGCAGCGCCGCCGTCCCCGGCCGGGACCGTGGCCGGCTCGGCCGAAGCGGCGGCCACCAGCCGCGACGCGATGCCGGGGTACGCGGCCCAGTGCGGGACGAGCTGCGAGGCGTGCACGCCGCGCCAGATGAACCCCTCCGGTGATCCGCCCGGCCAGCTCCACGCCGGCCGCGGCCCGCCCCGGGGGGTGAGCACCGCGCGATGCTCCTTGTGCCCGGTCACCACCTCGCCCCGAGCGGCGACCACGCTGTCGCCCTGCGCGGTCGCTTCCCGGTAGCCGACCACCAGTCCGTCCCGACTACTGCCGATCGCGTCGATCACCCCGCACATCGGCAGTCCGTCCAGCTCCCGGGCCAGCCAGAGCAGGCCGGCGCCCTCGCCGATCACCGGCCGACCGGTCCGGGCCAGTTCGGCGACCGCGATGCAGAGCCGACGGTTGGCGGAAAGCTGCTCGGCGTACGACTCGGGTAGGGCACCACCGATCACCAACGCCCGGGTGCCGGCCGGCAGCACCTCGTCGGCGAACGGGTCGACGGTCGCCACCTCGGCCCCGGCGGCGCGCAGCAGCTCGACCGTCTCGGCGTGGCTGAAGCTGCCCCCCGGACCCCCGGCGACCGCGACGACCGGCGGTGCGGCACCCGCGGGAAGGGGCGGGTCACCCGCGGGCGACCACGGCTGGACGCCCAGTGGCGGGGCGGAACGGGCCAGCCCGATCAGCCGCTCCAGATCCACCGTGGCGGTCACCGCCTCGCCCAGTCGACGGACCGCCCGGGCGGCATCGTCGGTGGCTTCGAGCACCGGCATCACCCCGTGCCGGCGCGACGGCAGCACCGAGGGCAGGTCCTGGCGACGCAGCGCGCCGTAGACCGGTATGCCGATGTCGTCGAGCGCCTCACGCAGCAACGTCTCGTGCCGGGAGGAGGCGACCCGGTTGAGGATCACGCCGCCGATCCACAGCTGCTCGTCGTACGCCCGGAAACCGTGCACCAGCGCGGCCACCGACTGACCCATCGCGGCGACGTCGACCACCAGCACCACCGGGCTGCGCAGCGCGGTGGCCACGGCGGCGGTCGACTCGGTCTCGGACCGGCCGGTGAGGCTGTCGTACAGGCCCATGCTGCCCTGCACCACCGCGAGCCCGGTGCCGGCCGCACCGTGCAGCAGCAGTGGGCCCAACCGTTCGGTGCCCACCAGCCGCGGGTCCAGGGTGCGTCCGGGCCGGCCGGCAGCGAGCCCGAGGTACGCGGCGTCCACCTGGTCCGGTCCGATCTTGAACCCGGCCACGTCGACGCCCCGGTCGGCGAACGCGGCGAGCAGACCGATCGCCAACGCGTTCTTGCCGTGTCCAGAAGACGGAGCACTGAGCACCAGACGCGGCACGACGGTCATCATCGACTCCTCGCGAGCGGACGGCGTGCCGACCGTCGGCGCGCTCCGCCCGCGTGACGATAGCCGAACCCGGCCGGGCACACGCACCATCCCGGGCCCTACCCCGGTCCAGGGTGGCCCACCCGTGGCGGACCGCCCCGACACGGGCACGCTCCGCCACGGGCGGACGCCTCCGCCCGGACGCATCGACGGCCACTGCCTGCGGCAGCGGCGCGGGACCACGCCGAGGCGGGTACGCCGGTGGCTCGGCGCAGTGGCGGCGGTCACACGGGTAGCCTCGTGGCGTGTACCGGTTCCTGCTGACGCCGCGCTGGCTGGGCATCCTCGCGCTGGCCCTGGCCGCCGCCACGGTGATGGTGCTGCTCGGCAACTGGCAGCTGGACCGTTACCACGGCCGCACGGCAGTCAACGAGCGGATCGACGCCGGCCTGCGGATGGACCCCGTACCGCTGCGGGAGGCGCTGCCCGCGCCGACCGGCGGGCCCGGCACGGTCGGCCCGCCACCGGCGCAGGAGCGGACCTTCATCCGGGTCACCGTCACCGGTCGGTACGACACCGACAACGTCGTCCTGGTCCGGGGCCGGACGGTGGAGAGCCGGGTCGGTTTCGAGGTGGTCACCCCGCTGGTGCTGGCCGACGGCACCGCCGTCCTGGTGGACCGGGGCTGGATCCCGCCGGCCCCGGGTGGGGCGATCGCCCAGCCGGAGGTGCCACCGGCGCCCGCGGGCGAGGTGACCGTCGAGGGACGGATCCACGCGAGCGAGAGCGGCGACGCCAAGGTGGCCCGGCGCGACGGCGTGCTGGAGAGCCGCCGGGTGTCCGTGCCGCAGCTCGCCGGGGAGCTGCCGTACCCGGTGCACGGCGCGTACGTGCTGCTCGACGAGCAGACGCCGGCCGCCGACCCGGTGTTCAAGGCGGTGACGATCGGCCATACCAACAACTGGCAGAACCTCGGCTACGTCGTGCAGTGGTGGATCTTCGCGGCGATGACTCTCTTCGGCTACGGCTGGGTCGCCCGACGGGAGGCCCGCCGCCTGGCCGGCGTGGTCGACGAACGCCCCCGCGACCGAGCCGCCGACCCGGAGACGCAAGCGGCCAGCTGAGGCGTTCAGCCGGGCGGGCGGCCGGCTTGCACGGCGCGTACGGCGTCGATGGTGTCGGCCTCGGCGGCGGTCTTGTCGTCGCGGTAGCGCACCACCCGCGCGAAGCGCAGCGCCACCCCGCCGGGATAGCGCGAACTGCTCTGCACCCCGTCGAAGGCGATCTCCACGACCTGCTCGGGCCGGACCCGCACCACCCAGTCTCCGCGCTCCACGGCGAGGTCGAGGAAGCGCTCGGTCTGCCAGCGCAGCAGCTCGTCGGTGAGACCTTTGAAGGTCTTGCCGAGCATCACGAACCCGCCGGTCTGCGGGTCGCGCGCCCCGAGGTGCAGATTCGACAGCCATCCGGTACGCCGCCCGCTGCCCCACTCGACGGCGAGCACCACCAGGTCGAGGGTGTGCCGGGGCTTCACCTTCACCCAGGCCGCGCCGCGCCGGCCGGCATCGTAGGGCGCGTCGGGCGCCTTCACCACCACGCCCTCCTGACCGGCGTCGAGCGCGGCGGCGAACGCCTCCCCGGCCTGTTCCGGGCCGTCCACCTCCAGCCGGCCCACCAGCAGCGAGGCGTCGGCCGTGCCGCGCAACGCGGCCCACCGCTCGCGGCCGGGCAGGTCGATCAGATCCACGCCGTCGAGGTGCAGCAGATCGAAGAAGTACGGCGTGAGGACGGTCTCGCCGGTCCGCTCGGCGGCGGCGCGCACCGCCGCAGCGACCGGCGCACGGCCGGCTCGGCGGGCGGCCGCGCTCGACGTCTGCTGGAACGGCAGCGGCCGGCCGGTGGCGTCCAGCCCGATCGCCTCGCCGTCGAGCACGATCTCCCGCGCGGGCAGAGCACGTACCGCGGCGACCACCTCCGGTACCCGTGCGGTGATCTCGTCGAGGCTGCGGCTGAAGACGGCGATGTCGGCCCCGCTGCGGTGCACCTGGATGCGGATGCCGTCGAGCTTGACGTCGACCACGGCGGGCGCGCCGGTGGCCGCGAGCGCCTCGTCGACCGACGGCGCGCTCTGTGCCAGCATCGGCGCGAGTGGCCGCCCGACCTGCAGCCCGAACCCGGCCAACGCCGCGGCCCCGCCGCCGAGCGCGGCCACCGCCACCGCCCGAAGGTCACCGCTGAGCAGCAACGCCCGGCGCACCGCGGCGACCGGCACCCCGGCGGCCCGGGCGATCGCGTCGGCGAGCAGCCCCGCCTGGGCGCCGTGGCGCAGCTCGCCGAGGAACAGGCCGGTCAGCAGGCGCTGCTCGTCGGCGGTCGCGGCGGCGTAGAGCGCCGCCACCAGTGCCCGCCGGCGGGCCTGCGAACCCGCTCCGCTCACCGCCGCGATACCGTCGATCGCCGCGTCGACCGAGGCCACGGTCAGGGTCGGCTCGGCCGCCGGCGCGGGCAGCTCACGCAGCGCGGCCCAGCCGACGCCGGTCTGCCGTTGCCGCAGCTCACCGGCGAGCCAGCCGGAACCCGCAACCACTTCGGTCGGGTCGAGCCGGCGCAGGGCGTCGGCGAGCAGCTCCACCTTGGCCCGCCGGCCACTGATGGCGCCGACGGCGGCCGAGGTGGCAGCCAGGTCCAGGAACCGCACGACCTCATCCTGCCAGCCGGGTAAGGAAGGGGCCCCGGTTAACGCCTGGTGCGTAGGAGGGGGCCCCTCCCAACGTGTGCTGCCGGCGCGCCGGGAGCGGCGGCGTCAGGCCGGGACCGGTTCCTCGACCCGCAGGCCGCGGGCGCGGACGCCGTCGGCGATGCGGGACAGCGACGTGTCCAGGGCCACCAGGGCGGCGGACAGCTCGCCGAGCTGTTCCTTGAGCGTGTCCTCGGGCCACGCGGAGACGTCCACGTCTCCCAGGGCGCTGACAGCGGCCTCCAGGCGGGCCAGAACCTCGTTCGTACGCATGTTCGAGAGGCTACAACAGCCCCGCGCCCGACACACCGGAAACGGTCACCATCCACCGGAAGTTACGGGTTCACTCCGCTCCGCGTCTGCGCGACCCTGGCCAGCAACAACGCCTCGGCCAGGCAGACCCGGGCGAACTCGCCCAGGTGCAGGCTCTCGTTCGGCCCGTGCGCCCGGGCGTGCGGGTCCTCCACCCCGGTCACCAGGATCGCCGCCTGCGGAAACATCTCCTGGAAGGTGGCGATGAACGGGATGGAGCCACCCACCCCGATCTCCACCGCGTCGGTGCCGTCCCAGGCGGTGCGGAAGGCCGACCGGGCCGCGTCGAACATCGGGCCGCTGGCGTCGATGACGCACGGGGCACCGTCGTGTTCGAAGGTGATCTCCACCTGAGCGCCCCACGGCGCGTTCCGCTCCAGGTGCTCGCGGAGCGCCGCGTACGCCCGCTTCGGCTCGTCGCCCGGCGCCAGCCGTACGCTCAGCTTGGCCTTGGCGGTCGGGACCAGCGCGTTCGGCGCCTCGCCGGTGGCCGGGGCGTCGATGCCGAGCACGGCCAGCGCCGGCTTGGTCCACAACCGGTCGGTGATCCGCCCGCTGCCGAACAGCCGCACCCCGTCGGCCAGCCCGGCCTCGACCCGGAACCGGTCCTCGGGGTAGTCGACGCTGGCCCCCTCGCGGGCGACCAGGCCCTGCACCGCCACGTTCCCGGCGTCGTCGTGCAGGGTGGCGAGCAGCCGGACCAGGGTGGTGAGCGCGTCCGGCACCGCACCGCCGAACATCCCGCTGTGCACGGCGTGGTCCAGCGTGCGCACCTCGACGAAGCAGTTGACGATGCCGCGCAGCGACGTCGTCAGCGCCGGCACGCCGACATCCCAGTTGGTCGAGTCGGCGATCACTATGACGTCGGAGGCGAGCTTGTCCCGGTGCTCGGCGAGCAGTCGCTCCAGGGAGTCCGAGCCGTACTCCTCCTCCCCCTCGACGAACACGACCACGCCGACCGGCAGTTGGTCGCCGAACGCGCGCAGCGCCGCGACGTGCGCCATGATGCCGGCCTTGTCGTCCGCCGCACCGCGCCCGTACAGCCGGCCGTCTCGCTCGACCGGCTCGAACGGGTCGGACTCCCACAGCGCCCGGTCGCCGATCGGCTGCACGTCGTGGTGGGCGTAGAGCATCACCGTCGGCGCACCCGGCGGTGCCGCCCGCCGGCCGATCACGGCCGGCTGACCACCGGCACGGGCCACCTCGACGTCGAGGCCACAGCCGCGCAGCAACTCGGCCACCGCCTCGGCGGAACGCTCCACGTGTGAGTGGTCGAAGCCCTCGAAGGCGATGCCGGGGATGCGGACGAGACGCTCCAGGTCGGCCCGGACGCCGGGCAGTTCCCGGGTGACGGCCTCCCGCAGGTCGGACTCGCTCATGATCGGTGAGGTCATGACCGGCATCGTATGCCGGCCTTACCCAGGGCCGACGTCCGCGTCACCCGGTTCGCACCCCATCGACACCGCCCGCGCCAGTGGTCCGCAGGTAGTAGCGGTCGGCATCGTGGGGCAACGTGGGCGCGCCGTCGACCAACAGGTCGGCCCGGCCTTCGGTACCGTCGGCGGCGAAGTGTGCCTGCTCGGTGATGTGCCAGCGACGCAGCTCCGGCAGGATCGCCGGCCCGTCGCGGGCCACCGCCCGGGCCAGCCGTTGCGGTTGCGGTGCGGTGACGAGAACCGCCAGGGTCGCCTCGGGGACGGCGGCGGCCCGGGCCGTGCTGACCCCCTCCACGATCAGCACCGGCGCGGCCGGCACCGGCACCGGCCTGGGCAGAAAACGACGGCGTACCCAGCTGTAGCGCCGGTAGGCACCGGCCTGCCCGGCCCGCACCGGCGCCAGCACCTGCTCCTCCAGCCGGTGCCAGAAGGTGAGCTGGTCGTCCCACCCGTCGAGCAGATCGTCGGTGTGCACCACGGGCGGCCGGGGCACCGCCCCGACGCCGGCCGCCCCGACGCCGGCCAGCTCGGCGGCGAGCGCGTCGGCCAGGCGTGCCGCGAAGACGGTCTTGCCCGCGCCGCTGGGACCGTCGATCACCACCAACCGGGTACGCCCCAACCGGGCCGGGCCGGCCAACACCCGCCGGGCCAGTCCGGCGTACGCCTCGAAGACCGCCGTCACGGGCACCGACGTTACCGATCGGGTTGTCCCGGACCACTTCGGACCGCATGCCCGTGCGCCGAACGGCATGCTCGTGGCGTGTCCCATTCCGTGATGAGTCCTGGTGTCGAGGCGTTGCTGGAACAGGCCCGCGCGGGCATGACCCGACTGACGCCGCAGGAGACGGTGCAGGCCGCGACCCGAGGTGCACTGATGATCGACATGCGCACCGAAGCGCAGCGGCGGGAACAGGGCGACCTGCCCGGCGTCATCGTGATCGACCGGACGGTGCTGGAGTGGCGGCTGGACCCGGCCAGCGACTGGCGCATCCCGGAGGCCACCGGGTACGACCTGGAGATCGTGGTGATGTGCTGCCAGGGCTACAGCTCCAGCCTCGCCGCGGCGAGTCTGCGCGCCCTCGGGCTGCACCGGGCGACCGACATGATCGGTGGCGTGGAGGCGTGGCAGTCGGCGGGACTGCCCTTCACCGACCAGGCCGCCGACGTCCGTCGCTGATCGCCGGTGCCCGTCCCGGCTCAGGGTGGTGGGGCGCCGGGTGGCACGAACGGCAGGCCGGCCGGCGGGCCGGTCTCGATGAGCCGCCACAGGGCGTCGGTGTCCAGGTGCTCCTCGACCAGGTCGCCGAGCAGGTCGAGGGTGCGCCCGCGGGCGGCGGCGAAGGACGTCCCCGGCGCCACCTGGAAGCCGGTTCGCCCGGCGAGGCGGGCCACCCGGGTGAGGAACCAGCGCCGGAACTCGTCGGACTCGAAGGCGCCGTGCCAGTGGGTGCCGTGCACGAGGTCGCGCAGCGCCCCCTCGCCGACGCCGCCGGCATCCCGCAGCAGCGGGGGCAGTTCCGGGTCGGCAGCCGAGACGTACCCGTGGTGGATCTCGTAGCCGTGCACCGGAAGGTCGCCGGCGGCGGTGCCCACCGCCAACCGGACCGTCTTCTGCGGAGCGAAGGTGATCTCGATGGGGAGCAGGCCGAGGCCGGGCACCGTGCCCCGGCGACTCTCCACCGGGTCGTGGATGGTCCGGGCCAGCATCTGGAAGCCGCCGCAGATGCCCGAGTACCGGACGGCCCGCCGCCAGGTGCGTGGTGACCGCGTCGGCGAGGCCCGTCTCGCGCAGCCACGCCAGGTCGGCCACGGTCGACTTGGAGCCGGGCAGCACGACCAGGTCGGCGGCGGCCAGCTCGGCCGGCTCGACGGTCAGCCGCACTCGCACCCCGGGCTCGGTGGCGAGCGCCTCGACATCGGTGGCGTTGCTGATCCGGGGCAGCCGCAGCACGGCCACGTCGAGCCACTCGGTGCCGTGCGGGGCGGCCGGACGGCCGAGCACCCGACCGTAGGCGAGCGAGTCCTCCGCGTCGAGCCACAGGTCCAGCGCCCAGGGCAGCACCCCGTAGGTGGGACGGCCGGTCACGCGGCGCAGCATCTCCAGCCCGGGGGCGAGCAGGCCGAGATCGCCCCGGAACTTGTTGACCACGAAGCCGGCGAGCAGCGCCTGGTCGGCGGGGTCGAGCAGGGCCAGGGTGCCGAACATGGCGGCGAACACACCGCCCCGGTCGATGTCGCCGACCACGATGGTGGGTAGCCCGGCCTGCCGGGCCAGGCCCATGTTCACGTAGTCGCCGTCGCGCAGGTTGATCTCCGCCGGGCTGCCGGCGCCCTCACAGATCACCACGTCGTACGTCGACCGCAGCTCCGCCAGCGCCGCGTACGCGGTCTCGGCCAGCCGGGGACGCAGGGTGCGGAAGGTGTCGGCGGTCATCGTCTCCACGGCCTGGCCGAGCAGCACCACCTGACTGGACAGGTCGCTGCCGGGCTTGAGCAGCACCGGATTGAACCGCAGGTCCCCCTCGATCCCGCAGGCCGCCGCCTGCATCGCCTGCGCCCGGCCGATCTCGCCGCCCCGGCCGTCCGCGCCGACCACCACGACGGAGTTGTTCGACATGTTCTGCGCCTTGAAGGGCGCCACCTTCACGCCCTGGCGGTACAGCCATCGGCAGATGCCGGCGGTGAGCACGCTCTTGCCGGCATCCGAGGTTGTCCCCGCGACCAGCAGCCCACCGGTCACCCCCGCCTCCACGGCCGGGCGGCCCGACGGGCGGCGGCACCGACCAGGCGACCGGCGGTCAGCGGGTACGCCGCCGTCAGCCCGAGCGCCGCCAGCCCGACCGCGCGGGAGATCCGGGCGGCCCGGGGCAGGTGCCGCGCCTCGGGGCGGGGACCGTCACCGAGGAACGGACGCACCTCCGTCCGGCCGAAGTACACGTTGCGCCCGCCCAGCCGCACGCCCAACGCACCGGCCATCGCCGCCTCGCACTGCCCGGCGTTGGGGCTGGGATGGTCGTCGCGGTCCCGCCGCCAGACCCGCCAGGCCCGGTCCCGATCACCCTTCCCGGTAGGTGCCAGCGCCACGGTCAACAGGCCGGTCAGCCGGGCGGGCACCAGGTTCAGCAGGTCGTCCAGGCGGGCGGTCGGGGTGCCGAAGCGGGCATACCGGGCGTTGCGGTGGCCGACCATCGCGTCGAGGGTGTTCGCCGCGCGGTAGCCCAGCAGGCCGGGCAGCCCGGCGACCGCGCCCCAGACCAGCGGGGCGACCACGGCGTCGGAGGTGTTCTCGGCCACCGACTCCACCGTCGCCCGAGCCAGTTCGTGCTCGTCGAGCGATGACGGATCCCGCCCGCAGAGATGCCCGAGCCGCTGGCGGGCGGCCGGCAGGTCACCGCCGCGCAACGCGCGACCCATCGTCCTGGCCTCGTGGCGCAGGCTGCGCCCGCCCAGCACCGCCCAGGTGCCGGCGGCGACCAGGGCCGCACGGGCGACCGGCCGGTGCCGGGTGCCGTAGGCGGCGGCGGCTCCCACCAGTACCGGCGCGCCGACGGAGAGCGCGGTGAAGACGCCACCGGCGAGGCGATCAGGTCGGTAGAGGCGGCGTTCCAGGGTGGCGGCGGCCCGACCGAACCCGGCCACCGGGTGTCCGCGCCGAGGGTCGCCGAGGAACGTGTCCAGGGCGTACCCCGCGACGAGTCCCGCCGCGTTCGCCACCGCTGCCGCGTGTCGCACCCGCACCACCCCCGGGCGGCCAGCCTAGCCGAGCCCGGCACCCGGACCGGCCGGGCGGACGCGCCGCCCCACCTGCGACCGGGCGGACGCGTCGCGGGCGACCGTGGCCGGTCGTTCGCGGGTGGGTGACCCGAAACGTCACGTAACCGGTCACCCACCCACGGCCGCGCCGCAGGACTCGCACCGTCAGGCAGGCTGCGGCAGCTTCCCGCGTCCTCGCCGGCCACGCCCGGTGACGGCGACGTCCGCCCCCGATTCCTCCGGACCCACCGCCAACCCCTCCTCGGGCCCGGTGATCCCGGCCCGCACCGGCGCCAGCTCGTCGGAGGCCGCCCGGTCGGCGTCGAGGAGGTGGTCGAAATCCTCGGACGCGAGCAGCTCGTCGGCGGACGAAGCGGACCGGGCCCCGGCGCCGGTGGCCGGCTCGGCGCCGTCGGGCCAGCCCTGCTCGTCGTCGAGGTCGTCGGCCAGCCCGGACCGAGGCCGGGTGAGGTCGGGCAACTCGAAGTCGTCGTCGACCGGTCCGTTGTCGAGCCGGGCGGGAGCCTGTTCGTCCGGCACCGGCTCGGTCGGCTCACCGTGCACCCGCTCCTCGGCCTCGGCGTCGGAGACCGCGCTGGTGGCCAGGTTTGGCCGGTTACGCAGGAACCGGCCCCGCCCCCGGGACAGATCGTGGCCGATGGCGACGGCCTCCAACTCGTAGAGCGTGCGGTGGTTGCCGGCGTCGTCGGTCCAGTCACGGGTGTAGAGCCGACCGCAGACCACTACGGGGTCACCGACCGCCACCGAGGCGGCCACCCCCTCGGCGAGTTTCCGCCAGCAGTTGACCCGTACCCGCAGGCTGTTGCCGTCGACCCAGCGCCGGCTGTCACGGTCGAGACGCCGGGCCGTCGAGGCGACCTTGAAGTTGGCCACCAGAGTGTTGCTCTGCGTGGTCCGGCGCCACTCGGGTGCCGTCAGCACATTTCCGACGATCGTCACAAAAGTATCGAACATTGTCCCTCCAGTGGAATCCAGGGCCGGTCTTCGCAAGTCGACTCGAACCCGAGCCTGCACCTCGGCAGCGCGCTCGGGCAGCCCTTCACACCGCACCTGTGGACGACGAGGCCGCCTGTGGACAACCACCTGATCAAGGTCCCGGCGTGGTAGGCCGGTCGACCCTGACCCGCCGACGCCCGGACCGCGATGATCAAGAGGCGGCGAAAATGGTCACGTTCCGGACGGAGCCGACCTGGGTAGGGAATGTGCCAACCGCACCTGTGAGCACGACGTCGAACGAAAGGTCAGCGATCATGAAGATGACCATCACCCGTTCCGCCCGCGTCCCTGGTCAGGTGCGGCGATGAGCCCGAACCCGGCCACCGTGGCGGAGTGCCTCCGGCTCGGCGCCGGCTTCTCGCAGGCCGACCGGAACTGGATCGTCACCCAGTTCGCCACGCTCGACGCCCGGCTGGCCAGCTTCCACGCCGACGCCACCGAGTTGGAGCTGTCGGTCAAGGACCGGGAGGCCAAGGGCCAGAAGGTCACGCTGGAGTGCTGGATCGCCGGCCGGCAGAAGATCGTCACCACCTCCACCGAGGAGGACCTGCACGCCGCGCTCAACGACGCCCGCGACGACCTGCGCCGCAAGCTCAACGACGCGAAGACCCGCCAGGAGCCGCGCAACAACAAGCACCTGCGGGTGGCTCCCCCACCCGGCCCCGTGACCCCGGGTGACGAGCCGGCCGACGAACTGGCCGGCGCCGGGACGACCGACGAGAGGTGATCGCGCGCGCCGGCCGGGCCACCCGGCCGGCGCACGACCATGGAGAGGTGAACGGCATGGCCAACGTGCAGCAACCGGAGATGCGCCGCAGCGGCGAGACCCGGCTGGTCCAGGACAGCGACGGCCCGAACCCGGCCGGCGACTCCTCGCCGAGCCGGGAGCACCGCTCGGTGCCGGTCGACCAGGTGTCGCCGTACGGCCCCGGCCGGGGGCGCGCCACGACCTCGCAGGAGCCGTCCGGCCGCGAGGCCGAAGGCGACTGAGCGCGGATGCCCCCGCCCGCCCGCAGTACGGGCGAGCGGGGGGCTACCGCCGGGTAGCCTGCCGGCGTACCGTCGGCGGGGTGGAACCCGACGTGCTGGGCCCGCCGTACGAGCGGCACACCATCGACCTGGGCCGCGACGACGAGGGCCCGGTGGTGGCCACCCTGGTCCGCCGCCGCGCCGAGCGCCCCACCGGGCGGGCCGTGCTCTACGTGCACGGCTTCGTCGACTATTTCTTCCAGACCCACGTCGCCGACTTCTTCGCGGACCGGGGCTGGGACTTCTACGCGCTGGACCTGCGCAAGTACGGCCGCAGCCTGCTGCCACACCAGACCGCCAACTTCTGCCGCGACCTCGGCGACTACTTCCCGGAGTTGGACGCCGCCGCAGAGATCATCCGCGATGAGGACGGGCACGACACCCTGCTGGCCATGGGCCACTCGACCGGCGGTCTGGTCATCTCACTCTGGGCGGACAGCCGCCGCGACACCGGTCTGGTCGACGGCCTGTTCCTCAACAGCCCTTTCTTCGACCTCAACGCACCCTGGTTCGTGCGCCGGCCCCTCGCGACCGCCGTCGCCCGCCTGGGCCGCAGGGCGCCACACCGCATCCTCCCGTTCGGGCTCGGCACCGTGTACGGCGAGAGCATCCACGCCGACCACCGGGGCGAGTGGACGTACGACCTGGCCTGGAAGCCGCTGGCCGGCTTCCCCGTCCGAGCCGGCTGGCTGGACGCCATCCGCACCGGTCAGCGACGGCTGCGCGCCGGGCTGGACATCCCGGTACCGGTGCTGCTCGCCTGCTCCACCCGTTCTTTCCGGGGCGCGAAGTGGCACGACTCGGCGAGCCTCGCCGACGCCGTCCTCGACGTCGAACACATGGTCCGCTGGGCGCCCCGTCTCGGCCAGCACGTCACCGTCGCCAGGTTCGACGGCGGCATGCACGACCTGACGCTCTCCGGCCCCGCCGTACGAGAGAAGGTCTTCGCCGAGGTCGGCCGGTGGGCCGAGGCGTTCCTCGGTGCCGGACCGACGACTCACCGCCCGGCCCCACCGCAACCCCGTGGCTCGACCGAGAACGGGTCCGCGCCGGCGGCGGAAACCACGCCCCACGCGGACGCGGACGCCTGAACCCGCCCCACGGGTACCGCCGAGGCCGCGCACGACGTGGACCTGGCCACCCGTTCCGGCGTGCGGGGCACGGGCGGCGGTACCCTTCTCGCGCGATACCACGACGCGCCCGTAGCTCAGCGGATAGAGCAGGGGACTTCTAATCCCAAGGCCGCAGGTTCGAATCCTGCCGGGCGCACCGCCACTTCCCCCGGAGCGAGGCCGCTGCCGAAATTGTCGCTGCGGGGCGATAGCTTCCCTCGGTCGCGCTACATCTGGCGGCATGTTGGCGACCGGGAGGCTTCTGTGGGCGTGCTGTACGACTACTTCCGCACCGGTGACGAGGAGGCCGTCGCGAAGCTGATGGCCGCCACGGACGGTGGACCTGTGGTGCGGGAGGGCGGCTCGCCTCTCGTGGACGCGCTCGATGCGAAGGGGATCGATCCGTCGGTGGTCCTCGGCAAGGTCGTGTCGTTCGCTCTCGACGTGCCCTGGACCGCCGGCCTGGTCGGGGAGCGACTTGTCTGGCCCGACGGCCCTGGCCCGGACCCCGAGTACGAAGGACCCTGGGTGGCTGCGCTCAGCGACCGCGCCAGGGACGCGCTGGCCGGTGTTACGGACGACCAGTTGCCGGGTCTGGCTGATCGTTGGTCACGTATTGAGGAGCTGTCTCACTACAGCGACATGCAGCCGGGGGCAATGCTGTCGGTCCTGCACGAGTTCGTGGGGCTGGCACGCAGAGCACGCGCGAACGCGGAGAGCCTCTACTGCTGGATCTGCCTCTGATCGCGGTCGGTGGTCGCATCGACGGCAGGGATCATCCTGGGGTGCCGGGTAGGCTCTGTGTCCGCCACCTGACCGGCGGGCAGACAGGGGAGGTGAGCTTCGATCCTCCGCGTCGAGACTCTTGACCTGACGCACTTTCCCAGGCGTGACCGGTTCGATGTCTGGCAGGACATCATCTCGAAGGGGACCGCTCCGTCGCTGTTCTCCAGTCCGCACGCGACGAACTTCACCGGGTTCGCCCGGGCGGTCGACCTGGGCGTGTCGCGGGTCATGTCGTTTCGCTATCCGGGGCTGACGATGCGGCGTTCGCAGCGGATGATCCGGCGGAGCGATCCTGAGATGTACGAGCTGGCCCTACCACTGACCGGTGACAGCGCACTCGTTCAGGAGCGCCGTGAGTCGGTCATCCGGCCGACCGAGTTCACGTTCCTCACCACCTCTCGCCCCTACGAGTGCCGGCATCTTCCGGAGCGGGAAACCGCACCCAGTGGCGGGACGGATCCCGCGCCACCAGCAACGTCGTCCACTGTGGCGATTCTCGTTCCACAGTCGGCGGTACCGCTTCCGCAACAGAAAGTCGTTCGACTGCTCGCCGGCCGCATGCGGACCGAGGGCATGACGGCCCTGCTGGCGCAGTTCCTGGTACAGGTCGGGGAGCACCCGGAGCAGTTCCGAACGGCCGCCGCCGGGCAGTTGGACAGGATGGCACTCGATCTGGTCTCGGCGACGCTGGCGCAGCACCTCGACCTGGAGGATGCGCTTCCGGTCGAGGTGCGGCAGCAGGGGTTCCGGGCCCGGATCGACGCGTTCATCACCGCGCACCTGGGCGACGTCGACCTCAACGCCCGTACGATCGCCGCCGCCCATCACATCTCGCTGCGTACGTTGTATCGACTGTGGGCGGACGAGGGCACCAGCATCGCCGAGTTGATTCGTCATCGGCGACTGGAGCGCTGCCGACACGACCTGGCCAATCCACTCCTTGCCGGTCAGCCGATCTACGCCATCGCCGCCCGCTGGGGCTTCGCCGACAAGGCGAGTTTCGCCCGCCTGTTCCGCGCGACCTACGGCTTGACGCCACAGGAGTACCGGCAGACGTCGGCCCCGCCGCAGGCGTGACGAGGACGCCCTCCGACGCCACCCCATCGACCTGAGTGACCACTCAGTAGGGTGGGCGACGCCCAAGACCCGCAACCGGTACGAGCGCGGCCACGCGACGAAGGCGATCACCCATTGCTAGATCGCCCTCACAACTTGCACACTTAGGCTGCATTAAGTCCTGGAAGTTGCGCGATCCACAACTACCGGGCCTAGCCGAAGGAGAAACGATCCGCAGTGGAGACGCCGGAGGCCAGAGCAGCAGGCAAGCCCAGGACGGTGCCGGTATGGAAGGCGCTGCCGAGCGCCCTCCGGGACGCACATCAGTCCCTGGTGGACGTCGGCAACGCGGCTGACGGTGCGGTCGTCCGTCTCGGGCTCGGGATCTCCAGCCCGTACCTGGTCACCCATCCCGAGCACGTCCAGCAGGTGCTGCAGGAGAATGCCGCCAACTATCCCCGGGGCGACAACACCGCCCTGTGGCGCTCGGTTCGCCGACTCGTCGGTGACGGCATCCTCTCCGAGGGTGAGACCTGGGCCGCCAGCCGCAGGACGTTGGCTCCACTGTTCCGCCCGGCCCGCATCAACTCGCTGGTCGACACGATGGCCGAGGCGATCGAGGGGGCGACCGACCGGCTCGACCAGGCGGCGGCGGACGGCACCGTCGTCGACATCGGATCGGAGCTGTCCCGCCTCGTCTGCGCGGCCATCATGCGGGTGTTCTTCGCCGACCGGCTGAACGTCGACGAGGCCCTGCGCATCATGGCGGCGCAGGAGTCGATCGTCACCTCCATGGCGCCACGGCTGCTCGCTCCCGTCGTGCCCTGGTGGGTGCCGATGCCGGGCGACCGGCGCTTTCACCGCGCCGTGCAGGAGATCGACGGCATCCTGCTGCCGGTACTCCGGCAGGCGCTGCGTCAGCCCGGGACGGAGGGGGACGTGCTGTCGACCCTGGCTCGGGCGAGCCGGGACGGGCAGCCCCTGACCGAGCAGCAGATGCGCGACGACCTGGTCTCCATGGTCGCCGTCACCACCGAGACCAGCTACGTGGCACTGACCTGGCTGTGGCCCGTCCTCGCCACGCACGAGCACGTCGCCCGCCGGCTCTACGCCGAGATCGACGACGTGGTCGGCGCCGGTCCCGTCCGGGCCGCTCACCTGCCCCGGTTGAGCTACACCCGGATGGTGCTCGACGAACTCCTGCGGCTGTTCCCCGCCGGCTGGATCGTCCCCCGCCGAGCCGCCGGGCCGGACGTGCTGGGCGGGGTACGGATCGACAAGGGCGCGACGGTGGTCCTCTCCCCCTATGCCACCCACCGGATGAAGGCGTTCTGGGGCCCGGACGCGGAGACCTTCGACCCGGAGCGGTTCGCCCCGGGACGGACCGATCAGCGGCACCGCTACGCCTACTACCCGTTCGGCCTCGGGATACATCGATGCCTGGGCGAGCACCTGTTCCAGTTGGAGGCCCAGCTGATCGTCGCGACGCTGGTCAGCAAGTACCGCTTCACCCTGACCGAGCCCTCGGTGCCCGGGATACGGGTCGCCGCGTCGCTGCGTCCACAACGACGGGTCGAGCTGACGCTCACGCGGCTTGAGCCCTCCGTCGCCCGCTAGGAGCCGATCTTGTCTTCCCCACCCCTCGCTACCGCATTCGAGCTGGCCGCCGAGGCGGGACGCATCTGTTCCGTGGCGACCAAGGGCCAACGTGACCTACAGGCCCGGGTCGCCGCGTACCCCAGCCTCTTTCCGGACCCTCCGGTCGACGCGACGATGCTGAGCGCCCTGGCGCTGTCCACGGCGTTCATCGCGCCGTGGTGCAGCGCAGCCGAGCTGCGCACCGCGAACCGGGCATCCCTCTGGGTCACCGCCGAGGACTGGTACATCGACTCCGTGGCCACCACCGCCGAGACGGCCACCGCGACCGTGACGACCTGTCTGTCCATCGCCGCCGGCGACGCGCCGGCCGCCGACGATCCCCTGGGGCGGTTCCTCGCCGACATCCGCGATGACCTCGCCGCGATGCCGGCGTTCGGCCGCCTTGCGCACCTGTGGCGCGAGGAACTGCACCGCATGCTTGATGCTGAGCTGCGGGAGTGGCAGTGGCGGGCGGCCAGGGATGCCGACCCGACAGATCTACCCGGCCCGGCTGAGTATCTGGACAACGCCCCCGGCTACGGCGCCACCTGGGTCAACGTCTCGCACTGGATCGCTACCGGGGCGGTCGACAGCGAGCAGCGACTCGCCGAGCTGATCACCGCCAGCCTGGCGGTGGAGAAGGTTCTGCGGCTGGTCAACGACCTGGCCAGCTACGGTCGGGACGTCAAGGCCGGGGACCTGAACATCCTCATGCTGGGGGTCGACCAGGACGACGTGCGTCGACAGGTCGGCGACCAGATCCGCCGCTGCCGGACCCTGCTGGACTCGCTGGCGGACTCGTGCCCACGGGAGGCCGTCTACCTTCGGCGTGAGCTCGGCTTCACCACCTCCTTCTACGGCGGAGGCGACTTCTGGGGCAGCGGTGACGACCGTTGACCGTGGCACGCCGGCCGGGTCGGTCCTGGACCCCGCCGAGCTGGCTGGCGACCTGGTCGCCGAGATGTTGCGCGAGCCCGCTGGCCGCACCTCCCCGTCGATCTACGAGACCGCGCGGTTGGTGAGCCTCGCCCCATGGCTGGTCGGGCACGCCGACCGGGTGCGGTACCTGCTCGACAACCAAGACCCGGAGGGCGGCTGGGGGCCACCCGGGGGCTACGCCCTGGTCCCCACTCTGAGCGCGACGGAGGCCCTGCTCGCGGCGTTGCGCGCGGCGTCAACCGCGAACGCCGCCGAGGTGGCTCGCGCCGCCGGCCGGGCGCTGGACAGGTTGGCCGTGCTGCTGCGCGGCTCCGGGCCCCTACCGGACACACCGGCCATCGACCTGATCGTTCCCGCGCTGGTCGACTCGCTCAACAAGCACCTCGGCCACCTCGCGGGCACCTCACCGGGCGATCGGCGGTGGCAGCGGCGCGACCTGGATCTGCCAGCGGGTATGACCCGCCAGCGGCTCGCCGCCGTCCGCCGTCTGGTGGCGACCGGGGCACCGGTGCCCGAGAAGCTGTGGCACGCCCTGGAGATCCTGCCCGACCTCGCCCCGACCGCCTCGGGTGTGGTGTCGATGTCACCCGGCACGGTGGGTGCCTCGCCGGCCGCGACGGCCGCGTGGCTCGGTGCGCCGGATCGCCCCGACGGGCGGCAGGCCGTGGCGTTCCTGGAGGAGACCGTGCGCCGCAACGGCGGCCCGGTGCCGTGCGCGACGCCGATCACCGTCTTCGAGCGGGCGTGGGTGACCGCCACCCTGGTGCGGGCAGGTATCCGGGTGACGGCCTGTCCCGACCTGATCGACAGCCTCACCGCAAACCTGGGTGCGGCGGGCACACCGACCGGGCCCGGCCTACCGGCGGACGCCGACACCACCTCGGTCACCCTGTTCGCGCTCGGTCGGATCGGGGCTCCGGTGTCCCCGGACTGCCTCTTCCACTTCGAGACGGGCGAAGGTTTCTGCACCTGGCCGGGCGAGGACGGCTTCAGCGTCACCACCAATGCCCACGTGCTCGACGCACTCGGGCAGCACGCGGGCCGGCATCCCGAGCCGGGACACCGGTACCGGAGCGCGGTTCGCCGCCTGGTGGCGGCGCTACAGGAGCGCCAGGACGCCGAGGGCAGTTGGGATGACCGCTGGCACGCCTCCCGCTTCTACGCGACGGCATGCTGCACCGCGGCGTTGGCGGAGTTCGGTCCCACGCCCACGGTGCACGCCTCACTCGCCAGCGCCGCCGACTGGGTGCTGGCCACGCAGCGCCCGGACGGCTCGTGGGGTACCTGGGGGGGCACGGCCGAGGAGACCGCGTACGCGGTGCAGACCCTGATCGCCACCGGACAGCGGCGCACAGAAGTCGTCACGGCGGTCCGTCGCGCCCACACCTATCTCAGCTGTGACGACGGGCAGGACGGGCTGGCGCTGTGGCATGACAAGGATCTATATCAACCCACCGTGATCGTTCGTGCTGCCGTACTGGCTGCTCAGCACCGGGCGGCGGGCTGGCTGGCCGCCGTACCCGCCTGGGCGTGACGGCAGCCGTCGATCACCCACTCCGGACAAAGATTGTCCGGGTCGGACGGATCTGTTACCTGCGACCTTGAGTCGATAGTCAGATAACTGATAGCGTTTCTCGGTCTGTCTAGACCAGCGCTTGCGGCTCATCCGGCCGGCAAGCTCGTCGATGCTCCGCTTGGGACGGTCTGATGCGGTCCTCCAGTGCGAATCTGCGCACTAAGGTTATTGCACTCCTCGTATCGCTTGTTGCGCTCTGGCTGTTCGCAGCTTGGGTCACCTTACGAGACGGCGTGAACCTGCTCGGCGTCCAGGTGATCGACAGTCAGATCGTCTCGCCGAGCGAGCCGTTGCTGCTGGAGCTTCAGGTGGAGCGGCGACTCGCCGTCGCGTACCTCGGCGGGCCGACCACCGAACGGAAGGACGCGCTGGACGCCGCCCGCCAGAGCGTGGACGACAAGGCCACCGATTTCCGGGCCACCGCCCGCAGCTGGCGCGCCCGGCTGGCCGCCGACGCCGACGCCGAACAGCGCGTCGACGAGGCCATCTCCGCACTCGACGGGCTGGCCGCGGTCCGGACCTCCATCGACGACCGGGCCGTCGACCGCGGACGAACCGCCGAGACCTACGCCACGCTCGTCGAAAAGCTGTTCCAGATCTACGACGTCGTCGGCACCCTGGACGACCCCGAAATCGCGCAGGATACGCAGAACCTCATTGAGCTGTACCGCCTCAGGGAACTCATTTCGCAGGAAGATGCCCTGCTCTCTGGTGTTATCGCAGCCGGCCGAATGACTGATGAAGAACAGTTCCGGTTCACCGAGCTGGTTGCCGCTCAGCGATTCCTGGCCGCCCGCACACCGAACAAGATGAACGAATCCGACCGGGCCGATTTCAATCAGGTCATCAATGGGACGGCGTTTAGCAACCTGCGCCAACTCGAAGACCAGGTGGTCACCAACCGCACCGCGACGAAGCCGGTCGTGACCGCGTCCGACTGGGACGCCGTCGCCAACTCCGCCCTGACCCACCTGCAGGAAATGGTGCTCGGCAGCGGCGACAACCTGGTGCAGCGGGCGGTTCCGGTCGCGGTCGGCGTCGTCATCCGGCTGGTCCTGGCCGCCGGTCTGGGCCTGCTGGCGGTCATCGCCTCGATCGTCCTGTCCATCACCACCGCGCGTGCCCTGGTCGCCCAGCTCCAGCGACTCCGTGACGCGGCCCACCGGCTCGCCGACGAGCGGCTTCCCGCGGTGGTCGAACGCCTCCGGCGCGGCGAGAAGGTCGACGTCGCCGCCGAAGCACCGCCCCTGGACTTCGGCATCGACGAGATCGGTCAGGTCGGCCAGGCCTTCAACCGGGTCCAGGAGACCGCCGTCCGCACCGCCGTCGAGCAGGCGGAGCTACGGCGCAGCGTTCGCGACGTGTTCCTGAACCTGTCCAAACGCCAGCAGGCCCTGCTGCACCGCCAGCTGACCCTCCTCGACGGGATGGAGCGCACCGAGCAGGACGCCGACGACCTGGAGAACCTCTTCCGCATCGACCACCTGGCGACCCGGATGCGGCGGAACGCCGAGAACCTCATCGTCCTGTCGGGCTCGGTACCCGGTCGCGCCTGGCGTAAGAACGTGCCGATGGTGGACGTCGCCCGTGGCGCGCTGCAGGAGGTGGAGGACTACACGCGGGTGCGGGTACTGCCGTTCGGGTCGGTGGGACTGGCCGGCCGCGCCGCCGGCGACGTCATCCACCTGCTCGCCGAGCTCATCGAGAACGCCCTGTCCTTCTCTCCCCCGACCACCGACGTCGAGGTCCGGGGACAGTTGGTGGCGAACGGATTCGTCATCGAGATCGAGGACCGGGGCCTCGGCATGAGCGAGGAGGACCTCGCCGCGGCCAACGAGCGCATCGCCACCCCCACCGAGTTCAACCTCGACACCGCCGCCCAGCTCGGGCTGTTCGTGGTCAGCCAGCTTGCCGCGAAACACCAGGTCCGCGTGCAGCTCAAGGCATCGCCCTACGGCGGTACGACTGCCGTGGTGCTGATTCCCAAGAGCCTGGTGACCGACGCCACCACCACCACGACGTCGACCACGGCTGGCGGCAACATGACCACCACCAGCACGGTCACCGCGGGCGGTGGCGTGGGCACCGCAGTGACCCACCCGACGTCGGTCGCGGTGGCAGAGCCGCAGCCCCTGCACCGTCCGACGGTGGAGCTGCCGACCCTCGCTCGACCACCAGCCGATTCCGACGCTCCGCCGCTGCCGCTTCGCCGGGCCGCCGACGAAGCCGCGACCGTGGTGGACGAACCACCTCGCAGCGCCCCGCCAACCGGGATGGACGAGTCGCCGCACAGCGCCCCGCCGCCAGCCCAGCGCACGGCACCCGCCACCGCGCACACCGAGGGTGGACTGCCCATGAGGCGTCGCCAGGCCCACCTCGCGCCACAACTGCGCGACGGGTCGACGGCGGAAGGCCCGGACACCGCCGAGGCCGACAAGGAAAGGTCGCCCGAACACGTTCGCTCCCGGATGAGCTCTTACCAGAGCGGCACCCGTCGCGGACGCGCCGAAGCGCAACGTCTCGGCGACGGAGAAGAGCAGGGCCACGCGGACCACGGACCTTCCGCGACCGAAGCCGATCGGTGAGAAAGAGGAACGGGCAAGTGCAGCAGAACTCTGCGAGCGCCGATCTGACCTGGCTGCTCAACGACCTGGTCGGGCGGGTCAAACAGGCCGAGCATGCCATCGTCCTCAGCGTCGACGGCCTGCTCCTGGCTTCCTCCGCCGGGCTCTCCCGGGACGACGCGGAGCACCTGGCCGCGATGTCGGCGGGGATCCAGAGCCTCGCCAAGGGCGCGGGCAAGCGGTTCGGCGGCGGCAAGGTACGGCAGACCATCATCGAGATGGACTCGTCGTTCCTGTTCGTCTCGGCCGCCGGCAGCGGCGCCTGCCTCGCCGTCCTCGCGGCCGAGGAAGCCGATGTCGGGCTCATCGCCTACGAGATGGCGATGGTCGTGACACGGGCTGGCAAGTTCCTCGCGTCACCATCTCGGTCGATCCAGCCCACCAACATCTAGGGGCCGCCATGACGACGCCCGACACCGACCCCCACTGGGTAGACGAGGCCGCCGGGCCCGTGGTCCGGCCGTACGCCGTGACCGGCGGGCGAGCCAAACCACGAAATGGCCACAACGTCGTCGCACTGCTACTCGCGACCCGGACGGCGCCACCGCAAGAGGCGTGGATGGCACCGGAGCACGCACAGATTGTCGACCTCTGCCAACGCCCGATTGCTCTGGCTGAGGTCGCCGCCAACCTCGGCCTGCCGCTCGGCACGGTACGGGTCCTGCTCGACGGACTGCTCGACCGCGGACTCGTCCGGGTCTCCGAACCCCGCGAGGCCGCCGCCCTTCCCGACAACAGCGTATTCGAGGCGCTCATCAATGGACTACGTGCACTCTGATCGGGAAGACCGCCCGATCCTTCCCACTGCCATCAAGATCCTTGTCGCGGGCGGCTTCGGCGTCGGCAAGACCACCCTCGTCGGAGCCGTCAGCGAGACCAAACCGCTGCGCACCGAGGAACTCCTCACCGAGCAGGGCGTGGGCGTCGACGACCTCTCCGGCGTCGAAGCCAAGTCGACCACCACGGTGGCGATGGACTTCGGGCGGATCACCATCAGCGACGACCTTGTCCTCTACCTGTTCGGTACGCCCGGCCAGGACCGGTTCTGGTTCGTCTGGGACGAACTGGCTCTCGGTGCGCTGGGTGCCGTGGTGCTGGCGGACACCCGGCGACTCGCCGACTGCTTTCCGTCGGTCGACTACTTCGAGAGAGCGGGGCTGCCTTTCATCGTCGCGGTGAACTGCTTCCACGAGGCGAAGCGCTACAGCCTCGACGAGGTGCGACTGGCACTGGATCTTGATCCCGGCATCCCGATCATGCTGTGTGACGCGCGGGAGAAGGAATCGTCCAAGGATGTCCTCATCAGGCTGCTGCAACATGTGATGAAGGGACGCGGGCTGAGCCGCGAACCACAGCCGGTGTAGCGGCCGGGCGACGCCAGCCGGGTACGGCCGGCCGGAGTCGATCCGCCTCCCGTCCAGAGTTGGCACAGAGCGCCCCGTCGGTGGCACGAAATATCAACATCTCCACCGGGGACCGGCCGCAGACTAATGATCGACGGGCGGTACCGGAGCGTGAGCGACGGAGCCGCCGAAACGGGGGTTCGACGGGGGTCTCGCTCGCGCCGGGTAATGCACCGCATCGCACCTCGGCGCAAGGCCCGTCACCAGCGGTTCCCGGCCCGGGCGTAGCCGCCCGGGGCGGGGACCGTGGGCCTCGTACGGTGAGCACTGCCGGTGCCGCAGGCCGCCGGTCGGCACGCCGTCAGCCGGGCAGTCGGTAGTGGCCGGACCGAGGGCGCCAACCGGCTGGCGGATCCTCGCCACCAGGCCGTCGACCGCCTCCCGCAGCAGGTCGGCGTGACCGGTGTGTCGGCCGTACTCCTCGATCAGGTCGCAGACCAGCCGCCGCAGGTTGGCCTGACGGCCGTCGGCCCCACGGGTGTGCACGAGCTGGTCGAGCCCTCCGGCGGCCAGCGCCACGTCGAGCCTCGCGCGGGACCGGCGTCCCGGTCAGCCGGAGGGTGGCGCGGGACGACCGGCTCGTCGAACCCGCGCCACCCGAGGTGGCCACCGCCGGACCGGGTCAGCCCGGCTGGCAGGCGGTGCCGTTGAGTTGGAAGTCGGTCGGACGGTCATTGGTGCCGGAGTAGGTGGCCTGGAAGCCGAAGCTCACCGTGCCGTTGGTCGGCAGGTTGCCGTTCCAGGAGACGTTGCGTGCGGTCACACTCCTCCCCGACTGGGTGATCTGCGCGTTCCACCCGTTGGTGACCTGCTGGTTGCCGCTGAACGACCAGGTCAGGGTCCAGTTGGTCAGGGCTGCCCCGCGGTTGGTGACGCGTACGTCGGCGGTGAACCCGGTGTTCCACTGGTTGGCCGTCCAACCGACCGTGCAGGCAGCCGGCCCGGTCGTGGGCGGCGGCGTGGTCGGTGGCGGGGTGGTCGGTGGCGGCGTGGTGGGTGGCGGCGTGGTGGGTGGTGGCGTGGTGGGTGGTGGCGTGGTGGGTGGTGGCGTGGTCGGGGGCGGCGTCGCACCGTCCCGGGGCGGGAACCGCAGGACCCGGTCGTCGTTGGCCGCCGGGGTGCCCCGGCCGTCGCGGTTGCTGGTGGTGACCCAGAGCCACCCGTCGGGGCCGTACTCGACGGTGCGCAGCCGGCCGTAGCTGCCGATCAGTTCCGCAGTCGGGGTGCCGACTCCCCCGGACCCGTTGAGCGGCACGTTCCACAGTCGGTTGCCGCGTAGGCTCGCCACGAAAAGCCGGTTGCCGGCGATGGCCGCTCCGCTCGGTGATGCCTCGGCGGGAGTCCAGGTGATCAGTGGGTCACGGAAGCGGGGGTCGTTCGCCCGCCCCTCCACTGTGGGCCAGCCGTAATTACCGCCAGCCACGATCAGGTTGATCTCGTCCCAGGTGTTCTGACCGAACTCGGTGGCATATAGTCGGCCCTGGGCGTCCCAGGCCAGTCCCTGCACGTGGCGGTGGCCGAGGCTGTAGACCGGTGACCCGGCGCTCGGGTTGTCCGGCGGGACGGTGCCGTCCGGCCGGATCCGCAGGATCTTGCCGTTTCGGCTCTGCGGATTCTGTGCCGTGGCGGTCTGTCCGGCATCACCGACTCCGACGTAGAGCATCCCGTCCGGACCGAAGGCGATCCGGCCACCGTTGTGGACCGCCGCCCGACTCAGTCCGGTAAGGATCGGCTGCTGGGTCTGCGGCGCGGTGAGTCGGAACCTGGCGATGCGGTTGTCGGACGCGGTGGTGAAGTAGACGTAGATCCAACCGTCCTGGGCGTAGCTGGGCGAGACGGCCAGACCGAGCAGCCCACCCTCGCTGGTCGAGGTCACGCCGGAGATCGTGACGACGGGCTCGGGCTGCTGACCGGGACGGATGCGTACCACCTGGCCGGTGGGGCGTTGGGCGACCAGGGCACTGCCGTCGGGAAGGAAGTCCATCCCCCACGGCACCTGCAGGCCGGTGGCGACGGTCTCGGGTTGGGAGAAGTCGAAGTCGCCGACGGCGAGCAGCCCAGGCAGCGCGTCGGCGGCGGTACCGGGCGGGCGTTCCGCGTTCGGGACCGCACCGGCGAGGCCGCCGACACCGACGCTGCCGGCGAGCAGCCCGGCGGTGAGAGCGGCCCCGACCGCGAGTCGGATCCTCATACCCCCTCCTAAATTAATTGATTTTTGTCAATATAACACGTCGTATTCAGCTTTACCGCGAAGAGCGTGGGTTGCCGACGGCTGCTGAGATCGAGGCATGGTGGAGAACTCGCATGCCAGCGCCGGTCGGTGGGAGCCGGCCTACCGGCCACCCGGATGGTTCGTGACCCGGGTGGCCAACCCATTGGTGCGACGGCTCGGCGCGGCCAGCACGCTCACCGTGACGCGCCGGACCACCGGCACGCCGCAGCGCGTACCGGTGAACATCCTCGAACTGGACGGCGAGCGATACCTGGTCTCGGTGCGCGGCCGCACCGAGTGGGTACGCAACGTCCGGGCCGCCGGCCACTGCACGGTGGACCGACGTGGCCGAAGCGCCCGGTACCGGGCGGTGGAGATCTCCGGCGGGCAGCGCGAGATGGTCCTCGCCGCCTACCGGGAGCGCTGGGGCACCGGGCCGGTACGCCGCCTCCTCGACGAACTACCCGACCCCTGCGACCACCCGACCTTCCGCCTCGACCCCGTCGGGTAGGCCCGACCGGGCTCGTCACGCCACCGCGGGCGGGAGCGGCGAGTAACCGGACCCTGACAGAACGACGGCGCAGCCAACACCCACGGTAATCGCGACCCTCATCACGTGTTATTCTCCGGCGTCGATCTCCGCAGCGCGGACCCGGATCGGGTCGTTTGTCGCAAAGGACGCCTTCCCGATGCCGGCCCCGCCCAGTCCGACCAAGCCACCCGCCCCGTTGGAACGTCCGGGTGCCGGCGCACTGGCATTCATCTTCACCCGGCTGCCGGCACTGCTGCGGCTCTCCTGCGGGCTGGTCTGCGCAGTCGTGGCGCTCGCCGTGCGTACCCCGCCGGTGCGTCCGGGCCTGCTGGTGCCCGCCATCGCGGTGTTGACCGCCTGGTCGATCTGGTACGCACTGCGCGCCTGGAGCCACGGCATCGACGCACCGCTCGTCGCCGGGGACGTGGCGCTGACCAGTGCCGCCTGCCTGGCCATCCCGGTGTTGGTCGCGCCCGAGGTGCTGCCCGGCGAGTCGAGCTGGATCGCCGTGCTGGCGAGCACCACCGTGATCAACACTCAGGCGACGGCTCCGGCCCGCTGGTCCATCCCGGCCGGGCTGCTGGTCACCGTCGCCTACGCGGCGGGCGCGTACACGGCCGGCGACCCCACCGAGGCGAGCGCCCATGCCGCGACCCTGCTGGCACAGACCGCCTGCACGGCGATGATGACCACGGTGATGCGACGACGCATCGCCCGGGCCGACACCGAATTCCTGGCCGACCAGCGGGCCGCCCGGGACGCGCTGGTCGCCCGCACCGCCCGGGAGGCGGAACGGCAGCAGAATCGCGACCTGCACGACACCGTCCTGGCCACGCTGACCATGGTCGGGCAGGGCGCGGTGACCGGCCCCTCCACGGCGCTGCGCGAGCGGTGCGCCGCCGATCTGCGTACCCTCGCCACCCTGGCCGACGCCCGGTCGGTGCCGCACGACGCAACGGCCCGGCTCGACGAACGGCTGCGGCAGGTGTGCGCCCGACTGCCCGGCCTGCCGGTCACCGCAGACCTGCCACCGTGCTCCGTGCCGGCACCGGTCGCGGAGGCGGTCGCGGAGAGCACCCACGCCGCACTGTCCAACGTGGCGCGGCACGCCCCCGGCGCCCGGAGCACCCTGCGGCTGCGACGCTTCGCCGGCAGCGTGACCGTCGAGGTGACCGACGACGGTCCCGGCTTCGACCCTGCGACGGTCCCCGCACATCGGTACGGCCTGCGCGAGTCGGTAGGCGGCCGGATGGCTGCGATCGGCGGTCGGGTCGACATCGACACCGCGCCCGGCCACGGGACCCGGATCCGGCTGGAGTGGTCGGATGTCGGCTGAACCGCACACCACCCTCCTCCCGCAGTCGGCGCGGTCGTACCCGAAACCGGATGCCCGGACCACGGAGGCGACCGACGAGGTCGACGCGGCTCGGGCGGCGGCAGCGGTGGCGCGCACCTCCGACCGGGGGGCCCGGGTCGTCGCGGTGACCATCGCGCTGGTCTGGCACCTCGTGATCGGGCTGCCGGCGGTGCTGGCCGCCCGATCGGCGCTGGCGGTGCCCCACGTGGTGCTCGGCGGCTGGCTGCTGGTGGCCGGGCTCGGGGTGGCCGCCGGGATCCGGTTGCTGCGCGACAAGCCGCTGCCGGCACCGCCGCTGGTCGGCGTCCTGCTCCTGGTCGACGTGGTGGTCTTCGCCGCGGTCGGTCGAGGGCAGCTGTTCAGCCCCGCCAACTGGGTCTGGGGGACGCTCGCCTGGTTCTTCCTGGTGGTGCTCTGGGGACGGCCGGTGCGGTGGCTGCTCGCGTTGCTGGCCGCCCACGCGGCCACCGCGCTGACGGCCGTCGCGTTGTACGGCGCGACCGGCGCCGCCGACCTGGCCCGGTCCACGATGGCCCTGTACGGCACCTCGTCGCTGCCGGTGGCGGTCTTCGCCGGCGCGGCGGTACTCGCCACGCTGTCCCGGGCCCGGGCCGCCACGGCAGCGACCACGAACGCGATGGTGGCCGAGCGGGAGGCCGCCGAGCGTACCCGGCACGACCGGCGGGAACGGCTGGCGTTCGTCAGCCAGGCCGCCAGCGAGCTGCTGACCGAACTGGCGCAGGGGGAGGCCGATCCGACCGACCCGCAGGTGCAGCGCCGCTGCGTACGCGCCGCGACCCGGCTGCGCCGCCTGATCGCCGAGTCCGACGACGTGCCCCATCCACTCCTGCACGAGCTGCGCGCCGCAGCCGACCTGGCCGAACGCAACGGACTCCCCATCGACCTGGTCACAATTGGTACGCCGCCATCGCTGCCGGTGCCGATCCGCCGCAGTCTGGCCGATCCGCTCACCGCCGTCCTCGCGGACGCGCGCGACTGGGCCCGACTGACCGTCGTCTCCGGACCGGACGAGGTGGTGGTCAGCCTCGTCACACCCGACCGGGCCGGCCCCGACCCCGCCGGGCATCCGCCGGTGGACAGCGGCGGGCAGGTCGAGCACCTATACGAACGGGACGGGATGATCAGATGGACGCAGACGCGGTGGCACCGGTGACGCCGGGGCGGCCGGTCGGGGTGGCGATCGTGGACGACCATCCGGTGGTCATCGACGGGGTGCGCGCCTGGCTGGCCACCGAGCCGCGGCTGACGGTGCTGGCCACCGGCGACGATCCCGACGAGGTGTTGCGGGCCGCGCCGGAGGCCGATGTCATCCTGCTCGACCTGCGGTTGCACGGCCGGTTGGTGCTGGACAAGCTCGCCGAGCTGAGCGCCGCCGGCCGGCGCGTGGTGGTCTACTCCGAGCACTCCGACCCACAGACGATGCTGGCCGCGCTGGACGCCGGGGCGGTGGCCTTCCTCGCCAAGCACGAGGGGCGGGAGCACTGCGTGGCGACCGTGCTGGACGCGTCGAGCGATCGGCCCTACGTCGCGCCGGCACTGGCCGGGGCGATGGTGGGCGATCCACGACCGGACCGACCGGTCCTGTCCGACAAGGAACGCGAGGCGCTGCTGCTGTGGTTCCAGTCGATGTCGAAGGCGTCGGTGGCCCGGCGGATGCGGATCAGCGAGCACACCGTCAAGCAGTACGTCGACCGGGCCAGGATCAAGTACACCCGGGCCGGCAGGCCGGCGGCCACGAAGTCGGCGCTGCTGGCCCGGGCGATCGAGGACGGACTCGTCCGACCGGAGGAAATCGGCATCTACCGGTCGCACGCGTCGGCCGATCGGCCGACCCCCTAACGGGCGTCATGACAGCAAGGGGCGGGCTGAGCGAGGCTCGTCCGCAGATGCCGTCTGCACCGGAGGTCTGACGATGCACGATGATGCGTCCCCGTTCTTCATCTCCCCGCATCGCTTCGACGCGGTCGACGACGACGCCGGCCCGGTGCTGGACCGCCGGCACGAGCTGGTGCCGGAGGGCGGCGAGCGGGTGCTCGGCCGCTACCGGGTGGACGTCGCGGGTCACCTGCTGAGTCCGAGCGAGACCAGGCGGGCGTGGGCGCTGCCCGCACCGGTCACGGTCACCGTCACCGACCACCGGGTGACGTACGTCGGCCCGGGTAGCCAGCTCGCCCTCGTCGGCGCCGGGAACCGCCGAGGTTCCCGGATGCCGGGCCTGGTCAGCGGGCAGATCCGTTGGCAGTGGCCGTCCCGCCTGGAGGTGCGGGCAGCCACCGAGAGCCGCCCGGCCCGGCTGCTGGTGGTCTGTGACGCGCTGCGTACCATCCAGCAGCCGGCCCTCGCCCTGATCGGTCCGGCCGCCCAGATCGACGACCTCGCCCGGCAGGTCCGTCACGCGGTGGCCACGTTCCGCCTGGTCCGGCCCGAGCTGGTCGATCTGTCGCCGCCGGAGCGGGACGCGTTGGCCCGGCTGGCCCGGGTCGCGCCGCTGGCCGGCGCGGCGCGGGTGCTGCTACCCGGCTCGCTGCCCATCGAGTTCCACTCCCGGGACGACTACTACCGGCCGCGGCACTCCGACCCGCTGCCGTACGGCGCGGTGTCCGGGCAGCAGTAGGCCGCCGATCCGGCTACGCCGTCAGCTCGACAGGCCAGCTCCTCCCGCAGGGCAGACGGCCGTGCCGGAGCGCGGACGCGGTCAGGAGGTCGGCGTGCGGCGGTCGGCGGCTTCCAGCGCGAGGGCCTGCTCGGGGGTTGGTGCGCTGCCGCCGAGATGCGCCGGCAGCCACCACCGGTCGTCCGGCCCCGACGGCTGGTCCGGGTACTCCCGCTGGGCGCGGTCGACCAGTGCGTGCAGCCGCGTGCGCAGCTCGCCGTTCATCGCGTTGGCGTCCGGGTACCCGGCCGGGTCCATCGGCTCGCCGACCAGGATGGTGATCGGGGTGTGCCGGCGGGTGAGCGTGCGCGGGCGGCCCTTCATCCACAACCGCTGGGTGCCCCAGAGCGCGACCGGCAGCACCGGCACCTGCGCCTCGAAGGCCATCCGGGTGGCTCCGCTCTTGAGTTCCTTGACGGTCAAGGACCGGCTGACCGTCGCCTCCGGAAAGACGCCGACCGCCTCACCGGCCCGCAGCGCGCGCACTGCGGCCGCGTACGAGTCGGCGCCCGCCCGCCGGTCCACCGGGATGTGCCGCATACCGCGCATCAGCGGCCCCGACACGCGGTGCCGGAATACCGCGTCCTTGGCCATGAACCGGACGAGTCGCCGGGATTCCAGCGCGCCCAGCCCGCAGAAGATGAAGTCCAGGTAGCTGACGTGGTTGCTGGCCAGGACCGCTCCGCCGGCACGGGGCACGTGGTGCGCCCCCTCCACGGTCAGCTTCAGGTCGAGGACCCGGAACATCGTCTTGGCGGCGGCGATAACGGGTGGGTACACGAGTTCCGGCATTCGTGAACTTTACCCTGAGTAGGTTACGCATCGGTAGGGATGGTGCACCGCCTGGCCGAGCCGCTGTTCACCGCGGCCCGGCCGGATCCGTCAGTCGCCGAGCTGGTGCAGATCGAGACGACCCCGGGCGAAGGCGTCCACCCGGCCCCAGCGACCCGGGATGTCCAACACCTCGATCCGCCCCATGCCCACCGGCAGTCGCGGTTCCACGGCCAGGTGCCCGTCGTGCGGCTCCAGACCCAGCATGGTACGCAGCAGCAGCAGCGGTGCACCGGTGGACCACGCCTGCGGGCTGCATGCCGTCGGGTACTCCACCGGGAACTTCGTCTGCTCACGCGGGTAACCGCCGAACGCCTCCGGCAGCCGTCCGTCGAAGTACCGGGCCGCGTCCAGGATCCCGTTGGCGATGACGGCCGCCTCGTCGGCGAAGCCGTACCGGCGCAGACCCCAGGCGCAGAAGGAGGTGTCGAAGGGCCAGACGGCGCCGTTGTGGTAGCCGATCGGGTTGTAGCGGACCTCCCCCTCGGCCAGTGTCCGCACTCCCCAGCCGGTGAAGAGCCGCGGCCCGACCAGATGGTGGGCGATCTGCTCGGCCCGGTCGTCGTCGACGATCCCGCTCCACATGAGGTGGCCGATGTTGGAGCTGAGCACGTCGCACTGCCGCCCCTCCGGGTCCAGCGCGAGCGCGTAGTAGCCGCCGTCGGCCACCCACCAGTCCCGGTTGAACCGTTCCTTGAGGGCCGCCGCCTCCCGTTCCAACTGGTCGGCGAACGCCGGGTCGCCCCAGAACTCGCGGGCCAGCCGCGCCCCGCGGACCTTCGCGTCGTACGCGTACCCCTGCACCTCGCAGGTGGCCCGCGGGAACGGCGGCAGCGTGCCGTCGCGGTAGGAGATGGAGTCCCAGGAGTCCTTCCAGCACTGGTTCTCCAGGCCGGTGTCGGTGTTGCGCCGCTCGTACCAGATGTACCCGCTACCGATCAGATCGGCGTAGTCGTCGATCCACGTGAACGCCCGGCGGCACTCCTGCTCCAACTCCTTGACCAGCGCGCCGTCGCCGCTCCACTGCTCGTACTCGTCGAGCAGCACCACGAACAGCGGCGTGGAGTCCACCGCACCGTAGTAGGGCGAGTGCGGCTGCTCCTCGAACGCGGCGCTCTCGCCGTAGCGCATCTCGTGCAGGATCCGGCCCGGATCCTCCTCCCGGAAGTCGTCGAACCGGGTGCCCTGCAGGGCGGCCAGAATACGCAGCGTGGTCGCGCTCAGCTCGGGCGTGAACGGCAACGTCTGCAGGCAGGTCAGGATGCTGTCCCGGCCGAACATCGTCATGAACCAGGGCAACCCGGCGGCCGGGAGGGTCTGGCCACCCAGCGACAGCGGCGAGAAGCGCAGCGCGGCCAGATCGACGATGCACTTGCGGTACGTGGCGGCGACCTGCCCGTGCTCGCTGTTCACCTTGGGTGCCTTCGCGATCCAGTCCTCCAGGTCGTGCTGCAACGCGAGCCGCTCGGTGCCGTGCACCCGCAACCCCATCCGCAGGTCCCGCCCGCCCGGCCCGACCGCCAAGGTCTGCACATCGATGGCGGTGTCCCACTGCTCGTTCGGTTCCAGGTGCACGGTGTACCCGAAGCCGTTGCGGTCGTAGCGGGGCGGCACGGAGGAGGAGATGACCGTCTCCCGCTTGAAGTTGCCGCGCCGATAGCCGAGGCGCAGTCTGTCCGGCTCGACCTCGGAGTAGATCTCGCCCTTCTTGTTCAGGATCTCGTCCTTGACCTCGAACAGGTCGGCGAAGTCGCAGGCGGCGTCCATCCTGATCTCCAGGTCGACCGCCTTCTCGTCGTGGTTGAGGATGGTGATGCTCTCCCGGAAGCTCCCACCGACCGCCCGCTCCCGGATGATCGACAGTTTCGCGTCGACGTAGTGCGTGGCCAGCCCGGGCACCAGGAAGAAGCGCGATTCGAAGTACTGGAGATCGTCGTAGGACAGGGCGTTGAGTCGCTCGCCGTTGACCGTGAGCACCCACTTCGACAGGAAGCGGGTATCGAGGGAGAACAGCCCGGTGGGCTCGGTGGGTGTCGCCTCGATGTCCCCGGTGGCCTCACAGACGACGAAGGTGTTGCCGTCGAGGATCCGCACGGTGTGACTCGGAGCCATTACCGCACCCCCTTCCGGTAGCGGTGCGGTCCCTGGGCGTGCGGCGGGCCGGGAAAGATCCGTTCCACCTGCACCACCAGGCGGGCGTCGCCGGTCACCGTCATGTCCCCCCGCAGCAGCGCCGACAGACCGTTCTCCCGGCCGGTGACCAGGTCATCGAACAGCTCCGGACTGGTGCCGACCACGGTGTCCGCCTCCATGTCCTCCTGGCTGACCCTGATCTCCCCCCGGTCGATCCGCACCAGCCAGTGCGTGGTCTGTGGCCCCTCGTGCAGATCGAAGCGCAAGGCTCCGGAGATCTTCGCCAGCAGGGGCTCGTACCCCTGGCGGTCGAGTTCCTCGAAGAACCGTGTGGTCGCGTCCGGCATCTCCGCCCTCCTCCCGGTCGCTCGTGTCCCGGTCGGGTCCCCGTCCGACGAGCCGTCAACCTCGCCCGGATGGGGTGAGTCGCGGACGACGCCCAGCGACACCGAGCCGGCCCCCGCAGGTGCGGGGAGCCGGCTCGGCGGCGGTGCGCAGGCACCGCGGTCAGTGTGGAGAGGGTCTAGTTGTTGGGGTCGTCGGCGCTGATGTCGGCGAGCACCGACTGCGGCTCCCGCTCGACGGCCAGGTCACCCATCGACACCAGGCCGATCAGCCGGCCGTCCTCGATCACGGGCAGCCGTCGTACGGCGTACGTCCGCATCAGGTCGGCGGCGGCCACGGCGTCGTCGTACTGACTGACCGTCACCACGTCTCTGGTGGTGACCTGGTTCAGCCGGGTGGTGTCCGGGGGCATGTTCTCCGCGACACCTCGGACCGTGATGTCCCGATCCGTGATGATACCGGCCACGTTGTCGCCGTCCATCACCACCACGTCGCCGATCGCCGAGTCGCGCATCTCCTGGGCCGCCTCGACGAGCGTGGCGTTGCCGTCCATGGTCACCAACCGGGTCGTCATGAACTCTCCGACCGTTGTCATGGCGCCTCCCTCTCGTTGTAGGGCAACAACGGGTCTACCCGACCACCCCGACCAGTAACGCCTCAGCCCTCGGCGGCGACCAACTCGGCGAGTTGCACGGCGTTGAGCGCGGCCCCCTTACGCAGGTTGTCGTTGGAGCAGAAGAGCGCCAGGCCGTGCTCGACGGTCTCGTCGGCGCGGATCCGTCCGACGTACGTCGGGTCCTGACCGGCCGCCTGAAGCGGGGTCGGCACGTCGGAGAGCGCCACACCGGGTGCGCCGGCCAGCAGTTCGTGTGCCCGCTGCGGGCTGATCGGCCGGGCGAACCGAGCATTGATCTGCAGCGAATGCCCGGTGAAGACCGGCACCCGCACGCAGGTGCCGGAGACCTTCAGGCCGGGGATCTCCAGGATCTTGCGGCTTTCGTTGCGGAGCTTCTGCTCCTCGTCGGTCTCCGCCGAACCGTCGTCGACGATCGAGCCGGCCAGCGGGAGCACGTTGAACGCGATCGGCCGGGCAAACGAGCGGGGGGCGGGGAAGTCCACCGCGGCACCGTCGAACGCGAGCCCGGCGGCGGTCTCGGCGACCTTGCGAACCTGCTCGTCCAACTCGGCGACCCCGGCCAGCCCGGCGCCGGAGACCGCCTGGTAGGTCGAGACGACCAGGCTGACCAGTTCCGCTTCGGCGTGCAACGGACGCAGCACCGGCATCGCGGCCATCGTGGTGCAGTTGGGGTTGGCGATGATGCCCCTGGGCCGGACCGCGGCGGCGTGTGGGTTCACCTCGGCGACGACCAGCGGCACCTGCGGGTCCATCCGGAAAGCCGACGAGTTGTCGATGACGACCGCACCGGCGGCGGCCACCCGCGGGGCCAACTCCTTCGCGGAGCCCTTGCCGGCGGAGAAGAGCACGATGTCCAGCCCCGAGTAGTCGGCGGTGGCCGCGTCCTCGACGGTGATCTCCTCGCCGCGCCACGGGAGGGTTCGGCCGGCCGACCGCGCAGAGGCGAACATCCGCACCTGCTCCGCCGGGAACTCCCGCTCCGCCAACACCTGCCGCATCACGCCACCGACCTGGCCGGTGGCTCCCACAATGCCGATCCTCATGCCGCGAGGCTACCCAGCCCGACGCGTGCACCGGGAGGGCTTTCCCACCGCCCGTGGTCGGCGTCGCCGGTCCGGGCCGCCGCGCTCCGGGACAGTCCTCTCCGCAGCGGCCGGATCCCGGGAAGAACGACACCGGGTCACCTTCTCCGACCGGAACATCTCAGCCGGTTGCACCGTGACCGCGACCGACGTCACACCATCGCTGCCCGCCCGGCAGGGGCAGCCGGGCATCGACGGGTTCAGTACGCTTCCGGGTCACGGAACGTCGGCGCGGCACGGCCGTCGGCCGCACCCCGCCGACCCGGGCCGAGGGGACGCGACATGGCACCGATCGTTCGGATCGCCCTCACCGGCTGCGGTGTCGCAGCCGGCGCCGCCGGCAACCTGCTGGCGATCGGTGCGCTGCCGTGGGCCAACTACGGCGCCCTGGAGCAGCCGCTCGACCGGTTCCCGGGCTGGTTCTGGCATGTCGCCGCCGTCGCCGTCCTGTACACCGTGGCGGGATGGACGCTGCTGTCACCACCCGCGCGGCGACGAGCGCCGATCGTGATCAGCGGGCTGGCCGGGCTCGCCGCCGCCGGCTCCGCCGTCGCGCTCGCGGTGCGCTACGACGACGCCAGCCTCTTCTTCGACACGTTCGTCCCGGCGGTCAATCCGGTGCTCGGCACCGGGGCGGTGCTCGCCGTGCTGTCGGTGCTGGTCTGCCTCGCCGCGGTCGGCTCCTGCTGGCCGAGGTCGAGTGGCGCACCGGCGCCGGCCCGCCCCGGTGCGCCGACCTGACTCACCCCGCCGGATCATCCGTGAGCTCACCGAGGCCGGTGGCGACCAGCTCGTCCCTGATCAGCGCGGCATCGCCCTCCACCACCAGGGTCAGCGACTGAGGGTGCAGGTGGGTGGCGGCGGCCGCGGAGACCTGGGCCACGTCGGCGGCGAGCAGCGCCTCGCGCAGCCGGGCGTGGTAGTCGTCCGGCAGGTCGTGCACCACCAGCGTGCTCAGCGCGCCGGCGATCGCCCGAGGGCTCTGCAGCTCGACCGAGAGCTGTCCGGCCCGCCAGGACCGGGCCACCGCCAGCTCGTCCTCGGTCACCCCGCCGGCCTGGGTACGCGCGATCTCCCCGACCGCCTCCACCAGGGCCGGTGCCGTGACGGCGGTCTGCACGCCGGAGCTGACCGCGAAGCGGCCGAACCGGCGGGACGAGGCGAAGTCACCTCGGATGCCGTACGTGTAGCCGCGCACCTCGCGGATGAGGTGGTTCAGCCGGGAGGTGAAGGCCCCGCCGAGCACCGTGCCGGCGAGTGCCATCGGCACATGGTCCGGGTGGGCCCGGTGCGGTGCGGGATGGCCGAGCCGCAGCGTGGACTGCACCGAGCCGGGCCGGTCGACCAGGATGATCCGGCGCTCGGCGCGCACGGGCACCTCGATCGTCGCGCCCCGGTCCACCGCAGGGCCGCCGGTGCCGGCGAACGCCGCCGCGGCCAGCGCGTCCAGGTCGAGCCGGTCCAGGTCACCGGCGACCACGAGGGTACCGGGGCGGATGAACCACTCCGAGTGGAAGACGGTGACGTCCTCGACGTCCAGGCCGGCCACCGAGTCGGGGTCGCCGTACATCGGGCGGCCCCAGCGGTTGCCGGCCCCGAACAGGTCGGCGCGCAACGCCGCGTCGGCACGCGGGCCGGGGTTGGCCCAGTCCATCCGCAGCGCGGTCGCCTCGTCGTCGCGGACCCGCCGGACGTCGTCCGGATCCAGCCTCGGCGTACGCACCGCCTCGGCGAGCAGCTCGACGGCTGCGCCCAGCCGGTCCACCGGCACCTGCACGCTGGCCTGGAAGGTGTCCCAGTCCAGCCCGGTCACCAGCTCGGTGCCGAGCGCCTCGATGGCCAGTGCGTACGAGGTGGCGTCGCGCTGCGTGGTGCCCTCCTCCAGCGCCTTGGCCAGCACCCCGCCCAGCCCGTCCTTGCCCACGGGTTCCCGGCCGGCCCCGGCGTCCAACAACAGCAGCGCGACCGCGAGATTCTGCCCGGGCAGGTGCGCGGCGACGACCTGACCGCCGGCGACGGAGCGGCGAACCACCTGCGGGAAGCGGTACGGGCGGGCTTCGCCCGGTCCCGGACGGTCGGCGATCAGGGTCACGACTTCTCCTCGGGGCGGTAGGTCAGGGTCACCCGGTTGTCGGCGGCGAGCACCTCGGCCGCCACCTCGGCGATCTGCTCGGCGGTCACCGCGAGCCAGGCCGGCAGCCGCTGCGCCACGGTGGCCGGGTCACCGAACTGCGTGGCGTACCGGCCCAGCGCGTCCGCACGACCGTCCACGGTGGACATCTGCCGCCACCAGGCGGTGGCCAGCAACGCCTTCGCGCGATCCAGCTCGGCGGCGGTGACCGGCACGGTGGCCAGTTCGTCGATCACCTCGGTGAGCCCGGCGGCCAGCCGCTCACCGGTCACCCCGGGACGCGCGGTGGCGGTGGCGATCAGCGGCGCCGGCGCGTGCGCCAGGTCCACCCCGTACGCCCCGACCAGGTCCGGCTGGGCGATCCGCTCGCCGTCGGCGAGCCGCTGGTAGAGCCGGCTGCCCCGGCCGCTGCCGAGCACGGTGGCCAGCACGGTCACCACGTCGTAGCCCGGACTGCCGAACGGGTGGGTGCGGTGCGCGACGAAGACCCGGGGAGCCGGCACGTCGGTGACCACGGTCTCCTCGGCGGGCACCCCGGTGGCCGGTACCACCCGGCCGTCGGGCGCCGGCGGGATCTCCGGACGGGGCGGGAGCGCGCCGAAGTACTTCCTGGCCAGGGCGACCACCTCGTCGGTGGTGGCGTCGCCGACCACAGTGAGCACCGCGTTGTTCGGCGCGTAGTAGGTCCGGTGGAACGCCTGGAAGGTGGCCAGATCGGCGGCGTTCAGATCGGCCATGGAGCCGATGGTGGCGTGGTGGTAGGGGTGGCCCGGCGGGTAGAGCAGCGGCAGCAGCCGCAGCCAGGCGTCGCCGTACGGCACGTTCTCGTAGCGCTGTCGCCGCTCGTTCTTGACCACGTCCCGCTGGTTGTCCAGCGTCTCCTGGGTGAGCGCCGGCACCAGCCCGCCCATCCGGTCGGCCTCCAGCCAGAGCGCCAGCTCCAGGTGCTCGGCCGGGACCGTCTCGAAGTAGTTCGTCCGGTCCGGGTTGGTGGTCGCGTTGAGCGAGCCGCCCGCGCCCTGTACCAGCTTCATGTGCTCGGTCTTCGCGACGTGCACCGAGCCCTCGAACATCAGGTGCTCGAAGAGGTGGGCGAAGCCGGTCTGTCCGGCCGGCTCGTGCCGGGAGCCGACGTCGTACCAGAGGTTGACCGCGACCGCGGGGGCGGTGCGGTCCTCGCTGACCACCACGCGCAGGCCGTTGTCCAGTCGGGTCATCGAGATGGGCCAGGGGTAACCGCTGTCGGGCATGGCACCGACGCTATCCGATCTCCCGCCCCGGCAGAGCCCGGGACGCCCACCTGCGCGCCGACGCCGATGCGATACCCGCCGAGCGGGCGGCATCGACGAATCCGGCCCGGGTATACGGAAGTCATGCCGACGAGCCCCTCGCTGTGGCCCGCCGCCGCTGTCGAAGCCATGGCAGGGGTGTTGGCCCGGCTGCGCCGGGGCCGCCTGCTGCACCCGGCCGGCCGGTCCTTCACCGGTGAGGTGCTCGTCTGGGGTACGCCCGGCCCACCGACCGGCGTCCGGCTGGTCGACCGGCCAGGGCGATACCCGGCCGTGGTCCGCGTCTCCAAGGGGGTGCCGAGCCCGGGCAGCTGGCCGGATGTGCTGGGCCTGGCCGTGCGGATACACCGTCCGACCGGCCGGCCGTTCGACCTGCTGGTCAGCTCCAGCGCCGCCGCGCCGGTGCTGCGCCAGCTGCCGCTGCCCCGGCGACGGTTCACCGGCACGTACAGCTCGGTCATGTCCTACCGGACCGGTCGGCGGCGGCTCTGGTTCTCCGCCCTGGCCGACCCGGAGTCACCCGACCTGGGCCGCGACCTGGCTGGCCTGTCCACCACGGTGGCGACGGACGCGCCCCGGCTGGTGCTCGCGGTCGCGTCCGCCGCCGGGCCGTGGCGGCCGTTCGGGCAGGTCAGCTTCGGCGACGAGCTCGATGCCCGAGAGGGCAACGCGCTCGCCTTCGACCCGGTGGCCAACCTTCCGGAGGAGTTGCGGTTAGCGGGACCGCTGCGCTGGCTGCGGCAGCACACCTACCGAGGGTCCCGCCGGGGGCGGCGCGCCACCGACGCTCAGTCCGGCGGTTCGATGGGGGTCACGGTCTGATCGGAGGTACGCCGCTCCAGCACGGTGTCCGGCGCGGCGTTCGGGTCGGCCTCCCGGGCGTCGGACTCGGCGAGGATCGCGTCCGCCTGCGCCAACGCGTTGTCGCTGCCGGCGGCCGCCTCCTCGGGCAGCAGGTGGGCGCGGGACTCCACCCGTTCCTGGTCGCTTAGCTCGTCACTCATGCCGCTCCTCATACCCCACCAACGTCTCCGTCACGCAGATGGGGATGGGCACCGTCTCGACGCCACCCCGGGCTCTGCCAGCGGCTCCGATCCGTCGGGTCAGCGGAACGGCCCGCGTACCTCGTAGGTGATGCCGCCGGAGGAGGATCCGGAGGTCCCCCGCTGGGACGAGAAGTAGAGCCGGGTGCCGTCCGGCGAGAAGGCCGGCCCGCAGATCTCCGAGGAGGACTGACCGGTGATCCGCAGGAACGGCGCGACCACCCCGGCCGGTGTGATGATGTTGATCTCCATGTTGCCGCCGTCCTCGGCGACGTAGAGGTCGCCCGAGCGGGTGCCGGTGATGTTGTCCACACCGGTCAGCGGTGCGCTGCCGGAGACCAGCGAGTCGTCGTAGGACAGGTCGATGCGCTGGTTGACCGCGTCGTACGCCCACACCCGGTTGTCGCCCTTGGTGGTGAACCAGCAGGTGCCGTCGGCGTACCAGCAGCCTTCGCCGCCGTTGAAGCGCTTGGCCCCGGAGACCTGGTTGCGGGTCAGCGTGCTCGCCGCCGACGGGTCGGGCACCCGTGCCCAGGTGACGGGCCCGCTGGTCGCGGTGCCCGCGACCAGCACCTCCAGGGTGCCGGTGGAGAGGTTGCCCCAGTTGGTCGGCCGGAACCGGTAGAGGCAGCCGTTGCTCTCGTCCTCGGTCAGGTAGATCACCCGGCGGTCCGGGTCGCAGGCGGCGGCCTCGTGCTTGAACCGTCCCATCGCCGCCCGCTGCACCGCCGCGGTGCCGCCCTGCGGATATGTCTCGTACACGTACCCCCGGCTGACTTCCTCGCAGGAGAGCCAGGTGCCCCACGGCGTGGCGCCGCCGGCGCAGTTCTGGTTGGTGCCGGAGAGGATCCGGTACGCCGAGGCGATGCCGCCGTCGGCGTTGAACCGGATCGCCGAGGCACCACCGCCCGGAGTGATCTCGGAATTCGAGACGTAGATCCAGCCGGTGCCGGCGACGAAACAGGCACCGCCGTCGGGCGCGTCGTGCCAGCCGTACGACGTGCCCGGCACCGCCTGACGGGACCGGGCGATCATCCGGCTGGTGAAGTTGGCGGGCAGTTGGATGCCGTTGGCGTCGGCGGTACGCAGCGCGCCGTACGGGCTGGAGCCGGGTTGAGCAGGGGCGGCCGTGGCGGCGCCGGCCCAGAGGCTGCCGGAGAAGGCGGCGGCACCACCGGCCACGGTGGCACGCAGGACGGTACGACGATCCATCAGGACCTCCGAGGAAGCAGCGTTCGGTGGCACTGAAGTTACCGACGGTTTGATCGATGCAGGTGAACACGAGGCGAGGCTTGGTCGACGAAGGGGTGAGCGTCTGCGCACGGTCGGGTACGCTTACCGCCGTGACGCACTCGTATCGATGGTTTAGGCAGCCGGCTCGCAAGCCGGTGACCTCATCATGATCTGACGTCACCGTTTTCGAGCCGGCCGGGCAGGAGCTTTCGTTCCTGCCCTTTCGCGTACGAGCAGCCGGCTCGACCTGGGCACCGGCCCCGGGTGCGGTCGGCGAGAGGATGCCCACCGTGACGACCCCGGAGAACCACCGGGTCATCGACCAGCGGATCGACCGTGTCGTACCGCTGACCACCCCGGCCCTGCTGCTCCACGAGCTGCCACTGGACGACGAGCTCACCTCCGCCGTGCTGGCCGGCCGCCGTGCGGTCGCCCAGGTGCTCGACCGCAGCGACGACCGACTGCTGGTGGTGGTGGGACCGTGCTCGGTCCACGATCCCGCCGCGGCCCTGGACTACGCACACCAGCTCCGCGCGGCGGCCGATCGGGTCGCCGAGGACCTGCTGGTGGTGATGCGGGTCTACTTCGAGAAGCCGCGCTCCACGGTGGGCTGGAAGGGGCTGATCAACGACCCGGGGCTGGACGGCTCCGGCGACGTCAACACCGGCCTGCGCCGGGCCCGGGCCCTGCTGCTCGACGTGCTGCGCCTCGGCCTGCCGGTGGGTTGCGAGTTCCTCGACCCGATCACCCCGCAGTACATCGCGGACACCGTCGCCTGGGGGGCGATCGGGGCGCGCACCGTGGAGAGCCAGGTGCACCGCCAGCTCGCCTCCGGCCTGTCCATGCCGATCGGCATGAAGAACCGCCCGGACGGCAGCATCGGCACGGCGGTCGACGCGATCCGCGCGGCCGGCGTACCGCACGTCTTCCCCGGCATCGATGTCTCCGGCACCCCGGCGATCATGCACACCCGAGGTAACGCGGACGGACACCTGGTGCTGCGTGGCGGCGGCGGCCTGCCGAACTACGATGCGGCCTCCGTGGCCGGCGCCTTGGAGCTGCTACGCGCCGCCGGGCTGCCGGAACGACTGGTGGTGGACGCGAGCCACGCCAACAGCGGCAAGGACCACCGCAACCAGCCCAAGGTCGCCGCCGACGTGGCCGGGCAGATCGCCGCCGGCCAGCGGGGCATCGTCGGGATCATGCTGGAGAGCTTCCTCGTACCCGGCCGGCAGGACCTCGACCCCACCCGTGAGCTGACCTACGGCCAGTCGGTCACCGACGCCTGCATCGGCTGGGAGAGCACCGACGAGGTGCTCGCCGTACTCGCCACCGCCGTCCGCGCCCGCCGGTCCCCCCACCCCCACCCCCACCCCAACCCCCACCCCCTCCCCACCCCCGCCTAACCCCCACCTACCCCCCACCCGCGTCGATCAAGAGGTTGTTGCCACGGGCAGGCGCTTTCCAGGGCGAGAACCTCTTGATCAACTAGGGCAGCGGCCGGTGCAGGTGGGGTTTTGCTGGTTCGGTCGCGGGTAGGCGACAAGCGTGACCAACGACGTACCCGTGAACGGGGCACCCACGGCGCCCACGACCGAGGCACGACTGCCCGAGGCCATCCTGGCCGACGTGCCGGTGGTCGACACCGCCGCGCTCGATCCGCTCACCACCGAACTGCCCGGCACGGCCGCCGCCGTACCGGACGAGGTGGAGATCGACAACGTGGACACCCGGCCGCTCGACGAGCTGCTCGACGACCTTTACCACGGTCAGGAGCGGATCAGTCAGGTGGACATCTACCGCCGTGCGGTGGCCGCCGAACTGCCGGCGCAGCTGCTCGCCCGGCTGAACGCGTTGCCGCAGGGCGAGTACGCGGTCGACGAGGTGACCGACCTGCTGGGTGGCTCGGTGGGCTGAGCCGCCCACCAGTAGACGTCGGCGACGACGAGACAGCCCCGCCCCCGCCGGTGACGAGGAGAAAGAGGAGCGCGATGTCCCAGCCCGAGGAAGACCACCACGACCGGATGCCCGCGCTCGGCCAACCCCCGGAGGGCACGGACACCCTGCCCGAGCCCGACTTCGCCAACGAGCACGACAGGACCGCCGTCGACCGGGACATCATCACCGGGGCCGACGAGGACGAACGGGAGCCGGAGTCTCCGCACGGTTGGTCCGGCATGCAGCGCTGAAACCGCGCACCAGAACGACGATGGCCGGCCGGTGAACCACTGGCCGGCCATCATCGGGTCCCTCACCCCTCCTTCTTGCCCTCCGCGGCCTGCTGGGCCACCGCGTACCCCATCTGGAGGAAGTCGGAGGCGGCGACCGCGGTCAGCGCCGTGGCGACCAGGCGGGTCAGTCGGGGTGCCAACACCAGGCCGCCGGTCAGTCCGGTGGCCACCCAGACCGCCAGACAGAACGGGCAACTGAGCAGCTCACCGATGGCGTGCCGGGTGGAGCTGCCCGAGTCGCGCACCTGCTCCATCACCTCGCCACTGCCGATCGGTCGGTCGTACCGGGTGAACGGGGCCCGCAGCGGACTGGTCACCGCGTCCTTGGACAGCAGCCGGCTGAGTTTGTGGGTGGCGATGGCGACGAGCACCACGTCGGACGTGCTCGGCCGCTCCGGCACGCTACGTCCGGTCGCCTTGACCAGGCCCGCGATCGCTCCGGTCACCCCGACATAGGTGCCCATCGCCGCCAGGTACCCGCCGAGCGGGCGGTGTTCGTGCGGGGCGTACGCCTGGCGTAGGCGCGTCACCTTCTGCTTCAGTTCGCTCACCCGGTCTCCTTCGAATCACGTTTCGATCGCCCCGCCCGGTGCGGGCGCCTCAGCCGGCCTGCAGGTTGTCGGCCACCTCACGGGCGAGGTTGGTCAGCGCCTCGTCGGCCAACTGGTCGGCGTCGTCGCCACCGCCGCCGAGTTCGAGCCGGAGCCGGCAGCCGCCGGCATCGGTTGACTCCACCCGGAGTTCGGCGGTCCAGTCGCTGTGCCGGGCATCCCAGCGGGCCCGCATCTGCTGGGGGTCCCCGTCGCGGGCGGGATCGGCCGACAGCAGCGGCTCGGGCAGCCAGGCGGAGATCCGGTCGGGGTCGGTCGCCGTGTTGAAGGCGACTTCGGGAGGGGCGGACACACCCCGCTCCGCGTACGCCATCAGTGGTCCCGCAGCCGATTCGGGTCGACCTCGCGGCCGGGGTACCGGGCCAGGTACTCGGTCTCCAGTTCGGCGGTACGCCGCAGGTGATTGGCGAGCGCCGAGTCGGTCGCGTGCCGGAGCGTGTCCAGCCGGGTGCGGTGCAGGCTCTGCACCTCGCGGATGAGGTCCTCCTCGGCCAGCTCGGCCGGGTCGATGCCGGGCAGGTCGGCGTCGGCCGCCGGGGCCGCGACCCGGTCGTCCCCCCACTCGGGGATCCGCTGCTCGGGGCTCACCTCCGTACCGCCGACGGGAAACCCGTCCTGTCGTCCCGATGCCGTCATCTCCGCCCCCTCGTCAGTGTGGGTTGGCATCTGTACGGTTGCCCACGCCGGGTGCGGCCAAACCATCGCCGCCACTACGACGCCGTGTCGGAGAACGCCAACGGCCCCCGGTACCCTCGTTGCCATGAAGCGGCTCTGGACCCCGGCGTGGATCGCCCGCCACGTGGCCATGGTCGTTCTGGTGATCACCTTCCTCGGACTGGGCTGGTGGCAGGTCAGCCGGGCCGCGGCGGGCAACGCCATCAGCTGGGGCTACGCCGTCGAATGGCCGATCTTCGCGGGGTTCGTGGTCTTCGTCTGGTGGCGGGAGGTCCGTCACGCGCTGGGCGACGGGTCGACCACCGACGCGGCCGGCTCGACGTCCGACACGGCCGGGACGACGCCGGCACCGAACGGTGCGGATCGCGCCGCCGAGCAGCACACCAGCGGGCCGGCCGGCGACGCCGCCACCAGCGGCACCACGGCCGGCCTGGCCGACACCGCCGGTGCGGGCCGGCCGCGACCAGGGATCCGTCGGCCGGTACGGGTCGCCCGGGTCACCACCGGTGACGACGGCGACGCCGACCTGGCCGCCTACAACCGCTACCTGTCATGGTTGAACGCCAATCCGGGCGCGAAGCCCGGCGACTATCCCGGCTGAGGCCGGGCCCGGAAGGACGGACGAGAAAGTGCGCGCTGCCCTCACCCGATACCGCGTGATCGCCTGGGTCGTCGGCGTGGTGCTGATCCTGTTGGTCGTGATCGGTATGCCACTGAAGTACGGCTTCGACAACCCGATCGTGGTGGAGACCGTGGGCCAGGCGCACGGCTTCCTCTACATGCTCTACCTGGTCGCCGCGTTCGACCTGTCCCGGCGGGCCAACTGGCCGCTCAAGCGGATGGTCCTGGTGATGCTCGCCGGCACCGTGCCGTTCGTCTCCTTCTGGGCCGAGCGCCGGGTGAGCGCCCTGGTCGTTGCCGAGCAGCGGAATCAGGAGCCGGCACCGGAACCGGTCGCCGGCTAGCGCCGAGGTCGCCACGGTTGCGTGACGGTCAGCGGGTCCTCCCAGGCGCCGTAGCTGTTCATCTCCCGCGCCCGGCGCAACGCCCGGCTCACCTGGCCGAACTGGCGCTCGTCGTCGCTGCTGAACAGCAGCTCGTCCGCCCCCGCAACGCGGCCCCACAGCTCGTACGCCGGCGGACGCCACCGGTCGCCGGCCATTGCGAGCAGCACCGGCACCAGGAACACGGCACCCAGGAGGAGGTACGCCCCGGCGGTGAGCCGTTGCAGCCCACCGGTGAAGCCGAGTAGCAGGCCGACCCCGCCGATCACCGCCGTGGAGACCAGGACGGCCCGGGTCGCCACCCGGTCGTGCGGTCCTCGGGTGCTGTGCAGGTGGGTCATCTCGGCGACCCGCCAGCTGGTGCGACCGACCGTGAACCGGTCGACGGTGACGATGATCCCGGGTCGGGCGTAGAGCAGCGTAGGCTCCCGGCCGGCGCCCCGTGGTGGCCGCGGCGGGTGTGTCCTCGCGCCTTCAGGGTTCACGGCCCTCCTTCCACGGCTGGTGCTGCCGGGTTGGGTCCCCGCCGATCTCTGCCATCGACGCCGGTTGGCGGAAATCCCGGCTGCGCGATTCATTGTGGGCCGGGCGCGCCAGTTCGGCCCGGCCGTTTCCAGTGGTCAGAGGTGCCCGCCGGGATCATTCCCGCCGGAAAGAGCACGCCAAGTCCGTCTTATCGGTTATAGCGGTCCGGCATCCGACGTCATGCGCCGAGAGCGACTAGTCCGGCATCTGGCTAGATAAGCCATCAAGGCCGACTTGCCCGGATCGGCGTCGCCCCACCGCCACCATCGGTCCCGACTTTCTCTGCGGATGACTCCCGTCCCGTACTAGGTTGGGCAGGTCGGCTCGGCCGGCCGCCGTCCGACCGGACGGCACCGGGCCGACGCCGTCGCGGAGCATCAGCAGCCCGCGCCGGCCCCGGGAGAGGAGCGTCCGAGCTCTTGTCGTCCCTGACGCACACGCTGCGCGCCCTGACGGTCGCCGCCTTCTCGCTGGCACTGGTCGTGCCGGCGACGGTGGCCCGGGCCGAACCTTCACCCGCCGAACTGACCCGGCGGATCGAGAAGTCCTCCACCGAACTGGAACGCGTGGTGGAGTCCCACAACGAACTGCGGGAAAAGATCAAGGAGAACCGGACCGCCGTCGAGCGGCTGGAGGCCCGGATCGGCCCGCTGGAGCAGCAGACCGAGCAGAGCCGAGCGGACGTCGGCGAAATGGCGGTCACCGCGTACAAGACCGGCAATCTCGGCGCCGTGGACGCGCTGCTGCACGGCGGCGACTCGTCCGCCGTGCTCGACCGGCTCGGCACGCTGGACCATCTGAGCCGGCAACGGCAGGCCACCATCGCCAGCTTCACCGCCGACCAGCAGCGGCTGCTCGACGAGAAGACCCGACTGGACGTCACGCTCAGCCGGCAGGCGGCGCAGTCCCGGGAACTGGCCGCGGCGAAGCAGCGGATCGAACGCGACCTGGCCGGGCTCTACGAGCTGCGTCGGGAGGCGTACGGCCGAGCCACCGAACGCCCGACCAACCGGGCCAGCAGCGCAGACGACGCGCCTGCCGTCTCCGGTCAGGCAGGCGTCGCCGTGCGATACGCGTACGGCGCGCTCGGCAAGCCGTACGGCTGGGGCAAGGATGGGCCGGGCAGCTACGACTGCTCCGGGCTGACCTCGGCCGCGTGGCGGGCGGCGGGCAGGTCCCTGCCGCACAACACCCGGATGCAGTGGGGTGTGGTGGCGCACATCAGCCGCGCTGAGCTGCGCCCCGGGGACCTCGTCTTCTATCGCAGCCTCGGCCATGTGGCGATCTACGTGGGCAGCGGGCAGGTCATCCACGCACCGACCTTCGGCCGCAACGTGGAGAAGCGCGACGTGGACCTGATGGCTCCCTACGGCTACGGCAGGGTCCGCTGAACCGATCCCGGCGCGTCGGGGTCGGCGTCAACTGGCTGTCGTAGCCGGCGAACGGCCGGCGTCCCCCTATCGGACGCCGGCCGTTCGCCGTCGTTCTTACCAGCTCAGGCGGCCTGTAGGCCCTCCGCGCGGGCCAGCTCACGGAGCCGGCCGAGCGCCTGGATCTCCAACTGCCGGATTCGCTCCCGGGACAGCGAGAACCGCGAGGCCACCTCGGTCAGCGAGTGCTCCCGGCCGTCCTCCAGCCCGTAGCGGGCCCGCATGATGCCGGCCGAACGGTCGTCGAGGTGGTTGAGCAGCCCCTCGATGCGCTGCCGCTCCAGCCCGGTCAGGACGATCTCCTCCGGCGACGGGGCGTCGCTGTCGGCGACCAGGTCGCCGAGGTTGGTGTCGCCGTCGTCGCCGATCGGGGTGTCCAGCGAGACGGTGTCCTGCGACCAGCGGACCAACTCGTTGACCCGCTCGACGGTCACGCCCAGGGCCGCCGCGATCTGCTCCGGCTCCGGGTCGCCGCCCAGTTCGCGGGTCAGCTGACGGGCCACGTTGCGCATCCGGTTGACGTCCTCCACCAGGTGCACCGGCAGCCGCACGGTGCGCTCCTGCTGGGCGATCGCCCGGCTGATCGCCTGGCGGATCCACCAGGTCGCGTAGGTCGAGAACTTGTATCCACGTTCGTAGTCGAACTTCTCCACCGCCCGGACCAGGCCGGTGTTGCCCTCCTGGATCAGGTCCAGCATTGGCATCCCCGAACGCACGTAACGTCGGGCGATCGACACGACCAGTCGCAGGTTGGCCCGGATGAACAGGTCCTTGGCCCGCTCACCTTCGGCGACCAACAGCGCCAGATCGTCCCGGGTGGCCCCATCGGGTACGCGGTCCTCCCCGAGCAGGTGCTCGGCGTAGAGCCCGGCCTCGATGGCCTTGGAGAGGTCGACCTCCTTGGCGGCGTCCAGCAGTGGCGTCCGGGAGATCTCGTGCAGGTAGACTCCGACCAGGTCGCGCTCCTCGGCAACCTCGTCGGTACGCATCCCGATGTTCTTGTCCACGGTGCCCACGGTCCCCTCGCTCGCGCCGGTTGCCCGGTTCCTTGCCATCCCCACGCCCATCAGCCCTCCCCCGTAACATCCGCTGTGCCCACAGGTGCTGACATCTACACAACAGATGAGACGTATCGGGGATTCCATGTCGTGGGTCGAAAGTGTCACGAATGCCTGATAATCAGCTGAGAGCACGGTCCACGTTTGCTGTCAGCACCCTGTCTGCCGGTCGCCGGCAGACTCCCCGTGAGGTCGACGGATCGACGGATCGCCGTCCGTCCCGGTCCATGGCAACACTGCCGGCCGGCAGGCACAGCGACCCGGGTCACCACCGTGCTGCGATCCTGGTCACTGCCTGATACGCGTACGCGGACGGGTTGGTTCATCCACGCCGGTGGTAATACCCCACGCCCTGATGAACAATCCGTGCCCCGGTCCTATGCCCACCCCGGGTAACCGGTACACGAGCGTCGGATTCAGGACGCGAGCAGGGCGAGAGCTCCGCGAACCTGGTCGGCGGACCGGGCCAGGGCGGCCCTGGCGGTGGTCGCCGCCACCCCGGAAACCAGGCTGACCAGGGCGGTCTTCAGGTCACCGCCGGCCTCGTCGAGTGCCTGCCGAGCGACTTCCTCGGCGCAACCGGTCGACTCGACCAGGATCGAGATCATTCGTCCCCGGAGCTTCGCGTTGGTGGCCACCATGTCGATCATCAGGTTCGAGTAGACCCGCCCCAGGCGCACCATGACCGCCGTCGAGAAGCCGTTCAGCACGAGTTTCTGGGCGGTGCCCGCCTTCATCCTGGTCGAGCCGGCAACCACCTCGGGTCCGGTGTCCACCCCGATGAAGACGTCGACGGCGGGGGCGGCCGGCGTCTCCGGATTCGCGCAGAGCAGCACTGTCGAGGCACCGTTTGCCCGGGACGCGGCGAGCGCCCCGAGGACGTACGGGGTGCGCCCGCTCGCGGTGAGTCCCACCACCACGTCCCCCGGCTCGACACAGTCACCGGCCTCGGCGGCGCCACCGCCGTCGTCGTCCTCGGCGTCCTCCACGGCCCGCCACATCGCGTCCGGGCCGCCCGCGAGGTGGGCACAGAACCAGTGCCGCGGCGAGTTGAAGGTCGGCGCCAACTCGGCGGCGTCGAGCACGCCCAACCGGCCCGAGGTGCCGGCGCCGAAGTAGTGCACCCGGTGCCCGCCGCGCAACGCCGTTACCGCCAGATCGACGGCCTCGGCGATCTCGTCGACGACGGCGGCCGCCGCAATCGGCACCCGCCGGTCCGCCTCGTTGATCACGGAGAGCACGTCCCGGGTGGACATCAGGTCCAGGTCGACACTGAGCGGGTTGCGCCGCTCGGTCGGTGCGCCGACCCTGACCACCGGCCTGCGGCCGGTCGGAACGGGTGCCTCGTGGGGCTCCACCGCACCGGCGGTCATGCCCGCCTCCGGCCGGAGCCGAGCCGATGGGACCGGACCGCCTCGGCGGTCGCCTCCAGCGCCTTGCGGGCCCGGGGACGGTTGCGCGCGGCCACGCCGACGAACAGGCAGTCGACCACGGTGAGTTGGGCGAGTCGGCTGGCCGTCGCCCCGGAACGGTAGGTGGTCTCGCGGGCCGCGGTGGTGAGCACGTGGTCGGCGACCTCGGTGACCGGCGAACGCGGGAAGTTGGTCAGCACCACGGTGGTGGCTCCGCGGGTGCGGGCCTGCTCCAGCACCTCGACCACGTCCGAGGTGGTGCCGGTGTGCGAGATGCCGACGGCGACGTCACCACGGCCCAGCAGCGCCGCCGAGGTCAACGCGGTGTGCACGTCCGGGAAGTAGAAGGCGGTGCGGCCGATCCGGTGCAGCTTCTGCTGGAAGTCCGAGGCGACGAAGCCGCTCGCTCCGGCGCCGTAGATGTCGATCCGACCGGCACCGACGATCGCGTCCACCACGTGCCCGCAGACCACCGGATCGAGCTGCTCAGCGGTCTCCTCCACCGCCCGGGCGTCGTTGAAGGCGATGGTCGCGATGATCTGGGCGAGGTCGGCGCCGGGCGGGATGTCTCCGCCGACCACCCGCGCGTCAAGGGGCTCTACCCGCCGGGCCGCCTCGGCGGCGAGCCGGATCCGCAGCTGCGGATATCCGTCCATGCCGACGGAGCGGCAGAACCGGATGACGGTCGCCTCGGACGTCTCGGCGGCGGTGGCGAGGTCGGTGATGGTCCGCCGGGCCGCCTCCGCGGGGTCGGCGACCACCAGCCGGGCGACCCGCTGCTCGGCCGGCGACAGCGACGGGAGCAGGCCGCTGATGTGGACGATCAGCCCACCCGGTTCGCGACCTGCGGAAATCTTCGAACTCTTCGCCACGGATGAAACTTACTTTCAGCGGCCCTGGAGCGTCAACCATGACGCGCCCGCCCGGCGGACCTGACGACACCGGTGCACGGCGGCTCCAGCCTGCCACCTGGTCCACCCTGGCCGCCTCCCCCGCCGGGCCGGGTCACCCCGGTCGGGTGGGGCCGGTGACCCACCGACCGGGCGGCGGCACTAGCCTCCTGTCATGGCGGATCGCAGTGTGCTGGTCACCGGGAGCACGGGCGGACTCGGCGCGGCGGTCACCGCCGCGTTCGTCGAGGCGGGCTGGCGCGTGGTCGCGGCCCAACGCCAGCAGCCGACCCCGACTCCCCGACCGGACGCCAACGCGCCGGTCCGGCTCGTCGCGGACCTGACCGACGCGCGGGACGCCGCCCGGGCCGCCGAGGTGGCGGCCGGCGATCCGGCGGCGCCACTGCGCGCCGTGGTCAACCTCGTCGGGGGGTACGCCAGCACCGGCCTGGTCCACGAGACCCCGATCGAGGATTTCGAGCGGATGCTGACCCTCAACCTTCGCCCGACCCACCTGGTCACCCGGGCCGCGCTGCCCCACCTGGTCGCCGCCGGAGGTGGCGCGGTGGTCTGCGTGGCCGCCCGGGCCGCCCTCGCGCCATTCCCGGGCGTCGCCGGTTACGTGACCGCCAAGGCCGCCGTGCTCGGCTTCGCCGCCGCCGTTGCGGTGGAGTACAGGAACGCCGGGGTCCGCTGCAACACGGTGCTGCCGAGCGTCATCGACACGCCGACCAACCGGGACGCCATGCCCGACGCCGACCAGTCGCGCTGGGTCGATCCGGCGGAGATCGCCTCGGTGATCCGCTTCCTGGCGTCGGACGAGTCGGCGCCGACCAGCGGCGCGGCCGTACCGGTCTACGGACGGGCCTGAAGCGGGACCAGGTCCCGCACCGGGCCGGGTGACGGCTGCCGGGCCGTCGTCGGATCCTGCCCGACCGGCCCGTCGCCGGCTGCCAGCCAGGCGGCCAGGTGCCCCCGGATCTCGCGAGCGATCTCCTCCGCCGGCCGATCCCCGTCGACCGGTACGAACGTCGGATGCTCCGGCAACGCCCGGTAGGCCCGGTCGGCGGCGCTCAGATAGTCCAGGCTCTCGTGGTCGGTGCCCCGACGCTCGATCCGCCGGTACGCCTCTCCCGGGTCCACGGTCAGCAGAAACGTCACCTGCGGTCGGGGGAAGATCCGGTAGGCCGCCCGGACCAGGCGCTCCCAGCGGTGCCCGCCGTGCGCCCGGAGACTGGCGTACTGGCAGGCGGCGTAGCGGTCCATCACGGCCACCCGGCCGCTGAACAGGCTGCCGAGCAGCGTCATCGCGATGGCCAGCCACCGCAGCAGGGACTCCACCAGGAGCATCCCGTCACGCCCGACGAGCCCCTGCGCGTCGGGCCGGCCGAGCCGTTGGGCGGCCCGACCGAGCCATCGCCGGCCGCCGGCGTTGCGATGGTAGGTGGCGGGGTGTCCCGCCGCGTTGAGCGCCTCGGCGAGCCGGTACGCCTGGGTGGTCTTGCCCGATCCGTCGATGCCGATCAGGGCGACGGTGCGGAGTCGGGCCGCGCCGCGCCGGACTCCCGTCGATCCGGGGACTCCCGTCGATCTGGCCACTCTCCACAGGCTATCCGATCCACGCATGGGCACCTGTCCGATTCGTACCATCCGGTAGCTGTTCGCACCCTTCCGCGAGTCGTACAGGTGTGGGCGACCGGAATGCCGGGTACCGATCGAGATCCCACCGGTGGCACCCCGACAAGTCGACGGGAGAGGCGAGATGGCCGAGCGCGACGACGAAACTCTCCTACACACCCTCAAGAAGGTCGCCGCCGTGCTCAAGCAGTCGGACATCGCGTTCGCCCTTGGCGGCAGCTTCGCCGTGTACGCGCACGGCGGGCACTCCAGTGAGCACGACGTCGACTTCCTCATCCAGGAACAGGACGTCGAGGCCGCGCTGGAGGCGCTGGTCCAGGCCGGCTTCACCGCCGAGCGGCCACCGGAGGACTGGCTGGTCAAGGTCTACGACGGCGGCCGGATGGTGGATCTGATCCACCGCCCGATCGAGACCCCGGTGACCGAGGAGACCTTCGGTGACACGGTGGTGCGGCCGGTCGACGCGATCCACATGCCGGTGCTGTCGGCCACCCAGCTGATGGTGCACAAACTGATGAGCTTCTCCCAGCACTACTGCGACTTCGCCCGCGGCCTGCCGCTGGCCCGGTCGCTGCGAGAGCAGATCGACTGGGAGCGGGTACGCAAGGAGACGCAGCACTCGCCGTACGCCGAGTCGTTCCTGGTGCTGCTGGACAGGCTGGACGTCGTGCCGCAGCCCGGCACGGCCGATGGGAGGGGGACACCGTGACCGCGCATCACGACTCCGGCGCCGGGCCGCCCGACGAGTACGTCGAGGCGGAGATCCACCGGTTGCTCACCGAGGATCCGGCCGTCGCCGAGCAGGGGATCACCGTGGTCCGCACCGAACGCGCCCTCGTGCTGCACGGCGAGGTCGAAAGCGCGCATCGGCGGGAGGAGATCATGCGCCGGGTGGCTGAACGCTTCCCGGACGTGCCGATCACCAGTGACATCGGGGTGACCCGCACGCAGGCACCCACGGAGATCGAGCAACTGCCCTGAGGAGGTCTGATGGTTATCCGGATCGCCGCCGTGGGCGACGTGCATCTGGACGAGGACGTGGTCGGCCGGTTCCGGCCCGCCCTTGAGGAACTGCCCGGCAGCGTCGACGCGCTACTGCTGGCCGGGGACCTGACCCGGCACGGGACCGAGGCCGAGGCGCGCTGTGTGGCGCGCGAGTTCGGTGGCCTGGGCGTGCCGGTGATCGCCGTGCTCGGCAACCACGACCACCAGTGCGACCAGGTGCCAGAGGTGATCGGCGCCCTGCAGGAGGTGGGCATCGTGGTGCTGGAGGGCGACGGCGTGGTGTTGGACTGCCCCGGTGGCCGGCTCGGCATCGCCGGGGTCAAGGGCTTCGGCGGTGGCTTCGCCGGGCGGTGCGCCAGCGACTTCGGCGAGCCGGAGATGAAGGCATTCGTCCGCACCACGACGGAGAGCGCCGACCGGCTGGGCGAGGCGCTGCGCTCGCTGGAGTGCGACGTGCTGGTGGCGCTGAGCCACTACTCACCGGTGCCGGACACCCTGGCCGGCGAGCCGTTGGAGATCTACCCGTTCCTGGGCTGCTACCAGTTGGGGCAGGCGATCGACTCGGCACCGACCGCGCTGGCCCTGCACGGGCACGCGCACCACGGAACCGAGCGGGGCACCACCCCGGGAGGGGTACGCGTCCGCAACGTCGCCCATCCGGTGATCAAGCAGGCGTACAGCGTCTTCCACCTGGGTGACCACCTTGATCAGGGGGAGGTTTCCGGAGTCGGTGCCGGGGGTATTCAGCAACCATGGAGCTGATTCTCTGGATTCTCGCAGTCGTACTGGTGGTCGCCGGCATCCTCGCGCTGTTCCGTCGGCAGATCCTCTGGGGCATCGTCCTCATCGTGGTCGGGCTGCTCGTCGGCCCGGGTGGTGTCAGTATCTTCAACTGATCCGGCGGCGCAGGGCGTCGCACACCGGACCCGCCGGGGTCGTCGTGACCGGAACTCCGTCCTCCCGACAGGAGCCACCGGACGCGGCGACCCCGGCGTGCTGTCTGCGGTCCGGCAGGGCCCGCACGGTCCTCCGATGACAGGTTTGCCACCCCCGGAACGCGGAGAACCCCCCTTCATGCCGACGACGACGCAGCAGACCCGACACCACGGCGCTCGCCAGTGGTGGGTGTTGGCCGGGCTCGGGGCGGCCGTCCTGGCAGCCGCCGCCATCGGCAACCTGGCCGCGGTGGGGGCCGCCGCCGACTACTCGGGTCTTGAGCAGCCCGCGTGGGCTCCGCCGTCCTGGTTGTTCGGCCCGGTCTGGACGATCCTCTACGTCATGATCGCGATCTCCGGCTGGCTGGCCTGGCGCCAGGTCGGGTTCGGCCCGGAGCTTGGCGCCTGGGTGGTCCAGCTGGCCCTCAACGCCGCCTGGACCCCGCTCTTCTTCGCCGCCGGCTGGTACGGGCTGGCCTTCGCCGAGATCGTGCTGCTGTGGCTGGCGATCGGCGTGACCGTCCTGCTGTTCTGGCGCGTCAGTCGCGCCGCGGCGGCGCTGCTGCTGCCGTACTGGGCCTGGGTCACCTTCGCCGCGTCGCTCAACTACTCGGTCTGGCAGCTGAACAGCTGACCGCACCGGCCGGGAGCAGCTCGGCTCATCCAGCACCTCCGATGCTGGAATTCTTCACCGGAACCACCTCCCGCTGACAGATACATCCAATGCTCGGCGAGCGAGGTTTACGCGGGTGGGAGCGCATCCAGCGCCCGCCGCCAGGTTTCCGGATTGTTACTTGGTCGTGTCCGTCCTAGGGCTGGACCTCGCCCCGATGCAAGCGCTTACATGTGACCACGCCCATCGGACCGGCGCCAGGTCACTCGCATGCGAACCGACCAGCGCCGGCTAGGAAGGAGGACGGCATGGCGATCTCTGCCAGGCCACGCCAGGCCCTCGCGATCGCTGGCGCGATCGGACTGGCGCTCAGCGCCACCGCCTGCGGCACCGGAAGCAGCAGCAACAGCGGCAACAACAACGCCGATTCCGCGGAGTGTGCCCCGTACGAGAAGTACCAGGGCCACGACGGCAAGACGGTAACCATCTACTCGTCCATCCGGGACCTCGAGGCCGACCGGCTGGCGGAGTCCTGGAAGCAGTTCGAGGACTGCACCGGCATCACGATCAACCACGAGGGAAGCGGCGAGTTCGAGGCCCAGCTTCCCGTGCGCGTCGACGGCGGCAACGCCCCCGACCTGGCCTTCATCCCCCAACCCGGCCTGCTCGCGCGGTTTGCCGAGCGCGACCAGCTGAAGCCGGCCAGCGCCGACACCAAGGCGATGGCCGAGGAGAACTACCCGGCTGACTGGCTGAAGTACAGCACCGTCAACGGCACCTTCTACGGCGCGCCGCTCGGATCGAACGTCAAGTCGTTCGTCTGGTACTCGCCGAAGATGTTCCAGGAGAAGGGCTGGACCGTCCCGACCACCTGGGACGAGATGATCAAGCTCAGCGACACCATCGCGGACAGCGGCACCAAGCCGTGGTGCGCTGGCATCGAGTCCGGTGAGGCCACCGGCTGGCCGGCCACCGACTGGATCGAAGACGTGATGCTGCGGACGCAGACCCCCGAGGTCTACGACCAGTGGACCACGCACCAGATCCCGTTCAACGACCCGCGGGTCGCCGAGGCGCTGGACCGCGCCGGCACCATCCTCAAGAACGACAAGTACGTCAACGGCGGCTTCGGCGGCGTACGCAGCATCGCCACCACCGCCTTCCAGGAGGCCGGTGTGCCGATCACCCAGGGCAAGTGCGCCCTGCACCGGCAGGCGTCGTTCTACGCCAACCAGTGGCCGGAGAACACCAAGGTCGCCGAGGACGGCGACGTCTTCGCGTTCTACTTCCCGGCCATCGACCCGGCGAAGGGCAAGCCGGTGCTCGGCGGCGGCGAGTTCGTGACCGCGTTCAACGACCGCCCCGAGGTGCAGGCGGTGCAGACCTACCTCGCCTCGGGTGAGCACGCCAACAGTCGCGCCAAGATCGGCGACTGGGTGTCCGCGAACAACAAGGTCGACCTGGCCAACGTCGCCAACCCGATCGACAAGCTGTCGGTGGAGATCCTCCAGGACGACAGCTCGGTCTTCCGGTTCGACGGTTCCGACCTGATGCCCGCCGCCGTGGGCGCCGGGACCTTCTGGAAGGGCATGGTCGAGTGGATCAACGGGCGGGACACCGCCACCGTCCTCCAGGGCATCGAGAGCAGCTGGAAGTAAGTCCAGCGGTGGGCCGGTCCGCGCACGCGGGCCGGCCCACCGGCTCTGCCGAGAACCCTTGGGAGGGTTGATGAACTTCGACTTCGCCGCCCAGACACCGAAACTCATGATGTTGCTGTGGGGGCTGATCGCCTTCGCGGTGGTGGTCGGCGGTCTGCTCGTGCTGCTCGACGTGGTGCCGGCGTTCTTCGCCCGGCGCCGGGAGGCACGACTCATAGCCGGGTCCGCCAGCGGGGCCCCGCCCCGGCGGGCCAAGCCCCGCGAGGGGTTGTTCGCGATCTTCTTCCTGCTGCCGACGCTGTTACTGCTGCTGATCGGCCTGGTCGTCCCGGCGATCCGGACCACGCTGCTGTCGTTCATGGATGGCGGCAGTCAGAACTGGGTCGGCCTGGACAACTACCGCTGGATGTTCGCCGACGACTCGATCGTGCGGGTACTGCTCAACACCCTGATCTGGGTGACCCTGGTTCCGCTGGTGGCCACCTCCATCGGCCTGCTCTACGCGGTGCTGGTGGACAAGGCCCGGCTGGAGTCGGTGGCCAAGTCACTGATCTTCATGCCGATGGCGATCTCGTTCGTCGGGGCGAGCATCATCTGGAAGTTCGTCTACGCCTACCGCGGCGAGGGCGAGGAGCAGATCGGTCTGCTCAACCAGATCATGGTCAGTCTCGGCGGCGAACCCCGGCAGTGGCTGCTCGACTCGCCACTGAACACGCTGCTGCTCATCGTGATCATGGTGTGGATCCAGGCCGGTTTCGCCATGGTGGTGCTCTCCGCGGCGATCAAGGCCATTCCGGCCGACATCGTCGAGGCCGCCCGCCTCGACGGGGTCAGCCCGTGGCAGATGTTCTCCCAGATCACCCTGCCCAGCATCCGGCCCGCAATGATCGTGGTGGTGGTCACCATCTCGATCGCCACGCTGAAGGTCTTCGACATCGTCCGGACCTCCACCAACGGCAACTACGACACCAGCGTGATCGCCAACGAGATGTACAACCAGGCGTTCCGGTACGGCCAGAACGGGCAGGGCTCGGCCCTGGCGGTCTTCCTCTTCGTCCTGGTGGTGCCGATCGTGATCTTCCAGATCCGCAACATTCGTCAGCAGCGACGGGAGGGCTGAGATGACCACCACCACTCCCCCGGTCGCCGCCGGCACCCAGGACACCGGTTCACCCACGACCCGGGCGTCCCGGGTACGCACGCGGCTGAGCAGCCGCACCGCGACCCTGGTCGCGATCGTCATCGCGGTCGTCTGGACCATCCCCACCTTCGGCCTGTTCGTCTCCTCGCTCCGGCCGGAGAACCAGATCAAGACCACCGGCTGGTGGACCTTCTTCCGCGACCCCGAGTTCACCCTGCAGAACTACCAGGACGTGTTGTTCGGTCAGGCCTCCGGATCCGGGCAGCTCGCCAACTACTTCGTCAACTCCCTGGTGATCACCCTGCCGTCGGTACTGTTCCCGCTGGCGTTCGCGGCGATGGCCGCGTACGCGCTGGCGTGGATCAACTTCCGCGGCCGGGACCTGGTGTACATCGGCATCTTCGCGTTGCAGATCGTGCCGCTGCAGATGGCCCTGGTGCCGCTGCTGAGCTTCTTCTCGCGCGGAGTCAGCCTGGGCGGCGTCACCCTGATGCCGGCCTGGAATCTCGACGGCGCGCAGAACTTCGCCCAGGTGTGGTTCGCGCACACCTGCTTCGCCCTGCCGTTCGCCGTGTACCTGCTGCACAACTTCGTCTCACAACTACCCAGGGACCTGATGGAGGCGGCCCGGGTCGACGGGGCCACCCACCCCAAGATCTTCCGCACCATCGTGCTGCCACTGATCGCACCCGCCCTGGCCGCGTTCGGCATCTTCCAGTTCCTCTGGGTCTGGAACGACCTGCTGGTGGCGCTCATCTTCGCCGGTGGCAGTGACGTCACCGCGCCGCTCACCGTCCGGCTGGCCGAACTGGCCGGCACCCGGGGCAACGAATGGCAACGGTTGACCGCCGGAGCGTTCGTCTCGATCGTCGTACCGCTGATCGTGTTCCTGTCGTTGCAGCGGTTCTTCGTCCGAGGACTGCTCGCCGGCAGCGTCAAGGGCTGATCCGTCCGTGGTGTCGCCGGCAGCGGCGGCACCACGGCGGGGACCGGAGCGGGGTTCACCGTGACGAAGATCGACGACGTCGCCCGACTGGCCGGAGTCTCCACGGCCACCGTCTCCCGGGCGCTGCGCGGGCTGCCGACGGTGTCGGCGGCCACCCGTCGGCGGGTGCTGGCCGCAGCCGAGCAGCTGCAGTACGCCGTCTCGCCCAGCGCCTCACGGCTGGCCGGCGGCCGGACCGGCACCGTGGCGGTGGTGGTCCCCCGGATCACCCGGTGGTTCTTCGGCGTGGTCGTCGAGGCGGTCGAGGACTTCTTCCACCAGGCCGGCTACGACCTGCTGCTGCACAACCTCGGCGGGCGGGAGCGCAACCGGCAGCGCCTGCTACACGCCGCCAACCTGCACAAGCGGGTGGACGCGATCATGCTGGTCGCCACCCCGCTGCGCGCCGCCGACCTGTCCACCCTTGCCGCGCTGGAGCTGCCGGGGGTGACCATCAGCTCCGGCACCACCGTGCCCGGCTGGCCCTGCGTACGCATCGACGACCTGGCTGCGGCGCGGATCGCCACCCGGCATCTGCTGGACCTCGGACACCGCCGGATCGCGCACATCTCGGGTGACCCCGACGACGAACTCGCCTTCACCGCACACCTCGACCGACGCCGGGGCTACCAGGAGGAGCTGCGGGCGGCCGGCCTACGCCCCGACCCGAGTCTCGACGTGGAGTCGCGGTTCGACATCGCCGGTGGCACCCGGGCCACCGAGGAACTGCTGCGCCGAGGCGACCCGCCGACGGCCATCTTCGCCGCCTGCGACGAGATGGCCATGGGCGCGCTGACCGCGCTGCGCGACGCCGGCCTGCGGGTACCCCAGGACGTCAGTGTGATCGGCATCGACGACCACGCCCTCTCCGGCGTACTCGGGCTGAGCACCATCGCCCAGCCGGCCGCGGAGCAGGGCCGGCTGGCCGCGAAGTTGCTGCTCGACCCGCTCTGCGGCCGCACCGGCGCGGCCGGCACGAGCACGCCGGGATCCTCGGTGATTCTGCCCACTCGGCTGGTCGTGCGTGAATCGACCGCACCCGCGCGGGCACACTGAACGCCAGTCACCACCGTCGCCCGGGGCCCACCGGCCCGCACGACTCGACCATGGGAGAACGCCCTGAACGACAATGCGACGCACCAGGCCCCGCCCGCCGACCCGGCCACCGGCTGGTGGACGGAGGCGGTGATCTACCAGATCTATCCGCGCTCGTTCGCCGACTCCGGCGGTGACGGCATCGGCGACCTGCCCGGGATCACCGCCCGCCTCGACCACCTGGCGGAGCTGGGCGTCGACGCGATCTGGCTCTCGCCGTTCTACCCGTCACCGCAGGCCGACGCCGGATACGACGTGGCCGACTACCGGGGCGTCGAGCCACTGTTCGGCACGCTCGCCGACGCCGACGACCTCATCGCGCAGGCCCGCGCCCGCGGCCTTCGGGTGATCGTCGACCTGGTGCCCAACCACACCTCCTCGGCACACGCCTGGTTCCAGGCGGCCCTGGCCGCCGGGCCAGGTGGCGCCGAACGGCAGCGCTACATCTTCCGCGACGGCCGGGGACCCGACGGTGCCGAGCCACCCAACGACTGGCAGAGCGTCTTCGGCGGCCCAGCCTGGACCCGGGTCGCCGACGGCCAGTGGTACCTGCACCTGTTCGACACCGGCCAGCCCGACCTGAACTGGGACAACCCCGAGGTGCACGCGGAGTTCCTGGACGTGCTGCGCTTCTGGCTGGACCGTGGCGTGGACGGCTTCCGGGTCGACGTGGCGCACGGCCTCATCAAGCAGGCCGACCTGGCCGACTGGCAGGAACCGCAGGAGATCCTCTCCGGGCAGGAGGCGGACAAGCCTCGCCCGCCGATGTGGGACCAGGACGGCGTGCACGAGGTCTACCGGCAGTGGCGGCGGCTGCTGGACGGCTATCCCGGCGAGCGGATCCTGGTCGCCGAGGCGTGGGTGGAGCCAGCCGAGCGGCTGGCCCGGTACGTACGCCCCGACGAGATGCACCAGGCGTTCAACTTCGAGTACCTGCTCGCCGCCTGGACCGCCCCGGCCCAGTACGCGGTGATCACCCGGTCGCTGGAGGCCACCGACACGGTCGGCGCGCCCACCACCTGGGTGCTCTCCAACCACGACGTGGTGCGCCACGCCTCCCGGCTCGGCCTGCCGATCGGCACCACCCGGCCCAACGGCATCGGCGTCGGCGACGAGCAACCGGACGCGGCGACCGGCCTGCGGCGGGCCCGGGCGGCCACCCTGCTGATGCTCGGCCTGCCCGGCTCGGCCTACCTCTACCAGGGTGAGGAGCTCGGGCTGCCGGAACACACCACCATGCCCGACGAGGCCCGCCAGGACCCGACCTGGGAACGTAGCGGGCACACCCAGCGTGGCCGCGACGGCTGCCGGGTGCCCATCCCGTGGGAGGCCGACGCGCCCTCGTACGGGTTCGGGCCGACCGACGCGAGCTGGCTGCCGCAGCCACCGATCTGGGCCGAGTACGCGCTGGACCGCCAGCGCGGGGTTGCCGGCTCGACGTACGAGATGTACCGGACGGCGCTCCGGCTGCGCCGTACCCACGGGCTCGGTCGGGGCACCCTGGAATGGCTCTCCTCCGGCGACGAGGTGCTGACCTTCCGCAACGGCGATCTGGTCGTACTGACCAACTTCGGCGCCGCCTCCGTACCGGCTCCCGCCGGCGAACTGCTGCACAGCAGCGCCCCACTGGATGCCGACGGCCAGGTCCCCACCGACGCCACCGTCTGGGTCAAGGTTTAAGGAAGGGCCCCCTTTTAACGCCTCAGGTAGAGCAGGGGCCCCCTATTAACATCGCCCGCCGGCTCGACGGGGCGCCGCGTTAATAGGGGGCCCCTGCTATGCACCCGGCGTTAAAAAGGGGCCCTTCCTTACACCTACAGCTTCTCGGCGCGGGTGTGTAGCAGGTGCTCCACGTCGCTGATGTCCTTCGGCGAGGTCCGGGCGGCCAGCCAGTACATGATGCCGGTGGGGATGAAGAAGAGCTGGAACGCGGCCAGCCCGACGGCGTAGTTCAGTGGTGGCGGGAAGGCTGCCCGCAGGCCGTGGAAGGCCACCCCGACCAGGCCGTTGCCGGCCGCCCGGCCCACCCCGTTGACCAGGTTGCCGAGGCTGTAGACCGTGCCCCGGTGCTCGGGCGGGTTGGCGTCGGCGATCAGCGCGAACCAGTTCGGCGAGTTGGCCGAGGTCAGCGCCAACGCGAGGAGCGCGGTGAGCAGGCTCAGCCCGACCGTCGGCTCGGTGACCACGCTGCCCAGCACCGCCCGGACGATCGCGCCGGTGCCGGCGCCGTCAGGCACCTCGATGCGGATCGGCACGAAGAACAACACCAGGTAGAACGGGACCGCGGCGAGGATGCCGACGGCGGCGACCAGGGCCCGACCGGAAGGCGTACGCCGTTGCAGGGCGTCGCCGATCAGCCCGCCGACGATGGAGAGCACCCCGCCGAGCTGGAACAGGGTGGCGAAGACGCTGCCCACCACGATCGCGGTCGAGGGCGAGTATCCCTGGTCGCGGGCCCGCTCGGCGAAGAGCACCGGCAGCCAGACCAGCGAACCGAAGGCGGCCTGCGCGGTGAGGCCCTGGAGGATGAGCCAGCGGTTGGTCCGCCGGCCCAGGATGACGGGCAGGTCGGCCCGGCTGATCCGGTAGTCGTACTCCGCGCCACCGGCGAGCGCGTCGACCAGCTCTGGCTCGCTCTGGCCCCGCCGGATGTCGTAGGTGAACAGGTATGCCGCCGTGGCGGCCACCCCGACGACGGTGAGCAGCAGGAACGGCCGTCGCCAGTCGGTCGCCCCGAGCAGCCCGCCGACCAGTGTGCCGGCCAGTGTGCCCACCCCCTGGGAGAGGCCCCAGAAGCTCATCACCAGGCCCCGCCGGCGGGGTGAGATCAGGTCGGTGACCACCGAGAAGCCGACCGATCCGACCGCGCCGAGCCCCACCGCGGCGAGCAGCTGCGCGGCGAGGAACGTGGGATAGTCGCCGGCCAGTCCGCTGCCGCCCGTGCCGGCGGCCCAGAGCAGGGTGCCGATCATCAGCAACGGCTTTCGGTTGGTGCGGTCGCCGAAGTACGCCCAGCCGACCGCCGCCACCGCGCTGACCAGGAAGCTGACCGCGGTGACCAGGCCGAGCAGCCGCTGCGGCACCGCGAAGGAGTCGGCGATCGCGCCGTAGAGCGGCGGCACCAGTCCGATCGCCACGTTGTCCAGCGACGCGAGCAGCACGAAGACCACGACGCTGTAGAAGCGGTGCGTCGCACCGCCGCCCCATGCCCGCGCGGGCCGGCCCGTGCTCAAGGTCATGCGGGCAGCCAACCAGGGCTGGATAACGGGCCGATCACCGGGTCGGCCGCGGCGCCGGTGGCGGTGCGCGCCCCGCCGGGACACGCACCGCCACCCGCCGTCACGTGGCGGGACGGTCCAGATGGCGCTCGCGGGCCTCGGCGTAGCGCTCCCGGATGGCCGGGACCGGCTCGGCCGCGTACTCCTCGGTGCCGGACGGCGTCCACGACGGCGCCTCCGCCCCGCCCAGGGTCAGCCAGGCGGCCTGGCGGGCGGCACCGTCGGCGACGTACTCGCCGGGCGGCGGAACGACCACCGGGCAGCCGAAGACCTGCGCCGCGATCCGGCGTACGGCCGCGGAGCGGGCCCCGCCGCCGACCAGGATGACCCGTCGTACCGTGGCACCCTGGGCGGCGAGCGCGTCCAGGCCGTCGGCGAGCGCGCAGAGCATTCCCTCCACGGCTGCCCGGGCCAGGTACGCAGGGGTCGAGGTGCGCAGGGTCAGACCGTGCACCGCCCCGGTGGCCAGCGGCCGGTTCGGGGTCCGTTCACCCTCCAGGTAGGGCACCAGGACCAGCCCGTCCGCGCCGGGCGGCGCGGAGAGCGCCAGCTCGGCCAGCTCGTCGAGGTCCACCCGGAGCATCCCGGCCGCCGCGTCGAGCACCCGGGCCGCGTTGAGCGTGCAGACCAGTGGCAGGAAGCGGCCGGTGGCGTCGGCGAAGCCGGCGACGATACCGGTCGGGTCGGCGGCCGGCGCGTCGGCCACGCTGAACACGGTGCCCGACGTGCCGATCGACACCACGACGTCGCCGGGCCCGGCGCCAACCCCGAAGGCGGCGGCGGCGTTGTCCCCGGCGCCCGGTCCGAGCAGCGCCCCGCCCGGCAACTTACCGGCGGACTCGGCGGCACCGAGCACGGTCGGCACCCGCACCGCCCGGCCGAGCGCCCGCTCCAGCAGGTCGGGGCGGTACTCGCCGGTGGCCGGTGACCAGTAGCCGGTGCCACTGGCGTCACTGCGGTCGGTGCGCAGGGCGTCCAGGCCGGGTGCCCCGGCCAGTTGCCAGGTCAGCCAGTCGTGCGGCAGGCAGACCGCCGCCACCCGGTCGGCGTTCGCCGGCTCGTTGCGGGCCAGCCAGCGCAGCTTGGTGACCGTGAAGCTGGCCACCGGTACGCTGCCCACCGCCTCGGCCCAGAACTGACGCCCGGCCTGCCCGCTGCCGGCCTCCTCGACCAGGTCGGCCGCTGCGCCGGCGGACCGGGTGTCGTTCCACAGCAGCGCCGGCCGGATCACCTGGCCCTCGTCGTCCAGGCAGACCATGCCGTGCTGCTGGCCGGCGACGGACACCGCGGCGACGTCGGCCAGTCCGCCCGCGGCGTCGATCGCGGTTTGGAGGGCGGACCACCAGGCCGACGGGTCGACCTCGGTGCCGTCCGGGTGCGGCGCCCGGCCCTGCCGGACCAGGGCGCCGGTCTCCGCGTCCCGGACGACCACCTTGCACGACTGGGTGGAGGAGTCCACCCCGGCGACCAGCGGCATGCCGACCGCCTCAGCGCGCGCCGAGCACGTGCTCGACGGCGAGCTGGTTCAGCCGGACGAAGCCGAAGCCGCGGGCAGCGGTCGCCTCGACGTCGAACTCCTCGAAGGCGCTGGTGTCGGCGAGCAGCTCGGTGTAGCCCTCGCCGTCGCCCAGGGTCGGTACGGCCAACTCGCTGACCTTGCTCGCGGCGAGCGCCTCGGCCACCTCCGGGTCGGCCCGGAACGCCGCGGCCCGCTCCTTGAGCAGCAGGTAGGTGCTCATGTTCGCCGCCGCCGAGGCCCAGACCCCGTCGAGGTCCTCGGTGCGCGACGGCTTGTAGTCGAAGTGGCGCGGCCCGTCGTAGGCGGGGCCGCCACCTGGGCCGCCGTGCTCCAGCAGGTCGACCAGGGCGAACGCGTTGAGCAGGTCACCGTGGCCGAAGACCAGGTCCTGGTCGAACTTGATGCCACGCTGGCCGTTGAGGTCGATGTGGAAGAGCTTGCCCTGCCAGAGCGCCTGGGCGATGCCGTGGACGAAGTTCAGTCCGGCCATCTGCTCGTGGCCGACCTCCGGGTTGACTCCGACCCGGTCGGGGTGGGCCAGGGTGGAGATGAACGCGATGGCGTGCCCGACGGTGGGCAGCAGGATGTCGCCGCGCGGCTCGTTGGGCTTCGGCTCCAGGGCGAAGCGCAGGTCGTAGCCGCGGTCGATGACGTACTGGCAGAGCAGGTCGACCGCCTCGCGGTAGCGTTCGAGCGCGGCCTGGACGTCCTTGGCCACGTCGTACTCGCCACCCTCCCGGCCACCCCACATGACGAAGGTGCGGGCGCCCAGCTCGGCGGCCAGGTCGATGTTGCGCAGCACCTTGCGCAGCGCGTAACGGCGCACGTCACGGTCGTTGCTGGTGAAGCCGCCGTCCTTGAAGACAGGCTGCTGGAAGAGGTCGGTGGTGACCATCGGCACCACGATGCCGGTCTCGTCGAGCGCCTTGCGGAACCGGGCGATCTGGGCGTCGCGGGTGGCGGCGTCCGCGCCGAACGGCACCAGGTCGTCGTCGTGGAAGGTGACGCCGTACGCCCCCAGCTCGGCGAGCCGGTGCACCGACTCCACCGGGTCGAGCGCTTCTCGGGTGGCGTGGCCGAACGGGTCTCGGCCCTGCCAGCCGACCGTCCAGAGCCCGAAGGAGAACTTGTCGGCAGGGGTGGGACGGGGTGCCATGGCAGACCTCCGGTGGTGTCGTCCGCTATTTGTTCAGTGGTTGAATTAAATGACCACGATGTGGCAGTGTCAAGGGGTGAACTCACCCGCAGCGCCCGCCGGTGCGGTACGGCAGGGCAGCCTGCGCGAACTGAACCTCGCCCTCGTGCTCGGCCGGATCGCCGCCGCCGGCCGCCCGCCGTCCCGGGCCGCGCTGGCCGCCGAGACCGGGCTGACCCGGGCCACCGTCTCGGCCGTGGTGGAGGACCTGGTCGCCGGCCGACTGGTCACCGAGGCCGAACCGACCCCCCGTGCCGGCGCCGGCCGGCCGGCCCGCGGGCTGGTGCTCGCCGGCGACGGCCCGGCCGGGCTCGGACTGGAGATCAACGTCGACTACCTGGCCGCGTGCGTCGTCGATCTCGCCGGCGAGGTCCGTCACCACACGGTACGGCGAGCCGACCTGCGCCCCGTCTCCCCGGCCGACGCGCTCGGCCGGCTGGCCGACCTCGCCGCCCGGGCCCGCGCCGACGCCGAGCGCCAGGGCCTCACGCTGGCCGGTGCCGCCCTCGGCGTACCCGGGCTGGTCGACGACGCGGGCCGGGTACGCCTCGCCCCGAACCTGGGCTGGCGCGACGTACCGGTGCCGGAGTTGCTGGCCCACCATGCACCGCTGACCGAGACCGTCGACGGCGTGCCGGCCCTGGTGGTGGACAACGAGGCCAACCTCGCCGCCCTCGGCGAACTGCATTCCGGGGCCGGGCCGGGTAGCTTCCTGCACATCTCCGGCGAGGTCGGCATCGGTGCCGGAATCGTCCTCGACGGTGCGCTGTTCCGGGGTGCGCGCGGCTGGAGCGGCGAGATCGGGCACATCCCGGTCCGTCCCGACGGGCCACCCTGCCGCTGCGGCGGCCGGGGCTGCCTGGAGCTCTACGCCGGGCAGGAGGCGATCCTGTCCGCCGCCGGCCTGATCGGGGCCGACCTTCCGGCCGACACGGCACCGGCCCGGCTGACCCAGCTCGCCGAGGTCGGACAGGCTGCCGTGCTGCACGCCCTCGCCGAGGCCGGGACCGCGATCGGCGTCACCGTGGCCAGCGTGATCAACCTGCTGGATCTCGACACCGTGGTGCTCGGCGGGGCCTACGCCCCGCTCACCCCCTGGCTCCGGCCGCCGGTGCTCGCCGAGATCGACCGGCGGGTACTCACCGCGGCCTGGTCGCCGGTCACCGTCCGGCCCGCCACCCTCGGCCCCAACGCCGCCGCGGTGGGCGCGGCCGGCTCGGTGGTACGCCGAATCATCGCGCGCCCCGCCGGCTGGTTGGCCCGGGTCTAGCGCGATCGGGTGATCCGCCGGGTCCGGGTGTGCTGGCACCTCGGGGCGATGGCGAGGACTCGCGACCGGCGCGCCAAGCAGCGCCTCGGTATTCTTGTCGGGAGGCAACGATCCCTTGACCCCGAGGAGCGCACCGCCGGAATGCATACTGGTCGACAACGCTGGACGTACAGCGGGCGCCGGTGACCAGCACCCGACAGGACGCCTTCGCCAGCCCCGCCGACAGCAGCCCCGCCGACAGCAGCCCTGCGGGTGACCGGCCGGTGGGCCGTACCGGCCCCGGCGCGTCCCCACGCACGTCGCCCGTGGACGCCGAACTCGCCCGCGAAATCCTCGACGGGCTCACCGAGGCCGTGGTGACCACCGACGAGGCCGAGCTGGTCGTGCTGGTCAACGCGATGGCCAGGGAGTTGCTACCCGAACTGGCGGCCGGCGCCGACCTGGCGGGGTGCCCGGTGCCGGCCCTGGCGACTGCGGTCACCGACGGGGCGAAGACCTTCCTCGCAGAGCACCACGGCCGACTGCTGCGTGGTCTCCGCCACCGGCTGGCCGGTGGCCGATCCGCCTGGTACGTGCGTGACGTCTCCGACGAGCACCGGTGTGCCGAGGCGCTGCTGGCCGAGCGTCGGCGTACCCGCTTCCTGGCCCGCTCCGGCCGCCGGCTCGGACTGGCACTGGATCGCGATCAGGCGGTGCGGGCCGCCGCCACCCTGCCCGTGCCGTACCTGGCCGACCTGGCCCTGGTCGTTCACCTGCCGCCGGTGCCGGCCGAGCACCGACCGCACTGGGTCCGGCACACCGACCGGGACGCCGCACCGGTCGGCGGCGGCGCGGACTGGACCCTCGTCTCCGCCGTGCCCGGGCTCGCCGAGGCGTTCGACGGCGAACCCACCGATCCCCGGTCCTGGCCCGCCGCGCAGCGGGACGGACTGGACCCGGTGATCCCGGCGGACTTCGCCCCGGAGGCGACGCTGCTGGTCAGCCCCATGCCCGGTGCCGGACGCACCGCCGGTGCCCTGGTGCTGCTGCGTCGAGTCGGGCGGGCCGGGTTCGACGCGCGTGATCTCGAACTGACCCGGGAGTTCGCCGCCCGCGCCGGTGCCGCCCTGGCCACCGCACAGCTGTACGACGAGCAGACCCACCTGGCCCGGGTACTGCAGCACAGCCTGCTGCCGGCGGGCCTGCCCACCACCGCCGGGATGAGCCTCGCCGGCGGCTATCGCGCGGCCGGCGACAGCCTGCGCATCGGCGGCGACTTCTACGACGTGCTGCCGACCGACGGCGGCGCGCTGTTCGCCGTCGGCGACGTCTGCGGCAAGGGGGTGGGCGCCGCCGTGCTCACCGGGCGGGTCCGCCAGTCGTTGCAGACCCTGCGGCTGGTCGAACAGCAACCAGGCGAGCTGCTGCGGCTGCTCGACCGGGCGCTGCTCGACATGCCGGACGCCGCCCGGCGCAGCCAGTTCACCACCCTGCTGCTGGGCACCCTGCATCCGGAGCCCGGCGGGCTGCGGGTCCGGCTCGCCGCCGGCGGGCACCCGCCGCCGCTGGTGGTCCGCGGCGACAGCACGGTGACCCCGGTACGGGTGGGCGGGATGCCGGTCGGCGCGCTTGCCGGTGCCCGGTTCGCCGAGGTCGACCTGCACCTCGGCCCCGGCGACCTGCTCTTCGCGTACACCGACGGTGTCACCGAGGCCCGGGGCGGGACCCGTGGCACGGAGATGTTCGGTGAACAGCGGCTGCGCCGGGCGCTGGCCGCCGGTGCCGGACTGCCGCCGGAGAAGCTGGTCGACCGGGTACTCCGGTTGCTCGACCAGTGGTGTGCCGGCCATCGTCACGACGACATAGCGGTGCTGGCGGTAGCCGCCGACGGCGGCTGACCGAACCGCGGCACCGGGTCGGAGGACGGGCGGACCCTGCTGGCCCTGGTGGGAACGCGGCGGCTCAGGCCGTCCGGACGACGGACGCCTCGCCGGCCGGCCAGCCACGCGACGGCTGGTCCGCACCAAGGTCGATGCCGCCGCGGGTCTCCGGCAGCTTCTCCGCGTGCGGTTGCTCGGGCTGCGGCACCAGCGACGAGACCGACCGGACGACCCGAGCCCTGGCCGCCTCGTCGAACTCCCGCAACCCGCGCAGCAACGCCTGCCGCGCTTCGGGGGCCATGTCGCCGAGGATGGCGGCCAGGTGCTGACGGCGGTCTTCGCGCAGCTCGGCCAGCAGTCGGCGGGCCTCCGCGGTCAGGTGCAGGGAGATCTCCCGCCGGTCGGCACGGCCCGGCTCCCGTTCCAGCATCCCCGCGGCGACCAGCCGGTCGCAGAGCCGGCTCGCGGAGGAGAGCAGCATGTCCAGTCCCGTGGCGAGTCGGCGCAGGTTGATCCCGTCCTGCCGTTCGACGAGCATGACGGCGCGAAGCTGGGCGGTGGAGATACGGTTGGCCGTCCGCTCGCGCGCACCGTCCCAGACGGTCAGCAGGGCACCTGCCGCACTATCCAGCTCGGCAGCCATACTCATCTCGGGTCCGGGTGGACCGTGCAGTTCCGCCATGGTGCGCCTGAGCGTACCCCGATTCTGTCGGTGAATGGGCTTGTGATCAAGGAGACACCATGAAGGAGCCGGTCAACCGGGCCCGCGCCATCGTCACCACGGCCCCCGGGAATCTCCTCGTCCCGTCTCTCGCGGCGCTGCTCGAACAGGAGTACGGCATCACCGACACCGAGCTGCTCCAGGTCGACTACCGGCTGTCGGCGCTGATCCCGCTCACCGACGGCGAAGAGGTGACCACGCCGGGCCACCCCGCCTGGCGCTGCTTCGACCACCAGAGCCCGGTGTACGCCGAGGGCACCGGCTACCTGCCGGTGAGCATGCGCGGGGAGCAGCGCGGCGTGCTCCGGGTGGCACCGGTCAGCGACGAGCGGCAGCTTGCCGGGCTGGCCGAGATCGCCACCGCCCTGGCCCACGAGCTGGCCACCATCGATGCCAGTACCGATGTCTACCGCACGGCCCGGCGCAGCCGGCGGCTCACCCTCGCGGCCGAGATCCAGTGGGAGCTACTGCCGGGGCGCAGCCGTCTGCGGCCCTCCTTCAGCCTCGCCGGCCAACTCGAACCGGCGTACGCGGTGCGTGGCGACAGCTTCGACTGGTCCGACGACGGTGAGCGGGTCTGGCTCGCGACGATCAACGGGATGGGCGAGGGGGTCGTCGCGTCGATGCTCACCACCCTCGCCACCGGCGCGCTACGCAACGCCCGCCGGGCCGGCATCCCACTGGCCGACCAGGCGGCGCTCACCGATCAGGCGATCTACGACCTGCATCGGGGCGAGCAGTACCTCTCCACCCTGCTGCTCGAACTCAACCTGCGTACCGGGCTGCTCAGCGCCGTCGACGCCGGCTCGCCCCGGCTCGTACTGCTGCGCGACGGTGAGGTCAGCGTGCAGCCGCTGGAGGAGCAGTTCCCACTCGGCATGTTCGAGGGGACGAACTACCGCGAGCAGTACGTTCAGCTCCAGCGCGGAGACCGACTCTTCATGATCAGCGACGGGGTGCTCGACGCCACCGGCGGCAACGTGCGGTACGGCGAGACGGCACTGGACCGGATGCTGCGCCGGACGACGCCGATGACGCCGTTGGGCGCGGTCCGCTCCCTCCTCGGCGACCTGCGGGCCTTCGTCGCGAGCGACCTCACCGACGATGCCGTGGTGGTCTGCCTGGACTGGCTCGGTCCGCAGACAGGAGGCGACGGGGTCAGTACGCGCCCCGACTGTTGAGCACCGCGCCGAAGGTCTTCCAGAGGATCGTCAGGTCGGCCGCCAGCGACCAGTTCTCCACGTAGTAGAGATCGAGCCGGATGCCGTCCTCCCAGCTCAGGTCCGACCGCCCACTGACCTGCCAGAGCCCGGTCATCCCGGGCTTGACCAGCAGTCGGCGGGCGACGTCGCCGTCGTAACGGGCGACCTCGGAGGGCAGCGGCGGCCGGGGACCGACCAGGCTCATCTGCCCCAGCAGGACGTTGACCAGCTGGGGCAGTTCGTCCAGGGACCACTTGCGCAGCAGCCGGCCAACGCGGGTGATTCGCGGGTCGTCGCGCATCTTGAACATCAGGCCGTCGGTCTCGTTGGCGGTCGCCAACTCGGCCAGCAGTCGGTCCGCGTTGACCACCATGGTGCGGAACTTGTAGACCCCGAACTCCTGGCCGCCCTGCCCGACCCGGATCTGCCGGAACAGCACGGGACCGCGGCTGTCCAGCTTGACGGCGAGCGCGATGAACGCCAGCAGCGGCAGCAGCAGGGCCAGCGCCATCAGCGACACCGACCGGTCGACGAGCCCCTTGACGAGTTTGCGCGCGCCGCGGAACTCGGGCGCCTCCACGTGGATCAGCGGCAGGCCGGCGACCGGGCGGGTGTGGATGCGAGGGCCCGCGACGTCGGTCAGCGCCGGGGCCAGCACCAGGTCGATGCCGGTGCCCTCCAGCTGCCAACCGAGCCGGCGCAGCCGGGTGGCGGTGAGTTCGCCGGAGGCGGTGACGGCGACCGTGTCCGCGCCGATCGAGGCGGCGGCTTCCGGGATGCCCCGGAAGGAGCCGACCACCGGCACGTCGCCGAGCCGCTGAGCGACCGGGGCCAGCAGGGCGTCCGGGATGCAGGCGCCCACCACCTGGTAGCCGGCGTACGGCTCGCGGCGCAGGGTGTGCACCAGCTCCAGCACGTGGGCGGTGTCGCCGACGACCAGGACCCGCCGCGACCACCCCGCCCCCCGCGACCGGGCCCGGTGCAGGCGCTTGCGGGCGGCGAACCGGGCCGCCTCGAGCCCTATCGTGCCGACCGCGAAGGAGATCGCCAGGAAGCCCCGGGAGACACCGACGTCGGCCACATAGCCGGCGATGGCGGTGGCGCCGGCCAGCCGCAGGCTGGCCATGCTCACCCGCCGGTACTCGTCGGCGCCGTAGCCGATCACCCGGTCGTCGTAGCAGCGCAGGACCTTCAGCGAGACCAGCCAGGCCAGGACGAGCCCGGGGGCGACCAGGACGTACGGCACCGTCTCGCGGGGCGCCGACTCACCGAACCGGGCGGCGTACCCGACCAGCACCGCGACGGCCAGCACGGCGGTGTCCAGCACGATCAGGGCCCGGACGTAGGCCCGCTGGTCGGTACGCATCGACTGCCTCGACGAGGCGAGGCCGTCCGGTCGCGATGACGTTCTGGCTGGGGTCAACAGCGTCGCCGAGGTCACCAGCCCTCCCACTTCGCTAGCCGACGGCACAGATTCGGCCCGGACTGAGGCCGGCGCTGCCGGTGCACGACGACATCCTGCCCTGATAACCACAGCGGCCGATCGCTTGGGACGTATTGCCGTCAGTTTCCGGGACACCGCGACCGGAAAGGGGCCTGTGGTACCGGTTTCTCCGGTGACACAGACCCCTTTCCTGAGTCTCCGGTCAGGCAGGCGCCTTGCGCAGCGCGATCGCCCGGAGGAAAATGTCGCCAATCTTCGTCGGGTCGGCGGCGATGAAGGCGCCACCACCGGCGCTCTCCGCGATGGTGTCCAGCTCCGACTTGCTGACCTCCGTACCGATACCGATGATGATCACCTGGACCGGCTGATCCGGGTCCTTGATCCGGTCCAGCTCGGCGATCAACTGCCGCTGCGAGATGCCGTCGTCGTCCTCGTTCTTACCGTCGGTGAAGAGCACGATCGAGTTGACCTTGCCCGGCTCCCAGTTGCGCTGGACGTCCTGGTACGCCGCCAGCAGCGTGTCGTACAGGCCGGTGTCACCGCTCGACGAGACGACCGTGTCCAGGCCCCGCTCCAGCTCACTGCGCTGGCGGGAGAGCGGCGCGACGGGAACCACCTCGCGGTAGTCCCGCGAGCCAACCAGCTTGGTCGAGAAGACCCACAGGCCGATCGACCAGGAGTCGTCGAAGAGGTTCAGACCGCGCCGGGCCGCCTCCGTGGTGACCTGCTGACGGGTAGCCCCGTTGGCGGTCGGCACGGCGTTCTTCATCGAGCCGGAGACGTCGATGATGCAGAGCATCCGGCCGGAGAGGGTGGCGATGGACCAACTGGAGACGGCCCGCTCCACCGCGTCCGGCGCCAGTCCGCCCGCGGCGACGCCGCCCTGCGGCGGTGGCGCGGCGGAGGCGTCGCCGCCGGCCGGGCTCGGCGCGCCCTGCGGCGCGTTGAACCCGGCGCCCCAGTTGCCGTCCGGCCCGCGCAGCGACTGCGCGGCCAGCTTGTCCTTGAACGACGCGGTGGTGAGCACCTCGAACAGCACCCGCGCGGCCGATGCCTTGGCCGGCTCGACCCCGGGCAGCACCGCGTACGGATAGTCCAGCGGCAACGGCGCCGGCTTCAGGTAGAGCGCGGCCAGCGGCACCGGCGGCTTCTTGGCGTTGTACTGGATGACGTCTTCTTCGGAGAGCGCCGCCGCGTTGAGCGCGCTGGCCAGGGTGGTGGCGTCCGCAGCGGTCGGGAACTTGGCGAGCAGATCCTGACGCAGCGCCGAGGCTCCTGAGGCCAGCGCCCGCAGCGCACCGATCCGGTCCTGCTCGGCGGTCTCGCCGCCGGAAGACGACGCGGCGGTCATCAGCGACAACAGGCCGGACAGGCCGGCGGCGTCACGGGTCGGCTCGACGATGCCCGTCTTCAGCGGCCGGTCGCTGTTGACCCTGGCCAGCAGCTGGGTCCAGCCGAGCTCCTCGTCCGGCCAACCCAACCGCGTGGCGACCGGCTCGGGCATGGCGACCACCACCGGGCTGCTCGCGATGGATGCGCCGTTACCGGGCTCGAAGGCTGCCGCGCCACCGGTCTTGAGCCGCAGCAACCACATCGAGGAGTCCGGGATCCAGACGTCCGGACTCACCGCGGTGCCGCTGGCCTGCCCCACCCCGGCCAGCGTGGCGCCGTGCTTGGCGGCCACCACCGCAGCCACCTCGACCGGGTCGGTGGCAGCGACGGTCACGTCGATGCAGGTCCCGTCGACCGCGGCACCATTGGCCTCCCATTCGGAGGCAGCCGCGTCGACCGCCGGGGCGAGCTCGTTCGCCACCGCGACAGACAGCTCGATCTTGCCGGAGCAGTCCTGCCCGGCGAGTTGGCGGTAACCCACCCACCCACCGGCGGTGACGACGAGCACGCCGACCGCAGCTGCGGCGGCGGCACCGTGGAAACTTGAACGCATGCGATGGCGGCCTGATGACACGCAGACCATCTTGCGTACCCGCCCGGCCTACTGCCATGGCCGTTCGGACGAAAGTTACAGAGGAGAAACAGTTCACCCGGATTTAGTAACTTTGAGTGATGAGTCAGCGTCACAATGTGGATGCATCTATGTCCCAGGCCCACGATCAGGGCAGAACGCAAGTAGGGCTCGCAATGGTCAGCGGCTCCCCCACCGGCACCGGCACACCGGTCACCGGATCCACCCGGAAGGTACGCACCATGTCCGCCCGTTCGTCGGCCACGTAGAGGTGTTCCCCGGTCAGCGCGAAGTGGCGGGGCCATTCGCCGCCGGTCTCCACCTCCTCGACCAGTTCCGGCAGGTCCGCGCCGACCGCGAACACCGTCACCGTGCCCACACCCCGGTTCGCGACGTAGAGATAACGACCGTCCGGCCCGACGGCTATCTCGGACGGCTGGACGTGGCCGGCCCGATCGCTGGCGTCGACGCGCCCCTGCTGGCGTAGCGCACCGTCGTCGGTGAACGCGTACACCAGGACCGAACCGTCCAGCTCGCCGGCGACGTAGCAGCGCCGACCGTCGGGGTGCCGGGCCAGGTGCCGGGGCCCCACCCCCGGCGCCGTCCGCACCCGGGGCGCCCGGGGCACGAGCCGCCCGGAGGCGGCGTCCAGGTCGTACCGGTAGATCGAGTCGGTACCCAGATCGACCACCAGCAGCGGCCCCCCGCCGGTCCCCGGCGAGACCATGTGGGCGTGCGCCTGCTCCTGGCGCTCGGGGTCGGCGCCGCGCCCCTGGTGCTCGACCAGGTCGGTGCGCTCGCCGGGTACGCCGTCGACGTCGAGCGGGAACACCGCCACGCTGCCACCGCCGTAGTTGGCCGCGAAGAGGTATCCACCGTCGGGCGCGACCGCCAGGTGACACGGCTCCGCCGCGCCGGTCGGCCGCGAGCCGAGGGCCGACAGGTCACCGTCGGCACCCACCCGCCACGCGCTGATCTGGCCGTCGGGCAGTTCGTTGACCGCGTACAGCACGGGCAGCCTCGGATGCCGGGCGAGGAAGGACGGCGACGCGGTGTCCGCGACCGTGCCCAGCGACGTCAGCTCGCCCGTCTTCGGGTCGCGCCGGGCGGCGACGATCCCAGTGGCCCGCCCCCCGCCCGCGGCGGTGTACCCGCCGATGTGAACGATCTCGCCTGGACCTGCCACCGGGTACCGCCCTTCGCTGATTCCGTCGTGGATCCCACCAGAAGCCTTCCCCCGACGTCGGCTGGTTAGACCTCCGATCGGCAACGCGCCGTCCGTACGATCGACAGCGCACCGTCCCGCGCCGGCTCAGGCCGCCGGCACCGGCTCGCCCCGCTGCCGGGCGACGTGCTCGACGAGGGAGATCAGCACGGTCTTCCCGGACTGCCGGTCCCGGGCGTCGCAGAGCACCATCGGCACGTCGGGATTGAGGTCCAGGGCCCGGCGTACGGCCTGGAGGCTGAAGCGTCGGGAGTCGTCGAAGCAGTTGACCCCGACCACGAACGGGATGCCCCGCTGCTCGAAGTAGTCGATCGAGGGGAAGCAGTCGGCCAGCCGGCGGGTGTCGGCGAGCACCACCGCGCCGAGTGCGCCGAAGGCCAACTCGTCCCACAGGAACCAGAAGCGGTCCTGTCCCGGCGTGCCGAAGAGGTACAGCTGCAAGTCCTCGTTGATGGTGATCCGCCCGAAGTCCATCGCCACCGTGGTCGTCGACTTGGTCTCCACCCCGGAGATGTCGTCGGTGTCGACGCCCGCCCCGGTCAGGATCTCCTCGGTCTGCAACGGCCGAACCTCGCTCAACGCGCTCACCAACGTCGTCTTGCCGGCACCGAAGCCACCGGCGATGAGGATCTTCAACGCGATCGGGACGCGGTGGCCCCGCCGCTCGCGGTCATAACGCACGGAGTCCATCGACCACCGCCTTGAGGATGTCGTTGTCGGGCAGGTACGTGGCGCGGGGCGGCTGGTGCACGGCGACCAGTCCGCGGCACAGCAGATCATCAAGTAGCACCCGGACCACCCCGACGGCCAGATCCAGGTCGGCGGCGAGCTCCACGACCGGCGTCCCGCTGCCGGCCAACTCCACCAGCAACCGGTGCTCCGGGTGCAACTCCGGGAAGGCGGCCAGGTCCGGATCGGGCTTCGCCAGCACGTACGCGACCAGGTCGAATCCGTCGGCGGTGGTCCGGACCCGGCCACCGGTGAGCGTGTACGGCCGGACCACCGGACCGGCGTCGTCATCGAGCCACTCGTGCTGGTTTCCCGGTAAGTCAGCCTGCATCGTCGGCACCCACTGATGTCCGGGCCGGCACCCCGAGGTTCTCACCCACCCGGGTCACCAACATGGCCATCTCGTACGCCACCAGGCCGATGTCGGCGTCGGCGTCGCTGGCCACCGCGAGGCACGCGCCCTGGCCCGCCGCCGTCACGAAGAGGTACGCCGACTCCATCTCCACCACGGTCTGCCGGACCGGTCCGCCGGTGAGCTGCCGGCTCGCGCCACGCGCCAGACTGGACAGGCCGGAAGCCAGGGCGCAGAGGTGCTCGGCGTCGGCCCGGTCCATCCCGGCGGAGGCGCCCAGCAGGAGTCCGTCCGCCGAGAGCACCACCGCCTGCTGGGCGGTTGGCACCCGCTCCAGCAGATCGTCGAGCAACCAGTCGAGATCGGCGCTCTGCCTCGTCGATCGCATCAGGCGTCCCTCTCAGTCACGGTAGGTGATTCCACAATTGCCGGCCCGGAGACGGTCGGCGGGGCGGCCTGGTCACCGGGTCCGTCCGGACCGGTCGAGTCCACAGGTGGTGTCCCGGCTTGGTCGGCGGCCTGGCCACGGGCGGCGGCCAGCCGCCCCCGAGCGGTGCCGGCCTGCAGCGCCGACATGAACCGGCGCGCCTCCTCCGGGCTGCGCGGCGATGGGTCGCGCTGCGACCGTGCCGACGTCCGCGGCGCCACCACCGGCTGCCGTACGGTCGGCCCGTCGATCGCCTCGACTCCCTGCTGCGAGGCGGGCACCACGGGTAGCTGGATCGTGGGCGCGTCCGCCGACGCCCCGTCGCCGCCCACCGCGCGCTGCGCCGGAGCCGGCTTGACCGACCCGGTGGCGTCGGACGACCCGGCGGCAGTGGCTTCCGCGCCCGGCGAGCCCTCGGCGGATGGCTCGGCGGCAGCGGCCCCGGCAGTGGCGGGCTTCGCACCAGCCGAGCCCTCAGCGGGCGAACCGGGCGCGGGCGAGCCAGGCGCGGGCGAACCGGCCGGGTTGCGCCGGCGGATCCGGCGCGGCAGCCCGTCGGCCTCGGCCGGCCCGACCGTGGAGCCACCGGTCGGAGCACCCGCGCCCGCGTCGGACGACGGCGTCTGCCGCGAGCCGGCGGACGACTCCGGGGACCGGCGCGGCACCGAACGGGTACGCGGGCGGGCGGTCGTGGTCAACCGCGTCGCCCGAGCCAGCCGTCGCTGCTCGGGGGTGGCGGCCCGGCCGTCGGCCGCCGGCACGTCCGGACCGGGCAGCGGCGACGGTTCCTCGGTGATCAGCTCGGTGGGGATCAGCACCACCGCGGTGAGACCGGTGCCGTCCGACGGGCGCAACCGGACCCGGACCTGGTGCCGGGCAGCCAGCCGCGCCACCACGAACAGTCCGAGCCGGGCGGTCTCGGCGGGGTCGAACTCCGGCGACCGGGCCAGCTTGCGGTTGGCCTCCTCGATCGCCGCCGCGTTCATGCCAAGGCCCTGGTCGGTGATGGACAGGGCGTAGCCGTCGGCCACGTGCTCGCCCGAGATCTCGACGCGCGCCCCGGGCGGAGAGAACGCGGTGGCGTTCTCGATCAACTCGGCGAGCAGGTGGATGATGTCACCCACCACCCGGCCCACCGTGCCCGCCGACTGCATGGTGGTGATGTCGACCCGGTCGTACGACTCGACCTCGGAGATCGCCCCCCGGATCAGATCCACCATGGACACGGGGCTACGCCAGCCGCGACCCGGCGCGGCCCCGGCGAGGATGACCAGGTCCTCCGCGTGGCGGCGGAGCCGGGTGGCGAGGTGGTCGACGCGGAACAGCTCCGCCAGGTGGTCCGGGTCCTCCGCGTGGCGTTCCATCCGGTCGAGCAGGGCCAACTGTCGGTGCACCAGGCCCTGGCTGCGCCGCGCGATGTTCAGGAAGACGTCGTTGAGCCCGCGTCGCAGGCTCACCTCGACCATGGCTGAGCGGATCGCGACCTTCTGCACCTCCGTGAAGGCCTGGGCGACCTGGCCGATCTCGTCGGCGCCCCGGTCGGCCACCGACACCTCCCGGGCCACGTCCACCTGCTCGCCCCGGCGCAACCGGGTCACCACGTCGGGCAGCCGCTGCTCGGCCTCCTTCAACGTGCCGCGCACCAGGATCAGCCGCTGCGCGAGAGACCGGCCGACCCGCAGCGCCACCACCAGCGAGACCACCACGGCGATCAGGCCGAGCAGTCCGGCAGCCGCCAGTCGGGCCAGGGTGCGTACCGCCATCGGCACCGATCGGTCGGCCAGTCCGTCCGCCTGGGTCAGCTCGAAGTCCCGCAGCGACCGCTGCACCGTGTCGTAGCTGTTCTGCCAGGCGCGTGGGTCGATCGCCAGCCGAGCCGAAGGATCGGCGGCGACGAGTTCGTCCTGCATCGTCCGCAGCTGGCCGAACGCCGCCTGCTCGGTCAGTCGCTGGTACGCGGCCCGGTCCGCCTCGGGCAGGTCGGCCACTGCCGCGTCGGCCAGGAACCGGTGGTTGCCGATGCCCTGCACGAGCAGCGTGCGCTCGCCCTCGGCGAATCCACCGGCGGTCAGCGCGCCGGCCAACAGGGCGTCGGTCTGCCCGAGCAGTTCCCGCGAACGGCCGAGGTTGGTCAGCGCCAACGCCTCGCGGTTGAGATCCTGATCCGGGAGGTTCGCCAGGGCGGCGAAGGTGTGGAACGCGGAGGAGATCATTCCGCTGTAGAGGCCGATCGCGCCGGCGCGGTCGAGGTCCCGCCGATCGATGAACCCGCGCCCCACCGGCAGCGCGTCCAACTCGCCGAGCATCCGGTTCAGGCGGGCTTGGAGCAACTCCCCGGCCGCGTCCCGCAGCTTCTCGCCCGCGACCTTGTGACGCAGCTCGGCGATGGCCGCGTCCGTACGGCTCCGCTGCTCCACCAGGGCCGGCAGCACGCAGTCGCCGGACGACTGGCCGCACCCCGTGCCGGGTGCGGCGAGGTGCACCACGGAGAGCCGCCGCTCCCGCTGCAGCTCGGCCACCACCGTCTCGCCCGGCCTGCCCAGGTCGTAGAGGAGCGTTCGAGCAGCGAGCAGATCGAGCGCCGGCCCGAAGGTGAGGGTGGTCGCGAATATCCACAGTGCCAGCAGCGCGGTCACCGGCACGACGACCAACGCGGTCAGCTTCGAGCGGATCGGCCAGTCGCGGGTGTTCAATCGGACCTCGCCCGGGAGGGTGGCTGGAGGGGCTCCGGCACGGCCGGGCAGCGCCGTCACCGGGGCGCGCCCCGGCTGCCCCGCCGGGACGCCGGCTCGGGCGCCTTGGGCAGGATACGTAATCCGCGCCAGACGCACTACCGTCCGTCGAGACGACCGGTACGTTGACGAACGTCACGACGACGAACAGTCTGTCCGGGTTCCGCGGCCGGCCGCAGCTGCGCCCTGCCCGACCCGGTCAGGAAAGTGCTCCGGAACTGGATTGGCGATCACGGTAGGGAGGGAATACCTGCAGGCGAAGGAGGAGCCATGTCGCCCACGCAGATAGTCGTCACCGTCCTCGTCGTCCTGGTGATCGCCGCCATCGCCGCTGCCGTCGTCGTCGCCGGCCGCCGCCGGTCGCTCCGGCAGCGCTTCGGTCCAGAGTACGACCATGTCGTCGCCGAGCAGGACAGCCGCAGCGCGGCCGAGCGGGAGTTGCGGGACCGGGAACGCCGGCACGCCGAACTCGAACTGATCCCGCTCGACCCCGACTCCCGCACCCGGTACGCGCAGGCATGGGAGGAGCTCCAGGTTCGTTTCGTCGACTCCCCCGCCGAAACCGTCGGTCAGGCCGACGAGCTGGTCACCCAACTCATCGCCGAGCGCGGCTACCCCACCGGTGAGTTCAACGACCAGATCGCCCACCTCTCCGTCGAGCATGCCCGCACTCTCGGTCACTACCGGGACGCCCACGAGATCCACCTGCGCAACTCCCGGGGCGAGGCCAGCACCGAGGACCTTCGCCAGGCGCTCGTCCACTACCGCGCCCTCTTCGCCGACCTGCTCGGCGAGGAGCCGGTCGCGGCCCGGACGCCGGATCAGCACCACCCCGACGCCGCCCACGACGCCACGACCCGCTGAGGAGGCCGCCATGAGGCAGGAAGAACAGCAGCTCAACAACGACCACCCGGAGGCCGTACGCTCCAACCCGGTGGCGGTGCCGTCCACCGTGGACGACCGTGAGGTGACCGATGAGGTCGACACCGTCGACGAGCAGACGGACCGCGACCGGTCGGAGGCCGGCACGGACCGGGCCCGTCCGTGGGACGGCCGTCCGGGCGAGGACTCCGACGAGCCGGACTTCCACCAGCCGGCCCCCGTGCCGACCGCCTTCGGTGCGACCACCGTCGGTGGCGCGGTAGCCGCGTCGGCGCTGGCCAGCCCGCGCCCCGAGGACGAAGTCGACCCCCGCGACGAGAGCACCGCCCGGCCCGGAGACGGCGCGGTCGACGGTGAGCGCGAGGGACTGCGCGCGGACCCGACCGCCGAGTTCGACCGCACCGACGACGACCGCACCGACGACGACCTGGCCGATGACGACCTGGCAGACGACGTCGACGGCACCGACGTCGAGTCGTCGAAGGCGGCGACCGACACCGACGACACGGTGGCGACCGGCTACGGCAGCACCACCCCGACGATGGTCGACCCGGACGCCCAGTCACCGAACGGTGGCACCGCCACCGCCGGGGCGGTCGTGCCGGCCGGGGCGGCCACTCTGTTCGACGAACCGACCGCGCAGGGCTTCCGGGACCGCTGGCGCGATGTTCAGCTGCGTTTCGTGGACGACCCCAAGGCGGCCGTGGGTGAGGCGCAGTCCCTGGTCGACGAGGCCATGGAGGCCCTCTCCGCCGCGCTGGCGGAGCACAAGAACAAGCTCGGCGGCTGGCAGGAGGCGGCTTCGGCCGACACCGAGCAGCTCCGGGTGGCCGTGCGCGAGTACCGGGACTTCCTCGACCGGGTGCTCGGCCGTTGACCATCGAGTGAACGCCGGTCGACCTTCTCGGTCGAGTCAGCCGGAAGGCGGGTGTCCCGATGCCGGGACACCCGCCTTCGGTGTCTGCTCGACACGCATGGCGACCGGCCAGGCGGGTACGCGCAGCAGGGCCGGAGATCGCGGCGGACAGGAGGGCAGCAGGATGACTGATCGTGACCGGCAACGGCCGCTGGAGGAGCTCCCCGAGGCGGCCGCAGCGGTGGACGACGACACCACTGTCCCCCAGTTGATGACCGGGGGCGGGCCCGACCCGGACACCCCGACCTTCGCCGAACCGGGCGGACAGGTCGACCGTGACGGGTCGACCGAGGACATCATCGCCGACCCGTACGCCGCGGGCACCGGGGCGACCGGAACCGGCACGGGCGCCGGCGGGGACAACATCCGGACCGGCGCCGAGCAACCCTGGGAGCCGGAGGACCTGGTGATGGCGCGGGGCCAGGACCTCACTGCCGAGAACGTCGAGCGGGCCCGACGCGACCTGAACGAGATCGGTCGCGCGGCCATCGAGAAGACCGTGCCCTGAGCCGCCCGAACCACTCGCGCGACACGTCGGCCGGCAGTGCTGAGCCAGACGGCGCGCGGCGGCACGAGGGGCCCCTGGTCCGACCGGTGCGGTCGGACCAGGGGCCCGGGGTGACCTGCCGCTACAGCGCCTCACCTACTGTCGGCGGCAGGTATGCCTGACCGTCAGGAAAGCGGCGGGTAGGCGTTGCGCATCAGCTCGGCGAACTGAGCCGAGAACCAGGCGCCCGAGATCGGGGCGTCGGCCAGGGCACCGCTCATGCTGTTGCCGTTGCGGTCGTTACCGGTGTACGTCGGGTCGCACATCCGGTCGAAGCCCTTGCCGTCGTTGTTCGGGATCTCGCGGCTGGAGCCGTCCGACTCACCCGGGGGCTTGACCCAGACGTACGCGTCGATGCCCGACGCCGGCGCGGCCTTCGGCCGCTCACCCATGCCCGCACCGGCCTGGTTGCACCAGTTGCCCTTGTGGATACGACGGTCGACCCGGCCACCGTCCACGTAGGCGTTGATGCTGGTCGTCGGGCCCGCGCCGGTCGGCCGGGCAGTGCCGCCCCAGCCGTTACGGGAGGTGTCGATCAGCATGCCGATGCCGCTGGGGAAGCCCTGCCGGACGAGCTCCTGACGGAACGCCTGAGCGAAGCTCTGCTCGTCGTTGTACTGGTTCCAGTCGATCCAGTCGGACTGCCGCACCGTCTGCCCGTTCACCGAGTCGGTGACCTTCGCGTACGGCTCGATCAACGCGGAGTAGTTCGCGGTGTTGGTGATGAAGCCGTGCACGTGGTTCACGGTGCTGCCGGAGGCCGTGGCGGCCTCCTTCAGGACCTGGGCGGTCGGGGTGAAGTTGCTGTCCCAACCGAGCCAGCCGTGGTGCCCGGCGTCCACGTAGTTGTAGACGTTCGAGAACGCGCCCAGCTTGGCCAGGGCGTAACCGACACCCTGCACGTACGCACCGTTGGCCTTGACCGTGTCGCACATGACGGTGCCACCCGGGTTGCCGGAGGTGTTGGTCACCAGGTTCGGCAGCGAGTCGACCTCGATGACGTTGATGATCCTGATGTTGCGGTACTTCGCGTCACCCTGGATCGCCGCGATCGGGTCGATGTACTGGGCCTTGTACTTCGGCAGCTCGTCGGCCTTCAGCTCACCGTTGGAGGCGAGCGCCGCGCAGTCGCGGCCGGGCAGGTTGTAGATGACGAACTGGATGTACTGCGCGTTCTGCCGCAGCGCCTCGTCCAGGTGGTCCCGGATCCCCATCGGACCGTTGGACTGGCTGTTGTCGGTACCCTCGATCGCCGCGATCCGGTCGATCCAGACCGCGGTCGAGATGCTCGACACCCGGTTGCCACCGCTTACCGACTCGGCCTTGGCCTTCCACTCCGGGTTCACGTAGCCCCGGGCGTTCAGGTACGGGTTGTCCACCTTGGTGCCGGGCGGCGGCGTGGTGGGCGGCGGGGTCGTCGGCGGCGGGGTGGTCGGCGGCGGGGTGGTCGGCGGGGGCGTGGTGGGGGGCGGGGTCGTCGGCGGCGGGGTCGTCGGCGGCGGCGTGGTCGGCGTGGTGCCGCCGTTGCAGGTCACCCCGTTGACGGTGAACGAGGTGGGCTTGGGGTTGCTGCCGCTCCACGAGCCGTTGAAGCCGATGCTCGTGCTGGCACCGGTGGCCAGGTTCCCGTTCCACGACTCGCTCTGCGCGGTCACGTTGCGGCCCGACTGGCTCCATCGGGCGGACCAGCCCTGCACGAGGCGCTGGTTGGCGTCGGGGAAGGTGAAGCCGAGCGACCAGCCGCTGAGCGCGTCGCCGATGTTCCTGATGGTGATGTTGGCGGTGAAGCCGCCCTGCCAGTCGTTGGTCGTGTACGCGACGTCGCACTGCGTCGCCGCGTGTGCCGCGGTGACCGGAAGCGTCACCAAACTGCCCGCGACCAGCGCGCTCGCGCCGGCTAGCGCGACAGTCCGGCGTCGGCCGGACAGCCTTCTCCACACATTCATGCCACTGATCTCCTTGGGCGAGACCGGATCCGCGTACGGCCCGGCACGTGGCCCGAGGGGCGTCCGGTATGGACGACCGCCGGTACCAACGGGATTCTTCGGGAGCGCCCGACCCGGACGGGCGTTGGTGGTGGTGCGTCGACCGAATCACGGTCAGCGGCCAGGTGGTCGTCCGGTAGAACCGGCTGCCCTCGACACCCTGCCTTGTGCGGTGAGGCCCCAGCACCGCGTGCAGCGATTCTTGCATGGGAGCGCTTCCATGGCAATGGTTCGATGTTTTCGAAACCTTACCGGGCAAAACCGTCATCTCGGGGACCAGTACCGGATTCGCCGGCACAACGCCGCGCACCTGCCCGCCGGCCCCAGGCCCGGACATGCGGGCACGGCTCGGCCAACTGGCCCACCGAACCCCGCAAATCGAACTAATGCCAGAACACGAATTTTTCCCTGCATAGGTCATGAAACGGTCTAACGTCGGTTCTGGCTCGGTTGTTGCCGGCCGCAGGACAACCAGGGATGGAGTGACACAGGTCATGGCTAACAAGATGCTGGGGAAGGTCGTTGCGGGTGCTGCCCTCGGCGGCGCCTCCCTGCTGGTGTTCGCGCCGGGAGTCGCGTTCGCCGACGGCCACCCGGACACCGACGAGGGCAAGGTCTTCGCCAAGCCGCACGCCGTCAAGGCCGGCGAAGAGGTCAAGCTGGTGCAGGTCTGCCCGGAACCGCAGGAGCACCCGTTCGTGTGGTCCAAGGTCACCGGCAAGGTCAAGCTCAAGCCGGCCGACAAGGGCAAGGACCGCGGCAGCTGGGGCGAGGAAGGCGGCTCCGACGAGTCCGGCAAGGACTGGGCGGACCGTAACGGCAGTAAGGACTGGGAGAACGGCGACTCAGGCGAGGACTGGAAGGGCGGCGAGCGGCCACAGCCGGCCTACGGTGCCGGGGGCGGCGCCGCCGACGGTGGCCACGACTGGAAGGGCGAGGAGCACGCCCAGGACGCCGAGGGAGCCGCCGACCACAAGGACGACAAGGCGCCGAAGGACGACTGGAAGGGCCACGAGGGCGAGAAGCGCGACTGGGCCGACGAGGAGTCCGAGGGCGGCTGGTCCGGCGAGAAGTCCGAGG
>NZ_FNYV01000003.1:90842-700632 GCF_900109115.1 Micromonospora phaseoli
CGGCTGGTCCGGCGAGAAGTCCGAGGGCGGCTGGTCCGGCGAGGAGTCCGAGGGCGGCTGGTCGGGCGAGAAGCGCGACTGGGCCGACGAGGAGTCCGGCAAGGGCGACAGCTGGGAGCACGAGAAGGACTTCGTCTACTACGGCGAGGCCCGCGTAGCCAAGGACGCCAAGCCCGGCACGTACGAGCTGGAGGGCTCCTGCGGCACCGGCGAGCTGGTGGTCCTGCCGCACGGTGGGGTCGACGGTGGTGACGGCGGCGTGGCCACCGGCACCGACCGGGGCCTGGCCACCGCCGGTGCGGGTCTGGTCGGCGCGGCCGCCCTTGGCGGGCTCGTGCTGATGCGCCGCCGCCGGGTCGATGAGTTCGCGGCCTGACACGACGGCGAGACGGGCCGACGGCCGTCACGGTAGACCGTGGCGCGCCGTCGGCGCCGCCGTCGTCGTCATGGTCGCCATGGTGGGCGCCGGGATGATCGGCGCAGCGCTGAAGACCGCTGAGGCCGACCGACCGCCCCAGCCGGCGGCGCGGGCCGGGGCGGGGACGTCCGATCCCACGCGGACCGGCGGCGCGGAGCCGACACCGGCGGGCCTGCCCCGCTCCGCCCCCACCGCCATCAGCATCCCCCGCATCGGCGTCGACGCGCAGATCATGGCGCTCGGCACCAACCCCGACGGCACCGTCGAGGTTCCTCCACTCGACCAGGCCATGTTGGCCGGCTGGTACGAGCCGGGGCCGAGCCCGGGAGAGCCGGGCAACGCCGTCATCGTCGGGCATGTGGACTCGGCCGCGATCGGTGCCGCCGTCTTCTTCTCCCTCGGCGCCCTGCAACCCGACGACTCCATCACCGTCCACCGGGCCGATGGCACGGCGGCTCGCTTCCAGGTGGACTCGGTGGCCTCCTACCCGAAGGACGCCTTCCCCACCGAGCAGGTGTACGGGCCCGCCGACCGGCCCGGGCTGCGGGTGGTCACCTGCGGCGGCGTCTTCGACGAGACGCTGGGCGACTATCCGGAAAACGTGATCGTCTTCGCCTACCTGGTGGACTGAAAACCCACCACGACACTGACCCCAGCACGACGACGCGGGGCCCGGCGCACCCACCGCCGGACCCGCGTCGTCGATCATGAAGTTGTGGTGCCCGCGAAGGCGGGCGGGTCAGCTGGCGGCGGAGGTGCGGACGAGGGTACGGATCTGGCGGAGCAGCACCGAGAGGGCCGCCAGATCGGCGCGGGACTCGTCGAACTCACCCATCGCCCGTTGGGCGCGGTGGATGGAGGTGGCGTTCGACTGCTCCCACTGCTGCACCCGGTCGTACGGAACAAGATCCTCCGGGGTTGAGTCGAGCACCTCCGCGGTGAGCGCGGCCAGCGCGGCGTACAGGTCGTAGCGCAGCGCCATCCGGGCGAGCGTCTGCCACCGGTCCTCGCGGGGCAGCAGGGAGATCTTCGACAGCAGCGAGTCGACCCGGAACCGGTCGGAGAGCACGAAGTAGACCGACGCCACCTCGCCCACGTCCCGCCCGGTGCGGGCAGCCGTCTCCACCACGTCCAGCAGGCCGAAGCTGTACATCAGCCGGGTGCTCCGCTCGGCCAGCTCACGCGGCACGCCGAGCCCGCTGGTCGAGTCGATGTGCGCGGCGATGGCATCCCGCTCGCTGCCGTAGAACAGCGTCTCCAACCGTGGCAGCAGTTGGGCCACCCCGTCGCGCAACCGAGCGATCTCCGCGGGCACGTCGATCGGCGAGCGACGGTTGGTGACCAGCCAGCGCACCGCCCGGTCGAGCAGCCGCCGGGTGTCCAGGTAGACGCTGGTCTGCAACTGCGGGTCGATCCGGCTGTCCAGCGCCTCGACCGCGTCCCACAGTTGGCGCAGCCCGAACACCTCGCGGACCACCACGTACGCCCGGATCACGTCCGCCGCCGGCACGGCGGTCTCCTCGACCACCCGGAAGACGAACGAGATGCCGCCCCGGTTGATCGCCTCGTTGACGAGCACGGTGGTCACGATGTCGCGGCGCAGCCGGTGCCGGCCCATCCGGTCGGCGAACCGCTCCCGCATCGGCGTCGGGAAGTAGTTGACCAACACTTCGTTGGTCCACTCCTCGTCGGCCAGTCCCTCGGTGAGGATCTCCTTCTCCAGGGCGATCTTCACGTAGGCGAGCAGCACCGCGAACTCCGGTGCGGTCAGCCCGGACTCGGCCCGTACCGCCAGCTCCTCGTCCGGCGGCAGCGCCTCCAGTGCCCGGTCCAGCGTCCCGGAACGCTCCAGCTCCGTGATCATCCGACGGTGCACCGGCAGCAGCGAGGTGGCCTGGGCCTGGGAGTTGTTGATCGCCCGGGCCTGGTCGTAGTTGTCCCGTAGCACCAGCTCGGCGACCTCTTCGGTCATCCGGGCCAGCAGCTCGTCCCGCTCCGGAACGGTCAGCTCGCCGTCGGCGACCGCGGTGTTCAGCAGGATCTTGATGTTCACCTCGTGGTCGGAGCAGTCCACCCCGGCCGCGTTGTCGATGAAGTCGGTGTACATCCGGCCGCCCGCCTGGGCGTACTCGATCCGGCCGTGCTGGGTGAAGCCGAGGTTGCCGCCCTCGCCGACCACCCGGCAGCGCAGGCTGCGGCCGTCCACCCGGATCGCGTCGTTGGACTTGTCGCCCACCTCGGCGTTGGTCTGGCTGGACGCCTTGACGTACGTGCCGATCCCGCCGTTCCAGAACAGGTCGACCGGCGCGGTGAGGATGGCCTTCATCAACTCCTGCGGGCTCAACTGCTCGACGTCGTCGTCCAACCCGAGCGCCGCGCGGACCTGCGGCGACAACGGCACCGACTTGGCCGTACGCGGATAGATCCCACCACCGACGGAGATCAGCTCGGTGTTGTAGTCCTCCCACGTCGAGCGGGACAGTTCGAACAACCGCTTGCGCTCGACGAACGACGAGGCTGCGTCCGGATCCGGGTCCAGGAAGATGTGCCGGTGGTCGAAGGCGGCCACCAGCCGGATGTGCTCCGACAGCAGCATCCCGTTGCCGAACACGTCTCCGGACATGTCGCCGACCCCGACCACGGTGAAGTCCTGGCTCTGGGTGTCGTGGCCCAGCTCCCGGAAGTGGCGCTTGACCGACTCCCAGGCGCCCCGCGCGGTGATGCCCATCTTCTTGTGGTCGTAGCCCGCCGAACCGCCCGAGGCGAACGCGTCACCCAACCAGAAGCGGTGCTCGGTGGAGATCTCGTTGGCGATGTCGGAGAACGACGCGGTGCCCTTGTCAGCCGCCACCACCATGTACGGGTCGTCACCGTCGTGCCGGACCACGTCCTCCGGCGGCACGATCTCACCGGCCACGATGTTGTCCGTGACGTCCAGCAGCGCCGAGATGAACTCCTTGTAGCAGACGACGGCCTCGTCCCGGTCGCCCGGGCGCTGCTTGAGCACGAAGCCGCCCTTGGCACCCACCGGCACGATCACGGCGTTCTTCACCATCTGCGCCTTGACCAGGCCGAGCACCTCGGTGCGGAAGTCCTCGCGCCGGTCCGACCAGCGCAGGCCGCCCCGGGCCACCGGCCCGAAGCGCAGGTGCACCCCCTCGAAGCGCGGCGAGTACACGAAGATCTCGAACTTCGGCCGCGGTGCGGGCAGCTCGGGGATCGCCTGCGGGTCGAGCTTGAACGCCACGTACGGCTTCGGCCGCCCACCGACCGGCTTCTGGTAGAAGCTGGTCCGCAGGGTGGCCTGGATCAGGGTCAGGTACGACCGCAGGATCCGGTCCTGGTCGAGGCTGGCCACGTCGTCGAGCGCGGCACGGATCTCGGCCACCAGCTCGGCGCTGCGCCGCGCCCGCGCGTCGTGGTGGCCCGGCTCGAACCGCGTCTCGAAGAGCTGCACCAGCAACGTGGCGATGCCCGGGTAGGCGATGAAGGTCGACTCCATGTAGTCCTGCGAGAAGACCGTGCCCGTCTGGCGCAGATACTTCGCGTACGCCCGCAGCACCACCACCTGACGCCAGGTGAGCCCGGCGCGCAGCACCAGCTCGTTGAAGCGGTCCACCTCGGCCTCGCCCCGCCACGCCGCCGCGAAGGCGTTCTCCACGTGCGGGCGTACCTCGGCCAGTTGCTGGTGCCCCTCGGGTAGCCGCAGCCCGAAGTCGTAGAGCCAGATCCGGCCGTCGACGCGCTCCACCTCGTAGGGGTGCTCGTCGACCACCTTCACGCCGAGCGAGTGCAGCACCGGCAGCACCGCCGAGAGCATCATCGGCTCGCCGTAGCGGTAGACCTTGAACCGGACGTCCATCGACTCGTCGACGTCCAGGCCCCGACCGGCGGCGCGCGGCACCAACTGCTTACGGAACAGGTGCATCTCCAGCTGGCCGGGCTCCTCCAGCAGCTCCAGCTTGGCCAGGTCCTTCATCGCCTCGTACGGCGTGTGTCCGTCCTTGTAGCCCTCCGGGAACGCGTCGGCGTACCGGCCGAACAGGTGCTTGGCCTGCTCGTCGCCGAGCTTGCGCTCCAGCACCAGCCGGTAGTCGTCGTCCCACAGCCGGGTGGCGTCGGCCAGCTCCTCGGCGAGCAGATCGGCGTCGATGTCGCCGGGCGGGCTGGTCGGGTCGGTACGCACGATGAAGTGCACCCGGGCCAGCATCGACTCGGTCACCCGGGTGGTGTAGTCCACCCCGACGCCGTTCAGCTCGCGCAGCAGGATGTCCTGCATGCGCAGCCGGTTCTGCGTGGTGAACCGGTCCCGGGGCAGGTAGATCAGGCAGGAGATGAACCGCCCGTACGCGTCCCGGCGCAGGAACACCCGCAGCTGCCGGCGACCGGCCATCCGCAACACACCGATCACCGCGTGGTACAGGTCGTCGGTCTTGATCTGGAACAGCTCGTCGCGCGGGTACGTCTCCAGGATCTGCATCAGGTCCTTGCCGGAGTGGCTGCGCAGGCTCAGCCCGGAGCGGTCCAGCACCTCGGCGACCTTGCGCCGGACCACCGGAAGCTCCTGCACGCTGGTCCGGTACGCGGCGGTGGAGAACAGGCCGAGGAACCGTCGCTCGCCGACCACCTCGCCGTTGCCGTCGAAGATCTTGAAACCGATGTAGTCCAGGTACGCCGAGCGGTGCACGGTGGCCCGCGAGTTCGCCTTCGTGATGATCAGCAGACGCTTCTCGGTGACCTTGTCGTGTGCCTCCGGCGTCATCGACGACAGGGCCCGGGCCTCCGGCGAGTCCTGCCGCAGGATGCCCAGTCCGGTGCCGAGCACCGCCTCCAGGGCGGGACCGCCACCGGCCGCGTCCGGCAGCAGCCGGTACTCCCGGTAACCGAGGAAGGTGAAGTGGTCATGGGCGAGCCAGCGCAGCAGCTCCACCGAGTCGGTGATGTCCTTCTCCGGCACCGGCGGCCGATTGTCGCTGGTCCGCGCGGCGGCCAACTCCTCGGCGAACGCCAGGGCCCGCTGGCGCATCTTCGGCCAGTCCTCGACGGCCTCCCGCACGTCGGTGAGCACCCGCTGCAACTCCCGGCGCAGCTTGTCCCGCACGTCCGGGTCGCGGACCGGGTCGATCTCGATCCGCATCCAGCTCTCGACCAGGTCACCGGCGATCGCGTCGTCCGGCTCCACGTCGGCGGCGACCTCCACCAACCGACCCAACGGCTCGCGGCGCACCACGACCAGCGGGTGCACCAGCAGGTGCACGTCCAGATGGTGGGTGTTGAGCAGGGCGGTCACCGAGTCGACCAGGAACGGCATGTCGTCGGTGACGATCTCGATCACGCTGTGGTGCTGCTCGGCGTCGGGTGAGTGGATCCGCAGCTTCAACTCGCCCGGCACCCGCTGCTGGGCCAGCTCCCGATGCGCGCGGGCGGCGTCGAGCATCTCACCGGCGGTGAACCCGATCAGCTCCTCGTCCGGCGCGAACCGCCAGAAACGACCCACCAGGGTCGCCGCGTCGTGGTCGTCGCCGGCCAACGCCACCGCCTGCGCCACCAGCCGCTCGGCGTTGGGCACCGGCTCGTCGAGTTCGGCGTCCTCCACGTCGTCCGCCAGCGCCTCTGGCGGCAGACCCAGGTCGTAGAGGGTGTCGATGCTCGAACCGGTCATCCCGGTCACTCCTGTGTCGAGTCGGCCGAGGCCGTCCCCGTCGGTCGCCGTGTCGAAGCTGTCGTCCCGGCCGGTGTCAGCCTGCCGGAGGTCGGGTCCCGGTTTGATCGCCGGACGCCGGTCCATCGGTGCCACTCCCCTCGACCCACAACGCTGTGGGTCACTCTGCCGCCAAGCCTAGGCCGACCGAGGAGTTCCTCCATCGGTGGACCACCGGCCCGACGTCCGGATCTGGCGACGTCGTCCTTTCACCCGTTGCGGTACGAGGTTCGGCCGGGTTCGGAGTACCCCGCTTGATGTTGTTCATCACACCGTCACCGGATCGTCTTTTCACCGGTCGGGCTCGGGCGGGGCAGTGCCGGAAGCGTGGGCGTACTAGCGTGCGAGGCAGCCCGACCAGGAGGAAACACCCCGATGCACCGTCCGCAACGCCCACATCGCAGCAAGTCACGGTTCGGCGTCTTCGCCGCCTGCCTGGTCGCCGCGACCGGCCTGGTCGCCTGCTCCGGCGAGGACGGGCCGCAGCGCAGCGTCGACGCCTTCCTGGCCGGCTGGCGTTCGGGCGACCTACAGGCCGTCGGCTTCGTCGACCCGACCGGGGCCAAGATCGCCGCCGCCGACGTGGCGCGGGAGATCAAGGACCTCTCCGGCGAGTTGGCCGGCACGCCGCCGACGCTGAGCCGGCAGGGTGACCCCGAGGTGGTCCAGAACACCGCGACCGCCACGATCCGGGTCGAATGGGCGTTACCGGGCGAGACGAACTGGACGTACGACCGGCCGGTGCGACTCACCCAGGGCCGCGACGACCAGTGGCAGGTCATCTGGGAGCCGCAGATCGTGCAGGAGCAGCTCACCCGCGGCGACCGTCTCGGGCTCAGCCGGGACGCCGCCGAGCGCGCCGCAGTGCTGGACGGCGCGGGCGAGCCGATCGTGACGCCACGCGCGGTGGTCCGGGTACGGCTGCACCCCCGCGCGGTGACCGACGTCGAGGCCGTGACCCGCGAGCTGGACCAGGCGTTCCGGGCGATCCGGCCGGCGATCACCCCACCGGTCGACCTCAGCAACCTGGCGAAGCGGCTCGACGAGGCCGACCCGGACGGACTCGTCGAGGTGGTCACCCTGCGCGACGAGGCGTACCGGCAGATCAAGCCACGCATCTACGACCTGCCGGGGACGCAGTTCCGCGCCGAGAAGCCGAACCTCGCCCCCACCCGCGAGTTCGCCCGGGCGGTGCTCGGCTCCGTCGACCCGGCGCAGGCCGACGACCTCGCCGAGTTCCCCGACCGCTACTCCCCCGGCGACCTGGTCGGGCACGGCGGGTTGCAGGAGCGGTGGGACGAGCGGCTACGCGGTGTGCCCGGACTCAACGTGATCATCAAGCGGCCAGGGTCGGACGGGACGCTGGAGCCCACCGGCACGGAGGTGTTCCGGCGTGAACCGCAGCCGGGCCAGCCGCTGCGGACCACCCTCGACGTGGCCGCCCAGAACGCCGCCGACCAGGCACTGCGCGCGGAGCGCAAGCGGTCGGCCCTGGTGGCCGTACGGGTCAGCGACGGCGCGGTGCTCGCCGCCGCCAACGGCCCCGGCGCCGCCGGTGAGAACCTGGCCTTCACCGCTCAGGTGCCGCCGGGCTCCACGTTCAAGATGGTCAGCGCCCTGGGGCTGGTGGAGCGCGGTGCGGTGACCCCCGACACGACCGTCGACTGCCCCAGGACGCGCACCGTCGACGGACGCTCGTTCAAGAACTCCAACGACTTCGAGCTCGGCGAGGTGCCGTTCCGCACCGTCTTCGCCAAGTCCTGCAACACCGCCTTCGCCGCGCTCGCCCCGCAGTTGGGCGCGGACGGGCTCGCCGTCACCGGTCGGACCCTCGGCCTGGAGGGGCAGTGGAACGTGGGACTGGACGCGTTCACCGGCAAGATCTCCGCGGGCGGCGGCGCCACCGAGCAGGCCGCCGCAGCGATCGGGCAGGGTACGACCCTGGTCAGCCCGCTGGCCATGGCGGCGGCGACCGCCGCGGTGGCCAAGGGCAGCTTCATCGGGCCGAGACTGCTCCTCGATCCTGCCCCCGAGCCGGCGGCCGAGCCGGGCCCGGAGCTGAAGCCCGAGGCGGTGGCGGCGGTGCGCGAGATGATGCGCGAGGTGATCGTCAGCGGCACCGGCAGCGCCTTGAAGGATGTTCCGGGCGAGCCGGTGCACGGCAAGACCGGCACGGCCGAATACGACAACAACCCGAAGAACACCCACGCCTGGTTCGTGGGCTGGCAGGGCGATGTCGCGTTCGCGGTATTCGTGGAGAAGGGCGGCTCGGGCAGCGGCACGGCCGCACCGATCGCGGAACGCTTCCTGCGCGCCCTGTCCCGCTGACCCGCCACCCGAGCGATCCCGACCGCCAGCCGGGCGCAGATCAGGAGTGATCAACTTATTGTCGGCGCGATGGCGGGAACCGGGCGATCGGGATAGCGCCATACCGGCGGAACCGTGTGGATCACCCGCGACCCACGCCTCGCCCACCCGTGACACCGCAGGCGGGCGTACGGATCATGCCGTCAGGCCGCCTGACGCCGTCGAGGAGCGAGCGTCGCTCTCCCCGGACGGGCGGGAGTCGTCCTCACCGGAGAAGGTGGAGTCACGTCGCTCGGCCGAGTCGCCGACGCCCGGATCCGTGGCACCGGCCAACCCGCCGGCCAGGTCGCCCTCGGACGGCCGGCCATCCGGCGGGACCGAAGGCGGCCGGCGAAGCGAGCCCGGCCCCACCGAGAAGGCGACGCCATGTCGATCCTGGCCGGTCGAGAAGGCGAGGTCACGGGTATCCGGCCCGTCGTCCGGCTCGCCGGTCGACTGCCGGGGCGCAGGCACCGGGCCGTCCGACGACTCGGGACGCGACCCCGACGAGACCGGACGCAGCCGCGACGACAGCGGGCCGGGCAGGTCGGGCTGCTCGGGACGGAGCCGGGGCGGCACCGAGCCCGGAGCGGTGACCGGACGCAGGCCGGCCACCACGGTGTTGACGATCTCGGCGGCGTACGCACCGTCCGGGTCGTAGTCGGGGTCGAACACGGTCAGCTCGACGCCGAGGCAGTGCGGGGTGTCGACCAGCCCGGCGAGCAGGATCTCCAGCTCGGCGAAGGCGATGCCACCCGGGTCGGGCGCGTCGACCGCCGGCATCACGGCCGGGTCGAGCACGTCCACGTCCACGTGCACCCAGTAGCCGGCGCAGTCGGCGAGCTGCTCGTGCGCCCACTGGGCGGTACGCGCCGCCCCTTCGGCACGCAGCGCCGGCACCGGCCTGGTGACGATCCCGGCGGCCTGCAGGTCGAGCCGGTACTCGTCCTGGGCGCGGATGCCGAGCACCACCACGTCGATGTCCCGGAAGTAGGGACGCCGACCCTCGATGGCCGCCAGGTCGGCCTGGCCCCGTCCGGTGACCAGCGCCAGGTCCTCGCCCGCCGCCGCACCCACGTACGAGGCGTTGCCGGGGTGCCGGAAGTCGGAGTGGCCGTCGACGAAGATCAGACCGATCCGCCCGCCGACCGCCTCGCCGAGCCGATGCATGGCCAGCGCCGAGCCGAGCAGCACCGAGCAGTCGCCGCCGAGCACCACCGGGAACTCCCCCCGGTCGATGATCGCGCCGATCCGGTCCGCCAGCGCCGTGGTGTAGTCGGCGATCTCCCGGGCGTGACAGACGCCGTCGCCCGGCCGCCAGTCGCCGGCGTCATAGCGGGGTGGGGTCAGACAGCCGGCGTCGCGGGCCCGCAGCCGGGGCAGCAGGCCCTGGTCACGCAGCGCGCCGGGCGCCTTCCCACAGCCCGGCACCGAGGTGGGCGTGGGCGGGCGCAGACCGAGGTTGCTCGGCGCGTCGAGGACGGCGATCCGGCGCATCTTGGGCTCCCGTCCTCAGGTGTCGGGCGGGCCGGCGGCACGCCGGCCCGCGCTGGCGTGGCAGGTGGTTCAGAACAGGGCGCTGGCCAGTGCCCGGCGTGCCGAGGCGACCGCGGGATCCTCCGGCCCGGCGATGGTGAACAGGCCGACGAGATGCTGACGGACCTTCTCCCGGTCCTCGCCGCTGGTGCGCCGGACCAGCCCGACCAGTCGCTGGTACGCCTGTTCGGCCAGGCCGCTGAGAACTTCGATGTCGGCGGCGAGCAGTTGGGCGTCGACATCGTCCAGGTCGGCCGCCGCGGCGGAGAGCGCCGCCTGCGGGTCGGCGCCGGCCACCCGGCGGGCGAGTCCCACCTGGGCCAGACCGGCCTCCGCCGCGGCGTCCGCCGGGGTCTCGGCCAGGATCTTCCGGTACGCCCGCTCGGCGGCGTCCAGGTCACCGCTCATCAGGGCGTCGTCCGCCTCGTCGAGCCGAGGGTCCTCCGGCTCGGCCACGGCGACACCGCCGGCCTTGAGCACCGCCTGGATCCACTGCCGCAACTGCGGCTCGGGCACCACGCCGGAGAAGGCGTCCACCGGCTGCCCGCCGACCACCGCGTACACCATCGGGATGCCCTGGACCCGGAACATCTGCGCGAGCCGCGGGTTGGCGTCCACGTCGACCTTGGCGAGCACCCAGGCGCCGCCGCTCTCCACGGCAAGCCGCTCCAGCACCGGGGAGAGCTGCTTGCAGGGCTGGCACCACTCGGCCCAGAAGTCCACCACGACGGGTGTGGTCAGCGAGCGCTCCAGGACCTCGGTCTGGAAGGTCGCCTCGGTCACGTCGATGACGGTGGCTCCACCGGCAGCCGCACCGGGCATTGCGGCAGGGGGGCCGGCCTGGGTGGGAGCCGGGGCGGGACTGGGTGCAGGGGTGCGCAGCGCGCTGAGGTCGACCGCGCCGCGGGTGAAGATCGACGAGGTGATCCGTGGGTCGCTCATGGTTATCTAGTCTCGCACGCGATTTGCCGAACTCAGATCAACCACGACCCGCCCAGTTGCCACTGTCACCCCTGCCCAGCCGCCCCCCTGGGGCATGGCGGTCAGAACCGTGCCGGCTCGCGGTAAACGCCCCATTCGGCGCGCAGCGCGTCGCAGATCTCGCCGAGGGTGGCCTCGGCCCGGACGGCATCGAGCATCGCGGGAATCATGTTCTCCCCGGTGCGGCTCACCGCCACCATCGCCTCCACCGCGGCCCGTACCCGGGCGTCGTCCCGACCGCTCTTGCGCTCGGCGAGCACCCGGCGCTGTTCCAGCTCCACCTCGTGCGAGATGCGCAGGATCTCCAACTCCTTGGCGACGGTACCGGTGTGGCAGTTGACGCCGACGATCTTCTTGTCGCCCTTCTCCAGCGCCTGCTGGTACACGAACGCCGACTCGGCGATCTGGCCGGTGAACCAGCCGTCCTCGATGCCACGCAGGATGCCGGAGGTCATCGGACCGATGGCATGTGGGCCCTCGCCGCCGAGCGCGTGGATCCGCGCGAAGATCTCCTCCGCCTCGGCCTCGATCCGGTCGGTGAGCGCCTCGACGTACCACGACCCGCCCAGCGGGTCGGCCACGTTGGTCAGCCCGATCTCCTCCATCAGCACCTGCTGGGTACGCAGGGCGATCTCGGCGGAGGAGTCGGTCGGCAGCGCGAGAGTCTCGTCCAGGGCGTTGGTGTGCAGCGAGTTGGTGCCACCGAGCACCGCGGCCAGCGCCTCCACGGCGGTGCGTACCACGTTGTTGACCGGCTGCTGCGCGGTCAGCGACACACCGGCGGTCTGCGTGTGGAATCGCAGCCACAGCGCCTTCTCGCTGGTGGCGCCGTAGACGTCGCGCAGCCACCGGGCCCAGATCCGGCGGGCGGCGCGGAACTTTGCGATCTCCTCGAAGAAGTCGACGTGCGAGTCGAAGAAGAAGCTCAGCCCGGGAGCGAAGACGTTGACGTCCATCCCGCGGGACAGGCCCAACTCGACGTAGCCGAAGCCGTCGGCGAGGGTGTACGCCAACTCCTGCGCGGCGGTCGAGCCGGCCTCACGGATGTGGTAGCCGGAGACCGACAGCGGCTTGTAACGCGGGATCTCGGCCGCGCAGTACTCCATCAGGTCGCCGATCAGGCGCAGGTGCGGCTCGGGGTCGAAGAGCCACTCCTTCTGCGCGATGTACTCCTTGAAGATGTCAGTCTGCAGGGTGCCGTCCAGCGCCGACAGGTCGGCGCCCTGGCGCTCGGCGGCGACCAGGTACATGCAGAACACCGGCACGGCCGGGCCGGAAATGGTCATGCTCGTGGTCACCCCGGCCAGGTCGATGCCGTCGAAGAGCAGCTCCATGTCGGCGGCGCTGTCCACCGCCACTCCGCAGTGGCCCACCTCGCCGAGGGACTGCGGGTCGTCGGAGTCGCGGCCCATCAGGGTGGGCATGTCGAAGGCCACCGACAGGCCGCCACCACCGGCGCCGAGGATCATCTTGTAGCGCTCATTGGTCTGCCGGGCGTTGCCGAACCCGGCGAACTGCCGGATGGTCCAGGTCCGCCCCCGGTAACCGGTGGGGTGCAGCCCTCGGGTGTACGGGAACTCGCCGGGCCATCCGATCCGCTCGAAGCCCGGGTAGTCGGTGCCCTCCGGGGGCCCGTAGACCGGCTCGACGGGTGTCCCGGAGAGCGTGGTGAAATCGGCGTCCCGCTTGCGCGCTGCGTCGTAGCGGGCCTGCCAGCGGGCCCGCCCGGCAGCGATCTCGTCGGCGTTCATCCCGGGCTCCTCCTCGAGTCCTCGACTGACGTCGAGTGTAGAGCCCTTTCCTGAACGATCGGTAAGGCGGCTCGTACCGACCGGTAACCTGAGCTGCCCGAACTCAGGCGGCCGGACCGCCGATCGCCACGTCGTCCACCCGAATGTTGATCTCGTCGACCTGCAGCCCGTACGCCTCCACCGCCTGCGTCACCCCGGCCCGCACCGCCGAGGTCACCTCGGGCACCGAGTGCCCGGCGTCGATCACGATCACCAGGTTGATCACCGCGGCGCCGTTGGTGACGTGGGCCGAGCAGCCCCGACGGGCGTCGCCCACCTGGTCCAGCCCGACCCGGTCGAGCACCGCGTTGAAGAACCGGGCGACGTCGCCACCCAGCTCGACCACGCCGGGCACCGCCTTCGCCGCGGCCACCGCGATCTTCTCCACCACCTCGTCCGAGATGTCCGTACGACCGCCCGCCACCGCGTCCGGCGTCATCTGCAACTCCTGCGTCATCTCGTGGTCCATGCATCCCCCAGCGCCCGTCGCACCGCCCGCGCATCAACGCGGCGGTGCGAGCGTAACCGCCGGGGACGGTCCGCAGTGGACCCCGGCCTACCCGGAGAGCTGGGCGAGCAGCGCGTCGGCGGCGGCGTACGGGTCGCTCGCCCCGGCTGCCACCTCGGCGGCGAGCGCCGGAAGCTGGGTACCGTCGCGCAGCGAGCCGATCCGGGCGCGGAGCACGCCGAGCGCGATCGCCTCGATCTCGGCGGCGGCCCGTGCCTCGCGGCGGCGGCGCAGCTCGTCGTGCTCGACCAGCCAGCCACGGTGCTTGTCGATCGCGGCGGCGACGTCGTCGATCCCCTCACCACGGGTGGCGATCGCCCGCACCACCTGCGGACGCCACTGGCCCGGCCCGCGCTCACCGAGCGCGATCATGCCCTGGATGTCCCGGACGGTCGCGTCGGCGCCGTCCCGGTCGGCCTTGTTGACCACGAAGATGTCGGCGATCTCCAGGATGCCCGCCTTCACCGCCTGGATCGCGTCGCCCATGCCCGGTGCCAGCAGCACCAGCGTGGTGTCGGCCAGCGAGGCCACCTCGACCTCGGCCTGCCCGACGCCGACGGTCTCCACCAGCACCACGTCGCAACCGGCGCCCTCCAGCACCCGCACCGCCTGCGGCGTGGCCGCCGAGAGCCCGCCGAGGTGTCCCCGGCTGGACATCGAACGGATGTAGACGCCCGGATCGGTGGCGTGGTCCTGCATCCGCACCCGGTCGCCGAGGATCGCGCCGCCGGTGAACGGGCTGGACGGGTCGATGGCCAGTACGCCGACCCGGTGGCCCCGGGCCCGCAGCGCACGCACCAACTCGTTGGTGGTGGTCGACTTGCCCACCCCGGGGGAACCGGTCAGGCCGACCACCTGTGCCTGGCCGCTGTACGGCGCGAGCGCCGCCGCGATGCTCGGCACCGTCTCGTCGCCCGATTCGACCAGGGTGATCAGCCGGGCCACCGCGCGTGGGTCACCGTCGCGGGCCCGCTGCACCAGCGCGGGTACGTCCCGACTGCGGCGCACCGATCCGGTGGCCGCGGCCGGAGCCCCGCCGGTCGACTCGCTGCTCGTCGCGCTCACTGATCACTTTCGGCGCCGGCCGGCACATGGATGATCAGCGCGTCGCCCTGACCTCCGCCGCCACAGAGCGCGGCCGCCCCGGTGCCGCCACCGCGTCGCTTGAGCTCCATCGCGAGGGTGAGCACCAGCCGGGCGCCGGACATGCCGATCGGGTGGCCGAGCGCGATCGCGCCGCCGTTGACGTTGACCTTGTCGGGGCTGACCTCCAGGTCACGGATCGACTGGATGCCCACCTGGGCGAACGCCTCGTTGATCTCGATCAGGTCCAGGTCGGAGAGGCTCAGGCCGCCCTTGCGCAGGGCGTGCAGGATGGCGTTGGCCGGCTGCGAGTGCAGGGAGTTGTCCGGGCCGGCCACGTTGCCGTGCGCCCCGACCTCGGCCAGCCAGGTCAGGCCCAGCTCCTTCGCCTTCGCCTTGCTCATCACGACGACGGCCGCCGCGCCGTCGGAGATCGGCGAGGAACTACCCGCGGTGATGGTGCCGTCCTTCGCGAACGCCGGGCGGAGCTTGGCCAGGGAGTCGGCGGTCGTGTCCGGCCGGATGCCCTCGTCCTCGCTGATCACCAGCGGATCGCCCTTGCGCTGCGGGATGACCACCGGAGTGATCTCCTCGGCGAAGTGACCGTTCTTCTGCGCCGCGGCGGCCCGCTGGTGGCTGCTCGCGGCGAAGGTGTCCTGCTCCTGGCGGCTGATCCCCCGGGTGCTGCCGTGCCGCTCGGTGGACTCGCCCATCGAGCAGCAGTCCCACGCGTCGGTCAGCCCGTCGAGCGCCATGTGGTCCTTGATCACCACATCGCCGTACTTGTAACCGGCCCGCTGGCCGAGCAGCAGGTGCGGGGCGTTGGTCATCGACTCCATGCCGCCGGCGACCACGATGTCGAACTCACCGGCCCGGATCAGCTGGTCGGCCAGGGCGATCGCGTCCAGGCCGGAGAGGCAGACCTTGTTGATCGTCAGGGCCGGTACGGACATCGGGATGCCCGCCTCGACGGCCGCCTGCCGGGCGGGGATCTGCCCGGTACCGGCCTGGAGCACCTGACCCATGATCACGTACTGCACCTGGTCGGCGGCGACCCCGGCCCGTTCCAGGGCCGCGGCGATGGCCACCCCGCCGAGCTTCGTCGCCGGTAGGTCCTTGAGGTTGCCGAGCAGCCGCCCCATCGGGGTCCGCGCGCCGCTGACGATCACCGAAGCCATACCTGCCTCCGAGGGGGTGCCGAACTGTACGCCTTAACGATTGTTCGGCCAGACTAGCGCCATGCCTGAGAACTCCCCCGTCGAGCCCGCTGCCGACTATGTCACAGACATCGGTCTGCGCCGCATCGACCATGTCGGGATCGCCGTGGCCGACCTCGACGCCGCGATCGACTTCTACCAGCGGACGTTCGGCATGCGCTGCGTGCACGTCGAGACCAACACCGAGCAGGGCGTCCGTGAGGCGATGCTGGCGGTCGGGCCGAGCGCCGAGGGCGGCTGCGTACAGCTGCTCGCGCCGTTGACCGCGGAGTCGACGATCGCGAAGTTCCTGGACCGCAACGGCCCCGGCGTCCAGCAGGTGGCGTACACGGTGACCGACATCGACGCGGCCTGCGCGGCGCTGCGCGACCGCGGCCTGCGGCTGCTCTACGACGAGCCGAAGCGGGGGACCGCCGGCTCGCGGATCAACTTCGTCCATCCCAGGGACGCCGGTGGCGTGCTGGTGGAGTTGGTGCAGCCGGCCGCCGGACACTGACCGCGATGCACTTTTTCACATCGGACTTCCGACCCAAGCTACCGTTCAGTAACGTCCGCTCTCACAGGTAGCGCGGCCGGTGGGCGAATGTGTCGACGGCCGACATGGTGGTGGCCCGGCACCGGCCCCACCATGGCAGCTCCAGGCCCGCCGCCGGCGCGGCGAGAACCGGAGGTCAGGAGTGCAGGACATTCTCGAAGCCATCATGGCGGCGGAAGGCTCGGCCGACCCAGGACGCGAGTTGGCCGGCGTCGCCGGCCTGCCGGTACCGGAGAGCTACCGGGGCATGGTGGTGCGCGCCGACGAGACCCGCATGTTCGACGGCAGGGCCACCCGGGACAAGGATCCCCGCGAGGCGCTGCACCTACAGGAGGTGCCGACCCCCGAGCTCGGCCCCGGCGAGGCGCTGGTCGCGGTGATGGCCAGCGCGATCAACTACAACACCGTCTGGACCAGCATCTTCGAGCCGCTGTCCACCTTCAGGTTCCTTGAGCGCTACGGCCGCACCTCGGAGCTGGCCCGCCGGCACGACCTGCCGTACCACGTGGTCGGATCGGACGCGGCGGGCGTGGTGCTGCGGGTCGGTGCCGGTGTCAGCCGCTGGCGCCCGGGCGACGAGGTGGTCGCGCACTGCCTGTCGGTCGAGCTTGAGGACGCGGCCGGCCACGACGACACGATGCTCGACCCGCAGCAGCGGATCTGGGGCTTCGAGACCAACTTCGGCGGCCTGGCCGAACTGGCCGTGGTCAAGGCCAACCAGCTGATGCCCAAGCCGGCCCACCTGAGCTGGGAGGAGGCGGCCAGCCCCGGGCTGGTCAACTCGACGGCGTACCGACAGTTGGTGTCGCACCACGGCGCGAACATGAAGCAGGGCGACGTGGTGCTGATCTGGGGCGCCTCGGGCGGCCTGGGCGGCTACGCCACCCAGATGGCGCTGAACGGCGGCGCCATCCCGGTCTGCGTGGTCTCCTCGCCGCAGAAGGCGGAGCTGTGCCGGCGGATGGGTGCCGACCTGGTCATCGACCGCTCCGCCGAGGGCTTCCGGTTCTGGTCCGACGAGCAGACCCAGGACCAGAACGAGTGGCGCCGCTTCGGCGAGCGGATCCGGGAACTCACCGGCGGCGAGGACCCGGACATCGTCTTCGAGCACCCGGGCCGGGAGACCTTCGGCGCCAGCGTCTACGTCGCAAAGCGCGGCGGCACCATCGTCACCTGCGCCTCCACCAGCGGCTTCCTGCACCAGTACGACAACCGCTACCTGTGGATGCACCTCAAGCGCATCGTCGGCAGTCACTTCGCCAACTACCGGGAGGCGTGGGAGGCCAACCGGCTGGTGGCGCTGGGGAAGATCCACCCCACGGTGTCGAAGACGTACCCCCTGGCGGAGACCGGCCAGGCCGCGTACGAGGTGCACCGCAACGCCCACCAGGGCAAGGTCGGCGTACGTTGCCTGGCGCCCGAGGACGGACTCGGCGTACGCGACCCCGAGCTGCGCGCGCGGCACGTCGACGCCATCAACCTGTTCCGCGGGCGCTGACCGGAGCGGGCGCTGACCTGACGGACGAGGCACCGATGGCCTTTCGGTGAACCGCGATTGGCTTTCCACACACCCCGTCCGGCACCCATTCGTGCGATCCAGCGAGGTGGAAACAAAGGGCCGTGGGCTACCCCCCGCGGCCCTTTTCCACGTCACGCTCCGTGCCACCCGGCTCGCCCCGGAGCTGGCAAGATCGCCCATCGGCCCGGTGGTCCGTCGCTCCACGGAGTTGACCATGTATTAAGGACGGCAAAGGGAGGCACGCTCTTGCGAAGCACCCCGGGGGGTCTGCCAGTATGTCCCAATGCCCCAGCAGCAGTCCTCCCCTCTCGCGTTCTTCGATAACGCGAACTCGCAGCCAGATTTCACCGTTGGCCTGCGCGGATACAACACCGGTCAGGTCGACGACTTCATCGGCCGGCTGAACGGCGCGCTGAGCCAGGCCAACAAGGACCGCGCCGACGCCGAGCAGGCGCTCAACGACGCGCAGCGCCGGCTCCGGCAGTCCGAGCAGCGGCTCACGGCCCTTGAGCAGAAGCTCACCGACACCAGCAAGCAGCTGGAAGAGAACAGCCGACCCACCCTGTCCGGCCTCGGCACCCGGGTGGAGCAGATCCTCCGGCTCGCCGAAGAGCAGGCGAACGACCACCGCAACGAGGCCAAGCGCGAGTCGGAGGGGATCCTCTCCGCCGCCCGTCTCGAGGCTCGGGAGATCACCGACAAGGCGCGCGCCGAGGCGGCCGCGATGAAGGCCAACGCGGAGCGGGAGGCGGGCAACGTCCGCACGACCGCCGAGCGGGAAGCCGCCGAGGTCCGCGTCCAGGCCCGTCGTGAGGCCGACACGCTGCGCGCCGACGCCGAGCGGGAGACCAAGCAGCAGCGCACGGTGACCGCCCACGAGGTCGCCGAGCTGAAGTCGACCGTGGAGCGGGAGGTGGCCACCCTGCGCGCCACCGCCGAGCGGGAGATCACCCAGCAGCGGGCCAAGGCCGCCCGCGAGGCCGAGGACAAGCGCGCCGAGGCGACCAAGCTGCTCACCGACGCCCGCGACAAGCGCGACAAGGACCTCCAGGCACTGGACCTCCAGCTCGCCGAGCGTCGGGAGAAGGCCGAGCGCGAGGAGTCGGAGCGGCACGCCGCCCAGGTCGCGCAGACCCAGAAGCTGGTCAGCGAGGCCGAGCAGCGGGCCCGGGCCGCCCAGGAGCGGGCCAAGGAGATCGAGCAGCGCGCCGAGGCCCGTCGGGTCGAGTCGGAGCGCAACGCCACCGAGACGGTCGAGAAGGCCAAGGCGCTTGCGGACCGGACGCTGAACGAGGCGCGCGCCGAGTCGCAGCGTCTGCTCAACGAGGCGCGCACCGAGGCGGAGCTGACCACTCAGGCGGCTCGCCGCGAGGTCGAGGACCTCACCCGGCAGAAGGACGCCGTCACCTCGCAGCTCGGGCAGATGCTCTCCGGTCTGGCCGGCATCGTCCCGGGCGTGCCCGCCGCGAACGCGGCCGGCACGGACAAGCCGGCCGCCAAGAAGGCGGACGACGCCGACGACAAGGTGGCCGCAGAGACCGCCGGCTGAGGCGAATCCACCGGGGCATGACCACGGCGCGGGGTGGCATCGGGTGACCGGTGACACCCCGCGCCGCCCTGCGTCCAGGAACCTACCGGTACCGGCCCTCCCGATGCGCGAAGTAGGTCCCAACAGGGGCGTCCGTATCGCCCCAGGAGGGCCCGATGCGTGTGAGGATGGGAGCATGTCGCACGGCGAGGAACTCTTCGCGCTCGGCGGGGACGTGACCACGGAGCCCAGCTTCGAGTCCGCCCTACGGGGGTACGAGAAACGACAGGTCGACCGCTACGTCGCTCGTGCGGAGCACGAGATCGCCGCGCTCGCGGCCGAGCGTGAACAGGCGTACACACAGATCCACAAGCTGGCCGGCCAGGTCGAGGTGCTGCAGCGCGACCTCGCCCAGGTACGCAAGCAGGTCGGCGCCGTCGACCGGGCCGCGTTCCGGCACCTCGGTCCACGGGTGGAGCAGATCCTCACGCTGGCCGAGGAGCAGGCCGAGGACATCCTCACCGCCGCGCACGAGGAGATCGAGGCCCGCCGGGCCACCGCCGAGCACATCATCGAAGAGGCCCGGGTCGAGGCCGCCAGGGCACTCAAGGACTTCGAGATCGCCCTGGCCGCCCGCCGTGCCGAGGAGGAGCGGCACGCCGCGACCCGCCGGGCGCAGGCGGAGGCCGCCAGCCGAGCGGCCGAAGAGGAGGCCGCCCGGCTGCGCAAGACCGCCCAGGAGGCGCTGGCCAAGGCCGAGCAGGAAGCCACCCAGCTGCGCGACGCCGCCAAGGAGATCCACACCCGGGCCCAGCAGGAGGCGACCCGGCTGCGCGAGTCGGCCCGCGAGGCACACGCCAACGCCCAGCAGGAGGCGACGCAGCTGCGCGACGCCGCCAAGGAGGTGCACGCCAACGCCCAGCAGCAGGCCAAGCGCCTGGTCGACCAGGCCACCGAGGCCGGGCGGGCCACCCACGCCAAGGCCAGCCAGGAAGCCAAGCAGATCATCGACGACGCCTCCGAGGCCGGTCGGGCCGCCCGCAACAAGGCCCGCCAGGAGGCCGAGCGGCTGACCACCCAGGCGACCGAGGCGGCCCGTCGCACCCGCGCCGAGACCGAGGCGTACGCCCAGCGGATGCGCGGTGAGACCGAGGCCTACGTGCAGCACGCCCGGGCACAGGCGCAGCAGGAGCTGGGCGCCTGGCGGGCCGGGGTGGAGAAGGAGGTCAACGGCCGGCGCGAGGCCGCTGACCGGGAGCTGGCCGAGCGCAAGGCGACCGCCGACCGCGAGTTCACCACCCGTCGTGACCAGTTGGAGAAGCAGTACAAGACGCGCAGCGCCGAGCTGGACGAGCGGATCCGCAGTCGCACCGCCGAGCTGGAGTCCGGGTTCGAGACCCGCCGTGCGGAGCTGGAGTCGGCGTACACCACGCGGCGTAACGAGATCGAGCAGGGCGCCGACCAGATCCGCCAGGCCGCCGAGCAGGACGCGGCCACCCTGCGGGAGCAGGCGCAGGAGCAGGCCGGCGAGCTGCTGCGGCAGGCCGAGACCGAGGTGGCCGAGAAGCGGCGCGAAGTCGACGAGTACGCCGCCACCACCCGCCGCGAGACCGACGAGTACGCCACCACCACCCGCCGCGAGGCCGACGACCACGTCACCGCGGTGCGCCGTGAGGCGGACGAGCACGTCGCGGCGTCCCGCCGCCAGTTCGAGGAGTACGCGGCCACCACGCAGCAACACCTGGCCACCACGCAGCAGCACCTGGCCGCGACCCAGCAGGAGGCGGCGTCCGGCCGCCAGCAGCTCGCCCAGGTGATGCTGGAGATCGCCAAGGCCCAGCAGCAGCTCGCCGACCTGCGCCAGGAGACCTGGAAGTCCCGGCAGGAGTCCGACGAGTTGCAGCGCAAGCTGCTCGACCTGCGGCTACAGGGGACCTCGGTGCCCGACGGCCCGACCTCGCCGGCACCGGCCGGCTCGGCCGCACCCGCCGGCCCGGTCGCGCCGACCGCAGCCGGTGCCGAATCGGTCAACGGCGGGCGCCCCGCCGGAGACAACGCCCTCGCCGTCCCCACCGCCAGCACGGCCAACGGCGTACGCCCGGCCGGTGACAACGTCCCCGCCGGGGCCTCGGCGAACGGTGGACGCCCCGCCGGCGACGAGGCCGGTCCGGCGACGAAGCCGGCGGCGGAGCCGGTCACCACGGTCGAGGACGCCTCGGCGACCAAACCCGCCACGGCACCGACCAGTATCGACGGTGGCACGGCGAGCGCCGGGGTCGACGGCGAACCGACGGTGGCGGCGGTACCGGGCGAGGGCGGCCGGGGCGCCACCCCGACGAAGATCACCAGCACCGGCGAGAACGGCAAGCGCCCGACCAAGCCGACCACCGACGAGCGCAGCGCCAAACCGAGCAAGGTCACCTCCGACTGACCGGCACCCGACCTGGTGCGGGCGACACGTGCAGCCGGGCTGCCGACGATCACGGCAGCTGGCTGCGGTCGGCGCGACGGCGCGGCGTGCTCCACCCGAGGAACCGGCCGAAGATCACCTTCGGCTCCGGGCCGTCGTGCGGGTTGAGCCGGTAGAGGTCGCGCATGGCCTCGCACATCAGGCCGGCGAGGTAGACCGACAGACCGGTCAGGTTGCGCGCGTACTCCGCCCGTAGCAACAGCCGGGCCGGCGCGCACGGCCACGGCTGCCCACAGGCCCGGCAGCACCAGATCGGCCGCAGCGGCGTGTGCGGGGCCCGGGCGCCGGGCGGATCGGGACGCTGCGGGTGCGGGCCGTGTCCCGGGGTGGGTAGCCGCTTCACACGCACGTCGACCTCCACAGAAAGCCTCGGGTGGGGAGGGGCCGCCCCGGCACGGGGGAAGGGCGGGGCGGCCCCGGAGGCAGAACCCGCCCCAGCCCTGCATGGCGTGGAGCGGATCCGCATGCGTGACAGTCTGCTCATGGCGGGACTACGCTCGGAAGGCATCGAGGCTGGTCGTGGCGTCTCTGCGCAGCCGCCGCGCCGCCTGCGAATGCCGAGTGATTCTCGACCGGTGACTGTGGAGGCGTTGTGGAAGAGTCGACGGCGGACCTGATCCGGGCGCAGCTGCGCCGGCTGCGCAGCGCCGCTGGTCTCAACCAGGAGGAGTTCGGCAAGCTGGTGCACTACTCGGCGTCGATGGTCTCCGCCGTCGAGACCGGCACCCGGCCGTACGATCGGCCGTTGCTCGCCCGCGCCGACGAGGTGCTGGCCTCCGGCGGGCTGCTGGTGTCGCTGCTGCGGATCGCCGAGCGGGAGGGCCAGCCGTCCTGGTTCCTGCCCTGGCTGGACGCCGAACGCCTGGCCCGGCAGCTCCGGGTCTTCCAGCCCACGCTGATCCCGGCGCTGCTCCAGACCGAGGGCTACGCCCGCGCGGTGATCCGCTGCGACGACCTGCTCAGCGACGAGGAGGTGGAGCGGCGGGTCGCGGCCCGGCTGGACCGGCAGGCGATCCTCGCCCAGCCCGACCCGCCGCAGCTCATCGCGGTCGTCGACGAGGCGGTGCTGCACCGCCGGGACGAGCGTTTCCGGGCGCTCATGGTGCACCAGGTCGAGCACCTGATCGCCTGCGCCGAGCGGCCGAACGTCAGCATCCACGTCATCCCGCTCAGCGTCGGCCTGCACATCGGCCTGTCCGGGCCGTTCTCGCTGGCCCGGGGCGCGGACGGGGGCTGGGTGGCGATCATGGAGAACCAGTTGACCGCCTCGCCGACCGATGGCGAGGCGGATCTGGCTACGCTGTCGGCGCGCTGGGAGACGGTGCGCAACGAGGCCCTGTCCCGCCAGCAGTCCGTCGAACTCCTCAAGGAAGTGGTGAAGTCATGGCCCTGACCGGCGCGATCTGGCGCACCGCCACCCGCAGCGGGAACACCGACTGCGTCGAGGTGGCCGACAACCTGCCCGGCGTGGTCGCGGTCCGCGACAGCAAGGACCGGCCGGGCCCGGTGCTCACGTTCACCCCGCAGACCTGGCGCACCTTCGTCACCCGACTCAAGCAGAGCTGATCCGCCGCACCCGCTCGGGGCCGGCCCGTCCACGCCGTCAGCTCGACAGCGCCCGCACACCACCACACCGACCCAGCCGCCCACGCCGGCGGCAGGGCGGCGCGGGCTCACTCGGCGCGGCGCTGCGGTGGACCCGACACCGGAGTGTCGGCGAACGCGGCGACGGTTCGGTCGGCGTACGCGCTGGCGTCGCCGGTCTCCATCGGGCCGTCCCAGGTGGTCGACAACGGCACCGGCACCGCCGGGTTGACCCGCCGGACCACCTCGTCCAGCACGGTCTCGGCGTCACCGACCCACAGATGCTTCGCCCCGGGCACCCCGACCACCTCGGCCTGCGGCACCACCGCGAAGCGCTCCCGGGCCTGCTCCGGGCGCAGGTAGTCGTCGAACTCCGGCACCAGCGCGGTCACCGGCCTGCCGGACTCGGCCCACTGGGCCAGGTCGGCGGCGCCGGAGTAGCGCAGCGGCGGGGAGAGCAGGATCGCACCGGTCACCGACGGGTCGCAGCCGTAGCGCAGCACCAGGTCGGTGCCGAACGACCAGCCGAGCAGCCAGACGTTCGGCAGTTCGTGGAACTCGGCGTACTCGATGGCGGCGGCCACGTCGTAGCGCTCACCGACCGCCGAGTCGAAGCTGCCCTCGCTGGTGCCGCGCACGCTGCTGGTGCCCCGGGTGTTGAAGCGGAGCACCGCCAGGTCGGCGAGCGCGGGCAGTCGCCAGGCCGCCTTGCGGAGCACGTGGCTGTCCATCATCCCGCCGTGGGTGGGCAGCGGATGCAGGCAGACCAGGGTGCCCGCCGGCTCCCGGTCCACCGGGCGGGCCAGTTCGCCGACCAGCCGCAGGCCGTCGGCGGTGTGCAGCTCGATCTCCTCCCGGTGCCCGGGCAGGATCGAGGACGCACGGATCGGTGTACTCACCCGCCCATTCTCCCGCGCCCCGTTTAGATGTAAGGAAGGGCCCCCTATTAACGCCTGCGGTAGAGCAGGGGCCCCCTATTAACAAACTGTGCCGCCGAGCGGCCTCAGCCGTGGCGGTGTGCACCACGCCCGCGCTGGATCGCCGGCAACCGCCGTTCGCGGGCCTGCCAGCAGCCGCTGTGCCAGTGCCGCCGGTCGGTGAGGTCACCCCGGCCGTCCGCCGGCCAGGCCACGACGTGCGCCACGCCGGGCCGGATCTCCTGGTCGCAGCCGGGACACCGGTACATCTTGGCGGACGCCCCGCCACTGATCCCGCGTACCTGCCAGTCGCCGTCACGCCACTGCTGGACGGAGGCGACACCGTGCCGCGCTCGCTCGGCGTCCAGCCGGTCGGCGTCGTCACGACGGGGACGGTTACGACGAGGACTCACGTCGTCAGCCTACGGGCGCACCAACGACCACAGCTCAGCGGCGGGTGTGGTCGCGGAAGCCACGGCCGGCCTTGCGGCCCAGGTAGCCGGCGGTGACCAGGTGCTCCAGCAGCGGCGCCGGGGCGAAGCCCGGTTCGCGCAGTTCCAGGTACAGCTCCCGCTGGATGGCCAGCGACACGTCCAGGCCGACGACGTCGAGCAGCTCGAACGGGCCCATCGGGTAGCCGCAGCCGAGCTTCATCGCGTGGTCGATGTCGTCGGCCGTGGAGTAGCTGGCCTCCAGCATGCGTACCGCGTCGTTTAGGTACGGGAACAGCAGCGCGTTGACGATGAAACCGGACCGGTCACCGCAGACCACCCCGGTCTTGCCGAGGGTGGCACAGACCGCGCGGGCGGTGGCGATGGTCTCCGCCGAGGTGCGGATCGTCTGCACGATCTCCACCAGCGCCATGACCGGTGCGGGATTGAAGAAGTGCAGCCCCACCACGTCGGCCGGGCGCTGGGTGGCCATCGCCACCTCGATCACCGGCAGCGAGGAGGTGGTGGTGGCCAGTACCACGCCGGGCTTGCAGATCTCGTCCAGGCTGGCGAAGAGCGCCTTCTTGACGCTCAACTCCTCGACCACCGCCTCGACCACCAGGTCGACGTCGGCCAGGTGCTCCAGCGTCGCCGACCAGTTGATCCGGCCGAGCGCGGCGTCCCGGTCGGTCTCGCTGAGCCTGCCCCGGACCACGCCCTTGTTGAGCGAGGTCTTGACGGTCTCGAACACTGCCGCGGACTTCTCGGCTCCCCGGGTCACCGAGACGACCTCGTAGCCGGCCGTGGCGAAGACCTCGATGATCCCGACGGCCATCGTTCCGGAGCCCACGACGCCGATCTTGGTCGCGGTCGCGGGGGCCGGTGCGGGCCCCGCCGGGGCCGGGGTCTGCTCGTCCGGTACGACCTTCGGCGAGCCCGGCCGCTCGTAGGTGTAGAAGCCCCGGCCGGATTTCCGCCCGAGCAGACCCGCCGTCACCATCTGCTTGAGCAGCGGCACCGGGGCGTGGCGGCGGTCCCGGCCACCGCGCCGGTACATGGTGTCCAGGATCTCGTACGCGGTGTCCAGGCCGATCAGGTCCATCAGCGCGAGCGGGCCCATCGGCAGCCCACAGCCCAGCTTCATCGCGGCGTCGATGTCCTCCCGGGTGGCGTACCGGGACTCGAACATGTCGACCGCGTGGTTGAGGTATCCGAAGAGCAGCGCATTGGCGATGAAACCGGCCCGGTCGCTGATCGTCACGTCGACCTTGCCGAGCCGCTTGCAGAGGGCCTCCACGTCCGCCACCACGTCGGCGGAGGTGACCACCGTACGGACGACCTCGACCAGCTTCATCACCGGCGCGGGGTTGAAGAAGTGGATGCCGATGACCTGGTTGGGGCGGGCGGTGGCCACGGAGATCTCGGTGACGCTCAGCGACGAGGTGTTGGTGGCGAGGATGGCCTCGGCCTTGCAGACCCGGTCCAGTTCGGCGAAGATCCGCTGCTTGAGGTCGAGGTGCTCGGGTACCGCCTCGATCACCAGGTCCACCGAGTGCAGCGCGTCCAGCCCGACCTGGAAGTCGACGCGGGCCAGCAGGGCGTCCCGGTCGGCCTCGGCGAGCTTGCCCTTGGCGACCGCCCGGTCGGTCGAGCCGGTCAGGTTGGCCCGACCACGTTCCAGGGCGGCGTCGGAGATCTCCACGGCGACCACGTCGACACCGTTGCGGGCGAACACCTCGACGATGCCGGCACCCATGGTGCCCAGACCCACCACACCCACGCTGGTGAACTCGCGCGCCACGACCCGGCCTCCCCTGTCCGCTTCCGCACGGCCGGACATGAACGGCCGCTAAGGTTATGCGCGCGAGTCTGCCATGTGACGCACCGTTGTCGAGACGCCGTGGGATAACTCACCGGTCATACCCGCGGCCGTCACGCCGCATCGACGCCGGCGAGGGCGAGCAGTTCCGCGACGAACTCCGCCGGCCGCTCCAGGTGCGGGCTGTGCCCGCAGCCGGCCAGCGTGACCTCCCGGTAGCTGCCACCGGCGGCGGTGTACCGGTCGAGCACCGCGCGGGTCTGCCCGACCATCGGCTGCGGCGGGCACTCGTCCGGCCCGGGCCAGCCGGGCACCACGCCCAGCGCGCCGAGCTGGGCCAGGTCGAACAGGGACGTGTCGGAGACGATCACGTCGTGGTCGCCACGGATCCAGAGCACCGGCGGTTTCGCGGGTACGGCGATCAGCTGCTCGGCGATCCGGAAGTGGGCGAGTGCGTTGAGCACGCCTCGCCGGCCCGGCGCGGTACCCGGCCAGTTCGGCGACTCCACCGCGTCTCCGGGGTAGTTGTCCGGGCCGGTCGCGGTGGAGAGGACGCTGTCCAGCAGCAACTCCTCGTCGTCGCCGAGGCAGGCCGGGTCCGCCACGTACGCGGAGCGCAGGACGCTGCGGGGGCTGGTCCGTGCCTCGGCGCTGCGGTCACCGGCCGCCAGCCGCGCGACGAAGTCGCTGCTCGCCGTACCGGCGCCGGTCCCGGCGAAGTCCGGCGTGGTCGGGCCGCCGGCCAGGTCGCGGGTGCCACCGAAGCCGTACGGCGACACCGGCGCCGCGAGCAGCAGCCCGGCCAGCCGGTCGGGGTGGTCCACCAGCAGCCGCATCGCCACTCCCCCGCCGAGCGAGTGGCCGACCACCACGGGCCGGGCACCTTCGGCGAACAGGGACGGCTCGTCGAGCAGGGCGGCCACGTCGTCGGCGAAATCGGTCAGCCCCCGGCTGCCGTCCACCGGCGCGGTCTGCGTACCGCCGTAGCCGCGCAGGTCCGGCGCGACCACCCGCAGCGTCGCCGGCAGCCGCCGCACCAGCGGCTCCCAGAAGGCGGCCGACGAGCAGTTGCCGTGCACCAGCAGCACCGGCACTCCGTCAGCGGGTCCGGCGACCCGGACGGCCTGCTTGATTCCGTTCGCGGTCACGACGTGCTGCTCGGCCCTCATCCGCGGCATGGTGCCACGATCGATCCGGCCGGTCCAGGTGGCCGACCCCCACATACCGCGCCCGACGATGGCGGCCGACACCGTCAGCGGCGGCGGCACCGTCAGCGGCGGGCAGCGCCCACGGCTGACGGGTCCGGCACGCCGGGCTGCCCGGGTACCACCGGCGTCGCGACCGCGACGCGCAGTGGCATGGTCGGCCGCCGCTCCTGGCGCGGCAGTCCGAAGCTGAGGCCCACCGGGTCGGTCCGGGCCAACCCCGGATCGAAGAACCTCAGCTCGGTACGGCCGATCCGGATCACGTCGCCGTCGCTGAGCCGGGCCACGCCGGTGATCCGGAGATCGTTCACCCAGGTGCCGTTCGTGGAGGCGAGGTCGACCAGGGACACGCCTTCACCGGCCAGCCAGATCTCGGCGTGCCGGCGGCTCAGGTGCGGGTCGTGCACGACGACGTCGACCGACGGGTCGCGGCCGATCACCTGTGGCCGCGCAAGCAGCCGGAAACTCAGCCCTCGCATCGGCCCAGCAGCCACCGTCAGCAGCGGCATCAGTTGCGGATGTTCATCCATGGGCAGTCCTACCTCCACCCCGCGCGGCCACCCCCGGGTCAGCCTGTCATCACCGGGCGGCCGTCTCCACCGCCAGCCGGCCGTCTCTTGGTGACCGGGCGGGCACCTTCTGAGCGAACCTTGCGGAGGCCACATCCGGAAACCGCCCGACGGTGGATCGGGTTCGCCCCGGTTCAGCACCCCTACCAGTGAGTAATTCTCGGGTCTAGACTTCCGCCATGACGGCTGTGCGGCTCCCTGGCACCCCGGTGATCGAGGACGACCACCTGATCTCGACCAGCCCGGCGACGGGCGACGAAGCGGGTCGCGTCCCGATCGCCACCACGGTGGACATCGAGCGCGCCGTCGAGCGGGCCCGAGCAGCCGGTCAGTGGTGGGCGGCGCTCGGCTTCACCGGGCGGCGGGAGCGGCTGCTGCGTTGGCGCGGCCTGCTGGCGCAGCGGATGGAGCAGTTGGCGGCGCTGATCCACGCGGAGAGCGGCAAGCCGGTCGCCGACGCCCTCGTCGAGATCGTGACCGCCGTGGAACACGTCGACTGGGCGGCCCGCAACGCCCGGCGGGTGCTGGGCCCCCGTCGGGTCCGCTCCCGGCTCATCCTGGCGGAGTTCTCGGCCCACCTGGAGTACCAGCCACACGGGGTGGTCGGCGTCATCGGGCCCTGGAACTATCCCGTCTTCACCCCCATCGGCTCCGTCGCGTACGCGCTGGCGGCCGGCAACGCGGTGGTCTTCAAGCCCAGCGAGTACACCCCGGTCGTCGGCCAGTGGCTGGTCGACAGCTTCGCCGAGGTGGTACCCGAACAGCCCGTCTTCACCGCCGTGCACGGCCTCGGCGAGGTCGGCGCGGCGCTCTGCCGAGCCGGCGTCGACAAGGTCGCCTTCACCGGATCGACGGCCACCGCGAAGCGGGTGATGGCGGCCTGCGCCGAGTCGCTCACGCCGGTGCTGCTGGAGGCCGGCGGCAAGGACGCCATGATCGTGGACACTGACGCCGACCTGGACGCCGCCGCCGAGGCGTGCGTCTGGGGCGCGATGACCAACGCCGGGCAGACCTGCATCGGCATCGAGCGGGCGTACGCCGTGGAGCCGATCTTCGACGCCTTCGTCGACAAGGTCGTCGAGCGCGCCGGCCGCCTCACCGTCGGCCCCGACGACGCCGACATCGGCCCGATCACCATGCCCAGTCAGCTCGACGTCATCCGGCGGCACATCGAGGACGCGCTGGCACGCGGCGGCCGGGCCGCCCTCGGCGGGCCGGACGCGGTGCGGCCCCCGTACGCCCACCCGACCGTGCTGGTGGAGGTGCCGGAGGAGTCTGTCGCGGTACGCGAGGAGACCTTCGGACCCACCCTGACCATCAACCGGGTCCGCGACGCCGACGAGGCCCTGACCCGGGCCAACGCCCTGCCGTACGGGCTGGGTGGTTCGGTCTTCGGTCAGCGGCGCGCGGTCGCGATCGCCCGGCGGCTACGCTCCGGCATGGCCTCGGTCAACTCGACCCTCACCTTCGCCGGCATGTCCACCCTGCCGTTCGGCGGGGTCGGCGAGTCGGGCTTCGGCCGCATCCACGGCGAGGACGGGCTACGCGAGTTCGCCCGGGCCAAGTCGGTCACCCGGCGCCGGGCCCGTTCGCTGCTGCCCTCGACCACGTTCGAACGCACCCCGGCCGACGTCGCCCGCCTGGTCAAGACGATCAAGATGCTGTACGGCAGGAGCTAGAAGAGGGTCAGCTCGTCTCGCTCGATGCCGCGCAGCCGGTTGTAGTCCACCGCCACGCAGCGGATTCCCCGGTCCGTGGCGAGCACCCGGGCCTGCGGCTTGATCTCCTGGGCGGCGAAGACACCGGCGACCGGGGCGAGCAGCGGATCCCGGTTGAGCAGTTCGAGATAGCGGGTGAGCTGCTCCACGCCGTCGATCTCGCCACGACGCTTCACCTCGACGGCGACCGTGCCCTGGTTGGCGTCCCGGCAGAGCAGGTCGACCGGGCCGATGGCGGTCATGTACTCGCGGCGGATCAGGGTGTACCCGTCGCCCAACGTCTCCGGGTTGGCCGCCAGCAACTCCTGCAGGTGCGCCTCGACGCCGTCCTTGCGCAGCCCCGGGTCGACCCCCAGGTCGTACGAGGTGTCCTGGAAGATCTCCTCCAGGGTGATCCGCAACTCCTCGCCGGCCTTGTTGACCACCCGCCAGACGCCGGGTGCCTCCTCCAGCCGGCACGGCGGACTCATCCAGTTCAGGGGCTTGTAGGCCCGGTCGTCGGCGTGGATGGAGACCGACCCGTCCGCCTTCACCATCAACAGCCGGGTCGCCGGCGGCAGGTGGGCCGAGAGCCGTCCGACGTAGTCCACCGAGCATTTCGCAATGACCAACCGCACCCGAGCAGGGTAGCGGAGTCACCGGGCAGCGCCACCGAGCGCCACTGGCGTGCCGGTGCGATGCTGGGATGGTGCTCGAAGTGCTCACCGGTACCGGCCTCGCCGCCTCGGCGGGGTTGAACGCCTACATCCCGCTGCTCATCACGGGTGCGCTGGCCCGCTACACCAGCGTCATCGACCTGCCCGGCGGCTGGCAGTGGCTCGGCAACGAATGGGTGCTGGGCATCCTCGCGGTACTGCTCGCCGTCGAGTTCGTCGCGGACAAGGTGCCGGTGGTGGACCACGTCAACGACCTGGTGCAGACGGTGGTCCGGCCGACCGCCGGCGGCCTCGCCTTCGGCGCCGGCTCGGCCTCGGAGACCGTGACGGTGAACGACCCGGACAGCTTCTTCGCCAGTGGCGGGCAGTGGCTGCCGGTGCTGGTCGGGGTGCTCATCGCACTGGGCGTACATCTGCTCAAGTCGACCGCCCGGCCGGTCATCAACGCCGCCACCGCCGGCATCGGCGCACCGGTGGCGAGCACCGCCGAGGACGCCACCAGCGTGGTCATGTCGCTCGTGGCGATCATCCTGCCGGTGCTGATGCTGGTGTTCCTGGTCGGGTTCGCGCTCTTCCTGCCCTGGCTGCTACGCCGCCGGGCGGATCGACGCCGGGAGCGACAGGCCGCGCGCGAGGCGGGCTTCCGCGTCTGACGCCCGTGTACCTGCTTGACCGAACCGTCCCCGCCACCTGCCCAGAAGCCTAAAATTGGGGCAATCAGCGTAGGAGGTTGGGTCATGACCGCAGCAATGGAGATGCCCCGCGTTCAGGAATGCGTGGTCGCCGCCTGCGCGTACAACCACACCGGCGACTGCCACGCCTTCGCCATCACCATCGGCAGCCTGGACCACGCCCACTGCCACACCTTCATCGAGATGCCCGCCGTCCGCGCCGGCGTCGACGGGCAGATCGCCCAGGTGGGGGCGTGTCAGCGCGCCGACTGCCGGCACAACGAGCAGTTGGAGTGCCAGGCGCCGTCGATCCGGGTCGGCCCGGACGCCGACATGGCCGACTGCATGACGTACACCCAGCGCTGACACCCGTCCGCCGCCCGCCGCCCGCCGCCCACGGTCCGCCGCCCGCCGCCCGCCGCCCGCCGCCCGCCGCGACGTCGATCGGCTCGGGTGTTAACAGGGGCCCCCTGCTATACCTGAGGCGTTAATAGGGGGCCCTTCCTTACATCAGGTCGTTGGACTCGCGGATGACGGTGACCAACTCGTCGATGATGCCGGTGAGCGCGAAGTCCTTCGGCGTGAACACCCGCGCCACGCCCGCCGTGCGCAGCACGGCGGCGTCCTCGGCCGGGATGATGCCGCCGACCACCACCGGCAGGTCCGGCCGGCCGGCGGCCCGCAGGCCGTCCAGCACCGCGGGCACCGCCGCCAGGTGCGAGCCGGAGAGCACGGAGAGCCCGACCAGGTCCACGTCCTCCTCCACGGCGGCGGCCACGATCTGCGCGGCGGTGAGCCGGATGCCCTGGTAGACCACCTCGAAGCCGGCGTCCCGGGCGCGTACCGCGATCTGTTCGGCGCCGTTGGAGTGACCGTCCAGGCCGGGCTTGCCGACCAGCAGTCGGAGCCGTCCACTGCCCAGCTCGGCCGCGGTGGCGGTGACCCGGGCACGGACCTCGGCCAGGCCCTCGTCCCCGCCGGCGGCGGCACCGCCGGCCAGTCCGGTCGGCGCCCGGTACTCGCCGAAGACCTGGCGCAGGGCACCCGCCCACTCGCCGGTGGTCACCCCGGCACGGACGCACTCCTGGGTGGCGGCCATCAGGTTCGTCGTGGTCGCGGCGTCCGCCCGGAGCCGGGCCAGTGCCGCGTCCACGGCGGTCGGATCCCGGTCGGCCCGCCACCGGCGTACGGCGTCCGATGCGGCTGCCTCGACCGCCGGGTCGACCTGTTCGACCGCCTCGGCACCGGCGACGGTCAGCGGCGACGGCTCGGTCTCGGTGAACCGGTTGACGCCGATGACCACGTCGCTACCGGCCTCCATCCGGCGTCGCCGCTGCGCCAGCGAGGCGACCAGGGCGCTCTTGAGGTAGCCGGTCTCCACCGCGGCGACCACGCCGCCGAGCTCCAGCACCTTCGCCAACTCGACCCGCGCACCGGCGACGATCTCGTCGACCAGCGCGGTCATCACGTGCGAGCCGGCGAAGATGTCCGGGTACTCCAGCAGGTCCGACTCGTACGCGAGCACCTGCTGCATGCGAAGTGACCACTGCTGGTCCCACGGGCGGGGCAGGCCGAGCGCCTCGTTCCAGGCGGGCAGCTGCACCGCCCGGGCCCGCGCGTCCCGGGAGAAGGTGACGCCGAGCATCTCCAGCACGATGCGCTGCACGTTGTTCTCCGGCTGGGCCTCGGTCAGGCCGAGGGAGTTGACCTGCACGCCGTACCGGAAGCGGCGCTGCCGTGGATCCTGCACGCCGTACCGCTCGCGGGTGATCTCGTCCCAGAGCGCACCGAAGGCGCGCATCTTGGCGATCTCCTCGACGAAGCGCACACCGGCGTTGACGAAGAACGAGATCCGCTGCACCACGTCGCCCATCCGCTGCGCCGGCACCTGGCCGGCGTCCCGGACCTCGTCGAGCACCGCGACCGCGGTGGCCAGCGCGAAGCCGACCTCCTGCACCGGCGTGGCGCCGGCCTCCTGGAGGTGGTACGAGCAGATGTTGACCGGGTTCCACCGGGGCATCTCGGCCAGCGTGTACGCGATCACGTCGGCGGTCAGCCGCAGGGAGGCGGCCGGCGGGAAGATGTACGTCCCCCGGGAGAGGTACTCCTTGATGATGTCGTTCTGCGTGGTGCCCGCGCACCGGGCGAGTTCGGCGCCCTGCTCGGTGGCGACCGCGCCGTAGAGGCCGAGCAGCCACATGGCCGGTGCGTTGATCGTCATCGAGGTGTTCATCTCGGCCAGCGGTATGCCGTCGAAGAGGGTCCGCACGTCGCCCACGTGCGACACCGGGACGCCGACCCGGCCGACCTCGCCGGTGGCCAGCTCGTGGTCTGGGTCGTAGCCGGTCTGGGTGGGCAGGTCGAAGGCGACCGAGAGGCCGGTCTGCCCCTTCGCCAGGTTGCGGCGGAAGAGCGCATTGGTCGCGGCGGCCGACGAGTGCCCCGCGTACGTCCGCATCACCCAGGGGCGGTCGCGCTCCGGCAGCCGGCCCTGGAGTGGCTTCTCGTCCATGGCCGGAGTTTAAGTTACCGTTCAGTAGATCGGGCTGTGCGAAACCACACAACCCGATGGAGGTGACGCCCGGGTACGGAACGCCCTCGATGGTGGCGACCACCACCCCCGGTGCGTACGGCTGCCGACCGGGGGCCGCACACTTGACGGCATGAGTGACGAGGTCGCGATCCACGTCCGGGGGTTGCGCAAGGCGTACGGCGACACCGTCGCGGTGGCCGGGCTGGACCTGGATGTCCGCCGTGGCGAGGTGTTCGCCCTGCTCGGGCCGAACGGCGCCGGCAAGACCACCACCGTGGAGATCCTGGAGGGCTACCGCAACCGGGACGCCGGTGAGGTTCGGGTGCTCGACCTCGACCCCGAGTTGGCCCTCGGGTCGCGGCTGCGGGGCTCGACCCAACCCCCACGCGCCCCGGGCCACCCGAGGAGCTGGCGTGCCCGGGTGGGCATCGTGCTCCAGGGCACCGGGGAGTTCGACGAGCTGACCGTCGCCGAGGTGGTGCGCCACTTCGCCGGCTTCTACCCGGACGCCGAGGACCCGGACAAGGTGATCGAGCGGGTCGGGCTGACCGCCAAGGCCCGGGCCCGTACGCACACCCTCTCCGGTGGGCAGAAGCGCCGCCTCGACGTGGCACTGGGCATCGTCGGCCGTCCCGAGCTGCTCTTTCTCGACGAGCCGACCACCGGCTTCGACCCGGAGGCGCGGCACGAGTTCTGGGAGCTGATCCGGGACCTCTCCGCCGCCGGCACCACCATCGTGCTCACCACGCACTACCTGGACGAGGCCGAGGCGCTCGCCGACCGGGTGGGCGTGATCGCCGGCGGCCGGCTGGTCGAGGTCGCCACCCCGGACCGCCTCGGCAACCGGCAGGAGGCACAGGCAACCGTCTCCTGGCGTACGCCGGACGGCCGGGTGGAGAGCGCGGAGAGCGCGACGCCGACGGCGCTGGTGGCGGAGCTGGCCGCGCGCTTCGGTGGCGAGGTGCCGGGCCTGACCGTCACCCGGCCCACCCTGGAGGACATCTACCTGCGGATGATCGGACAACGATGAGCACCACGACGAGGCCGGCGGCCCCGGTCGCCGCCACCGCACCAGCCCGTCGGCTCGGTCCGACCCGTCTCGCCCTGCGTCAGGGTCGACTGGAGATCCGGCAGTTCCTGCGCAGCCGCGAGTCCGTCGTGTTCACGCTGGGCTTCCCGCTCATCATGGTGCTGATCTTCGCGTCGATCTTCGACGAGGAGATCGCGCCCGGCGTGAGCTACACCCAGTACTTCATCACCGGCATGATCGCGACCGGCCTGATGACGGTCAGCTTCCAGAACCTCGGCATCTGGATCCCGATCGAGCGGGACCGGGGCGTGCTCAAGCGCTACCTGGGCACCCCGATGCCGAAATGGGTCTGGTTCGCCGGCAAGGTGCTCATGGTGCTGGTGATCGGCGTCGCGATGACCGCGCTGCTGCTCGCCGTCTCGGTCACCCTGTTCGACCTGAACCTGCCGACGGACGCCACCTCCTGGTTGACCTTCGGCTGGGTCTGCGCCCTCGGGATCACCGCCTGCACCCTCTGCGGCATCGCGATCTCGTCGCTGGCCCGTACCGCGCGCAGCGGCTCGGCGGTGGTCACCCCGATCGCGCTGGTGCTCCAGTTCATCTCCGGCGTCTTCTTCGTCTTCACCAACCTGCCGAGCTGGATGCAGCAGGTGGCGGCCATCTTCCCGCTCAAATGGATGTGCCAGGGGCTGCGGGCGGTCTTCCTGCCGGAGAGCTTCGGCGCGGACGAACCCGGCGGCTCGTTCGAGCTGACCCGCGTCGCCCTGGTGCTCGGCGTCTGGTGCGTGATCGGCCTGGTGCTCTGCCTGACCACCTTCCGCTGGACCACCCGCCGCGACGGCTGAGCCACGGGGAGGGCCCGGCCGGGCCCTCCCCGAAGCCGCGTCAGTACGAGTAGAAGCCCTGGCCGGTCTTGCGGCCCAGGTCGCCGGCGGTGGCCATCCGCTGGAGCAGCTCCGGTGGGAAGAACTTCTCGTCGGCGGTGTCGGTGTAGATGTTGCGCGTCGCGTTGAGCAACACGTCGACGCCGGTCAGGTCGACGGTGGCCAGCGGACCCATCGCGTGCCCGAAGCCGAGCTTGCAGGCGGTGTCCAGGTCCTCGGCCGAGATGACACCCGCCTCGACCAGCTTGACCGCCTCCATGGCCAGGGCGCAGATCAGCCGGGTGGTGACGAAGCCGGCGATGTCGCGGTTGACCACCACGACCGTCTTGCCGATCTCCTCGGCGAACGACTTCGCCGCGTCCAGGGCGGCGTCGCTGGTCTTGTACCCGCGGACCAGCTCGCAGAGCTTCATCATCGGCACCGGCGAGAAGAAGTGGGTGCCGACGACCGACTCGGGACGCTCGGTGACCGCCGCGATCTGGGTCACCGGGATGGCCGAGGTGTTGGTGGCCAGCACCGCGTCCGTCTTGCAGATCTTGTCCAGCGCCCGGAATACCTCGTGCTTGATCTCCAGCTTCTCGAAGACCGCCTCGACGACGATGTCCGCGTCGGCCGCCGCCTCCAGGTCGGTCGTCGGGGTGATCCGCCCGAGCGCCGCCTCGACGTCGTCCGCGGAGATCTTCCCCTTCTCGGCGAACCGCTCCAGCGACTTCCGGATGCCGGTAAGGCCGCGCCGCGTCGCCGCGTCGTCCAGATCCCGCAGCACCACCTGCCAGCCTGCCTGCGCCGCCACCTGAGCGATACCCGAGCCCATCAGCCCGGCACCGACGACCGCGAGTCGACCCGCCATCTGCCTCTCCCTCGCTGCGATTGGAGTGTCTGACAGCACCCTAGTCGGCGAGCCTGAACGAAGCCTAAGGCGGCTCAGATGGTCAGCTCGGGCTCCTCCGGTGCGGTGGCCCGCTCGACCTCGATGCCGAGCGCCCGCAGGTCCGCCACGAAGTCCGGGTAGCCCCGGTCGACGTGGTGCACGTGGGACACCTCGGTCGTCCCGTCGGCACAGAGCCCGGCGATGATCAGCCCGGCGCCGGCCCGGATGTCGGTGGCGCGCACCGGTGCGCCGGACAACCGCTCCCGGCCGCGTACCACCGCGTGGTGCCCGTCGGTCTTGATGTCCGCGCCCAGCCGCATCATCTCGTTGGCGAACATGAACCGGCCGTCGAAGATGTTCTCGGTGATCAGGGAGGCACCCTCGCTGAGCGCCGCGAGCCCGATCGCCATCGGCAGCAGGTCGGTGGCGAACCCCGGGTAGGGCAGCGTCACCACGTCCACCGCCCGGGGCCGGTCGTCCATCCGTACCCGGAAGGCGTCCGCCCTGGTCTCCACCAACCCGCCGGCCGCGACCACCTTGTCGAGCGCGACCTCCAGGAACGCCGGGTCGAGGCCGGTCACGGTCACGTCGCCACGGGTCATCGCCGCGCCGAAGGCCCAGGTCCCGGCGACGATCCGGTCCCCCACCGTGGCGTGCCGGACCGGCCGTAGCCGGGGTACGCCGACGATGGTGACGGTGGACGTGCCCTCGCCATCGATCAACGCGCCCATCCGCTGGAGCATCGTGCAGATGTCGACGATCTCCGGCTCACGGGCGGCGTTGTCGATCACAGTGGTGCCGTCGGCCAGCACCGCCGCCATGATCAGATTCTCGGTCGCTCCGACGCTCGGAAAGTCCAGCACGATCTCCGCGCCGCGCAGGCCGTCGGGGGCCGAGGCGATCACGAAGCCGTGCTCGCCGCAGATGTCGGCACCCATCCTGGTCAGCCCGGAGACGTGCATGTCCAGGCCACGGGAGCCGATCGCATCGCCGCCCGGATGGGCGACCCGCACGTAGCCGCGCCGGGCCAGCAGCGGGCCGAGCACACAGATCGACGCGCGCAGCCGGCGGACCAGGTCGTAGTCGGCCTCCACGCCCGGCTGCTCCGGTACGTCGATGGTGACCGAACGGGATCGGGCCACCCCGCCGACCGCCACCATCGGGTCCACCGGATCGTCGGCGTCGAACCGTACGCCGCAGCCGAGGCGGCGCAGCACCTCGCCCATGATCGCGATGTCGGTGATCCGCGGAACGTTGGTGATCACGGTGCGGCCGGGAGCGAGCAGCGCGGCGGCCATCAGCTTCAGCGCCGAGTTCTTCGCACCGACCACGTGCACGGTGCCGGCGAGCCGGGCGCCACCGCGTACCCGGATGACGTCGACGTCGGCGACCGCGGGGTCACCCGCGTCGCCCGGGCCGACCCCCGAGCTCCATCCCGTGCCGGCGTCCGGGCGTGCCGGGATCGTCAGGTCCGGTATCCGTAGGCTGTGCGTCATGGCCGTCCACCTCACGCGCATCTACACCAAGGCCGGCGATGCCGGCATGACCAGGCTGAGCAACAACGAGCAGGTGCCGAAGAACGATCCGCGGATCGCCGCGTACGCCGACGTCGACGAGTGCAACGCCGCCATCGGCGTGGCGCTCGCCCTGGGCCAGCTCGACGACGGACTGCGGACGGTGCTGGGGCTGATCCAGAACGACCTGTTCGACGTGGGGGCAGACCTGTCCACCCCGGTCGAACCGGACCCGAAGTACCCGCCGCTGCGGGTCACCGAGGAGTACGTCGAGCGCCTCGAGGGCTGGTGCGACGAGTACAACGCGCGCCTGAGCAAGCTCGACTCCTTCATCCTCCCCGGCGGCACCGCGGGCGCGGCGCTGCTGCACGCGGCGCGGACGATCGCCCGGCGCGCCGAGCGGTCGGCGTGGGCCCTCGTCGCACATGACCCCGACCGGACTGGCCACCTCCCGGCAAAGTATCTCAACCGGCTGTCGGACCTGCTCTTCATCCTGGCAAGAACGGCAAATCCGGCCGGAGACGTGCTATGGGTGCCGGGCGGAGGCCGGTGACGGTCGGAGCACTGCACCACGTGGAGGTGTGGGTACCCGACCTGAGCGCCGCGATGCGCGGTTGGGGGTGGCTCCTCGACCAGTTGGGCTGGACGCCGTTCCAGGAATGGCCGGCGGGCCGCTCCTGGCGACTCGGCCCGACGTACCTCGTGCTGGAGGAGTCGCCCGCGCTCTCCGGCCGCCGCCACGATCGGCTCGCCCCAGGGCTCAACCACCTGGCCTTTCACTGCGGCCCACCCGCCGCCGTGGACCGGCTGGTCGCACAGGCTTCCGGGTACGGGTGGGAGTTGCTCTTCCCCGACCGTCACCCCCATGCCGGCGGGCCCGACACGTATGCGGCGTACCTGGTGGACGGGCAGGGGTACGAGGTCGAGTTGGTGGCTTCCTGATCCTCGGGTTTGCACTTGGGTTGCGGTTTTGGGGCTGGGGGCGACCGTGCCCGGCTCCGGGCGGTCAGGCTTGATCCCTGCGCCGGGCACGGTCGCCCCCAGCCCGTCGTGGGCATCCGCCATCCGCAGGTGACGGGTCGAGAGACGCCGCTGGCCGGCACCCGGGGTACGGGTGCCGGCCAGCGGCTTTCTGCTCCCCCTCTGTCGAGGAAAGTCTGATCGAGATGTGGGTCAGTTGTTGCGGGGTCAGCTGTTCCAGTGCTGCGCGACGAGGTCGGCGGCCAGCTGCTCCCACTGGGCGTAGTGATCCGGGTACGCCGACACCTGCACGGTCTGCGCGGCCACGGTCAGCGGCATGTCCTGCCAGCCGTCGACCTGCTTCAGACCCTTCAGGAACGCCAGGGTCGAGTACTCCGGGTCGGTGATCTGCTCCACCGTGCCCCAACCAGAGGTCGGACGCTGCTGGAACAGGCCCTGCGAGTCGTGGTCGTTGCGGTCACCCAGGTGACCCAGGTTCTCCAGCTTCGACTCCTGCAGGGCGGTGCCGATCGCCACCACCGCGGCACGCTCGTCCATACCGGCCTTCTTCGTCGCCGCGATGATCGCCTTCACATTCGCGGTCTGCTCATCAGACAGGTCGATCGTCGACTGACTGCCCTGCACACCGTGCGGGATCAGCTTGCCCATGTCCGGCTTGTCAGCCTGCACCACCGAGGTCGCACCCGCGACCGGAGCGGTGTCGGCGTACGCGGCCACCGGACCAGCGACCATGCCACCAGCAAACGCCACACCAGCAATACCCAGCACGCTCTTACGGAAGATCGTGTTCATGATGAAAGCTCCATTCGGGGGTTGGCACACACACCGCTAGGGGGAAGCGGACGCGTGCAAGCACCGTCAGGCGCCCAAAGACGGGGGAAAATCTCCGGCACGGGGGCTGTCAGCCGCTACCCGATGCCGGGACCAGATGTAACGACCGGCGACCCGCCACCATTCCCGGGGGTCCAGCACCCACCTCGGCGGGTGGTCCTCCTCGGCCGTTCAGGGGTGTACAACGACGCCGACCCGCCAGCCATTCCACCGCGACGCCGCCAGCCGACCGGCCGGACCGGACATCGGAGCCGATACCACCCACGGCTGGGGATGTGCCGGTGGCGCTGCTGATCGACCTGGGCTGATCAACGCCGGATGGGCGATATGGCGCGGGTCGGGCGGGACACTGCCATGGGCGGCGAACGGCGTCGACCACGCGGGCCACGCCCACAAACAGCCGACCGCGTCAGGCGGCGGGCCAGTCCTGCGAGGCCATACGCGGCGAGACCGCCCCCGGAGGGGCGGCCTCGAGCCAGGAGAGAAACCCGGTGACGGTAGATCGTGCCATCGCGATCTCGACCGGGGCGTGTCGACTGGTACACCGGAGGATGATCCAGTCGGCCGGCATGGACATTCGTTCCTGCCCCTCGGGCAGTCGCCGTCGCTCCACCGTCAGCCCTTCGCGGGAAAGCACCCGCTTGGGGCGTACCGCGAAACTGACCATGCGGTACCAGCGGAGTTCATCGCCGGCGAAGCGGCCGAAACCGGGCGACCATCCGCGACCGTCGAGCATGGTGGTGGTCCGGACGCTCAACCGGATGATGCCCCCGCTACGGGTGACCAGAGCCCGCCGGATGAAGAGGAACAGAATCGCGCCGAGGATCACGGCGAAGCCGATTCCGACCCCTTCGACGATCTCCATCGGCGGAGTCGACTCAGCTGTCCGAAGCGGCGGAGACCGGGCTGGCGCTCTCGGCAAGTACGGTGACGCCACTCTCGCTCACCGAAAGGAAGCCGCCGGCCACCTCGTAGGCGACCTGCTCGCCCCCGGGGAGCTTGATGCGTACCCGGCCGGGCTCGGCGAGCTGGCCGAGCAGGGGCGCGTGCCCCGGCAGCACACCCAGCTCACCCTCGGTCGTCCGGGCCATCACCATCTCGGCCTTGCCGGACCAGACCTTCTCCTCGACGGCCACGAGCTGGACGTTAAGCTGCTCTGCCACGCTGTCTCCTTGCTGAGGCGGCGGATTGGGAAAAGTCTAGTCCGGCCCCGGACGCGTTCTACATGCGGGTGCCGAGACCTGCGCCACGGTCAACTCCTGCTCAGCAGCTTGGGGTGTTCGAGCAGGAACGGGTCCAGCAGTTCCCGCTCCAGGGCGACGAAGAACTCGTCGACCTCGGGCTCGAAGCGCTCGCCGAGGTACTTGCCGTTCTCGCTGATGCCACCGCCCGGCAGCTTGATCATCTGAATGTTGCCGGGACGGATGTCCTTGAGCGCGAGACCGAAGTCGACCACGCTGTGCCCCCGGCCACTGAAAATCAACGACTCGCCGGCCGCCCGGAGCACCTTGTCGAGCTTGACCGGGTTGGTCACCACGTCGGCGCTGAGCGCCTGCCCGGCCATTGCCTTGACGAACTGCTGCTGGTGCCGCTGCCGGCCGTAGTCGCCGTCCGGGACGCCGTTCTCCGGGTACCGCTGGCGGACGTAGTCCAGCGCCTGCCAGCCGCTCAGGTGCTGCTTGCCCTTCGGGTAGACCGCCTGCGGCCCGATGTAACCCGCGCCGTTCGGGTTGCCCTTGCGGTGCTTGCCGTCCGGCTCGCGGTGCTCGGAGCGGACCTCCCGCTCGATGTTCATGGTGACGCCACCCATGGCGTCGACGATCTTCCGGAAGCCGGAGAAGTTGATGATCGCGCCGGCGTCGAAGCGCTCGATTCCGGTGACGTTCTGCACGGTGATGGCGAGCAGTTCGAAGCCACGCGCCGCGTCCGGCTTGCCGCCGGGCACCCGGCTGCCGTAGGACATCGCGGCGTTGAGCTTTGTGGTGTCGCCGTTGAACTCCGCCTTGCGGAACGCCGGGATGTCGACGTAGAGGTCGCGCGGCAGGGAGAAGAGGTAGGCCCGGTCCATCTCCTTCGGCACGTGCAGGACCATGATCGCGTCGGACAGCGGCGGCGTGTCCTCGTCGCGGGGGTCGATGCCGACCAGCAGGATGTTGAGCGGCCCCTTGATGTCGCTCTTGGGCGTGGCGCCGGCCGCCTGGTCGCCGAAGAGGTCGGCCTTGCCGATCGCACCCTCGTAGCGGGCCATCAGCGCCTCCGCGCCCACCAGGCTCGTGCCGCTGAGCACCATCAGCACCACGCCGAAGATGGTGCAGAGCTGCGCCCAGCGCGGCACACCCCGCCATACCGATGGGCGTCCACCGCGCTTACCGCGTCTACCGCCCCTACCGGCCTTGCCCACAAGCATCTCCGTTCGTCGCGTCCCCTGGGGAATACGGGCGCGCGTAGCCGAATGGTTTAACCGATCACCGCTCGTCGGCGCAACGAGTGTGGCTAGACGGTATCTCGCAGGCGGCGTGATCGCCGAGCGCGGGAAACCGGGCAGCGGCGATGCTACGTCGTGAAGATGAACAGAAGGCCGCCCCGGGGTTACCGGGACGGCCTTCTGTTCGTTCGTGTCGAAGGGTCAGCTCTTCATCAGCTCGGCGGCCTTCTTCTCCAGGTCGTCGAGCCCACCGCACATGAAGAACGCCTGCTCGGGGAAGTGGTCGTACTCCCCTTCGCTGATCTTCCGGAACGCCTCGATGGTCTCCTTGATCGGGACCGTCGAGCCCGGTACGCCGGTGAACTGCTCCGCCGCGTAGGTGTTCTGCGACAGGAAGCGCTCGATCCGCCGGGCCCGCTGGACCGTGATCTTGTCTTCCTCGGAGAGCTCCTCGATACCGAGGATGGCGATGATGTCCTGCAGGTCCTTGTAACGCTGCAGGATCCGCTTCACCTCGCTGGCCACCTGGAAGTGCTCCTGGCCGACGAACTCGGGAGCCAGGATCCGCGACGAGGACGCCAGCGGGTCGACCGCCGGGTAGATGCCCTTGTCGGAGATCGACCGCTCCAGGTTCGTGGTCGCGTCCAGGTGGGCGAACGTGGTGGCCGGGGCGGGGTCGGTGTAGTCGTCCGCCGGCACGTAGATCGCCTGCATGGAGGTGATGGCCTGGCCTCGGACGGAGGTGATCCGCTCCTGCAGCTCACCCATCTCGTCGGCCAGGGTCGGCTGGTAACCCACCGCGCTGGGCATCCGGCCCAGCAGGGTGGAGACCTCGGAACCGGCCTGGGTGAAGCGGAAGATGTTGTCGATGAAGAGCAGCACCTCCTGCTTCTTCACGTCACGGAAGTACTCCGCCATGGTCAGCGCGGAGAGCGCGACCCGCAGCCGGGTGCCCGGGGGCTCGTCCATCTGGCCGAAGACCAGCGCGGTCTTGTCGATGACGCCGGACTCGGTCATCTCGTGGATGAGGTCGTTGCCCTCACGGGTGCGCTCACCCACGCCGGCGAAGACCGAGGTACCACCGAAGTTCCGGGCCACCCGGGTGATCATCTCCTGGATGAGCACCGTCTTGCCCACACCGGCGCCGCCGAACAGGCCGATCTTGCCACCCTTGACGTACGGGGCGAGCAGGTCGATCACCTTGATGCCGGTCTCCAGCATCTCGGTCTTCGGCTCCAGGTCCGCGAAGGCCGGGGCCTTGCGGTGGATGCCCCAGAGATCGTCGGCCTCGATGCTCTCGCCCTCGGTGAGGTTGAGGCACTCGCCGATCGCGTTGAACACGTGGCCCTTGACCGCGTCGCCGACCGGCACCCGGATCGGGAAGGCGGTGTCACGGACCTCGGCGCCGCGTACCAGACCGTCGGTGGGCTGCATCGAGATGGCGCGAACCACGTTGTCACCCAGGTGCTGGGCGACTTCCAGGGTGAGCGTCTTCTCGCCGCCGGAGAGGGTCACGCTCACCTGCAGGGCGTTGAACAGGTCCGGCATGGCGTCGCGCGGGAACTCGGCGTCGACGACCGGGCCGATGACCCGGACCACGCGACCCGTGGCCGTCTTGGTCTCAGCTGGTCCACCAGCAACTGCGGATACAGTCATCACACTTCACTTCCCGACGCGGCCAGCGCGTTCGCGCCGCCGACGATCTCACTGATCTCCTGGGTGATCCCGGCCTGGCGGGCCGAGTTCATCTCACGCGTGTACTTGTCGATCATGTCTTCCGCGTTGTCGGTGGCGCTCTTCATCGCCCGCCGCCGGGCCGCCGACTCGCTGGCCGCCGACTCCAGCAACGCCGCGTAGATCCGCGTGTTGATGTACTTCGGCAGCAGCGCGTCCAGCAGCGCCTCCGCGTCCGGCTCGAACTCGTACGCCGGCAGTACACCGGGGGCAGCCTCCGATCGGGGCCGCTCCTCGATCTGCAGCGGGCCGATGATCCGGGTGACCGGGTTCTGCGTCATCAGGGACTTGAACTCGGTGTAGACGATGTGCAACTCGTCGACCCCGCGTACCCCGTCCGGGCCCGGCTCGCCGTCGACATCGTCAGCGCCGGCCGAGAACGCCTTGATCAGCGTCTCGCCCACCTCGCGCGCGTCGGCGAAGGACGGCTGCTCCGAGAAGCCCGTCCAACTGCCCTCGATCGGCCGGTTGCGGAACCGGTAGAACGACACGCCCTTGCGCCCGATGACGTAGAGCACCGGCTGCTTACCGTCGGCCTCAAGCCGGGCGACCAGCGACTCCGCCGTCCGGATGGCGTTGGAGCTGTAACCGCCGGCCAGGCCCCGGTCGGCGGTCACCAGCAGTACACCCGCCCGCCGCACCCGCTCGCGCGGAGTGAGCAGCGGATGGTCGACCGAGGCGTTGGACGCCAGCGCCGTGAGGACGCCGGTGATCGCCCGGGCGTACGGCAGGGACGCCCCCACCCGGGCCTGGGCCTTGGCGATCCGGCTCGTCGCCACGAGCTCCATCGCCTTGGTGATCTTCTTCATCCCCTTCGCCGAGCGAATCCGTTGACGAAGAACACGTACCTGCGCCGCCATGGCTCGGCCCTACTGCTTCTGGGCCGGAGCCTCGCCGCTGTAGCGGGTGACCGTCTCGTGCTCGGCCTCGCCCTCCAGCGGCGCCGCCGGCGCCTCGTTGATCGTGCGCTCGTCCTCGCGGCCGAGGAAGCCCTGCTTGAACTCCGCGACGGCCGTGTCGAGGGTGGCGATGATGTCGTCGTCCCACTTGTTGTCGGCGATCGCCTGCAGCGTGGCGCTGTGCTTGCGCCGCAGGTGCTCCAGGAACTGGGTCTCGAAGCGCCGCACGTCACCGACCGGGACGTCGTCGAGCTTGCCCTCGGTGCCGGCCCAGACCGAGACGACCTCGTCCTGCACCGGATACGGCGAGTAGTTCGGCTGCTTGAGCAGCTCCACCAGGCGGGCGCCGCGGTCCAGCTGGGCGCGGGAGGCCCGGTCCAGGTCGGAGGCGAAGGCGGCGAACGCCTCCAGCTCACGGAACTGGGCCAGGTTCAGCCGCAGCGAGCCGGCGACCTTGCGCATCGGCTTCACCTGCGCGGCGCCACCGACCCGGGAGACCGAGGTGCCGACGTTGATGGCCGGCCGGACGCCCTGGTTGAACAGGTCGGTCTCCAGGAAGATCTGGCCGTCGGTGATGGAGATGACGTTGGTCGGGATGAAGGCCGAGATGTCGTTGGCCTTCGTCTCGATGATCGGCAGGCCGGTCATCGATCCGCCGCCCATCTCGTCGGAGAGCTTCGCGCAGCGCTCCAGCAGCCGGGAGTGCAGGTAGAAGACGTCACCCGGGTACGCCTCACGGCCCGGCGGGCGACGCAGCAGCAGCGACACGGCACGGTACGCCTCGGCCTGCTTGCTCAGGTCGTCGAAGACGATGAGGACGTGCTTGCCGTTGTACATCCAGTGCTGGCCGATGGACGAGCCGGTGTACGGGGCGAGGTACTTGAAGCCCGCCGGGTCCGACGCCGGGGAGGCGACGATGGTGGTGTACTCCATCGCGCCCGCCTCCTCCAGCTGGCCCTTGATGGAGGCGATGGTGGAGGCCTTCTGACCGATGGCGACGTAGATGCAGCGGACCTGCTTCTTCGGGTCGCCGGAGGCCCAGTTCTCGCGCTGGTTGAGGATGGCGTCCAGGGCGACCGTGGTCTTACCGGTCTTGCGGTCACCGATGATCAGCTGCCGCTGGCCCCGACCGATCGGGGTCATCGCGTCGATGGCCTTGATGCCGGTCTGCAGCGGCTCGAACACGGACTGCCGCGCCATCACGTTCGGGGCCTGGAGCTCCAGCTCGCGGTAGCCCTCGTCGGTGATGTCGCCGAGGCCGTCGATCGGCTTGCCGAGCGCGTCGACCACGCGGCCGAGGAAGCCGTCGCCGACCGGTACCGAGAGCACCCGGCCGGTGCGCTTGACGCGCTGCCCCTCCTCAAGCCCCGAGTAGTCGCCGAGGACGACGACACCGATCTGCCGGACGTCGAGGTTCAGCGCCACGCCGAGCGTGCCGTCCTCGAACTCCAGCAGCTCGTTGGTCATGGTCGAGGGCAGGCCCTCGACGTGGGCGATGCCGTCGCCGGTGTCGGCGACGGTGCCGACCTCCTCACGGGAGACGTCGGGCGAGTAGGAGGAGACGTAGCGCTCGAGGGCGCCACGGATGTCCTCCGTCGAGATGGTCAGCTCGGCCATCCTCTGCTTCCTTAAGTATCAGGGGCCCGGGATACCTAGTACCGACCGGTCCTCGGGTCGACTGTCATTCCGAGCGCTTCGCGGGGTGTTGGTCAGCGCTTCGCGAGCGCGTTACGGGTCTCGTTGAGGCGGCGCAGGATCGTCCCGTCGTACAGGTCCGAACCCACCCGAACGCTCGCTCCGCCGAGGATCGTCGGGTCCACCGTAAGCTTCACGGCGACCTCCCGCCCGTAGATGGTCGAGAGCTGGTCGCCCAGCCGGCGTTCCTCGTCCTCGGTCAGCGGTGCCGCGACGGTCACGTACGCGACCTGTCGGTCGCGGCGATCCGCCGCCAGCTCCACCAGTCGGGTCAGCCCGGCGGAGAACGACCGGCCACCGAAGCCGGCCAGGGCCGCCTCCACCAGTCGCACGGTCACCGGCCGGGCCTTGTCGGTCAGGAGCATCCCGACCAGCTCGGCCCGCTGGGCCACCGGTGCGATCGGGTCGGACAGGGTGTTGGACAGCTGCCGATCCGCGGCGACCACCTGGCCGAAGCGGAACAGCTCGTCCTCCACCTCGCCGAGCTCGCCGGCGCGGTCCGCGCTGCCGAGCAGGGCCTGCACGCCGAGGCGTTCGACCGCGTCGAGCAGCTCCGACGGTGCCGACCACCGGCCGGTCACCAGGGTGCCGAGCAGCTCCAGCGCGTCCGCACCGACCTTGCCGGAGAGCACCCCGGTCAACAGGCCGGCCCGGTCCTCGCCCGAACGGGCCGGATCGGAGAGCGCCCGGCGCAGCCGGACCTCACGCCGCAGCAGGTCCGCCACGGTGAGCAGCTCCGCGCCGGTGGTGGCGGCGGCCGACGGCTCGGCCCCCCGGAGGTACTCCTCCAGCCGCGCGAGCGCGACGGAGTAGGTCTCCCGGCTGGCAGCCCGCATCAGCGGGCCCCCGCGCTCTCGAGATCGGTGAGGAACCGCTCGACGGTGCCCTTGCGACGGGCCTCGTCGGCGAGCGACTCGCCCACGATCCGGCTGGCCAGGTCGACCGCGAGGCCGCCGACCTCCGCGCGCAGCTCGCGCACGATGGTCTGCCGCTCCACGGCCAGCGAATCCCGGCCGGCCGCGATGATCCGGTCGGACTCCTCCCGAGCCTTGGCGAGGATTTCGGTCCGGATCGACTCGGCGTCGGCGCGGGCGTCGTCCCGGATCTTGGCCGCCTCGGTACGCACCTCGGCGAGCTGGGCCCGGTACTGCTCCAGCAGCTGGTTGGCCTCGGCCTGAGCTGCCTCGGCACGCTTGAGGCCGCCCTCGATCGCGTCGACCCGCGCCTGGTACATCGCCTCCATGCGCGGCATCACGAACTTCATCAGGACGAAGCAGAGCAGGGCGAAGGCGATCGACCCGACGACGAGCTCCTGCCAGATCGGCACGAGCGGGTGGTGCTCCACACCTTCAGCGGCGACGTACATGTCAGACCTCCGGGTCGCGTCGGGCTACGTCAGACTGCGAACGCGAGCACCAGGCCGAACAGGGCGAGCGCCTCGACCAGCGCGAAGCCCAGGACCAGCCAGGTGCGGTTGTAGCCGGCGGACTCCGGCTGGCGGGCGCTGGCCTGGATGTAGGCCGCGAAGACCAGGGCGACACCGATGCCGGGGCCGATGGCGGCGAGGCCGTAGCCGATGGTGTTGACGTTGCCCTCGATGGCGGCAATAACGTCCATTGCGGGTATTCCTCCTAGTAGACGCGTGAGTTCTCACGCGTACGCGGTCGTACCGGAAGTTTGGTCGGGCCGGGCGGCCCGCCGAGGTCTCTGGATCAGTGCCCGTCGGCGAGCGACGTGCCGATGTAGTTGGCGGTCAGGGTGACGAAGACGTAGGCCTGCAACAGCGAGACCAGCACCTCGAAGAAGGCCATCAAAATCGCCATCAGGAACGAGAAGATCGACGTCGCCTGAATGAAGATGTTGTCTGAGGCCAGCATCACGAAGCCGCCGACGGTGAAGACCAGCAGGATCAGGTGACCGGCGAACATGTTGGCGAAGAGTCGCACCGCCAGGGTGACCGGCCGGTTGATGAAGTTCTGCAGGAACTCGATCGGGATCAGCAGGAAGTGCATCGGCCACGGCACGCCCGGGATGATCAGGCTCTGCTTGAGGTAGCGGCCCAGGCCCTGCTTGCGGACACCGATGTAGAGGTACATCACGTAGGTGATCGCGGCCAGCACGATCGGGAAGGCGATGTGTGAGTTCGGCGAGATCTGCAACCCGGGGGTGACGCCGAAGAGGTTTGTCACCGCGATGAAGCAGAACAGCACGGTGAAGTACGGCGCGAACCGGATGCCGTCCTTGCCCATCTGCTCACGGGCGATGTTGTCCCGGACCAGGCCGTAGATCGACTCCGCGTACCACTGGCCCTTGCTCGGCACCAGCTTCGGGTTCCGATAGGTGGCCATGAAGAAGATGATCAGGATCCCGACGGCCAGCCAGACCATGAGCGTGAACTTCGTGACCCACGGGCCGGCGAGATCCGGCGGGTAGAAGTCTCCGACGCTGGGGGGCCAGGGCAGGCCCTCCGCGGCGACAAGCTGTCCGCTCACCGTGTCATCCTCCGCACTCGACAGACCCACGCGTGCCGGAACTCAGGCACCGAGCCTCTTCATGATCAGGTAGATCGCTCCGGCTGCGCCGAGCATCATGCCCACGGCGATCCCAACACCGGTCGGCACTCCGAGGAACTCCCCCGCCAACCAGCCGAGGAATCCCCACACCACGATGCCGGCGAGCAGGTAGCCGAGGACGGCTCCGGCGACACCTTCCGACGAGTGTTCGTCGGGGCTTCTGGGGTGAGAGTTGTCGGCCATGACGAGGCGAACACTATCAGCCGGGTGTTTCGCGAGTGTGCGGCACCCCCCACACTGCGAGCAGCGTGCGGGCGGTTGCGGGCGCGTCAAGCCGGAGTCAGCCTACTCCTGTCCGGCCGGGGCGACAGGCCCGCGAAACGCCCGGGAAACGCCAGCCGTACGGTCAGTGATCCGACGACCGGTCCACCGTGGGCAGCGGGGAGCGCAACGCCCAGGTCAGGTGGGCTCCCGTCCAGACAACCACCGCCGCGATGATGGCCACCCCCAGGTCCGGCAACCCGGGCCAGCCGGTGGCCGCGACGGCCGCCATCACCACGCCCAGGATGACGATCTTCGTGACGTAGGTGACCAGGCCCACCGACATGATCAGTTTTGGGTGGACCGCGTCGGCCCAGGCCACCGAGAGACCGGAGATCAGGTAGCTGACGACCACCAGAGCGATGCCGGCGGCCACCCCGGCCGCCCCGGTCGGGCCGCGCAGCACGGCGGCGGCCGGCACCCCGACCACGGCCAACGCGGCGCAGGCGAGCAGCGGCAGGCGGAGGTACGGCAGCCGGGCCCGGATCGCGCCGGGCTCGCCGGCGCGCGGCACGTCCGTCGCAGGCACGCCGGGTTCGCCGGCACGGGGGGCGCTCATCGGGGGTACGCCGGGAAGGCGGCGACCAGCTCGGCCACGTCGGCGGCGATCCGGGCCAGCGCGTCGGTCCCGCCCGGCGCCGCCGGGTCGGTCCGCACGGCTCGACCAATCAGCTCGGCGATCTGTCTCATCTGCGGCTCGCCCATGCCCTGGGTGGTGACGCCCGGAGTGCCCACCCGGATGCCCGAGGCGACCATCGGTTTCTGCGGATCGTAGGGGATCGCGTTCTTGTTCAGCGTGATGGTCGCGGCGTCGCAGCGCGCCTCCGCCTCGGCCCCGGTAACCCCGGTCTCCCGCAGGTCGATCAGGGTCAGGTGGGTGTCGGTACCGCCGGAGACCGGGCGCATCCCCTCGGCCGCCAGCCCGTCGGCGAGCGCCCGCGCGTTGGCCACCACCTGCGCGGCGTACGTGCGGTAGGCCGGCTGGGCCGCCTCGTGCAGCGCGACGGCCTTCGCCGCCACCGCGTGCATCAGCGGACCGCCCTGGGTGAACGGGAAGACCGCCTTGTCGATCCGCTCGGCCAGCGGCTCCCGGCACAGGATCATGCCGCCGCGTGGCCCGCGCAGCACCTTGTGCGTGGTCGCGCAGACCACGTCGGCGTACGGCACCGGGGACGGGATCGCCTGCCCGGCGACCAGCCCGATGAAGTGCGCCGCGTCCACCATCAGGTACGCACCGACCGAGTCGGCGATCTCCCGGAACAGGGCGAAGTCGATCAGCCGCGGGTACGCCGTCGCCCCGCAGATGATCATCTTGGGCCGGTGCGCGAGCGCGAGGTCGCGTACCTCGTCGTAGTCGATCAGCTCGGTGTCCTGCCGGACGCTGTACCCGACGGTGTGGAACCACTTGCCGGAGAAGTTGACCCGGCTGCCGTGGGTCAGGTGCCCGCCGTGCGGCAACTCCATCGCCAGCACGGTGTCGCCCGGCTGCACCAGCGCCGCGTAGGCGGCCAGGTTGGCGCTCGCGCCGGAGTGCGGCTGGAGGTTGGCGTGCGCGGCGCCGAAGAGGTCCTTCGCCCGGGCGATGCCGATCTCCTCGGCCCGGTCCACCTGCGCGCAGCCGCCGTAGTAGCGCCGGCCGGGGTAGCCCTCGGCGTACTTGTTCGTCAGCGTCGACCCCAGCGCGGCGAGCACCGCCGGCGAGGTGAGGTTCTCGCTGGCGATGAGTTGCAGGCCCCCGCGCAGCCGGTCGAGTTCGCCGAGCACCACCTCCGCGATCTCCGGGTCGGTCGTGCTGAGCTGCTCGAAGTCCGGCCCCCAGAAGGTGCCCTTGACGGTCTCCACAGCGCACGAGTCTAGGAGACCGCAGACTGGAGACCGTGAGATGCCTGGTGACCGGTGCGACGGGATACATCGGCGGGCGGCTGGCCCCCCGCCTGCTGACCGAGGGACACACGGTGCGCTGCCTGGCCCGGCGGGCCGGACGGCTGCGCGACGTGCCGTGGGCCCCGCAGGTCGAGGTGGTCGAGGGAGACCTGGGCCGACCAGAGACCCTGGCCGGGGTGTTCGACGACGTCGACGTGGCGTACTACCTGGTGCACTCGCTCGGCCAGGCCAGCTTCGAGACCGCCGACCGGCAGGCCGCGACTGCCTTCGCCGAGGCCGCCCGCGCGGCCGGCGTACGGCGGATCGTCTACCTGGGCGGGCCGCAGCCGGCGACCGGCGACGCCTCCTCGGCGCACCTGCGCTCCCGCAGCGAGGTGGCGCAGATCCTGCTGGGCAGCGGGGTGCCCACGGTGGTGCTGCGGGCGGCGGTGATCCTCGGCTCCGGCTCGGCCTCCTTCGAGATGCTGCGCTACCTGACCGAGCGGCTGCCGGTGATGATCACCCCGCGCTGGGTGAAGAACCGGATCCAGCCGATCGCGATCCGGGACGTGCTGCGCTACCTGGTCGGCTGCGCGACGCTGCCTCCCGAGGTCAACCGGGCCTTCGACATCGCCGGACCGGACGTGCTGACCTTCGCCGAGATGATGCAGCGCTACGCCCGGGTGGCCGGGCTCTCCCCCCGGCTGCTGCTGCCGGTGCGCCTGCTGACGCCCACGCTCTCGTCGCACTGGGTCGGGCTGGTCACCCCGGTGCCCAGCGCGCTCGCCCGGCCGCTGGTGGAGAGCCTGGTGCACGAGGCGGTCGCGCACGAGCACGACATCGCGGCGTACCTGCCCGACCCGCCGGGCGGGCTGACCGGCTTCGACCAGGCGGTCGAGCTGGCCCTGACCATGGTCCGCGACGCCCAGGTGGAGACCCGCTGGTCGAGCGCGGCCGGCCGGGACGCGCCTGCCGAGCCGCTGCCCAGCGACCCGGACTGGAGCGGCGGCACCGCCTACACCGACATGCGGGAGCAGGCGGTGGCGGCCTCGCCGGAGGCGTTGTGGCGGGTGATCGAGGGTGTCGGCGGCGAGCACGGCTGGTACTCGTTCCCGCTGGCCTGGTCGGCGAGGGGGTGGCTGGACCGGCTGGTCGGCGGCGTGGGGCTGCGTCGCGGCCGGCGGCACCCGCACCAGCTGCGGGTCGGCGAGGCGCTGGACTTCTGGCGGGTCGAGGAGATCGTGCCCGGCGAGCTGCTGCGACTGCGCGCCGAGATGCGGCTGCCCGGCCGAGCCTGGCTGGAGATGCGGGTGCAGCGGGACGACGCCGGACGGGTCGCGTACCGGCAGCGGGCGGTGTTCCTGCCCCGGGGCCTGGTCGGCCACGCGTACTGGGCCGCGGTGGCGCCGTTCCACGCGCTGGTCTTCGGCGGGATGGCCCGCAACATCGCCGCGGGAGCCGAGCGGATTGCCGGTCAGTTGCCGGTGCGTTGACCGGTGATCCGCCAGGCGGTCGTCTCGCTGGGCGGCACGAAGTCGCGGACCGGCTCGTCCCGCAGGGCGAAGCCGAGGATCTCTCCCACCCCTTCCACCATGACGGCCTGCACCGCCCGGCCGACGGCGTCGCGCGGCTCGTCGGGGTTGGCCGCCATCGCCGCGACCACCAGCTGCGGGGTGAAGGCCACCACGGTCTCCGTGGCGTACCGCTCGGAGCTGCCGGTCTTGCCCGCCACCGGCCGAGCCAGCTGGCCACGCAGCCGGCTCGCCGTGCCACCGGCACAGCCCTGGTACATCGACTGGTCGCCGACCGGGCAGCGGGCCGCGTCCGCCGCCGCCCGGGCCACGTCGACATCGAGCACCTGCCGACAGTCCGGCGCGCCGGCGGCGACCCGGCGGCCGTCGGCATCGGTGATCGAGGTGACCGGCGTGGGCGCGCACCAGGTGCCCTCGGCGGCCACCGTCGCGTACGCCCCCGCCAGGTCGAGCGGGGTGGTGGCGGCCACGCCGAGGGTGAACGGCCCCCACTCGCGGGCACCGTGCCGGGCCAGCTGCGCGTCGTCCTCGGCCCGGAACACGATGCCCAGGCGCTCGGCCATCTCCACCACCCGGTCCGCGCCGACCCGCTCGGTCAGCCAGGCGAAGTAGGTGTTGACCGAGTTGCCGAACGCGGACCACATGTCGTGCACGCCGCTCGCCGAGGCGCTGGCGTTCTGCGGGCACCAGTACCCGCCGCAGCTCGCCTCGCCGCTGATCCGATAGTCGGTGACGATCCGCGGTGGGGCGTCGAAGACGGTACGCAGCGGCAGTCCGGCCTCCAGTGCGGCCAGCATGGTGAAGAGCTTGAACGTCGAGCCGGCCTGGTAGCCGACGATGGTGCCGCCACCGGCGACGAGCTGGTTGACGGTGTTGGGGTGGTTCTGCTGTCCGCTCGGGTTGGCCGCGACGCTGTAGACCCGGTTGACCGACATGGCGACCACCCGCCCGGTGCCGGGCTGCACGACGGCGGTCGGCAGGGCGTGCGGATGCTCCACCGAGTAGATCCGGCGGACCTGCTCGGTGGTCGCCCGCTGCACGCCCGGGTCGAGCGAGGAGACGATCGTGAAACCGCCCCGGCGCAGGGTGCGTTGCCGCTCGTCGACGCTGCCCCCGAACGCCCGCTGGTCGTTCCACCAGCGGGTGAACCAGTCGCAGAAGAAGGCCCAGTCGTTGTGCCCCTCGGGCACGGCGGTGCAGTCGTTCGGGGTCTCGCTGGGCCGCAGGTTCAGCGGCTCGGCCCGGGCCCGGGCCGCCACGTCGGGCGTGAGCTGGCCCGACTCGACCATCCGGTCCAACACGTACGCGCGCCGCTCGGTCGCGCTGTCCGCGTCCCCGTTGATCGGGTCGTCGCTGTCCGGTGACCGGACCAGCCCGGCCAGCAGCGCCGACTGGGCCAGGGTGAGCTTGGCCGGGGAGGTGGAGAAGTAGCGCTTGCTGGCGGCGGCGACGCCGTACGCTCCGGCGCCGAAGTAGGCGATGTTGAGGTAGCGGGCCATGATCTGGTCCTTGGTCAGCTCACGCTCCAAGGCCAGCGCGTAACGGATCTCCTGGATCTTGCGAGCGGTGCTCACCTCGGTGGCCGCGACCCGTTGCGCCTCGGTCAGCCGCGGGTCGGTGCTCAGCACGTTACGGACGTACTGCATGGTCAGCGTGGAGGCGCCCTGCCGGGTGGCCCCGTCGCGCCGGTTGACGGCGAACGCCCGGACGATGCCCCGCAGGTCCACCCCGCTGTGTTCGTGGAACCGGGCGTCCTCGGCGGCGACGATGGCCTGGCGCATCACGGGGGCCACCTCGCGCAGCGGCACGTCCACCCGGTCCTCCTGGTAGAAGGAGGTGATCAGGGTGGTGCCGTCGTTGGCGTACAGGTTGGACCGCTGGGCCGTCGGCGGCGTACGCAGCGTGTTGGGCAGCTCCGCGTACGGCGCGGCGAGCGCCGAGAAGCCGATGCCGAACACCAACGCGGCCGGCAGGGCCGCCGCCGCCAGCGCCAGGCCGGCCAGTACGCCGGCCAGCAGGACGGTGAAGATCTTCGGCAGGAACGCCCGGGTCATCAGCTCTCCCCGCAGGAGCCGGCAGGACTCCCCCAGGATGGGGCTAATCACCCCTTCTGCCGCGCTTTTCCCTCAAACCCGGATGAAATTCACCGATCAGGGGAGCAGGATCGCGGCGAGCGGGTGCACCGTCTCCTCGATCTCGTCGGCCACCCGGCTGAAGCACTGGTCGCCGCGGCCCCACGGGTCGTCGAGATCGTCGGTGGCGAGCGGGGTGGTCCCCTGGCGAGCCACGTGCGCGGCCTCGACCAGGGCCACCCCACGGGCGTGAACGGCGTCCGCGGTGGCCTCGGCCACCGGCAGCACCGCCGGATCCAGGACGGCCAGCAGTCGGCCGAACTCGCCCAGCACGAACGTGCGGGAGGCGGCGTCGGGACGCAACGCGACCACGTACTCCTGCTGGTCGGCGGTGGCGGTCAGGACGAGGTCGGCGGCGTCGATGTGGTCGGAACGCAGCTTGCGGGCGGCGAACCCGGTGACCGCGCCGCCCCGGGTGACGACCTGGCGGGCGGCGGGCGGGTTCATCTCCTCGCCGGCGTGCCAGCCACCGGTGCCCGCGCTGTGGCTGTGCAGCAGCTCCTCGGCCCGGGCCGGATCGACGGCACGCCGGGCGAGTCGCTCCCCCACGGCGAGGGTGAGCAGCCGCTCGGCCATCGGCGAACGGCAGATGTTTCCCATGCAGACGTGCAGGACGGTGAAGGGAGGCACCTACACCTCCTGGCTCTCGCGCAGCTGCGGCACCACGTCGCGCAGCCGGGCCAGGTCGATGGCACCCTCCCGGACGAGCACCGGCTCGTCGCCGGTCAGATCCACGATCGTGCTCGGCACCGGATCCACCGCCGGCCCCGCCTCCAGGTAGGCGCGCACGGAGTACGCCAGCTGGTCCCGTGCCTGGTCGGCGGTGAGCGCGGCCGGCTTGCCGGTCTTGTTTGCCGAGGCCACCGCCATCGGCCCGGTCTCGCGCAGCACCTCCAGCGCCACCGGGTGCAGCGGCATTCGCACCGCGACCGTGCCGCTGTCGTCGCCGAGATCCCACCGCAAACTCGCCGAGTGCTTCACCAGAATGGTGAGCGCCCCCGGCCAGAAGGCCTCCACCAGGTCCCGCGCCGCGGGCGGCAGCGTGTAGGTCAGCCCGTCGAGGGTGTGCCGGGAGCCGATCAGCACCGGCGGTGGCACGTGCGCCGCGCCCTTGGCGTCCAGCAGCGCCTTGACCGCGTACGGGGTGAACGCGTCCGCGCCGATCCCGTAGACCGTGTCGGTCGGCAGGACGACAAGCTCACCGTTGCGGACCGCCTCGATGGCCGCAGCGATGCCGCGGTCCCGGTCGGCGAGCGACCGGCAGTCGTAGAGCATCACGAGGAGCCAGTCTGCCACGTCTGCGCCGGGTCAGGTGCCGGGCGGTCCGCCCGGCGGGACGCGGTGACGAAACGGGGCCGACCGGCGAGGTCGTGGTGGTCGGCGATCGACGCGTACCCGCCGTGCGCGGTGAGCAGTCCGGGCACCGCCGTACCGTGACTGTCGTCGTGCTCGATGCCCAGCCCGCCGCCGAGGCGCAGCAGGGCCGCCGCCCGGTCGACCACCGGGCGGATGACGGCCAGGCCGTCCGTGCCACCGAACACCGCCTCCGCCGGGTCGTGCCCGGCCACCTCCGGCGGCACGGCCACCGCCTGCGGGACGTAGGGCGGGTTGCAGAGCAGCACGTCGACCCGGCCGACCAGCTCGGCCAGCAGGTCCGGGTCGGTGGCGTCCGCCTCGACCACCTCGATCGGCCGGTCCCCCGCGGCGACCCGGGCCGCCGCGTTACGCCGCAGCCAGGACAGCGCGGCGGGAGAGCGTTCCACCGCGACCACCCGGGCCGCCGGCACCTCGTGCGCCACCGACAGCGCGATCGCCCCGGACCCGCTGCACAGATCCACCACCAGCGGCGGCGCGCCGCCGGCCCGATCGACCTGCCGGGCTCGCTCGACCCCCCAGCCGGCGAGCAGTTCGGTCTCCGGGCGTGGCACGAAGACACCCGGCCCGACGGCCAGCTCCAGGTGTCGGAAGCCGGCGCTGCCGGTGAGGTGTTGCAGGGGCTCCTGCTGGGCTCGCCGCGCCACCAGCGTGTGGTAGACGTCGAGCTGACTGTCGGTGAACCCGTCCGCGAGGGCCAACCGCCCCCGGGGCACCTGGAGCACGTACGCGGCCAGCAACTCCGCCTCCGCCCGGGCCGAGACCACGCCGGCTGCCGCCAGATCGCGGGCGGCTCGGGCCAGTGCGGAAGAGGGACGGTGACGTCTCGTCCCTTCGGACGGGTGTTGCGGCACGGTGGTCACGCAATAATCATGAATCGTCGCGGTGCACGTGCATAAGCGGGTGCAGCCGGCGACACACCGACAGGAGGTCGCGGGTGGCTTGGCTCGACCGGGTCGATGACCAGGTTGACGTCCTGACGAAAGCGCGGGCGTTGCAGGAGGTGAGCCGCTCTGCCGAGGCGTACGCGCTCCTCGACCGGGTGTTGCGTACCACCCGGGATCCGCATGCCCGGGCCGACGCGCTCGTGCAGCGGCTCTCCGCACTGATCAATCTCGGTCGCACAGCGGAGTACACCCGCGCCATCGAGGAGGCCTCCGCGGCGGTACGCGATCTTGCCGAGCCCTACCTGCACGGGCACCTCAACGCGCTGGCCGCGCTCGCCGCCCACCACCAGGGCGCGCTGGACCGCTGCGTCACGCACCTGGTGAAGGCGGCCCGGGCGCTCGGGGCCGTGGAGGACCCGGACCGGGACACCGCCTGGGGTTGGCACGACCTCGCGATGGCCTACTCCTACCTCAGCTTCCACGGTTACGCACTCGGCGCGATCGAACGTGCCCGGCAACTCGGCACCGCCGCCGCGATCCCCGAGGAGACGTTCGCCGCCCCGGGTATCCGACTGCGCAACGCGGTTGCCCTGGACCATACCGGCGACAGCGACGGTTGCCTGCGGGTACTGCGGGACGTCGCCGGCGACCTCGACCGGTTCGTCTCCGCCGGGCGCGCCGACCGGCTGCGCCCCAGCAGCCTGGCCGCCTACGGCTATGCCGCGGCCCGCCGGGCCGCGCTCGGCGACGGCATCCCCGCCACCGGGGGCAGCGCCCCGGACCGACTGCTCGGGCACGGCGCGGACAGCGCACGCGCCCGCGACATGCGCCAACTCGGCCAGGTCTGCCTGGCCATCGCCGACGGACGTCCGATCGAGGCGGTCACCCGGCTGGAGACCGTCCACGTCGCCGCCGAGACGCTCGGCGCGGCCGAGCCGGCCCGGCTGCGCAGCATGGCTCTGGGACGGGCGGGCGACCATGCGGCGGCGCACCGGGCCGACCGGCTGGCCTTCCGGCTCGCCGCCCAGCGCCACGACCGGCTCCGCGACGTCTACATCGACGGCATCGCGGCCCGGATCGACCACGAGGAGATGCGGCGCGAGGCGGCCCGGTTCGAGGGCGAGGCGCTGACCGACCCGTTGACCGGGCTGCCGAACCGGCGCCGGCTGGAGCGCTACATCGCGGCGGTGGTCTCCCGGGGTGAACGGGTGGTGATCGGCGTCTGCGACCTCGACGGGTTCAAGGCGGTCAACACCCGGCACGGGCACCACTCGGGGGACCTGGTCCTCCAGCGGGTCGCCGGAGTGATCAACAGGGTGATGCGCCGGGGAGATTTCGTAGCCCGCTACGGCGGCGACGAGTTCGTGGTGGTGCTGCCCGGCGCGGGGATGTCCGAGGCGGCCGAGGTGGCCCGCCGCATCGATGCCGCCGTACGCACCGAGGACTGGGAGTCACTGGTACCGGGCACCCCGGTCGGGGTCAGCATCGGCCTGTCCGAGGTCAGCGCCGCCGGACCGGGCCAGCGGGACGCGCTCGGCGCCGCCTTCGAGGCCGCCGACCGGGAGATGCTGCGGGCCAAGACCCGACCGCGATCCGCCTGAGCGGGTCAGCGACGGGCCAACTCCGCATCGCCGGCCAGGCGGGCCGCCCGATCGGCCTCGCCGAGGGCGTCGAGCACGCCGTCCAGGTCCCCGGCGAGCGCCAGGTCGAGGTTGTACGCGGTGTACCCGATCCGGTGGTCGGTGATCCGGTTCTGCGGGAAGTTGTACGTGCGGATCCGCTCGGAGCGGTCCACCGTCCGCACCTGGGCCTTGCGGGCGTCCGACGCGGCCGCGTCGGCCTGCTCCTGGACGGCGGCGAGCAGCCGGGCGCGCAGGATCCGCATCGCCTGCTCGCGGTTCTGCAACTGCGACTTCTCGTTCTGGCAGGAGACCACGATGCCGGTGGGCAGGTGGGTGATCCGCACCGCCGAGTCGGTGGTGTTCACCGACTGGCCGCCCGGCCCGGACGAACGAAACACGTCGATGCGCAGCTCGTTGGGGTCGACGGTGACGTCGACCTCCTCGGCCTCCGGCAGCACCAGGACGCCGGCGGCGCTGGTGTGGATGCGTCCCTGCGACTCGGTGACCGGGACCCGCTGCACCCGGTGCACGCCGCCCTCCCACTTCAACCGGGACCACACGCCGTTGCCGCCCTCGGGCACGCCCTTGGTCTTGATCGCCAACGAGACGTCCTTGACGCCGCCCAGGTCGGAGTCCTGAGCGTCGAGCACCTCGGTGAGCCAGCCGTGCCGCTCGGCGTACCGGGTGTACATGCGCAGCAGGTCACCGGCGAACAGCGCCGACTCCTCGCCGCCCTCGCCGGCCTTGATCTCGACGATGACGTCCTTGGCGTCGTGCGGGTCGCGTGGCATGAGCAGCTCGGCGAGCCGTCCCTCCAGCCCCGGCAGCGTCGCCGCGATCGACTCCGCCTCGGCCGCGAAGGAGGCGTCCTCGGCGGCCAACTCCCGCGCGGCGGCGAGGTCCGCCTGGGCCCGCCGCAACTCGCCTGCCGCCTTGTTCAGCGGCACCAGCTCGGCATAGCGCCGGCCGACCCGCCGCGCGGTGCCCTGGTCGGCGTGGATGGCGGGATCGGCCAGCCGCTTCTCCAACTCGGCGTACTCGTCGAGGAGTGCGGCCAGGCGTTCGCTGCTCATGCTGGGGATAGCTCCTTGGACGCGGGGAGACCGGGACACAGACGGACGACGCCCGCGCCCGGCGGGAAACCGGACGCGGGCGTCGGACGAGGAGCTACTTGGCCTTCTTGGCCTGAACCTTGGCGTACTTCTGCTGGAACTTCGCGACCCGGCCAGCGGTGTCCAGGACACGCTGCTTGCCCGTGTAGAACGGGTGGCACGCGCTGCACGTCTCGACGTGGATCGAGCCGCCCTTGGCGGTGCTGCGGGTGGTGAAAGTGCTGCCGCAGGAGCAGGTGACCTCGGTGGTCACGTACTCCGGGTGAATGTTGGACTTCATCTCGCCTCGGTCCTCTCGTCGTGGTCGCCGGGTCGCCCTGGTGCGCCGCTCGCGCACTCATCGGGCGTGAACCGGAACCGGTGGCCGATTGACCAGTCTGCCATGGGCATCGGCCGACCCGGAAAGCGGGCCGTACCGCTGGTCCGACCAGGTCAACAGCGGGCCGTAGGTGAGCATTCCCGCCGCCCCGCGAGGCATTCCTGTCGCCCGGCCCAGCTCGAACTACAGTCACTCGTTGTGACGCAATCGGTGCGCCGTGGCTCACGTGGTCAACGTGTGGTGCGGGCCGGCTGGGACGCGCGTACGCCGAGGGGCGCGGCCGGTCTCGGCCGCGCCCCTCGGCGCTCTGTTCCGGCGGAGGTCACTCCCCCGGCGTCGACTTGGCGATCTGCATCAGGAACTCGATGTTGGTCCGGGACTGCTTGAGCCGGTCCAACAGGAGGTCGAGCGCCGCCTGCGAGTCCAGCGAGTGCAGCACCTTGCGGAGCTTGTGCACGATGGCCAACTCCTCCGGCGCGAGCAGGATCTCCTCCTTGCGCGTACCGGACGGGTGGATGTCGATGGCCGGGAAGGTCCGCTTGTCGGCGATCTTCCGGTCCAGCTTCAGCTCCGCGTTACCGGTGCCCTTGAACTCCTCGAAGATGACCGTGTCCGCCATGGAACCGGTCTCCACCAGGGCGGTGGCGAGGATGGTCAGCGAGCCGCCGTTCTCGATGTTGCGGGCCGCGCCGAGGAACCGCTTCGGCGGGTAGAGCGCGGTGGAGTCGATACCACCGGACATGATCCGGCCGCTGGCCGGCGCCGCCAGGTTGTACGACCGACCGAGCCGGGTCACCGAGTCGAGCAGTACGACCACGTCGTGGCCCAGCTCGACCAGGCGCTTGGCCCGCTCGATCGCCAGCTCGGCGACCGTGGTGTGGTCCTGCGGCGGACGGTCGAACGTGGCCGCGACGACCTCGCCCTTGACCGAGCGCTGCATGTCGGTGACCTCTTCGGGCCGCTCGTCGACCAGCACCACCATCAGGTGACATTCCGGGTTGTTGTGGGTGATCGCGTTCGCGATCGCCTGCAGCACCATGGTCTTGCCGGCCTTCGGCGGCGAGACGATCAACGCCCGCTGCCCCTTGCCGATCGGCATGACCAGGTCGATCAACCGGGTGGTGAGGATGTGCGGCTCGCTCTCCAGCCGCAGCCGCTCCTGCGGGTACAGCGGAGTGAGCTTGTAGAACTCCGGCCGGCGCTTGGCCTCGTCCGGCTCCATCCCGTTGATGGTGTCCAGCCGGACCAGCGGGTTGTACTTGTCGCGCCGCTGATCGCCGTCGCGGGCCGCCCGCACCGCACCGGTGATCGCGTCACCGCGCCGCAGGCCGTACTTCTTGATCTGGGACATCGACACGTACACGTCGTTCGGGCCGGCCAGGTAGCCGGTGGTCCGGACGAAGGCGTAGTTGTCGAGCACATCGACGATGCCGGCCACCGGGACGAGCACGTCGTCGTCGCCGACCTGCGGCTCACGACCGCCGCTGTCGCCACCGGGCTCGCCACGGTCACTACGGCCCCGCCGACGGTCCCGGAAGCGGCTGCGCCGGCTGCGCCGACCGCCGCTGTCGTCGTCGTCACCGTCGTTGTCCCGCTCGGCGCGCTGCCCACGGTCACCACGGTCACGATCGCCGCGCTCGCCACGGTCGCCACGGTCGCCGCGCTCGCCACGGTCGGCGGCGCGCTCCCCACGGTCGGCCTGCTCGCCACGATCGGCCCGCTCGCCACGATCCGCCCGCTCGCCACGGCCAGCCCGCTCGCCACGATCGGCACCCCGATCGCCGCGGTCAGTCCGCTCGGTGCGCTCGCCACGGTCAGTCCGCTCAGTGCGCTCGCCACGGTCAGTCCGCTCGGTGCGCTCGCCACGATCGGCGGCACGCTCGCCACGGTCGGCCCGCTCGGCAGTACGCTCGCCACGGTCGCGACCGGACCGGCCCTCGGACCGCTCGCCCTCGGCGGCCGGCTCCTCGGTGCGGGTTTCCGCCACGGCGGTCCGGCTGCGCCGGGTACGACCACGGCCCTCGCTCTCGACGCTCGCCGCCGGTTGCTCGGCGCCACGGCGCTCAGCCTCCGGCCGCTCACCCGCGTCCCGTACCTCCGCGTGGACCTCCTCGCGGGCCGGTGCGGCGGCCGCCGCGACCTCGGCCCGTGGTCGAGGGGCCCCGGCGGCGCCGCCCTGCCGCTCGGTGATCGCGCTGATCAGCTCGCCTTTGCGCATGCGAGCCGTGCCCGAGATGCCGAGCGACGCGGCCAGGCTCTGCAGTTCCGGCAGCAGCATCGCCGACAGACCCGTGCCGCTGCGCCGGCGACGGGCAGGGGCAGCGGTGGTGGCATCGCCAGCGACGTTGGAAACATCCGACGTCACGTCGGTGGTGTCGCTCAATGGATTCCTTCCCTCGGTAAGGCCGGGGCTGCCCGGAATCGACAACAGGTGGCCGGGCGGCCTCGGTGCACCCGCCTCGCATGACGCTTCGCGGGAGTCTGTAACACAGCAGCCGGTCGGTAGCCCGACCCACCGGAGGAGCTGGCGAGCGGGTTTCGCCGTCTGCGGCGACCAGTGAAGACTGCGGTGCGGCGTGGGCCTAGGCAGGGGTGACGGGCTTACCGCCGAAAGCTTCGGGGGTGCGCCGACCCGCAGGAGATCGCATGCTTCGCGGCTGTGCTAAGTCTAGAGCGTAATCAACTCTTCCGACCTGCGGCAACAGGGTCCCGCTCCGCGTGTCCGAGTCTACCCCGCCCGACCTGTGCGCCGCGTACCTCTACCGCCAACCGTAGCAGTTGCCAGTCTGTTCCCGCATCGAAGCCCTCGGGCAGCTCGGACAGGGCGAGCACGGTCGGTCCCGCCCCACTGACCACAGCGGCCACGCCAGCCGCACGCAACTCGCTGACCAGGGCCGCCGTCGCCGGCATCGAGGGCGCACGGTAGTCCTGATGCAGCCGGTCGACGGTGGCCGGCAGCAACAGCGCCGGCTGCGTCGTCAACGCGTGCATCAGCAGCGCTGCCCGACCGGCGTTGAACGCGGCGTCACCGTGCGGCACGGTCGCCGGCAGCGCCGCGCGGGCCGACGCGGTCAGCCCGCGCTCGGCGGGGACCAGCACCGTCGGGCGTACGCCGTCGCCCACCGGCATCGACACCGCCCGCGCGCCGGACGGTTCCGTCCAGGCCACGGTGAAACCGCCGAGCAGACAGGGCGCGACATTGTCCGGATGGCCCTCGATCTGGGCGGCCAGCCGCAGCGCGGCGTCATCGTCGAGACGGCGTTCCCCGTCGATGACCAGCGCCCGGGCCAGCAGCACGCCGGCGACGATCGCCGCCGAGGAGGAGCCGAGCCCGCGCGCCTGCGGGATGCGGTTCACGCACTCCACCGCCAGCCCCGACGGCTGTCCGCCGAGCACGTCGAAAGCCGCCCGCATCGCGCGGACCACCAGGTGCCCGTCGTCGGCCGGCAGCTCGCCGGCGCCCTCTCCGGTCACCGACACGGCCACGCCACCGGCCGTCACCTCAGCGGCGACGTCGTCGTGCAGCGCGAGGGCGAGGCCGAGCGCGTCGAAGCCCGGGCCCAGGTTCGCACTGGTGGCCGGGACCCGGACCCGGACCGGGCCGGCGGCGAATGTGGTCGGCACCCGCTCATGCTAGGGCAGCGCGGCGCGCTGCGGCGGGGCGGCCGGTGCGCTGAGCGAGAGGTTCCGGGTGGCGACCCGCCAACCGATCGCGTAGGTCAGGGTGACCAGGCCGCAGCCGGCCAGCACGACCCGCTCGTCCACCACGTCGACCACCGCCGCCACCGCCAGCTGGCTGACGGAGATCGCCAGGGTCGCCAGCATCATGTCGGTGGCGAAGACCCGGCCCCGCAACCGGTCCGGCACCTCACCCTGCAACGCGAAGTTCGACATCACCCAGTTGCTGCCGCCGGCGAAGTGCGCCACGAAGACCAGGACGAGCACCAGCGGAAACCAGCTCACCAGCGAGGTACCGAGGTAGGCCAGACCGTACGCCGACATGGACAGTGCCAGCCCGGGCAGCAGCCAGGCGCGCCTGGTCAGCAGCCGGCGCATCAGGATCGGGCCGACCAGGGCGCCGGCACCGCGTACGGCGAACAGCAGGCCGGCGCCGAGCGCGCCCACCCCGTACACCCCGGCGAGCAGCGGGAAGACGGTCAGCACGCCGTTGCCGAGCCCCACCGCCGACTTCACTGTCACCAGTGCCAGAACCCGCGGGCGGTGCCCGATGTAGGCCAGCGCCTCGCGGATGGCCGCCCAGGTCTGCGGCGTACCATCCGGTTCGCGCGGCGCCTGCAACGGCCGTCGGATGAGCGTGGCCAGGCCCGCGGCGACCACCAGCCCCACCGCGCCCACCCAGAAGCACACGTACGGCCCGGCGACGGCGCTGAGCACGCCGCCGAGCGACGCGCCGACGATGGTCATCGTGCCCCAGGCCGACCCGGCCACCGCGATGCCCGCGGCCATCTCCTCCGGGTCGAGCACGTTCGGCAGGGCGGCCTGCGCCGCCGGTGAGTAGAACGCCTTGGCCACCGCGACCACGCCGATGCCGAGCATCGCCAGCCAGGCCGTGCCGGCGCTGCGTACGCCCAGCAACAGCAGCACACCGACCAGCGCCGCCACGTTCGCGACAATCATGATCTTACGCCGGTCGAACCGGTCCGCGATGGTGCCCGTGTACGGCAGCAGCAACGCCACGATGCCGGTGTCCACGGCGAGCACCAGGGCACCCCACACCCCACTGCCGGTCAGCTTCGGCAGCAGCACGAGCAGCGGCACCATGACGAACCAGTCGGCGCCGAAGACCACCAGCTCGGCCAGGAACAGGTTGCGGAAGTTCCGGTTGCGGGTGAGTACCGAGAGGGTGGACGCCACCAGCGGACCCTACCGGGCCGCCGCCGGCCGCCGAGTCGGCGTACGGACACCGCCCCCAGCGGCCGGACGAGCGGCTACTCCCCCTTGGGGAAGGGAGAGTTGCGGCCCTTCGGCAGCCGGAGCACCTCGAACTGGTCGGTGTTCTCGATCAGCGCCCCGGAGGGCGCCGCCGGGACCGGCCGGCTCTCCGCGGCGCTCGCGGCACCGACCCCGGCCGCCACCGGAACCCGGTCGGTCGGATCCGGCTCGGTGCCCGCCGCAGGAGCACCCTCCGACGCCGGGCGCTCGTCGCCGCCACCTGCGCCGAAGCGCCGTCGACGCCAGGCGCCCCACGACATCTTGGTGTCCTCCACCATGGCGTACAGCGTGGGCACCAGGATCAGCGTGAGCAGGGTGGAGGAGAGCAGTCCACCGATCACCACGAGCGCCAGCGGGCGGGAGATGAACCCGCCCTCGCCGGTGAGCCCGAAGGCCATCGGCGTCAGCGCGAAGATGGTGGCGATCGCGGTCATCAGGATCGGCCGCAGCCGGTGACGTCCGCCCTCGACCACCGCCTCCCGGACACCCATCCCCCGGGCGCGGTACTGGTTGACCAGGTCCAGCAGCACGATCGCGTTGGTCACCACGATGCCGACCAGCATGAGCACGCCGATCAGCGCCGGCACGCTCAGGGCGGTGCCGGTGGCCAGCAGCAGGGCGACCGCACCGGTGGCCGCAAACGGGATGGAGACCAGCAGGATCAGTGCCTGGACCACGCTACGGAACGTGGCCATCATGATCAGGAAGACGATCGCGATCGCGGCCAGCACGGCCAGGCCCAGGTCCGCGAAGGTCTCCCGCTGCTCGGCGCTGACGCCACCGAGAGTGAGCGTGGCCCCGGGCACGTCGATCGCGTCGAGCTCGCGTTGCAGCTCGGTGCTGATCGCGCCGAGGTCGGAACCGGCGACCGTGCCGGTCACCGTGACGCTGCGCTCGCCGTCGATCCGCCGTACCTGCTGCGGTCCCTCGGCCTCGACGACATCGGCGACGTCGTCCAGCTTGAGCGGGCCGACCGGCAACGCCCGCAGCTCCTCCACCGTCGCCGGCGGCTGCGCGGAAAGGCGCAGCACCACGTCCCGCGCGTCGCCGTCGATGGTCAGCTGCCCCAGCGGCGTACCGCGGAACGCCTGCGACACCAGCTGGCCGACCGCGGCCTCGGTGAGCCCGGCCCGGCTGACCGCCTCGCGGTCGACGGTCACGTCGACGCGCGGTACCCGGTCGGCGAGGGTGCTCGAGACGTCCTCGACGCCCTGGATGCCGGCCAACGCGGTCCGGGCCCGCTCCGCGGCGGCGGCGAGCGCCTCCGGGTCGGCCGCCCGCACCACCACGGCCAACTCGTTGCCGGACGCACCGCCCTGACCGGCCGGGAAGGTGATCTCGCCAGCCTCGGAGCCGAGCGCCGCGAACCGGTCCCGCAGGACTCCGCGCATCTCCTTGGCGTCGGTCTCCTCGCCGAGCAGCAACGCGTAGCTGGCCACGTTGTTGCCGGCGCTGCCGGCCCAGGGCGTGTCCCCACCGCCGGCGGTGACCTGGTACGACTGCACTCCCGGGGTATCCGCCAGCACCGCCTCCACGCGACGGGCCGCCGCGTCGGTGCCGGCCAGACCGGTGCCCACCGGCAGCTCCTGCCGGATGTTGAGGGTGTCCTGGCCGGAGTCGTCCAGAAAGTTGGTCTCCAACTGGCGGGCCAGGCCGAAGGTGCCGACCAGCACCAGCAGGCCCGCTGCCAGGGTCGCCCACCGGTACGCCCGCCGGCCGGTCGCGAACCGGATGACCGGCAGGTACGCCCGCTGCAACGGGCTGCGCAGCTCGCGCTCCTCGGCGGCCCGGCGCACGGCCGCCGCGTCGACCGCGCCGGTCACCGGCTTGAGGAACCAGTACGCCAGCACCGGGATCACCGTCAGCGACACCAGCAGCGAGGCGAGCAGCGCCACGGTGACCGTGATCGCGAAGGGCGCGAAGAGCTGACCGACGAAGCCGCCGACGAGTGCGATCGGCGCGAAGACGGCCACCGTGGTCAGCGTCGAGGCGGTGACCGCGCCGGCCACCTCACGGACGGCGGTGAGGATCGCCTCCCGCTTCGGTCCGCCGTACGACAGGTGGCGTTTGATGTTCTCCAGCACCACGATCGAGTCGTCCACCACCCGGCCGACCGCGACCGTCAGCGCGCCGAGAGTGAGCAGGTTGAGCGAGTAGTCGCCGATCCAGAGGGCGATCAGCGCGACCACCACCGACAGCGGGATGGAGACCGCGGTGACCACCGTGGAGCGCACCGACAGCAGGAACACCAGGATGACCACCACGGCCATGATCAGGCCGAGCAGGCCCTCGGTGCTCAGCGTCTCGATGGACTTCTCCACGAACGGTGCCTGGTCGAGCACGACGGTCAACTCGGCCCCGGTGGCGGCCCGCAGGTCGGCGAGGCGGTCGGCGACCGCGTGCGAGATGTCCACCGCGTTGCCGTCCGGATCCGCGGTGACCGCGATGCCCAGGCTCTCCCGACCGTTGGTACGGGTGATCGCGGTGGCCGGGGCGAGCTGCTCGGAGACCGTGGCGACGTCGCCGAGACGCACCGGCCCGGCCTTCTTCACGGGCGGGGCGACGATCACCTCGCGCAGCTCCTCCACACTGGTCAACGGCGCGCCCACCTGCACCGGGAGTGCCCGGTCGCCGTCGCGCACGGCACCGGCCGGCACCGCCACCCCGTTGGCCTTGAGCGCGGTGCCGATGACCGTCGGCTGCAGCTTCGCGCGGGCCAGCTTGGCCGCGTCTGGCGTGATCACCACGAGGTCGTCCCGTACCCCGGTCAACTCGACGCCGCGGACGCCCTCGATCGCCTCCAACTCCGGCACCACGGTGTCGCGCAGCTTCGCGGCGAGCGCCCGCTCGTCGCCGTCGCCGGCGGCGGCCAGCACCACCGCCGGCAGGTCGTCGGTGCTACCCGCGATCACCTGCGGGTCGACGCCGTCGGGCAGCTGGGTACGGCTCAGCGCGGTCTGCATCTGGCCGACCACGTCGTTGAGGTCGGTGCCGAACTCGTACTGCACCTGGACGGTGGTCAGGCCCTCCCGCGAGGTCGAGATCACGGTGTCGAGGCCACCGATGCCACGCAGGCTGTTCTCGATCGGCTCGGTGACCTGGGTCTCGACGACCTCCGGAGCGGCACCGGGGTACGGGGCCACGATGAACGCGGCCGGGAACTCCAGTGACGGTAGAAGTTGCTGCTTCAGCGACGGTACGGCGTACACACCCAACGCGGTGGTCACCACCGCGATGAGGGCTACCAGCCCCCGGTTGGCGAGGCTGAATCTGGCGAGCAGCGACATCGGTGTGACTCACTCCTGAGGGAGGCGGTCGAGGGGTAGGAGCAGTGTGCCCGACCCGGTCCGCCCGCCGACCTCCGGGGCGGGCGCGGTTCCGCTGGTGCCGATGCGCAGCGACGCCACCAGGTCCCGGTACAGCTCATCGCCGTGCAGCAGGGTCGCGTGGTCGCCGACAGCCCGGATCCGACCGCGGTCCATCACCACGATCTGGTCGGCGTCGAGCACGGTGGACAGCCGGTGGGCGATGGTCACCACCGCGCCCGAGGCGGCCCGTTGCCGGACGCACCGGGCGATCGCCGCCTCGGTCAGCCCGTCGACCTGCGAGGTCGCCTCGTCGAGCAACAGCACGTCCGGGGTACGCAGCACGGCCCGGGCCAGCGCGATGCGCTGACGCTCACCGCCGGAGACGGTGGTGGCGGTCAGCGGCGTGTCCAGGCCGAGGTCCAGCGCAACGACCTTGTCGTGCAGGTCCACCGCGCGCAGCGCGGCCCACAGTTCGGCGTCGGTGGCGTCCGGATGGGTGAAGCGCAGGTTGTCGCCGATCGTGCCCGGTACGACCGGCGCCTCCTGCTCGACGTAGGCCAGCCGGCCCCGGATCTCGCCGGGGGTGTGGTCCGGGTAGGCCCTGCCGTCCAGCAGCAGCCGGCCCCGCTCCGGTTCGAGGAAGCGCAGCAGCAGCGAGAAGAGGGTGGTCTTGCCCGCGCCGGAGGGCCCGACGATCGCGGTGTGGCCGACCCGGGGGATCTCCAGGTCGATGTCGCGTACCGCGGGCGGCACCCCCGGGGCGTACCGCGCGGTTACCCCCCGGAAAGCCAGTACGGCGGCGGAACGCGGCGGCTCAGCTCGCGCGGCATGCCCGGGAGCGGCCTGCCCAGCCGGCGCGGTGCCGGCCGCCGGTCCGCCGGGCTCGACCGCGATGGCCTCGATCTCCCGCAGCCGGCCGGCCGCCGCGATGCCGGCCTGCATGGCGGTCATGTTCTGGGTCAGCTCACTGATCGGGCCCATCAGCTGGAAGGCGTAGAGCAGGAAGGCGATCAGCGTGGAGACCTCGATCAGGCCCCGCTCGGCGCGGGCGGCGCCGAATCCGAGGATGACGATCACGGCGAGTTGGATGCCGGTCCAGGAAGTGGTCCAGACCAACGCGGCGCGCCGGGCGGCGTGGATGCCGTGCCGCGCCGAATCCTCGGCGTGGGTGGTGATCAGCGTTGCCTGGCGCTGCTCGGCTCGGCTGGCCTTGACCGTCCGGATGGCGCGCAGCGAGCCCTCCAGTGCCCCACCGAGGCGTCCCACCGACTCCTGCGCCGCCTCCTGGGCCCGGCCGATCGACGGCAACAGCAGCCCCATCAGCACCGCGACGGCGACCACCGCGATCATGGTGATGCCCAGCAGCACCACATCCAGCGTGCCCATCAGCACCAGCGTCCCGAGCAGCGCCACCGCACCGTTGATCAGCCCGACGAGGCTACCGGAGGCCTGGTGCAGCAGGCCCGGGTCGGAGGTGGCCCGGGTGACCAGCTCACCGCCGGACCGGCGGGTCAGCTGATCGATCCGGGCGACGAAGTAGCGCCGGATGACCCCGGCCCGCGCGTCGAGCACCACCCGCTCGGCGATGCCGCCCATCAGCATCCACTGCCACAGCGAGATGGCGGCGCCGACGACGACGAGGGCCAGCAGCACGGTCACCGGGCGGGCCAGCGAACCTCCGGTGCCGAGAGTGTCCAGCACCCATTTGGTCACCAGCGGGGTGGCCAGCCCGGCCGCGTTGGCCACCAGGCCGAGCAGCAGCCCGAGCAGCATGGCCGGCCAGTGTGGCCGGAGGTACGCCAACAGCAGGCCGGTGCGGGCCCGCTGCTCGGCCGGCTCGGGATCGGCACCGGCCGGCTGAGCCTCCGGCTGAGGGTCGGTCTGGGCGGGAACGGCGGTCTCAGTCACCCCGCAATGGAACATCACTGTTCCACTACGGGCAAGCTAAATTCCGAATCTGGACATTGGTAACCTCTGGCCGTGGTGACTACCGAGGAGAGCGGCAGCCGGGCGCGGACCCGGCAGGCCATCCTGCAGGCGGCGATCGAGGTGCTCAGCCGCAACCCGGCCGCCAGCCTGGCCGAGATCGCCACCGCCGCCGGTGTCGGCCGCACCACCCTGCACCGCTACTTCGCCGAGCGGTCGGACCTGCTGGCCGGCGTGGTCGCCGAGGGCGTCACCCGGCTGAACCGGGCCACCCGCCGGGCGCGGTTGGACTCCGGCAGCGGCGCCGAGGCCCTGCACCGGCTCTGCGCCGAGTACTTCGAACTGGGCGACCTGCTCTCGCTGATCTTCGCCGATCCGCAACTGGTCGCCGACCCGGCCTGGGCCACCGAGGTCTGCGACGACGACTTCCACGGCGTGGTCGCCCGGGGCCACGCCGACGGCAGCATCGACCCGGCCCTACCCTCGACGTGGTTGCAGTCGGTGCTCTGGGCACAGCTCTACGCGGGCTGGAGCTACCTGGCCGAACACGACGTGTCGCGACACGAGGTGCTCGGCCTGGTCACGCGTACCGTCGCCGGAGCCGTCGCCCTCCGCCGCTGACCCGCCCCCGCCGGCTCAGGCGAGGTCGAGGGAGCGAGCCGCGGCGAGCGGATCGTTGGCGATGGTGACCGGCACGGGGGCGGTCGAGATGGCCCACTCCGGGTCCTTCAGGCCGTGCCCGGTGACCGTGCAGACCACCGTGGCGCCGGACGGCACCCGACCGGCGGCGGCCTGCTGGAGCAGACCGGCGACGCTTGCCGCGCTGCCCAGCTCCACGAAGACACCGACCTCCCGGGCCAGCAGCCGGTACGCCGTCAGGATCTCCCGGTCGGAGACCGCCTCGATCAGACCGCCGGAGGCGTCCCGGGCGTCCAGGGCCTTCGTCCAGCTCGCCGGGTTGCCGATCCGGATCGCGGTGGCGATGGTGGAGGGCTCGGCCACCACCTGGCCGGTCACGATCGGCGCCGCGCCGGCCGCCTGGAAGCCGTACATCTTCGGGGTACGGGTGGCGTTGCCCGCATCGAGATCCTCGGTGTAGCCCATCCAGTACGCGGAGATGTTGCCGGCGTTGCCGACCGGCAGGCAGTGGATGTCGGGGGCGTCGCCGAGCGCCTCGACGATCTCGAACGCCGCCGTCTTCTGACCGTGCAACCGGTCGATGTTGACCGAGTTGACCAGCGCCACCGGATAGTCCTGGGCGAGCTTGGCCGCCAGCGCCAGGCAGTCGTCGAAGTTGCCGTTGACCTGGAGCAGCCGGGCGCCGTGCACCAGCGCCTGGGCAAGCTTGCCCAAAGCGATCTTGCCCTGCGGCACCAGCACCGCGCAGGTCACCCCGGCGCGGGCCGCGTACGCGGCGGCGGAGGCGCTGGTGTTGCCGGTGGAGGCGCAGATGATGGCCTTGTTGCCCGCCTCGACCGCCTTCGAGACGGCCATCGTCATGCCCCGGTCCTTGAACGAGCCGGTCGGGTTGGCGCCCTCCACCTTGAGGTACACGTCGCAGCCGAGCCGGGCGGAGAGCACCGGAGCCGGCAGCAGTGGCGTGTTCCCCTCGTGCAGCGTGATGACGGGCGTGGCGTCGGTGACCGGCAGCCGGTCCCGGTACGCGTCGATCAGACCCCGCCACATGTCGCTCTCCTCGCCTCTCACAGCCCGCCCTCGACCCGCAGCACACTCGCCACCGACCGGACGATGTCCAGGCCGCGCAGCTCCTGCACGGTCGCCGCCAGTGCCGCGTCCGGCGCGACATGGGTCACGATGACCAGCACCGCTTCGCCGGCCCCGCCGGCGGAACCACCGGCTGGCCCCTGCCGCACGGTGGCGATCGACACGTCGTGCCGGGCGAACACCCCGGCAACCGATTCCAGCACACCGGGACGATCGGCCACGTCGAGGCTGATGTGGTAGCGGGTGAGCGCCTCCCCCATCGGCCGTACCGGCAGGTCGGCGTAGGCGGACTCGCTGGCCGCGCGGACCCCGGCAAGCCGGTTGCGGGCCACCGCCACCACGTCGCCGAGCACCGCGCTGGCGGTCGGCGCGCCGCCGGCGCCGCGCCCGTAGAACATCAACTGCCCGGCCGCCTCCGCCTCGACGAAGACCGCGTTGAACGCGTCACCGACGCTCGCCAGTGGGTGGGTCAGCGGGATCATCGCCGGGTGTACCCGGACGCTGACCGTCTCCTGGCCCTGCCCGTCGGCACCCCGGGCGGCGATGCAGAGCAGCTTGATCGTGCAACCCATCGCCTTCGCGCTGGCCACGTCGGCGGCGGTGACCTCGGTGATGCCCTCCCGGTGCACGTCGGCGGCGCCGACCCGGGTGTGGAAGGCGAGCGAGGCGAGGATGGCGGCCTTCGCGGCGGCGTCGAAGCCCTCCACATCGGCGGTGGGGTCGGCTTCCGCGTACCCCAGCTCGGTCGCTTCCTCCAGGGCCTCGGCGAACCCGGCGCCGGTGGCGTGCATGGCGGAGAGGATGAAGTTGGTGGTGCCGTTGACGATGCCGGTGACCCGGGTGATGCGGTCGCCGTGCAGCGACTCACGCAGCGGGCGCAGCAGCGGGATGGCGCCGGCCACCGACGCCTCGTAGTAGAGGTCGCCGCCCCCCTCGACCGCCGCGTCGTGCAGCGCCCCGCCGTCCTCGGCGAGCAGCGCCTTGTTGGCGGTGACCACGCTCTTGCCGGCCCGCAGCGCCTCTACCAGCCAGCCGCGCGCCGGCTCGATCCCGCCGACCACCTCGACCACCACGTCGACGTCGTCGCGCTTGATCAGCCCGAGCGCGTCGGTGGTGAACAGGGCCGGATCGATCGGCAGGTCGCCTCGGTCGCGCCCGATCCGGCGGACGGCGATGCCGGCGATCTCCAGCGGGGCACCGATCCGGGCGGCGAGGTCGGTCGACTGCTCGTGCAGCAACCGGACCACCTCGGCACCGACGGTGCCGCAGCCGAGCAGGGCGAGGCGCACAGGTGACGTCATCCCACATCCAAAGCGAGCAGGTCCTCTTCGGTCTCCCGTCGAACGATCAGCCGGGCCCGGCCGTCACGTACCTCGACCACCGGGGGGCGGGGTACGTGGTTGTAGTTGCTGGCCATACTGCGGCAGTAGGCACCCGTGCCGGGTACCGCGACAAGATCTCCGGGCTGCACGTCGGCGGGCAGGAATTCATCCTTCACCACGATGTCCCCGGACTCACAGTGCTTTCCCACCACGCGGGCGAGCATCGGCTCCGCGGTGCTCGCCCGGGAGGCCAGCGTCGCCGAGTACGACGCGTCGTACAACGCGGTACGGATGTTGTCGCTCATCCCGCCGTCGACGCTGACATAGGTGCGGATTCCGTCGACGTCCTTGACCGTGCCCACCTGGTAGAGGGTGAACACGGCCGGGCCGACGATCGCCCGGCCCGGCTCGATGGAGAGCTGCGGCACGACCAGCCGCTCCGCCGCGCACTCCGAGTCCACGATCTTGCGTAGCCGCTTGGCGAGGTCCTGCGGGGCCGCCGGGTCGTCCTGCGAGGTGTACGCGATGCCGAAGCCGCCGCCGAGGTCCAGCTCGGGCAGCTCGATTCCGCGCGCGTCGCGGATCTGGGCCTGCAGGGCGAGCACCCGGCGGGCGGAGACCTCGAACCCGCTGGTGTCGAAGATCTGTGAGCCGATGTGTGAGTGCAGCCCCCGCAGCTCGAGCACGCCCTCGTCGAGGATGCGCAGCGCGGCGGCGATGGCCGCCCCGCCGGCCAACGAGAAGCCGAACTTCTGGTCCTCGTGGGCGGTGGCGATGAACTCGTGGGTGTGCGCCTCCACGCCGACGGTGACCCGGATCAGCACCCGGGGCCGCACACCGCGCTCGCGGGCCAGCGCGGTGAGCCGGTCGATCTCGGCGAACGAGTCGACGATGATCCGACCGACCCCGGCGTCCAGCGCCCGGCTCAGCTCGGCCGTCGACTTGTTGTTCCCGTGGAACCCGATCCGCTCCGGCGGCATCCCGCCGGCCAGCGCCACGGCCAGCTCACCGCCGCTGCACACGTCGAGGAACATGCCCTCCTCGGCGATCGTCCGGACCACGGCCCGGCAGAGGAAGGCCTTACCGGCGTAGTAGATGTCCTCGGTCGGGAAGGCCGCCCGGAAGTCCCGGCAACGCGACCGCAGGTCGTCGGAGTCCAGGACGTAGACCGGGGTGCCGAACTCGGCGGCGATGTCGCGTACGCCCAGGCCCGCGACGGCAAGCGAGCCGTCTTGGCCGCGCGTCACGTTGCGCGGCCACAGCTGCGGCACCAGCGCGTTGACGTCGGCCGGGGCACGCAGCCAGGCCGGTCCCCGGTTGCCGATGTCGCCGTGCAGCGCACCCGCCTCGTGAGCCCGCATGGGTTACATCCTCTCCGGGGCCGAGACGCCGAGCAGGCGCAGGCCGTTGGCGATGACCACCCGGGTGGCGTCGTTGAGCCAGAGCCGAGCCCGGTGCAAATCGGTGATCTCCTCGTCGCCGCGGGGCAGGATCCGGCAGTTGTCGTAGAACCGGTGGTACGCCCCGGCCAGGTCTTCCAGGAAACGGGCCACCCGATGCGGTTCGCGCAGCTCGGCGGCGGCGGCCACCACGGCCGGGAACTCGGCGAGCGCCTTGAGCAGCTCGTTCTCCTTGTCGTGGTCGAGCAGCTCGGGGCGGAACGACTCGGCGTCGCCCCGGGTCAGGCCGACCTCGGCGGCGTTGCGCCCGACGCTGGCCGTCCGGGCCGCCACGTACTGCACGTAGTAGACCGGGTTGTCGCGGGTCGCCCTGGTCCAGAGTTCGATGTCGATGTCGATCGGCGAGTCGGTGGAGTAGCGGGCCAAGGCGTACCGGGCGGCGTCCACGCCGATCGCGTCGACCAGGTCCTCCAGGGTGATCACGGTGCCGGCCCGCTTGCTCATCCGCACCGGCGCGCCGTCGCGGACCAGGTTGACCAGCTGACCGATGAGGATCTCCAGGGTCTGCTCGGGGTCGTCACCGAAGCAGGCTGCCATCGCCTTCATCCGACCCACGTAGCCGTGGTGGTCCGCGCCCAACATGATCACGACCCGGTCGAAGCCGCGCTCGCGCTTGTCCAGGTAGTACGCGCAGTCCGCGGCGAAGTACGTCCACTCGCCGTTGGACTTGCGCAGTACCCGGTCCTTGTCGTCACCGAAGTCGGTGGTGCGCAGCCAGGTCGCCCCGTCGGAGTCGAAGAGGTGGCCCTGCTCGCGCAGCCGGGTCAGGGCGTGCTCCAGCTCACCCCGGTCGTGCAGGTCCTTCTCGTTGAAGTAGGTGTCGAACTCGACCCCGAAGGCACGCAACGAGGACTTGATCTCGGTGAACATCAGCGCGACGCCCTCGACCCGGAAGACCTCCTGGGCGGCGGCGTCGTCCAGGGTCAGCACGTCCGGCCGCCGGGTGGTCACCTGCTCGGCGATCTCGGCGAGGTACGCCCCGCCGTAGCCGTCCTCCGGTGCCGGCTCCCCCTTGGCGGCGGCGAGCAGCGAGCGGGCGAACCGGTCGATCTGGGAGCCCGCGTCGTTGAAGTAGTACTCGGTGCCGACCTCCGCGCCGGTGGTGCGGAGCAGCCGGCTCAACGCGTCACCGACGGCCGCCCAGCGGACCCCGCCGATGTGCACCGGGCCGGTCGGGTTGGCCGAGACGAACTCCAGGTTGATCTTCAGGCCGGCGAGCCGGTCGCTACGGCCGTACTCCTCGCCGGCCTCGACGATCGAGCGGGCGAGCTGGCCGGCGGCGGCGGCGTCGAGCCGGATGTTGAGGAAGCCCGGACCCGCGATCTCCACCGACTTGATCCCCGGCGCTCTGCCGAGGTGGGCGGCCAGCGCGGCGGCCAGCTCACGCGGCGGCAGACCCACCTTCTTGCTGAGCTGAAGCGCCAGCGTGACGGCATAGTCGCCATGATCGGGGTTGCGGGGGCGCTCCACCGTCGTGTGCTCCGGCAGCACGGAGCGGTCCAGCCCTCGTTCGGCGAAGACGGCGTGAGCGGCGACGAGGACTGCTTCGGCGAGTTCTGCGGGAGTCACCGACCCATGTTATCGGGGGTAGACTCGGTCCCCGCGGCGGCGACCCGGCATCGGGGGCCGGGCCGCCGGAGCCCCTGACCGACCGACCTGACGAGGACCGATGAGCATCAGCACCCCGGGCGGCCCGCAGCGCCGCCCGACCGTGGTCAGCACCGGCAAGAAGCCGGCGGCGGGTCGGCCCGCCGCCGACGCCAAGCCGACGGCCGCCAAGGCCGGCTCCGGCAAGCCCCAGCGGGCGGGCGGCGGCAAGGGGCCACGCAAGCCGGTCACTCCGGTCAAGGTCAGCCAGGGCCGCCCCTGGGGGCCGATCGCGATGTTCGTCGCGGTGGGCGTGCTCGCCACGGCGATCATCGGATTCGGTGCCTGGGCGACCTTCAAGGGGAGCCAGTCCTGGGAGGACAAGGCAGCGGAGATCGACGGCATCGTGAACTACCGGGAGACCGACCCGGAGGGCATCAGCTACGAGTCGCACCAGTCCGGCCCGATCGAGTACAAGTACAGCCCGCCGGTCGGTGGCGCCCACAACAACGCCTGGCAGCGCTGCCTCGGCGACGTCTACGACGCGCCGATCGCCTCCGAGCACGCGGTGCACAGCATGGAGCACGGCGCGGTCTGGCTCACCTACCGCCCCGATCTGCCCGCGGCCGAGGTGGAGCGGTTGGCCGGCCTGATCCGCAACAACGACTTCATGCTGATGAGCCCGTACGAGGGCCTGGACGCGGCGGTCTCGGTCCAGGCGTGGGGCTACCAGCTCAAGGTCGACAGCTCCGACGACCCGCGGATCGAGCAGTTCACCACCACGCTGGCACAGAACGCCTCGATCGAGCCGGGCGTGCCCTGCTCCTCCGGCAACTACACGACCGGCACCGGCACCGAACCACGCGAGCTCGCACCGCCGACGGGTGGCTGACGTGTCCAGCGCGGTACAGGAGCCACCGGTGACGCAACGGACGGAACCAGCGGAACCCCGCCGGTCAGTCCGGACGCTGCGCTACCTGACCCTGGCCCTGACCGCGCTGCTCCTGCTCGGCGTGGGCTGGACGGCGGCCACGCTCACCACCGGCCGCACCCCGGGCGAGGAGTCGGCCGAGGCCGGCTTCGCCCGGGACATGTCCCGCCACCACGCCCAGGCGGTGGAGATGGCCATGATCGCGTACGACAAGGGGCAGGATCCGGCGATCCGGCAGATGGGCTACGACATGGCCCTGACCCAGCAGGCCCAGATCGGTCACATGCAGCGCTGGTTGCAGGAGTGGGAGCTGCTGCCCACCGGTTCCCGGCCGGCGATGGAGTGGATGCCCGATGGCGTGCGGGTGGGCCAGGACGGGCTGATGCCCGGCATGGCGACCCGTGACGAGATCACCCAGCTGCACGAGGCGCCGGATGCCGAGGTCGACCGCCTCTTCATCCGGCTGATGATCAACCATCACCTGGGCGGCGTCCACATGGCCGACGGCCTGCTCAAGGTCTCCGACCGCCCCGAGGTGGTCCGGATGGCCCAGGCGATGAAGCAGACGCAGCAGAAGGAGATCAACGAGCTGCGCAAGCTGGAGCTGGCCGCCGGCGGCTGAGCCTCCCACCGCACTCCCGGCAGACGACGCCGCCCCGCTCACCCGTCGAGCGGGGCGGCGTCGTCTGGGCAGTGCCCGCACCGCGACCGGGATCGTAGGCTCCGATACGCCTTGATGGCATAAGACCGATTTTCCCTCTAGGGGTTACTTCGAGCGAAGTGCACTCGTTGTCCAGCACGTGGGGGTTGCACTCAGAGACGCACGGCGTTCGGTCACCAGCTGGTGCCGGCGCCACACCATCGGCGGTGACGGGGCGGTGGCAGCCGTCCGTCGCGGACAGCGGCAGGGCGAGCCGGGAACGCTCAGCCGCGAACAGGAGCTGGAACTCATCGACACCCTCCGGGGCGTCCACCCCGACGCGTTCGGCCTGGACGAGGAGCTGTGGACCCGCCAGAGTCTGCACATCCTCATCGAACGGCACTTCGGGCTGAAGCTGGACGCGGGAGTGGTCGGGACGTACCTGCGGGCCTGGGGGCTGGGCCCACGCGAGCCCCGGGAGCGGGCCTGCGGACTCTGCGTCGGCGCCGTCGAGCGGTGGGTACGCGGCGAGTACCCGGCCATCACCCGGGCCGCCCAGGAGCACCTGGCCGAGGTCTACTGGATCGGTCGGGTCCGGCTACGCGGCACCATGCCGGCGGCCGACGTGATCTCGGCCGTCTCCTCGCGGGGGCGGGTCCGGTTCATGATCACCACGCCCTCGGTGGACCCAGCGCTGTACCGCGACTTCGTGCTCCGGCTCAGCGGTCCGGAACAGCGCACGGTCCACCTGATCGTGGACGGCTCGTGGGCCCGCAACGAATGGCCGCGCCGGCTTCCCCGCCGCATAGTGCCGCACCCGCTGCCCAGTTGCGGGCGCGCTCAGGCCGCCTGACGGCCACCGGTTGACCATCGGCGGCCGGAGCCGACCCGCCGATACCGATTCGGCGATCGGGTACGCGGTTTGCTAGTCTTCTCCAGTCGCTGAGCCCCCGTAGCTCAGGGGATAGAGCACCGCCCTCCGGAGGCGGGGGCGCAGGTTCGAATCCTGCCGGGGGCACCACGCCTGAACAGCCGAAACGAAAACCCCGACCGGGTAATCCGGTCGGGGTTTATGGCTATCTCTGCACGAGGTCGGGACCTTGGTCCCGCCGGCTTCGGGCGCTCTGGCCCGCGCGCCGCTGCCCCTCCCGGGGCGAGAGTGGTCATGTAGGAAGCTGACCACGGAGGCAACGATGACCATCCAGCACGGTACCCACCGATCGATCGAGCGACCGCTCGAGCACGCCGAACTGCCCGGCGCCATGTTGACCACCACCGCCGCCCGCGCCCTGGCCGTGCTGCGGATCTCCACCGGGCTCGTCTTTCTCTGGGCGTTCCTCGACAAGACCTTCGGCCTCGGCTACGCCACCCCGGCCGAGCGGGCCTGGATCAACGGCGGCTCGCCCACCAAGGGCTTCCTCGCCAACGTCGAGGTGGGACCGTTGCAGTCGATGGCCCACTCGATCGCCGGAACGTGGTGGGCCAACACGCTGTTCATGGTCGGCCTGGCCGCCATCGGCCTCGCCCTGGTCGCCGGCGTCGGCCTGCGGATCGCCGCCGCCTCGGGCACCCTGATGATGGCGCTGATGTGGCTGGCCGAGTTCCCGCTGGCCCGGTTCACCGCCGGCGGCGACCCGACCGGCTCCACGAACCCCGTCGTCGACTACCACCTGATCTACGCCGTCGTTCTGGTCGCCCTGGCCGCCGCGTACGCCGGCCACACCTGGGGCCTGGGCCGCCGCTGGGCCCGGCTGCCCTTCGTGCAGCGCCACCGCTGGATGCTCTGATCCGCTCGACAACCGCTGGGCCGGACCGCCACCATGGTCCGGCCCAGCGGCGCGTCGGGCGGTAGCGATGGCCTCCTCCTCCGCAGTGCCCACCACGGCCAGGACCCGCCTCCACCGCCCTGTTGCCGGTCTCTCTCAGTCGGCGGCGGCGCGTCTGGCGCGGGCCCGGCGGCGGCCCTCGTGCATGGCCTGCACCCTGGGCACCGGGATGGCCCGCCCCTGCTCGACCAGGTCGGCCGGGAGGTGCTGCGGCGGCGGCATCAGCTCCACCCACGGGTCCCGGTCCGCCAGCAGCGCACCGGCCGTCCGGATGGTGAAGTCGCCCGGCGTCACCGACTCCAGGTCCGCCCAGGGCACCGGGAACGAGACCGGCACGCCGGGCCGCAACCGAGGGCTGTACACCGACACGACGGTCGCCCCGCCGGTGCGGGTGGGATCGACGAAGACCTTGCCACCCCGGTCCTCCCGGATGAACGCGGTGGTCGCCAGCGCCGGGTCCAGGCGTTCCGCCCGGGCGGCCAGGGCCCGGGTGGCGGCGGCCAACTCCTCGGCGTCGGGGCCGGGCGCGACCGGGACGAAGACGTGGACCCCCTTGGCACCGCTGGTCTTCACCGCGCCGGCCAGCCCGGCGTCCGCGAGAGCCTGCCGAACCAGCAGCGCGGCGGCCACTGCGGCGGCGAACCCGTCGCCCTCCGGCGGGTCGAGGTCGAGCACCAGGTGGGTGGGGCGGCTCAGGTCGTCGGCCGTGGCCAGGGTGGGGTGGTACTCGACCGCCCGCTGGTTGGCGAACCAGAGCAGCGTCCGGCGGTCGTCGCAGAGCCCGTACGAGATCTCCCGGCGCGACGCCTCGGCCCAGATCGGCACCCGGCGTACCCATTCCGGGGTGTAGCGCGGCAGGTTCTTCTGCATGAACGGCGGCTGGCCCGGGCGCACCCGGACCACCGACAGTGGACGGCCGCGCAGCTGCGGGACGATCCGGTCGGCCACAGCGTCGAGGTAGTCGACCAGGTCACGCTTGGTCGCCTCCGACCCGTCGAACAAAGCCTGGTCGAGGTTGGTCAGCGCCACCCCGTCCCGGGTCTCGTCAGCTCCAGTCACCCGATCACCATCCCGGTCGGGCACCCGGTGGTCAACGGGACACGGCCACTGATCCGTCTGTGCTCTCAGCTCGACAGGCTGCCCACCCGGTACGTCGCGCGCCGCGAGGGGCCGCCGCACACCTGGAGGGGCCGCCGCGCTCAGCCGAGTGGCCCGCCGGCGGCCACCGCGGCCAGCAGCCGGGCGGTGTACGCGCGGGTCGCCGCGTACACGCCGGCGCCGTGGCTGACCCGGGCCACGCCGAGCGCGGCCAGTTCGGCGACCGTCGGCGTCCCCGGCCGGGCCAGCACGTTCACCGGCGCCGCCACGGCCTGGACGACGGACCGCAACTCGGCCGGTCCGGCGAGCAGGATCGGGTAGACGCAGTCCGCGCCGGCTGCCAGGTACCGGCAGGCCCGGCGGACCGTCTCGCCGAGCCAACCGGCCGGCTCGCCGGCCTGCCGGAGGAAGACGTCGACCCGGGCGTTGACCACGATCGGCACCCCGGCTGCCTCGGCGGCCGCCCGCACTCCGGCCAGCAACTCGGTCTGCCGGCCGTCGTCGACCAGGGCGCCGGACCGTGGGTCGGAGTCCTCCAGGTTGAGCCCGACCGCGCCGGCTTCGAGCAGCCGCTCGACCAGTTCGGTGGGGCGCAGGCCGTAGCCGCGCTCCAGGTCGGCGGTGACCGGTACGTCGACCGCGCGGGCCACCCTGGCCACGGCGGCGAAGATCTCCCCCACCGGGGCGTCCTCACCGTCCGCGTAGCCGAGCGACTCGGCGACGGCCGCGCTGCTGGTGGCTACCGCGGCGAAGCCGGCGTCGACGACTGCCCGGGCCGAGCCGGCGTCCCAGGCGTTGGGCAGCAGCAGCGGATCGCCGGGTCGGTGCAGGGCACGCAGTGCGGCCGCCCGGGCCGCCGGGGAGGTGGTCACAGGTCGATTCTCGGCGCGGCGCAGCGCCGCCCGGAGAGCCAATTCGCCGCCGCTGGCTGTGTGGTGAAGGACACTGATCTGACCGATCGGTCAGCTCTGACCGATCGGTCAGGCATGCTGGGGCCATGGTCCGCTCCACCCCGCAGACGCACGGCGACATCCTGGCCGCCGCGTCGAGACGCTTCGCCGTCACCGGCTACCGAGGGACTTCGTTGCAGGACATCGCCGGCGAGGTGGGCTGTTCCAAGGCTGCGGTGCTCTACCACTTCGCCAACAAGGAGGCCATCCTCACCGAGCTGATGGCCCCGGCGATCGGCGTGCTGCGGTCGCTCGACGACCAGATCGCCGCCCAGCCCGACCCGGCCTCGGCGCAACGGGTCGCCGCCGAGGGCTTCGTCGACCTCGCGGTCCGGTTCCGCAGCGAGATCGCCCTGCTCCGCGGGGAGTTCCCGGAGCTGCTGCAACAACCGGTGTTCGCGCACATCCAACTGATCTCCGAACGGCTCATCGACGCCCTCGCCGGCCATCCCGAACGGCCCTCGGCCCGGATCACCGCGCTGGTGCTGCTCGCCGGCATCGCCGAGACCTGCGGCCAGTTCGCCGACGTACCCGACAAAGAACTGGGCGACGCCCTGCTGGCGCTGCTCCGACGGGCGCTGGAACCCGCCCACTGACCGTCCCACAAATCCAAACGACCGAGGGAAAGGACCTCATGGCGACCCTGCTCTACCGCCTTGGCCGGGGCTCGATGCGCCGCCGGCGACTTGTCGCCGCGATCTGGCTCGTCGTACTCGTCGGGCTCGGCCTGGCCGCGGCGACCCTGCGTGGCCCGACGGCCAGCAACTTCACCATGCCCGGCACCGAATCGCAGCAGGCGCTGGACCTGCTCAACGAGCAGTTCCCGGCCGCGGCCGGCGCCACCGGCACCATCGCGGTCAAGGCACCCTCCGCCGGCCAACTCGGGGCGCCCGAGGGCCAGGAGGTGATCCAGGCGATCACGGCCGAGGCCGCCACGGTGCCCGGCGTGGTGGCCGCCGTCGACCCGTTCCAGGTCGGCGCGGTATCCCCCGACGGCCAGTACGCCCTGATCCAGGTGCAGTTCAGCGTCGGCGCCGACCAGGTGACCGAGGAGCAGCGGGAGGCGTACGAGGAAGTCGGCGCCGAGGCCCAGGCGCAGGGTTGGCAGGTGGCGCCCGGTGGCGAGGTGCTCAACACCGAACCCGAGGTCGGCTCCACCGAGGCGATCGGTGTCGCGGTGGCCCTCGTCGTCCTGGTGGTCACCTTCGGCTCGCTGGTGGCGGCGGGAATGACCATGCTCAACGCGCTGATCGGTGTCGGGGTCGGGATGGCCGGGCTCTTCGCGCTCAGCGGCGCGGTCGAGCTGACCACCACCGCGCCGATCCTCGCGCTGATGCTCGGCCTCGCTGTCGGCATCGACTACTCGCTCTTCATCACCTCGCGGTACCGGCAGAACCTGCTCGACGGCCTCCCAGCCGACGAGGCGGTGGGCCGAGCGGTCGGCACCGCCGGCTCGGCGGTGGTCTTCGCCGGCGCCACCGTGGTCATCGCCCTGGCCGGCCTGGCGGTGGTGAACATCCCGTTCCTGACCGTGATGGGTCTGGCCGCCGCCGGCACGGTGACGATCGCGGTACTGGTGGCGATCACCCTCCAGCCGGCCCTGCTCGGCTTCGCCGGACGCCGGGTACTGCCCCGCCGGCTGCGCTCCGCGATGCCGGCGACCACCGCCGGCGTCGAGGACGACACCAACCAGCAGAGCGACGTGACGAGCCACCGTGCGGCACCGGAGGCCGCCGCCGTCACCGGCGAGGACCGCTCCACGTTCGGGTTCCGCTGGGCCCGCCTGATCACCCGCTTCCGGATCCCGGTGATCCTGGTCGGCGTGCTCGGCCTGGGGCTGCTCGCGCTGCCCGCGTCGGACATGCGTCTCGCCCTCCCCGACGCCGGCACCGCGCCGGCCGGGTCAGCCGCCCGGGTCTCCAACGACCTGATCACCGAGGGCTTCGGGCCGGGCTTCACGGGCCGCCTCGCGGTGGTCGTCGCCGGTGACGACGCCCAGGCCACCGCCGCGGCCGTTCCGCAGGTGACCGCCCTGGTCCAGCGCACCGACAACGTGCTCGCCGTGGCCCCGCCGCAGCTCAGCCCGGACGGCCGGACGGCGCTGCTCGGGGTGATCCCGCAGACCGGCCCGACCGACCCGGCGACCGAGACGATGGTGCACGACATCCGTACCGCCGTCGGCGGGGTAGACGGCGCGAACGTGCTGCTGACCGGGGTGACCGCGATCGGCATCGACATCTCGGAGAAGCTCTCCGACGCGCTGCCGATCTACCTGGGCCTGGTGGTCGGCCTGTCGATCCTGCTGCTGATGCTGGTGTTCCGGTCCCTGCTGGTGCCGGTCAAGGCGGCCCTGGGCTTCCTGCTCACCGTCGCCGCCACGTTCGGCATCACGGTCGCGGTGTTCCAGCAGGGTCACCTCGCCGACCTGGTCGGGCTGGACACGCCGGGGCCGCTGATCAGCTTCCTACCGATCCTGCTGATCGGCATCCTGTTCGGTCTGGCCATGGACTACGAGGTCTTCCTGGTCTCCCGGATGCGGGAGGACTTCGTCCACGGTGACACCGCCCAGCAGGCCACCATCAACGGGATGGGGCACGGTGCGCGGGTGGTCACCGCCGCCGCGCTGATCATGACGTCGGTCTTCGGTGGCTTCGTCTTCCTCGACGATCCGGTGATCAAGTCGATCGGCTTCGCGCTCGCCATCGGCGTGGCGATCGACGCCTTCGTGGTCCGGATGACCATCGTTCCGGCGGTGATGTCGCTGCTCGGCAAGGTCGCCTGGTGGCTGCCTCGCTGGCTCGATCGGGCGCTGCCCAACGTCGACATCGAGGGCGAGAAGCTGCGCGCCCAGCTCGACGAGAAGGTCCCCGCCGGCACCTGAGGTGTAAGGAGGGGCCCCCTGTTAACGCCTGGTGCATAGCAGGGGGCCCCTGTTAACGCCCGCCCCCAACGCCGCACGCCGGAAACGCCGCACGCCGGCAACGCCGCACGCCGGAAACGCCGCACGCCGGGCAATGCTCGCGAGGCTCACACGCCGGCCGGGTACGTCTCCATCTCGCCCGGGCTGGCCAGAGCGGGCAGCGGGTGCAGCGCCGTGGTCTCGTCGCACCAGATGAGGGCGTCGTACCGCTGCCCCAGCCGGGTCGGCACATAGTTGCCCCACGACTCGAACGACGGGTCGTAGACCACACCGATGGCCCGGTGGTCGAGGGTGTCGGTGACCCAGCCCGGCTGGTCCGGCCCGCCGAAGACCAGCACCGCCCGTTCCGGCATCAGCTCGTGCAGCCGGTGTTCCACCGAGCCTTCGCGGGCCGGCGGCACCACCATCGCCTCGGCGGGCGATCCCCAGCGCGGCGCGGCGATCACGGTGCCGCGCCAACTGCCGAACCCGATCAGCACCACCCCGTCGGCGCCGTGGCGCTCCCGGGCCAGTTGACCGATGTTCACCATCCCGTCGGTGGCCATGTCGGTCGCCCGCGCGTCACCCACGTGCGTGTTGTGCGCCCAGACGACACCCCGGGCACCCGGCCCGTAGCGTTCCAGCAGCCGGTCCAGGGTGTCAGCCATGTGGGTGTCCCGGACGTTCCACGACCCGGGCCCACCGGCGACCATCTCCCGGTAGTAGCGCTCCGCGCCGGCCAACACCTCCGCGTTCTGCCAGGCCGAGAAGGCTCCCGGTCCGTCGGTGGCGGCGAATTTCCGAGTACGCGCGAGCAGCCGGATCACCTCCTGCTCGCATCGGGCGGAGACGAAACGGCTCGCCACCCCGTACTCCTCGACCCGCTTGCCGTACGGCTCGAAGCACCGGTACGCGTCCTGCGCGGCCTCCAGCGAGGCCGGGTCCTCTTCGCCGAGATAGTCGAAGATCGCCTGCATCGACTCCCAGAGGCTGTAGACGTCGAGGCCGTGGAACCCGACCCGGGACGGCTGCGCGCGCTCCATGTTCCAGGAGCGCAGCCACCGACAGAAGCGGGCGACCTCGGCGTTGGCCCACATCCAGGTGGGCCAACGCTCGAAGCGTTCCAGGGCGATCTGCGGCTCGGCCAGTCCGTCGGTGGCACCGGTCACCGAGCGGTGCACCCGGTCGCAGTCCGGCCAGTCGCCCTCCACCGCCACGAAGGAGAAGCCGCACTCGGCGATCAGGCGGCGGGTCAGTTGCTCCCGGATCCGGTAGTAGTCGTAGGTACCGTGCGTCGCCTCCCCGATCATCACCACCCGCGCGTCCCGGACACGCTCCAGCAACGGGTCGAGGTCGCTCGGCGCGCCGAGCCGCTGTACCTGCATGCCTGCGGCTACCCGGGTCCCGGTTGGGCAAACGCCCCGGCTCGGCGGTGCTGGGCCGGGGCGGTGGCCCGGGTACCCGGCCGGGCACGACCTCAATCTGTCAGCGGGCGCGCAGCAGGCGGTGCAGCACCAACCACTGCTCCGGCCAGACATGCCCGACCGGGGTGTCCGGGTCGAGCCGGCTGGCGCGCAGCGCCGCCATCAGCCGGGCCCGCCGATGCTCGCGGGCCAGCGAGGCCGCGAGCGAGCCGCCGACCCCGCTGAACCCGAGCTCCACCATCCGGCGGTACGCCGGCAGGGCCGGCGCCGGCAGCAGCGGCTGCTCCCGACGCTCGATGCGCAGGATGCCGGCGTCGACCCGGGGCACCGGACGGAACGCGGCACGTGGGACCCGCCCGGCGAGCCGCCAGCTGAACTCCGGCCAGGTCAGCACCGTCAGCCGGGTCCACCGGCCGTAGTCACCGGCCCGGCGGCGGGCGTACTCCAGTTGGGTCAGCAGGGTTGCCTGACGCAGCCCCGGCGCGGCCAGGCACCAGCGCACCACGGCCGCGGTGAGCGACCACGGGATGTTGCCGACCACGGCGAACTCCGCCGGAGGCGCTGCCGCGGCGAGGAAGTCGGCCTGACGGTACGTGACATTCGGCAGGGCCGCGCAGACCCGGGCCAACTCCACGCGGGCGGCGGGATCCACCTCGTACGCCATCAGGTGCCCGCAGCGTGCGGCCAGCGGGCGGGTCAGTTGCCCGCGCCCGGCACCCAGCTCCAGCACCAGGCCGCCGGGATCGGGGCGGGCGGCGTCGACGAGCCTCGCGATGGCGGCCGGGTCGACGAGGTAGTTCTGCGAAAGTACGCGACGGGACCGGTCGCGTTCGGTGCTGCGGAGGCGGCGGGGCGCCATGGCGTCGTCCTGTCTGTCGCCGTCGGGGCGACGGATCCGGACAGGCAGCCGTCATCGGGGCCTGTCCGAGCGGTTCGGGACTCGGACGGCCCTGGTCATGGCGCGAGAGGTGGCACCGTGATGCGCGGTGCCGGGAACGTACGCGAAAGGCGTCAGTCGCGGGTCGCGCCGGCCAGGGCCGGACGCCGGACTCGCAGGCGGGCCGCCAGCAGCGGCCAGTACGCGGCCGGCGAACCGACCGCGTTGATCAGAGCGTGCATACCCATGCCCGCGACCCTAACCACACCCACCCCAACCCCGCCCCCCAATTCCCCACGCCCCACCAGCCCTTGTCGATCATGACGTCGACGGGCGGCTTGGAGATCAAACGGCCCCGATCGGGGGAAGTAGGTCTACCTCCGAGTCAGGCGGATAGCTCGACGACGGTGGCTTGGGTGCGGGCGGTCTCGGCGGCGGCGAGCACCGCCACCACCTCGCGACCGAACCGCACGTCGCAGCGGTGATCCCGGGTGCCGGCGTCGACCTCCGCCAGCAACTGGTCGATCGCCACTGCGAACGCCGTCGCGGCGCTTCCGCCGCCGTTGGGGAGCCTCTCGATGCCGTTCTCTCCGTAGAGCACGAACTCCGCGGCGACCGATTCCGGCGGCGCGTCGAGGGTCAGCGACACCGTGCTGGTGGCTCCGTCGGCGTGGCTGAGCAGCAGGTGGACCAGGCCGCCGGGCCCGTCGGTGGCCGCCACCCGGGTGACCCGGCCGAGCACCGGCAGCAACACCGCCAGGGCGTGCGGTCCGATGTCCCACAGCGCGCCGTGCTCTCGGCGCCACGGCGACTGGGCGTACGGGCTGCTGGGCTGGAAAATCGAGGCGAAGCGGATGACGTTGGCGGTGTGCCAACCTCCGGCCGCCGCGGTCGCTGCGATGAACCCGGCGACGTCCGGCTGATAGCGGCCGGTGAAGAAGACCACCGAGGCCGCGCCCGATCCGGCTGCGGCCTCGACCACCCGGTCGGCGTCGGCGACGGTCAGCGCCAGCGGCTTGTCCAGCAGCAGGTGCCGGCCGGCGGTGGCGGCCCGGACCGCGATCTCCGCCTGCACCTGCGGGGGCAGCGCCACGGCGACCGCGTCGCACGCCTCGATCAACGCGTCGACGTCGTCGAAGGCCGGTACGCCGTAGCGGGTGGCCAGCGCGGCGGCCTTGTCCTGGTTGCGACCCCAGACGCCGGCCAGCTCCGCCCTCGGGTGTGCCTCAAGCGCCGCAGCGTGCGTCTCCGCCGCCCAGTGGCCGGTGCCGAACAACCCGAACCGCATCACGTACCTCCGCCGTCGCCTGGCCGCGGCTGGCCCACGGCAAGGTCCACGCTAGCCTCCCGGCCGGCCCGGCCCGCCGCCCCCGCTGCCTTTCACGCCCTCCGTTGGAGCCCGCGTCCGCCACCGCCCGGCCTACGCGGGCTCTTACTACGTGGGTTAGTAGAGTGGCCCGGTGATCGGAACGAGCACCGGGTGGACCCGGTGACCGCCGCGCCCGCCACCGGGTCGCCGGTCGACGGCGGGCTGGCGGTGGCCGCCATCGTGCTGTCGCTGTTGGTCGCCGGCTGGGCACTGGTGGCCACGCTGCGCCACCGGCCGCCGGACCGGGTACAGCTGATCGGACTGGCCGTGCTGGAGCTGCTGCTGCTCGCGCTGGCGGTGGTGGCCGCCGTGGCGCTCGGCGGCGGCGAGCGGCCGGGCGAGCCGGGGACGTTCTTCGGGTACCTGGTGACGCTGATCTGCCTGCCGCCGCTGGCGGCGGTGCTGGCCCGGATGGAGCCGACCCGCTGGGGATCGGCGATCGTCTGCGCGGTCTGCCTGGTGACGCCGGTGGTCGTGGTCCGGCTTCAGCAGACGTGGGAGGTGCTCGGTGGCTGAGGTGGGGGCCGCCCGCATGCGGACCAACGCCGGTCCCGGGCGACTCCTGATCGCGGTGTACCTGCTCTTCGCGATCGCCGCCACCAGCCGCGCCGGGCTGCAGATCGCCACGCGGTTCGACGAGGCGCCACTGGCGTACCTGCTCTCCGCACTCGCCGCGGTGGTCTACATCGTGGCGGCGGCGGGCCTGGCGCGAGCCGGGCACGCGGGCCGTCGGGTCGCCCTGGCCTGCTGCGCCGTGGAGCTGGTCGGCGTGCTCGGGGTCGGCGCGTTCAGCCTGGCCCGCCCGGACCTGTTCCCCGACGAGACCGTCTGGTCCGGATTCGGCAGCGGCTACGGCTACATCCCGCTGGTGCTGCCGGTCCTCGGCCTGGCCTGGCTCTGGAAGACCCGTTAGGAAGGGCCCCTTCCTAACGCCTGGGGTAGAGGAAGGGGCCCTTCTTAACACCGGTCAGTCCTTGGGACCGCCGGCGACGTAGACCACCTGGCCGGAGACGAAGGACGCGCCCTCGCTGGCCAGGAACGAGATGGTGTGGGCCACGTCCTCGGGCCGGCCCACCCGGCGGACCGGAATTTCCGACACGGCGTGCTTCTGCATCGCCTCGAAGTCCACCTTCATCCGGGCCGCGGTGGCCGCCGTCATGTCGGTGACGATGAACCCGGGCGCGACCGCGTTGACGGTCACCCCGAACGGTCCCAGCTCGATGGCGAGCGTCTTGGTGAAGCCTTGCAGACCCGCCTTGGCGGCCGAGTAGTTGGCCTGGCCCCGGTTGCCCAACGCCGAGGTGCTGGAGAGGTTGACGATGCGGCCCCACTTCGCCTCGACCATGTGCTTCTGCGCGGCCTGGCTGAACAGGAAGGCGCCGCGCAGGTGTACGCCCATGACCGTGTCCCAGTCGGCGTCGGTCATCTTGAACAGCAGGTTGTCGCGGAGCACGCCGGCGTTGTTGACCAGCACGGTCGGCGCACCCAGCTCGGCGGCGACCCGCTCGACGGCGGCCTCCACCTGGGCGCGGTCCGCCACGTCCGCGCCGACACCGAGCGCCCGGCCACCGGCCGCCACGATCGCGTCCACGGTCTCCTTCGTCGCCGATTCCTCGATGTCGACCACCGCGACGGCCAGGCCGTCGGCGGCCAGCCGCCTGGCGGTGGCCGCCCCGATCCCCCGCGCCGCGCCCGTCACGATGGCGACCCGTTGCCCCTCCGACATGCCTACCTCCCGGTAACCTCGCTCGACGGCAGGAGCCTAACCCACCCTGCGGGTTGGCCAGGAGGACCAGGATCACGAGGACCAGGAACGGCAGAGCCTGATCCAGCGGTAGCCGTGGCCGGCGAGCTTCAGCTTGTCCAGCTTGCCGACATCGTCGTAGTTGCGGTCGGCGAGCACGTCGATGGGCAGGTCCGCCTCCGGCCGGAGCAGACTGAGGTCCACCTCGACGTCGGTGGTGCCGAGGTTGTGCAGGAAGACCATCGTCCCGGTCGGCCCGTCCGCACGGTGCGCCAGCACCCCCGGGGGCATCGGGGTGTCGATGTGGTTGGTGCGGCCGAAGCCGATCTCCGGGGCCTCCCGCAGCGTACGGATCATCCGCTCGAACCAGGCGAGCAGGGAGTTGCGGTCCCGACGCTGGAGGGTGACGTTCACCTTCTCGTACCCGAACTCACCCTTGTCGATGACCGGGCGGACCAGCTTCTCCGACTCCGCCGTGGAGAAGCCGGCATTGCGCTGGTGCGACCACTGCATCGGGGTACGGATCGCCTCCCGCCCCGGCAGCGACAGGTCCTCCCCCATCCCGATCTCCTCGCCGTAGCGCAGCACCGGGGTGCCGCGCAACGAGAACTGCAGGGAGTACGCCAGTTCGATGCGCCGCCGGTCGTTGCCCAGCATCGGCGCCAGCCGGCGGCGGATGCCCCGGTCGTAGATGCGCATGTGCTCCTCGGGACCGAACTGCTCGTACACCTCGTTGCGCTGTTCGGCGGTGAGCCGAGAGAGGTCGATCTCGTCGTGGTTGCGCAGGAAGGTGGCCCACTGCCCGCCCTCCGGCAGCGCCGGGGTGTCGCGCAGCGCCTCGATCACCGGCTCCGGGTCCTGCCGGGCCAGGGCCAGCATCATCCGCCCGTTGAGCATGAAGTCGAAGAGCATGTGCACCCGGTTCGCCGAGCCGCCGCTGTCGCCGAAGAAGGCGGGAAGATTGTCGGGCTCGACGTTCGCCTCGGCCAGCAGTACCGCGTCGCCACGACGCCACTGCACGTGCTGGCGCAGCTCGGTGAGGAACTCGAAGTCCAGCTCCGGGCTCGGGTCGCCCGGCTCGGTGCGTTCGATGATGAACGGCACCGCGTCCATCCGGAAACCGGCCACGCCGAGCTGGAGCCAGAACGACATGATCTTCTTGATCTCGTCGCGTACCTCGGGGTTGGTGGTGTTGAGGTCCGGCTGGAACTTGTAGAAACGGTGGTAGTACCAGGATTTCGCGGTCCGGTCGTAGGTCCAGGTCTCGTGCTGCTCACCGGGGAAGACCATGCCCTGATGCCGGTCGGCCGGTTCCTTGTCCGACCAGACGTACCAGTCTCGGTACGGCGAGTCCGGCGACGAGCGGGCGGAGACGAACCACGGGTGCTGGTCGGAGGTGTGGTTCACCACCAGGTCAATGATCACCCGGATGCCCCGGTTGCCGGCCTGGTGCAGCAGTTCGGCGAAATCGCCCAGGGTGCCGAAACGGGGGTCGACGTTGTAGAAGTCGGTGACGTCGTACCCGTCGTCGTCGTTGGGCGACGGGTGGATGGGGTGCAGCCAGAGGCAGGTCACACCGAGCCGGGCCAGGTAGTCCAGCCGGCCGATCAGACCCCGGAAATCCCCGACCCCGTCACCGTTGGAGTCCGCGTACGTGTCGATGTCGAGGCAGTACACGACCGCCTCCGAGTACCACCTGTCAGACATGCCCCAGAACCTTCTCCCGAGCGGGGCAGCGGCAAACCCCGGCGGCTCGGTACGGTGCCGTGATGCGCAGCGTCGAGTGGTCCAGCGGCACCTGGTGGGGACAGCCGGTCCGGGCAGTCGAGGAACCGGACGGTGCGCTGAGCGTCGAACCGGGATCGGGCAGCGACCTGTGGCGCCACACCAGCTACGGCTTCGTACACGACGACGCTCCGGCGCTGCTCGCACCCTTCCCGGCCGGCAGCGCGGTGGAGGTGGACTTCCAGCTGGGCTGGACGGGGCAGTTCGACCAGGCCGGCGTGCTGGTCCGGGTGGACGACCGGAGTTGGGTGAAGGCCGGGGTGGAGGTCAGCGACGGCCAACCCCAGGTCGGCGCGGTGGTGACCCGGGACTTCTCCGACTGGTCGGTGGCGCCGGTACCGGACTGGGCGGGCCGGGAGGTGACCGTGCGGGTCAGCCGGGCCGGTGACGCGCTGACCGTACGAGCGCGGGTCGCCGGCGAGCCGTGGCGGCTGGTCCGGCTCGCTCCGCTGGCCCCGGAGGCCACGGCCTCGGCCGGGCCCTACTGCTGCTCGCCAAGCCGGGGCGGCCTGACCGTCCGGTTCACCGGCTGGCGGCACGGCCCGGCCGACGAGGCACTGCACCCCCAGGAGTGACGACGCCGACCCGCGGTGTGCAGGGCCTTCCCGACGGGTAGGACGGCCTTTCACGCCGACCCGCGGAGGCAATCCCATGGCAGTCGCCCAGGACGTCGATCCCGGCCAACTCGGTGGGCTGACCGGGTGGGTCGCCGGGGTGATCGAGGCGAGCGGCGAGGTGGGGGTGGCCCTGCTCGTCGCCCTGGAGAGCATCGTCCCGCCGATCCCGAGCGAGATCGTCCTGGCCATGGCCGGATACCTGGCCGGTGAGGGCCGGTTCAACGTGGTCGTGGTGACGGTGGCGGCCACCATCGGCTCGGTACTCGGCGCGCTGATCCTCTACTGGCTCGGCGCGCTCGTCGGCGAGGACCGGCTCAAGCGCTGGCTCGACCGGCTGCCGCTGGTCGACCTTGACGACCTGGAGAAGGCCGACCGGTGGTTCGAACGGTACGGCCGCCGGGCGGTGTTCTTCGGCCGGATGGCACCGGTGATCCGCAGCCTCGTCTCGGTGCCGGCGGGGGCGAACCGGATGCCGCTGGTCGAGTTCGTCACGCTCACCACGCTGGGCAGCGGCATCTGGAACGGGCTCTTCATCGGTCTCGGCTACGCGCTCGGCTCGCGGTGGGACCAGATCGACCGTTACAGCTCCTGGTTCGACTACGGCATCCTCACCATCCTGGCCCTCATGATCATCTCCTGGGCCGTCAAAAAACACCGCCGCCGCTCCCACCGCCCCCGCCCCACCCACTCCCCCCACTAACCCCACCCTGCCCCCTGCCCCCTGCCCCCTGCCCCACCCCACCCCACCCCACCCCACCCCCGCGATCATGCAGTTGTGGCACCGGAAATAGTCAGTTATGCGACTTTTGTGAGGTGCCACAACTGCATGATCGGCACGAGGGTCAGGTCCAGTCGTTGTGGGGGGCGGCGGGCGGTGAGGCCAGGGACTTCGCGGCGGGGCTTGCTAGGGGAGGGTACGGAGGTGGGGGGCGACGGTGCGGGCGAAGGTGTTGCCGTTGGTGACGTCCCAGTTGACCGACCAGGTCATGGCGCCACGGAGGCCGGGGTAGGTACGCGGCGGGCGGAAGCTGCCGCAGTTGGTTGCCCTGGTCAGGCAGTCCAGCGCGGCGTTGACCACGCTGGGCGTGACGATGCCTCCGCCGGCCGCCCCGGCACCGGCCGGTAGGCCGAGCCCGACCTGGTCGGGCCGCAGCCCCGCCTCCAACTGGATGCAGGCCAGCGCGACGATGAAGTTGACCGTCCCCTGGGCGTACGCGGCGTTGTTGTCACAGCCGAGCATCGCCCCCGAGTTGTAGAACTGGGTGTTCACCACGGTCAGGATGTCCTTGATGTCCAACGCCAGCTTGAAGTAGCTGCTGGCCGGGTTCTGCATGTCGATGGTCTGGGGTGCCATCGCGATGATCAGACGGCTGCCCACCTTCGACCGTAGCGACCGCAGCGCCTGCGCCATGTACGTCGGGTTCAGCCCGTTCTCCAGGTCGACGTCGATCCCGTCGAAGCCGTAGCGCTGAATCAGGGCGTACACGCTGTCCGCGAAGGCCACCGCGGACGCGGCGTCGTTGACCGCGACCCGGCCGGTCTCACCACCGACCGAGATGATCACCTTCTTGCCCCGACTCTGCAACGTCCGCACGTCGGCTGAGAACTCGGCGTCGGTGTAGCCGCCGAGGGCGGCGGAGAGCCCGGGGTCGATGGCGAAGCCGACCGCGCCGGGGGTGCTGGTGGCATCGGCGAACGCGACCGCGACCAGGTCGTACTCGGTGGGCACGTCGCGCAGCCGCAACTCCACCGCGGGGTTGTCGAAGTTGTGCCAGTAGCCGGTCAGGATGTGCTTCGGCAGCCCGGTGACCGGCGGCGGGCTGGTCGGCGGCGGCGTGGTCGGGGGTGGCGTCGTGGGAGGCGGCGTGGTCGGGGGCGGCGTGGTCGGGGGCGGCGTTCCACCGCCGCAGGCCGACCCGTTGAGCTGGCAGTTCGCCGGTACGCCGGGACCGCTGCCCAGGAAGCCGAAGGAGACCGAGGCGCCGGGAGCGACCGTGCCGTTCCAGGACCGGTTGGTGAAGGTGTACCGCTGTCCGCTGGAGGTCAGCAACGCGTCCCAGTATGTGCCGACCGTGGTGCCGGCCGGCAGGTCGAAGGCGAGACTCCAGCCGTTGACGGTGGCGCCGCCACCATTGGTGATCGTGTACTTCCCTTCCCAGCCCGAGCCCCAGTCGGACGTCTTGACGAACGTGGCGGTGACTCCGGCGGCGTAGGCGGCCGGTGCCAGCCACACCGCTCCGAGCGCGGCGGCCAGCGCACCGACCACCGACATCACCAGGGTTCTGGACCGTTTCATGCAAGCCTCCCGGCTGGACAGAAATCCATCAGCATCGACCTGGCGCCCATTATTAAGACTGTTAACTATTTCTGTCCAGAGCTGGCGGAAGGTTGTTAAGAGGGGCCCCCTGCTCTACCCGAGGCGTTAACAGGGGGCCCCTCCTTACACCTCAGCGGCGGAAGTGGAACCAGTTGACGTTGACGAAGTCGTTGGGCTGGCCGCTGCTGAACGTCAGGTACACCGTGCGCCGGCCGGTCACGCCGGAGACGTTGCCCGGCACCGAGCGCCAGCTCTGCCAGCCGCCGGTGTTGGCGATGGCGAAGCTGCCGATCGTCGTACCGGTCGGGCTGTCCAACCGCACCTCGACCAGACCGCTGACCCCGGCTGCCGCGCCGGAGGCCACCCGGGCCACGAAGTCACGTGGCCCGCCGGAGCCGAACTCCACGTTGTCGAAGCGGACCCAGTCGCCGTTGCGCAGTGCCCCGATGTTCTGGCCACCCTCGGAGCACGCCTCGACGATCACGCCGTTCTGCGCGTTGAACGACTCGGCCTGGATGGTCGCGTACGCGTCGCGCACCCCGCTCGGAGGCGGCGTCGTCGGCGGAGGTGTCGTCGGCGGCGGGGTGCTGCCGCCACCCCGGCTGTAGACGGCCACGTAGTCGACCAGCATCGGCCGGCCGGGCACGGTCGCGGCGGTCGGCGTCGTGCTGCCGGCCACCCCGTTCGGGAAGGCCCCACCCATCGCCACGTTCAGCAGCAGGAAGTAGCCGGCGTGGCTGGTCATCTGCGACCAGTACGGCTCACCGACGCGGCTCTGGCTCACCGTGTGGTACAGCTGGCCGTCGACGTACCAGCGCAGCTGCTGCGGGCTGGTCGAGGCGTCCCACTCGAAGCGGTAGGTGTGGAAGGCCGACTGGCAGGTGCTGCCGGGGCAGGCCCGAGAGGCGCCGATGCCGTTGAACTCGTCGCACGGGCCACCGGGCGCGACACCGCAGTGCAGCACGCCCCAGACCGAGTTGAGCCCGTTGACGTTCTCCATCACGTCGAACTCGCCGATGCCCGGCCAGTTCTGGTAGTTGCCCCGGTAGGGCGAGCCGAGCGCCCAGAACGCCGGCCAGTAGCCGGAGGCGGCGGCGCCGGTGACGTTGGGCATCTGGAGGCGCCCCTCGATGGCCAGCACCCCACCGGCCGGGGCCTTGAAGTTGCTGCGGACCGTCTCGATACGCGCCGAGGTCCAGTTTCCGGCGCCGTCGCGCAGCGGGGTGATCCGAAGGTTGCCGGCACCGTCGTGGCTGACGTTGGCGGTGCTGTTGGTGTACGTCTGGATCTCGCCGGTGCCCCAGTTGGGCGGGCCGCCCGGGTAGCTGGTGCCGGTGTCGATGATCCAGTTGCTGGCCGACGGGAGGGTGCCGGCGGCGCCGGTGAAGTCGTCGCTCCACACCAGGCTCCAGCCCGACGGGGGCGGTGGCACGGCGGCGTCGGCGGTGGCGGCGAGTCCGGCCAGGGCGGTGGTGGCGGCGGTGAGCAGCGCCAACGCCAGCGGCAGCCGGCGTCGTCGCGCAGGCGGGGCGGCGGGTGCCGCCGGGGCAGGTGTCATCGGACGTGCCTCTCTACGGGACGGGATGAGAGAGCGCTCTCTGAGGAGTTGTACGTCCCGCCGGGACAGTTGTCAATGTCGATCGATCGACACTCCCGCGCCTCGACAACCGGGCCGGACGGGGAAGGAGTTTCCCGCGCCCACCACTGTGGGTAATTGCCGGCCGACCGGAAGCGGACGGACCGCCCCGGCACGAGCGGACGGTGGTAGCGATGGTCAGTCAGGTGGCGGCGGCCCCGAATCCTCCGGTCGAGGAAACCAACCTGCTCACCGTGGGTGTCGAGGAGGAGTTCCTGCTCGTCGACCCGCGCACCGGCGCCGCGGTGCCGGCCGTCGACGCGGTACTCGAGGAGGTGCCCGCCGAACTGCGGGGGCAGGTGGAGCGGGAGTTCCAGACCAGCCAGATCGAGATCGGCAGCCCACCCGGGGTGGAGCTCTCCTCGATCCGTCACTCCCTCGGCCTGCTGCGCACCGCGCTCGCCGACGCCGCCGAGCGGGCCGGCGCCCAACTGCTCGCCATCGGCACCGGGCCGGTCGACGGTCCGGTGCCACCGGTGGTCGACAAGCCCCGCTTCGACCGGATGATCGAGCGGTTCCGGCTGCTGGTACCCGGGCCGGGCAACAACGGCATGCACGTACACGTGGGAGTGCCGGACCCCGACACCGGCGTGCAGGTACTCAACCATGTGCGGCCGTGGCTGCCGATCCTGCACGCCGTCACCGCCAACTCACCATTCGCCCGCGGGGCGGACACCGGCTACGCCAGCTGGCGCTCGGTCGAATGGGAACGCTGGCCGTCGGTGGCGCCGACCCCCTACCTGGTCTCGCACGAGCACTACCAACGGCTGATCCGGCAGCTGATCGGCAGCGGCGTGATGCTCGACGAGGGGATGCTCTACTGGTACGCCCGGCTGTCGGCCAGATATCCAACGGTCGAGCTGCGCATCGGTGACGTCTGCCCGACGGTGGACGACGCGGTGCTGGTCGCCGCCCTGGTCCGTGGGCTGGTGGCGACCGCGATGGACGACATCGCCGCCGGCCGGCCGGCCCTGCCGACCGATCACCACCTGCTGGTCGGCGCGCACTGGCGAGCGGCCCACGACGGCCTCGAAGGATCGGCGGTCGACCTGACCAGTGGCGAGCTGCGGCCGGCGTGGGACCTGCTGCACCAGCTCGTCGGGCGACTCGGCCCGGCCCTGGAGCGGCACGGCGACCTCGCCGAGGTGACCGCTCTGCTGGAGGGGCTTCGGCGGCACGGCACCGGCGCGGCGCGGCAGCGTTCCGTGTACGCACGCACCGGTCGGCTGGAGGATGTGGTGGTGGACGTGGCACGACAGACCCGGGGTACGAGCCCGGAATGACAGGAGGGGTGGTGCCGTGGCGGAACGGTTGATCGTCGTCGGCGGGGATGCCGCCGGCATGGCGGCCGCCTCGCAGGCCCGGCGTCGCCGGAGCCGGGACGACCTGGAGATCATCGCGTTCGAGCGAGGACACTTCACCTCGTACTCGGCGTGCGGGATCCCGTACTGGATCAGCGGCCTGGTGACCGACCGGGAGCAGCTGGTCGCCCGCTCGCCGGCCACCCACCGCGAGGAGTTCGCCATCGACGTGCGGCTACGGCACGAGGTGGTCGGCATCGACCTGGTCCGCCGCGAGGTGGTCGCCCAGGACCTGGACGGCGGCGGCGAGGTCCGCGAGCGGTTCGACACCCTGATGTACGCCGCCGGCGCGATTCCGAAGAAGCCGGACTGGGCTCGCGGTGACATCGCCGGAGTGTTCGGGGTGCAGACCCTCGACGACGGCTCGGCGCTGCGGGCATGGCTGGACGCCGACCCGCAGCCCAGGAGGGCGATCGTGGTCGGCGGCGGCTACATCGGCGTCGAGATGGCCGAGGCGCTGGTCCGCCGCGGGATGTCGGTCACCCTGGTCGAGCGCGACGAGCAGCCGATGTCCACCGTCGATCCGGACATGGCCCGGCTGGTCACCGAGGCGATGCACGGGTTGGGCGTGACCATCCGTACCGGGGTGCGGGTCACCGGCCTGTCCGAGCACGACGGCCGGGTGTCCGAAGTGGTCACCGACGACGGGCCGATCCCGACCGACCTGGTGGTGCTCGGCCTCGGCGTAGCACCCAACACCGCGCTCGCCGATGCGGCGGGCCTGCCGCTCGGACCGACCGGCGGAATCCGGGTGGACCGCCGGATGCGGGTCACCGGGATGCCCGGCGTGTGGGCCGCCGGTGACTGCGTGGAGACCCTGCACCGGGTCAGTGGGATGCCGGTGCACGTGCCGCTCGGCACCCACGCCAACAAGCAGGGCCGGGTCGCCGGGATCAACATCGGCGGCGGGTACGCCACCTTCGCGGGCGTCATCGGCACGGCCGTGACGAAGGTCTGTGACCTGGAGGTGGGCCGCACCGGGCTGCGTGAGCGGGACGCCGAGGCGGCCGGCTTCGAGTTCGTCTCGGTCATCGCCGAGTCGACCAACCGCGCCGGCTACTACCCGGGCGCCCGGCCGATGACGGTGAAGCTGATCGCCGAGCGTCCCAGCGGACGGCTGCTCGGCGCCCAGATCGTCGGCTGGACCGAGGCGGCGAAGCGGATCGACACGCTGGCCGTGGCGTTGTGGAACAACATGACGGTGGACGAAATGACGGCCCTGGACCTCGGCTACGCCCCGCCGTACGCCCCGGTCTGGGACCCGGTGCTGGTCGCCGCCCGCAAGGCCGTGGACGCGCTCGCCCGCTGAAGGCGCTGGGTGGATCTGTGGTCGCTCGACGACAACAGATCCACCCGGATTCCTGTCGGTGGGCAGAGTTAGGGTGGGCGCGCCGCCCGGTCAGGGCCAACGCGAACCCCTCGGAGGATCCCCCATGTCGCAGGAGACGACCTACCTCGAACTGTCCGAAGTGGACGGTGGAGCGCACAAGTTCTACGAGGTGGTGGTCGACGACGCCACGTTGACCGTGCGCTACGGCCGGATCGGCGACCACGGCCAGGTGCAGACCACCGGTTACCCCGACAACGCGCGGGCGCGGGCCGTCGCGGCGAAGAAGATCGGCGAGAAGGTCCGCAAAGGGTACGCCCCGGCGGTGCCCGGCGTGCGACAGAAGCGTGCCGTCTCCCGGCGGCAGATCGTCAGCACCCGCTCGACCGCCCGCACCGCCCCGGTGCTCTGGCGTTACGACTCCGGCGCACCCGCGTTCGGCATCTTCATCGACGGGCGCACCTGCATGGTGGGCAACGAACGAGGGGTGATCACCACCCTCGACCATGACGCCCGGGTGCTGGACCAGGTCCGCCTGCCCGAAGGGGTGAAGTGCATCGTGGCCGACGACGCCTGGATCTACGCCGGCTGCGACGACGGCAACGTCTACGACCTCTCCGGCAAGATCCCCCGCGTGGCGTACGCGATCGCGCCCGACATCGACATCTACTGGCTGGACATCCACGACGGAGTGCTGGGCGTCTCCGACGCCGACGGCGGAATCGCCGCCATCGACCACGAGGACGAGTTCCTCTGGCGCCGGGGCGGGCGCGGCAGGTCGGCATGGATGGTCCGCTGCGACACCGACGCCGTCTACCACGGCGACTCGACCGGAGTCAGCGGCTACGACTGGCGCACCGGGCGGGAGCTGTGGCACACGCCGACCGGTTCGGTGCTGTTCGGCTGGCAGGAGCGCGACGCCGTGTTCGCCGGCACCGCGACCCGCGAGGTGGTGCGGATCGACAAGGACGGTCGTACCGCCTCCCGGACGTACCGCGCCGACGCGCCGGTCTTCTCCTGCGCCACCGCCTCCGACGGCGAGTACGTCTTCGCCGGCGACAGCCAGTCGTCCATCTACTGCTTCGCCGCCGACGGCACCCGGCTGTGGAAGCTCGGCACCGGCTGCGGCTCGGCCTACTCCATGCAGTACCACGAGCAGCGCCTCTACGTGGTGACCACCAGCGGCCACCTGGCCTGCATCGACGCCAGCGAATCCGCGATCCGGGCGGCGGAGGCGGGCAGCGTGCCCGAGGTGGTCGACGTCAAGGCACCGGCCCGACTGCCGGAGACCGCCGCGTACCACCAGGTCGAGGTGGTCGGCGACACCGGCGACGGGGTCGTCGTGGAGTGCGTCGAGCAGGGCGGCCGGATGCGGGTGCACGTGCTCTCCACCGGCTACCACCGGGGCTGGTCGGTGCAGTTCCCCAAGGGCATCCGCGAGCCGGGGGCACGCTACCTGGTCACCGAGATCCGCGAGTCCGGCCGAGGCGGCTTCTACCGGGCGTACGGCGACATCCGCCGCCTACGCTGACCCGGCCGCAGGCGGTGGCGGATCGAGTCGGGGCAGTTGGCGGGGCGATCGGGTGGCGACACCGATTCAGGTTGTCGCGGCAATGCGCCTCAGCCACGATGGGCCGATGACCGACGCGTTGCGGATCCCCGACGAGTTGACCTGGCTGCACGGCATGGCGGGCGGTCCGCAGTGGTTGGCCGAGCTGCCGGATCGGTTGGCCACCTGTGCCCGGCGCTGGTCGCTGCGGGTCGGGCCACCGTTCGGGTACGCCATGGCGTCGCTGGTGGTGCCGGCCGACCTACCGGACGGCACCCCGGCGGTGCTGAAACTGCAGTTCCCCGACGCGGAGAGCGAGCACGAGGCGACCGCGCTGCGCCGCTGGGACGGCGACGGTGCTGTCCGGCTGCTCGCCCATGACCCCGACCTGCGGGCGCTGCTGGTCGAGCGCTGCCACCCCGGCACGCCGCTGCACGCGCTGCCGCTGGACGAGGCGCTCGACGTGGTGGTGGGGCTGCTCCCCCGGCTCTGGGTGCCGGCCGGTGAGCCGTTCACGTCACTGGCCGAGGCGGCAGCCGGCTGGACGGTAAGGCTGCCGGTCAAGTGGGAGCGGGCCGGCCGGCCGTACGAGCGCCGGCTGGTCGACCTGGCGCTCGACCAGCTCGCCGGGCTGGCCGGCAGCCAGGGCGAGCAGGTGCTGGTCAATCAGGACATGCACGCCGCCAACGTGCTGCGGGCCGACCGCGAGCCGTGGTTGTTGATCGACCCGAAGCCGCTGATCGGTGAGCGGGAGTTCTCGGTGGTGCCGATGGTGCGCGGCATCGAGCTGGGCCACTCGAAGGCGGCGGTCCGTCGCCGACTGGACCGGCTCAGCGACGAGTTGGGGCTCGACCGCGAGCGGGTACGCGGCTGGACGATCGGCCAGACCATGGCTTGGAGCATCACCGGCGACGAGGTTTTCGACGATCACGTCGACGTGGTCCGCTGGCTCCACGACTGACGCGCGCCCGACAAGCCCGACGCGCGGCCCCGCCGGACGCTCGACGGACGTTAACAGGGGGCCCCTGCTATACCCCAGGCGTTAGTAAGGGGCCCTTCCTTGCACCTGGCACCGGGGGCACCAGTAGAGGTTGCGGGCGGCGATGGTGCCCCGGCTGACGGGGGTGCCGCAGACGTGGCAGGGCTGCCCGGGGCGACGGTAGACGTACACCTCGCCGCCGTGCCGGTCGACGCGGGCCGGGCGGCCCATCGCCTCGGGCAGGTGGGCGGGGCGGACGGTGTCGATCCGGCCGGTGGCCACGGCGAGCGTCATCAACTCGACCAGGTCGGCCCAGATCGCCTGCCAGCCGGTGCGGGTCAGCGACCGGCCGGGCAGGGTCGGCGACAGCCCGGCGCGGAACAGCGCCTCGGTCACGAAGATCAGACCGGTGCCGGCCACCACCGACTGGTCCAGCAGCAGCGCTGCCAGCGGCGTCGAGCTGCGGGAGATCCGGGCGTACGCCCGCTGCGGGTCGGCGTCGGCGCGCAGCGGGTCGGGGCCGAGGCGGGCCCGGAGCACCGCCACCTCGGGTGGGGTGAGCAGTTCGCAGGCGGTCGGGCCGCGCAGGTCAAGCCAGTGCCGGTCGCTGCTCATTCGCAGTCGGATCTGCCCCACCGGCTCCGGTGGCTCGCCGTCCCCGTCGGTGACCTTGCCGTAGAGGCCGAGGTGCACGTGCAGCGTCAGCTCATCGGCGTAGTGGTGCAGCAGGTGCTTGCCGTAGGCCTCGGTGCTGTCGAGCACGGTGCCGGAGATGCGGGCCGCGCCCTCGGCGAAGCGGCCCTGCGGGCTGGCGGCGAGCACCTTGTCCCCGCCGAACAGCTCGGCGTGCCGCGCCGCCAGGCGATGAATGGTGTGTCCCTCTGGCACGAGCACCAAGGGTAACCACCACCCAGCGTGACCAGCGGGAAGGAGGGGCCCCCTGTTAACGCCTCAGGTATAGCAGGGGCCCCCTGTTAACACTCAGCGCCGGTTAACACTCAGCCCCTGATAACTCTCAGTGCCGGGTGCGCCGCAGTTCGCCGAGGAACGCGGACCAGCGGGCGGGGGTGACGGCGAACGCCGGGCCACACGGGTCCTTGCTGTCGCGTACGGCCACCACGTCGGGCAGGTTGTCGGCCGCCTCGACGCAGTCGCCACCGCTTGCCGCTGCGGCTGCTCTTGCGTCAAACGACACCGCCAGATCAGCCCCGATGCTCCTCGATGATCGCCTGATCGAATTCCTGAGTCTGCCTCACCGAGGGCGAGCGCCTCCAGTCGTGCCAGACATGCTCGAAGGCGGCGACCTCGGCCGGCTTGTCGAGGTAGCGCGCGCCGGTGATGTTCTCCAGGTAGACGGGGGTGGTCGGTTCGGCCGACGCCCGACCGAACGCCTGCGGGAAGCCCACCAACAGACGCGATGGTCTCGACTGACAACCGTTGCATGGCTCGAAGCAGAGCGAGGAGGCGAGGGGACACCCCACACCGACAGCGACGCACGGGCTCAACGGCGCCGGGCGGGGGTTACGCGGGGGCACGGGACGGCGGCTTCTGCTACTCGGCGGTAGGAGTTGACCGAGTGCGTCTGGTTCAATTGCCCGTCGGGCCCCGGAACGGCGGGCACCACGTCGACTCGACGAGGACGGTGGGTCATGGCGGATCGGGTGCACCGTGCGGTGATCATCGGCAACAGCGATGGGATCGGGCTGGCGTTCACCCGCCGGCTGCTGGCCGACGGCTGGCGGGTCGCCGGGCTGTCCCGGCGGGACAACGGGATCAACGTCCCGACGTACGCCCACCATACGATCGACGTGACCGCGGCGGACTATCCCGACGTGCTGGACAAGGCGATCGACGAACTCGGCGGGGCGGATCTCTGCGTGTACGCCGCCGGCATCGGCGAACCCGTCGACCTGGCCGACCTGGACGCGCAGACCCGTACCCTCGAAGTGAACCTGCTGGGGGCGGCACGCACCGTGGCCACGGTCGTGCCGAGGATGATGGCCGCCGGAGACGGGCATTTCATCGGCCTGTCCAGCCTCGCCGACCGGATGGTCTCCGGCGATGCACCCGCCTACGCCGGGTCGAAGGCAGGGCTGTCGGCGTACCTGATGGGGCTGTCGGCGGCGCTGCGCGGAAAGGGCGTCAGCGTGACCACCGTGCGGTTCGGTTTCGTCGACACCAAGATGGCCAAGGGCACCGTCCGACCGCTGATGATCCCGGTCGACCGCGCCGTGGAGATCCTCGCGCGTTGCGTCCGCACCCGTCCGGTACTGGTTTCCCGCCCCCGCCGGATGGCCCTGCTCACCTCAGCCCTGGCGCCCCTCACCCGCCCCCGCTGACCCCACCCCACTCCACCCCCGCCCGCCCGCCCGCCCGCGTCGATCATGCAGTAGTGGTCGCCGGTGCGACACATTCGCATCTTTCGTCGCAACCAACAACTGCATGATCGCGCAGCTCGTGCGGGGTTGCGGGGCTGGGGACGGGGTTGAGGGCGGGGGTGGATCGGTGGGTGTCAGTGTGGTCGGGGATGGGTAACTCCGGGGTGCTACCGCGTGGCTGGCGAATACGGGGCTGATGCCGCCGCCCACGCACAATCAGGAGGTGAAGCTGTGAAATTTCCTTCGCTGTCGCGCCGGGAGCAACCGGTGCCGCCGGCCGACGACACCAGCGTCGACCGGACCGGGGCGGTCGCCACGGCCCCCCGCGCTACCGGGCAGTCCACGGTCGAGGAGCGCACCGACGGTGGGACCAACCATCGCAGCGCACCGGCCGCAGGCCCGACGACCAGCAGCCCGACGACCAGCAGCCCGACGACCAGCAGCCCGACGGCCGCCGACCGGACGACCGACCAGACCGATACCATCGACCAGGTAGCCGACCGGAGCGCGGAACGCGCCGCCGCGGAACGAGCCGCCACCGCCCGCTCCACCCTCCAGGGTTCCCAGCGCGCCCGCGCCGCCACACCCGCAGCGGCCGCCGACCGCACCATGGACCGCGACCGCACCACCGACGGGGACCGCACCACCGACGGGGACCGCACCACCGACCGTGTTGGAACCGCCGGCACCATCGATCGCGGCACGACCACCGATCGCGACACGACCACCGACGCGACTCCCGAGCGCGACGCGACCACCGACACGGCCTCCGATGCGCCGCCGGCGCCGGTCGGTCCTCGGCCCCGGGCCAGCCTGCTGGCCACGCTCGGCCTGATCGTCGGTGTCGCCGGTGTGCTCTTCGTGCTCACCGGCGCCCTCGCCGGGTACGGCATCGGGCTGGGCGCGGTCGGCGCGGTGCTCGCCGTGCTCGGGCTGATGGCCACCCGTCGGCGGCACATCGCCGGCAAGTCCGACGCGCTGTTGGGAATCGCCTTCGGCCTCGGCGCGGTGGTGATCGGCGTGCTGGCGATGACCGGGCAGTACGACTGGCCGACCACCGACGGCGACACGGTTGCCCGCTTCCGTGAGTGGCTTGATTCACAGTTTGTCGATCGTCTGTAGCGGGCACTGTCCGGCCTGCCGGTGGTTCACCGGCACCGGCCGGTGCGGAACCGGCCGCAGCCCGATCAGCTCTGGTGGTTCACCAGCCGGGCACAACGGCTCGTCAGGGGCGGCGGTTCGCCGCCCCTGACGTATGTCCGTCCGGCTCAATCCTGGACGCCGAAAGTGGGCGCTCCCGCACCGTTACGCCGCTATGGCGGTATCAGTCCAGACGCAACCCCGCCGTTCCGCCGGAACGGAGTTGATCAAACCCCGCCTGCGCCCAACGCACCCGCCCGCGAGCCCCGGCACCTCACCCGCAAGCCCAGGCCGCCTCACTCGCGCCCAACGCACCCGCGCCCGCGAGCCCCGGCATTTCACCCGCAAGCCCGGGGCCGCCGCGACCAGGACGGCACGCCCGCGAGGTCATCTCGCCGGCCGCGCCAGGACCGCCCGGCCGCCTCACTCGCGCCTCACCTGACCGGGACGCAACGATCAGGTGCCCGTGACGCTCCAGACGCAATGATTCGACGGCATCCGCAACACTCAGTGGTGGATTCTGCTCATCCGGGCCGCATACCGTTGAGCAACGGCGCCAGCCCGTGGGCCGACGGTGGCCGGGCGCGCGGAGACCCTGGGAGCAGGACAATGACGATGGACGCCACCCGCCAGCGCTTTCTGATGTGCCGGCCGACGTACTTCGCCGTCGACTACGCGATCAACCCGTGGATGGACCCGAGCGCCCCGGTCGACACCGACCTCGCCGTCCGGCAGTGGGAGCGGCTGCGCCAGGTCTACCTGGACCTGGGCCACACCGTCGAGGAGATCGCCCCGTTGCCGGGCCTGCCCGACATGGTCTTCGCCGCCAACGGTGGCACCGTCATCGACGGCCGGGCGATGGCCGTGCAGTTCCGCGACCCGCAGCGCGCCGACGAGGCCCCTGCCTACCGCGCCTGGTTCGAAGGCGCCGGCTTCGAGATGTACGACCCGAAGCACGTAAACGAGGGTGAGGGCGACGTCCTGCTGGCCGGCGACCACCTGCTCGCCGGCACCGGATTCCGCACCGCGCACGCCTCGCACGCCCAACTCCAGGAGGTCTTCGGCTATCCGGTGATCACCATGCAGCTGGTCGACCCGCGGTTCTACCACCTGGACACCGCGCTGAGCGTGCTCGACGAGCGGACCGTGGCGTACCTGCCGGAGGCGTTCTCGCCCGGCAGTCAGGCCGTGCTGCGCCGGCTCTTCCCGGACGCGGTGCACGCCACCATGGCCGATGCCGAGGTGCTCGGTCTCAACGCGGTCAGCGATGGCCGGCACGTGGTGCTGCCCGAGCAGGCCACCGGCCTGGCCGCCAAGCTGCGCGACCGGGGCTACGAGACGATCGGCGTCGACCTGTCCGAGCTGCGTCGGGCCGGCGGTGGCCCGAAGTGCTGCACGTTGCGACTCCGTCAGGGAAAGGCTAGCCAGTGATCGAGGACATGCTCCGGACTCCCGCCGCGATGCAGGACGCGGAGCGCCACACCGCGCACAACTACCACCCGCTGCCGGTGGTGATCTCCTCCGCCGAGGGCGCCTGGGTGACCGATGTGGACGGCCGGCGTTACCTCGACTGCCTGGCCGGCTACTCGGCGCTCAACTTCGGGCACCGGCACCCGACCCTGATCGCCACCGCGCACGCCCAGCTCGACAGGCTGACGCTGACCAGCCGGGCGTTCGTCCACGACCAGTTTGCCGACTTCTGCCGCGAACTCGCGGCGCTCTGCGGCAAGGACCTGGTGCTGCCGATGAACACCGGGGCCGAGGCCGTGGAGACCGGCGTCAAGGTGGCTCGCAAGTGGGGCTACCAGGTCAAGGGCGTACCGGCCGGGCAGGCCAACATCGTGGTCGCGGAGGGCAACTTCCACGGGCGTACGACCACCATCGTCAGCTTCTCCACCGACTCCGACGCGCGGGCTGACTTCGGGCCGTACACCCCCGGTTTCCGAATCGTCCCCTACGGCGACCTGGCCGCGCTTGCCGAGGCGATCGACGAGCACACCGTCGCGGTGCTGCTGGAGCCGATCCAGGGCGAGCAGGGCGTGGTGGTGCCGCCGGAGGGCTACCTGCCCGGCGTACGCCGGCTCTGCACCGAGAGCAACGTGCTGTTCATCGCCGACGAGATCCAGTCCGGTCTGGGCCGCACCGGCGCCACCTTCGCCTGCGAGCAGGAAGGCGTCGTGCCGGACATGTACCTGCTGGGCAAGGCGCTCGGCGGCGGCATCGTGCCGGTCTCCGCGGTGGCCGCCGACGCTGATGTGCTCGGTGTGCTCAAGCCGGGTCAGCACGGCTCCACCTTCGGCGGCAACCCGCTGGCCTGCGCGGTGGCCACCGAGGTGGTCCGGCTGCTGGCCACCGGCGAGTTCCAGCACCGCTCCGCCGAGTTGGGCGAACGGCTGCACGCCGGCCTGCGCGCGCTGATCGGCAAGGGCCTGGTGGCCGTACGCGGCCGAGGGCTCTGGGCCGGCCTGGACATCGACCCGGCACTGATGAGCGGCCGGGTGGCCTGCGAGCGGCTGATGGAGCGGGGCGTGCTGGCCAAGGACACGCACGGCTCGACCATCCGCCTCGCCCCACCGCTGGTGATCACCGCCGAGGAGGTCGACCACGCGGTGGCACAGCTGGCCGCTGTGCTGGCCGACTGACCAGCCGTACCGCTTCTGCGGGCGCCGGGACCACGGTCCCGGCGCCCGCACTCGTACCGGAGCTCAGCGGGGCAGGCGCATGGCCATCGTCGGCGCCTCGGACATTACGGAGTCGGGGTTGTACGACGCACCCGCCGGGAACTCGCTCGGGCGGCCGACCTGGACCCCCGGGTACAGCTCCACCATGTCGCCGGCCCCGAGGACCCGGGACTGCTGCGGGGCCAGCGGGACCCGGTCCGCCTCCGCCATCGAGCCCGCCGGTCGTACGCCGGAGCCGTTGGTGCTGATGTCGGTGGCGACGACGTCGCCACCGCGCAGCTCCAACCTCAGGTGGCTGCGGCTGATCCAGCGCCGGGCCTCGTCGTTGAGCCACTGACCCAGCATGATCGCACCGGAGCCGTCCGGGGCTCGACCGATCACCGCTGACTGCTCCTCGGTGAGCACGAATCGGCGGCGGATCAGGCCCCCGACGCGTACCGCGAGGACCTCGCTGCGGGGCCGGGGACCGGCGTCCCGCAGCCGCGAACCGTGCCGAGGGCAGGTCGGCACTCCGTTACGAAGCGACGGTGGCGGCTGCCCGGTCGGCGCGCGATCCACCAGGGCCAGGTCCGCGAAGGCGCCGCCACCGCCGGCACCACCGAAGAGGGTGCAGCCCGACTCCGGGCAGCGCCACTCACGGGCCAGCAGCTTGGCACCGGCCGGCGACGGCGGCCCGGCCACCGGCGTGTGGCCGCCGCCGACGTGTGCGATGAAGACCGGCCCGCCGGCACCCGGCACCGGCGCGAGGACCCGGCCCGGCTGCTCCACCAGCCAGGGAAACCGCCCCCGCAGGCCGTCGAAGCGAACCCGGCTGAGCACCGGCAGGCCGAGCAGGTCGGCCACCTCCAGCATCCGGTCACCGGGGTTGTCGAGCACCTCGACCAGGCCGTCGTCGGCCCAGCGACGGACCACCATCCGCTCGTTGGAGGTGAGGTCAGCGTCGGAGAGCATGCCCCGGTGCACCACCGCGTAGACCGGGACGGTGTCCTCCTCCAGGCTGCGGGCCAGCGCGTCGATGACCATGCCGAGCCGCAGCGAACTGGCCGGACGCCCACCGTCGAGGTCCTGGTAGCGGATGACCTCCGCGAGGTCGAGCACCGCGCGGGCCAACTGTGGGTCGGTGCAGACCCGCCCCTCGATGGCGTCCAGCACCTTGCTGATCTCGAACCTCATCGGGTGCCCTCCACGATCTCGTCGATCCGACGGGCCAGGTCCATGTCCCGCATGGTGACGCCGCCGGCCGAATGGGTTACGCAGCGGAAGGTCACCGTGCGCCACCGAATGTCGATGTCCGGGTGATGATCCAGCTCCTCGGCGGTAACCGCGACCCGGTCGACCACCGCGACGGCGTCGGGAAAGCTGGCCAGCTCCACGGTGCGGATGATCCCGGCGGGGTCCCCCGACCAGCCCGCCAGCCCACCCAGCTCGTCTCGCACCGCCTCGGCGGTGAGCACCTCTGCCATGGCCAGACCCTACCGCTGCCCCCCAGGACCACGACCACCCGCAGAGCGCCCCACCGCTCTGGATCTTGTCAGCTCATCTGGCTGACGGTGGAACGCAACTGACGCAGGTCGCGGCGGCGGCGCTCGTAGGTGGCCGCCAGGCCGATCAGCGCCAACCCGGCGGCGGCCAGGAAGACCCACCGGGGCAGCAGGTCCCAGCTGCGCACCAGCTCGTGCAGGGCGAGCAGGGTCAGCGTCACCCCACCGAGCAGCACCGGCGCCTGCCAACGGCGGACCGCACCGAGCAGCGTCGCGGCGAGCGCGGCGGTGCCGAGCAGCAACCGCCGCCACGGTTGCGGATCGGGGCCGAAGAGCACGGCGGCCAGGCTGGGCAGCAGCACGGCGGCCAGGCCGGGGCCGAGCGCGAGCCAACTGGTCAACCCCGGGCGGGTACGCAACGCCGCCACACCCGCGCCGAGCCCCACCAACGCCAGCGGCACCGTGTACGCCTCCAGCACGGTCACCCCGCCGGTCAGCAGCAGCAGCCAGACGGCCAGCACTTCGCTGCCACCGGCGATGCCGGCGAAGAACCACCGCTGCCCGGCCGACTCGCCCCGGCGCAGCAGCCGCACCCCGACCGCGGCGCCCCAGAGCACGCAGATCGTCGCGGCGTGCCGGGCTGCGCCGACGGTGAGCAGCAGCGCGAGCAGCGCAACCGCCTGCGCGGCGGCGTCCAGCACCCGGTTCGACAGCACCGCCGACCGCAGCCCGGAGGGCACCGGCCCGGAGGGCACCGGCCCGGGGGGCACCGCCGCCATCGGCGCGGAGGGCACCTGCGGCGCGGTCCGCCGGCTGGCGGGCAGCGTCGCGGCGAGCGCGAGGGCGAGCACCGCGACGCCGAGCACCGCGAACGCCGCGATCCGCAGCGGCAGCCCGCCGGCCAGCGGGGCGGCGATCGCGAACCCGGTGGCCGCCGCGAGCGCGACCAGCCAGCCGGTCACGCGTACCGCCGAGTGACGGGCGGCCACCGCGGCCACGGTCGCCGTCACCACCAGCAGGCCCAGCCCGGCGAGGGTGCCGGCCCGGGTGGCCTGCAGGTTGAGCAGGCCCGCGACGGCCAGCAGCAGCCCGACGGACATACCGGCGGCAACGAACGACACCCGGGTGGGCAGCAGCGCGATGGTCAGCAGCAGGGCCACACCGGCGAGCAGCGCCGCAGCCGGCACCACCGGCCACGGCACGGCGGCGGCGACCAGCAGCACCGGGCCGGCGGCCGCCAGGAACGGCAGCACCACCGCGGCCACCCGCCAACCCTGCGCGCCAGCGCCGAACCGACCGCCAGCGCCGGCTGGCACCTGCGCATTGTCCGCGCGGACGGTCGGCCAGGCGGCGAGGACCGCCGCCACGGCCAGCACGGCCAGCGCCAGACCCACCACCGGCGCGTCCGGCGACGGCTGGGTGGTCGGGGCACCGGACCACAGCGCGGGTGGCGGTCCGTACGGCGTCAGCAGCGCCGTCACGACCACCGGCAGGGCCGCCAGCGCCGCCACGGCGGTCAGCCCCAGCCCGACCACCGGCAGCGCCGCCGCCGGACGGGTCCGGAACCCGGCCAGCGCGATCAGTAGCGCCGCCACCGCCGCGTAGACCGTCACCGGCTCGTCGCCCGGTACGGCCGGCGGCGAGAGGCCGGTCAGCACGGCCACCACGGCGAGCCCGGTCGCGGCGTACCCGATCAGGTCGGGCCAGGCTCGGCGCAGCGCGAGCAGTGCGACCGCCGGCAGCGCGACGGCGGCCAGCGCGGCCCGGGCCTGCCACCACGGCGGGGCTCCGGCACCGATCAGGGCGACCGCCGCGCCGGCCGGCACCACGAGCACCGCGGCGGTCAACCCGCAACCGGCCACGGCACGCTGCACCGCGCCGCCACGCCGGCCGGCCACGGCCGCCCCGAGGCCGACGCCCAGGATCACCGCGCAGGCCGCACCCGCGCCGGCCGGGCCGGCCAGCCCGACCAGCAGCCCGTGCCCGAGCAGCGCGGCACCGGCCAACGCCGAGGCCAGCACCGCCGATCCGCGTACCGCCGGGCGGGCCACCGCGGCGGCCACCAGGACGGCCCCCACCGCCAGGTCGACGGCGAGCACGGCCGGCCACGGCGCGGCCCAGGCCACCGGCACCGCCAGCGCGGTCGCGGCGAGGCCCGCCGCGGCGACCGCCGGCCGGGCCGAGCGGGGCAGCAACCAGGCCACCGCCGCCGAGGTCAGCGCCACCACCACCGGCAGCTGCCAACCCCAGGCGTACGCCGGCCCCGCCGTGGCCCCCCGCCACGGCGGCAGCGACCGCCCCACGGCGGCGCCGGCCAGCACCACCCCCGCCAGTGCCGTCAGCAGCCCCCCGCCGCCGGCAACCAGCAGCGCCCCGACCCGTGGACCGGCCCGCCAGCCGGCCGGCAGCAGCCGTACCGCGCCGGCCAGCGCCACCGCGACCAGCCCGACCACCAGCAGCCACACCGACGCGCGCAGCTCCACCGCCGGGCGGATCACCGCAGCGGCCAGCACCGGCACCAGCGCGCCGGCCGCCACCGCCCGCGCCGGCTCGCCGCCGGTGAGCAGCGCCGCGCCGAGCACGGTCAGCGCCACCAGCAGCATCGGCGTGCCGGCCAGCAGCGGTACGCCGCCCGCCCGACCGACCAGCAGCGGCACGATCGCGCAGCCCGCCGCGAGCACCAGCGCGCCGGCGAACCCGGTCCAGGCCAGGACCTGGCCGGCCAGCGGTACCGCCGGAGTCGTCGTCGTGGCCCCCTCGCCCGCGACGTCTCCACGGCGCCGCCGCAGCCGCACCACCACCGCCAGGTCGACCAGCGCGACCCCGACGAAGACGATGGCCCACCCGGCCGGCTCCGGACGGGCCGGCGCGGCGAGCAACGGCAGTACCGGCTGCACGGCCAGCAGCGCGGCGAACCACGGCACGGCCAACCGGCTGAGCCGGGCGTACCCGAGGGCGACCGCCGCGCAGCCGGCCGAGACGAGCGCGGCGTAGCGGCTGCCCGGCCAGGCGGTCACCCCGAGCAGGTCCACCGTCCAGGCGGCGTACCCGTCGAGGAGCACCAGCAGCAGCCCGACGGCGGCGAAGGTCTCGGCGGTGCCGCGCAGCCCCCGCCGGCGGGCGATCAGCGGCACGGCGAGCAGCAGCGCGGTGAACGCCAGCAGGATCAGCGCCCGGCCGGCCACCCCGACCGATGACCAGGCCACCGCCGTGAAGACCGTCGCCGCGGTGCCGAGCAGCAACCCGCCGATGACGAAGAGCAGTCCCTGCACGGTCCGCGTCGAGGTTTCGGCCCCGCCCGGCCGGGCCGGGGTGGGGACGGGCTGCCACCCGGCGACCGGCGCGGGTGCGGCGGAAACCGATCCGCCGGGCGCCGGTGCGGCGCCGACCGGCATCGGTGGCACCGCGCCGGGTCGCACGGGCGCGCCGGCCGCCGGCGGCTGACTGGGACCGGATGGCGTCGCCTTGGCGGCTGCCGGGAACTCCGCCCGAACGGCGGTGGCCAGCTCGCCCCGCCGCTGCCGGACCGCCGCCAGCCGACCGGCCAGCCCCTCGTACGCCTGCCGAGCCCGCTCCACCTCGCCGCCGAGCGCCACGATCTCCCGGTCGAGCCGGATCACTTCCGCCGCAGCCGGGTGCGGTGGCCGGCCGCAGCCGGTGCAGCCGGAGGAGAGAGTCGCCGGTGCGCCGCAGGCCGGGCAGGGGTAGCCGTTGTCCACGGGGTCATCCTCGACGGTGGCACACCGCCCGCACCAGAGTGTGCGTACTCAGGGCCGGGTGTGCTCGAAGACCCAGGTGGCGTATTCGGGGTGGCCGCAGTCCACCCGGCTGACCAGGATCTCCGGCACCTGGTACGGGTGGCTGACCCGCAGGTGCTCCACCAGCGCGTCGACCCGGTCCGGTGCGGTCTTGAACTGCACCGACCATTCGGTGCTGCTCTCCACTCCCGACCGCCACCAGTATGTGCTCTCCACCTGGCCGCCCACCTGCGCGCAGGCCGCGAGCCGCCCGGCCACCGCGGCGGCGGCCAGCAGATCGGCGACCGATCGCGCGTCGACCACCGTCGTCACCACGCAGATCTGCTCCACCTGCGAACTCTACGTCGCACCGTTGTGGTTTGCCGCGACCCACTCGTCTATCCGACTCCACCAGTCGTAGAGCCAGTCGATCCGCTGCTGCGGGTCGTCCGGGATCTCCTCGGGGGGCACCGACCAGAACCGCATCACGAGTTGCTTGTCCATCGGCAACTCCCGCCACACGTCGGTGATGGTGAGCATCCGGTCCAGACCGGTGTGGGCGACGAAGATGACGCCGGCGTCCGGGGCGGCGTCCAGCGCCGCCAGCACCCCGCCGGGCTGCGGCGCGAGCACGTGCCGCATGGTCTCCGCCTTCAACGCCATCCGCTCGTGTCCCCGGTCGCGCAGCCTTGCGATGGCCCGCAGCCGGCGCGTCGGCGTGAAGTTGCCGCCCTCGGGGAAGATCACGAAGGCGTCGTTTTCGTCCAGGCCGGTGGCGAGGTGGCCGACCTGCTCGACGAGCGACCCACGCCCGTCGGAGCCGGGCGCGATGAACCGGCTCGGCAGCCGGTTGAGCAGCACGTCGATCGCCGGATCCCACTGGAGGGTGTCCTTGAGCACGATCCGTGGCTCGCGCCGGAACCAGTTCACCAGGGCGTGGATCAGGATGAACGAGTCGCCCGGGCCGGCATGCCGACACAGCACCAGCTCCGGCCGGCCGGGCAACGCGGTGTCCGGGTCGGTGCCGACCACGTCGATGCTCAGGTGCAGCGTCCACCGCGCCTGCCAGAAGAGCACCCGCAGGAACCAGCCCGCCAGCACGTAGTGGGCGCGCTGGAAGGCCGGCGAGTTGACCCGCCAGCCGAATCCGGAACCGACCCAGAGCCCGAAGAGACAGAGCAGTGCCGCCGCGTCCCAGATCAGGTAGAAGCAGCCGATCCAGAGCAGCCGCAGCGGCCGCAGGTGCCCCGGGACGAACGGGGACGCGGCCAGCGTCAGCAGGGCCCACACCGGCACCGTGGACACCAGCAGGATCGCCAGCAGGACCACGCCGGGCGCCAGCAGCAGTCGGCGGAGCCATCGGGGCGGTAACGGCATCAGCGCTCCAGGTTCGCCAGATAGTGCCGGGACGCCGAGTAGGCGCGGCTGATCCGTCGCCCCACCGCGGCCATGTCCCGGTAGGCCCAAGGGGTGTCGTCGCGCGGTTCCAGCCCTCCGGTCGGCAGCACGTGCACCTCCACCCCGTCGGGCAGGGCGGCCATCTCCCGAGCGAACCGGTGCCGGCGGGCGATCTCGAACGCGACCTGGGCGATCTCCCAGGGCCGCCGGGGCGGGGCCAGCGCCCGTTCGATCCGACCCACCTGGAGTACGAAGATGCGGCTGGCGCCGGCAGCGACCGCCTCCCCGATCGGGATCGAGTTGACGATGCCGCCGTCGACGTAGTGCTGGTCGCCGATCCGGGCCGGCGGCAGCAGCCCCGGCACCGAGGCGGAGGCGAGCACGGCCGGCACCACCAGCCCGCTGACGAACCAGTGCTCGGCGGCCCGCTCGATGTTCGCCGCACAGCACCGGAACGGGACCGCCAGGTCGGCGAAGGTGGTCTCCGCGCCCAGCTCGCTCTCCAGCAGCTTGCGCAGCGGCCGGGGCGAGTGCAGGTGCGTACGGGCGGCGAAGCGCCGCAGCTGCCGGGCCACCGAGTCGCCGTACACCTCGCTTGCCTCCGGCGAGGCCCAGAGCCGTACCAGCCGGTCGGTCACCGCCTCGGACGGGTCGGCGGCGACCAGCGCGCCGTTCACCGCCCCGATCGACGTGCCGAGCACGATGTCCGGTCGGATCCCGGCCCGGAACAGGGCGCGCAACATGCCCACCTCGACCGCGCCCAGGACACCGCCGCCCCCGAGCACGAAAGCCACCGGTCCGTGCGCCATGTCGTTCATCCTGGCACGCCCGCGCCCAGCGGACCCGTCCGCGCTTCCCGCCCTCGGTATCGAGCGGGTCGACCCGATCGAAGGGCACGCATGGTTTCCGGGGCGGCACCCGCCGCGCGCGGGCCCGTTGACAGGGAGGGAACATTCGCGCAACCTGATACCGCTTCCACCGGAGAGGCAGGTGCGACCCGTGAAGCCAGCACTGCAGCCCGGCCGGTTGCTGGCCACCCGATACCGGCTGATCGACCAGATCGGCGCGGGCGGCATGTCGGTGATCTGGCGAGCCCACGACGAGGTGCTCGACCGGGTGGTGGCACTGAAGGTGCTCGCCCCGTCGCTGGCCGCCGACGTCCGGTTCCGCGACATGGTCCGCGAGGAGGCCCGAGCCGCCGCGCAGCTCGTCCACCCGAACGTCACCTCGGTGCACGACTACGGCGAGACGGTCTCGCCGGACGGCTCCATCACCTCGTTCGTGGTGATGGAGCTGCTCTCCGGTGAGGAGTTGGAGTTCCGGCTCACCGAGGGACCGCTGCCGTGGCCCGAGGCGGTGCAGGTCGGCGTTCAGGTCGCCGACGCGCTCGCCGCCGCCCATCGGCTGGGCATCGTGCACCGGGACGTCACCACCGCCAACGTGATGATGACGCAGGTTGGCGCGAAGGTGCTCGACTTCGGCATCGCCACCCGGATCGGCGCACCCGACGACGACGAGGACGGCGCCACCTTCGGCACCCCCGCGTACGTCGCACCCGAACGGCTTGACGGCGCACCGGCCCAGCCGGCGACCGACGTCTACTCGCTGGGGGTGTTGCTGCACGAGACACTGACCGGCCGGGTGCCGTATCCGGCGGACACCTGGGACGAACTCAGCGCCGCACTGGCCACCGGCGTACCGCCCACCCTCACCGAGGTACCGGGCCTGCCGCCGGTGGTGGCCGAGATCTGCCTGCGCTGCCTGTCCCGCGACCCGGCCGACCGGCCGACCGCCCGACAGGTGGCCACTGTGCTGCGTGACCAGATGCTGCCCGCCGATCCGCAGGCCAGCACTATGCTCGCCCCGACCATCACCCTTCCCGCGGTGGAAACCGCCCGGGCCACGGCCGCCGTGGGCCCCGCCTCGACCGCGACCGCCTCGACCGCGACTCGCTCGGCCACCGCAACCAAAGCATCAGACCCCGCCGCGAGCTCGGACGGGGCCATCGGCGGCCCGGACGGAACCATGGGTGGCCCGGACGGAACCGAGGGGGGCACGGACGGAACCGACGGCGGACGGCGCAGGCGGCGTCCGGTGCTCGTCGCAGCGGGCGTCGCGGTGTTGATCGGGGCGGCCCTGACGGTGTCTGCGCTGCTGCCGGACGACAACTCCTCGCCGCACACGCTGCCGAGCACCGGTCCGACGGCGACCGGCGGGCCGGCCCTGCCGGACGCCACCCCGAGCGTGCAGCCGTCCGTGGCGTCGCCGAGCGCGTCACCCCAACCGCCGGCGGCGACCGCCGTACCGAGCCCGCCCGGCACCGGGGACACCCTGATCGAGGCTGCGAACCGGTTGGAAGCGGTGATCGGTGCCGGGCTCGCCGACGGCGGCATCCGCGACGATGTCGGCGTCGACCTGCGCAACGAGCTGCGCAACCTCACCCAGGCAGTGGCCGGCGGGGAGGGCGAGCTGGGTCCTGGGGTGGCCCGGTTGCGGGAGAAGGTCGCCACCCGGCTGAGCGAGGACGGGCTGAGCCCGGCGTACGCCCGACAGTTGGACGCGGCGATCACCGCGCTCGGCGCCGCGCAGGTCTGACGGCGCGGCCCAGCTCAGGCGGGTCTGACCCGGGCCGGTTCACACACCGCCGTTCTCGGTGTCGCGGCGACCAGGAACCGCCGGTACACCGCCTCGTACTCGGCGGCCATCCGTTCCACGGAGAAGGTCCGGGCCACATGCGCCACGCAGTCCGCCGGGTCGAGGCCGGCCGTGGCCCGCAACGCCGCCGGCAACTCGTCCGGCCGCTCGCAGATCAGCCCGGTCACCCCGGGGCGGACCAGTTCCGGCACCGCGCCCCGGTTCAACGCCACCACGGGCGTCCCGGAGGCCATCGCCTCCAGCATCACGATGCCGAACGGCTCCTCCCACTGGATCGGCATCACCAGGCAGCGCGCCTCGGCCAGCAGCAGCAGCACGGTCTCCCGGTCGGCGTCGAGCACGACCCGGACGTCCGGTCCGAGCAGCGGTCTGATCACCTCGTGGTAGTAGCGCCGCTCGGCGGGTTCGCTGCACTTGCCGGCCAGCACCAGCGGCAGGCCGGCCGCTCGGCAGGCGCGGATGGCCAGCTCCGGCCCCTTGTCCGGGCTGAACCGGGCCAGCCACAGCACCGGCCCGTGGCCGGAGGTGTTCTTACGCGGGAAGTCGCCGACATCCATCGCGTTGTGCACGGTGCCGACCCAGGGCAGGTGAGGGTTCAGCCCGCGCTGGGCATGCGAGATCGCCACCAGGCCGACTCCCCGGTCGGTGTCGCTGAGCACCGTGCCGTACTCGCCCACCGGGTTACCGTGCACGGTCGCCACGGTGGGCACCTGCCGCCGCCCCGCGACCAGCGGGCCGATCGTGGTGTGGTCGTGCACGATGTCGAAGTCCACGGCGCTGACCAGGTGGTTCACCCGGGCCAGGTGGGCCAGTTCGGGAAGGGCCTCACCGAGCCGGTCGTACTGCAGCTCGTCGAGCGTGGCGAGATAGTCGCCGGAGGTGCCGTGCGCCTCACCGGCGCCCATCAGCGTCACCGCGTGCCCCCGGACGACCAGGGCGTCCACCAGCCCGGCCACGACCTGCTCCAGCCCTCCGTAACCCGGTGGCGGCACCGACAGCCAGGGCGGCACCACCATCGCGATCCGCAACCGGCCATCCCGCGGAACGTTGTCGGCCACGTGCCCCTCCCCGTCGCTCTCCGGTGGCGTCGGACCCGATCCGCCGTACGGCAGGCGGGTCAGAGCGTCTTCCCGGTCCCGACAGGGGCAAACCACCCCGGGAGGCCGCCGACCGGCGGGATGAGCCGGGTTCACCCGGATCGGGTGAACCCGGAAAGGAGGAAGGGCGGCGGGTGGTGCGGCCAACCCCCTTGGCCGCACCGCCCGCCGCCCCGGAGGGAGGAAGCAGGTTCTTCGTTACGACGCTTCGAGGAGCGTCACGGTTGCCGTCGCTTCGGCACCATTTCGCTGGTACGTCACCTCGACCTGGTCACCGACCTTGCCGGCCTGTACGGCGGCGACCAGGTCGCTGGAGTCATTGATCACCTTGTCGCCGAACCGGGTGATCACATCGCCCTGTTGCAGTCCGGCCCGCTCGGCGGCGCTACCCGGATTCACCGCACCGACCAGCGCGCCGCCGTCGGGCGCGGCGTTCACGCTCACCCCGAGCGTCGGGTGGCTGATCTTCTCGCCCCGCTGGAGCTTGTCCGCGACGTCCTTGGCCTTGTTGCTCGGGATGGCGAAGCCCACCCCGATGTTGCCGGTGTTGCCCTGCCCAGCGGTGGCGATCGCGGTGTTGATGCCGATCACCTCACCCCGGGTGTTGACCAGTGCACCGCCGGAGTTGCCCGGGTTGATCGGGGCGTCGGTCTGCAGCAGCCCCGAGATCGAGCTGACCGCCTGGCCGGGGAGCTGCTGTCCGCTACCGGCCTGGATGGTGCGGTCCCGGGCGCTGAGAATGCCCGCGGTGACCGAGCCCTGCAGCCCCAACGGGCTGCCCAGGGCGAGCACCTGGTCGCCGACCTGCATCGCGTCGCTGTCGCCGAAGGTGGCCGGCTGGAGATCACTCAGACCGTTCGCCTTCAGCACCGCGAGGTCGGTCTTCGGGTCGGTGCCGACGAGCTGGGCCTCGGCATTGGTGCCGTCGGCGAAGATCACCCGGACGGTGTCACCGCCCCCCGCGACCACATGGTTGTTGGTCAGCACGTAGCCGTCGGCGCTGAGGACCACACCGGACCCCTCACCGCTGCCGGTGCTGATGGAGACGACGCTGTCCTGCACCGACGCGGCGATGCGCGGCAGATCGGCGCCGTCGATGACCGGCGCGGCGCTGTAGGTGCGGGTGATCCCACCACCGTCGTTCACGGCGAGGGCCAGCGCGCCGCCGGCGACACCACTGCCGAGCATCAGCGCGAACACCGCGACGCCGGCACCGGCCAGCTTGGCGATCCGGCCGGGACGCAGCCCGCCCGACGGGGCAGGCCCCCACGGCGCCGGCTGCCCCGGATAGCCGCCGGGCGACCCGGGCGACTGCGCCGGGTATCCCGGGTACCCCGGGTGCGATGTCGGCTGCGCGCCGGGGGCGCTCGGTGCGCCGGTCGACTGTGCGCCGCTCCAGTTGGGCTGCTGGCCCGGGTACCAGGGCGGGCCCGGATGACGCGGGCCGGGCTGGCCAGGGTGCCCGGACTGGTATGGGTACTGGTGCGGATACTGGTGCCCGCCGGCCGGCGCCCAGGTGGCCTGCCCGGAGACCGGCTGCGACGGCGGGGGCGAGCCCGCGACGGGCAGGCCCTGCCGGGTCGGCTCGTCCGGGCCGCCGGCACCGGACGCCGGCGAGTCGACGGCACTGACCGCAACGGTCGGTGCCTCGGCGGTGGGGGTGGCACCGGACGCCGGAGTGGACGGGGAGTCGGACCGCGCGTAATCGGCGCGGGACAGCTCGGGTTGCGACGGCTCGGCGTCGGTGGGGGCCGGCCGGCGCGGGTCGGACTCGTACTCGGTCATGTCCCTACCTTCTCCCATCGCTCTTGGACCCGCCTTAGGCTGGCCTGAGCATTAGCTGAAAGTCACTCCTGCTCGCTGTCTGTGGCCGGTGCGAGCGGCAGGCGGACCCGGAACGTGGAACCACCGCCCGGCGTCTCGGTCACCTCGACCGTGCCCTGGTGCACCGTCACCAGGGCCGCGACGATCGCCAGGCCGAGGCCGGTGCCGGTGTTGCCGCCGATTCTGCGGGTCCGCGAGGCGTCCGCCCGGTAGAAGCGTTCGAACACCCGTTCCGCCTGCTCGCCGGTGAGCCCCGGGCCGGTGTCGCTCACCTCGATCACCGCCAGGTTGCCCGGCTCGGCGCGCAGCCGCAGCGTCACCGCCGCCTCGGTCGGCGTGTGCCGCAGCGCGTTGGTCATCAGATTGCCGATCACCTGGCGCAGCCGCGCGTCGTCGCCGCGAACCACCAACGGGCCGGAACCGGGCTCGATCTCCAGCTCGATCCGCCGGTCCGGCGCCATGGCGCGGGCCGCCTGCAACGCGTCGGCGGCCAGCACCGGCAGCTCCACCGGGGCGAGCGAGAGCGGGCGTTCGCGGTCCAGCCGGGCGAGCAGCAGCAGGTCCTCCACCAGCAGACCCATCCGGGCCGCCTCGTCCTCGATCCGACGTAGCAGGTCGGAGGTCTGCTCGGGTTCCCGGGCGGCACCCTGGCGGTACAGCTCGGCGAAGCCCCGGATGGTGGTCAGCGGCGTACGCAGCTCATGTGAGGCGTCCGCGACGAACTGCCGCATCCGTTCCTCGGAGCGACGGGCTCGCGCCTCGGAGGCTCGGGCGCCCTCGGCGGCCTCCCGGGCGACGGCCTCGGCGGACCGGGCCGCGAACTCCGACGCCGCGCGGGCGGTGAAGGCCATCTCGATCTGGCTGAGCATCGCGTTCAGCGCGCGGGACAACCGCCCCAGCTCCGAGGTCGGGCAGGGCTCCCCGTCCTCCGGGTCGGGCACCCGTCGGCTGAGGTCACCGCCGGCGATGGCGGCGGCGGTACGTTCGATCTCCACCAACGGTTTGAGGCTGGTCCGGACGATCGCCGCGCCGATCGAGGCGAGCAGGACCAGCACCGCCCCGCCGACCAGCAGGTCGATGTAGATCAGCCGCTTGACCGCTCGGTCCACGTCGGTGAGGTGCTGCCCAATCGCCGCCCACTGCCCGTTCGGCAGCTCGGTGTAGAGCATCCGCCAGCGCACCTCGCTGCCCCGAGCCCGCGTGTCGAACGGCTTACCGGACTTCTGCTCGAAGCCGGCGGCGTTGTCGGGCCAGGGCGGCAGGTCAGCGGTATCGAACCGCCGGCTGTCGAAGCCATATCCCTCGACGAGGCCGGTACTGCGGTTGGTGACCACCACGAGGTAGTCGGTGGGAATGCCGAGCGTGCCCTGCTGGGCCGTGATCACGGCGCTCTCGATGTTGAGGGCAGCGCCCGACAACTCGGCATCCACCTGGTCGACCAGGTAGCTGCGGAGGAAGATCGTGGTCAGCGAGGCGATCACCAGCAGCGCGGCGGCGACCAGGGCGAGGACGGCCGCGACCAGCTTGACCCGCAGCGGTACCGAGCGGAGTCGGAGCTTGCCCTGCTGTAACGGGTTCACGCCGCTGGCTTGCGCAGGACGTATCCGACGCCGCGCAGGGTGTGGATCAGCCGGGGCTCGGTGTTGTCGATCTTCCGGCGCAGGTACGAGATGTACGACTCGACGATGTTGTCGTCGCCCCGGAAGTCGTAGTTCCAGACGTGGTCGAGGATCTGCGCCTTGGACAGCACCCGGTTGGCGTTGAGCATCAGGTAGCGCAGCAACTTGAACTCGGTCGGCGAGAGCTGGACCCGCTGGCCGGCCCGGTACACCTCGTGGGTCTCCTCGTCCAGCTCCAGGTCGGCGAAGGTGAGCCGGGCGGGGGCCTGCTCGCCGGTGCTGGTCCGCCGCAGCACCGCCCTGATCCGGGCGGTCAACTCCTCCAGGCTGAACGGCTTGGTGACGTAGTCGTCGCCACCGAGAGTGAGGCCGCGGATCTTGTCGTCGGTGGCGTCCCGGGCGGTGAGGAAGACCACCGGGGTACGCGTGCCGCCCTCGCGCATCATCCGGATCACCTCGAACCCGTCGAGATCCGGCAGCATCACGTCGAGCACCACGAGGTCGGGGCGATGGTCCCGGGCCGCGCTGAGCGCGGCGCTGCCACTGGTGGCGGTGGCCACGTCGAAACCCGCGAAGCGCAGACTCGCGGAGAGCAGTTCGAGGATGTTGGGATCGTCCTCGACGACGAGCAGTCGCGCCTCGGTCTGGGTAGCGGCCATGCCGCCCATCATCCGCGCGGTCGCTGCGCCCGCGCTGGGCGGATACTGAAAATAACCTGTGAGCAGCTGTGCTGCCTCTGTCAGGCAGCCAGCCGCAGCTCCCGGGCCGTCGTCGCCGACGAGGCCGGCGAGGCCGACGGTACCGCGGACGACGGCACGAGATGCACGGCCGACTCGGCGACCCGGGCGAGCGCCCGGCGGTCGGCGGAGCGCCCGGGGTGCAGCGGCGCGCCGATCTCGACGCTGACCGTCAACTCCCGGACGGCGAGCAGCCGGCGCACCGACCGCAGCAGAGTCTCGTCGCCGACGAAGGCCGTTGCGGTGGTCATTTCGCCGGTCACCGCGCAGCGGTAGCCGATCCGCAGTGGCACGACGGGTGCGCCGGCGTCGATCGCCGCCTGGAACATCGCCGGCCGGAACCCGCTGGACGGGCGGCAGCCGGCGTCCGCACCACACCAGGTGGTCCCCTCGGGGAAGACAGCGACCGACCGGCCCGCACCCAGTGCCGCGGCGACCCGGTCCACCGTGGCGGGCAGTTCGCGCGGGCGGGAGCGGTCCACGAAGACGGTGCCGGCCGCGCGGGCCAGCAGTCCGACCAACGGCCACCGGCCCACCTCGCGCTTGGCCACCAGCCGGGCCGGGGAGATCGCCAACACCGCCAGGATGTCCCACCAGGAGACATGGTTGGCGACCAGCAACGCACGTCGCCGGGGCAGCCGACCACGCACCTCTAGGCGTACCCCGCAGGCCCGCGCCGTGGCCCGCGCCCAGCCGCGCAGCGCGACCTGCCGTTCGCGGGCGGGCAGCACCGGAAGCAGCGGCACCAGCCCGACCCCGAGCCCCACCATCGCGAGCAGGGCGGCGGCCCGACCCAGTTGCCGGGCCACCGACACCGCCGGCGACCGGCCGGGCAGCGGCAGGCAGGCGGGCCCGCAGCCGGACATCGGCCGCCACAGCGGGTGCGCCGGCGTGGTCATGGCTGCCCGCCGAGGAAGTGCCGCAGGTAGCGGGGGTTCATCCGGTCCATGGAGAGCAGCACGTAGAAGTCGGCCACCCCGAAGTCCGGGTCGTACGTCGGCTCACCGCAGACCCAGGCGCCGAGCCGGAGGTACCCGCGCAGCAGCGGGGGGACCAGGTTCACCGATCCGGCGACCGCTTCACGCGGCACGCCCGGCTCGGCGAACCAGGGCCGCAACGGTCGTACCCGCAGCGGCGGCGGCGCCAGGTGCTTCGCCCGTGTCCGGGACCACACGTCGGCGACGGCGAGACCGCCGTCGGCCACCGGCACGGAGGCGCACCCACCGAGCCAGCGCAGCCCGCGCAGGTGCAGGTAGCGGGTGATGCCGGCCCACATCAGGTTGATCACCGCACCGGTCCGGTGTGCGGGATGCACGCACGAACGACCCGCCTCGACCAGCTGCGTACGCAGCGGGTCGAGGGCGGTCAGGTCGAACTCGCCGTCGGCGTAGCGCCGGCTGGTCCGACCCGGTGGCAGCAGGCGGTACGTCCCGACCACCTCGCCGGTGCTCTCCTGCCGCACCAACAGGTGGTCGCAGTACGGGTCGTGGGCGTCCCGGTCGAGGCCGGCCGCGTCCGGGGACACGGTGGCGCCCAGCTCGCCGGCGAACACCTGGTGACGCAGGCGTTGCGCGGCCTCGACCTGGCTGGGTTCGTCGGCGATCGAGAGGGTGTAGCCGCTGGTCGTCAGTGCTACGTCCGCGGCGGGCAGAACGGCCATGCCCCTTGTGTAACGCCCAGTGGGTTGCCGGCCCTGGTGGCCAGCGGTGTCGATCCGGTGAACGCCGGCCGGCGACCGGTGGCCGACCCGCCCGCGATGCCCGTGCGGGGAGCGTGCGAGGCTGCCGGTGTCCCGGCGACGAGGCCGGGTGGCACGGCGGAGGGAAACCCGATGATCATCGAGGCGTGCTTCAACGGGCCACCCGGATCCGGCAACGGCGGCTGGAGCGCCGGTGTCTTCGCCACCGCGTACGGCGGGCCGGGTCTCCTCGAGGTGACCCTGCGCCGACCGCCGCCGCTGGACACCCCGCTCGCGCTGGTGGACGGCGAGGTGCGCGACCCGGCCGGCGAGGTGGTCGCCCGGCTGCGCCCGGCGGCGGAGTTCGACGACGACCCGGTGCCGCCGGTCGACCTGTCGACCGCCCGCGCCGCCTCGGCCGCGTACCCGGGGCTGGTGGACCACCCGTTTCCCGGCTGCTACGTCTGCGGCCCGGACCGCGCCGACGGCCTGCGGATCTTTCCCGGACGCCTGCCGGACGGCCGGACGGCCGCGTCGGTGCGGGTACCGCAGCAGGTCGACGCCGCCATGGTCTGGGCCGTCCTGGACTGTCCCGGCGGCTGGGCGGTGATCGACGCCGGCCGCCCGTACGTGCTCGGCCGGATCGCGGCGCGGATCGAGGCGCTGCCCCGCCCCGGCGACGAGTGCGTGGTCACCGGCGCGGTGATGGCTGTCGAGGGCCGCAAGGCGCAGGTGGCGACCAGCCTGTACGCCCCGGACGATGCCCTGCTCGGCCGCGCCCGGGCCACCTGGATCGCGGTGTAGGCATCGCCGTCGATCGGCTCGTACCTGGGGATGAGGCGACTCCTGCCTGAGGCGGATCACGATCTCCAGAGCGAGCCCGATTGATTTGGTTGACCAGTACCGTCACGCTGTGCAACGGCGCATTCCGGCGCCAACACGGGAGGAGAACGATGACCGACGGGCAGTCAAGCCCCACCAATGACGCGCAGATCGTGGTTTCCGGCCTGACCAAGCAGTACAAGAACGTGCTCGCGGTCAACAATCTGTCGTTCACGGTCGAACCGGGTCGGGTCACCGGCTTCCTCGGCCCGAACGGCGCGGGCAAGACCACTACCCTGCGCATGCTGCTGAACCTGGTCACCCCGACCGCCGGCACGGCGACCATCGGCGGCCGCCGGTACCCCGACCTGGCCGACCCGCTACGGCACGTCGGCGCGGTGCTGGAGGCGTCCAGCGCCCACAAGGGCCGTACCGGCGTCAACCACCTGCGGGTGATCTCCGCAGCCGCCGGGCTGCCCCGGCAGCGGGCCGACGAGGCGTTGGCCCTGGTCGGGCTCACCCCGGCGGCGAAGCGCAAGTTCAAGGGCTACTCACTGGGCATGAAGCAGCGGCTCGGTATCGCCGCCGCGATGCTCGGCGACCCCCGGGTGCTGATCCTCGACGAGCCGGCCAACGGGTTGGACCCGGAGGGCATCCGGTGGATGCGCGGGTTCCTCAAGGGCCTGGCCGCCGAGGGCCGCACCGTACTGGTCTCCAGCCACCTGCTCTCGGAGATGCAGCTACTGGCCGACGACGTGGTGATCATCGCGGCCGGGCAGCTGGTCCGGCAGGGCACGGTCGACCAGGTGATCGGCTCGATGGCGCAGGGCGTCCGGGTGCGGGTCCGCACCCCGCAGGCCGACGCGCTGACCGCCGCGTTGGCGCAGGGGCCGGCCACGGTCGAGGCCGACGGTCAGGGCGCGCTCCTGATCGCCGGGGTGGACGCCCCGACGGTGGGCCGGGCGGCGCTGACCGCCGGGGTGGAGCTGCACGAGCTGACCACTGAACGACCCGACCTGGAACGCGTGTTCCTGGAGCTGACGGCCGGAAAGGCGGGCATCCGATGAGCAACCTCGTCCGCGCCGAACTACTCAAGATCCGTACGACCAGCACCTGGTGGTGGCTGGCCATCGGGGCGTTCCTGTCGATCGCCCTGGCCTTCGCCTTCAACGCCTGGCTGGCCAGCGAGACCCTCAGCGGCGGCGGTGAGGAGTTCGGCTACACCGGGGACGCCGCCTCCGCGCCGGCCCAGGCGGCGAACCTCTACACCTCCGGCCAGTACCTCGGCCTGATGTTCGTGATGCTCATCGGCATCCTCATGGTCACCAACGAGTTCTTCCACCAGACCGCGACGACGACGTTCCTGGCCACCCCGCGACGCACCTCGGTGATCGTCAGCAAGCTCATCGCGGCCAGCCTGCTCGGCTTCGCCTTCTGGCTGGTCACCACGGTGATCGACCTGGCCGCCGGTGCGGTGTTCCTGTCGCTCAACGACTACGGCACGCAGCTCGGCGAGTGGGAGGTCCACCGGGCACTGCTGCTCAACCTGATGGCGTACGCCATCTGGACGGTGCTCGGTGTGGGCATCGGCACCCTGATCACCAACCAGCTGGGCGCGGTGATCACCGCCTCGGTGCTGTACCTGATCGGTACCCAGGTGGTGGGTCTGCTCTTCCTGCTGCTGTCGAACCTGCTGGACAACATGGCCGTGATGAAGTGGCAGGTGGTCTGGCCAGCCGCCGCGTCCCAGATCATGATTACGCCGGGCGAGAACGAGATGCTGCCCGCCTGGTGGGTCGGCGCGCTCGTGCTGGTGGGCTATGCCGTGGTCAGCGGCGTGGCCGGAATCCTGATCACCCGGCGGCGCGACATCTCCTGATTTCGGGGCCGCGAGCGGCCGACGGGCCTGGTTCACCGGTGGACGACCGACGAACCGGGCCCGTCGGCCCTCGGACGGACCCGCCGGAGCGGACCCGCCGGCCGTGGCAGCGAGCAACGGGATACCCAGCGCTTACCGAACTTCCGGCATCTATTGTGAATCGGACCACGCGACGGAGGCGGAAATGCCTTGCGGCCCGGTACGGCGTAGCCTGGGAAACCACCCGTGCGCGTCCGTCCCGACGTCACCGGACCCCACCGCGTGATACCCAAACCCGCGTGAAAGAGGCGATTACCGGCCGTGTCGACCCAGCAGACTTCGCAGGAGAACCCACTGGCGGGTTTCGGCCCGAACGAGTGGATCGTCGAGGAGATGTACCAGCGCTACCTCGCCGACCCCACCAGCGTCGACCCGGCCTGGCACGACTTCTTCGCCGACTACCGGCCCGGCCCGGGCACCGCCCGGGCAGCCGACGGTGACGGTGACGGCCAGTCAGCCGCCACCACAGCCGAACCGAAGGAAACAGCCCCGGCCAAGGCCCAACCCGCCGCCAAGAGCGCGCCGGCCACCAAGAGCGCGCCGGCCACCAAGGCCGAGCCGACCGTTGCGGCGACCCCAGCCAAGACCGAGAGCCGCCCCTCGCCCGCCCCGGCGAAGGCCAAGCCGGCGGCCGCCAAGGCCGAGCCGGCAAAGAGTCGGCCGGTGCAGACCGCACCGACCGCCGCCGGGCCGCAGACCACGCCGTTGCGCGGGGTCGCCGCCAAGATCGTGCAGAACATGGACGCCTCCCTGGCGGTGCCGACCGCGACCAGCGTCCGCGCCGTGCCGGCCAAGCTCCTGGTCGACAACCGCATCGTGATCAACAACCACCTCGCACGAGGCCGCGGTGGCAAGGTCAGCTTCACCCACCTGGTCGGCTACGCCCTGGTGCGGGCACTGGTCGCCCACCCGGAGATGAACAACTCCTTCGCCGAGGTCGACGGCAAGCCGGCGATGGTCCGCCCGGAGCACGTCAACCTGGGCATCGCCATCGACCTGACCAAGCCCGACGGCAGCCGCAACCTGGTGGTCCCCTCCATCAAGGGCTGCGAGAAGATGGACTTCCGGCAGTTCTGGCAGGCGTACGAGGACGTCGTCCGACGCGCCCGCCGCAACGAGCTGACCATGGAGGACTACTCCGGCACCACCATCTCGCTGACCAACCCCGGCGGCATCGGCACGGTGCACTCCATGCCGCGACTGATGCAGGCGCAGAGCGCGATCATCGGGGTCGGCGCCATGGAGTATCCGGCGCCGTACCAGGGCATGAGCGAGGCCACCCTGGCCGAGCTGGCGGTCAGCAAGGTCATCACGCTGACCAGCACCTACGACCACCGGATCATCCAGGGCGCCCAGTCCGGCGAGTTCCTCAAGGCAATGCACGAGCTGATGCTCGGTGAGCACGGCTTCTACGACCAGATCTTCACCTCGCTGCGCATCCCCTACGAGCCGGTGCGCTGGATGCGCGATGTCGCGGTCGACAGCGAGGGCCAGATCAACAAGACCGCTCGGGTGCACGAGCTGATCCACTCGTACCGGGTTCGCGGCCACCTGATGGCCGACACCGACCCGCTGGAGTTCAAGATCCGCAAGCACCCGGATCTGGACGTCCTCCAGCACGGGCTGACCCTCTGGGACCTGGACCGCACCTTCCCCGTCAACGGCTTCGCCGGCCGGCAGCGGATGCGGCTGCGCGAGATCCTCGGCGTGCTGCGCGACTCGTACTGCCGACGGCTCGGCATCGAGTACATGCACATCCAGGACCCGGCGGAGCGCCGTTGGATCCAGGAGCGGGTCGAGCGCAAGTACGAGAAGCCGCCGGCCGACGAGCAGAAGCACGTGCTGAACCGGCTCAACGCCGCCGAGGCGTTCGAGACCTTCCTGCAGACCAAGTACGTCGGCCAGAAGCGCTTCTCGCTGGAGGGTGGCGAGTCGCTGATCCCGCTGCTCGGCGAGGTGCTGGAGGCGTCCGCCGAGGGCGGGCTGGACGAGGTCGTCATCGGCATGGCCCACCGGGGCCGGCTCAACGTGCTGGCCAACATCGTCGGCAAGCCGTACGAGAAGATCTTCTCGGAGTTCGAGGGGCACCTGGACCCGCGCTCCACCCAGGGCTCGGGCGACGTGAAGTACCACCTCGGCCAGAACGGCAAGTTCACCACCCCGGGCGGCGACCACTCGGTCAAGGTCTCGGTGGTGGCGAACCCGTCCCACCTGGAGGCCGTCGACCCGGTGCTGGAAGGCATCGTGCGGGCCAAGCAGGACCGCATCGACCTCAAGCTGGAGGGCTACACCGTGCTGCCGCTGGCGGTGCACGGCGACGCGGCCTTCGCCGGCCAGGGCGTGGTGGCCGAGACGCTCAACCTCTCCCAGCTGCGCGGTTACCGCACCGGCGGGACGGTGCACGTGGTGGTCAACAACCAGGTGGGCTTCACCACCGCCCCGGAGTACAGCCGCTCCAGCCTCTACAGCACCGACGTGGCCCGGATGATCCAGGCGCCGATCTTCCACGTCAACGGCGACGACCCGGAGGCCGTGGTCCGGGTGGCCCGGCTGGCCTTCGAGTACCGGCAGGCATTCAACAAGGACGTCGTGATCGACCTGGTCTGCTACCGGCGACGCGGGCACAACGAGGGGGACGACCCCTCGATGTCCAACCCCCAGATGTACCGGATCATCGACTCGAAGCGCTCGGTCCGCAAGCTCTACACCGAGGAGCTGATCGGGCGGGGCGACATCACCGTGGAGGATGCCGAGGAGCTGCTGCGCGACTACCAGTCGCAGCTGGAGCGGGTCTTCAAGGCCACCCGCGACGCGGCCAGCGCGCCGCGCCAGGTCAGCCGGCCGCCGCGGCAGGACGAGCCGGAGCCGCAGGTGCAGACGGCGACCGAGGCGTCGGTCGTCAAGGCCATCGGCGAGGCGCACGTCAACCTGCCCGAGGGCTTCACCCCGCACAAGCGGATCCAGCAACTGCTCGACCGGCGGGCCCGGATGGCCGTCGAGGGAAACATCGACTGGGGCTTCGGCGAGATCATCGCCTTCGGCGCGCTGCTGCACGACGGGGTGACCGTCCGGCTCGCCGGGCAGGACTCCCGTCGGGGCACCTTCGTGCAGCGGCACGCCTCCGTGGTCGACGCGGAGACCGGCGACGACTACCTGCCGTTGAAGGCGCTGACCGGCGACGGCGAGCGCTCCCGGTTCTTCGTGCACGACTCGCTGCTGTCCGAGTACGCCGCGATGGGCTTCGAGTACGGCTACTCCGTGGAGAACCTCGACGCGTTGGTCTGCTGGGAGGCTCAGTTCGGCGACTTCGTCAACGGGGCCCAATCGGTGATCGACGAGTTCATCTCCTCCGGCGAGGTGAAGTGGGGCCAGCGCTCCGCGGTCACCCTGCTGCTGCCGCACGGTCACGAGGGACAGGGCCCGGACCACACCTCCGGTCGCCCGGAGCGGTTCCTCCAGCTCTGCGCCGAGGACAACATGCGGGTGGCCATCCCGACCACGCCGGCGAACTACTTCCACCTGCTGCGGCGCCAGGCCCTCTCGCCGAAGCGCAAGCCGCTGGTGGTGTTCACCCCGAAGTCGCTGCTGCGGCACAAGCTCTGCGTCTCCTCGGTGGAGGACTTCACCACCGGCACCTTCGCCCCCGTGCTGGCCGACCAGGCCGCTCCGGCCCCGGAGCAGGTCAAGCGGGTGCTGCTCTGCTCCGGCAAGGTCTACTACGACCTGTTCCAGGCCCGGCAGGAGCGTGGCGTCAGCGACACCGCGATCCTCCGGCTGGAGCAGCTCTACCCGATGCCGGTGGAGGAGATCCGGGCCGCCCTCGCCCAGTACCCGAACGCGGAGGACTTCGCCTGGGTGCAGGAGGAACCGGCCAACCAGGGCGCGTGGTCGTTCGTCGCGCTCAACCTGCTGGAGCACCTCGACGGGGTCCGGCTCCGCCGCATCTCCCGGCCGGCCGCCGCCGCTCCGGCCGTCGGCTCGGCCAAGATGCACGAGGTCGAGCAGGCCGCCCTCATCGAGGCTGCTCTCCCCCGGCCCTGACGCCATCAGACGCGCGCTGGGGCGGACCACCCGAGACGGGGTCCGCCCCAGCGGCATGTTCGAGGAGATCATGTGTACTTCACCGACCGCGGCATCGAGGAGCTGGTCCAGCGCCGAGGCGACGAGGAGGTCACCCTGGAGTGGCTCGGCGAGCGGCTGCGTGACTTCGTCGACCTGAACCCCGAGTTCGAGACCCCGATCGAGCGCTTCGCCACCTGGCTCGCCCGCCTCGACGACCCCGACGACGAGTAGCCGGAGCACCCGGTAGCGTGGCGGCCATGCCGCGCAGCTCCCGCAGATCCGCCCTGGTGGCGGGGGTCGCGCTGACCTTCCTGCTCTCCGGATGCGGCACCGAGGCAGCCGGGGAGCCGCCGACCGGGACGTCCAGCGCCGGCGGTTCGGCGGTGCCGCTGCCGCCCGTCTTCTACCTCGACCCGCACGGTGCAGCCGCGTTGCAGGTCACCGAGTGGGAGCGGGAGGGACGGGCCGAGGAGGCCGCGACGCTGCGCCGAATCAGCACCCGCCCGACCGCCCGTTGGCTGGTCGGCGACTCCGAGGCGGTGGCCGAGGAGGTGTCGAACTTCCTGGCCGGGGCGAGCCGCTCCGGCCAGACCCCGGTGCTCGTCACCCACAACATCCCGCAGCGCGACTGCGCTCGGCAGGGCTCGGGCGGCGCCGGGTCGGCCGAGGCGTACCAGGACTGGATCCGACGGGTGGCCAGCGGGGTGCAGGGACGCCCGGTCACGATCATCCTCGAACCGGGCGCGGTACCGGACGCGGTGCAGCGGTGCGTCGACGACGTCGACATGCGACTCGCGCTGTTGCGTGACGCGGTCGCGGTGCTCGGCAGCACCGGCAGCGCCCGGATCTACCTGGACGCCGGCCACCCGGCCTGGATCAAGGACACCGCCCGGTTGGCGGCGGCCCTGCGCCGAGCCGGCGTCGACGAGGCCGACGGGTTCGCGCTCAACGTCGCCAACTTCATCGGTACGCCACAGAACGTGACCTACGGCCACCAACTTTCCGACGCCCTCGGCGGCACGGCCACGTTCGTCGTCGACACGAGCCGCAACGGCAGGGGCGCGTACCCGCGCGAGCACGTACGCTCCGCGCCGAGCTGGTGCAATCCGCCGGGCCGGGCGCTCGGCGCGGACCCCACCACCGACACCGGTCTGGACCGGGTCGACGCCCTGCTCTGGATCAAGTATCCGGGCGAGTCCGACGGTGCCTGCCGCCCGGGCGAGCCGCCCAGCGGCGCCTGGTGGCCCGAGTACGCCCTCGGTCTCGCCGAGCGCGCCGGCTGAGGAGCGCCGGGCACGCTCCGGTGAGGCTGAGGGGCCGGGCACGCTCCGGCGAAGCTGGGGGGCGCGGGACCGAGGTCAGCGGCGGACCTGCCGGACGGCGGCGGTGCCGGTCGGGACGGGCACCGGTGGCCGGGGGCTCCCCGGCCCGCCGGGCTGCTCCAGCCCGGTGCGGGTCAGCTTCTGCCAGCCCAGCCGGCCCCCGGTCAGCGCGGTGGCCACCGACTGGAGCAACACCAGGTACATGAGTTGGCGGTAGACGAACTGCTGCAACGGCAGCACCCAGAGGACGCCGAGTTTCTCCTTGTCGAGGCGGAACGCCACGATCGCGGTGAGGAACTGCAACCCGAGCATGGCCAGCCAGGCCAACGCCGTCTCGGTCCGGTTCAGGAAGATCAGGCCGTAGATGGCAAGCAGGTCGATGACCGGCGCGGTCAGCGGCAGCAACACCCCGAACAGGGTCAGGAACGCCAGGCAGCGACGGCTGAACCGGCCGGAGGCGCCCTTGTCGAGCACCGAGCGGCGGTGCTTCCACATCGCCTGCATGGTGCCGTAGCTCCACCGGTACCGCTGCTTCCACAGCTGACCGAAGCTGGTCGGCGCCTCGGTCCAGGCACGGGCACTCTCCTCGTACACCACCTTCCAGCCGGCCCGGCCCAGGGCCATGGTGATGTCGGTGTCCTCGGCCAGCGTGTCGTCGGTCATCCCGCCGGCGTACTCCAGGGCCGCGCGGCGGAACGCGCCGATCGCACCGGGAATGGTGGGCATGCACCGCAGCGTCTCGTAGAGGCGGCGGTCGAGGTTGAAGCCGATCACGTACTCGATGTGCTGCCACTTGGCGATCATGCCGCGCCGGTTGCCCACCTTGACGTTGCCGGCGACCGCACCCACCTGCGGGTCGCCGAAGGGCTGGACCAGGCGGCGGAGCGCGTCGGGCTCGAAGACGGTGTCCCCGTCGACCATCACGATCAGGTCGTGCCGGGCGAGGGCGACGCCGGTGTTCAGCGCGCTGGGCTTGCCGCCGTTGGGCTTGCGGACCACGCGTACGTTCGGCAGGCCGAGACCGGCGGCGATGTCGGCGGTGCCGTCGGTCGATCCGTCGTCGACCACCACCACCTCGATCCCGCCAGGGTGGTCGCCCGCCGCGAGCGAGCGGACCGCCGCGGCGATCCCCTCCTTCTCGTTGTACGCGGGCACGATCACCGAGACCGGCTCGGTGACCGGCGGCCCCCAGGCGAAGTCCCGGCGACGCCGCTGGCGGGCGTGCCGCAGCGCCAGCACGAACAGCAGCACGGTACGGCCGATGGTGAGCGCGCCGACGAGGAGGAAGAGCCCACCGAAGAGAGCGAAGGTGCCGTCGGCGGCACGGACCGCCGTGATCAGCACCTGGCCGCGCCGGCGCTCTCCGGCCGACGCCGCCACCGGACCGGCCTCGGTCCCGGTGACGCCGGCATCGACCAGCGCCAGGTTCAGCCCGCCGCTGACCGTGGTGAAGGTGTAACCCCGCTCCTTCATCATCGGGATGTACCGCTCCAACGCCTCGATGGTCTGGGAGCGGTCGCCGCCGGAGTCGTGCCAGAGGGTGATCGCGCCGGAGTAGCCCTGCGGGGTGGTCCGCTCGATCATCCCGTCCGGGCCCTGCCGTTCCCAGTCCCGGCTGTCCAGGTCGTTGACGACCGAGAGGTAGCCGAGTTCACCGGCCTGTTGCAGGATCGGCCAGTCCTGGTTGACGAAGGCGTCCGCCCGGGACGAGTACGGAAACCGCAACAGGTTGGTCCGGATGCCGGTGGCCCCGGCGATGGCGAGCTGGGTCTGGGTGTACTCCATCCGGCGCTGCCAGCCGGGGATCTCGGTGAGGTGCGGGTGGGTGAAGGTGTGCACACCGAGTTCGTGTCCGTTCGCGGCCAGTGTGCGGACCATCTCCGGGTTACGGACGACCTGGTTGCCGAGGACGAAGAAGGTGCCGGGCACCTGGTGCTTGTCCAGCACCCGCATCACCTCGGGGGTCCACCGTGGGTCCGGGCCGTCGTCGAAGGTGAGCGCGATGGTCCGGGCCGGCAGTCGGTACGACTGCGGGCGGTCGGCGGTGGTGTTGACGATCGGTCCACCTCCGAGGATCTCGTCGGGGACGTCGACCTGGCCGCTGCCGGTGATGTTCTCCGCCCGGTAGTCGGGGATGAACGAGCCATTGGCGTACGCCTGGACGAAGAGGATGCCGCCGAGCAGCACGAAGACCATCGCGTAGATCGTCAGGCTCGGACGGGGAACGAGTCGCCGGGCGCGGGCCGCCGGGCTCTGCCGGACCTGCCGCCGTGGCCGGTCCGGCGGGCCGGAGGGGGCGTGGTGTCCCGGTCGGCCGGGCGGGTACGGGTGGCTCATCAGGGGGTGGTTGCCTCACTCGGTTCGGCCGGTTCCGGCGACGGCGACGCCGTGGGCGTCGGGCTGTTCGGGGCCGGGTCGCTGGCCGGCGGTGCGCTCCGGGAGGGACTGCGTGACGGCGTACCGCTGGGTCGGGCAGTGGTCGGCGTCGGCGTCGGGGACGGGCGCAGGGAGGCAGTGGCCGAGGTCGCAGCGGTGCTGGGCGCGGTGGAGGGAGCGGGCGCGGGGGGCTGCGGCGCGACCGGGATGGACGACGGGGCGGCCGTGAGCGACGCCGAGGGCGTGGCCGCCGGGGAGGGGGGCGGCGGCTGCCAGGTCTCGGCGGGCTCGACGAACGGGATGATCGTCTCCGGGCGGACCGGCCCGCCGGCGAAGCTGATGCCGACCATCGCCGTGTAAACCAGTCCCGCCAGGCCGAGAAAGTAGGCGCTGCGGCGCAGCCATCGTTGCCGTCGACCACTCGGATCGACGAAGACGGGGGGTGGCTCCGGTGCGACAGGAATGATCTGTGTTGGTCCCTCCACCTGCGCAAGCTTAAAGGTGAATACCTTTCACTTTCTTGCCCAGGTGTCCTATCTGACATGCGAAAACGGCGAGACCATCCCTAGTTGGTTGTCGAGTGACAATCACCCGGACCGAGTAGGTTGGCCGCATGGCCCGCAGCGTCTACCTCACCAGCGTGGGATCCGGCGGCGGCAAGTCGATGATCGCGCTCGGCCTCGCCGAACTGCTCTCCCGGCAGGTCGAGCGGATCGGCGTGTTCCGGCCGTTGGTGCCGTCGACCGGACCCGATCACATCATCGCCCTGCTCAGCGAGCGTTACCGCGTGGACATTACCCCTTCTGACCTGGCCGGAGCCACATACGCCGAGGCCACCGCCCTGGTCTCGAACGGACGGCGGGAAGAACTGATCTCACGGGTGGTCCAGCGCTACCGTGCGGTCGAGCAGCAGTGCGCGGCCGTCGTGGTGGTCGGTAGCGACTTCGCCGACTCCAGCGACGGCGCTCCCTCCCGTGAACTGGCCTTCAACGCCCGGCTGGCGACCGAGTTCGGCAGCGTGGTGGTGCCGGTCGTGGACGGGTACGGCCAGTCGCCGGAGGCGATCGCGGCGGCGGCCCGCGGGGCGTACTTCGATCTCGTGGACCTCGGCGCGACAGTGCTGGCGGTGATCGCCAACCGGGTACCCGAGCCGATGACCCTGCCCGAGCTGCCGGTGCCCGCGTACGCGATCCCGGAGGTGCCGAGCGTGTCGGCGCCGACGGTGGCCGAGGTGGCCGCCGCGCTCGGCGCGACGCTGCTCGCCGGCGACGAGGCAGCCCTCGGCCGCGACGTGCTCGACTACGTCGTCGGCGCGGCGCACGTGCCGACGCTGCTGGAACACCTGACCGACGGCTGCCTGGTGATCACCCCCGGCGACCGGGACGACCTGCTGGTGGCGTCGAGCGCCGCGCACGTCGCCGGCCAGGTCTCGGTGGCCGGGCTGGTCCTCACCCTCGGCGAACAGCCGGATCCCCGGGCGCTGCGGCTCTTCGAGGGGTTGAACACCGGCCTCGCGGTGCTCAGCGTGGCCAGCGACAGCTACGACACGGTCGCCGCGTCCAGCCGGATCGAGGGGCGGCCCAGCGCGGCCAACGCCCGCAAGGTGGAGGCCGCCCTCGGCGCCTTCGAGGCCAACGTGGACACCGATGACCTGGCCCGCAGGCTCGCGGTCAGCCGCTCGAAGCGGGTCACCCCGCTGATGTTCGAGTACGACCTGATCGACCGGGCCCGCACCCGGCGTCGCCACCTGGTCCTGCCGGAGGGCACCGAGGAACGGATTCTGCGCGCCGCGGAGATCCTGCTCCGCCGGGGGGTGGCCGACCTCACCCTGCTCGGCAACCCCGACGACGTGGCACGGCGTACCCGGGAACTGGGCGTCGACATCGCCGGAGCGGCCGTGGCCGACCCGGCGACCAGCCCGCTGCGGGAGGAGTTCGCCCAGGCGTACGCGGAGCTGCGCGCCCACCGGGGGGTGACCGTCGAGTTGGCGCACGACATCGTGGCGCAGCCGAACTACTTCGGCACGATGATGGTGTGGGCCGGCCACGCCGACGGCATGGTCTCCGGCGCCACGCACACCACCGCGGCGACCATCCGGCCCGCGTTCGAGATCATCAAGAACCTGCCGGGGGTCTCCGTCGCCTCCAGCGTCTTCTTCATGCTGCTCGCCGACCGGGTGCTGGTGTACGGCGACTGCGCCGTCAACCGCGACCCGGACGCCGCCCAGCTCGCCGACATCGCGATCTCCTCGGCGGACACCGCGGCCCGGTTCGGCATCGAACCCCGGGTGGCGATGCTGTCGTACTCGACCGGCAGCTCGGGTGCGGGAGAGGACGTGGAGAAGGTCGCGGAAGCCACCGCGCTGGTCCGTCAGCGTCGACCCGAGCTGGCCGTGGAGGGCCCGATCCAGTACGACGCCGCCATCGACCCGGCCGTGGCGGCGATGAAGCTGCCCGGCAGTGCGGTCGCCGGGCGGGCCACGGTCTTCATCTTCCCGGACCTGAACACGGGCAACAACACGTACAAGGCGGTGCAGCGCTCGGCCGGGGCGGTCGCCGTCGGGCCGGTGATGCAGGGCCTGCGCCGGCCGGTCAACGATCTCTCCCGAGGGGCCACCGTGCCGGACATCGTGAACACCGTGGCGATCACCGCCATCCAGGCCGCCGCGCTCGCCGAGGCGTCATGAGCAAGGTACTCGTGCTCAACTGCGGATCGTCGTCGGTGAAGTACCGGCTGTACGACGACGACCACGTCCTCGACAAGGGCGTCGTCGAACGGGTCGGCGAGCCCGGCGGCGGTCCGGCCGACCACGCCGGCGCGGTCCGGCAGATCCTGGCCGGGCTGGACCTGACCGGGCTCGCCGCCGTGGGCCACCGGGTGGTGCACGGCGGCCGGCGGTTCACCACACCGACCCTGGTCGACGACGCGGTGCTGGCCGCCATCACCGACCTGGTGCCGCTGGCGCCGCTGCACAACCCGGCGAACCTGGCCGGCATCGCGATGGCCCGCGAGGCACTGCCGGGGGTGCCGCAGGTGGCCGTCTTCGACACGGCGTTCCACCACACACTGCCGGAATCCGCCGCCACGTACGCGATCGACCGGGACATCGCGCAGCGGTACGGCATCCGGCGGTACGGATTCCACGGCACCTCGCACGCGTACGTCTCCCGGCGGACCGCGGAGCTGCTGGGTCGCCCGTACGCCGAGGTCAACACGATCACCCTGCACCTGGGCAACGGGGCCAGCGCCTGCGCCGTCGCCGGTGGGCGCAGCATCGCCACCTCGATGGGCATGTCCCCGCTGGAGGGCCTGGTGATGGGTACCCGCAGCGGCGACCTCGATCCCACCGTCGTGTTCCACCTGCGTCGCGAGGGCGGGATGGGCGTCGACGAGATCGACGACCTGCTCAACCACCGCAGTGGCCTGCTGGGGCTGACCGGGGCCAACGACATGCGAGAGGTGCTCGCCCGGCGGGCGGCCGGGGACGAGGCGGCGATGCTCGCCTTCGACATCTACTGCCGTCGGCTCACCGGTTACGTGGGGGCGTACTACGCCCTGCTCGGCCGGGTGGACGCGGTCACCTTCACCGCCGGTGTCGGCGAGCACTCCGGGCCGGTGCGCGCGGCCGCACTGGCCGGACTGGGTCGGCTCGGTGTCGCCGTCGACCCGGAGCGCAACGCGGGCAGCGGCGACCGGTTCATCTCACCGGACGGTGCGCAGGTCGCGGTCTGCGTCGTCAGCACCGACGAGGAGCGGGAGATCGCCCGGGCCGCCCGGGCGGTGGTCTCCGACGGCAACTGACCACCCGGGCGGGCGGGTCAGCCGAAGGCGAGCCAGGTGGCGAGGGCGATCAGCACCACCGCGACGACGGCTGCCCCGACGATCAGGTTGGTACGCGACGCCGTCTCCGCCGGAGCCTCCGGGTTGGCGAAGGCGCGGAACGCTTCGGTGTTGCCGCTCGGGTCGGTGTAGTTCTCAGCCATGCCGGGAACCTTAGCGAAACCGGTCCACCCCGGCCGCCCCATGCCTGGCGTACGCGCCGGCGGGTGGCGGGTGCCGGGTGGCGGGTGCCGGGTGGCGGCGAGGCACAATCGGAGCCATGTCGCGTCGCGCCGCCTCAGTCCTGATCGCCAGCACGCTGGTCGCCAGCACGCTGGTCGGGTGTTCCACCGACCGTGGGCCCGCCGAGGGGGCTGATCCACCCGCCCCGCAGGCCACCGCCTCCGCACCACCGGCGGCCCCCCCGGCGCCGGCGATTCCCGCCGGCAGCGCGCCGGAACGCGCCTTCGCGGTCGGCGTACGGCAGCTCAAGCTGACCCGCGACGGCGACCGGTCACTGCCGGTGACCATCTGGTACCCGGCATCCGGTCGGGCGGGGGGTGAGCCGGTGGACTCGGCGCAGGGCGCGGACGGAAAGTTCCCGGTCGTCATGTTCAGCCACGGCCTGGGCGGTCGGCCGACCGACTACGCCGCCCTGCTGACGCGCTGGGCGGCAGCCGGTTTCGTGGTGGCCGCGCCGACGTTCCCCAACACCTCCCGACGTGGCGACGGCAACAACGTGCTCGACGTGCTCAACCAACCCGCCGACGTGTCGTACGCCCTGACCCGGGTGCTCGCCCTCGACGGACGCGACGGCGATCCGTTGCGCGGCCGGCTGGCCACCGACCGGGTCGCCGCCGCCGGCCACTCCGCAGGCGGCGTGACCACCATCGGGCTGTTCACCGCCGGCCGGGACGAGCGGCTGGCCGCCGGGATCGTCTTCGCCGGCACCGCCGTCGGGGTGGGTACCGCCTTCGCCGGTGCCACCGCGCCGCAACTGTTCGTGCATGGCGAGGCCGACGAGGTGGTGCAGTACTCCGCCGGCAAGGCGGTGTACGACAAGGTGCCCTGGCCGAAGGCGATGTTGAGCCTGCCGGACGGCGACCACGGCCGGGACCTGCTGCGCGACGGTGACGGCGCTTCGCTGCGGGTGGTCGCCGACACCACCATCGAGTTCCTGCGCTGGACGCTCTACGGCGACGCGGCGGCCAAGGAACGCATCCCCACCGCCAGCGCCGGCGGCGACATCGCCACCCTCGACAACCACCTGTAGCCGAAGGAAGGGCCCCTGCTTAACGCCTCAGGTAGAGCAGGGGCCCCCGCTTAACACTTCGCCTCACGCGGTGTGGTCGACGACGATCTTGCCGAAGACGTCCCCGGAGTGCAGGCGGGCGAACGCGTCAGCGACCCGGCGCAACGGCACCACGCTGTCCACCACCGGGCGGACCCCCCGCTCGGCGCAGAAGGCCAGCAGGTCGGTCAGCTCGCCCGGGGTACCCATCGAGGTGCCCAGGATCTCCAGCTGCATGGCGAAGACCCGACGCAGGTTGACCTTCGGCTCGTGCCCGGCCGTCGCACCGGAGACCACGATCCGCGCCCCCGGGGCGGCCGACTTCAGCGAGTGGTCGAAGGTGGCCGCGCCGACCGTCTCGATCACCACGTCGACCCGCTCGGGTAGCCGTGCGCCGGGCTCGACGGCGGTCGCCCCCAGCTCGGCGATCCGCGTCCGCTTGGCGGCGTCGCGGCTGGCCGCGTACACCCGCTTGCCCATGGCGACGGCGAGCGCGACCGCCGCGGTGGCCACGCCACCCCCGGCGCCCTGGACCAGGACGGCCTCGGCCTCGTCGACCCGACCCTTCGCGGTGAGCATCCGCCACGCGGTGAGCCAGGCCGTCGGCAGGCAGGCAGCGTCGGTCGCCGCCAGCCCCGCCGGCAGCGGCAGCAGGTTCGACCGGGGTACGGCCACCCGCTCGGCCAGGGTGCCGGGAAAGTGCTCGGAGAGGATGGACATTCCGCGCGGGTCACCGGGGGTGGGCACCACCGGGTAGACGACCACCTCGTTGCCGTCCGGGTCGACCCCGGCCGCGTCGCAGCCGAGGATCATCGGCAGCTGCTCGGTGCGGAGCCCGACCCCCCGCAGCGACCACAGGTCGTGGTGATTGAGCGAGCTGGCTGTGACGCGCAACGTCACCCAGTCGTCGTCGGGCAGGCTCGGCTCGGGCCGCTCACCGACGGTGAGCGCGGCGAGCGGGTCGGCGTCGTCGAAACGGGAGGCGAAGGCGGCAAGCATGATCCGCACCGTAACAAGGTGAGCCGCTGTTAAGAAGGGCCCCCTCTACTACCGGAGGCGTTAAGAGGGGGCCCTTCCTTGCACGTCAGGCGCGGGCGACGCCGTCGCGGCGGGCGGCCTCGGCGACCGCTTCGGCGACGGCGGGGGCGACCCGGGGGTCGAGCGGCGAGGGCACGATCGCCTCCGGGGTCAGCGCCTCGGCCACCACGGAGGCGATGGCGTCGGCCGCCGCGACCTTCATGGCGTCGGTGATCCGGCTGGCCCGGGCCTGCATCGCGCCCCGGAAGACGCCCGGGAAGGCCAGCACGTTGTTGATCTGGTTCGGGTAGTCGCTGCGGCCGGTGGCGACCACCGCGACGTGCCGCGCGGCGATCTCCGGAGGCACCTCCGGGGTGGGGTTGGCCAGTGCGAACACGATCCCGCCCGGGGCCATCCCGGCCACCGCCTGCTCGGGGATCTGCCCGCCGGAGACGCCGATCAGTACGTCGGCGTCGCGCAGCGCCTCGGTGATGTCGCCCTGTCGACCGTCGGCGTTGGTCAGCTCGGCGAGTTCGGCCTTGGTGCCGGTCAGACCGGTGCGCTGCCGGGAGATGATGCCTCGGGAGTCACAGACCACCACGCGCTGCGGGTCCACACCGCCGGCCACCAGCATCCTGGTCACCGCGACCCCGGCGGCACCGGCGCCGCTGACGGCCACCCGCAGGTCGCCGAGTTTGCGGTTGAGCAGCGTCGCGGCGTTACGCAGCGCGGCCAGCACGACGATCGCGGTGCCGTGCTGGTCGTCGTGGAAGACCGGGATGTCCAGCGCCTCGTCGAGCCGGCGCTCCACCTCGAAGCAGCGCGGCGCGCTGATGTCCTCAAGGTTGATGCCACCGAACGACGGGGCGAGCGCCTTGACCGTCGCGACGATCTCGTCGACGTCCTGCGTGTCCAGGCAGACCGGTACCGCGTCGATCCCGCCGAACTGCTTGAACAGGACGGCCTTGCCCTCCATCACCGGCAGCGCGGCTCTCGGACCGATGTTGCCGAGACCGAGTACCGCCGAGCCGTCGGTGACGACCGCGACGGCGCGCGAGGCCCAGGTGTAGTCGTGGGCCAGGGTCGGGTCGGCGGCGATCGCCTCGCAGACCCGGGCCACACCCGGGGTGTACGCGAGGGAGAGGTCGTCCCGGCTGGTCAGCGGGACCGTCGAGACAATGGCCATCTTGCCGCCCCGGTGCAGTTGGAAGACGGGATCAGCAGGGTCCACGGTGGACGAAGACATGGTGACTCCAGGAAAGTCGAGCAGCTGGACCAGCCGGTCGGGCGCACGGTGAGGCGAGCGAGCGGCGGCGCGCGGTGCGGGGGGTCACCCGGGCACTTCCGAGCATAGTCACGCCCAGGGGGGCGGTATGTGAGCAGGGTCATAACCGATCTGACGGCACCCGGCCGGGCCGGGGCCAGTAGCGGGCCACCACCCGGCCCTGCACGTCGGCCACGCCGTATGCCCGGGAGTCGTCGGTGACCAGGCTGTTGTCCCCGGAGAGCCACCATCCGCCGCCGGCCGGACGGACCGCCCGCTTGACCACCAGCAGGTCGGGGCGGGTGCGGAAGACCGCGATCACCACGTCGCCGGGCCGGATCGCCCGGCCACCGCGGCGAACCAGCACCGCGTCGCCGTGCCGCAGCGTCGGCGCCATGGACGGGCCGGTCACCAGCACGGCCGACAGGGGCCACCGCAGCCGGGACGCGGGCACGGGTTTCACCTCCAGCAGCCTCGGGGACCACCGTCCAGGAGTAATGTCGTCTTGGATCATCGCAAACTTCCCATGGAGGATCCCGATGCGACTTCCACGCATCCTTGCGCCCCGCGTGACCGCGAGCGCCCACTGTGACCTGCCCTGTGGGGTCTACGACCCGGCGCAAGCCCGGATCGAGGCCGAGTCGGTAAAAATGATCTGCGAGAAGTACCAGGCCAACACCGACCCCGAGTTCCGTACCCGGGCCATCCTGATCAAGGAGCAGCGGGCCGAGTTGGTCAAGCACCACCTCTGGGTGCTGTGGACCGACTACTTCAAGCCCCCGCACTTCGAGAAGTACCCGAACCTGCACCAGCTGTTCAACGAGGCCACCAAGCTGGCCGGCGCGGCCGGCGCCAAGGGCGCCACCGACCCGACCAAGGCGGACGAGCTGCTGCAGAAGATCGACGAGATCTCGAAGATCTTCTGGGAGACCAAGCAGGCGTGACGTCGCCCGCGTACGGCAACTGCGTCGGCGGCCGACGCGTCCTCACCGGGACGCGCCGGCCGCCGATGCGCCCCAGGCCCTCCGGCCACGTCCGCACCGGGCCGTGCGGCCCCGTCCGACCGCCGCGCTGACCGCCGCGACCGGCCGGCTGCCGGAGCGGGTAGAGTCCCCGATCGGGGGGATGAGTGGTGACTCAACTGACCGGCCAACTGACGACCGACGATGATGTCGTGCACCTCACCGTGCCTGCGGAGGGCGGCTATCTCAGCGTGCTCCGCACCGCCACGGCCGGCCTCGCGGCTCGTCTCCAGTTCGCCCTCGACGAGATCGAGGATCTGCGCATCGCGGTGGACGAGGCCTGCGCCATGCTGCTCGCCATCGCCGCGCCGGGTGCCGAACTCGACTGCCGCTTCTCGGTGACCGAGGATGCGCTGACCGTCGAGGTGACCGTGCCGACGGTGCCGGGCGCCAAGCTTCCGGCGGAGTCGTCGTTCGCGTGGAAGGTGCTCACCGCGCTGACCACGTCGGCGACGGCGGGCGCGACCGACGGCCGGGCCACCATCTCGCTGCTCACCCGGCGTGCCTCCGGCTGGTGAGGGTTTTCCCGCCGGTCACCTCACTCGAAGCCCAGCGCCCGGGTGGTGGGCGGGCTCACCAGTAGCCAGGTGACGCCGACCCCGAGCGCGATCAGCGGGACACCGAGCCAGCCGAGCCCGCCCTGGATCATGAACCAGCCGATCGGCAGCAGCATCAGTTGGAGCACGATGGCGGGCGCTCGGGCACCCGCCCGACGCCGCGACAGCGCGTTACCCAGCGCCCAGAGGGCCACCGCGACGCCGATGGCGAAGGCCGTGACCATCAGCGCCGACGTCAGGTCGGTGGCTTCGGCGGTGAGATCGGCGAAGACCAGCCAGGCGGCGACCAGCCCGACGGCGACCGCCTGACCCCACAACAGCCGGACTGCCCAACGGAGGGTGACTGGGGCCAGGGCGGGGTCGATGGTCACGCGGTCACGATACCGGTGAGGTGCCGGAGTACAGTGCCGCCCATGCGGGCCGTCCTGCTGGTCAATCCGAAGGCCACCACCACCAGCGAGCGCGCGCGGGACGTACTGGTCCGCGCGCTGCGTAGCGAGGTCGACCTTTCCGTGCGCTACACCCGCCGGCGTGGCCACGCCACCACGCTGGCCCGGGAGGCCGCCGAGGAGGGCGTCGACGCGGTGGTCACCCTCGGCGGCGACGGGACGGTCAACGAGGTGGTCAACGGGCTGATGACGGCGACCACCGCCGGCGGCGAGGCGCCGAGCGCCGAGCGGTTGCCGGCCCTGGCCACCGTGCCGGGTGGCTCGACCAACGTCTTCGCCCGGGCGCTCGGCCTACCGCGCGAGTGGCCGGAGGGCGCCAGCATGATCCTGGAGGGTCTGCGGCTGGGCCGGCACCGGACGATCGGGCTCGGCCGGGCCGACGACCGCTACTTCACTTTCTGTGCCGGCTTCGGGCTCGACGCGGCGGTGATCCACCGGGTCGAGGAGGCGCGCCGCCGCGGGCGGGTGCCGTCTCCCGCGCTCTACTTCCGGGCCTTCTCGGCGCAGCTTCTCGTCGGGGCCGAGCGGCGGCACCCGGCGATCCAGTTGGAGCGTCCGGGCGAGACGGCAGAGGGCGATCTGGCGACGATCATCGTGCAGAACACCGCTCCGTGGACGTACATCGGGGACCGGGAGGTCAACCCGAATCCGGAGGCGTCGTTCGATCTCGGGCTGGACGTGCTGGCACTGCGCCAGCTAGGCGTTGCCAGTACGACACGTACAGTCACGCAGTTCTTCTCCGCCACGCCCAATCCGCGCGGTCGTCAGGTGCTTCGGCTACACGACGTGGGCGAGTTCACGCTGGTCGCGAGCCGTCCACAGGCGTTTCAGCTCGATGGCGACTATCTTGGCGAGCGGGAAAAAGTCAGATTCACCTCCGTTCCGGCCGCACTCAGAGTAATCTGTTAGGTCTCCGGTACCACCGGCGTGAGTTGGTCGGCGTGACCCCCGCGTGCGACGACCACGACACCCGGACGGATGCCGGAAATGTCAGCAATGCGCGGCGGACTGTACTATATTGATCCTCGACTGTGATACGCCGGGTAGCCGGAGTGATCTGGAACCCGGACAAAAGGGTTGTGGGCTTGCTCACCGTCCGGAGTTTTTCTGAGCGTCACCCTTGACATCACGTAAGTTCGTGAAAGTATTCACAAGCGAACTTGAGTTACCGGGACATTGCCTGGATATGCTCGGCAGGTTGAGCGGTTCCAGCAGGCCCCCGGGCGCCAACAGCCTGCTCACGCACTGCCCAATGGTGAACGCGAACCGTCACCGCCGGCATTGCGGATGCATATAGGAAAAGCACCAACAAGCAATATCTGCCACCCATCCAGAATGAGGAGTGTTGCCGCCATGGACTGGCGTCACCATGCTGTCTGCCGCGACGAGGACCCGGAGCTGTTCTTCCCGATCGGGACGTCCGGTCCGGCTCTCCTGCAGGTCGAGCAGGCCAAGGCCGTCTGCCGGCGCTGCTCCGTGACCGACCAGTGCCTGCAGTGGGCGCTCGAGTCCGGTCAGGACGCTGGCGTCTGGGGCGGGATGAGCGAGGAGGAACGGCGCGCTGTCAAGCGTCGCGGCGGCCTCCGGGTGCTGCGCGCTCACTCCGCCTGACCATCACACCCACACAAAGCGACACGCCCCGGCCGGCACCGCCCGCCCGGGGCGTTCTGCTGTCCGCCGACGAGTGGCCGGGCGGTCACCGGTCACGCGGTCCGCGCCGCGTCGGCGGCTCAGCCACCGGCACACGGTTGCGCATCCACCCGGCGCAGCACCAGGTCGACCAGTTCCGGCGCGTCCGTCAGCGGGGCCGCCACCGCCACCGCGCCCGCCTCTCCGGCCGCCACCATCACCGCGTCATGGAACAGCCCGGGCGCCAGGAAGTACGCCGCCACCGCCACCCGCCGTGCGCCACCCGCCCGCAGTCGCGCCACCGCGACGTCGACGGCCGGTGGTGCCGCTGAGGCGTACGAGACGCGCGTCCGGGTGCCCAGGGCCGCGCCCAGCGCCTCGGCCACCCGGCCGACGGACCCCCGCGCCCCGGCATCACGGGTCCCGGCGGCGGCCAGCACCAGAGCGTCGAACCGGCCCGGGCGCGCCTCGGCCAGCCGCCGCCGCAGACCGGCCAGCAGCGCCGGATCCGCCTCGGTACCCACCGGGCCGAGCACGTCGGTGACCCGCACCCTGATCGGCGAACCGGCCTGGTGAGCCGCCGCCACCGCCGCCGGAATGTCCACTCGACGGTGGTACGCGGCGGTCAGCAGCAGCGGCACCAGGGTCACCCCGGAGTGCCCCGCCGCAGCCAGTCCGCGCAATGCCTCCGTCGGGCCGGGCTCGGTATGGTCGAGCCAACTTGCCAGCACCGGGGTACCGGGGCGGGCCGCGGCGACCGCACGGGCCAGCGCCCTGGTCGCCTCGGCCGCCCGCGGATCCCGGCTGCCGTGGGCGACCAGCAGCAGCGGCTCGCCGGCGGCCCCGGGCCCGCCGGATCGGACGAGGCCGGCACCGGTCAGACGTGCAGACCGCACTCGGTCTTCTCGAACATGGCCCAGCGACCGGCGCGCGCATCCTCGCCCGCGCCCGTCCGCCGGGTGCACGGCCAGCAGCCGATCGAGCCGTAGCCGCGCCGGAACAGCTCGTTGACCGGCACGTTCCAGCGGGAGATGTAGGCGTCGACGTCCGCCTGCGTCCAGGCCGCGATCGGGTTGACCTTCACCTTGCCCCGGCGCGGGTCGAACGCCACCACCGGCGTGTTGGCACGGGTCGGCGACTCGTCGCGACGCAGGCCGGCCGCCCAGGCGTCGTAGCCGGTCAGCGCCCGCTCCAGGGGCTCCACCTTGCGCAGCTGGCAGCACTCGTCGGGTGACTTGTTGAACAGCCGCGGCCCGTACTCGCCGTCCTGTTGGCCCACGGTGAGACGCGGTCGGATGGAACGGACGTTCACCGGCAGCGTGCGGGCCACCTCGTCGCGGACCGCCAGCGTCTCCGGGAAGTGCAGTCCGGTGTCCAGGAAGACCACGTCCACCCCGGGCGCCACCCGGGAGACCAGGTGGGCGAGCACCGCGTCAGCCATCGAACTGGTGACGCAGAACCGGTCGCCGAACGTCTGGAAGGCCCACCGGGCGATCTCCGTCGCGGGCGCGCCCTCCAGCTCCCGGCCGGCCCGTTCGGCCAACTCGCGCAGCTCGTCGCGGCCACGTCGGGCCGGATCGGCGGGAGCCGGGGCACCCGTGTCGACCAGTCCCAGCCCGGCCGCGGAGACCAGGGCGCTCACCGGGTCACCGCCCGGGAGAGCAGGCCGGCGAAGCGGACCGTGAACACCCGCGTGCAGGCGTGGCACTCCCAGGCACCGTGCCCGGTCTCGCTCGGGCGCAGATCCTCCTCACCGCAGTACGGGCAGTACAGCGGGGCTGCTCGGGTTTCGCCGCTCATCGCAGTTCCTCCTCGTCGACCCTGATCACCCAGTTGGCGAACGTCTCGCCCTCGGTCCGGCCGGCCAGGTAGCGCAGGGCCAACCGCTCGACATACTCGGGAAGCTCCTCGGCGGTCGTCTTCAGGCCACGCAGCTTGCGCCCGAAGCCGGACGTCCGGCCCTCGGCCATGCCCAACCCACCGCCGAGGTGCACCTGGAAGCCCTCCACCTGACGGCCGTCGGGGCCGGTCACCAGCTGACCCTTGAGGCCGATGTCGGCGACCTGGGTCCGGGCGCAGGCGTTCGGACAGCCGTTGATGTGGATGGAGATGTCCGCGTCGAAGTCGCGCAGTCGCTGCTCCAGCCGGGCCACCAGATCCTCGCCGAGCGCCTTGGTCTCGACGATCGCGAGCTTGCAGTACTCGATGCCGGTGCAGGCCATGGTGCCGCGCCGCCAGGCCGACGGACGGGCCTCAAGGCCGATCCCGCGCAGCCCGTCGACCAGCGACTCCGTCCGCCCCGGCGGCACGTCGAGCACCAGCAGCTTCTGGTACGGGGTGAGTCGCACCCGGCCGCTGCCGTGCGCCTCGACCACGTCCGCGAGCTGGGCCAGCTGGCTGCCGGACACCCGCCCGACCACCGGAGCGGCACCGACGTAGTTGCGGCCGTCACGCTGAACGTGCACGCCGATGTGGTCGATCGGCTTGTCCGGCAGCTCCGGGGCGGGCCCGTCGAGCATCGTCCGGCCCAGGTACTCCTTCTCCAGCACCTCGCGGAACTTCGCCACACCCCAGTCGGCGACCAGGAACTTCAGCCGGGCCCGGTGCCGCAGCCGGCGGTAGCCGTAGTCGCGGAAGATGCCGACCACCCCGGCCCAGACGTCGGGCACCTCGGCCAGCGGCACCCAGACGCCGAGCCGTTGGGCCAGCATCGGGTTGGTGGACAGCCCGCCGCCGACCCACAGGTCGAAGCCCGGGCCGTGGTCCGGATGATCGACACCGAGGAAGGCGATGTCGTTCGCCTCGTACGGGGTGTCCACCAGCCACGAGATCGACGACTTGAACTTGCGGGGCAGGTTGGAGTACTGCTTGTCGCCGACGTACCGCCGGACGATCTCGTCGATCGCGGAGGTGGGGTCGACCAGCTCGGCCTCGGCCACCCCGGCGACCGGGCTGCCCAGCACGATGCGGGGGCAGTCGCCGCACGCCTCGGTGGTCTGCAGCCCGACGGACTCCAGCCGCCGCCAGATCTCCGGCATGTCCTCGACCCGGATCCAGTGGTACTGGATGTTCTGCCGGTCGGTGATGTCGGCGGTGTCCCGGGCGAACTCCCGGGAGATCTCGGCGATCATCCGCAGCTGCGCCAGGTCGAGCTGGCCGCCGTCGACGCGTACCCGCAGCATGAAGTACTCGTCTTCCAGCTCGTGCGGCTCCAGCACGGCGGTACGCCCACCGTCGATGCCCGCCTTGCGCTGGGTGTAGAGCCCCCACCAGCGGAACCGGCCGCGCAGGTCCTGCGGGTCGATGGAGGCGAAGCCACGGTGGGCGTAGATGTTCTCGATCCGGTCCCGCACGTTGAGCGGGTCGTCGTCCTTCTTGATCCGCTCGTTGGGGTTGAGTGGCTCCCGGTGCCCGAGCGCCCACTGGCCCTCGCCACGGGGGCGTCGGGGCGTCCGAGCCGGGCGCCCCGGAGCATCCCCGGAGCGGGCCGGAATCTCACTGACTGCCATCGCGGCGTCCTCCGTTTGTCTGCTGTGCCTCGGTTGGCTACGCGGACGCGACGACCGGATTCCGGAGGGGCCGTGGGACGGCGATGTCTTGACCGGCCGGCGCGCTGCGTGCCCGGGCAGAAATGGTCTCGGGCGTCGTCAGTGAGCCGGACAGATGGCGCTGCGTACGCGGCCGTAATCAACGTGGCGGCGAGCCACGAAGCGGCGGACCACAGCGGCAGTCATGAGCGTCATGTTGCCACACCAGGCACCGGGCGGCCAATGAGCACGTGCGGGATCCCACATCACGGGCGGTCGCTGTGGCCACCCGGAGCGCGACCGTGTGGCAGGCTCACAACATGGGGGATTTGTCCGGTAGGTCGATTCCGACCGCCGGAACGGGCGTCCGGCTGAGCGGGACGCGGTTGCGCTCGCTGCCGGTGTGGCTGGCCCCGGCGGGCGTAGCTCTGGTGGTGACGCTGGTCGGACTCGACGACGCCCAGCCGTGGCGCGACGAGTTGGCGACCTGGAGCGCCGCCACCCGGGGAACCGCCGGCCTGCTCCGGCTGGCTGGCACCATCGACGCCGCCGCCGGCCCGTACTACCTGCTCATGCACGCCTGGGTGGCGGTGGCCGGCGACTCGGTGGCCGCGCTGCGCCTGCCGTCCGCGCTGGCGATGGCCCTGGCTGCCGGTCTGACCGCGGCGCTCGGGGCACGACTGTGGGACGCCCGGGTCGGCACCCTCGCCGGGCTGCTGTTCGCGGTGCTCCCCGGCACCTCCCGGTACGCCCAGGAGGCCCGGCCCTACGCCCTGGCCACCGCGCTCGCCGTGCTGAGCACCCTGTTGCTGGTCGACGCGCTGCGCCACCCCGGCTGGCGCCGTTGGACCGGCTACGCCGCCGCGACCACCGCCCTCGGGCTGACCCATCTGGTCGCGCTGACCCTGCTCGCCGCCCACGCGGTCGCCGTGCTCAGCCCCGCGGTCCGGTGCGCCCTCGGAGCCGGCCGGACGCAGAGCGCAGACGAGGAGCAGGGGCTGCCGCGCGACCGGCCGGTCCGGTACTGGTTGGCCGCGCTGGTGCCGGTGGCGGTGGCGGTAGCCCCCCTGGCCCTGCTGGCCCGGGGCCAGCGGGCACGGCAGCTCGACTGGGTGGACACCACCCGGCCCGCAGACCTGGCGGCGCTGGCCGGCGGGGTGGCGCAGAGCGGCGTGGTCGGTGGCGCACTGGTCGGGCTCGCCGCGCTCGGTGCCGTCCGAGCCGGTCGCCGCGGGCTGTTGCCGACGAGTTGCGTCCTGCTGCCGGTGCTGCTGCTCTTCCTCGCCGGGCTGGTCGTGCCCCTCTGGGTACCGCGGTATCTGGTCTTCGTGGTGCCCTTCGGCTGCCTGCTGGCCGGCGTCGCGCTGGCCACGGTCCGGTTGCCGGCCGCACTGGTCGTGGTGGCCCTGACCGGACTGCTCGGCGTACCTGACCAGATGGCGTTGCGCCGCACCCACGAGTGGCCGCGCAGCGCGGCGGTCGACTACCGGGGCGCGGCCCGGATCGTCGCGGACGGTCAGCGCCCCGGCGACGTGATCGTCTACTCGCCCCGGGACAGCTGGCTCTTCCTCGACCTCGGTCTCGGCTACCACCTCGGCGGCCGGCTCCCACGGGACGCGCTGCTGGCGCAGCGGCAGCGGCAGCGGGGCGACCTGTGGGCCACCGAATGCGACCGGCCGGCGGAGTGCCTGTCCGGCGCCGACCGGGTCTGGCTGGTGCTGGCTGGTCGCCGGGACGATCCGCTGGCAGCCGTACCCGGGGCCAAGGGGGACGCGCTGCGCGCGGGTTTCACGGTCACTCAGGTCTGGCCGCACCCCGGCCTCACCGTGGCCCTGCTCACCCGCTGACCCAGCACCGGAGTGGGGTCAGACGGCGGAGCGGCCGTCGGGGGTGGCGGTGCGGGCCAGCGGGACGGCCAGAAATGCCTCGGTGCCGCCGTCAGCCCCGGGACGCAGCTCGATGCTGCCGCGCAGTTCGCCGGTGACCAGCGCCCGGACGATCTGCAGCCCCAGCTTGCCGTCGCCCTCGGCGTCGAAACCGGCCGGCAGCCCCCGCCCGTTGTCGGCGACGGTCACGTGCAGCATCTTGCGGAACCGGTGGGCCGACACCACCACCTCGGGCACCGCCGTCCGCTCCCCCTCCCCGGTCGCCGCCGGCCCGAGATCGGCAGCAGGCACAGAGCCGGCAGCCGCAGGGCCGGCAGCAGGCACAGAGCCGGCAGCAGGCACGGTACCGGGTGTCAGGTCTTCGGCGGCCGGCGGGAAACCGTGTTCGACGGCGTTGAGCAGCAGCTCGTTGAGGACCATCACCAGCGAGGTGGCGATCTCCGCCGGCAGTACGCCGAAGGTGCCCTTGCGCCGCATTCCGACGGTCACCTCGGTCGCCGCCACCTCGGTCGCCGCGTTGGCCACCCGGTCAACGATCCCGTCGAACTCGACCACCTCGTCACTGGACATGGAGAGCGTCTCGTGCACCAGGGCGATCGACGCCACCCGCCGCACGGATTCCTCCAGGGCCACCCGCGCCTCGGGCATCGAGACCCGGCGAGCCTGCAACCGCAGCAGTGCCGCGACGGTCTGCAGGTTGTTCTTCACCCGGTGGTGGATCTCCCGGATGGTGGCGTCCTTGGTGATCAGGGCGCGGTCGCGGCGGCGTACCTCGGTGATGTCGCGGACCAGCACCAGCGCGCCGATCGGCACTCCGGCGGGCATCAGCGGCAGGGCCCGGGTGAGCATGGTCGCACCGCGCGCGTCGATCTCCCGCCGGGGCGGCGCCTCGCCGCGCAACGCGGCGAGGATGCCGTTCGCGGCGTCCGTGCCCTCCAGGGGATCGCCGGCCAGCCGGCGGTGCAGCACCGCGAGATCCTCGCCCACCAGATGGGAGGCGTGGCCCAACCGGCGGTACGCCGACTGCGCGTTCGGGCTGGCGTAGGTGACCTTGCCGCCGGCGTCCAGCCGGACCAGTCCGTCGCCGACCCGCGGAGCCGAGGTCGTCTCCCCCGGGTGCCGGGGCGGCGGGAAGGTGCCGTCGGCGATCATCTGCGCCAGGTCGTCGGCCGTGGTCAGGTAGTTCAGCTCCAGCTGGCTGGGGGTACGGGCGGTGGACAGGTTGGTGTCCCGGCCCACCACGGCGATCACCTCGCCGGATTCGCCGTCGGCGGTACGCAGCCGGACCGGGATGGCCTCGTGCCGGGCGGGCACGTCGCCGTACCAGACCGGGTCGCCCTCCCGCCAGATCCGCCCCTGCCGGTAGGCGACCTCCAGGTGCGCCACCTCCGGCCCGCCGACGATCCGTCCCACCTGGTCGTCCTGGTACGCGGTGGGTGCGGTGGTCGGGCGGACCTGGGCCACGCAGAGGAAACTGCCCTCGTCGTCCACCGGTACCCAGAGCAGCAGATCCGCGAAGGAGAGGTCGGACAGCAACTGCCAGTCACCGGCGATGCGGTGCAGGTGGTCGATGTCGGCCCGGCGTAGAAGGGTGTGCTCCTCGGCGAGATCGCGCAGCGTTGACACGCCGACCAGGGTGCCACGCCGGGGGTCACATCGTCGCGGTGACCTTCTTCAACCCCCGCGGCGCGTCCGGGTTCTCGCCCCGGGCCAGGGCCAGCGCCAGCGCCAGCCGCTGCAACGGCAGGATGTCCAGCAGCGGCGCGTACCGCTCGTCGACCTCGGGCACGGGGATGCGGGTGGCGCCGTCGACCTCGGCGGAGCCGACCACGACCACGTCGGCGCGTCGCTCGCCGAGCCGGGGCAGCACCTCACCCATCGCCCGTCCACCCGGCCCCGAGCCGACCACCGCCAGCACCGGCACGTCCGGGTCGGTCATGGCGAGCGGGCCGTGCAGCAGGTCGGCGCCGGAGAAGGCCAGCGCCGGCAGGTACGAGGTCTCCATCAGCTTGAGCGCCGCCTCCCGCGCGGTCGGGTACGCGTACCCCCGGCCGGTGGTGACCAGTTGGGCGGCGAAGCGGTAGCGCGGCGCGAGCTGCGCGGCGGTGGGGTCGGCCAGGGTGCGGGCGGCCAGCTCGGGCAGGGCGGCCAGGTCCTGGCGTACCTCGGCGGGCAACGCGCCGTCGCCGGCCCGGACCCCCTCCACCAGCATCAGCAGGGCAAGCAGTTCGGCGGTGTACGTCTTGGTGGCGGCCACCGCCCGCTCGTGCCCGGCGGCGATGTCCACGGCGAGGTCGGCGGTGGTGGCCAGCGGTGAGTCCGGCGCGTTGGTGACCGCCAGGGTGAGCGCGCCCGAGTCCCGGGCGGCCCGGAGTACCTCGGCCAGGTCGGGCGAGCCGCCACTCTGGCTGACCCCGACGACCAGGGCGTCGGAGAGGTCCGGCCGGGCGCCGAAGAGGGTGACGGCGCTCGGCGAGGCGAGGCCGGCTGGCAGACCGAGGCGGATCTCGGTGAGGTAGGCGGCGTAGAGGGCGGCGTGGTCGGAGGTGCCCCGCGCGGTGAACACCACGTGCCGGGGGCGGCGCTCGGCGACCGCCGCGGCCACCCGGGCGATCGAAGCGGCGTGCTCGGTGGAGAGCAACCGCTCGTAACCGGCCGGCTGCTCGTCGATGTCGGCGGCCATGCCGCTACCTGGGCGCGTCACGAAGTCCCCTCCCCTGCGCGATAGGCGCGCGTTTGCTGCTCAGTCTTGCACCTTTTCCTCATTCCGAGCAATTGAACGAGCAGAAATGCGCAGTGGATCACCAAAATTGGGTGGCGTCACCTACGCTGACCCGACCTCACCGCGCAACCGGTACCGACGAGTGGAAGGACGACGTGGCCGAGGGAACGGACGACCGGGCGTTGCCGGCGACGGAGGAACTGGCCCTGGCCCGGCGGGCCCTGGACTCCGGCGAGCTGGCGCACGCCGCTGAGCATGTCGCGGCCGCGCTGGCCCGCGCCCCGACCCTGCCCGAGGTACACGAGACCCTCGCCCACCTCGCCGCGGCCAGCGGAGACGGCGGGGTCGGCCTGTTCCCGTTGCAACACCACACCTTCGTCGGCGCGGTCGTCGCCCGCGCGCACCTGCTCGCCGCGGCCGGCCGCCCGGCCGAGGGCCTTGATCTTCTGGTCGCGGCCACCGCGCACGCACCCCGGGCGGACTGGGCCGGGGTGCCCTGGGTGACCTCACCGGAGTTGGCCGAGCGGCTCGGCCCCGACGCCGCGGCGCGGGTGTTGATGCAGGTCTGCGCCGCCGCCCCCGATCCGGTGCCGCCCTCGGACCGGACGGCGCTGGCGGCCTATCTCACGCTGGCCCGTAACGCGGTCACCGTCCATCCGGAGCACGGCCTGCTGCTGGGCACCGCGTCCGCGCTGGCCCGGCGGGTCGGCGAGGTACCGCTCGCGGTGCGCTGGGCCAGCCGGGGCGTACGCGCGACGCCGTCGAAGATGGGCGAGGTCTGGTTCGGGTACGCCCTACGCAGCGCCGGCCGGACCCGCGAGGCGCTCGCCGCACTGCGCCGGGCCGTCGACCACGACCCGGACGACCTGGCGGTGTACGCCGACATCGCCGGCACGCTGGCCGACCACGGGCGGCTGGCGGAGGCGCTGAGCTGGATCGAGCGCGCGCTGGCCCGCAACCCGTCCTTCGACTGTGCGGTGCACACCGCCCACCGGCTCAGGTTCCAGCACGACGGTGAGGTGCGGCACCTGGTCGGCCTCGCCGACTTCATCCGCGATCATCCCGACGACTCGCACGAGCACAGCGACCTGGCCGAGTGCTGCCGCGGTCGACCATGGCTGGGGCAGCTCACTCCGGTCGCGCCGCCCGCGAGACCGGGTGCCGAGGGGCGGCCGGGCCCGGTACGCCCGACGCCGCAGCCACCCTCGGCGGAGGCGGCGCGCCGGCTGCGCGAACTCGCCCATCCGGCCTGGCCGCACCCGCCGGCGGCATACGACGCCGCGGTCGGCCTGGCCACCCTCGACCTGCCCGATCTGCTCGGTCTGCTGGTCCATCCACCCGACACCCCGAAGACCGCGCTGGGTCAGGTGCTCTCCGGCCAGGACCCGGCGCTGTGGGTGCGCTGCGTGCAGGTCTGGGCCTGCCTCGGCCTGCTGCACCACCGCACCGACGAACCCTGGGCTGGCTCGACCCGGCGGCGCGTGCTGGTGGACCTGGCCCGCGACCCGGACGAGGCAGCCGGCGAGGCGGCCCTGTTCGCCCTGGTGACCGCCGCCTGGGTCGACCCGTCCGTCCGACCCGACGTGGCCCAGGTGGTCGCCGGGCGGCTCGCCGCGGTGGCCAAGGCGGCCCGGGTACAGCCGGTACCGGCCGCCCCCTCGCTGGCCCACCTGGCGCTGGCCACCCCCGACCTGGACCGGGACACCGTCATCCTGGCTCAGGAGTTGGCCGGCCTGCGCGGCGGACGGCGCCGCCACCGGCTGCGCCGTTTGCTGCGCCGCCTGCTGCATCCGCTCCGGCCCCGCCTACCCGGCCCGCCACCGCCCTGACTGTGACAGCCCGGCACCGCCCGACGCAGCCCGGCACCGGGCAGCCGGCACCGCACGACGCAGCCCGGCGCGACGCGGATGGCGATGTTAAGAGGGGGCCCTTCCTATACGCCAGGCGTTAAGAAGGGCCCCTTCCTTTCACGTCAGCGGGCGAGGGCGGTCTCGGCCTGCTCCTCGGGGCTGGCAGCCTCGGTGTCGTTGCTGGTACGCAGCGGAATCTCCCGGATGAACCAGGCGAGCAGCGGGACCACCACGGCGAAGAGCACCGCCCATCCGAAGACGTGCGAGATCGCGTCGGCGAGGCCGCCCAGGACCAGTTCCCGGGCCTGCGCCGGCAGCTCCTTGAGCTGCTCGATGTTCATCGCGGCCCCGGCCTCGCCGCCGCCGCTGAAGGCGTCGCCGGCCGTCGAGCCGGCGAGCCGGTTGGCGAAGATGGCGCCGAACAGCGAGATGCCGAACGAGCCACCGATGGAGCGGAAGAAGGTGGCCGCACCGCTGGCCGCACCGAGGTCCTTCTGCGCGACGCTGTTCTGCGCGATCAGCATGGACGTCTGCATGAGGAAGCCCATGCCGGCGCCGAGCACGAGCATGTAGAGCGACGACTGCACCTTGCTGGTGTCCACGTCCAGCAGGCTCAGCAGGGCGAGCCCGACGGCCATCACCCCGCCGCCGACGATCGGGAAGATCCGGTACCGCCCGGTCCGGGTGATCGCCCGGCCGACGACCAGCGAGACCACCAGCATGCCGAACATCAGGGGCAGCAGCAGCAGGCCGGAGTTGGTGGCCGAGGCGCCCTGCACGGTCTGCTGGTAGAGCGGCAGGAAGTTCATCGCGCCGAACATCGCGAAGCCGAGCAGAAAGCCGATCACCGAGATGAGGGCGAAGTTCCGGTTGGCGAAGAGCCGCAGCGGCAGGATCGGCTCCGGGACCCGCCGCTCGACGAACCCGAAGAGCACCAGCGCCGCCACGGCCAGTACGGCGAGACCGAGGATCTGCGGTGAGGCCCAGGCGTACTCGTTGCCGCCCCAGGTGGTGATCAACACGATCCCGGTGATACCCACCGACAGCAGTGCGGCGCCGAGCCAGTCGATGCGGTGCTCGGTGCGGTACTTGGGCAGGTGCATGGTGGTGATGAGCAGTACCAGCGCCACACCGCCCAGCGGCAGGTTGACGTAGAACGCCCAGCGCCAGGAGAGGTGGTCGGTGATGAAGCCGCCGACCAGCGGGCCGGCGACCATCGCGATCGCCATGATCCCGGCGATCATGCCCTGGTAGCGGCCGCGCTCGCGGGGCGGCACCAGGTCGCCGATGATCGCCATGACGCCGACCATCAGGCCGCCGGCGCCCAGACCCTGGACGGCCCGGAAGCCGATCAACTGGACCATGCCGTCGTCGGGACCGCCGAGGAACCCCGAACCGGCCATGCCGCAGAGCGCGGAGCCGACCAGGAAGATCACCACGGCGGTGAGGAAGACCGCCTTGCGGCCGTAGAGGTCGCCGAGCTTGCCCCAGATGGGGGTGGAGACGGTGGTGCCCAGCACGTACGCGGTGACCACCCAGGTGAAGTGGTTGAGCCCGCCGAACTCCCCCACGATGCGCGGCAGGGCAGTGCTGACGATCATATTGTCGAGCATCGCCAGCATCATGGCGATCATCAGACCGAAGAGCACGACCCGGATGTTGGGTCGTACGACAGTCTGGGTCTGTTCGGCCATCGGTAAGCTCTCCCCCCGAGACGCGGCGCACTTACTTGCCGCCCGGCTAGCAACCTTACTAGCCGGACGGTAAGTTGGACAGGCGACGACAGTCAAGCTGATTGGGTGATGCGAGTGAGCCAGGGCACAGGCGGCACGCGAGAGCGGATCAAGGCCGTCGCGCTGGAGCTCTTCACCGAGCAGGGCTACGAGGCGACGTCACTGCGCGAGGTAGCCGAGCGGCTCGGCGTCACCAAGGCCGCGCTCTACTACCACTTCAAGAGCAAGGACGAGATCGTCACCAGCGTGGTCTCCGATCGACTGGACCGGATGGACGCCCTGATCGCCTGGGCCGAGAACCAGCCGGCCACCCGGGCCACCCGCCGCGCCGTCATCGAGCGGTACGCCGACGCCATGTTCAGCGGCGAGGAGCCCTCGGTGATGCGCTTCTTCGAGCAGAACCAGACGGCGCTGAAGAGCCTCTCCGCCGGTCGGGAGCTGCGCGGCCGGATGTTCCAGCTGGCCGCCGTGCTCTCCCACGGCGACGAGTCCCCCGCCGCCCAGCTCCGTGCCGTGCTCGCCCTGTTCGCCGTGCACAGCAGCTGGTTCGCCGTACGCACGCCGAACATCACCGACGCCGAGCGCAAGCGGGTGGCGCTGGAGGTAGCCGACGAACTGCTCGCCGCGATCGCCGCCCCGCCGCCCACCGCGCCCTAGGCGGGCGGCGGGGCGAGGGGTAGGCGGAGCGCCAGCAGGTCCACGCCGGGCAGCGGAGTCCAGTCCTGCTCCGGTACGCGGACGAAGCCGCGCCGGCGGTAGAGCTGGTGGGCGGCCTCGGCGTGACCGGCGCGTACACAGATCATCAGTGCCGTGCAGCCCAGCTCGACCGCCCGCGCGACGCACGCCTCGACCAGCGCCGCGCCGGTGCCCCGGCCCTGCGCCGCCGGATCGACCGCCAGCATCCGGAACTCGGCCTCGCCCGGGACGCACAGCTCGGCGTACCGGGTGCCCGGCAGGACGAAGGTGACCGAGCCCCGCAGCTGCCCGGTCACCGGGTCGACGGCGACCAGGATCTCGCCGTGCTCCGCCCGGCCGGCCACGTCGGCCAGCACCTCGGCGTAGCCGGCCTCACCCTTGAGCTGGCCGTCGGCCTCGTACGCCGCGACGGTGAGTCGGGCCACCGCGGCGAAGTCGTCCGGTCCGGCCGCACGGACCAGCACGCCGGTCAACCGATCACCGCGATCAGGTCACCGTCCTGCACCACGTCGCCCTCGTTCACCGCGAGCTGCTGCACCACGCCCTCGGACTCGGCGATCACCGGGATCTCCATCTTCATCGACTCCAGGATCACCAGCGTGTCCCCCTCGGACACGGTGTCCCCGGCCGACGCGACGACCTTCCAGACGTTCGCCACCATCTCGGCGCGGATCTCCTCGGCCATCTCCCGGCCCCTTCTCTCGCGACTGCCTGCGACGTATCCAATCACGAGTGGGCCGCCGGTGGGCGTGGAGCGGCTGCCCGGGGCGGCTGGATCCACCGGTTCGCCGGCCCCGCGAGCGGTCCACCCCCGTCGACCGCACTAACATCAGCGGGTCAGGCCCTGACGCCGGGAGAAGGACCGCGCGCCCGCATCGGGGTCGTACGCAGACGATCCGGCCATCACGAGGAGATCAGCATGGCGAAGAAGTCCCGCAAGAAGAAGGCCCGCAAGAAGAACGCCGCCAACCACGGCAAGCGTCCCAACTCCTGAGGCGGCGGACGACGGACACGCCGGTGGCCCGGGTCAGTCTCGACCCGGGCCACCGGCGTACGTCGTATCGGGGCACGGGAACCTCGTCCCGGTGCCGGCCGGTCACCGCACCTGGTCCGACAGCGGCCGGACCACCTGGATCAGTCGGTCAGCTCCCGCGACTCGCTGCTCTCGAACACGACCAGCTCGCTGATCCGTACCCGTAGCCGCTCACGCAGCTCGTCCGGCGCGGACTCGTTGCCGCAGCACCGGGCGACGAGCGCCTTGACCTCCTGCTCGATGCCGTACTCCCGCAGGCACGGGCCGCACTCGTCGAGATGGTGCCGGATCAGCGTCCGACGCTCCTGCGCGCACTCCAGGTCGAGGTAGAGGTAGACCTCGGCGATGACCTGACGACAATCTGTCTCGTGCGGTTCCCCACAGCTCACGTCACACCTCCCCGCCGGCGGCGGCGGTCGAACTCCGGGCCGGCTGGGCGGCGGAGAAGCCCCGCTCCGCGGCGTAGCCCTCAAGCAGCTTGCGCAGATTACGCCGCCCGCGGTGCAACCGCGACATCACGGTGCCGATCGGCGTACCCATGATGTCGGCGACCTCCTTGTAGGAGAACCCCTCGACATCGGTCAGGTAGACCGCCAGCCGGAACTCCTCCGGCAGCTGCTGGAGGGCATCCTTGACGTCGCTGTCGGCCAGCCGGTCGAGCGCCTCGGTCTCGGCGGACCGCAGCCCGCTGGAGGTGTGTGACTCCGCCTCGGCGAGCTGCCAGTCGGTGATCTCCTCGGTGGGCGCCTGGATCGGCTGCCGCTGCCGCTTCCGGTAGGAGTTGATGTACGTGTTGGTCAGGATCCGGTAGAGCCAGGCCTTGAGGTTCGTGCCCTGCTCGAACTGGTGGAAGGCCGCGTACGCCTTCAGGTAGGTCTCCTGGACCAGGTCCTCGGCATCCGCTGGATTACGCGTCATCCGTAGGCCGGCCGCGTACAGCTGATCGACGAATGGCATCGCGTCCCGCTCGAACCGGGCCCTGCGCTCGTCCGTCTTCTCGGTGGTCAACCGCACATCCCCTCGGGTCGGATGCTTCTTCGCCGAGGATACGCGTACGGACCTACCGGGAGATTCGGTTCCGACGGGTGTGCCCGTCGCCACCTCGACCGGTGGTACCGCCGCCGGCCAGTCGGGACCGGCCAGCAGCTGCCTGAGCTGCCGTGCGTCCCGATCGTCACGTTCCCGGTTCCGGATCTCGGTCGGCACCGGCCACCCCCTCGCGCAGTGAAGCCTCTCCGACCTCGCCCTGTGGTCCGTCGTGGGCACAGGGGCCCACGCGGGTCAGGCTGGAGAAAGCTCAGTGGTTGTCCGAGGTGTTCAACACGCGCCGAGGGCCGGGACATTCCGTCCCGCCCAGCGTTCCTGGTCCCGGCCGCGGCGGTGCGACCGAGGCTGGGACCAGGAAGGGCCTGGGAGCCCGGTGTCACCGCCCCGATCGGGCACGGCGACGCCATCGGGTGCAACGAACCGGCGCGCCCGGCGGAAACGGCGCTGGCACGGCAGGCGGCCCGGGCGGGCGGGCGGCGGAGGGCTCAGTCCCGGGCCCAACCACGCTCGCGCAGCCAGCCGACCACCAGTGCCGCCGTGCCGGTCGGGTCGCCGCGCAGGTCGTGCCGCTCGCCCGGCCGGACCACCACCCGTACGCCGGGGCCTGGCTCCGGCACGCCGAACGGGTCCCGGTCGCCGTTGACCACCAGGGTCGGCAGCCCGGTGCACAGCTCCCCGGCCCGGCTGCGCTCTGGTCGACCGGGTGGATGCAGCGGAAAGGCGAGGGCCAGCACACCGGCGGCCCCCACGGCCGCCGCGGTCCGGCAGGCCACCCGCGCGCCGCTGGAGCGCCCACCCACCACCAGGGGTACGCCCGGACAACGCCCCCGGAGCACGGCCAGCACGGCGGTCCACGCCTCGTCGAGGTGCCCGGCCGGGGCCGGCGCGCGTCGACCGGCGACCCGGTAGGGCTGGGTCACCCGGGCCACGGCCACTGCGGCGGTCAACGCCGCGTCGCGGAGCGTCAGCAGGTCAGGGGCGTCGACGTCACCGCCCGCCCCGTGGCCGAGCACCAGCAGCGCCCGGGCCGGGTCGGCCGGTGAGACGAGGTCGACCCGCGCCGGACCGCGCGGCGTCTCGATGAGGTGATCGTGCGGCACCTCTTCATTGAACCGTGCGCAGCCCTCACCTGCCCCTGCGGCTCGTCGACGCAGGGGTCCGGGCGTCACCGGCCCACCGGGCGGGCCCGGCGACCGGCGACGCCTCAGCTCAGTGGAACCAGGGTGAGCAGCCGGTCGCGCACCGGCGGGCCGGCCTCACCGGCTGCTTCAGGGTCGGGTTGCACCTCGCCGCGCCAGGCCACCAGCATCGCCCGCCGCTCCCGTGGGGTGGTCCCACCCCACACGCCGTGGCAGTCGCCGACCTCCAACGCCCAGGCCAGACAGGAACCCTGCACATCGCAGCTGCGACAGAGGGCCACCGCCGCGTCGGCCGGCTCGTTCGGCGCCGGAAAGAACGTTTCCGGGTCGACACTCTGACAAGTGCCCCTGGTACGCCAGGCTTCGTCCTGTCGCCGCTCGCGCAACGCCCGCAGCAGTCGCGGATCACGCCGCGCTGCGGCCACCTCGTGTGGACGGGGCATACGCGCCCGTGTCATCCACCCACCTCCCCCGTGGGACCAGCAAGATCGATGAGCGTCGTTGACCCGACGTCGACGACACCCATCACCGGCGCTGTGTTCTATCGCACTTACCCATGCCGGGACAAGTCTCTGCCGAGAAGTTGGCGCAACGACCGAGTCATTTTTCGCCCGCAACCGCAGCAAATCACTCTCGACAATGCGCGGTGCGTAATCAGAACAGCGTCAGGTCCTGCGGCTCGGCGCCACCGGCCGGAGACACCCGGGCGGTCAGTTCGGGGCCGTCGTTGCGGACGTCGCCCACCGCCGGCCCGACCGGCCGCACCTCCAGCCGGGCCAGCCAGCTCAGTGGGGGCGGGACGAGCAGCTCCGCGTCGCCACCATCGGCGGCCAGCCAGGTCGCCCACTGCTCGGGCGGCATCAGCAGGGGCATCCGGTCGTGCACCTCGGCCAGTTCGCCGAGCGCGGCAGTGGTCAGCACGCTGCAGGTCAACAGCGACCTGTCCGGCCCGTCCCAGACCGACCAGATGCCGGCGAAGGCGAGCACCGAGCCGTCGCGCGGAGTCATGTAGTACGGCTGTTTGGTCCCGCCGGGCAGTCGCACCCACTCGTACCAGCCGTCGGCCGGGACCAGGCACCGCCGGCGGGCGAAGGCGGGAGCGTACGCCCGGCTGGTGGCGACCGTCTCGGCGCGGGCGTTGATCATGCGGGCCGCGCCGGCGGGCGACCGGGACCACGGCGGCACCAACCCCCACCTGCCGAGCGAGAGCGCGCGGTGCCCGGCGGGGCTGACCCGGACCAGCGGCACGGGATCGGTCGGCGCCACGTTGTGGTCGGCCACGAGACCGCCCCCGGTCTCGTCGGCGGACTCGAACAGGCCGCTCAGGTCACCCGCGCTCCGGGTCGTGGCGTACCTCCCGCACATGCCGCATACGCTAGCGCGCCGCCGGCCCGTCGGTTGTCCCGCCAACCGGGAGCGCCGCCCGGCAGCCGCCAACACCCGGCACGACACGGCAGAATGTAGCTGTGCGGAACCTGACCGCGACCCGGCCGCTACAGCCGTGGACCGCCCCGACCGCCAGCGACCCGGTGTCGGCGTCGCTGCGCCTGCCCGGGTCCAAGTCGATCACCAATCGCGCCCTGGTGCTCAGCGCCCTTGCCGCCGGCCCGTCGACCCTGGCCCGGCCGCTGCGGGCCCGGGACACCGAGCTGATGGCGGCGGCGCTACGGGCGATGGGCGCCCACGTGTCGATCGCCGACGACGAGCGCTGGCTGGTCCGGCCGCACCGACTGGTCGGCCCGGCGCACGTCGATGTCGGGCTCGCGGGCACCATCATGCGCTTCGTGCCGCCGGTGGCGGGACTCACCGAGGGTCAGGTCACCTTCGACGGTGACCCGCAGGCCCGCAACCGCCCGCTCGGGCCGCTCATCGAGGCGCTGCGCTCCCTCGGGGTACGCATCGACACCACCGGCCCCGGCAGCCTGCCGCTGGTGGTCCTGGGTGCCGGCCGGGTCACCGGTGGCGAGGTGGTCATCGACGCCTCTGCCTCCAGCCAGCTGGTCACCGGGCTGCTGCTCGCCGCGCCGCGCTTCGACCGCGGGCTGGTGGTCCGGCACGTCGGCCCGCCCGTACCGTCCGCGCCGCACCTGCGGATGACCGTGCAGATGCTGCGGTCCGCCGGCGCGGCGGTCGACGACAGCACCCCCGATGTCTGGGTGGTCGAGCCGGGCCCGCTGACCGGGCGCAGCTGGGAGATCGAGCCGGACCTCTCCGGTGCGGTGCCGTTCTTCGCCGCCGCCCTGGTCACCGGCGGTGAGATGACGCTGCGCGGCTGGCCGCCGCAGGGCAGCGCCCAGCCGGTGGAGCGGCTCCGCTCACTGCTGCAGCAGATGGGCGCGGAGGTCGCGTTCACCACCGAGGGGCTCACCGTGCGGGGCACCGGGACGGTACGCGGCCTGCGCGCCGACCTGTCGGACGTCAGCGAGCTGACTCCCGCCCTCACCGCGCTGGCGATGCTCGCCGACTCCCCCTCGGTGTTCACCGGGGTCGGCCACATCCGGGGGCACGAGACCGACCGGCTGGCCGCGCTGGCCCGGGAGTTCACCGGGCTCGGCGCGGACATCACCGAGTCGTCCGACGGGCTGGAGATCCGGCCCCGGCCACTGCGCGGCGGGACGTTCCGCACCTACCACGACCACCGGATGGCGCACGCGGCGGCGGTGGCCGGTCTCGCCGTACCCGGCATCGAGTTGGACGACGTGGCGTGCACCTCGAAGACCATGCCCGAGTTTCCGGCGCTATGGTCAGCAGTGGTGACCGGCAAGAGCTGAGCGAAGACGAAGGGACGGCCCTGGCGACCAGGCGGGAGTACGACGAGGACGACGTACGGGTCCGGCCCGGTAGGTCCTCCCGTCCGCGTACCCGCACCCGGCCGCAGCACTCCGACGCGAAGGACGGCTTCGTCATCGCGGTGGACCGCGGCCGATACACCTGTGTCTCGGCCGGAGCCGGGCCCGACGATCCCACCGTCACCGCGATGCGCGCCCGTGAACTGGGACGCAAGTCGGTCGTGGTCGGTGACCGGGTCGGTCTGGTCGGCGACACCTCCGGCGCGGCCGGCGCACTGGCCCGCATCGTCCGGATCGAGCCACGCCGGTCGGTGCTGCGGCGTACCGCCGAGGACGACGCCAGCACCGCCGAGGGACGACTGGAGCGGGTGGTGGTCGCCAACGCCGACCAGCTCGTGATCGTCAGCGCGCTGGCCGACCCGCCGCCGCGTACCGGGTTCATCGACCGTTGCCTGGTCGCCGCGTACGACGCGGGCATCGAGCCGCTGCTCTGCCTGACCAAGGCGGACCTGGCCGGCCCCGAAGCGGTCCTCGACTACTACACCGAGCTGGAGCTGAGGCACGTGCTCATCCGGCCGGACTCACCGCTGGACGAGCTGCGCAGCCTGCTCGCCGGGCGGATCTCGGTGCTCGTCGGGCACTCCGGGGTCGGCAAGTCGACGCTGGTCAACCGCCTGGTGCCGGAGGCGGACCGGGCGGTCGGCACGGTCAGCGCGATCGGTCGGGGCCGGCACACCTCGACCAGCGCGGTGGCGCTGCGACTGCCCGCCCTGCCCGACGCGGCCGACGACCCGGGCTGGATCGTCGACACCCCCGGCGTCCGCAGCTTCGGCCTGGCACACGTCTCGGCCGAGAGCCTGCTGCACGGCTTCCCGGACCTGGTCGAGGCGACCGTCGACTGCCCGGCGAACTGCCCGCACACGGTCGACGAGATCGACTGCGCCCTGACGGCGTGGGTCGCCGACGGCCGCGCCGATCCGCGCCGGCTGGCCTCGTACCGCCGGTTGCTGGTCTCCCGGGCCGGCGAGACCGACCCGCGCGGCGAGGCCCATTCGCGCGGACGGGCGGAGTGAGCCGGCCCCCGGGACCGGTCCGGCTGCGGCGTCGCTACCGTGTCCGGCATGACCGGGTACGCCGATGACCTCGCCCTCGCCCACCGGCTCGCCGACGCCGCCGACGCCATCTCGACGGCCCGGTTCCGCGCGCTCGACCTGCGGGTCGAGTCGAAGCCCGACCTGACGCCGGTCTCCGACGCGGACACCGCCGTGGAACGCGGGATCCGCACCCTGCTCGCCGAGCACCGCCCCGGCGACGGGCTGCTCGGCGAGGAGTACGGCGCGACTCCCGCCGCCGGAGCACGGCAGTGGGTGGTGGACCCGATCGACGGCACCAAGAACTTCGTCCGGGGCGTACCGATCTGGGCCACCCTGATCGCACTGCTGGAGGACGGCCGACCGGTCGCCGGGCTGGTCTCCGCGCCGGCGCTGGGCCGCCGCTGGTGGGCGGCGCGCGGCACCGGTGCGTACGCGGGCCCGGACGCCACCCGGGGCGAACCGATCCGGGTCTCCGGGGTGACGAAGTTGGCCGATGCCAGCCTTTGTTACTCCTCGTTGGGTGGTTGGGAGGAGGTCGGCCGGCTGGAGCCGGTGCTCCAGCTGATGCGGGACACCTGGCGCAGCCGGGCCTACGGCGACTTCTACGGTTACATGCTGCTGGCCGAGGGCGCACTGGACGTCATGATCGAGCCTGAGCTGTCGCTCTGGGACGTGGCCGCACTGGTACCCATCGTGACCGAAGCCGGGGGCACGTTCACCGATCTGGCGGGCCTGCCGGCCCCTGCCGACGGCGAGAACAGCGCCGTGGCCAGCAACGGCGCACTGCACCGCGAAATCCTCGATCGCCTCGTTCCACCGGCCGCGCGCTGACGCCCGGTAACCTCTATCCTCGCCAGGTGGCTACCTCGGGTTGGTGTTTCCTCGCGGCGATGATCGTCGCGTACGGCGTAGCCAATCTGTTGCAGTCGATCGCTGCCGCCCGCACCACCGTGCATCACACCTTCGATCCCGGTCTGCTGCTGCGCCTCGCCGGGCACCGCACCTATCTGGTCGGAGTGGCGTGTCAGGTGGCCGGGTTCGTGCTGGCCTTCCTGGCCCGGCGGGACCTGCCGCTGTTCCTGGTGCAGGCGAGTGTGGCGGCCGGGCTCGGGGTGACCGCCATCCTCGGCGTGGTCGTGCTGAAGTGGCGGCTGCCGATGGCCGAGGTCGCCCTCCTGGTGCTGCTCTTCGCCGGAATCAGCGCACTGGTGCTCTCCGCCCGGCCGGCACCGTCGAAGGCCCTGGGCACCGCGGGCATGGTCGCCCTGCTGCTGACCCTGGCGGTCATCGCGGTCGCGGGCATCTTCGCGGTCCGGCTGCACGGCGTGCCCGGCTCGGTGGCGCTCGGCTCGCTGGCCGGTCTGGCCTTCTCCGCCGCGGCGGTGGCCGCCCGACCGCTGGCCTCCGCGCCGAGCTGGGACGCGTTCCTCGCCGACCCGCTGCTCTACCTGCTCGTCGTCCACTCCGTGGTGGGTCAACTACTGCTCGGGCTGGCGATGCAGCGAGGCTCCACCATGGCGGCGGTCGCCGCCATGGACGCGGCCGGCGCCGTGCCCGCCGCCATCGTCGGTCTGCTGCTGCTCAACGACAAGATCTGGCCGGGGCGGGAATGGCTCGCCGGCGTCGGCTTCCTGGTCACCCTCGCCGCCGTCATCGGACTCACCCGGTACGCCGCACCACAGCACCAGCACGCCATCGCCCGGGAGACGACCCGGGCGATGGTCGGCACCGGTCCGCCGCGGCCATCACCGCAGCCCGACGGACCGGTCACGCCACCGCCCGACGGACCGGAGTGGACGGTCGCGCGCGCGGCCAACGGGGTGAGCGGTCGGACTCAGGCCGCCTCGACCGGTTTGCGTCGGCCGACCACCCGCTCGTAGAGCCGCTCCAAGGCGCTGGCGGTGCGTTCCCAGGTGTAGCTGCACCGGACCCGGTCCACCGCGGCATGCCCGTACGCGAACCGGCCCGCGTTGTCGGTGAGCAGCCGGCGCAACGTCATCCCGAGGGTGCGAATGTCACCCGGCGGCACCAGCTTGCCGGTCACCTCGTCGACCACGGCATCGGCGATGCCGCCCATGGCGTAGCCGACCACCGGTACGCCGCAGGCCATCGCCTCCAGCGACACCCGGCCGGCCGAGGAGTAGTGCGGGGTGCAGGCCACCACGTCGGCCGAGCGGTACCAGGTGGCCATCTGCTCGTGTGGCACCGCACCCACCAGGTGCACCTGATCGCCCACTCCGATTCGTTCGGCCAGCTCGCGCAGCCGACGCGCCTCGGCGTGGTTGGCCAGCCGGTCGGCCGGCGGTCCTCCGGCGATCACCAGCTCCGCGTCGCCGACCAGCCGCATCGCCCGGATCAGGTCATCCTGGCCGTGTCCCGCGGAGAGCCCACCCACCGACAGGATTCGGGGCCGTCGGTCGCGCGGAGCGGCCTCACCGTCGGGGTGGAACCGTTCGGTGTCCACACCGGTGGGGACCATGGCGACGGAGGCGCGCTGCAGACCCATCCGGGTCAGCTCGTCGACCTCGTCGTTGCACTGGGCGACCGCGACGTCCACGGCGCGGGTCAGCGCCCGCTCCAGCGGGATGCGGGTGCCGGGTCCGTCGTACTGCGAGCCGAGGTGACGCAGCTGCTCCATGCCGAGCGAGTGGAACGTCTGCACCACGGGAATGTTGGTCTCCCGGACGGCGTGCGCGGCGGCCAGCCCGCCGACCCAGTAGTGGCCGTGCACCACCTCCGGCGCCCAGTCGCCGGACCAGCGCTCGGCCAGCCACTGGCCGAACGCGGCAACGTAGGGCACCAGCTCGGCGGTGGGTATCGGGGCCACCGGCCCCACCGGGGCCCGCTCCACGCGGTAGCCGTCCCGGGTGGTGGTCTCAGCGGCGTCCGGATCGTCCCGGCGGGTGTAGACCCGGACGTCGTGACCCCGCCCCGCCAGCTCGGCGGCGACCCGTGCGATGTGCTGGTAGGTGCCGACGACGGTGCCGTCGTCGGACGGCGGCGCAGCGGCGTGGGCACAGACGAGGCCGACGCGCATGGGTCACCTCCATGCGGATGGTGCGGTGGTCTCCGGTCAGAGCGTCCCATTAACCGGGGTCCGACGAGCCGAAACATCGCAGATCGGGGGTGTGCTCGGCGGCATGACCCGGACACTGCGGGGTACCGATGAGGAATGCCCCTCGCCCGAAGGCTCGCCGACGCGACCGTGGTGATCACCGGTGCCTCCAGCGGTATCGGCACGGCGACCGCGTACGCCCTGGCCCGTCGCGGGAGCACCGTCGTGCTGGCCGCCCGCACCGAGCCGGCCCTGCGCGAGGTGGCCCGGCACTGTCGTGAGCTGGGCGGGCGCACCCTGGTCGTACCCACCGACGTGACGGACCCGGCCGCGGTGCATCGACTGGCGGCCACCGCTGCGGCGGAGTTCGGCCGGATCGACGCCTGGATCAACAACGCGGCGGTCGGCACGGTCGGGCTCTTCGACGAGATCCCGCTGGCCGAACTCCGCCGGGTGCTGGAGGTGAACCTCCTCGGCACCGCGCACGGCATGCGGGCCGCCCTGCCGCATCTCGGTGCGGCCGGTGGCGGCGTCCTGGTCAACAACGCCTCGGTGCTGGCCGAGGTGGCGATGCCGTACCAGTCCGCCTACAACGCCGCCAAGCACGGCATCCGCGGGCTGGCCGACACGGTCCGGCAGGAGCTACGGATCACCGGCCGCAGCGCCATCTCGGTCTGCACCGTGCTGCCCGCCACCATCGACACACCCTTCTTCCGGCACGCCGCCAACCACAGCGGCCGGCAGCTTGTGCCGCCTCCGCCGCTCTACCCCCCGGAGGTGGTCGCGGAGACGATCGTCCGGCTGCTGTACCGGCCCCGACGGGAGGCGTACGCCGGCGGGGCCGCCCGGCTGATCGGCCTGCAGTGGCGGCTCGCTCCGGCACTGGCCGAACGGATCCTCGGCTGGTACGCCCAGCGCACCCAGTTCGGGCCGGCGCCCGAGTGGGAGAGCACCGGGAACGTCTTCCAGCCCGACGGTACGGCGATGCCGGAGGGCGGCTGGCACGGCCGGCGCCGGCAGCTGGTCCGGATCACCGCCTTCGGGCTCGCCGCCGCCGGCACCGCCGTGGGGACGGTCGCCGCGATGACCCGCCGCGCCCGCTCCCCCCGCTGACCGGTTACCGCCGGATCCACGCGGGGGCGGGAGGCGGTACGGCGGGATCGGCGGGGGCGGGACCGGTTACGGCGGGAGGGCAGCGGGTAGTGGTCAGTCATGCGCGACGACGAGTACCCGACCCCCGTCTCCGATCCGGAGGCCGACGGCCTGCCCGACACCGCCGATGACGACTCGACGGCCGGCGACGACGTGCTGACCGGCCGCGAGGCGGACGGCCCGGCACCGGCTCAGCTGCCCGGCGACCGCACTCCGGTGGCCGTGGACGAGTTCGGCACCACCGCCGCCGAGCAGCTCGACGGCGAGTCGCTGGACTACAAACTCGACCGGGAGCAGTTCGAGATCCCGGTCGACGATCCGCTGGCCGGCCCGGTGGACCCGGACATCGCGGCCGAGGCGGACAGTCGGGAACAGGCGGCGCAGGCGCAGCTCGACGCCGACGTCATCGACCCCGGACCCACCTCCGACCCGAACTCCCCGGTCTCGCTCTACGACCACGGCCAGCTGGGCAGCGTGGCCGATGCCACGGTGGGCCGGCTGGTCGAACCGGACGAGGGTGCGCACACCGACCAGGAGACCGATTCGATCGCGTATGACGCGGGTGCCGCCGGCGGCGGAGCCAGCGCCGAGGAGTTGGCCGTGCACGAGACCCGGCCACCGCACTCGGTCTGACCGGGCGCAGACGAACGGTTCAGTCGTCCAGGCCGCGCTCGATCGCGTACCGGGTGAGTTCGACCCGGTTGTGCAGCTGAAGCTTGCCGAGCGTGTTCTGCACGTGGTTCTGCACCGTGCGGTGTGACAACCCGAGCCGCTCGGCGATCTGCCGGTACGACATCCCCTTGGCCACCAGGCGCAGCACCTCGGTCTCCCGGTCGGTGAGCCGGGGTGCCGCGTCCGCCGTGCCCGCCGCCGCGCCCTGCCCGGCGGCGGCCAGCCTGCGGTACTCACCGAGCACCAGCCCGGCCAGCCCGGGAGTGAAGACCGGCTCCCCCGCCGCGGTACGACGCACCGCCTCCAGGAACTCCGCCAGGGCAGCGGATTTCAGCAGGTAGCCGGTAGCCCCGGCCTTCACCGCGTCCAGCACGCCCTGCTGCTCACCACTGGCGGAGAGCATCAGCACCCGCACCTCCGGCCGGGCCGCGCGCAGTCCACGGATCACCTCGACCCCGGATATGTCCGGCAGCTGCAGGTCGAGCACCACCACGTCGGGCCGGGCGGCGGCGACCACCCGGATCGCCTGGCGGCCCTCACCGCAGACGGCCACCACCTGGTGGCCCGCCTCGGCGAGGTCACGGGCCACACCCTGCCGCCACATCGGGTGGTCGTCGACGACCATGACCCGCACGCCGCTCATGCTTGCCTCCTGGGCACGGTGAGTTCGACCTCGGTACCGGCATCCGGCGTCGAGCTGATCCGGGCGGTTCCGCCCAGATCGGCGAGCCGACCCCGGATCGCCTGCGCCACGCCCAACCGACCCTGGGCCGCGGCCTGGTCCAGCCGGCCCGGCGGGAAACCCGGCCCCTCGTCCCGGATCGACACGGTCACCGCCGAGCCCTCGTCCTCGACCAGGACCCAGGCTCGCCCACCACCGTGCCGGGCCGCGTTGTCCAGCGCCGCCCCGGCCGCCGCCGCCAGTTCGCGGGCCACCGCCGGGGGCAACGACACCGGGGTGGCCGGTACCGACAGCGACACGGTGGCCGAGGCGTACCGGCCGAGCAGCGCGCGTAGGTCCTCCGGCACGTCGGGGGCACCGGCCGGCACCGGCCCGGCGCCGGATATCAACGCCCGCAGCGCGGCCTCCTGCTCACCGGCGAGCCGGGCCAGTTCGCCCGCCTCACCGTCAAGTCGGGCGCCGCGCCGCTGCACCAGGGCGAGCACCTGGAGCACCGAGTCGTGGATGTCGCGGGCCAGCCGCTCCCGCTCCCGGGTGGCGGCCTCCAGCTCGATCGCCCGTTGCAGCCGTTCCCCGGCGGTCACCGTCAGCCGGGCCACATGCCCGACCACCACGCCGGCGAGCAGCATGAGGATCGCCCCGTTGAACGCGCTCGGGGTGACCACGCCCCGCGTCGAGAGGTCGGTCGCGCCGAGCACGAGCGCGGCGATCGTCCCGCGCCGCCGCCCCCCGGAGACGGCCCAGGCCAGCACCGGCCCGCTCAGCCAGGCCACCGGCAGGGTGGGCAGCCCGGCAGCGAGCGCCGGCCGGCCCATCACCCACGGCGTGGCGACCAGGATCGCCACGACGATGCCCAGATCGGCCAGGAGCAGTGGCCAGCCACGCCGGGCCGGGTTCGCGTAGCCGACCGCGGTCACGCTGGTCCAGACCGCCATCACCAGCACCAACGCACCGGCGGCGAAGGGGTGGGCGTACCGGTCCGCGTCGCGGATCAGCACCACGCAGACGTACGCCAGGGAAGCCACCCGGAAGACCGCGACGGCCCGCCAGAGCGGGACCTCGAAAGCACCGGGCGCGGGCACGTGCGTCACGATGCCATAGCCGGTCGGGCCCCCTGCCGCCGATGTGGTTCCACGAACACTGACGTACGGTGGTAAAAGCCGCGTAAACCTTTGTGATCTCTTGTCGGGACAGGGCCATGACGAACGGAGAATCCCCCACACCGCGTACGGTGGTGCCCATCGAACACGCCCTCCTGATCGCCGACGCCTTCGACCAGGCCCAGGTGACCGAGCTCAGACACTCGGTCGCCTCCTGTGCACGCGCGGCCGGGCTGCTCGACGAGCGACTGGACGACTTCGTGCTCGCCGTCAACGAGCTGATCACCAACGCGGTGCGGCACGGCGGCGGTCGGGGCTGGCTACGACTGTGGCAGGACCCGGGACTGGTGCTCTGCGAGGTGTCCGACCATGGCCAGGGCATCACCCCGCAGGATCTCGCCAACCGCAGCCGACCGGCACCCGAGACGGCCGGCGGCTGGGGCCTCTGGCTGGCCCGCGAGCTGACCGACGCGATGGACGTCGAGACCGGTCCGGCCGGCACCACGGTACGCATCACCACCGCGACCGTCCCCGCCGAACAGCACGTCGGCCGCCACCGCAGCGAGTAGCGTCCCCACCCGCGGCCATCGGCGGCGCGCTACCAGCGGTTGCCGGTCAGCTTCTCATAGACATCGATGTAGCGGGCCCTGGTGGATTCGACCACCTCGGGCGGCACCTCGGGCGCCAGGGCCTGCTTGTCCCAGCCGCTGTCAGCCGCCCAGTCCCGCACGTGCTGCTTGTCGTAGGAGAACTGCGCGCGGCCCGGTTGGTAGGACTCCGCCGGCCAGAACCGGGACGAGTCGGGGGTGAGCAACTCGTCGGCGAGAACCAGCGTCCCGTCCGGCGCCCAACCGACTTCGATCTTGGTGTCGGCGACCAGGATTCCCCGGTCGGCGGCGAGCTCGGCACCCCGGCAGTACACGTCGATGGTCAGCTGCCGCAGCCGCTCGGCGGTCTCCGCGCCGACCTTGTCGACCACCTCCGCGAAGGTCATCGGCTCGTCGTGCTCACCGACCGGCGCCTTCGTCGACGGGGTGAAGATCGGCTCGGGCAGGATGGACGCCTCGACCAGGCCGCGTGGCAGTTCGACGCCGGAGACCGCTCCGGTGGCCTCGTACTCCTTCATGCCGCCGCCGGTGAGGAAACCCCGGGCGACGCACTCGACCGGGACCATCTCCAGTCGGCGACAGCGGATCGCCCGGCCGGCGAACTCCGCCGGCACGTCGGTGGCCGAGATGACATGGTTGGGCACCAGGTCGGCGAGCTGCTCGAACCACCACAGCGACAGGGCGGTGAGCAGCTTGCCCTTGTCCGGAATCGGGGTCGGCAGCACCACGTCGTAGACGGAGATGCGATCCGAGGCGACCAGGATCAGATCGTCGCCATCGGCGTAGACGTCCCTCACCTTGCCCGAATGCAGAAGTTCCACGCGGACAAGTAGACCACGCGGCGGAGCTACCACCGGTGGCGGACCTGGGGCCTGGGCGGCCCGTCAGCGCGGCGGACCGCCGCGACGGCCGCGGGTCAGCCGGATCAACAACACGACGACCACGGCCACCACCACCAGGCAGCAGAGCAGACTCAGGAAACCGAAGACGCCGAAGCCGCGTCCGCGCCGCCGGGCCGCCTCTACGACCAGTTCGCCGGTACCGGTCGAGGCCCAGGCTGCCACCGGGACGAACACCGTCAGCACGACCGTACCCAGCAGCGTGCCGAGACGTCCCCACCACTTGCCGAAGGAAGACATGCAGCCATCCTCGCCGACACGCGCAACTGCGGACGGTGAACAGCGGTGACCGGCGAGTTCACCGAAAAAGTCGACGGCCCCGGATGAATCCGGGGCCGTCGACTGACCGTAGCGGGGACAGGATTTGAACCTGCGACCTCTGGGTTATGAGCCCAGCGAGCTACCGAGCTGCTCCACCCCGCGTCGCTAGATCCACCCTACCCCACCCGCTCCCGCCCCATTCACTCACCCCCGGTACCCGATCCGCCGGAGCGTGCGGCGTCAATCGCGCCCACGTCAGCGGGTCTGCCGAGACGGACCTGGCACGGAACGAAAAACTGGCCCCGGACGAGTCCGGAGCCAGTTTCTGGTAGTAGCGGGGACAGGATTTGAACCTGCGACCTCTGGGTTATGAGCCCAGCGAGCTACCGAGCTGCTCCACCCCGCGTCGGTAGATCTACCGTAGCGCACCACCCCGGGCCGCCGCAAAACGACCCACGGTGCGGCCCGCAGCGCCAACGACAGGGCCCGCGGCGGCGACCAGAGGATCGCCGGGCCGCGGGCCCTGTCGGTCGGTCGTCAGCCCGTGGGTGACGGGCTACCGGTCGGTTCCGCACCACTCGGCGCGCCGGACCCGCCGGCCGCCTGCTGAGCCTGCTGGAACGCGGTCAACGCCTCGTCCAGCGCCTTGAGCGCGCGGCCGTACCGCTCGAAGTCACCGGACGCCTGCGCGGCCCGCACCTCGGTGATCGCCGCCTGCACCCGGTCGGCGGCCGCCCCCAGTTCTCCGGTGAGCGGCGGTGCCTCGCCGCCCGGCGACGGCGGAGGTGTCGCCGTCGGCGAAGCCGGCGGTTCCTCGCCCGCTGGCGGCGGCTCCTCGCCCGTGGCCGGCGGCGGGTTGCCGGCCGCCGCCCGCTTGCCCTGCTCGACGAGTTGCCTGATGCCGTCCGTCGGGTTGTCGGCCAGCACCACGAAGGAACCGCCGTCACCGTAGGAGAGCAGCACCTTCTGCAGCAGCGGGTACGCGTCCTGCTGGTTGCTCTTCACGTAGACCGGCTCGACGTAGAGCATCCCGTTGCCGAACGGCAGCGAGAGCAGGTTGCCGTACTGCACCTGGGCCTGGTTCGAGGAGAGCAGGTTCAGCTGCTGGCGGATGTTGGCGTTGTTGGTCATCTGCTGGTGCACCTGCACCGGGCCGGAAACCCGGGTCTGGTCGGGCAGCTCCAGCACCTGCAACGTCGGCCTGCCGTCCTGGTACGACCCGGAGATCAGCGCGGCCAGGTTCTGCCGGCCGTTCGGGGTGACCGCGCTGGTGAGTTGGAAGCGCGGCGCCTCCTGGCCGGGGAACTGCGTGTAGAGGTAGTACGGCGGCTGCTTCTGCCCACTGTCGGGCGCGTCCGGCACGTTCGGCACCTGCCAGAAGTCCTGCCCGGAGTAGAAGTCACCGGGGTTGGTGACGTGGAACCGGGTCAGCAGGTTGCGCTGCACCTTGAACAGGTCGGCCGGGTACCGGAAGTGGTCGGCCAGCGCCGGCGGGATCTCCGCCCGCGGCTTGATCAGGTCACCGCCGAACGCCTTGTTCCACGCCTTGAGCACCGGGTCGTTCTCGTCGAACTCGTAGAGGACGACCGTGCCGTCGTACGCGTCGACGGTCGCCTTGACCGAGTTGCGGATGTAGTTGACGTTCTCCCGGGCCAGCTGGATGGTGCCGCGACCGGTCAGCTCGTCGGTCGTCTCCTGCTGAAGGTTGACCCGCTCGGCGTACGGGTAGGTGGCGGCGGTCGTGTAGCCGTCCACGATCCACTGCACCCGGCCGTCCACCACCGCCGGGTAGGGGTCGCCGTCCAGGGTGAGGAACGGCGCGACCTTCTCCACCCGGTCCCGGGGGTTACGCACGTAGAGCAGCTTGGAGTTCTCGTTGACCGCCTCGGAGAGCAGGAAGTTCGCCTCCTGCTCCTTGATCGCGTAGAGCAGCTTCCGGCCGAACGAGCCGACGTCGACGCCGCCGGAACCGGTGTAGGTGTAGTACGACTCGCTACCCTCCTCGCCGCTCTCGCCGGCGGGCCGGTCGAACTCGGCGGGGTTGGCGTCCGGGTTTGGCTTGCCGACGATGGCGTAGTCGCCGTCCTGCATCCGCTCGCCGTAGTAGATCCGCGGCTGGCTCGCCGGAATCTGGTCGGTGGGCGAGGAACAGGATTCCTGCGACCGGTCGCCCAGGAAACCGGAGACGAAGAACGGCTGACCACCACAGACCACCTGGTTGGCGGGGGCGGCCACCACCCCGTACCCGTGGGTGTAGACGGTGTGCCGGTTGATCCAGTTGCTCTGCTGGGCGGTCAGCTCGCCGTAGTTGATCTCGCGTACCCCGACCACGTAGTCCTGGGTCTCCCCGTCGACCGCGTACCGGTCGATGTCGAGCTTGGGGCCGAAGTCGTAGAAGCCACGGACCTGCTGGAGCTGGGTGTAGGTCTCGCTGACCAGCTGCGGGTCGAGCAGCCGCGCGTTCGGCACCACCGAGGTGTCGGTGGCCAGGCTCTCCGGCGGGGTCAGATTGCTGGCCGCGTACGCCGAGGTCTGGGCGTCGGCCAGACCGTACGAAGCGCGGGTGGCGTCAATGCTGCGCTGGATGTACGGCGCCTCCTTGTCCCGGGCGCTGGGCTTGACCTCGAACGTCTGCACCGCCCACGGGTAGATGCCGCCGATCGCGACCGCGGAGACCCCGAGCAGCGCCAGGGAGATGCCCGGCCAGACCAGGTTACGCATCCAGGCATTGGAGAAGACGATGATCGCGATCGCCACCACCACGGAGATGTAGGCGAGGATCTCCTTGGCCGGCAGCAGCGCGTTGATGTCGGCGTACCCGGCGCCGTAGACACCCACCCCGTCGTTGTACTCCAGCAGCATCGACCGCCGGTCCAGCACGTACGCGACCGCCTTGAGCAGGACGAAGACCGCGGCCAGCGTGCTCAGGTGGGCGCGGGCGGCGTTGCTCATCCGGTCACCGACGCCCTGCAGGCGCACCCCGCCGAAGAGGTAGTGCACGGCCAGCGAGCCGATCAGGGCCAGTACCACCGCGGTGAAGCCGAGCCCGAGCAGGAACCGCCAGAACGGCAGTTGGAAGACGTAGAAGCCGATGTCGACGCCGAACTCCGGGTCGTCGACACCGAAGTTTCCGCCGTGCAGGAAGAGCAGCCACTGGTTCCAGCGGCTCTGCGCCGACAGCCCGGCGAAGAGACCGACGACAGCGGCGGCCACCGTGATCCACAGCCCGAGCCGGGGGCCGAGCAGCATCCGGTAGCGCTCCAGGGTGGCCTGTTCCGGGGAGTGCGGGCGCATCCGGGGACGCAGCCGTTGCGCGAGCCAGAGGTTGCCACCGACGATAGCCGCCATGGCCAGGCCGGCGGCCAGGAAGAGCAGCAGCCGGGTGACCAGCACCCCTCTGAAGACCTCGGTGTAGTCGACCTCGGAGAACCAGAGCCAGTCCGTCCAGGCCTGCACCCCCCAGCCGAGCAGGGTGAACAGGACGAACACCCCGATCAGAACACCGATTGTGACGCGTCCGCGTCGGCTCATCCTCGGCAGGGGGCTGCTGCTACGCATGACCACTGTTGGCTCCGCACGCTCGTTATGATCGGCTCCGATCAGGGACCCAGAGTACGGGGTGTTCCTGAAGGCGTCGGCGGAAGGTCGTGCCGCGCCTGCGGCGCCCGGTCGCGATCCGACCGTACGGCCCGGCCGCAAGCGTCCGACGTCGACGCGGTCGACGCGCAACGTGCAGGTCCGGCGCGCGGATCAGCAGAGCGTGGGCGCACCCCCGGCGCGCAGCGTCTCCAGTGCGTCGAGCGCCTCGTCGAGCGAACCCACCCGCACCAACGGCAGGTCCGGCTGCCGGTTACGTGTCGCCTCGGCGCAGTTCGCCGCCGGTACCAGGAACGCCGTCGCGCCGGCCCGCTTCGCCCCGACCAGCTTCTGCGGGATGCCGCCGATCGGGCCGACCTGCCCGGAGTCGTCGATGGTGCCGGTGCCGGCGATGACCCGGCCGCCGGTCAGGTCCTCCGGGGTCAGCTTGTCGATGATGCCGAGGGCGAACATCAGGCCCGCGCTGGGACCGCCGATGTCCCGCAGGTCGAAGGAGAGGGTGAACGGGTGCGGCTGCTGCTGCTCGATCTCGATCCCGATCCGGGGCCGGCCGTCCTGCTCGCGGCTGGTGACCGTGTCGGTGCGGGCGACACCGTCGCGGGTGTAGCCGATCCGCAGCGCCGTACCCGCCGGCTTCGCCCTGATCAGCTCCGTCAGCCGGGAGGCGAGCGGCACCGCCGCCCCGTCCACCGACGTGACCACGTCGCCCGGGCGGAGCAACCCGGCCGCCGGGCCGTCGGCCGCGACCGTCTTGACCACGACCTGCACCTCGTACCCGAGCTCCCGCAGCGCGGCGGTCTCGGCGCTGGTCTGCGAGACCTGGAAGTCCTCGGCGTTGCGCTGTTCCACCTCCTCCTGACTCTCCCCCGGCGGGTAGACCAGCTCGCGCGGCACCACCGCCTGCTCGTCGGAGAGCCAGCCCTGGATGGCCGAGCGCAGTTTGACGCCGGGCTGCACACCCACCGTGGTCAGCCGCAGCTGACCTGCCGAGGTGGAGGTCTCCCGCCCGCTGACCTGGATGACCTCCTTGCCGTCCTCCCGTCCCACGGTGTCAACGGTCGGGCCGGGACCGAGCACCACGTACGGGACGGGCGCGCCGAGCACCCCGATGCTGAGCAGAGCGGTGAGCAGTGCACCGAGCAGGACGGTCACGCCGCGACGTCTCATGCGGCAGAGCGTACCGACCCGGGTGACGGCTCCCGACCGCCACGACGACTTCGCCCTCAGCGCAACCGCGGTGGCGGCAGCCGGGGGCATCGCCCGCGTACCGTAGACGTCGTGCCTGATATTCCGTTCGGTTTCGCGCTTCCGGGTGGGCAGCCGCCCGATCCCAACGACCCCGCGCAGATGCAGCAGTTCATGTCGCAGTTGCAGCACCTGCTCTCCGCGCCGGGGAGCGGGCCGGTCAACTGGGATCTGGCCCGCCAGGTGGCGGCCAGCCAGCTCGCCGCGTCGGGTGACCCGGCGGTCTCGCCGTACGAGCGCAACGCGGTGGAGGAGGCGCTGCGCATCGCCGATCTCTGGCTGGAGCCGGCCTCCGCCCTGCCCTCGGGCATCCGGAACACCATCGCCTGGAACCGGAACGAGTGGATCTTCAAGACGCTCGACGTGTGGCGCAAGCTGTGCGATCCGGTGGCCAGCCGGATGGTCGGCGCGATGGGAGACCTGGTGCCGCCGGAGGCCCGAGCTCAGCTCGGCCCGATGCAGTCGATGGTGGCGACCCTGGGTGGGGCGCTCTTCGGCGGCCAGCTCGGTCAGGCGCTCGGGTCGCTCGCCGCGGAGGTGCTCTCCGCCGGCGACATCGGCCTGCCGCTCGGCCCGGCCGGCACCGCCGCGTTGGTCCCGGCCAACATCAAGGCGTACGGCGAGGGCCTGGAGCTGCCCGAGGACGAGGTACGCCTCTACGTGGCCCTGCGCGAGGCCGCGCACCAGCGACTCTTCGAGCACGTGCCGTGGCTGCGCGGGCACGTCCTCAACGCCGTGGAGACCTACGCCGCCGGCATCCGGGTCAACCGGGAGGCGATCGAGGAGGCGATGGGGCGGGTCGACCCGACCGACCCGGAGTCGATGCAGGCGATCGCCCTGGAGGGCATCTTCACCCCGGAGGACAGCCCGGCGCAGAAGGCCTCGCTGGCCCGGTTGGAGACCGCCCTCGCCCTGGTCGAGGGCTGGGTCTGCCACGTGGTGGACGGCGCGGCGGCCGGCCGGTTGCCGAACGTGGTGTCGCTGGGCGAGGCGTTCCGCCGACGTCGGGCGGCCGGCGGACCGGCCGAGCAGACCTTCGCCGCCCTGGTCGGGCTGGAGCTGCGCCCCCGCCGGCTGCGGGAGGCTGCCGCGCTCTGGGCGGCGCTCACCAAGCACCGGGGCATCGCCGGCCGGGACGCGCTGTGGGGACACCCCGACCTGCTGCCCTCCGACGACGACTTCGCCGACCCGGTCGCCTTCGCCATGGCCGACGTGGATCTGATGACCGAGCTGGAGAACTTCGACTTCTCCGCCCCGGGTGGCCCGGAGGAGAAGGCGCCCGGCGAGATCGAGGGCCCCGACGGACCCGAGGACGGCGAGAAGCGCTCCTGACCGTCAGCGGCGGCGTCAGCCGCGCCGACCTGCGCCGGAGAGCAGGGCGCGGGTGTTCTCCCACCCGCCCAGGGCCGGGTCGAGCCGGGCCAGGTCCGCCGGGCCGCGCAGCCGGTGCCAGGACGGCGTCACCGCCAGCTCACCCGGGCGGGGCGCGGCCGCACGCACAGCTGCGGGCACTGCGGCATCCATGTCCAGCGGCGGCAGCCACGACGGTACGGGAAGCCGTGCCGCCACCCCGAGCAGCCCGGGGAGGCTGCCCTCGACCGGGGCGAGGGCGACCGGCCGGCTGGTGAGCGGACGCAGCAGTTTGCCGACGGTGAGCCCGGGCAGGTCGGGGGCGTCCCCCGCGACCACCGCGGCCTGCTCGTAACCGCCCGGCGCGTCGACCGACGAGTCGAGGGCGGCGAGCACCGCGTTCGGGGTCGGCTCGGGCACCTCGTAGACGGTCGTGCCGGGCCAGATCACCGCGTCGGCCAGCCAGCGGTCGGCCTGGGTGACCGCCACCGCGGTGTCCACCTCGTTGAGGGTGGCGAGCAGGTCCACCACGTCCTCGGCGAGGGCCGTGCGCCAATCGACCGGGTCGATGCCGGGCGGCGCCCAGGCGACCGGCGCGAGCAACGCCACCACCACACGTCGGGCCATCCTCCGACCCTACCGTCGCGCTGCCGGGCGGTCAGGGGGTGCCGGCGACGGCCGCCACGCCCTCCAGGTAACCCCGGGCGCGTTCGGTCCTCGGATACCGGCCGACCAGGGACCAGAACTGACCGTCGTGGCTGGGCACGATGAGGTGGGCCAACTCGTGCAGCAGCACGTAGTCGATCACCCAGTCCGGCATCTCCTGGATCCGGTGCGACAGCCGGATCGAGCGGTCCGCCGGGGTGCAGGAGCCCCACCGGCCGTTCTGGTTACTCACCCATCGAACGCTGGCCGGCAGGGCCTGGTCGCCGTACTCAGCCAGGTAGAGTTTGATCAACCGGTTCGCCCGGGCCAGCAGCTCCGCGTCGGAGCGGGTCAGGCGCCCCTCCCGAGCGGCGAGCCGAGCGAGCATCCGGTCGACCCACTCGCTCTCCTCGGCGCGGGAGAACTGGTCCGGGATGAGGACCACCACCCGCTCACCGTCACGGTAGGCGGACACCGTGCGTCGCCGGCGCTGGCTGCGCCGCACCTCGACGACCGGCTTCCGCGCCCCAGCCATCAGTGGACCGCGCAGCCTCGGTTTGCTGTCACGTTGGCAAGCTAATGCGTTGTGACCAGGGGTCCGCAAGAGTCAACCCCCCGACACGCGTCCGGAAAGTGGGGATTGGTCGCCAGGAGTCCCGAAAAAATTCTTGCCGGACCCGCTGTACGCGTCACGATCACCCTTCGTGGTGGTCGGCGAGTGTCACACGCGGGCCGACCACCACGGTAAGTGATCATTTCTCGGGCCGCACACCGGGGTCTCATCCCCCGCCTGGGGGCATCACCTGCGCAATTGCGGGCCCCCGGTCGGCGTGTCCCCGCCAAACTGGCTGATCTGACCCAATTCGCCGTGCACACTCTCGACGTCGCCTTGCTCACAGTGGCAATGCGCAGCTGACATGGAACCGCCCACACCTGGGTAGGGTCCGCCAACCAGTGGTCACGTGGGTGGCCACGGAAGATGCCCAGCGCCGGGCGCCGTACGCGACCGCCGCCGGGAACCCCGCCGGGTCGGTCCGACCGGCGGACGAGACGAGGAGGACATCGTGGCCGACCAGGCCCAGACCTACAACGGTTACTGCGTCAAGTGCAAGGAGAAGCGGGACTTCGAAGGCCGTGTCGAGGTCTCGAAGACCGGCATGAACATGGCCAAGGGCAAGTGTCCGGTGTGTGGCACAACAGTGAACCGCATCCTGGGCAAAGCGAAGGTCTGACGTACGCGTACCGCAGGAAAGGGGGTGGCCGCGGCCACCCCCTTTCACGTCTCCCCGGTCACTGTCGGACGACCGACTCTGCTACCCGCAGGTTGTGGATATCTCGCCGAATCCTGTGGACAACCCTGGACCTGGGGCTGGCCACCTGTGGACAACGATCGACGGAAAGCATGGACTCGGTAACGATCCGTGCCCATGGCGCAGTCCACCGCACGCCCGCCGTCCCTCCGCCCCCGGCTACTACCCGGGCTCAGCCGGTTCTGGCGCGACCGGCACACTCTCCAACTCGGGCTCGGCCAGGAGCGGGCCGTCCTGGTCGAGGTCGCCGACCCCCGGGCCGCCCGGTTGCTCGACCTGCTCGACGGCACCCGCAGCGAGCGACAGGTGCTGACCGGCACGACCGGTACGGGTGTCCGCCCCGAGCACGCCCGCGCCCTGCTCGACGCCCTGTCTGCTGCCGGCCTGGTGGTGCCGGCACACACCCTGGTACCTCGGGACCTCGCCGAGCCACGACGCACCCGGCTCGCCGCGGAGGCCGGCGCGCTCGCGCTCGCCGCCGCCCGGTTGCCGGGCACCCCGGCCCAGGTGCTCCGGCGCCGGCTGGCCGCCCGGGTGACGGTCACCGGCACCGGGTCGCTCGGCGCTGCCATCGCCGTCGCCCTGGCCCAGGCCGGCGTCGGGCACATCCATCCCGACCTGCCCGGCGCGGTCCGTCCGGTCGACCTCGTCGGCACCGGCATCGCCGCCGGCGAGATCGGGCGCCCGCTCGGCGCCACCGTCCGGGCGGCCCTGCAACGCGCCGCCCCCGGCACCGCGACCGGCGCCCTCCGCCGGCCCCGGCCCGACCTGGTGATCCAGCTCGGCGCCGACCGACCGGCCGCGCTGCTCGCCGCCGGTCACGCCCAACGGCGACAGCCGCACCTGCTGGTCGAGCTACGGGAGGGGGTACCGACCGTCGGTCCACTGGTCCGCCCTCCCGCCGGCCCGTGCTTGCGCTGTCTCGACCTGCATCGCGCCGACCGGGACCCGGACTGGCCGGTGCTCGCCGCCCACCTCGCCACCGGCCCGACCGAGCCGGCCTGCGCCACGAGCCTCCTGCTGACGGCGACCGGGTACGCCGTCGCCGAGGCGCTGGCCCAGCTCGACGGCGGTACCCCGGAGACCCTCGGCGGGGCGGCCGAGGTGGTGGCCCCGGGCAGCCTCCGCCGGCGACTCTGGCCACCGCATCCCCGGTGCCGATGCGGCGAGTAGCCGGTGCGCGAGAGACGGAGCCGGCCGCACGGCAGCAACGGGCCGGCCGAGTCGGTAACAATGACCAGGTGACCGACATCCCGCGCCGGGCCGTGTCCCGGACAGCCAAGCTCGCCGCTCTGCCGCTCGGCTTCGCCGGCCGGACCGTTCTCGGCATGGGAAAGCGCGTCACCGGGCTCGCCTCCGACGTGATCTCCGCGGAGATCCAGCAGCGCACCGCCGAGCAGTTGTTCAGCGTCCTCGGCCAGCTCAAGGGCGGGGCGATGAAGTTCGGTCAGGCGCTGTCGGTTTTCGAGGCCGCCCTGCCGGACGAGATCGCCGCGCCCTACCGGCAGGCCCTGACGAAACTCCAGGAGGCCGCACCGCCGCTGCCCGCCGCCAGCGTGCACAAGGTGTTGGCCGAGCAGTTGGGCCCTGCCTGGCGGGACCGGTTCGTGAGCTTTGACGACTCCCCGGCCGCCGCGGCCAGTATCGGCCAGGTGCACCGGGCGGTGTGGCGGCTGCCGGACGGCACCGGCCGGGACGCCGCCGTCAAGATCCAGTACCCGGGAGCCGGCGACGCCCTGCTCGCCGACCTCAAGCAGCTGTCCCGGCTGGGCGGCATGTTCCGGGCCATCCAGCCCGGGCTGAACATCAAACCGCTCCTGGCCGAGCTGCGGGAACGGATCACCGAGGAGCTGGACTACGAACTGGAGGCGGAGTCGCAGCGGGCCTTCGCCGTCGCGTACGCCGACGACCCGGAGATCTACGTGCCGGCCGTCTTCTTCGCCTCGCCCCGGGTGCTGATCACTGAATGGATCGAGGGCACCCCGCTGGCCGACATCATCCGCGCCGGCAGCGAGGAGCAGCGGGACGAGGCGGGGCGGCTGATGGCCACCCTGCACCTGTCCGCGCCGGCCCGGGCCGGGCTGCTGCACGCCGACCCACATCCGGGCAACTTCCGGATGCTGCCTGACGGTCGGCTCGGGGTGATCGACTTCGGGGCGGTGGCCAGGATGCCGGAGGGTACGCCGGAGCCGATCGGCCGCATCGCCGGGATGGCCCTGCGTGGTGACGCCGCCGAGGTGGTGGCCGGCCTGCGGGCCGAGGGCTTCGTCAGCTCCGACGAGCCGGTCGACGCGCACGCGCTGCTGGACTTTCTGCGTCCGATGCTGGAACCGATCGCCGCCGACGAATTCCGGTTCACCCGCGCCTGGCTGCGTGCCGAGGCCACTCGACTGGCCAGTCCGCGCTCCCCGGCCTACCAGTTCAGCCGGCAGCTCAACCTGCCGCCGTCGTACCTGCTCATCCACCGGGTGACGCTCGGGTCGATCGGGGTGCTGTGCCAACTTGAGGCCAAGGCCCCCTACCGCGGCATCCTGGAACGCTGGCTGCCCGGCTTCGCTCCGGTCAGCTGACCGGGCACCGGGCTCCCCGGCTGTTCGCTGCTGCTACCGGGCGACCTCATGTCCCTTGATAACAGGGGGCCCCTTTACTACTGCAGGCGTTAAGAGGGGGCCCTTCCTTAACTGAGCGGCGGGCGGGGACCGATCGGTCCCCGCCCGCCGCCTGAGTTGCGTCGTCCTACAGAACGCCCAGTTCGCGAGCCGACCGGGCACGGCCGGACATGGCGACGGTACGGGCGGATCGGGTTGCCTCAGTGCTCGTGGTGCTGCGACCGGCCTGAGGCCGGAGCATTCGAACCTTCGACAACGCTTCGTTGAGTAGGTACATCTCGGCTCCGTTCGGAAGGTGCAGCATGGTGGTCAGCTCTCTGTCGACCGGCTTGACGCCGGCGGGGTTGGTTCGAATCGGGAACATGTCAGGCCGCCAGCCAGACAGCGTTGCGCGACGTGGCAAGACCGTTGGCCGCCAGCCGCGCCTCGGCCTCGACCCGCAGCTCCGCGTCACGGGCCAGGTCCTCCTTGCGCGGACGGCCACGGGGCCGCTTCCGCGGAACGACCGCGCCGCGCTCGAAGATCTCGCCACCCCAGACGCCCCACGGCTCGGCCCGCTCCACCGCGCCGGCCAGGCACTCGACGCGCAGCGGGCAGTCCCCGCAGAGCGACTTGGCCAGTTCCAGCTGGGTGGGTGAGTCGGAGAACCACAGGTCGGGGTCGAACTTCCGGCAGGGCAGGTTCGCCTCCACCTCGACGCTCACGTCGAGCGGGGCCAACGCCAGACTCATCGCCCGGTCACCTCTCTCTCACACTGCGATCTCGTGGATCGCTGTTCCGACGTACTTCGGCGGTGCAAAAAAAACTGAGGCCGCGGATCCCGGTATGCGGGTTCCGCGGCCTCGAGGTGAGCCGGTGGTCTGGTGTCAGACCGGTCTACCTCGAGGTGGAACACCGCGGACGTCCATCCGCTTGTTGGCGCCATCGACGCCCTTGCCCGTGAAGCCACTGCTCCCCTGGAGCCCGTTCGGCATCGGTGCGAGAATCAGCTCGGCCTGAACCTCGACCCGGTGAACCTGCGGAGCCCACGGTCGCGCGGCGACGGTGGTGACCCGGCCTTCCGTCACCGGGGTGACGGTGGTCAGGGCAGCCGACAACGGAGCGACGGCAACGGGCAGCGCCGTCGGACGCTGGTAGATGTAGCTCTCCATTGGTGCCACCTCCTTGACGTTCACTCGTGGTCGACCCGGACACAAACCCCGTGAGCAGCCCGAACAGGGCCCCCTCTCGAGGTGTGTTCTGAGGCTATGACGGCCGGTGGGGCGAGGGCAAACGAATTAACGGTCAGATTTAGAAACTTTTCTGAGGGCAGATTTCGTCGACCGCGGCGCCCCCCACCAGCGCCAGCACCGCCTCCCCGTACAGGCCCAGTTTGCGCGGCCCGATGCCGGCGATCGCGACCAGGTCCTCGGCCCGGCCCGGCCGCCGTTCGGCCAGCGCGACCAGCGTCGCGTCGGTGAAGACCACGTAGGCGGGAACCTTCTGCGCGCCGGCCACCCGGGACCGCCACTCCTGCAACCGCTCGTGCAGCTCGTCGTCGATGTCCGACGGGCAGGTGGCGCAGCGACCGAGCTTGCGGTCCGGCCCGGCGAGCAGGGTCGTACCGCAGATCCGACAGGACACGATCCGGGTGACGCGCCGCTGCGGACCGCGGGTAGGCCGGCCTCCGGTGGCCCGCTCCACCCCAGCGGCGGGAGCCATCTGGGGAAGGAACCGGCACGGCCGTCGGGGCCGGCCGCCGGGCGAGCGCGCCGAGGCGTACGACAGCCAGAGCCACTGACGGGCCCGGGTGATGCCGACATAGAGCAGCCGGCGCTCCTCCTCGACCTGTTCGGCGGTGCGTGCGTACGTGGTGGGCAGGGTGCCGTCGGCGAGGCCGACCAGGAAGACCGCGTCCCACTCCAGCCCCTTGGCGGAGTGCAGCGAGGCCAGAGTCACGCCGTCCACTGTCGGCGCGTGCTGCTGGGCCGCCCGCCGGGCCAGCTCCTCGGTGAAGTCGGTCAGGGTGACCGGGCGCTCGACCGTGGCGGCCACCCCCAGGGGCACCAGGTCGGGTGTGCTCGCGTACTCCTCGGCGAGTTGGACCAGCGCGGCCAGCGCCTCCCAACGCTCCCGGGCCGCCCCACCGGGCGGGGGCGCGTCGGGCGCCCACCCGAGCGCGGCGAGCGCCTCGACCACGGCTGCCGGCAGCGGGGTCTCGCCGGGGAGCGACCGGGTGGCCGCGCGTAGCGCCACCATCGCCTGCCGCACCTCGGTCCGTTCGAAGAACCGCTCCGCGCCCTGCACCAGGTACGGCACGCCGGCCTCGGCGAGCGCCTTCTCGTACGCCTCGGACTGCGCGTTGGTGCGGAACAGCACGGCGATCTCGCGGGCCGGCGTACCGGCGTCGATCAGCGCGCGGCAGCGGGCGGCGACCGCGTTGGCCTCGGCCGGCTCATCGGTGAAGATGCGCCGCTCCGGCTCGGGGCCGGCCGGCCGCTGGCCGACCAGTTCCAGGCGCAGCCGCGACTCGACGCCCCGCGCCTGGGAGATGACCGCGTTGGCGAGGCCGACCACCTGCGGGGTGGACCGGTAGTCACGGACCAACCGGACCACGGTCGCGCCCCGGTTGCGGCGCGGGAAGTCGACCAGGTACGACGACGTCGCCCCGGTGAACGAGTAGATCGTCTGGCTGGCGTCGCCGACCACGGTCACGTCGTCCCGGCCGCCGAGCCAGACGTCCAGCAGCCGCTGCTGCAACGGGTTGACGTCCTGGTACTCGTCGACGACGAAGTGCCGGTACTGGTTGCGGACCTGCTCGGCGACGTCCGGGTGCTCCTCGATACCCCAGACCGCGGCGCGCAGCACGTCCTCGAAGTCGATCACACCACCGGCGCGCTTGAGCTTCTCGTACGCCACGAAGACCTCGGCGACCTTCGTCGGCTCGTGCGGGGTCTCGCGCAGCGCCTTGGCTGCCGCCACCACGTACTCGCCCGGCTCGACCAGGGACGACTTGGCCCATTCGATCTCGCTGGCGAGGTCCCGGGCAGCCGTCCGGTCGGCCCGCAGTCCGGCCCGGGCGGCGGCGAGGGTGACCAGCCGGACCTTGCTGTCCAGCAGCTCGGGCATGGCCCGCCCGTAGAGCAGTCGGGGCGCGAAGTAGCGGACCTGGCGCAGGGCCGCCGCGTGGAAGGTGCGTGCCTGCACACCGGCAACGCCGGCCACGGCGAGACGGTGCCGCAGCTCGGCGGCGGCCCGGGCGGTGAAGGTGACCGCGAGCACGTGCCGGGCCGATATCTCACCGGTCAACGCCCGGTAGGCGATCCGGGACGTGACGGCCCGGGTCTTGCCCGTACCCGCGCCGGCGAGCACGCAGACCGGGCCGGCGGGGGCGGTCACGGCCGAGCGTTGCTCCGGATCGAGCCCGGCGAGCACGCGTTCGGACGCGGAGTTAACCACCACAGCGGGGAATTGTCGCAGCTTCTGTCGACGTTGCAGCGGTTAGTGTGTGTTGATCGGCGACCAGCCGGGCGTGAAGTTGGAGGATCTGACCATGCTGACGATGTATTCCACTCCCTGGTGCGGCTACTGCCACCGGCTGAAGTCGCAGCTCGACCGGGAGGGGATCGCCTACGAGGTGGTCGACATCGAGCAGGATCCGGACGCCGCGACCTTCGTGATGGGGGTCAACGGCGGCAACCAGACCGTCCCCACGCTGCGCTTCGCCGACGGCAGCTCGCTCACCAACCCCTCGATCACGCAGGTCAAGCACCACCTGGCCGCCACCACCGCCTGACCGCCCCCGAACCATCTCGGTCGATCATGGGGTCATCGCTCCCGCGACCGGCGTGTCGCGGCGACAACCTCATGGTCAACCGTCTCGACGGCGGGGGCCGGACGGGGTTTGGGGATGCGGGCAGGGGCCGGCGGGGTCAGGTGACGGCTGCGCCACAGGTAGTTTCCGGCGAGCAGGGTGGCCAGGCCGACCAACGCGAACGCCAACCGGTAGTCGAGCACGCCGACGAGCAGGGCTCCCACGCCGATCGAGAAGGCCTGCGGGCACCTGACCACCGCGTCCGAGGCAGCGGCGACCCGGCCGAGCAACTCCGGCGGGGTCCGTCGCTGGATCAGGGTGTGCAGGCCGACCAGGGTCAGCGGTAGGGACAGGCCCGCCATCAGCAGCGCGACGAAGCCGAGCCACATATTCGGGTAGGACAGCATCAGCGCCGCGGGGCCGAAGAGCGCCACACCGCCGGCCAGCGTGCCAAGCTCACCGACCCGGCGGAGCGCGGCGGCGGAGCAGAGGCCACCGACCAGGCCGCCGATGCCCTGCACCGTGAGCAGTACGCCGACGAACGCCGGATCCCGGCCGAGTCCCCGGTCGACGTACGCGAAGATCAGTGACTCGGTGAAACCCATCACCAGCGAGCCGAGGCCGTAGCCGAGCAGCGCCCGCCGCAACGCAGGTTCGTCGACGAGGTGGCGGAGCCCGGCGACCAGCTCCGCCGGCCAACGCCGCGCCGTCGCCGACCCGGCGGTCGATTCCGTCGACGGCTCGACCGCTCGCCGTGCACCGACCACGGCGGCGGCGATCAGGAAACCGGCCATCCCGACGGCGGCCAGCATCCAGCCGCCGAGGGCCACGTAGAGCCCGGTGCCGAGGAGCGGGCCGATCAGCCGCAGTCCCTGCCGGGCTGTCTGCAACGCCCCGTTGGCCTCACCGAGCAGCTCGGACGGCACCAGTTCGCGGATCAACCGGCTCAGCACCGCGCCGACGGTCAGGTTCGCCAACCCGTACAGCGCGGCCACTCCGTAGATGATCCACATGTCGCCCGCGTCCCGGACCGCGAACAGCGGGGTGAGCAGCAGCGCCATCACGAGGTTGGTGGCCACGAAGAAGGGCCGTCGCGGGTACCGGTCGACGAACCAGCCGACCAGTGGCGCGAGCATGCGCGGCGCGAGAATGACGAAGATCGTGGCTCCGGCGAGGCCGTCCGATCCGGTCAGGTCCTTCACCCAGATGGCGAGCGCCAGCAGCAGGATCGACTCCGCGACCATGCTGGCCAGCAGTCCGCCGAAGAGCAAGCGGAAGTCCGGGCGACTCAGGACGTTGCGCATTGATCCTCCGCAGGTGACGCGACCGGGGCGGCAGACCGATCTTGACCGAGGCCGGCGACGCGGGGCGTAGCGGGCCGGGCCGGTTGGGGTCTGGCGTATTTCTGATGACACGCCCTCCGCCGGTACCTCCGACGCCGGTCGCGACGTCCATACTGACCGTGGGGGGCGAATTTCATACAGTTACCGTCGCGTCGGCGGCGGTCGACGGAAAAGAGGACACTGTGCCTCCTGCCGTACCCAGCCCGATCCTGCGTCGTCGCCGGCTCGGCGGCGAACTGCGCCGTTTGCGCGAGGCTGCCGGGCTCACCGGAGACCAGGTGATCGACCACGTCGGCTGGGCCTCCGCGTCCAAACTGTCCCGCCTGGAGAACGGTCGCAGCCGGCCGGACCCGGAGGATGTCCGGGATCTGCTTGAGTTGTATGGCGCCGACGACGCGCTCCGCTTGGAACTGCTCGGCATCACGCACGAGGCCGGCGACATGCGCGGTTGGCTGAAGGGCTATCCGGCGATGACGCAGCAGCAGCGCGGCTTCGCCGAGTTGGAGGCCGGCTGCGCCGAGATCTCCGAGTACAACCCGGTGCTGGTACCGGGGTTGTTGCAGACCACCGGGTACGCCCGGATGCGGATCGCCTCGGCCCGGCAGGTCGACCAGGCCGCTGGCGCGCCCGAGGCCGACGAGGACATCGAGACCGAGATCAGGGCCCGGCAGGCGCGACAGTTGGCGCTCACCCGGGAGACCGACGCGCCCCGCTACACGGCGGTGCTGGAGGAGACCGCGCTCGGGCACCGGGCCGGACCGTCCGAGGTGCTCCGCGAGCAACTGGCGCAGCTCTGCGAGCTGGCCATGCTGCCGAACGTCACGCTGCACGTGCTGCTCCGGGACACCCCGATCGGCCAGTGGTACCTGCCACCGACCGCGTTCTCGGTCTATCGGTTCGCCGATCCCCTCGATCCGGAGACGCTCGCCATCGAAGGTGGCTTCACCGACGTCATGTCGACTGAGGTAATCACCCTAAATCGCTATAAAGTGGTGTTCGAGTGGCTATGCACGGCGGCACTCTCCGCTACGGACACCGCTACCTGGCTGATGGAGTCGGCAGGACGGCTGTCCGCAGCGGCGAACCCGCCCACCGCGGCAAGTGGTCCGGCAACGGCGCCGGCCCAGCGTCGCGGATCCTCCGGGCGTCTGACGGAACGCTGACAACCTCGGATCGCCGTCGGGACGTGCGGCGCCACTCGTTCCATTGGTTCACCTCAGGAGCGCAACGATGAACGAGTACCGCAACACGCCGTCCGTCCTCGCCCAACTCGCGGACGCACCCTGGCGTACCAGCACCCGCAGCCAGACCTCCAACTGCGTGGAGGTCGCGCCGCTCTCCCCCGGTCCCGCCGCGGTGGCGCTGCGCGACAGCAAGGACCGCGGTGGCGCGGTGCTGCTGTTCAACCGGTCCGGTTGGCTCGGTTTCATCTCCGGTGCCAAGAACGGGCAGTTCGACCTGGACTAGCACGCGGACGTCTCGCGGGGCCGCCGGCAACCGTGCCGGCGGCCCCGTCGTCGTCCAACCTCGACGACCGACCCCGGTAGCAGGGGTCGGATGATCGGTCGGGCCTGCGGACCAATGGGCGAGTTTCACTTGCTGAGACACGACCCGGGCGTACGATGGCGGGGTAGTGACGTGGAACTTCCACGATTGCACCGTCGCGGCACATCCGGAGACCCACATGCGGTTCCTGATCGTTCGCACCGACATCCGAGCCGCCGCCGAGACCGACATCACGGCCGCCTGGGCCGGAGGTCGCCGGCTGCGGGACGAGACCACCAGGCCCGAGGCGCGCCGCCAGGTCGTCCACGCCGAGGACCGCGACGCCGCGCTGCTGCTGGCCCGGGCGATCGCCACCGTTGGCGCCGTACGGTCCGGCAAGCAGCGGGTCAAGGTGCTGCCGCTGGACCGTCCGTGGCACCAACGGGGCCAGCCGGGCGGGCCCGGCACCTGACCCACCACACGTCCGTCGTGGTCGACCGGCTCCCCCGCCGAGTTCCTCCCCAGCCGACCACGACGGCCCGTGTCCCCGGCCCGTGACCGCCGCGGCAACGACGGTCACGGGCCGGGGCCGCAAAGTTCAGCAGTGCCCGTCCAGCCAGCGGTGGATCAGGAACAGCGCGATCGACGACGGCGGAGGCAACATCAGCCGGGCGCCGCCCACGTCCACCGGCCGGCCGGCCAGAGCCCCCCCGATCTCCTGCCGGGAGAACCAGCGCGCCTGGGCGATCTCGGTGGCATCGACCTGCACCGGATGCTCCGGGTCGGCGGTGGCGAGGAAACCCAGCATCAGCGAGCCGGGAAACGGCCAGGCCTGGCTGCCCGCGTACGTGATGTCGGCGACCGGAACGCCGACCTCCTCGTAAACCTCCCGCAGCACGGCGGCCTCGGCGGACTCTCCCGGCTCCACGTAACCGGCCAGACAGGAGAACCGGCGCCGCCCCTCGGCGCTGGGCCAGGTGGCGTTGTTGCCGAGCAGACACCGCCCGTCGACGCCGTCGACGCCGTCATGCACGAGCACGATCATCGCCGGATCGGTACGCGGCCACACCCGCTCGCCGGTGGGATCCACCCGGGACCAGCCGCCCTCGTCCGCCCGCGTCGGCGCGCCGGTGACCGGGTGATAGAGATGCCGCAGGTGCCAGTTGGTCAACGCCAGCGCCGTGGTGAACAGGCCCGCGTCGCGGTCGCTGAGCAGGTGCCCAACCTGCCGCAGGTGGGCCGACCGGGTGTTCGGCACGGCCGCCAGCGTGGTGTGCACACAGAAGACCGGCACCCCGTCCGGTTCGACGCCCAGAAACATCGCGCCGGTGGCGAGCGCCGGTGGCAGGCTGTCCGCCTCCGCCAGGACCAGCGCCGGCACCGAGGTGTCGGTACGCACCAACGCCCGCCCACCGGACTCGATGTCGAGGACCAGTACCCGCGCCCCAGCCCACGCCTGCGCAAGCCACTGCAGGTCGGTACGCCGGTGCGCCGTCCGGTCCAGGGTGGCACGGGCCAGCGGCGGACTGGCCTCACCCCGCCGATCGCTCACCACGGCACTCCGCTGCGCTGCGTGCCGTCGTGAGGCGCCAACGCACCCAGCCGGATGGTTCGCTCGCTGCGCTCGCTCATGACGGCACGGGGACGGTGTCGATCGGGGCCAGCGTGGCCAGCGACGCCGAGATCCGCTCCGCGTCGCCGAGCACGACGGTGACCGCCCGCGACGGGGCGAGGTACCGGGCGGCCGCCTCGGCGACATCGGCGGCACTCGCCTTCGCCAGCCGAGCAGCGTACTCGGGCAGGAAGTCCAACCGCAGCCCGCTGCCGGCGTACGCGCTGACGAACGATGCCAGTCCAGCCTGGGTGGAGATGCCGAGCTGGAGGGTGCCGAGTGCGTACTGCCGGGCCTGCTCCAACTCCTCTGACGTGGGCGGCACGGTGGCGAGCCGGCCCAACTCATAGGTCGTCTCCACCAGCGCCGGCGCGGTCACCTCGGTGGCCACCTCCGCGGCGGCCAGCAGCACCGAGCCGGCCACCGAGTGCTGGACCACCGAGTGCGGCCCGTACGTGTAGCCCTTGTCCTCGCGGATGTTCTCCACCCACCGCGAGGAGAAATAGCCACCGAAGATCAGGTTGGCCAGTTGCAGCGCGGCATGGTCGGGGTGCGTACGCGGCACCGCCGGCAACGCCAACCGCATCGACGACTGCACCGACCCGGGCCGGTCGACCAGCAGCAGCGGGCCGGGCTCCAGTGGCGGAGCGGGCGGCAGGTCGGCGGTGTGGCCGGCACCGTTCCAGCCGTCGAGGGCCTTCTCGGCCGCGTCCAACGCCCGCTCCGGACGCACGTCGCCGACCAGCACGAGCACCGCGCCCGCCGGATGTACCCGCTGGGCGTGCAGCGTCCGCAGCGCCGCCGGCCGGACCGCGCTGACCTGCTCCGGATTCGGCGTCTGGACGGCGTACGGGTGCCGGCCGTAGATTCGCTTGAGCAGGGCGGTACGGGCCAGGTGAGCCGGCTGGCTCCGAGCCACCTGGATGCCGTCCACCAGCCGATCCCGCTCGACAGCCACCCACTTCGCCGGGTAGCTGGCGCCGGTGAGCACCTCGCCGAGGATCTCCAGCATCCGGTCCAGGCCGGTGGCCAGGCCGGCACCGGAGATCATCAACCGGTCCGGGTCGAGCCCGGCCGAAAGCCCACCGCCGATCCGCTGCAGCTCGGCGGCGATCTGCACGCTGCTCATCGTCTCCGTGCCGGAGAGCAGGGTCTGCGCGAGCAGGTGACCACGAGCCAGTTGGGCCTGCCCGAAGGGCATCCAGAGCCGCAGCTCCACCAGCGGCACCGCCGGTCGGCGTACCACGATCACGGTCAACCCGCTGTCGAGCGTGCGCTCGGTCTGCCGCGGCACCTTGAGCCGGCGGGTCGGACCGAGCGGCGGCAACGGCCGCGGCGTCGCGGGTGCGGTCAGCAGACCCGGCTCACTCCTCGCGCTCACCGGGCCATACCTTTCGTTCGCGACTGCGGGGCTCGCAGACCCGGCTCACTCCTCGCGCTCACCGGGCTCCTCCCGCAATTACCTCGACCGACGCGCGGCGTTCGGGCCGCAGGGTGGCCGCGGCGGCGCGGACCTGCTCGTCGGTGACCTCGCCGACCAGCCGGGGCAACTCGCCGAGCAGTCCCGGCTCGCCACGCTGCTGCTCCAGCACCGCCATCTTCAGCGCGCGACCGAGCACCGCGTCGGTTTCGCGCAGCAGGTGGGTGGCCATTCGGGCCTGGGTGCGGGCCAACTCGCCGTCGGTCAACCCGTCGGTGGCGAGCCGGTCCAACTCCTCGTCGACGGTGCGCAACACCTTGTCGATGTCGCCGCCGGGCGGCAGGTGGGACTGGAGCAACAGGGCAGTGGGGTCGCGTACGTCGAACGGGTCCCCCATGAACCCGAGGTAGCCGCCCACGCTGGTCACCGCGCGGTCCCGGTGGACCAACCGCTCGACCAGCCGGGACGCGTCGCCGTCGGTGAGCACCTCGGCCAGCACCACGTACGGCAGGTAGGCGGCGAAGTCGTCGACCGGGTCGGGCACCCGCCACGCGGACGCCACCGCGGGCAGCGGTGCCAGTTGGTCGGTGTACGAGGTGCGCCGCTCGGCGCGCAGGTCCGGCTCCGCGAAGTCCGGCCGGGTGGGCGCCGGACGGGCCGGCACGTCTCCGAAGTGCCGCTCGATCAGGGTGACGGCCTCGGCGGTGTCGATGTCGCCGCTGACCGCGAGCACCGCGTTACCACTGGCGTAGTAGTGCCGGAAGAAGTCGGCGGCGTCGGCGACGGTGGCCGACTCCAGGTCACCGAAGGAGCCGTAGCCGTCGTGCGCGTTGGGGAACGTGTCGAAGAGCACCGGCGGCAGGGTCAACCAGGGAAACCCGCCGTACGGTCGGTTGAGCACGTTGACCCGGATCTCCTCCTTGACCACGTCGACCTGGTTGCGCAGGTTCTCCTCGGTCAGCCGGGGGCCGCGCATCCGGTCGGCCTCCAGGAACAGCGCCCGCTCCAGGGCGTTGCTCGGCAGGGTCTCGAAGTAGTCGGTGTAGTCCAGGTGGGTGGAGCCGTTGAAGGTGCCGCCCGCACCCTGGACATGCCGGAAGTGGGCGAGCTTCTCCAGGTTCTCCGAGCCCTGGAACATCAGGTGCTCGAAGAGGTGGGCGAAGCCGCTGCGTCCCTCCGGTTCGGAACGTATGCCGACGTCGTAGACGACCGCCACCCCGATGACCGGGGCACTGCGATCGGGGATGAGGACGACCCGCAGGCCGTTGTCGAGGGTGAACCGCTCGACCGGATACCTCGTCGCTGGGATTCTCGCTCTGCGCGTCGGCACGGGTCCGACCCTAACGTCTCGGCGCGCCCGCCGACGCGTCCCCGCCAGGAAGGCTCCGGTTCGCGGCGTTGTCGACGGGTCGCCCTGTGCGTGACGCGACAAGGGCTCGCCAATTCAGCCGGAAGCGCTGCCGAGCCGGCCGGTCGGGGCAGGCCCGTGCAGGTCCACCAGTCCCGACGGGGCGGGGCGGCCAGGATTGACGGGCCAGGGCGCGAACGCCACGGCGCTGGCCAGCAGTACCCCGACGACCGCCACCGCGATCACCAGGAGCAGCTCACGCGCCGCCGAGCCCACCATGGTCGCTCCTCCCCCGCACCGAACCGAGCCCCCCGGCTCACTCCCCCGGACCCAGCGTTGCCCAGCCGGCCGAGGGTGACAGTCGCCCACCCGACGGTAGGACGGCTGATTGCCGACTCAGGGTTCCGCCGCTGCCCGGAGGACCGCACGAGATCCCGCTCCCGCACGCCGAAGAACGAACGGCCGGGCCACCAACCGCGCGAACGCACGGCGGTGACCCGGCCGGTAGCCGGTGACCTGTGAGGGTCAGACCGGACGGATGTTCTCCGCCTGCGGGCCCTTCTGGCCCTGGACGACCTCGAACTCCACCCGCTGGTTCTCGTCGAGGCTGCGGTAGCCGGAGGACTGGATCGCCGAGAAGTGGGCGAAGACGTCCGCGCCGCCGCCGTCGGGGGTGATGAAGCCGAAGCCCTTGTCAGCGTTGAACCACTTGACGGTGCCAATAGCCATGCTTGTTTCGTCTCCTTGACGGAACGTCAACCCCGCACCTGTTGCGGGGTTGAAAGAGGTGTGTCCCGGACGTACGTGCCCGGAACGCCTGTCGCTTCTGGTCGCCCCGCCCGGAGAGATCCGGACATAACAAGGAGCGCCTGGGGCTACAATCCGCCAGGCGCAAACAGAGCTGGTAACCAAAACTGCAACGCGGGCACTCTACCACGGATCCTGCGCGACGCCAGCCTCACGGCAGTTCGGGAACCGAGCTGATCAACGCGATCAACCCGTCGGCGTCGAGCAGGTCCGCCGGACGGACGGTCACCCCGTCCCGCACGTAGTGGAAGGCCGCGCCGACCCGCTCGACCGGCACACCGGCCAGCTCGGCCCAGGCCAGCCGGTAGACCGCCAGCTGCACGGCGGCGACCTCGGCCGACGCGCCGCCCGGGCGGGCCCCGGTCTTCCAGTCGACCACGTCGAAGTGGTCGCCGGTACGACGGAACACCGCGTCCATCCGGCCGCGCACCACCACGCCGCCGAGCACCGTGGCGAACGGCACCTCCACCTCGACCGGCGTACGGTCGGCCCACTCGCTGACCAGGAAGCGCTGCTGAAGCTCGACCAGCTCCTCGTCCGGCGCGGCGTCGGCGTCCGCCGCCCCCGGCAGCTCGTCGGTGTCGAGCAACCGGTCCGCCCCGAACCGCTGCTCCAGCCAGGCGTGGAATGCGGTGCCCCGGCGGGCGTACGGGTTGGGTTCGGTGGGCAGCGGGCGGCGCAACGCCCGGGCCAGCGCCGCCGGATCCCGGCGCAACGCCACCAGCTGCGTCACCGACAGGTGCTCGGGCAACGCCACGTCGACCGGACCGGAGAACCGGCTCAACTCCGCCCGCTCGGCGAGCAGCAGATCGGCCTCGCGTCGCCACCGGGCCACCTCCGGATCCGCGGTGGCCTCGTCGTCCGTCCGGTCGGTGTCGCCCTCGGTCAGGAAGCGGCGCACCAGCGCAGCTGCCTCGGTCAACGTCGGCCGACGGACGCCGAGCGGATCGGCCGGCCACTCGGCCCGCAGCACCACCTCGGTCGTCGGGTTCACCGCGTCCGGCGTCGGCTCCGTGGCCCACTCGTCGACCAGCTGGCCGGCTCCGGCGTCCAGGCAGGCGTCGTGCACCTCGCGCAGCAGCGCCGACGGCCCGCGCGGGCGCTTGGTGCCCTCACCCCACCAGTGACCGGAGCAGAGCAGCAGACGACGCGGCCGGGTGACCGCCACATACGCCAGCCGCCGCTCCTCCCGCTCGTCGTGGGCCCGCCAGGCGTCGGTGAAGTCCTCCACCGCCCGGGCCACACCACGCTGGTCGTCTGCCTCGGCCAGGACCAGTTCGGGCAGCCCGTCGACGTCGCCGCGCAGCGGGAACGGCAGCACGCCCAGCCCGCCGAGCCAGTGGTCGGAGTTGCGTACCGGCCCCGGCCAGACCCCTCGGCTCAGCCCGGCCACCGCCACCACGTCCCACTCCAACCCCTTGGCGGCGTGGGCGGTGAGAATCTGCACCGCCCCCTCGACCACCTCCACCTCGCCCGGAGCGAGGCCACGCTCCTCGTCCTCGGCAGCGGCGAGATAGGCCAGGAAACCGGCGAGCGTGGCGCTCGGGGACTCCCCACTGAACCGGGCGGCCACGTCGCCCAACGCGTCCAGGTGACCACGGGCCAGACCGGCGTCGCCGGCGCCGTCCCGGCCGGCCCGCACCGCCACCTCCACGTCCAGGCCGGTGGTTCGCTCCACGTCCGCGATCAACTCCGGTAGGGACTGGTCCAGCCGGTAGCGGAGCAGTCCCAGCTCCCGGGCGTACGCGCGCAGCCGGGCGTACCCCTCGGCCGAGTACGCCTGCGCGGGACCCAGGTCGGCCAGCGCCTCCACCAGGGTCGCCTCGTCCAGGCGGTCCGTGGCGATCTCCGGCGTGCCGTCGTCGGCCAGCCTGCGGCGGGCCGCCGCGATGGCCTTGGCCCGGCGGTGCAGGGCGACCAGGTCACGCGGCCCGATCCGCCACCGGGCACCGGTCAGCAGGCGCAGCAGCGCCGCCCCGTCGGTCGGATCGGCCAGCACCCGCAGCGTGCACACCACGTCGCGTACCTCAGGGGTGTCCAGCAGGCCACCCAGCCCGACCACCTCGACCGGTAGACCCCGCTCGCGCAGCGCCGAGGCGATCGCCGGGATCTGGCTGCGCAACCGGACCAGCACCGCCGTGGTGGGGCGCAGGTTGACCGGGATCTGCTCGGGCAGCGCAGCCGGCATCCCGGCCGCGCCGCGCCAGGCGGCCAGCAGACTGTCGGCGATCCAGTCGGCCTCGTCGGCGTACGTCGGCAGCAGCGCGCAGTGCACCGTGCCGGCGGCCGCGCCACGCGGGCTGCGATGCGGGATCGGGTCGTCGACGCTGAGCGCGGCGTGCAGCTCGGGCACCCGCGCTCCAGCGGCGCGCAACGGGGTGGCCAACGCGTTCGCCGTCGCGAGGATCTCGGGACGGTTGCGCCAGCTGGTGGTCAACCCCAGCACCCGGGCGGGCTCGCCGTCGACGCGGGCGAACTCAGTCGGGAAGCGGTCCAGGGTGCCGGCGCTGGCCCCCCGCCAGCCGTAGATCGACTGGCAGGGGTCGCCCACCGCGGTCACCGGATGCCCGCCGCCGAACAACGCGCCGAGCAGCACCACCTGGGCGTGGCTGGTGTCCTGGTACTCGTCGAGCAGCACCACCCGGTAGCGGCTGCGCTCGATCTCGCCCACCGCCGGGTGGTCTCGGGCCACCCGCGCGGCGCGGGCGAGCTGGTCGGCGAAGTCCATCGCCTCGAAGTCGTCCTTGCGCCGGCCGTACGCGCGCACCAACGGCAGCAGCTTCAACCGGGTCTGCTGGAGCGCGAGGGCCTTGCGCACGTCGGCGTAGATCCGCCCCGGCCTCGACTGCACGTCGGCGAAGAACCGACCGGTCCAGGCGGCCAGCTCGTCCGGGCCGACCAGGTGCTCGTCCAGCTCGCCGGCGAGCGCCAGCACGGCGTCGGTGACGGTGCTCGGCATCCGGTCCACCTCGGACATGTCGCCGTCGTAGTTGCGCACGATCAGGTCGACCAGCTGCCAGCGGGACGCCTCGGTGAGCAGCCGGGTGGAGGGCTCGTAGCCGGCGCGAAGCCCGTGCTCGGTGACGACGCGTCCGGCGTACGAGTGGTAGGTGGCCACCGTCGGTTCGCCGGCGAGGGGATCGTCGAGCGGGTCCCGCCCTCGCCGGCCGAGCCGTCGGACGAGCTGGTCGAGCCGGGTACGCACCCGGTGCGCCAGCTCACCGGCGGCCTTACGGGTGAAGGTGAGCCCGAGCACCTGCTCCGGCCGGACGTAGGAGTTGGCGACCAGCCAGACCACCCGGGCGGCCATCGTCTCGGTCTTACCCGAACCGGCACCGGCGACCACCAGCAGCGGCTCCACCGGCGCCGAGATGATCGCCGCCTGCTCCCGCGTCGGGGCCGGCAGGCGCAGCAGCTTCGCCAGCTCCACCGGCGTGTACCGAGGTCCGGCGTCGGCCGCCCGGGGTGCCGGCGCGGCGGGGTTGAACAGAGCAGGCTGGGTCACGGCTCGACCACCTGTCGCCCCTGCCCCGACACCGGGCAGCTGGTGCGTACCGGGCAGACCCGACACTTGGAGTTGGCGACCGCGGCGAAGGTGGCGGCGGCCATCGTGTCGGCGGTGCGGCGGACCAACGCGGTGGCCCAGCCGGCCTCGGGCCCGTCGGTGGCTGGCCCCTGGGCCTGCTCACGGGCGTCCTTCGCGCCGGTGCCGAGCTGCACCAGGGCCGCCCCGCCGGGCTCGTCGCCGAACTCGGCGAACGCCCCCGCCTCCACCGCCGCCTGGTACGCGCCCAGCTGTGGATGCTCGGCCACCTCACGCTCGGTGACGGCGGTCGACTTACCGGTCTTGAGGTCCACCACCACCAGCCGGCCGGCCGCGTCGACCTCCAGCCGGTCCACCCGGCCGGCCAGCTCGATTGGCCGGTGCGGGTCGTCCAGGCGTACCGCGAACTCGTGCTCGATGGCGAGCAGCCGACGCGGGTTGGCGGCGAGCCAGCGCAGCAGCTTGTCGACCATCGCCTCGGCCCGGGCCCGCTCGGGCCCGACCATCCAACGAGCCGCCAGCTCGATCACGTCGAACCGGGCGGCCACGTAGTCGAGCAGCGTGCTTCGGTCGGCGCTGGCGTCCTCGGCGAGCATCGCCGCCGCGTGCACCAGGTTGCCGACGCCCTGCGCGGTGCTGGCCGGCGCGCTGCCGCCGTGTCGTTCGAGCAGCCAGCGCAGGCTGCACCGCAGTGCGCTCTCCATCGCCGACGGGGTGACCCGGACCGGCTCCCCCTCGCCCGCCAGCGGCCGGTCGTCCGACAACGGACGCAGCCCCCACCAGTCGTCGGGGTGCGCGCCGGAGACTCCGGCGGCGGCCAGCCGGGCCAGCTCGGTCGCCGCCGCGCGCCGGCGGGCGACGGGTACCGCCGGGTCGGCGACCGCGGTACGCAGCTCCGCCACCAGCGCGGGCAGCGTGAGTGCCCGGGGCGGCCGGCTCAACGGCAGTCGGCGCGGGCCGCCGTCCGGACCGGGCCCGCCGTCCGAGCCGGGCCTGTCGGTGGGGCCGGGTCCGTCGGTGGGGCCGCGTCCGTCGGTGGGGCCGGGTCCGCCGTCCGGATCGGGCCCGTCGGTGGGGCCGGGTCCGTCGGTGGGGCCGAGTTCGTAGAGGAATCGGCTGGGCTGTTCCTCGTGGTCGTCGCCGCCGACCGCCGCGGAGGCGACCGCGCTGACCAGCAGCCGCCGCCGGGCCCGGGTCACCGCGACGTGGAACAGCCGCCGCTCCTCGTCGAGCAGCGCGGAGGTCTGCCCGACCAGGGTCGCCACCCCGCCGGTGCCGTCCGACCGACCGGTCAGCACGTCGACCAGCCGTTCCGAGCCGAGCAGGCTGCCACGCAGCCGGAGATCCGGCCAGACACCCTCCTGTACCCCGGCCACCGCGACCAGGTCCCACTCCAGGCCCTTGGCGGCGTGCGCGGTGAGCAGCCGCACGGCGTCGCCGCGGTCTGCGGTCGGTGCGAGGGTGTCGGCGGGCAGTTCCTGGCCGAGCACGTGGTCGAGGAAGACCTCGGTGCGCGCGCCGGGCAGCCGGTCGGTGAAGCGGGCCGCGGCGTCGAAGAGCACCATCACGGCGTCCAGGTCACGGTCGGCCGCCTCGGCCCGGCGGCGACGGGCGAGATCGCCCTCACCGGCCACGGCCGGTCCCCGGGTCAGCGCGGCGGACCACAGCTCGGCCAGCCCGCTGGCCCGCCAGACGGCCCAGAGGACCTCCTCGGTCGTGGCGCCCGCCCGGGAGGCCGCCTCCCGGGCCACGGCCAGCAGACCGGCCACCGTCTGTGCCGGCTCGGCCCAGCGCCGCTCGACGCCGGCCAACTCGGCCGGATCGCGCAGCGCCTCGACGATCAGCTCGCCGGAGGGTCGGCGATCGCCGCCGGCCAGGGCGAGGGCCCGCAGGCCCTGTCGGAGCCGCCGTTCGGCCAGCGGGTCGGCGCCGCCGAGCGGCGAGTGCAGCAGCGTGACGGCGGCCTCCTCGTCGAGCCGCGCCGGCTCCAGCGCGCAGCGCAGCAGGAGCAGCAGCGGCGCGACCGCCGGTTGCAGGTGCAGTGGTAGATCCTCGCCGTGCACCACGGTGGGCACTCCGGCCGCGTGCAGCGCCCGGCGCAGTCCGGGCAGCTGCCGGGCGGTGGAGCGGACCAGCACCGCCATCCGTGCCCACGGCACCCCGCCGAGCAGGTGCGCCTCACGCAACGCGTGCGCCAGCCAGGCCGCCTCGCTGGTGGTCGAGGAGAACGTACGTATCTCGAGTGCGCCCGATGGTGCGTGCGGCAACGGACGCAGTTGCCGGTGCGCCGCCGGGCCGCGTAGCCGCCGGGCCAACCGTGCGGAGGCGGCCAGCAGCCGCTCACCGGCGCGGTAGCTGGTGGTCAGCAGCACCTGCGCGGCCGGCGCGCCGGAGGCGGTGCGGAACCGGTGCGGGAAGGTCGTCACCCCGCCCGGGTCGGCGCCCCGGAAGGCGTAGGTGGAGGAGTCGGGATCAGCGAAGGCGACCAGCGGGGTGCCGCCGCCGGCGACGATGTCCAGCAGGCCGAGCTGCGCGGGATCGCTGTCGGCGAGCTCGTCCACGTAGACGTGCGCCAGCCGGCGCCGTTCGGCGGAGAGCAGCTCCGGATCGTCACGCAGCATCCCGGTGGCCGACCGCACCAGCTCCGCCGGGTCGTACGCGACCGAGCCGCGGTTGGCCACGTCCCGCAGAGCCAGCACGGAGACGTACTCCCGGAGGAACCGGGCGGCGGCCGGCCAGTCGGCACGACCGAGCCGCTCGCCGAGCCGGGCCAACTCCACCGGGCCCACCCCGCGCTCGGCGGCACGCATCAGCAGGTCACGCAGCTGGGCGGCGAACGCCCGGGTACGCAGCGCCGGGCGCAGGTCCTCCGGCCAACCGACCGGGTCGTCGCCGGACTGCTCGCCGGGTTGCTCGCCGGGTTGCTCGCCGACCACGTCCAGCAGCTCACGGATGATCAGATCCTGCTCCGGGCCGGTCAACAACCGGGGCGACGGCTCACCCCGCTCGGCGGCGGCGCGGCGCAGCAGCCCGAAGGCGTACGCCGGAAAGGTACGCACCAGCGGCTCACGCAACACCCGCTGCCCGTTCGCGGCGATCCGCGCCTCGATCCGGTGCCGCAGGTCGCTGGCACCGCGCCGGCTGAAGGTGAGCACCAGGATCTGCTCGGGGTCGATCCCCTCGGCGACCCGCGCGGCGACCGCCTCCACGAGCGTGTGGGTCTTACCGGTGCCCGGTCCACCGAGGACGAGCATCGGCCCGTAGGTGTGCGCCACGACCTCCGCCTGCCGCGGATCGGCCTGGTCGGCAGCGACCTCCGGCCCGGCCTGGCCTGGAACGGCCTCGGGGCCGGCTGAGCCGTCGGCGGCCTCGGGGCCGGCTGAGTCGCCGGCGGCCTCCGGGCCGGCCTGGCCAGGGACGGTCTCCCGGTGCGCCGGATCCGGGAGCGGCCCGGCGGACGGGCCACTCCCCTCGGTCGGCCCGACGGGCCGACGCACCAACCGGTACGCCTGCATCCCGACATCCCATCACGGCCCTGCGACACCACCCGACGCGCCACACCCCGGAGCGCCAGCTCAGGCCCGACCCCGTCCCGCCGCCCGGGACAGCGCGCGTACGCCTGGTGGCCAGCTTCGGCTCGTGCCGAGGGCGCGGCCCGGCGGGTCCACCAGGCGGTCAGGTGAGGTGGGACTCGATGACGTCGAGGGCGCTCGGAACGGTGTCGGCCAGCCGGAGCAGGTCGAAGCCGGCGGGCTTGAGGAAGGTCTGGTCGGTCAGATTCCGCAACCAGTCCAGCAGCGGACCGTAGAAGCCGTCGGTATCCACCAGCACCATGGGCTTGTGGTGCAGGGCCAGCGTGGCGGTGGTCCAGACCTCGAAGAGCTCGTCGAGGGTGCCGAGCCCACCGGGCAGGGTGAGGAAGGCGTCCGACTTCTCGATCATGACAATCTTCCGACTGGCCATCGAGTCGGTCACGAGCAGCTCGTCGGAGGCCACGTCGGCGACCTCCAGGTCGACAAGCACCTGCGGGATGACGCCGACCGTACGCCCGCCCGCCGATCGAGCGCCGTTGACCAGTGCGCCCATCATCCCGACGCAGCCGCCACCGCTGACCAGCGTGTGCCCGCGCCGGGCGATCTCCGCGCCGGTGGCGGCGGCCAGGTCGAGCCAGCGCTGGTCGAGGGTCCGGGAGGAGGCACAGAAGACACAGATCGCGGCCACCGCTCAGCGCTCCGTGGACTCGTCGGCCGCGGCCTGCTGGTCGGCGGCCGTCCGGGCGACGGCTTCCTCGCGTACCGCCTCCTGCTCGGCGTTGATCGCCGCCTCGGCCTCCACGATGTGCCGCACCGCCGCCGCGACGTCGTCGGTGACGCAGATCAGCTCCAGGTCGACCGGGCCGATCTTCCCTTCCGCTGCCATCGTGTCGCGCAGCCAGTCGAGCAGGCCCTGCCAGTACTCCGCGCCCATCAGCACCACCGGGAACCGGGTGACCTTGCCGGTCTGCACCAGGGTGAGCGCCTCGAAGAGTTCGTCCATGGTGCCGAAGCCGCCGGGCAGCACCACGAACGCCTGCGCGTACTTGACGAACATGGTCTTGCGGGCGAAGAAGTACCGGAAGTCGATGGCCAGGTCGACCCAGTCGTTGATGCCCTGCTCGAAGGGGAGCTCGATGCCGAGGCCGACGGACTTGCCGCCCGCCTCGCTCGCTCCCCGGTTGGCCGCCTCCATCACGCCGGGCCCGCCGCCGGTGATCACCGCGTACCCGGCTCGGGCCAGCGCCGCGCCCAACGCCTCGGCGAGCTGGCACTCCGGGCTGTCCGGCTTGCTACGCGCCGAGCCGAAGACGCTGACCGCCGGTGGCAGGTCGGCGAGGGTGTCGAAGCCCTCGACGAACTCGGAGAGGATGCGCAGCGCCCGCCAGGCGTCCTTGGTCTTCCAGTCGGCGCGCGCCCGCGAGTCCAACAACCCCTGGTCGGCAGTGCTGGAAGTGATCGACTGGCGACGAAATGTGACGGCGCCGCGGTGCCGCTCCTGTCCTGGTTCGCGGCGGTTGCTCTGGGTCATGGAGCAACCGTAGTGGAGTCCGGCCGGAGAACTCGGCAAACACTTCGTGATCTTGTGCAACCAAATCGCTTTCCCGTACGTCTTACTATTCACATACCGGGTATGCCCCGGCGCGCGGCTTCGGGGGAGGAGACAGCGTGATCAACAACAACGAACGGCTCCGGATACGGCGCCAGATGCAGCGGCGCATCAGCGACGTGGTGGCCGAGCGCCGCCGCACCCGTCTGCTCGAGAAACCACCCGAGCCACCCGTCGAGCCCAGCGCCGACCCCCAGCTGAGCACCGTCTGACCCAGCTCGCCGGCAGCCGACCAGGCGAGACCGAGCGGCGTCCTCAGGCCGGGGCGAGCCAGCGGTGCAGGGTGGCAGCGCCGTCACGGATCTTGCCGATCTCGACGTGCTCGTCCGGGTGGTGGGCCAGGTTCGGATCACCTGGGCCGAAGTTCAGCGCGGGGATCCCCATCGCGGCGAACCGGGCCACATCGGTCCAACCCAGCTTGCCGATCGGCGCGGCACCCACCGCCGCCAGGAACTCGCGGGCAGCCGCGGCCTCCAGCCCGGGCAGGGCACCTGGCGCGGAGTCGGTCACCACCAGCTCGTAGCCCGCGAGAACCTCGCGCAGATGCGCCTCGGCCTCGGCCGGCGTACGGTCCGGCGCGAAGCGGTAGTTGACCTCGATCTCACACCGGTCCGGCACCACGTTGCCGGCCACCCCACCGTTGATCCGCACCGCGTTCATCCCCTCGCGGTACTCGCACCCGTCGATGGTCACCCGCCGCGCCTGGTACGTCGACAGCCGACGCAGCACCTCGCCGGCACCGTGCACCGCGTTGACCCCGTGCCAGGAACGGGCGGAGTGGGCCCGGACCCCGGTGGTAACCACCGTCGCCCGCATGGTCCCCTGGCAGCCGGCCTCCACGATGCCGTACGTCGGTTCGAGCAGCAGCGCGAAGTCGGCCGTCAGCCACTCGGGGTGCGCCTCGGCCACCAGGTGCAGCCCGTTGTACCTGGACTCGATCTCCTCTGCCTCGTAGAAGAAGTACGTGACGTCGTAGCGCGGATCAGGCAGGGTCGCCGCGAGGTGCAGCGCGAAGGCGACCCCGGACTTCATGTCCGAGGTGCCGCAGCCGTACATCAGGTCGCCGCGCAGCGTCGACGGGAAGTTGTTGTTCAGCGGAACCGTGTCCAGGTGCCCGGCCAACACCACCCGGGAGGACCGGCCCAGGTCGGTACGGGCCATCACCGTGTTGCCGTGCCGATAGGTGGCCAGGTGCGGCACCACCCGCAGGACCTCCTCGACGCAGTCGGCGATGGCCTTCTCGTTGAGGGACACGGACTCGATGTCGACCAGCGCGCGGGTCAACGCCACCGGATCGGCGAGGACCTCGGGGGTAAGCGGGTTCTCCATGGTCCGCACGGTACCGTCACAACCGGCGACCGCGAGACGCGAGCCCGTCGGCGAAACGCGAGGAGTGAGCTTGCGAGCCCCGCAGTCGCGAGCAGCAGCAAGCCCACATGGGATCGAGAGGTGAGTAAGTGACGTCCACACAATCCGCGTGGGGCATCGGCCTGGCCACCGTCACCGGCGACGACCAGGTGCTCGACACCTGGTACCCGACCGGCAAGCTGGGCCTGGGCGAGCTGCCGTTGATCGCCGGCGAGGACGAGGCCGACGTGCTGGACCTCCCGCCAGGCGCGATCGGCGACCGGGCGCTGCCGGGTCTGCGTACCGTCCAGGTGGTCACCGTCATCGGTTCGCTGGACGATCCGATCAAGGACGCGGCCGACGCGTACCTGCGGCTGCACCTGCTCTCCCACCGCCTGGTGCGACCCAACGAGATCAACCTCGACGGCATCTTCGGCAAGCTCGCCAACGTCGCGTGGACCTCCGCCGGCCCGTGCCCGCCGGAGCGGGTGGACGAGTTGCGCGTCATCGAGCGGGCCGCCGGCCGCCACCTGGGCGTGTACGGGGTGGACAAGTTCCCCCGGATGACCGACTACGTGGTCCCCTCGGGAGTACGGATCGCCGACGCCGACCGGGTCCGCCTCGGCGCGTACCTCGCCGCCGGCACCACGGTGATGCACGAGGGCTTCGTGAACTTCAACGCCGGCACGCTGGGCACCTCCATGGTCGAGGGCCGGATCGTGCAGGGCGTGGTGGTGGGCGACGGCTCCGACGTCGGTGGTGGCGCCTCGATCATGGGCACCCTCTCCGGCGGCGGCACCGCCAAGGTACGCGTCGGCGAACGCAGCCTGATCGGCGCGAACGCCGGCGTGGGCATCTCGCTCGGCGACGACTGCGTGGTCGAGGCGGGCTGCTACATCACCGCCGCCTCGAAGATCAGCCTGCCGGACGGCCGGGTGGTCAAGGCCCGCGAACTGTCCGGCGTGGACGGGCTGCTCTTCTGGCGCAACTCGGTCACCGGTGCGCTGGAGGCCCGGCCGCGTACCGGCCGGGGCATCGAGCTGAACGCCGCCCTGCACGCCAACGACTGACCGGGAGGAAGGGCCCCTTCCTAACGCCTCGCGCGTAGGAAGGGGCCCTTCTTGACGCCCGTCTCCGGTGGTGGTCCCGGCAGAGGGCCGGGACCACCACCACGGCTCACCGCAGGCGGTACGCCTGGATGATCCGTTGAGTCACCGTGTTGCCACTGGTGTCCCGGGCACTGGCCCGCAGCGAGACGTGACCGTCGGTCCGCGGGTGCTGCACGGTCGCCTGCCAGCCGCCGCCGGCCTTGCGCACCTTGGCGGTCCTCCAGCGCTTCCCACCGTCGTAGGAGACCTCGACGGTGAGCGACGCGATCTTCGCCGCCGGGGCGCCCGGCTGGCGCGGCACCGCGACCGGAATCACGAAGGACCGGCCCGCCGGAGCCGTGTTCCGCGCGTCCAACTGCGGCGCGAACCTGATCGCCGAGGCGGGCAGCACCACCGGGTCGTCGCCCCGCGCATGCCGGGACCGGAAGGTCCAGGTGGTGGCGATCTCGGTGCTCAGGTCGGTGAAGCTGCGCTTCGCCGACGTCTCCAGCCGGTACGTGGCGGGACCGGCGGGCACCTCGAACTGCCCCCAGCCATGCTCCGGGATCTCCTCGACCAGCTTGCCGTTGCGGTACAGGGCGGTGCGTGAGCTGTCCGCCAACGAGGCGCCGACGTGCCCCGCCGCGTCCCCGTGCATCGGTATCGCCAGAGTGATCACGTCACCCTGCCGGGTCAGCCCCTCGCCCGGCCAGCGCGGCGCCGGGAACGACGGTCCGTACGGCGCGCCGCTCCAGGTGTCCTGGTACTTCCGGCCGGCCCGGTACGCGGTCGGATCCGACCACAGCACGGCCACCAGGTCCAGCCACGGCCCGTCGTCGGTCGGCGTGCCGAACGCCAGTTCGGTGCTCCAGCGCACCGCCCTGGTGTTGTAGTACTCGACCCGTTGCCCCGGCACCGTGACGGGCAGTATGGCCGCCCAGCCGCCGAGATCCGGCTCGAAGACGGCGTAGACCAGTCGCTCGGCGAGGGTGTCCGGGTAGCCGTCCCGGAACGTCTGCGTGACGGTGGCCAGGTCACTGCTCCGGTAGTGCTTCGTCAGCCCGTTGGGCAGCCGGCCCGGGAAGGTCTCGGCCAGGCCGTAGAAGTACGGGCTGCTGGCAGCCTCCCGGTCGGCGAACTGGCTGGTCATCGTGGCGAGGAACCGGTCCGCCGTAGTCGGCCGACCGAGTTGCCCGGTGTACAGGCCGCTGAAGTCGTCGCCTACCACGCCGAAGCTGGAAGAGCCGATCTCCTCGACCAGGAAGGTCGCGTCGACGGCGACCATCGCCAGCTTCGCCGACCGGTCCGGCACCGACATCCGGACCGACCCCGCCGTGCGCCCGTCGATCGTGATCTCGGTGTCCCTCTCGACCACCAGTTCGGGTTGGGCCAGCAGCGTCATGCCCTCCTCGTCCGATTCGAGCAGGTAGCTGGCCAGCCCGTACCGGCCCTTGGGCACGCGCACCTCGGCGGTGCCGTCCGGGTCGTACACGAAGATGTCGCTGAAGTCGGCGAGCCCGATCAGGAAGGTGGCGTAGTCCACCGGCGCGGTGCCTGCGCGGTCCAGGTGGCGGATGGTCAGCGTGTAGCTCTCCACCTCCTTGTTGACGGCCAGCGGGGTGTTGACCACCGTGTCGCCGGCACGGGCGACGATCCGACCGGTGTAGTGACCGTCCGGTCCGTCGACGCTGGTGTCGGTGGTGGCCGAGGCCGAGGCCGTGCCACCCGCGGGCACCACGACGCGCTGCGTGCTCAACTCGAACATCCCGGCCGGGGCCGGTTCGCCGCCGGGCCCGGTGGCCTCGACGGTGAGGTCCAGGGTGAGCGGGGTCGCACCGGTGTTGCGCCAGGTCAGCTCCCGGGTGATCGGCTCGTCGTCGTCGTGCGGCCAGAGCGCACGGCCGAACGAGATGCTCGCCGGCTCGCTGATCAACGACTGGGTGATCGCCCGCGCCACGTCGACCCGGCCGGCCCCCTGCTGGTACGCGGTCAGCTCCGGGTGTGGCTGTGCCGAGGCCATCAGGGTGCTCTTGAGCTGCTCCGCCGTCGCGTCGCCACGCTGTTGGGCGAGCAACGCCGCCGCCCCGGCGACGTGCGGCGCCGACATCGAGGTGCCGGAGAGCGAGACGTACTGCTCTCCGACCGGGTCGCCGAGCAGCGTGCCCTGCCCCCGAGCCGCGACGATCTCCACCCCCGGGGCGGTGATCTCCGGCTTGAGCGCGTCGTCGCCGACCCGCGGACCCTGGCTGGAGAAGTAGGCGAGTTCGTCGTCCCGGTCGACCGCGCCGACCGCGAGTGCGGCGTCCGCGCTGGCCGGTGAACCGACCGTGCCGGCCCGGCCGGCGTTGCCGGCCGAGATCACGAAGAGCGCCCCGGTCTGCGCGGTGAGTGTGTTCACCGCCTCCTCCAGCGGGTCGACCTCGGGGGTGTCCGTCCCGCCCAGGCTCAGGTTGACCACGTCGGCCCCCGCGTCGCCGGCCGCCCACTGCATCCCGGCCAGGATGGCCGACTCGGTGCAGCCGTACTCCTCGCAGACCTTGCCGGAGAGCAGGGTCGCGTCGGGCGCCACTCCTCGGTAACTGCCATCCGAGGCGGCGCCGCTGCCGGCGATGATCGAGGCCACGTGGGTGCCGTGCCCGACGATGTCGCCCGGGTTGGTCTCCTCGGTGAAGTTCTGCGCTTCGGCGACCCGACCTACCAGGTCGGGATGCGCGGCGTCGACACCGGTGTCCAGTACCGCCACGCGTATCCCCTGGCCGGTGTAGCCGGCCTGGTGCGCGGCGGGCGCGCCGATCTGCGGCACGCTGTGCTCCAGCGTCAACTGTCGCCGACCGTCGAGCCAGATCCGCTCGACACCCCCCGCCGCGTCGAACCGGGCACCGCCGCTACCGGCGAGAGCGGCCCAGACCTGGCCGGCCCGCTGTTTGTCGGCCGTCGCGGCGACACCGCCGATGGCCGTCAGGTCACGGGTGACGGTCACCCCGTCGGGTGCTCCGGCTCGTCGCGCCGTCGACCCGTACGTCATCAGCAGGGGCAGGTCGTCGCGGTGCGCGTCGTCGTAGCCAGCGGCGATCAACCCGGCCACGTCGAATAGCCGGCGGTCGACCCGGCCGTCGCGGATCAGCGGCAGCGCGTCCTGCGGCACCACCCAGAGGTGGTCCCCCATCCGCTGGGTGAGGAAGCGGACGCCGGAACGTCCTTCGGCCGGGCGCACGCTCGCCGCGCCGGCCGTGGTGACCGTGACCCGATCACCGGTGATCAGGGTGACGGTGCTCGTTTGGCCGTCGGTCGTCGGCTGCCCGGCCGTGAGATGGGCCGACGGTGCCGCCGTCGGCCGGGACGGTGCGGCCGTCGCCGCCGCCGGTACGCCGAGCACCAGACCCATCACGAGTCCGATAGCGGTCAGTCTGCTCTTTCGTCGCAACTGATCCTCCTTGCTGGAGCGTCTATGTCGATGAGGGACACACATCGACACCCGTCAGCATTGCATACCGAGTATGCAAACAGGAGTCAAGAATTCGACGAAGTTGATTCCTCGTCGCGGCCGGAGACGGCATCCTCAGACGGATGAGATCGATGAAGGAACGCATGCTGGCCGGCGAGCCGTACCTCGCCGACGACCCGGAACTCATCGCCGACCACCTCCGCGCGCTACGGCTGATGGAGCGGGTCAACACCAGCGGCGTCGACGACCACGAGGACCGCCGGGCCGCGTTGCGCGAGCTACTGAGCGAACTCGGCGATGAGACCGGCATCCGCCCGCCGTTCTACTGCGACTACGGCTACAACATCCGGATCGGACCCCGCAGCTTCGTCAACTACCACGGGGTATTCCTCGACGTCGCGCCGATCACGCTCGGCGCCGACGTGCAAGTCGGCCCCAACGTACAACTGCTCACTCCGACCCACCCGGTGGAGCCGGAGCCGCGCCGGGCCAAGTGGGAGGCGGCACGACCCATCACCATCGGGGACAACGTCTGGCTGGGCGGCGGCGCGATCATCCTCGCCGGAGTCACCGTGGGTGAGAACACGGTTGTCGGCGCCGGCGCCGTGGTGACCCGGGATCTGCCCGCCAACGTCGTCGCAGTCGGCAACCCAGCTCGCCCGGTACGCCAGCTCGACTGACCACAAGAGGGCTCCTACCTGCGCAAACACCTCCTCGGCGAGTGGCGCTCGACCCAGCATGTCAGGCACTCTGGGTGATACGGGCATTACCAGGAGGCTTGCCATGAGCGGTCGGATCCTCGAACTTCGCGTACACGGAGTGTCGAACACGCCGCCCGCCGATGCCCTCGGCCTGACCACGGAGCCGGGCGGCGAAACACCCCAGCCACGGCTGGTGGCCGGCGGCCCGGTCACCGGCTTCTACCGCTCCGCCACCACCGCCCCCCTCGACCCGATCGTCGTCGAGGCGTACAGCTGGGGGCAGTTGACCTCCGGCGCGCGGACCGCCCGCGACGTGGAGCGGGCCATGTGGACGCTGCTGCTGCCCTTCACCCTGGCCAACGTGGCGCTGCACGCCCGGCCCGGGATACCGCCCGACCCCAACACCGAACGGCTGGCCAGCCGTTCGGGGATCACCGCCTGGCTGATCCGGCTCTTCTGCCTGACCCTGACCGCCACGCCCGTGCTCGCGCTGACCGGCGTCGGCGTCGACCTCATCGGCTGGCAGTGCGTGGACGAGAGCTGCCTGCGCCGCATCCCCGGGCCGTGGGAACTCCTCGCCAGCCCCTGGTGGCAGCAGGGCGGGCGGGCGCTCGCTGTCGGCCTGGCCGTGCCGCTCGCCCTGATCGCGGTGCTCGGCGTGGTCACCTGGCGGACGTACCAGTACGAGTCGGTGATGCCCGCCGACCCGACGACGAATCCACCGGGACGCGGCATGCCGGCACCGGTCGACGTCGACGTGCCGACCAGCCAACCGGTGCAGGATGCGCCGCCCGCACCCGAACCATCGTCCGGCCCACCCACCAACCCACTGCAGGACCCGACGTTCTGGTGGGGCGAGGGACAGTTGCGCCGCGCGGCCGTGCTGCACCTCTGCACGGCAACGGTGGTGGCGGTGGCCGTCCCACTGGGTACGGTCGCGGTGCTGGACCCCCCGCACGGGGCACGGGCCGTCGTCGCCTGGTCCGCCGTGGCGGCGATGGTCGTCGTCCTGCTGATCACGCTCGTCGCCATCGGTCGGCCCTTCCTGACCCGGCGCGACGGGGCCACCCCACTCGGCCCGTGGAGCATCGCGGTCATCGTCCTCACCGGCCTCGGCGTGGCCGGCACCGTCGCGGTGCTGATGCTGCCCGAAGGGGCCGCCGGTGCCCCGCTTGCCCAGCTACGCCCACCCGCGGGCTGCGGCGACGACCCGGCTCTGCCCGGCTGCCTGGCGGACCGGTCACTACCCGGCTTCGACCGGATCATCGCCTGGCTGGGCACCGGCCAACTGCTGCTGCTCATCGCGATCGGGGCGACCGCCCGCTCCGGGCGGCGTGGCGGTGCCACCCCCGCCGTCGCCACCGTGCTGATCGCCGTCGGCGCCGCCTGGTGCCACGGCTGGCTGCCCGCCGCCCCGCCGGCACCGCTGGCGATGTGGCAGCTCACCCTGCCGCTGCTGGCCCTCGCCGCGGCCGGCCTGCTGCTGCCCCGGACCCGGCCCACCGCCGTGAAACAACCGCTGGAACCGCACACCGACCTGGCCTGGCAGGGCCGGGCACCAGCCGTCATCGCCGGCTTCGGCTGGCTGCTCTGCCTCGCGTACAGCACGGGAGTGCTCTACTGGGTCGCCGACCGGCTCAACGGCGACGCCACGCCCAGCGGCCGATCCCCGGTCGTCCCGCCGACCCCGGTTACCTGGGCCGGGCTGAGCTTCGGTGTCGCGCTGCTGCTGCTCGTCCTGGTCGCCCTGCGCGCCGTCGTGCTCTACCACCGACTTCGTCGTGAGGAGTACGCCGAACTGAGAGCCCGCGGCGGGCGGCTGTCCGCGCACGACCTGCGCCGGGGCCGGGACGTCAGCACCCACCAGGCGTTGCATCGGCTGGTCGGTGAACACGCGCTCCGCCTGACCGGCTGGTACGCCGGCACGATGACCGTCCTCGCCGGCCTCGGCTGCGTGGCCGTGCTCTCCTCCGCCCGCCCGCAGATGATTACCACAGGCGGAACCGCCGCCGTGGTCAAGGCCGTCGCCGACGTCGGCGACTCGCTGCTCGGTTGGCTGCCGGTGGCGGTCGCCGCCGTCGGTCTGCTGGTCTACCGCAACGACACCGTCCGGCGGTCGGTCGGGGTGGTCTGGGACGTGGGAACGTTCTGGCCCCGCGCCGCGCACCCGCTCGCCCCGCCGAGCTACGCCGAGCGGGCCGTCCCCGAACTGCTGACCCGAACCGCCGGCCTGCTCGCACTGACCGAACACGACCCCAGACGGATGGACGGCATCATCCTCTCCGGACACAGCCAGGGCACGGTGATCTGCACGGCCGTCATCCTCCAACTGCCCAGCCGATGGCGGCGACGGGTCTGGTTCTTCTCCTACGGATGCCAGCTGACCCGCCTCTACGGGCGGATCTTCCCCGCCTACTTCGGTCCGGACCGGCTGCCGGTACTGACCGAGGCGCTGACCCGCCCGGCGGGGGGGACCAGGTGGACGAACTTCTGGCGGGACACCGACCCGCTCGGCTGGCCGGTCACCGCCGGGGAACGCGACATCGCGGTCACCGACCCCGAGGCGCTGCACCCGAGCGACGGCGAGGTGGCCGACCCACCGATCCGTAGCCACAGCGGCTATCCCGAGGCGGCCGAGTTCCATCGGGAACGATCCCGGGTGGCGTGGCTGCTCCGGCGGGCGGTCCCGTCACCCCGGCGGGGGCTCAGCTAGGCGTACCACCAGGTCGGCACGGCCGGCGGTACCCGCCACCACCGCCGCATTGGTCTCGTCGCTGCCCAACGCCCAGGCCCGGGCATCCTGCTCCGACCGTCCGTGGGCGAGGTGTCGGGCGACCAACCGGTGCCGCCGCAGGTCGGCGTCGAGGTCCAGGAACCACACCTCGTGCAGCAGCGCCCGCAGCTCGTCCCAGGGCCAGTCCGGGATCATCAGATAGTTGCCCTCGGTCACCACCAACCGGACCTCCGGTGGCACCTCGATCGCCCCGGCGATCGGCTCCTCCAGATCCCGGCGGAACTCCGGCGCCCAGACCGAGGTCGGCTCCTTGCGCCGCAACCGACGCAGCAGCGAGACGTAGCCGTTGGCGTCGAAGGTGTCGATCGCGCCCTTACGGTCTGATCGGCCGAGCCGAAGCAGTTCGGCCTGGGCGAGGTGAAAGCCGTCCATCGGCACCAGCCGGGCGGCCGGACCGACCGCCTCGACCACCTGCGCGGCCAGCGTCGACTTGCCGGCCCCCGGTGCGCCGGTGATGCCGAGCAACTGGCGCGGGCCGGCGTCGGCGAGCGCGCGGGCCCGCTCCAGCAGGGCATCGACGGGCAGCACCTGTGCGTCGGGCATCAGGTCAGCACCGGTCGGCTGATGACGAACCGGGCCCGCACGGCCGCGTGCACCCCCTGCGGCTGCGGATCGAACTCCAACTGCGGCGGTCCGGCGATCTCCGCCCCACCCGCGTCGAACGCCATCCGCGCCATCATCGGCTGTGCGGTGCCACCCTCGTCGGCCAACTCGACAAGGTCGGTGACCTGGGCACCAAGCGCCTCGGCGTACTCGCGGGCCCGCTGCAACGCGTCGCTGATCGCGGCGTGCCGGGCCTGCCGGTGGACCGGGCTGTCAGGGCGCAGCGACCACCACGGCCCGGCCACCTCGACCTGGTCCTGGTCGGCCAGCCGCAGCATCACCTCACCGAGCGCGACGAAATCGGTGACCGTCACGGTGGTGACCACGGAGCCGTGCCAGGCCACCACCCGCTCGGCGGAGCGCCGCGTCTCCGGCCGCACCCGCAGCTCGCCGGTCTCCCGGCGGTCGATCGTCGGCCCGCACGAGTCGAGCAGCACCCGGATCGCGGCGGCCCGCTCGGCCAACCGGGTCAGCGTCGGCTCCCGCTCCCGGTCACGGGCCAGCGCGGTCACCGTGAACTGGGCGAGCTCCGGGGCGACCTCGCGGTACGCCTCGCCCCGTACGGTCACCACCGGTCCGTCCACCATGCCCTCACCCTACTGGCGCGCCCGGCGGCGCGCCCGCCGATGCCGGGCGGGTGGCCAGCCAGCCACGGCAGTCGGCCGGGGCGTGCCGGGTCAGGCTCGGGCGGTGGGCGGGCGGTGCGCGGTGTAGTAGACCGTGCCGCCCCTCACCTGGCACGCGCTCAGGTGTCCCCCGGCCGCCCCCAGGCCGCACAGCCAGTCCAGCTCGGCGCGCTCCTCGCCGACCGGAAACGACCTGACCTGCTGGTCGTACGGGCGGCCGACCAGCGCGGCACGGGCGGCGCCGGCCTCGACGTACCGGTCGGCGAGCCGATCGCCGTCACCGGACCGCAGCGCCCCGGCCAGCTCGTCGAGGAAGGCGGTGACCTCGGTCAGCGCGGCCAGCACCTCGTCGCGGTTGCCGCGCAGCATGTTCACGGTGCGCTGCGGCGGGGTGCCGGCGACCCGGGTCCCGTCCCGGAAGCTGCCGGCGGCAAGCGTGAGGACCGCGTCGCTCAGTGGCGAGCGCTGTGCCGCGCCGGCCAACGCCCCGGCGAGCAGGTGCGGCACGTGCGAGGCCAGCGCCACCACCGCGTCGTGGCGGTCCGCCGCCATCGGCACCACCCGGGCGGCGAAGACCTCGGTGAGCAGTGTGGCGAGCCGGCGGAACGCGGCCAGCCCGTCCGGCGCGGGGCAGAGCACCCAGGAAGCGCCCGCGAACAGGTCGGGCAGCGCCGCGGCGAGACCGGCCCGGTCGGCACCTGCCATCGGGTGACCGGGCACGAACCGGCGGGTCAGGCCCCGCTGGGCGGCGAACGCCGCCAGCGCCGCCTTGGTGCTGCCCACATCGGTGAGCAGGCACTCCTCGCCGGTCGCCGTGGCCACCTCGACCAGAGTCGCCGGCAGGGTGGGCAGCGGCCCGCCGAGGAAGACGACGTCCCGGTCGGCGACGGCGTCGACGAGCCGCTCCGCGGTCGGTACGCCGGCCAGCCGGGCCTGCCGACGGGTCTGCTCGTCCGGATCCCAGCCGGTCACGTCCAGTCCGCAGGCGTGCAGCCGGAGCAGCACCGAGCCACCGATCAGGCCGGTGCCGACCACCGCCACCCGCAGCCGGCCGTCAGCCGTGAGTACCATCGCGTACCTCGGCGTTCCGTCTCGTTCACGGAGCCGGCCGGCCCCGCGCGAAGTCCGCGCCGAGGATATCGCCCGGACCCGCCGCTGCCCGGTGCGCAGGTCGCCTCCCGGCCACTCAGGTCGCCCGGCGGCCCGGGCCGGGCGGCGCGGGTGTTGGCCCGACGGCGCCGCCACGGCCACATCCGGCTTCCTCTCCCGTCGCGATCCGCAAGATCGAGAGCCGGCCGACCCGGACCGGAAGGGGGTTGTCGGGGAAACCTCCACGTCGTACGGTCCCCTGCGCCGCCCACCGTCCGGCGGGCGCTCAACGGGGAAAGGAACGACCGTGGCCGCAACGTACCGGGCCCTCGCCTCGGTGGTCATGTTGATCGGTTTCTATGTGGTCGCGCTGCTGCAGCTCGCTGCCGTCGCGGCGCTCGGGGTGTGGCTGTACAGCCACTCGAACGCCCTGGTGACCGGCAAGCTGCTGCTACCGCTGGTCATCGCGCTGGGCGCGGTGGCGGTCGGGCTCTGGCGGGCGATCCGGACGAAGAACGAGCCGGCACCGGGTCTGGTGCTCGACGAGCGGGATGCGCCACAGTTGTGGGCGATCGTCCGGGAGTTGGCCACCGCCGTCGACACCCGCGCACCCGACGAGATCCGGCTGGTGCCCGAGGTGAACGCGGCCGTCGGCGAACAGAGCCGGCTGCTCGGTCTGATCGGCGGACGGCGCACCCTCTACGTCGGCCTGCCGCTGCTCCAGGCCATGCGGGTCGACCAGCTCCGCTCGGTGCTGGCGCACGAGCTGGGTCACTACTCGGGGAAGCACACCCGGCTCGGCGGGGTCGCCTACCGCGGCCGGCTGGCGATCGAGGGCACCATCGAGCGGATCAAGCCGCGCAACCCGATCGGGCTGGTCTTCAAGGGCTACTCGAAGCTGTACCTGATGGTCGACAACGCCGCCTCTCGGCGCCAGGAGTTGGAGGCGGATCGCGCGTCCGTCCAACTCGCCGGCCACGAGGCGGCCACCTCCGCGCTGCGTACCCTGCCGGCGCTCGACGCGGCCTGGAACTTCTTCATGGGCCGGTACGTCCAGTCGGGCTGGCAGGCCGGCCTCGCCCCGGACGATCTGTTCGGCGGTTTCGGGCGGCTCATCCAGGCCCGCCGGGAGGAGATCGACGAGCTACAGCAGGAGGTGCCGGACCGGAAGCCGTCCCGGTGGGACACCCACCCACCGGTCGGCATCCGGATCGACGCGATGGCGCAGCTGCCCGCCGGCACGGTCGCGGCGGACGACCGTCCCGCCCACACCCTGCTCAGCGACGTGCTGGAGGCCGGCCGACGGTTGCAGAGCCTCGCCGTCGACCACGACAACCGTCAGGTCCTACCCTGGCCCGAGTTCACCCACGCGGCGATCGCCGCCGGCGTGCAGCGGCAGGTGGACGGGATCTACCGGGCGGCCGGCCGGTTCACCGGCACTTCGGAGCCCGGCCTGACCACCATCCTCGATCTGGTCCGGGACGGCCGGCTCGGCGAGTTCGCCGAGCAGTTCTTCGGCGATGTCACCCCCGAGGAGGCGGCGGCCCGCTTCACCGGGCCGATGGAGAGGCTGCTGGTCAACGCGGCCGTCCGCGCCCAGCGGGCCCGCTGGGCGCTCTCCTGGGGCAGCCCGGCCCAGTTCGTCGGCGCTGCCGGCGAGCCGCTGGACCTTGCCGACATCGCCAAGCTGGCGGTCTCCGCGCAGACCCTCGACGAGGCACTGGCCCGGCTGGCCGAGCTGGGCGTCGACCCGGGCAACGCGACCGTCGTGCAGCGCCGGGCGACCGCCGACAACGCCGGCGTGATCGGCGCCATCGGCAACGTGAAGATCGACGACGTGGAGCACGACCTGCTGATCCTCGACCGCGGTCTGGTCCTGGTCGGTGGCCCGGGCAAGGCCGGCGACGGCGAGAAGCGACTCAAGGACATGCTCGAATCGACGCCGGTGGCGACGTTGGCCGCCCGGCACCAGTTCCTGCCGTACGAGGAGATGGTGTCGGTGAACGTGACCAAGCAGATCCCGCTGCGGGCCGAGCTGACGTTGCACGACGGCCGGGTGATCGCCATGAAGGAGCTGTTCGGCAGCGTACTGCTGGAGCGGCGCAGCCGGGACAACCTGCTGCGGGTGTTCGAGCGGATCAACGAGGACTGACCCCGTACCTCGGTCGAGGCCCGCTCCCGGCCACCGGGGCGGGCCTCGTGCCGATCAGGGTTGCGCGAGGCGGGCCGCGACGGCGGCGATCCGCTCGTCGGACTCGGTCAGCGCCGCCCGGACGTACTGCCGGGCGCCGGGGCCGTAGAAGACACCCGCGGCGACCAGGATCCCCCGCCGGGCCAGCCAGTCGACGGTGTCCCAGCAGTCCTCACCCCGGGTCAGCCATAGGTAGAGCCCCGCCTCGGAGTGCTCCACCGCGAAACCGGCGTCCACGAACGCCGCCCGCAGCGTCTCGCGCCGCGCGCGGTACCGCTCCCGCTGCTCGTCGGCGTGCCGCTCGTCGCGCAGGGCGGCCACCATGGCCGCCTGCACCGGCGCGGGAACGATCATTCCCGCATGTTTGCGGATCTTGAGCAGCTCGGCCACCAGCGCCGGATCGCCGGCCACGAAGCCGGCCCGGTAGCCGGCCAGGTTGGAGCGCTTGGACAGGGAGTGCACGGCCAGCACCGACTGGTACGAGCCACCGCAGACCTCGGGCGAGAGCACCGACACCGGCTCGGCGTCCCAGCCCAGCGGCAGGTAGCACTCATCGCTGGCGACCACCGCACCGCGCTCCCGCGCCCAGTCCACCACCTTGCGCAGGTGCCTCGCGGGCAGCACCCGACCGGTCGGGTTGCCCGGCGAGTTGACCCAGACCAGACGCACCCGTGACGTCGGCCCGACCGCGGTCAGCGAGTCGGCGCGTACCGTGGTCGCCCCGGCCAGCCGGGCGCCGTCCTCATAGGTCGGGTAGGCGACCGAGGGCACCACCACCACGTCGCCGGGCCCCACCCCGAGCAGGGTGGGCAGCCAGGCCACCAGCTCCTTGGAGCCGATCGTCGGCAGCACCCCGAGGCCGTCGACGTCCGCGCCGCAGGCGCGGGCCACCCAGCCCGCGATCGCGTCCCGCAGCGCCGGGGTTCCGGCGGTCAGTGGATAGCCCGGCGCGTTGGACCCCTCCGCCAGGGCCTGCCTGATCACCTCCGGCACCGGGTCGACCGGCGTACCCATGGAGAGGTTGACCAGACCATCCGGATGCGCCGCGGCCAGCGCGGCTGCGGCGTCCAGGGTGTCCCAGGTGAACTCGGGCAGCCGCGACGAGACCGGCGCGGGCCGGTTCAGTGGCCCTCGCCGCGCGGCGGCTGCGCGGCGACGAAGGTGGCGTCCTTCTCCACCTTGCCGACCTTCGAGGCGCCACCGGGAGAGCCCAGGTCCTCGAAGAACTCGTAGTTGGCGCCGGTGTAGTCCTTCCACTGCTCGGGGACGTCGTCCTCGTAGAAGATCGCCTCCACCGGGCAGACGGGCTCACAGGCACCACAGTCGACGCACTCGTCAGGGTGGATGTAAAGCATCCGGTTGCCCTCGTAAATGCAGTCGACCGGGCACTCCTCGATGCATGCCTTGTCGAGCACATCCACGCACGGCTCGGCGATGATGTAGGTCACCGGTCTTCTCCTCCGCAAGACACGCCGCGATCACCCGCGACGGTAAGAGCCTAGTATCTCGCCGGGGAGGAGGTCGATCGTGCTCCGAGAGCAGGACGTGGGACACCGGATCGTGGTGCGGCGCCGGGTGGGCGTACGCGCCGGTCGCCCGGTCTATGCCGACGCCCTCGGCGAGCTGGTCGAGCTGACCGAGACGCATCTCACGCTGACCACCCGCCAGGGGCGGCTGCGCGTCCCGATGGCCGACGTGCACCGGGCCAAACGGGTCCCCGCGGCCCGGAGGCCCACCGCCGCCGCGGTGGTCGAGTTGGAACTCGCCGCCGACGAGGCGTGGCCGGCACCCACCCGGGGCCGGCTCGGCGACTGGTTGCTGCGGGCTGCCGACGGTTGGACCGGCCGGGCCAACTCGGCCCTGCCCGTGGGTGACCCGGACCGGCCGCTGCCGGCCGCGCTCGACCAGGTCGAACGCTGGTATGCCGAGCGGGGCCAGCCGGCGCTGGTCAACACGCCGCTGCCGCTGGCCGCACCGGTCGGCGCCGAACTCGACCGGCGAGGCTGGGGCAGCCGCCCCCCGGTGCTGGTGCAGACGGCCTCGCTCGTCGCCCTGACCCGGCGGCCAGAACCGGGAGCGGGCGGCGCCGGCGGCCCGGTGGTCGAGCTGGCGGCCGCGCCGTCGGCGGACTGGCTCGCGGTGGCCGCCGGCCGCAAGGGTGGCCTGCCGGCCGCCGCGCGACACGTGCTCACCGCCGTGGACCAGGTCCGTTTCGCCCACGTGTACGCCGACGGCGCGCTGGTCGCGATCGGCCGCGGCACGGTGACCGGCCAGGGACGCTGGCTCGGCCTGTGCCTGATCGAGGTGCTGCCCGCCGCGCGCCGGCAGGGGCTGGCCGCGCGACTGGTCGGGGCGCTCGCCGAGTGGGCCGTCGAGACCGGGGCGACCGGGGCGTTCCTCCAGGTCGAACAGGGCAACGTCGGCGCGGTCGCGCTCTACCGCAAACTGGGCTTCACCACCCACCACACCTACCTGACCCGCGTCGGGCCGCCCGGACCGGCCGCCGCTGGCCGATGACGTCAGCGGCGGACGATGCGGCGGGGCTTGGCCACGGCGGTCTCGGCGTACCGCTGGAGGCTCCGCGAACGGTAGTCGCGGCCGAGCGTGGTCAGCAGCAGGTAGCCCAGCAGCGTCCCGGCGGTGCTCGCCACCAGGTAGAGCCCGATCTGCGCGAAGAACGTGCCGCCGCCACCGGCGAACGGGTTGTTGCCGACCAGCAGCGGCCCGACCAGCACGGTCAGCCCGAGCGCGATACCCACCGCGCTGGCCACCTCGCCGGCCCACTGCGCCAGCGGACGCCGGCCGCCCCAGACGAAGGCGACCCCGGCCAGAATCAGACCGATCACCACGAACATCCCGAGCGAGACCCGGTCGGCGACGGTGTCGTCCCCGTCGAACCCGAACCGGATGACCAACCGGGCCACCACGTTGACCGCGAACAGTGCGATCGCGAGCACCCCGACCGCGCGCCAACGCTGTCCCATCACACGCCTCCCGCCGTACCACCCGCCCCGATGGCGGGTCTCCTTGGCAGGAATATCTACCACTCGTTGCACAGCGCCGTCAGTACCGGCCGGCCGGCGAACCGACCGGGGCGAGGATGGACCGGAACGCCATCACCGCGAACGTCATCGCACCGGCCACCACCAGGGTGAGTCCGACCCAGTTACCGACGAGCAGCACATCACCCTCGTCGGTCCGGTCGGCGGCGACCATCATGACCGCCACCCACGGCAGCGCCGGCAGGGCGACCGCCCAGCGGCGACCCACCGTCTCGATGGCGAACCAACTCAACGCCACGTTCGCGATCACCGCCACGAGCACCGCCGCTCCGACCAGGTACCCGCCGATCCGCAGCGGGGCGAGCAGCAGTTCCAGCACCGCGGTCGCCGCCCCGGCGACGACCGCGAGCACGCCGCCGGTCACCCGCAACCCGATGTCGACGATCCGGCGCAGCCGGCTGGGCCGCGACGGCTGCTGTTCCTGCTCCTGCGGGGCGACCGACATCGCGGCGGGCAGTGTCACCGGTGACCGGCCGACGTGACCGGCGCACGCGGCGGTGCGCCATCGACATCCAACCCGGCGAACAGGTCCGACTCCCACCCGTGCGGGCCGGCGCCCGGGCCCTTCTTCCCCACCGCGAGGGTGAAGTACTCCACCCCCATGAACTCGGCACCGAAGTTGCCGGCGATCGAGTAGAGCCAGGAGGTGGCCGGGATCTGGGTGGCGTGGGCGCGCATCGCCGCTTCCTTCGCGGCGTGCTGCTCGGTGGCGTCGATCCGCGCCGCGATCTCCTCGTCGGGCGTGCAGAAGGGCAGCTCGGTCGCGTCGGCGATGCCGGCGAAGGGGTTGTCCGACGCCTCCGCGAAGTGCGTCATGCCCGCCTCCAGTACGCTGCGCGGCATCGCCGTCCAGTAGGTCTTCGCCGGAGCGAGCCCCTCGACGGCGGCCAGTTCGGCGGCGCGCATCGCCACCCGGTGCGCCTGGATGTGGTCGGGGTGGCCGTAGAAGCCGTTGCCGTCGTACGTGATCATCACCTGCGGCCGCACCTCGCGGATGATCTCCAGCAGGTGCCCGGCCGCCTCGTCGAGGTCGGCGCCCCAGAAAGCCCGGGGGTGCTCGTTGGTCGACAGGCCCATCATGCCCGAGTCGCGGTAGCGACCGGCGCCGCCGAGGAACCGGTGGTCGGTCACGCCGAGCTCGGCACAGGCGGTGGCCAACTCGGCGATCCGGTACCCGCCGAGCTGGTCGGCCTCGGCGGCGGCGAGACCGGCCAGCTCCGGCACATGGATCTCGCCCTCCTCGCCCAGGGTGCAGGTGACCAGGGTGACGTGGGCACCCGCGGCCGCGTAGTGAGCCATGGTCGAACCGGTGCCGATGGACTCGTCGTCGGGGTGCGCGTGGACCAGCAGCAGGCGGCGGTCGGGCAGCGTCGTCACGGTGGTCACTCTAACCGGCGGTTCTGCCGGATCCGCCCTGACGCGTCCGCTCAGGTCGGTCACATCGGCCTCGGCACCGGCCTACGATCTGGCCTGTGGACTTTCCCGAGCTGGCCGCCCGCACCCGCAGGTTCAGCCACGGGGCGCCGCGCGCCGTCTCCGTGGCCGGCGACGGCGCGCGGGTGATCTTCCTTCGTTCCACCGGACCGGAGGATCCGGCCGACGCACTCTGGATGTTGGACGTGGCGACCGGCGCGGAACGGCTGGTCGCCGACCCGGGCGCCCTGCTCGGCGCGCACGCCGACGCCGAGGCGCTGAGCCCGGGGGAACGCGCCCGGCGCGAGCGGCTGCGGCTGAGCGCCTCGGGCATCGGCTCGTACGCCCTGGACGGGGCCGGGCGGGTGGCGGTGTTCGCCCTGGCCGGCCGACTCTTCCGCGCCGACCTGGTACACGGCGACGTGATCGAGGTGCCCGCCGTCGGCCCGGTGCTCGACCCCTGGCCGGATCCGGGTGGTCAGCGGCTGGCCTACGTGACCGACGCGGCCGAGGGGGTACGCCGGGGCGAGCTGCGGGTGGTCGACACCGACGGCAGCGACTCGATCCTCGCCGGCGAGGACTCCGGGGTGCTCTGGGGTCTGCCCGAGCACATCGCCGCGGAGGAGTTCGGGCGGCACCGCGGGTACTGGTGGGCACCGGACGGCCGGTCGGTGCTGGCCGCCCGGGTCGACGAGTCCCGGCTGCCCCGCTGGCACCTGCACGACCCGGCGCAGCCGGCGAGTCCGCCGACCACCGTCGCGTACCCGGTCGCCGGTGGCCCGAACGCGGAGGTCAGCCTGCACCTGCTCGACCTCGACGGCGGTTGGGTCGACGTGCACTGGGACCGGGAGACCTACCCGTACCTGACCGCGGTGCACTGGGGCGAGGGCGCTCCGCTGATCACCGTGCTGCGCCGCGCGCAGCAACACGGGCTGGTGCTCGCGATCGACCCGCGTACCGGGGAGACCCAGGTGCACGCCGAGCTGGCCGACCCGCGTTGGGTCGAACCGATCCCGGGCACGCCCGCGCACCTGCCCGACGGGCGGGTGCTGGTCGGCGGGGAACTGGCCCACGACGGGTACGACGCCCGCTGCCTCTTCGCCGACGGCACGCTGCTCACCCCGCCCTCGCTGTACGTGCGCCGGGTGGTCGGCCGACTGGCCGCCGCCACCGGCCCGGCGGACCTGCTGGTGGAGGCGAGCGACGGCGAGCCGAGCGAGCAGCACCTGTTCCGGGTGCGGACCAGCATCGGCGGCGGGGTCGAAGCCCGCCGCCTGACCTGCGACGCCGGCTGGCACCGCGCCGCGGTCGGCGGCGACGTGCTGGTCGTCGGCAGCGCCTCGCTGGACCATGCGGGCATCCGGTGGACGGTACGGCAGGGCGACCGGGAGGTGGGCGTGCTCAGGTCGCTGGCCGCCACCCCCAGCTACTCCCCGCTCCCGCTGCTGGAGCGGGTCACCGACCGACGGTTGCCCTCGGCGGTGCTCTACCCCGACAACCACGTCAGCGGGCGACGGCTGCCGGTGCTGCTGGACGTCTACGGCGGGCCGGGACACCAGGAGGTGCTCGCCGCCCGCTCGGCGTGGCTGGAGCGGCAGTGGTGGGCCGACGCCGGCTTCGCGGTGGTGGTGATCGACAACCGGGGCACGCCGGGCATCGCCCCGTCGTACGAGAAGGCCATCCACCGGCGGGTGGCCGACGTGATCCTGCTCGACCAGGTGGAGGCGCTCACCGCCCTCGCCGACAAGCACCCGGACCTGGACCTGGGCCGGGTCGGAGTGCGGGGCTGGTCGTTCGGGGGCTGGCTGGCCGGCCTGGCGGTGCTACGCCATCCGGAGCTGTTCCGGTGCGGGATCGCCGGCGCGCCGGTCAGCGACTGGGCCCTCTACGACACCGCGTACAGCGAGCGTTATCTCGGCCTGCCCGCCGACGGCGAGGACGTGTACGCGCACCACTCGCTGGTGGAGCTGGCCGCCGAGCCGGTCACCGATCCGGCGCAGGCCCGGCCGCTGCTGCTGGTGCACGGCATGGTCGACGACAACGTGGTGGCGGCGCACACGCTCCGGCTGTCGGCGGCGCTGCTGGCCGCCGGCCGGCCACACTCGGTGCTGCCGCTGACCGGCGCCACCCACATGGCGGCCGGCGGTCTCGCCGAACGCCTCCTCCGCCTGGAACTCGACTTCCTCCGCACCCACCTTGCCGGGTGAGGAAGTAGCGCTACGGCTTGACGTGGGCGTTGACCAGGGAGGGGAAACCGAAGACGCTGGAGACGAAGATCCCGCCGACCTTGGAGCCGTGCACCAGGTACGCGACGTCGACGTAGAGCGGCACCACCGGGGCGTGCTCCTTCATGATCCGCTCGTCGAGCTTCGCCCACTCCGGGCCCTGCTCGGTCGGGGGCAGGGCGAGGATCCGGTCGAGTTCGACGTTGATCGCGGGATCGTTGAAGTACGACTCGTTGCTGTTGCCCTCGGCCCGGATGCTGCGGCCGTCGTATAGCACCGGCAGGATCGACGCGCCACTGGGCCAGTCGGCGGCCCAGGAGCTGAGGTACAGGTCCCAGGGGTTGTCCCTCTTCTTGATCTCGTCGAGCTTGGCGTCGTCCGGGATGTTGCGGATCGTGATCTTGAATCCGGCGCGCTCCAGATTGCCCTTGAGCTGCGTCGCCACCTGCTGCTCGACCGCGCTGTCGGCCGCGCCGAGGACCAGTTCGGGGGTCTGCCCGCCGAGCAGCTCCCGTGCCTTCTCCAGCTCCCCGTTCAGGCCCGCCGGATACGCGTCGTAGGCCCGGTGGCCGATGGTTGACGACGGCATCAGCGTGGTCATCGGCGCGGCCACGTGCTGCCCACCGAGCACCTTGACCAGGCCCTCCCGGTCGATGGCGTAGTTGAGTGCCTGGCGCACCCGCAGGTCGGTGACCCGCCGATTGTTGATCACCAGGTGGTTGGCGCTCGGCGTCGGGGACAGGATGGTCCGGGACCGCAGCGCCGCGTCGCCGACGACCCGGGACACGAGGGAGGCGGGCACGTAGTTCCACGACAGGGCGCTCTGGTCGGCTCCGCTGTCGGCGATCACCCGGTTGGCCGCGGCGTCGGGGGTGGGGCCGAAGGTCCAGACGAACCGCTCCGGGTACTGGTGGCGCACCGGGTCGGTGGCGGCGTCCCAGTGCTCGTTGCGCTCCAGCACGACCTCGACGCCCGCCTGGTACCGGGTGACCTTGTAGGGCCCGGACGAGAAGGGCGCGTTGCCGAGGTTGATCCCGGTGTCCTTGTCCGGCGGAAGCGGCGCGGTCGATGGCAGTGACGCCGCGAACGGCAGGTCGCAGCGGGGTTTGGCGAACTCGAAGCGCAGCGTCCGCTCGTCCGGTGTGCTCAGTCCGGGCGGCAGCCCCGTGCGGTTGGCCGTGAAGTCCCACACGGTGTCGTACTGCGGGTTGTCGGCCAGCCACTCCTGGAGGTAGGTCGGCCCGCCGGCGAGGTCCGGATCGAAGGAGCGGGCGATCCCATAGGCGATCTCCTTCGAGGTCACCGGCCGGCCGTCCTCGAACTTCACGCCGTCCTTGATCTTGAATTCCCAGAGCTTGCAGTCGTCGTTGACGTTGTTGCCCGGCGTCTCGGCCAGGTCGCCGACCAGCACCAGATTGCCCGCGCCGTCGTCCTTCCAGGTGGTCAGGAAGCGCGCGAAGAGCGGCGCGGCCAGCAGGCCCACGAACGAGTACGTCCGCTGCGGGTCCAGGTGGGCGATCGGAGTCTCCCGGATGATGGTGAAGGTGCCGCCGGCCTGCGCGCCGGGCACCGCCGGTGCCGGCCCCGTCGAGTCCTTCGGATCGGTGGCGATGACCCCCGTCTGCCGCCGGTCGATGTCCACCGTGACGCCCTCGCCCGTGTTCTTCGAACAGGCAGCCAGGGACACCACCAGTGCGATCGCTCCACCAGCCGCAACCGCCGCGCGTGGTCTCATCCGCCGCCTCCCGCACCTGGGATGCCGCCGGCCGGACACCGACGCACCGAGGGACACAAAGAAGAAAAACTTCGATCTTTGTAACATTTGCCGGCAACTACCGCCACCGACTTCCGGTGCCGGCTCAGCCGAACCGGACCCGCGGGTCGATGACCGCGTAGAGCAGGTCCACCAGCAGGTTCGCCAGCACCACGAACACCGCCGCGACCAGCACGGTGGCCATGATGGTCGGCAGGTCGCCGTCGCGTACCGCCTCGACCGCCGTCCGGCCGAGCCCCTGGATACCGAAGGTCGTCTCGGTGATCACCGTGCCGCCGAGCGCCGCGCCGACGTCCAGCCCGGCCACGGTCACCACCGGAGTGATCGCCGCGCGCAGCGCGTGTCGCCCGTACACCCTCGACCGGGGCAGGCCCTTGGCCCGCGCGGTGCGGACGAAGTCCTCGCTCAGCGTCTCCAGCAGCTGCGCCCGGAACAGCCGGGCGTAGATCGCGGAGAACAGGAACGCCAGCGAGACCCAGGCGAGCACCAGCCCGCTCGCCCAACGCCACGGGTCCGTCGACAGCGGGGTGTATGCCGGCACCGGCAACCAGCGCAGCGTGTAGACGAAGACCAGCAGCAGCACCGCGCCGACGAAGTACAGCTGAAACGAGGCCCCGGCCAGCGAGAAGCCGATCGCCGCCCGGTCCAGCCAGGTGCCCCGGCGCAGCGCCGAGACCAGGCCCAGACCGACGCCGAGCAGCAGCCACAGGATCGCCGCCGGGATGACGATGCTCAGCGTCACCGGCAGCACCCGGGCGAGCGTGTCGGTGACCGCCTCGTTGTTGACGTATGACCAGCCCAGGCACGGCGCGTCGCACCGACCACCCTGGGCGCCACCCAGGTCCCGTCCGGTGACGATCCCCTTCAGGTAGCCCGCGTACTGGGTCACCAGCGGATCGCGCAGGCCCAACTCCTGGCGTACCCGCTCCAGCCGCTCGGGGTCGCAGTTCTTCGGGCACATGCCGCTGACCGGGTCGCGGGGCAGGGCGAAGAACATCAGGAAGGTCAGCACGCTCACCGCGAAGAGGGTGAGCACGGCCGAGAGGGCCCGCCTGAGCAGGAAGCGCGCCATCGAGAACCCCTACCGTACGGACTTCGGGTCGAGCGCGTCGCGCAGCGCGTCCCCGAACAGGTTGAAGGCGAAGACCAGCGCGAAGATCGTGACGCCGGGAAAGAACACGAAAGCCGGATCGGTCTGCAGGTACTCCAGGCTCTGGTAGATCATCCGGCCGAAGCTCGGGATCTCCTCGCCCAGCCCGACGCCGATGAACGACAGCGCCGCCTCACCGGTGATGAACTGCGGCACCGCGAGCGAGAACGACACCAGGATCGGCGCCCAGATGTTCGGCAGCAGCTGCCGGAACAGCATGTGGCCGAGCCCGGCCCCGCTGGCCCGGGCCGCCTCCACGAACTCCCGCTCCCGCAGCGCGATCACCTGGCCCCGGACCAGCCGGGCGGTGCTCGTCCAACCGAAGACGGCGAAGATGGCGATCAGCACCGCGATACCGAAGGCCGGCGGCACCGCGTCCCGCTGACCGTAGAAACGCAGCGTCACCGTGGGGGTCAGGGCGAGCGCGACGACCAGGAAGGGCATGGCCAGGGTCAGATCGGTGATCCAGCTGACCACCGCGTCCAGCCAGCCGCCCAGGTAGCCGGCGAGGGTGCCGAGCACGACACCGATCACCGCGGTCAGCACCGCCGCCGCGAGGGCGATGACCAACGACCAACGCAGGCCGTGGACCAGGCGGATGAAGATGTCCCGGCCGAGCCCCGGCTCCAGCCCGAAGAAGTGCTCCGTCGAGATACCGCCGGCGTAGCCGAGCGGCATCCCGGACCCGTCCAGCTTGCCCTGGAACTGGTCCCGGGGATCGATGCCGTAGGCCAGCTCGATCAGCGACGCGCCGCACGCCACCAGTACGAACAGGGTCAACACCGCCCCGCTCACCAGCGCGGTGCGATCGCGACGCAGCCGCAGCCAGGCGAGCTGCCCGGGTGATCGGCCGGCGAGCCGGCGGTCCTGGCGTTCGGCGCGCTCGCTCACCCCACCGCCCCCGGCTCCGGCTCCGGATAGTGACACGCGATGGCCTGGTCAGCGCCGTCGCGCCGGGTCAGGGCCGGTTCCTCGACGGAGCACCGGTCGCGGGCCTTGGGGCACCGGGTGCGGAACCGGCAGCCGGACGGCGGGTCGAGGGCGCTCGGCACGTCACCGGTGAGCCGGATCCGATCGGCCGGGCCGGATCGGGTCACCTCCGGCACCGCCGACAGCAGCGCCCGGGTGTACGGGTGCCGGGGCCGTTCGTAGATGTCGTCCCGCGCGCCGATCTCGACGATCCGGCCGAGGTACATGACCGCCACCCGCTGACAGAAATGCCGCACCACGGCCAGATCGTGGGCGATGAAGACGAAGGCCAGCCCCAACTCGCGTTGCAGATCCCGCAGCAGGTTCACCACCTGCGCCTGAATCGAGACGTCCAGCGCGGAGACCGGCTCGTCGGCCACCACCAGCCGAGGTCCCGGCGCCAGGGCGCGGGCGATGCCGATGCGCTGGCGCTGGCCGCCGGAGAACTCGTGCGGGTACCGGTCGTAGTGCTCCGGGTTGAGGCCGACCAACTCCATCAGCTCCCGTACCCGGGCCTTCCTCCCACCGGCCGGAGTGATCCCGTTGACCTGCAACGGCATCGCGATGATCCGGCCGACCGTGTGACGAGGGTTCAGCGAGGCGTACGGATCCTGGAAGATGATCTGCAGATCGGGCCGCAGCGGGCGCAGCTTCCGGCGTCCGGCGTGGGTGATGTCCCGGCCGGCGAACTCGATGCTGCCACCGGTCGGCTCCAGCAGCCGCACCAGCAGCCGGCCCGTGGTGGTCTTACCACAGCCGGACTCCCCCACCAGGCCGAGCGTCTCGCCCGCCCGGACCTCGAAGTCCAGCCCGTCCACCGCCCGCACCGGACCAGACCGACGCCGGCCGCCCCGGGCCGGGAAGTGTTTGGTCAGCCCACGTACCCGCAACAGCGGCTCGGGGGTCGCCGCGTCCGTCACCGGGCCACCCCGACGCGGGCGACATCCTCGGCGTAGCGCCGGGCGCGCTCCTCGGTGCGCAGGTGGCAGGCCACCCGATGCCCCGCCGTCCCGGCCGCTCGCAGCTCGGGCAGCTCGGTGCCGCACCGGCCGGCGGTGTGCTCGGCGTACCGGCAGCGCGGGTGGAAGGCGCAGCCGGCCGGCACGTCGATCAGGCTCGGCGGGTTCCCCGGGATCGGCCGCAGGTCCGCCTCGGCGTCGCCGCGCAACGACGGCACGCTGGAGAGCAGCCCCCAGGTGTACGGATGCTGTGGCCGAAGCAGCACCTGTTCGACAGTGCCCTGCTCGACGGCCCGGCCGGCGTACATCACCAGCACCTCGTCTGCGACCTGGCTGACCACGCCGAGATCGTGGGTGATCAGGACGATCGCCGTGCCGGACTCGGCCTGAAGATCGGCCAGCAGTTCCAGGATCTGTGCCTGCACGGTGACGTCCAGCGCGGTCGTCGGCTCGTCGGCGATCAACAGGTCGGGGTCGTTCACCAGCGCCATCGCGATCATCACCCGCTGCCGCATGCCGCCGGAGAACTCGTGCGGGTACTGGTCGTACCGCCGGCCCGGCTGGGGAATGCCGACCCGGTCCAGCAGCTCGATCACGCGCCGGCGCGTCTCGGCCCGCCCGGCCCCCCGGTGGTGCACCCGGTACGCCTCGGCGATCTGCCTGCCCACCGGGTAGTAGGGGTGCAGCGCCGAGAGCGGATCCTGGAAGATCATGGCCGCGTCCCGGCCACGCAGTCGGCGTACCTCCGACTCCGGCCGGCCGATCAACTGCCGTCCGCCGACGGTGATCCCGCCGGTGACGGTGGCCCGCCGGGGGTCGTGCAGACCGAGGATCGCCAGCGAGGTCACGCTCTTGCCCGAGCCGGATTCGCCGACCACGCCGAGGGTGCGCCCGCGCTCGACCGAGAAGGAGAGCCCGTCGACCGCACGTACCACGCCGTCGGTGGTGTTGAAGCTGACCCGCAGGTCCTCCACCCGAAGGTAGGGGTCCACGATCGCCTCCCTCCGATCCGACGAAGGGAAGCTACCGCAATTCACGAACCCTGTTCGCCCGCCCACCGCCGGGCGGTGCCGTGCCGGCTGCCGCGCCGGGCGCACGGTAGGTGCGACGATGGAGGCAACCAGGCAGGCAGGATTCCGGCGGTACGAGCGGAGGTGACCATGACCGTGGCGGTGTTCGACCACGAGGGCCCGTGGACCGAGGAGGAGTACCTCGCCCTCGGCGAGACCTCCCAGCGCGTTGAACTCTTCGACGGGAGCCTGCACGTGACCCCAGCCCCCACCCCACGCCACCAGAACATCTCCGGCGAGCTACGCGTACTGTTCCGGGGCCCGGCCCGGGATGCCGGCCTGCACGTTCTGGAAGGGGTGAACGTACGGCTCAAGCCCGGCCGCATTCCCATCCCCGACCTCGTCATCACCGGCCCTATCGATTTCGACGCCCTCAACGTCGAGGCATGCGACGTCAGGCTCGTGTGCGAGATCATCTCGCCGAGCAACGCCGCCACCGACAAGGTGCTCAAGATGCACTACTACGCCGCCGCAGGCATCGAGTGGTACCTGCTCGTCGAGCAGGCGACCGCCGCGCTGCACCTCTACCGCAAGCGCGGTGCCCACTACGTCGTGCAGAGCGTCACCGAGCCCGGTGCGGTGCTGGTGCTCACCGAGCCGGTCAAGGCGACCATCCGTCCCGAGGATCTGCTTCCCTGACGGATGTCGGTCGGCTCGCTAGGGTCGGGCCATGAGCGAGCGTCAGCGAGTGAATCATCGCCGCAGCGTGAAAGTGCCTCATGGCGGCGCGCAGCGCAGCGGAGCGCCGACATGAGCGAGTTCGACGCGGCCGAGGCGGCCGTGCAGGCGGCGCTGGACGCGGGGGCCCGCTACGCCGACGCCCGGGTGATGCACCGGCGCTACGAGTCGATGACCGCCCGCAGCGGCGAGGTCGAGGCGCTGACCCAGGACGAGAATGTCGGGCTGGGGGTACGCGCGCTGGTGGGGTCGAGCTGGGGCTTCCAGGCCGTACCGGAGCTGTCCGACCGGGCCGCCCGCGACGCCGGCCGCCGCGCCGCGCGGACCGCGACGGCGAGCGGCCTGGTTCCCGGCCCGCCCGTCGATCTGGTCCCGGCCACGCCGGTCACGGCGAGCTGGTCCGCACCGTGCGAGGTGGACCCGCTCGGCGTCTCCCTCGCCACCAAGGGCGACCTGCTGGTGGCCGCCACCCGCACGATGGCCGACCACGGGGCTGACCTCGCCGAGGGCCTGTACCAGGTCTGGGACACCGCGAAGTGGTTCGTCTCCAGCGAAGGACACCGCATCGACCAGCGCATCCGCGAGTGCGGTGGCGGCATCTCGGCCACCTCGGTCGGTGACGGCGAGACGCAGCGGCGATCCTGGCCGAGCTACCGCGGCCAGTACGGCACGACCGGCTGGGAGCTGGTCGACTCGCTCGACCTGACCGCCCACGCCGCGCGGATCGCCGAGGAGTCGCGGGAGCTGCTGAGCGCGCCGCTCTGCCCGGCCGGCGAGACGGATCTGATCCTCGGTGGCGAGCAGTTGGCGTTGCAGATCCACGAGTCGGTCGGGCACGCCATCGAGCTGGACCGCATCCTGGGCTGGGAGGCGGCGTTCGCCGGCACCTCGTGGCTCGATCTCGCCCAGCTCGGCTCGCTGCGGTACGGCTCCGAGCTGATGAACGTCACCATCGACCCGACCATCCCCGGTGCGCTGGGCAGCTTCGGGTACGACGACGAGGGCTCGCCGGCGGTCAAGCGCGACGCGGTGCGCGCCGGGCGGTGGGTGGGCGTGCTGGCCGGCCGGGACTCGGCCGCCGTCGCCGGCCTCGACTACGGCGGCAGCGTCCGCGCCGACGGCTGGGCGCGGCTGCCGATGGTACGGATGACGAACGTGGGCCTGGAGCCCGGCCCGCACAGCCTGGAGGAGATCATCGCCGCCACCGACCAGGGGGTGCTGATGGACATCAACCGGTCCTGGTCCATCGACGACAAGCGGCTGAACTTCCAGTTCGGCTGCGAGATCGGTTGGGAGATCCGCAACGGCCGGCGCGGGCGGATGCTGCGCAACCCTACGTACACCGGCATCGGGCCGCTGTTCTGGCGCTCGATGGACATGCTCTCCGCCGAGATCGTCTCGTGGGGCACGCCGAACTGCGGCAAGGGTCAGCCCGGCCAGGTCGGGCACACCGGCCACCCGGCCGCGCCGGCCCGGTTCCGTAACGTCCGGGTCGGGGTGCACGCGTGAGTACCGGTTCGACCTGGGCCGCCGACGCCGAACTGGAGGTCGCCGGGCAGGTGGTGGAGCTGGTGGCCCGGCTGGCCGGAGCGGGCGCGCAGGCCGAGGTGACGGTGAGCCGCACGGAGTTGGCCCTGACCCGCTTCGCCAACTCGGCGATCCACCAGAACGTCGCCGGGTCCGCCGTGGACGTCCGGCTGCGGGTCCACGTGGCCGGGCGTACCGCCACCGGCGGCGGCAACGCGGTGCTGGCGGACGGGCTGCGTGCGCTGGTGGAGCGGGTACTCGCGGCAGCCCGGTTCACCCCACCCGACCCGGCCTGGTCGGGGCTCACGCCGCCGGTCACGGTGCTCGCCTCGACGGATTGGGACCCGGCCACCGCAGACGCCGGTCCGGACGAACGGGCGGCCCTGGTCCGGGCGTTCGTCGACGCGGCCGACGGGTTGGCGACCGCCGGCTACTGCCGCACCGCGTACCGCGCGGCGGCGTTCGCCAACTCGGCCGGGCACTCGGCGCGGGGCCGGGCGGCCGAGGCGGCGATGGACGGGATCGCCCGGGACGGTGGCGCGGACGGCACCGCCCGGCACTGGGTCGACCGACTCGCCGATCTCGACGGCGCCGCTCTCGGGCGGCGGGCCGCCGCGAAGGCACGGGCCGCGGCCGACCCGGTGGAGCTGGCGCCCGGCCGCTACCCGGTGGTGCTGGAACCGGCCGCCGTCGGGGACCTGCTGGAGAACCTGTCCTGGTACGGCTTCAACGGCAAGCGGTACGCCGAGCGACAGTCGTTCGCCGCACCCGGGGTGGCCCAGTTCGACCGCGCGGTGACCCTGGTCGACGATCCGCTCGCCGCGTCCGGCCTGCCGTTCGACCTGGAGGGCACCCCGACGCGAGCGCTGACCCTGGTGGACGCGGGCACCACCAACGCCGTGGCACACGACCGGCGCAGTGCCGCCGAGGTGGGTACCGCCTCGACCGGGCACGCCGGGCCCGACAGCTCGACCTTCGGCCCCGTCCCCCGCAACCTGCGCCTCGCCACGGCCGGCACGGCTGGCAGCGCGAGCACGGCCGGCAGCGCGAGCACGGCCGGCAGCGCGAGCATGGCCGGCGGTGACCTGGCCGGCGCGATCGCCGATCCGGAGACCGCCGCGCTGGTCTCCCGGATGCAGCGCGGTCTGCTGGTCAGCGACCTCTGGTACACCCGGGTGCTCGACCCGTTGAGTTTGGTCATCACCGGCCTGACCCGTAACGGGCTGTGGCTGGTCGAGGACGGCCGGGTCACCCGCGCGGTCCGCGATCTGCGCTTCACCGAGTCCTACCCTCGGGCGCTCGCGCCCGGCGCGGTGCTGGAGGTGGGGCGCCGGGCGCAACGCCTGCCGGACCGCACGGTCGGCGCCTGGTCGGAGGCACCGTCGCTGCGGCTGGCCTCCTGGAACTTCACCGGCGGGGCGTCCGGCTGACCGGCCGCCCGCCGTTGGACGATCTTTTTCGGACGCCCACATATTGATCATGGAGAGAGGCTTTCCAAAGGGCGGGACACACGGGACACTGCCTTGCGCGGACGGCCCGCCTAGATCGGCGTAACGTGTGTCACTTAGCTGCCCGGTACGCCCGGTGCGGCCGTTGGTGTGCGCATGACGTGGCACGTGGGCGCGGGTTAGCCGGTCCGCCTGCCGACCGGAAGTGTTCCGCCGCCCGTGACAGGGCCCCGTCAGGGAGACAACACGAATGACATCATCGGCAACGAAACCGCGAGGCGCGCGGGCACGCGCGGCCATCGCGGCGAAGACGTTGCGTACGGACCGTTGGTGGCTTGCCCCACTGATCACCGTCATCGGACTCGGTGCCTGGGTCACGTACGCGACGGTCCGGGTCTTCATGCACAAGTGGTACTGGGTGGAGGACTACCACTACCTGACCCCCTTCTACTCCCCGTGCGTGACCGACCGGTGCATTCCGGAGGCGTCCCACTTCGGGCAGTACCTGCCCGGCTGGTGGATCATCCCGGACGCCGCGTTCACCCTGCCGTTCCTGCTGCTGTTCCGGCTGACCTGCTACTACTACCGCAAGGCGTACTACCGGTCGTTCTGGCTCTCCCCGCCGGCCTGCGCGGTGCCCGACGGCCACGCCTCCTACGGCGGTGAGACCCGGTTCCCGCTGATCGTGCAGAACTCGCACCGGTACTTCTTCTACTTCGCCATGGTCATCTCGCTGATCAACACCTGGGACGCGATCCTGGCCTTCCACAGCCCCGAGGGCTTCGGTTTCGGGCTGGGCAACCTGATCCTGCTCGGTAACGTGATCATGCTCTGGGCGTACACCATCTCCTGCCACTCCTGCCGGCACATCATCGGCGGTCGGCTGAAGAACTTCTCCAAGCACCCGGTCCGCTACCGGGCCTGGGGCTACGTCTCCTGGCTGAACGTCCGGCACATGCAGCTCGCCTGGATCACGCTCGGCACGCTGGCGCTGGCCGACTTCTACGTCATGTCCGTCGCCGCCGGGTGGATCTCCGACCTGCGGTTCATCAACTGAGGGCCCTGAACATGACGACCACAACCACTCGCATCGAACGACACCACTACGACGTCGTCGTGATCGGGGCCGGCGGCGCCGGCCTGCGCGCGGCGATCGAGGCACGGCTCGCCGGCAAGAAGACGGCCATCATCTCCAAGTCGCTGTTCGGCAAGGCGCACACGGTGATGGCCGAGGGTGGCGCCGCCGCGGCCATGGGCAATGTGAACAGCCGGGACAGCTGGCAGGTGCACTTCCGCGACACCATGCGCGGCGGCAAGTTCCTCAACAACTTCCGGATGGCCGAGCTGCACGCGAAGGAGTCGCCGCAGCGGATCTGGGAGCTGGAGACCTACGGGGCGCTGTTCGACCGCACCAAGGACGGAAAGATCTCACAGCGCAACTTCGGCGGCCACGAGTACCCCCGGCTGGCGCACGTCGGCGACCGGACCGGCCTGGAGCTGATCCGCACCCTCCAGCAGAAGATCGTCTCGTTGCAGCAGGAGGACAAGCGCGAGCACGGCTCGTACGACGCACGAATCAAGGTCTTCTCCGAGACCACCATCACGGAGCTGCTGCTCGACGGCGACCGGGTCGCGGGCGCGTTCGGCTACTACCGGGAGTCCGGCGAGTTCGTCCTCTTCGAGGCGCCCGCCGTGGTGCTCGCCACCGGTGGCGTCGGTCGGTCCTACAAGGTCACCTCGAACTCGTGGGAGTACACCGGGGACGGCCACGCGCTGGCGCTGCGTGCCGGGGCGACTCTGATCAACATGGAGTTCCTCCAGTTCCACCCCACCGGCATGGTCTGGCCGGTCTCGGTCAAGGGCATCCTGGTCACCGAGTCGGTCCGTGGTGACGGTGGCATCCTCAAGAACTCCGAGGGCAAGCGGTTCATGTTCGACTACGTCCCCGACGTCTTCCGCAAGCAGTACGCGGAGACCCCGGAGGAGGCGGACCGCTGGTACACCGACCCGGACAACAACCGGCGCCCGCCGGAGCTGCTGCCCCGCGACGAGGTCGCGCGAGCGATCAACAGTGAGGTCAAGGCCGGTCGCGGTACGCCCGCCGGCGGCGTCTACCTGGACATCGCCTCCCGGCTGCCGGCCGAGGAGATCCGCCGTCGACTGCCGTCGATGCACCACCAGTTCAAGGGGCTGGCCGACGTCGACATCACAAAGGAGCCGATGGAGGTCGGGCCGACCTGCCACTACGTGATGGGCGGCATCGAGGTCGAGCCGGACAGCGGCGCCGCGCACGGCTCGGTACGCGGCCTGTTCGCCGCGGGCGAGGTCTCCGGCGGCATGCACGGCTCCAACCGCCTCGGCGGCAACTCCCTGTCCGACCTGCTGGTCTTCGGCAAGCGGGCGGGCGGTCACGCGGCCACCTACGTCGACCAGCTCGCCGCCCGGCCCAAGGTGGAGGTGGCCGCGGTGGAGACGGCGGTGGAGACCGCCCTTGCTCCTCTGCAGCGTGACACCGGCGAGAACCCGTACACCCTGCAGCAGGATCTCCAGGCGGTGATGGGGGATCTGGTCGGGATCATCCGGCGGGAGGCCGAGCTGGAGGAGTCACTGGTCCGGCTGGCCGAGCTGCGCGAGCGGGTGGCGAAGGTCAGCGCGACCGGTGGCCGGCGGTACAACCCGGGCTGGCATCTCGCGCTCGACCTGCGCAACATGCTGGTCGTCTCCGAGTGCACCGCGAAGGCCGCGCTGGAACGCCGGGAGTCGCGCGGCGGCCACACCCGCGAGGACTTTCCCACGATGGATCCGCAGTGGCGGCGGGTGAACCTGGTCTGCTCGCTTGAGGGCGACACCGTGCGGCTGAACCGCAAGCCGCTGCCGAAGATGCGTACCGAGCTGGTCGGCCTGTTCGACCGCGCGGAGCTGGCCAAGTACCTCACGGACGAGGAACTCGCCGAATTCGACGCCCTCTCCGCCGTCGACGCTGCCGCCGCCACCGACGACGCCACCGACGCCGCCGAGAAGGAGCGCTGAGGAATGGGTACTGAAACGTCTGGGGCGCCCGGCAAGCCGGGCGCGAAGCGCCAGTTCCGGATCTGGCGGGGCGACGCCGACGGCGGCGAACTCCAGGACTACATGGTCGAGGTCAACGAGGGCGAGGTCGTCCTCGACGTGATCCACCGGTTGCAGGCCACCGACGCTCCCGACCTGGCCTGCCGGTGGAACTGCAAGGCGGGCAAGTGTGGCTCCTGTTCGATGGAGATCAACGGGATGCCCAAGCTCGGCTGCATGACCCGGATGTCGACGTTCGAGGAGAACGAGACGGTCACGGTGACCCCGCTGCGCACCTTCCCGGTCATCCGGGACCTGGTCACCGACGTGTCGTTCAACTACGAGAAGGCCCGCGAGACGCCGGCCTTCGCTCCCCCGGCCGACCTGGCCCCCGGCGACTACCGGATGCAGCAGGTCGACGTGGAGCGCTCGCAGGAGTTCCGCAAGTGCATCGAGTGCTTCCTGTGCCAGAACGTCTGCCACGTGATCCGCGACCACGACGAGAACAAGCCGGCGTTCTCCGGCCCCCGGTACTTCATCCGGGCGGCGGAGCTGGACATGCACCCGCTGGACACCAGGACCGACCGCAAGGAGTACGCGCAGTCCGACCAGGGACTCGGCTTCTGCAACATCACCAAGTGCTGCACCGAGGTCTGCCCCGAGCACATCAAGATCACCGACAATGGGATCATCCCCATGAAGGAACGGGTCGTCGACCGCAGGTACGATCCACTCGTGTGGCTCGGTAGCAAGATCTTCCGGAGGGGTCAGGTGCCTCAGACCAACGTGACCAGCGAACACTCCCCGGGCGCGGTGCGCTCCACCGCCGCGATGGGCGGTGTGCACTCCCACGCTGGCGGCTCGCACGACGCCCAGGCCGAGGTGCAGGCCCAGCAGGGTGTCAACTGGCATCGAGAGGTGCCCCACCCGACCGCCCCGGCGACCGACGCGAGCGGCAGGCTGCCGCTGACGGAGCTCACCTTCGACCGCGCGGCGGCACCCTCGCCCTTCGGCGACGACGTGACCTTCCCGCTGCCCCCGGAGCACCTCAACTTCGCCCACCCCGAGCAGGACGAAAAGCACCACTGACCACCCGAACCAGCACTGCACCCGAACCACACGGGGGCCGCGGCATCCGCCGCGGCCCCCGTCCCCATCCCCCACCCCACCCGCCGACTCCCGGTTTGATCATGAGGTTGGCGGCAGTCAAGAAGAGTCAGGGGCGAGGAGGGGGCGCAGGGCGGCGACTATCGGGGCGTCGGCGGGGAGCCAGGTGACGGTGTCCAGCTCTGCCGCCGAGAGCCAACGCAACGCGGAGTGCTCCAGCGCCTGCGGCTCGTCACCATGCAGCAGGCGGGCCGCGTACACCTTGAGCACCGATCGGCCGTGCGCCATCCGGACGTTACGGCCGACCCGCTCGCCGATCTCCACGCGTACGGCCAACTCCTCGACGCATTCGCGGGCCAGTGCCGCCGTCTCGCTCTCCCCCGGCTCCACCTTGCCACCGGGGAACTCCCACATGCCCGCCACCTCGGGCGGGGCCGACCGGGCGCAGGCCAGCACGCGCCCATCCCTGATGATGGCCGCCCCGACGATGACTTTCGGATCCCGCTGGACGGCCTGTCCGCCGTCGTTAGCCCGTTCGGTCCGCACGGGCGTCCAGGGTGCCAGATCAATCGGCGGTTTGGGTAGCGTGGTCAGCCGTCAGGCCAGGAATACCCGGAAGTGTGGGCGTGGACACACCATCCGTGCGAGGTAAGACTAGGGGGCACCGACAAAGACACGGGGCGGCGACGATTTGGCCACAAGCCGGCAACGAAGCCTGGGAGGTGCGGTGATGCGTGCGCTGTTCGGCGGTCGCGCTAAGCACGACTACCTCAGCGACGCTCTCACCCTACTGAACGGGTGGACGCGCGAGGGCGAGCAGATCCGGCGCACCTTGGTCATCGACGACACCCAGCACGCGGCGCTGACCGAGCGGGTCAAGGTGGTCGCCGACGCGCTGCGGCTACGCCCGGAGATCAGCCGGCGGGCCGACCACACCCAGATCCGGGTCGGGCACGGCAACGAGCCGCTCTCTGAGGGCGAGGTCCTGCTGGCCGCCCGCATCGAGGACGCGTACCGCGCCGTCACCGCGGACTGACCGCGCACCTGATCCGCGCCATACCGCCGGAACGGCGCTCAGCGCCCCGACGCCACCATCCCGGGAGAACCGGAGCGGATCTTGCCGTTGGCGCGGGCCACCTACCGTTGGGTACATGACCAACGCGACCTATGACCGCAAGGAGCAGTTCCAGCAGATCCAGAGCGGGCTGCTCGACGGAGAACAGATCATCGCCGTCTACGACGCGGTCGGCACCGGCACCGGGTTCATCGGGCTGACCGACCGACGCGTGATCATCCAGGACCGCTCATTCGTCGGCAAGCGGTACGCGATCACCAGCATTCCGTACTCGAAGATCACCAGCGTGAGCGTGGTCAGCAACAAGTCCTGGGGCGGATCGTTCTTCTCCACCGGCGCCATCGCCATCCACGTCGGCACCCACACCTACGAGGTGGAGTTCCGGGGCGAGAAGAAGAGCCACCACGTGCACAACGTCATCCTGCACTACATCAGCTGAGCGATCGGCAACTCTATCAATCGATGAGATTCAGTGTGACGATGTTGCGAGGGTAAGTTGCGTGGGCGGGTGCCCGCCACGTCGGAGGGAGCACCTGATGCCGCTGTCGTCACACCGTGACGAATCACGTCGAGGCTGGCGGCGGGCAGCGGTCGGCGCGGGTGCCGCCCTTATCCTTGCCGCCGGCGGTGCCATCGCGGCCACCGGACCAGCCAACGCCGCTACCGGACCGGCCACCGTCAGCCACATCGGCACCTGGGCCGGCGAGCGGCAGACGCCGGGTCCAGCGGCGAAGGTGTCACTCACCAGCCCGGCAGAGGGCACCGTGCTCGTGTCGGTGTGTGCGATCCGGATGACCGCCGTGGCGCAGGCCCAGATCGGGACCATCGATCGGGTCGAGTTCTACATCAATGATCAGCTCGTCGGCAGCGACGCTCACGAGCCGTACGGGATCGACGTTCCGCCCGGCCACCCGGCGCTGCAGGGCAGCACCCGACACACCGCCTTCGCGCATGTCGTCACGGTCTCCCCGGCCGCCACCGCCGACTCGACGAGTGTCACCTTCGGTTATGGGCCGCCGCCCCCGGCGCTCATGGTGATCGCCTGCCCATCGCGGGTGGAGGTGCCCGCAGGTGGCTCGACGACCGTGACGTTCGTGACGGCGTGCGGCGGCGCACCCGGCCTACTGTTGACCGTCAGCGGTGGCCCCGAAATCAGCGTCACGCCGAGGGTCTCGCCGCCGGGCAACCGAGAACATCGGATCACCGTGTCAGCCGCGCCCGGCAGCACCGGCTCCGTCGCGTGGATCACCGCCAACGCCGACACGGGTGGCTGCATGCCCGCCACTGCGGCGGTCACTGTCAGCTGATCAGGCCCAGCCCCCGCAGGGGCGTCCCCCAGCGGCGAGCCGGAGCAGGTCGGCCAGGGACGGCACGTCGGGGCGGCGGGCCACCACGATCAGCCGGGCTCCAGGCCGCCCGGCGACGGCCCGGGCCATTCACGCCGCCCACGTGAACGCCGCCGCATTCCACCTCCACAACGTCATGAGGTGGGTGGCGAGCGCTGGCTGCTGGCCCGGTCGCGCGCGAGATCTTGGCACAGAGACATCCCCGTGGCACTTCGTGCCAAGATCTTCCGCCGTGCACGGGTGCGCAACGAACGCGCAATTGGGTGTGGGTTTGGTCGATCATGGGGGCGCGGCAGTCAGGACGAGGGTGCCTGAGGGCCGCGCCGGACGGGGTTGCGGTCAGCGCTGGTTGATCGAGTAGGTGACGCCGGTCGCACCGATGTGGACGTCGACGTACTGCCCGTCGAGGGAGGCCGGCACCAGGGCACCGACGAGGTGTACGGGGACTACGGGTTGGGCGGCCTGCCTGATCTGGGCGGCGGCGATGACGCGACTGAACTCTTCGTACGCGATGCCGTTGTCCTGGCTGCCACCGATCGCATACAGCTCGACCGGCCCGGTGTTGGGGTCCGGGCTGATTTTGGACATCTCCGTCAGCAGCCGGTTGAGCGAATCGGCGGCCAGTTTGAGGGTACTCATGTCGTTGGCGCTGAGATGGATGCAGCCGACCCTCAGACGGTTGCCGACCGGGACGCGGGCCAGGAGGGCAACGCACGGGCCGACGCCTCCGGTGCCGGCCGTGACATTCGACCCGATAGCGGCGACCGGCATGGCCAAATCAAAGAGCTTAGCCATCTTGGCCGAGGCATCCGGGAAGACGGTCTTGGTGTTCCCGGCGACGATCCGACCGTTGTGCGGCAACGCAGCGATGGCCTGGCCGAGCGCCTGCTGGTGGATCGCCTGGAAAGCTTTCGCGTCGCTGTGGTCCGGCTCGTACGTCTCATCGGTCCGGTCGAGGGTCGGCGCAGCAGTCCCGTCCACGGACGGGAGCACTTTGTAGATGGCTAGGTCGAAGGGGTCGATCAATTCGTTGGCATCAAGCGCGTCCGGGTCGGTCAGCCACTTCCACGCCGTACCCGCGAACGGAAACTTCGTTGCCTGGAGCATCCAGCACCACCTCAGGGCGTATTTGTCGGGTAGACCCGCCGCTTGACGCCGGGCCCCTGGGTTGCACCTTCCTGCCGCGGCACCGCCGGAATCCGGGCCACCGAAGGCGGTGGCGCGATCTTCGTCAACGGACCCGGAACGGCCAGTTGCTCGACCACCTGGATCTGGCCCGGCGGGATCGTCTCAGTGGTCTGGAAGTTGTTGCTGTCGCCGCTCTTGTCCTGGCGCCACCGATCGCTGCCGGCGATGCTCGCCTCCACCACGTCGAAACAGAGCACGAGCCCACCATGATCGGCCACGTCCCGCAGGGCCGGCTCGTGCGCCTTCATTCCCATGGCCCACTCGGTGTGCTGCCGCGCGTAGGAGAGCGCCACGTCGAAGCTGAGCGTGACGGTGTGCCAGCCCTGGTCCTTGTACTCCGAGGCGACGATGTGCTTCTCCCACCGCTTGCAGCCAAGGCCACTGCCGGCCTTGGCCGGCTGGAGTCCTGCGGCCGAAATGCTGGTCGGCCCGTGGTGGAAGTTCTCCCGGTTGGTGCCCTGGTAGAACCGGCGCACCCCGGGCGGTACGGGGCCGGGCGTCGGATTCGCCAGCCGCCACAGGTGCTCCTGTCGCGTGTTGTGCGCCTGGAGCGCGACCGGGTCGTTCAGATCCACAACGAGCTGGTGCAGGCCGGTGGTCAGCCGATAGAGGATCAACTTGTCGGCGAGGGCGGCGAAGCTCGGCGCGGAGTACTTGGTGGAGAGAACGATCATGTTGGCGGTCGGTAGATAGTCGCTGCCATCCGGGCTGTCGAGAAGCGCCACGCAGAGCGACGTCGTGTGGGCGGCGTTGAGCGACGCCACGGCACCAGCGACCACCTGATCGGCCGTGCACAGCTGGATGAGGCGCGCGGTCAGTTCCGGGTGTGCTGATGGAGGTGCCACGCTTTTCTGGCCCGTGCCGGGGTTTGGTTGCATTCCGCGACACTAGGCCCGCCAATAACTCCACGTCACGACACAGTCACGAAGCAGACGGGGCGGCTGACCGTTTTATCAGTTGCGACGGCCATCGATGGGCGATTGGCTGGGCAGCCTACGGAAAGGATGACGACATGAGGCACGCGACAAGGTCCATCCCGCTCACACCTGTTGGCGACTTCATCGAAACGAGGCTCTGTGCGTACGTGGAAATCATCGGACAAGGCGCCGCGCGGCGCTGGTAGCACCGACGGAGGCCGCTGATGTCGGTCTTCGACGACCCGGGACACTTCGGCCGGATGTGGGCCGACCGTTACGACCTGCCCGGTAACCCCGACCCGACGACGGCGGTGGAGTTCCTCGCCGACCTGGCCGGGGACGGCCCGGCGCTGGAACTCGCCATCGGCACCGGCCGGGTGGCCCTGCCGCTGGCCGCCCGCGGCATCGCCGTGGCAGGGGTCGAGGCGTCGCCGGAGATGGTGGCGAAGCTGCACGCCAAGCCCGGCGGCAGCGACATCCCGGTCGCCATCGGCGACATGGCGGACGTACCGGTGACCGGGACCTACCGGATGGCGTACCTGGTCTTCAACACCCTGTTCAACCTGGTCCGGGCCGAGCGGCAGGCGGACTGCTTCCGCAACGTCGCGCGGGTGCTGGAGCCCGGGGGCGCGTTCGTCATCGAGACGTTCGTGCCCGATCCGGCGGACTTCGACCGGGACGAGCAGGTCCAGATGCGGGAGGTGACCGAGGAGTCGGCCACCATCCGGCTGCACCGCTACGACCGCGAGGCGCAGACGTTCCTCCGGCAGACCATCACATTCGACGGTACGGGGGTGCAACTGCACCCGTTCGCCATGCGGTACATGTGGCCCGACCAGATCGACGAGATGGCCGGCGGGGCCGGGTTCCGCCTCGCCGAGCGGTACGCCGACTGGGATCGGGCGCCCTTCGGGCCGGACAGCACCTCGCACGTCTCCGTGTACCGGCTCGGCTGACCGCGCCACGGTGCGGGCACGGATCGGCGGCTCACCGCCGTGCCCGCACCACCGGCCGGGCCAGACCGCGCCCGCGCGGCCGGCACCTGCCGACCTCGGGCTCGGCTGGTGGGCTCGCCTCGGGCTGGGATACTCGATCACATGCCGACCCGTACGTCGCTCACGGTCAGACTTCGCCGGGCCGTCGCCGGCGGCCGGGGTCGCTGGCTTCGCCGGGCGGTACTGGCCGGCGTGATCGGGGTCGCGCTGCTGGTGGCCGGCGCCTGGGCCAGCGTGAGTTGGATCCGGTCCGGTGCCGAAGGGCGGACGTACACGGCCCAGACGGTCCCCGAAGCCCCCGTCGCCCTGGTGCTGGGCACCCGGGTCCAGCCCGACGGCACCCCGTCGCCGTTCCTCAGCGCCCGGCTGGAGATCGCCCGCGAGCTGTACGCCACCGGCAAGGTCCAGGCGATCCTGGTCTCCGGCGACAACATGCGCCACGAGTACAACGAGCCGGAGGCGATGCAGCGCTGGCTGGTCGACCGGGGCGTACCCGCCGACAAGGTGGTGCTGGACTACGCCGGCTTCGACACGTACGACTCGTGCGCCCGGGCAAAGCGGATCTTCGGCGTGGACCGGGCCACGGTGGTGACCCAGGCGTTTCACCTGGCCCGCGCCGTCACGGTCTGCCGGCACCTCGGTGTCGACGCCAACGGCGTCGGCGACGAGACGGCCCGGGAACTGAGCCACCGCACCTGGCGGATCAGCTCCACCCGGGAGTACGGCGCCGGGCTGAAGGCCGCGTTGGACGTCCTCTCCGGCCGCGACCCGGCGCACCTCGGCCGACGCGAAACCGGCATCGAAGACGCCCTGCGCGCCAGCTGACCGACCGCGCAGCAATCGCGGTGCCCCCAGTCCCGACCGTGGTCAGGAGCTAGCGCGGTCGACGCCCTTGTGCACCCGCGCCGAGCGGTCCACTAGTTCGCGCAGGACGGCCAGATCGACGCGGTCGAGGCTCTTCAGATAGAGGCAGCCCTTGCCGGTCTTGTGCGGCCCGAGCCGCGCGAGCGCCGACGCGTACCGGTCTTCGAACCCGCCGACGAGGTAGACCACGAGGTGCTGCTTGCGCGGCGAGAAGCCGGCGAGGGCGCTGTCGCCCTCGCGGCCGCTGTCGTACCGGTAGTGGTAGCGGCCGAAGCCGATGATGCTCGGCCCCCACATCACCGGTTCCTCCCCGGTGACCTCACGCATCAGCGCAATGAGTCGTTGGGCGTCGGCCCGCCGGCTTTCGTTCGGCACGGCGGCGAGGAACTCCTCGACCGGCTGGCCGGTAGGCGCTGTCATTCCCGCATCGTAGGCGCTCCCGTGATCCGCACGGCCGAGGCGCCTGCGCCGAGAAGCAGCAGCGCGCCGCCCACGCCGGCCACGGTCGCCGTCCGCGTACCGGTCGACCGGCAGTCCGTCAGCGGAGGCACCGCTGTCCCGGACCGCCTCGGTGCCCTGCCCGGCCTGACCGTCGGCCTTCTTCGGGTGCGGTCGGACGGCCGGCCACTCAGACGTTGAAGCGGAACTCCACCACGTCGCCGTCCTTCATGACGTACTCCTTGCCTTCGATGCGGACCTTGCCCGCCGCCTTCGCTGCCGCCATCGAGCCGGCCTCGACCAGGTCGGCGTAGGAGACGACCTCGGCCTTGATGAAGCCGCGCTGGAAGTCTGAGTGGATCACCCCGGCGGCCTCCGGCGCGGTGGCGCCGACCGGGATGGTCCAGGCCCGCGCTTCCTTCGGTCCGGCGGTGAGGTACGTCTGCAGGCCGAGCGTCCGGAAGCCGACCCGAACCAACTGGTTCAGGCCCGGCTCGGACTGCCCGATCGACTCCAGCAGCTCGCGGGCCTCCTCGTCGGGCAGGTCCACCAGCTCGGATTCGATCTTGGCGTCCATGAAGACCGCCTCCGCCGGAGCGACCAGCGCCCGCAGTTCGTCGAGGAACTCGGCGTTGTTCAGCTCGGCCTCGTCGACGTTGAAGACGTACAGGAACGGCTTGGTGGTGAGCAGGTGCAGCTCACGCAGGTGCTCCAGCTCGACCCCGGCCGCCGCCGCACCCGTGTACAGGGTGGTACCGCCGTCCAGGACGGCGACTGCCTTGCGGGCGGCATCCACCGCGGCGGCCCGGTCCTTGCGGAGCTTGGCCTCCTTCTCCAACCGGGGCAGCGCCTTGTCCAGCGTCTGCAGGTCGGCGAGGATCAGCTCGGTGTTGATCGTCTCGATGTCGTCGGCCGGCGAGATCTTGCCGTCGACGTGCACCACGTTCGGGTCGGAGAAGGCCCGCACCACCTGGCAGATCGCGGAGGCGTCGCGGATGTTGGCCAGGAACGCGTTGCCCCGTCCCTGCCCCTTCGACGCGCCGCGCACCAGCCCGGCGATGTCGACGAACGACACCGGAGCGGGGATCACCTTCTGCGAGCTGAAGATCTCGGCGAGCTCGTGCAGCCGCTCGTCCGGCAGCCCGACCACGCCGACGTTGGGCTCGATGGTCGCGAACGGGTAGTTCGCGGCGAGCACGTCGTTCTTGGTCAGCGCGTTGAACAGGGTGCTCTTGCCGACGTTGGGCAGGCCGACGATGCCGATGGTGAGACTCACGACGAGCCAGCTTACGCCCTGCGCCGCCCGGCCCTGGCAGCTAGCCCCGCCGCGGATGGCTCAGGGGCCGACCCGGACCAGACGAAGCTGATCGATCATCGTGGTGGCCCGGTTCAGGTCACCCGGGGTGAGCGGGAGATGCCGCATCGTCAGCCGGTGGGCACCTGCGGTGAGCCGGGTGGTGCCGTGCGACGTCCAGCCGGTCAGCCGAGATCGGGAGGACGACTCGGCGAACTCGCCACCGATCGGACGGTCAGCGATCAGATACACCGTTCTTCCCGATTGCGGCGCGAGGAGTCGAATGTCGGAAAGCTCGTACTCGCCGTCCTGGGGCACGGTGACGGTGACGGTGAATGAATCCAGTGGGCGGGCGTAGAAGCCCAACGCATTGCCACCTGAATAGCCGTAGTTGCAGCAGTCCTTGGTCACGTACAGCTCGCAGGGACGCCCTTCACACGCCGGTCTGGCCGGCACACTGCCGACGGTAACCGCCGTCTCCGGGTCGGCGACGAACTCCTCCATCTCGAACGTCACCACGACCGGGGCGACCGGCGGCGTCGGCGCGACCGGGGGCGTCGGCTCGACGTCCGGCTCGCGGTCAGGGCGCAGCAGGAGCACCGCCACGGTCGCCAGCGTGACCACGAGAACCGCCGCCCCGACCGCGACCGGGATCCACCGCCGACGGCGCGGCCCGGCAACCGGCCGACGCACCTCAACGGCGACCCGGCCGCTGAACCGGGAACTCTCCTCGGGGGGTGAACCGGCCGAGGACACCAGCGCGCGCACCTCGTACGTGCCGGCGGGCACATTGGCTGGCACGTTCACCGTCACGAGGTAGGAGACGGTGCTGTTGGTGGGAACGTTGCGCTGCGGTCGGTCGACGGCGAACCAGGCCCGTGGCACGCCGTCGTCGGTGACAAGTTGCAGCACTGCGGTGTCGTCTGCGTCAGCTGGATTGGACACCGTGAAGACGATCTCGCCATGCCCGGCCTGATCGAGAACGAGGTGCGCGGCGACCGCGTCGACCGCCCAGGAGGTGGTCATGAATTGACTCCGAGAGAAGACACGAAGAACGTTGACGAGTGAACCGTAGAAGGTGCAGCGCTCTGGTGAGGAGATGCGTCACAAAGGCGACTATCGATCAATGTGAGCTCAGCGGGCGCCACCTGAGAACGCCCTTCAAGTGACCAGGAACGGGATTCGCGCCAGGCTGTGGACCGGCGCGGCTCAGTCCCGCTCGACTGGACCCGGCTGGCGCGGCAGCACGGTTCCCGCCCACGGCGGCGAGACCGGCGCCAGCTCACCGGCCGCGGCAAGTGGCAGCGTGAACCGGGCGCCGGCTGTCGGACCGGCGTGCTCCGACTCGCGGAGCATCCAGTGGATCTCGTCGGCCGTCCAGCCCAGCGCCGCCCGGCCGGCGATCTCCCGGAGCAGCCGCAGCGCGGCCCGGGTGTCGTCGTCGTAGAAGCGCATGCACCAGTGGTGCACCCACATGCCCAGCGCCCGTACGCCGTCGTGGTCCAGCGAGCGCACCAACCGGCCGCAGGCGGTGTCGCCGAATGCGCGGCCCGGGTCGCCGGCGCGGTCCCGCTCGATGGCGCCGAGCGCCGCGGGAGCGACCGCGCGCATCCGCTCGTAGAAGCGTTGGACCACGACCTCGTCCAGTGGGGCGCCCCCCTGGCTCGACGCCGCCGCCCGACCCACCACGCTCGCCATGCCGCGCCCCTTCTTCAGTTGGTGGCCGCACGCTACCGACCACAACCGACACTTTCGCCCGGCACCGCCCCGCCGACCGTCGACCGGGTGTTAATAGGGGGCCCTTCCTCTACCGCAGGCGTTAACAGGGGGCCCCTCCTTAAGCTCAGGTCCGAATTCCGCCAGCCGGGTTGTCGGAGGCGGGCGCATGATCGGTGGTGTGGAACTGGACTTCGAGCGGTGTTACCGGGCCGTCGACAGCCGCGACCAGCGGTTCGACGGCTGGTTCTTCACCGGGGTGACCTCAACCGGGATCTACTGCCGGCCGTCCTGCCCGGCGATGACGCCGAAGCGGCAGAACGTGCGTTTCTTCCCGTCGTCGGCCGCGGCGCAACGCGCCGGCCTGCGGGCCTGCCGCCGTTGCCGCCCGGACGCCTCCCCCGGGTCACCGCAGTGGGACGTCCGCGCCGACGTGGTGGGCCGGGCGATGCGGATGATCGCCGACGGGGTGGTCGACCGCGACGGGGTGCCCGGGCTGGCCGCCCGGCTCGGTTACACCGAGCGGCACCTGCACCGGATGCTGCGGGCGGAGCTCGGCGCCGGGCCGCTGGCGTTGGCCCGCGCTCAGCGCGCCCAGACCGCCCGCATCCTGATCGAGACCACCGGACTGGGCCTGGCCGAGATCGCGTTCGCCGCCGGTTTCGGCAGCGTCCGGCAGTTCAACGACACCGTCCGGGAGGTCTACGGAGCGCCGCCGTCACAGCTGCGTACCGCCGGCCGGGGCCCCCTGGTCGGCGGCGCGGGCACGGTCACGCTGCGGTTGGCGTACCGGCCGCCGCTGCACGCCGCCGCGCTGCTGGACTTCCTGGCCCGACGCACCCTGCCGGGGGTGGACGAGGTACGCGACGGGTCGTACCGCCGGGGCCTGCGGTTGCCGCACGGCACTGGCGAGGCGACGCTGACTCCTGCGGCAGGGCACGTGGCCGCGACGCTGCGCCTGACCGACCTGCGGGACCTGGCCCCCGCCGTGGCCCGCTGCCGACGCCTGTTCGACCTCGACGCGGATCCGGTGGCCGTCGACCAGACACTCGCCGCCGATCCGGCGCTGGCACCGGCCGTGGCCGCCGCGCCGGGGGTACGCGTTCCCCGGGCGGTGGACGGCTTCGAGATGGCCGTCCGCGCCATCGCCACCCAGCAGGTCTCCCTGACCTCCGCTCGCACCACCCTCACCCATCTGCTCGCCACCGTCCCCACCCCCAGCGACGTTGATCAAGAGGATTTGGTCGCGGAGAGCGGTTCCGCGCGACGCAAACCTCTTGATCAACCCGGCTCGGCGGGGGAAGGGGCGCTGCGGGGGTTCGTCACGGCGGAGGAGCTGCTGGGGGTGGCGGATGCCGGGTTTCGAATGCCGGTGGGGCGGCGGGAGACGATCCGGGCGGTGGCGCGGGCCGTTGTCGACGGCCGGCTCGACCTGGAGCCGGGCGGGGACCGGGCGGAGACGGCGCGGCAACTGACCGCGATCCCGGGCATCGGCGGTTGGACGGCGGGCTACCTGGCGATGCGTGCGCTCGGCGACCCGGACGTGTTCCTCGCGACCGACCTCGCGGTGCGCCGGGGCGCCACCGCCCTCAACCTGCCCGACGATCCGAAAACCCTCGACGCGTACGCCACCCGCTGGAGCCCCTGGCGCTCCTACGCGGTGATCCACCTCTGGAGAGCGGCATGAGCCCGACTGGGAGAGCAGCATGAGCAGCACGATCGACAGCACGGTCATCGACACCCCCGTCGGGCCGCTCGCCATCCTCGCCGGCCCGGACGGCGCGGTGCGGGCCGCCGGCTTCACCGCCGACCCGGCGAGCCTGCTACCGCTGGTGCACCCCAGCCTGCGCGGCGAAGAGGGCCGGCGACCGGCGCTCGGCGAGCCACGGCAGCGGCCGGATCTCGGCCCGATCACCACCGCCGTGACCGCCTACCTCGGCGGCGACCTCGCGGCGATCGACGACGTCCCGGTCGAGCAGCACACCGCTGGGGCGTTCATGTCCCACGCCTGGCAGGTGCTGCGCGAGGTGAAGCCGGGCGACCCGATCACCTACACCGGGTACGCCGCTCTGGCCGGCCGCCCTGCCGCGGTACGGGCAGCCGCAGCGGCCTGCGCCCGTAACGCCGCTGCCCTCTTCGTCCCCTGCCACCGGGCGCTGCGCACCGACGGGACGCTCGGCGGCTATCGCTGGGGGCTGCCGGTGAAGCGCTGGCTCCTCGACCACGAGCGACGCGCCTAGCCCGTGTTTCAGACACCGCGCTGGGCACCTCACCGGGGGCCGCTGGCCACGACCGCAGGGTACGGTCCCCGTACTGCTGACAACAAGCCGACAGCGGCCCGACTCCCGTTTGCCGCTACCGTCGGGTAGTGGCTGCGGGGAGCGACGGCGGCCCGACCGACCGGGGCGAGGTCCGTCGGCGTCCGCTGCGCAACCTCTGGCGGCTGCGCCGATACCTGCGCCCGCACACGGTCGAGTTCAGTTGGCTGATGCTGGCCGGGCTCGCCGCCACCGGGGCGGGCATCGCCGTACCCCTAGTGGCGCAGCAGGTGGTCGACGGTCCGGTCGCCCGGCGCGACCTGACCGGGCTGTACCAGCTTGGTGCGCTCGCCCTGCTGCTCGGCCTGGCCGAAGCCTCGCTCATCTTCATTCGTCGGTGGGTCCAGTCGTCGTCCTCGGTGACGATGGAGGCGGCCATCCGAGCCGACGTCTACGCCCACCTGCAACAGCTGCCGCCCAGCTTCCACGACCGGTGGCCGTCCGGCCAGCTGCTGTCCCGGATCACCAGCGACCTGTCGGTGCTGCGCCGCTTCCTCTCCTTCGGACTGTTCTTCCTGATCCTCAACGTGGTCACCTACCTCGTCGTGGTGGTGCTGCTGATCCGCCTGCACCCCGCGCTGGGCCTGCTGGTGGGAGTCAGCGCGGTGCCGCTGTTCGTGATCGCCCGCCGCTTCGGCCGGCACTACCACACCGCGTCCAGACGGATGCAGGACCAGCAGGGCGACGTGGCCACGCTGGTCGAGGAGACCGCGCAGGGCCTACGCACGATGAAGGCGTACGGGCGGGGACCGCAACTGACCGCCCGGTTCACCGCCGGCACGGAGGCGTTGCACGACACCGGGGTCGGCAAGGGGCGACTACTGGCCCGTACTGCCGCGCTGCTCGACCTGGTGCCCAACCTGACCCTGAGCATCGTGCTGGTGGCCGGTGCCGCGGCGGTCGCCGCCGGACGGCTCACCGTCGGGCAGCTCGTCGCCTTCGTCAGCCTCCAGCTGATGCTGATCTGGCCGGTACAGGCGCTCGGTTGGATCATCGCCAACGGGCAGGAGGCGGCCACCGCCGCCGACCGGATCCAGGAGGTGCTGGACACCCCACCAGCCATCGTCGACGCACCCGGCGCCGTCGCGCTGGCCCGCTCGACGGTGCACGGCCGGCTCCGCTTCGAAGCGGTCGGCTTCCGCTACCCGGGCAGCCCCGCCCCGGTGCTGCGCGGCATCGACCTGACCGTCGAACCAGGCGAGACCCTGGCGGTGGTCGGCGCCACCGGCAGCGGCAAGAGCACCCTGCTGTCCCTGGTGCCCCGGCTGCACGACGTCGGGACGGGCCGGATCACCCTGGACGGGCACGACCTTCGTGACCTGCGGCTGGCCTCGCTGCGCCGGCTGGTCGGGATGGCCTTCGAGGAGCCGACGCTCTTCTCGATGTCGGTGTGGGAGAACCTCACCCTCGGTCGGCCCGACGCCGGGGAGGACGAGGTGCGGGCCGCCCTCGCACTGGCCCAGGCCGAGTTCGCGTACGACCTGCCCTGGGGGTTGCGTACCCGGCTCGGCGAGCAGGGCCTGTCGCTCTCCGGCGGGCAGCGGCAGCGGCTGGCGCTGGCTCGGGCGGTGCTGGTACGCCCGGCCGTGCTGGTCCTCGACGATCCGCTCTCCGCGCTCGACGTACACACCGAGGCGCTGGTGGAGTCGGCGTTGAAGCGGGTGCTGCGCAACACCACCGCGCTGCTGGTGGTGCACCGGCCCTCCACCATCGCGCTCGCCGACCGGGTGGCGCTGCTGGAGCAGGGCCGGTTCACGGCCGTCGGCCCGCACACCGAGTTGCTGGCCACCGTGCCCGCGTACCGTGCGGTGCTCTCCGCCGAGCCGGCCACGCCGCCACCTCCCCGCAGCCCACCCGGCGGGCCGCCGCTGGTGCGCTCGTGAACGCCCGAGGACGCCGGCCGGCGAGCGGAGCCGATCGGCCGCGTGGCTCGCGCCTACCGGAAACCGATCCGGCCTGGTGGCGCGGGATCGCACCGGATCCGCACGCCGATCGAAGCCACGCCGAGGACACCGATCCGGCGGCGGTGGCCCGGCTGCGTGCCCGCAGCCGGACGCTGCTGGCCGAGGTGCTGCGCCCGCACCGGGGCCGACTGGGCGCGGCGGTCGCGCTGCTGCTGACCCAGAACGCCGCGGCCATGTCCGGGCCGTACCTGGTCATGCTCGGCATCGACCGGGCGATCGAGCCGCTGCGGGAGGGTCGGTCCGGCCCGCTGGCCGCCGTCGCCGTGTCGTTCGCCGCGGCGACCGGGATCGAGTACGCGGCCCGGCGCGGTTTCCTCACCCTCTCCGCCCGGGTCGGCCAGGCCGTCCTGCTCGACCTGCGCCAGCGGGTGTACGCGCACTTCCTGCGCCTGCCGGTGGCCTTCCACGAGCGGTACACCTCGGGTCGGATGATCTCGCGGTTGACCAGTGACATCGACTCGATCGCCGAACTGGTCGACGGGGGTGTGGAGTCGCTGGTGATGGCCGCCCTGACGATCGTCTCGGTGGCCGCCATCCTGCTCTGGCTCGACCTGCCGCTGGCCGCGGTGACCCTGCTCGCCTTCCCGTTGCTGTTCTGGCTGTCCCGCTGGTTCGCCCGTGCGTCGGCCGCCGCGTACCGCCACACCCGGGAGGCCATGGCCCTGGTCATCGTCCACTTCGTCGAGTCGATGCGGGGCATCCGGGCCGTGCAGGCGTACCGCCGCGAGCCACGCAACCAGCGGATCTTCGACTCCGTCAACGACGACTACCGCCGGTCCAGCCGGCAGGCGTTCCGCCTGATCGCGACGTACTCGCCGAGCATCAAGCTGATCGGCAACGTCACCGTGGCGGGGGTGCTCTGCTATGGCGGCGCCCGGGTGCTGGGCGGCGAGACCGCCGTCGGCGTGCTCGCGGCCTTCCTGCTCTACCTGCGCCGGTTCTTCGAGCCGATGCAGGAGCTGAGCCAGTTCTACAACTCGTTGCAGTCGGCGACGGCGGCGTTGGAGAAGCTCGCCGGGGTGCTCGACGAGCGGCCCGCGGTCGCCGAACCCGTTCGCCCGGTACCGCTGCCCCGCCGCCCCGGACGCGGCGCGGTCCACTTCCAGGCGGTGTCGTTCGGGTACCGCCCGGACGCGCCGATCCTGACCGGGCTCGACCTCACCATCCCCGCCGGACAGACCGTGGCGCTGATCGGGCCGACCGGCGCCGGCAAGTCCACCGTCGCCAAGCTGCTGGCCCGGTTTCACGACCCGGCCACCGGCACGGTCACCCTCGACGGTGTGGACCTGCGTCAGGTGGCCGACGCCGAACTGCGCCGGACGGTGGTGCTGGTGACCCAGGAGACCCACCTGTTCGGCGGCACCGTGGCGGAGAACATCCGGTTCGGTCGCCCGGACGCGGACGACGCCGCCGTCGAGGCCGCCGCCCGGGCGATCGGCGCGCACGACTTCATCGCGGCGCTGCCCGACGGGTACGCCACCGAGGTGCACCGCCGCGGCGGGCGACTCTCCGCCGGTCAGCGGCAGCTCGTCGCCTTCGCCCGGGCCTTCCTGGCCGACCCGGCGGTGCTGATCCTCGACGAGGCCACCTCGTCGTTGGACGTGCCGACCGAGCGCCTGGTGCAGCACGCGCTCAGCACCATCCTGCGGGACCGGACCGCGGTGGTGATCGCGCACCGGCTCTCCACGGTGGAGACCGTCGACCGGGTCCTCGTCCTCGACGACGGCCGGATCGTCGAGGACGGCCCGCCGGCCGAGCTGATCGCCGACGGCGGCCGGTACGCGGCCCTGCACCGCCAGTGGCGCGACTCGCTGCTCTGATCCGCCCCTTGGCTAATGGCATGCCCGCACGGCAGGGGATGCCTACCATCGACGGATGACTGATACGGCGAGGACGGCCCGCACCGGCGTCCCCGAGCGTCCGAGTTTGGACGGGCTCGAGGAGACCTGGTCGCGCCGCTGGCAGGAGGACGGCACGTACGCGTTCGACCGGAGCAAGGAGCGGTCGGACGTATACGCGATCGACACCCCGCCGCCGACCGTATCGGGCGAGCTGCACATGGGGCACGTCTTCTCGTACACGCACACCGACCTGGTCGCCCGGTTCCAGCGGATGCGCGGCCGGACGGTCTTCTACCCGATCGGCTGGGACGACAACGGCCTGCCCACCGAGCGTCGGGTGCAGAACGTCTACGGGGTGCGCTGCGAGGTGTCCCTGCCGTACGACCCGGACTGGCAGGCGCCGCAGGCTCCGGTGGACGACGCCGCCCGCAAGGACCCGACGCCGATCTCCCGGCGCAACTTCATCGAGCTGTGCGAGCGACTCACCGACTCCGACGAGCAGGTCTTCGAGGCGCTGTGGCGTCGGCTGGGGCTGTCCGTGGACTGGTCGCTGATGTACACCACCATCGGCCCGGTGGCCCGGGCCACCTCCCAGCGGGCGTTCCTGCGCAACCTGGCCCGGGGTGAGGCGTACCAGGCCGAGGCGCCGACGCTGTGGGACGTCGGTTTCGCCACCGCGGTGGCCCAGGCCGAGCTGGAGGACCGGGAGCGGCCCGGCGCGTACCACCGGTTGCGGTTCCACTCCCCCGGCGGGCGGGAGGTGCTGATCGACACCACCCGGCCGGAGCTGCTGCCGGCCTGCGTCGCGCTGGTCTGCCACCCCGACGACGAGCGGTACGCCGAACTGGTCGGCACGGCTGTGCGTACGCCCGTCTTCGGCGTCGAGGTGCCGGTGCGCGCGCACCCGCTGGCGGACCCGGCCAAGGGCACCGGCATCGCGATGGTCTGTACCTTCGGCGACCTCACCGACGTGACCTGGTGGCGGGAGTTGGCCCTGGACACCCGGGTGGTGATCGGGCGGGACGGTCGACTGTTGCCGGAGCCGCCGGCCGGGGTGCCCGCGCGACCGTACGCGGCGCTGGCCGGGCAGAGTGTGAACGGCGCCCGGCGCAGCGTCGTGGAGTTGCTGGCCGACGACGGTGATCTCGTCGGCGAACCGCGCCCGATCAGCCACCCGGTGAAGTTCTACGAGCGCGGCGACCGGCCCCTGGAGATCGTCTCGACCCGGCAGTGGTACCTGCGCAACGGCGGCCGGGACGCCCAACTGCGGGCGGAGTTGCTGGCCCGGGGGCGGGAGCTGCGCTGGGTGCCGGAGCACATGCGGCACCGTTACGAGCACTGGGTGGGCGGCCTGACCGGCGACTGGCTGGTCAGCCGGCAGCGCTTCTTCGGGGTGCCGGTGCCGGTGTGGTACCGGCTCGACGACGATGGCGAGCCGGACTGGTCCAACCCTCTCACGCCGGACGAGGCATCGCTGCCGGTCGACCCGTCCGAGGACGCCCCGCCCGGGTACGACGAGTCACAGCGCGGCGCGCCGGGCGGTTTCGTCGGCGACCCGGACGTGCTCGACACCTGGGCCACCTCGTCGCTGACCCCGCAGATCGTCGGCGGCTGGGAACGCGACCCGGACCTGTTCCGGCGGGTCTTCCCGATGGACCTGCGCCCGCAGGGCCACGACATCATCCGGACCTGGCTGTTCGCCACCGTGGTGCGGGCGCACCTGGAGCACGGCACGCTGCCCTGGCGGACGGCCGAGCTGTCCGGGTGGATCCTCGACCCGGACCGCAAGAAGATGTCGAAGTCCAAGGGCAACGTGGTCACCCCGATGGCCCTGCTGGAGCAGCATGGCTCCGACGCGGTGCGCTACTGGGCGGCCAGTGGCCGGCCCGGCACCGACCTCGCCTTCGATCCGGCCCAGATCAAGATCGGCCGGAGGCTCGCCACCAAGCTGCTCAACGCGTCGAAGTTCGCGCTCGGGCTGGGCGCCGCCGACGCGCTGCGCGCTGCGGCGACCGAGCCGCTGGACCGGGCCATGCTCGCCGAGCTGTCCTCCGTGGTCGCGCAGGCGACCGCCGCATTCGAGGCGTACGACCACACGGCAGCGTTGCAGGCCACCGAGTCGTTCTTCTGGAGGTTCTGCGACGACTACATCGAGCTGGTGAAAGAGCGCGCCTACGGCACCGGTACCGGGGGCGATTCGGCCCGTGCGGCGCTGGCCAACGCGCTCTCGGTGCAGCTGCGGCTGCTCGCCCCGGTGCTGCCGTACGCGACCGAACAGGTCTGGTCCTGGTGGCGGTACGGCTCGGTGCACCGGTCGCCGTGGCCCACCACGTACGAGGTCGACCGAGCCATCCAGGGTGGTGCCGGCGACCCGGAGCTGCTGCGGCTGGCCTCCGACGCGTTGGGGCAGGTCCGGCGGGCCAAGTCCGAGCGGAAACTGTCGATGAAGGCAGAGGTCCCGCTGGCCGAGGCGCTCGGCCCGGCCGCCCTGCTCGACCAGCTCACCCTGGTCGTCGACGACCTGCGGGCGGCGGGCCACATCGGCAAGCTCGACCTGCTCCCCGACCGCACTCCCACCCTCGTCATCGCCTGCGCCTTCTAGCCCTGCCGGTAAGGAAGGGCCCCCTATTAACGCCTGGTGTATAGGAAGGGCCCCCTATTAACACCCGCTGACGCCAGAGGCGTCCGCGAACTGTTAATAGGGGGCCCCTGCTCTACCGGAGGCGTTAATAAGGGGCCCTTCCTTACACCTCAGCTGGTTTCGCCGGCGACGGAGAAGGAGCGCAGGCGGTCGATCGCGAGGAAGGTGGCGGCGACGCTGATCAGCACGGTCATCACCACCGCCACCGACACGGAGACCGTTGTGCTGAGCAGGTCGGTGGGGGCAAGCTGATCGGCCAACGCGATCACGTAGTGCTGGATGGACAGCACCCGGGTACCGGTGATCACGTTCCCGAGCAGCCCCTCCCAGATCAACACGTAGACCAGGCCGAGCAGCACGGGCCGACGGGTGAGCAGACTGACGGCCACGAACAGCGCCGAGTAGGCGAGCGCCCCGACCGCCGCGGCGATGGCGAGCGCCAGGCCGAGGCGTACCGAATCGGCCAGCAGACCCGCGACGAACAGCGGGATCGCGACGGTGACCGCGGTGACCCCGGCCGCCACGGCCAGCTTCGGCAGCACGATCTGCCAGCGCGGCAGCGGCGTGGTGAGCACATGCACGACCGTGCCGTCGTCGATCTCGGCGCCGAGCACGCCGGTGCCGACGATCAGGGCGACCACCGGCAGCACCACCGCCAGCCCGAGGCCGACGAGCACCGGCGGCCCCCAGTCGGTGGGCTCCACCCCCAACCCACGGGACAGCACGGCCAGCAGCACCAGCAGTAATGGCAGCGGCAGCAGCAACAGGAACCGGCGGCGTCCGAACAGCCCACGCACGGTGATCCATGAAACAGTGGACATCAGGCCTCCACCAGGTAGGAGAAGACGCTCTCCAGGGATTCGTCCTCGGGCACGAGCTGGTGCACCCGTACGCCGCGGGCCAGAGCGACCTTCGGCAGCGCCCGGGTGAAGGCACCGTAGTCGCCGGCCCGGACGGTCAGCCCGTCCCGGCCCAACTCCACGCCGCCCACCGACGGTTCGGCCATCAGGGCGACGGCCAACGCACGGTCGTCGGTCGAGCGGATCGCGAAGACGTGCGGCCGGTTGGTCATCAGTCGGCGGATGGTCCGGAAGTCGCCGGAGGCCGCGAGCCGGCCGGCGACCATCACCTGCACGGTGCCGGAGACCTGCTCGACCTCCTCCAGGATGTGCGAGCTGAACAGGATGGTGCGGCCGCCGTCGCCGAGCGAGTGCAGCAGCTCCATCATGTGCAGCCGCTGCCGCGGGTCCATGCCGTTGAACGGCTCGTCGAGCAGCAACACCTGCGGGTCGTGCACCAGGGCCGCCGCGACCCGGGTCCGTTGCCGCATGCCCTTGGAGTACGTGCCGATCCGGCGGTCCTGTGCGTCCTCCATCTCGACCAGGGCCACTGCCCGACGGGCCGCCGACTGCGGGTCCGGCAGCTTGTGCAGCTTCGCGGTGGCCAGCACGAACTCGTACGCGGTGAGGAAGGTGTGCACCGCCTCCCGCTCGCTGACCAGCCCGAGGCGCCGGTAGACCTCCGGGTTGCGCCAGGTGGACCGGCCGTCCAGGCTGACGGTGCCCCGGGAGGGGGCGAGGAAGCCGGCCATCATGTGCAGCAGCGTGGTCTTACCCGCGCCGTTGGGGCCGAGCAGCCCGGTCACTCCGGGCCCCAGGCTCATGCTCACGTCGTTGACCGCGACCACGTTGCCGTACCAGCGGGAGACCCCGGCGAGGTCGAGGGTGCTGGTGGCGGTGGCCGGCCGGGTGGCGGAATCGGTCGTGGTCATCGTGCGGCCACCTTCCGGTAGCGGGCCAGCAGCAGGGTGACGCAGGCGGCCACGAGCGCGACGGCGGCCAGCGCGTACACCGGGCCGAATGGTCCGAGGTCGGGTACGACACCGTCCGGGTCGGTGATCAGCAGGTCGCGCATCGTCCAGACGCCGACGCCCTGCACCAGGGTGGGCGGCGAGGCGATGCCCGCCAACTGGTTCGCCGCCTGTGCGGGCAGGATCGACAGGACGCCGACGACCGGCGTGGTCATCAGGAACACCGCGACGATCCCGCCGGCGGCGAAGGCCCGCTTGCCGGTCAGCGAGGCGATCAGCAGGCCGATCGAGGCGAAGACCGCCGCCCACAGGCCGGCGTAGAGCAGCCCGGGCAGCAGGTCCAGCAGTTCGTCCCAGACTCCGCCCATCCCGTCCGAGGTGAACGCCGCGCCGAGGAACATCACCAGCTGCGGCGCGCCGAGCAGCAGGAAGAGCGCGGTGACCAGTGCGAGCAGCTTGGCCAGCGGGTAGTCCGCGTGCGACAGCGGCCGGGAGAAGTACAGCGGGAGCACGCCGCTGCGCAGGTCGCGGGAGACCAGTTCGGGCGCGGCCACCGCGGTGAAGAAGATGACCAGCCAGCTCATCGAGTCGGCGAACTGGGCGTACGTCATGACCGTCTCGCCGATCTGGCTGCGGATCGCGGTCACCGCCGCAGCCACCATCAGCACGATGCCGACCACCAGCCAGGGGAAGATCTTGGCCTTGGCGCTGCGGCCCAACCCGAAGGCGGTCCGCACGCCGTGCAGGTACAGCGCACCGAAGACGTACCGGCGGCCGAGCCGGGGGCCGGTGTAACGCTGGTAGCCGATGTCGTGGATGACGCCGGTCGGCTCAGGCATGGCTGCTCTCCCTCCGGGCGAATAGCTCGGCCACCCGGTGCCGACGCTGGTCCAGCCGGTGCAGCGGCAGGTCCAGTTCGGCCACCGCGCCGAGGATCTGGTCGTAGGTGCCCTGGTCGGCGAGCGGAACGAGCAGCAGCCGTCCCTCCCGCCCGACCGGCAGGTCGAGCGCGGCCAGCCGGGCGGCCAGCGCCTCGGTGCCCTCGCTGACCTCGACCGCGAGCACGTCGGTGGCCGTCGTCATCGCGGCGATGTGGTCGGCTCGCAGCAGCCGCCCACCGTCGATGGCGACCAGGGTGTCGCAGATCCGCTCGACCTCGCCGAGCAGGTGCGAGCAGACCAGCACGGAGATGCCGAACTCGGTGCCGATCCGCTGCACCAGGGCGAGCATCGCGTCCCGACCGGCCGGGTCGAGGCCGTTGGTGGGCTCGTCGAGCAGCAGCAGGTCGGGGTCGTGCACCAGCGCCTGGGCGAGCTTGACCCGCTGTTTCATGCCGGTGGAGTAGCCGCCCACCGGCCGGTGGCGCTCCTCGTGCAGCCCCACGTGGCGTAGCGCCTCGGAGGCCCGTTCCCGGGCGACCGTACGCGGCAGGCCGCTGATCCGCCCGAGATGGGTGACCAGTTCGGCGGCGGACAGGTCGGGCGGCAGGCAGTCGTGCTCCGGCATGTAGCCGACCCGGGCGCGCACCGCCGCCGTGTCGACGGTCGGGTCGAGCCCCAGCACCTGTATCCGGCCGCGGGTCGGGGTCAGCAGGCCGAGCAGCAGCTTGATGAGGGTCGACTTGCCGGCGCCGTTGGCGCCGACCAGGCCGACTATCCCAGGCTCCACCGCGACTGTCAGCTCGGACAGTGCGGTGACGCCGCCGCCGTAGACCTTCGTCAACGACTCGGTTGCGATCAGTGTCACGCCGACAGCCTAGGGCCGTCGGACAACGCGACGCGCTCCGGAAGGCACCCCGGTTTCCCCTGATCCCCGTCCGACCTCCCCCTAGGGAAGATGCCGCGCAGTCGGAACATCGCCACCGGCCGTGGCGGCTGACCGGCTGGTGGCGGTTGGGTCACGAGACGGAGTCCGGGGCAGACCATCGCGGCGGCACGAGACACACTGGGGGCATGTTTGCCCGCCTCTTCCGCACCCCGTTGACCTGGATCGCGGTCGTCGTACTGGCCACCGGCGCAGCGTTCGGGCTGTACTGGTTCCAGCCCTGGAAACTGCTCACCGACACCGAGGTGGCCGAACAGCTGACCACGGTCGCGACGCCGGCCGGGTCCGCCGCGCCCGACTCCCCGACGCCCGACTCCCCGACGCCCGAAGGCAGCGCTGCGGCCCTGGTCAGCTCCGGCGACTTCGTCAGTCACGAGCACGACACGTCGGGCGGCGCCCGCATCGTCCGCACCGGGGACGGGCGGCACCGACTCGAACTGGTCGGGCTGAGCACCTCCAACGGCCCGGATCTGCGGGTCTGGCTCACCGACCAGCCGGTCGTCGAGGGTCGGGCCGGTTGGCACCTGTTCGACGACGGCCGCTGGGTCGAGCTGGGGCGACTCAAGGGCAATCTCGGCGATCAGGGCTACGAGATCCCCGCCGACATCGAGCTGGACGATCTGACCAGCGTCTCCATCTGGTGCAAGCGGTTCGCCGTCTCGTTCGGCGCGGCGGCACTGAGCCGCGCCGGCTGAGCAGGTCGCTGATCTGCCGGCCGCTGCCAACTGCGGGAGATGCCGGCCCGGGACACGCGGGATGTCGGGCCTTCCCCCGCCCGGACACCGCGTGATGCCGCATCCCGTGGCGCCGACTCTCCGGCAGCCAGGCGCAGCGAGCCAGGCGGCCCGGACGCCGGGAGGAGTGGCGCTCTCGACCGATCGACGGGCGGCTGCGAAACTGTGTGCCGGTCGCCGGAGTTGGGGGTTTGATGAGCAACGGGTGGGTGCTGCCCGACGAGGTGCTGCGGGAGGCGCCGACGTACACGCCGCGTCCCGGTGAGCTAGCGGATCTGGAGCTGCTGCTGACCGGTGCGTACGCGCCGCTGACCGGGTTCATGACCAGGGCCGACCTGGTCTCCGTCAGCCGGCGCGGCCGGCTGGTGGACGGGGCCACCTGGCCCGTCGCCGTCACCCTCCAGGTGCCCACGGCGCTGGTGCAGAAGTTCGACCTCACCGACCCTGGCCGCCGGACGCTCGTGCTCACCGACGGCGAGGGCGCACCGACCGCGGCGCTGGAGGTGGCCGACACCTGGGTGGTCCGCGACGGGGTGGCCGGGGTCGGTGGCAGCGTCCACCGGCTCGGCGACGGTGGCCACGGCCCGTTCCAACGGCTGCGGCGTACGCCCGAGGAGATCCGACCGCTGCTGCCGCCCGGCCGGGTACTCGGGGTGGTCGCCGACCGCCCGCTGCACCGGCCGCAACTGGCCCAGATCGCACATGCCGTGCGTACCCTGAGCGCGCATCTGCTGGTCATGATCCCGGTGGGTGAGGACGGCACCGGCGGGCTGCCGCCGGAGTCGCTGGTGCGCAGCATCTTCGCCGCCCGCGACCGGATGCCACCGGCGACCCTCTTCGCCGTGCCGTTCTCCCGGCGGCGGGACGAGATCAGTGACGCCCTGCTGCTGGCCCGGGTCTCCGCCGCGTACGGCGTCACCCACCTGCTCTCCACCGGCGACATGCTCTCCGGAGCCGGGCTGCGGGTGCTGGTGCCCCGCGAGCTGGCGTACGACAACCGGGACGGCCAGTGGCGCTGGCGCGAGGACATCCCGCCGCGTAACCGGCGGCTGGCGCTGACTCAGGAGGAGATCGACGACCTACTGGACCGGGGCTTCCCGCTGCCCGAGTGGCACACTCCGCCGGCGGTGGCGAAGGAGTTGAGCCGGGCCCGCCCGGCCCGACGGCACCGGGGCCTGGTGGTGTTCCTGACCGGGCTCTCCGGGTCCGGGAAGTCGACCGTCGCCCGTGGCCTCGCCGACGCGCTGCGCGAGGAGGGCGAACGCACGGTCACGCTGCTCGACGGCGACGTGGTGCGCCGTGAGTTGACCGCCGGCCTGGGCTTCAGCAAGGCCGACCGGGACACCAACGTCCGCCGGATCGGTTGGGTCGCCGCCGAGATCGCCCGGCACCACGGGATCGGCATCTGCTGCCCGATCGCCCCGTACGCCAAGGCCCGGGCGACCGCCCGGGAGATGGCTGCGGCGGCGGGCGCGGGGTTCGTGCTGGTGCACGTCGCCACGCCGCTGGAGGTCTGTGAACGACGTGACCGCAAGGGCCTGTACGCGCGGGCGCGGGCCGGACTGCTCACCGGGATGACGGGCATCGACGACCCGTACGAGGAGCCGACCGACGCGGATCTGGTGCTGGACACGACCGACCTCAGCGTGGACGAGGCGGTCCACCGGGTGCTGCACCATCTGACCGAGACCGGGTGGGTGGAGCCCCGTCTACCGTCGATCTGAGCACGGCGTCGTCCCATCCGGTGCCCGCCCGTCGGCTAGTGTTTATCTCTGTTCGGAGATGTTCATTCATGTGAGCCGGGAAGGTGGCGGATGCTCGCGCAACAACGCCAGGCGGCGATCCTCGACCGGGTCCGCACGACCGGTGGCGTACGCGTCGGTGAGCTGGCCGCCGAGCACGGCGTCTCCGACATGACCATCCGACGCGACCTGGACCTGCTGCACGAACGCGGCCTGCTCGCGAAGGTACATGGTGGGGCCACCGTCGCCGGCGCCACCGACGAGCCCGGATTCCAGGCCAAGTCGGTGCGCCAGCAGGCCGAGAAGGCCGCCATCGCCGCCCGCGCCGCCCGGCTCGTCCGGCCCGGGGCCGCGATCGCGCTCTCCGCCGGCACCACCACCGCCGAGCTGGCCCGGCAACTCGTCGACGTGCCGGGCCTGACCGTGGTGACCAACTCGCTGCCGGTCGCCGACATCCTGCACGACCGGGGCCGCGACGACCAGACAGTCGTGCTGACCGGCGGGGTACGCACCCCCTCGGACGCCCTGGTCGGGCCGCTGGCCGTCGCGGCCGTCCGCGCCCTGCACCTGGACCTGCTCTTCCTCGGCGTGCACGGGATCACCGAACGGACCGGCTTCACCACACCGAACCTCATGGAGGCCGAGACGAACCGCGCTCTGGTGGCGGCGGCGGACCGCCTGGTGGTCCTCGCCGACCACACCAAGTGGGGCACGGTCGGCATCTCCGCGATCGCCCCGTTGACCGACGCGCACCTGCTGGTCACCGACGACCGGCTGCCGCCGCAGGCCCGCCGGCTGCTCACCGAGCGGGTCGGCGAGCTGGTCGTGGTGTCGATGGCCGGGCAGGGCACGCCGCGATGAGGCGTACCGAGATCACCCTGGCCGACGGCCGCGAGCTGGTCTACTTCGACGAGCGGGACGACGCCGTCCGGGACCAGCCGGACCGGCGTGAACTGCCTGCTCCCCCGCCCGCCTCCCAGCTGCGCCACGACCCGCTGACCGACGAGTGGGTGGCGCTCGCGGCGCACCGGCAGGCGCGGACCTTTCTCCCACCGGCCGACCAGTGTCCGCTCTGCCCCTCCACGGCGGAGCGGCTCAGCGAGATCCCGGCGCCGGAGTACGCCGTCGCGGTCTTCGAGAACCGGTTCCCGGCGCTGAGCGACCGGGTGGTCGACGAACCGGCCGAGATCACCCCGTTCACCGCCGTCCGGCCCGGACAGGGACGCTGCGAGGTGGTCTGCTTCACCGACGACCACCACGCCTCCTTCGCCGGGCTGCCGCCGCACCGGGTGCGCACCGTGCTCGACGCGCTGGCCGACCGGACCACGGTGCTCGGCGGACTGGCCGGCGTGGAGCAGGTGTTCTGCTTCGAGAACCGGGGCGTGGAGATCGGGGTGACCCTGCACCACCCGCACGGGCAGATCTACGCGTACCCGTTCCTCACCCCGCGTACCCGGTCGTTGCTGGGCGCGGCCCGCCGGCACGCCGCGCGTACCGGCGGCGGCAACCTCTACGCCGACGTGCTCGCCGCCGAACGTGCCGCCGGTGAGCGGGTGGTGGCGACCAACGAGCACTGGACGGCGTACGTGCCGGCCGCCGCCCGCTGGCCGTTCGAGGTGCACCTCGCGCCGCACCGACCGGTGCCCGACATTCCGGCGCTGACCGATGTCGAACGGGACGCCTTCGGCCCGCTCTACCTGGATCTCCTGCGCCGCTTCGACGGCCTGTTCGACACGCCCATGCCGTACATCGCCGCCTGGCACCAGGCCCCGGTACGCATCGACCGCGAGCTGGCGCATCTGCACCTGCAACTGTTCAGCGTCCGACGGGCGGCGGACAAGTTGAAGTACCTGGCCGGTTCGGAGTCGGCGATGGGAGTGTTCATCAACGACATCGCCCCGGAACGGGCGGCCGACCTACTGCGCGCGGTGTGACCGCGCCCCTTCGCCGGCTGGACGCAGGGCGCGGGGGGCCCGGGACAGGGCCCCCCGCAGGGAAGGGACGGCTGGCTGTGCACGACAGCCGGGAAGGCTGGCTGCTGGGCACGCGCGCCGCGCGGCGGCGACGGTCAACCTTCCAGGACGGGACTGGCATCTCGTCCACCCAGGTCAACGAGGCGCGCCGGGCGGGGTTACGTCATCCTGCGTGTCTCGGCGGGACACGCCGTCCCACCGCCGAAAATCCCCGCGTACCGGAGACAACCGCACCCGCCGGAGCTTGGGCCGGCGGGTGCGGTGGGTGCTGACGGGGCTCAGGCGAGGCGGCGCGCCAGGTTCTCGTCGAGCGCGTTCATGAACTCGTCGGTGGTCAGCCACGGGGCGTCCCGCGAGATGAGCAACGCCAGGTCCTTGGTCATCTGACCGCCCTCGACGGTGTCGACGATGACCTGCTCCAGCGTGTTGGCGAACTCGGTGACCGCCGGGGTGCTGTCCAGCTTGCCCCGGTGGGCCAGGCCCCGGGTCCAGGCGTAGATCGAGGCGATCGGGTTGGTCGAGGTCTTCTCGCCCTTCTGCCACTGCCGGTAGTGCCGGGTGACCGTGCCGTGGGCGGCCTCGGCCTCGACGGTACGACCGTCGGGGCTGAGCAGGACGGAGGTCATCAGGCCGAGCGAGCCGAAGCCCTGCGCGACGGTGTCGGACTGCACGTCACCGTCGTAGTTCTTGCACGCCCAGACGTAGCCGCCCTCCCACTTGAGCGCGGCAGCGACCATGTCGTCGATGAGCCGGTGCTCGTAGGTCAGACCGGCGGTCTCGAACTCCGCCTTGAACTCGTTCTCGAACACCTCGGCGAAGATGTCCTTGAACCGGCCGTCGTAGGCCTTGAGGATGGTGTTCTTGGTCGACAGGTAGACCGGGTAGCCGCGGTCCAGGCCGTAACGGAACGAGGCCCGGGCGAAGTCGCGGATCGACTCGTCGTAGTTGTACATGCCCATCGCGATGCCGCCACCGGTGAAGTTGGCGACCTCCATCTCGACCGGCTGCGAGCCGTCGGTCGGGGTGTAGGTGATGGTCACCGTGCCGGGGCCGGGGACGACGAAGTCGGTGGCCTTGTACTGGTCGCCGTGGGCGTGCCGGCCGATGATGATCGGCTTGGTCCAACCCGGTACGAGCCGCGGCACGTTGGACATGATGATCGGCTCACGGAAGACCACGCCGCCGAGGATGTTGCGGATGGTGCCGTTGGGCGACCGCCACATCTTCTTCAGGCCGAACTCCTCCACCCGGGCCTCGTCCGGGGTGATGGTGGCGCACTTGACGCCCACGCCGTGCTGCTTGATGGCGTTGGCGGCGTCGACAGTCACCTGGTCGTCGGTGGCGTCGCGGTGCTGGATCGACAGGTCGTAGTAGTGCAGGTCGACGTCGAGGTAGGGCAGGATCAACTGCTCCCGGATCTGCTTCCAGATGATCCGGGTCATCTCGTCGCCGTCGAGCTCCACGACCGGGTTGTTTACCTTGATCTTCGCCATCGGCCGGCGCTCCTCTCAGGGGACACATGCTCAAGCAGTACGAGCGTACTGGATCGGATCAGCTGACATCCTCCGGGCCGTGTACCCACTGCACCAGCTGAAGGATCACCCCGTTGGGGTCGGCGACCTGGAAGAAGCGCTCACCCCAGGGCTCGGTCTGGATCTCGGTCGCGATGGGCGCGCCGGCGGCCGTGAGCCGGGCGTACTCGGCGTCGATGTCGTCCACCACGAAGGCGACGATCACACCCTCGGCCCGCTGGGCCCGCAGGCGCTCGGGCTGGAGGCTTGCCAACCCGGTACGCAGGAAGATCAGGTTGAAGCCGACCCCGTCCCTGGCCAGCGAGACGAACCCGTCGGCCGCCATCTCCTCCCGGAAACCGAAGTGCTGCTGGGCGAAGGCGGCAGAGGCCGAGACGTCGTCGACGTTGAGTGAGATGGCCGATGCGGTGATCTGCACGTGCGCTCCCCGGAGTAGGACCTTTTACTTCGTACATTGTACAGTGTACTCCGTACGGCGATTAGACCTGCGAAGATCGGAGGGTGTCCCACCACCGCACCGGAGCCGGCGACCCGGCCCGCACCCTGCGACTGCTCTGGCGGCAGCCCGACGAGGGCCCCCGACGGGGCCCGCGCCAGGGCCGCTCGCTGGACGACATCGTGACGGCCGCGGTCGAGCTGGCGGACACCGAAGGGTTGGACGCGGTCACCATGCGGGCGGTCGCCCAGGCCGTCGGCGTGGCGCCGATGACCCTCTACACGTACGTACCGGGCAAGGCCGAGCTACTCGACCTGATGCTGGACGCAAGCTACGCACGGATGCCCAGACCGGACCGGGACGGCGATCCGTGGCGCGCGCGGGTGGCGGCGCTCGCCCGGGACAACCGGGACCTCTTCACCGCCCACCCGTGGGCCGCCGAGGTCGGCACCGGCCGGCCACCACTGGGGCCGGGACTGATGGCCAAGTACGAGTACGAGCTACGCGCCTTCGACGGCACCGGCCTGGACGACGTGACCCGCGACGCCGCGTTGACCTACGTCCTCGACTTCGTCCGGGCCGCCGCCCGCTCGGCGGCCGAGGCCCGGTCCGCTCAACAGGAGAGCGCCTGGACCGACGAACAGTGGTGGACGGCGAACGCCCCTCTGCTGGCTCAGGTTCTCGACGAGCGGCGCTTCCCGACCGCCGTCCGGGTCGGCGCGGCGGCGGGAGCGGCACAGAACGCCGCGTATGACCCCGATCAGGCGTACGAGTTCGGCCTGGCCCGGGTCCTCGACGGCCTGGACGCCCTGATCACCGGCGCCCCTCCGAATTGATCAAGAGGTTTGCGTCTCGGATCGGCTTTCCCGAGACGCAAACCTCTTGATCAACTCAGGTCACTCCGCTTACATGGCGGCGACGTCGGCCTGCTTGGCGCGGACGGCCTCGGCGGCGGCCTTCAGACTGGTCAGCTCGTCGGCGTCCAGGTCGGTCTCGACCACCCGCTTGACGCCCTCGGCACCGATCGAGGCCTCCACGCCCAGGTAGACGCCGGAGATGCCGTACTCGCCGTCGACCCAGGCGCAGACCGGCATGACCTCGCCGGAGTCCTCCGCGACGGCCTTGGCCATCCGGGCGGCGGCGGCCGACGGGGCGTAGTACGCCGACCCGGTCTTGAGCAGCGCGACGACCTCGGCGCCACCGTTGCGGGTCTTGACGACCAACTCCTCGATCTGCTCGGCCGGCATGGCGTCGCGCAGCGGCTTGCCGTCGACGGTGCTCTTCGACGGCACCGGAACCATGGTGTCGCCGTGCGAACCGAGAGTCAGCGTGCGTACCGACTTCACCGGTACGTTCAGCGCCTCGGCCACGAAGTTGGTGAACCGGGCGGTGTCCAGCATGCCGGCCTGGCCGAGCACCCGGTTGCGCGGGAACTGGGTGGCGAGCTGGGCCAACGCGGTCATCTCGTCGAGCGGGTTGGAGACCACGATGACGACGGCGTTCGGGGCGTACTTGGCGACGTTCTCCGAGACCTGACGGACGATCTTGGCGTTGGTCTCCAACAGGTCCATCCGGCTCATGCCCGGCTTACGCGGCAGACCGGCGGTGATGACGACGACGTCCGAGCCCTCGATGCCCTCGTAGCCCTCGCCGTTCGGGCCGGTCGTGATGCCGACCACCTTGGTCTCGAAACCCTCAACGGCCCGCGACTGGTTGAGGTCCAGGGCGAGACCGGCCGGCTTGCCCTCCACGATGTCGGTGATCACGACGGTGTCGAAGATGTCGTACTCGGCCAGGCGCTGTGCGGTGGTGGAGCCGTAGAAACCGGCGCCGACGACAGTGACCTTCTTACCCATGGTCGTCCCACTCCCTGATACCAGTCGGTTTTTTGGACGGTATCAGCCATCCTGGCACCGATCGGGCCAGGGGCGGATGGTTATGACCAGCCGGAGTGGCCTGCCTCACCGCGCGTCAGCCGCGTTCGGCCCGCTCGACGACGTTGGTGAGCAGCATGGCGCGGGTCATCGGGCCGACCCCGCCGGGCATCGGCACCAGCTTGCCGGCCACCTCGGCGACCTCCGGCTCCACATCGCCGGTGTAACGGCCCTTGCCGTCCGGCCCGATGACCCGGGTGATGCCCACGTCGACCACGACCGCACCGGGAGTGATCATGTCCGCGGTGAGCAGGCCGGGCACGCCGGCCGCGACGATGACGATGTCGGCGGCCCGGGTGTGCGAGCTGAGGTCAAGGGTGCCGGTGTGACAGAGAGTCACCGTGGCGTTCTCACTGCGCCGGGTGAGCAGCAGACCCAACGGGCGGCCGACCGTGTTGCCGCGGCCCACCACGGCGACGTTGGCCCCGCGCAGCGGCACGTCGTGCCGGCGGAGCAGCTCGACGACGCCCCGGGGGGTGCATGGCAACGGCGCGTCGTACCCGAGCACCAGCCGGCCCAGGTTGACCGGGTGCAGACCGTCGGCGTCCTTCTCCGGGTCGATCAGCTCCAACACCCGCTGCGTGTTCAGGTGGGCCGGCAGCGGCAGCTGGACGATGTAGCCGTGGCACGCGGGGTCTGCGTTGAGTTCGGCGAGGGTCGCCTCCACCTGCTCCTGGGTGGCGTCCGCCGGTAGCTCCCGGCGGATCGAGGCGATGCCGACCTCGGCGCAGTCGCGGTGCTTGCCGTTCACGTACGCCTGGGAGCCGGGATCGGCACCGACGAGCACCGTGCCGAGCCCTGGCACGGTGCCCCGTTCCGCCAGCGCCTTCACCCGCACCCGCAGCTCGTCCTTGATCTCGGCCGCGGTCGCCTTGCCGTCCAGAAGCGTCGCCGTCACGACCAGATCGTCTCACGTCCGGTGTCGTCGGCTGTGCCGACCTGGACGGCCGGCCACCCTCGACCACTGAACTACTTTCCGTTACGTGTCGTTCTTCACTTTGAGTGACGGCCTGTGGAGCCCGACACAGCAGTTCCGGACGGCGAGGCACGAAGGCCCACAATCCGACGATCGTGAGCATCCGCCCGACGGGAGGCCAGCCTGCACCGGAACCGGCCCAACAGTCCCATATTTTCCCACGTGAGACGGCAAATCCTCAGGAGGGCGTAGCACGGGCCCAGCAGGCCGACAAGGCGGGGGCCCACGTTCCGTTACACCTTCGCAACCGCTACGTTGCCGAGTTGCGGCATACGACCTACCGTTGCCGATCGTTGCGCAGCGTCACCCAATGCCGGGCCTGACTGCGCAGCGTAGTGGAGATGAGGAGGCTAGATGCGTGTTCGTAGGCTTGCCGCCTGGACCGCCCTCCCGCTCGCGGTGACCCTGGGCCTGGCGGCCTGCGGCTCGGGCGGCGACGGTGGATCCGGCGAGAGCGACCCCAACGCGGCCGTGCGGATCGAGATCGCCGAGCCGCAGCACCTGGTGCCGACCAACACCAACGAGACCAGCGGTTCCCAGGTGCTCGCCGCCCTGTTCAGCCCGCTTGTCGACTACGACGAGGCGCACAAGCCGTACGAGGTTGCGGCCGAGTCGATCACGTCCGAGGACAACACCACCTGGACGATCAAGCTCAAGGACGGCTACACGTTCCACAACGGCGAGGACGTCACCGCCGACAGCTACATCGACGCCTGGAACTACGGCGCGTACGCCCCGAACGGGCAGAACTCCAGCTACTTCTTCGAGAAGATCGCCGGATACGACGACCTGCAGGGTGAGAGCCCGAAGGCCGAGACGCTCAGCGGACTGAAGAAGGTCGACGACCAGACCTTCGCGGTCACGCTGTCGCAGCCGTACAGCGAGTTCAAGGCCATGCTCGGCTACACCGCCTTCTACCCGCTGCCCGAGGCCGCCTTCTCCGCTCCCGGCGAGTTGGCCGAGGGCTTCGAGCAGGCGCCGATCGGTCAGGGCCCGTTCAAGATGAAGGGCACCTGGCAGCACGACGCCAAGGTCGAGGTCGAGCGGTACGACGCCTTCCCCGGCGAACGGCCGAAGGTGGCCGGCGTCGAGTTCCGGATCTACCAGCAGCTGACCGCCGCGTACGCGGACGTGCTGTCGGACAACCTCGACGTGATCAAGACCATCCCGACCGAGAACCTCTCGACGGCCGAGACCGACCTGGGCGACCGGTTCCTGCAGAGCCCCGCGTCGTCACTGCACTTCCTGGCCTTCCCCACCTTCCAGGAGGAGTTCAGCAACCCGGACGTGCGCAAGGCCATCTCGATGGCGATCGACCGGGACGAGATCACCACGTCGATCTTCAAGGACTCGCAGCAGCCGGCCCGTTCGTTCGTCTCGCCGGCCGTCGCCGGCTACCGGGAGAACACCGTCGGCGCCCCGGGTGAGTTCGACCCGGCCAAGGCCAAGGCGCTCTACCAGGCCGCGGGCGGCCCGTCGAAGATCACCCTGTCCTACAACGGCGACGGTGGCCACAAGGACTGGATCGACGCCACCTGCAACCAGCTCAAGGCCAACCTGGGCGTGGACTGCGTCGGCAACGCCGAGCCGAAGTTCGCCGACCTGTTGACCAAGGTCAAGGCCAAGCAGCCGGTCGGGCTGTTCCGGATGGGCTGGATCATGGACTACCCGTCCATGGAGAACTACCTGGGCCCGCTGTACAGCACCAACGGTTCGTCGAACTACTACGGCTACAGCAACCCGGACTTCGACCGTCTGCTCGCCGAGGGCGCCAGCGCCCCCAGCGAGGAGGAGGCGATCAAGAAGTACCAGGAGGCCGAGGACCTGCTGGCGGAGGACCTGCCGGTGGTGCCGCTGCGGTTCGGCCAGAACAACTTCGGCCACTCCACGAAGGTCCAGAACGTCGAGATGGACCTCTTCGACCGGATCGACCTGATCAAGATCGAGGCCGTCAAGTAACACCCACGCAGGCGGGTCGGGTCATCGCAAGGTGACCCGACCCGCCACGCGGTTCGCCCCTTTTCAGAGAGACTGCCTAGTATGTTCCGCTTCATCGTGCGGCGTCTGCTCCAGATGGTCCTGGCCTTCTTCGGGACCACGCTGATCGTCTACGCCCTGATGTTCGCCGGCCAGGGCGACCCGATCCAGGCCCTCGCGGGTGAGCGTCCGGTCACCGCCGCACAGCGGGCGTACCTCACCGAGAAGTACCACCTCGACGCCACCGGGGTCGGCGGCTTCTTCTACCGGTACTTCGACTACATCTCCAACCTGCTCCGAGGCGACCTGGGTGAGTCGCTCACCGGGCGTTCGATCGGCGACATCCTCGCCGCCGCCTGGCCCGTCACGATCAAGCTGGCGCTGATCGCCATCGCGGTCGCCGTCATCTTCGGTGTCACCGCCGGTGTGCTCGCCGGCATCCGGCGGGGCAGCATCTTCGACAACGCCACCCTGCTACTGACCCTGCTGGTGCTCGGTATCCCGACCATCGTGCTCGCCCCCCTCGCGCAGTACTTCCTCGGCGTCAAGTGGCAGGTCTTCCCGCCCACCGCCGGCGCGGACCCCGGCTTCGGGGCGCTGCTGCTGCCGGGCATCGTGCTCGGCTCGCTCTCCCTGGCCACCGCGCTGCGGCTGACCCGCACCTCGGTGGCCGAGAACCTGCGCGCCGACTACGTGCGTACCGCCCGGTCGAAGGGCTTGCCGAGCCGCCGGGTGGTCAGCGTGCACGTACTGCGCAACTCGCTCATCCCGGTGATCACCTTCCTCGGCGTCGAGGTGGGCAACCTGATGAGCGGGGCGATCATCACCGAGGGCGTGTTCAACATCCCCGGCGTCGGCTTCAACCTCTTCCGCGGCATCCGCACCGAGGACGGCCCACTGGTGGTGGGCATCGTCAGCGTGCTCGTCGTGGTGTACCTCGTCGCCAACCTGGTGGTCGACATCCTGTACGCCGTACTCGACCCGAGGATCCGCTATGAGTGAGCACAGCGAGGTGGCGGAATGAGCGAGCGTAGCGAGCGAATCATCCGGCTCAGTGCGAATGTGCCTCGTGACGGCAGGCAGCGAAGCGGAGCGGCGTCATGAGCGACTTCGAGACGGTGGCGGCCAGCGAGAACCAGGCCGCCCGGCGGGGTCCCTCCGGTGAACCGGGCACGCCGAACCAGGTGGGTCAGCCCCGCAAACCACGCAGCCTGACCGGCGACGCCTGGCGCGACCTGCGCCGCAAGCCGATCTTCTGGATCAGCCTGATCCTGGTGCTGCTGGTGACCGCGATGGCCGCCGTGCCGGGCCTGTTCACCAGCAACAACCCGACCGACTGCGCGCTGTCCCGACAGCACGCCGCGCCGTCCGGCGGGGCCATCTTCGGGTACGACTTCCAGGGCTGCGACACGTACGCCCGAGCGGTCTACGGCGCTCGCGCCTCGCTGCTGGTGGGCGCCCTCTCCGCGCTGCTCACCGGCGCGATCGCGTTGCTCGTGGGGATGCTCGCCGGCTACTTCGGCGGCTGGGTCGACGCGGTGCTGTCCCGGGTCATCGACGTCGTGCTCGGCATCCCACTGCTGCTGGCCGCGATCGTCCTGCTCAAGCGGGTCGGCAGCGACAGCGCCACGGTCCGCGTCGGCGCCGTCATCTTCGTGCTCGCGGTGCTCGGCTGGACGACGGCCGCCCGGGTGGTCCGCTCCTCGGTGATCACCGCCCGCGAGCAGGACTACGTGGCCGCGGCCCGGATGCTGGGTGCCGGCGACGGGCGCATCATGTGGCGGCACATCCTGCCGAACGCGCTGGCCCCGGCGATCGTCGTGCTGACCATCGCGCTCGGCTCGTTCATCGCCGCCGAGGCGACACTGTCGTTCCTCGGTATCGGCCTGCAGGAGCCGACCATCTCGTGGGGCATCGACATCAACAACGGTCGGGTGCACATGCGCGAGTCGGCGACCCCGTTGGTGGTGCCGTCGGCGTTCCTGGCGCTGACCGTGCTGGCCTTCATCATGCTCGGCGACGCGATCCGCGACGCCTTCGACCCGAAGCTCCGGTGAGCCACCTATGAGCCAGAACGCCGTCCGGCCGACACCGGCCTCACCCACCCCGCCCGGCGGGCACCTGCTGGAGGTACGCGACCTGCACGTCGAGTTCCGCACGAGCGAGGGCGTGGCCAGGGTCATCAACGGAGTCAGCTACCACCTGGACCCGGGCGAGACGCTGGCCGTGTTGGGCGAGTCCGGCTCCGGCAAGTCCGTCACCGCCCAGGCCGTCATGGGCATCCTGGACACCCCACCGGCACACATCAGCTCCGGTGCGATCCTCTACTCCGGTCAGGACCTGCTGACCCTGCCGGAGGCGCAGCGCCGGCAGGTGCGGGGCAAGGAGATCGCCATGATCTTCCAGGACGCACTCTCCGCGCTGAACCCGGTCTTCCCGGTCGGTTGGCAGATCGGCGAGACGCTGCGCCAGCGACTCGGGATGTCCCGTGCCGACGCCCGCCGCCGTTCGGTGGAGCTGATGGACCTGGTACAGATCCCGGCCGCGGCGAAGCGTCTCGGCGACCACCCGCACCAGTTCTCCGGCGGCATGCGTCAGCGGGTGATGATCGCGATGGCCCTGGCGATGGAGCCGAAGGTGCTCATCGCCGACGAGCCGACCACCGCCCTCGACGTCACCGTGCAGGCCCAGATCATGGACCTCCTCGCCGACCTGCGGCGGGACCTGGACATGGCCATGATCCTGATCACCCACGACCTCGGCGTGGTCGCCGACGTGGCGGACCGCATCGCCGTCATGTACGCGGGCCGGATCGTCGAGCACGCCGACGTCCGATCGCTGTACCGGGCACCCGCCCACCCGTACACCAAGGGGTTGCTGAACTCGATCCCGCGCCTGGACCAGCGCGGCGGCAAGCTCGCCACGATCCGCGGCCTGCCGCCCAACCTGATGCGCATCCCGAGCGGCTGCCCCTTCCACCCCCGGTGCCCGTACGCGCAGCAGGTCTGCGTCGACGTGGTGCCGCACGACCTGGTCCTGGGCGACGGCCGGACCAGCGCGTGCCACTTCGCGCAGGAGGTACGTGATGACCGCGCCAGCTAGCCCCACCAAGGTGCGCGGCGAGACGATCCTCGACGTCAACCACCTGGTCAAGCACTTCCCGATCACCCAGGGTGTGCTGTTCCAGAAGAAGGTCGGCGCGGTCAAGGCCGTCGACGGGGTCAGCTTCGAGCTGCGCCGGGGCGAGACGCTGGGCATCGTCGGCGAGTCGGGCTGCGGGAAGTCCACCCTCGCCCGACTGCTGATGCGGCTGGAGAAGCCCACCGCCGGGCGGGCCACCCTGGCCGGGCGGGACCTGTTCGCCGCCTCCGGCGGCGAACTACGTCGGATCCGGCGCAACATGCAGATGGTGATGCAGGATCCGTACACCTCGTTGAACCCGCGAATGACCGTCGGCGACATCATCGGCGAACCGTTCGAGATCCATCCCGAGGCGGCACCGAAGGGCAGCCGCCAGCGCCAGGTCCAGGAGCTGCTCGACGTCGTCGGACTGAACCCGGAGCACATCAACCGCTACCCGCACCAGTTCTCCGGCGGCCAGCGGCAGCGCATCGGCATCGCCCGGGCGCTGGCACTGCGGCCCGAGGTGATCGTCTGCGACGAGCCGGTCTCCGCGCTCGACGTCTCCATCCAGGCCCAGGTGATCAACCTGCTGGAGCAGCTTCAGGAGGAGTTCGGCCTCTCGTACATCTTCATCGCCCACGACCTGTCGGTGGTCCGGCACATCGCCGACCGGGTCGCGGTCATGTACCTGGGCCGGATCGTGGAGATCGGCACCGAGGACCAGATCTACGAGCGGGCCACCCACCCGTACACCCAGGCGCTGCTCTCGGCGGCGCCGGTGCCGGACCCGGAGGCCCGGGGACATCGCAGCGTCATCCGGCTCAGCGGCGACGTGCCGAGCCCGGCGGACCCGCCGAGCGGCTGCCACTTCCGGACCAGGTGCTGGAAGGCCCAGGAGATCTGCGCCACCCAGGACCCGCAGGCCGTACTACGCGCCGCCGACCCGCACCCGTCGGCCTGCCACTTCGCCGAGCTACTCCCGGGACGCTGAGAACGGATTTCCTCCTCAGTGGACTCTGCCGCACCGATTTCTGCATAGAAGAAGCACCCGATGACGGATGTCGTGCCCCTGCCCACTCACTAGGGTCAGTGCCGTGACGCAGGTGGCGCTACGGCCAACGACGGGCCCCACGGTCGGGGTCGCCGCGACGAACAGCCGGATCACCGTACGGTATGTGCAGGCCACCGTCGCGGTCGCCGCCCTCGGCACCGCCTGGTGCGTCGCGAACTTCACGGTCGGCGCCGGCACCGAGGCGCTCGCGTACACCTTCGTTCCCGTCGGTGGGGTCCTCGCCGCCGGGTCCGTCGTACACCTGCTCCGCCGCGCCGACCTCGACCCGGTCACCCGACGCTTCTGGCGTGCGCTCCTCGTCGCGGCGGTCACCATCACGATCGGGTACGGCTGGCTGGCGCTGGACATGCTGACGCACGCCGCCGAGGCCCGTACGCGAAGCATGCCGTTGCCGGCCGCGGCCTGCGTGGCGATCGGATTCGTCGTCGCCATCTGGGCGGTGGCCCGGGTGCCCGTCGTCGCGGCCGGCGGTGTCGAGCGGTGGCGCCTCCTGCTCGACCGCATGATCGCGTTCCTCGGCTGCGCGGCCCTGCTCTGCTACGTCGGGCTGGCCCCGATGCTGACCGCCGACGAGCCGTGGAGCCCGCAGGCGATGGCGCTGGTCGGGCTCGCGTTCCTGGTCGCGGTCGGCGCCGCGACCAAGGTGTCCTTCATCGCTGGTGGCCCGGTGGATCGCGTCGCCCTACGATTCGTCGCGGCCAGCGGCGGCGTCACCGCCGGCATCGTCGCCGTGCTCGCGGTCCGGTACGGGTACGTCGCCGCCATCCCGTCCCAGGCGATCGTGATGCCGCTGACCCCGGTGTTCTGCACCCTCGGCGTCACGGCGCAGTGGCGGGCCGGACTCGGTATCCGGCGCGATCAGGCCCGCAACGGCATGCTCCTGCCGTACCTGGCCGTGGTGGCGGTCGACGTGCCGCTGCTCGCGGTCGCGTTCGGCGCCCCCCTGACCTGGCCGGTCCGGGTGGTCCTGATCGCCGCCGTGGTGGTGACCGCGCTGGTCAGCGCCCGGCAGTTCATCGCCTACCGGGAGAACGCCCGGCTGCTGCGGGAAACCCGTCTCCAGGAGGAGCGCCTCCAGTACGAGGTCAGCCACGACGGCCTCACCGGGCTGGCCAACCGGGTGCTCTTCCGGGACCGGCTCGCGTCCGCGCTCACCGCGACGACACCCGCGTCGGTGCTCCTGGTCGACCTGGACGACTTCAAGACCGTCAACGACCTGCTCGGGCACGGCGTCGGTGACCGGCTGCTCGTCTCGGTCGCCCAACTGCTGCGCGCCGAGGTCGGCGACGACGGCCTGCCGGTACGGGTCGCCGGTGACGAGTTCGCCGTCCTGCTCACCGGCGCGGACGCCGACCCCGAGGAGCTGGCCGGCCGGCTGCTGGCCGCGCTCGACCACCCGATCAGCCAGCACCGCCTGCTGGTGCAGGCCAGCATCGGCATCGCCGACGCCGCGCCCGGGGCCACCGTCGACTCGGTGCTGCGGGACGCCGACGTCGCCATGTACACGGCCAAACAGCGCGGAAAGGCGAGCTTCGTACGCTACGTGGACGGCATGGGTGAGCCGGTGCTGGCACACATGCAGCTCGGCGGCGAGCTGCGGCGGGCCCTGGACCACAACGAACTGCGGGTCGTCTACCAGCCGATCCTGCGGCTCGACGACAACCGGTTGGTCGGGGTCGAGGCGCTGGTCCGTTGGCACCACCCGACCCGCGGCGTCGTCGGCCCGGCCGAGTTCATCCCGGCCGCCGAGCGGACCGGTCTGATCGTGCCGCTGGGCCGGTTCGTGCTGCGCGAGACGTGCCGCCAGGCGGCGGCGTGGTCACGGGAGTTCGGGCCGGACGCACTCCGGGAGGTGGGACTGAACGTCTCCGCGCGGCAACTGCACGACCCCGACTTCGTCTCCGACGTGACGGCCGCGCTCGCCGAGAGCGGGCTTGGCTGCGAGCGGCTGGTGCTGGAGGTGACCGAGTCCGCGGTACTACGCGGCCAGCAGGTCTCGCGGACCCTCTTCGAACTCGACCGGATGGGGATCCGCCTCTCGCTGGACGACTTCGGCACCGGCGAATCGTCGCTGAGCCTGCTGCGGGCCTTCCCCGCCGCGATCGTGAAGCTCGACAAGTCCTTCGTCGACGGAATCGAGATCGACGACGGCCAGGCTGCGGCGGCCGACGCCCGGCAGGCGGTGGCCCGCGCGGTGATCCAACTCGCCGACGCGCTCGGCCTGGAGACCGTCGCCGAAGGCGTCGAGAGCGCCGAGCAGGTCGCCGTGCTCCGCGACCTCGGCTACACCCGTGGCCAGGGCTATCACCTGGCCCGGCCGATGACCGCCGAAGGCATCTCCTGCCTGCTGGCCCGCCAGCGGACCGTGGCAACCGTCCCACCGGCGACCTGAACGGGAAGCCGCCGGCGATACCGCACTAGTGGAAGAAGTGGCGAGTGCCGGTGAGGTACATGGTGACCCCGGCCTGCTTGCAGGCGGCGATCACCTCCTCGTCGCGGATCGAGCCGCCGGGCTGCACGATCGCCCGGATCCCCGCGTCGAGGAGGATCTGCGGGCCGTCGGCGAACGGGAAGAACGCGTCCGAGGCGGCGACCGCGCCGCGCGCCCGGTCGGCGCCCGCGCGGCTGACCGCCAGCCGGGCCGAGTCGACCCGGTTGACCTGCCCCATCCCGACCCCGACGGTCGCACCGTCGTGGGCCAGCAGGATCGCGTTGCTCTTCACCGCGCGCACCGCCCGCCAGGCGAAGACCAGGTCGGCGAAGGTCTCGGCGTCGGCGGCCTCGCCGGTGGTCAGCCGCCAACTGGCTGGATCGTCGCCCTCGGCGTCGATCGCGTCGCGCAACTGCACCAGTACGCCGCCGGTGATCTGCCGCCACTCGGCCGGCCGCGGGCGGAACTCCGGCGCGCGCAGCAGCCGGATGTTCTTCTTGGCCTGGAGCACCTCGGCGGCCCCCGGCTCGTACCCGGGCGCCACCACGACCTCGGTGAAGATCTCGGCGATCTGCCCGGCCAGCTCGACCGAGACCGGCCGGTTCACCGCGATGACCCCACCGAAGGCGGAGACCGGATCGCAGGCGTGCGCCTTACGGTGCGCCTGCGCCACGTCCGCGCCGACCGCGATACCGCACGGGTTGGCGTGCTTGATGATGGCCACCGCCGGCCGGTCGGCGAAGTCGTTGGCGGCCCGCCAGGCGGCGTCCGCGTCGACGTAGTTGTTGTAGGACATCTCCTTGCCGTGCAGCTGCTCCGCCTGGGCCAGCCCGGCGTGGCCGGCCGGGTCGGCGTAGAGGGCGGCGGCCTGGTGCGGGTTCTCGCCGTAGCGCAGCACCGCCTGGCGACGCAGCGCCAGCCCGGCGAAGTCGGGCCAGCCGTCGGCCGGCGGAGCGAGGCTGGCGGCGAACCACTCGGCGACCGCCACGTCGTACTCGGCGATGTCGGCGAAGGCACGGGCGGCCAGCGCCTGACGCTGGGCCAGGGTGAAGCCGCCGGCGTCGAGCGCGGCCAGCAGCACCGGGTACGCCGCCGGGTCGGTCACCACCGCCACCGAGGCGTGGTTCTTGGCCGCGGCCCGCACCATCGCCGGCCCACCGATGTCGATCTGTTCCACGCACTCGTCCTGGCTGGCGCCGGAGGCGACGGTGGCCTGGAACGGGTACAGGTTGGACACCAGCAGGTCGACCCCGGTGATGCCGTGCTCGTTCAGCTGGGCGGCGTGCTCGTCCTTGCGCAGGTCGGCGAGGAGCCCACCGTGGATCTTGGGGTGCAGGGTCTTCACCCGGCCGTCGAGGATCTCCGGGAAGCCCGTCACCTGCTCGACGGCGGTCACCGGCACGCCCGCACCGGCGATCGTCGACGCGGTGCTGCCGGTGGAGACGATCTCCACACCGGCGGCGTGCAGCGCGCGAGCGAGTTCGGCCAGGCCGGTCTTGTCGTAGACGCTGACCAGCGCCCGCCGGATCGGGCGGCGTCCGTCCTGCATGGAACTCACTCCAACCGTGACCTTTCTACCGGTGATCGTCCAACCTTCACGGACCAGTCGACCCACCTGCTCGACGAGCTGCTGCCGCTCGGCTTCCTTGATTCGCTCGGTGAGCGTGTCGACGTCGTCGTCGGCGTGCACGGGTACCGCCACCTGCGCGACGATCGGCCCGGTGTCCATGCCGGCGTCGACGAAGAAGAGGGTCGCGCCGGTCACCTTCACCCCGTAGTCGAGGGCGTCGCGCGGGCCGTGGATGCCGGGGAAGGCCGGCAGCAGCGTGTTGTGCGTGTTGAGGTAGCGGTCGCCGAAGGCGGCGAGGAACCGCGCGCCGACCAGCTTCAGGAACCCGGCGGAGATGACCAGGTCCGGCTGGTGTTCGGCGACCCGAGCGGTGAGCGCAGCGTCCCACCGCGCCCGGTCGGGGTGATCCTGGACCCGCTCGACGAAGGTCGGCACACCCGCGGCAGCGGCCCGGTCCAGGCCGACGATCCCGTCCCGGTCCGCGCCGACCGCGACCACCCGTGCGCCGTACGCGGGGTCGGCGGTCGCGTCCAGCAGGGCCTGCAGGTTGCTCCCGGAGCCGGAGACGAGGACGACGATGCGGGCGGGCTCGGTCACCGGCACACCCTATCCGGCCGCTGACCGGCGCCCAGCCGCTGGGCGGCACGCCGCTCGAGGCCAGCCTCACTGGCGCCGACCGGGTACGCTGCCGGTCGCTTGGGACCGGCGCATGCCCGGCCCGCACCCGTCAGCGAACATACGTGAGGAGCACGTCATCATGCAGCCCGGATACCCGTCCCAGCCGCCCCAGCCCGTCGACAACAACATGACAATGTCGATCGTCGCGATCTTCCTGTTCTGGCCACTGGCGATCCCCGCGATCATCAATGCCTCGAAGGTCAACCCGCTGCTCCAGCAGGGTGACCACGCCGGTGCCCAGGCCGCGGCGGCGGAGTCGAAGAAGTGGTCCAAGTGGGCCCTCATCGTCGGCATCGCCTGGATCGCGATCGTCCTGGTGTGCTGCGTGGGCGGCAGCCTGCTCGGCGCGATGACCGGCAACAACGCCAGCGGTTACTGAGCCGGATGCAACCCGGTAACCCCGGTCAGGACCCGTACGGCCAGCAGCCGCCGTACGGGGACCCGACGTCGTCGCCTCCGGACAATCCGTACGCCCCGCCGGGGACGAACCCGTACGCCCCGCCGCCGGCCAACCCGTACGGTCCGCCGGCCGACCCCTATGCGCCGCCGGCCGATCCGTACGGCCAGCAACCGCCGGACGCTGCGCCGCCGGCCTCTCCGGCGCCCTACGACCCGTACGCTCCGCCGGCGGGTCAGCCGCCGACCTCCGGCCAGCCCGCATACGGCCAGCCGGGCTACGGCCAGCCGGGCTACGGCCAGCCGGGGTATGGGCAGCCGGGGTATGGGCAGCCGGGCTACGGCCAGCCGGGGTACGGGCAGCCCGCGTATGGGCAGCCCGCGGCGGGCCAGCCGTACGGCCAGTCCTACCCCGACCCGTACGGCACGCCGCAGCCGTACGGTGGGGCGCCGATGTACCCGCACGCGGGCTTCACCGGCATGCCGGGACAGCAGAACACCCTCGGCCTGGTGGCGATGATCCTCGGCATCGCGTCGATCCCACTGAGCTGCTGCTACCTCGGTATCCCGCTGGGGTTGGCCGCGGTCGTGACCGGCTGGCTGGGCAAGCAGAAGGCCAACCAGGGTCTGGCCGGCAACTCCGGGCAGGCGCTCGCGGGCATCATCTGTGGCGCGGTCGGCCTGTTGTTCGGCCTGCTCCAGATCGTGCTGCTGGCGGTGAACTTCACCGTGCCGATGCAGCCCTGAACGGGATCAGGTCGAGGGGCGCTCCGGTGTACCGGGGCGCCCCTCGGCGTAGGAACGATGCCGGTAACGGCGGGTCTCACCCGGCTCGCCGATTGAGCAGGCGGGTGGCGACGGCACCGAGCAGGGCACCACCACCGGTGACCAGGGTCGCGGCGAGCGCGACCTGCCAGCCGACCGGTCCCACCTCCGCCAGCCGACCAGCGCCCAGCGGCCCGCCGGAAGCCTCCGCGGCGGCACCCAGCACCAGACCGGCCACCGGACCGGCGAGCGCGGCCGGGCCGAGCAGCCGCCCCCAGGGCAGCGGTGCCCGCTCGGCGACGGACGTCCGCAGCAACCGGCGGGCCAGCAGCCAGCCGGTTGCCATTCCCACCAGGACGGGGAGCGCGAGGACGGCGGCCGCGTCGAGCCCGTCGACCGGTCCGCCGGGCAGGCCGGCGAACAACGGCAGGGCCGGTAGCGCGCCGACGGAGACCTCGCTGGTGCGTACCGCCGTGTCGGTGCCCACGGCGAAGCCGGGGCCGAGCAGATAACTGGCCGACCACACGGTCGCGTTGGGCGCGTAGGCCAGGCTGACCAGAGTGATCCCGGCCTGTCCGGCCACCCCGGTGCGGTAGGCGCCGATCAGGTCCGCGGCGTCACCGCCACCGGTCGCCACGGCAAGCCCTGCCACCGCCGCCCCGGCGCCGAGCAGCACCAGCCCGGCCACCAGGCCGGCGCGGACGCCCTCGCGCACCGGCACCGGCACCTGCCCGGTGAAGACCTCCGCCACCCCGGTCGTCCGGGCGGCTCCGACCCCGGCGCAGAGCGTGCCGATCAGCGCGAGCGTCAGCCCGGCACGCACCGGCGACACACCCGGACCGCCGGCACCGACCAGCACCGCGGCGAGCGCTCCCAGCAGCCCGTACGCCACGCCGACCGCCGCTGCGGCGGCGGCCGTGCGCCCCGGTGACCGGCCACCGCGGGAACCGATGGCGCGGCTGGCGTGCACCCCCGCCCGGGTGAGTCGCCACCCGGCCAGCGCGGTGACCGCGAGCGGCGCCAGGCCCAGCGGCCCGGTCTCCGTGGCCAGCGGCACCCCGTGCCCGAGCAGCCATCCGGCAGCTCCGGCCCGCACGGCGCCGAGCAGGCTGGCGGCACCGCCGCTGAGTTGCAGCAGCCAGAGCACCAACGTCACGGGCAGCCAGGAGGTGAGTGCCGCCCCGGCGGCGGCGACCAGCGCGGCGACCGCGAGCGGCGCATGGCTGCGGCCCGGAGGCGACGCTCGTGGAGCCGGCACCCGGCGCGGGGGGCCGGCACGGCCGGGCGGCCGGCCGCCGGCTCCACGGGCGTCGGTGGCCCGGCGAGGCTGGTCAGGGGTGACAAAGGACATCGGCTCTACTCTGGCATGCCGGACCCGCCTCGGCTGCCCGACACCACCCCACCTCCGGCGGAGAGTTCGCCCGATCCGCCCTGTGGGGCACTGGCCTCATCTAGCCTCGGGCTCAGTGGCCGTGACCGACGTCGCGGCAGCAAGCGACCGGAGGAGAGCCGTGAACGCTCCGTATCCACCGCCCCCACCGCCGCCCGCCGGCCGGGACCGCACCACCCTCTGGGGGGTGCTGGGCATCGTGACCGGCGTGCTCTGCTGCGGCATCCTCGGCATCGTCTTCGGCTGGCTGTCGGTCCGCGACGCGAAGCGGTACCGGCAGTCGCCGGTGTTGGGCTACGTGGCCATCGCCCTGGGTGTGCTCAACATCGTCGTCAGCCTGATCCTGCAGGCGACCGGGAACTACCCGTTCTGGAACCGCTGAGGGGCCGACCAACCGGTCGGCCCCTCAGCGGTGTCAGCGCTCCGCTCAACCGGCGGACATGATCTCGCGCATCAGCTTGGCGGTCTCGGTCGGCGTCTTGCCGACCTTGACGCCGACCGCCTCCAGCGCCGCCTTCTTCGCGTCGGCGGTGCCCGCCGAGCCGGAGATGATCGCACCGGCGTGCCCCATGGTCTTGCCCGGGGGCGCGGTGAAGCCGGCGATGTAGCCGACGACCGGCTTGGTGACGTTGGCCTTGATGAACTCGGCCGCCCGCTCCTCCGCGTCACCGCCGATCTCGCCGATCATGACGATGGCGTCGGTGTCCGGGTCGGCCTCGAAGGCCGCCAGCGCGTCGATGTGGGTCGTTCCGATGATCGGGTCGCCACCGATGCCGACACAGGTCGAGAAGCCGATGTCGCGCAGCTCGTACATCATCTGGTAGGTCAGCGTGCCGCTCTTGCTGACCAGGCCGATCCGGCCGGTGCCGGTGATGTCGGCCGGGATGATGCCGGCGTTCGAGGCACCGGGCGAGGCGATGCCGGGGCAGTTCGGGCCGATGACCCGGGTCCGCTCGCCCTTCGCCACGTTGTAGGCCCAGAAGGCGGCGGTGTCGTGCACCGGCACCCCCTCGGTGATCACCACGGCCAGCGGGATCTCGGCGTCGATCGCCTCGATGACCGCGCCCTTGGTGAACTGCGGCGGCACGAAGATGACGGTGACATCCGCGCCGGTGTCCTTCATCGCGTCCGCGACGCTGGCGAAGACCGGCAGTTCGGTGCCGTCGAAGTCGACGGTGGTACCCGCCTTGCGCGGGTTGACGCCGCCCACCACATTCGTGCCGGCGGCGAGCATCCGCCGGGTGTGCTTGGAACCCTCGGAACCGGTCATCCCCTGCACGATGACCTTCGAGTCCTTGGTCAGCCAGATAGCCATTGTCAGACCCCCGCAGCCGCCAGCTCGGCGGCCCGCTCGGCCGCGCCGTCCATGGTGTCGACCCGCTCGATCAGCGGGTTGTTCGCCCCGTCGAGGATCGCCCGACCGGCCTCGGCGTTGTTGCCGTCGAGGCGCACGACGAGCGGCTTGGTGACCCGCTCGCCCCGCTCCTCGAGCAGGCCCAACGCCTGCACGATGCCGTTGGCCACCGCGTCGCAGGCGGTGATGCCGCCGAAGACGTTGACGAAGACGCTCTTGACCGACGGGTCGGAGAGCACGATCTCCAGGCCGTTGGCCATCACCGCGGCGCTCGCGCCGCCGCCGATGTCGAGGAAGTTGGCCGGCTTGACGTTGCCGTGCCGCTCGCCGGCGTAGGCGACCACGTCGAGCGTGGACATCACCAGACCCGCGCCGTTGCCGATGATGCCGACCTCGCCGTCGAGCTTGACGTAGTTGAGGTCCTTCTCCTTGGCGGCCTGCTCCAGCGGGTCCACGGTCGCCTGGTCGACCAGGGCCTCGTGGTCGGGGTGCCGGAAGCCGGCATTCTCGTCCAGCGAGACCTTGGCGTCCAGCAGCAGCAGCTTGCCGTCCTTGGTCTTGGCCAGCGGGTTCACCTCGACCAGCGTGGCGTCCTCGGCGACGAACGCCCGCCACAGGCCCACGGCCACCTCGACGACCTGGTCGGCGACGTCGGCCGGGAAGCCGGCCGCCTCGACGATCTCCCGCGCCTTGGCCTCGTCCACGCCCTTGACGGCGTCGATCGGAGCCTTGACGACCTTCTCCGGGGTCTCGGCGGCGACCTGCTCGATGTCCATGCCGCCGGCCACGCTGGCGATGCAGAGGAAGGTGCGGTTCGCCCGGTCGAGCAGGTACGAGAAGTAGTACTCGTCGGCCACGTCCGCGGTCACCGTGATCATGACCTTGTGGACCGTGTGGCCCTTGATGTCCAGGCCGAGGATGTCGGTGGCGCGGGCCACCGTCTCCTCCGCGCCCTCGGCCAGCTTGACGCCGCCCGCCTTGCCTCGTCCGCCGACCTTCACCTGCGCCTTGACGACCACCCGGCCGCCGAGGCGTTCGGCTATCGCGCGGGCCTCCTCCGGGGTCGTTGCGACGCCGCCGGCGAGCACGGGAAGTCCGTGCCGCTCGAACAGGTCCCGCCCCTGGTACTCGTACAGGTCCACGATTGCGCGTCCCGTCCCGTCTCTGCGGCGCACCGTCGCGCCGCCACCAGCGTATGGAAAGAAAACAGTGCGATGCCTGACATCAGTTGAAGTTGACGCAGGCCGTTCGAAGCCTTGCCAACCGGACCGCTCGGCGGTGCGTACCGCTGCCGGCCTCGCGATCTCCTCCGACCGCAAGGAGAGGTTGGAAAGGATTCACTGGGCGCAGCCTAGCGATGTCGGCACGGCCGGCAACCGAGCGGGTGCGCGGTGTGCGGTAATGCACAGCCGCAGGCGACGCTGCGTCACCGGTGCCGCACCACGGGGCTGCGGACGGCGGGCCGTCACCCGTTCGGGCGATCTTGCCGGGCCGGCAGCGGATCTCGGCGGTCGCGCGTAACCCCGCTGGAAGGGCGTCGTTGAGTGAGGTGTCGGAGCGCTGGAAAGCGCGAAGACGGAACGGCCGATGCCCTGTCGGTCGAGGGGTGGCGGCGGGGCATCGTGCATAGAGGGGCCGGACGTGTGAGGGGTGCGTCCGGCCCCTCCCCCTGCGCTCAGCTCACCGGCTGGGCGACGTTGCTCCGTACCCACTCCACGATGGACTGGGTGGTCGCGCCGGGGGTGAAGATCTTCGCCACTCCGAGTTGCTCCAGCTCGGGCAGGTCGGCGTCCGGAATGATGCCGCCGCCGAACACGACGATGTCCCGGGCGTCCCGCTCGTCGAGCAGTTCGAGGACCCGGCGGAACAGCGTCATGTGCGCTCCGGAGAGCACCGAGAGGCCCACGGCGTCGGCGTCCTCCTGGATCGCGGTCTCCACGATCTGCTCCGGGGTCTGGTGCAGCCCGGTGTAGATGACCTCCATGCCGGCGTCCCGGAGGGCACGCGCCACCACCTTGGCGCCACGGTCGTGGCCGTCCAGGCCCGGTTTGGCGACGACGACCCGAACACGAGAGCTCATCTGGGCATCCCTTTCACCGGCTCCGCGGCACTTACCTGAACGAACGGTAACCCGGCCGGCCGGCGCCGGGGAACGGGGGCCGGCATGGAGCCCATGATCACGCCGATATCCGGACGGACCAGGACGGCCCGGCGGCCCGGTATCGCCGCTCAGCACAGCGGCATGGCGAACCAGCGGGCGGGAGTCACCGACGGAACGCGCCGCCATCGCAACCTCACGCAGAGGCACGACCGACGCGGGCCACGTCAAGCGGGACGACTCCGCCGATCGGTCACGGTGTGCGACGAAAGGATGATACCGAGGACGCCCCTCCAGCACCCCAAGCCGTGACAATCTCGGACGGAAATGGACAGAACATCGCAGGCAATTCGGCGCTCCGGCTTGTGACAGGACTGACGGTTGGCTACCGTGTCCACGGTTGTCATCAGGTCTACGGACGGGTGACGACGCGGTCAGCCGACACAGGGTCACCAGATCCGAACGACGGTTGAGTGCTTCGGAACCCCGACAACGGAGGGTGTGCGTGCGCCAGCGCCTGTCGTCTGAGCCCGATCGATATCGCGGTCGTCGCCGCGTACCCACCCCCCCACGTAGCCGCTACGCCGCGGTCGTCACCACCGCCTTCGTCGGTGCCGGTGTGGTGGCCCTCGGCGCCAACGCCATGCCGGACGCGAAGAGCGTCAACCCCTCGGTGCTCGACGAGCTGAAGCAGGCGTCGATCAGCAGCCAGGGCGTGGCGGAACGCGCCGACGCGGCCGAGCGCCCCTCCCGTGACAGCCGCACCGGCCCGGAGACCGCCACCGACTCCGGGGTCTGGCTGCTGCCCCTGCAGGGCTACGACTTCAAATCCCCGTACGGGATGCGTTGGGGCAAGCTGCACACCGGCATCGACCTGGTCGCCCCGGAGGGCACTCCCTACGTCGCCATCCACGAGGGCACGGTCACCAAGGCCGGCTGGTTCGGCGGCTACGGCTACGCGGTCATCGTCACGCACGTGGACGGCAGCGAGGCCATCTACGGCCACTCCTCCGCGCTGAGCGTGCGCGAGGGCCAGCAGGTCAAGGCCGGCGATCAGCTCGGCCTGGTCGGCAACACCGGCCACTCCTACGGCTCCCACCTGCACCTGGAGATCCATGTCAAGGGGTCACCGCTCGACCCGGTGCCGTGGCTGCAGGAGCGCGGAGTGGACATCAAGCTGCAAGTCGAGGCAATCTACAGCGAGGTAGCTGCGTCCTGACGCCGCGTAACGCCCGTTGACCGCCCGGATCGTCGGATCCGGGCGGTTTTCTTTGCCGCCACGATGACGCAAGTGTCCCAGCTCACAGCAGGAACTGTACCCGGCGCCACAGGCAGCGGGATCCACCGCTCTGGGCACTCGGCCACAGGCGCGGACAGAACCGGACAGCGTGCCGGCCGCCGTCACCGGCCGACCAAGACCCCGGTACCCGTACCGACCCGGATCGACACCAGGATTTCGAGGTCATGTGCCACTCGAACCAGTGAGGTCCGCCGTGCAGGACGACAACCCCACCCCGAACCGCAAGACCCCCCACGCCCCGGCCCGGCACCGGCGCCGCCTCGGTTGGCGCGCCCGCTACCTGGTCGTCGGTGCGGTCACCCTGGTCGGCCTCGGCGTCGGTGGTGCCGTCGCAACCACCCGCGACGGCGGCCCGACCCCGAGCCCGGTCTCCGTTGATGCGCAGGCCCGGGCCGAGGCCGCCGCCCGCGCCGACCGCTCCGGGCGCGAACCGGTCACCCCCGCGGCCACGGACAGCCCGGCACCGACCCCGTCGGCGAGCCCGACCGCGAGCCCGACCGCGAAGCCCAGCCCGCGGGCCACCAAAGCGACCAAGGCCACCACGGCGACCCGGAAGCCGGCCAAGAGCACGCCGCCGAAGGCGTCCTGGGTCCTCCCGATGGCGGGAGCCTCCATCACGTCCTGCTACGGACCGCGCTGGGGCACTCTGCACGCCGGCATCGACTTCGCGCTGCCCGCCGGCACCCCCGTCCGGGCCGCGTTCGGCGGCACCGTGACGAAGGCCGGTGACGTCGGTGACGGGTACGGCATCTCCGTCTTCATCGACCACGGGAACGGCTACCTCACCCACTACGCCCACCTGAGCACCGCCAGGGTGGGTGTGGGCGAGAAGGTCAGCACCGGGCAGACCATCGGCCTGGAGGGGTCCACGGGCGACTCCACCGGCCCGCACCTGCACTTCGAGGTGCATCAGGGTCAGATGTGGAACCAGATCGACCCGGTGCCGTTCCTGCGCGCCCGGGGCATCGACGTGGGCTGCTGAGCCGCCGACCGACGGGGTTGCCGTCCCGGCGCGAACACCGGGACGGCCCCTCAGATCTTCTCGATCGGAGCGTGCCGCAGGACCAGCCACAGCGTCTGGTCGCCGAAGTCGATCTGAGCCCGGGCGCCCGCGCCGTGCCCCTCCACCGCCACCACCCGGCCCAGCCCGTACCGCTGGTGGTTGATCCGGTCCCCGGCGGTGACCTTCGGCCCCTGCGGCAGCTCGCTCGCGGTGGCCAGCCGGCTGCCGTCCACGCCGAGCTTCCGCGCCAGCTGCACGGCCCTGGGGGTGCCACCGGCAAAGGAGCCACGGCCGTCGGAGACCCGCTCCGCGCGGCCACCGACACCGCCGCCCCCGCCGCCCCACGAGGTGTACGACCCTTCGGTCCGCTCCCAGCGGACCAGCTCGGGCGGCAACTCCTCGACGAACCGCGACGGCGGGTTGTAGGACGGTTGTCCCCAGGCCGAGCGGGTCACCGCCCGGGAGAGGTAGAGCCGCTGACGGGCACGGGTGATGCCGACGTACGCCAGCCGGCGCTCCTCCTCCAGCTCCCGGGTGTCGCCCAGGGAGCGCAGGTGCGGGAAGACGCCGTCCTCCAGACCGGTCAGGAACACCACCGGGAACTCCAGGCCCTTGGCGGTGTGCAGGGTCATCAGGGTGACCACGCCCTGATGCTCGGGATCATCGGTGGGCACCTGGTCGGCGTCGGCGACGAGCGCGACCTGCTCCAGGAAGCCGGCCAGGGTGGCCCGTTCCCCCTCCGCGCCGGTCGCCTCGATCCGCTCGGTGTACTCGCGGGCGACGCTGACCAACTCCTGAAGGTTGTCGACCCGACCGGCGTCCTGCGGGTCGAGGCTCTCCTCCAGCTCGGTCAGGTAGCCCGAGCGGGTCAACACCGCCTCCAGGACGTCCTCCGGGGTGCCGCCGTCGGCCAGCTCACGGGCGGCGTCGAGCAACGCGACGAAGTCGCCGATGCCGTTGGCCGCGCGGGTCGAGATGCCCGGCGCGTCCTTGGCCCGGCGCAGCGCGGCGCCGAAGGAGATGCGGTCCCGGCCGGCCAGCGCCTCCACACACGCCTCGGCGCGTTCGCCGATGCCCCGCCGTGGTGTGTTGAGGATCCGGCGGAGGCTCACCGTGTCGTCGTCGTTGACCACCGCCCGCAGGTAGGCCAACGCGTCCCGGACCTCCTTGCGCTCGTAGAAGCGCACCCCGCCGACGACCTTGTACGGCAGGCCGACCCGGATGAACACCTCCTCGAAGACGCGGGACTGGGCGTTGGTGCGGTAGAAGACCGCCACATCGCCCGGCCGGGTCTCTCCGGCGTCGACCAACCGGTCGATCTCCCGGGCCACCCAGTCCGCCTCGGCGTGCTCGGTGTCGGCGACGTACGCGACGATCGGCTCACCCGTGCCGGCGTCGCTCCACAACCGCTTCGGTTTGCGGGACGTGTTGCGGTCGATCACCGCGTTCGCGGCGTTCAGAATGGTCTGGGTGGAGCGGTAGTTCTGCTCCAGCAGGATGGTGCGGGCGTCGGCGAAGTCGCGCTCGAACTCCAGGATGTTGCGGATCGTCGCGCCACGGAAGGCGTAGATCGACTGGTCCGCGTCGCCGACCACGCACAGCTCCGCCGGATCGAGACCCTCGGTGCCGGAGACCAACTCCTTGATCAGGACGTACTGGGCGTGGTTCGTGTCCTGGTACTCGTCGACCAGAACGTGCCGGAACCGACGGCGGTAGGTCTCCGCGACGTGCGGATGTGACTGGAACAGGTGCACCGTCGTCATGATGAGATCGTCGAAGTCGAGCGCGTGCGCCTCGCGCAACCGCCGCTGGTAGAGCGTGTACGCCTCGGACAGGGCGCGTTCGTTGGGCCCGCTGGCGCGGCCGGCGAAGGTCTCCGGGTCGACCAGCTCGTTCTTCAGATTGGAGACCTGAGCGGCCAGGCCACGCGCCGGGTAGCGCTTCGGATCCAGATCGAGCTCCCGGGTGACCAGCTGCATCAGCCGGCGCGAGTCGTCCGCGTCGTAGATCGAGAACGTGGACTTCAAACCGGCGTGCTCATGCTCGGCGCGCAGGATCCGCACACAGGCGGAGTGGAACGTGGAGACCCACATCAGCCGGGCGCGCGCGCCGACCAGGGCGGTCACCCGCTCCTTCATCTCGCCGGCGGCCTTGTTGGTGAAGGTGATCGCGATGATCTCACCGGGGTGCACGTCCCGCGCGGCGAGCAGGTACGCGATCCGGTGGGTCAGCACCCGGGTCTTCCCGGACCCGGCACCGGCCACGATCAGCAACGGCGAGCCGGCGTGGGTGACCGCGTCCCGTTGCGGGCCGTTGAGTCCCTCCACCAGTTGCGCCGGGTCGAGGCGGCCGGGCACGGGCCGATGCGGCGGCCGCGCCTGGGCGGGCTCGGGCGCGGGCGGGGACGCGGGGATGTCGAAGAGAGGATGCATCGCACGGCGAGTCTATGCCGCCGCCCCGACATCACCCGCCTCGGCTGCGGTGCAAGGAAGGGCCCCTTATTAACGCCTGGAGTAGAGCAGGGGCCCCTTCTTAACGGCTTTGACGGCTTTCCTTGCGCACCCCCCACAGCGGGCGGCATACTCGACGGCGTGTTCGATCAGCGCTTCTACTTTTACTACGGCACCGGGAGTCCGGCAGCCGTAGGTCGCGCCTGATCGACTAGACCTGCGAAAAGCCCCGGGCTCCGAGGAGCCCGGGGCTTTCGTCGTCCCGGGATCCGGGCACTGGGCACCAGACCGTGAGAGGTACCCGAAGATGACAGACGTGATGGAACAGAGCGGAGCCCCGGCTGGTTCCGGCGCGACCCCGAACGGCGCGGGCCGCGACGGCACGATCGCGGCCGGTCGTCCCGACGGCGACCCGGGCAGCCCTGTCACCGGCACCCAGCAGCCCGACGCCGCCGCCCGGATCGCCGAGATCCGGGTACGGATCGACGAGATCGACCGGACGCTCATCGAGCTGTGGCAGGAGCGGGCCGCGCTGTCCCAGGAGGTCGGCACGGTCCGGATGGCCTCCGGCGGGACGCGGCTCGTGCTCTCCCGCGAGCAGGCGATCCTGGAGCGGTTCCGATCGGCCCTCGGCGCCGACGGCACGCAACTCGCGCTATTGCTGCTGCGGGCCGGCCGCGGCCCGCTCTGAGCGGTGACGGGTGACGACCTGCCGGTCCTCGTCCACCCGTCAGCCGAACGAGGACCGGGGCGCCGGCCGCTGTAACAGCCGACGCCCCGGTCACTGAGGAGGCACTACCTTCACCGTCGCTCCCGGTACGGATGGTCGGGCACGGACGGCGTCTGTGTGGCTACTCCGCCGCGTGCACCACGTCGCGTACCTCGGCGAAGTGGCAGGCGCTCGGGTGGCCGGACTTGTCGCGGATCTGCAGGAGCGGCTCCTGCTCGGCGCAGATGTCCTGTGCCTTCCAGCAGCGGGTACGGAACCGGCAGCCCGACGGCGGGTTGGCCGGCGACGGGACGTCACCGGTCAGCACGATCTGGTCCCGGAGTCCCCGCAGCTTCGGGTCCGGCACCGGCACCGCGGACAGCAGCGCCTGGGTGTACGGGTGGGTCGGCTTGTCGTAGATGTCGTCCTCGGTGCCGATCTCGATGATCTTGCCGAGATACATGACCGCGACGCGGTCGGCGATGTGCCGCACCACCGACAGGTCGTGGGCGATGAAGACGTACGACAGGCCCAGCTCCTTCTGGAGCTTCTCGAGCAGGTTGATCACCTGTGCCTGGATGGAGACGTCCAGCGCCGAGACCGGCTCGTCACACAGGATGATCTCCGGGTTGAGCGCCAGCGCCCGGGCGATGCCGATCCGCTGCCGCTGCCCGCCGGAGAACTGGTGCGGGTACCGGTTGATGTGCTCCGGGTTGAGGCCGACCAGCTCCAGCAGCTCCTGCACCTTGCCCCGCCGGCCGCTCTTCGGCACCACGTCCGGGTGCACCTCGAACGGCTCGCCGATGATGTCACCGACGGTCATCCGCGGGTTGAGCGAGGTGTAGGGATCCTGCATCACCAGCTGGATGTTGCGCCGGCCCCGCCGCCGCTCCTCCGCGCTGACCTTGGACATGTTCTTGCCCTGCACGAACAGGTCACCGGAGGTCGGCGTCTCCAGCCCGACCAACATCCGGGCCAGCGTGGACTTGCCGCAGCCGGACTCGCCCACGATGCCGAGCGTCTCGCCCCGGCGCAGCTGCAGGTTGACCCCGTCGACAGCCTGGACCGCACCGTACTGCTTCTTGAAGACGATGCCCTTGGTCAGCGGGAAGTGCTTGACCAGGTCTCGGGTCTCCAGCACCACGTCACTCATCGCCCTTGACCTCCTTCCAGAAGTGGCATGCGGCGGTACGGTTCGGCGACACCTGGTACAGCGGCGGCGCCGGGTCCTTCCGGCAGACGTCCTGCGCGTAGCGGCACCGAGGGTTGAAGGCGCAGCCCGGCGGGATGTTCGTCAACGCCGGCGGCAGGCCCTTGATGGCGCTGAGCTCGTGGCCCTTGAGGTCCAGGCGCGGGATCGACTCCAGCAGACCCTTGGTGTACGGGTGGGCCGGCGTGGCGTAGATGTCGTTCACGCCGGCTTCCTCGATGACCCGGCCGGCGTACATGACCGAGATCCGGTCCGCCACGTCGGCCACCACACCCATGTCGTGGGTGATCAGCACCAGGCCCATGTTCCGTTCCCGCTGCAGTTCGGCCAGCAGCGCCATGATCTGGGCCTGCACGGTCACGTCCAGCGCGGTGGTGGGCTCGTCCGCGATCAGCACCTCGGGGTCGAGCGCCAGCGCCATGGCGATCATGACGCGCTGCCGCATACCGCCCGAGAACTGGTGCGGGTAGTCGTTCACCCGCTGGCTCGCGGCCGGGATCTTGACCAGGTCGAGCAGCTCGACGGCGCGAACCTTGGCGTCCTTGCGGGACATCCCCCGATGCTTGCGGAAGAGCTCGGCGAGCTGGAACCCGACGGTGAAGACCGGGTTCAGCGCGGAGAGCGCGTCCTGGAAGATCATCGCGATCCGGTTCGCCCGCACCTTGCGACGCTCGGACTCCGGCAGCTTGAGCAGGTCGACGCCCCGGTAGAGGATCTCCCCACCGGTGATGAAGCCGGGTGGGGAATCCAGGATGCCCATGATCGCTTGAGCGGTCACGCTCTTGCCGCAGCCGGACTCACCGAGGATCGCCCGGGTCTCGCCGGCCCGCAGGTCGAAGCTCACCCCGTTGACGGCATGCGCGATGCCGTTGCGGGTGCGGAACTCCACATGCAGATCCTTGACCTGCAGCGGCAGCGCGTTCGGGTCGACACCCGCCAGCGCCTCCAGCTTGACGTTCACATCAGTGCTCATGCCGGCACTCCGCTTCGCTCCGTGCCTTCGTGAGGCACCGTCGCCGTGTGCTGATGATTCGCTCGCTGACACTCGCTCATGGGACTCACCGGAACTTCGGGTCGAGGGCGTCACGCAGGGCGTCACCCATGAGGATGAAGGACAGCACCGTGCCGACCAGCAGACCGCAGGGGAAGAGCAGCAGCCACGGGTCCTCCAGGAAGTAGACCTGGTGGGTGCTGATCATGATGCCCCAGGACTGCGCGGGCGGCTGGAGCCCGACGCCGAGGAAGGTCAGCGTGGCCTCCGCGGCGACGAACGACCCGAGCACGATGGTGGCGTAGACCAGCATCGGGGCGATCGCGTTCGGCAGGATGTGCCGGAACATCAACCGCGAGTTGCGGGCGCCGACCGCCTTGGCGGCCTGCACGTAGTCCAGGTCCTTCGACGAGATGACGCTGCCCCGGATGATCCGGGCGATGGTCGGCCAGGCCAGCAGGAACAGCACTCCGGTGATGGTCCAGATGTTCTGCCGCTTGATCACGGTGAGGAAGACGATCGCGCCGAGCAGGAACGGCAGCGAGAAGAAGATGTCCATCACCCGGGAGATGATCGTGTCGACCCAGCCGCCGTAGTAGCCGGCGAGCAGGCCGAGCGTCCCACCGAACAGCACGATGCCGCTGGTCGCCATCACCGCGATCACCATCGACGGACGCGCGCCGTAGATGGCGTGTGCGTAGTAGTCGCACCCCAGGATGTCGAACCCGAAGGGGTGCTCCCCGCTCGGGGAGATCCGGGACCGGTCGGTGTTGCAACTCCGCGGGTCCTGGCTGGTCCACAACTTCGGGAAGGCCGCCATGGAGCCGACCACGAGGACGTAGATGAACGCGATCACGAAGATCGGATCGCGCAGCAACTGCCGCCGGGCGTCCGCCCACAGGCTGGCGCTGCGCCCCTCGCCGCCGGTCGTCGCCTCGGTCGACGGACCGTCACCGCCCACCGGCGCACCGCCGACGGCGGTACCCGCGCTCGTCAGGTCGCTCATGTCCACACCTCGTTTCGCTCCACCCGGCCACCGGGGGCGGTCGGAAGACCCTGCGTCAGCCTCAACACGATCCGCTCACTCATAGCGGATCCTCGGGTCGAGCACGGCGTACAGGAGGTCGACCAGCAGGTTGGCGACCAGCACGACCAGCACCAGCATGGTCACCACGCCGACCACCACCGAGGACTCACCGGTCCGCGCGGACATCGTCACCAGCCGGCCGATGCCCGGCACGTTGAAGATGGTCTCGGTGACCACCGCGCCGGCCATCGCGGCGCCGATGTCGACGCCCAGGAAGGTGATCACGGGGATCAGCGAGTTGCGCAGCGTGTGCACGCCGATGACGCGCTTGTTGGTCAGGCCCTTGGCCCGGGCCGTCCGGACGTAGTCGGCCCGGATGTTCTCCATGATGCTGGTCCGGGTGAGCCGGGCGGTGACCGCCAGCGAGGTCGCGCCGAGCACCATGCCCGGGATGATCAGACTGGCCATGGGGTAGTCGGGCTTGAAGACGGGGCTGAACATGCCCGACGAGATCACGTCTGGAATCCAGTCCTGGCCACGCAGCACGTTGCCGAACTTGACCCCGACGAACTCCCGCACCACCACACCGAGCACGAAGATCGGCACCGAGATGACGAAGACCGTGCTGATCTTCACCAGGTAGTCGGCGAAGCTGCCGCCGCGCAGGCCGGCGAGCACGCCGGCGGCGATTCCCACGACAGCCTCGAAGAGAATCGCGATCACCAACAGCTTGAGGGTGAACGGAATGGCATCGGCCACCAGGTCGGTGACCTCCCGCTGGCGCAGGTTGATGCCGAAGTCGAAGTGGAAGAAGATGTTCTGCAGCCGGTCCGCGAAGAGCCCGAAGCAGGGATTGCCCCGCTGGTCCAGGCAGGGGTCGCCGTAGCCGAGCCGCTCGGTGATCGCCTGCAGCAGGGCGGGCGGCGGCGTCCGGTCTCCGAACAGCGCCCGGACCGGGTTCCCGCTGAACTGGATCGCCAGCGCGGTCATGTAGTGGAGCAGGAACATGGTGCCCAGCACGGTGGGAATGAACTGGAGCAACCGTCGAATGACGTAGCGCCCCATGTCGGGGTCTCCTCTCGGCGCTGACGTGGCGGCAACGATCACCCTGGTGGGGTGATCGTTGCCGCCACGTCGTGTTACGGCATGATCAGGAGGCGGAAGCTCAGTTCTGCTTCAGCGAGGTCGCACCGTAGTCGGCGTCCGAGACGGAGTTCCAGACGAACTGGTCCACGTTCTCACCGTAGACCGCCGCCACCTTGCTCCACCACATCGGGATGACCGGCAGGTCCTCGCCGAGGATGTCCTCCGCCTTCTGGTAGGACGGGATCGCGGCCTGGATCGAGTCGGCCGAGTCACCCTCCTTCATCAGCGCGTCGAACTCGGCGTTGGTGTAGCCCGAGTTGTTGCTGCCGGCACCGGTGCCGTACAGCGGGTAGAGGTAGGTCTCCATGAACGGGTAGTCCGGGCCCCAGCCGAGGCGGAAACCACCGGTGAACTTCTTCTGGTCCGCGGTCTCCAGGTACTCGGCGAACTGCAGGTTGACCTTCAGCTCGTAGTCGATGCCGAGGGCCTCCTTGATCTGGTCACCGACCGCCTGCAGCCACTGGTCGTGACCGGCACCGGCGTTGGCCCACAGGATCAGCTTCTCGCCGGCCGGCCAGCCGCCAGCCTCGGCGAGCAACTGCTTGGCCTTCTCGACATCCTTGGCGCAGTACTTGCAGACGCCCTCGCGGGCACCCTCGAAGGTCGGCGCGACGTAGCCGGTGGCCGGGGTGAACCGACCGTCGAAGACGGCGTCGATGATCGACTGGCGGTCGATCGACAGCGACAGCGCCTGGCGGATCCGCTTGTCCTCGAACGCCTTGTTGTAGATCGGCATGCCGACGTAGGTGAAGCTGTCACCCGGCTGCTCGTACATCCGGTCGCCGTAGGTGGCCTTGGCCTCCTTGTAGCGGGCCGGCGGCAGGGTGTACATCACGTCCAGCTCGCCCGCCTGGAAGGCGGCGTAGCCGGCGTCGACGTCGGCGAAGATGCGGTACTCGATGCGGTCCGGCTTGCCAGCCTCGCCCTTCCAGGTGTCGCTACGGACCACGTTGATCGCGACGTTGTGCTGCCAGCTGCCGTCGATCTTGTACGGGCCGTTGCCGATCGGCGTCTCGTTGCACTTGGCGATGTCGTCGACGCACGCCTGGGCCATCGGGAAGAAGCCCGGGTAGCCGATCGTGGTCGGGAAGCCGGAGAACGGGGCGTCCAGCTCGACGGTGAAGGTCAGGTCGTCGACCTTCTTCAGACCCGACAGCTCCTTGGTGGCCGGCTCCGGAGCCTTCTGCGGGCCCTCGCCGTCCGGGTCCGCCGGCGCCACGTCGTCCTTGCCGACGATCCGCTTCATGAAGTAGCCGTTGTTCTGGGCGTTCGGCCCGTAAGCGGCGAAGTTCCACGACCGGATGAACGCGTCGGCGTTGACCGCTTCACCGTTGTCGAAGGTGTAACCGCTCTTGAGCTTGATCGTCCAGAGCTTCTGGTCCTCGGACTCGACCGACTCGGCCAGGTCCATCTCGACCGCCGAGCTCTCCGCGTTGTACTTGACCAGACCACGGAAGAGCTGACGGATCACATACAGCGACGGCTCGTCGTCGCCACCGGACGGCGTCAGGAACGCCGGCTCCGAGGCATAGACGCGAAGCGTGCCGCCAGTCTGGCCGCTCGACTCGTTGTCGTCGCCACCGCCGCCGCAGGCGGTGGCCAACATGGCAGTGGCGGTCGCCGCGACCGCCACCTTCAGGAATTTCCCGCGCATGGGAGTGCCTCCTCAGGGCGCTCGGCTCACGAGGGGGTGTGAGGTGGTTGCCACTGTGACACCCGATGCGCCCAGGCGGGAAGGCGTGTTATCAACCCGATACGCGGCCGGGACGACGCCGACATCGACCCGAAGCCGCCCTCACGCCGCCTCAGCGGCATGGTATGACCTGCTCGTCAACGCAATTTTCGCGCTCAGCGGGTCGTCAGCGGCACCGGGCGGACGAATCCACGAAGTGACCGATACATCGACGTGAGTCCCGCCACTCTGGGCAGGATGCTACCCGAAAGGATGAGTCTGATTCCAGCCTCGCGGCCGATCCAGGTCAACGCGCCAAAGATCTTGAGGGGTGACCCGATACGGTCCCGGTCACACCAGACGGCGGTCCGCCGCCCATCGGGACAGCTCGTACCGGTTGGACATCTGGAGCTTGCGCAGCACGTTGGAGACGTGCGTCTCGACCGTCTTGATCGAGATGTAGAGCTCCCGCGCGATCTCCTTGTACGCGTAACCCCGGGCGAGCAGCCGCAGCACCTCGCGCTCCCGGTTGGTCAGCTGGTCCAGTTCGGGATCGGCGACCGGAGCGTCCGGGCGGGCCGCGAAGGCGTCCAGCACGAACCCGGCCAACCGCGGACTGAACACCGCGTCACCGTCGGCCACCCGCCGAATCGCCGCGGTCAACTCGTCCGGCGAGATGGTCTTGGTCACGTAGCCCCGGGCACCGGCTCGGATCAGCCCGATCACGTCCTCCGCGGCGTCGGAGACGCTGAGCGCCAGGAAACGCACCTGGGGATGGCTGCGGCGCATCGCCTCCAGCACCGCCCGCCCGCCGCCGTCGGGCATGTGCACGTCGAGCAGGACGACATCCGGTTCGGTCGCCGCGATCCGGCTGACCGCCTCCGCGACGGTGCTCGCCTCGCCCACCACCTCGACGTGCGCGCCGAGTTCGGCGCGTACGCCGGCACGGAACATGGCGTGGTCGTCGACCAGGAACACCCGCAGCCGCTCGGGCCCGGTGCCTGCCGGTTCGACCGGTGACATCGACTGCTCGGCCATCATCTGTCCCTCTCCGCCGTGGCCGATTCCCGGGAGATCGGCAGGATCAACCGGACCTCGGTCCCCTCTCCAGGCCGGGAGCGGATCTCCGCCCGGCCGCCGTGCCGCTTCATCCGCCCGACGATGGAGCCTCGGACACCGTGCCGATGGTCCTCCACCGTATCCGGGTCGAAGCCCGTGCCCCGGTCCCGTACGAAGACACTGACCTGCTCGGGCTCCACCTCGGCGTAGAGCGACACGGTCTGCACCCCGGCGTGCCGGGCGGCGTTCACCAACGCCTCACGGGCCGCCGCGACCAGCGCACCGACCCGCTCGTCGGTCTCCCGGTCGCCGACGACGACGGCCTCCACGGTGATCGCGAACGTGTCCTCCACCTCGGCCGCGGCCTGCTCCAGCGCGGCGGCGAAGCGTTCGGTCGGCGACGCGGTGGGCTTGTACAGCCAGTTGCGCAGCGACCGCTCCTGCCCACGGGCCAGCCGCTGCACGGTCTTGACGTCGCTGGCGTTGCGCTGGATCAGCGCGAGCGTGTGCAGCACCTGGTCGTGCACCATGGCCGCCAGCTCCGCCCGCTCCTGTTCCCGGATGCGGCCCTCGCGCTCCGAGCGGAGCTGGCTCCACGTGCGCCAGAGCACCGGCGCGGCCACCACCCCGACGCCCGCCAGCCCGACCAGCGCGAAGATCACACCGTTGATCACGGCGTCGAGGTTCTGCGCCGGGGAGTAGACCGCGGCGACGCCGATGATGCCGACCGCGACCAGCACCCCGCCACCGACGAAGCGGAGCACGAAGGCCCGCCGGTCGCTCTCCTCTATCACCGCGCCGAGCCAGGGCACTGGCATCGACTCGCCCCACTGCCGTCGCCGTTCCGGTGCCGACTGGTGCCAGATCACCCCGGCGCCGACCGCGATGATGGCGACCAGCCACCCCGCGGTGCCGGTCGCACCCACCGAGTCGAAGACCATCACCTGGATCAGCAGTACGCCGAGCCCGATCGCCACGAACGGCAGCAGCTGGGCAACATCCCGGCGGGGCGGTACCGCGGTGTCACCGGGGCGCAGCGGGACGACGGCCCAGAAGGCCGCGTAGAGCAGCAGACCGAGCCCGCTCAGTCCGAGCAGCACCATGAAGGCGATCCGGACCCGGACCACCGGGACGTCGAGGTGCTCAGCGATACCGGCTGCCACCCCGGCGGCCATCCGGTGCTCCGGGGCGCGGTAGAGGCGGGGTGGTTGACTGACGGTGCTGATCGCGGGCTCCCTGGTCAGGACGGTCGGGCCGGACAACGGGCGGGGTTCCGGCGTCGATTCGATCGTCACACGCGCCGTGGTGGTCCGACCACGGGGACGCCCCCGACATTCCGGCAGGCTGGATCTCAGGGTGGGGTCAGGGTCGCTTCCGGAGGTCGCTCGGGCCCGCGGCGCAGCAGGATCGAAGCATGACCGACGATGCTGCCCGACCGCAGCGGCCGGAGCCGACGGAAGCGGACCCGACGAGACCGCCGTCTGCCCCGCCGGCCGACACACCGCCGGCCGGGGGGACGGCATGGGACGCGTACGCCACACCACCGCCGCCCGGACCCGAGGGACCGGGTGGTACGCCCTTCGGTGGCACCGGTTTCACGTCACGCTACGGGCTGGTCCGGCCCCGCGAGGGCCGCTACCTGGCGGGCGTCTGTGCTGCGGTCGGCCGGGCGACCAACACCGATCCGGTGCTCTGGCGGGTGCTGCTCGCGGTGCTCGGTTTCTTCGGCGGCGTCGGCATCCTGGTCTACGTCGCCGCCTGGCTGATCATTCCCGGCGAGGGCGACAGTGCCTCCCCGGTCGAATCGATGCTGGGGCGAGGCCGTTCCAGCATGTCCCCGGTCACCGTGATCGTGCTCAGCGTCCTGGTCGCGGTGGGCTTCGGCTTCATCGTCACCGACCCGTTCCGCGCGGTGCTGCTCGGCGCGGCCATCCTGGTCGGCGGCGCGCTGCTGCTCAACCGTCAGCAGCGCGAGCAACGACCCGGCGCGGCACCGCCCTCGCCGGCGATGCCGGGCGTGCCCCGCACCGACGCGCCGGCCCCACCGCCAGGTCCGGTGCCACCGGTCGGCTACCTCGGCGCGCCTGCCTACCCACCGCCGTACCCCGGCTTCGGCCGGACCGCGACCGCTGTGCCGGCCGCCTTCCACACCCCCGGCCCCGCCTCCGGCGTCCCGCCGGCACCGCCGGTGTCCCCGGGGCCCGGCGAGACCACCCTCAATCTGGCAGCGGCACCGGCACCAGCGTGGCCTCCAGCCGCCCCGCCGGGCCTCCCGGCCACCGCACCGACCTACCGCCCGCCGTTCGCCCCGCACGGCCCGTACGCCGGGCAGGGCACGGTCGCTCCGCCTCCGCCGACGAAGGTCAAGCGACCCAAGAAGCCCCGCGAACGATCCGCCCTCGGCGCGGTGACCTTCTCGCTGATCTTCGTCGCGCTGGGTGTGGTCGGTGTGCTCGACCTCCTGGACGTGTTTTGGATCGGTGCCTCGGCCTACTTCGCCGCGGCGCTCGCCGTGATCGCTCTCGGCCTGCTGGTGGGCACCTGGTTCGGCCGGGCCCGCTGGCTGATCGCACTCGGTCTGGTGACCGCCGCCGCGTTGGCCGTGGCCACGGTCGCCGAGAGCTACGACCGGGTCCGCGGCGTGGACGGCGCGGTCACCTGGGCACCGACCGACCACGGCAGCCTCGCCGTGCGGTACGAGCAGAGCTTCGCCGACGCGGTGCTCGACCTGCGCGCGATCGATTTCAACGAGCGGGACACGGAGATCACCGTGGTCATCAACTTCGGCGAGGCCACCGTCGTGCTGCCGCCCAACGTGGACGTAACCGCCGTGGCCCAGGTGACCGCCGGTGACGCGAACATCTTCGGCCAGCGGGCGCGTGGACTGGAGAACCGGCTCGCGGAAACCGTCGATCTCGGCGCGGACGGCTCCGGCGGCGGCAAACTGCGCCTGAACCTGCACGTCAACGCCGGACACATGGAGGTGACCCGGTGAGGGCACACCGCACCGATCTGGTGTCATTCGCCTTCGGGCTGCTCTTCCTCGCCCTCGCCGCCTGGTGGCTGCTCGCCCAGGTGCTCGGCCTCGTCCTGCCGCCGGTCGGCTGGTTCCTGGCCGGCGGGCTGATCCTGGTCGGCGGGCTCGGTCTGATCGGCGCCCTGCGCTCCAGCCGGCACGGCGGCAGGCCGGCGACGGCCGATTCGCCTGGCGAGGCCAGCCAGGAACCGCCGGAACCGGCCGACACGCAGGAGCCGGCCAACACGCAGGAGCCGACCGACACGCAGGAACCAGCCAGCCCGCAGGAGCCGGCCGACTCGCAGGAGCCGGCCGCCACGCGGGACCGGGTTGACACCCAGGAACTAGCCGACACGCAGGAACGGGCCGGCACGCAGACCGACGACGACCGTACGCTCAATCTGCTCGCCGACGAGGAGGCGCCACCGACTGGCCGGCCGGGGCCCGCCTGACCATGCGGCGCCGGCCGTCCGCCGCCTATGCTGGCCGGTGTGCCCCGCCGGTGCCGGCCGGCCACGTCGCAGGGCAGCGTTCGCGGGTCACCGGCTCGCGGGTCGTCCGTGGCCGGGCCGACCTCGCCGCTGGCGGTGATCTCGCGTCAGTCGCCACTACCCCGTCAGGAGCCCGTTCGAGATGACCCAGTCCCCCGCCGTGCGTACCCCCGGCCGATCCGGCCCGGTCCGCCTCGGCGAGCGCGCCGCCCGTACCCTCGTCTCCGAGCTTGCCCGGATCAACGATCCCAAGGTCGCCCTGCTGGTCGGCGCGGCCCCGGAGTCCGCGGTGCTGGCCGCGGCCATCGAAGCGATGCTGCCCGGCGACACCCTCACCGTGGTGCCCGCCGAGCGGGTCAGCGTCACGGCGCTACGGGAGCACGTCAGCGCCCAGGGCCGCTGGGTCGCCGACCGGGTCCGCGTCGTGGACAGCCTGGCCGAGGCCGAGCCCGCCGCGGTGGTCGTCGCCGGCGAGGCGCTCACCGGCACCGCGGACGAGGCCCGCCTCGCCATCGAGGCACTCACCAAGTACCTGGCCGACGGCGCGGTACTCAGCGTCGCGACCGCCGTCGCCCGGACCGCCGGCGCCGCCGCGGAGTTGGACCGGCAGGGCGCGCTGCACGGCATCGGCGAGGACCTGGTGCTGCGCAACTCCCCGCCGGTACGCGTGTACCGGCTCCGCTTCACCCCGGCGGACGCGGCTTCCGCCGAGCGGCTCGCCCCGGCGTACCGGCCGTCGAGCGTGCCGCTGACCCGCGACATGCACATCGACAGCAACGGTGTGGCCGCGGCCGGCATCGCCCTCGGGCTGGCCGCGTTGACCCGGCTGTCCCGGCCCAAGTCGAAGCTCTGGCTGCTGCCGGCGCTGGCCGCCGCACCGATCGCCGCCTTCTTCCGGGACCCGGAGCGGGACGTGCCGGAGGATCCGTCGGCCGTGGTGGCCGCCGCCGACGGTCAGGTGCTGTCGGTGCAGCGCCTGCATGACGAGCGCTTCGGCGACGGCGAGTTCCTGCGGATCGCCGTGTTCCTCTCGGTACTGGACGTGCACGTCAACCGTTCCCCGGTGGCCGGCAAGGTGGTCGACTACTTCGTCGCCGACGGCGGGTTCGTCAACGCGATGAAGCCGGACGCGGAGCACAACGTGGCCGCCTACACGGTGCTGGACACCACGCACGGCACCGTGGTGGTGGCCCAGCGGACCGGCCTGATCGCCCGGCGGATCGTCCAGCGTGCGCCGATCGGCGCGTTGCTGGCTCGGGGCGAACGGTTCGGACTGATCCGCTTCGGCTCGCGTACCGACGTCTACCTGCCGGCGGACGCCGCGGAGCCGTTGGTCGGGCCGGGTGACAAGGTGGTCGGCGGAGCGAGCGTCGTCGCCCGCTGGCGCTGACCGCAGATACGTGAAAGGGGCACCGCGTCCGCGGTGCCCCTTTTCGCTGTGCGGGGTCAGGCGATGGTGCGCCGCTGACGCAGCCAGAGCACCGGGCCACTGATCAGGTACCCGACCACGATCAGACCGAAGGTGAGCCGCACGTCGATCAACGCGCCGATCACCGGAGCGAACCACACCCACGGCGGCAGCTTGACCAGCCGGGCGAGCTTGGCGTACGGGAAGCTGCTGACCATGGTGAAGGCGAGCAGCGCCACCCCGGCGACCTGCACCGCCCCGGGCACCGGCATGCCGATCACCACCATCAGGGCGAGCACGGCCGCGGCCATGGTGGTGGGCACTCCGCAGAAGAACCGACCGTCCTGGGGCGAGACGTTGAACCGCGCCAGGCGAATCGCGGCACAGGCCGCGACGAGCGCGGCGGCCACCGCGGCGGCAGCCGTCGGCACGGAGCCGACGAGCGAGGCGTAGACCACCACGGGCGCGGCGAGGCCGAAGGAGCACATGTCGGCCAGCGAGTCCATCTGGGCGCCGAACGGGCTGGCCACCCCGAGCTTGCGGGCCAGTGCGCCGTCCAGGCCGTCGAAGGCGACGCAGGCGATGAGGAGCAGGGCGGCGAGCCGCACGTCGCCCTGCATGGCGACGAAGATCGCGTTGATGCCGAGCACGAGGCTTGCCAGCGTGCAGGCGTTGACCAGTGCGAACTTCATCCGCCGAGCCGTTGTCCGCTCGCCGGGGAGCAGTGGGGCGGGTGTCGCCGCCGACTCGTCGGGCACCGGGGTCGGCACGACGGCCGGGCTGACCGGCGTGATCGGCTCCAGCCGAACGCGGTGGAACCGCTGCAGGCCGTATCGACGGCGCGGGCGGTCCTGGTACCGGGGCTCGGGCAACACGTCGGCCGCGCCGTGCAGTTGCGTACCTCGGCGGCCGACGCGAACCAGCAGGACCTGGCGGGCGAGGGTGCCGCTGCGGCGCAGCGGGCCCGTCCAGCTTCGCCCTGCGGGGCGCGGGCTGTCAGTCGTACGACGCCGGCGCCATGGGGCTCTCGGCACGTTTCCTCCATCACCGGATCAACTGGCCGCCACGGGGGCGGGTGTCCGGCTGTCTCGTGCCGGACCTTCCTGGTCCGGCAGCCGTTTTGCGGAGTACACCATCGCACAGGGGGGTGGAGATTGGCGATAGCTGCCGGCGGTACTTAATACATCCCTTAACCGCGCGAACCGCCGTGTTGTTCCCATCCCGGACTTCAGGGCCCGTTTCCTCCGCTTCCCCTGCCCTCGACTGTACCGGAGGCTGTCTGCGCGGGCTCGACGAGCGGACCCGGGCCGAGCCAGACCTCTGAGTTACGCCGGCCAATCGAAGGCCGCGGCGGCGATCTCCGTCAACGGAAGTTTTCGCAGCTCAGATGGGGTGAACCAGCCGGCGCGGGCGGTGGAGCCGCCGGCCAGTTCGGTCACCGCCGGTTCGGTCGGAAAATCGACCAGCACGCGGTAGACGACGCGGATGCCGTGCCAGTCGAGTGGGTACCCCTCCGGGCCGAGGGCGGCCGGATTGTGCAGATTGTCCATGCCGATCAGCTCGGTCACCCGGCCCAGCTGCCCCGACTCCTCTACCAGTTCACGTAGCAACGCGGTGACGGGTTGTTCGCCATGGTCCGTTCCGCCGCCCGGCAGGTGCCACCGCCCAGCACCCGGATAGCCGTCGGCGATCAACGACAGCAGCACCCGCCCGGCGGGATCGGTGACCACCCCGTACGCCCCAAAGCGCTGCCGTCGATCGCCGTCAGGTGCGGCGAACGGCAACCGACGGCGCAGCGCACCGGGCGGCAGCGGGACGACCGGCAGCCCGAGCGCCTCGGCGCTGAACGCCAGCAGCGGCAGCTCGGCCGCCTCGTCCAGGGTCAGCCAGCGCGCCAGGTCGGTGGTGCCGTCACGCTCGGCAGACAACTGCCCGCCCGTCGGCACCACGTCGAAGAGCATCCGGTCGGTGTGCAGGGCCACCCCCAGATCGGGGTACGGCAGCACATCGGCGACCACCGCCCGCAGCCCAGCCACCGCGACGGTCAGCCCGGTCTCCTCGGCGACCTCACGGACCACCGCGTGCGCGGGATGCTCGGCGTGCTCCAGCCCGCCGCCCGGCAGCGACCACACCCCCGGAAAGTCCGCCAGCGCGGATCCCCGCACCAGCAGCACCCGTCGATCGGCGTCCCGCAGCACCCCGTACGCGCCGACCCGCCGTACCTGCTCCACGACGCCCCCGTCCCGCCGCCAACCGCCGCACTCCGGGCCGGAGCCGCGCCGATCATCAGGTTATCGCCGTACGACGATAACCTCATGATCAACCCGCGGGCCGAAGTGGGGTCAGGTGAGCTGGGCGGCCTGGACCGCTTCGGCGGTGACCTCGGTCAGCCGGTCGGTGGGCAGGGCACCGAGCTCGTCGCGGCCGAACCAGCGGGCTTCGCAGGTGGAGCCGCCGATGTCGCCGACGGTGGGCGGGGCGGGCTGGTCCACCACCACCCGGTAGAAGGCGCGCACGCCGTGCCAGTCGATCGGATAGCCCTCCGGGCCGAGCGAGGCGGCATCCCGGTGGCTGGCCACCCCGAGCAGCCCGACGAGTCGCCCGGTCTGCCCGGTCTCCTCGACCAACTCCCGGATCAGCGCCGCGCCGGGCTGCTCGCCGTAGTCGGTGCCGCCGCCGGGCAGGTGCCAGCAGCCCGCACCCGGGTAGCCGTCGGAGACCCGGGTCAGCAGCACCCGCCCGTCCGGGTCGGTGACCACGGCGTACGCGGCGAAGCGCTGCGCTCGGTGCAGCCCGTCCGGGCCGGGCACCGCATAGAAGGAGGGGAACTCCGGCGCCTCGTCCGGCACGATGTCCGCCGAGGAGGCGGGCAGCGCCAGCGCACGCGCGGTGAACGACCGCAGCGGCAACCGCCGCGCCTCGTCCAGGGTGAACCAGCGGGCCAGGTCGGTCGGGCGGTCGACGCGGTCGGTCAGCGAGCCGCCCCGGACCGAGACCCGGTAGACCAGCCGGTCGGTGTGGATGGTGATGCCACGCTCGGGCAGTGCCCGCATGTCGGCCAGCACATCGTGCAGGCTGCCGACGGCCACCGACAGGCCGGTCTCGGCGGCGGTCTCGCGGACGACGGTGTGGTGCGGATCCTCGCCGTGGTCAACCGCGCCACCGGGCAGGGACCACGTACCAGGGGTGCCGGAGCGCTCCGATGCGCGGACCAGCAACACTCTGTCTACGGAATCAGTACAGACTGCGTATGCCGCGATTCTGCGGAGCGGCTCCAGCATGGTGGTCACGGAGCCAAATTCTCCCCGCGACCGGTTACCAGCGCGGAAAAGAGTCAGATTCCTGACTGATCACTCGTCCCTGAGGGGAGGCTCAGGGTATGGATCCGGGCGGTCACCGAGGTCGATGCGCCTCGCGGCGTGGACCGTGGAGGCATGACTTCCACACCTCAGGCGCCGTACAAGCAGCTGCGCCGCCCCACCACCGACCGGATGATCGCCGGGGTGGCCAGCGGAGTCGGCCGCTACTTCGCCGTCGACCCCAACCTGGTCCGCGTCGCCTTCGCCGTCGCCACGCTACTGACCGGCGGTATCGCCGCCCTCGCGTACCCGATCATGTGGTTCCTGATGCCCGAGGAGCCGGCCGATGCGCCCGCCTGGCCGCACCCGGCGGGCAACCCGCCGTTCGGACCCGCCGGGCCGCAGCCGACGGGCACCGCCCCGCACCCCGCCTGGCCGCAGCCGGCCACACCGACGGGCGGCACGCCGCACCCCGCCTGGCCGTTCCCCGGCTCCGCCGGCCCGACGGCGCAACCGGCCCCGCACGACGCCCCGCCGGCATCGGCCACCTGGTCACCGCCGGCGTACCCGGGCACGCCGGCCGCCGACGCCGTGCCCGACCCGGCCACCGCACCCGAGGAGGTCGCGCCCGGATCCGCTGCCGTCCCGGTGCCGGAGCCCACATCGGGACCGGAACCCACGGCCACTCCGGAGCCAGCACCGCGGCCCACGCCGCAGCCGCCGGCGTGAGCCGACGTCATGCCCAGCGGTGGGCCGATGTCACTCCCACTCGATGGTGCCCGGGGGCTTGCTGGTGACGTCCAGCACCACCCGGTTCACCTCGGCCACCTCGTTGGTGATCCGGGTGGAGATCCGGGCGATCACGTCGTAGGGCAGCCGGGACCAGTCGGCGGTCATCGCATCCTCGCTGGAGACCGGGCGCAGTACCACGGGATGACCGTAGCTGCGCCCGTCGCCCTGCACGCCGACGCTGCGCACATCGGCCAGCAGCACCACGGGGAACTGCCACACGTCCCGGTCCAGGCCGGCGGCGCTGAGCTCCTGGCGGGCGATGAAGTCGGCCCGGCGCAGCACGTCGAGCCGCTCCTGGTCGACCGCGCCGATGATCCGGATGGCCAGGCCGGGGCCGGGGAACGGGTGCCGCCAGACCATCGCCTCGGGCAGGCCGAGCTGGAGACCGAGCGTACGGACCTCGTCCTTGAACAGCGTCCGCAACGGCTCGACCAGGGCGAACTTGAGATCCTCGGGCAGCCCGCCGACGTTGTGGTGACTCTTGATGTTGGCGGTACCGGTCCCGCCGCCGGACTCGACCACGTCCGGGTAGAGGGTGCCCTGCACCAGGAACTCGACGTCGCCGTGCGAGGCGATCTCCCGGGCGGCGGCCTCGAAGACCCGGATGAACTCCCGGCCGATGATCTTGCGCTTCTGCTCGGGGTCGGTCACCCCGGCCAGCGCGCCGAGGAACCTGTCGGCCGCGTCGACCACCTTCAACCTGATGCCGGTCGCCGCGACGTAGTCCTTCTCCACCTGCTCGGCCTCGCCCGCGCGCAGCAGACCGTGATCGACGAATACGCAGGTCAGCTGGTCACCGACGGCCTTGTGCACCAGCGCGGCGGCGACCGCGGAGTCCACCCCGCCGCTCAGGCCGCAGATGACCTCCTTGTCACCGACCTGCGCGCGGATCCGCGCCACCTGCTCGTCGATGATGTTCTCGGCCGTCCAGGTCGGCTCGATCCCGGCGATCTCGTACAGGAAGCGGGTCAGCATCTCCTGGCCGTGCGCGGTGTGCCCCACCTCGGGGTGGAACTGCACGCCGGCCCGGCGGCCGGCCACGTCCTCGAAGGCGGCGACCGGCGCGCCGGCGGACTCGGCGGTCACCGTGAACCCCTCGGGCGCCTCGGTCACGCAGTCGCCGTGGCTCATCCACACCGGTAGGTCGGCCGGCAGATCACGGAGCAGTACACCCGGGTCGAGCAGGCGCGGGCGCAGCGGAGTGCCGCCGTACTCGCGGCCGCCGGTGCGCGCCACCGTGCCACCGAGGGAACGGGCCATCGCCTGGAACCCGTAGCAGATCCCGAAGACCGGCACCCCGGCGGTGAACAGCCCGTCGTCGACCTGCGGGGCACCCGGCTCGTAGACGCTCGCGGGACCGCCGGAGAGGATGATCGCGGCGGGATCGCGGGCCAGCATCTCGGCCACCGGCATGGTGTGCGGAACGATCTCGGAATAGACCTTCGCCTCACGGACCCGGCGGGCGATGAGCTGGGCGTACTGGGCTCCGAAGTCCACCACGAGGACGGGGCGAGGCAGGCTCATGGGTGGCCATCCTACCGAGCGTGACGTCGACACCCCCGGGCGGCCGTCCGGTCCGGGGCACCGGCGCCGAGTCTGACGTAACCGGCCTCCGGTCAACACTCGCCGCGATAGCGTGACAGCCAGTTGACCAGGGCAAATACCCGGACCACAGGAAGACGAGGGTGGCCGTGACCGAGGCCTGGCTGTGGGTGTACGTGGCAGCGATGGCAGCCGGTGCGCTGCTCTTCATCGTCTGGAGCCGCGACCGCCAGCAGGTGCCGCGAGCGGAGTACCTGGTGGCAATGGCGATTCCGCTCTGGTCCGGCCTCTGGTACGCGGTGATGGCTCTCGGCGGTGGGCAGACCGAGATCGCCGGTGAGACCACCTACTGGGCGCGGTACGTCGACTGGGTGGTGACCACTCCCCTGCTGCTGATCGCCCTGGCCTTCACCGGCACCCAGGCGCTGGCCCGCAAACCGTGGCGCATCGTCGGGCTGCTGATCGGTGCCGACGTGGTGATGATCCTCAGCGGCCTGCTGGCGGACCTGTCGACCGCGCAGTGGCTGCGCTACGGGCTATACGCACTGGGCGTGGTCGCGCTGATCGTCGTGTACTCGCTGATCTGGGGCCCGCTGCGCGCCGCCGCGGAGCGGCAGCCGGCACCGATGGCCCGGACCTACCGGGAGGTCGCCGCGCTCCTCAGCATCCTGTGGCTCGGCTACCCACTGATCTGGATCCTCGGCCCCTCCGGGCTCGGGCTCTTCGGCGACGTCACCGACACCGCGCTCTTCGTCCTGCTGCCCATCCTGTCGAAGGTGGGCTGGAGCATCGTCGACCTCTCCCGGCTCCGGTCGCTGGGCCGCCGGGGTGAACTCACCGTTGCCTGACAGTCAGCGCAGCGCGCCCGGGGCGTCGGCCGGCACCGCCGGGTGGTGGGGTGGCACCGGCTCCAGACGGGTGTACGCCGAACCGACCGGCGGCCTCGGGTCTGATTCGCCTTTGTTGGGCCAGAACGACATCGCCCGCTCCGCCTGCGCGGTGATCGTCAACGACGGGTTCACCCCGAGGTTGGCCGACACCGCCGCCCCGTCGACCACGTGCAGCCCAGGGTGACCGTGGATCCGGTGGTACGGGTCGATCACCCCGTCGGCCGGTGACTCACCGATCACCGCCCCACCGAGGATGTGCGCGGTCATCGGGATGTCGAACGGCTCGGTCAACGCACCGCCCGGCGTACCGTCGATCTCCTCCGCGAGCAACCGGGCCGCCCGGTTGCCGGCCGGGATCCAGGTCGGGTTGGGGGTCCCGTGGCCGGGGCCGGAGACCAACCGGCGGCCGAGCGGCCCGCGCCGCAACCGGGTGGTCAGCGAATTGTCCGCCGACTGCATGACCAGGGCGATCACCGTACGCTGCGACCACTCCCGGACGGACAGCAGCCGGAGTGCCTGGCGGGGCTGCCGGACGAGTTGCCCGAGCCAGCGGCGTACCCGGTGCGGCCCGCCGTCGACCAGCAGCGACTGGAGCAGTCCCATCGCGTTCGAGCCCCGCCCGTAGCGGACCGGTTCGATGTGGGTCTGCGGGTCGGGGTGGAAGGAACTGGTGATCGCCGTTCCCTCGGTGAAATCCGTCCCGCGCGCCCGCGCTCGTCGAAGCGGCACCGAGGCGCCGAGGATCGCCTCCGAATTGGTCCGGGTCAGCTCGCCGAGCCGCGGCGAGAGGTGAGGCAACGCGCCGCGATCGCGCATCTCGTGCAGCAGCCGCTGGGTACCCAGCGCCCCGGCGGCGAAGACCACCTGATCGGCGTGGATCACCTGTGCGCGCCTGCGCAACCAGGCGCCGGTACGCCCGGTGTGCACCTGGTATCCGCCGTCGACCGGCCGGACCGCGGTCACCGTGGTCAGCGGGTGCACCCGGGCACCGAGCCGCTCGGCCAGCCAGAGGTAGTTCTTGACCAGGGTGTTCTTCGCACCGACCCGGCAGCCGGTCATGCACGCGCCGCAGTGGGTGCAGCCGTTACGCGGCGGACCGGCGCCACCGAAGTACGGATCGGCGACCCGCTCCCCCGGCCGCCCGATGTGCACGCCGACGGGGGTGGGGTGGAAGGTGTCCGCCACCCCCATCCGCTCGGCGACCCGTCGCATCGCCCGGTCCGCCGCGGTCACGATCGGGTAGGTGGTGACTCCGAGCATCCGCTTCGCCTGGTCGAAGTGCGGTGCCAACTCGGCCCGCCAGTCGGTGACGTCCCGCCACTGGGGGTCGCGGTAGAACGCGTCCAGCGGCTCGTAGAGGGTGTTGGCGTAGACCAGCGAACCGCCGCCGACGCCCGCTCCCGACAGCACCAGCACCCCGCCGCCGGCCCGCCGGTCGGCCGCCCGGAGCAGGGTGAGGCGTTGCAGGCCGAAGCAGCCGAGCTTCGGTGCCCAGAGGAACCGCCGCAGCCGCCAGGAGGTCTGCGGGAACTCGTCGTCGGCGAACCGCCGGCCGGCCTCCAGCACGCCGACCGAGTAGCCCTTCTCGGCGAGCCGTAGAGCAGCGACGCTGCCGCCGAAGCCGGACCCGATGACGACCACGTCGTACCGCATGGACGCATCATTACTCGTGAGTAGCTCTCGCGCCAGGGGCAGTACCCGGGCGATCATGCTCGTCACCCGGCCGGCGCGGTCGGCCTCGCGTCCGCACCCGCCGCCGGCGCTCCCGGCCCGGCACCCGGCCGGCGGGCAAGTCCTGTCGCCCGGGGACGCAACCCCCAGGCCGTGCCACGGCGTTGGTTCGGTATCGACAGAAGGAGGCGGGGGATGGTATTCGGAGGCAACCGGAGACAGCTGACGCTGGTACTGGCCGGTCTGGTCACGGTCACCGTGGTGGCCGTCGGCGCGGTGGCGGTGTCCCGGATGGTCAGCGACAACCGGACGACGCCGACCGCCGAGGCCACCACCCCGAGCGCGCAGCCGAGCCCCAGCCCCAGCACCCCGCCGCCGGGAGCCGACATCACCGGCCCGCTCAACCTGCTGCTGGTCGGCGTCGACACCCGGGTCAGCGTGCCCGACTGGAAGCCGAACGCCGACGCCGTACTCGTGCTGCACGTGCCGGCGGGGCTGTCCCGCGGGTACCTCTTCTCCCTCCCCCGCGACCTGGTGGTGGACATTCCGGCGTACGAACCCGCCAGCTACCGGGGCGGGCGGACCAAGCTCACCCACGCGATGAGCTACGGCAGCCGGGTGCCGGGCGAGTCGAAGGCGGACCCCGCCCAGGGGTACGAGTTGCTGCGCCGGACCGTCAGCGACTACACCGGGCTGCGCATCGACGCGGGCGCGGTGCTCACCTTCGGCGGCTTCGACAAGTTGGTGGACAGCCTCGGCGGCGTGGACATCGACATCGACCAGCGGGTGGTGTCACGGCACCGTCAGCCGGACGGAAAGCACCGGGAGCCGGGCCCGGGGGTGGGCGGCTACGTCGGGCCGCAGATGGTCTACGAGCCCGGCGAGGCGCACCTCAACGGCTGGCAGGCGCTCGACTACGCCCGGCAGCGCTACCTGCCCGGCGGCGACTACACCCGGCAGCGCCACCACCAGCAGCTGATCCGGGCAATGATCGGAAAGATCCTCGACGAGGACCTGGCCCGGCAGCCCGAGCGGGTCGAGCAGGTGGTCACCGCACTCGACGACGCGCTGCTCTACGTCGGCGGACGACGGATCGTCGACTTCGCGTACGCCCTCGGCGGGCTGCCGCCGCAGGCGCTCACCCTGGTCGGCCTGCCCGGAGCGTCGGTCGGCCGGGGCAACGCCTACCGGGGCGAGGAGTTGACCCGGGTGGGCCGCCGGTTCATCACCGAACTGCGCGCCGGCCGGGTCGACGCCTTCCTCGCCGAACACCCGGACCTGAAGGTGCCTTAGGCCCGGTGTCTCCTGGATCCCGTTTCGTCGAGCCGAAACGGGATCCAGGAGTCCCGCCCTAGAGACGCTTGGGCGCCGCGGGCTTCTTCTTGCCGTAGAGCCAGGCGTCGAAGAGCTTGTCCAACTGCTTGCCGGAGATCCGTTCCGCCAGCGCGATGAACTCCTCCGTGGTGCCGTTGGCGTCCCGCTTCTCCCGGGCCCAGGTCTTGAGGATCTCGAAGAAGGCTTTGTCCCCAACGGAGACCCGCAGCGCGTGCACGGTCATCGCGCCGCGCACGTAGACCGACTCGCTGAACAGGTTCTTCACCCCCGGCTTGCCCGGTGGCGTCCGCCAGACCTCCGCCGGCACCCGCGCCATCCGGATGTCGAAAGCCTCCTTCGCGGTGAACTCACCGCTGTGCTCCGCCCACAGCCACTCGGCGTACGACGACAGACCCTCGTTGAGCCAGATGTCCTGCCACCTGTTCAGCGCCACGCTGTTGCCGAACCACTGGTGGGCGACCTCGTGCGCGACCACGCCGGTGTTCTCGCCCTGCCGGAAGAAGCCGGCGGAGTAGACCGGTCGGCTCTGCGTCTCCAACGCGTACCGGATCCGATCGTCGGAGATGACCACACCGCCGTACGCCTCGACCGGGTACGGGCCGAAGAGGGTCTCCAGGTAGTCCGCCACCTTGACCGTTTTGGCCATCGACGCGTCCGCGGCGCCCTTGGAGACCTTCGTGGTCACCGCGTGGAAGACCGGCCGTCCCTTGTGCTCGCCCTCGGTGAGCCGGAACTTCCCGATCGCCACCGTGCTCAGGTAGCTGGCCATCGGCGTGTTCTCGGCCCAACGCCAGGTGGTCCAGCCGTCCGTGCTGGTCTTGCCGCCCGGCACACCGTTGCTGACCGCGGTGAGGCCATCCGGGACGGTGATCTCGAACCGGTAGGTGGCCTTGTCCGACGGGTGGTCGTTGACCGGAAACCAGGTGCTGGCCGACTCGGGCTCGCCGAGGGCGATCGCGCCGTCGGAGGTGTGCAGCCAGCCGCCCTCGCCGACCGCCTCGTTCTTCAGCGGCTTGGGCTTGCCCGCATACGTGATCTCGGCGGTGAAGTCGCTGCCGGTGGCCAGACCGGCGGCGGGCGTGACGACCAGCTCGTTCTTGTCCTGCCGGTGGTTGGCCGCCGCACCGTCGACCGTCACCGCGCTCACCTTCAGGCCGGCCAGGTCCAGGTTGAACGACGACAGGTCGACGGTCGCCTTGGCCTGCACCATCGTGACGCCGGTGAGCTGGTCCTTCGCCGGGTCATAGCGAACCTTCACCGTGTAGCCGGCGACGTCGTAGCCGCCGTTGCCGTACCCGGGAAAGTAGGGGTCGCCGGCCCCCGCAGCGCCCGGCTGGAAGTCCGGTGCGGGTGCCGCCGACTCGCCCCGCGCCGCCGAGGACGGCTCCGTCTCCTCCGGAACGGCCGAATCACAGCCGGTCAGCCCCAACGCCCCCACCAGCAGCAGAGCCACGCTCCGCCGCAGGTGCATCCGCCCACCTGTCATCGCACGTCCTCCCCGTGACACGTGACCGACCGACGGCCGGTCCGGGCGACCGGCTCCGTCCGATCGCAGGCCGCAGCCTACCGATAAGTGATCACCGGAAGAACGTCGATTCGACGGTGGCAGCGAGCCGTCTTCCGGCCGACGGTGGCCAGGCGGACGAAGTGCCTCGTCAGGGCAGGGCAGGCGGGGCGGTGCCGGTGAGCCAGGTGTCGAAGAACGCACCCAGCGAACGCCCGGACACCCGGTCGGCCAGCGCGACGAGATCGGCGGTGGTCGCGGTGCCGTCCCGCCGCTCGGCGGTCCAGGTCCGCAGGATCTCGAAGAAGGCGTCGTCGCCGACGGTACGCCGCAACGCGTGCACAGTCAGCGCCCCGCGCTTGTAGACGGCGGTGCTGAACATCTGGCCCGGGCCGGGATCGAGAGTGCGACGGGACCAGTCGGTGGTCGCGTACTGGAGTTCGAAGTTGCGCTGGGCGCTGCGCCCGCCGTCGTGCTCCTCCCACAGCCACTCGGCATAACTGGCGAACCCCTCGTTGAGCCAGATGTCGCCCCAGCGGGCCAGCGCCACACTGTTGCCGAACCACTGGTGGGCCATCTCGTGGGCGACCACGCTGTAGTTCGGCTCACCGTCGCGGAAGAAGCCGGGACCGTAGACCGGCCGCGACTGCGTCTCCAGCGCATAGCCGATGCGAGCATCGGCGACCACCACGCCGCCGTAGGACTCGAACGGGTACGGGCCGAAGCGGGTGGCGAGGAAGTCGGCGATCTCGCCGGTCCGCGCCATGGAGGCGGCCTCGGGACCCGTGCCGGGCAACCCGGTCGGTACGGCGGTGACCAGTGGCTTGCCGGCGTGCTCGCCGGTCTCCACCTGGTAGTCGCCGATCACCAGGGTGGTCAGGTAGCTCGCCATCGGCGAACGCTCGGCCCAGCGCCAGGTGGTCCAGCCGTCGGCGGCGGTGCGTTCCCCCGGCACCCCGTTGCTCAGCGCGGCGAGCCCGTCGGGCACGGTCACCTCGATGTCGTAGGTGGCCTTGTCGGAGGGGTGGTCGTTGACCGGGAACCAGGTGGCCGCCGAGTGGGGTTGACCGAGCGCGATCGCGCCGCCGTCGGTGTGCTGGAATCCGCCGCTGCCCAGCACACCGTCGGCGATCGGCTCGGGCACGCCGGCGTAGTTCACGTCGACCGTGAACGAGCTGCCTGCGGCGAGACCCCGAGCCGGGGTGACGACCAGTTCGTCGTCGGCGTGCCGGTGCTCGGCCGGGGCACCGTCCACACTGACCGCGCTGACGTCCAGGCCGGTCAGGTCGAGGTTGAAGCGGGACAGTCCCTGGGTCGCGGTCGCGCTGACCTCGGCCCGGCCGGCGAGCCGGTCGTCGGCCGGGTCGTACCGCAGGGTCAGCCGGTAGTGGGTGACGTCGTACCCGCCGTTGCCGCTGCCCGGCACGTACGGGTCGGCGAGGTCCGCAGCGCCCGCCCGCAACCCGCCGGGCTCCGCGACGTCCCGGTCACCGGTGCAGCTGACCAGCACCACCGCCGCCACCATCGCCGCAGCCACACCGGCCACCCACCGCCCGCCAAGCCTCCTGCTCACCAGCCCGAGCCTACCGTCGGCATCTCGGTCGATCATGGAGTTGTGGCACGCGGCGAATCGGGCATCACCGTCCCGACCGGGCGCCACAACTGCATGATCGACGCTGACCGGGGCGGGGTGGGTCAGCGGTCCAGGACGAGGCCGACCTTCTGGAACTCCTTGAGGTCGCGGTAGCCGCACTTGGCCATGGCGCGGCGCAGGCCGCCGAAGAGGTTGAGCTGGCCGTCGGGGGCGTCAGCGGGACCGAAGAGCAGGCGCTCCATCGAGCCCAGCGGCTCACCAGCGGCCTCGAACGCGCCCCGGGGCAGCGACGGGTGGCTGGCCGCCGAGTGCCACCAGGCACCGCCGGCCGGCGCCTCCTCACAGAGCGACAGCGGCTCACCGAGCATCACCGCGTCCGCACCGCAGCCGAGCGCCTTGGCGATGTCCCCGGAGGTACGGATGTCACCGTCGGCGATCAGGTGCACGTGCCGCCCGCCGGTCTCGTCGAGGTAGTCGCGCCGGGCCGCGGCGGCGTCGGCGATCGCGGTCGCCATCGGGACCCGGATGCCGAGTACCGACTCGGTGGTGGACCACTCGTCCCCGCCGATGCCGACGATCACGCCGGCCGCGCCGGTCCGCATCAGGTGCAGCGCCGTCTTGTAGTCGGTGCAACCGCCGACGATGACCGGCAGGTCGAGGTCGGCGATGAACTCCTTCAGGTTCAGCGGTTCGTCGGTGGTCGAGACGTGTTCGGCCGAGACGATGGTGCCCTGGATGACCAGGAGGTCGACGCCCGCGTCGAGGATCACCGGGGCGAGCGCCAGGGTGTGCTGCGGTGAGACCCGCACCGCCACGGTGCCGCCGCCCTCGCGCAGCTCACGGACGCGCTCGGTGATCAGATCCGGCCGGATCGGCTCCGCGTACACCTCCTGGAGGCGCTTGGTGGCGGGCGCGTCCTCGTCGAGGCCGGCGAGCTCCTCCAGCACCTTCGTCGGGTTTTCGTAACGGGTCCACAGTCCCTCGACGTTGAGCACCCCGAGGCCGCCGAGCTGACCGAGCCGGACGGCCGAAGCCGGGCTCATCGTGGCGTCGGAGGGGTGCCCGACGCAGGGAATGCCGAACTGGTACGCGTCGAGCTGCCAGCCGGTCGAGACGTCGTCGACGTCCCTGGTCCGCCGAGAAGGCACGATCGCGATGTCGTCCAGGTGGTAGCCGCGCTGCGCGGTCTTGCCCAGCCCGATCTCGACCACGTCACGCATGGGGCACTCCAGGTGTGTTCGGGGGTGGTGGGAGGGGTCAGCGGGTGTGGTAGTTGGGCGCTTCGACAGTCATCTGGATGTCGTGCGGGTGGCTCTCCTTGAGCCCGGCCGCGGTGATCCGGATGAGCTGACCGCGCTGGTGCAGCTCGGGGATGTTCTCCGCGCCCGCGTACCCCATCGCCAGCCGGAGGCCGCCGACCAGCTGGTGGGCCACCCGGGCCAACGGGCCGCGGTACGGCACCTGACCCTCGACGCCCTCCGGGACCAGCTTCTCGTCGCTGGTCACGTCCTGCTGGAAGTAGCGGTCCTTCGAGTACGACTTGGCCTGCCCGCGGGACTGCATCGCGCCGAGCGAACCCATGCCGCGGTACGCCTTGAACTGCTTACCGTTGACGAAAATCAACTCGCCGGGGCTCTCCTCGCAGCCGGCCAGCAGGCTGCCGAGCATCACCGTGTCGGCGCCGGCGACCAGGGCCTTGGCGATGTCGCCCGAGTACTGGATGCCGCCGTCACCGATCACCGGCACACCGGCCGGGCGGGCAGCCCGCACGGCCTCCATGATCGCGGTGATCTGGGGCACGCCGACGCCGGCCACGATCCGGGTGGTGCAGATCGCTCCTGGACCGACACCGACCTTCACCCCGTCCGCGCCCGCGTCGACCAGGGCCTTGGCGCCGGCGTAGGTCGCCACGTTTCCGCCGACGATGTCGATGCCGACGTCCTTCTTGAGCCGGCCGACCATCTCCAGCACCGCACGCTGGTGACCGTGGGCGGTGTCCACGATGATCACGTCGACACCGGCGTCGACCAGCACCCGGGCCCGCTTGTAGGAGTCCTCACCGACACCGATGGCCGCCGCCACCCGCAGCCGGCCCGCGTCGTCCTTGGTGGCGCCCGGGTACTGCTCGCTCTTGGTGAAGTCCTTGACGGTGATCAGCCCGCGTAGCTTGCCGGAGCCGTCGACGATGGGCAGCTTCTCGACCTTGTGCTGGCGCAGCAGGCCGAGCGCCTCGTCCTTGCTGACCCCCACCGGGGCGGTGATCAGCGGCGCCCTGGTCATGATCTCGTGGACCGGCGTCGCCGGATCGGAGACGAACCGCATGTCCCGGTTGGTGACGATGCCCACCAGCTGCCCCTGCGCGTCCACCACCGGTACGCCGGAGATGCGGTAGCGCCCGCAGAGCTGGTCGACCTCGCGCAGCGTGTCGTCCGGGCTGGCGGTCACCGGGTTGGTGATCATGCCGGACTCGGAGCGCTTGACCAGGTCGACCTGGAGCGCCTGGTCCTCCACGGAGAGGTTGCGGTGCAGTACGCCGATGCCGCCCTGGCGGGCCATCGCGATCGCCATCCGCGCCTCGGTGACCGTGTCCATCGCGCTGGACAGCAGCGGGATGGAGAGCGAGACGTTGCGGGTGAGCTGGGTGACGGTGTTCACCCGGCTGGGCACCACGTCCGACTCGCCCGGCTGGAGCAGCACGTCGTCGAAGGTCAGCCCCAGCGGCACCACCCGGGCCGAGCCGGCGGGCAACTCGGGCAGATGCCCGCCCAGCTCGCCACCCTCGAAGCCGGCGGAAGGGTCGATGCGGGGCGAATTCTCCACGATTGCTCTCCTGAGCTGCTCGAACTGGGCTTCAGTGAGGTGGCACGGGTGGGCACCGGCGAACGCCGGGCAAGAGTGCGTCAGCCTCATCGTACCCATTGGCCGGGGTGACACCGGCTCCGGCGGCCCGGTCCGGCGCGGTCACGGCGTGCCCAGCACCACCGCGTCCCCTCGGCTTGCCCGAGAGGGGACGGGCATCGGCGGTGGCTTGGGTCTACGGTGAGGGGGTGCACGACGAGCCCATGGACCCGTTCACCGGCGACCCGACCGATCCGACGGCCGATTTGGACGACTCCGGCGACGACGACGCCCAGCTCGACCCGCTGACCGACGTCGAGCGCCAAGACGTGCTGGAGGACCTCGCCGACCTGGAGATCTACCAGGCGCTGCTCGCGCCGATCGGGGTACGCGGGCTCGTCATCGAGTGTGAGGACTGTCGGGAGCCGCACTACTTCGACTGGGACCTGCTCCGGGGCAACCTGCGCCACCTGCTCAACTCCGGGCGTCCACGGGTGCACGAGCCGGCCTACGACCCGGATCCCGACCACTACGTCACCTGGGACTACGCGCGCGGTTACGCGGACGGCGTGCACGACACCCTCAGTGAGGGCACCGAGGACGAGCCCGGCTCGGGCAGCTGACCCGGCTGCCGGTCGGCTCAGGCGACCAGCCCGGCCCGGAAGCCGGCTGCCACCGCGTGCGCCCGATCGCGGGCACCCAGCTTGCGGAACAGCCGCCGGGCATGGGTCTTGACGGTGTCCTCGGAGACGAACAGCTCCCGGCCGATTTCGGCGTTGCTCTTGCCTTCGGCCATGCCGAGCAGCACCTGCAACTCCCGCTCGGTGAGGCCGATCGTGGACCGCTCGGCCCGGGGCGGCGAGAGGGGCTTGCCCGGCTCGGGTTCGGCGCCCGGCTCGGCGGGGTCGTCGCCGCGCTGCACCGGCACCATCGCGGGACCACCCGCGGCGTCCACCGCAGGCCGGGCCGGCACGGATTCACCTGAGGTACGGCCACCGGGCGTCGGCCGGGCCGGGCTGCCGACGGTCGCGGCGTCCCGAGCCGGGTCCGCGATCCGGTGCCGGCTGGATCCTCGGCCGGGCGCGGACAGCAACAGCAGCGCCTTGGCGACCGCGCTGGTGAGATCGTGGTCCACGCCCTGGATCAGCCCACGGGCCCCGGCATTGATGGTCGCCGCAGCCGCCTCGGACTCTTCCACCCCCAGCAGCAGGACGGCGGCCTGCGGCGCGCGGGCCAGTACCCGGCGGACGAAACCGGCGCTGTCAGGTCGGGTCAGGGCGGTGTCGACGAGGACCACGTCCGCGGGACGCTCGGCCAGCCGCAGCATCACCTCGGGATCGGAGACCGCCGTCCGGACGGCACCGGACAACCCCAGCCGCGCCGCGGCGGAGGTCAGGTGCTGCGCCGCGAGCGGCGTTCGAACGCACACAAGAACGGTACGCACAGAGATCTCCTTTCCGCACACGAGCAGACCATGACCGCCTGCTGTCGGGAGGAGGTTCCGGGCAATCCTCCCAACTTTTCCGACAGATAGGGCATATGCCGCAAGTCGTCGGGATGTTCTGGATCAAAGACGTGTGAGTCGAGAGCCACCCGGGTACGACAGGGGCCAGGCCGGGAACGGTGCGCCCGCGCGGCCCGCCGCCCGGACAGCCGGCCACAAGCGTCTCGCGGTGCCGCGCGAGAGGAGGGGTGCTGATGTCGAACGTACGTAGACTGCCCGGACCCATCGTCGACCTCTGGGACTGGCAGCGCCTCGGCGCCTGCCGTGGCCGGGACAGCGCCCAGTTCTTCCATCCCGACGGCGAACGGGGTACGTCCCGGCTGCGTCGGGAGTCCTCCGCCAAGGCCGTCTGCCGCGCCTGCCCGGTCCGGGCCGAGTGCGCCGCCCACGCCCTGTCGGTGCGGGAGCCGTACGGCGTGTGGGGTGGCTTCAGCGAATCCGAGCGACTCCGGCTGCTCGCGGTCGGCTGGGAGGATCTCGCCGACCGCCGACAGACCCGGGTCGACGTCAACCGGCTGGAGGCCCGCCTCGGCAGCTCCCACCGGTCTACGCTGCCCGCGCAGCGCAACGTCGCCTGACGCAAGCAACCGACGCCGCGTCCCGATGCCGGGACGCGGCGTCGCTCTGTCTGGCCCACCCCGGGCCGAGGCTCCGGCCAGGCGGTCGCCAGTTGCCCTCCTGGGCGGTCCCCGAGTCCCGACCAGGACGACCGCCGGGTGGCGAAGCGGATCAGGCGACGGTGAGCGTGACGGTGTGCCAACCGGTCGCGCCGTCGGGGGCGACGTCCTGCTGCTGGGGGGTCTGGGTCTCGCCGGTGCTGTCCGTGGCCCGGACCTGGAGGGTGTGCTCGCCGGGGGTGGCCTGCCAACGCCACGACCACTGCACCCAGGTGTCCGCCGACACTGTCGGGGCCAACTCCGCCTCCTGCCAGGGTCCTTCGTCGACGCGTACCTCGACGCGGTCGATGCCCCGGTGCTGGGCCCAGGCGACGCCCGCGACCACGACCGGGCCGGCGGCCGGGCGGTTGCGTGGGCGGGGCGTGTCGATCCGCGACTGCGTCTTCACCGGCCCCTGGGCCGACCAGCCCCGGGGCACCCAGTACGCGTCGAAGTCGGCGAAGCTGGTCAACTCCAGCTCGGTGATCCACTTGCACGCCGACACGTACCCGTACAGGCCGGGGACCACCATCCGGACCGGGAAGCCGTGCGCCACCGGCAGCGGCTCGCCGTTCATGCCGACCGCGAGCAGGGCGTCCCGACCGTCGCGCAGCACGGCGGTCGGGGTGCCACACGTCCAGCCGTCGACCGAGCGCCCGACCACCTGGTCCGCTCCGTCGAGGGGCGCCGCTTCGTCGAGCAGTTCCCGCAGCGGCACGCCGAGCCATCGGGCGTTGCCGATCAGGTCACCGCCGACCTCGTTGGAGACGCAGGCCAGGGTCACCCAGCGCTCGACCATCGGCCGGGCCAGCAGGTCGGCGTAGCTCAGCGTCACCGGGTTACCGACCCGACCGTGGATGCGCAGCCGCCAGCTCTCCGGATCGACCTGGGGCACCACCAGCGCCGTGTCGATCCGGTAGAAGCCCCGGTTCGGGGTCACGTAACTGGCCAGTCCCGCCACGGCCAGGTCGGCCCCGGCCGGCACCGGCGGCGCGGCGGAGACCGGAGCGGGCAGCGTGATCGCGTCCCGGGCGGCCGACACTCCACGCCGTCCGGCCAGCCATCGCCCGGCGACACCACCCACGGCCGCCACCCCGAGCACGGTGCCGACACCGGTCAGGAACCGCCGCCGCGAGTCCGGGTCGACCGAGCGCCCCGGCCCCGGATCAGGCTCGCTCGCGGGGGTAGCCGTCGAATCGGCGGTGGGCGGAGACCAGGGCCACGGGTCGAACTCCAGCGGGCCGGCGATGAACGCCCAGAGCGCCACCCCACCGACCACCGCCCCGACCAGCGAGGGCAGCGCGTCGGCGGCGTTCGCGTCCGCTCGGGTCAGGGCCGCCGCCGTGCCGAGCGCGGCGAACGCCGCGATGCCGGCCAGGCCCACCGTCAGGCGGCGGGCGGCCAGCATTCCCAGCAGGGCCGCGAAGCCGCCGAGCAGCAGTGCCGTCCCGACCAGCAGAGCGATCTTGTCGTACGTGCCGAAGACCGCGATGCCGAACCGCTTGACCGGCTCGGGGGCGGTGTCCACGACGAGGCCACCGACCGCGACCAGTGGCGACGATCGGGGGCCGGTCAGGGCCGCCACCAGTTCGGCGGTGCCGATGGCCGCCGCGGCGGCGGCGACGCCGGCCAGGGCGGCGTACCGGGGTGTCGTGCTGCTCACCGGCCCAGTGTCGCCGAACTGCCGGCTCCCCGGTAGCGCGGCCGGCATTACGTGATCTGACGGTTGCGACAGACTGAGCCGGCCCACGCCGACGCCCACTGGACGCGGACAAGAAGTCCGGGGCGCACCGTCAACGACGGTGCGCCCCGGACTGGCGTACGGCAGGGCTCAGAAGCCCGGGCCGTGCTGGTGGCTGTGACCGTGGCCGTGACCGTGGCCGTGGCCGCCCGAGGCGGGCTCCGACTCCGCCGGCTTCTCCACCACCAGGCTCTCGGTGGTGAGCAGCAGCCCGGCGATCGACGCGGCGTTGGTGACCGCGTTGCGGGTCACCTTGACCGGGTCGATGATGCCGGCCTTGACCAGGTCGACGTACTCGCCCACGGCAGCGTCGAGGCCGTGGCCCCAATCCTTGCCGGTGACCTTCTGCACCACGACGTAGCCGTCGTGGCCGGCGTTCTGGGCGATCCAGCGCAGCGGCTCGACCAGCGCCTTACGCACGATCGACACGCCGACCTTCTCGTCGCCGGTGAAGCCGAGGTCGTCGTCGAGCACCGGCAGGATCTGCGCCAGGGCGGCACCGCCGCCGGGCACCGTACCCTCCTCGACCGCAGCCTTGGTCGCGGCGATGGCGTCCTCGATGCGGTGCTTGCGCTCCTTCATCTCGACCTCGGTGGCCGCGCCGACCTTGACCACGGCGATGCCACCGGAGAGCTTCGCCAGCCGCTCGGCGAGCTTCTCCCGGTCCCACTCGGAGTCCGAGGCCTCGATCTCCTTGCGGATCTGGGCGACCCGGTCGGCGACCTCGCTGCTCTGGCCACCACCGTCGACGACCGTGGTGGTCTCCTTGTCGACCACGATGCGCCGGGCGCTGCCCAGCACCTCCAGGCCGACCTGGTCGAGCTTGTAGCCCAACTCGGGGGCGACCAGCTCGGCGCCGGTGAGGATCGCCATGTCCTGGAGCATCGCCTTGCGGCGGTCACCGAAGCCGGGAGCCTTGACCGCGCAGACCTTGATGGTCTTGCGGATCGCGTTCACCACCAGGGTGGAGAGCGCCTGCCCCTCGACGTCCTCGGCGATGATCAGCAGCGGCTTGTTGTTCTGGAGGACCTTCTCCAGCAGCGGCAGCAGCTCCTCGATCGCCGAGATCTTCTGCGTGGTGATCAGGACGTACGCGTCCTCCAGGACCGACTCCTGCGCCTCCGCGTCGGTGACGAAGTTCGGCGAGATGAAGCCCTTGTCGAACTGGAGGCCCTCGGTGACGTCCAGCTCGGTCTGCAGGGCGGAGCCTTCCTCGACGGTGATCACACCGTCGCGGCCGACCTTCTCCATCGCCTCGGCGATCAGCTCACCGATGGTGGCGTCCTGCGCGGAGATCGTCGCCACGTGCGCGACCGACTTCTTGTCGGAGACGTCGACCGCCTTGCCGAGCAGCGCCTCGGAGACCTTGGCGGCGGCGGCGTCGATGCCCCGCTTGAGGCCGGCCGGGTTGGCGCCCGCGGTGACGTTGCGCAGGCCCTCGCGGACCATGGCCTGGGCGAGCACGGTCGCGGTGGTGGTCCCGTCGCCGGCGACGTCGTTGGTCTTGGTCGCCACCTCCTTGACCAGCTGCGCGCCGAGATTCTCGTACGGGTTGGTGAGCTCGATCTCCTTGGCGATGGTCACACCATCGTTGGTGATCGTCGGCACACCGAATTTCTTGTCCAGGACGACGTTGCGTCCGCGCGGCCCGAGGGTGACCTTGACCGTGTCCGCGAGCGCATTGACACCGTGCTCAAGCAGGTGCCGGGCGTCGTCCGAGAAGCTCAGGATCTTCGCCATCAATGTCCCTTCGAAGCGACGATGCCCCGGCCCGGCGAGCCGGACCGGGGCAACGTCACTGATCGGTTGCTTACTTCTCGATGACCGCGAGGACGTCGCGGGCGGAGAGCACCAGGTACTCCTCGCCGGCGTACTTGACCTCGGTGCCGCCGTACTTCGAGTAGAGGACGGTGTCGCCGACGGAGACGTCGATCGGCACGCGGTTGCCCTTGTCGTCGATCCGGCCCGGGCCAACAGCGAGGACGGTGCCCTCCTGCGGCTTCTCCTTGGCGGTGTCGGGGATCACGATGCCCGAGGCGGTGGTGGTCTCGGCCTCGTTCGCCTGGACCACGATGCGGTCCTCGAGCGGCTTGATCGCAACCTTGGTCGCGGTAGTCACGGGCATACCCTCCTGGGGTACTTGGTTTCGTTGCCGGTCGGCATGCCGACCGGCGTCAATCTGCCACATGCCACCGGGCGGGGCCGTCGTCGCGGGTGCCGGTCCGCCTGGCGTTCAACCCCCGGACACCAGGGCCCGGAGATTGGCACCCTCAGGGTGAGAGTGCTAATCGCAGGTTATTCCTCGGCTAGCACTCCGTCAAGGAGAGTGCCAATCCGCGCCTCCCGTGTCGCCTCTCAACCACCCGGTGCCGCCAGGTCGGCGAGCGGGCAACCATGCGCGATCAACTGGAGCACCTGCGGGGCACCCCCGCCACCGGTCGGCACATTGATCGTCTGCACTCCAGTGACTCGGTCATCGGCGTGTCGACTCACTGAAGTGCAGACGATCAAGCCGGGCCCCGGCGAGTGCCTGCCCCCCCCCGGCGGGTGGGTCGTCGTGGTGGGGGCCGGGAGAATGGGCGGGTGGATCTGGAGCAACTGGCCGCGTTGCGTACGCCTGAGGGGTCGGCCGCGCTCGACGCGGCGGACCGGGTGGCCGGCGGCGATCCGCTGGCCGCGGCCATGGCGCTTCGGGCGGCCGGGGTGCCGGCCGGACTCGCGGCGACGGCGCTGACCCAGGCGGAGCTGCGCCGCAGGGCGGTGGGCAAGTTCGGGCCGACAGCGGCCACGATGTTCTTCACCCGGGCGGGCCTGGAGCAGGCCACCCGCGCGGTGGTGGCACGACGCCGGGCGCACCGGCTGCGCGCCGCCGGGGTGGCCACGCTGGCCGACCTGGGCTGCGGGCTGGGTGCCGACGCGCTCGCCGCCGCCCGCGAGGGCATCCGGGTGTACGGCGTGGAGGCCGACCCGCTCACCGCCGTACTGGCCGAGGCGAACGCGCGGGCGGCCGGGCTGGCCGAGCTGTTCACCGTCGAGTGCGGCGACGCGACCGCGTTCGACGTGACCCGGGTGGCGGCGGTCTTCTGCGATCCGGCCCGCCGTCGGGCCGGCACCGGCCGCCGGATTTTCGACCCCAACTCGTACTCACCGCCGTGGGACTTCGTCACCGGCCTGGTCGAGCGGATGCCGTACACGGTGGTGAAGGTGGCACCCGGCATCGACCACGCCCTGATCCCGTCGGGCGCCGAGGCCGAGTGGGTCAGCGTCGACGGCGACCTGGTCGAGGCGACCCTCTGGGCCGGCCCGCTCGCCGAAACCCCCCGCCGGGCGACCGTAGTGAAGGAAGGGCCCCCGGTTAACGCCTCAGGTAGCAAAGGGGCCCCCTGTTATCACCCGGCCGGCGGCGAGTCGGTGCACCAGTTGACCGGGTCGGGGGCGCTGGAGGCGTCGGTCGGGCCGGTACGCCGCTTCCTGTACGACCCGGATCCGGCGGTGGTCCGCGCTCACCTGGTGGCCGAGCTGGCCATCGAACTGGACGCCTCGCTGGCCGACCCGACCATCGCCTACCTCTACGCCGACCAGGCGACGTCGACCCCGTACGCCCGCTGCCTGGAGGTGACCGACGTGTTGCCGTTCTCCCTCAAGCGGCTGCGGGCGCTGCTGCGGGAGCGCCGGGTCGGCCGGGTGGAGATCCTCAAGCGAGGCTCCGCGCTGGAACCGGAACGGCTCCGGCGTGACCTGCGGCTGGCCGGCGACCAGTCGGCGAGCCTGGTACTCACCCGGGTCGCCGGTGCCCCGACGGTGCTGGTCTGCCGCCCGACGGCGTGAACTCGACCCCGGCTCGGGCCGCAACACCACCTGACGCGTTTCGGGTCGAGACCGGCCGGTGGCGGCCGGGTGTCGACGGCGTTGCTGAATTGTTACCGCCGACAACAAACTCGTGACCACCGCACCCTTGTGCTGGCGAGTTGACGCGGAATACGTTGCCGGACACAACAAAACAAACACCGACACCCATCCCCCACCCTCGAAAGGACCCTGCACATGCGCAAGGGCTTCCTCGCCGTCGGCGCCGTGGGCCTGCTGGCCCTCGGCAGCATGACGGCCTGCGGTAACGACTCCGGCGACGACCAGGCCGGGTCCGACCAGACCCCGAAGATCGGCGTGATCCTCCCGGACAGCAAGTCCTCCGTCCGTTGGGAGAGCGCGGACCGCAAGTTCCTCGAAGAGGCGTTCAAGGCCGCTGGCGTCGAGTACGACATCCAGAACGCCCAGGGCGACAAGTCCGCCTTCCAGACCATCGCCGACCAGATGATCACCAGCGGCGTCACCGCGCTGATGATCGTCAACCTGGACTCCGGCACCGGCAAGGCCGTCCTCGACAAGGCCAAGTCGCAGGGCGTCGCGACCATCGACTACGACCGCCTCACCCTCGGCGGCTCGGCGGAGTACTACGTCAGCTTCGACAACGAGGCCGTCGGCAAGCTCCAGGGCGAAGGCCTGGTCAAGTGCCTGACCGACCAGAAGGTGGAGAACCCGGTCGTGGCGTACCTCAACGGGTCGCCGACCGACAACAACGCCACCCTGTTCAAGAACGGGTACGACTCGATCCTCAAGCCCAAGTTCGACGCGAACGAGTACACCAAGGGCCCGGACCAGTCCGTGCCGGACTGGGACAACGCCCAGGCCGCCACGATCTTCGAGCAGATGCTGACCCAGACCGGCGGCAAGATCGACGGTGTGCTGTCCGCGAACGACGGCCTCGGCAACGCCGCCATCTCGGTGCTGAAGAAGAACAACCTCAACGGCAAGGTCCCGGTGACCGGTCAGGACGCCGACCCGCAGGGTCTGCAGAACATCCTCGCCGGCGACCAGTGCATGACCGTCTACAAGGCGGTCAAGCAGGAGGCGGACGCCGCCGCCGAGCTGGCCATCGCGCTGGCCAAGGGCGAGCGCAAGGAGACCGGCCAGACGGTGAAGGACCCGGAGGGTGGCCGTGACGTGCCCGCCGTCCTGCTGACCCCGACGGCAATCTTCAAGGAGAACGTCAAGGACGTCATCGCCGACGGCTACGTGACGAAGGAGCAGGTCTGCACCGCCGACTTCGCCACGCTCTGCACCGAAGCGGGCATCAGCTGACCGCACCCGCCTAGGCGACGCCGCCCGGCACGGCAACCCCGTGCCGGGCGGCGCGACGCCGCTGGACGGTCCCGATCTCCCCTCCGCGAATAAGGAGAACCCCGTGTCCGCGACCCCACTGCTGGAGCTACGCGGGATCGACAAGAGTTTCGGTCCCGTCCAGGTCCTGCGCGACGTCGCCCTCTCCGCCTATCCCGGCGAAGTGACCGCGCTCGTCGGCGACAACGGCGCCGGCAAGTCGACCCTGGTCAAGTGCATCAGCGGCATCTACCCCACCGACGCCGGGCAGTTCGTCTTCGACGGCCGGCCGGTGAGCATCAACAGCCCGCGTGATGCCGCGTCGCTCGGCATCGAGGTCGTCTACCAGGACCTCGCGCTCTGCGACAACCTCGACGTCGTGCAGAACATGTTCCTCGGCCGCGAGAAGGTCAGCGGGATCGTTCTCGACGAGCCGACGATGGAGCAGATGGCCGCGGAGACCCTGGCCGGGCTCTCCGTGCGTACCGTCAAGTCACTGCGCCAGCACGTCTCCAGCCTCTCCGGCGGCCAGCGCCAGACCGTGGCGATCGCCAAGGCCGTGCTCTGGAACAGCAAGCTGGTCATCCTGGACGAACCGACCGCCGCGCTCGGCGTCGCGCAGACCGCCCAGGTGCTCGAACTGGTCCGCCGGCTGGCCGACAACGGCCTGGCCGTCGTGCTCATCTCGCACAACATGAACGACGTCTTCGCCGTCTCCGACCGGATCGCCGCGCTCTACCTCGGCCAGATGGTCGCCCAGGTGAAGACCACCGACATCACCCACGCCCAGGTGGTCGAGCTGATCACCGCCGGTCGCTCCGGCGGGCACGGGCCCGCCGCCGAAGCGGCCACCGGCGGCAACGGCGCGGCACCGGCCGGCACCACCCCAGGAGGCGTTTCATGAGCAGCACGGCCGTCAAGCAGGACGGGCCGGCCGCCGTCGCACCGGCACCCACCGTCGGCAGTCACGCCCGCGACTACTGGCGCCGGGTACGCGGTGGCGACATCGGCGCCCTGCCCGCCGTACTCGGCCTCTTCGTGCTCTGCACGGTCTTCTCGATCATGCGGCCGTCGTTCCTCACCGCCGGCAACCTCGCCAACCTGTTCACCCAGGGCGCGGCGGTCACCCTGATCGCGATGGGCCTGGTCTTCGTCCTGCTGCTGGGTGAGATCGACCTGTCGGCCGGCTTCGCCAGCGGCGTCTGCGCGGCGGTGCTGGCCAACGTGGTGACGGTGCTGGGATACCCGTGGTACGTCGCGGTGCTCGCCGCCGTCTTCACCGGCATCGTCATCGGCACCTCACTGGGTTTCCTGGTCGCCAAGGTCGGCATTCCCTCCTTCGTCGTCACCCTGGCCGGTTTCCTGGCCTTCCAGGGTGTGGTGCTGCTGCTGATGGAGGAAGGCCGCAACATCTCGGTACGCGACTCGGTGCTGGTGGCGATCGCCAACCGCAACCTGCCCCCGGCGCTCGGCTGGGCGCTCGCCGCACTCGCCGTCGCCGGCTACGCCGCCGTGCAGTTGCTCCGGTACCGCAGCCGCGCCACCCGGGGCCTGGTCAACGACCCGTTCACGGTGGTGCTGGCCCGAATCGGCGGGCTGACGGTCATCCTCGGCCTCGCGGTCTACGTGCTCAACCTGGAGCGCAGCCGCAACGTGCTGATCAGCTCGCTCAAGGGCGTGCCGATCGTGGTGCCGATCATCGCCGTACTGCTCGTGCTCTGGACGTTCGTGCTGCAGCGCACCAGCTACGGCCGGCACATCTATGCGGTCGGCGGTAACAAGGAGGCCGCCCGTCGGGCCGGCATCAACGTGGACCGGATCCGCATCTCGGTCTTCATGATCTGCTCGACGATGGCCGCGATCGGCGGCATCGTCGCCGCCAGCCGGGCCAACTCGGTCGACCCGAACACCGGTGGCAGCAACGTGCTGCTCTACGCCGTGGGCGCGGCCGTGATCGGCGGCACCAGCCTCTTCGGCGGCAAGGGCCGCGTCCTGGACGCGGTGCTCGGCGGCGCCGTGGTCGCGGTGATCGACAACGGCATGGGCCTGATGGGCTACAGCTCCGGCGTCAAGTACGTGGTCACCGGCGTGGTGCTGCTGCTGGCCGCCAGCGTCGACGCGCTGTCCCGACGACGAGCCGCCGCCACCGGTAACCGCTGACCCGCTCCACCGAAGGTAGTCACTCCCCGATGCGCGTAGGACCGAGCCAGGACGAGATCCGTCGACAGAATCTCGGTGCCCTGCTGCGCCACGTGCACCTGCACGGCGCCACCACGCGCGCGGAGTTGACCACCACGCTGGGGCTGAACCGGAGCACCATCGGCGCGCTCACCGCCGACCTCGCCGCGGCCGGCCTGGTGAGTGAGGGGGCGCCGAGGGAAACCGGCCGGGCCGGACGACCATCGCTGGTCGTCCGGCCCGAGTCGGACCGGGTGTTCGCGTACGCGTACAGCATCGAGGTGGACCGGCTGCGGGCCGCGCGGGTCGGTCTGGGCGGTGCGGTGCTCGACCGCCGGGAGCTGGACCGGCCACGCGGTCTCACCGCCACGGAGGCCGCGCCGCTGTTGGCCGGGGCCGTCAAGGAGATGCGGCAGGCGCTGCCGGAGGGCGCCGTCTGCGTCGGCGCCGGGGTGGCGGTCTGCGGCATGGTGCGCCGCGACGACGGTCTGGTCCGGCTCGGGCCGACCACCGGTTGGGTGGACGAGCCGATCGGCGCGGCGCTCGGCGCGGAACTCGGCGTCGACGTGCCGGTCACGGTGGGCAACGTGGCCGATGTCGCCGCCTTCGCCGAACATGCCCGTGGCGCGGCGGCCGGTTGCGACAACGTCATCTACCTCTACGGCGACGTCGGAGTGGGCGCCGGAATCATCGCCGGTGGCCGGCGACTGACCGGGCACGGCGGCTACAGCGGTGAGGTCGGGCACATGGTGGTGGTCCGCGACGGGGCGCGCTGCGAATGCGGCAACCGGGGCTGCTGGGAGACCGAGATCGGCGAGCACGGACTGCTCCGGGCCGCCGGCCGCTCCGACGCCCGGGGCCGGGACGCGATGCTGGCCGTCTTCGACGCCGCCGACCGGGGTGACGCCCGGGCCCAGAGCGCCGTACGCCAGGCCGGCGACTGGCTCGGCTTCGGCGTCGCCAACCTGGTCAACATCTTCAATCCGGAGATGGTCATCTTCGGCGGCACCATGCGCGACCTCTATCTGGCCGCCGCGGCCCAGATGCGCAGCCGGCTCAACTCCAACGGTCTGCCCGCCTGCCTGGAGCACGTACGGCTGCGCACCCCGAAGCTCGGCGAGGACGCCCCACTCGTCGGTGCCGCCGAACTCGCCTTCGACCGGCTGCTCGCCGACCCGCTCGACGTCGGCTGACCTCGACCGCGAGTCGGTTTCACCAACTGATGAACTGATCAGGCAAACCATCCGTACCAGTGTGCGGACGGCCGGGCCGACGGGTTCGGACGTCCGTCGCTCATACGATCGGTTCTCGTCCGAGGAGGCGCCGCAGACATGGCACCGCTGGATTCCGCTCGTCGCCGGCAGGGCAACCGGTCCCGTCGCTTGGCGGTGCTGCTCATCATGATCGCCGCAGGCATCGGCCTGCTGCCGGGCGTGGCGCTGGCCGCGCCCGCCGGTCAGCAACTCGCCGCCGCCGACCAGGCACTGCTCGACGGGGTACGGCTGGCCGGGCTCTGGGAGATGCCGGCCGGGCAGATGGCCGCCGAGAAGGGCCAGTCGCGGGTCGTCCGCGAGATCGGCGCGGAGATCGCCCGACAGCACGAGGAGCTGGACCGGCTCACCGTGGAGGCCGCCAACAAGCTCGGTGCCACCATCCCGAACACACCAACGGCGGAGCAGCAGGGTTGGCTGGACGAGATGAAGAACGCCAATGGCGCCCGCTTCGACCAGATCTTCGTCACCCGGCTGCGGGTCGCCCACGGCAAGATCTTCCCGGTTGTCGGTGCGGTCCGGGCCAGCACCCGCAACGCCGTCATCCGGGACCTGGCCAACGCGACGAACACCTTCGTCGGCGACCACATGGTCATGTTGGAGAGCACCGGACTGGTCCGCTGGGCGGAGCTGCCGCCCGCCGCGCTGCCCGCCCCCGGCAACGACGGCCTGTTGGCTGCCGCGTCGGCCAACACCGGCCCGCAGATCGGCGTCAGCAACACCCTGATCTGGGCGATCTTCCTCGGCGCCCTCGGCACCGGTGGTTTCCTCACGTACCGCATGTTCCGGCGTAGCTAGCCTCCGCCACGTGGACCGATGACCACCCGTACCCGGGCCGCTGCCCTACTCGGGCTGATCCTGGTTTCGTTGTGCGCCGCCCTGGGCCCAGCCGGCCCAGCGGCGGCGCACGCCGTCGTGGTGGCCACCACCCCGCAGCGCGACGAGGTTCTCGGGTACGCGCCACGCGAGGTGCTGGTGACCTTCAGCGAGACGATCGGTGTGGTCCCCGGCCGGGTGCAGGTCCTCGCGCCCGACGGCAAGCGGATCAACATCGGCGAGCCGGAGGTCCGGAATCGGACCATGCGGATCGCCCTGCGGCCCTCCGACCGTCCACTCGGCACCTACCTGGTCAGCTACCGCGTCATCTCGGCCGACAGCCATCCGGTCGCCGGCAGCTTCACCTTCGCCGCCGGGGCGCCGTCGGCGACCCCACCGACACCGCCGACGGAGTCCGAGAACCCGGCCGGGGCGCTGGTGCCGGCGGCGAAGTACATCGGATATCTGGGCCTGGTCCTGGCGGTCGGACCGCCGCTGCTCGTGGCCACCATGTGGCCCCGCCGCCGCTCCCGTCGGGGCGCGACGACAATGGCGCTGCTCGGGCTCGGCCTGGTCGCCGTCAGCACGGTGGGCACCTGGATCGGGCAGGCCGCCCAGGTGGTCGGCGCGCCGACCGGGCAACTCACCCCGGCCGACCTGCGCGCGGTCGCGGACAGCGACATCGGGGTGGTGCTGCTCGCCCGGCTGGCCCTGGTCGGCCTGGCCGCAGCCCTGGTGCCGGCGGTCGTGCGCGGCACGGCCGGCCGAGCACGCGGTGGTGCGCTGGCCGTGGTGGGCCTGGCCGGGATGGTCACCTGGCCGCTGGCCGGGCACCCCGTCGCCGCACCGCTGCCACCGGTGAGCATCGCGCTCGGCACCCTGCACATCGCCGGCGTGACCGTCTGGCTGGGCGGCCTGATCGCCCTCACCGTGTTCCTGCTGCGGGACACCCACGAACGGGTTCTCGGCCGGATCCTGCCCGCCTGGTCGCGGCTGGCCACCCTCGCGGTGGCCTGGCTGATCGCCGCCGGGCTCGGCCAGGCCGCGATCGAACTCGGCCGACCGTCGGCGCTGCTCGGCAGCACCTACGGACAACTGCTCTGCGCCAAGGCGGCGCTGCTGGCCGGGGTGCTGGTCGTGGCGGCCGGCCAGCGACGACTGATCAGCCGGCAGGACGCCGCCGGCCGGCCCCGACGGGTCGCCCGCGCGGCCGGCGTCGAACTCGCCGCGACGGCGGTGGTGCTGGCGCTGACCGCGGTGCTCGTGCAGACCCCACCCGGTCGTACGGCCGGCACCTCACCCGGCGGGGTGACCCGGGAGGGCGTCGCGCAGTCGCTGCGCACCAACCTGTTCACGCTCCAGTTCGACGTCTACCCGGCAGCCGCGGGCACCGCGAACAGCCTGCACGCCTACGTCTACACGCCACAGGCGAAGGAGCTGCCGGTGGTGGAGTGGACCATCACCGCCGCGCTGCCGGCGGCCGGCATCGAGCCGATCACCGTCGAGGTCGACGCGCTGGAACCACACCACGGCAGCGCCGAGATCCACTTCCCGACCGCCGGCGAGTGGACGCTGCGGATCACCGCCCGGACCAGCGAAATCGACCGCTCCACCGCCACCACCACGGTGACCATCCGCTGACGGGCCACCGCAGGGTTAAGTCGTCGACGGTTCAGCGGTCCACCTGGGTGAAGTCCCAGGCGTGTGGCGCGCGGGCGATCAGCATCACCGGCGGATCCGGCAGTGACCGGGGGCTGCTGCGCCACTTGGAGATCACCACCACCCGGTGGTCGGTGGAGGAGAAGACCTCACTGGACAGGTGCAGCGGGTCGTGTTCGAACTCGGGCAGGGCGGTGTCGCAGACCCAGGTGATCAGGTCGGCGAGCGCGTACGACTCCGCTCGTGCCTCCCACATCCGTACGATCACGTCGCCGTCCTCCCTCACACGCTGATCGTGGTCAACGGCATGGCCGAATCCGTGGGCAGGTCGAGCCGGCTCGGCGCGACACCCGAGGCGACCAGGTGCGCGCCGAGCGCCGCCACCATCGCGCCGTTGTCGGTGCAGAGCCCGGGTCGGGGAACGCGTACCCGGATGCCGTGTCGGGCGGCCCGTTGTTCGGCCATCGCCCGCAGCCGCGAGTTGGCCGCCACTCCCCCGCCGATCACCAGAGTCTCGATGCCGTTGGTACGGCAGGCGTCCAGCGCCTTGCCGACCAGCACGTCGCAGACCGCCTCCTGGAAGGACGCGGCCACGTCGGCGACCGGCACCGGCTCGCCGGCCCGCTGCCGTGCCTCCACCCAGCGGGCCACCGCGGTCTTCAGCCCGGAGAAGGAGAAGTCGTAGCGGTGCGCGGCGAGGTCCTTGGCGGCGGTCAGCCCGCGCGGGAAGGCGATCGCCGCCGGGTCGCCGGCCCGGGCCTCCCGGTCGATGTACGGCCCACCGGGGAAGGGCAGGCCGAGCAGGCGGGCCACCTTGTCGAAGGCTTCGCCGGCCGCGTCGTCGATGGTGGCGCCCAGCGGGGTCACCCCTCGGGCCAGGTCGTCGACCAGGAGCAGGGACGAATGCCCGCCGGAGACCAGCAGCGCGACCGCCGGTTCGGGCAACGGCCCGTGCTCCAGGGTATCCACGGCGACGTGCGCGGCCAGGTGGTTGACGCCGTAGACGGGTTTCTCGGCGGCGACCGCGTACCCCTTGGCCGCAGCCACCCCGACCAGCAGCGCGCCGGCCAGACCGGGACCCGCGGTGACCGCGATCGCGTCGATGTCGGCGAGGGTCACCCCCGCCTCGGTCAACGCCCGCTGCATGGTCGGCACGATGGCCTCCAGGTGCGCCCGGCTGGCCACCTCGGGCACCACCCCGCCGAACCGGGCGTGCTGCTCCACGCTGGATGCCAGCGCGTCGGCGAGCAGGGTGTGCCCGCGAACGATGCCGACGCCGGTCTCGTCGCACGAGGTCTCGATGCCGAGGATCAGTGGTTCGTCAGCCATGGGAGTCTCAGTCCTGGATGCGCTGCATCACCAGCGCGTCGGTGTTGCTCGGTTGGTAGTAGCCGCGCCGCACGCCGATCGGCTCGAACCCGTGCATCGCGTACAGCCGCTGCGCCGGCGCGTTGTCCGCGGCGACCTCCAGCAGCACCGCGCGTACCCCGAGGCGGGTGGCCTCGGCGAGCAGCGCTTCCAGCAGCAACCGCCCGACCCCACGGCGCTGCGCGTCGCGCCGGACCGCGATGTTCTGCACCCACGCCTCGTCGGGCGGGGCAAGAGCCAGCCCCGCGTAGCCGAGCACGGTGCCGTCATCGTCGGTCGCCACCCGGTAGAAATGCCCGTGCGACAGCTCGTTCCAGAACATCGCCGCGGACCACTGTTCGGCCCCGAAGAGATCCGCCTCGATCGGCAGCACCTCGTCGATGTGCCACCAGCGGAACGGGGCCGCATGCGCCGGGCTCACGGCAGGACCGGTTTGCGCGCGGTGGCCGCCACCGCATCGGGTCGGCGCAGGTAGAGCGGGGTCAACGGATCGCCGGGTGCGCCGGCACGGATCCGCTCGGCGGCGAGGGTGGCCAGCGCGCCCGCATCCGGGTAGCGCGGCTCGTCCCGCAGCGGCAGGCCCAGGGCATCGGCGTAGCGGTGGGCACCGTCACCGACGGCCGTGGTCGCGCCCAACTCCCGGGCCCGCTCGGCGGCCACCGCCGGCGCGCCGACCTCCGGACCGACCAGACGTTGGCCCGCACCGTCGTAGACCGCCCAGTAGATCTCCCGGCGTCGCGCGTCGGTCGCGGCCAGCACCGGCTCGCCGGCCGCCGCCGGATGGCCGATGGCGTCCAGCGAGCAGACACCGTACGCCGGAATGTCGAGCACCTGCCCCATGGTGGCGGCGGTGACCAGGCCCACCCGCAGCCCGGTGAACGGGCCGGGGCCGAGCCCGGCGACAATCGCGGCCAGGTCGACCGGGCGGGCGCCCGCGTCGGCGAGCACCGCCTCCACCTGCGGGGCCAGCAGTTCACCGTGGGCGCGGGCGTCGACCGTGCACCGTTGCGCCCGAGTGACCACCGAGTTCGCGGTGACCTCGACCAGCGCCGCGGTCACCGCCGGGGTCGAGCTGTCCACCACGAGTACGAGCACGGTGAACCAGCCTAGCCGCATCGCCTCCGGCCCTTGGACGCCCGCCCGCCATCGCCGCCGGGTCGTAGCGCTCGCGCGCACCGCACCCATGACGGTAAGTAGTCAGGACATTTAACGACGAAGGCACCTGGATCCCGGCGACCGAGGCGCTTGTGCCCCCGGTAACACCGAGGTCGGCAGCCCCGTACGGCGCCGTATCGCCAACATCAGGGCGCGGCGCCCTCGGTCGTGCTGAGCAGGGCTCCGTCACATCGCTTACCGCACTGTGACGGAGCCCTGCCGACCGAGGCTGGCACAGCGTCAGTCGCACCAGGCACCGGCGCTGTGATTGCACAGAGCAATCACTATTCAATACTGCTGTGGTTCTCAAGGAGGCACGGGGCCAGGCCCGTCAGAGCCCGGCCCCGAGCGACGGATCAGTTGCGGCGGCTCCACTGCTGGTTTGCTCCACCCCAGCAGCTGTACAGCTGGATCGCAGCCCCGTTACCGCTGCCACCGGCGTCGAGGCACAACCCTGACTGCACTCCGGTGATCGTGCCGTTGGAGTTGATGTTCCACTGCTGGTTCGCGCCGCTGTGGCAGTCATACAACTGGATCCGGGTGCCGTTGCTCGTGCTGGAGTTCGGCACGTCCAGGCACTTGCCGTTCACCGTCAGCTGCCTGCTGGAGGTGTGGGTGAACCGCTGGTTCGAGCCACCCCAGCAGTCATACAACTGGATCTGGGTGCCGTTGCTCGTGCTGGAGTTCGGCACGTCCAGGCACCGGCCGGACTCCTGACCGACGATCATCTGGCCGGAACCGCCACTGGGCGGCGGGGTGGTCGGGTTGGGCGGGTTGGTCGGGCCGGGGCCGGGGGTGCCGCCTTCCGAGACGGTGATGTCCGAGCTTCCCTGGCTCTGGTAACCCTCGGTGGCCATGATCTGGTAGTAGTGGTTGCCGAGGTTCAGGCCAGCGCGGGCCCAGGCGTCGAAGTGGTTGGCGGTGGTGATGGTGCCGCTGCTGCGCTTCTGCTGCCGGACGCTCCAGTACTGGTAGAACGTCTGGGTGCCGTCGATCGAGGGCTGGTTGACCCGCTGGCTGCGCAGAATGTCGTAGGTGCCGCCGTCGGTGGTGACGCTGCCGAGCCGGGTGGCGCCGCTGCTCGGGTTGTAGCTGCCGAAGTTCTCGACGATGTAGTACTCGACGAGCGGGCTGCGGGTCCAGCCGTACAGGGCGAGGTAGCTGTTGTTGTTGCCCGGGTTGTAGCTGCCCGAGTAGCTGATCGTGCGGCGGGTTCCGGGGTTCCAGCCCTTGCCGCCGACCCAGTTGTTGGTGCTCCTGCTCCACGAGCTGGTGTAGCGGCCGTTCTCGCGCAACACCATGCAGGCGTCGCCGCTGTCCTTCCAGAACGAGAAGAAGAACCCGTTGTGGGTGCCTTCCGTGTTCGAGCAGACCTGCCGGTCGGCCTCGGCGTGGGCGGGGCTGGCCGAGATCGCGACGGTGCCGGTGGTGGCCAACACTGCGGCGAAGGCTGCGGCAGCCAGCATCCTGACGCGGCCGCGTCGGCGACTCTTGGGGTGGGTGGGGACTTCGTTCATGGTGGTGTGCTTCTTCCTGCGAGAGGCGGCGTGACGTAATCGGCGGGGTGCGGGTGGTTGAGGGACGGTCACCACGTGTCGATGCCACGCCATGGTTGTACGAATTGCCGGACTGTCAGTTGGGTGGGTGCTCTAACTGCTACTTTCCGGTGCTACTGACCCCCAGACTGAAGACGTTAGCCAGCATCTATATTTCCGATATCGTTATCCAAGGATCGACGTTAGTCAAGGAATACCGGTAGACCGGCTCCACCGACCAACCAGGCGGATGCCACCACCCAGGCACGCGCGGGCGGCGGGGCGGGAGGAGCACACGGCTCAGCCGGCCGAGCGCTCCCAGTCGATTGTGGGCAGGCCGGCGTCGGCGAGCGCCTTGTTGGCCGCGCTGAACGGGCGGCTGCCGAGGAAACCGCGTGGGTTCATCGGGCTGGGGTGACCGGCCTCCAGGACCACGTGCTGCGGGTTGCTGACCAGCGCCGCCTTCTTGCGCGCATAGCCACCCCAGAGCAGCAACACCACCCGCGAGTCCAGCGCGTCGAGGGCCCGGATGGTCGCATCGGTGAACTGCTCCCAACCGCGGTTGGCGTGCGAGCCGGGGGTGCCCTGCCGCACGGTCAGCACCGAGTTGAGCAGCAGCACACCCTGCGCCGCCCAGCCGTCGAGGTTGCCGCTGCGCGGCTTCGGCACGCCCAGATCCTCGCCCAGCTCCTTGAAGACGTTGCGCAGCGACGGTGGCACCGACACACCCTCGCGCACGCTGAAGCTGAGCCCGTGGGCCTGACCGACGCGGTGGTAGGGATCCTGCCCGAGGATCAGCACCCGGCAGGCCGACGGCGGGCAGAGCCGATAGGCCGAGAAGAGATCCTCCACCGGCGGAAAGACCGGGCCGGCGGCGTACTCCGCAGCGACGAACTCGCTCAACGCGGACATCCGGGCCGGGTCGAGATGAGGCGCCAGCACCGCCCGCCACTCGTCGGGGAGCAGCGCCAGCAGGTCGGGAGCGGGGGTGTCGTCGGGCATCGGCAACCTTTCACCGGTCGGAACGTCTGCGGGCACTGTAGGCACCGGGTACGACAGCGCTCAGCCCCGGGCGGTGAGGGCCCCGAGGCGCTGCGCCCAGTCGCCACCGACCGGCTCCAACTCCGCCGTCCGGGTGTCGTCGTCGTGCCGATGCAGGCGGATCTGCAGATGGGCGTCGGCCAGTTGCTCGACGAGTCCTTCGCCCCACTCGACCACGGTCACCGAGTCGTCGACCGACGCGTCAAGGTCGAGGTCGTCGATCTCGGCCCGGGGGTCGCCCGCGTCGCCCAACCGGTACGCGTCGGCGTGCACCAACGCCACCTGCCGCCCGTCGACCGGATCGGGGCGGTGCACCCGGGCGATCACGAAGGTCGGCGAGGTGATGTCACCGAGCACTCCCAGCCCGGCCCCGATCCCCTGGGTCAACGCGGTCTTGCCGGCACCCAGGGGGCCGGTGAGCAGCACCAGGTCGCCGGCGCGCAGGAGCTGCGCCAGCCGCCGGCCGAACGCGTGCGTGTCCGCGACGGCCGGCAGTTCGAACCGGATCACGACTCGTCCCGCTCGCAGGTGTCGAGGAATCGGCTCAGCGCGACGTTGACCTCGTCGGCGTGCTCCAGCATCACCACGTGCCCGCTGTCCTGGATCTGGACGAACTCGGCGTGCGGCAGTCGCCGGACGATCTCCTCGGAATGGATCAGCGGCGTGATCATGTCCTTGTCTCCGACGATCACCAGGACCGGTGTGCCCTCCAGCGCGGCCAGCGCGGGGAACCGGGAGTGGGTCGCCAGCGTACGCAGGTAGCGGGTCACCGTGTCGGCGGAGGTACGGGAGTTCATCTGCTCCACGTACGACACCAGGGCCGGGCTCGGCTTGGCAGTGCCGAAGCCGTACCTGCGGGTGAGCAGCCAGGCCACGTTGCTGGTCGACCTGCGGGCCCGGTCGATCACCGGCCCGCCGTAGCGGGTCACGTTGCCGGCCATGTAGAGCACCGGTGCGCCGACCCGGCCGAGCAGGGCGGGCGCGACCAGCTTCGTCTCCGCCAGCATCCCGCCCGAGGTGGCCATCAGCACGGTGCCCACCACCCGGTCGCCGAACATCTCGGGGAACAGCTCGGCCAGCGACATGATGGTCATGCCGCCCATCGAGTGGCCGACCAGCACCAGCGGCCCGTCCGGTGCCACCTCGTCGATCACCCGGCGGAGCGTGTGTCCGAGCGCGACCAGGTCGTACTCGCCGCTCTCCAGCCGCCCCGACCGGCCGTGCCCGGGCTGGTCGTACGCGACGATCCGGTGCTCGCCCCGCTGCGCCAGCATCTTGCGCTGGAAGTGGAAGGTGCCCATGTCCAGGCAGAAGCCGTGCACCAGCACCACGGTCGGATTGTCCGCGACCGGCCGGGTCGGCTCGACGACCTCGACGTGGATGTCGGTGCCGTCGGGCATCTCCAGCCGGTACGCCGCGTCGGAGCGCTGCTCGCCGAAGACCTCGTCGGCGTACGGGTCGGCGGGATCATCCTTGAACCGGCGGACCAGGGCGCGTTCCGTGGCGACACCGGCGGCCAACCCGGCGGCGGCCACGCCGAACACCGCACCGACCAGGCCGGCAGCCTTTCCCACGGTGGTCCGGGGCCGCGGGATGCGCAACCCCGTCATACCGGGTGACCGTCGTAGACCCGGGGTACCCGGGTACTGCCGAACCGGGTGACGATCTCGTAGTTGATGGTGCCGACCGCCTCGGCCCAGTCGTCGGCGGTGGGGCCACCGTCGGTGCCGTCGCCGAACAGGGTGACCACGTCGCCGGCGGCCACCGGGTCGTCGCCGCAGTCGAGCACGAACTGGTCCATGCAGACCCGGCCGGAGATGGTCCGCCGAACTCCGCCGAGCTGCACCGGGCCGGAGTTCGAGGCGTGCCGGGGTACGCCGTCGGCGTAGCCGAGTGGCACCACGGCCAGGTTCGCCTCGCGCTCGGTGGTGTAGGTGTGGCCGTACGAGACGCCCGAGCCGGCCGGGACGCGCTTGGTCAGCATCACCCGGGCCCTGGCGGTCATCGCCGGGCGCAGCCCGTAGGTCTGGCCCGCCACCGGTGAGAGGCCGTAGACGGCCAGTCCCGGGCGGACCAGGTCGAAGTGGGTGTCAGGCCGGGTCAGCGTGGCCGCCGAGTTGGCCAGGTGTCGGTAGCGCGGGTGCAGCCCGGCCCGCTCGACCATCTCCAGTCCCTCGTGGAAGACGGCCAGCTGACGGTCGGTGGTCGGATGACCGGGCAGGTCCGCGTAGACGAAGTGGCTCCACACCCCGACCACCTCCACCAGTCCGTCGGCCTGCGCCTTGGCCGCGGCGTCGAGCAGGGTGGGCCAGTCGGCGACGGTCGCCCCGCCCCGGGCCAGGCCAGTGTCGATCTTCAAGTGCAGTCGGGCCGGCCGCCCGGCGGTCCGGCTCGCCTCGATCATCTCGTCGAGCTGCGGGAGGCTCGCCACCCCCAGGTCGACACCAGCGGTGACGCCGGTGTGCAGCGGCAACCCCGGCGCGAGCAGCCAGGCCAGCACCGGGGCGTCGATGCCGGCCGCGCGTAGCGCCAGCGCCTCGTCCAGGGTGCAGACGCCGAGCCAGTTCGCCCCGGCGTCGAGCGCGGCCCGGGCCGCCGGCACCATGCCGTGGCCGTAGCCGTCACCCTTGACCACCGCCATCACCTCGGCGACGGTGCCGGCGCGCAGCCGGTCGACGTTCTCCCGGATCGCGTCAAGGTCCACACGTACCTCGGCCTGCCACATGGCCCCAGCCTACTTTCCGCGCTGATCACCGCGGCGGGTACTCAGGTCAGGTCGGCCAGCACCGGGCGCAGCGCGGCGGCCACGTCCGGCGCGGTCACCGGGCCGCCCCGGGCCGCCTCCCGGCCGGCGAGCCCGTGCAGGTACGCCGCCACGGCGGCGGCCCGCTCCGCGGGCAGCCCCGCCGCGAGCAGCGAACCGAGCAGGCCGGCCAGCACATCGCCGGTGCCCCCGGTGGCCAGTGCCGCAGTGCCCGTCGGGTTGACGTACGCCCGGCCGTCCGGCGTGCCGATCACCGTGCGATCCCCCTTGAGCAGCACCACCGCGTTCATCCAGGCGGCCAGCCGCAGCGCGGCGGCGACCCGGTCGGCGCCGGGTTCCTCGCCGCAGAGCCGGGCGAACTCCCGGTCGTGCGGGGTGACCACGATCGGTGCGTCCCGCCGGCGCAGCTGATCGGCGAGGGAGCCGTCCACCAGCAGGGTCAGCGCGTCGGCGTCCAGCACCACCGGCACCGGCGCGGCGAGCACCGCTCGCAACTCCGCCGCGGCCTGTTGACCGGTGCCGAGCCCCGAACCACACACCCACGCCTGGACCCGGCCGGCGTCGGCGACCCGATCGGCGGCGATCACCGACGGGTGGTTGCGCACCACCTCGTCCCGGGCACTTCCGGCGTAGCGGACCAGGCCCGTCGGGCCGGCCAGCGCGCCACCGACGGAGAGCACCGCCGCACCGGGGTACGTCGCGGACCCGGTGGCCAACCCGACCACGCCCCGGGTGTACTTCTCGGCGGCGGCGGCGAGGGTGGGCCACCAGTCGGTCACGTCCGAGCGCTCCACGACGTGCAGCGCCGGGCTGCCCCGTAGCCACGGCGCCAACCCGATGTCGACCAACTCCACCTGGCCGGCCAGGGCCGCGGCGGGTCCGACCGCCAGGGCCGGCTTCAGCGCGCCGAAGGCCACCGTCACGTCGGCGCGTACCGCGTTGGGTCGGCCGGACCCGGTCACCGGCACCGCCCCGGTGTCCACCGCGACGCCGCTGGGCACGTCCACCGCCACCACGGTCGCCCGGGCACCGTCGCGCCCCCGGTGGCTCGGCAGGCTCGCCGCCAACTGCTCGGCGCGCCCCCGCAGCCCACCCTGGCCACCGATCCCGACGATCCCGTCGAGCACCAGGTCGAGAAGGGCCGGCGGACGGTCCACGACCCGCCCACCGGCGCCGCGCAGCGCAGCCAGCCCCTCGGCGTGGGCCCGCTCCGGGTGCAGCAGCAGGGCCGACACGGTCGCGCCGCGCCGAGCCAGGCGGGCGCCGGCGTACAGCGCGTCACCGCCGTTGTCGCCGGAGCCGACGAGCAGCAGCACCGGGGCGGCGTAGACCCCGCCCCGCTCGGCGAGCAGGAGCGCACAGCGCCGGGCCAGTCCGGCGGCGGCGCGTTGCATCAGCGTGCCGGGCGGCACGGTGGCCATCAGTGCCGCCTCCGCCGCGCGGACGTCCGCCACCCGCCAGACCGGTCTCATGCCGCACCCCGTTCCGCGTCGGCGATCACGCGGCCCACCCTACCGGCGGGCGGGCCGCAAGATAGCCCGTCGGCCGCGCACCGGCAACGCCTGTGGACGACCACGGGGTACGCCCGCCGTCGCTTGTCCACAGGGCACGGCGGCATCGTCCGGTGCCGCCTAGCGTCGTCGGCGTCGTGGTGGACGGGGGCTGGGAGGAACCGATGGCCGACGAGGAGTTGACCGTGCGTCCGGAGCTGCTGCACCGGGTTGGGCGGTCACTGGGCGACACCGGCTACCGGCTGACCCACGGGCTGTCCGGCGTGCCGGGGCTGGCGGCACCGGCACCGGACTGGTCGGCGGCGGCGGCGCTGGCCATGCTGGAGGCGTCCGTGCACGCCTGGTCCGGGCGACTCGGTTCCCGGGTGGCGGAGACCGGCGACGCGGTGCTGACCGCCGCCGGGGCGTACGAGTCGGTGGACGATCGGGCCGCCGCGCGACTCTCCGTCCTGCCCCGATGACCGGGCCGACGCCGACCCGCGTGGCATCGGGGCAGGTCGGCTACGCCCAGCTGGCCACGGCGGATCCGGCCGCCTGGCGGGCCGCCGGGACGGCCTGGGCGAGCCTGGCCGGGCTGGCCCGGCGGCGGGCCGGCGAGCTGGCCGACGGGGCGACGGCGCTGCGCTCCGGCTGGTCGGGCTCCGCCGCCGGGTCCGCCGGTGCGCGACTGTCCGGGCTGCGGGCGGAGCTGGTCGCGCTGGCCCCGGCGGCGATCGAGACCGACCAGGTGCTCGCCGAGTTCGCCGCGCGGCTGGTGGCCGCCCGAGCCCGGCTGGCCGGCGCGGTTGCCCTCGCCGACACGGCGGGTGTGCTGATCGACCGTTGGGGCCGGGTACGCCCCGACCCCGCTCGGGTGCCGGCGGACCGCGCCGGTCCCACCGTCGTCCAGGTCTCCACGGCCCTGCGGGACGCCCTGGACCTGGCCGCCGCGGCCGACCGGGAGGCCGCCGTACGCCTCGCTCGGCTCTCCGAGGGGGCCGATTCGGGCTGGGTGGCCCGGCCGCCACCGGACCGGCCCGCGCCGGACGCCGACCCCACCCTGGTGCACCGGTGGTGGACCGGGCTCACCCCGGCCGAGCGACGCTGGCTGGTGGCGCACGAACCCGAGCTGGTCGGTCCGCTCGACGGGGTGCCGCCGGCCGATCGTGACCAGGCCAACCGGCTGCTGCTCGGCACCCGGCGGGAGGCCCTGCTCGCCCGCTGGGAGCAGCTGCTGGGGCGGGTGCCACGCGGGCCGCTGGAGCTGGCCGGGCTGCGTGGCGTCGAGGCAGCCCTGGCCGGCCTGGACGCGCTCACCGTCCGGCTGGAGTCACCCCAGCCGCCCCGGGCGTATCTGCTGGGACTGGACGTCGGCGGCGAGGGACGGGCGGTGGTGGCGCTGGGCAACCCGGATCGGGCCACCGACGTCCTGACCTACGTGCCGGGCATGGGCTCCGGGCTCGACGACGCCACCGGGGAGCTGGGCCGGGCGGCGCGGGTGCTGGCCCGCTGCGCAGAGTTGGCGCCCGGCGAGGAGACCTCGGCGGTGCTCTGGCTGGACTACGACGCCCCCGACTTCCTGCACGAGGCGGCCGGGGACGGGCAGGCCCGCGCGGCCGGCGACGCGCTGCACCGGTTCCAGGAGGGGCTGCGGGCCAGCCACGACGGGTCACCGGCGCGACAGACCGTGCTGGGGCACAGTTACGGATCGCTGGTGGTGGGCACGGCCGCGCGCGATCACGGGCTGGCCGCGGACGCGCTGGTCTTCGTCGGCTCACCCGGGGTGGGGGTGGCGCACGCGGCCGAGTTGGGGCTGCCGCCCGGGCAGGTGTGGGCCAGCACCGCCCCGGACGACGTGATCCGACTGACCCGCCCGCCGGGCGACCTGGCCCGGCAGGCGGTGCTCGGTGCCTCCCCGATCGGCGCGATCGCGGGATTGCTGGACGGGCCGAGCGACGAACGCTGGTTCGGGCGTGACCCGACCGGGCCGGCCTTCGGTGCCCGGAGCTTCCCCAGCGGCCGGTACGGCCACACCGGCTACTGGGATCCGGCCAACCCGGCCCTGGACGGCATGGCCCGCATCGTGCTCGGCCAGTGACCGCCCGAGGGCTACTCCACGGTGACGGACTTGGCGAGGTTGCGCGGCTGGTCGACGTCGTGTCCCCGAGCGGCGGCGATCTCGGCCGCGAACACCTGTAGCGGCACGGTGGTGACCAGCGGGGCGAGCAGCGTCGGCGTACGCGGCACGTAGATCAGGTGGTCGGCGTAGCGGACGACGGACTCGTCGCCCTCCTCGGCGATCACGATGGTGCGGGCGCCTCGGGCGCGTACCTCCTGGATGTTCGAGACGACCTTGTCGTGCAGCAGCCCGCGGCCGACCGGCGACGGCACCACGCAGATCACCGGGGTGCCCTGGTCGATCAGCGCGATCGGGCCGTGCTTCAGCTCGCCCGCGGCGAAGCCCTCGGCGTGCATGTACGCCAGCTCCTTGAGCTTCAGCGCGCCCTCCAGCGCCACCGGGTAGCCGACATGCCGGCCGATGAACAGCACCGTCGGTTCGGAGCGCAGCTCCCGGGCCAGCTCCCGGACCGGCTCGATCCGCCCGAGCAGGTCCCGCAGCTTGTCCGGCACCTGGTGCAGTTGCTCGACCACGGCCGCCACCTCGTCGGCGAACTTGACGCCGCGCACCTGGGCCAGGTGCAGGCCGATCAGGTAGCAGGCGGCGAGCTGGGTCAGGAACGCCTTGGTGGAGGCGACGGCGATCTCCGGCCCACCGTGGGTGTAGAGGACCGCGTCGGACTCCCGGGGGATGGTGGAGCCGTTGGTGTTGCAGATCGCCAGCACCCGGGCCTTCTGCTCCTTGGCGTGCCGCAGCGCCATCAGGGTGTCCATCGTCTCGCCGGACTGCGAGATCACCACGATCAGCGTGGACCGGTCGAGCACCGGGTCGCGGTAGCGGAACTCGCTGGCCAGCTCCACCTCGCAGGGGATCCGGGTCCAGTGCTCGATGGCGTACTTGGCCACCAGGCCCGAGTGGTACGCGGTACCGCAGGCGACGATGAAGATCTTGTCGACGTCGCGCAGGTCCTGGTCGCTGAGCCGGACCTCGTCGAGCATGATCTCGCCGGTCTCGGTCAGCCGGCCGAGCAGCGTGTCGGCGACCGCCTGCGGCTGCTCCTCGATCTCCTTGAGCATGAACCAGTCGTAGCCACCCTTCTCGGCGGCCGAGGAGTCCCAGTCGATGTGGAAGTCCTTGCCGCTGGCGGGCTGCCCCTCGAAGTCGGTGATCTCGATGGTGTCGGCGGTGATCAGGACGATCTGGTCCTGACCCAGCTCGACCGCCTCGCGGGTGTACTCGATGAACGCGGCGACGTCGCTGGCGAGGTAGTTCTCCCCGTTGCCGCGGCCGACCACCAGCGGTGAGTTGCGGCGTGCGCCGACCACCGCGCCGGGCACCGCCGCGTCCACGGCGAGCAGCGTGAAGGCACCCTCCAGCCGCTGGCAGACCACCCGCATGGCGGCGGCGAGCAGCTGCGGTCCGTCCGGCTGACCGGCCGAGCGCAGGTCGGCCAGGGCAACGGCGAGCAGATGCGCCGCGCACTCGGTGTCGGTGTCGCTGAGGAACTGGACGCCGTCGTCCTCCAGCTCGGTGCGGAGCTTGGCGAAGTTCTCGATGATGCCGTTGTGGATCACCGCGACCCGGCGGTCGGGCGACAGGTGCGGGTGGGCGTTGCGGTCCGTCGGTCCGCCGTGGGTGGCCCACCGGGTGTGCCCGATGCCGGTGGTGCCGTCGCCGATGCCGATCGGGCTGGCGCCGCAGCCGCTCGGGTCCTCGGCGGCCCGCTCGGAGAGCACCTTCTCCAGGTTGGCCAGCTTGCCGGCCTTCTTCTCGGTCAGCAGCTCCCCGTCGCAGACGACGGCGACGCCGGCCGAGTCGTAGCCGCGGTACTCCAGCCGCCGCAAGCCGTCGAGCACGATGCCGAGCGCCGGTCGGTCACCGGCGTAACCCACGATTCCACACATGGGTCGCAGCCTAACCAGTTTCGCTCACGATGTCTGCTCGAAAGTCGGGTAAACAATCACGGAATTTGAGCGATCGGGGGCTGACGGTGATCAAGGTCGTAAAGCACGCAGGCGGATCCGGGCGGCACCACCGGGTGCACCCGTACCCTGGCGGGCGTGACGAGCACCGATGTCGACCCGCTGGTGACCCGGATGCGCCCGTTCGGGACGACGATCTTCGCCGAGATGTCCGCCCTCGCCGTGCGTACCGGCGCGGTCAACCTCGGACAGGGCTTTCCGGACACCGACGGTCCACCGGAGATGCTCGCCAGCGCGGCCGAGGCGCTGCGCTCCGGCCACAACCAGTACCCGCCGGGTCCCGGCATCCCCGCGCTGCGCGCCGCCGTGGCGGCACACCAGCGCCGGTTCTGGGGTCTGGAGTACGACCCGGACGGCGAGGTGGTGGTGACCGCCGGGGCCACCGAGGCGGTCGCCGCCGCGATTCTCGCCCTCTGCGAGCCCGGCGACGAGGTGGTCTGCTTCGAGCCGTACTACGACTCGTACGCCGCCTCGATCGCGCTGGCCGGCGCGGTGCGACGACCCGTCACCCTGCGTCCCGGCCAGGACGGGCGGTACGCCTTCGACCCGGCCGCGCTCCGCGCCGCCTTCGGCCCCCGCACCCGGCTGGTGCTGCTCAACTCCCCGCACAACCCGACCGGCAAGGTGTTCACCCCGGCCGAGCTGTCACTGATCGCCGAACTCTGCCAGGAGCATGGCACGTACGCGGTGACCGACGAGGTGTACGAACACCTGGCCTTCACCGACGCCACGAGCGGGCATGTGCCACTGGCCACCCTGCCGGGAATGTGGGAACGCACCCTGCGGATCTCCTCGGCCGGCAAGACCTTCTCCTGCACCGGCTGGAAGGTGGGCTGGGCCAGCGGGCCGGCCGCGCTGGTGTCGGCGGTGCTGCGGGTCAAGCAGTTCCTCACCTTCGTCAACGCCGCGCCCCTGCAACCCGCGGTCGCGGTGGCACTCGCGCTGCCCGACTCCTACTTCACCGACTTCCGGGCGGGTCTGCAGGCCCGCCGGGACCAGTTGGTCGGCGGGCTGACCGACGCCGGCTTCGACGTGCTCGCGCCGGAGGGGACGTACTTCGTCACCGCCGACATCACCGCCCTCGGCGGGCACGACGGCGTCGAGTTCTGCCGCACGCTGCCCGAACGCTGTGGCGTGGTGGCCGTACCCACCCAGGTCTTCTACGACGATCCCGAAGCCGGCCGCCGGTTGATCCGGTTCGCCTTCTGCAAGCGTCCCGAGGTGCTCACCGAAGCGGTCTCCCGGCTGCGCCGAGCGCAGCCGGGACGCTGACCGGCGGGTACCCGCGCTCAGCCGGCGGCGCGCGTCGTGCCGGCCTGTTCCGAACCGGTAACCGGTGCGGCGGTCGCCAGGTCGGCCAGCACCTTTGCGCCGTCGGCGAGCAGCACCGCCTCGGCGTGGTCGATGAAGGCGAGATCGGCCTCGACGTGCCGGCTCGCCGCGGCGAGCAGCAGCCCGACCACCGGGTCGTCGGCCCGACGCCGTAACCCGTCGAGGTTGCGCAGCTCGCGCATGAGGTGGCCGCGCTGATTGCCCAGCACCGTCCGGACCGTCTGCCCGGACCCCGACCGGGCGGCGGCGGTGACCTTGAGGAAGAAGTCGTCCCGGAAGCCACCGCTGCGCGGGCTCGGCTCGTTCAACCAACGGTCCAGCTCGGCGCGGCCGCCGGGCGTGATCTCGTAGACCACCCGGTCCGGCTTGACCGGCTGGGGCTGCCGCTCGGCGAGCACCATGCCGTCGCGGGAGAGCCGGTCCAGGATCTGGTAGAGGTGCCCGATGTTCAGCGCACCCCACTGTGGACCCACGGCGTCCTCGAAGGAGCCCTTCAGCTCGTAGCCGTAGCTGGGGCCGCGGGCGAGCAGGGCCAGGACCGCGTGCTGGATCGCCACCGTCTCCTCCGATCTGGGCGACCGCCCGGACCGATTCTGCCCGGCCGGGCCTTGCATTGCCACAATGTATCGCGCAGAGTGGTCAGCAGCACAACGGGGAGGCGCGACATGTTCCGGTTCATCTGGGCAGAGCTGCGCGGCCGTGCGGGAAGGTCGGTGGCGCTGCTGGTCGGCGTGCTGGTGGCGACCACCGGTTTCGTCGTCCTGACCGGCGCCACCACCACCTCCCGGTTGGAGGTTACCGGCGCCGTCGAGCGGAACACCCGGGCCGCGTACGACATCCTCATCCGACCGCCGGGGGCGCGCACCGCCCTGGAGTCAGAGCACCGCCTGGTCCGCCCGAACTACCTCTCCGGGCTCTACGGCGGCATCACCCTCGGGCAGTACGAGCAGGTGCAGCAGGTCGCCGGGGTGGACGTGGCCGCCCCGATCGCGATGCTCGGCCACTCGACGACCTACGTGCAGATGTCGATCGACCTCACCGACGCCGTCGATCCCACGCTGGACCACCAGGTGATCCGCATCGACCCCACCTACGTCGCCGAGCGGGGTCTCTCCACCGCACCGGGCAAGCCCTCCTACGTGTACGTCACCCGACGCCCGCTGATCCACCCTGTCCTCGACCCGGAGGACCCCTGGGGCTCAAGCCGCTACACAGACGGCCGGGTCTACCCCTGGACGGTGGAGTGCGGGCTGGCCGCCCGCGAGGTCCAGCCGGACGGCACCAGCCGGCCGGTCTGTGACCCGTACAACGCCGTCACGGGGGGCAATCCCAGCATCCGGTCGGAGCGCGAACTCTGGAGTGTCGCCATCGCTCGGCTGCTGCCCGACGGTCGCTTCGAGTTCAGTGACCCCGGTCTCGGTGCGAGTCACGCGCCCTCCAGCAAGAACCTCACCGTTACCCACCGGCTGGCGCTGGAGCGGCTGGTGGTCGTACCGCTGCTGCTGGCCGCCGTGGACCCCGACGCCGAGCAGCGCCTGGTCGGCCTCGCCGACGCGGTGGTGGACGGTCGTCCGCTGGACGAGACCGACACGCCCACCATCGAGGCGCTCCCCGACTTCTACCCCGACCGGGTCGTCCCGGCGCTCATCGCCGACCGGCCCTATCTGGACGGCGGGCTGCGCGCGGAGATCAGCCGGCTGCCGAGCACCAACCTGGCGGGCCTGTCGAGTGCCGAATTGGAGGCGGCGGTGGAGCGCACCCGCCGCATCCCGGCCGGCGACCGCCACCTCGACCTCGCAGACAGCTACCGCGCCCTGCTCGACGGCGGCCTCGGCACCCGGTTCCTCGGCGACGGGTGCTGCCGGGGGCAGATCAACGTGCTCGCCCAGCCGGGCCCGGTGGAGTACGCCCGCGAGCCGGACGGCACCCTGCGCATCCCCCGCGCGTCGCCACCCGACCCGGCGGCCTTCGGCGACCAGCAGGAGGGCAACTCGCTGCCGCGGCCCTGGCTCACCGACGACATCGGCTCGCGCGACCTGCGCCGGCTGGTCGTCCCGACCAACGGCGCCCTCAACGCCTGGTCGGCGGTGGGGGTGTTCGATCCGGACAAGTTGACCGGCTTCGGCGAGCTGAGCAGGGTGCCGCTGGAGACGTACGAGCCACCCACCGCCGAGGGCGCGGACGAGCGCAGCCGCGCCGCGCTCGGTGGCGAGCCGCTGCTGCCCAGCGGCAATCCGGCCGGCTACCTGTCCGCTCCGCCGCTGGTGCTGACCAGCCTGGCGAGCGTGCCGGAGCTGCTGAAAGACAGCAGCGGAACGCAGCGGAACGCCCCGATCAGCGCGATCCGGGTCCGGGTGGCCGAGGTGGACGGCTACAGCGAACGCGCCGCCGAGCGGGTCCGGCTGATCGCCGAGCGGATCGCCACCGAGACCGGCCTGGACGTCGACATCACCCTCGGCTCCTCGCCGGCACCGCAGACGGTGGAGTTGCCAGCGGGTTCCTTCGGCCGGCCGGGCCTGCGGCTGACCGAGAACTGGTCGGCGCTCGGCGTGGCCTCGGTGATCATCGAGGCGGTCGACCGTAAGAGTGCCGTGCTCTTCGTCCTGGTGCTGGTCGTCTGCGTACTCTTCCTCGGCAACGCGGTCACCGCGGCCGTCCGGGACCGCCGGTCCGAGCTGGCGGTGCTCGCCTGCCTGGGCTGGCCGGCACGGCGGATCGGCGCGCTGATCCTCGGCGAGGTGGCCCTGCTCGGCCTGGCCGCCGGGCTGCTCGCGGTCGGCCTGGCGTTCCCGCTCGGTGCCGCGCTGGGCATCGGGATCGACTGGCGGCGGGCGCTGCTCGCCGTACCGGTGGCGCTGCTGCTGGCGCTGGTCGCGGCGCTGACACCGGCGCTGCGGGCCACACGCGCCCACCCGGCCGCCGCACTGCGGCCCTCGGTCGCCGCCGCCCGCTGGGTACGCCGCCCGCGGACGCTGCCCGGCCTGGCCCTGGTGAACCTGCTCCGCACCCCCGGGCGCACCCTGCTCGGCGCGACCGCGCTGGCCATCGGGGTGGCCGCCCTCACCCTGGTCGGCGCCACCGCCTATGCCTTCCGGGGGGCCATCGTCGGCAACCTGCTCGGCGACACCGTGTCGTTGAGCGTGCGCGACGCCGACGCGGTGGCGGCGGTCGCGACCGTCCTGCTCGGCGCCGCCGCAGTCGCCGACGTGCTCTACCTGAACATCCGGGACCGGGCGGCCGAGCTGACCACCCTGCGCGCCCTCGGCTGGACCGATGGCGAACTGAGCCGATTGATCGGGTACGAAGGACTGTTCCTCGGCGCGCTCGGCGCGCTGGCCGGCGCGGGCCTCGGGCTCGGCGCGGCGGCCTGGCTGGTGGGCGACCTGCCGGCGGCGCTGGTGCTGGTGGCCGCCGCCGGCGCACTGGTCGGGGTGCTGGTCACCGGCCTGGCCGCGCTCGTTCCGGCCACGCTGCTGCGTCGCCTACCCGCAGCACGACTACTGGCAGAGGAGTGAGCATGGACGCGACCAGGGGCAGCACGGTCCGCACCACCGGACTGGTCCGGCAGTTCCGCACCGGCACCGAGCGGTTGACCGCGATCGACGACGTGACCCTGGAGATCGCCGCTGGCTCCCTGGTGGCGCTGACCGGACCGAGCGGCTCCGGCAAGTCCACCCTGCTGCACCTGATCGGCGCGATCGAGCAGCCCGACCAGGGCAGCGTTGCGGTGGACGAGGTGGAGATCAGCGCGTTGGGCCGGGTCGCCCTGTCCCGCTACCGCCAACGGGTCGGCTTCGTCTTCCAGCGCTACCACCTGCTGCCGGCGCTGACCGTGCTGGACAACGTGATCGCACCGGTGCTGCCCCGCCGGGGGCGCACCGACCATGCGGCGCGCGCCCGGGAACTGCTCGAAGCTGTCGGCCTGGCAGGCCGGGAGCAGGCGCTGCCCGCCCAGCTCTCCGGTGGCCAGCAGCAGCGGGTCGCCATCGCTCGGGCCCTGATGGGTCAACCCCGGCTGCTGCTCGCCGACGAACCTACCGGCAACCTCGACTCGACCACCGGCACACAGCTGCTCGACCTGCTGCTCCAGCTACGCGAGCAGCACGGCATGACCATCCTGCTGGCCACCCACGAGCCGATCATCGCCGCCCGCTGTGACCGGCTGATCCGCCTCGGCGACGGCCGGATCGTGGAGGACGTCGACCTCACCGACGGTGAGGATCCCGCCGACACCTACGACCGGGCGGCCCGGCTCCGCCTCTGACCCGGCGGGCCCAGGTCGCGCTGGTCGGGAACCCCACCGTCGCGCCGGGCAGCCGCACGGGGGTCAGGTGGTCGCGGGGCTGGCGGTGCGGACCTGGTCGGCGATGCGCTCGGCGACCTCACGGGCCGTCTGCTCGGTGGCGGCCTCGACCATCACCCGCACCAGCGGCTCGGTGCCCGACGGGCGCAGCAGCACCCGGCCCGTCTCACCCAACTCGACCTCGGCCCGCTCGACCTCGGCGCGGACGGCGGGTGCGGCGGCGCCCACGGTACGGTCACCCACCGGCACGTTGATCAACACCTGCGGCAGCTTGGTCACCACGGCCGCGAGGTCCGACAGGGGCCGGCCGGTGGCCGCGATCCGGGCCATCAGGTGCAGCCCGGTCAACACCCCGTCGCCGGTGGTGGCGTACGCCGGCATCACGATGTGTCCGCTCTGCTCGCCACCCAGGGCCAGCCCGGAGCCGCGCAACTCCTCCAGCACGTACCGGTCGCCGACCTTGGTCTCGACCAGCCGGATGCCCTCGGCGGACATGGCCAGGCGCAGGCCGAGGTTGCTCATCACGGTGGCCACCAGGGTGTCCCCGGTCAGCGTGCCGGCCTCACGCATCGCCAGGGCCAGGATCGCCATCAACTGATCGCCGTCGACCTCGTCGCCGTCGGCGGTCACCGCGACGCAACGGTCGGCGTCGCCGTCGTGCGCGAGGCCGAGGTGCGCGCCGTGCTCCACCACCGCCTGGCGCAGCGCCTCGATGTGGTTGGAGCCGCACTCGTCGTTGATGTTGAGCCCGTCCGGCTCGGCGTTGATCGCGATGACCTCGGCACCGGCCTCCCGGTACGCCGCCGGTGCGACCTCGGCCGCGGCGCCGTTGGCGCAGTCGACCACGACCTTGATCCCGTCGAGGCGGTCCGGCAACGTGCCGACCAGATGCTGCACGTAGTGGTCCGCGCCGTCGAGCAGGTCGTGCACCCGGCCGACTCCCGCGCCGACCGGGCGCTTCCAGGCGGTGATGGCGTTGGCCTCGATGGCCGCTTCGATCCGCATCTCGATCTCGTCGGGCAACTTGTGCCCGCCTGCGGCGAAGAGCTTGATCCCGTTGTCCGGCATCGGGTTGTGCGAGGCCGAGAGCATCACCCCGAGGTCCGCCTTCGCCTCCGCGGTGAGGAACGCCACCGCCGGGGTGGGTAGCACGCCGACCCGGACGACCGTCGCACCCGCGCTGGTCAGTCCGGCCACCACGGCCGCCTCCAGCATCTCGCCGCTGGCCCGGGTGTCTCGACCGACCACGGCCAGCGGCGCGCGGCTGCGATCCGACTCGGCGAGGGTGTGCGCGGCCGCGACGGCCACCGAGAGTGCCAACTCCGGGGTGAGGTCGGCGTTCGCCCGCCCGCGTACGCCATCCGTGCCGAACAACCGGCCCATACCCACCAACCTCCGATGAAACTGCCGATGCAGGAAATTTGCCCGGTTACGCGGAGACGGAAACGGCCGGCCCACCTCCCTGTCGGGGAGGCGGACCGGCCGTCCGTCAGAAGTACAAGGTGCGGCTGGAGATCAGCGCTTCGAGTACTGGGGAGCCTTACGGGCCTTCTTGAGGCCGTACTTCTTGCTCTCCTTGACCCGGGCGTCCCGGGTCAGGAAGCCGGCCTTCTTCAGCGCCGGGCGGTCGTCGGGCTCGTTGACGATCAGCGCCCGCGCGATGGCCAGCCGCAGCGCACCGGCCTGGCCGGTGGTGCCGCCGCCGCGCAGGTTGGCGATGACGTCGAACGTCTCGGGCTTCTCGGCGGTGACCAGCGGGTCCTTGATCAGCTGCTGGTGCACCTTGCTCGGGAAGTAGGCCTCCAGGTCACGCCCGTTGCAGGTGATCTTGCCGGTGCCCGGCACGATGCGAACCCGGACGATGGCCTCCTTGCGCCGACCCACGGTCTGGATCGGGCGGTCACCACGAGGCGCGCGCGCGACGGGCGCCGGCGCCTCGGTGGCCTCGGGGGCGACCTCGGTGGCGGTGATGTCGGTCATGCTGCTTCCTTCGCCCGCGCTCACTGCGCGATCTGCTTGATCTCGAACGGCATCGGCTGCTGCGCGCCGTGCGGGTGCTCGGCACCGGCGTAGACCTTCAGCTTCTTGATGAGCTGACGGCCGAGCTTGTTGTGCGGGAGCATCCCCTTCACAGCCAGCTCGATGGCCCGCTCGGGGCGCTTGGAGAGCAGCTCCTCGTAGCCGACCTGCTTGAGGCCACCCGGGTAACCGGAGTGCCGGTAGGCGATCTTCTGCTGACGCTTGTTGCCGGTCAGCGCAACCTTGCCCGCGTTCACGACGACGACGAAGTCGCCCGTGTCGACGTGCGGCGCGAAAGTCGGCTTGTGCTTGCCCCGCAGCAGCGTGGCGGCGTGGGTGGCCAGGCGGCCCAGCACGACATCAGAGGCGTCGATGACGTGCCACTGACGCTCGATCTCACCCGGCTTCGGGCTGTACGTACGCACAGGTATACCTTGTCTCGTCGTCGGTCTGGGGTCGCGCGCCGAGGTGACCGGAACTTCCCAGCCGGACCAGCGCGCACGAACGACCAAGCGTACCTCAGGCGGCACGCCCACAGATGTCGTACAACAGCAGGCAACGATACCCGTAGCCCCGGCGGCCGGTCAAAACGGGGTACCCGGCCGGCGCGCCGAGCGGGAGGGCCATGACCGGGCTCACACCCTCGCGCGGGCCATCCGGCTGCCCGGCCGGAGGTAGGCCGCCCAGGTGACCACCAGCAGCACCAGAAAGAAGCCCACGTAGAAGCGCAGCGCCGGCTGGATGCCGCCGTAGGTGCTGCGGGCCCAGGCGTAGCAGATCGGCACCAGGAAGCCGCCGAAGGCGCCCACCGCGGAGATGATGCCCAGCGCGCCGGCGGCCTGGCGGCGCATCGCCAGCATCACCTCCGGCGTACCGCCCTGCTCCTCTCCCTTGATCTGGAAGATCCGGCTGATCATGCGGTAGGTCGAGCCGTTGCCGATGCCGGTGGCCACGAACAGGAGCAGGAAGGCCGCGAAGAACACGCCCATGCTGCGCTGCTCGACCGACCAGAGCGCGGCCAGGGCGCCGGCGGCCATCAGCACGAAACTCGCCACCGTGATCCGGGCGCCGCCGACGAGGTCGGACAGGCGGCCACCGAACGGCCGACAGATCGAGCCCACCGCCGCACCGAGGAACGCCCAGGACAGCGCGACGTCCGGCCGACCGAAGACCGAGTTGAGCAGGGTGGGAAAGGCCGCCGAGTAGCCGATGAACGATCCGAAGGTGCCGATGTACAGCAGCGACATCACCCAGGTGTCACGGTGCCGCAGCGACGACCAGACCGGCCCCACGTCGGCCTTGGCCTCGACCAGGTTGTCCATGAAGAGGTACGCGCACACCGCGGCGATCACCGCCAGCGGGATGTACATCAGGCCGGCCCGGGCCAGCACGAGCCCGCCACCCAGCACGATCACCTGGGGCACCAGGAACTGCACGACGGCCACCCCGATGTTGCCACCGGCGGCGTTGAGGCCCAGCGCCCACCCCTTCTCCCGTTCCGGATAGAAGAAGGAGATGTTCGCCATGCTGGAGGCGAAGTTCCCGCCACCGAGCCCGGCCGTGGCGGCGATCAGCAGCAGGGGCAGGAAGCCGATCTCCGGATTCTCGACCGCCCAGGCCAGGCCGGCGCAGGGCACGATCAGCAGCAACGCCGAGATGACGGTCCAGTTCCGGCCGCCGAAGACCGGCACGGCGAAGGTGTACGGCAGCCGCAGCAGCGCGCCGACCCCGCTGGGCACGGCGGTCAGCCAGAGCGCCTGGCTGGTGGTGAGTTGCCAACCGGCGTCACCGAGCCGGACGACGACGATGCTCCACAGCAGCCACACCGAGAAGCCGATGTGCTCGGCGAAGATCGACCAGATGAGGTTGCGACGGGCGACGCCGCTGCCGACCTGCCGCCAGAAGCCTGGATCCTCCGGCGCCCAGTGCCCGATCCATCGACCTGGCCGACGATCCAGGCTGTCTTCTCCGATTACCGCTGGTTTCGCGCTCGTGGTGGTCATGGCGCAGAAGCTAGGGAGCCGCCGTTACCACGGCGTTCGTCGTTCGGGTCGGCCGGGCAACGGGGACCGCACCACGGCTCGCCGGCGTTGGTGAGGAGCGCGTCAGAGCTGTTGCAGGATGCGCAGCGCCCGGTCGATCCGCCGGATGGTCTCGGTGTCGGCGACGTCCACGCACTCGGTGAACCACTTCTTCATCGGCGAGGAGATCCGGTCGGGCATCACCACCCAGCCGCCCATCGGCACCGCCAGGGGCGAGTCGCGCAGCAGCGCCGCCTCGACCACCTCGGCGACGATCACGATGGGCACCGCGGTGGAGTTGTAGACATCGGAGCTGATCACCAGACCGAGCCGCTCCCGGGCACCCTCGATCCGCCAGACCTCGCCCCTACGCAGCACGCGGGCGACCACCGAAGAGCAGGTCGTCGACCATGTCCACCTCCTGGGCGTCAGCCAGGGACGCGGACTCCAGATCCAGCCCCGCCCGCCCGACGGCGGTGGCGTGCGCGGTGAAGACCTCACGCAGCGCCTTCTCCTGGGCCGCCTGATCCATCCAGGCGGAGAGCGAGAGCCCTTCGCGCTTGGCGAACCGCCGGGCATCCGCGATCGTCTCGTCCGAGAACGACAGAGTCACCTTGGCTGTCATGCCGAACAGAATACCCATTGGTATGACCAGCAGTCATCCTCCGAGTACCACAGCCAGCCGTCTTCCACATCCCAAGAAGATCGTCTCACCTAACGGACCCTGCCAGTCGTCCGGCAACCGACGTGCGGTGTGAGCGGCTCTTGACAGGGCCGAAACAAACGAGACGCGGACCGGAAACCGCCCAACGGCACGCTTTGCCGACATGACAGACGGTGTGCGACCCGCGACACGACCGGGGCGGACGCCCCGCGAGGTGGCGACGCACTGCCCGTACTGCGCGCTCCAGTGCGGCATGATCCTGCGCGAGGAGACCGACGGGGTGACCGTGCTCCCCCGGCAGTTCCCCACCAACCGGGGCGGCCTGTGCCAGAAGGGCTGGACCTCGGCCGAGCTGCTCGACCACCCGGAACGGCTGACCACCCCGCTGCTGCGCGATCCGTCCACCGGTGAGCTGCGCCCGGCGAGCTGGGACGCCGCGCTGGACCGGATCGTCACCGGCCTGCACGACGTGCAGCAACGTCACGGCCGCGACGCGGTCGCCGTCTTCGGCGGCGGCGGGCTCACCAACGAGAAGGCGTACGCGCTGGGCAGGTTCGCGCGGGTGGCGCTACGTACCCGGCACATCGACTACAACGGACGGTTCTGCATGTCGTCGGCCGCCGCGGCCGGCATGCGGGCCTTCGGCGTGGACCGGGGGCTGCCGTTCCCGCTCTCCGACCTCGGCCGCGCGGACACCCTGCTGCTGGTCGGCGCGAACCCGGCGGAGACCATGCCGCCGCTGATGCGGTGGCTGACCGAGCAACGGGAGCGGGGCGGTCGACTGATCGTGATCGACCCCCGGGTGACCGCCACCGCCCGACAGGCCGACCTGCACCTGCAGGCACTGCCCGGCACCGACCTGGCGGTGGCCAACGCGCTGCTGCACATCGCCCTCACCGAGGGCTACGTCGACGCGGACTACATCGCCACCCGCACGGCCGGCTTCACCGCCGTACGGCGCACCGTGGCGAGTTGGTGGCCGGCCCGCGCCGAGGCGCTCTCCGGCGTACCGGTGGCCGACCTGGAGGAGACCGCCCGGGCCCTGGCCACCGCGCAACGGGCGATCATCCTCACCGCGCGCGGGGCCGAACAGCACGCCAAGGGCGTCGACACGGTCAGCGGCTTCGTCAACCTGGCGCTCGCGCTCGGCCTGCCCGGTCGCCCTGGCTCCGGCTACGGCTGCCTGACCGGGCAGGGCAACGGGCAGGGCGGTCGGGAGCACGGGCAGAAGGCCGACCAGCTGCCCGGGTACCGGAAGATCGACGACCTGGAGGCCCGTGCGCACGTCGCGCGGGTCTGGGGGGTGCCCGCCGACGAGCTGCCCGGACCGGGCGTGCCGGCGTACCAGCTGCTGGACTCGCTGGGGACGGACCAGGGGCCGCGGGCGCTGCTGGTCTTCGGCTCCAACCCGGTGGTCTCCGCGCCGCGCGCGGGCCGGATCGAGAGTCGACTGCGCGACCTGGACCTGCTCGTCGTCGTCGACTTCCTGCTCTCCGAGACCGCCGCGCTGGCCGACGTGGTGCTGCCCACCGCGCAGTGGGCCGAGGAGGACGGCACGATGACCAACCTGGAGGGTCGGGTGCTGCGCCGCCGGGCGCTGCGCCAACCGCCACCGGGGGTACGCACCGACCTCACCATCCTCGCCGACCTCTCCACCCGCCTTGAGCTGCGGGGAGGGGGCTCGGCCGACCCCCACACGGTCTTCGAGGAGCTGCGCCGGGCCTCGGCCGGCGGCCTCGCCGACTACGCCGGGATCAGCTGGGACCGGATCGACGCCGCCGACGGGGTGTTCTGGCCATGCCCCGCGGACGACGGGCCGGACTCGCCGCGGCTCTTCACCGATCGCTTCGCCACCCCCGACGGGCTGGCCCGGTTCCACCCGGTCGAGCACCGTCCGGCGGCCGAGGAGGTCTGCCCGGAGTACCCGCTGCACTTCACCACCGGTCGGGTCCTCGCGCAGTACCAGTCGGGCACCCAGACCCGTCGGGTGGCCGCGCTGCGCCGGGCCGCCCCCGACGCCTTCGTGGAGCTGCATCCCGACCTCGCGGAGCGACTGGGCGTGACCGACGGCGAGCCGGTGAGGGTGGTCTCCCGACGGGGCGAGTTCCAGGCACCCGCCCGGCTCAGCCCGGCCATCCGGTCCGACACCGTCTTCGCCCCGTTCCACTGGGGCGGGCAGGCGCGCGCCAACTCCGTCACCAACGACGCCGTCGACCCGGTCTCCGGGATGCCCGAGTTCAAGATCTGCGCCGTCCGGGTGGAGAAGCCATGAGCCAACGGGTCGTGGTGGTCGGCAACGGGATGGCCGGTTCCCGCCTCGCGGCGGAGCTGCACGCGCGGGGCGAGGACCTGAAGGTCACCGTGCTCGGCGCGGAACCGCACCGGGCGTACAACCGGATCATGCTGTCCAATCTGCTGGCCGGGAAGATCGGCGAGCCGGACGTGGAGTTGGCCGAGGTCGCCGGGCGCGGCGTCGACCTGCGTACCGGAGTCACGGTCAGCACGATCGACCGGGCGAGCGGGCAGGTGCTCACCGACGACGGCGACCGGATCCCCTACGACCACCTGGTCCTCGCCACGGGCAGCCGGGCGGTGGTGCCGCCGCTGCCCGGCCTCGATCCGTTGCGGCTACCGGAGCGGGTGATCCCGTTCCGCACCCTGGACGACTGTCGGCGCATCCTCGCCCTGGCCGGCCACGCCCGGCGCGCCCTCGTGCTGGGCGGCGGGCTGCTCGGCCTGGAGGCCGCCCGGGGACTCGCCGCCCGGGGACTCGACGTGGGCGTGGTGCACCGGGTGCCGTACCTGATGGAGCGTCAGCTCGACCCGGCCGCCGGCGCGATGCTCGCCGGCACGCTCACCGGTCTCGGGGTGACCACCCACCTGGCGGTCGCGCCGACCGGAGTCGAGGCCGACGCGTCCGGGGTCCGTCTGGCGCTGTCCGACGGGCGGTCGCTCGACGCCGACCTGCTGCTGCTCGCCTGCGGGGTACGCCCCGACACGGCCCTCGCCGCCGCGGCCGGCCTGGCCGTCGAGCGGGGCGTGCTGGTCGACGACCGACTGCGGACCAGCGACCGGCAGATCTCGGCGATCGGTGACTGCGCGCAACACCAGGGCACGCTGACCGGGCTGGTCGCGCCGGCCTGGGCGCAGGCCCGGGTGGTCGCCCAGGTGCTGACCGGGCAGGACCCGCTGGCCCGGTACCAGCCGCGGCCGGTGGTGACCCGGCTGAAGGCGGCCGGCATCGACCTGGCCGCGATGGGCGATCCGACGGGTGGCCCGGGCGAGGAGCTGACCTTCGCCGACCCGGCGCGCGGCACCTACGCCTGGTTGCGCATCCACGACGAGCGGCTGGCCGCCGCGATCCTGCTCGGCGACAACCCCTCCGTGGGCACGGTGATCCAGCTGTTCGACCGCGGTCACCCGGTGCCCGGCGACCGGCGGGCACTGCTGCTCGGGCGGGCCGTCGGCGGGGCCGTCGCGGCACCCGCCGCGTCTCCGGCGCTGATGCCGGACGCGACCACGGTGTGCCAGTGCAACACCGTGAGCAAGGGCGCGCTGGTGCACTGCTGGCGGGGTGGGGCTCGCACGCTCGACGCCGTGGTCGCGCAGACCCGGGCCGGCACCGGCTGCGGCAGCTGCCGCGACGCGGTGGCCGGCATCGTCGACTGGTTGTCCAGAGCAGATCCGGTGGAGGTGGGGCGATGACCGGCGGCAGGGTGGTCGTCATCGGCAACGGCATGGTCGGCCAGCGGTTCGTGGACGCGCTGCGCGACCGCGACCCGCAGGCGCGGTGGCGGGTCACGGTGCTCGCCGAGGAGACCCGTCCGGCATACGACCGGGTACGGCTCTCGGCGTACTTCGACGGCGCCGACGCCGACGAGCTGAACCTGTACACCGCGCACGACGGAGTCGAGTTGCGCCTCGGCGAACCGGCCACCGGCGTGGACCGGGCCCGCCGCGTGGTAACCACGGGCGCCGGCGAACACCCGTACGACGTGCTGGTGCTCGCCACCGGGTCGTCTCCCTTCGTGCCGCCGGTGGACGGCGCGGGCCTGCCCGGTGTCTTCGTCTACCGGACCCTGGACGACCTGGCCTCGATCAGCGAGTACGCACAGGGCCGCCGGGCCGGCGCGGTGATCGGCGGCGGACTGCTCGGCCTGGAGGCGGCGAACGCGCTGCGCCTGCTCGGGCTGGGCACCAGCGTGGTGGAGTTCGCCCCACGGCTGATGCCGGCGCAGGTGGACACCGCCGGCGGCGCGATGCTCCGCCGTTACGTGGCGGAGCTGGGCGTGGCGTGCCACCTGGGGGTGGCCACCACCGCGCTGCGTGCCGGCCCGGACGGGTCGGTGGCCGCCCTGGAGCTCGCCGACGGCACGGTGCTCGACACCGATCTGGTGGTGGTGGCCGCCGGCATCCGTCCCCGCGACGAGCTGGCCCGCGCGGCCGGGCTTGAGCTCGGCCCACGCGGTGGTGTGCTGGTCGACACCGCCTGCCGGACCACCGACGAGCGGATCTACGCGGTCGGCGAGTGCGCCGCCGTCGACGGCACCTGCTACGGCCTGGTCGCCCCCGGCTACGCGATGGCGGAGGTGGTCGCCGACCGGCTGGTCGGCGGCGCGGCCACCTTCCCCGGCGCGGACACCGCCACCAAACTGAAGCTGCTCGGCGTCGACGTGGCGTCCTTCGGCGACGCGCACGGCGCGACGCCGGGTTGTCTGGACGTCACCTGGACCGACCCGGCCGCCCGGGTCTACGCGAAGCTGGTCCTCTCCGACGACGCCAGGACACTGTTGGGCGGCGTGCTGGTCGGCGACGCCGCCGCGTACCCGACGCTGCGGGCCAGCGTGGGCGGGCCGCTGCCGGCCGCACCGCTGGCCCTGCTCGCCGGTGACGACGCGGTCGGCGCGTCGGTCGGCGCCCTGCCGGCGACCGCGCAGGTCTGTTCCTGCAACGCGGTGACCCGGGCGGACATCGACACGGCGATCGCCGGCGGCTGCGCCGACGTGCCCGCCCTGAAGGCGTGCACCCGGGCCGGTACCAGCTGCGGTTCCTGCGTGCCGATGCTCAAGCAACTGCTCGACGCGGCCGGGGTCACCCAGTCCCCGGCCCTGTGCGAGCACTTCGACGTCAACCGCCAGGAGCTGTTCGACATCGTCCGGGTACGCGACATCCGGACGTTCTCGCGGCTGATCGCCGAGCACGGCCGGGGGCGGGGCTGCGACATCTGCAAGCCGGTGGTCGCCTCGATCCTCGCCTCGCTCGGCAACGGCCACATCCTCGACGGCGAACAGGCCTCGTTGCAGGACACCAACGACCATTTCCTGGCGAACCTGCAACGCGACGGGAGCTACTCGGTGGTGCCCCGGATCCCCGGCGGGGAGATCACCCCGGAGAAGCTGATCATCATCGGCGAGGTGGCCCGGGACTTCAACCTTTACACGAAGATCACCGGCGGGCAGCGGATCGACCTGTTCGGGGCCCGGGTCGAGCAGTTGCCGCAGATCTGGCGCCGACTGGTGGACGCCGGCTTCGAGTCCGGGCACGCGTACGGCAAGGCGTTGCGCACCGTGAAGTCGTGCGTCGGCTCCACCTGGTGCCGCTACGGGGTGCAGGACTCGGTGGGGCTGGCCATCGCCCTGGAGCTGCGCTACCGCGGGCTCCGCGCCCCACACAAGATCAAATCGGCGGTCTCCGGCTGCGCCCGCGAGTGTGCCGAGGCCCGCAGCAAGGACTTCGGTGTCATCGCCACCGAGACCGGATGGAACCTCTACCTCGGCGGCAACGGTGGCTTCCGGCCACGGCACGCCGACCTGTTCGCCACTGATCTGTCCACCGAGGCGCTGATCACGCTGATCGACAGGTTCCTGATGTACTACGTCCGTACCGCCGACCGTCTGCAACGTACCGCCGCCTGGATCGAGGCGATGGACGGCGGACTCGACCACCTCCGGTCGGTGATCGTGGACGACTCACTCGGCCTCTGCGCCGAACTGGACGCCGCGATGGCCCGGCACGTCACGGGCTACTCGGACGAGTGGCGCGACGTGCTCGACGACCCGGAGCGGCTGCGCCGGTTCACGTCCTTCGTCAACGCGCCGGACGTACCCGACCCGTCGATCACCTTCGTCACCGAACGCGGACAACCCGTTCCCGTCGGTGGCCGGTCACCCTCACCCGACGGCCGTCAACCGGTCACGCTCGGGCTGCCGGAGGTGCGGCGATGAGCACCACGACCACCCTGCGCTGGCACACCGTCTGCCCACTGCACCGGCTGGACCCGGACCGGGGCGTCGCCGCCCTCGTCGACGGGGTGCAGGTGGCCCTCTTCCGCACTGTGGACGGGCTGTACGCGATCGACAACCGGGACCCGGTCGGCGGGGCGTACGTGCTGTCCCGGGGGATCGTGGGCAGCCGCGCCGGTGTGCCGACGGTCGCTTCGCCGCTGCACAAGCAGGTGTACGACCTGCGTACGGGGGATTGTCTCGACCTGCCCGGGATTTCGGTGCCCCGGCACGAGGTCCGTTGCCGGGACGGCATGGTCGAGGTGCGGCTGCGACAGGAGGGCTGATGCGCGAGGAACTGGCCGGCTTCACCATCGGGGTGACCGCCGACCGGCGGCGGGACGAACTCGCCGCGCTGCTCCAACGGCGCGGTGCCCGGGTGGTGCTCGCTCCCGCTCTGCGGATCGTCCCGCTCGCGGACGACACCGAGCTACGCGAGGCCACGCGAGCGTGCCTGGAACGTCCACCGGACATCCTGATGGCGAACACCGGCATCGGGATGCGTGGCTGGTTGGAGGCCGCCGAAGGGTGGGGACTGGCCGAGCCGTTGCGCGGGGTGCTCAGCAGCGCGTACGTGGTGGCCCGGGGTCCCAAGGCCCGCGGGGCGATCCGCGCGGCCGGCCTGTACGACCAGTGGTCGCCCGCCTCCGAGAGCTGCGACGAGGTGGTCGATCACCTGCGGAGCCGAGGAGTGTCCGGCCAGGTGATCGCCATGCAGCTGCACGGCGAGCGGCAGCCGGAGTGCACCCGCGCGCTGGAGGATGCCGGCGCCACCGTCATCGAGATCCCGGTCTACCGCTGGGCCCCGCCGACCGATCCGGCGCCACTGCACCGGCTGGTCGACCTGGTGGCGAGCCGGCTGGTGGACGCGGTCACCTTCACCTCGGCACCGGCGGCGGAGGCGCTGCTCCGGGCCGCCGGGGATCGCACGGAGGCGGTTCTGGAGGCGCTCCGCGGTGACGTACTGGCCAGCTGCGTCGGCCCGGTCACGGCGGAGCCGCTGGTCCGGCGCGGGGTCCCGGTGAGCGCGCCGAGCCGGGCCCGGCTGGGTGCGCTGGTCCGCACCATCGTCGACGAGTTGCCCCGGCGGACGGTCACCATCAAGGTCGCCGGGCACCTGCTGACCCTGCGCGGCCACGCGGCGGTGCTGGACGGCGAGCTGCATCCGCTCGCCCCGGCACCGATGGCGGTGCTGCGGGCCCTGGCCCAGACGCCGGGACGGGTGCTGTCGCGGACTGCCCTGCTCCGGACGCTGCCGCGGGGCGCCGACGAGCACGCTGTGGAGATGGCGGTGGCCCGGCTGCGAGCCGGGCTGAAGGCACCGCGCGTCGTGCAGACCGTCGTCAAGCGCGGCTACCGCCTCCGCGTCGACTGAGGGTGCGGGTCCCGCCGTACCGGCCGGCGCCGGGCCGGCGGGACACCGCGAAGATTCTCAGCCGACCGGGGTCGGAAAGCCACGGTCGTGCTCGGCCTGCAGCCGCGCCATGGCGTGCTCGACGACGGTCACCAGTACCCGCTTGACCGGCTCGCGTTGCCGGGCGTCGGTCATCACCAACGGCACGTCCGGTGAGATGGCCAACGCCTCGCGCACCTCGTCCAGCTCGTACTGCGGCGCACCGTCGAACCGGTTGAGCGCCACCACGTACGGCAGGTTGCGGTTCTCGAAGTAGTCAAGCGGGGCGAAGGCGTCGGCGATCCGGCGGGTGTCCACCAGAACGGCGGCGCCCACCGCGCCTCGGATGATCTCGTCCCACATGAACCAGAACCGGGTCTGTCCTGGCGTCCCGAAGAGGTACAGGATCAGGTCCTGTGCCATGGTGATCCGGCCGAAGTCCATGGCGACCGTGGTGGTCTCCTTGCCCGGCACGTTGGACGGGTCGTCGATACCGACGCCCGCCGCGGTCATCACCGCCTCGGTGGTCAGCGGTGTGATCTCGGAGATCGCACCGACCAGCGTCGTCTTGCCGACACCGAAGCCACCCGCCACGACGATCTTCGCGGAGATGATTCCCCGGCTCTGGCGGGCCCCGGCGGGGTCATAGCTCGCGAAGTCCACTCAGCACCCTTCCCAGCATTTCCATCCGCTCCTCGTACCCTGTGGCGGGAGCGGCCGTCTGTAGCGTCAACAGGCCCTCGGCCACCATGTCCGCGACCAGAACCCGGGCGACACCCAGCGGCAACCGGGTGTACGCGGCAATCTCGGCCAGCGACTCGGGACGGCCCTCGCAGACCATGGCGATGCGATGCTTGTCGTGCCCGGCAAAGCGCGACTCGGCGATCTGGGTGGGACCGGCCACCAGCACCGCCTCCAGGGCGATGTCCTGTAGTGGCTCGGTCCGACCCCGGGTGACCGCGTACGGCCGAACCAACGCACCACGTGGGTCACGCCGGTGCTCCATCCGCAATCACCTCCTTCATCCGCTGGCACGCGCCTGTTATGACCGCACCGCGTCCCGGGGCAGCGGCACCAGCGCCGCGCCGACCCGCTCCACCAGCAGCGCCATCTCGTAGCCAACCTGGCCGACGTCGCAGCTACGCGCCGCGAGCACCGCCATCGACGACCCGTCGCTGATGGACATCAGGAACAGGTAGCCGCTGTCCATCTCGATGACTGTCTGCAACACCCCGCCAGCGCTGAACATCCGCGCGGCCCCCTCGGTCAGACTGACCACGCCGGAGGTGATCGCGGCGAGTTGATCCGCCCGATCCGCTGGCAGGTCGCGGGAGGAGGCGAGCAGCAGCCCGTCCGCGGACACCGCCACCACGTGGGCGATACCCGCCACGCTGTCGGCGAAGTTGCTGAGCAGCCAACCCATGTCCTGCATGGCCGCTGGCCTGTTCATCGGCTCGTCTCCTTGGTCGAAGTGCTGTTCTGACTCGCCCCGGCCGTCCGGCCACGCTGGACGCCGCGGTGGTAGGCGGACAACAGACCACGTACTTCGTCCGGGGTCCGGCGGCTGTGCTCACGCCCGCTGCGTGGCTCGATACCGCCCGGCACGAGTTGCGCCTGGGGTACCCGCTTGGGCAGGCCGGACCGGGTCGTCCCGGCGGGGGTGGGTTCGGCCGCCCGGCTGGCTCGTGACCAGCCCTCGTCGGCCGCCGTCCGCCAGGCCTCGTCCTCGGCGCCGCTGGTCGGCGGCGGCGCGGCGGGCGGCGGTGCGGCAGGTGTCGGGGCGGCGGGCGGCGGGGCCACGGGCGCCGCCTGCGGCGTCCTGGACGGCGGACCGGCCGTCGCGGCGGCCGGCGGCTGGTACGACGGCGGCGGCGCGGGCGTACCGGCGGCCGCCGCGCCCGGCGTACGGGTGGGCAACGGGCTCCGTCCCCTGGTCGGCTCGACGGTGGGCGCCGGTGGATCGGCTGCCGGTGCCGGTGCCGGCTCGTCGAACTTCGGCCGGCTGAAGATGGCGGTCGCGTCGTTGCCGTGCGACCGGAACCAGACCGCCTCCATCTCCCGGAAGATCGGCGAGTCGGCGGTCGGCTCGGGCGCAGCGGTGATCGGCGCGGTCGTGGTCGTGGTCGGGGCGGTGGCGGCCAGGCTGGCGCCCAGCCCCTGGAAGCCGGAGGTGTCGTAGCCCCCACCCGCGGAGCTCTGACCGGTGCCCGGGACGTAGCCGCCCGTCGGCGCGGTGACCGGCGCACCGGCGACGGGGCCGACCGGCAGCCCGGGTGCGGCCGGTTCGCTGTAGCCACCGGCGCCCCGGGTCAGCAGCGGGTCGAGGGTGGTCTGGGCCACCGTCGGGGTACCCGCGTTGAATCCGCCGGCGAAGGCCGGTGGCGGCGTACGGGTCGGTGGCGGGCTGTCGGGTACTGACTCTGTGGCCGGCCAGGGCCCCGAGGACGGCGTGCTGTTACGCCATCCGTCGATCAACGTCGCGGTGCTGCCACGCCCCGTACCGCCGGTCGGTTCGTTGAAGCCGGCCGGTGCCAGCGGGGTCTGCTCGACCGCGAGCGGCTGCCGGGGCCGGGTGATCGCCTGATCGCGACCGCGCAGGCTGGGCAGCACCACCGTGGCGGCGGGCAGGGTGACCTGGGCGACGGTGCCGCCCTCGACGTTGCGGCGCAACTCCACCCGGATCCCGTAGCGGGCTCCGAGGCGGCTGACCACCGCGAGACCCATCAGGCGGAAGGCCGACACGTCGACGTTGGACGGCTCCGCGAGCCGCCGGTTGAGCGAGTCCATCTGCTCGTCGGTCAGCCCGAGGCCCCGGTCCTCGATCTGGATGAGCACGTAGTCCCGGATCCGCCGGCCGTCGGCGACGACGGTGGTGTTCGGCGGTGAGAAGCGGGTGGCGTTGTCGAGCAGCTCCGCCACCAGACGCACCACGTCGTTGACCGCGTGGGCGGCCACCGACACGTCGGTGTCGACGGTGCCGAACTCGATCCGGTTGTAGAGCTCCACCTCGGACTGCGCGGCCCGCAGGACGTCGACCAGCAACGCGTCCTCGCGGCGCGGCACCGTCGAGTCCGCCCCGGCCAGCACGAGCAGGTTCTCGTCGTTGCGGCGCATCCGGGTGGCGAGGTGGTCGAGTTCGAACAGCTGGGCGAGGCGCTTCGGGTCCTCTTCGCCCCGCTCGATCGCGTCGAGTTCACCGATCATGCGGTCGACCAGGGTCTGACTGCGTCGGGCCAGGTTCAGGAACATCGCCGAGACGCTGGTCCGCAGGGCTGCCTGTTCGGCCGCGACCCGGACCGCCTCCCGGTGTACGACGTTGAACGCCAGGGCGACCTGACCCACCTCGTCGCGGTTGTTGAGCTGGATCGGGTCCCGTACCTCCCGGACGATCTCGTCGACGCTGCCGTCACTGACGTTGCCCATCCCCTGCAGGCGGCGCACCGCCTCCGGCAGGTCGTGGTTGGCCACCGAGAGGGCGCCTTCACGCAGCCGGCGCAGCGAGTGGTTCAGCGAGCGGGCCAGCACCACGGCCAGGGTCACCGCGATGATCAGGGTGAGCAGCACCAGCGTCGTCTCGACGACGGCCTGCCGGATGACGTCCGAGCGTGCCTGCTCGGCCTGGTCCAGCAGGCGATCCTGCAGCTCGATCTCGGCCCATCGCATCAGCTCGTTCACCGCGCCGATCGAGGCCGTGGCCTCCTGCGCGGTGAACGGCGCGCGTTGGTTGACCGACCGGCTGAGGTCGGTGGCGATCCGGTCGGCGAGCACCACGGCGTCGCCGGAGACGGTGCTCTCGACCAGGGCGCGCTGAATCGGGTCGGCGGCCAGCGAGAAGGCCACCAACGCCTCCTGCTGCCCGGTGAGGGTCGCCACGAACACGGAGAACTGCTCGCTGTCCAGCCGGCCGGCGCTCAGCGCGGTGAAGGCGACCGCCTCCTCCTCCGCGACGGCCGCCTTGGCCCGGGCGAAGGCGGCGACCGCCCGGCGGCTGTCACCGAGCTGTTCGTCACCGGGCAGCTGGGCCAGTCCGTCGCCGTAGGCGACCAGGTCGGTCAGGACCACGCCGTAGCGCAGGGTGGCCTCGGCCACCTCCATCTGCTGGCGGTCGAGCACCTCCTGCCGGGTGCCGTCGAGGGTGTCCAGGTGCGCGTCGATGGCCGCGAGTCGGTCGCGGACCGCGGCGGGGGCGTCACCGACCCGGGCGCGCTCGGCGCGGTACTCGTCGACCCGCTCCTGGGTCTGCCGGACCCGCAGGTTGTACGCGTCGGCCTGCTGGGCGGGGGTGGCCAGGTAGGCCGCCGCCGCCATCCGTTCGGCGTGCAGGTCGTTCGTCAGCGCCGAGATGTCGATGGAGAGCGCGGTGAGCGACCGCGCCTGGGTCGCGTCGTAGGCCCCCTCACCGACGGAGACCAGACGGACCGTGGCCAGCGCGATGACCGCAGCCACCGGCACGACCAGGATCAGCGCCAGCTTGGACCGGATCCGGGCGTCCCGCAACCTGGGCAGCCGGCCGCGCCCCTGGTGCGCGGCGTTACCGCTGGCGGACAGGGTCGTCGGTCCGGTGCTCACGACATCGCCTCCGTCGTTTTCTTTCCGCCTGAACCATCGACCCGTCCGTGGAGCGACGGCCGGCGCCATGCGCGGCACGGCCGCGATTTCATCAGACGAGATCGTGTTTGGGAAGCCGCAGGCGGGCAGGAAACGGTCGGAGGGCACGCATCCCGTGATCCGGTCAACTAATACCTACATTTCCACAGCACCCTGAACAGGGCATGTCACTCCAGAGTGGCCAAACATGTCGCCACAGTGAGCATTTGAAAACATCTGGTTACACCAACATGTGGGACCACTGTCCCGAAACGCCGCCGGTGGTCCGCTTGACCGCAGGGCCCGGCATTGGCAAGGTTTTGCAGGCTTCGCGCACACGGTACGGCAGAGCCATCCCATTATCCACAAGGGACGGACGTGCCACCGGTGACCGGGCCCCGCCCGCGCCGTTTCAGGAGGACACAGTTGACCCCCTTCCGCTCCACGACCACCACGGCGCTCGTGTCGACCCTGCTGGCCACCACACTCGCCGGCTGCCAGTTCGGAGGGCAGGAGCAGGACACGAGCCCGATCGTGATCGCCGCCGACCTGGAGCTCTCCGGTGCGGCGGCCGGGGTCGGCAAGGCGTACCGACAGGCACTGGAACTGAAGCGCCAGCAGTTGAACGCCTCGGGCGCGCTGAACGGACGGACGATCGAGCTTTTGGTCAAGGACAACCGTTCCGATGCCAGTGAGTCACTGCGGAACATCGCCGACTTCAGCAATGATTCGCGGGTCACCGCCATCATCATGGGCGGCTGCAACGAATGCGCGGTCGGCGCGGCCCGTACCGTCGACGAGAAGCAGATCCCCACTGTCGCGCTCGCCGCGGCCAGCGCCGTGACGAGCCCGGTGTCGGAACGCCGGTACATGTTCAAGCTGGCGCCGAACGCCGCCGACAACGCCGCTGCGCTCACCGTCGAGTTGCGTCGCCGCAACATCGACACCGTCGGCCTGCTGCGCAGCGACAACGCCTACGGCGTGGAGGGCTCCACCGCGCTGGCCCGCGAATTCGCCAAGGTCGGCATCCAGGTGCTGGCCGAGGCGTCCGTCCGGGGTACCGACACCGAGCTGGACCGACAGGCCACGACGCTGACCGCGGCCGGGCCCGACGCACTGGTCATCTGGACCCCGCCGGAGCAGGCCATGCTCGCCACCAGCGCGGTCAAGCGGATCGGCTTCGATGGCGCCCTGTTCCTCGACGCCTCGGCCGCCGGTGACCTCTTCCTCGGCTCGGCGGCGCGGGCGGCGGAGCGGGCCACCCTGGTCTTCACCCAGACGATGGTCATCGACGACGTGATCGCGACCACCCCGGCCAAGGCCGCGCGCCGCCAGTGGTTCCAGGACTACACCGCCCGCTTCGGCGGCTACCACGGCTCGGCGTCCTTCGCCGCGGACGCGGTCCAGCTCATCGCCGACGCCGAACTGCGCGCCGGTGGGCCGGCCGGCCAGGTCGACCGCGACGCCCTCCGGGACGTGCTGGAGACGTCCCAGATGGACGGACTGTCCGGGCCGATCCGGATGACGCCGGACAACCACTCCGGGCTGATGCCACAGGCGTTGACGACCCTCGTCGCCCGCAACGGCCGGTGGCGGCTGCAGGGCTGACGTCAGCGGCTGGAGGTGGTCTCGCGCAGCCAGGGCAGGCTGCGGCGCTCGGCGAGCACCAGCGCGGCGTAGAGCAGGATGCTGACCAGGGCGACCAGGATGATCGCCGCCCACGCGGTGGCGGTGTCGCCGATGCCGGCGTACTGCTGGATGACGTAGCCGAGACCACCTTCGCCGGCCTGGAACTCGCCGATGACGGCACCGATCGCGGCCAGCGGCATGGCGACCTTGAGGCCGACGAAGATCTGCGGCAGCGCGGCCGGGAACCGGACCTTGCGGAACGCCTGCCAGCGGGAGGCGTTCCAGGACCGCGCCAACTCGGCCAGCTCCGCCGGCGTGGTGGTCAGGCCGGTCGCGGTGGACAGCACGATCGGGAAGAAGCAGAGCAGGAAGACCATGGTCAGGATGGGCTTCTGACCCCAGCCGAGCGCCACCACCAGCAGCGGACCGAGGGTGATCTTCGGAACCGCGTTGACGGCGACGAGCAGCGGGGTGAACATCCGCTCGACCGTCCGGGAGGCGGCCAGCGCCAGGCCGATCAGCACCCCGGCCACGGCGGAGAGCGCGAAGCCGAGCAGGATCTCGCCGGTGGTCGCGGCGGTGTGTTCCAACAGCCGTGCGGGGCGCGCGGCGAACGCGGTCAGCACGTCACCGGGCGGCGGCAGGGCGGCCGGGTGGATCAGCTCCAGCCGGGCCACCAGCCACCAGAGGCCCAGCGCGACCAGCAGACCGGCGGCCGGCAGGAGCGCCGTGACCGCGCCGGCCCGCAGATCGTCCGGTCGCCACCGCCGGCCACGCGGTACGACCGGGGACTGCTCGGCAGCGAGCGTCGCCTCCGGCTGCCGTGGGCGGACGTCGGTCATCGGGATCCTCCTGCGGTTCGGTGCTTTCACGGGGCGGGGTACGCCACACCGGCGGGCCGGTGCGGCGTACCCCGTGCGGAACTGGTCGGTCTCAGGCCGCCGGCGCGAGGCTGAAATCGATGATCTGTTCGGGGGTGAGGTCCGACTTCAGGGCACCCGCACCGCGCAGGATCGCGATGCTCTTGGCGACCCGACCACTGTCCAGCGTGCCCAGCGCCGTCCCGGAGTTGCTGGAGCGGACGTAGCCGGCCATCAGCTCCAACTCGGCTGCGGCCGCGGCGGGATTCACGGCCTCGGCGTTCTTCGCCAGGATCTCGGCCGCCTCCTGCGGGTTCGCCAGGGCGTACTCCAGGCCCTTGAGCAGCGCCGCGGAGAACCGCTTGACCATCTCCGGCTTCTCGGTGGCGATCTGCTTGGAGGTGATCAGCACGTTGCCGTAGAGGTCCTGCATGACGTTGCTGTACGGCAGCATGACGGCCTTCTTCTTGGTCACCGTCTCGATGGTCGGCTGGCCGACGACGAACTGGCCGATCCCGTCGACCGAGCCGGAGGCCAGGGTGCCCATCAGGGTCTGCGCCTCACCGTTGACCCAGGTCACCTTCGTGTAGTCGATGCCGGCCAGCCGCGCGTACGTCGGGAAGAGGTTGCGGACCACCGAGCCGGGAGTGTCGGCGAGCTTCTTGCCCTCCAGGTCCTTGGGCGTGTTGATGCCGGTGCCCTCGACGGTGGCGATGGCGGCCATCGTGCGCTGCTGGATGGCGGCCACCGCCACGAAGTCCTTGGCCTCGCCGTTGCCGAACTGGAGCAGACCGCCGGTCAGGTCGATCGGACCGAAGTGTGCCTGGCCGCCGACGACCGTCTGGATGATCGAGCCGGTGCCCTGCCCGGGCTTGATCTCGACCTCGAAGCCGGCGTCCTTGAAGTAGCCCTTCTCCTTGGCCACCCAGGCGTAGGCGTCGCGACCGAAGTTGCCGAACGACGTGAGGTAGGTCACCTGCTCCAACGACGAACCCACGCCGTTGTCGTCGGCGTCGTCCGATCCGCTGCTGCACGCGGAGACCATGGCGAGGGCGGTGGCCATCGTGGCCGCGGCGACCGTGCGGGTCAGCCTTCTCATCAGTGCACCTTGTCCTTTCCAACCGGGGCGTCGGGCCGCCGGAAGGGAGTTGTCGGGGCGGCACCGGCAGCCGGATGGAAGCCGACACCGCGTACGAGGGGGACTCTTCGCGGGCACAGCGTACGAGAACCTCACCTTTGCGACGCCAGGCGTACCGGGTTGCGGAACGGAAACAAAGTGATGTCCACCCCCGGACGGTGCGATAGGGGACGCGGACCGCTAGCCTTTGGCGGATTCCTGACTACCCACTCAGGGGAGGCCCGCCGGAGATGATCCGACTGTCCGAGGTCTCGCGCACCTTCGACGGCCGTGCCGGCCGGGTCGAGGCGTTACGCGGCATCACCCTCGATGTCGCCGAGGGCGAGTTCGTCGCGGTACTCGGCCGCTCCGGGTGCGGCAAGTCCACCCTGCTGCGTCTGATCTCCGGCCTGATCCCGGTCTCCTCCGGCGAGATCACCGTCGCCGGCGCACCGGTCACCGGGCCGCGCCGGGACATCGCCATGCTGTTCCAGCGGCCGGCCCTGCTGCCGTGGCGCACGGTGCTGGACAATGTCCTCCTGCCGGTGGAGATCTTCGGCTGGAAGCGCGCCGACCACCGGGACCGGGCGCGGAATCTGCTCGACGTGGCCGGGCTCTCCGGCTTCGAGAAGCGGCTGCCGCACGAGCTGTCCGGTGGCATGCAGCAGCGGGTGTCGCTGTGCCGGTCACTGATCGGCGACCCCCGGGTGATGCTGATGGACGAGCCGTTCTCGGCGCTCGACGCGCTCACCCGCGAGGAGTTGGCCGGGGAGTTGCAGCGGGTGCACATGCGCAACGGCGCGACGGTCGTCTTCGTCACCCACTCCATCGACGAGGCGGTGCTGCTGGCCGACCGGGTGGTGGTGCTCAGCCCGCGTCCCGGCCGGGTCCGCAAGGTCGTCGAGGTGACCATTCCCCGGCCCCGCACCCTCGGCCGCAACGCCCACTTGGCGGACGTCGCCCGGGTCAGTGCCGACCTGCACGAACTGCTGATGGAACGCGACGAGCCGGCGACCGCCGGCACGGAGGGACGATGAACATGCGGGTGGCCGTCTTCACCGAGCCACACCGGGGCGCCAGCTACGACGACCAGCTCCGGTTCGCCCGACTCGCCGAGGATGGCGGCTTCGAGGCATTCCTCCGCGCCGACCACTACCAGGCCATGGGCGACGAGCCGGCGCTGCCCGGCCCGACCGACGCCTGGCTGACGCTGGCGGCGCTCGCCCGGGAGACCAGCCGGATCCGACTGGGCACCCTGGTCACGTCGGCGACCTTCCGGCCGCCCGGCCCGCTGGCGGTGATGGTGGCGCAGGTCGACCAGATGAGTGGCGGCCGGGTCGAGCTGGGCATCGGCGCCGGCTGGTACGCCCGCGAGCACGTCTCGTACGGCATCCCCTTCCCCGGCACCAGCGAACGCTTCGACCGGCTCGCCGAGCAGCTGGAAGTGATCACGGGACTCTGGGGCACCCCGTCCGGCGGGACCTTCAGCTACACCGGCGACCACTACCGGCTCACCGACTGTCCCGCCCTGCCCAAGCCGGTGCAGACCCCCGGGCCGCCGGTGATCGTCGGCGGACGCGGCCCCAAGCGCACGCCGGAGCTGGCCGCTCGGTACGCCGACGAGTTCAACGTGCCCTTCACCAGCGTCGAACAGACCGCCGAGGCGTACGACCGGGTACGCGAGGCGGGTCACCGGGTCGACCGCAGCGGCTCCGGACGCCGGCCGCTGACCCTCTCCGCCGGGATCGTGGTGGCGATCGGCCGTACCGACGCCGACGCGCGGCGGCGGGCCGCGCCGCTGCACGTGAAGAGCGCGCTGCCGCCCGAGGACCCGGTGGTCGGCTCCCCGGAACAGTTGGTCGACCGGATCGGCGAATTCGCGGCGATCGGCACCTCCCGCGTGCATCTGCGCCTGATCGACCTCAACGACCTGGACCACCTGGAGCTGATCGCCGCCGAGGTGCTGCCCCGACTGGACGGAACCCCATGACCGGGACACCACTCGACCTGCACTCACCCGGAGGAGAACCCGTCCTCGGTCCGGTGGGGCAGGAGATCGTCTTCGAGAACGACCGGGTGCGGGTCTGGCACATCCGGCTGGAGCCGGGCGAGCGGCAGCCGCTGCACCGGCACGACCACCCCTACCTCGTGGTGGCCGTGCAGGGCGCGAAGAACGTCGTACAGACCGTCGACGGCACCAGAATCGACGCCGACGAGCCGACCGGCGGGGTGGTCTACCGCGACCCGGGGGCCGTTCACATGCTCACCAACGTCGGGGACACGACATACCTGGCCCGGCTGGTCGAGCTCAAGTAGACCCGCCGCGAGCAGGTACTCCGGCCTCGCACGGCGCGCCGGTGGCGATCGGTGACGACGGACCGTAACGTGCCGGACATGGCCCATCGGACATCGAGCCGACTTCTGTTCACAGCGTTCGGCGTCAGCCTGCTGGCCGGCGCCGGGCAACTCGGCCTCGCCTTCGGCTTCGGCATCGTCCGGCTCACCGGCGCGTTCACCGGCGTGAGCGTCAACCAGTGGCCGGCCCAGCTCGTCTGGGCCGGCTGGTTCGCCACGAACGCCGCCGTGATCGGTGCCGTACTCGCCGAACGGCTGGTCCGCCACGGCGGGCAGCTCACCGGGACCACCCGGCGGCTGGCCGTCGCGGGCAGTGCCGCGCTGGGCGCCATGGTCGTGGCGCCGCTGTGCATGCAACCGGCCCGTGGCGCCGAACTCATCTCGGTCGACCCGGTCTGGGCCGTGGCGATCTGTGCCGGCCTCGGCGCGGTGATCGGCGGGGGCGCCGCGCTGGCCGTGCTGGTCCGGCCACCGCTCGCCTGGAACATGGCCGTGGTGGCCGCGGTGGTCTGGCTGCTCGCGCTGCTGTCGGTCCTACCGTCACTGGGCGCGAGCGGACCGCTGACCCCGGTTCGCCTCGGTGTGCTGGAGCCGGCGTGGCTCTCCGCCGACGCGGCACAGCAACTGGCGCTGCTGATCCTGCCGACGGTGACCCTGCTGGCCGGTGCGGCGACCGCGGCCCTGGCCCGGCGGCGCGGGCATCCACCGCTGGTCAGCGTCCCGAGCGGGGTAGCCGGTCCGGTGCTGGTGGCGTTCGCCTACCTGGCCGCCGGTCCCGGCAGCGCCAGCGACCGCTACCAGCTCACGCCCTACTACGGCGCGCTGATCGCGGTCGTCGTCGGTGCGCTCGGCTCGGCCGCCGCCGCGCTGCTGCCCTGGCCGCCCGATGGGCGGGCCACCGCCGACACGGCCATCGAGCCGACCGCCATCCTCCAGCCGCTGCCCGAGGTCCCAGCCCTGCCCGGGTCGGCCAGCCGGCCGACCGACACGGAGTCGACCACCACCGGCCCGGCGGTGGTCGTCGACGACCGGGTCGGCGCGGGGCCGGCGACCGGCGGTGCGCGCACCAGCGCGGATCAGCCCATCGGTACCACCGACGGCTCCCCGCCGCACTGGCACTGGCCGGATGCCCGTACCGACGCACCCGACGACCCGACGACGTCTGCCTTCGGCAGTGCCGCCACTGAGGAGTCGGCGAAGCGCGGTACCGCCGCCGCACTGGCGGCAGACGAACCAGTGGCGGCAGACGGACCAGTGGCGGCCATGCCGGCGGCAGACGAGCGGGCCGAGGAGCCGGGGGCCGACCCGTCCCCGGCGACGACCGACTCGGCACCCGTGGGTGACGGCAGCGACATCCGGCCCGGGGTCCGAGCCACTCAGCCGGTCGACGACGTCCCGGCGACGACATCCGCAAAGGCCCCGGCTCCCCGCCGTACCCGCAAGCCCCGGACGCCCACCACCTCTCCGAGCCCGGCGGATCCCCCAGCCGGAGCAGATGTCGAGGCGCCCACCGAGCCTTTGCCCGTCCCCTCCACGCCCGTCCCCTCCACGCCCGAACTCTCCACGCCCGCTTCCTCCGTCCCCGTCCCCTCCGCAGCCGCTACCTCGACGCCCGAACTCTCCACGCCCGCTACCTTGACGCCCGTCCCCGCCGCAGCCGCACCTGCGGCGGCACCCACCCCAGCACCGGAGGTCGCCACGAGTGAATCGGTCGAGGTGACACCGCCCGAGGTGGCGCCGCGACCCGGGCACCGGTTCCCGATGCCGGACCTGAACCGGGCGACGGCCTGGAACGCCTTCGCCCCCGCCGGTCCGCGCGTCCCGCAACCGGCCAGCGAGCCGGGACCGACCGCCGCCACCGGTTCAGCCGCCGCCACCGACAGCCCCGCCACCAACGGCCCGGCCACCATTACTAGCCCTGCCGGCACCACCACCGGCCCAGCCGGCACCGCGAGCCCTGCCGGCACCACCACCGGTCCAGAAAGCAGCGCAGCCGACACCGGCACCGATCCGGCCCGGCTCGACGGGCCTGGCCCGGCGAAGCCGGCACGGGGCCTGGCGGAGGCCTTCGCCGCGACCCCGGAGGTCTCCACCGACCCGGCGGCCACCGCCCGGGACGTGTCAGCGGCCTTCACCAAGCCACCCGCCGCCCGCGCCGAAGACGTCCAGCCGGACAGCGAGGCCGAGCGAGGCAGGCGCGGACTGTTCCGCCGAGGCAAGGCGCGCTCCGGGGAAGCAGGTGCGGCGGCGGATCGTGACGAGTCGCTGCTGGCCCAGGACGAGGAGTACGTCGACTGGGTGTCCGGGCTGAGTCGGCCGCTGGACGACGACGAGCCCGAACCGTCGAATGAGCCACGCCGCTCCCTGCGCTCCTCCGGGCGACACCACCGCGACTGACGTCGCCACCCGCGAACCGGGCCGGGCCGGGCACCTGCTCCCCCGGCTGGCCCAGCCGTCCCCAGCGGACCGACCGCCGGTGCACACCGCCGTCGCCACCAGACCCGGCGGCCGGACCCGGCGGCCGGACCGACCGCCGGGCCCGGCGGAACCCGGTCAGGCGAGCGGGAGGTAGACCCGCCCGCCGGCGGCGACGAACTCCTCGGACTTGTCCTTCATGCCGCGGGCGGCGTACTCCTTGAGGTCCTGGCTGATCTTCATGGAGCAGAACTTCGGTCCGCACATCGAGCAGAAGTGGGCCGTCTTCGCCGGCTCGGCGGGCAGGGTCGCGTCGTGGTAGGACCGCGCGGTCTCCGGATCCAGCGAGAGGTTGAACTGGTCTTCCCAGCGGAACTCGAAACGCGCCTTGGACAGCGCGTCGTCCCACGCCTGCGCGCCCGGATGTCCCTTGGCCAGGTCCGCCGCGTGCGCCGCGATCTTGTACGCGATCACGCCGGCCTTCACGTCGTCCCGGTCCGGCAGCCCCAGGTGCTCCTTCGGGGTGACGTAGCAGAGCATGGCGGTGCCGAACATGCCGATCATCGCCGCCCCGATGGCCGAGGTGATGTGGTCGTACGCGGGCGCGATGTCCGTGGTCAGCGGGCCGAGGGTGTAGAACGGCGCCTCGTGGCACCATTCCTGCTGGAGGTCGACGTTCTCCTTGATCTTGTGCATCGGCACGTGCCCCGGGCCCTCGATCATGACCTGGACGTCGTACTCCCACGCCACGCTGGTCAGCTCGCCCAGGGTGCGCAGTTCGGCGAACTGCGCCTCGTCGTTGGCGTCCGCGATCGAGCCGGGCCGCAGCCCGTCGCCCAGGGAGAACGTCACGTCGTAGCGGGCCAGGATCTCGCAAAGTTCACGGAAGTTGGTGTAGAGGAAGTTCTCCTCGTGGTGCGCCAGGCACCAGGCGGCCATGATCGAGCCGCCTCGCGACACGATCCCGGTGACCCGGTCGACCGCCAACGGCACGTACGGCATCAGCACCCCGGCGTGCACCGTCATGTAGTCCACGCCCTGCTCGGCCTGCTCGACGACGGTGTCCCGGAACACCTCCCAGCTCAGCTTCACCGGATCGCCACCGACGGACTCCAACGCCTGGTAGATCGGCACCGTGCCGATCGGCACCGGCGAGTTGCGCACGATCGCCTCGCGGGTCTCGTGGATCCGCTTGCCGGTGGACAGGTCCATCACCGTGTCCGCGCCCCACCGCGTCGCCCAGGTCAGCTTCTCCACCTCCTCGGCCACCGACGAGGTGACGGCCGAGGTGCCGATGTTGGCGTTGACCTTGACCAGGAACGCCTTGCCGATGATCGCCGGTTCGCACTCCGGGTGGTTGATGTTGAGCGGCAGCACCGCCCGTCCGGCCGCGATCTCGTCCCGGACGAACTCCGGCGCCATGCCCTCCCGGATCGCCACGAACTCCATCTCCGGGGTGACGATCCCGGCCCGCGCGTACGCGAGCTGAGTCGGCCGTTTCCCGTCCACCCCGCCCAGCGGGGTGCCGGCGCCGCGTACCGGAGCCACGTCGCCCCGCTCGGCGATCCACGGTCCGCGCAGTGCGGCCAGCCCGACCTCCGGGTCCGAACCCGGCCCGGCGGTGTCGTAGAGCCGCACCGGCGGGTTGTCCCCGGTCAGCTCCACCTCCGCGAACGGCACCCGGATGTCCGGCCGGGATCCCTCGACGTACACCTTGCGACGTGCCTGCATGACAGCCTCCCTGATCAGGCGGACCAGCCGAAGTGGTCCATCGGGCCGCGTCCCGCGCCCAATTCCCAGTCCCGCGCGCCGGTCAGCGCGCGGGTGACGTACTCCTTGGCGGTCGCGACCGCCACCGGCACCGGATCGCCCAGTGCCAGCCGCACCGTGATGGCCGCCGAGAACGAGCAACCGGTTCCGTGGGTATGGCGGGTCGGCACCCGGGGAGCGCGCAACACACTCGTCCCGTCCGGGCCGTGCAGCACGTCCACCGCCTCCTCGCCGGTGTCCACGTCGCCGCCGGTCACGATCACCCACTCCGGCCCGCCGGCCGTCAGGGCCCGGGCGGCCGCCGTCATCTCCGCAACACTGGTCACCTGGGCCCCGGTGAGGGCCGCCGCCTCCGCGCTGTTCGGGGTCGCCACCCGGGCGTACGGCAGCAGCCGCTCCACCGCCTCCACCACACCGAGCCGGTGCCCGCTGGTGGCCACCAGCACCGGGTCGACGACCAGTTGCGGCAGCCGGCCGGCCGACGCCGCGTCGGCGACCGCGCCCGCCACGGCCGGGGTACCGAGCATCCCGGTCTTGACCGCCCGCACCGCGAAGTCCGACAACACGCTGTCGAGCTGTTCGGCGACGAGTTGCGGCGGCAGCGGCAGGACGGCGTCCACACCCCGGGTGTTCTGCGCGGTGATCGCGGTAAGGACGCTGGTGCCGTACGCGCCGAGCGCCGCGAAGACCTTCAGGTCGGCCTGGATGCCGGCGCCACCGCCGGAGTCGGAACCGGCCACGGTGAGCACGGTGGTGGGGGTGGTCACGTCTCTCCCTCGGGGTTCTCGGGGCTTGCTGTTGGGGGCTGCGGCCGACCGTGCCCACTCCGGGCGGTCAGGCTTGATCCCTGCGTGGGCACGGTCGGCCGCAGCCCCGTCGTGGGCCGTGCCGTCCGGAGCTGCGCGGCTTCGCGGTTCGGGAGCGGCGGGAGGTTCGCTCGCGGGGGCGGGTTCGCTGGTGGCGTTGGGGCTGTTGGGGGCGGAGGGTGGGTATTCGAGGTGGCCGCCTCCTGGAAGGCCTCGACGAGGGTGGTGGCCGCCAGGTGGGGGTCGGGGGCACGCATGACGGTGCCGAGGACGGCCACTCCGGTGGCGCCGGCCTGGACGCAGGCGCGCACCTGGGTCGGGTACTCGATGCCGCCCAGGGCCAGCGCCGGCACCGGGCACCGCCGGATCAGCTCGGCCAGCCCCTCGGGCAGCAGAGGTGGGCCGTAGCCGGGCTTCGTTCTGGTGGGGTAGACCGGCGAAAGGGTGACGTAGTCCTCGCTGCTGAGCCGGCGTAGCTCCGCCTCGTCGTGACAGGAGCGACCGACCAGGTCGGCGGCCGGCGGCGGGTAGGGGCCGGCCGCCGACAGGTGGAGCGCGATCGGCGTCCGGACCTCTGTGGCGACTCCGGCCGCGCCGATGCAACCGACGGCGCCGGCGCGGCAGGCGCCGGTGCCGGTGCGGCAAGTGCCGGTGCCGGTGCGGCAAGTGCCGGTGGCGGTGCCGGCGGCGCGGCAGGCGCCGGTGCCGGCGACGTCGCGGCCCTGGTCGGCGAGCAACGGGTCGGGGCCGGCGACGACGAGGGTGCCGCCCGCCTCGGCCAGGATCGGTCGCAGCTCGGCAGCGAGGGCGAGGCGTTCGGCGCGCGGCAGGTCCTTCTCGCGCAGCACCACCCATCGCACTCCCCCGGCGACGGCCGCCGCCACCACGGTCGCCAGCGGCCCTCGCGCCACCCGTCGATCCGTCAGCAGCACGACGCCCGAGATCGAGTGAATCTTGGTACCAATCGGCCCCCGTAGGGGCGTTCTCGTACCAAGATCTTGAGTCCGCGCCGTCACAGGTCGGGACGTCCTTCGTGGGGGGTGGACGCGAGGGCGTGGAAGCGGCGGGGGATGCGGCCAGCGCCGTGGGCGAGCCGGCCGGCCTCGATCGCGTACCGCATCGCGGTGGCCATCGCCACCGGGTCCGCCGCCCGGGTCACCGCGCTGGCCAGCAGCACCGCGTCGCAGCCCAACTCCATGGCCAGCGCCGCGTCGGAGGCGGTGCCGATGCCGGCGTCCAGGATCACCGGCACGTCGACGTGTTGCCGGATGAGCCGGATGTGGTGCGGATTGTTGATCCCCAGGCCGGATCCGATGGGCGCGCCCGCCGGCATCACCGCCGCGCAGCCCACGTCGGCGAGGCGGCGCGCCAACACCGGATCGTCCGAGGTGTACGGCAGCACGGTGAATCCGTCGTCGACGAGTTCCTCGGCGGCGCGCAGCAGCTCCACCCCGTCGGGCAGCAGCGTGCGCTCGTCGCCGATCACCTCCAGTTTGATCCAGTCGGTGTCGAACGCGTCCCGGGCCAACCGGGCCACCTTCACCGCCTCGCCGGCCGTGTAGCAGCCGGCCGTGTTCGGCAGCAGCCGCACGCCACACCGGTCGATCAGGTCCAGCAGGCCGCCCGAGCGACCCGGTACGGCCTCCACCCGCCGCAGCGCCAGGGTGACCAACTCGGTGCCGGATGCCCGGATCGCCTGCTCCAGCACGTGCAGGTTCGCGGCCCCGCCGGTGCCGAGGATCAGTCGGGAACCGAACCGCACGCCGCCCAGCTCGAAACCAGTCGGTTCGCCATCCATCCGGCTCACCCGCCCTGGGCGGCGCTGAGCACCTCAACCTGGTCGCCGCCGCACAGCGCGGTCGCCGGCCAGCCGGTACGCGGCACCACCTCGCCGTTCACGGCCACCGCCACGCCCCGCTCCTGACCGGAGACGTCCCGGACCAGTTCGGCGACCGTGACCCCGTCGCGCACGCTGCGCTCGACACCGTTCACCGTCAGTTCCACGAGTCATCCTCCATCGCTCGCTCGGACGTTGTACGAGCACCAGACCCGACCGCCGACGCGGATGCGACGCCGCCGGACGGGGGCGGCTCGGCAGCCGGCGCGGCGTTCGGCGTGACCGCGAACCGGTCCGGCCGGAAGGGGGCGAGCAGCGGATCAGCGCCGCCACCGGTGATCAGGTCGGTGATCAGGTCCGCGGTGACCGGGGTCAGCACGATCCCGTGCCGGTGGTGACCGGTGGCGACCAGCACGTCCGGTTGACCCGGCAGCGGACCCAGGATCGGGGCGTTGTCCGGCGTACCGGGGCGCAGTCCGGCCAGCGTCTCCACAAGGTCGTACTCGGCGAGTTCGGGCACCAGATCGACTGCCGCTCGCAGCAGCCGCAGCACCGCGCCCGCGCAGACACCCAGGTCGGAGCGCTCCTCGACGGTGGCGCCAACCACCACCTCACCGCTGTCTCGCGGGACGAGATACACGTGCTCGCCGTCGGCATACCCCCGCACGACGTGCCGGAAGCCCGGCGGACCTCCATCGGGTGTACGCAGCCGCAACACCTGACCCTTCACCGGCCGGACCGGCAGCCCGGTCAGGGCGGCGGCGCCGCAGCCGGCCGCGACCACGGTCACGCCCGCCGTCACGTCGCGCAGCCGGCGCACCGGCTCGCTGACCAGCACCGCGCCGGCTCGCTCTGCCGCGAGCCGCAGCGCCGGCACCAGTCGACGCGGGTCGACCTGGTGGTCGGTGGGGGCGAGCGCGCCACCCCGCACCCGGGGAGCCAGCGCCGGCTCGCGCTCACGCAGCTGCGAGGGACGCAGCGGCGTCACCGGCAGCCCCAACCCCTGCTGGTACGCCCACAGCCGGCGCGCCTCGGCCAGATCGTCCGCGGTGAGCCCGACCACCAGCGTGCCCTCGGTCCGGTAGCCGATGTCCACACCGGTCGCCTCGGCCAGCTCGGCAGCGAATCCGGGCCACCGGGCGGCGGATTCGGTGAGCAGACCGGTCAGCTCCCGCTCGCCGAAGTACGCCTCGGCCACCGGCGCCAGCATCCCGGCGGCGACGTGCGAGGCACCCGACCCGGGCGCCGGATCATGCACCACCACCCGCATCCCGCGCGCCGCGCACCGCCACGCGATCGCCAGCCCCACCGGCCCCGCCCCCACCACCACCACATCTGGTGTAAGGAAGGGCCCCTTGTTAACGCCTCCGGTAGAGGAAGGGCCCCCTGTTAACACGAGAGCCCCCGGAGCAACTCGACGGCGGCGCGGGCCGGGTCGGCCGCAGCGGAAAGCGCACCGACCACCGCCACCCCGTACGCCCCGGCGGCCCGCAGCTCGGGCACCGCCGCAGCTGTCACTCCCCCGATCGCGATGACCGGCACGTCGACCGCCTCCGCCACCGCCTGTACACCGGCCGCCCCGATCTCCGGCGGCAGCCCGCTCTTGGTGGTGGTGGCGTAGCAGGGGCCCACACCCAGGTACGTCGCGCCGGCGGACACCGCCTCGACGGCCGTTCCCGGATACCGCGCGGTGGCGCCCAGCACGGCGGTCGGACCGAGTACCTGTCGGGCCGCCGTCACCGGCAGATCGTCCGCGCCCACGTGACCGCCAGCCGCCCTCGCCGCCAACGCCACATGCAGCCGGTCGTTGACCAGGCAGGTCACCCCGTAGGGCGCGGTGAGCCTGACCACCCGCTGGGTCAGGTCGTACGCCTCGCGGTCGGTCGCGGTCTCCGCTACCCGGACCTGCACCACCAGTTCGGCACGAGCCACCGGCAGCACGGCTGCCAGCACGGCGAGCGGATCCCGTCCGGGCCGGGTGTCGGTGATCAGATGCAGTCGCCCCAGGGACGGCATGGCGGTACTCCTCCCTGCGCCGGCATTACCCGGATCAGGTTCGACGGTCGGGGGCTCTCAGCCCCCCTCTCAGCCCGGTCGACCGGGCTCCCGTGGGTCACTTGCGTGTCACCGTACGACAGATCCGCCGGACTGCCAAGGCGTGCGCCCAGCTCCGGCGTGACGGCGGATGTGTTAACAGGGGACCCCTGCTCTACCGGAGGCGTTAACAGGGGGCCCCTCCTTCGGCGCAGGCATGGGTGCTTTGCACCTGTCCAGACAGGAATGTCACCCGCCGTTGCCGAAACGTTACCAATCGAAGCCTTGCCATTAATCGATTTCAGCGGATTAATTTGTTCAGCGACTCGACATAATGCCGAAACGGATGCCCCGGCAAGGCGGTCCTGATCGGCTCCATCCGGGCCGGTCTTCGGCGAGCCGGCCCCCGCGACCCAAGTCCAGTGTGGACGAAGGAGACCGGTGTGCCTCGACCCCGCCGTGCCCGCCTACCTCTGACAGCAACCTTTCTCTCCCTCGGCCTCGCCGCGACCATGCTCTTCGGAGTCCCCGCCGCGAGCGCCGCCCCGGCCGCGAACGCGGCGCTGCCCGCGAACGCCAGGCAGGCAGCCCCCGAGGCCGCCGCCGAGCCGTTCTCGGTGCTGGTCTTCTCGAAGACCGCCGGCTTCCGACACGGCTCCATTCCGGTCGGCATCGCCGCCATCCAGCAACTCGGCGTCGAGCACGGTTTCACCGTCGACGCCACCGAGGACAGTGCCGCCTTCACCGACGCGAACCTGGCGAACTACCAGGCGGTCATCTGGCTTTCCACCACCGGTGACGTGCTCAACAACGAGCAGCAGGCGGCCTTCGAGCGCTACATCCAGGCCGGCGGCGGGTACGCCGGCATCCACGCCGCCTCCGACACCGAGTACGACTGGTCCTGGTACGGCGAACTGGTCGGCGCGTACTTCAACAGCCACCCGGCCAACCAGCAGGCGACGGTCAAGGTGGAGGATCCCGCCCACCCGTCCACCGCGGAGTTGCCGGAGCAGTGGTCCCGGTACGACGAGTGGTACAACTTCCGCACCAACCCGCGCGGCGACGTGCACGTGCTGGCCACCCTCGACGAGACCAGCTACTCCGCCGGCTCCGGCGCGATGGGCCACGACCACCCGATCGCGTGGTGCCAGGACTACGACGGTGGCCGGGCCTGGTACACCGGCGGCGGCCACACCAACGAGTCGTACGCCGAGCCGCAGTTCCTCGCCCACCTGCTCGGCGGTATCCGGACCGCAGCCGGGGTGCAGGACGCCGACTGCCGCGCCTCGCTGACCGAGAGCTTCGAGAAGGTGACGCTGGACAGCAACACCAGCAACCCGATGGAGCTGGACGTCGCACCCGACGGCCGGGTCTTCTACATCGAGCGCGACGGCCGGGTGCAGATCGTCAAGCCGGACACCGGCAACACGGTCACCGCCATCGACCTCGACGTCTTCACCGGCAACGAGGACGGCCTGATCGGCATCCGGCTCGACCCGGACTTCGCCACCAACAACTGGGTGTACCTGTACTACGCCCCCAACGACGGGGTCGCGCGCAACCTGCTGTCCCGGTTCACGGTGGGCGGCGACTCGATCGACGCGGCCACGGAGAAGGTCGTCCTCCAGGTCGACACGCAGCGCAACACCTGCTGCCACGCCGGTGGCACCATGACCTTCGACTCCGCCGGCAACCTCTACCTGGCCACCGGCGACAACACCAACCCGTTCTCCTCGGACGCGTACACGCCGATCGACGAGCGGCCCGGACGAGCCGACTATGACGCGCAGCGGACCTCCGGCAACACCAACGACCTGCGCGGCAAGGTGATCCGGATCCACCCGGAGGACGACGGGACGTACACCGTCCCGGAGGGCAACCTGTTCCCGCCGGGTACGGCGCAGACCCGCCCGGAGATCTACGCCATGGGCTTCCGGAACCCGTTCCGGATCGGCATCGACCCGAGCACCGACACCCTCTACGTCGCCGACTACGGCCCGGACGCCGCCTCGGACAACCCGAACCGTGGCCCCCGGGGCCTGGTGGAGTGGAACATCGTCGCCGAACCCGGCAACTACGGCTGGCCGTACTGCCAGGGAAGCAACGAGGCGTACAACGACTACCAGTTCCCGTCCGGCCCGAGCGGACCGAAGTTCGACTGCGCCGCCGTGGTGAACAACTCGCCCAACAACACCGGCCTGACCAACCTCCCACCGGCCATCCCGGCCACCGTCGACTACGGCTACAGCGGTGACCCGCGGTACCCGGAGATCGGTGGCGGCGGCGCGCCGATGGGCGGCCCCGTCTACCGGTACGACGCCGACCTCGACTCGGACCGCAAGTGGCCGGCGTACTTCGACGGCAAGGCGCTGCTCGGCGAGTGGAACCAGTCGAAGATGTACACGATGCAGGTCACCGGGGACGGCCAGGAACTGGTCGACATCAACCAGCTACTCACCGGGATGACCTTCATCCGCCCGATGGACTTCGAGTTCGGCCCCGACGGCGCGATGTACCTGATCGAGTGGGGCAGCGGCTTCGGTGGCAACAACGACAACTCCGGCGTCTACCGGATCGACTACATCGCCGGTGACCGGGCACCGATCGCGGTGGCCAGTGCCGAGCCGACCTCCGGTCCGGCCCCGCTGGCCGTGGCCTTCTCCAGCGCCGGTTCCCGCGACCCGGACGGCGGCGGGTTGACCTACGCGTGGACGTTCGGCGACGGTGGCACCTCCACCGAGGCGAACCCGACCCACACGTACGCCGAGGCGGGCAACTACACCGCCCAGCTCACCGTCACCAACCCCAAGGGTCGTACGGCGGTGGCGAACGTCCCGGTCACGGTGGGCAACACCGCCCCGACCGTGACCATCGAGTTCCCGCCGGACGGTGGCTTCTTCAACTGGGGCGACCAGGTCAAGTACACCATCAAGGTGACCGACCCGGAGGACGGGGAGATCGACTGCGACGACGTCCAGCTCCAGGTTCTCCTCGGTCACGACGAACACGCCCACCCGCTGGAGCAGCACACCGGTTGCACCGGCACGGTGCAGACCCAGCTCGCCGCCGGGCACGGCGCCGAGGCGGACGTGTTCACCGTCTTCGAGGCGACCTACACCGACCAGGGCGGGGTCGGCGGGGCCGGCCCGCTGACCGGTCGGGTCATCGAGATCCTCCAGCCGAAGCGCAAGCAGGCCGAGTACTTCAGCGACACCGGCCGGGCGCCGAACAGCACCGGTGGCGGTGATCCCGGTGTGCAGCGGGAGACCACCAGCGACGCTGCCGGCGGTGGCCAGAACATCGGCTTCATCGAGGACGGTGACTGGTGGTCGGTCGTTCCGGCCGACCTGACCGAGATTGACGAGATCCGGTTCCGGGCCGCCTCGGCGGTCGACGGCGGCGTGATCGAGGTGCGGGCCGGCGCGGTCGACGGTCCGGTGGTCGCCTCGGCCACCGTGCCGAGCACCGGCGACTGGCAGACGTACACCGACGTCACCGCACCGGTGACCGGTGCAGCGAGCGGATCGCTGTACTTCGTGGCCCAGGACCCGGCCGGCGGCGCGGGGTCGCTTTTCAACGTCAACTGGGCGGACTTCATCGGCAAGGGCGTCACCGACAACGCACCGCCGGTGGTCACCGCCACCGCCACCCCGGCCGGCGGCACCGCGCCGGTGACCATCGCGTTCGGCGGCACGGCCACCGATCCCGAGGGCGACACCCCGCTGACCTACGAGTGGGACTTCGGTGACGGTGACACGGCGGACACTCTCCAGGCCGAGCACACGTACCGCGCGCCCGGTAACTTCACCGCCACCCTGACGGTGACCGACAGCCGGGGTGCCCGGTCGTATGCCACCGTGCCGGTCCGGGTCGACTCGCCGAACACGTCCTGCCTCGGGGCACGTTCGGACGACTTCGACGGCGACACGCTCAACCGCGACCGGTGGACCAGCGTGGTGCGGGAGAACCAGCTCCTGTCCGTCTCCGACGGCGCGCTGCGACTTCCCACCGGGGTCGGTGACCTCTACGGCAGCCGCAACGACGCCACCAACCTGGTGCTCCAGCCCGCGCCGACGGGTGCCTGGCAGGCGACCACCAAGGTGACTCTCCCGGTCACGGCCAACTACCAGCAGGCCGGCCTGCTGGTGTACGGCGACGACGACAACTACGCCAAGCTGGATCTGCTCTACAACGGCAGCCGACGGGTGGAGTTCATCCGGGAGGACGCCGGCACGCCACGCAACGAGAGCACCGACAGCGCCGCTGCACCGGCGGGTGACACCGTCTACCTACGGGTGAGCAGCGACGGCACCGACCTGACCGCCGCGCTCTCCGCCGACGGGCAGACCTTCACCCCGGTCGGCCGGTCCGCCGCGCTGGCCGGCATCGAGAACCCGCGGATCGGTCTGTTCGCCCTCAACGGCGGCACTGACGCGCCCGTGGTGGATGCCGCGTTCGACTGGTTCCAGGTGATACCGGACGAGCCGGCCGGCCCGGTCGACCCGTCCGACGAGTTCACCGGCATCTCGCTGGACAAGTGCCGGTGGGACGCGATCCTCCGGGAGGACCTGAGCGCCTACCGGGTCAGCGGTGGCTCGTTGCACATCGACGTGCCCAACGGTGACATCTACGGCACCAACAACACCGAGCCGACGAACTTCATCCTCCAGAACGCGCCGAGCGGCGACTGGACGATGGAGACCAAGATCGACGGCAGTCTGCTGGACGAGCAGTACCAGCAGGCCGGTCTGATCGTGTACGGCGATGACGACAACTACCTGAAGTTCGACTTCGTGGTGGACAACCAGGCCGGCCAGCCGGTGTCCCGGCGGATCGAGCTGCGCAGCGAGATCGACGGGACGATCCAGGATCCACAGCCGGGTGCGGAGAACCTGACCTCGGCCGAGTGGTATCTGCGGCTGGCCCGCACCGGTGACACCTTCACCGGGTCGTACTCGGCCGACGGCACCACCTGGACGGCCCTGACCGGGCTGACCAACGCGGCCGTGGGGGCCACCCCGAAGGTGGGTGTGTTCACCCTCGGCGGCAACCAGACCGCCTCGAAGTCGGCGTCGTTCGACTACTTCCGGTTCTCCACCGAGGCCGGACCGGACGACGACACCGCACCGGTCACCACGGCCGAGGTGTCCGGCACCCCGGTCGAGGGTTGGCTCACCGGCCCGGCGACTGTCACCTTGACCGCCGCCGACAACGACGGCGGCAGCGGGGTGGCTCGCACCGAGTACCAGCTCGATGACGCCACCGCCTGGACCGCCTACACGGCACCGGTGCAGGTGACCGGGGACGGCGAGCACGAGCTGCGGTTCCGCTCGGTGGACGAGGCCGGCAACGTGGAGGAGACGAAGACGGTCGCCGTCCGAATCGACGCCACCGCGCCGGTCAGCACCGCGACGTTCGCTCCGGCGAACGACGCGGGCTGGCACGACGGCACCATCCCGGTGGTGCTCACCTCGACCGACGCCGGTTCCGGGGTGAAGCTGCTGGAGTGGTCGCTGGACGGCGGCGACTGGACGCCGTACACGGAGCCGGTGCAGATCAGTGGTGACGGGGACCACGAGCTGCTCTACCGGGCCACCGACAACGCCGGCAACGCCGAGACGCTCAAGTCGGCGGTGGTCCGGATCGACGGCACCAAGCCCACCCTGCTGGTCTCCGGCATCGCCGACGGCCAGCTCTACGGGGACAGCCAGGACGTCCGGGTGTCGTGGCAGGCGGTCGATCCGACCTCGGGCATCGCCTCAGTGGTCGGTCAACTCGACGACCGCCCGTACGTCAGCGGCACGCTCCAGGCGATGTACGAGCTGCCGCTGGGCCTGCACGAGCTGACCGTCACGGCAACCGACAAGGCGGGCAACGCCACCACCGCGTCGGTCCGCTTCTTCGTCACCACCTCGTTCCGGGACATGCAGAACCTGCTGGACCGGTTCAAGGCGACGGGCCGGCTCTCCACGAAGGCACACAACCAGTTGTCGAAACGGCTCTCCAACGCCCGTACGGCAGAGGCGGAGGGCAACGACAAGCGGGCGATCAACCAGCTCACCGCGTTCCGGACGCTGGCCGGTGACGCTGAACTGGTCGGCGAGGCCGAGGTCCGGGACGTGCTGATCCGGGACGCCGACGCCATGATCGTCCGGCTCGGTGGCTCAGCCAGCACAGCGGGCGTACGCGCCAACGACGGTGATTCCGTCGCCGGCGCCGGCCGGCTCGGTGGTGACCCCACCCGGCTGGCTCCCGGGCGTCGCCTCTGAGCGACCGTCCCGACTGAACACCGAGGCCCCGTCCGGCACCAGCCGGGCGGGGCCTCGTCGGTGCGGTGGCTACCGGTCGAGCACCACCCGCAGGGCCTTGAGATCGGCCTCGGTGGGCTGCCAGGCACCGGCCTCGGCATTGGCGCGCACCTGCTCGGGCGTGGTGGCGCCGGCGATGACCGAGGTCACCGCCGGCTGGGCGGCCAGCCCGCCGATGGCCACGTGCAGCACCGACACGCCCCGTTGCGCGGCGTACGCCTCGAGACCCTCGATGGTGTCCCAGTCGGCGGCGGCGAGACGCTGGGCGTACCGGCCGCCCCCGGCCAGGCGGCTGCCGGCGGGTGGGGACTCGCTGCGCTTGTACTTGCCGGTGAGCAGCCCGTTGGCCAACGGGAAGAACGGCAGCATGCCCAGGCCGAACCGCTCGCAGGCGGGCAGCACCTCGATCTCGGCGTCCCGGTTGAGCAGGCTGTAGTGGTTCTGCGCGCTGACGAACCGGGTCAGCCCCCGGGTCTTGGCCGTCCAGTCGGCGTCGGCGATCTGCCAGCCGGCAAAGTTGGAGTTGCCCAGGTAGCGCACCTTTCCGGCGCGGACCAGGTCGTCCAGTGCGGAGAGCGTCTCGTCGATGGGGGTGCCCGGATCGGGCTCGTGGAACTGGTAGAGGTCGATGTAGTCGGTGTCCAGCCGGCGCAGCGTGGCCTCGACCGCCCGGATCACGTAGCGCCGCGAGCCGCGTACCCCGAAGTCGCGCCCGTTGCCGCCGCTCATCGACATGCCGAACTTGGTGGCCACCACCACGTCGTCGCGGCGGCCCTTGAGGGCCGCGCCGAGCTGCGCCTCCGAGGCCCCGTGCGGCTCGCCGTAGATGTCGGCGGTGTCGAAGAAGTTGATCCCGACGTCGAGGGCGGCGTCGACGACCGCGCGGGTGCCGTCGAGATCGAGTTTGCGGCCGAAGTTGTTGCAGCCGATCCCCACGACGGACACCACGAGCCCGGAGTCGCCCAGCCGGCGATAGGTCATCTCAGTCACCAGATCACCATATGTCGCCCCGATGACCGCCCGCCGAGTCAGGTGACCAGCTCATGGTCGATCACCTGACGTCCCAGACCGGCTCGTCCGTCTCCACCACCTCACCGTCGCCGCCGAACAGCAGGAACCGGTCGAAGGTGCGGGTGAACCAGCGGTCGTGCGTCACCGCCACCACCGTGCCGGCGAACGCCGTGAGCCCGGCCTCCAGCGCCTCGGCCGAGGCCAGGTCGAGGTTGTCGGTCGGCTCGTCGAGCAGCAGCATGGTCGCGCCGGACAGTTCGAGCAGCAGCACCAGGAAGCGTGCCTGCTGCCCGCCGGAGAGAGTGCCGAACCGCTGGTCACCCTGCCCGGCCAGCTCGTACCGGCTCAGCGCGGCCATCGCCGCGTGCCGGTCCATGCCGGTCCGGTGTTCGTCTCCCCGCCAGAGGATCTCGACAAGCGTCTTCGGCGTCAGCTCCGGCCGGTCGTGAGTCTGGGAGAAGTGACCGGGCCGGACCCGCGCGCCGAGCCGGGCCACCCCGGCATGGGCCACCGGCGCGAGCGCCGCCGCCGAGTCGACCGGTCCGTTCGCCGGATCCGGGTCGGTTCCGCCCCGGGCCAGCAGGCGCAGGAAGTGGGACTTGCCGGTGCCGTTGGCACCCAGCACCGCGAGGCGGTCGCCGTACCACAGCTCCAGGTCGAACGGATAGGTCAGGCCGTCCAGCTCCAGCTGCTCGCAGATCAGCGCGCGTTTGCCGGTCCGCCCGCCGGCCAGCCGCATCCGGATGTCCTGCTCCTTCGGCGGTACGGGCGGCGGCCCGGCCTCCTCGAACTTGCGCAACCGGGTCTGCGCCGCCTGGTAGCGCGAGGCCATCCCGGAGTTGTACGCGGCCTTCTGCTTGTACATCAGCATCAGCTCACGCAGCTTCTGGTGCTCCTCGTCCCACCGCTTGCGCTGTTCGTCGAGGCGGTCGTGTCGGGACACGCGCGCCTCGTGCCAGCTGGCGAAGCCGCCCGGGTGCACCCAGGCGCTGCCGCCCTCCACCGCGACCACCCGGTCGGCGGTGTGTGCCAGCAACTCCCGGTCGTGTGAGACGTAGAGCACCGACTTGGCCGATTCCCGCAGCCGCGCCTCCAGCCAACGTTTGCCAGGCACGTCGAGGAAGTTGTCCGGCTCGTCGAGCAGCAACACCTCGTCGGGGCCGCGCAGCAGGAGTTCGAGCGCGAAGCGTTTCTGCTGTCCACCGGAGAGGGTACGGACCGGGCGGTGCCGAGCGGTGTCCCACGGCAGTTCGAGGACGATGGTGGCGACGGTGTCGAAGAGCACCTCGGCGTCGTACCCGCCGGTCTCGCCCCAGGCGGCGAGCGCGTCCGCGTACGCCAACTGGGCCTTGCCGGCGGCGGTGCTGTACTTGCCGCGTAGCTCGGCCGCTCGCATGGCTGCCTCGGTCTCGACCAGGCGGTGGCCGGCGGCACGCAGCCCGGGCGGGGCGAGCGACAGCGCCAGGTCGGCGAGCGTCGACTCGTCACCGATCATGCCGATGAACTGACGCATCACGCCCAACCCACCGGTACGCGTGATCGCGCCGGTCGGTACCGGCAGGTCGCCGGCGACCATCCGCAGCAACGTCGTCTTGCCGGCGCCGTTCGGTCCGACCAGCGCCACCTTGGCGCCCTCACCGACCCGGAACGACACGTCGGCGAAGAGTTCCCGACCGTCCGGCAGGACATGCCCGACCGCCGCCACGTCCACGTATCCCACGCGGGCATCCTGCCGGAGCCAGGCCCGCCGGCCAACCCATTACCCGGTCAGCGGCTGACCCGCAGCACCCGGAAGCCCTTCTGGCTGGCGTGCCGCCCCACCTGCCAACCCTGGTCGACCAGCCAGCGCTGCAGCGAGTCGCCGCCGAGATGACGGGCCGCCACCAGCCAGGCGATTCCGTCCGGGGAGAGTCGAGGCAGCCAGCGCAGCAGCATCTGGTGCAGTTCGTCCTTGCCGACGCGGATCGGCGGGTTGGACCAGATCTGGGTGAAGCCGATGTCGCCGGGCACGTCTTCGGGGGCGGCCACGTGCACCCGGCCCGTCGCGCCGAGGCGGGCCGCGTTCGCCGCCGTCAGTTCCCGGGCCCGCTCGTTGACGTCCACCGCCCAGACCGTCGCGGCGGGGGCGACGGTGGCGAGCACGCTGGTGATCGGGCCGAAGCCGCAGCCGAGGTCGAGCAGGGTACCGGTGGTGGTGGGGGCCGGCAGCTCGGCCTTGCGCAGCAGCACGGCCGTGCCCAGGTCGAGGCGGGTGGCCGAGAAGACCCCGGCGGCGGAGGCCAGGGTGTAGTCGCGGCCGGCGATGGTGAACTGCACCTCGCGGGCATGGGCGGGCGCGTTCGGCTCGACGGTGAAGTAGTGGTCCCCGGTCACGCCGGCCATTCTCGCACCGGGCCGGATCGAGCCCGCCGCCCGTGTCGAGTCGTCGATCGATCCGACACAACGGTCCGGCACGTTTCGCAAAAATGCCCCCTAAAGGGATAAACATCCCTATTGTGGACCACATGGTGTATCGGTACGACTCCGATGAGGACGCATACGTCCCTTACCGGGAGGACGAGCCCCAGGGCGAGTCGCCCCAGTCCGCTCCGCCGCCCCCGGCCGGGCCGTCCCCGTCGCGCTTCCCCACTCCGTCGCTGGCGAGTCCGAACCAGCTCCTGCTGCCCTCGGCGGCACCGCCCCAGGAACCGGCACCACGGTACGAGATGGCACCCGCAGCGCCCGCCGAACCGGCACCGACCGTTGTGGCGGCAGCGCCGTCGGATCCGGCCACCCCGACCGCCGCGCCACCACCGCGACGCGGTGGTGGCCGCGCCTGGCAGGTGCTGATCGGGAGCGCGGCCGTACTGGTGCTGCTCGGCCTCCTCGGCCTCACCGCCGCCGCCCTGCTGGACGGCCGGCAACTGATCGGCCAGCAGGCGGCGCCCAGCGACGCGACCGACACCACCCGGGGCACCGAACCGGCGCAGCCGAGCGACCTCGACTCCCGGGACACCGACCAGGCACCGCTGACCGCACGGGAGGTCTTCCCCGCCAGCACCCTGACGGTCGGTGACGGCCAGACCGGGTACGAGGTGCTCCGCACCCAGTCCAGCGCCAGTTGTCCGGTGGCCGCCACCGGGGAGGTCGCAGAACTGCTGGTCCGGCTCGGCTGTAACCAGGTCGTCCGGGCCACCCTTCGCGCGCCGGACGGAGACCACCTCGTCACCACCGGGTTGTTCAACCTCACCGACCGGTCCAGCGCCGAACGGGCCCGGGACCAGATCCGCCGGCTGCTCGACGAGCGGCAGGGCCGCTTCCGTGGCATGTCGGCGGACGAGGGCACCGAGGTCCTCGCCACCGCTCCGGCCAGGGTCGGCTGGCAGGTACGCGGCCACTACATCGCGTACGCGGTGGTCGCCCGGGTCGACGGCGCGACCATCCGCTCCGGCGACACCGGCGTCCGCGAGATCCTCTTCGACATGCTCGAACAGCACCTGAACCAGGGTGTGCTGGAACTGCGGGCGGCCGGTGGCACGGCGAGCCAGCCGACCGAGACGCCCACCGACGGCACCGGCAACCAGGACGGAAACACCGAGAACTGACCGGCACGACGGGAGGCGGGCGCTCCGTGCGCCCGCCTCCTGTCCGTGTCTGCCGTCCGTGACGTCGGGCAACCGTGGCGTACCGCTGTCGGCGACCTCAGGCCTCCGCCGGCACCCGCAGCCGCCGGGTCGCCTCGGCCCGGCGGGCGTACTCGGCCGGATCTTCCGGGTAGCCGACCGCCACCAGGGTCAGACCGTGCGCCGGCGCCACGGTCACCTCGCTGGACCGTTCCCGGCGGGTGAGCAGACCGGCCGGCCACTGGACCGGCCGGCGGCCGTCCCCGGCGACCAGCATCGCGCCGACCAGACTGCGCACCATGGCCTGGCAGAACGCGTCCGCCTGCACGGTGGCGACCAGAGTCCCGTCGGCGTCCCGCCGCCAGTCCAGCCGGGTCACCTCCCGCAGCGTGGTCGCGTTCTCCTTGCGCCGGCAGTACGCCGCGAAGTCGTGCTCCCCCACCAGGCCGGCCGAGGCGGCGGTGAGCCGGTCGAGGTCGAGCGCGCGAGGCCAGGCCAGGATCTCGTGCCGGCGCAGCGGATCCGCGCCCCAGGCAGCGTCGGTGATCCGGTACTCGTAGCGGCGGAAGGTCGCCGAGAACCGGGCGTCGAAGGTGGCCGGAACCGCGCTCATCGCCCGGATCCGCACGTCCGGTGGGAGCAGCCGGGCCAGTCGACGCAGCAGCCGACCCTCGTGCGCCGCCCAGACCTGCGCGGGCAGGTCGACGTGGCAGACCTGGCCGGTGGCGTGCACCCCGGCGTCGGTACGCCCGGCGACGGTCAGTCCGGTCGCGGTGCCCGCGCCGAGCACCAGGTCCAGCGCCTCCACCAGCACCCCGGCGACCGTACGCCGGTCAGGTTGGGCGGCCCAGCCGGAGAAGCCGGTGCCGTCGTACGCGACGTCCAGCCGTAGCCGGGTTCGGTCGTCCACCTCGTACCTCCGTCAACGGCGTCGGGCCCGGCACCCCGTGAGGGATGCCGGGCCCGACGATGCCTGCCTGCGCTCAGGCCTTGTTCTCGGTGGCCTCGTCGCTGTCCTTGCGGGCAGCGACGGTGTCACCGGAGACCGACTGGGGCGCCTCGGCGTCCTGGTCGGCCGGCCGCGACTGCGGGGCCTCGTCGGCCGGGGCCAGCGCCTCGACCTTGTCCTGCTGGGCGGCCTTACGACCGGCGGTCTTCTTGTTCGCCTTCGGCTCGGCGACCTGAAGCTCCTCGACCAGCTCGATGATCGCCATCGGTGCGGCGTCACCCTTACGCGGACCGGTCTTCACGATCCGGGTGTAACCGCCGTTGCGGTTGGCGTACCGCGGCGCGATCTGGTCGAACAGGGAGTAGACCACGTCCTTGTCCTTGACCACGGTCAGCACCCGACGGCGCGACGCGAGGTCGCCCCGCTTGGCCTTGGTGATCAGCTGCTCGGCGAGCGGACGCAACCGCCGGGCCTTGGTCTCGGTGGTCTTGATCTTGCCGTGCTGGAACAGCGAGGTGGCCAGGTTGGCCAGCATCAGCCGCTCGTGCGCGGGGCTGCCGCCGAGGCGGGGGCCCTTGGTGGGCGTGGGCATGCTTGGTGCTCCTCAGGTGTGGCGGCAGCGCGGACTAGAGCTGCTCGGTCTCGCGGTAGTCGTCGGTGTCGTAGTCAGCCTCGCCGAAGGTGTCCACGACGTGCGCCGGGTCGAAGTTCGGAGCCGAGTCCTTCAGCCCCAGACCCATCCCGGCGAGCTTCATCTTGACCTCGTCGATCGACTTCTGACCGAAGTTGCGGATGTCGAGGAGGTCGGCCTCGGTACGCCCGATGAGCTCACCAACGGAGTTGATGCCCTCGCGCTTGAGGCAGTTGTAGGAGCGGACGGTCAGATCCAGCTCCTCGATCGGCAGGGCCAGGTCCGCCGCCAGCTGTGCGTCCTGCGGGGACGGGCCGATGTCGATGCCCTCCGCGGTCTCGTCCAGCTCCCGGGCCAGCCCGAACAGCTCCACCAGGGTCGAGCCGGCCGAGGCCAGCGCGGTACGCGGGCCCATCGACGGCTTGGTCTCGACATCGATGATGAGCCGGTCGAAGTCGGTCCGCTGCTCGACCCGGGTCGCCTCGACGCGGTACGTCACCTTCAGCACCGGCGAGTAGATCGAGTCCACCGGGATCCGGCCGATCTCCGCGCCCGCCTGCTTGTTCTGCGCCGCCGTGACGTAGCCCCGGCCCCGCTCGACGGTCAGCTCCATGTCGAGCCGGCCCTTGCCGTTGAGGGTGGCGAGCTTCAGGTCCGGGTTGTGCACCGAGACACCGGCCGGGGGCTGGATGTCACCGGCGGTCACGTCGCCCGGGCCCTGCTTGCGCAGGTACATGCTGACCGGCTCGTCGTGCTCGGAGCTGACGCACAGCTCCTTGATGTTCATGACGAGCTCGACCACGTCCTCCTTGACCCCGGGGATCGTGGTGAACTCGTGCAGCACACCATCGATCTTGATCGAGGTGACCGCCGCACCCGGGATCGACGACAGCAGCGTACGCCGCAGCGAGTTGCCCAGGGTGTAGCCGAAGCCGGGCTCCAGCGGCTCGATGGTGAACCGGGACCGGGTCTCGTTGATCGACTCTTCGGAAAGAGACGGTCGCTGACTGATGAGCATGTCTTCTCTTCTCTTCCGGGGCGCCCGCCATATGACGCCCACGACACAACGTGTTCCGGTGGCCCGCCCGTCGCCGGACGGGCCACCGCAACGAGCCCTACTTGGAGTAGAGCTCGACGATCAGCTGCTCCTGGACCTGGGTGTCAATCACCTGGCGGGCCGGGAGCGAGTGCACGAGCACCTTCATCTGGCTGGGGATGGCCTCAAGCCACGCCGGAACCGTCTTCGCGCCGGCCTGAGCCTGCGCGACGATGAACGGGGTGAGCTCCTTGCTCTTGCCCCGGACCTCGATGATGTCGTGCTCCTTGACGCGGTACGACGGGATGTCGACCTTCTTGCCGTTCACAATGAAGTGACCGTGCTTGACCAACTGGCGGGCCATGTCCCGCGAGTGGGCGTAGCCAGCCCGGTAGACCACGTTGTCCAGCCGCGACTCGAGGATCTGCAGGAGGACCTCACCGGTCTTGGCCTGCTTGGCCACGGCCTCCTCGTAGTAACCGCGGAACTGCTTCTCCAGCACGCCGTACACGCGGCGGGCCTTCTGCTTCTCACGGAGCTGGAGCAGGTACTCCGTCTCCTTGGTGCGGCCGCGGCCGTGCTGCCCGGGCGGGAACGGCCGGGACTCGAACGGGCACTTCGGACCATCGCACTTGCTGCCCTTGAGGAACAGCTTCATCTTCTCCCGCCGGCAACGGCGGCAGTCAGCACCGGTGTAACGAGCCATCTCTCTCTAACCTCTCAGACCCGACGACGCTTCGGCGGACGGCACCCGTTGTGCGGCTGCGGGGTGACGTCGGCGATCTGCCCAACTTCCAGCCCCACTGCCTGCAGCGAACGGATCGCGGTCTCCCGGCCGGAGCCGGGACCCTTGACGAACACGTCGACCTTGCGCATGCCGTGCTCCATGGCCCGACGCGCAGCGGCCTCGGCGGCCAGCTGCGCGGCGAAGGGGGTCGACTTACGGGACCCCTTGAAGCCGACCTGGCCGGCGGAGGCCCAGGAGATGACGGCACCGGTCGGGTCCGTGATGGACACGATGGTGTTGTTGAAGGTGCTCTTGATGTGCGCCTGCCCGTGGGCGACGTTCTTGCGTTCCTTGCGCCGGACCTTCTTTACTGCGGCTCCGGCACGAGCCTTCGGTGGCATAAGTCTGTGCGCTCCTGAATTTGGTTCTCGATCGGTTCTGGCTCTTCGCCCCGTTGATTCCGTGCACACCGGTTCCGGTTGGAGCCCGGCCCACCTCGGCGGAGAACGACCAGAATTCCGGTTTAAGAACTACTTCTTGCCGGGCTTCTTCTTGCCGGCGACCGTCCGCTTCGGGCCCTTGCGGGTCCGGGCGTTGGTACGGGTCCGCTGTCCACGGACGGGCAGACCACGGCGGTGCCGGATGCCCGCGTAGCAGCCGATCTCGACCTTGCGGCGGATGTCAGCGGCGACCTCGCGGCGCAGGTCGCCTTCAACCTTGTAGTTGGCCTCGATGTGGTCCCGGAGCTGGACAAGCTCCTCGTCCGTGAGGTCCCGGGCGCGCTTGTCCGCCGAGATGCCGGTGGCAGCGAGCGTCTCCAGGGCGCGGGTGCGACCCACGCCGAAGATGTAGGTGAGCGCAATCTCCAGCCGCTTCTCGCGGGGGAGATCCACGCCGACTAGACGTGCCATGTGCGGGCGTACTCCTTGTGGTGTTCTGCCGGAGGTGTGGCCCCGTCCCATCCCGCTACCGACTTCTCCCGTCCTTCCGGCGTGACTAGACGCCGGCGACCGGGATCGGTCGCTGCCCGAGCGGGCCCCGGCCTCCGACCGGGGGTCAACCACGAGAAAGTACGCACTGCGCACCGCCCGCGGCTGGGACGAGCATGTGATGTGTGGGCTGGGTTCAGCCCTGGCGCTGCTTGTGGCGCGGGTCGGTGCAGATGACCATGACCCGGCCGTGCCGGCGGATCACCCGGCACTTGTTGCAGATCCTCTTGACGCTCGGCTTGACCTTCACGGTTGCCTTACTTCCCATCTGGCCCGGCGCCACGAGGCGCGACACCGGACGTCGAAGACGGACACGGGACGTTCCCGGCCGCCGTCAGGCTTACTTGTAGCGGTAGACGATGCGCCCGCGGGTCAGGTCGTACGGCGAGAGTTCGACGACGACCCGATCCTCCGGCAGGATGCGGATGTAGTGCTGCCGCATCTTGCCACTGATGTGAGCCAGCACCTTGTGGCCGTTGGCGAGCTCCACGCGGAACATGGCGTTCGGCAGGGGCTCGATGACCCGACCTTCGATCTCGATGGCTCCGTCTTTTTTCGGCATGTCCTCCGCTGTCCTGACGTCGGTTACTCCGGACGGCCCACAACGTCTTACACGGGTGCTTGACCAAGATCAGCTTTCCCGCGCCAGCCGCGGCTCCGCGTCCCACCGAAGCGCTGGTGGGCATGGCGGAGTGGACGCTGTGCGCCGATCAGAAAGTGTACGCCCGCCTGCACGCCGCCGCCAAACCGACCGGCGATTGAGCAGGAGCGGGTCGGACAAACGTCACTTTCAGGCAGGTTACCCGCGCTCCGGATGCCGCTCCTGGTCACCGGCGCCGGGCCCGGCGACCTCTCCCCCCGCCGTTCCCCCTGCCGCGTCGACCGCGCCGCCACCCGCCTCGACCGCACCGGGCTGCTGCCCGGCGAGCGCCTTGCGCTCCCGCTTGAGTGCCCGCTTCTGCGCCCGCTGCTGCCGGCGGCGCTCGCGGTCCGCCGCCCACCGGTGGGGCTCGCCCGTGGCCAGCCCGGTGACCGAACGCACCAGCAGCACCGCGCCCCACGGCCCGGCCACCCATCCCGGCCAGAAGTACTGCGCGTCACCAACCGCCAGTGAGGTCACCGCCCAGATCGCCACGACGATCCCCACGGTCTTGAGCCACGGCTCCCAGACCTCGGCCAGCCAGCGCACGGTCACCTGGCGTCCGCCGTCGGACGACGCCGGGGCCGGCGCGCCGGCCTGCCCCGGCACCGCCACCGCCCCGGCCGGTGCCGGCAGGTCGGCCACCAGGTCATCCAGCTCGGCGTAGGTGCGGGCGGCGTAGGCCCGCTGCAACCGCTCGTCGTACTCGTGGAGGTCGAGCCGGCCCTCGTCGAGGGCGACCCTGAGCCGCTCGGCCACGGCCTGCCGGTCGGAGTCCGCTGCCCGCATGCCGTCCCGCCCGTCCATGGCGGCAAGCATGCCACCGTGCCGCCAGTCCGGGTAGCCGGGCCACCCGGCCTAGGAGGCGGCTGAGGTGCTCGGCTGTCGCGCGGTGACCAGGTCGCCCAGGCGGGCCCGCCCACCGTCGTTAGCGGTCAACACCCATACCCCGTCGGGCAGCAGGGCCATGGTGTGCTCGACGTGCACGGCCCGCGACCCGTCCCGGGTGACGACCGTCCAGCCGTCCGAGAGCTCCGCGGTACGCGGCGAACCCATGGTGATCATCGGCTCGATGGCCAACGCCAGGCCCGGCACCAGCCGTGGACCCTTGCCCGGCCGCCCGTGGTTGAGCACGTGCGGGTCCTGGTGCATCTCGGTGCCGATGCCGTGGCCGCCGTAGCCGTCGACGATGCCGTAGCGACCGGCCTTGCGTACCGAGGTCTCCACGGCGTGGGAGATGTCGGTCAGGCGGCCCTTGCCGCTGGCCGACCCACGCGCCGCGGCGGCGATGCCCGCCCACATGGCGTCCTCGGCGACCTCGGCCATCCGCAGCAACGCCGGGTCGACCTCCCCCACGCCCACCGTGATCGCCGCGTCGCCGTGCCAACCGTCTAGCACCGCACCGCAGTCGATGGAGATCACGTCGCCCTCGGCCAGAACCTGCTCCGGAGACGGGATGGCATGCACGATCTGTTCGTTGACCGAGGAGCAGATCGAAGCCGGAAAGCCGTGGTAGCCCTTGAACGACGGCACCGCGCCCGCCTCGCGGATCGTCGCCTCGGCGATCGCGTCCAGGTCGGCCGTGCTGATCCCGGGAGCAACCGCCTCCCGCATCCGCCGTAGCGCCTGCGCGACCACCAGACCGGCGGCACGCATCTTCTCGATCTGCTCGGGAGTCTTCAGCTGGATGTCCAGCTGGTGACGACGCATGGAGGCGCTACCTTTCGTTGCCGAAACAGCGGGGCACGCCGGACGTACCCCGCTGTTCGCACTCTATCCGGCTGGCGGCTGGGCCGACCTCAGCCCCCGTACGACCGGAGGGCGTCGATCGCGCGCACCGTGACGTCCTCCACCGGGCCGGTGGCGTCGATGCCGACCAGCTTGCCCTGCGCGCCGTAGTAGTCCACCAGAGGAGCGGTCTTCTCGGCGTACTCGCGCAGCCGGGCGGCGATGGTCTCCGGCTTGTCGTCGTCGCGCTGGAACAGCTCGGCGCCGCAGCGGTCGCAGATGCCGTCCCGACTGGTCGGGTCGAACTCGACGTGCCAGATCTTGCCGCAGCCCCGGCAGGTCCGCCGGCCGGAGAGCCGGCGGATCACCTCGTCGTCGTCGACCACCAGTTCGAGCACGATGTCCAGCGCGGTCCCGAGGTCGGCGAGGAGCTTGTCCAGCGCTGCGGCCTGCGGGGTGGTACGCGGAAATCCGTCGAGCAGGAACCCCTCGGCGGCGTCCGGCTCAGCGAGCCGGTCCCGCACCATGTTGATGGTCACCTCGTCGGGTACGAGCTTCCCGGCGTCCATGTAGCGCTTGGCCTCGACGCCGAGCGGGGTGCCCTGCGACACGTTGGCCCGGAAGATGTCACCGGTCGAGATCTTCGGCACGGACAGGTGCGCGGCGATGAACTCTGCCTGTGTGCCTTTGCCCGCACCCGGCGGGCCAACCAGAACCAGTCTCATCTACCGCAGGAACCCTTCGTAGTTCCGCTGCATGAGTTGGCTCTCGATCTGCTTGCTGGTCTCGAGTGCCACGCCAACCATGATCAGAACAGCGGTGCCGCCGAACGGGAAGTTGAGGTACTGCTGCCGGTCCAGCCAGATGAAGAAGAAGTTCGGCAGGATCGAGATGGTCGCGAGGTAGAGCGCGCCCGGCAGGGTGATGCGGCTGAGGATGAAGTCCAGGTAGTCGGCGGTCGGCTTACCCGGGCGGATGCCCGGCACGAAGCCGCCGTACTTCTTCATGTTGTCCGCGACCTCGGTCGGGTTGAACGTGATCGAGACGTAGAAGTACGTGAAGAAGATGATCAGCAGGAAGTAGACCACGATGTAGATCGGGCTGGTCGGGTCGACCAGGTTGTTCTGGATCCACGCCTGGGTCTTACCCGGGTCGGTCTGGTCGAAGAACTGCAGCGCCAGCTGCGGCAGGTAGAGCAGCGACGAACCGAAGATGACCGGGATCACACCCGCCTGGTTGACCTTCAGCGGGATGTAGGTGGAGGTACCGCCGTACATCCGTCGACCGATCATGCGCTTCGCGTACTGCACCGGGATGCGGCGCTGCGCCTGCTCGATGAAGGTGACCGCGGTGATGACCACCAGCACCAGGGCGATGACGAGGAAGAACTTGGCCCAGCCCTGGCTCTCCTTGATCCGCCAGCCCTCGCTGGGCAGGCGGGCCGCGATCGAGGTGAAGATCAGGACGGACATGCCGTTGCCGACACCGCGGTCGGTGATCAGCTCGCCGAGCCACATGACCATGCCGGTACCGGCGGTCATCGTCATCACCAGGATGGACAGCGTCAGCCAGTCCGGGATGCCGGTGCCGGTCGGGATGATCTCCTCGTTGCACTGGTTGTTGAACAGCTGCCCGGAGCGGGCCAGCGCCACGAACGCCGACGCCTGCAGGACACCCAGGCCCAGAGTCAGGTAGCGGGTGTACTGGGTGATCTTCGCCTGACCGGCCTGGCCCTCCTTGCGGAGCTGCTCCAGCCGGGGGATGACCACCGTCAGCAGCTGCAGGATGATCGACGCGGTGATGTAGGGCATGATGCCCAGCGCGAAGATCGACAGCTGCAGCAGCGCACCGCCGGAGAAGAGGTCGAGGAGGTTGAGCACCCCGGTCGAACCCTCGATGGCTTCGAGGCACTTCTGCACGTTGCCGTACGACACACCTGGGCTGGGCACCGTGGCGCCAAGCCGGTAGATCGCGACGATGCCGACCGTGAAGAGAATTTTCTTGCGCAGGTCAGGCGTACGGAACGCACTGAGAAAGGCGGACAGCAACTTCTTCCTCCTGCGCGAGGCGGGCCGCCGGTGGTCCCTGGCGGATCGGGGTGGGCGCCGGGCAAGTGCCCGATATCCATGGCTGGGAAGGGACTCTAACAGCCCGATCCCGGTACGGGCAGATGTGCCCGGCTACATAAACCGAATCCGATATTACCGGGCGCACCCGCCCGGCGTAGACCGCGGCGCCCGCCAGCTGGGATCAACTGGCGGGCACCACGGTTTCTACAGCCTTACAGCCAGCCTCACAGCTCGGTGACCGAGCCACCGGCTGCCGTGATCTTCTCCTTGGCGGACGCACTGAACGCCTGCGCCGACACCTGGAGCGCCACACCGCCGAGGTCCCCGGTACCGAGGACCTTCACCGGCTGACCCTTGCGGACCGCGCCGGCTTCGACCAGCTCGGCCGGGCCGACCTGGCCACCGTTGGGGAACAGCTCGGCCAGGCGGTCCAGGTTGACAACCTGGAAGACCACCTTGAACTTGTTCTTGAAGCCCTTCAGCTTCGGCAGGCGCATGTGGATGGGCATCTGCCCACCCTCGAACGCCGCCGAGATGTTCTTCCGGGCCTTGGAACCCTTGGTACCCCGACCGGCGGTCTTGCCCTTGGAGCCCTCACCGCGACCCACCCGGGTCTTCGCGGTCTTGGCCCCCGGCGCCGGGCGCAGGTGGTGGACCTTGATCGTCATTACTCGACCTCCTCGACCTTCACGAGGTGGCTCACCTTGAAGATCATGCCACGAATCTCGGGCCGGTCCTCCTTGACCACCACGTCGTTGATCCGCTTGAGACCGAGCGAACGCAGCGACTCACGCTGGTTGTGCTTGGTCCCGATCTCCGACCGGAGCTGGGTGACCTTGAGGCGTGCCATCAGGAAGCCACCCCCGCCCGCGACGCCAGCATGGCCGCCGGCGCGACGTCCTCCACCGGCAGACCCCGCCGCGCGGCCACGGCCTCCGGGGACTCCAGCCCCTTCAGCGCGGCCACCGTGGCGTGCACGATGTTGATCGGGTTCGACGAGCCGAGGCTCTTGGAGAGCACGTCGTGAATGCCCGCGCACTCCAGCACGGCACGGACCGGACCACCGGCGATGACGCCCGTACCGGCGGAGGCCGGCTTGAGCAGCACCACACCGGCGGCTTCCTCGCCCGTGACCGGGTGCGGGATCGAGGATCCGATCCGCGGCACCTTGAAGAAGTGCTTCTTGGCCTCCTCGACACCCTTGGCGATCGCCGCGGGCACCTCCTTGGCCTTTCCATAGCCCACGCCCACGGTGCCGTCGCCGTCGCCCACGATCACCAGGGCGGTGAAGCTGAAGCGACGACCACCCTTCACGACCTTGGCGACGCGGTTGATCGCGACGACCCGCTCGAGGTGCGGGGTCTTCTCGGCGGGCGCGTTTCCGCGACCGCCCTCACGGCGGTTGTCGCGGCGACCACCCTCGTTGCCACCGGACCCGCCGCCACGGCGCTGTTGACCTGGCATCAGCAGCCTTCCTTCTCTCTCGTGACGGGGATTGTCAGAACTCGAGCCCGGCTTCGCGGGCGGCGTCGGCAAGCGAGGCGACCCGCCCCGCGTACCGGTTGCCACCGCGGTCGAAGACGACCTTGGAGATGCCGGCCGCCTTGGCCCGCTCGGCGAGCAGGCCGCCGACCTTGCCGGCCAGGGCGCGCTTGTCGCCCTCCGTACCGCGCAGCGAGGCGTCCAGGGTCGACGCCGACACCAGGGTGTGCCCCTTGGTGTCGTCCACGATCTGGGCGACGATGTGCCGCAGCGAACGGGTGACCACCAGGCGAGGACGCTCGGCGGTGCCGCTGACGTTCTTGCGGACCCGGAAGTGCCGACGCGCACGCCCGACGGCACGCTTGGCGGCGACGCCGCGGCGGCGCTTGAGCAGCGTGGCGCTCACTTCTTACCTGCCTTTCCAGCCTTGCGACGGATGATCTCGCCCTGGTACTTCACGCCCTTGCCCTTGTAGGGCTCCGGCGGGCGGATCTTCCGGATGTTGGCGGCGATCTCACCGACCTGCTGCTTGTCGATGCCGGCCACGTGGAACAACGTCGGCCGCTCCACCGTGAAGGTGATGCCGTCCGGCGCCTGCACCACTACCGGGTGCGAGAACCCGAGCGCGAACTCCAGGTCCTTGCCCTTGGCGGTGACCCGGTAACCGGTACCGGCGATCTCCAGGCTCTTACGGTAACCCTCGGTTACCCCGACGATCATGTTGGCGACCAGGGTACGGCTCAGGCCGTGCAGTTCCTTGGCCTTGCGCTCGTCGTTCGGGCGGTTGATGCTCAACTGCCCGTCCTCGGCCCGCTCGATGGTGATCGGCTCGGCCAGGGTGTGCGACAGCTCGCCCTTGGGGCCCTTGACCCTGACGGTCCGGCCGTCGATCGTCACGTCGACACCCGACGGAACCGGGATCGACTTACGTCCAATACGCGACATTTCTACCAGTCTCCCGTTACCAGACGAAGGCGAGGACTTCCCCGCCAACGCTCCGCTTGCGGGCCTGCCGGTCGGTAAGCAGCCCCTGGGACGTCGAAATGATCGCCACGCCCAGCCCACCGAGCACCCGGGGGAGCCCGTCCGACTTGGCGTACACCCGCAGACCGGGCTTGGAGACGCGCTTGATGCCGGCCAGGCTCCGCTCCCGGTTCTGGCCGTACTTCAGCTCGACGACCAGTCGCTTGCCGACGGCACCCTCTTCGGGCTCCTCGACTGCCCAGGTGGCGATGTAACCCTCGGACTTGAGGACCTCGGCGATGTTCGCCTTGATCTTCGAGTAGGGCATCGTCACCTGGTCGTGGTACGCCTGGTTGGCGTTACGCAGACGCGTGAGCATGTCTGCGATCGGGTCGGTCATCGTCATGAAACTCGTCAACCTTTCTCGCCGGGGTTCCCGCGGCTTGCACCTACAGGCCTACGGCGAAGAGACAGTCCAGCTGACGCGCGAAGCGCGCCGGGCTATTACCAGGAAGCCTTGGACACGCCAGGCAGCTCACCGCGGTGGGCCATCTCCCGGATGCACACCCGGCAGAGCCCGAACTTGCGGTAGACCGCCTTGGGACGCCCGCACCGCTGGCAGCGGGTGTACGCGCGAACCGAGAACTTCGGCTTCGCGGCCGCCTTCAGGATCAGCGCCTTCTTGGCCATCTCAGTTCTCCTTGAACGGGAAGCCCAGGAGCTTCAGCAGCGCCCGGCCCTCGTCGTCGGTCGTGGCGGTCGTGACCACCGTGATGTCCATGCCCCGCTGGCGATCGATCTTGTCCTGGTCGATCTCGTGGAACACCGACTGCTCGGTCAGACCGAACGTGTAGTTGCCGTGCCCGTCGAGCTTGCGCCCGTCGAGGCCGCGGAAGTCACGGATACGCGGCAGCGCGATGGACAACAGCCGGTCCAGGAACTCCCACATCCGGTCGCCGCGCAGGGTCACCTTCGCGCCGATCGGCATGCCCTCGCGGAGCTTGAACTGCGCGATGGACTTCGTCGCCCGCCGGATCTGCGGCTTCTGGCCGGTGATGGTGGCCAGATCGCGGACCGCGCCGTCGATGAGCTTGGCGTCCCGAGCAGCCTCGCCGACACCCATGTTCACGACGATCTTGACCAGGCGCGGCACCTGCATCGGGTTGCCGTATTCGTGCTGCTCACGCAGCTGGGCAACGATCTCGTTGCGGTACCGCTCCTTGAGGCGCGGCATCGTCTTCGTTTCGGTAGCCGTGGTCATCACAGGTCCTTACCGGTGCTACGCGCGATGCGGACCTTCTGGCCGTTCTCGTCGATCCGGTAACCGACACGAGTCGGCTTACCGTCGGAGTCCACGACCATCACGTTCGAGACGTGGATCGCGGCTTCCTGGGTGACGATGCCACCGGTCTTGGCGCCACGCTGAGTGGTGCTGATGCGAGTGTGCTTCTTGACCCGGTTCACGCCCTCGACGAGGATCTTGTCCTGCCGCGGGTAGGCCGCAATGACCTTGCCCTTGGCACCCTTGTCCTTGCCGGCGATGACGACGACCGTGTCACCCTTCTTGACCTTCACGGTCACAACACCTCCGGCGCGAGAGAGATGATCTTCATGAACCGCTTGTCCCGCAGCTCACGGCCGACCGGGCCGAAGATGCGGGTACCGCGCGGGTCCCCACCGTCCTTGATGATCACGGCGGCGTTCTCGTCGAAGCGGATGTACGAGCCGTCCGGCCGCCGCCGCTCCTTGGCGGTGCGGACGATGACCGCCTTGACGACGTCGCCCTTCTTGACACCAGCACCCGGGATCGCGTCCTTGACGGTGGCCACAATGACGTCGCCGATGCTCGCGTAGCGCCGACCCGAGCCACCGAGAACCCGGATGCACAGGATCTCCCGGGCACCCGTGTTGTCGGCGACGCGCAGTCGCGACTCCTGCTGAATCACGTCTATCTCCTATGTCTGCCGGTTCTCCGGCCGCCGTGGCGGCCGGAGCCTGGCGGAACCTACGCCCGGCGTGACACCGGGCGAGATCGAGCCTTCGCTACTTGGCCTTTTCCTGAATCTCCACGATCCGCCAACGCTTGGTGGCGGACAGCGGCCGAGTCTCCATGATCAGGACCCGGTCACCGATGCCGGCGGCGTTCTGCTCGTCGTGCACCTTCAGCTTGCGAGTCCGGCGCATGATCTTGCCGTACAGCGCGTGCTTGACCCGGTCCTCGACCTCGACCACGACGGTCTTGTCCATCTTGTCGCTCACCACCAGGCCCTCACGGACCTTGCGGCGCGCCCGTACCGGGGCGGCGGTGTTCTCGTCGGTCATGATGCAGTCACCTCAGTCGGCGCGGCCGAGAGCCCCAGCTCACGCTCGCGCATGATCGTGTAGATCCGGGCGATCTCCCGACGGATGACCTGCAGCCGCCGGTTGTTGTCCAGCTGCCCGGTCGCGGCCTGCACGCGGAGATTGAACAGCTCCGCCTTGGCCTCGCGCAGCTTCGTGACGAGCTCCTCCTCGGAGAGTTCACGCAGCTCGGAGGGCTTAACGCCCGCTGCCATCAGGATTCACCCACTTCGCGCGTCACAATGCGGCACTTCATCGGGAGCTTGTGGATCGCGCGACGCATCGCCTCTCGCGCAATCTGCTCGTTGGGGAAGGACATCTCGAAGAGCACCCGCCCCGGCTTGACGTTCGCGACCCACCACTCGGGCGAGCCCTTACCGGAACCCATCCGGGTTTCGGCCGGCTTCTTGGTGAGGGCCTGGTCCGGGAAGATGGTGATCCAGACCTTGCCGCCACGCTTGATGTGACGGGTCATCGCGATACGCGCCGACTCGATCTGCCGGTTCGTCACGTACGCCGGCTCAAGAGCCTGGATCCCGAACTCGCCGAACACCACCCGGTTGCCGCCCTTGGACGCGCCACTGCGGTCCGGGTGGTGCGGCTTGCGGAAGCCCTTCGGGGGCTTGCGCGGCATCAGCATCTGTCAGCCCTCCTGCTGCGTTTCTGCCGGCTGAGTGGTGACCGGAGCGGATACGGCCGAGGCGACAGCACCTGCGTCCACCGGCTCGCCACTCGGCGTCTCGGCCTGCTGCGCGACGGTCGTCGCGGCAGCCCGGCCAGCCTCGGTACCACCGGAGGTCGTACCGGACGAACCGGAACGACCACGGCGCGGCCGGTCGGGGCGGTCGCCACGCTCCCGGCGCGGGCGCGACGGCGCCTCAGCCGGAGTCTCCCGACCCGGCACCGCGTCGCCCTTGTAGATCCAGACCTTCACGCCGATCCGGCCGAAGGTGGTACGGGCCTCGAAGAAGCCGTACTCGATGTTGGCCCGCAGCGTGTGCAGCGGAACCCGACCCTCGCGGTAGAACTCCGTGCGGCTCATCTCGGCGCCACCGAGGCGGCCGGAGACCTGCACCCGGATGCCCTTGCACATCGGGTTCTTCATCGCCGACTGCATCGCCTTGCGCATCGCCCGACGGAAGCTGACCCGGCTGGAGAGCTGCTCGGCCACGCCCTGGGCAACCAGCTGCGCGTCCGACTCGGGGTTCTTCACCTCGATGATGTTCAGCTGCACCTGCTTGCCGGTGAGCTTCTCCAGCTCGCCGCGGATGCGGTCGGCCTCCGCGCCCTTACGGCCGATGACGATGCCGGGCCGGGCGGTGTGGATGTCGACGCGGACCCGGTCGCGGGTGCGCTCGATGTCGACCTTGGAAATGCCGGCGCGCTCCAGGCCCTTGGACATCATTCGGCGGATCTTGACATCCTCGCCGACGTAGTCCTTGTAGAGCTTGTCCGCGAACCAGCGGGACTTCCAGTCGGTCGAGATGCCGAGCCGGAACCCGTGCGGGTGAACCTTCTGACCCATTACTCGGCGCCCTCCGTGTTGCTCTGCGTCTCGGCCGGCGCGGTCTGCTCCGCCGGGGCCGCCTTCTTCGCCGACTTCTTCGGCGCGGCCGGCGCGACCGCCTCGACCGCCACAGTGATGTGGCAGGTGCGCTTGCGGATCCGGTACGCCCGGCCCTGTGCCCGAGGCTGGAACCGCTTCATGGTCGGCCCCTCGTCCACGAACGCCTCGCTGACAAGCAGCGCGTCGGGGTCCAGCCGCTCGTTGTTCTCCGCGTTGGCGATCGCGCTCGCGAGCACCTTGTACACCTGCTCGCTCGCAGCCTGCGGCGCGAACTGCAGCACCGTGAGAGCCTCCTTCGCGGGCAGGCCGCGGACGAGGTTGACCACCCGGCGCGCCTTCATCGGCGAGATGCGCACGTGTCGCGCAATCGCCCGCGCGCCCGGAAGCACCGGAGCGTCGCCCTTTCCTGGCATCGCTGTAACCCCTTGATCCTCTATCCGTATGCCCGCGGCGTCAGCGCCGGCGGCTCTTCCGGTCGTCCTTCTCGTGACCCTTGAACGTGCGGGTCAGCGCGAACTCGCCGAGCTTGTGCCCGACCATCGCCTCGGTCACGAACACCGGGACGTGCTTGCGTCCGTCGTGTACGGCGATCGTGTGCCCGAGCATGTCCGGGATGATCGTCGAACGCCGAGACCAGGTCTTGATGACGTTCTTGGAGCCCTTCTCGTTCTGCGTCTCCACCTTCTTGAGCAGGTGGTCGTCGATGAACGGGCCCTTCTTCAGGCTGCGAGGCATGTCTTATCTCCCTCAGCCGCGCTTACGCGTGGCGTAGCGACGGCGGACGATCAGCCGGTCACTCGGCTGGCCCTTACGACGGGTGCGGCCCTCGGGCTTACCCTGCGGGTTCACCGGGTGGCGACCACCGGAGGTCTTGCCCTCACCACCACCGTGCGGGTGGTCGACCGGGTTCATGGCGACACCACGGACGGTCGGGCGCTTGCCCTTCCACCGCATCCGGCCGGCCTTGCCCCAGTTGATGTTTGACTGGTCGGCGTTGCCGATCTCGCCGATGCTGGCACGGCAGCGCACGTCGACCCGCCGGATCTCACCCGAGGGCATCCGCAGGGTCGCGTACGCGCCCTCACGGCCGAGCAGCTGAATGCCGACGCCGGCCGAGCGGGCCAGCTTGGCACCGCCACCCGGACGCAGCTCCACGTTGTGGATCGTGGTACCGACCGGGATGTTGCGCAGCGGCAGGTTGTTGCCCGGCTTGATGTCGGCGCTCGGACCCGACTCGACGGTGTCGCCCTGCTTCAGGTCCTTCGGCGCGACGATGTAGCGCTTCTCGCCGTCGGCGTAGTGCAGCAGCGCGATCCGCGCGGTGCGGTTCGGGTCGTACTCGATGTGCGCGACCTTGGCCGGCACACCGTCCTTGTCGACCCGCTTGAAGTCGATCAGCCGGTACTGGCGCTTGTGGCCACCACCCTGGTGCCGAGCGGTGATCCGGCCGTGTACGTTCCGGCCGCCCTTCTTCGGCAGCGGAACCAGCAGCGACTTCTCGGGCGTCGACCGGGTGATCTCGGCGAAGTCGGCGACGCTGGAGCCACGCCGGCCCGGCGTCGTCGGCTTGTACTTACGAATAGCCATTGTCTACACCCCTCAGCTGACCGGGCCGCCGAAGGCGTCGATGCGGTCGCCCTCAGCCAGCTTGACCATCGCCCGCTTGGTGTCCTTGCGCTTACCGAACCCGGTACGGGTCCGCTTGCGCTTGCCCTCACGGTTGAGCGTGTTGACCGTCAGGACGCGGACGTTGAAGATCTGCTCGATAGCGATCTTGATCGCGGTCTTGTTCGCGTCCGGGTGCACCAGGAAGGTGTACCAGTTGCGGTTCAGCTCGCTGTAGCTCTTCTCCGAGACGACCGGCGCGACGATGATGTCGCGTGGATCGGCGATCGTGCTCACTTGCCACCCTCCTCGGTGGTCTCGGCGGGCTCAGCCGCCCGGCCGACTGCCGTCGGCAGCCCCAGGAACTCGTCCAGGGCCTCCTTCGTGAAGACCACGTCGTCGGCCACCAGCACGTCGTACGTGTTCAGCTGGCCGGACTCGATCAGGTGCACCCGCGGCTCGTTGCGCAGCGACACCCAGTTCAGCTCGTCGGTGCTGCTCAGCACGACCAGGACCCGCCTGGCGGTGGACAGCTTGGCGAGCGTGGCGATCGCGGTCTTGGTCGACGGCTTGTCGCCCGAGACGAACGCCTCGACGACGTGCACCTGGCCGGCGCGGGCCCGGTCCGACAGGGCGCCACGCAGCGCGGCGGCCTTCATCTTCTTCGGGGTGCGCTGGCTGTAGTCGCGCGGCACCGGGCCGTGCACCACGCCACCGCCGGCGAACTGCGGCGCGCGGATCGAGCCCTGCCGGGCACGACCGGTGCCCTTCTGCTTGTACGGCTTCTTGCCGCCGCCGGCGACCTCGCCCCGCGTCTTGGTCTTGTGGGTGCCCTGCCGAGCAGCCGCGAGCTGCGCCACGACGACCTGGTGCATCAGCGCGATGTTGGCCTGCGCGTCGAAGATGTCGGCGGGCAGCTCGACCGAGCCGGTCTTGGTGCCTTCGGAGTTCAGGACGTCAACGGTGGTCACTTGGCCACACCGCCCTTCTTCGCCTTGGTCTTGGCCGCGGTGCGGACCAGGACCAGCGCGCCCTTGGGGCCGGGAATGGCACCACGGACGAGCAGGAGGTTGTTCTCGGTGTCGACCGCCTGGACGGTCAGGTTCTGCACGGTGTAGCGCACGCCGCCCATCCGGCCGGCCATCCGGGTGCCCTTGAAGACGCGACCCGGGGTGGCGCAGGCCCCGATGGAGCCCGGCGAGCGGTGCTTGCGCTCGACACCGTGGCTGGCGCGCAGACCGTGGAAGCCGTGCCGCTTCATCGGGCCGGCGTAGCCCTTGCCCTTGGTCTTGCCGGTGACGTCGATCGAGACGCCGACCGGGAACTCCTCGACCGTGATCTCCTGGCCGAGCGAGTAGTCCGAGGCGTCGATGGTGCGCAGCTCGACGATGTGCCGGCGCGGCGCCACGTCCGCCTTGGCATAGTGCCCACGCAGCGGATTCTTGGCCTTACGCGGGTCGATCGTCCCGTACGCCAGCTGGACCGCGGAGTAACCGTCCTTGCCGGCGTCACGAACCTGGGTGATGACGCACGGGCCGGCCTGAACCACGGTCACCGGAACAACGCGGTTGTTGTCCCAGACCTGGGTCATGCCGAGCTTCGCGCCCAGGATCCCCTTAACTTGCCTGTCCATGTGTCCGGTCCCTACAGCTTGATCTCGATGTCGACGCCAGCCGGCAGGTCGAGGCGCATGAGCGAGTCGACCGTCTTCGGAGTCGGGTCGATGATGTCGATCAGCCGCTTGTGCGTACGCATCTCGAAGTGCTCGCGCGAGTCCTTGTACTTGTGCGGCGAGCGGATGACGCAGAAACGGTTGATCTCCGTGGGCAGCGGCACCGGGCCCGCGACCTGCGCCCCGGTGCGCGTCACCGTCTCGACGATCTTCCGAGCCGAGGAGTCGACGACCTCGTGGTCATAGGCCTTGAGCCGGATGCGGATCTTCTGTCCCGCCATGGTGGCTTCTGTTCCTTCTCTCGATGCCGCTGTGTTGCGGGTGCCTGTACCGGCTGGCACAGGCCCTCTTCGCCCACCCCCGCGGTCGGGCGTGTCGCGCCCTGTGGCCAGGCTCCGCCCCGGGACTCCGGAGCGATCATGACCTTGGTGGGTCCGGGCGCCGATCGCGGTGACGCGATCTGAACGCCGCGCGAGGGTGGTTGACGGACGGGCCGCCAACCACCCTACGCCCGACTGTTCTGTCCGCCCGGCGGTTCAGCGCAAGCCGAACACGGGCAGCGAACTGTCGTTACGCAACCTGACTAGTATGCCGCACGACCGGCGGCGGGTCTAATCGGGGTTACCCAGCTCACGCAATGATCTTGGTGACGCGACCAGCGCCAACCGTACGGCCACCCTCCCGGATCGCGAACTTGAGGTTTTCCTCCATCGCGATGGGCTGGATCAGCTTCACGGTCATCGTGGTGTTGTCGCCCGGCATGACCATCTCGGTGCCCTCGGGGAGGGTGACGACACCGGTGACGTCCGTGGTCCGGAAGTAGAACTGCGGACGGTAGTTCTGGAAGAACGGCGTGTGCCGGCCACCCTCCTCCTTGGAGAGGATGTAGACGGTCGCCTCGAACTCGGTGTGCGGGGTCGTGGTGCCCGGCTTGACGACCACCATGCCGCGCTCGACGTCCTCGCGCTTGATGCCACGCAGCAGCAGACCGACGTTCTCACCCGCGCGGGCCTCGTCGAGCAGCTTGCGGAACATCTCGATGCCGGTGCAGACCGTCTTCTGCGACTTCTCGCGGATACCGACGATCTCCACCTCCTCGTTCGGCTTGAGGATGCCGCGCTCCGCGCGACCGGTGACGACGGTGCCACGACCGGTGATCGTGAAGACGTCCTCGATCGGCATCAGGAACGGCTTCTCGGTCTCGCGCTCCGGCTGCGGGATCGCGGTGTCGACCGCGTTCATCAGCTCCATCAGGCGCCCGGTCCACTCCGGGTCGCCCTCCAGGGCCCGCAGCGCGGAGACCCGCACGACCGGCAGGTCGTCGCCCGGGTACTCCTGCGACGAGAGCAGCTCGCGGACCTCGAGCTCGACGAGCTCCAGCAGCTCCTCGTCGTCGACCATGTCGCTCTTGTTGAGCGCCACGACGATGTACGGCACGCCGACCTGGCGGGCCAGCAGCACGTGCTCGCGGGTCTGCGGCATCGGGCCGTCGGTCGCCGCGACCACCAGGATCGCGCCGTCCATCTGGGCGGCACCGGTGATCATGTTCTTGATGTAGTCAGCGTGACCGGGGCAGTCGACGTGCGCGTAGTGCCGCGCCTCGGTCTGGTACTCGACGTGCGCGATCGAGATCGTGATGCCCCGGGCCTTCTCCTCCGGCGCCTTGTCGATCTGGTCGAACGGCGTGTACGGGTTGAGGTCCGGGAACTGGTCGTGCAGGACCTTGGTGATGGCCGCCGTCAGCGTCGTCTTACCGTGGTCGATGTGACCAATGGTGCCGATGTTGACGTGCGGCTTAGTCCGCTCGAACTTCGCCTTCGCCACTGGTGTCCTCCTGTGGACTTCTTGGTTCGTTCGCCCCGGCGCGCCAGGTCGGCGCTTAGGACTCTGTCGACAGCCTTTCCGGCCTGACGGCCGGAGAGCTTTGGTGGGTTCTGCGGCGATGAAGCCTACAGGCCCGGAATTTACACAATCCGACCGAGGTGGTCGCGGTCGGGGAATTTCCTCCCGCGACCACCTCGGATCAACTCAGGTGAGCGTCACTCACCCGTCGCCTTGGCGATGATCTCCTTCGCGACGCTCTGCGGAACCTCGGCGTAGGAGTCGAACTGCATGCTGTAGCTAGCCCGGCCCTGGGTCTTCGACCGCAGGTCGCCGACGTAGCCGAACATCTCCGACAGCGGCACCAGAGCCCGGACGACGCGAGCGCCGCTGCGCTCCTCCATCGCCTGGATGATGCCGCGCCGGGAGTTGAGGTCGCCGATGACGTCACCCATGTTCTCCTCAGGAGTGGTGACCTCAACAGCCATCATCGGCTCGAGCAACGCGGGGTCGGCCTTGCGGGCCGCCTCCTTCATCACCATCGAACCGGCGATCTTGAACGCCATCTCGGACGAGTCGACCTCGTGGTACTGGCCGTCCAACAGCGTCAGCTTGACACCCACCAGCGGGAAGCCGGCGAGAATGCCGTACTGCATGGCGTCCTGGGCGCCCGCGTCCACCGACGGGATGAACTCCCGGGGGATGCGGCCACCGGTGACGGCGTTCGCGAACTCGTAGGTCGGCGAGTCGTTGCCCAGGGGCAGCGGCTCCAGGCTGATGATCACCCGGGCGTACTGGCCGGACCCACCGGTCTGCTTCTTGTGCGTGTACTCGATCTTCTCCACCTTGCGGCGGATGGTCTCGCGGTACGCCACCTGCGGCTTACCGATGTTCGCCTCGACGTTGAACTCACGGCGCATCCGGTCCACCAGGATGTCCAGGTGCAGCTCACCCATGCCGGAGATGACCGTCTGACCGGTCTGGTCGTCCAGCTTGACGCGGAAGGTCGGGTCCTCCTCGGCCAGCCGCTGGATGGCGGTGCTGAGCTTCTCCTGGTCGGCCTTGGTCTTCGGCTCGATGGCCACCTCGATGACCGGCTCCGGGAAGGTCATCGACTCCAGGATCACCGGGTTCGCCGGGTCGCAGAGCGTGTCGCCGGTGGTCGTCTGCTTGAGACCCTGCACCGCGATGATGTCGCCAGCCTTGGCGGAGCCGCGCTCCTCCCGCTTGTTGGCGTGCATCTGGTAGATCTTGCCGACCCGCTCCTTGCGGTCCTTGGTGGAGTTGACCACCTGGGTGCCGGTCTCGACCACGCCGGAGTAGACCCGGACGTAGGTGAGCTTGCCGAGGTGCTTGTCGGTCTGGATCTTGAAGGCCAGGCCGGAGAACGGCTCCGAGGTGGACGGCTGCCGCTGCAACGGCGTCTCGCCGTCCGTCGCCGTACCCTCGATCGCCGGGATGTCCAGCGGCGACGGCAGGAAGTCGATGACGGCGTCAAGCATGGGCTGCACGCCCTTGTTCTTGAACGCCGAGCCGCAGAGCACCGGGTTGGCCTTGCTGGCGATGGTCGCCCGCCGGATGGCGGCCTTGATCTCCTCGGCGGAGATCTCCTCGCCCTCCAGGTACTTCTCCATGACCGAGTCGTCGACGTCGGCCAGGGTCTCCATCAGCTTCTCGCGCCACTCGGCCGCGGAGTCCACCAGGTCGGCCGGGATCTCCTCGATCGCGTAGTCGTCACCCTTCTGGGTCTCCCCGCGCCAGGTGAGGGCGCGCATGCCGATCAGGTCGACGACGCCGATGTGGTCGCCCTCAAGCCCGATCGGGATCTGGAGCACCAGCGGAGTGGCGTTCAGCCGGTCGATCATCATCTGTACGCAGCGGAAGAAGTCGGCACCGGTCCGGTCGAGCTTGTTGACGAAGCACATCCGGGGCACGTCGTACTTGTCCGCCTGCCGCCAGACGTTCTCCGTCTGCGGCTCGACACCGGCCACGCCGTCGTACACCGCGACCGCACCGTCCAGCACCCGCAGCGACCGCTCCACCTCGACCGTGAAGTCGACGTGGCCGGGCGTGTCGATGATCTGGATCGTGTGGCCCTTCCACTCGCACTTCGTGGCGGCGGAAGTGATGGTGATACCGCGCTCCTGCTCCTGCTCCATCCAGTCCATGACGGCAGCGCCCTCGTGGACTTCACCGATCTTGTACGTGATGCCGGTGTAGAACAGGATTCGCTCGGTGGTAGTGGTCTTACCGGCATCGATGTGCGCCATGATGCCGATATTGCGTACGTTGGCGAGCGCGTCTGCGGCGGCCACTTCAATCCCTACTTATCGTCGTCTCGACACAACTGGTGGCGGTTCCGGTGCCCGTGGACACCGGAACCAGGGTGTTACCAGCGGTAGTGCGCGAAGGCCTTGTTGGACTCGGCCATCTTGTGCGTGTCCTCGCGCCGCTTCACGGCGGCACCGAGGCCGTTGCTCGCGTCGAGCAGCTCGTTCATCAGCCGCTCCACCATGGTCTTCTCGCGGCGGGCCTTGGAGTACGTCACCAGCCAGCGCAGACCGAGCGTGGTCGCGCGGGCCGGACGAACCTCGACCGGCACCTGGTAGGTGGCGCCACCGACACGGCGGCTGCGCACCTCGAGCGTCGGCTTGACGTTGTCCATCGCGCGCTTGAGGGTGACGACCGGGTCGGTGCCCGACTTCTCCCGGCAGCCCTCCAGGGCCGCGTACACGATACGCTCGGCGAGCTGACGCTTGCCGCGCATCAGGATCTTGTTCACCAACTGGGTGACCAACGGCGAGTTGTACACCGGGTCAGCGACCAGCGGCTTCCGCGGAGCGGGTCCCTTACGCGGCATCTCAGCTCTTCTCCTTCTTCGCGCCGTACCGGCTGCGCGCCTGCTTGCGGTTGCGGACACCCTGGGTGTCCAGCGAGCCGCGGACGATCTTGTACCGCACGCCGGGGAGGTCCTTCACCCGGCCGCCGCGGACGAGCACGATCGAGTGCTCCTGCAGGTTGTGGCCGACGCCCGGGATGTAGGCCGTGACCTCGATCTGGCTGCTGAGCTTGACACGTGCGACCTTGCGCAGCGCCGAGTTCGGCTTCTTCGGGGTCGTGGTGTACACGCGGGTACACACGCCACGCCGCTGCGGGGATCCCTTGAGCGCCGGAGTCTTGGTCTTGGTGGTCTTCGCCTGGCGGCCCTTTCGGACCAGCTGCTGAATGGTGGGCACCGGGTTTTTCCGCTCCCTTCGGCCGCTGTCGCGGCCGCGCCGTCTGCCGTAGCCGATCTCATGACCGGCTCTCCTACATTCCGGCCAGGGCCACCTCGCGGAGGTCCCGGCACCCGCGGTCGGGCGTGTCGCCCGACTCACGGCCCCGGTCCGGCGCTTGCACGCTGGTCCGGGGTTTGTCACCGGCACACGGATCGCCGTAGGCCGGATCTTCTGCTCAGTTCGTGGCACCAGCTGGATATCGGATCGCCGCATCCAGCGCACGCACGAGTTGCCCGGGCAGGCCCGGGCACAAGGGGAAAGAGTACCTACCACAGTCGTGCAGGTCAAAACGGGAGACCCACCGGACTTCGCACCGCTCGCCAGTTGGACCCGTCGCACCGCCCGCCCGTGATGGGCACCTACGGATACAAGTGTACCGGCTGCTCCGGAAACCGGCCCGAGCGCCCCCGAGCAGGCAGGGTATCGGCCTGCAGATCGGCTCCGGTCTGGTTCAGGTCAGCGCCAGCACCAGTGCCAGACCGAGACCGAGCAGACAGAGCAGCAGGCCCGCCGCACCGCAGCTGATGCCGGCGATGGCCAGACCTCGACCGGTGAACCGGACTGCCGGCGGTGGCGCCGGCCGCCGGATCTGCCGCAGACCGAGCAGCCCGGCCACGGCAGCACCCGTCCCGGTCAGGCTGCCCAGCGCGGCGAAGGCACCCGCGGCCCAGGCGCCGTTCGCCCCTCCCCCGACCGCACCGAAGCAGATCACCAGCACCGACACCAGGATCGAGGTGATCCCGGCCACCAGCGAGCCGACCGAGAGACCCGACGTGACCGGGGCCACATCGAGATGTACCACCGCGAACGGAGTGCCGGGCACCGGCTCGACCCGCCTCGGCGGTCGGCGGCGCTCGTGCGACGGCGCGGGCGGCGGCGGAGCGGGCGGTGGTGGCCAGCCAGGACCAGCCGAATGCCACCCCGGCGCCGGCGGCGCGCCGAAAGCCGGTGGGCCGAAGGCCGGCGGAGCGGGCGACGCGGCCCGGTGCGGCGAACCGGGGCCTGGGCCGAAGGCCGGCGGGCCAGAAGGCGGTCCGAAGATCGGCGATCCCGACGGCGGAGCCCACGGCGGCGAGGCGGGTGGCGATTCGACCGCCGGCTCGGATCCGGGCCGGGCCCACCCAACCGGTTCCGTCCCGACGGCGTCCGGGCGCCCGGCGGTGGGCTCGGCGTACTCGCCGCCCTCGGGGCGCGCCGGTTCCGTCACGAGACTCTCCTCATCTGCCAGCGTCCACCGCCGCGCGACGGACAACGGTCAGGCTACCGTCGCGGGTCAGCCCCGCGGCGTCGGGCGCGAGAGCGAGCGGCCCGGCCGGTCAGTCGACGTTGGGCGCGAAGTCCTGCCCGTAGGGCGCCTCGGCGAGCCGGACCACACCGATCACCAGCAGCGCCACCAGGCTGACCGCGACCAGCGCCAGGCCCGTGAGGGCCAGCCGCTCGCCACGACGCAGCCAGGTCGCGCCGGTCAGGAAACCCCCCGAGGCGTACGCCTCCCGGCGGGCCTGCCGGGCCAGTTGCAGGGCCACCATCGCCGGCACCGCACCGCCGAGCAGCAGCCCCGTCATCGCCGCCATCAGCCCCAGGGCGAAGACCGCCCGGGCCTTGGTCGCCCGGACCGGATCCGGGTCGAGCGGGTGACGCGGCGCCGACGCGGCGGGCGCCGATCCGGGTGCGATCGTCATGACCACATGATGCCTCCGTGGAGAGCTCTGCGCGCCGTACCCCGGTACAGCCCTGCCATTCGGCTGGACGAGCCCGCGGCGCGGCTGACGGTGCCTGGACACGAGGAGGCCCCCGGCAACCGCCGGGGGCCTCCCACGTCACTACGCGATCTAGCGGTACGACCCGAAGTCGAAGTCGTCCAGCGGAACTGCCTGGCCGCTGGCCGGCCCGAAGCCGTAGTCGGTCTCCGGGTAGCCGGTCATCGAGTAGACCTTGGCCTTCGCCTCCTCGGTCGGCTCGACCCGGACATTGCGGTACTTGCTGATGCCGGTACCGGCCGGGATGAGCTTACCGATGATCACGTTCTCCTTGAGACCGATCAGCGAGTCGCTGCGGGCGTGGATCGCCGCGTCGGTCAGCACCCGGGTGGTCTCCTGGAAGGAGGCCGCCGAGAGCCAGGAGTCGGTGGCCAGCGACGCCTTGGTGATACCCATGAGCACCGGCCGACCCGCGGCCGGCTCGCCGCCCTCGGAGACGAGTCGGCGGTTCTCCGACTCGAACAGCGCCCGGTCGACCAGCACACCCGGCAGGAACTCCGTCGAGCCGGAGTCGATGACCGTCACCCGCTTGAGCATCTGACGGATGATGATCTCGATGTGCTTGTCGTGGATGAGCACACCCTGCGAGCGGTAGACCTCCTGGACCTCCTGGGTCAGGTGGACCTGGACCGCCCGCGGGCCGAGGATGCGGAGCAGCTCGTGCGGGTCGATGGTGCCCTCGGTGAGCTTCTCGCCGACCTCGACGTGGTCGCCGTCGTGTGCCCGCAGCCGGACCCGCTTCGAGATCTTGTCGTAGACGATCTCGTCGCTGCCGTCGTCCGGGATGACCACGATCTTGCGCGACCGCTCGCCGTCCTCGATCCGGATCCGACCGGGGGTGTCGGCGATCGGCGCCTTGCCCTTCGGAATCCGCGCCTCGAAGATCTCCTGGACACGTGGCAGACCCTGGGTGATGTCCTCACCCGCGACGCCACCGGTGTGGAAGGTACGCATCGTCAGCTGCGTACCCGGCTCACCGATCGACTGGGCGGCGATGATGCCGACCGCCTCGCCGATGTCCACCGTCTTGCCGGTCGGCAGCGAGCGACCGTAGCAGGCCGCGCAGACGCCCAGCTTCGACTCACAGGTGAGCACGCTGCGGACCCGCACCGTCTCGACGCCGGCCGCCACGATCCGGTCGACCAGGATCGAGTTGAGGTCCTGACCCCGCTCCGCCACCACGGTGCCGTCCGGCGCCTTGATGTCGTCGGCCAGCGTACGGGCGTGCGCGCCGGTCTCGGCGTGCTCGTGCACGACCAGCTTCCCGTCGAGCTGCTCGCCGACCTGCATCGGGATGGCGCGGTCGGTGCCGCAGTCCTCTTCGCGGATGATGACGTCCTGCGAAACGTCGACCAGACGCCGGGTCAGGTAACCCGAGTCGGCGGTACGCAGGGCGGTGTCCGCGAGGCCCTTACGGGCACCGTGGGTGGAGATGAAGTACTCCAACACGGACAGACCCTCGCGGTAGCTCGACTTGATCGGCCGCGGGATGATCTCACCCTTGGGGTTGGCCACCAGGCCACGGATGGCCGCGATCTGACGCAGCTGGAGCAGGTTACCGCGGGCACCCGAGTGGATCATCTTCCACAACGGGTTCTCCTGCGGCAGCGAGTTCTCCAGGTTCTTGGCGACCTCGTTGGTCGCCTTCGTCCAGATCTCGATCAGCTCGCCGCGGCGCTCCTCGCCGGTCATCAGACCACGCTGGTACTGCTTGTCGATCCGGTCGGCTTCCTTCTCGTACCGCTGCAGGATCTCCTGCTTGCTCGGCGGGGTGACCACGTCCTCCATGCCGATGGTCACACCGGACCAGGTGGCCCAGTGGAAACCGGCCTCCTTGAGCCCGTCCAGAGTGGCTGCCAACTCCACCTTGGGGTAGCGCTCGGCGAGGTCGTTGACGATCTGCGAGAGCTGACCCTTGCGGATCTCGTAGTTCACGAAGCGGTAGCCCTGCGGCATCGTCTCGTTGAACAGGACCCGACCGAGGGTGGTCTCCACCGTCAGCGGCTCGTCCGGCGTCCAGCCCTCGGGCGCGGTCCAGGGCTCGCTGCCGGGGCCGTTGTCGACCTCGACGACGCCCCGCAGCCGGATCTTGACCATGGACTGCAGGTTCAGTTCACCGTTGTCGTACGCCATCCGGGCCTCGGCGTCCGAACTGAACGCCCGTCCCTCGCCGCGCTCACCGGGGGTGAGGTGGGTGAGGTGGTAGAGCCCGATGATCATGTCCTGGGTGGGCATGGTGACGGGCTTGCCGTCGGCCGGCTTGAGGATGTTGTTCGACGACAGCATCAGGATCCGCGCCTCGGCCTGGGCCTCGGCGGACAGCGGCACGTGGACCGCCATCTGGTCACCGTCGAAGTCGGCGTTGAAGGCCGTGCAGACCAGCGGGTGGATCTGGATCGCCTTGCCCTCGACCAACTGCGGCTCGAAGGCCTGGATACCCAGACGGTGCAGGGTCGGCGCCCGGTTGAGCAGCACCGGGTGCTCGCCGATGACCTCTTCCAGCACGTCCCACACGACCGGCCGCTGCCGCTCCACCATCCGCTTGGCGGACTTGATGTTCTGCGCGTGGTTGAGGTCGACCAGCCGCTTCATCACGAACGGCTTGAACAGCTCCAGCGCCATCTGCTTGGGCAGGCCACACTGGTGCAGCTTGAGCTTCGGGCCGACCACGATGACCGAACGGCCGGAGTAGTCCACGCGCTTGCCCAGCAGGTTCTGGCGGAACCGGCCCTGCTTGCCCTTGAGCATGTCGGACAGCGACTTCAGCGGACGGTTACCCGGGCCGGTGACCGGCCGGCCGCGACGGCCGTTGTCGAACAGCGCGTCGACGGCCTCCTGCAGCATCCGCTTCTCGTTGTTGACGATGATCTCGGGCGCGCCGAGGTCGATCAGCCGCTTGAGCCGGTTGTTCCGGTTGATCACCCGGCGGTACAGGTCGTTCAGGTCGCTGGTCGCGAAGCGGCCACCGTCGAGCTGCACCATCGGGCGCAGGTCCGGCGGGATGACCGGCACGCAGTCCAGCACCATGCCGAGCGGCGAGTTACGGGTGTTCTGGAACGCCGCGACGACCTTGAGTCGCTTGAGCGCCCGGATCTTCCGCTGGCCCTTGCCGGTGCGGATGGTCTCGCGCAGGCTCTCGGCCTCGGCCTCGAGGTCCATGTTCTGCACCAGAGCCTTGATCGCCTCGGCGCCCATCCCGCCGGTGAAGTACTCACCGAACCGGTCGCGCAGCTCCCGGTAGAGCAGCTCGTCGGTGACCAGCTGCTTGGGGTCCAGCTTGCGGAAGGTGTCCAGCACCTCGTCCAGGCGGTCGATCTCGCGCTGGGCCCGGTCGCGGATCTGGCGCATCTCGCGCTCTCCGCCCTCCTTGACCTTGCGCCGGACGTCCGCCTTCGCGCCCTCGGCCTCCAGCTCGGCCAGGTCGGCCTCGAGCTTGGCGGCCCGCTTCTCGATCTCCGAGTCGCGGCTGTTCTCCGACTGCCGCTTCTCGGCCAGGATCTCGTTCTCGATCGTCGAGAGGTCGCGGTGACGCGCCTCGGCGTCCACGCTCGTCACCACGTACGAGGCGAAGTAGATGATCTTTTCGAGGTCCTTGGGGGCGAGGTCCAGCAGGTAACCCAGCCGGCTCGGAACGCCCTTGAAGTACCAGATGTGGGTGACCGGGGCGGCGAGCTCGATGTGGCCCATCCGCTCACGGCGGACCTTCGAGCGGGTCACCTCGACGCCGCAGCGCTCGCAGATGATGCCCTTGAACCGGACCCGCTTGTACTTACCGCAGTAGCACTCCCAGTCCCGCTGTGGACCGAAGATCTTCTCGCAGAAGAGTCCGTCCTTTTCCGGCTTGAGGGTGCGGTAGTTGATCGTCTCGGGCTTCTTGACCTCGCCGTGCGACCACTGACGGATGTCGTCGGCGGTCGCCAGCCCAATTCGCAACTCGTCGAAAAAGTTGACGTCGAGCACGTTCAATTCCCTCACACGTCGCTTGTTGCGCTACAGCTGACCGGGTCCAGGTCCGGGGGCGGGGTGACCCACACGAGTCGCCCCGCCACCGCACCCAACGTCACACTTCCTCGACCGAGCTCGGCTCGCGCCGGGACAGGTCGATGCCCAGCTCCTCCGCGGCCCGGAACACCTCGTCGTCGGTCTCGCGCATCTCCAGGGCCACGCCGTCGCTGGAAAGCACCTCAACGTTGAGGCACAGCGACTGCAGCTCCTTGAGCAGCACCTTGAACGACTCGGGGATGCCCGGCTCCGGAATGTTCTCGCCCTTGACGATGGCCTCGTAGACCTTCACCCGGCCGAGCACGTCGTCGGACTTGATCGTCAGCAGCTCCTGCAGGGCGTACGCGGCACCGTATGCCTGCATCGCCCAGCACTCCATCTCACCGAAGCGCTGGCCACCGAACTGCGCCTTACCACCCAGCGGCTGCTGCGTGATCATCGAGTACGGGCCAGTCGACCGAGCGTGGATCTTGTCGTCGACCAGGTGGTTGAGCTTCAGGATGTAGATGTAGCCGACCGCGATCGGGTCGGGCAGCGGCTCGCCGGAGCGACCGTCGAACAACTGCGCCTTCCCGGACGAGCCGATCAGCTGCTTGCCGTCCCGGTTGGGCAGGGTCGACGCGAGCAGACCGGAGATCTCCTCCTCGCGGGCACCGTCGAAGACCGGGGTGGCCACGTTGGTGTCCGGCTCGGCCTCGTCGGCACCGATGCTCTGGAGCTGGCGCTGCCAGTCCGCGTCGTCGCCGTTGACCTTCCAGCCAGTCTTCGCCACCCAGCCCAGGTGGGTCTCCAACACCTGGCCGATGTTCATCCGGCCCGGCACACCGAGCGGGTTGAGCACGATGTCGACCGGAGTGCCGTCCTCCAGGAACGGCATGTCCTCGACCGGCAGGATCTTGGAGATGACGCCCTTGTTGCCGTGCCGGCCGGCGAGCTTGTCGCCGTCCTGGATCTTCCGCTTCTGGGCGACGTAGACCCGGACCAACTCGTTGACGCCCGGCGGCAGTTCGTCGCCGTCCTCGCGGGAGAAGGTACGCACGCCGATGACCGTGCCGGTCTCACCGTGCGGCACCTTCAGCGAGGTGTCCCGAACCTCACGCGCCTTCTCACCGAAGATCGCGCGGAGCAGTCGCTCCTCCGGGGTCAGCTCGGTCTCGCCCTTCGGGGTGACCTTGCCGACCAGGATGTCGCCGGGAACCACCTCGGCACCGATCCGGATGATGCCGCGCTCGTCGAGGTCGGCGAGCATTTCCTCGCTGACGTTCGGGATGTCGCGGGTGATCTCCTCCGGGCCGAGCTTGGTGTCCCGCGCGTCGACCTCGTGCTCCTCGATGTGGATCGAGGTGAGCACGTCCTGCTGCACGAGGCGCTGCGACAGGATGATCGCGTCCTCGTAGTTGTGCCCCTCCCAGGTCATGAACGCCACGAGCAGGTTGCGCCCGAGCGCCATCTCGCCCTCGTCGGTGCACGGACCGTCGGCGATGACCTGGCCGGCCTCGACGCGGTCGCCCTCGAAGACGACCGGCTTCTGGTTGACGCAGGAGCCGGCGTTGGAGCGGCGGAACTTGTGCAGCAGGTACGTCCGGCGGTGGCCGTCGTCCTGGTGCACCGTGATGTAGTCGGCGCAGAGGTCCTCGACCACGCCGCCGGCCTCGGCGACGACCACGTCGCCGGCGTCGACGGCGGCACGGTACTCCATACCGGTACCGACGAGCGGGGACTCGGCCTTGACCAGCGGCACCGCCTGGCGCTGCATGTTCGCGCCCATCAGGGCCCGGTTGGCGTCGTCGTGCTCAAGGAACGGAATCATCGCGGTCGCGACCGAGGTCATCTGCCGCGGTGACACATCCATGTAGTCCACGGCGCCCGGCGCTACGTCCTCGGTCTCGCCGCCCTTACGGCGAACCAGGACGCGATCCTCGACGAACGTGCCGTCGGCCTTCAGCGGCGCGTTGGCCTGCGCCTTGACGAACCGGTCCTCCTCGTCCGCGGTCAGGTAGTCGATCTGGTCGGTGACCCGACCTTCGATGACCTTCCGGTACGGCGTCTCGATGAAGCCGAACGGGTTGACCCGGGCAAAGGTGGACAGCGCGCCGATCAGACCGATGTTCGGGCCTTCCGGCGTCTCGATCGGGCACATCCGGCCGTAGTGGGACGGGTGCACGTCGCGAACCTCGAAGCCGGCCCGCTCGCGGGACAGACCACCCGGGCCGAGCGCGCTCAGCCGGCGCCGGTGGGTCAGGCCCGCCAGCGGGTTGGTCTGGTCCATGAACTGGGACAGCTGCGAGGTGCCGAAGAACTCTCGGATCGCGGCCACGACCGGACGGATGTTGATCAGGGTCTGCGGCGTGATCGCCTCGACGTCCTGGGTGGTCATCCGCTCCCGGACGACCCGCTCCATCCGGGACAGGCCGACCCGAACCTGGTTCTGGATCAGCTCGCCCACGGTACGCAGCCGCCGGTTGCCGAAGTGGTCGATGTCGTCGGCCTCGTAGCCCTCCTCACCGGCGTGCAGCCGGCAGAGGTACTCCACGGTGGCCACGATGTCGTCCTCGGTCAGCGTGCCGGTGGTGATCGGCACGGCGACTTCGAGCTTCTTGTTGAACTTGTACCGACCGACCTTGGCTACGTCGTACCGCTTCGGGTTGAAGAAGAGGTTGTCGAGCAGGGTCTGGGCGTTCTCGCGGGTCGGCGGCTCGCCAGGGCGCAGCTTGCGGTAGATGTCTAGTAGCGCCTCGTCCTGGCCGGCGATGTGGTCCTTCTCGAGCGTGGTCATCATCAGCTCGGACCAGCCGAACTTCTCACGGATCTGCTCGGCCGACCATCCGACGGCCTTGAGCAGCACCGTGACGGCCTGCCGGCGCTTGCGGTCGATGCGAACGCCGACCGTGTCGCGCTTGTCGATGTCGAACTCCAGCCAGGCACCCCGACTCGGGATGACCTTGACGCTGGAGAGATCGCGGTCGGAGGTCTTGTCCGGCTGCTTGTCGAAGTAGACGCCCGGCGAACGGACGAGCTGGCTGACCACCACCCGCTCGGTGCCGTTGATGATGAAGGTGCCCTTCGGCGTCATCATCGGGAAGTCACCCATGAACACCGTCTGGCTCTTGATCTCGCCAGTGGTGTTGTTGGTGAACTCCGCGGTCACGAACAGTGGCGCGCAGTAGGTGAGGTCCTTCTCCTTGCACTCCTCGATCGAGGCCTTGACCTCGTCGAAGCGCGGCGCCGAGAAGGAAAGCGACATAGTGCCGGAGAAGTCCTCAATGGGACTTATCTCGTCGAGAATTTCCGCGAGACCCGAGCGTGCGTGCGGGTCGTCCGCCGACCGGCCCTGCCAACCCTCGTTGCCGACGAGCCAGTCGAAGGACTCGTTCTGAATGGCAAGGAGGTTGGGGACCTCGAGGTGTTCGGTGATCCGACCGAAGGAAACTCGGCGGGGAGCGAATGCGCTCGACGTACGACTGGTCTTCGCAGGGCGGGAAGCTGCCAAGATGCGTCCTTCCGAGGACCGGTGCTGCAGAACGGCTGGTACGCGTGCACTCCAATGACCCCACCAGAAAATATCCATAAACGGACATTTCCGAGCAGGGGTCTAGTCGGAAGGCAGCGCAAACTAGCAGTGTAGCCGAGAGGCTAACCGCTGTCCAGCCCACCCCGCAGGTTGTTGCGGAACATGCCTTGGGACCCTCGTGAACGGGTCGCACCAGGCCGCTCGGAACGCAACGTCCCTGCCGGTCCGCTCGGGTGTCGGCGGCGAGTGATGCTCTCGCTGCGTTACCCGCGCGGTGGCCGTCGCAAGCGCGGAAGGTCTTGCTGATGTCAGCGTGCCTGGCAGCCCAGGGCCGCGTCAAGGCCCGCTGTCGCCATCGGTCGCTCTTTCCTACCGACGGGCGATGCCGCCGACGCCTCCAGCGGGCCGAGGGCCCGCTTCGACGCCCTGCTCATGCCCGCTTCTCGGCGGATCCACAAGTGCGGCGGGCGGCGATCCGGTTCCGGATCGCCGCCCGCCGCAAGTTGGTGTGCCCCGGCTCACTGAGCCGGGGCCGCCAGGTGGGGCTCAGGTCACTTGAGGGTGACCTTGGCGCCCTCGCCCTCCAGCTTGGCCTTGGCCTTCTCGGCGGTCTCCTTGTTGACCTTCTCCAGGATGGCCTTCGGCGCGGACTCGACCGCGTCCTTGGCCTCCTTGAGGCCCAGGCCGGTCAGCTCACGGACGACCTTGATGACCTGGATCTTCTTGCCACCGTCGGCGTCGAGGATGACGTCGAACTCGTCCTTCTCCGGCTCGGCCTCGGCGGCGGCGCCACCGGTGGCCGGACCCGCCATCATCATCGCGGCCGGGGCAGCGGCGGTGACCTCGAAGGTCTCCTCGAACTGCTTCACGAACTCGGAGAGCTCGATCAGCGTCATCTCCTTGAACGCGTCGAGCAGCTCGTCAGTGCTGAGCTTCGCCATATCTGGCGTCCTTTCCTGAATGATTTACCTAAGAACGTTGGTGCGCCGGGCGGCCTCAGGCCGCTTCGGCGCCCTCCTTCTCGCGCTTGTCCTGCAGTGCCGCCGCCAGGCGAGCGGTCTTCGACAGCGGGGCCTGGAACAGGGCCGCGGCCTTGCTCAGGTTGCCCTTCATCGCGCCAGCCAGCTTGGCCAGCAGCACCTCACGGGACTCAAGGTCGGCGAGCTTCGTGACCTCGGCCGCAGAAATGGCCTTGCCCTCGAAGACGCCGCCCTTGATGACGAGCTTCGGGTTGGCCTTCGCGAAGTCGCGAAGCCCCTTCGCCGCCTCGACGACGTCGCCCGAAACGAAAGTCAGCGCGGTAGGACCGGTGAACAGCTCGTCGAGGCCGGCGATGCCCGCGTCCGCCGCAGCACGCTTGGCCAGCGTGTTCTTGGCGACCGTGTAGGTCGTCTCCTTGCCGAGCGAGCGCCGCAGCTGGGTGAGCTGGGAAACCGTCAGACCGCGGTACTCGGTCAGCACGGTGGCACCCGCGCTCCGGAAGCTGTCCGTCAGCTCAGCAACGGCCGTGGCCTTGTCGGCCCGAATCGGCTTGTCCGCCATGTCCCTCCTCTCTCGTTACTCGAGGCTGGTCACCGTCGCAGGCGAACGCCTGTGACGGCAGCGGAGGCATCGCGGCAACAGAAAAGCCCCGGCGCAGGGCGCACGGGGCGAGGCCGGCGGAGATCACCACGGTCGGCGGACCGCAGGATGCTGCCGATGTTTCGCTTGCCGCCCTACGCGGGTCGCCCGTCTTCGCGGGACCTTCGACCGTGCCAGGACACGGTGACCAGCGGTCTCTGGGTGGAACTTCATGCACAACAACATGCACGACGTCATGAGACTACGCGATGCCGCTCAGCCTGCCAAACTGCCCCAGCGTGCCGCCGCTCACCCGGTGCGGGAGGCGGCCCGGCCTCAGGGCCGGCGGTGACGGGCCCGCGCGTATCCGGTCAGTGCCACCGCCGCCCAGGCAAGCGCCCATCCGGTCAGCGCCAGGGCGGTCGGGCCGGAGATCGCGCCGGCCAGCGCCCGGGCGGCGGGCATCACCGGCGGCGCCAGCCACGGCGCCACCGAATCGGTGCGGCCGATCACCAGCACCCCGACCACGCCGAGCGTGAGCACGGCGACACCGTACCCGGCGCTGCGGGTGATCACCCGGCTGGCCAGTGCGCCCAGCGCCAGCGCCGGTGGCAGAGCGATCAGGTGCCCCCAGAGACCGAGTGCCAGCCCAGCCGGAATCGAGCGGTCACCCGGCACCACCGGACCCGTCACCCCGCCGACCAGCCAGGGAAACACCAGAGCGGCCGTGACCAGGCCGAGACCGGCCACCGCCGCGGCGAGCAGACCGGCGACCCACTCCCGCGTCGGGCCGACGGTGGCCAGGGCCAGCCGGCGCTGCACGTCCGGCTCCACGTCCAGCAAGATCTTCGTCTGCCAGGCAAGTACCGGGAAGAGCACCACCGCCGAGACGCCGTACGCCTCCGCCGGCTGGGCCCGGCCGCCGCCGTAGAGGACGGCGAGGGTCAGCAGGCCGGCCAGGACCGGCGCCAGGGCGCGGCCGGTACGCAGGAAGCCGGCGAGCCGGAACCGGATCAGCGCGGTCACCGGGCCACCTCGAACGGCGGTCCGGTCTCGGGCCTCGTGGCCGCAGCTGGGTCGGTGTGTCCGCGTACCCGGAGGATGTGGTGGCCCTCGGCGCGTAGGCGGGCGACGGTGTCGGCGACCTGCGGGACCGGGACCTCCAGCTCGACCACGGCGACCGCGCCCGCGCCGGACGGCGCCCGCTCGACCACCGTGCCGTCGGCTACCGTCCATCCCCGCGCGCCCGGCAGCCGGGCCGTCTCGCCTCGGTGGTCACTGACCAGCACCGACCCACCGTCGGCCAGCACCTCACCGACCACCTGCGGGACCAGTTCGCGGGCGTCGGCGTCCAGGCCCTCCCACGGTTCGTCCAGCACGAGCAGACCGGGTGGGCGCAGCAGTGCCTGCGCCAGACCGACCTTCTGGGCGGTGCCCTTCGACAACTGGGACAACCGGACCGCGTGGAACGGACCGAGACCGAGGCGGTCGACCCACCGCCCTACGGCCCGATCCGCCTCGCCCCGGGACAGGCCGGCGACCCGGGCCGACGCGACGAGGTACCCGCCGACGGTGAACGGTTGATCGGCCGGGAACCGCTCCGACACCCAACCCACCACGGCCGGTCGGTCGGCCACCCGCCCCCGGGTCGGCCGCAGCACACCGGCGGCCAACTGGAGCAGCGTCGATTTGCCGACGCCGTTGCGGCCCAGCACCACCACCGCCTCGCCCGGGGCGAGGTGCACCGTCGTGCCCCGCAGCACCCACGGACCGCGCCGGCGATATCTGAGCCAGACGTCTTCCAGCCACATGCCGAGAGCCTGCCACAGCGGACATACGGACGGGGCCCCACCACATCGTGGCGAGGCCCCGTCCGGGCGGTCGCGCTCAGCTGTCGGCCGAGCCCTCCTGCAGGTTCTTCACCGCGTTCGGGTCGACCGGGACGCCCGGACCCATGGTCGTGGTGAGGGTGACCTTCTTGAGGTACTTCCCCTTGGCTGCGGACGGCTTGGCCCGCAGCACCTCGTCGAGGACGGCCGCGTAGTTGTCGACCAGCTGAGCCTCCGTGAACGAGGCCTTACCGATGATCAGGTGCAGGTTCGAGTGCTTGTCCACCCGGAAGGTGATCTTCCCGCCCTGGATGTCGGACACCGCCTTGGTGACGTCCATGGTCACCGTGCCGGTCTTCGGGTTCGGCATGAGACCGCGCGGGCCCAGGATCCGCGCGATCCGACCGATCTTGGCCATCTGGTCCGGCGTGGCGATTGCCGCGTCGAAGTCCAGCCAGCCACCCTGGATCCGGGCGACCAACTCGTCGGTGCCCACCTCGTCCGCACCGGCGGCGACGGCCTCCTCGGCCTTCGCGCCGGCGGCGAAGACGATCACGCGGACGGTCTTACCGGTGCCGTGCGGCAGGTTGACCACGCCGCGAACCATCTGGTCCGCCTTGCGGGGGTCGACGCCGAGGCGCATCGCGACCTCGACCGTGGCGTCGAACTTTGCGGTGGAGCTCTCCTTGGTCAGCTTGATGGCCTCGGAGGGGCTGTAGAGCTTGTTCCGATCGATGGCCTCGGCGGCCTTGCGGTAGCTCTTGCTGCGCTGCATGTTCTGTCTACTCCTGTGGTCTCTGGCGGGCCGCGATGCTCGCGCGCCCTCCCACGATCCGTACGGGTCGGTGCTGGCCGAGGTCAGTCGGTGACGGTCAGACCCATCGACCGGGCGGTGCCGGCGATGATCTTCTCAGCCTGGTCGAGGTCGTTGGCGTTGAGGTCGGCCATCTTCTTCTCGGCGATGTCACGCAGCTGCGCGCGGGTCACCGAGCCGACCTTCTGGGTGTGCGGGACGCCCGAGCCCTTCTGCACACCGGCGGCCTTGATCAGCAGCCGGGCGGCGGGCGGGGTCTTCAGCACGAAGGTGAAGGTGCGGTCCTCGTACACGCTGATCTCGGCGGGGACGATGTCGCCCCGCTGCGACTCGGTCTGCGCGTTGTACGTCTTGCAGAACTCCATGATGTTCACGCCGTGCTGGCCGAGCGCGGGGCCGACCGGCGGCGCCGGCGTGGCCTGGCCCGCCGGCAGTTGAAGCGTGAACGTCTTGACGAGCTTCTTCTTCGGAGGCATGTCTCTTCCTGGGGCTTGGAGCTGGGAATGTTCAGACGACACCAACGTCGGGGCGCGCACGGTCAGCGCGGGCACGACGACGGTGACGTTCTAGGGTAGCGCAGGCCGGAATCCGGCCAACCGGGGAGGTTGGCCGGACAGACGAACCAGACAAAAGTGGCGACCGCCGGCGCCGGGGATCTCTCCCCGACGCAAGCGGTCGTCAGATCAGATCTTCGCGACCTGGTTGAAGTTCAACTCCACCGGCGTCTCCCGACCGAAGATCGACACCAGCACCTTGAGCTTCTGCTGGTCGGCGTTGATCTCGCTGATCGTGGCCGGCAGCGAGGCGAAGGCGCCGTCGGTGACCGTCACCGAGTCGCCGACCTCGAAGTCGAGGACCTTGATCTCCGGCTTGGCCTTCTTCTGCTCGGTCTCGACGGTCGGCGCCAGCCACTTGAGCACCTCGTCGAGGCTGAGCGGCGCCGGACGGTCGGCCCGGTCCGTCGCACCGACGAACCCGGTGACCCCGGGGGTGTTGCGCACACAGGAGTAGGACTCGGCGGTCAGCTCCATCCGGACCAGGATGTAGCCCGGGAAGACCTTGGCCTGGATCTGGGCACGCTTGCCGTTCTTGACCTCGACCTCTTCCCGGGTCGGCACCTCGACCTGGTAGATGTAGTCCTCCATGTCGAGGGACGTGATCCGGGTCTCGAGGTTGGTCTTGACCTTGTTCTCGTAACCGGCGTACGAGTGCACCACGTACCAGTCGCCCGGGGCGTAGCGCAGCTTCTGCCGTAGCTCCGCCACCGGGTCGTAGTCCTCGTCGGGGACGGGCTCGGTCTCGGCGAACTCCGGCTCGCTGGCGGCCTCGACCGACTCGTCACCAGCCGCCGTCGCCACCGTGGACTGCTCGTCCGGGGTCTCGGCGGTCTCGTCGTACTCAGGCACGCTTGCTCACTTCCGTCACTATCGGCACATGTAGCCGGTCAGCTGGGGTTGCCGAAGACCCACAGCACGCCCTTGGCGAAGGCGTAGTCGAGGACAGCCACGATAGTCAGCATCACCGTGACGAACGCGATCACCACGCCCGTATAGGTCAGCAGCTCCTTGCGGGTCGGCCAGATGACCTTACGCAGTTCGGCCACGACCTCGCGGACGAAACGCGCGATGCGGCCGAACGGACCCACCTTGTCGCCGTCGATACGCGTCCTCGACCGCTCGCGGGTGGCGGTACCGCCCCCGGCAGCCGGCTCCTCCGCGTCGGTGGCGTCATCCTCGGCGCTGTCACTGACGACGTCGTCGTTCAGGCGGTCGTCGTCGGCGTCCTCGCCGCGCCGCTTGTTGTCGGCCACTTCGCCCTCCGTCGCGGGGTGTCGGGTCGCACGCGGTGCGCGTGCGCGGCGTTTGGTCACGCCAGCCGGACCCAACCGTCCCGGGACGGGCCGCGGCCGGCGGATCGACCGGGAAGGCCCGAATGCCTCGGAACCTCTCCGCCGATACCACCACCACGGGCCGGACGCCACCAGGAGGTGGCGCGACCCACGGAACGGTCAGGCCTGAGGCGCAGGGGTGACAGGACTTGAACCTGCAGCCTGCGGTTTTGGAGACCGCTGCTCTGCCAATTGAGCTACACCCCTGTGCGGCAACGCTCGCCCCACCAGGTCACACGACCAGGCAGGGGTCACTTGCCCCACGGCGGACCAGTGTACGGGTACCGACCCGACTTTCCCAACCGGTCCACCCCTCGCGCCGCCCGACGCTGGTCAGCCCGCCGCCCGAACGGTGGCTCGGGCCTGCGAGAGCACCTTCTCACCGAGGCAGGTCGCGGTGATGTCGAGCCTGGTCAGACCGTCCTCGGTGACCTCACGGACCACCGCGGTCACCACGATCTCGGTCCCGGCGTCGTCGTCCGGCACCGCCACCGGGCGGGTGAACCGGACGTTGTAGTCGACCACCGCGTCGGGCGCGCCGGCCCAGGCGGTGACGGCCCGTCCGACCAGGGCCATGGTGAACATGCCGTGGGCGATCACGCCGGGCAGGCCCACCTTGGTGGCGAACCGGTCGCTCCAGTGGATCGGATTGAAGTCGCCCGAAGCGCCGGCGTAGTGGACCAGGTCCGCCCGGGTCACCCGGAACGTCTGGGTGGGTAGTTCCATGTCAGGCCTCCCCGCGTACGACGAGCTTGGACCAGACCGCGACCACCGGCTCGCCGGCGGTCGTGCTGACGTCGGTCCGGGTGGTCAGGAACTCGTGTCCGCCGCGGCTGGTGATGTCCTCGACGGTGTTGACGCAGACCAGCTCGTCGCCGGCCACCACCGGTCGGGTGTACGCGAACCGCTGGTCGCCGTGGACGACCCGGCTGTAGTCGATGCCGAGTGCCGGGTCCTCGATCAGCTGACGGCTGGCGGCCATGGTGAGCACCACGGGAAAGGTCGGCGGCGCGACCACGTCCGAGTGGCCCAGCTTGCGGGCGGCCTCCGGATCGTGGTGGGCGGGATCGGTGGCACCGATCGCCGTCGCGAACTCACGGATTTTCTCGCGGCCCACCTGATAGGGGGCGGTCGGCGGGTAGCTGCGGCCGACGAAGGAGTGGTCCAGGGACATGCCGCGAACCTACACGCACAGCACGATCGCCGGTCCGAGCGGTCGACGTCGGCCAGGGGCCGCCGTCGACCGTCGGGACCGGCGATCGTGGTACGTCTGAAAAGCCGGGCCGAGCCCGGACAGGGTCAGCGCGTCTCGCGGTGAGCGGTGTGCCGACCGTCCCGGGGGCAGAACTTCTTCAGCTCGATGCGGTCCGGGTCGTTGCGGCGGTTCTTGCGCGTGATGTAGTTGCGCTCCTTGCACTCCACACACGCCAAAGTGATCTTCGGCCGGACATCGGTCGCCTTCGCCACGGCGGAGTGCCTTCCTCGCTAACGGATACAACTAACGGCGCCAAAGCCTACGCGCCGCCTGGTCGGACATGCAAAGTGGGCGCCTATGGCGCCCGTCCCACTGACCGCCGGAATGCTCCGGGCGGACGAGAGTAGCGGTGGCCGGACTTGAACCGGCGACACAGCGATTATGAGCCGCTTGCTCTGCCATCTGAGCTACACCGCCGTGGTGGGCCCAGCCGGACCCTCTGAGCCCCCTTACGGAATCGAACCGTAGACCTTCTCCTTACCATGGAGACGCTCTGCCGACTGAGCTAAGGGGGCCTGCACGATCACTCGGTGGCCGCGCAGAGGTAAGAGTACACGGCCCCACCGCGCCGGTGAAATCGGATCCCCAGTGCAGACGAGCACCCTGCTCAGGGCACCACACGCAGGCGCGGCAGCTCGCTGCTGGAGATCGACTCCGGGTCGACCTGGGCACCGAACCACGCCTCCAGCCGCTCGTACGGCAGCGGCCGACTGAACAGAAAACCCTGGCCGATCTCGCAGCCGATGTCCTGCAGCAGCTCCAAGGTCAACTCGCTCTCCACCCCCTCGGCCACCACCGTCAGACCGAACTGCTGAGACAGGTTGACCACGGCGTTGACGATCGCCAGATCCCCCGGGTCGGTCGCCATGCCCTGCACGAAGGAGTGGTCCACCTTCACCTCGTGCACCGGCAGGCGGCGCAGGTGGGCCAACGACGAACTGCCGGTGCCGAAGTCGTCCACCGACAGCCGCACACCCAGGTCACGCAGGCGCCGGAGCGTCGGGATCGGCCGCTCGGTGCCGTCGAGCACCCCGGCCTCCGGGACCTCCAGCGTCAGCAGCTGCGCCGGGACACCGTACTCGTCCAGCAGCTCCCGCACCTGCTCCGGGAAGTGCTGGTCGGTAAGCGTACGCGCGGAGAGGTTGACCGAGACGGCGAGCGACTGGCCGCCGTGCGCCCAGTCCCGGCTGTGCCGCAGCCCCTGCCGCAGCACGAACTCGGTGAGCCGGCCGAGCTGGCCGGTGTGCTCGGCCACCGCGACGAAGTCCTCCGGGGCGACCGTGCCGTGCGTCGGGTGCTCCCAGCGGGCCAGGCACTCCACCCCGATCAGCCGGCGGTCCCGCAGCGTCACCTTGGGCTGGTAGTAGACCTCCAGCTCGCCGTTGTCGAGGGCGTTACGCAGATCGCCGGCGAGGCCGAGGCGGTGCAGCGCCCTCGACTCGAACACCGGCGTGTACAGCTGCACGCTGCCGGGCACCGCCTTGGCCGCCGTCGCCGCCACGTCGACCCGTTGCAGCAGGGTGGCCGGGTCGCTGCCGTGGTCTGGGTGTACGACCACCCCGACGGCGGTGTCCACATCCAACGTCAGGGCGTCGAAGACCATCTCGTCGCGGATCTGTTCCCGCAGCTGGCCGGCGAGCTCCACCGCCGCTTCGGCGCTCTCCAGCCGCAGGGTCACCAGGAACTCGTCGCCACCGGCCCGCCCGACCAGCGCGGCCGAGGGCACGCATCCGCGCAACCGGTCGGCGACCTCGACCAGCACCTTGTCCCCGGCGGCATGACCGAGGGACTCGTTGACCTGGCGCAGCCGGTCGACGTCGAAGAGCAGCAGCGCGACCACCTCGCCCGGGGCCCGGATCCGGACCGCCTCGGCCAGCGCGCCGAGAATCCGGCGGCGGTTGGGCAGCTTCGTCAGACCGTCGTGGTACGCGTCGTGCCGCAGCCGGTCGACCAGACGCGAGTTCTCCAGCGCGACCGCGGCGTGCGCGGCGACCGTCTCGAAGATGGTGATGTCGGACGCGCGGAAGAAGTTCGTGTCACCGAGCCGGTTCGCCACCTCGAGAGTGCCGATGACCGCCTTGCCCGACCGCAGCGGCACGACGATCACATCCTTGACCGCCGTCGGCCTCAGCACCCCGCGGAACTCCGGATCGCCACCGAGACGGTGGCTCACCGCCACTGTCTCCTGGCGGACCATCGCGGCATCGCGCAGCGCCGTCAGGCTGGGCGTGGAGTCCAGCAGCCCCGGTTTGCCCTCCTGGGCGGTCAGCAGCACCTCCGGGTGACGCCCCTGAGCGGGTAACCACAGGGTGGCGTACTCCGCCTGCATCAGGCTCCGGATCCGGACCAGCAAGACGTCTATGAGGTTTCCGTCCGACCCGCTCTCGCTGATCGCCTTGGTGAGTTCGTACATCTCGGTGAGGGTGCGGTGCTGTCGGAGGAACTGCGCGTACGAGCCGTAGATCAGAGCAAACGCCATGGCCAGTCCGGCGAAGAGCAGGATGGCCCAGGGGGTGCTCTCCACAGCGATGATGACCAGCAGGCCGATGCAGAGGTTGACCGCGCCGGCGAGCAGCATCGACGGGGCGGCGCGGATCACCTCCTGGCCCGCCGGCCAGCCCTGCACGACGGTGAACACGGCCGCCATGGCCCCGAGGCCGACCACGATGTGAGTGGCGATCGCGGCCAGCAGGACGGCCCAGGTGGCCGGTCCGACGCCAGCCGGCTGCGGCAGAACGTGATATACGACGGTGGCCAGAGATGTCGCGGCGGCGGCGAGAGCGACGTTGAACCAGAACTTGGCCGGCAGCAGCCGCCGCCGCATCTGCACCACGAGGGTGGCCACCGTGAAAGCCACCACCACCGACAGGGGCGGAAGCAGGTGCAATGCGACGACCAGGGGAATCTCGGTAAAAAGTATGCCGAGTGCCTGACGGCGCACCACGATGTTGATCGTGGGCATGGCGGCGGCGATCATCGCCACCGTGAGCAGCAGGGTGAGCGGCAGGTCGCCAAGGGCGGGTTTGACCGTCAATCCGAGCAGCAGCGAGACGACGATCGCGCAGAGCGCCAGCGGTCCGGTGATGAACCAGGCGTGTTCCGTCTGTCGACGAGGAGAGCGCAGACGAGACGTCATGGGTCTCCTTGCGACGTCAGCTCAGCGAGTGCCGGCGGTTGTTACAGCGGGACGGTCGCCCGTTAACGCACCACTGAGTTCAGCGTCGGCATCTGCCAGTCGACCCCACTCGTCCTGAACTCGCCCTCAGTGACGATACTTGCCGCGACAGCCAGGCCAAGGACCAGAGTGAGGGAGCCGAGCAGCCGGCCCAAGCGTTGAGCAGACATTATGTGCTCCTGATGGGGTGATGGGAGTACGTGTTGAAGGCCCTCCGATGGTGCCACAGCCGGTCGGTCGCTGGAAAGTTCACCGAGCCGATGATGGTCCAGACGTCGCCGCGCGCCGCACCTACGTACCTATCGGTAGGACATCTGGGCAGTTCAGAGCCGGCAGGCCGGTCGCCAGCAAGGAAGAAGAGGCCAACCGCCCATTAGCTTCCTTTGGCGGCGAAGCGGATCTTGCGGACATCGGGCGGATGCCACCGGGCACTGTGGACGACCGCCCACTCCGGCACCACGGTCACCCCTCAACTACCTTCCGCCACTGCGGCGCCGATCAGCGTCCTCGATCGCGTGGCGTACAGCAAGCCGGATCACCAGATAGAGCACCGCGAGCCCGACGCCCCAGAAGGCGAGAAGCAGCGGCAGGCTCTCCAACACGTCTGCCAGGGTAGGCCCGATGCGCCATCCCAGCTACCCTCATGAATGTCTCATACCGTCACCCGACACCGGGGGACGCCGCGCCGGCCGGAGCCGAGCCCTGCCACGTTCACGCTCACCGGCCGACGAACTCCGCCAAGGCCAGTCAACGGGAAAGGCCTCCGTCTGCGTTTCCGCAGTCCGGAGGCCTCACCTTTGCCTGGTGGCGGGTAGAGGATTCGAACCTCTGTAGCTTTCGCGACGGATTTACAGTCCGCTCCCATTGGCCGCTCGGGCAACCCGCCAGGGCATGCCTCCGCACCGTGGCGCGGCGGCGGAAGCAAGGATAGCGGCTCGACCCGCTGCGTCCGCAACCGGGTACCGTCAGGGGGTCGCACCCCTGGGCAACAGGGGATAAAAGATCCCAGACCGGCCGGACAGCAGGAGTATGAGCATGGCAGCGAATCCGTCGTTCGACATCGTGAGCAAGGTCGATCGCCAGGAGGTCGACAACGCCCTCCGTCAGGCGGAGAAGGAGCTCGGAACGCGGTTCGACTTCCGGGGTACCGGAGCGGAGATCTCCTGGTCGGGCGAGGAGACGATCAGCCTCCAGGCGGAGACCGAGGAGCGCGTGCGTGCCGCGCTGGACGTCTTCAAGGAGAAGCTGATCAAGCGCAACATCTCGCTCAAGTCGTTGGACGCGGGCGACCCCCGGTCCTCGGGCAAGGTTTTCAAGATCGACGCCAAGGTGATCCAGGGGATCGACCAGGACAAGGCCAAGGCGATCAGCAAGAAGATCCGCGACGAGGGCCCCAAGGGCGTGCAGGCCCAGATCCAGGGTGACCAGCTGCGCGTCACCGGCAAGAAGAAGGACGACCTCCAGGCGGTCATCACGCTGCTCAAGGGTGAGGACTTCGGTGTCGCCCTCCAGTTCAACAACTACCGCTGAGTCGTCCCGGAACCGGCCCGCGCCGCCAGCCACCATCGGCGACGGCTGGCGGCGGGCCAGGCGGTGGGGCACCCCCGGCAGATGAGCACACTCAGCCGGGCGCCTGACGGCTCAGGTGCTCCCAGGCGCGGTACTCCTCGACCCGGTCGTGCTCCATCTGCTGGACGATGTCGTACGAGCGACCGCCGACGATCAGGCGCAGCGGCGGATCCGGCAGGTCCACCAGGGCCATGATGACCGGCGCGGCGGTCTCGGGGGCGGGGCCGGCGTCGTCGCCCCAGAGTTCGGCCAGCTTCGCCCGCAGCGGTTCGTACGCCGGGTGGGGCGTTGTCGCAGTCGTCCCTACCGTGTAGAGGCCAGTGTCGTAACCGCCGGGCTGCACGATGGTCACCTTGATGCCGAAGGGTTCGAGCTCCATCGCGATCGACTGGCTGAGCGCGTCGAGCGCCGCCTTGCCGGCCGCGTAGAAGCCGACCGAGGCCACCCCACCACCGCTGCCCATCGAGGTGACCTGAAGGAGTTGGCCGGCCCCCTGGGCGCGCAGGTGCGGGACGACGGCCTGGGTGACCCAGACGGCACCGAAGAAGTTGACGTCGAAGTGCTGCCGGATCTGCTCCTCGGTGGCCTCTTCCAGCATGCCGAGCAGCAGGCTGCCGGCGTTGTTGACCACCACGTCCAGCCGGCCGAACGTCGCCACCGCCCGGTCCACCACCTGCTCCACCGCGGCCCGGTCGGCCACGTCGAGCGGCAGGCTGACCAGGGTGTCCGGGTAGCGCCCGGCCAGTTCCGTCAGTGGCCCGACGTCGCGCGCCACGCCGATCACCCGGTCGCCGGTGGCCAGCGCCGCCTCGGTGACCGCCCGGCCCAGGCCGCGCGTGGCGCCGGTTATGAACCACACCCGGGGATCCGCCATCGCCCTCACCACCTCCGTTGAACAAGACGAGACGGTCCGTCTCGCATAGCCAGTCTGCGTCGCCGCCGGGGGATCGTCAAGACGGACCGTCTCGTCTCGCTTCGGGTACGCTCCGCGCATGCCCACCACCCCGCAGCGGCCCGACCCGAGAACCCGGCCCAACCCCGGGCGGCGTAGCGAACGGAGCCGGGCCGCCATCCTGCGGGCCACTCGCGAACTGGTCTCCGAGGTCGGCTACCCCAGGCTGAGTATCGAGGCGATCGCGGCGCGGGCCGGGGTGGGCAAACAGACGATCTACCGGTGGTGGCGGTCCAAGGGTGCGGTGGTCTTCGACGCGTTCCTGGCGTTGAGCGAGGGAGCCGACGGCGTGGTGCTGCCCGACACGGGCGACATCGAGGCCGACCTCAAGGAGGTGCTGCGGGCCACCGTCGCGGAGTTCGCCGATCCCGTGTTCGAGGCACCGATCCGGGCGCTCAACATGGAGGTCGCCGGCGATCCCGAGTTGGCCGCGCAGTACCGGGAGCGGCTGGCGGCCCCGGTGGACGAGGCCAAGAAGGAACGCCTGCGCAGCGCGCAGCGGGCCGGACAGATCCGCGCCGACGCCGACCTGGATCTGGCGCTCGAACTCCTCTACGCCCCGCTGTACCAGCGCTGGCTGTTGCGCTCCGCGCCGCTCACCCCCGAGTACGCCGACGCACTCGTCGAGCACGTGCTGCGGGCGCTGCGCCCCTGATCGCACCAGCCCGGGGAGCCAGCCGGACGGGGTCGCCGGGAAGATCCACACCGTTCCGCCCGGATGTCGCAGACGCGCGGACGATACCGCCCGGAGTTTCGCCGCCGGTCGGCTCAGGCCGGCGGACCGGGAACGCACGCGTCGAGATCGAGGTCAACGGGCGAAGACCAACAGCAGGACCACCGTCAGGATCGCGCTGACCAGGATCGAGCCCAGACAGCCGATCCGGTTGGAGAAGAAGAGGAACATCTGGCCGTCGTACCCACGATGGCGCGGGTCAGGCCGCGACGGGCTGCTCGGCTCGAACGGCGGTGGCCTCCGCGCGGGCGATGGGGCCGGCGGGCAGGGCAGCGACCCCGGCCCCGACGGCGACCGCCGCCCCGGCGAACAGGAAGGCCCAGGGCACGCCGCCGGCGTGGTCGACGATGAGGCCGGAGACGGCACCGCCGACCGCGCTCGCGCCGACCGACATGGTCACCACCCAGGTGTACGCCTCGTTCAGCATGCCGGTCGGCGAGATCCGCCCGACCAGGGTGTTCTCCAGGGTCAGCGCGGGCGCGATGGTGGCGCCGCCGATCAGCAGGGCCACTCCCAGCGCTCCCGGCGTCGGCATCACGGCGAAGATGGCGAAGCTGCCCGCGACCCCGGCGAGCAGCCAGGCGAACAGGCGGGTCATGTTGCGTGCGGGCCGCCGGATGCCGAACCAGAATCCACCGATCGCGCTGCCGATCCCCCAGACGGCCAGCAGCATGCCGGCGAGACTGTCCGGGTCGTCCGGGGCGTACCGGGTGGCGAACGCCGGGACGGTCACGCCCGCCGCACCGAAGGCGATGCCGAGACTGGCCACGCAGAGCAGCAGCGGCGGGAAGCCGCCGACCCGCAGCGGGCCGAGCCCACGGGCGTGGTGTTCCCGGGCGTGCGGCCTCCAGCCGCGCATGGCCTGGCCGAGCGCCACCGCCACGGTGCCGACCAGGGTCACCACCGCCGCGCCGATCAGCGCGGCCCCGGCGTCGGCGAACAGGACGAAGCCGGCCACCAGCAGCGGGCCGAGCACGAAGACGACCTCGAACAGGGTCGTCTCCGCGGCGAGCGCGGTGTTACGCAGGTGGTACCGGCCGGTGGCGACGCTGGTCAGGTCGTTCCAGGCGCCGCGGATCGCGGCGGTCATCGGCGGGTACGTCGCACCGGCCACCGCCGCGGCGAGCAGCACCAGCGCGAAGGGTGTGGCATCGGCGCGGGCCGACCAGAGCAGCCCGATCAGGGCCAACGGGTGAGCGATCGCGGTGCCGAGCAGCACCGGGGTGGGACCGATCCGGTCGGCGATCCGCCCGGCCACCGGGCTCAGCGCGGCACCGGCGAGGGCGTAGCAGCCACCGGCCAGCGCGGCCAGCGAGTAGCGTCCGGTGACCTGTTGCACGACGAGCAGCAGCGCCAGCGGCGTCATGCCGATCCCGAGCCGTCCGATGATGCCGGTGATCAGCAGCGTCGGTGCGCCCGGGATCTGCCAGACACCCAGGTACCGGCGCAGCCCAGCCACAGCGAACCTCCACGAGATGTAATGAGCGAGAGTCGTTTAGACCCTAACGCCCAGCAGCCGGCCGGCAGTACGGTTAGCACGCTCACACCGCACCCGGGACAAGCGTCGCCCGCGCCGGATGGGACCGGGCGCGGGCGGCGCGGGGGTTGGTCGGGTCAGCGCTGGCGGCGGACCGGGCCCGACTGGGCGGCCATCCGTTCCAGCCGGGCGACGCGCTCCTCCATCCGGGGGTGGGTGGCGAAGAGCGCGGCGACCCCACCGCTCTTGAGCGGGTTGGCGATCATGAGGTGTGCGGTGCTGGCGAGCTGCCCCTCGGCCGGCAACGGCCGACGCTGCGCACCCATGTGGATCTTCCGGAGGGCACTGGCCAGCGCCAACGGGTCCCCGGTCAGCTCGGCACCCGAGGCGTCCGCCTGGAACTCCCGGCTCCGGCTGATCGCCAGCTGGATGACGGTCGCGGCGATCGGCCCCAGGATGATGGTGAGCAGCAGCACCAGCGGGTTCGGGCCGTCCTCGTCACTGCCGCCACCCAGCGGGATGAACAGCGCGAGGTTGGCCACCATGGTGATGATGCCGGCCAGACCGGCCGCCACGCTGGAGATGAGGATGTCCCGGTTGTAGACGTGCGACAGCTCGTGCCCGATGACGCCGCGCAGCTCGCGGTAGTCGAGGATCTCGACGATGCCCTGGGTGACGCAGACCGCAGCATTCTGCGGGTTGCGTCCGGTGGCGAAAGCGTTCGGCTGGGCGGTCGGGCTCAGGTACAGCCGGGGCATCGGCTGCCGGGCCTCGGCGGCGAGCTCCCGAACCATGTGGTACAGCTCCGGGAACTGCGCCTCGCTGACCGGTTGTGCCCGCATCGAGCGAAGTGCCAGCTTGTCCGAGTAGAAGTAGGTGACGCCGTTCATCACCAGCGACACGACGACGGCGATGACCAGGCCGCCACTGCCACCGAACCAGTAGCCCACCGCCAGGATCAGCGAGGTGAGCAGGCCGAGCAGCGCGGCGGTCTTCAGACGGTTGTGGGGCACGATCACTCCTTCGGTGCACGGATGCGTGGATCCGTTGACCGGTACAACACGCGGGTACCCACCAAACATCCGTCTCATGACTGAGAGTTACCTGAGCGACAGTCACAGACGGGAATGGCCGCAGGGCCGGCCCGGTTCCCCTCCGACGAAATCGAAGGTTCATCTTCCGGCGAGGTCGAGCACCACCTGCGGCGCGAAGCCGACGACCACGGCGACGACGGTCGCCACCGCCAGGGCTGCGGCCACCGCCCGGGCCGGCCGGATCGCGGGGGCCGCGACCTCCCCGGACGGCGCGTACAACAGCGCGGCGACCCGCAGGTAGTAGGCCAGGCCGATGACCGCGTTCACGGCCACCACCAGGGCGAGCCAGCCGGCGTCGCCACCGAGCAGCGACCGGACCACCGTCACCTTGGCGAACAGCCCGGCCAGACCGGGCGGCAGGCCGGCCAGCCCGACCAGCGCGAACGCGAGGCCGGCACCGATCCACGGGTGACGCCGTGCCGCGCCCCGCAGGTCGTCCAGACTGCCGCCGTCCGCACCGGCCGGACGTAGGGCCACCACGCCGGCGAAGGCCGCCAACTCCAGCAGCACGAAGAAGACGGCGTACGCCAGGGCGGCGGCGTACAGGCCAGTGCGGGCGTCCGCGTCGGCGGCCAGCGCCAGCGCGCCGAGCGGAGCGAGGATGTAGCCGGCCTGCGCCACCGAGGACCAGGCCAACAGCCGCACGGTACGCCGCTGACGCAGCGCCACCAGGTTGCCCACGGTCATCGTCAGCACGGCGACCAGGGCCAGTACCGGCCCGGTCACCTGGTGCGGCAGCGCGTGCTGCAGCACGGCCAGCAGGGCGACCACCCCACCGAGCTTCGAGGCCGTCGACAGGTAGGCGGCCACCGGCAGTGGCGCCCCGTCGTAGGTGGCCGGAGCCCAGGCGTGGAACGGCACCGCCGCCACCTTGAACGCCAACCCCGCCACCACCAACGTCACCGCGACCGTGGTCAGCGGCAGGTCCAGCAGATCCGGGCGCTCGGTGAGGATGCTGCCCAGCCGTTCCAGGTGCAGGCCGCCGGTGGCCGCGTAGAGCAGCGCGGCACCGAGCAGGGTCAGCGTGGTCGCCACCACGCTGACCACGAAGAAGGTCACCGCCGCCTCGGCGCTGGCCAGACTGCCCCGGCGCAGCCCGACCAGGACGTACAGCGGCAGGGTGAGCACCTCCAGCGCCACGATCAGGGTGATCAGGTCGCCGGCCGCGCCGAGCACCACACCGCCGGTCATCGAGCAGGCGAGCAGGAAGCAGAACTCCCCCACCGGTGTCCGCCCGGCCCGCAGCAGCGGCCCGGACAACGCCAGCACCCCGAGTACCAGCAGCGGCACCAGCGCGGCCACCAGGGCCGCCCGGCCGCCGAAGACGTACGAGCAGTCGACGCCGACGCAGAAGGTACGCCGCTCGGGCCCGGAACCGACCGCCGCCGCCCCCAACGCGGTGGCGACCGCCCCGGTGCCCGCCATCGCCACGGTCGCCGCCGGCCGGGCCAGCAGCAGGTCGACCAGGAGCACCAGCACGGCCGTCCCGGCGGCCAGGTACGCCGGCAGCAGCGCCACGTTGTCGACGCTCTGCACCAGGCTCGGCTCACTCATCGCAGCACCCCCAGCAGGGCCTCGACCGGGGCTTCGGCGACACCCAGCACCAGCGTCGGCGCGAGCCCGACGGCCAACGCGAGCAGCACCAGCGGCGTCCAGGCGGCCAACTCGGCCCCGGCCAGTCCCGGATTGAAGGTGGCGACTGGCGGACTGGGTGGTCCGTGGGTCACCTGGCGCAGCAGCCGGAGCAGGTAGGCCGCCGTCAACGCCCCACCGACCGCGGCGAGCACCGCCAGCGTGGTCCAGAGCGCGCCACCGGCCTCGACGGCGGCGACCACCGCGAACGCCTCGCCCCAGAAGCCGGCCAGCCCCGGCAGTCCCAGCGAGGCGACCGCCGCGAACGCGAGCAGCCCGGACAGGCGCGGGGCGGTCTCGCGCAGCCCGGACAGCTCGCTGAGGGCACCACTGTGGGCCCGGTCCTTGATCGCCCCGGCCAGGAAGAACAGCAGGCCGGTGATGATGCCGTGGGCGACGTTGCCGATCAGCGCCGCCTGGATGCCGGTGGCGGTCAGCGTGGCGACCCCGAGCAGCACGAAGCCCATGTGCCCGACGCTGGAGTACGCGATCAGCCGCTTCAACTCGGTCTGCGCCAGGCAGACCAGTGAGCCGACCAGGATGGCCGCCACCGCGAGCACCCCGAGCACCGGGGCCGCCCAGCGGGCACCCTCGGGAGCCACCCCGACGGCGACCCGGATCAGGCCGTACGTGCCCATCTTGAGCAGCACCCCGGCGAGCAGCACGCTACCGACGGTGGGCGCCTGGGTGTGCGCGTCGGGCAGCCAGGAGTGCAGCGGCCACAGCGGGCTCTTCACCGCGAAGGCCAGGGCGAGCAGCGTGAACGCGGCGAGCTGGGTGTTGCGGGACAGGTCGGTGCCGCCGGTCAGCGCCACGACGTCGGCGGTGCCGGCGGCGGCCACCACGACGTACACGCCGACCAGCAGCAGCACCGAGCCGAACAGGGTGTAGAGGGCGAACTTCCGACCCGCCCGCCGCCGCGCGTCCACCGCCGCCGGGTCGGTGCCGTCGCCGCCCCAGCCGACGATGATCGCGTACATCGGCAGCAGGACGACCTCGAAGAAGAGGAAGAACAGCACCAGGTCGAGGGCGAGGAAGGTGCCGAGGATGCCGACCTCGACCACCAGCAACAGCGCCACCAGGGCCCGCCCGCTGCCACCGCCGGGCACCCGCCAGAGGCTGTATCCGCAGCAGAGCAGGGTGAGCAGCGCGGTCAGCACCACCAGCGGCCAGGAGATGCCGTCCACCCCGAGGTGGAAGCGCAGATCCAGCCCCGGCACCCAGGGCAGGTCGACCGAGTGCCAGGGAAGCACCGCCCCGGCGACGTCATCCGCCAGGTACCCCGACCAGCCGGCGTCCCGGCCGGCGACCAGCGCCACCGCGGCGACCAGGGTCAGCGCGGCGGCGACCGTACCCACCATCCGGGCCAGCCGGTCACCCGGCGTGGCCGCCACCAGCAGCGCGCCCAGCGCCGGCAGCGCGAGCACCGCCACCAGCAGGAAATCCCCGAAGCTCATGTCAGCACTCCGCTGCGCTCACTCATGCCGACACTCCGATCAGGGCGGCGGCCAGGCCGATCAGCAGCGCGCCGGCGAGCACCGCGGTGACCGCCCGGGGCAGCGCCGCCCGGTGCAGGGTGCCCAGCCCGCCGCCGAGGGCGCGGGCGGCCCGCCCGGTGCCGGTGACCGTGCCGTCCACCACCCGCTCGTCGACGGTCCGCGCCACCCGGCCCAGGGCGGTCGTCGGGCGTACCACCAGGGTGTGCTGGACGTCGTCGAGCCGGAACGCGCGGGCGAAGACCGGCCGCAGCGGGCCCAGCGCCGCCGCCGGGTCGGCGGTGTCGTCCCGCCGCCAACGCACCCAGGCCAGCCCCGCCCCGATCACCAGCAGCGCCAGGGGCAGCAGCACGGTCGGCGAAAGGTGGATCAACCCGTCCGGCGGCATCAGGTTCGACACCGCGTCGGGGTCGGCCGGCAGCGAACGTTGCAGCTGGGTGGAGAACCAGCCCGGGAAGCCCGCCAGGCCGAGCAGAGCCGCCGGTACGGCCAGCACCAGCACCGGCCAGCGGAGCACGGCGGGCGGGTCGTGCGGGTGGGCCAGCGGGTCGCGGCTCTCGCCGAAGAAGGTACGCAGCAGCAGCCGGGTGGCGTACCAGGCGGTGAGGGCGACGCCGACCAGCCCGGCGAGCCAGACCAGCCAGCCCACCCAGGCGGGCGCGGGGCCGTCGCCGTGCAGGGCGGCGCCCTCGGCGGCGGCGAGCACGCCCTCCTTGCTCCAGAAGCCGGACAGCGGCGGTACGCCGGCCAGCGCGCCGAGGCCGATCAGCGTGCACCAGAAGGTCACCGGCATGGACTGCCGCAGCCCACCCATCCGGGACATCAGCGTGGTGCCCACGGCGTGGATCACCGCGCCGGCGGCCAGGAACAGCAGCGCCTTGAACGCGGCGTGGGTGAGCAGGTGGAACAGCGCGGCGGGCGGCGATCCGACAGCGAGCGCGCCGGTCATGTAGCCGATCTGGGAGACCGTGGACCAGGCGAGCACCCGCTTGATGTCGTCCTGGGCGGTGGCGGCGAGCGCGCCGAGCAGCAGGGTGATCGAGGCCATCACGCCGAGCACGGCCAGCGCGGTGGGGGCGGCCTCGAACAGCGGCCACAGCCGGGTGACCGCGTACACGCCGGCGGCGACCATGGTCGCGGCGTGGATCAGGGCGGAGATCGGGGTGGGGCCGGCCATCGCGTCGGGCAGCCAGGTGTGCAGCGGGAACTGGGCGCTCTTGCCGGCCACCCCGGCGAGCAGCAGCAGGCAGGCGGCGGTGAGCGTACCGGTGCCGTGGTCGTGGGCGAGCACGTCGGCGATCCGGAAGCTGCCCGCCGAGACGCCGAGCAGCGCGATGCCGAGCAGGAAACCGACGTCGCCGACCCGGGTCACCAGGAACGCCTTCATCGCGGCGGCCGGGGCCTCCGGCAGTCGCCGGTCGTGGGCGATGAGCAGGTACGAGCAGAGCCCCATCACCTCCCAGCCGACCAGCAGCAGGATCAGGTCCCCGGAGACCACCACCAGCAGCATGGCGGCGGTGAAGAGGCTCACCTGAGCGGCGTACGGCGGGTAGCGGTGGTCGACGTCGACGTCGTCGTGCGGCCCCCGCTTGAGATACCCGGTCGAGTAGACCTGCACGGCCAGCGCGACGGTGGTGACCGCGACGGCGACCAGCGCGGCGGCCCCGTCGAGGCGTACCCCGGCGGTGACCGTGAGCCCGCCCAACTCGATCCAGGTGGTCGAGGACTCGGGCGGGTCGTCCAGGGTGGCCAGCAACGCCACCGCCAGGGCGAACGCGCCGGCCGCGCCGGCCACCCCGAGGGCGACGGCGGCACGACGGGCGGTCTCCTGGCCGATCGTCGCGCCGCGCGGCGAGGGCGGCAGCAGCAGACCGGCCAGGCTGGCGACCAGCGGTACGACCGGCAGCAGCACCCCCAGCAGGGTCGTGGTGCTCACCGCTGTCCCTCCGGTTGCTCGCTCAGCGGGATCCTGTCGACAGCCACGTCGGCCCGCATCCGGTAGAGCTGGAGCACGATGGCCAGCCCCACCCCGATCTCGGCGGCGGCCAGCACGATCACGAAGAGCGCGAAGACCTGCCCGCCGTGTGGCAGCACCGCCTGCACCGTGGTGTCGGCGGTGATCAGGATCAGGTTCACCGCGTTGAGCATCAGCTCGACGGCCATCAGTACCAGCACCGCGTTGCGCCGCCGTAGTACGCCGTACACGCCGAGGCCGAAGAGCAGCGCGGCGGTGACGTACGGGATGACCGGTCTCACCGTGACCGCTCCCGGTCCTCGGTTGCCGGACCGTCCCCGGCGGACCGGTCGGCCCCGGCGGATCCGATGTCGGGGCGGGACAGCACGATGGCACCGACCAGCGCCGAGAGCAGCAGCACCGAGAGCACCTCGAAGGGCAGCACCCAGCTGCCGAAGACCTGCGCCCCGATGCGTTCGGCGCTGCCCGCCTCGGGCAGCTCCACTGTCGTCCAGCGGTACGCGTCGACCAGCAGCGCCGCCAGGCCCAGTCCGACCCCACCACCGATCAGCGCGGCCGGCCATCCCGGACGGTCCAGGTCGTCCGAGGCGCCGACCGGCGCCCGGGTCAGCATCACGGCGAACAACAGCAGCACCACCACCGCGCCGACGTAGATCAGCACCTGCACCCAGGCGACCAGTTCGGCGGTGAGCACGAGGTACATCCCGGCCACCGCACCGAGGCAGACCACCAGGTAGAGACCGGCGCGGACCAGATGTCTCGTCGTCACCACCAGCACCGCCGAGCCGACCGCCAGCGCACCGAGGGCGAGCAGCAGCGCGTCCACCCCGGTCACGCGGAGGCGCCTTCGCCGTCGCCGGCCGGGCCCTCGGGGCGTACCGCGGGGGCGGTCGGGCGGGCGGCCGGTGCGGCGGGGACCGCGGCCTTGCGCGCGGCGGCGGTCTCCTCCTTGGCCGGCTCGCCGTTGCGGTCGTGCGCGGGCGGCGGCGGCACCGTGGCCATCCACTCGCCCAGGTGGTCCTTGTCGTGCAGCAGGTCCTTGATGTCGTACTCGGCGTACTCGAACTCCGGGGACCAGTAGAGCGCGTCGAAGGGGCAGACCTCGATGCAGATGCCGCAGTACATGCAGAGCGAGAAGTCGATGTCGAACCGGTCGAGCACGTTGCGCTGGCGGGGGCGGGCGGCGCCGGGAACCGCCACCTCCTCCTTGTGCGAGTCGATGTAGATGCACCAGTCCGGACACTCGCGGGCGCAGAGCATGCAGACCGTGCAGTTCTCCTCCAGCAGCGCGATCACGCCGCGTGAGCGGGGCGGCAGCTCGGGGGCGACATCCGGGTACTGCTGGGTGGTCGAGCGCTTCGTCATCGTCTTGAGCGTGACCGCCAGCCCCTTGACCAGGCCGCTGCCGGGCACGCCGGCCGGCTCGCTTCGCTCGCTCATGACGAACATCCTGCCCTGTGGCCACCGCGCGCGCGACCACCACCCGGGTGTACGCGGTAATACCGTGACCCCGGGGAGAACGACGCACCGGCAACCCCTGGGGAGATGGACATCCCGCTCGACCGGATCCCCCCAGCTCCCGCTTAGGCGTGGGCTGTCTCAGCGGGAGCGGGGGCGGTCTCGCCCGCCCAACCAGGCCGACTGCCTGAAGATCCGCCATGATGGGACGAGGACGACTCGGCACATCTGGGGGCGACATGGGCGAGGACGGTAAGAGCACCGGCGGCAAGTACGTCGAGCCGGGCGGCGACTTCAACCGGGACCAGAACTACATCACCACCCGGATCACGGTGGACGGCCGCGACGGCTACCCCGTCGAACCGGGCCGGTACCGGTTGGCGGTCAGCCGGGCCTGCCCCTGGGCCAACCGTCTGATCATCGTGCGTCGGCTGCTGGGTCTGGAGGACGCCATCTCGATGGCGGTGGCCGGGCCGACCCACGACGCCCGGAGCTGGACCTTCGACCTCGACCCCGACGGGCGGGACCCGGTGCTCGGCATCGAGCGCCTCCAGGAGGCCTACTTCGCCCGCTACCCGGACTATCCGCGCGGCATCACCGTGCCGGCCATCGTCGACGTGCCGACCGGCCAGGTGGTCACCAACGACTACGCCCAGATGAGCCTGGACCTGTCCACCGAGTGGACCGCGTACCACCGCGCCGGCGCCCCGCAGCTCTACCCGGAGCACCTGCGCGCCGAGATCGACAAGGTCAACGCGGTGGTCTTCGCCGACGTCAACAACGGCGTCTACCGGTGCGGCTTCGCCGGCAGCCAGGCGGCCTACGACAAGGCGTACCACCGGCTGTTCGACCGGCTCGACTGGCTCGGTGAGCGACTGACCGGGCAGCGCTACCTGGTCGGCGACACCATCACCGAGGCCGACGTGCGGCTGTTCACCACGCTGGTCCGCTTCGACCCGGTCTACCACGGGCACTTCAAGTGCAACCGGCAGAAGCTCAGCGAGATGCCGGTGCTGTGGGCGTACGCCCGGGACCTGTTCCAGACTCCCGGCCTCGGCGACACGATCGACTTCGATCACATCAAACGGCACTACTACGAGGTGCACCGGGACATCAACCCGGCGGGTGTGGTGCCGCTCGGCCCGGACCTGTCGAACTGGCTCACCCCGCACGACCGCGACACCCTCGGTGGCCGCCCCTTCGGCGACGGCACCCCGCCGGCCCCCCACACCCCCCTCCCCTAACCCCCGCACCCCCCACCCCCACCCAGCCGGGTTGATCAAGAAGTTTGCGTCTGGATCCGCGCGGATCCAGACGCAAACTTCTTGATCAACCGCGGTCTCCGCCAGGATGGGGGGTGGGTGCGGGGGGTGGGGTTAGAGCGCGAGGCGGACGGCGGCGGTGAGGACGAGCTGGGCGAGGGCGGCGGGGACGAGGACGAGCCAGCAGAGACGCTGGAGCTGGTCCTCGCGTAGACGCGGGTAGGACACCCGAAGCCAGATGATCACGAAACTCACGGCGGCGACCTTGAGCAGGGTCCAGAGCCAGCCGAGCTGCGCGTCGGCGAACGGGCCCTGCCAGCCACCGAGGAAGAGCACGGTGGTGAGTGCGGCGATCACCACGATGCCGACGTACTCGGCCAGCAGCAGGAACGCGAAGCGCAGGCCCGAGTACTCGGTCAGATAGCCGAAGACCAGCTCCGAGTCGGCCACCGGCATGTCGAACGGCGGCCGGCGGATCTCGGCCAGGCCGGCCAGGAAGAAGACCACCATCGCCGGTGCCTGCCAGATCAGCCACCACGGCTGCCACGCCTCGACGATGCCGGAAAGGCTCAGCGTGCCGGCGGCCATCGCCACCGACGCGGCGGCCAGCACCAGCGGCAGCTCGTAGCCGAGCAGCTGGGCGGCACCCCGGACCCCGCCGAGCAGGCTGTACTTGTTGGCCGAGGCCCAGGCCGACATGAGTACGGCCAGCACGCCCACGCCGACCACCGCGAGCACGAAGAACAGGCCGATGTCCAACGGCTGCCCGACCAGGTCGTTGGGGCCGAGCGGGATGACCAGCAGGGCCAGCAGGTACGGCACCAGCGCCACGGCCGGCGCCAGCCGGAACACCGGCCGGTCCGCCGCCCGTGGCGTGAGGTCCTCCTTCTGCACGAACTTCACACCGTCGGCGATCAGCTGCGCCCAGCCGTGGAACCCGCCCGCGTACATCGGCCCGAGCCGGCCCTGCATATGCGCCATCACCTTGTGCTCCGCCTGCCCCACCAGCAGCGGCAGGATGAGGAAGGCAGCCAGTACCCCACCGATGCGGATCACCAGTTCCAACCAGAGCGGCATCAGGCCGGGCCCCCCTCGTCAGGCTCGGCCCGAGGTGCGCGAGGCGTACGCGTACCCGGCGCCGGGCGAGCAGGGCGTTCCCGGCCGGGACGGGCCGGGGTACCGCCGCGTGGGCCCTCCCCGACACCGCCGGCTCCGGCCGGCGTCGGGGTCGTCCCCCACTCCCCCGGTGCGGGTACGCCCGGCGGCCGGATCGGCCGCCGCCCACCACCGGCCTCCGACTCGCCCGGTTCCTTCGCCCCCGGCCAGGGCTTGGCCACCCGCGAGGCGAGCACGAACTCCTTGCGCAGCGGATGCCCCTCGAACTCCGGCGGCAGCAGCAACGGTCGCAGGCCGTCATGCCCGGCGAACTCGATGCCGAACATCTCGTGGGTCTCCCGCTCGTGCCAGGCGGCACCCGGGTAGACCGTCACCACGGAATCGACCGTCGGCGTCTCGCGCGGCACCCGGGCACGCAGCAGCACACCGTGCCGCAGCGTGGTGGACCAGAGATGGGCCACCACGTCGAAGCCCTCGGCCAACTCGTCGACCGCGGAGAGCCAGTCGAAGTAGTCGCAGGTCAGCTCGGCGTCGTCCCGGGCGGCCAGCAACGCCGCCTGCCAGGCGTGCGCGGGTACGTCGACGGTGGCGCGGGAGTGCGCCTGACCGCCGGAGACCGTGGCGGTGGCCCCGACGGGTGCGAGCAGCGTGACGAGCCGCTGGCCGACCTCTTCCGGTGTCATGCCGCTGATCCTATGGGCGTCGGCGGCCGAGCGCGCCGGCCCGGTACACGCAGCAGGGTGACGATCAGGACTTCGCCTGCGGTGACCCGCCGATGGTCACCAGGATGGGCTCGTGCGCGCTGTGACTGTCATTCCCGGAGTGCCAGGCTCGTTACGGCTGCTCGACGACTACCCGGACCCGGCCAACGAGGAGGGCCCGATCCTGGTGGAAGCCATCTCGGTGGGTGTCTGCGGGACCGACATCGAGATCATCGAGGGACAGTACGGCGAGGCGCCGCCCGGGTCCGACCACCTGGTGCTCGGGCACGAGTCGCTGGGCCGGGTGCTGGAAGACCCTACCGGCACGCTGCAACCCGGTGACCTGGTCGCCGGGATCGTCCGGCACCCGGATCCGCTGCCCTGCCCGAACTGCGCGGTCGACGAGTGGGACATGTGCCGCAACGGCATGTTCACCGAGCACGGCATCAAGGCCCTGCCGGGCTTCGCCCGCGAGCGGTGGCGGCTGCAGCCCGGCTTCGCGGTCGGGCTCGATCCGGCACTGACCGAGGTGGGCATGCTGCTCGAACCGACCAGCGTGGTGGCCAAGGCGTGGGACCACATCGACCGGATCGGCCGGCGGACGGAGTGGCAGCCGCGCAACGCGCTGATCACCGGCGCCGGGCCGATCGGCCTACTCGCCGCGCTCCTGGCCAGCCAGCGAGGTCTCTCCGTGCACGTGCTCGACCTGGCCACCGAGGGCCCGAAGCCGGCGTTGGCCGGTGCGCTCGGCGCGGCGTACCACAGCGGACCGCTCGACCAGCTCGACTTCGAGCCGGACGTCATCATCGAGTGCACCGGCGCGCCGGTGGTCGTCCTGGAAGCGATGTGCAAGGTCGGTCCCACCGGGATCGTCTGCCTGGCCGGGGTGTCCAGCGGCGGCCGGATCATCGACTTCGACGCGGGAGCGCTCAACCGGACCCTCGTGCTGGAGAACAACGTCGTCTTCGGTTCGGTGAACGCCAACCGGCGGCACTGGAACGGCGCCGCCGAGGCGTTGTCGAAGGCCGACCCCGCCTGGCTCGGCGCGCTGGTCACCCGCCGGGTGCCGCTGTCGGAGTACGCCGCCGCCTACTCCCCCGGACCGCAGGACATCAAGGTCGTCCTCGACTTCACCGCCTGACCTGGCCGGCCGCCACCGGCCGGAACGGGGACCTCAGATGCCGGGCAGCCGGCCGTTGCGGAACAGGTCCACGAAGAGCTGGTGGTCCTGCCGGGCGCGTACCCCGTACGCGTGGGCGAAATCGACCAGATGTGCCACGAACCCTTCGGTGTCGGCGTCGACGGCGGCGACGATGGCGTCCTCGGTGGAGTAGTCGACCAGATCGTGGCTGGACTCGTCGTCGGCCACCGAGTGCATCCGGGCGACCGCGTGGCCCAGGTCCGCCAGCACCCCGGCCAGTTCCTCGGGCTCGTTGACATCCGCCCAGTCCAGGTCGGCCGCGTAGGGCGAGACCTCGGCGACGAGCTGGCCGACCCCGTCCAGCTCGGTGAAGCCCACCCACGGGTCGGCGTGCGCCTGCAGGGCCCGCTGCGACTCGGCGGTGCGGTGCCCCTGGTGCCGGAAGTAGCCACGGACCCGCTCGTCGTCCACGTACCGGGCCACCGCCGGCAGCTGCGCCTGCTTCATGTAGACGACGACGTCGTTCTCCAGCGCCTGGGTGTGCCCCTCCAACAAGAGGGTGTACGACGGCAGCCCGGCCGAGCCGATCCCCACGCCCTTGCGCTGCACCACATCCTTGATCTGTGCCGAAATCTGTGCCGAAACCGGACGAGCCTGGCCCGTTCTCGACGCCGGCAACGTGTCCAGGTACGCCTCGAACGCCGCGCAGACCCGCGCCCGGGTGTCGCCGTCGACCTCGTACACCCCGTCGCCGAGGGAGAAGCGCCGCTCGTAGTTGTCGATCGTGGTCTGGCCACGGAGCAGGTCGATCCGGGTGTTGAGCCGCGCCTGCTGAAGCACCCGGCGCAGCACACCGTCGGCATTGTCCAGGGTGATCGAACCGATCGCGTCGTCGCCACCCGCGACGATGGCCCGCAACTCGGTCAGGTAGGAGTCGGCGAAACCGGTCACCAGGTCGCTGATCACCCGGTCGGAGAGCGCCTTGGTGTAGCCGATCAGCGCCACGCTGGCGACGAACCGGCGCAGGTCCCAGGTGAACGGCCCGACGTACGCCTCGTCGAAGTCGTTGACGTTGAAGACGAGCTGGCCGGTGCCGTTCATGTAGGTGCCGAAGTTCTCGGCGTGCAGGTCGCCGTGGATCCACACCCGGCTGGTCTGCCCGTCGAGGAACCGGTCGTCGGCGAAGTCGCCGCGCTGGTCGGCGTAGAAGAGACTGGCACTGCCCCGGTAGAAGGCGAACGGCGAGGCGGCCATCTTGCGGAACTTGCGCCGGAAGGCGGCCGGGTCGAGCGCCATCAGGGTGCCGAACTCCTCGGTCAGCACCTTGACGATGAAGGCGGAACGCTGCTCCGCGACGTCGGTCATGGACCGTACGCTAGCGAAGCCTCACCACCGCGGCGGCCAACCGAGCGATCGGTTCCGTCCGCCGACCGGACCACCACCGGCAGCTTCCGTCAGGGGTTCGACGGCCGTACCGGCGGTGCGGTGAGGGAGGCGGTGGAGCGCGCCGGTGCGCCGTCGGCCGGCGGGGCGTCCACCGGCGGGGCGAGCAGGTCGGGGCGGGGCACCCCGCCGATGCCGGACTGCTCGGCGGCGATCTTCTCCTGCAGGCGGAGGATGCCGTGCAGCAGCGCCTCCGGTCGGGGCGGGCAGCCGGGCACGTAGACGTCGACCGGAATGAGCTGGTCGACGCCCTTGGTCACCGAGTACGAGTCCCAGTACGGGCCGCCGCAGTTGGAGCACGCACCGAACGAGATGACGTACTTCGGCTCGGGCATCTGGTCGTAGAGCCGCTTGATCGCCGGTGCCATCTTGTCGGTGACCGTGCCGGAGACCACCATCAGGTCGGCCTGCCGGGGCCCGTGGGCGAACGGGATCACACCGAGCCGCATGAAGTCGTGACGGGACATGCTGGTCGCGATGAACTCGATGGCGCAGCAGGCCAGGCCGAAGTTGAAGACCCAGAGCGAGTACCGCCGGCCCCAGTTGAGCACGAACCGGATCGGCTCGCCGAGCACCGCAGGCAGCTGCACCACCGCTCCCCCTCCCGTCTCCGACAGTCAACCACAGCCGCCTGCGGGCGGCGGCACCGGTGAAAGGAGGGGCGCCCTGTTAACGCCTCGGGTAGTAGCGGGGCCCCCTGTTAACACCGCGCCCAACACCGCGCGCCGTCGTGCGCGTCGTCGTGCGCGTCGTCGTGCGCGCTGTCGTGAACCGGCGGCGGGCGGCGGGCGGTTCAGTAGGCCGGGCGTTGCAGCAGGCTGACGAATTCGACCAGCAGCCGCTCCCGCACCGCCGGGGGCGCCGCGTCCAGCAGGGTGTTCACCGGGGCCATCCGATCGGGCAGCCCCCCGCCGGTGCCCAGGCCCAGGCCGGCGGCGACTGCGGCGACGAGGTCGGTGGTGAGCGTCTCCGGGGCGAGCGAACCGGCCAGGGCGAGCAGTTCCGGCGGCAACGCGACCGGACCGGCCGCGCGGGCGGCGGCGACCGCGTCGGTCAGGTCGGGGCCGAACTCGGCCACCCGGGGCGCCACCGCCGCGGTGACCGTCAGGTGCACGCTGCGCGGCAGCCCGGCGTACGTGAGCTGGGGCTGGGTGTGCCAGCCGCGCGCGGCCAGCTCGTCGACCAGCACGAACAGGTCCGGACCGGAGTCCGTGGCGGTGTAGCAGACCACGGTGGACTCCGGTTCGGCGACCAGTCGCAACCCGTCGACCTCGCGTACCGCCTCGGCCAGTTCCCGTACCGCTTCCCGGGTCCGCCGGGTCAGCTCCAGGTACCCGTCGTCGCCGAGGTGCCGCAGCGTCGCGTACGCGGCGGCGGTCGGCCCACCGGAGCGGGTGGAGGAGATCACCGGGTTGATCATCGTGTACCCGGGCCAGTCGGCGTACGCGAAGTACTGCGGGGCGCGCAACGCCGGATCCCGGTGCAGCAGCACCGACACGCCCTTCGGGGCGTATGCGTACTTGTGCAGGTCGACGGAGATCGAGGTGACCCCGGGCACGGCGAGGTCGAACGCCGGCACCGGCACGCCGAGGCGGCGCAGGTACGGCAGGGTCCAGCCGCCGAAGCAGGCGTCCACGTGGCAGCGCACCCCGGCTGCGGCGGCCACCTCGGCGATCTGCTCGACCGGGTCGACGACGCCGTGCGCGTACGAGGGTGCGGAGCAGACCACCAGCACCGTGTCGGGCCCGACGGCGGCGGCCACGTCGGCGACCGCCGGCCGCAGGGTGGCCGGGTCGAGTGGCACCGTGTCGAGCTTCACCCGAAGGTAGTGGGCCGCCTTGGCGAACGCGGCGTGGGCGCTGGCGGGCACCACGATCCGGGGTGTCGCGATGTCCGGGCGGGCGTCCCGGGCGGCCTTCACGGCCAGGATGAGCGACTCGGTGCCGCCGCTGGTGACGCTGCCGACCACGTCCGGCGCGCTCGTGCCGGGCCCGCCGCCGAGCAGCCGCGCGGCCGCGCCGACCAGCGCGTTCTCCATGGCGAGCAGGGACGGAAAGGCGGTCGGGTCGAGCCCGTTGACGTGGGCACTCTCCGCGTACGCGGCGGCGGCGAGTTCGTCCAGGCCCGGCACGGCGGGGTCGTAGACGTAGGCGAACAGTCGCCCGCCGTGGGTGGGCCGGTCCATCGCCCGCAACTGCCTGATCTCCGCCAGCACCTGTTCCGCCGGCACGCCGTGCTGGGACAGCGCCGACCCACTCTCGTCGATCATGGAGTTATGGTGCCCTTTCCGTGATTACCGGCGGCTTTTGTTCCTGCCACAACTCCATGATCGGCGGGAGGTGGAGCGGGGGCGGCCAGCCGGGTGGGGGTTAGGTCGTAGGGGCGCAGGAGGAGGGTGGCCAGGGCGATCAGCAGCGCGGGGAGCACGGTGAAGCCGAGCAGGACGCCGAGGCGGGCCGAGTCGGACTGGGGCGCGGCGGTTCCGGTCGAGGAGGAGACGTAGCCGGAGACGGCGAGCACCAGGCCGTAGATTCCGGGGCCCAGGGCCAGGCCGAAGGTCTCGCCGGCCGTCCAGAGGCCGGTGAAGACGCCGGCCTGCCGACGGCCGGTGCGGGCGGTGTCGTACGCGATGCAGTCCGGAAGCATGGCCAGCGCGAACACCTGCTGCCCGGCGTAGCCGACGCCGATCAATCCGACCAGCAGGTAGATCACGGCGGCGGGCAGGACCGGCGCGGCGACCAGAGTCAGGCCGGCGAGCGACAGGATCAGCGACGCCGCCACCAGCGCGGCGAGCTTGCCCAACCGGGCACCCACCCGGGACCAGAGCGGCATCACCACCAGCGCCGGACCGACGAAGCAGACGAACAGGACGGTCGGGCCGGTGAGTGAGTCACGCAGCACGTGGTCGGCGAAGTACTGCACGCCGGCGAGGATCGTCGCCACCCCGGCGGACTGCACCACGAAGCACAGCAGCAGCGCCCGGAAGGGCCGGTTGCGGCCGGCGACGGCGAGTTGGGCACGCAGGGTGGGCTCGCTCTCCCCCACCGCACCCTGCGGCGCCGACCGGGTGCCGAGGAAGGCGCCCACCGCGCCCAACGCGATCAGCGCGGCCACGAAGACACCCATCCAGCGGTGCCCCGGGACACCCCCACCGGCCGCGTCGCGCACCAGTGGGGCCACCGCGCCGGCCACCAGGATGGCCAGCGCCAGCACCGCGATCCGCCAGGTCATCATCCGGGTACGTTCGGCGTAGTCGCTGGTCAACTCGGCCGGCATCGCCACGTACGGCACCTGGAAGAAGGCGAACGCGGTCGCGGTGGCCAGGAAGGCGACGGCGACGTACGTCCCGGCGGCTGGACCGGCGCCGAACGGCGCGGCGAAGATCGAGCCGAAGAGCACGGCCAGCGCCAGCCCACCGAAGAGCAGGTACGGCCGGCGGGCTCCCCAGCGCGAACGGGTGCGGTCGGAGATGCGCCCGGCCACCGGGTTGACCAGCACGTCCCACGCTTTCGGCAGCAGCACCAGCAGGGCCGCCACCCCGGCGGTCACGCCGAGCGTGTCGGTGAGGTACGGCAGTAGCAACAGGCCCGGCACGGTGCCGAACGCGCCGGTGGCCAGCGAGCCGAGCGCGTAACCGGCATGCACCCCGCGCGGCAGGCCGGCAGGGGGTGGTGGTGGGCCGGAGCCACCAGGCGGCGCGTTCATGGCGCCGAATATTACTCACGTTATGGCACTGGTCACATCCCCTCTCCGGGCCACCAACTGGCCGCCCGCATGTCCACCCGGTCGTGGCGCACCGGGGTGCTCTCGGCGAGCCACCGCGCCCGGGCCTGCGCCGCGATCCGGGGCGGCATGCCGCCGGCGGCGTTGACCACCCGGTGCCAGGGGACGCCACCACCGTGCCGGGCCATGATCGAGCCCACCAGCCGGGCCGACGCCCGGCCGGACCGCTCGGCGAGCGCGTCGGCCACCGCCCCGTACGACATCACCCGGCCGGGCGGTATCCGGTCGACGAGCTCCAGCACCGCCTCGACGTACTCGTCAGGTGTCACAAGCGGCCAGACTATGGGAACGGCGGCCGGCCCCGCGGCGACGACAGCGCAGAATGGGCGGGTGCGCGACGCAGTCACGACGGCCCGGCGGGTCGTTGTCAAGATCGGATCTTCCTCGTTGACCACCGCCACCGGCGGGCTGGACGACGGGCAGGTCGACGCGCTGGTCGACGCCCTCGGCACCCGGACGGCCGACGGACGCGAAGTGGTGCTGGTCTCCTCCGGCGCGATCGCCGCCGGCCTCGCCCCGCTCGGGCTGCCCCGCCGACCGCGTGACCTGGCCACCCAGCAGGCCGCCGCCAGCGTCGGCCAGGGCCTGCTGATCGGGCGGTACGCGGCCGCGTTCGCCCGGCACGGCCGCACCGTCGGCCAGGTGCTGCTCACCGTCGACGACGTCACCCGCCGGGCGCACTACCGCAACGCGTACCGCACCCTGCGCAAGCTGCTCGACCTGCGGGCGGTGCCGATCGTCAACGAGAACGACACGGTCGCCACCGAGGAGATCCGGTTCGGCGACAACGACCGGCTCGCCGCGCTGGTGGCCGCCCTGGTCGACGCCGACCTGCTGGTCCTCCTCTCCGACGTCGACGCGCTCTGGACCGGCCACCCGTCGCGCCCCGGCTCCCGCCGCATCGCCGAGGTACGCGACGAGGCGGACCTGGCCGGCGTCGAGATCGGCGGCACCGGCCGCGCGGGGGTCGGCACCGGCGGCATGGTGACCAAGGTCGAGGCGGCGCGAATCGCCACCGGATTCGGCATCCCGGTGGTGCTCACCTCCGCCGGCCAGGCCGTCGCGGCGCTGGCCGGCCAGCCGGTCGGCACCTTCTTCCACCCCAGCCTCCGGCGACCCGCGGCCCGGCTGTTCTGGCTCGCCCACGCCACCGCGCCCCGAGGACGGCTGCACCTCGACCCCGGGGCGGTCGCCGCGGTGGTGGGCCGGCGCAAGTCACTGCTGCCGGCGGGGATCACGGCCGTGGACGGCGCGTTCACCGCCGGCGACCCGGTCGACCTGGTCGACACCTCCGGCGCGCCGGTGGCCCGAGGTCTGGTCAACTACGACGCGATCGAACTGCCCGGCCTGCTCGGCCGCTCCACCGCCGACCTCGCCGCGGCGCTCGGCCCGGCGTACGAACGAGAGGTCGTCCACCGCGACGACCTGGTGCTGCTGTAAGCAGGGGCCCCTGTTAACGCCTGGTGTATTGAAGGGGCCCCCTCCTAACCCGAACTGAGGAGCATGGGATGAGCGTGAGCGAGCAGGCCCGCCGGGCGCGTACCGCGGCGGAGGCGCTGGCGGTGGCGACGCGTACCACCAAGGACGCCGCGCTGCACGCGATGGCCGACGCGCTGGTGGCGCGTACCCCGGAGATCCTGACCGCGAACGGCGCGGACCTGACGGCCGGGCGCGAGGCCGGGCTGAGCGCGGCCGTGCTGGACCGGCTCGCCCTCGACGAAGGCCGGGTCGCCGCCATCGCCGACGCACTGCGCCAGATGGCCGCGCTGCCCGACCCGGTCGGTGAGGTGGTACGCGGCTCGACTCTGCCCAACGGGCTGGAGTTGCGGCAGATCCGGGTGCCGTTCGGCGTGGTCGGCATCATCTACGAGGGCCGACCCAACGTGACCGTGGACGCCGCCGGGATCTGTCTGAAGGCCGGCAACGCGGCGCTGCTGCGGGGATCCTCCTCGGCCGCGCACTCCAACGCGGCGCTGGTGGCCGTGCTGCGCGACGCGGTCGACGGCGCCGGTCTGCCGGCGGACGCGGTGCAGCTGGTCGACGCCAGCTCCCGCGATTCGGTCAAGGAGTTGATGCGGGCCCGCGGTCTGGTGGACGTACTGATCCCGCGCGGCGGAGCATCGCTGATCCGCACAGTGGTCGAGGAGTCGACCGTGCCGGTGATCGAGACCGGGGTGGGCAACTGCCACGTCTACGTGGACGCCGCCGCCGACCTGTCGATGGCCGTGGCGGTCACGCTGAACGCCAAGACCCAGCGGCTCTCCACCTGCAACACGGCCGAGTCGCTACTGGTGCACGCGTCGGTCGCCGACGACTTCCTGCCGGCGATGCTGACCGCCTTCGCCGAGGCCGGGGTCACCGTGCACGGCGACGCCCGGACGGCCGCGTACTCCGATGCGGTGGTCCCGGCCACCGACGAGGACTTCGCCACCGAGTACCTGTCCGCGGACATCTCGGTCGCCGTCGTCGACTCGCTCGACGCGGCGGTCGGCCACATCCGGCGGTACGGCAGCGGCCACACCGAGGCGATCGTCACCGACTCGCAGTCGGCCGCCCGGGAGTTCGTGGCCCGGGTCGACTCGGCGGCCGTGATGGTCAACGCCTCGACCCGGTTCACCGACGGCGGCGAGTTCGGCTTCGGCGCCGAGATCGGCATCTCCACCCAGAAACTGCACGCCCGCGGCCCGATGGGCCTGCCCGAGCTGACCAGCACCAAGTACGTCGTCACCGGCACCGGCCACCTCCGCTGAGCGCCCACGCGCTCCCGTGGATCCGCAGCGGCGGGCTCAGCGGAAGGCGCTGATCACGGCGAGGGTGGCGTGGACGTCGAACTGGTGGCCGTCGTCGCTGGTCCACCCGCCGTCGCTGCGTTGCGTCTCGGACAGCCGACGGCGGGCCGCCACCAGCGTCCACTCGTGCTCGTCCACGCCGACCCGGCGCAGCGTCGCGGCGAGCCAGGCGGCGTCGGCCGGTGACGCCTGCGGGATCCGCTCGGCGAGCACCGCCTTGATCTGCGCCGACTCGTAGAACATCTGCTGCCGGTGCAGGACCGCCGCGCTCAACCATCCGGCGGCCAGAAACGAGGGCCAACTGCCGTCGCGGCGCAGCTGGGCGGCCAGCGCCTGGCCGGCGGCGTGCACCACGCCGGCGTACGCCCCGCCGACCCGGTGGTCGAGCGGCCCGGCGGCCCGGGCGTCCAGGCCGGCCACCGTGAGCCAGAAGGCGGCGTTGGCGGTCAGGTAGAACCGCGCCTCCGGATCACCCGGGCGGGCCCACTCGGGAGCGGTGTCCGCGAGCGCCGCGTCCTCCTCCCAGCAGCCGTCGCGCTGCTGGGCGGCGGCGAGCCAGTCCAGCGCCCGGCGGGCGGACTGGCGGCCCAGCGCCCCGAGGTCGGCCAGCTCGGACAGGCGAAAGCAGGTCGCGTCGACCGACGCGACCTCGTCACCCCAGGACGCCGGCCAGCCGCCACCAAGCGTCTGGCCGACCTCGGCGCTGTCGAGCACTTCCGGCGGAGGCGACGTGCCGGTACGCAACCAGGACAGGCGGGCACGCTCCACCACATCTCCGTGAGCCACCACGAACCCGATCGCGGCGTCGATATCGACCACGGCGGCCACGGTACCGGCGGAAAGGTGATCCCGCCTCAGTAGTACGGGCAGGTGGGACCGGCCGACGGCCGGGTGTTGACCCGGGTGTTAACAGGGGGCCCCTTCTCTACCGGAGGCGTTAAGAAGGGGCCCTTCCTTGCATCTCAGTACGCGGGGAGGGAGGGGTCGATCTGCTTGATCCAGGAGAGCACCCCGCCCTGCACGTGCACTGCGTCGCGGAAGCCGGCGGCCTTCAGCGAGGCGAGCGCCTCGGCGGACCGGACACCGGACTTGCAGTGCAGCACGATCTGCTTGTCCTGCGGGAGCTTCGACAGCGCCTCGCCGGAGAGGATCTCGCCCTTGGGGATCAGGGTGGCGCCGGGGATGCGCACGATCTCGTACTCGGCCGGCTCCCGCACGTCGACGAGGAAGATGTCCTTGCCGGCGTCCTGCCACTCCTTCAACTCCGCGGCGGTGATGGTCGCGTCGACCACCGCCTCCTGGGCCTCCACCGACACCGCGCCGCAGAAGTCCTCGTAGTCCTCCAGCAGATCGGTGAGGGTGGCGTTCTCACCGCAGAGCACGCAGTTCGGGTCCTTGCGCACCTTGATCTTGCGGTAGCTCATCTCCAGGGCGTCGTAGACCATCAGCCGGCCGACCAGCGGCTCACCGATACCGGCGAGCAGCTTGATCGCCTCGTTGACCTGGATCGAGCCGATCGAGGCGCAGAGCACGCCGAGCACGCCGCCCTCCGCGCAGGAGGGAACCATGCCGGGCGGCGGGGGCTCCGGGTAGAGGCAGCGGTAGCAGGGACCGTGCTCGGCCCAGAACACCGACGCCTGGCCGTCGAACCGGTAGATCGAACCCCAGACGTACGGCTTGCCGAGCAGCACCGCCGCGTCGTTGACCATGTACCGGGTGGCGAAGTTGTCCGTGCCGTCGACGATCAGGTCATACCCGGCGAAGATCTCGCGGACGTTCTCCCGGTCCAGTGCGGTGTTGTGGATCTCCACGTTGACCAGCGGGTTGATCTCACGGATCGTCGCTGCGGCCGACTCGGCCTTGGACCGGCCCACGTCCGAGACGCCGTGGATGATCTGGCGCTGGAGGTTGGACTCGTCGACGGTGTCGAAGTCGATGATGCCGAGCGTGCCGACCCCGGCAGCCGCCAGGTACATCAGCGCGGGGGAACCGAGCCCACCGGCGCCGACACAGAGCACCCGGGCGTTCTTCAGCCGCTTCTGCCCGGTCACCCCGACATCGGGGATGATCAGGTGCCGCGAGTAGCGGCGGATCTCGTCAACGGTGAGCTCGGCGGCGGGTTCGACGAGCGGGGGCAACGACACGGAGGACTCCCCGGGATCGATGTGGCGGACGACCCGGCCATTGTCGCTCGCCGGAGCGTCCATCGACCATGAGCAGGGACACGTCGCCCGCCATGCGGGAGCGGGAATAGCCGGCCGTCGGGTCAGTCGATGAGGTCGCCGGCGTAGCGGTGACCGTCGAGGACGGGCCAGGCGTTCGGTACGCAGCCGTCCAGCCCGTACGTCTGCTGCTGCATGACCGGTGCCGGGCGGCCCGGCGCCGGGCACGCCTCGTGACCCTCGCCGAACTCGTGACCGACCTCATGGTTGATCACGTATGCCCGGTAGACCTCGATCGGCGCTCCGTAGTCCGGCACCGCCTCCAGCCAGCGCGCCAGGTTGATGATCACTTTGCCGGGCAGCCGGCACGAGGTGTAGCCCTCCGTGCTCAGCCCACCGTCGGCGCACATCGTCTCCGAGGTGAGCGGGGTGGCCAGGTAGATGGTGAAGTCCGCGTCCACCGCCTCGGCGACCCGCTGCACGCGCAGCCCGCCGGAGCCGATCCAACTGCGTGGATCGCCCAGCACCGCGTCGACGTCGGCGGCGAAGGCCGCCGGATCCTGACCGATGTCCTGCTCGACGGCCACCCGGTAGCGGGCCACCGGCCCGTCCTCGCCCCGCACTCCAGTGCCGCCGACCGCCACCGCGAAGCTGCCGGCGCCCGCCCTCGGGTACCGGCTCGGCCCGGTCTGCTCGTCGGCACCGGCGCCGTACGCGATCCGGTGGCGACCGCCCGGCTCCGGACCGGCCGCCCGGTCGCCGGCGCGAACCAGCAGCACCGAGGCGGTGATCGCGAGCGCCAGCACCATCCCGAGGGTCGTGCCGAGCCGACGCTGCCGCCGCCGGGCGACGGGCCGGGGATCCGGCGGACCTCCGGGCGGGTGACCCGAACGTCCAGGGCCGCGATCGAGGGGTGGAAACGGCATACAGGTATCGTCGCACCCAATTCCGGCGTATCACCGCATTACGCGCAAGCGTGACCCGTGCCCGATCATGCCCCCGTCGTACCGGTCCGCCGCGGAGGCGGGCACCCGCCCTGTGCCTCGCTCAGAGCGGCGGACCGGCGTAACGCCGGCCGTCCAGATACGGCCAGGGATTCGCGACGCAGCCCTTCAGGAACAGCGTCTGCTGCATCATCACCGGCGCTGGTTCACCCCGACGCGGGCAGCGCTCGTGCCGGTTGCCCAACTGGTGCCCGACCTCGTGATTGATCACGTACGTGCGGTAGACCGAGAGTGGCACCTCGGCCTCGACGAAGTGCGGCACCGACAGTCGCCACCGGTCCAGGTTGATGATCACCTTTCCCGGCGCCCGGCAGGAGGTGTAGGGCTGGCCACCGATCCGGATGTCGACGTTCCCGGCGGCGCACATCCGGGCCGCCGTCCCGGCGGTGACCAGGTAGACGGTGAAGTCGAACCGGGAGTCGGCGGTCACCTGCCGCAACCGCAGCCGACCGCTGTCCACCCAGCTTCCCGGGCCGGCCAACGCAGCCCGTACCGCCAGGCCGAACTCGCCCACCTTCACCCCGGAGCCGGACTCCACCGCGACCCGGTAGCGCTGGACGGCACCAGCCGTGCCCAACACCGGTCCAACCTGATCGTCATAGCGGAAGCGGCCCGGCCCGGTCGACGGGAGCGGCCCCGGCTCCTGCAGCACCGGCGGCTCGGGTGACGGGGGCACCTCCGACGGCGACGGCGACGCCGGGATCGTTGGCGGTGCCACCGCCAACGGGGACGTCACCGGAATCACCTTGCCGGCGGGCCCATCGGTGCTTCCGGCCACCATGGCCACGGCAGCACCGACCGCGGCCAGCAGCACGACCACCCGGGCGAGAGCGCCCGGTCGGCGCGGCCAGGACCGCTTCCCACCCTCGGCGGTCGCCGTCGAGGCCACCGGTCGGGTGCGACGATTCGGCCTCCGCCCGGCGGCATGCCGGCCATCGGATCGAGTCGACCGATGACGGCTACCCGGGCTGTGCACCCCGGTTATCCTGCCAGGTCTGCCCGGCGGGCGGAGTCCCCCATCTCGGTGAGCAGCCCCAGCACGGCCCGAGCCACCAGCCGTGGCACCTCCAGTTGCGCCACATGACCGACGTCGTCGAGCATCAACAACCTGCTGTCCGGAATCACCCGGGCGGTCTGCGGCGCCACCCGCACGTCGATCAGCCGATCCTGCCGGCCCCCGATGACCAGTGTCGGTGCACTCACCGTGCGGGCCAGCCGCCACAGGGATCCGGACCCGGGCAGGTAGGACCGCAGGAAGGTGGAGACCAGTCCGCGGAAGGTCCGGACATATGCCGCGGCGTAGTGCTCTGCCTGGTACCGGATCCGGATCTCCTCCAGTGCCTCCTGGCGGCGCTGGTCACAGATCCGGCTGAGGTCGGCCACGCACGCCTCCATCACCTGCTGGGCCATCACCTCCGGTGCCACCTGGGCGAGCCGCCAGGCGGCCAGCCGCTCGCCTCGGGGAATCGCCAGCAACGGCAGCATCCGGCCCTGCAACGACCGACGGAAGTCGAGGAACGGCAGGGCCGGCGACACCAGTGTCAGGGTCCGGACCAGGTCCGGACGGACGGCGGCCACCCGCACCGAGATCGCCCCACCCAACGAGTTGCCGAACAGGTGCACCGGGCCACGGTCCGAGTACTCGATCCAGCGGATCACCCGCTCGGCGAAGACCGGCACGGTGTAGCGCCGACCCGGCTCACTGCGGCCGAACCCGGGCAGGTCGATCGCCTGGCCGTCCAACCGGTCGGTGAGCAGACCGGCCAGGTCGGTCCAGTTCTGCGACGAGCCGCCCAGGCCGTGCACGTACAGTGCCGGCTCGGCGTCCGGTCCGGTGGCCGGCGTGTCCCGGACGTAGGTGGTCGCGCCGTCGAGGCGTACCGTCCGGCCCGGCCAGGGCGGCGGGACCGAGTGGGCGGGCAACAGGTGGTCTGGCCGCAGGATGGCAGGCTTCACCGTTCCAGTTTGCCTTGGACCGGCTCACGCCAGCAGTGCCTCCAGCCGGCGATTGACCGCGGCCAGGGTGGCCCGCACCACTGCCTGCCGGGGGTCGCCGGCCACCAGGGCGGAACCGGCCAACTGTTCGACCCACCCCTCGCAGACCAGCAGCACCACGACGGTCGCCACCTCACAGTTGCCGAAGGGCACCACGGCGGCGTGCTCCACGAAACACCGTCCGCGATCCGGCGTGGTGCCGCCGGCACGCAGCAGTTCGTCGATCGCCGCCGCGGCCGCCACCCCGCAGAGCCGCAGCACGTAGCCATCGACGGCGGGCCCGGTGGCGTACCCGGCCGCGCTCTGGTCGCCGGCCATAAGTCGAACCTCGACGGTGGCGTCGAGCCCGAACGTGCTCACCTGGACGTGGTCGAGCACCACTCGGGGACCCGGCACACCACCGGTGTCCAGTGGTCGGGACGGCGCGGACTCGGTCGTGGTGAGCTGTCCGCCGGAGTAGGAGGCACCGAGCGTCGCCGGGCTGCCCGGCGTTCCCGCTTCCTCCACGATGGCCCGGCCACGGTGCGGGGCGGGTGTCTGCCGTCGCCGTCGTGAGGTCTCCGGTGCGCCCTCCGTCCGGTGCGGCGGAGCCTCGGTCCGAGCGCCGGCGGGCCGGGCGGACGGTCGGCGCGGTTCGGCGGCCGGGCGGGACTCACCGCCCTCGGCAGCGCGGGTCTCGGCGGCCCGACGGCGCACCGGTGCGGCGGGCAGGCCGTGCGGCGCGGTGGGCAGGCCGTGCGGCGCGGCGGCCAACCCCATCCGGTCCTGCAGCAGGCGGGCGACCTGCCGGCTCACCTCCGCCGGGTCGGCGCCGTCGGCGAGGTCGAGGCGCAGGCTGTGAGCACCGGCGGGGGTACGGCGCAGGGCAGCATCGCGTACGCCGTCGACCCCCCGGACGGCAGCGAGGATCGCGTTCACGTCGAAGCCCTCGGGCCGTTCCCGCAACGGCGCTGGCTCGTCCTCGCGACGCAGATGGGTGGCGATTCGGGCGAGTTCCGGGGTTTCGGCGGGTGGCTCCACGGCTGGCGGCTCCGGCACGACGGGCACGTCCGGTTCGGCGGGGACGCGCTGCGGCAACACTGCCGAGGTGCTGTCCGGCGACCGGTCGCCGGCCGGCTCCGTCAGCGGGACCGGATCGGGCGCTGACCGGCGTGCCGCGTAGGGGGCTGCGCTCGTCGGGGCGGGCGCGGAGGGGGTGCGTTCACGACGGTCGGACCCGCTGGGAAGCGGACCGGCCAGCGGATCGGTCGCCGCCGGCACTGAGCTCGGACCGGGCATGGCAGACGCCGGGGAGGGTGCGTCGGGTGCCGGCTCGTCGGGGACCGGCCGGAGCCGGAACGGCCGGTATCCGGGTACGGAGGCGGGTTCGGCCCCGGTGCCCGGCGACGCCACGCCGGGCTCCGATGGGCTCCACGAACCTGCCGGTGCGCTCGTCAGCGAATCGCCGGCCGACCGGGCGCCCGCTGCCGGAGCACTCACCGGCGGCAGAGCACCCAGCGGCGGCGGGGCACCCACCGGCGGCGGGGCACTCACCGGCGGAGCGCTGACCGGCGGCGGAGCACTGACCCGAGGCGGGGCACTCACCGGTGGGGCACTGACCGGCGGCGGAGCGCTCACCGGTCGGAGCGCCCAGGGCAGGCGTTCATCGGTGGGCTGCCCGCCGGAGCGGGTACCCCAGGGCAGGCTCTCGTTGGCTGGTGCGCCACTGACCGGCGGCGCGACCCACGAGGGACGCTCCTCGGCCGGCGGACCGACGGCCGAACGCGCCCACGACGGGCGTTCCCCGGCCGGCGGCGCGCTGGTCGGCGTGGACGCCGGCCACGCCGGCCGGTCGGCCGGGTCGGACTCGGCCGGCGGCTGCGACGGGCCGGGCTCCGGCGCCGACCGGGACGGCTCGTACGGGCGAGGCCGCTCGACGCGTACCGCCTCGTACGGACGGGTCGGCTCGACGGGCACCGGCTCGTACGGCCGGCTGGGCTCGCTGGCCCAGTTCTGGGCCGGCACCTCCCGCGACCGTCGGGCAGGCTCACCCTCATCGCGGGCCCACGACGGGGCCCAGTCGCTGGCCGGGCCGGGCTGGGCCCAGCTCGGCCGGTCCGCCTCGGCCGACGGTCGCTCGACGGCCGACGGTCGGTCGGCGGTCCGGTAGGCGCCGGACCCCACCGACCAGCCAGCCGGTGGCTCCGCACCGGACGCCGGTGGCCAGTCAGCCTGCTCCGTGACCGGGGGGTCGGGGTGGAGCCCGAAGTTCGACGCTGGTGGGGACACGTCATCCCACCCACGCGGCTGGCCGCTGATCGGCGGCTCCTGCCCGGCCCGCTCGGCGGTGGGCGCGTGCAGACCGGGCGGCATCTCGAAGCCGGAGGCGGTGGTGCCGACGGGCGGCACCTGTACCGCGGGCGGCGCGGAGGTCGGCAGCCCGGTGGGCGGTGCGCCCGCCCGCTCACCGGCGGGGACGGGGCGGGGCGCCGGCACGACGAGCCGATCGCCACCCGGATCGCGCCCGGGCCCGCGCAGGCCGGGTGGAGCGCTCACCGGGGCGTACCGGCCACCTGACGAGTCCTCCGGGTGCGCCCCGTTTACCTGGCTGCCGTTGACCTGGCTGCCGTTGACCTGGGCCGGCGGCCCGGGCGACATTTGGTCACCGTCCGGAGCGGGCAGGTCGGCGTATCGTGAGGAGGCGGTGGCCCAACCGACTGGCTGCTCGGGCCGGGTCCAGGTCACGCCGCTGCCCCGGGTGCCTTCCGCGTCCCAGGACCAGTCGGCCGGTGGCGGGGCCCACCCGTTGCCGGAACGGGCCAGGTCATCGTGCTGACCCGTCCCGTCGCCGTGCTCTCCCGGGGTGGCGGCACCGGGTTGCCCTGTTTCACTCACCGCGCGCTCCTTGGTCGCCCCCGCTGAGGCTACCGTGTGGCGACAGTGGCGATAAGTTACAGCGGCGGGCCAATTCCGCAAGGGGCCGAGAGGCCTCGACCGGTTCGGGTGAAATGCCGGCCCGTACGACAACCTCGGAGGTACCCATGACGGCTGTGGGGAACGGCGCCCAAACCGCCGGCAGACCCACGCGCCTACCCCGTTCGGCGCGCCGCAAGCAGCTACTCGCCGCTGCTCAGGAGGTGTTCGTCGCGCAGGGTTACCACGCTGCGGCCATGGACGACATCGCCGAGCGGGCCGGGGTCTCCAAGCCGGTGCTGTACCAGCACTTCCCCGGCAAGATGGAGCTGTATCTCGCCCTGCTCGACACGCACTGTGACGCGATCGTCGCCAAGGTGCGCGACGCGATGGCGAGCACCACCGACAACAAGGAGCGGGTGAGCGCGTCGGTCCGCGCGTACTTCGACTTCGTCGACCACGAGAGCGAGGCGTTCCGGCTGGTCTTCGAGTCCGATCTGCGCAACGAGCCGGCCGTGCGGCAGCGCGTGGAGCGGGTCGCACAGGGCTGCATCGCCGCCATCACCGACACGATCATCTCCGACACCGGGGTCAGCCGCCCGCATGCCGAGCTGCTCGCCTCCGGCCTGGTGGGTGCGGCCGAGACCGCCGCGCAGTTCTGGCTGGCCGGTGGCCGCCAGGTGCCCATGGCGGAGGCGGAGGCACTGGTCGCAGCGCTGTCCTGGCGGGGCATCGCCAGCTTTCCGCTGCAAGGTGAGTCAGCCTGAACTTCGACGTTGTGATCGGATAGCCTTCGCACGGCGGCTATTTCGCCCGACGGAGGAGGCACAGTGGAGGTCAAGATCGGCGTGCAGTACGCGCCGCGCGAGCTGGTCCTGGAGAGCGCGCAGTCGCCGGCCGAGATCGAGCGGATCGTGACCGACGCCCTCGCCAGGAGCGAGGGCACCCTCTCGCTGACCGACGAAAAGGGCCGGCGGATCATCGTGCCGGTCGGCAAGGTCGCCTACGTCGAGATCGCCGAGGCGTCTCCCCGGGCGGTCGGTTTCACCGTCCGCTGACGTTTCAGTTGTTGAGTCCGGCGGCGGTCATCCGCGCGGTGTGCGCGGCGGTCAGCCGCCGGAACAAACCCGCTACATCCAGCTGTCCACCGGCGGCGATCAGGGCGGTGAGCCTTCCGTTGTCGGCGGCGGCGACCCGCCCCGCCTGGGACAGCGCCTCGCCGACCAGCCGCCGCGCCCACATCGACAGCCGGCCGGCCAGTTTCGGGTCCGCCTCGATGGCGAGCCGGATCTCGGCGGCCGCGAACTCCGCGTATCGCGACTCGTGCAGCACGTCGAGGACCAGCTGCCGGTCCGGTTCCCGCAGCGCACCGGCGATCTCTCGGAGGAAGTCGTCGGTGATCGCGTCGCCGACGTACGCCTTGGTGACCGCCTCGGCCCAGTCGCGCGGCTCGGTCGAGTCGTGGAAGCCCTGCAGCGGCGCGACGTACGCGGACATCGCGTCGTCGGGCAGCACACCGAGCGCGGCGAGCCGATCGGCCACCCGCCGGTAGTTGGCGATCTCGGCGGCGGCCATTTCGCTCAACGCGGCGCGGCGGCGCAGATCCGGAGCGAGCCGTGCGTCGGCCGCCATGCGTTCGAAGGCGAGCAGCTCACCGAGGGCCACCAGGCCGAGCAGATCGGTGACGGCGTGGCCGGGCGGGGTGGGGGCGGACACCTGCGCAGGCTACCGCCCGGGGTACCCGCCCGGGGCCCCTGCCGGCCGACACCGGCCTCCGAGCCGACACGCTAAGTGATACGGGTCACATGGAAACCTTTCCAGTGGCGCTGGGCCGCCCGGAATCGGGACGGGGTTTGGCCCGTTCAGGTAGCATGGACGAGTTGCCGTAGGTGCCGATCCCGGCCGGAGTCAACTCCGATCCGGTCGAAGGCCGAACCACGGCGCGCGTGCGGCCCGGTCCGCTCGGCTTCCTGCCGCCGACCGTGTGGCCCGCGCCAAACCGAACGCGCCCTGAGGACATGGCGGGGCGCACCCACGAGAGGGCACCCCCAAATCCACATGAGTGAGCCGATTCAAGACCTCACAGATGGCCAGGAACTGGCCCCGACCGCCCCGGTCCGACCGGAGGCGCCGACCTTCGCCGATCTCGGCGCCCGCGCGGAGACCGTCGAGGCGCTGGCCGCGGCCGGCATCACCCGCGCCTTCGCCATTCAGGAGTACGCGCTGCCGATCGCGCTGCGCGGCGCCGACCTGATCGGGCAGGCCCCGACCGGTACCGGCAAGACCCTCGGCTTCGGCGTACCGCTGCTGGAGCGGGTCTTCGCGCCGCAGGAGGGCGGCGACGGGCTGCCTCAGGCGTTGGTCGTCGTACCGACCCGCGAGTTGGGCATCCAGGTCGCCAAGGACATCGCCGCCGCCAGCCGCACCCGTGGCATACGGGTGTTGCCGATCTACGGTGGCGTCGCGTACGAGCCGCAGGTCGACGCGCTCCGCAAGGGCGTGGAGATCCTGGTCGGCACCCCGGGCCGTCTACTGGACCTCGCCAAGCAGAAGCACCTGCGCCTGCACGCGGTGCGCGCGCTGGTGCTCGACGAGGCCGACCGCATGCTCGACCTGGGCTTCCTCGACGATGTCGAGCGGATCCTGGCGATGCTGCCGGACGACCGACAGACGATGCTGTTCTCCGCGACCATGCCGGACCCGATCGTGACGCTGTCCCGGCGGTTCCTGCGCCACCCGATCACGATCCACGCCGGGCACACCGCCGAGACCGGCCCGTCTCCCCAGACGGAGCAGTTGGTCTACCGCACCCACTCGATGAACAAGGTCGAGATCGTGGCCCGGATCCTCCAGGCCGAGAGCCGCGGTCTGACGATGATCTTCACGCGTACCAAGCGGGCCGCCGACCGGGTCGCCGAGGACCTAGACTTCCGTGGCTTCGCCGTCGCGGCGGTGCATGGTGACCTCGGCCAGGGAGCCCGCGAGCGGGCCCTGCGCGCGTTCCGGGCCGGGAAGATCGACACTCTGGTCGCCACCGATGTGGCCGCCCGTGGCATCGACGTCAGCGGCGTCACCCACGTGATCAACTACGACTGTCCGGAAGACCAGGACACGTACACCCACCGGATCGGCCGTACCGGCCGGGCCGGAGCGACCGGCGTCGCGGTGACCTTCGTCGACTGGGACGACATGCCCCGCTGGCGGATCATCGACAAGACCCTCGGGCTGGACATGCCCGAGCCGCGGGAGACGTACCACACCTCCCCGCACCTCTACACCGACCTGCACATCTCCACCGAGGTCACCAGCACTCTGCCGACCGCCGAGCGCACCCGCGCCGGGCTCTCCGCCGAGGTCGAGGAGGACCTGGGCGGGGGCCGATCACGGCGGGGCGAGCCGCGCGGCACGCGCCGCGGCGGTCGCGGTGAAGGCAGCGGTCGTGGTCAGGGCAGCGGCCGGAGCGAGGGCAGCGGTCGTGGTGAGGGCAGCGGCCGGAGCGAGGGTGGCCGTGGGCGTGGCGGCGGTGGTCGCGGACAGAGCGGCGACGCCGTCGTGGCGGATGGCGCCGAGCCGGTCGCCGACGAGGCCGGACGTACCGCCCGTCCGCGTCGGCGACGTCGAGCCGGCGAGGTGGTGACGGGCGCTGAGGCCGCCACCCCGACGACCGCCGACGGAGCCTCCGCCGAGGCCATCACCGCCGACGGCGGGAACGCCGCTGGCGAAGCGACGCGCCCGCGTCGCCGCCGACGCCGCCGTGGTACCGGCTCCGCCAGCGATACGCCGGCCGAGGCGACCACCGACTGACCACCCGCCGCCCGGCCAGCGGTCGACGGGCTGCCCTGCTGGGCTGACCCGCGCCGCCCCGGGCGGCTCTCTGTCCGGCCCCTTGCTCTGCTTCAGTCCACGTACGGCCCCGAGCCGGAACCGTTGCCTGGACTGAAGCAGCTGGCGCTCCTGGAAGATTGACCGATGCCACAACCGTTGGACGCCGCTCTGGCCGAAGTCCGCTCGATGCTGCTAGGTCCCGCACTGACCCGGGCCGTGGCGGCCGGACGTCGGCGTGGTCAGCGGCCCTCCGTGGTCCGGGCCGAACTGCGGCCGGTCGCCCTCAAGGCCGGCCGGCGGCTGCAGATCTCCACCTCCGACGGCGCGCGTCCATACACCCGGAACGTGTCGCCGGGGCCGGAGGCCGAGGCTGCGGTGCGGGAGCTGCTGGCCGAGCCGTTCGGCAACTGGCACGTGGAGACCGCCGAGGGCACCCTGCAACTGCGGGTCACCAAGTCGGGTGAGGCACAGGTGCACCGCACCGCGGTGGCCAGCCCGGTCACCACGGCGGCGACGCACGACCGCGCCAAGGAGTACCTGCTCGATCCCGGCGACCCGATCTTCGCCGAGATCGGCGGCTCGGCGGCCAAGCGGCGGCAGGTGGACGCGTTCCTGCGGGCCCTGGCGGCCACGCTGCCCAGCGGGCTGGCCGAGGAGTTGGGCGGCCCGCTGCGCGTGGTGGACCTGGGCTGCGGGAATGCGTACCTGACCTTCGCCGCGTACCGCTATCTCTCGCAGCTCGGCCTCGACGTCGAGCTGGTCGGGGTGGATGTCCGGGACGACCAGCGGCGGCGCAACTCCGAGCTGGCGCAGCGGCTCGGCTGGGCCGACCGGGTGCGCTTCGTCGCCGGCACCATCGCCGATGCGACCGTCGAGCCGGCTCCCGATCTGGTGCTCGCGCTGCACGCCTGCGACACCGCCACCGACGAGGCGCTGGCTCGGGCGGTGCGCTGGGGTGCCCGTTGGGTGCTCGCCGCGCCATGCTGTCACCACGACATCGCGGCACAGCTGCGTAGCCGGCCCACGCCGACGCCGTACGAACTGCTGACCCGGCAGGGCATCCTGCGGGAGCGCTTCGCGGACGCCCTCACCGACGCGCTGCGCGCCGGGCTGCTGCGTCTGCACGGCTACCGGGCCGAGGTGGTCGAGTTCGTCGACTCCGCGCACACTCCACGCAACCTGCTGATCCGGGCCCGGCGTACGGCTGCCCACCCGACCGCCGCCCAGCGCACGGAGTACCGGGAGCTGGTGGCGCAGTGGCAGATCACACCCCGGCTGGAGACGCTGCTCGCAGAGCCGTCACCAGCCGCGTAGCGGATTCGGGTCCCGCCACCGGAATCGTCTGGTCGATCAGTCAATTGTTTACTCCCCTTCCCGTACTACTCTCGAAGAACGCACCGTCGGGTGCCGGTCGGGAGGGAAGACCCACCGGATGGGTTCGGCAGAGGTTTCGCCGCAGATGGCCTTCGCGCGCTTCGTGCGTCGGGCCATCGACGATGCCCGCGAAGAGCGCGGCTGGACGGTCACCGACCTCGCCGCGCACACCGGCGTCGGCCGCTCGACCGTCTTCCGCTGGCTCGCCGGCGACTGGCAGGACTACCCCGAGCTGGCCAAGGTCCGTGGCTTCTGTGCCGCGCTGGATCTGCCGGTGGCGGCGGCTTTCCGGGCGCTCGGCCTACCCGACGCCGGCCCGGTGTCGTGGCGGCGGGGAGACGACGGCCCGGTGGAGGCCGACGTGCGGGTGATTCTGCAACGGCTTGCGGACCCGGCCGTGCCGGCCGAGGAGAAGCACCATATTCGTGACCTGCTGCGCTACCTGGCCCGCCGGCCGATCCGCCGGGCTGCCGACCCCACCGCCGCGCCGATCCGCCGGACGGGCTGACCCCCGGCAGCCGGGCCGAACCGGCCGCGGCATCGGCTAGGACACGAGGACCGTGAACTCGGCCGTGCGTACCTCACCCGCGACGGCGAAGTCCAGGTAGAGGCGGTACCGCCCGGGACCCGGCGTGGTCAACCAGAACCGGATCGCGCCGTCGACCAGCTCCGCCTCCGGGTGCACGTGCAGGTAGCCGAGGTCACCCTCGCGCAACGCGACGAGGTGACCGTACGCGCCGAGGTAGCGCTCCAGCACCGGGCCGGTGCCGTCCGGCCCGGTGATCCGGAAACTCACCGGCACGGTCAAACCGGGCTGCGGGCCGCCCTGAAAGCCGACCGTGAACCCGTCGACCGTGGTCCTGGTCGCCGGTTCGGGCAGCGCCCGGGGCGTGTAGTCGCCGGGCGCGACCAGGTCCACCCCGAGCGTCGTCGCCGTCTGCCGGCCGTCGTCAGCGAGGGCCGTGAAGTCGGCGTACGCCCGCCAGACGCCGGGCTGCGGCAGCGTCAGCGGCACCGACCAGGTGCCGTCCGCCGCCATGGTCGGGTGCAGATGCTGGTAGCCGGTCAGATCCCGGCGCACCACGATCAGGTGCATCGGCTTGTCGTGCACGACCGCGAACCGGGTGACCGTCCGACGCTGCCCGTCGCGGATCTGGAAGCGCAGCTCTCCGGCCTGCCCGGCGATGAACCCGGCGGAGCGCGGGGTGAGGGTGAGACCGTCGCGGCTGACCGCGAGGCCGCCGGCCTCGGCCGCCGCCGCCTGGTCGGCTCCGTGCGAGTGCGCGCCCACGCCGGGGGCGTGGACGTGGTCGGCCAGCGCGCTGTCCGCCCCGCCCGCCGTCGCGGTGCCGCCACCGTTGATCCGGCCGAGCCCGAACCCGAGCAGCACCGACAGCACGAGCCCGCCGACCACCAGGGCCAGCCGCAGCGTGGCCCGATCCGGTGCCGCCGACACCGCGGCGGGTTCCTCACCCGCCCGCGTCGACGGGCGCTCGGCGAGCCGCACCGACCCGAGCGCGGGCGCGTCGAGTTCCTGGTCAGCCATGCGCCCACCGTACCGCCGCAGGTGCGGAGGTCAGGCGGCGAGGGCGAGGGCCAGGGGCAGGACGGCTTGCGCGCCGGCCCGGCGGAGTTCGCGGGCGGCCATCGTCATGGTCCAGCCCGAATCGACCAGGTCGTCGACGAGCAGCACCGGGCCGGCCAGGCCGGCGAGGGCACCGGCCAGCGACTCGGGCACGGTCAGGGTGCCGTGCAGGGTGCGTACCCGCTGGGCGCTGTTGCCGCGCGGACCGTCGGCGCCCGCCGAACCGGCCGAGCTCACCCGACCCAGCAGTGGCAGCCGCCCGACGGTGGCGATCCGCTCGGCCAGCGAGCCGACCAGCATCGGGTGGCTACGGGAGTCGACCGCGACCACGCCGGCCGGGCGACTGGGCCACCGGTCGTCGCCGTGCGCCCACGCCTTGAGCACCTCGATGACGGCGGCGGCCACCTCGTCGGGGACCTCGCCGTCCGGCGTGCCCTCCCCGACCAGGCCGCGTAGCCGGCCGCCCCAGCCGAGGTCCGACAGCCGGCCGACAGCCCGGCCCGGCAGCGCCTGCTCCGTCGGGGCGATGCGCCCCTTCAGGGGTACGCCGACCGACTCCAACCCGGTCGGCCAGAGCTTCTTCGGCGCGATCTGGACTCCGGGGCGGCCGAGGAAGGTCTGCGCGACGGTCAGCGCGGTCGGTGACACCTCAGGGGTGAACAGCGCCTCGGCGCACCGGTCACACCGGCCGCAGTCCACCGCCTCGGCGTCGTCCAGGCACTCACGTAGGTAGCGCATCCGGCAGCCGGCCGTCGCCGCGTACTCGATCATGGCCTGCTGCTCGGTGGCGCGGGCGGCGGCGACGCGGCGCAACCGCGCCCCGTCATAGAGCCAGGGCTCGCCGGTGGCGAGCCAGCCGCCCCGGACCCGGCGGACCGCACCGTCGACGTCGAGCACCTTGAGCATCAACTCCAGGCGGGCGCGCCGCAGGTCGACCAGCGGCTCCAGGGCCTGGGTCGACAACGGCCGGTCGGTCCGCAGGACGGCGAGCACCGCGCGGACCTGCTCCTCCGGCGGGAAGGCCAGCGAGGCGAAGTACCGCCAGATGGCGGCGTCCTCGGCACCCGGCAGCAGCAGCACCTCGGCGTGCTCGACGGCTCGCCCGGCCCGGCCGACCTGCTGGTAGTAGGCGATCGGCGAGGGCGGCGCGCCGAGGTGCACCACGAAGCCGAGATCAGGCTTGTCGAAGCCCATCCCGAGCGCGCTGGTGGCGACCAGTGCCTTGATCTTGTTGTCGAGCAGGTCCTGCTCGGCGGCGCGGCGGTCGGCGTCCTCGGCCTGCCCGGTGTACGCGGCAACCGCCCAGCCGCGTGAGCGGAGGAACTCGGCCGTCTCGGTCGCCGCGGCCACGGTCAGCGTGTAGATGATCCCCGAGCCGGGCAGCCGGTCCAGGTGGTCGGCGAGCCAGCCGAGCCGGTGCGCCGGGCTCGGCAGGTCGAGCACGCCCAGCCGCAGCGATTCGCGGTCCAGGCTGCCCCGCAGCACCAGGACGTCCGGTCGCGGCGCGGCCGGCGCGGCCGGTTCGGTGCCCAGCTGCTCGGCGACGTCCTGGGTCACCCGGGCGTTGGCGGTGGCGGTCGTGGCGAGCACCGGCGTGCGCTCGGGCAGCTTGCCGAGGAAGGTACGCAGCCGGCGGTAGTCCGGCCGGAAGTCGTGCCCCCAGTCCGAAACGCAGTGTGCCTCGTCGACCACCAGCAGACCGGTGGTGGCGGCCAGCTTCGGCAGCACGCCGTCGCGGAAGTCCGGGTTGTTCAGCCGTTCCGGGCTGATCAGCAGCACATCCACCGTGCCGGCGTGGATCTCGGCGGTGATCTCGTCCCACTCGTCGAGGTTGGCCGAGTTGATGGTGCGGGCCCGGATTCCGGCGCGCGCCGCCGCGTCGACCTGGTTACGCATCAACGCCAGCAGCGGCGAAACGATCACCGTCGGACCGGCCGGCCCGGCGGCGTCGCGCTGCGCAGCGGCGTCGCGCTGCGCAGCGGCGTCGCGCTCGCGCAGCAACGCGGTGGCCACGAAGTAGACCGCCGACTTGCCCCACCCGGTGCGCTGCACACAGAGCACCCGCCGCCGGTCGATCACCAACGCCTCGATGGCCCGCCACTGGTCCTCGCGGAGCCGGGCCTGGTCACCGGCCAGCCGCCGCAGCACCGCCTCGGCGCGCTGCCGTACCGCCGTCCGTTCCAGGCTCATCCGCCTTTTCTACCAGCGTCCGGTGCTGCATTGCCGGACGGTGGGCCGTCGACCGTTGCCGGACGGTGGGCCGTCGTGGCCCGGCCGCGACCGAGTCGTACCCCGACGGCGACGAGTTTGTTCTACGATTCCCGTTCGATCCGCAAAGAGAGAGACGAGATGACTCAGCGATCCGGCACCACCGCCACGACCCGGCGTCTCGCGGCCACAGCCGTCGCCCTGCTGGCCGCGACCCTGGGGGCCGGATGTGACGACAAGGCCACTCCGGAGGCGGCCCCACCACCGCCCGACCCGAAGCAGGAACTGCTGGCCGCCGTGCCGGACGAGCAGGACCCGGCCTTCCGGTTCACCATCAGCGACACCTCGGGCGACGTCTCCGGCGTGATCGACCCGGCGAACCAGGGCATGGACATCGACACCGTCACCAAGGACAAGGACTTCACCCTGGAGATGTCCTTCCGGATGGTCGAGTCCCGCACCTGGATGAAGGTGAACTTCAAGGGTGCCCAGGACATCCAGAAGCTGATGAAGCTGCCCACCAAGTGGATGGCGCTGGACCCGACGAAGGTCGAGGGCCCGGACTCCCTGCCCAGCTACGAGGGCACCGACCCGGGCAACGTCGAGGCGATCATCCGTGCGGCCACCGATGTCCAGGCCGGCGAGCCCGGGACGTACACCGGTGTGGTCGACCTGTCCGCCGAGCCGGAGCTGGCCGACAACCTGGACGGCCTGGTCACCCTGGGCGACGCTACCGCGCAGCTCCCGCTCACCGCGATCGTCGGCGCGGACGGCAACCTCTCCTCGCTGACGCTGGACATCCCGGCGGCCGGCAAGCGAAAGGCGTCCGAGTACGTGGTCGAGTACGTCGACTTCGGCGATGCCCCCCAGGTCGTCGCCTTCACCGACGACGCCGCGCAGCAGGCCCCCGCCGCAGCCTACGACCTGCTCAACGGCTGACGCCGCGCCCCAACCCTGTTGATCAAGAGGTTTGCGTCGGGATCAGTCCGCTGGTCGACGCAAACCTCTTGATCAACAAAGGTGGGGCCAGGTCTCGGTCAGCGCTCGCGGCGGGTGGGCAGGCGCAGCGAGTTGCGGAGCAGGGACAGTCGGGGGGCGAGGCTGGCCAGGCCGCCGGGGAAGAAGTAGACGGCCAGGATGAAGACCGTGCCGAGGACGAACAGCGGCTGCGACAGTGGCCGGCTGAGGAACGCCGGCAGCGCGTCCACCGCGTCGGAGCTGCCGAAGGAGACCAGGCGGTGGTCCAGGTACATGTAGAGGATGCCGCCGAGGACCGGGCCCCAGCGCGTACCGGGCCCGCCGAGCACCACCATCACCAGCAACGACAGGGTCAGCTCGCTGCTGGTGATGTGCGGCGAGGCGCCACCGACGATCAGGCAGTAGACCGCCCCGCCGGCCGCCGCCAGCCCACCGGCCAGGGTGAAGGCGACCAGCTTGAAACGGTACGGGTCCAGCCCGAGGACTCCGATGCGCCGCTCGTCGTCGCGCAACCCGGCCAACACCCGCCCGGTCGGCGAGCCGCTGACCCGGTGCACCACGAACACCACCACCACGAGGTACGCCAACGCCAGCCAGTACAGGTTGACCGTGTTGGTGACCCCGACCAGCGCGTCCGGCAGCCCGGTGACGTCCAGCGGCAGTCCCTCCTCACCGCCGGTGAGCCCACCGAAGTCACGGGCCACCAGGATCGCCCCGACCTGGGCGAAGGCCAGCGTCACCATGGCGAAGGCGATGCCGACCGTACGCAGCGCCACCGCGCCGAGCAGACCGGCGAGGATCGCCCCGCCGACGATGGCCAGCGGCGCGGCCTGCCACAGCGGCAACCCGGCCCGGGTGATCAGGATGTCGGTGCCGTACACCCCGGCGGCGAAGTAGAGGGCGTGCCCGAAGGAGAGCATCCCGGTCCGCCCGAACAGCAGGTCGTAGCCGGCCGCCAGGCCACCGAAGACCAGGCAGACGGCGAGCAGTTGCAGGGTGCCGGGCGAGTTCAGCGCGCCCTCGAAGATGCCGGGCAGGTGCAGTGTCGAGTACGGCAGGATCAGCGCCACCGCCAGCACGGCCAGCGGCAGGAACGGGCGAATCCGGTGCAGCCGCCCGTCACCCGGCGTCAGTTCGTCGGGTACCGCCGCAGGGGGCGCGGGAACCTCGGGGGACTTGACCTCGGTCATGCCGTTGCCACCTTTCCGGCGATGCCCTGCGGGCGCAGCAGCAGCACCACGGCCAGCAGCGCGACCACACAGATGTCGCCCAGCCCGGAGGTGCCGTAGTAGTTCACGAACTGTTGCAGCAGCCCGACCGCGACCGCCGCGTACGCGGACCCGACGACCGAACCCATGCCGCCGATGACCACCACGATGAACGCGAAGATCAGCAGCGAGCCGCCCTGCTGGGGCGAGACGGTGCCGAAGTAGACGCTGCCCAGCGCGCCGGCCAACGCCGCCGCCGCCCCGCCGATGGCGAAGACCAGGGTGAACGCCTTGCGCACGTCGATGCCGAGCGCGGTGACCATCTCCCGGTTCTCCACTCCGGCCCGGATGATCAGGCCGTAGCGGGTCCAGCGCAGGAAGGCGAGGATCGCGCCGAGCACCAGCGACGCGGCGACGATGAGCAGCAGCCCCCCGTTGGGCACCTGCGCACCGAGGATCGACGTCACCTGGCGGGTCCACTCCGGGCGGGGGAAGGGCCGGGCGTCCGCGCCCCAGGTGGCCTGCAACAGCGCCACGCCGGCCAGCGAGAGTCCGACGGTGACCAGCACCTGCTCGATGGTGCGGGAGTAGAGCGGGCGGATCAGCACCAGCTCGACCAGCACCGCCACCAGGGTGCCGGCGGCCACCCCGAAGGCGACCGCGACCACGAACCCGAAGCCGTCCGACCCGGCGCCGGGCAGGTTCCCCGCCGCCCACCAGGTGCCGTACGCGCCGACGCCGAGGAAGAGGCCGTGCGCGAAGTTGAGCACGTCGGCCAGGCCGAAGACCAGCGACAGCCCGGAGGCCACCAGGAAGTAGAGCGCCGCCAGACCGAGCCCGGTCAACGTCAGCAGAATGACCGTGTCCATCAGTGCTGCACCTCCGCCGAGCCGACGCCGAGCAGCGACCGGGTCAGCGCGGTCTCCCGCAGCAACTCCTGGGCGTCCCCGGTCCACGCCACCTTGCCGGCGGCGAGCACCACCGCGTCGCGGGCCAACCGCCGCACCACGGCCAGGTTCTGCTCCACCAGCAGCACCGGCACGGATTCCGCGACCCGCTCCAGCACCTCGGCCACCTCGGTCACCACCTTCGGCGCCAACCCCTTGGTCGGCTCGTCGACCAGCAGCAGCCGGTTGTCGTTGAGCAGCACCCGGCCGATGGAGAGCATCTGCTGCTGCCCACCCGACAGCGAGCCGGCCCGCTGCCGAGCCCGCCGGTCCAGCTCCGGAAAGAGCGCGAAAACCCGGTCGTACGCCGGGGTGGTGCCGCGCCGCTCGGCGAGCCGCAGGTTCTCCGCGACGGTGAGCCCGGCGAAGACGCAGCGGTCCTCGGGCACGTAGCCGAGCCCGCCGCGGACCAGGCGGTGGGTCTGCTGGGAGAGCAGGGTCTGCTCCCCCATCTGGACCGTGCCGCGCGCCTCGCCGTTGCGTGGGGTCAACCCGACGACGGCGCGCAGCGTGGTGGTCTTGCCGACGCCGTTGCGGCCGAGCAGCACGGTGACACCGGTCGGGGCCACGCTGAACGACACCCCCTGGAGGATGTGCAGCCCGGCGATCCGGACCGACAGGTCCGCCACCCTCAAGATCGGCTCCATCAGAGCGACTCCCCGAGATAGGCCTCTTGCACGGTCGGGTTGGCCATCACCGTCTCCGGGGTGTCGCAGGCCAACAGCGCGCCGTGGTGCATCACGGCGATCCGGTCGGCGAGTTCCAGGATCACGTCCATGTGGTGCTCGACCATCAGCACCGCCCGGCCACTGTCGCCGGTCAGCGACCGGATCACCTGGACCAGCTCCGGCACGTCCTCCGCGCTGACCCCGGCCATCGGCTCGTCGAGCAGCATCACCCGCGGCTCGCCGGCGAGCAGCAGGGCGATCTCCAGCTTGCGCTTCTCGCCGTGCGCGAGCGTGCCGGCCAGCGCGTCGCCCCGGTGGGCCAGGCCCACCCGGTGCAGCGCCGCGTCGGCGGCGGCGGCCACCTCCCGATCGGCCGCCGCCCGCCGCCACAGTTTCATCGAACCCCCGCGGTGTGCCTGCACGGCGAGCCGGACGTTCTCCCGCACGCTCAGCGAGCCGAAGACCGAGGACGCCTGGAAGGTACGGCCCAACCCGAGGCGGGCCCGCTGGTACGGCGGCAGGGCGGAGATGTCCCGCCCGTCCAGCGTGACCCGACCTTCGGTGGGCCGGCGCAGGCCGGTGATCAGGTTGAACAGTGAGGTCTTGCCGGCACCGTTGGGCCCGATCACGCCGAGGAACTCCCCGGGTGCCAGGTCCAGGTCGACGGAGTCGACGATGGCGACCTCACCGATCCGCCAGGTCAGACCGCGGGTGGCGAGCACGTGCCTCAGCCCTTCATCGCCTGGACCGGCGGCGCGGTCTCGTCACCGGTGAGCGCCTTCTGGGCAGCGGCGGTGAAGGTGTCGCCACTGCCGGTCAGGCTCGCCTGGTACATCGGCTGGAGCAGGGCGTGGTCCTCGGCGCGGATCGTCATCGTGCCCTTGACGCCTTCGAAGCTCCAGCCCTCCAGCGCGGTGACCATCTTGTCCACGTCGTCGCCACCCTCCTGCGCGGCGCGGACCACCATCTGGGCGGCGGCGAAGCCGTCCGGGTGGAACAGGTCGAGGGTGCCGCCAGGGATCTTCGCCTTCGCGGCCTTGGCCGCCTCGGTGTCGCTCGCCCCGTCGAAGTAGTGCGACAGGAAGGAGATCTTGCTGCCGGCCGCGCCGAAGGTGGGCCAGGAGGCGCGGATGTCCAGGCCGGTGACGACCGTGGTGGAGGTGAGCACACCCTGCTGGTCCAGGGTCTGCCACATGGCCGGGGCGGTGGTGCCGGCCCAGGCGACGAAGAGCAGGTCCGGCTTGGCGGACTTGATCTGACTGGCGAACGGGGTGAACTCGGTCGCGCTGGCCGGGGCCCGGACGGCGCTGACCTCCGCGCCGGCCCCACCGATGACGGCCTTGACGGCCGCCTCGTTGGCGTCACCGAACGCGCCGTCCTGGGCGAAGACCACGACCTTCTTGCCGGCCGGGTCGCCGATGAACGACCTGGCGGTCACCACGTCCTGGTACGACTGCCGACCGGAACGGAAGGTGTACTTGTTCGCCCCGGTCACCGCGTCGGTGGCGGCCGGGCCGGAGATGAACAGGACCTTGTTCTGGGCGGCGATCGGGGCCACCTGGAGCGCCACGCCGGACGCCGTCGAACCGGCAATTATCTTGTTGCCCTTGCCGATCAGGTCCTTTGCCGCGGAGACCGCCTTCGCCGGGTCGCCGGCGTCGTCGACCTCGGTGATCTCGATCGCCCGGTCGCCCACCTTATTGGTGCCACCGGTGGCGAAGTCCAGGCCGGCCCTGAACCCTTCGATGTACTGCTTTCCGTAACTGGCCAGCGCTCCCGACTGGGAGTAGACCAGACCAACCTTCACCGGCGCGGCGCTGTCGCCGCCGCCGCTGGCGGTGTCCTGGGGGCTGCCACAGGCCGTGGCGGCGATCGCCGCGGCCATCATCGTGGCGGCGGAGAGGAACACCCGCCGTGTCGTCCGGACCGTCATTGCGACTCCACGTGAGGACTCAGAGGAAGGAAACCTTATGTGTCGGCTCACGCTAGAAGTGACGTCACCCACGGGCTATGTGGCGGAAACACACAAGTAACAGGGGTGAGGTGGCCGGCCGTTACAACGGCCGGCTGCGGTGACCGCGCCCCTGCGCTCCGGCGGCGACCACCGCCGGCCACGCGCCCACCCCATGTGTCGGCCCCGGACACGTTGTTTGATCGACTCCGTTCCGGCGGAACGGGGGCAACCACGTCCGCCGGATACCACCATTCCGCCGACATGGTGTCGATCACCGCCTGCCGGGCCGGGGCACCCACGTCGCCGACCGCTCCGTCGACCAGACGAGTTGCTCCATGTGCTGGTCGATGGCCTTGGGCGTCGCCGCGATCCGTTCAGGCCATCAGCTCGACAGCGCCTACTCCCGCGCTGCCGCATGCCGACGCCCAGCGCCTCGATCCTGGATCGAGTGGCCTCGCCGGCGCGTGATGCCACTCTTTCCAGGATCGAGCGCGATCTTGCGTTGTGACTCAGCGCGAGGTCAGCGGCGGGGTAGACCGGCGCGGGCGGCGACGGCGGTGTCCGGGTGGTCGGTGAAGACGCCGTCGAGGCCGAGCCGGAAGAACAGCTCGTACTCGGCCTGGATGTCGCCGCGGGCGTTCGGGTCGGCGCCGATCCGGAAGTCCACCGGCAGGAACTGGTTCTCCGCCCGGAAGGTCCAGGCGTGCACGATCAGCTTTTCCCGGTGCGCGTCGCGGACCAGGGTCGTCGGGGTGAGCAGCTCGCCGGCCGCGTCGCGGGGCACGATCAGGTTCTTGTTCGCGCCGACTCCGTCGGCGTACCGGGCGATCCACTTGAGGCCGGCAGGGGTAGCCAGGTCGCGGTAGGTGCGGGCGTCGCCGGAGAGGGTGAAATCGTAGGGGCGACCGGCGGCGTCGAGCAGTTGGACCAGCTTGACGTCGATCATCCGATCCAGCCGCCGCAGGTTGGCGGTCTCGAAGGACTGGACGACCACGGGGGCGGACGGCTTCGTCCACCCCGCCCGGCGCAGCACCTCGACCAGCGGCTCCTCCAGCGGCAGCCCGATCGAGGCGAAGTAGGTCGGGTGCTTGGTCTCCGGGTACACGCCGATCACCCGGCCGCGGGCCTTACCCTCGGCCCGGGCCAGGTCGATCACCTCCTGGAAGGTGGGCACCTGGAACTGCCCGTCGAATGCGGTGTTCGCCACCCGCACCTGCGGCAGGCGCTCCTTGGCCCGCAGCGTCCGGAGTTCGGCCAGCGTGAAGTCCTCGGTGAACCATCCGGTGACCTGGACGGCGTCGATGGTCTTCGTCGCCTTGCGGTCGGCGAACTCGGGCCGGGTCGCCACGTCAGTCGTACCGCTGATCTCGTTCTCGTGCCGGGCGACCAGCACGCCGTCGGCGGTCGCTACCAGGTCCGGCTCGATGTAGTCGGCACCCTGCCGAATCGCCAGGCGGTACGCCTCCAGGGTGTGCTCCGGCCGGTAGCCGCTGGCGCCGCGGTGGCCGATCACGACAGGCGGGCCGTCGATCCGGGCCTTGTCCGCGTCGCCGGCCGGCTTGGCCGCGGCGACCATCGAGGGCGCGACCACCGCGGCGGCCAGCAGGGCCGCCGAGACACCGAGGGCGCAAAGGGTACGTCGCAACGCGGTCTCCTTCTCGTCGAGGGGGGGGGGAACGGGGTCCAGCAGACCGTGTCGCGCTGACCGCCAGTTGGTCCGTACCTGACCAGCCGGTGAATCCTCGGGATCCCGATTTCCACGACGATGAATCGGGTGAAACCGGAAGATTGTCTGGTGCGTCGGCTACTTCGTCACCCGGTACGGCTGGTACCGCTCGTCTTCCTGGTGGCGATCCTGCTCGGCACCGGCCTGCTGATGCTGCGTCCGATGACCATCGAGTACCAGCACACCTCGTTCCTCACCGCGCTGTTCACCGCCACCTCGGCGATCTCGGTCACCGGTCTCAGCGTCACCGACACCCCGAACTACTGGTCCGGCCTCGGCCTGACGCTGATCACCGTGCTGACCCAGGTGGGCGGGCTCGGCATCCTGACCGGTGCCGCGTTGGTCATCCTGACCGTGTCCCGGCGACTGGGCCTGCACAACCGATTGCTGGTACAGGCCGAGACCACGGAGTACGGGCTCGGTGACGTACGCCGGCTGCTGCTGCACATCGCCGCGACGGTCTTCGCCTGCGAGCTGGTGATGACGATCATCATCACCGGACGACTCTGGCTTGCCTACGACCATTCGTTCTGGGAGGCCCTCTGGCTGGCGGCCTTCCACTCGATACAGGCGTTCAACAACTCCGGATTCTCGCTCTACACGGAGGGCCTGCTGGCCTTCTCGCGGGACCCCTGGGTCAGCCTGCCGCTGGCCCTCGGGGCCATCATCGGCGGGCTCGGCTTCCCGGCCCTGTTCGAGGCGGTTCGCGAGTGGCGACGGTCGGCGCGCTGGGCGGTCGCCACCAAGTTGACCATCTGGGGCAGCGCCACCCTGGTCGGCATCGGAACCGTCGGGTTCCTGGCCACCGAGTGGGGCAACCCGTGGACGGTCGGCCAGTACGACATCCCGGGCAAGGTGCTCGCCTCGTTCACCCAGATCGCACTGGCCCGGACCGGCGGCTACGAGGTGGTGCCGACCGACGCCCTCCGGGAGGAGAGCTACCCACTCCTGATCGGGTTGATGTTCATCGGCGGTGGCAGCGCCAGCACTGCCGGCGGGATCAAGGTCTCCACGTTCTTCCTGCTCGCCTTCGTCATCTGGGCGGAGGTCCGAGGCGAACCGGACGTCACCGTGGGGCGGCGTCGGATCGCCACCGCCAGCCAACGGCAGGCCCTCACCGTCGCGCTGCTCAGCATCGCGATCGTGGCAGTGGGCACCGCCGCGCTGATCGCGATGACCGACCGGCTGCCGTTCTACGCGGCACTCTTCGAGATCACCTCGGCGTTCAGCACCACCGGACTCTCCGTCGGCGTCGTCTCGTCCCTGTCCGACGGCGGTCAGTTCCTGCTGATCGTCCTGATGTACCTCGGCCGGGTCGGCCCGCTCACCTTCGGCTCGGCGATCGCCCTGAACACCCGGCACCGGCTCTACCGCTACCCAGAGGAGCAACCCATTGTCGGATAGGAATCCGGACGAAGGCGGCATCGGCGTGATCGGTCTCGGCCGGTTCGGCTGCCAGCTGGCCGAATCGCTCGCCGCGCTCGGCCGCGAGGTACTGGCCATCGACCGCGACGCCAGGAAGGTCCAGCGGTGGTCGACCAAGCTCGACCAGGTGGCGCAGGCCGACTCCACCGACGAGGACGCACTGCGCCAGCTCGACGTCGGTGACCTGCGGCGCGTGGTGGTCGCCATCGGCGCCTCGGTGCAGGCCAGCGTGCTGACCGTGCTCGCGCTGGTGGAGCTCGGCGTACCGCAGATCTGGGCCCGGGCCACGTCGGCGCAGCACGCCAAGATTCTCTCCTCGGTCGGCGCGCATCGCGTGATCTTCCCCGAGGCGGAGACCGGCGAGCGGCTGGCGCACCTGATCGTCAGCCGGATGCTCGACTTCGCCGAGTTCGGTGACGCCTTCGCCGTGGCGAAGATCCACGTGCCCGAGGCGCTGGTCGGCCAAGCCACGAGCGAGGTACGGCTGTTGGAGCGCTACGGCATCCGGGTGATCGGGATCAGGTCCCCCGGCGAGCAGCAGTTCCGCTACGTCTCCGACGGCCTGCGACTCGACAAGGACAGCACGCTCATCGTCGAGGGAACGATCGACGATCTGCAGCGGTTCTCGACGCTCTCCTGACCCTGCGGTGGAGGAGACCCGCGCTACCTCCCGCCCTTGCCGGGCTTTGCCGGCTTCGGCTGCTCCTTGGCCGGCTTCTCCTTACCCGGCTTGGGCTTCGTCTCCTCCGACTTCTTGCGGTCACCACCCGGCTTCGGTTTGACCTCGCCGGAGCCGCCGGAGCCGGCCTTGCCCGCAGTGGCCTTCACCGTCTTCTTGGCAGTCGGCTTGGTGGTCGGCGCGGTGCCGGCCACGCCGGAGACCTGCACCCCGCACATCGCGTCACCGACCCGGAACTCCACCGGCAGCGGGTTCGCCCCGGTGTAGGTCCCGGTCAGGCTCAGCTTCTCGGTGGCGCCCGGCGCCAGCGCGGTGCGCTGCGGATCCGGTTGCACGGCCACAGCCCGGCCCTGCTGGCGTACCGGTGCCGGCGTCGCGCCGGTCACCTCCTGCTCACCGGGGAAGGCGAAGCTCATCGTCCAGTCGCGCAGCTCGCGCTCGCCGGTGTTGGTCAGGCTCAGCTCGGCGGTGAAGTCCTTGCCGGAATCCTTGCGCAACGCGTACGTGACCTGGCAGGGAATCTGCTGCTCACCGCCGCCGACGCGGGCCTCGGTCCGCTGGTCGATGCCGCCGCTGGCCGGGCTGTGCGAGGTCACCCCCCAGACCGCAGCCGTCACGGCCATCAACGCCGCGGCGGCCACCATCGCCTCGACCCGTCGCCGGCGGTCCAGCGTACGGCGGGTGCGCAGGCCGGCCAGCGGCAACGAGTCGGTCGCGGCCGACCACGGCAGGATCGTGGTGCCGGCGCTGGCCAACGAGTTCGGGTCGGCCGCTGCGGCGGCGTTGGCCGTCGATGCCGCCGGCACCTTTCCGGCCGCCTCGGCGAGCGTCCGGGCCAGCTCGGCAGTGGCCGGCCGGTCCGCCGGCCGCTTCGCCAGGCAGCGGTGCACCAGGTCGGCGATCCCGGCAGGCAGCTCCGGCATCGGCGGCATCGGCTCGGGTTCGCGGTACATGTGGGCCCGCAACATCTGCGTGGTGGTGTCGGCCTGCCAGGGCAGCCGCCCGGTGAGCATCCGGTACAGCAGCAGCCCGACGGCGTACACGTCGGTCGCCGGGCTGACCTGGCCGTTGTCGAGCCGCTCCGGGGCGAGGTACGCCGGGGTGCCGAGCAGGGTGCCGTCCGGTCCCTTCTCACTCTCACCGACCAGCGCGGAGATGCCGAAGTCGACCACCTTCACCCCGGTCGGGGTGAGCATCACGTTGCCCGGGGTGACGTCGCGGTGCACCACGCCCCGCGCATGCGCGGTGGCCAACGCGGAGGCGATGTCGGCGGCCACCGCCACCGCCTCCCGCCAGGGCAGCTGTCCGTCGCGGGCCAGCCGCGCGGTCAGCGGGCCACCGTCGATCAACTCCATCACCACGTACGGCACCGTCAACCCGACCTGCTCGGACTCGCCGTAGTCGTACACGTTGGTGATGTTGGGGTGGCAGAGCCGGGCGGCGGCCTGGGCCTCGATCCGGATCCGGTGCCGGAACGCCCGGTCGCTGGCCAGCCGGGAGGCGAGGACCTTCACCGCGACCTGCCGGCCCAGCACCTCGTCGTAGCCGCGCCAGACCACCGACATCCCGCCCGCGCCGACCTGCTCGATCAGCCGGTACCGCTCACCGAGCAGCTGCGCGCCCTTGCGTACCCCACCACCCATGGTCGGCGTTGTTGCCCGACGCGAACCCTCCTACACCTTTCTGGTCAGATTCAGTCAGGATGTCACCCGATCAGGCGGTGGCGAGCAGTTGGTCCACCGGGGCGTAGTCGTCGGTCAGCACCAGTGCCTCGCCGGCGAAATCCGTCAGGTCTCCGCCGCTGAGCAGGCTGGCCGGCTCGTTGCCGTCGTCCAGCCGGGCCCGTATCGCGGCCAGCGGCAGCGGCGCGTCGGAGGCGACGATGAGGAAGTTGGCGCCCCGCTCACCGGCCAGCGCCTCGGGTGGGGCGATCAACGCGACGTGCCCGAACTCGGCGGCGACGGTGGCCACCTCGCTGCGGATGAATCGCAGCGGCGGGTAGTCGATCACGTTCTGCACGTAGACCCCGCCCGGCCGGGTGACCCGCCGGATCTCGGCGGCCATCTCCCGGGTGGCCAGGTGCCAGGGCACCACCAGGTGCCCGAAGGCGTCGCCCACCACGTAGTCCCGGCTGTCGGTGGCCTCCCCGGCCACCAGCATCCGGGCGTCGCCCACCACGGCCCGCAGGTCCGGTCCCTGGCGTACGCCGAGCCGCTGCTCGCTCAACTCGACCAGCCCGCCGTCGATCTCGAAGACGAGGTTGTCGGTGCCGGGACGGGTGGCGGTCAGGTAACGCGGCACGGTGAACCCGCCACCGCCCAGGTGCAGCGCGTCGAGCCGCTGCCCTTCCGGGGCGACCACGTCGGCCACCGCGCCGATCCACCGGGTGTACGCGTACTCCAGGTGGGTCGGGTCGGCCAGATCCACGTACGAGTGCTGGGCCGAGTTGAGCAGCAGCGTCCGCCCGCTGGCCCGGCCGGGGTCGACCTCGACCCGGGCGCAGTGGTACGCCGTCTCGACGTCGCACGGGTCCGGCGCGACCGTGATCAGCCCGGCCCCGACCAGGCCCAGCACCGCGAGGGCGGCCCTGACCCGGGGCGCACCGGGAACGGTGGCGCGGTCCTGCCGGTGCAGATACACCCCGAGCGCGATCCCGGTGATGCCGAGCGTGGCGGCCAGCCCGAACAGGATGACCGTGCTGGGCAGCGCGGCGACCAGCACGAAGCCGGTGACCAGGGTGGCCGTGACGGCGCCCAGGGTGCCGATGCCGGAGAGGCGGCCGACCACCTGACCGGTGCGCCGCAGGTCGGCGAGTTGGAGCTTGATCACCATGGGGCTGACCGCGGAGAGCAGCATCGCGGGCACGAAGACGGCGACCACGACCAGCAGCAGCACGCCGCTGACCGCACCGCCCCGCAGCACCTCGCCGGCGTAACGCACCATGGGCAGGGTGATCGCCGTGGCGATGCCGGAGAGCACCAGCGCGGGTGCCAGCAGGGTACGCGGGTTACGTCGATCGGAGAGCCAGCCGCCCGCCCAGGACCCGTACGCGATGGCTGCCAGCGCGATGCCGATGACCGAGCTGGTCACCTGGAGGGTCACCCCCACGTACGGCCCGACCAGGCGCAGCGCGGCGGTCTCCAGGACCAGCACGGCACCGCTGGAGTAGAAGACCAGGAACGCGGCGAGCCCGTTGGGCAGCGCCCGGGCCGCCGCCGGCTGAGACGGCGCGGGTGGGACCGCCACGTCAGACGATGGAGAGTTCATCGTGGCGATGGTACGCAGCGGCCCCGGGCCCGCGGGTCAGTACATCGAGAGATGAACGTGGTTCGTGTGGTCGGCGGCCGGACTGCCGCTTCCGCCATACGATTGCCAGCCGGTGCCCGGATGCCAGATCTGCCGGTACCAGATCACGTAGAGCACACCGAGCCGGTCGGCGTTGCGAACGTGCCAGGCGGCCAGGCTGTCCCCGTACGACTTGTCGCCGCCGGTCGCCGTGCGGTCCTCGAATCCGTTGGTGGCCGCGGCGAAGTCGCAGGCCCGGCCCTTCGGGTGCTCACCCGAGCCGCCGCTGCGGTAGCAGGAGACGTGCCGCTTGTAGCCGGCGGCCTGGGTCTGCTTCAGCGCGTGCAGGGTGCGCGGCGTGATGCAGCCCGAGGTGGTCGGGTCGTCCACCGAACAGGACTCGCCCGGCCAGGAACCGTCTGAGTTGCGTGGCGCCGGCTTGGCCGAGGTGGAGCTGCCACCGGCGAATCCGCCGCTGCTGCCCGAGCTGACCGCCGCCAGGGCCGCCTCGGCCTCCTTCTTCTTCTTAGCCATCACGGCGAGCTGCTTGGTCTGCTCGCGCACCTCGGCGTTGATCGCGAGCTTGGCCTGCCGGGCCTCCTCGCGCGCGTCGGCCAGCTCACGCACCCGCCGACCGTCCCGCTGGGCCATCATGTCGAGGTTGGCGGCCCGCTGCACGAACGCCTCCGGGGTCGCGCTGTCCAGCAGCACGGCGGCGGGGCTGAGTCGACCGACCCGGTAGGACTGCGCCGCCACCTCGCCGACCAGGGCGGTCAACTCGGCCAGCTGGCCCTCCACCGCGGCCAACTCGGTCGCCAACTTCTTCTGCCGCTTCTCGGAGCCGTCGAGCTTGCGCTTGGCTTCGATGTGCGCCTTGGCGGTGGCCTCCAGGGCGTCCCGCAGCTTCTTGCTACCGCCCTCGTTGGGCTCGGCGTACGCCGGCACCGCACCGACGCCGAGCAGCAGCGCCACCGCGGCGAGCAGGGCGATCAGCGGACGGTGAAGCTGCCGCCGGATGGGCATGGTCCTGCGCACGAAAGCATCCTTTCGTCGGCCGCCGGCCCCCGGTGAGTCAACTGCGCGGCGGCGACCCCCGCCGGCGCCGGTCGGCGGCCTGCTGGCGGGAGGCCGCCGGTCAGAATACCGGAACCAGCCCCGATGCCCAGGCCCCCAACCCCCAACCCCGTCCACCATCGACCCACCGCAACCCCCGACTCACCCTCCGCATTCAGGATCGGGTTGATCATGAGATTGACCGGGGTTTTCGATCTTCAACCCAGCGAGACGAGCGGGTGGGTGGGGTAGAGGTCAGCTGGACAGGAGGGTGGTGTGGACGTCGGTCCAGACCGCGTCGCTGACGGCGACCAGGAGACCGTGTTGGGTGTCGGCCGGGTGATAGTCCGTGCCGTCGAGTTGGCGGGCCACCCCACCCGCCGCCCGCACCAGCAAGGTGCCGGGGCCGTGGTCCCACGGCAGGGTGCGCCAGAAGAGCACGAACTGCTGCTGGCCGGTGAGCACGTCGAGATACTCGCGGCCGGCGCAGTGCTTGCCCGGCAGCAACTCGCCGAGCTGCGCGCCGCCCGCCTCGACCGTGCTCCGCAACGGCCCCGGCAGGAACTTCGTCATCGCGGTCCCCCGCAGCTCACCCACCGGTGGGACCACAGCGGGCAGCCGAACCGGCTTCCCGTCCAGGTACGTGCCCTCACCACTGCGGGCGACCGCCAGCGCGTCGGCCAGCGGGTCGAGCACCCAGGCCGCCACCGGCTCACCGTCGGTGAGCAGGGAGACCATCAGCGCGAACGGGCGCTTGCCGGCGGCGAAGTTCGCAGTGCCGTCGACCGGATCGACCAACCACACGTCACCCGCGGAACGCAGGTGGCGCAGCAGAGCCGGATCGTCCGCGACCGCCTCCTCACCGACCACGACCGAACCGGGCCGCAGCCGGAGCAAGCCGGCCGTGATCATCTCCTCGGCTCGCCGGTCGGCGACGGTGACCAGCTCGCCCGGGGCCTTCTCGGTCACGTCGCCGTCGCCGAGGTGGCGGAACAACGGCAGTACGACGCCGTCGGCGGTCTCCCGCAGCAGCCCGGCGACGTCGTCGAGCAGGGTGTCAATCACGTGGCGGCAGCTTCACCACGCTGACGAAGAACTCGTCGATCTGCCGGACCACCGAGATGAACTGCTCGAAGTCCACCGGCTTGGTCACGTACGCGTTGGCGTGCAGCTGGTAGCTGCGCAGGATGTCCTCGTCGGCCTGGGACGTGGTCAGCACCACCACCGGAATACGGCAGAGCTGCTCGTCCTTCTTGATCTCCTCGAGCACCTCCCGCCCGTCGCGCCGGGGCAGGTTCAGGTCGAGCAGGATCAGGTCCGGCAGCACCGCGTCCGCGTACTGACCCTCGCGGCGCAGGTAGGCCAGCGCCTCGGTGCCGTCGGAGACGACGTTCAGCCGGTTGCGCAGCTTGTGTTCCTCGAACGCCTCCTGGGTCATCAGCACGTCACCCGGGTCGTCCTCGACCAACAGCACCTCGATCGGGCACTTGCCGTCCGCTGGCGCGGTCATCCCACCGCCTCCTTCATGCCACCTGCGCCACCGCCGCCCGGTGCCGGGCCAGCCGGGGCCGAGGGGCGCTTCGCCGATTCGCCGTCGGTCTCCGTGCCGACCGTACCGGCAGCGACCGGGGCCCCGGCACCGGCCCGGCCCGGCCCAGTGTCCGCGCCCACCGTGTCAGCCGCGGGTTCCGCGCCTGCCGCGTCCGGGCCGGAGCCGTCCGCCGACGCCGGGTCGCCGACCGGCCCGTCCGAACCGGCGGCACCCGGCCCGTCCGTACCGGTGGCGCTGCTCGCGGTCTCGCTCTCGGTGGACAGTGCGGGCAGGGTGAACCGGATCGCCGTGCCCTCGGGCACATCGGTGTCCACCCAGACTCGACCACCGTGGTACTCGACGATCTTCTTCACGATCGCCAGCCCGATCCCGGTCCCCGGGTACGCGTCCTTGGCGTGCAGCCGCTGGAAGATCACGAAGATCTTGTCGGCGAACTCCGGCTCGATCCCGATGCCGTTGTCCTGACAGGTGATCTCCCACTCCTCGCCGACCAGCCGGGCCGAGACGTGCACCTTCGGCGCGACGTCGGGCCGGCGGAACTTCACCGAGTTGCTGACCAGGTTGACCAGCAGGTTGGTGAGCAGCGGCTCCTCACCTCGGATCACCGGCAGCTCGCCCCAGGTCAGCTCGGCGTCGGCGTACTGGCGGGCCGGCTCGGTCTGTGCCGCCACCTCCGCCATCAGCTCGTTGAGGTCGACCTCGGTGAAGCCGGCGGTGAGCCGGCCGATCCGGGAGAACGCCAGCAGGTCGTTGATCAGCCGCTGCATCCGCTGCGCGCCGTCCACCGCGAAGGCGATGTACTGGTCGGCCCGCTCGTCGAGCTGGCCGGCGTACCGGCGCTGGAGCAGCTGGCAGAAGCTGGCCACCTTGCGCAGCGGCTCCTGCAGGTCGTGCGAGGCGACGTAGGCGAACTGCTCCAGGTCTCGGTTGGACCGGGTCAGCTCCTCGGCCTGCTTCTGCAACTGGGCGTTGACCCACTCGATCCGCTCCCGCGCCTCGCGGACCTCGGCCAGGTCCGCCGCGATCTTCTGGCGCATGACGTCGACGTCCTCGCCCAGGCGCCGGAACTCGGGCGGCCCGCTGCCGTCGATGCCGTGGCCGTAGTCACCGGTGGCCACCTCCCGGACCTGCCCGGCCAGGCTGGTCAGCGGGCGGATCACCATCCGCTCCAGCGAGGTGAGCAGCACCACCCCGGCCACCACCACCACGATCGCCGCAATGATCAGCAGCAGCACCAGCAGGTTGCTGGTCTGCCGTACGTCGGTGGCGGCCTCGTCGCGCACCTCCAGGATGCCGTTCTGCAGCACGTCGACGGCGACCCGGATCTGGTCGAACTGCTGCCGCGACTGGTCGGTGAGCAGCTGCTGGCCGGCGCTGGTGCCGCCGACCTCGATGGCCTGGATGACCGGCAGGGCGATCGTCTGCCGCCACTGCTCCGCCTGCCGCTGCACCGACTGGAACTCGTCGCGTAGCTCCGGATAGCTGGTCAGCAGCCGATCCATCGACGCCGCCAGCTCCTGCTCCCGCTGCCGGCCGGTGTCGAACGGGACCAGATCCTCCCGCTCGCCGGTCAACGCGTACCCCCGGATCGCGGTCTCCTGGTCGACCAGCACCGCGAGTAGCTCCTGGGACTGGGCGCGCAGCGGACCGGTCTGGTTGAGCACCGCGTCGATGTGCGCCCGGTTGCGGGCGGCGACCACCGCCTCCGCGGCGGCCACCCCGATCAGCAGCAGCCCGACGACCGCGACCAGCACCGCGAGCCGGCCCCGCAGGCTCCACCCTGCCCCCGTGGTCGTCACCGGCCACCACCCCGGGTGACCAGCAGCATGGCCACGTCGTCGGCGAACGGGCCGCCGTTGAGCTGCTCGGCCCGGCCGACCAGCCAGGCCGGCAGCTCGGGCAGCGGGACCTTGCGGCTGGCCGGCTCGACGAGCAGGCGGGTCAGGCCGGGCACGTCGAGGCGTTCGTCACCTTCGCCCACCCGACCCTCGATCAGGCCGTCGGTGTACATCAGCAGAGACCAGTCATCGGTGTCGAACTCCAGGTCGAAGGCGACCGGCCGGCGGGGCCGTACGCCGAGTAGTAGGCCGCCCGGTGCCGGCACCGGAGCCACCCGCCCTCCGGCGAGCAGCACCGGTGGCGGATGGCCGGCCAGCCGTACGGTTGCCCGGTTGGACCCGAGGTCCAGCCGGACCGTCGCGACGGTCGCGAAGATCTCCTGAAGCCGGCGCTCACTCATCAGCACCTGCTCCAGCGCGGGCAGCACCTCGTCGTCCGGGACCCCGGCAAGGATCAACGCCCGCCAGGCCACCCGCAGTTCGACGCCGAGCGCCGCCTCGTCCACCCCGTGCCCGCACACGTCGCCGACGATCAGGTCCACTCGGGCGGGATGGGTCTGCACCACGTCGTAGAAGTCCCCACCGATCAGGGCAGCGTGCCGGCCGGGCCGGTAGAAGGTGTGCACCGCGATCTGGTCGGTCGTCATCAGCGGCTGGGGCAGCAGGCCGCGCTCCAACCGGGCCGACTCGGCCTGCCGCAGCTCCACCTCACGCAGCCGGCGGGCGTTCTCGTCGGCCCGCTTGCGCTCCACCGCGTAGCGCAGCGCCCGGGTCAGCAGCACCCCGTCGACCTGGCCCTTGACCAGGTAGTCCTGCGCGCCCTCGGCGACCGCCACGATGCCCAGGTGCTCGTCGGAACGGCCGGTCAGCACGCAGACCGCCGCGCTGCCGGACATCTCCAGCACCTGCCGCAGCCCGTCCAGGCCCTGAGCGTCGGGCAGGCCCAGGTCGAGCAGGACGCAGTCGACCCCGGCGATCCGTCGGCGGGCCTCGCTCAGACTGCTCGCCACCAGCAGATCGATTCCCGAGTTCGTTTCGGCCAGCAGCTCACCGACGAGGAAGGCGTCGCCCTCGTCGTCCTCGACCAACAGCACCCGCAGCCGCTCACCGGGCGGCAGGTTGGGATTGCTGCCCAGGCCCCCCTGCGGGTACGGCCACGACACCACGGAGGGACCGGTCAAACCGGTCCCCCGGTGCGGCCGGGTCACCGCCGTGACAGGCGGGAGATCGCTGGTGATGTCGGGCTCCTTCCGAGTGCCCTGCTGATCCTGTATTAGACAACGTTCGCACACAACACGGCGGGGCACCCTCAGGTGGCATGGAGGATGATGTGCACCCCCAGGTCCCACCCCCCGAGGAGCCATCCGTGGGCGCATCCCCCAGCCCCGCCGCCGACCATGCCCTCAGCCGACCGCGCCGACGCACCCTGGCCGCGCTGGCGGCACTCGTCGCGCTCGTCGCCGTCGGCGCGAGCGCGCTGCTCGACCTGCGCCCGCCGGCGCTCCGCCCGGCCGACGCACCGGCGACGGAGTTCAGCGCCGAGCGGGCGTACACCCATGTCCCGCTCGTCGCCGGTCGGCCGCACGTCGCGGGCAGCCCGGCGAACGACGCCGTCCGCGCCCACCTGGAGGCCATGCTGCGCGACCTCGGCCTCGAGCCTCAGGTGCAGGACACCGTCGCCGAGGAGGCCGGCCAGCTCAGCGGTGCGGCGGGCGGAGCAACCCTGGCCCGGGTCCGCAACGTGGCGGCCCGGCTGCCCGGTACCGACCCCACCGGGACGGTCTTCCTGGTCGCCCACTACGACGCGGTGCAGACCGGGCCGGGCGGCAACGACGACGCCGCCGGGGTCTCGGCCATCCTGGAGACGGCCCGCGCCCTGACCAGCGGCCCCCGGCCGCGTAACGACATCGTCTTCGTCTTCACCGACGCCGAGGAAGCGTGCCTGTGCGGGGCGTCGGCGTTCGCCGACGACCACCCGTTGGCCGCCGAGAAGGGGGTGGTGCTCAACCTGGAGGCACGCGGCCGCACCGGGCCGGTGATCATGTTCGAGACGTCGCCGGAGAACGCCGCGCTGGTCGGGGTCTTCGGCCGGGGCGCGCCGCACCCGGTGGGCACCTCGTTCGCGGTGGAGGTGTACCGCGCCCTGCCCAACGACACCGACTTCACCGCCTTCCTCGACGCAGGGTTCGTCGGGTTGAACTCGGCGTACCTCGACGGCGGAGCGATCTACCACACCCCGCTGGACACCCCGGCCTCGATGGACCGGGCCAGCCTCCAGCACCACGGGGACAACACGCTGGGCCTGGCCCGTGAGTTCGGCCGGATCGACCTGGCCGACCTGACGGCCGGCCACGACGCCACCTACTTCCCGGTCCCCGGCGGCCTGGCTCGCTACCCCGGCTGGCTGGTACTGCCGTTGGCGCTGCTGGCGCTGGCCGGAGTGGTCGTACTCGGCTGGCTGGCCCGACGCCGAGGCCGGGTCACCGGTCGCCGGCTGGCCGCCGGGTTCGGGCTGGCCCTGGTGCCGACCGTGGTCGCGCCGCTGGGCGCGCAGCTGCTCTGGGCGGCGATCACCGCGATCCGACCCGGCTACGCCGAACTGCTCGACCCGTACCGGCCGATCTGGTACCGGCTGGCCGTACTGGCGCTCGCCGCCGCCGTCCTGTTCACCTGGTACGCGCTGACCCGTCGGACGGTCGGTCCGGCCGCGCTGGCCATCGGCGGGCTGGGCTGGCTGGCGCTGCTCGGCGTGGTGCTGGCGGTCCTGGTGCCCGGCGGGGCGTACCTGACGACCCTGCCGGCCCTGGCTGGTGCGCTCGCCGGGCTGGTGGCGCTGACCAGCCGCCCCGACGGACCGGTGCCGGTGATCGCGGTGACCGTCACCGCGGCGGTGGCGGTGGTCGTGCTGCTGCCGACCGTGGTGCTGCTGTTCCCGGCGCTGGGAATGGGGATGGGCGGCGTCGCCGCGCTCTTCGCGGTGCTGCTCGGACTGGCCGCGCTCCCCGTGGTCGACCTGCTGCACCCGGAGGCCGGCGGCCAGCGGGGCATGGCGGCGCTGCGGGCCCGGCGGCTCGGTGCCCTGCCGGCCGGGGCCGCCGCGCTGGTGGCGGTGGTGCTCGCCGGGGTCGGGCTCGCCGTCGACCGGTTCGACGCCGCGCATCCAGCGCCCACCCACCTGATGTACGCGTTGGACGCCGGCACCGGCCAGGCCCGTTGGCTCAGCCACGAATCCGACCCGCAGCCCTGGACCGGCGAGTACGTGGACGGGCGGGTGTCCGTCGCCGACGACTTCCCCGGCATCGGCGACGACGAGCTGCTCGGCGGGCCGGCCGAGGCCGCCGACCTGCCCGCGCCCCGGCTGGACGTGCTGGCCGACACCACCACCGCCGGCGAACGCACCCTGCGGCTAAGACTCACCCCGCAACGCCAGGCACGCCTGGTCACCCTGCACGTGGACACGAGCACCGCGACGGTACGCAGTGCGCAGGTGGCCGGGCGACCGGTGCCGGTCGAGGAACGCGAGGGCCGATGGGGGTTCGGGGTCGTCTTCCACGCCCCGCCGCCTGAGGGCATCGAGATCACGTTGACCGTCGAGCCGAGGGCCGACCAGATCGCGCTGCGCGCCATGGATGCCAGCGACGGCCTCGACTCGTTGCCCGGCTTCCGTCCCCGCCCACCGGAGGTGGGGGTCGCCGGCTCCCACAGCTCGGAGATGCTCGCCGTAGCCCGCACCTACCCGCTGTGACCGGACTACCTCCACCCCGAACCGGGCTATTTCCAACGGAAGTGGACGAAGAGGCGGCCGAAGTTCTTGGAGTCCTTCTCGACCCGGTGGTAGAGCTGCTTGACGTCCTTCTGGTCGAGGAAGCGCAGCACCCGCTTTTTGAGCTGGCCGGAGCCCTTGCCCGGGATGATCTCGACCAGGGTTGCCTTCTTCGCCACCGCCTCGTCCATGATCCCGCGCAACGCCCGGTCGATGTCCTGGCCCTTGTTGAAGATCTCGTGCAGGTCCAGCTTCAGCTTCATGCCGCGTCCACCGTCCGGTCGGCTCCCATGCGGCCATCGTAGGCACGCCGGACGCCACGTCATCGCCGAGAGCACCGGCCCTCGGCCGGCTCGAAGCCGTGATCGGCGGCTCCGCAGTCGACGAGAGGGGCAAGCCCGGTCGGGCTTGCCCCTCTCGTGACGCATCCTGTCTCAGCGGCTACCGCCGCCTACCCGGGTCTCGACCCGGCGCAGGGCGGTCGTGTAGTCGTCGTTCGAGGAGTGCATGGCCGCCGCGATACGCAGGTGGCGCAGCGCGTCCAGGTGTCGGTTCAGCCGCTCCAGCGTGCGGCCCAGCACGTGGTGGGCGTAGTGGTCACTGGGGTTGCGGTCGACCAGCTCCCGCAGCTGCTCCTCGGCCCTGCCCAGCTGGGCCGACTGGAAGTAGGCCCGGGCCAGCAGCTGGCGCACGGCGGCGTTGTCGGGCTCGGCCTCGATGATCGGTTCGAGCAGCCGGGCCGCGCTGGTGGGGTCGCCCGCCTCGAAGAACAGGGTCGCCCGCCGGTACTCAGCCAGAAGATCCATTCTGCCCACCCCCTAGTTCGCACCACTGCCCTGACGCTGGCACAACACCGGCCACAGCGCGACTGTTCCCCGCGTCAGACCGCGGCGAGGTCCCAGGCGCGGACGCCGCCGACGATGCCGGCGCTGTTGGGCACCACCACCACGTCGTCGCCCATCCGGGCGAGCTGCTCGGGGCGGATCAGCCGCGAGTTGCCACCGCCCAGGTAGAGCCGGTCCCAGCGGAACACCGGCCGCAGCCCCTCCACCACCTGCCGGATCCGCCGGGACCAGAAGGCGTCGCCCAACCGCCGACGCTCCGGCTCGCCGACGTACGTGTCGTACGTGGTGCCCCAGCGCACCGGGGCGTGTGACAGCTCCAGGTGCGGGGCGAGCTGCCCGCCGTCGAAGAGCGCGCTGCCCAGCCCGGTGCCGAGGGTCAGCACCAGTTCACAGCCGGTGCCGGCGACCACCCCGGCACCGTGCACCTCGGCGTCGTTGAGCACTAGTGCGGGCAGGCCGAACGCGGCGGAGAGGGCGCTACGGGCGTCGTACCCGGACCACTGGGCCAGCAGGGTCGGATCTATTCGGCTGCGCGGACCCGAACGGGTCACGTAGTGCGGGGTGGCCACCACGACGCCGTGCCGGATCATGCCTGGCATCCCCACTGTCACCCGGTGCGCCGCCGGCAGCCGGCCGCCGAGGTCAACCAGGGTCTGGACGAACAGGTCCGGCGGCAGGGGGTACGGCGTGGGCACCCGCACCGGCTGGGCCCGCATGGTGCCCGCGCCGTCGAGCACGGACGCCTTGATCCCGCCGCCACCGCAGTCGATCGCCAGAGTGGTCTGCACGACCGTGAGTCTGCCTCGTATCTCCGACCCGGGCATGGCGGGCCACGCCAACCACGCCGACGGGTAGGCTCGACCCCTTGTGAGCGCCACATTGATCGCCAAGGACCTCGCTGCCGGGCACGGGGAGCGGGTTCTGTTCACCGGGCTGGATCTGGTCGTCGCCCCCGGGGACGTGGTCGGCCTGGTCGGTGCGAACGGTGCGGGCAAGTCGACTTTGCTGCGTACCCTCGCCGGGCTGCTCCCGGTGGAGGCCGGCAGCGTCCTGGTGAGCCCGCCCGGTGCGAGCGTCGGACACCTACCGCAGGAGCCGGATCGGCGCCCCGGCGAGACGATCCGGGCGTTCCTGGCCCGCCGGACGGGCGTGACCGGGGCGCAGGCCGCCCTGGACGCGGCGACTGCGGCGCTGACCGCCGGCTCGCCGGGCGCCGACGACGCCTACGCCGACGCGCTGGAGAGCTGGCTCGGGCTGGGCGGCGCGGACCTGGACGAGCGGGCCGAGGCGGTGGCCGCCGAACTGGGTCTCGCGGTCGACCTCGACCAGCAGATGACCAGCCTCTCCGGCGGGCAGGCGGCCCGCGCCGGACTGGCGTCGCTGCTGCTCAGCCGGTACGACGTCTTCCTGCTCGACGAGCCCACCAACGACCTGGACCTGGCCGGCCTGGACCGGCTGGAAAGTTTCGTCACCGGGCTGCGGGCCGGCACGGTGCTGGTCAGTCACGACCGGGAGTTCCTGGCCCGCACGGTGACGACGGTGCTGGAGTTGGATCTGCATCAGCAGCAGGTCAACGTCTTCGGCGGTGGCTACTCGGCGTACCTGGAGGAGCGGGAGGTGGCCCGCCGCCAGGCGCGCGCCGAGTTCGAGGAGTACGCCGACACGAAGGCCGGGCTGGAGGCACGTGCCCGCACGCAGCGGGGCTGGATGGAGAAGGGCGTCCGCAACGCCCGGCGCAAGGCCACCGACAACGACAAGATCGGTCGCAAGTTCCGGTCCGAGGCGAGCGAGAAGCAGGCGGCGAAGGCCCGGCAGACCGAGCGGCTGATCGAGCGGCTGGAGGTGGTCGAGGAGCCGCGCAAGGAGTGGGAACTGCGGATGGAGATCGCCGCCGCGCCCCGCGCCGGCGCCGTCGTGGCCACCCTCCGCGAGGCGGTGGTACGCCGCGGTGACTTCACCCTCGGTCCGGTTGATCTGCAGATCGCGCTCGCCGACCGGGTGGCGGTGACCGGGGCGAACGGGTCCGGCAAGTCGACCCTGCTGGCCGCCCTGCTCGGCCGGCTACCGCTGGACGCCGGTCATGCCACGCTCGGCCCCGGGGTGGTGGTCGGCGAGGTGGATCAGGCCCGTGGACTCTTCCTCGGCGACGTGCCGCTGCTGGACGCCTTCCGGGCCGCCGTACCGGACCTGTCGCCGGCGGACGCGCGTACGTTGCTGGCCAAGTTCGGCCTGCGTGCGCAGCACGTGCTGCGACCGGCCGCGACGCTCTCCCCGGGCGAGCGGACCCGGGCCGCGTTGGCGCTGTTGCAGGGACGCGGGGTCAACCTGCTGGTGCTGGACGAGCCGACCAACCATCTCGACCTGCCGGCGATCGAGCAGTTGGAGTCCGCGCTGGACAGCTACCGGGGCACGCTGCTGCTGGTGACCCACGACCGGCGGATGCTCGACTCGGTACGCGTCAACCGGCGCCTGCGGGTGACCGCCGGGCGGATCACCGAGTCCTGACCGGCCCATCTTTCTGGGATAAGCGACGCATACCGGGCAGCGATCCGGGTAACGGGCCGGCCGGAGGTGGCCCGCATGGTCGCATTGGCACACACTCCGCCCTCCGGCGAGCGGCTGCGGGCGGTAGACGGTTTCCTCGCCGGGGCGTGGCTGGATCAGGTCCGCCACGACGAGCGGCTGCGCCCGCTGCGGGTCGAGGTCCGCTTCGACCGGGGCGTCGCCCACCTGACCGGTGAGGTCGACGAGCCGGCACAGCTACGGCTGGTACGCGAACGGGTGGGCCAGCTGGCCGGGGTCTTCGGCGTCTGGGCCAGGGTCCGGGTCGGTGGACGCGAGCCGGTGGTGGTGGACCTCGGCTGCGGCGGCACCAAGCAGTGGCCGGGCAATCTCGGGCTCGACATCTTCCCCGCTCCGGGGGTGGACGCGGTCGCCGACCTCTCCGGCTCCCTGCCGCTGGCCGACGACTCGGTCGACGTGCTGTTCACGGTGCACATCCTGGAGCATCTGATCGACTTCCTTCCGCTGGTCGACGAGTGCCACCGGGTGCTCCGACCGGGCGGTGTGCTGCACGTGATGAGCCCCTGGTGGGGGCATGTGAACGCGGTGGCCGACCCGACCCACGTCCGGCTGCTCGACGTGCAGACCATCAAGGGCGTCTGCGTGATGCGCCCACCGGGCACACCGCGCTGGTACCCGCTGCACGCCGGCACCGACGGCGCGTCGATCTTCGCCGACCTCACCCCGTTGGGGCCGAACGACGACGGCCCATCCGCCACCCACCTGGCGCGCTTCTTCGACTAGCCCTCAGCGCCCTGGGCGCGCCCGCGAGCGGCGCGGCGGCGGCAGGTCTTGCGCCAAGCCCGCCCGGTGTGAAAATTTCCTTCTGACGGCAGAGTGATGACGGCGAATGTTGCCGCACTGCCGCGCCCCCTGCCACGGGAGCCCCGACGAAGGGACACACCGCATGAAGGCATCTCGACTCGGCGCCGCCGCGCTGGCCACGGCGCTGCTCGGCGCGTTCGTCGCCGCCACCCCTGCCGGCGCCACACCGACCAGCGCCACCTCCGGCGTCGCGGACACCACCACCTGCGTCACCGATCCGGCCACCCCGAAGCGCCAGTTCCGGGCGATGTGGATCGCCTCCGTCACCAACATCGACTGGCCCAGCAAGGGCTCACAGAGCAGCCCCGACCGGATCGCCGTCCAGCAGGCCGAATACCGCCGACTGCTCGACCTCGCCGAAGGGCTGAACCACAACGCGGTGGTCGTGCAGGTCCGCCCGACCGCCGACGCCTTCTGGCCGTCGCCGCACGAGCCCTGGTCGGAGTACCTGACCGGGATCCGCGGCGCGGATCCCGGTTGGGACCCGCTCGCCTTCCTGGTCGACGAGGCGCACCAGCGCAACCTGGAGTTCCACGCCTGGTTCAACCCGTACCGGGTCTCGATGCCGGCACCGGGCGGCGCCGGGGCGGATCTCGACCAGTTGGCCCCTGGCCACCCGGCGCGGGAGAACCCGGAGTGGAGCTTCGCCTACCCGCCGGCCGGCGTCGCCGGCAGCCGGCTCTACTACAACCCCGGCATTCCGGAGGTACGCGAATTCGTCCAGACCGCGATGCTCGACGCGGTGCGGCGGTACGACATCGACGCGGTCCACTTCGACGACTACTTCTACCCATACCCCAGTGGCACCCATCAGGTGCCCGACGACGACGCCTTCGCCGAGCACCACCGCGGCTTCACCGACCGCGCGGACTGGCGGCGGGACAACATCAACCTGCTGGTCAAGGAGATGGGCGCCCGGATCAAGGCGGTCAAGCCGTGGGTGAAGTTCGGGGTCAGCCCCTTCGGCATCTGGCGCAACGCCGCCGCCGATCCGCTCGGCTCGAACACCACGGGAAGCCAGTCGTACGACATCGTCTTCGCCGACACCCGTAAGTGGGTCAAGCAGGAGTGGATCGACTACGTGGTGCCGCAGCTCTACTGGTACATCGGCCAGTACCCGGCCGCCGACTATGCCCGGCTGGTGCCGTGGTGGGCGGAGCAGGTCCGGGGCACCCGGGTGCAGCTCTACATCGGCCAGGCCGACTACAAGAGCGGGGATCCGGCGTACGGGTCGTACTGGATGAACCCGGACGAACTCTCCGACCACCTGACGTTGAACCGCGCGTACCCGCAGGTGCTGGGCAACGTCCACTTCTCGGCGGTGCAGGTGCGGGCGAACCGGCTCGGCGCGACCGATCGTTACGCCGCGGAGCACTACTCGCGCCCGGCGCTGGTGCCGGCGATGCCGCAGCTGCCGGCGGGGTGGCTGCTGCCGCCGGTGATCACCACCGCCGAGCGGGATGCCGAGGGCGTACGCCTGCGCTGGCGACAGCCGGCCAACGGCGTCGGGCCGCTCGGCACCGCCACGTCGTACGCGATCCACCGGCTCGACGGCATCCGGGCGATCATCGGGTGCGCTCTCGCCGACGCCACCCACCTGGTCGAGACCGTGCGGGCGCGGCCGGGGGCCGAGCAGTCCTGGGTGGACCCGACGGCCGAGCAGGGTCGCCGGTACACCTACGTCGTCACCGCCCTCGATCGCACCGGCAACGAGAGCCCGGCCGGTCCGCCGCGCTTCGTCCGCTGACCGATCGTCGCCCCGAGGAACAGGTGAATGCCCTGGACACCTCCGATGTCCAGGGCATTCGTCTGTTTCAGCACAGGTCACGAATATTTCTCGTTGGTTACACCACATCGTCAGGGCATTGATCGACACTGATCCGCGTCCGGTGACTCACCGGTAACTACTGGCCAACCGCACACCCCGCGGAGGTATTACCATGCCCAAACGTCTCGCCACCCTGCTCACCTCGGGCGTACTCGCGCTGCTCACCGCGCTCGCCGTGGCCTCCCCCGCCACGGCGGCCGTCACTCCCGCCCAGAAGCTGTCCGTGCTCTCCAGCTGGACCCAGACCAGCGCCAGCAGCTACAACGCCTGGAACTCGGCCCGGCAGAACCGGGCCCCGTGGGCCGAGTACAACTTCGACTGGTCCACCGACTACTGCTCGTCCAGCCCCGACAACCCGCTCGGGTTCAAGTTCTCCAACTCCTGCGCCCGGCACGACTTCGGCTACCGCAACTACAAGGCGGTCGGCCAGTTCAGCGCCAACAAGTCCCGCCTGGACAGCGCCTTCTACGAGGACCTCAAGCGGGTCTGCGCCACATACAACTCCGTCGTCCGGCCCGCCTGCACCAGCCTGGCCTGGACCTACTACCAGGCGGTCGCCATCTTCGGATCGGTCGCCGCCGTACAGCAGTCCGACATCGACCGGGCCGCGAGGATGAAGGCCGACGCCGAGCGCCGCGCCTGAGCACCACATCCCCGACGGACGCCCGGCCGGCACCCCGGCCGGGCGTCCGGTGCTCGTCAGGCGTGCTCGGTGTGACGGTCGACGGTGGCCGGCTGGCGGGGCGCGGACCGGCCCGCTCGGGCCGCGAAGCGCGCGGAATCAGCAGCCAGGTCGGGATGTTCGACGCCGAGCGCCAGCGCGACCGCCTCGTCCAGCCCCAGCTCGGCACCCTCCCCGTACGCCTCGTCGAAGGTGGCGTCGCCCAGCACCAGCCGCAGCGCCGTCTGCTGCTCGGTCCAGTAGGCGTCATAGATGCCGGGAGTGGATCGCAGGCCCGCCCGGGTGGCCTGCGCCGCACCGAAGAGCCGGGCGGCGGTCAGCGGCTGGGTGCCGGCAGCGCACCGCACCGCGATCGCGTTCAACGTGTCGCAGGCGCGCCCATGGAAGCCGTGGTTCATCCGGGACCGCAACGCCACCAGCAGGTGCTCGTGCGCGGCCACCAGGTCGCCCCGGGCCAGCGCCACCATGCCCAGCAGCATGTCCACCGACCGCCGCCCCCGATCGACCGGGCGGGACGCCTCCACGGGCCGGGCCGCGCCGAGCAGTTCGGCCGCCTCGTCCAGCGCACCCCGCCGCCACAACAACTCGGCCAGCCGGAACACCGCGAACAGCGCCTCGGAGTCGACTCCCTGGTCGTGCGACCAGTCGATGACCTCCCGGCTGACCCGCTCCGCCTCGGCGAACTGCCCCATGTCGACCAGGGGCGCGGCGCGCCCGGCGAGGACCCGGGCCAGCAGGCCGGCATCCCCGGCCTGCCGGGCAGCAGCCTCGGCCCGCTGCGAGTAACGCAGCTCCTCGGCGAACTCTCCGTCACCCCCGGCGTGCAGTGAGTGCATGTGGTACGCCGCCGCCAGCTCACCGTCCGGAACCGCCTCGCCCGTCTCGGCGAGGCGGCCGTACAACCGGAACAGCCAGAGCCGCCCCTCCCTGGCCAACCCACGCTCCCGCCACCACTGGTCCAGTCCACCGGCCAGTCGCAGGCCCGCACGGGCGCTGCCGCCCGTCGCGCACCAGCGCAGCGCAGCGCGCAGCTCACCGGCGAGCGGGTCGAGCGCGTACAGCGACAGGGTCGCCGGTTGGCCGTCCGGGCCGAGGTGCGCCCGGCTCAAGGCGTGCTCCGACCAGGCCACGTGCCGGTCACGGGCGGCCTGTTCCTCGCCGGCCGACGCCAACCGGCGGGCCGCGTACGCCCGGATCGGGTCGAGCATCCGGTACGTGCAGCCGGCGGCATGCGGCTCCGCCAGCACCATGGACTTGTCCACCAGCACCGAGAGCGGGTCGAGCGGATCGTCGCCGAGCAGCCACTCCACCGTCGGCAGGTCCACCGGGCCGGCGAAGACCGCCAGCCAGCGCAGCAACCGCGCGGCACCCGGCCCGAGGGTGCGGTACGACCACGTCACCGTGGCCTGCATGGTCAGGTGGCGCTCGACCGCCGAGCGCAGCACCGCCCGCGTCGCCGGAGTCGGCGGGCTGGCACCGGTGGCCGCCGCGACCAGGTCCACGGTGTCCCGCTGGTTGCCGGTGTGACCCCGGTCGACCGGCGGCAGTTGTGGATCGTCCCGGCCGGCGTCGAGCGTGCCGAGCATGTCGTCGAGGCGTTCGGCGAGCTGCCCGACCGAGAGCACCCGCAGCCGGGCCGCGGCCAGTTCGATGGCGAGCGGCAACCCGTCCAACCGCCGTACCACCCGACGCAGGTCGGCCGACTCGGCCGGATCGGGTTGCCGCCCGCCGCGGGCCGCCGCGGTGCGGTCCGCCAGCAGGGCGACCGCGTCGCTCTCGGTCCCGTCGGGCCGCGGATCGACCGACAGCGGCGGAATCCGCCACACCACCTCGCCGGGCAGCGCCAGCGGTTGCCGGCTGGTCGCCAGCACCCGCACCCCGCCACCGCCGGCGAGCAGCCGGGACACCGCCTCGGCACAGGCTGCCGGCTGCGCGTCACAGGTGTCGAGCACGATCAGCATCCGGCGGGCGGCGGCGTACTCCACCAGCGTGTCGACCATCGGGCGGCCCGGCTCCGGACGCAGCCCGAGCACGGCGGCGATCGCGAAGGCGACCAGCCCCGGATCGGTGACCACGGCGACGTCGACGAACCAGACGCCGTCCGGATACTCCTCGACCAGATCGGTGGCGAGCTCCACTGCCAACCGGGTCTTGCCGCCCCCACCGGCGCCGAGCACGGTCACCAGCCGGTGCCGGGCCACGAGCTGCCTCAGCTCGGCGCGCTCGGCCTGCCGGCCGACGAACGAGGTGACCTGGATCGGCAGGTTGTGCGCCACCGCGTCCGCGGTGCGCGGCCGTGGGAACTGCAGCTCCAGCCCGGGGGCGACCAGCTGGAAGAGCCGTTCCCGGTCGTCGAAGCCCCGCAACCGGTGCAGTCCCAGGTCGAGCAGGGAGGCGCCGGCCGGCAACGGCTCGGCGCGGTGGGCGGTGGCGGCGGAGCAGAGCACCTGCCCGCCGTGCGCGGCGGCGGCCACCCGGGCCGCCCGATGCACCTCGGGGCTGGCGTACTCGCCGTCACGCGGCTCCGCCCACCCGGTGTGCAGCCCCATCCGCACCCGGGGCACCGCCTCCGGCGCCGGCCAGTCGTGCTCGCCCAGCGCCCGCTGAGCGGTCAGGCAGGCGGTCAGCGCCGCGCCGGCGTCACCGAAGGCCAGGAAGAACGAGTCACCCTCGGTGAGCAGCTCCGCCCCCTCGGTCGCCACGATCGTCCGACGCAGCAGGCGCCGGTGCTCCGCCAGCACCGGCCGGTAGCCGGGACCGAGCAGTTGGGCCAACCGGGTGGAGCCCTCGATGTCGGTGAAGACGAACGTCACCCAGCCGGTCGGGAGGTGGATCCGTGGCGACATGCGTGGAACCTCCCCCCTAGCCTCGGCTTCATACTTCCCGAAACCAGATCATCACGCATCGTGAGAACGGCCGGCCGAGACTCCGACCCAAGGTGCCACCGGACCCTGCGTCCGGACAGGGTCGGCATCATCCGTCCCACCACCCGCGACGGTGTCGGACCAGCCTCAACAGCCGCAGCCACCGCCGCAGCAGCCACCGGCGGAGGGGGCGGGCGCACCACCGGGCAGGCCACCACCTCGGCCGGTCACCGCGACTGTGGAGAGCAGCTTGACCGTGTCGGAGTGTCCCTGCGGGCAGGCAGCCGGCTCGCCGGCCCGGGCCATCGGACGGTTGACCTCGAAGGTGTCGCCGCAGGCGCGGCAGCGGAACTCGTACCGGGGCATGGCATCAGGGTACGACCGGACCTGACGTTCGCGCCGACATGGGTGATACTCAACGGGTGGCAGACGGCGAAGAGCGCACGACCCTTCGGCCCCTCCGACCGGCCACGCCGCCCGCCGGTGACGGCGTCGACCCGGTCGGACCGGCGAAGAGGCTGCCCCGGCAGCGTCGGCCCTCGCGAGGTTCCGGCGCACCGGCCACGAACGCGCCCACGGCTGCCACTGCGCCTGCGGCCGCCACTACTCCTGCGGCCGCCACGGAGACCAAGGCGACCGAGGCTGTCACGGCGAGCACGGAGCCCACGCCGGAGACCAAGGCGACCGAGGCTGTCACGACGAGCACCGGGCCCACGCCGGACGGGCCGGTGCCGGACGGCTCCAAGCCAGACGGGTCCAAGCCAGTCGGGTCCACGCCGGACGGCACTTCGCCAGACGAGTCCACGCCGGACGGGTCCACGCCGGTAGCCCGGCGCCGCCGGGTGCGCTTCGCACACGCCGTACGTCTGCCGGGGCCACGCGCCGCAGCCCGGGCGACCCGCGACTGGTCGCGGCGGCCCAGCGGACGACTCGCCCTGCCCGGGGTTTTCCTGCTCGCCCTGGTCGCGGTGACCGCCACGGCCGGCGCGCTGCTGGTTCCGGCGACGCTGGGCGCACCGCGCCCGGTGGCGGCGGACGCCTCCGCCGACACCACCGCCGAGGCACCCGGAGGTCTCCCGCCCGCCGGCACGGCACCGCCGTTCGGGGACCTTCCGCCACCCACCGCGACGCATGCACCCGGCGCGACGCCGACCGGCCTGCCCGGCGGCACGGCGCCGGTCGGCGGGCGTCCGTCCGACGCTCTGGCCGGCTGGGCGCGTGAGGTCGGCACCAAGATCGGCATCGACCCGGTCGCCATGCAGGCGTACGGATACGCCGAGCTGGTGCTCGCCGAGACCAACGCCAGTTGCACCCTGAGCTGGACCACGTTGGCCGCGATCGGCCTGGTCGAGTCCCGCCACGGCCAGGCCAACAACGCCCGGCTCGGCGCGGACGGCCGGGCGGTCCCGGAGATCATCGGCCTCCCGCTGGACGGTCAGGGTGGCCGGATGCGGATCGCCGACACCGACCGGGGTGAGATGGACGGCGACACCACCTACGACCGGGCGGTCGGCCCGATGCAGTTCATCCCGACCACCTGGCAGGAGATCGGTGCCGACGCCGACAACGACGGCCGCAAGGACCCGCACAACATTCACGACGCCGCGCTGGCCGCCGGCATGTATCTCTGCAAGGGCGGCCGCAACCTCACCATCCCAGGTGACTGGTGGAACGCCATCCTGTCGTACAACGACGTCCGCAGGTACGCCCAGGAGGTCTTCGATGCCGCGAACCGGTACGGACAGGCGAGCCGCACGTGAAGTGATCGGCCGCGCACATTGGAGAACTGGACACTTCCCCCAGGCTGCCGTTGACGGCAAGCTAGACGGGTGATGGTGCGCGAGTGGGACCCCCGGACCGCGTCGTCCGCCGAGATCGCGTCGCTGCTGGACACGCTCAACGCGGTCCTGGCGGCCGATCTTCCGCAGGATCCGCCGTGGCGGGAGAGTTCCTTGCGGGAATACCTCGCCGAGGTGATGCCGGGCGAACGGCGGATCTCCTGGGTGGCCCAGCAGGAACCGGCCTCCGACGGCACCTCCGGTGCGATCCTCGGCCAGGTGCACGTGCTGTTGCTCGGCAACATCGGTGTCCTGGAGGTGCTGGTCCATCCAGCCTTCCGGCGCAACGGGCTCGGCCGTGATCTCGTCCTACGCGCCGCCCGCCGCGTCTACCAGGAGGGCTTCGAGTCGATCGGGGTGGAGGTGGTGGGCGACACTCCCGCCGTCGCCTTCTACGAGTCGCTCGGCTTCAGCCGGGAATACGTCGAGACCCGCAGCGTGCTCGACCTCTCCGGCGTCGACTGGTCCGAGCTGGCCGGCATGTCCACCGAGGTCGCCGCCGGCTATCAGATCCAGTTCCACCCCGGTGGGCCGCCGGATGAGCTGATGGAGGCGTACGCGCGGTCCAAGGCGGAGATCCGGGACATCGAGGACGGCGAGCTGCGGCCCAGCTCGTACGATCCGCAGCGGCTGCGGGACAGCCTCGACTGCCTGCATCGACGGGGCATGACGCCGTACATCGTGCTCGCCCTGCACGAGCAGACCGGTGAGGTGGCCGGCCTGACCGAGGTGGTCGTCCCGGCCCAGCACCCGACCCGGGCCGACCAGTACGACACCATCGTGGTGCAGGATCACCGCGGCTACGGGATCGACCGCGCGATCAAGGCGCGGATGCTGCTGGAACTGCGCTCGGCCGAGCCACAGCTGACCGAGGTGCAGACCTGGAACGCCCAGGCCAACGAGGCGATGCTCAAGGTCAATGCGGAGCTTGGCTACCAGACCGATCGGGACTGGTGCGAGTACAGCGTCGACGTGGCCGACCTGGTCCACCGGCTCGACGCCGGACGCTGAGCCGTCGGCGGGGCACCTTCAGTACCGGTACCAGGTTCGGGGATCCGGAGGCGGCGGAACATCGGCGTACCTGGCCACCCGCACCTGGACCGCTTCAGTAGCGCTGGCGGAGCAGCTGGGCAGCCTCGACAGCCCAGTAGGTGAGGATGATCTGGGCACCGGCGCGGCGGATCGAGGTGAGGGTTTCCAGCATCGTCCGGTCCCGGTCGATCCACCCGTTGGCGGCGGCCGCCTCGACCATCGCGTACTCGCCGGAGACCTGGTAGGCGGCGACCGGGACGTCCACGGCGGCGCGGACCGCCGCGACCACGTCGAGGTACGGCAGGGCGGGCTTGACCATCACGATGTCGGCACCCTCGGCGACGTCCAACGCGACCTCGCGCAGCGACTCGCGCAGGTTCGCCGGGTCCTGCTGGTAGGTGCGCCGGTCCCCCTCCAACGCCGACTCCACCGCGTCCCGGAACGGGCCGTAGAACGCCGAGGCGTACTTGACGGCGTACGCCAGCACGGCCACGTCGGTGTGTCCGGCCGCGTCCAACGCCCGGCGTGCCACCCCGACCTGGCCGTCCATCATCCCGGACGCACCGACCACCGCCACCCCGGCGGCGGCCTGGGCCACCGCCATCTCGGCGTACGCGGCGAGGGTCGAGTCGTTGTCGACCTCCCCGGCCGGGGTGAGCAGACCACAGTGCCCATGGGAGGTGAACTCGTCCAGGCAGAGGTCGCTCATCACCACGCTGGCGTCGCCCACCTCGGAGACCACGTCACGGATCGCGACGTTGAGGATGCCGTCCGGGTCGGTACCGCCGGAGCCGCGCTCGTCACGCGAGGCCGGCACCCCGAACAGCATGATCCCGCCGACGCCGGCCTGCACCGCCTCCACCGCCGCCTTGCGCAGCGAGTCACGCGAGTGCTGGAGCACACCGGGCAGCGAGGCGATCGCCCGCGGCTCGGTCAACCCCTCCTTGACGAACATCGGCGCGACCAGTTCGGCCGGGTCGATACGAGTCTCGGAGACCAGCCGCCGCATCGCCGCGGTGCGGCGCAGCCGGCGTGGTCGGATCTCGGGGTACGGCATGGGCCCTCCCTGACGACTACCGCAACAACGTGCGACTACCGGAACCTCAGCGCGGTCGGCCCCTGCACCTTCGAACCACGGCGCTGCTTCGCCGGCATCGCGGCGAGCTTCTCCCGCAGCTCGACGGCGTAGCCGGCGAGCGCCTCCACCAGATCGGGGACCGAGGCGTGCGGCGGCTGCACGTCGACCCGCAGGCCGAACTCCGTCGCCGTCTCCGCAGTCTTCGGCCCGATGACGGCAACAACTGTACGCGCGTGCGGCTTGCCGGCGATGCCGACCAGGTTCCGGACCGTGGACGACGAGGTGAACAGCACCGCGTCGAACCCGCCCGACTTGATCGCGTCGCGGATCTCGGCGGGCGGCGGAGCGGCGCGTACCGTCCGGTACGCGGTCACGTCGTCGACCTCCCAACCGCGCTCGGTGAGCCCGGCGGCGAGCGTCTCGGTGGCGATGTCGGCGCGCGGCAGCAGCACCCGGCCGACCGGGTCGAGTACCTCGTCGTGCGGGGAGAACTCGGCCAGCAGCCCTTCGGAGGACTGTTCCCCGGCGGGGATCAGCTCCGGCTGGATACCGAAGGCGCGGACCGCGTCGGCGGTCGCCTCGCCGATACAGGCGATCTTCACGCCGCCGAAGTGCCGGGCGTCCAGGCCGTGCTCGCCGAACTTCTCCCAGACCGCCCGTACCGCGTTCACCGAGGTGAAGATGGTCCAGGCGTACCGGCCGTCGACCAGGCCCTTGACCGCCCGCTCCATCTGGGCCGGGGTACGCGGCGGCTCCACCGCGATCGTCGGCACCTCGCACGGGATCGCCCCGTAGGCGCGCAGTCGGGCGCTCATCGCACCGGCCTGCTCCTTGGTGCGGGGCACCAGCACCTTCCAGCCGTACAGCGGGCGGTTCTCCCACCAGCTGAGCTTGTCCCGCTGGCCCACCCCTGCACCGACGGTCAGCACGACCCGACCGGTGAAGCCGAGTGCCGCCGCGACGAACGAATCCACGCTCGACGTGGTGGTGTACTGCGTCTCGCCGGTGCCGTCTCCGGTCACCCCGACGTCGGTGTTGCCATCCACCCCGGCGGCGAGCAGCCCGTCGCGGATCGCGGCGAGGTCACCGGCGTCGACCGCCAGGGCCAGCGAACCGCGCTGCACCGCCGCGGCCAGCGCGTCGAAGTCCAGGGTGCTGACGTCCTCGACGTCGGCGGCGGTACGCACGCCCGGCAGCGGCACACCCGCGTAGGTGGCCACTCCCTCGGCCTGCCCGACCCCGGGCACCACCTCGAAGTGCGCGGCGGTACGCGCCACCGCCTGGACCTCCTTGACCACCGAGTCGTGGCCGAACGGGTCGCCGGCAACCAGGTGCACCGCGTTCTGCCCGGAACGGGCGGCCGAGATCAGCACCTTCGCCACGTCGCCCGGCGCGCCCTCCGCCGGAGTGAACTGGGCGTCCTGCCTGGCTTCGGCACGGACGACGTCGAGCAACGACTCGGGGACCCCCCGGTCGTACACCACCTGGTCGGCGTCGACCAGGGCGTCGTGCGCCCGGCGGGTCAGCAGGCCCGGGTCGCCGGGTCCAGCCCCGACGAACGCGATCCGGCCTACGGGCTTACGGGTGCGGGTCATTCTGTGCTCCCAAATTGCTGGGTCCCCAGGCCGTCGTGTGCTTGCGGGCCGAGGATCGAGTCGGCGCCGAGTTCGAGGAGTTCGGTGGCGAGTGCCTTGCCGATCTCCGCCGCGTCGGCGGGCGTACCGGTGCGGGACAGCCGGATCTCGCGGGTGCCGTCCGGGCTGATCACCGCCCCGCGCAGGTAGATCTCATCGCCGGTGTCGCCTTCCGCGACCTCGGCGTAGGCGGCGACCGGGGCGGAGCATCCGGCCTCCAGGGTGGCCAGCATCGCCCGCTCCGCGGTGACCGCGGCGCGCGACGGTGCGTCGTCGAGCAGGGCGAGCAGTTCGACCAGGTCCGGGTCGTCGGCCCGGCACTCCACCGCCAGGGCACCCTGGGCGGGTGCCGGCAGCATCATCATCGGGTCGAGCGTCTCGGTGATGGCGTCGGTCCGGTCGATGCGGGCCAGACCCGCCCGGGCCAGCACGACCGCGTCCAGGTCGGCCTCCGGTCCGAGCACCCGGCCCAGCCGGGTGTCGATGTTGCCCCGGATCGGGGTGACCGACAGTTGCAGGCCCAGCGCGTGCAGCTGGGCGATCCGGCGCAGGGCGCCGGTGCCGACACTCGCGCCGGGAGCGAGCTCCGCCAACGTCTTCCCGTCCCGGGCGACGAGCGCGTCGCGCGGGTCCTGCCGCTGCGGCACCGCGGCGATGTGCAGCCCCGGCGCGGGCGCGGTGGGCAGGTCCTTGTACGAGTGCACGGCGAAGTCGATCGTCCCGGCTACCAGCGCGTCACGCAGCGCGGAGACGAACACGCCGACACCGAGCCGGTGCACCGGGGCGTTGGAGCGGTCACCGGCGGTGACCACCTCGACCAGTTCGACGGGACGTCCGGTGCGGGCGGTCAGCGCGTCGGCGACCTGCCCGGACTGGGCCATCGCCAGTTTGCTGCCGCGGGTACCGAGGCGCAGCGGGGCGCTCGTGACGGCACTGGGTTGACGATTCGCTCGCTGCCGCTCGCTCATCGCTCACCTCCGATGGGTGGGGTGATGTCGGGCACGGTGTCGACCGGGGAGGTCTGCGGGACCTGGAGATCGAACAGTTCGCGTAGCAGGGCCGCGTACTGGTCGCCGCCGGGCTCGGCGGCGAGTTGACGGACCCGGACGGTCGGCTGGTGCAGTAGCCGCTGGACCACCCGGTGCACGGTACGGGCCACCTCGGCGCGCTGGTCGTCGGTGAGGTCGGGACGGCGCTGCGCGAGCCGACGCAGTTCGGTGGTGACCACGTCGTCCGCCCGGCCGCGCAGGGCGGCGACGGTCGGTGCCACGTCGGCGCCGCGCAGCCAGGTGAGGAAGGACTCGACCTCGCCGGCCACGATCCGCTCGACGGCGGCGGCATCCGCGGCGACCGGACCGTCGGCGAGCAGCTCCACCATCCGGTCGATGTCGATCACCTCGACGCCGGGCAGCTCGGCCACTCCGGGGCCGACGTCGCGCGGTACGGCAAGGTCGAGCAGGACCAGCGGCCCGCGTCGGGTGTCGCGTCCGGCCACCGCCGCGGCGACCACCTCGCGGGTGAGGACCGGCTCGGTCGACGCGGTGGCGGCCACCACGATGTCCACCGTGGAGAGCGTGTCGGCCAGCTCCGCCATCGGTCGCGCGCCAGCGCCGTATGACTCGGCGAGCCGGACGGCCCGGTCGGTGCTGCGGTTGGTGACGGTCAGCGGGCCGGCGCCGAGTCGGGACAGCGTGGCCACCCCCAACGAGCCCATCGCCCCGGCTCCCACGACCAGCGCGGGACGGTCGGTGAGGTCGTCGTCGAGATGGCCGGCGGCCAGCCCCAGCGCGGCGGTGACCACGCTCTGGCCGGCCCGGTCGATGCCGGTCTCGGAGTGGGCCCGCTTACCGACCCGCAGCGCCTGCTGCATCAACTCGTGCAGCAGCCGGCCCGCGGTGTCCGCACCGCTGGCCCAGTGGTACGCGTCCCGAAGTTGACCGAGGATCTGCGCCTCGCCGATCACCATCGAGTCCAGGCCCGCGGCCACCCGGAAGACGTGATCAACGGCGGCCGAGTCGAAGTGCACGTAGAGGTGGTTGGCCAGCGCGGCCGGCTGGCAACCGGCCTGCTCGGCGAGGACGGCGCAGATGTCACCGAGACCACCGTGGAAGCCGGACACCGCCGCGTAGACCTCCACCCGGTTGCAGGTGGAGACGAGGACGGCCTCACTCACGTACGGCTGTGTGACCAGGCGGTCCAGGGTGCGGTCGAGCCCGCTGGGAGGCACCGCGAGCCGTTCCAGGGTGGCGACCGGTGCGGTGCGGTAGGACGCGCCGACGACGATGAGTTTCACGTGCCGATCGCCTCCTGGCTCTCGGTGACCGCGAGACCGCCGGGCAGGGCGGTGAGGGCGGGCCCACCGGCCGCGGGGAGCGCGGTCAGGGTTGCCTTGCGGTGCTCGTGGAACGACAGGATCTGCAGCTCGATCGCGAGGTCGACCTTGCGCACGTCGACCCCTTCGGGGACCGAGAGCACGCACGGCGCGAAGTTCAGGATGCTCGTCACACCGACGGAGACCAGCTGGTCGGCCACCCGCTGCGCAGCCGCCGCGGGAGTGGCGATGACGCCGATCGCGATGGACTCCTCGGCCGCCACCCGGGGCAGCTCGTCGACGTGCCGGACGATCAGGCCGTTGATCTCCTCGCCCACCCGTTCCTGGTCGGCGTCGAAGAGAGCGGCGATCCGGAAACCACGGCCGGCGAAGCCGTCGTAGCCGGCCAGGGCGTGACCGAGATTACCCACGCCGACCAGTGCCACGGCCCGGCGCTGGGTGAGGCCGAGCACGTACTCGATCTGGTCGATCAACAGCGCCACGTCGTAGCCGACGCCCCGGGTGCCGTACGAGCCGAGCTGGGAGAGGTCTTTGCGGAGCTTGGCCGAGTTCACCCCGGCGGCGTTGGCCAGCCCTTCGCTGGAAACCGTTTCGTGACTGGTTTCGGCGAGATTGTGCAGGGCACGGAGGTACTCGGGGAGCCGGGCGACCGTCGCCTCGGGCAGGTCCGGGAGCGCCGGTACGGCACCGGCGCGGCCGGGCGCGCCAGGGTGACGGTGCTGACTCATGAGACTCCGTGCGGTGCGATCCTCGACCAACTCCACCGGTCGGCCATTTCGGGACTCCCGCTGGCGACCGATATTGCCGGCTGTGCTAGCAGGGCGCGTCGGAATTACAGAGTAGGCGCTTGTGAAGACGTGCACAAATCGCGATCTTGTCGGCACGTCCCGCGCCCCCACCAGCCCCTCCATCTCGCAAGATCGACAAATCCCCTGTCCGACCACCGCGCGATTATGACTCAATTCCGACTTCTCTGACCAATCACACGCGCCCGTCCACCGCCTCCACTGCGGTTGATCATGAGGCTGCTGCCCGGGCCGGCCGGGCGGCACCGCGCCGATTTCATGGTCAACGGGAGGTGGCGGGTGGCGATGGGGTGAGGGGAAAGGTGAGGGCCAGGTGGACGGCCTTGGTGAGGGTTTCGGCGACCGGGTGTCCCGACGCCTCAAGACGGGCCTGGTCGGTGAAGCCGCCGGCGTAGAGGACGGCCCGACCGCCGACCGAGAGCGCGGCGTCGGCGTCGTCGATCGAGTCGCCGATCAGCACCACCGAGCGGCCGTCCACGCCCAACTCGTCCAGGTGCCGGGCCAGCGACTCCGCCTTGCGGTCGCCGCCGACCTGCGCCCGCAGCCCGTCCACCCGGGCGAATCGTCCGGCCAACCCGTACGTCCGGACCGCAGGCACCAGCTCGTCGTGGAACCACATGGACAACAGCGACTGGGTACCCGGCCAGGCCGACATCGCGTCGACGGCGTCGTGGGCCAGCTCACAGGTGGTGAGCCCCACCCGGTACGCGTCATGGAAGACCCGGTCCAGCCGGCCGAACGCCTCGTCGTCCACCGCCCGCCCGAGTACCTCCGCGTAGTAGTCCGCGATCGGCCGGCGGAACCGGACCCGGTGCTCGTCCGCGGTGACCGTGGGCCCGCCCTCGCTGGCGAACACCGCGTTGGTGCAGGCCACCACCAAGTCGAGATCGTTGAGCAGGGTGCCGTTCCAGTCCCACACCAGGTGGGTGCGCGCAGGGGTCATCGCCGCACCCTATCCAGACACCTCAGAGCTGCGGGGTGGTCAGATCCCGCAGCAGTCGTTCCTCCTCGACCCGCCAGTACCCATGCTCCTTGCCATCCAGCAGCACCACCGGCAGCCGGTCGCCGTACTCGCGTTCCAGTTCGAGGTCGCCGCTGACGTCCCGCTCGGTCCACCGGTCGCCGGTGACCGCAACCACTCGGTCGAGCGCCGCCTTGGCGTCTTCGCACAGGTGGCAGCCGGGTCGGGTGATCAGGGTCAGGCGGGGCTCACGCATCGGTCTCCTCCGTCGTGCCGGCCGGTGCCGGCTGCTCGGTCTCGGGTGGGGATGCCGGGGACGGCACGGTGGGCAGTACCCAGTCGGCGGCGTCCGGCCGCGGCCGGAGCAGGGTCTTGCGTACCTTCCCGATCGCCGAACGCGGTAGGACGTCGACGAACTCGACACCGGTCGGGCACTTGAATCTGGCCAGGTTACGCGCGCTGTGAGCAATCAACTCCGGGCCGGTCACCCGGGCCCCCGGCACCGGCACCACGTACGCCCGCACAGTTTCCCCGGTCCGCGGGTGCGGCACGCCCACTACCGCCGACTCCACCACCGCCGGATGCGCCGAGAGCACCAGCTCCACCTCGTGCGGGTACACGTTGAAGCCGTTGACCAGAATCAACTCGCCCAGCCGGTCGACCAGGTAGAGGTCCCCGTCGGCGTCGGCGTACGCGACGTCACCGGTGGCCCACCAACCGTCGGCGTCCGCCCCGCCCATGCCGTCCGGCCAGTAACCGGAGAAGAGGTTCGGTCCCCGCACCACGACCTGACCGGGGTCGGTGCCGGAGGCCGGATCGGAGAGGTCCAGTTCGTCCGGGTCGTCGTCGGGCGCGGCGACACCGTCGCGCCACTGCTCGACCCCGTCCGCCCCGACCAGCCGCACCTGCACCCCGGGCAGCGGCCGGCCGATGGAGCCGGCCTTCGGCTCCCCGCCGACCAGGGTCGAGGTGAGCACCGGCGCGGTCTCGGTCAGGCCGTACCCGATGTGCACCGGCCGCCCGGCGGCCTCGGCGAAACGCGCCGCGTCCGCCGGTTCCAGTGGCGCCGCGCCGCAGACCACGACCCGCACCGCGGCCATCGCCGCGACCAGGGTGTCGGCGGGCGCCCGGGACCAGGCCTGCACCATCGACGGTACGCCGACCAGCACGCTGACCCGGTGCCGGGCGATCTCCGCGAGCGCCGCCTCCGGACCGGGGTCGTCCACGAGCACACCGGTCGCGCCATGCTGGATCACCGCGCCCAGTCCGGTGTTCAGCCCGTACGCGTGAAACAGCGGCAGTGCCAGCAGTACCGTGTCGTCCGGGCCGACCACCGGCGGGGCGATCCGGCCGATCTGCTCGTGGTTGGCCGCCAGCGCGCCGTGCGAGAGCATCGCCCCCTTGGGCCAGCCCGACGTGCCCGACGTGTAGAGCAGCATCGCCAGGTCGTCGGCGCGCCGCAGCGGAAACGCCTGCTCTCCGGCGGCCGTGGGCGGGGTGGTGTGCACCGTGTTCAACGCGGGCAGATCCGCACTGGCCAGCAGGTCGCGGATCCGTTCGGTACCGATCAGCACCGACGCGCCCGAGTCGACCAGGACGTGCCGCAGCTCGCGCGCGGTCAGGCCCGGGTTCACCGGCACCGCCGTCAACCCGGCCCGTAGCGCGCCGAGCAGGCCGATCACGAACTCCGGCGAGTTCGGCAACGCCACGGCGACCCGGGCCGGCGGTTCGGTGGCCGGCACGTCCGACACCGCCTGGGCCAACGCCCGAGCCGTCCCGGTCACCGCCACGTCCAGTTCGGACCAGGTGATCGTCCGGTCCTGCCAGTGCAGCGCGGGCTTGCCGGCGTGCAGCCGCGCCGCCCGACGGAGACGGTCGGCGAGGTTGGGCCCGCTGGCTGCGTCTGGGTCCTGCACCATGGCTGAGTCTGGGTCCTGCACGGTGGCTGAGTCTGGCACAGCGTGACCCGCCCGGCCATGCCCTGCGGCCGTCGGTCGGCGTCGTGGTCCGTCACGCCCGTCCGCGAACCGTCCGGCGACGGCGGAACACAGTCCCGTACACGGAACTTCCGCAGGGTCACCGACGGTGCGGGACGGACGCGGTGCGGCATCGCCGCCAGTGTCGGACCGGGGCGTTCGGCCGACCTCCAGCGACCCCGGCCACAGCTGGTCGATCCCGGCCCCCAGCAGGGCTAACAGTGATTCCACCACGGAACAGCCGGGCGCTCGATTGTCAACCACACCCGACGGACAAGCGGTCCGCCAGGTGTGCGACACGTCGGGAAATACTTTGGCCCTGTGTAACGGACTTGCCACGCGCGGGTGACGTTGGCCCTATCATCACTCGGGTCGGCTCACCCCATTTGCCGTGAGTCGACACCCCTCAGCCCGAGGAGGCCCCCGTGCCGTTGAGCGCATTGGACCAGCACCTCAAGGGGATCTGCCGCCCGCCGGCACATCCCGCCGCCGCTCTGCCCGACGGTCACCCGCCCGGGCAGTCGGTCGTCGCCCGCGCGGCGACGACCGAGGGAACGGAGGCGGCGCGATGACCGCCTTCGGCTTCGCGGAGCGCCCGGTCGGCCTGACCGGTCCGGCCGCCCGCAACCCGGTCAACGAGCGCGGCGGCGTCCACGGCCCGCAGGACACGACGGGCAACCTCACCGTCCGGGGCGAGAGCGCCGCGCGGCGGGTGGGCAGCCGGCCACACCAGAACGAGCCACCACATCGACCATCGGTGCCGGGCGGGAACGCCAAACCCGCCGGCGGTCGGGTCGCCTCCCCCAGCCGGCCGACGATGCCGGCTCAGGCCCGACGCAGCGGAGACGCACCGGTCACCGAGGTGTCGACCACCGAGACCGCGGTGCTCCCGGCCGTGACCAGCCCGGCCGACACGTCCACCGGGTTCCCGAGCCGACCCGACCCGTCCGATCCGGCCACCGAGGTCTGGACCCTGGTCGAACGCGCCCAGGCCGGTGAGGCCGAGGCATTCGGACTGATCTACGACCGCTACGTCGACACCGTCTTCCGCTTCGTCTACTTCCGGGTCGGCAACCGCCAACTCGCCGAGGACCTCACCTCCGACACGTTCCTGCGCGCCCTCAAGCGGATCGGCAGTTTCACCTGGCAGGGGCGCGACCTCGGGGCCTGGCTGGTGACCATCGCCCGCAACCTGGTCGCCGACCACTTCAAGTCCGGCCGGTACCGGCTGGAGGTGACCACCGGCGATGTGCTGGACGCCGACCGCGAGGATCGCGGTCCGGAGGGCAGCCCGGAAGCGGCCGTCGTGGAGCACATCACCAACGTCGCGCTGTTGACGGCCGTCAAACGCCTCAATCCCGAGCAGCAGGAGTGCATCGTGCTCCGCTTCCTGCAGGGCTTCTCGGTGGCGGAGACGGCCCGGGCGATGGGCAAGAACGAGGGCGCGATCAAGGCGCTGCAGTACCGGGCGGTCCGCGCCCTGGCTCGGCTGCTTCCGGACGGCTTCCAGCCGTAGCGCCGACACCGGCACAGTCGCCGCCATCGGCCGCCGCACCTGGCGACCCGGCCCACCTCATGGTCGGAAAGCGATCACTTTGCGTAATTTTCGACACCGGCCCGCCCGTAACCCGCCCCCGGTTTGGCGCGTTTTTCCGGGTGCGACCGGTAACAGGCCGGGAACACCCGGGCCCTCCGGATGACCTGCGACGGAGCCGACGACGGCCTTCGCCGCGGTGTCACGAGGTCATCGGTCGCTGGCGGTAAACGCGGCCAACCGGCCGCGCCCAGCGAGAGGAGGTGCCACGGTGGACAACGCCCTCTTCTCCCGCCGGCGCGCCGAGCGCTTCGCGCAGCTCTTCGACGAAGCCAACGGCGGCCGGCGCCATCACGTCCGATCGCGGGACGACGACCAGCTCGCGCCGCTGGTCATGCTCGGTCAGCGGCTCGGGGCCAACCCGCCCGCGGCCGAGGTCGATCCGGAATTCCGGACCGGCCTGCGGGCGATGCTGCTGGCCACCGCCGTCCGGGAGGGCATCGGTGTTGCACCCGCCGCCGCGTCGGCACCGGAGAAAGCGACCTCCGGACGGGGCTCGCTACTGCCGGCCGTCACCGCCCGCCGGGCCCGCGCCCGCGGCGCGATCCTGGTCGGCATCGCGGGCGGCGCCATCGCTCTCTCCGGCATCTCGGCCGCCAGCGAGAACGCCGTACCCGGTGACGCGCTGTACGGGATGAAGCGCGGCACCGAACGAGCCCAGCTGGCGCTCACCAGCTCCGAGATCAGCCGGGGCCAGCTCTTCCTCGACTTCGCCCGCACCCGCCTGGCCGAGGCGTCCTCGCTGCGGGGCAACGGTGCCGGATACCGGGCAGTGCTGGACGACATGGACGCGGACACCCGGCAGGGGGTACGCCTGCTGACCGGAGCCGCCGCCCAGCGCTCGGATCCCGCGGCGCTGGACGCGGTCGACGCCTTCCTCACCCGGCAGCGGCGCTCCCTCGACGCGATCGTGGACACCGGCTCCCGAGCGGACCGGGTCCGCACCGCGCAGTCGCTGGTCCTGCTGGAATCGGTCGAGCGTCGCGCCGACGCGCTGCGCGCGACCATCGCCTGCGGCAAGCAGGCCACCACGGCCAGCGACGACCTCGGCCCCACCCCCGGCACCTGCCCCTGAGTCAACGACCCGCCGCCGGCCCCGCCCGACACCGTGTGGTGCCTGGGCGGGACCGGCGGCGGTACAGCCGGCAAAGCCCGTCAGTAGTCGTCGCCGCAGGAGTGCCCGGCGTTGCTGCCGATCGGCACGAACGCGATGGTGTCGAAGGCGACCGCGTCGAAGTTCCGAGTGAGCATCGTGCCGACGTTGTTCAGCTGCACCTGCGCGCCCCGGCCCAACTCGTAGGAGCCCAGGTACACCCACTTGTCCTCGCCGAGGTTGGCGGGGTTCGGGTTCGGGATGCCGCCGGGTAGCGCCCAGCCGGCCTCCTCGGCGAGGTTGAGGGCGCAGGTTCGTTGCTCGCCGATCGTGCCGGTGGTGATCAGATACGAGGCGTTGTGGTAGTCGGCACCGTGGCTGGGCACGTGGGCGACGATGTCGTAGCGGGCCCGTTCGCCGGGCACGAGGTCGAGGTTCGGCGTCCACGACCCGACGATCCGGCGTTTCGGGTTGCTGCTGTTCACGTACGTGAACCAGATGTGGCCCTTGTAGCCGGCACCGATCTGGTGCAGGTCGATTTCGGCGTACGGTGCCGTGCCACCGCCGGCCGGGAGGCCCCGCCGGATGGTGAACTTGCCGTCGGTGGCGCCGATGTCGCATCCGAGGTTGTACTGCCCGGTGTCGTTCAGCGAGTAGACCATCGACATCCGCTTGTTCGTGTTGCGGTTGCCGTTCTTGTCGCCGGTGAAGGTCTCGCAGTTGCGCGGGTAGATGCGCTTCACCCCGGGCTCGGCCGCGCCGGCCCCGTAGCTGAGTTTCTCCCGGGCGCACTCCTCGAACAGGCAGTTGCCCGAATTCGCCACGCCGTGCCACCAGCAGACCTCGGAGTCCGCCGGGCAGCCGTTGGTGGCCGGCGAGCAGCTGTTCACATCGGGGTCGCAGAACGCATACCGGTCCGGGATGGACAGCACCTTGGTGAACCGTGCCGGGTAGTTGGGCGAGTTGCTGCTGTACTCCGGATGCGAGTACGCCTCGGACATGATCGGGAAGCCCTTTTGCTGTGGCGTCTCCACCCAGCCCATGATCCGCTCCGGGTACGCCCAGTCGTTCGGCCGCTCAGCGTCGGCCATGGTCGCGCGCAGGAAGGGTTCCCGGTTGGCCGGGTACCTCGGGTTGGCGGGGTTGTTGAACCACCCGATCCCGAACTTGCCCTTCTGCAGGTCGGTGTTGCGCCGGTCGTACGGGTAGTAGCCGCTGTTGTAGGCCCAGACGGCGAGGAACCAGTTCTCCACCCAGGTCGGGTCGTTGTTGTTCATGTAGCTCTTGTGCGCTTCGAGCTCGCTGTTCATCTGATTCCACTTTTCGATCAGAATGTTCAGCCCGGCGGCGATGTTGGCCGCGTAGTCCACCGCGATCGCCCGACGCTGCACGTCGGTGAAGAGGTTGTTCTCCGTCTGCATCCCGTCGGTGACCTGGCCGATCCCGTACCCGCAGTCGGTCTTGCTGTAGTCGATGACGTCGAGGTTGTCCTCGTTGCCGTAGTAACTGGAGATCAGCGGGTTACCGGTGTCGCCGGGCACGACCCGCCACGACGCCTGCGACAGGTTCGTCTCCTGAGCCAGGACGGCGAGCATGACCTGGGCCGGGACCTTACCGCCACCGGCGAGCTGACGCCGTGGGAAGAGGCCCTGCGGCTGGTACGCCGGCAGGCCCGCCTTCAGGTAATTTGCCGGCCGGGTGATGTTGAGTCGCCCGTGTACCGCCTGGTTGACCGCCCACTCGACCATGTCCGGGCTGGGTTGCAGCGGCTGCACCCGGGGATCGTTGCGCGGGACGGCGCAGGTCGGGGTCCCGATGTCGGCCGCGGCCGCGTTGGTGCGAGCCTCCGCCGTACCGGAACCCAGTTCGACGTCGAGTGTGGGTGCCAGTGAGGTGTCCAGCGTGTGCACGGCCGCCTGGCCACTGACCGTCGCCCGGACGGCTACCCGTACGCCGCCGGCGTCGGCCGGGTCCGCCGGGCTCAACGGCTGCCCGACCGAGCGCATGCTCTGCTGGGTGACCACCTCTTCGGCGATCAGATGCCCCTCGGCGGAGAGGGCCCGCACCTGGCGGTCGGCGGCAAGGACGCTCAGCTCTGGCGCGGTGCCACGCATGCTGGCCTTCCCGACCAGCACGTTTCGACCGCCGCGCTGCCCGAACAGCTGGAGCCGGTTCCGAGGACCAGTCGCGGTGACGGCCAGCTTGCCGTCGCGGAACCGCTGGGCGACCGCCTGCTCACCATCCACGCTCACCAGGTCGATGCCGCTGCCTGCGGTGGCCTGCACGGCGAAGGGTTGACCCTGCGGCCGGGCCAGCCGGCTGATCCGGCCGGCGGCGTCGACGCGTACCAGCTGACCGCCGAGGATGCCGTAGTCGCCGTCCGACGCCGGGGCGGGCGTGGTGAGCTGGCCGTCGACGCGGCGGGTTTTGGTCACCCGGCCCTTGGCGGCGTCGACGGTCAGCAACTCGGTGGAGAGGGCGAAGTCGTCGCCCACGGATCGGGTGAGCAACGCCCGGTCGCCGGGACCGCAGGCCGGGTTGAAGTAGGCCAGTTCGACGCCGGTGGCCACGTGGGTGGCCTTGCCGGTGGCGATCTCCACCACCGCGGCCAGCGCGCCGGAACGGGAGAGTTCCGGCTTGTTGGCGGCCTTCTTGGGCGCGAAGACGGCGACCGCGTACCGGCCGGAGCCGGTGACGCAGACGGCACCGGTCCACGGGCCGACGTCGAGTGAACTGGAGGTCAGGGTTGCCAGGGTGGACCAGCCGAAGGCGTCGGACTCCCGGGCCACGTAGAGGTGGTACCCGTCGGTGTCGCCGGCCCCGGTCACCAGCACGTCGGTGGACTTCCGCCAGGCCTTGCCCAGCGCCTCGTCGGGTGCGGTGAAGGCCGCCGGGGCCGCTGGGCGCTCCGGCTCGACCGCACCGGCCGGCGTCGATACCTGCAGGCCCGCGGCCGGTATCACGACCACAGCGGTCGCGGCCGCGATCCAGCGCCGCAATCTTTTCTTCAGTGCACGCACGATTCCCCCGTAATTGCCACTGTGAATTCCCATGGACTGCAGCCGTGGCAGGTCAGCGCCACGAAGTGCACGCGTTGTAGCCCCCGGACGGAAGGTCCATGTCCGGGTCGGTCCCCTTGTGGCTGCCGCAGAACTTGACCGACTGCTCCCAGTCGACCATCGGCGTGGTGTAGTTGCCGGCGCTGCTCATCTGGAAGAAGTCCGCCTGGACGTTGACGCCGCCGTACTCGGGCTGCGTCCAGAGCTGCGCGAAGAGGAACCCGTAGAGTTCGGGGGCGTTCAACTCACCCCACATGGCCTTGCAGGCCGGGCTGAACCACAGGTCACCGCGCGGTGGTTGGCCCACATCCGGGTCGTTGAGGGTGAAGCCGTTGATGGCGAAGGCACCGGCCGTGCAGCCCTGTGCGGCTGCCATCTTGCCGTTGCAGGTGGCTCCGACACAGCTTGCTGCGGCAGCTGCCGGAGCGGCCGGAACCAGGACCAGGAGCCCGACCAATAGAAAGGATAAATAGGACATGTGCGCGCGGAAGCCGCTCACGTTTCCCCCGTGTGATTGACCGCGTACCAGACATCGAAACCCTTGCAGATTTCACTTCCTCACGCAACGTTGACCGCACCCGGACCCAGTGCTAGCTTGGCCCGGCCGAAGGGTCCTCTGTGGCCACGGCCGCACGACGACGGGGGTCACGCATGACAGGCCAGATCGGGGCCGAAGCACGCCGGTCACCGAGATTCGGGCGCGGCGGAACAGCGCTGTTCGTAGGACTGATCCTGCTGATCACAGTCGCACTCGTGCTCGTCGGAGCACGGTGGCTCGGCGACCGGGACGACCAGGCGGGCACCGCCGGGCCGGCATCGTCCACCCCCGCTCCGGCGGCCGAGAACCCGCCGGCGTTGGAACCCACGCCCGCAGCCGAGCCGACCGAACGACCGTCCGCCGCGCCGCTACCGCCCATCCCCGGGACCACGGTGGAGACCGTCGCGGCCAGTTGGCGCAAACGTTGGGACAGTCCGCCGAAGGCCTTCGCCCGGGGCTACGACACCACCGCTGCCATGCCCGGCACCGGCCTGCGCACCCGGTACGGCGTACTGAAGAGCCCCAGCGGCGACGGCACGGCCGTGGCCACCCTGTTCTGCATGGTCGTCGAGGGGAAGGTCACCGTCGATGACCGGTTCCTCAAGGCGGTGGTCGACGCGTGCCTCGCGCCCGCTCTGCGCACGGGGGAACGGGCGACCCTGCTGACCTGGCTGGCCGAGCAGGACTACTCGGACGACGTCTACGCGCAACTGCCGCTCACCCGGTTCGACGCCAGGGTGGTGGCGGTACGGGGCAGCTTCTCGGTACACCTGGAGTCTAAGGGCCGAACGGGTCCGGACGGCGCTCCAGCAACCGGTGCAGGGTCTGCTGGATAGTCTCCCGCACCTGGTCGGCGAGGTTGAACACGACCAGCGGATCGTCCGCGGAATCCACCAGATGAGCCGTCGGGATCGGCGGGCAGAACTCGATCAGCCACTTGCTCGGCAGCGGCACCATGCCCAGCGGCCCGAGCCAGGGGAAGGTGGGCGTCACCGGGAAGAACGGAAGCTTGAGCAGCCGGGCGAGCGGCTTGATGTCGGCGAGCATCGGATAGATCTCCTCGCCGCCCACGATCGCGACCGGGATGATCGGGGTGCCGGTGCGCAACGCCGCCGAGACGAAACCGCCCCGACCAAAACGTTGCAGCTTGTAGCGCTCCGCGTACAGCTTGCCGATCCCCTTGAAGCCCTCCGGGAAGACGCCCACCAACTCGCCGCCGCGCAGTAGCCGCTCCACGTCGGGATTGCAGGCCACGGTGCCGCCGGTCTTGCGGGCGATCTCGGAGACCACCGGCATCCGGAAGACCAGATCGGCGCCGAGCAGCCGCAGATAGCGGTGGGCCGGATGCTCGTGGTGCAGGGCGGTGGAGAGGATCAACGCGTCCAGGGCGACGGTGCCCGAGTGGTTGCCGACGATCAACCCCGCGCCGTCGGCGGAGACGTTCTCCAGACCGCTGACCTCGGTGCGGAACCAGTCCCGGTAGAGCCGTCGCAACAGCGGGTGGAAGACCGCCTCGGTCAGCTCCGGGTCGAAGCCGAACTCGTCCACCTCGTAGTCGCCGGCCAACCGCCGGCGCAGGAACGCCAGGCCACCGGCGACCCGCTGGTCCCAGACGTCGCCCGGCTGGTCCGCCGCGGCCGGCGCGGACGGCCCGGCCGAGCGGTGCCCGTTGCTGCGCGCCGGGTCCGCGTCGGGCACGACCGGCGGCGGTACGGCGTACCGGTCGTCGAGACCTGCCTCGTCACGCTGCTCCTCCGGCTCGGTCACGACCGCTCCCGAACCGCGGCGCGGACCTGGCGGATGCGGTCGAGCACCAACTGCTCGGCGACGGCCAACTGTTCCCGGGTGACCACGGCACGACCGCGGTGCGCGCGAATGAAGTCGTCGAACGCCGCGGCGGTCGAGCGGGGAGTGAAGCCGTACTCACGCTCCAGCCGGGAGATGTCCACCACCCGCCCGTGCACGAAGAGGTCGACCTGGTCGAGGCCGTAGCGGCCGAGGCCCATGGTCCGGGCGAGCGCGACGGCACCGGACACTCCCGGCTCCAGTACCGGCACGGCGATGCGGCCGGCCCGACGGATCGCCTGGGACAGGGCGAGGACCCCGGGCCCGGCCACGTTGTAGGTGCCCGGATGGTCCTCGACGACCGACCGGTGCAGCACCTCCAGCGCGTCGTCGAAGTGCAGGAACTGCAGCCGGGCGTCCCGGCCGAAGATGGTGGGCACCACCGGCTGGGCGAAGTAGCGGGTCAGCGTGGTGTCCGCCGTCGAGCCGATGAACGGCGCGAAGCGCAGCACCGTCGCGGTGACGGCGCTGCGCCGACGGCGGAAGCCGCGGACGTACCCCTCGATGTCGAGGATGTCGCGGCCGAAACCGCCGCGCGGCACCTCGCGCGGCTCGGTCTCCTCGGTGAAGACAGCCGGATCCCGGAACGACGCACCGTAGGCGGCGGTGGAGGAACGGAGCACGATCTTGCGCAGCCGCGGCGCCCGCTGGCAGGCGGCCAGCAGCTGCATGGTGCCGATGACGTTCTGCTCCTTCATCGCCGCCCGGCCGCCGTGCTGCGGGTCCGGGGCGCTGACCAGGGCCAGATGCACCACGGTGTCCACGTCCAGGTCGGCAAGGAGACCACCGACGGACCCGGCGTCGACACGGATCCGTTCGACCTGGTCGAGCAGGCCGCCGACCTCCGGCCCCGGCTCGGGCAGGTCGATGCCGATGACCCGGTCGATCCGCGGGTCGGCGGCGAGCCGGGCGGCGACGTGCGCACCGAGATATCGACTGACCCCGGTCACGACAACAACCCCCGGAGGGCTCTGAGAGCCACCGGGGGTCATGTCTGACGCCTTCCCCGGCAGCTGAGATCGAGCCGGGGCAGCCACGGCCTGATCACTGAGCCTCCGAGGGTCGACAGTTTGGCGAGCGACGGGTGCCGGGCCGCAGCCCGGCGGCCGTCACTTGCCGAGACGGCGACGCTGGACGCGGGTCTTGCGCAGCAGCTTGCGGTGCTTCTTCTTAGCCATGCGCTTGCGGCGCTTCTTGACCACCGAGCCCATACGAAAGCCTTTCGATGCAACGTGCGGCGCGACCGGTAGGACGCCACGAAACCGAGGCGTCGGCGACCGCTTGCGGACAGGAACCGGACCGGCGGGGTGGGCGGCGGAGCGCACCAGCGGTCACGATCAGAGTCCAGCGTAGCGGGGATGGGTCAGCAGGACCAACGCGCCCCCTGCCGATAGCCCTTCACCGGGGCTGCCGCGACCCCGGCCCGCCCCTGGGTCAGGCGGTCTCCTGGAAGGCGCCGCGGAGATACTCGTGCACCGCGTGCTCGGGAACCCGGAACGACCTGCCCACCCGCACGGCGGTCAGCTCACCGCTGTGCACCAGGCGGTAGACCGTCATCTTCGACACCCGCATGACCGTCGCCACCTCGGCGACGGTCAGGAACTTGACCTCCGACAGCCGACCGTCGGACTGCGACCCGGCCATGGCTCACCCGACCCATCCCATGCCCGGCGCGTGCCGCCACACGGGTGTTCCCGCACGGCCGGCGACGCGCGTGTTACCAGTACGGTAGCGGGACGGCTGTGACCGGCGCGATCCCTTCCTGCAACTGATCATGCCTCGAATCCGGTCTGGAGGCGAAAAACCCCTGGTCGGGTGCCTTAGCCGGATTTTCCGGAGCGATCAACCTCGGCCTCGGGTATCGCCGTCGTCACTCAGCGCGCAGTGCGACCACCGGATCGAGCCGGCCGGCCCGCTGGGCGGGCACCACCCCGAAGACGATTCCGACCGCCGCCGACACGCCGAACGCCAGCGCCAGCGACCACCAGGTGACTGCCGCCGGGATCGGTGAGAGGGCGGCCACCAGCAGCGCGCCACCCACGCCGAGCGCCATCCCGGTCAGCCCACCGACCGAGGTCAACAGCACCGCCTCCAGCAGGAACTGCACCCCGATGTCCCGGGGGCGGGCGCCGACCGCCTTTCGCAGCCCGATCTCCCGGGTCCGTTCGCGTACCGAGACGAGCATGATGTTGGATACGCCGACCCCGCCGACCAGCAGCGAGATCCCCGCGATGGCCGCCAGCACGCCGGTCAGGATGCCGAGGATGTCGCCCAGCACACCGAGGATCTGCTCCTGGGTGACCGCGCTGAACTCGGTACCCGGATGGCGGCCGTTCAACTCGGCCACGATCCGCTCGCCCAGCTCGTCGATCCGCTCCCGGTCCGGTGCCTTCACCGCGATCGCGTCGACCCGCTGGGTGCCGTACAGCCGCTGCGCCGCCGTCACCGGGATGTGCACCTCGTCGTCCCGGTCGACGCCGAGGCTCTGCCCCAGGGGCACGAAGACGCCGATCACCCGGAACCGCACCCCGGCCACGTTGATCTGCTGGCCGACCGCCTCACGGTCGGGGAAGAGAGACCGGGCGACCGAGTCGCCGAGCACCGCTACCCGCCGGCCGGTGTCCACGTCGGAACCGGTCAGATATCGGCCCCGGCCCAACTCCCGGGCGAAGACCGTGGGGGTGGTCTCCAGCACCCCCTGCACGGTGGTGAAGTCCTCCCGGTTCCCGGCCCGGACGGTCGCCCCGGAGGCGACCGTCACGGCCACCCGGCTCGGGTCGCCGACCACCCGCCCGACCGCGTCCACGTCCTGCAGGGTCAGTGGCGAGACCGCCGGGGCGGAGCCCACGTCGAGCCGCCCCGGCACGACCAGCAGCAGATTGGAGCCGAGGCCCTCCACCTGCTGTTCGACCCGCTGTTTGGTGCCGGTACCGATAGCCACCAGCAGCACCACGGAGGCCACCCCGATGACCACCCCGAGCATGGTCAGCGCGCTGCGCATCCGGTTGGCCCGCAGCGCGTCCCACGCCACCCGCCACGCCTCGGCGAGCCTCACCGGCCACCCCCGCCGTCAGCCGGCCTCGCCTCGCCCAGGACACTCGCCTCACCCGGGAGAGCTGCGCTGTCGGCGACGACCACGCCGTCCCGCATCGCGATCCGCCGCCGCGCCCGCGCCGCCACCTCCGCGTCGTGGGTGACCATCACCAGCGCCACCCCGGACTCGGTGTTGAGCCGTTCCAACAGCTCCAGGACGGCGGCACCGGTGGTGCTGTCCAGGTTGCCGGTGGGCTCGTCGGCCAGCAGCACGGTCGGGTCGGTGACCAGCGCCCGGGCGATCGCCACCCGTTGCTGCTCGCCACCGGAGAGCTGGTTCGGCCGGTGGTGCAGCCGGTGCCCCAGGCCGACCCGGCCGAGCATCGCGGCGGCGCGCTCGCGCCGCTGTCGGGCACCGACTCCCCGGTAGACCAGCGGCAGCGCCACGTTGTCCACCGCCGAGGTACGCGGCAGCAGGTGGAACGCCTGGAAGACGAAGCCGATGGTCTCGTTGCGCAACCGCGCCAGCTCCGGCGGGGAGAGGGTGCCCACCTCTCGTCCGCCGATCACCAGCCGACCAGCGGTCGGCCGGTCGAGCCCGCCGAGCAGATGCATCAGCGTGGACTTGCCCGACCCGGAGGGACCGATCAGCGCCACGTAGTCGCCGGCCCCGACGGTCAGCGACACGCCCCGCAGCGCGGGCACCGACACCCCGTCCAGTTGGTACGTCCGGGACACGTCGACCGCCTCGATCGCCGGAGCCCGGCTCACCCGACCTCCTGGCCCTCGCGGACCTGGTCGGTGCCACGGATCACGATCCGGTCGCCGGCCTGCACCCCGTCGACGATCTGCACCAGGTCCTGACCCTGGACACCGATGGTGACCACCGCCCGGTCGGCCCGGCCGTCGCGGACCAGCCAGACCGTGTCCCGCCCGTCGGCGGAGAAGACCGCTGACGCGGGCACCGTCACCGCGTCCGCCGCTTCCCGGACCCGCAGCCGCAGCACCGCGTTCATGCCGGGACGCGGGGCCGGCGCGGGCTCGGCCTCACCGAACCGTCCGGCGCCGAGAGCGAGTCGGACCCGGTAGCTCACCCCGCCCCGTGCCGAGGTGCTGGGCAGTACGTCGATCGAGCGGACGGTCGCGTCGTACGTGGCACCGGTCACCGCGTCCAGCTCGACCGTGCCGGTGAGACCGACCCGGACCAGCAGCACGTCCGTCTCGTCCACCTCGGCCAGCAGTCCCAGCTCACCCGTGTCCACCACGGTCAGCACCGGGGTGCCGGCGGTGACCCGGCCACCGACCGGGACGGCGGTGTCCACCCCCGGCGGCGGGCCGGCCGGCGCGGCGCCGAGCGCCTCCGGGCCGATCCCGGCGGGCAGCGCACCCGAGTCGAGCAGTCCGGCGAGCGCACCCGCCGAGGAGCCGCCGGCGCTGACACCGCCGGGCTGCACGACCCCGGGGATCGGGGCGCGCAGGGTCAGCGCGTCGACCGTCGCCTTCGCCAGGTCGTACGCCTGCTGCGCCTGGAGCCGTTGCGCGGTGGCGAGCGCGCCGACCGCGGAGTTCAGGTTGCGTACGCCGCGTTGCACCTCACGTACCGCCCGGTCGGCGGCGCGAGCGGCGGCGGCGTACTGCCGCTGGGCGGCCTCGACCTGTTTGGTCAGCGCCTTCCGCAACTCCGGATCGCTGATCTTCGCCGCGGCGGCGCGGGCGGCGGCGTGCGCCTCGCCGGCCGCTCGGTCGGTGCCCCGTAGGGAACCCGCCAGGTCACCGCCGCCACCTCCACCGCCGGCCCGCTTCGCGGCGTCGAGCGCGGCCCGCGCCTGACGGAGCCGCTCCCGTGCCGACGGTGAGTTGATCACGGCGAGCACCTGGCCACGCTTGACCCGCTGGCCCGGCTCTACCCTAAGGCGGGCCAGCGTGCCGTCGGCCGGGGCGGTGAGGGTCGCCGCGGCCCGGGCCGTGACCGTGGCCGGCGCGTCGATCTCCTCGGCCACGGCGGCTCGCGCGGCCGAGGCGAGCGTGATCGACGGCTCGTCACCGCCACACGAGGCGGCGGTGGTGAGCGTCAGGACGACGACGGCGAGCAGGGCGGTGAGCAGGCGGGGCCGCGTGGCTGCGAGCAGCCGCGGCGAGTCGGTGCGGCGCACCCGACACATGCTACGAGCCCGCGTCGACTCCGACGACGAAGCCCCGCCCGGTCAGCGCACCGCAGCCCGGATGTACGCCACGCACTTCTTGTGCAGGCTGGCCCAGGACTCGTCGAAGATCTCCTCGGAGGTCTGTGCCGGCACCCGCCGGTCGTGCACCACCGCCTTGACGAAGGCGAACAGCCGTTCCTCGCCGAACCGGTCGATGAGGTACTGGGCGGCGAGGTACGCGATGCCGTAACTGCCGGTCACCTGGTCGTCCGAGGTGTCCTCGTCGGGGATGAGGGAGTCGAGCTTGCCGTCCCAGTCGCCCTTGACCAACCGCCGGGCGGAGTCCAACCCCTCGTAGCGGGCGACCGACTGGCCGTCGACCGCCGCGAGTTCCGCCACCCCTTCGACCAACCACCATGTCGAGTCGTCCGAATAGTCCCGCTTCTGCGGCAGCGAGGCTGCGTGTGCCAACTCGTGCCGGAGCACGCTGTCTAGGCCGGTTCCGTAGTCGAAGCTGTCGGGCGCGAGCGCGATCTCGTAGTGGCCGCCGCCGACGTTGATCGCGTACCCGGCGCTCCACTCCGGATGGTCGCCGCCGTACCACCGCTTCCACTCCTGCTGGCCCGCGTAGAAGATCCGGTACCGGTCGGGTGCGGCACCGCTCACCGCGTACCCGTCGGCCACCTTCGCCGCCGCCTCGGCGCGCTTCAGCAGGCCGGGCAGCCGGTGACGGTACGCCGGCACGGTGGCTACCACCGTTCGCCTGCCCACCTTGGAGACCAACTCACTGACCTCCCAGGGGAGGCTGCCGGGTTGTCCGTTGGCCCGGTCGCCGTAGGACGGCGCGGTCTTCGACTTGCCGAGCGAGAGCAGGCGGGGCTCTGCGCCGTCGCGCCACCGGGTGTCGACGATCAGCGGGCTGGGGTTGCAGTCCGGCACCACGAAGCAGTAGCGGAACTCGACCGCCAGCCGCCACTCACCGGCTTTCCCGGCCGACGTGGGCAGGCCGTTCGCCCGGGCCTCCCACTGGGTGACCCGCAGTGCCCGGAGCGAGGCGAAGCGGCGACGCAGGTCGGTACGCACCGCGGCGGCTTCCGCGACCGCCAGGAAGCCGGACCGGTCCCCGCCGAGCAACGCCGCGGCCTGCCGGTCCAACTGCGCGGTGATCCGCTCGGCGACCTGCCGCGCGGCGATGGTGGTCGGGTTCTCCGACGGCGAGGCGGCCGTGGCGGGCGTCCCGACGTTCCCGCCCCGCAGTCGGTCGGCCAGCAGCACCGCGGGCACGCCACCGGCCAGCAGCAGCACGACCGCGACGAGCGCCGACCACAGGGGCCAGCGTCGGCGCCGACGCCGATCGGGCACCGCCGCTGCTGCCGGCACCGTCTCGCCTGCCGTCGCATCGGTCGGCATCCCATCGGTACGTGTCGTGTCGGTCGGCATCGGATTGTCCCCGGCCGCATATCCCCCGTCGGTCACCGGCGCAGGCTACGGCTCCGGCCGGGTCAGCGGAATAGGCCCCTCCGCCGAACTGTCCCGGCTGCCCGGATGTCAGCCCGTACCGCTCAGTGCGGTGGTGGGCCAGGAGCGGAACGCGACACCAAGGGCGGCGACCATCTGGTCGAAGGAGTGGTCCACCGCGCGGGGCAGGCCGAAGTCACCGGTCGCCTCCAGCGAGACGAAGCCGTGCACGGCGGCGCGGAACATCCGGACGGCGTCCACCGCTGCGTCACCGTCGATTCCGTATCCCCGCAGGATGGCGTAGACGACGCCGACCGCGCGCTGCCCCGCGGCCAGGTGCGCCGGGTCGGCCGGGTCCGGCACCCGCTGGGCGGACAAGTATCGGCCGGGGTGCCGGCGCGCGTACGAGCGGTACGCGGCGGCGACGGCCCGCAGCGCGTCCTCGCCGCTGCGGCCGGCGGCGGCCGTGGTCATCTCCTCGGCGAGCTCGGCGGTGGCCAGCGCCGACAGCTTCTGTGCCAGCGCGTCGGCCCCCCTGACGTGCTTGTAGAGGCTGGGCAGCGCGACGCCGAGCCGGTTCGCCAGCGCGGCGAGGGTGAGCCGGTCGTACCCGACCTCGTCGGCGAGCCGGGCCGCCTCGTGCACCACGACCTGCGGGGTGAGCCCGGCCCTAGGCACGATCGGTCACCGCCAGGAAGTCGACCAGTTCGGCCAGCATCGCCGCCGGCCGGTCGGCGTGCGGATAGTGCCCGGCATCGGCGATCATGCGCGCCTCGGCGACCTCGAAGAGCCGTCGGGCGGCCCGGGCCTCGGCGGGCGGATCGGGAAAGTCGGGATCCTTCGATCCCATCAGCACCAACACCGGCTGCCGCACCAGCGGAGCCTGGGCGGTCCAGTGTGGCTGGACCGGGACGATCACGCCGCGCACCGGCGCCATCCGGCCGGGGCGGCGCAACGCGGTCACCATCTGCTTCCGGTACTCCGCGTCGTCGGCCGGACGATGCACCGGGAAGAGCGTGCGGTGGAACATCCCGAACAACCGCGGGCTGCGCAACACCGCTGCCTGGGCCAGCCAGATGAGGGGGTTGAGCTTGCGCTGCTCGACGAACGCGCCGACCAGCACGATGCCGCCGACCCGTTCCGGCGCTTCGGTGGCGGCGAAGACCACGGCGGCCGCGCTGGACGAGTTGCCGACCAGGACGGCCGGACCGTCACCAAGGTCGCGGACCACCGCGAGCAAATCGCCGCCCACCTCCGCCGGGGCGTACGACGGCCAGCCGGCGCTGGAGTCGCCGTGCCCCCGCACGTCCACCGAGGCCACCCGGTAGCCCGCATCGACCAGCAGTGGGATCAGGTGGCGGTAGGAGTGACGGTTCTCCCCCATGCCGTGCGCCAGGACCACCAGCGGCCCCCGCCCGTGCACCTCGTACGCGATCCGCCCGTCGTCCCGCCCCACAAAGCTAATAGCCATAGCCAAGAAGCTAACCCCATTAGCCAAATTCGTCAAGGGCAGGACGTCGGGCCGCCTCCCGCAGGGTCGGCGGCCCGGATCCGGACGAGTTACTTCTTGGACGTGAGTGCGCGGGCGAAGAACGCCAGGTTGGCGGGGCGCTCGGCGAGGCGACGCATCAGGTAGCCGTACCAGTCGTCGCCGTAGGGCACGTAGGTCCGCACCGTGTAGCCCTCACCGCTCAGGCGGGCCTGCTCCTCCGGCCGAATGCCGTAGAGCATCTGGAACTCGAAGCCGTCGTGACCCCGATCGAACCAGCGGGCCCGGTCCTCGCCGATGGCGATCAGGCGCGGGTCGTGGGTGGCCAGCATCGGGTAGCCGTCACCGGACATCAGGATGTTCAGGCAGCGGACGTAGGACTTGTCGACCTCGCGGGCCGACTGGTGGGCCACCGACTCCGGCTCGGAGTACGCCCCCTTGCACAGCCGCACCCGGGACCCGGCCGTGGCCAGCTCGCGGCAGTCCGACTCGGTCCGCCGCAGGTACGCCTGGAGCACCGCCCCGGTCGACGGGAAGTCCTTGCGCAGCTTGGCCAGGATGTCGAGGGTCGAGTCGGTGGTGGTGTGGTCCTCCATGTCCAGCGTGACGGTGGTGCCCGCGGCCTCGGCGGCGACACAGATGGTCCGGGCGTTGTCGTAGGCGAGCTGCTCGTCGAAGCTCTGCCCGAGCGCGGACAGCTTCACGCTCACCTCGGCGGCGGGCGTCAGCCCCGCCTCGGCGAGCATCCGCAGCAGGGCGAGGTACTCGTCCCTGGTGGCGGTCGCCTGCTCTGCCGTGACGGTGTCCTCACCGAGGTTGTCGAGGGTGACTGCGAGACCATCGTCGACGAGTTCGCGGGTTGCGCGCAACGCGTCGGTGGTCTTGGCGCCGGCCACGAACCGGCGCACGACGTCCCGGGAGAACGGGGCCGTCGCGACGAGCCGCTCGACCCGGGATGACCGGGAGGCGGCGAGGATGACGGAACGGAGCATGAGCCGAGCGTAACGCCCGTCCGACCCGCCAGCGCACGCCCGCCCAAGGTGCAAGGAGGGGCCCCCTTTTAACACTTCTGCGTGAGAAGGGAACCCCTCTATACCTGAGGCGTTAACAGGGGGCCCCTGCTTACACCAGCCCGGGGCGGCGCGCCTGGCACGCATCGGTTACAACGATGACGTGGAAAACCGCCCTCGACGCCGACTCCGGTCGGCCTCCGTGCAGCTCGGCGCGCTCACTGCCCTGGCGCTCGCCCTCTCCGGCTGCAACATGACCTCCGACGACGACGATGACGACTGCGCCCTCGGCCCGACCGGTGGCGGTGACACCGTGGCCCTGGCCATGCGAACCCCGGCACTTGCCACCGGCACCGCCACCTACCGGGGCGCACCGGAGCCGGTCGGGGCGACCGTACCCGAGCGGGGCGGCTTCGGAACCCATCTCGCCTCCTGCGGCGGGTGAGCGTGCGCCGCGAGCAGATGACCCCGCGCCCCGGCTGGGACGCCACCATCCGCGAGCAGGGCCTGGTGTACGTCGACACCGAACTGCCCGACGGCGGAGTGATGTCGTACTGGGACGAGAGCGCGGCGTACGCCTTCGAGCTGGACGAGGTGCTGCGACTGGAGGAGGCCACCGAGGAGCTGCACCGGATGTCGGTGGCCGCCGCCGAGCACGTGGTGGCCCGCGACCGGTACGCCGAGTTCGGCATTCCCGCCGTGGCGGCCGAGGCGGTCGCCCGCTCGCTGCGGGAGAAGCCGCCGACCCTCTACGGCCGCTTCGATCTCTGGTACGACGGCAGCTGGCCGCCGAAGCTGCTGGAGTACAACGCGGACACCCCGACCGCGCTGGTCGAGGCGAGCATCATCCAGTGGTACTGGCTGGAGCACACCCGGCCGGAGCTGGACCAGTGGAACAGCCTGCACGAACGGCTGGTCGCCGCCTGGACGAAGATCGGTGCGGGCCTGCACGACCGGCGGGTGCACGTGGTCTGGTCCAACGAAGAGGAGACCGGCGAGGACCACATGACCGCCGGCTACCTGGCCGAGACCGCCCGCCAGGCCGGGCTGGACGTGGAACTGCTGCCGATCCAGGACATCGGCTGGGACGGCCGGCGCTTCACCGACACCGCAGACCGGCCGGTCACCACCTGCTTCAAGCTCTACCCGTGGGAGTGGATGCTCACCGAGCCGTACGGGCCGCTGGCGCTGGAGCCCGGCACGCCGACCACCTGGATCGAGCCGGCGTGGAAACTGCTGCTGTCCAACAAGGCGCTGCTGGCCGTGCTCTGGGAGCTGTATCCGGGCCACGAACTGCTGCTGCCGGCGTACCTGGACTCACCGCGCGGGATGTCGGAGTACGTCGCCAAGCCGCTGCTCGGGCGGGAGGGCGCCGGGGTCCGGATCGTCACCGCAGGTGGGGAGATCACCAATCCGGGCGACTACGGTGACGAAGGCTTCTGCTACCAGGAGTTCCGGGCGCTGCCCGAATTCGCCGGCAGCCGGATGGTGCTGGGCAGCTGGGTCGTCGACGGCGAGTCGGCGGGCGCCGGGCTCAGGGAGAGCGCCAGCCTGATCACCGACGGCTACGCCCGCTTCCTGCCGCACTACATCGACGCGTCACGCCCCGGATGAGTCGTCTACCGTTGGAGGCGTGAACTTCGACGCGTACGCCCGGACCGGGGTTGACCTCGTCAACGCCCGCCTGGACGACCTCGACGACCTGCGGGCCCTCTTCTCCGACGACCACGAGTGGATGCGTGACGAGGTCGCGGAGCGGGACCTGACGACCTTCCGGCGGGCGCAGAAGCGGCTGCGTGACGTCTTCGACTACGGCACCTCCGGGCGGGACTCCCGGGCTGTCACCGAGCTGAACGCGCTCCTGGAAGCGTTCCCGGTGCAGCCGCGCATCTCGGGGCACGACTCCAGCGACTGGCACATGCACGTCACCAGTCGGGGCGCCTCGGTCAGTTCGGAATACCTGGCCGGCGCGGTCTGGGGCCTGTCGGTCTGGCTCTGCGAGTACGGCAGCGCCCGGTTCGGCGTCTGCGCCGACGACCGCTGCGGCAACGTCTACCTGGACACCTCGTCCAACTGCTGCCGGCGGTTCTGCTCGGAGCGGTGCGCCACCCGCTCGCACGTGGCCGCGCACCGGGCCCGTAAGCGGGCCGCCGTGCCCAGCCAGCCGGACCCGCTGACGCCGGTTTCCTGAGCTGCCGCCCGACCGGGCCCGCCGCAGATCAGACGTCGACCGGGGACGGGGTGTTGAGGTGCTGGCGGGCAAAGGCCAACGCCTCGCGCAGGTCCGCCTCGCGCACCTGCTGGCTCTTCGCGCCCCGGGTGGTCACCTCCACCGCCACCGAACCGGAGAAGCCCCGGCCGGCCAGCGAACGCAGCAGCTCGGCGCAGGGCTGGTTGCCGCGGCCCGGCACCAGGTGCTCGTCGCGCCCCTCGCCGGTGCCGTCACCCAGGTGTACGTGTGCCAGCCCGGTGCCCATCCGGTCGGCCATCTCCAGGGCGTCGGTGTGCGAGGCAGCGCAGTGTGACAGGTCCAGCGTGTACGAGGAGTAACCGCTGTCGGTCGGATCCCAACCGGGCACATACGGGACGAACTGGCGACCGGCCATCCGCACCGGATACATGTTCTCCACCGCGAACCGCAGCCCGCCGAACTCGCCGGCCACCCGGTCGAGGCCCTCGGCGAAGTTGCGGGCATAGTCCCGCTGCCAGGTGAACGGCGGATGCACCACGACGGTCGGCGCCCCCAACGTCTCGGCCAGCACTGCCGCCCGGCGCAGCCGCTCCCACGGGTCGGTGCTCCACACCCGCTGGGTCACCAACAGGCAGGGCGCGTGCACGGAGAGCACCGGCACGCCGTAATGGTCGGCCAGTCCCCGCAGCGCGCCGGCATCCTGGCTGACCGCGTCGGTCCAGACCATCACCTCGAGCCCGTCGTAGCCGAGCGCCGCGGCCAGCTGGAACGCCGCCGCGGTCCGTTCAGGGAAGACCGAGGAACTGGACAGAAGGACCGGGACGCGGGTAGTCACACCACCGAGGGTAGCCGGGGATCACACCGGCGCCAGTTGGTCCAACCTGCTGAGGATCACGCCCTCACGCAACGCCCAGGGGCAGATGTCCAGGGAGTCCACGCCGAGTCGGCGCATCACCGACTCGGCGACGACGGCACCGGCCAGCACCTGGTGGGCACGGCCGGCGCTCACCCCTTCCAGCTCGACCAGCTGCACCGGGGGGATGTGCCGGATGAAGCCGAGCACCTGCCGCAGCCCGGCGCGGGTGAGCCGGCGCCGGGCCCACAGCCCGGCGCCACTGGGCGCCGCGCCGGCGAGCCGGGCCAGGGTACGGAACGTCTTGGAGGTGGCCACCGGGCGTTCCCACCCCACCGTGAGCATCCGCTCGACCACCGGGTCGAGCAGGCCGTCGACGTACTGTCGCAGCTCGTCCACCTGCTCCGGAGTGGGCGGCGCGGTGCTCTCCGGATCGATACCGAGCCGGTCCCGGGTCAGCCGGCCGGCACCCAGGGGCAGCGACACCGCGACGTCCGGATCCTCGTCGATGCCGGCCGCGATCTCCAGCGAGCCGCCGCCGATGTCCAGCACCAGCAGCCGCCCCGCGGACCAGCCGAACCAGCGCCGGACCGCCAGGAAAGTCAGCCGCGCCTCGTCGGCACCGGCGAGCACCTCAAGGCGTACGCCGGCGGCGTCCCACACCCGGGCCAGTACTTCGGCGGCGTTGGTGGCGTCGCGCACCGCGGAGGTGGCGAAGGCGATCAGGTCGTCCACCTTCAGCCCGGCGGCCGAGGTGCGGGCCAAGCTGACCGCCTCGACCAGGGCGTCCGCGCCGGCCTCGGCGATCGCGCCGTCCGGGCCGATCTGCTCGGCGAGCCGCAGCACGGTCTTTTCCGAGTGCGCCGGCCACGGATGTGCCCCGCGGTGGGCGTCGACCACCAGCAGATGCACCGTGTTCGAACCGACGTCGAGAACACCCAGTCGCATGGGAGAACCCTAGGCCAACGGGTTCACGCCACTTGCCTACCCGCCAGGCGCACCACGCGTACGCTGGGCCGAGTGACAGCGCAGATCGAACTTCGCGTGCTCGTGGACGACCCGACCGACCCACGCAGCCGTGAGGTGCCGCTGGATTTCCCCCGGGAGTGGATCGAGTTCGTCGACCCGGCGGACGAACGGCACCTGGTCCGGGCCGACCTGACCTGGTTGCTGTCCCGGTGGACCTGCATCTTCGGCAAGGGCTGCCACGGCATCATCGCCGGCCGGGCCGCCGACGGCTGCTGCTCGCACGGCGCGTTCTTCACCGACGCCGACGACGAGAAGCGGGTCCGCGCCGCCGTGAAGCTGCTGACCCCGGCGACCTGGCAGCACTTCCGGCGCGGCGTCAAGAACTGGACCGCCAACGACACCGTGGACGGGACGAACCCGGCGCGTCGCACCGCCACCCAGAGCGAGGACGGCCCCTGCGTCTTCCTGAACGACGCGGACTTCCCGGGCGGGGGCGGCTGCGCGCTGCACGCCCAGGCCCTGCGCGACGGGGTGCACCCCCTGGAGTACAAACCCGATGTGTGCTGGCAGCTGCCGATCCGCCGGGACCAGGATTGGGTGAAGCGGCCGGACGACACGAAGGTGCTGGTGTCCACGTTGGCCGAGTTCGACCGGCGGGGCTGGGGTGCCGGTGGGCACGACCTCGACTGGTGGTGCACCTCGTCCACGGACGCGCACGTCAGCGCCGAGCCGATGTACCTCTCTTACCGTCCGGAGCTGACCGCCCTCATCGGCGAGGCCGCGTACGCGAAACTGGCAGAGCTGTGCGGGGCGCGGACCCGGCAGGGCATGGTCGCCCCCCACCCCGCTGACCCCCTCTGACAGCGACACTTCACCGGGCGCCCGGTACGGCTCGGCTCAGGGCTCGAACTTGTACCCGAGGCCACGCACCGTGACGATGTGACGGGGAGCGGACGGCTCCGGCTCGATCTTCGAGCGCAGCCGCTTGACGTGCACGTCCAGGGTCTTGGTGTCACCCACGTAGTCCGCGCCCCAGACCCGGTCGATCAACTGGCCTCGGGTGAGCACCCGGCCCGCGTTGCGGAGCAGCAGCTCAAGCAGCTCGAACTCCTTGAGTGGCAGCTGCACCGACCCCCCGTCGACGGTCACCACGTGCCGCTCGATGTCCATCCGGACCGGGCCGGCGGCCAGCGTCGGGGCACCCGACTCGGGCGCCTCCGGGCTCTGCCGCCGCAGCACCGCCCGGATCCGGGCCACCAGTTCCCGGGGCGAGTACGGCTTGGTCACGTAGTCGTCCGCGCCGATCTCCAGGCCGACCACCTTGTCGATCTCGCTGTCCCGCGCGGTGACCATGATGATCGGCACGTGCGAGCGCTGGCGCAGTTGTCGGCACACCTCGGTGCCGGACATCTCCGGCAGCATCAGGTCGAGCAGGACGATGTCGGCGCCGGTCCGGTCGAACTCGGTCAGGGCCGACGTACCCGTGGCGGCCACGGACACCTCGAACCCCTCCTTCCGGAGCATGTACGACAGGGCGTCGGAGAACGACTCCTCGTCCTCGACCACCAGAACGCGACTCAACGGCGTTTCCTTTCCATCCGGGCCGGACCGGGCGGAGCCCGGTCTGATCCATTCGGGTCGGACCGGGCGGAGCCCGGCCTGATCCATCTTCGGTCAGCCCTGCCGAGGCTCGGCCGAACCGGCGTCGATCCCAGCAGGTGACAGTGTCGCCAGAAGGTCGTCCGGCGGTCGGGCGGGCAGCCGGAGGGTGAACGTCGACCCGCCACCAAGAGTGCTCGCCACATCCACCCGGCCGCCATGGTTGCTCGCGATGTGCTTGACGATCGCCAACCCGAGACCGGTGCCGCCGGTCAACCGGGAGCGGGCCTGGTCGGCCCGGTAGAACCGCTCGAAGATCCGGTCCACGTCGGTGGGCGCGATGCCGATGCCCTGGTCCGCGACGGCGATCTCCACCTGTTCGCCGGCGGCTCGGGCGGTGATGCGTACCGTCGTCTCCTCGCCCGAGTAGTTGACGGCGTTCTCCACCAGGTTCGCCACGGCGGTGGCCAACTGGCTGTCGCTGCCGTACACGGTCAGCCCCCGCTCGGCCTCGACCGTCACCTCGATCCGGCGGGCCGCGGCGGCGGTCCGGGTCCGGTCGACCACCTCGGAAATCACCCAGTCCACCGGGACCGGTTCCGGAGCCGGCTGCGGTTCGGCCCCCTGGAGCCGGGTCAGCTCCAGCAACTCCTGCACCAACCGCCCCAGCCGGGTCGACTCGTGCTGGATCCGCTCGGCGAATCGGCGGGCGGCGACCAGGTCCTCGGAGAGGTCCGGACGCCCGTCACCGGCCGGTCCAGTGGCGTCGAGCAGCGCCTCGGCGAGCAGTTGCAGCGCGCCGATCGGTGTCTTCAGCTCATGGCTCACGTTGGCCACGAAGTCGCGCCGGACGCGGGCCAGCCGGTGCGACTCGGTCACATCGGCCGCCTCCACGGCGACGTAGCCGTTGCCCAGCCCCATCGCCCGCAGGTGCACGCCGAGCGGGTTCTCCCCGGCGTTGTCGCGCCCCCGGGGCAGGTCCAGCTCGATCTCGCGCCGCACCCCGGTACGCCGTACCTGCCCCGCCAGGGTACGGATCAACGGGTGCGCGGCGATCGAACCCGGCCGGCCGCCGGTGCGCAGCAGCCCCATCGCCCGTGCCGCCGGATTGACCAGCACAGGGACATCCTCGGCGTCGAGCACCACGACCCCCGCGCGCAGCGAGTCGATCGCGCGGCGGCCGAGCCCGACCTGCACTTCGTCGACGATCGCGTGCCTCCCCTTGGCGAGCCGGAAACCCGAAACGATCCGGGGCAGCCACAGGCCAGCGGCCACCCCGACCACCAGGGCCGCGGCCACACCCACTGTCACCGCCCACGTCACCCGGCGATCGTATGGTCATTGTTCACCCGGCTACCGGCCAGAACGGGACGAAGCACTCTCACTTTCAGGAAAGTTCACCTCCGTGTCCGGCGTAGTTCATCCGCGTTCACCTCCGGTCCTCCCGGTAGCCCTAGTTTGAGCGGCGGACCTGCGCAAACCCCTCGCCGGCCAGACAGCCGGCGCCGACGGACAGGACGTGAGCATGCGCGACGAGTTCCGGGCCGAACTTGAAGCCGTCAGCCAGCTACTGGTGGAGATGGCCGAGGGAGTACGGGAGGCGCTACGCCAGGCGACCCGGGCCCTGCTCGCCGCCGACCGCCGGGCGGCCGAGTCGGTGATCGAGCAGGATGCCGAGATCGACGCGCGCTACCGGCAGGTGGAGGAGCGGGTCTGCGACCTGCTGGCCCGCCAGGCACCGGTCGCCGGCGACCTACGTGCCATGATCACCGCACTGCACGTCGCCGCCGACCTCGAACGGATGGGCGACCTGGCCGACCACGTCGCCAAGACCGCGCTGCGCCGGCACCCGTCGCCGGCCGTGCCGGCCGAGCTGCGGCCGGTCTTCACCGACATGGCCAACATCGCCGACCGGATGGCCGAGAAGATCGCCTCGGTGCTGGCCCACCCCGACGCCGACCTCGCCGCCGAGCTGGACAGCGACGACGACGCGATGGACGAGCTGCACAAGGGCCTGTTCGGGGTGCTGCTCGGCGCGGACTGGCCGTACGGCGTGGAGACCGCCATCGACGCCACCCTGCTCGGTCGCTTCTACGAGCGCTTTGCCGACCACGCGGTCAACAGCGGCGAGCACGTGGTCTACCTGATCACCGGTGAACCCGTAACCCCCGCCTGAGGTGCAAGGAAGGGCCCCCTGTTAACGCCTCGCGTATAGCAGGGGGCCCTTCTTAACAACGAACGCCGGTGGGTCAGCGGCCCTGATTCGCCACCGCGGCGGCGGCCTTCTTGGCGGCCTCCGGGTCAAGGTAGGTGCCGCCCAGGGTCTGCGGGCGCAGCAGCGGGTCCAGGTCGTAGCGCAGCGGAATCCCGGTGGGGATGTTCAGCTTCGCGATCGCCTCGTCACTGATCTGGTCCAGGTGCTTGACCAGCGCCCGCAGCGAGTTGCCGTGCGCGGCCACCAGCACCGTGCGGCCGGCCAGGATGTCCGGCACGATCGAGTCGTACCAGTACGGCAGCATCCGCTCCACGACGTCCTTGAGGCACTCGGTACGCGGCATCAGCTCGGTCGGCAGCAGCGCGTACCGCGGATCGCCGACCTGCGACCACTCGTCGTCGTCGGCGATCGGCGGCGGAGGGGTGTCGTACGAGCGGCGCCAGAGCATGAACTGCTCCTCGCCGTACTCGTCGAGGGTCTGCTTCTTGTTCTTGCCCTGCAGGGCGCCGTAGTGACGCTCGTTCAGCCGCCACGACCGGCGCACCGCGATCCAGTGCCGGTCGGCGGCGTTCAGCGCCAGCTCGGCCGTGCGGATCGCGCGGCGCATCACGCTGGTGTGCACCACGTCCGGCAGCAGGTCATGCTCGCGCATCAGCTCACCGCCGCGGCGCGCCTCGCTCTCCCCCTTCTCGGTCAGGTCGACGTCGACCCAGCCGGTGAAGAGGTTCTTCGCGTTCCAGTCGCTTTCGCCGTGCCGCAGCAGGACCAGCGTCCCGACGGTGGGCCCCTCGCTAGCTGTCATGCCGATCATCCTGCCGCAAGGCCCGCCGGGACGCGCGGGAAGGGTCGTGACGACCACCACGTGGAAATCGGGGTGACCCCGATTCCGGCGCACCACTAGGTTGTAAGGATCACCTAGATGACCAGGCATTACGAAACGGGGGCGCCGGCGTGGGCGCGATGCGGGGTTGGTTCCGGGACACCACAGGTGGGCTACCTAGGACCTTCTGGTACCTCTGGACCGGCACGCTGATCAACCGGCTCGGCTCGTTCGTCCTCGTGTTCCTCGCGATCTACCTGACTCAGGAACGCGGCTTCTCCGCCTACCAGGCCGGCCTGGTGCTCGGCATGTGGGGAGTGGGCGGCGCCGTCGGCACCACGGCCGGCGGCACCCTGACCGACCGCTGGGGGCGGCGTCCCACTCTGCTCACCGCCCACCTGGGCGCGGCCGCCATGATGCTCGCCATGGGCTTCGCCCGCGACCTGTGGACGGTCGCGGCGGGCGCCCTGCTGCTCGGCCTCTTCGCCGAGGCGGCCCGACCGGCGTTCGGCGCCATGATGATCGACGTGGTGCCCGAACGGGACCGGCTCCGTGCCTTCTCGCTCAACTACTGGGCGATCAACCTCGGGTTCGCCTGCGCCGCGGTGCTGGCCGGATTTGCCGCACAGGCCGGCTACCTGCTGCTCTTCGTGGTGAACGCGTCCACCACGGTGGTCACCGCACTGATCATCTTCATCAAGGTGAAGGAAACCCGTACGGTCACCGTCAGCATGCCCCGGGGCGGCGCCCCGGCCGGTGCCCTGCGCACCATCCTGACCGACCGGGTGTACCTGGGATTCGTCGCGCTGAACCTGCTCGGCGCACTGGTCTTCCTCCAGCACATCTCGATGCTGCCGATCGCGATGGCCGACTCGGGCCTGAGCCCCGCCACCTACGGCTCGGTGATCGCGCTCAACGGTGTCCTGATCGTGGCCGGCCAACTCTTCATACCCAGGCTGATCAAGGGCCGCAGCCGGTCGCACGTACTCGCCCTGGCCGCGATCGTCATGGGAGTCGGCTTCGGGCTGACCGCGTTCGCCGACGTCGCCTGGTTCTACGGGTTCACCGTGCTGATCTGGACGCTCGGCGAGATGCTGAACTCGCCGTCCAACGCCACCCTCATCGCCGAACTCTCCCCCGCCGAACTGCGCGGTCGCTACCAGGGCGTCTTCTCGCTCTCCTGGCAGCTGGCCGGGGCAGCGGCCCCCATCCTCGGCGGCCTGGTGCGCGAGCAGGCCGGCAACGCGGCGCTCTGGTTCGGCTGCGCCGCGATCGGCGTGGTGATGGCAGTCGGCCACCTGCTGTCCGGGCCGGCCCGGGAGCGACGCGCCGTAGCGCTGCGTACCGCGGGCGCCGCGCCGGTGGTGACGGTCCAGTCGACCGCACCGCAGCCCGCCGCGCCTCAGGCGGCCGAGCCGGTGGCCACCACCGGAGGGTGACACCGCCCCGGCACGCCTGGCCTCCCACCGCTCAGGCAAGATCTGTTAGGTAACCGAACAGATTGGGAGGTCGGAGTGCGGGCCGCAGCGCAGCACGACCGCCCGGCAGCCGGGGGGCCACGGCGCTGGCTGACCGACACCGCGGGCGGGCTGCCCGCCACGTTCTGGTACCTCTGGGCCGGCCTGCTGATCAATCGGGCCGGCGCGTTCGCGATGCTCTTCCTGTCGCTCTACCTGACCGCCAGTCGGGGTGCCAGCGAATCGCTCGCCGGCCTGGTCGTCGGCGCCTACGGCGCCGGCGGGGCGGCCGGCGTGCTGCTCGGCGGCGTCCTGGCCGACCGCTGGGGACGGCGTTCGACGCTGCTCGCGGCACACCTGGTCACCGCCGTCCTGATGGTCGCGCTGGCGCTCAGCCAGCACCTCGGTGTGATCGCGGCGCTCGCCCTGCTGGTCGGCGTCACGCACTCGATGCCGAGCCCGGCCTTCGTCGCGGCGATCGTCGACGTGGTACCCGAGCACCGCCGGTCGCGCGCGTTCAACCTGCAGTTCTGGGCCTTCAACCTCGGCATGGCAGTGGCCTCGCTGCTGGCCGGCCTGCTGGCCGAGGCGAGCTATGTCGCACTGTTCCTGGTCGACGCCGTCGCCACACTGGCCACCGCCGCACTCATCGCCTGGAAGGTCCCCGAGACTCTCGGCACGCGTGGCACGACACCGGCTCCACCGGCGACGACGCCCACCGGCACGCTGCCGACACCACCCAGCGGCACGCTGGTTACCTCGCACATCGACGCACGCCCGGTGCACCGGCGGCCGGGGCTGCACACCGCGTTGACCGACCGGCACTTCATGACCTTCGTGGGGCTGACCTTCATCCTGGCCGTACTGACCATGCAGGCATCGACGATCATGCCGCTGGCGATGCGGGCGGACGGGCTGGGGCCGTCCGCCTACGGCACGGTGGTGGCGCTGGGCGGGGTGTTGATCGTCCTGGGGCAACTCTTCGTACCCCGGCTCATCGACCGTCACCGCAAGGCCCACGTGCTGGCCCTCTCCACCGCGCTGCTCGCCGTCGGCTTCGGTGCGCTCGCCGCCGCCGACGTCCTCCCGTTCTACCTGGTCGCCTGCGTCGTCTGGACGGTTGGCTCGATGCTGGCCGCACCGCCCAACGCGCAGATCAACGCGGACCTGGCGCCGCCTGTCCTGCGGGCCCGCTACCAGTCGGTGTTCTACCTGGCCTTCCCGGCGGCGTCGTTCGTGGCACCCACGCTCGGCGGGTTCAGCCTGCAGCGGTGGGGCGACGGGCACTGGCTGCTCGTCGGTGCGCTGGGCCTGCTGGCCGCCGGCGGACACCTGCTCGCCGGGCCGTCCCGGGAACGGCGGGTGGCCGCCCTGCGCCGCCAGTTGGCGGAGCCGGTCGAGCCGTCGTTGGCCACTCGCGCCTGAGTCGGGTGACACGCCGATGTGCCCGACACGAAGCGTGCCGGGCACATCGGGCCGTACGACCGGCGGCGGCGGGCGGCACTCACCCCCGTAAGCAACGCCCGCTCGCGCCGCCGGTCCAAACAGGTGGGCCACCGTCCCCCAACGGTGTCGGTCCACCCGTCCCCCGACGCCTCACCCGGTGCACGGATCTGATCGATCCGCCGCTCCCCCGAACGGTTCCGAGCGTGGCGCGGTTCAATAAAGTTAGTTCGGCCCGCCGTTCCGATTCAACCTGATCGGCTGTCTCGCCCGTCACAGCGACGGGTTTCGGTCCCGGACGGCCAATCACGGGCCCTCGCTCACCGCCAACAGCGGGTACCCGGACGACATTCCCGCAAACCTCTCACCCGTCCTCCCGATCGGGTGATTCGGTCCGGAAGAAGTTGCTCTGCCGGCCGTCGCGCAGCTGCTCCTGGTAGATCAGGTTCAGCCGGCGGAGATCGAAGGTATGGAACCACTCGTCCCAGGTGATCTCGCGTACCCGGCTGCTCTCCCGATAACCCGGAATGTTGAAGGTGAGCACGCCGGCTCGGCCGTCCCGCTCGGTACCGTTGATCGTCGCCGGCTTGGCGCCCCGCTCCCGGGCCCAGCGCCGGATGACGTCGTGGTTGGTGGTGACCAGGCTGCGGCCGGGACGCTCCGGTCGGTCCTGGACCGAGGAGATCACCTGCGACGACCGGACCGACCGGGAGGTCGACCGGCCGGTCGACGGGCCACCACTGCGGGCCGGCGCCGCCTTGGCCGCACCCCGCGGCGCAGCGGCCCTGCGAGCCGGCGCCGCGCCCGCCGTGGACTTACGGGCCGCCGTACCCGCCGTGGACTTACGGGCCGCCGTGCTTGCCGTGGCCTTCCGCGGGGCGGACTTGCGCGCTCCCGTCGTGGACTTGCGCGCCGCCCTGGTCGTGGACTTGCGCGCCGCGCCCGCCCGCGTACCCGAAGTCTTCGTGGCGCTGGCGCGGCCGGCCGGTCCGCTGCTCCGGCGTCCGGCACCGCCCGACCGGAGCGCCTTCGCCAGCGTCTTCACCAGCTCCGGCTTGCGCAGCGCGGAGATGCCGGAGACCCCGTACCGGCGCAACTGCCCCCTGATGTCGTCCACACGCATCTGCGAGATCTCCGACTCGGAGATCCGCGCCGTGTTCGGGCCTGCGTTGCGGCTCTGCCGCTTGGTACCGGTCGCGGTCCCGCCGCGACCCGAGCTGTTTCGCTGAGCCATCAGTGCTCACGCTCCTCGACACTCGTGTCTCGGCGCGGCGGGTCCCAACGCCGCACCGCGCGGTGCGGCTTACCCGTCAGGGACGGTCCGAACCTCCATCGGACGGCGAATCGACCCCGGGCTGCGACGGCTCGAACAGGTGCGCGAAGGCGGCAAGGTTGGCCGTGGACTCGCCCCGCTTGACCCGCCACTCCCACTCGCGTCGGATCGAGCTGCCGAAGCCGATCTCCAACATCGTGTCGAACGACTCGTCGGCGTAGGTCAGCACCGCGCCGAGCAGCCGATCCAGCTCGTCGGCGTCGACTCCGGCGGGGTTGACCCGGCCGGTGAGGTAGACGTCGCCGACCGCGTCGATGGAGAACGAGACCGCGTACATCTTGGCGTTGCGCTGCAACAGCCAGGCCCACAGCTCCTCGCGGCGCTCGTCCGGCTGGCGCATCACGAAAGCCTCGATCCGCAGGGCGTGCTCGCCCACGATCAGGTTGCAGATCGTCTTGAGCTTGTGGGTGCCGGGCAGGGTCACCGCGTACGCCCCCGGGCCGGTGGACTCGCAGGCGAGCTCCCGCTCCGCGCAGACAGACTCGATCAAGGTCCCGAGGTCGCTCATCCGATCAACTCTACGGCCAGCCCCGCCACACCGCCCGATCGTCGGCAGCCGGCGTTGCCCGGCGTTAACAGGGGGCCCTTCCTATACACCAGGCGTTAACAGGGGGCCCTTCCTTACTCACCAGCAGCGGGAGGTGGCGAGTTCGGCGGCGAAGCGCGCCCGGTGCGCGGCGATCGCCTCGCCGTAGACGGTGAGCAGGCCGGTGGCGGTGCGGTGCCAGGAGAAGTTGCGGGCATGCCGGGCGGCGCCGACGGACAGCTCGGCCCGACGCGCCCGATCGGGCAGCAGACGGCCGAGCGTACGCGCCCAGTCGACCGGGTCGTGGCCGCGCACCAGCACGCCGCTGACCTGGTCGCGTACCGCGGTGACCAGGCCGCCGACGGCTGCGGCCACCACGGGCGTGCCGCAGGCCTGGGCCTCCAGCGCGACCAGACCGAAGGATTCGTTGTACGACGGCACCGCGATCAGGTCGGCCGCCTGGTACAGCAGGGGCAGGTCGGCACCGGTGAGCGGCGGCAGGAAGTGCAGCCGGTCGGTGACTCCGAGCGAGGCGGCCAGCTCGATCAGGGCGGTCGGCCGGTCCAGCCCGCTGCCGCTGGGGCCACCACAGATCACCACCGCGACGTCACGGGCCAGCGCGGGATCCCGCTCGCGCAGCGCGGCGATCGCCCGAATCAGCACGTCCGGCGCCTTCAGCGGTTGGATCCGTCCGACGAAGGCCACCAGGTGACCTCGGCTCGGCAGGCCCAACCGCGCACGGGCGTCGGCGGCGGCGCGGTCCCGGTCGCCGGGTACCGGACGGAACCGGTCCAGGTCCACGCCGGGCTCCACCACCGCCACCCGGGTCGGGTCGGCGTCGTACCGGCCGATCAGGTCCCGCGCCTCGACCCGGGTGTTCGCGACCAGCCGGTCCGCCTCCGCGACCACCTGCTCCTCGCCGATCACCCGCGCCTTGGGTTCCGGCCGGTCTCCGGCGGCGAGCTGCGCGTTCTTGACCTTGGCCAGGGTGTGCGCGCTGTGCACCAGCGGCACCCCCCAGCGATCCTTGGCCAGCCAGCCGACCTGGCCGGAGAGCCAGTAGTGGGAGTGGACGAGGTCGTAGTGGCCGGGTGGGCGGGCCGCCTCGGCGCGCAGCACGCCGGCGGTGAACGCGCAGAGCTGCCCCGGCAACTCCTCCTTGGTCAGCCCTTCCAGCGGACCGGCCATCACGTGCCGGACGTGGACTCCGGGGGTCACCTCCACCAGGGGTGGCAGGTCGCCCGAGGTGGCCCGGGTGAAGATCTCGACCTCGACGTTCGCCTCGGCCAACCGCCGGGCGACCTCAAGGATGTAGACGTTCATCCCGCCAGCGTCTCCGGTGCCCGGCTGGTGCAGCGGCGAGGTGTGCACCGAGAGTGTCGCGATCCGCCGGGGTCGCGGCCACGGCAGGGAGCCTCGCTGACGACCGACACCGGTGTGCTGTTCCGCCACGTCCGCTCCCTTTGCCACGGTTGATGCCGTCTCGCACGACCGGCGCTCCTGCGTAAACCTCCACGCCGGATGTCATCTTCCCGATCGGCCGCGGGAAATACGTCGGCCAGACCCCTGGGCGTGACCGACCTCATGTCGACGGCGCCGCTCGGGGACCGAGGGCGGGGGGTGAGAATGGCCCGATGAGTCGTGTCGCCGTCGTCACCGGAGCGTCCAGCGGAATCGGCGCAGCCACCGCCCGGCGGCTCGCCGCCGAGGGTTTCCACGTCCTGGCCGCCGCGCGGCGTACCGACCGGTTGACCGATCTGGTCACCGAGATCACCGCTGCCGGCGGCGCCGCCACCGCGGTGGCCTGCGATGTCACCTCCGACGAGTCGGTGGCCGGCCTCGCGCGGGCCGCGCAGCAGGCACCCGGGTCAGTTGCACTGCTGGTCAACAACGCCGGCGGGGCACGCGGGCTTGATCCGGTGGAGTCCGGGTCGGTCGCCGACTGGCAGTGGATGTACGACGTCAACGTGCTCGGCACCCTGCGGGTCACCCAGGCGCTGCTGCCGGCGCTGGAGTCCTCGGGCGCCGGCACCATCGTCGTCGTCTCGTCGACCGCCGGCTTCACGGTGTACGAGGGCGGCGGCGGCTACACCGCGGCCAAGCACGCACAGACCGCGATCGCCGGCACGTTGCGGCTGGAGCTGTGCGGACGTCCGGTCCGGGTGATCGAGATCGACCCGGGCATGGTGCGGACCGACGAGTTCGCCCTGGTCCGCTTCCAGGGAGATGCCGACCGGGCGGGTGCCGTCTACGCCGGGGTCGCGGAGCCACTGGTTGCCGAGGACGTCGCCGACTGCATCGCCTGGTGTGCCACCCGCCCGCAGCACGTCAACGTGGATCGGCTCGTCGTCCGTCCGCTGGCCCAGGCCGCCCAGCACAAGGTGCACCGGACAAGCTGAGCCGGATTCCACGATGACCACGCGGACGCCCCGGCCGATCGGGGTGGCGACCCGGGGAACCACCGGCCCCAACCGGCTGCGCCGGGTGGACAACTGGATGGTGGAGAGCTGCGCCGAGGCGCTGCGGTCCGCACCGGACCCGCTGGTGGTCGACCTCGGCTACGGCGCGACCCCGGTGACGGCGGTGGAGCTGCGCGCCCGGCTCGCCGCCCGGGTCCGCGCCGACGTGCGGGTGGTCGGGCTGGAGATCGATCCGGTACGCGTCGCCGACGCCCTTCCCGCCGCCGACCCACCCGGGCTCACCTTCGTCCAGGGCGGCTTCGAGCTGGCCGGTCTGCGCCCGAGGCTGGTCCGCGCGTTCAACGTGCTGCGCCAGTACGACGAGAGCGAGGTGGCCGGCGCGTGGGCCACGCTCGTTGCGGGCCTCGCCCCGGGCGGGCTGCTGGTGGAGGGCACCTGCGACGAGTTGGGCCGCCTCGGCGGCTGGGTGCTGCTCGACGCCGACGGCCCGCGCTCGTTGACCCTGGCCACCCGGCTGGCCTCCCTCGACAATCCGGCCGAACTCGCCGAACGGCTACCCAAGGCGCTGATCCACCGCAACGTGCCGGGCGAGCCGGTCCACGACCTGATCCAGGCTCTGGAGGGGGCCTGGCGGACCGCCGCCGGCTATGCCCCCTTCGGCCCTCGTCAACGCTGGCTGCAGACCGTGGCCGCCGTCCACGCCCAGGGCTGGCCCATCCTCGACCGACCCCGCCGCTGGCGCCTGGGCGAACTCACCGTCGCCTGGCCCGCCATCGCCCCCACCTGACCGTTGTTGACCAAGAAGTTCGCGCCTGGATCCCGCACCCGGTGAGACGCAAACTTCTTGATCAACTCGATCAGCGGGGTCAGAGGGTGCAGTTGATTAGGACGGGTTCGGGGTGGAGGGGGACGGCGAAGCGGGCCTGGACGGTGTCGCGGATCTCGCGGGCGAGGGTGATCAGGGCCTGGGTGGTGGCGGTGCCGGTGGGATTGGTGAGAGCAAGGGTGTGCTTGCTGGAGATGGCCACTCCCTCCGGGCCGGGGTAGCCCTTGCCGAAGCCGGCCTTGTCGATCAGCCAGGCCGCGCTGACCTTCACCATGTCGCCGGTACCCGGCCACGCCGGTGGTTCACCCAGGTCGGCGGCGCGCTGCCGCAACATCTCGTACGCGGCCCCGTCGAGCACCGGATTGGTGAAGAACGAGCCGACCGAGCGAGTGTCCGGGTCGGCCGGGTCGAGCACCATGCCCTTCCCGGCGCGCAACCGCAGCACCGTGTTCCGAGCCTGGGCCAGCGGCACCCGGTCACCGACTCCGACGTCGAGTGACCGGGCCAGCTCCGCGTAGCGCACCGCGCCGGAGCGCGGCGAGCGGGTCAGCCGGAAGTCCACCGAGAGCACCACCCAGCGCTCGCTGTACTTGAAGATGCTGGAGCGGTAGGCGAACCCACAGTCCGCGGCGGCGACCCGCCCGACGGTTCCCGCGGCGCGGTCGTAGACCTGCACACCGGTGATGGTCTCGGCGACCTCCTGCCCGTACGCCCCGACGTTCTGGATCGGGGTGGCACCGGTCGAGCCGGGAATGCCGGACAGGCACTCCACCCCCGACCAGCCGTTGCGCACCGTCGCGGCGACCAGGTCGTCCCACGGCTCGCCGGCCTCGACCCGTACCGTCACGGTCTGCTCGTCCTCGGCGATCACCCGCAGGCCGCGCGAGCGGACGAGGACCACGGTGCCCGGGAAGCCGACATCGCCGATGACCACATTGCTGCCGCCGGCGAGCAGGAGGATCTCGGGGCCCGCCTCGCGTACCCGGGCGACGATCTCCTCGGCGCTGGCGGCGGTGACGATCCGGCCGGCCGGTCCGCCCAGGCGCAACGTGGTGTATTGCGACAGATAGTCCGTGCTGGCGGGTTGCGCGGCGGCACTCGGCTGGGCGTAGACGTCGGACACGCCCTTCACCCTAGGCTGAGGGGTAGCCGTGACACTCACTGGTGGCGCGGTCACCCCCGGGAGGATGGCGATGAGCAGATTGCACGGCACCAAGGACTTCTGGATCGGGGCGCTCCGGGCGGAGGGCCTGGCGTTCGCCGCCGCAGTTGCCGAGGCACCGCCTGAGACACCCGTGTTGTCCTGCCCCGGCTGGACGGTGACCGACCTGACCCGGCACCTCGCCGGCATCTACCAGTGGGTACGCGACGTGGCCGGCGCGGGTGCGGCCACCACGCCCCAACAGAGCCGGTCGCGGCCGGTCGAGCCGGTGCCGGGGGTCGCCGCCGTGCAGCAGTGGCAGCAGGCGTACGACGAGCTGATGGCGCTCTTCGACACCCTCGACCCGGAGGCACCGGCGTGGAACTGGGCGCCACAGCCGAAGAAGGCGGCCTTCTGGCCGCGTCGGATGGCCCACGAGACGGCGGTGCACCGCTGGGACGCCCAGCTCGCCATCGCGGCCGGCGAGCCGATCGAGGCGAAGCTCGCGGTCGACGGGGTGAGCGAGGTGCTGGACACCTGGCTGCCGGCCGGCCGGCGGATCGCGACCGGCCCGTTGCACGGGGTGGTCCGGCTGTCCGCCACCGACGCCGACCAGGAGTGGTACCTGCGGCTGCGCGGCGAGGGGGTGGCCCTGCTCGACACCGGCACGATCCTCGACCACGACGACCACCACGCCCGGGTGCACGTCAGCGGGACGGCGAGCGACCTGCTGCTGGCGCTCTGGGGGCGGGTCAGCTTCGACACCCTGACCGTCGCCGGTGACCGCGCCCTGCTGGACGGCGTCCGCACCGGCTGAGCCGCACACCGGTCCAGCACCTGCTGAGCCGCGCACCGGTCCGGCACCGGTCCGGCACCGGCTGAGCCCTCAACCCGTGGCCACGAGCGGCCCCTCAGGCGAGGCCCGCTCGTGGCCATTCTGTGACCCTCCCGTGAGAGCGCTCTCTTGACACCGGTCCCGGGCGGGCCGCAGGCTACGTGAGAGCGCTCTCAGACTCATCCCACCACCACCATCCGACCTGAGAGGGGTCATCACAGATGGGCATTTTTCCGCGCCACCGCCTCGCGGCGGTCGCCCTGGTCGCCACCGGCGCCCTGCTTGCCACCAGCGGCTGCGGCGGCGGCAGCGAGGACGCCGGGGACGGCACGATAACCCTCACCGTCGACGTCTTCGGGCAACTCGGCTATGAGCAGCTCTACCAGCAGTACATGGACGCCAACCCGGGCGTGAAGATCGTCGAGCGGGGCACCGGCGGCAACCTCGACGAGTACTCGCCGAAGCTGACCCAGTGGCTCGCCGCGGGTAAGGGCGCCGGGGACGTCGTGGCCATCGAGGAAGGCCTGATGGTCGAGTACAAGGCCAACCCGGACAACTTCGTCAACCTGCTCGACCACGGCGCCGGTGAGCTCAAGGGCAACTTCCTCGAATGGAAGTGGAACCAGGGGCTCACCGCCGACGGCAAGCAGCTGATCGGGCTCGGCACCGATGTCGGCGGCATGGCCATGTGCTACCGCACCGACCTGTTCGCCCAGGCCGGCCTGCCCACCGACCGTGAGGAGGTCTCCAACCTCTGGCCGACCTGGGAGGACTACATCACCACCGGCGAGAAGTTCAAGGCCGCCAACACCGGCGCCTCGTTCCTGGACGCAGCCACCAACACCTTCAACACGATCGTGCTCCAGACGGCCGGCAACGCGCAGGGTTACCACTACTACGACACCAGCGACAACCTGGTGGTGGACAGCAACCCGGCGGTGAAGCAGGCCTGGGACACCACCATGAACATCATCAACGCCGGCCTGTCGGGCAAGTACGGCTCCTGGTCGGAGGAGTGGGTCTCCGCCTTCAAGCAGGCCAAGTTCGCCACCATCGCCTGCCCCGCCTGGATGACCGGCGTGATCGAGGGCAACGCCGGGCCGGAGGCGAGCGGCAAGTGGGACATCGCCCGGGTGCCGGGCAACGGCGGCAACTGGGGCGGATCGCACCTGGCCGTGCCCCGACAGAGCAAGAACCAGGAAGAGGCCATCAAGCTGATCAAGTTCCTGACCAGCGCCGAGGGCCACATCGGCGCCTTCAAGGCCAAGGGCCCACTGCCGTCCTCGCCGCAGGCGCTGGACGACCCCGCCATCACCGAGGCCACCAACGCGTACTTCTCCGAGGCGCCGGTCGGCAAGATCTTCGGTGAGGGCGCGAAGACCCTGAAGCCGGTCTACATGGGCCCGAAGAACCAGGCCGTACGCACCGAGGTGGAGAACGCGGTCCGCACCGTCGAGCTGGGTCAGCGCAACCCCGAACAGGGGTGGCAGGACGCCATCACCAACGCCAAGAAGGCCGCCGCCAAGTAGCCGGCCCGATGGTCCCCGACCCCGCCGCCGATCCAGCCCGACCGCGTCCGAGCGACGCAGCCGGTGACCAGCCCTGGATCGGCGCGGGGCGGGGGCGTGGAAAGGAGTCAACGGGTCATGGCGTTGCAGCTCGACACGCGAGGGCCGGCCACGCCGGCACCGCGTGACACCCGCCCGTTCCGGGCCGGCCGGCTGAGCCGGATCGACACGAAGTACTCGCCCTACCTCTACATCGCACCGTTCTTCGTGATCTTCGCGATCTTCGGGGCGTGGCCGCTGGCGTACACCTTCTGGGTCTCGCTGCACGACTGGGACCTGCTCGGCAGCAATCCCACCTTCGTCGGCGTCGACAACTACACCCAGCTGCTGGCCGACAGCGACTTCTGGCACTCGGTGGTCAACACCCTCGGCATCTTCGTCATCAGCACCGTGCCGCAGCTGCTGCTGGCGCTCTGGCTGGCCAACATGCTCAACCGGCAGCTACGGCTGCGCACCGGCTGGCGGATGGCGGTGCTGGTGCCGAACGTCACCTCCACCGCCGCCGTGGCGATCGTCTTCGGAGTTCTCTTCGGCCGCGAGTTCGGCATGATCAACTGGATGCTCGATCTGGTCGGGATCGACGGCATCGAGTGGAAGTCCGACCGGTTCGCCTCCTGGGTGGCCATCTCGGCCATGGTCGACTGGCGATGGACCGGGTACAACGCCCTGATCTTCCTGGCCGCCATGCAGGCCATCCCCCGCGACCTCTACGAGGCCGCCGCCATCGACGGCGCCAACCGGGCCCGACAGTTCTGGACCATCACCGTGCCACTGCTCAAGCCCACGATCATCTTCTGCGTCATCATCTCCACCATCGGCGGGCTCCAACTGTTCACCGAGCCCCGGCTGTTCCACTCCGGCACCAACGCGATCCGGGGCGGGCCGATGCGCGAGTCGCAGACGATGACCATGTACATGTTCGAGAACGCCTTCGCGCCGTACTACAACTTCGGCTACGGCTCCGCGGTGGCCTGGCTGCTCTTCGCCCTGATCGCCATTGTGGCGGCGATCAACGTACTGATCATCCGCCGGCTCGGTGCCGGTGCCCGGCCGGACACCGGCAGGCGCAAGGGAGGTTCCCGATGAGCGAGCGCAGCGAGCGAATCATTCGGCTCAGTGCGGTGGTGCCTCGTCGCGGTGCCGAGCTAAGCGAGGTGACGCGATGAGCCGGCTGTGGCGGGCGAGCCCGCTGACGTACTTCGCACTGATCGCCGCGACGGTCCTGTCGGTCTTCCCGATCTACTGGATGTTCGTGGTGGCCAGCCGCTCCAGTGACGCGATGGGACAGCTGCCGCCACCGATGACCCCCGGCGGCAACCTGGGCGCCAACATCTCCCGGCTCTTCGCCAACACCGACGCGTACTTCCTGACCGGCCTGATCAACTCGGCGATCGTGGCCATCACGGTCACCGTCTCGGTGGTGTTCTTCTCCACCCTGGCCGGATTCGCCTTCGCCAAGCTGCGCTTCCGGGGCCGCAACGGACTGCTGATGATCATCATTGCCACCATGATGGTGCCGACCCAACTCGGCATCATCCCGTTGTACATCCTGATGACGAAGCTGAACCTGAACGACCGGCTGCCCGCGGTGATCCTCCCGGCACTTGTCACCGGCTTCGGGGTGTTCATGATGCGCCAGTACGCCGGCCAGGCGGTCAGCACCGAGCTGATCGAGGCGGCCCGGGTGGACGGCTGCGGCACCGCTCGGATCTACTGGAACGTGGTGCTGCCGGCGCTGCGGCCGGCCGCCGCCGTACTCGGCCTGCTCACCTTCATGACCACCTGGAACGACTTCCTCTGGCCGTACGCGGTACTCAACGACCCGGAGAATCCCACCGTGCAACTGTCGTTGCGGGCCCTGTCCGACGGCTACTACCAGGACATGTCCCAGGTCTTCACCGGTACGGCCATCGCCACACTGCCCCTGTTGCTGGTATTCGTCCTGTTCGGCCGCCAGATCATCGGCGGGATCATGGAAGGTGCGGTCAAGGCGTGACTGAGCTCCGATTTCCCGACAATTTTCTCTGGGGTGCGGCCACGGCGGCGTACCAGATCGAGGGGGCGGCCCGCGACGACGGGCGCGGCAAATCGATCTGGGACACCTTCAGCCACACACCCGGCAGGGTGTACGCGGGGCACACCGGCGACGTCGCCTGCGACCACTACCACCGGTACGCCGACGACATCGCGATGATGGCCGAGCTGGGGTTGCAGGCGTACCGCTTCTCGACGTCCTGGCCCCGGATCCAGCCGGACGGCACCGGGCCGGTCAACCCGCGCGGCCTGGACTTCTACGACCGGCTGACCGACGCGGTGCTGGGCCGGGGCATCGACCCGATCATCACCCTGTACCACTGGGACCTGCCGCAGAACCTGGAGGATCGGGGCGGCTGGACCAACCGGGACACCGCTGAGCACTTCGCCATCTACGCCGCCGCCGTGTACGCCCGACTCGGTGACCGGATCGGCACCTGGACGACGCTCAACGAGCCGTGGTGCTCGGCGTACCTCGGCTACGGCAACGGGGTGCACGCACCCGGGGTGCAGGATCCGGGCGCGGCCTTCAGCGCCGTACACCATCTGCTGCTCGCGCACGGCCTGGCGACCCAGGCGTTGCGCGCGGGCGGCGCCGGCCGGGTCGGCATCACCCTCAACCCCGCCGACGTACGCCCCGCCGACCCGAACAGCACGGCCGATGCCGCCGCGGCACGCCTGGTCGACGGCCTGCACAACCGGATCTTCCTCGATCCGCTGCTGATCGGCGGATACCCGGACGACGTCCGGGAGCACGTTGCCCGGATCGTCGAGCCCACCTTCGTGCAGGACGACGACGAGAAGATCATCGCCGCCCCGATCGACCTGCTGGGGATCAACTACTACGCGCCGACCTACGTCGCCGGGCGGCCGGACGGCGCCGGTGGCGGCGGCGCCTACCCCGGCACCGAGGGTGCGGTGCAGTTCCTGGCGCCGGTCGGTCCGCTGACCGACATGGGCTGGATGATCGAGCCGGCCGGGCTGACCCGACTGCTGGAGCGCATCGCCACCGACTATCCGGCGGTACCGCTGCTGATCACCGAGAACGGCGCCGCCTTCCCGGACAAGGCCGCCACGGACGTGACCAGCCCGGTGCAGGACACCGACCGGATCGCCTACCTCGACGGCCACCTGCGCGCGGCCCACGCGGCCATCGCCCGGGGCGTCGACCTGCGCGGCTATCTCGTATGGTCATTGCTTGACAACTTCGAGTGGGCCGAGGGGTACCGCAAGCGGTTCGGCATCGTGCACGTCGACTACCTCACCCAGCGGCGCACACCGAAGTCCAGCGCCCGGTGGTACCAGGAGGTGATCTCCCGGAACGGGCTGTGAAGAGGTGGTGGTTACGCCGATGACGGGGGCACAGCGGCCCACACTGGAGGCGGTGGCAAGACGGGCCGGAGTGTCCCGGGCCACCGTCTCCCGGGTGGTCAACGGGTCGACCACGGTCGCCGAGCCGATCCAGGAGGCGGTCCGCCAGGCGGTCGCCGAACTCGGGTACGTGCCGAACCTGGCCGCACGTACCCTCGTCACCCAGCGGACCGACTCGATCGCGCTGGTCATGCCCGAGGAAGCCACCCGGGTCTTCTCCGACGACCAGGTCTTCCCCGGGATCATCCGGGGGGCCGCGCAGGAGCTGGAGGCCGCCGACAAGCAGCTGGTGCTGATGCTGGCCGGCTCACCGGCCGGGCACGAGCGGGTCGAGCGGTACACCACCGGCCGACACGTCGACGGGGTGCTGTTCGCCTCGCTGCACGGCGCCGACCCGCTGCCCGCCAGGCTGGCCGCGCTGGGCATTCCGGTGGTGTGCAGTGGCCGCCCGCTCGACGGTGCGGACGTGCCGTACGTCGACGTCGACCAGGTCGGCGGGGTCACCCGGGCCGTTCGGCACCTGATCGACAGTGGCCGGCGCCGGATCGCCACCATCGCCGGCCCACAGGACATGGTCGCCGGGATCGAACGGCTCACCGGTTACCGGGACACGGTGACCGCCGCCGGACTGCCCGAGATGATCGCGGTCGGCGACTTCACCCGCGAGTCCGGTGCGGCGGCGATGCGCCAACTGCTCGCCGCCCATCCCGACCTGGACGCCGTCTTCGCCGCGTCGGACCTGATGGCGCATGCCGCGATGCGCACGCTGCGCGAGGCCGGGCGGCGGGTGCCGGAGGACGTGGCGGTGATCGGCTTCGACGACATCGAGACCGCCGCGTACACCGACCCGCCGCTGACCACCGTCCGGCAGCCGATCGTCGAACTCGGCCGGCAGGGCACCCGGCTGCTGCTCCGCCTCGCCGCCGGCGAGGCGGTCGAACCAGCCCTCATCCTCCCCACCGAATTGATCATCCGCGACTCCGCCTGAGGTGTAAGGAAGGGCCCCCTGTTAACGCCTCGCGTAGTAAAGGGGCCCCCTGTTAACAGCAGCATCGGCTTATTTCGTGGCGATCGGCGGCCGGGCTGGCTAGCCTGCGGCGCATGCCCGAACCCGTCCGGTTGCTGCCCGTACCCGCGCTCACCAGCGTCGCCCCGTACGCCTATCTGGCCAGCGTGGCACCCTCCGCCAGCCTCATCTTCACCGCTGGCGCCTGCCCGCTGGACGCCGAGGGGCGGACCGTCGCCCCCGGCGACCACGCGGCCCAGGCCCGGCAGGTGGTGGCCAACCTGGAGACCGCGTTGCGCGCCGCCGGCGCCACCCTCTCCGACGTGGTCAAGAGCACGGTGTACGTGGCTTCGTCGGAACGGGCCGATCTGCTCACCGTGTGGCAGGTGGTACGCGACGCCTTCGGCGACCACGACGCGCCCAGCACCCTGCTCGGGGTCGCCGTGCTCGGCTACCCCGACCAACTCGTCGAGGTCGAGGCGGTGGCCGCGGTATCGGCCCGCTGATCCAGGGCTGTGATGTTCGGCATTTCATCCGTATTACGCCCCCGCCCCGCCCGACGCGGCCGGATCCTCCGAACAGGAGGCTGCCCCTGCCGTCGGGCCACGCTGACAGCGGTGGATCCCCTACATCGACCACCTCGTCACCGGTAGGGCCGTCGGCCCGGCGTTGTCCAGGCCCATATCCGGTATGTACCGTGGGGCGCGTCATGCGCAGGGTTCGTGGCTCGATCCGTGGGGGAGTCGAACGGTGCCCACCGAAGCAGTGTCCAACGTGGCCGATCCACACCCACGCTTCCCGGGTGCTGCACCGCAGCCGAATCGCTCGACCCGCGGCTGGCAGCTCACCGGAATCAGCACACTGGCCGGCGCGATAGCCCTGACCGCGATCGCGGTCCCGTCGTTGCTGGCCACGGAGGAGCAGCGGCCGGACGGGGTCGCCGTCCCCGCCGCCACGATCACCCCGACGGCGCCGGCGCCATCGGCCTCACCCAGCGCCCCTGCCACCTCGGCGGGCCCGACCAGGCAGAGCACCGGGCCGGCGTCGGATCCGAGTACGCCGGTCAGCGGTCCGGCCGCGAGCACGCCGGCCAGGCCGGCTCCGGCACCACCGCCAGCATTGCCCTCCGGCACTCCGGGCCGCACCACCGAGCCTCCGTCGTTCCGCCCGGTCAGCGTGGAGGCCGAAGACCCGGGCAACGTGCTCAGCGAAGGGGCCGGCATCGCCACCTGCCCCACCTGCGAGGGCGGCGCCCGGGTCCGCTACATCGGCAGGCTGACGGCAAACCTCACGACGGCCGCCGCCGGCCGCCGCACGGTGACCGTCACGTACCAGGTCAAGGGGGACCGCAGCCTGATGATCTCGATCAACGGTGCGGCGCCGACCACCCACCGGCTCAGCGGGACCGACTGGGACACCCCCCGCACCTTCCGGTACACCGCGACCATCCCGGCCGGGCAGGTCAGCATGACCTTCTACAACGACACCGGCCCAGCCCCGGACATCGACAAGATCACCATAAGCTGATCCTGCCTGATGAGCCGATTCGTCGCGTACGTAGCTCTCTGCCGGGCCATGCTGCTCGGCAGGTTAGCGCTAACACTGGCGGCGGTCGGCGTCGGTATCCGGCTCGCCGACGACCCCTGGCAAACCGTCGGCACCCTCTCGCTGATCACCATCGCCACCACCGTGCAGGTCACCGTGTTGAGCCGCTGGCCCAGCATCATCCGATGGCGGTTGGGCTTTCTGGTCGTCGACGCAGCCATCATGATCGCGGTACTGGTGCTCAGCCAGGGCAGCGTCGCCTTCTTCTGCTACGCCGCCGGCTTTGCCGCGCTCACCGGCGCGCTGCTGAGCACCCGCGCACTACCGCTCTGGATCGCCGACGCCGGTCTCGGGCTGGCCGTGGCGACGCATCTGCTCCGCACCGATCCGCCGGCGGACTCCGTCACCGCACCGTTCGTGCTGGCATTCCCGATGATGAACGTCGTCTTCGGGTACGGCGCTGCGGCCCTGACCGCGGCCCTGACCCGCTACCTCGACGCCACCGTCGCCGCGGTGGCCGGCGCGTACCACTCGGCGGCGGCCTCGGAGCGGGCGCGGTTGGCGCGCGAGCTGCACGACTCGGTCGCGAAGACGCTGCGTGGTGTCTCGTTCGCCGCCATCGCCCTGCCCACCCTGCTACGCCGCCAGCCAGACCTGGCCGAGGAGCTCGCCAGCACCGTCTCCGCCGGTGCCGACACCGCGATCCGGGAGGCCCGCGAGCTGCTCACCGGGCTGCGCCGGGACCCGCTGGACCGGCCGCTCCCCGAGCATCTGCGGGAGCTGTGCCGGGACTGGACGCAGCGGGCCGGTACCCCGATGCAGCTCGACGTCGCCGACGTAGAGGAGCCGACCCCGGCGGCCCGGTACGAGTTGACCCAGATCACCGCCGAAGCGTTGGAGAACGTCGCCCGGCACGCCGAGGCCACACTGGTCCGGGTGAGCCTGCGCGAATGGGAGGGGCACGTGGAGCTGACCATCTCCGACGACGGTGCGGGTTTCGCACCGCCCGTCGAACTGACCGCGCTCTCCACCACGGGCAGCTTCGGCATCATCGGGATGACCGAGCGCGCTCAGGCGGTCGGCGGCACGTTGCGGCTCGACTCGCAGATCGGAACGGGCACCAGGGTGGTGGCACGGGTACCGCTTCCGGCCACCGCCACCATGGCCCCATCCGGCGGACGACGACCGTGATCGAAGTCATGATCGTCGATGACAATCCCATCGTCCGGATGGCCCTGCGCGGCTATCTCGCCAGCGCCGAGGACGTGACCGTGGTCGGTGAGGCACCCGACGGACGGAGCGCGGTGACCATGGCAGCGCGGCTCCGCCCGGACGTGACCCTGCTGGACCACCGGATGCCGATCGCCGACGGGCTCAGCGTGGTCAGCCAGCTCACAGAACACTCGCGCATCCTCGTCCTGACCAGCGACGACGCCGACGAGCTGATCGCCGGGATGCTCCGCGGTGGAGCCCGCGGCTATCTGGTGCACGGTGAGTTCGACCCGGCCGAGTTGCTGCGCGCGGTCCGGGCCGTGGCCAGCGGACAGGGCTGGCTCTCGCCGCGCAGCGCCTCGGTCACCATCTCGGTACTCCGCGAACAGGCCGCCCGCGACGAGCAGGACGCGGAACGGATGCAGCACGCCCAGGCCCGGCGTGCCGGCTTCGGGCTGACCCCGCGCGAGCAGGAAGTGATGGCGCTGCTCTGCGCCGGGAACTCGAACGCGGCGATCGCCCGCCGCCTGCTGTTGACCGAGAAGACAGTGAAGAACCATCTCGCGAACATCTTCACCAAGTTGCACGCCACCAACCGCACCGAAGCGGTGGTGCGCTGGACGGGCCGCCAGTAGGCCCACAAATATCGCCCATCCGGTGTCCGCCGGCTGAACGTCGTGGGGTACGCCGCCGTCGTATGGACGACGGGCCCTTCCGCCCGGCAACATCGCCCGGATGGGGTAGCCATGAGGGAGCGATCGGCGACCGGCCGATGAGGGACGCCAGGAACCAGCCAGGTAGCCACACCGGCCGCGACACCGAGCTGGTCACCGCGCTGATCGCCCATCCCGGCGCGGCGGAACGGGCCACGCTCGGCGCGGCCCTCGACTCCGACGAGCGGATCCGGGTCGTCGCCGGTGCCGGTGCCGGCGACAGCGACGCCGCGATGACCCTGACGCGCCAGCTGCGCCCCAGCGTGGTCCTGCTGGACGACCGGGTCACCGCGCCCGGGGACCGGGAGTTGGTCCGGACGCTGGCCCGATGGTCCCAAGTGATCATCTTGACCGCCGCCACCGAATGCCCGGCGATCACCGCGCTGCTCCGCGACCCGGTGCGCGGCTGTCTGGTGTACGGCCAGTTCGAGGCCGCCGACCTGCGCGGTGCCGTCCGCGCGGTCGCTGCCGGACTGGGCTGGCTCTCACCGGTGGCGGTCGCCGCCGCGAGCTGGCAGCTGCGCGGCGGTCGGCGGACGACTGCCGCGACCCTCACCAACTGCGGTGACCCTCGCGGACCGGCCGGTCACGGGTGAGGCGGTCAGGACACCAGCTCGTCGACCCGGTCGAGGACTCCCCGCGCGGCCCGCAGCGCGTAGAACGAGCGCGACCGCACCGTCCCCTCCGGGATGCCGATCCGGTTGGCTGTCTCGGCGACCGAGGCGCCACCGTAGTAGAGCTCGACCAGCACGGCCCGGTGCTCCGAGGTGAGCTGCCCGAGCGCGTCAGCCAGGGCGAACCGGTCGACAATCTCCTCGAAGGCGTTCTCCGGCGACGGCATCCAGGCCACGTCCACGCCGTAGATCTCCGTGGGTCGGGCAGCACGGGCCCTGGCCGCGTCGATCACCAGGTGCCGGGCGACGATGAAGAGCCAACGGCGTACGGTGTCCGGCTCAGCCGGCAGCTCCGCCAGCCGGCGCCACGCGCGCAGCATGGTCTCCTGGAGCAGATCCTCGGCGAGTTCACGCTGCCCCCGGGTCTGCCGCAGCAGAAAGGCGTAGAGCGGTTGCGCGTTCGCCGCGAAGATGGCCCGCATCCTGCGCACGGCGTCGACATCGCCGTCCGCGTCGGCGGCGGTGTCGTACGGCGGGCGTACGTCGATGGTCACGGCGGTCGCCCCCTCCGGGCCCGGATGATCTACGCGGTGCAGTGAACGCTAGCGACCGCCCGGCCCGGTACGCCTGAGGCGAAGGGCCCAGTACCACCCGGCGTGGTCCCGGTGCGCTCGGTTGACCGAGGACCCGAGTTCCCTCACCGCCGACCGCCCGACCGCCCGACCGTCGATCTCAGTCGACCGGGAAGTGGTCCTCGACCTCCGGTCGCTCCTTCGGTCGGTGCGACCCGGTCTTGCAGCCCGCGAAAGGACCGTTGGGGCTACGCAGCGTCTCCATCGTCGGCCAGAGGTAGCTCTGATGCCACGTCGCCGGGTCGGACGCCTGCGCCTTCGGGCCGGTCCGCTCCTGCCAGGCGAGCCAGAGCCCGTGCAGGTAGGCGATCGCTTCCTGGTGTTCCCACCAGCGGGGGCACCAGGGCGAACCGGAGCTGACCTCCCCGCCGTACACCGGCAGGAGAAGGTCCTCCACCCAGCTCGAAAGCCGGCGAAGCTCCTCGGTGTACTCCGCTCCGTCGAGGTAGAGGATGAAGAAGGGCAGGTCCTGCCCGTCGGGCTCCGGCTCGTCCTGCGGGGCCGGTGGAGCCGGTATCCGGTCCAGGTCCGGCTCACCGGCCACCATCGGGTACGTCATCGCAGCTGCTCCACTTCGTGCCTGGGTCGGTGTCCAACTCGTTCGGCTCGGCCGGGGAACCCCGACGCGGGGCCTAACATCGCAGGGAGCTCTCGGCGCCGGGATCGACGCCCAGCCGGGCGGCGAACCGCCTGTACGCGTCGACCCGAGCCTGAACCTGAGCGGGGTTTCCGCCGCCGCACTCCAGAGCACCGTTGATGCTCCGGATGGTCTCGCCGAACCCCCCGCCGCCGGTGATCGCGTCGTGCGCGGTCACCGTGCCGGCGCCGCGCTGGGTCATCCAGAACCAGAGCGCGGTCTGCCAGGCCACCGAGGCATCGTCCTTCACCAGATCCGGCTCGTTGAGCAGGTCCAGACCGAGTGCGTCGCCGGCGGCCTTGTAGTTCGTGTTCCAGCTCAGCTGGATCGGCCCGCGGCCGTGGTAGGCGGTCTGGCCGGCGGGGCATCCGTACGGCTGGCCGGTGTCGCAGTAGTTACCCCAGGCCGCCTGGTTGATCTCCTCGACGTGCACCAGGCCACCCGACTCGTGGTCGATGTTGGCGAGGAAGGCGGCCAGTTCCCGCTTGCGGGTCTGCTCGTCGCCGGTGCCGGCGAAGGTGGGGAACTTGCGCATCGCGTCGGTGAGGCCGGCGTAGCTGTAGAAGGAGTTCCGGCTGGGAAACATGGCGTCGAACGCGGAGGCGCTCAGCAGCGCTGCCCCGTCGGCGTCCGTGTCATCCTCCGAACCGTCCTGCGCCGGCAGGGCGGTGGCGGAGGCCGAGGGCTCCGGATCGTCGGCGTCGGACTCGCCGTCGCCGGTGTACTTCGCGAAGAGGCCACGAATCTGGAACGGGTAGCTGCCCAGGGCGAGCACGGGCATGCCGCCCTGGGCCTTGACGGCTTCCAGACCCATCTCCCAGGCCATCAGGGTCAGGGTGAGGTGGTCGCCGACCACCTCCTTGTCGTCCAGCAACCGCCTGATCTCGTTGGCCAGATGGCAGAAGTACCGGGCGTGGGCGTGGATCGAGTCCTCGGCGTCGAGCACGGATGCTTCGCCGCTGTCGTCGTCGTCCTCGCCGTACTCGTCGAACACCTCGGACGTCAACTGGGAGAGCCCCTTGCGGCCCTGCGGGCCCTCCTTGTCCGCGTCGAATGCGGACGCGTAGTCGATCTGCGCCGCGATGATCACGGGAGTGAGCAGGTCGCATTTCCTGGCGGCGGCCCTGATCGGTGCGACCAGGTCCTGGTCCGGCACGTTCGTCGCGTCGAAGGTGCCCCGGCCGTCTCCGCCGGCCAACTCGATCAGCGCGTTGGTGCTGGTGGGCGACTCGCTGCTCTCGGAGGAGTCGGGCGCGGACGAGGTCATCTGGGACCCGCCGGCCATGGCGAAGATGATGAGCAGGATGATCAGGGCCAGCGTCGCCAGCACCACCAGCGGGAACATTCCGACCACCGAGATGACCAACCAGAGCAGCTGCGCCGAGTCGGGCTTGGTCAGCGACTTCGTCGCCTGCCCGGCAGCCTGCATCTTCTTCAGGGCCATGACGCTCAGCCGAACTGGCGTGATTCGCGGCGGCTCCATCTCGCCGCGGCGCGTTCGGTGATGGCCTGCACCTCGGCCCTGGCCGCTGCGGAGATCACCCCGGCACCGGGCTCCTTGTACCAGGGCCGCAGCCGGATCAGCGCGGGCCGCACGCCGGTGGCCAGCAGCAGGGCGGTGCCCTTGGGCAGGGCCCGGATCTTGTCCGCCGGCAGCACCTGCTCCTGCCGGTACGACACCGACCGCGACGAGCCCTCCTTGGACCGCGAGTAGCTGGGGGTACGCACGTCGTGCTGGCCAACCAGCTTGGCGACCTTGTCGACGAAGTCGGCGTCGTCCAACCCGGCACCGAGCAGCTTGATGGTGGCGGCGCTCCACAGCGCGTCCATCCCCGGCTCGCCCCAGACCCGCACCCCCTGCCGGTAGCTCTGCAACAGGGTCACCACGCTGATGCCCCGCGAGCCGAGGTGGCTGTAGAGGTCGGGCAGGTCGGAGATGCGGCAGACGTTGGCCGCCTCGTCCAGGATGGCGGTCATCGGCGGATCCAGCCGGCCGCCCATCCGCTCGGCCGCGACCACCCCGGCGCGGATGATGGCGTCGGCCAGCCCGGCGATCACCCCGGCGGCGGAACCGCCACCGTCCTTGGAGAGCAGGTAGAGGGTGTCCCGGCCGAGGACGTGCTCCTCCGGAATGAACTCCGGACGATTCGGGTCGGGGCTGACCCAGGCCAGGATCTCCGGATCGAGCAGGCAGGCTACGCACTGCCGGGCGGTCTCGTAGATGCCGTCGCGGGTCTCCACGGCACCGCGTACCGTGCCCTGCAACTGGTCGGCCATCGCCGTCATGTCGACGTCGCGGAGCAGGTCGACCGGGGTGCGGTCGGCCGGGTCCGCGAGCCAGGACAGCAGCTCGTGGATGGATGATCCGCTGCGTGAGGCAGCGAGGAAGAGCGCGGTCAGGGTGTTCTGGGCCGCGGCGATCCAGAAGTCCTTCTTGGATGAGTCGTCGTTGACCGAGCTGACGAAGTGCCCGGCCAGTCGACGGGCGCCTTCGATGGTGTCGCAGCCGCTGAGCATGTCCCACCACATCTCACGTTCGGTGTACGCGATTCCCTGGGGGTCGAAGGTCCACACCCGGCCGACCTTCGCGCGCTCCTGCCGGGTCACGGTGAACACGTCGGACTTGTTCGAGGTCAGCAGGACCGCCCCGGGGGCACGCAGCACCCGTGGAATGGCGATTCCGGTGGACTTGCCGGCCCGAGGTGCCATCAGGTCGAGTTCGACGTCCTCGTAGGAGGAGCGCAGCTCCGGCCCGGCGGGCATCAGGTCGCCGAGCAGGTTGCCGGTGTCGTCGGCGCTCAGCCGGGCCACGTCCTTGAGCGACGGCCGCAGCTCGCGGGCGCGGGCCTCGCGCCCCTTGCCCATCATGCCGCTGAGTTCGGTCGGGCGGGCGAGACTGCGGGGCTCCCGGAGTCGGCGGACGATGCCCCGCACGAGCATGACCAGCGGGCTGCTGCCGAGCAGGACCAGCGTCACCGTCGCCCCGTAGACCAGGTACGGCGGCACCCCGGGCCAGAGCCTCCCGGTGTTTCCGGTGACCATGCTGCCGTAGGCGTCCAAGGTGAACGGCGCGGGTTGCCAGCCCTGCCCGGTCAGCGCGGCAGCGAACGCGCCGCCCAGCCAGAGCAGCCCGAAGACCACCAGGTTGAGCAGCGCGAAGCCGGGAATCAACCAGGGCAGGTACTCGTTCCCGATCCCACCTTGGCGGCTCATCGCTGCCCCGCCTCGTGGTGCTCCTGCTCGGCGCCCTGGTGCGGTGCCACGCCGACTGTGTTGGGCAGGTCGCCTCCGGTCACCGCGCGCACCACTGCGGCCCGTTCGGCCCGCAGCCGTTCCGCCTCACCATTGGCGACCCAGCGGGTGTTCGTGTCGTGCAGGTGGCGCTCGGCATCGGTGATCGCGACCCGGATCGGGATTCCGGGACGACCACCGACCTTGATCAGGAATCGGCCCCGGCCCGGCGGCTCCTCGTTCCCACCCTCCTGGGCCCAGCCCGGCGGCGACGACCAGGACGAGACCAGCTCGATCTCGCGCCGGGACAGCCCGACCACCCGCCCCAGATCCTCCATCTCCGCCTTGGGCAGCCCGGCGCAGGCCACCATGCCGGCGCGCTCCACGAAGCCTCGGGCCTTGGCCTTGTCGGCCTCCGACCCCAGCGCCTCGGCGTCCTTCAGGGTGTGGGTGATCTTCGCGTCGGCGAGACCGAGGGAGCGGTTCAGTCGGGTGAGCGCGTCGATCCGGTCGACGATGCCGGAGGCCGCGCGCAGCGGTCGCCACAGCTCGTCGAGGACCGTGAAGAACCAGCGCCGGGGCGCCAGCCCGGCGTCGGCCAGGGCATGCGAGGCGGCCACCGTACCCAGGCCGTCCGACCAGGCCGCGAGCATCGCCGCGGCGGTCAGCTGGCCGTCGGCCTCGCCGATGCGGGAGATGTCGATGCAGACGGCGGTGGCGTCCGGGTCGATCCGGGTCGAGGTCTCCGAGGCGAAGGTGTCGCCGAGCGGACCGTCGAGGATGCCCAGCAGCGACCGGTGCAGCGGATCGACGGCGTCGCGGTAGCGCGACTCCTGACCACGGTCGAGCGTCACCTGCCGTACCCGGGGCGGCCCCTCCTGCAACACGCTGAGCAGTTCGGGCAGCCGGAACGTCTGCCCCTGCGGGGTACGCTCGCGCAGGTGCCGCAGACAGGCGGAGAGCACCGACTGCTCGTGGTCGGTGATCGGCACCCCCCGGACGATGGTGAGCAGCGCCGCGACCATGTTGAGGACCCGACCGTGGGTCTCGGCGGCCAGGGCCTGCCCCGCCTGGCCGCCGATCTTCGCGGCGGCCAGGCCCATGGCGCCGGGGTCCAGGATGTTCAGCCCGCCGACGCCACGGGCGATGGAGATGACCTGCCCGCCGAGGGCACGGACAGTGTCCGCGTAGTCGGGTTTGAGGTCACCGAGCACCAGTGGCACGACGCCCTGTGCGCTCAGCCCGATCAGCATCCGGTTGATCAGCGTCGACTTGCCGAGGCCCGGCATGCCGAGCATGAACAGCGACGGGTTGGAGATGTACCGGGCCCGGGTGAACCAGTTGAGCGGGTCGCCGCAGACCGTGGCGCCGGTGTGGATGTGCTGGCCGAGCGGGACCCCGGTCATCGGTGCGCCGGAGCCGGAGGCGAAGGGCCAGAGTCCGCAGGCCTGCACGGTGGTCGCCCGCCACATGGTGGGCGGATCCAACGCGGCCACCCGACCACCACCGAGGGCGTACGAGCCGCGGTGCGGCACGTTGTCGTCCGCGTTGGCCCGGGCCAGCCGCCGCAGGTACCGCTGCTCGGCCGCCTCCTGCTGGGCCTGCCGCCGACGCGCCCGCCGCAGCGCCCGGGGAGTCTGCCTGCCCGTCTCGTCGGTCTCCCGGTCCTGCGTCTCGGCCGCCGGCACCACCAGATCCGACATCGCGGTGGCCGCTCCGGAGGCGCTACGCGGCCAGCCCGCACCGAGGTCCAACAGGCGGGTACCGTCGGTGGGCGTCACAGCGCCTCCTTCAACTCGTGCGGCACCATCGTCTGCTCCCAGGGCAGGATGCCGACCGGAAGTGCGCAGGAGAACGCGGCGGCCTGCATCCGGTCGGCCGGACGCATCGCGATGCGGGTGGCACCGAGCAGGTTCCGCATCGTCACGTCGGCGTCACGTACGTCGGCGACCGAGTCGACGGTCAGCGTCACCAACATCGAGAACTCCACCAGGCCCGCGCCGGAAGCCTCCTCCGCCGCGGTCTGCTCGGCGGCCTCGATCTCGGAGATCGCGCGGGCCCGGACCAGGCCACGGGTCGAGTTCGCCATGAACTGGGCAGACCGGCGATCCGATTCGACGATCTTGGCGGAGGTCGCCGGGTCGATCGGGCGGTAGACCAGCGCCACCCGTTTGCGGCGGATGCCCAGCGCCGGGTCCAGCAGGCTGCGCAGCACGCCGGATCGCACGGTGCCGCGCGGCGCCAGGGTCAGCAGCCAACTGCGGGAGACCCCGGAGTCGTGCTGGTAGTGGGTTACCGTCTCGACGGTGGCCGCCGGCCCGGCGTCGGCCCACTCCAGCCCGGTGCCGCCGTGCTGGGCGCGCACGTCGAGCACCTCCGCGGCGACGTCCGGATCGTAGGCGACCCGGACGACCTCGGCGATCCGCTCGGCCGACAGCGGCTCCGCCGAACCGCCGCCCGCCGCGACCAGCCCACCCAGTACGCCCGGTAGCCGCAGCGCCAGGTCGGCGAGCATCGTGTCGTGGTCGCGCCGGGCACCGCCGGGTGCCGAGTAGGTGAGGGTGAGGAAGGTGTTCATCTCCGACGACGCGTCCGGGTACGTCAGCACCACCTCCTCCATCACGGCGCGGGCGGCGGGTGGAGCGTCCGGGGAAATGCGAGCCAGCACCTCGGTGGCGAGGCGGGTGCCCGGGTCCGGCGCGGTCTCGATGACCACGGATGCCCCACGCAGCCCGGGCTCGTGCGACAGCCGGGACAGCCACTCACCCCAGAGCGCCACCCAGGTGTCCACCTGGTCGGGGTCGACGAGCGACCCGCCGTCCGGCTCGCAGCTCAGCACGATGGTGTACTGGTTGCGGTTACGGTGGTAGAGCACGCCGAAGGGCCGGTCGTACGGGTCACGCCCCTCCATCATGGTCACCCGGCTCAGCAGTCCAGGCGGCCGGAACCGGCCACCCGGCCGCGTCGACAACGGCCCGGAGGCGTACAGGTGCTGTCCCTTGGACTTGCGGCGCAGCCAACCGATCCGGACGGCGGCCATGTCGTAGACGTTGCGGCCGTCGGCGGTGCGGATCGCCAGCGGTCCCAGCATCACCGCGAACGGGAGCCCCACCACCAGGGCCGCGTTCAGGGAGACCATGGAGGAGATCAGGACCAGCACGAGCGCGCCGAACAGGCCGACGGTACCGACCAGGCCCAGCGAGCCGAGCCCGGCCTTACGGGGGCGACGCCAGTTGCCGTACGTCGGTGTCTTCATGGATTCCGCGGTCGTACTCATGATGGTCTTTCTCCTTGTCCCAGCATCAGCTAGTCACGGTCGGGATCGGGGAGCGCACCGCTGGCGATGTTCCCGGCGTGCTGGTGGGTGCTGGCCGCCACCTTCGCGCTCTTCTGCACCACCGAGGCCGCGACACCGACTGTCGAGGCCACGACGCCGGCCGCGCCCCGGGCCAGTTGTCCGGATCTCGACCCGCCACCGGAGCCACCGCCGGACCCGCCATCGGACCCGCCGCCTGACCCGCCACCGGAAGCGCCACCGGAGCCGCCGGCGGATCTGCCACCGCTGCTGGATGGCCTGCCCCCGGAGCCACCGGCCGACTGGCCGCCGCCCGCCGGTGAGCCGCCTCCACTCGGGCCTCGGGACTTGCCGGCCGACGCGGCCGAGGCGGCACCGCCGGCGATCCGCTTGGCTCCACTCGCCACCGCGCCCGCGCCGGCGGCACCGGCGGAGACGCCCGCGCCCACTCCGTCGCGTGAGCCCAGGCTCGCCATCGCCGGTACGACCAGCCGCATCAGCGCGGGCAGCGCGACGGCGGCCATCAACAGGACCGCGGCGCCGGCGAGCTTGTAGTGCTTGGAGTTGTCGGTGCCGTCCATCTCGCCGGTGGCACCGATCATGGCCGCGCCCGAATACATGATCAGCCCGACCACCGGTTTGAACGCCAGCCAGGCGACCATCCAGGCGATGTGCTTACGCCACCAACCCCCGCCCCACTCGGACATCGAGGCCGCCGCCGCCAGCGGCAGAGTGCCGGTGAGCAGCACCATCACCCCGAGCCGGATGTACATCAGGATGACGTGGATGCAGCCGGCGATCAGCAGCAGCAGGCCGATGATGATCAGCAGGAAGGCGGTGAGCCCGTCCGTGCCGCAGTTGGCGATCAGCTTGAGCTGCGCCTTGATGCCCTCTTCGTAGAGGTGGTCGGAGTAGGCGTCCGCCTCGCTGGCGAGCCAGTTGGCCACCCACCACGCGGCACTCACCGTCAGCACCATGCGGACCAGGCCCATCAGCGCCACGACCATCGGCTGGCCCTTGCGTTCCAGCGCCATCCGGAAGGCCGCCGCGAGCAGCGACGCAACCGCGATCGTCACGACCAGCCAGTTGGTCTGGAGCTGGATGCTGTCGTTCAGCGTCTCGTCACCGATGGTGGGGATGTCTCCCAGGTTGGCGAAGAGTTCGACCGCCGCACCCAGGATGGCGCTGGCGATGTCGCTGAGAATGCCGTCGATTCCCCGCTCGAAGAAGCCGACGACCTGTCCTATGGTGCCGATGTAGACGGCGTCACCGGTGGCGCACTCCACATCACACCTCGTTCCACAGCACGAAGCCGACGAGGGAGACGACGGGGTTGACCCGGCTGTACAGGCCACCGGAGTTCAGCGGCCGGAGCTGCCAGTCCACCCCGTTCCAGTCGACGATGTAGTCGAGGGACACGTAGACCACGCCCGCCTGCCGGACCAGGACCCGGACGGTGGCGGTCTTCGGCGAGTACTTCAGCACGAGGAACCCGGCCAGCGCGTTGGCGGTCTGCACCGGCCCGGTCTCCGGCATCGACGCCCGCATCGCGTCGAAGTAGTCCCGCCCAAGGCCGGGGACGAGTTGCTGGTCGCTGACCGTACGCCAGTCGGGGCCACTCATCTGGCGGCTGATGGTGTGCGCCGCCATGACCGCCCCCATCGGGGTGTGCGCGAAGCACCAGAGCAGCGGACCGGTGGTCTTCAGCGGCCCCGCCGAGGCGGACAGCGGGGTTTCCGCCCCGTTGAGGGGTCGCCAGGTGACATCCCGTGGCGCCTCGCTCGGGAGCCGTTGCCCGGAATCATCGGTGCGGCAGCCCTGTGGCCGGGATCCGTCCGGGTCCAGGGGGCCGATCACCGGCCCGGCGGCGGCTGCGGCGCCAGGGGCGTCCCGGCCGCCACCGAGCGCCGCGACCGTCCCGGTGCAGAGCGCGAGAGCGAGAAAGGCGGCCGACAGCTGCCACCGGCGGTGCTGCCAGAACGGCCTCTCCTCGTCCACCTCGTCGTCGGTGGCGAATCTCAGTCTCATGGCACCTCCCTGTTTCGACGGCCTGCAACCGGTCAGCGGATCAGTCAGAGCCGCCCTCTTCGGAGGGGAAGATCCAGGTGACGATCGGTCCAGCCATGGCGACCAGGATGCAGCCGCCCAGCACCATGCCCAGCCGGCTCATGTGCTCCGAGCTCTCGCCGCGCTTGTGCGAGATGGCCATCACCGCGCCGGTGATCAGGATCCCGACGACACCGGCGGCCGTACCTCCCCACGAGATCAGACCAAGCACCTGGGAGACCCGATCGGCGAGACCGTCTGGCAGTTCGCCATCGGTATCCGGCGTCGGCACCTCGACGCCCAGGTTGCCCGGCGCTCGGAGCACGGCAGGAATCCGCAGGATCGCGCGGTAGTAGAGGTCGGAGGGGATCATGTGGGTCTCCTTCGGAGATCGGGGCGATCGTTCTTCCACTCGGGCCGGCATTCGGCCCGGTCGGGTGTCAACCGGTGAGGTCGAGCCAGGCGATGAGCGGGCCTGCGGTGGTTGCGATCAGGCAGGCCGCGAGGACGAGGGCGATGTGCTTCATGTACTCGGTCCGCTCTTCGAGCGCACCACGACGCAGCTGCGACGCCAGCGTCGCGCCGGTGATGAGCACGCCGGCCACGGCGGCAGCACTCACCAGCCACGCCATGAAGTCGAGCAGCTTCGAGACCGCCTTCTTCTTGTTGCTGTTGATCGTGTATTCCTCGATCGCCGGCGGAGAGAACTTGAGGCTGTTGATCGGAGAGTCACACTCGAACTTCCCGGCGTGCACAGCCCCCGAGATCGTGCAGCTGGTCGCCCCGGTGATATCGACGTTGTCCTTGGTGACCGACTCGCCGGTGAGACCGGTGTGCATCTCGATGTCGATCTTCACGGTGTCACCCGACTTGTACGGGGCGGACAGGTTGAAGGATCCGTTCGGCGAACCCTTCTTCCCGCTGCATATGCGGTCGCTGCCGTTGCCGCGCGGTCGCGCCATGGTGGTGGTGGTCTTCAGGCAGAGCGTGTATAGGTAGGCGGCGCCGCCGCCGTGGATCCGCACGGTGTAGCTGTCCTCGGCCGCCATCGCCGCCGAGGGCATCGTCATGCCCAGCCCCAGCAGGGCGATGACGACGGCCACCGCGCTCCGGACGGCCCTGGTCACGGCGCTCTCCGTCGCTCGACACGCGGGCCCACCACCGTGGACAGACGGGAGAGTTGCCGAGGCGGTCGCTTCGGCTCCTCGCCCACCCGGTACGACGGGATCCACGGCAACCGGTACACCGGGGCGATCGACCGCAACAGCCGGATCCGGCCGAGCAGCGGCGACGGAAGCCCACCGGGAGCATCGGCGATCAGGACCACACCGACCAGCCGCATCCCGGCCGGATGCCGGCCCTCCCGCAAGGCGTTCAACGCACGGGAGACCGCCCGCAACCCGTCCAGGTTCGTCCGCCCGACCACCATGACCCGGGCAGGTTCGGCGAGGGCCGGGTCGGGCCAGCGGCAGCCGATGTCGGTGCCGCCCAGCAGCCGGGTCAGCGTGGTGGCGCCGGCACCACCGTGGGCACCGATCCAGCCGATGCCGTCCTCGGAGAGGCTGTCGCGCCGCCAGGCCCGGCCGTCGTCGTACGCCCGTACGCCGACCAGATCGCCGGGCAACGACCTTCCGACTGACACCCCCGGCTGCGGTACCGCCACGGAGCCCCTGCCCATCTGCCTCGCCTCCTTCCCTGCTCGCCGCTGCGGTCACCCGGCCGTACCACCGGCCACTGGTGACGGCCGCTTAACGGCGCTGTCGGGCCCTCGGTTCAGGACGAGTTCCGAGTTTTTTCTTGGCCCGCCCGGCGAACCCAACGGCGTCGCGCCCGTAGAACCGGTGGACCCGACCCGGAGGAGACCGATGCGCCCACCACCAGCACGCCAGCACGAAGCCGTACGCAGTCCGACCTCCCGACGTCGGCCGTGGTCGAACACGACCCCACCGCCCGCGGTGATCGCGACAGCCGCGGCGCTCGCCAGCGTCGGTCGCGCGCAGCGCCCGGAGCCCACCGCGGCGCTGACGCCGGCCAACGAGAGTCGGCTGGTGGCGCAGCCACCGATCCGGGACGCGGAGCCGTCCAACGCCGAGCGCGATTCCGCCTGGGCCCGCGCCAACCAGGCCCGCGGCCTCGCCGCGAAGGAGTACCTCGACGAGCGGGCCACCCCGACCGGGCATCCCGCCGCCGGGAAGGAGTCACGCGAGCGGCACTGGACCGCAGCAGATCACTCTCGCTGGCGAAGGTTGGCCCTGGCCACCCCGGACGTCCCCCGGTTCGCCTCGGCGGCGCGACTCACCAGCGTGCGCAGCGCCGGGGCGAGAGGCCAAAACGGCCCGGTCCCTTCGCCCGCCGCAACCCACCGCCGCCAGGCACGCGTCCGGTGAAGCCGGTGGTGCGTGCCTGCGCAAGGCCCCCGGATGCCGGTGAACTGGCATCCGGGGGCCTCGTTGGGTGGATGTGCTCCCCGCCGGGTGGTCGTGAGCGGACCGCAGTCAGGGGTTCCGGTCCGTCGTCACTTACGCACCTTCTCCTTCTTCTTCTCCTTTTCTTTCTCCTTCTTCGGCACCGGAGGCGAGTTCCGCGACGAGCTGGCGATGGCGGGCGGGGCAGAGCGCGCACTGCGCACCGATTCCAGCGAAGCCGATCTTGCCGATACGACCGAGGCTGCCTGTGACACCTGCGAACGAAGCGATTGGAGCTCGGCAGTCATGGCAGCGTGCTCGCCGCCCTTGGCCTTCGCCGCCGAAGGCTTGGTTCCCCATTTGGCGACCTGGACCGCCATCTGCGCCACGTCGATCGCGAACTTCGCCTTCATCATGTCGTCGCCGGACGTACCCACCAGGTCCAGCGCTGTCCGGCCGACCGAAAGGGCGAACCCCGCCATGTTGGCCGCGATGTAGGCAGGGTGCTTCACCTCCCCCTTCCGGTACGCATCGAGGCCCGAGTACGCCGCAGTGCCCAGGTTGGTGATGGCGTTGGTGATGTCGATTCCGTACTGGGCTTTGTCGCTCTGGAACTCGTAGTCGTTGATCGCAGAGGTGAAGGAAGTGACCGTGGTGATGAAGTTGCTGATGTCCTCGACCGTGTTGGTCGAATCCGGATGGGCCTTTTCCAGCAGGCCCTTCACGCTGTCTCTTAGCCACTTCGACCACGCCCGGGTCTCCTGCGAGACCGGAGCCTGCGCCTCAAGATCTTGGGTTTCCATTGACCTACCTCTCGATCAGGGCGGATCCTCGCCCGATTGACGGGTGCAGGTGGCGTCGACGAGCGTCGACAATCCTCGAGGCGCGGAGACTTCCCTGTTTCGATCCGGCTGCTCGCGCCGCCTCTTGCCGCGATGACGGACGTGCCACCGTCCCGGTTCACCGGTCCGGCAAACTTTCTTTGCGCGCCGGCCGCGATGGTCAGCAGGTCTCCACGGGGAGCCGAGGCAGAGCAACTGGGTGCGACGGCCCTGCGGCGGTCAGCGCGGCGAAGCCGGGCCCTGGGCGATCGGTGCGGTCACGATCGCGGAGCCGTCGACCAGCCCGACCGTGATGAACGACAACTGGTCGACCGGCAGGGACGTCTCGCCGGCCACCTCCTGCGGCCCGGCGGAGGCGGTCCAGTCCCGCACGACGTGCGTGGCGCCGTCGCGGGTCACCGCGAAGAGGCGGTACCGAAGGCCCTGCCGTAGGCCGGTGGCGGTGATCCGGATCGTGGCGCTGCCCTGGTCGCCGACGGTGATGGTGACGGAGAGGCTGGCGCCGTAGCCGGGCGCCTCCCCCGAGGCGGTCAGCACCGGATCGGGCGACGCCGTCCACTGGTTGACCGCGACCACGCCGCCGGCCAGCGCCAGGACCAGCGCTGCCGCGCCAGCCCAGACGGCCCGGCGGCGGCGCCACGAGGCGGCCGTCGATCCCGGGCGTGAGTTGGTCGGACGCCGGCCGGGCGGGCGGCTGCCGGCCGGACGGACCGGGCCGGCGTCAGCAGTGGACGCGGGACCACCAGCGGTTTCAACGGCTCCGGGCGCGGTGTCGGTGACATCCGCCGAGGCCGACGCGCCGGATCCGGAGACGTCCCGATCCACGGCGGGCGACGGCGCCGGCAGCACGGAATCCACGGCAGGCGACGACGCAGGCAGCACGGGATCCACGGCGGGCGACGGTGCCGGCACTATCGGATCTGAGGTGGGCAGCGCCCAGTCGGCGTCGCCCAGCCCGGCCAGCCCGGCGACCGAGGGGCCGATCGCGGCCGCCTCGTCGAGGCAGTGCCAGCAGCCGGCGAGGTGTTCCTCGAACGATTCGCGCTCAGCGTCGTCCAAGGCCCCCATCAGGTAGAGGGCCAGCCTCTCCTGCTCGGCCGTGGCGTGATCCCCGCCTGCGCGCATCCAGCCCTCTCCTCAACGGGTCGGCACCACGCGGTGTTCACTGGTCTGGGGCCCGGGACGGCCTGGCATCAGGACGACTCGGTAGAGCCGAGCGCGGCGTGTAGTGCACGCACCGCGTAGAAGGCTCTGGACTTCACCGTACCCTCGGGTATCCCCAGACGCACCGCCGCCTCGGCGACGGATGCACTCCGGTAGTACATCTCGTGGAGCACCGCACGGTGCTCCGGGCTGATCTTCGTCAGCGCGAGGCGGACCGCGTGTACGTTCACCACCCGATCCATCTCGTCGTCCGTGGTGGGTACCCGGTTGAGGTCCGGCAGGCTGACCTCCGGCGGCCGGGCCTGCCGGGCCCGCATCGCGTCGATCGCCACGTGCCGGGCCACCGTGTAGAGCCACGGCGCGATCTTCGACGGGTCGGCGGCGAGCTTGTCCGCGTGCCGCCAGGCGCGTAGAAACGTCTCCTGCACCAGATCCTCGGCGAGATCCTGCTGCCCGAGCAGCAGGCGGGTGAGGAAGCGGTGCAGGGGCCGATGGTATTCGGCTACGACCTGTCGCAGCAGGGTCGCGGCGGCGGACGACTCGACGGTGGCACTGTCCGAGCCAGCCGACTCGTTGGGCACCACCGACACAGACCGCCTCCCTGCCGGACGGATCGCACCCCACCGGCCGAGTGAGCACGACACATCCCTGCCCCCACGGCCCCGACCCGCAGCATAGCCGCACTGTGGACATGCTGCCCCTGGCAGGGCGGCCGTACGCCCACCAGCCAGCCGGTCATCGCGGCGGCGGGCACCGGCCCGCGCCGATCGCTCCTGGTCAGCACCACGAGCCTCCCTTGTCGACAGTGTCCTCACCCGGGCTGTCCCCGATGCTGCATCGGGAAGCCGCGCGTTGCCCCATTGACGGCCGGCCGACCCGGCCGGTTCAGTCTCTGCTGGAATATCCCAAGAAAACCGCGGCGGACCTGAACGCCGGGCGGTGGAGCAACGTCACGAAGGTGTCGCCACGCCGAAAGGGATGGCCCGTGACAACCGACCTCGTACCCAACAAGTTCACCTTCGGGCGGACGCCACGCAGAGTACTGGCGGCCGTCCTGGCCGCACTGGCGGTGCTCTCCGCCGTCCTCGCCACCATCAACTGGAGTGTCGCCTCGGCTCGCGACGACACGATGGTCGGCGATCCGGTGAGCCAGACGCAGATGACGGCCATCACTGCCGCCGCCCGGTCCTGTCCGATGCTCGAACCGGCCAGGATCGCCGGGCAGCTGATGGCCGAATCGGGTCTGAACAACCGGGCGCGGCAGACCGCCTCCGGCGGCAAGGGCATCGCCGGCCTCGACGACGAGGACTGGAAGGCGTGGAAGCCCTGGCCGGACGCCCGGCGAGCGGACATCTCAGCGAGCATCCTGGCGCTCGCCCACCAGATGTGCGACCTGAGCGGTCAGCTACGCCTGGCCGGCATCAACGATGACCCGTGGCGTCTCTCGGTGGCCGCCTTCCACACCGACCTGTCCACGGTCATCGAGGCCGAGGGGGTGCCCGCCGGTGCGGTCGAGTACGTCGACCAGGTAAGCGGCTACGCCGGGTACTACGGCAAGCTGAAGCAGTTCGGCGGCAGCGGTGAGCTCACGCCGACGCCGCAGCCGGCCAACGACGCCAAGGGCGTACCCGCCGAGTACGTGCCCCTCGTCGTGGCGGCGGGATCGGTGTGCGAACAGGTGACCCCACCGATGATCGCCGCACAACTGATGGCGTTGTCCGGATTCGACGCCAACCTGCTGGGTCCGGCCGGGCAGCGGGGTGTCGCGCAGTTCCTCTCCGAGGTGTGGCAGGCGTACGGGCCGGCTGACGGCTCGGCCTGGGATCCGGCGGTGGCGGTGCCGACCGTCGGCGTCGCGATGTGCGCTCTGGTCTCCGAACTGTCAGGTCTCGACGGTGACCCGTACCTGCTGGCGCTGGCCGCCTACCACAACGGCCCGACCGCCGTACGGCAGACTGCCGGCAAGCTCGACCAGCCGACCGAGAGGTTCCTGCGTGCGGTGAAGGCGCTCACCGACCTCTACGTGCTCGACACCCGGCTCGGCAGGCCCACAGCGCCGGCACCCGCGCCGACGACCACGGCTCCCGAGCCGAAGAAGAGCGAGTCGACAGCCACGCCGACCACCAATCCGGCACCGCCGACCGGTGGCCCGAAGCCGACCACCGCCGCACCCAAGCCGGCCACCGCCGCACCGAAGCCGACCACCGCCGCACCGAAGCCGGTCCGGCCGTCCGGCATGAAGCAGATCTACCACCCGCGTACCGGGCGATGCATCAGCTCCGGCAAGACCGGCGACGGGACGCGGCTGTTGTTGAAGCCCTGCACGGAGGACCCGGCCCAGTGGTGGGACTTCCGCACGGACGGCACGATCCGCGCCCGTGGGCTCTGCATGGACATCGCCTGGGCCGGTTCCACGGACGGCACCGCGATCCAGGTCGCCGTCTGTAGCGGCAACCCGGCCCAGTCGTGGCAGTTCAACGACAAGGGCGGCATCATCAGCAAGCTCAACGGCAAGTCCGTCGACGTCGACATGACCGTCAAGAGCGCCGACAAGCCACTTGAGCTGTGGATCTACGTCGGGAACGCCGAGCAGACCTGGCGGAAGCGGTAGCCGAAAGCGCAGCACGGAAACGGGGTACGGGCGCTTCGCCCGTACCCCGTTTCCGTCGGTTCCTCAGGTGCCGGTCAACCGAGGGCTCGACGACGCCGGAGCTGGAGCGTCAGGAATGCACCGCCGCCGATCATCGCCAGGCCGAGCAGGACCAGCGCGCCCATGCCGCCGCCTCCACCGCCGCTGTCCGCACCGACGCCGACCGGGCGTTCGTCCTCGATCGGGCGGGCGACCGACGCGGCCGGGTTGATCATGCCGGCGCCGTACCGGTCGTCGGGGGCGTCGCCGCCCACCGCATCGGCGGTACCGTGAATCCGCTGTTCGACCTGGACGGCGTTGAGCTCCGGGTAGGCCGCCCGGACGAGCGCGGCCTGACCGGCCGCGAAGGCGACGGCGAAGCGGGTACCGGTGTAGCTCAGCGGACCCGCGTCACTCTGCCCCACGGTGGTCACGTCCGCCCCCGGCGCGACGACCTCCACGGTGTTCGGTTGGTACTCCTCGACGAACTGGTTGTCGGCGCCGACCCCACCGACCAGCAGCAGCGCACCGGTGGCGGACGGCTCGCCGGGCGAGGGGAGGGTGACGGGCTTGGTCGGCGCACCGGCCACCACGAGCACGTCGTGGTTGAGCGCGGTGGTGAGCGAGGCGACGACCGCCGGGGCGGACAGGTCCACATGGGAGCCCAGCGCCACCACCGTGGCGCCCGCGCTCACCGCCACCTCGATGGCGTTCGCCGCGTCGGTGTCCCGGCTCTTGCCCGACGCACCCACCATCCGTACCGGCAGGATCGTGGCGTCCGGTGCGAGACCAGCGGGGGTCCGCTCGGCGCTGCTGTTCGCAGCGATGATGCTCGCCATCGCGGTGCCGGTGCCGTGGCAGTCGGTGTCGCCGCGCCCGTTTCCGACGGTGACGTCGGCACCGACTGCGATACGGCCACTGAGCTGTTCGAGCCCACCGTCCACTCCGGAGTCGACCACCGCCACCATGACGCCGTTACCCCGGCTGAGGTCCCACGCACCGTCGGCCGCCATCCGCAGCTGGGCCCAGTCCGAACGGCTGCTCGACGCGGCGACGGCGGTGCAGCCGGCACCCGCCTTCGTGCCGGTGGGCGACGGGCTGGCGCTGCTGGGGCTGGGACTGCCGCTGGGGCTGGGGCTACCGGACGGTTTCGCGGTGCCGGTGGGGGCCGGGGCCTTGGTCGGTTTCGTGCCGGACGGCACCTGCCCGTACTTGACTCCCTCACCGGCTGCGTCCCACGGCAGCACCAGGTACCAGCCGCGGTTGAGCCGGGCCGGGTCGGTCAGGCTCGCTCCGTCCGGCTGCACCCGCCCGGCGTTCAGGTTGTAGATCTCGGCCGATCGCTCGCCGCTACCGAGGAACCGGTTCGCGATCTCGGCGAGGTTCTCCGGCTGCCCCTGGTACGTCGCCGCGACGACGTAGTACTTGACGTAGGCCTGCGGGTCCGGCGGGGCCTTCTGGGCCGCCGACGCACCGGCCGTCGCCACGACCAGGCAGCAGGCAACCGCCACGCCCGCGAGCAGACGTCCAACGTTCGCCAGCACTGATCTTCCTCCTTCAGTAGCCTGCGGCCGATCGACCGCGCCGACACCCTCTACAGCGGATCCGGGCAGATTACGTTCAATCAGATCGGGAAAAACGTTCGAGTCGAACTGAACGAGTCCCCGATGATCCTCGTGGTGAAGGCGTAAGGCCCGGCAGCCGCTCCAGGCGGAGGCCGGGCACCATGGTTCAGGTCGAGGGCGACCGACCAGTGGACGCCGAGCCGAACGGACGGTGGTGAGAGCGGATGTACGCCATACCCGGCAGGACAGACGCGGGCATCGACGAGCCACCGGCCACGCAGCGCTTCGATCCCCGCCGGCACCGTCGGATCACCGGGCTCTTCGACCTCTGGCTGGAACCCGGCATACACGGCGGTCTGGTGGTGCCGCACCGGCCCGACCGGCCGCTGACCGCGTCCGCCATCACCGACCTGGTCAGGCGCTCCGGCGAGACCGCGAACGACGTACGGATCCTGACCCAGGACGGCGCCCGGCACACCGAGCTGTTCAGCGAGGTCGCCGGGCTGCTCGCGCACGACGTCCTGGTCAGCCCCGACAATGCGGTGATCCGGCATCACGACCAGCAGATCGGGGCCGGGCCGCTGCACGCGGTACCCCTGGACCGGACCACCCGCCAGGTCCAGGACTGGATCGTGATTCAGCCGCCCGAGCTGGCCACCCCGCTGCCCGGCTGGTTCACCGTGGACCACGGTCTGGTCCGTCCCCGTACCGGCGTGGTGGGCCTGCCGCTGCACGGCGGGGTCGTCCTGGCCACCCGGGCCGACTTCGTCACCCGGCGCGCCACCGCACACCGCCTCGGCGCGGCCTCCGACGGGCTGGTGACCATCGCGGTCACCGCCCGCTCCGGCGGTTTCCTCGTCGGCGACTACGGCGGAACCCAGCGGGTGTACGACGGCGGCCAGCTCGCCGCCCTGCTGGGTGACCTACCGCTCTACGGCAGCGAGCTGCGGCTCTGGCTCACCTGGCCGTCCGACCCGGACGAACAGCAGCGCCTCGGCGCACAGGCGCAGGAGCTGGCCGAAACGACCGGCGCCACCGTCTGGACACCACCGCCGGGCGGCAGCGCGGAGCTGGTGGACGGCCGGCAGGATCTGCGCGCACTCGACCACGCGGGGAAACCCGTCGAGTGGCAGGCGTTCCGGCCACGCTTCGCTCTCGGCCCGCCGGCGCTGCGCGCAACCTCGACCGGCCTGCTGGTGCCGGTCTCCGCCGAACTCGTCACCACGACAGCTCCCTCGCAGCCCCCGCCGGAGACCGACTCGCCGGAGGCAGATCAGCTACCGGCCGCCCTCGCGGCGCTGCCGCTGCCCCGTCCGGCGCTGGTCACCGAGAGCCGCCGGACGGCGTACGGCCCGCCGTGGCTGTCGGCGGCCCAGCAGGTCAACGCCGAGAAGTTCGAGGCCCTCGTCGCTTTGCCGGTCGAGGGCCGGTCGGTCGCCGACGGCATACCCAGCGCCGAGCTCTTCCTGCTCGCGTTCCTGGACCCCAAATCGGTGCCGGAGGGCAGTCGACTGCTGCGGGTCCGGGTGGAGCCGGGGGGCGCGATCCCAATGGGGGTGCTCCGGGCGTCCCTGCCCGCACGCCTACAGCACCTGCGTGGCCTCCGCGAGGCGTACCTCCTGCCGGCTGCGCGTCTGGACCGGGCCTTCGCGGTGGACACCTTCGACGTGGACCGCACCGGTCGGCTCACGCCGGCCGGAGAGTGCACCGGCGAGGGCGAGCCGCTGCGGATTCGCTGCACGTCCCGGGCCCGCTCGATCGGCGGCCTGCCCAACGAGGTGCGGCGCTGGCCGGCCTTCGGCACCCGCCGGGCGTACGCACTGCTGCCGGCGAAGCGTCTCCGCCTGCCGCGTAACTGGCTGCGGCTCTACCGCCGACGGCCACCGGTCCAGCCGGGACGGGTGCTGCTGGAGATCCAGGTGCCGAGGGGACGCGCGATCGATGTGACGTCGACGGCCGACCTGGTCGCCCCACTCGGCCAGGTCCGTTCCCAGGCGCAGCCGCTGCGCGACGCGCAGGTGGAGCTGATCGTCGGCAGCCGCTCCTACCCACGCGTGCGGGTACGCCGCGCGTACCGGGCCGAATCGGACGCCTGGGTGCGGGTGCCCCGGCTGCCGAAGGGGCCGCTACCGGACGTCGTGCCCCGGCTTCAGCCCCCCGAGCCCAGCTGAGCCGACCACCGGCCGTCCGGCACCGGACCGATCACCATCGGTATGCAGCGACCACCGGTGGCGGCGGCGAGGCCGCGTATCCCGGCCCCCTTCGGCAGGCCGGCGGTGATGACGACGTACCGGTCGGTGTCCAGGTCGCTCGGCTCGGGCAGCTGGCTCAGGCGACGGCAGCCGTCGGCGGTCTCGGCACCGAGTGCGTCGTCGACGACCCCTACCCCGATCCCGGCCGCGTGCAGCTGCCGGGCGTAGACGGCGGCCAGCCGGCGGCATTCGTCCAGGTCACCGACGAGGGTGAAGACGTCGGGTGCCCGACCGAGGTCGACCTGGAGCCGCCATGGCCCCATGCGTCCGAGCACCAGCGGCACCGCCGCTTCGGTCGCCGCTTCGCCGTCGCCGAGCCAGGCGTAGGCGGGCGTGCTCGGACCGGTCGTGACCCCGATCAGACGTGCCAGGATCGGCCCGGCCTCGGTACGCACCTCGGCCCGGACGTACGGCACGTCGCCGTCGACCGGCAGCGTCGGCCGGGGCAGGTCACTGGCCTCCACCTGCCCACCGTCACCGACCTGCCCATCAACACTGGCCTGCCCAGCGTCACCCGCCTGCCCAGCTTCACCCGCCGCACCGTCCCTTGTCGGCGTCGGCGTCGGTGACGGTGACGGTGACGGTGACGGTGACGGTGACGGCGTCGCGCCGGACAACGGAGGCCAGTGCGACGGCGGCCCAGACTCCGGCGGCACGGGTGGCACCGGTTCTGCCGGCACCGCCAGCGTGGCAGGCCGCGGCACCGGCTGGTTCGGAACGGGCTGGTCCGGGACGGGCGGTCCTGATGGGGGTACCCCGCCCGGCGGCCCCACCGGGGCAGGTGCAGCCGTCGACGGGGTGGCCGTCGCGCGAGCCGCGAGCTCTGCCGGTGTCGGCGTGTGGTGCCGCTCCGGTGGCCACGGACCGTCGTCGAGTGTGACCGAACGCATCTGGTGAATTCGGCGGGGCAGCACCAGAAGGGCGACGACGGCGAGGAGCACTGCGAGCACCGCCGCGCCGATCCGGATCTGGTTGGAGTTCAGGTGCACCGGCCCGGACTTCGGCGCAGGGGCGGCCACGACCGGGGTGGTCGGGGCGTCCGTGGGGGGCAGCGGGTCGGCGCTCGGGGATGCCGGCGCTGTCGTGACGCTCGGCGAGGGGGATGGTGGCGCCGTACTCGGGGACGGCGCCACGCTGGTCCGGGACGGCCGGGGCGTCGGCGGACCGATCGGCGGAAGCGCGCCGGTCCGTACGCCCGGTCCGTCGGCATCGGCGGGCAGCACCAGCAGCCAGCCGGGCCCAAGCTCGACGCCGTCGGTGAAGGTCGCGCCGTCCGGCTGCTTGCGGCCCCGGTTGAGATCGATGATCTCGCGGAACCGGTTGCCGTTGCCGAGGGTCAGCAGGGCGATGCTGTAGAGGTACTCCCGTTGACCGTCGACCGGCGGCCCGACGACGTAGTACTTGCCGGTCTCGTCGGGCGCCGCAGCGGCGGCCGGGGCCGCCGGAACGAGCGACACGAACAAGATCACCAGCAGCAACGGCAGCGCCCACCAGTGCCCCGCCGTCCGTCGACCGCACCCTGACTGCATTCGTGTCCTCTCGTTCCCGCTCCGTTCTACACCGGCACCGCGCGACCGGCCGCCGCCAGGCAGCGCGGTGCGATCCAGCGCGACCGGTCAGCTGCCTGATCCGGTACGCCGTGGTCGCTCAGCGACCTACCGCCCGCCAGGTCTGGTTGCCCTGTCCGGGGTTGCACTCCCAGATCTGCAAGGGAGCGCCGTCGGCGGCGTTCCAGTCGCGCACGTCGACGCACTTGCCCGAGTGCGGGTTGCGCAGCATGCCCCGCTCGGCCACCCAGATCTGCGCCGGCCCGCCGCTGCAGTGCGCAAGCTGCACCTTCGTGCCGTTGTCCCGTTTTGCCCACGCGACATCCATGCACTTGCCGAGCACCACCATCGAGCCGTTCGGGCCACGCTTGAACCGCTGGGCCGGGGTGCCGTTGCACCGCCAGAGCTGCAACTGTGCACCGTCCGCCGAGACACCACCGGGCACGTCGATGCACTTGTTGACATATCCCCGCAGCGCGAACTCGGATGAGGACGAGTCCGGGGTGTCACGCCTCGCGGCGGGAGGAGCCGCCGCGGCACCGCCGTTGCGGAAGGTGACCGTGAAGTCCGCGCACCCGGGGCAGTTGAAGACGGTCTGGTTGCCCGGAACCTTGTCGTGGGTCGACCACAGGTATGCCCGCGGGCCGAAGGGACGCAGCGCGGCGGTGTAGGCGCTCTCCGCGTCCCGGTTGGGGTTGACGCAATTTATCCTGTCGCCACGCCGGGGATCACGCACGGCATGGGCCTCGGGGCAGGCGGCGAGCAGCTGTCCACCGGAGCAGTCCGTCCTGACGCAGCTTCCGGCGAGTGCCGGGTTCGGCGCACCGGGCGCTTCGATCGTGATCGTCGTCGACAGCGCGTCGACATAGCTGACGTTGTACCAGGGAGCAGCAGGGTTGTTCTGGTCGAAGTTGAACTCGGCCAGACTCACCGGCTCCGCGCCCCGCACGCAGTGGTCCAGGTGCGGACCGCAGTCCCCGACCAGGCACTTGAACGTGCTACCGGGTTCTCCGCTGCACCGTTGCCGGGCGAAGAACCTGCCACGCCAGTGACCCGGCTGGCCGCCGTCCGGGATGACGATGCTCTTCGACTCGCCCGGCCGCAGGACCGGCATGCCGCTGATCCTGCGCGAGCCGTCCGCACTCTCACCCGAGCCGACCCACAGCGTCTCGCCGGTGGCGTTGACGAACTTCACCCGTTCGCCGGCGACCGCGTCGGAGCTGCTCGACATCACCACGATCAGGCCGGCAGCGAGCACCGTCACGACGACCAACGCGGCTCTCGTGCTCGTCCAGAAGCGGCGGATCGAGAACGAGGCGGTACTCATAGTCATGTAGCCCTCCATGGCCTGACAGACAGACGGACGCATCAGGTCCGCGCACCAGTTCGGCACACGCACCCCCGCATGACGACGCGAAACCGCCGCTGGTTCACCGATCGCTGCTCCGGGTTGGAAAACCCGCCGACTGGCCCGAAAAGCTGTTTGTTCCACGACGCTGCCGGACACCGCGCCGTTCAGCCGGACCGGCGAAAAGGCGAGCAGCGGTGCGGCCACGCGGCTAGCCTGCCGCGCATGCCGAATCCCAGAAGACGGCCGTCCGCGCTGGTCCGCCCTGCGCACCCCGACGACGCACCGTCCGTGGTGGCGCTGCGTACGCTCGTGTTCCCCTTCCTGGTACGCGGGGTCGCGTCCACCCGGCAGCTGATCGCCACGCCACCGGCGGACCAGCACTGGGCCGGTTTCGTCGCCGAGGTCGACGGACACGCCGTGGGCTGGGTGTCGGCGTCGCGCAGTGAGCGCACCAGCGAGGCCGTCGGCGAGGTGTCGCTGCTACACGTACACCCCGACCAGCGGCGGCGCGGGATCGGCGCCGCGCTGCTGGCCAGGGCGCTGGAGCACCTCGGCCCGCTCGACCTGACCCGGCTGCGCGGGCGGGCCCTGCCGGAGGCGCTGCCGTTCGCCCGTCGGCACGGCTTCACGCCGAGTCGCCAGGAGCGCTTCTCGGCCCTGGAGCTGGGTGCACTGCCGCCGCTGCCGGAGCCATCCGACGGCGTCCGGCTGGTCCCGCTGACCGATGTCGACCCCCGTCGGGTGCACGAGGTGGAGGCGCTGGCCAGCGCCGACGAGCCGGGCGACGTGGTCGCCGGCTCGATCGGTTACGACGGTTGGCGCGCTGTCACGTGGGACAACGTCGGCCTGGACCGGGAAGCCAGCACCGGCGCCGAGGTCGATGGCGTGCTGGCCGCGATCAGCCTGGTGAAGCGGGACGGTACGCGGATGTGGTCGGACTACACCGGCACCGTGCCCCGGCTCCGTGGGCAAGGACTGGCCCGGCTGGCGAAGCTCGCCGCGCTGCATCGGGCGGCGGCCCGTGGGGTCACCGTGGCCTACACCGGAAACGACGCGGCGAACGCCCCGATGCTGGCGATCAACGCCCGGCTCGGCTATCGGCTGGTGGCCACCCAGTGGTCCTGCGTACGGGAGCTGCGCCCGGCTAGCCCGAGCGGACCGGAACCCAGTCCGTGAAGCGCTTGTGCAGATTCGCCGGGCGCTCCCCGGAGTCCAGCTCGGCGAGCTGTTCGGCGGCCTCCTCGCGCAGCGCCACAAGATGGACCATGAGTGCCGGCAGGTTGCCCCGATACTCCGCGAGCAGGCGCAGCTTCGCCGGAGAACACGGCCACGCCGCCCCGCACGCCGTGCAGCGCCACAATGGACGACATGGGACGTGCGCGGCGAGGTCCCCGCTCACCCGCCGCCGCCGACGACGGTGGATCTCGGCCGGCAGCGACGCTGCGCGTACGGGACGGGGGTGACGGTCACCGGGCGCATCCCCGCCGGCATCAGGAACAGCGACCGCCGGACGGTCGCGTCCCCGTGTCTGTCGAGCTGGTAGACCTCGACCCACGCCCACCCGTCGTACGTCGGCCGGTCCAACTGCCGGATCACCCGGACCACGATCGGCTCGCAGAACTGCGGGGACGCCTCCCGGGTCAGCAGGTACGCCCCGGGACAGACCCGAGGCGTCCCGTCCACCCACCGGCTCACCGGCCATGGGGGCAGCCGAGCTGGGCGAACCAGCGCGAGGCGGATAGGGCGTTCATGGGCATCGGCACAGGCACGGCGGGCCTCCTCGGTCAGTGCGGAAGTTGGAGGGAGCCGCCCCCCGTGGTGCTCGCCGGCGGGGCGGCCCCTGACAGCAAGGCGAGCGGGATTGCCGTCCCATCGACTCGCGCGTGCCGTCTTGTCGAACACCATCATCCAGCGCATGTGGACGGCTACACCCTGTAGATATAGGTTCAGAAGACGTTAAGGACGTCCATTCGGAGGCGGGCATGAATCAGGCGCTCCGCGCAGCCATGGCCGACACCGGCAAGACCGTCGAGCGCCTTGCCGAGCAGGTCGGCGTAGATCCGAAGACGGTCGGGCGCTGGATTACGCCGGGACGGGTGCCTCACCCTCGCCACCGCGCTGCGGCGGCTGCGGCGCTCGGGCGCGAGGTCGGAGACATTTGGCCGGACGTTTTGAGACGTCGAGAACCGACGTGGCTGCAACCGTGGGTGGAGACAGAGCTTCAGGCGACCGCGCTGCGGTCCTTTCAGGTTGCGGTCATCCCGGGCCTGTTGCAGACACCTGAGTACGCGACGGCGGTCCTCAGCAGTGGCTCACTTGATCCGGAAGAGGTCGCGGACTACGTCGAGACCCGGATGCGGCGGCAGGCAGCGGTGCTCGACAGGCGCAGGCCGCCGCTCTTCATCGCGGTTATCGACGAGTGTGCCCTTCGCCGCGGCGTCCCCGAGATCATGTACTCGCAGCTGGACCACCTGGTCAGGATGGCCCAGCGGCCCAACGTGCTGCTGCACGTGCTGCCGTTGGACGCCGGCCTGCATCCTGGTCAAGCGGGACCGTTCGTCATCGCGACAACCGAGGATGGGGACGTCGCGTACCTCGATGACCAGGCCGCCGGACGCTTGACAAAGGACACCGCACCGCTGTGGGTCATCTGGGATACCCTTCGGTCGGTGGCACTTCCGCGCCGCCAGACCATCGACTTTCTAGAGGCTCGATCATGGCTGACCTGACCGGCGCCACCTGGCGCAAGAGCACCCGAAGCAGCTCCAACGGTGGCGACTGTGTCGAGGTCGCCGACAATCTTCCCGGCGTCGTCGGCGTACGCGACTCGAAGGACCCGGCCGGTCCGGCGCTGGCCTTCGGGCCGGCGGCGTGGCGTGCCTTCGTCGCCCAGGTCGCCCAGCGGGCCTGACCCAGACGCGCGAGAGCGCCCGTCCCTGCATGGGGGCGGGCGCTTCATCGTGTAACGGCATGACCCACCGCAAGTACGGCGGCATCTCTTGGAGAGACGTGATGTCACAGAGACACAAGGATGTCTGTGTGGCATCACGCTCGTGACCACAGGTGCTCCCCCCTCCGGAAACCCCGAAACGGCCGTGCCACCGCCGCGTCAGCCGGCCGCGTACACCCGCGAGGCGGTGGCGTGGGTGTCGGCGCCGAAGAGGACCAGCCGGGCCTCGGTGACGCTGGTGGGGTTCGCCGCGCGCAGCACCGTCAGGGCCTGGCCGACCGCGTCGGCGACCGGCCAGCCGTAGATCCCGGCGGAGATCAGCGGGAAGGCGACGGTGGTCGCGCCCAACTCGTCGGCGATCGCCAGGCTGTTGGCGTAGCAGTCCCGCAGCAGCGCGGAGCGGTCCTCGGTCGCCGAGAAGACCGGGCCGACCGTGTGCACCACCCAGCGGGCCGGCAGGTCACCGGCGGTGGTGGCCACCGCCTGCCCGGTCGGCAGGCCCCGGCCGTACCGGGAGGCGCGTAGCGCGCGGCACTCGGCGAGGATCGCCGGGCCGCCCCGGCGGTGGATCGCGCCGTCCACTCCCCCGCCACCGAGCAGCGACGAGTTCGCGGCGTTTACGACCACGTCCACCCGTTCGGCGGTGATGTCCCCCTCGACCAGGGTGATGTCCATGTCAGCCCGCCGTGATGGGTTGGCCCAGCGAACGCCGGGCCAGCAGGGTGGCGCCGGCCACCGCCGCCGGCATCAGCAGGACGGCACCGAGCGGGATCAGGAAGCAGACGAAGACGGCTACCCCGAAGCCGAGCGTGGTGGGACGGTCCACTTTGAGCGCCGCCCGGCGGTCCGGCAGCCGTTTGCCCCGCCGGTAGAAGGGGGAGCCCACCAGCTCAACGGCGAGCAGCCAGCCGCCGACCGCCGCGCCGATCACCGGTACCACCGTCTGGCCGATCAGCGGGATGAAGCCGGCGGCGAACAGCGGAACGCCGAAGACCGCCGCCAGGGCCACCAGGCGGAGCGAGTCGGCGGCGCTGCGGCGCAGCGACGGCCAGAACGGCACCTCGACGGTGTCGGGCGCGCCGCCGTACCGCTGCTCCACCCGCTCGGAGATCTTCTCGTAGAACGGGTCGCCGATGACCAGGGTGACCGCGGTGAAGGTGAGCACCGCGAGCAGGCCACCGAGGCCGAGGAAGGCCAGTGCGGCGATCACCCGGACCAGGCTGCGCGCCGTCGCCGGCCAGTCGTCGGCGTACGGGGTCACCGCGACGGCCAGGTCGTTCACGAAGAACACCAGGACGGCGTACGCGGCCACGAAGATCGCCCCGGAGATCAGTGCCGGTACGACGCCGAGCAGCATCAGGCCGGGGCTGCGTACGTACAGGCCGATGCCCCGCAGCAGCAGCGCGGCCCCGCCGGCGAACCGACGGGCGGCACCCACGGCGGTGCCGGGAATTTCGGATGCGTTCACGCCGAAGAGCCTAGGGCCTGGCCGCCGCATCAACCGGTTGACGGATCCGTCGGGTCAACCGGTGCCGGCGAAGATCACCTACAGCTGGTCGATCCGCTGCCGACGCGCCACCGCGAGCCTGGAGAGGTACACGGGACGCGGCGGCGAAAGGCGATGCCATGGCGGTCATCGAGGTGACCAACCTGCACAAGCGCTACGGCGAGACCGTAGCGGTGGACGATGTGTCGTTCAGCGTCACGGCCGGCGAGATCTTCGGGGTGCTCGGCCCGAACGGTGCCGGGAAGACCACCACTGTGGAGTGCGTTGCCGGGCTGCGCGTCCCCGACGGGGGCGGGGTGTCGGTCCTCGGGCTCGACCCCCGCCGGGACGCCACCCGACTCCGCCAGTTGGTGGGGGTGCAGCTCCAGGAGAGCCAGCTGCCCGATCGACTCCGGGTCACCGAGGCGCTGGAGCTGTACGCGTCGTTCTACCGCAACCCGGCCGACCCGGCCCGGCTGATCGACGAGTTGGGGCTCGGCGCGAAGCGGAACACCCCGTACGAGAAGCTCTCCGGCGGCCAGAAGCAGCGGCTCTCCATCGCGCTGGCGCTGGTCGGCAACCCGAAGATCGCGATTCTGGACGAGCTGACCACCGGGCTGGACCCGCAGGCTCGCCGGGACACCTGGGGCCTGATCGAACGGGTCCGCGACAGCGGGGTGACGGTCGTGCTGGTCACCCACTTCATGGAGGAGGCCGAGCGGCTCTGCGACCGGCTCGCCGTGATCGACCAGGGGCGGGTGGTGGCGCTGGACAGCCCGGCCGGGCTGGTGTCGGCGGTGGCGCCGGAGCAGCGAATCCGGTTCCGGCCGTCCGCCCCGGTGGACGACCGGCTCCTCACCGAGCTGCCGCAGGTGACCGCGGTGACCCGCAGCGGCACCCAGGTGGTGGTCACCGGCACCGGTGACGTGCTGCACGCGGTCACCTCGGTCCTCGCCCGCAACCAGATCATCGCCGCCGACCTACGGCTGGAGCAGGCCACGCTCGATGACGCGTTCGTCGAACTGACCGGGCACCGACTCAACGACTGAGGGGAACACCATGCACGCCTTCGGCCAGATCCTCAAGACTGAGACGAAGCTCTACCTGCGGGACATCCCGACGCTGGTGCTCACGGTCCTTCTGCCCACCCTGGTCCTGGTGGTGCTCGGGCTGATCCCCACGCTGCGCGAGCCCAATCCGGATTTCGAGAACCAGTCCTTCATCACCTACTTCACCCCCTCGCTGCTGGTGATCTCGCTGGCGATGGTCGGAGTGAACGCTCTGCCCACCGTGCTGGCCACCTACCGGGAGCGGGGCATCCTGCGCCGGCTGGCGACCACCCCGGCCAGCCCGCTGGCGCTGCTGGCCGCCCAACTCGTGCTGTCCCTGGCCGGCATCCTGGCCAGCGCCGTGCTGCTCGCCGTGGTCGCCCGCTTCGCGTTCGACACACCACTGCCGCAGCACCCGCTCGGGTTCGCGGCGGCCCTGATCCTGGGTACGGCGGCGCTGCTCGCGCTGGGCCTGCTGGTCGCCGCGGTCGCTCCGACGGCCAAGGCGGCTCAGGCAATGGCCATCCCCGTGTTCATGGTGATCATGTTCTTCGGCGGGGTGTACCTGCCAAGGGTCCTGCTGCCGGACTTCCTGGCCGAGATCGGCGCGTACACCCCACCCGGCATCCAGGCGCTGCTCGATGCCTGGACCGGCACCGCCCCACAGCCGCTGCACCTGGGGATAATGGCGGTCATCGCGGTAGCCGCCGGTGCCGGGGCGGCGAAGCTGTTCCGCTGGGAGTGAGCGCATGGTGAGCGGGGACGGGATGACCAGCAGCGGATGCGACCGGACGGCCGGCCTCGCCGGGCAGACGCCCAGTGAAGACGACCGGATCGCCAGCTGGCGGGCACGGGAGGCGCACCTGCACCGGATGCTGCCCTACGCCGGGCTGCTCGTGGGGTCGCTGCTGGCCACCGCCGCGCCAGCGCCCGGCGGCCTGCCGCTGACGCCGACGCTGGTCGTCGCCGTGGCATCCGCCGGGTGGATCGCCTGGTTCCTCACCCTGCACCCGCAGTGGCAGGGGCGACGGAGGTTGATGGCCGTCTACTACGTGGGACTGCTCGCCCTCGCCGCCGTCCTGGTGAGTGCGAGCCCGTGGTACGGATTCTTCGCCTGGATCGGCTTTCTGCACGCCTTCCATCTGCTACAGGGAGGGTGGCGGTTCGTCGGGATGTGCTGCTCCGCCGTGCTGGTCGCCACCGCGCAGAGCGGTGGCCTGCCGCGGTCGTGGTCGCACTGGTCACTGTGGCTGGTGCTGGTGCTGTTCAACCTGGTGATTGCCGGCGCGGTGAGTTGGCTGAGCTATCTGGGCGAGCGCGAGGACACCAAACGCAAGCGGCTGGTGGTGGAGCTCGCCGCCGCCAACAGCCGGCTCGCCGAGACGATCCAAGAGAACGAGGGTCTGCACGCCCAACTCGTCACCCAGGCCCGGGAGGCCGGTGTGCTGGACGAGCGGCAACGGATGGCCCGGGAGATCCATGACACCCTGGCCCAGGGGCTGACCGGCATCATCACCCAGCTGGAGGCGGCCGAGCAGACCCGGGACCGCTCCCCCGACTGGCGGCGGCACGTGGACAACGCGCTGGCCCTGGCCCGGGAGAGCCTCACCGAGGCCCGCCGCTCGGTACGCGCCGTCCGCCCGGAGCCGCTGGAGACGGCCCGGCTGTCCGACGCGCTCACCGAGCTGGGCGGGCGCTGGTCGGCCCTGCACGGGGTGCCGGCCAGCGTCAGCACCACCGGTTCGCCCCGCCCGCTGCACCCGGAGGTCGAGGTGACCCTGCTGCGGGCCGCCCAGGAGGCGCTGGCCAACGTGGCCCGGCACGCCGCCGCCTCCCGGGTCGGTGTCACCCTGTCGTACATGCCGGACGTGGTCACCCTGGACGTCCGCGACGACGGGGCGGGCTTCGAGGCCACCAACGGGTCGGCGGCGCCGAAATCGGACGGCGGCTACGGGCTGACCGCCATGCGGCAGCGGGTCACCCGGGTCGGTGGTCAGCTGGCCGTGGAGTCCGAGCCGGGCGGCGGCACCGCGATCTCGGCATCCGTACCGGCGCTGCCCGGGGGTGCCGGTTGACCGACCCGGTACGCCTGCTGATCGTCGACGACCACCCGGTGGTCCGGGACGGGCTACGGGGCATGTTCACCGGCGACCCCGGGTTCGAGGTGGTCGGCGAGGCGGCAGACGGTGCCGAGGCGCTTGCCCTGACCGCGACGCTGCACCCGGACGTGGTGCTGATGGACCTGCGGATGCCCGGGATGGACGGGGTCACCGCGATCGGCCGGCTGGTGCGTTCGGGCAGCCCGGCGAAGGTACTGGTGCTGACCACGTACGACACGGACGCCGACGTGCTGCCGGCGATCGAGGCCGGCGCCACCGGCTACCTGCTCAAGGACGCGCCCCGCGAGGATCTGGTCCGGGCGGTGCGATCCGCCGCCCGGGGCGAGTCGGTGCTCTCGCCCAGCGTGGCCGGCCGGCTGATGGGCCGCCTGCGGGATCCCGGGCCGGCCGAGGAGCCGCTCAGCCAGCGCGAGCTGGAGGTGCTGACGCTGGTGGCGCGCGGCTCGTCGAACCGGGAGACCGCCGCCCGGCTGTTCATCAGCGAGGCCACGGTCAAGACCCACCTGCTGCACGTCTACGCCAAGCTCGGGGTCAACGACCGGGCCGCGGCGGTGGCCGCCGCGTACGACCGGGGGCTGCTAACGCCCGGCGGACGGTGAGCGCGGGTGCGAGCGGCACGGCTGATCTCGCTGCTGCTGTTGTTGCAGGCCCGGGAGGTGATGACGGCGGCGGAGCTGGCCCGGGAGCTGGAGGTCTCCGAGCGGACGATCTACCGCGACGTGTTGGCCCTCTCCGCCGCCGGGGTGCCGGTCTACGCCGACCGGGGGCGGACCGGCGGCTACCGGTTGCTCGGCGGCTACCGGACCAGGTTGACCGGGATGAGCCGGGACGAGGCGGAGGCGCTGTTCCTCGCCGGGTTGCCCGGCCCGGCCGGCGACATGGGGCTTGCCGACGCGGTCGCGGCGGCGGAGCTGAAGCTCCTCGCGGCGCTGCCGCCGAGCCTGCGGGACGCTCCGACGCGTGCCGGGCAGCGTTTCCATCTGGACGTGCCGGGCTGGTACCGCGAGACCGCGCCGCCGCCCTGGCTGGCCGAGCTGGCCGGCGCGGTCTGGCAGGATCGGGTGATCACCCTCCACTACCGGCGCGGGGAGCGGGAGGTCACCCGGCGGACACTCCCCTACGGCCTGGTGCTCAAGAGCGGTATCTGGTACCTCATCGGTCGGGTCGGCGACGACTTTCGCACCTACCGGGTGGACCGGGTCAGCGCGGTCGAGCCAGACGAGGAGACCTTCGACCGGGAGCCGGGCTTCGACCTGGCCGGGTACTGGCGGGCGCAGGCCGAGGCGTTCCTGCGGGGGATGCTGCGGGCCGAGGTGACCCTCCGGCTGAGCCCCGCCGGCCTGCGCCGGCTCCGGCACCTCGCCGAGATCCCGTTCGGGTACGCGGAGGCGGTCGCCGCCGCCTCCGAACCCGACGGGCAGGGCTGGGTGACGACCCGGCTGCCCGTCGAGTCCGTGGAGGTGGCGTACACCCAGCTGCTCGGGCTGGGCCCGGAGGTGGAGGTGCTCGACCCGCCCGAGCTGCGGGCGCTGATGGCCGAGGCGACGGCGCGGACCGCCGCGCTCTACGCCGACGGTCAGCGGGTAGGTGGCGACGGTCAGCGATAGCCGGTGACGTCGGCGGGCTTGCCGGCGTCGACCACCTCGGTGATGTAGCGGTACGCGTCCGGCTGGCTGCCGTCGACGTCGGTGAAGCCGTACACCTTGGCCAGGTCGCCCGCCGAGACCGACTGGCCGCTCCACCGACTCCGGTCGCGGTCGGCGGCGAGCGCGGCGACCGCCCGCCCGACGAACGCCGGGGTCTCCGAGATGAGGAAGTGCGGATCCTTGGCCGCACCGTCGCGCCAGTTCTCCTCGGTGACGCCGAAGTGTTCCAACATCGCCTCGGAGCGCAGCCACCCCGGGCTGAGCGCGACGGCCGTGCCGCCATGGGCCTTGAGTTCGTGCGCCCAGCTGAAGGCGAGCCGGTTTACCGAGGTCTTGGCCAGGTCGTAGAAGACCGAGAGCCGGTAGTTCTCGTCGTTGTACGCCTTCGTGCCGTCGCCGATCTCCACCACCAGGCCGCCCGGGTGGCGGATCAGCAGCGGCAGCGCGAAGTGGCTGGTGATCACGTGGGTGTCGACGGCCAGCCGCAGCGTACGGAAGCCGGCGTCCAGCGGTTGTTCCCAGACCGGCTTCTCCCAGGTGATCAGCGGGTCGGCGCCCCACACGTCGTTGACCAGCACGTCGAGCCGGCCCTGCTCGGCGTCGATCCGCGCCACCAACGCCCGCACCTCGTCGGGCACCAGGTGGTCGACTCGGACGGCGATCCCGGTGCCGCCCGCAGCGGTCACCAACTCGGCGGTCTCCTCGATGGTCTCCGGCCGGTCCAGTTCCGAGCGACCGGCGCGGCTGCTGCGGCCGGTGGCGTAGACGGTGGCGCCGGCAGCGCCGAGCTGGACGGCGATCTGCCGGCCGGCGCCCCGGGTCGCCCCGGCGACCAGCGCCACCCTTCCGGTGAGCGATTTCGTCATGGGACCCACGCTGCCAGGAATACCTGACAACCGAGGTCAGGTATCGCAGGCCCATCGGCGCGAAAATCCCGTGAACCAGGCGGCGGGCTCGTACGTCATGCTGACATGTGGGTACATGGCCAGGGCCTGCCTCTCAAGATCTCCAACGACCGGTTGCGAGATGCGCAGCAAGCGCTGGACAGGGATTTCCGTGCCGCGATAGCTCACAATCGCGCGGATCGCCGTGCCGGTCGCGTCCCGGCCAGCGACATCAGGGCACCGATCACCGAGGATGCCATCAGGAATATTCGTCGCAGCACGGTCGACCTGGTCAACGATGGCTTGAGGGCAGACCGCTTCGGGCGGTTGCGCGTCGCCTGGTACTCGCTTCGGCGCCTGTTTCGCCGAGCGAGGGGCGACGGATCGAGGAGCGACGGGTCGGGGTCTGGACTCGGCGAATCGGCCCCCGAGCCCCAGCACCCCAGCGCCCGGCAACCCGAACCTGAGGCACAACCCACCAGGCAACCCGAGCCTGAGGCACCCTCCACCTGGCAACCCGAACCACGAACATCGATGGCCAGGGAAGCCGAGCCCCGGCCACCCATCACGCAGGAGCAGGTCGAAACGTGGGTGCAGATGCTCCGCGGCCAGACCCTGAGCAAGGCCGACCGGCGCTCCTGCGAGAGGGCCATCGCGATAGCGTTCTTCGTATTGCAGGATCCAGACCTGCAACGGCTCTACCAAGAGCCTCGGGAGATGCAGGATGCAGCGAGAATCGTCGCAACTGCTGACCGCATCGCCGAGCGATACCACAACGAGGCGGAGCGCCAGTACGGTTCGCCGAACTGGCGCCTTCACCCCCAGGGGGAAGTGGACGACAGGCTTCCCGGCGACCAGTCGAGAACATCTCAGCTGCCTCCGCCCCCGCCGCCGCCGGAGCGCAGCTTCGTGCATACCACTCACCCCCCCTCGCCGAACCGGCACCACCCGTCGCCGGAGACGCCTTTCGCGACATCGGCGCCTCCCGTGACACCGGCGACGCCGGAGCCAGCCGAGCGCGAATACTCGGCGGAGGAGTTAGATCGAATGCTTCCCCGGCAGCGCGACTCGCTGGTGCGGCCGAACCCGGAACTGGACCGGGTCAGCGCCGCGAATTCGAGGGCGTTCAGGGCTGCCATGATGCGGTCGGTGAATATTCCTGGCCACGTCCCGGGGGCTCGAATGGACCCAGGGCTGACCGGTGGGCAAGCTCGCAGGAGCGGCAAACGCGCTAAGTGAAGACGTAGGCGAGGACTGAGTCAGTCGGCGAGGCGGATGCGGACCCGGCGGTTGGCCCGACCCTTGCTCTCCACCTTGACCACCCGCACCGCGCCGATCTGCGCGGTGGAGGCGACGTGCGTCCCACCGTCGGCCTGCACGTCCAGCCCGACGATGTCGACGATGCGGACCTCCGACTCGTCGGCCGGGATCAGGTTTGACTGGGTACGGATGATGTCCGGTAGCGCCAGCGCCTCCTCGCGCGGCAGCACCCGGGTGGCGACCGACCGGTCGGCGACCACCTCGGCGTTGACCAGCTCCTCGATGCGGGCCTTGAAGTCGGCCGGCACCTCGGGCAGGTTGAAGTCCATTCTGGCCTCACCGGGCTCCATGTTGCCCCCGGTGACCAGCGCGCCGAAGTCGCGGAACACCACACCGCAGAGCACGTGCAACCCCGAGTGGGTACGCATCAACCGGCTGCGCCGCTCGTCCTCGACCGCGCCCACGACCGTGGTGCCCGGCGGCGGCAGCGGGTCGTCCTCGGCGGGGATCAGCCAGAGGTCGTCGCCCTTGCGGGTGCCGACGATCCGGGTCTGCACCCCCTGCCAGAGCAGTACCCCGTGGTCCGGCGGCTGGCCGCCACCGCCCGGGTAGAACGCCGAACGATCCAGCACGATGCCCTGCTCGGCATCGGCGTGCAGGACCGTGCACTCCCACTCGCGCAGGGTCGGGTCGGCGAGGTCGAGTCGGTGCGTACGGCCGTGGTGTGTGACGCCCATGACAGGGCAGGCTACCCGTTGAGGAAGTCGGAGATCCGCCCGCGCAGGTCGGCGCGTTCGGTCCACAGCACACCAGGGCGGGCGTACCGGTGCAGGGTCGCCCGGGGCAGCGCGGCGGCGAGTTGCTCAGCCACCTGCACCGGGTGCAGGTCGTCCCCCTCGGCGGCGATGACCAACGCCGGCGCGGTCACCTTCGCGAGCGCGGCGGCGTCGGGCAGCGGCGCCTGGTCCGGCAGATCCGCCAGCCCGGCGGCGAGCCCGTCGCGCAGCAGGTGGTCCAGCCGCTGGCGGAGGTACGCCCAGCCGGCCGGGGTGTTGCATACGGCCGGCGGCATCTCGGTCGAGACGACCTCGGCCACCGCGGCGGCGTCCCCGCTCTCCACCGCGGCCAGCAGCTCACTCAGCCGGGCCCGGGCGACCGGCCCCCGCGGCCGGTCGAGAGCTGCGGGCAGGAAGAAGACGACCCGCTCGAAGCGCTCCGGGCTCTCCACCAGCAGGCGTCCCAGCGCACCCGCGCCGAGGCTGGCACCGAAGGCCCGGGTCGCGCCGCTGAGATCGGCGACCGCCCGCAGGTCGCGGGCGAGGTCCAGGTAACTCCACGGGCCGTCGGGCGCGTCGGAGCGGCCATGGCCCCGGAACTGGAAGAAGACCCTGCGGCCGGTGACACCGCTGCCGAAGGGCCGCGTGGTGGCGATGCCATTGCCCAGGCCGTGGGCGAACACGGTGACCGGGTCACCGGTGCCGGTGACCAGTTGCTCCAGGCGTACGCCGTGCGGGGTGGTGACCAGTTCGGTCTCCGGCTCGGGCAACGGCGGCCGGCCGGTACGCGGCCCACCCGGGCCGGGACCGCAGGTCCTCGGCCCGCCGTCCGGTGGTGGTGGCCAGCGGAAAGCTCTCACCACGACCCTCTGTTGTCGCCCAGGTCGCGCAGGCCGACCCGGACGTCGAGCAGGTAGATGAGAGCCGCCGCGACCCCGATCAGCCCGAAGATGCTGAGCGTGGAGCGGGTGAGCAGGGTCAGTAGGAGGGTGACCGCAAGGATCGCGATCCAACCGCCCTTCGGCAGGGTGCCGATGGCAGGGAACGCGTCGGAGCGCTGCGTGATGGCGTGCACGAGGGCCACCCCCTGCACGATCAGCGCGAAGACGAAGAGGATCAGTTCGATCACGTAGCGGACGTCGAAGACGAAGATCGGCGCGGCGTTGGCCATGAGGGCAAGCTTATGCCGGCGACCCCGGATCCGTGGCGACCGGACGGTCCGGGGGCGCCGGCAGTCGCGTCACTCGCCGGCCGGACGGCTCCGCTTGGTAGCCCGGGGCAGCTTCGCCGACGGGGTGGTGGTCTGCTTGGCGGCGGGCTGCCGGGTCGTCGCCTTGGACCGGGTGGTCTTCTTCGCGGCGGCCGGCTTGGCCTCCACGATCTCGGCGACCTCGGCGGGGCTCGGCACCTCGGCCGGCTTCGCCGGCTGGGTCTCCTTGACCGCCGTGGTGGTCGGTGCCGGCGTGGTGGCGGGCTCCACCGTGGCCTCGGTGGCCTCGATGTCGGCGTTCACGGTCTCGGCGGCTTCCAGGACGCCCGCGCCGACGACCCGCTCCCCGCGCGTGACCAGCGCGCCGTAGACGGCCAGCGCCCGCTCCTGTGCGGCGTGCGCACCGGCCACGACCACGGCGGCGTTGCGGGTGGCCAGTTCCCGCAGCCGGTCCAGGTCGGTCGCCTGGCGGAGCTTGTTGAGATCGGCGGCGTCGCGGAGCCTGTTGAGATCGGCGGCGTCGCGGAGCTTTGCCAGGTCGGCGTGCTCGCGCAGCCGGTTGAGGTCGGCGGCCGGGGTGGCCCGCTGCCGCAGCGACTCGGCGGTCTGGTTGGCGTTGCGCAGCGTGTCGTTGGCCTTCTGGCGCAGCTCGAACCCGGTGACGACGGCCTTGCCGCCGAGGTCGGTGACGACCCTGCCGCCGTCGGCGACGACCCGATCGCGCAGCTCACCAACCACGGTGGGCAGTTTGCGCAGCTGCTCCAGGGCCAGTTCACCGGCGCCGGCGGCGGCGTAGATCGGGGCAGGGATGCGATTGGTCTTCGGCTGGGTCATGACTACTTCTCCTCTTCGGCCGCGGTCGCGGTCTTACGGACCACCTTGCGGGCGGCTTTCCTGGCTGGGGTACGGGTCGGCGGGGGCGCCGCACCCGCCTCGGTCACGGCGACCGACTCGATGACGGCCTCCGTCGGAGTGCCCGCCGCAGTGGTGGGGCCCGTCGCGGCCAGATTGGCCAGGTCGGGCGCGGTGACGTCGTTCGTACCGGGCGTGTCGGTTGCGAGGTTCGTACCGCTGGTGGCCTCGTCCGCCACGTCGGGCGTCGAGGTCGCCTCCGCGAACCGGGCGTTCTCCCTGCGGAACGTCTCGTAGATCTGGGTGAGGGACTGTCGCTGGGCCATCGTCAGGTCGGGGTCGACCGCGATGGCCGCCAGCACGCCCTGGCCCTCCTTGTCGTCCAGCAGCCCGGCCCGCAGGTACATCGCCGGGGTGGAGACCCGCAGGGCGCTGGCCAGCTGCTGAAGCACCTCGGCGCTCGGCCGGCGCAGGCCGCGCTCGATCTGACTGAGATAGGGGTTGCTGACCCCTGCCTGCTCAGCGAGCTGCCTCAGTGAAATCTTCGCATTCCGCCGCAGGTCACGAATGAACCCGCCGACGTCGGGAAGGTCCTTGGGAGTGGCCATGAGTCAACGCTAGCCCGGGGCTGCTAGCAGCTGCAAGCAAAACGCTTGCCAAAGTTAGCAAGGTCTCACCGACCGGTTGCGCGCCCCTCCCACCCGGCCGTAACGTCCTGCCGTGACCAAGATCGAAGTAAATGGCGCACTGCTGGCGTACGACGAGGTCGGCAGCGGATCCCCGGTCGTCCTGCTGCACGCCGGCATCGCCGACCGCCGCATGTGGCGCGAACAGGTCGACGCCCTCGCCACCCGGCACCGCGTGATCAACCTCGACCTGCGCGGCTACGGTGAGTCCGAGCTGCCGCCCACCGCCTTCGCCCACCACGACGACGTCGCCGGCCTGCTCGACGCGCTCGACCTGGCCAGCGCGGCCCTGGTCGGGTGCTCCTTCGGCGGGGCAGTGGCGATCGACACAGCGCTCGCCCATCCGGATCGGGTGAGCGCGCTCGCCCTGCTCGGCGCCGCCGTCTCCGGCCACGACTGGTCGGAACAGACCAACGAGTTGTGGGAGGCCCTGGTCGGCGACGTCGACCCGGAGGACTTCGCCGCCACCGCCGCGGGCGAGGTGCGGTTCTGGGTGGTCGGCCCGGAACGCGACCCGGCG
>NZ_FNYV01000020.1 GCF_900109115.1 Micromonospora phaseoli
CGGATGATCGCGTTTCGCGTACGCGAGCACGAGGACGATGGCGTGCTGTGGATGTGACCGTGTCGTGTATTGGTGAGATCGCTTCCACCTGTCGATACCGAACGTGCCAGGAGCCGTACGACGCACAGATTCGCGAGCCGACGTGATCGACATCGGCGGACCCGCCGGCCGCACATCAACCCCAAGGTCAGGAAGGCGCACGCATCTGCCGCCGAGGGCACTGCGTGGTTACTGCCTCAGCCGTATCGTCGATTGATGGATGGTGCCGGGGAGTCGTTAGATGTCGACGATGTGCTTGTGATGATCGAGCATCCGTTCGGCGAGGTGGAAACTTTGCTGGCGGAGTGGATCGCGACCGGCCCGGGCCCGCGTCGCTTCGTTCGACCGGTGCGAGCGCGTTCTCGGTCGACCGGGCGGCGTCTGCCGTTGTCGGTAATCCCCCTGCAATACTGCAACAACGCACAGTCCCGCCGCGCGATCGCCGCCGGGCGCCTCGACGATCCTTGGCCGGACGCCACAAGCTAGCCGACAGCAACGACCGGCATTGGTCCACCATGCAGATCGCCGAGACGCACTCTTCTGCCGCGATCCGCGCGTCACCTTGCGTGACGGGCGCGAGGTCGTGCTGGGCGCGCAGTCTTGCCGATGAGCGCGCATCCGATCTTTGAGTAGGTGGAGTGCGCTCTGTCTAGGCACCGCGGACTACTTTTGGCCGTCGGGACACTGGTCGTGGACGTTGATAGGACGTTCGAAGAATGACTCCAGCACGACGATGGTCTGAGTGCTGGTAACTCCGTCGATCGCGAAGAGGCGCCTCAGGACGGCTTGCAGGTCTTCGGTAGTGGCGGTGCGGATCTTCACCAGCACGCTCGCCGCGCCGGCGATGATGTGCGCCTCCTGAATCTCGGGTAGGGCCGCGAGCGCGTCACGGGTGGCAGCGTCGCCCATCCACGCATTGGCGCCGAGCATCACGAAGGCGAGCACGCCACGGCCGACGGCGGCGGGGTCGACGTCGACGGTGGTGCGGCGAATCACGCCTCGCTCGCGCAGCTTGCGCACGCGTTCGTGTGCCGAGCCTGCGGACAGGCCAACCGCCGCGCCCAAGGCGGCGTAGGACTGGGTCGCGTCGTGCTGCAGCTGAGTCAACAGGGCCCGGTCAATACCGTCAACCATCAGGTGCCCATCGTGATCTGGACGGTGAACAAGTTGACCATATCAGTTTCGGCAATCATGCTCTTCATCAGAACACCGTTCCGGATGGAGGGCCGAATGTCTGACACTGTCCCTGCGGAGTTCCAGCTGCTGGATGAGAGGTTCCGGTACATCGACGGTGACTTTGTCTTGGAAGTCCTGCACGATGGCGCCCGCAAGACGGAAGGCCCGGCATACTTCGCGGCCGGCCGCTATCTGGTGTGGAGCGACATCCCCAACGATCGGCTGCTGCGCTGGGACGAGACCACCGGTGCGGTCGGCGTGTTCCGCCAACCCTCGGGCTACGCCAACGGCAACACCATTGACCGGCAGGGCCGGCTGATCACTTGCGAGCAGGGAAACCGGCGGGTGACCCGCACCGAGCACGACAGCACGGTCACCGTGCTGGCAGACCGCTACGACGGCAAGCAGCTCAACAGCCCCAATGACGTCGCGGTGCGGTTCGACGGCACGATCTGGTTCACCGACCCGATCTACGGCATCTACAGCGACTACGAGGGAAACAAGGCCGAGCCCGAGTTCGGCGGCTCGTGCTATGTGTTCCGGCTCGACCCCGCCACCGGCGACCTGCGTGTGGTCGCCGACGACTTCTGCCGCCCCAATGGCCTAGCCTTCTCACCGAACGAACAGCAGCTGTTCATCGCCGACACCCGGCAGGAGCCCAGCCACATCCGTGTCTTCGACGTAACCGCCGACGGGGCCCTCAGCGGCGGCAAGATCTTCGCCGAGTGTGACAACGGGCGCTTCGACGGCCTGCGCATCGACGACACCGGTCGGCTGTGGGTCGCGGCGTGGGACGGCGTGCACTGCTTCGACCCCGACGGCACCCTGATCGGGAAGTTGCTGCTGCCCGAACCGGTCGCCAATCTCACCTTCGGCGGACCGAAACGCAACCAGCTGTACATCACCGCCGGGCGCTCCGTGTACACGCTGCGGGTCACCTTCAACGGCGCCCGCTACCCTCGATCCGCCGACAGCGAAGGGCGGTGAGCCGCCGCGATCGAGCGGGGCCACAACGACGCCGAGCGCATCGCTCGCGAACACGTCTTAGATGCGCACGACAGCACCGACCAGGAAGGCTGAGCACGACTGCACCAATATTCCACAGTCGTCACCTGGACCGGCAACCGCGGCACGGGCACCAGCGGCTACCGCGACTACGGCCGCGACCACGAGGTGAGCACGGCCGGCCCCGCCCCGATCGCCGGCAGCTCCGACCCGGCGTTCCGAGGCGACAAGGCCCGATGGAACCCGGAACAACTTCTCCTCGCCGCACTCTCTGAGTGCCACATGCTGTCCTACCTACACGCATGCACCGACGCCGGCGTGGTCGTCACCGGATACCTTGACCGGGCCGCTGGCGTAATGATCGAAGACGCTGGGACCGGACAGTTAACCGAGGCCGTACTACGACCCGAGGTCACCGTCGCATCGCCGGACATGGTCGAGGCAGCCACCCGACTGCACGACGTCGCACCTCGCCGGCGAGACGGAATCGTTCCCGTTGCTGCACCACTGGCGGGCGCTGCCCGGCCGCCCACCGGTCGCGGCCGAGCACCTCGACATCAACGCCGTCGTCGCACAGTTCGGTGACAACCAGGCCGTGCGTGCGCGGTTCGAAGCGCTGGCGGACGCCACCGCGAGCCTGGTGCTGCTCCTCGAACATCTCCCCGACGGGCTGCCTCGCTGGCTGAGCGACCCGGTCGGCAGAGCCGCGACGGTCGAGCGGCAGCTATTCGAGATGGTGGCGTTCCTGCGTAACCGCGAGCTGCTGCACTTGGACGGGCACTTCGGCAACATCCGGGCCGACGACGCCCGGCTCTACCTCGTCGACTTCGGTCTCGCCACCTCACCGCACTTCGACCTGTCGGACGCCGAGCACGACTTCGCTACCCGCAACGCCGGTCACGATGCAGACTACGCTTCCATGCGACTGGTGAACTGGCTGGTCACCTCCGTATGCGGTAAGCCCGTTCCGGCCGGCAGCCGTCCCGTCGCCCGCAACCACTTTGTGCGCCGATGCGCGGCCGGTGATATCCCACCAGACCTGCCGCCGCCCGTTGGGGAGATCATCGCCAGACATGCCCCCGCCGCCGCCCGGATGAACGACTTCTGCTCGCGCTTGTTCGACGGCGACCTTCACGCCCAGTAACCCGGCAAAGAAATCACTACGGATCGGGCCGGTTGAATACGGCAACTACGCACTCGCACCGGGCACATCCGGGACGCCCCTCGGGACACCGACGTCACGCTACACAATGCGCCACCTGCGGCTAGACGACGGCGAAGCGCTTTCGTCGGCCGGCTCCGGGGGCAGCACCTCTCCGGCCGCCCCCGTGCCGGATCGAATCCTCGCCGATACCACCGCAGCGACCTGGCCCCGGTGCCGGCCACGCCTCGGCTCAAGCCTCAGCCGAGAGTGACGATCTCATCCCTGCAAAACGCGCCGCGGCTTGAACCGGCGAACCTCCTGCGGCCAGCCGCAGGCCTCCGCGATTCTGCCGGCCCACATCCGCGCGGTCGCCTCATCCGGCACGTCCACGATGGTCAGGCCACCCAGGAACTCCTTGCTCTCGACATAGGGCCCGTCGGTGAAGACCATCGCACCGCTCGTGGCGTCGGCGGTGAAGACTGGGCCGTCCTCCTCCTCCAGGCCACCGGCGAAAACGAACGCCTCGGCGGCCTTGATCTCATCAACAACCGCCCTGGCGAGTGGACCGCGCTCACGGAACCACTCCTCGGTGTGGTCACCCACCCACTGCTGATTGAAGTAGATGAGGTACTCAGCCATGTCCGCTCCCTCTGATCGTCCCCGGACCCGCCGTCCGTCCCTGCGTACGCTACGAACGCGATCCGCCAGATCCGACACTCTCCAGCCTGATTCCTGCCAACCGGTCAACCGGCCCTCGGGACTGTAAAACGAACGGTGTAACTCCTGATCAAGGAGCAGCACCTGATGACGGATGTCGTGATCACTGAGGTCGATACTGGCCAGGTGGCGAAGCGTGGACCGGCGCGGCCGGTGGGAGACGGGGTCAACGATCAACTCGTCGCCCAGGTGGTGGAGCAGGCCCGTGCGGCGGGTCTGCGGCTCACCGGCGAGGGCGGGCTGCTGCAGCAGTTGACCAAGCGGGTCCTGGAAGCCGCTCTCGACGGTGAGATCACCGACCACCTGGGCTATGACAAGGGCGACCCAGCAGGGAACAACGGTCAGAACTCCCGCAACGGGGTGCGGGGCAAGACGGTGCTGACCGAGGTCGGGCCGGTGCAGATCGAGGTGCCCCGCGACCGCGACGGCACGTTCGAGCCGCAGATTGTGCGTAAGCGTCAGCGTCGGTTGTCCGGGGTCGAGGACATGGTGATCTCCTTGTCGGCCAAGGGATTGACGACCGGGGAGATCCAGGCCCACCTCGCGGAGGTGTATGGCGCGGACGTGTCCCGGCAGACGATCTCCACGATCACCGACAAGGTCGTCGACGGGATGACCGAGTGGCAGAACCGGGCCCTCGATCCGGTCTACCCGGTGATCTTCCTCGACGCGGTGCACGTGAAGACCCGGGCTCTGTCGCCGGTTGTGTGAAGCAGATCAGTGCGCGAGGACGACGCGTTTGCGGAGCAGGTCGAGGCCGGCGCGGCCGAACATCTGCCGTTTGATCATCTTGAGGCGGTTGATGTTGCCTTCGACCGCGCCGGAGCTGTGCGGCAAGGTCAGGCCGTTGCGGACGGCGTCGAAATCGCGGCGCAGGTTGCGGGCGAACCCAGCCAACGGCGTGAGGGTGTCGACTTCGACCGTGGTGATCCACACCTCGAGGCGGTCGCCGTGGTGACCGGTCATCATGACCGCGAAGTCTCGCACGTGCTTGACCAGCCGGTTAATGTCCCCATCCCGGCTGCGCAGCTCGTGAAGCTTGGTCGCGTCGCGGGCGTCGAGATGGTCAGGGTGAGTCATGATCCACGAGGTGACTTGACGCACCGATGGCGGTTTCGGGCCGGGGTGCGGGGCGTGGCCGAGGCCTTTGCGGAAGCGGCGTAGGTAACGCTGGACGGCCAGTTCTCCGCCGGGATAACCCTGCTGTTTGATTTCTCGGAACAGCTGCGTGGCGTTGCGTTCTCCTTCGTTCCAGCGCTGGTGCAGGTAGGCGACGTGGTCGTCGACTAGGTGCGCGCGTTGCTCGGTGACGGCGGTCAACTCGGCGACACTGGCGGCGTTGAGGTACTTGCGAACCGTGGCCTGGTGCAGGCCGAGCTTGCGGCCGATCGCGGACTTGTTCAGTCCTTGTGCGGCGAGTTCGTGAACAGCGCCGTGGTGTTCGCGCAGGCGGGTCACGATCTTCTTCTCGGGTAGCGGCTGCACCTAGGCGGGCATGGTGTCGTGCGCTGGCGGGGGTGCCGGAGCGACGAGCCGGGACCGATAAGCGTTGACGGTCTTCTCGACCGCCTGGCCCAGGTTCTGCCAGAGATGGAACCGGTCCGGTGCGACCGCTTGCCCCTCTGCCGGATAGCATCGACATCCGCAGCTACACGGCCGCCGCAACTCCGACGTAGATCATCCCCGTGAGCTGCTGAAACGTTAGATCAGGCAAGTGCGGCTGGAGTACTAGGCGCTCTGGAGGCGTACTCCGCCCTGGTGCACGTTCACGCCCTCACGGGCAACCTGACCGACGGCCGCAGCGCGGTCACGGGCATGCGCCGCGTGGCCGATGAACTGCCCGACTCCGACGTCTCGAAGGTCGCCGGCCCGATCCAGCGCACGGCATCCTTCCACAGTTACCTTGAGTGCCGCATCGGATCGATGAAGGAGGCCGAACGAGCCTTCACCGAAGCCGAGCCCGTGTTGCGCCCGGTACCGGTCTGGCTCGCAGACGCCAGGATCCACTACGGGCGAGCCATGGTGACCCACGGCGACACGGCCCGGTGGAGTGGCCTTCGCGCTGGACGCGATCAAGCGACTACGCCACGACGTGCGCGTAGTCGGACTCGGCGTGAGTGACCTGCTTTCCGCCGTCCCGCCGCCCACCGCTCCGACGAGATCGACGAACTGCGGACCTACGTCGCCACCGGTTCGGGTCCCTGGGAGAACTTGGCATAGCGTGGCTGGCATACACCACCCGAACCGGGACGGAGGCGAAGGGGAGGCCGGGTGCGTTCCGGTCTCCCCTTCGCCCGTCATGCGCGCGTTGTCGAGGATCAGTGCTGGTCCAGTGGGAGTGCGATGTCAACGACGGTGTGGTCGCCGAAGGTGCCCTGCTTGTCGGCCTCGCCGGTCAGCATGTTGATCTTGTAGAGCTTGCTGTCATAGTCGACCTGGAGAACGGCGTAGCCCTTGTTGTAGACGGTCTTGTCGTCGCGGATGCTGCTGTAGATGTCGAAGCCGGCCCAGATTCCGGCGTCGACGCCGAGCTTGCCGGTGGCGGCGAGCTGCCCGGCGTTGGCCGGGGACTGCACCGCGACCTGGTCGAGGTTGGTGTCGATGTCGAACAGTGTCGTGGCGGTGTCCGGGTCGAGGTCGTTGTTGGTGTACGCCGCCCCGGTGACACCCTTCGCGGCATCGGTCGACGGCGGGTAGGTCAGCGTGCCGTCCACGACGGTGGTGTCGTCGTTGAGATTGTGGCGCAGGTTCTGGCCCTGGTCGCTGATGACCCGCAGCCGGTCCGCAGCCGGGTTGAAGTCCACGCCAAAGTAGCGGCCCTTGAGCGGGACGCTGAGCTGGCTGACCTCAGTGGCCCTCGCGTCGCGCGCGGAGATCAGGTAGACGCCGCCCTCGTCACCGACACCGTAGAGCCGGCCATTCTGCACGCGGTAGTCGATACCGACGAGTTCCTCGTCGTCCTCCAGCCACACCCGGCCGATGACGCAGGCGTCCCACGGCTTCTCGACGTCGAACTTGATCAGCTTCTGGTCGTCGGTCAACCCGATCCCCTTCAGCCCGTCCCGTCCGCCCTTCCGCTCGTACTTCGACCAGTGGCGGTTTTCGTCGTCGTACTGCGACCAGTAGCCGCTCTCGTCGTCGTACCTCGACCCGTGTTCTTTGTCCCCATCACTGCCGTAGGAGGAGTGACACGACTTGTCGCGGTCGTGCTTCCCGTCGTCCCAGGACCCGCCATCCGCGACGGCCGGACCGGCGAACGCCCCGACGCCGACAGCGACCGACAGGCCAGCGAGCAACACACCCCTGTTGAGCGGATACTTCATGTCCAGCACCTTTCTGACACGGATAAACCGAAAGCCTCCGATCGGTCCCAGCAACATGAAAGCAGCTCGTAGACGGTCACAGGGTGACAACGAGTGACGGTGAACCCGTTGGGCTGAAAGTATCCCTGAACAGCCGAAACACCGAGATTCATCAGCCCTTCGCCGCTCGACACAAGCCAGACAGAAGACTCGGCTCGCTCGCATGCCGATCGCAGCGTGATCCATCCGAAGCACCTCAAAGCACTTGGCCGGCAGACCGCTCACCACCGAGACTGCCTTGATCCGTACCGTTATCAGGATGGGAGCGCCCGCCATCCGCCGAGTCCGTCGTCACACGCCGGCCTGTCTCCGAGATCGAGAACAGGACGGCGAGCCGTCATTGGTGGGACGCGGACGCTGACAGCTACCAGGAGGCGCACGGATCGTTCCTCGGGGATGTCGATCTAGTCTGGTGCCCCGAAGGTGTGCGCGAAGCGGACGTCCGACTACTCGGTAACGTGAAGGGCGCGCGAGTGCTGGAGCTAGGCTGCGGCGCGGCAGTTGGCTCCCGGTGGCTCGACGGGCAGGGTGCCGACGTGACGGCCCTGGACCTATCTAGGCCGCGTCTCCTGGATCATGGTTTGGGGCGGTCCAGTTTCGCGCGTAGCCAGATGAGGATGTCGGCGATCTGCACGGTGGCCCGGTAGCGGCAGGCGAGCTTGTCCTACCTGGTGGCCACGGCGCGGAACTGCTTACGCCGGTTCATCAGCCGTTCGTTGGTGTTGTGCTGCCGGTAGCGGTGCGGGCGGAACGTGGGCGGACGACCACCGCGTGATCCTCTCCGAGCCCGGTTGGCTTTCTGGTCGTCCTTCACGGGGATGTCGTGCGGGATGCGCCGGGCCCGCAGCGAACGGCGGTTGCCACGTGAGCTGTACGCCTTGTCCGCCGAGAGGGAATCGAGGCGTTCGCGCGGGCGGCCGATTGCGCCGGGGCGGGTCACGGCCACGTCGTCGAGCAGCCACACCAGTTGGCGGGTGTCGGAGGCCTGGCCCGGGGTCAGGTGACTGGTCAGGTTCCGGCCCCGCCCGTCCCCGATCGTGTGGATCTTCGTGGTCCACCCGCCACGCGACTTGCCGAGTCCTTCCCGTCGCGCTGCGTCACTACTGCTCAGCCCCCATTAAGCGCACCTGCGGCGTGCCGATGGGCACGCACGATCGTGGAATCGGCGTTGCCGTGCCAGTCCAGATCCCTCGCCAGGGCACCCCGGTCCGCACCCGGAACACGATCCCGTTGATCACCTGCCGGTGATCACGCCACCGCCCACCCCACCGCGGAGTCATCACCGGCAGCAACGGCGCGATCCGCGCGTACTCGACCTCGGTCAACTCAAAGCGTCCATCCACGACAGACGTGGATAGTCGAACTCCGCCCCAAGATCCAGGAGACACGCCCTAGCCCGCCGGCCAGGCATGAAAGAGCAGCCGGACAAGCCCGCGATGTGCCGCGTCCGCGCCACCTTGCAGATACCCCTCACAGTGAGCTGAGAAGGGTCGGAATAACTGTCTACAGCGGGGAGTGCACAGATGAGCAGTGCGGGAGGCAAGATCCGCAGAGGCGTGGCCGTCGTCACCACAGTCCTGGCGTTGGCTGCCGGTGGGGTGCTGGTCGCCGCCAGCCCGGCGGCAGCGGCCACTCCGGCGTGCAACGGGCAGACCTACTGGTGGTCTGCCAAGTGGGGCGTAAAGCTATCGGTTCCCATCAACACCGCGTCGTCCGGGGTCGATGTACGAGGCTGCTTGATGCGACAGGGAGACGGTCCTAGCGGTGGTGTGGGGCGTGCGGTGCGAGCCCTGCAGCAGGCCCTGAACATGTGCTACCAAGAGCGACTGACCCTGGACGGGGATTTCGGTTCCCTCACCAAGGCCGCCCTGGTCCGGGCCCAGAGGCGAGAGGGCATCTCGGCTGACGGCGTCTATGGCCCCCAGACGGCGGACTTTCTAGCGTTCCCGTTCCTATCTGGGAACTTCGTGACCACACCTTGCCGCAGCTTCTACGGCTGAGCACCGCCCGGGTCAGCGACGGTCGTAGAACTCCCTCGACCGTCGCTGGCCGGGCACCCGCCAGGCGAGAGGCGATGGCGGAGGCTACCGCGGCAGCGTCCGCATTGGTCACTGTGGCGACGTCGGCACCAGCCCAAATCCTGCCGAGCCCACTACGCACGACGGCTCAGCGTGGAACTTCAGCCATGGTCCCGAACGGGAACGGCCGTACGATCCGTCAGGAGAAGGTGTCCTTCAAGTCGTAGGCGGTCAGCGGCACATCGGGTTCGACCGTCTGCTCCTGGCACATCTGGGCGATCTGCATGGCGACCCGCCACACGACCTGAGCGTATTCGTGGTCGAGGCGCATCGTCATGAGGCCGTAGAGCCCCTCCGCCTGGTAGTGACGCCGCACCTCCGGGTCGAGAGCTGCGCCGAATGTGTTGATCTCGGCGATCGGCTGCGGTATCGCCTTTGACGTCGGTACCCAGGACAGCGGCAGGAACCCGGTCGAGGGCACTGGCGCGCCGCTGCGCCGGTCTGTGGTCCGCCGCCGGGCGAAGGCGTCCCACTCCATCGCGCACCATCTGCTAGCAAAGTACGAGGGGCTGAGCAGGCTGATGAAAACCTGGCAGGTTCCGACCGCGTGCAGCACTTGATCCTGCCAGCGCTCGCCGCCGTCCAAGGTCAGATCGACGTAGCCGGCCACCTCGCCGCCCGGCAGTCCCAGGAGCTCGTTGACGTTCATCGACAGGTCGTCGAAGAACTGCGGCACGTGCCGGCTGGCCTCGGCCCTCGGCGCGGCGGGCCGTCTGGACTGCTGTGCCCGGGCGTAGCTCAGGTAGAACACCGGGGTCAGCATCCGGTGTGCGGCGGGCGGGTCGGCCGCCACCCGCCGGGGCTCGGTGCGGGCAGCGGCGGTCGGGCTGACGATCAGGGACGTGTCCGGCTCGCGGGGGTACAGCGTCACGATCACCATCCCGCCGGAGAACGACACGGTCGGCTCGGGCGCGCCGATGCGGCGGCACTCGCTCAGCGCGCGGGGGATTCCCGAGCCCTCGCCCTCCACGACCTTTACCCAGGTCAAGATGTGCGCGAGCCGAAAGTTGGGGCGGCGGGACTCCGAGGCGAGGTCACCGAGGGCACGCCGGACGTCCGGAGACAACTCGGCGCCCTGCCACGACCCCGGGTTGACCACCTCGATCCGGTCGGCGTAGACCCGTACGTGCACGCAGCTCTGCGCGTGCTCGTAGTCCCGGTGCACCAGCGCATTGGCGATGATCTCGCGGACGGCGATCATCGGGTAGTCGTAGAACGGCTGGGCGCGAGCGTCGTCCTCGGTGGGTTCCTCGCCGCGGTGGACCAGCTTGGCGACGAAGTCGCGGGCATGCACGATCTGCTCCGGGACCGACCCGGCGAACGGCGGCTGCGCGTCCATCAGCGCGGTCTTGTCGAGCCCGTGCACCTGCGTGCACTGCACGACCGCGGTCGGCACCACGGCGGTCGGGTCGTCGCCGAACAGCAGCGCACCCGCCCGGGTCAGCCGGCCGTGTCGCAGCAGGTTCGCCCGTTGCAGGAACTCCACCGTAGTGAGCTGTTCCGGCATCCGGCCAGTGATCTCCGGCCGCAGGTCCGCGCGGAATCTCGCCACCCGGTCGGAGTTGATCCCGGTGTCGGTGGTCGTCTCGTCGATGAACGGCCGCGGCGGCGGTTCGGCCGCCGGCGCCCGCGTCGCCCGTACCGCGGCGGCGGCCGGCTGCGCGGGGCGCCGGGCGATGGGGATGTGGCCATTGCCGTCGAACTTCCGGTGCGGCGTGATGCGGTGCTTGAGCCGTTTCGCCACGTACGCGTACAGGTCCTCCAGGTCCACGTGGCCGGTTGGCCCGCTGGCCGTCGCGTCGTGCCGGAGTCCGTCGATTAGCGCCTGCGTGAACGGGCTCGGCATGCCGGTGCGTTCGGCGTCGGCGGCCGCGCCGCTCGGCGGGCACGCTGCTATGAGGAAGCTGCCCTCACCGAATTCGGCCGATTCCGGAAATGCGCCCTTCCAGGCGCCGGCCTCGCAACAATCGAGGAGCACGATTTTCGTCCGGGCGGCGGCATCGGTGATCATCTGACCGAGGGAAATGTTTGACACGGCCGTGCCCGCGAGCCGGCCGGCGACCGTGTTGCGGCAGCACAGAAACAGCGAATTGTGCCGGCTGCGGGCGTGGCCGCTGAAATAGAACAAGAGCGTGTCGTCCTGGCCGCTGTCGGCGAAGAACTGGCTGGCCGCGTCGAGCAGCTCGTGTGCCGGCAGGTCCATCCGTACGTCGACGTTGCGCTCGTCGAACATGCCGGTACGGGGATCCACAAGGGCGTGCCGCAGCAGTGGGCCGTCGGTACTCGGGCCGCGCAGCGTGGCCAGCGACGATGTGTCCGCCTCGTAGACCGAATTGCATACCAGCAGCGCACGATACACAAGTGGTCCTCACGATAGTCCGGCCTTGTGCGGATAGGTTATCGTGTCGATGCGGCCGCAGATAAGGAGCGCGCGTGACAACGGTGCGGGTGACGTTCGACATCGCGGGACTTCCCAGCCATCATTCGGCGGTTTCGGCTGCATTGGCGGAGTTCGACGCGGACTTGCGCAATGCCCGCGCACTCCGGGCAGCGGCCGAAGAGGTGCCGACCGAAACGCCCGGCACCAAGGGGCAGTGGAGCGACCTGGTCATGACGCTGACCGGGCCGGCTGTGCTCGCCGCCGCGGTCCGGGTCTTCCATCTGTGGCTGAGCCGGGACAAACGGCGCTCGATCACCCTGACGAAGGTTGTCACCGACGGCGACGGCGAGCAGCGGATCACCGCCACGATCGAGGGCGAGAACATCTCCGGCGAGACGGTCCGCCAGGCCCTCGAACGGTTCGAGTAGCCGACGGTCACTCCCGCCGCTGCGGCCGACAGTGTCGGAGCCGCAGCCACTGTCACCCCAGCCGCAGTCGCTGGAGCTGTCGTCCGGGCGGCGTACCGCCGGCTCGCGCAGGTCCTCGCGACGATTCGCGGCTACCTCCGGTGCCGCCTCGGTGCTGACAACGCGAACCGAACCTGTCCTCGTTTCGGGTCCCCGGGTTTCCTCTGCTGTTCGGTCTTTTCGTTCCGGAAGCGCGGGAGGCCGCTGCCAACGGACAGCTGGCACTCGGCGGCAGGTGCGTATGCCGGCCCGTCCAGCCGGGGGCTGATCTTGCAGGCAACACCTCGCACGAATGGCTCGGGCGGATAGGGAAGACTGGCAGGCATGGCTGATCTGGGCGACCCGAAGGCTGCGCTGCACCACTACCTCAAGGCGACTCGCGATAACCTGATCTGGAAGCTCGACGGGCTGAGCGAACGCGAGGCCAGACTGCCCCGCACCGCGACCGGCAACAACCTGCTGGGAGTCCTCAAGCACTCCCTCAATGTCGAAGCCGGCTACTTCGGGCCTACCTTCGGGCATGAGTTCCCGATGCCTGAGGAACTGGTCCCCATGGAGGCGTTCGAGGAGGACCCGCAGGCAGACTGGTACGCGCGGGAGGGCGAGACGAAGGATGGGCTGATCGACCTGTATCGCCGTGTCGGGGTGTTCGCGGATCAGACGATCGAACAGCTACCCCTCGACGCGCCAGGGCGGGTGCCGTGGTGGCGCCCAGGCGAACAGGACGTGACGCTGCACAGGATCATCATCCACGTGACCACCGACCTCGCCCGTCACGCCGGTCACGCCGACATCATGCGCGAACAGCACGACCGGGCGATCGGCTTGCGGCGGGAGAACTCTGGCGTCCCCCACGACTATGACTGGCCGGCGTACGTCACCAAGCTGACGAAGCTCGCTGACCGGTTCGATTAGCCACCCGGTACCGTCGATACAGGCGTTGAGGTCGGCATCCGCACATCGGCACGTCCGAACGCCGACGGCCGGCGCTGAGGTCACCGTCGGTGACGAGCGCTTCGCGGCAGAAGAGTGAACCGAGGCGGTGTCGGAGCCTGCTGTTGAGAGGCTTCAAAGCCCGGCTGGCATGCGGCCCATTGCCGTCAGTCGGCAAAGGCCAGGCCATGCTCGGCCAGCGCGGTGGCCAGGATGGTGACCGCCTTCGGCCCGACCCCGTGCAGGGATAGTAGGTCGCGGCGGCTGTGGGCGGCCACGTGCGCAAGCGTCGTTATGCCGGCTTCGAGCAAGGCGCTACTGGCTGGTCGCCCGATCGGCGGCAGGTCACCAATCTGCGCGGGCACATCGGGAGTACTCACACGATCACGATAGTCCGGCAGGCCGCCGATCCGCGAACCCGGACAATCGTGACGCCTCGCCACGAGCATGGTGCCCGGTCGGCGGCAAAACCGTGAACGCGGTGCCCAGCGACGATTACCGCTCCGATTCCTCGTGAAGGACGTCGCGCACTTGCATGAGCGCGAACCCGAGCAGGTTGAGGCCTCGCCACCGAGCCGGATCGGCGGCGGCGGGGTCGTCTCGAGTCAGCCCGATGCCCCAGATCCGGTCCACCGGGCTGGCCTCGACGAGAACCCGTCGTCCGGTAGCGAGCAGGAACGTGCGCAGTGCTGCGTGCTGTCCGAACTCGGCCAGGTTGCCGGCTACGACGATGTCGAAGCGGTGCTCGTCCCAGGTCTGTTGATCGAAGCCGGCAACCCGGCCACCGAGCGTCTTGGCCGCGTGGGGGTGCGGCGCGGTGAGTACCCGCTCGACCATCGCATCATCACCGAACAGGGTGGGCTTTGCGCCACATCATGTAGTGCTCGGCGGTCGCGAACACGACCCCGTCGACCATGAAAGGCGATGGCCACCACTGGCTCAAGCATCCGGCGCCGACGCCGCCGTCGCGCTCCGGATTGTGCCCCCAGAAGAACAGGAGCTTGATCCGCTCTCCCCGCGCATATGCGGCGACCAGATCCGTGACGCTCCGACATGAAGCCAACATGATCGCCAGTGTGCGCGACCAGGACCTCAGCACACCACATGCTTACCCGCCGGCTCAGATCGCCGCCGGCCTCGACGCCAGCCCGGACTTCACCGCCGACGAAGTGCCTGAGCAGCTGCACGGACAGTGACGGCCGCTCGACAGGCCAGCGCACAGGCTCGGCGGCAGATCGGGATGCTTGGACGGCGTCGTTGTTGGATCACCCTGGCGAGGGCTCTGGCGTGACTGGATGGTTTACCCGGGCAGTCGGTTCCGAACCGGGTCGGCCTGCGCGCTACCGTCTGCGTATCGCGGCAGCCGTGCTTCCAGATTCGCAGCGGATAGCCCGGTCCTGAACAGCACGAGGAGACACCGATGACCGACCCCACCAGCGACGCCGATCCCACCGCTGACGCCGAAGCGGGAACCGAGGAGCAGCCGCAGCCCTTCGAGAACCGGGCGGCACGCCGGTCCAAGGGCAAGGCCACCGCCAACCACATCGGGGGTACCGCGAGCCGCGCCCACGGCCGTTCCGGCACGGTGCAGACTCCTCGCCAGTATGGCAACCGTCGAAGCGGCTGATCTTCGGACCTCCTGGTCGCGGCCGTGTTCAGTACCTGTGGCTGCTACCGGCGTCTAGCCGCAGCCGCAGGTTCGTTGCAGGACGTTCAGGGCCAGCCACTCGGTGACCCTGAGGGCACGGCTAGTCCCGGCGCTGCTGCAACAGCACACTCGACTCGGCAGGAGCCCGCGTCGGCCTCCAAACGGGCCGTGACCGTCGGGTAGTGCGTGACTCGCGGGGAGATCCGGATGCGGCCCGACTCACCCGGAGCGCCTTCGCGCTCCGTGCCGATCTTGGTAGCGTTCAGCCGTGGCTGATGATCGTGAGGTCGTTCGCCGTCTTGAGCCCTACGCCGATCATCTGGCCTTCGTCATCTCGGACGCGGAGGCGACCGAGGACTTCTTTGACGGAGACACCTGGGACCGGGCCGAGGACACCTGGCGCATCGCTGTAGAGCGTCACTGCATCGTGGTGGGAACGGCCCGCTACGACCACGTACCGGTGACGGTGGCGCTGATGAACACGCCTCCCGAGGTTGAATCTCTCGACGCCTTCGACCACGTCGTCGAAGCAGACATTCTGTTGCCCTCAGGGAGGATGGCAGTGACCGGTGCCACGGAGCTTCCGAACGAGGGTGAACCTGTGCCGCTGCCGGCAGGTCGATACCGGGTTCGGGTGGTCTACGCGCAGACGGACCGCCGGCCGGTTAGGTGCGATCTGGACGGTGTCGGGGACCATCTGGAGTACCAACTCACGATGTGGCCGACCGACGCAGACCTCGGCGTGCACGTCTTGAAGCAAGGCCCATCGCCCTGGGCCTACTGACGAGCATGGACGAAAGGCGCGGCATCCGGTAGCAATCGGTTCCCGACAAAGCGTGCATCTGCTGGCCGAGGTGCGACCAGTGGCGAGGCCGGGTAGGTCAGCAGGGAAGCTTCTGCGACCGTTAATGTCGTCATCATGAATGATCATCACGGCGGCGCTTGGACGCTGCACCGAAGCGACGACGGCGGGGTGCTTGCTGATCTCGTGGTGAATGGTGGCGACTTCCCGTGGTTGTACGCTCGTGTCGACCCGAGGGAAGGGCTGGCGGAGGTTCGGCCGCTCTTCGTCGAGGAACTGCGGCTGCTCGATGGCATCGATGAGGACGTCGAGTCCTGGGAGCACGCGTACGAGGCCGTCCGGAACGCCGTGACGCTTCGGTACCCGGATGGCCAGGAGGTTCCGGAGTTCCTTCTCCACATCGATGGCAACGAAGCGTGGTGGCGGTGGAGTGACGAGCCGTTTGACGAGCAGAATGCCTAACCAGCGCGTCCAACCGGCGGCAGATCCGGTAGCCCTCCGCGCGACGATTGCGGCGAGGCGAATGTCCCGCTGAGCTGACCGCACTGAGCCTGACAAGACGATCGGGGGGGCCGACCCCGCCCGAGACGCAGACGGCTACGCGGTTATCGGCAGCGCTTGAGGGCCTGCTTGCCAGCCGAGTGCAGCGGAAGCCAAATCCTCACTATGCGACGCCGGGGGTGGGGACACCGGTCCGAACCGCCTCGATGAAGCCATCAGGTGGCAGGTAGCGATGCTCTTCAACGTAGTGGCCGATCAGCACCGGTGCAGCGAAGTTCGTCCCGTCCACTCCGGTGAGCCAGATCTCGCCGTTGCCGCGCGCAACATCGGGAGCTTCGTAGAGCCGAATGTCGGCCCGAACCACGCGTTGAGGCTCGACCGCTGGCAGGCAAAACTGGCAGTAGTGGTACCCACGCATGAGCCGTACTGGTGTGGCGCCGAGGCTCACCAAGCGATCTCGAACGTCTCGCGGGCAGGCTCCTGTAGTAAAGGGCATGCTCGAATCCAGCCAACCAATGGCAATGGCGTCCGGGGCGCCCGGGTAGTAGTCATAGGGCGCCAGGTCCGGGATGTGCGTCACGCGTCAATCATCGCAGTCAGGCACGGGCCTACCGTGCCCTACGTATACGCGCTCATCGTCAAAGCCGCGAGCACCGGGGCCGCCAGCCAGTTCTGTGGATGGCGGGACCGGGTTGTGGCAATCGTGCCCGAGGAAGTCGGCCCCAAGGAGTCCAAGATCATCCGCGCCCTGGCCGGCGGGGGTATCGAGGCCGTGCACACATGCACCGTTCTCGATGCGTCCGGCACCTGCGCCCGATGGGTCACCGGCCTTGCCCTGGAGTATGGAAGCGGTGACGAAGCAATTGCCTCCGACACACCCCGGCCACCCGGCATGGCGCAATCGGTCGTAAGCGCATGGCTGATGCGCGAAGCAGGCGAGGCACAGCTCCAGCAAGCCCGCCACTCCCTGAAGTTCGGCTTGGCGGGGTACGCAGCTACGTAGTTGCCGTGTCCGCGCTCGACCAGGCGCAGTTGCGCCGGCAGCGGGACTGGCCGTCGACGCTGCAGGTGCACGACTTGACGAACGCGTAATTCCGGCGCCTGGGTACGTCCAGCGCGCCGTGGCACATCTGAGCGCGGCGGAGACGGCGCGCTTTGCGGCATGACCGGATGCCCAGGAGCCGTGCGCTGGACTGCTCGTGGTGAACCGGACGGCCTATTCTGGTGCTGGTGAAGGTCCGGCAGCGCAAGAAGCTCATCGCCCGTCTGATGACTTCGCTGCTGGGTGATGATCTTCCGGCGGTGCGTGCGCTGTTGCGCGCGGGGGCAGACCCGAACGCGGCGGATCGTGACGGCAGCACTCCTCTCTACCTGGCCGCGCTGCAGAACAAGCGCGCGGCGGTGCGGATCCTCCTTGACGCCGGGGCGGACCCGAACGTCGAGAGCGGGCGCGGCGAGGAGGGGACACCCTTGACGGGAGCCGCAGCGTGGGGGCATACCGATGTCGTCCGTGAACTCCTTGCCCGGGGCGCGGATCCGAACCTCCGCGAAGACCACGGCAACGGGCTGTCGCCCCTCGAATGGGCCGTGCGAAACAACCACGCCGAGACGCAAGCACTACTCAAAGCCGCAGGCGCCAGATGAGTGGCGAGGAGGCTGCGAGCCCAGGCGACTGCAGCGCTTCGGTGCTTCGGCTGCTGGGCTTGTAGCCCGCTCCTGGTGCACGGACGGCGGCAGAGTGATCCTGGTGAGCGACTGCCGGCCGGAATTCAGCGCGAGGTCGACTCGCATCACTGGCATGCTCTGCCTCGTGCTCAGGCAGTTGGATGACGGTATCGAGATCACGGCCGAACCGGGCCGAGGATCCGTACGCCTTCGTAGTCCCCACAGACCTTGGGATGACCTGGTGCTCGACCTTCGATGTGAGTTGGACGATGCCGGCGTCAACGCTGCGACCTCGGTCCGGACGCTCAACGGTGACGGGATCGTGGCCTGGGCGGACTCGCTGGCCGAGTCGTTCTACGGCTGGGACGGCCTGCGTAGCTGGCAGTCACTCGACCATGACCTCCGCATCGACGCGACGCACGACGGACGCGGGCATGTCAGCCTCCGTTTCGCCATCCGAGGTCCCCGAGGCTACGAACCGGAGGCCTGGGAGGCATCCGTCGTGGTGACCCTCGACAGCGGCGAGGACATGCGACGCCTCGTCGCCGAACTCACCGAGTTGGTCTCGTAGCACGCCTGGGCCGCACGATCGACTGTTACTTTCGAACATCAGCGCACGGCCGCTCGCGACGAGTGATGGCTCTCGCTGGTGCCGGGCACGATCGGCGGCATGGGCGGATATGGGCTGGCCGTTGCTGATGAAGCTGTTGAAGGTCCGGGCCATCCTCGGCGAGGAGTTAACCAGCGACAAGAACCGGTCGCGGCAGCCTCGGCCGAATCTTCAAACCGGATGGACAGGTCACCGACGTGTACACCACGATCGAGTCGTGGTGACCAACGACGTTCGCGGCGAACGATTCTTCGATCCTGGTCGATCACTGATCGCGTACACCGACCTTGTCTATGTCGTGTGCCCGGCCTGCGGCGGGCAGGCCGCAGTCGTCCCACGCCCCGGCCTGCCCGCGCTTCGCTATTACAGCGAGTTGTGGTTCCGGCCCCGGCGGCTGGTCTGCAGCCAATGCGGCGCTAACCGAGACTGGGTCACCCCCCAAACCCAGAGCAGCGGCGGGGCGCTGATCGGCGTTGCCCTCGGCGGCCCCAAAGACCCATTCTTCGGCCGGCCTCTCTGGCTGCAGACGCCCTGCTGCGGACAGCTGCTCTGGGCGTACAACGCCAGCCATCTCGACGTGCTCCAGTCCTACGTCGCCGCCGACGTGCGCGAACGCGTCGGAGCAGCGTCGAGCATGCTGGGCCGCCTTCCCGCCTGGATCAAGAAAGCCAACCACCGAACCGAAGTCCTACGATCGATCGACCGTCTCCGCGGCCAAATACGTCGGCCGGCAGCGGATGACCGACCTGCCGCATCGTACGAGCGGCCGGAAGAACGCGTACCCCGCCCCAGCCACGAGTCCTAATTCCGACCCTCTTACTGAACCCGGGCCGGCTCCGCACTCGACCGAACCGACAGCATCTCGATCGGAGCGCTCGGGTCGCGGCAAATCCGGATGTAGGCAACGGCGGCAGGTCGACCAGTAGGATCCCGAAAATGTCCGATCTTGCAGCGCGATTCGCCCAGCTCGCTAGCGAGTACGACTCCCGGAAGAAAGCGGCGACCGCGCTCGTCGGGCGCTGGGACTGGTATACCTGGCCCGGCCTTGATCTTCGTCCGTTGCACTTCGAACGGGATCTGCTCAAGGCCGGCCGCCGGTTGGACGCCAGGCCACCGGTGGATCGGGATGTCCTGCGCATCGGGTTCGACGTCGAGGCCCGCGCGGTGGTGATCGAGGAGTACAGCGGCTCTCTTCACGGCCGCCTGTACTACGAGACGTTCGTCTGCCACGACGGCGACGTGGTCGAGGCGGCGCGTTTCGATACGGACGGGCCCATCTACCTGCACGAGTACCGTTTCGTGGACGGGTTGATGCGCTCAGCCGACACGGTCGCGCGGCGCGGCTCGGGACGGGAGGCGTACGCATACACCGATGGGCAGATCAGCCGCGTCGAGATCGAGCACGACAGCCGGGCGCCTTCGGTGCTGACGGCGGAACACGACGACCGCGGCCTGGTCCGCGTCGTCGAGGTCATGGGCCGCCGGTCCGAGGTGCGCTATGAGCGGCCGCCAGCCGGGTTCGACCTCGAAGCGGCGTGCCGGAGCATCAAGGACGCACTCATCATGCTGATCCCGGACGCTGTGGCGCGCTTGGCGGTCGACGGTCCCGCCGCCTGCGTCGCGCTGAGCTACGACCGATCGGACGCGCTGTCCTTCGAGGTCCACGGGGCCACTGAGGAGGAGCGCGCCGCGTTGGCGGCGATTGACGCCCAGGCAGCATGGTCGCCGGCCGACTTCGGGGCCAGGGCCGACGTCGACCTCGACGGCGCAGGATCGGTAAGGCTTGTACGACAGGAACTCGCCCTGCTCGACGCCGACGACCTCGATGCCGCCGCCGGATCCGAGGCAGGCCGCCGACTGTTGTGCGCAGTGGCGGCTCAGCTCAACCACCGCGACTGGTCAAACATGCTGCCAGTCACCGACGACTTCGTGGTGTACCCGGTCGACCTTGAGCTGGTCGACCTGGAACGGAACCTGGCCGACTGCCTGCCACCGGACCGGCTCGCCCGGCTACGCGAACGCCGCCTGCGGTGACTGCCCCCAGCCAGACCCGACCCCCGCGCCCACACGTCAGCACGACCGCGCACCCAGCACCGGTGCCGCTGTGTCACGTACCGTGACGCCCACTCGGCGGCATGTCCGGATGGCGCTGGTCGGCAAGGCGCGCGTGGTCGGGGGCTGTGCAGGTGATGTGGCGGGCGGTGGCCTGGCTTCAGGCAAGCTCGGGACAGCCGTGGAGATTCATGCCTCGAATGGGTCCCAGTGGGCCGCGTAGCGCAGCAGCGAGCGGGCCAGGTCGGGGTTTGCCGCTGCCCACCGGGTGTCGAAGAGGAACCATTGGTCGAACCCGAAGAAGTCATCGATGTATCGGGCGACTTGTGCGATGTGGGGGTCGAGCCGGATCAGCGATTCGGTCGGCCGCTGCGCGGCTCGCGGCTCGGGAGTGTGTCGATTTCCGTGTTTGGGCCTGTGGTGTGATCGAGGTTGTTAGATGGTGATCCGGTCGCCGTAGGCGAGGATCAGGGCGTTGAGGGCCTTGGCCCAACCGTAGACCCGGCCGGTGATGCTCCCGCCACCCCGGCGTTGCTGCTGGACGACGAGGTAGAGCACCTTCATCGCGGCCTGCTCGGTCGGGAAGTGCCCGCGCCGTCGGGCGGCTTGCCGGAACCGGGCGTTCAGGGACTCGATGATGTTGGTGGTGTAGAGGACCTTGCGGACCTCATGGTCGTAGTCGAGGAACGGCACGAACTGCGGCCAGGAGGTCCGCCACAGTTTGATGACGGCCGGGTACTGGTCACCGAACTGCGTGGCGAACGCCTCGAAACGGGCCTCCGCGGCGGCGACGGTGGGAGCGGTGTAGATGTCCCGCAGGGCGGGGGTGATCTTCTGCCAGTCCTTGCGATTCGTATACCGCAGGGACGCCCGGACCAGGTGCACGACGCACTGTTGGTGCACCGCGAGGGGCCAGACCTGCTCGATGGCGTCGGTCATGCCTTTGAGGCCGTCGCAGTCAGGCCATGAACACGTCCTCCACGCCCCGGTTACGTAGTTCGGTGAGGTAGCCGGCCCACTGTTTGGCGCCCTCGCCGCCGGTCCCGGCCCACATGCCCAGCACGTCACGTTCCCCGTCGAGGCTGATCCCGACCACCACGTAGACGGGCCGGTTCGCGACCTGCCCCTGGCGGATCCTCATCACCAACGCGTCGATGAACACCACCGGATAGATCCGGTCCAGAGGCCGCTGCCGCCAGGCTTCCATCTCCTGCACGACGTTGTCGGTGACCCGGCTGATCAACTCCCGAGACACGTCGGCGTCATACACATCCGCCAGATGCGCGGAGATCTCCCCGGTCGTCAACCCTTTGGCATACAGCGACAGGATCGCCTCATTGAACCCGTCCAACCGGCGAACATGCTTCGGCACGATCCGCGGCGTGAACGACCCCGCCCGATCCCGAGGAACCTGAATCCGCACCGGCCCGACCTCGGTCTGCACCGTCTTCGCCCCATGACCATTACGAATGTTGGACCGCCGGCCCGACTCCTCGTCGACGCCGACCTCGTCAAGGTGCGCATCCAACTCCGCATCGAGCGCCGACTCGAGGACAGTCCGGGTGATCCCCGCGAGGAGCCCACCCGGCCCCACCAGAGACACCCCGTCGGCCTTGGCCCGCTCCACCAGCTGCCGCGCGAACTCCACCTCCGCCGCCGTCGGCTGCGGAAGCTGAACAGCGTTCTTCTTGTCTGCCATGACGTGGTCCTTCCCGGACAAAATCAACGTCCTGTCCAACGGACCACACCCAGGTCAAACACGGAAATCTACGCAGTCCCCGCGAGTCCGGCGCCGCCTCACGCCGGCCCTGGTTGCCCGCTTCGCCCGTCGATTCACGCACGGTGACGAGTCGTAGGAGACCGGCGCGCACGGTCGGCGGCAGGGGAGGGCGCGGTCCCTGACAGCTGCGAACTCGATGGCGTGAACTCTGGGCCAGGCGTGAGGATGCGTCCATGGCCTGTGATGTGTTGCTCGCTCGGGCTCGGCAGGTCTGGCTTGAGATGGCTGGTGTTCCGATGGCTTTTCCCGCTGACAGCGACGTGGACGTGGCCGTGTCGACCGGATCGTGGCTCTGCCCGCCGGGCTGGATCGGAATTGTCGCGTTGGGCGACGCCGCCATCGTCACCGTGCCGGCTGGCGGTTGGGCCGGGGTTGTTCGCGAGGTGTTGCAGGGTCTGCCGGTCGAGGTTCTGACCGACTCTGACCGGCTGGGCGCAGTCCTGCCGGTCGCCGAGGTGCTGGGCCCGGCGAGCCTGGCTTACCTCGATGAAGGCGACTACCGGCCGGCTGGGCTCGATACCGTGGATGTGGTTCCTGGAGAACCTGCCGATCTCGCCAGGCTCCTGGCCGCTGTCCCGGCCGACGACGCCGACGAATGCGGGTTGGCCGATATCACCTCCCGCGCGTTCGTGGTGCGCCGAGGGGATCACGTTGTCGCGGCGGCTGGCTACCGACGCTGGCCGGGGCGGGTGGCCCACATGTGCGTACTCACTGCGCCGAATCACCGCGGGCGCGGCCTGGCACGTGCCGTTGCCTCCGTCGCAGCCGCGGACGGCATGGCGAACCATCTGCTGCCGCAGTGGCGGGCGCGACCGGAACCCTCCCGCCGAGTGGCGCAGGCGCTGGGATTCCGCCAGCTCGGCGCCCAACTCAGCATCCGCATCGGAACCTGAGCACACACCCCAGAACACCGGCTACGGCGACGACGCCGAGCGCGGCGCGAGTCGCACGACCTGCGGCAAATCAGGATGCCCATCTCGAATCAGCTCCGGGTGGGGCCGGCGGCGGTCCTGCCGAAGCGGCGGGCCAGCTGTCCGAAGGCGTCGAAGAGCTCGGCGGGGTCGACGACCTCGATCTCGGTGTCGAACCGGGCGATGGCGGCGGCGAGGCTGGGCCAGGACCAGGAGCCGAGGGTGAGCCGGCAGCGGTGCGAGTCAACCTCCTCGACGATCCCGTCGCGGGTGTAGCGGGCCACGGTGGCAGCCGGCAGGTCGAGCATGACGGTGCCCTGGCAGGGCCAGCCAAGGTTGCCGTCGTCAGCGCCACGGAACCTGCCGGTGACGAAGGCGGTCACGTCGCCGCCAGGCAGTTCCCTGGGCACGAACCGGGGTCCGTTGGGGATGCGCAGGGCCATCCGGTCGGCGCGGAAGGTGCGCCAGTCCGACCGGTCGAGGTCCCACGCCACGAGATACCAGCGTCCGTCCCAGGTGATGACGTGGTACGGCTCGACGCGGCGGGGCTGGCCCGTGGTGTCGGAGCGGTAGTCGAAGCGAAGGATCTCGCGGGCTTGCACGGCGGAACTGATCACCAGGAGCACGGCGTCGTCGATCGGGGCGGCCGCTCGGGTGGCGGGCCGTTCGACGGCGGTGATCTGGAGAGCGTTGATGCGGTGCCGTAGCCGGGATGGCATGACCTGCCGGATGGTGGTCAACGCCCGTGCTGCCGCTTCGCCGGTGCCGTCGCCCAGCGTGGTAGCGGCGATCTGCAGCGCGATGGTGAGGGCGACGGCCTGCTCGTCGTCGAACAGCAGAGGCGGTAGTTCGGTGCCGGCGCTGAGCCGGTAGCCACCGTCGGGACCCTTGACGGCGGCGATGGGGTAGCCGAGCTCACGCAGCCGGTCGATGTCGCGGCGTACCGTGCGCAGGCTGATGTCGAGCCGCTCGGCCAGCAGCGTGCCCGGCCAGTCGCGGCGCGTCTGCAGCAGCGACAGCAGGGCCAGCAGTCGACCAGAGGTTTTCGGCACGACGCGAAATGTACCCGGAGTAGGTGCCACAACCTGTCACCTACGCCGCCGATCCTTGGGGTGACGCGGGCCGGACGGCCTGACCGCACCACTCTCACAGGAGTTCTTCATGAGCATCAGCACCACCGCCCACCTGAACTTCCGAGGCAACGCCCGGGAGGCGCTGGAGTTCTACCACTCGGTGTTCGGCGGCGAGATCATGGTCATCACGTACGGCGACTTCGGAATGCCGAAGGAACTGCCCGACGCCAGCAAGGTCGTCTGGGGTCAGGTCGCAGCCGACGACCGCTTCCGCGTCATGGCCTACGACGTGCCCAGCCAGGCCGGAACCGGCATCGCGCCAGCACCCTCCACCCGGCGCGAGAACGGCATGACGCTGACCGGCGAGCCGTTCTTCCTGTCGGTCCGCGGCCAGACCGTCGAAGAGGTCGGCGCGCTGTGGGACAAGCTGGCCGATGGCGCCACCGTCGTCGAGGCGTACGGCCCAGCGCAGTGGGCGCCGGCGTTCGGGATGCTGACCGACCGCTTCGGCATCACATGGATCCTCGACGTCACCGCCCCGCACGCCTACGCCTGACCCCCGCACGCTGGCAACGGGACGAGGCGCCACCCCAACCTGGGTGTCCTCGTCCCGTTGAGTACTCGGTCGGTCTGGTCCTGCCGTATGCCCGCTGGGCCGTCACCTCGGCCGGACACTGGGCGGAGCGGCACGCACTGATCGTCATCATCGCCCTCGGAGAGGCGGTCATCTCCCTGGGACTCGGCCCGGGCCGGTTCGACCGGCTCGCCCTGACCGCGCCGGTGATCACCGGATCCGTGCTCGGCATCGCGTTGCTGGCGACGCTGTGGTGGCTGTACTTCGACACGCTACTGCCCAGCGTCGAGCAGGCCATGCACGGCATCCGGGGCCCAGAGCGGATCACGCTCGCCCGTGACGTCTTCACCTACCTGCATTTCGTCACCATCGTAGGAATCGTCGGGACCTCAAGTTGGTCCTCGAGGCGGTGGCCATGCCCGAGGTTGAACCGCTGCCCTGGCCGGCCGTCACCATCCTGTACGGCGGCGTCACCCTCTACCTCCTCGCAGGGGTGGCCGTCGCGGCGCGGACGTTCCGGCGGCTACGGCCCACCGCGCTGATCGCCGCGGTCGTCGTCGGTCCGCTAGCGGCGTGGGCGGCCTCACCCCCCTTTGTCGCGCTGGCCGTGCCCGTGTTGGTCTGCGGCGCCCTCGTGATGGTTCAGCGCTTCAGCGGTGCCGCCGCGCGGACGCGGATCAAGGCGTCGGTCCGAGCGGAGGAGCAGGTGATCGAGGAAGCCGTCAGCGGGTGGCGTTGCGAGCGTCTCTGACCCGGCCGGTCAGCGTCCGTCGTCGCACACGTCGGTGAGAGTGCTGCCATCACCGAGCTGGGCGCGGGTGATGACGCTGAGGCTGCCGTCCGTCTCCAGGATCACGGCCGCGAGGTCGTGCAGGTCGCCGGCGCCCTGGCTGCGGGCGGCCTGGCGGATCTCGCTCTCCGCGACCCGGACCCTGCGCATGGTCTGCCTCCGTAGCTGCCCGTCCCGCAGCAGCATGGTCGGTCGGGCCTTCAGCAGCTTCTGCGACGGCGGCCAGCGGACGGCGAGCAGCGCGACCCCGTACTGCAACGCCACCAGCAGGGTCAGGGCGAGGATCCCCTCCACCAGCGAGACGTCCCGCGACAGCAGGATCGTCGCCAGTGTCGAACCCAACGCCACCGTGACGACGAAGTCGAAGGCGTTCAGCTTGGACAACGTCCGCTTCCCGGATACCCGCAGGATCACCACCAGCGCCGGGTAGACGATCGCCGCGATCACAAGCAGGCGCACCAGGTCGGCAGGGTCGTTCCACACCATAGCGCTGACATACCCAGACACCGGACCCGCAAAAGACCGATCAGGTACGGGCAGAGCCGGCCGGCGAGGTCACCCGTCCAGCCGGCGTAGCCGGTTGCTGACGTCGTGCACGCCAGGCGTGCGCCAAGCGAGGGCGCCCGCCTCTGCGCCAAGCTCGGCGGTACGCACGGTGCCGTCGAGGATCACCACCCGGTTCTGCACCTCGATGCAGATCCGTTCGTGGCGCAGTCGCGGATCCCGCTGCATGCGTGCGAGCAGCTGACAGGCCAGCCGGCCGTCCTCCGTGGTGGGCTCGGCGTGAAACAGCGCGGGCAGGTCGTGCGGGAAGAACCAGGGGTGGGTCATGGCTGACTCCTCGGGGCGGGTCTCCTCCGACTGCCCTACCCTGTGGCCACGGCCAGCAACACGACGAACCGATGACGAATTGTGCCCGCCCCGGTAACGGCCCTGGAGGCCGGACAGTCCGACGTTTACCGCTGATGGGTTGGGGCGGAACCAGCCAGTGCGCGGCTGGTTCCGCCCGCACGACCGCCTGGAGGACATGACGTGATGCGCCGATCGCGCTGCCTGGCGCTGTCCGCCAGCGAAGCGCTGCCAGTCGATACGGCTGGCGGCACCGGCAACGACGCGAGCGCCGCCGCGAGGTGAGGCTCCCCGGCCCACCCACTGCCGGGCCGCCCGGCGGCGGCGATGAGCGGGGCCCGCCGACGTCGAGCGGTCGCCCAAGGAGGCCGTGCTTCACGGCCTCGCGCGGCGGCTCGACAAGCCGATGGGCGCGCTGGGTGTGCTCTTCGTGCTGGTCGTGCTCGGGCAGGCCCTTGCCCGACCTCCCACCCTGTCCACCGCCCTGACCGTGGTGGGTTGGGTGTTGTGGGCGGTGTCCGTGGCCGAGTTCGCCCTACGCGCATGGCTGGCCCGTCATCACGCCCGCCGGTTCTGGCGACGCAACTGGTGGCAGGTCATTCTCCTGGCCGTGCCGTTCCTCCGCTTCGCCCGCGCCGCCACCCTGCGCGCCGCCCGAGCCCCGCGTCGGGCACACCAAACGGCGCACGCGTACCCGCACCACCACCTGCCGAGCATCGACCGACACGTCCGCGACAGTCCGCTGGTGATACCCGTGCACCGACCCGTCACCGCCTCGCAGCCCGGACAGGCCACAGGCCTCTCAGGGGTCCGGGCCCGCACCAGAATCCGCTCACCCTCGTCCGTGACGTCGTCGATCACCAGCGGGGACAACCCCGAGAACACCATCTTCGTAAGATCACCGATCTTGCACACATGACCTCAACGACATCGACCACCCTCGGTCACCACCGAATGTGAGACAGAGCCGTTAGCGAGACAGCCCCGACCGGGGAAGATAGTCGACTGGCTATCTTCCGCGGCGTCGGCTGGAGTACTAGTACTCCAACGTCATTTGATCCGCCGGCTGGCTTACTCGGCTAGTTCATGAAGAAGATCATGGCCGCGAGGCTTGCCCCCATGGCCAGGTGCTCCCAACGGAGCAGGTCCGTGATCGGTCGGTTGCGCAGCCGGACGAGTGCGGTCGCCATCCAGCAGAGGTAAGCCGCCGTGGCGGCGCGTAGCAACACGAGCGCCGCGTCATGGTCGGTGACGGTGCCGTGGTCCGTCCGGGGCCCGGCGGCCATGTGGTGGGTAGCCATCAATTCGCCGTGTTGATGCATCAGCACGGCGAGCGCCATGAGCACGGCCCCGGCCATACGGTGCCACTCCACCTCCGGGCCGCGCTCGGTCGGATCGCCGACGACGATTGCCGCCGCCAAGACCAGGAGCAGCAGCGTGCCCGCGTACTGCACAACCGGTGCGGCGTCGAGAGTCACCGCGACCATGACAGCCACCATCGCACCCGCAAGCATTCGGGCTCTGCGGGAAGCGCCCGCCCGCGGCACGACGCAGCAGCAGGCTGACACCGCGGCCGACCCGAGCATGATCACCTCGATCATCAGGACGTCATCGCGGTGCGACGCCGGGGCGTGTCCATTGCGCGGTGGGGCGACCGTTGAGACGCCACGGGTGCCCGGTGACCCGCGGCCAGCCTTCAGGCGAGTTTTCCCAGTGCTCCTGCCGGCCGTACACCGTGAGGTCCAGGGCGTGGTAGGTGGTCATCAACGCCTCCACGCCCCGCCCGGTGGTCCAGTAGGTCTCGTAGACCTCGTCGCCGTCGCGCAGGTAGCACGCGATGAACCCGAAGTCACGACCGTCGGCCAGAGCCGGGTCGGAGTCTTTCGCCGAATACCAGGGGAACCTATAGCCCATGAACTCCGCGAACGGGGCACTTTCGTCGTAGGGACCCTCGCAGAACACGGCGTAGGTGACGTCCCGAGCGTGCAGGTAGTCCAGCGTCTGCAGGTGACAGGTCGAGAAGGTGCACCCCTCACACTGATGCTCGTACGGTTTGCCGTCGTGCCACATGTGGAAGTAGGCGATGAGCATCCGGCGGCCCTCGAACACCTCCACCAGCGGGGTGTCCCCGCCAGGGCCCCGCACCGTCACCGGCGGCATCAAGGTCATCGGCAGCTGACGACGAGCGGCTGCGATCGCGTCTCCTTCGCGGGTATGGGCCTTCTCCCGGACCAGCAGTTCGTCGCGCTCGCGCAGCCAGGTCTCCCGGTCGACGACCGGGGGCGCGGCGGCGCTGGACGCGGGGGTTGCCGTCATGGCTATCTCCTTCGTGGAGTGGGGATCGGTCACAGGTACAGACGACCGAGTCGGCGATCGTCATCGGTGACCGATGACGGATGGGGTCCGCGGTCGTCGGTACGGTTGTGAGGACCACTCAGCCTCGGGGAGATAACATGTCGGACTCGCCTGATGAGCAGGCGGTCTGGCTGCAGCGCGCCTTCGACGAGCACCGGCGTGAGCTACACGTGCACTGCTACCGCCTCGCCGGGAACGTCACCGACGCGGACGACCTGGTGCAGGAGACCTTCCTGCGTGCCTGGCGGGCTCGCGACCGCTTCGAGGGTCGGGCGTCGGCGCGCACCTGGTTCTACCGGATCGCCACGAACGTCTTTCTCGACAGCCGCAAGGCGGCCGGTCACCGGACGGTACCGTATGGTGACCCGCTGGAGTGGTCCACCGAGCTCGGTCCCTATCCCGACGCCCTGCTGGCCGACGATCCGCAGATCGGTCTCGCCGCCCGGGAGACGGTCGAGCTGGCCGTGATCGCAGCGCTCATGTACCTGCCGCCGCGGCAGCGGGTGGCCTTCGTGCTGCGCGACGTCGACGGCTGGACGCCGCAGGAGATCGCCGCCGCGCTCGACACCGCCGTAGCGGCCGTCAACAGCCTCCTCCAGCGGGCCCGCCACACCCTCCGGCGGCGCGCTCCGTCGGACCCGAAGGACTGGCGCCGCCCGCAGCTCACCAGTGAGGACGAAGAGATCCTGCGCCGCTACGCCGACGCGAAGGACCCGGAGACGATCCGGGCACTGCTCGCCGATGACGTACGGATCACGATGCCGCCCGAGCCGCCGGTCGTCGGGATCGACGCGGCCGCGGAGTTCCTCGGCCGACCGCTCGACTGGCGTACGTTCCCCACCTCGGCCAACGGCCGCCCGGCACTGATCAACTATCTCCGCCGGCCCGGCAGCCCGCACTACGAGGCGTTGGTCGTCGACGTACTCCGGATCGAGAACGGGAAGATCGTAGAGAGCAACGCCTTCATCGGTGCCCGTCACGTCGCCGCCTTCAGCATGCCCGCCACGCTCGAGCCCTAGTTCTCCGGACACGAACAGGCTCATCAGCACCGCCCGGCTCCGGCGCCTGCACCACGCCGGGGGAGAGGGTGCGACTCGACCGAGACGCTATTCACGCCCTGCTGCTGCGCCGGATGATGTTCCTGGAGTCCCGCTGGCGGGGCCGCACTCGCGCGGAGTTGACCCGCGATCCCGTCTACACCCGATACCTCACCCCAGAGGACTTGACCGCGCTGATCACCGCCAGCGGCGCGGCCGGTGAACCACTCGGCCCCTGACCCGCGCCTCACCGGCCACGAACGAGCGGTAGGACATGCAGATACACCCCGCGTATGACGACCGTGACAGATAACACCAACATCCCACCGCAGCCGCCCGATCAGTAGTGGGCAAGGATCTGCGTGACAGGGTGGCCGAGAAGGGTGGCCACGTCGGCGAGTTCCCGGGCATCGAGCTCGTACTTCGCGCGAGTCGGGTTCATGGCGCACACCTCAAATCGCGCGAAGCCTACCGGCCAGTCGTAGCGAAGTGCGACCAGGGAGACGACTGCACCACAGCACGGCACCGTCGTATCCAAGTTGTCGAAACTCTCGCTGCTCTCCTCGATCAGATCGTAGAACCACTCCATATCGATCTCCGCGAGGCAGGACGAGCATGTGATCCGCGTGGTGTTCTCGCCGGCGTCGATCAGAGTGACTTTGTCGTAGAACTCGTGGTCGACATGCTCGACGTCGTCGTCGGGACCGGAGAACAGCCGAGCGACGTAGGCCACGGCCGCAGCGGCGGCATCGAGGGTAGGCTGCCAGTTAACGTCCGTCGGGATGAGACGGATGTATCCGTCACTCACGGCAGCCAGGATGCCTTACCTGATGCCCTCATCAACGTCCGGGCCATCGTCAGAACGTCCGGACGCCATGCCCACTCGCTGTACGCGGATGGCGGCAGATCAGGATGCCGGCGGACCGGAGGGGATTTGAACCCCCGGTGGGGCATGGCGCGCCAGTGGCCCCACGCACCTTCGAGTCGCCCGTGCGTGCCCGGCGTACGGCTCTGAGTGCTGCAATACCCGGCTCTGCCACCGGTCCAGACGCAGCATGGGCGCTATCCCGCAACCCGAGCAGCGGGGTTTCCAGGCAGCGTCCAAGCACGATGTCAGCGGCCGTGAGCGGACGTCTGTTAATCGCGACGGCCGCCGGTCAGGTGGATGTGGTGTAACCCCGGACCAAAGGCGGCGACGCGGTCCGAGGTGCCGTGGTGCGCCTTTGATGGCGTGAAGCGGCCTTCACTGACTGCGACGTCGTAGGCGCCCCCGCGGCGTGAACGAGAACGAGCCGGGGAACTTGCCTGGGCGATAAATTCGGAATCCTCACCGCTGCTCATCGCCGCAGATCATGACACTCCATACCGGCTTATCCGGCTGGTGAGTGCCACCCTGCGGTAAGGGCGATGATGTGAGCGGTCACCGTGTCAGGGTCGGTGAGTTGATGGAGGTGGCCGCCGGGAATCTCCGCGACGTTCCAGCCTCGGGTCAGTGATTCCTGCGCCATGCGGTCGTACGGCGGGCCGAACAGCAGGTACGCGCATGGCCGGTGATCCCAGCCTGGGGGTACCGGGATTTGCTGCTCGTAGTAGCTCACCGCAAGCCGGGGCTGCTCGGCTGAGACAAGTGCTCTGGTCCGGGGATCGGGAAACAGCGGTGCGACGGTATTGTCGTCCCACCATGTCGTCCATTGCGGCAACCGGCCCTCCGCTGCGATCGACCGCAGGTAGGCCAGGCGTTCGGGTGATGCGGCAGGCGTCGGCCCGCGACGCGAGGGCAGACTGGCGTCGACGAACACGCACCCAACGACCGGCCGGCCGGCTGCCGGTACGACAGGTGGAACCACAAGACCGGCGTTGCTGTGGGCAACCAGCACAATCGGCTGGTCCTGCGGTAGGTGGGAGACGCTGTCTTTGACCACGGCGCCGATCTGTGGCCAGAACGGCGGTTCGTCGACATCGGTCACGTGGACCATCGACGGCACCACTGTGGCCACGCCCAGTGCCCTCAGCTTGGCCGCCACCGGAGTCCAGGTCAGGGGCCCCAGCAACAGGCTGTGTAGGAGTACAAGCGCGAGCTTCACGCGTCCACCATCCACGACGGCGCCGGGCGACCGCCACCCCACGCCAGCGGATGGGCTGCCTCCGATGATTTCACCAATGACATCCGCGCCCGACCTGCGGCAATTGAGTGTGGCGGCCGAGCGCGCCACCGCGGCAGAAGCGGACGTTTCGTGGGTGTTGGAGGGCTCGTTGGGATACTCCGATCCATGATGCGGAATCGGCGACGATCGGGCGACGAGGCGTACCCAACTGCGGTCAGCGGTGTCGCTGCATATCTCGCGGACGAGGACGCCGACGTCTACAACATCACAGACGCTGCGGTTCGCCTCGACGGCCTGGCTTACGCGTTGAATCTCACCGCCCTCGCCGCGACGGCGATCACTGCACTGGCTGGGGCAACCGGCCGCACACCAATGGAGGTGCTGCGGTCGATGGAGCCCGAGGGACGGAACTTGGGCAGATAGCCGGTAGGTGGTGCGCTGTCGGCGGCATGAGCGCGCTACTGCACCAGCCGCCGGACCTCGATCCGCGCCCCGGGTACTTCGCCGCTGCGGACGGTGCGCTTGCTGGCCTCCAGGTGGTCTACTCGGTCATCGGCCGCCTGAGCCGCCCCCCGCCATGGGCGTAGGCCGAAGACGCCTTCCATTGCATCCAGCGTCGGCTTAATCAAGTTGTCGAGGTCCCAAACGTCATTGGCGTTCCGCGCTTCCGGCGTACGGAATTCGACCAGCACGGAGAAGCGCTCCGTCCACGGGCCCAAGCCGGTTCGACGGATCGCCTCGCGAACCGCGGCCTTCCAAGCCGCCTCTGAAGCCGACGAGTAGCTCGCCGGCCGGCCAGGCACGTCCACGACGAACAATGTCTCGAACCTCATGGCAGACATGATGGTCGCCCTGGTCGGTAGACCGGAAGGCATCGTGACCACTCGGATGTCGAGTGGTAGGCGGGAGGATGACGCAGTTCCGAACCGCAGGGTGGCCATGCCTCGACACGCGCACCGCGCGACCAGCGGCATGTGCGGATGTCCTTGTCCGACTACCGGCGCTGGGCATCGACCTCGTAGATGATCCCTAGGCCGTCTTCGTCGTCCCAGTGATCACCGAGCTCCATGAAGCCGTACTGCGACGCCAGATGGTAAGAAGCGATTCTTCAACTGGCTTGCGGACGCCAGCGGGCCGCACGGCAGCCGGCGCGACGTGAATGGCTCCCGGCTGGCGACGCGCGCGCTCTGCGGCAGATGCTGATGCCTCGGCGCTCCCGTTTCGAGGATCGACGCGTGGTTCGAGTATCTCGGGATGTTTTCATCCGCCGATGCGGTGGTCAGCGTTCGCCGGGCGCATGGGGATGCGGGTTAGCGTCCAGGCGAGGAGGCGTTAGAGTCGCGCGATGGTGACCTTCCGGGTCGACGAGGTGAGTCCCGCGACCGTGGGCCTGCCTACCCGGCCATTGGGTGAACTGTTCGGTGACGCGTTGGTTTTCGGCGGTGATCCGGCGCTGCCGGTGCTCGTGCCGGACGGGGTGCATCCGTTGCTCGACGCCGTCGGGCGGGCGTTCGCCGAGCATCGTCCGCTGGTGTTGTCACCCGACGCGGTGTGGTTGACGATCGCGCAGGGTGTCGCCCAACACATTCGGCTGCACGCCGAGGAGTTGCGTCCCCGGTTGGTGAGTCACAGGGGCCGCAGGCGGCTCACCGTGACCGTCGATGGGCCGATGCCGCAGGACGCGGCGTCCTGGCAGGACGTGGTGGAGTCGTTTCACAAACTGCTCGGCACCGAGGTCAGCGACGCGGGCGTGTTCGAGTGCGACTTCTCCACCAGCACTGACGTCGACCGGGTCGCGGGACGAGTTGTCGTGCTGGACGCCTACTCGCCGTATTTCTCGTTGTGGCTGGTGTGCGTGTGCGGCATCCCGTCGGTCACGGTGACCGGCACGGTGGCGGACTGGCAGAAGATCCGCGCACGGGTGGACGCGATCGCCGGGTTCGGCCTGCAGAAGTGGTGCCGGTCGCTCGCGCCGATCGTCGACCAGTTCGTCAGAGCCGCGGCAGGCGAGGTGGACGTGGCGTTCTGGCGGCGGATCTACAACCCGGTCGACGCGTACGGCGGTGAGGTGGTGACCGGTTGGGCCGCACGCCTATACCCGTACCTTCGCGGTCAGGGGGTGCTGGAGCGGCCGAATCCGTTGCTGGAGTTGCCCATCGACGAGCCGCGTAACGTGACGACCGACGGCCGCGGCTTCTATCACGGTGCTGGCATCCGCACCGATCAGGTCCCCGCGACGTTGTCGCGGGCCACCGTCAACGTCAACGACCAGGTGGCGGGCGAAAACCGGACGGTCGCCCTGCACGCCGGCCTGGTCGGCGTCGCGCAGGACGACAACGGCGGACTGCGGCCGGTGACCGGCTGGTACCTCACGCCGGCGACGGTGGAGATCGACGACGTGGTCGACCGGATCGTGCGCGACCACGAGACCACACCACCGCAACCCCTGCACCTGCTCGCCGCGCCCGCCGAGGTCGTCGCGCTCTACCAGCGCATCGGCTCCGCCACGCTGTTCGACACCTGGCGGCTGCTGCCGGTTGCCGAGCACCGCCGGATCTATCGCGGCTACGACGAGCAGTCACTCCTGACGATCATCGACCTTGCCGACGGCCGGAGCATCTGCGCGGCCCTCGACGAGGAAACCCAGTCGGCCCACTGGATCCTCTGCCGAGTCGAGGTGATGACGGCCGCACGGTCGGACGAGTTCGACGCCCGCTTCCGCCTGATCAACCACCCCGCCGACGTCCCGGTGTACGGCACCTCCCTCGCGCAGCTGCTCGACGCCGCCCTCGACTCCGACGGCGACATCTCCCACCTGGAAACCGGTCGGCTCAATCAGCTCGACCGGCCCACTCGTTGACCAATGACACACCATCCACAGCTGGAAACGACCCTAAGACCTCCAGATCCGGCGGCCAGAAAAGGGCGACAGCGAGTAACACGCCGTGCTGCCGGCCAGCACACCCGGTCGGCGGCAAATGAGCGCCACGCTACGGTTCTTTTCCGCCGTGCAGAACCGCTTCTGTCGCCGAGCGACTATTCGACCTGGCCGGGCTCTGGAGGGGTGCCGGCGTCAGTTCGCAGCCGCGCATGTATGTGGACGTCGTGCCACCCGTCGGCGTGTCGCAGGTAACCGCGTAGGGTGCCCTCGATGCCGAACGCGGCCTTGTGCGCGACCCGGCATGACGCCGAGTTGGCGATCGAGTGGACCAGGAAGAGCCGGTTCATCCGCAGCGTGCCAAACGCCCACGATGTCAGCGTGTGGACCGCGCGTACGGCAACACCTCTCCCGCGAGCAGCGGGCAGGACCCAGTACGAAAGTTGCGCTGACGCTTCCGACAACATGATTGTCCGAAGACCAACCTGGCCGATGACTTGATCATCCGTGCTGCGGACGATGGCCCAACTGGCGTCTGATTCGTTCGCCCACCGCCCGGCCCAGTGCGCGATCCAGCCGTGCGCTTCGTCGTCGCTGTCCATCCGGCGCACATGCCACCGTTGTATATCGGGACATGCGAACGCGGCCCGCACAGTCGCGGCGTCGGCGTTGCACCACGGCCGTAGGGCCATGTGCTCATCGATGCTGAGACGGGGCTGTCCGGTGGTCCGGAGGGAACCGGCGGGCAGGGCAGGGTCGACGAGGAGTGGCATGGCTCCATCATCGCCAATCAGCGATCGCCGCGTGCCGGCTACGGCCGGGCACCTCCCGGTATGGGCGCTTGCGGCGCCGCGGACGAGCCAAGTCTCGATGAATTCGATGCCAAGGGTGTTGGGCGGGGGCCAAAGAGTGAGTCCGACTGGGCGGTCCGCTCATCGGCAGAAGCGTGTGCTGCTGATCGATACTTGGTCGGTGGTCGGCCCGGTACTTGACGTTGGTTGGCCGGGTCGCGTGGATGGCCGAGGCAGCGGCGACGGTCGGCAACCGGCGACCTGCCCTCGGGCTGGCTGCGTTGACGGAGCTGTTGGCTCCTGGCCCGAGCGACCCGGAACCGTGGCCAGCACGCGACCGGCGGCTACTTATCTACTGGTGGTACGACCGCAGCCCGGCCAGGCTTGGTCGAGGTGACCGGCGGGGTCGCTCTTTCGGCGGCTGATGCGTGCGAGGGAAATCGGGCTAAGGCGCGTTGCTCGGCGCTGGCTAAAGGACGTCTCGTAACTCGGTGAAGGCGTTGCCTGGCAACGGTGCTGGTGTCAGCCGAGCAGGATGATGTTGTGGAGGTGGGCGATGCCGGA
>NZ_FNYV01000014.1 GCF_900109115.1 Micromonospora phaseoli
AACGCGACCCGGCGGATGTCGACCCACAGCTGATCACCTTCGCCACCGAGATGGACGAACGTGCGCTCGCCGCCGAACTGGCACTCAGCGCGGTGGACGTCGCGGAGCTCGACCCGCCGGCCGTCGGTCGGCTCGGCGAGCTACGCATGCCCGTACTGGCCGGCGCGGGCGCCGCGGACCTACCCGACATCCGGCAGCTGGCCGACCGCATCGCGGCCGAGGCCCCGCAGGCGACCCGACTGCCCGACGTACCCGACGCCGCCCACCTGCTACCGCTGGAGCGTCCAGCCCCCGTCAACGCCGCCCTACTCGCCTTCCTGCCCCACTGACCCCCTCCCACCGGTCCGGCACCTCCGCCACGCCGCCACCTCCGCGCCGATCTAGGGCCAAGTGTCGTTAGTCGATCTCCAGCCACGACAAGAACCCCTAGATCGGCGCGGAGGTGGCGGACGGCTACCAGAGCGGGCGTACGGCGCCGACCGGTAGGCCGCCGCCGAAGAGCGGCAACTCCGCGAATTCCGCCAGCACCGGCGCGTCGACACCGAGCCGCCGCAGGGCGGAGACCAGCACCGGCATCCGGGCCCGACCCGCGCCGTCGTCGATCTTCAGGGCCACGGCACCGACGCCTGGCAGCGCCGCGGCGATGACACCCTCCGCGCCGACCTTCGCCAGCAGTCCGGGTACGCCACGCATCACCCGGGTGTCGTCGGCCTGCGTACCACCGACGACCTCCGGGTGGGCCCGCATCGCGTCGGCGACCGCGCTCGTCACCGGGTCGCCCTCGGCCCCGACCAGCCGCAGGTACGCGGCGGCCAACCCGGTCAACGACGCGGACAGCACCGGGGCGCCGCACCCGTCCACGCCGACCGCCACCGCCTCCTCGCCGGTGAACTCCTCGACCGTGTCGCGCAGCCACTGCTGGAGCGGGTGCTCCGGTCGCCAGTAGCCGTCCACCGGCCAGCCGGCGGACCGGCAGGTCAGCACCATGCCGGCGTGCTTGCCGGAACAGTTCATCTGGATCCGGGTCGGGCCACCGCCGGCCCGCAGCACCGCCACCCGCGCTTCCTCGCCGACCGGCAGGTCCGGCGGGCAGTGCAGGGCCTCCCCGTCGAGCCCGGCACCGGCGAGCAACCCGGCGACCCGGGCCAGATGAAACTCCTCCCCCGCGTGGCTGGCCGCGACGATGGCCAGGTCGGCGGGCTCGGTCAGCGGCAACCCGGCGCGAAGCATCCCGACGGCCTGCATCGGCTTGTTCGACGAACGGGGAAAGATGGGAGAGGTCACGTCACCCGCGGCGGCCAGCATCGCACCGGCGGCGTCGAGCACCACCACCGAACCGCGGTGCACGCCCTCCACGAAACCGGACCGGACCACCTCGGCGAGCGGTACGCCGCCCTCGTACGTCTTGTCCACGATGTGGACGGTACCGAGCAGCCGGACAGGCCAGACACCGGGGTGAGCAGGGACTCCACCTCGGGGTGTAGAGGGACGTGGGCCGGACCCGCGCCTTACACGCCGAGCAGCTCGCGGGCCTGCCCCGTGTTCAACGGTGGACGTTGGGCGAGCTGGGCGAAGCCGACCGCCCGGGCCACCAGTTGCATGTTCGACTCCACCGGACGGCCCTTGGCGTAGGTCACCGTGTCCTCCATCCCGACCCGCAGGTGACCGCCGGTGGAGAGGGCGGCGAGCAGCACCGGGATGGTGCTACGGCCGATGCCGGTCGCCGAGAAGGTGGTGCCCTCGGGCAGGTCCCGCAGCAGTTGCCGGGCCGCGACGAGCGTCGCCGTGGTGCCCGGCATACCCCCGGGCACCCCCATCACGAAGTCGACGTGCACGTGACCGCCGTGTGGCAGGCCGTACGTGCCCAGCAGGCGCTGCAACGCGGTCAGCTGGCCGAGGTCGAAGATCTCGTACTCCGGAACGATGCCCCGTTCCTGCATCCGGGTGTGCAGGTCGACGATGAACTCCCAGCGGTTGAGGAAGACGTCGTTGCCGAAGTTGACCGTACCCATCGTGCAGGAGGCCATGTCCGGCCCCGCGTCCAGCACGGCGAGACGGTCGGCCTCCGGGTCGGTGACCGCGCCTCCGGTGGAGAGCTGCACGATCAGGTCGGTGTTCTCCCGCAGCGCCGCCACGGTCGCCCGGAGCCGCCCCTGGTCGAGCGTGGGCCGCGCCTCGTCGTCCCGGACATGGACGTGGATCACGGAAGCGCCCAGCGCCTCGCACTCCTTGGCCGTGAGCACCAGCTCGTCGAGGGTCACCGGCAGCGCCGGCACCTCCGACTTGGCCGACTCCGCACCGGTGGGGGCAACCGTGATCAACGTCCCTGTCGTCATGCCGGCGATCCTAGAGCGCCCGGTCCGGCCACCGGTGTTAACGGGGGGCCCGTCCTCTACCTCAGGCGTTAACAGGGGGCCCTTCCTTACCTGGGGTCGATGGCGGCGGCGCTGTCGCCGACCCGGAGGGTGGCGTCGTCGGGCACCGAACGCTTGACCACGGCGAGCGCGATCTGGCCCAGTTCGTAGTGGTGCACGGCGGTGCCGACGAAGCCGACCGTCCGACCGTCCAGGGTGACCGGGGTACCGGCGGCCGGGAGCTGGTCGGTGGTGACGCCGTCGAGGTGCAGCAGGACCAGCCGGCGCGGCGGGCGGCCCATGTTGTGTACCCGGGCGACCGTCTCCTGTCCCCGGTAGCAGCCCTTGTCCAGGTGCACTGCCGCAGCGATCAGGTCCACCTCGGCGGGAATGGTCCGGTGGTCGGTGTCGACACCGACCCGGGCCCGACGGGCGGCCACCCGCATCGCCTCGTACGCCCACAATCCGACCGGTGGCACGCCGTTGGCGCGCAGCTGCGTGACCACCTGGTCCATCGCGGCCCGGGGTACCAGCAGGTCCACGCCCAGCGGGACGCGGCGGGCCCAGCCACCCACCGGCAGCGGCTGCACGTCGTAGCGGGCGGTCGGGCGCGACGGCACCTCACCCGACCGGAACTTGGGGCCGGGCAGCCCGACGACGTCGGGTTCGGCGAGCGCCGGCACGTCCAGCACGGCCACCGCCTCGGCCGCCTTCGGCCCGACCAGCGACAACAATGCGTGCTCGGCGGTGGCGTCGCGGGGGTCGACCTGGCTGAAGAAGCGCATCTTCTCCAGGTAGGTCAGCAGCCTCTCGGTTGCCCCCGGCTCGGTGTCCAGCCAGGTGGTGACGCCGTCCTCGGCGACCATGGCGTGCTGTTCGAGGTGGCCGTGCGGTGAGAGCACCAGCAGCTCGGTGCCCTGCCACGGGCTCAGCTCGGCCAGGTGCTGGGTGGTGAGGGTGTGCAGCCAGGAGATGCGCTCCGCGCCGGGCACCGCGACGACGCCCCGGTGCGAGCGGTCCACGAGACCGGCCTCGGTGTCCAGCTGACGCTGCTCGCGCATCGGGTCGCCGTAGTGCGCGGCCACGCCCCGCACCCCGGCGGCGGCGTGGGCCGGCTCCGGCTGGTCCCGGCTGGCCTCGTCGATGCTCTCCACGGCCACCGCGCCCGCGATGTCGATCATTTCTGGTCCCCGTCCCCGCAACGTTCACACACGCCGAAGAAGGAGACATGGCCGATGTCCACCCGGAAGCCCCGCTCGCCGGCCAGCTGGTCGGCCAGCGGGCGCAGCAGCTCGGGATCCATCTCGTCGATCGCGCCGCACTCCCGGCAGACCAGGTGTACGTGCTGGTCCTCACCAGCGGCGTGATAGGTCGGTGACCCGTGCGAGAGGTGGGTGTGGGTGACCAGGCCGAGCCGCTCCAGCAGCTCCAGCGTGCGATAGATGGTGGTGATGTTGACACCGGCGGCGACCTCGCGGACCGCCGTGTGTACCTGCTCAGGGGTGGCGTGCCCCAGGTCCAGCACCGCCTGGAGGATCAGCTGTCGCTGCGCCGTCAGCCGCAGGCCACGGGCGCGGAGCAGTTCCGCGAGGGAGGATTCGGACACCCTCCGATCATAGTTCGGAAATCCACGCGCCTACCGCGCGGCAGGAACGCACTATGCTCGGCCCTCATGGTGGCCTCGCGGATCGGCGTCCTGGGGCGGGGGCTGCTGCCGGCCGGCGAACCGGTGCTGCGCGGCGACGACCTCGGCGTACTGCGCGGCGACGGACTGTTCGAGACCATGCACCTCCGCGACGGACGCCCCTGGCTGTGCCGGGAACACCTGGCCCGGCTGCGGGCCGGCGCCGCGGCCGTGGAGCTGACCGTGCCGGCCGACGAGGCCCTGGTCGAGCTGCTCGACGAGGTCGCCGCCGGCTGGCCAGCCGAGGTGGAAGGTGCGCTGCGTCTGGTCTGCACCCGAGGGCCGGAAGGGGGCGGCCCGCCCACCGTCTACGCCACCCTGGCGGCGGTCCCCCCGGCGGCCCGACAGGCCCGACGCGACGGAGTGGGCGTGGCCACCCTGTCGTTGGGCGTGCCCGCCGAGGCCCGGCCGGAGCTGGACTGGCTCCCGGTGGGCATCAAATCCACGTCCTACGGGGCGAGCAGCGCGGCCCGGCGCTGGGCTGCCCGGGCGGGCGTGGACGACGTGCTGTGGGTCTCCTCTGACGGGTACGCCCTGGAGGGGCCGACCGCCAACCTGGTCTGGCTGGCCGGCGACACGCTGTGCACCGTGCCGGCCGGGCGCACCGGCATCCTGCCCGGCACCACCGTCGCCTGGCTGCTCGCCCATGCCGTCGAGGTCGGCTGGGCCGCCGCCGAACGCATGGTCACCACGACCGGGCTGCGCGACGCCGACGGCGTCTGGCTCACCTCGTCGGTACGCGGCCTGGTGCCGGTGCACACCCTCGACGGCGTGCCGCTGCGCCGCAACCCGCGCACCCGTGCGCTACAGGATCTGCTGGGCTTCCCGCATCCGTGACCTGCCCCGGTCGACGGGTCAGCCGGCGACCCGGGTCAGCCGGGCGGACAGGTGCGGAGACAGTGGTTGACCGACGGCAGCCATGTCCTGGGCGTAGAGCAGCGCCCCCTCGACGATGCCGAAGAGGCGGTGACCGGCGGTGACCTCCTTGGCGGTGGCGCTGCGCACCACGGCGTCGCTGACGAACTCCAGCTGGGTGCCCTTGCGCCGGCCGATGTGCAGCTCCATCACTCCCGTGGGGGTGGTGAACAGGGCTTCCAGTTCGTCGGTGGCCCGGTCGCCGTCCAGCACCGGCCGCCACCAGCCGACCTCCCGGCCCGCCGGCCGCACCGGCCGGCTCTGCTCGTCGAGGATCCACGCCCGCGACTCGTAGTGCAGGAACGGCCGGCCGTCGTGGCTGATCCGGATCTCCTGGGCGAAGTCGAAGTCCTCGATGGTGGGAAAGCCGCCCCGACCCCGGCCCCGCCACACCCCGATGTACGGCAGCAGGCCGTCCAGCGTGGGATGCAGCTTCGGGCCGACCCGCAGGTCGTGGCTCTCCTCGAAGGGATACGGCTCCACCGGCGGCGCGTTGAGCCAGGGCGGCGGCGCCAGCGGATTCTCGTCACTCACCGGATCACCATTTGCCTCTCGAGATGCGGACAGCCAGGTAGACCAGGCCACCGGCGAGGGCGCCCAGGCCGGCGACCAGCAGGCTGACGAACCCGATCTCGGTGACCATCCGGGTCATCCTATGCTGGCGACATGGCCCGTACTCTCGTCGTCAAGGCCACCGCTGGCGCCGACGCGCCGGAGCGGTGCGCCCAGGCCTTCACCGTGGCGGCCACCGCCGCCGCCGCCGGAGTGCCCGTATCACTCTGGCTGACCGGCGAATCGACCTGGTTCGCCCTGCCCGGCCGGGCACAGGACTTCGAGTTGCCGCACTCGGCGCCACTGGCCGAGCTGCTGCACGTGATCCTCACCACCGGCACCGTGACCGCCTGTACCCAGTGCGCCGCCCGCCGGGACATCGGCTCCGGCGACGTGCTCCCCGGCGTACGGATCGCCGGTGCTGCCGTCTTCGTCGAGGAGACGATGGCAGAAGGAGCCCAGGCGCTCGTCTACTGAGTCGCGGAACAGTGAACGGCAAGGCGGCGGAACCCGCCCGACAAGTCGGGCCAATGCCTACGATTCGGATGTGACCGAGGCGATCCAACAGTTCTTCGCGACCCTGCCGGCCCGCGCCCCGGAGGTCCTACGCGGCCCGGTCGGAGGAACCCTGCGGATCGACCTGTCCGACGGTCACCGCACCGAGCACTGGATCGTCCGGATGCGCCCAGGTACGGCCGAGGTCAGCCAGGGTCCGGAGCACGCCGACGCCGTCTGGTACTGCGGGGTGGACACGTTCGAGCGGCTGGTCACCGGCCGGACGCAAGCCATCGCGGCGTTGTTCCGCAACGAGAGCACCTACAGCGGGAACGTGGTCGTGTTCCTCGCCTTCCGACGCTTCCTGCCATCCCCACCCAGCACCCGGGACCCGCGCGAGGTGGCCCGTGAGCATGCCAGGTGGACGCGGTGAAGCAGCTGGTCAGCATTCTCGACGGCAACACCTTCGTGGTCAGCGACCGGCGCGGCGACATCGAACCGGCACTCGACTTCCCCACCGGCCTGTTCTCCTTCGACACCCGGTTCCTCTCCACCTGGCGGCTGCTGCTCGACGGCGAACGGCTGCACGCGCTCTCCATCGACGACACGGAGTCGTTCCGGACCCGCTACTTCCTGGTCCCCGGAGAGCCGAGCCACTACCTGGACGCCAAGGTCTCGGTGATCAGGAGCCGGGCGATCGGCGGCAGCCTGGAGGAGGAGCTGACCGTGCTCAACCACTCCGGGCAGGAGATGGCGTTCACCGTCCGGATGGAGATGGCCGCGGATTTCGCCGACCTCTTCGAGATCAAGGACACCCAGCGCAAGAACGGCCACAACACCGCCGCCCCCGGCGAGGACACGTTGCGGTTGAACTACCGGCGGGACGCGTTCCACCGCGAGACGGTGATCAACAGCAGCGCGCCCGCCCAGGTCGACCGGAAGGGGATGACCTTCCCTGTCCAGATCGGGCCACACGGCGAGTGGACCACCCGCCTGACGGTCACCACCATGATCTACGGTGCCCGTGGCGAGGACATCCGTACCCTGCTGCCGTACTCCGGCAACCGGACCGTCGCGGCCATCGAGGTCGAACACGCCGACTTCGTCGCCAGGGCGCCGAAGCTGGGCTGTGACTACCAGCCACTCGCCGGGGCCTACCAGCGCAGCCTCAGCGACCTGGCCGCGCTGCGGTACGAGTCGATCGCGCTCGGCGTCCGCCTGATGGCCGCCGGTCTGCCCTGGTTCATGACGCTGTTCGGCCGGGACAGCATCATCACCTCGCTCCAGGTGCTGCCGTTCCTGCCGGAGCTGATCCCGCCGACGTTGACCATGCTGGCCGGGCTTCAGGGTCACCGGTTGGACGACTTCCGCGACGAGGATCCGGGAAAGATCCTGCACGAGCTGCGCTACGGCGAGACCGCCGGCTTCGAGGAGCAGCCCCATTCGCCCTACTACGGCGCGGCCGACTCGACTCCGCTGTTCGTGGTCCTGCTCGACGAGTACGAGCGGTGGACCGGTGACGTCGAGATGGTCAAGAAGCTCGAGTTCCCCGTCCGGGCGGCCCTGGCCTGGATCGACACCTACGGCGACCTGCTTGGCACCGGATACCTCTGGTATCAGACCCGGAACCCGAAATCCGGCCTGGAGAACCAGTGCTGGAAGGACTCGTGGGACGCGATCTCCTACTCCGACGGCCGGCTACCGAGCTTCCCCCGGGCCACCTGCGAGTTGCAGGGCTACGCCTACGACGCCAAGCTGCGCGGCGCCCGGATGGCCCGCCTGTTCTGGAACGACCCGCAGTACGCCGAACAGTTGGAACGGGAGGCGGCCGAGCTCAAGGAGCGGTTCAACCGGGACTTCTGGCTGCCGGACAAGGAGTACTACGCGCTGGCCCTGGACTCCGACGGGACCCCGGTGGACGCGCTCAGCTCCAACATCGGACACCTGCTCTGGAGCGGCATCGTCGACGAGTCCCGAGCCAAGCGGATCGCCCAACACCTGCTCGGCCCCCGGCTCTTCTCCGGTTGGGGCGTCCGGACGCTCGCCGACGACCAGGGGCGCTACAACCCGATCGGCTACCACGTCGGCACCGTCTGGCCGTTCGACAACTCGATCATCGCCTGGGGATTGTGGAAGTACGGCTTCCGGGAGGAGGCGGGGCAGATCTGCGAGGCGGTGCTGGGGGCCTCCCGCTACTTCGAGGGCCGGCTGCCGGAGGTGTTCGCCGGCTACGAGCGCGACCTCACCGAGTACCCGGTGCAGTATCCGACGGCGTGCAGCCCGCAGGCCTGGTCGGCGGGAGCTCCGCTGTTGCTGCTGCGGGTCATCCTGGGGCTCGAACCGCAGGGCGAGCACCTGATCATCGACCCGTACGTGCCGTCCGGCATGGGTCGGGTGGAGCTGCTGGACATCCCCGGCCGGTGGGGCCGGGTGGACGCGCTGGGGCGCAGCCGCGAGGACCAGGCCAACCGGCAGGAGTGACGGGGAGGATCAGCCGGCGCAGCCGGTGGTCGCGGAGAGCAGGATCGGGTCCTGCTCCAGGTCGGCCAGCACCGCCACGCCGTCGCGTCGGTAGGCGTACAGCTCAGGGGTGGCCACCACCGGCGTGCCGACCGCCAGCGGCGCGAGCGCGGCCGGCGGCGACGTGCTGGCCGAGCCGGCGGCGGACCGGACGGTACGGGCGGCCCCGCCGTTGGGGCAGGGCGCGCTCACCACCGCTTGCCGGTCAGTGGCCGGGCTGCCGAGGGCACCCAACGCCTCGGCCAGTGCGCTGGCCTCCGGCCCATCGGGGCCGGTCGCGTCGCCCGGGTAACCGTCGCCGACCGGGCGGCACCCGGTGTCCACGGTCAACCGCAGCCGCCCGTCCGCCACCACCCGGCCCGCCACGGTGACGAACTCGCCCGCATCGGCGCGCAGCCGCGGACCGTCGGGGGTGAGCCGGACGCCGGCCCGCCACCGCGCCGGCAGCCGATCGGCGACCTGTTCCAGCAGGACCCGCTCCTCGCCCACCGGTACGGCCACCTCCACCGCGCGTACCAGCGTCGCGCCCTCGGCGAACGGGCTGATCCGGCAGCCCCGGTCGACCTCGGGCGGAGCCAGCGCAGGTACGCCCGCGTCGGAGGCCGCGACCAGTTCGCCGATCGCGCCGTCCACCAGCGGACCGGCCTGCGACAGGGTGCGTTGCTCACGGACGGTCGGCGGATCGTCCCGCGCCGAGACCCAGGTGAAGCCGGCGAGCAGCACCGTCCAGGCCACGGTCGCCACGATCAACCAACGCGGCCACCCGGAACCGGAAGCCGGTGGCCGGGGACCTGTCGGTGGGGCGTACCCCGTGTGGACCGTGCTGCTCACCCGGTCATGGTGTCACGCGTGCTCCGGCGTCCCGCCGGGACGCCCGTCCGGATGCCCGTCGGCTGCCTCCGGCGGCGCGGCCAGTCGGTAGCCGACGCCGCGGACGGTCTGCACCTGCGGCCCCCCGGGCAGCATCCGTAGCTTGCGGCGCAGCCGCTTGATCGCCGAGTGCAGGATCGCGGTGTCACCCAGATAGGCGCCACCCCAGACGGAGGCGAAGAGCCGCTCGTAGCTCCACAGCGTGATCGGCGCGCTGACCAACCGGGCGAGCAGGTCCCGCTCGGTACGCGTCAGCCCCAGTGGCACACCTCGCCAGGTGACCAGGTGCCCGGTTCCGTCGACCACCAACTCCCCCCAGCTGGCCGGCCGTTGCGCCGGACGCCCCGCCGGCTCACCGCCCGGAACACCGGCATCGACCGTCGGGGCCGGGAACATCGCCCGAAGCTGGGCGAGGTCGGCGCAGATCAACACCGGCCCCACCCCGTCGAGCCGCTGCACCACCCGCTGCCGGACGGTGGCGTCGGAGCTGACGCAGACCAGAATCGGGATCTCTCCACCGGACACGATGCCTCCCCGAGCGCACCGCACTGACCTGCGACTTCCCACCAATCGCCAAAGACGGTCACCGATGTCGCCTGGTTTTCAGCCTAACGGTCAGAATCGCGTCTCGTCACTGACCGAGTACTGACCGACGCCGTCCATTGATCACCGACTCTCGGGGCAAGAGCATGACTCTCAGCGGGCGGGCGCCACCACCACCGGCCACCCACATCGTCCCGACCGCTCCGCGACGTCGCAGCCCGGCGCGCGGATGTCCGGGCCCCGAACGGATCGGGACCGACGACGTGGGGGAGGAACATTGTTCACACGACCATCCAGCCGCTCGCCACGGTGGCGGGCGGTGGCGGTGCTGACCGCCGCTGTCCTGGGCCTGACCGCCCAGCCGGCGGTCGCCGCACCGGCCGCACAGCCGGCCACGCACCGGGCCACCGTCGACCCGCAACTGCTCGACCAGTTCGGTACCGCGTCCACCGCCACGTTCCTGGTCTACCTCGCCGAGACCGCACCGCTCGCGTCGGCCGGCAAGCTGCCCGAGCCCGACGCACGGGCCCGTGAGGTGCACCGGCTGCTCACCACCACGGCCACCCGCACCCAGCGCGACCTGCGGACGATGCTCGATGAGCGGAAGGTCCCGCACACCGCCTACTGGATCGCCAACGCGCTCCGGGTCGAGGGCGACAAGGCGCTGGTCGAGGAGATCGCCGGCCGGCCCGAGGTGGCCCGGATCGTGCCGAGCCGCAGCTACCCCCTGGTGCTGCCGACCGCCGCCGAGACGACCCGGGCACGCGCCGCCGCGATCGAGTGGGGACTGACCAACATCGGCGCACCCCAGGTGTGGGACGAATTCGGTGACCGGGGCGAAGGCGTCGTGGTGGCCAACATCGACAGCGGCGTGCGGTACGACCATGCCGCGCTGGTCGGTTCCTACCGTGGCAACCTCGGGGGCAGCTTCGACCACGCGTACAACTGGTTCGATCCGGCCGGCGTCTGCGCCGGCGTCGCGCCCTGCGACAACAACGACCACGGCACCCACACGATGGGCACCATGGTCGGCGACGACGGCGCCGGCAACCAGATCGGCGTCGCCCCGGGCGCGAAGTGGATCGCCGCCAAGGGTTGCGAGTCGAACAACTGCTCCGACGCCTCCCTGCTCGCCGCCGGCCAGTGGGTGCTCGCCCCCACCGACGCCAACGGCCAGAACCCACGGCCGGACCTGCGCCCCGACATCGTCAACAACTCCTGGGGCGGCGACGGGGACGACCCCTGGTACCAGCAGACCGTCGCCGCCTGGCGGGCCGCCGGCATGTTCCCGGTCTTCTCTTCCGGCAATGACGGCCCGGCCTGCGGCAGCGCCGGCTCGCCCGGCGACAACGCCAACGCGTACGCGGTCGGCGCGTACGACGTGAACAACAACATCGCCGGCTTCTCCGGCCGGGGCTCCGGCACCGACCTGATCAAGCCGAACATCGCCGCGCCCGGCAGCAGTGTCCGCTCCAGCGTCCGCAACGGGGGGTACGCCTCGTTCAGCGGCACCTCGATGGCGGCACCGCACGTGGCCGGCGCGGTGGCGCTGGTCTGGGCAGCGGCGCCGAGCCTGCGCGGGGACATCGCCGGCACGGAGGAGCTGCTGGACCGGACGGCCCGCGACGTCGACGCCACCACCTGCGGCGGCACCCCGGCCGACAACAACGTCTTCGGCGAAGGGCGGCTCGACGCGTACGCGGCGGTGCGGGACGCGCCCCGGGGCCCGGTCGGCCGGCTCACCGGCGTGGTCACCGACGCCGCCGACGGCGACCCGCTCGCCGGGGCGACCGTGACCGACGGTACCCGCAGCGCCAGCACCGGGGCCGACGGGCGGTACGCGCTGAGCGTGCCCGCCGGCGAGGCCACCCTGACGGCGAGCGCGTACGGCTACGCCGGCCAGTCGGCGACCGTCACGGTGCCCGAGGACGGCACCGTCACCCGGGACTTCGCCCTGGTGGAGACCCCGACGGTCACGGTGAAGGGCAAGATCACCGACGGCTCCGGGCATGGTTGGCCGCTGTACGCCAAGGTCGAGGTGTCCGGCCGGCCCGGCGATCCGGTCTTCACCGACCCGGTCACCGGCCGCTACTCCTTCGCCGTGCCGGGCAACACCTCGTACCAGCTCACCGTCACCGCCCGATACCCGGGCTACCGGACCGTCACCCGGGAGGTGGCGGTAGGCGGCGGCGACACCACGGCCAACGTGGCGGTACCCGTCGACGCGGCCTGCTCCGCCGCCGGCTACACCGGGCAGTTCGGCACGCCGCTGCTGACCCAGAGTTTCGACGGCACGAGCGCGCCGCCGGGCTGGACGGTGACGAACCGGACCACCTCCGGCGGGTGGGTCTTCAACGACCTCCGCAGCCGAGGGAACCTCACCGGCGGCTCCGGTGGCTTCGCCATCATCGACAGCGACGCCCTCGGCTCCGGCAACACCCAGGACACCGACCTGGTCGCCCCGCCGCTGGACCTGTCCGGGGCCGCCGCGCCGGTGCTGCGGTTCCGTAGCGACTGGCGGGCGGTCGGGATCACCGACACCGCCGACATCGACGTCTCCACCGACGCGGGCGCCACCTGGACCAACGTCTGGCACCAGACGGCCAGCCGGCGCGGTCCCCGGGTCGAGGAGGTGCCGTTGACCCCGGCCGCGAACGCCTCATCCGCGCTGGTCCGCTTCCGCTTCAAGGGCACCTTCGCCTGGTGGTGGCAGGTGGACGACGTCGAGGTGGTCAACCGTGACTGCTCGCCGGTGCCCGGCGGGCTGGTGGTCGGCACCACCACCGACCGCAACACCGACACCCCGCTGAACGGGGTGACGGTGGTCAGCGACGACCGGCCGGCGGACCGGGCGGTGTCGGCGGCCACGCCGGAGGACCCGGCCGAGCCGGACGGCTTCTACTGGCTCTTCTCCGGCCTGACCGGCGCTCACCCGTTCACCGCCAGCCGCACCCCGTACCAGCCGGCCACCAAGGACGTCGCGGTGGCAGCCGACGGGGTGAAGCGGGCCAACTTCGCGCTCGGTGCCGGGCGGCTGACCGTCAGCCCGACGACCATCGAGTCGCACCAGCCCTACGGCAGCACCCGCACCACCCGGGTGACCGTGCGCAACAGCGGCACCGCACCGGCCACCGTTGACCTGCTGGAACGCTCGGGCCAGTTCGAGCTGCTCAAGCAGGACGGCGCACCGCTGCGCGAGCAGAAGATGAAGGGGATCAGCAAGGAACGCACCGGCATCGCGTACGGCGGGGCGGCAGCGGACGCGGCCATCGCCGCCGACGACGCGTGGGCTCAGATCGCCCGGCTGCCCGCGTCGATCTACGACAACGCGGCAGCCTGGCTGGACGGCAAGGTCTACTCGGTCGGCGGTGGCGGTAGCACCGGCAACGAGCGCAAGGCCTGGGCGTACGACCCGGATGCCGACGCCTGGACGGCCCTGCCCGACCTGCCGACGGTCCGGTCGAAGCCGACCGCGGCGGCGATCGACGGCAAGCTCTACGTGATCGGCGGTTGGTCGAGCAGCGGCACCAACGCCACGGTCGACGTCTTCGACCCGGCCGCCGGAACGTGGAGCACCCTGCCGGGGGTGACCAACCCGACGCCGGTCGCCGCGGCCGGCGCGGCGGTGCTCGGCGGGAAGGTCTATCTGGTCGGCGGCTGCGCCGATTCGACCTGCACCGACACCGACCGGCTGGTGGTGTTCGACGCGGCGACGGGCGCGTTCAGCACCGGAGCCGCGTACCCGCACCCGGTGTCGTGGCTCTCCTGCGGTGGGATCGGCGCGGCGGTCTACTGCGCCGGCGGCTTGGGCAGCACCGAGTACACCGACGCCTACCGCTACGATCCGGCCTCCGACAGTTGGAGTCCACTGCCGGCGATGCCGCTGGATCTGTGGGGCTCCCAGTACACGGCGGCCGGCGGACTGCTGGTGCTGGCCGGCGGCGTGACCGCCGGGTCGACGGCGGTCACCAACCGCACCATCGGCTTCGACCCGGCCACCGGTGCGTGGCGTGACCTGCCCAACGCCCAGTTCGGCCGGTACCGGGGCGCCGCCGCCTGCGGTGCGTACAAGATCGGCGGTTCGCCCAGCTCCTTCGTGGGCTCGGCGGAGAGCGAGCGGCTCGGTGGCCTGGGGCTCTGCGCAGCCGAGGCGGATCTGCCATGGCTGGGTAGTTCACCGACCACCTTCACCCTCGCCCCGGGGGCGTCGCGGACGGTGACTGTCACTCTCACCGCCACCGCGGCGGCGGGGGTCGTCCAGCCGGGCCGGTACGCCGGCGAGCTGGCCATCGCCTCGGACAGCCCGTACCCGGTGACCCCGGTGTCGGTGGAGATGAACGTGTCTCCGCCGGCGAACTGGGGCAAGATCCAGGGCACCGTCACCGGCACCACCTGCGGCGGTGTGACGGTGGGCATTCCGGCGATCGTCCGGGTGAACCTGATCTCGGCCGGCACCGGCACCACGCTGACGGCCGAAGCCAACGGCAGGTACGCCTGGTGGCTGCCGAAGGGCCGCTACGAGGTGATCGTGGCCAAGGACGGCTGGGTGCCGCAGGTGCGGCGCCACCAGATCGAGGCGGGCATCGTCGGCACCCTCGACTTCGCCCTGGATCCGATCTCCACCTGCACCAGAGCAACCGGCATCTGACCCTCCAGAGCGAGTGGGGCGTCGGTCCTTCGTCGGACCGGCGCCCCACTTCACCGCTCGTCGCTTTCCGCTTGCCGGGTGGTCTTCGCCGGACACGGCTCGTGGCCCGGATCCCCCACAGAGGGACGCGGGCCACGAGGCCGATCAGGGCCTGGGTCAGTCGGTGACCGTGACGGTCGCCTCGGTGATGCCCCGGCCGGCGGTCACCGTGGTGTCCCCGTTGCCGTAGCGCGAGAGCGCCCGCAGCGTCCAGGTGCCCGGCGCGGCGAAGAACCGGAACTGGCCGGCCGGTGAGGTGACCACCTCGGCGGTGAACTCACCGGTCGAGTCGAGCAGCCGGACGTACGCGCCCGGCACCGCCTCGCCCTCCGTGGAGCGGACGACGCCGGTGATGACGGTCTCCTTCTCCAGGTCGAGACTGGCGGGCAGCGGGGCGGACTGGTCGGGGGCCGCGCAACCGGCGGCGGTGGGTGCCGTCATCTCAGGCCTCCCCCGGCTCATCGCCGAGCACCACCGGCACGCCGATCAGCGAGCCGTACTCGGTCCAGGATCCGTCGTAGTTCTTCACGTTGTCGTGGCCGAGCAGTTCCTGCAGCACGAACCAGGTGTGCGAGGAGCGCTCGCCGATCCGGCAGTAGGCGATGGTCTCCTTGCCGTCGTTCAGGCCGGCCTCGGCGTAGAGCTTGCGCAGCTCGTCGTCGGACTTGAAGGTGCCGTCCTCGTTGGCCGCCTTCGACCACGGGACGCTGATCGCGGTCGGGATGTGGCCGGCCCGCTGCGCCTGCTCCTGCGGCAGGTGGGCGGGGGCGAGCAGGCGACCGGCGTACTCGTCGGGGCTGCGCACGTCGACCAGGTTCTTGGTGCCGATCGCGGCGACCACCTCGTCGCGGAAGGCGCGGATCGAGGTGTCCTGCGGCTGGGCGACGTACTGGGTGGCGGGGCGGGACACCGCGTCGCGGACCAGCGGCCGGGCGTCCAGCTCCCACTTCTTGCGACCGCCGTCGAGCAGCTTGACGTCGCGGTGGCCGTAGAGCTTGAAGTACCAGTACGCGTACGCGGCGAACCAGTTGTTGTTGCCGCCGTAGAGGACGACGATGTCGTCGTTGCTGACGCCCCGCTCGGAGAGCAGCGCCTCGAACTGCTCCTTGTTGACGAAGTCCCGGCGGACCGGGTCCTGCAGGTCGGTCTTCCAGTCCAGCTTGATCGCGCCGGCGATGTGCCCGGTGTCGTAGGCCGAGGTGTCCTCGTCGACCTCGACGAAGACGACGCCCGGGGCGTCGAGGTTCTTCTCGGCCCAGTCGGCCGAGACGAGTGCGGTGTCGCGACTCATCAGATCACTCCCTGGTGAGGATGGTTGGTGAGCCTGCGCGGAGGTGGTTGTGTGGATGTGTCGCACCACGCGCGGGACCCATAGCTAGGAACGGATCACGGGTTTGTGCGACGGCGCCGCTGCCGGGCGATTTTGGTGGGGTGCACTGGGATGGAGGTACGCGAACCCCGAGTGCCGATGGCCGCTAGGCGGCCCGAGACAGCCCCGCCGTCAGATGACGGGGCGACACAGGCAGGTGGCCACGCGACACAGGTCGATCGCGCGCCGTTTGGTGAGGAGCGTCCCCATGAGCAGCGAGCCTACCAGCGATCCCAGCTTTCCCATCGGGCCGACCAGCATCCGGGACGCCGGCCCGGCGGTCAGCCCGCCGAGTTGATCGGTACGTCCCGTGCGTCGGCGGTCACTGTCAGCCCCTGCGGCTGCGGCCGGACCTCGCGCACGGTGAGCTGGAACGGCAACTCCGGCAGGGGTACGTCGACCGAGATGCTGCGGGCGAAATTGTTCACCAGGGTGCGGGCCAACGGCAGATTGGGCAGACCCTCGGCGTCCAGGTCGTCGAACTGCAACGCGACCTGCCCCTGCTCGCCGACGACGATGTCGGCGGTGCCGGTGACCGTCAACCGCTGGCCGAGGATGTCCACCGGGGCGGTGACGGCGAGCTGTCCGTCCCGCTCGCCGAGGGTCAGGCCCTCCCGGTCGAGCAGAGCGGTCAGGCTCTGGTAGCTGATGGTGCCGGTGCCGTTGACCGTCTCGGCCACGACGTCACCCTGGCCGGTGCGCAGGGTGTCCAGCGAGGCCCGCACGTTGCGGGCGTCCACGTCCAGGCTGGGCAGCGCGACCACGCCGCCCTGCACCGAACCCTGCACGTCCCGCAACCGGATCGAGATGCGCTCGTACCGGCCGTCTAGCACCTGGGTGAGAAACGGGAAGCCGCCCACCTCGACCTCGGGCGGCGAGGACTGCGCACCCTGCTGGGCCACCTGCTGACGAACCTCGTCGGCGATGGTCCGCTCGGCCACGTTGGCCGCCACCCGGTCGGCGATGGCGATCAGCCCGGCGAGGACGATGAGCAGGACGACGAACCCGATCAGCACCTTGCGTCCGCGTCGCCGCGGTCGCCGTCCGTACGTCTGCTCGTGCTCCACGCCGTCTCCTGTCTCGTCGTACCCGGGACGCCGCCCGGCGGCGAACTGTCTCGTCGTACCCGGACGCCGCCCAGCGGCGAACGGGTGGTACCCGCAGTCCCGATTTCTCAATCGCGCGCTGCCGGAGCAGCCGGTCAGAGCACCAGCCGGCACATCAGGTACGCGGCCGGCGCCGCCATCGCGAAGCCACCGAGCGGCCCCTGGACATGCCGCGCCGCCCAGACCGAAGGCTGCTCGCCCGCCATCATCCGGCCGGCCTCGGCGTAGCTGACGGCGAGATCGGCCAGCACGGCGACGACCGCCGCGGCCAGGCCCATCATCGCGGCCCGGGTGGGGGTGAACGGGGTGACCAGGTAACCGCCGAGGAGTGCGCTGACCAGCGTGCCGGCCATCGCGCCGACGACGACCCCGACCGCCCCTCGGGGCACCTGGGGCGCCAGTCGCGGCCAGGCGGCGATGGCGTCGGCCACCCGGGCGATGGTGAGGGCGACCCCGGCCGCGGTGAGACAGACGGCGATCGCCTGGGTCCCGGCGGGAATCCGATTCAGCACGATGAGCGTGGCGAGGGCCACCACCCCGAGCACGATGGTGGCGGTCGTCCGTAGCGAGTCGGTCACCCGCACCCGGTCCACCCGCCGGATCAGCTGGCCGAGCACCGCGGCGAGTACCCCGCCGATCGCCACGTAGAGCAGCGGTCCCAGGCGGGCGTCGACCGAACGGATCGCCACCGTGTCGGCCGCCAGCGCGGTCACCGCGCCGACACCGATCACCACCGCCAGGGCCGGCGGCCGGGTGGCCATCGTCCAGGCGAGCACGAACAACAGCTGCACGGTGAGCACCACGATGGTGAAGGGCACCCGATGTCCAGGTGCGGAGGCCTGTGCGCCGAGGACCAGACCGAGCCCGAGCAGCGCGGCGAAGCCGCCGATGGCGAGTGAGAGCTGCCGGCGTACCTCGACCGGCTCCGTCTGCGCCTCGTCGTCGGTGTCGGCGTCGAACCCGTCGTCGGCGCGGCGGGCCGCGCCGCCACGGCGCAGCCGTCGCGGTCCACCGGAGCGCCGCTCGTCGGTCTCCGTGGCCGGGCCGGTACGCGGCGCGGGGCCGCCCGCGGTGGGCGGGGCATCGGTCCACGGGTCGCGGCCGGTCTCGGGCGAGCTGGAGGCAAACACCTACCGATCGTGCCAGACCAATCGCAAATCGCGGGTGCCACGGTTTCCACGACGTTAAAACCTGAGCCGCGATCAGGGGCAGATAGGGCAAACAGGAAACCGCGTCGAGGCGCTAGGCGGGCAATCGGTTACGCTCAACCGCGAAACCCGCCCGTCAGCGACGCCGGGACCCACGGAAGTTCCCAGCGCTACACCCGCCAGGGTGCCGCTGGTCGCGCGCGGCCACAACGGGCCGCCGGGACGGAGGTGATCGTGGAGATCCTGCTGTTGGTGACTGCACGGGCAGGCGAACCATCCGCGGTGCTGCCGGCACTGGACCTGCTGCCGCACTCGGTCCGCACCGCACCACGTGACGTCCGCACGCTGGTCGCCGGACCGAGTCCGGACGCTGTGCTGGTCGACGCGCGCTCCGAGCTGAGCGAGGCCCGCGCCACCTGCCGGATGCTGCACGCGACCGGGCTCGGCGTACCACTCGTGGCGGTGGTCACCGAGGCCGGTCTGATCGCGCTCAACGCCGACTGGGGCGTCGACGACGTCATCCTCGCCTCCGCCGGCCCGGCCGAGGTGGAGGCCCGACTTCGGCTCGCGGTCGGCCGGCTGAGCAACGCTACTGCCGGCGCCGGCGGCTCGATCCGGGCCGGCGAGCTGATGATCGACCCGGACACCTACGCCGCGAAGCTCAAGGGCCGCCCGCTCGATCTCACCTACAAGGAGTTCGAGCTGCTGAAGTTTCTCGCCCAGCACCCGGGGCGGGTGTTCACCCGCGACCAGCTGCTGCGCGAGGTGTGGGGCTACGACTACTTCGGTGGCACCCGGACGGTGGACGTGCACGTGCGTCGCCTGCGGGCCAAGCTCGGCTCGGAGTACGAGTCGATGATCGGCACGGTTCGCCAGGTGGGTTACAAGTTCGTCGTACCCCCGTCGCGGACGCTGGCCGAGGCCACCGAGCACGCCCCGATGCCGGTGCGGGCACTTTCCGTCGAGGTCTAATTTCCCATATGCCCCTTTTGGGCAACTCGTCCGTCTTATGGTGACTGCCGAGTTGGCCAGCAGAAGGGGCAGCGGTGGGCGACAACCAGGCCGGGGCGGGACGCGCACTCGGGATCATCACGCTCGTGGTTTCGGCGGTACTCGGCTCGACGTACCTGCTCGGGCGGAGTCTGGTGCCCGACGGGCAGCGCACCGACTCCACGGTCACCGCGACCGGTGCCGACCATCCCGAGTACGCCGACCAGTCCGCGCCCGCCGACACCGATGTGGCGCAGGAACCCGGTGCCGAGACGCCCGCGCCACAAACCTCCGACGGACCGTCGGAGGACCCGAACATCGGCCCGATGGGCACCCGGGTGAGTACCGGCACCGCCGGGGTCGCGCTCACCTTCGACGACGGCCCCAACCCGGACTACACCCCGCAGGTTCTCGCGATCCTGCGGGAGTACCAGGTCACCGCCACGTTCTGCGTGGTCGGCAAGAACGCTCAGGCGTACCCGTGGCTGGTCCAGCAGATCGTGGCCGAGGGACACACACTCTGCAACCACAGCTGGGATCACGACGTCACCCTGGGCGCCCGGTCGACCGAATGGATCCGGGCCGACCTGCTACGGACCAGCGAGGCGATCCGCGCCGCGGCACCCGACGCGCCGATCGCCTGGTACCGGCAGCCCGGCGGCGCCTGGACCTACTCGGTCATCTCCGTCTCCCGCGACCTCGGCATGGCACCCCTGCACTGGAACCTGGACCCGTCCGACTGGCGTACGCCCGGCGCGAACCGGATCGCCTCGTCGGTGGTCAGCGGCGCACAGCCCGGGTCGATCGTCCTGTTGCACGACGCGGGCGGCGACCGGCAGGGCACGGTGAACGCCCTGTACCGCATCCTGGAGGAGCTGACCAGCAGGTTCGACCTCCAGGCGCTGCCGAGCCGGGGGCTGTGACGGGGCGCGGTGGCCGACTGCCCTCCGGCGTCCTGTCCGTCCCGGTTACGGTGGTGCGATGAGCAGCACCGAGGCGACCAGCGACCAGGTCAGCCGGGCCGACCGGCTCGGACCGGCAGAGATCGCCGAGGTGTTGGTGCTCGCCCGGACGGCGGGCGACGCCGACGGCGCTGACCCGTTCGACGAACACGTCCTGCTCCGACTGCGCGACGAGCACGCCCCGGCGACCCACCTGATCGCCCGCGGCGACGACGGCACCCTCACCGGCTACGCCCACCTCGACACGTCCGACCCGGGCACCGGCGTCGGGGTGGAACTGGTGGTGCATCCGGCGTACCGGCGCCGGGGCACCGGCCGGGCGCTGGCCCGCGGGGTGCTGGCGACCGCGACCGGTCCGCTGCGGGCCTGGGCGCACGGCGACCACCCATCGGCCGCCGCGCTCGCGGTGGATCTCGGCTTCGCCCGCGCGCGGGTCCTCTGGCAACTGCGCCGACCGCTCACCGCGCCGCTGGGCGAAGCGGGGCTGCCCGACGGGGTGACACTGCGGGCGTTCCGCCTCGGCACCGACGACGAGGCGTGGCTGACACTGAACGCGCGGGCCTTCGCCGACCACCCGGAACAAGGCCGGTGGACCGTCGATGACCTGCGCGTACGCCTCGGCGAACCGTGGTTCGACCCAGCCGGTTTCCTGCTCGCCGTCGACTCGGCGACCGGCCGGCTACTCGGCTACCACTGGACCAAGGTGCACGAACGACCCGGCTCGGCCCGGATCGGCGAGGTGTACGTGCTCGGGGTGGAGCCGTCCGCGCACGGCGGCGGGCTCGGCCGTGCGCTGACCACGGCGGGGCTGGCCTACCTACGCGACCGGCGCGGGCTGGACCGGGTGATGCTCTACGTGGACGAGTCGAACGCCGCGGCGCTGGCGCTCTACGAGCGGATCGGCTTCGCCCGCTGGTCCGCCCACGTCAACTATCAGCTCGGCTGAGCCGCCGCCGGGACCACCGCCAGATCAACGCAGGTAGAACCGGGGCTCGGCGTCATCGGACAGATCGAGGTGCGGGGTGATCGGAAAGGCCGCGTCGCGGGTGGCCGCCGTCCGCGCCACCTCCGCCAGGTCGACGCAGGCGGCCACCTCGCCGAGGGTGACCAGGGTCGGTGGCAGCATGGTCAGTTCACCGGCGGCGGCGCGCCGGCCCGCCTCGGCGGGCCGGACCCAGAGGGTGTGGTCGGCCTCGCCGGAGACGTCCCGGGTCCGCTGCCCCTCGGGCAGCAGAGCCACGAAGAAGTACGTGTCGAACCGGCGTGGCTCGAACTCCGGGGTCACCCACCGGCTCCACGGCAGCAGCAGGTCCGAGCGGAGGGTGAGCTTCCGCCGGGCCAGCAGGTCAGCGAAGCCGGTGCGTCGCTGCTCCAGGCCGATCCGGGCGGCCTCCCATCCGTCGTCGCTGACGTCGCCGACGACCTGGCCCGGATCCGGCCCGGCGAGCAGCACCCCGGCCTCCTCGAAGACCTCACGAGCCGCCGCACAGACGACGGCCTGCGCCGCCGCAGGGGCCAGTCCGAGGCGTACGCCCCAGTCGGCCGGCGTCGGCCCCGCCCAGTCCAGGTGGGCCGTGGAATCCGAGGGGTCCACCCCACCGCCCGGGAAGGCGTACATGCCGCCGAACGCCATCGCCGCGACCCGGCGGATCAGGTAGACCTCGAAACCCTCGCCGGCCGGTCGCAGCAGCAGCACCGTGGCCGCCACCCGGGGTACCGCCGGTGCCTCGCCGGAGGTCCGGAACCGTCGGGCGTGCTCGACCAACGTGGGCGGTGCCGGGTAGCCACGGTCGATCGTCATACGCCCGAGCCTAGTCCCGACCCGTGGATCCCCAGTACAGCCCGGTGGTGATCTTCGGTAGCGTCGCGCCATGACTCGTTGGGGCATCCTGGCCACCGGCCACATCGCCGCCCGCTTCGCCGAGGACCTCCGGCTGGTGCCGGGGGCCGAGTTGGTGGCGGTCGGCTCACGGACCGCCGAGAGCGCCGAGCGCTTCGCGCAGCGGCACGGCATACCCCGGGCGTACGCCTCGTGGACCGGCCTGGCCACGGACGCCGACGTGGACGTGATCTACGTCGCCACCCCGCACGCCGCCCACCACGAGGCGGCGCTGACCTGCCTGACCGCCGGTCGGCCGGTGCTGCTGGAGAAGCCGTTCACCCTCGACCTGGCCACCAGCACCGAGGTCATCGACGCCGCCCGTGCCGCCGGGGTCTTCCTCATGGAGGCGATGTGGATGCGGTGCAACCCACTCGTCCTGCGGGTCTGCGAGTTGATCGCCGACGGTGCGATCGGCGAGCTGACCAGCGTCCAGGCCAGCTTCGGCGTCGCCGGGCCGTTCCCACCCGAGCACCGGATGCGGGCCCGGGCGCTCGGCGGTGGCGCCCTGCTGGACCTGGGCGTCTACCCGGTGAGCCTGGCCCACCTGCTGCTCGGCGCGCCACAACACCTACGGGCGTGGGCGAAGCTGGGCCCGGAGGGGACGGACGAGAACACCGGCCTGATCTTCGGGTACGACTCGGGGGCAGTCGCCACGCTGAGTTGCGGCATGGTCGGGCAGACCGGTCTGACCGCGTCGATCACCGGCACCACCGGGCGGATCGACCTGCCCGAGCCGTTCTTCCGGCCCGGCGGGTTCACTCTGCACCGGGCCGGCGCGGAGCCGGAGATGATCACGGAGGAGCTGGTCGGTTCCGGCTACCAGTACGAGGCCATCGAGGTGCAGCGCTGCCTCGCGGAAGGGCTGACCGAGAGCCCCCTGGTGCCGCACGCCGCCACCCTGGAGATCATGGCCTTGCTGGACGAGATCCGCGCGCAGATCGGCGTCTCCTACAGCTGACCACCGCCGCCCGACCGCCCGGCACCCGCCGCCCGACCGCCCGGCACCCGCCGCCCGGCACCCGGCACCCGGCACCCGGCGGTAAGCGTTAATAGGGGCCCCTGTACAACGCCAGGCGTTAACAGGGGGCCCCTCCTTACACCTCAGCTGAAGATGGGGCGGACCAGGAAGTACATCAGGGCACCGATCGAGCCGGCAGCCGGGAAGGTCAGGATCCAGGCGCCGATGATGTTGCCGGCCACCCCCCAGCGCACGGCCGAGAGGCGCTTGGTGGCGCCGACACCCATGATCGCCGAGGTGATCGTGTGGGTGGTCGAGATCGGGGCGCCGAGAACCAGCGCGTTGAAGTAGAGGACGCCGCTGGCCACGGTCTCGGCCGCGAAGCCCTCCGGCGGGCGCAGGTCGATGATCTTCCGGCCGAGGGTCCGGATGATCCGCCAGCCACCGGCGTACGTACCGGCGGCCAGCACGGCCGCCGAGGTCCAGAACGCCCACTCCGGAATGTAGGTCGCGTCGTCCTGATATCCGCCGACGAAGAGGGCGAGGACCACGATGCCGATGGTCTTGGCCGCGTCCTGCATGCCGTGACCGACCGACATGGCCGCCGCCGAGACGGTCTGGGCCCAGCGGAAGCCCCGGTTCAACTTGCCCGGGTGTCCCTTCCGAAAGATCCACTGAACGGCGATCATCACGATGTAGCCGAGGACGAAGCCGACCATCGGCGAGAGGATCATCGGGATGATCACGTTCTCGCCGATGCCCGACCAGAGCACCGTCCCGGAGGCCGCGACGGTCGAGCCGACCAGGCCACCGATCAGGGCGTGCGAGGAGGACGAGGGCAGCCCGAAGTACCAGGTGATGATGTTCCAGGTGATCGCGCCGATCACACCGGCGAAGACGATGCCGAGGCTGGACACGCCGGTGGGCAGGGCCACCAGCCCGCTGCCGACGGTCTTGGCCACCTCGGCGCCGAAGTGGGCGCCGATGAAGTTGCCGACCGCCGCCATGGCCAGGGCTACCCGGGGTGTCAGCGCCCGGGTGGAGATGCTTGTCGCGATCGCGTTGGCGGCATCGTGGAAGCCGTTGGTGTAGTCGAACACCAGGGCCACCCCGATCACCGCCAGCACCGCGATGAGCTCGGGACTCACAGGATCAGGACTCCTTGACCGCGATGGTCTCGACGGTGTTGGCCACGTGCTCGAAGGCGTCGCAGGCGGCCTCCAACTCGTCGGCCACCTCCTTCATCTTCAGCACGGTCAACGCGTCGTACTCGCCGGAGAAGAGCCGGACCAGCAGCATCCGGTACGCCTGGTCACCGTCGTTCTCCAGCCGGTTGATCTCGATCCAGTAGTCCTCGAGGTCCTTCATCGACTTCAGCCGGGGCATCGCGTCGGCGGTCAGCTTCGCCTGCTGATCGAGGACGTGCACCAGCTCGTGCATCTCCCGGGGCAACGACGGCAGCTTGGTCAGCCCGTAGAGGTAGAGCAGGTTGCCCACCGCCTCCAGGTGGTCCATCACGTCGTCGAGCAGTGAACCGAGGCGGTAGATGTCCTCACGGTCGAACGGGGTGATGAAGGTAGAGTTGATCTTCTTGAACAGGTCGTGGGTGATCTGGTCGCTGTCGTGCTCCACCTCGGTGAGCCGCTCGCTGACCGACTGCACCTCGACGTCGGGCAGAGCCAGCTCGTTGAGCAGCTCCGTACCCCGGACCAAGTTCTGCGCGGCCCTGGTGAAGAGCTCGTAGAAAGCGCCCTCGTTGGGGCGAAATGAAAACCTCACAGCTCGGACCTCGTCGTGTCGGTGGAAGGGGTGGCAGCGCCGCTCCGGCGTCCTGCTGAGGGAATGCTAGGGAATCGTCAGATCGGCTGTCCGGCGGCCCACCCCTGGCCAAGTGCCATTCACCGCTCGTTCAACTTCTGTTCACCTTCAGCGGCCCCGCAGTCCCCAACAGCCGCTCTCGTTCCCGCCCGATGTCGAAGTCCGCTGGCGGATACCCCAGATCGAGAGTGTCGAACGTCTCACGCAGCAGGTGCGCCACCGCCCAGTCCCGGTACCACTTCCGGTCCGCCGGCACCACGTGCCACGGCGCGACGTCCGTGCCGCATCGGCCGAGCAGATCGGCGTACGCGGCCTGGTAGTCGTCCCAGCGGGCCCGGGCGTCGACGTCGGAGGGGTGGTACTTCCAGTGCCGGGTCGGGTCGTCGAGGCGGGCCAGCAGCCGCCGAGCCTGCTCGACCTTGGAGATGTGCAGGAAGACCTTGACCACGACCACCCCGGCGGCGGTCAACTCCCGCTCGAAGTCGTCGATCTCGGCGTACCTCGGTCGCCAGACGTGCTCCGGCGCCCGCTCCTGGACCCGGGGCACCAGCACGTCCTCGTAGTGCGAGCGGTTGAAGACACCCAGCTGACCCGGCGGGGGTAGGGCGCGGCGGATCCGCCAGAGGAAGTGGTGCCGCAGCTCCTCGGCGGTCGGCGGGCCGAACGCCCGGATGTGCACGCCCAGCGGGTTCATCGCGCCGACCACCCGCTTGATCGTGCCGTCCTTGCCGCCGCAGTCCATCGCCTGGAGCACCAGCAGCACCCGCCGCCCAGCGTCCGGGTCGACCTTCGCGCCGGCGAAGAGCATCTCCTGCTGGCGGGCCAGATCCCGGCCCACCAGCTCGACCTGCCGACGGGCCCAGCCCTTGCGCTCCGCCCCGGTCAGCTGCTCGTCGGGGAGCCCGGGCGTCGAGCGGGGATCGATCGCCCCGAGGTCCACTGATGCACCGGGCGCGGCCCGGAGCAGGTCACGTACCGCGCCACCGATGGGCGCCACCACGTCGAGTCCACCGTCATCCACCATCGGAGCATCATCACCCGCGGACCGCCGGCCCGCGCGACAGTGGCGGCGCCGGCCAGCCGCCGGGCCGCGCGAAAGTGGCTCAGACCACCAGGGCCAGCCACTTGCGGTACGACGTGGCGAACGGCTCGGTGCCGTCGCCGAGCGCGCCGAACAGCCACTCGGCCGCAGCCTCGGCCGCCGCCACCAGCTCGTCGGGATAGCCGAAGCGGGTCCGGTGCTCGGCGAACTCGTCCTCGTCGCGCAGCTCCACCAGGCCGGTCTCGCGGCGACGGACCACGTCCAGGTCAAGGTCGATCAGGTGCACGGTGTCGTCACCCTCCCACCGCGCCGGGCTGGCGATGTCGCAGTAGACCTCACTGGTGCGCGGGGGCGGGTTGAACATGCCGGTCCACCAGGCGTGGTGCGGCACCAACAGCACGAAGGGAATCTGCTCCACGGAGGGTCGGCCGTGATAGACCGAGCTGGTGCCGGCCGGTACGCCGAGCCAGACGCCGAGGTCGTCCTCGGCCAGGCGGCGGGCCGGGTAGTCGCGGTGGGCGCTGCCGTCGTACTTGCGGTAGACCACACGGACCACGTCGCTCGGCATGAGTCGCACCCTAGCCGATTCCGCCCACGCCTCGCCGTCGGGAAGTTACCGGACTCCGGAGGAGGTATTCCGTTCCGTGACGTCGCAACACGGCCCTTCGGTACGGACGGCGTCAGGGTCGGCGGGTACCGTGCCACGGTGACCCCGCCCCGCACCGCCACCGGCTCCGGCGCCACCCGTGACAAGGCCCGGCGGCGGGGCGACCGGCCGGGCGGCACCGAGCTGCTGGCCGCTGCGGTCGGCGCGGTGCCCGGCGGCGCGGCCCGCCCCGGCCAGCAGCAGATGACCGCGGCGATCGAGGAGTGCGTCGCCGCCCGCGAACACCTGCTGGTGCAGGCCGGCACCGGCACCGGCAAGTCCCTGGCGTACCTCGCCCCGGCGTTGACCGTCGACGGCACGGTGGTGGTCTCCACCGCCACCCTGGCGCTGCAGTCCCAGCTGATCGAGCACGACCTGCCCCGGCTGGCCGACGCCGTCGAGCCGGTGCTCGGGCGGCGGCCGACGTTCGCGGTGCTCAAGGGACGACACCACTACCTCTGCCTGGCCCGGCTGGAGAACTCCTCGGAGGACGAGCCGGAGGACACCCTCTTCGACGCCCCGGTCCAGCGTCCCGGGGGCGGCACCCGCTGGCTCGGGGAGGCCGGCCGGCTCGGCAAGCAGATCCAACGGCTGCGGGACTGGGCCCTGGACACCGACACCGGTGATCGCGACGAGTTGGACCCAGGCGTCGACGACCAGGCCTGGCGTCTGGTCTCCATGCCCGCCCGGGAGTGCGTCGGCGCGAACCGCTGCCCGTACGGCCAGGAGTGCTTCGCGGAGGCGTCCCGGGCCCGGGCGCGGGAGGCCGACATCGTGGTCACCAACCACAGCCTGCTCGCGGTCGACATGCTCGCCGGGCGACACATCGTCCCGCCGCACCGGCTACTCGTCGTCGACGAGGCGCACGAGCTGGCCGACCGGGTCTCCTCGGCGGCCCAGGCGGAGCTGACCCCGGAGCTGATCGACCGGTCCGCCCGCCGGGCCCGCCCGCTGCTGCGGCCGGAGGCGGCCGAGGCGCTGACCGCGTCCGGCGACGCCCTCGCGGTCGGGCTGGCCGAAGCGCCGGCCGGGCGGATCACCGACGGCCTGCCGGCCCCGTTGCGGGAGGCCTGCACACTGCTGGACGCCGCGACCCGCGCCGCCCTGGACAGCATCGGGGACATCAAGGCCGATGACCCGGATCCGGTACGCAAGCAGCAGGCCAAGGCCGTTCTCGACGAGCTTTCCACCACCGCGCAGCGATTGCTGGAGGAGGCGGAGCACGACGTGGCGTGGGTGGAGCGCAACGACACCAGCGGCCGGCGGGCGCTGGTGGTGGCGCCGCTCTCCGTCGCCGGCACCCTCGCCACCCACCTCTTCGACGAGCGGACCGTGGTGGCCACGTCGGCCACGCTCGCGCTGGGCGGCCGGTTCGACACGGTGGCCCGGGCCCTCGGCCTCGATGCGCCCCCGCCCACCCCGCCTACGCCGGCCGCCGCCGCCCTCGCTGACGCGACCCGGCGCCCCACCCGGGCGGGCGACCTGGCGACCCGGGCCGCCGGGACCGACCCGACCCGTTCGACGGGCGAAGCCCCGGCCACCCGGGCGACCGGCGATCGACCGGCGGGCGATGAGGGCGGGCTCGCCGACTCCGGCCTCGGGTGGCGGTCGTTGGATGTCGGATCGCCGTTCGACTACCCGCGCCAGGGAATCCTGTACGTGGCCGCGCACCTGCCCCGCCCCGGGGTTTCCGGGCTGCCCGACGCCGCCGGGGCGGAGCTGCTCAAGCTGGTCACCGCGCTGGGCGGCCGTACGCTCGGGCTCTTCTCCTCCCGGCGTGCCGCGCAGCAGGCTGCGGAGCTGGTCCGCGACCGAACGGATCTGCCGGTGCTGCTCCAGGGTGAGGAGTCGCTGCCGCTGCTGGTCCGGCGGTTTCGCGAGGAGCGGTCGAGCTGCCTCTTCGGCGTCATGTCGCTGTGGCAGGGGGTGGACGTGCCGGGCGACTCGTGCCAGCTGGTGGTGATCGACCGGCTGCCCTTCCCTCGGCCCGACGAGCCGCTCGCCGCGGCGCGGGCGGCGGCAGTGGACGCGCAGGGCGGCTCGGGTTTCGCCGCCGTCAGCGTGCCGATCGCGGCGGTACGCCTGGCCCAGGGGGTGGGCCGGTTGATTCGGGCCACCGGTGACCGGGGGGTGGTGGCGGTGCTCGACTCCCGGCTGGAGACGGCCCGGGGCTACGGCCCGTTCCTGCGCCGCTCGCTGCCCCCGTTCTGGTACACCACCCGTCCCGAGGTGGTTCAGGGCGCCCTGACCCGGCTCGCCACGGAGTGAGCCGCCGGCCGTAACGGGCCGGCGGCTCAGCACACTCGCTCAGGTCAGGCAGGGCTACCCGGTCAGGGTGCGCGGGAGGCGACGACGACGGCGTCGGGCGGGGTGTCCGGGACGCTGCGGGCGGCGAGCCGGCGTACCGCCGTGTTGAGCACCGCGATCAGCGGGACCGCGACCAGCGCGCCGGTGATCCCGGCGAGCACCACACCGGCGGCCAGACCGATGATCACCGCGAGCGGGTGGATGGCCACCGCCCTACCCATGATCAATGGCTGGAGGATGTGTCCCTCCACCTGCTGCACCCCGATCACCACGCCGAGGATGATCAACGCGGTAACCGGCCCACTGTCGACCAGCGCGACCAGTACCGCCACGCCACCCGAGAGCGTCGCACCGACGATCGGGATGAACGCGCCCAGGAAGACCAGGGCGGCCAGCGGGAAGGCGAACGGGATGTCGAAGATGACCAGGAAGGTGCCGATGCCGACGGCGTCGATGAAGGCGACCAGTACCGTCGCCCGGACGTAGGCGACCAGGGTCGCCCAGGAGGCCCGGCCGGCGTCGTCGACCTTCCACCGGGCGGCGACCGGCAGCAGCCGGACCAGGAACCGCCAGATCAGGTTGCCGTCACGCAGGAAGAAGAAGGTGGCGAAGAGCACCAGCACCGCGCCGGTCAGCACCTCGGCGAGGGTCGCCGCCGTGGACAGGGCGCCGCTGGTGAACCGCTCGGTGTTGTTGTTGACCCACTGCTGGGTCTCTTCCAGGTACCGGTCGAGGTCGTTGTCCGACAGGTGCAGCGGCCCGGTCTTGAGCCATTCCTGGATCTGCTGCAGACCCTGGGTGGACTTCGCGGTCAGCTCCGGGACGCCCTTGATGAACTCGTTGACCACCAGGGTCAGCGTGCCGATCACCGCGGCCAGTCCGGCGACCAGCACCACCGCGGTCGCCAGCGATCGCGGCAGGCGGGCCCGCAGCAGCCAGCCGACCGCGGGGGCCAGCAGCGCCGACAACAGCAGCGCCACGGCGACCGGGATGATCACGATGCTGATGGTGCCGACCAGTTTCAGTAACGCCCAGAAGACGATGCCGATGACGATGAGCCGCCACGACCAGGCGGCCGCGATCCGCAGCGCGTGTGGCACGTCGGCGTCATCGCGGCTGGAGGTGGAGTTGTGCAGGTCGGCCGGCGGCTCGGCGCCGACCACCGTCGCGGTCGGCGGCGCCGCCGGACCGGGTGCCGCCGGCGAGGCCACCTTGGCGGGTTCGGCGACGTCTGGTGGCGTCTCGCGGCCGGCGCGGACGGAGTCGCGCCCCGCCTCGTACGCGCGACGCAGGCGCCCGCGTATCCGCTCAAATCGGCTCAAGCGCACCTCCGGAAGATCGGCCCTGCGCACGGCGTCAGGTCGGACAGGATACGCCCGACCACTGCACGGTAGGGCTTGTCCACCACATTGCCCCGCCGGCCAGCGCGCCAACCCCGGCGACCACCGGCGGCGGGTCGGGAACGACACGGTAGCGTCTGCGGCGTGACAGCCGACCCGAATCTCGACTCCGGCCTGCCCATCCGGCTGCTGCACGACCGGGTGCTGGTGCGGATGGAGGGCAGCGACGGCGAGCGACGCTCCAGCGCCGGCATCGTGATCCCTGCCACCGCCGCCGTGGGCAAGCGCCTCGCCTGGGCCACCGCGGTGGGTGTCGGCCCGAACGTACGCTCCATCGTCTTCGGCGACCGGGTGCTCTTCGACCCCGACGATCGCTCCGAGGTCGAGTTGCACGGCCGCGGCTACGTGTTGCTGCGTGAGCGTGACGTGCACGCGGTGGCCGCCGAGCGGGTCGAGGAGAACGTCACCGGGCTCTACCTCTGAGCCCGGCACCGCTGAGCCCGCACCCCTGAGCACGTCGCGCCAGGCCGAAACGCCGGCGGGCGAATTCGAACGCGTCGTTTGCCGCGCTCCCCGGCGGGAAGCCAGCCGCACCACCGGCCCTGGGGAGGGGCGATGCCGGTATTCGTGAAGAAGGTACTGACCTGGGGAAGCCTCGCGTTCCTGATCTACTTCATGGCGTTCCGCCCGGACGGCGCCGCGCAGATGTTCAAGGCGATCGGGGCGGCCCTGATGATGATGGCTCAGGGGCTCGGCGACTTCCTCACCAGCCTGATGAGCTGACCTGGGCCGCCGTCCGGCCGGTCAGGATCGGCCGGTCAGGATCGGCCGGTCAGCGGTGACCGGTCAGCGGTGACCGGTCAGCGGTGACCGGGCGGCCAGGGTGCGGCGGGACGAGGACCGGGCGGGCCGTACCCGGGCGGGCCGTAGCCAGGTGGGCCGTACCCGGGCGGGCCGTAGCCAGCGGGCAACGGCGGCGGAGCCGGCGGACCGAGCACCACCGGGATCGGGACCACCGGCTCCTCCGGCGCCTCCACCGAACGCTGCGACCCGTCCGGGAAGCGCAGGTGGTAGCGGTGCCCGTCCCAGACTCCGACCGGGGACTGCGGGTCCCGGCCCACGAAGAACGACCGGTACGCCATGATCGAATCCAACAGCTCCTGTTCCTCCCGCGCCGTCCGTTCCCGGTCGGCGGGGCGACGGTCCAGTCCCCGCGTCGCACCGTCCCGCAGCAGGGCCAGTCGGGTCGCCGCGAACTGGTAGCCGCGCATCGCACGTAGGCCGGCGTCGCCAGCCACCCGCCGGGCCCACGCTCGGGCCGCGTGCCGCCGGCCGAGGCTGCTCAGCGCCGCCACCTCCGGCGGGGTGAGCCAGCCGGCCCGCACGTAGTCCGGCAGGGTCCGCTCGGTCAGTCGCCCCTCCCAGGCCCGCAGCCATATCGCCAGACCGACCATGCCGAAGAAGATCGGCACCATCACACCGACAATGCCGACGATCGAGATCAGCACCTCGCCGGTGGCCTGGGTCAGCGTCGGCAGCAGGTTCCACGCGCCGTGCAGCATCATCGCCAGCAGCAGACCGGCGACCGGGGCGAAGAACCGGACCCGCCGGTCGGCCGACCGCGCCGCGATACCCAGCCCGATACCGGCCATCGAGGTGAACAACGGATGAGCGAAGCCGAAGAGCAGGATCCGGCCGATGAAGATGGCGATGACCTGTTGCGCCCCGGTGGCCGGGCCGTACTGCTCGACGCCCGTGGCGTACCCGTACCCACCCAGGTAGAGGATGTTCTCCACCATTGCGAAGCCGATCGCGGAGAGCCCGCAGTAGACCAGGCCGTCGGTGATGCCGGACCACTCCCGCCGCCGGAAGATCAGCAGCAGGATCGGGCCGAGAGTCTTGGTCAACTCCTCGATGAACGGCGCGACCAGCACCGCGGTGAGCCCTACGGGCAGGCCCTCGCGCTCGAACCAGTTGGCCGCCGATTCGTTGACCAGCAGCGACGCGGCGGTAGAGACGAAGGCGCCCCAGGCGAAGCAGAAAACCAGATACTTCAGCGGCTCGGGTTCGTAACGGTCGAGCCAGAGGAAGCAGGCCACCAGCACCGGGACCGGCAGGACCGCGGCGGCGGTTCCGACCAGCAGCGCCTCCGGGCCGAGGCTGGTGCCCAGCGTGAAGAGCATGAAGATCGCGCACGCGGCGATCAGCAGGATCACCCCGACCAGCACCAGCGCCCGCCGCCAACTGAGCTGGCGACGTGGCATTCCTGGTACGCCGGAACCCGCGCCTGGTGCGGCGGGCACGGACGGCGACGGCGGCAGGGATCCGCCGGGCGGGGTGTCGACCATGCGGTCAGCGTAGTCACCCGTGGCCCGTCGAGCCGGGCGCATCCGCCCCGCCCGCCTCAGCCCACCGGTGGCGCGGTGGGCGGCTTGACGGCCGGTTCCGGCCCGGCCGGTACGCCCGGCCGGTCGAGTTCACCGAAAGACTGCCGCACCAGCCGATTCGCCTCCTCCTGGCTGATCCCCGAGGCCACCAGCAGGTCACTGGCGGTGGTACGCACCTGGGCGACCACCACACTCCCGGAGAAGCCGACTCCCTCGCCGTACGCCCGGCCGGCCTCGCTGACCGCGCGCAGCGACCGCTCACGGGCCTGCTCGGGCTCCTCACCCTGGGCGAACTCCTTCTTCAGCAGCCGTACCGACTCGGCAAGGTGGCAGACCGCAGCGGGCATCGGCTCCGGGACCGGCTCGGAATCCTCGACGAGGGTGACCGCCCGGCGGATCAACGTGCCGCTGTTGCGCATCGCCCGGTCGATCGGGTCGGCCGCCTCCGCGTAGTGGGTGAGTTCATTGCGCCGGTGCCAGCGCGCCGGGGAGAGCAGCGCGGTCTCCTTGGCCCCCTCGATCGCCTCGATGAGAGTGGTCAGCTCCTGCTTGTTGTTCCGCAACCGGTCCAGCGCCTGCTGGATCTTCTCCCGGTCCCGGTCCCGCAGCCCGTCGGCGGCGTCGTCGAGCTGCTCGGCGAGCAGGTCCAACGCCGGCCGGGCGGCCCGGTTGAGCACCCGGAGCGGGTTGAGCGGCAGCAGTAGCGCGGTGACCAGCAGCGCGATGCTGCCGCCGACGAGCGCGTCGATGAACCGGGGTATCTCCAGGTCCTCGACAGACGGGCTGAGCGTCACGATCAACACCGCGGTCGCCGCGGCCTGGATGACGATGGCGACGCTGCCCCCGGCGAAGACGGTCAACACGATGGCGGCGGTGACGACGAGCGCGAGCTGCCACGGCCCGGTGCCGAGGAAATAGACCAGCACGTCGCCGACGAACACCCCGACGCCCACGCCGAGGATCAGCTCGATGGTCCGACGGAACCGTTGACCGACGGAGACGGCCAGGGTGCCGACGGCGGAGATCGGGGCGAAGACCGGTTGCGGGTTGCCCAGCAACTCGTGCGCGGCCACCCAGGCCAGCCCGGCGGCGAGACCCGCCTGCGCGGCCAGGCCGAGCGACAGCCGTACCCGGTGCAGCCGGTCGCGCAGGGTGGCCTTGCCGCGGTCATGCAGCTGCGCCACGGTCCCGGCGATCCGGGCCGTGTCCACGTCCGACCGGCCTTCGCGCATTCCGTTTCGGCGTAGCAACGGAAATCGTCGGTTCCGGGCCTCCGCCATGGCGGCGACTACCCGCCGCACGTCGGGGCATTCCTCGCCGAGCGGCACATCCTTCCGGCTACGGCCGATGAGGCAGACTCAGTCCGGTGAGAGGGCTGATCGAACGGTGGCGAACGGCCGCCCTGGCGGCCGGGGCGACCAGGCCGACGGCGGTGGACACCGCCGGCCACGAACTCGTCGAGCGATGGCGGGAACCGCACCGGTACTACCACACGATCGGGCACCTGACCGCCGTGCTCGACGTCATCGACCGGTACGCCTCGGCGGCCCCACTTCCCGACCTGGTCCGACTCGCCGCCTGGTGCCACGACGCGGTGTACGACCCCCGGGCACCGGGTGACCGCAACGAACGCGACAGTGCGACGCTCGCCCGCACTCTGCTCACCCGGGCCGGGCTGCCCACGCCGGCGGTGGCCGAGGTGAGCCGGCTGGTCCTGCTCACCGCCGGTCACCTGGTGGACCCGGCGGACGCCGACGGCGCACTGCTCTGTGACGCCGATCTGGCTGTGCTGGCCACGCCGCCGCCGGAGTACGACCGGTACGCCGCCGCGATCCGCCGGGAGTACGCCCACGTACCCGAGCCGGACTACCGGGTCGGCCGGGCCAAGGTGCTCTCCGGACTGCTCGCCCTACCCACCCTGTACCGGCTCCCCGCTCCAACCACCGCCTGGACGGCCCCAGCCCGCACCAACCTCACCCGCGAACTCACCTCCCTAACCCGGCAGTAGCCCCCCACCCCCCCCACCCCCCACGCCCGCCCCGCCGCGCCGATCATGCAGTTGTGGCAGTCGTTCTGGGCGATTCACACCTCTTGTGAGGTGCCACAACTGCATGATCGACGAGGTGTGGGGCGGGGGTGGGGGTGGGGGTGGGGGGTTAGGTGTTTGGGGCGGCGCAGGCCCGAGTCGCGGAGCAGGCGGACCAGGTCGCGGCTGGGAAGCACGCGGGCACCGAGCCAGACCGCCATCTCGAAGCGCTCTGCGGGGATGTCGTAGTGGTCGCGGTCGAAGCCCCGTCGGGGCGCGCCCAGCGCCTCGGCGAAGGCGTGCAGTTCGGCGAGCGACACGTCACTGATCAGGTGCGACCAGAGCCGCCCCCGCGCCGGCCAGGCCGGCCGGTCCAGGTAGATCACGGCAGCCACCGTACCGGGCGGCGTCCCCAGGTTGATGATCACCGGCCGCCGGTCGTAGCCTCGGCCGCATGGCCACCTCCCCACTCCTCGACGACCTGCGTGCCGCCCTCGGGCCGGAGGCGGTCCTCACCGACCCGGATCTGCTCCGTGGGCACGAGCGGGACGAGGCCGACCTGTGCGCCGCCGGAACGCCACAGGTGGTGACCCGACCGCGCAGCACCGAGGAGGTGGTCGCGGTGATCCGGGCGGCCGGCCGGCACGGCGTACCGGTGGTGCCGCAAGGTGCCCGCACCGGCCTGGCGGGTGCGGCGAACGCCGTCGACGGTGCCGTGGTCATCAGCACCACGGCGATGGACGCGATCCTGGAGATCGATCCGGTGAGCCGCATCGCGGTGGTCCAGCCGGGGGTGGTCAACGCGGCACTCACCGCCGCGGTGGGCCGACAGGGCCTGTGGTACCCGCCGGACCCGGGCTCCTGGGAGTCGTCCACCATCGGCGGCAACGTCGCCACCAACGCGGGCGGCATGTGCTGCGTCAAGTACGGCGTCACCACCGAGTACGTGCTCGGCCTGGAGGCGGTGCTCGCCTCCGGCGAGGTGCTGCGCACCGGGCGGCGTACGGCCAAGGGGGTGGCCGGGTACGACCTGACCCGGCTCTTCGTCGGCTCCGAGGGCACCCTCGGAGTGATCACCGAGGTGACCGTGGCGCTGCGCCCGGCCCCGGCGGAGTCGCTGACCCTGGTGGCCGTCTTCGGTTCCACCGCCGAGGCCGGTGAGGCGGTCGCCCGGATCGCCGCCCAGGGCCTCTCCCCCAGCCTGCTCGAACTGCTCGACCGTACCCACCTGCTGGCGATCGAGGCGTACCGGCCGATGGGGCTGCGCACCGACGCCGAGGCGCTGCTGCTGGCCGCCGCGGACACCGGCGCACGGGCGGCGGCGGACCTGGCCGAGTTGGCCGCCGTCTGCGAGGCGGCCGGCGCCGAGGAGGTGTACGCGGCCACCGACGCGGTGGAGGCCGCCGCCCTGTTGCAGGCCCGACGGCTGGCCCACCCGGCCATGGAGAAGTACGCCGCCGACGCGTACCCGGGTGGCAACGGCGGCCTGATCATCGACGACCTGGCGGTGCCCCGGGGTGCGCTCGCCGCACTGCTCGACGGGGTCGCCCGGATCGCGACCGAGTGCGGGGTGCCGATCGGCGTCGTCGGTCACGCCGGTGACGGCAACATGCACCCCAACATCGTGGTTGACCGGGCCGACCCGGCCAGCCTGGAACGCGGCCGGCGAGCGTTCGACGAGATCATGCGGCTCGGTCTGGACCTCGGTGGCACCTGCACCGGCGAGCACGGCGTCGGAGTGCTGAAGCGAGACTGGCTGGCCCGGGAGATCGGCCCGGTAGGGGTACGCGTGCACCAGGCGATCAAGGCCGCGCTGGACCCGACCGGCCTGCTCAACCCCGGCAAGGTGCTCTGAGCCGCCCGGCGCCCGCCGGAGCGAGCTTCCCCGCCGCCCGGCGGCCCGACCTGGGCCGCCGCTCGCTGGCCCGACAGTCGACCTCAGCCGCTGACCAGCTCGGCGGGGGTGTTCTGGGTCAGGAGCAGCAGGATCTCCTCGGCCACCGGCGGTCGCTCCTCCCCGGGACAGTCCTGGGAAGTAATCAGACCGGTCGAGGTCAGCAGGCTGGAGGTGAGTGCGCCGATGCAGGTCACCCGGTAGCCGCGCACCTCGTCGGTCTCCTTGACCAGTGCCGGTTCGGCGAGCAGCGACTGCAGGCGGTCGCGCTGCTCATCGGTCAGCGCGCCGGTCGACGTGACCCCGTCGCCCGCGCAGTCGACGCACTCCCAACGGCCGTCCGGTTCCACGTTCAGGGTTCGCAGTGGGCCGTCCGTGCCGAGGTTCTGCAGCAGGCTGACCCGCCCCTTGCCGGCGGTCGCCGCACCGCCGGCACCGGGCGGAGCGTCGGCCGGTGGGCTCGCCGGCTGCTCCGGCTCGGCCTGACCACCGAACGGCGCGCAGCCACTGAGGACGACCGCAAGTAGGGCGGTGACGGACAGGGAGGCCAGCCGTGACTGGGAAAGCGCAATCACTTGCGGAACTTACCCCACCGTAGGTAGCGAGCGTAACCGTCCGGAAGGATATCCATGGGCAGCGATATCCAGAATGGATACCCTCAGCGGGCCAGACCGGCCGCTCCGTCGTCCGCGCCCCGGTCCGCGGCATAGCCCCGCACGTCCGGCGCACCCAGCCGCGCCGCGTCGGCGGTCGCGTCGTCCGGCATCAGCTGGGACTGCCGTTCGGCCTCGACCCGGGCCCGGTAGTGCGCCACCTCCCGAGCCCGCCGGGCAGCGTCCCAGCCCAGCACCGTACCCATCAACTCGGCCGTGTGTTCGGCCGAATCCAGGCCCCGGTGGGTCGTCTCGATCGAGATCCGGGTACGCCGGGTCAGCACGTCCTCCAGGTGCAGCGCACCCTCGGCCCGGGCGGCATAGGTCACCTCGGCCGCGAGGTACTCCGGCGCGCCGGCCAGCGGGGAGGCCAACAGCGGGTCCGCGTCGATCAGGGCGAGCAGGTCGAGCGTCAGGCTGCCGTAGCGCTCCAGCAGGTGCTCCACCACGCCCACCGGCACCCCGTGCCGGCGAGCCAGGTCAGCCCGGTCCCGCCACATGGCCGCGTACCCGTCCGCGCCGAGCAACGGCAGGTCGGCGGTGCGCGACGGCCGCTCACCGCCGAGCCGGCGCACCGCCCGGTCGACCACGTCAGCGGCCATCACCCGGTACGTCGTGTACTTCCCGCCGGCGACCAGCAGCAGTCCCAGCATCGGCTCGATGACGGCGTGTTCCCGGGAGAGCTTGGAGGTGGAGTCCGCCTCACCCGCCAGCAGCGGGCGCAGCCCGGCGTAGACGCCCTCGATGTCGGCGGTGGTCAGCGGCCGGTCCAGCACGGTGTTGACCTGCCGGAGGAGGTAGTCGATGTCGCTGGCGGAGGCCGCCGGGTGCGAACGGTCCAACCGCCAGTCCGTGTCCGTGGTGCCGATGATCCAGTGCCCGCCCCACGGGATGACGAACAGGACACTGCTGGCCGTACGCAGGATCAGCCCGGTCTCGCCGGTGATCGCCGAGCGGGGCACCACCAGGTGCACCCCCTTGGAGGCCCGGACCCGGATGCCGGGCCGCAGCCCGACGTCGTTGAGCATCCGGGACATGTCGTCGGTCCACACTCCGGTGGCGGCGATCACCGTGCGGGCGCGTACCTCGAACTCCGCGTCCGGGGAACCGGCCGGCGCCTCCAGGTCGCGGAGCCGGACCCCGGTGACCTCCCGCGCCTGCCGGATCAGCCCGACCGCCCGGGTGCTGCTCACCACCGTCGCCCCCAGGCTGGCGGCGGTGCGGGCCAGGGTGACCACCAGGCGGGCGTCGTCGACCTGCCCGTCGTGGTAACGGATCGCACCGGCCAGCCCGTCCGCACGCAGGCTGGGGAAGACCCGGCGGGCGCCCTCGCGGCTCAGGTGCCGGTGCAGCGGCATCCCCCGGCCGCCGCCGAATAGGCCGGCGATGGCGTCGTACCCGGCCACCCCGGCACCGTAGTAGGCGCGGCGGAACAGTCGGGCGGGCAGATCGCGCAGGCCCTGACCGGCGGGGAGCGGCACCAGGAACGGCACCGGGCGCACGAGGTGCGGCGCCAGTCGGGTGGCCAGCAGGCCCCGCTCGGTGAGTGCCTCGTGCACCAGGCCGAACTCCAGTTGCTCCAGGTAGCGCAGGCCGCCGTGGATCAGTTTGCTGGACCGGCTGGAGGTGCCGGCGGCGAAGTCGCGCGCCTCCACCAGGGCAACCTTCAGGCCCCGGGACGCGGCGTCGACGGCCGCTCCGGCACCGGTCACGCCACCACCGATGATCAGCACATCGAACCGCTCGGCCCGCAGCCGACGCAGGTCGGCGGCGCGGCGGGAGGGCGAGAGTTGCCCGGCGACCGAGCGGGAGACGTGGGGATCGCGCACCCGTCCACGTTAACCGCACCGGCCAACCCATGACATGCCACGCCCATCACAGCTGGTGCCCGGCGGGCTCTGGTCCGCGCCGGGTCGTGATGAGTGAACGCCTCCGGCCGACCACCGACCTCGTAGGGTGTGCGGATGCGGGCGGACCACTCCACATCCGGCAGTGCCGGCAGCCCTTGGGCGATCGTCGCGGCGGTGCTGGTCGGCTGCTGGGCAGTCGCGGTCGCGGTCGGGTCACAGACCGGCGGTTGGGCGGTCGACCAGGTGCTCCTGATCGGCGGCCTGGGCCGGCTGGTACCGCTCTGGCCGGTGATCTGCCTGCTCACCGTGCTGCTGGTCGGCACCGCGACCCTGCCGCTGGCCCTGATTCCCCGCTCGGCGACGGTCCGGGTCGCCGCCCGACGGTGGCTGGCCGGTGCGCTCGCGCTCGGCGCGCTCGGGCTGCTGCGCACGATCCCTGCGGTGCACCACGAGGCGTACCTCGCCGCGCTGGCCGCCACGGCCATGCTGCTCGCGGTGGTGACAGACCGGCTGCCGCGCCGCGCTCTCGATCCCGGCCGGCCCGTCGCAGGCCAGGAGGAACACGCGGAGGCTCCGCAGGAGCGCCGCGGCGTCCCGGACGAACGCGCCGCACGGCCCCGCGTACGTCCGTCGGTGGCCACCCTGCTCGGCGTGGCCGCGGGGCTTGCCCTGCTGCTGCCCTGGGTCTGGTTGGGCGCGCTCGGCGGGCTGCTGGAGACCGTCCTCGCCGGACTGGCCGCGGCGGCCGTCGGCGCGCTGGCCACGGCTCTGCTGGACGCCCGGTTCTGGGGCCGCTTCGAGGCCGGTGAACCGCCCCGGCCGGCCCGACTGGTGCTGGTGGGCGGCCTCGTCGCCGGGGTGGCGCTGCTGCTGGTGGGTGCCGGGGTCGGCCATTCCGGTGCCCAGTTGCCGCTGCTGTTTGCGCTACCGCCGGCCGGCTTCACGCTGGCCGCGCTGCATTCGCTGAGTCGCCGCACCGGTGGGACCATTGGCCGTGCGCCGACCGCCTCGCTGGTCGGGCTCGGGGTGTTCGGTCCGCTGGCCTTCACCGACCCTGAGGAGATCAGTCTGCTGCTGGTCGGCGCGCGGGACGTGCCGTTCTGGGTGGCGGTAGCCACCGGCGCCGGGCTCGCCGTCGGGGTCGTGCTGGCGGTCGCGTACGGCCTGCTGCTGGCCCGGCCGTCGGCCCGCCCGCCCCGCCGGACGGTCGCCGCGGCGACCGCGGTGGTGGTGCTGATCACGGTCGGGCTGGTCGGTGGCACCGTCGGCCAGCCGGGTCTGCACGGGGAGCGGCTCTTCGTGGTGCTGCGGGAACAGGCCGATCTGACCGGCCTGACCGGCGGGCCGGGCAAGGCCGGTCGAGACGCCCGCGCCACCGAGGTCTACCGGCGGCTGGTCGACACCGCCGAGCGCACCCAGGCCGACCTGCGGCGCGAACTACGCCGGCTGCGGCTGGAGCACACCGCCTACTACCTGGTCAACGCGGTCGAGGTGGATGGCGGACCGGCGGTGCGGGCCTGGTTGACCGGCCGGCCCGAGGTGGCCCGGGTGCTGGTCAGCCAGCGGCTGCGCCCATTGCCGGCACCCGCCGACGACGCCGGTGGCAGCGCTGTCGCCCCGACCGGTCCGCCGTGGAACATCGCGATGATCGGTGCTGACCGGGTCTGGTCCTCTCTCGGGGTCACCGGCGCCGGCGTGACGGTGGGCAGCTCCGACTCCGGCGTCGACGGGCGGCATCCGACCCTGGCCGAGGGCTTCCGGGGTGGCGACGATTCGTGGTTCGACCCCTGGAACGGCACCCGTACGCCGACGGACCGTAGCGGGCACGGCACCCACACCGCGGGCAGCGCGGTCGGGCGGGACGGCATCGGCGTGGCGCCCGGGGCGCAGTGGGTGGGCTGCGTCAACCTCGACCGTAATCTCGGCAACCCGGCGCACTACCTCGACTGCCTCCAGTTCATGCTGGCCCCCTTCCCGCCCGGAGGGGACCCGTTCACCCAGGGGCGGCCGGCCCGGGCACCGGAGATCCTGACCAACTCGTGGGGCTGCCCGCCGATCGAAGGGTGCGATCCACGGACGCTGCGGCCGGCCACGGAAGCGCTGGAGGCGGCCGGGATCCTCGTCGTCGCCGCGGCCGGCAACACCGGGCCGTTCTGCGGCTCGGTGCAGGACCCACCCGCGCCGTACCCGGACGTGCTGACCGTCGGCGCGGTGGACGACCAGCGCCGGGTCACCGCCTTCTCCTCCCGTGGCCCGGCCGCTGCCGGGGTGGCCAAGCCGGATCTGACGGCACCGGGGGCGGACATCCTCTCCGCGATGCCCGGCGGCGGGTACGCCGTACTCGACGGCACGTCCATGGCGACTCCGCAGGTGGCGGGTGTGGTGGCGTTGATGTGGTCGGCCGACCCGGGCCTCGTCGGTGACCTGGATCGGACCCGGCGGATCCTGCGCGAGACGGCCACCGCGGTCGAGGCCGACCCACGCTCCCGCGACCGGGCCGACGACTGTGGCGGCGTCGCGAACGTCGCCGGTGCTGGCCTGGTCGACGCGTACGCCGCTGTCTCAGCCGTCCGCCGCTGACCTTCGGCCGGACGGGCACCGGCACTGACATCGGCATCGGATGTGATCTAGGGTCGGCAGCCATGGATGCCGCGTTCGACATCGTCGAGTTGACCATCGAGCAGACGCCCGAGGTGGTGGCGCTCTGCCAGCGGGCGCTCGATCTACCCGAGGATGCGGCCGAGGCCGGGTCGCTGGTGGCGACGCTCTGGTCCCGGGCCGCCGCCGCGCGGCCGGTACGGGTCTTCGGCGCGTACCGGGAGGGGACGCTGGTCGGCGTGCTGATCAGCTCGATCTCCGCCGATGACGGCCGGGTCGGGCACGTGGATCTGCTGGCCGTGCAGCCCGGGCAGCGACGTCGGGGGGTCGGGCGGGCCCTGCTCGGGCGAGCCGAGCGGGCGCTCGCCGATCTCGGCGCGGCCGAGGTGCTGCTCGCCGGCAACCCGCCGCACTACGCCTGGCCGGGCATTGACGTGCGCTACACCCCGGCGATCTGCCTCGGGCTCGCTCTCGGGTACCGGCAGGACCGGACCGCCTGGAACATGACCGCCGACCTGTCGTACGACGGGTCGCCGGCGCTGCGGTCGACGGAGGCCGCCGAGTCCCGGCTGGCGGGGCAGGGAGTGACCGTACGCCGGGCGGAGTCGGCCGACCTGCCGGCGCTCGCCGCATTCGCCCGCAGCACGTTCGGCGGCTCGTGGGACGCCGAGTTGGCCGGCTCGCTCGACCGTCCGGAGGCCGGCTGCCACCTGGCCGAGCGCGACGGTGAGCTGCTCGGTTTCGCCGCCTACGGGTCGTCCCGGCCGAGTTGGTTCGGGCCGATGGGCACCGCGCCGGCCGCCGAGGGCTCCGGCATCGGCGGCGTGCTGCTGCGGCGCTGCCTACGTGACCAGCGGACCGCCGGCCTCGAGTCCGCCCAGATCGGTTGGGTCGGGCCGGTCCCGTTCTACTCAGGCAGCGCGGGCGCCCGGATCGAACGGGTCTTCTTCCTGTATCGCAGGACGCTCGACACCGCGTGAACGACAGGGGGCGGTCATCATCGACGCCCCTGCCGCGCGGAGCCGACGAAGCAGGCGCCCGCTGCCGAGATAGCGAAAGTGGGCGGACCGCTGACGCGGTCCGCCCACTTTCGGCGTTGGAGCTGGACTCAGAAGTCCATGTCCCCGCCACCCGGGCCAGCCGGGGCGGCCGGGGTCTTCTCCGGCTTGTCCGCCACGACGGCCTCGGTGGTGAGGAACAGCGCGGCGATCGACGCGGCGTTCTGCAGCGCCGAACGAGTCACCTTGGCCGGGTCGATGATGCCCGCGGCCAGCAGGTCGACGTACTCGCCGGACGCGGCGTTCAGGCCGTGACCCGAGTCGAGGTTGCGAACGCGCTCGACCACGACGCCGCCCTCAAGGCCGGCGTTGACGGCGATCTGCCGCAGCGGGGCGTCGAGCGCGATCTTGACGATCTGCGCACCGGTCGCCTCGTCACCGGTCAGGTCCAGCTTGTCGAAGGCGGTCTTGCCGGCCTGGACCAGCGCGACACCACCACCCGGGACGATGCCCTCTTCGACGGCGGCCTTGGCGTTGCGGACCGCGTCCTCGATGCGGTGCTTGCGCTCCTTGAGCTCGACCTCGGTGGCCGCGCCGACCTTGATCACCGCAACGCCGCCGGCCAGCTTGGCCAGCCGCTCCTGCAGCTTCTCCCGGTCGTAGTCGGAGTCGCTCTTGTCGATCTCGGCCCGGATCTGGTTGACCCGGCCCTGGATCTGCTCGGCGTCGCCGGCACCGTCGACGATGGTGGTCTCGTCCTTGGTCACCACGACCTTGCGGGCACGGCCCAGCATGTCGAGACCGGCGGCGTCCAGCTTGAGGCCGACCTCCTCGCTGATGACCTGGCCACCGGTGAGGATGGCGATGTCGGTCAGCATGGCCTTGCGGCGGTCACCGAAGCCCGGCGCCTTGACGGCGACCGACTTGAAGGTGCCCCGGACCTTGTTGACGACCAGGGTGGCCAGGGCCTCGCCCTCGAGGTCCTCGGCGATGATCAGCAGCGGCTTGCCGCCCTGCATGACCTTCTCCAGGATCGGGAGCAGGTCCTTGACCGACGAGATCTTGCTGTTCGCGATCAGGATGTACGGGTCGTCGAAGACGGCCTCCATACGCTCCGGGTCGGTCATGAAGTAGGCCGAGATGTAGCCCTTGTCGAAGCGCATGCCCTCGGTGAGCTCAAGCTCCAGACCGAAGGTGTTGCTCTCCTCGACGGTGATGACGCCTTCCTTGCCGACCTTGTCCATCGCCTCGGCGATGATCTCGCCGACGGTGTTGTCACCGGCGGAGATGGAGGCGGTGGAGGCGATCTGCTCCTTGGTCTCAACGTCCTTGGCGAGCTTCAGCAGCTCCTCCGAGACGCTGGCCACGGCGGCCTCGATGCCCCGCTTCAGGGCCATCGGGTTGGCACCGGCGGCCACGTTGCGCAGGCCCTCGCGAACGAGAGCCTGAGCCAGGACGGTCGCCGTCGTCGTGCCGTCACCGGCCACGTCGTCGGTCTTCTTGGCGACCTCCTTGACCAGCTCGGCGCCGATCTTCTCGTACGGGTCCTCGAGCTCGATCTCCTTGGCGATGCTCACACCATCGTTGGTGATGGTGGGGGCACCCCACTTCTTCTCGAGCACGACGTTGCGGCCCTTGGGGCCGAGCGTCACCTTTACGGCGTCGGCGAGCTGGTTCATGCCCCGCTCGAGGCCGCGGCGCGCCTCTTCGTCGAACGCGATCATCTTGGCCATACGGCGTTGTCCTCCTGGACACTCACGGGCCACCCGAGTGTGTGCCCCGGATGGGCCGTCTGGTGTACGCACCTTGGGACGTCGCCACCTGGCGACGGCGACGTCTCCTCGGCCGGGCCGGATAGCCCGCGACGACTGACCGCGTGCCCCACCCGTGGTTATGTCACGAGTGCGACCGCAGCCCCACCGTCCCGACCAACTGGCACTCACGCCATGCGAGTGCCAATGACTTGTTTAGCACTCTCCCCTGCCGAGTGCAAGCACGATCGCCCGGGTCAGCCGAGTTCGGCGGCTAGTTGCCCGGCGTTCACCGGGCCCTCGTGGGCGCGCTGCTCGGCGTACGTGACGACGAGTCCGACCAGTTGGGCGAGGTGCGCGGGCAACGCCAACAGCGCAGCCACCGAGATCGTCAGGACGACACCCACCGCCGTACCGGCCGAGGTCAGCGGGGTGCTGCCGAAGGGCATGATCGCCACCGACTCGATCACGCCCGCGACCAGCGAGACACCGATCGCCGCCGCGGCCACCAGCGCCACCCGGCCGAGCAGCAGCCCCAGCCGAGCGCGGAGCATCCGGTGCGAGCGACCGATCGGGTCCTGCCGCTCGAACAGGTAGACCGGGCCGGCCATGGCGAGCGCGAACCCCGCGTAGATGCCGGGCAGGAAGCAGAGACAGAACCCGATCGCGACGATCAACGTGAAGATCAGCATCCAGCCCCAGAGGCCGAGCGCCCGGCGCAGGCCGTAGCGCAGGGCGGCGCCGAAGCTGGCCGGCTCGCCGACCGCCTGCCGGGCGATCACCCAGGTACCGGCCGCCCAGCCGAGGCACTGCACCAGACCGAAGATCAGGCTTCCGCCCACCACGACGAGCAGCAGTACGGACAGGTCCGTCCAGAAGGTTGCGGGCAGCGTGGAGTCGCTGGCGATCTCGGCGTCCCAGCGGGCCGACGGGTCCACGGCCAGCGTCAGCACCGACAGCATCGCCAGCGGCAGCACCTGGGTGAGGACGAGAATCGGCAGCAGCAGTCGCCAGCTCCGGCTGGCCGCGCCCACGCAGCGCGCGAACCAGCCACCGAGCCCCGTTCCGGGCGGCGTGACCAGCGGGTCGGCCGGATTCAGCCCGTACCCGGCCGGCTGATACCAGCCGTACGGCGGCTGGCCGGGATACAGCACCTGACCGGGGTACGGCGCCTGACCGGGGTACGGCGCCTGACCGGGGTACGGCGCCTGACCCGGATGCGGCGCCGGATGCGGTGGCTGGTCGGGATGCGGTGGCTGGTCGGGATATGGCGGCTGGTCGGACATGAACTCTCCTCAGCGAGGGCTGGGCCAGTTCACGATCTTCCCTTGCGCGACAAGCGCACCGCAGCCCCCTCCGGCCACGATCACGTCACCCTGGCCGACGACCGGACGGCGGGGTGGGTGGACGCGCTCAGGCGAGGAGACGTACCTGCTCGGCCTGCGGACCCTTCTGACCCTGGGCGATCTCGAACTCCACCCGCTGACCGTCGTCCAGCGCCTTGTAGCCGTCCATCTCGATCGCGGAGAAGTGGACGAAGACGTCCTGCCCGCCGTCGACGGCAATGAAGCCGTAGCCCTTTTCGGCGTTGAACCACTTCACGGTGCCCTGTGCCACGGTGTTGTCCTCACTCTGCGCGGCGTTCCACTACCTCGGGTCGAGGGCGCGCCGACGACCCGAAAACCACCGGTTTCGCCAGATCGGCGACGACCACTGAAACGGGTGACCGAAATCGCACGGTACACGAGGAGTGACGGCCGCGCACGACCACAAATCGGGCACATTGCGACTGCTTCGCATCGTCGCACGTCATTGTGATAGGGATGCGGCATGACGAGCGTCATCGACGGCACCGACGTGCGGCGGGCCGACATCCGCCGGGTCGGGCTGGCGGATGCCGCCCGGATGCGCGCGCTGCGCCTGGAGATGCTCGCCGACGCGCCGCTGGCCTTCCTGGAGACGATCGCCGAGGCGGCAGCCCGCCCACACGCCGAGTACGCCGCGCGGATCGCCCAGGTCTCGACCGGCACCGAAAACGCGCAGTTCGTGGCGGACCCGGGCGGCCGGCTGGTCGGGCACGCCGGCGGGATCACCCACCCGGCGGAGCCGGCGGTAACGGTGCTCTACGCGGTCTACATCACCCCGCCCTGGCGGGGCACCGGCCTGCTCGCGGAGTTGGTGGATGCGGTCAGCGCCTGGTCGCGGGCCTGCGGGCGGCACGAGCTGATGCTGGAGGTGGTGGTGGGCAACGACCGCGCCTACCGGGCCTACCAGCGGTTGGGATTCGTCGACACCGGTGTCCGCGTGCCGCACCCGCACATCCCCGCCCTCCGCGAGCTCCAGATGCGCCGCCCCGCCTCCGCGCCGATCTAGGGATTTTGGTCGTCGCCGGAGATCGACTGACGACATTTGTCCCTAGATCGGCGCGGCAGAGCGGATACCACTTACCCGTGCCGGCGGGTCTGCACGATGCGGAACCGGTTGGCGACGAAGGCGCCGTCGGTCAGTGCCGCGTTCGCCGCCGCGTTGGCCCCGCTGCCGTGGAAGTCGGAGAAGGCCGCCGACTGGTTCACGAAGACGCCGCCGGTGAGGTTGCCCGACAGGTGCACACCGACCTCGATCGCGGCGTTCTCGGTGGCGTCCAGCACGGCGGAGTCGGTGGAGTAGACCGCGGCCGTCAACGCGCCCTTCTCCCCCACCGTCGAGCGGAGGATCTCCAGGCTGTGCGCGGTGGAGTCGGTGGCGATGGCGAAGGAGATCGGCCCGAACCACTCCTGCGAGTAGGTCGCGGTGTCGCTGGCGTCCAGCTTGACGACGGTCGGCGTACGCACGACCGCACCCGGGAAGGACGGGTGCTCGACGGTACGGGACTCCAGCACCGGGTCGCCGACCTTGGTGACCTCGGCCAGGCGCTCCAGCACGCCGTCGTTGACGATCGCGCCGGTCAGCTCGACGCCCCGGGCCGGGTCGGCGGTGAGCTTGTCGACTGCGGCGGCGATCCCGGCGGCCACCTCGTCGAAGCTCTTGCGCCCCTGGTCGGTGTCGATCCCGTCGCGGGGGATGAGGATGTTCTGCGAGGTGGTGCACATCTGGCCGCTGTAGAGCGTCAGCGTGAAGCCCAGGTTGCGGCACATGCCGGTGAAGTCGTCGGTGGAGTCGATCACCACCGTGTTGAGCCCGGCCTTCTCGGTGTAGACGGTCGCCTGCCGGGCGTTGGCCTCCAGCCAGTCGCCGTACTCGGTGGAGCCGGTGAAGTCGACGATCCGCACGGCCGGGTGCAGGGCGAGGGTCGAGGCCAGCTTCTCGCCGGGGGCCTCGGGGGCGAGCAGCACCAGGTTCGGGTCGAAGCCGGCCTCGGTGAGCACCTCGCGGGCGTAACGCACCGTGACGGCCAGCGGCAGCACGGCGCGCGGGTGCGGCTTTACCACCACCGGGTTGCCGGTGACGAGTGAGGCGAACAGGCCCGGGTACGAGTTCCAGGTCGGGAAGGTGTTACACCCGATGACCAGGGCGACGCCCCGGGGCACCACGTGGAAGGTCTTGGTCATCCGCAGTGGGTCGCCCTTGCCGGCGGGCTTCTCCCAGCCGGCGGTGCCCGGGTGCCGGGTCATCTCCGCGTACGCGTAGGCGAGCGCCTCCAGGGCCCGGTCGAGCGCGTGCGCTCCGCCGGCCTGGAAGGCCATCACGAACGCCTGGCCGCTGGTGAACTGCACCGCGTTGGCCAGCTCGAAGATGTTCTTGTGCAGCCGGTCGAGGATCTCCAGGCAGACACCGACCCGGGTCTGCGGGCCGGCGTCGCGCCAGGCGGGCAGCGCGGCGGACGCCGCGGCGACGAGCTGGTCGGCGGTGGCGTGCGGATAGCTCACATTCAGCTCGACGCCGAACGGGCTGGTCTCGGTGGTGACCCGGTCGCCGTCACCCGGCTGGTCGAGCGGGAAGTTCCCACCCAGGTACGCCTCGAAGGCGACCTTACCGTCGGCGGCGGCCGTCTCGCCGTACACCCGGGGGCTGGGTGATTCCGGGTAGGCGGACCAGTACCCCCGCTCCGTGATCGCGGTCAGCGCACGGTTCAGGGTCTCGGCGTGCCTGTCGTGAAGGGGGTGCGGGGTGTCCGTCATGCCCGCCATCATGCAACACAAAGCCCTCAGATCAGTAGGGGCGTGTCACAACTCAGATCGCCAGCTGCCAGTCCGTCCAGGCGTCGACCGGCCGGAAGCCGAGCTGCTCGTTGATAATGATCATGTGATCGTTGACCGCCGCGTTCCAGGTATCGATCGCGGTCAGCTCTGGTTCGTGCGCCAGGGCGAACCGCAGATTCTCGATCTTGACGAGCAGACCGAGGCGGTGACCTCGGTGCGGCGGGTCGACGATGGTGATCTCCTGCCAGGCGTGCCAGGGCGTTGACGGCCCCCTGTCGATCATCGTCCAGGCGACCAGCCGGCCGGTCTCCTCGTAGACCGCGCCCACGTGGTAACGCCGCCGGCCGCGCAACTCCTGGAACCGCTCGATCTCCCGGATCCGCGCCGCGTCCACGTTCTCCGCCTCGATAGCGAGGTCACCGGTCGGCGCGTCGGTGAGCAGTCGCCCCTCCAACCGGGCCACGTCGGCGACGTACTCCTCGGGGACCGGCCCCCGCCACCGCACCGTCCGGTAGCCGCCGGCCCGGGAGCGGGCGGCGTCGTGCAGCTCCGCCAGGGCCACGTGGTCGAGCCGGGTGGTGTCCAGCCGGCGACGCACCTCGGCCAGCGCGGCCTGCCCTCCGGCCGCCGCCGCGAAGGCCGCGCCGGGCGCCTCCCGCGCCGGCCCGCCGGGCAGCGCGCCGACTGTCTCCGCGATCAGCCGGATCCGGCCGTGGCCGGCAGCCACCTTCCGGGCGTACGCCAGCAGCGCCTGGCCCACCCCGTGCCGCCGATGGGCCGGGTCGACGATCAGCTCCACGGTGGCGTTGCCGGTGTTCTCCAGCTGCGGCAACCGCATCCGCAGGTACCCGGCCGCCGCGCCGTCCCGGCGGGCCAGCGCGTGGTGGATCACGTTGCCGAACGGCGGATGGGCGGCGACCAGGCCGAACTCGGCACGGTCGCCCACCGGCACGTCGGGCAGGTCGACGGCCTGCGCCGCCGAGACGATCCGGTACGCCGCGTCGAGCGCGGCCTCGTCGGCGGGTTCGTAGGGCGTGACGGCGATGGCCATGGGCGCGAGGATGCCCGCCGAACGGCGGCCGCCGCCATCGGTTTCTCACCCGTCACAGGTTGAGCTGCCAGTTGCTCCACCGGTCGATCGCCCGGAAACCGAGCTGCTCGTTGATCGTGATCATGTGATCGTTGCTGGCGGCGTTGAAGGTGTCGATCACCCGCACGGCGGGCTCGTGGCCGAGCAGGTGCCGCAGGTTTTCGATCTTGGAAAGCAGGCCGAGGCGGTGTCCCCGGTGCTCCGGGTCCACGATGGTGATCTGCTGGAACGCGTGCCAGCCCGCGGAGGCTCCGACGTCCAACAGCGTCCAGGCGACCAGCCGGCCGGACGCCTGGTGGCGTACGCCGACGTGGTAGAGCCGCCGGCCACGAGCCTCGAGCGCCAGGTCGGTGGCGCGCAGCCGCTCCGCGTCGACCTGCTCCGGCTCCCAGGCCAGGTCCCCCATCGGCGCGTCCGCCAGCAGCCGGCCGTCGAGGTACGCCACGTCGGCGGCGAACTCGTCCGGCGTGCGCCCACGCCAGAACAGCACCTCGTACCCGGCCGCCCGGGACCGGGCCCCGGCCAGCAGCGAGTCCAGTTTCACCTGGTCGAGGTCGGCGGTGTGCAGTCGCCGCCGCACGTCGGGCAGGGCGTCGACCGCGCCGACGGTGGCCGCGAACGCGATGGCCGGCGACGGGCGGTCAGGCTCGCCGGGCAGGTGCACCACGCTCATCGTGCTCAACACCTTCCGCCCCTGCTCGCGCAACACGGCCAGGCCGTGCTCGTGCAGCGCCCGACCCACACCTCGACGGCGGTACGCCGGATGCACGATCAGGTCGGCGGAGGCGTTCTCGGTGTTCTCCAGTTGCGGCAGTTCGAGCACGAGATAGCCGGCCGGCTCGCCGTCGAGGTGGGCCAGCAGGTTGATCGGCGCGATGCCCGGCATCGGGTGACAGACCCTCCCGGTGAACCGCTGCCGGCAGAGGGGCGGAAAATCGGGCAGATCGGCCGCGACGGACGCCGAGCCGATCCGCCAGGCCTGCTCGATCGCGGTCTCGTCGGCGGGCCCGAACGGGATGATGGTGATGCTCATGCTGGCAGCCTGCGCGGGAGACAGACGAGCGGGCCAGCGATTTTCACGCTGACCCGCTCGGACGTTGGTCGGGAGGGACGATCGCACAACGCCTCCGGCGCTGGGTCGTTATGACTTAAAGTCTACGGCGAAACGCCCTCCCGCACGGAGCATCTTGCGCCGTCCGGTTCCTGCCGTCAAGTCCCCGGCGGCGTGTTTTCCGCACTCCCTGCGAATTGCCAGTTACCCGGCGGATCGGTGCGGCCCCGTCAGCCGAGGAGGCCGGCGTCGCGGGCGGCCCGCAGCGAAGGCTTGATCCGGTGGGTCGGCCCGACCTCACCGGCGACCGCGTCGAGCGTCTTGAGGCCCTCGCCGGTGTTGAACACCACCGTCTCGGCGGTCGGGTCCAGCCGACCGGACTCGACCAACTTGCGCAGCACCGCCACCGTGACTCCGCCGGCGGTCTCCGCGAAGACCCCGGTGGTACGCGCCAGCAGCCGCACTCCGGCGCGGATCTCGTCGTCGTCGGCGTACTCCATCCAGCCATCGGTGCGGCGCACCGCTTCGAGGGCGTACAGACCGGCGGCCGGGTCGCCGATGTTGAGGGACTTCGCGATCCCGGTCGGCTTCACCGGGGTGATGGTGTCGCTGCCGGCGTGCAGGGCGGTGGCGATCGGGTTGCAGCCGGCCGACTGCGCCCCGAAGACCTTCCAGCCGCCGGCCGGTGCCTCGACCAGCCCGATCTCGACCAGCTCGGTGAACGCCTTGTCAATCTTGGTGAGCAGCTCACCGGAGGCCATCGGAATCACCACCTGGGCGGGGATGCGCCAGCCGAGCTGCTCGGCGACCTCGTACCCGAGAGTCTTGGAGCCCTCCGCGTAGTACGGCCGGACGTTGACGTTGACGAACGCGGTGTCCTCGAACTCGTCGGTCTCCACCAACTCGCCGCAGAGCCGGTTCACGTCGTCGTAGGAGCCGTCGATCGCGACCAGTTCGCCGCCGTAGACGGCGGTGGTGACGACCTTGCCCTGCTCCAGGTCGCTGGGGATGAACACCACCGACGGCACACCCACCCGGGCCGCGTGCGCCGCGACCGAGTTGGCCAGGTTGCCGGTGGAGGCGCAGGCGAACCGGGAGAAGCCCAGTGCCCGGGCCGCGGTCAGCGCCACCGAGACCACCCGGTCCTTGAACGAGTGGGTGGGGTTGGCGCTGTCGTCCTTGACCCACAGCGGGCCGGTGATGCCCACCTCCTCGGCGAGGCGGTCGGCGGCCACCAGCGGGGTGAAGCCGGGATCGACGGTCACCCGGGTGGCCGGGTCCTGGCCGGCGGGCAGCAGGGCGGCGTAGCGCCAGAGGTTGCGCGGACCTGCCTCGATCTGCTCCCGCGTCACGCGGGCGAGCGCGGCCGGGTCGTAGTCGACCTCCAGCGGGCCGAAGCACTCGTAACAGGCGTGCTGCGCGACCAGCGGGTAACGGGCCGAACAGGCACGACAGACCAGGGCACGGGCGGGGCTGGCGGCGGTGTCGATGCCGGACGGGGCAAGCGTCGACGTCATGTCGAGGGTCCTCTCATCTTCCCCCACATCGCACCTTGCGGCGGGGACGGAATTGGCACCTGCCCCGCGGAACGCTCAACGTCGAGCGCGCAGGGTGGTTGCCGGGGCGTCATCGGGCCGTATCCCTCAGCCCCTCTGGATGAGGTATGCAGTTGTGCCGTCGAGTCTAGGCAACTTCGCCGCGCTCGTCTCCCGCCAATCCCAGCCTGTGAGCGAGCTCAGCGGCACCGGCGCGTGCCCCGACGCCGCTGAGCGCCGCCGTCAGGCCGGCACGGATCGCCGTTCGTCCGAAGCGAGGGTGACCTCCGCCACACTGCGCGGTCGCCGCAGCGCGTCCAACGCCCAGTTGCCCGGGCCGAGCACCGCGATCAACAGGAACGACCAGCAGAAGAGCACGGACAACTCGCCGTGGTTGCGCAGCGGCAGCAGCGCCTCGGGTTGGTGCACCACGAAGTACGCGTAGGCCATCGAGCCCGACGCGAGCAGGGCCGCCGGCCGGGTGAAGAGCCCGACGAGGACCAGAGCCCCGCAGAGCGCCTGGATCAGGGCGGCCCACCAGCCGGGCCACTGGCCGAGCGGAACGGGTTCGCCGCTGCCGCGGTTACCGCCGAAAACGCCGAACAGCGACGCCAGCCCGTGGGTGAGAAAGAGCAGGCCGATCACCATGCGGAACAGGGACAGGGCCGGCCCGCCGAACCGGTCAGCACGCATTCCGGTACCTCCTTGCAGATGGGTGGTGGCACCAGAATGCTGAGTCCATTAATTGATGTCGATAATTTCCCTCTTGGTGGGAACGCTCCCAACCCCCTTCTACCGGGACGAAACTTACCAATCCGCCCACCTCCGAAGTCAACTCCGGCACCCGACTTCGACTCCGGCACCCGACGTCCCCCGCCCGGTCCGGTCCCGTCTTCGAACCTTGACGGGTATCCGCCGAATCCCCGGGCGTGCTCGGCCCCGGGTGGTGCCACCCGGGGTGCGGGCGATGCGATGATGCCCGCATGGGGGCAATGATCGTTTACCGCAACGGGACGCTGGCCAGACGACCGCTCGCGGTCGGGCTCGCCGGGATCACGCTGCTCGGTGGGTGCGCTGCTCCGGTCGCCGCGCCCGGCGGCTCGGTTAGCGCGCCGCCGGCACCGGCCGAGCCGTCCAGCACCTCCGACGCCACCCCACCGGTGGTGGGTGACCCGCTGGCTACCTGCCCCGACTCCGGGGTCCGGATCAGCTACCTCGGCGTAAACGCGGCCATGGGGTTGCGTGCCATGGGTTTGGAGCTCGTCAACTGCGGCGACCGGCCATACCGGCTGCACGGGTACCCGGCGCCACAGCTCCGGGACGCCGAGGGTCAGCCGATCGCGGTCCACGTGATCAACGGGGCGGAGGGGATCACCTCGGGCTTCGACGACCCGCCCCGGCCGCTGGTCCTGGCACCTGGCGAGGCGGCGGGCACCGCCCTGCTCTGGCGCAACCTGGTCGACAACCCGACCGTCGTCGCGACCAACGCCGAGCGCCTTGAGGTCGCCCCACTGCCGGGTCGCCCCGTCCAGGAGGTCGCCATGGAGGGCGGCATCGACCTGGGCAACACCGACCGCCTCGGGGTCAGTGCCTGGACGAAGCGGACGCCGACGACGCCGGAACCGAGCAGGCCGATGCCGAACCCGCCGCCCAGCACCGCGGTCCCGCTGCTCTGACCGGGGACGCCACGCCCTGCGGGTGACAGCACAGACGGTCCAGTTCGACAGGTCCCGACCACACGTGATGGTGGGACCCGGCCGCGTCGGGTCAGGCCGAAGCCCTCGGTCCGGCGATCGACCGAGATGGCAACGTCCTCAGCTGGTGATGTCCTTGCGGGTGAAGCGCCAGAAGGCCAGGCCCCAGAATCCGGTGGCGTAGCAGATCGCCGAGATGGTGCCCCGGACGATGTCGTCGGTCTGCACCGGTGTGGAGAGCAGCCCCAGCCACGCGGTGCTGTAGTGGGTGGGCAGGAAGGACCGGATCGCACCGAGCGCGGTGATCTGGTCCAGGATGCTGGAGAGGATCCACAGCAGCACCGCGCCGCCCACCGCACCCAGGGCCGCGTCCGTGATCACCGAGAGCAGGAACGCCAGGCCGGCGACCACCAGCAGGACGATCGCCAGGTAGCCGAGCACGGCGAGCAGCCGCAGCAGCCCCTCGCCCGGCTCCAACTGGGCGGCGACCGTGCTGCGCAGCGGCGACCAGCCGTAGCGCAGGGTGCCGATGGCCAGGGCGGTGCCGGCCAGCAGCACCAGGGCCAGCGCCGAGTAGGTGAGCGCGACCAGCAGCTTCACCGCGAGCAGCCGGGCCCGGGGTACCGGTATCGCCAGCAGGTAACGCAGGCTTCCCCAGCTCGCCTCGCTCGCCACCGTGTCACCACAGAAGAGCGCCACCACGACGACCAACAGGAACGAGGCCGACACGAAGATGGTGAAGAGGGTGAAGTTCAGTCCGCCGGAGGTGGCGAACTCGATCAGGCTGCCGAACTCGCCCCCGCCGTTGTCGTCGTCATCCGATTCGAACTGGAACGCGATCAGGATGATCAATGGCAGCAACACCATGAAACCGAGCGCCAGCTGGGTACGCCGCCGCGACGCCTGCCGGCGGAATTCCGCGCCGAACGGCAGCGTCCGCGACGGCCGGTAGCCGGCCGCCGCCCCCGAGGGCGCCACGTCGGCCGCGCTGCGCGTCGGCTCGACAGTCGATCCCGCCATCACCGGTCTCCACTTCCCCGAGAGTTCTCGCCCACCAGGGCAAGGAAGGCGTCCTCCAGGCGGCGCCGGGGCACCACCCGGTCCACTCCGATCCCGGCCCGGACCAGCTCGGCCACCACCTCGCTGCGGGCGGTTCCGTTGGTGTCCACCACCAGGTGCCCGTCGGCGTCGTCGAGCACGCGTACGCCATCGAGAGCGTCGAGCACCCCCCGGGCCGCCGACGGGTCGCTCACCTCGAACAGCACGCTCGGCGAGTCGCCGACGATCTCCTCGACCGGCCCGGAAGCCACGATCCGGCCCTTGTTGACCACCACGGCGTGGGTACAGGTCTGCTCCACCTCGGCGAGCAGATGGCTGGAGACCAGCACCGCCCGGCCGTCGGTGGCGTACCGCTGGAGCACCCGACGCATCTCGGCGATCTGCGGCGGGTCCAGCCCGTCGGTCGGCTCGTCGAGCACCAGCAGCTCCGGCAGGCCGAGCATCGCCTGGGCGATGGCCAGCCGCTGCCGCATGCCGTGGCTGTACTTGCCCACCCGCCGGTGCACCGACGAGCCCAGCCCGGCGATCTCCAACGCCTGCTCGAAGTGGGCGTCAGCCTCCGGCCGGCCGGTCGCCCGCCAGTACGCCTGCAGGTTCTTCAGGCCGGACAGGTGCGGCAGGAAACCCGGGCCCTCGACCAGCGAGCCGATCCGCGACAGCACGGGTGAGCCCGGCACCAGCCGGTGCCCGAAGACGTAGATCTCGCCCGCGGTCGGCTGGGTCAGTCCCATCAGCACCCGCAGGGTGGTGGTCTTGCCGGCGCCGTTGGGCCCGAGCAGACCGACCACCTGACCGGGGTGCACCTCGAAGTCCACCTCGGAGACCGCGACGAAGCCGTCGGCGTACTCCTTGCGCAGGTGGCGCACGGCCAGCGGGGTGTCCGCGTACTCCGGATGCACGGAGGTGTCCTGGCGGCGGTGCCGCAGCCGCAGCACGGCCACGAGCACGACGAGCCCGACCACGATCGTGGCGAGCAGCCCGACCAGCACCCAGCGCCAGAGCACCGCCTCGGTCGGGATGAGGTCGCTGTCGACCGTCGGCAGGCTCAGCGGTGTGTCGCCGATCGCGACCGTGTGCACGTTCGGCGCGATCGGGGTGGTGTACGCCTGGTCGGAGGTGGCGAGGACCAACCGGAGCCGGTGACCGGCCTCGACCCGGTGCACGATCGCCGGCAGGGTGACGGTGACCGGCTGGGCGGCGTCGATGCTCGCCGGCAGACCGGTCAGCCGGATCGGGGCGATCAGACCGCTGGGGAGGGTGGCGCCACCCTCCTGGTCGACGTCGTAGAGCTTGGCGAAGAGGACCACCTCGCCGACGGCCGACGCGGCGCGGATCTGCACGGTCGGCGATCCGACGATGTCGACGGCCGTGCCCAACGGCTCGGACTCGAACCGGGCATGCTGCCCGGGGATGTCACCGGCCACCCCGCTGAGCAGCGAACTCAACGAGCCGGCGAACGGCACGGACGAGATCGCGGCCGGGTTGCCGGCGGGCGGGTTCGCCACCCGCTGCACCGGCCCGGCCAGCGTCACCTCGCGCCGGGAGTCCCCGCCGAGGCCCGGGTAGTCGGCCGTGCGGTAGCCGGTCGCGACCAGCCCTCGGTCCATGGCGTCGAAGCCGGCGATCCGGGAGAAGGTGAAGGTGTCACCTGGCGCGTCGCCGTCACCCGCGACGTAGTGGTCGAGCCACTGGGCGGTCAGGAACTTCACCCGGTCGGAGTCGGTCAGTGGCCCCGCGCCGCCATCGTGGCCGCCGTTGAACCAGGCGACCCGGACCGGGGTGCCGTTCGCGGCGATGCCGCGGGCGTTGGCGTCGGCCTCGCCGAGCGGGAAGAGGGTGTCCGCCGCACCCTGCACCAGCAGGGTGGGCGCCTCGATCCGGCCCAGCACCCCGGCCGGGCTGGACCGGCGTAACAGATCGACGGCGTCCTGGTCGGCCCGGCCGGTGGCGGCGATCCGCAGGTACGCGGCGCAGACGTCGGCGGCGAACCGACCGCAGGCGGGATCCGCACCTCCGCCGCCGGTCGGGGCGCCAGGTGCGGTCCCCGGCCCCTGTCCCGGTGCCGGGCTGGGCGGTCCGGGGGCGGGAGCGCCCTCGGGTGCCTCCTCGGTGTTGCCGGAGATGCCGGCCGGGCCGGAGCCGACGCTGCCGCCCCCGCCGAAGAAGATGCCGGCCCAGCCGGACTTGAACACGCCCTCGGTCGGCTCGCCGCCGCTGCTCTCCGGCAGGAAGGAACGGGACAGGTCGTTCCAGGTGATCATCGGAACGATCGCGTCCACCCGCTGGTCCTGGGCGGCGAGCAGCAACGCCAGGGCCCCGCCGTAGGAGCCGCCGACCACGCCCACCCGGGGATCGCCGGCGGCGTCGGTACGGATCTCCGGACGATCCGCCAGCCAGTCGAGCAGTCGCTGCGCGTCACGGACCTCGTGGTCGGGGCTGTCCAGGTGGATCTGGCCACCGCTGCGGCCGAAGCCCCGGGCGGTCCAGGTCAGCACGGCGTACCCCCGGTCGGCCAGGTCCTCCGCGTCGGTGCGGACCGAGTTCTTGGTGCCGCCGAAACCGTGGGCGAGCAGCACCGCCGGAACCTTCCGACCGGACGAGGCGTCACGCGGGAGGTACAGAGTGGTGTCCAGGTCGACCGGTTCGGCACCGTCCGGTCCGGACCGGACGGTGAGCATCGCGGACTCGGTGCGGAAGCCCGGTCGGTCCGGCCAGACGGCCCAGACCGTGGCCGCCGCCAGCAGGGCGACGGCCACCGAGGCGGCGATGGCCCGGCGGCCGGTGGGCAGGGCACGACGGATCCGTGCGGCCGGGAACGGCGATCTCATTCGGCACACGGTACGGCTCGGAACCTGGGTACTCGCTGAGATCCGCCGTACGTCCGTTCTGGCCGCCCGATCGTCATCCCGGAAAGGTCAACCGAACACCATCCAGTGGGCGAACCTTTGAGATGACTTCGCATCATGGAAATTCATGCGTTTCATCGGAATCCATACTCAAGGGCACCTATCCCCTCCACCGGCCGCACCCAACGTAGTCAATTCGGTGACGTGGAGTCACTTCACTCGAAGTGACGCAAACCTGACCGTCGCAGACCAACCCCAAGCCATCCGCGTCGATTAGTTTTCCGGTCCGGCGCACGGGACCGGCTCGTCGACGCCGTCGGAGAACCCGCGCCATCGCCGGAGGAGACAACCATGACCGTTCCCGCTCCGCGGGTCCGTCGCCGGCCCCCGACACCGGGCCGGCTGTTGCCGCTGCTACTCGCCACCGCGCTGCTGCTGCCGGTGGCGTTCCTCGTCGTACAGTCCCACCGGCTCATCGACAGCGACCGAGAGGTCGTCGAGCGGGAACGACTCGGCGTCGAGTACCTCCGCGCCCTCGGCCCGGTGACCAATGCGCTGGTCGACGCACAGAGCGCCGCCGTGACCGGCCGGACGCTGCCCCGGGACACCCTCGACAAGGCGGTGGAGCAGGCCGCGGCGGTCGATGTCCGGGTCGGCGCCGAGTTGAACACCAGTGAGCGGTGGGCCGGGCTCCGCGCGAAGCTGGAGGCGCTGCCCGAACGTTCGCTGGCCGACCCCGAGGCCGCCTTCACCACCTACGGCGAGGTCACCGACCTGCTGCTGGCCCTGCACGGCAAGGTCCGGGAAACCTCCGGCCTGATCCGGGACTCCGGTGCCGACTCGTACTTCCTCCAGGACGGCGTCGGGGAGGAGATGCCCGAGGCGATGGTCAACGCCGGCCGGCTCACCGACCTGGCCGTACTGATCAACCGGCGGCCGGCCACCGACCGGATCCAGTCCCTCAGCCAGCTGGCCACCCTCCGCAGCGCCGCCGTCCAGCCCGCCAACGACCTGGCCAACAACCTTCGGGCGGTGGTGGACAGCACCGAGAGCGCCGACCTGGGCGCCAGCGTGCTCACCCCCTTCGACGCCTACCAGCGGGCCGTCGAGGCGATGGCGCTGTACGCCCAGCCGACCGACCGCGCCGGCACCGTCGACACGACCCGGCTCATCGCGGCCCGCAACGAGGCACAGACGGCCGCTCAGCTGCTCCAACCGGTTCTCCTCGACGAGATCGACCGGCTGCTGACGGAACGGATCGACCAGATGGACCGCGACGGCCTGCTGGTCCTCGGCGCGGGCAGCCTCGCCCTCCTGCTCCTGCTGGCCCTCGCGGCGAACATCTGGGTGTCCCGTCCGAGGGACACTTCCGCCGGGACCGAAGCGGACAGCGGCGAGCCCGTCGAAGCGCCTCGATCCACCGGCACGCGGTGGGAGCCCGTGACGACGCGCCCGGCGAGCGAGCTACAGCCGCTGGGACAGGCCCACGAGCCGGACCGGTGGAGGCCCTTCGATGCTGCTCGATAGCCTCCGGATCCGGGGCAAGCTGACCCTGCTGGTGATCATTCCCCTGCTCTGCATGCTGGGACTGACCCTCCCGGTGGTCTGGGAACGGACCGGCGTGGCCCAGCGGGCCGGCGAGATCGACAGCACCGTCCAGGTCGCCAGCCGGGTCGGCACCCTGCTTCAGCACCTCCAGCGGGAACGCATGCTCGCCATCGGTCTGCTTCTCGGGCAGGTCCAGCGCAGCGAACTGGTGCAGGAGATCGCCGAGGTGGACGACCGGGTGGTCGACCTGCGCATCGAGTTCGGCGACGAACTGCCCGCCGAGGTGGCCGGCGCCCTCGACGGTGTCAAACGGCTGGCCGAGGTCCGCACGGCGGTGCAGGCCGGACAGGCCCGCCCAGAGCAGGTCATCGGCGCGTACGGGCCGGTCCATGTCGCCCTGATCGACTCGTTGCGGCTGCCCTACGACGTGGACACCCGTACCCCGGCCGGCAAGCAGGTGCTGGCACTGGACGGCATCCTGCGCAAGAGCGAGGGGCTCAGTAGCGGCGGCGCCCTGATCGTGCTGATCGCCGCCTCCCCCGACCCGCAGCAGCTCGCCACCGCGTTCGTGGCCAACATGGCGACCCTGCAGGCGGACAGCAACAGAATGCTCGGCCTGCTCACCCCCGAGCAGCAGGAGCTGGTGAACATCGAGCAGACCGCGGTGGATGCTCGGACCAGTCCGGAATTCCTCGAGCAGAGCGCGCTGGACCCGGTGGCCGCGGTCGCCGGCAGGCCCCTGGAGGCGCTCTTCCCGACCGTCTCCTCACTGGTCACCCTCGGTCAGTTCGTGGAGAAGAAGCTGGTCGCCGACGTCACCGCCGAGGTGCGCGCGCAACGACAGGCGGCGCTGACCGCGGCGTACTGGGTGACGGCCCTGGTCGCGTCGACCCTGCTCGTCGTCGTGCTGCTCGCCCTGGCGATCGGTCGTACGGTCACCGGACCGCTGACCCGGCTCACCCGCTCCGCCGACCGGGTCGCCCGGGTGGCCGAGTCCGAGCTGGTCCGGGTCGCCGACGACGAGACCGACAACGCCCAGCCGGTTCGTCTCGACCCGGTCGACGTACGGGCCCGGGACGAGATCGGTGACCTGGCCCGCGCCTTCGAACGGGTGCAGAACACGGCCGCCCGGCTGGTGGAACGGCAGGCCGCCAGCCGCCGCAACGTCGCCCAGATGTTCGGCCACGTCGGTCGGCGTACCCAGAACCTGGTCGGTCGTCAGATCGCCCTGATCGACCGGCTGGAGCAGCAGGAGACCGAGCCGGGACGGCTGGAGAACCTGTACCGGCTCGACCACATCTCCAGCCGGCTACGACGCAACGCGGGCAACCTCGTGGTGCTCTCCGGTGCGGCCGGCGACGTCGCGCACGTCGCACCGGTTCCGCTGACCGACGTGGTCCGGCTGGCCCTCGGCGAGATCGAGGACTACACCCGGGTGGACCTGCAGATACCGACCGAGGTCGCGGCGGCGCCGGCGATCATCGGCGATCTGGTGCTGGCGCTCGCCGAGTTGATGGAGAACGCCACTGTCTTCTCGCCGCCGCACACGCGGGTCGTGGTCGGCGGCGAACTCAACGAGGACGGTGTGCAGCTGACCGTGGTCGACCACGGGATCGGCATGACGGAGGCACGGCTGACCGACGAGAACGCGCGGCTCACCCGACGGGAGCGACTCGACCTCGCCCCGACCGAGGTGCTCGGGCTGTTCGTGGTGGGCCGGTTGGCCCGCCGGCACGGCTGGCAGATCGCCCTCGTCGCGACCCCCGGCGGTGGCGTCACCGCCGTGCTGCGGATCCCCCGGTCGTCGCTGGTGGTCACGGCCCCCGAGCAGGCCGGTCTCCCGGCCGTCGCGGTCGGCCGGGCCGCCCCCGCGGCCACCCCGCCGGTCCGGTACCAGCCCGAGCCGGCAGTGGTACCCGGCGAGGGGGCGCTGGCGACGGCCGGCGCGGGCCGTTCGACGACCGACTCCTCGGCGGCGCCCGGCTTCGACCACAGGTTGCTCAGCCGCGCCACCGAGAGCATCGAGCTGGCCGAGTCCTGGGACGCCTTCGCCACCAGCCTGGAAGCCGCCCCGTCCACCGACGCGGAGCCGGCCACCGCCACCGGCTTCGAGCCGGTGTCGCAGGTGTCGACCGCCCCGCCCGCCCCGATGCCGGGCGTCCGGCAGCGGGTCCCGGGGGCCAGCCTGCCGAGGACGGCACCCCGGGTCGGTCCGGTGGACGCCACCGACGCCGACCCGGTCGCCGCCCGTACCGCCGTCGAGGAGTTCGAGTCGGGGGTACGCCGGGCCGAGCAGAGCCAGGCCGGCGGGCCCGAGCCGGTCGCGCCGCCCTCCCCGGCCGGCCTGTCACGGCTGTCCCGGCGGGTTCCGGGCGCGAACCTGATCGCTGCGCTACCCCAGCAACCGATCAGTCAGGACCCGGGCGACCCAGCCGAGGTCCGCGACCGCATCAACGCGTTCGAGACGGGCGTGGCCCGGGCTCTGCGCGATGTCCGTACCGACCGCAGCGACGAAGAAGGAACGCCACGGTGACCAGCCCCCACGTACACGAGAATCTCGACCACCCGAACCTTCCGGGCGGTGACCTCAGCCCTGAGGCGCGCACCTTCAACTGGCTCCTGGACTCCTTCACCACCGGCACGGCGGGAGTGCTGGAGGCGATCGCCGTGTCGTCGGACGGGCTGCTGATGGCCATGTCCGCGATCAAGGACCGGTCCAACGCGGAGCGTCTCGCCGCGGTCGTCTCCGGCATGACCAGCCTGGCTGGCGGTGCGGCCAGTTGGTACGCGCTGGGCGGGCTCAACCGGGTCGTGGTGGACATGGCCGAGGGTTACCTGCTGATCAGCGCGATCAGCAGTGGCTCGGTGCTCGGTGTGGTCGCCGACCGGTCGGCAAACCTGGGCACCGTCGCCTACGAGATGACCCTCTTCGCCGGACGGGCCGGTGGCGCGCTGACTCCGCGCCTCATCGCCGAACTCAAGAACTCCGTTCAGCAATGAATCCCGACGCCGCCGGTGCGGAGCAGGATCCGGTGGTCCGGATCCGGCCCTACCTGCGCGAGTGCTCCCCGGCCGGCTCCGCCGGGCCGGTGGGGGTACCGGCGGCGGTCGGATCGGAGCCCGAGGCGGCAGGGCCGGCCGGACCCCGCCCTTTTGTGCTCACCGCCGGCCGGGTGGCCGGAGCGGACCCCACGATCGGCCTGGAGACCCAGGTGACCGCCCGGTCGACCGCCGAACCGTGGAGTGCCACCGCCGCCCGGTTGGCCCCGGAACTCCAGGCGATCGTGGCACTCTGCGGCGAGCCGATCTCGATAGCCGAGATCTCCGCCAGGACCCGGTTGCACTTCGGCGTGACCCGGGTGCTGGTGGGCGACCTGCGGGCCGCCGGCCATCTGGACGTACACGTCACCGACGCCGACGAGGCCCTCGACCCCGACGTCATCCTGCGAGTGATTGATGGACTCCGTGCAATCTCCTGACTGGCCGGTCGCCCCGCAGGGCGCGCTCGCCGCCAACAGCGCCGCGGCCCGCTACGGCGGCCCCGCACCGACGACACCGCCGTCCATCGGACGGGCCACACCGCCGGCCCCACCGCCGGCCCATCCACCGGCCCCACCGCCGGCCCATCCACCGGCCCCACCGCCGTACCGGCCGCCGGCCACGACACCGACCGCGACCGGTACGCGGCGCGCCACGCCGCCGATCCCGGTCAAGATCCTGGTGGCGGGTGGTTTCGGGGTCGGCAAGACGACCACCGTGGGCTCGATCTCGGAGATCGCTCCGCTGACCACCGAGGCGGAGATGACCACGGCCGGGATCGGTATCGACGATCCGGGACAGCGCTCCGGCAAGACCACGACCACGGTGGCGATGGATTTCGGCTGCGTCACCATCGACCGGAGCCTGAAGCTCTACCTGTTCGGCACGCCGGGGCAGAGCCGCTTCGGCTTCATGTGGGACGACCTGGCTCGGGGGGCGCTCGGCGCACTGGTGGTGGTCGACAGCGCCCGGCTGGACGACTGCTACGCGGCGATCGACTTCTTCGAACGGGCCGGCCTGCCCTTCGTCATCGGGGTGAACGCCTTCGACGGGCGGCTGGCACACGATCTCGGCGCGATCCGGTGGGCCCTCGCGATCGGCGAACATGTGCCTCTGGTGCAGTTCGACGCCCGTGACCGACTATCGGTAAGGGACGCCCTGCTGGTCGTCCTGGATCGGGCACTGGAGCGGGCCACCCGGGAGAAACGGGCCTGAGCCGACCGGCTCGCGGCCTCTCGTGGGAAGGGGTGAGGCGGATGAGGGGCGGATTGGACGAGACCCTGGATCGGATGCGACGCCGCGAAGAGGCGCTGCGCCGACGGTCCACGGAACCGACCATCACGGGCGCAGATCAGCCCGGTCCGGAGCCGGGCTACGCACCCGGCTCCGACCTGAGCCGGGCCGAGCGTCGAAATGCGGAGATCGGTCGAGCCGGCGCCCACGAACCGGCCCACGAGGCACCGCCACGGCATGTGGTGGAGGATGTCGCCGAGGCGCTGCGCGAGGCCGTGGCGGCCCACCCGGGTGCGGCCGTCACCGCCCGCGTCGAGCACGACGGGCAGGCGTACGACCTGCGGGTGGCCTGGACCGACCAGGAGGTCACGGCCACCGCGCAGCCGGCCGCGCCGCCGCCGGCCTGGCCGCTGTCGGTGAACACCGTGCCCGGCTGGTCCACCGTCCAGGACGGGTTGAGTGCGGACCCGGCGGCCCGGCTGGCCGAGCTGATCCGTCGTGATCCGTCCCTGCTGGGCAGGGAGGAGCCTCCGGGCTGACCGGACGGAAGATGACCGGGCCGTCTAGGGTCGGGCGGTGGGCGAACCCGAGCTGACCTTGATCGCGAGTCTGCGGCCGGCCGCACTGGACGCCCGGCGGGGCATCGTCCGGGTGCATCCGGAGGCGCTGACCGCGCTCGCGCTGCGGCCGGGTGATCCGGTCCGGCTGAGCGGCCGACGGGTGACCGCCGGCATCGTCGCGGCGGCCGAGCCTACGGCGAGCGCCGGCCTGCTGCACGCCGATGACCTGATGCTGGGCAACCTCGGCGTACGCGACGGCGGGCAGGTGCGGTTGTCGCCCCTCCCGGTCACCGCAGCGCGGCGGGTGCTGCTCGCCGGGCCGGCGGAGATCGTCGCGGTGGTCTCCCCGGAGATGCTCCGGCTGGCGTTGCTCGGCAAGGTGGTCACCGCCGGGGACGACGTCTCGCTGCTTCCGCAGGACGTGCTGCCGGACGCCACGACCCGCACCCTGGTCGAGGCCGCCCGACGCAGCCTCTCCACGCGGGTCGGCTATGCCTGGACCAGCACCCTCCTGCGGGTCGTCACCGCCGAGCCCGACCCGGGCGCACTCGTCACCATGGACACCCTCGTCGGTTGGGAACACGGACCGGCCACCCACGGCGACGCCGGCACCCGGCCCGAACCAGGAACGCTGCGGGCCCCCGCCGCCACCCGCGCAGCGGACGCCCGAGCCGGCGCCGGGTCGAACGCCGGGAGCACCGAGCGGCCGGGCACCGACCCTGGCGAGGAGACCGCCCAGGACGTGCCGTCGGTCGACGAACTGCCCGGCCTGCGGTCCCAGGCCGAGGAGTTGACCGAGCTGCTCGACCTGGGCTTCCACCACCGGGAGGTGCTCGGCCGGTTGGGTACCACCGTGGCCCTCGGGGTGCTGGTCGGCGGGCCGGCCGGCTCGGGCAAGTCGGCGCTGGTCCGGGCGGTGGCCGCTCGGGTGCAGGCACGGGTGCACCAGATCTGGGCCCCCGAGATCGCCGCGCTCAGCAACTCCTCGGCCGCCGCACGGCTGCGTGCCGCGACGGCCGAGGTGCTGGCCGGCGGGCCGGCCGTGCTGCTGGTCACCGACGTGGAGGCGCTGGCCCCGGCGGACGCGCCGGGGCCGGTGACGACGGTGTTCCGCCAGTGCGCGGCGCAGATCGTCCGGGCCGGCGCGGCGGTGGTCTGCACCACCAGCCGATCGGAGGCGGTCGACCCGGCCCTGCGCGCCCCGGACATGCTCTCGCTGCGGATCGACGTGCCGTTGCCCGACGCCGCCCTGCGCCGCGAGCAGTTGACCGTGCTGACCCGCCCGGTGCCGCTCGCCGACGACGTACGGCTGGACGAGGTCGCCTCCCGTACTCCCGGTTTCGTCGCCGCGGATCTGGCCGCGCTGGTCCGCGAGGCCGGGGTACGCGCGGCCCTGCGGCAGAAGTCGGCGGAGAAACCGACGGTGCTGATGGCGGACTTCTCCGCCGCCCTGGAGGTGGTGCGGCCGACCACCATGGCCGCCTCCACCCTCGAACTGGCCCGGGTGACCCTGGACGACGTCGGTGACCTGGTGGAGGTCAAGCAGACGCTGACCGAGTCGGTGCTGTGGCCGCTGACCTACCCGGACACCTTCGCGCGGCTCGGCGTGCAACCGCCGCGCGGGGTGCTGCTCTACGGGCCTCCGGGCTGCGGCAAGACCTACCTGGTCACCGCGCTGGCCGGATCCGGTCGGGCGAACGTGCTGTCGGTCAAGGGCGCGGAGCTACTGTCGAAATGGGTCGGCGAGAGCGAACGCGCGGTACGCGAACTGTTCCGCCGTGCCCGGGAGGCCGCGCCGACGCTGATCTTCCTCGACGAGGTGGACGCCCTGGCCCCGGTACGCGGTCAGGCCACCGACGGTGGCACCACCGACCGGGTGGTCGCCGCGCTGCTGACCGAGTTGGACGGGGTCGAGGCGCTGCGCAACGTGGTGGTGGTCGGCGCAACGAACCGCCCCGACCTGGTCGACCCGGCGCTGCTGCGGCCCGGACGGCTGGAACGCCTGGTCTACGTGCCGCCGCCGGACACCGAGGCCCGGGCGGAGATCCTGCGGGCCGCCGCCCGGAACGTGCCGCTCGCCCCCGACGTCGACCTGGCCGCGCTGGGCGCGGAGTTGGACGGCTTCTCGGCCGCCGACTGCGCGGCCCTGGTCCGGGAGGCGGCGCTGGCCGCGATGCGCGAGTCGCTGACCGCCTCCACGGTCACTGCCGCGCACGTCGCCACCGCTCGGGCTCGGGTGCGGCCGTCGCTGGATCCGGCTCAGGTGGCCTGGCTGGCGGCGTACGCGGAGCAGCGCGGCTGAGCGACCCTCAGCACGGTGGTGCGACGTCCAGGGAGATCTCGGCGTACACCCGGTCGCCGTCGTCCCGCAGTTTCGCACCGCACCTTTCGAGTACGGAGAGGGCACCGCGATTCTCCGACGAGGTGTCCGCGGCCACAGTCCGGATGCCGGCCGCCGCCGCCAGGTTCAGCAGTTCGCGTAGCGCCGCCGGGCCGATGCCCTGGCCCCGGGCGGACTGGCCGAGCCACAACCCCACCTCGGCGACGTCGGGCTCGTCCCGCCGGCTCATCCGGATCATCCCGACCACCTCGCCACCGACCACGATCGCGTACATCGCGGTACGGGTGGCTGCGTCGAGGCCGCCGAAGCTGGCCCGGTGGAACTCCCGGAAGGCCTCCCGCCGCGCGTGTGACCAGCCGGCCGGGGCCGCCACGGGCGGCATCACGTCAGCCGGCTCAGCCTCCGCCACCGCTACCGAGAGCAACGGTTCGAGGTTCTGCTCGTCCACCGGCTCCAACCGGACCACACCCGTCACGTGCCGCAGTCTTCCGCGCCCGGCGGCCCACGTCCACCCGGTTCGCGACGACCGGCCCCTCCGGCGGGCGGGACCGGCCGGTCGGGCCGAATTCCCGTCGCCCCTCACGCTCAGTTCTCGTCCAGCCGGGTGAACTCGCAGTACACGGCTGACGCGTCGTCGGCCGGCTTGTGCCGGCGCAGCCGTTCGGGGTGGTCCCGCTCGGCGGCCCGCACCCGGTCGATGAGCACGCCCGGTCCGGCGATGGTCACCATGTCCAGCAGGCCGGTCCAGTCGAAGAGCCCGAACTCCTCGACTGCGGCGGACGCCCCGTCGGTGAGCAGCACCGCCCGGCGCAGCGCGTCCGGCCCGCGCAGCGGTAGCGTCCCGACGATCGCGTGGTAGGCGGCCTCGGGATCGGCGGCGGCGACCCAGTATCCGTTCGTACGGTTCATCTGCTCCCGTTGCCGGGTGACGGCGTGCCGGAACCGGTTGGCCCACTCCGCCGACCCCGCCGACTCCGGCGGGGCGGCGGCCGTGGTGATGGCCGTGGTGCCGGCCGTGGTGATGGCGGCGGTGATGGCCGTGGTGCCGGTGGTGCCGGTGGTGGCTCCCAGCCTGGCCATCGAGGCGGCCAGCCGGTCGTCGATGACCACGTCGACCCGGCCACCGGTGTCGAGCACCAGCGGGCTGTCGCAGAGCACGAGATAGTCGACCTGGTCACCGCCGTCGCGCAGCAGGCAGACGCTGCTCGCCGGGGTACCGGGATGGTCCAGGTCGCACTGCCCGCCGTGGTCGGCGCGGATCGCGAGAATCGCCGCGGCCAGGTTGCTCACCAGCGTCGCGGCCGGTCGGGCGGCCTCGGCCAGGCCCAGCCGGGCGGCGAGGTGCCGGACGTACCACTGCGGCCCGTGCACGCAACCGGTGTCGAAGCCCTCCGGCACGGTCGCGCCGTCCAGCACACCGACCAGCGGGCCGAAGCGGAACACCAGGTCCTCGTTGACGCCCCGGCCCGGCGGTGGAGCGGATGCGGAGCGTACCCGCATCATCGGTGCGGCCCCGACCGCAGCGCCCCGCCGACGTTCCTCGGAGAGCGCCTCGGGCAGCCCGGCATCTCCCGCTGGGTACGTCGCGTGCGCCGTCCGCCTCGGTTGCGCGGTGCCGCCTCCGGTCATCGCCGCCACCTCCGTGCCCCGGCTACCCACACCGCGGCTCAACATTCGCCCGTCGTGCGGAGCCGTATTCCGCCCGATGGTTCCGGCCGGTGGCTGCGGCCTGCCCGCACCACAACACATACCCACTCACCTGGCCAGCCGCCACGAGGCGGGCGGCCAGCGGCCAAAGGGCCAGCGGCCAGCGGGCCAGCGGGCCAGCGGCGAACGGCCAGCGCGAGATGCGGGAGTGACGCCTAGCGGCGACGGTTGCGGGCCCGGGAGGCGCGCAGCCGGATCAGCCGGCCGACCAGCACCGGATCGGCGGCCAGCGCCGCCGGATTGTCCAGCAGCGTGTTCAACACCTGGTAGTAGCGGGTCGCGGAGAGCCCGAAGCGGTCCCGGATGGCCTGTTCCTTGGCGCCGGCGTGCCGCCACCACTGCCGTTCGAAGGCGAGGATCGCCCGCTCCCGCTCACCGAGGCCGCCCGGGGTGGCGACTCCGGCAGGCCGGACGTGATCACCCGACGAGGTCTCCTCCGGCGCGGCCTCCTCGGCCGCGCGTTCCTGCGGGGCGGTGTCGCCGTACGCCGGATCCGACTCCACCTCGGGGGCGGACCTCGGTGGCGGCACGGTGACCGCGTCCGGGCCGGTCTGCGCGGCCGGGGTGGCGTCGGCGGGCTGCATGGGGCTCCTCACGGGGGCGGCCGGCACGGGCGACGCCAACCGGGCCTCCCAGCCTAACCAGGGCCTTCACCCGACGCACCCCGGCGCAACGTGGACCCGGTCGGCCGCCGGCCGGCCGGGTCCACGCAGCCCTCAGGTGATGTCCCGCCGGCGCATCGTCCAGAGCGCCGCACCAAGGAAAATCACGACTCCGACGCTGAACAGCACCGACGAGTGCTGCCAGGTGATGTCCAGGGTGGCCGGCAGGCATTCACCGGTGTACGTGGCTTCGCACGACCGCCAGTCCTGCAGCGTGATCGTCTTGGTCATCCAGGCCAGCGCGTACGTGGGCAGCAGCCACGCCTCGGCGAAGCGGACCCCGGCGAGCTCCAGCAGGATGCCGAGTCCGATCTGGCCGACCACCATGACCGCGATCGCACCGCCGAGCGCCATCGCGGTGTGCCGGCCGAGCGACGCCAGGGCGAAGCCCACCGTCGTCGCGACCAGCGCCAGCACGATGCCGCGCAACCCGGTGAGCAGGAACGACTGCCACGCACCGGAGGTCATCCCGTCAGTGGTCCCGCGCCAGTTGGCGATCAGCCACATGCTCCCGAACCAGGCGGCGGTGGCGGGCAGGGCCAGCGCGAGCAGCCCGGTGAGCAGGGCACCCAGCTTGGTCAGCAGGACCGTCAGCCGCTTGGGGCGCCAGAGCAGCAGGTTCATCATCCCGCCGGTGTTCCATTCGGCACCGACGAAGGAGGCACCGACCACGAAACCGACCATGCCCAGGATCGCGGCGAGCGGGATCAGCAGTTCACCGAAGGTCTTGCGGAACTCGAAGGTCGAGGGCAGGTACCACTGCGCCTCGAACGCCTCACGCGGCGGCGGGTTGATGCTCTCGCAGTCGGTGGTGTAGAACTCGCCGCCGGAGGTCTTGGCCCGCTCGCAGTTGGCGCGTTCCGCCTCGGCCCAGCGCACCTGCTCCTGGTACTGCTGCTCAGCGCTCCGCTCGGCCGCGGCCCACTGCTCGGGACCGACCTTCTGGTTGCTCAAGAACATGCCCACGGCCACCAGGACCAGCACCAGCAGGCCCCCCGCCGTCATCCAGCGGGCGAAGCGCCGCTTGGCGAGCCGGCGCAGCTCGGTACGGAAGAGACTCACGCGCCCCAACCTCCTCCGGCGGGCGCGGACGGTTCCGCCCCGTCGACTCGTACGGACTGGTCGACCTGCCGGTGCTGGCCGGGTACCGGCGCGGTGGCGGTCAGTTCGAGGAAGACGCTCTCCAGGTCGACCGCGATCGGCGCGAGTTCGCTGACGTAGAGGCCCTGCTCGGCCAGCAGTCGGGTGACCGTGGCCGGCTTGTCCACCCCGGCGAGCATCAGGTGGTCCGGGTTCGTGGTGACCCGTACCCCGGCGCGGGTCAGCGCGGTGGCGGCGACCGGAAGGTCGGCGACCGCCTCCAGGCGTACCCGGACCGCGCCGGACGAGTGCTGCGCCAGCACCTCCTCGACGGGGCCGAAGGCGACCCGCCGGCCCAGCGAGATGATGGTGACCGAGTCGCAGATCAGCTGGATCTCGCCGAGGATGTGGCTGGACAGCACCACCGTCATCCCGGATTCGGCGAGGTCGCGCATCAGCCCACGCATCTCCCGGATGCCGCCCGGGTCGAGACCGTTGGCCGGCTCGTCCAGGATCAACAGCCGCGGGTTCTTCAGCAGGGCGGACGCGACGGCGAGCCGCTGCTTCATGCCGAGCGAGTACGTCTTGACCCGCTCGCCGGCCCGGTCGCGCAGGCCGACCAACTCCAGCACCTCGTCGACCCGTTGCTGGGGCAGGTCGCCGGCGCTGGCCAGCAGCGACAGGGTGTCCCGCGCGCTGAAGTGCGGGAAGAACTGCGGGCTCTCCACGATCGCGCCGACCTGCCCGACGACCTGCGGCAGCATGTCGGGCACCTCGTGCCCGAGGATCGCCATCCGGCCGCCGTCGGGCCGGATCAGGCCGAGCAGCGTACGCAGCGTGGTGGTCTTGCCCGAGCCGTTGGGGCCGAGGAAGCCGTGCACCTGCCCCGCCTCGACCCGCATGTCGAAGCCGTCCAGGGCGTTGCGGGTGCCGCGGCGTCGACTTCGGTACGTCTTTCGTAGACCTTCAATTTCCAGGACAGCTGGCAAGCTGCACCTCCCCCGTTGGTGTGGGTGGACGACGACACCATACGCGGTATGCAGAGGAAGGCAATACCCGGTATGCAGCGCCACGCCGACCGACCTGCCGGAAGCACGCCGAACAAACCGTTAGTAGGGGGCCCCTCCTATACCGGAGGCGTTAACAAGGGGCCCTTCCTTGCACCTCAGGCGCAGATGACGTGGACGCCGGCGGCGCGGAACGCCTCGACCACCCCGGGTGCGGCGCCGGAGTCGGTGACCAGCGTCTCGACCCGGTCGACCGGGCAGATCCGGGCGAAGGCGTGACCACCCAACTTGGACGAGTCCGCGATGATCACCACTCGCTTGGCCCGGGCCACCATCAGGTTGTTCATCGCCGCCTCGCCCTCGTGGTGGGCGGCGGCACCGAGGTGCGGATCGATCGCGTCCACCCCGAGCAGCGCCACATCCAGGGTGACCTCCCGCAGCAACGCACCGCCCAGCGGACCGACCAGCTCGAAGGACTTCGGCCGGACCACCCCACCGGCCACCACGACCTTCATCCGGGAGCGGACCAGCAGTTCGTTGGCGATGTTCAGCGCGTTGGTGACCACTGTCAACTGAGCGCCCTCGGCGTTGGTGTTGAGGTCCGGCCGCACGGCCAACGCCCGGGCCACCTCGGTGCTGGTGGTGCCGCCGTTGAGACCGACCACCGTGCCCGGCGAGACGAGAGCCGCCGCGGCGGCACCGATGCGCTGCTTCTCGGCCGAGTGCTTGGCCGTCTTGTACCGCAGCGGCAGGTCGTACGAGACTCCGTTGGCTACCGCCCCGCCCCGGGTACGAGTGATCATCTGCTGCTGGGCGAGTTGGTCGAAGTCCCGGCGGATCGTGGCCTGGGAGACGTCCAGGCGCGCGGCGGCCTCCTCGACGGCGACCCGACCGGAGTCGGTCAGCATTTCGAGCAGGGCGTTCCATCTCGCGTAGCGGTCCACCCCGGAGCCTCCGTGCCTGCACGATCGGTGATTGGTTGCGTGCACACTAGTGCTCGAAACTACGATGAGGCAAAGCCCTCGGCTGCGCGATTACCCCTCCGGTTGCCTTCCCCGCCTAGTTTCGCGCAGAATGACGCGCGAAAGACGGGATTAACGAGCCGTATCGCGCATCGGTCCGCCCCTGCGAGGAGTGTTTCTCATGGCGTTCGTCCACGCGGAGATCGCGAGCCAGCCGGACTGCTGGCGCCAGGCTGCCGAACTCGCGCCGGAGATGCTCGACCGGCTGCCGCGCCCCGGCGAGCGGGTCGCCGTCGTCGGCTGCGGCACATCGTGGTTCATGGCAATGGCGTACGCCGCCCGTCGCGAGGCCGCCGGTCAGGGCGAGACCGACGCCTTCCAGGCCAGCGAATTCCCGATCAACCGCCGCTACGACCGCCTGCTGGCGATCAGCCGGTCCGGCACCACCACCGAGGTGCTGGACCTGCTCACCGCGCTACGCGGGCGGACGTCGACCACGGTGCTGGTCGGTGACCCCGACGCACCGGCGGCACAGGCCGCGGACGCCGCCGTCACCATGCCCTTCGCCGACGAACGTTCGGTGGTGCAGACCCGCTTCGCCACCACCGCACTGGCGCTGCTCCGCGCCCACCTCGGCGACAACATCACGGCCCTGGTCGCCGACGCGGAGGTCGCCGTCCGCGCCCCGCTGCCGATCGACCCGAGCCTGATCGAACAGGTCACCTTCCTCGGTCGCGGCTGGACCATCGGGCTCGCCCAGGAGGCCGCGCTGAAGTGCCGCGAGGCGGCCACCTTCTGGGCCGAGGCGTACCCGGCGATGGACTACCGGCACGGCCCCATCTCGGTGGCCGCCCCCGGCCGGCTGGTCTGGGCCTTCGGCGAGCTACCCGAGGGGCTACCCGAGGATGTCGCCGCCACCGGCGCGGCCTTCGCGCACAGCCGGACCCACGGCTACCACACGGTGCTCGGCCGGTGGGCGGCCGGACGCACCCCGGTCGACCCGATGGCCGACCTGATCCTGGCGCAGCGCTTCGCCGTCGCCCTCGCCACCAGTCGCGGGCTCGACCCGGATGCCCCCCGACACCTGAGCCGCTCCGTGGTGCTCACGTGAGTTCGTCGCCACGAGATCCTGGTACGAACCTGCCCTCAGTGGGGCGTTCCCGCACCAAAATCCGTTCGCGTCGAGGCGTCGGGTGATGCGGTGGGAATGAGTGGCGGGGAGGTTGCCGTCGCGCTGGACGTGGGTGGCACCGGGATGAAGTGCGCGCTGGTCGGCGCGGACGGTGCCGTGCGGCACTCCGAACGGCACCCCACCGACGCCGGGCGCGGTCCCGACGCAGTGGTCGAGACGATCCTGACGGTGGCCGACGGGCTGGCCGCCAAGGCGCGCGCGGACGGGCTCACTCCGACCGCGCTCGGCATCGTGGTGCCGGGCGTGGTGGACGAGGCGCGCGGGGTCGCGCTCTGGTCGGCGAACGTCGGCTTCCGCGACGTACCCCTGCGCGAGCTGGCGTCCCGGCGGCTCGGCCTGCCCACGGCGCTCGGCCACGACGTGCGCGCGGGTGGCCTCGCCGAGGCGCGGTTGGGCGCCGGCCGCAACGCCGGACACGTGCTCTTCGTGGCGATCGGCACCGGCATCGCCGCCGCGCACGTGGTGGCCGGCGCGGCCGCCACCGGGGCGCACGGCGCCGCCGGGGAACTCGGTCACATCCTGGTCCGCCCGGACGGGCCGGTCTGCGGTTGCGGGCGGCCGGGCTGCCTGGAGGCGATCGCGTCCGCCTCGGCCGTCGCCCACCGCTACGCCGAACTCGCCGCCACCGCCACCGGCACCGCCACCGGCACCGGCATCACGTCGGACGATGGGTCCGCCGCCAGACCGGATCCGGGGCGGACGATGGTGAGCGCCGCCGAGGTGGCCGCTCGGGCGGCGGCCGGTGAGCAGTTGGCCACCCGGGTCTGGCGGGAGGCAGTCGAGGCACTGGCCGACGGCCTCGCCACCGGCCAGGCCCTCTTCGACGTGGAAACCATCGTCCTGGGCGGCGGCCTCGCCCAGGCCGGCGCCGGGCTGTTCGACCCGCTGCGTGCCGCGCTGCGGGACCGACTGACCTTCCACCGGGAACCACGACTGGTCCCGGCCGCCCTCGGCGACGAGGCGGGCTGCCTCGGCGCCGCCCTGCTCGCTCTCGACCAACTGGAGAAGCGGTGACCATCCGGGTAAACGGCAAGGTGGTGACCCCGAGCGGGGTGATCTGGCAGGGCTGCGTCGAGGTCAAGGGCGATCGGATCAGCGCCGTCGCCGAGTACCCGTCGGCGCGGGACGGGCACTGGATCGTGCCCGGCTTCGTGGACATCCACACGCACGGCGGGGGCGGGCACACCTTCACCACCGGCGACGCCGGCCAGGCACGGGCCGCGGCCGCGTTCCACCTGGGGCACGGCACCACCAGCCTGCTGGCCAGCCTGGTCAGCGCACCGCTGGAACTGATGCGCTCGGCCACCACCGCCTTCGCGCCGCTGGTTCGCGACGGCGTGCTGGCCGGCATCCACTTCGAGGGGCCGTACCTCTCCGCCGCTCGCTGCGGCGCGCAGAACCCGGAGTTCCTTCGCGACCCGTCCGCCGAAGAGCTGACCGAGTTGATCAAGCTCGGTGACGGTGCGGTGCGGATGGTCACCATCGCCCCCGAGCGCGCGGGCGCGCTGGAGGCCATCGAACTGCTCACCCGGCACGGGGTGGTCGTGGCCGTCGGCCACACCGACGCGACGTACGAGCAGACCCGCGCCGCGCTGTCGGCCGGCGCGAGCGTCGGCACCCACCTGTTCAACGGGATGCGCCCGGTGCACCACCGGGAGCCCGGCCCGGTCGTGGCGTTGCTGTCCGCGCCCGGTGTGGTCTGCGAACTCGTCGCCGACGGGGTACACCTGCACGAGGGGACACTCACCTTCGCCACCTCGACCGCCGGACCGGAGCGCTGCGCGCTGATCACCGACGCGATGGCCGCCGCCGGCATGCCCGACGGCGAGTACGAGCTGGGCGGTCAGGAAGTGACCGTGGCCGACGGGGTGGCCCGGCTCTCCCGCGACGGCGCGATCGCCGGCAGCACGCTCACCATGGACGCGGCGCTGCGCAGCGCGGTGACCGCCGGCGTCGATGTCCCCGACGCGGTACGGATGGCGTCCACCACCCCGGCCCTGGCGGTCGGCATCGCTGATCAGGTCGGCGCCCTGCAGGTCGGGCTGCGCGCCGACCTGGTCGTGCTCGACGACGACCTGAACGTCGTCCGGGTGATGCGGGCCGGCGCCTGGGTGGAATGACCCGACAGCGGGCGCGGGTCAGCCCGGCGTCGGGATCTCCACGCCGAGGACGGCCTGCTCGTCCGGGCGGTGCACCAGCACGTCCGCCAGGAACGAGTGCACCGCGTGGCGCATCCCGACGTCCCGGCCGGCCTGCTCGGAGAGCAGCCACTTGTGCTCGATGATCTGCGCGAACAACTCCTGCGGCTCAAGCTTGCGTCGCAGTTGCGCGGGGACCGCCCGGACCACCGGCTCGAACACCTCGGTCAGCCAGCGGTGCGCGGCCTGCTGCTCGTCGATCAGGTCGCTCTCCGCCCGGTACGCGTCGAGGTCGTTGAGCAGCTTGCGGGCCTGGTTCTCTTCGGCGTCCAGGCCGGTGAGGCGAAGTAGCCGGCGATGGTGGTAGCCGGCGTCGACCACCTTCGGCCGGATCAGATAGCGGCCGTTGTCGATGGTCGACATGGCCACCTCGGCCACGTCGAACCCCATCTCGTTGAGCCGGCGGATGCGCCCCTCGATGTCGTGCCGGGCCTCCCGCTCGACCTGCTGCTCGTAGGTGATCTCGTGCCACAGCCGCTCGTACCGCTGCACCACCTCCTCGCAGACCACCTCGGGGTCGATCGAGTCGTGCAGCAGGCCGGCGGCCTGGAGATCCAGCGCCTCGCCGAAGATGTTGACCCGGGCGATCTCCAGGTCCTCGCCGCGCTGGCCGTTGGAGAGCATGCTCCGCAGCGCGCCGGTCTCGGCGTCGACCAGGTACGCGGCGAAGGCCCCCGCGTCCCGCCGGAACAGCGTGTTCGACAGCGAGCAGTCACCCCAGAAGAAGCCGGTCAGGTGCATCCGGACCAGCAGCGCGGCGAGTGCGTCGAGCAGCCGTCCCATCGTCTCGGGGCGCAGCGTGTGCGAGAACAGCGCCCGGTAGGGCAGGGAGAACTGCAGATGGCGGGTGATCAGCACGGGATCCAGCGGCTCACCGGCGTCGGACTCCCGGTCGGCCACGATCGCCACCGCCTTCACCGACGGGAAGTCGATCCGCTCCAGGGCGCGCAGCAGGTCGTACTCCCGCTCGGCGACCCGCTCGCCGGTCTCCTTGACCGCGTAGACGTGCCCGCCCAACTGGACGAAGCGCACCACGTGCCGAGAGATGCCCTGGGGCAGCGCGACCAGGTGTTCGGCCGGCCACTGCTCCAGCGGTGTCGACCAGGGGAGGTCGAGCAGCGCCGGGTCGACTAGGGCCGAGGTGATCCGCACGGCGTCAAGTCTGACGCTTTCCCCGCCGGAACGCTTCCCCGCGTGGCTGGGCCCACAGTCACCCCCGCACCGCGCGGGTCGGCGTCGGCACCGGGGCCGGTAGCGTGATCCGGGTGCGGGAAACGACACCGGTACGCCGGAGGATGCGCCTGGCACCGGTCCGCCCGGGCGGCTGGTGGTTCGACACACTGCTGCTGGCGGGGTTCGTCGCGCTGACCGGCGCCCTCGCCGCGGGCCACCTGCTCGGCCTCGACCTCGCCGTGAGCGAGTGGGCCTTCACGCACGACCCGACCCCGCTGTACTGGACCGCCCGGGTGTTCAACCTGCTCGGTCAGGGCGGCTGGCTGCTGCTGCCGGTCTCCGGCGCGCTCGCCGTGGCCGTGGCGTGGCGGCGGCACACCGTGCGGCCGTTGCTGCTGGTGGCGGGCGCCTTCCTGATCACCACCCTGACGATCGGTCCGCTCAAGCTCTGGACGGATCGGGCGGCGCCCACCGCGTCGGTGAAGGAGCCGTTCCTGGCACCCGAGGAGGCAGTGGAGATCTTCAACCAACTGCCGGTCGGCGCCTACTCGATGTCGTACCCGTCGGGGCACGTGGCCAACGCGATCGTCTGGTACGGCGTGATCGCCCTGCTGCTGGCCTGCCTGACCGCGGGGCGGCTGCCGGTCGGGCCCTACCGGCTGGTCCGGTACGCGCCGCCGGCGATCCTGCTGGTCACCACCACATACCTGAACTTTCACTGGCTCACCGACGGGCTGGCCGCCCTGCTGCTCGGGCTGCTGCTGGACCGGCTGCTGCACCGGGTGCCCTGGGACGACCTGCCGCTGCCCGGCCGGCTACGGCGGTGGGACCGGCCGTTCATCCAACACCCCTAGGGTGCTGCTGTGGATCGACTAGCGCGCCGGTTGGGCGTACCGGATGCCGTCGTCATCGGGCTGGGTTCGATGCTCGGCGCGGGCGTCTTCGTGGTCTTCGCCCCCGCCACGGCGGCGGCCGGCGGCAGCGGTCTGCTGGCCGCGCTGGTCCTGGCCGGGTTCATCGCGTTCTGCAACGCGACCAGTTCGGCCCGGCTGGCGGCCCGCTACCCGGAGTCCGGCGGCACGTACGTCTACGGCCGGGAACGGCTCGGCCCGTTCTCCGGCTTCCTGGCCGGCTGGGGTTTCGTGGTCGGCAAGACGGCGAGCTGCGCGGCGATGGCGCTGACCATCGGGGCGTACCTCTGGCCGGGGCAGGCCCGGCTCGTCGCGGTGCTGGCGGTGGTCGCGGTGACCGCGGTGAACCTGCGCGGCATCGGCAAGACCGCCGCCGCGACCCGGATCCTGGTGGTCCTGGTGCTCGCCGTGCTGGCCCTGGTCGCGGCCACCGGTGCCAGCCAGGTGCAGCTGGCCCGGCTCGCCGAGCCGCCGGACGGCGGGCGGGGCGTGCTCACCGCTGCCGGGCTGCTCTTCTTCGCCTTCGCCGGCTACGCCCGGGTCGCCACCCTCGGCGAGGAGGTACGCGATCCCCAGCGCACCATCCCCCGGGCGGTGCCGCTGGCGCTCGGCGTCGTGCTGACGATCTACCTGGCCCTGGCGGTGATCGCCGTCGGTGTGCTCGGTGCCGACCGGCTGGCCGCCTCCGCCGCGCCCCTGGCCGACGTGGTGACCGCCGCCGGACTGCCCGGCCTGGAGTGGGTGGTACGCGCCGGCGCGACGGTCGCGGTGACCGGCGTGCTGCTCTCCCTGCTCGCCGGGGTCGGCCGCACCACCCTGGCGATGGCCCGTCATCGGGACCTGCCCAACGCGCTGGCCGCGGTGCACCCCCGCTACCGGGTGCCGGCGCGGGCCGAACTCGCCGTGGCGGTCGCGGTGATCCTGGTGGTCGCCCTCGGTGACGTGCGGGGCGCGATCGGGTTCTCCAGCGTCACCGTGCTGGTGTACTACGCGATCACCAACGCGGCGGCACTGACGCTCGGCCGGGAACCGTCGCGGAAGCTACCGGTGCACGCCCTCGCCGTCGCGGGGCTGATCGGCTGCGTACTGCTCGCGGTCAACCTGCCGCTGTCCAGCGTGCTCGCCGGCTTCGGCGTGCTCGCCCTCGGCGCCGTCTGGTACGCCTTCCGGTCAGCCCGCCGCTAACGACCGCCGTCAGAGCCTGCTGGCCGGACACCCTACGCCACGCGAGACGGTAGAGGTCGGCTTTGGCCTGCTGGGTCCTGTCTGTAGCCGACGCTGCGGTGTAGCATGCTTATACCCGTTTTGTTCAATCAAAGGATGTTAGATGAGCATTATTCCCTCTCCCGTGTCGCCGCCCGAGATTCCGGAGGGCTACCAGCCGCCGCAGTTGTGGCGACTCGGCACGTTGGCCGAGCTGACCCAGGGCGGCTTCCCCGGGATCGCGGACGTCGACGGCCAGTCCGGTGTCGAGGGTTCGATCTGACCCTCCCGGTCGACCACTCGCCCCCGACATGCTGCGACTCGACGGTGCCGGGCGGGCCTTCGGGCGGCGCCCGGTCTTCTCGGGGCTCGACCTGGAGGTCCCGCCCGGCACCCGGTTGTTGCTCACCGGCGGCAACGGCACCGGCAAGACCACCCTGCTGCGCTGCCTGGCCGGCACCCTCGCACTGAGCAGCGGCCGGGCGACCATCGCGGGCCGACCAGCCGGAACACCGGCGGCCCGCCGCCTGGTCGGCATCGCTCTCGCCCCGGAGCAGACTCTCTGCGGCCGGCTCTCCGGGCACGACAATCTGATGCTGTTGGCCCGGATGCGGCTACCCGCCCGGGAAGCGGCGGCGGCGGTCGCCCGGGTCGAGGAGGAATTCGCCATCGCCGAGTACGCCCAGGTGCCTGCCCAGCGGTGCTCCGCCGGGATGCGGGCCCGGATCAGCGTCGCCCGCGCACTGCTCGGCGACCCGCCGGTGCTGCTACTCGACGAGCCCGGGCGGTCCCTGGACGCCGGGGCACGGGCGATGTTCTGGGCCGCCCTGGACCGCCGCCCAGGACTGACCTGCGTGCTCGCCTCGCACCTGGATTCCGACCGCGTTCGGTGCGACCGCACGCTTGCCATGCCGGTACGTCGATGAACAGCGACCTGCGCTCCGCGCCCGCCGCCGGTGCCGCCAGCGCCCGGTCCGACGGCGCACCGGTCTCCTGGCGGGCCGGCGGGCGCACGGTGCTGGCGCTGCTGCGCCGAGACCTGGCCGAGCGTCGCGGGGTGCGGCTGTCCTTCCTGCTGGACCTGCTGTTCGGGCTGCTCAACCTGCTGGTCTTCCTGTTCGTTTCCCGGGTGCTCATACCGGCCCCGGCCGTCGACTTCGCCCGCTCCGCCAGTTACTTCGACTTCGTCGCGGTGGGGATCGTCTTCCTGCTGGTGATCCAGGCGGCGACCGTGCAGGTGGTTGCCCGGGTGACGGCCGAGCAGCGGGACGGGATGCTGGAACTGCTGGCCGCGCAGCCGGTGCCGGGCTGGTCGCTGGCGCTTGGGCTGGTCGGCTACCCGTTCGCCTTCGCGCTGCTGCGCGCCGGGGTGTACCTCGGCCTGCTGGCCGGCATCTTCGGCCTGCACGTCGGTGACGCCCATTGGCCCGGCGTCTTGATCGTGCTGGCCCTCGCGGCGCTGTGCGCGCTGCCGTTCGGGATGGTGCTGATGGGGTTCGCGGTCGCGGTCGGGCACGGCGACCCGGTGGCCCGGCTGCTGGTGGTGGCCCTGTCGTTCCTGTCCGGCACGTACTTCCCGACCTCGGCGCTGCCCGACGTCCTGCACCCGGTGTGCGCCCTGCTGCCCACTCGCGTGGCGTTGGACGGGCTGCGGCACGCGCTCACCGGGGGCGGCTGGGCCGGGGCGGCGGCGGTGCTCGCCGGCACCGCCGCCGTACTGCTGCCCTTGTCCGCCTGGATCTTCGACCGCGCGCTGTGGATCGCCCGACGCAGAGGGGTGCTCACCCGTGACTGACCTCGTACCACTTCGCTCCACCGGCCTCGACGTGGCGTGCGGCATCATGCTCGGTCTGGAGCCCGCCACGCGCCCACCGGTCGCCTGGTCCGGCCCGGCACCGGCGCCGCTGGTCGCCCTGGAACGGGCGGTGCTGCCGGCGCTGCGCCGGCCGCCCTGCATGGTCAGCTTCTCCGGCGGGGTGGACTCCTCGCTGGTGCTGGCGATCGCCGCCCGGGTGGCGCGGCGGGAGGGGCTGCCGGACCCGGTGCCGGTCACCTGGCGCTTCACCGACGCACCCCGCGCCGAGGAGTCGCCCTGGCAGGACCGGGTGATCGCCGAGCTGAGGCTGGCCCGGCAGTGGCAGATCCTCCAGGCCGGCGACGATCTGGACCTGGTCGGCTCCGTCGCCCGGCGGGTGCTGACCCGGTACGGGCAGGTACACCCGTTCAACCGGCACGTGCACCTGCCGATCGTGGAGCTGGCTCGGGGCGGTGCGTTGCTCACCGGGCTCGGCGGGGACCAGGTCCTGGCCGGTTGGCGGCGGCGTCCCGGCTCGGTGCGGGCCCGACTCGGCCGGCTACGGGCCCGCCTGCGACACCGGGAGCCGGACCCGTTCCCCTGGCTGCGCCCGGAGGTGGCGCGGCAGGTGCGCCGCGCGTTCCGCGCCGAGCAGCGCGCTGAGCCGCGCCGCCTGGCCGGGCGGATCCCCTGGCACCTGCGCCGCCGCGACCTGACGATGAGCCGGGCCAGCCTGGCCATGCTCGCCACCGACAACGACGTGCTGGCGGTGACACCGCTGCTGGACGACGGCTTCGCCGCCGCTCTGACCGCCCACCACGGCGGGCTGCGGTCACCGTCCCGGCGGGAACTGCTCGCGATGGTCGCCGACGCCGCCCTGCCGTCGCTGATCGTCGCGCCCCGCCGCAAGGCCACCTTCAACGAGGTGTTCTTCCGGGCGGCGACCCGTGAGGTGGTACGCGCCTGGGACGGCGGCGGGATCGACGATTCGCTGGTGGACGTGGCGGCGCTGCGCCGGGAATGGTCGGGCTGGCCGGTCAACCCGCGTACGGCGGCGCTGGTGCAGCAGGTGTGGCTGGCCGATCGGCCGGCTCCGCTGCGGCGGAACACCCTGGAGGTGCCGAAGTGAACACCGACACCCCGCCCGTCTATCGGGTCAGAAGCGACCGGGTGGCCTGGCGGGCAGCCGGCGACGAGACGGTACTGCTGGACACCCGGCAGTCCGTCTACTTCGCGCTGGACCGCTCGGCCGCGCTGCTGTGGCCGCACCTGCTGGCCGGGGCCACTGACGCCGAGCTGACCGAGGTGCTGGCCGGCCAGGCCCAGGTCGGGCGGGAGCGGGCCGCCGCCGACGTGCGCGCCTTCCTGGCCGACCTGGAGGCCGCCGGCCTGGTCGACCGCCTCTGACGCTCGCCGCGACGGTGGCGGCGACGGTCGAGGTCAGCGGCGCGGTCGGGGCAGCCAGGAGGGCGGGACGGGGCGACGCAGAATCTCCGCCAGTTCGTCCCGGTGCGGATCCGGGTCGCCGTCGAGCCAGGCGTGGGCGTGGAACCCGGCACTCGGCGCGCTGACCGCGATCACCACGGTCCGCGCCACTCGCCGTCGGGCGAACCAGCGCTGCCGCACCAACGCGCTCTCCAGGCAGTTGCCGCCGCCCCGACGGAGTGCCCGCCGGACCAGGGTGTCGGTGCCGCCGGGCGGGGGCCCGGGGAGGCGTACCGCGTCCAGCCCGCCCTGGGCGAGCTGGCGGCGTACCCGCCGGCAGGCCAGCAGGGTCCACGCCACCAGGGCCACGCCGAGCGGCCCGTGCCGGCGGACCACCCGGGCCAGGGCGCGCAGCGCGCGTACGGGGTCAGTCATGGTGCCGCCGCCGCGCGGTCCGTAGCTCCCGCAGCGCGCGCGGCAGCCTCCGGAGGTGCCGGCCGATCCGCCGGACGTACGCCCGCAGCAGGCCCCACCGGCCGCGGCCGGCTCCCGCTTCGCCACGTCGCATGTACGCCGGTGACGGCAGCGCCAGCCGGGCGAGGAGCCGGAGACGGTCCCGCAGCCCGGACGACTCCGCCATCCGGGCCAGACCGACCGCGGTGGGGGTGGCCAGGCGGGCGGCGAGCCACGCCGGTGAAGGGTCGGGCGTGGACGACAGGCCCAGCCGGGCCGCGACCGCCGCGCCAGCCGGCAGCACCCGGAGCCCGACGGTGAACGCCGGCACGGCGTCGCAGCCCGCCGCGAGCTGGCCGGCCGTCTCCCACACAGACGGGCACAACACCGCCAGTGCGTGGGCCAGGTCCCGGGCGGGTTTGCCGGCGCCACCGGGGTAGGCGGCGTGCAGTGCGGCCAGCAGGGCTGTGCCGCCGTCGTCGGGCACCAGGGCCCGACCGCCGGCCAGGTCGAGGTGGTACGCCGCACCGCGCAGCGACCGCCACAGCTCGTCATGGTCGCCGACCCCGGCGAAGCCACGGTGCAGGTCCACGGTCAACGGCACCGGCCCGGGGGCGTACCAGGGCTGCTCGTGCCAGGGGGCGTGGATGTCGTACCGGTCGTGGGGTCGGGCCATCCGGTACCCGGCGCCGCGCAGGGCGTCCTGCGCGGCGGTGATGGTGTCCGGCGCGACGAGCAGGTCCACATCGGCGTAAAGACGCTCGGTGCCGAGCAGGCGGGCCAGGCCGGCCCCCTTGAGCAGCACGCTGTCGATGCCGTGGCGGCGCAGCAGGTCGCTGGTGGACACGGCCAGGGCATCGAGGGCGAGGCAGCGCAGGGCGAGGCCGGGGGCCGCGGTCACGGCAGCGCCCCGGCGGGCGTTAGTACGGCGTCGAGGAGCCGGTGGGTGGCGTCGATGGCCGCCCATTCCCGGGGACGGGCCAGGTCGTAGCCGGGCAGGCCGGCCAGCGTGAGCAGCGCGGCCGGGTCGGAGGGCAGTTCGGGTAGGGAGCGCCGGACGACGAGGCGGGCCAGCAGGTCGGCCGCGCCGACCGGGGTCAGCGCGGGTCCGTCGCCCCAGCGCAGGAAGATCCAGCCGCCGAGCGGCAGTCGGGGCGCGACGGCGGGCAGGGTGACCCGCAGCCGAGTGGCGTCGCGGACCGCTCGGGTGGGCAACCCGAGGCCGGGGACAGGTTCCCGCAGGTCGACGCAGCGTGGGCCGGCGAGCACGTCACCGCCGTCGCAGACCACGATGTCGTCGGCCAGCACCGGCACGTCGCGGGCGACCAGCGCCGCGAGCAGGGTGCTCTTGCCGGCGGTACGGCCACCGAGCACGACCCAGGCCCGTCCGGCGTGGACGAACGCCCCGGCGTGGAAGGTCTCCCGCCCCGCCCAGCGGTTGACGACGACGGCGACCGGGGCGAGGTACGGGTGGGCGAGCACGTCGGCGGTGAGCGGCGGCCCGTAGAAGGTGGCATCGCCGCTGTGCCGGTCCAGCGCCAGGGTGCGGCCGTCGGTGAGCCGCCGGACCAGCCGGTCGGCGTCCAGCGGCAGCGGTGGCGGCGGCGTGGCGTGGCGTTGGCGCACGATCACCGGGCGGCTGCCCGGCGGCGGGTACGCGGTGGTCGCGGACAGTTCGGCGACCTCGTCGAGGCCGCGGATGTGTAGCCCGTAGGCGGATCTGGCTGGCATCTCATCCTTCGCGCGGACCAGGGGCGCACGGGCGCACCGGACACGGTGGCGCCGGGACGGCGCCGGAGAGGAGTGCGCGGACGGCGCCGGGTGGAGGTGTGGCCCCCACCCGGCGCCTGGTCCGGCTCGGAAAGGTCAGCGGCTCAGCGCACGCTGCCCTGCAGGTTGGTCAGCTTGCGGCTCTTCGCCGCCCGCTGGCCGGCCTCCTTGGCCGCCTTCTCCTTGGCGGCGGTGACCGCCGCCGTGGCTGCCGCGCCCGGCGGGAGCACCGGCCCGCCGCCGATGGCCTCGACGTCCCAACCGGCCCAGAACCTGCCACCCTGGTCCACCTCGAAGGTGAGGGAGACGTAGATGGTCTTTCCGGGGGGCAGGCCGCCGAGCGGCAGCGGCACGGTCAGCGTGGTGGAGAGCCCACCGCCCGGCGGGTCCTGCGCCGGCGCGTCCATCCGGAGGTTCCGCACCGTCACCGTCTGGCCCCCGACGATGAACGTCGAGGTGGCGGTGTCCGGGTTGACCAACCGCAGCTGCGCCGGGTTGGGCGGGTCTGGCAGGCCCGGCCTGGGCGCGCCGTTGGGCTGGCTGAGCGTGGAGATGCGCAGCCGCAGCAGGGTTGCCGGCGTGACCCCACGGTTCGTGATGCCCCGCCGGACGATCAGCCGTCTCGGGCTGGCCGGGGTGGCGTCGAGGACCTGCTGGTTCGGGACCTCGTTGGCCGCCTTGCTCGGATCGAGCAGGGTGGTCTGGAGGAGGCTGCTCTGCTCGAACGGCCCGAACTGGCGCAACGGCGACGGTGAGCCGAGCGCGGACGGCACCCCGTTGATCGGGCCGAGGACGGTCGACACCAACCGGAAGTCGGTCACGTTGTCCGAGTTGTTCTGCGGGGTGCCGCGGACCCGCAGCCGCACCCAGGCGTTCGAGACCGTCGGCGGGCTGCTGAACGCCGGCAGTGGGGTGCCGGTGAAGTAGCCCGGGATGCTGCCGGCCGCGTCGGTGACGGTGCCGGCCGCGTCGGGCACCCGCAGCCGCAGGCCGGTACCGCCGGTGTTCGGCACCGGCCCGAGGGTGGGCACCACCAGGTCCGCCGGGATGGTCGGGATGGCGATGTCGTACCTCGCGGTGCCGATCAGGAAGCCGACCCGGGGGCCGATGGTGGTCTCGGTGTTCGGAATCTCGATTACGACGCCGCCGGGGGCCTCCACCTTGATCCCGGGCAGCTGCATCGGGATCGAGGTGTTGTTGTATAGCACCACGTACTGGTCGTACTGGGCGGGAATGTTGGCGACGCCGGACTGCCGGAACTGGTCGATGAGCAACTGTCCGGCCACGCCGTTGACCTGCACCGGCACGGTGTTGGAGGTGGCCTCGGCGTTGGTGTTGGTGGAGTCGTACTTCACGAACACCTCGTTGAGGCCGAACGCCGGCAGCTTCAGGGTGAAGCTCGCCCGGTTGAACGCGATGGTCTGGGTGCCGAGGTTGGCGGTGATTCCGGTGCGTTGCCGGTCGAAGATGGTCACCGTGCCTTCCGTCTCGCCCGGGCCCAGATCGGCGGTGAAGGTGACCGGGCTGTCGAAGTCGACCGAAGCGACGCTCGCGGTCAGCGCGACCACCGTCTGCGGCTGCACCACGATGCGGACCTGCTCGACGTCGCTGAGCCCGGCGCTGTCGGTGACCCGCAGGTCGATGCCGAAGGTGCCGACCGTGGTGGGTCGGCCGCTGATCTCACCGGTGTTCGGGTTGAGGGTCAGCCCGGGTGGCAGGACACCGCCGGCGACCGACCAGGTGTACGGAGCCACCCCGCCGACCACGACGGGCCGCAGCGAGTACGGCGCGCCGACCTCGCCCAGGGGGACGACGGGTATGACGATGTTCGGGGCCGGGGTGACCGCGATGGTGAGCAGCCGGCTACCGATGTCGCCGGTGCTGCCGACCACCCGCACCACGAAGGCGAAGCTGCCCGCCACGGTCGGGATGCCGGAGATGTTGCCGGTGCCCGGGTTCAGCACCAGCCCGGGTGGCAGGGCACCGTAGGTGATGGAGAAGGTCCACGGAGACCGACCCCGGGAGACGCCGACGGACTGGCTGTAGGCCACGCTGACCGCAGCGGCGGAGCCGGTCCAGAACACCCAGGGCGACTCGTTCGGGATCACCGGGTGCGACGGCGCAGACTCCGCCCCGAGCCCCTCGGCGGTCAGCGCGGCGATGGTGAAGGTGTAGGTGAGACCGGCGGTGAGGCCGCCCACGGTGGCGGTCAGCGGCGCGGCCGGCACCGTCTGCGACGGCTGCTTCACCGCGCCGAGGTACGGGAAAATGACGTAGTTGGTGATCGGCGAGCCGCCGTCGGAGACGGGCGGACGCCAACTGACCACCGCGGTGGTGACATCGGCGGTGGCCGCGATGATGCTCGGTGCGTCGGGCAGGGCGAGCAGCTTCGGCGGGGCGGAGCGCTTGCTGGCCGGGCCGATACCGGCGGCGTTGCGGGCCGCGACGGTGAAGCTCCAGTCGCCCTTCGCCGACGGCAGCTTCAGCGCCGCGCTGGTCTTGGTCGCGTCGACCGAAGCCGCCTTGGCCTTCTTACCGTTGCGGTACTGCGTCACCACGTATCCGCTGATCGGGCTGCCGTTGGCCTTCGGCGCCTTCCAGGTGACCACCGCCTTCGTACCCTTGCGAGCCGCCTTGGGCGCGGCGGGCGCGGACGGCCGGCGGAGCTTGACCGGCGCGGTGCCCCTGTCGTCGGTGTCGACGGGCGCCAGGTGCCGGGCCGGGGCCTGCGGTGCGGCGGCGCGTGCGGGTTGGACGGACAGGTCGGGCGCGCGTGCCGTGGCGGTGCTGGGCACCGCGAGCACCGTCGCGACCAGCAGGCCGGCGAGCGCCGACCCCACCAGCGCGCGGAGACGGGACGAAGGTGACATCGAACCTACCTTTCGGGGGTGGGTGATGCACAGGGCTCGGAAACGGCGACAGCGGGCCACGTCTTTTCGGCACGCCGCAGGACCCGGCGGGTGACCGGGAAACGCGAGAGGATGAATCCGAAATGGACTCATAAACATTGATTGGCACTACTTTTGGTATATCACATCTCCGCAGGTCACGGCCCTGTTGATCTCACCGTGAGCGATGGTCCGAAAGGCGACTGCGGACCTGTGTCTACGACCGACCGTCGCGCGGTGCCGGTGCCGTCGTCGAGTCCGGATCCGGCGGCGGTGGGGCGGTCTCGCGCAACAACGCGTTCAGGCCGGCGCGCCGAGCCACCACGGTCAACCGGTCGCCCGCGACGATCACCATGCGCGGGTCGGGTGACCAGTCGAAGCGCTGCCCGGACCGGGCGTGCGCGAGCAGGCGTACGCTGCCGGCCCGCCCGACGGTGGCGAGCGCGCGACCGTCCAGCGCCGAGCCGGACGCCACCGGAACCTCGGTGACCAGCAGCGCGTGCCGGCCCACCGGGATGGTGGCGATCACCGCCCGGTCCAGCAGTGCGGCGGCGAACGACGGCGCGGCCAGGTAGGAGACGCTGCGCGAGGTGCCGATGCCGAAGGCCCGCTGCACCCGTTCGGCGAAGTCACCGTCGAAGAGCCGCAGCACCACCCGGAGCTGGTCGTTGATGGCGCGGCCGTTCAGCGCGGCCCGCAGGTTGGCCCCGTCGTCGGTGGAGACCACCACCAGCGCCTGGCAGGTGGCGACCGAGGCGCCACGCAACGTCTCCTCCTGCCCCGCGTCGCCCACCACCAGCGGCACGCCGAGCCGCCGGGCCAGCCCCGCACCCAGCGCGTCCCGGTTCTTGTCGATGGCCACCACCTCGACGCCGAAGTCGTTGAGCTGGGCCATCACCCGCATGCCGATGTTGCCGAGCCCGACCACCACGACGTGCCCGGAGCGCTCGGGCAAGCTCCGCCCGGTGTGCAGAGCCAGCCGGGCGTTGACCACGCCGTCGACGACCACCGCCGTGATCAGTGGGATCAGCGCCAGCCCGGCGAGGTTGAGCACCACCTGCATGACCTGCTCGGCGGCCGACTTCGCGGTGTCCGGGTCCTGCCCGGTGAGGGTGGTGACCAGCGTCAGGTAGAGCGCGTCGGCCCAGCCGACGTGCGCCGCGTTGGCGTACAGCGCGCCCAGCGCGGCGACCAAGGCGAGCAACAGGATCACCGCGATCCCGATCTTGCGGGTGGCGAAGCTGCGGACCGCCTGCAGCAGCATCGCCACCGGGCGGCGCCGACGACGGGCGCGGGCCAGCCGGCGCGCGGCCAGCTCGGTGCCGGCGGGTCGGCCGGCGGCCTCGGCGAGCACCACGTCGGCGTCCCGGTCGTCGGCGGGCAGCACCAGGTCCTGCTGGGGGTCGCGGGTGTCGGCCACCCCGCAGACGACCTCGTTCGGGCGTACGTCGTCGCGACGGGCCACGTAGAGGGTGCGTCCGCCGTGCCGGAAGTGCGTCGGCGCGACTTCGCCCAGCGCGGCGGCCACGAAGGCCGGGGCTGCCATCGACGTGTCCGAGAGCACCGCCGAGTCGGGAAAGATCTGTCGTACCCCGTTGGCCAGGCCGGTGTTGAACATCCGCACCACCAGCCGCAGCCGAGGTTCGACCTCCTGAGCGCAGAGCGCGGCGTGCATGTTGCCCACATCGTCCTGATGGAGCAGAGCCAGCCCGTCCGCCCCGGCCAGCCCGGCCCGACGGAAGGCGACCTCGTCCAACCGGTCGGCCCGGATAACCTCGATGCCGGGCAGATCCCGACCGTCCGGCCCAGGAGAACGACGACGATCGGGCACGATCAGGGTGATCCGCACCCTGCCCGCCTGCGGCTCGCCCACGAGCAACGTCCGCACCAGCCAGTAGGCGAGCGGATCCTGCCCACAGATCACGTAGTGCGCCCTGGTCTCCCCGTTGACCCGCAACCGGCGGCTGGCCCGCCGGGCCCGGTCGAGCAGCGGCTCCGCCATGCCCGCATGGTAGTCAGCCGGTCGTAGTCCGCGCAGCCCGTCATGATCGTCGCTGCCGTGTCGCCCCGGCATGTCCCGGTCGATGGCGGGTAGGGCAGCGGCATGCAGACCTTCCTGCCGTACCCGGACTTCCTGGCCAGCGCCGATGTGCTGGACCAGCGCCGGCTGGGCAAGCAGCGGGTGGAGGCGATCCAGGTGCTGCGTGGGCTGACCCGTCCCGGGTACGGCTGGCGCAACCACCCGGCGGTGCGGATGTGGGCCGGGTACGAGGAGGCCCTGACCCGCTACGGGCTGGACATCTGCGCGGTCTGGTGCGCGGCCGGCCGGGCCGACACCTGCGCGACGACGCTCACCGCCGACCTCGCCGCCGCCTGCCGCATCCTGCGGGTTCGCAGCCAGCCGGAGCTCGCCGCCGCCGGGGAACTGCCGCCGTGGCTCGGCCGCCCGGAGCTGCACCTGAGCCACCGCTCGTCGCTGCTACGCAAGGATCCGGCGCACTACCGCCCGGTCTTCGGCGACGAAACCCCGGACGATCTGGAGTACGTCTGGCCCTCCTCCGACCGCCCCAACGCCTGCCTGCCGTGAAAGGAAGGGCCCCCTATTAACGCCTCGTGAGGTACTCGGGCCCCTTATTAACAGAACTGTTAATAAGGGGCCCTTCCTTGCGCCTCAGGCAGACTGGGGACGGTCGATCGGGAGGTGCACAGATGGCGCTGTCGCAGTTGGTCGGGCGACTCATCGGCGTACGCCGGCACGAGGTGGACCCCGGCGGTGGTGGCGCTTCCCGGGTGCCGGGCCCGGTCACCGCGGTGGTCGTCGGCGGCGGCATCGCGGGCATGTCCGCGGCGGTGGTGCTCGCCGAGCGCGGCGTCGAGGTGACGGTGCTGGAGGCCGCGCCGACCCTGGGCGGTCGGCTCGGTGCGTGGCCGGAAACGCTCGCGGACGGCACCGGCCAGGTCAACGAGCACGGCTTCCACGCCTTCTTCCGGCAGTACTACAACTGGCGCAACATCCTGCGTCGGATCGACCCGGCGCTGCGCTTCCTCCGGGCTGTCCCGGGCTATCCGGTGCTGAGCGCGCAGTGGCCGACCGAGGAGTTCGGGAAGCTGCCACCCGCGCCACCGGCGAACCTGCTCGCCCTGCTCGCCCGCAGCCCCAGCCTGCGCCTGCGCGACCTGCGCGGGATGGACCGGGACGCCGCCCTGCCGCTGCTGACCTACGACCCGGTACGCACCTACGCCGAATTCGACCACACCACCGCCGACGAACTGCTCACCTCGTTGCGGCTGCCGGACCGGGCCCGGGCGATGCTCTTCGAGGTCTTCTCCCACTCGTTCTTCAACCACGAGGCGGAGATGTCGGCCGCCGAGATGATCGCCCAGTTCCACTTCTACCTGCTCGGCAACCCGCAGGGGCTGGCCTTCGACTGTCCCGACGAGGACTACGCCACGGCGATCTGGGCGCCCCTGACCCGACACGTCGAGCGCCACGGCGGCCGGGTCCGTACCGGTGTCACGGCGACCGAACTGCACCGCGACTCCGCCGGCTGGCGGGTACACACCCCCGAGGGGACGTACCAGGCCGGGCATGTCGTGCTCGCCGTCGACCCACCGGCGCTCGCCGCGCTGGTCAAGGCCTCCCCGTCACTGGCCGAGGAGGCACCGGCGCTGGCGGCGGCGATGCCCGGGTACGGCCGGCCCGGGCCCCCGTACGCGGTCGCCCGCTACTGGTGCGACGGGGACGTCGATCCCGGTCGGGCCGTCTTCAACGGAGTCTCCCGACAGGCCACCCTGGACTCGGTGACGCTGTACCACCGGCTGGAGCACGAGTCCCGACGCTGGGCGCAACGCACCGGCGGCTCGGTGATCGAGCTGCACGCGTACGCCTGCGAGGCGGACGTGCCGGCCGGGGAGCTTGCCGAGCGGATGCGCGCCGAACTGACCCAGCTCTGGCCGGAGACGGACCGGCTGGTGGTGCGGGAGCTGCGTGCCCGGGTGGAGGCGAAGGCACCGGCCTTCGCGCCGGGCAGCCACGCCGGGCGACCCGGGGTACGCACCGGCGCCGACCGGCTCTACCTGGCCGGCGACGGCATCCGCACCGACTTCCCCAGCGCGCTGATGGAACGCGCGGCGGCCACCGGCATCATCGCGGCGAACCACATCCTGCGGGCCGAGGGCGGTGCGGCTGAGCCGATCCACTCGGTCCGTCCCCGTGGCCTGCTCGCCCGCCCCTGACGACCCCACCCCCTCCGGAGGGCTGCACCGCCGCCATGCGGGGCGGCACTAGGGCGCGGTCAGGCCGCGTAGGAGCAGGGCCAGGCCGCCGTCGAACTCGGCGTCCGGCCCGACCTGGCGCGCCGAGCGCGCCGTCTCGGCGAGGTACGGGAACCGGTCGGACGGCAGCTCGGCCAGCGCGGCGGTGCCGGGGCCGGTCAGCGGACCGAGGTGCTCCAACTGGATCGCGCCGAGGAGGTAGCTGAGCAGCCCGCGCAGGGCGACCACCCGGCGTTCGCCGGCCAGCCCGCCCTCGGTGAGCAGCCCGAGCACCGCCTCCGACCAGCGCAGTACGGCGTGCGAGCGGTGCCGGTGCACGGGCACCAGGGAGGCGACCGCCGGGTGGGCCGCCACGACGGTACGCATCCGCTGGACCAGGATCGTGATCCGTTCGACCCAGGGCAGCCGGGGGTCGGGCGGGGTGACGTCGATCCCGCCGAGTACCCGCTCCACGATCAGACGCTCCAGCTCTTCGCGGTCGTCGACATAGCGGTAGAGAGCCATCGCGCTCATCGACAACTCGGCGGCGACGGCACGCATGGTGAAGCCGGCGAGCCCGTCCCGATCGATCACGGCCAGGGCCGCCGAGGCGATCCGGTCGGGAGTCAGCGAGCGGGGCCGAGGCATAACGCTTGACACCCTAGTGCAGGCTGTAAGCGTACGTTGTAAACCTACGTGGAGGAGCCCTCGATGCGTACCGCCCGCCCCCAGCCGGTCGTGACCACCCGCCGGCTCGACCCGGTCAACACCGGGCCGGTCGACCTGCCCGACCCCGAGCGACTCGTGCACCTCCAGTTCAGGCGCTTCGCCGGCTGCCCGGTCTGCAACCTTCACCTGCGTACCGTGGTCCGCCGGCACGCGGAGATCGAGGCGGCCGGCGTACGCGAGGTCGTGCTGTTCCACTCACCCGCCGAGGAGCTGCGCGAGCACGTCACCGACCTGCCGTTCGCGGTGGTCGCGGACCCGGACAAGCGGCTCTACCGGGAGTTCGGGGTCGAGGCGGGGCGTCGGGCGCTGTTGCACCCCCGGGCATGGCTGCCGATCCTCCGCGCGGTGCTCACCGGGGTGTGGCACGTGCTGCGCGGCCGGGAACGGCTACCGGCCACCACGCCGCACGGCGGGCGCCTCGGCCTACCGGCCGACTTCCTGGTGGCCTCCGACGGCCGGATCGTCAGCCACCGGTACGGCCAGCACGTCTACGACCAGTGGTCGGTCGACGAAGTGCTGGCCAAGGCCGAGGCCCATCGCCGGGCAACGACCGGCCAACCCTGACCCGCGACGCCTCGGCGACAGTCCACGCCTCGCCCCCACCACCCTGTCCGGGCGAACTCTCACCTCCCGGCGGGCGGCGTCCACCGGAATCGCGGTGGGCGGCGCTCGTGGAAGGCGGCGACCCCCTCCCGCGCCTCGCCGCTGGCCCGCACCTGCCCGTGCCACCAGGCGACCCGGTCGTCGTCTGCCCGGCCGTCCACGATCTCCTTGGCGGCGACGACGCTTAGCTGCGAACGTTCGGCGATCGCGCCGGTGAGCCCCGCGATCCGGGCCGCCAGGTCGGCACCGGGCAGCAGCTCGTCGGCCAAGCCGATCCGCAGCGCCCGGTCGGCATCGACCAGCTCTCCGGTGAAGAGCAGATGCTTGGCCGCCGCCGGGCCGACCAGTCGGACCAGCCGGCGGGTGGTCGGCGTCGGGTAGACCAGGCCGAGCCGGGCCGGCGGTACGCCGAACCGCGCGTCGTCGGCGGCGATCCGCAGGTCGCAGGCGACGGCGAGTTGGCAGCCGCCGCCGACGCAGGCACCCCGTACGGCGGCGACCGTCGGCTTGACGAAGTTGGCCAGCCGTTCCTCGGCCGCGACCGCGATGCTCCCGTCGCCGGCCGCCAGCAGCTCGTCCAGATCACCCAGGTCGGCACCGGCGCAGAAAGTGCCGTCCGCGCCGGTGAGCACCAGGACGCGTACCGCCGGGTCGGCCTCCAGACCGTCGAGCAGCACCGGCAGCTGCCGCCACATGGCCGGGGTCATCGCGTTGCGCCGGCCCGGATTGCGGATCACCACAGTGGCCACCGCGCCCGCCACCTCGACGGCCAGTTCGGCGTCCGTCACGGCACCCGTCCCCCGTCCCGCACCACGCGGAAGCGCTCGACGACGGCCAGCGTGCCATCGTCGACGGTGAAGTCAGGGTCACCCAGATAGGCCCGGTACTCCGGACCGTGCCAGAACCTCTCGTGCCCGGCCCGCCAGCCGGCGACCGTCTCGAAGCCCTCACCCTCGTCCCGGGCATGGGCCAGGTCGACGTCACCGAGCCGCACCACCCGGACCTCGGTCAGCTCGATCACCGCGACCGGCCGGTCGTCGGAGTCCACCACGACCGAGCGGTCGCCGACCTCCGGCAGCGGCTCACCATCGCGTTCGTACTCGATCATCAGTCCGGTGGTCGAGGTCTTCGCGCCGGAGAGGATCGCGGCGACGAGTTGATCCCGCAGAGGTCCGGGGAACGCGAACTCGGCCTTCGGCAGTTCAGCCATGGCCGGGAGCCTAACCCGCCCCGTCGGCCCGGGATCGCCTGCCGCGACCCGGCGACCGCCGCTGTACGCCTGGTCGCCGCCCGGCATTCACCGGCGGGCCGCCCGTGGCCCATAGCGTCACCCTGCGCGCACGTCGTACCCGGCCCGAGTGAGCAGGTGGTCATGCCAATCGCACCCGAGGTCAGCGTGGTTGTCCCCACCTTCGCCCGGCCGACGTTGGTGACCCGCGCGGTCCGCAGCGTCCTCGCGCAGACGGTGGCCGACATCGAGGTCATCGTCGTGATCGACGGTCCGGACGAGGAGACCGGCAAGGCCCTCGCCGAGATCGGCGACCCCCGGCTGCGGGTGCTGGAGCTGCCCGGCAAGGGTGGCGCGCCCAACGCCCGCAACGTGGGCGTACGCGCGGCGACGGCCCGGTGGACCGCCCTGCTCGACGACGACGACGAGTGGCTGCCCAGCAAGCTGGCCGTCCAGCTGGAACTGGCCCGCCGCACCTCGGTACCCAACCCGATCATCGCCAGCCGGCTGATCAACAAGACGCCCCGGGCGGAGTTCGTGATGCCCCGCCGGCTGCCGGAGCCGGGCGAGCCGATCTGCGAGTACCTCACCCTGCGGCGCGGGCTGTTCCACGGCGACGGCTTCATCCAGACCTCGACCATCATGGCGCCGACCGAGCTGCTGCGCCGGGTGCCGTTCACCGTCGGTCTGCGCCGGCAGCAGGAGCTCGACTGGACCGTACGCGCGGCCAGCCAGCCCGACGTCGACCTGCTCATCGCCGCCGAGCCGCTCGTACTCTGGCACCAGGACGAGAACCGCCCACGGATCAGCCTCAGTTCGCCCTGGCAGGCGCAGCTGGAGTGGCTGCGGGGAATCCGACCGCTGATCACCCCCCGGGCGTACGCGGCGATCACCATGAGCATCATCAGCTCGATGGCCGCGCCGACCCGTAGCCTCCGGGTATTCCGGCTGCTGCTCGCCGAGGCCCGCCGGCACGGCCGGCCGAGCGCCCTCGACTACCTCACGTTCCTGCAGATCTGGCTGATCCCCCCGCAGCTGCGACACCAGGTACGCGACCGGATCCTCGGCCGTGGCCGTCGCCGCGGCGGCGACCGTCGCCGGGCCGCTGACGGCGAGACCGTGGCCGAGGACCGGGTCGGGACGGCGGAGATCGGGGCAGATGTCCGGCGATAGGGTCGCCGTGATCTGGCGCAGCTGCCTACTGCCCGGGTCGGAGACGTTCATCCGCAACCAGGGCGACGCACTGTCCACCTGGCGCCCGGTCTACCTGGGAGCCGTCCGGGTGACCTCGGCGCTCTCCCGGAACAGCGACGTCGTGCTCTGCCCGGACACCACGCGTGGTCGCCGCGAGTGGCTGCGACTACGGCTGACCGGCGGCTCGCCCCGGCTGCGCCGGATGCTGGGTCGGCTGCGACCCGAGGTGGTGCACGCCCACTTCGGCGGGGACGGTTGGCTGGTCAGCCGGGCCGCCACCCAGCTCGGCATCCCGCTGATCGTCACCCTGCACGGCCTCGACGTCACCCGGCAGGCGGCCGTACCGGGGCCACGCGGGGCCCGGCACCGGCGAAACCTACGGACCATGTTCGACCGGGCCGCGCTGATCCTGGCCGTCTCCGAGGCGATCCGGGAGCGGGCAGTGGAGTTGGGGGCGGACCCGGCGAAGGTCCGCGTACACCACACCGGGGTCCCCGTGCCGCCGCAGCCGGCGACCGGACCGAAGCAGTGGGACGTCGTCTTCGTCGGCCGCTTCGTCGAGAAGAAGGGCGCCGACGACCTCGTCGAGGCGCTCGGAATGCTGCCGGACCTGCGCCCCCGGGCCCTGCTCGTCGGCACCGGGCCGCTGCGCGAGCGGGTACGCGCCCGCGCCGAGCAACTGGGCGTGGACGCGACCTTTCCCGGCACCCTGCCGCCGAGCGAGGTGATGCGGCACATCACCGAGGCGCGGCTGCTCGCGGCACCGTCGCGGACCGCGTCCGACGGCGACACCGAGGGGCTGCCCACCACGATCCTGGAGGCGTTCAGCCTCGGCGTGCCGGTCGTCTCGACGTACCACAGCGGCATCCCTGAGGCGGTCACCCACGAGGCGAACGGCCTGCTCTGCGCGGAGGGTGACCGCGCGGCCCTGGCCGCCAACCTCCGCCGCCTCCTCACCGACGACCTGCTACGCGCCCGCCTCGGCCGGGCGGCCCGTCACCGCGTCGAGACCGACTTCGACCTGCACCAGCAGACCCGCCACCTCGAATCCCTCTACAACTCCCTCCCCACCCTCCGCTGACTCAGGGGGTGGGGCGGCGGACGGCGGAGCGGGCGGTGCGGACGGCGGCGAGCAGCAGGCGGCCGGCTCGTGCGGTGGGGGTGCCGTGCAGCAGCGAGACGATCCGGCGCAGCCGCTTCAGCTCGTCGTCGCGTTCGGTCAGGGTGCGCTCGTACCATCGCTGGAGGGCGCGTGCCTCGGTCAGCTCGCGAGCCAGCCGGTCCCGGTCCACCGTCAACTCCCGCCAGCCCCGGACACGGCCGTCGTCGCCATCGCCGACGAGCGGGCCCGGCCGCTGTCCGGCCGTGACGGCCAGCGTCGCGGCCAACTCTCCGGCCGGCCACAGGTCGGCGAGCCCCGCGTCGACCAGCCGGGACGCCAGCCGCCGCAACGCCGCCACCGGCTCGGTCGCGGCGGCCAGGCCGTGCCAGTCGCCGGTCGGCGTGACCACCAGACGGTCCGCCGGCACGCCGGCCTCCACACCGGACTGCCAGGCGGTGAGCAGCGCACGCACCGCGGGCAGGTCCCGCCGCAACGACGCGGCAACCACCAGATCCTCGACGGTACGCCCCGACGGAACCGCCCCGCCGTCGGCGAACCGCCACCCGCCGGCCTGGTCAGGGTGAACCTGCCGCACCCTTCCCTCCTGCACGAGCACCGCCGCGGCCGGCGTTGCGCCAGCGGCAGGTGCCCAGGTGTCGTGACCGACCGGGACGGTCCCGTGGTCCGGCCGCCGTTCGGCCAGCAGGACCCAGCCGGGCGCGAGCTCCAGAGCGGCCCCGTTCCGGATCGCCGCGCCGGCCAGCCGTTCCGGGTCCGCCAGCCCCGGCAGGACGGGTTCCGGGTCCACCGGCCCCGGCAGCACGGGTTCCGGGTCCACCGGTCCCAGCCGGGCGGGCTCCACAACGGCCAGCGCGGCCTGGAGGAATCCGGTCAGGTCGGCGTCGGCCAGCAACTCCGTGCCGAGCAGCGCGACGGGTGCCCGGGGTGACGGGAAGGCCGCCCAGGTGCCACCGATCCGCAGCCCCGCCGCCGCCAACCGATCCCGCAGGCGGGCCAGCCCCGCCGGGCGGGTGTCGTCGTACTCGCCGAGCGCCGCCCAGTCGGAGTCGGTGCTGCCCGCCGGCAACGCGAGTAACCGGTGCAGCCCGATGTGGTTCTCGACCCCGAGCAGCAACCGGCCGCCCGGCCGCAGCACCGAGACGAGCAGTTCGAACGCCTCACCCCAGGTCAGCTCCGCGCCCTCGACCGAGTTGAGCCGCGCCAGACCGTCCAGGGCCACCACGGTGTCGTACGCCGGACCGGTGGTGAGTCGCTCCGGACCGCCGCAGCACACCCGGACTCCCGGCCGGTCCGCGTACCGTGCGGCCAACGCCTCGGCGTCCGGCAGTCCCCGCACCAGCACGGTCAGGTCCGCCGGTGGCAGCGTGTCCAGCAGCTCGGGGTGGTGCGGCCCGACCACGAGCGTGCGGCCGTACGCGCCGGTGAGCAGCGCGGCCAGCCCTGTCCCGCGTACCGGGCCGGGGCCGTGCGCGCCGTCGAGGTCCGACCACGCGTGCATCTCGTCACCGAGCAGCCGCACCGGCGTCCCCGGGCTCATCGGGCCACTCCCATCCCGGGTCGCTCACCGGCCGCGACCGGCGGCGTGGCCTGTTCGAATGCCGCGCCGTCACGCGCCGCGCCGTTGGCGGGTCCGGCCGCGTCGGCACCGGGCTCGGGCCAGCGGAGCAGCCGGCGCAGCTCGACCGGCGGAAGCAGACGATCGGCGCCCAGCTCGGTAACCGCGAGTTCACGTGCGACGTCGCGGTCGATCCGCGGACCGTGCAGCTGCGCCCACTGCCGGCGGATCCGTGGCTGGCCGCCCCAGACCGGGGCCTCCCCGGCCAGCTGCATCGGGTCGCCGTACACGGCCGGTTCGCAGCCGGCCAGGATGCCGTAGTAGATCGCACTGCACAGCCGGTTCGAGGCGACCCGCCGGTGCCCACGCAGCTCGGCCAGCTGTCGGTGCAGGAACCCAGGGTCGAGGTCGCGCCACCGGCCGCCCCGGTAGCCGTGGCAGACCACCCGGAAGCCGGCCCGCTCGTAGTGCTGCCGCACCCGCGTCGACCGGTACTCCTGCCAGTAGAGGCAGACCGTCACCGGGCCCGCCTCGACGGACCGGATCTCGTCGATCAGCCGGCCGTGGTCGCCCACCACCCGCTGCCCCTCCCAGCCGTGGAACGGGTACCAGATGGTGCCCTCCCGCCGCTGCGGGCCGTCCGGCTCCATTGCCAGCAGGTACGCCCACGGCGCGCCGACCACGTACGTCTGCCGACGCCCGAGCGACCAGGCCCGCCGCCGGGTTCGTTCGGACCAGAGAAACAGTGGTACCCCCGGCACGAACTCGTGGTCGGGGGCCATTCCGTCGCCGATGTTCCAGCCGTGCTGGAGGTACCCGTGGATGCGCGGCGGGTCCCGGTCGTCGAGCCCGCAGTAGCGGGCCAGCACGTGGGAGTGCCCGTAATAGTGGTTGGCGTGGTGCACGCGGCGGGCGTCCCTGCTCGTGGTGGCGGATGGAGGCGGAGCGTAACGAGCCCGCCTGAACACCCGGCCACATCGAGGTGTCAGCCCGGTGCGCCGTGCGTGATACAGATTGAGCCCCCGGCCGGGATCGAACCGGCGACATCCCGCTTACAAGGCGGGTGCTCTGGCCAGCTGAGCTACAGGGGCGTTGTGTCGTGGCCAGCATAGCGACCGGCGTCCGCTTTTCCTGCTCCGCAGGGGTCCCGAGCATGGGAAACGTCAACATCCCGACGCGTGGGCGTCGATTCGTGGCTGACCATGCCCGAGTGACCGGAATGCGAATGCTGCGGAAGTATCGGCCGTCGCCGCGCCTTGGCATCGCGGCGAAAGCCGTTTACCGTGCAGTGACACGGACGACACGGGCTTGCCCCGACGGCCGTGGCGCCGGCACGGGATACCTGCCGGTCGCTCCTTCACTCGGATCGTCCGGCACGTTCCTGCCGGTGAAAGGAAGCAGCCCCCTCATGGCTACGGTCACCTACGCGAAGGCGTCCCGGATTTATCCGGGCACCGAACGCCCCGCGGTCAACCAGCTCGACCTCCAGATCGGCGACGGCGAGTTCCTCGTCCTCGTGGGCCCCTCCGGTTGTGGTAAGTCCACCAGCCTGCGCATGCTCGCCGGCCTGGAGGACGTCGACGACGGCGCGATCTACATCGACGACCGGGACGTCACCCACCTGCCGCCGAAGGCTCGCGACATCGCGATGGTCTTCCAGAACTACGCCCTCTACCCGCACATGTCGGTGTACGAGAACATGGCGTTCGCGCTGAAGCTGCGCAAGACCCCGAAGGCCGAGATCGACCGGCGGGTCAAGGAGGCGGCGGCGCTGCTCCAGCTGGAGGAGTACCTGAGCCGCAAGCCCAAGGCGCTCTCCGGCGGTCAGCGCCAGCGGGTCGCGATGGGCCGGGCCATCGTCCGGGAGCCCCAGGTCTTCCTGATGGACGAGCCGCTGTCGAACCTCGACGCCAAGCTCCGGGTCCAGACCCGTACCCAGATCGCCTCGCTGCAGGCCAAGCTCGGCATCACCACCGTCTACGTGACCCACGACCAGGTCGAGGCCATGACCATGGGCCACCGGGTGGCGGTCATGCTCGACGGCGTGCTCCAGCAGGTGGACACCCCGCGGACGCTCTACGACGCCCCGGCCAACGTCTTCGTCGCCGGTTTCATCGGCTCGCCTGCCATGAACATCAAGACCGTGCAGCTCTCCGAGCAGGGCGCGGCGTTCGCCGAGATGCTCATCCCGCTGACCCGGGAGCAGACCGAGGCGGCCCGCACCGAGGGCGGCGACGGCAAGGTGACCGTCGGCTTCCGTCCGGAGGACTGCGACATCGTCAGCCCGACCGAGGGCGGCATGCCGGTCGTGGTCGAGCTGGTCGAGGACCTCGGCTCCGACGCCAACGTCTACGGCCACGCCGCCCTGGACGGCGCCTCCGAGCGGTTCGTGGTGCGTACCGACCGGCGGACCATGCCGAGCATGGGCGACACGATCTTCGTGAAGCCGCGTGTCGGCCAGAACCACTTCTTCCACGCCACCACCGGTCAGCGCATCTGACGTAGCGACGCGAAAGGGGTGGCCCGCAGCGAGCGGGCCGCCCCTTTCCGCGTACCGTGTCCGGTTCTCAGCTCTCGACGGCCCGGCGGCGAGCCACCTCGGCCAGGGTGACCGCGGCGGCCACGCTCGCGTTCAGCGACTCCAGCTCGGAGATCATCGGGATGCTGACGGTCAGGTCGCAGGTCTGCCCGACGAGCCGGGACAGCCCCCGCCCCTCCGAGCCGACCACCACGACCAGCGGGCCGACCGCGGCCTCCAGGTCGTACAGGTCCGTCTCGCCGTCGGCGTCCAGACCGACCACCACGAAGCCCGCGTCCCGGCAGGCCTTCAGCGACCGGGTCAGGTTGGTGACCTGGGCCACCGGTACCCGGGCCGCCGCGCCGGCGCTGGTGCGCCAGGCGGTCGCGGTGATCCCGGCCGCCCGCCGCTCCGGCACGAAGACGCCCTGCGCGCCGAACGCGGCGGCCGAGCGGATCACCGCGCCGAGGTTACGCGGGTCGGTGACCCCGTCCAGCGCCACCAGCAGCGGCGCCGGCTGCTCCAGCGCCGCGGCCATCAGATCCTCGAACGGCTCGTACGCGAACGGCGGCACCTGGAGGCCGACCCCCTGGTGCAGCACACCTCCGGTCATCCGGTCCAACTCGGCCCGACTGACCTCCAGGATCGCGATGCCCCGGTCGGCCGCGGTACGGATGGTCTCCTTCACCCGGTCGTCGACGTCGATGCCCTGGGCGGTGTAGAGCGCCGTCGCCGGCACTGCGGTGCGCAGTGCCTCCAACACCGGGTTGCGGCCGACCAGCAGTTCCGGGGTGTCCTTCGCGGGGTTGGACTTGCGTCCCGGCGCGACCCGGGGACCACTGCCACCCCGGCCGGCGGGCTGCCTGCCGCGGGTGGGGCTCGCGGTGGGCGTACCCCGACCACCGCCCCGGCCCCAGGTGGTGTCCTTGCTGCCCGGCTTGCCGATCTTCGGCGCCCGGCCCTCCTCGGCTGCCGCCCGGCGCTCCTTGTCCTGCTTCCACGCGGTGCGCTGCGGCAGCTTCTCGGTGCCCGAGTAGCCCTTGTGCCAGGGGCGCTCGTCGGCCGGCAGGGTCCGGCCACGGCCGGCGAGGGAGTCCTTGTTCTTACCGCCGGACCCCTTGGGTGCGCTCGCCTTCGACGTCACCCGCCGGCCACGGCGCTGCGAATTGCCGGCCATCAGTCATGTTCTCCAATACTCCAACGCGGGCCCTGGGGGGTGTCCTCGACAACCACTCCGGCCCGCTTGAGTTGATCCCGCAGCACATCGGCCGCCGCCCAGTCCTTGCGGAGCCGGGCCTGCGCGCGCTGTTCCAGGGCCAGGGCGACCAGGGAGTCCACCACACCACGGAGGTCACTCGCCCGGGCCCCACCGGTCCACGCCGGGTCGAGGGGGTCGACCCCGAGGATATCCAGCATCGCGCGGACTCCGGCGAGCGTGGTGCGCACGGTCACATCGTCCCCGCCGGCCAACGCGTTGTTGCCGTCCCGGAGCACCTCGTGCAGCGCGGCCAGCGCGGCCGAGGTGTTCAGGTCGTCGTCCATCGCCGCGGCGAACCCGGCCGGCACCTCGCCGAACTGGCCGACGCCCACCCGTTCCACGGCCCGCTGCACGAAACCCTCGATCCGCCGGTACGCCACGGCCGCCTCGCGCAGCGCCTCCTCCGAGTAGTCGATCCGTGAGCGGTAGTGCGCGGCGACGTAGTAGTAGCGCAGCTCGACGGGGCGTACCCCGAGCGAGGCGACGTAGTCGAGGTCGAGAGCGTTGCCCAGTGATTTGCCCATCTTCGTCCCACCGATGCTGAGCAGGCCGTGGTGTACCCAGTACCGGGCGAAGGGCAGACCGGCGGCCTGGGACTGGGCCAGTTCGTTCTCGTGGTGGGGGAAGGTCAGGTCGAGCCCGCCGCCGTGGATGTCGAACTCGGCGCCGAGATACCGCCAGCACATCGCCGAGCACTCGATGTGCCAGCCGGGCCGCCCCCGCCCCCACGGCGACGGCCAGAAGGCATCCGCCGGCTCGCCCGGTTTGGCGCCCTTCCAGAGCGCGAAGTCGCGCTGGTCACGCTTACCACGCTCCGGGGCTTCACAGGCGGACTGCATGTCCTCGGGCGACTGGTTGGACAACTCCCCGTACGCCGGCCACGAACCCACGTCGAAGTACACGTCGCCGGAGTCGTCGGTGGCCGGGTACGCGTGACCACGGTCGATCAACTGCGCGATCAGTTCGAGCATCTCGGGGATGTGCCCGGTGGCCCGCGGCTCGTAGGTCGGCGGCAGCACGTTCAACGCCCGGTACGCCCCGGCTAGGTTCAGCTCGTTGGCGTACGCGATCGACCAGAAGGGCCGCTCCTGCTCCTGCGCCTTGACCAGGATCTTGTCGTCGATGTCGGTCACGTTGCGGATGAAGGTGACCTGGAGACCGGCGGCCGACAGCCAGCGACGTAACACGTCGTAGTTGACGCCGGAACGAAGATGACCGATGTGCGGCGGTGCCTGAAGAGTGAGGCCACACAGGTAGACCCCCACCTTGCCGGCTTCCCGCGGGACAAAGTCCCGCACCGATCTGGTGGCGGTGTCATACAGGCGTAGCGTCACCGTACAAGGGTAACTGTCCGTCGTTTTCCCGGGCGGCCGGAGCCGGGCGGGCGCAGGCAGGTCGTACGCTGCTGGTCGTGAGCACCCCCGCAGTGCCCGGGATCGACCCGCCGCCACCCCTGCAGCCGGGTGGCGAGGCGTCACAGACCCTGGACCGGGGACTACGGCTGCTGCACCTGGTCGCGGACGCCCCGGGCGGACTGACCGTGACCGAGGCGGCGAACCGGCTGGGCATCGGTCGGGCCGCGGTCTACCGGCTGGTCGGGCCGCTGGCCGGGCACGGGATGCTACGCCGCGACGCGGGCGGCCGGCTACGCCTCGGCGCCGGGGTGCTGCACCTGGCTCGGCGGGCCCAGCCGCTGCTCGCCGAAGGTGCGCTGCCCGCGCTACGACGACTCGCCGAGCAGGCCGGGGCCACCGCCCACCTCACCGTCGTGGAGGGGGGCGAGGGGGTCGCGCTGGCGGTGGTCGAGCCGAGTTGGACGTCGTTTCACGTGGCGTACCGGACCGGGGCCCGGCATCCGCTCGAACGCGGTGCGGCCGGGCGGGCCATCGTCGCCGGTCGGTCGGGCCAGACCGGCCCGGTGAGCACCGTCGGCGAACTGCAACCCGGCGCGTACGGGGTGGCCGCCCCGGTGCTCGGGGTGCCCGGCCTGGAGGCGAGCGTCGGGGTGATCGCGTTGGCCCCGCTGGACGCCGAGGCGGTCGGCGCGCAGGTGCTCGCCGCCGCCACCGCGATCGCCACCGCGCTGTCCTGAGTCCCCGACTCAGGCCGCAGTCCCCCGCCTCGCGCCACTCATCGCCCGACGTCGGCCGGTGATCCACTCCGGTCCGCTGAAATGGCGGCATACGGGTACACGTGAAGCCACCACCTCGGCGAGATGGAGTGGATCAACACCGGCGATACCACACCAGGAATTGGGTGGTGCGGTTATCCACAGGACGGCCGTCCCCGGGTCACGGCGGTTATCCACAGGGGTGTCGCGGGCCAGCCGGGCAGGCGCAAGGTGAGGTCATGCCTCCTCGTCCGCTCCGACCCGCCGCCCTGGCCTGGCAGGTGTTCCGCGGTTCCACCGCGATCCACGACCGCCTGCTCACCCGGCACCAGCTTCGCGGCGCGTCGTGGGTCCGCCTGATGCACGACGTCTATGCCGACTCCCGGCTCGACCGCGATCACGCGCTGGTGTGCCGGGCGGCAGCCCTGCGCCTACCGTCCGGTGTGGTGGTCGCGGGGCCGTCGGCGGCCTACCTGCACGGTGTCGAGCACGCCGCGACGTTCTCCGACGACGTGCACGTCCTCGCGCCCGGATGGCTCCGGCTCGGCTCACAACGCGGCATCCGGGTGCACACCACCGGCCCGCACCTACCTCCGTCAACGGGCGTCGTCCGGCAAGCGACCACAGTGCGGCACGGGACGCAGGCTTGGCCTTCGCGGCTACCGGCAGGGCAATTCGGTGGCCGGCCAGCGTGGCAGCCCGACAGCCAGCCGGATCCGGATGGCGCCGTGAAACATCTTCCGTCCCGATCGGATCCGGCCTCCAGCGCCTGGGAATGCGCAGTGTGGTTGTCGCCGGTCCACGCGGTGAGGATCATCGACACCCTGCTCCGGCAGGGGCTGGTGAGCTGCGCCGGGCTCGACGCCATCGCGGTGGCGAACGCGGATCGGCCCGGCGGCCGGCGGGCCCGGTGGGTCTTCGGCCTCGCCGACCCTGGTGCGCAGTCGCCACCGGAGTCGCAGCTACGGGTCCGGCTGGTCCTGTCCGGGCTGCCCCGGCCGGTGACCCAACACCCGGTGCGGCTGCCCAGCGGGCTGATCCTGCATCCAGACCTGGCCTGGCCCGACTACCAGGTAGCCGTCGAGTACGACGGCCAGTGGCACGTCGATCCCGACCAGATCCACCTGGACCGGCAGCGTCTCAACCAGTTCGTCGGGGCTGGGTGGCGGGTGCTGCACGTGACCAGCCGGCGACTGCACCACGACTTCCCCAGGTTGCTGCGCGAGGTCCGCACGGCACTCACCAACGCGGGATGGCGGCCGTGATCGTCCCCATAACGCCGGAATGGCGGTTACCCAGACGCGCGGTAACCGCCATTCCGCCGAGATCGTGCCGATCAAGCTCAGGGCCGGGTGGTCACCGCCGCGTACGCGTCGATGATGCCGTGCCCGTAGAAGCCGTTGAAGTTGACCGGGCCGTCGCAGTAGGCGTTGAACTCGACCGGCCGACCCTCGTTGACGTAGCTCTGCAGCCGCGGCTCCGGGCAGGCGTGCGCGGTTGCCGTCCGAAGCAGGTGCCGCTCGACCGAGTCCGGCGCGAGGCCGTAACCGCCCCGGCCCTGCGGCTTGCCGTGCCGGCTCACGATGAGCGCGGCCACGCCGGAGGCGTGCGGTGCCGCCATCGAGGTGCCCTGCAGGTACGTGAAGTAGCCGCACTCGCCGTTCTTCTTGCACTCCTTGAACACGAACGTCTCGGCGCCCGCCACGATGTTGCCGTCCTCGTCGACCGCCCCCTCCTCCTGGAGGACCTTCTTCGGGTACGTCGAGAGGATCATGTTGGCGTCGGTGCGGAACGTGTCGGTGCCGAAGCCATCCCGGAACCAGCCGCCCGGTGCGGCGACGGCGGTCTGCTCGGTGCCGTAGTTGGAGTAGTCGGCCTTCTTACCGGACGGGCCGACGGAGGAGACGCTGATGACGTGCGGCCCCTCGGTGGGCAGATCCCAGCAGCTGTCGTTGTCGATCTCACGCGGGTACGGCGCGACATCACCGTAGTTGGGGCTGGAGGTGTCGGTGCGCGGGTCGCCCAGGTCCTCGTAGTTGTTGCCGAGCGCACCGACCAGGGTGACGCCACGGTCGTGGGCGAAGGTCAGCGCCCGCTTCATAGCCCGGATGGTGGCCCGCTGCGCCGCCTGCGCCTCCGGCGAGTCCGCCGGGTTCGCGGTGCAGTTGTAGAGCCACGGGTCGACGTAGAAGGACATGTTGACCACGTCCAGGCCGGACCGGCCGGCGTGCAGCAGGGCGTTGACCACCGGGTTCAGGAAGAAGTAGCCCGAGTCCTGGCCGCCCTTGAGGTTGACCAGCGACACCCCCGGAGCCACGCCGGAGAGGCCGTACCCGTTCGCCGCGGCACCGACGGTGCCGGCGACGTGCGTGCCGTGCCCACCGTCGTCCGTGCCGGCCGGGTCGAGGCAGCTCGCGACCTCACACTCCCCGTCGATCTCGGGGATGTCGGGTGCGAAGTTGCGCGACAACGCCCAGTTGAAGTTCGGGGCGATGTCGGGGTGGCTCGCGTCCACACCGGTGTCCAGCACGCCGACGGTCACCCGGCGGTCGCCGGGCTCGACCTTGCGCGCCTTGTCGGCCCGGATCATCTCCAGGCCCCAGAGCTTGTCGTCCAGCGGGTCCATCTTGGCCGGCTTCTTGCCCGACTTCCGGGCGGCACCCTTGGCGGCGGCCGCGGCCAGCAGGTGTTCCTGCTCGACCCGGTCCAGCTTGGGCTTGCGTCCGATCGCCCGCTGCTCGGCGGCACCGATCAGCGCCCCGGCGGCGGTCGCCTTCGCCGCGAAGTCGGTCCGGTCGCTGGTCACCTGGTACACGCCGACCTCGTCGGTGCGGGACACCACGGTCCCGCCGGCCGACCGGATCGCGGCGACGGCCGCGTCGCCGGAGACCCCGTCCTCGGCGACGACGGTGAAGGTTCGGACGGCCGTCGGCTCGGCGCTGGCAGGCACCGCCATCCCCGTCACCGTGAGTGCCAGTACCGCCGCGGTCGCGACGGCACCGACGGTGAAGCGCTTGCTCACCACATCGAATCCTCTCGTTGAGGTACGTGGCGTCATCAGACATCAACCCGGGGAGTTTCGCCAGACCGCCGCCGGATCTGCGGGGGAAGATCCCCTTCGCCGGGCAGACCGGCCCGGACAGTCGGCAGCTCGGCCAGGACGGCAGGCAGGTCGGCCAGCGTGCGCACCGACGCGTCCGGCGTCACACCTGCGGGCAACTGTTCGTTGCGGCGGTTGAGCCAGACCGCGCGCAGCCCGGCCCGTTGCGCACCGACCACGTCGTGCACCGGGTTGTCGCCGACGTGCACCACCTGTTCCGGCGGCACACCGGCCGCCGAGCACACCGCGGCGTAGAACTCCGGGGCAGGCTTCTTGGGCAGGCCGTCATCGTGCGCGTACACCTCGAAGGCGAACTCGCCGGCGAGCCCGCAGCGTTCCGTGCGGCTGTTGCCGTTGGTGGCGAAGCCAATCGTCCAGCGCTGGCGCAGCGCGGCGAGCGCCGGTAGTACGTCGGCGAACGGCCTGGTCAGCGCGAACCGCCGGGCGAAGAAGATCGTGGCCGCCTCGTCCAGGTGGGCGACGAGCCCGGCCCGGTCCAGCGAGCGCGCCAGCGCCGCCCGCCGGATCTCGGTGACCGGCGCCTGCGCCAGGGCACCGAAGACCGCGTCCCAGTCTGATTCCAGGTCCGCCAGGCAAACCTCGGCCGCCGCCGGGGTCAGCCGCCGCATCTGCGCCAGTACGGCCTCCAGCCCGCCGGTGACGGCCGGACGCAGGTCGATCAGGGTCTCGTCGGCATCGAACACCACCGTGGTCAGCACGACGCCCAGCGTGTCACGTGAGGGCCGGCTCCGCCGCCTTCGGCCGCTCCGGTTCGACAGGTGCCCGCAGTTCGTCGAGGCGCACCAGCGCCACCCCCGCGACGATCAGGGCCCCACCGAGCAGTTGCACGATCGTCGGCAGCTCACCGAGCACCAGCCAGGCGATCAGCACCGCGAACAGCACCTCGCTCAGCCCGACGAAGGAGGCCAGCCGGGAACCGAGAGCGCGCACCGCGGCGATCCCCGCGAGGTACGCGACGACCGCGGCCACCAGTGCGAGCCCGGCGATCGGTACCAGCCAACTGGTCTGCTGCCCGGCGAACTGCACGGTGTCGAAGGTTGCCCGCAGTGGCAGCGCCCCGGCCAGACCGAGCAGCAGCAGCGCGCCGGCGCCGGCGGCCATCCCGCCGCTGGCCATCACCACCGACGGCAGCGCGGAGTCGACGCGGCCGGCGAGCACGAAATAGCCGGCCAGCCCGACTGCCGCGCCCAGGCCCCAGAGCACGCCGACCGGGTCGAGCCGGCCGGTTCCGGTCAGGTCGAGCACGAAGACCAGGCCGGCGAGGGCGACCACCGAGCCGGCAACGGTCAGCCGGCGGGGACGCTGTCCCTGTACGAGCCAGGTCCAGCCGACAACGAGGATGACGCCCAGATACTCCAGCAGCAACGCCAGACCGACCGGCAGGTAGCGCACAGCGTTGAAGAAGCAGGCCTGGGCCACCGCGACCCCGAGCAGCCCGAAGACGCCGATCGACGTGATGTTTCGGCGCAGCACGGACCACCGGCCCCGCAGGACGAGCACCGCGGGCACCGCCAGCACCAGGGCGGCGATGCCGACCCGGGCGATGACGACCGCCTCGGCCGACCAGCCGTCGTCGATCAGGGAGCGGGCGAAGGTGCCCGAGGTGGCGAAGGTGACTGCGGAGAGCAGGGCCAGTGCGAGGCCGGCACCGGCGGCGGACGGTTGACGCATCGGGCTCTCCTTGGCACAGCTCGCCCGCCATGGGCAAAGTAGGGTTATGTCGATGACGCTAGACCGGGGCCATGACAGGAGTCAAGTTGCTGTTCGCCCATGACACTGAATGTTCGCTGATCGCCGCCGCCGCGCTGGTGAACACCGACAGCCCGGACGGCGAGGGGCTGCCCGACGTCGCCGCCCTGGACGCCTTCTACGTCACCCATTCCTACAGCGGACGGCACGAACACAGCGACGCCGAACTGCGGGCGGTACGCGCCCTGCGTCCTCGGCTGCGCCGGATCTGGTACGCCGACATCGACGAGATCGTGTCGATCGTCAACGGGCTGCTCCGCGAACACCGCGCGCTGCCCCAGCTCATCACGCACGACGACGAGCCGTACCACCTGCACGCCGTCCCCCGGGACGCCCCCCTGGCCGCCAGGATGGCGGTCGAGGCGGCGATGGCGATTGCGGACGTGGTGCGCGGCGGTGAGCTGCGCCGGCTGCGCAGCTGTGAGCATCCCGACTGCGACAACGTGCTGGTCGACCTGTCGAAGAACCGCTCCCGCCGGTTCTGCGAAGCGGGCTGCGGCAACCGGGCCGCGGTCAGCGCCTACCGCGCCCGCAAGGCCGCCGCCCGCTCCTGACCCACCCGGCAGGTCGGTCAGCGGGCGCGACCGGCCATCAGCCAGCGGGTCACCGCGACCCGGAGCAGGACGTAGCGGCCGTCCGGGCCGTCCACCGTGACATCCCAACCGTCGTACCGGCGGCGTAGCCCCTCAACCACCTCGGGCGGGAAGGGCTGGCGGATGATGCTCGCCGTCCCCTCCGCCACGACGGGCGCGTCGCCGTCGGGCAGCGCCAGCGACACTCGGGGATCGGCGGCGATGTTGCGGACCTTCCGGTTGCGCTCGCCGGTGCCGATCCACCATTCACCGTCGAGATACAGGAACCAGACCGGCGTCAGGTGCGGTGAGCCGTCCGGCCGCAGCGTGCAGAGCCAGACGACGCTTTCCCGCGCCAGCCGTTCCAGGACCTCCGCGCCAGGCAGGCTCACCTCAGCGCGGCGGTGCCGCGACAAAGACCTGCCAGGTGTACGGGTCGAAGCTCAGCACCGGCCCATCCGGATCCCTGCTGCCCGCACCCCGACCGCCCCCGAAAGATCAGCTCCACGACTCCGCGATCTCCTTCAACGGCTCAATCGACTTCTGCGGCGGTAGCGCTGCGCCGAGCGTAGCCTCCCAGACTCGTTGCAGCATCGACAGATCCGGCGGTCGATCCAGCTCCCGGCCGCCGACCTGCCCGCCGAGGTATGCCCACGCCGGCGTTGATCCACACCGTTTCGGCGCAACGGCGGCGTTGACGCGGGTCGATACCGCCATCGCGCCGATCTGGCGTGCACACGGCGCTGATCTGGCGTCGACGTACCACTCAGGGGTGGGTCATGCGGAGCAGATCGAGCGACTCCTCCAACTGGGTCTCGGTGAGTTTGCCGGAGTCGACGTGGCCCCGGGAGATCACCACCTCCCTGATGGGGATCTGCTTCTCCAGCGCCTCCTTGGCGATCGAGGCGGCCTCGTCGTACCCGAGATAGCGGTTGAGCGGGGTGACGATCGAGGGCGAGCCCTCGGCGTACGACAGGCAGACCTCGGCGTCCGCGACCAGGCCGACCACGCAGCGGTCGGCGAGCAGCCGGCTCGACGCGGCGATCAGCCGGATCGACTCCAGGATGTTGCGGCCCATCACCGGCAGCATCACGTTCAGCTCGAAGTCGCCCTGTGAGCCGGCGAAGGCCACGGCCGCGTCGTTGCCGATGACCTGCGCGCAGACCTGCCGGACGGCCTCGCAGACCACCGGGTTGACCTTGCCGGGCATGATCGACGAGCCCGGCTGGAGGTCGGGGATACGCAGCTCGCGCAGCCCGGCGCGCGGTCCGGAACCCATCCAGCGGATGTCGTTCGCGATCTTGTACAGCCCGACCGCGACGGTACGCAGCTGACCCGAGGTCTCCACCAGGGCGTCCCGGGCGCCCTGCGCCTCGAAGTGGTTGCGCGCCTCGGCCAGCGGCAGCCCGGTCGAGTCACGCAGCTTCTCGATGACGCGGGCGGCGAAACCGAGCGGGGTGTTGATGCCGGTGCCCACCGCCGTACCGCCGAGCGGCAACTCGGCGAGTCGAGGCAGCACCCCTTCCAACCGCTCGATGCCGTACCGGACCTGGGCGGCGTAGCCTCCGAACTCCTGCCCGAGGGTCACCGGCGTGGCGTCCATCAGGTGGGTACGCCCGGCCTTGACCACGGTCTCGAACTCGTCGGCCTTGCCCTGCAACGCGCTGGCCAGGTGGGCCAGCGCCGGGAGCAGATCCCGCGCGACCGCCTCGGTGGCGGCGAGGTGGATCGAGGACGGAAAGACGTCGTTACTGGACTGCGAGGCGTTGACGTCGTCGTTGGGGTGCACGCTGCTGCCCAACTCCCGGCCGGCGAGCGTGGCGATCACCTCGTTGGTGTTCATGTTGGACGACGTGCCGGAGCCGGTCTGGAACACGTCGACCGGGAACTGGTCGTCGTACCCGCCGTCGGCCACGTGCGCGGCTGCGGCGGCGATGGCCGCGGCCACGTTCGCATCGATCACGCCCAGGTCGCCGTTGACCTCGGCCGCCGCGCCCTTGATCTGGGCCAGCGCCCGGATCTGGGCCGGTTCGATACCCCGACCCGAGATCGGGAAATTCTGCACCGCCCGTTGCGTCTGGGCCCGCCACAGCGCCTCGGCGGGCACCTCCACCTCGCCCATCGAGTCGCGTTCGATCCGGTAGCCCGTCGTCTCCGTAGTCGTCACGAACACCATCCTGCCGCGTCCCGCGCGGACGTGCAGATGATCGCGCCGAGCCGCTCAGCTCAGCTCGGCGAGCAGCCGCTGGACCTCGTACCGCTCCGGCAGGTCGAGTTGGCGGAACAGGGCGAGCGCCCGGACCCAGTGCGCGCGGGCCGCGGCCGGCTCGGTGGTACGCAGGCAGCGGGCGATGCCGTCCAGCGCCTGAGCCTGTTCGTACCGGTTGTTGATCTTCGTGGCATCGTGCAGCACCCGCCGGAACAGGTCCAGCGCACTCGGTGCGTCGCCCTGTTCGAGGATCGCTCGCGCCAGCAGATTCCGCGACGTGCACATGCCGACGCGGTCCCCTGACTCGATGATCACGAGGAGGGCTTCCCGGTGACACGCCGCGGCCTTGTCGGGCCGCCCGGCCTCCCGCTCCATCAGCCCGATCTCGTTGAGCACCTCGCCGTAGCCGAACAGGTTGCCGGTTTTCCGCTTGAGGCGCAGCGCCACGTTCAGCAGCCGTCGAGCCGGCCCGGTGTGCCCCATCCGGCGCCTGATCATGCCGACGTGGCCGAGCGCATGCCCCAGCTGGCGCTCGTCCCCGTTCTGGCGGGCCAGCAGGAGATGCGTCCGGCTGGTCCGCAGGGCCTCGTCGTGACGTCCCCAGATGAGCAGGGCGAACGACAGGTTGTTGAGCCAGTTCGCCAGGACGTCCGGCACGTCCAGCTTCGGCACCAGCGCACCGGCCGCCTCGAAATGCTCCTTGCCATTCCGATAGTCGCCCTGGGCGGTGTAGCACGAGCCCAGATTCGCCAGCGTCATGTGCAGCTTGAGCGTTCGCCCCAGCCGGCGATAGATGTCCACCGCCATCTCCATCAGCCGGATCGCCTCCGAGTACTGGGCGAGACGGTGATGGCCCGAGGCCAGATAGTTCAGGGTGTTCGCCACAGCTTCGTCGTCGCCGAGCTTCTCGGCGGCACGTAGGGCCACGGTGTGCGTCTCGATCAATTCGTCGAGGTGGCCACCGTCGTAGTTGGCGCGCCAGCAGACCCGGGCGAGCTGCCAGCAGCCGGTCAGGAAACCCTCGGCCTCGGCGAGCCCGACCAGCGCCGTCAACGCCGCGTGGTTCTCCTCGAACCACGCCCGACCCTGGCTGGCCGAGGCGGCCACCAGATCGGGCCGGTTCGGACCAGGTAACCGGAAGGTGGCGCGGTTGAACGGCAGCTCGATGTCCCGGGCGATCGCTGCGGCGACATGCAGGTGGTGGTCGAGCAGGCGCTCCAGCGCCGCGTGTCGGTCGGCAGCCCGGTCCGGAGCCGTGAGCAGGCGTCGGGCGTACTCCCGGACGAGGTCGTGCAGGCGGAACCGGCCGGCGCCGGGCTCCTCGACCAGGTGCGCGTCGACCAGCTCGTCCAGCAGATCCTGGGTGGCCTCCAACGGCAGGTCGACCAACGCGGCGGCGACCCGGCTGTCGAAACGGACGCCGGGGTGCAGCCCGAGCAGCCGGAAGAGCCGCTGCGCGGCCGGGGAGACCTGCGCGTACGACAGGGCGAACGCGTCGCCGACCGAGCGGTTTCCGGCGACCAGCTCCGCCAGCGGGTCGCGGGCACCGGCCAGCCGATCGACGAGGTCGGCGATCCGCCATCCCGGACGGTGGGCCAACCGGGCACCAGCGAGCCGGATGGCCAGCGGCAGAAAGCCGCAGCGGCGAGCCACCTCGGCCGCGGCCTCCGGTTCGGACACCACCCGGTCCGCGCCCGCCACCCGACCCAGCAGCTCGATCGCCTCGTCCAGGTCGAGGACCGGCAGCGAACAGGGGCGGCCCTCGTCGACTCCCACCAGACGGCGTCGGCTGGTGATGAGCGTGAGGCAGGCGCCCCCGGGAGGCAGCAACGGCATCACCTGGTCGGCGCCGGCGGCGTTGTCCAGCAGCACGAGGGCACGCCGCCCGGAGAGTTCGGTACGCCACAGCGCGAGCCGGTCGTCCAGGTCGACCGGAATCCGCTCGGCCGGCACACCGAGCTGCCGCAGCAGCGTCGCCGTGGCGGCGGCCGGGGTCAGCGGGGTCCGCTCGCTGTAGCCGTGCAGGTCGATGAAGAGCTGCGCGTCCGGGTACCGGTGGCCCAGCCGGTCGGCCAGGTGCACGGCGAGAGTGGTCTTGCCGCTGCCCGCCATCCCGTCGATCAGATGGATCCGGGCGCCGCCCTCCTCGATCTCGTTGAGCAGGCGGGTCAGGGTGTCCTGCCGTCCGGTGAAGTCGCTGATCGCCCGGGGCAGGCCACGCACAGCGACGGTGGTCGTCCGCTGCGATCCGGCCATCGCCAGGTCGCCGGCGAGCACCCGCTGGTGCAGCTCCTGCAACGCCGCGCCGGGCTCGATGCCCAGCTCCTCCGCGTAGAGTCGGCGCCCCTCCCGGTAGACGGCGAGCGCGTCGGCCTGGCGACCGACCGCGGAGAGGGCGAGCATCAGGTGGCCGCGCAGCCGCTCACGGAGCGGATGCCGCTCCACCGCCTCGGTGAGTTCGTCGAGCAGGTCGGCCGCGTGGCCGAGCCGCAACTCGACGTCCACGCACTCCTCGAGCGCGGTCAGGCGCTGCTCGTCGAGGGCCTGCGCCCGGCGGCGCACGCTCCGGCTCGCGATGCCGCCCAGCGCCGGACCCCGCCAGAGCGTCAGCGCGGCGCGGAAGTGTCGACGGGCGTCCACCAGCTGCCCGCCGGCCAGCGCCGCCCGCCCGGCGTCCACCTCGCGCCCGAACGTCTCGGCGTCGACCTCACCGGCCGCCGTACGGATGAGGTAACCGCCCGGGTCGGTGACGATGAGTTCCGGCGGCAGCCCCAGCGCGGCGAGGCGCTGCCGCAGGCGGGACACGCAGGTCTGCAACTGGGCCCGGGCGGTGGCCGGTGGCCGGTCCTCCCACACCGCGTCGACCAGTTCGTCGACCGGCACGATCCGGCCGGCCCGTAGCAGCAGCATGGCGAGGACGATCCGGTCCCGGCCCGCGGTGACGGTGGCCTCGCCGCCGCCGACTCGCAAGGTTCCCAGGATCCCGAACCGCATTCTTGCGCCCCCGTGTGCAATTGCCCGGCCTTCAGCAGGGTAGCCCGGCCGCCACCGGCCGTCGCGGTTCGGCGATAGCGATGTGAGAGCGGATCGACAGGGCCGGGGTCGACACTCGACCGGGTTGCCGGTGACGGCATTCGACGGGGGCGGTGCGCCCGTTCGGGCAGCGCCCGGACGGGCGCACCGATGTCGACACCGCCGGACGGTGTCAGCCGGATCCGGGCTAGCGCCGACCGATGGTGAGCACCGGCTTGGTGACCTCGGCGAAGAAGTCGTTGCCCTTGTCGTCGACGACGATGAAGGCCGGAAAGTCCTCCACCTCGATCTTCCAGACGGCCTCCATGCCCAGCTCCGCGTACTCCAGGACCTCGACGTGCTTGATGCAGTCCTGGGCGAGCCGGGCGGCGGGGCCGCCGATCGAGCCGAGGTAGAAACCGCCGTGCTGCTCGCAGGAGCGGGTCACCTGCGCCGACCGGTTGCCCTTGGCCAGCATCACCATCGAACCGCCCGCGGCCTGGAACTTCTCCACGTACGCGTCCATCCGGCCGGCGGTGGTCGGGCCGAACGAGCCGGAGGCGTAGCCCTCCGGGGTCTTCGCCGGGCCGGCGTAGTAGACGGCGTGGTCGCGCAGGTACTGCGGCATCGACTCACCCGCGTCCAGCCGTTCGGCGATCTTGGCGTGGGCGATGTCCCGGGCCACCACCAGCGGACCGTTGAGCGACAGCCGGGTCTTCACCGGATACTTCGACAGCTCGGCGCGGATCTCGTCCATCGGCCGGTTGAGGTCGACGCGTACCACCTCGGTGGCGTCCAACTGCGCCTCGGTGACCTCGGGCAGGAAGCGGGCCGGGTCGGTTTCGAGTCGTTCCAGCCACACACCCGACGGGGTGATCTTGGCAACCGCCTGCCGGTCCGCCGAGCAGGACACGGCGATCGCCACCGGGCACGACGCGCCGTGCCGGGGCAGCCGCACCACCCGTACGTCGTGGCAGAAGTAGCGCCCGCCGAACTGCGCGCCGATGCCGAAGTTGCGGGTCAACTCCAGCACCTCGGCCTCGAGCTCCAGGTCCCGGAAGCCGTGCGCGGTCATCGAGCCGGTGGTGGGCAGCGTGTCGAGGTACTTGGCGGAGGCGTACTTGGCGGTCTTCAGGGCGTGCTCGGCGCTGGTGCCGCCGACCACCACGGCCAGGTGGTACGGCGGGCAGGCGGAGGTGCCGATCAGCCGCAGCTTCTCCTCCAGGAACTGCATCATCCGCGTCGGGTTCAGCAGCGCCTTGGTCTCCTGGTAGAGGTAGGACTTGTTGGCCGAGCCGCCTCCCTTGGCCATGAAGAGGAACTTGTAGGCGTCCGGGTGGCCGTCCGGGTCCTCCGCGTACAGCTCGACCTGGGCGGGCAGGTTGCTGCCGGTGTTGCGCTCCTCCCACATGGTCAGCGGGGCGAGCTGGGAGTAGCGCAGGTTGAGCCGGGTGTACGCCTGCCACACGCCGCGCGAGATCGCCTCGGCGTCGCCGCCGTCGGTGAGCACGTGCCGGCCGCGCTTGCCCATCACGATCGCGGTGCCGGTGTCCTGGCACATCGGCAGCACCCCGCCGGCCGCGATGTTCGCGTTACGCAACAGGTCCAGCGCGACGAAACGATCGTTCGGGGAGGCCGCCGGGTCGTCGATGATCGACCGCAGCTGGGCCAGGTGCGCGGGGCGCAGGTAGTGCGCGATGTCGTGCATCGCCTCGGCGGTCAGGGCGGTGAGCGCCGCCGGTTCCACGGTGAGGAAGCGGCGCCCGCCCGGACCGTTCACGACGTCCACGCCCTCGTCGGTGACCAGGCGGTACTCCGTCTGGTCGGGTCCGGTCGGCAGCAGGGGGGCGTACGAGAAGTCAGCACCGCTCATGACTGCACTCCGCTTCGCTGCGTGCCGCCATGAGGCATCACCGCACTGACTTGATGATTCGCTCGCTGGCGCTCGCTCATGACGGCAAAGCCTAGGGCAGACGGGTCGATCAGTCCCACCCGCCGGGTGGGGTACCGCGGCGGCGCTCCCATCCACCCCGGTGAGGGGTCACTTGCCGGGATCGGGGGCGGCGCACAACTCGTTCTTCGGACCGCAGCTGTCCTGCGGTGCCGGGGTGTTCCCGGCACCGGGGGCGGTGCCGTTGCTCCCGTTGTCGCCGCCCGCCGGGTCTGCGCCGGTCCCGCCGAACCGGAGGTAACCGATCTCCCGCCCCTCCCCGATCACCATCCCGGCCGGGCCGACCGCGAGGGCGTTCGCCGAGGTGCGCAGCATGGCCAACTCCCGTCCGGTGCGCGGGTCGAGGGCGACCAGCCGGTTGGGCTTCTGGTCGGCGACGATCGCGGCGTACGGGGTCAGGGCGGCGCCCGCCTTCTCCCCGACCGGCCGCTTCCAGCGGACCCGGCCGGAGCCGAGTTCACGGGCGGAGACGGTGGCACCGTCGGCGGCGCGCACCACCGCGTAGCGGTCGTCGACGGCCAGCACCCGCTCACCGTTGGCGGCGACCAGCAGCAGCCGTCCGTCGTAGGAGTCGAGCACCGCCTCCCGGCCGTCGGGGGAGACGCCGAGCAGTACGTTGCGGGCGCCGTACGGGTCCTCGCGCTGCACACAGCCGGCGCTGTCGGCGGTCCGCAGGTTGATTCCCGCCTGCTGCCACGCCTCCTGACCGGTGGCCGAGTCCCGACCGGAGATCGCGAAGTAGCAGTTGCCGTCCTGCGAACGGGCCGTGATGCGCAGCAGCCGTCCACCGACCACGGTGAGTCGCTCGTCGCGGCCGGGCTCGACGTTCTGGAGCACCCGCCCCGTCGCGGTGTCGACCACGTGCACCCGGCCGTCGACCGGGAAGCCGAGCAGCGGCGGTACCGCCTCCGGACCGGCCACCTCGCCGTCGACCCGGGCGGTGGTGAGCCGGCGGGTGCCGAGCAGGTTCGGGTTGTCGGCGAACAGGCCGGCGCTGACCCCCGGCAGGAAGGCCGTCCACAGCGGCGCCGTCCCGCGCGGATCCCAGGCGCTCAGGGTGCAGTCGGTGGCCGCCACGCAGCGCGCGTCGAGCAGCAGGTTGCGGTACGTCCAGACGGCCACCGCGTCGCCGTCGCGCCGGCGGGTCACCCCGGTGGTCGGGTCGAGTACCTCGTACCCCTTGACCAGCAGCCGGCCCACGACGACCACGGCTTCCGGCCCGGCCCCGGTCACCGCGCTCCAGTCCGCCTTGCGCTCCCAGAGTTGGGTGCCGGCGGCCAGACTGCGGGCCTCGACCCGGGTGCGCTGCTCGATGACCACGGCCTCGCCGGCGATCGTGACGCTGCGTGGGGTGCCGCCGATACGCTGCTGCCAGGCCACGTCCGGCTCGGAGATCGGCTGACGCCGGTTGACCCACTCCCACATCCCAGGAAACGGGTTCCAGACTCCGGCCGCGGCGAGCACTACGACGGTGATCAGGCCGAGCAGCAGCCAGCCACGTACGCCGAGGCCGCTCCCCTTCGCCACCGGGACACGGTAGCCATCCCCGCCCGCCACCGCCCGCACCGCCCCGCGTGTCGCGCAAGGAAGGGCCCCCTGTTAACGCCTGACGTACCAGAAGGGGCCCCGCTTAACACTCGGAGGTACCAGACGGCAGGCGGGCACGATCAGGCGCCGGGCCGGGCGTGAGCAGCCGACGCGCTCGGGCGGCCGGGCGTGAGGATCGGCCACAGGAGCAGCGTCGCGACCGCCGACGCGGCACCCGCGATCGCCATCACCAACCCCGGGGCCAACACCTCGCTCAGTGCGCCGGCACCCGCCGCGGCCAGCCCCTGCCCCGCCATCATGCCCGTGCTGACCAGTCCGAACGCCTGCCCCCGGCGCGCCTCGGGAACCGCATCGAGGAACCGTCGGGCCAGCCCCAACTGATAGGCGAAGCCCGCGGTGGCCACCGCGAACAGGGCCGCGGCGGGCAGCAGCGCCGGCCCGGCCACAAACGCCAGCATCGGTACGCCGAGCAGCAGCGCGAGCCACGGCGTCAAGCGCTCCCGGCGGGCCGGTGCCACGAAGCGGCCCACCAGCAGGTCGCCGACGAGCATGCCGCCCGCGCCGGCCATCAGAAGCACGCCGGCGCTGGCGCCCGGCCCCAGGTCGGCCGCGTACGGCACGGCCACCCCTTCCGCGCCGACCAGCAGCGAACCGGGTAGCCACTGGGCGAGCAGCAGCCCCCGGATCCGACGGTCGGCCAGCAGCGCGCGGTTGACCCGCAGGGTCTCCCGGACGGCACCGACCGGAGCCGCCGTCCCGTCCGGCACCGCCCCGGCCACTGCCGACGCAGACCCGGCCACTGCCGACGCAGACCCGGCCACTGCCGACGCAGACCTGGCCACTGCCGACGCAGACTCTGCGGGCACCGGCACCGAGCGGGCGGCGGCCTGTGCTGTCCGGGCGCGGGCCGGACGTCGGGCCAGACCCAGGCGCGCCAACAGCGCGGCGAGGCCACAGGTAACCGCCGTCAGCCAGAGCGCGCCGTACGGGCCGACCAACCCGAGCAGCAGGCCACCGACGGCGAACCCGGCCACCTGGGTGCCGCCGGCGGCCACGCTGAGCAGCGAGCGTCCCAGCACGTACGCGTCGCCGTGCAGCACCTCGGGCAGCAAGGCGGTCCGTGAGGCGCTGCTGACCGGGCCGAACAGGGCCACGACGGCGACCAGCCCGAGCATCGCCGGCGGGGACAGCACGCCGGTGGCGAGCACCGCCACCGTGGCGAGCCGCACCAGGTCGTAGCCGACGATCACCGCCCGGGCCGGCCAGCGGTCGGCCAACGCCAACAGGAACAGCCCGCCCAGGGCGTGCGGCAGGAAACCGGTCACGTAGGCCAGCGCGGCGAGCAGGCCGGATCCGGTCCGCTCGTAGACCAGCACGGAGAGCGCGAGCATCTTCACCGTCTCGCCGATCATGAAGACCCCGAAGCTGGCGAAGATCACCCGGAACTCGACGACTGCGAAGACGTCCCGGAAGGTGGCCGGCCGGTCGGCCAGCACGGGAGACGCGTTCATGCTGGTGTTGTCCACGGCGGCCAGCATGGGGCGTACCCTCGATCGGCACTATCCTTTCGCCACGGAACGAAAGGTCACGTGATGCGGATCGAGGTCACCCCGGCCGACGTGGCAGCCAGCCGGTACGCCATCTCGCCGCTGGGCGAGGCGGTCTCCGCGCTGCGGCTGCACGCCGGCCAGCGCGCCACGGTCGGCCTGGCCCCGTGGGTGGCCCGGACCCGACCGGCCTACGAGCGGCTGCGGCGGGAGTTGCCGGCGGTGGGCGCACTGCTGGCCCTGCTGCGCCGGGGTGGCTACAACGCCGACTTCATCCAGCCGCCACCGGACGGCACCGCGCGGGACTTCGCCGGCGAGCTGGCCGTGGTCCGGGCGACCCCACTCGCCCAGGCCCGCGACGAACTGGCCCGCAACCTCGCCGGACCCCGCCCCACACCACCGGCGTACGCCCGCCGGATCTACCAGTCACCGACCGTGGTCGATCAGCTCGCCGACGCGATCGAGGCGGCCTGGACGACACTGGTCCAGCCCGACTGGCCACGCCTGCGGGCGGTACTGGAACGGGATCTGCTGCATCGGGCCGGACGGCTGCTCGCGTACGGCTGGGGGGCCGCCATCGCGGACCTGGACCAGCGGCTGCGCTGGCTTCCCGGCGGTGACGTCGGCGCGATCGAGGTCACCAACAACGACCCGCAGACCCACGCGCTGGCCGGCCGAGGACTGCTCTTCGTCCCCACCGTGTTCGGCGCCCTGATCACCTACGTCGAAAGGCCCTGGCCGTTCGCGATCGTCTACCCGGCCTCCGGGGTGGCCGAACTGCTCGGGCCGCCCGACCCCGGCCGCACCGACGACGCGCTGGATCGCCTGGTCGGGCGTGCCCGGGCGGCGGTACTGCGGTCGCTGGCGGTGCCCGCCACCACCAGCCAGCTCGTCGCCCAGCTGGGACTGAGTCTGGGTGGCGTCGGCGACCACCTGTCGGTGCTGCGCGACGCCGGCCTGGTCACCCGCGTCCGGGCCGGCCGGTCCGTCCGCTACCGGCGTACCCCGCTCGGCGACGCCCTCACCGAGAGCTGAAACGCCCGCCCTACCGCACGGCGGAGCGTAGGAGAGGCAGGACGCGGTAGGGGATCTGCTCGGCGAGGGCGATGATCGTCGAGGCCCGGGTGATCCCCTCGTACGCGACGATCTGGTCGATCACCCGCTGGAGGTCGGTGTTGGAGCGCGCCACGATCCGGCAGAGCAGGTCACCTGAGCCGGTGATGGTGTGCGCCTCCAGTACCTCCGGGATCGCCGCCAGATGGCGGGTGACCGGGTCGTGCCCGTGCCGCTGGCTGATCTCCAGGGTGACGAAGCTGGTCACTGTGAAGCCGAGCGCGGCGGGGCCGAGATCCGGCCCGAACCCGGCGATGACGCCCCGCCCGACCAGCTTGTCGAGCCGGGCCTGGATGGTGCCCCTGGCCACCTGGAGCCGGCGCGAGCACTCCAGCACCCCGATCCGGGGTTCCTCGGCGAGTAGCTCGATGAGTCTCGCGTCCAGCTCGTCGAGCTGTACAACCTGACCAGTGCTCATGCGCAAACACCATACCGTTTGTGCAACCTGACCAGCGTAGGTGGAGTGTGTTGCTCAGTGAGGCCGCTCACCGCGATGCTCGGCGCAGCAACACACGATCCCGTCGGCCCACCAGGCCGGCCGGTACGCGAGGGAGGCCACCATGACCCAGGCGATCGACCGACCCCAACCGGCCGAGGAGGTCGACGTGGACGCCCTCATCGGCGCCGTCGACCACGACACCAGCAGTGATCCCTTCCCGGTCAAGGGCCTCGACCACGTGCGTTTCCTGGTCGGGAACGCCAAGCAGGCCGCGCACTACTACTCCACCGCGTTCGGCATGACCTGCGTGGCCTACCGGGGCCCGGAGCAGGGCTACCGGGACCACGCCGAGTACGTGCTGACCAGCGGCTCCGCCCGCTTCGTACTCACCGGCGCGGTCCGGCCGGACGCCGACGGCACCGATCACGTCGCCCGGCACAGCGACGGCGTCAGCGACATCGCGCTGGAGGTGCCGGACGTGGACGCCGCGTACACCCACGCCACCGCGCAGGGCGCCACCGGCCTCGCCGAGCCGCACGACGTCACCGACGAGCACGGCACGGTACGGCTGGCCGCCATCGCCACCTACGGCGACACCCGGCACACGCTGGTGGACCGGTCCGGCTACCGCGGGCCGTTCCTACCCGGCTTCGTCTCCCGGGGACCGATCGTGGACCGGCGGCCGATGATCGACGCCGGGGTGCAGCCGAAGCGCTTCTTCCAGGCGGTCGACCACGTCGTCGGCAACGTGGAGCTGGGCCGGATGGACGACTGGGTCGAGTTCTACCGCCGGGTCATGGGCTTCACGAACATGGCGGAGTTCATCGGTGACGACATCGCCACCGACTACTCGGCGTTGATGAGCAAGGTCGTCGCGAACGGCACCCGCAAGGTGAAGTTCCCGCTCAACGAGCCGGCCATCGCCAAGAAGAAGTCGCAGATCGACGAGTACCTGGAGTTCTACCAGGGCCCGGGCGCCCAGCACATCGCGGTGGCCACCAACGACATCCTGGCCAGCGTGGACGCGATGCGGGCCGCGGGTGTCGACTTCCTGGACACGCCGGACTCGTACTACGACGACCCGGAGCTGCGCTCCCGCATCGGTGAGGTGCGGGTGCCGATCGAGGAGCTGAAGGCCCGCAAGATCCTGGTCGACCGGGACGAGGACGGATACCTGCTGCAGATCTTCACCAAGCCGGTACAGGACCGCCCGACCGTCTTCTTCGAGCTCATCGAGCGGCACGGTTCGCTCGGCTTCGGCAAGGGCAACTTCAAGGCTCTCTTCGAGGCGATCGAGCGGGAGCAGGAACAGCGCGGCAACCTGTAACACTGTCGGGCGTGACCCAGCCTCCAGCGCACCCGACACCGCCGGCCGGCGGGCCCCCGGCCGGCGGTGTCGCGCCGCCCACCGGCCCACCCCCGGTTCCGTCACGGTGGGCCCCGCCCGTCCAGACGCCTCCGGGACAGCCGGGCCCGCTGGGGCAGACTCCCCCAGCGGGCTGGCCGCCGGGGCCTCCCCCGCCCGGATGGGCTGCCGGTCCGCCACCACCGGTGCTGGGTCCGGGCGGCCAGCCGCTGGCGAGCTTCAGCGACCGGCTGCTGGCGTACCTGATCGACACGGCCATCGCGACCGGCATCATGATGGTGCTGTTCGTGCCGCCGATTCTGATCATCTGGTTCCGGATGTTCGACGAGATGACCCGGGCCAACCCGGACGGCACGTTCGGCCCGACCGAGCCGGAGGTGTTCGGGGAGTTCTTCGTGCTGATCGTGTTGCTGCAACTCGGGCTGTTCGCGCTGATGCTGGGGCTCTACTGGCTCTACCACGTGGAGTACCTCAAGCGGACCGGGCAGACCCTCGGCAAGAAGGTGATGAACCTGCGCGTGGTCCCGCTCGATCCGACAAGCACGCTCGACCGGCGCACGGCCGGGAAGCGGTACCTCGTGCAGTTCGTCGGCGGGTCCCTGGTGCCCGGCGGCAGCTACGTCGACGGACTCTGGCAGCTGTGGGACAAACCCTGGCAGCAGTGCCTCCACGACAAGTTCGCCGGAACCGTCGTCGTTAAGGTGTCGAGGTGAATGAGCGCAGCGAGGCCACGTCATGAGCGTGGCACCCGGTTGGTACGTCGACCCCGCCGACCCGCAGACCCGCAGGTACTGGGACGGCGAGGGTTGGCTCGGCGCGCCCATCCCGGTCGACGCCACACCGCCCGACGGCCCACCGCCACCCGAGCCCGAGCCGACGCCCGAGCCCGAGCCGACGCCCGAGCCGACACCCCAGGCCGAGCCGACACCCCAGGCCGCCGGGCCGGCCTCCGCGCCCCCCGCCGCCGGTCTCCCGCCCGGCAGCACCCCGCCGACTGACTGGCGCCAGGGCCCACCGCCCGGCTGGCAGGCCGGCGACGCACCGCAGGGCCCGCCGCCCGGCTGGCCGTACCCGACCTGGCCCGGGCGCCCGCCCGCGCCTCGGCCGCACGGAATGCCGCTGGCCTCGTTCGGTACCCGGCTGGGCGCCCGCCTGATCGACTTCGGCGTTGTCTTCGCGCTCAACGCACTGGTGAACGGCTGGTTCGTCTGGCGCTACCTGCAGGAACTCTCCCCCGCCTTCAACGAGTTCTGGCGCCGGGTCCAGGAGCAGGACCGCACCACCGATCCGCTGCCGGCGGCGGGCGACCAGGCCGGCGCGCTCATCGTGGTGATCCTGCTGATCGCCACCGCACTCTGGCTGGCGTACGAGGTGCCGTCGATGGCGGCCAGTGGGCAGACCTTCGGCAAGCGGCTGCTGCGCGTCAAGGCGGTGCCGGTCGAGGCGGACGCGCCGCTGGGCTTCGGCCGGGCGCTGCGCCGGTGGAACACCCTCGGCCTGCCCACCCTGCTCTGGTACTGCTGCGGCCTCGGGCTGCTGCTCCAGCTGGTCGATGCGCTCTCCCCACTCTTCGACCACCCGATGCGGCAGGCCCTGCACGACAAGCGGGCGCAGACCGTGGTGGTCCAGCTTCCCCACACCCCCGACGATCGCGCCAACCCCCCGGGAGAGACCCCATGACCGATGGACCACGGCGGCCGACAGTGCGACTGACCCGCGCCGACCTGGACGCGTTGCCGAACTACGTGCCCGGCCGCAGCCCGGCCGACCTGGCCCGTGAGCTGGGCCTGCCGCAGGCGATCAAGTTGGCCAGCAACGAGGTGCCGTACGGCCCGCTGCCCGGCGTGGTGGAGGCGGTCGCCGAGGCCGCGGCCGGAGTGCACCGATACCCCGACATGGGCGTCGTCGCGCTCCGCCAGGCGCTCGCCGAGCGGTACGGGGTGGACCTCGACCGGGTGGCCACCGGCTGTGGCTCGGTGGCGCTGGCCGAGCACCTGGTGCGGGCCACCTGCCTGCCCGGCGACGAACTGGTCTACTCGTGGCGGTCGTTCGAGGCGTACCCGATCATCGCGGCGACCAGCGGCGCGACCAGCGTGCAGGTGCCCAACGACGCCGGGCACGGGCACGACCTGGCGGCGATGGCCGCCGCGGTGACCGATCGCACGCGGATGATTCTGGTCTGCAACCCGAACAACCCGACCGGCACCGCCGTACGCCGGGCCGAGCTGGACCGTTTCCTCGATGCCGTGCCGGACGACGTGCTGGTGGTCATCGACGAGGCGTACCGGGAGTTCGTCACCGACCCCGAGGTGCCGGACGGGCTGAGCTACGCCGACCGGCCCAACGTGGCGGTGCTGCGCACCCTTTCCAAGGCGTGGGGTCTGGCTGGTCTGCGGATCGGCTTCCTGGTCGCGCAGCCGGCGGTGGCGGCGGCGGTACGCAAGGTCGTCACCCCGTTCTCCACCAGCATGGCCGCCCAGGCCGGGGCGCTGGCCGCGCTGGCCCAGGCGGACGAGGTGCACCGGCGGTGTGCGCTGGTGGTGGCCGAGCGGGAGCGGGTCAGCCAGGCGCTCGGCAAGCTCGTCCCGGATGTGCCGGCCAGTCAGGCGAACTTCCTCTGGCTGCCGCTGCGGGACCAGGCGGTGGAGTTCGGCAAGGTGTGCGAGTCGCGCGGCGTGATCGTCCGTCCGTTCGCCGGCGACGGGGTACGGGTCACCATCGGCACGCCGGCCGAGAACGACGCCTTCCTGGCCGCGGCCGAGGCGGCGCTGGGCTGAGCCGCCCCGGCGTCCACGGTCAAGCCGCTGATCGGTACCGGGCCGGTCCACCATCCCCCAGTGGACCGGCCCGGAAGCTCTCCGCAAGATTACGTCGCTTTTGTCCGCATTTAGGGGACTTGCAGCTATCCGGTCGCGGCGATGATCAACGCCTCGGCGGTGAGGTAGTACCGCTGGTCGTCCCCGTCGAGGTCGACCGGGCGGCGCAGCCGCTCCACCACCACGTACCCGTCGGTCGCGTACGCGTCGCCCGGTGCCCATCCCGTGCCGTCGGACCCGATGTCCAGCACGAACCGGGACCGCTGCGCACCGGTCGTCGAATCCAGCGTGACCAGCTCGTTCTCCTCGGTCAGGACGTGCACCCGGCCGGGCTGGACGGCGATCACCTGGCCCGGGCCGACCACCGTCCGCCAACGCTGCGTGCCGTCAGCGGCTGAACGACCGACGAGCACTCCGTCGGCCATGCCCACCGCCGTCCGGTCGACCAGCTCGGTACCCGGGCCGTCCAGCGCCGGCGCCGGGACCGGGCCGCCCGGGCCGAGCAGCCAGCCCTGCGCCGCCACGTCACCCGACCCGGCGGTGCGCAGCGCGGCGCAGCCAGCGCCGGCCGATCCGCAGCCGAGCGGTGTCGCCGCCAGCTCGTCACCGGCGCCCGGGGGACGCCACCGGGCGTCCACCACCCCGGTCGCCGCGTCACGGAGTTCGACCACCGTCGGCCCGTCACAGCCGTCCATGGTGAGCAGTTGGCCGAGGGAGCTTGTGCCCACCGGCTCACGGCAGCCGGAGTCCACCTCGGCGCGCCACAGCTGCCCGCCGTCGGTCAGGTCGAGCGCCCGCACCTCATCGGTGCCGGCGGTGACCACCACCTCACGACCGTCGGCGACCCTGCTCACCGAGAGCTCCCTCGGCTGCCAGACGGTGGCCGTGCCGGTGCGCCGCACCGCGCGCTCGCGGCCCGGTTCCGGCCCGTCCGCCCGCCAGGCGACCTGACCGGTACGCGCGTCGAGCGCCACCAGTTGCCCGTCGGACCACCGGCTGACCACCGTGGTGCCACTCGCCACCACCGCGTCCAACGTCGCCGGCCAGCGCCGGTAGGACCAGAACGGCGTGCTCCGGTACCGGCTGTCGACCGGGCGGTCGGCGTAGACCTGGCGTGCCGCCGCGTACACCCGCAGCCGGCCGTCCACGATCAGCGGGGCGACCGGCAGCCGGCCCACCACCCCGGCCTCCGGCACGTGCAGCGCCGGATAGTCGCCCCGGGCGGTGGTGCTGACCTCGGCCGGGGCCAGTACCCGGTACGCGATGATCGCGGCCGCCGCGGCGACACCGAGCGCCGTCACCGCCGCCACGACCCGCCGCCGACCCGTCGCCCACCCCATGCCGCACCTCCGCACGGCACCCTACCCAGCCGGCGCCGTCGGTCTGATGCCGGTCGCGGCAGCTCGTGGGCGGGGCGACCCGGGTCGGATCAGCCAGCGGGACAGGTCGGCGGGTCAGGCCGCCTCGGCGTGACAGGCGGCGGCGGCCAGCGCGGCGAGCTCCTGCCGCAGCACCTTCTCTGTCGCCCGCGCCGCCAGGCCGCCGAGCAGCAGCGCGACGGCCCGTCCGGAGGTGGCGGCGGGCTGCGCCCGGACCGTCACAGTCACCACGGCACAGCGACGCCGGCGACGCTGCACGTCACGCAGCGTCCAGGTGATCCGGTAGTCGACGCCGTCACCCGGCGAGCCGAGCACCAGCCGCCGTGGCGGCTCGGCCGCCAGGACCACGAACTCCTCGGTCAGCGTGCCGCCGTCGGGCCGGCGCCGGGTCTCGCGCCAGGACGTTCCCGGACCGAACCCCCCGGGGGTCAACACCTCGACCGGCCCGCCGTCGGGTGCACGCCGTGGCAGGTCGATGAGCACGGGCCACAGGTCGGCCGCGCTTGCCCCGACCAGACCCCTGACCGCAACAGTCGACATGCCACCTCCCGTGGCACCGACGGTACGCGGCGTGAACGCGGCTCGGGGGCCCCTGGACGGAGAATCCTCCGCCGGAGACCCCCTTTGCGACGTCAGGCGACGAACTGCCCCGCCCGGATCGCGTCGACGAACGCGGTCCAGCCCACCGGGCTGACCACCAGCGCCGGCCCGGCCTGGTCCTTCGAGTCGCGTACGCCCACCACACCGTGGACACCGGCCAGATTGTCGGCCACCTCCACACAGAGGCCCTGGTCGTTCGATCGGCTGCTGGTCCGCCAGACCGCGCCCACCAGATCATGCATCGTCGTCATCTCCCTCAGCTTTAGACGTCTCGCCAGCCAGGGCCGGACCGACCGGAACGGGGGGCACCATTCGGTCCGGCGCGGCATGGCGACAGGAATTCCGAGGCGATCAACGACGACGGTGACGGTCCTCGATCGCACAGCCGGTGCGATCAAGGGCCGGTGTCGGGTTCAGGTCACTCAGCAGGCAGAACCGTGCCCGCCACCTCGCCCAACTCGATGACGAGGCCATCACGCCCGGGGGCGGTGGCAGTGATCGTCACCGTGTCGCCGTCGGCGAGGAAGGTGCGTTCCGTCCCGCCGACGGTGACCGGTTCGGTGCCGCCCCAGCTGAGTTCCAGGAACGAGCCGACCTCGTCGCGCCGGGGGCCCGAGACGGTGCCGGAGGCATACAGGTCACCGGTGCGCAGCGAGGCGCCGTTGACGGTCAGGTGGGCCAGTTGCTGGGCCGGCGTCCAGTACATGCCGGCGAACGGCGGCCGCATGACCGGCTCCCCGTTCCAGTTCACCGTCAGCCGCAGGTCCAGCCCCTGGTGCGGCTCGTCCCGCAGGTAATCGGCGACCGACGGATCCTGCTCCGGCCCCGGCACGAAGGCATGCCGCAGCGCGTCCAGCGGGGTCACCCAGGCGGCGACCGAGGTGGCGAACGACTTGCCCAGAAACGGTCCCAGGGGCTGGTACTCCCAGGCCTGGATGTCCCGGGCCGACCAGTCGTTCACCAGCACCACGCCGAAGACGTGATCGGCGAAGTCGGCGGCGGCCACCCGGCGGCCGAGCGGACTCGGCACACCGACCACGAATCCGACCTCGGCCTCGATGTCCAGGCGGGCCGAGGGGCCGAAGACCGGTCCCTCGCGGCTGGGCCGCTGGCCGTGCGGGCGCACCACCGGGGTGCCGGAGACCACCACCGTGCCGGCCCGCCCGTGGTAGCCGATCGGCAGGTGCTTCCAGTTCGGCAGCAGCGGCGGCTGGCCCGGGCGGAAGATCAGACCGACGTTGGTCGCGTGCTGCTCGGACGAGTAGAAGTCCACGTAGTCGGCCACCTCGAAGGGCAGCTCCATCCGCACCTCGTCCAGCGGAATCAGCAGCGGCTCCACCGCGGCCCGGTGCGCCACGTCGGTGAGCAGCTCGGTGATCCGCTGTCGCACGGCGGTCCACTGCGGGCGGCCCAGCGCCAGGAAGGTGTTGAGCGTCGGCCGGCCCAGCGCCCCGCCGGCCAGCACCAGATCGGCAGCCTCCGCGCCGGCCAGGTCCAGTACGAGATCCCCGACGCGTACGCCGATCCGAGGCTCGCCGTCACCCACCCGGAAGACCCCGTACGGCAGGTGGTGCACCCCGTACCCGGACCCGTCGGTGCCCGGCACCCAACTCTTGCCAGCGGTCATGCTTCGTATCCCCCGTTCACCAGCCCCAGCCGGATCAGATCGGTCAGCGGTTCGGTAATGCTGCACGAGCCGAAGCCCACCCACAGGGGGCGCGCCGAGTCGTGTCGCCCGTCGGTGCATTGGACCAGCGGTCGCTCGTCGCGCACGGTGAGCAGTTCGGCGACGGTGTCCACCGCCGCCCCGTCGGCGGCGGCCAGGGTCGCGGCGAGCACGTTGCCGAACCCGTGATGGGTGAAGCCGGTCTCCGGGTCCACCTGCCGAACCGCGTGGTGCAGCCCGGCGGTCAGCTTGAACGGCAGATCCCGGTCCCGGCAGGCGCAGATCACCGCGGCCAGCTCGGCGGGCGTCGGGAACAGCTCGACGGCCAGACCACCGGTGCGGAACTTGGCGGCGACCGGCAGCCCGCCGGCCCGAGCGTCGGCGAGGGCATCCAGGGCGCCCATCAGCCCGAAGGTCAACGGAATCTCCGCGTAGACGGAGACGCCGTCCAGTCGCTCGGTGAGCTTCACCAGCTCCGCCAGGCCGGGCTGCGGGTCCTCGCCGCGCCGGGCGACCGGCGCCTCGATCTGCCGGGCGCGAACACCGAGGGGAGGCAGGAACGACAGCGCGAAGGGCAGCCGGCCGAGGCCGGTGTCGCCGATCAGCCCGATGGCGAGGCCCTCGGCCGGGTCGACCAGGCCGCTCAGCTCGCCCGCGGTGACCGCCGAGGCGGGTAGCAGCAGGGGGCCGACCAGATCGGCGTACCAGGCGGCACGGTGCCGCCGGTGCGCGGCGACGGCGTCGGGCAGCGACGCGCTGCCCGGCGGGAACACGGCGGCGTCGTCGACCAGGCCGGCGACGAGTGCGGGCAGCTGCGTTGACACGAGACAAGAATGTACGGGACGCTACAAGAAGCGGACAACAGCGTCCGATTATCGGACGCGCTGATGGGTGACCGGGAGGCGACATGCCGTACTACCGCAGCGTCGGCGAGCTGCCACGCAAGCGCCACACCCAGTTCCGGCAACCCGACGGCAGCCTCTACACCGAGGAGCTGATGGGCCAGGAGGGGTTCTCCTCCGACTCGTCCCTGCTCTACCACCGGTACCCGCCGACCGCGATCGTCGCCGCCGAGGAGTTCACCCCGCCGTCGGTGCCCCGGGTGCCCAACCTGCCGCTCAAGCCCCGGCACCTGCGCACCCACAAGCTCGACGGCAGCGGAGCCGACCCGATCCTCGGTCGCCGCTACCTGCTCGCCAACGACGACGTGCGGATCGCCTACGTCCTGGCCGACCGCCCCTCCCCGCTGTTCCGCGACGCCACCGGCGACCAGTGCCTGTACGTCGAGTCGGGCACGCTGCGGGTCGAGTCGACCTTCGGTGTGCTGGACGCGGTCGCCGGCGACTACGTGATCATCCCGACCTCGACCGTGCACCGCCTGGTGCCCACCGGTGACGCGCCGACCCGGCTGCTGGCGATCGAGGCGTCCGGGCACATCGGCCCGCCCAAGCGCTATCTCTCCGTACGCGGCCAGTTCCTGGAGCACTCGCCGTACTGCGAGCGCGACGTCCGGGGACCGGACACTCCACTGCTGGTCGACGGCACAGACGTGGAGGTACTGGTCCGCCACCGGCGCGGGTGGACCCGTCATGTCTACGCCAACCACCCGTTCGACGTGGTCGGCTGGGACGGGCACCTCTACCCGTGGGCCTTCTCCATCCACGACTTCGAGCCGATCACCGGCCGGATCCACCAGCCGCCGCCGGTGCACCAGACCTTCCAGGGCCCGAACTTCGTGATCTGCTCGTTCGTGCCCCGCAAGGTCGACTACCACCCGGACGCCATCCCGGTGCCGTACCACCACCACAACGTCGACTCCGACGAGATGCTCTTCTACACCGGCGGCAACTACGAGGCCCGTCGCGGCTCCGGCATCGAGCAGGGTTCGATCTCGCTGCACCCGTCCGGCTTCACCCACGGCCCGCAGCCCGGCGCGGCGGAACGCTCCATCGGGGTGGACTACTTCGACGAACTCGCCGTCATGGTCGACACCTTCCGCCCGCTCGACCTCTGCGACGCCGCACCCGAGTGCGAGGACGAGGCGTACGCCTGGACCTGGGCCCGCCGCCCCTAGGGCGGGTCTCGGGGCGGTCAGGCCACCGGGCGGGAGAACACCGCCGAGACCGCGATGGAGGCGGCCGCGATGGCCAGGACCAGCGACCACGGGCTGCCGGACAGGGCGTAGAGCAGGATCAGCGCGGGGGCGACGCCGGTCGCGTAGACGGCGACGGCGAGCGTGCGGTCGGTGCGCCGCAGCACGGGCAGGACGGTCCGGCGCAGGTCGGGCAGCCGCGCCGCTTGCTGCCAGAGCAGGACGCCGCCACCGGCCGCGGCCAGCACCGCCACCAGCCGGGAGAACCCGGGGCCGGTCGCGGCCGAGCAGGCGACCAGCACGGCGGCCACCAGCGACCAACCGGAGCCACGGAGCACGAACTGCCGCAGGCCGGCCGGCACGGTCCGGCGCGCGACGACCGGCCCCACGTCGGCCGAGCCGATCTGGTCCGTGCCGAACGACCCGGTCGCATCGAAGGCGGACGGCTCCCGGCGCTCATCCCGCCGGCCAGGCTCGTACGGGCCAGCGCCGGTACGGTCCGCATCAGTCGCGCCGGCACGGTCCAGATCGGGGCGGGAAACCTCGGGGCGGGAAACATCCGGTCCGGCTGCATCCGGGCGGGGCGACTCGGAGGAGGGCGGCTCGGAGCGGGGCGGCTCGGGCGGGGCCGGGTTCCCGACCGCGGCCTCGGCCAGTCGCTCCAGCATCGCGGTCCAGCGTCGCTGCTCCAACCGCAGCACCCCGACCTCGTCGCCCACCTCGGCCAGCCTCGGGTCGAGCCGCAGCGCCTCCCGGTAGGCCCGCTCGGCCAGGTCGTACAACCGCATGTTGGCCGCGACCAGACCCAGCACCAGATGCGCCTGCGGCTCCTCGGGGGCCAGCTCCACCCCGTGCCAGGCCGCGTTCAACGCGGGCTGCCCGTTACGGGAGCCGGCCAGGATCGCCGCCGCGCTCCGCTGGGCGTACGCGTCCTCGGGGCCGAGCGCCAGGATGTCGTCGGCGGTACGAGCCGCCTCCCCGTACCGTTCCAGGTCACCGAGGGCCAGCCCACGGACGACGAGCGGCGGAATCTGCCCCGGCGCGGCGGCCACGGCGGCCTCGGCCGCAGCGAGCGACTCGGCGGGCCGGCCGGCGGCCAACTGCACCCGGGCCAGCATCGTCGACACCTCGGCGGCGGCGGGGTCGAGGGCGAGAGCGAAGCCCAGTTCGGCCACGGCCTCGTCGTAGCGGCCCAGCTCGGCGAGGAGCGTGGCGCGTTCGAGGTAGCCGTCGGCGGCGGGCGGATCGGTGGGCACGTCGGCGGACATCGCGGCGAGCCTAGGCGCTCGGCTGCTCGTACACCAGGGCAACGGCGATCCCGGCGAGCCCCTCACCACGCCCGGTGAACCCCAGGCCGTCGGTGGTGGCGGCAGCGACGGTGACCGGCGCGCCGACCGCCTCGGAGAGCACCCGCTGGGCCTCCTCCCGGCGCGGGCCGATCTTCGGACGGTTCCCCACCACCTGCACCGACACGTTTCCGATGGCGAAGCCGGCGGCGGTCACCCGACGGGCCGCCTCGGTGAGCAGGGCCACCCCGCTGGCCCCGGCCCACTCGGGCTGCCCCACCCCGAAATTGGCACCGAGATCACCCAGACCGGCGGCGGAGAGCAGCGCGTTGCAGGCGGCGTGTGCGGCCACGTCCGCGTCGGAGTGGCCGGCCAGGCCGTCCTGCTCCGGCCAGTGCAGGCCGGCCACCCAGCACGGCCGGCCGGCCTCGAAGGCGTGCACGTCGGTCCCGATGGCCACCCGAGGAACGATCATGACCCGAGGGTACGCGCTACCGCTCGGTCACCAGCAGGTGCTCGGCCAGCGCCAGGTCGAAGGGTCTGGTGATCTTCAGGGCGTGCTCCGAGCCGGGTACGCAGAACACCGGCACGCCCTGCTTCTCGACCAATCCGGCGTCATCGGTGAGGGCGTCCGCGGCGACGGCGTGCGCACCGCTCAGCACCGCCCGACGGAACCCCTGCGGGGTCTGCACGGCGCGTAGCGCGGACCGGTCGACGGTGCCGAGCACCAACTCGGCCGCGTCGACCTCCTTGATGGTGTCGACGATCGGCAGGACGGGGATCACCGCGTCATGGCCCGCCCGGACCGCGGCGGCCACCGACTCCACCAGCTCGGGCGGGACAAGTGCGCGCGCCGCGTCATGCACCAGGACGATGTCCGGTCCGGGCGGCACGGCGGCGAGCGCGGCGGCCACCGAGGCCTGCCGCTCCGCCCCGCCGGGCACCACCGTCACCGGGGCGACCGGGGCGAGCAGTTCACGTACGGCGGAGACCTCCGCCACCGGGGCGGCCACCACGATGGTGTGCACCGACCCGGCCGCGGCCAGCCGACGGACCGCGTGCACCAGCAGCGGCTCCCCGGCCAACAGCCGCAGCGCCTTCGGTCGACCGGGCCCCAGGCGTACCCCGGCACCGGCCGCAGGCACGAGGACCGCGACGTCACCGCGCGGATTGAGCTGCGCGGTCACGTCGCGGTCCTCGATGGTTTCTTCGCTACGAATCGGGTACGACGATGCTGTGCCGACTAGGCCTCGGTCAGGACCTTGTCGAGCAGCGTCTCCGCCTCGTCCTTGGTGCTCTTCTCGGCCAGCGCCACCTCGCCGACGAGAATGTCGCGGGCCTTGGCGAGCATGCGCTTCTCGCCCGCGGACAGCCCCCGCTCCCGCTCGCGGCGCCACAGGTCGCGGACGACCTCGGCCACCTTGAGCGGATTACCGGAGGCCAACTTCTCCAGATTTGCCTTGTAACGCCGCGACCAGTTGGTCGGCTCCTCGGTGTGCGGAGCCCGGAGAACGTCGAAGACCTTGCCGAGGCCCTCTTCGCCCACCACCTCGCGCACACCCACGATCTCGGCGTTCTCGGCCGGTACCCGGACCGTCAGGTCACCCTGCGCGACCCTCAGGACGAGGTACTGCTTGGGCTCGCCCTTGATGACCCGAGTCTCGATTGCCTCGATGAGTGCGGCCCCGTGGTGGGGGTAAACAACGGTCTCGCCGACACTGAAAACCATAGGTTCGAAACCCCTTTCGCTGTGTCTAGGGTAACACGCTCAGGCACCGATGTCTCACGACTGTCCTGACCGTTGGCGCAGCTCAGGGGCCCTGTGAGAGGTATTTCTTCGGCTTGACAGACGGCCCAGCCGATGATCCGAACACGCTCCGTAACCTAGGGATGACCACCGGAACACGGTCATCGTCAAGATCGAGATCCGAGACGCAACCGTCGAGATCCGTCGACACGAGCGCCCAGCTTCCCGTGGCGCAAGGGCCAGGCTTCCGGGGGCACAACCGCCCAGATTCCGAGGCGCAAGCGCCGAGGTCCCTAGGCACCAGCGCCATGATCAGGGGCTATGCACCCTTCCCATGGTATCCCCCCTCACCCAGGTCTGGGCAGCAGTAGCGGGACCGGGCCCGATGCGGGACGCTGAAGGGGTGCCGCGCCGCGCACCCGCAAGGTTCCAGGGGGTCGTAATGGGCAAGGCTGACGCCGACGGTCCCGGACTACCCGACCTGCCTCCCGAGTGGGGCCGGGTGGTCGTCCCGGACGACGCCTCCGCCCTAGCCGACGAGGCCGAACAGCTCCGTCGCGAGCGACGTCGCCGTACGGCGGGCCACCATCGCCGCTGGCGTCCGCCGGCCGGCCCCGTACTCGTACTGGTCATCGCGGTGCTGACCACCATCGCCGGCCTGGCGGTCGTCACCTGGCCTCGGGCCGGCCGCTCGCCCGGACCCGCCACCAGCACTCCCGACCCGGCGCCGGCGCAGCTGACCGGTCGCCCGCTACCGGCTCTGGACCTGGTCGACGTCGAGCAGTCGCCGGTGGCCCTGCGCGGGCTGCTGCCGGCCGTGGTGCTGCTGGTGGACGGGTGCGCCTGCCCCGGCGCGGTCGCCGAGGCAGCGGCGATGGCGCCGGCCGGAGTGAACGTGGTCACGGTGGCCGGCGTCCACCCGAGGGCCGCACCCGCCGGCACCCGGGTACGGGCGCTCGCCGACCCGGCCGGCGGTCTACGCGCCTTCCTGCACTTTCCGGCCAGCCAGGGAGCGGTGACCGCCCTGCTCGTCGACCGGTCCGGGCGGATCACCCTGGTGGTGCCCGAGCTCGACTCGATCGCTGATCACCAGGCCGAACTGGTCCGGCTGGCCGGCTGAGGCCACCCGCCGCGATCGGGGGTGGACCCGCTCGAAGGCGGGAGGTCGCCGGGCGGGGCCGCGCCGCTCAGCGCAGGGCGATCAGTCGGGCCTGCACCTTGACCGCCGCCGCACCGGCGGGCGAAAGAGCCACCCGGACGGAAGCGCCCGTACCGATGACCTCCGTCGTGGCCACCGCGCCGTCGCAGGCGGCGGTCAGCGGATCGGCCGCCCGGGCTCCGGTGACGACGACCAACAGGTCACCCGGGCCGGTGCAGGTGAACGTCAGCAGGTGCCGCTCGTCGTGGGCGATCCTGGTCTGCCGGACTACCGCCGCGCCGGGGCCGAGCTCCACCCGCTCGGTCCACACCACCTCGCCGCCCGCCCATCCCCGGCCTGACAGATCAGAGACCGTTCCCCCGGCGGTGTTGTCGATCTCGCCAATCAACCCGCCCGTACCCGGATCAACCCGGAAGAAGGAGGCGCCGTCGGGGTGCTCGGGCGTCATGACGCCGGTGACCGGGTCCTCCCGCCAGTAGGTAGCGGCCGTCGAGGAGCCCTGCGCGGCGACCCCTGCACCGGTCAAGGTTGGCGGTGCCTGCGCCTGCCACCACCAGCCGCCGAGGGTCAACGCCACCACTGCGCCACCGACCAGTACGGTGCCGCGCAGCCGGTGGCTGACATCGACGTCCATAACCGAAGGGTAGCTCGCCCGGCTGATCAGGGATGGCGTTCCAGCAGCGCGGCGTACAGGGTGAGCCCGGGGCCGAAGGCCAGCATCATCACCCGGCGCGGAGATGGCGCGGACCGGAGCAGCCGGTCGAGGATCAGCAGCACCGTCGGCGACGAGCAGTTGCCGTGCTCGTCCAGGGTCTGCCGCGAGGCGGCCAGCGCCGCCGGTGCCAGGCCCAGCTCCCGCTCGACCACGTCGAGGATGCGCGGCCCGCCCGGATGTACGGCCCAGCCGTCCACCCCGGACACATCCGTGCGGTGCCGGGCCAGCAGGTCGTCGACCAGCCCTCGGACGTGGGTCGACAGCACCTGGGGCACCTTGGGCGACAGGCCCATCCGGAATCCGGTGTCGGTCACGTCCCAGGTCATGTGGTCGGCGGTGGAGGTGTCAGTCACCGAGGCGACCTCACGCACGGCGTACCCCCGGCCGCCGGGAACGATCACCACCGCGACCGCCGCATCGGAGAAGAGGGCGTGCGACACGATCTGCTGGGTGTCCACCCGGGCCGACGAAGGCTGCAGGTGCAGGCTGGTCAGCTCGTTGCAGAGCAGCAGCGCCGGACGCCCCCGGGCGGTGACGAAGTCGCTCGCCGCGCCCAGCCCCGGCAGAGCCGCGTAGCAGCCCATGTGGCCGACGAACATCCGCTGGGTCGACGGGGCCATGCCCAGGTCCCGAGCGAGCAGAATGTCCAGCCCGGGCGTCGCGTACCCGGTGCACGAACAGACCACGAAGAGCCCGATGTCGCCGGCGTGCAGGCCGGCCGTGGTCAACGCCCGGCCGACCGCCTCCTTGCCCAACGGCAACGCCTCGACCTGGTAACGACGCATCCGCCGCTCGGTCGGCCAGTCGGAGACGTCCTCGATCAGCGGGCTGACCGCCGCCTGCCGGCGGGTGACGCCGGAGTTGGCGAAGATCCGCTGGGCGAGCGCCCGGGTGGTGCCCGAGTAGTGCTGGGAGAAGAACTTCTCCCACAGCTCCTGCTGGTTCGCGGAGGGCGGATGGGCCGTGCCCAGGCCCGCGATCACCGGTACGGACACGGTTCCACCTTCCTCTCGCTCGGATTCCCCACACTCACCAACGAGGGGTCGATCCATCACGGTCCGGGTCGCCGCCAACAGCCGCGATGCCCAACGAGTCGTCGGCCGGGAACGAGCCGTCCCGGTCGTGCGCGGCGGCCCGGGCCGCCAGCCGGGGTGCCAGCCGCCGCGCGGTGGCCATTGCCCGCGTACTGCCGCGCTCGCTCAATAGGACCCCCTCCTCTTCGCCCATTCCCATACCCCCACCCGGATCAGCTATCCGCCGCGCACCCCGCGGCCCTGGTAGAGCAGAGCCGTCGACCGGGTCGGCACGATGCGCGGCGCCTGATCGGCGGGGGCGCCGCCGCCGCGAACCTGACGGACCAGCCAGCGCAGCAGCCCGGGCACGCCCGGACGAATGCCGCGTACGCGCAGGTCCACACCGTGCCGGGCACACTCGGCCACCAGTTCGCGGTCGTCCACGAACAACCGTGGATCGTGGATGCCGCGCGGCACGGTGGGCAGCCGCTCGGCGATGTGCACGGCGACCAGCCGGCACAGTGCGGTGTCGTTGAGCGTGTCCAGCACCAGCAGGCCGCCCGGACGCAGCAGGCGGCACGCCTCGGCCACCGTCGCGCGCCAGTCCGGGACGTGCTCCAGCAGCTCACCGGCGGCCACCACGTCGGCGCAGCCGTCGGCGAGCGGCACCGCCGTGGCGTCACCGTTGACCGCCGTGACGCCGTGTGTGACCGCTTGGGCCAGGGCCGATCGGGTGAGGTCCACGCCCACGTGCCGGTAACCCCTGCCGGCCAGGTGCGGGGCGAGCAGCCCGGCACCGCAGCCCAGGTCGACCAGGAGTGCGCCGGGCCGCACCGCTGGCGGCACCAACGCCGCCCGTGCCCGCGCCAGCCAGTGCAGCATGGCGAACGCGCCATCGGGCCGCCACCATTCGCCGGCCAGGTCGTCGTACTGGCGCGGATCGTTGCGGGGCAGGCTCAGGCCAGCGTCACGCATGGCAACGAGCGTGGCACGACTCCCCGGTAACGACCAGACTTCCGTTATGTCGTCAACGGTGTTAGGGCTGGTCAGGGCGAGCCATCCGGAACCGACCGCTGCGGTCACCACAGTGGCCGGTCTGCTCGCGGTCGGCGTCGGCCATCCACCCGGCGCAGTGGTCGCGGTGGCGCTCACCGTGGCGGCGAGCCAGTTCGCGGTCGGCTGGACGAACGACCTGCTCGACGCCGACCGGGACGCCGCAGTAGGGCGCACCGACAAGCCGGTGGCCTCCGGCGCGGTCGGCCGGGACACGGTCGCCGTGGCCGCCACGCTGGCCGCCGGCGCCACCGTGGCGCTGGCGCTGACCACGAACCCACTGGCCGCGCTCTGCGCCACCGTCGCCCTGGTCTCGGCGCTGCTCTACAACTGGCCGATGAAGTCGACGCCGGGCTCGGTGCTGCCGTATGCGGTCTCCTTCGCGGCGCTGCCCGCCTTCGTGGTGCTGGCGCTGCCCGGGGCACCGGCACCGCCGGTCTGGCTGGTCTCCGCCGCGGCACTGCTGGGTGCCGGCGCGCACTTCGCCAACGTGCTGCCCGACCTGGCCGACGATGCCCGGACGGGGGTCCGCGGGCTGCCGCACCGGCTGGGCCCAAGGGGCAGCCGGGCCGCCGCGGTCGGGCTGTTGATCGCGGCGACCGGCACGCTGGTGCTGGGGCCGCCCGGGCCGCCGTCGGGCGTGGGGCTCGCGGCGATCGCCGCCGCCGTCGTGATCTTCTTACTGGCCTGGTACGCGGGCCGAACCGCCGACCGGGCGGCCGCCCGACCCGTGGTCGCCTTCCGGGCGGTGATGCTGGTCGCGCTGATCGACGTCATCCTGCTGGTCACGAGCGGTCGGCTCGTCTGAGCCTCACTCCCGCAGGTGGCAGCTCAGGGTCGGCGTGCGGGTCTCGATCAGCCCCAACTACCCTGGAGCGCGGTCTGCACGGGCATGGCCAGCGGGTCCGGCGGCGTAGCCGGTGTGATCGTGACGAGGAGGACCGACGTGACGCGCTCGATCAGGGGTTCCCGGCGGGCTGCCGTGCTGCTGCCCGGGATCGCGGCGGCAGCGGGGCTGCTGCTGTCGGGGTGCGGCGCCGGCCAGATCTCCGAGACGGCCAACAAGGTGCCGTCGATCCAGGGCGTCAACATCCAGGCCGGCGGCGGGAAGTACGGCGTACGCAGCGCCCTCGTCGCCTACCCCGGCGTCGAGGGTTACCAGGCTGGCGGCAACGCCGTGCTCAACGTGGTCTTCTACAACGACTCCCCCGATCCGGTCACCGTGACCGTGACCTCGCCGGACGCCCGCGAGGTGGTGCTGACCACGGTCGACGCCGCGACCAACCCGTCGCCGACCACCTCCCCGTCGCCGGAGGAGTCCCCGGAGGGCTCACCCTCCCCGGACGGATCACCCTCCCCGGACGGATCACCCTCCCCGGACGGATCACCCTCCCCGGACGGATCACCGTCGCCCAGCCCTACCGAGTCCCCCTCGGCCGGCCCGGCCCGGATCGAGATCCCGTCGCTCAGCTACGTACAGCTGAACACCGAGGGTGAGCAGGTGCTCCAGCTCGTCGGTCTGAGCGGGGCGCTGCTCGCAGGCCAGAACGTCACGCTGACCTTCGACTTCGGCGGCGGCGACACGGTCACCACTCCCGCGCCGGTCGCCGTGCCACTCAGCCCCGCCCCGCAGCCGTCGCCGATCATCGAACGGCACACCGAGTACGAGGGCGAGGGTGGCCACTGAGCCGGTTCCAGAGTTTTCCGGCGGCGCCGCCGGCGTGGTGAACCCATGCCGGCGGCGCTGTCGTCGTACCGGGGGTTTAGCGTCGCTCAGGTGAGCATCTCCCGATCGACCCCCTCCCGGGCCACGACCGGTGGGCGAGGCAGGGCCACCCCCCGCGAGCCCCGTCCCGCGTACGAGTGCGACGCCTGCGGTCACCAGCCACCGAAGTGGGTCGGGCGCTGCCCCGAGTGCGGCGAGTGGGGCTCGGTGATCGAGTGCACTGTCACCGGCCCGACCGTCTCCGGGCGGGTGGTCAGTTCCCGGATGCCCGCCGAGCCGGCCCGACCCATCGCCACGATCAGCGCGGCGCCGGCCCGGGCGCGGCCCACCGGGGTGAGCGAGCTCGACCGGGTTCTCGGCGGCGGCCTGGTGCCCGGAGCGGTGGTGCTGCTCGCCGGGGAGCCGGGGGTCGGCAAGTCGACCCTGCTGCTCGACGTCGCCCAGCAGTGGGCGGCCGGGGCGGGCAGCCCGTCACTGGTGGTCAGCGGTGAGGAGTCGGTCAGCCAGGTGCGGCTGCGCGCCGAGCGGATGGGTGCCCTGCACGACCAACTCTTTCTGGCCGCCGAGAGCGACCTCGCGGCGGTGCTCGGTCATCTCGACGCCGTCAAGCCCGGCCTGCTCGTCCTCGACTCGGTGCAGACCATTTCCACCACCGGCACCGAGGGGGTGCAGGGCGGGGTGACCCAGGTCCGGGCCGTCACCGCCGCCCTGGTCGCGGTCGCCAAGGAACGCGGGGTCGCGACCGTGCTGGTCGGCCACGTCACCAAGGACGGCCAGGTAGCCGGCCCGCGGGTGCTGGAGCACCTGGTCGACGTGGTGCTGCACTTCGAGGGCGACAAGCACTCTTCGCTGCGGATGGTGCGCGGGGTGAAGAACCGGTTCGGTGCCGCCGACGAGGTCGGCTGCTTCGAGATGCACGAGGGCGGCATCAGCAGCCTCGCCGACCCTTCCGGGTTGTTCCTGACCCGCTACTCCGAGCCGGTGCCGGGCACCTGCGTGACGGTGGCGATGGAGGGCCGCCGGGCACTGGTCACCGAGGTGCAGGCCCTGATCGGCGCGACGGTGGCGGGCTCTCCCCGGCGTACGGTCTCGGGCCTGGACTCGGCCCGGCTCGCGATGGTGCTGGCGGTTCTCCAGCGCCGTACCGAACGACTCACCCTGCACGACCGGGAGGTCTTCGCGGCCACCGTCGGCGGCATCCGGGTGGTGGAGCCGGCGGCCGACCTGGCCGTCGCTCTCGCCGTCGCCTCCGGTGGGCTCAACCTGGCGATCGCCCCGCACCTGGTGGCGATCGGGGAGGTCGGTCTGACCGGCGAGGTACGACGGGTGGGGGCGGTGCCACGCCGGCTGGCGGAGGCCGCCCGGCTCGGGTTCCGACTGGCCCTGGTGCCGCCCGGCTGCGGGCCCGCGAGCACCGGCGCCGGTCCCGAGCAGATGCAGGTGATCGAGGTCGGCGACGTTCGCTCGGCGTTGCAGGCCGCGGCCCGGGCATCGGCGGAGTGAGCCGCGTCTCTGGTGGACGGGCCGGACGGGTGGGGCGGAATCGTGACACATCACAGTAACCACGAGAGCACCCACCGCAGGGCAGTCCGTAGACTGTGCCCGTGCCGATCGACCGCGATACCACCAAGCCTGCCGGCGCGACACTCCACGCCCGCACCGGCCCCGTGGGCTCGCCAGCCCGTCCGATCAGTGTGAGCGTGACCGGGGGCGGCGGCACCGGCGACCCGCTCCGCGCCAACCTGGCCCTGATGGCGCCGGGGACCGCGCTGCGTGACGGACTCGAACGCATCCTGCGCGGCCGGACGGGTGCGCTGATCGTGCTCGGCTACGACAAGGTGGTCGAGGGCCTGTGCACCGGCGGCTTCCCGCTGGACGTCGAGTTCTCCGCGACCCGGGTCCGCGAGCTGTGCAAGATGGACGGCGCGGTGGTGCTCTCCAGCGACGGCACCCGGATCGTCCGGGCGGCGGTGCACCTGATGCCCGACCCGACCATCCCGACCGAGGAGTCGGGCACCCGGCACCGCACCGCGGAGCGGGTCGCCCGGCAGACCGGCTACCCGGTGATCTCGGTCAGCCAGTCGATGCGGATCATCAGCCTCTACGTCAACGGCCAGCGTCACGTGCTGGACGACTCGGCGGCGATCCTCTCCCGGGCGAACCAGGCGCTGGCCACCCTTGAGCGGTACAAGCTCCGCTTGGACGAGGTCTCCGGCACCCTCTCCGCACTGGAGATCGAGGATCTGGTCACCGTGCGCGACGCGGTGGCCGTGGTGCAGCGGCTGGAGATGGTCCGCCGGATCGCGGACGAGATCGCCGGGTACGTGGTCGAGTTGGGCACCGACGGTCGGCTGCTGGCCCTGCAACTGGACGAGCTGATGGCCGGCGTCGACGCCGACCGCACCCTGGTCATCCGGGACTACCTACCCACCGGCCGCAAGCCCCGCACGCTTGACGAGGCCCTGGTCGAGCTGGATCTGCTCAGCGCGACCGAGCTGATCGACCTGGTCTCCGTCGCCAAGGCGATCGGCTATCCGGCGGCCTCCGACGCGCTGGAGGCCGCGGTCAGCCCCCGGGGGTTCCGGCTGTTGGCCAAGGTGCCCCGCCTTCCGGTGGCGGTGGTGGATCGGCTGGTGGTCCACTTCGGCAGCCTCCAGCGGTTGCTGGGTGCCACGGTGGAGGACCTACAGACCGTCGAGGGCGTCGGTGACGCCCGGGCCCGCGGCGTACGCGAGGGGCTGTCCCGCCTCGCCGAGGCGTCCATCCTGGAGCGCTACGTCTGACCGGGCCGGGTGACCCCGCCGACGTCCGCCGTGGGCACTGCCCTAGCGGACGACGAGCTTCGCCGGCTGACTCAGCTTGGTGCCCACCCGCGCGAAGACCTCGTACGTCCCGGACTGCACCTCGGGGCCGTTCGCCAGGCCGTTGGCGCACCGACTGCTGTCCCTGCCGTTCCAGCTGACCTGGTAGGCGCGTTCGAATCCGGGGGTGAAGGACTGCACGTCCGAGCCGGCGGCGGTGCCGCAGGTGTCCGACGACCAGATCACCTCGGCGCCGGACTTGATGTACAGCTCCTGGGCGGTCGCGCCGACATCGCGGCTGCACGTGCGGTCGGAGCGGTTGCGGACCTTCAGATGGAGATCGACGGCGGCACCGGCGGCGACCTGCCCGGGAAGAGCCGTGGCGGTCACCGAGAGCTCCGTGTCTGCGCAGGTGCCCTCGTCCGACGCCGGGTTGACCGCTGGCGGATCGTTACTCAGGCTCGGCTCGGTGTCGGGGTCGTCCACCGGGGTGGACGGGTCGGCACCGGCGTCGCCCGACGGGGGTGCACCGGTCTGCGGGGTCAGCACCGAGCCGGTGGGAGTCGGCGTGCCGGTCGCCACGCCCGGGTCGGACTCACCGTTGCCGGTCGCGTCGTTGCCGCCGTCCTGCCCGTTGCACGAGTAGAGCAGGACAACCAGGAAGAGCAGAACCGCGCCGAGCACGACGGCGCGACGCCGCCAGTACACGGTGGGAGACAGGGGGCCGACCGTCAGACGCATGATGCCCCACCGTAGCGGCGTCGTGGGCGACGGGCGGTAGCGACGCGCCGTGGCTCACGCCTCCCTTCCGAACCCGACGCTCCTATGTCGACGGTCGGAGATGAAACAAGCCCCATCGGGTCACCGAGCGTGACGGATCGTCGGGCTCAGAGGTAGACCTTGCGTTGGTAGATCGCGTGGGCGCCGGCGACCCGATCCAGGAAGAGCAGGCCGGCACAGTGGTCGATCTCGTGTTGCAGCGCCCGCGCCTCGAAACCATCCGTCACCAGCTGTACGACCTTGCCGCTGCCCGGCAGCGCGCCCTCGACCACCAGCCGGCTGGCGCGCTTGACGTCACCGGTCAGGTCCGGCACCGACATGCACCCCTCACGGCCCGCCTTCCACCGGGTCGCCTCGACCACCCGGGCGTTGCAGAGAGCGAACGTGCCGTGCAGCGTCACCGCCTTGGGGTGGCCGGTGACGTCCACTGCGAAAACCTGGGCGGCCACCCCCACCTGAGGAGCGGCCAGGCCCACGCAGCCGGGTGACACCCGCATGGTGGCGATCAGGTCGGCCGCCAACTGCACCGTCTCCCCGGCGGTCGGGTCGACCTCCGCGCCCGCCCGGCTGAGCACCGCGTTCGGGGCGGAGACCACCGGGATCACCCGCCCGGCGCCGAGCACCTCCGGCACCCAGTCGCCGAGGCCCGCGTACGTCTCGGCCGGTGGGTCCAGGTCCGGCTGGTCCGGTACGCCCGTCACAGCAGGTCCGGTTCGGCGGGCCGGAGGGTCACCTCTACGCCCAGACCGGCGGCGGCCTCGGCCAGCCGGCCGGCAAGCGCGTCGGCCGCCCCCGGTGGCAGCTCGACCTCGGCGACCACCACGTAGAGCGAACCCACCAACCGCGTGCTCAGATCGGTGACGTTGCCTCCGGCGTCGGCCAGCACCCGGGTCATCGCGGCCACGATGCCCATCCGGTCGGCGCCGTGCACCGCCATCACGTGTGGCTCGCCGGCCGAGGCGGTCGCGCCGTCGGGCGTCACCGCGCGTACGGTGGCCAGCAGCTGGCCGTCGGCGGCGAGCGGGGCCAGCGCGGTCTCGACCGCCGCGGCGGTCGGGCCGACGCAGATCAGGGTCATCGCGAAGTGCCCCCGCAGCCGGGTCATGGTGCTGTCGGTGAGGTTGGCCCCGAGGCGGGCGAGCACCTCGGCGACGTCGGCCACTATGCCGGGCCGGTCCCGGCCGATGACGGTGATCGCGAGCTCGTTCATCCGGGCATTCTGCCCGATCCGCACGACCTGCCGGCGGCGGCCCGCCCGGAGGTGTCCAACCGACGGGACCGACAGGCGTGACATCATCGGCGGCGCGATGACAGACACGACCTTCGCCGGCCAGGTGAGCCGGTGGTACGAGGAGAACGCCCGGGACCTGCCGTGGCGCAAGCCCGAGGTGAGCCCATGGGCGATCCTGATCAGCGAGGTCATGCTCCAGCAGACCCCGGTGGCCCGGGTGTTGCCGGCCTGGCAGGCGTGGCTGGACCGCTGGCCGACCCCGGCCGCCCTGGCCGGTGACAGCCCGGCCGAGGCCATCCGGATGTGGGGGCGGCTCGGCTACCCCCGCCGGGCGGTACGCCTGCGTGACTGCGCGGTGGCCATCGTGGAGCGCCACGGCGGCGAGGTGCCGGACCGGCTGGAGCAGCTGCTCGCCCTACCCGGCGTGGGCACGTACACGGCCCGGGCGGTGGCCGCCTTCGCGTACGGCCAGCGACACCCGGTGGTCGACACCAATGTGCGGCGGGTGGTCTGCCGGGCGATCGCCGGAGAACCGGACGCCGGTCCGGCCACCCGGCCGGCGGACCTGGTCGCCACCGAGGAGCTGCTACCCCCCGAACCGGCGGCAGCGGCCCTGGCCAGCGCGGCCATCATGGAGTTGGGCGCGGTCATCTGCACCGCCCGATCGCCCCGCTGCGACGCGTGCCCGGTCAACGCGATCTGCGCCTGGCGCGCCTCGGGACGTGTCGCCCCGATCGGCCCCACCCGCCGACCTCAGCGGTACGCGGGAACCGACCGCCAGGTACGCGGCCTGCTGCTCGGGCTGCTCCGGGAGTCGACCGGCCCGGTGCCGCACCAGCGCCTGGACCAGGTGTGGGCGGACGACGTGCAACGGGCCCGGGCGTTGGCCGGACTGGTCACCGACGGATTGGTCGAGCCGATCGGTGAGGCGTCGTTCCGGCTGGTCGGGGATGGTCCGCTGGCGCCGGTGACAGACTGAGGGCCGGCCCCGTGCGGGGCCGGCCCTGTCGTCGGAGTTGCTGGCTGTCGGCTCAGGCGGAGTAGCCGCGGCTGGCGATCCAGTCGGCCAGCGCGTCGGTGCTGATCCAGTACTCGGCCTGGGCGGGGTTGGCCGAGTCAGCGATCCTCACCTGGTCGCCGCTGTCCCGGTAGCCGGTCACCGAGATGTAGTGGCCGCCCTCGAACGAGTGGCTCACTCCGTCGGTGTCCGTGGCTGTCCCGATGATGTTGGCGACCACACCCCGGCCGTCGTCGACGGCGCGGATGATGTCGGTCCGCAGCCGGTCGGTCTGGGCGTCGTCCGCCGCCCGACCGGGGATCTCCACCGTACGGTAGACGTCCTTGCCGGCCTTCTTGTTCAGCGCATCGGTGATCAGGTGCGCGGAGTCGGTGCCGCGCTCGGTGGTGCCCATCTCCCGGGCCAGATCGTCCTGGGAGACGTCCTTGTTCATGGTCGTCAGGGCGTTACGCACAGCCGCCGGACCACAGTAGTAGAAGTTCGGCTGCGCCTCGTAGCGCACGTTCAGCTGCCGCTCGCCATTGCCGTGCCCGCGCTCGGCGACGGCGGCCAGCGGGTTGGCGCTGTGCGGAGCGGCGATCGCGCCCACCGGTCCGGCGACCATCCCACCAGCGCAGACGGCACCGGCGGCGGTCAGGGCTGCCTTACGAATCAGCGTAGTCATGATCGTTTACCTTCCGTCTCGGGGGATCGACACGACACCTGGAAGCGAGGGTGCGGATACCGCGTCGGGAGGAAGCGCCCGGTGCTTGCGTTTGTGCAGCTGGGCATCTTGGGCGCCGGTCGGGGGTGCAACGACTCCGGCATGTCGAGCATTCCGGGTCGCCTCGAAGGCGGGCCGTTGCGGTTACCCCCTGTACAACGACCCCTGGCGGGGGCCCATGCCCCGACAAACCGTGGCGGCGGTCACACCAACCGAGCCACGGGCGATGCGAGGTTTGTCACGTTTGATGAGTTATGCGGAGTTAGCATGCTTTTCCGCCACCTGGCGGGTGGCTGACCGCTCGCGGTGCCAGCGCACGACGGCGGCCCGGTGGCAATCGCCACCGGGCCGCCGCTGTGGTGCCGGAGAACTACTCGTCCGCGCCTGCGGGCGCCGTGCTGCCGCCGAGGTCGGCCGGGACGGCGTCCGGCACCTGGGCCGGTCGGTCGGAGCCCCGGAAGACGAGCTTGGACTTGTCGATGTCGTTCGGGTCGCCCTCGCAGTCCACCACGACGATCTGACCCGGGGTCAGCTCGTTGAAGAGGATCCGCTCGGAGAGGTTGTCCTCGATGTCGCGCTGGATCGTGCGGCGCAGCGGCCGCGCGCCCAGCACCGGGTCGAAGCCCTTGAGCGCCAGGTACTTCTTGGCGTTGTCGGTCAGCTCCAGGCCCATGTCCTTGTTGCGCAGCTGAGTCTCGATGCGCTGGATCATGATGTCGACGATCGACAGGATCTCGTTCTGACGCAGCTGGTGGAAGACGATCGTGTCGTCGATCCGGTTGAGGAACTCAGGCCGGAAGTGCTGCTTGAGCTCGTCGTTGACCTTCTGCTTCATCCGGTCGTAGTTCGAGTCGGAGTCCTCCGACGCCTGGAAGCCCAGCGAGACCGCCTTGGCGACGTCCCGGGTGCCCAGGTTGGTGGTCAGGATGATGACCGTGTTCTTGAAGTCCACGATCCGGCCCTGACCGTCGGTGAGGCGCCCGTCCTCCAGGATCTGGAGCAGCGTGTTGAACACGTCCGGGTGGGCCTTCTCGATCTCGTCGAACAGGACCACCGAGAACGGTCGACGCCGCACCTTCTCGGTCAGCTGTCCACCCTCGTCGTAACCGACGTATCCGGGCGGAGCACCCACCAGGCGGGAGACCGTGTAACGGTCGTGGAACTCGGACATGTCCAGCTGGATGAGGGCGTCCTCGCTGCCGAACAGGAACTCCGCGAGGGCCTTGGACAGCTCGGTCTTACCGACACCGGACGGTCCGGCGAAGATGAACGAGCCGGACGGACGCTTCGGGTCCTTCAGGCCGGCCCGGGTACGCCGGATCGCCTTCGAGACCGCCTTGACCGCGTCCTCCTGGCCGATGACGCGCTTGTGCAGCTCGTCCTCCATGCGCAGCAGGCGCGAGGTCTCCTCCTCGGTCAGCTTGTAGACCGGGATGCCCGTCCAGTTGCCCAGCACCTCGGCGATCTGCTCGTCGTCAACCTCGCTGACGACGTCCAGGTCACCGGCCTTCCACTCCTTCTCCCGCTGTGCCTTCTGGCCCAGCAGCTGCTTCTCCTTGTCGCGCAGCTGAGCGGCGCGCTCGAAGTCCTGCGCGTCGATCGCGGACTCCTTGTCGCGACGAACCTGGGCGATGCGCTCGTCGAAGTCACGCAGGTCTGGTGGCGCGGTCATCCGCCGGATCCGCATCCGGGCGCCGGCCTCGTCGATCAGGTCGATCGCCTTGTCCGGCAGGAACCGGTCGGAGATGTACCGATCGGCCAGGGTTGCGGCAGCCACGAGCGCGGCGTCGGTGATGCTCACCCGGTGGTGGGCCTCGTAGCGGTCCCGCAGGCCCTTGAGGATCTCGATGGTGTGCGCCAGCGAGGGCTCACCCACCTGGATCGGCTGGAACCGCCGCTCCAGCGCGGCGTCCTTCTCCAGGTGCTTGCGATACTCGTCCAGCGTGGTCGCGCCGATGGTCTGCAGCTCGCCACGGGCCAGCATCGGCTTGAGGATGCTCGCCGCGTCGATCGCACCCTCGGCGGCACCCGCACCCACCAGAGTGTGGATCTCGTCGATGAACAGGATGATGTCGCCGCGGGTGCGGATCTCCTTGAGCACCTTCTTCAGGCGCTCCTCGAAGTCACCGCGGTAACGCGAACCGGCCACCAGCGCGCCCAGGTCGAGCGTGTAGAGCTGCTTGTCCTTGAGCGTCTCGGGCACCTCGCCCTTGATGATCTTCTGGGACAGCCCCTCGACCACCGCCGTCTTGCCGACGCCGGGCTCACCGATCAGGACCGGGTTGTTCTTGGTACGGCGGGAGAGCACCTGCATCACCCGCTCGATCTCCTTCTCGCGCCCGATGACCGGGTCGAGCTTGCCCTCTCGGGCCGCCTGGGTCAGGTTCCGGCCGAACTGGTCCAGCACCAGGCTGGTCGACGGCGCGGCCTCACCCGGCGCGGTGCCCGCCGCAGCTGGCTCCTTGCCCTGGTAGCCCGACAGCAGCTGGATCACCTGCTGGCGGACCCGGTTCAGGTCGGCGCCGAGCTTGACCAGCACCTGGGCGGCGACGCCCTCGCCCTCGCGGATCAGACCGAGCAGGATGTGCTCAGTGCCGATGTAGTTGTGGCCGAGCTGCAGCGCCTCGCGCAGCGACAGCTCCAGCACCTTCTTGGCCCGCGGCGTGAACGGGATGTGCCCGCTCGGTGCCTGTTGGCCCTGGCCGATGATCTCCTCGACCTGCTGGCGGACGCCCTCCAGGGAGATGCCGAGGCTCTCCAGGGCCTTCGCCGCGACGCCTTCACCCTCGTGGATCAGGCCCAGCAGGATGTGTTCCGTACCGATGTAGTTGTGGTTGAGCATCCGGGCCTCTTCTTGGGCCAGGACGACAACCCGTCGCGCTCGGTCGGTGAACCGCTCGAACATGCCCTCGTGCTCCTCACGTGCCGTGCGCACTCGATCTTGGTGGTCAAGACTTCGGCGGGGCCGGATACGCGAGCGCCCGGGACGGGCGTACGCGCCTCTTTACTCTATCGCCGCGAGCCGACTCGGCTGACCTCGTGTGTCTGCCTCGTCGGCCCGGTACGCGTCGTTTTGCACAACCATCCACGCTCAACGGGTGTTCCGGGCATGGCATCTGTACGCGCAGAGCGAAATTCGGCCGGCAGCCGAGGACCCCCGGGGACGCCGCCGGAGGCGCTGCGGCGCGCCGACGACGCCCTGCGGCGCCCTCCACAGGCTGTGGACAACGCATCCACTGGCTGTGGACAACGCCCCGCCGACCGGAATCAGTCCCGAAGACGGCGACGCCGGCCCGGAGCGCTGCTCCGGGCCGGCGTCGTGGACGACCACGACCGCCAGGTCTCAGTGACCGGCCTTCGAGTGGTACTCCTCGACGATCTCCTGCGGGATCCGGCCCCGGTCGGAGATGTCCTTGCCGGCCTTGCGGGCCCACGCCCGGATGGCCTTGTTCTGCTCCCGGTCGGCCGTCGCACCACCCCGGCCACGGGCGGCACGCCCGCCGACGACCACACCCCCGCGACCGACCTTGGTGCCGTGGGCGATGTACGGGGCGAATACGTCACGCAATTTCTCTGCGTTCGAACCCGACAGGTCGATCTCGTACTGAACACCGTCGAGCGCGAACTTGACGGTCTCGTCCGCGTCCCCGCCGTCCAGGTCATCGACCAGCTTGTGAATGATCTGCTTGGCCACGTCCCACATTCCTTTCGAGCAGGGTTGCTTGCGCCTGCCAACTGCAAGAGCACAATAACCTGTGAGATGCTTGCCGCGTCAATAGGATGCGGCAACGACCCGGCAGATTCTTGTACGACTACTCGGGGCGGACCAAGGGGAAGAGGATGGTTTCCCGAATTCCCAGGCCGGTCAGCGCCATCAGGAGCCGGTCGATTCCCATTCCCATGCCACCGGACGGTGGCATTCCGTACTCCATCGCCCGGAGAAAGTCCTCGTCCAGTCGCATCGCCTCGTCGTCACCCCGGGCGGCCAGTTGCGCCTGCGTGACCAGCCGTTCCCGCTGCACCACCGGGTCGACCAGCTCCGAGTACGCGGTGGCCAGTTCGAAGCCGAGCACGTAAAGGTCCCACTTCTCGGTCAGCCCCGGCTCACTGCGGTGGCCCCGGGTGAGCGGGCTGGTCTCCTCCGGGTAGTCGCGGACGAAGGTGGGTGCCTCGAGACCGGGTACGACCAGTTCCTCGAAGAGCTCCTCGGCCAGCTTGCCCGGCCCCCACTTGGGGTCGACGCCGAGGCCCACCTTGTCCGCGTACTCGACCAGGCGGCTGCGCTCGGTGTGGACGCCGACCTCCTCGCCGAGCGCCTCGGAAAGGACACCGAACAGGCTGACGGAACGCCACTCACCACCGAGGTCGAACTCCCGCCCGTCAGCATGGCTGACCACCGTCGACCCGCTGACCGCGATCGCCGCCTGCTGCACGAGATTGCGGGTCAACTCGGCCATGGTGTTGTAGTCGCCGTACGCCTGGTACACCTCCAGCATCGCGAACTCCGGCGAGTGCGAAGAGTCGATGCCCTCATTACGGAAGTTGCGGTTGATCTCGAAGACCCGCTCGACGCCGCCGACGACGGTCCGCTTGAGAAACAGTTCCGGCGCGATTCGGAGATACAGATCGGTGCTGAGTGCATTGCTGTGGGTCACGAAAGGCCGGGCGGTCGCGCCACCGGGAAGCAACTGCAACATCGGAGTCTCCACCTCGATGAAGCCCTGCCCGTGCAGTGAATCGCGCAGACTGCGTACCGTCGCCGCCCGGGTACGCACCATCTGACGCGCCTGCGGACGGACGACCAGGTCGACGTAGCGCTGCCGGACCCGGGCCTCCTCGCTGAGCGGCTTGTGGGCCACCGGCAGCGGGCGCAGCGCCTTGGCGGTGACCGCCCACTGCTCGGCCAGCACGGACAGCTCGCCCCGGCGACTGGTGATCACCTCACCGGTGACCCCGACGTGGTCGCCGAGATCGACCAGGCGCTTCCAGTCCTCCAGGCGTTCCGCGCCGACCCGGTCCAGTGACAGCATGGCCTGAAGTTCGGTGCCGTCGCCCTCCCGGAGGGTGGCGAAGCAGAGCTTGCCGGAGTTCCGGACGAAGATCACCCGGCCGGTGATCGAGACACGGTCGCCGGTGGCGGTGTCGGTGGGCAGGTCCTCGTAGCGCTGGCGCACCTCCGCCAACGTGGCGGTACGCGGGTAGCTGAGCGGGTACGGCTCGACGCCGTCGGCGAGCATCCGGTCCCGCTTCTCCCGGCGGACCTTCATCTGCTCCGGAAGGTCGTCGGCGGGGTCGACTGGTACGGGGCTCTGCTGGGTCACGGCATGCTTCCTCGACGGGAGAATTCGGACGGGGTCAGGCCCCGAGCGTACTCAAGCGCCCGGTCGACCGTTACTGGATAGCCTGCCGGTCATGACCGACCCCACTGCCGCCCTCTCGTTCGGCGTGGCCGCCGCCGAGTACGACCGGTTCCGGCCCCGCTATCCGGAGGCCGCCCTGCGCTGGACGCTCAGCGGCCTCGACCAACCCGCCGAACTGGTCGATCTGGCCGCCGGGACCGGCATCCTGGCCCGTGGCCTGCTCGCCCTGGGCCACCGGGTGACGGCCGTCGAGCCCGCCGCCGGCATGCGTGCGCAGGCGGCCTCGACTGTCGGTGTACGCATGCTGGCCGGCAGCGCCGAGTCGATGCCGCTGCCCGACGGGTACGCCGACGCCGTCCTCGCCGGCCAGGCGTACCACTGGTTCGACCGGCCCCGCGCTCACCCCGAGATCGCCCGGGTGCTGCGGCCCGGCGGGATCTTCGCGCCGATCTGGAACGTGCGCGACGAGGGGGTCGCCTGGCTGGCCGAGCTGAGCCGGATCGCCGAGATCGGTGACACCGTCGACCACCTCCGGCAGAGCGTGACCGACTTCGGCGCGAACTTCACCCCACCCGAGTGGGCCGAGTTCCGCCACACCACCACGCTCACCCGGGACGAACTGCTCGGCCTGGTCCGCACCCGCTCCCACTACCTCACCGCCACCCCCGACCGGCGCGCCGAGGTCGACCGCGCGGTCCACGCGCTGCTCCAGACCCACCCAGACCTGGCCGACCAGGAAACCATCACCCTCCCGTACACCACCCTGGTAGCCCGCGCCCAGAAAACCTGAACCAACCCACGACCCCCACCAGACCGCAACAGCCAGACGAACGCCCGCCACACAGACCCCACCACCCGCCCAGCGGACGGATGACGCGTGCCCACCGGAGGGTTCCGGGCAGTCCGACCGGCGCAGGGATCAAGCCTGACCGCCCGGAGCCGGTCGGGCTGCCCGGAACCCTCCACCCAAGACAAACCCGTCAGACGTTCCGCTCGTACACCATGCGCAACCCGATCAACGTGATCATCGGCTCGTGGTGCGTGATCGTCCGGCACTCGTTGAGCACCAACGACGCCAACCCGCCGGTGGCGATGACCGCCTTCAACCCGCCCAGCTCGGCCGTCATCCGCTCGACGATCCGATCCACCTGCCCGGCGAAGCCGAAGTACAGCCCCGCCTGGAGGCATTCGACGGTGTTCTTGCCGATCACCGATCGAGGTTTGGTCGCCTCGACCTTGCGCAGCTGGGCGGCGCGGGCGGCGAGCGCGTCGAAGGAGATCTCGATGCCGGGCGCGAACGCGCCACCGAGGAACTCGCCCCGATCGCTGATCACGTCGAAGTTGGTGGTGGTGCCGAAGTCGACCACGATCGACGGCCCACCGTAGAGGGTGTACGCGGCCAGCGTGTTGACCACCCGGTCGGCACCGACCTCCTTGGGGTTGTCGATGGCCAACTGCACCCCGGTGCGTACCCCGGGCTCGACGATCACGCTCGGCAGCTCCCCGTAGTAGCGGGTCAGCATGGTACGCAACGAACGCAGGGCGGCCGGGACGGTCGAGCAGGCGGCCACGCCGGTGATTTCCACCGCGTCCCCGGCGAGCAGTCCCCGGAACATCAGGCCCAGTTCGTCGGCGGTCGAACGGGCGTCGGTCTTGATCCGCCAGGAGTGCACCAGCTTGTCGCCGTCGAAGGTCGCCAGCACGGTGTTGGTGTTCCCGATGTCGATGCAGAGCAGCACGCACGCAGCCTAGACGGGCTCACTCCGTGCGCAGGTCCAGGGCGATGTCCAGGATCGGCGACGAGTGGGTCAGCGCGCCGACGGAGAGGAAGTCCACCCCCGTCGCACCCACCGTCGCGGCGTCGGCGAGGGTCAGCCCGCCGGTCGCCTCCAGCTCGGCCCGGTCACCCACGGCGGCCACCACGGCGGCGAGCGTCGCCGGGGACATGTTGTCCAGCAGCAGGAATTTGGCGCCGGCCTCGACCGCCTCCACCGCCTCGGCGAGCGTGTCCACCTCCACCTGCACCGGCACGTCCGGAAACGCCTCCCGGACCCGCCGGTAGGCGGCGGTGATCCCGCCTGCGGCGTACTTGTGGTTGTCCTTGATCATGGCGACGTCGTGCAGGCCCATCCGCTTGTTCGTGCCGCCGCCCGCGCGGACCGCGTACTTCTCCAGGGCGCGCAGGCCCGGGGTGGTCTTGCGGGTGTCGAGGACCATCGCCTTGGTGCCGGCGAGCGCGTCCGCCCAGGCCCGGGTGTGGGTGGCCACCCCGGACATCCGGCAGAGCAGGTTGAGCGCGGTCCGCTCGGCGGTGAGCAGCACCCGGGTGGGGCCGGTCACCGTGGCCAGCACGTCGCCGCGGGCCACCCGCTCGCCGTCGCGGGCCACCGACGACACCTCGACGGTACGGCCCATCCCGGTCACCTCGCCGGCCAGCTCGAACACGGCGGCGGCGACCGCCAGCCCGGCCACCACGCCGCCGGCCCGGGCCACCAGGTCGGCGGTGTCGGTCTGGGTTGCCGGGATGGTCGCGACGCTGGTGACGTCGAGCCGGTCCGGGCCGAGATCCTCGACGAGAGCGTTCTCGATGATCCGGCGCACCTGCTCCGGATCCAGCCCGGCCCCGCGCAGCTCTCGTTCGGTGTCGGCCGTCATGCCGGCCCTCCGTTCCGCTCGCTCGATCATGGAACCTCCTCCCACCGGGTGACCAGCCGGCCCTGTTCCCCGATGGCGCCGATCAGGTGGCCGTGCCACTGCTCGTCGGCCGAGCCGAAGTCCTCCCGCCAGTGGCAGCCCCGGGTCTCCCGGCGGGCGTACGCCGCGCCGACCAGCGCGGCGGCCACCGTGATCAGGTTCGTGGCCTCCCAGTCGGCGGTACGGGGAGTGCCGCGACCGGCACCCAGCTCGACCAGTTCGGTCGCGGTCGCGGTGAGCGTCGCCGCCGAGCGGAGCACGCCGGCGCCACGGGTCATCGCGCGCTGCAGCAGTGGCGTCGACGCGGCGGGCACCACCCATCCGTCGTTGCCGCGCCAGGCGCCGGTGTCCGCGGGACGGGCCTGCTCCGGCAGTCCGGCCGCGATGTGGTCGGCGATCCGCCGGGAGAAGACCAGCCCCTCCAGCAGCGAGTTGCTGGCCAGCCGGTTGGCGCCGTGCACACCGGTGCAGGCGACCTCGCCGCAGGCGTACAGGCCGGGGATGGAGGTCCGGCCGTGCAGGTCGGTGCGGACGCCACCGGAGGCGTAGTGCGCGGCCGGCGCGACCGGGATCAGCTCGGCCGCCGGGTCGACGCCGATGGCCAGGCACGATGCGACGATCGTGGGGAAGCGCCGGGCCAGGAAGTCGCCGCCGAGGTGGCGTGCGTCGAGGTACACGTGGTCGTCGCCGGTGGCCAGCAGCACCCGGTGGATGCCCTTGGCCACCACGTCTCGCGGCGCCAGCTCGGCAAGATCGTGCTGGCCGAGCATGAAGCGCTTGCCGTCGGCGTCGACCAGGTAAGCGCCCTCGCCCCGCAGCGCCTCGGAGACCAGCGGCTGTTGGGCGTGGCCGGCGCCGGGCACCCGGGAGTGCTCCGGCACGATCAGCGCGGTCGGATGGAACTGCACGAATTCGATGTCGGTGACCGCCGCCCCGGCCCGCATGGCCAGGGCGACCCCGTCGCCGGTGGAGACGGCCGGGTTGGTGGTCGCCGCGAAGATCTGGCCCATGCCGCCGGTGGCCAGTACGACCGCCCGGGCCAGCAGGGCACCGACGCCGTCCTCGCTGCCCTCGCCGAGGACGTGCAGGGTGATTCCGCACGCCGGGCCCAGCCCGTCGGGGCCGTCGCCGGGCGCCCGCAACAGGTCCAGCACCAGCGCGTGCTCGACGAGCCGGATCCACGGGTCGCGGCGTACCGCCTCGTGCAGGGCCCGCTGCACCTCCGCGCCGGTGGCGTCGCCGCCGGCGTGCACGATGCGGTCGGCCCGGTGTCCACCCTCCCGGGTCAGCATCAGCGAGCCGTCGACGTTGCGGTCGAACTCGGCACCGAGGCGCATCAACTCGCGCAGCCGGGTCGGCCCCTCCTCCACCAGCACGCGTACCGCCGCCGGGTCGCAGAGGCCCACGCCGGCGATCTGGGTGTCGGAGGCGTGCATGGCCGCGCTGTCGGCGGGATCGAGCACCGCGGCGATGCCGCCCTGCGCCCACCGGGTCGACCCCTCGTCGATCTTGACCTTGGTGACCACGGTGACATGCAGGCCCGCCTCACGCAGGTGCAGCGCGGCCGTCAGCCCGGCCACTCCGGAGCCGACCACGATCACGTCGGTGGTCTCCACCCAACCGGGGGCCGGAGCGGCCAACAGGCTCGGCAGCGCCGGCAGGCCGACGGTCAACAGGTCCATGTCCCCAGTCAACCCGAATGCCTCTCGGCTCGGGCGGCGGGGGCGGGACGAGTGGTTCCGGCTACTTCGTCCGTACCGGCAACCCGGTCGGACCGGCACCCTTGAGCGAACCGGTCACGCTGCGATCGCTGAGCCACAGGTAGCAACGCACGCCCCGGTCGCCGACCCGCCATCGACCGGCACCGGGCGGACGTACCACCACGTCGCTGCGGAAGACCAGGTCGCCGTCGTCCGGCAGGCCGGCCCACCGGGCGAGGACGGAGCGGCAGCCGGCGTAGAACGGCGCCCACTGCGCGGTGCGCGTCGGGTACGGCCGGTCCGGCGCCGGCCACACGCCGGCGAACTCCGCGTCGTGGCGCTCGGCACAATCCACCGGCACCAGGCTCTGCACCACTCCACCCCGGCCGGTACGCGCCTGCTGGCAGCCCAGCCGCAGCGCTGACGCCGTCCGGAGCGTGTCGCGCAGTGAGCCGGTACGCAGCACCACGGCGGCCCCCGACTCCACCGTGTCAACCTCCATCAGGTCGCAGCGGTACCACCGCGAGCCGGCCACCCAGCCCGGTCCGGACGGCACCGCGACAGCCAGCCGGAGCCGCCCGGCCCGCCAGTTGTCGCCGACGTAGCCGTTGGCCCGGCTGTCACAGTCGGCGAAGGCGGTACGCAGCTCGGTCGACGTGGTCGACGGTGGCTCGCTCACCACCCCGGGAAAGGCACCCACATGTACGGTCTCCACCCGGTGCGGCGCGGCACAGTCCACCGGCTCGTACGCCCCGAGAGGCACCGCTTCGACGAAGTCGGCCTCGTGGCAGACCCCGGCGGCCGGGGTGAACGGGCCGGGTGGCGGCAACGCCTGCCAGTCGTCGACCAGGTCACCGTCGAGCCCGGCGGACGCCGCGCAGCCCGCGAGCAGCACCGCCGCGGCGAAGGCCGCGATCAGGGTCCTCGTCGCACGCTTCATGGCGCCGCCTCCCCCAGTCAGCGGCCGTCGCCCGACGGCACCCTCAGAGTAACCAGAAATGACCTTCCGGTGACAGACCGGAATCGCACCCCAGACGTCGCTGCTGGTGACGCCCCCTGCCGGCGGGCAGGGTGTTAGGGCGTGTTTCATAAGTGGCTGCGTAGCCAGGTGTCGATGGTGGCGATGATGATGGTGGCTTCGTAGCGGACGGCGAGTTTGTCGTAGCGGGTGGCCAGGGCGCGGTGTTGTTTGAGTTGGTTGATGCCGCACTCGACGGCGTGGCGTTGCTTGTAGGTGTGCGGGTTGAAGGCGGGTGGTCGGCCGCCGCGTGAACCTCGGGCTGCCCGGTTACGGACCTGGTCGGCTTTGATCGGGATGGTGGCCTTGATGCCCTTCGCGCGTAGCCAGGCGCGGTTGGCCGCGGAGCTGTAGGCCTTGTCGCCCAGGACCCGATCTGGTCGGGTCCTGGGTCGGCCTCTTCCTGGGCGGGGCACCCG
>NZ_FNYV01000025.1 GCF_900109115.1 Micromonospora phaseoli
ATGGGTTCGCCGGCGAGTGGTGAGATGGCTGGTGAGGCGGTCTTCGCTGGTTTCACGTCGTCCATGGTGCCATCAACGCCATCGATCGTCCGGTGGATCCGGGACCAGTACTCCGATGGCGACCGGAAGTGGTCGGGTGGCGATGACAGGCTCTCGACCGATCAGTCGACTGCGGCGCCGACGGGGGCCGGATCCCGGCGTCGTGCCCGGGAGGGCGGCACGCCACGGATGCGCCGGTAGGCGTTGCTGAACGAGAAGGCGTCGCCGTAGCCGACCCGCCGCGCGACCTCGCTGAGGCCCAAGCGTGGTTGGTCACGGATCAGGTCGGTGGCGACGGCCATGCGCCAGCGGGCCAGGTGGGTCAGCGGAGCGACACCCACCCGTTCGGTGAACCGTCGAGCGAACGCGGCGCGTGACACCGCGGACTGCTCGGCGAGGCCGCTGACGGTCCAGGGCCGGCCCGGCTCCGCGTGCATGGCGCGCAGCGCCGGCCCGACGACCGCGTCGTCGAGTGCGGTGGCCCACGAGGGTACGTCGTCCGGCGCGGCGCGCAGCCAGCTGCGCAGCGACGCGAGGCCCAGCACTTCCATCAGGCGGTCCACGGTGACCTGTTGGCCGGGCCGGTCCAGCACAGTCTCTGCCGCCACGACGTCCAGGATCGGCGTCACGTGGGGGTTCGCCGACAGCACGACCAGTGGGGGCAGGTGCTCGGCCAGGAAACGGAAGCCCTCACCGGAGGTGTGGAAGGACGCCACGAGCACCGACACCGACGCGCCGGGGTTACCGAAGGTCCGACCGCCGATGAGGCACGACTCGCTGAGGTCGGCGCCCGTGGCAGGGTCGTAGCAGGCGTCCCGGTCGGTGACGACCACGTCGATCTTCGACGCCGGCGTGTCCCCGAGCCGCAGTGGGACCCCGCCCTCGGCGACGGCGACGTCACCGCGGCCCAGGTGGACCGGCGCACCGTTGCCGCGAGTCACCCACATCTCGCCGGCGATGACGGCGGCGAGCACACACGGGTCATCGGTCTGGACCGAGAGGCCCCACGGAGGATCCACCAGCGTTCGCCCGACCATCGAACCGGTGACGCGCAGATCCCGCAGGGCGAGGTCGATCGGGTCCATGAGAGCGAGGGTAGACGCTCACGCATGCTTCTTCGACTGATGAGCATGGAAAGTCTCGTCCCGGTCCGGCACGGTGAGTGCCATGAACAATTCACACTCCGCCACCTCGATCGGCGCCAGGACCGGCGCCAACCTCGGACAGGACCGCCCGGTGCTCGTCATCGGCGGCACCGGCAAGACGGGCCGACGGGTCGTCGACCGGCTCACCCGCTCGGGATCGCCGGTGCGGGTGGTGTCCCGGTCATCGGCGACCCGCTTCGACTGGGACGATCCCGCGACGTGGCAGCCGGCCCTCGCCGGTACGCGCTCCGCCTACGTCGTTGCGCCGGACGGGCCGGTCGAGGTGGCCCGATTCGCCGAACTGGCTGCCACAGCGGGTCTCGAACGACTCGTGCTGCTCTCGGCCCGCCAGCCGGACCAGGGCGGAGACGGTGTGCTCCCCGAGGTCGAACGCGCTCTGCTCGCCGGTGCGGTCCCCGTGACGATGCTGCGCCCGTCGTGGTTCGTGCAGAACTTCACCGAAGGCATGTTCGCCCCCGAACTCGCCGCCGGGGTGCTCCGACTGCCCGTCGGCGACGGACTGGAGCCGTTCATCGACGCGGACGACATCGCTGAGGTCGCCGTCGTGGCACTCACCGAGGCCGAGCACCAGGGCGCTGTCCACGAGCTCTCCGGACCGGCGTTGCTCACCTTCGCCGAGGCCGTCGACCTGGTCGGCCGGTCGATGGGACGGGACCTGAGGTTCGAGCCGGTGGATCCAGCCGACTGGACCGAGGCGGCGGGGACGTACCTGCCCGCACCGATCGTGGCGCTGTTGGACAACCTCTTCACCGGCATCCGAAACGGCGACAACGCCCACCTCTCGAGCGGCGTCAGCGACGTGCTGGGTCGGCCGGCGCGATCGTTCGAACGGGTGCTGTCCGCAGGGAGCGCGATGGGGCAACTCCTCGTACCCGATCAGCCGTAGCCGATGGGGACGGTGAACGCCGAGTAGGCCGGCTGGCTGATCCCGGCGGCGCTGGTGGCGGTGACCCGTACCCGCAGTCGACTGCCGGCGTCGGTGTCGGTGACCCGGTAGGTCCTGCTGGTGGCGCCGGGGATCGGCGCGCAGACCGGCTCGGCGTGATCGCAGCGTTCCCACTGGAAGGCGTACCGCAGGTTTCGCTGGAACGGCCAGGTCCCCGCTGTCGCGGTCCCCACCGCCAGGTAGGGGTCGATCGGGCTGTCGAGCCCGCTCAGTTGCGGCGGTATCGCGTTGAAGGGCACCGGCGCCGACTGGTACGCGCCGGGATCGCAGCCGCCGGCCAGGAAGCTGCGGCGGGTCTGGCCGTGCTGGTCGGTGCCGTCGCAGAGCGGGTCGCCGGCCGGGATGCTGCCTCGGATCGTGCTCGCCAAGCCGAGCGGGTGGGTCGGCGTCGTACCGGTGTCCGGCTCCGCGAGGGGCCGCAGGTCGACGTCGGCCGCCGCCACCCGCCGGCCGCAACTGCCGTCGGCGCTGACGTTCTGGTCGGCCATGTCGATGACGGGGGAGTGGGCCAGCGTGCAGTCGCCGCCGGCATTGCCGGTGAACAGCGACGCGGTGATGTGTGCGGACTGGTGCGGATCTCCGAAGGTCATCAGGGCCGCCGGTCCCTGGTTGTCGGCGACCGTGGCGTGTCGCAGCCGTAGCCCGCTGTGCACCACGAAGATCCCGCTCGCGTGGGTGCCGGCAGCGTTGCCGGTGATCGTCGAGTCCGCGATCTGTGTCGCCGAGAAGAGTGCGTACACGCCGCCACCTGAGACGGCGGCGCGGTTGCCGGCGACCGTGGACTTCTCCACGATCAGCCCGAAGAGGGACGAGAAGATTCCGCCACCGTCGGAGCGGGCGGTGTTGCCGGCGATGATGCTCTCGCTCACCCTGGCCGTGGCGAAGGCCGCGATCCCGCCTCCGGAACCGCCTGCGTTGTGCCACAGCCGGACCTGCCGCACGGTCAACGGCCCGATGCTGGTGATCCCACCGCCGTCGCGATCGCCACCGCCGACCCCGTTGACGATGCTCAACTCCGCCACGTGAAGTGCGTCGCCCTGCCATGAGTTGATCACCATGTCACGCTGCGACCCATTCAGGATGGTCGTGTCCATGCCGGCACCGATCAGGCTGACCGAGAGACCCCACGGGATGGTGACGTTCTCGTCGTACCAGCCGGGTCCGATCCGGACCGTGCCGCCGGAGGTGACCCGGCCAACGGCATGGGCGACGGTGCGGCAGGGGCCGGTCGAGGCGCCGCAATCGGCTGAGTCGGTACCGGACAGTGCGACGGCCACCTCCGCGAGCGGACCGTCGGCGGACGCCGGTGCCGGCGGTACCGCCAACGTGGCCACCACCGCCAGAACGAGGGGGACAGGGATCCGGATCAGGGATACGCCGGCCATGCTGAGCCTTTCGACAGAGCCACCACCGAAGCCCGGTGGCATCAGCGTAGCCGCCTCGCCGGTCCACTGAACCGTCCTGATGGCGACACGGAACTCCGTTGTGAGCGGCGGCTCTTCACGCGCCCGAGCGCTGTGGGGCAGCGGGGGGAGCGTGCCAGACGGTCCCTCTCGTAGCGGAGAAGAACCGTGCGGCGGTCGTCAGGCGCCGGCTTCCTGCTGGCGTTGGTACTTCTCGTTCTGCCGGAGGGCTTCTTCGAGCTGGTCCTCGAGGATGATGATCCGGCAGGTGGCTTCCAGCGGGGTGCCCAGGTCGACCATCTCCCGAGCCCGGGCGGCGAGGCGCAGCTGGTAGCGGGAGTAGCGGCGGTGCCCGCCGGCTGACCGGAACGGGGTGATCAGCTTCGCCTCGTCGAGCCGGCGCAGGAAGTCCTGCGAGGCGCCGGTGATCTCCGCGGCGCGGCCCATGGTGTAGGCGGGGTAGTCGTCGTCTCCGAACATGTCATCGGGTTGGGCCATATACATCTCTCCAGGACGAGGGCCCCGGCGCGGGAGCGCCGGGGCCCAGGGTTACGGGTCGAATACACCATCTACCGACAGGTTCGTCGGGTTGTCATATCCGCGCCTGCCGCCGTCGGCGGTGTGGGGCGCGAGGATCGCATAAGCGTGACCGGAGACCACCTCTCGTTCGATGGAAACTGCGGTGTCCACCCCAGAGCCGGAACTGCGTCCTGGTGGCGGGCGATCCAACGGTGTTCAGCCCTCCCTTTCCTCTGCTTCCGATATCTGTGCTGTCGTGCTGCCCGCCGGTGTCGAAGCCCCACGCAACTTCATGGCCTCGCACACGTGCGGCGAACTGTCCTGCCAGGCCGGGCGCCGAGTCAGTACCGCCCCGCCTGCTTCGCCCTGACCTGGACCTGCCTCAGGGCGCTACTTCCACGTGCCTTGCCTTGCTATGCGGTGACGGTTACGTCCACCGCGGTGCCGAGCGAGCCACGACATGGTTCCGGGCCCTGCTTGATGCTCGGTCTTCGTCTGCGTCTTCCTCGGATCTCGTCTGTCAACATCAGGAACACTAGTCAGTCGCGGCGAAAATGTCTAGCGCGTCGAGCATAGATTTTCTCGGCGGCCGTCTCGGCTTTCCGGATGGCGGCGGCTACCCGCCGGTGTTGCCGGTGGGGCCCGAGAGGTTTCCGTTGGAGTCGGGTAGGAGAGTGCGGAACTCCGACAGGTCGCGGACGGCACCGAGGACGGTGCCGTCGGGGCGGACCATTGCCGCGTGGGCACGGCCGTTCTTCAGCCACCGGTGCAGTTCGCTGCCGGCGCGGGCGGCGACGAGGACTATTCCGCGCCGTTCGATGTCTGCGTGGAGGGCAGCGGGCGGCTCGGCGGACGTGACGATCGCGAAGCGCCCGGCGGCCACGTCGTCGAGGCGGCGCTGCCCGTCGAGGACGGCGTTCGGGCACAGTCGGCCCGCGAGGGCGCGACGCAGACGTGGCCGCAGCACCAGAGCGGACGGGCGCAGCGCGGGCGTCTGACTGTCAGTGGCCAGGTCCGTGAGGCCCGGCACGAGATGCAGCCGTGGCGCCACCGCGCGGCGGATGAGGTCGCCCACCCGGCCGCCGGCCGTCATCGCCGTGCCGATGAGCTTCGCCAGTTTGATCATGGCGGTGGCGTGTTGCCTGCGTTCGAGCTGGTAGGTGCCGAGCACGGTCTCGGGCAGGGTGCCGTCAAGCACGCCGGCGAGTTTCCAGGCGAGGTTCATCGCATCGCGCAGCCCGGCGCCCATGCCCTGGCCGATGAATGGCGGGGTGAGGTGGGCGGCGTCGCCGAGCAGGAACACCCTGCGGTCGCGCCACCGGTCGGCGACCTGCGCGCGGAAGGTGTACTCGGCGGCACGGACGACCTCCAACGCCGTGATGGGGATGTTCCCGGTCCACGGCGCGATCAACGGATGCAGCCGGTCCGTGTCGCGGAAGTCCTCGGCGGTCTCCCCGGGCGACAGCCGGAACTCCCAGCGGTAGCGGGTCTTGCCGATCCGCATGTACGTCCCGGCGCGTTCCGGGTCGCAGAGTTGGTGCACCCCTTCCCACTGGCCGAGGTCGGCTTCGGTGGCCACGTCGATGACGAGCCAGCGTTGCGTGAACCCGAGGTCCTGCATGGTGGCGCCGATCGCGGACCGGGTCAGGCTTTTGGCGCCGTCGCAACCCAGGACGTACCGCGCGTGGACGATGTCGTGTTCGCCGGTGGCCGTGTCGGTGACGTCGAGCCGCACGACGTCGGCGTGCTGGGTCAGCGCGGTGACCTCGGTGTTGCCGCGCAGGGTGACGCTGCCGTAGGTCGTCAGATTCCGACGGAGGATCGCTTCCAGCTCCGGCTGGTCGAACATGCTCCCCGCCGGATAGCCGTGCCGGCCCGGGGCCACATCACGCTGAAACTCGGCCAGCACCCGCATGCTCCGGTCGACCAGTCGCAGGCCCCGGTGTGGCCTGGAGATGGCGGCGAACTCGCCCCGGAGGCCGAGGCGCGCCAGGATGCGGTGAACCTCGTCGTCGAGGGCGACGGCACGGGGCAGGGGATAGAGCTGCTCCCACCGGTCGAGGATCAGGCACTGCACGCCGTACTGGGCGAGCAGCGTGGCTGCGGTGAGCCCGGTGGGGCCCGCGCCGACGACCACTACCGGAACCACGTTCACCGGGTGGCCTCTGCGGCCAGCTCACGCATCGGTTGCCGGGCAAGGATCTTGGCCATGCCCAGGGGGATCAGCGCGGGCAGGACCGCGCGGATGACTACAGCGAGCGTCATGACATATCCACCAATCGCCGTTCATCGCATAACGGCCTCGACGACGTCACCGTCCTGGAGCTACTGGGGTTGCGCGCCGGGCCCCTGAAGAACATCTTCCACGTCACCGGGGGCGGCAGCAGCGAGGCGATGACCTCGACCGGCTTCGGTGAGGCGATCAGGGCCGTCCCGACGGGCGTCGGCTGACCATGGACGGCGCACTTGCCCGATCTGAGCCGAGAACGGGCAGCCGCTGCGTTCCAGAACGCCGCCGAACTCGCGGCGACGGTAGGCTGATCCGGCGGCGCAGAGTACATCTTCGATGTCAGCGTGACCGAGGCGACGTCTGGGGAGGCCGATCTCATTCCCGAACTCGTGATCCTCACGGGCCCGATCGCGGCCGGCAAAAACACCGTGGCGGACCGGCTCACCCACCTGCTGACCGAACGTGGCCACACCGTCGTGGTCGCCGATCTCGACGACGTGGCGGCGATGGTAGGACCGCCCGGCGCGGGCAGGGCCGGCCTGTGGTTCGCGGCCCACGAGGCACACGGCGCGCTCGTCGGCCAGTGGATGCGCACAGCCGTCGACTACGTCATCGCGATCGGACCGTTCGGGACAGCCCAGGAGCAGGCCGCACTCACCCGTACCCTCCCCGACGGCGTGACCATGCTGTGGGTCGTCATCGACGCGCCGGTATCGGTCACACTGCCGCGCGCGCAGGCCGACCCAGGACGACAGCTGTCCCGGGACGCCACGTTTCATCACTCCGCCCACCAGCGTTTCCGCAAGCTCCTGCCGGCGATCCCCGCCGACGCGACATTCGACTCGCAACATCTGGACCCGGACCAGATCGCGGCCGCCATCGCGCAGACACTCGGAGACGGGTGACCGCTGCGGAACGCCGCACCCTCAGTAGTACGGCCGGGACATCATCTGCTGGTGCAGGTCCATGTGTCGTTGCAGGTCGTCGTGCGCGTCGTGCCGCTGCTGCTCCAGCAGCCGCAGCGGCCACAGCACCGTGACGACGATCAGGGCCGCCAACCCGAAACTCCAGAAGCCTTCGATCCGCAGCGGTGTCTCCGACCAGCCGCTCAGCCAGGACAGCACCCACAGTTTGAGCCCGGCCAACGTCAGCCGGACCGGCAGGGCCAGGTACGGGCCGGTCACCTCGAACCAGACCATGTGATACAGCTGCGCCAGGACGGCGAGCGTGAGCAGTTGGAGCCAGCCGGGGCCGGGCTCCAACCACACGCCGCCGACCAGCGCGAGGGTCAGCGCGAACGCGGCCAGGGTGAGGGCGACCTTGAAGACCTCGCGCGCCACCTGGCCAGGCCGGTGGAACGGCCAGCGGACGAGCGGCCACACTGCCAAGGTGGTCAGTGCGACGGTCACCGCGACGCCGTAGCCGTCCACCGAGAGCCCGAGGTCGGCCCGCGCGGCCAGGAGCAGCGCGAGCGGAGCCACCAGTGACCAGACCGCCAGGCCGAGGACGACGCCCAGAACACCGACCAATCCGATCACGAAGATCGGGTCGATGAGGTCATAGTCGTCGGCCTCGAACGACTCCTGGGCCCGCTGCTTCGCCTTGTTCAGCAGCCAGTAGCCGGGAGCCGGCAACGCGACGGTGGCGACGAAGACGAGGACAGCGGCCAGCAACAGGGCCAGCAGCGTACGGGCTGCCGGGCCGTCGAGCCGGACGCCCGGCAACAGCAGGTCCGCTACCCAGATGCCCAGGGCGGCACCGATCACCCGCGTGGACCAGTTGAACGCACGCCGCCTCATACGGTCAGTCTAGGAAGCGGAACACCGAGTAACAATCGCTGCGATCTATACCTGTGCCGTCCGTGCGGTGCCTCCTGATCCGGCCGTCGACGGCGTCGGGTGCGGGTCTCTGACGGTGTCGCTCAGCGGGTTTTCTTGGTGGGTCGTTTGCGGGGTGGGGTGAGTAGGTCGGCGATGGCGGCGATGGCGGTGGGTACGAGGCGGTAGTAGGCCC
>NZ_FNYV01000015.1 GCF_900109115.1 Micromonospora phaseoli
CGGCGAGCTGCGCATCGAACCCCTCGCGAGTGCTGGGCGTGAACGCGACGCTTGCGTGTCTAGCGTGACCACTGACCATAAAGAGGATCGTTCCGGAGGGGTGCACCCACGCCGGATAACCCCACTTGATCGCCTCGCTCGCCTCCGGAACCGCCTCGTGGGCCAGTGCCCGCAGCTGCTCAAGCAGCTCGCGGCCCGGTCCGGTGAAGCCGTCGATGTACTCGTCGACCGTCTGAGGTCTGACCATGGCGCCAGTGTGGCACGCCCTGCTCGGCTCAGCGCCCGCAGTGAGCGAGGCTTGCTGGGTTCACATGCTGTTTCAGCTCACCGGTTGACGATCTCGACGGACATCCGGATCTCGGCAAATCCGCACGCCGAGGGAACGGACGACGAGCAACATCCCATCACGCAAAGTCACCGATTTGCAGCATCGCCAGAGCAGCCGGCGACTCGCCGGACCAGCCCGACCCCGACGCCGGTGTGGCACTTGCAGCCGTACCTGCCTCTGCACTCGGATCTATACGACGACATCCGGTGTCTCGACGGCTCTAGCCTGCGTGTTCTATCCGTTGATGATCTTGTTCAACCCGGCGGCGGGTCAGGCCGAACGCCTCCGCGCCGAGCAACACCAGCAGGCAACAACTGCGGCCAAGATTCCCGACAAGGCACGCCACCCCACCGAGAAGGAACTCATCGCCATCATCGACGAACTCGGCGACCCTGGTCACCGCACTACGAGACGCCGACCCCGAACACAAACTGGAGGTCTACCGCAACCTCGGACTACACCTGACCTACACCCCGGAAACACAAACGGTGCGGGCAAGTGTCGATCTTGCCGCGCACCGTTGGGATTCGGTTTGTGTCCGAGGGGGGATCTGAACCCCCACGCGCGGCGTATGCGCCGGAAACCGGCGCGAAGCATGGACAGTAACCTAGCAGAACTCTCACTCTCTCGGGACGCGAAAGATCGCTGCCGGTGAGGATCGACCCGGTGGCAGATCGCTACGGATCGCGCTACCGCAGCGGCCGGCGACCAGCCGCAGCATCGGTTGCAGACGCACCGCCAGTACCGGCTAACGTGGACAAAGACGCCATGGTTCCGCACCGTCAGGCACGAACAAGCTTGTGCGATTGATGGCGCGTACCAGTAGGCTTCCCGACCGGGCCGCCCGGCCGACGAACCTGCCGATAGACCACCACCGCGACGGCAGATCCCGCACAGCCTGCCCGGCGCGTTCGCCGAGACGTCGTCGATCACACCTACCGGCGCGCCATCGCTGCCGTAGTGCCGGATGCGCTGCGGCGCTGACGTCGCGCAGTAGCCGCACCATTCACGCGCCGCTGGCTCCCGAGGAAACGACGGTCGAAGCCGTACTCACCGCCTACGTCAAGGAAATTTCAAGACTATGGCTGGCAGCCAGTACCAGAACCTGAAACGGCAACGAGCCGAGGCATACCGCTTGCTCACTCTCCGAGTCCCGACCCCGGCCCGTCGAGTGGAAGTATCCCGAGGTTACGAATTCCGACTGGCCTGTGGCCGGTCACAGCTGCACACCGGCGACGACCCACCACCCACGACGAAGGTGGCTGCGATATCACAGATTCCTCGGGTCCCCGACTACATGCCCTGGCCGGTCCGCAGTTGCTCGATGAGCCGACCCGCGAACGACTCGACCGCGGGTGCTACCGCTTCGCCAACCCCTACCTGGCCAAACGTGCGGTTCTCGCCAAGTGTCGACACCCGTACCTCGACGAAGAGGTTGCCGTCTCGGACATAGAGGGTGTCCTCGGTGTCGTCGAACGCGTACGACATCAACTCCACACCCGGCAGCGAGCCCTCGGCCGTCTCCTTCAGCAGTCGGGTGTCGTACGCCAGCCGCGCGCCCTCAGGCGATCCGTAGGTCGCCATGCCCACCGCGACAGTCACATCAGGACGCTTACCCGCTCCATAGCCCCGCAGACACTGGATCCCACCGCTGTACAAGAAGTTCGCCGGCACCAACCAGTTGGTCGCCGCCTCCTCGACCAGCGACAACGGAATCGCCGACTCCAGAACACCGAAATCGATCTGCTGGCAGACCTGCGCCGTCAGGGCGTACTCACGAGCCGCAGGATCAGCCGACGACGACGCCTGACCAGCTTCGGTGGGCGTCTCCGCCGCCCCACAACCGGCCAGCAAAACCCCAGTGACGAGCAGGGCAGCAAGAGCAGGGGTACGCATCCAGAGCTCCAACTTGAGGAGAGAGAAAGCATCTTGGGAAGGGAGCGATGATCGTACACTAACCCTGCCCCCTACAGCACATAATCATACGCTGGGCGCAGCGTAAAGACGTCGCGAGCCGCGAATCCCCTGGTCAGCGCCTCAAGCCTACGCGAAACGCTACGGACTGCTGCCGAGTGTCGTCGGATTCGAAAGGAAGGCGGGCTCAACCGGCATCCGGTCGAGCCCGCTCAAGCTCCGTCTTAGAACGCGGGACGGCCCCTAATTTGCATCGACTTACATCATGCGACGTGCAACGTTCAGCGCCCAAATCAGGAATTCGGCCGACACGCCATCCAATTTCGGATTAATTGAAACTCGCGCGTCACGCCAGTCCGAACCTCGGTTGAATACTGCGACCACCGATCCTGCCGATGACACGGCAGGATCAATGAACTCGATGACATGCTCGTCACTTGTCGCGTCATCGAAGCTAACAACTTGGATCTTACGACCCTCGTAGTCTTCATTAGTCATTTGCGCTGCTCCTAGTCGAGGAAGCCCGAGAAGTTGCCGTTGAGATCAAAGCGTGCTCCTCGGCCACCAGGAAGCCGAACATCGAGTGCATCTTGCCACTGACCACCCACACGACCATACCCTAGGTGGACGACCGAGTCGGGATTCGTCAGACTATCGTCGAGCATATCCTGCCCTGCCGAGTTCCATCCTTGAGGATTTTCTCGTCCGGCAGGTCTCGACCAATTTGAACCGGTCTCCGCGCGATCTGCATGCTTTTGCAAGGCACGCCCAGCAACCGAGTAACCGCCCCTTTGCAGAGTTGCGCCAGACGCAGAAGCTGCGTCGAGGTCGATTACTCCGGAGGGGCGAGTTCCGCAGTTGTGTACGAGGACCGGGGTGTTACCGGCCACCACATAGTACGTGTGGATCGCCGCAACCGTGAGGTTGTACACCACCTCGGCTCGTCCGGTGGCGGTGAGTCTATCGACCTCTAGCGACTGCCCGTCGACCGAGAGCAGCAGATCACCTGGAATCAGGTCCCCGGCGTTGCGCCATTGCCGCCTGCTGTCATCCCAGAAGGGGTGGTCGGCGGTGGTGTCTACCGTCTCGCCGTCGATGGTGAGCTTGAGTACTTTGTCGCGATGGACCCAGGTGGCAGTGACTTCTCTCGAGCCGTATTCCCCGGTTTCTGGGTCTCGGGCAAACACTTCATCGCCTGGCTTGATCTTGCTGATCGGCTTCGTCGTGCCGTCGGCCATCAGGACCCGGGTGTCGGGGGTGAAGCTGCAGTATGCGTTCGCGAGCCGCATGCCGAGCGAGTTGATCCCTTCGATGGGGCCACTGCCGGCTCGGGATGCCATCCGGCTGAGACTGGCGAGGATGGTTGAGTCGGTCGCAACGGAGCGGAATCCTCCTAGGACTCCTCTCCCGCCCATGACTTCGACGCCGCCGGTTACGGCTGACAACATTTGGGAGTGTGTCGTTTTCCGTGTTTGGGCCTGTGGTGTGATCGAGGTTGTTAGATGGCGATCCGGTCGCCGTAGGCGAGGATCAGGGCGTTGAGGGCCTTGGCCCAACCGTAGACCCGGCCGGTGATGCTCCCGCCGCCCCGGCGTTGCTGTTGGACGACGAGGTAGAGGACCTTCATCGCGGCTTGCTCGGTCGGGAAGTGCCCGCGCCGTCGGGCGGCTTGCCGGAACCGGGCGTTCAGGCTCTCGATGATGTTGGTGGTGTAGAGGACCTTGCGGACCTCATGGTCGTAGTCCAGGAACGGCACGAACTGCGGCCAAGAGGTGCGCCAGAGCCGGATGACGGCGGGGTACTGGTCACCGAACTGCGTGGCGAACGCCTCGAACCGGGCCTCCGCAGCCGCGACGGTGGGGCGGTGTAGATCTCCCGCAGCGCGGGGGTGATCTTCTGCCAGTCCTTGCGGTTGGTGTAGCGCAGGCTGGCCCGCACCAAGTGGACGACGCACTGCTGGTGGACCGCCTGCGGCCAGACCTGCTCGATCGCGTCGGTCATGCCCTTGAGGCCGTCGGAGCAGACCATGAACACGTCCTCGACACCCCGGTTGCGCAGCTCGGTGAGGTAGCCGGCCCACTGCTTGGCGCCCTCACCGCCGGTCCCGGCCCACATACCGAGCACGTCACGTTCCCCGTCGAGGCTGATCCCGACCACCACGTAGACGGGCCGGTTCGCGACCTGCCCCTGGCGGATCTTCATCACCAACGCGTCGATGAACACCACCGGATAGATCCGGTCCAGAGGCCGCTGCCGCCAGGCTTCCATCTCCTGCACGACGTTGTCGGTGACCCGGCTGATCAACTCCCGAGACACGTCGGCGTCATACACATCCGCCAGATGCGCGGCAATCTCCCCGGTGGTCAACCCTTTGGCATACAGCGACAGGATCGCCTCATTGAAACCATCCAACCTGCGGACGTGCTTGGGCACGATCCGCGGCGTGAACGACCCCGCCCGATCCCGAGGAACCTGAATCCGCACCGGCCCGACCTCGGTCTGCACCGTCTTCGCACCGTGACCGTTGCGGATGTTGGTCCGCCGGCCGGTCGACTCGTCGACACCGGCCTCGTCGAGGTGCGCATCCAGCTCCGCATCGAGCGCTGATTCGAGGACAGTCCGGGTGATCCCCGCGAGGAGGCCACCCGGCCCGACCAACGAGACTCCGTCGGCCTTAGCCCGCTCGACCAGCTGCTGAGCGAACTCCACCTCCGCCGCCGACGGCTGCGGAAGCTGAACAACGTTCTTCTTGTCTGCCATGACGTGGTCCTTCCCGGACAGGATCAACGTCCTGTCCGACGGACCACACCCAGGTCAAACACGGAAATCTACGCAGTCCCCAGTCAGGCAATCGCGGCCAACGGACAGAACGAGGACACGGACGAGCTGCATCGTGGCCAAAGGCTCGACATAAGGTAGTTGCGCCGCCACCAACAGGCATTGACGCTTGTCGAGCAGACCGGTAGAAACGAGCCATGCCGGTGGTCGGTAGTTACTGCCACCGCCGATGAGCGAGGCCGAAGCTCCAGCGGCGCGCTTGGGGCTTCATTGCTGCGACCCTGGGGAGGTCAGAACGTGCGGATGTGTTCCCGAAGGCTCGTTCCAACTATCGCAGGCGTGCTGGTGGCGGCGCTCGCTGCCGCAGCCCCTGCGGCAGCCGATCCCGGCGGCCGTACGCTGCCCTCCGAGGTTCGATCGACGGAGGAGAGGCAGCTAGTCGATGAACTCGGGGTTCAGCCACCCGACGTGGACGCCAAAACGCTGCAAGCATCCAGCGTGGCTCGACGGATTCAGCAGGTCATCGACCAGGGCCACGATCAGGGGTTCGGTTCGTTGCGGCTGGTTCGCGACACCGGCGCGGTGGAACTGCGTTGGAAGGGCAAGCTACCCGCAGCGGTCGACGAGGCCGTCAGGGCAGGACGCCGTGACGTGCCGGTCGCGGTGGTCGAAAGTAGGTTCACGCTGGCCGAGCTGACTGCGGAGATCCGTCGCCTGTTCAAGGCTCCAGCCTCACAGCTTGGCGGTGAACTGGTGACGGCGGCACCACTGCCAGACGCGAGCGGGCTCAAGCTCTCTGTCGCTGGCGTCACGAGCGTCTCTGCGGTTACCAGCAACCTACGCGCGAACAGGATTCCCGTTCAGGTGACGGCCGGATCGGCGATTCAGCCAGCCGGACGCTGGGACGATGTCACGCCGTTCTGGGGCGGCAGCGTCATCTGGACAGGCACCGGCAGCCTCTGCACCGCCGGGTTCGCAGCCAGAACGTCCACTAACGCCCAGGTGATGATTACCGCACGGCACTGCGGAGCGAACACCAACTGGTACACCCCGCTTTACCAGCTCTACGTCGGGCGCGCCAACAGCGGCTCAGTGGCTCTCGACGCCATGACCATCAGCGAGCAAACCTACCAGGGTGCGGTCTTCACCGGCCCCTTCAACTCCAACTACGGAGTACCAATCGTAGGCTGGGCCAGTGCCGTTCTCAACGACGTGGCCTGCACCTCGGGTGGGCTCAGCGGCAACGACTGCAACACCAGGATCACGGAAACCAACATCTACTTCAACCTGAACGGAAACCTCACGGGCCCAGCGTTTGTCACTGAACACTTGGCAGGGATTGCATCCGTCGGTCAGGGTGACAGCGGTGGGCCGACGATCGGCTACGACACCGGCGGTTTCAGGGCGTTGGGCATCATCAGCGCAGTCGCGACCGGGCAGCAGTTCGAGGGCACCTGCCAGGGGTATGACTACACCGGGCGCCGGTGTTCGCGGGTCGCGTTGCACATCAATATCGGCAGCATCCTGTCGCACTTCAACCTGACCATCGCCACCAGCTGACCCGATGACCTCGCCGTCGGGCCACACATCGATGTGGCCCGACGGCAGGTCCGCAGCTATGCTGAATCTGCCATGCGTATGCAACGAATCGGCTTGGTCGCAGTAGCCAGCTTCCTGGCGGCGACAGCAGGGTGCGCCGGATCCGTAGCCAATGATCTCGGACAACCGGCGGGACCGACACCGGCCCAAACCCGGGAACTCCTGACGGCGCCCTCCACGACTCTCGGTGACACACCGCGAGAACTGCTGATCCGGGACGCCGAACGCACCTATCCCACCAACTCGTACTCAGGCCTGAGCACCGATGGAGCGGCGCTGGTGATCCACCGCGTGCCAGTGCCACGAGTGGACGAAATCGACACCGGTCTGCGCCTTCGACACCCGGACGTCCAGTTGGCTTTCGCCGACGCGCAACATCCACGCACCGTCCTGAACGAGGTGTCGGACAGCATCAAGAAGGACATCCCGTACTGGCAAACCGAAGGAGTGGCCGTCGCGGCAGTGGCACCCCGCGCCGACGGATCCGGCGTCATGGTCATGGTCGACCAAGCGACCGCGGACCTGGCCGCTGCCATGCGGGAACGATACGAGTTCCCGAACATCGAGCTGACCCAAGGCGAGATCGCCCCCGCCTGACGCCCTCTCCCTCCTCATGCAGATCAACCTGACACCAATCCATGCCGGCAGCAGATCAACTGCCAGCCGAGCGCGCCGCTGGTACGCCCACCGTGACCTGCTCGGCGTTCTCAACGAAACCGTCATCCCCGAGACCAGCACCTTTGAGCAGACGGCCACCACGATCCTGCACGTCACCGGCCTCGCCAGCGCCGCACCCCAGACGCCCTGTCCCCGACGCGGCCGGCACTGCGCCCGCGAATCCGCCGAGGCTGCCGCAGTAGCCGTAGGCGACTCGTAATCGATGGCGTCTCGCGACGGCCGCCACCGCCGCCCGAGCTACAGGTCGCGCTACAAGGCCACGAAATCGTACGAGGAAACTACCGACTGCCACGATGGTGCCGGTCCGATCCCTCGCGCCGCACGAAAGTAGCCGAATTGACAAGAATCAGCCGCCAATGTCAACACAACGTTGCCATTCGCTTACTCGACCTACATTGAGCAGGAGGATCGGCGACAGCTGCACGGAAGGATCGAACCTGCCAATACGAGGCAGTTAGTCGGATCCCGTTGACGCAGCAAGTGCCGTGCAGGCTATTGTGCTCGCAGGTAGCAGCACACTCGGTTCGAAAGGAACGCACCCAGACGTGGCAAAGCAAATCATTCATAAGCTGGTCGACGACCTGGACGGCGGCGACGCCGTCGAGACCGTCAAGTTCGCTCTCGACGGCGTTCAGTACGAGATCGACCTGTCGAGCGACAACGCCACCAAATTGCGTGACGTGTTCGCTCCCTACGTCGCCCACGGCACGAAGGTAGGCCGCGGCGGCGTGGTCGTCGGTGGCCGGGCCGCGCGCGGCCACGGTACCGCCAGCGCCGACCGCGAGCAGAACAAGGCCATCCGGACGTGGGCCAAGAAAGCCGGCAAGGACATCTCCGACCGCGGCCGGATCCCGCAGGAGATCGTGGACGAATATCACGCGAAGGCAGGCCGCTAACACACCACACCTACCCCCGGCGGAGCCCTGATCGTAGGCGCTGCCGCCGGCTTTGGGCGCACCCCCGCGCACACATCCCGGTCGCGCGCGAATCGCTGATACGTCCGGCCACCGAGCTCCCCATCGGTGCCGGCGTAGCGGAGACCAGCACCACCAACCACATTCCGGGAACCGCCCCCACCAATCAGAGGTGGCCCATTCCGAGGTCCGGGAACGCCGCGTGCCGGCACGACAGAACCCACCGGTCCGGCGCAAAATGATTCCTCGTGAGCCACGACGACCCACCGCCGGTCGCGATCGTGCGGGTCACACGACGCGACGATCCGGTCGGCGCGGTAACCGAGCATGACGCCACTCGACGCGCCCACGCGTACCCGACCATCCGTGTCGGAGCGCCACTGTTCGGGCACGCCGCGGACCTGCACGGCGGACGCTGGCAGGTACACGCCCTGTTCGATGACACCCCACAAGACGCCCGCAACACCCTCGCCCACCGGCTGCGGGAACGGCTCCTCGACACCACCGATCCCGCCCTGGCCGCCGAAGTGACCACCGCCGGGCAGATCCTCGACCGAAACAAGGTCAACGAGGTCACCGTCGCCGGTCAGGCACACCGCATCATCCGGGCAGACACCTTCGCCCGCTTCGGCCCCGACGGGCCCGAACCCCCACGGCCAACCGACCCCGACCCCCGCCAATTCGACGACCACGACAGCTTCCTCGACGAACAAGTGATCGCCGACCCTGCCACACCCACCGGCGTCGGCACCGCCATGCTGAAAGTGGACCTCATCGCCGCGCACTACCCCCGCGCCCAAGTGCCACCCGACGTGTACGCCGACAGCGTCGCCGCCGTACACACCCACCCCGACGTCGTCCTACTCCCCTCCCGCTATGCCACCGCCGAACACATCGACGGCAGCTGGCAACCAATCACCCACGCCGTCGCCACCCCGCAAGAAGCACGCGACGAACTCGCCTTCGCCTTCCGCTACATCGAGCCACGCCGTAGCCATCTCACCCCCAACCAGACCACCACCTACCGGCGAGCCGCCGACCAACTCGGCGACACACCCATCGACGAGATCACCGTCCTCAACCGACGCTTCCGGATCACCCGCATCGAAACCCTGCTGCGCTTCTCGCCCGAGGGCCCCGAAGGCCCCCGCCCCTCCGACCACGACCCCGACCCGCCGCCCGAGGCCGCGTCACGAGCATCGGCCTGACCGCATCCGCCACCAGATCCGGCGGCACACAGGCTGCCCGCTGACCTACCTCTGACGAGCACACTCGTGCCCACCGGGCCGCCACAGCACCGGCAGATAAGTCCTCGGCGGTTGGCAGTCCGGAGACACCGCCCACGCGGCATGGATGGGTGGTTCGGACGACTACACCCCAACGCATCACCGCCGACGCACCAGATTCAGCCGAAAAAGCTCTCTGATCGCGAGTGCGGGCAGGCGCCCCGACGGGGTCATGAAGCCCCGGGCCAGCAAGCGCAACTACGTACTGTCCGGCCTCCTACACTGCGGCATCTGCCAACGACGCATGATCGGCAGCTACAACAACGACCGCAACAACTACCGCTGCACCTACGCCGCCGAGTACGCCGATGCCAACCGCATCGCACACCCCCGCAGCGTCTACGTCCGCGAGGACCACATCCTCGAACAACTCGACCCATGGCTAGCCCGAGCCTTCTCGCCCAGCCAACTCACCGCAACTGTCCAGGCCATGGCCGACGCGCAGCACGACGACGTCGACCAACAGGCGATCAAGGCGGCACAGGCAACCCTCGCCACCTCCGCCGCCCGGCTGGACCGCTATCGCGCCGCTCTGGACAGCGGCGTCGATCCCACCGTCGTCGGACGATGGATCGCCGACATCCAAGCCGAACAGGTCACCGCCGAGGCCAACCTGCGTCGTCTCACCGGACGTCGGACCATGAGCCCTGACGAGATCCACCGCGTCGTAGAGGCTCTGGGAAACATTGCCGCCGTGCTCCGCGACGCTGACCCCGCCGACAAGGCATTGATCTACCGCGAACTAGGGATCGCCCTGACCTACCGGCCGACGACCCGCACGGTGTCCGCTCAGGCGACCCCGAGTGGATCATGTACTAGATTGTGTCCGAGGGGGGACTTGAACCCCCACGCCCTATACGGGCACTAGCACCTCAAGCTAGCGCGTCTGCCATTCCGCCACCCGGACCTACTTTGTCCAGCCTACCGCGCCGACCTCGGTGGTCCCACCACCAGCAGGCCGCCCGTCGGGCCGCACGGGGAGTCACTGTACACGCCGCAGATGGATCATGCACATCGGTCTTCGGTGCCCGCGCGGACGGGTTCGCCACGGTGCGCGACGGGTCCGTGGGCCGGGTAGCGTCGGGGCACCCGTACCCGGCAGCATGGCCACGTGCCCCATGCATCTCCCTTGGCCGTCGCCCAGCAGCGGGCTCTCGCGTTGCGCGGTGCGGGTAACCTCGCCGCCGCCCGAGGCCTGCTCACCGACGCGGTCGAGTCCGCCCGGCCGCCGCTGGGCAAGGATCATCCGGACGTGCTCAGCACCGCGCACCTGCTGGCCCGGTTGCATCGGGAGGCGGACGACCCGAGCGCGGCCCGCCGGGTGCTGGAGGAGGCATTCGCGGCCGGAGAGCGCCGGTGGCCGCATGGAGATCCGCTGATGCTCGCGTTGTCCTTCGAGCTGGGGTCCGTCGCGGACGAACTGGGCAATCGACACGAGGCACGTCGCAACTTCACGCGTGTCGCCGCCGCCGGCCCCGCCGTGCTCGGCGCCGACCACCCGGCGGTACGCACGGCACGGCAGTATCTCGGCGACGCCGCTCCCGCACCGCAACCCACGGTCCCCTCCGCCCGCCAGCCCGAATCGGTGGACCAACCGTCTCGGGGGGCACTGGACGCGCCGACGATCTCGTTGGCCACGCTCTCCACGGCCTGGAAGCCACACGACGCGGCAACGGCGGCGGTACCCACCCGGCCGTTTCCCGCGCCGGCCGTACCGGGGGCGCCCGTCGCTCCCCCAGGGTCGAGCGTGCCGGACGGGTCCGTCGTACCGAGTCCACCAGCCCCTCCGGTGCTGCCGGAACCTGCCGCCTTCCCGGCTCCCGCCACGGTCGCGCCACCCGCGCCACCCGCTCCACCCGCTCCACCCGCTCCACCCGCTCCGCCCGTACCGGCCGCACCCGTCGTCCCGGCCGCTGTCGTGGGGACGGTCAACGAGGCACCGGGCTCACCGCCGCTCGACTCACCTACGTCGTCGCACGCAGCACCACCGGTCAGGTCGGAGTCGCCGGACCGGACGTGGTCCGGGCCGGCTCCCCGGCAGCGGAGCTACGAGGAAGAGACCGGCTTGCTGTCCCTGCCACCGACCGTCGACGGCTCGGTCTCGGCCGTCGGGCCTGGGGTGCCCGGGCACCCCGAGTGGGCACGACCGACGATCCGGGTACAGCAGATCGGGCCGCTGATCGAGGAGGAGGCGGCCCGCGCGGGCCGCGCGCCGCAGCGTCCGACACCGGTCGCCGACCCAGCGTCCCCGGTCAGCGGGCCGCCCGTCAGCGGGCCGCCCGCCTATTCTCCCGTCAGCGCACCGCCGACGCAGAACTACCCGATCAGCGCACCCCCCGTCAGCGCACCGCCGACGCAGAACCACCCGATCAGCGCACCCCCCGTCAGCGCACCGCCGACGCAGACCTACCCGATCAGCGCACCACCCGTCAGCTCGCCGCCGGGTCCTCCCCCGTTGTCGTATGCCGGCCCGCAGCAGCCGACCTCGGTCAGCCCCACGGCAGGTCCGCATGAACTGACCGCCCCGCTGCCCCAGCCGGGACCGACCAGCGGACCACCGGGGTACCCGCCGGCCAGCGGACCAACCACTACCGGACCCGCCAGCGGACCACCCGGGTACGCGCCCGCGAGCGGGCCACCCGGGTACGGTCCAGTGAGTGCGAGCCCGTACGGGTCACACCAGCAGATGCCACCTCAACCGACGGCCGATCTGCAGTCGAGCGTCGCGCCGCCGTCATACGCACCGCAGTACCCCGCGTCGGCCGCACCGCCGGCCTGGGGTCAGTCGGCAGCACCCCCGCCAGGGTCGGTGCCGCCTCCGCCGGTCGCGCCGCCGTACCAGGGTCCCCTGGTGATGCCGACGGCACCGGCGGCGCCGGGTCGTAGCCGGGTGGCGATCGTGGTGGCGGTGGTCGCGGTGGTGGTGGCGGTCGCCGCGGTGATCGGGGTGGGCCTGTTGATCCTCGACCGGCGGTCGGCGGCCCCGGCCACTCCCGACCCGTCTGCGGCGCAGGCGGGTCCGCCTCCCACGGATCTGGCCATGCGCGACGACAGCACCACGATCACGTTGACCTGGAGCGACCAGTCGGACGGGTTGGTGCCGTTCATGGTGGCCGGAGGGCGGGCCGGTAAGCCGTTGAACATGATGGCCACGGTGGAGCCGGGGCAGACCAGCTACACCGTGAACGGGTTGAGCTCGCGGGTGGACTACTGCTTCGCGGTGCTCGCGGTGTACGACACCGACCGGTTCGCCACCTCCAGCCAGGTCTGCACGTCGCGGGAGAGCGGCACGCCGAACTGACGTCCGGGCGCGGGTCGGTCGGACCGGTCGTCCTGGCCGGACGGACGGACTGTCGTGGGGGGACACGCCGACGACACGCCACGCTGGGTGTCCACAGCCGGACGGTGCGGGTTCCCGGGGTCCGCAGCGTGACCATATGATGGCTCCCGGCTTGGAGACTGTCGGGAACCCTGGATCGCCGCCTGGGCTGCGCCTGCGCCGCCGCGAGGTTCCGACGGTCTCTTCGGGGAGGGGTCGCCGTGAGGGGGCACCACCTGCCGAGACGACACGGGGAGGCAGCCGACTGTGGCTAGCATCGACGAGGCCGTTCCGATCAGCACCGCCCGTTCCCGGTCCCGGGTACGCGGTGGGCTGGTCACCGTGGGCACGGTGCTGGCGCTGCTGGCCGCGATGGGCCTGACCGTGCTCGGCCTGGGCTCGGCGGACAACGCGGTGGCCAGCTACGACGCGAGTTCCTGGCTGTGGAGCGCGGCGCGCAGCGAGTTGGCCCGGGTCAACGGGGTCACCGCCCGGGTGGACACCCGGATGGAGGTGCCGGCGGCGCGTCGGCATCCGATGCAGGTGGTGCAGACGGACCGGTTGCTGGTGTTGCGGGATCTGAACACGGGTCAGATCAGCACGCTGGACCTGGCCACGTTGCAGATCACCGCGACCACACCGACGACCCCCGGCCTTGGGGTGAGTGTGGCGCTGCAGGAGGACTCGGCTTTCGTGGTGGATGCGGTGCAGGGCGTGGTGCGCCAGTTGGACCCGCGGTCGTTGGCGCCGGTCGGTGAGCCGGTTCGCTACCCGCCGGGGATCACCGGCGGTGCGTTCGACGGCGAGGGCCGGTTGTGGATCGCCGTGCCGGCGGAGGGCACGGTCTCGGCGATCACGCCGGCGGTGCTGCCGTCGGCGGCGGCGGGTTCGCCGGTGAGTCCACTGCGGGTCGAGTCGTACGACGTGGCGGAGGCCAGCCACGAGTTGGTGCTCTCCGCACTGGACGACGGGGTGGCGGTGCTCGATCGCACGGCCGGTGCGTTGGTGACGGTGGTGCGGGGTACGACGCGGCGCGCGGCGTTGGCCACGACGTTGACCGGGCCGGGCATCATGCCGGTGCGGACCAGCGGGCCGGTGGTGCCGGTGACGGTGCCCGGGCAGCGGCAGGTGCACACGATCGGAGACGGTGGCCAGGTGCGCTCGTTCACCGTGCCGGGTGATGGTGACCGGCTGGGTGCGGCGGTGGCGTGGGCCGGGCGGTTCTACTGCGCGGACGATGCCGCGGGCGCGGTGTACGCGTTCGACGCGCAGGGCCAGCTGACGGACACCATCCGGGGCAGGTGGGGCGGGCCGCTTGAGCTGGAGGTGCGGGAGAACTACCTGTTCATCAACGCCCCCGATGCGGCCACCGCGCGGGTGGTCGACGACTCGCACCAGGTGCGGGAGGTCGACAAGTACGCCAACGACGTGCTCGGTGGCGATCCGCCGCCGGAGCCCCCGCCGCCTCCGCCGCCGCCGAAGAAGCCGGAGGTGAGCCGTCCGGGTGCCCCGGGCAGCGTGACGGCGGCGGCCGGTGACGCGCAGGCCCGGGTGAGTTGGCGGCCGGCGGCGGCCAACGGCGCGGCGATCATCCGCTATGTGGTGGAAGGCGCCGGGCAGCGGCTGGAGGTCGGCGCGAACCAGCGTTCGGTGGACGTCGAGGAGCTGACCAACGGCGAGACGTACCGGTTCTCGGTGCAGGCGGTCAACGCGAAGGGTGCGGGGCCGAAGCGGACGAGCAACCCGGTGACGCCGACGGCGGACGTGCCGGACGCGCCGGACGCCGTGACCGCCGAGGCGCGCGCGGACGGCACGGTGGTGGTGAGCTGGCCGGAGGCGAACGGACAGGGCAACAAGATCGCCCGGTACGCGGTGACGGCCACCTCGGCCGGTACGAATGCTCCGGCCGGGGAGGCGACCGGCACCGAGTTGGTCGTCAAGGCCGGTGAGCTGGAGTACGGCACCCAGTACGCGTTCACGGTGGTCTCGGTCAACGACAAGGGTGCGGCCTCGGAGTCCTCGCCGGTGAGCAACACTGTGGTGCCCTTCACGGTGCCCGGTGAGCCACTGGAGTTGCGGGCCGGCACGGTGGCCGACCGGCCCGGGACGGTGGCGGTGCAGTGGGCGCCGGCGGTGGCGAACGGCCGGCCGGTGACCGGGTACGTGGTGGACGCCGGTGGCCGGCGCAGCGAGGTAGCCGACACCACGGCGACCGTGGGTGGCCTGGGTGACGGGCAGAACGTCACGGTACGGGTGTGGGCGGTCAACGAGGCCGGTGCAGGTGCGGAGGCGACGACGACGGCGCGGACCGTGGCGCCGCCCCGGGTGACGGTGACCGGGTCGTCGGCGACCGCGACGGCGGCGACGGTGACGTTCACCGTGGACGCCGGTGGCGGGCAGGCGACGTGCACGCTGAGCCGGTCGGGTCAGCCGGCGCGCAGCGGCCCGTGTTCGAGCATCACGATGAGCGGGTTGACGCCGGGCACCAATTACACGTTCACGGTGACGGCGACCAACGCCGCCGGCAACGGGACGGCCACCCGGGCCCAGCCGACGGACGCCCTGTACGGCGTCGCCACCTGCAACAACGGCGACTCCGGTGCGGAGGCGACGTACTGCGACCGGGACCGCGACGGCCGCAACGGCAACGAGATCTTCTCGGTTACCCGGCAGGACAACGACCGGCAGGTCGGCTGGGCGAAGCCGGGCACCCGGCTGAAGGCGAACTGCAAGCAGCGGGGCGAAGAGGTGTACGCATACATCTACAACAACGAGAAGCGCAGCACCTGGTGGGTGCAGGTCGAGTACAGCGGACGCAACTACATCCCCTGGGCCTGGCTCAACCTGGAGGGTGGGGACGACATAAACGTCCTGCCCACCTGCTGACCCGTCCCGGCCGAGGAGCACCACCGTGAACAGCCACGAACCGCTCACCCAGCAGGAGGTGCAGGGCTTCGCCGCCCTGGCCGCCCGGCTGGCCGCGAACGTCAACTCGGTGGTGCTCGGCAAGCCGCAGGTGGTCCGCCTGGCGTTGACGGCGCTGTTCGCCCAGGGGCACGTGCTGCTGGAGGACGTGCCCGGGGTGGGCAAGACGACCCTGGCCCGGGCGATCGCGGCGACGGTGAAGGGGCAGTGGCGGCGGATCCAGTTCACGCCGGACCTGCTGCCCTCGGACGTGTCCGGTGTGACGATCTTCAACCAGGCCACCCGGGGGTTCGAGTTCCACCCCGGTCCGGTGTTCGCCAACATCGTCATCGCCGACGAGATCAACCGCGCGTCGCCGAAGACCCAGTCGGCGTTGCTGGAGGTGATGGAGGAGCGGACGGTCACCGTGGACGGGGTACGCCATCCGGTGCCGCAGCCGTTCCTGGTGGTGGCCACGCAGAACCCGGTGGAGATGGACGGCACCTACCGGCTGCCGGAGGCGCAGCTGGACCGGTTCCTGGTGAAGTTGTCGGTGGGCTATCCGGACGAGGAGGTGGAGGTGGAGGTGCTGCGCGGCGCCACGGTGCGCTCCCCCGAGGCGCTCGCGGCGGTCACCGACACCGCCACCGTGGGCGAGATGGTGCGGATGGCCCTTCGGGTGCACATCGCCGAACCGCTGTACGCGTACGCGGTGCGGCTGGCCGCGGCCACCCGAACCCATCCGCAGGTCCGGGTCGGCGTCAGCCCGCGCGGGGTGATCGCGTTGACCCGGGCGGCGTGCGCGTACGCGCTGATCGACGGTCGCGGCTGGATCATGCCGGAGGACCTGAAGACCCTCACCGAACCGGTCTTCGCCCACCGGCTGCTGCTCACCCCGGACGCGCAGGTGCGCGGGATCACCGCCGCTGAGGTGCTGCGCCAGGCCGTCGCCTCGGTGCCGGTGCCGTTGCCGTCGGGCCAGCCGGCCCCGGCGCACTCCTGACCGGCGAGGGTTGGCGTGGGAATCACCGCCCGGGGCATCGGTCTGCTCGTCGCCGCCGTGCTGCTGCTCGGTGCCGGCTTTCGTTTCGCGTACCCGGAGTTGCTGCTGCTCGGCGCGGCGGCCGGCGCCGCCGTCGTGATCGCCGTGGTCATCGCGGCCCAACGGCCTCGGCTGGTGGTGCGCCGGCAGGCCGACCCGGATCGGGTGGCCCGGGGTGAGCCGGCGACGATGACGCTGACCGTGCGCAACGCGGGGCGGCTGCGGGCGGCGAGCCTGCTGGCGACCGACCGCTGCGGCGATCGGGTGGTGCCGGTGCCGGTGCTGCGGCTGCGTCCCGGCGCGGACACCACGGTCAGCTACGACGTGCCGACGAGCCGCCGGGGTGTGGTGCCGGTCGGGCCGCTGCGGGTGACCCGCCGGGACCCTCTCGGCCTGGTGGTGCTGGCCCGCTCCTACGGCGACAGCGTGCCGGTGTGGGTGCATCCGCGCATCCACCCGCTGAGTGCGGTGCCGACCGGCGCGGGCCGCAGCCTCGACGGGCGGATCGACGCGGTGCCGCACGGTTCGATCACCTTCGACTCGCTGCGGGAGTACGTCGTCGGTGACGAGCTGCGCCGGGTGCACTGGCGGACCAGCGCCCGGGTCGGTGAGCTGATGGTGCGCGAGAACGTGGACACCAGCCTGCCCCGGATCGTGGTGCTGCTGGACAATCGGGCCGTCGCGCATCCGGACCGGGTCGACGGGGTGGCCGAGTCCTTCGAGTCGGCCTGCGAGGCCGCCGCGTCGGTGCTCACCGCGGCGTTCCGGGAGGATCTGCCGGTGGTGCTGCTCTTCGTCGCCGCGCAGGGCGCGAGCGGCGTGCCGGGCGAGAGCCCCGGGCAGGGCGAGAGTGCCGAGTCGGCCGGCGGCGTGGACAGCGGCGGCCCGCTGGACCGGCTGGCCGCGGTGTCGCTGACCGGTGCGGGCACGCTGGCGTCGGCGGTGGCACGGCTGCGCCGCGACCGGCTCGGCGACACCCTGGTGGTGCTCACCGGGCCGGGTGGCCGCGAGGACCTGGGGCATGTCGGCGCGCTGGGCGGGGCGTACCGGTCGGTGGTGGTCGGGGTGTTCGGCGCGGTGGAGCCGACGCCGCCGGGCGCGGCGGGCCTGGTCGTGGTCGACTCCGCCGACGGTGCGGCGTTCGCCGCCGAGTGGGACGGGGTACGCCGGTGGTGAGGCTGCTACGGGCGGCGCCGGTGCCGGTGACGCTGGTCGCCATGGTCACGCTGGCCGGTGTGGTGCTCGGCCGGGTGTACGCGGGGTCGCTGCTGACGATGCTGGTCGCCGGGGCGGCGGTCGGTTCGGTGCTGGTCAGTGTGGTGACGCGGCGGCTGCCGTCGTGGCTGGTCGCGCCGTTGTCGGTGCTGGCGATGGCGGGCTGGACGGCGTGCTGCCTGCGGCTGGCCGCCGGTGCCGCACAACTGCCGGGCGGCTTCGCCGAGGTGGCCGGTGACGCCGCCCGCAACGCCATCCCTCGGCTGTTGACGGCGATGATCCCGGTGGAGCCGACCCCCGACACGGTGCTGTTGCCGCTGGTCGCCGCCTGGCTGGCCGGGTTGGCCGGCGCGGAGGTGGCGTTGCGGGCCGGGCGGGTGCTGCTGGGCTACCTGCCGCCCGTGCTGCTCTACGTCGGCGCGTTGTACGTGGTCGGGCCGAACGCCGAGCCGGCGATCTGGGAGACCGTGGCGCTGGTGGCGGTGGCGGCGGTCGGGTTGGCGGTGTCGGCGCGGGCACCGGGCGGAGATCCGGTCGACGGGCTCGCCCCGGCGGTCCGCTCCGGGGTGCGGGCGCGGCTGGCCGTGGCTTCGGCCGCTGGTACGGCAGTGGTGGTGGGGTTGGCGGCGGTGCTCGGCCCGGCGGCGGCTGCCCTGGTGGACACCCGGCCGGTGGACCCGCGTCGCTATGTGGAGCCGCCGCAGGTCCAGACGCTGGACGAGAACCCGCTGATCCGGATCAGCGGATGGGCGCTCAATCCGGACCAGCAACTGTTCCAGGTGGCCACGGACCGGCCGGGCGGTGCGGGGCCGGTGGATTCGGCGGCGGACGGTTCGGTGGCGTCCACCGGGGGCGGTGTGCGGGTCCGGCTGGCCGTGCTCAGCGACTACGACGGCGTCACCTGGCGGGTCGGCGCCACCTATCGCAACGCCGGCCGGATTCTGCCGGCCGTCGAGCCGGCTCCGAACGCCACGGTGGAGGCGGTCCGGCAGGAGATCACGGTGGGTGAGCTGAGCGGGCGGCTGCTGCCCGCGGTGCCCACCCCACGTGAGGTCAGCGGTGCCCGGGTCGCCTACGACCCGGGCACCGGCACGCTGATCCGCCCCGACGGGCTCACCCCGGGGTTGCGCTACACGGTGACCTCGGCGCGGGAACGCCCGGACACCAACCTGCTGGCCACCGCGAACACCCCGGCCGGCGACGAGGTGGCCCGGGTGCTGCATGTCCCCGACGGGGTACCCGAGCAGTTGCGCCGGCTGGCCGCCCAGTTGGCGCAGGAGAACGGCGCACCGTACGCCCGGGCGGCGGCGATCGAGCAGTGGCTCGCCGAGCACTACCGGCTGGTCGCCGACGCGCCCAGCGGCCACGCCTACCCGAACCTGGCGTTCTTCCTGTTCGGACCGTTGGGCGGTGGCGGGCAGCGCGGCACCTCCGAGCAGTTCGCCGCGTCCTTCGCCGTGCTGGGCCGGCTGGCCGGGCTGCCGACCCGGGTGGTGGTGGGGTTCGCCGCCCCCGATTCGGGGCCGGTGCGGGCCGCCGACGCGTACGCCTGGCCGGAGGTGCTCTTCGACGGGCTGGGCTGGGTGGCGTTCGACCCGCTGCCCCGGCCGGACGACGAGCCCCGGCCGGTGGAGGAGGATTTCCGCCCGCAGCCGGAGGATCCGCCGCCGTCGGAGCAGCCGGAGCCCACTCTGGAGCCGACCACCTCACCGCCGGCGCAGGCGGCTCCCGGCGGCCCCGGCGACTCCGGCGGCGTACCGACGCCGGTGCTGGTCGCTGGCACCGGCGGTGGGCTGGTGCTCGTGGTCGTGGCGCTGCTGGTCACCCTCGCCGTGCTGCGCCGGGCGCAGACCCGCAACCGGCTGCACCGGGGCGACCCCGGTCACCGCATCGCCGGTGCCTGGCGGGAGCTGACCGACACGCTGCGGCTGGCCGGGCAGCCGGTCGCCGCCGACCTGTCCGCTACCGAGGTCGCCGACGCGGCCCGCCGCACTCTGGCCACCGTCTCCGCCTCGAAGCCCGGCCGTGCTCCGGCCAAGCCGCCTGCCGACCCGGTCACCGCCGGACCGGTCACCGCCGTCGACGACTCGACGGCGGCGTACGCCTCGCTCGACGAGTTGGCTCGCCTGGTCAACGAGGCCGGCTTCGCTCCCGGAGGCGCCACCGACGACCAGGCGACCGCCGCCACCGAGGCGGCCATCGTCTACACCGGCGCACTACGCGCCACCCAGTCCCGGTGGCGGCGGCTGCTCTGGCTGGCACATCCGGGGCCGTTGCGCTGGCCGCGTTGAGGGTGGCCGATGTTTCGTACCCTGCGGGCATGACCACGGGGGCAGTTCTTCTCAGTGCACTGGTCGCGGTGTTGGCCGCCACCGCCGCGACACTGCTCGTCGTCCGCCGCCAGCGTGCTGGCCGGCCGGCGACCCGCGAGCAGCAGCTAGCCGAAGCCGCACGGGCCACGGCAGGGTTGCGCCGTTCCGCCCGCCGACGGCCTCACGGCTCTGGCAGCGGCGGCGGGCTCGGCAGGAGCGGCTACGGCTACGGCGACGGAGGCGGCGGTGACGGAGGCGGCGGCTCGTGACCGGCGGCGCGTAGTCGGCGGACGAGTTTGCGGAGGCCGGACTGCCAGCCGTCGGGGTCCTCCGCGCGACGGCGGGCGTAGTCGGCCACCTCTGGATGCGGCAGGATCAGGAACCGCTCCTCCGCCATCCCGGCCACCGCGGCGGCGGCGACCTCGTCCGGGCTGAGCACCGCACCCGAGGCCGCGATGACCTGGGCTCCGAGGTGCCCGGCGGCCAGCCCGGTGGCCAGCATCGGGGTGTCCACCCCCTGCGGGCACAGCGCGCTGACCCGCAGCCCCTGGTCGCGGTAGGTCACCGACAGCCATTCGGCGAACCCCACCGCGGCGTGCTTGGTGGTCGTGTACGGCGCGTCGCCGACCGCGGTCAGCACCCCGGCCGCCGAGCAGGTGTGCAGCAGGTAGCCGCTGCCCCGGGCGAGCATTGCCGGCAGCACCGCCCGGGCCGCGTAGACGTGCGAGAGCACGTTGACCTGCCAGGCGCGGTCCCAGCCGGCGTTGTCGACCTCCACTCCCCCGCCGGTGGACACCCCGGCGTTGGCGCAGAAGACGTCGATCTGGCCGTAGCGGCGTTCCGTCTCGGCGACCAGTGCGCGTACCTGTTCCTCGTCGGTGACGTCGACCGCTACGCCGCTGGCCAGCGGCCCGACGGTCGCGGCGACCGCCTCGGCGGCGCCGCCGTCCAGGTCGGCCAGGATCAGCGCGGCAGCGCCCTCGGCGGCGAACCGGCGGGCCAGCGCCGCCCCGATGCCACCGGCCCCACCGGTGATCACCGCCACCCGGCCGGTGAGGTTCACACCGTCACCTTCGGGCCGAGCCCGAGCCGGGCGACCAGCGTGGCCAGGGCCGCCGCGTCCCCTGCGGCCACCTCCGGGGTGGGCAGCAAGGCCAGTACGGGGACATCCACCCCGGCCTCGACGTAGCGGCGCACCTGTGCCCGGCACTGCTCGGGCGAGCCGTGCAGGATCAGCTCGTCGACCACCTCGTCGGGAACCGCGGCCAGGGCACCGCGCCGGTCGCCGGCCGCCCACGCCCGCCACATGCCGGACAGCGCCTCCTGCCGGCCGAGCCAGCGGTGGAACTCGGCGTACGCGGGCACGGTCAGGTAGCTGGTGATCATCCGTCGGCCGAGGGTGCGGGCGTAGCCGGCGTCCTCGGTGGGGCAGACGAAGATGCGGGCGACCACCTCGAACTGCGGACGCCGCTGCCCCAGCTCGGCCACCGCCCGGGGTACGTCGGTGGCGGCCAGCCAGTTGAGGATGACGCCGTCGGCCTCGGCGGCGGCCAGCCGCAGCATGCCGGGGCGCAGCGCGGCCAGCAGCAGCGGCGGCGGCACCACCGGTGGCCGTTCCAGGGTGAACCGGCGCACCGAGAAGGTGTCGAAGTCCCCGTCGACGGTCTCCCCACGCAAGGCCGCCCGCAGGAACCGCAGCACGTCGCGGGTGCGCCGGAACGGGTCGGTGAACTCCACCGCGTTCCAGTCGGAGACCACCACCGGCGACGACGCGCCGATGCCGAGCGCGAACCGGCCGGGGGCGACGTCGGCCAGCGCGGCGGCGCTCATCGCCAGCAGTCCGGGACCGCGGGTGAACGCCGGCGTGATCGCGGTACCCAGCCGCAGCCGGGGCTGCCAGGCGGCGGCCAGCGCCAGCGGGGTGAACGCGTCGGACCCGTTGACCTCGGAGGACCACACGTCGGTGTAGCCCGCGTCGGCGAGGGCCGCGTACACCGCGGCGTGGTCGGCGAGCGGAACTCCACCCAGCGGCACCGTCATTGCCCATCGCGTCGTCATCGGTCGATCGTGCCCGCCACCCGGGCAAACGAGCAAGATCTCGTCGGGTTCCGTCACCTACGCGGAGCCGCCGGGGACGTTTCGCCGCGCTTGTCGGCTGCGCTGTCAGCGGGGGGTCGAGGAGTTTCCGCCGAAGGAGAGCAGCCGGATGCCGGCGTCGTCGAGGATGGCCTGCTCGGCGCGGCTACGGGCAGCGCGACCGGTGGCCTTGACGATCAGGGACAACCGGTCCCAGCCCAGCTCGGCCGGCAGCGTACGCCCACCGGTGAGCAGTTCGGCGATCACCCGGCCAGCGGCCGGGGTCAGCCACGGCGGCCGGTCCAGCGCCGCGGCCAGGTCCAGGCCGTGCACGCCGACTTCCACCACCCGGGTACGCAGGAACTCCGTCACCGTCATCGCGTCGCCGTGGCGGGTACGAACCACCCGGTCCAGACGGTGGGCGTCGACGGCCTCGATCGTGGCCCGCCAGGCCCGGTCGAAGTCCGCGCCCAGCCCCGGTCGAGCCCCGCACGGACCGGCATGGCCCCGACCTGCGTCGATCCGGGCCGACTGGATCCGGGCGGCGTCCACCTCGGGGGTGAACTTGGCCGCGCCGAAGTACCTGGCGGCGTCAACCTGCGCGCGGGCGGGCGCCGGGGCGGCCAGCATGTCGGCCAGCCGACCGGCACCGGTACGGACGTGCGCCAGCAACTCCGTCACGGTCCACGGCGGGCAGTCGGTGGGCCGGTCAAGGTCGACCGGATCGAGGGTGCGGAGTACCTCGCTCAACTGGGCGCACTCGTCCCGGAATGCCTGCCGCACCGCGGCCTGCGGGCTCATCCCTGATAGCGGGGGACGACGCGGTGCACGGCGGTCAACAGCAGCGCCATCACCACGCCCATCGATCCGACGATGCCGGCGGCGCTGCCGGCGTAGCCGATGAACAGCGGCCGGCGGGACAACTCCGCAGGCGGGGTGCCCCGCACCCCCACCAGCCACCACAACGCCAGGGCGCAGCCCGCGATCGCCAGCACGCCGCCCACCCCCAGCAGCAGCGCGGTGAGCCGGTGCGCGTCACCCGGGGCGACCTCTGCCCGTTCGCGCTGGGTGACCAGCAGCAGCAGTCCGGCCAGTGCCGCCCAGACCCCGACCACCAGGAACGCGGCCACCGCGTCACTGGGCCGGTGCCAGCCCGCCGAGAGGGTCGCCACTCCGGCGGCGGCGGCGTAGCTGGCGCCGACCACGGCGGCGAACGCGCGCACCTTCGGCGGCAGCACGAGCACCAGGGCCACCGCCACCGAGGCGGCGACGGTGGTGTGCCCGCTGGGCAGGCTGTTGCCGACGTACACCCGCTCCGGATCGATGCCGAAGTCGGGACGGGTCAGGCCGTACTTGAGCAGTTGGGTGGTGACGTTGGCGCCGGCGATCAGCAGGGTGGCGGCGATGGCCAGGGCGATCCGGCCGCGGATCAGCGCGATGAACCCGATCATCACGGTGACTGCCAGCAGCGACACCACGGACATGGCGTTGAGGATCCGGTTGACCGGATCAGCGATGCGGTCGTGGCCGATCCGGTTGCCGGTCAACGCCACCGTGTCGATCCACTGCCCGACCTCGACGTGCAACGCGAACTGCCAGACGGCGATGAAGGCCGCCGTCTGGATCAGGGCCAGCACCACCAGCCATACCGCAGTCCCACCCCGGGGCGTCACACGCACCCGCACAACTTAGCGGCACGCCCGCGTCGGCCGCCCGGTGGCCCGCCGATGTCGTGAGGATAGGTTTGGTGCGCAGGTGAAGGAGGTGTTGGCGATCGGGATGACCGAACGTGACCCCGCTGCGACAAGGCGGCCCGAGTCGCTGGCCGACCTGCTCGGCGGACGTCGGGGAGCCGTCGACGCCACCCTGCCGCCGATCGCCTTCGCGGCGGGCTGGCTGCTGGCCGGCCAGTCGGTCGCGGTCGGAGTCGTGACGGCCCTGACCGCCGGCGCGGTGGTGGCCGGATGGCGGCTGCGCCGAGGTGACCGGCCCCGGTCGGTGCTGATCGGGCTGCTCGCGGTCTGCGTCGCGGCGCTCATCGTGGCGCGTACCGGACGCGCCGAGGACTTCTTCCTCGTGCAGCTGCTGGCCAACGCCGCCAGCACCCTGGTGTGGGCGGTCAGCATCGTGGTGCGCTGGCCGCTGCTCGGGGTGGTGGTCGGCACGGCGCTCGGGCAGCGAGGGCGGTGGCGACGCGATCCGGCGCTGCTGCGGGCGTACGGCCGGGGCAGCTGGGTGTGGACGGCGACCTACGTGCTGCGGGTGGCGGTGTTCCTGCCGCTCTACCTCAGCGGACAGGTGCTCGCCCTGACCGCGGCCCGGGTGGGGCTGACCTGGCCGCTGGTGGCGGGGGCGTTGGCGATCAGCTGGGCGGTGGTGCGCCGATCCTTGCCGGCCGGACATCCGGGGGTGCGTCACCCGGTGACGCCGGACGGCGGTCCGGCCGGTGCCGGCGGGGCTGACGGCGAGCCGGCGTGGAAGCCGGGACAGCAGCTGGAGCCGGGACAATAAGGGAGAGGCCGCCACGGGGGGAGCGGCCTCTCCGGTGATGTACGTTACTCCGTCCCGGGCCGGGTTGTGATCCCGGGGCGGTCACTTTTTTTCGCGATCTGCATGCCGTGCCCGGCGGGCCGGGCTCGGTGGGGTGGGCCGACCGCTCCGCTGCGTCGGCCAGAGGGCCGACCCACCCCGGCCTGACCGTGGGTGTCAGGCCGTCCGCCGGACCTGCCTCTACCCCCGAGGCCCGGCCGTGCCCTCCGGGTGGGCAACCGCCCACCCGGAGGAGTTCGTTCAGCCGTTCGGGAACAACTTCCCGTAGTCGGCGTAGGCCATGGCGACGTCCGCCTGGGCCCAGAAGCGGTGGTATCGGAACTCGGGCTCCGCGCCGCCGTCGAGGTACGCCTGGACCTTCGGCCAGGCCGGGTCGTTCTTGTAGAACGACCGGATGTCGAGGAAGCTCTTGCCCGGGGCGATGACGTCACCGTTGGGCATCCGGCCGGTCCACCCCTGCGGGATGTAGAGGCCCTGCCCGGTGGAGGCGTCGTAGACGTCGTCGAAGCGGCGGTAGTCGCCGCGCTTCTCCACCGTCGACACGCCCTGCGCGTCGCTCTGCCCGTGCAGCGCGTCCAGCAGGCCCTTGGCGGTCTCCTTCGCCGCCGTGTTGCCCGACTTCGCCGCGTACGCGATGAGCGTGCGGGCGTAGGCGGCGGCGACCCCGACGTCCTGGCCCTTGACCGTCACCTCGACGTGCAGGTTGGTGTTCGGCTGCGGGTTGGTCGGGTTCCAGTTGTTCGGCTGGCCGGTCCACTTCATGTCCGACGGTATGGACCAGTTGGTGCCCAGCGTGGTGTTGGCGATAGCCCACGGCACCCACTTGTCCAGCAGCGCCTTGGCCTTGGCGTTGCCGGAGACCAGGTACAGCTCGGCGATGCGCTGCATCGACCAGGCCTGCATGCCGAACCACTGGTTCGACGGCGGGTCGTTGTAGACCGGGTCCTCGTCGTAGAACATGCCGTAGAAGGTGGCGGTGCCGGCCGGCGGAGTGCCGTAGTGCCCGCCCCAGCTGTTCGTCGCGCCACCGGCGATGCCGCCCTCGGCCGACTGGAGCCAGGTGTAGAGCTCCAGCTGCCGGTTGAGGCTGTTGTTCCAGTCCGCCGCGGCGTTCGGCGAGCGCGGCTTGAGCTCGTCGACGTTGGTCAGCGCCCACGCGGCGAACGGGTTCTGGTAACCGAAGTGGCTGTGGCTGGAGCCGATCCGCCACGACCAGTTCTGGCTCGTCTCGGTCGCCCCACCCCAGGCGTAGTACCAGGAGAGCAGGTAGTGGGCGGCCTCACGGCCACTACCGGCCGGGCAGGCGGCGGCGCCGACACAGTTGCCGATCCGCTTGAAGTACTTGTCGAACAGTGCGTACCGCAGGTAGTCGCCCATCTTGGCGGCCTTGGTCACGGTGGCCGCCACGTCAGCCGCCTTGTTCTGCTCCTTGGCCCAGGTCAGCGCCCAGTAGGCGGCCTGCACCGCGCGAGCGTCGGCGTCCGGGGCGTTGGTGTACTTCCACTGCCGGGCCGGTGCGGCCGTCTCCTTGATGAACAGGTCGAGGTAGCCGTTCGTGCCGCCGTGCCGCATGGTGTCGCAGGACGGGTGCGGCACGGTCTCCCACACCGACTCCTGGGTGCCCCGCTGGAAGGTGTTGATGTACGCCGGGCGGGTGGTGCCGTCACCGCAGCGGCCGAAGCCGTAGGTGTTGTCGACGTCCAGCAGCCAGTGCATGCCGTAGATCGAGCCGGTGTTGTAGGTGGACTGGAGCTCGGAGCGCAGCGGGTCACGACCCACCGGCACGTTCGAGTCCAGCTGCGACGGGTACTGGTTGGGCAGGTCGTGTTCGGCCGCGTAGCTGGCGTCACCGGGCGAGCCGGCGGTCGGCTGGTCGGCATTGGACGGGATGATGTAGCGCTCCATCACCGTCCAGGCGTTGTTGAACGGCGTCCAGTTCTGGGTCACCCGGCCGTAGTAGGCCTCCAGCCACAGCCAGAAGCTGAACGCCTCGGAGGTCGTCTGGTGGCCGTGGTCCGGCGCCTCCACGATGAGGGTCTCGATGGAGTGGTACGGCACGCCCTCGGGGCTGAAGTAGCCCGAGTTCTTGATCTTGCCGTACTGGGTGAGGAACCGCTGCACGTACTCGCCGTCGCCGCCGGGCACGTCGTTGTCGATCTCAGTGACGGTGACCGTCGCCGGGGTGTGGCCGCTGGCCGAGGCGGTGATGGTGGCGGTCCCGCCGACGGTGTCGGAGTCCTCCGCCGCCCGCACGGTCACGTCGACGCCGGTGCTCCAGTTCGACGTGGTCAGCGTCGCCGAGGTCGGCGTCACGGTGACGTCCGTGTCGCCGGTGCGCGCCAGGCTCACCGGGACGTTCGCGGTGGGTGCCCGGTTCAGCTTGAGGTTGAACGTCGAGCTGCCGCCCTCGGGGACGGTCAACGCGGTCGGCGTGGCGACCAGTGCCGGCGAGGTGGTGCCGGCGACGGTGAACGAGCGCTCGGCGATCGCGGACAGCCCGCTGTTGTCGTACGCCCTGGCCTGCACCGTGTAGTCACCGGCCGGCAGGCTCTCCAGGGTGTACGCGTACGGCGCGGTGGTGTCGGTGTTGACCAGCAGCCCGTTGCGGTAGAACTCGACCCGGGCGATGGTGCCGTCCGGGTCGCTCGCGGTGGCGGTCAGCGGCACGGTCGCCGGGGCCGTGAACGGGCCGGCGGGCACCGACAGGCTGACCGTCGGGGGCTGCTGCGCCGTACCACCGCAGGTGACCCCGTTGACCGAGAACGAGGTCGGCTTCGCGTTGGTGCCGGAGTACGAGCCGTTGAAGCCGATGCTGGTGCTGCCGCCGGCGGGGATGCTGCCGTTCCAGGCTTCGTTGACGGCGGTGACCTCGTTGCCGCTCTGGCTCCACCGGGCCGACCAGCCCTGGGTGACCCGCTGGTTGCCGGGGAAGGCGAACCGCAGGGTCCAGCCGCTGATCGCGTCGCCGGTGTTCCTGATGGTGACGTTGGCCGTGAAGCCGTTGCTCCAGTCGTTCGTCGTATAGACCACGTCGCAGGCCGGTGCGGCCTGTGCGGCGGCGGCGGGTACGGTCGCCCCGCCGATCGCCAGCGCCGCGGCGGCGAGCCACGCCAGGCGCCGACGTCTAGCCAGATTCTTCATCTGCGCGGTGTCTCCTCGGACCAGGCCGGGACGGTGTCGCCCCGGCGGTGACACCCCTGGGGACAGGCCCGCGGAGGTGCCAGTGGATGGTGGTGGTCGCTTCGGCCCACGACGGGCCTCAGCCGGCGGGGGGCGCCGTGGAAACGGCTGCTGCACCCGCTGCTGGTAGGACGCCGTGCCGGACGTGCCGGATGCCCTCGGCGACCCGCGCTCACGTGAATCTGGCTCCGCGTGGTCGATCGACAGTCTGCCATGGAAGCGCTCCCAACACCAGGGAGGCGACTTCCGGAAACACTGGGTTGTTTCGATCTCGTTTTGGGGCTTTCACAATGCCGTGACGGGCGTTACAGTCGCATCAACGTCGATGGGAGCGCTTCCATCGATGGAGTTCCAACCAGAAGATCACCCGGGGTCGTGCCCACGGCACCGGGGACAAGGCCCCTGGCCGACGGCGGGCCAGCCCGGACACCGCCGTCAGCCTCATCCCACCACAGTGGAGGGAGGTGGATCCTCAAGCCACTCGCGTGGCCCGGCTCCCGCGCGACACGCACTACTGGGACGCCAATCCGAACGTGCGTGTACCGCAACACGGTGGGGACGGGGGTTGCCCTCCCCCGTCCCCACACTAAACCCCCGTTCACGATGGGAAAAGAGGCCGACGGGTCAGTCGCGCATCACCCGCGCGCCCCGCACGGCAGTCGACCCGCCCGCCGACCGCCATCCGCGACGCCCCGCCGACCGCCCGGGCGCGCATCGCCGGTCCCCCTGCGGATCTCGGCGCACCCGGTCCCGCCGCACCCGACGCCCGACCGGCCCAGCGTCTTCCCACCCAATCACTTCCCTGCCGCCGCGGCCCTCCGCCCGCACTGCGACGAACGGAGCCCGGCGAAGACCGCCTACCTTTACCCTGTGTTGGGAGCGCTCCCGGGCTCAGGCGGTCAACCCATCCACGAGGAGAACCCATGTCGATACTCACCCGGCGGCACCTGCTGCGCCACGCCGCGCTCTCGGCCACCGCCGCCACCCCGGCCGGCGCAGCCCTCGGCGCCACCGCCGTCGCCGCTTCCGGTGGCTGCCAGCCCGGCGACCCCACGGATCGCACGGCCACGGCCACGGACCCCGCCGCCCGGCTGTCCTTCCCGCCCAGCTTCGGTTGGGGCGCGGCCACCTCCGCGTACCAGATCGAGGGCGCCGCCAAGGAGGACGGCCGCGGCGAATCGGTCTGGGACACCTTCAGCCGCACGCCCGGACGCACCCGCAACGGCGACACCGGCGACGTCGCCGCGGACCACTACCACCGTTACGACGAAGACCTCGATCTGATGCGCGACCTGGGGCTGCGCAGCTACCGGTTCTCCATCTCCTGGCCGCGCATCCAGCCCGACGGCACCGGCGCCGCCAACCAACGCGGACTCGACTTCTACCGCCGCCTCATCGACGGCCTGCACGAGCGTGGCATCGCCCCGATGGCCACGCTGTTCCACTGGGACCTGCCGCAGGCCCTGCAGGACGCCGGCGGCTGGGAGTCCCGGGACGTCGCCCACCGCTTCGCGGACTACGCCGCCACCGTCTTCGCCGCCCTCGGCGACCGGGTGCCGGTCTGGCTGACCATCAACGAGCCGAAGACCGTGGTGCAGAACGGCTACCTCTCCGGCCACCACGCCCCCGGACGGCAGGACCCGGACGCCGCCTATCTCGTCGCCCACCACCTGCAACTCGCCCACGGCCTCGCCGTACGCGCCCTGCGCGCCAACGGTGGCACCGGTCGCATCGGCCCGGCCTTCAACCTGCACCCCTGCTACCCCGCCGACGACTCCCCCGCCGCCGCCGAGGCCACCCGCCTCTACGACGGCTACGAGAACCGCCTGTACCTCGACTCCGCGCTCACCGGCAGCTACCCGGAGGACGTCCTGGCCGACCTCGGCCCGGACAGCCGGATGGTCCGCGGCATCCGCGACGGCGACCTGCAGATCATCTCCAGCCCGATCGACCTGCTCGCCGTGCAGTACTACACCCCGATCTACGTCACCGCCGCCGGCGGCACCGAGCGTCGGTGGCCCACCTCCGAGGCCGAATGGCAGCAGATCTACCCGGACGGCATGTACGACATCCTGACCCGGGTCACCCGTGACTACGGCCCCATCCCGCTCACCGTCACCGAGAACGGTCTGCCCACCCCCGACATGCTCGCCGATGACGGCACCGTGGATGACACCGGCCGGGTCACCTTCCTGCGCGACCACCTCGCCGCCGCCCACCGTGCGATCACCGACGGGGTGCCGCTGGAGAGCTTCCACGTCTGGTCGCTGCTCGACAACTTCGAGTGGGCCGAGGGCTACGAGCAGCGCTGGGGACTCGTCTACGTCGACTACCCCACGCAGCGCCGGGTGTTCAAGCGCAGCGCCCACTGGTACCGCCAGGTCATCGCCGACAACGCGCTCTGAGATGCAAGGAAGGGCCCCTTGTTAACGCCTGGTGTATAGGAAGGGCCCCCTCCTAACATCCGCGGCCCCGGCCGGCGCGACGCACCGATCGTTGCGCCGCGCGCGTGGTCACCCCTCGCCGAACCAGTTCGCCGACGGCCAAAGGCCGTCGGCGAACTGCATCCAGCACCCCGGATCGGGCGCGCATTCAGCACCCCGCGGATCGGGCGCGCAACCAGCACCCCGGATCGGGCGCGCAACCAGCAGCGCCGACCGAGACGCGAGCCCATAACCGCCGGACCGGGCGCGCAGCCAGCGCGGCCGGAGCAGGCGTACCTGCGGGGGCGCCACGTGCGGTGGCTGCCCTAAACTCCGGTGGGTGAACGACCACGCCCCTGCACTCGGACGACCGTTCTGGACCTTCTGGAGCGCCGCTGCGCTGGCCAACCTCGGTGACGGCATCCGGGTGGCCGCCTTCCCGCTGCTGGCCGCCGCGCTCACCGACGACCCACTTGCCGTCGCCGCCGTCGCCGCCGCACAGTTCCTGCCCTGGCTGGTGGCCGGCCTGTCCGCCGGCGCCCTCGCCGATCGCCGCAGCGCCCGTACGCTGCTCGCCGCCGCCGACACCGGCCGGGTCGTGGTGCTGGCCGCGCTGGCCGCCGCGGTCGCCCTGGGCTGGGCCACCATCACCCTGGTCGTCGTCGCCGCGTTCCTGCTCGGCGTCGGCGAAACCGTCCGTGACACCGCCGCGCAGACCGCCGTACCCCGGCTCGTCCCCGACGCTCAACTGGAGAAGGCCAACGGCCGGCTGGTCGCCGGCGAGATCGTGGGCAACGAGTTCGTCGGCCCGCCGGTCGGTGCCCTGCTGTTCGTCCTCGGCGCGGCGATCCCGTTCGCCGTCAACGGCGCCACCCTCGCCCTGGCCGTGATGCTCGTCCTCTCCCTGCCGCTCACCCTGGCCAGCCGGCCGAGCGCCGCAGCGGGCACCGACACCTCGAAGGCCGATCGCGGCGGCGTCCTGGCCGGCCTGCGCTGGCTCGCGCGCCAGCCCATGCTGCGCACCCTGGTACTGGTCAGCGCCGCCGTTGCCGCCGCCGACACCGCCTGGTTCGCGATCTTCGTGCTCTACGCCCGCGACGCCCTCGGGCTGGGCGCGTTCGGCTTCGGCCTGCTGCTGGCCACCGGAGCGGCCGGCGGCCTGATCGGCTCGTTCGCCGCCGACCGCCTGGTCTCCCGGTTCCGCCACCGGCACGTGCTCACCTGGTCGATGGCCGTCACCGCCGGCGTGCCGGTCGTGCTGGCCGTCGCACCGCACCGCGCCGCCGCGGTGGTCGTGGTGGTCACCACCAGTGCGGCGTTCGCCGTGCTCAACGTCGCCGCGCTGTCGGTACGCCAACGACTCGTACCCGGTGGGCTGCTCGGCCGGGTCATCGCCGCCTCCCGCCTGGTGACCTACAGCTGCACCGCGCTGGGTGCCCTGGCGGGTGGGGCGCTGGCCGCGCGAGCCGGCATCGAGGCACCATTCGTGTTCAGCGGTATCGTCGCCGTGGCCGCCACCGTCGCCTGGTGGATCGCCTCCCGCCCCGCCTCCCCCGGCACCGCCATCGGCCTGCGCTAGCCTGCTGCCGGCGGCGGCCTCGCTCCACCCTCGTCCCGTAACCCGGCAGGCAGGCGGGCGGCCACCTTCTCCCGCAACCGGGGGCAGACGGTCCTGTCCTCGGCATCGCATCCCGCCGCGTGTTCGATGATGGCCAGCGGCACGCCGGCCGGCGACCCGCTGCCCCGCCTGTTGAGCGGGGCAGCCTCAGCGGGGCAGCGCCTGCTGGAGTTCGGCTCGCAGCGCGGGGGTCAACATCTCTCCCGCCTGCTTGGCCAGCCGGGCCATCTCGTAGCCCACCACACCGATGTCGGCGTCCGCCGCGGCCAGGGTGGCCAGGATCGAACCGTCGCGCACCTGCATCACCAGGAAGTAGCCGCGCCCCATCTCGACCACGGTCTGCTTGACGATGTCCCCGTCGAACATCTGCGCCGCGCCGGCGGTGATGCTCATCAGACCCGAGGTGACCGCCGCGAGCTTGTCGGCGTGGTCCCGCGGCAGGTGGTCGGAGATCGCGACCAGCAGACCGTCGGAGGAGACCACCACCGCATGCGCCACGCCCGGCACCCGATCCGCGAACGCGCTGACCAGCCAGCTCAGGTCCCGAGCCTCCTGCGACATCGTGGTCACTTACGTCCTCCTTCGCTCCATGCCCCGGGCGGCACGGGTATCTCAGTGGTCTCCTCGGCCTCGGCCTGCCGGACACCGCTGTACAACCTGGACAGCATCCCGCCGACCGCCTCCGGGTCCGGGTCGTGCCGGGCGGCTCGTTGCTGCTCCGGACGGGCCGGCTGGGTCACGGCGCTCAACTGCGCCATCGGCACCCGCATCGGTAGGCCCCGCTCGTTCGTACCGGCGGTCACCGGCACCGCCGGCGGCGCCGGCATTCCGGCGCCCACGGCCGGCACGGCCGACGACGGTCCCTCCCGGGACCACCAGCCGCCGCTGGCCGCCGGCACCGCCGGCGCGAGCACGTCCTCCGCGCGTACCGGCACCGGGTGAGCCTGGCGCGGCACCGTGGTCGGACGGCGCCCGGCCACCGGCAGCTCCGCCGGATTCGGCTGCCGGGTCGCGGCCGGCCGAGCTGCGGCGAAGGGCAGCCCACGCGGCGACGGCGCCGGGTCCAGGCTCGGCGGCGGTGCGGGCGCGAGCAGCGCACCCGGCAGGCGTACCCGGGCCACCAGCCCGCCGACCCCACCGTGCAACCGAACGTCGATCCCGTGCCGGGCCGCCAGGTGGCTGACCACGAAGAGACCCATCCGCTCGACCGTCGCCACATCCGCGGCCGGCGGCGTGGCCAGGACGCCGTTCGCCTCGGCCAGCGCCGTGGGGCTCATGCCCAGACCCTGGTCGGCGATCTCGATCACCGCCCCGGGACCCTCGACCCGGCCCATCACCTGCACCACGGTGTCCGGCCGGGAAAACGCGGTGGCGTTCTCCAGCAGTTCGGCGAGCAGGTGCACCAGCTCACCCACCGCGTGCCCGACGACGTGCAGGTCCGCCACCGCCTCGTGCCGCACCCGCTGGTACTGCTCGATCTCGGCGCTGGCCGCCAGCAGCACCGCGCTCAGCCCGATCGGGCGGTTCCACCGGCGGGTCGACTCGGTGCCGGCCAACACCAGCAGGCTCTCGTCGTTACGGCGCATGCGCGCGGCGAGGTGGTCCAGCTTGAACAGGTTCTCCAGCTGCTCGGGGTCGCCCTCCTCGCGCTCCAGCTCGTCGAGCAGCTCCAGTTGCCGCTCCACCAGCACCTGGCTGCGGCGGGCAAGGTTGACGAACATCGCGTTGACGTTGCGCCGCATGTTCGCCTGATCGACCGCCACCCCGACGGCGCTGCGGTGCACCGCGACGAACGCCTCGGCCAGTTCGCCGATCTCGTCCAACGAACGCACGACGGCCGGTGCGACCTCGATCTGCGGTGCACCGCCGGAGACCGACCGCAGCCGGGCCAGTGCCTCGGGCAGCTCGATCTGCGCGATCCGCAGCGCCTGCGACCGCAGCAGCCGGATCGACCGGGCCAGCGACCGGCCGATCAGCACCGAGATCAGCAGCGCGACCATCAGGACGGTGATGATCACGCCTACGACCAGCAGCGTCTCGCGCAGCTGCGCGTCACTCGCGTCGTCGGCCTGGCGCGCCGACGCCGCCACCACGTCCGCCTCGTACGCCCGGAGCAGTTCGTGGCGCTCCTCGCTGGCATTCCACCACTGCTCCGCGTCCAGGACCGAAGACCCGGAGGCGCCCTGCGACAGTGCCTGCTCCTCGAGCCGTGCGGCGGCGACGAAAGCCGGATCCACGCTCATCTGGTCGTAGCGGGACACCTGCGTGTTGGTCGCCGCGATCCGGAACGCGCCGAGCGCGGTCAGTTGACGTGCCCGCAGGTCGGGCAGCTGCGCGGCGTCCTCGGAGTCGTAGCCGCCGGCCCGGGCCGCCGCGTACAGCTCTGCCCTGACCCGGGAGGACAACTCCTTCGCCCGGGCGAACTGCACGTACCGCAGCACCGCGTCGGAGAGGTCGGGCCGGTCGGAGCCGGGCGTCGGTTGCGCGAGCAGGGTCAGCAACGAGTCGACCGCACGGTGATAGTTGCCGAGGATGGTGTCGTCGCTGAGTACCACGGTGCTCAGCGTGTTACGGATGTACCCGACCTGCTGGTACGCCTGCGAGGCCACCACGAAGGTGTCCCGCCAGGAGGCGTCCGCGTCGGCCAGCGGCTCGGCCGCCCCGCGCAGCGCCGCCGCCGCCTGGTCGGAGGCGTCCCGGTACGACTGCAACGAGGCCAGCACCCGATCGGTCTCATCCTCGTCGTCGGAGGCGTCGCGAAGAGCGGGCAGCTCACCGGCGGTGCGGTCACGTTCCTGCTGCAACCGGTGCACCAGCGCGGTGATCTCGCGGCCGATGCCGACCTGCCCGGCGAAGTCACCCAGCGTGCCGGCCTGGCCGACCAGGCTCTGCGTCTGCACCCCGGCCAGCACCAGGAAGGCGACCGACGGGATGATCAGCACCGTGGCCAGCTTGGTGCGCATCCGCCAGTCCTGCAGGCGCAGGGGGGAGCGACGCCGGTGCGGTACCACCCGGACGTCGAACCGACGCCGGCGGTGCTGCGATACCCCGTGCGCCTGGTCCGGTCCTACTCCCACGCCCTCCTCCTCCCCCACGCGTCCGCCGCGGCCCGGGGAGCGCCGTCCATCCAACCAGGCCCCGGAGCAGTGTCAACGTCCTGCCCTTATGAATGGTTCAGGAAGAGTACTGCCGGCCGCCACCCTATGTCGTGGTCGTCGAGGCTTGATCATCCGTCCGGCCGATGTCGGCCACCACCACGGCATCGGCGATCCGGCCGACAGCTACGAGCGCCGCACCGGTCGCCCCGATCTCCGGGTGGCGCCCGAACCGGACCTGCCGCGGGGCCAGCACCGTGGCGAACGTCTCGCGCCACCACGGCGAGGCGGCCATCGCACCGCCGCCGAGGACCACCTCCACCGGCTGGTCGACCGTGGACTCCAGCACGGTCAGGTCGTCGACGACCTGCTCACACACGCCGCGCATCAGCCCGGCCAGCATCTCCACCGCGGTGGTGCCGAAGCCCAGCCCGCGCAGCTCACCCAGGCCGGCGGGGTCGCTGCCCGGTGGGCGGTCACCGCCGAAGCGGATGCTCGCCGGTCGACCGCCACCCGGCGGCAGCAGGGCCAGCGCCTCGTCGAGCGCAGCACCGGTGGGTAACCGCAGCTCCCGCTCGGCCCAGGCGAACAGGTTCCCGCCGGAGGAGTACGCCGCCCCGGTGACCACGTGGTCGTGGTCGACGCGGTAGCGCCACAGCTGGTGCGGCAGGACCGTCAGGTCCGTGTACGCGGGCATCCGCTGCAACAGCCGCACCGCCGAGGAGGTACCGACGGTCACCGCCGCCCGGGACGGGTCGACGCATCCGGAGCCGACGTTGGAGGCGGCGCCGTCACCGAGCGGAGGGACCCAGCGCGCCTGGGCCAGTGCGGGCCACCGCCGAGCGCACTCGGCGCTCAACCGGCCTTGCCAGTCGCGCGGGGCCAGCTCGGGGAGGTCCGAACCGCGGATCTCGGCCAGCGCGCAGGCCTCGGCGTCCCAGTCCAGGGTGCGCAGGTCCAGCAGGCCGGTGCCCGACGCCTGGGACATCGACATCGGCGCCTCGATGAGCAGCCGCGCCAGCACGTACTCGACCAGGCCGGCGAAGCGGGCCACCCGACTGCCGGTCTGGGCCCGTAGCCAGGGCAGCCGCACCGACCAGTAGCAGCGGTGCCACCAGGTGCCGGTGCGCTGGTGGAAGGCGTGCGGGTCGGCTGGACCGGTCGCCGTCGCAGGCGGCTCGGCCCGGGTGTCCAGCCAGGTCAACACCGGTCCGAGCGGCTCACCGTCCGGGCCGAGGGGCACCACCGAGTGCCACTGGGCGCTGGTCGCCACCAGCTCCACGCCGTCCAGCCAGCCCTGCCCGTGCAGCTCGTCCAGACATTCGGCGAGGCAGGCCAGGTAGTGGCGGGCGTCGAGGGTGCCGGCACCCTGCTCATCGACGGTGACCACCACGCCCCGGCGGGCCAGCGCACCCGGCACTGGGCGGGCGTCGCCGTCCAGCACGAGGCCACGCACCGACGAGGTGCCCAGGTCCAGCGCGAGAATCTTCATCGCGGGTCAACGTACCCGGTGACTCCGGCGCCACAACGTCACCGCGCACCGGGTACGCCGATCGGCTTCCATACCGGTGCGGCGACGCGTAGGGTGTTCGCATGCTCGCGCGATTGTCCTGCTGGTGGCCCGCCAACCCGGCGGCCCTCCCCCGCGCGTAGCTCTTCCCACGCGGCCGCCCGACGAGGCGGCCGCCGGTCACTCTCCGGCTCCCGGGCCGCCCCCGACGGCGGCACCCGGCCCGAGGAGACCGATGAATTCGCTGACCGACCTGCTCGCCGCGCTCGCTGCCGGCGCCGACCCCGGCCCGTTCGCGCTGCTGCGCCGCGAGGGCGCCGACCACCTCGACCTGTTCACCGGTGCCGTGCAGACCGTCGACCGGCTCGCCGACATTCCGCTGCCCACCGCGGCATCCGGCCCGGCCACGCTGGCCCTGGTGCCGTACCGGCAGGTCGCCGAGCGGGGCTTCGCCTGTGTCGACGACGGCGTACCGCTGGAGTGCCTGCGGATCGACCGGCACGACCGGGTGCCGCTGGCCTCCGCTCTCGACGCGCTGCCCGAGGGCCCGGTCCGCACCACCGGCGCCGCCTTCGACATCAGCGACGACGAGTACGCGGCCACCGTGGCCCGGGTACTCGCCGAGGAGATCGGGCGCGGTGAGGGCGCCAACTTCGTCATCCACCGCACCCTGCACGCCCAGGTGCAGGGTGCGCCGCTGACCGCCGCGCTGGCCGCGCTGCGCTCGCTGCTGGTACGCGAGCGGGGCGCGTACTGGACGTTCGTGGTGCACACCGGCGCGCGCACCCTGGTCGGCGCCAGCCCCGAGCGGCACGTCAGCGTCGACGACGGGCTGGTGATGATGAACCCGATCAGCGGCACGTTCCGGCACACCGGCGCGGCCGCCGACCGGGCCGCTCTGCTGCGCTTCCTCGCCGACACGAAGGAGACCGAGGAGCTGTACATGGTCCTCGACGAGGAGCTGAAGATGATGGCCACCGTCGCCGAGCAGGGTGGGCAGGTGGTCGGTCCGTACCTGAAGGAGATGTCGCACCTGGCGCACACCGAGTACCTGCTCGCCGGACGCGGCTCGAAGGACGTCCGCGACGTGCTGCGGGAGACGATGTTCGCCCCGACCGTGACCGGCAGCCCGATGGAGAACGCCTGCCGGGTGATCGCCCGACACGAACGCACCGGACGTCGCTACTACTCCGGGGTGCTCGCCCTGCTCGGGCACGACGACAGCGGCCGGCAGACCCTCGACGCGCCGATCCTCATCCGGACCGCCGAGATCTCCCCCGTCGGTGAGCTGCGGGTCCCGGTCGGTGCGACCCTGGTACGCCACTCGACCCCCGAGGCCGAGGTCGCCGAGACCCACGCCAAGGCCGCCGGCGTGCTGGCCGCCCTCGACCTGGGACCACAGGCCCACCAGACCGGCCCCCGACCGGTGGCCCGCCTCGCGGACGACCCGCAGGTCCGGGCCGCCCTGGCCGCCCGCAACGCGCCGCTGGCCCGGTTCTGGCTGGATCAGCGCCCACCGGGTGCCCTCGCCCTGCCCGCCCTGGCCGGCCGTCGGGCCCTCATCGTCGACGGCGAGGACACCTTCACCGGCATGCTGGCCCACCAGTTGGGCGCGCTCGGGCTGTCGGTCTCCGTCCGGCCGTGGTACGCCGAGGAGCCGGTCCGCTCGTACGACCTGGTGGTGGTCGGACCGGGCCCGGGTGACCCGACCGGCGACACCGAGAAGATGGTCCGGCTGCGTACGTTGCTCACCGAGCTGCTGGACGCCGGTCACCCGACGCTGGCGGTCTGCCTGGGCCACCAGATCCTCGCTGGTCTGCTCGGACTGCCCGTGCATCGCCGGGACGCGCCCTACCAGGGGCTGCAACGCACGGTTCCGATCTTCGGTACGCCTCGCCGGGTCGGTTTCTACGCCACTTTCACCGCCCGGGCCGCAGCCGACCGCACCGAGGGCCCGTACGGTCCGGTCGAGCTGGCCCGCGACGAGGCCGACGGGGCGGTGCACGCGCTACGCGGGCGGGGCTTCGCCGGGGTGCAGTTCCACCCCGAGTCGGTGCTCAGCCCGGACGGCATGGCGGTCCTGGCCGACCTGCTGCCCGAGCTGCTGCCGGCGCCGACCGGCGAGTTGTCCACGGCGAGTCAGGCATAGCCGGGTCGATCCGGGGTAGCGATGTGGACGGCCGGCGGTCCGGGCGGGTCTGAGAGCCCCCGCCCGGATCGCCGGTTCGCGTTGCCGTGCCGCCGTTCGCCCGTCCGCACCGGTCAGCTGGCCAGGCCCTGCTTCAGCGCGGCCCCGATCCGCACCGCCCGCCTGGCCGTCAACGCCGTCGCCTCCAGTGCGACGTGGTCCGGGGCGGTCTCCCCGTTGTTGCTGGTGTGCGAGGCGCCGTACGGGTTGCCGGAGGTGAACTGGCTCGGGTCGGTGTACCCGGGCGTGACCACGATGCCGCCCCAGTGGTAGAAGACGTGGAACAGCGACAGCAGCGTCGACTCCTGCCCGCCGTGCTGGGTGGCGGTGGAGGTGAAGGCCGAGTACACCTTGTTGGCCAGCGCCCCCTGCGCCCAGAGCGGGCCGGTGCCGTCGATGAACTGCTTGAGCTGGGCGGCGACCAGCCCGTAGCGGGTCGGCGAGCCGAAGATCACCACGTCCGCCCAGGTCAGATCGTCCGGCTGCGCCTCCTCGACGTCCTGCGTGTCGAGGCGGTGCGCCTCCCAGCCCGAATTGGAGCGGATCGCCTCGGCCGGCGCCAGCTCGCGTACCTTGCGCAGCCGCACCTGCGCGCCCGCGTCCTCGGCGGCCTCCCGGGCCGCCTGGGCCATCTGGTACGTGATGCCGGTCGCGCTGTAGTAGATAACCGCCACGTTGAGCTGTGCTGCCATGGCTTGTCCTTCCGTCTCGGGATCAGCTTCGGCGACTACCCGATGCTTGCGCCGACAAACACTGCGGCGCTGTCCACCGGTCGATGGACACCACGAATCCGTCCATCGGTCGTCCCGCGCCGCACCCGCGTCGGCCGACGATCGAGACATGACCGACACCCCCGCCGTCCGCATCCGCGGACTACGCAAGACGTACGGCGACACCGTCGCCGTGGCCGGCCTCGACCTGGACGTCGCAGACGGCGAGGTGGTGGCCCTGCTCGGCCCCAACGGGGCGGGCAAGACCACCACCATCGAAATCCTGGAGGGCCACCGTGACCGCGACGCCGGTGAGGTGAGCGTGCTGGGCCACGACCCGGCCCGCACCGACCTCGACTGGCGCGCCCAGATCGGCATCGTCACCCAGGACGGCGGCGACCTGCTCGAGCTGACCGTCCGGGAGGCCGTGGGCCACTTCGCCCACTACTACCCCAGACACCGGGATCCCGATCAGGCCATCGACCTGGTCGGCCTCACCGAGAAGGCCACCGAACGCGTGCGGACCCTCTCCGGTGGCCAGCGCCGGCGCCTCGATGTCGCCATCGGCGTCGTCGGCCGGCCCCGGCTGCTCTTCCTCGACGAACCGACGACCGGCTTCGACCCGCAGGCCCGCCGGCAGTTCTGGGCCCTGATCCGGCGGCTGGCCGACGAGGGCTGCACCATCCTGCTGAGCACCCACTACCTCGAGGAGGCCGAGGCGCTGGCCGACCGGGTGGCAGTGATCATGGGCGGCCGGATCGTGGCCGACGCGACCCCGGCCACCCTCGGCGGGCGGGCCACCGCGCGCACCGTCGTGCGCTGGGCCGACGGTCGGCAGGAGACCGACGACCCGGCCGGGCTCATCGCGACGTTGACCCGCCGCTACGGCGGCACCGTGCCGGGACTCACGGTCAGCCGCCCGAGCCTCGAAGACATCTACCTCGACCTGATCGGAGACGCGTCATGAGCGCCACCGTCCTGCGCGGCGCACCGCGCCGCCCGTCCGCCGCCCGACTCGGGCTGCACCGCGCGACGATCGAGTTGAAGAGCTTCTTCCGGGAACGCGACGCCGTGGTGTTCACCTTCGCCATGCCGGCGGTGATCCTCGCCCTGCTCGGCTCGATCTTCGACGGCGTCTACCCCGGCAGCGACGTGACCTCCGCGCAGTACCTGGCGCCGAGCATGATCGCCGCCGGGGTCGCCTCGACGACCTTCATCAACCTGGGCACCAGCATCGCCGCCGACCGCGACGACGGCACCCTGCGCCGGTTGCGCGGCGCGCCGATGCCGCCGTCGGCGTACTTCATCGGCAAGATCCTGATGGCCCTGGTGGTCACCGTCGGCGAGACGGTCGTGCTGCTGGGCATCGCCGTGGTCGCCTTCGACCTGTCCCTGCCCACCGACCCGGCCCGCTGGCTCACCTTCGGCTGGGTGTTCCTGCTCGGCGCCACCGCCTGCGCCCTGACCGGCATCGCCGCGAGCAGCCTCGCCCGCTCCGCCCGTAGCGCCGGTGCCGTGATGAACCTGCCCTACCTGGTCCTCGCCTTCATCTCCGGGGTCTTCTACACCCCCGTCGGGCAGCTGCCCGAACCGCTGGTCACGATCGGCTCGCTGTTCCCGCTCAAGTGGATGGCGCAGGGCTTCCGGTCGGTGTTCCTGCCCGACAGCATCCTCCCGCAGGAGGTCGTACCCTCCTGGGAGCACGGCCGGATCGCGCTCGTGCTGGCCGCCTGGTGCATCGGAGGCATGGTGCTGTGTCTGACCACCTTCCGCTGGCGGGGTCGGCGCGGCCGGTGACCGCGCCGGTCGCCGCCGAGGTGTGGAGCGACCACTTCCGGCTCTGGGACATCTACTTCGCGCTGGCGGGCACCGGCGTCGCGCTGGCCGTGGCCGCCGACGCGTCGTGGTCACCGGCCGCCCTCGTCGGCTTCCTCGCGCTCTTCCTCGCCCTGGCCGGGTGGTACGTCGGCTTCGGCCGGCGGCTGATGCGCGAGTCGATCGAGGACTGGCGCGGCTACCTCTACCTCGCCGGGGTCGCCCTGCTCTACGTGCCGGCGGTGCTGCTCAACGGCAACGCGTCGTTCCTGCTGTTCGTGCTCTGCCCACAGGTGTTCATGGTGCTGCCGGCCGTACCGGCGGTGGGCGCGGTGGTGCTGCTCAACTCGGTTCACCTGATCGTCCTGGCCACCCGCCTACCGGACCTGGGCGACCTCGTCGCGCCGCTGCTGATCGCGCTGATGATCGTATTCGTCGTCTGCGTACTGGGCGTATGGTCACAGCGCGCCGTCGCCGAGAACGCCCGGCGCGCCGAGTTGATCGCCCAGCTGGAGCGCACCCGGACGGAGCTGGCCGAACTCTCCCACCGGGCCGGGATCGCGGCCGAGCGTCAGCGGCTCGCCGCCGACATCCACGACACCGTGGCACAGGGCCTGTCCAGCGTGGTGATGCTCATCCAGGCTGCCGAGGCAGACCTCGACCGCGACGTCGGGCAGGCCCGTCACCACCTCACCCTGGCCCGGCAGACCGCCCGGGAGAACCTGGTCGACGTGCGTACGCTGGTCGCCGCCCTCACTCCCGCGCAGCTCACCGGCTCGCCGCTGGAGCAGGCCCTGCACCGGCTGACCGAGCGGTTCAGCGCGGAGACCGGGGTGCCGGCCAACTGCGCCGCCGCCGGCACCGGGCCCGCCCCCGGCACCCCTGTGGAGGTGGTGCTGCTGCGCGCCGCCCAGGAGGCGCTGACCAACGTCCGCCGGCACGCCGGCGCGGGCACCGTCGCCGTGCTGCTGTGCCGGGACGACGAACGGGTCACGCTGGAGGTCACCGACGACGGGGTCGGGTTCGACACCGACGCCGACACCGACGGCTACGGGCTCGCCGGGATCCGGGCCCGGGTAGAGCAGGCGCACGGCTCGGTGGCCGTACGCTCCGCGCCCGGCGCGGGGACCACGATCCGGGTGGAGGTGCCCTACAGATGGGTCCAATGATCACGGTGCTGCTGGTGGACGACCATCCGGTGGTCCGTGCCGGGGTGGTCGGCATGCTGGCCGGCGCCGACGACATCACCGTCGTCGGCGAGGCCGGTGACGAGGCCGAGGCGGTGGCGGTCGTCCGGGACCGGCACCCCGACGTCGTCCTGATGGACCTGCGGATGCCGGGCGGCGACGGAGTGGCGGCCACCGCCCGGATCCGCACCGAGTCACCTGCCACCCGGGTGGTCGTGCTGACCACCTACGAGACCGACGCCGACATCCTGCGCGCCGTCGAGGCCGGCGCCGCCGGCTACCTGCTCAAGGACGTGTCCCGGACCGACCTGATCGCGGCAGTCCGTACCGCCGCACGCGGCGGTACGGTGCTCGCCCCGTCGGTGGCGACCCGGCTGCTGCACCAGGTCCGCCGGCCGGCCCGGGACACGCTGTCCCCACGGGAGGTGGAGGTGCTCCGATTGGTGAGTCGGGGCATGTCGAACGCCGAGATCGGTCGGCAGCTGCACATCAGCGAGGCGACCGTGAAGACCCACCTGCTGCGTACCTTCAACAAGCTCGACGTCTCGGACCGCACCGCGGCGGTCACCACCGCGATGGCCGCCGGCCTGCTGTAGAGCCGGCCGGGGATATTGCGCTGGCCGGTGCCGGCGATGCCTGACATGCTCACGGCGATGGAGATCAGGTTCGCGACCGCCGACGACTGGCCGGGCATCTGGCCCTTCCTGCGCGAGATCGTCTCGGCCGGCGAGACGTACACCTGGCCGCGGGACGTCGACGAGGCACGGGCCCGGCAGATGTGGCTGGTGCCGCCGCCGGGCCGCACCGTGGTCGCCGTCGACCCCGACGGCACCGTGCTCGGCTCGGCGAAGTTGACCCCCAACCAGCTCGGCCCCGGCGACCACGTCGCCAACGCCAGCTTCATGGTCGCTGGACGGGCGGCCGGGCGTGGGATCGGCCGCGCGCTGGGGATGTCCGTGCTGGACCTGGCCCGCGCCGACGGTTACCGCGCGATGCAGTTCAACGCGGTGGTGGCCAGCAACACCCGGGCGGTGGGGTTGTGGCGGTCACTGGGCTTCGAGGTCGTCGGCCGGATCCCGGCGGGCTTTCACCATCCGTCCGAGGGCTACGTCGACCTGCTGGTCATGTACCAGCGGCTCTGACCGGCCGAGCAGCCGGGCCGAGCAGCCCGATAGCCTGGGCCGGTGATGCTGCCCCTGCCCACCGGCGAGTTCCAGGCGTACCTGTTCGACTGCGACGGCACCATCGTCGACTCGATGCCCCAGCACTACACGGCCTGGCGGGAGACCCTCGACCAGTGGGGATGCGCCTTCCCCGAGGATCTCTTCTATGCCTGGGCCGGACGGCCGACGGCCGACATCGTGGCCGCCCTCAACGAGCAGCACGGCCTGGACATGCCGCTGGAGACGGTCGTCGCCCGCCGGGAGGCCCGCTTCCAGCAACTGCTGCCCACGGCGACCGGCATCCCCGGGGTGCTGCAACACATCGACGACGCGCACGGGCGGATCCCGTTCGCCGTGGTCTCCGGCAGCACCCGGGAGGCGGTCACCGCCTCACTCGACGCGCTGGGCATCCTGGACCGCTTCGACGTGCTGGTCTGTGCCGGGGACTACGCCCGCGCCAAGCCCGACCCGGAGCCGTTCCTGCGCGCCGCCGAGCTGCTCGGCGTAGCCCCGCGTTCCTGCCTGGTCTTCGAGGACGCGGACCTGGGCATGCAGGCCGCCGCCGCAGCCGGGATGGCGGCGGTACGGGTGCCGCAGCCCCGCCAGGGTTGACCGTTGCCGCGCCAGCCGGGCGTCAACTTGCTCAAGATATCCGCAAGTTGCGTGGATCACAGTTCTCGCCCGGGCCGGAAAGCGCCATCCTGATGACACCGGTGCCGGCGACCCTCGTCGCCGCCCCGCACCGGCGTACCTGAACGGGGGATCGCGCTCCGCCATCAACGGCGCTGGCGTAGCGCGATCAGGGGAGCCGGCGCCGGCCGATCCGACCCCGGCTGTCGGTGCCCGCGCCTATGCTGCCGTCGTCCATCGAAGGAAGGTGGCCGATCTCGTGGCATCCACCGGTTCGACGGCGCTGACCGGCGCCGAGGCGCTCGCCCTGCGAATGACCAGCCTCCGCCTGCGGTCCCACCCCACCGCCGCTCCGGCCGGGAGCGTGGCCGAGGTGGTGGAGTGGTTCGGTGCCATGCAGGCACAGGATCTCGCCAGTGGCATGTGGTCGCTGGGTCTCCGGCTGCCCGGGTCGACCCAGGCCGACGTGCACGGCGCGTTGGAGCGCCGCGAGGCCCTGCGGACCTGGCCGATGCGCGGCACCATCCATCTGGTGCCGGCCCGGGACGCCCGCTGGCTGCTGGAGCTGACCGGGGTACGCGCCCTGTCCGGGGCCGCCCGGCGACGCGAGTTCCTCGGGCTCACCGAGTCGGAGGCGGATCGCGCCGCCGACGTGCTGGGCAGCGCGCTGGCCGGCGGCGGCCGGCTGACCCGCGCCGAGTGCGTCGCGACGCTCGTCGCGGCCGGCATCGACGGCGCCGGCCAACGCGGCTACCACCTGCTGTGGTACGCCAGCCAGCGCGGCGTCACCTGCATCGCCCCCAACGTCGGCACCGAGCAGACCTTCGCGCTGCTCGACGAGTGGGCACCTGGCCAGCACCAACTCGACCAGGAAGAGGCGCTGGCCACCCTGGCGCTGCGTTACTTCCGCGGCCACGGCCCCACCACCCGGCAGGACTTCGCCGGCTGGACGGGCCTTACCGCGACCGACGCCAAGCGCGCGATCGCCGCCGCCGGTGACGAGTTGACCACGGTCCTGGTCGACGGCGTCGAGTCGGTGCTGCACACTCCGCTGCTCGACGCACCCCGCGCCGAGGTGGACGACGTGCTGACCCTGCCCGGCTTCGACGAATACCTGCTCGGCTACAAGGACCGGGCGCTGATGCTCGACCCCGAGCACAAGCAGGCGATCATCCCGGGCGGTAACGGCGTCTTCCAGGCCACCGTCGTGATCGGCGGCCGGGTCGTCGGCACCTGGAAGCGCACCCTGGCCAAGACCCGGGTCACCCTGACCGTGGCGCCCCTGGTCGACCTCGATCCGGCCCGACGCGAGCAGGTCGAGCAGGCGCTCGGCCGCTATGCCGAGTTCGTCGAACTGCCACCACGGGTCACCTGGGCAGGCTGACCCGCCGGTGGACCAGTTCACGGTCGGTCACTGGTCCTCCTGCTCCTGCACTCGGGTCAGGTGCGAATCCAGCCTGTCCATCCGCGCTGACACCAGCGGACAGTTCGATCGACCAGATGGATCTGGCCAGTCAGGCGGAGAAGCGGTTCACCTTCTCGGGATGCAGGACGATGCGTACCACTCCGCCGTTGCGCCACTGCTCGATCAGGGCCTGGTACTTCGGGTCGCTCGAGTCGCCGTACCGGTCGGTGAGCCGGGCCGCGAGTTCGACACCGCCCTGATCGTGCAGAGTGACCGAGCCTTCCGCCGCCACCCAGTGTTCGGGCTCGCCAGGTGGTGCCGCGACGACGACGGAGGCACGGGGTCGCTCCCGGAGGCGGTCGAGCTTCGGCGACCCCGGCTCCGAGAACATCGCCAGGTCACCGGCGGCGGTCACCTCGAACCACACCGGGCGCGGCGCGGGCCAACGATGGGGGCGGGGCGCCACGGTGAGGAAGGCGTACAACGGCCGGCCGAGCAGGGCAAGATCCTCATCCCGGAACATACCGCCCAGCCTACGACCGGCGACCTGATCCGGCTGGTCGACGCAGCCGCAGCCCGGCGTCCGGCGGGCGTTCTGCCCACGGCGAAGATCCTTGGCCGGTACGGTCGTCCGCTGCTTGGCTGGCGGGCATGAAGATGCTGGTACTGGGCGGGACGGCGTGGCTCGGGCGGGAGGTGGCCCGGCAGGCCGTCGACCGGGGTCACGCGGTCACCTGCCTGGCCCGAGGAGAGAGCGGTGCGGTGCCGCCCGGCGCGGTCCTCGTCCGCGCCGACCGCGCTGATCCCACCGCGTACGAGGCGCTGCGCGACCAGCACTGGGACGCCGTGATCGAGGTGTCGTGGCAGCCCGGCTTCGTCCGCGACGCCGTGGGGGCCCTGGGCGACCGGGCGCGGCACTGGAGCTACGTCTCCTCGGTCAGCGCCTACGCCGGCCACGACACGCCCGGCGCCGACGAATCGGCGGCCACCCTGCCGGCGACGGCTTCGGACGTGGTCGACCGCGAGGAGTACGGCGAGGCGAAGGTGGCCTGCGAGCAGCTCTCCACGGTGCGAGTGGGCAACCGGCTGCTGGTGGCCCGTGCCGGCCTGATCGGCGGGCCCGGTGACCACAGTGGTCGCTCCGGCTACTGGGTCGCCCGCGCCGCCCGCGACCCCGAGGCGCCGATGCTGGTACCCCGTACCCCCGACCTGCCGACCCAGGTCGTCGACGTACGCGACCTGGCGACCTGGCTGCTGGACAGCGCACAGTCCGGGACGGTCGGCACGTTCGACGCGGTCGGCCCGGTGGTGCCGTTCGGTGAGTGGATCTCCCGGTCCCGCGAGGTGGGCGGGCACACCGGGCCGGTGGTCGACGTCGACCCGGACTGGCTGGTGGCCCGGGGCGTGGCCCAGTACATGGGCCCGGAGTCGCTGGCGATGTGGCTGGTCGAGCCCGGCTGGCAGGGTTGGTCGGCCCGCAGTGGCGCGGCGGCCGTCGCCGCCGGGCTGCGCCACCGGCCGCGCACCGACCTGTTGCGCGACACGCTCGCCTGGGAGCGCACGGCGGGCCTGCACCGGGACCGACGTGCCGGGCTGAGCGTCGGCCGGGAGGCCGAGCTACTGGACGCGTTGGCGCACGAGCGGGGTCGGCCGGAGCCCGACGCCTGACTGCCCGGCGACCAGCCCGTCCGGCTAGATTCACCTGTGATGGCCAGGAGGCTGAGATGACGGACACGACGGTGGCCGAGGTGATGGCCGAGCTGGCCGAGCTTGAGGACCCGAGGACGCGCGAGGTGAACCTCACGCACGGTGACGACCACGGCGTCAACCTCGCCAAACTGCGGGCGCTCGCGAAACGGTTGAAGACGCAGCAGGAACTCGCGCGCCAACTCTGGAAGACGGAGGACACCGCGGCGAGACTGCTGGCGCTCCTCGTCTGCCGACCGAAGGCGTTCGGGCGTGACGAGTTGGACGTCATGTTGCGCGAGGCGCGCACCCCCAAGGTGCACGACTGGCTCGTCAACTACGTGGTGAAGAAGAACCCGCACGCCGAGGAGCTACGCCGGGCCTGGTCCGCCGATCCGGATCCGGTGGTCGCGAGTGCCGGCTGGGCACTGACCACCGAGCGGGTCTCCAGGCAGCCGGAAGGGCTCGACCTTGCGGGGCTGCTGGACGTCGTCGAGGCGCAGCTGAAAGATGCCCCGGATCGCCTGCAATGGGCGATGAACCACTGCCTGGCCCAGATCGGGATCGAGCACGCCGAGCACCGCAACCGGGCGATCGACATCGGCGAACGCTTGCAGGTGCTCAAGGACTATCCGACTTCACCCGGCTGCACGTCGCCGTTCGCGCCCGACTGGATCAACGAGATGGCGCGCAGACAACAGGACAGGTAACTCTGCTGCCCAGGTTCGCGCCGCCGGCTGCGAAGGCGCGAAAGCGCCCGCCCGTGAAGTGACGGGCGTACTCGCGCGTCTGGGGTCAGGCGCGTTCGGTGACCTGGGCGACGAACGCGCGCCACGCGGACGGGGCGAAGGTCAGCGCCGGGCCGGTCAGGTCCTTTGAATCCCGCACGCCGACGACGCCGGGAAGGTTGTCTGCGACCTCGACGCAGTTGCCGCCGCTCGCGCCGCTGCGGGTGCTCTTGCGCCACTGGGCGTTACTGAGGTCCATGGTGACTCTCAACTTCCTTCAACAGGTCGATGGACTGCCTGCGTGGTAGCGCCTCGTTCCGGACGCTCTCCCATCTCGCTTGAAGCGTAGCCACATCATCATCCTTGTCGACGACATCCCCGCCGAGCTGATTCTCAAGGTGACCAACCCAGACACCCTCAGCAGACCGAGCCAGCGCGAACGGCCCAGACAGCCCGACGTGCAGGCCGCTGCCAAGGGGGACGACGTGAACATGAACGTGCGGAAGCTCGGCCAGCGCGATCAAGTGGGCGACTTGCTGGGCCATGATGCCGCCGAGGCCGTCACCCGTGCGGCGTAGCGCGGCCTCGTCCAGTACGGCGACGAACTGCGGCCGGCGTTCGCCGGTCAGGATCGCTTGCCTGTCCAAACGCGCCTTGACTCGCTGCTCGACCTCGTCATCGGTCAGGCTGTCCACGGTGCGCAGTACCGCACGGGCGTAGTGCTCCACCTGCAACAGGCCCGGAATCAGGTTGGGTTCGAAGTAGCGAAGCTGCGTCGCGCCGCGCTCGGCATCGAGCCATGGCAGGAACCAGGACGGTGCACCGAGCTTCATCGCCAGCCGCTCGAACAGGCCACCGTTGCTCAGCGCGCGGTCGGCGCCTCGGGCGAAGTCCAACGTCACTGCCCGAGTGCCGCCTTCAACAGCGCTGACATGGGAGGCACTGAAGCCGGCGCCGCGACCGAACGCCTCCTGCGTCATGCCGGCCGCTCCCCGCGCCCGACGGATCTCACCCACGATGAAGGCCGCTACGGGGTTTGGCATGTCAGGCATTCAGGGCCCCCCACATCAAAGATCGATTACCCACATCGCCACGGAATCGGCGGCCGTTTCGCCAGCTCAGCCCGGACGCCGGAAGCACCTCCCGAGAGTAGCGGCCTCCATATCAGAGTGTCACCAGCGGAACCGTGGGCGTGGCACGACCCGTCGGCGGGACCAGCACCGGGCCGCCCGACTGGCGAGCACTTTCGGGCGGCCCTCCCACACTCCGTGTCGACTGAGGAGGCCCCCGCCGTGCCCGTTCCGAAGCCCACGAACGCCGTATCGACCATCCGCCGGTTCGACCGGGTCGGCCGCCGCGATGTCCGGTGACCGCACGTCGGGCGGACGGGACGCCGCTGGTCCAGCCCGGCGTGTACCTCCTGGATCGGGAAACCTCGCCGCAGTTCGGCAAGCCGATCCTGGTGCGGGTGATCCGCGAGTTGGCCGACCGGCACCCGCCGTACGGCTGGACCTGGGTCGACTGCTATCAGCTCGACCGGCACGGCGACGCGACGGAGAAGCGGCAGTTGTTCGTGATGCCGCAGGGGATGCGCCAGGTGGACGTGGCACCGGTCCCCTACGCCGCGCGTCGGTACCCGCCCCGCTCCCGCCCCGCACGGGCACCCGGATGAGCGCCGGGCCGCAGGAGCATGTCCCGTCCCGTCCCACCTGGCGCTGCCGGGCGTGTGGGATCGCCTGGCCCTGCTCTCCGGCGAAGCTGCGGCTGCTCGCCGAGTACCGGGAGAACATGCCGGGCCTGATGGTCTATCTCGTGATTCTGCGCGAGGAGGCCGCCGAGCAACTCGCCGGGTCGGGCGGCGGCGGGCCGCCGCCCGACCTGCACCGCCGGTTCACCGACTGGGTGCCGGTCCGGTCCAGGTAGGCCGCCCGCCCCGGTTCGCGCACTCCCCCGACGCGGAACCAGGGCGGGCTCCGCCGCCTGGGCTCAGTCGATGTCGGGGGTGTGGCCGAGCTCGCGGGAGATCTGGTTCGCGGTGTCGATCAGAAGGGGAAGGCTGTCCTTCAACTGGTCGAGGCTTGCGATGACCTCGATCGCGGTCATCGAGGCGGCGGCTATGACCCGCCCGCGCGAGTCCCTGATCGGCGCGGCCACGCACATGACGTACGTGTCGTGCTCGCCGTTGTCCACGGCCCAGCCCTGCTCCCGGATGCGGACGAGCTCGGCGTCGAGTGATTCGCGGTCGGCGTACGTGGTCGGGGTGAACCGTTCGAAAACGACGTGGGAGAGGAGGCGGTCGCGCTCCTCCGTCGGCAGGTACGCCAAAATGATCTTTCCGACGGCGCTCGCGTAGATCGAGACCGCGCGCCCGATCCGCGAGGGCAGCTTGACGGCGTCGAAGGCCGGGCTGTCGACCTTGTCGATATAGATGATCTCGTCGCCGGTGAGCTGCGCCAGGTGCACGGTGTGGCCGGTCTCGCGCTGGAGCCCGCGCAGGGGCGCGGCAGCGAACTGGCGCAGGTCCATCGAGCCGAGTGCGAGCTCCGACAGTTCGATGATGCCGCTGCCGAGCACGTAGGTCCCGGCACCGGTCCGGCGGACGAAGCGGGCCGTTTCGAGCGTCTGGAGGATCCGCAGGGCCGTGGACTTGTGGACACCCAGGACCTCCGCCGCCTCGGTGAGTGACAGCGGGTGCTCCGCGGCGCGACGGATCAGATCGACCGCGCGGCGAATCGATTGCGACAAGGCGATGTCTCCCTCCACGCGGCGACCCTAACGGCCGCCGGTTGCATCATATGCAACGTAGTGCGCTCCGGGTGCAATCAACTATTGACACCGTTGCATATGGCGCTACGCTCGTTGCAGATTCCAGCTCAGCGACACCTGACCTGTTGCGGGGGGCGACGATGAGCAAGGAGCCCTGGTTCGGGACCGTCGCCGAGGCGTTGCCGGCCGACGCCGATGACAGCGTCCTCATCGGCCGGATCTGGGACCCGTCCGTCGACGGCCCCTCACCGGTGATCGTCCGCGACGGCGAGGTCATCGACGTCAGCCACCGGTTCCCCACCGTCCGGGACATCTGCGAGCTGCCCGACCCCGCCGTGACGGTGGCTGGGTTGGACGGGCCGCGGGTCGGCGGCTTCGCCGAGATACTGGCCAACACAGGCTCCACGAACCGTGATAGAGCCCGGCCCTGGCTGCTCGCCCCGGTCGACCTTCAAGCACTCAAAGCCGCCGGCGTGACCTTTCCCGTCTCGATGATCGAACGCGTCATCGAAGAACGGGCCCGGGGAGACCTGACACTCGCGGCGGACATCCGACGCCGGATACTCGCCGACATCGGCGCCGACCTGCACAGCCTGGTGCCCGGCTCGGTGGAGGCGGAGCGGCTCAAGACCCTGCTGGTCGCAGAGGGCATCTGGAGTCAGTACCTGGAGGTGGGGATCGGACCGGACGCCGAGATATTCACCAAGGGTCAGATCCTCTCCGCCGTCGGCACCGCCGTCCAGGTCGGCGTGCTCGCCGCGTCGACCTGGAACAACCCGGAACCCGAGATCGCGCTCATCGCCCAGTCCAGCGGCCGGATCGTCGGCGCCACCCTCGGCAATGACGTGAACCTGCGGGATGTCGAGGGCCGGTCGGCGCTCCTGCTTCCCCTGGCGAAGGACAACAACGCCTCATGCGCCCTCGGTCCGCTGATCCGGCTGTTCGACCAGCGGTTTCCGCTCAGTCAGCTGCGCGAACTTGAGGTGGGTCTCCAGGTCCACGGTGTGGACGACTTCCACCTGGCGGCAACCTCGGAGATGGCCCGGATGTCGCGCGACCCAGCGGCGCTGGTGCGGCAGTTGATCGGCCCGCATCACCAGTATCCCGACGGCGCCGTCCTGATGCTCGGCACCATGTTCGCGCCCACCCAGGACCGGACGCGCCCCGGTGAGGGCTTCACCCACAAGGTCGACGACGTGGTGCGGATCAGCTGCCCGGCACTCGGCACCCTGGTCAACCGGGTGCAGCACGCGGAGCAGTGCGAGCCCTGGCAGTTCGGCGTCCGCGATCTGATGAGCAATCTGGCTAGGAGAAGACTGCTGTGAACGTCACCACCACCGATCCGCGCGACGGCCGGCACCGCACGACGGATCTCACCGAGACAGCCGAGTCTGGCGTGGCGACGATCGCCGACCAGGCGTCCCGGGCGGCACAGTGGCTGTTCGACGTGGGCAGGCTCGGCCGGGCGCAGCTGCTGGACGCGATCGCCACCTCCCTGGAGTCCCGTCGCGTGGAGCTGGTCGGGACAGCTGAGGCAGAGACCGGACTGGCACCGGCGCGCCTCGACTCGGAGCTCACCCGGGCGGCGGTCCAGTTCCGGATGTTCGAGGCGGTGCTGCGCGACGGCGGGTACCTGGAGGCGGCCATCGACCACGCCGCCGACACACCACTCGGGCCCGGCCCGGACCTACGGCGGATGCTCGTACCCCTCGGGCCGGTGGCCGTCTTCGGAGCCAGCAACTTCCCGTTCGCCTTCTCCGTCGCCGGCGGCGACACCGCCTCGGCGCTTGCCGCCGGTTGTCCCACGGTCGTGAAGGCCCACCCGTCCCATCCGCTGACGTCGCGCGCCTCCGCCGACGCGATCGAGTCGGCCGTCCGCGACCTGGGCGGGCCCGGCGGTGTGATCGCGACGGTGTACGGGGAGCAGGCCGGCCGTTGGCTGGTGCGCCACCCGACGATCCGGGCGGCTGCCCTGACCGGCTCCGTCGGGGCCGCCCGCGCCATCCAGGCGGCCATCGACGAACGAGCTGATCCCGTTCCGCTCTACGCCGAGCTGAGCAGCGTGAACCCGATCGTGATCCTGCCCGACGCGGCCGCCGGCCGGGGGGACCAGATCGCCGAAGGACTGTTCGCCTCCTTCACCGGCTCGGGCGGTCAGCTGTGCACCAAGCCCGGGCTGGCGTTCGTCCCGTCGGACCCGGGCGGCGACCATCTGGTCGCCACCCTCCGGGGAAAGGTCGCCTCCGCTGGCGGGATGCTCCTGCTGAACCAGCGCATCCGTGACGCGTACGAGAACGGGGCCAAGGCGTTCGAGCGGGCCGGCGCTCGTCTCTCGGCACGGCCCCAGATCGAGGCGGGTACGGGCTTCACGGTGGCGCCGACGCTGCTGGAAGTCGATCTGCCGGACCTGACCGCCGAGATCGCCGACGAGTGCTTCGGCCCGCTCATGGTCGTGGTCCGCTACCGCGACGTCGCCGAACTCGACGCCGCGCTCGCGACCGTCCCACCGTCGCTGACCGGGTCCGTCCACAGCGGACCGCGAGACGACAACGATGCCGTACGCGAACTGGTCGACGTCCTCGCTGCCCGCTCGGGTCGCATCGTCTTCGACGGCTATCCCACCGGTGTCCGGGTGTCCTGGGCGCAGCACCACGGTGGGCCCTGGCCGTCGACGAACGCCGTGCACACCTCGGTGGGCGCCACCGCGATTCGACGGTTCCTTCGCCCGCTGGCGTGGCAGAACGCCCCGGAGTGGATCCTCCCCGAGGAGCTGCGAGACGCGTACACCGCCATTCCCCGACGCGTCGACGGGCGGCTGGTATCAGGGCTCGAATAGCCACAGTTGACAGGAAGGTGTGCTGATGTCGATGACGAATCGGCCGCTGCGCAGCGGGCAGTGGTTCGGTGCCGACGGCCGCAACGGGTTCATCCATCGCTCCTGGATGCGTAACCAGGGGTTCGCGGACGATGTCTTCGACGGTCGCCCGGTGATCGGCATCGCCACGACCTGGTCGGAGCTGACCCCGTGCAACGCCCACCTGCGCGAACTGGCCGAATCGGTGAAGCGAGGGATATGGGAGAGCGGCGGCCTGCCGCTGGAGTTCCCCGCGATGAGCCTCGGCGAACCCCTGATGCGGCCCACGACCATGCTCTACCGCAATCTGCTGGCGATGGAGGCGGAGGAACTGATCCGGGCCAACCCGCTCGACGGCGTGGTCCTGCTCTCCGGCTGCGACAAGACCACCCCCGGCCTGCTGATGGGTGCGGCCAGCGTCGACCTCCCGACCCTGCTGATCACCGGCGGACCGATGCTCAACGGCAAGTTCCGCGGCCAGGACATCGGCTCGGGCACCTCCGTCTGGCGCTTCACCGAGGAGCTGCGAGCCGGCCGGATGACCGTGGCCGACTGCGCGGAGGCGGAAGTCTGCATGTCCCGCAGCAGGGGTCACTGCATGACCATGGGCACCGCCTCCACGATGGCCTGCGTGACCGAGGCGTTGGGCGTTCAACTGCCGGGGGCCGCCGCGGTTCCGGCGGTCGACTCGCGAAGGTACGCCCTCGCGCACGCCGCCGGTCGCCGGATCGTCGCCATGGTCGAGCAGGACCAGCGGCTGTCCACGGTGCTCACCCGCCCCGCGTTCGAGAACGCCATCCGGGTCAACGCCGCGATCGGTGGCTCCACCAATGCCGTCGTACATCTGCTGGCGATCGCCGGACGCATCGGCGTCCCCCTGTCGCTGGAGGATTTCGGCACCCTCACCACCGACGTGCCCATGCTCGTCAACCTGATGCCGTCCGGCACGTACCTCATGGAGGACTTCGCCTACGCGGGCGGCGTTCCGGCGGTGATGAAAGAGATCGCCCCGCTGCTGCACCTGGACCAGATCACGGTCAGCGGAAAGAGCGTGGCCGACAACATCAGCGGTGTCCAGTGCTGGAACAGGCAGGTCATCGGTACCCTCACCGAGCCCTTCCAGCCCGCCGGTTCGGGCACCGTCGTGCTGCGGGGATCACTCGCGCCGTCCGGGGCGGTGCTGAAGGTTTCCGCCGCCTCGGCTCACCTGCTCACGCACACCGGGCCGGCGCTCGTCTTCGACCGGATCGAGGAGTACGCCGTCGCCGCCGACGACCCGGACCTCGACGTCACGCCCGACACGGTCATCGTGGTGCGCAACGCCGGACCGCGCGGCTACCCGGGCTTCCCGGAGGTGGGCAACGTACCCATGCCACGACGGTTGCTCGCCAACGGCGTCACGGACATGGTGCGGATCTCCGACGCCCGGATGAGCGGCACCGGGTACGGCACCTGCGTCCTGCACGTGGCGCCGGAGGCGTCGGTGGGCGGCCCCCTCGCGCTGGTACGCACCGGCGACCTGGTCCACCTCGACGTCCCGACGCGCCGCCTGGACCTACTTGTCGACGAGGTGGAACTCGCCCACCGCCGCGCCGCCTGGCAGCCGCCGCCGCCGGCGGCCGATCGTGGATGGGTACGGCTGTACAGCGAGCACGTACAACAAGCCGACAGGGGCGCAGACCTTGACTTCCTCGTCGGTGGCAGTGGCAGCGAGGTGCCCCGCCACTCACACTGACCCCGGCCGACCCTGCTGCTCCGCACACCGTGCCGGGTACCTCCGCTGGCGGCAGAGGTACCCGGCACGGACCTGTCGGAACGGGTGTCAGTCGGCGAGGGCGCCGGCGGCGCGGCCCTCGTGCAGGGTCAGGTTGCGGCCGTCCGACGGGTCGAACAGGTGGATCTTCTCCAGGTTGAACCAGACCCGCCGGTCCTCCCCCTCGGTGACGGTCGACTCCGCCGACAGCCGGGTGACCAGGTTCGACCCGGCACCGCTGAAATCGGCCGCTCCCGCGTCGGCGGCCAACTCCTCCAACTCGGCGGAGGTGGCCCGCTCACCCTCGACGCTGAGGTAGACGTACTTGTCCGAACCCATCGACTCCACGATGTCCACCGGTGCGGTGAACTCCATGCCCCGACGGCGGGTCTCCTCGTCGATCAGGTCGGCGTCCTCGAAGTGCTCCGGACGGATACCGAGAATCAGTTCCCGAGGGGCGTCGGCGCCCTCCAGTTCGCGGCGGACCCGGTCACCGATCGGTACCTCACCCAGCGAGGTACGCAGCGTGCCCTCCTCGACGGTGGCGGTCAGGAAGTTCATCGACGGCGAGCCGATGAACCCGGCCACGAAGAGGTTGCGCGGGTGGTCGTACAGCTCCTGCGGCGGGCCGACCTGCTGGATCGCGCCACCCCGCATGATCACCACGCGGTCGCCGAGGGTCATCGCCTCGGTCTGGTCGTGGGTGACGTAGACGGTGGTGGTGGCGAGCTGCTTCTGCAACCGGGACACCACGGTACGCATCTGCACCCGCAGCTTCGCGTCCAGGTTGGACAGCGGCTCGTCCATCAGGAACGCCTTGGGTTGCCGGACGATCGCCCGACCCATCGCCACCCGCTGCCGCTGCCCGCCGGAGAGGTTGGCCGGCTTGCGGTCCAGCAGCGAGGTCAGCTCCAGGACCTTCGCCGCCTGGTCGACCTTCTGGTTGATCGTCTCCTTGTCCAGCTTCGCCAGCCGCAGCGGAAACGCCATGTTCTCCCGGACGGTCATGTTCGGGTACAGCGCGTAGGACTGGAAGACCATCGCGATGTCGCGGTCGCGGGGGGCCTTGTCGTTGACCCGCTCCCCGGCGATGCGCAGCTCACCGGAGCTGATGTCCTCCAGCCCGGCGATCATGTTCAGGGTGGTGGACTTGCCGCACCCGGACGGGCCGACCAGGATGACGAACTCGCCGTCGGCGATCTCCAGGTCGACGTCCCGCACCGCGGTGGTGCCGTCCGGGAACTTCTTGCTCACCTTGTCGAGCACGATGTCAGCCATGAGTATCCACCTATCCCTTGACGGCGCCGGAGGTCAGGCCGGAGACGATGCGGCGCTGGAAGAAGAGAACGAACAGGATGATCGGTACGGTGATCACCACGGCGGCGGCGCAGATCGCCCCGGTCGGGTCCTCGAACTGCGAGGCGCCGGTGAAGAACGACAGCGCCACCGGCACCGTGCGCGAACGCTCGGTCGAGGTCAGCGAGATGGCGAACAGGAAGTCGTTCCAGCAGAAGATGAAGACCAGGATCGCCGTGGTGAACAGTCCCGGTGCGGCCAGCGGGGCGATCACCCGGCGGAACGCCTGCCCCTGGGTGGCGCCGTCCATCTTGGCCGCCTTCTCCAGATCCCACGGGATCTGCTTGAAGAACGCCGACAGCGTGTAGATCGCCAACGGCAGCGCGAAGGTGATGTAGGGCAGGATCAGGCCGGGCCAGGTGTCGAAGAGGCCCAGTTGCCGCTCGATCTCGAACAGCGGCGAGACCAGTGACACCTGCGGGAACATCGCGATCAGCAGGGAGACCCCGATCAGTACCCGCTTGCCGGGGAAGTCCAGCCGGGAGATCGCGTACGCGGCCATCGCGCCGAGCACGACGGCGATCACGGTGGCGATCAACGCGATGCCGATCGAGTTGACCAGCGCCCGGACGAACTGGTCGGTGGCGAAGATCGTCCGATAGTTCTCCAGCGTCCATTCCCGTGGGATGAACTTTCCGTCGGTCAACGTGGCCGGTGTCTTGAACGACAACGACATGATCCACAGCACCGGGGTCAGCGCGAACACGACCACGGCGACGTCCAGCAGGCCCCAGCGCACTTTTGCTCGGGTGGTGGTGTCAGCCATGTCAGCGCCTCTCCCCGTCGTCGCTGCCGGGGGCAGCGGTACCGAACAGCTTCACGAAGATGAACGCGATGATCGCCACGGTGATGAAGATCAGCACCGACATCGTCGAGCCGATGCCGAGGTTCAGGCCCCGGATCAGGTTGTTGTAGGCGATCATCGACACCGACGACGTCTCGTTGGCCCCCGCCGTGAGCACGTAGATGTTGTCGAAGACCCGGAACGCGTCCAGGGTGCGGAACAGCAGCGCCACCAGGATCGCCGGCTTCATCACCGGCAACATCACCTTGGTGAACCGCTGCCAGGCGGTCGCGCCGTCGGTGGAGGCGGCCTTGAGCAGGTCCTCCGGCACCAGCGCCAGACCCGCCATCAGCAGCAGCGCCATGAACGGCGTGGTCTTCCAGATCTCCGCCAACATGATGATCGCCAACGAGCTGGCCCGCTCGGTCAGCGGCGCGCCGTCGGAGAACAGGTTGGCCAGGTAGCCGGTGCCGGGTGTCCACGCGTACCGCCAGGAGAAGGCGGCGACGACCGTGACGATGCCGTACGGGATCAGCGCCGAGGTCCGCACGATCCCCCGCCCGACCAGCGTCCGGTGCATGATCAGCGCCAGCCCCATGCCGAGCACCAGCTCCACGGCCACGGTGACCACCGTGATCAGCATGGTCACCCCGAACGCCGTCCACCAGAACTCGTTGGTGAGCACGGTGACGTAGTTCTGCAGCCCGATGAACTCCCGTTCGGCGGGGAAACGCAGGTCGTAGCGCTGCAACGACAACCACACCGAGTACAGGATCGGGTAGGCGGTCACCGCGAGCATGACCAGCGCCGCCGGGGCGCACAGCAGCAGGCCCAGCTTGCGTTCGGCCCGCTTGTTCTCGCTCAGCGGCACCTTGCCCCGCCGCCTGGTCCGTTGGGCGGGCACCGCGGCCTGCCGGCCGCCGCCGGTCTCGGTCCCGTCGGCGGCGACGTCCGCGCCGGCCGGGGTGGCATTGACACTCACGGCAGAACCCCCCTCGACTCCAGGGCGGCGGCGACTGCCTCGCGCAGCTCGTCGGCGGTGGCCTGCGGGTCGATCGCCGACGGCGGCGACAGGATCGCCGAGGTCACGGTGGAGATGCTCTGGTACGCGGGGGTCAGCGGTCGAACCGCCGGATCCCGCAGCTGTTCGAGGATGGTTTCCTTCATCGGGTACGCCTCGTCCATCTCCGGGTCGTCGTAGACGCTCTCGATGGTCGGCGGCACCCCGTCGTTGATCGCGGAGAACTTCTGGTGCTCCGCGTTGCGCAGGCACCTGGCCGCCTCGAACGACTCCGCCGGGTGCTCGGAGTGCTGGCTGACGGCGAGGTTGATCCCGCCGATCGTCACCCGGCCCGGGGTGCCTTCGTCGACGCCCGGCACCCGCGCCCAGCCGACCTGCTCCGCCAGCTCCGGGTTGGCCTCCTGCATCGCCGGATAGACGAACGGCCAGTTGATCTGGAAAGCACCGCTGCCGGACTGGAACTCCAGGCGTACCGGGTCCTCGGTGGCGTTGCTGAACGACGGTGAGGTCACCCCCGAGGTGGCGAAGTCACGCAGCACCTCCAGCGCCCGCACGGCGCCCTCGTCCACCACGGACTCGGTACCGTCGTCGCTGACGATGCTGCCGCCGGCACTGGCGACGAGGGTGTTGTAGAGCACCACCAGTCCCTCGTACTGGGCCCCCATGGTGAGCACCTGGTGCGGCTGGCCCTGCTCCCGCAGCCGCTGCGCCATCGAGATCATCTCGTTCCAGGTGGTCGGCGGCTCGGGCACCAGGTCCTTGCGGTACCACAGCAGCTGGACGTTCGTGTTCTTCGGCGCACCGTAGAGCTTGTCCTCGTACCGGGCGGTCTCCAGCGGGCCCTCGAGGGTGCCCTGCTCCACCTCGGCCCGGTCCTGGCCGGTCCACTCCCGGATCCAGTTCGCGCTGGCGAACTCCTGGGTCCAGGTGACGTCGAGACCGAGCACGTCCATGCCGCTGTCCTCGGCGGCGAGCCGCCGCACCATCTGCACCCGCTGCTCGTCGGCCTCACGCGGCAGCACCCGGTTGACGATGCGGTACCGCCCGCCGGCCTCGGCGTTGCACTCGTCCACCACCTGTTGCAGGTTCTGCTCCGGCGGGTAGTAAAGGTTGATCGTCGGGGTGCCGCCGTCGTCGCCGGAGGCGCACGCCGCCATCGGTGCCACCAGCGTCAGCGCCGCAGCAGTCGCCGCCACGCGTACCCGAGGGCGACGCCGCCCACCCGCGGCCGTACGTTGCTGCCTCATGGCGACACTCCGCCGCGTCCGCTGCCACCATGAGGCAGCACCGCACGGAGCCTGCCGGTTCGCTCGCTCATGACCCCTCCCCTCGTCTCGGCCAACAACCGGGGAGTGTCTCCGTGCCCCGGCGCACGGCGTCACCGCCAGGGCGTACGACCTGCGGTTTCCCGCTCCCGGCGGGTCGTGGCTGCAACACTGCCCGACCTGCGGAGGCGCGAAACCTAACCGGCGGGACACGGTTTAAACACGCGGCTGTGTGGTCCAGCTCACCCCGGGACCGGGCCGGGAGGGCGGCGCTACTCTCGTGCGGTGGATGCCACCTTCTTCTTCGACCCCCTCTGCCCCTGGACCTGGCGTACGTCCCGCTGGCTGGTGAGCGTCGCCGAGGCCCGCGACCTGCGCATCGAGTGGCGCGCGTTCAGCCTGGCCATCCTCAACGGCGGCGACGTCCCGCCGGAGTACGCCGAGGCGATGACCGCCTCGACCCGGTCCCTGCGGCTGGTGGAGGCGCTGCGCGCCGAGGGCCGCCACGACGACGTCGGCCGCTTCTACACCGAGTTGGGCACTCGTACCCACGACGTCGGCAACCCGCCGAGCGACAAACTGGTGGCGGCGGCCGTCGAGGCGGCCGGCCTGGACGACGCGGCACCCGCCCTCGACGACGAAAGCTGGGACGCGCAGGTGCACGCCTCGCACGCGCTGGCGTACGCCTCCGCCGGGCCGGACATCGGTTCCCCGGTGCTGATGGTGCCCGGCGCCGACCGGGGCCTGCACGGCCCGATCCTCACCGAGGTGCCCGGCGCCGACGACGCGCTGGTCCTGTGGGACAGCGTCGTGCCGCTGATGCGCATGCCGGCGTTCCACGAGCTCAAGCGCGCCCGCCACTGACCGTCGCGGCCGGCCCCGGTATCGATGACCGGGGTCCTCGCCGCCGTTGTACCCCCTTCGGGGCGCGGATGTCGGGGCCGGCCGGCATGATCGGCGGATGATCGCACGCTTCAAGGACCTCTGCCTCGACGCCGCCGACGCCCACGCCCTCGGCGGGTTCTGGGCCCAGGTGCTCGACGGGGACCTGGTCGACACCGGCGATGGTGACACTCGGGTCGATCCGCGCCGGGCCGGCTCCGGCGCCGAGTCGATCTGGGTGAACCAGGTGCCCGAGCCGCGTACCGTCAAGACCCGCGTACACCTCGACCTGCGGTTGGCCGAGGCGAGCCCGGCGGCGCTGCTGGACGCGGGCGCGCGGCTGGTCCGCGAGCCGGACGCGGAAATCGACTGGTGGGTGCTGGCCGACCCCGACGGGAACCTTTTCTGCGCCTTCGCCCCCGGCGAGGACTCCCGCCCCGGGCCGTTCGAGCTGGTGGTGGACTCCGCCGACCCGGCCGCCCAGGCCGCCTGGTGGGCCAGCGTCGTCGGTGGCCAGGCCGAGACCAGCGACCAGGGGTACGCCTCGGTCACCGGCGCGGCGGGCTTCCCGTGGGACCACTGGGTCTTCGACCCGGTGCCCGAGCGCAAGACCGTCAAGAACCGGATGCACTGGGACGTCGACCTGACCGACCCCGGGCCGAGCGCGTTGATCAGGGCCGGGGCGACCCTGCTGCGCGAGCCGGACGACACGGTGTCGTGGTGGGTGCTGGCCGACCCCGAGGGCAACGAGTTCTGCGCCTTCCCGCCGCGTCCCACCGACTGATCGCGGGTGCTACCGGGCGACCGCCAGGTGGACTAGCGTTGAACATGCTCCGCCGTCAGCGCGTACGCCGTCGCCGTCGATACGCCACCGGCCGACCCCGACCCGCCCGATCGGTTGGTTCTCGCGGGAACAGCCCCTCACCGGCATACCGGTTGGGCAGGATCGTCCCCAACGAGGAGGTGCCGCCGTGGTGCAGGACACCCGCGCTCTCACCCTGACATTCGAGGTGAGCGGCCTGCCACCGGTCAAGACCGAGGCGTTGTCCATCTTCGCCGCCGGGCACCGGCAGGCGACGAGGGTACGCACCCTGCTGCAGGCCGCCTGCGCGGCCGCGCAGCAAACCGGCTGGACGCCGCTGTCCGGCCCGATCGAGATCGACCTGATCCTGCGCTGCCCACCCGGGCACCGCACCTCCGACGCCAGCACGCTGCTGGGCGGGGTGTGCGCGGTGCTCCAGGACAAGAAGCGAGTCTCCAGCATCGGGCTCACCCACCTCGGCGTGCTGGTCGACGTCGCCATCTACGACGACGACAAGCAGATCCGGAAGTTGTCTTACCAGGAGGAGCCGGCCGAGGACTTCTCCTACCAGGTGCGGGTGGCCGCCGTACCGCAGCGGGTTTGACCGACGCCCGCGGTGGGGTACCGCGGACGCCGACGAAGGGAGCACCGATGTCGGAGCCACACGTCACGCTGGACCCACGCGGGCTCGACCCGGTGCAGCAGAAGCTGCGCGGCGCGCTGGAGGACCAGCTGACCTCGGCGTTGCAGGCCGCCGCCGACCGGGTCCGCGCCAGTTATGCCGGCGAGCCGGTCGAGCAGGTCTGCCAGCGACTGCTGGACGAGACCCGCAGCGGCCTGCACCCCGACATCGCGGCCGGCTTCCAGCCCGACATGGACGAGTTCTGCCGGGTGGCCGTGTCCATCGTGCGCGGCGGAGCGTCCTGAACCATCCACAAGTTCGGGACCAGCCAGCGGTAGGTGCCGGCCCGGCCAACCGCCAGCCCACCAACTGACGCGGTCGGCCACCGCAGCAACCGATCCACCATGGCTCCCCGATCCTCCTGCGCCTCGGAGAGGTTTGCGGTGATCACGGGACTGAGCCGTATACCTGTGAGTGAAGCACGGTGACCTCACAGGTATACGGCTCAGCAGGCCAGGACCCGGCCAGGGCCGGGCTGGGACAGCCGGGTCAGCCGATCCGGCCGGCGCGCCGGCGGCGCCAGGTCAGCAGCAACAGGAAGCTGCCGACGAGGAACAGCATCGCGCCGACGGTCAGCGGCCCGGCAACGGTGTCACCGGTCACCGGCAGATGCCGCGGTACGTAACGGAAGGTGAGCCCGTTGGAGGCGCCACCGGCGGTGCTCACGACGACCGTGGTGGCTCCGGCCGCGCAGGCTGGCGCACGGAAGGTCAACGAACGCCCGTCCGACGCCACGGTGACCTCGCTCGCCGAGATGGTCCGGCCGCAGATGGTGACCACGGTCCCGCCTGGAACAAACCCGAAACCACCGACCGTGACGGTGGTACCGCCACCGGTCGGCCCCTGATCGGGGGTCAGCGTACCGATGACCGGCGGGGCGGTCTGATAGCTGAACCGTGGCGCGACGACGGCGCCTGCGGGGAACACCAGTCGCACGTCCGCTGTTCCGGCGGCATTCGGTGGGGTCAGCACGGTGATCGTGGTGCCCGCCGGGTTGACGGTGAAGCCGGTGCCGGGCCGCCCGCCGAAGGTCACCCCGGTCACCCCGGTGAAGCCGCTGCCGGTGATGGTGACCGGGGTGCCGCCCGAGGTCGGCCCGGTCGTCGGCGTCAGCCCGGTCACGGCGGCGGCACTGCCGTCGGCCAGGTACGTGTAATCCAGCGGCGTGGACGAGCCACCGCCGGTGGCCACCACCACGACCGCCGGGCCGATCGCGCCGGGCGGGGTGACCGCCGTCAACGATGTGCCTCCCGGGTTGACCGTGACGTCGGTGGCCGGCGCTCCGTCGAAGGTGACCGTCGTGCCACCCGGAATGAAGCCCGTGCCGGTGATCGTCACCGTCTGACCACCCGACTGCGGACCCTCGTCCGGTGTGATCACCGCGGCGGTCGGAGTAGCCGCGACGTACGTGAACCCGGCCAGTGCCTCGGCATTCGCGCCCGGCAGGAGCACCAACACGTCGACCGGGCCGACCGGCCCCGGCGGTGTGACCACCGTCAGCGAGGTACCGCTCGGGTCCACGACGACGTCGGTGCCCGGCGCGTCACCGAAGGTCACACCCGTCGCCCCGGAAAACCCGGTCCCGGTGATCGTCACAGTCGTACCACCTGCGTTCGGGCCGGAGTTCGGCACGATGGAGGCGATCGTCGGCGCGACGTACGTGAACTCCGGCGCGGTCACCCTGCCAGCCGGGAAGACCAGCTCGACCAGGGCCGGTCCGGCCGGGTTCGGCGGGGACACCACGGTGATCGTGGTGCCCGCCGGGTTGACGGTGAAATCGGTGCTGGGCAACCCGTTGAAGTCCACTGCCAGCACACCGGTGAAGCCGGTCCCGGTGATCGTCACCGTCGTACCACCGACGGTCGGCCCGGAGGCCGGCGCGAGGCCGGTGACCACAGCCGCACTGCCGTCGGCCAGGTAGGTGTAGCCCAGCGGCGGTGCCGTGCCGTTCACCGTACCGACCACGACCGACGCCGGACCGATCGCGCCGGACGGGGTGACCGCCGTCAACGACGTGCCTCCCGCGTTGACCGTGACATTGGTCGCCGGCGCTCCGTCGAAGGTGACCGCGGTGCCGCCGGAGATGAAGCCCGTACCGGTGATCGTCACCGTCTGGCCACCCGCCTGCGAGCCCTCGTCCGGCGTGATCGTCTCGGCGGTGGGTGCCGCCGGCGGACGCTCACAGGTGGCCTCGGCGACGATCACCGTCCCGACCGCAATGGTTGTCGGCGCACCGAGGACGGTGCCCGACAGGCCCAGAGTGGCACGCACGGCGACCGCAGTGGCACCGGCGGCGGTGGTGGTCTCAGTCCGGGTCAGCGAAACGTTCAGGCTCGCGTCCACCATTCCCGGCACCACCACGGGCGCGCTGGCCACGACGGCGGGGCCGTTCGGCTCCGGCGACGCCACCGCCGCGCCGAAGAGTTCCAGCCCGACGAGCGTGGTGTCGGCGCTGGTCGGGCCGATCTGCGGGCAGGTCGCGGTGGCGGTGGCCTCGGTCGCGTCCAGCGCATCGACGCCGAGCACGGCCAGGTTGAAGTTGGTGACGATGGCGGAGGCCGACGAAGAGGCCGCAGCCCGGGTGGCGGTGACCTCGACGGTGCCGCTGGCGGTCGCGCCGAGCGCCCCGGGTAGCGAGACGACCTGATTGTCGGTGTCGGTGCCGCCGGCGGCCGGAGCGGTGGCCGTACCGATGGTCTGCTCGGCAGTGATCACGGGTGTGCCGAGCACCGCCGCGGACAGGTCGACGACGACACCTCGCGCGCTCGCGTCACCCGGTGCGGCCCGCGCGGGCGTCCCCAACCCCAAGGTCGCCACGCTGGCGACCAGCATCGCCGTGGATGCGGTCGTGATTCTTCGCAACACAGAACTCACCGATATCCCCCGTTCAATTTCGACTGACGGGCATGTTCGGCGTGTCGGCACCCGTCAACGAGTGAACGAGAGTAAAAGGTACAAGTTATGATTTAAGGGTTTATTAACCCCACCCAACCTGCTGCTCGGCTCGACAGGCCGACCCGGGCCGGCCAACCCGTCGCCCCACCCGGCACGGACCATTGCCAGCAACGTCCAAAAGCGGCAGGCCGCCGTGACAACCGGCCGGTGCCAGCGCTGGTCCGGGCGCCCGCCTACGACCCGTCGCTCAGAAATGCCGCAGCAGGTCGGGGAAGGCGCTCAGGTGCAGCACACCGGCGTCCGCCGGATCCAACTCGTCGTGCTCCAGCACCCAGGTGTTGTCGTTCGGAATGAACACCGCGTTCCAGCCGGCCGCCCGGGCGGGCAGGATGTCCGAGCGTGGCGAGTTGCCGATCATCCAGGCCCGGGCCGGGTCCACGGCGTGCTCGCGTACCAGTTCTCGGTAGGTCTCGACGTTCTTCTCCGGCACGATGTGCGCGGCCTTGAAGTGGTGCAGCAGACCACAGGCGTCCAGCTTGCGCTGCTGCTCCTCGCGCTCGCCCTTGGTCAGCAGCAGCAGCTCGTGCCGGCCGGCCAACTCGTCCAAGGCGTCGGCCACCCCGGGCATCAGCTCGACCTGGTGGGTCACCAACGCGACCGCCAGTCCGTCGATCTCGCGTCGCTCCGCCTCCGTCGCCGGCCGCTGACGCAGCCGTTCCAGGCACTCCCGCAGGCTGCGCAGGAAGACCTTGCTGCCGTACCCGTGGGTGACGGCGTTGGCCCGCTCGATGTCGTCGAGGACGCCCCGCAGCTGCCCCCGGTCGAGGGTCGGATGGGCCAACCACTCCAGGAAGTCGTCGATCACCCGCTCGAAGACGACGTTGTTCTCCCAGAGCGTGTCGTCGGCGTCGAAGACCAGCATCCGACCCGGCTCGATGGCTGCCTCGCGCGTCACCTCGCGGACTCTAGGCGAACACCTGCGCGACGGGCGACCGGATAACCGGTGGCCAATCCTTGATCGTCTGCATTCCAGTGACTGTCGGACCGGCGTGTCGAGTCACTGGAATGCAGACGATCATCGGCTCAGGCCGGCGCGAAGAGCACCCTGGAGCGGACCCGCCGGAAGCCGGTCCGTTCCAGCTCCGCCACCACCGCCACGCGGTGCGCGTCCACGTCGGCGACCACCTCGTACGCCCCACCGGCGGCCAACGCCGCGACGACGTCGGCCAGCAGTTCACCCAGGACCAAGCCGCCCCGAGCCGCACCGCCGCGAGCTGGATCGTCCAGCAGGCCGAGGTAGGGGATCATCGGGTAGCAGGCGTCAGGCGCCGCCGCGGCGAGGCCGACCGGCTCGCCGCCCTCCAGCGCTACGCGCCAACTCTCGGCCGGCCCGCTCAGCCAGGCCAGCGGATCCCGGGCCAGCTCCACCCCGGCGACCGACCGAGCCGTCTCCGCACCGGTCAGCACCTCGGGCTCAGCGATGCGGGCCAACAGCGAGTTGATTTCCACTGAGTCGATGGCCGGCCGGAAGGTCAGCCGGCCGGAGGGAGTTGGCAGCGGCCCGCCCGTCCAGGTGAATCTCAACCGCTCACTCCGTTCGACCAGGCCAGCGAGCCGAGCCGCCGCCATCGGCACCTCGGCCACGGCCCGCACCTGCGGCTGCCGGCGCCAGTACGCCGGCAGCGCCGCGTAGTAGAGCTTCGGGCCGCCGAGCGCCTCATGGGCGGCGCTCAGCAGCGCCGCACCCACCTCCGCCGATGCACCGCACAGCCCGCCGCTGAGTCCCGGCGCGACGCCCACCGTCGGCACCCCGTCGCCCAGTGTCAGCACCCCGCCAGCCACCGTCGGCACCCCGCCGGCCACCGCGTCCGCGCCGACCGTTGACATCGGATCAAGCTCGAACCGTTCCAGCCAGGGGTCCCCGACGGAACCGGGTGGCAGCAGCCAGGCTGCCCGCCCGACGACCCGGCCGGCGAGCAGTGCGATCCAGGTGTGCTCGGGCCGGTAGCCGCCGCCGGCTATCCCGTCGGCGTAACTGACCTGGCGCAGTTGCGGCAGCGGGTCGGGCATCGAGTCGAACAGTTCCTCCTCGCCCGCGACGAGCGGGCGGACGACCAGATCGGCCATGGTTGATCCTCCGGGAAAGCGGCGCCCGGTTCAGATCCGCGTGGACGCCGGAACGCGGAGGGGGCGCAGAACATCGGACATCGTTCTGACCTCCTTCCGGCTCGACGGCGTGCTCGAGAAGCTACGCCACACCCCCACCCCCCGCAACACCCTTTAATCCCACCACCACCTCGCGATCTTGCAGTTGCGGTCGCCTCAAGGGTGCGCACAAGGGGTGAGCAGGCGACCGAAAGTGCAAGATCTACGAGGACGGGCTCAGCGGGGGTCGAAGAGGTGCGCGCCGAGCAGTTGGTCACGTTGCTCCTGCGCCTCGGGGCGCAGCCGGCCGCCCCGGGTGAGCATCACCATGCCGTGCAGCAGGCTCCAGCCCAGCTCGGCCAGGGTGTCGGCGTCGCGCCCGGCGGCCAGCGGGTTCAGCGCCGCGCGCAGTTCGCCGAAGGTCGCCGCGATCGTTGCGGGGACCTGCTCGGCACCGAGCGTCAACTCCGGCGTGTGGGCGAACATCGCGTCGTACACCTCGGGGTTGGCGTACGCGAAGTCCAGGTAGGCCGCCATCACCGCAGGCCACACCTCCGCGGGCCGACCGACCGCACCACGTGCGGCGGCCAGCGCGGCGGCCAGGTCGGCGAAGCCCCGCACCGCGACCGCGACCACCACCGCGCCCCGGTCGGCGAAGCGTTCGTAGAGTGCGCCGAGGTCGACGTCGGCGTGTTCGGCCAGCCGTCGGGTGGTCACCGCCGCCCACCCCTCGGCCTCGGCCAACTGCCAGGCGGTGGTGACGATCGCATCGCCACCCGGCTCTACGTCTCCGTGCTCAACTCCGGACACTCTGGCGAGCCTACCTGCGGTGAATCCCGCTGGGCGGCTGCGACGGAATGGCGACTCTCTCCACCAAGCCACGAACCGTTCTCCCCCACTCCCACCCCAAAGTTGATCATGAGGGTGGCGGCGCTCTCAGATCCTCAACGCCGCCAACCTCATGATCAACACGATCCGGGGTGGATGGAGACCGGTCAGCGGCGCAGGGTGAGGATGAGGTCGGCGACCAGGGCGGTCCAGCCGGTCTGGTGCCAGGCGCCCAGGCCGGCGCCGTTGTCGCCGTGGAAGTACTCGGGGAAGGCGATCAGGTCCCGCCAGTCGGGGTGGGTCTGGAACAGTTGTGCCGCACCGTAGATGGGGCGGCGGCCCCACCCGTCGCGGGTGAACAGCGCGATCAGCCGGGCGGAGAGGTCGTCGGCGATCTCGTCGAGGGTCTTCTTCACCCCGGACCGGGTCGGGTACTCCACCTGCAGGTCGTCGCCGAAGAACGCCGCATAGTCGCGCAGTGCGCTGATCAGCAGGAAGTTCGTCGGCATCCAGATCGGGCCGCGCCAGTTGGAGTTGCCACCGAACAGGCCGCTGGTCGACTCGGCGGGCTCGTAGCCGACGCAGAACTCCTGCCCGCCCAGGGTCACCGCGAACGGCTTGTCCAGGTGGGCGCGGGACAGCGTACGCAGCCCGTACTCGGAGAGGAACTCGTCGGTGTCCAGCATCCGGGCGAGCAACCGGACCACCTGCTCCGGGCCGCACATGGACAGCAGCCGCTGCTGCCGCCCGTCCGGGCCGAGCCGCCGAGCGCCGATCACCGAGGCGTACTCGGGTCGGTTGGTCAGGAACCAACGCAGCCGCGCGCCCAGTTCGGGCAGCCGGTGCAGGGTACGCGCGGTCAGCCGGGTCACCGCCGCCAGCGGCAGCAGCCCGACCACCGAACGCACCTTCAGCGGCACCTTCGTGCCGTCGGCCAGCCGCAGCACGTCGTAGAAGAACGCGTCCTCGTCGTCCCACAGCCCCTGGTCGTAGGCCGCCGCCGCGATGTAGGCGAAGTGTTCGAAGAACTTCGTCGCGGTGTCCACCCAGGTGCGGTCGTGCTCGGCCAGCACGATGGCGATGTCGAGCAGGTTGAGTGCGTACATCGCCATCCAGCCGGTGCCGTCGGACTGCTCCAGCACCCCGGCCACCGGCAACGCCGCCGAGCGGTCGAAGGGGCCGACGTTGTCCAGCCCCAGGAACCCGCCCTCGAAGACGTTGTTGCCGCCGGTGTCCTTACGGTTGACCCACCAGGTGAAGTTCATCAGCAGCTTGTGCATCATCCGGGCCAGGAAGTCGTGGTCCCGGCTGCCGTCGATCTCGAACACCTTCAGCGCCGCCCAGGCGTGTACGGGCGGGTTCACGTCGCCGAACGCCCACTCGTACGCGGGAATCTGGCCGTTGGGGTGCAGGTACCACTCGCGCAGCAGGAGCAGCAGCTGCTCCTTGGCGAAGCCCGGGTCGACCCGGGCGATGCTCACACAGTGGAAGGCCAGGTCCCACGCGGCGTACCACGGGTACTCCCACGGGTCCGGCATGGAGATCACGTCGAAGCTGGTCATGTGCCACCAGGCGCTGTTGCGCCCGTGCCGGCGCCCGGCCGGCGGCGTCGAACCCGGATCGCCCTCCAGCCACCGCTTGACGTCGAAGTGGTAGAACTGCTTGCCCCACATCAGCCCGGCGATGGCCTGCCGGGCGATCAATGCCTCGTCGGCGCTGGCCTTCGCCGGGATCACCCCGTCGAAGAACCGGTTGGCCTCGGCGCGCCGCGCCCACACCACCGCGTCGAAGCCGGCACCCAGCTCGGCGGGCGGCGGGTCACCGCCACCGGGCGGCGGGGCGGTACGGGTCAGCCGCAGCCGGATCCGCTGCTCGCCGCCGGCCGGCACGTCCAGCACGTAGTGCAGGGCACCCTTGGTGCCCTCCAGCGCCGGGTTGACCGTCTGCGCCCCGGACACCACGTGGTCGTTGATGCCGTCCTTCGGGTACGGCGTACGGCTCGGCAGCCCCCACAGCCGATCGGCGTTGGTGTCGTTGTCGCACAGCAGCGGCGTCGGGTCGCCGTCGCCTTCGAGCATGATCTGCCCCAGCACCCAGTGGTCGCCCACCAGCCGACGCCCCGCGCCGACGATCCGGGGCACCCGGTCGCCGCCGGGCAGGTTCCACGACCAGGTGTTGCGGAACCACAGGTGCGGCAGCACGTGCAGCCGCGCGGCCTCCTCGCCCCGGTTGGCCACGGTCACCACCACGCACAGGTCGCTCGGGCCGGCCTTGGCGTAGTCGACGGTCACCGCCCAGTACCGGTCGTCGTCGAAGACGCCGGTGTCGACCAGCTCGTACTCGGTGTCGTCCCGCCCGCGCAGGCCGTTGACCGCGACCAGTTCGTCGTACGGGAAGGCGGCGTGCGGGTAGTGGTAGCGCCACCGCATCCACGAGTGGGTGGGCGTGGAGTCCTCGTACCACCAGTACTCCTTGGCGTCCTCGCCGTGGTTGCCGCCGTCACCGCCGAGCCCGAACATCCGCTCCTTGATGATCGGATCGCGTCCGTTCCACAGCGCGAGGGCGAAGCAGAACGTCTGTCGGTCGTCACACACGCCCGCCATGCCGTCCTCGGACCAGCGGTAGGCTCGGGACCGCGCGTGGTCGTGAGGAAAGTAGTCCCACGCCGTGCCGTGCTCGCTGTAGTCCTCCCGTACCGTCCCCCACGCCCGCTCGGACAGATAGGGACCCCATGCGCGCCAGTCCTGCTCCCCGGCGTCGGCCTGGGCGAGCCGGATTCGCTCGGCGTCGGGGGCGGAGGGCGAGCCGTCAGTGATCACCTGACCATCTTCGACGCCGCCGGGGTACATCACCACAGCGGCCATTGTCGTCGTGTCGTGTTACACCTCGCCGCCGGTGGAGGAAAGTTGATCGAGATTAGCTTCGGTTCGCAGGTCTGCGGCGAGCTGACCAGCGCCGCCAGCCGTGAATGGCTGGTGCCCGACGGCCTCGGCGGGTACGCCATGGGCACGGTGGGCGGGCTGCGTACCCGTCGCTACCACGGACTGCTGGTGGTCCCGGGTGACACTCCGGCGTCCCGCAAGGTGGGACTGGTCAGTCTCGACCCGGCGGTGCTGCTGCCCTCCGGCGCCCGGGTACGCCTCGGCGCGCACGAGTGGGTCTCCGGCGACGTCGACCCGCGCGGCTTCGAGCTGCTGGAGCGTTTCGACCTGACCGACGGGCTGCCGCGCTGGCGGTGGCGCGTCGGCGACGTGGTCATCGAGCGGGAGGTGGCCACCCTGCACGGCCGGTCCTGCGTGGCGGTGGTGCACCGGCTGGTCAGTGGTGGCCCGGTCGAGCTGGAGTTGGCCGCCGCCTGCACCTGGCGCGACGCGCACGGCGAGCGGCGGGCCGACGGCCCGCCGCTGCGGATGGATCCGGTCGACGGCGGCGTGCTGGTCGAGGAGGCGTACCGGCTGTCCGGGCCCGGTTGGACGCCGCAGGGCCACTGGTGGCGGGGCGTGTACCACCGCGAGGAGGCGGCCCGCGGCCTGCACCCGGAGGAGGACCTGTGGTACGCGGGCCAGTTCCGCGACACCCTGCGCCACCCCGGCGACACGGTCTCGGTGCTGGCCTGGGCCGGAGACCTGAACCAGGAAGCGCCGCCGGGGCCGCAGGTGGTCAGCGCGGCACGGCAACGCAACCGGCAGGTGGTCGCGGCGGCCAGGCCGGCCGACACGGTCGAGGCGACCCTCACGCTGGCCGCCGACGCGTTCGTGGTGCGGACCGCCACCGGGCCGGACGTGGTCGCCGGCTACCCGTGGTTCGGCGCCTGGTCGCGGGACACGATGATCTCCTACGAGGGGCTGTTGCTGCGCACCGGCCGCGCCGACCTGGGCCGGGAGCTGCTGCGCTCGTACGCGGCGACGCTGTCGGAGGGGATGCTGGCCAACACCGCGGACACCGGCCGGGTCGAGTACAACACCGTCGACGGCACGCTGTGGTTCCTGCACGCGGTAAGCCGGCACGTCACCGTCACCGGCGACACCGATCTCGGCGACGAGCTGCTGCCGGCACTGCGCTCGGTGATCGACGCCCACCTGGCCGGCACCCGCTACGGCATCGCCGTCGACCCGGCCGACGGGCTGCTCACCCAGGGCGCTCCCGGCGCGGCCCTGACCTGGATGGACGCCCGGGTGTACGGGGTGCCGGTCACCCCCCGGCACGGCAAGCCGGTCGAGGTCAACGCACTGTGGATCAACGGCGTGGCCGGCGTCGCCGAGCTGGCCGAACTGGCCGGGCAGGACGCCGACGGGCTGCACCGGCTGCACGAGCGGGCGGTCAAGTCCTTCCGGGACCGCTTCCCCACTCCGGCCGGTTGGCTGCACGACGTCATCGACGCGCCCGCGCCGGTGTATCCGCTGGGCGGCGCCGCATACCACGACGACGACCTGCTGCGCCCCAACCAGCTGCTGGCCTGGTCGCTGCCGTTCGCGCCGCTGCAACCGGACCCACGGGCGGTCAGCCGCGTCGGCGCCGGGCTGCTCACCCCGCTCGGCCCGCGCAGCCTCTCCCCCGAGTGTCCCGGCTTCACCGGCCGGCACCGGGGCGGGCCGGCCGAGCGGGACACCGCCTACCACCAGGGCACCGTCTGGCCATGGCTGATCGGCCCGTACGCCGATGCCGCCCGCCGGGCGGGGCTGCCGGTCGACACGCTGTGCACCGGTCTGGAGGCGCACCTGACCGAGTACGGCCTCGGCTCGGTCAGCGAGACCGCCGACGGCGCGGCCCCGCACACCGCGACGGGTTGCCCGTTCCAGGCGTGGTCGGTCGCGGAGCTGCTGCGCGCCCGCCGGTAGCGCTTTACACCACCGCAACGGGTACGTCTCCGCTGGTTATCCAGCCGCGGCCAGGATTGGTCCCGATCCACACCGCGACGCGATCGCCGCCCGCCGGGGGGCCGGCTGCCGGGCGCGCGGAGACAACTCAAAGGGGGCGCGTATGTCACCGAACGCCGACGTGATCGACATCAACCCCGCACGTGCACAGCGGGTGCTGATCCTGTCCTGGGAGTACCCGCCCGTCCTCGTCGGCGGTCTCGGCCGCCACGTGCACGCCCTCTCGGTCGCGCTGGCCGCCGCCGGCCACCAGGTCACCGTCGTCACCCGCCATGCCGACGGCGCGCCGCTGGAGGAGCACCTCGACGGGGTACGGGTGCTGCGCGCCGCCGAGGACCCGGTCACCTTTCCACTGGCCACCGGCTCGCTGCTGGCCTGGACGATGGCGTTCAACCACACCCTGACCCGAGCCGCCCTGCGGGCCGCCGACACCGGCGAGTACGACGTGGTCCACGCCCACGACTGGCTGGTCGCGCACACCGCGATCACCCTTGCCGAGCACCTGGACCTGCCGCTGGTGACCACCATGCACGCCACCGAGGCCGGCCGGCACCAGGGTTGGCTGCCCGAGGAGATGAACCGCACCATCCACGGTGTCGAACACTGGCTCAGCAACGCGTCCACCCGCCTCATCGCCTGCTCCGGGTACATGCGGGAGCAGGTGACCACCCTGTTCGAGACGCCCGAGTCCCGCATCGACGTGGTGCCCAACGGCGTCAACGACCGGGCGTGGCGGGCCCGTCCCCGGGCCGTCGCCTCGGCCCGCGCCCGGTTCGCCGGCAACGGACCGCTGATCGGCTACGCCGGCCGGCTGGTCTACGAGAAGGGGGTGCAGCACCTGGTGGACGCCGTGCCGCACCTGCGCGGGCGGCATCCCGGCCTGCGGGTGCTGATCGCCGGTGACGGCCCCTACCGGGGCGAGCTGGAGGACCGGATCCAGCAGCTCGGCATCGGCGGCGCAGTGCGCTTCGCCGGGTTTCTCGACAACACCCAGCTGCCGGCGGTGCTCGGCGCCACCGACGCGACCGTCGTACCGAGCCTCTACGAGCCCTTCGGCATGGTGGCCCTGGAGGCAGCGGCGGCCGGTGCGCCCCTGGCCGTGTCCCGTACCGGCGGGCTGGCCGAGATCGTCGAGCCGGGCGTCACCGGCGTCACCTTCCCGCACAGCGACCCCCCGGCCCTGGCCGACGCCGTCGGGCAACTCCTCGGCGACGAGGTCTTCGCCCGTCGGGTCGCCCGGCAGGCCCGCAGCATGGTCGGGCAGCGGTACGGCTGGGCGACCATCGCCGCCCGCACCGCCGAGACGTACACCGCCGCCCGCCGTGAACATGGCCCGTTGCAGTTGCGGCGCGGCGCCGTCGAGGTGCCGCCGCGTCGGCAGACGATAACCATCCCGGACGGCAACCTTCTCGCGGTCGGCGGCGCCGCCTGCTGATCGATAGGTGATCCCCGATCCGCTGGCTAAGGTGTACGCCGGACGGCGGATTGGGGAGAACGTGCGAGCGGTGATCGCCGGCCGGTACCGGCTGCTCGAGCTGGTCGGCAGCGGCGGGATGGGTACGGTCTGGCGGGCCGACGACGAGTTGCTGCACCGCACGGTGGCGGTCAAACAGGTGGTGCTGCCGGCCTCGCTCGGTGGCGACGAGTTGGACCAACTGCTCGCCCGTACCCTGCGCGAGGCCCGCACCGCCGCCCGGCTCAGTCACCCCAACGTGGTCCGCGTCTACGACGTGGTCTCCGACGCCGGCACCCCGTGGATCGTGATGGAGTACGTCCCCTCCCGCACCCTCCAGGACGTCCTCGACGACGACGGTCCGCTGCCACCGCGCGACGCCGCCCGCATCGGCTTGGCCCTGCTGGACGCGCTGCGGGCGGCGCACCACGCCGGGGTGCTGCACCGCGACGTCAAGCCGGCGAACGTCCTCGTCGCCGACGACGGCCGGGTGCTGCTCACCGACTTCGGGCTGGCCGTCTTCGACGGCGGCGACCAGACGATGACCGGCCCCGGCACCATCCTGGGCTCACCGCAGTACGTCGCACCGGAACGCGCCGCCGAGGGCGTGTCCAGCGTGCCGGCCGATCTGTGGTCGCTGGGCGCGACCCTGCACGCCGCGGTCGAGGGCCGCGCACCGTACGCCCGCAGCACCGCGATGGCCACGCTCAGCGCACTTGCCTCCGCGCCGCCGGACCCCGCGCCGCACGCCGGGCCGCTGTCGGCGGCGCTGGCCGGGCTGCTTCGCCGCGACCCGGCGCACCGCACCGACCACACCGAGACCCGCCGACGGCTGCTCGCCGCCGACCGGGCCGAACCGCCGCGCGGCGACGACGACACCGGCCCGGCCCGCCATCCGGCCGGCCCCGGCGCGGCGACCCCGAGCGCGGTGGACGGCGATCCGGTGGGGACGCCGACCGGCGATCTGCCGGACCCGGTACCCGCCGGAGGGCCGGGCCCGGCACCGGAGACCGAGCGGGACCGCTCCGCCGTGGCCAGACCCTGGGCGCTGGCGGCGGTCGCCGTGCTGGTGGCGATGGCGGCCGGGATCGGCGCCGCGCTGACGGTGGTGGGCACCGGGGCGAGGCACACCGACCAGGAAGCGCCGAGCCTCGCGTCGAACGCACCGTTCGACGTGAATGCTCCCGGTCCGGGCGGGCGGCCACCGGACGGGGGGCGACCGCCCGGTCCGCCGCCCGGCGGTGTGGTCCCACCGCCGCTACCCTGCGTACGACCGTGGGTCGACGGTGATCCGGTGATCGGCGTGACCCCCGCCGCCGAGCGCTTCCGACCGCCCCCCGACTGGGCCTGGCACGCCGACACCGTCGGCTTCCGAGTGGCGGTACCGGCCGGTTGGCGGTACTCCCGCGACAACGACGTGGCCTGCTTCCAGGACCCGGCGACCGGGCGGGCCCTCAGCGTCGCCGGCCATACCGACGCCACCGCCGAGCCGGTCGCCCGCTTGCGAGCGGTACGCGACCGGGAGCTGGCCGCCGGCACCCTCCCCGGCTACCAGGAGTTCCGCCTCGGCCGGGTCGGCAACGCCACCGAGTGGGAATTCGGCTGGCTGACCCCGCACGGCGACCGGCTACGCGCCACCCAGATCGTGCCGGATCGGCCCGCGCGCAGCCGTACCTGGACGCTGGGCTGGATCACCCGCGAACGGGACTGGACGGCCGCGGCGAGCCAGTTGACCACGGTGCGGGAAAGCTTCCGACCTGCCCGCTGAGCCGTCTCCTCGCGGTGCACCGTTAGTCTCGGGTGGTGGAACCGGACCGGCACGACGACCAGCTGCGAGTATCCGACCGGGAGCGGGAGGAGGTCGTTGAGCTGCTCGGAAAGGCTACCGCCGAGGGCCGGCTCACCCTCGACGAGTACTCCGAGCGGGCCGGCGCGGCGCACGCCGCGCAGACCCGGGGCGAGCTGGCCCGGCTGACCACGGACCTGCCGGACGCCCCGGAACGGTCACCCGTACGTCACACTGGGGCCCTGGCTGCGGCACCAGAGAAGATGCTGGCCGTCTTCGGCGACGACGTACGCAAGGGCGCCTGGTCGGTACCGGAGTTGATCGAGGCCCGGGCCGTCTTCGGCGACTGCCGGATCGAGCTGCACGAGACCCACCTGCCCGGTCCGGCGACCAGGATCGATGCGGAGGCGATCTTCGGCAACGTCACGGTCGTCGTGCCGGAGGGCACCGACGTACGGCTCACCGGCACCGCGGTCTTCGGCAACAAGAAGTCCAAGTTGACCGGGCCGGTCCTGCCCGGTGCCCCGCTGGTCGAGGTGCACTGCCGCGCGATCTTCGGTGACGTCACCGTCCGGCCGCCACGCAAACGCTGGTGGTGACGGCGTCCGGGTAGTCAACCGCTGCGTTCCGCCGTGGCGCGGGCCCGTCGGACCCGACGGTCGTCGAGCCACAACGCCAGGTTCTCCCGGCACCGGTAGACGGCGATCCCGGCCCACACCACGACGGTCAGCGTGGTCCAGAACCAGAACCGGCCCCCCACCCCGCCCGGTGGGCTCGCCTGCCGGGTGCGGCCGGAACGGATCACCTCGTCGGCGACGTCGACGGCGAGCACCTCCGCCGGAGCGGTCAGCACCGTACGCGGCCCGGTCGCTCCCGGCATCAGGGCCAGCACCTGGACACCCCCCACGTTGCCGTACGCCGTGCGCTGGTCCATCTCCAGCGGCTGGTCGAACCGGTCCTGCGCCACCGGTCCCGGTTCGTACGCCACCACCAGCGCCGACCCGTCCGGGCCCCAACCGAGCAACCTGATCGCGGTCGTCCCGGAGACGGTGGGCAGGTCCAGCGGGCCGGCGTCGCGCCCGGTGGCCGGGTCGAGCCGCCGCAGGCTCCAGTCGGTGTTGTCGGCCCGACGGGTGGTCACGGTCAGCCACCGGCCGTCGGCACTCCACGCGCCCTTGCCGGCCAGCCAGGAGTCGGCGGGAAGGAGGAGCGACGACAGCGCTGTGCCGTCCGGCTTGGAGACCGTCACCGACCGTCCCACCTGGAAGGCGATCCGGTCCCCCGCCGCCGTGAAGGCGACGGGCGAGCCGAAGATCGCCTGGAGCCCGCCCTCGGCCAGCCGGGTCCACCGTTCTCCGTCGAGCGTCACGACGCCGAGCACCGCGCGGTGGCCCGCCCTCGGTGGGTCGGTGGGGGCGATGTACCGGACGACCAGTTGACGGCCGTCCGGCGACCAGGCGGCGGGCTCGATCGACGTGCTGGCTGCGGGCCCGCCGTTCAGCTGCCGGGTGCGGCCGGTGGCCAGGTCCACGATGTCGACCCGGGGGCGCTCGTGGCTGCCGGCCGGCCGGGCGACGTACCGGCCGTCCGGCGAGAGCAGGACGACCTCGCCGGCCGGCGCCTCGTACCCCATCGGCATGATCCGGTACCGGTCGGAGTCGGCACCGACCACACCGACCCGGTTGGCGTCGTTCCAGCCCTTCAGCCGCCCGGCCACCCCGCTGAACAGCACGGCGGCCGGGCCGAGGAGCGGCCGGTCGGTGACGTGCAGGGTGCCGATCGGTGGCAGGGCGACCCGGTCCGGCAACGCGGCAGGAGAGCCGGCCGCCGGTTCGAGGGCCGGGGTGCGCACCAGTGGAAGCGTCATCGTGGTGAGCGCGACCAGCGCCACGGCCGCCGCCGTCGCCGCGAGCCGGTGCCGATGGCGGGACCGGCGGGCGGTGGCCAGCGCCCGCTCGTACACCGGATAGGCGGGTGCGTCGTCCGCGACGGCCTGTAGCGCCTCGCGCAGTCGGGCGGTCATCGTGCGCTCCTCTCCACCGGGACGTCGACCAGTTCGGGGGCGATCTCGCGCAGCCGGCGCAACGCGTCGTGGCCGTGCCGCTTGACCGTGCCGACCGAGCAGCCCAGCACCTGGGCCACCTGCGCCTCGGTCAGGTCCTCGTAGAACCGCAGCACGAGGACGGTCCGCTGGCGCGGGGTGAGCCGGCGCAACGCGGTGGCGAGGCTGAGCCGCAGCACGGTTGCCTCGGCGGTGTCGGTGGCGGCCCGCTCCGGCGGCTGCGACTGGAGCCGCTCGGTGATCCGGCGGCGGCGCCACCACGAGATCTGCTGGTGGTACATCACCCGCCGCACGTACGCCTCGGGGTCGCCGTCGGAGATCCGCCGCCAGTGCCGGTAGGTGCGCGCCAGCGCGGCCTGCAACAGATCCTCGGCGAGCTGGTGGTCGCCGGTCAGCAGGTACGCGGTGCGCGACAGCCGCGGCGAGCGGTGCACCACGAACTCGCGGAACGTCTCCGCCATGCTCACCCCCTCGCCGACAACAACACCCGTCCGGCTGCGGATGGTTGAGACGCCGGCGTTGCCGGCTTCCGGTCCCTGCCGGTCGGTCCGGCAGCCCGGCCCGGGCGGCAGATTGGCCGCGTGGCCGTCTCATGGCCGACAGAGCGCGTCGGGCAACGGCGGCGCACCGCCATACTCGCTGGTGATCGGCCTGGTTGGCGGAGCGTGCTCCGGCATCGTCCCATGTGGACCGTTGGGGTGATCCCCCTGCGGCGCGGCAGCGAACTACAGTGGCGTAGTTTTGGCGCTCAAGATCCCTGGGGAGGGCGAGCCGAGATGATGGGACCGTCGCACGCGCTGTCCGGCGCGGCGGTATGGCTGAGCGGGTCCTGGGCGCTGCAGCACTTCTACGACTACGAGCAGTCGCCGCTGGCGTTGGCCGTCGGCACCGCCGTCTGTTCAGGTGCCGCACTGCTGCCCGACCTCGACCTGTCCGGCAAGGTGACCCGCAACCGGGGCGGCGCGACCGTGGCCCGCACGTTCGGTGTCTTCTCGCTGTTCGTCGCCGAGGTGGTGGAGAAGATCTCGCTGGGCGTCTACTACGCCACCAAGCTCAGCCGCGACCCGAGACGGAACAACGGCCACCGGACGCTGACCCACACCATCCCGTTCACCGTGCTGGTCGGCTGGGGCACCACCACGCTCTGCGCCTCGTACGGCAAGTGGGCGGTGATCGGCATCCTGTTCTTCATGATCGGCCTTGCCCTGCGCGGCCTGTTCGACAAGTGGGCCGAGCGGGCCGGCTGGCTCATCGTCACCCTGGTCTCGGCCGGCGCGGCCAGCTTCACCGCCGCCAACCTGCCCGGCGACCGCGGTTACCCGATGATCGGCCTGGCGGTCGGGGTCGGCTCCTTCGTACACATCATCGGCGACATGATCACCCGAGCCGGCGTACCGATCCTCTGGCCGATCCCGATCAAACGGCGGATGTGGACGCCGATCAGCCTGCCCGACAGGATCGCGCTGCGCGCCGGAGGCAAGACCGAGATCGTCTTCGTCCGTACCGCGCTGACCGTCGTCTCGGTGCTGGCCACGCTGGGACTGGTCGCCCCCTCCGTGTTGCAGAAGTTCAACCTCGACATATGACCGTCACCGACGTCGACCCGGCAATCGTGGCGGCCGACGACTCGGTGCCGCGATTCTGGCAGGGACTCGGCCTGCCCGGGCTGGCCGACGTGCACGTGCACTTCCTGCCGCCGCGACTACGCCGCCGGGTGTGGGAGTACTTCGAGTCGGCCGGGCCGCTGGTAGGGCTGGAGTGGCCGGTCCGATACCGGTGGAGCGACGAGGACCGGGTCGCGCACCTGCGCCGGCTCGGGGTCCGGGCGTTCAGCGCGCTCGCGTACGCCCACCGGCCCGGCATGGCCGAGGAGCTGAACCGCTGGACGCTGGACTTCGCCCGCGCCACCGGCGGCTGCCTGCCCTCGGCGACGTTCTTCCCGGAGCCGTCGGCGCCGCGCTACGTCGCCGAGGCGATCGACGGCGGCACCCGGGTCTTCAAGGTGCACCTCCAGGTGGGTGGCTTCGCCCCGACCGATCCGGCGCTGGACGAGGTGTGGGGCCTGCTCGCCGACGCCGGGGTGCCGGTGGTGGCGCACGCCGGGCACGCACCGGTCGGCACCGCCCACACCGGACCGGACCCGTTCGCCGCGCTGCTGGCCCGGCACCCGCGACTGCCCGCCATCGTCGCCCACCTGGGCGCGCCGGACTACCCGGCCTTCCTGGACCTCGCCGAGCGGTACGAGCGGGTGCGACTGGACACCACCATGGCGTTCACTCCGTTCTTCGACCAGTTCATGCCCTTCCCGGCCGACGAGTCGCCCCGGCTGCGTGAGCTGGGGCTGGCCGGCAAGGTGCTGCTGGGCAGCGACTTCCCGAACATCCCGTACCCGTACGCGGATCAACTGGCCGGTCTGGCCCGGCTCGACCTCGGCGACGACTGGCTGCGCGCGGTCTGCTGGCAGAGCGCCGCCGACCTGTTCGACCTCTCCGCGGACTGACCGAACCGGCCGCCTGCCCTGACCCGTTCCCGCTCTGCTGCGGGGCGGGGCGGTCAGACGCCGACGCGCTGTTCGGGCACGGACAGGCCGTAGAGGGCCATCAGCTCGGGTGTGTCCACGCGGCTGCCGTCGGCGACCGAGTCGCAGGCGATGTCGACGATGTGGTCCTTGTGCGCCAGCAGGTACGGCCGGGCACCGACGTCGGCGCTGGCCAGGGTGGCGATGCCCGGCCAGTGCCGGCGGCCGAAGAGCATCGGGTAGCCGCGCAGCCCGTTGTAGGTGGCGCAGACGAGCACGTCCGGGAAGGGCAGCGCGGCGACCCGGCGGACCGCCTCGGCGGTGAGGCCCGGCATGTCGACCGGCAGCACCACCGCCGCCTCGACCCGATCGTCGTCGATTCCGGCGAGACCGGCCCGGATGGACGAGCCGACGCCGGTACCCCAGGCGCGGTTGACCACCACCGTGGCCCGGCTCAGGTCGGCGGTCTCGCGTACCTGGTCGGCCGCGGCTCCCAGGACGACCACGATCTGTCCGCAGCCTGCCTCCGTCAGCGTGTCGATCATCTGGTCGACCAGGGGTTTGCCGCCCTGGTGCAGCAGGGCTTCCGGGCCGCCGATGCGGCGACCACCCCCCGCAGCGATGATCATTCCTGCGATCCGGTTCAGAGCTGCGCTCCCTCCAGAGTGGGACCGGCCGGGACCGCGTGGCCCCGGCCGTCCTGTCCTACGCACATCGTCTGCAACGATCCCGGACCGAGGAGAGTGGCGGGGCATTTGGTGTAAATTGGATAACTCGACATCTGGAGGGCTGACCCGTGAGCGATGCGACAGCAGCCGACCCCGCTCGCAACGTGGTCATGGTCCACGGCGCCTACGCCGACGGGTCGTCCTGGTCCGATGTGATCTCCATCCTGCAACGCTCCGGGCTGAACGCCACCGCCGTGCAGAACCCCCTGACCTCCCTGGCCGACGACGTGGCCGCCACCCACCGCGCCCTCGACCAACAGGACGGGCCGACGGTGCTGGCCGGCCATTCCTGGGCCGGCACGGTGATCAGCCAGGTCGGCGACCATCCGAAGGTCTCCGCCCTGGTCTACGTTGCCGCCCGCGCGCCCGACGTCGGCGAGGACTACAGCGCACTCGCCGCCCGGTTCCCAACCCCACCGGCGAACGCCGGACTCGTGCACCACGACGGCCACGCCCAGCTCAGCGAAGAGTCCTTCCTGAGCGACTTCGCCGGTGGCGTCGACGAGGCCCGGGCGCGGGCGCTCTACGCGGTGCAGGGGCCGATCGCCGCCGATCTTTTCGATTCCCGCACGACCATTGCCGCGTGGCGCGACAAGCCCTGCTACTACTCCGTCTCCACCCAGGACCGCACCACCGCGCCGGAGCTCGAGCGGTTCCTGGCCGCACGGATGGGCGCGACCACGATCGAGGTCGAGTCGTCGCACCTCGCGATGGTCACCCATCCGGAGGCCATAGCCGACCTCATCCTGATGGCCGCCCGGGGTGTCCGCGGCCCACTGCCCCACGGCCCCCGGTAGCGGTCGACCACGTCACGCCATGCTGTCGGCAGCGTCGACCGATCAGTCCGGCTGGTCCACCGTGTTAGGGATGAGCAGGACCCGCCACTCGCCGGTGAAGTGCTCGGGTACGACCTCGACGGTCACCTGCTCGCCCGGGTTCAGGTCCAGACCGAAGTCCTCCTTCCACCCCAGATCGCGGTCGCCCTGGAGGCCGACGCCGACGGGCTCGTAGTCCCACCACTCGGTGGTGGTGATCTCGACATCGTCGATCCGCACCCGTAGCCGCCCGGGCGTCTGGGTGACCAGGTCGATGTGGCTGAGCGTGCGCCAGGACAGCGTCTGGCTGATGGTCCGGGTCGGGTCGGCCGGGTCCGAGCGTAGGGTGACGACATACGGGCACAGTGCACCCACACACTCGGTCTGTTCGTCGAGCGAGGGCAGTGGCCCCGGCGGCCGGGCCGGCAACGGGTACTCGTCGAACGGGACCCGCTCGCCGACGGCAAGCCCGAACATGCCATGCTCCGGAACCACGGTCGGCGGGTTCTGCTCTGCCGCGGCGTCGCGAGCGCCGGTGATCGTCATGGTGAAGGTGACCGGCTTACCGACCTTCACGCCCAGTTCGGCCCAGTCCTCCGGCCCCTGTTGGCCGACGCAGCCACCCGTACCGAAGACGCGGCCGTCGACGCCGATCGCCGAGTCCAGCAGGATGCCGTCGTCGATGCCGTCGCAGCGGTGGAAGAGGACGAGGTCGAGAGTGGTCGGCACGACCGTCACCTCGACGCGACGCTCCGGCAGGACGGCCACCGCCTCTCCGGTCACCCTCGTCCCCTTGAAGTACTCCGGGAATCCCTCGATCAGGCCGGTGGGCGACGGACTGACCGCCGGCGTGGGCGCGACATCCCGCCGAGACGCGGGCACGGCGACGGCGACGGCGACCAGCACCAGCGCGACCGTGCTGGTCAAGGCCATGATCCGCAGCCGGCGCCGCGCGGCCACCTTGGCGCGTACGCCATGCAGGCGCAGGTGGTGGACGGTCAGCTCGGTCGAGTCGGCGGAGCGCTCGTCGAGGACCTGCCTGAGGTCGCTGAGGTTCATCGCGGCGTCCCTTCCGGCGCGAGCGTCTCGTCGAGTCGCAGCTTGGCCAGCGCCCGGCTCGCCTGGCTCTTGACCGTGCCGATCGAGCAGCCGAGGGCACCGGCGATCTCGGCCTCCGACAGGTCCTCGAAGTACCGCAGCACCAGCACGGCCCGCTGCCGGCGGGGCAGCCGACCCAGCGCCCGCCAGAGCCGGTCCCGGTCGTCGAAGCCCAGGTGCGGGTCCTGCGCGGTGGCCGCCTCGGGCAGGTCGGCGGTGGGCAGTTCGCCGCGCCACCTCCGCCGCCACCACGAGGCGTACGCGTTGACGATGATCCGCCGCACGTACGGCTCGGGGTCGCCCTCGATGCGCCGCCACGACTCCCAGGCCCGCGCCAGCGCGGTCTGCAGCAGGTCCTCGGCCAGCGCCCAGTCCCGGGTCAGCAGAAAGGCGGTACGCAGCAGCCGCGGTGATCGGCTGGCGACGAAGTCGTCGAACCCGACTGGTGTGTCCACGTAGCCGCCTTCCCCGCCCCATCGGTCACGAGGTAATACCGACCGCGCCCCGGGAAAGGTTGCCCGACGCGGCCCCGGCGGTGCCCCGGATCGCTCCGTACGCGTCGCGCAGCCGGCCGCCGCCGCGCCGGTTGCCGACCGCCACCACCTCGGCGAGCATGGACAGCGCCGTCTCGGCGAGCGAGGCGGCACCCAGGTCCAGGCCGGCGGGGCCACTGAGCCGGTCGAGGCCGGGCAGGCCCGCCAGCCGGTCCAGCCGCCGGGCGTGGGTCTCCCGGCTGCCCAGCGCGCCCACATAGCCGGCCGCCCCGGCGAGCGCGGCCCGGATCGCCCGGTCGTCGATCCGCGGGTCGTGGGTCACCACCAGCACCGCGTCGCGGGTGCTCAGCGGTGCGGCGGCCAGCCACTCCTCCGGCCACCCGCAGATCACGTCGTCGGCCGCCGGCACCCGCTCCCGCTGGGCGTACGCGGGTCGCGGGTCGACCACCACCACCCGGTGACCCATCGACACCGCCAGCGCGGCCAGCGCGGCGGCCAGGTCCGTGGCGCCCACCAGCAGCAGCAGGGGACCGGGGTGCAACTCCTCGACGAAGTGTTCCCCGCTGCCCGGCAGCCCGTCCCGGCTCGCCGCCGTCGACCAACGGAACGGATCCCGCAGTTCGACCCCGAGCGTGAGTGGGCGACGGGTGGCCAGCGCCGCGCCGATGGCCGCGTACACACCGCCGGCGGGCACCGGGCAGATCAGCACGCCCAGCTCGCCGGCGCAGACCGGGGCGGGCTCCCAGGGCATCAGGTCCGCTCCGGGGCTGATCACGGTGAGGTGGGGGCGGGCTCCGTCGAGCACCTCGCGGGCCTCGGCGAGCAGGGTTGCCTCCACGCAGCCGCCCGAGACCGAGCCCGTCCAGCCGCCGTCCGAGGCCACCGCCATGGTGGCGCCCAGTGGTCGCGAGCCCGGGCCGGCGCGGCGCACCAACCGGGCCAGCACGACCCGCTGGCCGGCGCGGCGCCGCTGCTCGACGAACGGCCACACCTCCGCCAACATGTGCCGCACCTCCAGCCGCGAACCACTTGCGTACCTTTTTATATATTTTATTGGACTTGGGGATGGTAATCCGGTCAATGGCGATAGCTTGGTCCGCGACCCACGATCACCCGAGGGCGGGACATCATGGATACCGAGATCACGCTTCGCGTCGACGGCGCCGACCACCGACTCACCGTCGACACCCGGACCACGCTGCTCGACGCGCTCCGCGAACGGCTGGGCAACACAAGCCCCAAGAAGGGCTGCGACCACGGCCAGTGCGGCGCCTGCACGGTGCTGCTGGACGGACGGCGCGCCAACAGCTGCCTCGCGCTTGCGGTGGCGCACGACGGCGCCGAGATCGTCACCGCCGACGGACTCGCGGTCGACGGTCAGCTGCATCCCGTACAACGCAGCTTCATCGAGCACGACGCCTTCCAGTGTGGCTACTGCACCCCCGGACAGATCGTCTCCGCCGTCGCCCTGCTCGACGAGGCGGCGGCGGGCTGGCCGAGCGCGGTCACCTTCGACCGGCCCGACGGCGCGCCGGACACCGGTCCGATCGACGTGGCCGGCGAACCCGACGAGATCCAGGAACGGATGAGCGGCAACCTGTGCCGCTGTGCCGCGTACGCCAACATGGTGCCCGCGATCCAGGAGGTGGCCCGCTCATGAGGCCGTTCCGCTACGAGCGCGCCACCGACCCGGCCGGCGCGGTCGCGCTGCTGGCCCGCTCCCCGCAGGCGGCGTTCCTCGGCGGCGGCACCAACCTGGTCGACCTGATGAAGCTCGACGTGGCCCGCCCCGACCTGCTGGTGGACCTCCGTGGGGTGACCTCCCGGACGATCGAGGAACTGCCCGACGGCGGGGTACGCGTCGGCGCCGGAGTCTCCAACAGCGACCTGGCCGCCGACCCGCTGATCCGTCGCCGTTGTCCGGTGGTGGCCCAGGCCGTGCTGGGCGGCGCCTCCACCCAACTGCGCAACCTGGCCACCGTCGGCGGCAACCTGCTGCAACGCACCCGTTGCGGCTACTTCCAGGACGTCAGCACCGCCTGCAACAAGCGGGAGCCCGGCACCGGCTGTTCCGCGATCGAGGGACACAACCGGGATCTGGCCGTCCTCGGCTCCTCGCCGGACTGCATCGCCACCCACCCGTCGGACCTGGCCGTCGCGCTGGTCGCGGTGGATGCCGCCGTGCGGACCGTCGGCCCGGACGGCAGCCGGGTCATCCCGCTCACCGAGCTGCACCGTCTGCCCGGATCCGACCCGCAACACGACAACGTGCTGGCCCACGGAGAACTGATCACCGCCGTGGACCTGCCGCCGCTACCGTTCGCCGCGAACTCCCGCTACCGCAAGATCCGCGACCGGGCGTCGTACGCGTTCGCCCTGGTCTCGGTGGCCGCCGCGGTCGACCTGGTCGACGGGCAGGTACGCGACGTGCGGATCGCGCTCGGCGGCGTGGCGCACAAGCCCTGGCGGGCCACCCGGGCCGAGGATCTGCTGCGCGGCGGTCCGCTCACCGAGCAGCGGCTGCGCCGGGCGGCGGAGGCGGAGCTCGTCGACGCCCGACCGCAGTCGGACAACGCCTTCAAGGTCCCGCTGGCCCGCAACGCCATCGTCCGCACCCTGCTGGACCTGGCCGGCGAGTGACCCAGACAGACCTGGCTATGTGTCGCGGCGGGTGGCGAGGCGTAGTCGACGTTTTACGCCGCCGGCCGCCCTGGCCCGCAGGCGGGACAGGACCTCCTCGGGCTGCCGGTCCGCCCGCCGGTCGAGGGACTCGGCGTGGCCAAGCATGCCGACGATCGTCTCGACCGCCACCCGGAGCAGCTGCCCGTCGTCGAGCTCGTCGGGGCTGGTGGTCTGTCTCATCGTGGTGGGCCGCAGCTCGTCGAGATCCCCGACGACCTGGCACGGGTAGTCCTGGAGCTCCTTGATCTGCTGCTCCGCGAGGTCTCGCACCCACTCGGCCCGGTCCAGGCCGACACCGAACTTCAGCTCGTTGCCGCGCTCCTTGAGCACCGCGTCGACCAGATGTCGGTGCACGACCTTCTGGTAGGGCGTCCGGAGCGGATAACTGTCGCCCAGGGCGAGGTTGACGCGACGGAGCAGTTCGATCTCGGCGGCGCCGAGCGACGGATTCGAGGTGGGCTCCGCCAGCTCACACAGGCCGTCGGGAATCCCCATGATCTGGGCGAAGCGCCGCCACAGCAGGTGTCGTGGGGCGCCGGCGGGAGGCACCGTCACCAGGTAACGCCGCTCCGCCGGGACCAGGTCGCCCCACCGGCGCAGCATGTGGGGTGCCGTGTGCCTACTCCAGAACACGTCGGCCTTGCCCTGTTCCACGGCGCGCATGAACGCGCCGAAGCGCCAACCGCTACGGGCCCGGATGCTCTGTTGCCAGAACGACGGGAAGGTACGCCACAGGTCCCGTCCCGCCGCGATGACGTGTACCTCGGCGGGTTGCAGGCTCTCCACCGCCCGGGCGGCCTGCGCGTCGTCCGCCGCACCGAGCCCTTCGTTACTGATGATCACGTCGCCGGGCCACTTGCGGGCCTTCGCCGCCAGCCGGTCCCACGTCCAGTAGACGTCGGCGTCCCGCCAGGACGCCGCACGCAGGTCGGCCATGGCCTGGTCCTGAGCCACCGCGCTGCCCGGCAACAGAAAGCCGGCGTCATTCAATACGCTGTGGTTGTTCCAGAGGACGTTCTGCACATAGGTGCTTCCCGTCTTCGGCGCGCCGATGTGCAAATAGACGCGTCTGGCCATGCCGCCTCCCAGGCACCGTCACCTTGTCGACCGAAGTGGTCAGGTATGCGGAGCACAGGGTGGCACACCACAGACGCGCGCCGAAACAGCGGGCGCTGGCAAATCTGCGAGGTAAATCCCGCGGCATCAAAGAATGTATCCGAATGGAATTCCAGATGAACATCGAGCCGTTGCCGACACGTCAGGAGTCAAGGAGCTTGTCCAGGGTGATGGGTAGTTCCCGAACCCGTACGCCGGTGGCGTGGTGCACCGCGTTGGCAATGGCCGCCGCCGCACCGACGATGCCGATCTCACCGGCGCCCTTGATCCCGAGCGGGTTGAGCTGACTGTCCTCATCGAGGACCCAGTGCGCCTGGACCGCCGGCACGTCGGCGTTGCTGCTGAAGTGATAGCTGGCCAGATCGTGGTTGACCCAGATGCCGTACCGGTGGTCGAACACACCCGCCTCGTGCAGCGCCATCGACAGTCCCATGGTCATCCCGCCGATGAGCTGACTGCGCAGGGTGGCCGGGTTCACCACCCGGCCGACGGCGAAGACGCCGAGTTGACGCAGCACCCGGAGCTCGCCGGTCTCGGAGTCCACCCGCACCTCGGCGAAGTGCGCCCCGTGCGCGAAGCGCGGCAGCGTGCTCTGCGCCGCCACCTCCTCCTCGGTGTTCACCTCGACGAACAATCCCTCGGCCGGCACGCTGCCGCGCAGCTCGGCGATCCGGTCGCACAGCCGCTCGCAGGCGCGCACCACCGCCCAGCTCCACGAGGCCAGGCCCATCGATCCGCCGGCCACGTTCGCCGGTGGCAGGGCGCTGTCGGCCACCTCGATCCGTACCCGCTCCGGCAGTGCGCCGAGCGCGTCGGCGGCCACCTGCCACAGCGCGGTACGCGCGCCGGTGCCGATGTCGGTCGCGTTGATGCGTACCTCGAAGGTGCCGTCCGCCGACGCGGCGGCAGACGCGGCGGCCGGCCGGGCTCGGGTCGGATAGGTGCAGGCGGCCATCCCGGTGCCGAGCAGCCACCGGCCCGCACGCCGGGCCCGTGGGGTCTGGTCCCGCCCCGCCCAGCCGAACCGCCGGGCGCCGTCGGTGAGGCAGGCGGCCAGGTTGCGGCTGGTGAACGGCTGCCCGCTGTCGGGGTCGACGGGGGTGTCGTTGCGTAGCCGCAGCTCGACCGGGTCGATCCGGCACGCCAGCGCCAACTCGTCCAGGGCGGACTCCAGCGCGAACGAGCCCGGGGCGAACCCGGGTGCCCGCATCCAGAACGGCGTGGGTACGTCGAGCCGGGCCAGCCGATGTGTCGAGCGCAGGTTCGCGGTGGCGTACATGTGGCGGGTGTAGACCGCCGTCTGCTCCGCGAACTCCGTCATCGTCGAGGTCTGGCTGATCGCGTCGTGCCCGACCGCCACGAGTCGCCCGTCCCGGCCGGCACCGAGCCGGACCCGCTGGATGGTCGGGGTGCGGTAGCCCACCGGCCCGAACATCTGCTGCCGGGTCAACGCCAGCCGCACCGGCCGGTCGACGTGCCGGGCGGCCAGCGCGGCGAGCACGGTCTGGACCTTGGTGTAGAGCTTGCCGCCGAAGGCCCCGCCGACATGCGGGTTGATGATCCGGATCACGTCCGGTGACAGCCCGAACAACCGGGCCAGCACCTCCTGCACCGGCGTGGACCCCTGGTTGGAGTCGTGCACCAGCAACCGCCCGTCCTGCCACTGTGCCGTCGAGGCGTGCGGCTCCATCGGGCTGTTGTGGTAGGCCGGCGTCCGGTAGGTCAGCTCCAGTCGGACCTCCGCGGCGGCGAACCCGGCGTCGAAGTCGCCGACGAGCACGTCCGTCGGGTAGCTCGGGTTCACGTGGTCGGGCTGGTACAACCCGGGATCCTGCGCGGACAGCTCGGTACGGTGTGGCTGCGCGTCGTAGTCGAGGCGTACCAGTCGGGCCGCCTCCCGCGCCGCCTCGATGCTCTCGGCGACCACGAGTGCGACCACCTGGCCACGGTAGTGGACGGTCGGCTCCTGCAGACGGAACAGCTCCGCGTCGACTCCGGTGGCCAGCCGGGGCGCGTTGCCGTGATGCAGCACCGCCAGCACCCCGTCGACCGCGAGCGCGGCCACGGTGTCCACCCGGGTGATCTCACCCCGCGCGATCGTCGCCTGCACCGCCTGGGCGTACGTGACGCCCTCCACCGGGTACTCCACCGCGTAACGCGCCGTCCCGGTCACCTTGTCGTGGCCCTCCAGGCGGGTGTGCGGCCGTCCCACCGCGGTGGCCCCGCTCATGGCCGCGTCCCGCCGACGACTGCCGGCCCCCGATCCCACATAGCCGAACAATAGGGGGCATTCACCCCGCGAAGGCAGCGATCCGAGTCATCTGGGCACGACTCAGGCCGCGTCGGCGTAACACTCCACCACCGACAGATCCAGCGGGAAGCGGACCGGGGTGTCGCCGAACAGCAGCGTGGTGGCCCGCTGCCCGGCCTGTTCGACCACCTCCGCCACCTGCTCGGCCTGCCCGGCCGGGCAGTGCACGATCACCTCGTCGTGCTGGAAGAAGACCAGCTCCGCCTCGGTGCCGGCCAGCTCGACCCGGAGCACCGCCAGCAACGTCGACGCCCACTCGGCGGCGGTGGCCTGGATGACGAAGTTGCGGGTGAACCGGCCCCGGGACCGGGCCGCCCGGGCCCGTGGCGACTGCGCGTCGCCGCCGGCGTCCGGGTCTGCCACGCCGTCGTCGCCACCGCCGAGCCCCGCCGTACCGGGCGGGCAGGTCCGCCCCAGCCAGGAGCGCACCAACCCGCCCGCCTCACCGGTCCGCGCCGCCGCCTCGACGTGGCGCAGCGCCGTCGGGTAGCTGCGTCGCAGCACCGCCAGGGCCGGCACCGCCGCCCCACCGGTCTGCCCGTACATGGCCCCCAGCAGCGCCAGCTTGGCCCGGCCCCGATCGCCTCCGAACGCGTCCCGGGCCAGCGCCGCGTAGAGGTCACCCGTCGCGCCGGCGGCGGCGAGCCGGGCGTCACCGGAGACCGCCGCCAGCACCCGGGGCTCCAACTGCCCGGCGTCGGCCACCACGAACCGCCACCCCGGGTCGGCCATCGCCGCCCGGCGGATCACCTTCGGGATCTGCAACGCGCCGCCGCCCCGGGTGGCCCAGCGCCCGGACACCACCCCACCGGGCACGTACTCCGGCTGGAAGCGACCGTCCCGCACCCAGGCGTCCCGCCAGGTGCGACCGTGCGCCGTCCAGATCCGGTAGAGCTCCTTGTACTCCAGGACCAGCGGCACCGCCGGATGATCCACCCCGCGCAGCACCCAGGCCCGGGTGTTGGGCAGATCCACCCCGGCGCGGGCGAACGCCCGCAGCAGCTCCGCCGGACTGTCGGCGTGCACCTGACGGACGCCGAACGCGTCGGCGATCCGCGCGGCCAGCTCGGCCAGCCGGCGGGGCGGCCCGCCCACCGGGGACGGCTCCCCGAGCAACTCGGCCAGCACCGCGTCGTGCACGTCGGCCCGCCACGGCAGCCCCGCCGCCCCCATCTCGGCGGCGATCAACGCCCCGGCCGACTCGGCGGCCACCAGCAGCCGGAACCGGCCCGGCTGGGCGGTGACCGCGATGCGGTCGAGCTGGTCGGCGTAGACGGTGGTCAAGGCGGTGATGCCCGGACCTGACGGCCCGGGCGTGGCGTCGAAGAGCGCGCCCTGCCCAGCGCCGGGCGGTGCGGCAGCGCGCGGCGGCGGATCGGTCGGCACCGGCGCCCCGGTCAGCCGAGCCCACGCCGCGGCCAGTGCGCGCGGCTCACCCCAGCGACCGGCGTACCCGAGCAGCAGCGCCTCGGTCAGCTCCACGTCGTGGCATCGCTGCACCCGGACGCCGGCGCGCAGCAGCGCCGGGTAGAGCGTGGTGCCGCACGCCCACACCCAGCGCGGCTGGTCGGCGCGCTCCCGGGCGGCCATCGCGGCGGGCAGGTCGGTGACCGGTTCGGGCGGGCCGAGCGGTGCGCCGGTCGGGTGCAGGGGTTGCAGCACTCCCCCGCCCCGCTCGTCGGACACCACCGCCACCAGCACGGACGCGATTCTGCCCGGCCGGTGTGACAACCCGTGGCCCGGCGTCCGCGGCGGATCAGCGAGGGGTCGGAGCCGAGTTCACCTCTGCGTAGGTTGGCAGGTCCAGCCCGACCGGTCCGCCGTCGCGGACGGCGGTGGCCGTGCCGACCACCGCGGCCAGGGCCGCCCGGAAGAGCAGGGAGCCGGTGCTGATCCGTCGCACGCCCAGCTGGGCCAGCGCGGCCACGGTGTGCCGGCCCGGCAGGAACAGGATGTTGACCGGCACGTCGACCGCCGCCACGACCGCCTCGATGTCGGCGGGCTCGGCGAGACCCGGCACGAACACCCCGTCCGCGCCGGCGTCCGCGTAGCGCCGGACCCGTCGCAGGGTCTCGGACAGGTCACCGGCGCGCTGCCAGTGGGTGTCGGTGCGGGCGTTGACGAACAGCTCCGGCACCTCCCGCTTCACCGACCGGATCAGCGAGGCGTGTTCCGCCGCCGGCCGCATCGCGTCCTCGACGTTGACGCCGGCGGCGCCGGCCTGCGCCACCGCGACCGCCGCCTCGACCGACCCGGTCTCGATGTCGGCGGTGAGCTGGACCGCAAGCTTCGTCAGGCGGTGCAGTAGCGCCAGGGTCTCGGCGGTCGCGGCGTCGGCGCCGTCGGGCAGACCGTGGGCGGCGGCCACGCCGAGGCTGGTGGTGCCGAGCGCGGGGAAGCCGGCCTCGACCAGGGCACGGGCCGACGCGACGTCCCACACGTTCGGCAGCACCAGCGGATCGCCGACGCGATGAAGATCGGCGAAGGTTGTCATGGGCGTCCTCCTCCTCTCGCCGCTGGCGTCGTCGCGATTCTGCTCTTGATCGTCTGCACCTGGGTGACCCGACACGCCGCTGTGCGAGTCACCCAGGTGCAGACGATCAAGAGATACGGGGATTACTTGCTGACGCCGGCGGTCAGGCCGGACTGCACCTGGCGCTGGAAGACGATGTAGACGATGAGCACCGGCAGCATCGCCATGGTCACCCCGGCGAACAGGCCCGACCAGTCGGAGCGGTAGCCCTGGTTGACCGACAGCTCGATGAGGCCCTGCGAGATGACCTGGTTCTTCGGCTCGCCGGCCACCGACTGCATCAGCAGGGTCGGCAGGTACCACTGGTTCCACTGCCCGAGGACGTTGAAGATGCCGATGCTGATCAGGCCCGGCTTCGCCATCGGCAGCATGACGCTGAAGAACAGCCGGCTGTGTGACGCCCCGTCGACCATGCCCGCCTCGGCGATCGCGGTGGGCAGGGTACGGAAGAACGAGTGCATGAAGAAGACGGTGAACGCCAGTGACCAGGCCACGTAGACCAGGATCAGCATGAGGTGCTTGTTCGGGCCGAGGAACGGCAGCACCACGCCGGTGTTGTAGACGCCCTTGAACAGCGGCACCGCGGCCAGGTAGATCGGCAGGGTGAGCCCGGACAGGAACATGTAGTAGATCACGCGGTTGCCGGGGAACTCGTATCGGGCGAGCACGTAGGCGGCCATCGAGCCGAGCAGCATGGTGAGAAAGACGCTGCCGACCAGCACCAGAATGGTGTTGAAGAAGAACGAACCGATGTGGCCCTCGGTCCAGGCCCGGGCGAAGTTGTCCCACTGCAACCGCTCGGGGATGAGCGACAGCGGCTTGCGGATGACCTCCGCGTCGGTCTTGAGCGCCGACATCACCACCCACAGCAGCGGGTAGACCACCATGATCGCCCAGACGGCGAGGAACAGGTGCGAGAAGCCGTTGAAGAACCGCCCCCCGGCGCGGCCGCCGCCGACGGCGGCACGCTGTGCGGGTGTACGGCCCGGCGGTGGGGCCTGGTCGGGCCCGGCCAGGCCACCCGGGGTGTGGGTCACCGTGCTCATGGTCCAGGTCTCCTCAGTACTCGATCCGCTCACGACGGGTGATCCTCAGCTGCGCGGCGGCCAGCAGGATCGTGAAGATCGCCAGTGCCACACCCATCGCGCACGCGTAGCCGAACTGGCCCTTCTGAAATGCGGTGAAGTTCAGCACCGACGCGAAGATCTCGCTGGCGTGGTTGGGGCCGCCCTGGCTGGGCGTCATGACGAAGACCAGGGCGTACATGTCCAGGGCGATGAAACCCAGGTAGACCCAGGCCACCGAGACGGTGTCCCGCAGCAGCGGCAGGGTGATCCGGAAGAAGGTGTGGAAGCGGCCCGCGCCGTCGAGGATGGCCGCCTCGTAGATGTCCTTCGGGATGGACTGCATGGCTGCGGAGAAGAGCACCATGTAGAAGCCGGCCCCGCTCCAGACCGCGATCAGCAGCAGCCACCACAGCACCGCCGGTACGCCGAGGAAGGGCTCCGGGTCGTACATGAAGGTGATCGGGTCGTCCTGGTTGACCAGCCCGATCTTCATCAGCATGCCGTTGATCAGGCCCTGGCCGTCGGCGCGGTAGATCTGTTGCCACATCACCGCGATCACGACCAGGGACAGCACCTGCGGGAAGAAGAAGATCACCTTGTACAGGCCGGAGCCGAAAACGCCCCGGATGCCGGCCTTGTCCTCGCGTCCGCCCACGTTGAGCAGGAACGCGAGGAACAGGGCCAGCGCGATGGTGAAAAGCGGCACGGTGATCAGGAAGAAGACGTTGTGCCAGAACGCCTTCCTGATCAGCTCGTCGGAGAACAACCGGATGTAGTTGTCCAGCCCGACGAACTGCTGCCGGTCGGAGTAGCCTCCCCAGTCGGTCAGCGAGTACCCGGCCGCCTGCAGGAAGGGCCACACCACGTAGAAGAGGTACAGCCCGACCGGCAGCGCCAGGAAACCCGTGACGAAACGCGCAACACCGTGCCGCATTTCTCCCACTTCCTCGTTCGGTTATGTCCGGGCAGGTGTCACGCGTTGCGGGTCTGCTTGGTGATCGACGAGTCCTTGGCGACCTTGTCGGCGGCAGCCTGCATCTTGTCGACGAACTGCGCGGCGGTGAGCCGGCCGGCCATCAGCTCCTGGGAGAGGTTCTGGCTCTCCTTGTCCAGGTCGGCGTAGAAGTCCCAGAGCTTGACCGAGATCAGGTCCGAGCCGGCATTCTTCATCAGCTCGTTCGCCGTGGCCAGCGCCGGGTCCTGCACGTTGTCGCCGGAGCCCTTGGTCGACGCCAGCGACTTGGTCAACTCGGCGAACTTCGCCGAACCGGCCTTCGACACCACCGCGCGCAGGAACTCCTTGGCCGCCGCCTTGTTGGGGGCCTTGCTCGGCACCACGAAGCCCTCACCGGCACCGGCGAAGACGTCCTTGGGCGCCTTGTCGGCGGCGGTCACACCCCAGTAGTCGGAGAGCTTCATCTCGAAGCCCGGCGGGATCGTCGCGGCCATCTCGTTCTTCAGCCAGGTGCCGACCTGGATGAAGGCGGCCTTGCCGTCGAGCCACGCCTGCTGCGACTGGGTGTGGTCGAGCTTGCCCGGCAGCACCAGCTTGTCCTTGACCAGCTTCTCCCACGCCTCCAGCGCCGGCAGGATGCCCTCGGCGCGCCAGGCGTTCTCCTTCAGGTTGTCGATGTCGACGACCGCCTGCTTGCCGGCCGACTTCCAGATCGAGGCCATCAGCGCCCAGCGCGGGTAGTAGCCGTGCACGGCGTCGTAGACGTACGGGGCGATGCCCTTGGCCTTGATCTGCGGGGCGAGGGTGAAGAACTCGTCGAAGGTCTTCGGCGGGGCCCAACCCTCCCGGTCGAACAGGGCACCGTTGTACCAGTTGCCCCACACCGTGAACGCGACGTAGACCACGAAGAACTTGCCCTGGAAGGTGCCGTCGGAGACGGTGCCCGGCAGCAGGGAGTCGGCGACGGTGCCCTCGCTGTCCCAGGCCGGCGCGGCGAGCAGGTCGTCCAGCGGCTCGATGGCGCCCTCGTTGACCAGCGTGCTCAGGTCCATCAGGTCGGCGCCCGAGTTCATGATGAGGTCGCTGGGCTGCGTCGCCATCTTGGGCTGTTCTTCGGTCTTGATCTTCTGGGTGGAGCTCATGTTGACGGTGACGTTCGGGTGCTTGGCGCTGAAGATCGCCTGGTCTTCCTTCGCCCAGGCGTCACCCAGGCCACCGTTGAAGATGACGACCTTGACGGCGCTGCCGTCCTGCAGGCCGAAGGGGTTGTCGTTGCTCTTCTCCCCGGCGTTGTTGTCGGACTCGTTCGGCGTGCTGCCGGCGCAGGCGCTGAGCAGGCCGACGGCCGGGGTCACCAGGAGGCCCGCGGCCGCCGCACGGCGCAGCAGGGTCCGGCGGTTGAGATCAGGGGAAACGGACATCGTCTGACTCTCCTTGTGGTGTCGGGTCAGGCGGTGCGCCGGAGACGCCCGGCGTACCGCGACTCGAGGGCGAGGTTGTGCTCGTCCCCACCGGGGACGTTGGCGGAGAGGTAGATAGGGGGCGCCTCTCCGGCCTGGTGGAACCGTCGTACGACCTCCGCGGTCAGCAGCTGCGCCAGCAGCGCCGAGGTGACCGAGGAGACCGCACAGACCGCGCCGCCGCCCTCGAGCGGCAGCAGTGCGTCACCGTACGGCGCGCCGTTGTCCAGCACGACGTCGGCGAGTTCGACGAGCCGACGGCCGGACGGATGCCGCGGGGCGACCCGTCCGGTGTGCTCGACCGAGGTGACCGCGATCAACGGGTGACCGCGCCGGGTGGCCAGCAGGGCCAGTTCGACCACCGAGCCGTTGATGCCGGACTGGGACGCCACCACGAACACGTCCTGCGGCTGCGGTGCGGCGATCGCGTACAGCTGGTGCGCGACGGCCGGGTCGCGCTCCAGTTTGGGGTCGGCGAGTACGCCGCGCGGGGCGTCGCCGTGCAGCACCAGGTCGTGCAGGGAGAGCCGGTTGGTGGGGACCAGTCCGCCGGCCCGGGCGACCAGCTCGGCGGCGAACGCCTCCGAGTGCCCGGCGCCGAACGCCTGGAGCACCCCGCCGTCGCGCAGACTGGCGGCGATCAGGTCGGCGGCCCGGCCCAGCGCCTCGGACTCCCGGTCGACGAGCCGGTCGAGCACCGGCCGGACGGCCTTCGCGTACCCCTGGGCGCTGATCATGAGCTGGCTCCCCTCGCGGCCTTGTGCCCGTCGACGGCCTGGGCGGTACGCCGGAAGGCCGCGTGGGCGCGGTCGTGGGTGCGCTGGGCGACCGCGATGTAGAGCAGGTCGAGCACGACCAGCTGCGGGTGCCGGGCCGACAACGCGTCCGGACGGAACGTGGTTTCCTGGCTGGCGGTGAGCAGGACGATGTCGGCCAGCTCGGCCAGCGGTGAGCGGCGGAAGCCGGTCAGCGCGATGGTGGTCGCGCCCCGGCTGCCGCCCTCGGCGAGCATCTCGATGGCCTCGCGGGTCTGCCCGCTGTGCGAGATGCACAGCGCGACGTCGCCCGTACGCAGCAGCGCGGCGGACGCGAGGCCGGAGTGCACGTCGTTCCAGGCCCAGGCGGCGACCCCGATGCGATGCAGGCTGAACTGCATCTCCTCGCCGACCAGGGCGCTGCCGCTGGCGCCGAAGATGTTCACCCGTTCGGCGCCGGCGATGGCGACGGCGGCCCGCTCCACCTCGGCCAGGTCGAGCAGCGCGGCGGTGTCGTGCATGGCCCGGGTGTCGGCGGCCATGATCTGTTCCAGTACCCGTTCGAGTGGGTCTCCGGGCTGGATCTCGCGTCCGATGTCGACGGTCCAACCGGCCGAGCGGGCCCGGCCGGTCTCGGCGGCGATGCCCAGCCGCAGGTCGGCGTAGCCGTCGAAACCCATCGCCCGACAGAAGCGGGTGACCGTGGCCGGCGAGGTGCCGCTGCGTTCGGCCAGCTCGACGATGGTGGCGCGGGCGGCCGCCTCGGGGTCGCTGAGCACATGCTCGGCGACCCGGCGCAGCGCGCCGGTCAGCTCGGCGGCACCGGTGCGTACCCGGGCCAGTGTCCCGCCTGCGGCGACGCCCAGGGCGCCCCGTCGATCAACCCCATCGGCGTCGGCCACCGCGGTGCCCGCGGAGGTGTCCGCCTCGTGATCAACCATGGGACGCCTTTCGGAAAAGACTGTTAACTGTTAGTGGTAAAAGTTCTTACTGAAGGCACCTCCATGTCAAGAGCGTGGGCGAAGTTTTCAAACTGTTACCTGGCGCACAGGCCTTCGCCGGACCCTGCCCTTGCCCGGAAACGCCAGCTCGACCAGCATGAATGCAAGATCCATCAGGGAGGTGGCAGTGGTGACCGGCACCGTCGTGGTCGGCCTGGACATCGGTGGCACGTCCACCCGCGCCCTCGCGGTGACGCTCGACGGCGAGCGGCTCGGCACCGGTCGCTCCGGCGGCGGCAACCCCACCAGCCACGGCGCCAACCGGGCCGCCGGCGAACTCCGGGCCGCCCTGCGACAGGCGCTCACCGACGTCGACCCGAGCCGGGTGCGGGCCGGCGCGATCGGGTTGGCCGGCGCCGGCCGGCTGCTCGCCGACCCGGCCGGTCGCGCCGTCTTCGACGACGCCTGGCGCGCCGCCGGGCTGCGCTGCCCGTACGCGGTGCACGGCGACGCCCTGGTCGCGTACGCCTCGGGTACCCACAGCCCGACGGGCACCGTCCTCGTCGCCGGCACCGGGGCGATCGCCGCGCAGGTGCGTGAGCTGAGGCTGGCCCGCGTCGCCGACGGGCACGGCTGGCTGCTCGGCGACGTCGGGTCCGGCTTCTGGCTCGGCCACCAGGCGGTACGCCGGCTGCTCGCCGCCCTCGACGCCGGCGGCGACCCGGGCGACCTCGGGCGGCGGGTGCTCACCGAGCTGACCGGCTCCGCCGAGGTGGCCGCCCGGCCCCGGGACACCGTCGACGCGCTCGTCCAGACCGTCACCCGCCGTCCGCCGGTGGAGCTGGCCCGACTCGCCCCGCTGGTGGTCTCCGCCGCCGGCACCGCAGAGCCGGTCGCCGCCGGGCTGATCGCCGAGGCAGCCGGGCACCTGATCAGCAGCACCAGCCGCGTCCGCCCGCCCGGCGACGCCTCGCCGTTGGTGCTCGGCGGTGGCCTGCTGACCGGCCAGACCCTGCTGGCCGCCGCGGTCCACGCCGAGGCCCGACAGTGCTGGCCGGATGCGCCGATCCGAGCGGCCGGCGACGGTGCCGCCGCCGCGGCCTGGCTGGCCGCCCGCGACCTTCCCGAGGTGACCGACCCGGCCGCCCTGCACGCCCGTCTGGTGCCCGCCACCTGACGAGATCGGCGATTGACTGGCGACTATTTGAGTTGGCCGGCGGTGAGGCCGGACTGCACCTGGCGCTGAAAGACGACGTACACCAGCAGGACCGGCACCACGGCGATGGTGAGGCCCGCGAAGAGTTGGGCGTAGTCGCCCGCATATCCCTGGTTGACCGAGAGCGCTGCCAGCCCCTGGGCCAGCACCCACTTGGACTCGTCACCCTGCATGAGCACCTGCGGCAACAGGAACTGGTTCCAGTGGTTGAGGAAGTTGAAGATGGCCAGACTGATCATTCCCGGACGCGCCATCGGCAGCATCACCCGGAAGAACAGTCGAAAATGACCACACCCGTCGACCAGCGCCGCCTCGGCGACGGAGGTCGGCAGGGTGCGGAAGAACGCGGTCAGAAAGAACACCGTGAACGGCAGCGAATACGCGGCGTAGACCAGGATCAGGCCGGTCCAGGTGTTGAAGAGCCCGGCGTTGCGGACCACGAAGAACAGCGGCACCAGGGCCAGGAAGACCGGGAACATCAGCCCGCCGACGAACAGGTAGTAGAGCACCTGGCGGCCACGGAATTCGTACCGGGCGAAGACGTACGCGGCGGTCGCGCCGGTGAGCATGGTCAGCGTCACCGATCCGGTGACCACCACCAGGCTGTTGAGGAAGTAGCGGCCGATGTGGGCCCCGCCCCACGCCCGTGCCCAGTTGTCGAAGCGCAGCGCGCCCGGCAGGCCCCACGGGTCCGCCAGGATCTCCGCGTTGCTCTTGAAAGAGCTGATCACCATCCAGAGCAGCGGCAGCACGGTCACCGCACCCCAGAACAGCAGGAACCCGTGCGAGAGCAGGTTGACCACGCCCCACTCGCGGCGGACCGGGCGATCGGCGCGGCCGGCGGCCGGTACGGCGGTCGGCGTCGAGGTCGCGGCGCTGTCCACTGTGGTCACGAGTACTCGATCCTGTCCCGCTTGCCGATCCGCAGCGCCAGCACCGCCACCGAGAGGGTGAGGAAGAACATCACCACACCGATCGCCGAGGCGTAGCCGAACTTCGTCTCGCTGCCGAACGCGGTGTCGTACATCCGGACGCCGATGACGTCGGTGGAGAAGTTCGGCCCGCCGTTGGTCATCAACTGCACGAGGATGAAGCCGTCGAGAGCGAAGATGGCCAGGTAGACCCAGGCGACCTGAACGGTGTCCCAGAGCAGCGGGATGGTCACCCTCCACAGGGTGGTGAGCCGGCTGGCGCCGTCGAGCAGCACCGCCTCGTAGATCTCCCTCGGCACCGACGACATGGCCGCGCCGAAGAGCACCACGTAGAAGCCGACGTTGCTCCAGATCATCACGGCCAGGACACACCAGAAGGCGGTACGCGGGTCACCCAGCCAGGTCGGCGCGGCCAGACCCAGGCCGTTCGCGGCGCTGGTGAGCAGCCCCTTGCCCGGGTGGTAGACCTCCTTCCACAGCAGCGCGATGATGACCACCGAGAGCACCTGTGGGAAGAAGTAGACCGTCCGGTAGACGGCGCTGCCCCGGACTCCGGCCACACCGGCCCGCCCCTTGCGGCCACCCATGTTGAGCATGGTGGCGAAGAACAACCCGAGCACGATCGTCGACACCGGCACCAGCGCCAGCAGAACGGCGTTGTTCTTCAACGCGTTCCAGACGTACTCGTCGCGCCACAGCGTCTTGAAGTTGGCCAACCCCACCGGGTTGGCCTCGGCGGAGTAGCCGAGCCAGTCGGTGGTGGAGATCTGGAAGGCCTGGAGGTACGGCGAGACGACGAAGACGACGTAGAGCAGCACCGGCGGCACCAGGAAGGTGGCGATCAGCGGGTACTTGCCGTGTTTCACGATGGTTCCCCGGTTCAGGCGGCCCGCTTGTACTTGGTGATCGAGCTGTCCTGGGCGATCGAGTCGGCGCCCTTCTGGCACTGGTCCAGGAACTCCGCCGGCCCGACCCGCCCGCTGAAGAACTCGCCGCAGGCGGCGTCGACGAGGTTGCGCTCGAGCTTGCGATAGTAGTTGTTGTAGACCCAGTTGAAGCCGTTGGCGCCGGAGGCGTCCAGCGCCTTGACCACGGTGGTCAACCCGTACGGCAGCTGCACGCCCTCGGTGGCGCCGGCCACCACGGTCAGGCTGGCGACCTTGCGGGTGAAGTCCTGCGCGCCCCGTCGGGACAGCATCGTCCGGAAGTACTCCAGCCCACCCGCGATGTTCTTCGCCTTGGCCGGCACCATGAACGGCTCTCCGGCGGTGCCCCGGATCGCCTCGTACGGCAGCTTGTCGCCGGCGCCCAGGCGTGGGGTGGGCTGCACGGTCATGTCGAAGCCGGCCGGGGTCACGTCGGCCTGCTCGCTCTCCAGCCAGGAACCGCACGAGACGAACGCGGCCTTGCCCTGGCACCAGGCGGTCTGCGACTGCTTGTGGTCCAGGCCCGGTGAGCCCTCCAGGATGTAGCGGTCCTTGACGATCTGGTGCCAGGCGTCGGCCGCCATCCGCATCGCCTCGGAGCGCCAGGCGTTCGGCTCCAGGTTGTCGATGGCGGTGGCGACCTCGGGTCCGCCGAACTTGATGGCCGTCGAGATCAGCGGCCAGCTCATGTAGCGGGGGTGGATCCCGGCGTACGTCCAGGGGGCGATGCCGGCGGCCTTGATCTGCCGGCACAGCGCGATGTGCTCGTCCCAGGTCGTCGCGTAGGCCCAGCCCCGGTCGGCGAAGAGCTTGGTGGAGTGCCAGATGCCGTAGACGGTGTAGGTGTAGTTCATCACCAGGAACCGGCCGTCGTACGAGCCGACCTCGACCGCGCCGGGCAGCAGGGTCTCCCGCACGGTCTGGCCGGGGATGTCGAGGCTCGGCGCGTCGAGCAGCTCACCCAGGTCGGCCAGGGCGTTCTGGGAGACCAGCCCGTTGAAGTCGATCTGGCCGGCGCCGGAGTTGTTGACCACGTCGGGCGGAGTGCCGTCGACGAATCGCGGCTGCAACGTCTTGCTGATCTCCTGGGTCGCCGAGTGGTTGATCTTCGCCTGCGGGTACTTCTCGGTGTACATGGCCTGATGGGCTTTGGCGTACTCCTCACCGAACCCGCCGTTGAAGATCACCACTTCCAGCGGCGCGTCCTCGGCGACGCCCAACGGGTTCGCCTCGCTCTTGGTTCCCCGGTAGCTCTCGCCTGCGTCGTCACCGCCACCGCTGGTGGCGCAGCCGGTGAGCAGCCCGGCGGCGGGGGTGGCCAGCAGGCCGGCGGCAGCGGTACGTCGCAGGATGTCGCGCCTGTTCATGTCGCTCTCCTCGGATCCGGGCCAGGGCGGTCGCCGCGAGGGGGGTGGCGGCCGCCGGTCGAGGCGTGGGGGAACTTGTCTTCACTTCGTATTGTGTTACTGAAGAATTTCTACGTCAGCGGGGCGCGGACTTCAAGACCGGGGCCCGAACCGTTATCACCGCCGGCCGTCGCCCGTGGCTCGCATACGCTCGGACCATGCGCCGCCTGGCCCGACTCGCCGCCCGGACACCGGCGGGTCGCGAGCGCTATCTCGACCTGCTCCGGGCGCTGGCCATCGTGCTGGTCATCCTCGGCCACTGGACGATCGCGGTCGTCTACTACGACGAACACGGACGCCCCGACGGCCACTCGGCCCTGACCGCGATCCCCTGGGCCTACCCACTGACCTGGGCCGTCCAGGTCATGCCCGTGTTCTTCCTGGTCGGCGGCTACGCCAACGCCGCCTCGCTGGCCACGCATCGCGGCCGGGGCGGCGACGCGGCCGGTTGGCTGCTCGGCCGCAGCGCCCGACTGCTGCGCCCGACCACCGCGCTGATCCTGGTGCTCGCCGCGGGCGCGCTGATCGCCCGGCTGGCCGGAGCCGAGCCGAGCCAGGTCCGCCCGGTCGTCTGGTTCGCCACCATCCCGCTGTGGTTTCTCGCCGCCTACCTCGCGGTGGTGCCACTGACCCCGCTCATGTACGCGTTGCACCGCCGCTTCGGGCTGCTGGTGCCGCTGGTCCTGGTGCTGCTGGTGGCCGCCGGCGACCTGGGCCGCGCGCTCGGACCGGCCGAGCTGGCGCTGCCCGGCTACCTGCTCGGCTGGCTGGCCGTCCACCAGGTCGGCTTCGCCTGGTACGACGCCCGCCAGGCCGACTGCCACCCGCCCGGCACCATCCCGGCCGACACCTCCCGGGTCGACACCTCACCGTCCGGCGGCGGGCGCCTCGGACTCCGGACCCGGTGCCTGCCGATGTCGACCCACGCCGCGTGGGCGATGCTCGTCGGCGGGCTCGCCGTGGCGGTGCTGCTCACCGGCCCCGGCCCGTACCCGGTAAGCATGATCAACCTGCCGGGGCAGCGGCTGGCCAACGCCGCACCACCGAGCGTGGCGTTGCTGGCCGTCGCCACCGCCCAGCTCGGGCTGATCCTGCTGCTACGGGACCGGGCGGAGCGTTGGCTGCACCGCAGCCGACCATGGCAGGCGGTGATCGCCGTCAACTCGGTCGTGCTGACCGTGTTCCTGTGGCACCTGAGCGCGGTGGTGCTGCTGATCGGCGCGCTGCACGGGCTCGGCGTGCTGCCCACCCCGGAGGCGGGCTCGGCGCCCTGGTGGGCCTGGCGCCTGCCCTGGGTGCTGATGCTGACCGTGGTGCTGGCCGGACTGGTCGCCATCTTCGGCCCGATCGAGGCCCGCACCGGCCGCTCCACCGCGCCACGGCGGCCGGGACCGGAGCGCACCGGCCGCACACCGGTGAGGCAGCGCCCGGACCGGGCCGGCGACGCCGGCCGCCCGCGGGGAGACGGACGGCCGGCCGGCCGGGCGGTCACCCGCGCCGTGCTCACCGTCGCCGGCTTCGCCGCCGTCATCTACGCCCTGGCGGCCAATGCCACGGCGGCGAAAACCTCACCCGAGCCGCTCGGGCTGCCGGTCGCCGCGCTGGTGCTCTACCTGGCCGGCGCAGGCACCCTGCGGCTGCTCAGGTCTGGGTGGGGAAGCCGAGGTTGACCCCGCCGTGTCGCGGATCCAGCCACCGGCTGGTGACCACCTTGCCCCGGGTGAAGAACGCGACGCCGTCGGCGCCGTGCGCGTGCAGGTCGCCGAAGAGCGACGACTTCCAGCCGCCGAACGAGTAGTACGCCATCGGCACCGGGATCGGCACGTTGATGCCGACCATGCCGACCTCCACCTCGTGCTGGAAGCGCCGGGCGGCACCACCGTCGTTGGTGAAGATCGCCGTGCCGTTGCCGTACGGGCTGGCGTTGACCAGCTCCACCGCCTCGTCGTACGAGCCGACGCGCAGCACCGACAGCACCGGCCCGAAGATCTCGTCGGTGTAGATCGACATCTCCGGGGTGACGTGGTCGAACAGGGTCGGTCCGAGCCAGAAGCCGTCCGGGTCGCCGTCGGGCTCCACGTCCCGGCCGTCCACCACCGGCACCGCGCCGGCCCGTACGCCCGCCGCCACATAGGAGCGGACCTTCGCCGCGTGCGCGGCGGTGACCAGCGGGCCCATGTCACAGCCGCGCCGCCCGTCACCGGTGCGCAGCCCGGCCATCCGCTGGGCGATCCGCGCCACCAACTCGTCGGCGACCGGTTCCACGGCGACCAGCGCCGAGATCGCCATGCACCGCTCCCCCGCCGAGCCGAACCCGGCGTTGACCGCCGCGTCGGCGGCGAGGTCGAGGTCGGCGTCGGGCAGCACCACCATGTGGTTCTTCGCCCCGCCGAGCGCCTGCACCCGCTTACCGGTCGCCGTGCCGCGCTGGTAGACGTGCCGCGCTACCGGGGTCGAGCCGACGAACGACACCGCCCTGACCGCCGGATGGTCCAGCAGCGCGTCGACCGCCTCGGCGTCACCGTTGACCACGTTCAGCACCCCGTCGGGCAGGCCGGCCTCGGCGAACCACTCGGCCAGCAGCAGGGCCGCGCTCGGATCCTTCTCGCTCGGCTTGAGCACCACGGCGTTGCCGGCGGCCACCGCCACCGGGACGAACCACAGCGGCACCATCACCGGGAAGTTGAACGGGCTGATCACCGCGACCACGCCGAGCGGCTGCCGCAGGCTGTACGAGTCGACCTCGGTGGAGACGTTCTCACTGAAGCCGCCACGCAGCGCCGACGGGATGCCGCACGCGTACTCGATGACCTCCAGCCCGCGCTGCACCTCGCCGGCGGCGTCGGCGAGCACCTTGCCGTGCTCGGCGGTGATCACCTCGGCCAGTTGGTCGCGGCGGGAGTTGACCAGCTCGCGAAAGGCGAACAGCACCGCCGTCCGCCTCGCCAGCGACGCGTTCCGCCAGGTGCGAGCCGCGCGCTCGGCGGCCTGCACCGCGACCGCGACGTCCGCGGCACTGGCCAACTCCACCGCACCGGTACGCAGACCGGTGGCCGGATCGAAGACGTCCCCCCACCGGCTGGAGGTGCCGCCGACCCGCTTGCCGTCCACGAAGTGCCCGATGAGGTTCACGCCGGCAGCCCCGCCGCGCAGGAACGGATCGCCTCGACCAGGATGGCCAGCCCCTCGCGGGCCTCCTCCTCGGTCAGCGTCAACGGCGGCCCCATCCGCAGCACGTTGCCGTACAACCCGCCCTTGCCGGTCAACAGGCCGCCCGCCCGGCACGCCTCGAAGACCCGCGTGGCCAGCGCCGGGTCCGGCTCGCCGGTACCGGGGTGCACGAACTCCACACCGAGCATCAGGCCCTTGCCGCGCACCTCACCGACCCGGTCGAGGCCGGCGACCGCGTCGCGCAGCCCGTCGCCGAGGATCGCGCCGACCCGGGCGGCGTTCGCCTGCAGGTCGTGTTCCAGCAGGTAGTCCAGGACCGCGTTGCCGGCCGCGGTGCAGAGCGGGTTGCCGCCGAAGGTGGAGAAGCTGATCCCCTGCACCGACTCCAGCACCTCCGCGCGGCCCACCACGCCGGCCAGCGCGAATCCGTTGCCGATGCCCTTGGCGAAGGTGATCAGATCCGGCGTGACGCCGTGCGCCTGGTAGCCCCAGAAGTGCTCCCCGGTCCGCCCCCAACCGGTCTGCACCTCGTCGGAGATGAGCAGGATGCCGTGCTCGTCGAGGACCTTCTTCCAACCGGCGAGCAGGCCGTCGGGGCCGTGCACGAAGCCGCCCACCCCCTGGATCGGCTCGGCGATCAGGCAGGCCACCTCCCCGCTGGTCTGCGTGGCCAGCACCTCGCGCAGGTCCTCCACCGCGGCGTCGATCCGGTCGGCCTCGGGCAGCCGGGCCAGCAGACCACGGAGCCGCTCGCCCGAGTGCAACCAGGCCACCTGCAACGGGTTGAGCGCGGTCGGCGACCAGTTGCGGTTGCCGGTCACCCCCATGGTCGCGTACGTCCGGCCGTGGTAGCTGTTGCGCACCGCGAGGATCTGGTGCGAGCGGCGATAGTTGGTGGCGACCAGCAGCGCCGCCTCGTTGGCCTCGGTGCCGGAGCTGGTGAAGAAGACCCGGGCGTCGGGGATGCCGGAGAGCGTCGCCACCTTCTCGGCCAACTCGACCTGCTGGCGGATCAGGTAGACCGTCGAGGTGTGCACGATCCCGGTGGCCAACTGCCGCTGCACCGCCTCCCGCACCTCGGCGATGTCGTAGCCGAGCGAGTTGGTCAGCACGCCACCGAAGAAGTCCAGGTAGGTGCGGCCCTGCGCGTCGGTGACCCGACGGCCCTCGCCGCTGACGAGTTCGATCGGCTCGGCGTAGTAGAGCGGCATCCAGGACGGGAGCACGGCCCGGTGCCGGGCCAGCAGATCGTCGGTGGTCATCGTCGCCCCTTCGGTTCGCGGTAACCGAACGCTTTCACCACCATCGCTGTGCCGACAAGTGCCAATGTGTCGGGTGGTGACCCCTCAGCGTTGACAGTGCGTCAACGCTTTCCGTCGTCGGAAGCCGGCTCAGCCACGCTTCCGGTAGCTGTCACGGCTGCCGAGCTACGTTTTCCGTGCAGGTACGGCGGCAGATGCAACGCCGCCGCAATCAGCCCGAAGCCCGCCCAGCCCAGCGCCAGAGCGACCCCGCCGGAGACCTCCTGCCCCAGGTACACCCCGGCGAGGAAGCCGATCAGGGCCAAGCTGTTACGGACGAAGTGCCGGCAGAACTCGGGCAGTTCCCGCCGCACCTCGACCGCCACCAGCACCCCCGCGTACGGGAAGGTCACCACCAGCCCGCGCAGCACCTGGCCGAGCAGGCCGGTCAGCGTCGCCCCGGCGAGGATCAGCAGCAGCCGGACCGCCGCGGGCAGCCGCGCCGCCTCCGAAGCGACCACCGGATCCGGATCGGGTGCCGGTGCCCAGCGGCCCAACACCAGCACGGCGATCAGCCAGAGGAGCACGACGCCGGCCAGCGTGGGCAGGAGCGGCAGCGCGACCGGCCCCAGCGCCGCCGCCACGGCCAGGTAACCGGCGATGCCCGCCAGATCGGCCAGCAGGATCGGCCAGCGCAGCCGGTGGTGCGTCAGCAGCACGATGCCGAAGAACAGGTTCAGCCCGACCACGCCGACGAGCTGTCCGCCGTCCACCTGGTACCCGGTCGCCAGCAGCGCCGCCGACATCGGCAGCGGCAGGCTGGCGACGAAGGCCCGCCACCGCACCGGGCGGATCAGGCTCACCGCCCAGACCACGGCGGTCACCAGCAGCACGCCCTGGGCGGTCACCGGCGCAGCTGCTCAGCCGTCGAACTTGGCCAGCACGACGCACGCCTGGAAGGTCTCAGCGGTCCCGGCCACATCGGCGGGGTTGACCGAGAAGCGGTTCTCGTTGATCTCGCCGTGCGCGCTCATCCCGGCCGTCCAGCACGCGGTCGCGTCCCAGCGGATCAGGTTGACGTGCAGGTCGGCGGGGACCGCTACGGTCGGCAACAAACCCACCCGTACCCCCGCCGCACGCTGCTCCGCCACCAGCTCCGCCAGCTCCTCGGAGAACTCGGCGTAGGTGAAGATGCGGGTGATCCGCACGCCACGCTCCAGCGCCGCCAGGTTCTCCGTCCAGTACTGCCGGCCGATGTCGCTGCGCCACCAGCCGAGCCGGGGCAGCACGTTGGTCAGCGCCTCCAACTGCCGTACGCACTCCCTGGTCGCGGCGAGCATGTCCTGGTAGTCGGGGCCGGGCCGGATGACGCGTCCCTGGCGCAACTGGGCGAGATCGGCCTGGAACCGTTCGACCCGCCGCCGGGTCTCGTCGGCCACCCGGGTGCCCGGATGCCGGTCGATCGCCTCCCGGGCGGCGGCGGCCAGCTCGGGCAGCGCCTGCACGAGCCAGGGCGGGCCGGCCAGCAGGGTCCGCAGGTGGAACCGGCGCTCGGCGCGCGCCATCGAATCCACCAACAGCGAGATGGTGATGCCCATCAGGCCGGCCAACAGCGACTCCACGCCGTCGGCCGCGCCGGTCAGGTCGAGCGTGACGGAGAGCGTGACCGACAGCACGATGCCGATCAACGCGACCGGGTCGGTGTGCGCCAGCAGCCGGGCCACCCCGGCGGGGCTGTCGAATCGGCCGCTGCGGGTACGGCGCAGGGGTTGGGCCATGGATGACCTCCTGGTGCCAGCTGCCGTCAGGGTAGGACCTGGCAACCACGCCCCCGGCCGCGCCGACGACCGGCGGGTCCGGCCCGCGCTCGCCGGCTGGTCGGTACGATCCGAGCGTGCCCGCGCGTCCCGTGTCACCGCCCGGGCCCACCGGCCCGTCCGTGCCGCTGCCGAACAGCACCCCCGACGGCGGGGTCGACGCGATCAGCAGCGGCATCGCCCGTTGGGTCGGCAGCGCGCCGCTACGGGAGTTGGTGGCCCGCTTCGGTGGCCGCTGGCCGGCCGGCGACCTCGCCACGGTGCTCGCCGGGTTGGACGACTTCTCCGCCGGTCAGTGGGACTTCCGGGCCGGCCGGGAGCGGCCCGAGGCCCGGGAACCCGACCTGGACGACGCCACCGCCGCCCAGGTCCATGCCGCCGCCAGCGCGCTCGGCCTGGTCCGGCCACGGCCACCGGCCCAGCTCCGGTACGCGCACCTGGTGGTGCTGGGCGGGCTGGCCCACGCCTGCCTGCGCCGGGTGGCGTACGCGGCACACCTGCTGCACGCCGGCCCGGGGGCCCAACTCGCCCCGGCCGGCGCCACCGGCGCTACCGGAGGCGTCGAGGTCAGCGGCGAGGTGGCGGTGCTGGGTAGTTACCGCCCGCTGTCCGAGGTCGAGCGGCGTACCCTCGCCGACGCCGGCGTGTCCGGCTGCGACACGGAGGTCGACGCGCTGGACGCGGCGGTGCGGCGCAGCTTCGGGGTGTCCGTCCCGGAGGTCGACGACGGGCTCGATGCCGGCCATCCGCACCACTCGTGGTCGTCGCGGACCTACCGTCCGGCCGGGACACCGCCGGTGCGGGTGCTGGCCGCGCCGTCGAGCGAACCGGAGCGCCGCCGCGCACACACCGCCGACACCCAACGGTTCTGGGCCGAGCACGCCCAGCTCGCCCCCGGCGACGAGGTGCTGCTGGTCACCGCGCCGATCTACGTGCCGTTCCAGCACTGCGACGCGCTACGCACCCTGGCGGTGCCGTACGGCTGCGAGATCGAGACGGTCGGCGTCGACCCGACCCTGCCGGAGCTGGTCCGGTTGCCGGAGCCGACCCTCACCCCCGGCCGCTACCTCCAGGAGATCCGCTCCGCCATCCGCTCGATGCGCGCCCTGTACCCCACCCTCCCCAGCACTGTTGATCATGACGCTGACGGAGTCAGATCCGCCGGACCGACCCGCCAACCTCATGATCGACCGCAGGCCCCGGGTGGGGCGCGGGGTCAGGCCGGGGTGGTGGCGCGGACGGCCTCGGCGAAGACCTCGGAGCGGTGTTCGAAGTTGCGGAACCGGCCGTAGCTCGGTGCGGCCGGCGACAGCAGCACCACCCCGCCGGCCGGGGTGACCTGCCGGGCCAGCTGCACCGCCTCGGTGAGGTCCTCGACCAGTTCGGTACGCACCTTCGGCAACCCGTCGAGCGCGGCCACGATCCGGGGGCCGCTGTCCGGAATACCGATCACGGTCAGCTCCCGCTCGGCCAGGTGATCGCGCAGCGGGCCGTAGTCGACACCCCGGTCGCTGCCGCCGACGATCACGGTCAACGGCCGCCCCTCGTACGCGTCGATGGCGTGGATGGCCGCGTACGGGCTGGTCGCCAGGGTGTCGTCGACGAAGGTCAGGCCGGACGGGTCGGCGATCTCGGTCAGCCGGTGGGCCAGCCCCTGGAACTCGGCGACCGCCACGGCCAGCGTGTCCTTGCGGTCGACCAGGTCCACGCCGAGCGTGTCGAGCACGGCCAGCGCCACGCAGAGGTTGCCCTCGTTGTGCCGACCCACCAGCGGCAGCACCGCCCTCGGGAAGAGCGGCTGGTCGACCCGGTGGAACCAGGGCGTGCCGTCCGGGCCGGCGGCGACGTTCACCGAGTCGGCCGTACCCGCCCGTACCGCCGCCCGGTCGCCCAACTCGAACGCCAGCCGCGGGTCCGCGCCGTTGACCACCACGGTGCGCGGGCCGTACGCGAGCAGATTGAGTTTGTCCCGGTAGTACTCCCGCTCGCCGCCGTGCGCGTCGAGGTGTTCGGGGAAGAGCGCGGTGACCACCGCCACCCGGGGCGAGTCGGTCAGGTCGCTGCACTGGTAGCTGGACAGCTCCAGCACGTACAGCTCCGACTCGGGCAGGTCCAGCGTCGGTACGCCGATGTTGCCGCCGAAGACGTTCGGCCGGTCCACCGCCGTCAACAGGTGACTGATCAGGCTCGACGTGGTGCTCTTGCCCTTGCTGCCGGTCACCGCGATGGTGCGCTCGCCGTGGTCGGCCATCCACAGCGAGGTGCCCTGGGTGACGGTCGCCCCACGGTGACGCAGCTCCACCAGCCACGGGTGGGTCTGCGGCACACCCGGCGAACGGACCACCACGTCGGCGGCGGCCAGCCGGTCGAAGCCCTCCTCACCGCTGACCAGCGGGGCGGCCTCCGCCAGCGGCCCGTCCCACGGCAGCGAGAGGAAGTTGCCGCTGTCGTCGACGGCGACCAGGTCGGCCGGGCCGTGGGCGGCGATCGCGATCACCGCGGCCCGCCCCTCCCGGCCGGCCCCCCAGACGGCGACCTTACGTCCGCGCAGGTCAGACAGGCGCACAAGCTCTCCTCGGGTGCGACAGCGGCATGGGCACAGGCACGGTCCGGCGGAGCCGGGCACCGCAGGACGAACCAGGGCCTAGTATGGCGTGTGCTCAACACGCAGCTGGCGCGGATGGACGCCTTCACCTTCCCGTCCTACTCGATCGACCTCTCCACCGGCGAGGCGTTGTTCGACTACGCCCTGACCGGGCGCGACGGTGAGCAACGGTTCACCGAGGTGATCACGTTGCCGGTGCCCGAGGAGTCGCCGTCGGACGCCGCCGTGGCCGCTCTCGGCCGGGTGCTCGAGCTGCTGCACGTCGTGGCCGGGGTCAGCTACTACAAGACCGCCGCGCCGGGGCAGCTGGTGCTGCCGGCACCGCTCGGCCCGGCCGCCGTCGAGTTCGTCACGGCCGTCTACACCAAGGGCCTCGCCGAGTACGCCTACCGCAATCAGCTGCCGTACGTGCTGGAGCTGACCCCGCAGGTCCCGGACGGTCGGGTGCCGCCCGCCGCCGAGTACGACAACTCCGATCGGCGCCCGTTGTCGGCGGTCGGCGGCGGCAAGGACTCGATCGTCAGCCTGGAGGCGTTACGCCGGGCCGGCCTCGACCCGGTGCCCTTCTCGGTCAACCCGAACCATGTGATCAAGGCGGTGAACGAGGCGTCCGGGCTCACCCCGCTCGCGGCCCGACGCCGCATCGACCCGGTGCTGTTCGAGCTGAACGCGGCCGGCGCCCGTAACGGCCACATCCCGGTGACCGCGATCAACTCGCTGATCGCGGTCGCCACCGCGGTGCTGCACGGGCTGGGACCGGTGGTGATGTCCAACGAGCGCTCGGCGTCGGACCCGAACCTGAGCTGGAACGGCCACGAGATCAACCATCAGTGGTCCAAGGGCATCGAGGCCGAAGGGCTGCTGCGGGCGGCCCTGGCCGAGCACGCCGGGCTGACCGAACCGTACTTCTCGCTGCTGCGTCCCCTGTCCGAGTTGCACATCGCCCGGCTCTTCGCCACCATCGACCGCTACGACGACGTGGTCACCAGCTGCAACGCCGCGTTCAAGCTCCGCGACGCCAGCGAGCGGTGGTGCCGAGACTGCCCCAAGTGCCGATTCGTCTTCCTGGCCATGGCGCCGTTCATGCCCCGCGAGCGGCTCACCCACATCTTCGGCGGAGACCTGCTCGCCGACTCCACGCAGATCCCCGGCTACCGCGAGTTGCTCGGCGTGGACGGGCACAAGCCGTTCGAGTGCGTCGGCGAGGTGGAGGAGTCGGTGGTGGCGCTGAGCCTGCTCGCCGAGCAGCCAGACTGGCGCGACACCCCCGTCGTCCGCGCCCTCGTCGCGGCGGTCCCCGACACCGCCTGGGCCACGGCCGCCACCTCCGACACCTTCACCCCCGCCACTGCCGGCCACCACATCCCCCCCACCTACACCAAAACCCTCCAAACCCTCACCCCCTAACCCCCCACCCCGCCCCCACCCCGCCCCCGCGCCCCCGGCCCCCGCCCACGTTGATCAAGAAGTTTTGGTCAGCACAGAGATCAAAAATGGCGCAAACTTCTTGATCAACGCGCGCAGGGGGGTGGGGGTGGGGGTGTTAGGGGGTGCGGATGGTGTCTAGGGCTAGGAGGGCGACGTGGAGGGAGAGGCAGGCGTCGACCGAGTCGAGGTCGACGTCGAGGATCCGGCCGATGCGGGCCAGCCGCTCGTAGAACGCCGGGCGGGACAGGTGGGCGGCGACGGCCGCCGCCGATTTGTTCCGGCCCTGCTCCAGGTACGCCCGCAGGGTGCCGAGCAGCTGCTCACGCGGATGCTGGGCGTCGTACGCCAGCAGGGTCCCCAACTCCCGTTCGACGAACGTCTGTAGGCGCGGCTCGTCCCGCAGCAGGTGCAGCAGCCCGGCGAGCCCGACGTGCGGCAGCCGGAAGATCGGTAGCTCCCGGCGGTCCCGCCGGGCCGCCTCGGCGACCTGCCGTGCCTCGGTCAGCGACCGTCCCGCCTCCCGCAGGCTGCCCACCCCTGACCCGGCCGCGATGATCAGCCCGCTGGCCGACCGGCCGGACGCGGTCCCTCTGTCACCACTGCCCGACCGGACCGGCGCGGTCCCCTTGTCACCACTGCCCGACCGGACCGGCGCCGGATCGGCGAACCGCAACTCGGCGGACCGCGGATCGACGGACCGCAACTCGGCGGACCGCAGATCGGCGGGCCGCGGATCGCTGGGTCTCGGACCGGTGGGCCGCGGATCGGGGCGGGATCGGCGCAACGCGGCGGCGAAGGCGGCGAGCGCCCGCTCCTCCGAAGCCGGGTCCGGCAGCGCCAGCAACACGCCGACCGCCTGGTCGTCGACGGCGCTGGTCAGGCCGGTCAGGTTGGCTTCCCGCAACGCCTGTCCCACCGACTCGGCGAGATCCCGCAGCCGAGCCGGACCGGGATCACCACCGGAGCCCGCGTCATCGGCCGGGCCACTGTCTGGCGCCGGGTCGTCGGCGCGGTGCCGGATCACCACCCCGACCAGGTGTCGGCGCTCAAGCACCAGGCCCAGTCCTCGGGCCCGCAGGGCCACCTCGTCCACCGGACGGGATCGGTCCAGCAGCGCGGTGAGCAGGGTCCGGTGGATCTGCCGTTCCAGCCCTTCCTCGTCGCGGCGGATGAGCCGCCCCAGGGCCAGCGTCGAGGCGGCCCGCTCGACCAGGATCGTCAGGCGGGTCGGCGGCACCACCGGGCCGACCACCACACCGTCCACCCGGCTCGGAGCACCATCGTCCAGCCGGCTCAGAGCATTACCGTCCACCCGGCTCAGCGCATTACCGTCCAGCCGGCTCAGCGCACCGCCGCCCGGCCAGCGCAGCAGCAGCCGACCCCAGTCCTCACCCCGGGCGCCCACCGTGGTGACCAGCCAGCCGCTGTCCGGGTCGTACGCGGTGCGGCCGGCCGGCCGGATCCGCCGCGAGTGCTGCTCCCACCCGTTCAACAGCAGCTCGGCGTTCTCTCCCGCCGGGTCGTACGCGAGCACCTGGCGGGACAGGTTCTCCAGCACCACCGGGCAGCCGGACAGCTCGGCGGCCTGCCGGACCACCTCACCCGGGTCGGCGCCCTCCACGGACAGCTCGGTGAACCGCTGGTGGATCTCCTCGGTGGCCCGCAGCTCGGTGAGTTGGGCGTCCACGATCAGGGCGTGCACCGCCTCGGTGATCCGGACGAACGGGGTGGCCCGGCGCAGCTCCACCAACGGCAGGCCGTGGCGTTCGGCGGTGGCGACCATCACCCGGGGTACGCCGCTGAGGTAGCGCCGGCCCAGCTCGACCACGAGCCCGGAGACACCGACACCCGCCAGGTCGCCGATGAAGGCCCGCAGCCCGGCATCGTCGGCGGGCAGCCCGATGCCGGTGGTGAGCACCAGTTCGCCGCCGCCGAGCAGGGTCGCGATGTCCGGCACCTCGGCCACGTGCACCCAGCGCACCGGGCGGTCCAGCCGGGCCTCGCCGGCGACCAGGCGCGGAGCGCCGTGGCGTACCGGGTCCAACGCCAGGACCTCACGGACGGTAGGGAACACGGGCGACACGGTACCCGCAGCTCTTCGCGAACCTCGACCGTCCGGCCCGCCAGGTGCCAGCTCGGCCCACCGGCCGGTGGGCGGTGCGGTTCGGGCCTCGACGGCGACGTCGAGCCCGGGCTACCAGGGGTCGTCGCGGCCCAGTTCCCAGCAGGCCACGGCGGTGGCGGCAGCGACGTTCAGCGAGTCCACGCCGCGCCGCATCGGGATCACCACGCGTACGTCGCTGGCCGCCATGGCCGCCCCGGTCAGCCCCGCGCCCTCGGCGCCGAGCAGCAGCGCGGCCCGAGCCCGCTGGGCCTGGTCGAGCCGCTGAACGGGCACTGCGTCCAGCGCCGGGGTCAGCGCCAGGACCGTGAAGCCGGCCGCCTGCACCTGCGCCAGGGCCGCCGGCCAGGGCTCCAGTTTGGCGTACGGCACGGCGAAGACCTCGCCCATGCTGACCCGTACGCTGCGGCGGTAGAGCGGGTCGGCGCAGGTGGGCGAGAGCAGCACGGCATCCACGCCGAGCCCCGCGACCGCCCGGAAGATGGCACCCAGGTTGGTGTGGTTGTTGACGTCTTCGAGGATCACCACCCGTCCGGCGGTGGCCAGCACCTCGGCGGCGGTCGGCAGCGGCTTGCGTCGGAACGAGGCGAGCACCCCCCGGTGCACGTGGAAGCCGGTGGCCGAGCGCAGCACGTCCTGCGTGGCGGCGTAGACCGGGGCGTCGCCGGTGTCCAGGTCGGCGAGCTGGTCGACCCGCTTGGCGTCGACCAGGTACGACCGGGCCGGGTAGCCGGCCCGCAGCGCTCGGCGCAGCACCAGCTCACCCTCGGCGATGAACAGGCCGTGCGGCGGCTCCCAGCGGGTCCGCAGCTCGACGTCGGTCAGCGCACGGTAGTCGCCGATCCGCTCGTCGCCAGGATCGGTGATCAGCTCAACAGGCACCCGCCGATTCTCCCGAACCCCCACCTCACCCACCGACCCCACCCATCCATCCGGTGGGACCGGGGCGATCGGCGGGTTGGGCGGCGGGGTCAGGTCGGGGTGGCCAGGTAGGTGGGGGGTACCCGATCGGTCAGCCAGACGCCGTTGACGGCCCGGTAGAAGGTGAAGCCGTCGCGGTGCATGCCGGCGGCGTCGACGGTGAGGATGACCGGTTCGCCGCGTCTGGCGCCGACCGTCGCGGCGGTCCGCCGATCGGAGGAGAGGTGGACGTGGGTACGGCCGCGCGGCAGGAGTCCGTCGACGCCGATGCCGACCAGGAAGCGGGCGACGGTGCCGTGGTAGAGCAGCGGCGGCGGCGTGGCTGGCTGCAACTGCAGGTCGACCCGGATCGAGTGGCCCTGGGCAGCCCGGATCCGACCCTCGTGCAGCTCGAACCGTTGCCGGTCGGTGCCGGTGACCAGTTGGGCGAGCAACTCCGGGCCGACCGGCCGACGGTGCCGCGCCAGCGCCGCGAGCAGGACGTCCACCTCGATCCAGCCGCCCGGGTCGAGAGTGATCCCGACGGCGCCCGGGCGGTGCCGCAGCACGTACGCCAGGAACTTGCTGGTCGAGGTGAGCCGGTCGGTCACGGACGGTGCCCGAACTGGTCGAGGAGGTCCCGCACCAGCGACTGTCGTTGCGGGCGCCAGGCGGCCCAGTACCGGATCTTCGGCAGGCCGTGGATCGGGACCGCGCGCAGGCCGTCGGGGACCTCGACGCAGCCGTTGACGATGGTGGCGCCCACGCCGAGCGCGACCAGGTGCACCAGCAGATCCCAGCCGTCGACCTCGGCCGCGACCTGCCAGGTGACGTCCGCGTCGAGCAGGGCGCGGTCCAGCGCCCGCCGGTGCGCTCGCCCGACCGGCGGTACGACGAGGTCCAGCCCGTCGATGTCGCGGAGCCGGATCTGCCGGCGGGTGGCCAGCGGGTGCCCGTCGTCGATCACGAGCACCTGCCGGTACGCGGCGATCTGCACCGCCTCGACCTGCCGTCCCGGCGGATCGTGGGCGATGACGGCCAGGTCGGCCTGACCGGCGGTGAGGGCGGACAGGGCACCGTCCCGGTTCGTGGTGATCACATGTACCCGGCGGCCCTGGCGGCCGATCTGCCGGATCGGCTCGGCGATCACCCAGCGAAGCGCCCCCCGGCCGGCGGCGATGGTCACGGTCGGCGCGGTGTCCTGGTGGAGTTCCCGCAGGAACTCGTCGGCCCGGCGACGCGAGTCGAGCGCGAACGCGGCGAGGCGTTCGCCGGCGGCGGTCAACGTGAGTCGGCGGCCGTCGCGTTCGTAGAGTTCGGCGCCGAGTGCGGCGGACAGCTTCCGGATCTTCACGTGCAGGGAGGGCTGGCTGATGTGCAGCACGGCCGCGGCGGTGGTGAAGTTGCGGTGTTCGGCGAAGACCGCGAACGACCGCAGTGCGTCGGGTTCGAGGAGGTCCCGTCCGTCCATAGCCTACGACTATAGAGACGTGGCCAAAGAATAGTTCCGCAGCGACGTTTGGGCTCGCATCCTGGTCCGCATGAACGATCACACTCCGCGACTCGGCGTCGACATCGGCCGGGTCATCATCGACGGCCCCAACCATCCGGGCGGCGGCGACACCGCATTCTTCAGCGGCGACGAGGCCACCATGCTGGCGACTCCGGAGGTACCCGGTGCCGTCGAGGCCGTCGCCCGCCTCGTCGCCCTGTTCGACGGCCGGGTGTGGCTGGTCTCCAAGTGCGGCCCGCGGGTAGCGGCCCGTACCCGCAGATGGCTCGACGCCCACGACTTCTACCGGCGCAGCGGCCTTGCCCGCGACCACGTCCGGTTCTGTCGCACCCGGGCCGACAAGCGGACGCACTGCCTCGAACTCGGGCTGACCCACTTCGTGGACGACCATCCCGAGGTGCACGCCGCGATTCGCGGCACCGTCGCCCACCAGTACGTCTTCGGGCCGCAACGCCGACCGGTGCCCTCCTACGGTCGGCACACACCTACCTGGGCCGACGTCGAACGCCTCGTCACCGACTCGCTGGGTGAAACCTGTCGTACCCGGTCGCCATGATGCCTGTCGTGGGGCCGTGACGGCTCACTTGTGGACGCGAGAGGAGCAGCCGGATGGAGCCCGGACCACCGAGCCGCATAGCCATCGACCACGACGACTATCACGCCGAGCACGTGGGTCGCACGGCCGACGGTCGGCAGTTCTTCCTCACCACCCCGTTCGAGCCCGCCTACGGCAACGACGAGGGTCAGGAGTTCGTCGCGTGCTACCTCTTCGACACCGAGGGCCGGTTCCTGGAGGCGAGGATCGACACCTTCGGCTCGAGAGCACTGATGGACCGCGAGGCGCGACGGACGGCGTACGAGGCCAGGCTGGCCGAGCTCGGCGAGGTCACCTTCACCCGCATCGAGGTCGAGCCGTTCTCGGTCGACCGGTTCGGCACCACCTTCGGGCTGATCCCCAGGGCGCCCGAGGATGACGACGACACCTGGTGGGTGACCCTCGAACCGGGCGACTACATGGCGTTCAGCCCACCGTGGGACAGCGGCGAGTACGACACCTAGTAGCCGGTGACCGTGAGGCCGAGCCAGCCGGCGAGGTTCTCGATCTCGGCGCGCACCTCGGCGGTCATCGCCCCGGTGAAGGCGACGTCCTCGTGCACGGCGTTGACGACCAGGGTGCCGGCCTTGCGGTCGGCGGTGGCATCCAGCTTGCCGACGAGTCGATCATGGTGGAGCACGGGCAGGGCGAAGTAACCCCAGCGGCGCTTCTGCCGGGGCTTGTACATCTCCAGCAGGTACTCGAAGTCGAAGAGCTGCTCGGTGCGTACCCGGTCGTGGATCAGCCGGTCGAAGGGTGAGAGCAGCGCCGTGCGTCCCTCGAACGGCAGCCCCACGTACGCCGGATGCACGCGCCAGGTGCCGGGCGTGCCCTCGACGACGGCCTCCTCCCCCGCGTCACCGACGTACGGCGACTCGCCCGGCATCTGGGTACCGCCGGACCGGGCGATCCCGAGTGCCGCGAGCCGACGCTCGTTGCGGTGCCGGGCCGCCGCCTCGGGGTCGAGTTCGGACAGGTCGACGGGGTAGACCCGCTCGGGCAGATCCCAGTGGCGCTGCCGCCCCTTACGGCCGGAGATCGCCACCTGCCCGTCCCGGGCCAACAGTTCCAGCATCTTGGTGACGTTGCGGTTGTTGGTCCAGCCCGACGACGGCCAGGGCACCACGCTCGTGTCGGGGATGTCCCGGGACAGCAGCGGGCCCTTCTCCTCCAGCAACGCCAGGATGTCGCGGCGGAACGACTCGTTCTCCTCGATCCAGGCTCGGAATGACGGGTGGGTCGCGGCCCGGGCCTCGGCGAGCACGGCGGCCAGGTCGCGGGGCGGCCGGATGTAGGCGACCGTCTCCACCAGAGTCCGGTCGGGCTCGATGGCCCGGGTCAGGTGTGCGGGCTGGTAGCTCGGGCCGAGCCGGCTCCACAGCACCAGATCGGCGCTCGGCGCGATGGCGGCGGTCGGGTCGAGCTGCAGGATCGTCAGTCGGTCGACGACCTCGACCAGGTCGGTCGGTCGCGGCTCGGCGAGCAGCTGGGCCCCGATCGCGATCCGACGAGCTTCGTCCCGCGTCAGGCGGTGGGCGACCATGCCACCGACCCTAGTCGACGGACCTTCCAGGATCCGCGCACTGCTGTCGGCGAGGTCGGGCCCAGGCCAGGAAGCGGTCGAACAGCGCCTTGGGCTCGGGGCCGTCGTGCGGGTTGAGGTGGTAGAGGTCGCGCATCGCCTCGTACATCAGGCCGGCAAGGTAGATCGACAGCCCGGTCAGGTCGTGGTCGTACTCGGCCCGCAGCAGCAGCCGGGCCGACCCGCACGGCCACGGCTGCCCGTCGGCCCGGCAGCACCACATCGGCCGCAACGGGGTGTGCGGGGCGTCGGGGCCGGCGGGGTACGGGCGGCCTGGCCGCATGTCGACCTCCCTCAAGGCGTACATCTGTGGTCGCTATGGCCTCAACAGATGCACCCACAGCGGCGGTGGGAAGGGGCCGCCCCGGCACGGGGGAAGCGCGGGACGGCCCCGGAAGCAGGACCCGCCCCAGCCCGTCCGGCGTGGAGCGGATCCGCATGCGTGACAGTCTGCTGAGAACGCCACTACGCTCGGAAGCCGTCGGGCCTGGTCGCGGCGATGTTCCGTGGATCGTGACAGCCGTCTGTCGGCGGCCAGTGCTGGTGGGATACCGACTGGCGGCCGTTGGCGATCTTGACTACTTCGGCGGAGGACGCATGGAAGGTGAGCAGAGCGTGGAGCTGATCCGCGTCCAGCTTCGCAAGCAGCGGGCGTTGGCCGGCATGAACCAGGAGGAGTTCGGTAAACGGACCAACTACTCGGGCTCCACGGTGTCCGCAGTGGAGACAGGCACCCGCGCGGTCGATCTGCCGTACGCCCGCCGGGCTGACGAGATCCTGGAGACCGGCGGCCTCTTCGAGTCGCTGCTACGCACCGCCCAGCGGGACGGCCAGCCCGCCTGGTTCATGCCCTGGTTGAAGGCGGAACGTGCCGCCCGGCAGCTGCGCTGCTTCCATCCGACGTTGATCCCCGGCCTGCTACAGACCGAGAACTACGCCCGGGCGGTGCTGCGCTTCGACGACACCCGCCCGGAGCAGGAGATCGAGCAGCAGGTCGCGGCCCGGCTGGAACGTCAGGAGATCCTCAGGCGCGAGCGCCCGCCGCAACTCGTCGCGGTGATCGACGAGACCGTGCTGCGCCGCGCCGACGCCGTCATGGCCGAGCAACTCGCCCACCTGCTGCGGATGGCCGAGCTGTCGCACGTCCACATCCACATCATCCCGGCCCGCGCCGGCCTGCACGTCGGCCTGTCCGGGCCGCTGCTACTGGCCCGGCTCCCGGACGGCACCTGGGTCGGACACCTGGAGAGTCAGCTCGGCGGCGAGGAGGCCGACACAGAAGAGCACCTGGCTACACTGCTGGCCAGATGGGAGTGCCTCCGAGGCGTCGCCCTCCCCGAAGACCTCTCGGTCGCCCTGATCAAGGAAGTTGAGAGCCAACATGGACCTCAGTAACGCCAGGTGGCGGAAGTCCACCCGCAGCGGCACGTCCGGTGGCGACTGTGTCGAGGTGGCCGACAACCTGGCCGGCGTGATCGCCGTCCGGGACAGCAAGGACCCAGCCGGCCCGGTGCTCGCCTTCGCCCCGGCCGCCTGGCGGTCGTTCGTCGGCTCCACCAAGCGCCCCTGACCACTCCCGGCGGCCACCTGGTCGACGACAGGACGCGCCAGGCGTTCGCGAGCTGCGGCATGGTGCGCCTTCAGCGTCCGCCGACGCCCGACATGCCCGTCAGCACCAGAAGCGACACGGCGACGGCGACCGGCAGGGGGACCTCGTCCCACACGGCCCGCAGGTGCCCGAACCGCCCTGTCCGGCGGGCTTGGCGGTGTCGCCGCAAGGAGTCGGGCGACGCTCGGCACCGGCAGCCACGGCCAAATCTGATCATCTAGTATCGGCGGCCGGTCCGGCGTACGAGGTGGGGGTTGGGTTGCATGTGGCCGTTCAGGAAGCGACCAAAGGATCCGTTCCTGGACCCGACCTACGGTGACCCGCACCGGAAGGCGCTGATCCGGGCGTTGGAGAAGCGCAGCTGGAAGTTCGCCCGGGAGCTGCTCAACATGGCCGCCGATCCGGACGAGATGGCCTTCCTGATGGAGGCGGTCGGCGGGGTCGACGGGATCCAGGACTGGATCGATGCCGAGCCTGAGTCGACGCTGCCCGTGCTGGTCGCCGGCTGTCACGCGGTGCACTGGGCGTGGGAGGCCCGTGGCGGCAAGCGGGCGAAATACACCACTGCTGCCCAGTTCAGGGGTTTCCATGAGCGACTGCGCCACGCCGAGACGTTGTTGCGGAGGGTACTCGACCGCGAACCCGACAACGTGACCGCGTGGGCGTGGCTCGTGACCAGTTCCCGGGGCCTCGGCGTCGGGTCGGCGGAGGCTCTGCAACGCTTCGAGGCGGTGACCCGCCTACACCCGGGGCACGTGGTCGCGCACGAGCAGCGGTTGCAGTATCTGTGTGCAAAATGGTCCGGCAGTCACGAGGAGATGTTCGATTTCGCCCGGGGCGCCGCAACGGCGGCCGGACCGAACAGCCTCCTGCACGAACTCGTGGCCGTCGCCCACATCGAGAAGTGGAGCAACTCTGACCGAGATGAGCCAACGAGTACATCGTCTCGGACGAGGTGCGAGCTGAACTTGTCGACGCGGCGGAGAACTCCATCTTCCATCCGGACTACATCCCCGCCGGCCCTGGCTGGGCACCCCGCGTTTCGACATTCGCCATGGCCTTCGAACTGGCCGACGAGTTCGATGCGGCCAGGCACGCGTTCGCGCTCCTCGACGGGTTGGTTACCGAGTGGCCATGGCAGATTCTCGGCGACCCGGTCGAGAAGTTCACCGGCTCACGCGACTATGTGACCGCGAACGCCAGCTGACGATCCAGAGCACTGCGCGCGGGCGGTTATGTCTGGATAAACAGGGAATGCGGGCCACTCCGTTGAGTAGCTCGATTGGAAGGCGTACCCGATGAGCGCAGACCACATCGGCACGCTCGTGCCGGCCGACCCGTGGCCGCTGCCCCGCGGGGCCACCGTCGCGGACCACATCGTGCAGCGACTCGCCTGCTGGGGCGTACGCCGGTACTTCGGCTTTCCGGGCGACGGCATCAACGGCATGACCTCGGCGCTGCAACGGACCGACGAACAGACCCAGTTCGTCCAGGTACGGCATGAGGAGACCGCCGGGTTCGCCGCGTCGGCGCACGTCAAGTACGGCGGTGGACCGATCGGTGCCGTCCTGGTCACCAGCGGCCCCGGCGCCATCCACGCCCTCAACGGCCTCTACGACGCCAAACTGGACCACCAACCGGTGGTGGCGCTGGTCGGGCACACCGCGCTCACCGCCGAGGGGGGCGGCTACTACCAGGAGGTGGACCTGCTCGCCCTCTACAAGGATGTCGCGGCAGCGTTCCTGGCTCAGCTCGACCACCCGTCGCAGGTACGGCACCTGGTCGACCGGGCCTGCCGGACCGCGCTGGCCCGGCGTACCGTCGCCGCGCTGGTCCTGCCGCTCGATGTGCAGGACCTGGACGCGATGCCGAACCCCCCGCACGCGCACGGCTACTACCACACCAGCAGCGTGCCGAGCAGCGGCCCGACCGTGCCGCCGGAGACGGACCTCCGGCACGCCGCCGAGGTGCTGGCCAGCGGCGAGCGGGTGGCCATGCTGGTCGGCCAGGGCGCGCTCGGTGCCGAGAACGAGGTACGTGAGGTGGCCCACCGCCTCGGCGCGGGGGTGGCGACGGCGCTGCTCGGCTTCACCGCCGTGGATCACCGAGAGCCGTGGGTGACCGGTGCCATCGGCCTGCTCGGCACCCGCCCCAGCTGGCAGCTGATGAAGGAGTGCGACCGGCTGCTCATCGTCGGCAGCAACATGCCGTACTCGGAGTTCTACCCACCGCCCGGCCAGGCGCGGGCGGTGCAGATCGACCACGACGGCACCCAGCTCGGCCTGCGCTACCCGACCGAGGTGAACCTGACCGGCGACGCCGCGCCCACCCTGCGCGCCCTGCTGCGGGAGCTGGGACCAGGGCTGGGACCGACCCGCTGGCGACAGACCATCGCCGGGGCCACCGCTGCCTGGCGGCAGTCGCAGCGGGAGCTGGCCGAGCAGAACGCCAACCCGGTCAACCCGCAATTGCTCTTCGCCAGCCTCAGCGAGCGGCTGCCCGACGACGTGATGCTCGCCGTGGACTGCGGCACCACCACCGCCTGGTACGCCCGCCATGTGAAGGTCCGTCCGGGAATGCTGGCCAGTCTGTCGGGCACCCTGCTGTCCATGGGCGGCGCCATGCCGTACGCCCTCGCCGCCAAATTCGCCCACCCGGACCGCCCGCTGGTGGCCCTGATCGGCGACGGTGCCATGCAGATGAACGGGGTCAACGAGCTGATCACCGTGGCCAAGTACTGGCAGGGCTGGGCCGATCCACGGTTCGTGGTGCTGGTGCTCAACAACCGGGACCTGGCGTTCGTCAGCTGGGAACAGCGCTCCACCGAGGGCACGCCGATGTTCCCGGACAGCCAGCAGCTGCCCGACATCGCGTATCACCGGTGGGGCGAGGTGCTGGGGCTGCGCGGGGAGCTGGTCGACCATCCCGACCAGGTGGCCGAGGTGTGGGACCGGGCGCTGCGCGCGGACCGCCCCACGGTCATCAACGCGCTGGTGGATCCGGCCGAGCTGATGATGCCCCCGCACTTCACCGTCGACCAGGCCCGCAACACGGCGGCGGCGATGCTGCGCGGCGACACCGACTGGGCCGGCATCGTCCGCCGCGGCCTACCCAGCGTCGTCACCACCTACCGCCCCCGCTCTGCCCGTTGACGTGTAAGGAAGGGCCCCTTCTTAACGCCTCGTGTATAGCAGGGGCCCCCTGTTAACAGCGCAAAACCGGCACGAGCGCGTGGGGTGGTCAGCCTCGGTTCTGGAACCAGCGGCGCAGGTCGGACAGGAGGTCTTCGCCGGCGGGACGGCGGTCGTCGAACGGGTCGCGCTCGACCGGGCGGCGGGGGGTGCCGACCAGTTCCCGGCTGGGGGCGGCGAAGTCCTGCTCCGGCTCGCCGTCGACGGCGGTGTCGATGATCCGGGCGACCGCGTCGATCACTCGGGCCTGCACGGCGGCGCCGACCGAGTCGGTCGGGTCGTCCGGGTTGGCGGCGATGCCGGCGACCGCTACCTGCGGGGTGAATCCGACGAAGCTCTCGGTGGCGGCCTGGTCGGAGCTGCCGGTCTTGCCGGCCACCGGACGCCCGTCGAGGATCCGGTTCACGCTGGTGGCCGTGCCGCCGTTGCACTGCCCGAACGCGGACTGCTGGCCGACCGGGCAGCGCGCCGCGTCGGTGGCGGCACGGGCCACGTCGGCGTCGAGGACCTGCCGGCAGGACGGGTCGCCGACCGGCAGCCGCTCGCCGTCCGGCGCGGTCACCGACACCACCGGCACCGGCGCGCAGTACGTCCCCTCCGCCGCCACGGTGGCGTACGCGTTGGCCAGGTCGAGCGGGGTGGTGGCGGCCACGCCGAGAGTGAACGCGCCCCAGTTGGCCGCGTCGTCGGCGGCGAAGTTCGCGTCGGAGGAAGCGCGGAAGGTGATGCCGAGCCGCTGCGCCATCTCGACCACCTTCTCCGGTCCGACCTGCTCGGCCAGCCAGACGAAGTAGGTGTTGACCGAACGGCCGAAGCCGTCCCACATCATCCGGTAGCCGTCCATCCAGTCGGGGTTGGCGTTGGCGGGGCACCACCGGCCGCCGCAACTGCTGTCACCGTCGGCCGCGTACCGGGTGGGCAGCCGGCTCGGCGCGTCGAAGCCGGTGGCCAGGGGCCGGCCGGACTCCAGCGCGGCGAGCATGGTGAACAGCTTGAACGTGGAGCCGGCCTGGTAGCCGGCGACCCCGCCGCCGCCGGAGATCAACGGGTTGACCGTGTTCGGGTAGTTGACCTGCCCGTCGGGGTTGGCGTCGAGGCTGTAGTGGCGGTTGACCGCCATCGCGAGGACCCGGCCGGTGCCGGGCTCGACGGCGGCGATCGGCAGGGCGCGCGGGTTGTCGTACCCGTAGACCTCGGTGGCCTGCTGCTGTGCGGTGGCCTGGATCTGCGGGTCCAGCGTGGTGACCACGGTGTAGCCGCCGCGACGCAGCGCCTGTTCCCGCTCGTCGACGGTGTCCCCGAACTCCGGCTGGTCGACCCACCAGCGGCGCAGGTAGTCGCAGAAGAATCCCCAACCGTCGGACCCGTCGTCCGAGGCGGCGCAGCCGTTGGCCTGCTCGCTCGGGTCCAGGGTCAACTCCTCGGCCTTGGCCTGGGCGGCCTGCTCGGCGGTGACCGCCCCGGTCTCGGCCATCGCGTCCAACACGTGCCCCCGCCGCGCGAGCGCCGCCTCGGCGTCACCGTCGATCGGGCTGTACGCCTCGGGTGACTGCACCAGGCCGGCGAGCAGGGCCGACTCGGCGAGGGTCAGCTCGGCCGGAGTCTTGGAGAAGTAGCGCTGGCTGGCGGCGGCGATCCCGTACGCCCCGGAGCCGAAGTAGGCGATGTTGAGGTAGCGGTTGAGGATCTCGTCCTTGCCGAGGCGCTGCTCCAGCGCGTTGGCGTACCGGATCTCCTGGATCTTGCGCACCACGGTCTGCTCGGTCGCCGCGGCCCGCTCCTCGGCGGTGCGGCTCGGATCGGTCTTGAGCACGTTGCGCACGTACTGCATGGTCAGGGTCGAGCCACCCTGCTCGGTGCCGCCCTCGGTGACGTTGGTGACCAGGGCACGCAGCATGCCGCGCAGGTCGACGCCGCCATGGTCGTAGAAGCGCCGGTCCTCGATGGCCACGATCGCCTGCCGCATCACCGGGGCGATCTCCGCCAGCGCCACGTCGGTGCGGTTGATGTCGTAGAACGTGGTGAGCAACGTCTTGCCGTCGTTGGCGTAGAGATACGACCGCTGCGGGGTGGCCGGGGTCCGCAGCGCGTCCGGCAAGGAGGCGTAGTTCCCGAGCGCCGACTGCGCGGCGAGACCGAGCAGCAGATTGCCCGGAAGCGCTACGACCGCCAGGACCAGACCGGCGAGTACGCCGGCCAGCACGACGGTGAACAGCCGCGACAGCGGCGTAGGGGTGGCCATGGTTCCCAGGATTGCCGCGAAAGCCACCTTCCGGCCACCGGAATCGCCAGGTTGTCAGGCAATTCACCGTCATTTGCCAGCCGTCTTTGCACTGCGCAGCCCGGACCGGGGTGGGCCGCGGTGGAGGAACCGGGCAGCAGGCGCAGCGGGTCACGACCGGGACGGCGCACCCGCCACGGTTGACAACCGGGCACCGCACCCGTCAGCACCGGTCGGACACACCGACCGGGCACCGCCCACGTCGGTACCCGGTCCGCTGGGTCGCCGCTCGGGCGCGGCCCGCAGGGTGGTCAGGCCGCGCCCAGCGGCCCGGTACCGCCCGGCCCCACTGGCCCGACCGGACCGGTGGCGACGCTGGCGCTGGTGGCGTCGCGGAGGATCTCGCGCGGCATCAGCCGGCCCGACCGGTAGCAGATGCCGATGCCGGCGATCAGCACGAAGATCGCTCCGAAGGTCTGCAACGAGCCGATCAGCGCGCCGCCGATGCCGAGCAGCGGGCTGGCGATGATCAGCATCGTCCCGTCCCCGATGCTGAACATTCCCGAGCGGGCCACCGCCCACCCGGTGAGCAGCCAGCCGACGGTGTAGCAGGTCGCACCGACCAGCACCAGCGACCGGGCGGTGGTGCCGAAGACCGGCGTCTGTTCGGAGAGCCCGGCGAAGGGCAGCATGAGCACCGTGCCGGCGATGCTGACCAGCAGCCCGGCCACCGCGGCGTGCCGGCTGCGGGTGGCGGCGAGCAGGCCGGTCAGCCCGAGCAGGGCCAGCAGGCCGAGCCAGACCGCGGCCACCCAGCCGATCAGGTACAGCGCCCGACCGTCGGCCGGGTAGGGGTCGTTGCCCACCCCGCCGTCGCTGGCCATCGCCACCGCGCCGTAGAGGATGGCGTACGCCGGAAGCAGCCAGACCGCGGCGCGGGCCAGCCGCCGCAGCGACCAGGCCCAGCTGGCGTTTGTGGCCGGTCCGGGCGGTGCCGGCTCGTCGACGAAGGGCAACACACCGAATCCGCCGCCGGTACGCCGGCTGCCGAGCGGTCCGTTGGGGTCGTGTGCTCCGGGCGCCTCCGGCGTGGACCACAACCGCTTCACCGGTTCCATCCGTCACCTCGCTCATCCATGCGCGGTGCCGGGACACGCCGAAGCGCCCCGATGCCTGGCCACCGCCCGTCTACCAGCGATGGTGGCAGGCACCGGAGCGCCTCATGAGCCTTTCTCGCATTTACCTGACCGCCGGCCCGGACCGGTCGAACCGGTCCGGACCGGCGCCGGTGTCAGCCTCGCTCGCGCTGGTCGGAGGTGTCGTTCAGCAGGCTCGCCGGGGAGACCGGCTCCGGAGCGGGCAGCCCCTGCGGCGCGTTGCCGCCGGTGACCTGCGCCTCGGCCACACGTACCTCGTTGTGGATCTCCTGGGCCGCCAGGGCGGCGGCCTGCGCGGCCTCGGCCGCCTCCCGCTCCACCGCGCTGGCGTCGTCGGAGGCCTCCTTGCTCGGCACGTCACCGACCATCTGGCTCAGCCCGCCGAGCGCGCCGCCCATGCCCTCCAGGGCCTTGGTCAGCTCAGCCGGCACGATCCACACCTTGTTGGCCGTGCCGTTGGCGATCTGCGGCAGCGCCTGGAGGTACTGGTACGCGAGCACCTTCTGGCTCGGGTTGGCCTGGTGGATGGCGTCGAACACGGTGCGGATCGCCTTCGCCTGGCCCTCGGCCTGCAGGATGCGGGCCTGCCGGTCACCGTCGGCGCGCAACACCGCGGACTGCTTCTCGCCCTCGGCGGTGAGAATCTGGGACTGCTTGTGACCCTCGGCGTTCAGGATCGCGGCCCGGCGGTCCCGCTCGGCGCGCATCTGCTTCTCCATCGAGTCGCGGATGCTGGCCGGCGGCTCGATCGCCTTGATCTCGACCCGGGTGACCTTGATCCCCCACCGGCCGGTGGTCTCGTCCAGCACGCCGGAAAGGTGCCGGTTGATCTCCTCACGACTGGTGAGGGCGCGCTCCAGGTCCAGCGAACCGATCACGTTACGCAGGGTGGTGACGGTGAGCTGCTCGATCGCCTGGAGGAAGTTGGAGATCTCGTAGGTGGCCCGGACGGAGTCCACCACCTTGAAGTAGAGGACGGTGTCGATCGACACGACCAGGTTGTCCGAGGTGATCACCGGCTGCGGCGGGAAGCTGACCACCTGCTCACGCATGTCGACCTTGGTACGCACCGCGTCGACGAACGGGACGAGGATGTTGAGCCCCGGGTTCAGGGTGCGCTTGTACCGACCCAGCCGCTCGACCACGTCCTGACGCTGCTGCGGCACGATCCGCACCGACTTGGCCAGGGTGATCACCGCAATCAACGCCACGGCTATCAACAGGACGGGGAACACGAATTCCATCCGTTCACCTTTCCGCTTCGGGTAGCTCACCGGGCGTCGCAACGTCCCGCCACACCAGGGCTACCGCTCCCTTGACCTGAATAACCTGCACCCGTTCGCCGGGTGCGAAAACCTGAGTGGCGTCATAGGCGCGGGCACTCCACACCTCACCATCGATCTTCACCATGCCCCGGTCGGCGTCGACCTGCTCCAGCACCAGGGCGGCGGAGCCCTCGATCGCCTCGACACCGAACACGGTTTCGTCGCTGTCGGAGCTGGTCTGCTTGTGCCGCTGGATCACCGGGCGCGCGGCGAACACGGTCAGCGCCGACACCACGGCGAAGACCACCGCCTGCACGGCCACCGGTGCACCCAGCGCCGCAGCGCCGGCAGCGGCGAACGCACCGACCGCAAACATGATCAGGAATAGGGTCGCCGTAAAAATCTCAGCGACCGCCAGTACCACACCCAGCACGATCCACAGCACGGCATCCACAGCTAGATCGTGACATGGCAATGCACGTGTCATCGAACTGTCATTATCGCCAGGCCCGCGACAACCACCATCGAGGGAGAGTTCGTGCCCCTACGTCCCGAAACCGCCCGACAGATCGACGCCCTGGTGGCCGACGCGCAGTCCACCGGTCACGTCCCGTCGCTGATCGTCGGCGTGGTCCGCGGCGGTGGTCTGGCGCACCTGGCCACCGCCGGCGGACGACCGAGCCCTGACGCCGATCTGCAGTACCGGATCGGCTCGATCACCAAGACGATGACCGCCGTGCTGATCATGCAGGAACGCGACGCCGGCCGCCTGGCCCTGGACGACCCGCTGCGGCGACACCTGCCCGAGGCCGCCGCGGCCGGCCCGGTCACCCTGCGGCAGCTGCTCGGGCACGCCGGTGGCCTGCAACGCGAGCCCGACGGGCCGTGGTGGGAGCGTAGCGAGGGCGTCGACCTGGCCACCCTGATCGCCGGCTTCGGTGCCACCAAGATCGCATACCCGCCGCACCGCGCCTTCCACTACTCCAACCTGGCGTACGGGCTGCTCGGCGGGGCACTGGAACGAATCACCAGGACGCCCTGGGCGCAGCTGGTGCGGGAACGCATCCTCACGCCGCTCGGCATGCACCGCACCACGTACGCGGCCACCGGACCGTTCGCACCGGGCTACGTGGTGCACCCGTGGCACGACACCCTCCGGGAGGAGCCGCGTACCGACACCCGGGCGATGGCCCCCGCCGGGCAGCTCTGGTCGACCGCCACAGATCTCGCGCGATGGGCCGCCTTTCTCGCCGACCCGGACCCGACCGTGCTCGCACCGGCCACCCTCGACGAGATGTGCGCCCCGGTGGTCCTCAGCGACCTCGACTCCTGGCGCGGCGGGTACGGCCTCGGTATCCAGCTGACCCGCGTCGGCGACCGGATCCACGCCGGGCACGGCGGCTCGATGCCCGGATACGTCTCCGTGCTGGCCGTGCACCGCCGCAGCCGCACCGGCATCATCGGCTTGGCCAACTCGTACGGCTTCCGCACCGGCCACATCAGCTCGCTCGGCCTGCAGATCCTCACCCGCGTGCTGGACGCCGAGCCCGAGCCGCCCCTCCGATGGCGCCCGACCGACGCACCGCCCCCGCCCGACGTGGCCGAGCTGGCCGGCCGCTGGTGGTGGATGGGCACGCCGCTCGACGTGAGCTGGGACGCCACCACCGGGGATCTCCTCGGCGCGCTACGCGGCGAGCTGCTCAGCCGCTACGTCCCCGAGGCGCCGGATCGATGGCGCGGACGCAGCGGCCCCGAGGACGGCGAGACGCTGACCGTGCTGCGTGACGACGCGGGCCGACCGGTGGCCCTGGACATCGCCACCTTCGTCTTCACCCGTACCCCCGACGACGAGCCCTGACCGCCACGCCGGCCGGCAGGTGGCGAGCTGCCGGCCGTGGCTGTCACGGCGCGCTCGACCTGACCACCACTGCCTCGGGTACCGGCGGCGGCGGGATGGGGCGGGGCCGGGACAGGCGGCGGACCGCGGTGTTGAGCACGGCGACCAGCGGTACCGCGACGAGCGCGCCGATGATGCCGTCGAGCACCACGCCGGCGGTCACCGCCAGCACCACGGGCAGCGGGTGCAGGGCCACCGCCCGGCCCATGATCCACGGCTGGAGGATGTTCCCCTCCACCTGCTGGACCACGATCACCGCCCCGAGGATGATCAGCGCGGTGACCCAGCCGCCGTCGACGAGTGCGACCAGGACCGCGACCGCTCCGGACAGCGTCGCGCCGACGATCGGGATGAACGCGCCGAGGAACACCAGGGCGGCCAGCGGGAAGGCGAACGGCACGTCGAACACGACGAGGGCGATGCCGATGCCGACCGCGTCGATGAACGCCACCAGCACCGTGGCCCGCACGTAGGCCACCAGGGTCAGCCAGGAGGCGCGGCCGGCGTCGTCGGCCCGCCAGCGGGCGGCGACCGGGAGCGTCCCGACGACGAACCGCCAGATCCGGTCGCCGTCGCGGAGGAAGAAGAACGCCGCGAAGAGCACCAGCAGGGTGCCGGTGAGCACCTCGACCACGGTGCCGGCGGTGGAGATCGCGCCGCTGGTCAACGACTGACTGTTCTCGTTGATCCAGTTCTGCCCGGCCTCGATGTACTGGTCGAGCTGGCCGTCGGAGAGGTTGAGCGGTCCCTCGCGCAGCCAGTCCTGGATCTGCCCGATGCCGGCCGAGGCACTGGCGGTCAACTCGGGCAGCCCGGCGATGAACTGGTTGACCACCAGGGTCAGCGTGCCGACCACCGCGGCCAGGCCGCCGATCAGCACCACGGCGGTGGCGAGCGTACGGGGGAACCGGGCGCGCAGCAGCCAGCCGACGGCCGGCGCCAGCAACGCGGCGAGCAGGAGCGCCACCAGCAGCGGGACGATGACGATCCGGACGGCCCCGACGAACCGCAGCAACCCCCAGCCGACGATCCCGATGACGATTAGTCGCCACGACCAGGCGGCGGCGATCCGCAGCGCCCTGGGCACGTCCGCGTCGTCGCGACTGGTGGTCGACGGCGGGCCGCCGTCGGCTACCGGCCCGAGGGTCTCGGGCTCGGGACCGGTGATCAGTCTCTCGGACTCCTCGGCGCGCTCCGCCCGGCGGGCGCGCTCCCTCTCCCGGGCCGCGTACACCGACTCGCGTCCCGCGTCGTACGCCTGGCGCAACCGCTGCCGCAATCGCTGGGACCGATTCAAGGCGGGTACCCCCGGGGGTGGGTAGGGATTAGGCTGTCCACGGTAGTGGTCCGGCACGTCCTACGCTCGGGCACCTCACCGCGGGCGTCTGGTCAGGCCGGCTCGGTCACGAAGTCGATCAACCGTTCCATCGCGTTGATCAGGGGCGTCTCCACGTCGGCGAAGCTGTCCACCCTGGAGAGGATGTGTCGCCACATGGCGGCCGGCTCGGCGACACCGAGCGCGGCGCAGACGCCCTCCTTCCACGGCCGCCCCGGCGGCACCACCGGCCACGCCGCGATGCCCAGCGCCGCCGGTTTCACCGCCTGCCACACGTCGACGTACGGGTGGCCGGTGACCAGGACGTGCGGGGAGTTCACCCGGGCCACGATCCGGCTCTCCTTCGAGCCGGGTACGAGGTGGTCGACCAGCACGCCGAGCCGCCGGTCGGGACCGGGGCCGAAGTCGCGTACCTCGGCGTCGAGGGCGTCGATGCCCGACAACGGTTCCACCACCACCCCCTCGACGCGCAGGTCGTCGCCCCAGATCCGCTCGACCAGAGCGGCGTCGTGCACGCCCTCCACCCAGATCCGGCTGGCGCGGGCGACCCGGGCGCGTACCCCGTCGACCGCGACCGAGCCCGACGCGGTGCGGCGGCGGGCCGCCGGCACCGGGGATCTGGTCGGGCGACGCAGGGTCACCGGACGCCCGTCGAGCAGGAACGCGGCCGGCAGCAGCGGAAAGTTTCGCCGCCGGCCGTGCCGGTCCTCCAGCACCACCGCGCCGGAGTCGAAGCCGACCACCGCCCCGCAGAAACCCGAGTCGGCGTCCTCGACCACGAGATCCGGTTCGGCGTCGACCTCCGGAATCACCTTCCGCCGCCGCCAGTCCCCCGCCAACACATCATCGCCGTACCGCCCCATCCCGCCACGCTAATCCCACCCCCACCCCACCCCACCCCCCCCCCCCCCCCCCCCCCCCCCCCCCCCCCCCCCCCCCCCCCCCCCCCCCCCCCCCCCCCCCCC
>NZ_FNYV01000006.1 GCF_900109115.1 Micromonospora phaseoli
GGTCGATGAACCCTCTACCGGAGACCTCGCTGTCTATCGATCACCGACACGCCCACGCGGGATCAGACGGTTTCATTTTTGAAACAGGCCCTAATGCAGGACCCAGAGGGCCAGGCTGTCCTGGATGCGAACCGGCGCAGCTCCACCCCAAAGGCATCTCCGGGATCGGTGCGGCATCAGCATCGCAGCGGAATCGCGACCTTCCATGCGATCCGGTCGGCTGCAGACGCCACCGCAGACAGCCTCCAGCTACGAGCGTACGACATCATGCCGCCCTTCACCGCGTACTTCTTCAACCACGACGATGAAACCGCGCACGCCTACATCTGGTTTTGGTCATGGCGGCAGCCGTCCTCGTGGCGTCCCGGATTCCTCCTCGCGCGGTCGAGCGACCCCCTGTGGTACGAGCGCTTCAGGAGCCAGTTCCAAGCCATGTGGGACGACGACGACACCCAGGAGATTACGGACGGAGGCCAGCCATGAACGATCTCGCACGCTTCTTCGACGCCGCAGGCTACGCACGGCTACCCACCGGCCTGCCGGCTTCGCTGGTCGACCGGATGCGATCTGTGATAGACGACCACTTCGCCCGTGCCGTGCCGCCGTACCGAGTGAACCACCGGGGAGAGCCATGCCGGCTGGATGCGCTGCTCGAACGCCACGAGGTCTTCCTCGAAGCCCTCCGCCATAAGCATGTCGCAGGCCCGTTGGGACAAGTCCTCGGCCCGACCGTGGACGTCGTGCTGAACCGGCACAATCACGCGACCTTGAACAACTCCGGCGATATCCCATTCCGGCTCCACCGCGACATCCAACAGTGGTCCCAGCCACTCGTGGCCGTTTTCTTCTACCTAGAGCCGGCGACCGCCATGAACGGATGCACCCACGTGGTCCCGGCCACCCACCGGCTGCCTTACGTCGGTCCACAGTCGGACGATGGCGGCGGCAACTGGGCCGATGAGCATGACGAATACCGCCACCTCATAGGGCAGGAGCTTCCGCTGGAGATGCCTGCCGGAGGGGTGCTACTGCTCAACTGCTTGTGCTTTCACAGCGTCGGACGCAACATGACCAGCCACTCGCGGCGCAGCGCAGTCTTTGCGTGCCGCAGTTCTGATGAGCTCAGCCAGCTCGAGAATCCCGCAGTGATCCAGCTGTTCGGGCAGCGCCGCTTCGTTGCCAACTCCGTGCTTGAGGTCTCTGGGTCGCTACGGAAAGCGCCAAGAGGGCTCTGATGCTCGCGCTATTCGATTTGGACAACACGCTGGTCGACCGCTCCGCGGCAATGCGGCGCTGGGCGCAGATGCTCGCCCGGCACGAGGGCTTGCCCGAAAGTGCGGTGGAGGCAATCGTCGACGCGGACGGCGAGGGAGAGATGCCACGCCGCGAATTCCTCGCAGTTGTGCAGGCGTTGCCAGGCGTGCGGATGAGCCTGAAGGAACTCCAGGACTGGTACATGGCCAACTACGCCTCTTGCTACCTTCCGGACGCCAACTCTATCCAGGCACTCACCCTGCTACGCGACGCAAGGTGGAGGATCGGTGTGGTGACTAACGGATCCAAGGCCCGGACGGTGGAAAAGCTGGCGAGGGTCGGCCTAGAGCCCTTAATCGACGCACTCTGCGTAGCTGAGGAATTTGGAATCCGCAAGCCGGACCGGCGCATCTTCGTCGAGATTGCGCGCCGCTGCGGCGTCGCGCTGGATGGATGGATGATCGGCGATGCGCCTGTCGAAGACATCTGTGGGGCTGTGCGGGCGGGTCTGCGGACTGCCTGGGTGCGACGTGGGCGGCGGTGGAACGAACATCTCTGCCGTCCCGACCTGGAGGTGGACAGCGTCCTCGAAGCGGCGATCGCGATCGTGCGGCCCGCACGAGCGGCACCGGACCGCCACCGGCTGCAGTAGCCCCGGCGACATGTATGCCAGTCAGGGCCCTGGCAAAGTCGTCAGGTGATGCCGAGTAGGGCCAGTGGGCGGGTGCTGTCGAGGACGTCCGACGGACGCCGGTCCGGGCAGATACCCAATGCGTTGCTGGCTGCGGCGCTTCGAGATCAGTCACGGGTGTCGGTTTGTGGCCCGTCGCGGCGGACCAGGACGGGTCGATGTCGCCGCCTGTACCTATCCTGACCAGGTGGACGTTGTAGCGAAGGACTTCTTCATCTCGTATACGGCCGCTGACAAGGCGTGGGCCAGCTGGATCGCCTACATCCTCGAGGCGGACGGCTTCGCCGTGACGATTCAGGAGTGGGACTTCCGGCCAGGCAGCAACTTCGCCGTCGAGATGGACAAGGCCCTCAAGCAGTGTCCGCGGATGATCGCTGTGCTCTCGCCGGCCTACCTGAAGGCGCCCTTCCCAGCCTCGGAATGGGCAGCCGTCTTCGCCAGCGACCCGGAGGGCGCGAAGAACGCCCTCGTACCGATCATGGTGCAGGAGTGCCAGCCGGAAGGGCTGCTCAGCCAGGTGGTGCAGATCCGCATTCACGGACTCGACGAAAGCGCTGCGCGGAAGCAGATCCTCGAAGGCGTCCGCCGCGAACGGAACAAGCCCGCCACACCCCCGCCGTTCCCGGGTACGCCGGCGGCGTCTACCGAGGCGCCCAACCCGGCTGTGCCATATCCGACAGCCCGCGCTGCCGCGCCAGCCAGCCCATCGCGGCTGCGCTGGCAGAGCCCGGCACCGCCGGTCAGCGTCTCCTGGCGCAGCGACCTTGACCAACATGCGCAGGACCGCAGGCTAGGTGCCGCAGCCGTCGAGGTGCACCTAGTCTTCACCGCCGACGATGCGCGACTGCAGGTGAGCGAGCTGGCCGCCCTCGCCGACCTGCTACCCGCCCATGGCCGACAGCACGACATGTTTACCCGGCTGGAAGCCCTGCACGCGCACGCCGACTCCGCCGTCGCCCGGGCGACGAGCAGCGGTCGGGACAATGAGAAAGGGCTCGTGGTCACCCGATCGGGGCAGCGGTCGGCGTGGGCCCCGCTGCCTCGAGGTCAAATGGGCGCGGTGCTCGACCGGGACGACCTGATCAAGCAGCTTGCTGCCATGCTCAACACGCTGACGGCGCTGGATCTACCTCACGGCGACCTCGTCGTACCTGCCATCGGGCTCGACCCCGCCACCATGATCTCCTACGGCAGGGTCAACGTGCCGAGCAACACCGCCACCTACGGGTTCGGGCAGGCAGACCACATCCACGTCTCCCCGGACGAAGCCATCGACTACGGCAGCGTCATCGCCCGCCCCGCCGACGTGGCCGCCGAGCTCGTCGCACGGCTCATCGCCGACCACCGGGCCGCCACGGGCCTACGCTGACAATCGTCAGGGACACGTCCAGATGGAGGACAGCGTCCTGTCGCGGTGGCCGACGCGCCATGACATGAGAATCCGCCGGTACCGGGCGGCGTGGATGATCCCTTCGAGGGGCCGGGCGCGAGCCCACCGGACTTGTCCCCGTCCCGCGGAAGAGATCCACATAGATGGTCTCCTGGTTACCAACCATGACAGATCTCCGTGGCGGCTCTGCACTTTCTCAGTACGTCGCGACCGTCTTCTTGACGTCATCGTGCCTGACGGGCTGGCGCGCGGACGCCACTATGGTGCTGCTGACCGCAGAGGATGGGATGGTTCCAGGTTGACTATCTACCGGGTAACGCTCGACGGATCGACGCTTGACCTTCGACGACTCGCGCAGTGGCTGCGGGAGAAAGACGAGATCCGGACGACTGCGAAGATCGCGGTCGTGCCCGTGCAGCCGGCGCCGGGGACTATGGGCGCCACCGAGGTCATCGAACTGGTGGTCAACATCGGGTTCTCATCGGCGAATCTCGCGCTGGCAATCGCGGCCTGGCGGCGCAGCCGGGCACAGGCGCCGGTGGTGCGGATCGAGGTCGGCGAGCGGAGCGTGGTCATCGACGTCACCGATCCGGCCGAGGTGACGCGGGCGATCGAATCGGCTACAGCGGACGAGTGACCGCAGTGACCCTGCCGAGCCCGAGCGGATCGCGAGCGTGCCTGATCGGGACCGCCGGGTATGTGCATCTCGACCCGCTGCCAGCCGTTCGGAACAACGTCCAGGCGCTCGCCGATCACCTCGCCGCGTCGGACGGCTGGCAGCTTCCCCGGGAGAACATCCTGCCGGTGGTCGACCCCGGGCAGGTGGCCCACTTGGTCGAGCCGGTCCGCCGGGCAGCCGCCGAGGCCACCGACACCTTGCTCGTCTACTACAGCGGACATGGCCATCTGGACGACCAGATGCAATTCTCGCTGTCGCTGACCGGGTCACGACACAACGAACCATGGACATGCGTGCCATTCACCTGGATCAAGGCGCTGCTGGCCGACACGCGGGCCACCCGTCGGGTAGTGATTCTGGACAGTTGCTTCAGCGGCAAGGCACACGGCCTGATGGCGGGCGCAGCCGACGCGGTCCGCCTGCAGGCGGCCACAGCAGGCGCGGTTGTCCTCAGTTCGGCGAGCGAGGACGGCCCGGCGCTTGCCCCGCCGGGCGAGCGGTACACCGCCTTCACCGGAGAACTACTCGACTTGCTCACCAGCGGCATCTCCGGCGGCCCCAAGGTGATCACGGTGGATCTCGCGCACGCCTACGTCAAGTCGGCGCTCGCCGCCAGAGGCCGCCCCCTGCCAGAGCGCACCGGTACGGATACGTCCGGGGCGCTCGGCCTGGCTCGCAATCCGCTCCACCGGCCAGAAGCCTCGGTACAGGCCCGGCTTCCCCGCGGCGCCCGCCTGGTCGCGCTGGCGGAACGCCTGAACCTCTCGATGGAGCCGGAGACGCTGGCCCGGCCGAGTGTCGGCGCCCCCGACACCTCCCGGTCTCGTTACGAGATGCTCGACAAGAAGGTCGGAATGGGCGGTATGGGCACGGTATCTCTGGCCTGGGACCACTTCCTGAGGCGAACGGTCGCGTGCAAGACGCCGCACGACGGCTTACACCTGGAGACCGCGTTCTGGGCGGAGGTTCGTGCCGTAGCCGCACTCAACCACCCGAACATCGCCGCAATCTACGACGTAGCGGAACAGGGCGGAAAGCGGTTCTTCGTGATGGAGTACGTGCCAGGTCAGCCGCTGTCCGAACTGACTGGGCACCGCGAGGTCGAGCCGGACGACGCCGCGGAGATCATGTGCGAGACCCTGGCGGCCCTGGAGCACGCGCACCGGGCCGGGGTGATCCACTGCGACGTGAAACCCGCCAACATCATGCTGACGCCCGAAGGCTCGATAAAGATTCTTGACTTCGGGATCTCGTTTTTGGTTAACGAAACCTCTGCGCACCCGCTCTGGGAAGAAGGGAAGATCATCGGCACACCCGCGTTTCTGGCCCCAGAGATGATCACCGGCTCGGTGCCCAGTGTGGCGGCCGACATCTACGCCGCCGGTGTCAGCTTCTTCCTGTTTCTCACCGGGGAGCATCCATTCCCGCGCACGAACCTTCATAAGCTGTTCATCGCGACCACGGAAGAGCCGGTACGGGTGCCGAGCTCGGTGCGGGCCGACGTTCCCGCAGCCTATGACAAGATCGTGGAGCGGGCCATGGCCAAGGACCCGGCCGGCCGCTTTCCGACGGCCGCCGACATGCGCGCGGCCATAGCAGCAGTCCTCTATGGCACCCCTCCGTGACCGCCCGTCCGGCAGACCCGCAGGTCCGGCTCGGCCCCTGCTGGCCCTCACCCCGGTGCAATAGTCTCCGGTCGACCCGATCGCCATCGTCGACGGCGTGCTCATCCCCACGCGGGAACATCGCCTCGGGGCAACGGCAAGAACCACCGGTACTCGACGACCTCACAAGTCGCCGTCGACGACTGCAGCCGAGCAACCCGAACGACACCGTCGTCTACCGCGTCTCCGGACATCCACCGCAGCGGGCCGGACTACCGCCGCGCAACCCACACCTTGACACGGTGCTGGCCGAGACGCTCGCAGCGTCGTAAGATTGCGCGCACGGCGCCGCGCCAGCTGACAACGAGACACAAACCGGCAGCTCGAACGTGGACCAAGCAGCGCCTATAGAATGCCTGCTGATCTTCAGCAAGCGAGCACCGCAACGCGCGAATGCGACTAGCACAAAGAGACGAAACTAGAAAAGCCGCAGGTCACCAGCCTGCGGCTACGGGCGGAGCGTCGGGTTAGGAAACCGATGCTCTATCCCCTGAGCTACGAGGGCGCGAGGGCACAGTCTAGCGACCTGGGGTTCACCTGGGGTGGCAGGGAGTGGCCCACGTTCGCCCACGTCACCCCGGACCGCCGTTGTCGCAGCCCAGGAGCACAGCCGAAGCACACCACCCCGGCTTGCGGCCGGCGGTCGGCCGCAGTGACCCGCGTTGGCACCGGCGACCCGGGTTGGCATCCGCTGGAGAGCACACACCGCACTGCATCGAAGATCCACGAAGTTTCGTCCGCATGCCCACAGTCAGCGCCGCCACTCACGACAGACGTGAATAGCCGAACCACAACCCAAGATCCTGGGATACGCCCTGGTGCAGGACGGCTCCGCTCCCGCGCTTCCGCCGCCGGTGTCGCCCGATCAGGATGAGGCCCCGTCACCCCTTTCCGGGGAAGGCTGGCCAGCGGGGCAGGAGTTCGCCCATTCGGCCTCGGCCCCGGAGCTATAGAACGCCTCGGCAACGGTCGGACGGCGCGATCCGGCCGGAGAGGAGAACCAGGTGGAATACGAGGATTTCATAAACGCGGTGGCCCTGCGGGCAAGGGTGTCGACCGATCAAGCGGCGACACTCACCCGCGTGACGTTGGAGAACTTGGGAGATCGGATCAGCGCCGGCCAGGCTGAGGACCTTGCCTACCAGCTTCCGGACGGGCTTGACGATCACCTGCGCAGACCACGGAGGTGGGAACACGCCACGTCGTACGGGCTCGAAGAGTTCGTGCAGCGGGTGGGAGACCGCCCCGACGTCGACCGAGCGCTCGCCGGTGCCGGGGTTCGCGCGGTGCTCACCACGCTACGCGAGGCTGTTACCCGCGATCAGTTCGAGGACACGGTGGCCCAGCTTCCGAACGAGTTCCGGCAGGTGATCGAGCCGGTGGGTGCCGGCGGCGGGCGGCCTCCCGGCCCGTACAGCCCGCACCGGTGAGGCAGGAGCAGGCGTGCCCGCGTCGCACGCGGGTACGCCGCTACCAAGCCGCGCTCGGGTATGCGGCGCTCGTCGCCACACAAGGGAGGACGCGATCTCCGGCCCGGAAGGAGAACCCGTGAACCACGCCGAGTTTCTCGAGGCGGCAGGAAAGCGGGCGGGACTGCCAGCGGCGGAGGCTGCGGGCTACTGCGGAGGTTCGCCGTGACGACGACAGGCCGGCGTCCGACCCCGGGCGATCCGACACCGGGATTGACAGCGGACGAGCAGATCCCGAGCCGGACCGTCCGCAAGCTGCCGCCAGATCTGGGCTCGGCCGCGATCGGGGTGCTAGACGGGCTCACCTTCATGTTCTCGAACGAGGCGGGCGACGTCCCCCGGAACTCGATCGGTGGGCTGGTACGGGCCGACACGAGGTTTCTCAATAGGTGGGAGCTCACCCTCAATGGCCAGCCCCTGCTCGTCCTGAGCTCGGGCACCGTCGACCATTACTCGGCGGCGTTCTTCCTGAGCAATCCCGATCTGCCTGGCCTTCCGGCGAACACTCTGGGCATCCGCCGGCGTCGCTTCATCGGCGAGGGCATGCGCGAATGTATCGAGGTGCGCTGCTTGGCCCAGGAGCCCGTGTCGGTCCAGCTCCGCCTGGCGGTGGGTAACGACTTCGCGGACATCCTGGAGGTCAAGGAGGAGATACGGGACCGGTCGGCGCAGATCACCCGCTCGCACGCCCAGGACGGCTCGCGGCTGGACTTCGCGTACCGCAACGAATCGTTCGAGGCCAGGACGGTGGTCGAGGCGAACCCCCCAGCCACCAGGGTAAAGGGCGATGACCTGGTCTGGGATCTCCACCTCGATCCGGACAGCGGGTGGGAATGCGAGCTGTATGTGCCGTTGAATTACGGGCCCAACTACGTGCTGCCCACGCACCGGGAGTTCGGCGAGATCCTCGGCGGCGACGCGGACGACCCCGTCTCCCGGTGGCGGGCGGTGCTGCCGCTCCTGCAGACGGACTCCGACACGCTCCATGATGCCTTCGAGAAGTCGGTGCGGGATTTGATCGCGTTGCGGATCGAGGTGCGTCCACGGGACGAGCCGCTCGTGCTGCCCGCCGCCGGGCTGCCCTGGTTCCTCGGCCTGTTCGGCCGGGACACGTTGATCACCGCCTATCAGACGGTGAGCTACGCGCCACATCTGGCGCACGGAGCACTCATGAAGCTGGCGCTGCACCAGGGGCTCAAGATCGACGACTTCAGCGACGAGGAGCCGGGCAAAATTCTGCACGAGGCCCGCACCGGCGAGCTGACCAAGCTCGGCCTCAAGCCGTACGACCCGTACTACGGAACCGCCGACGCCACCCAGCTGTGGCTGATCCTGCTGTCGGAGTACTGGCGCTTCACCGGCGACAACGAGCTCGTCCGCAAGGTGCGCGACAACGTGCACGCGGCACTGCGGTGGATCGACGAGTACGGCGACCGTGACCACGACGGATATGTCGAGTACGCCACCCGGTCATCGCAAGGGTTGGGCAATCAGTGCTGGCGTGACTCGTGGGACGGCATCCAGTTCGTCGACGGGTCGATCCCGGTGCTGCCGATCGCCACCTGCGAGATCCAGGGCTACACCTACGACGCGAAGCTGCGCGTGGCAGAACTGGCCGACGGCCCGCTCGACGACCCCGGGCTGGCCCAGCGGTTACGAGCCGAGGCTGAACAGCTGTGCCAGCGCTTCAACCGGGACTTCTGGATCGACGAGCGGGGCGGCTACTACGCGGTCGGGCTCGACGGGGACAAGCGTCGGATCGACTCGATGACCTCGAACATGGGCCAGCTGCTGTGGAGCGGCATAGTGCCGCCCGACCGGGCCGCCGTCGTGGTGCGCCAGCTGATGTCGGATCACCTCTTCTCCGGCTGGGGCGTACGCACCACCTCGACCCAGGACCGTGGCTACAGCCCGATCGGCTACCACATGGGCACCGTGTGGCCGCACGACAATTCCCTGATCGCTCGCGGGCTCGCCCAGTACGGCTTTCGGCGGGAAGCAAACCGGATCATTCTGGCGATGTTGAAGGCGGCCGAGAGCTCTGAATTCCGCCTACCAGAGGCGTTCTCCGGGTATGACCGGTCGTTCAGCCGGCTACCCGTCCTGTACCCGACCGCCTGCCATCCCCAGGCTTGGGCGAGTGGAGCACCACTACTCTTCCTGCGCACCATGCTCGGCCTCGAGGCCAAAGATGGTCAGCTCATCCTCGATCCGCAGATACCCGAGGAGGTCGGGCGGGTCCGGCTGACCGGCATGAACGCCTTCGGCAAGCGCTGGGACGTGGAGGCGATCGGCGACAACTCCTACGTCCGCCTCGCCGCCCGCTAGTGTCCTGAGCCGTTGATTCGGCCGCAGTATGCGGCAAGGCTGTTCAGGATCTCGTCGGCGGTCCTAGTCTCGGACGAACGGTCTCGGAGGTGTCGAGACCTGCGAGGTTGAGGCGTTCGAGCAGGCTGGGCTTGCGGCCGTGCGCCGCCCGTAGCGCGCAGGACCCATAACGTTCCAGCTGATCTTCGGCAAGCGATCGCAGCGAGCCCGCGAGCGACCGGCACGCAACGGGGGACGACAGGAAGCCGTCGGTCATCGGCCTGCGGACACCGGCGGAGCGTCGTCTTAGGAGTCTCGATGTGACTGCCGTTGATCTTGATGGGCAGGGTCGAGTGGCCGGCGGGACCGGGGTTCCGCTGGCGGGGAGCGTGCTGGTTCAGGCTGCGGCGCGGACCGCCGGTGCCGGTCGGATGAAGGTCTTGCGGTCGCGGACAAGGGCCCAGAGAACGTCGACGCGTCGTCGGGCGGGGGCGAGTATGGCTTGCCGGTGATTCTTTCAACGAGGCGTACCCACCACACTGCGGCGAACCCGCCGCCGGGCAGCACCCCGCAGTCGGCCACGCCGGCCCTGGGTCCGAAACGATGCGGCGAGGTAGTGGCGGACCTGTTCCGGGTCCAGGTCACGCTGGGTAGGACTCATGGCGCTACCGGCACCGGTGGCGCAACAGCGATCAGATCCATGGTCGGTGCAGACCAGCGGGCCCGCCCCGGCTGCGTCGTCCCGCGCGGCCCGGTGCCCACTGCGCCGGTCAGCCTGCATTCGACCAGGTGCGGGTGGACAGGACCAGGCGGTAGCCATCCGGATCCTCAACCGTGACACCCCAACGGTCCCAGTACGGGCCCTGGGAGACGACCCGGCCGCCGGACTGTTGCAGGCGGTCGATGACTGCGTCGTCGACCGGCCGGCCCAGGTAGAGGACCAACAGATCCTCGGTGGTGGGAGTCGGCTTCACGGTGAGGTGAGCGCCGCCGACCAGTTCCAGGTGCCAATTCGCGTCGGGACTTCCAAGAATCAGCAGGTCGTGCTCGCCGGGCGCGTCCGCAGCGATCCGGTGCAGCAGGTCGAGGCCGAGGCCCTGAATGTAGAACCGTGCCGCAGCCGCGAGATCTGTGCACGGGCGCGTGATCCGCACCGCCACCTCGTTGAGCATCCGCCCTGCATCGTGCCCGTCGTCCGGAACCGCACCCTGCGTCTTGGCTGGCACTCCCGTGCGCGGCCCTAAGACGGGGTTTCCGGTACGCACAGAGGTCCTTGCGCTCGGCAGGCCCGGAATCGCCAGGCCAAGATACGTGAGTGGTCCGGGATCAGCGACGGGGAGCGGTCGGAACCCGAGCCGGTCGTAGAAGGGCCGGGCCTGGCGGTTGGCGGTCACCATCCCGACGTGCAGGGCGGGTGTGCCACGTTCACGCAGTGCGGTGGTGAAGCGGTCGACGAGAGCCCGGCCGTGTCCAGACTTCCGGTACGCGGCGAGCAGGTCGATGTGCAGGTGGGCAGGGTGGTCGGCGAGTTCCGGCAGCACCATCCGCTCGGGCGTGTGCAGGAGGTGCGCCATGACGGCGTCCGGCGTGGTCGGATCGCCGGTAGGCGGCGGATACCGGTCGGCGACCAGCGGCAGCCACTCGTTGCGGAACCGGGCGGCGAAGGCGCGGGTGTCTGCGGTGCCGAGGACGTATCCGACGGCCCGGCCACCGTCGTCGAGGACGAAGGCCAGTTCGGGTTCGAGGTGGGTGTAAGGGTGGGCGAAGATCTCGGGCAGGATGTTCGGGTCGGCGTAGGAAGTCGAGGCGTCCTCGCCGGCGTCGGCGGTGCGGATGCAGATGTCGTGGACGGCGTCGCGGTCGTCGGACTGGTACGGGCGGATGATCATCGTTGGGCCCCCGTTGCTCTCGGTTCAGCAGTCGTACGGACGGTCGGCCCGGGCAGCTGCCAGGATGAGGGCCCACCAGTTCAGCTGGCGCACCATCTCGGCAAGGGCGGCTTCGACGGGCGCGGGGTCGCGTAGCTCGCCGTCGTCGTCGAACGCGTCGTGCACATTCGGGATCAGGACGCCGGTGCGCATGGTGGGGACGTGCAGTTCGGCGAAGACGGTCCGCAGCTGTTCCACCGCGCGCAGACCGCCGGAGGCGCCGCCGTAGGAGACGAAGCCGAGGGGCTTGGCCCGCCACTGTTCGTACGGTGTGTCGATGGCCGTCTTCAGGGGGCCGGGGTAGCCGTGGTTGTACTCGGGCGTGACGACAACGAAGGCGTCGGCCTGTTCGACGCGCTTGGTGAACCGCTCGGCGTCGCCGCCACCGGCCAAGTCGCCAGGGAGATCAAGTTCGGCCAGGTCGAGGTGGTCCACGACGGCGTCGGTGTGCCGGTCGAGGTGGCGCAGGAACCACCGCGTCACTCTCGGGCCGATGCGGTCGGCACGGACGCTGGCGGTGATAACGGCGAGGGAATAGGGGTCACGCATCGTTATCTCCTTTCGGTGGTCGGAGTTCCAGGTCCGGGGCGGTGGGGCGGTCTCCGCCGGGTGGGGCAAGGGTGGCGACGAGGGTCTGGATCTCCGGCGGGCTCAGGGCGAGACCGAACTCGGCGTTGAGGACGGCGCCGTACTCCTCGTCGCTCAGCGACCGGGTGCGGGTCGTGGCGCCGGGGCGTTCCTCGGTGTAGTCGCGGCCGATAAGCCGCCGGATCGCCCTGTCGTCCTTGTGGACGACGACGCACTGCCGGGTGAATGGCGAGTGTGCGCTGGTGGCGGTGTTGTGGTTGGCGACCTCGACGTCGACCGGGTACTGCGACTCCTCGGTGAAGGTCAGCAGTGTGGTCCAGGTGTCGATGGTCCGCTCGCGCAGCCGCCAGGCGCCGTCCGCGCCTCGCCGGAGCTGGTACTCCCACGCGCCTTGGCGCTGCGGGGCGCCCTCGACCAGCGGCAACGGCTCGAGCAGGCCGGAGCCGAAGCCCACATCGGCCAGCCACACCTGGTCGCCGTCGTCGACCCGCAGGACCAGGTGCGAGCGCGGGCGTGGCTGCTCGGCCGGGTCGCCGGTACGGGCCAGCAGCCGGTCCACCCGATACCCGAGATGCTGGAGTACCGCACCGAAGAGCACCCCGTGCTCGTAGCAGTACCCGCCGCGGCCGGCGTGGACGAGCTTGTCCTGCACCCGCGGCAGGTCCACCTCGACCCCCCGGCCGAGCATCACGTCCAGGTTCTCGAACGTGATCGCTGCGATGTGGGCCCGGTGCAGGTCGCGCAGCGTCGTACCGTCCGGCGTGGTCGGGCCGCGGTGGCCGACCCGACGCAGGTACGCGTCGAGATCGAGTGCGTCGATCCGCCAATGGGTCGCGGGGCCGATTTCTCCCAGCGGAGGAGCCTGTCGAAGGGTCATGCCACATTCCTCTCAGTCAGCGATTCGGCACGGGGCCGGTGCTGGAGCGGACGACAAGTTCGGTCGGCAGGGTCACGCGGTTCGGCGTGTTGTCAGGGTCGAGCAACATGCGTGCCATCAGCCGGCCCTTCTCGTGGATGGGCTGACGGACGGTGGTCAACCCGGTCGAGGCCGCCAGGGGCACGTCATCGAAGCCGGTGACCGACACGTCGTGTCCGACGCGGAGCCCCTGGACCGTGGCGACCTCGACGACGGCGGCGGCGAGCACGTCGCTATCCGCGGCAATCGCCGTCGGACGGTCGGGGGCCGCGAGGAGCGCTGTCGCCGCCAGGCGCCCGGTGGCGTCGGCGTTGTTTCCGCCACTGACCACGCGCACTCGGGCCCCAGCGGGCAGCGCCTCGCGGATGCCGGCGAGCCGATGCCGCGAGTACGGGTAGAGCGTTGCCTCGTCCGCCGGCGTGACGGCGCAACCCGGCTCGCTCGGGGAGGAGACCACCACCGCGACCTCGTGGTGGCCGAGGTCGGCAAGGTGGCGTCCGATCTCCCGACCCGCCTGCCGGTCGTCGATCATTACGCAGCGACCTGCCGCCGTGTCGGAGGAGCGGACCAGGGGTAGCGAACGGTCGGACAGGGCACGGACGGCCGGATGGTCGTCCGTGAGCCCGTCGGCCACCGCACCGTCGATGACCGCCCGGTGCACGGCGTCGAGCGACTCGCGTACCTCCGCGTCGCTGAGCCCGGCGACGACCGGCGCGAACGGGATGAGCACCAGACTCGTACGGCTGTGCGCCAGGGTCTCGGCGAGGCCGCCGAGCAGGGCGAGGACATAGGGATCGCTGAAGGCGTACGTCAGTCCGGTCGTGAAGATGACGCCGATCGCGTTGGCGCGCCCGGTCCGCAACGACCTCGCGGCGGCATCCGGCCCGGAGTATCCGAGCTCGCGTGCCACCGCCAGAATCCGCGACCGCATCTCGGACGACAGCCGATCCGGACGGTTGAAGGCGTACGACACCGCAGCGGTCGAGACCCCGGCCGCCTCCGCGACCGACCGCAAAGTGATCCGCACGCCCATAGTCCCCTCTGTGTTAATCGTTTAACATCGTGCATTGTGGAAGGCGAGACGTCAAGAACAGGTTCACGTGATGCGGGCAAGGCAGCGCAAACTGGGCGTGGACATGGACTGCATAGACCAAGGCTTCGACTGCTACGAGGAGCTGTTCGCCGAGGTCCAGACCACAAGAGCATCAAGCTAGCCGTGGGCGGCTACTGTGCCGACCATGGCCCGGCCGGTGCAGGAGTCGCCGCTGATCGGCCGTGAGCTGGAGCTGGCCACGGCAGTCGAGTCGCTGCGCGCCTCGGACGGACCGGGTGTGCTGATCGCCGGATCAGCCGGCGTCGGCAAGAGCCGGCTCGCCCGCGAGGCGGTCGGACACGATGCCATCAAACGCGTACCCGGCGGGCGGGTGCTCGCCGTCCAGGCCACCGCCGACGCCACCGAGCTGGTGCTCGGCGCGTTGGCCGGTCTGCTCGGCCCGCCGGAGCCGGACCAGATCAGCCTCAGCCCGGTGCAGGTCGGCCTGCTCGGCCTGCGCCGGATCGCCGCGCAGGAGCAGGGCCGGGTGATCCTCTCAGTCGACGACGCCCACCTGCTGGATAGTGTCTCTCTCGCGGTCCTGCACCACGCCGCTGTCGACCGCACTGTCACCTTGCTGGCGACCGTACGCACCGATCAGCCCGTGCCGGATGCGGTGACGGCCCTGTGGAAAGACGCCGGAGTCGTCCGGATCGACCTCGCGCCGCTGGACCCGTCGGCGTCTGAGGCGCTACTGACCGCCCTGCTCGGCGGCCCGGTGGAGGGGCGGACTCTGCGCCAGCTGCGGGACACCGCCGCCGGCAACCCGCTGTTCCTGCGCGAACTCGTCACCTCTGCCCGTGAGGCCGGGTTGCTTGACCTGGCCGGCGGGCTGTGGCGGCTCACCGGCCCGATGACCGCCGTACCCCGGCTGACCGAGTTGCTGGCCAACCGGCTCGCCGCCACCTGCCCGGCCGAACGCGACGCGCTGGAGCTGCTCGCGGCCGGTGAGCCGGTGCCGCTGCGGCTGGCGGTCACCCTCGTCGCCGAGGACACCCTGGAGGCCCTGGAACGCCGTGGCCTGCTCTCCGTCGGCCTCGCCGACCCGCCGATGGTCCGGCTCAGCCATCCGCTGTACGGCGAACTGCTGCGCGCCGGCACCCCGGCGTTCGGCCGGCTGCGGCACCTGCGGCGGCTCGCCGACGCGTCCGAGTCGGACGCGACCGGGCCGGCGTCGGCGGGTTGCGGAGAGGATCGGCTGCGGGTCGCCCGCTGGCGGCTCGACGTCGGCGGCCCGGTCAACCCGCAGGTGATGTTGGCCGCCGCCGAACAGGCGACCGCCAACCGGGAGTACGCCCTGGCGTACCGGCTGGCCGACCGGGCCTTCCAGGCACACCGTGACGTCGCCGCCGGGCTGGTCTCGGTACGGGCGCTGGTGCAGCTCGGCCGCGTCGACGAGGCACTCGCCCGCTGCTCCGAGTTGGCCGACCTGGTCCGACTGGCCGACGCCGACCTGGACCGGCTGCTGGTCGCCGTCGAACACGCCGAGATCCTGGTGCACGCGATGGACGACGTACCCGCTGCCCGAAGCGTCGTCGAGCGTGCCCGGCAGGACCGCGCGCGGGTGACCGGCGCGGACCCGACCGCCGCCGGTGACCCGGCGGCCTGCCCGCTGGCCGCCTTCGACCTGTACCTCCGCTCGGTGCAACTGGACTGCACGGTGATCGAACCGTCGTTGGCGGTGATCCGCAGCGACGCGCCGATGCCGGCCCGGATGGCGGCCAGCGGCGCGGCCGGCGGCGCCCTGCTGGTCGCCGGCCGGTACGCCGAGGCGGAAGCGCTGATAGCGCACGCCATGCCGCTGACCGGCGGGAACATCGGCGGGAGTCAGCTACAGGCCGCCGGAGCGTCACCTGCCGCTGCCGCACTGCGTTGCTACCGGCCCGACCCGGCCGCCGCGATGGAGTTCGCCGAGCACGGCTACCAGGCCAGTCTGCACCCGACCAACCCGGTCAGCCAGGCGCTGCACGCGCTGGTGCTCAGTCAGATCGCCCTGGTCCGCGGCCGGCCACGGACCGCGTTGCGTTGGGCGCGGGAGGCCCGGCTGGTCGCCAACGAGATCAGCCTGCGTCCGGTGTGCCGTTGGTCCGTCGCCGTTGGACTGCAGGCCGCCGCGCAACTCGGCACCGACGCCGACATCGACGGTCTCGCCGCCGACCTGGACCGCTACGCGGGCGGACCGCGCTCGATGCGGCTGTTCGACATCGACGTCGCTCGGGCGTACGCCTGGCGAGGTGCGGTCGTCGGGGACGGTGGCGTCGGCATCGGTGTGCTGGCGGCGTCGGTCGCCGAACACGGCCGGCTCGGCGCGGTCGGTGCGGGGGCGCTGGGCGCGCTCGACCTGGTGCGGCTCGGTGCCGGCGTGCGGGCGGCCGCGCTACTCGCCGCGTACCCGCCGGATCCTGACTGGCTGCTCGGTCGCACCGTCGTCCGGTACGCCGCCGCCGCGCAGGCCGCCGATCCGACTGGGCTGCTCGATGTGGCCCAGCAGTTCGCCGGGTACGGGATGCCCCTGCACGCGGCCGAGGCCGCCGCGCTGGCTGAGGCCGCCGCCCGAACCGGCACTGCCACCCGCGACAGGGCTCGCGGGTCGGCCGGCGGCGATCTGGCCGTGGCAGCCAGCGCGCACCTGCTCGCCGAGGCGCAGTTGGCGTCGACAGGCGAGCCGGCCAGCACTCCGGCGCTGCGACGCCGCGGACCGGTCAGCCAGTTGACCACACGCGAGCGGGAGGTGGCCCTTGCCGCTGCCCGTGGCGAATCGGCTCGGGGCATCGCCGGCCGGCTGCATCTGTCGGAACGAACCGTGGAGAACCACCTGCATCGGGCGTACGCCAAGCTCGGTGTCTCTGGTCGTGCGGAGCTGAGAACAGCCCTCGGCGTGGGTTGAGGCTCGGCTCCGCCGGAGTTGAGTACCCGGGCACTCATCCTGGATCACCCGCTCCAGTGGTGGGCTTGGACGACCGGCCCCTGTGCCGGATACCCGTCACCGCGCGTTCCTTTCGAAGGGCCTTTCCCCCATGCGTCGCAGATTGTCCGCTCTTGCCGCCGCAACACTTCTGACGATTGGCGGTCTGTTCCTCGGCACCGCCACGCCAGCTGTCGCCGATCCGCCGACGGTCAACTTCACGGACCTCTGCGGGGCGGTCGGCTTCTCCTGGGACACCGGGACGATCGGAGGCGACGACGGCTGGCAGACCACGGTGCTGCGCAACGACATCGTGATCGACGAGTTCTCGATGCAGTCCAGGGGAAGCGTGCAGTACGGCGCCCGGGACGGTGACCGGATCGAGATCCGGCGCGAGGGTCTGCCTGCGTCGAGCTACCTGCACCGTACGCCGGAGGGCTGCACCGACGCGCCGCTGCTGACCGTCACCCCGACCAGCGGCTGTGACGGACTGACGTTGTCCTTCGGCAACGAGGGAACCCGCCCGGTCTCCGGAATCCAGGTCCTCGCCGAGGGTTACGAACCGTGGGAGGTGGCACCGCTCGCCCCTGGTCGCACCGAGCTCGAGCTGCCGCTGGTCGACGGTGACCGGTTCTACGTGCGTGGCCCGCTGGCTGACGGTGATTGGTCCATCTGGTTGACCGGCACCCATCTCCGGCCGACGGACTGCGCCGCCGACCCCAGCCCGGGCCCCAGCGGTGAGCCGAGCCCCAGCGACGACCCCGGCGCCGGCCCGACCCCCAGCGTCACCACGCCGGGCGCGGGTGGCCAGCTGCCGATCACCGGCGCCCAGACCGCGCTGATCTCCATTGCCGGGCTGGTCCTGATCGGCACCGGAGCGGCGCTGTTCGTGGTGGCCAGGCGTCACCGGGTCCGCTTCACCACCGCCGAACGGCAGTGACCTGCATGAACACCACGTCGATCACCCGACGGTACGGCGTACGGCTCCTCGTGGTCGCGCTCGCGTTCACCGCCGTCGGCTGCGGCGGACCGGACGGCGCCAGCGCGCCAGCCGGAGAGTCGACCGCCGCGTCCAGTGGTTCCCGGTCGGCCGGGCCGGTGGAATCCGCCGGAGACGAGGACGCGACCGGAGCTGCCGTCTGCGAGCTGCTGACCGTCGCCGAGGCCGGTGGCCTGTTCGGCACCACCGCCACGATCGACAGCGGCGAGGGATCGACCCGCGAGTGTGTCTGGGTGGGCCGCGACGGCGGGATGCACCAACTCCACCTGCAGGTCTACACCGGACGGTCGTACTATTCGCCGGCGCGCTGGGGAGGCACCGGCGAACCGGTGACCGGGCTCGGCGATGAGGCGTTCCTGATCCGCAGCAGCCCGCTCGGGGTCACCGCCGGCACCCGCGACGGTGAGCAGGTCGTCTTCCTCAATTACCAGATCCTGCTCGGCGCGAACGCCAAGCCGGCGCAGCGGGCCGACAACGTGACGCGACTACTGCGTACCGCTGTCGACCGGCTCTGAGACCAACCACCCGATCGGAGCGACCGTCATGCCAACCGTCCGGTATCGCTGGCCCCGCCTTCGCTGGCCTCGTCTCACCGCCGCGGCGCTGCTCACCGCGACCCTGCTCGTCTCGACCGGGCTCACCCCGGACACGTCGCCGGCCTCCGCCGCGCCAGCTGGCAAGGAAGACATCGCGGACTCCTACGTGGTGGTCCTGGCCTTCGACGACAAGGAACTCGACGACAAGGACAAAGAAGGGACCAAGGAAAATATCGACAAAGCGGTCGCCGGGCTGCTCGCCGAGTATCCCGGAAAGCTGACCCACACCTACTATCACGCGCTGCCCGGCTTCGCCGTGCACATGTCGAAGCAGATCGCCGAAGCGCTGGCCAAGAACCCCCTGGTGGCATACGTCGCGCCGCAGATGGAGATCGAATGGCTCGGCGGCGAGCAGCGCCCCCCGTCGTGGGGGCTGGACATCATCGACCAGCGCCGGGACTTCGACGGCATCTACCGGTGGGACTCCGACGGCACCGGCGTCAACGCGTACGTCGTCGACAGCGGGATCCGGACGACCCACGAGGACTTCGGCGGACGCGTGGTCAGCACGGTCACCTTCGGCCAGACCGACGTGGGGCCGGGCGGATCGCACGACTGCTTCGGGCATGGCACGCCGATGGCCGGGACCATCGGGGGCCGGCTGCACGGGGTGGCCAAGAACGTCCGGCTGCACTCGATCCGGCTGGGCTGCACCACGGCGACCACCGCCGACATGATCGCCGTCATGGACTGGCTGCACGTGAATGCGGTCCGCCCGGCGGTGGTCAACCTGAGCTGGCGGGTGCCGGGGATAAACCCGCCACTCGACGCCGCGGTGTCCCGGGTGGTCGACCGGGGGATCACCGTGGTCGCGGCGGCCGGCAACAGCGACCATGACGCCTGCCGATTCTCCCCCGGCCGGGTGCCGGCGGTGATCACGGTCGGTTCGATACATGCGCTCAAGGACCGGATCCGGGGCACCTCCTGGGGCCCGTGTGTCGACCTTTTCGCGCCGGGTGAGCAGGTGACGACCACGACCAACGACAGTGACACCGCGACGACCAACTTCGGCAACGGTACGTCGATCGCCGCCGCACACGTCACCGGCGCGGCCGCCCGCTACCTCGATCGCTTCCCGGACGCCTCGCCCGAGTTGGTGGCGACCACCCTGATCAACGAGGCGAGCAAGGACCGGATCACCGACATCGCGGGCTCGCCGAACCGGGTGCTCTACCTGGACCGCAACGGCCCGGGCAACGACGGCTTCGGGCGTACCGGATCCGATGTCGACGGCGACGGTCGCGACGACATCGTCACCTTCACCCGGGGTGCCGCCGCCGACGTGTGGGTGGCGCTGTCCACCGGATCCGGGTTCACCGCCGGCACCAAGTGGCACGAGTATTTCAGCGCCGGTGAGGAGATCCCGCTGCTCGGCGACGTCGACGGCGACGGCCGCGACGACCTGATCACGTTCACCCGGGGTGCCTCCGCCCACGTGTACGTGGCGCTGTCGACCGGCACGTCGTTCGGGCCGTCGCAGCTCTGGCACACGCGCTTCGCGGTGGGCAACGAAACGCCGGTGGTCGGTGACTTCAACGGCGACGGACGCGACGACATCGCGACCGTCACCCGGGGCATCCGGGTCCACCCGTCGACCAACCGTACGGTCTTCGTCGCACTCTCCAACGGAAGCCAGTTCGTCGGCACCGGAGTCAGCTGGACCAGCGGCTTCCCCGGCGCAGACGCGATACCGCTGGTCGGTGACTTCGACTGCGACGGGCGCGACGACCTGGTGGCGGTCGACCGGGTCGGCGCCGGCCTGCTGCGGGTCTCCGCCTCCCAGGGCGACCGGTTCGCGACGGCGACGTACTGGGGTCACCCGCTCGCCCTCGGCACCGACGTACCGGCGGTCGGCGACGTCAACGGCGACGGCTGCGCCGACCTGGTCGGCTTCGCCAGAGGAGACCGTCGGTCGGTGGTGGTCGCCCTGTCGATGGTCCGTTCCTGGTCATTGCGCCAGTTCGGTACGGCGACCGTCTGGCATCGTGACTTCGCCAGCGGGGTGCAGGTGCCCGGCGTCGGTGACTTCACCGGCGACGGTCGGGACGACGTGATCGCCTTCACCCGGGGTCACGCGGCGGATGTCTACGTCGCCCCGGCGACGGCCGGATCGTCCTTCTCCACCGACGTACGCAGGTGGAGCGACTGGTTCGCCTACGGCACCGAGATCCCGATGCCGGCTGTCCTCTGGTGAGCCGTGCAGAGCGCGGGCTCGCGAGCCCGCGCTCTGCACGGATCCCGGCCGGGAGATTTCCGGGCTGACCCTGGTCGGGTTGCGCCGCCATACCCCCCGTCGAGCTACTCGGAATCAAGCGGACGGCGTGCGCGCGATGACGACGATCATTCCTTGCACCTGTTCCTCGGCCAACATTTTGCGCCACCCCTGTTCGAGTTGCGCGTCGGTGAGCGGTGGCGAGTCGACCGTGCCTTTGAGAGTCGGCCCGAAGACGTCGAGAATTTGCTCCACTTCGGGCGGTACTGGATTGTCGCGGGCAAATCGCCGCAACTCCAGGTAGGTCCACATGCTGGTGTATTTCACGTGGTCGGTGATATCGGTGACCTCATCGAGTACGAGTCCGGCCTGCGACGCGATCGTCTTGTAGTCCTCGGCACCGATGGGGACTGCGGCAACCCGCCAGGAGTCGTACACCTTGACCAAAGTCTGGTCGGAGCGCCCGTCCGGTCCCTCCTTGACCGTGAAATCGGTCAGCACGACGCGCCCGCCAGGGCGTACCACCCGGGCGATCTCCCGCAGCGCCCGCACCCGGTCGTGCACGTGGACGATCGACTCGAACGCCATCGCGTGGTCGAAGGAGTCGTCGGGGAAGGGCAACGCGAGCATGTCGGCCCGCTCGAATCCCACCCGGTCGGACACCGCCTCGGCGCGTGCCCGCTCGTTGGCCAGGCGCACGTCCTGCTCGCTGACTGAGACCCCGACAAGCTCCGCGCCGCTGGTCTTGGCCAACCGCACACCGGGCCAGCCCAGACCGCAGCCAACATCCAGCACCCGCTCGCCCGGCCGCGCGCCGACCCGCTCGATCATCAAGTCGGTCAACCGGGCGCTGGCCGTCTCGAAGTCGCTGTCATCGTCGGGCCCCGTCCAGTAGCCGTGGTGCATGGATCCGCCCTGGACCTTGGCGATGATCGCGTTCACCTGGTCGTAGAACGCCCCGACGGACTCCGGCGTGGGCCCCTTGAAATCAACGTTCATTGGTTAACCGCTCTCTGCTCGTCGGAGTCTTTACAGATAATCCGCTGATAGTCAGGGCAGCCGGGTGAGGCGAGGTGAATCCATAATGTCGACTCCCGGACACTTCCGTATTTCAGGCGGAGCCGGTGCGGTGACGCTGATCCGCCAGACAGGAGTCGGTGAGATAAGGAGCTTATCGACAATCAGCAACGCTACCGTAACCGGAGCGACTCACTCGGTCAAGCAAGAGACCGACTGGGTGATACCACCTTCAATATGCGCCTTTTGGTCACCACTAAACTTTTCCGATTCGCTGTCTCCGGACGCGGTTGTGGCAGTGAACGAGAAGATGTCACGGTCGGCTTAGCGGCGGCGGGGATTCCACCATGGTGGCGACGAGGTCGGCCACCGGCACGGTGGCAAACCCGACCCGGTTGTCGCTCGCGCCGTACGGCAGCCACAGCTCACCGTCGTGGATGAGCCCGCCGCAGGAGTAGACGACGTTGGGGACGTATCCGTCCCGCTCGGCCTCGTCGGGCGTCAGGAGCGCACCGGGGAGCCGCGCGACCACCCGTTCCGGCCGGCGCAGGTCCAGCAGGAGCGCGCCGATGGCGTACCGGCGCATCGGGCCGACCCCGTGGGTGAGCACGAGCCACCCGGCGTCGGTCTCGATCGGCGACCCGCAGTTGCCCACCTGGATCAACTCCCAGCTGTCCTGGGGGGTGTGCAGCGGCACCGGTTCCTGCCACCGGTTCTCGCCGTCCAAGCAGGTCAGGCCGATGGTCTCGCCGTCGGTACGGCACAGGGCGAGGTGCCGGCCACCGACGGCACGGGGGAACAACGCGACGCCCTTGTTGCGGGCGCCCGGCCCGCACATCGGGGTGATCTCGAAGCGGCGCAGGTCATCGCTGGTCAGCGCACGGGTGGCGATGCGCCGTCCGTCGTATGCGGTGTAGGTGGCCCGGTACACCGGTCCGGAATCGTCGGCGAACCGGACGAACCGGGCATCCTCCATGCCTCTGCTCTCCGCCGGAACGGCCGGCCAGAGCACCCGTTGGTGCAGAGCGGTGTCGGCGGGAAAGGTCGTGGCGTAGCTGGCCGCGTTGCTGCGGCGTACGTGTTCGAGGGTGTCCGGTCCGGTGCTGCGGGAGAGCAGGTCCGGGGGCAGGTCGCCGAGCGTCCGCTCGAAGGTTGCCTCGTCGTAGCGCTCGGGCAGGGCGTCCAGCACGGTGGCGGTGATCTCGTTGTCGCAGTCCACCTCCGTCAGGCCGGCGGCGAGGAGGTCCCGGCGGCGCCGTACGCCGGTCTGCTGGCCGACCACCAGGGGGCCGGACCGGTCGGCGACGACGAGCCGGTGCCCGGGTCCGAGTACCGCGCTGGCGAACCCGATCGACGACACGTGGCCCTCGCCGATCTGGCGCAGGCTGACCGCGACGCGCAACTGCCCGGCGAGCAGGCCGGCCTGGTCGGGGTGGGCCACCAACGACGGGTTGCACAGGGCCGCCGCCTCGACCGCGTACTCGTGGCTGAAGTAGGCGCCGATCAGGAGTCGGGTGGTGGGAGAGAGGTCACGGGCCCGCGCGATGCGGTGCCGGACGAGGTCGTAGTGGTGGTGGAAGGTGGCGTCCAGGTCACGGTGTCGGGCACCGAAGTGGTCGAAGGTCTCCCTCAGCAGCCGGCCGGTCTCTTCGTCGTCGAGGTGCGCGACGCGGTCGATGAGCGCCCTTGCACGGCTGCGTACCAGGGCGGCGTCCTCACCCGGGACGAAGAGCTTCACGACGACCCGGCGTGGATCCGGGGCGAGGGTGGCACCGTGCCGGACGGCCAGGGCGCCGGTCACGACCACCGCCGGGCGTGCTGCAGGGTGGCGATGAGGGCGAGGGTGGATTCGGCGCCCTGGTTGAGGTTGGGTCCGTGCGGGGTCAGCCCGTCGTAGCCGCCACCGGTCGCCCGGTTCCACATCGGCGTACCGACGTCGTTGTCACCGAGGAACCAGCCGATCGCCTGGTGTACTCCGGCCTCCCAGCCGGGATCGCCGGTGATCGTGGCGGCGGTGGCGCAGGCGTCGGCGAAGGCGGCGGCCTCGATCGGCTGCTGGTCGTGGCGCAGTCGCGCCGCGCCGCGCTGCCACCCGCCGGCGGGTACGACCGACAGGTGCCCGTCGCGGAGCTGGATGTCACGCAACCACGCCAGCATCCGCAGGCCGTCGTCGAGGGTTGGGCCGCCGTGCCGCAGCTGGCTGGCCGCGATGACGACCTCCACGAGGGCCGCGCTGGCGTACGTGAGCCGCTGCCGTGGCCACGGCCACCGCGGGTCGGATCCGGGAGCGCCGACCGCGGCGGCCGCATCCGCCAGCAGTGCGACCGCAGCAGTGTGGGCCGGGTGGCGACGCAGCACCTCGACGGCGCCGAGCCCGGCGAAGGCCATCGCGTGCGGTGCCGGGGAGCGCCGGGCGGCTCCCCGGCTGAAGGCGACGAGCGCCTCCTCCCGGATCCAGGGGGCGGGGCTGCGGGCAGCGGCGGTACCCAGCCCCCACAGCGCCCGCCCCCACCAGTCACCGAGCCCGGGCTCGTCGGTCCACCGCCGGTCGTGACCGAGCCGGTTGCGGAAGGCGCCGCCGCAGTCCTGCGCGTGGGTCAGGAAGGCCAGGTAGCACTCGGCGAGCCGGAGCACCTCCTCGGTCGGCTCCGGCTCGCGGCTGGTGACGACCAGGCCGCGCGCGACGTCGTCGGTGCAGTAGCCGTGCTCGCGGCGGACGATGCCGTGCCGGGCATGTTCGAACAGGCCGGTGTCGTCGCTCAACCGGGTCAGGTGCGCGAAGCTCGGCGGCCCCGGCACGTTGGGCCGGGGACCGCTCTGCGGCTCACTGGGGCGGCTGGTGGTCGCGGTCACGCCGACGCCACGCTGACCGCGGCAGGACGGGCGGCGACGAGCCGCTCGGCGAGCGTGCCGTAGCGGGCCGCCACCGCCGGCCAGCGCAGGTCCGCGGCGAGCGGACGAACGCGGTCGGCCAGTTGGGCGGCCATGCCCGGTTCGGTCAGGATCCGCCGGATCGCGGCGGCCAGCGCCACCGGATCCTGATGGCGTACGACCAGACCGGGGCCGCCGGTGAGCAGCTCGACGGCGTGCGGGAAGGCCGTCGCCACGACGGGCACCCCGGCGGCCACCGCCTCGATGAGCACCCCGGAGGTGACCTGTTCACGGGAGTCGTAGGGCAGCACGACCACGTCGGCGGAGCGGATCAACCGGGCGAGCGTGGGTTGGTCGTGGTAGACGTCCTGGTAGTCCACGGCGTGGGCGATGCCCAACTGCGCGCCGAGCAGGTGCAGTCCCGACCGGTACGCCTCCCCCTGGTGCTCGGCCACCTTCGGATGGGTCCGGCCCGCGACGGTGTAGGTGGGTGTCGGGTCGAGGTCCTGCAACTGCGCGAGGGCCCGCAGCGACCACTCGACGCCCTTGCCGGGCCCGAGCAGCCCCCAGGTCAGCAGGTGTGGGCGGGTACGCCGGTCAGCGGGTTCGCGGACATGTTCGGCGGCGCCGTGCGGGATGACGGTGACCTTGCCCGGGCGTACGGTGTAGCCGACGACCAGCCGGTTGCGAGCCGTTTCGGTCATCGTGACGACCGCTCCGGCGGCCGTGACGATCTGCTCCATCAGGGACTTCTGCCGGGCCGAGGGCCGGCGGAGCACGGTGTGCAGGACCACGATGCTCGGCACGGTGAGCCGGCGCAGCAGCGGCAGTACGTCCTCGCCGTCGGCGCCGGGGTAGATGCCGTACTCGTGCTGGACGACGGCCACGTCGAAGGTGTTCAGGGCCGCCGCGGCGTCCCGCCATCCGGCCCGGGCCCGCGTCGACCAGGTGTGCACGACCTGGGGTCCGGCCCGCAGGTCGTCGCCGCGGCTGGTGACCCGGACGATGCCGCCACGCGTGCCGTCGGCGGTCAGGTGGGTGGCGAGGGCGGCGTTGAAGGTGGCCAGCCCGCACCGGGTCGGCGGGTGGGTGCTGAGGAATCCGTAGCTGGGCATGGGTGTCGGGCCTTCCGGTTGTCGGCCACCTCCGGCGGACCGGGAGCGAACCTCACGCGGTGTCGGCGCACGCCGGCCAGCGTGTGTGGCCGGCGGAACGGATTCGGGGGCGGTCCCCGGGTTCAGTGCGGTCGGCGGGTGAGGTGGTCGTAGACGGCCAGATAGTCGGTGACCATCCGGTCCGCGCCGAAGCGCTGCCGGGCCTGTGTCCGGCAGCCGGCCCGGTCGAGCCCGCTGGCCCGGGCGACTGCGTCGACGGCCTGCTCAACGGTGTGTACGAGGAAACCGGTCAGCCCTTCGTCGACGACCTCAGGCATCGATCCCCGCGCGTACGCGACGACCGGGGTGCCGCAGACCATCGACTCCACCACCGACAGTCCGAACGGCTCGTCGAAGGCGATCGGGTGCAGCAGGGCGGTGCTCGCGCCCAACACCTCCGCACGCCGTCGAGGGCCGACCGAGCCGAGGAAGACGACCTGGTCGCCGTCGATGTGCGGAGCCACCTGTTCGGCGAAGTACCGCTCGTCCTGCACGATGCCGCAGATGGTCAACGGCCGGCCGGCACGGCGGGCGATCTCGATGGCGGTGTGGGTGCCCTTGTCGGGATGGATCCGGCCGAAGGCGGCCAGCCCTGGGCCGGCGTCGCGGGTGAACGGCAGCCCGGTGAGGTCGACACCGTGGTGCACCGTGGCGACGTAGTCGAGGTCGGCGCTCCGGTCGGCGTCGGAGATCGAGACGTAGGACGAGCGGGCCCGGACGTACGCGGGGAGGATCCCCGCGCCGGAGAAGCCGTGGACGGTGGTGAGCAGCGGAGCCCGGCAGTGTTCGGCGAAGGCGAGCGGCAGCCAGTCGAGGTGGCTGTGGACCAGGTCGAACTGCCCGGAGCGGGCCATCGCGTGGGACACGTGCATCGCCTCCCACACCCGGCCGTCCAGGTCCGGATCGTCGGCGTACCCCCGGGTGCACACGCCGTCGAGGGTGGCGGAGGTGACGGAGTCCAGCGTCGCGAAGAGGGTCACGTCCACCCCACGGGTGACCAACCCTTCGGCGAGCAGCCCGGTCACCTGCTCCCAGGGACCGTAGTGGTGTGGGGGTGTCCGCCAGGCGACCGGCCCGAGCAGGGCAACTCTCACCGAGACGGCGTGTCGGCGAGATCGGCCGGATCGAGACGCAGGGTGGCGAGCAGCCCCACGTGCTTGGCGGGGTCCACCCGCTCCGGCAGTTCGCGCTCGACCCAGTCGGCTCTGGTCTGCTGGCCGCGCTCGCGCAGCGCCGCAATGATCCTGTGCCTGGCGATACTCATCTGTTTCACGCCCCTAACGGGCTGGTGGCGGCGGGACTTGCGGCCACCGGGGGCCCGGGCGACACCCTCACCGTACGCCTCCATCTCCCCGACCGACACCCGACGCCGCGCTCCGGGTAGCCGGCTCGCCGGTCGGGCCGACCGTCAGCCGGGCAGGTTGGTGACCGGGCCCGGCGCGAACTGCTCGGAGCCGTCGACGATCGCCTGGGACAGCTCGGACAGTCGCCGGTTGCGGCTGCGGGCGCCGTCGCGCAGTATCGCGAAGGCCTCGCCCACTTCCACCTGGAGGCGTTCGGCGAGGATTCCCTTGGCCTGTTCGATCAGGACGCGGCTGTTCAGGGCGGTCTGCAGCTGTTCGGTGAGGATGTCGCGTCGGTGGATGGCGCGCTGTTGCAGCAGTCCGATGGTGGCCACGTCGGCGAGTGCCTGACCGATGCGGAGCTTGCCCTCGTCGAGGGCTCCCGGCCGGACGTCGAAGAGGTTCAGCGCGCCGATGACCTCGGAGCGCAGGCGCATGGGCAGGGCGTGCACCGAGGCGAAGCCGACCTCGGCCGAGGCGGCGGTGAACCTCGGCCAGCGGGCAGTGGTCAGGGCCAGGTCGGCGACCGACACCGGTTGGCCGGTACGGAAGCAGTCGAGGCAGGGGCCCTGGTCGGTCTGGAGCTGGAACAGCTCCAGCAGTCGGGTGCGTTCGGAGGAGGCGGCGACCACCTGCAGCGTGTCCCGCTGGTCGGTCAGGAGCAGCCCGGCCGCCGACACGCCCAGCAGCTCGACACACCTCTCGGTCAGCATGTGCAGGAACTCGATCACGTCGAAGTCGTCGATGAGAGTGTCGGCCATCTCCACGAAAACGTCGGCCAGCTGGGTCTCGGCCATTCCGGTCACCTCGTCAATCAGTGGCTCCGCCGGTCGCCCGACGGGATGGTTCTTGACGCGCCGTCCTGGCGCCGATGTCTGTTCACCCATTTCGGTCACCAGATGTCCCGGCCGGTTCGAGGCGCAGCCGTCGGGCGACGACGTCGGCTGCCACGTCGTGCAGGCGCCGGTCCTGGGAGTACGCGTAGGCGCGTAGCCGGATGAGTGCCACCGCCGCAGACACTCCCATCTGGACCATGACCATGCCGGTCGCCTGGTGCACCTCCGGGTGCCGCAGGCCGGTCCGCTCGGGCGAGTGGTCGTCCCGGTCCCCGCCGGGTCGCGTCGCTTCGTCCAGCAACACCGCGCATGCCGTATCCGCCAGGACCAGCGCGTCGGCCAACTGCTCCCCGCCGAGGTCACCGACCCGGGCCCGGTAGAGGTCCAGTACACCGAGGCGGATCCCGCCCACCCGTAGTGGCAGCGCGAAGATCGCGCCAGCTCCGGCGAGCACCGCGGCCGGCGCGAACACCGGCCAGCGGTTCCGGCACTCCGGCTCCGTCAGATCGGCGACCAGGACAGGTCCACCAGTGGTCGCGTCCACGCATGGCCCCTCACCGAGGGTCAGAGTCAGGTCTTCCAGCTCGGACGCGGTGCGGTCCGTGGCGTACATCAGTTCGCGCGGCGTGGCGTCGAGGATGACCGAGACGGCGGCGGAGTCGACGCCCGTGACCGCCACCGCCGTCGCGCAGACATGATCGACCGCGACCGCGCCACCCCGGGCGGCATCAGCGAGAACAGCCCACAGCCGTAGCCGGCGATCGGAGGTCATCGGATCGCCGAACCCCGGGTTGTCTTCGTCCATTGCTGGCTCCGACCCGGATCGTTCTGAGCGGACGTTGCGGTACGACGCCTAGGTCCCGGGCGGCGGCCAAACCCTACTACGCCCGACGCCGCCGTGCCGCCGGCGGCTCACCGGACCGAGCCGGCGCCGGCGGCTGACGAGCCGGTCGAGGCGCGGAAGCGTACGCTGGGAGTGTCGCTCGGGACCCCGGTGGCTGACCGCAAGGCACCCTCCACCGCACGTCGGACCGCGACGGTCTGTCGCAGGTCCGCAATCGATCGGGCGCGCCAGCGCTTCACCGCGCCAAGGCCGGCCAGATGCTCCTCGGAAGGCGGCGGTTCCTGATGACCGCACCCCGGAACAGCCATGTTCGATTCTTCTCGCTCGACGGCCACCGCAGCACCGATGCCTCTCGTCCGATGCCCACCCGGCCAGGAGTGAAGCGCTCGCGGGTCGGAGGTCTGTGGGTCGCCGCGGTGGTATTCGCGGTCGTGCTCCTGCTGCTGCTCATCTTCGTACTGCAGAACGGGCAACGCGCCGAGGTGTCGTTCTTCGGCGCGCACGGCACCCTGCCGATGGGGGTGGCGCTGCTGCTGGCCGCGGTCTCCGGGGTCCTGCTCGTCGCCCTCCCGGGCACCGCCCGGATCGTGCAGCTCAGGGTGCTGGCCCGTCGTCGCGGCAGGCCGGAGGCTGACGCGCCCGAGCACCGTGCGACTCCCCCGCCGTCGAACGGCATCCCCAGCGTCCCGCTGCCGCCCCGCCCGGAACGTCAGGACGGCTGAGCCATGTCCATCACCACGCGACCCCAGCCACCTGCCGCCGACCCGACCAACCTGAGGCGCGCGGCCGACATCCTGACCAGCGCTCCGGCTCGGCCTCGGGCTGCGGCGACGACCAACTCCGACGCATCCTCGGTGTGGGACAACGAGGGTGGCAGCACCGCGCCGAGCGGCGCGGATCCTCACCGGGCGAGGCGCGCGGCCTCCCGGTGAGTACGGCGCGCTGCCGCGGGTATCCCGACGCCCATGGCGCGGTACACGAAGCCCGAGCTGCGGGAGAAGCTCAAGGAAGAGATCAAGGCGTCCGACCGGGGCGGCCGGCCGGGACAGTGGTCGGCGCGCAAGTCACAGCTGCTGACCCAGGAGTACCAGAAGCACGGCGGCGGCTACCAGGGACCGAAGGACGAACGCCAGAAGTCCCTACAGCACTGGGGTGACCAGAAGTGGCGGAACAGGAAGGGCACCACCCGGGCGCGGCACGACGGCGAAACCGACCGTTACCTCCCCGATCAGGCATGGAACCAGCTCTCCGCCGAGCAGCAACGCGCGACCGACGCCAGGAAGCGCAAGGAGTCGAAGTCCGGTAAGCAGTACGTCGCCAACACCGGGCCGGCCAGACGCGCGCGCCGCAACGCAGCGGCCGTACCGCTCAACGAGATGCCGGTCGCCGAGGCGACCCGACACGTCCGCGACCTCGACACCAATCAACTCAGGGCGGCGCTCCGCGCAGAACGCGCCGGGAAGGCCCGCAAGACGCTCATCCAGCGACTGCAGTCGGCACTGGACAGGCGCTGACCGGGCCGGTGGGTAGGCAGGCAGCCGACGGCCGCGGATCGGACAAGCGGGACGCCCGGCGTTGACATGCGGGAGGCTCCACGGCAGGGCCGGCACTCACCGGCCTTGCCCGTCTTGGTGCAGGAGTCGACACCGCCCTTCTCCGGACCACTGTCCCGGCTCGGCCCACGGCAGCCGACCCCGTCACCGGTCGGCAACTTCGATAGTTTCGGCACTATTGTGGCTTTAGGTGTGCAAAGGTCCGTTTAGACCAATTGCAGTCCCGGTGTGAGTTCGGCTGCTGTCACGGCAGCGCCCGCCGGAGACACACCCATGAGAGGCCATGATCGTGACAGTTATTCCTTTCCGTCATTATCGGCGTGCGGTGCTGCCGGCGCTCGCAACCGTCACAGCGGTCGTCGCGGTCGTCGCCGTGCTGCTTTTCAGCGGCACCGGCGCCAGCGCCCAGCCCGCGCCGGTCGGGCTGGGTACGGCGGCGAACTTCTCGGTCCTGGCCGGCTCCACCGTCACCAACACCGGCCCGAGTTTCCTGGCGCAGGATCTCGGCGTCCACCCCGGCAACACCGCACCGGGCTTCCCCCCGGGCATCGTCGCCGGCGAGTTCCACCTCGGCGACGCCGTCGCCCTGCAGGCCAAGAACGACCTGACCACCGCCTACAACGACGCCGCCGGCAGGGTCCCGTTCACCAACCTCCCCGCGGAACTCGGCGGAACCACGCTCGTCCCCGGGGTGTACCGGATCGGTGCCGCACAACTGACCGGCACCCTGACGCTCGACTCTCAGGCCAACCCGGCGGCCGTGTTCATCTTCCAGATCGACTCCACCCTCATCACCGCCTCCGGCAGCAGCGTCGTCTTCATCAACGGCGCCTCGCCCTGCAACGTCTACTGGCAGGTGGGCAGCTCGGCCACGATCGGCACCGGCACCCAGTTCGTGGGCAACATCCTGGCTCAGACCTCGATCACCATGAACACCGGCGCAACCCTCCAAGGCCGCGCCCTGGCCCGAACCGGCGCCGTCACCCTCGACACCAACACCATTACCGCCCCCGTCTGTCTACAGCCGACAGGAACCCCGACAACCACTCCCACGGCCACCCCCACCGTGACGCCTACCGTGACACCGACGGCTACCCCCACCGCGACGCCCACGGCCACGCCGACCGGCACTCCGACCGGTCAGCCCACCGGAACTCCTACCGCGCTGCCGACTCCCACCCGTACGAAGCTGCCGGTGACTGGTGGCAGCGGCGGTAGCACCCTGGTGCCCGTCCTGACGGCGGTCGGCAGCATCACGGTCGCCATCGGCACAGCGCTGCTCCTCTTCTACCGCCGCAGGACATCACAGTCCTGACCGGGCAGACCCCGGCGGCCGGTCATCGGCCGCCGGGGTCTTGGCGGTTCGAGCATGGCGCCCTCCACCGGTACCTGGGCTGCGAACAAGAGCGGAAAGCCTCACCCTTCGTTCGCGGGATGGTCGATGAGGTGCACGGCGGTGGCTTTGATGGCGGCGGTGATCTGGCGTCCGGGCCGCAGGTCGAGGTGCTCGCCGGTGGGGCGGGTGACGTAGGCGGTCAAGGTGATGCCGGCGTCGAGAGTGACCCGCAGGACAGGGCCGTCGGGGTGTACGGCGGTGACGACGGCGGCCAGCCGGTTGCGTGGGCTGGCGGGGCGGGTCGGGTCCGATAGTTCGAGGGCGATGTCGTCGCCGCGGATGCAGACCAGGGTGCGATCGCCCCGGTTCAGCTCGCGGTGGGGGGTGGCGTGCAGGGTGTGGCCGGCGACGTCGATGTGGGTGAGGTCGTCGTGGTGGCCGGTGACGTGACCGGTGAGGATGGTGTCGATGCCGACGACGGCGGCCACGGCGGCGCTGGCCGGCCGGTTGAACACCTCTTCGACGGGTCCGTGTTGGTGCAGGCGACCATCGATGACGACAGCGATGTGGTCGCCCAGGGTGAGTGCCTCGGTGCGGTCATGGGTGACCACGACGGTGGGGATGCCGGCGGCGAGCAGCAGCCGCCGCAGGTCACCGCGCAGCCGGGTGCGGGTCGGTGTGTCCAGAGCGGACAGCGGCTCGTCGAGGAGCAGCAGTTGTGGTTGGGGTGCCAGGGCCCGGGCCAGGGCAACGCGTTGCGCTTCGCCGCCGGACAGGCCGCGGGTGGGCCGATCGTGCAGGTGAGCGGCGTCGGCGGCGGCCAGGGCCTGCCGGATACGGGCGGGGCGTTGCCGGCGGGGCAGGTGGTGCAGGCCGTAGCCGACGTTGCCGGCGACCGACAGGTGCGGAAACAGGGCGTGGTCCTGGAACAGGTAGCCGATCCGGCGGCGACGGGTGGGCAGGTACACCCGGGCAGCGTCCCAGAGTTGGTCGCCGAACTGGATGTGGCTGCCCGGCTCGGGGCGGTCGAGGCCCGCCAGGCAGCGCAGCAGGGTGGTCTTGCCGGCACCGGACGGGCCGAACAGCACGGTGACCGGGGCGAGGCTGGTGTCGAGGCTCAGGTGCAGGTCGCACACGTGTCGGCGGATACGGGCGGTCAGGGTCGCGGCCATCGGGTCCCCCGTGCGCGGCGCAGGCTGTAGAGGGTGGTCAGGACGAGCAGGGCGAAGCCGAGCATCGCCGCGCTGGTGCGCGCCGCGGTGGCGTAGTCGAACGCCTGGACGCTGTCGTAGATGGTGATCGAGACGGTGCGGGTGGCGCCGGGGATGTTGCCGCCGACCATGAGTACGACGCCGAACTCGCCGACGGTGTGGGCGAAGGTGAGCACGGCGGCGGTGGCCAGCCCGGCCTTGGACAGCGGCAGCGCCACCCGCAGCAGGGTGCCGGCGCGGGTGCGGCCGAGCACGGCGGATGCCTCCAGTAGCCGCCGGTCCAGCCCGGCGAACGCGGCGACCAGGGGTTGCACGGCGAACGGCAGGCTGGACAACACGGAGGCGACCAGCAGGCCGGTGAAGGTGAACGCCAGCGTCGCCCCGGTGGTCTGCTGCCACCATCGGCCGAACGGCGACGCCGTACCGAGCGCGGTGAGCACGTAGAAGCCCAGGACGGTCGGGGGCAGCACCAGCGGCAGCGCGATCACGGCCTCCACCACCACTGCGATCCGGCGGCGCGACAGCGCCAGCCACGCCGCGATCGGCACGGCCAGTGGCAGCAGGATCAACGTGGTCAAGCCGGCCAGCCGCGCGCTGACCCAGATCGCCTGCCAGTCCACGGGGTCAGGACCCGGGCAGGTAGAAGCCGTACCGCTTCAGGATCGCCGTGCCGTCGTCGCCGGTCAGGAACTCGCGCAGCCGGAGGGCTGCGGCCCGGTCGGCCACGCCGGCCAGGACCACCCCGCCCTGGTTCAGACGGGGGAACGACTCCAGCGGCACCTCCACATGCTGGCCACGGTCGGCCAGCTGTGGCGCCAGCGCCAACGACAGCGCGATCACCGACGCGCCGGCGTTGCCCGAGGCGGCGAACTCGGCGGCCTGTGCCACGTTCTCCCCCAGCACCAGCCGCGACTGGACCCGCTCGTAGACGCCGGCGCTGCGCATCGCGGCGACAGCTGCCTTGCCGTACGGGGCGTGCTCGGGATTGGCGATCGCGACCTTGCCCACCGCCGGGTCGGCCACCGCCGCCAGCCCCTTCGACAGGTCGACCGGAGAGTCGTGCGGCACCCACAACACCAGCCGTCCCACCGCGTAGTCGAACACGTCCTGCGGTGCGGCAAGCCCCGCCTCGGCCAGCCGAGTGGGATAGGACAGGTCGGCCGACAGGTACACGTCGAACGGGGCGCCGTTGCTGATCTGCTGGAAGAACGTGCCCGAGGACCCGTACGTGGTCTGCAACCGCATCGGCGGATCGGCCTTCGCCAGCACCGCCGCGACCTCCTCCAACGCGAACTTCAGATCGGCCGCCGCGGCCACCCGCACCACCTGGTGCCCCGCGGGGGTCGCCGGCGTCGCGCCACCACATCCCGTCACCAACGCCACCACGACCAGGGCGGCGGTGGCCGCCCGCAGCCGGCTCATCCGTGTTCCTGCCCGGTCGTGATGACCACCGTGGTGGCCTTGACGACCGCCGTGGCCAGCACCCCGGGCCGCAGGCCCAGCTCCTCGGCGGCTTCGCGGGTCATCAACGACACCAGCCGGAATCGGCCCGCTGCCAGGTCGACCCGCGCCATCAAACCGTCCACGGCCACGTCCGTGACGATGCCGGCCAGGCGGTTGCGGGCCGACGTCCGCCCCGTGTCGTCTGCGGCGGTCTGTTTCCGGGCGAACCGGGCGAGCGCTTCGCCGTCGACGACCTGCCGGCCGGCGCTGTCGCGGGTGGCTGGCAACCGGTTGGAGGTCACCCAGCGGCGCACCGTGTCGTCGCTGACCCCGAGCAGCTCGGCCACCTCGCTGATCCGATATTGCGGCACGAAGAGGACTCTACTACCGCAGCTGCGGGATTCGGCAGTCCCCGTTGGGCGCAATCGCTACATTGCGCGGCTTCGGGCACACCATCCGGCACTCATACTTTCAGCTAGTAATTGGCCACCCTTTCGGGTAGGGTTCGGTCCATCATTTGAACGACATGACGCGGTGGCGAGGCCCGTGGTCGTGGCCTGCGACGACGCACCCGCCCGTGTGTGCGCTCCGGCGACAGCCGGTTTCGGAGATCTTCCGGTCGATCCGATCAACGGGCACTGCGGGAAGGACCACCCGATGGCTACCTTGGAATCGACCACCAGGACCCGCGCCGACCGGCACGGCACCGACCTCCCGGACGACCTGCTGGCCGCGATGGCCGCCATGCCGGCCGACGACCGCCGCCGGCCGGCGCTGCGGGAACGCACGATCGTGGCGTGGCTCCCGCTCGCCCACCACCTCGCCCGCCGCTACTCCGGACGCGGGGTGCCGAACGAGGACCTGGCCCAGACCGCCGTGGTCGGGCTCCTCAAGGCCGTCGACCACTTCGACCCGAGCCGGGGCGTCGACTTCACCGGGTACGCCATCCCGACCATCATCGGCGAGATCAAGCGGTACTTCCGCGACCGCACCTGGGCGGTGCGGGTACCCCGTCGTCTGCAGGAGCTGCGCCTGACGATCACCGAGGCGAACAGCACCCTCACGCACACGCTGGGGCGTTCACCGACCGTGGCCGACATCGCGTCATACCTCGACGTGTCGGAGGAGACCGTGTTGGAGGGGCTGGAAGGAGCCCGGGCCTACCGGTCCACCTCGCTGTCCACTCCGACCGGCGCGGACGGCACCTTGGAACTCGGCGACACCCTCGGTGTCACCGACCACGACTTCGAGCTCGTCGAACTCCGGGTGGCCCTCGGTCCGGCGCTCGCCACGCTGCCGGAGCGCGAGCGCAGGATCCTGACTCTGCGTTTCCACGGCAACCTCACCCAGGCCCAGATCGCCGAACAGGTGGGCGTCTCGCAGATGCACGTCTCCCGGCTCATCACCCGGGCCCTGGCCACGCTGCGGCACCATCTCTCCGACGACCGCGCCTGAGCGAGCCGGAGCCCCACCGTCGTTCACCCGTCCCGGCCGTCGATGACGGCCGGGACGCCGTCATCGACGCATGTTCCGGGACGTCACCGACCCGGACCGGACGGGGCGTCGGACATCAGCGAGCGGCCGGAGCGCGCGGCGGGCCCGGACTCATCGTGGCCGGTGGGTTCGGCGTCCTGATCGCCGCGGCCCACGGTGTGCAGGTGGTGCACGGCCTGCCGGTAGGAGTCGAGGAGAGTGGTCTCGACGTAGGGCACACCGCGATCGAGGCAGAAGGCGCGGACGATGGGGCGGGCATGCCGCAGGGAGGCACGCGGCATGCTGGGGAACAGGTGGTGCTCGATCTGGTGGTTCAGACCACCGAGCATGAAGTCCGTCAGCCGGCTGCCCCGGACGTTGCGGGAGGTGAGGACCTGACGGCGGAAGAAGTCCGTGTCGTCGTCCTCGGCGAGGATCGGCATGCCCTTGTGGTTGGGTGCGAAGGCGAGGCCCAGGTAGACCCCGAAGAGGCCCTGCTGGACGACGACGAAGGCCAGCGCCTGCAGCGGGGACAGCACCGCGATGACCACAGCGAGGTACCCGACAGTGTGCAGCCCGAGCAGCACCGCCTCGCGGCCCCGCTCACGGTAGCTGGATCGAAACAGCGCCCGGACGCTGGCCACGTGCAGGTTGAGGCCTTCGAGCAGCAGCATCGGGAAGAACAGCACGCCCTGGTGGCGAGCGAGGAACCGACCGGCGCCGCGCCGCAGGCGGGCCTGCGCGGGCGTGAACACGATGGCCTCGCCCGAGATGTCGGGATCGAGGCCCTCCTGGTTGGGATTGGCGTGGTGGCGGTGGTGCTTGTCGACCCACCAGCCGAAGGCCAGCCCGATCGCCAGGTTGCCGTGCAGCAGCCCGACCAGGTCGTTGGCCCGGCGGGATCGGAAGATCTGCCGGTGGCCAGCGTCGTGGCCGATGAACCCGGTCTGGGTGAACATCACCGCCAGGAACACCGCGGTGAGCAGCTGCCACCACGACTCACCGACCATTACGAAGATCGTCCAGCCGGCGACGACCAGCGCGGCGTTGAGGGCGATCCTGATCCCGTAGTAGATCGGGCGTCGCTCAAGCAGACCTGCCTGCCGCACCTGGCTCAACAACTCGGCATAGTCGCTGCGGCGGCGCGGCGACCCGGGCCGCACACCTGACATGGTCGAGTCGATGCTACTCACAAGTCCTCCCGGTAATCGATGTTCAGCACTGCGCCGATGTCGAACAGTCCGCGTTCCTGCAGACGACGGCCCGGGGGCACGCAGAGGTGGCGTAGCGGCCGAATTTGATCTTTAGGACCCCATTGTTGACGGCGTTACGCGCGCAGTACGCGAACCGAAGCCGCCGAGGTCCGGGACGACACCCTGAGGGTACTCCTGCCCGGCGGCCGCCTGCTGGGTGAACAGTCAGGCGGACCGCTGTTTTGCGATGTTCCTACGGAGCGCGTTGCTGGGCAACGGCGGTGCGACCGTGGCACGATCACGCTGATGACCAGCAGACCCGCTCCGGAGCAACGCCTACGCGACCTGGCGTTGCTGCGCCGCGTCCGGGACCGGATCGACCGGGAGTACGCGCAGCCGCTGGACGTCGAGGCGCTCGCCCGGGGGGTGAACATGTCGGCCGGGCACCTCAGCCGCCAGTTCCGGCTCGCCTACGGCGAGTCGCCGTACGCCTACCTGATGACGCGGCGCATCGAGCGGGCGATGGCGCTGCTGCGCCGTGGCGACCTCGGCGTCACCGAGGTCTGCTTCGCGGTCGGCTGCTCGTCGCTGGGCACTTTCAGCACCCGCTTCACGGAGTTGGTCGGTGTGCCGCCCAGCACCTACCGGGCCCAGGCGACGCCCGTGACGGCGGGGATACCTCCCTGCCTGGCGAAACAGGTGACCAGACCGATCAGGAATCGAGAAGCGCGGGTGGCCCGGCCGCACCTAGCGTGACTGCCATGGACATCACCATTCACTACACCTTCCTTCCGCAGAACGACCCCGACGCCGCCATGGCCTTCTACCGCGACATCCTCGGCTTCGAGGTGCGAAACGACGTCGGGTACGAGGGGATGCGCTGGATCACGGTCGGTCCCGAGAAGCAGCCGGGCACCTCGATCGTGCTGCACCCGCCGGCCGCCGATCCCGGCGTCACCGATGATGAGCGCCGTACCATCGCCGAGATGATGGCCAAGGGCACGTACGGCGCCATCACCCTGGCCACTTCCGACCTCGACGGTGTCTTCGCACAGTTGGAATCCAGCGGCGCCGAGGTCGTGCAGGAGCCGACCAAGCAGCCGTACGGCGTTCGCGACTGCGCGTTCCGCGATCCGGCGGGCAACCTGATCCGGATCAACGAGGTCGGCTGACCGCAGGCGCGGCGGGCGTCGCACCGCGCACCGGGCAGGACCGCGGTGACGCCCGCCGCGGACGCGTTTTGTCGCAGTGGGCTGATTAGCTCGGATCAGGCGACGCCGACCGGGGGCCGCGAAGGCGGCCCCCGTGACAGATGGGGGCAGGATGAGCATGGCCACGAGGGCCCAGCCGCAGTCGGCGGCGCCGCACAGCGCCGACAGCCACGACCTTATCCGGGTGCAGGGCGCTCGGGAGAACAACCTCTCCGATGTCAGCGTCGAGATCCCCAAGCGTCGACTCACGGTGTTCACCGGTGTTTCCGGCTCGGGCAAGAGCTCGCTGGTGTTCGGCACGATCGCCGCCGAGTCGCAGCGGCTGATCAACGAGACCTACAGCGCCTTCGTGCAGGGCTTCATGCCGACGCTGGCCCGGCCCGAGGTCGACGTGCTCGACGGGCTGACCACCGCGATCATCGTCGACCAGGAGCGGATGGGGGCCAACGCCCGGTCCACCGTCGGCACCGCGACCGACGCCAACGCGATGCTGCGCATCCTCTTCAGCCGGCTCGGCCAGCCGCACATCGGCTCGCCCCAGGCGTTCTCCTTCAACGTCGCCTCGATCAGCGGCGCCGGCGCGGTCACCATCGAGCGCGGGGGCACCACGACGAAGGAGCGGCGCAGCTTCAGCATCACCGGTGGCATGTGCCCGCGCTGCGAGGGCATGGGCCGGGTGACCGACTTCGACCTGTCGGCGCTCTACGACGACAGCAAGTCGCTCAACGAGGGCGCGCTCACCATTCCCGGCTACAGCATGGACGGCTGGCAGGGCCGCATCTTCCGCGGCTGTGGCTTCCTCGACCCGGACAAGCCGATCCGCAAGTACACCGAGCGGGAGCTAGACGACCTGCTCCACAAGGAGCCGACCAAGATCAAGGTTGAGGGCATCAACCTGACGTACGCGGGGCTGATCCCGCAGATCCAGAAGTCGTTCCTGGCCAAGGACGTCGAGGCGATGCAGCCGCACATCCGCGCCTTCGTGGAGCGGGCGGTGACGTTCACCGCGTGCCCCGAGTGCGGTGGCAGCCGGCTCAGCGAGGCGGCCCGGTCGTCGAAGATCAAGGGCATCAACATCGCCGACGCCTGCGCGATGCAGATCAGCGATCTCGCCGAGTGGCTGCGCGGCCTGGCCGAGCCCTCCGTCGCGCCGCTGCTGGCGGCGTTGCGGCACACCCTCGACTCGTTCGTGGAGATCGGGCTGGGCTACCTCTCGCTCGACCGGCCGTCGGGGACCCTGTCCGGCGGCGAGGCGCAGCGCACCAAGATGATCCGCCATCTCGGGTCGGCGCTCACCGACGTCACCTACGTCTTCGACGAGCCCACCATCGGTCTGCACCCGCACGACATCCAGCGGATGAACGGCCTGCTGCTGCGGCTGCGGGACAAGGGGAACACCGTCCTCGTCGTGGAGCACAAGCCGGAGACGATCGCGATCGCCGACCACGTCGTCGACCTCGGCCCGGGCGCCGGCACGGCGGGCGGCACCATCTGCTTCGAGGGCACCGTCGAGGGGCTGCGGGCCAGCGGCACCGTCACCGGGCGCCATCTCGACGACCGGGCCACCCTCAAGGAAACCGTGCGGACGCCCACCGGGCGGCTGCCGATCCGTGGCGCGTCGAAACACAACCTGCGCGACGTCGACGTCGACATCCCGCTCGGCGTGCTCGTCGCCGTCACCGGCGTTGCCGGCTCCGGCAAGAGCTCGCTCATCCACGGGTCGATCCCCGCCGGCGCGGGTGTGGTCTCCGTCGGCCAGGATCCGATCCGCGGCTCGCGGCGGAGCAACCCGGCGACGTACACCGGACTGCTCGATCCGATCCGCAAGGCGTTCGCGAAGGCCAACGGCGTGAAGCCGGCGCTGTTCAGCGCCAACTCCGAAGGCGCCTGCCCCAACTGCAACGGCGCCGGCGTGATCTACACCGACCTGGCGATGATGGCCGGGGTGGCCACCACCTGCGAGGAGTGCGAGGGGAAGCGGTTCCAGGCATCGGTGCTGGAATACCACCTCGGCGACCGCGACATCAGCGAGGTACTCGCGATGTCGGTGCACGAGGCCGAGAAGTTCTTCGGTGCCGGCGACGCGCGTACCCCGGCCGCGCACGCCATCCTCGACCGGCTCGCCGACGTCGGGCTCGGCTACCTCAGCCTCGGCCAGCCGCTGACCACGCTCTCCGGTGGCGAACGGCAGCGGCTCAAGCTGGCCACCCACATGGCCGACAAGGGGGGCGTCTACGTCCTCGACGAGCCGACCACCGGCCTGCACCTGGCCGACGTCGAGCAACTGCTCGGTCTGCTCGACCGACTCGTAGATTCGGGCAAATCAGTCATCGTGATCGAGCACCACCAGGCAGTCATGGCGCACGCCGACTGGATCATCGACCTTGGTCCCGGTGCCGGCCACGACGGCGGCCGACTCGTCTTCGAGGGTACGCCGGCAGAGCTGGTCGCCGCCCGGTCCACGCTCACCGGCGAGCACCTCGCCGCCTACGTGGGCGCCTGACCGAGGGCCGGTCAGGCAGCCCTCGTAGGAGTCGTGTTGAGAAGTAACCGTCCAGGACGCGTCACAGACGTCGAAGACGGGTATCGTCGGTGTCGACGGGCAGTCGCCCGCGACCGGGGTACCGCAATCGGGCCCAGCACGAGCGCCGGACTTCACGGCATCACGCGGCAGGAATCTCCCGCGACCCGATGCGCCCCGCTCCCCTCAAGAAGGACTCTGCATGACTTCGAACGACGAATACGCCTCAGCGTTGTTTCTCGCCGCGCCCAGCCTCGACGAGCCCGAGGACTCGGGTACCAGCGTCGACGGCAGCGAAGAGGCGATGCGGCGACTGCGCCACCCGTTCGCGGTGGGGCCGGCCGCCCCCGCGCGAGGGCGGCCGGCGATGACGGGCGAGCGCCCGGAGCGGCGCAACTGACCAGTCGAATCCTCAGCGATCAGCTACCGCTGCCACTGCTCCGCGGGTAGGCAACTCGGGCCCGGCCGGCCGTAGATCACCGCTCCGTCCGGTCCGGTGTAGCAACGGTCGAGCTGGTCCTCGGGCTGGAACAGCGGGCGTCGGTCGATCTCCGCTCCGCCGCCGTCGTAGCTGACCAACTCGGGACCGCTCTCGGCGGTCAGCCCGGCGCCGGTCGTCATCAGGCCGAACACCCCGGCGGAGAGGCGCGCCAACGTCGTACGACCGTCGCCGTGGTCGAGCAGCAGCCGGTCGACGCGGCCGCTGACCCGGCCGCTGACGCTGACGTCGCCTCCGCCGGGCTCGGTCGAGGTCAGCAGGAGCCGCTGCACCGGTCCAGGTAGCCAGTCGCCGTGCGGCCATCGGTTGGTCGCGCCCCCGCCGTTCGCCTCCTGGCCCGGCCCGGCCAGCCGCATGTCGCAGGTGGCATAGCCGGCAGCGTTCATGAACACCACGAGTGCCCGGTCACCGCGTTCGATCGCCACTGCAAGATCGGTAACGGAGAGCGGGATCCGTTGCTCGGCCGCGGCCCGCCCGGCCGCCACCTCGCGACTGTTCCAGTTCACGCACTGATCGGCTGCCTCGCGCAGCGAGGGTGACAGCTCACCGGCCCCCATGGCCAAGATCTGCAGGTCCCCTCCATCGGGCCGGTTCCACCGGATCGCCGCCACCGCGGAGGTCACGACCAGCAGGACCGCTGCGGCTGCCGCGAGCCGTACCCGCACCGTCCGTGGCCGGCGGCCACCCACCATACGAAGCAGGTGTGCATGCATCGTGCGCGCCGCCACCGGCGGTAGGTCCCGCTCCGCGGGTAGGTCAAGAATGTCGTTCATCGCGTCTCCTCCTCGATCTCCCCAGTCATCAGGCGGGCCAGCCGGCTGCGAGCACGGCTGACCCGGGACCGGACGGCCGCCTCGCTGATCCCCAGCGCGACCGCCGCGTCCGGGTACGAGACGCCCGACCACAGGCACAGCGCCACTGCCTCGCGTTCGGCCGGCGGAAGTCGACGCACGACGGCCAGGATCTCGGCCATCCGCCGCTCGTCGTCCAGCCGGGCGGCCACCTCATCGGCCGGGTCACTCTCGGTGTGACGTTCGGATGGCAGCCGCCGCAGCAACGCCAGCCACCGGCGGGCCGACCGCTGTTGCGAGCGAACCGTGTTGGTGGCCACCACCAGCAACCAGGGCAGCGCCGAGCCCTCGACCAGGCGGGCCTCGCCACGGCGGCGCCAGGCGACCAGGAACGTCGTCTGGGTGACGTCCTCCGCCGTCGACCACGATCCGGTCAGCCGGAACGCGTGGTTGTACACCGCGCGGGAGTACCGGTCGAAGAGCGAGCCGAAGGCCCCCTCGTCACCGGCGGTTATCGAGGACCAGAGGGCCTCATCCGACGGTCGTACCTGATGCGTCACACCACACTATGGCCGCCACATCCGTTCCTGTTGCGGCTCTGCCGTGTACGGGTGCGCCGCAGCGGTGTGCACCTCAGCGGTGTGCACCTCAGCCACCGAGCGTGGCCAACTCCGAGACGACCACGTTCGTCAGTGCCCGGCCGTCCCGGCGGACCTGGCGGAGATACCACTTCTGGATCGGCGCGTGCGTGGTCCTCGCGAACTGCCACGGCCCGCGTGGACTGTTGAGCTGCCCGAGGCCGGCGATCGCGGTGTTGATCTCCTGCGGGCTCGGGTTCGTGCCGGCCGCTGCGATCGCCCGGTCCAGCACGGCAGCCGCGTCGTACGACGCCATCACGATCGAGGTGGGCACCCGGCCGGGATACGCCGCGTTCCAGGCGGAGACGAACTCCCGGTTGGCCGCGTTGTCGAGGTCGGGTGAGTAGTTCAGGCCGTTGTAGATGCCCTCCGCCGCGTCACCCTGCTCGATCAGGCTGGCCGGTTCGGTCACGAAGCCCGCCGCGTAGAGCGGCAGGTCGGCGACGCTCGACTCGGCGTACTGCTTGACGAAGGTGATGGCGTTCTGTGCGTCGAAGAAGCAGTAGATCGCGTCGGCGCCTGACGCGGCGATGGCGTCCAGGTACGGCCCGAAGTCTTCGGTGATCGGGAATGGGGTGAAGACGGCCTGGCCGTCGGGGTTGGCCAACCGGCCGCCGAGGTCGGTGAACGTGTCGACGAAGCCGCGCAACTCGTCCCGGCCGCTCTGGAAATCCGGACCGATGGCGAAGACCGTGCCGCCCTTGACCTGCTGCCGGACGAACGGCGCCATGGCCACACCCGGCTCCACCGAGATGAGGTTGGTGTGCCAGACGTACGACACGTCGGTCAGCGCCGGTCGCCCCAGCGCGCCGACGAGCGGCACTTTGTGCTGGTTGATGAGCGGCAGGATGGCAGCGACATTGCCGCCGTTGATGATGCCGGTGACCGCCGAGACCCGATCCTGTTCCAGCAGCTTCGTGGCGGACTCGACGACCACCCCGGCTTCGTATCCTTCGTCGGCGAGGATCAGCTCGGCCGGGTGGCCGCCCAGCTGTCCCGCGCGCATGTCCAGGTAGAGCTGGAACCCGTCGCGCAGCTCAGAGCCGGGCACCTCGAGCGAGCCGTCGATGTTGGAGATCATCCCGATCCGGATGGTCTGGCGCTCAGGCTCGGACCCGCCGTCGCAGGCCGCGGTGCCGAGCACCAGCACACCGGTCAGGAAGGTCGTGAGCAGGCGTCGGCCGGCCGGGACGGTGCGTCGGGCCGGGCCGGTGACGGTCACAGCATCCCCAACAGCTGGGAACGCACCGCGGGGGTGAGCACCTCACCCATCCGGTTCGCCAGGTCGGTCATCTCGTACGAGACCTGACCCACGTCGCAGACGGGCGAGGCCAGCACGAGCAGCGATGCCCCGTCGCTGAACGCCATGCAGAACATGAAGCCGCCCTCCATCTGGGTCACGTTCGAGATCACCGAGCCGGCCTCGAAGAACCGGGCTGCCCCGACGAGCAGCGCGATCAACCCGCTGCCGGTGGCGGCGAGCTGATCCGCCCGGTCCCGGGGCAGTCCGTGGTTGTGCGCCAGGACCAGCCCGTCGGTCGAGATGGCGAGGGCGTGGCTGACCTCCGGGGTACGGCTGACGAAGTTCTGCAATAGCCAGCTCAGGTCGTTCGGGCTTGTCACAGCGTCGCTCCAGATCGGATCGGGGAGGGGTGGGACCATCAGCGTCAGAAGGAGGCGGGTGCGCGGCGCCCGGTGACACCCTTGGCGTAGGCCGACATCGCCGCCGCCACGGCGGACGGGTCCAGCTTCCGCGGCGGGTCGACGCTCGGCCGGCGAGCCTCGGGAATGAGGTGCGGCTGTGGCACGCGGCGCGGCAACCCGACCTCGGGGGCGGGCGCCGGCGTGGCGGCTGCCCATTTCTCACCGGCGTCGACCGGCCAGATGACGGCTACCGAGCCATCCAGGGCGGTCTTGAACCAGCCGTTCACCGAGGGCAGACCCGGCAGCTCCATCGTGGCGTACTGGTCCGACGGCGCGGTCTTGGCCTCGGCCGCCGGCTGGAACAGCGGGGCGGGTGAGGAGCGCGGGCGACCGGAGGCGGGCGGCGCCGCCGTCCCCGCCCGTCCGGCACCGGCCGCGACCGGGACCCGTCCGGCGGTGGGCATGCCATTTCCGGAGCCGGCCACGGACCCGCCCGCGCGGGCTGCCGAGGGCGTGACCGGGCGGCCACCAGCGGCCGACGGTCGGCTCAGACCAACCGTGGCTTCCATCGGTTCCGGGCGCTGCGCGGCTCGGCGCACGAAGACCGTTGCCGGCATCGCGATCTCCGCCACGGTGCCACGCACCGGTCCGGGGCGCAGCTCGACCCGGACACCGTGCCGGGCCGCGAGCCGGGCGACGACGGTGAGGCCCATCGCCCGTACGCCCGACACGTCGACCGACGCCGGGTTGGCAAGCGCGGCGTTCAGCTGATCGCACCGCTGCATGGAGAGCCCGACCCCCTGGTCCACCACCTGCACGATGGCTCGGTCGACGAGCGCGTGCCCGGTGACCAGCACCTCGGCCTCCGGCGGCGAGTAGCCGGTCGCGTTGTCCAGCAGCTCCGCGACCAGGTGCACGATCTCGTCCACCGCGGTGCCGGCGATCGACAGTTCCTTGTCGACGGCGCCGATCCGTACCCGGGTGTAGTGCTCGATCTGGGACAGCGCGGCCTGGATCACGTTGTCGAGCGGAACCGGTTCCTGGCGTACCCGGGAGATGCCGGAACCGCCGAGCACCAGCAGGCTCTGGTTGATCCGCGCCATCCGGGTGGCGAGGTGGTCCAGCTGGTACAGCTGCTGGAGCCGCTCCGGATCGGCCTCGTCGCGCTCCACCTCGTCGACCTGGGCGAGCATCGCGTCCACCAGTCGCTGCTCGCGTCGGGACAGGTGAACGAAGATCTCCGAGATGTTGGCCCGCATCACCGCCTGCTCGCCGGCGATCCGGACCGCCTCCCGGTGCAGCGCCCGGGTTGCGGTCGCCACCTCGGCGATCTCGTCGGTACCGGTGATCTTGAACTCCGACACCGAGCGGTCGGCCACCTCGTTGGGTTGCACGCTGCCGGGCGGGGCCGCGCTGAGTTCACGGACCACAGCCGGCAACCGGTCGTAGGCCACCTTGGTCACCGTGTTGCGCAGCGAACGCAGCCGGCGCGTGATCCGCCGAGCCACCACACCGGTGAGTACGGCGGTGAGCACCAGCACGAGGAAGATGCCGATGCTCTGCAACAGCGCGTTGCGGAGGAGTTGTCCACGTTCGGTCGCCACCCGGTCGGCCACCGCGGCGTCCACTTCGCCCTGGATCTGGTACATCTCGCTGATCCAGCCGTCGGTGGCCCCGACCCAGGCGTTCGCGTCGACGGTGAGCCGGTCACCGGGGAGCGTCCGGCCCACCTGATCCTGCAACCGCTGCGCGGCGACCACCTGCGGGTGGGTGCCGATCTGCTCCCAACGCGCCACCCAACCCGGTTCGGCCAGGGCCAGGAAGGCGTTGCCGGCCTCGGCGTAGCGGGCCTGGGCACCGACGATCTCCTGCTGTCCGGCCGGGGTCAGCTCGGCGCCATCGAGGCTGCGCAGCACGATGACCTGCAGCTGACCGATCGCCTCACCCGCCTCCGAAACCGCCACTGCGGCCCGGACGTCGTCGGCGATCCGCGTCGAGGTGTCGGTGGCCACGGACGCGCGGAAGGTGAGCAGGTCCGCGACGAGGATGCGATAGCTGAAGGCGACCGCGGAGAGTGAGGCACGAGGGCTGGAGCGCACCTGCTCGCGTACGGTGCTCAGCGCGTTCAGGCCGGCATCGACCCGTTGCAGGGCGGAGGCCGTGACCGTCACCTCGGCACGCCGCTGCTGGAACTCGACGATCTCGGCGTCCGTGCGTGCCACCTGCTCGTCGAAGGTGGCGCTGGCGGCCTGGCTCTGGGTGGTCAGCTCGACCGCGGCGATCACCCGCTCGGCCTGAAGGGCGCGGGCCAGTGCGCCCGCCTGGGTGGAGAGCGTGACCACGTCGTGCACGCTGCCCGCGTTCAGCACCTGCCGGACCGTGCCCTCAAGGGCCAGGCCGGCGAACCCGACGACGGCGACCAGCGGTACGGCGACCAGCAACCGGAGTAGGCGGACGATGCTGCCGCGGGCCAGCCATCCCCGGCGCGCCTCGGCGTGTGTGCGCACCGCGCCTGCCGCTGTTGCACGTGTCACTAGCGTACTCCGCCCTCTTGCCTCATCGACGTTGATCGCAGCAGGAACCGACGGACGTGCCGGCTACATGGTGGAGTGTTGGCGGGCATGCCCACGTTAGAGCGCATTCCTACCACGAGGTATGAGTTCGCTTCCAGAATTCTGCTCGCCTGTCCAAGACCTGATTGACGTCTCGGACATCACCTGGAAACGCGACAGCGATACCTGATCAACCAATCGTCATAGATGAATAGACGGACGGGCGACGCCAGATCCTGACCGATCATGTATGGACTCGGGCGTGCCGGCCGGCGTCGCCCCTGCCGTCCGGCCAGCCGCGTCGGCCCACACCATCAACATGACCGGGAGGCCCATCACATACCCCCTTGGGGTATATGGTCGGTGGTGAGGAGGCGATGACATGTCCCACGCCGACGCCCAGCACGACGCGGCGCAGCACGGCGGGCATGGTCGGCACGACAAGCACGCCGGACACGACCCGGAGGCATTCCGCCGTAAGTTCTGGCTGAGCCTGGTGCTGACCGTGCCGATCGTGGCCACCAGTCACATGGTGATGGACTGGTTCGGCTACCAGCTGGACTTCCCCGGGATCGACCTGGTGGGCCCGACGCTCGGCACCGTGGTCTTCGGCTACGGCGGCTGGCCGTTCCTACAGGGCGCGGTACGCGAAATCCGGGACCGCGCACCCGGGATGATGCTGCTCATCGCCATGGCGATCACGGTGGCCTACGTCGCGTCGCTGGCCACCGCGCTCGGCGCGTTCGACCTGGACTTCTGGTGGGAGCTGGCTGCGCTGGTCACCATCATGCTGCTCGGGCACTGGCAGGAGATGAAGGCGATCGGCCAGGCACGGGGAGCGCTGTCGGCGCTGGCCGCGTTGCTGCCGGACGACGCCGAACGGCTCGACCCGGACGGTCAGCCACAGCGGGTGCCCGCCACCGACCTCCGGGTCGGTGACGTGGTGCTGGTCCGGCCGGGCACGCGGGTCCCGGCGGACGGGCGGGTCGTCGAGGGTCAGGCCGAGGTGGACGAGTCGATGATCACGGGTGAGTCGCGGCCGGTATCCCGGTCGCCCGACGACCGGGTGGTGGCCGGCACCGTGGCCACCGACGCCGCGTTGCGTGTCCGGATCGAGGCGGTCGGCGACGACACCGCGCTGGCCGGCGTCCAGCGGCTCGTGGCGCAGGCGCAGCAGTCCAGCGGCCGGGCGCAGGTGCTGGCCGACCGCTTTGCCGCCGGGCTGTTCTACATCGCGACCGCGACCGCCCTGGTCACGCTGGCGGTCTGGTCCGTGCTGGGCAACCTGGACGAAGCAGTCGTTCGTACGGTGACAGTGCTGGTCATCGCCTGTCCACACGCGCTCGGCCTGGCCATCCCGCTGGTGATCGCACTGTCCACGTCGGTCGCGGCGAAGAGCGGCATCCTGATCAAGGATCGGCTGGCGCTGGAGCGGATGCGCAGTGTGGACACCGTGCTCTTCGACAAGACCGGCACGCTGACCCGGGGCCAGCACACCGTCACCGGCGTCGCCGCCGCCGGACCGGGCACAACCACCGCCGGACCGGGCACGACCACCGCCGGACCGGGCACGACCACCGCCGGACCGGACGCGGCCGGGGTCAGCGAGCAGGACGTGCTCGCCATCGCGGCGGCGGTGGAGGCGGACAGCGAACACTCGCTCGCCCGCGCGATCGTGACGGCGGCCGGGCAGCAGCCGGATCGGCGCGCGGCGCGCGGATTCCACTCGCTGACCGGCCGTGGGGTACGCGCCCAGGTGGACGGGGTGACCTACGCCGTCGGCGGTCCGGCGCTGCTGCGGGAGCTCGACGCCACGGTCCCCGGGGACCTCGCCGACCGCGAACGGGAGTGGTCCCGCCGCGGCGCCGCGGTGCTGTACCTGCTTCGGTTGTCCGGCGACCGGGCCATCATGCTCGGTGCCCTCGCGCTCGAGGACGAGGTGCGGCCGGAGGCCCGGCAGGCCATCGCCGACCTGAGGCAGCAGGGCATTCGGAAGATCGTCATGATCACCGGGGACGCTCGCCCGGTCGCCGAGGCGGTCGCCGCCGACCTGGGGTTCCGCTCCGGCGAGGACGAGGTCCTGGCGGAGGTGCTGCCGGCGGACAAGGACGACGCGGTGACCCAACTGCAACGGCGGGGACTGCGGGTGGCGATGGTGGGCGACGGAGTCAACGACGCTCCGGCGCTGGCCCGCGCCAACGTGGGCATCGCCATCGGCGCCGGCACCGACGTGGCCATCGAGTCTGCCGGGGTGGTGCTCGCCTCGTCCGACCCGCGCGGCGTGACCGGGGTGATCCGGCTGTCCCGGGCCACGTACCGGAAGATGATCCAGAATCTGGCCTGGGCCGCCGGGTACAACGTGGTCGCGCTGCCGCTCGCCGCCGGCGTCCTGGCCTGGGCCGGGGTGACGTTGAGCCCGGCGGTCGCGGCGGTGCTGATGTCGGCCTCCACCATCGTGGTGGCGCTCAACGCCCAACTGCTACGCCGGGTCGAGCTACGTCCGCCGGACTGAGCACCAGCTCTGGAAATGGGAAGGTACGTACAAGACCGGGGCCGGACGCGGCGGTGAGACTCGACGGCATGGAAACCGGCATCGAGCCCGTACGCTTCGACACCAAGATCGCGGTCCTGCTCCGCGACGACCTGCCGACCTGGCAGCGACTCAACATGACAGCGTTCCTGGTCAGCGGCATCGGCCAGGCCGTGCCCGAGGTGATCGGCGAGCCGTACGCCGACGCCGACGGCACTCCCTACCTGCCGATGTTCCGGCAGCCCGTACTGGTCTTCGTGGGCCCGAAGGAGACCGTGACCGCTGCCCACCGGCGCGCCGTGGCCCGCCAGCTACCGCTGTCGGTCTTCACCTCGGACCTGTTCGGCACCGGCAACGACCGGGACAACCGGGCGGCGGTCCGCGCCGTCGGCCGCGACCACCTCGACCTGGTCGGTCTGGCCGTGTACGGCCCGAAGAACGCCGTCGACAAGGTCCTCAAGGGGGCCCGGATGCACCCCTGAGCCTGCCGTCGCGGGCGTACTGGCCGGGGTTGAAGCCGAGGATCCGCTTGAAGTGCCGGTTCAGGTGGGACTGGTCGTGGAAGCCAGCGGTGGCGGCCACGTCCCGGGCCGGCACGCCCTCGCGCAGCAGCCGCCGGGCCAGGTCCACCCGCCGGGAGATCACGTACTGGTGCGGGCCGATACCGAAGGCCGCAGAATAGGCGCGGACCAGGTAGGTCGGGTGGGCGTGGAGAAGATTGGCGGCCTCGGCCAGGGTCACTCCCTCGACGAAGCGCTCGTCGAGCAACTCCCGCAGGCGGCGGGCGATCTGCGGGTCACGCACCGTCGCCGCGTCGGCCGTACGCCGGCTGAGGTGCGCCCGGAGTCGCTCGACGACGAACGCGAGGTGCACCTCCGCGGCGAACTCGTCGCCCGGCTCGGTCAGCCGCGCGTGCAACAGATCGATCCGCCGCCGCAGGGCCGCGTCGTCGAAGGTCGGCCGATCCACGGCGCGGCCAACCAGCCGTGCTCCGAGACGGGTGCGGTCGAGGTAGAGGACCCGCTTGCGGAAGCCCTGCGGAGTGACCGGTGAGCCGTTGTGCGCCACGTTGGGCGGCAGCAGGGTGACGACCTGCCGGAACGCGCCGTGCTCGTGGCGGTCCAGGTCGTACCGGACGATCCCGTCGTCGACCGTCAGCAGCGTCCAGCTGTCGTGCGTGTGCATCGGATAGGCGTGGTCGGTGAAGTGCGCGTGCAGCACCTCGGCAATCCCGCCGACCGACGGAGACCAGACCCGCACCCGCCCCCGCCCACACACCCCCGAACCCTAACGCCCCCCTTCTCGCCGATCATGCACATGTGGTCGCCGCAATGCGGCTTTTGACGGCTTTCGCGACAACCATAGGTGCATGATCGCGACGGGGTGGGGGGGTGTGGGGATGGGGGGTGGAACTTAGTGGGGGGTGTGGCCGACCAACCTTGCGACGTCGATCTTCGAGGGGAATCGCATGCCCACCTCCCTGTCCCATCGGCTGGTGCGTCCGGCCGTACTGCTCACCGGGGTTGTCCTCGCCGTCTCGGTCGCCGGCTGCGGATCGTCCGACGACGCGACGACGGCCGCACCGAGCCCGTCGGCCTCCGCCCCCGCCAGCCCCAGCGCCGAGGCCGGCGTGCTGGGCATCCAGGACCCGTGGGTGAAGGCGGCCGACGAGGGGATGACGGCGGCGTTCGGCACGCTGGTCAACAGCAGCGCCGCCGACGTCACCATCACCGGGGCCAGCACCACCGTGTCGCCGATGGAACTGCACGAGATGGCGATGAAGGACGGGAAGATGGTCATGCAGGCCAAGGCCGGTGGCGTGGTGATCAAGGCCGGCAGCGAGCACAAGCTCGAACCCGGCGGCGACCACCTGATGCTGATGAACCTCGCCCAGCCGGTCAGGGCCGGCGACGAGTTGACCTTCACCCTCACCTTCGCCGACGGCCGGACCCAGACGTTCACCGCCGTGGCCAAGCCGTTCACCGGGGCACAGGAGAGTTACGCTCCCGGGCACGGTGAGCCGATGCCGCACACGTCCACCAGCCACAGCCCGGCGCCATGACCCCGAGCAGCCGGCCGGTGAGCAGGCGCGGCCTGCTCACCGGCGGGGCCCTGGCGGCCGGCGGCACCCTGGTCGGCGCCGCCGCGGTCGCCGCCACCCGAGGCGACGCGTCAGCCCCCGCGTCCACACCCGCGCCGGGGCGGGTGCCGGTGGCGGCGCTCGGCGAGGCGATCGAGCCGTTCCACGGCGAACGACAGGCCGGGGTCGCCACCGAGCCACAGGCGCACGCCGCGTTCGTCGCGTTCACCCTGCGCCCCGACACCGACCGGGCCGCCCTCGGCCGACTGCTGCGCCTGCTCTCCGACGACGCCGCCCGGCTCACCCAGGGGCGGCCCGCGCTGGCCGACACCGAGCCGGAGCTGGGATTGCTGCCCGCCCGGCTCACCGTCACCTTCGGCTTCGGCCCGGGGCTGTACGCCGCCGCGGGACTCGACGAGCGCCGCCCGCCCTCGGTGGTCGACCTGCCACCGTTCTCGATCGACCGGCTGCGACCGGCCTGGTCCGGTGGGGATCTGCTGGTGCAGATCTGCGCCGACGACCCGATCACCGTCGCGCACACCCAACGGGTCCTGATCAAGGACAGCCGCCCGTTCGCCACCGTCCGGTGGGTGCAGCAGGGCTTTCGGCGAGCCGCCGGCGCCGAGCCTGGTCGTACGCAACGCAACCTCTTCGGACAGCTCGACGGTACCGCCAATCCGAAGCCGGGCACGCCGCTGGAAACCGCGGTATGGGTCCCGGCCGGGCCCGACTGGCTGCGTCACGGCAGCACTCTGGTGGTGCGGCGGATCAGCATGAACCTGGAGACCTGGGACCTGCTCGGCCGCACCGACCGGGAACTGGCCATCGGCCGGCGACTGGGCACCGGGGCCCCGCTGACCGGCGACGCCGAGCATGACGAGCCCGACTTCGCCGCGCTCGGCCCCGACGGGCTGACGGTCATTCCGGACTTCTCCCACCTCACCCGGGCACACGTCACCGACGACCGGTTCCGGATCCTGCGCCGCCCCTACAACTACGATGGAGTACCCACCGCCGACGGCACCGCCGACAGCGGCCTGATCTTCGCGTCGTACCAGGCCGACATCGCGACCCAGTTCCTGCCCATCCAACGGCGGCTCGCCGAGCGGGACCTGCTCAACGAGTGGGTCACCCCGATCGGCTCCGCCGTCTTCGCCGTACCTCCCGGTTGCCCGGAGGGCGGCTGGGTCGGCCAGCAGTTGCTCGACTGACGAGGAGAACGACCGCCATGCTCATCCGTCTCCGCCGCCCGCTCACCGCCGGCTTCCTCGCCGCCACGCTGGCCGTCGCAGCCATGCTGATCGGGCCGGTCTCCCCCGCGTACGCGCACAACGTGCTGCGCAAGGCGACGCCCGCCCAGGACGCCGAGCTCACCAAGCCACCAACCAAGATCACCCTGGAGTTCATGCAGAAGCTGAACCCGTCGTTCACCACCATCACGCTCAGCGACGCGGACAAGCAGAAGGTGGCAACCGGTGAACCGGAGGTGACCGGGGTGAAGGGCACGATCACCATCGACGCGCCGCTGGCCAACGGCGCCTACACGGTCGCGTACCGGGTCGTCTCCACCGACGGGCACCCGGTGCAGGGGTCGTACAAGTTCACCGTCGCCGACCCGACGGCCACCGCCGAACCCACCCCCAGCGTCAGCCCCGAGCCGAGCGAACCGGAGGCCCCGGCGACCCCGACCGCCGCGCCGACCTCCGCCGCTGCTGCCAGCCCCGCCGCGAGCGACTCGTCCGGCGGCTCGGGCACGGTGGCGCTGCTGGCCGGCGCCGGGGTGCTGATCGCCCTGATCGCCGGCGCGGCGGTGGTCCTGCTGCGTCGTCGCCGCACCGCCGGTGGACCAGCCGGGCAGTGATCACACCGGCCGGGTCAGGCCGCCGGCCTCAGCGCAGCAGCACCGGTCCGGCATCGATCCGGGTACGGAACAACGCGTACGGCTTGCGGCGCAGGTCCTTCCCCAGTTGATAGCCGGCCTGCCGGTGCAGCTGGTTGGCGGTGACGTAGAGGTGTCCGTCGACGGCCACCGCCAGGGTGTCGGGCCAGAGCAGCCGGGGATCGTGCAGCACCGTCTCGTACCCGCCGTCCGGGAGCCGCCGCAGCACCGCGTTGTGTTCGTACGAGGTCAGGTAGACCCGGCCGGCGTCGTCGCTCTCCAGGCCGTCGGAGCCGGTGCCCTTGTCACCCTCGTGCACCACGGTCGCGGCGACCTCGTCCTCGCTGATCGAGACGTCGGCCAGGGCATCGGTGGCGACGCTGTACCACTGGCGCGAGGCCAGCGAGCAGTAGTAGAGCCGGGAACCATCGGCGGAGATCGCGATCCCGTCGGAGCCGACCAGCACCGGTTCCGGTGGCCCGTCCGCCGGCCGGCGCAGGAACGGACGCCCCTCCACCAGCGGCCGGAAGCGGGACAGCGGCTCCGCCTTGGTGGACGGGTGGTCGTGCAGTCGCCGCCAGGAGGCCCCGGAGGCCAGGTCGACCACGATGATCCCGTTCGGGCCGGCGACCGCCGAATCGGTGAGGTAGGCGATCCCTGCCGCGCCGCGTCGCAGGTCGAAGCGCACGTCGTTGAGGTACGTGGTGGGCAGCGCCACATCCGCCGGGAAGGCGATCACCTGGCCGACGGTGCCGGTGTCCAGGTCGACCCGGACGAGCTTGGGCCCGCCCGGTCGGGTCGGCTGGAGCATCGGGCTGCCGGTGTCGAGCACCCAGAGCCGGTCGGCCGGGTCGACCACCACGCTCTGCACCGAGACGAACGCGTCCTGGTCGTCGTCGCCGCGCGGCCGGTTCCATGCCTCGTCGGGGAACGGCACCTCGGCACCGTCGCGCAGCTCCACGACGGTGGCCGGCACCTCGTCGCCCCACCGGGGAAAGTTGACGAAGATCCGGCCGGTGTGCGAAACGCTCACTCCGGTCGGCATTGGCCCGGTGAAGGCGTGGACGAGTTCCAGTTCGCCGACCGGTTCGTCCGACAACTGCTCGCTCACGGGCTGCTCCAGACTCTCGGTCCGGCCCCCGTTCCCGCTGCCGGACCGGGCAAACGTGCTGCGCACCCGGGGCAACGCCAAGCTGACCGAGTGGCGGCGAAGATCAACAGGAGGTGGCCGGACGCGGCGCGGGAGGGCGGGGGTTGTCGGCGTAGCCGGCGGCCTGGAGGGTGAACAGGTCGGCGTAGCGACCACCCACGGCCACCAGTTCGTCGTGGGTGCCCTCCTCGACCAGCCGACCGTGGTGCAGGACGAAGATCCGGTCCGCGTGCCGGACGTTGGCCAGCCGGTGCGTGATGAGGATGGTGGTCGCCCGGCCACGCCGGTCGCGGATGGCCTGGAAGAGCGCGTCCTCCGCACGCGGATCGAGCGCGGAGGACGGTTCGTCCATCACCAGCAGCTCCGCGTCGCGGAGGAACCCGCGGGCGGCGGTGATCCGCTGCCACTGCCCGCCGGAGAGGTCCTGCCCCTTGGCGAAGGTGCGGTCGAGCAGCGTCTCGTACCCGTGGGGCAGCTCGCGGATCATCTCGTCGGCGACGGCCCGGGCCGCGGCGGCCTCGATCCGGTCCTGCTGGGCCTCGGTGTCGATGTCCCCGATGGCGATGTTCGTGGCGGCGGTGAACGGCCACTTGTGGTACTCCTGCGTGACCACCGCGATACGGCCGCGCAGCTCGTCGCGGTCCCACTCGGGCAGCGGTCGCCCGTTCCAGCGGATCACGCCCTCGGTGGGCGAACGCAGGTTGGCGATCATCGCGGCGAGGCTGCTCTTGCCCGAGCCGTTCTCTCCGACGAAGGCCACGGTCTGCCCCGCCTCGATGGTCAACGTCACGCGATCGACGGCCGCGCTGTCCCGGTCCGGGTAGCGCAGGCTCACGGCGTCGATGGCCAGCGCGCGCAACCGGTCGGGTGACGCCGCCGCCACCCGCGCCGGCAGATAGGCGGCGGCCCGGGTCATGAATCCGGTGTAGTCGCGGAAATGCTGGCCCTCGGTGTAGACGCGATCCATCTGGTAGGTCACGACGGAGAGCGAGCGCTGCGCCGCCTGCACCGCGATGACGCAGGTCGCTGCCGCCGCGAGCGGGATCTGCCCGTCGATGAGCAGCAGCCCGAGCAGCACGTACACCACGGCGGTGGCGACTCCCCCGATCATCGATCCCACCGTGATGGTCGTGGTGACCCGGCGGGCCAGGGCCAGCTCGATGTCGGTCTCCACCCCCATCACCCGGTCGTACTGGTCGAGCAGGAACCGGCGCAGCCCGTACGACCGCAGCTCCGGAGCCGAGGCTCGTTCGGCCATCAGCCGGTGCAGCAGCCACATCCGGCGCCGTCGGACCGAGCCGGCGATGTAGGTCTGGTACCGCAGGTGCCCCGCCCGCAGCGACGCCCAGGCGTTCGGCACGGTCGCGACCAGCAGCGCCGGCAGCAGCAGCGGATGGATCACCACGACGGCGACCGCCACCGCGATCACCCCCACCAGCCCGGCGAGCAGGTTCATCGAGGCGGGCACCAGGTCGACCGCCGAGTCGGTGCCGCGCGACGCGCGTTCCATGTCGTCGGCGAACGCGTCCGCGTCGAACGCGTCCAACCGCACCGCCGTGGTCACCTCGAACAGCCCTCGCTCGACCTCCCGGCTCACCCGAGGCGTCAGACCGTTCATCGCGTACCCGGTGGCGATCGCCATGCCGGAACGGGCCGCGGTCGTGGCGGCCAGCACCGCGAGCGCCGGCAGGGCGGCCACCACCTTGTCCGCGGTCGGCCCGCCGGCGAAGAGTTCCACCAGCACCCGCTGCGCCGCCAGCAGCCCGAACGCCGACATCACCCCGGCGCCGACCGTCGCACCGGCGACCACCGAGGTGCGCAGCCGGTCGGCCTGCCAGCTGATCCGCATGGCGGCCCAGATGAGCTTGGGCAGCTCGGCGAAGACAGCGAAGAGGCCCGCTTCGGTCCGGGCCCGGATCCCCGTCTCCCACCACATCGTCCGCAGCTCCGGGAGCACCGACTCGGTCGTCACCGGTCCGGCTCGGTCCGATCGGGCCCGACGCCGGGTCGACGTGGCGGCCATGGAGCTACCTCCTCGGATGGGCGACGCGCGGCCGCCGCCGACGGCGACGGGCGGCAGCACGCCGCTCGCCGCGGAGCGGAACACCGCCGTCGTAGCCGAAGGCATCCGACCAACCACTTATAGTCACCGTCGATCCGACGGCGGTCCAGCCCTGTCGGCGCGCCGAAACGCCGAACCGCACCTCGCCGGGCACCCCGCGACCGCCCACCGGAGTCGGCGGCCGCAGGTGTCAGCGCCCGCTGACGCCGCCGTCGTGGTGCCGCTCAGGCGCCGCGTGGGGCGTACATGATGACGGCCACGCCGAGCAGGCAGATCGCCGCGCCGGTGAGGTCCCACCGGTCCGGGCGGAAGCCGTCGAAGACCATCCCCCAGGCGAGCGAACCGGCGACGAAGACCCCGCCGTACGCGGCCAGGATGCGGCCGAAGTGCGGGTCGGGCTGGAACGTGGCGACGAAGCCGTACGCACCCAGGGCCAGCATCCCGGCGGCGACGAACCACAGTCCCCGGTGCTCACGCCAGCCCTGCCACACCAGCCAGGCCCCGCCGATCTCGGCAACCGCGGCCAGGACGAACAGCAGCACGGAGCGCAGCACGGTCACCCGCCGCACCTTACCCCCGCCCGGCGCTATCCTCGGCTGGGCATTCACGGCACGCGTGCTGGTAGGGGGTGACCGTGCGGCCTGAGCGACCGCCCATCGATCCGGATGTCGACCTCGGTGATCCGCGCCAACGTGCGGAACTGCGGGGCGGCACCGTCAGCCTGCTCGGCGCGATCGCCGTCGGTGGCATGCTCGGGGCGGTGGTGCGGCACGGGCTGGCCGTGGCGTTTCCGCACCCGCCCCGGGGCTTCCCGTGGGCCACCTTCACCGTCAACGTCTCGGGTTGCCTGCTCATCGGCGTGCTGATGGTGCTGATCACCGAGGCGTGGACCGCGCCGCGACTGGTCCGGCCCTTCCTCGGCGTCGGCGTCCTCGGCGGCTACACCACCTTCTCCACGTACGCCATCGAGGTGCAGCAGGCGGTGGCTGCCGGCGCGGCGCGGACCGCGCTGCTGTACCTCGCCGGGACTCTCGTCGCCGCCCTCGCGTCGGTGCGCGTCGGCGTGACCCTGACCCGGCTGGCGACCGGGGTGGCCCGGCAACGGAGTTACGGATGAGCGTGATCCTGGTGGCGCTCGGGGCCGCCCTCGGTGCGCCGCTGCGCTACCTGGTCGACCGGGCGGTGCAGGCACGCCATGGTTCCGCCTTCCCCTGGGGCACCTTCACCGTCAACGTGGTGGGCTCGTTCATCCTCGGCGTCCTGATCGGTGGCGCGGCGGTGGGTGCGGTGCCCGGCTCCCTGGTCGCCCTGCTCGGCGTCGGCCTGTGCGGGGCACTGACCACCTACTCGACCTTCGGCTACGAAACCGTCCGGCTCTTCGAGGCAGGCCGCCGCTTTCACGCCCTGTTCAACGCCGGGGCCAGCGTCGTCGCCGCACTCGGTGCCGCCTTCGTCGGGGTGGCCCTCGCCGAGGCACTCTGGTCCTGATCCGCCGGCGACTCGACCGGATCAGCCGAGGTTCCTGCGCAGCCGCTTGTCGACGGCCACCACGAGGGCGGCGACCACCCCGACGGCCAGGATGCGAAGCCACACCTCCACCCCGATCGGCGCGGTACCGAAGATGTCGTTCATCGGCGGCAGGTACGTGATGGCGAGTTGGCAGAGGGCCTGCGCCGCCACCCCGAGCAGCAGCCAGCGGTTGGTGAAGAAACCGATCCGCCATGCCGAGCGGGTCAGCGACCGGCAGCTGAACAGGTAGAACATCTCGACGACCACGAAGAGGTTGAGCGCGGCGGTGCGCGCCTGCGCGACGTCCGCGCCGTTCGACTGCTCCCACTGGAAGATCCACCACGCGCCGGCCACCAGCAGCGTGGCCACCAGCACGATCCGGATCATCAGTGCGGCGGTGAGCAGCGGCCGGCCCGGATCACGAGGCGGCCGTCGCATGATGCCGGCCTCCTTCGGCTCGAAGGCGAGCATCAGGCCGAGCAGGACCGCGGTGGTCATGTTGATCCACAGGATCTGGGTGGGCAGCAGCGGGAGGGTGGCACCCAGCACGATGGCGACCAGGACCACCAGCCCCTCGCCCAGGTTCGTCGGCAACGTCCAGACGATGAACTTGGTGATGTTGTCGAAGACGCCGCGGCCCTCCTCGACCGCGGCCTCGATGGTGGCGAAGTCGTCGTCGGTGAGGACCATGTCGGCGGCTTCCTTGGCGACCTCGGTGCCGGAGCGGGCCATGGCGATGCCGATGTTCGCCTGCCGGAGGGCCGGGGCGTCGTTGACCCCGTCACCAGTCACCGCGACGACATGGCCACGCCGTTGGAGCGTCTCGACCAACCGGAGTTTCTGCGCCGGGGAGACCCGGGCGAAGACGGCGGCATTCTCCACCGCGTCGGAGAAACCTTCGGCGGGCAACCCGTCCAGATCCGTCCCGGTGACCACCCGGTCACGACGGTCCTCGTCGAGCAGACCTAGTTGACGGGCGATGGCGCCGGCCGTCGCCGCATGGTCGCCGGTGATCATCTTTACGCCGATCCCCGCGGTGTGGCAGGCCCGCACCGCCGGCGCGGCGGCGCTCCTGGGCGGATCGAGCATCGCCTGCAACCCGGTGAGGACCAGGGCACCGGGCAGCGACGAGTCGTCGAAACCATCGTCCGCGCCGTCTGGCGGGCGGACGGCGGTGGCGAGTACCCGCAGCCCCCGGCCGGCCAACTCCTCGGCCGCGTGCAGGGCGGCTTCGGCGCGTACCGGACGGAGTGCGCCGTCGGCACCCATCTCGGCGCGGCACATCGACACGATCCGCTCGACACTCCCCTTGGCCAGCACCACCGTGCGGCGGGTGACCCGCTCGTCGTGCAGGGTCGCCATGTACTGCCGGGTCGAGTCGAAGGGGATGGTGTCCCGGCGTGGGTAGTCGGCGGCCAGCTCGTCCTGGTCGATCCCGGCCTTGGCCGCGACCACCAGCATCGCGCCCTCGGTCGGGTCACCGGCCAGCGTCCACTCGCCGTCCTGCTCGCGGATCCGGGCGTCGTTGCACCCCGCGCCGGCCAGCAGGGACCAGCGCAGCGCCTCGCTGCTCCGGCCGTCGTCGCGGATCTCGCCCTCCGGCCGGTAGCCCGACCCGGTCACCTCGTACCCGCCGTCCGGGGTCCACAGCGCCCGGACCGTCATCTGGTTCTCGGTCAGCGTGCCCGTCTTGTCGGAGCAGACGAGCGTGGTGCTGCCCAGCGTCTCGATCGCCGGCAGGCGGCGGATCACCGCCCGCCGCCGGGCCATCCGGGTGACCCCGATGGCCAGCGTGATGGTGACCGCCGCCGGCAGCCCTTCGGGTATCGCACCCACGGCGAGCGCAACGGTGGCGGTGAACGTCTCGACCGCGTCCTGGCCGCGGAGCAACCCGACCGCGAAGGTCACCGCCGCCAGCACCAGGATGATCACGGTCAGCACCTTGCTGAACCGTGCCAGCTTGCGGGTCAGCGGGGTGGCGAGCACCTCCGCCGCGCCGACGAGACGGTGGATCTGTCCCAGCTCCGTCTCGGCGCCGGTGGCCACCGCGATCCCGGTGCCGCTGCCGGCCGCGACCAGAGTCCCCGACCAGACCATGTTGCGCCGGTCGGCCACGGGCGTGCCGACCGGCAGCTCCGCCTCCAGCTTGTCCACCGGCACCGACTCGCCCGTCAGCGCCGACTCGTCGATCCGCAGCTCGGCCAGCCGGACCAGCCGCAGGTCCACCGGCACCTTGTCGCCCGCCTCCAGCCGCACCAGGTCGCCGGGGACCAGTTCGTCCGAGGAGATCGACCGCAGCTCACCGTCACGGACCACCCGCGCCTCGGTACGCACCATCGACCGCAGGCTGTCCAACGCCGCCTCGGCCCTGGACTCCTGGACGTACCCGATCGCGGCGTTGATCAGCACCACCGCGAAGATCACTGCGGAGTCGACGTACTCCCCGAGGAACACGGTGACCACGCTGGCGGCGATCAGCACGTAGATCAGCGGGTTGTGGAACTGCCGCAGGATCCGGCGCAGCACGCCACCGCCCCCGGCGGCGGGCAGCACGTTACGGCCGTACCGTTCCAACCGTCGGTTGGCCTCCGTGCTGCTCAGCCCGCGCTGCGGGTCGGTCTCCAGCAGCAGCACCACCTCGTGGGCGGACATGCCGTGGTGCTCGTCCTCACGCGACGTCCCTGCCGACTGTTCGAGCGTCACCGTCACCGCCGAGGATCAGAGAACGAACCACGCGCCGCCGACCTGGGCCGCCGCCTCCGTCGGGCGGCCGGGAGGATGCGGCACCTCCCATTTTCCGGGACGAGCTGCGCCCGGCAGGTCGAAACGCCTGATCGCGTACCTGCTCAACCGGCCCCACGCTCGGTCGCGTCCGCGTCGAGGCGCCGCCGCAGCGCGGCGATCTCGGCCCGCAGCGCGGCCACGTCCTCGCTGGTCGCCGTCGCCGTCGCCGGCTTGTCGGCGCCCGCCGAGACACGCTCGACGATCCAGGTCGCCAGCGACCCGGTGACGAAACCGATCAGGCCGATCCCACCGATCATCAGACCGAGGGCGACGAACCGCCCCGTCATGGTTACCGGGTAAAAATCGCCGTAGCCGACGGTGGTGATGGTGACCGTGGACCACCACAGCGCGTCGTCGAAGGAGGCGATGTTGGCATCCGGCGCGGGCCGCTCGGCGTCCAGCACGGCCAGCGCGGAGACCAGCACCAGCAGCGCCGTGGTGGCGGCGACGTAGACCGCCAGTCGGCCGCGCGCCCACACCTCGGTGCGACGGTTGATGGTCAGCACCACCATGATCAGGCGCACCGCACGCAGCGGCCGTAGCATCGGCAGCGCCAGTACCACGAGATCGAACAGATGCTCCCGCACGAATCGCCGCCGATCCGTGGCCAGCCGCAGCCGCACGATGATGTCGGCCCAGAACAGCAGCCAGACGGTGACCGTCGTCGCGGCGCAGGCGGCCCGCCAGGCCGGACTCAGGTCGGGGCGCAGGATCGGTACGGCGTACACCACCAGGAACAGCACCGACAGGACGGTGAGCGGGGCAGCGGACACCCGCTCCCAGGCACTCAGCCGGTCCGTCCCCTGTGCCGTCACACCGCTCATCAGCCAACTCCCGCCGTCTCGTCGTACGCGTGGGCCCGGGCCATGGTCGCGCGCTGGGTACCGGGTCCCGTCGGCGGGCGGCGGATCGGAGCCCTCGCCGCGTGACTGTTCACGCTGTGCATTCAGGGGCTGCCCGACCGGTAACGTGAGCGGGGGGCACACCGTGGCACGGGCTCACCGCCGACCGACAGGCCGGCCGGTGCGGGCTGTGCGACCCGTGGGGGCGGGTAGTCGGCAGTCTCCCCAGATCCGGCGCGATGGTTGAGGGAGCGGAATCATGGGTCGACGACGCGTGGAACGGGTACGGCGATGACCCTGGAGCAGGTCTACCTGCTGATGGTCGCCGCGGCAGCGACAGTGCTGGTCAGCGTCGCCGCCGCACGGGTCGCCACCCGGGTCGGCGTACCGGTGCTGCTGGCGTACCTCGGGGTCGGGCTGCTGCTCGGCGAGGACGGCCTCGGCCTGCGCTTCGACGACGCCGCCCTGGCCCAGGCCCTCGGTACGGCCGCCCTCGCGATGATCCTGGTCGAGGGTGGCTTGACCACCCGGTTCTCCGACATCCGACCGGTGCTGGCGCCCGCGACGGTGCTCGCCACCGCCGGCGTGCTGATCAGCGTCGGGGTCACCGCCCTCGGCGCTTATCTGCTGCTCGACGTCTCCTGGCAGCTGGCCCTGCTGCTGGGCGCGGTGGTGTCGTCCACCGACGCGGCGGCGGTCTTCTCGGTGCTGCGGACCCTGCCGTTACCACGACGGCTGGCCGGGTTGGTCGAGGCCGAGTCCGGACTCAACGACGCGCCCACCGTCATCCTGGTGCTGGCGTTCAGCGCCACCAGCCTGACCGCGACCAGTCCGCTGGCACTGCTCGCGCAGATCATCTACCAGCTCGGCGCCGGTGGTGCCGTCGGCATCGCGATCGGCGCCGCCGGCGTGTGGTTCCTGCGCCGCCTCACCCTGCCCGCCTCTGGCCTGTACCCGATCGCCACCTTCGCCTGCGGCATTCTCGCCTTCGCCGCCGCCGGGCTGGTCCATGCCAGTGGCTTCCTCGCCGCCTACCTCGCCGCGCTGATCCTGGGCAACGCCCAGCTGGCACACCGCCGGGCCACCGTGTCGGTGGCCGAGGGACTCGGCTGGATCGCCCAGATCGGGTTGTTCGTGATGCTCGGCCTCCTGGTCAACCCCGACGAGCTGCCCGCCGCGATCCTGCCCGCCCTGACCATCGGCTTCGTGCTGCTGCTCCTCGCCCGGCCGCTGTCGGTGCTGATCACCCTGCTGCCCTTCAGGATTCCACTCCGGGAGCAGCTGCTGCTGTCCTGGGCCGGGCTGCGCGGCGCCGTGCCGATCGTGCTGGCCACCATCCCGGTGGTGGCCGGGGTCGCCGGCAGCGAGCAGCTGTTCAACATCGTCTTTGTGCTGGTCGTGGTCTTCACCCTGGTCCAGGCCCCGACGCTGCCGTGGCTGGCCAAGCGGCTACGGCTCAGCACGGCCGGGCTCGGCCCGGACCTCCAGGTCGAATCCGCGCCGTTGGACGCGATCGACGCGGACCTGCTGCATCTCAACGTCGAACCGGACTCCCGGATGCACGGCGTGCACATCCGCGAGCTGCGGCTGCCCCCGCCGGCCGCGATCACCCTCGTGGTACGCGACGGCACCGCCTTCGTGCCCGGTCCGGCCACCCGGCTGCGCCACGGCGACCAGTTGCTCGTGGTGACCACGCCGCACGTCCGGGACCGCACGGAGCGCCGCCTGCGGGCGGTCGCCCGGGCCGGCCGGCTCGCCCATTGGCGCGGCGAGCCCGGCGACCCGGACCGACCGGCCGAGCCCCGGGCACGCCCGGTCGGCGGCCCGGTCGGCCCGCGCCCGGTACCGCCGATCGTCACCGGCGAGGAGCCGTCGTCGACCCTCGTCGGATCGGCCGGCTGAGCCGCGACGCGGGCCTGAGAGGCATTTCCGCCATCGTGACTGCTTCCGGCGGTTGACGGTCGGGGCTACGGTGATCCTGGTGTGCCGGGAAGCCTGGTCGGCGGTCGTGTCCCCTACTCCTGTCCGGAGGCCGCCGTGCAGCCACCCGCCATCCGTACCAGCCAGTTGACCAAGAGGTACGGGCCCCTGTTCGCCCTCGACGACCTCGACCTGACCGTCGCCGCCGGCGAGGTGTTCGGCTTCCTCGGCCCCAACGGGGCGGGCAAGTCAACCGCCATCCGGCTGCTGCTCGGCCTGGCCCGCCCGACTGCCGGCCGGGCGTGGATCTTCGGCATCGACGCCGCCGACGTCGCCACGGCACATCGGAGGATCGCGTACGTGCCAGCCGATGTGACGCTCTGGCCCCAGCTGACCGGTGCCGAGATCCTGGAGCTGCTCGGCGCCACCGGGCCGGGCGTGGACCGGGCCTACCGCGACGAGTTGGTGGCGCGTTTCGAACTCGACCTGTCCAAGCCAGCCCGGGCCTACTCGACGGGTAACCGGCAGAAGGTGGCTCTGGTGGCCGCCTTCGCCACCCGGGCTCCGCTGCTCGTCCTCGACGAGCCGACCAGCGGCCTGGATCCGCTGATGGAGCGCGAGTTCCGCCGGGCGGTGGCCGAGGTTCGCGACTCCGGCCGCACCGTCTTCCTCTCCTCCCACCAGTTGGCCGAGGTGGAGGCCGTCTGCGATCGGGTCGGCATCCTGCGCGCCGGGCGTCTCGTCGACGTCGCCACAATGCCCGAGCTACGCCGTCTGCGCCGCACCGAGGTGCTCGTGCGGTTCGCCGGCCCGGCGCCGGACCTGACCGGCGTCGAGGGGGTCGACGGGGTGCAGGTCGACGGCCCGGCCCTGCGCTTCACCCTCACCGGGCCGCCCGGGCCGGCGATGCGGGCCCTGGCGGCGGCCGACGTCACCACCCTCACCATGCGCGAGCCGACGCTGGAGGAGATTTTCCTCGACTACTACGGGGAGAGCGGCCGGTGACCATCAGCGGCTCCCCCCGCAGCGGCACCGCCACTGCTGCCGTCACCCGGCTCGCGCTGCGCCAGGTCAGCCGTGGCGCGCTCGCCGTGACGGCCGTGGCGGCCGGCACCACCGCCATCGTCGTCGCCGGGTACCAGGGCACCGTCGGCGGTGCCCTCGACGCCGCCGCGCTGGCCGCCCTCGCCGAGAATCCGGCGATCCGCACCCTCTTCGGCGAACCGGTCGCCCTGGACACGGCGGGCGGGTTCACCGTCTGGCGCACCGGCACCGTGTTGGCCGTGCTGCTCTCCGTGTGGGGGTTGCTCACCACCACCCGGGTCACCCGGGGCGAGGAGGAGAGCGGCCGGTGGGATCTTCTGCTCGCCGGCCGGTTGACCGTGCCGGCCGTGCTCGGCCGGCACCTCGTCGTGTTGGCCGCCGCCGTGGTGCTCGCCGGGACGACGGTCGGTGTCGTGCTCACCGCCGCCGGCACCCCGTCGGCCGGTGCGCTGCGGTACGCCGCCGGCCTGACACTGGTCGGGCTGTTCGCCGTGTCGCTGGCGCTCCTCGCCGCGCAGGTCATGCCGACCCGTGCGGGGGCGAGCGGAGCCACCCTGGCCGTGCTCGGCGTCGGACTGCTGGCACGGATGGTCGGCGACGGCATCGCCGCGCTGGGCTGGCTGCGGTGGCTGTCGCCGTACGGCCTGCTCGCCCTGACCGGGGCGTACCACGACGATCGGTTGCTGCCGTTGCTGGTGCTCTCCGCCGCGGCGCTCGTGCCGGCCGTTGCGGCGATGGCCCTGGCCGGGCGACGCGACCTGCGGGCCGGGCTGGTCACCGCCCCGGCCGGCCGCCCACCCCGGCGGTGGCTGCTCGGCACGGTCGAGGGGTTCGCGGCACGGCGACTGCTGCGCCCGCTGGCCGGCTGGTCCGTCGGGATCGGGACGTATTTCCTGTTGATCGGTCTGCTGACGGTGTCGATGACCCGCTTCCTGTCGGACAATCCGCGCTTCGCCGAACTCGCCGGCCAGGCCGGCTTCGCCGAGCTGGGCAGCGTACGGGGATACACGGCCACCATGTTCGCCCTGCTCGCCGCACCGATCGGGCTCTTCGCGGCGATCCGCCTCGCCGAGTTCGTCGCCGCCGAGACGGACGGGCGGCTGACGTCGCTGTACGCGCAGCCGGTCAGCCGGACCCGGCTGCTGGCCGCCGAGACACTGGCCACCCTCGCCGGGGTGGCCGTGCTGCTCACCGTGGCGGCGGTAACGACCTGGCTCGGCGCATACCCGATGGACGCCCGACTGCCACTGACCGCCGCCCTGGCCGGCACCTGGAACGTGCTGCCGATCGTGCTGCTCTGCCTTGGTGCGGGGCTGCTCGCCGTCGGTTGGCTGCCCCGGGCCACCGCGGCCATCGGTGCGCTGCCCGCGGTCGGCGGCTTCCTGCTCCAGGTAATCGCAGACAGCGCCGACCTGCCGGATCAGGTGGTCGCGATCTCCCCGTTCGCGCATCTCGCGGCCGTTCCCGCCGAGTCCCCCAACTGGCCGGCGGCGCTGGTGATGACCGCGATCGCGATGGTTGCCGCCGCCCTCGGACTGCTGAACCACCGGCGCCGCGATCTGCTGGGCTGAGCTGGTGCGGTGTCGGCTTGCCAGACCGGGGCGGGCTAGTGACCGGCGGCGGCGCGGCGGACCAGCCGGCGGGCATCACGCCCGGGTATCCCGGTGGCGCGCAGCATGTCGTTGGCGACGGTCCGCAGCTGGGACACCACGATCGTGCCGGAGAAGCCGATCTCCTGCCGGCACGCCGCGCCGGCCTCACGGACGGCCCGCAGCACCCGCTCCCGGGTCTGCACCGGCTCCCGCATCGCCAGAAACTCCTGGTGCAGCAGGCGCACGCCCTGCCCGAAGTGCTCGACTGCGGCGGGCAGGTCTCCCGGCACCGGCTCGTGGTCGCGCAGCGCCGTACCGATCCGCCGGACCAGCGTCCGGCTGTTGCGGAACGCCCGGTCGAGGTGCTCGGCCCCGGCGCGGTACGCGGCCAGCGCCCGGCGCCGCCGCCACCGCAGCGGGGAGAACCGGACCACCTCCTCGGCCGCCGTCACCACGTCCCCGATCTGCCGCAGTTGTCCCTCGGCGGCGCGCATCTCGTCCAGCACCCGTTTGACCTGGCGGCCGTCCCCCCGGGCCAGCCCTTCTGCCGCGGCCGTCAGATGCCGGGCGAAGGTGTCCAGCGCCGGCCCGGCGACCCGGCGAACGCTGCGGGTCGGGTTCATCGGTGCGAGCAGCAGCACCACGGCCAGCCCGGTCGCCCCGCCGACCAGGGCGTTGAGTGTCCGGGGCAGGTTGATGTCCGGCGTGTTGGGGGCCAGGGTGGCGATCAGTACGGCCGTGCCGCCGGCCTGGGTCACCAGGGCACCGGTGCCCCGGACGGCGACCGCGACGGCCAGCGCCCCGAACACGATCACGAAGGTCTGCCACGGCCCGGTCCCGATCCGGTCGACCAGCACGTCACCGACGAGGATGCCGAGCCCGACCCCGATGATCAGCTCGACGGTGCGGTGGGCCCGCCGGCCGATCGCCGCGGCGATCACACCGACCGCGGCGGCCGGGGCGAAGGTGGGTTCCGGGTTGCCGAGCACCTGAGCGGCGATCACCCAGGCCAGCGCCGCGGCCAACCCGCCCTGCACGGCCAGCAGCAGGTACTGCTGCAATCGCCGGTAGCTGCGCCGGCCGGCGGCGCAGGCGTTGCTCCGCAGACGCTCCACCGGAATCCGCACGGCCTGCGAGTACCCGATGCGCGAGGGGCTAGGCCCGCCGGGGGCCTAGGCGACGGGGTGGGCCATCGTGCCGGTGAGCGCGACCACACCCGGCAGCCGGCTGTCCTGCCGCAGGAACTGCACCACCACCGGAACCGGGGAACGCAGCACGCAGCCGTACGGGCGGTCGAGGCGGACGGCCTCCGGGTCGATCAGATCGTTGACCCGGACGTGCCGGATCCGTCGGGCATCGACGACTATCCGGTACGGCCCGACCGGTTCAGTGTCCTGGTAGTAGAAGAGGAGCGTGGTCTCCGCCGCGGAGTCGGTGGTGTTGAGCACGCACAGCTGGTCGAAGCTGGTGAAATCCGGTTCCGGCCCGGTCCCGCCGAACGGGATGTGCCCACCCGGCACCACCCACACCTTGGCCCCGAGCTGCACCATCATGCCTCCTCCAACAGTCGGGCCAGGTCGGGGGAAAGGAACACTCCGTCCGGGTCCAGGCGGCGGCGTACCGCCTGGAAGTCGTCCCACCGGGGGAAGAGCGGCCGTAGTTCGCGGGCGGTCAACCAGTGTTTCTTGCCCCAGTGCGGCCGGCCGCCGTACTGCCGGAAGACGGCCTCCATGTCGCGGAAGTACTCCTCGTGCGGCAGCGAGGTGTTCTGCAGGCAGGCGATCGTGGTGGTGGAGCGCCCGTACGCGTTGCTGAGCCAGATGTCGTCGGCGGCGACGGTACGCACCAGTACCCGCCAGCCCACGGTGCGACGGTGCCGGCTGAGGATCCGCCGCCGGACCTCGGCGAAGCACGCCGGGAACGCCTCCGAGGGGAGCATGTACTCGATCTCCTCGAAGCGCAGTTCCCGGTTCTGCGGGATGGTGCGGTGGGTCGGCCCGGTCCTGAGCTCCTTCGGCTCGTTCCAGGGGTCGGACTCCAGTACCCGGCGGGTCGCCCACCTCCGGTCGCCGATGCCTTCGTCAGCCCGGTTGAGCGTGCGGATCTGGGTCACGTTGCTGCGCGGGTACCAGTAGAAGTCCGCGTTGCGGTTGGTGTGCTGCAATTCGGCCAGGTGGTCCAGGGTCCATTCGACCGGCGCACACCAGGCTCGCCGACGCAGGTCGTAGCGGTGCTGCACGTCGAGAGTGAGCTGGGTGACCACGCCCAGCGCGCCGAGGGAGAGCCGGACCGCGGGTAGCAGGTCGCTGTTGCGGGTCCCCGAGACGTCCAGCACCTCGCCGGTACCGGTGACCAGTCGCACCTCCGCCACCTGGGTGGACAGGTTCCCGAAGCCGATTCCGGTGCCGTGCGTACCGGTGGCGGTGGCGCCCGCGATCGACTGATAGTCCACGTCGCCGAGGTTGTCCATCGCCAGCCCGGCCTCGTAGAGCCCCTCGCCCAGAGCCTTCAGCCGGGTGCCGCCCCGGACCGTGGCCCGCTCCTCCGCCTTGTCGATCACCCCGGCCATCCGGTCGAGGCTGACCAGGATGCCGTCGGTGCGCACCAACGGGCTCGACGAGTGTCCCGAGCCGACCGGGCGCAGGGTGGTGCCCGATTCGCGGGCCCGCAGTACCAACTCCCGTACCTCGTCCTCGTCGACGGGTTGGGCGTGGCCGGACGGGGTGAAGGTGAGGCCGCCGGACCAGTTCACGAACGGACTCGACACCTCGCAACCTCCTGCCCGCGACGAACCGCGCGCTTACCCTCGGGCTGCTGGGGTAGTCGTAGCGGTATGACCTTGTCGAGCGACCGTTCCGCTGGCGTGGTGTGCCGTGTCTGAGTGGTGGTTCGCGGTCCTGGTGGCGGTGCTCTGGTTGGCCGTCGGCCTGGGCACCGCGGCGGTCTTCGTGACCCGGGGCGGGCACCGCAGCCTGCTCTGGTATCTGGTGGGCGGGCTGCTCGGCCCGCTGTTCGTGCCGATCGCCGCCGAGCGGGGCCGAGCCCGGCCCCAGGTGGTCGACGTACGCCACCAGCCGTCCGAAACGGTGGGTACCGGGCTGCGGGTGCTGGTCGGCGTGGACGGCTCGACACACTCCGACCGGGCCCTGCGCGCCGTCGCACAAACCCTCACCGGGAGCACCAGCGAACTCGTGCTGGTCACCGTGACCAGCCCCGACCTGACCGACGACGAGGCCCGACGGGAGCACGAGCGGGCCCGACGCATGATCGACGAACGGGCCGCCGCCCTGCCGGACGGGCTGCCCCGGCCCACCACCGCAATCGTCAGGGGCCACCCCGTCGACGCGCTGCTGACCGTCGCCGACGACCGGGACGTGGACGTGATGGTGGTCGGCCGGCATGGCCACGGGCTCGGCGACCGGCTGCTGGGCAGCGTCGCGGAGGGCCTGGCCCAACGATCCACGCGCGCGGTCCTGCTCGGCAGCCTGCCCGGCCGCTGATCGACTTATCCGGAACCCACATCCTCTCGGAGCTGCGATGACCTACCCCCCGATCGACTCGTACGCCTTCCTGTCCGACACCCACACCGCCGCATTGGTCGCCGCCGACGGAGCGGTCGAGTGGTTCTGCGTGCCGCACTTCGCCGGCGACGCCGTCTTCGCCCGGCTGCTGGATCGCCAGGTGGGTGGGGTCCTCGACCTCTCCGTGGCCGGCTGTCCCGAGCCGGTCCGGCGATACCTGCCGGACACCCTCGTGTTGGAGAGCCGCTACGTCACCCCCGACGGGACGGCCCTCGTCCACGATTTCCTGGCCGTGGCGCCCGGCGACGACGCACAGCCGCTGCGCGCGGACAAACTGCTGGTCCGTCGGGTGACGGTCGAGCAGGGCACGGTCCGGCTGACCGTCGAGGTTCGCCCGCGGATCGACCACGGTGCCCGGGAGGTGTCCTGGGAGCACCTCGACGGGCGCTGGCGGGCCGTCGACACCCCGCTGTGGGTCGGCTCCGACCTGCCCGGCGAGGTGACCGGTGGCGCCCTGCGCGTCGAGGCCGAACTGTCCGCCGGGCAGACGGCGGCCGTGCTGCTCGGCTACGGCGACGACCCCACGGAGCCCGCCGACCCGGACGAGCTGCTGAGGCGTACCTGCCGGACCTGGCAGGCGTGGTCGGCGCGCAGCGACCACACCGGCTTCGGCGCCGACGCCGTCCGGCACAGCGCGTTGGTGCTACGCGGGCTCTCCTTCGACGAGACCGGTGCCCTGATCGCCGCACCCACCACCAGCCTGCCCGAAGTGATCGGCGGCGTACGCAACTGGGACTACCGGTTCGCCTGGCACCGGGACGCGGCACTGCTGCTGCTCGCGCTCTTCCGCCTCGGCCACGCCGAGGAGGGCCGCCGCTACCTGCACTTCCTGATCTCCATCTGCACCGGTGAGCTACTGACCCCGTTGGTCGGCATCCACGGCCGCACCGGGCAGGAGCGGGAGTTGCCGCACCTGGCGGGGTACGCCGACTCGCAGCCGGTGCGAATCGGCAACGAGGCCGCCGAACAGGTGCAGTTCGACACGTACGGGCACATCCTGGACGCGGCGTTGGCGTATCAGCAGCTCACCGGCGAGCTGACCAAGGCGCAGTGGGCGCTGCTACGCCGGCACGTCGACGTCATGGCCGACCGGTGGCACGAGCCGGACCACGGCATCTGGGAGGTACGCGGGCCACGCCAACACTACGTCAACGCGAAGGTGATGACCTGGGTCTGCCTGGATCGGGGCATCCGTCTCGCGGAGCTGCTCGACGACCGGACGGCGGAGGTGGACCGCTGGCGCGCCGCCCGCGACGCGGTCCACGCGGAGGTCCTGGAGCGCGGCTTCGACCCGCAGGTGGGCAGCTTCGTGATGACGTACGGCTCGACCGAGCTGGACGCCTCGCTGCTGCGTATCCCGTTGGTCGGGTTCCTGCCCGGTGACGACCCCCGGATGCTGGCCACCATCGACCGGGTACGCGAGGAGTTGGAGGTCGGCCCCGGCCTGCTGCGGCGCTACCGGGCCGACGACGGGCTGCCCGGCGAGGAGGGCGCCTTCCTGCTCTGCTCGTTCGAGCTGGTCTCGGCCCTGGTGCTGGCCGGCCGGCGGGAGGAGGCCCGCACAGTCTTCGACCAGCTGAGCCGGTACGCCGGCCCGCTCGGCCTGTACTCCGAACAGCTCGCGCCCGACGGCACCGCGCTGGGCAACTATCCGCAGGCGTTCACCCACCTGGCGCTCATCGAGGCGGCGCTCAACCTCGACGACGCGGGCGACCGGGATGCGCTGCACGCCTGGGCGGACCGGGGCGGTTCCTGATCCGGCGGTGCCGGCGGGAACCAGGCCGGGCCGGGGAGCGACTACCGGTACATGGGGTGTGAGCAGTGGCGGGAGATCCTGTCGGCGCAGTTGGACGGTGAGGCGACCACGACCGAGCAGCGCACGGTCGGGGTACACCTGGAGACCTGCGTCGGCTGCCGGGCCTGGCTGGACTCGGCGGCGAGGGTGACCCGGCGGGCGCGGACCCAGGTGGTGACCTCGCTGCCGGACCTGACCGGGGCGATCCTCGCCGCCGCACCGCCAGCGCCACCGCGGCGGCGCTGGCGCGAGCTGGTCGCCGCCGCCGGCCCGGGCCGCCGGGGAGCCCCGCACGTCGGACGTGCCGCGCTGGTCACCGGGCTACGGGCCGCGCTGGGTCTGCTCGGCGCGGTGCAGTTGGTCCTCGGGCTGGCCCAGATCGGCCGGGCCGAGCTGGGGCAGCACCTGCACGCCACCGGTCAGCACCTGTGGCACGAGTCGGCCGCCTGGAATGTCGCGGTCGGTGCGGGTTTCCTCTTCGTCGCGCTGCGCCGGACCTCGCCGTCGGGGCTGCTGCCGATGCTCAGCGCCTTCGTGATCACCCTCGTGCTGCTGTCGGTCAACGACCTCGTCGCCGCGCAGGTCGCCGTGGAACGGCTGGTCAGCCACGGGTTCCTGGTGGTCGGATACCTGATCACCGTGCTGCTGTCGCGAAGCTCGCGGCAGCCTGGTGACCCCAGCGACCGGCAGCGGCCGGAGCAGTCCCGCTGGCGGTTGCGGCTCGACGAGGCCGACGAACCGGCTCCGCTGCGCCTGCTGCCGCCCTACCCGGCACAGGCCCGGCACGGCCACGACCAGCGCCGCGCCGCCTGACAGCCACCCCGCCGGCACGGGTGCCGCCAGTCGGACACCAGGGCCGAGGAGAGTGCGACGGCGTCAGCCGGCGGCGCCGGAGCGGTCGCCCCGCCGGTCGGCGGCGGACGGCCGCATCGCCGCGATCAGGTCCTCGCGGGCCCGGGCCACCCGGGACCGGATGGTGCCGACCGGCACGTCACACACCTGCGCGGCCTCGGCGTACGACAGGCCGAGCAGTTGAGTGGCGACGAACGCCTCCCGCCGCTCGGCAGCGAGACCGTCGAGCAGTCCGTGGAGCACCACCTGCTCATCCACCCCGGCGCGCACCCCGGCCGGCGTCGCTTCCGCGGCGGCCTGCCAGTCGGCGAGGTTGGCGGTGCGGGGCCGGCAGGTGGCGGCCCGGACCTGGTCGACGGCGACCCGGCGGGCGATGGCGAGCAGCCAGGTGCGCGCCGTGGACCGGCCGGCGAAGGACGGCAGCGCCCGCCAGGCCCGCAGGTACGTCTCCTGGACCAGGTCGTCGACTTCACGCACCCCGGGCAGGTGGGCCAGGAACCGCCGTACGTCGTGCTGCGTCGCCCGCACGAACGCCGCCGCGGCGGCCTGGTCTCCCCGGCCCGCGGCGAGCGCGTATCCACTGATGTCGTCGGTCACGGCTGCCATCGCCGTATTGGTCGGACGGGATCCCCGATTGGTTCCCGCCGGGGCCGGGCAGGCGGGAACCTGCCTGTCCGGTCGGCGCCGGATGACGCCGTAGACTGCACTGATGGCACGCGGCATGAGTCGGTACGGGCACTTGTGCTGGGCGTACGACGACCCGCTCGGGTTCGCGGTCCGTGCCGAGGAGTTTCTGCGCGTCGGCTTGGCCGCCGGCGAGCGGGTCTGGTACGTGACCGACGGCCCGGCCGGACCGGTCCGGGATCGGCTGCTCGGTCTCGACGGCTTCGCCGAGGCGCTGTCGACCGGGGCCGCCGAGGTGCGCTCCCTCAACGGGACGTACACCAGTCTGGCGGTGATCGACCCTGCCGGCCAGGTACAGGCCTACCGCACGGCCACCCGGTTGGCGATCGCCGAGGGCTACACCGGGCTGCGGGTGGCCGCCGACGCCACCGCGCTGGTCCGCACGCCCGCCCAGCGCGACGCGTTCGCCCGTTACGAGCAACGCGTCAACGAGATGATGCGCACCGAGTCGTTCCAGGCGATGTGCGGGTACCACCGGCCGCAGCTCGGGGATCGGGCGGTCGCCGAGCTGGCCTGCCTGCACCCGGAGCACAACGTCGACGACCTGCTCTTTCGGTTGCACGCCGGCCCCCGGCAGTCGGGGCAGGCCGCGCTCGCCGGTGAACTCGACCCCTCCAACCACGACCTGTTCCGGACCGCGCTGGACCGCGCCGGTCTGGAGCCGGTCGACGACGAGCTGGTGCTGGACGCCGACGGGCTCCGCTTCCTCGACCACCGCGCGCTCATCCACCTCAGCGATTACGCCCAGGAGCGCAACGCCACCCTGGTGCTGCGGGCCTCGCGCTGCGGGGTGGCGCGACTCGCCGCCCTGCTGGACCTGCCCGCCCTGCGAGTGGAGGTGTCCCGGTGAGAACTGGTCGGGCCGCCGGGCGCACCGGCTACCTGCACGAGGCCGTCTGCTACGGCTCGGACGAGGAGCTGCTCGCCGTCGCGGTGCCGTTCCTGGTCGGCGGCGTCGAGGCGGGCGAGCCCACCTTCGTGGCGCTCGGTGAGCGCACCGGCGGCCTGGTGCGGTCCGCACTGCCCGCCGAGACGAAGGTCGAGTTCCTGACCGGCGGTGACGTCTACGGCCGGCCGACCGCCGCCATCCGGATGTACCGCCAGCTCCTCGCCGACCTGGTGGCCGACGGCGCCACCGCGATCCGCATCATCGGCGAGGTGCCGACGGCCGGCCTGGGACCCACCTGGGACTGGTGGGCACGGTACGAGGCGGCGATCAATCACGCGTACGACGACTGGCCGCTGTGGAGCATGTGCGCGTACGACACCCGCACGGTGCGAAGCTCGGTGCTGGCGGACGTCGCCGCCACCCATCCCTGCTTCGCCACCGCCGACGGCGGGCAGCTGCCCAGTGCCGGCTACGTCGCTCCGGAGACGTTCCTGCGCCGGGAACGCCCGGTGCTGCCCGACCCGATCCAGGCGGCACCACCGCTGGTCGAGCTTGCCGACCCGACCGCCGCGCAGGCCCGTGCGGCGGTGCACGGCGCCGGTCAGGGCCGGCTGCCGGGCGACGAGCTCGACGACTTCGTCGTCGCCATCAGCGAGGTCGTCACCAACGGGCTGCGGCACGGCCGGCCACCGGTTCGATTCCGGCTGTGGGCGGGCGCGGACCGTCTCGTCGCCACTGTCAGTGACGGCGGCACCGGTCCGGACGACCCGTACGCCGGGCTGCTGCCGTGCGGCGACGGCGCGCCGGGCGGCCTGGGTTTGTGGATCACGCACCAGTCGTGCAACCACGTCGCCCACTATCGGGACGCCGACGGTTTCACCCTGCGGCTCACCGCCGGCAGACCGCCACTGTCCTAGGGCCTACCGGCGCACACGGAACCGCCGGGTCGGCAACTGCCGACCCGGCGGTTCGTCGCGTGATCGATTACTTCTTGAACGCGTCCTTGACCTTCTCGCCGGCCTGCTTGAGGTTGGCGCGCATCTGGTCGCCGCGACCCTCGGCCTCCAGCCGCTCGTCGTCGGTGGCCCGACCCACACCCTCCTTGACCTTGCCGGCGGTGTTCTCGGTGGTGTTGTTGAACTTATCCTCGACACCCATTGCAGCCTCCCGGGGTTATGTCGCTACGTCCAATCAAGTACCCAGCCGGCCGCCGGCCAATCCAACTGAGTTCAGGAGACCGGGCGGAACCGACGCAACCGGAGGCTGTTGGCCACCACGAAGACCGAGGAGAAGGCCATCGCCGCGCCGGCGATCATCGGATTGAGCAGACCTGCGGCGGCCAGCGGCAGCGCCGCCACGTTGTAGGCGAACGCCCAGAACAGGTTCCCCTTGATGGTGCCCAGGGTGCTGCGGGCGAGTCGGATGGCGTCGACCGCGGCCATCAGGTCGTCCCGCACCAGGGTCAGGTCGGACGCCTCGATCGCCACGTCGGTGCCGGTACCCATGGCCAGGCCGAGGTCGGCCTGGGTGAGCGCGGCGGCGTCGTTGACCCCGTCACCGACCATCGCCACCGCCCGACCCTCCGCCTGCAACCGGGCGATGACCTCGACCTTCTCCGCGGGCAGCACCTCCGCGATCACCTCGTCGATGCCGACCTCGGCGGCCACCGCCCGGGCGACGGTGACGTTGTCTCCGGTGAGCAGCACCGGGGTCAGGCCGAGCGCCCGCAACCGCCGCACCGCCTCCCGGCTGGTCGGCTTGACCTGGTCGGCCACCGTGAGCACGCCGCGGGCCCGGCCGTCCCAGCCGACCAGCACGGCCGTGCGGCCCGCCGCCTGCGCGTCGGTCATTGCCCGCACGATCTCGTCAGGTACGACCAGACCCCGCTCACCCAGCAGCCGCAGCCGGCCGAGCAGCACCTGACGACCGTCGACGGTGCCGGTGACGCCCAAGCCCTCGATGTTGGCGAAGCCGGTCACCGGCGGCAGTACGCCCGCTTCGGCGGCACCGGCCACCACCGCCCGGGCCACCGGATGCTCCGAGCCGGTCTCCAAGGCGGCGGCGAGCCGCAGCACCTCGTCACGCCGCTCACCCTCGCCGGGAATCACGTCGAGCAGGGCCATCCGCCCGGTGGTCACGGTGCCGGTCTTGTCCAGCACGACGGCGTCCAGTCGCCTGGTGGACTCCAACGCCTCCGGTCCCTTGATCAGGATGCCGAGTTGGGCACCACGGCCGGTGCCGACCAGCAGCGCGGTCGGCGTAGCCAGGCCGAGGGCGCACGGGCAGGCGATGATCAGCACCGCCACGGCGGCGGTGAAGGCGGCGGCCGGCCCGGCACCGGAGCCGAGCCACCAGCCGAGGGTGCCGACGGCCAGAGCGATCACGATCGGCACGAAGACCCCGGAGATGCGGTCGGCGAGTCGCTGCGCGGCGGCCTTACCGGTCTGCGCCTGCTCGACGAGTCGGGCCATCTGCGCCAGTTGGGTGTCGGCGCCGATCCGGGTGGCGGTGACCACGAGCCGGCCACCGGCGTTGACGCAGCCACCGACGACGGTGTCGCCCACCCCTACCTCGACCGGCACCGACTCACCGGTCACCAGGCTGGCGTCGACCGCCGAGGAACCCTCGTCCACCGTCCCGTCGGTGGCGATCTTCTCGCCGGGGCGCACCACGAAGCGGTCCCCCACGGCGAGCCGGTCGACCGGTATCCGGGTCTCCGCTCCGTCGCGCAGCACCGAGACGTCCTTGGCGCCCAACTCCAGCAGCGCCCGCAGGGCCGCCCCTGCGGTCCGCTTCGAGCGCGCCTCGAAGTAGCGGCCGGCGAGGATGAACGTGGTCACCCCGGCCGCCGCCTCCAGGTAGATGTTGCCGGCGCCGTCGGTACGACCGATGTCGAAGCTGAACGGGTGGGTCATGCCGGGCGTGCCGGCGGTGCCGAGGAAGAGCGCCCAGACCGACCAGCCCAGGGCGGCCAGTGTGCCCAGCGACACCAGGGTGTCCATGGTCGCGGCGCCGTGCCGCAGGTTGACCAGCGCGGCCCGGTGGAACGGCAGCCCGCCGTAGGCCACGACCGGGGCGGCCAGGGTCAGTGACAGCCACTGCCAGTAGGTGAACTGCCACGCCGGCACCATGGCCAGGACGATCACCGGCACGCTCAGCGCCACCGAGACCCACAGCCGGGTACGCAGGGCGCGCAGTCCGTCCGCCGGTTCGGCGGCGGCTGCCGGTGCGTCCGCGGTGGGTGGTGGTGGCAGCGTGGCGCGGTAGCCGGTCTGCTCGACCGTGGTCACCAGGTCGTCGGGGGTCACCGGTGCGTCGTAGGTGACGGTCGCCTTCTCGGTGGCGTAGTTGACGGTGGCCCGCACCCCGTCCATCCGGTTCAACTTCTTCTCGACCCGGGCGGCGCAGGCGGCGCAGGTCATGCCGCCGATGGCCAGCTCGATCAGCTGCGGTGTTCTCGTCTGAGGTGGTCGGCTCGTGGTCATGGCTGGTCCCGTCAGTCGTGCTCGTGTCCGGGCGTGCCGTGCTCGTCGTCGGACGTGCCGGGTTCGGGTTCGGGCGTGCCGGGTCCCGGTTCGGGCGTGCCGGGAGCGGGCACGGAGACGCTGCCCGGCTCGCCGACGTGCACCGTGAACTCGGCGGTGCGTACCACCCCGCCGTGGCGGAAGTCGAGGTAGAGCCGGTACGCGCCGGCCGAGGGGAACTCGGTGATGAAGCTCACCTCCGGGCCGGGGGCGGTCCACCCGTCACCCGGGCTGCCCTCGGGGTGCACGTGCAGGTACGCGAGGTCACCATGGCGCAGCGCGACCAGGTGCCCGTACGCGCCCAGGTACGGCTCCAGGTTGGTGACCGGCGTGCCGTCGCGGCTGACCGTCAGGCTCAGCGTCGCGCTGCGGCCGGGCTGTGGCGCGCCGGCGAGGCTGACGGTGTAGCCGTCGACCGTGGTGCGGTTCGCCGGGGCGGGCAGTGGCCGCTCGGTCAGCTCGCCGGGGACGGTCACGTCGACGCCGAGCGTCATGGGCGCGCCGCCGGTAGGGGTGAAGTCGGCGAACGCCCGCCAGACTCCGGGGGAGGCCAGCGGTGAGGCGATCCGCCAGGTGCCGTCCGCGGCCATCTCGGGATGCACGTGCCGGAAGCCGGAGAGGTCGCGCCGGGCGACGATCAGGTGCATCCGCTCGTCGTGGCTCACGTCGTACCCGGTCACCGGAGACCCGTCAGGCCCGGTGATCCGGAAGGCGAACTCGCTTTTCGGCGCTTCGACCGGCATCAGGGTGTAGCCCCGGTCGGCGACGAGCAGCCCGCCGGGCAGGTGCCCGGTCGCCCCGTCGCCGTGCCCTGAGTCGCCCGCGTCGTGGCCGGCGGCAGCCGGGTCCCCCTCGTCGTGGCCGGCGGCCCCGCCGTCGTGGCCGGCGACGACCGGGCCAGCCGGGCCGGTCACCTGACCCGCCCCGTACGCCGCGCCGAACACCGCCGCGAGGCCTAGCACGAAGCCGCTCAGCTTCATCGCCGTGTTCATCGTGACACCTCGGTTTCCACCCGCCGGCCGCCTCAGGCGCCGGCCAGCTCGTACCCGGCCTCGTCGACGGCGACACGCACCGCGTCGTCGCTGAGCGGCTGGTCGCTGGTGACGGTGACCCGGCCTTCGGCCAGTTCGACCTGGACGTCCTGGACGCCGGGGATCGCGCCGATCTCGGCACCGACCGCGCTGACGCAGTGCCCGCAGGTCATGCCCTGCACCTGGTACGTAGCGGTGACCATGGGAACTCTCCTTCCACACCCGCCGGCGGCGGGTGGCGCATCCGTCCGGATACCCGCCAGGGGTATCCGGACAGCGACGGTACCATACCCCCCTGGGGTAAGTTATCCTTGTCGCCATGACCACACCCGCGCCGATCCGTGGCTACACCGCCAGCAAGGACCAGTTGCTCGCCCGCCTGCGGCGCGTCGAGGGCCAGGTGCGTGGCGTCGAGAAGATGGTCGACGAGGATCGCTACTGCATCGACGTGCTCACCCAGATCTCCGCCGTGCAGGCCGCACTGGACAAGGTCGCCCTCGGCCTGCTCGACGGGCACGCCCGGCACTGCATGCACGAAGGTGCCGCGGAGGGTCGGGCCGACGAGATGGCCACCGAGATGATGGCCGCCGTGGGTCGCCTGATGAAGCGAGGCTGACCAGCCCTCCCCACGTGGGCGCCCGCGAACCGCCGACGAACCCGCGCGAGCCACGTTCCGATCTCAGGCTTGGCTACCATTCGCACACGATGGCCAGCCGAAATCCGCGCGCCCTCTCCGCCCGCGTCCGCCGCCGAGCGCGCGCCGCACCGATCCGGAGCGGCCGACCGCAGCCGGCCCTCCGCTCACGGTACGCAGCCACCACGCCACGCTCAGGACGTTCATGCCGCGCGTCGCCCCCGTCGGCCGGCTGGACTGAACCCTTGCGCCCATCGACACGTACTCAGCTCTGAACTTGTTGGGAGACATTGAATGGGCGCCGACCACACCCGTTCCGCTCCGCCCACCCCACCGGGGGTGCGGCGGATCCTCGTCGTGACGGTGGTCCCCCTCTTCCTCGTCACCCTGGTCGCCGCCATCGTGCTCTGGCCCCGGGACGCGCCGCGCCCCGAAGCCGCCGACGACACGCCCCGCTACCACGGCACGGTCACCCGGGTGGTGACCGAACCCTGCCCACCCAACCCCACGGTGCCGGAGGGCAGCCCGACGACGTCGGCAGGGCCGTGCGGCACGGTCACCGTTCGGGTGGACACCGGCCCGGACGCCGGCCAGGAGGTACAGACGCCCATTCCGGCCGGCCCCGGGGCACCCCGGGTCGGTGTCGACGACGACGTCATCCTGGTATCGCTGATCGACCCGGAGGATCCGTCGATCAGCAGCTACAACATCGCCGAGCACCAACGCGGCAAGCCGCTGATCTGGCTGGGGGTGCTCTTCGCCGCGGCCATCGTCGCCTTCGGGCGGTTGCGGGGCCTGGCGGCCCTGGGCGGCCTGGCGGCAAGCTTCGCCATCCTGCTGACCTTCGTGCTGCCCGGTATCAGCGCGGGCCAGCCGCCGCTGGTGGTCGCCATCGTCGGCGCTTCATTGATCATGTTCGTGGTGCTCTACCTGACGCACGGCGTCTCCGCGCAGACCTCGGTGGCCGTACTCGGCACGCTCGGCAGTCTGGTCCTCACCGGGTTGCTCGGTCTGGCCGCCACCGGCGCCACCCATCTGACCGGATTCGGCAGCGAGGACGCCACCACGCTGTCCATGTTCCGCGCCGACGTCGACCTGCACGGCCTGCTGCTGGCCGGCATCATCATCGGTTCGCTGGGGGTGCTCGACGACGTCACGGTCACCCAGGCCGCCACGGTCACCGAGCTGCGCCACGCCAACCCCGACGCCTCCCGCCGTGAGCTGTACCGCTCGGCGACCCGGGTCGGACGGGCGCACATCGCCTCGGTGGTCAACACCATCGTGCTGGCGTACGCCGGCGCATCGCTGCCGTTGCTGCTCCTGCTCACCGCCGACTCCCGCGCGCTGGGCCAGATCGTGACCACCGAGTTCCTCACCACCGAGATCGTCCGCAGCGTGGTGGCCACCCTTGGGCTGATCGCCGCCGTACCGCTGACCACCGCGCTGGCCGCGGTGGTGACCACCGCTGGCCGCCCCGGCGCCGCCGACGGCGATCGGGTCGGCGCGACCACCGGCGACCAGGCCCCCACAGTCCCCCGGCCGGCGACGGACCGGGCTGAGGCGCTCCAGGCGCTCAGCACACCACCCACCCGCAACACGTCCCCCGCCACCCGCTCGGGGTGGCCCGATCCGGACAGGAGCACGGACACCACATGGTGACACTCCTCTACGTGACTGCCCCCGCCGATGCGGTTCAGTTCCGTGTCGCTGGTCACCTAAAGCGATTACGAAATGACGCATCTAGTCGGGTTCGGGGCGTAGAAGCCCAGATGGACTCTCGGGTAACCTCACTGCCGGTCACCGCCGAAGGCGCGCAGCGGCGCCTGCGGTGCCACCGCCCAATCGCCGCGAGGCGAGCCGGGGAACCAGGTACGTGGGGTGAATCCGCGAGAGCGGTAGGGGCCACTTCCGTCCCGAACCCGTCAGCTAACCCGGTCGGCGGTCGATGGAAGGGAAAACAGTGACGGCACCCCTACGCCGCTGGTTGACACCCGTGGTGGCCGTGTTCGCCGCGTTCGCCGTGCTCGCCGGCCCTCTGCCGGCGATGGCCGCGCCGAACGACCCCAAGCCGGCGGAGCACGACGACGACCCGCCGATGCTCAACGATTTGATCGAAGCGACCAACCGGGACTACTCCAAGGCCAAGTCCAAGTTGGAGAAGTCCAAGAAGCGGCAGCTGCAGTTCGCCGTCGAGGTCCGCCGTGCCCAGGCGGATTTGGACGCCCTCTCCCCGCAGGTCGCCCAGATCGCCACTCAGTCGTACCGCACCGGCCGGGTCGGCGCGATCGCCATGCTGCTGCAGAGCACCGCCCCCGACTCGTTCATCGGCCGCGCCTCCGCGCTGGACGAGCTGAACCTGGTCAACGACAAGAAGCTGGGCGAGGTCAACGCGATCAAGCTCCGCGCCGAGCAGGCCAAGCTCGCGCTCGACACCGAGGTACGCGAGCAGCAGAAGCTGACCAACGACATGGCCCGCAAGAAGACCGAGGCGGAGAAGTCGCTCCGTCTGGTCGGCGGCGTGGGCCTCACCGGTGGCCTGGTGGACGCCACCTCCCCGGTGGCGCGGGTGGGCCCGAACCGGGCGGCGGACGGCGGCTGGAAGTCCGAGTCGTGCAGCCAGAACGACCCGACCACGTCGGGTTGCATCACGCCCCGGACGCTGCACATGTACAAGGAGGTCAAGCGGGCCGGCTTCAACCGGTTCGTCGGCTGCTTCCGGCCGGGCGACAAGTTCGAGCACCCCAAGGGCCGGGCCTGTGACTGGTCGCTGCAGAACAGCGGCTTCAGCCCCTGGCACAACAACGACACCCGGATCTACGGCAACAACCTGGCGGCCTTCCTGGTCCGCAACGCCGACCGGCTGGGCGTCTACTACGTCATCTGGAACCGGCAGATCTGGTTCCCGGCAACGGGGTGGAGCTCCTACAGCGGCCCATCGAACCACACCGACCACGTACACGTCTCGCTGCTCTGAGTGCTCCGCGACGCATCGAGGGCCGTTCCGCCACCCGGCGGAACGGCCCTCGTCTGTCAGGTCAGGCGGCGGGTGCCACCACCGCGGCCAGTTCGGCGGGCTCGGCGGCCACCGCGCGCACCTCACCGGCGGCCAGCCGGTACGACATGCCCACCACCGCGCACCGCCCGTCGGTCACCTCGGCGGCGAGTGCGGTGGAGGACGCCAGCATCGCCTCGATGGTCTGCGCGATGTGGATCTCGACGATGCCGTCCAGGTCCGTCACCTCCGCCTGCTGCGCGCGGCGCAGGCTGGGCACCACGGCGTCGACGACGGCCCGCAGGTGACCCGGCGGCGAGGTGCCGGTGGCCACCGCCTCGCGCGCCGCCTGCACGGCACCGCACGAGTCGTGCCCGAGCACCACCACCAGCGGCGTACGCAGCACGGTCACCGCGTACTCGACGCTGCCGAGCACCTCCGGTCCGACGGTGTGGCCGGCGGTGCGGACCACGAAGAGGTCACCCAGTCCCCGATCGAAGATGATCTCCGCAGCGAGCCGTGAGTCGGAGCAGCCGACGATCACGGCGAAGGGGTGCTGTTCGCCCGCGACGGCGGCGCGACGCCCGGCGTTCTGGTTGGGATGCCGGAGCGTGTCGGTGACGAACCGCTGGTTGCCGGCGATCAGCTCGGCGAGCGCCCGCTGCGGAGCGCCGGGAACATCCGTGGTCAGGTACTCACGCTCGGGCCCCGGTTGCAGGCCGAGCGATCCGGGTCGACTCATCCGGCTTCACCTCGTCTCTCGGTGGACGCCTGGTCATCCCGGCCGGCACTGGTCGCGGGCTGCCATCACCGTCACACGCAGCGCAAGGCACGTCAAGCTATGCGTGATATGCATTTCATGTATCCGTCGGCTCCTGCGAGGAGCGGAAGTCATACGATGGCGAGCATGGCGACCACCGGCGAACGGGAAAGCACCCGAAACTGGACTTTCCTCACGAATCACGCACATGTGCTGCTCGCCATCGCCCGCAACCCCACCGCCCGGCTGCGCGACGTCGCGGACGAAGTCGGCGTCACCGAACGCGCCGCCCAGGCGATCGTCGCCGACCTGGAGGCCGGCGGATACCTGCACCGCACTCGGGTCGGCCGGCGCAACGAGTACACCCTCAATCCGGCCGGGCGGTTCCGCCACCCGGCGGAGGCCGACCGCCACATCGGTGATCTGCTGGCCCTCTTCGCCAAGGAACCGGTGGCCGGCATCGCCGACCGCTGAGCCGGCTCGGCCCGCAGCGGGCGCAGCCTGGATGGCACCGTCGATCCGTCCGAACCGGACGACGTGGCGTGCTTCACGGTCCGCGGACGGTAGCGGCAGTGCGTTCCCCGGAGCGGCGGGATAGGTTGGACGGGTGCCGTCTCTCGCGTTCGCCCGTCCGATGTGGCCGGCGACGCTGCGCGCACTGCGGGGACTGACCCGGCTGGCGCTGGCCGCACTGGTGCTCGCCGTCGGCGTCGGCGGGATCGCGGCCGAGTTGCCGGCCCGGCCCGGCACGACGGATCTGCCGGCCGTGGCCGTCCGCGCCACCGCCGAGCCCGTCCGGGTGGGTGACCAGATCCCGGCCTGGCACGAGCAGGCGACGACCGCGGATTCTTCCTCGGCCGGCATCGAGCGCACCGAGGCCGCATCCGCCACGGGCGTCGCCACGCCGGGCATCGCCATCGCGGTCCCCGCCGTCAGCGGCCCGGTCCGGCCCGTCGCCGCACCGACTTCCGCCGTCGGAGAGGGCGAGCCGACCCGGCGCGGGCCACCCGCCGCCTGACGACGGCTCGCCGGACACCACCCGCACGATCGAGGCGTACCCCCGCCCGACGCGCCCGCTGGTCGATCAGCCGTCGCCTCCGTGTCCACCGAAATTCGACGACCCTCAATCCGACCACGAGGTGTTGATCATGCAAAGCGCCCTCTCCGCCGTCCTGCTCGACGTGCCCCGGGCTGCCGCGATCTGGCTGAGCCTGCTCGGCGTGGTGATGCTCGCCGTCACCGGCCTGGTGCTGCGTCCCCGGCTCCTCCGCTTCGACGCCGGTACCCGGATCCGGGATGCCGCGCTGCCGAGCCGCTCGGAGCACGCCGACGAACGGCGTGATCAGGACCGCTGGGCCGAGGAGGTCATGGTGGCCGCCGAGCGGGCCGAGGCGACGGCGCGCCGCCGCCGCGAGGAGTGGCTCGCCGCACTGGACGAGGTCGCGCAGGCGTGGCAGGCGTACGAGGCGGCGGAGACCACTCTCCGCCGGCTCTCCGACGCCGCCGCCATGCCACTGCCGCAGACCCCGCGCACGCCGGCCGAGTACGCCGACCGCGAGCGCTGGCTGCACCGGGCCGCCCTGGACGCGTACTGGCGGCGGGAGCTTCCGGTGGAGCAACTCAGTGACGTCTTCGCCCACCGGGGCTGGGATCCCCGGCTGCACCCGGTCGAGCAGGAACTGCTGCTGCACCGGGCGGTGCGGGACCACCTGCTGGCCCGTCAGCGGGCAGCCCGGGAGCGGGAGCAGGGCGCCCGGCGGGCCGCGGAGCTCGCCGCCGCGGCGGCGCGCAGCCTGCGGGCGGAGACGGTCGCGGCGCTTCTGCCGGCGACGCAGGAGCGTGCCTCGGTGCTGCCGCTGAGCGCGCTCGGTTTCAGCGAGCAGACCCGGGAGATCCCCGCCGTCGTGGTGGGTCGGGCACCGGTCGCCGCCTACTGACGCGCCGTACCACGTGGACGCCGGTACCGGCTGAGCCGAACCGCCACCGCCCCGCTCGTCGGGAATTAGCGTGGGATCGGTGTCGGAGGGACGCCGTCCGGGTAACGCCCTCGCCGACATCGAGGAGGGCCAACGTGGTCGCAGGGGATGCCGGGCGTAGGCCCGGCCAGCGAACGGACCGGGGCGCCGGGCCGCGACAGACGTGGGCGTCCCTGCCCTGGCTGGTCCGCTCCGCAGTGGTGTGGAGCGCCTGCCTGGTGGTGATCGCCGCCGGGTTCTACCTGCTGGCACAGATCACGATGCTGGTGACCCCGCTGGCCATCGCCGTGGCCGCCACCCTTTTCCTCGCCGCGCTGCTCGACCCGGTGCAGTTGGCGCTACGCCGGCTGCGGCTGCCCGCCGCACTGGCCGCGCTGCTCACCGTCCTGTTGCTGCTCGGGGTCCTGGGCGGCGTCGGCGTGCTGGTCTGGAACATGACCGCCAGCCAGTTCAGCGAGCTTGGCGAGGAGCTTGGTCAGGGGCTGGAACGCACCCGGGACTTCATCACCTCCAGCCTTCCGGTGACCGACGACCAGCTCGACGGGTTGCTCAACCAGTTGAGCCAGGCGGTCAGCCAGCAGGAGGTGGACCCCGTCTCCAGCGCCCGGACGGTGACCGAGGCCTTCGGCTCCGCGCTGCTCGCCCTGGTGCTGCTGTTCTTCCTGCTCAAGGACGGCCGCGGGATGTGGCACTGGGTGCTGCGCCGGATGACCGGACCGAACCGGGGCGTCGCCGCCGAGGCGGGTCGGGTCGGTTGGCGGACCCTCGGCTCGTACAGCCGGGGCACCATGCTCATCGCGGGCATCGACGCGGTCGGTATCGGCCTGGCGCTGGTGCTGCTCGGTGTGCCGCTGGCCCTGCCGCTGGCGTTGATCACGTTCATCGGCGGGTTCGTGCCGATCATCGGTGCCACCGTGGCCGGCGCGGTCGCCGTGCTGGTGGCGCTGGCCGCCAACGGTCCCACCACCGCCCTGCTCACCCTGGCCGCCGTGATCGCCGTCCAGCAGATCGAGGGCAACCTGCTGGAACCGCTGGTGATGAAGCGCCAAGTACGACTGCATCCGGTGGTGATCCTGCTCGCGGTGACCGCCGGCGCGCTGATCGCCGGCATCGCGGGCGCCTTCGTCGCGGTGCCGATCGCCGCCGTCACCTGGCGGGTGATCGACAGCGTGCAGCGGCAACGTGAGGCCGCCGCGACATCGTCACCACCGTCTGCACCGCCGTCGCCGGCCGAGCCCGAAGCAGAACCCGAGCCCGGACCTGAGCCCGGGCCTGCGCCCAAGCCCGCCTGAAGCCGGAGTCGGCCGCCGTGGCGCGGCCCCGAGGCTCAGGGCCTGGCCGACTGGGCGTGCAGGTGACCGTGGAACCAGTCATCCGCCGCCTCGGCGACCTGCCCCAGGGTGCCCGGCTCCCCGAAAAGGTGCGTCGCGCCGGGGATCACCCGCAGTTCGGCCGGCGCCGTCAGCTGGCTCAGCGCCTGTTCGTTCAGCGCGATGACCTGCTCGTCGCGACCGCCGACCAGCAGCAGGGTGGCGGCGCGTACCTGGCCGAGGGCGGCACCGGCCAGATCGGGACGGCCACCCCGGGACACCACGGCCCGCACCAGGTCCGGCCGCTGTGCCGCCGCGACCAGCGCGGCGGCGGCACCAGTACTGGCGCCGAAGATGCCGATCGGGGCGGCGCCGAAGGGCCGCTCGGTGGCCAGCCAGTCCACGACCGCCGCCAGCCGGACGGCGAGCAGGCCGATGTCGAAACGCAGCTCGGCGGTCACTCCGTCCACCTGCTCCTCGGCCTCGGTGAGCAGGTCGACCAGGACGGTGCCGAGCCCGCCACGATTGAGCTGGTGGGCCACGGCCAAATTGCGGGGACTGTGCCGGGAACTGCCACTGCCGTGCGCGAAGAGCACCACCCCGACCGGTTCCGCCGGCACCAGCAGGTCGGCCAGCAGGCCGGCCCGGCCCGCCCGGATCGTCACCTCGCTGCCCCGTACGCCCATCTCGTCCTCCCGGTGACGCTGCTGCACCGCCCGGACACCCCGGTCAGCGCACCGCCCGGACACCCCGGTCAGCGCACCGCCCGGATACCCCGGTCAGCCGGCGGCACGCCAGCAGGCCCGCACCGGCGTTTGCACCCGAAGGCTCCGGGTAGCCGACGAGCGACCGCAGACGGACCGGCGTCACCGGCGCCGCCGACCAGATCGCGAGGACCGTCATGGCGCATCAACGTGAGCCCGTGCAGAAGGCCGCCGAGCGCAAGCAGCGGGAAGAGGACACGCAGCGCGGACGGGACTGGGCGGACGAAGCGGCCCAGGCGCGTTCGGCCGACGATCCCCGGGCCAGGGCGCCCCACGACGCCACCGGCCGGCCCTCCCAGGGCGAGCCGATCTGACGGCTGGTCCGACCGGCGCGGCGTCGACTCAGGACGAACTCCCCGGCAGCCGGAGCAGCGGAGCACGGCCGGGGGCCTGCTCCGCTGCCGGCAGATCCCTGCGGGGCGGTGGGATCGGTACGGTCACCGGCTCTCCCCAGGCGACGCGTACCAGCTTGCCGTAGTGGCGCAGCTCCAGCACCGCGTCTGGCTCGGCGTGGTGCAGGGCGTACGTGGTCTCGTGCGGGCGGACGTCGACCCGTAGCCGCATCCCGCACCACTGCAACGAGAACGACAGGCCGCCCAGCCGGGGCGACAGTCGGGGCGAGAAGGACGGCACCCCGTCATGGTCGCGTAGTCCACCGAACCCGCCGACCAGCGCGAGCCACGCTCCCGCGAGGGAGGCCATGTGCACCCCGTCCCGGGTGTTCTCGTTCAGGTCGTGCAGGTCCATCAGCGCGGCCTCGCGCAGGTAGCTGTGCGCCAGCTCGGGGTAGCCGACCTCCGCCGCCAGTACGGCCTGGGTGCAGGCCGACAGCGAGGAGTCCCGGACGGTGCGCCGCTCGTAGTAGAGGAAGTTGCGCAGCTTCTCCTCGCTGGTGAACGCGTCCCCACGCCAGTGCATGGCCAGCACCAGGTCGGCCTGCTTGACCACCTGCTTGCGGTACAGGTCGAAGTACGGATAGTGCAGCAGCAGCGGGTACTTGTCCGGCGGGGTCTGCGCGAAGTCCCACTCCTGTAGCCGGGTGAAGCCCTCCACCTGCTGGTGCACGTCCAGCTCGGTGTCGTACGGGATGTGCATGGCCGCGGCGGCGTCCCGCCAGCTGGCGGCCTCCTCGTCGGTGACGCCGAGGTGGAAAGCCTGCTCGCGGTAGCGCATCACCACGTCGGCGGCGGCGAGCAGGTTCCGTTGCGCCATCAGGTTGGTGTAGATGTTGTCGTTCTTGACAGCGGTGTATTCGTCCGGGCCGGTGACCCCGTCGATGTGGTAGTGGCCCTCGCGGTCGTGGTGCCCGAGCGAACGCCACAGCCGGGCGGTCTCCACCAGCAGGGTCAGCCCGATCTCCTGCTCCAGCTGACGGTCCCCGCTGACCAGCACGTAGCGGCGCAGCGCGTCGGCGATGCCGGCGGCGACGTGGAACGCGGCGGTGCCGGCCGGCCAGTAGCCCGAGGATTCCGGCCCCTCGATGGTGCGCCACGGGAAGGCCGCGCCCTCCAGGTTGAGGGTGCGGGCCCGTTCGTGGGCCTGTGCCAGTGTCGAGTACCGCCAGTACAGCGCGTCCCGCACGGCGGCGGGATGGGTGTACGTCAGCACCGGCAGGACGAACATCTCGGTGTCCCAGAAGGCGTGTCCGTCGTAGCCGGGCCCGGTGAGCCCCTTGGCGGAGATCGGCCGGCGTTCCGCGCGGGCACCGGCCTGTAGCACGTGGAACAGCCCGAACCGGACCGCCTGCTGTACCTCCGGATCGCCGTCGACCTCCACGTCGGCGGCGTCCCAGAACTCGTCGAGGTACTCCCGCTGCTCGCGGGCGAGCCCGTCCCAGCCGTCCAGTTTGGCGGCGGCGAGCGCCGCGCCGACCTGGTCGCGCAGCGCCGGCAGCGAACGGCGGCTGGACCAGCCGTACGTCAGGTACTTCACCACGCGCAGCTTCTGGCCCGGTTCCAGCACGCACGCGATGGTGGTACGCACCCAGTCCTCGTACCCCTCGGACTCGGACATGATCCGGGCCGGCGACTCCACCTCGTGATCCATCGCGGCAGCCACCCGCAGCCCGGAGACCTTCGTCCGGTGGATCAGCAACCCGCCGTTGGCGGTGGTCAGCTCCTCCTCCGCCTCCAGGGGGGACTCCAGCACCGCGGCGACACGCGGGTCGCGGCTCTGTGGCGGCAGCGTCTCGTTGGCCACCAGCTCCGACTGGACGATCAGCCGCAGCGGCTTGCCGTCGGCGACCTCCACCTCGTAGTGGATCGCGGCGACCGAGCGCTGCCGGAAGGACACCAGCCGGGTGCTGTTCATCCGGACCTCGCGGCCGGCCGGCGAGCGCCAGTGCAGCGACCGGTGCAGCGTCCCGGCGCGCAGGTCCAGGATCCGCTCGTGGGCGAGCACCTCGCCGTAACGCACGTCGAGCGGCTCGTCGTCGACCATCAGCCGGATCAGCTTGCCGTTGGTGACGTTGACGATGGTCTGGCCGGACTCGGGGAAGCCGTACCCGGCCTCGGCGTACGGCAGGGGACGCAGCTCGTAGAAGGAGTTGAGGTAGGTGCCGGGCAGGCCGTGCGGCTCGCCCTCGTCCAGGTTGCCCCGCAGGCCGACGTGCCCGTTGGACAGCGCGAAGACCGATTCGGACTGGGCGAGCACGTCCATGTCGAGCCGGGTCTCCCGGACGTGCCACGGCTCGACCGGGTACGCCCGCTCCCGGATCACTCGGGCGCTCCGGCGTCGAGCAGGTCGGCGAGGTCGTCCACCACCAGGTCGGCGCCGTGTGCGCGCAGTTCGTCGGCCTGACCGGCCCGGTCCACCCCGATCACGTACCCGAACCCACCGGCCCGGCCGGCTTCGACGCCGGCGAGCGCGTCCTCGAACACGACCGCCTGCGCCGGGTCCACGCCGAGCAGCTTCGCCCCGGCGAGGAAGGTGTCCGGGTGCGGCTTGCCACGCAGCCCCTCGGCCTGTGCGGTCAGCCCGTCGACCCGGGCTTCGAGCAACGGTTCCAGACCGGCGGCGGCGATCACCTCCCGGCCGTTGGCGCTGGCCGTGACGACCGCTCGGCGCAGTCCTGCCGCGGCCACCGCCTTGAGGTAGGCGACCGAGCCGGGAAAGACTTCCACCCCGCCGCTGCGGATCCGCTCCAGCACCAGGGTGTTCTTCTGATTGCCGAGGCCGTGCACGGTCTGCGCGCCCGGCGGGTCCTCAGCCGAACCCTCCGGCAGGGTGATGTCCCGGGAGGCGAGGAAGGTGCGCACCCCGTCGAGGCGGGGACGGCCGTCGACGTAGCGGTGGTAGTCGGGGCCGGGATCGAACGGCCGGTACGGTTCGCCGCTGGCGGCGGCGCGCCGCCGCAGGAAGTCGTCGAAGGTCTCGGTCCAGGCGGCGTTGTGTACCCGGGCGGTCCGCGTCAGCACACCGTCCAGGTCGAAGAGACATGCGGTCACGTGAGCAGGCAGGCCGAGCATCGCACCAATCTATCCACCGCCGTGTACGGGCAAACGCACTTCGCCGACGTTGGCGCGCCGCGAGGTCGGGCCCTGGGCCGTCGATCAGTTCGGGCGCAGGGTCCAGATGACGGTCATCTCCCCGGTGACCTTGCCCTCCTCGGTGGCGATCTCCACGGGTACCGGAAATTCCGGCCGCTCGCCGGCCTCCAGCTGCGCGATCACCTCGGCCGGTGGGCGGCCGAGCCGCGCCGTCGCCAGCACCGGCCCCATGGCGAGCTTGCGGTACCCGATCTCCGCCCGCACGGCCAGCGGCGTCGCCCGGTCGAGCAGGTGACCGAACGCGGCGAGCACCACCGCGCCGGAGGCGGTCTCGCCGAGGGTGAACATCGCCCCGGCGTGCGGGCCGCCGACGTGGTTGTGGGTGGCCGGGGAGTCGGGCAGCCGGACGACCGCCCGGACACCGCCGTCGGCCTCGGGAGCCACCTCGACGAATTCGAAGCCGAGCGTACGGGCGAAGGGCACCGCCTCAAGCATGCCGGCCGCCACCTGGCGCGAGTCGATGGTCATTCCCGCATGTTACTTGTCAGTAACTACGCCCGCAAGCGCCAACGTGGCCCCTCAGACGCCTACCGCTGGTGCTGCACCGGCATCCACTCAAGGGTGAAGAGAAGGTGATGTCGTGAGGCTGGTACGAGCGTCCGCGGTCGGTGTGATGATCGCCCTGTCGGCCGCGGCCTGCACCGCGAACAGCGGGCCGCCGACGGCGGAGGACACGGGCAGCCCGGCACCGACGGCCCGACAGATCGCCGCCGCCTGCCAGGCTGCCGACGTCGTCACCAGCAGCGCCCCCGGCACTGCGACCTGGACGTTCACCGCGATCCGCAAGGTGACGCCGGACGACGCCACCCCGGCGCCTGAGGTCGACCAGCCGCTCACCGCCGGTGTCGACTGGGAATCCCCCGTCGACACCGACACCGCCGTCTCGGCCATCGAGAACGCCCTCGGCTACGTCGCCTCCGGCACCAGCGACACCCTGGTCGAACTCGATCGCTTCCTGTCCGGCGTCAGGGAACTACGTGCCTACGTCGGCTACGCGGCGGTGGAGAAGGTCTCCGTCCCGGTGACGGCGGACTGCCGGGGCGGTGGTGGCACCGTCGCGGGCGTCCTGTCCACCTGGTCGGACGCCGAGACCGGAGTGGTGGTCTGTGCCACCAGGTACGCCAAGGGCGAAGCCTCGGCGGTCGCGCTCCGTGCTCAAGCCGAGTTCTGCGACTGACAGCGGGCGCCAGCTTCCCCCGGCCGTGCCATCGGGCGGAAGCTGCCGCTTCGAGATCAGTGCTGCCTGGCGTACGCCAGGAAGGCCCGCCAGGTGGCCGGGGTGAAGGTGAGCGCGGGCCCCTGCCGGTCCTTGCTGTCCCGGACGCCGACCACGCCGGGCAGGTTGTCGGCCACCTCCACGCAGTCGCCCTGATTGCCGCTGCTGCGGCTGCTCTTGCGCCAGATCGCGCCGGTCAGGTCCATGATTCCGCCGCCTCCGAGATCATCTTCAGGGTGGCCCCGTGGGGCAACGCCTCGGCCCGGACAGACTCCCAGGTCTGTCGCAGGGAGTTTACGTCCAGAGTGCGCTCCACAATGGTGCCGCGCATCTGGTTGTCCAGGTAGCCGAGGTCGTCGCCCTCGGGCGGCGTGGCGATCACGAACGCGCCGTTCAGCCCCGGGTAGGCGCCGACCCCCCGGGGCACCACGTGCAGGTGCACCCGGGTCCGGCTGCCGACCTCCACCAGCCGCCGCAACTGCTCGCGCATCACCTTGGGGCCGCCGACCGGGCGCTCCAGCACCGTGTAGTCGAGCACCGCCACCAGCAGTGGCGGGCCGGGCCGGGTGAGCACCTTCTGCCGGTCGAGCCGGGCGGCCAGCGGGTGCTCGACCTGCTCCCCGACCAGATGGCTCGCGCCCTCGTAGAGCGCTCGGGCGTACTCCTCGGTCTGCAACAGGCCGGGCACCACCAGCGGCTGGAAGCTGCACAGCGCGGTCGCCTCCTGCTCGATGGTCACCCACTCACGGAACCACGGCATCAGGCTCTCCTTGAGGATCGCCTCCCGGATCCGGACCAACAGCCCCTCGCCGTGCAGGATGTCGTCGACCCGCAGGGTGAACTCCTCCCGGGGCGCCCGACGGCACTGCTCGACCGAGGCCACCAGCGACGCCGAGTAGCTGACCTGCTCGCCGAGCGCCTCCTGGGAGAGGCCGGCCTTGGTACGCAACCGGCGCAGCTCGCCGGCGAACAACTCCAACATGGGCATTCGATCCATCTGCGCACCTCTGCACTTCGGTGACGGCCGCGTCGTACGGCCGGGCTGGTAGGGCCCGATCGCCTTCCGAAAGTAGCGGTGTTCTCACCAGACTGTCACGCAACGGATACCCCGGGTTGCGGCAACCCGCGAGGCTTTCCGTTCCGGGGTCCGTCCGGCTTCCCCCGTCGAGACGGACCCCGGCCCCCGAACGCCCGGCCCCGAGCGCCCGGCCTCCGAGCGCTCGGCCCCGAGCGCCCTTCCCCCCGCGAGCAAAGACCCGGATCGGAGCGACCAGACATGACCAGCCCGATGCCCGACCGGCCGGTGATCAGCCACCAGCTACCGCAGCCCGGCGGCGGGCCGGCCCCCGAGCGGCCCCGGGCGTACCCGGTGCACGAGACGCCGCACACCCCGTTGCGTCCGATCTGGTGTTGCCGGGCCTGCGGAGACCCATGGCCCTGCTCGATGGCCCGGCTGCTGCTCAAGGTCGAGTACGGCCGCAACGAGATCGGCCTGTCGATCTACCTTGCCGGCCTGTTCTACGAGGCGACCCGCGACCTCTACCGCCTCAACCCCCACGACGGCCCGGCCCCGCGCGCCCTGTTCACCCGCTTCGTCGCCTGGTCGCCCTACCGCCGCCCGATCACGGATCCGCCCGCCGAGCCGTGTTAATAGGGGGCCCCTGCTCTACCGCAGGCGTTAACAGGGGGCCCTTCCTTACACCTCAGCGCCAGCCGACGTCGATGCGGTCGCCGCGCTCGTCGAAGAAGTGCAGGGCGTCCATGCGTACGTTGATCGCGAGCGGGTGGCCGGCGGAGACGGCGGGGTACGGCGCGAGGCGGACCGCCAGCTCGGCCGGGCGGCGGTGATGGCGGCCCGGGTCGTTCAGCACGCTGGTCCGGTTGCCGTTGACCGCTGGCGCCGTCGGCTCGCTGGTGGCCCGCCCGGTGATCCGCTGCATCACCTGCCCGAACCGGCGCAGGCCGCGCTGGCCGGGCTCGGTCTCCGCGTCCACCGGGGCCCCGATGTCGTCCACCATGATCGCGGTGGCGCCGATGTCGAGGAAGGCCAGCGACTCGTGGCCGTGATGTTCCAGGTAACGGATCCGGCCCTGGAGCACGTCACCCTGGGTGTCGGGGGCGACCGGGGTGAGCGCCTCGGCCCGCATCCCGACCACGATCCGTTCGCCGTGGTAGTGCGCCACCGCCCGGCTGCGGATGTCGTCCCAGGGCAGGTAGAGCGCCTGCTCGCCGAGGGTGAGGGTGACGTACCGGTCGAGGTGTACGTAGACCGACGCCTCCAGCAGGTTCATCCGGGGGCTGCCCAGGAACGCGGCGACGTAGAGGGTGGCGGGGCGGCCGTACACCTGGGTCGGCGTGCCCACGTCCTGGAGGACACCCTTGCGCATGATGGCGACCCGGTCGGCCATGGTCAGCGCCTCGGCCTGGTCGTGCGTCACGTAGATCGTGGTGACGCCGAGTTCGCGGGTCAGGCCGGAGATCTCCGCTCGCAGCTCCGCCCGCAGCCCGCTGTCCAGGTTGGACAACGGTTCGTCCATCAGGAACAACCCGGGTCGGCGGACGATCGCCCGGCCCATCGCCACCCGCTGCCGCTGCCCGCCGGAGAGCTGGCTGGGCCGGCGGGCCAGCACGTCGCCGATGCCGAGGGCGCTGGCCACATCGGTGACCCGCTCGCCGCGCGGCGTCGGCTCGACACCGGCCAGCTTGAGCGGAAAGGCGATGTTGTCGTTGACGCTCATGTGCGGGTAGAGCGCGAAGTCCTGGAAGACCATCGCGATCTTCCGGTCCCGGGGCGGCAGCTCGTTGGCCAGTTCACCGTTGAGCATCACCGCCCCGGAGGTCGGGTCCTCCAGCCCGGCAACCATCCGCAGCACGGTTGACTTGCCGCAGCCCGACGGGCCGAGCAGCACCATGAACTCACCGTCGTTGACGTCGAGATTGATGCGATCGACCGCGACCGTGCCGTCCCGGAAGACCTTGGTGACATCCTTGAGCGCGACGGTGGTCACCGTCCCCTCCCCCAGCTCGTCGGCGAAACCCCGAATGACTGTGGCCAGCCACATGCCGAGAGCACATCGGGTAAACGTGCCATGTTCGAATCGTGACAGACTTATTACGTTCCATCGAATGGCGGCTATTGCCTAAAATTTGCCGCTCAGCCGGCCTACTCGCCGAGGAATACCCGGCGTGCCACCCGCTCGGCGGCGTGCCCGTCCTCCAGGGCGCAGAACCGCTCCCGGAACCGCTCCCGGGCCTGATCCGCGGCGGTCGAACGCAGCTCACCGGTGCGGAACACGTCGAGCAGCTCCGCGAAGGTGCGCGCCACCGGTCCGGGCGCCTCGGCGGTCACGTCGAAGTAGACGCCCCGGGTCAGTCGGTAGGCGTCCCAGTCCGGCGCATAGATCACGATCGGCCGGTCCAGGACGGCGTAGTCGAACATCGCCGACGAGTAGTCCGTCACCAGCACATCGGCGGCGAGGTACAGATCCTCGATCCGCGGATGCGCGCTCACGTCCAGGATCCGCCCCCGAGCGGCCGGTGGCGGCACCCGCCTGCTCCGGTCGTGGAAGTAGTGGCTACGCATCAGCAGCAGGCCCGACGGTCCGATCCCGTCCAGGAACCGCTCCGGGTCGAACGGTGGTCGGTACCGGGGCAGGTGCTCCCGATGCGTCGGAGCGTAGAGCACGACCTGCTCGCCGAGGCCGGCGCCGAACTCCGCACGCAGCCGCAGCACCTCCTCGGCGGTCGCGGTGACCAACCGGTCGTTGCGGGGATAGCCCACCTCCAGCGTGGTGTACCCGGCCGGATAGGCGCGTTCCCACATCTGGGTGGAGAAGCTGTTCGAGGTGACGCTGAAATCCCAGCGGTCCACCCGGCGCAGCAGCCCGGCGAAGTCCATTCCGACCGCGCCCAGCGGATAGCTCTGCTGGTCCAGCCCCATCACCTTGACCGGCGTGCCGTGGTGGGTCTGCACGTGCACCGTGTCCGGCCGCTTGCGCACCGAGTCCGGGAAATTGACGTTGTTGATCAGCCAGCGGGCCCGCGCCAGCACCCGGTGGTACGCGGCCGTACCGGCGACGACGTACTCGACCCCCTCGGGCAGCGTGTGTACCCGGTCCCGCCGGACGATCCACACCCCCCGGACCTGCGGTGCCAGCCGCCGCGCCGCCTCGTAGACGGCGGCCGGGTTGCAGGCGTAGCCGCGGTACCAGTAGGCGGCGTAGACGGCGAGGTTCTCCTCGACCGGCCGACGCCGCTGCGCCCGCTGGTACTGGCGCAGCACCACGTCGCGGCCCAACCGGACGCTGCGCCGGGCCGGCGGGAGCACCCGTCGGCGGGCGCGCCCGGCGACCCGCCGGGCGGCCTCGCCCGCCCGGCCGGCGGCCCGCAACGCACTGAACGTACGCCAGCTGCCCGTCGCCACCAGCCGGTGCTTCAGCCCGGCCACCCCGTCCGGCACCCGGTGCCCGCCGGGCGGCCGGAAGCGGGCATGCTCGATCGCCACCCGGGCGAAGAAGGTCGGCCGCAGCTCCGGGGCGATCCGGTCGCCGTTGCCGAGGACGGTCAGGTAGTGCCACATCATCCGGTCGAAGACCGCCGGTCGCAGCTCCTGTGCACCGATCCGGTCCAGCTCCCGGAACACCCGGTGCCACTGCTCGAAGACCTCGAAGTGCCGCTCCCCCCGAGTCCTCGTGATCGCCCCCGCACGCCGCTGCCGGTAGTTCACGCAGACCACGTCCAGTACGCCGATCCGGTCGGCGGCCAGCAGCACCGGATAGCTGAACGAGACGTCCTCGTACCAGCCGGGGGCGAAGCGCAGCTCGACGTCGGCCAGGAACTGCCGGCGGACCAGCCGGTTCCAGGCGGTGTGCAGCAGCTCCAGCGTCTCCGGCCGCTCGGCCAGCCGGAACGTGACCGGCCCGGGCGGCTCCGGGAAGACCTCCACCATCGCGCTGCGGGTCACCGTGTTGTCCCAGTGCGCGCGTACGTGGTCGACGATCAGCACGTCCGGCCGGGTGGCGCGCAGTCGGGCGGCCACCTCGGGGAGGCAGTCCGGCACCAGCCAGTCGTCGCCGTCGACGAACCAGACGTACTCGCCGACGGCCCGGTCCAGCCCGACGTTGCGGGCCGGGCCGAGCCCGACGTTGTGGTCCAGCCGCACGGCCGTCACCCGGTCGTCGCGGTCGGCGTACTCGGCGAGGATGTCGCCGCTGCCGTCGGGCGAGCAGTCGTCGACCCCGATCACCTCGATGTCGGCGACCGGCTGCGCCAGGATCGAGTCGAGGCATTCCCGCAGGTAGCCCTGCACACGGAAGGCCGGGACGACGAAGCTGATCAGCGTCATCGTCCCGGCCCCTCCTCAGAGCGTCGCCTGACCTCCCGTGCCCGCCGGCAGCGGCGCGGTGCGGGCCGGCCGGACCACCCAGGCCAGCACCACGCTCGCCACGAAGAGGGCCAGCAGGTAGATACCGAGTGTAGCTAGACCAATACTCGCGATTCCGGCGATCGTCGCCAGTGCCAGCAACACCGACCGCCCTTCCCAGCCGAGCGTCGCCGCGTGCAACGGCGGGGCCGGTTGCCGCTTCTCCAGCCGGGCGACCAGGTCGTAGTGGTGCAGGGTGAGCACGAAGACGTACCCGAAGATCAGCCAGGCCGGCGCGCCGCCGATCACCCCGACCGCGATGGCGAAGAGGTACTCGGCGGCCCGCAGCGCGGCCGGCACCAGCCAGTCCAGCGGCCCGTTGTGCGCCGCACCGGCACCCGCCGCCGCGACCAGCAGCCCCACCAGCCCGAGCGCCACGGTCCAGCGCGGCCACCCGTCGCCGTAGACCAGTGCCAGCGTGAGCAGGGTGGCCGCCACCACCATGGCCAGTACCGCCAACCCGAGCGGCCCCGGGCGGCGGGCCACCGGGAACCGGGCGGCCAGCGGGCCGTCGTCGCGGTGCAGGGTCGCGTCGACCGTGTCCAGCACCGGCACCCACATCCAGCGCGCCCGCAGGGTACGCAGCGCACCCGTGTACGCGAACGCCAGCACGCCCCAGGTCAGCACCGCGACCAACGCGACCCGCTGGTCGAAGAGCGCCACGGCCAGCGCGATCAGCGCCCACCGTTCCCCGATCGGGAAGACCACCGTGCGCTTGAGCCAGTACGACACCGAGCCGGTGTCGGCCTGCACCCGGGTCGACGCCGCGTTGAGCCGGTCGCCGATGCCGCCCCCACCGGCGCCGACGTTCTTGGGCCGGCGGGCCGCCTCGTCGTGCAGTACGCCGTACCAGGCGTCGGTCATGTGCCGCACGGTCTGCATGGTGATCGCGGCGATGGCCAGCGCCCAGCCGTACCGGAACCCGGCCGCCGTGGCACCCCATCCCAGGCCGGCGTAGACCAGGTACTCCTTCGCCCGGTCGGCCATCGTGTCCAGCCAGCCACCCCAGGCGCTGAAGTTGCGGGTGTAGCGGGCCAGCTGCCCGTCCACGCAGTCGAGCACGAACCCGAGGTAGAGCAGCACCGCGCCGGCCACCAGCAACGGTCGGCCACCGGCGGCGAAGAGCCCCGCAGCGGCCGCCGCGAAGACGACCGACACCATGGTCACCGCCGTCGGGCTCAACCCCAACCGGGCACAGACCTTGGTGACGTACGGCGACCAGGTGCTGACGAAGTACGTGGTGAAGAAGTCGTCCTTCTCCTTCACCGACAGCCGCAGCTCGGCCCGGTCCTCGTCGACGGCGGCCACCGCCGCCTCCGCCCCGGCCAACCCGGCGGCGTCGTCGACCCGGTGCGCGACCAGCAGACGTACCCGATGGGCGAGGACCAGCGCGCCCTGCCCGGTGAGGGCGGCGAAGAGCTGGTCCACGACCGGACCTGCCGTCGTGTCCGGACGGGCGACCGGCCCGACCGAATCGACCAGTCCGGCCGAATCGACCAGCTCGACCGCGACGGCTCCGGCCGGTAGCCGGCCGGCGGCGACCGCCCTGGCGGCGGCGACCAGCGCCGGTACGTCCTCCCGGCCGACCCGCACCGCGCCGCCGAAGATGCCGGTGGCGGCACCCGCCAACTGTTCGGGGCGGCCCGCCTCGACCACCTGGCCGCGCTCCTCGCGCAGCACCGTCCGTCCGTCGGTGGGCGGATCGGTGAGCACCAGCGCCACGGTCGGCCCGACCGGACTGGTCAGCAGATGCCGCAGTACGGCGGTGTGCGCCACCAGGTCGACGCCGCTGACCAGCACCGGGCCGCCGGCCCGGTCGGCCAGGTCGGCCAGCTCGTCCAGGTCCGCGGCGACCCGCACCTGCGCTACCCCGGCCTGGCGCCACTGGGCGGCCAGCCGGTCGGTCAGTGACTCGCCGGTACCCGTCCGCAGGCCCGCGGCCGGCGCCCCGGCGGCAAGCATGATCGCGAGGGTCACCGGGGAACCGCGTCGTGGTAAGCGGCCAGCGCCTCGGCGATGGTGCCGTCGACGCTCAGCCGGCCCGCGTCGAGGAAGAGCCCCCGACGGCAGAACCGGGTCAGATCCTTTTCGTTGTGTGACACCAGCACCAGAGTGCGCCCCTCCCCGAGCAGACGGTCGATGGTCGTGTAGCACTTCGCGCGGAACTCGGCGTCCCCCACCGCCGTCACCTCGTCCATCAGCAGGATCGGGTGCGGCAGGTGGGAGATGATCGCGAATCCGAGACGAACCTTCATACCCGACGAGTAGTGCCGGACCGAGGTGTCGATGGCCCGTTCCACCTGCTCGCCGGCGAACGCGACGATCTCGTCGAAGTGCCGCTTCAGGTACGCCGACGACAGCCCGTGCAGCCCGCCCACCAGGTACAGGTTCTCCCGCCCGGTCAGGTCGTTGGAGAAGCCGGCGGAGAGTTCCAGCAGCGGGGCGACGTCACCGGACACCCGGATCCGTCCCTCGTCGGGGATCAGCACCCCGGCGATCAGCCGCAGCAGGGTGCTCTTGCCGGTGCCGTTACGGCCGATCACCCCGACGGTCTCACCCGGCGCTACCGAGAAGGAGACGTCACGCAGCGGCCAGAACCGGCCGTCCGTGGCGCCCCGGCTCCCCCGGTGGATGAACAGCTCCCGCAGCCGCAACTGCCGCCGGCGGTTGCGGACGAACCGGATGCCGAGGCCCTCCGCCTCGATGATCGCCTCAGCCATCACAGTTCCTTCAGCACGGCGGGTTCGAGCCGACGGAACGCCCACCAACCGGCGACGAGCAGCAACAGACTGATGCCGACGGTGGTGGCGAGCATCCGGGCACCCGGGAACTCGTCCGGGTACCACACCGCGTGGTGCAGTTGGAAGATGCCGACCAGCGGGTTGAGTTCGTAGCCCAGCTTGAGCCAGCCGGGCAGGCCCGAGTCGCGCACCAGACTCAGTGGGTAGATGATCGGCGTCGCGTAGAAGAGCACCCGGATGATCAGGCGCATGAATCGCTCCACGTCCCGCATCAGCACGTTGAACGCCGACAGCAGCAGCGCCAGCCCGATCAACAGGGTCGCCTGCACCAGCACCGCGAGCGGCAGGGCCAGCAGCGACCAGCCGGGTTCGATCCGGTCGTCGGCCGCGTACCAGATCGCGATGGCGGCCAGGATCGGCAGGCCGGCGGCGTACTCGGCGAAGCGGCCGGCGACCCGCCCGATCGGGAAGACCTGCCGGGGCACGTTCATCGTGGTGATCAGCCGGGACTGGCCGGTGAGCGCGTGGGTCGCCTCGCTCAGCGCCGAGCTGGTCCACATCCAGGCGAAGATCCCGGTGATCAGGAACAGCGGGTACGACCCGGCGGCCTCACCGAGGTGCCGGTTGGTGTCGCGCGAGTAGAGGACACCGAAGACGAACCAGTAGATCGCCCCCATGCCCAGCGGCTCGATCAGCGACCAGAGGTAACCGAGCACCGACTGCTGGTACTTGACCGCGAGATCGCGCCTGACCAGGATGCGCAGCGAATTGCGGTGCGACCACAACGCCCCGACGCCAGAGGTCACCGCCGTCTCCCGCCTGCTGAACGGACGACAGGTTAGCAGCCGGTGAACACCGCCCGACGAGCCGTACGCTCAGCACTCGATCACGTTGACGGCCAGGCCGCCGCGCGCCGTTTCCTTGTATTTGACCTTCATGTCGGCGCCGGTCTCCCGCATGGTCTTGATGACCTTGTCGAGCGAGACGGCGTGCACCCCGTCGCCGCGCAGCGCGAGCCGGGCGGCGGTGATCGCCTTGATGCTAGCCACGGCGTTGCGCTCGATGCACGGGATCTGCACCAGGCCCCCGACCGGGTCGCAGGTCAGCCCGAGGTTGTGCTCCATGCCGATCTCTGCGGCGTTCTCCACCTGGGCGGGCGTGCCGCCCATTGCCTCGGCCAGCCCGGCGGCGGCCATCGAGCAGGCCGAGCCGACCTCGCCCTGGCAGCCCACCTCCGCGCCGGAGATCGACGCGTTCTCCTTGAACAGCACCCCGATCGCCCCGGCCGTCAACAGGAACCGCACCACCCCCTCGTCGGAGGCTCCCGGCACGAAGCGCGTGTAGTAGTGCAGCACCGCGGGAATGATCCCGGCCGCGCCGTTCGTCGGGGCGGTCACCACCCGTCCGCCGGCCGCGTTCTCCTCGTTGACGGCCAGCGCGAACAGCGTCACCCAGTCCATCACCCGCAGCGGATCCCCGCCCGTGTCCGCCTGGCTGTCGGCTTCCAGGCTGCGACGCAGTTCGGCGGCGCGGCGGCGCACCCTCAGCCCGCCCGGCAGGGTGCCGTCGCGGGTGCAGCCCCGCTCGACGCACTCCCGCATCACCCGCCAGATGTCCAGCAGGCCGGTCCGGACGTCCGCCTCGGCCCGCCAGGACAGCTCGTTGGCGAGCATCACCTCGCTGATGGAGAGCCCGGTCGAGGCGGTCACGTCGAGCAGTTGCGCGCCGGTCAGGAACGGGTGCCGGACCGGGGTGCTGTCCGGCTTGATCCGGTCCGCTCCGGCGGCGGCCTCGTCCAGCACGAAACCGCCACCGACCGAGTAGTAGGAACGCGATCTGAGCTCGGCACCGGCCACGTCGTACGCCGAGAAGATCATCCCGTTCGGGTGGTACGGCAACGACCGGCGGCGGTGCAGCATCAGATCCCGGTCCACGTCGAAGTCGATCTCGTGCGTGCCGAGCAGGGCCAGCTGCCGTGCCTGACGAATCCGACCCACCCGCGCCTCGACGCTGTCGGTGTCGATCGTCTCCGGCGCCTCCCCGGCCAGGCCGAGCAGCACCGCGCGGTCGCTGCCGTGGCCGTGTCCGGTGGCGCCGAGCGACCCGAACAGCTCCGCCCGCACCCGGGCGACCTCGTTGAGCAGACCGTCGGCCTTCAGCCCGGCGACGAACGTACGCGCCGCCCGCATCGGCCCCACCGTGTGCGAGCTGGACGGCCCGATGCCCACACTGAACAGGTCGAACACGCTGATCATGACTGTGCCTTCTCGCCGTCGCCGGTGTTGCCGGACAGCGGCCGGGTCATGGTCGACTTCGCTCTGCGAAGCCGGCCCGGTCGTGGCCGGTTCCCGGTACGGTCCGGCCCTGGTGACGCCCGGGGTGAGGGCGTCCGACCGGCGAGCCTACTACCCGGAGCGCGGCCGTGACTGGCGTGCGGGCACTGTCGAGCTGATGGCGCAGACGGATCACGCCGGCGACAGCACGAACGGTTCACCTCGACAGCGACCACCGGAGAGACCTCCCCTCTTCCTCGGCGACGCATCCACCCTCGGGCCCCGGCGGGAGGCGTCGTCCGGAGACCACGCGGGTAAGCACCTACGGGTCAGCGCAGTGGCCTTCCTCCTCGGGACCGAGGGCAGGACGGTCATCCATCCCTAGCGTTGATTCCAGGAGCGGCGGATCGCCGCAGAGGGGAAGTACGACGATGAGTCGCAAACTGGTCCGCCCCCGCGAGGGGCGCATGTTCGCCGGAGTCTGTGCCGGCCTGGCGCGGCGGTTCGGGACGTCGGCCGGGTTCGTCCGGCTGCTGTTCCTGCTGTCGCTGCTCCTGCCCGGCACCCAGGTGATCATCTACCTGGCGCTCTGGATCATCATGCCCAACGAGGACCGCCACCTGGTCGCCGGCCGCTGATCAGCCGCAACGTCGGGAAGGTCGCCGCGTCCGCCGCCACCGACCGGCTCCTCGGGCGACCGCGACAGCCGCCCGCCACCGACCGGGGGACCGGGCGGCGACGGGCGGCCGGGCGGGTCAGGGGGCGATGTAGGTGACGGTGACCTGCTCGAAGCCGAGCGAGCGGAGCAGCCCCTCCAGCATCTTGCGGGTGTTCTCCTCGGCCCGCGCGGCCAGCCCGCTCTCCCGAGCGGCGGCGGTGATCCGGTCCTCGGCCAGGCGGTAGACCTCCTGCTGCCGGTTGGGGTCGCCGTTGATCAGCTCACCCACGCGGTTCAGCAGGCCACGCTCCTCCGCGAAGACGTAGCTCTTCTCCAGGTCGAGGTTGGTCTCGGCCAACTGCGGCGACGGAAGCTTGATCTCGACCGACTTGCCGTCGGCCGACTGCACGATCGCTCCCTCGGCGAGGGTGCCGAAGTCGACGTACGCCTCGACGCTGCCCGATCCGACGAACAAGGTCCGCTGGTTGAGCAGCCAGTCCGGCACGTGCCGCCGGTCGTTCTCCAGGTCGACCACGACCTGGAAGTTGCCCTCGGCGGCCACGTAGCGGCTGAGATCCTGCATCGACTCGAGCAGCGCGGGCTGACTGCGGTCGGTCTGCTCCTTGGTGAACGGGTTACGGAACTCGGGCAGGATCCCGGTGGTCTGCACGCCGAGCAGCACCACCACCGCGAGCGCCGCGGCCCCGAGCACCCAGAGCAGGGCGCGGGCCGCGCCGCCGGGCTGCTGCGGCGGCTCCGCCGGAGCATCCGACCGATCTGTCAGCACCTCGCCGTGGTCGCCAAACCTGCTGGTGGGCTCGTTGATGTCGCCGTCGCGTGCCATCGCCCTCACCGTCCTCGCAAGACGCGTTGTCTGATGATGACGGTAAGCCCAACGTACGACACGCGCTCGCCAAGCCTGCTCAGACGAAGGCGGAAATGCCGGTGAGCCGCTGCCCGATCACCAACTGGTGGATCTCCGAGGTGCCCTCGTACGTCAGCACGCTCTCCAGGTTGTTGGCGTGTCGCATCACCGGATAGTCACCGGAGACCCCGTTGGCGCCGAGGATGGTGCGGCACTGCCGCGCGATGGCCAGCGCCTCGCGAACGTTGTTCAGCTTGCCCACGCTGACCTGCTCGGGGCGCAGCTTTCCGGCGTCGGCCAGCCGACCCAGCTGGAGCGCCAGCAGGTAGCCCTTGTTCCACTCGACCGCCATGTCGGCGAGCTTGGCCTGGGTGAGCTGGAAGCCCGCCAGCGGCCGGCCGAACTGGGTGCGGGTCGTCGCGTACCCCAGGGCCGTCTCCAGGCAGTCGCGAGCCGCACCGAGTGCGCCCCAGACGATGCCGTGCCGGGCCTCGGTCAGGCAGCTCAGCGGTGCCTTCAACCCGGTCGCGCCGGGTAGCTGCGCGTCCGCCGGCAGCCGGACGTCGTCGAGCGAGATCTCGCCGGTCAGCGAGGCGCGCAGCGACATCTTGCGGGTGATCTCCCGCGCCGTCACCCCGGGCGTGTCCATCGGTACGACGAAACCCCGGACGCCGGAGTCGGTGCGCGCCCAGATCACGGTGACATCGGCGATCGGCGCATTGGTGATCCACATCTTGCTGCCGGAGAGCACCCAGTCGTCGCCGTCGCGCCGCGCCCGGCTCGCCATCGACGCCGGGTCGGAGCCGTGATCCGGCTCGGTCAACCCGAACGAGCCGATCGCCTCGCCGGCCGCCATCGCCGGTAGCCAGCGCTGCTTCTGCTCCTCGCTGCCGAAGCGCCAGACGGCGTACATGGCGAGCGAGCCCTGCACCGAGACCAGCGACCGGACGCCGGAGTCGCCGGCCTCAAGCTCCAGGCACGCCAGCCCGTACGCCACGGCCGTCGAGCCGGCACAGCCGTAACCGGTCAGGTGCATCCCGAGCAGGCCGAGCTTCCCGAACTCCCGGGCCAGCTCCCGGGCCGGCACCTGGCCCGTCTCATACCAGCCGGCGACGTGCGGGCGTACCCGGTCGTCGACCACCTGGCGCACGACGGCCCGGATCTGTCGCTCCTCCTCGGTCAGCGCCGAATCCAGGTCCAGCAGGTCCACCGAGGTCACGCGAGGGCCTCGGTGAAGACGAAGACCCGAGCGTGGATCTGGTTACGCTGTTGCAGCGCGGCCCGCAGCGCCCGGTGCAGGCCGTCCTCCAGGAAGAGGCCGCCGTTCCACTGCACCACGTGCGGGAACAGGTCTCCGTAGAAAGTGGAGTCCTCGGCGAGCAGCTTGTCCAGCGCCAGCTCGCGCTTGGTGGTGATGAGCTGATCCAGGCGCAGCGGGCGGGGCGGGATCTCCGCCCACTGCTTGAGGGTCAGGTTGTGTTCCGGATAGGGACGTCCGTCCCGGACCGCTCTGAAGATCACGACGGCACGCTCCCCTCCCCCTGGCCGGGCCGAACCACGACGCCGGTCCGGGTCGCGGCACGACACCGCGACCTGCGGTGCCGATGACCGTGCCAGCGTAGCCGGACCCCGCACCCCACGTTCTGCTCCCTGATGCCAGTTTCGCGACCTGTCGTCCGGTTCTCAACCGGACGAAACCACCGGTTCGGGTCAGCTCCACCGCCCCCGCCGGACAACCTCCTCCACCGGACGGCGCCCCCGACGCAGCGATGGTGACCGGTGGTCGGGGGCTCGGTAACCGATGGTGATGGCTCCGATGGGGTGGTACGCGTCCGGCACGCCGAACGCCGCACGGTAGGAATCCAGCCGCTGCGGTGGGATGCCGAAGAAGCACGAGCCGAGGCCCTCGTCCACCGCGGTCAGCATCATCAGCAGCGCGGCGAAGCCGGTGTCGACGTACCAGTAGGGGACCGGCCAGCGCTCCGTCGAACGATCCGCCCAGCCCTTGTCCGGCTCCGCGTAGCGCTCCAGGTAGGCCGAGCGGTTGGCGTGCGGCACCACGATCAGCGGAGCCCGACGCATCCCGGCCAGCCAGCGCCCCGTCCCGCCGCCCTCCGGCGTGCTGGCCGACCAGAAGAGTTCCCGGTCGGCCGGCTCCTCCAGCACCAGGAAACCCCAGCCCTGCGAGAACCCGGCCGACGGTGCCCGCACCGCGTGCTCCAGCAACAGCTCCACCACCTCCGGTGGGACCGGGCGGTCCGGGTCGTAGTTGCGTACCATCCGGCGTCGCCGGACGACCTCCGCGAACTCCACCTGCTGCTCCTTACCCACCCACCTGCCCGGCCGAGGCGAACTCCCCGGTCAACTGCCGGGCCGGATGCCCCAGCCCCCGCGCCAGGTGTCGCCCGGCGCCAGGGTGATCAGGTCGCGGCCGGAGCGGAACGCGTCCGGCGGGCAGGTCATCGGCTCCACCGCCACCGACCGGCGGAACCGCTCACCGGTCAACGTGTCACCGGTGAAGACCTGCCACCAGCCGAACTGGTCGTCGGCCCAGATCCGCAGACTGCTCGACCCGTCCGGCGCGGCGAGCGTCACCTCGGAGCCACCGTCGGCGTCCCGCGTCACCTGCCCGAAGGCGAGGTCCAGGACTGCCTCGCCGATGCGGCGCGGCTCGGTGTAGTCGTACTCGGTACCGGCGACCTCGGTCGCGCCCACCGGCAGCAGTCGACCGTCCAGCAGCAACCGGGTCCGGCCCGGCACCCGCAGCGCGATGTCCTCCACCGCCACCCCCGGCAACTGCAGGTACGGGTGCACGGAGAAGCCGAACGGCGCCTTCTCGGTGCCGACGTTGGTCACCTCGTGCTCGCCGCGCAACCCGTCGGGCCCCACGCTCCACCGGGTCCGCAGCCGCAACGGCCACGGGTACCCGGGCTGCGGCGGCAGGTCGTAGCCGACCGTGACCTCGTCCGGTCGCTGCTCGATCAGCTGCCACGGCACCCAGTTCACCAGGCCGTGGATGGCGTTGTGCCGATCCGGCTCGGTGAGGTTGAGCTGCCTCGACTGCCCGTCGAAGGTGTACACGCCGTCGCGGATCCGGTTCGGCCAGGGAGCGAGCACCTGCCCGGCCGAGCCGGGGCACATCTCGTCGGTGGCGTACCCGTCGAGGTGCTCGACCCCGTCCTGCCGGTAGGCGCGGAGTCCGCCACCCACCTCGACGATGACCGCCTCGTGTCCGGCGGCCGAAATGCTCCACTGCGTCCCGGAAAGGAGACGCGGATCGCGGCTGTCCATGTCGCCAGACCCTAGCCCTCACGACCGCGCCGCGCTCGCCGTGCCCCGGTGACCGTCCCGAGCGCTCTGCGCGCCCGGCGACCGTCAGACCCGTCGCACGCCCGGTGACCGTCAGCTGCGCTGGCCGCCCGACGCGGTCGACGGGCGGTAGCGGACCAGCGCCGGGAAGGCCACCGCGAGCAGCACCGCCAGCGCCGCCGCCGCGAGGCCGCCACCGACCCAGGCGACCCCACTGCCGAAGCTGGCCGCCATCGCGCCGGCCCGCAGGTCGCCGAGCCGCGGCCCGCCGGCCACCACGACGGTGTTGACGCCCTGGAGCCGCCCGCGCATCCGGTCCGGCGCGTAGAGCAGCAGGATCGACTGCCGCACCACCGAGCTGACCAGGTCGGCCGCCCCGGCCAGCACCAGCAGCGCGACGACCAGCCAGAGCTGCCCGGCCAACCCGGCCAGCGCCACCGCGACGCCCCAACCCACGACGGCCAGCACCAGCACCAGCCCCTGCCGGCGTACCCGGCCGATCCAGCCGGAGACCAGCCCGGCGAGCAGCGAGCCGATCGCGATCGCGCTGTACAGCCAGCCCACCGCCGCACCGCCACCGAACCGTTCGGTCGCCACCTCGGGAAACAGCGCCCGGGGGAAGGCGAACACCATCGCGATCAGGTCGATGGCGAAGGAGAGCAGCAGCACCGGGCTACCGGCCAGGTAACGGACCCCGTCGACGATGCTGCGCAGTCCGGCCTGCCGCGGCTCGCCGTGCGGATCCGGCTCGGGCGGCATGGCGGGCAGCCGCAGCGCCGCCCAGACCAGGGCGACCAGCAGCGTCGCGTCCACGGCGTACGCGATCGGCAGCGCCACCCCGAGTTCCCAGATCGCCAGGATCAGGCCGGCGGCCAGCGGCCCGAGGACCGCGGTGGCCATCGCCGTGGTGAAGTTCAGCGTCGTCGCCGCCGGCACCAGCTCGGCCGGGACCAGCCGCCCGACCAGCGCACCGCGCGCCGGCCCGGCGATCGCGAACGAGACCGAACTCAGCGCCACCAGGGCGAGCAGCAGCACCGGACTGCCCACCCCCAGCAGCGCCTGCGCCAACAGCCCCAGCACGGCGAGCCAGAGCAGCACCGAACCAACCAACAGCACCCGCCGTCGGTCGATGGCGTCGGCGACCGCCCCGCCCCACAAGCCGAAGATCAGCAGCGGCACGAAAGCGGCCACCCCGAGCAACCCGACCCAGAACGAGTCCTGGGTCAGCGCGTACATCTCCACCGGCACCGCGACGGCGGTGAACTGGAAGCCGAACATCGCGATGGCGTTGCCGACCCACAGCCGCCGGTACGCCGGCACCCGCAACGGACGCAGATCGATCGCCCAGCGGCGCTGCTCGCGCGGCCGGTTCGTCTCACCCACGGTCACGGTGCCAGCCGCTCCACGATCCAGCCGCCGTCGGCACGACGGAACCGCAACCGGTCGTGCAGCCGGCTGGCCCGGCCCTGCCAGAACTCGACCGAGTCGGGCCGTACCCGCAGCCCACCCCAGTGCGGCGGGGCGGGGATCGGGTCGACGTCGGCGAACCGCTCCGCCGCCGCCCGGTACGCGTCGTCCAGGGCGGCCCGGTCCGGCAGCACCGACGACTGGGCGCTGGCCCACGCGCCGAGTTGCGAACCACGCGGCCGGCTGGCGAAGTACGCCTCGGTCTCCGCCCGGTCGACCCGTTCCACCCGGCCGGCGACGATCACCTGTCGCTGCATCGGGAACCACGGGAAGACCAGGCTGGCGTACGGGTTGGCGGTCACCTCGGCACCCTTTCGGGAGTCGTGGTTGGTGTAGCAGACGAAGCCCTCCGGGTCGTACCCCTTGAGCAGCACGGTCCGCGCGCTCGGCCGCCCGGCGGCGTCGGCGGTGCCGAACACCATGGCGTTCGGCTCGGGCAGCCCGGCGGCCGTCGCTTCGGCGAACCACCGGTCGAACTGGGTGTGCCAGTCAGCGGCCAGTTCGGCCTCCGCCAGCCCGGACCCGGCGGCGTACTCGTGCCGCATCCCGGCCAGCGGCGGTGTGTCCCCCATCACGTTCCCGCTCCTCCCCGTCGGGCCGTTGTGCGCCCGGCGACCAGCCCGTCCGGCCCGTCCGGCCCAGTCTTGTCGACGGGGAGCGGGGGCCGGCAACCGGGATGTCGCCAGCAGCACATCCACAGCGGCTCGCGCACCTGGCCACCAGCAGGCAAGATGTCACGAACACATCCCTGAGGGTCGCCTAAGGCGCTCACCCGGCCGGGGCCGGGACACCGAGCCCGGGCGGGCGCACCGACCACACACCAGGAGTAGTGAGATGGCCGATTTCAAACCCGGACTTGAGGGCGTCGTAGCCTTCGAAACCGAGATTGCCGAGCCCGACCGCGAGGGCGGTGCGCTGCGCTATCGCGGGGTAGACATCGAGGACCTGATCGGCCAGGTCTCCTTCGGCAACGTCTGGGCGCTGCTGGTCGACGGCCGGTTCGGCCCCGGTCTGCCGCCCGCCGAGCCGTTCCCGGTGCCGGTGCACTCCGGTGACATCCGGGTCGACGTGCAGTCCGCCGTCGCCATGCTCGCCCCGTACTGGGGTTTGCAGCAGTTGCTGGACATCTCCGACGAGCAGGCCCGCGAGGACCTCGCCCGGGTCTCGGTCACCGCACTCTCCTTCGTCGCCCAGTCGGCCCGTGGCCTCGGCCTGCCGGCCGTGCCGCAGAAGGAGATCGACAAGGCGGAGACGGTCGTCGAGCGCTTCATGAAGCGTTGGCGGGGTGAGCCCGATCCGCGGCACGTCAAGGCCGTCGACGCGTACTTCATCTCGGCCGCTGAGCACGGCCTGAACGCCTCCACCTTCACCGCCCGGATCGTCGCCTCCACCGGCGCGGACGCCGCCGCCTGCATCTCCTCGGGCATCGGCGCGCTCTCCGGCCCCCTGCACGGCGGCGCGCCGTCGCGGGTGCTGAGCATGCTGGAGGCGGTCGAGCGCAGTGGCGACGCGGAGAGCTACGTCAAGGGCGTGCTCGACCGGGGCGAGCGGCTGATGGGCTTCGGCCACCGGGTCTACCGGGCCGAGGACCCGCGCGCCCGAGTGCTCCGCCGCACCGCCAAGGAGCTGGGCGCGCCGCGCTTCGAGGTCGCCGAGGCGCTGGAAAAGGCCGCGCTCGCCGAGTTGCAGGCACGCCGGCCGGACCGCGTCCTCGCCACCAACGTCGAGTTCTGGTCCGCCGTGGTGCTCGACTTCGCCGAGGTGCCGGCACACATGTTCACCTCCATGTTCACCTGTGCCCGGATGGGCGGTTGGAGCGCCCACATCCTGGAGCAGAAGAGGCTCCAGCGGCTGGTCCGCCCCTCGGCCCGCTACGTCGGCCACTCGCCGCGCAAGCCGCACGAGGTCGACGGCTGGGACGCCGTCCCCCACGACGTCTGAGGTGTAAGGAAGGGCCCCTTCTTAACGCCTGGCGTAGAGGAGGGGCCCCTTCTTAACGCCCACCCTTACCCAGGGCCGCCGCCGCGCTCGGCGGGTGGGACCGTGCGGGTGGGCTGTGGCGGACGCCTCACGGTTCGGGATGGGACCAGCGTCCGGACCGGCGGCGACTGGTGCAAGGATGAAGGCCGGCAGCGCTGCCGGACGGCTCCGACCTTCGCTCGGCCGTGCGATCGCGCACGCGTCCGCCGTCGGTCCGCACCCAACCCGCTCACCCGGGCCCAGACCCATGCGGAAGGATCTTGAAAACCGTGGCTGACGCACCGACCATCCGGATTCCCGACGAGATCAAGCCCGCCGACGGCCGATTCGGCTGCGGGCCGTCCAAGGTCCGTCCGGCGGCGGTATCCGCGCTCGCCGAGGTGGCGACCAGCTACCTGGGCACCTCCCACCGGCAGCAGACCGTCCGCGACCAGGTGGCCCGGCTGCGCTCCGGTATCGCCCAGTTCTTCTCCCTGCCCGAGGGCTACGAGGTGGTCATCGGCAACGGTGGCACCACCGCGTTCTGGGAGGTCGCCACGTTCGGTCTGGTACGCGAGCGGGCCCAGTTCGCCAGCTTCGGCGAGTTCGGCGCGAAGTTCGCCAAGTCCGTGAAGGATGCGCCGTTCCTCGGCGAGCCCACGGTCCGCAAGTCCGACGCGGGCAGCGCGCCGGCCCTGGTCGCCGAGGCGGGTGTGGACGTCTACGCCACCCCGCACAACGAGACCTCGACCGGTGTGGCGGTGCCGATCGCCCGGGTGGCCGGCGCCGACCCCGGCTCGCTGCTGCTGGTCGACGCCACCTCCGGCGCCGGCGGGCTGGAGGTCAACGTCGGCGAGACCGACGTGTACTACTTCGCCCCGCAGAAGTGCTTCGGCTCCGACGGTGGCCTCTGGCTGGCCCTGATGTCGCCGGCCGCACTGGAGCGGGCCGCCGAGGTCAAGGCGTCCGGTCGGTACATCCCGGCGTTCCTCGACCTGGTCACCGCGATCGACAACTCGCGGCTGGAGCAGACCTACAACACTCCGGCGCTGGCCACCATCTTCCTCGCCGCGGAGCAGACCGACTGGATGAACTCCCAGGGCGGCCTGGCCTGGGCGGCGAAGCGCACGGCCGAGAGCGCCGCGATCGTGTACGGCTGGGCCGAGCGCTCGTCCGTCGCCACCCCGTTCGTGACCGACCCGGCGCTGCGCTCCAATGTGGTCGCCACCATCGACTTCGCCGACGGGGTGGACGCCGCCGCGATCGCCAAGGCGCTGCGCGCCAACGGCATCGTGGACACCGAGCCGTACCGCAAGCTGGGTCGTAACCAGCTGCGGGTCGCGCTCTTCCCGGCCGTCGACCCGGCCGACGTAGAAGCGCTGACCGCGTCCATCGACTACGTCGTCGAGCGGCTGTAGGACGGTGCCGTGGGCCCGGCGACCCAGCGGGTCGCCGGGCCCACGCATGCCTGCGTTCAACGTCATTTCCGACCCGCCAGGACTGACCCGCCGCACAGCGCCCGACGGCTGCGAATCAGGCTGCGCAGCACGACTTGCCCGGGCGTGGCGTCTCCCACCTGGCTGCGGATGGGCGTACCGTGGTACGCAACGCCCGGGTGGCCGGCTCGTGGCGAACGGCCAGCGAAGCGGGACGGAGGCAACGCGATGCGCCCAGTACGCTTCGTCGCCCTCTCCGAGGACGGCCAGGCCCTGGTGCTCGCCGACGAGGTCGGGCGACTGCTTGCCCTACCCATAGACGAGCGCGTCGCCGAGGTGCTGCACGCCGAGCCGGGTGCGCCGACCCTCAGTGTGGCGCCGACCGTTGTCGATGCGGTGCCGTCACTGTCCCCTCGGGACATCCAGGCCCGGATCCGCTCCGGCGAGTCCGCCGAGGATGTCGCCCGCATCGCCGGTGTACCGGTCGACCGGGTGCTCCGCTACGCCGGGCCGGTGCTCCAGGAGCGAGCGATGCTCGCCCAGCACGCCCGGCGCACCCGCGTCAAGGGTGCCGAGAAGCCCACCCCGCTGGCCGAGGTGGTCAACGGCCGCCTCGCGCAGCACGGGATCGACACGGAGAAGATCTCCTGGGATGCGTGGCGCCGCGACGACGGCACCTGGCGCATCGTCGCCACCTGGCCGTCCGGCAAGGCCACCGCTCAGGCGGTCTGGGATCTCGACAAGACCCGGCAGTCGGTCGCACCGCACGACGACATGGCGCAGTACCTGTGCGCCGAGCGTCCGACGCCGATCCTCGGCCAGGAGCCGGCACCGGAGCGGGGTGGCCACGCGCTGCCCGGCCCGTCGCGCGGCGAGCCGAGCCGGGGTGGCCACGGGCTGCCCGCGGCCGCCGAGCCGGGCCGGTCGGGACGCGACCCGATCCGCGCCGGCCGGGACGCCCTGCTGGCCTCGCTCGACCGGCCGCTCGGCTCCACTGGTCGGGGTCTCGAGCCCCGTTCGCCGGCCGCCCTGGCCGGCCAGGACGGGTCTCGACAGCGGGCGGTCCCCGGCGGCGCAGCGGCGCTGCTCGGCGGCGGTCAGGGGTCGGCCTTCGACGATGACGCGGACGCGCCCAAGGAGGTCCCGGCCGTGCCTTCGCTGGCGGTGCTGCGGCCCCGCCGGACGAACACGCCGACCGGCGGCGCCACCGAGTCGACCGACACCAGCGGCAAGCCCCGTAAGCGCCTGCCCAGCTGGGATGACGTCCTCTTCGGCACCGGCCCCGCCGCTCGCGAGTCCTCCTGACGCATCGCCCGCCAGGATCTCGACGCACATGTCGATTTGCCGGGCCCTTGTGTCGGTGTCCTCGGTCGAGGAGGTCGGCACAAGGGCTACCCGAGCGGCCAGGCCGCGAGCCGATGGTAGGCGGGGTGCGGGCCGGGTTCGCTGTGGGTGAGGACGAGCTCTCCTGCCGGCCACTCCGGGCCCTCGTAGTCCGCCAGGGCAGCGAGGTCAGCCTCGATGTCGGCTGGCGGTAGCCGATCTCCGGGGCGGGCGATGGTCAGGTGCGGGCGGAGCGGCCTCTCGTCGTACGGGAGGCGGGCGTGGCGCAACCGGGAGCGAATCAACCGGCTGAGCACCTGCAGCGCCTCGACGTCACCACCCACGTCGGCCCAGAGCACGGTGAACCGGTCGCGTCCGAACCGCCCACCCCCGGTCAGTCGCAGCCGGGGCGCGGCGGTACGCGTGTCACGTGACCATCTGGCGGCCAGCCCGAGGGCGCTCTCCACCTCGACCAGCCGCCCAGGGGCGACGTCGCCGAGGAAGGCGAGGGTGAGATGGGCCTGGGCCGGGTCCACCATCCCGACTTTCGTCCCGGCGGCCGCGGCCGCACCGAGCCGCAGGCCGGCCACCCGGGTGGTCAGGTGCTCGACCGCCTCGGCCGGCGGGTAGATCGCGGTAAAGAGTCGCACCTGCCACAGGGTCGCAGGTAGCTAGTGGTGCCGCTCGTGTTGCCCGGGGCGGGCCGCCCGCAGCCTTAGGCCCGCGGCGTCCAACTCAGCCTCGACCCGTACCCGCTCGATCTGCCGGTCGAGCCCGGTCAACTCGCCGAGATGCTCGGTGATGCCCAGCGCTCGGCAGGCCAGCCGGAGCCGGCCGTCGTACGCGTCCAGCACGCTGCTGTGCCACACCACCGCAGGCCCGGCACCGCCGGCCCGTTCTCGGCGCAGGCAGCGCAGGTCGGCGGCGATCTGTTCCAGCGGACGCCGGTCGACTCGGTCGAGGGCGTCGAGGGCGATCCGGGTCGCGACCTGGTCCGCGTCGACCGCCTGGTTCAACCGGGCGATCAGACGCCGCGCCCGGCGCCGCTCCCGCCACTCGGTGTATCCGCAGTTCAGCCGGTCGACAACCTCGTCGGCGCAGACCACGAGCGCGATCAGCACCGGCAGGGCGACCACGGCGGCCAGCGCCAGGGCGAGCAGCAGTAAGCGTAGGACCTCCACCCACCGAAGCTATGCCGACGCGTAGCGTCACGTAACCGATTTTCCCGCATCCACCCGGAGCCCCGGCGCGGACACGGGCAGCGGCGCGGACACGGCGCGGGGCGGCGACACGGACACGACGCGTCCGGCTCACGCCTCGGTTACGTAGAAGCGGGGCATCGGCAGGATCCGGAACCGCAGTCGGGCCCCGGCCCGGCGTAGTTGCCAGGCCAGCGCGAGCAACGCGGTGGTCAGGGAGAGCAGGCCGCCCGCCCAGATGCTGGCGCCGGCACCGAAGGTCTCCGCGATCCAGCCGATGATCGGCGCGCCGACCGGGTTGGTACCCAGGAACACCAGCACCCACAGCGCCATCACCCGTCCCCGGAAGGCGGCGTCGGTGCCGAGCTGGACCCGCTGGTTGGCCGCCTGGGCGAAGTAGACCATGCAGAAGCCGGTCGGGGGCAGCAGGACCAGCACCATCCAGTACTCGGGCGCGAGCCCGACGAGCGTGCCGAAGGCGGCGCAGGCGATCGCGGCACCGAGCACGAGCCAGACCGAGGGGCGGCTGCGCCGCCCGGTCCCGGCCAGCGCGCCGACCAGCGCGCCAGCGGCGAGGGTCGTGCTGAACAGGCCGAACGAGGCCGCGCCGGTGTTGAACACGGTCTTGGCCAGGGCGGCCAGGGTGAGCTGGAAATTGAACAGCGACATCCCGATGACCGACATCACCACCATGGGCAGCAGCAGGTCGGGACGGCGGCCGACGTAGCGCAGCCCGTCGAGCACGGTCGCCGCGGCCCGCTCGTCGCGCGGCAGCAGGGGCTCGCGGTGCAGCTCGGCCGGACGCATCTGGATCACCGTGATCAGGGGCCCGATCGAGCTGAGCGCGGTCACCATGAAGACCGGCCCGACGTCGACCAGGGCGATGGCGAGGCCCGCGATGGCCGGGCCGACGATGCGGGCCGAGTTGAACACGGCCGCGTTGAGCGAGAGCGCGTTGGGCAGCAGCGACGTGCCGACCAGTTCGGAGACGAACGCCTGCCGCACCGGGGTCTCCACCGCGTTGGCCACGCCGAGCAGGGCGGCGAAGACGAACACGTGCCAGAGCTGAACCAGGCCGGTGAGCACGAGCACGCTCATCGCCAGCGACAGCACGGTCCAGAACGCGTTGGCGACGAAGAGGAGCATCCGCTTGTCGTACCGGTCGGCGAGCCGGCCCGAGAGCAGGGTGAGCAGCAGGACGGGGGTGAACTGGAGGGCAACGACCACACCGAGAGCGGTGGCCGAGTCATCGGAAAGCTCGAGGACCAGCCAGTCCTGCGCGATGAACATCATCCAGACACCGATCAGCTTGACCAGTTGCCCGGATGCGAAGAGCCGGTAGTTGCGGACCTGTAGGGACTGGAACATCGTGCTCAGCCTCGCGTGCACGCTTGGTGCGCCTCCTCGCGGTCGTACGCGTCGTCAACGACGGACGGCACGGCGCGGGGCACACCAGGTGTGCGCGGCGTCAGGCTCGGGAGAGTCGCTGGAGAATCTCCGCGGCGTGGTGCAAGGTCTCCCGGTCGGCATCGCTCAGTTCGGTCAGCCGGCGAGCCAGCCACTCGTCCCGGACCCGCTCGAACTGGTCGAGCACGGCCCGGCCCCCCTCGGTCGTCGCAAGGATGACCTGCCGGCCGTCGGTCGGGTGCGGGGTCCGCTGCACGAGGCCGCGTTCCTCCAGCTTCGCGACGATCTTGGTCATCGTCGGTGGCTGTACCCGTTCGACGTCGGCGAGCTCTCGCGGCGTGAGCGCGCCCGCCAGCCGAAGGCTGGTGAGCGCGGACAACTGGGTGACCGTGAGGTCACCGACCGGCCGGGCCTGTCGGACCCGCCGGTTCAGCCGGGTGATCGCATCACGCAGCTGAATGGCCAGCTGCGCCGGTGGCATGCTCTGAGCCGTCACCGTCCGCTCCGTCACGATAGTTAGCCTAACTAATTAGCTGACCGGGCGCAGCGAATATGAGCATGCTCACCCCGACGTTCCCCCTGCTCCGGGCCGGGATCACGAACCGCCTGACGCGGCTCACCCACCCGGCCCGGGCTGGCGTCAGAAGAGCAGCGCCTCGATCGGACCGCGCAGGAAGTACACCACGAACAGCGCCGCCACCGCGTACAGCAGTGGGTGGATCTCCCGCGACTTGCCCTTGGCGAGCTTCACCACCACGTACACGATCAGGCCGGCGCCGATTCCGTTGGAGATCGAGTAGGTGAACGGCATCAGCACGATGGTGAGGAAGGCCGGGATGGCGATCTCGTAGTCGGACCAGTCGATGGTGCGCACCGCGGTCATCATCAGGAACCCGACCACCACCAGCGCGACGGACGCCGCCTCGAACGGCACCACCACCACCAACGGCGCCAGGAACATGGCCAGCAGGAACAGCACCCCGGTGACCAGGTTCGCCACCCCGGTCCGGGCGCCCTCCGCGACACCGGCGGCACTCTCGATGTACGACGTGTTGCTGGAGACGCTGGCCGCACCACCGCTGGCCGCGGCGATCGAGTCCACCAGCAGGATCTCCCTGGTACGCGGCGGGGTGCCCTGCTCGTCGAGCATGCCGCCCTCCTGACCGACGGCCACCATCGTGCCCATCGTGTCGAAGAAGTCGGTGATCAGCAGGGTGAAGATGAACATCAGCACGACCAGCCAGCCGGCCCGCTCCCAGGAGCCCAGCACGTTGAACTGGCCGAGCAGCGACAGGTCCGGCACGCCGAACGGGTTGCTCGGCAACGTCGGGACGTTCAGCGACCAGCCCTTCGGGTTGGGCTCGCCGTCAACGAAGGACGGGCCGATGTTGCCGAGCGCCTCCACCACCATCGCCAGCGCCGTGGAAGCCAGGATGCCGACCAGGATGGCGCCCTTCACCCGCCGCACCACCAGCACCAGGGTCACCAGCAGACCCACCACGAAGACCAGCATCGGCCAGCTCACCAGCTTGCCGCCGATGCCGAGACCGACCGGGACGGTGGTGTTCGCGTCGTCCGGGATCCGCCGCACGAAGCCGGCGTCCACCAGACCGATGATGGTGAGGAACAGGCCGATGCCGACGCCGATCGCCGTCTTCATCTGGGTCGGCACCGAACGGAACACGGCGGTACGCAGCCCGGTCAGCACCAGCACCGCGATGATCAGACCCTCGATCACCACCAAACCCATCGCATCGGCCCAGGTCATCTCCGGCGCGATCTCGTACGCCACCAGGGCGTTCACGCCCAGACCGGCGGCGACGGCCAGCGGGAACCGGCCGACCACGCCCATCAGGATGGTCATCAGGCCGGCGACCAGGGCGGTCGCCGCCGCGATCGCCGGGATCGGTAGGGAGTTCCCGTCACCGTCGAGTGCGCTACCGAGAATGAGTGGGTTGAGCACCACGATGTACGCCATCGTGAAGAAGGTGGCCAGACCACCGCGTACCTCGCGGCTCAGCGTCGAGCCACGGGCCGAGATCTCGAAGTACCGGTCGAAGCCGTTCCGCGGCCGGCTGGAGTCGGGTGGGGTGCCGTTGTCGGGCGGCGCTACTGCCATCAGGAACCTCACAGCGGATCATCGGGTTGACGCGCGCATCGTCGCAGATGACCGACCGGCGGGGAAGCACGGTCGCGTACCCTGGCCGGGTGCCGACGCAGCAGCCCCGCCCCGAGCCGCTAGACCCGCCGATGGTGCCGTTTGCGCTCGCCGGCATGGTCGCCTGGGCGGCGGCCGGGCTCGTGCTGCTGCTGTTCCGCGACCGGCTGGTCGCCGACGGCCATGAGAACTGGCTCTGGATCTGCCTGGCCGGCTTTTTGTGGGGTTTCCCGGGACTGGCTGTGATGATGCGCCACGACGCCCACCGACGTCGCCGTCGCGCCGCAGGTTGAGCGACCGCGGCGCTCAGGAGTGGCCGTACGGCTCCGCCGGCTCGCCCGCCTCGACCGAACCGAGCGCACGGCTGACCGACATCGGCTCCATCGCGCTGTCGTCGTACACGGTCGGCATCTCCTCCACCGCCGTCTCGGCATCCACCAACGTCTCGGAGTGGGCGCCGCAGCCATGGTCGACGCTCACCACCCGGCCGTCGTCGGGGGCGTAGAAGTTGCCGCAGACACCGAAGCACTGCCGCAGGTTGCCCGCGAGCGGCAGGTAGAAGCCGCAGGTGCCGCAGCGGGCGGCGGTCGGCGCGGCGGTCGAGATCGGCGCCGACGGGCCGTGGTCGCCGTCGTACCAGCGCTGGGCCGTCTCGATGCGCCCTTCCCGCGACATCACCCGGGACCGGCCGAGCCCCAACTCCCAGGCGAGATCCTCGACGGCCGGGTCGTCGGACTGGAGGTAGCCGGGCTGGAGCCGCTCGTCGTCCGCCGGCGTCGGCAGCAGGTCGCCCGGGCCGAGGTCGCCCGGCTTGAGACGCTCCTGCCAGGGCAGCCAGCCCGGTGCGAGCAGCGCGTCCGGCCCGGGCAGCAGCACGGTCTCGCAGATCGTCACGGTACGGCTGCGCGCGACCCGGGTGACGGTGACGGCCCACCGCCAGCCGCGATAACCGGCCAATCGGCACTCGAAGTAGTGGGTGACGGTCCGGTCACCTTCGGCGACCACCTGGAGGTGATCGCCGACGTCGTCGGGCCCCACCTCGGTGATGCCGGTGCGCGCCACCTCGACGGCGGCGGCGCAGACCTGGTCGAGACGAACGGCGCGGGCGGAGGCGGGCCTGGTCACCCGACCATTGTCCCCCATCGGTGCGGTCGGCTGTGAGGCACTCCCCAGAGGTGTTCTGCGGAAGTGGCGCGGCATCTGTCGGGCCGATGGTTCAGGATGGTTCCCATGCCGCTGTTCTCCCGCTCCGAGCGGTCCCTCCTCGGGCGGACCGTCGGCACCGGCATCCGCGCCGTTCGGCTGCTGCTGCGGGGTTCGCTCAGTGGGGGGCGCTGGGCGACCCGCAGTGCCGCCCGGGCCCGGGCCCGGGGCGCCGGCGGCGAGACCGGCATGGTCCGCCTGTTCGATCTGCACGCGGTCTCCTGCGCCGGGGACACGCTGATCGCCATCGGACTGGCCGGCACGATCTTCTTCAACGTGCCGCTCGGCGAGGCGCGGAGCAAGGTGGCGCTCTACCTGCTGGTGACCATGGTGCCGTTCGCGATGCTCGCCCCGGTGGTCGGGCCACTGCTCGACCACTTCCGGCACGGCCGCCGGTACGCCCTGGCCACCACCATGCTGGGCCGGGCGTTTCTGGCCTGGTTGATCTCCGATTACATCCACGGCTTCGGGCTGTACCCGGCGGCCTTCGGCGTGCTGGCGCTGTCCCGGGCGTACGGAGTGGCCCGCTCCGCGGCCGTACCCCGGCTGCTGCCGGAAGGGCTCGGCCTGTCCCAGGTCGGCGCGAGAGCCAGCGTGTACGGCACGGTCGCCGGGGCCCTGGTCGCCCCGATCGGCCTGGCCGCGTTCTGGTTCGGACCGCAGTGGCCGCTACGGGTCGCCTCGGTGATCTTCCTGGTCGGCATGGTGATCTCCCTCCGACTGCCGCCGAAGGCCGATTCCGAACCACCGGAGCGGGTGCCGCGACCGCTACGGGCGCTGCGGCGCGGCACCGGCGAGCGACCACTGGGCCGGGGCCGCCCCGCCGGACGGTTGGTGATCTCGAACCTGATCGGGGCGGCCACGCTGCGCGCGGTCTACGGCTTCCTGCTGCTCTTCCTGGCCTTCACCATCAAGGCCGGCGACCTGACCACCGTGGTGTTCGGGCGCGACCTGGGTGACGAGGGAGCACTCGGCCTGGTGGGCGGGTCACTGGCCATCGGCACCTTCCTGGCCACCGCGATCGGTACCCGACTGCGAATCCACCGGCCAGCCGCCCTCCAGTCCAGCGGCATGGTCATCGTCGCCGGTGTGGCCGTGCTCACCGTACTGAGCTTCTCGCTGCCGATGGTCGCCCTACTCTGCGTGGTCGCGGCCATGATGAGCGGCATCGCCAAGCTCGCCGTGGACGCCTCGATCCAGGAGCGCATCCCGGAACGGCTACGGGCCAGTTCCTTCGCCCACTCCGAGACGGCGCTGATGCTCGCCTTCGTGGCCGGCGGCGGTCTGGGGCTCGTACCCTTCGACGGCCGGGTCGGCATAGCCGTCGCCGCCGGTGTCGGCACGCTGGCCGCCGCCCGTGCGCTGGTGATGGCCCGACGGCTGCGGTCCGAGCGGCTGCGCGGCCGGCCGCTGACCGATGACGAGCGGGCCGCCGAGGAAAAGGCCGCCGACGAGCGCGCCGCCGAGGAAAAGGCCGCTGACGAGCGGGCCGCCGAGGCACGGGCCGCCGACGAGCAGGCCGCCCGGGATCGGGAGGCCGCCGAGGCCGCCCCCACCTCCCCGGCGCCCTTCCACGGCGGAGCGAGCACCGAGGAGCCCGGCCTCGCGCCGCCCGGCTTCCACATCTACCGCCCGTCGTCGGCGGTCAGCGGGGCCGGCGACGACGAGACCCGGCGCAGCTCGCCTGGTTCCATGAAGTGACCGGCCTGCTCGTGGTCACCGCGGTCCCCGCCGAGGCGGAGGCGATCCAGGCCGGCCTCGCCGATCCGACGGTGGCGGTGGTGCCGGTGGGTGTGGGCCCGGCCGTCGCCGGGGCGGCGACGGCCCGGTTGCTGGCGCTCGCCGAGATGGCCGACCGACCGTACCGAGGGGTGATCAGCGCGGGCGTGGCCGGCGGTTTCGTGGGCCGGGTGGCGGTCGGCGACATCGTGCTCGGCACCCGTGCCGTCGCCGCCGATCTGGGCGCCGAATCACCCGACGGCTTCATCCCCGTCGACAAGCTGGGCATGCCACCCGAACTACTCGGCGGCGGCACCGACGTCGCCGTCGACTCCACCCTGCTGGCCGCCCTACGCGCCGCACTGCCGGACGCCACCGTCGGGCCGGTGCTGACCGTGAGCACCGTCACCGGCACCACCGCCAGCACGGACGCACTGAGCCAGCGCCACCCGGACGCGGTGGCCGAGGCGATGGAGGGGTACGGCGTGGCCGTGGCCGCCAGCCACGCCGGCGTGCCCTTCGCCGAACTGCGCGCCATCTCGAACCCGATCGGCCCACGCGACCGCGACGCGTGGCGGTTACGCGACGCCCTCGCCGCCCTGACCGCCGCAGCTGCCGCCCTGCGTTGACAGCCGGCAGCTGCCCCGACGCTCGAACGTTCCGTCACCGGTGGTCGAGGCGCAGGGACTGGGGCCGGGTCCGCTCGATCCGGTAGCCGCACGCGAGCAGGAAATCGATGCCGCCGAACTCAGCCACGGCGCAGACTGTGCTCAGTCCGGCCCGACCGGTCTCCTCGGTCAACCTGGCCACCAGCCGCCGCCCGATGCCGAGCAGACGGAGCCCGGGAGCGACCAGCACGCCGTCGAGCACCACCTCCCGCTGGTCGCCCAGATCCTCGCCAAGCAGCAGATCGAGGCTGCGCTGATGAGCACGCAGTTCACCCACGACATCGCCGTCAGGCAACTCGGCTATCAGCCGCCAGCATCCGTCCGGCACGCCGTCGGTGAGTCGACGGATCCGTACCGAGTCGCGGAGCCTCTGCCGTAGTCGTCGCTCATCCCGGCGGCCCCGGTCAAGGTCGTAGGTCACCTCGGGAACCCGCAGCGGCCACCGGTCGGGCGGCAGCGAATACGAGTGCGCCCACCAGGCACCCGGCCAGTCATGGAGCGTCCGCACCTTTCGTACGTCAAGATGGGCCGGATAACGGCGGCCCGCCTCGTCCCGCCGGGCGTCGTCGGAGACAGCGTCGCCCACCAGGGCCGCAAGGGCTGGGGCGCCGGCAAGGCCTGGATCGCTGGCTGCGGCAATCCGCAACGTCGCGCCCAGATCCACCGAGTCACCGCTCCCATCCCCCATGCCACGATGCTCCCGCTCCGCCGGCCGACCACTCAACCCCCGGCGCGCATCTGTGGATAACTCTCTGGAGAGATGCGGACGCTCGCGGTCGACGTGGGCGGCGGAGCGGGAGGGCGGGGGGTTCGGGGCTCGGCGGCCACAAGAGGCGACGGTCTGGTGTTCGGACACTGTCGAGCTGAACCGTTTGTGCTATCACGTCCGATGGCACAGCGGTCGGAGCTAGACCGTCCCAACCACCGGCAGCGGGCTCACCCGGCCAACCCCGCAACGCACGGGCACCACCGACCTGACACAGCCGACCCGAACGCACCTCCGGCCGACGCGCTCGCGCCGCAGCTCGGCCGGGTCCCCGGGCCATGTCCAAGGGGGCACGCCTCCTGCACCCTCAGGTGGCAGCCCCCACCCCAGTAGTTTTTCCCACCGATCCGTCTGCGCTCTCAGCTCGACAGTGCTCGAACCCACCTACTGACCTCCCCGACTTCCGGGCCACACCTTTCTTTCCGGGCCTGGCCTCGGGGGCCTCGGGCCTCCGGGGCAGGGGCGGTCGGGGGAGGGCGGAGAGGGCGGGGCGGACCGTCGGGGGCGGGGCGGAGCAGGTCGGGGGCAGGGTTACGGTGGGGGTGTGGCGCTCTCGCTGGCGATCTCGCCCTGTCCCAACGACACGTTCGTCTTCCACGCCCTGGTGCACGGGCGGGTGCCCGGCGCGCCGCCGATCGAGGTGACGTACGCCGACGTCGATGTCACCAACACCGCCGCCGAGCGGGGCGCGTTCGACCTGGTGAAGGTCAGTTACGCGGCGTTGCCGTGGCTGCTGGACGACTACCACCTGCTGCCCTGCGGGGGTGCGCTGGGGCGGGGATGCGGCCCGTTGGTGCTCACCCGGTCCGACCGTGACGGCGGGCCGGCCCGAGTTGATCTTACCGGTGCCACTGTGGCGGTGCCTGGTGACCGGACCACGGCCTACCTGCTCTTCCGGCTCTGGGCCGCCGGCCGGACGCCGCGACGCATCGAGGTGGTGCCGTTCCACGAGATCATGCCGGGCGTCGCCGCTGGACGGTACGACGCCGGGCTGGTGATCCACGAGGCTCGGTTCACCTATCCGCGGCACGGCCTGACCGCCCTGGTCGACCTGGGCGAATGGTGGGAGGCCGACACCGGCCTGCCGATCCCACTCGGCGCCATCCTGGCCCGCCGGGGCGCGGTCGATCCGCAGCAGGCCGCCGGCTGGATCCGGGACTCCGTCCGCCGGGCCTGGGCGGACCCGGCGGCCAGCCGGGCGTACGTGCTGGCGCACGCCCAGGAAATGGAGCCCGACGTGGTGGACCGGCACATCGGCCTCTACGTCAACGAATTCACCGCGGAACTGGGGGAAGCGGGATTCGCCGCCGTCGAGGCGCTGCTGGGCCGGGCCGCCGACGCCGGGTTGGTACCTCAGACCTCCAGCTCGCGGGCGACCGCGTGGACCAGCTGAGCGATCTTCTGCGCGCTCTTGCGATCCGGGAAACGGCCCCGGCGCAGATCCGGCTGGACCTTCGCCTCCAGTACCTTGATCATGTCTTCGACCAGGCCGTGCAGCTCCTCGGCGGGCCGACGGCGCAGCTCCGCCACGGACGGCGGAGCGTCCAGCAGCTTCACCCCCATCGCCTGCGCACCCCGCCGGCTGTCCACCACGCTGAAGTCGACCCGCTGGCCGCCCTTGAGGTCGGTGACACCCGCCGGCAGCGCGCCCTTCGGCAGGAACACGTCGCCACCCTCGTCACTGGTGACGAACCCGTATCCCTTGGTGGCGTCGTACCACTTCACTCGACCCGTAGGCACGTGAGAACCCCTGCTTCGTTCGAACCGTCTACTGCTTCAAGGCTAGCCGGATCATGCCGTCGAGCGCCGCCGGGAATCCGGTGAGATCCGCCAGCACCGTCGCCGCGCCGGCAGCTCGCAGGTCGTCGGCCGAACACGGGCCCGTCGTCACCGCGATCCCGGGCACCTGTGCCGCCTGTGCGGCGACCATATCCGCGACGTGATCACCGACATAGTGGGTCGCACCGTGCTCCCGCAGTGCGGTCGCCTTCTCCTCGGCGAACAGGTCGCCGGCCAACTCGTCCACCACCAGGCCGAGGTGGTCCAGGTGCAGCCGGGCCAGCCGGCCCAGCTTGGAGGTGACCACGAGCACCCGGCCGCCCCGCTCCCGCACCGCTTCGAGCGCCTCCCGGGCACCGGGCAGCGGGACGGTCGGCGTGATCGCGTACGCGGGATAGAGCTCGCGGTAGACGCGGACCGCCTCCTCGACCTGCTCCGGCGGGAACCAGTGGGCGATCTCGGTACGCAGCGGCGGGCCCAGCCGGGACACGGCGGCCTCGGCGTCGACGGGCACCCCGGTCCGCTCGGTCAACGCGTGGAACGCCGCAGCTATGCCGGGACGCGAGTCGACCAGAGTCATGTCGAGATCGAATCCGACCGTCAGTGCACCCGTTGGAAGCATCCTGCGAAGCTACCCGGCTACCGGACCGACCGGTACGTCCCAGGGGCACAAGTGGCCCCGGCCGGGCTAGCGTGGAAAGACAATGAGCACCTCACTCGCCGATCACCTGCGTTCGCTGCCCGACGAGTCCCTCGCCGCGCTGCTCCAACTGCGGCCCGACCTCGTCGTACCGGTCCCCGCCGATGTCGACGCCCTGGCCATCCGGGCCCAGTCCCGCGTCTCGGTGTCGCGCGCCCTGGACGAGCTGAACCAGTTCACCCTCCAGATCATGGACGCGGCCCGGTTGACCCGTGACCCGGCCGACGGCACCACCTCGGTCGACGAGGTCCTCGCGCTGGCCACCACCGGCCCGCACCCGCCCGCACCGACCGCCGTCCGGGCGGCCGTCGACAGGCTGCGCGCCCGATTCCTGCTCTACGGGCCGGAGAGCGCCCTGCAACTGGTCGGCGGCATCGACGAGATCTCCCCGTACCCGGCGGGCCTCGGCCGGCCAGCGGCGGAGTTGGACCCGCGCACGGCCGCGCTCTGCGCGGACCCGGCGAAGCTGCGGCGAACGCTGCTGTCCGCGCCGCCGTCGGCCCGGGCGATCCTGGACCGGCTGGCGGCCGGTCCACCGGTCGGCAGCGTGCCGCCCGGCGCGCTACAGGCGCCCGCGGTCGGCGCCGACGACGACCTGCCGCCGGACGACACCAACGGCGGCGCACCGACCGGCTCGCCGATCCGTTGGCTGGTCGACCATCGCCTGCTGGTGCGGGTCGCCGGCGGCAAGGGCGGCACCACCGGGATGGTGGAGCTGCCCCGGGAGATCGGCCTGCTGCTGCGGCGCGACACCGGACCGCTGGGCCCGCTGAGCTCAAGCCCACCCCCGGTGACGGCCACGCCACGCGAGCCGAAGGCCGTCGACTCCGCCGGGGCCGGGCAGAGCATGGAGGTGGTACGCCACACCGAGGCGCTGCTGGAGCAGTTGGCCACCGAGCCCGCGCCGGTGCTGCGCTCGGGTGGCATCGGCGTGCGTGACCTGCGCCGGTTGGCGCGCGTCACCGGGCTGGACGAGTCGACGGCGGCGCTGCTGCTGGAGGTCGCGTACGCGGCTGGGCTGACCGGCGAGGTGGAGCTGCCCGGTGCCGTCGGCCGGTACGGCGCCGACCAGCAGGTGCTGCCGACCGCCGGATACGAGATGTGGCGAGTTGGTTCGCTGGCCCAGCGCTGGGAGCAGCTGGCCCGGGCCTGGCTGACCATGACCCGCCAGGTGGGGCTGGTCGGTCAACGCGACGATCGGGACCGGCCGATCACCGTGCTCTCCGCGGAGGCGGAACGGGCCGGCTCGCCGGCCGCCCGCCGGGCGGTGCTCGGGGTACTCGCCGATGTGGAACCGGCCACCGCGCCGAGCGTCGACGAGGTGCTGGCGCTGCTCGACTGGCGGGCACCCCGGCGCAGCCGGGGCCGGGAGCCGGCGCACCGGGAGATGCTCGCCGAGGCGGCCACGCTGGGCGTGACCGGGCTGGGGGCGCTCACCTCGTACGGGCGGCTGCTGCTGGCCGAGACGGCGGCGACCGACGGACGCGACGCGGACGACCCGCTCGGTCTCCGGGCCGACGCCGAGGACGCCGAGGCCGGCACCGCAATCCGGGCGCTGGACACCCTGCTGCCGGCTCCGGTGGATCACTTCCTCGTCCAGGCCGACCTGACCGTGGTGGTGCCCGGACCTCCCGAGCCGGCGCTCGCCGCCGAGTTGGAGATCCTCGCCGAGCCCGAGTCGGCCGGTGGGGCGAGTGTGCACCGGGTCACCACGGGCAGCGTGCGCCGGGCGTTGGACGCCGGATACTCCGCCGACGACCTGCACGAGCTGTTGCGGCGCCGGTCCCGCACCCCGGTGCCGCAGGGGCTGACCTACCTGGTCGACGATGTGGCCCGCAAGCACGGTGGGCTGCGGATCGGTTCCGCCGGGGCGTACCTGCGCAGCGACGACGAGGCGCTGCTGGCTGAGGTGCTGGCCGACCGGCGGGTGGAGCCGCTGGCGTTGCGCCGGCTCGCACCGACGGTGCTGGTCACGCCGTATCAGGCCGGCCGGCTGCTGACCGTGCTGCGCGAGGCCGGCTACGCCCCGGTGGCCGAGGACGCAACCGGTTCGACGGTGCTCAGCCGGCCGAAGAACCGCCGGGCACCGGCCCGGGTGTCGGTGGCCACCCGGGCGATCGATCCGCTCGCCACCGCGCGCCTGCCGCTGCCGCGCCTGCTCGGCGTGGTGGATCAGATCCGCCGGGGTGACGCGGCGGCGCGGGCGGCCCGCCGGGCCCCGGCGGTGGTGCGGGGTGCGGCACCGGGCGGGCCGGTACCCGTACCCAGCCACAGTGACGCCCTGGCCGTGCTCCAACAGGCGGTACGCGACAAGGCGCTGGTCTGGGTGGGTTACGTCGACGCGCACGGGGCGACCGCGTCGAGGCTGGTGCGGCCGGTCTCGCTGGGCGCGGGTTACCTACGCGCGGAGGACGAACGCACCGAGATGCTGCACACCTTCGCGCTGCATCGGATCACCGCGGCGGTGCTGGAGAAGTGATCGAGCCGGTCAACGTCGGCTGCGCCGCACCGATCCGATGATCGCCACGACCAGCAGCAGCCCGAACGCGGTGCCGAGTGCCTCGCCGACCGAGTCGATAAAGCCCTGTTGGAGAACCAGCCAACCAAACAGGAACCAGCCGAATAGGATCAACCCGACGACCGTGTACGCGACCACGGTGGCGGTGGAGACCGGTTCGGGTGACGTTGCCTGCTCGCGTTCGAGGATCACTTCCTGATCGACGGTCATGCGCCCTCCCCCGTACGGTCCGGCCCTCGACGTCAAGAGTGTCATCCCGGGCGGCTGCCGACCAGCACCACCGGGTACCTAACCGGCCCAGCTCGTACCCTGCACGGGCGGCCGGCGAAACGAGGGCGGGGGTGCCGGTGCGGGCCGCTCGCCCCCGTTGGCTGTCCGCGATGACGGGAACGGCCCCCGCTTCCTGGCCCGTCTGACCGCGGATCGAACGCACACGCACCGGCACCCACCCGGCGGGACGCATGCGAGGGCGGTGTGGCGGCCCGATCACGAACTCGCCGGTTCGCCGCCCTCGACAACTCGTCCCCCTACAGCTAGACGTTCGGCGGTGCCGGCAGGGTTGCGCGCGCTGAGCTCTTTCTTGTCGTCCGGCTGTGCGTGTAACACTGGATGGTCGCCCTGAGGCAGGTCAGCTCCCTGTCGTGGTGAGACGGATCAGCCGTACGGAGGAGAGGATTCGGCGTGAGTGGTGGACCGCTAATCGTGCAGTCGGACAAAACCCTGCTGCTGGAGATCGACCACCCCGACGCGCAGGCCTGTCGAATGGCCATCGCGCCCTTCGCCGAGTTGGAGCGCTCCCCCGAGCACGTGCACACGTACCGGTTGACCCCGCTGGGGTTGTGGAACGCCCGGGCCGCCGGACACGACGCCGAGGGCGTGGTGGACGCGCTGCTCAAGTACTCCCGTTACCCCGTCCCGCACGCCCTGCTGGTGGACGTGGCCGAGACGATGGACCGGTACGGGCGGCTCCAGCTCGCCGCCGATCCGGCGCACGGTCTGGTCCTGCGCGCCCTGGACCGGGTGGTGCTCATCGAGGTGGCCAAGAGCAAGAAGCTCGCCGGGATGCTCGGCAACTGGATCGACGACGACACCATCGCGGTGCACCCGTCCGAGCGGGGCCGACTCAAGCAGGCGCTGCTCAAGCTCGGCTGGCCGGCGGAGGACCTGGCCGGGTACGTCGACGGCGAGGCCCACCCGATCGAGCTGGCCGAGACCGGCAAGGCGGGCGGCAGGCCGTTCACCCTGCGGTCGTACCAGCGGGAGGCGGTGGAGGCGTTCTGGGCCGGCGGGTCCGGCGTGGTGGTGCTGCCCTGCGGGGCGGGCAAGACCCTGGTGGGCGCGGCGGCGATGGCCGAGGCGAAGGCGACCACGCTGATCCTGGTCACCAACACCGTCGCCGGCCGGCAGTGGAAGCGGGAGCTGATCGCCCGCACCTCGCTGACCGAGGAGGAGATCGGCGAGTACTCGGGCGAGCGGAAGGAGATTCGCCCGGTCACCATCGCCACGTACCAGGTGCTCACCTCGCGGCGCGGCGGCGCCTTCACCCACCTGGACCTGTTCGGCGCCCGCGACTGGGGCCTGGTCGTCTACGACGAGGTGCACCTGCTGCCCGCACCGATCTTCCGGTTCACCGCGGACCTGCAGGCCCGTCGCCGCCTCGGGCTGACCGCCACCCTGGTCCGCGAGGACGGCCGGGAGGGCGACGTGTTCAGCCTGATCGGCCCGAAGCGGTACGACGCGCCGTGGAAGGACATCGAGTCGCAGGGCTGGATCGCCCCGGCGCAGTGCACCGAGGTCAGGGTCACCCTGACCGACGCGGAGCGGATGTCGTACGCGACCGCGGAGGCCGAGGAGCGCTACCGGATGGCGGCCACCGCCCGCACCAAGCTGCCGGTGGTGCGGGCCCTGCTGGACCGGCATCCGCAGGAGCAGACGCTGGTCATCGGCGCGTACATCGACCAACTCCACCAGTTGGGGGAGTATCTCGACGCGCCGATCGTGCAGGGGTCGACCACCAACAAGGAGCGCGAGCGGCTCTTCGACGCGTTCCGCTCCGGGGAGCTACGTACGTTGGTGATCTCGAAGGTCGGGAATTTCTCCATCGACCTGCCCGAGGCGGCGGTGGCGATCCAGGTCTCCGGCACCTTCGGTTCCCGCCAGGAGGAGGCGCAACGCCTGGGCCGGGTGCTCCGCCCGAAGGCCGACGGCCGGCAGGCGCACTTCTACACCGTGGTCTCCCGGGACACCATCGACACCGAGTACGCCGCCCACCGGCAGCGCTTCCTCGCCGAGCAGGGGTACGCGTACACCATCGTCGACGCCGACGACGTCCTCGGCCCACCCCTACCCACCGTCGACTGAATCGGCGCCACTCAGGCGGCCCTCAGTCTCCGCAGAATGTACTGGTTGAGGCTCAGGCCGTCCTCAGCGGCCTGGATGCTCAGTTCACGATGCAGGCTCTCTCCTACGCGGAGGTTGAACTTGCCCGAGTAGCTGCGTTCCGCGAACGGCTGCGGCACCTCCTCGCCCTGCTCCTCCATGTCCGCGATCACCTCGAGCAACAGAGCCTGCAACCCTTGCAGCGCCTCGATCTGAGAAGACGCCAGCCACGAGAGGGAAGGGAACTCGACACAGGTGGCGACGAACTCGTCGTCCTGGGCCGACCACGTCACTCGGTAGGTGTAGTGGAAGATCTCAGCGCGGGCATCGCTCTCCATCACATGGCCTCCTTCTTGTCGATCGCCTTGAGCACCTGCCGCACCTGGTACGCCTTGGCCTTACCTTTGTCGTTCTGGATATTGACGCGTGGGTCGCCGGCCCAGGGCATCTTGAAGACCGCGTGGGAGGTACCAGCCTGCCGTGGCTTCCCGAAGTAGTGCTCGCACACCCCGTAGAGATCGTTGTAGGCGACGTTCTGCTGGTTCTTCCGCATCGCTTCAATGAGCTTCTTCAGGGACGGCACCCACGAATGGTACCACGGGCGGTACCATTCTAGCTTTCGGATCGCCGTCTGGATAGGCGCCGCCGGCCGAGAAATCCGGCAACCGGTCGTCGACGGCGACCCGCAGCGGTCATCGGCTTGTGCTGGTCGTCGCACCCTGCCGCCCGTGCTGTTCGTTCGCCGTTAACGATCACGACAGTCCGTGCTCGATCGCGGCTGCCAGCCTCCGTCCCGTGTCTGCACAGACGGAGGACCAATGACCAGCAAGAAATCCATTCCCGTGCTGGCGGTGGCGGGGGCCGCCGTCGCCGCTCTCGCCATCACCGGTACGGCGCACGCCGGTCAGCTCCACCACGGGCCGACCAAGCCGGCGGCGAAGAGTTTCGACCGCACCGCCACCTACCCGGTGTTCCTGAACCGTCCGGCCGGCGAGGACCCCGCCACCGAGACGGTGGCCGAGATCTCCGACGTCAGCGAGGACGGTCGCACCCTGGTCTACACCGACGCGGCGGCCCGTCGGATCGGCTTCCTCGACATCTCCCGCGCCAACCAGCCGCGCGGGCTCGGCACCCTCTCCCTGGCCCAGCTCGGTGCCGCCGAGGACGAGCCGACCTCGGTGGCCGTGGTCGGCCGCTACGTCCTGGTGGTGGTGAACACCAGCGCCAGCTACACCGACCCGTCGGGTCGCCTCGACGTGATCGAGCTGGCCACCCGTAAGCGGGTCCGCAGCATCGACCTCGGCGGCCAGCCCGACTCGATCGCGATCAGCCACGACCAGCGGTACGCGGCGATCGCCATCGAGAACGAGCGGGACGAGGAGGCCACCCCGCCCGGCGGTGCGGAGGGCGACCTGCCGCAGGCCCCGGCCGGCTTCGTGCAGCTGGTGGACCTGCACGGCAGTGGTCCGCACCGCTGGTCGTTGCGCACCGTGCCGCTGACCACCGCTGGCGGACGGGCGCTGCCCGCCCTGGTCGCCGCCGGGATCGTCGAGCCCACCGACCCGGAGCCGGAGTACGTCACGATCAACCGGCGTAACCAGCTCGCGGTGACCCTTCAGGAGAACAACGGCGTCGTCCTGATCGACCTGCCCACCGGCCGGATCACCAGCGCTTTCAGCGCGGGTACCGCCTCAGTGCGGGGGATCGACACGGTCGAGGACGGCGTCATCGACCTGACCGGCTCGATCAGCGAGGTGCCGCGCGAACCGGACGCGATCGCCTGGGTCGACGACCGCTACCTGGCCACCGCGAACGAGGGCGACTGGCGGGGCGGCACCCGGGGCTGGACGGTCTTCGACAGCCGCACCGGCCGGGTGGCCTGGGACGCCGGCAACAGCTTCGAGTGGTTGGCCGTCCGGCACGGCCTGCACAACGAGGACCGGGCGGAGAACAAGGGCACCGAGCCGGAGGGGCTGGCCATCGCCGAGTACGGCGGCACCCGGTACGCCTTCGTCGGCTCGGAGCGCAGCAACTTCGTCGCCGTGTACGACGTGACCAAGCCGACCGCGCCGGTGTTCAAGCAGGTCCTGCCGGCCACAAACGGGCCGGAGGGGCTGCTGCCCATCCCGTCGCGCGGCCTGCTCGCCGTCTCCAGCGAGACCGACGAGGCCGGCGTCGGCGTCCGCGCCGCGGTGTCGCTGTACCAGCTCGGCAAGGACACCCCCGGCTTCCCGAGCATCGTCTCCGGCCCGGACGCCACCGGCACGCCGATCGGCTGGGGTGCGCTCGGCGCCCTCTCGGCCGACCCGAGGCAGCCGCACCTGCTGTACAGCGTGACCGACGCGGCGTACGCCAGGACCCAGATCTTCACCGTCGACGCCCGCAAGAGCCCGGCGGTGATCACCAGGGTGCTGCCGGTCCGCGACGAGCGGGGCGAGCCGGCGGGCTACGACGCGGAGGGCATCTTCGCCCGTCCGCAGGGCGGCTTCTGGTTGGCCGTGGAGGGTGCCAGCGGTCCGGAGAACAAGCTGGTCCGGTTGGACGCCGCCGGGGTGACCCGACAGGTCGTGCCGCTGCCCGCCGACGTCGCCGCCGGCCTGGGCAAGCAGGGCTTCGAGGGGGTCACCGCGACCACCGACAAGCGCGGCCGGGAGATCGTCTGGGCGGTGCTCCAGCGGGAGGTCGCCACCGACCCGGCAGGTGTGGTCCGGATCGGCCGGTACGACGTGGCCGCGGGCTCGTGGAGCTGGTTCGGGTACCGGTTGGAGCGGACCAGCGTCGCTGGTGACTGGATCGGGCTCTCCGAGATAACCGTGGTCGGTGACCGGCTCGCGGTGATCGAGCGGGACAAGCTGAACGGTCCAGCCGCCAAGATCAAGCGGATCTACACGGTGGAGCTGCCGGCCGGCCCGGCCACGCCCGGCCCGCTGCGGGTGCTGCCGAAGCGGCTCGCCCTGGACGTCCTGCCGGCGCTGCGCGCCACCAACGGCTGGACCCAGGAGAAGCTGGAGGGGTTGACCGTGGCCGGCAACGGCCAGGTGTACGCGGTCACCGACAACGACGGCGTCCAGGACGCCACCGGCGAGACGGTGCTGCTGCGCCTCGGCCCCGGCACCAAGGTCTTCGGCAACCGCTGACCCACCGAAGCAGGTGACCCGGGTCAGAGGACCCGGGTCACCTGCTCGGCGGCGATCACCGCGTCCCGGCCCGCCGGGTCGAGGTTGGCGCAGAGCACCACCGACGCGCCGGCCGACAGCGGGGCGAGCAGCCACTTCAGCGGCTGGTCCTGCTCGGCGGCGTCGACCAGCAGCCGATCGCCGACCCGCAGGTCGAGCTGCTCGGCCACCGCCCTGGCCACCCGGCCCCACTCGTCGTAGCTGGTGCCGTCGGGGCTGGCCGGGTCGGACGCGAACAGCGTGGGACGGTCGGCCGGGGCCGCACCGTGCCGCAGTACCTCCACGGACCAGTCGAGCCAGCCGATCGGCACGTCGGCCAGCCGGTCCGGCCCCATGCCGACGAGGTAGCGGTGCACCCCCTCGGGTACGTCCTCGAGCCAGTCGTCCAGACGCTCCGGGGTGACCAGGACCGCGTCGTACGGCCGGTCGCCGCCGGGCTCCAGCACCGGCAACCCGGCGGTGGCGCGCGGCCGGAACGACACCTCCAACCCCACCGACCAGGCCCCGAGCAGCACAGCGGCGGTACGCCAGTGCGGTGGCAGCAGCACCGCCACCCGGCTGCCCGGGGTCAGCCCACACCCGTCGCGCAGCAGCCCGGCGGCCCGCGCCGACCACCCGCCCAGCTCGGCAGCGGTCAGCTGCTGACGATGGCCGGTCCGGTGGTCAAGGTAGGTGAGCAGGGGCTGGTCCGGCTCGGCGAGGCCGACGAAGGACAGCACGGGCGCGGCAGAATGCATACGGTACGTCCTACTCCTGCTGCCCGGCCCTGTCCATGCCGACCCGCCCGTCTCGGCGGACGCCACTGGTCCTTGGTCGGCGGGGAGTAGCCCGATGGCAGTACCGGCGTACCCCGCGCCGCCCGGACAGTCGGGACATGACATCCCACGGGGAACCGATGTGGCGGCGACTCCTGCCGGTCGTGGCGCTCCTGCTGCTCGCCCCCTGGGCGGCCGAGTGCTCATGGGGCGGCTTCGCCGGGGCGGACATGCTGCTCGTCGTGATCGTCCTGGCCCCGATGTACGGGGGTGCGGCGGTACTGATCCGCGAGGCGGCCCGGCGTACCGGCGGAGGCTGGCCGATGATCGTGCTGCTCGCGGCGGGTTTCGGCGTGGTACAGGCGGGGCTGGTCGACCAGTCGCTGTTCAACCCCGACTACCTGGCCGACACCGAGTTCGCCGAGCTGAGCGCAGCGGACCGCACCCGGATCCCGGTGCTGGGCGTCAGCGCGCAGGAGGTGGTCGGTTTCCTGGGCAACCACGTGGCGCTGACCATCTGCGCACCGATCGCCGTCGTCGAGTCGTACCTCTCCCCGACGCGCCGCCTGCGCCCGTGGTTGCGGACCCCTGGCCTGATCACGGTGACGCTGCTCTACCTGCTGGGCAGCCTGGCCGTCTTCGCCGACGACAGCGGGCGTAAGGGCTTCCTGGCCAGTCCCGGGCAGCTCGCCGGGGCGGCTGCGGTGGTCCTCACCCTGGTCGTGGTGGCGGCCCTGCCCCGGTGGCGGCGTCGACCGGCACCGGCATCGGCCACCGCGCCGCGTCCACGCCGCCCAGCGGTGCTGGTCCTGGTGGTCTACCTGGGGGTGAGCATGCTGTCCGGCTGGGTCGGGGTCGTGGTGGCGGTGGTCGCCATCGCCGCGCTGACAGCGCTGCTCATCCGCTGGTCCGGGCGCACCGGGTGGGGGCAGGCGCACGTGCTGGCCTGCGCCGCGGGTGCGCTGGTCGGCGCGGCCACGCTGGCGTACCTGGTGCCCCCGTACGCGCCGGCGTCGCCCACCGAGGCCCTGGCCAGCGACGTGGTCGTCAGCCTACTCGCGGTGGTCCTGCTCACCGGCGCGTACGCGCGCCTACGCCGCTTCGGCGAGCTGGGTGCCGCGCGTTGATCGCGTTAACAGGGGGCCCTTGCTCTACCGCAGGCGTTAACAAGGGGCCCTTCCTTACGTCGGTAGCGGCGGGCCGCCGTGGAGCAGCGGGGCGAGCAGGTCGCCGTGCTGTTCGATCCGGTCGAGCACCTCGCCGGCCGTGAACGGCCGGGTCGACGGCCGCTGACCCGCTGCGCCGGCCGCCACCTCGTCCCAGGTCAGCGGCGTCGACACCGACGGGACCTGCTGGGCGCGCAGCGAGTACGGCGACACCGTCGTCTTCGCCGCGTTGTTCTGACTCCAGTCGATGAACACCTTGCCCGGTCGCAGGTTCTTCGCCATCTTCGACACGGTCAGCTTCGGGTGTTCGCGTTCCAGGTCCTGGGCGATCCGCCGGGCGTAGGCCGACACCTCGTCGGCGGGCTGGGCACCGGCGATCGGGCAGCAGAGCTGCATGCCCTTCTTCCCTGACGTCTTCGGGTACGCGTCGATCCCGTCGACAGCGAGACGGTCCCGCAGCAGCAGCGCCACCTGGCAGCACTGGCGCAGCGACGCCGGTGCCCCCGGGTCCAGGTCGACCACCATCAGGTCCGGGTGCGCACCGATCGTCCACTGCGGGGTGTGCAGCTCCAGGGCGGCCAGGTTGGCCAGCCAGACCAGGGTGGGCAGGTCGTCGGCGACCACGTAGTCGATGGTCTCCCGGCCCTTGGTGGAGCCGGGCGCGGGCAGCGTCTCGACGCGTACCCAGGACGGGGTGGCGGCGGGGGCGTTCTTCTCGAAGAACGAGTTGCCCTCCACACCGTTCGGGTAGCGGATCCGGGTGAGCGCCCGGTCGTGCAGGTGCGGCAGCAGCACCGGCGCCACCCGGGTGTAGTAGTCGATCACCTCGCCCTTGGTGAAGCCCGCCTTCGGGTAGAGCACCTTGTCGAGGTTGGACAGCTCCAGCGTGCGGCCCTGCACCTCCACCGGGAAGCGGTCAGCTGGCATCGTCGACCTCCTCGGCCGGCTTGTCGGGCCGCAGTCGCAGCACCCGGGGGAACCGCAGCCGACCGTCCGGGGTCCGCTGGCCGTACTTGACCTCCACCACCACCCGGGGGGTTACCCAGATCGCGCCTCGGGCATCCTCGCGGGGCACGTCGCCACTGAACGGCGCGCCCGTGGCGCGCAGCGGCTCCAGCTCGCGCAGCAGCTCGCGTTCGAGGGCGGCGCCGATGCCACCGCCGACCCGGCCCCGGTAGATGAGCCGTCCGTCGGCGCCCGGCACCCCGATAAGCAGGCCGCCGATCTTGCGTGCGCCGGGCCGCCAGCCACCGACCACGAAGTCACCCGTCACCTCCAGCTTGACCTTCACCCAGTCCGGCGAACGCACGCCGGGCCGGTAGGCCGCCCCCACCTGCTTGGCCATCACCCCTTCGAGGCCGTGTTCGCCGGCGGCCTCGTAGGTGGCCGGGCCGTCGAAGAAGACCGGGGGCACCGCCCACCGGGCCGCGCCGAGCCCCAGGCCGTCGAGGGCTTCCCGGCGCCGGCTGTAGGGCCAGCCGGTGAGGTCCTCGCCGCGCAGCCGCAACAGGTCGAAGATCATGTACGTGACCGGGACGGTGGCCGCCAGCCGGGCCGCCTTCGCGGGATCGCGCACGTGCATCCGCTCGGCCAGGGCGGTGAACGACGGCCGCCCGCCCGGGTCGAAGAGCACCACCTCGCCGTCGAGCAGCGCGTCGTCGATCTGTTCGCCGAGCATGATCAGTTCGGGGTACGCGGTGGTGATCTCCACGCCGGAGCGGGCGTACAACCGCGGTCGTCCGGCGGCGATGTCGGCCAGCGCGCGTACGCCGTCCCACTTGAACTCGTACGCCCAGCCGGCACCGGCCGGGAGCGGCCCGGTCATCGCGAGCATCGGCTTGAGCGGCGCGCCGGGCACGAATCGACTGTAGTAGCAGACCGAACACGTAGCGACAGGTTCGCCGTGATGCGAGCATGGTCGATATCGGGGAAGGGAGGGCAGGATGCGGGCCATCTGGAAGGGAGCCGTGTCGTTCGGGCTGGTCTCGATCGGGGTCAAGCTGTACTCGGCGACCGAGGAAAAAGACATCCGGTTTCACCAGGTGCACCGGGAGGACGGCGGGCGGATCCGGTACAAGCGCACCTGCCAGGTCTGCGGTGAGGAGGTCAGCTACGACGACATCGCCAAGGGCTACGACATCGGCGGCGGGGAGATGGTCATCCTGACCGACGAAGACTTCGCCGACCTGCCGTTGACCAGCTCCCGCGCGATCGACGTGCTGGAGTTCGTGCCGGCCGAACAGGTCGACCCGATCCTCTACAACAAGGCGTACTTCCTGGAGCCGGAGGGCACCGCGACCAAGCCGTACCTGCTGCTGCGGGACGCGTTGGCCGACTCCGAGCGGGTGGCGATCGTCAAGGTGGCGCTGCGCCAGCGGGAGCAGCTGGCCACCCTGCGGGTCCGCGAGGGGGTGCTGCTGCTGAACACGATGCTCTGGCCCGACGAGATCCGTAAGCCGGCCTTCGGCTTCCTCGACGAGGACCTCAAGATCCGGCCACCGGAGCTGGCGATGGCCACCTCGTTGGTCGACTCGATGGCCGGAGACTTCCATTCGGACGAGTTCACCGACGACTACCGGGCGGCGTTGCAGGAGGTCATCGACGCGAAGGTGGAGGGCCGTGAGGTGGTCCAGCCGGAGGAGGTCGAGGAGGCGCCGGCCGCCGCGGTGGACCTGATGGCCGCGCTCAAGGCGTCCGTGGAGCGGGCTCGGGCGGCCCGGGGCGAGGGCGGCGCGGCTGAGCCGACCCCGATCTCGTCGGCGCGCTCGGCCCAGCAGAAGGCGGCCAAGGCCCCGGCGAAGAAGGCCACCGCGAAGAAGGCCGCGTCGAAAAAGGCCGAAAGCGCCAGAAAGGCAGCGGACACGAAGGCCGAAGGCGCGAAGAAGGCTCAGAAGAAAGTGACCACCAAAAAGGCTGCTCCGAAGAAGGCCGCCCGCAAGACTGCCTGACCGCGAACTGCTGCGCGGGCCCTTGTCCGCTCAGCAGTTCGCCTGGTCGCAGCAGCACAGCCGGCGCCTCGGCCGCCCCATCATTCTCACTGGTAGCAATCGATCGTCGGAAGTGCGCCCACCACCAGGTACCGTGTGTCGGCGACGGCGTCTGCGCCCGGACGCACCCACCTCTCAACAGGGAGTCGACGACGTGAGCGAGAGCACGGAGAACCGGTCCACGAAGTCGCAGCGGCGGCTGGCCGAGCAGTTGGCCGCCCAGAAGGCGGCCGAGGCCAAGCGCCGCCGGCAGGCGTGGGCCGGCGCGTTCGCCGGCGTCGCCGTGGTGGCGGTGCTGATCACCGTGTTCGTGATCGTCGGCCAGCGCGGCGGTGACGACGCTCCCGAGCAGGCCGCCGGCACCCCGTCCGCCCCGGCGGAGGCGCCGGTCGATCCGGCCTCGCCGCCCGCTCCGCCCGCCCCGCAGTTGCCCGAGGGCGCCGACCCGGCGCTGGGCAGCAAGCCGACCGTCACTCCCGGCGAGGGCGAGCTGTCCAAGCTCACCGTGACCCCGCTGATCGAGGGCACCGGGCCGAAGGTCGAGGCCGGCCAGTCGATCACCACCAACTACGTCGGCGTGTTCTACGCCAACGGCGAAGAGTTCGACTCCTCCTGGGAGCGGGGCGAGCCGGCCACCTTCCCGATCGGCGTCGGTCAGGTCATCCCGGGCTGGGACAAGGGCCTGGTCGGGGTGACCGTGGGCAGCCGGGTGCAGCTCGACATCCCGGCCGAGCAGGCGTACGGCGACGGCGAGGGTGGTCGTCCGGGTGGCCCGCTGCGCTTCGTGGTGGACATCCTCGCCGCTCAGTGACCGTACGGTCGGCACGAACACGGAGGTAAGGGTGACGGCACGCGACGCTGCCGGGCGGACCGCCCGGTTGATGTGGACGCACTACGAGCCCGTGCACGCCGTCACCTACTTCCACCCGCGCGCCCGCGCCGCCTACGAGGCGGTCGGACTGCGCGGGTACTGGCGGGGCTACTTCGCCGGCCGGGCCGCGCCGCTCGGACCGACCGGTCCGGCTCCGGTGATCGCCGCCTTCTACAGCTTCGCCCCGCACATGGTGACCCGGGCCCTGCCGGCGGTGTGGCAGCTGGCCGCCCCCGAGGAGGCGCTGCGTGCCCGTCTGACCGGGGCGGTGCAGGCGCTCGCCGAGTTGACCTACGAGCTGCCCGAGCGGCACCTCACGGAGGCCGCCGAGCTGCTGGAGGCCGCCGCCGACGGGATCGAGGTCGCCGGCCGGGTGTTGGGCGCGGCCAACGCGGCCCTACCTCGCGGCGAGTATCCGCTGGCCCGGCTCTGGCAGGCCGCCACCACGCTGCGGGAGCACCGGGGCGACGGACACATCGCGGCGCTGGTCGCCGCCGATCTCGATCCGGTGGAGACGCTGACCTGGCGGGTCGCGGTCGACATGTCGCCGGCGAATCTGCTCGGCCGGAGCTGGTCGGAGCAGGAGTGGGCGCAGGCCCGTGAGCGGCTGGCCGGCCGGGGCTGGTTGACCGCCGACGGCGAGCCGACCGACCGCGGACGGGCCGGTTTCCAGGCGGTCGAGGAGGCCACCGACGAGGCCGCCGCCCGACCCTGGCGAGCGCTGGGGGCGGACCGGACGCAGCGCCTACGCGATCTGCTCGACCCCATCGCCCGCGCCGCCCACACGGTCATTCCGGAGGGCAGCCCAATCGGCCTCCCCGCCCTCCCCTAACCTCGTCTCCAGGTCGCCCCCGCGCCGACCCCGCGCCAACCCCGAAGAGTTGATCAAGAAGTTTTGGTCCAGTTTGATCTCCGGACTGGACCAAAACTTCTTGATCAACACGCGCCCGGGCAGCGGGGTGGCGGGTACGCGAGGATGGGGGTGTGGCGATGGATGCGGTGGTTTTCGACCTTGACGGTGTGATCGTGGATTCCGAGCCGGTGTGGGAGGAGGTGCGGCGGGGGTACGTCGCCGAGCACGGAGGCAGCTGGCAGGAGGACACCCAGCGGCGCCTGATGGGGATGAGCACCGGCGAGTGGGCCCGGTACCTCAGCGGCGAGTTGGGCGTGCGGCGCACCGCCGAGCAGGTGGCCGCCGAGGTGGTCGAGGAGATGGCCCAGCGATACGCGGCCCGGGTACCGCTGATCGACGGTGCGGACGAGGTGGTGCGCCGGCTGGCGGCGCGGTGGCCGCTGGGGCTCGCCAGTTCGTCGCCGACCCGGCTGATCGCGGCGGCGCTGGCCGCCACCGGTCTGGCCGACGCGTTCCGCACCACGCTGTCGACCGAGGAGACCGAGCGCGGCAAGCCCGCGCCAGACGTCTACCTGACCGTGGCGCGACGGCTCGACGTCGACCCGGCGCGCTGCGCGGCGGTGGAGGACTCCTCCAACGGGGTCCGGTCGGCGGCTGCGGCCGGGATGGCCGTGGTGGCGGTGCCGCACGGGGCGTACCCGCTGGATCCGGACGCGGAGCGGCTGGCTGCGACGGTGCTGGGTTCGATCGGCGAGTTGACCCCGAAGGTCGTCGACGGGCTCGGCTGAACCGCCACCGGGCGGTCCCCGCCCCGCCTACCGTCGACGGCATGAAGGCGATCGTGTACGAGCGCACCGGTGACCCTGCCGTGCTCCAACTGGTCGACCGGCCGGCGCCGGAGCCCGGTCCCGGTGAGGTGCTGGTGCGGGTCGCGGTGTCGGGGGTCAACCCGACGGACTGGAGGTCGCGTCGGCAGGGCACGCTGCCGGCCGGGTGGCAGACGCCCGGCCAGGACGGCGCCGGGGTCGTCGAGGCGGTCGGCGAGGGTGTCGACCGGGAGCTGATCGGCGAGCGGGTGTGGGTCTGGGAGGCCGCCTGGCAGCGGCCCTGGGGCACCGCCGCCGAGTACACCGTGGTGCCGGTCCGCCAGGCGGTACGCCTCGGCGACGCCTCCTTCGAGCTGGGTGCCTGCCTGGGCATCCCGTTCCTGACCGCGCACCGCTGCCTGACCGCTGGGGAGTTCCTGCCGGACAACCTCGGGCCGGGCGCGTTGAGCGACCACACGGTGCTGGTGCAGGGCGGGGCCGGTGCGGTGGGCAACGCGGCGATCCAGCTCGCGGCCTGGTCCGACGCCTGCGTGATCGCCACGGTGAGCAGCCCGGAGAAGGCACAGCTGGCAGCGGCGGCCGGCGCCAGCGTGGTGATCAACTACCGGGAACAGGACGTGGTGGAGGAGGTCCACAAGGTCGCGCCCGACGGGGTGCACGGCATCGTGGAGGTCTCCGCCGCGTGCAATGCCGCCACCGACGTACGGCTGTTGCACGCCGGCGGGGTGGTCAGTGTCTACGCCGACAACGGCGGCGGTGAGGTGACGCTGCCGATCGGACCACTGCTGGCGCCGAACGCCCGCTGGCAGTTCGTGCTGGTGTACACCATGCCGAAGGCGGCCAAGGCGCAGGCGGTGGTGGATGTCGCGGCGGCCGCCGCACAGGGCGGGATCCGGGTGGGCGCGGCGGCCGGCCTGCCGCTGCACTCCTATCCGCTGTCGCAGACCGCCGCCGCGCATCAGGCGGTGGAGGAGTCCGTGGTCGGGAAGGTGCTGGTCAGCGCCAGCGAATAGGGCCTGAGCAGGGCAAATTCTCCATCCGCCGGACAGAGGCGAACAAGTTTCGCAATACTGGCGTTGCGGGTCGCCCCGCAAGGAACGGGCGGCCCCGGCGCGGTGCGAACGCCGGGGCCGCCCACCGGAGAGAGGTCTGTGCGAGGCCGCTACTCCTTACGGCGATGATGCGCCGAAAAACGTTACGGCGTGGCCAGTTCCCGGACATCCAGGTCGCCGTCGGCGTACCGGGAGCGCACCACCTTCTTGTCGAACTTGCCGACGCTGGTCTTCGGCACCACGTCGACGAACGCCCACCGCTCCGGCAACTGCCAGCGGGCCACCGCCCCGGCCAGGAACTCGCGCAGCTCCTCCGCGGAGGCCGACGCACCCGCCCGGAGCACCACCGTGGCCAGGGGCCGCTCGTCCCAACGCTGATCCGGTACGCCCACCACGCAGGCCTCCAGCACCGCCGGGTGGGCCATCAACGCGTTCTCCAGCTCCACCGAGGAGATCCACTCCCCGCCGGACTTGATCACATCCTTGGCCCGGTCGGTGAGGGTGATGTAGCCATCCGCCGAGAGGGTGCCGACATCACCGGTACGCAGCCAGCCGTCGCGGAACTTCTCCGGATCCGGTGCCTCGTCCCCGACGTACCGGCCGGTGATCCACGGCCCGCGCACCTCCAACTCGCCGACGGAGCTCCCGTCGGCGGGCAGCGGCTGCCCCGCCGGGCCGACGATGCGGGCCTGCACCCCGGCCGGCACCCGGCCCTGCGTGTACCGGTAGCGCCAGGCGTCCTCGCCGGACGCGCCGGCCGGCGGGCGGGCCACCGAACCCAGCGGCGACATCTCGGTCATCCCCCAGGCGTGGATCACGTCGACGCGGTGCCGGTCGTCGAACGCGTGCATCAGCGACGGCGGGCAGGCCGAACCGCCGACGATCACCTCCTTCAGCGAGGAGGTGTCGACGTCGTTGCCGTCCAGGTGGGCCAGCAGGTCGGTCCAGATGGTCGGCACCGCGCCGGCCAGGGTCGGCCGCTCCGCGGCGATCATCTCGGCGATCGGCGCGGCCTGGAGAAAACGGTCCGGCATCACCAGCGACGCGCCGGAGAGGAAGGCCGCGAACGGCAGACCCCACGACATCGCGTGGAACATCGGCACGATGGCCAGCTCGCGATCGGTCGGCCCGAGCCCGAAGCCCTCCGGCATGCAGATCTGCAACGAGTGCAGATAGATCGAGCGGTGCGAGTAGGCGACCCCCTTGGGGTTGCCGGTGGTGCCGGAGGTGTAGCAGAGGGCGGCGGCGTCGCGCTCGTCGACCTCGGGCCAGTCGTACACCTCCGGCCGGTCGGCCAGCAGCGCCTCCCAGTGGTGTACGGCGATCCGGTCGCCGGCCGCGGCCGTCAGCGGGGCGGGATCACCGCCGCCGACCACCACCACGTGCCGGACGCTGGTCATCCCCCCGATGGACTTCGCCAGCAGCGGGATCAGCGTCGAGTCGACCAGCACCACCCGGTCCTCGGCGTGGTTGGCGATGTAGCTGATCTGGTCCGCGAAGAGTCGGATGTTCAGCGTGTGCAGCACCGCGCCCATGCTGGGCACGGCGAAGTACGCCACCAGGTGCTCGGTGTTGTTCCACATGAAGGTGGCGACCCGCTCGTCGCCGGTCACCCCGCACTCGGCGCGCAGGGCGTGCGCGAGTCGGGCGGCGTCCCGCCCGATCTGGGCGTACGTGCTGCGGCGCGGTTCCGCGCCGGTCCACGTCACCACCTCGGCCGTGCCGTGCACGGTGGCGCCGTGTTCGAGGATCCGGGAGACCTGGAGCGGGGCGTCCATCATCGTGCTACGCATGGGTAACAAGTTAGTGTCGCCGGTCACACGTTGGGAACCCCCGTAAATTGTCCGGGTGAGCATCTCCTGGGCTGATTCGTACGTCGGGCAGCTGCGTGCCCTGGCCGGCGACCGGACGCTGATGTTCGTCGGTGCCCGCGCCGTGGTGCGCGACAACTCGGCTCGCGTCCTGCTGATCCGCCGCTCCGACAACGGGCAGTGGGCGATGCCCGCCGGCGCGATGGAGCTGGGCGAGTCGATCGCCGACTGCGCCGTGCGGGAGGTACGCGAGGAGACGGGGCTACGGGCCCTGCGGGTGAACGCCTTCGCGCTCTACACCGGGCCGGATCGCACCCACACCAACATGTACGGCCACACGTACCAGATCTTCACCACCGCGTTCCGGGTCGAGGAGTGGGACGGCCAGCTGGCCCGGGTCACCGACGAGACCACCGACGCCGGCTTCTTCCACCGCGACGCGATGCCGCACCCGCTCTCCACCAGCGTCCGGGAAACCCTGGCCGACCTGGACGTCTTCGAGCAGACCAACCGCCTGATCTTGAAGTGAGCCGGTGCAGCGACCACGATTCCGTCGGAACCGCCCCTGGATCTGCCGTCAGAGCATCGTCTGGGACTTCGCCTCCATCTCGGCGGCGGCCTCCGGTTTCGACTCACGGTCGAGCGGCTTGCCGCCGGGAGCGGGCCCCTCACCACCCAGACCGTCGGTGCCGCCGGTCGCTCCCTGCGGACCCGCACCGCGCAGCATCTCGTTCGGCAGAGCCAGGGTGACCAGCACCGCCACGATCGCGATCAGTCCCGTGATCAGGAAGACCAGGTGCAGTGACTCGACGAAGGCCGCCTGGACGGCGGCGCGCACCGGGGCCGGCAGCGCCAGGATGGTCGCCGGGTCGTCGACCGAGACGCCGGCGCCACCGGTGGCGCCCGTGGTGGCGCGCTGCTCCGGGGTCAGTTGGGCGACGGCACCAGGTAGCCGGTCGGCCATCTCGGAGGCGAGCCGGGAGGAGAGCACCGCGCCGAGGATCGCCACCCCGAAGGACCCGCCGAGCGAGCGGAAGAAGGTCGCCGAGGAGGTGGCGGCGCCCAGGTCCCGCGTCGAGACCGCGTTCTGCACCGCGAGGACCAGCGACTGCATGCAGAGCCCCAGCCCCACGCCGATCACCACCATGAAGCCGAACGCCATCCAGAGTGAGGTGCCCACCTGCAACCGGGTGAAAAGCAACATCCCGACCAGCAGCACCGCCGACCCGGCCACCGGGAACCACTTGTAACGGCCGATCCGGCTCATCGCCCGCCCGGTGAGCACCGAGGTGACGATGATGCCGGCCATCATCGGCAGCATCAGCAGACCGCTTCGGGTCGGCGAGGCGCCCTTGACGATCTGGAGGTAGAGCGGGATGAAGATGATCGACCCGAACATCACCAGGCCGAGCACGAACCCGGCGCTGTTGGCCAGGGCGAAGGTCGGGCTGCGGAACAGGCGCAGCGGCAGGATCGGTTCGGCTACCCGGCTCTCCTGGAGCACGAAGAGCACCCCCAACGCCGCTCCGGCGGCGAGCAGCCCGATGACCACCCCGGAGCCCCAGGGGTAGGTGTTGCCACCCCAACTCAACGCGAGCAGCAGGCAGCTCACCCCGGCGACCAGCAGCATCGCGCCGAGCCAGTCGATCGCGTGGTCACGGCGGTTGAACGGCACCAACCGCATCACCCGCGAGCAGACCACGATGGCCAGGATGGCCAGCGGTACGTTGATGTAGAAGATCCAGCGCCAGTTGGTCTCGGCGAAGTAGCCGCCGACCAGCGGCCCCGCAACCGAGGCGATCCCGAACACCGCACCGAAGACACCCTGGTACCGACCGCGTTCGCGGGGCGAGACCACGTCGGAGATGATGGTGAAGGCCAGGGTGATCAGGCCACCGGCGCCGAGTCCCTGCACCCCGCGGGTAATGATCAACTGAGTCATGTCCTGGGACAGCCCGGCGAGCAGCGAACCGAGCAGGAACGTCCCGATGGAGAAGAGAAACACCGGGCGGCGGCCGTACAGGTCGGCCATCTTGCCGTAGAGCGGGGTCGAGGCGGTCGAGGCGAGCAGGTACGCCGTCACCACCCACGAGTAGTGGCTGATCCCGCCCAGTTCACCGACGATGGTCGGCAGCGCGGTCCCGACGATGGTCTGGTCGAGCGCGGCCAGCAGCATCCCGGTCATCAGACCGAACATCAGCAGCCGGATCTGCCCCTTGCCCAACACCGGCGCCGCGTTCTCCTCCGTGGTCACTCCGCCTTCTTTCCCCGATCACCGCAAACATGCCCGCCGACGCGGAATGCCGCTCCGCCCGCGGGCCGGGCCGCAGGTTTGACCCCGCCGGGCGGAGGGGAACCGCCGGCATGGCACGAGCAGCAGCTGAACAGCTCCGGCTCGCCGACGTCGTGCAGAGCTGGCTCGGGCGCCCGGTCCTGGTGATCGGCGACGCCATGCTCGACGAGTGGCGGTTCGCCGACTCCGACCGGCTCTGCCGGGAGGCCCCGGCCCCGGTCCTCACCCTGCGCCGTCGCATCTCGGCGGCGGGTGGCGCGGCCAACACCGCGGTCAACATCGCCACGCTGGGCGGACGCTCGGTGCTGGTCGCACCCGTGGGCGCCGACGCGCCCGGTGACGAGCTGCACGACTGCCTGGACCGGGCCGGTGTCTGGGACCGTACGGTCAGCCAACCCGGCCGGCCCACCGCGGTCAAGCGCCGGATGCTGGCCGGCGACCAGATCCTGCTACGGGAGGACTCCGGCGACCCGGATGACCCGCTCAGCGACGCGGGCGTGGACTGCCTGCTCACCGCCCTGGACTGTGCGACCGAGGAGCTGCGGGCCGCCAGCGGCGGCGACGACCCGACGCTGGTCGTCTGCGACTACGGTCTCGGTGCCCTGTCCGCACCGGTACGCGCCTGGCTGGTCGCACACCGGGACCGGTACGCCACGGTCGCGCTGGACGCCCATGACCTCGCCGACTGGCGGGGCCTCGGCCCGACCGTGGTGACCCCCAGCTTCGCGGAGGCGACCCGGCTGCTCGCCCGGGCCGGCACCGCCGGACTGCATTTGGAGCATCCCGAGGCCGACCCCGCCGACGGGCCCTCCGAGTTGACCGTCGGCGCGGCACCGGGCGAAGCCGGGATGCGACGTACCGACGGACCGACCGGGGAGCCCACCCCGGGTGAGAACCGGGTGGCGATGACCGGCGACGGACTCAGTGTGACCGGCACCGGGGTGACTGTGAACGCCGAGGCCGGAGCCGGGGTGGACCGGGCGGTACTGGCCGAGTCCCGGCTCGCCGAGCTGCGTGCGCACACCGGCGCGGCGGTGGTCGCGGTGACCCTGGACACCGAGGGCGCGGTGGTCGGCGGCGCCGACGGGAAGCCGGCCCGCAGCCACAGCACACCCGTCCCGGCGAGCCACGCGGTCGGCGCCGGTGACGTGTACCTGGCGGCAATGACACTCGCGCTGGCTGCCGACGCCCCGCTGTCGACCGCCGCGCAGCTGGCTCAGCTGGCCGCGACGAGCACCGTCACCAGCACCGGCACCTGTGTCTGTCGCCGGGAGGATCTGCTGGCCGCGCTGGGCCGCCCGAGGGCCGACGGCGACGGGCGGCAGGTGCTGGTCGGCACCGGGAACCTGGCGGAGATCGTCGCCGAGCAACGCCGCGCGGGACGCGCGATCGTCTTCACCAACGGCTGCTTCGACGTGCTGCACCGGGGCCACGTGCGCTACCTGGAACAGGCCCGCGCCCTCGGCGACCTGCTGGTGGTGGCGGTCAACTCCGACGGCAGCGTACGCCGGCTAAAGGGGCCGGACCGGCCGGTGAACCCGGTAGAGGACCGCACCGCCCTGCTCGCCGCCCTCTCCTGCGTGGACCACGTGGTGGTCTTCGAGGAGGACTCGCCGGCCGCATTGATCGAGGCGATCCGCCCGGACGTCTACGTCAAGGGCGGCGACTACCCGCCCGAGCTGGTGCCGGAGGCGCCGCTGGTGCGACGGCTGGGCGGTCAGGTCCGCACCCTGGGGTACGTGCCGGACCGTTCCACCTCCACGATCATCAACCGGATCCGGGCGTACGGCCAGCCGGGTGCACCGCAGGCCACCAGCAGTGACCCGCAGCCCGCGACCGGCGCGAACGTCCCGCCGCTCACCGGCAAGGCGCCGTGAACCGACCACTCGACGCCGGCGCACCCGAGGAGTTCCGCGCGGACCGCCCGGTCGACGTGCTGATCCCGACTCGCAATCGTCCCGCCGAACTCGCCGTCACCCTCTCCGGGCTCGCCGCGCAGGAGGGCGTGCCAGGGTTCGGGGTGGTGGTCAGCGACCAGTCCGACGGCGACCCCGGGTACGCCCATCCGGCGGCCGCCACCATGGTCCGGGCGCTGCGCCATCGGGGGCACCCGGTGCTGCTGACCCGCCGGCTGCCCCGGCGCGGCCTCGCCGAGCACCGGGCCTTCCTGCTCGCCACCTCCGCCGCCCGGTACGTGCTCTGCCTCGACGACGACATCTGGCTGGAGCCGGGCACGCTGCGTCGGCTGGTGACCGCGATCGGCGAGCTGCGCTGTGGGTTCGTCGGCAACGCGGTACACGGCCTGTCGTACCTGGACGATGTGCGGCCACACACGCACCGGCACTACCGGGAGTGGACGGGCCGACCGGTGCCGGAACGGGTCCGTCCGGGCAGTCCCGAGTGGGACCGCGCGCAGATCCACTCGGCGGCGAACCTGCTGCACGTCACCGAGGCGTTGGCGCTGCCCGCCGGGAGCTGGCGGGCGTACCAGGTCTCCTGGATCGGCGGATGCGTCCTGTACGACCGGACCAAGCTCATCGACGCCGGCGGCTTCGAGTTCTGGCGCCGGGTGCAGGAGCGCCACCAGGGTGAGGACGTGGCCGCCCAGCTCGCCGTGCTGGCGCGCCACGGTGGCGCCGGGGTGCTGCCCAGCGGCGCGTACCACCTGGAGTCCCCCACCACGGTCACCGAGCGCGACGTGGAAGCCTGGGAGGTCGTGCTGGCCGAGGCGGACGCGGACGCCTGACGCCCGCCGCGAACACCTGGCGCCGCCGCGTTAACAGGGGACCCTTCCTATACACGAGGCGTTAACAGGGGGCCCTTCCTTACTCGAATCCTTACTCGAATAGCAGTTCGCGGGAGGCTTCTGCCACCTCGGCCACCGGGACGTCGGCGACGAAGGAGTCCCGGTGCGGGCACTCGCCGTCGCCGGGACGGTGCGGGTAGACGCCGGGGGTGCAGTCCACGCCGCAGACCGGGCAGTGCACCGTCCAGGAGATGATCGGGCGGTGCCGGCCACGGAGTGCGGTGGCGGTGGTGATCAGGTTGCCGACCCAGAAGATGCCGACGGTGGGGGTGCCGACGGCGGCGGCGAGATGCAGCGGGCCGGTGTCGTTGGAGATCACCAGCGCGCAGCCGGCGTAGCAGCCGACCAGCCCGCCCAGGCTGAGCGTGCCCACCTGTGGCCGGACCGGCACCCGCGCTGCCGCGACCACCTGGTCGACCACGTCCTGCTCGGCGGGGGTACCGGTGACCAGCACCTCGTAGCCGTCGGCGTGCAGCGTCCGAGCCAGTTGGCCGAAGCGGTCGGCGGGCCAGCGGCGACGGGTGTCGGTCGCGCCCGGGTGCAGCGCCACCCGGGGGCGGTCCGGCTCGCCGAGCACGGTCCGCGCCTCGGCACGGTCGGCGTCAGTCACCGCCAGCGTCGGGGTGATCGTGGTGGCCGGTGCGCCGACCAGCGCCACCGCCTCCAGATAGCGGATCACCTCGGGCTGGTAGTAGACGTAGCGCAGCCAGCGGTCCAGCGGCGGCGCGTCCTCGGCCCGCAGCCCGGCGGTGACCCGGGCGCCGAGCGCGGCGACCAGCGGGTTCGAGTTCGCCCCGCCGCCGTGCAGTTGGAGCGCCAGGTCGAAGCGTTCCGCGCGGGTGGCGGCCAGGAAGTCGACCATGCTCGACTCGGGCTCGCCGGCGGTCACCTCGCGGATGCCCGGTGCGGGCGGCACCACCAGCACCCGGTCCACCGGGCCCGGCCGGTCGCGCCACAGTCCCTGGTGCCAGGGCGCGCCGAGCAGCACGATCTCCGCCTGCGGGTACCCGGCCCGCAACGCCTGAAGCGCCGGCAGCACGAAGATGAAGTCGCCGAGCGCGTTGGCGCGCAGCACCGCGATCCGGGCCACGTCGGGCACCGGCTCGGCGGCCTCGACCAGCAGCGGCGTCGCGGCCAGGGCCACGTGCTACCGGCCCGACTCGCCAGCGGCGACGTCCGGCTGGTGCAGCTCCCGGTCGGCGGCCGGGTCGACGCTGCTCGGCGTACCGCCGGACGGGCCGGCGGGACGCGGGCCGGTGCGACCGACGGTGATGGTGCGCGACGCGCCCCGGGTCGCCCGGGGCAGCCGTACCCGCAGCAGCCCGTGGTCCATCACCGCGTCGATCTCGTCCGGGTCCACCCGTGACGGCAGCTGCACGCGGTACTCGAAGCCCCGGGTCTCGAAGCCGCCGGGGATGCCGTGGTCGGCGTTGACCTCGGCCTCGGTCCGCGCCCGTACGCACAGCTCGCGGTCTTCCAACTCCACCGCGACCTCCTCCGGCGCGACGCCGGGCAGCCGGACGACGACCTCCCACCCGTCGGCGGTCTCACCCAGCTCCACCTCGGGTGGACCTGGCCGGCCACCGACCAGCCGACTCAGCTCGGCCCGCAGCGACTGCAGTTCGCCCATCGGGTCCCAGCCCTGCTGCCCACCCCGCCAACCTCGGCCCGGCCTGGTCATCGCACATCTCCCATCCGTTGGCTGGCGGCCGCCGGCCGCAGGGAACTCGGAGCGTCCAGGTTCGCGTCGCGGTCGATCCCGACACCGAGCCGGTCGACGAGTTCGCCGCCCAGCCAGGCGCCGATCCCGAGGATGCCGAGCGCCACCACCTCGATGGCGATCAACGCGCCACCGGCCGCCCGTGAGTCGGCGTTGAGCCGCACCACCCAGACGGCGGCGAAGAGCAGGATCACCGCGACGTTCGCGGCGGCGTGGGTGAGCGCCACCCGCTTGGCCCGGGTGCCGGTCGGGATGGCCAGCAGGTCGAACACTCCGGCCGCCGCGGCCAGCAGCCCGCCGATCAGGCCGATGGTCAGATTCCAGTACGCCACCTCGCCGAGGAAGTCCGGCCCGCCGACGGTGTCGACGATGTCGAACAGCACGGCGGTCACCAGCAGCGCGACCGGAAACATCACCAGCATCGGATGGACGGGATGGCCCAGGATCTTGAGTCGACTCTCCATCGCCGGGCCTCCACTGTCTGTTTGGCGGGCGCTGCTTGTGGCCGTACCCCGGTCACCGGGGGACAAACCTCTCGGCGGGCGCGACTAAACTGACGGTGGCGGTTTCCCGCCCGGGTGCCGTCACCACGGTCAACTCCACGGGGAGGCACACAGTGACGGTGGAGATCACATCAACGGCCGAACTGACCGAACTACTCGGCACACCTGGGCCCCGCGCGGTCGCCAAGGAACGCCCCAGGCTGCACGAACGTGACCGGCAATGGCTCGCCGCGTCGCCGTTCTGCCTGGTCGCCACCGCCGGGGCGGACGGCACCTGCGACGTCTCCCCCAAGGGCGACCCGCCCGGCTTCGCGCTGGTGCTGGACGACCAGACCATCGCGCTCCCCGAACGCCCCGGCAACAAGCGGGCCGACGGCTACCGCAACATCCTGGCAAACCCGCACATCGGGTTGATCTTCATGATTCCCGGGCGTACCGACACCCTGCGGATCAACGGTCGGGCGCGGCTCCTGCGCGACGCGCCCTGGTTCGACGAGATGGTGATCAAGGGGCATCGGCCGGTGCTCGCCGTGGTGGTCGAGATCGAGCAGATCTTCTACCACTGCTCGAAGGCGTTCCTCCGTTCCGAGCTGTGGCAGCCGGAGACCTGGCTGCCGGATCAGCTGCCCAGCCGGGCCCGCCTCATCAAGGAGGTGGAGTCCCCGGCGGAAACCCTCGACGACCTGGAGCGCCGCTACGGGCCTGAGTACGCCACCACGCTCTACGCCTGACCTCGCCAGCCACGCCCCCTGGGCCCGGGCCCGCCGCCCGGCGATTGCGGGGATACTGCGGCCTCACGTCCTCCCGGACACGGCAGTATCCCTGCGGTTGTGCACCCGCTGTCGGGGTCAGGTGCTGGACGGAGCGGCAGCGATCATCCACAGGTGACCGTCCGGGTCGGCGAAGGTGCCCGCGTATCCCCAGGGCTGCTGACCAGGTTCGGTGACCACCTTGCCGCCGGCAACCCGGGCCCGCTCGACGAGCGCCTTCACCTCGGCCGGGCCGGTCGCGTCCAGGCCGAGCACGCACTCGCTCTGCCGGGAGTCCGCCACCTCCCGACCGCCCAGCACCCAGCCGAACCCGCCGGTCGGCACCAGCATCAGCCGCAGCCCGTCGTTGACCTCGAACTGCAACGGCTCGGGCAGACCGTCCTCGGCCGGCTCACCGACGGCGGTCAGACCGAGCGCGGCCCGGTAGAAGTCGTGGGAGATCTGCCGATCGACGATCGGCAGGCTGACGACGACCGACGCAAAAGGCACGGGAACCTCCGGTGCTCGTAAGGGACTCCATCGGATCCCTCGGAACCTACCGGTGACGTCCGACAGAAGGGGCCGGATCGACACGGCCACCAAGGCGAGCCATCGGATGAGCCGACCACGGTGACCGGACTACGAGTGGGATGAGTGTCGTCCAGGTGGTGCCCGCAGGGTGACTCAGCCTCCGGCACCCGGGCCGTCGACCACGCTGATGGTCCACTAGCTGCGGGGTAGCACGGTAGCGGCGATGATGGCGTTGTTGACGATCGTCGCAGTCACGGTGCGGGTCACGGCATCCGCGGCGGCTCCGGCTCCCCAGTTGCCCCGCTCGAGCTCCTTTGCCCGCTTGATCACCGGTGACGTCCACGGAATCTCGCGGTGGAACTGTGGGAGCGTTCCGCTACCCGAGATCAGTGCCACGAGTGCGGCGACCCGCGCCCGCGGTTCGGCGCCGTCCACCAGGACCTGCCGGACTTCGCCGAGGAGCCGGGCCCGGCGTCCGTTCCCACCGACCCTGAGGGCGGTCGTCCGGAACAGACCGAGCACCTTACGATCCCCTCGGTCGATGTCGCCGCGTTCGACGAGTCGTTCCAACACCGGTCCGCGCAGCGGGGGGCCGATTGCCGCGAGTGCCGTCTGGACACCCCGGGGTTTCTTGGCAAGGTAGTCCCACGCGGATCGGAGGATGTCGTCCGACGGTGCCTGGCCCTCGACGATCGCCACCCTGCCGCGGGCCGCCGTGGTCACGTGATCGCCAAGGGCGAGGTCTGCGAGTACGGCTCCCGCGAGGACGTAGAAGAGGGTGTTCTCCCCGGCGATGGTGCCGGAGTCGGGCTGGAACAGCAGGAGCAGCAGGTCCTCCACCAGAGTCGGGGCGTCGGGCTGCTCCGCCTCGGCGGGCGTCTCGGCCCGCCCATCGAAGGAATCGTCAGGTTGCCAGGTCATCGGCGGGGCTCCCAGCGGAAGAGTCGGGTGGCGAGGGCGGTGGCGATGACGACCCAGCCCAGGGTGGGTGCGAGCAGGAGGAGGGAGTCGGTGACAGCGACGCCGCCGTTCCAGGCGTTCATGATCAGCTCGGTGGCGGAGCCGCCGGGTAGCAGCCGCTTGAGCAGGGTGAGGTCCTCGGTGCCGCTGACGCCGACCCAGCTGGCGACGGCGACCACGCCGAGGGTGACGGGCAGGGTGGTGACCTGGGCGTGCTCGGGTGAGTTCGTCAGCCCCGCGGTGGCCAGAGCCAGGCCGATCATCATGGTCAGGGTCGCGAGGGCCGCCACCACGAGCAGGACGACGTTGGCCGGTTCGCTGGCGACCACGGCCAGCGCGGTCAGGATCGCGGCCACCTGCACCAGGGCGAGGACAGTGACGGGTAGCAGCAGGCCGGCGAGAATGCTGGCGTCTCCGGTGGCGGTGGAGCGCAGCCGTTTGAGGAAGAGGTTCTGCCGCCGGGAGGCCAGAGTGGTTACCGCCGTGGCGTAGAGCCCGAACGCGGCCACGGTGAACATCACGATCGCCGCGATGTAGCCGAGGCTGCCGATGGCCGCGAAGGTCTCGTGCTGGCGGACGAAGAACACGCAGACGGCCACCGGGATGATGAGGCTGGTGATCAGCACCAGCCGGTTCCGGAAGATTTGGATCAGCTCGCTGGCAGCGATGGGAAACACGGGTTTCTATTCCTCTCGGGAACGGTCGGGCAGTGGGGCGATTCAGCTGCTGAGGGTGCGGAAGACGTCGTCGAGTCGGGTCGGCCCGGCCTCCAGGTCCGGCAACTCCACGGCCTGATCCTGTGCCCACCGGAGCAGGACGTGCAGGTCCTTCTGCAGTTCGAAGGTCTCGATCACGACCTTCCGGTCACCGTCGACGGCGGCCTGCAGCGGCAGCGCCGGTGCCGGTGCCGGTAGCGAGAAGCGGATGACTGCCGGCAGGGTGCGCGTCAGTTCGGAGACCGTGCCCTCCCGGTGGAGGGTGCCCTGGTGCATGAGCCCGATGCGGTCGGCGCGCTGCTGCGCCTCCTCCAGGTAGTGGGTGGTGAGCACGATGGTGGCGCCGTTCTCACGTAGCCGGTCCACCGTCGCCCAGAGGTCGTCACGGGACTGGATGTCCAGGCCGGTGGTCGGTTCGTCCAGGAAGATCAGCTCCGGCGTCCCGTAGACAGCGGTGGCGAAGTCCAGCCGCCGTTTCTCCCCGCCGGAGAGCTGCGCCACCTTCCGGCCCGATCGGTCGGTCAGAGCGACGAGGTCGAGCACCCGATCGACGTCGTCGACGCGTTGGGTGAGCTTGCCGATCAGGCGGACCGACTCGCGAACCGTGAGATCCGGAGAAAATCCGCTCTCCTGGAGCATGACGCCCATCCGGGGACGCACCTCCCGTCGCTCGCGCGGGCTGTGCCCGAAGGCCCGCACGGTCCCCGAGGACGGCGTCCGGTGTCCCTCGATGGTCTCCAGCGCCGAGGTCTTCCCCGCCCCGTTCGTGCCGAGCAGCGCGTAGAGCTCCCCGCGGCGTACCTCGAAGGAGAGATCCTTGACGGCGTGGAAGTCGCCGTACTTGACGTTCAGTCGTTCGACTTCGATAACTGGCGTAGTGGACATGCCCCAATGACAGCAGCGGCCGCACCGACCCGGCAGTGGCACCACGTCACCGCAACGTGTGACGTGGTGTCACTGAACGCGGCCCCGGACCTGCCGGATACTCGGAGGGTGATCGCAAGATCGGTGCGCTTCACCGATACGACGCAGGGACGGCTGAACCCGCAGGACGGGCGGTTCCGCACCACCGCGCTCTTTCCCCGCACCCGTACCGACACCGCTCCGGCGACAGCGCGGGAGGCCGACCGATGACCACCATCGTGCTCGCCGACGACGAGGCGCTGCTCCGCAAGGCCCTCGCCGCGCTACTCCCCCTGGAGGGCGACATCACCGTACTCGCCGAGGCGTCCGACGGTGAGACAGCCGTCGAGGCCACCCTGCGGCACCAGCCCGACGTGCTGGTCATCGACCTGGAGATGCCGGGTCTGGACGGACTCGGGGCTGCCGCGCAGATCCGCCGGGCACGCCCGGAACAGGTGATCCTCATGCTGACCCGACACGCCAGGCCCGGCGTGCTGCGCAAGGCTCTGAAACTCGGCGTCCAGGGTTTCGTCAGCAAATCCGCCGAGCCGGCACACATCACCTCGGTCATCACCACCCTGCACACCGGCAAACGCTGGATCGACCCGGAGGTGTCCGCGCTCGCCGTCATCGACGACTGCCCACTCACCGACCGCGAACTAGACGTGCTGCGGGTGACCGGCGAGGGCTACTCGGTCGCCGACATCGCGGCCCGGCTCCACCTCGCACAGGGCACCGTACGCAACTACCTCTCCAACGCCATGCAGAAGACCCAGACCCACACCCGGCACGAGGCGGCCCGCTACGCCCGCGAACACGACTGGCTGTAAGCAACGGCTGATCGTCGAATACTGACGACGTTCGGTACATGGGCGAACGCGAGGCCCTGACCAGCGATTCAGACCGCCACCAGGCGGGTCTCGGCGGTGCCGATGATCTATCCAGCGGCTGGCCGGCACGGCCGGCGGCGACGCGGTCGAGCGTGGAAAACGGCGAAGCCCAGGCCGATGACCTGGGCTTCTGTTCCGAGCCGCCTGACGGAATCGAACCGTCGACCTACGCCTACCGAACGTCACGAGACGCGGCTTGTTATTAATCGCCAGCGCCCGTCACTGAGCGGCCCGGACACTATCGTCAGATCATCGACGTTAGTCACCAATAGTTGTTGATTAGCAGAGGTTTTCGGGGGGTAAGCGGGGGCACTGTCGACCCCTTGCAGAACCTGCAGAACTCCGGTTCAGGTGATCTTGCGACGGTAGGCGGCCATCGCGAGCGCGTAGGCGATGACCAGGATTCCGGCGCACCAGGCGAGCGCGATCCAGATGTCGTTGCCGACCGGCTGTTGCTCGAACAGTGCTCGGATGGCGTTGACGATCGCGGTGACCGGCTGGTGCTCGGCGAAGGCTCGCACCGGGCCGGGCATCGTCTCGGTGGGGACGAACGCCGAACTGATGAACGGTAGAAAGATGAGTGGATACGAGAAGGCGGATGCTCCGTCCGGGGTGGACGCGGTCAAGCCAGGGATCACTGCGAGCCAGGTCAGGGCGAGGGTGAACAGCGTGAGCATGCCCGCCACGGCGAGCCAGGCCAGCAGGCCGGCGGAGGAGCGGAAGCCGATCGCCAGCCCAACTCCGATGATGACCGCCACAGAGATGGCGTTGGACACCAGAGAGGTCAGCACATGACCCCACAGCACTGACGACCGGGCGATCGGCATCGAGTGGAACCGTTCGAAGATGCCGCTCTTCATGTCCGTGAACAGCCGGAATCCCGTGTACGAGATGCCGCTGGCGATCGCGATCAGCAGGATGCCGGGCATCAGATAGTTGACGTAGTTGTCGGTGTTGGCCTGGATCGCGCCGCCGAACACATACCGGAACAACAGCAGGAACGCGATGGGCATGATCGTAACGGTGATGATGGTGTCGAGGCTGCGGGTCACGTGCTTGATCGAGCGGTCGAGCATCACGCCGGTGTCACTGAGGACGTGAGTGGTCATGATCAGGCCTGCTTTCCGACGACGGAGAGGAACACTTCCTCGAGGGTGGGCTGCCGTTCCACGTACTCGACCTTGGCTGGCGGCAGCAGTTTCCGCAGTTCGGCCAGGGTGCCGGAGACGATGATCGTGCCCTCGTGCAGGATCGCGATCCGGTCGGCGAGCTTCTCGGCCTCTTCCAAGTACTGCGTGGTCAACAGCACCGTCGTCCCATCGCCGGCGAGCTTCTGGATCTCGTTCCATACCTCGATGCGGCCCTCTGGGTCGAGGCCGGTGGTCGGCTCGTCGAGGAAGATGATCGGAGGGTCACCGATGAGGCTCATCGCGATGTCGAGCCGGCGGCGCATGCCTCCCGAGTACGTCCCGACGCGGCGCCCGCCGGCGTCGGCCAGGCCGAACCGGTCGAGCAGTTCGTCCGCGGTCTCGCGGGGGTTGCCGAGCCGGCGGAGCCGGCCGACCATCACCAGGTTCTCCCGGCCGGTGAGGATGTCGTCGACGGCGGCGAACTGCCCGGTAAGGCTGATCGATTCGCGCACCCGCAGCGGCTCGGACCCGACGTCGAACCCGTTGACGCTTGCCGTGCCGCCGTCTGGCTTGAGCAGGGTGGACAGGATGCGTACGACTGTGGTCTTGCCGGCGCCGTTCGAGCCGAGCAGCGCGAAGATGCTGCCGGGCGCCACCTCGAAGTCGACGCCCTTGAGGACGGGTAGTTCCTTGTAGGACTTGCGTAGTCCGTCGACCCGGATCGCCGGGCTGGCTGTTGCCATGTGCCGCCTCCTATGTTTGGGCATGGGGCATCGTCGGGCGGCCGCCGTCGGCTCCGTCCGTGATGTGGGGATGTGTGTGATCGACGGGCGAGCCGGCGGCTCTTCCGTGGCTGGTCAGGCGTGGATCAGATGTCGAGATCCTCGATCGTCGGTTCGTGGACGGCGTCGAGAACCAGCTCGTAAAGCTCGGGCGGGATCATCTCGCGCAGCGCGTCCAGGTCGTCAGCGATGCGCAGGCTGGAGTCGGCGGGGATGCGTGTCCAGGACTGGTTGGCGCTCCAGTCGCCGACCCAGGCGCGCCAGCCGGTGCGGTATTTCTCGGCGTTCGGTGCGTTGTTCACGTGCGCCTCGGACCGCTCGAGGTGAACGACGTACTTCCCGCTGCGGGTCCGGTAGATCCGGTAGGTCTCGTCGCGCTCGTTGCCGGTCCGCTCCATCTCTGCCATCAGCATTCCGGAGAACCGCTGTTTGCGGCCGAGCCCGGGCCCGACGCGCACGACGACGTCGTCGTACCCCTGCTGCCGGCCTTCCTCGACCTCGACGTAACGGCGTAGCGCGGCGGCGATGGCCGCCGAGAGGGTGCCGCCGGCGAGTTCCTGGGCGCGCTGGAACAGCGGCAGGTCGTCGTCGGACACGTAGATGGTCTTGTTGGGCATGACCCGACTATACGCACACCTATACGTACACGCAACGCCTGGTCTACTGGCTGAGGGACTCCTGATAGACGTCGGCGTGGGTGGGCGAGTCCTTGATCAGGTCATCGCAGAAGGCGGCAACGTCGGTGCCGGTGACCTCCAGAACGCCCTTGCCGGCGGCGACGCCCTCCTCGAAGAAGTCGAGAATTCCACGAAGCAGGTCCCCGTCGAGCAGATCGATCGGCCCGACCTTGAACAGGTAGCGCTGCATCTCCTGGTAGACGATCCGATAGTCGGGCGGGAGAGCCTTGACCCGAGCGACATGCGCCCGCCACTGCTTCTTGCCCTCGATGATGTCCTGGATGCTCATGTCAGTCTCCCAACCGGGCCAGCTTGCGTGCGACGTTCCGGTTCAACTGCTCCCGCCACCGGTCGCGGTAACTGCGGGCTCCCACTCCGCCGGCCAGCGCCGCCGAGAAGCCGGCGATGTCGTCGCCGAGCACCTCGTCGATGCCCTGGCCGTCGGCCGCGGCTTCCTCGAGCAACCCGAGAGCGGCGTCGGCGATGGGGGTCAGGTTGCGGCCCGTGAAGCTCCCGTACGGGAAGAGGTGAGCCACGATCTGTCCCCACGCGGCCTGATAGTCGGCCGGCAACGCCTGCGCCCGGCCTTCGAACGCTTTCCACTCTCGGGTCAGATCGCTGCCCGTGATGGTCTCCCAGAAGCTCATGCCCCGCCCTCCTTGAGTTTGTCGATCCGCGAGGAGACGTACTGCCATTTCGTCCAGAACGTCGCGAGCTCCCTGCGCCCGGCGTCGTTGAGCGTGTAGAACTTGCGCGGCGGACCTACCTCGGACGGCCGCTTCGACACCTGGACGAGCTTGTTGCGCTCCAGGCGCAGCAGGATGGTGTACACCGTGCCGTCGATGACATCGGCGAAACCGAGCTCGTTCAGGCGGCGCGTGATGGCGTAGCCGTAGGTCTCCTCACGGCCGATGATTTCGAGCACGCAGCCCTCAAGCGTGCCCTTCAGCATCTCGGTCAGATCCTCCACCCCAACCCCCCAATCCGGTATCTAGTACGACCGGGTACTGGTACACGGTATCACCGAGTACCGCTAGGCGGTAGTACCGAGTACTGAAGACTTCTGCCGGTCAGGAGTGGAAGCGGTAGCCCAAGCGAGACTCGGCGAGAAGGCGGGTCCAACCGCGCAGGCCCCGGTCGAACCGGACGGCCCCATCCCCGCCAGCAGAACCCGCTAGCCGGCGCGGCGCAGCAGGTCCTCGAAAGTTTCCCGTCGCACCAGGGTCCTGGTCAGACCATCGGCGATGCCAAGTCGCGTGGCGGAGTTTTCGGGGGGTGACTCAAATCTTCATCGATACAAACGATGCCCCGACCTGCGTCTCCGCTGGTCAGGGCATCATCCCGAGCCGCCTGACGGAATCGAACCGTCGACCTACGCATTACGAGTGCGTCGCTCTAGCCGACTGAGCTAAGGCGGCAACGGTGGTCAAGTGTACGGCACGCGTCGGCCCGGGCCCGAGCGGGATTGCCGAGCGGCGAACCGGACACCGGTGCGTTTACGGCTCGGCACGCCCGGCCGGACGGCACTAGGCTCCAGCGGGTGACCGACGATCACCCCCGCTCCGACGAACCGGTCGACACCCCGCCCCGGCAGCCCGCCCCGGCGGATCCGTACGCCGAGGAAGCGACCGGCGGGCGGGCGTCCCGGCGGCCACGCAGCACCGATCCGCTGGAGCTGGGCTTCACGCCCCGCAAGCCGGTGCCGTGGCTGGCACCGTTCCTACTGATCAGCACCGGCCTGCGTACGCTGCTGGCGCTGCTGTTCGGCGCATACCTGGACAAGCGGGAGTTGCAGAAGGCGCTGGACGCGGAGATCGCAAAGCAGGTCGGGCCCGACGGCGGGCTGTGGCTCGACTACGTGGCCGATCTGGGTGACGGCTTCAACGCCACCTACTCGGTCGCGTACCTGCTCGCCCAGCGGGAGCTGGAGGTGGACGGGCACCGGCTGCCCCGGGCGCAGACCCTGGTGATGGGCGGCGACCAGGTCTACCCGTCGGCGGACTACGAGGCGTACGAGGATCGCTGCAAGGGGCCCTACCAGGCGGCGCTGCCGACCACACCGGAACCGTCGGTGCAGCCGACGATCTTCGCGGTCCCCGGTAACCATGACTGGTACGACGGATTGACCGCGTTCCTCCGGCTTTTCGTCCGCACCCGGGACCGGCACTTCGGCGGCTGGCGTACCGGCCAGTCCCGCTCGTACTTCGCCGCCGAGCTGCCCGCCGGCTGGTGGTTGCTCGGGCTCGACGACCAGTCCGGGTCGTACGTCGACGACCCGCAGCTCACCTACTTCGACGCGGTGGCGAAGAAGCTCGGACCGCAGAGCCGGGTGATCCTGGCGGTGCCGGCCCCGCAGTGGGTCAAGGCCGTCGACCAGCCCAAGGCGTACGACTCGATCGACTACTTCATCCGGACCATCATCGCGCCCACCGGTGCCCAGGTACGGCTGCTGATCTCCGGCGACCTGCACCATTACGCCCGGTACACCGGGCCCGACGGCCGGCAGTTGGTGACCTGCGGCAGTGGCGGGGCGTACCTCTATCCGACCCACAAGCTGCCCGAGCGGATCGAGGTGCCGCCTCGGGACACCATGGCCCGCCGGTCCAGCCCCTCCCGGACGTACGAGTTGGCCGGCCGCTACCCCGATGCGGCCCGGTCCCGCCGGTACGGCTGGGGGATCTTCGCCCGTCTGCCGCGCCGCAACCCGGGCTTCTCGACGTTGCTGGGCATCCTGCAGACCCTGCTGATGCTCTCCATGGCCGGCGTGACCGACTTCCGGTCCGAGGCCTCAGAGCAGCGGCTGTTCAGCGTACCGCTGGTGATGATGGTGCTGGTCACGGTGCTCGCGGCGGCCCTGTTCGCCAAGCCGCCCAGCTCCGGTGGCAAACGGCACGCCCGGCACTGGATCCTCGGCGTCGGGCACGGTCTGGCCCAGGTCGGGTTGGCTGCCGCCGGCACCTGGGCCTGGCTCGCCCTGCCGTTCCACGACTGGCCCTGGCCGCTGCCGGCGGTCGCCGCGGCGGTGGTCTACCTGCCGGTGATCGGACTGGTGGCCAGCCAACTGGTGGCCGGGTATCTGCTGATCGCCAGCGCGTTCGGGGTGAACGTCAACGAGTTGTTCGCCGGGCAGGGCATCGAGGACGCGAAGGGCTTCGTACGCCTGCGCATCGACCCCGACGGCACGCTCACCCTCTACCCGGTCGCGGTCGATCGGGTGGCCCGCGACTGGCGGATCAACACCGACCACTCCCCCGACGCCTCCTGGCTGACCCCCACCACCCCGCTGACCCCCCACCTGGCCGAACCCCCCATCACCCTCACCTAACCCCCCACCCCACCCCCACCCCCACCGGGGTGATCAAGAAGTTTGCGCCCTCCGCCGGGCCGATCCAGGGCGCAAACTTCTTGATCAACATGGTCAGGGGGTGGGGGCGTGGAGGCGGCTGCGGATCTCCGGGGCCGACTCCTGAGATCTGGTCCAGCGGATGCTCTCACTTGCTCGGAGACAGCATTACTTGACGAAGGATCTCGTCGACGACGCTCGCGAGAGGTGGGGTGGCGTCGATTACGGTACCGCTTCTCGGAATGTCTTCCTTCGTTCGCTGCAATCGAAAGATGAGTTCGCGCTCCGCCGGTTTGCCACCCCACTCGTCTTCCGGTCGCCCGTCAAGCCGCCGATGCAAAGTGCGCAAGTCGACGTCAAGGACAAAGACGCCATCAAACAAGTCGATGAACTTGTGAAAGTTTCGTGAGCCCCCGCAGAAGAAGGTCACCGGCTCGTCGTGGTTGGCGACCAGAGCCCTCACGTCGTCCACGCGCCAGATGTGGTGCTCGTGCCCGAGCCCTTCCAACGGCTCACCAGTCTCCGGGTCGCCCTGATAAGCCAGTTCCCGGTCACCATTGATGGCATGATAGCCGCGCCGCTGCAACTCTTTGCAGACCGAAGTCTTGCCGGTGCCGGAGACGCCCTCAATCAGATAGTTCCTCATGCCCATCGCTGGATGGTAACGAGCAAGGTGAGACGAATGCTGTCCCGCACGGCTGCGCGGTCATCCGTGCCGGGTTCACCGCCGTGAGTGACGAGGCACGTCGATCATCTCGCTGCACCCTCCGGGCCTGACAGGTCACGGCTTTCGTAGTCGCGGCGGGAGCCGCAGACGTCGGCGCGGGAGCACATGGAGCGCGAGCCGTCGGCGTCCAGGCGAACGGTCACCGCGTCTCTCGGGACGCTGTGACCGACCACGCGGCCCTCCCCTTCCGGCGTGGTGACGCGGGCGCCGATTGCCGGAGCTGATTCGGTAAAACGGGCATACAAAGGATGTTCGTATTTGAGGCAGCACATCAACCGGCCACAGGCACCGGAGATGCGCAGCGGGTTGAGCGGGAGATCCTGGTCCTTGGCCATCCGGATGGTGACCGGCTCGAAGTCGTTCAGGAAGGTGGCGCAGCACAGGTCGCGCCCACAGGAACCAATGCCACCCTGCACCCGGGCCGAATCCCGGGCCGAGAGCTGGCGCAGCTCCACCCGGCAGTGCAGGGTCGCACCGAGGTCGCGTACCAGGGAGCGGAAGTCCACCCGATGCGGGGCGGTGAAGTAGATGGTGCTGCGCTCGCCGCCGCTCTCACCGTTGCCGAGCACGTGGTCGACCGCCACCACCTTCATCGGCAGGCTGTGCTCGCGGATCAGTCGCTTCGCCGCGACCTTCGCCTCGGCCTTGCGCCGCCGCAGCGCCTCGTCCCGTCGCAGGTCCTCATCCTGGGCCAGCCCGGCCAGCCGGGGGAAGCCCTCGGTCTCCTCGGTGACCCACTGCGCCGCCCACACGCACTCCGCCACCTCGGGACCGTCGTCGGTGGGGACCAGCACCTTGTCGCCCACCTGCGGCCGCAGCTCGCCAGGGTCGAGGTAGTAGAGGCGCCCGTACCGCTGGAAGCTGACCGCGCAGAGCATGCCCATGCCCTCACCCTACGTCGCCGGCACGGCGGCGTGTCCGGTCGGCATCATCGGCGAGTACGCCGTGCAGGCATCCATGATTGTCGACTCGACCGATCCCCATCCCAACCGCCGGTACGACGATGCCGGCCCGGACGGTTGAAACCTGCGCGGCAGGCGGGACAAAGCAGCTTCGACCGCGTTGAGTAGGGGCAGACCTGCGGGGGGTGCAGGGATGGCACGGCGTCGCCGACAGGCAGCCCGGACGGGTGCCCGTGGGCGACGCCGTGCGCCCGTCCGGCCGGTTCACCAGCCGAAGCCGTGCCTGTCCGGCCGGTTCACCAGCCGACGCCGTGCCCGTCCGGCCGGTGTCACCAGCCGACGCGGGTCGTCCGGCCACCCGGTGTTCCGCCACCGGGGTCGGGACGGAAGCGGGCGCCGGCCGGCCGCCACGGAGACTCGGCCAGGCTCGGTGACCACTGCCGCAACAGGTTCTCCGCACCGTCGTAGGCGACACAGAGCACCGCCAGCACCCGCGCGCCGACTTCGGCGGCGGCGATTCGACCCGGCGAGGACGGGCCGGCATCTGTCGAGGCACGACTGACCGAGGTGGCCGCGACGACGGCGACCGCCTCGGCCGAGCCGATCACCTCGGCCAGCGCCCGGGCCACGGCGAGCCGGCTGCCCTCCACCCAATCGGCGAGCGCGTCGGCGTAGCCAGCGGTGGCTTCCAGCCGCCCGACCAGGCTCTCCGGCCCCTCGTCGAGGTGGCGCAGCAACGTGGCCCGGGACTGGCTGTAGGCCAGTGCCGCCGACCCCGACCAGAGGATCGGGTCGGTCAGCGCGGCGCAGGCGTGGTCGTACCCGTGCACGTGCCGGCGCACGGCGTGCCCGGCGGTGGCCAGCGGTGCGGCCCGCAGGTCGAGAAAGCTGCGCAGCGCCTCACCGGGCAGCACCTGCATCCGGCGCAGCAACGGCCAGACCCGGTGCCCCTCGGGGGCACCGGCGGCCAGCAACGTGTCGACGCGGTGCAGCAGCTCGACGCCGGGCTCGGCGAGCCGGTCCAGGGCGTCCATCAGCTTTCGCCGATCAACCGACGGGAGGCGACGGAATCGGTGTCGGAATACCGGTCGGCCGCCTCCCGCAGCGCGGCGGCCACGGCCGCCACCTGGGCGGCGGCGGAGTGTGCCTCCCGCGCCCGGTCACCGGTGGCGGCCACCCACTGTCGGTGCAGCGCCCGGCCGATCTCGCCCGGCCGCCCCGGTGCGTCGGCGCCGAACGCCACCTGAGCCGGGTCACTGGCGGTGACCGAACGGGAGAGGGCGGTCAGCGTGGCGCTAGCCTCGTCGAGGCGGCCGGCCAGAGCGCGAAGGCTGTCCATCTCAGGCCCCCGCCAACGGTCGGTAGGCGGTGAAGGTCTCGTTGTGCAGCTTCTCCCTCGCCCACTCGGCGGCGTCGGCAGCCGCGGCGACCGCAGCCCGCACCGAGTTGGCCACGTCGCGCGGAGCCCGGGCGTGCAGGGGCCCGAGGAACCGCACGTCGGTGATCCGGCCTCCGGCGGTGACCACCACCTCCACCAGGCCGTCCGGCGATCGAACGGTGACCTCGACCGTCGCCACGGCCTGGTCGAACTCGGCCTGGAGGGACTCGATCCGACGGTAGCGCCGGATCGCCTCCTCGATCCACGCCTCGTCGATCTCACCCCGCGGCATCGCCGGACTCCTCCCGAGCGCCATCACTGTGCGTGCCGCCACCGTCACCACGGCACACCGGACCGTACCGCACGCGAATTGCGCCTGTCGATGGCTGTGGATAACGGTCCGGAGCGCGGGACGGCTGGCACGCCACCCACCGAACGGCGGTTGGGTCAGCCCTTCCAGAGGGCGAGCATCATCGCCTCGACCGCGATCCGGGGCTTGACGTTGGCCTCGATCGCCGTGCGACAGGAGAGCACGGCCTCCAGCCGCCGCAGCGTCCCCTCCGCCTGCCAGCTACGGGCACCGGTGTCGGCCAGCTCCGCGGTGTCGGCGTGCACCGGCGCCACCGGCGCACCCAAGGCCGTCATGAGCGCGTCCCGGTAGAAGGCGGCCAGGTCGACCAGGGCGCGATCCAACGCGTCCCGCTGCGCCCGGGTCGCCCGGGACTTCTGGCGCCGCTCCAGGTCCTTCAGCTGCCCGGCGGATCCCCGCGCGGCGCCGGCCGCGCCCCGACCGGTGCCACCCGCACCGAGCGCCGTCTCCAGCGCCGAGCGTTCCGTCGCGTCGATCTCCGCGACCGATGCCTCGGCCTCCGCCTCGGCCGCCTCGATCAGCGCGGACGCCGCGTCGAAGGCCGCGCCCACGCTGGTCAGCCGCCGCGGCACCGCCAGTACCGCAGCACGCCGGGCGCGGGCCTGTGGATCGCCGGCCAGCCGGCGGGCCCGTCCCACATGCCCCTGAGTGGCCGCCGCCGCCCACCGCGCCACGTCCGGCGCGACGCCGTCCCGGCGGACCAGCACCTCGGCCACCGCGTCGGCGGAGGGCTGGCGAAGCGGTACGACCCGGCACCGTGACCGGATGGTCACCGAGATGTCGTCCGGGTGGGTGGACGGCGCGCAGAGCAGGAAGACGGTACGCGGTGGTGGCTCCTCGACCGCCTTGAGCAGCGCGTTACCGGCCGCCTCGGTGAGCCGGTCGGCGTCTTCGATGATCACGACCTGCCATCGACCACCGGAGGGGGTGCTGGCCGCCCGGAGCACCAGGGCCCGCATCTCGTTCACACCGATGGAGAGCCCATCGGGCACCACCAGCCGAACGTCGGCGTGGGTACCGGCGAGGGTGGTGTGGCAGCCGGGGCACGTCCCACAGCCGGTGCCGTGCACGCACTGGAGCGCGGCGGCGAAGGCACGTGCCGCGACCGACCGTCCCGACCCGGGCGGGCCGGTGAAGATCCAGGCATGGGTCATCCCGCCACCCGGGCCGCCGCCGGCCTCCGGCGCCGGCTCGCCGGCCGTGCGCAGCACGGCAGCGGCCGCGGCGGCGGCCCGGCGCAGGGTCTCCACCGCCTCGTCCTGCCCGACCAGGTCGAAGAAGGCGTCCGGCATCACGTCCGCTCCGTCACCACCAGCTCCGACGGGGATAACTCGGGCTGCACCGAGGTGTCCGGGCCGTTCGCCGGCGGCGGGTGCTCGATGTTGCCGCGGTCGCCCAGCATCTCCTCCACCCGGCGGGAGACCTGCTCCGCGATCTCCTCGACCGGGCGGGCCGCGTCCAGCACCAGGTAACGCTTCGGGTCGGCGGCGGCGAGATCCAGGAAGGCGTAGCGGACCCGCTCGTGGAAGGAGACCGACTCGGCCTCCAGCCGGTCGGCGGTCTCGTTGCGGGCGGCCACCCGGGACAGCCCGGTACCCGGGTCGACGTCGAGCAGCACCACCAGGTCGGGCTTGAGCCCGCCGGTGGCCCAGGAGGAGAGCCAGGAGACCTCGTCGACCGGCAGCGTACGCCCGGCGCCCTGGTAGGCCAGGGACGAGTCGACGTACCGGTCACTGATCACCACCGCGCCGCGGACCAGGGCGGGCCGGACGACGGTGGCCACGTGGTGCGCCCGGTCGGCGGCGTAGAGCAGCGCCTCGGCGCGCGGCGAGGGCGCCTCCCCGGCGGCGGTGTCGAGCACCAGCGACCTGATCCGGGCCCCGATGCCGGTGGCGCCGGGCTCCCGGGTGACCACCACGTCCCGCCCCTCGCCGCGCAGCCGCTCGGCCAACTGGGCGAGCTGGGTCGACTTGCCCGCGCCCTCGCCGCCCTCGAAGACCACGAAGAGCCCGGCCGAGACGAACGGTTCGGCCGGCATCAGCGGCCGACCCCGGATCGACCCCCACAGGTCGGCCAGGACCGGAACGCCCTTCTTGTCGTCCATCTGACCGAACGCGCTGATCCCGGCGAAGATCCCGGCCGCGCCGGCGGCGAGCAGCAGCAGGCGGGTGGAGGAGACGGAGATGCCGAGGTCGGCGATGGTCAGCATGCGAGATCCACCGACGCCGGCGAGCAGGCTGCCCAGCGCGATCGCCAGGATCAGCACGAGCCGGGTGCCGATCTGCACCACGGCGAAGACCCGACCGCGTACCTCGTCGGCGACCTCGCCGCCGAGCAGGGTGGTGCCGGAGAGGAAGGCCATCCCCGCGCCGGCGCCGACCAGGACCGCACCGACCAACGCCATGGACAGGTGGATGGCGAAGGCCAACGTCATCACCGAGGCGCTGGCCAGCACGATGCTCATGCCGAACCAACGCCGCCGGGACATGTCCCGCACGATCATCGGCCCGAGCCCGATGCCGATCGCCAGGCCGATGAAGATCGCGCCGAACAGCAGGTAGAACGCGGCGTCACCGGCGCCGAGCGAGTCGGCGAAGAACCGGGCGGTGCCGATCACGATGCCGCCGCCGGCGAAGGCGCCGAGGATGCCGAGGACCAGTCCCCGGACCAGCGGGGTCTGCCCGATGAACCGCCAGCCCTCGGTGAACTGGCGCATCATGCTCTGCTCGGTACGGTCCTGCTCGTCGGTCTGCCCCTGGCTGATCTCCTTGATGCCGAAGGCCACCACCACGGCGGTGGCGAGCCGGGAGAATGCGTTGAACCAGAGCGCGAGCTGGGCCGGCTGGGACCAGGAGGGGATCTCACCTCCGGTGGCGCCCCGGATGATGCCGTCGAGCGACGACAGCACGATCGCGGCGAAGACCGGGGTCAGGCCGTACGTGGTGATCAGGGTGAGCTGGTTGGCCGTCTCCAGCCGGGCCCGCGGGATGAGGTTCGGTACCGCGGCTTCCTTGGCCGGGATCCAGAGCAGGGTGACCGTCTCGATCAGGAAGGTGGCGATGGCCGCCCAGCTGACCACCCGCGCGCCGCTGGCGCCGGTCAGCGCGTACAGCGGGATGGAGGCGAAGAGCACGAATCGCAGCAGGTCGCAGATGACCATCGTCCAGCGCCGGTCGAACCGGTCGGCGAGCACTCCGGCGAACGGGCCGAGCAGCAGGGCGGGTAGCAGCCGAATGGCGATCACGCCACCGAAGGCCGCGCCCTTGGCGGTGCTCCCCTCCACCTGGGCGGCGGCGAAGACGCTGGTGGCGAGCAGTCCGAGCCAGTCACCGAAGGAGGCCGCGCCGAGCACGATCCAGAGCCGGCGGAACGGCCGGATGCGCAGCACCGAACGGATCGCACCGTACCCGGTCAGGTCGGGTTGGCCGCCGGGTCCGCCCGACGGGCTCTGCGCCCCCGCCTTGCCGGGCTGGTTGGTGGCACCGCCGGGCTGGCCGGTCGCGCCGCGTCCGGCGGTGCCGGCGGGCTGTCCGGCTGAGTCGGCTTTGCCGGCCGGCTGTCCGGCTGTGCTGGCGGGCTGGTCCGCGGACGGCGACACGCCGGACGACTCGCCGTTGAACTCGCTTTCGATGGCCGTACCTCCACGTGCCGGCCCATCGCTGGGCACCCCCGGTGGAACACTCTAGACCTGACAGGGACGTCGTCCCGTCCTGCATCGCCTGCTCGCCGCAGCCTAGGCCGCGGTGGCCAGCCCGACCCAGGCAGGCAGACGCGAGGGTATTTCGCATTAACCGTTTCACAGTTAGCGTGCACACGTGGCCACCGACAGCGAGAACCTGCGCCACCGCCTCGACCGGGCGACCGCGCACCTCGACCCCCCGTACGCGGTGGTCGACCTCAGGGCCTTCGACAGCAACGCCGCCGCGCTCGTCGACCGGGCCGACGGCAAACCGCTGCGGATCGCCAGCAAGTCGCTGCGTAGCCGCGAACTGGTCGCCCGCGCGCTGGCCCGGCCGGGCTGGCACGCGGTGATGGCTTTCACGCTGCCTGAGGCGATCTGGCTGGTCCGCACCGGCGTCAGCGCCGACGTGCTGGTGGCGTACCCCACGGTCGACCGGGGAGCGCTGGCGGAACTCGTCGCCGACCCGACGCTCATGGCGGCGGTAACCCTGATGATCGACGACCCGGAGCAGCTGGACTTCTGCGACGCGGTGTCGCCCCCCGGTCGCCGGCCGGAGCTGCGGGTCTGCCTCGACCTGGACGCCTCCTGGCGGCTGCTGGGCGGCCGGGTGCACGTCGGTGTGCGTCGCTCACCGGTGCACAGCGCGCGGGCGGCCGGCCGGCTCGCCGCCACCGTCGTCCGCCGGCCGGGCTTCCGGCTGGTCGGACTGATGTCGTACGAGGCACAGATTGCCGGCCTGGGCGACGCACCGCCCGGAAGGACGGCGCTCGGCACCGCGATCCGGCTGGCTCAACGCGGGTCGTACCGCGAGTTGCTGGCCCGCCGGAGCACGGCGGTGGCCGCGGTACGCGAGCACGCGGACCTGGAGTTCGTCAACGGTGGTGGCACCGGCAGCGTGGCCGCGACCAGCGCCGATCCCGCGGTAACCGAGGTCACCGCGGGATCCGGGCTGTACGGGCCGACACTCTTCGACGCGTACCGGGCCTGGCAACCCACCCCAGCGGCCTTCTTCGCCTGCTCGGTGGTCCGCCGGCCGGCACCCGAACTGGCCACCGTGCTCGGCGGCGGCTGGATCGCCTCCGGCTCGGCCGACCGTAGCCGGCTGCCCCGACCGTGGCTGCCTACCGGGCTCAAGCTGCTCGGTGCCGAGGGGGCCGGCGAGGTGCAGACGCCGCTGACCGGGTCGAGGGCCGCCACCCTGCGCATCGGTGACCGGGTCTGGTTCCGCCACGCCAAGTCCGGCGAGCTGTGCGAGCGGGTCAACGAGCTGCACCTGGTGGACGGCGACAGCGTGGTAGCCACCGTGCCGACCTACCGAGGTGAGGGCCGTGCCTTCCTCTGAGCGTCAGGCGGGCTGCGCGGCCGGCTGGGCGGGCTCGACGATCTGGTCGTCGGCCGGCTTCGCGGGCTGCACGACCGGCCGGTGACCGGAATCGCCCCGCGCGTTCACCTGACGGTGCAGGTACTCGCGGATCAGCGCCTTGGCCTCGGTCAGCACCCGGTCATCCCCGTCCGGCTTCCGCCGGAACGCGAGCTTGATCAGGGCGTCGGCCGCCTCCACCGCGATCTCCAGATGGAAACGCAGCTCGGGGACGTCGGCCAGGCCGAACCGCTCGGTGAGCACCCGGCCCAACTGGTCGGCGATCACCCCGTTGTTGTCCCGCTGCTCATCGAGCAGATGCAGGTCGACCACGTCGCCGAAGTGCAGGGTACGGAACCCGGGAACGGTGCGGTGCATCGTGATGTATTCATCGATCCCCGCGTCGACTCCGTCCCACCAGTGGGTCAGATCGTCCGAGGCGAAGCGTTCATCGAGCCGCTGGAGATAGGACTCCATCGTGCGCAGCGTCAGCGCCTGCACGATCGCCCGCTTGTCCGGAAAGAACTGGTAGACCGACCCGATCGCCACCTCAGCCCGCTCGGCGAGCAGGGTGGTGGTCAGCCCCTCGTACCCCACCTCGTCGACGAGTTCGGCACAGGCGTCCAGCATCCGCTGAACGCGCGCGACACTACGACCCTGCACTGGTACACGGCGCAGCGGCCCGGTCGTGGCGGCTGAAGTGGACACTCGCCACCCCCTCTCGACGGATGAACATATCTGCACGTCACGAGACCGTGACTACCGGTACAACGAGCGGACCTCGATTGCGGTGTTTACCAGGAACAACGTTCCTGATATGAATTCGGTTCATATTCATCTTGAGGAGCGCGCCGATGGCCGGAACCGGACCCGCCGATGCCGCCACCTGGTCCAACTGGGCCGGAAACCAGCACAGCCGCGCCACCGCCGTCCTGCGACCGTCCTCCGTCGCCGAGGTGGCCGAGCAGGTCCGCGCGGCAGCCGAGGCCGGTGAGCGGATCCGCCCGGTCGGCAGCGGCCACTCCTTCACCCCCGTCGCGGTCGGCGACGGGAGGCGGATGGACCTGGCCCGACTCGCCATCGACGTACGCGTGGACATCGATCGGCGCCTCGTCACCGTACCGGCCGGGATGACGCTGCGGGAACTGAACGCCCTACTCGCCGGTCATCAGCTGGCGCTGCCCAACCTCGGCGACATCGACGCGCAGACGGTGGCCGGAGCGATCTCCACCGGCACCCACGGCACCGGCGCGGCACACGGGGGCCTGGCCACCTTCGTCGAGGCGCTGACCCTGGTCACCGGGGCCGGCGAGGTGCTGCGCTGCTCGGCCGACGAGCGGCCCGACGTCTTCGACGCCGCCCGAATCTCGCTCGGCGCGCTCGGCGTACTGGTCGAGGTGACGTTGCGTTGCGTGGACGCCTTCGTGCTGCGGGCACAGGAGCGCCCGGCGTCCCTGGACTCCGTGTTGGCGGAGATCCCCGCACTGGTCGACGCGCACGATCACGTCGAGTTCTTCTGGTTCCCGTACACCACCCGGGTGCAGCTGAAGACGAACGACCGGGTGGCCGTCGACGACCGGCCGTTGTCCCGCTGGCGCAGTTGGCGCGACGACGACTTCCTGGCCAACACCGTCTTCGCCGGGGCCTGCCGGCTCAGCCGGGCGATGCCGAACCTCGCGCCGGGGATCAGCGCCCTCTCCGCCCGGGCGCTCACCGAGCGGATCTACACCGGCCGCTCCGACGCGGTCTTCTGCAGTCCGCGCCGGGTCCGCTTCCTGGAGATGGAGTACGCGCTACCGCGCGAAACCCTGGCCGACGCGCTCGACGCGCTGCGCCGGATCATCGACGGGCTGCCGTTCAAGGTGCTCTTCCCGGTCGAGGTGCGGTTCACCGCCGCCGACCGGATCCCGCTGTCGCACTCCTACGGACGCGAATCCGCGTACCTCGCCGTGCACCAGTACGTCGGCATGCCCTACGAGCCGTACTTCCGGGCCTTCGAGAAGGTGGCGACCGCGCTGGGTGGCCGGCCGCACTGGGGCAAGCTGCACTGGCGCGACGCCGAGTCGCTGGCTCCCGCCTACCCCCGCTGGCACGACTTCCAACAGATCCGCGCCCGTCTGGACCCCCACCACACCTTCACCACCCCCCACCTGACCACCCTCCTCGGCTAGCCCGGCCAACACCGGATCTTGGTCCGAAACGCCCCTGGAGGGGCGCTCCCGTACCAAGATCACGCGGGGAGAGGTCAGTCGGTGGTGCGGGCGGTGCTGGTGGTCTTCTTCGCGGGGGTGGCCTTGGCGGCCTTGGCGGGGGTCTTCTTGGCGGCCTTGGCGGGGGTGGCCTTGGCGGGGGTCTTCTTGGCCGGGGCCTTCTTCGCGGGGGTCTTCTTCGGGGCCGGACCCTTTGCCCGCTTCTCGGCGAGCATCTCGGAGGCCTCCGCCAGGCTCAACTCCTCGGGAGTCTGACCGCGCCGCAGGGAGGCGTTGGTCTCCCCGTCGGTGACGTACGGGCCGAACCGGCCGTCCTTGATGACCAGGGGCTTCTCGGTCAGCGGGTCGGCGCCCATCTCCCGCAACGGCGGGGCCGCGGCCCGACGCTGGCGGGTCTTCGGGGCGGCCAGCAACGCCAGCGCCTCGTCCAGCGTGACGGTGAACATCTTGTCTTCCGAGTCCAGCGAGCGGAACTCGTCACCACGCTTCACGTACGGTCCGTAGCGGCCGTTGTTGGCGAGCACCTCCGCGCCGTCCGGGCCCACCCCGATCAGCCGGGGCAGGCTGAGCAGCTTGAGCGCCTCGTCGAGGGTGAGCGAGTCCGGCGACTGCGAGCGCAGCAGCGAGGACTTCCGCTCGCCGCTGGCCACGTACGGGCCGAACCGGCCGGACTTGAGCAGGATCGGCTCCCCGGTGGCCGGGTCGTCACCCAGCTTGCGTTCGCCACCACCGCCGAGGAACAGCTCGTGCACCTTCTCCGGGGTGAGCTCGTCCGGCGCCAGCCCCTCCGGGATCGGCGCCCGGTCGCCCGGGGTGGTGCCCTCCTCGCCCTCCGCGGCGGGGGTCTGCTCCTCGCCGGGCACCGAGCGTTGCAGGTACGGCCCGTACCGGCCGACCCGCACCACCACCTCACGTCCCTCGTCGTCGGTGTGCAGCGGGATGGAGTTGACGCTGCGCGCGTCGATGTCGCTGAGGTTCTCGGTGACCAGCTTCTTCAGCCCACCGGAGCGGGCGATGTCCTGGTCCCCGGCGCCGTTGGTGGTGCCGAAGTAGAACGCGGTGAGGAAGTCGACGGCGGCGTGGTCGCCACCGGCGATCTCGTCCAGCTCGTTCTCCATACTGGCGGTGAAGTCGTAGTCGATCAGGCGCGGGTAGTGGCGCTCCATCAGCCCGATCACCGCGAACGCGAGGAACGACGGGATCATGGCCTGGCCGCGCTTGAAGACGTACCCACGGTCCTGGATCGTCTGCATGATCGAGGCGTACGTGGAGGGGCGGCCGATGCCCAGCTCCTCCAGGGCCTTGACCAGCGACGCCTCGGTGTAGCGGGACGGCGGCTGGGTGTGGTGGCCCTGCGCGGCCAACTCCTGGGCGGTGAGCGGCTGGTCCTTCACCAGGTTGGGCAGGCGACGCTCGGCGTCCTCCGCCTCGGCGTTCTCGTCGTCGCTGGACTCGACGTAGGCGCGCAGGAAGCCCGGGTCGGTGATGGTCTTGCCGGTGGCGCCGAAGTCGGCCTCCTCGCCGGCGGTGGTGGTCGCCCGGATGCGAACCGAGACGCTGGAGCCGACCGCGTCGGTCATCTGCGAGGCGATGGTGCGCCGCCAGATCAGCTCGTAGAGCTTGAACTCCTCGGCCGACAATTCCTTGGCCACCTCGCCCGGCGTACGGAAGTTGTCCCCCGCCGGGCGGATCGCCTCGTGCGCCTCCTGCGCGTTCTTCACCTTGCCGGTGTAGCGACGCGGCTCCGGCGGCACGCTGCGCTCGCCGTACAGCTCGATGATCTGCCGACGGGCCGCCGCGATGGCGGTTTCCGACAGGTTCACCGAGTCGGTACGCATGTAGGTGATGTAGCCGTTCTCGTATAGCCGCTGCGCCGTGCGCATCGTCTGCTGCGACGAGAGCCGTAGCTTGCGGGCCGCCTCCTGCTGGAGGGTGGAGGTGATGAAGGGCGCGTACGGCCGGCGCCGGTACGGCTTCTCCTCGACCCGGGTGACGGCGAACGGCCGCCCGGCCAGCCGGGCGGCGAGCCCTCGGGCGCCCCCCTCGTCGAGGTGCACCACACCCGCCCCGGCGCGAACGCGACCGGTGGTCGGCTCGAAGTCCTTGCCGGTGGCGATCCGGTCACCGTTCAACGCGACCAGGGTGGCGTTGAAGTTGCGCGGCCCCTCGCCCGGGTTGGTCACGGCGAGCGTGGCGAGGATGTCCCAGTACTCGGCGGTGCGGAAGGCCATCCGCTGCCGCTCCCGCTCGACCACGATCCGGGTCGCCACGGACTGCACCCGGCCCGCCGACAGCCTCGGCATGACCTTCTTCCACAGCACCGGGGAGACCTCGTAGCCGTAGAGCCGGTCGAGGATGCGCCGCGCCTCCTGGGCGTCGACCAGGTCGCGGTCGATCTCCCGTGGGTTGGCCACCGCCGCCTGGATCGCCGGCTTGGTGATCTCGTGGAAGACCATCCGCCGGACCGGCACCTTCGGCTTGAGCGTCTCCACCAGGTGCCAGGCGATCGCCTCGCCCTCCCGGTCCTCGTCCGTGGCGAGGAAGATCTCGTCGACCTCCTTGGCCAGCTTGGTCAGCTTGCTGATCTGCTGCTTGCGGTCGGCGGAGACGACATAGAGGGCGTGGAAGCCGTTGTCGACGTCGACGCCGAGCCGGGCCCATGGCTCGCCCTTGTACTTCGCCGGCACATCGGCGGCGTTGCGCGGCAGGTCGCGGACGTGCCCGAAGCTGGCCTCCACGACGTACCCCGGGCCGAGGTAGCCCGAGATCGTCTTGGCCTTCGCCGGAGACTCGACGATGACCAGACGGGTGGTTCCAGCGTTGCTCGGCACGTCTGCTTCGACCTCATTCCTGACTAAATGGCCGCGCCTGGCCGGCTCCGGGCGCACTCGACCCACCGGTACCCGGCGGTCCGGATGTCCAACGTAACGCGCCGTCCGTGTTTCAGGTTTCGCGGGCGGCAATCTGCCCCGGACGATCTGTGGTCACGCAATCGGCGTCACCGTACACCCTGGGTAGGGCGTCGAGCGGGCCGCTGTAACCATCGCAGCCCCTCGTGGAGGTTGAACTGCACCGATCCTCCCTGTGTTCCCCGACACCCGGGCTGTCCCCGATCAGACAGCCGGACAGCACCCCGGCCGGCCTCAGCCGCGGGTCGGCCAGGCTGTCGACGGGGCCGCGGACGGCCGCTCACCGACCAGCTCGGCCAGCCGCAGCGTCCGGCGACGTCCCCTGATCAGGTACCCGGGACCGCCCGGCCCCGGCTCCACCAGCTCGCCGGCCAACCCCGCCCGGGCCAGGGCGGCACCGACCACCGACCACCGCTGCGCATCGACGCCGCCCAGCCGGAGCAGGAAGTCCGGTGGTTCGGCGATCCCCGCCGCGGCGAGCCAGAGGCGCAGCCGCCGGCCGTCGAGCTGGAACCCCGGTGGCGGGTGCTGCGTCGGGCCGCGCAGCCAGGCCGCCGCGAGCGGCACGATCGCCCGGGTGTACGCGGTACGGACCGCGTACCGCTGGTCCTCGGTGGCTGCCCAGCTGGCCCGGACACCCCGTTGGGCCAGCTCGCCGACGAGCACGTGCACCCGCCACGCGGCGTCCACCACCACCGACAGCCGGGCGGTTCCGCCCATCCGGTGCACCTCGCCCGGTCCGGCGAGCAGCCCGGCAAGATCGGCAACCGAGGGTTCGCCGGTCTCGGCACCGAAGAAGACCAGTTGCCGGTCGGTGTTGGCCGGCTCCGCCGGGACCGGTGCCGGGGCATCGTCGCCGGCCAGCGGCTCGGCCTCCGGCTCCCCGGCGCTTGCGCTCGCGGTGGCCCGCCGACCGCGGGAGGATCGCCGGCGTGCCGCCGGTGGGGCCGGGTCGGGCACCGGGAAGGCTACCGGCAGCGGCTGCGCCGCCGGTGTCTGCCCGGAACCGGTCAACGGCATTCAGGTACCTCGTCGAAGGCGCGCTTGAGCTCCTCCGAGTCCAGCCGGCTGGTGTCCAGCGCGCTCGCGTCGTACTCCTGCTGGAGGGTCTCCACCGTGTCCTGGACACCGTCGTAGAAGGTGCTGGCCTCGCCGGTGGCCAGCCCGTCGATGGCGGTCCGAGCCCGGCCGTAGGCGTCCCGCATCGACGCGAGCGAGGCCCGGAAACCGGCGGAGACCTCCTCACCATGCTCGACCTCGGGCACCCCCGCCTGCTCCACCTTCTCTCGGGCGGTCTCGCTGGCCTGCTCGGCCCCGCCGAAGAGCCGGACCAGGTTCTCCTTGGCCTGGGCGGGGGTGGTCTGCGCGGTCATCTGCTGGTTCGTGCTGCTGGTCAACTTGCTGATCTCGGCCCGCCAGGGGGTCAGCGCCGAGCACACCGAGGCGGCCCAGGCCCGGGGGCTCGGACCGCTGGAGCCACAGGCGGCGACCAACAGGACCAGCGTGGCCAGGACCACCGTGAGCTTTCCGGCGGTTGCCGCCCGGCACGTACGCATGCGTTGCAGGGTACGGCGTCTGCCGCGGCTCGGCACCGGTCAGGCGTACCGGTCCGGAAAGGCGACCGGTCCCCGGCCGGCGGTTGCCGACCGGGGACCGGGGGTGCTGCGCCGATCAGGCCTTGATCGACTCCGGACGCGGGTCCGCGGTGCCGGCACCGCTGTCGGTGTCGTCACCCATGGCGATGCCCTTGCGCTTGCTGAACACCACCGAGGCGACGATGATCGCCGTCGCCACCGCCGCGATGGTGATCCGCAGGCCGACGTTGCGGTCGTCGCCCACGCTCCAGGCCACCACGGCCGGCGCGATCAGCAGCGCGACCAGGTTCATCACCTTCAGCAGCGGGTTGATCGCCGGGCCGGCGGTGTCCTTGAACGGGTCACCGACGGTGTCGCCGATGACGGTCGCGGAGTGCGCCTCGGAGCCCTTGCCGCCGTACGCGCCGTCCTCGACCATCTTCTTGGCGTTGTCCCAGGCGCCGCCGGAGTTGGCCAGGAAGACCGCCATCAGCGTGCCGGCGCCGATCGCACCGGCCAGGTACGACGCCAGCGCGCCGGGCCCGAGGCCGAAGCCGACCGCGATCGGCGCCAGGATGGCCAGCAGGCCGGGGGTCAGCAGCTCGCGCTGCGCGTCCCGGGTGCAGATGTCCACGACCTTGCCGTACTCCGGCCGTTGGGTGCGGTCCATGATCCCGGGCAGCTCACGGAACTGCCGGCGGACCTCCATCACCACGGCGCCCGCCGAGCGGGAGACCGCGTTGATGGCCAGGCCGGAGAAGAGGAACACCACCGCCGCACCGATGATCAGGCCGACCAGGTTCTGCGGGTTCGACACGTTCAGCGCGTTGAGGATCATGTCGTTGACGTCGCCCACACCCGCGTCGGCGTACGCGCTGCGCAGCGTGTCGGTGTAGGAGCCGAACAGCGCGGTCGCGGCCAGCACCGCAGTGGCGATCGCGATGCCCTTGGTGATCGCCTTGGTGGTGTTGCCCACCGCGTCCAGCTCGGTGAGCGTACGGGCGCCGTGCTCGTCGATGTCGCCGGACATCTCGGCCACGCCCTGGGCGTTGTCGGAGATCGGACCGAACGTGTCCATCGCGACGATCACGCCGACGGTGGTGAGCAGGCCGGTGCCGGCCAGCGCCACGGCGAACAGCGAGAGGGTGATGGAGCCGCCGCCCAGCAGGAAGGCGCCGAACACACCGGCGGCGATGAGCAGCGCCGAGTAGACCGCCGACTCCAGGCCGACGCTGATGCCGGCGAGGATGACGGTGGCCGCGCCGGTCTGCGAACTCTTGCCGATGTCCTGCACCGGCCGGCGGTTGGTCTCGGTGAAGTAGCCGGTGAGCGCCTGGATGGCGGCGGCCAGCACGATGCCGATGACGACCGCGCCGATGACCACGCCGCGCGGGCCGAAGAGCGGGTCCCCGCCGTTGACGTTGAGGGTCTCCCGCCAGTTGTCGCCGAGCTGCGCCGCCCAGGACGGCTGGAGGTAGGCGAACGTGGCCACCGCGACCAGCACCGCCGAGATCAGCGCGGAGAGGTAGAAGGCCCGGTTGATCGCGGTCAGGGCGTTGCGGTCGGAGGCGCGCAGTCGGGTGATGAAGACGCCGATGATGGCGACCAGCACACCGATCGTGGAGATGATCAGCGGCAGCACCAGGCCGTCGGAGCCGAACGCGGCCCGGCCCAGGATCAGCGCGGCGACCAGGGTGACCGCGTACGACTCGAACAGGTCGGCGGCCATGCCGGCGCAGTCGCCGACGTTGTCACCCACGTTGTCGGCGATGGTGGCGGCGTTGCGTGGGTCGTCCTCGGGGATGCCCTGCTCCACCTTGCCGACCAGGTCGGCGCCGACATCGGCGGCCTTGGTGAAGATGCCGCCGCCGACCCGCATGAACATGGCCAGCAGCGCGGCACCGAAACCGAAGCCCTCCAGCACCGTCGGCGCGTCACCCCGGAAGACCAGCACGACCAGCGCGGCGCCGAAGAGACCGAGACCGACGGTGAGGAAGCCGACCACGCCACCTGTCCGGAAGGCGATCTTCATGGCCGTCTCCCGGCCGCCTTCGCGCTCCCGGGCGGCGGCTGCCACCCGCAGGTTGGCCCGGGTGGCCAGCCACATGCCCGCGCCGCCGATGAAGGCGCTGAACAGGGCACCGACCACGAAGAAGAGCGAGCGACCGATCTTCACCGCGATCTCGCTGCCTTCGGTGTTGTGCACCGGCAGCAGGAACAGCAGCACCACGGCGATCACTACGAAGATCGCCAGGGTACGGAACTGTCGGAAAAGATAGGCCGAGGCGCCCTCCTGCACGGCCCCGGAGATCTCCTGCATGTTGGTGGTGCCCTTACCGGCCGCCAGCACGGTCTTCGTCAACGCGGCGGCGAAGGCGAGCGCGACCAGCGCGATCACCGCGGCGATGACGACGTACGTGACATTGGCTCCGGTTAGGGAGAGCCCGCCGCCCTCGGCGGCCAAGGTGTCGGACATCTGTGTCCTCCTGTGCCGAACAACGCGCCGGCCGATGGAGACGCACCGACCGGCGCCTGGATGCGAATTAGCAAGCGCGCCGACCGACTCCGGCAGACCGGCGTCGGACGCCTATCTGCGCTGGTGGATCACTTGCTGACAACCCGGGTACTGTAGCCGTCCCCAGTGTTGGAGGTCACACCGAGGTGGCGGGATGTCTCGATGATCTACGTCGCTGTGTTATGAACCGAAATCTGATATAGGAACAGGTCCATGACACGCGGTCAGCACGCGAGCGGCCGTCAGCGCGCGACCGGCCAGACCATCCGCACCTCGGTGCCGATGCCGTCGTCGACGGGACGCACCTGAAGGTCCTCGACAAAGCCGGCGAGCAGGGCGAAGCCGACACCGGTGGTCAGGTCGTCCTCGTCCAGCGACTCGTTGGCCAACTGGTCGGCGTCGAGCGCGGCGAGTCCGATGCCCGCCTCGATCGGCGCCCGGTCCACCACCCGCACCGCGTACGCCCCGGAGTCGGACATCTCCACCAGCACCGGCTCGGAGAGGCCGTACTGGCGGTGCAGAGCGACCGCCCGGGTGCACGCCTCACCGATGGCCAGCCGCACCTCGTCGAGCAGGTCCTCGCGAACGCCCGCGCGCCGGGCCACCGCGACGCCGACCAGACGGGCGGTGCGCACGTGTACCGGCGCGGGCGAGAAGGAGAGCCGGACCGTGGCCATCACTTGCCGGCACCGGTCGCCGCTTCGACCGTCCGATGCAGCGGAAAGACCTGGTCCAGCGCCGTGATCCGGAAGATCTTGAGCAGTGGCTCCTTGTCGCAGACCAGAGCGAAGGTGCCGTCGGCGGTGCGCAGCCGCTTGAGTGCGCCGACCAGCACACCCAGCCCGGTGGAATCGAGGAAGTCCACCCGGCCCAGGTCGACCACCACGTGCCGAACCCCGCCGTCGATCAGTTCGAGGAGCCGCTCGCGCAGCCGGGGGGCGGTGTAGACGTCCACCTCACCGCCGACCTCGAGCACCGTGTGCTCCCCCACGGTGCGGGTCGCCAGCGACAGCTCCATCGGTCCTCCCTCGCACAGCCGTAAACTCTCTGGGCATCTAACCACTACCCGGAGGACCGGCTGACGACTCACCTGGGCAGGCCCTCCCGTACCCGGCACGCCGATTTCCCATTCCCGAACACCAGTGCGAGAGTGCAGGACGTGACCTCGGCAGCCACCGTATCCGCCGGCAGCAGCCCCGAGCGGGGTCCGGGCACCGCCCCGGCCGGACCGCCGGCCCCGGCACCGGGAGACCTGCTGCGCCGGTTGCGCCAGCGGCACGGCACCGATCCGGTCACCCACGTCGAGCGGGTGCCGCCCCGGGACGGGGTGCCGGCGCAGTGGCCGGACTGGGTGTCGGAGGAGCTGCGGCTGGCGTACGGCCGGCGCGGTGTGAACTCGCCGTGGCGGCACCAGGCCGAGGCGGCCGGCCTGGCGTTCCACGGCCAGCACGTGGTGGTGGCCACCGGCACCGCGTCCGGCAAGTCCCTGGCGTACCAGCTGCCCGCCCTGGCCACGCTGCTCGCCGACCCCCGCGCCACCGTGCTCTACCTGGCACCGACCAAGGCGCTCGCCGCCGACCAGATGCGCGCCGTCGCCGCACTGGAGATCGAGGGCGTACGTCCGGCCTGCTACGACGGAGACACCCCGCGCGCCGAACGGGAGTGGATCCGGCGGCACTCCCGGTTCGTGCTGACCAACCCCGACATGCTGCATCACGGCATCCTGCCCGGCCACGCCCAGTGGTCGGGGTTCCTGCGCCGGCTGGCGTACGTGGTCATCGACGAGTGCCACGTCTACCGGGGCGTGTTCGGCTCGCACGTCGCCCACGTGCTGCGCCGGCTGCGACGCCAGTGCGCCCGCTACGGGCGCGCCGACGGCCCGACGTTCGTGCTGGCCTCGGCGACCTCGGGCGATCCGGCCGCGGCGGGCGGCCGACTGACCGGCCTGTCGGTGGCCGCCGTAACCGAGGACACCTCACCGCGGGCCGGGGTGACCTTCGCGCTCTGGGAGCCACCACTGCTTCCCCCCGACCCGCCCGCCGCAGCGGCCGCCCCCGCGCCGGTCGCCGAGCCCGATCTCACCCAGGTCCGTCGGTCGGCGCTGCGCGAGACCGCCGACCTGCTCGCCGACACCGTCGCCGCCGGGGTACGCACGCTGGCCTTCGTCCGGTCCCGCCGGGGCGCCGAGGTGGTGGCGACCAGCGCCCGGCGCAGTCTCGACGAGGCGGTACCCGGGCTCGGCGGCCGGGTCGCCGCGTACCGGGCCGGCTACCTGCGCGAGGAGCGCCGCGAGCTGGAGCGCGCACTGCTGCACGGCGACCTGCTCGGGTTGGCCTCCACCAACGCCCTGGAGCTGGGGGTCGACCTGATCGGCCTGGACGCGGTGCTGATCTGCGGGTACCCGGGTACCCGGGCGTCGCTGTGGCAGCAGGCCGGCCGGGCCGGACGTTCCGGCCAGGAGGCCCTGGCGGTGCTGGTGGCCCGGGACGACCCGCTGGACACCTACCTGGTGCACCATCCGGAGGCGGTCTTCGGGGCGCCGGTGGAGGCGACCGTGCTCGACCCGGCCAACGCGTACGTGCTCGGCCCGCAGTTGGCCTGCGCGGCGGCCGAGGCGCCACTGACCACGGCCGACCTGGAACTCTTCGGTGCCGGCGCCAAGGAGGCCGTCGAGGCGTTGGTCCAGGCGGGTGCGCTGCGGCAGCGGCCGACCGGCTGGTACTGGCGGCACCGGGAACGGCCCGAGGTGGACCTGCGCGGCGCGGGCGGCGCCCCGGTCTGCGTGGTGGAGGCGGCGACCGGTCGGCTGCTCGGCACGGTCGACGGGGGCTCGTCGCACTTCCTGCTGCATTCTGGCGCGGTCTACCTGCACCAGGGAGTGTCGTACGTGGTCGACTCGCTCGACCTCGCCGACGGGTGCGCGCTGGTGCACCCGGCGGAGCCGGACTGGTCCACCCACGCCCGCGACGTCACCTCGCTGTCGGTGGTGTCGGTGCGTTCGTACGTCGACGCCGGCCCGGTCGGGATGTTCCTCGGTGAGGTGGACGTGACCAGCCAGGTGGTGTCGTACCAGCGGCGGCGAATCGCCACCGGCGAGGTGATCGACACCCGCCCGCTGGACCTGCCGGCGCGCGAGCTGCGCACCGTCGCGGTCTGGTTCACCCTCTCACCGGAGTCGCTGGCCACCGCCGGGGTGGACCCGGCCGATGTGCCGGGGGCGCTGCACGCCGCCGAGCACGCCGCGATCGGGCTGCTGCCACTGGTGGCCACCAGCGACCGGTGGGACATCGGCGGCCTGTCCACGGCGGTGCATCCGGACACCGAGGCACCGACCGTCTTCGTCTACGACGGCCATCCCGGGGGCGCGGGCTTCGCGGAGCGGGCGTACGGCATGGCCGCGGCCTGGCTGCGGGCCACCCGCGTCGCGGTCGCCGAGTGCGGTTGCGAGACCGGCTGCCCGTCCTGCGTGCAGTCGCCCAAGTGCGGCAACGGCAACAACCCGCTCTCCAAGCCGGGCGCGATCCGGGTACTCGACGTGGTGCTGTCCAACCTGCCGGAATGACCGGCCGGCCCGGGTGACCGGGCAGGCATGAAATCCGTGCTTCCCGGGCAAGAGATGGGAGCGCTTCCATAGAGCGTCATTTTTGCGTTCGCCGTCTTTGCCCACACATGGAGGAGGGGCCGTGGCCGACACCATCGCCGAGACCGTCGACCTGCTCTACACCATCGACCAGGAAAAGCTCGACATCGACCAGCAGATCGCGCTCGGTACGGCGCTCGCCACCCTGGCACAGGCGGAGCGACTGGATCAGATCAACGAGCGACTGCGTACGATTCACCAACTGCTCACCACCTGGACTCACCGGGCTGCCACCGACAGCATCCGCTGACGGCGAAATCGGCGGCCCGCTGCCCAGCTCGGGCCGGACCGGACCTGCGGACCGATGGTTGCCGGGCTGTGCGACACTCCGGCGCACCACAATCTAGGAGTTTTCATGCAGCCCGACAGCTTGCAGGCGCAGCAGCAGTTCCACATCCGCCAGCGGGTGCGGTTCATGGTCAACCAGTACGAGGTCCACAGCGTGGCGCCGGACGGCTCCGAGGGCGGGCTGCTGGCGTTCGCCCAGCAGAAGCGACTCGCCTTCAAGGAGCAGGTGACGATCTACACCGACGACTCCAAGCAGCAGCCCCTGCTCGGCTTCAAGGCCCGCCAGCGCCTCGACCTCGGTGCCACGTACGACGTCACCGATCACGCCGGCAACCCGATCGGTCTGTTCCGCAAGGACTTCGCGCAGTCGCTGCTCCGCTCGACCTGGCACGTCGAGCAGGCCGGCCTGCCCAACGTCACCGGCCAGGAGCGCAGCATGCCTGTGGCGCTGGTACGCCGGTTCGTCGAGTCGCTGTCCTGGCTGCCGTACCACTTCGATTTCGTCGCGGACGGCCAGCCCATCTTCACCGTGGTCAAGAAGTGGGGCCTGCGCGACCGGTACGTCGTCGAGATCCAGAACCCGCAGATCGACCGGCGACTGGTGATCGCCATGGCCGTCGCCCTCGACGCCCTCCAGGGCCGCTGACCCCAGCTGACCTTCGCGGCACCGGCTCGTCACGCTGACCACAGCCGGCCTCCGCGGCACCGGCTCGCGGGCTGGCTCTCCGATCACGGCGAGCCGGCCCGCTGGCCGGTGCCACGACATCGTCACCGCCCGCGGGCATCGCACCCGCCGTTCGCTCCTGACAGCGCCGCAACGAGCTGGCCCGTTGCCGGCGACACGCACCGACGGCGCGTCATGCCCATCGGTTGCGGTCAACCACGAAGCGGCCCGGCGCGGCTGGTGGCCCGGGCGGTCCGGGCCATCCCCGGCAGCGGGTCCACGATCACCTCCGCGGTGACCAGCACGTCGAGCCCGTCGAGCCGGCACCAGACCAGTTGGGCGCCGTTCGCGGCGACCAGCTCGGCCGCCCGGGCGCAGGCCGCCGGCTCGTCCGCCAGCGCGCGGGCCGTACCGGCCAGGGCACCGAAGTCGGCGGCGACGCGGGCCTGCTGACGCGCCACCCGGGCCGCGCCCACCCCGGCACCGAAGAGACCGGCCACGACGAAGAGCAGCCCCACCGCGAGCAGGCAGATGGTCGCCCCACCACGGTCGTCACGCCACCCCGCCCGCCGGGTGCCGGCCGGCGCGCCAGCCCAGTCGTCCGCTGTGCCGCTGACGGCTGCGACTCCGCCGCGACCTGCGGCTCCGGCTCCCGCCACGGCCGTCATGCTCACGACTTCACCGAGACCCATGGCGGTGGCTCCCAGCACGACCGTCATGGCTGCGGCTCCGGTGGGCCCGGCTCGACGGCCGCGACGGCCGTGGCCTCGACGGTGACAGCGGGAAGGTTGGCGCCGAGCGCACGGACGGGAGCCCGGACAGTCGCCCGGACCCGCTCACCGTCGAAGACAACGTCCACCTCCGCGCCCACCGGGGCTTGCCGGCTGCCCGCCGTGGAGCCCTGCTCGCCCCGGGAGGCGGCGAGTGCCGCCTCCCGGGCCGCGTCCAGGCAGGCTGCCCTGGTACTCACGGCGTTGACCGCGGTCAACCCGGCGAGCAGGAGCAACACCAGCGCCGGCAGACCGGCCGCCATCTCGGCGGTGAAGGATCCCCGGTCGCGACCGGCCGGCCGGCGCCCGGTCACTTCAGTGCCCGGTCGATGACCGCAGTCAGTGCGGACTGCACGCCGTCCGAGGTCAACACCTTCAGCAGGACGCCGCCGAAGGCGACCGCCGCGAGCGTCCCGACGGCGTACTCGGCGGTGTTCATCCCGGCGTCCCCGCGAAGGCGGGCGAGGATTCTGCGCATGTTTCGTCCTTTCTCGATGGGTTCACAACACGTCGCCGAGGACGGCGACGATCACCGGCACCAGACCGGCGAGAATGAAGGCGGGCAGGAAACAGAGGCCCAGGGGCAACACGATCAGTACGCCGGCACGCCGGGCGGCCGCCTCGAGCGCGGTGGCACGGTCTGCGCGCAGATCGTCGGCGAGCCGGCCGAGGGCACCCGCCAGCGCCGCCCCGCTGCTCGCCGAGCGGACCGCGGCGGTGGCGACGCGATCCGCTCCCGGCACCATCGCCAGGTGTGCCCATGCCTCCTGCGACCCGCCGCCGAGTTGCAGGGTGCGGCCGACCCGGCCCAACTGATCCGCCAGCGGGCCGCCGAGCGCATCGGCCACCGCGAGCACCGCCCGTTCCACCGGCGCTCCTGCCCGCAGCGCTGCCGCCAACAGGTCGGCGGCGAGGGGAAGGTCAGCTGCGGCGCGCAACCGCCGGCGCCGCACGGCCGGCTGCTCGATCCGCCGCAGCAGCCGGTCGAGGAGCACCATCGTGGGCAGCGCCGCCCCCAGGCCGAGCGGGCCCTCGATGAGCACCGCAACCGCCACCCCCGTCAGCGCGGCGGCGATCCGGACCAGGTCAGGCCGCCAGCCGCCGGGGAGGCGAGACGGTGCATCACCGCCACGACCCGCGAGGCGGGCGACCGGCGGCGGCACCCCGCTGGACAGCCGCCGCAGCCGACGCTGCGGCCGGTAGCGACCAACCACGACCATGACGATCGAGGTGGCACCGGCCAGGCAGCCGGCGGCGACCAGGGTCACGGCGGCCATCAGCTGTCCCCACCCGGGACGGCCGCGAGGCGCTCCGCCCAGAGCAACCCGATCGCCTGGAGGATCACCGCGGCGATCGCGCAGCCACCACCTACCGGGGTGTGCAGCAGCACCTGGAGGGGATCCACCCCGATTCCGTAGCCGAGACCGATGCCGCCCAACGGCAGGGCGGCCAGCAGCCAGGCGGTCGCCCGAGCCCCGGCGCCCTGAGCCGCAGCGGCAGCCAGCCCGCGCTCCGTCGACCGCGCATCGGACTCGATCCGCTCGACCAACTCGGCCAGCGGAGCCCCGGTACGGTCGGCGAGGCGTATCGCGGCCTGAGCCAGCCGACCAGGGCGGTCCACCGGGGTCGCGGCCCTCGGCGACCTGTCGACCGGGACGGCACCGTCGACAGTGCCATCGCGGTCGCCGTCCGCCGCGGCCCCCACTACGGCAACCGCCTGGCCCGCCGCGGAGACGACGGTCGACGCCACACCACCGAACCCCAGCACCTCCGCGGCCACCGGCACCGGCAGTCCGACCCGGAGGTCCGCCGCGAGGGCGCACAACTGGTCCAACCGCTCCCGGCGGGCCTTTGCCACCCGGACCGTCGTACCGCGCCGCAGCAGCGCCCGCACGCCGAGAGTGCCATATCCGGCCAGGGCAACCGCCGCCACCGGACCGCCGAGGAGCCCACCGGATCCCGCGCCCAGCAGCGCGGTGAACAGCAGGGTGCGCCGTGGCCCAGCCGCCCACCGCCCCGGGCCGGTCGCGGGCGCCGCACCCGGCAGAGCGGTTCGGGTCGGGCCACGACTGCCTCGCCATCCCGGCGGACGAGACACGACGGGCGAGTTCGGCGGAGCCGGCAACGACGCCCGGGACACGGCAGCTGAGCTCGGCGGAGCCGGCATCGGCCCAAAGGTGCCGGCCGACCGACGGACCACGCCGGTGACCACCGGCCACCCCACACCCGTCCGGTACCGCTCGACCCCACGCAGGTCACCGGGACCGTCGCCATCGGTCTGCCTGCCCGCCGCGCGCAGCTCGACGACCCAGTCGATCAGTGGATCGTCGGCCTCCACCCGGCCAGCCGTGACCCGGCCCCGAACGAGGCGAGCACGGATCGGGCGCAGCACGATGGCCAGCAGGGTCAACAGCGCCACCGCCACAAACCAGTACCCGCCGCTCACGTCGGCGCTCCGCTGCGCGCTGCCGATCCGGGCCAGGGCTCACACAGGATCGGTGGTACCGGCACATCGCGGCTTCGGATCAGATTGCCGAGAGCACGGGCAGCCAGCCCCAGCCCACGGCCGCGGACCCAGGCGGGGACAGCAGTGACCAGCCGGTCGGGCCCCTCGGGCAGCAGCAGGCAGATCGACTCCAGCACGCGTCCCTGCGGCGTACGGCGAATCTGGAAGACCACCTGCAGAGCAGCAGCCACCTGCGCGTGCAGCGCCAGGCGCGGCAGCCCGCCGAGCAGACCGAGCGCCTCCAGACGGGCGGGTACGTCCGATGGGGTGTTGGCGTGCATCGTCCCGGCACCGCCGTCGTGACCCGTGTTGAGGGCCGAGAGAAGTACCAGTGGCATTGTTTCAAACACCGGGGTACGGTCCGGCCGTGGAGACGAAACGCGCCGCTATCTACTGCCGGATTAGCCGAGACAAGGAAGGCCGTGAGCTGGGCGTCGCCCGGCAACGGCAGGACTGTGAAGCCCTTGCCCAGCGGCTCGGCTGGGATGTGCTGGAAGTGTTCGTAGACAACGACATCAGCGCATCCACCCGGTCAACCAAACCACGTCCCGGCTTCGAGGACATGATCCGGCGGGTCGAGGCGGGCGAGTTCAACGCCATCTTGTCCTACTCCACTTCCCGCCTCACCCGTCGGCCGATGGAACACGAGCGGCTGATCCCGCTCTTTCAAGAACGCAAGATCCCTATCTCTACGGTCAAGGCCGGCGACATCGACTACACCACCGCCCGGGGTCGTAGCCGCGCTCGTGACGACGCTCGACGGGATGCGGAGGAAGCGGAAGAGATATCAGAACGAGTGTCACGAGCGGCGCAACAGCGGGCCGAGAACGGCGAATGGCACGGCGGTACGCCCCCGTTCGGCTTCCTGGCAGTTAAGGAAGTGGTCAGGGGCCGGGAGCGTGTGGTCGATCTCCGGCCACACCCGGAGCACGCCGCCTGGGTGACGGACGCGATCGATCGGCTACTAGCGGGTGAATCGCTGTACGGGATCTGCACTGACTGGAACAGCCAGGGACGGCGTACGGGCTGGAAGCGATACGCCCGGACCGAATCGGGCGGGTTCCTCCGCGACGACAACGGAAGACGTCTCAATGCTGACGACAACTCCGGATGGCACCCCCGCACTCTGAAGCGGGTCGTAACCTCCCCCACGATAGCCGGATATCGGGAACTCGATGGCCAGCGGTATGAGGCGACGTGGGATGCAATCGTAGACCGGGATGACTGGGAACGGGTCCGTACCCTGCTCGCGGCACCGGAGCGCAAGCTACGGGGGTTCAACAACGGCAACGCCAGGAAGTACGCCCTGTCGGGTCTGGTGTTCTGCGCCGGGGCGATGAAGGACAAATCAACTTGCGGACGAGTCATGGTGTCGATGAGTAGCACCCGAGTCGTCAAGGGTAAGCGAATGCGGCGACTGTCATTCGTGTGCAACCAGTTGGCTACCGGCGGCTGTGGCAGCATGCGTATCGAGATGGCGCACTTGGAGCGGTACATCTTTGAACAGGTGTTCCAGGCCGCTGACTCCCCCGAATTGCGCGCGGCCATGTCCGACCAGGCCGACGACATCGACGAGGCGGAAGAATCCCTGCGCAAGTCGATCGCTGACGGCGAGCGCCGGCTGGTACGAGTCGAGGACGAGTACGACGCAGAAGAGATCACCAAAGCTGAGTACCGCCGACGCCGAGCCAAGATCATGAAACAAGTCGAGGCCGATCGGGCAGCGCTCGCCAAGGCCACGCGGTCACGGGTCCACACCCGCCTGCCGTCCGGTGCCGAACTGCGCGCGGTGTGGGCGGACAAGGACGACACCTGGAAGCGGACCATCTTGGCCTCGGTCATCGAGCGCATCGAGGTTTCGCGGCACCCGGCGGGTGTGGCAAGCAACCTCACCCCCCGCCGAGGCGAGGATCCCGAGGCGTTCAGTCAGCGGCTTGACCTCCACCGCGCCCGAGTGCTCCGCCAGCGTGTGTCGGTGCAATGGTGGGCGTAGCCTGGCCCGTCAATCGATGACCCTGCTCACGTTCGAAGACTTTCCCTCGCATATGCGACTCAACCTTACGCCTGATGTTTTGGTGCCACTTCCGCATCCAACTCACCGCGCCTGATAGCGGCCACAGATACTGCCACGCCAGCCCAAGAAGACCTGGCTGAAGATCGAATGGATCAATGATCCTTGCCGGATGCTCACTACCCTTCCTATCCCAATTTAGACCGGCGGCATCGAAGAAGGAGACCGCAGCCCACATGTAGCTCCGCCGCGCGCGAGGCGGTAGCCAGGATTGATCGAACACTACCCGGCCATACCCGGTTTCCCCGGGCTGCAGAATCTCAATCGGCCTACTCGAAGAGCCTTTGAACATACCCTTGTGCTCTAATTGCCAGTTCGTTACATACAGGTATACGTCAAAGACCGGAGCATCGCTGTGGTTGACGACAGTCAATTCCGCGCCAACGACCCGGCCACCCTCCTTCACGACTTCCGCGATAGTCGCAATGATCAACCTAGCCTGCGCCGCTTCGTTGTCCCGCCGCTCCTCGCGACGTACGCGGATCTCATGGCGGAACAGCAGACCCGTGAAGAGCACGGCGGCTGTTGACATCACCAGACCGGCGATGCTCCCCCACGCCTGCATCCAGTCGGTGATCTTCGGAGCTTCGGCAGCAAGCACTCGGCCAGGGTAGGGCCTCGATGCGACATGCCCAGGTCACGCGGCAGTCCCACCAGATGAAGACGAAGTCTCAGACCAGATGGGAAGGGGGTTAGGACTGGTCAGGAGTCCTCTTACGTTGGCTGGGCAACGGACCAACCGACCACGGAGGACACCATGACGGAGCCGACCCCCGCCACGACCATCACCGCCAAGGCCACCGGAGCTTCCACCCGCAAGACGCCGGCCAAGAAGGCTGCGCCGGCCAAGCCCGAGTTCGCGCCGACGGTCGCCGAGAACGGTCGGCTGAACCACGCGGGGTGTGGACACCCCCGTGACCTCAAGGGCAGGGCTGCTTGCCGGGCGAACCACGCCAAGGCTACGGAGGCCAAGTGACCGCCGACATACTCGCCGCGTTCGATCGGTTCAAGGCGCTGGTCGATCGGGTGCATGATGCGGCCAGGGACCGCCTGGCACATCACGACCTCACCGGTGCTCAGGCAATGCTGGCCCGTATCGGCCACACCCACGCCAAGGCGGCGCTGCTCTTGGGGAAGGTGACTCCCCCATGCATCACCTGCGGTAAGGACGAACACGACGGGACCGAGGATCACCCGATGGCCCGCACAGACACGCTGAACGATTGACCCATGCGGGGATACCCGCCGATACGGCTTAGGCCGTCACGCGACGGCTGGGAGCCCTCTTCCGCCCCGGTTGCCCGACCGCCACGGGTACCGGGGCAACCCGCAGTCCGGCCGGCTGGACGAAGATGGCCCGCCGATCCACTGCGTCGCCCTTGTCGTTGAGCTGGTACCCCTCCAACCACATCCATCCGTCGTAGGTGGTCCGGTCCAGCACCCGAATCACGCGGAACAGGATCGGCCGGCAGAACTGCACGCTTGCCTCAGGCCCCACGCGGAGCAGGTCACCCGCGCAGGGTGTGGTCACGGCAGCCATCCGAGGAACCTGCGGTGCAGCAGCCCGGCCGGAGCCCATCCCATGTCCTGGCTGGCTGCCAACATGCAAGAGCCCAAGTACAACGCCAGGGATACCGGGGCCTTGTCGTACTCGGCTTGCAGCTCGGCGCGACGTGTCCGGCAGGGCCAGGGCGATCCACACCCGCCACAGGTCCAGATCGGGAGTACCGGCCCGTGTGTGGTCACCGGTCCTCACCTGGCCAGTGCCCCCGGTTGATCGGGATGCGGTGTCTCGTCCGGCAGGGCAGCTCGTTCCCGCACTTGCAGACGTTCCGCCACTTGATCCACGACCACACGGGCTGATGTCGACGGGCCAGGGTCAGGGCTACTGCCGTCAGATACTCCGCAAATGTGACGCGTCGGGCCATGTGTCCATGGCATCACGGGGAGTTGTACGAGGGCAACCCCCATAGGCGTTGCCTCATACTGTTCCCCCTAGGGCACCACCCTGGGACCATGCCGTCAGGTTGTGGAGCTGCTTGGGCTGGATGAGATCCGTGATCTGCTTGGCGGGATCAGCAAGCAGCGCGCCACGATCATCGTCGGGCGCAAGGGATTCCCTGACCCCCTCGCCACCTTGAGCATGGGCCGCGTCTGGGATGGCAAAGCCGTCCGGGCCTGGATCGCCAAGAACCGCCCCAGCCCGACTGACGAAGACACGCCGGGCTGACCGATCCAGAACGGGAAGCGCCCCCGGCGCAAGGAAGTTCTCACGCCGGGGGCAGCCCCATCAGGTCACCAGCGGCCGTACGAGCTGGTCCCGGTGTGGTCCACGATCGGGGCCGAAGCAGCGTTCGACTTGACCGACTGAGCGGCGGTCTGCGCGTCGCTCTTGTTGTAGTAGGTCTCCGACGTGGCGAGCACCTGGCCGTTGCTGGCGACGATCCGCCAGTAGTACCGCTGATTACCCTGCGCGTTGCGGATCTGGAACTCCATCGAGATATCTCTCTACGCCCACCGACTGGAAGCGGCGGATGCGCGGTGAGGCGAGCCATCCATTAACAGAAATGTGACAGGGGCCGAGACCACTGCCAGGCCATTCCAGTTGTAGAGTTCAAGTGCAGCCGCCAAAGTTGCACTGAGCCCCGGACGGATGTCGAACCTCGGCATCTGGCCGGGGCTCTACTCGTCTCGTCGCTCACAGTAGGGGCGATCCTCGATGGCGTCAAGCTGAACTACACCGGCGTACTTACTAGATGTTGAGTCTGTTTGGCCTTTGGGCCACGATATCTAGTAGAAGAGAGATATCCACCGCCGCAGGGGTGATCATCACCCTCACGTTCTTCGCAACTCTATGTAGTCGCCAACGGCGACGATGAGTCAAGATCGCTTCGTACGCAGCAGCGACCGCCGGACTGCCAGGTCCACCCCTCGCGCCCGCGTGCTGAACGAAGCTCCCCCCGGGAACTTGATCTTCGAACAATCCTCCTGAAAGCCAGAACCCTTCCGCCCCCGACCCCGGCAGCGCATAGCACGTTGCCCCCGGCCAAGCGGCCGGTCCTCCCCAAGCGAGTCGATGCCCAAGAGTACCGCACTCCCCGGACGCCCCGCCGACAGCAGGGCCCCAGACGCCCTGAGAGCCACGCTGACGCCCGAAATCGGCCCGGGGGTAGTGGCGCGTACCCCTAGCCGATGCGACGGCACTGTGCGGCGGATCAACGTGGAGGGTATTCAGATCGTTACGAAGGCACCGCTGCCAGCCGACGCCTGTACTGAAGACGTCATGCCCATCGACTGGCCAACACCCCCCGACCGGTGACGGCGGGAGGCGCTGGCTAAGGGCATTCAGTTGGCCGCAGACGGGGCAAAGTCAGTACGGGAACACCACGATCCGCCGAGACTCGAACCGGACTGCGTTCGAGCCCTCAAGGTTGCGGTACTTCAGGGTGAAGGTGTTCAGTCCGGGGTTGAGATCCTCGAAGAAGGTCATCATTGCGCCCTGCCAGGAGCCGGAGCAGAGGGCGTTACCCGGGTTGGGGGAGGCTGGGAACTGGAGCCTTGGCCCCAGCGAATAATCTCCATCAGCCGCGATCGTCGTAGCCCCTGAGACAGCCACCGAGATTCCACCAGTGACATGAGTTTCCCAGTCACCGGTAGACCCCATCGAACCCGACCAGAAGACCATCGCGCGGCCAGTATCGCCGATGGCGACTGTCACTGCCGGCCCCACGGCCGAACCGGTTAGGTCTCCAAACGCCGATGAGCTGCGAGTCCCCATTCCGGAGATAGCCGCTGCGCGGGGGCCAAAGATGAAATCGGTGAGCTTGGTGGTTTCCGCCGTTGCCGGGTTGATGACCGCCACCCCTTCGTCACCGCCCCCGAGCTCACCCCCGGCAAAGACAGTGGCCCCATCAGAATTAAAGATCCGGATTCCGTAGCTCACTGCTGAACCCCCTTCAGTCGTTCATAGGCCGCCTGAAGCTCGCGCTGAAAGACGGGACCATCCCCTGCGTGGTATTTGCCTTTGACTTCCGCGACATACTGGTGCGCCATCTCGTGCAGCAGCACGTGCGCGGAACTGCCTAGCGCCTGTGTGTAGTCGCCATCGGCCACGGCCGCGCCGATCCGGATAGTTCCCGGGCTGCCGTTGTTGTTCCAGGTATACGAACTTTCCTTGCCCGGTACGACCTCGATCGTTGGCATCCGCATCTCACCGTTGAAGGCGAGCCGGTTGAGCCGCTCCCATGCAAGGGCAAGCAGGTCGGGCATGACTTCCTGAAGCGTCACTTCCTTAGCACTCGGTTCATTCACCGATTCCCTCCTCACAGGATCCGCCCTTCCTTGTGCGCTTCACGCAGGGGTCGGGGCATCCGGTTCTCCTCGTCGTCCACACCCGGCATCGGCGCGTCGCCAGGGTCGTCTTCCTCCTCAGTAAACTCACCCTCAAGCACGAGGGGTGCATCCTGGGGCAACCCGTCGTCCAGAACGATCGCAGCAGCGATAGCGTCACGCGGCCCGACCTTGGCGTCTACGTCAACGTGAGCCTTCGCCTTGCCGTGTAGCTGCTCGTAAATGAACTTGCCAATGTCTGCCCGGACGCCAGCCGGAGTCGCGGGGTCGTTGACCAGCAGGCCGAGGACCTTCATCGCGTCGCTCGCGTGGGTCATCAGCGCGTCGTGACTTGCCTGCTTGAGCCTCTTCATCCGCTCTGCCTGGACGGCCGGGGCCAGCCAGTCAGTGGCACGCCTACGGGCGAAGGTTCCGTCCTTGTTCCGGGGGTAGCCGCGGCCCAGTTCCTCTAGGTCCCACTCCGATACCGGCTTGATGTGGCCCTCCTCGGCCATCATCGCGAGGTCTCGTTTCGGGTCGGTGCCGTACCGAAGCCGCCTACGGATCTGTGCCGGATCACGAGACAGTTCCCGATTGCCCACACCACACCTCCATTGCGTGATCTACGGAGGGAGGACCGAGCGCGCCGCGAGGGAGTGCAGCAGCGGCCCGGTCCTCCCGGTCCTTGGTCAGCTCTCAGACCAGTTGATGTCGTCGGCCGAAGGCGCGTCGGTGCTGCCGACCGGCGCTGAGAGGGACGACGGGCTTTGGCAATCGAGACGAGCCTCTTCCTCCAGAACGCTGCCCAGCGTCCGGTATGGCCCAGCCTCGGAATCCAGGACCCGGAACCGGTTCGGCAACTCCCGCTGGTACTCGTCCGGGGTCAGGGCCTCAAACTTCTCCAGCTCAGCCTCTCGACATCCGGGATGGCAGTCCTCGTCCGGGTCGCACCGGCAGATGAGCTCGTTGTGCAGGTCGGTGATCCGGCCGTGCTCGGCCTCAGTGTTCCGGCACTTCACGAGCACGTCTGACGGGCTGACCCGGCCCGACTCCATGGCATCGATCAGGTCTTCCAGGTCCTCGATCAACTCGTCGCACCGCCCGATGACCCCTTCGTTGCGCTTGGTGTTCCGCACCTTCAGCTTCTCGCGGTACGACTGCCGGTGCTTCGTCTTGAGGCCGGCCTCGGCCTTCTGGATTGCTCGTTTGGTCAACCGCCGCACCCTCGGCGAGACGTTCTCGGCCTCGTCGTAGAACTGCCGCCAGTCGGATAGCCAGGGGGACTGAGTGAGGTTGTCGTAGATCATCAGATGCTCCGGTGAGGGGAAGGCGCTTGCTGGTCGGTGTCGACGTGCGCCAGGTGATCGGTCGGGTCGGTCTGGTAGATCGCCCGGAGCCTCTCCGAGGCGGTCGGCTCGTGCGGGTACGGCTGCGGGTCGGTGCCCACACCGCCGAACTCGCTTTCACCCGTGCGGTCCACGAGGGAGTCCAGGTGGTCGGTGGCCGACTGGTAGGGGTTCATCGGCCCTGCCGCAGCGCCGGGAACCGCTTCGCCACGTCAGCCCTGACGCTCGGCCCGTTGTCGACCTGCAACGCGGCGAGCGCGGTTGCCTTCTGCTTGGCCTCGGTGATCTTCCGGTACAGGTCCGCGAGTGCCCGATCACCCTTGGCGGGGTTCAGTCGCTTGTGCCCGCCGGCCTCCTGGATCGGCTTTATTCGACTGTCCTTGGTTTTCTTCATAGTCCCTCCCGTAGTTGTCGATTAGGTAGCGCATTGCACCGGCCAGCGATAGCTCCCTGTCAAGGGCGATCGCTTGTAGTCGGTACTGCTGCGCTTCTGACATGTGCAGCGGAAGCCGGATAGGGAATTCCACTGCTCGACCTCGTGCGCCCATCACTCCTCCGAGCCGTCACGAAACGTCGGCACAACCATTTTGCCGCACGATCGAACTCCGACTTGGACACGAACGAGGCGGGACCTAGAAGAGACACCATAATACGCATTGTGTTGTATCTATATCTTGCCTGCAACGCTGACGGTACCCTCAGCCGATTGGTTACTCTTCCCTCGTCGTTGGGTATCTGAATGCGAGGTCAGGCGTGGTGAGTGCCGACCGACACGGCCACACGTCCGGGCGGCGCGGCTATCAACTGTGTAGCGTGCCTGGGCATGACTGAAGGATTGACGAAGATTAACCCGCTGGTCTGGGTGGGCGTGGGCGGGGCATATGTCGCAACCACACTGGGCCTTGCTGTCGTCGGCAGTGTGCACCCGGACCCCGCGATACGCCAGGACTCCCGCGCTATGGTCGATCGACTGCTGCCGCTCGTGCCCCTTCTTTCGTTCTTCGGCCACACGGCAGCCCCCGCCGGCCCACTGGTCGAGGAACGCCCTCCAGTTCCACCCAGAGCCACCCGGGCACCCCGATCCCGCACGCACGCACCCACCCGGCACGCCGGGGCCTCTGTGGACGATTAGAGACCCTTCCCGTGCGTGCTGGTGGGCCGGGCGGGTGTGTCGATAACCAGCGTTCCAGGGGCGTGAGACAACTGCGTCGGCTTCCCTGCGAACCGAGAGCACAGATCACGCCACCAAACCTACGGACGCAGCCCCCACACCCGAAGGCAAGAGGGCCGTCCGTCGTCGTACATCCACACCGGCCGTTTGGACGTCATATCGACGTTCAGCATTGGATGGGGTGGACAGGGTGGACATGTCCACCCCACCCCGCAATCGGTAACCCCATATAAGATCAAGCGTGCTGTTGTTGAACAGGCAATATACACGTTGGTTGATTATTTGTTTTCCGTTCATGGGGTGGACAATGTCCACTTGTCCACCCCACCCGACCCGGCTTAACTCCCGGCTGTGGTCCGGTACGACCGACCGCCGTCCCTCGCCTCACGCGCCTCAACCTGCCCGGCTTCGATCAGGCGGTCCATCGCATCATCGAAGTGGGGTCGGTCGCGCGACGACGCATCCCGCCTCAGCTCGCTATGCGGCACCCAGCCGCGCCCGACAAGCTTCTTCGCTGCCCACTTGGCTGTGCGCCTGATCGCGTAGTCGTCCAGGCTTTCCGCTACCACCGCTGCCCGCGCGGCTTCGGCTCGCGCACCCTGGTGGTTGACCGACGCGGACCGCCGGGCCAGCGCTTCGACAACCCCAGCCCGCGTGTGGTCCGACTTCGCCATTACCAGTCCTGCCAGCCACCAGTCCTCACCCGTCGCGGCTGTCCGCCGCGCTAGGAGCGCCAGCGCCAGCGCGACCTTCAATCGCATCAGCAGCGAATGACCATCGAGCGAACTGCGCCCGGTCTTCAACTGCTCCAACCTCGCCCGGTCGATCACCTTCCGGACCTCGTCCGGCACGCCCATCTCATAGAGCTGAGCGGGGTCTGCGCTGTTGAAGGATGGGGGACGCCACGCCAGCCGGTCAGGCAGGTCCGGTCGTTCATCCGGAGCGTCGGGGTCGGCGGTCGGCATCCACAGGAAGCGTTGCGGCGTGCCGCCGTCCGCATCTTCCAGCAGCACCCCCGCACGGGTCGGCTGGATGCCCGCGATCAGGCCAGCCCGGTAGGTGTGCGGCTCCACCGGCAGTCGCTTGGTCTTGTCGACGTAGTGGAAGCCCAGCCGCTCACCCATGTACATCTTGCGCAGCTCAGGCATGAGGGTGGCCCCTTTGCGCTGGGTCAAGCTCGCGAAGGTGTCAATCTCCCCTACCTGGAACAGGACGCTGCCCGTGCCGTGAGGTCGCACCTTGTCGCCGTCTCGCTCGACGAAGGCGTGAGCGATGGCCTCGCCGCTGCCGATGTTGAGCACGGTCACGCTTCCGTGTTCTTCGATCGCGTCCTCGGCTACGCCTACTGCCGAGTCCTTACCCGCGCCCGACTCGCCCACCAGCCCTACGAACAGATTCAGGCTGACGGCCTTGCCCACCAGCGGAGGTACGACGACATATGACGGAACCTCTCCAACCACGCGGGTAAGCACCACGCCGAAAACTGCCCACGGTGACACCCGGCGCGCTCGGGCGAAGGTACGGATGCGGTCTAGTTCGGGCCGTGCGGTCCAGAACTCGTCGTCGGTCAGCGGCACCGGGAGTCCGGCGTCGTCCTGCCACCGCTTCTCGATGTCCTGGTGCACGCGGTCAGGGTTGTCACGGGCCAGAGCCATCGGCGCATCGTCCATCAGCGTGTGAATCTCATCCTTAGTAAGTCCCGCCTTGATGAGGTCGCCGATGATCGCCCAGAGGGCTTTAGATCTGTCCGCGATCGGGTGGCACCCCGGCAGCGTGTGGGCCAGCCGCTTCCACCGCTTCGCGACGTGAGACACGTCGACCCGTTCCCACTCGGCTGGGGCGGTTGCCCGGCGCATCGCCCGTGTGCGGAGGCGGTTCAGATCGTCGTTGGAGATTTGCCGGCCTGTGCCCTTGAACATTCCCACCGGCACGGGGTCGGATGTCTTGTGGTTGAACGTGCCGGGCAACCGTAGGTAGGACACGTCGCTCTGCTTGGCGTCCGCGTACAGATACTCCTTGAGTCCGGTGTTGAGCTGGTAGTGCTCGTCGCCCGACACCACACGGGGCAGCTTCACGTAGACGTGGACGTTCCTGCGCCCGTCGTGAGTCGATCCCGACCGGACCTTGAAGGTAGCCAGTTCCTTGATGCGGACTTCGACCTCCGCACGCTTGGTCTCAGGCACCGTCTGCCAGTCGACCTCGGCCCATAGCCACCGCAGGTTGACGCCAGCCCCTGCCTTGGGCTCGCCCTCGTTGTCGCGCAGGGCCGGGCAAACGAAGACGTTGTAACCCTTGGCGGACTCGGCTTCGGCCCAGTCGAGGATGGCGTTTTGCTGCCCCGGCCACCTGAACCGCTTCCGGTCGGACATCCCCTTCTGATCGGTCCGCTTCGCTGCTAGCGCGACGTAGCCGGTGTGGCTGCCGAACATCCGGCGCAGATAACGCGCGGCCCGCTCGCGGTTCACGACAGGCCGCCCAGGAAGTGGTGCCACATCTCGGCGTAGATTTCGTCGATCAGGGCGGTGTACTTGGGGACGTGGGCGACGTACGGACGCAGCGCCCGGTAGAACATCTCCAGATCCGCCGGGGTATCTACCTGGTTCAACTCCCACAGGACGAACAGGATCAAGCCCTTATCGCCTGCTCGCTTGGCCCGGTCGGTCAGGAGCCGCTGAAACGCTCGGTCTTCCTTCGTCTTAGGCGTTCGGCCAGTCATGCGGATGGCCTCAACAACCATCGGCTCTAGCGGTCGCGGGTAGGAGTTGATTCGCTTAGGGGTGCCAGGCATAATGGTTCACATATCCTTTTTGCTAGTTTCGGGGGCCTTCGCATGGGTGTGCGGGGGCCCTCACCTTTTGCGAACCAGGACGGCCAAGTCGCGGACGGTCGCCGGGTCCTGGATGACCGGCGGCAGACCCTGTGCACGTCGAGAACGAACGGCGTCTTGCACGCAGCCCTCTTCGAACGTCTCGGCCTGCGGCCATTCGCTCTCGGGCCAGCAGGTGACGATGGTCCGGGGACGGAAGTCGAGCCTTTTCCTTGAAGCACTCACGACAGGTCCCGCCACGGGTTCTTGCTCGCGTCGTACGGCTTGGCCAGAACAACCTCGGTGAACAGCTTCGTGAGCGGGAGGCCGACCACCGCCGGCAGATCGCTGATGATCTCGGGCCTGGGGCGGATGTGGCCCGCCAACGCACGACGGAAGTGCATCTCAGGAACGCCGATCTGCTCGGCAAGATCCTTCAGCTTGTAGCCGCGACGCCGTAGCAACAGACGCGCCGGCTGGTGTCCGAACTTGGACATGAGGGGTATTCCTGTCTCTCGTCCCGAAGGGGACGGACCGAGGAACCACCAAGCGCCGGTAGACGAGACGTATCCCGCTGATGGATCTCCTCGGTTTGAGACGAGGGGGCGTCGATCCAGCGCCACCCGCCACCCCGGAACAACCGCCGATACGGCGTCCGGTGTTGGATCAACAATACGTCAACATGCAACTAGTCAACGAGGGCTCTGAGTTCGTCACAGCCCGTAGCGGGATGCCCACACCACCGGATACCGCGACCCGCACGGGTCCGCGTCTCTCGGACGATCTGAGGAGCCTCTATATGCGGTCGTCGCATCCGTGGCGTGGGTCGGGTATCCTGTCACCTGTCGCCAAACACCCTGGCCGTGTGGCCGGGGAGACATTAACCCTCAGCCAGCGTCCGCAATGGAAGCAACGGCGCAATGCCGGGCACGAGGAGGGCTCTCTGTGCTCCGGCGGCAGAGCAGCCAAAGTTAGACGTTATACCGAGTTGGTAGGCACCACCCGCAAGACCCGAGAGGCAAGTGCATCTCGGTACTGAGATCCACGATCGCCGGAACGCGGACTCAGCCAGACCAGTGTTGACGCACTGGCCGGGCTGGGTTGACGCGCCCTCGCCCGACCAGGGAGGAGGGGAAGAGATGTGGATCGTAAATCTTGAACCATTCATCAGCGCAGAGCCGACGGCAGTAGCTGCCGCCCTCGGTGTGCCGGTAGCGGGGATCGTCTTGATCATCGCGATTGCCTTGCGTGGAACTGACCCGAAGGACCGGCCCGCCATCATCAAAGCGGTGGCTGAGCTGTTTCGGTGGCGTCGTTAACAGTCACCGCTGGGTGATGTGCAACCCGCACGCCATCAACCGCAGCGCTAGCCGGGCTTCCTGCTCTGCCGCGATGCGCCGGACCTTGGTACGCACGTCAGGATCCCGGATGTCTTTCAGCACGAGGGGCGGACCGTCATTGATCCAAACCCGCTCCTCACGCTTGCGCCTGTTGCAGGCTGTCCGCGCTGCCGATGTCGCCGGGTGGTCGCACTTCCGGTGGCGGTCCTGGGGATCGGACTGGGGGAGTCCAGCCCTCCCCCTACGGCACAGCGTTCGGCTTCTCTTCGTTCGGGGATGGTCGCAGCTTCTGTGATCTATCGAAGGCTTCCGCATGGCCACTCCGGTGTTTGAAACGGTGTCATGTCGTCAGGTCGACCACCTCCCCGCCGCGGCACTCGCCGACCACCAGCCGATCCGGCCGCATCCGCAACGCCTGCCGGACCAGCTCGCTCAGGCCGACGGCACCCGTCCCCTCCACATTGGCGGTACGGGCCTGCAACCCGACCACGTGCGGATGCACCGGCCGCACCTCGGCCGCATCCTCGACCAGCACGATCCGCTCGGTGGCCGGCACCAGTCCGAGCAGCGTGTTCAGCAGGGTCGTCTTGCCCGAACCCGTGCCGCCGATCACCAGGTAGGCGAGCCGGGCCGACACCACCGCGGCGAGCACCGGTGCCACCGGGCGGGCCACGGCACCCTGTGCGACCAGTTCGTCGAGGGTGAATGGTCGCTGCCGAAAGGTGCGCAGCGACAGGTAGGGACCGTCGGTCGCCACCGGCGACAGCACCGCGTGGAGTCGCGTACCGTCGGCCAGCCGCGCGTCCGCGCACGGCGATCCGTCGTCCAGCCGACGGCCGGCACCGGCGGCGAGCCGCTGCGCTAGCCGGCGTACGTCGTCGGCGGTGCCCACCGGCACCGCGACCTGGTGCAGCCCCTGCCCCCGGTCGACCCACACCCGGGCCCCGTTGACAAGGACGTCCGTCACCTCGGGGTCGGCCAGCAGCGGTGCCAGCGGACCGGCCCCCACCAGGTCGTCGCGCACCTGGCCGGCTATCCGCAGCAGGGCGTTGTCACCGAGCACGGCGGCATCGGGCTCGGCGCGTACCGCGGAGACGATTGCGGCCGGGGTGACCGGCGTGGTGCCGGCAGCGATCCGTTGCCGCACGCGGGCTGCGAGGTTCTCCCCGGTCACGCCACACCCGCCGCGGGCTGGCCGGTGAGGTCGGTGACGATCCGCTGGCAGAGCTCGGCCAGCGGGCCACGTCCGCCGGCGGCCGGAGCCTCGCCCCGTTCGAGACCTCGGCAGAGCCCCGGCTCCGGCCGCAGGGTGCCGGCCAGCGGCAGGCCGAGTGCTCGGGCAACCTCGGCGGCACGGAGCCGGCCGGGGGCCGGACCACGGACGATGACCGACAGGTCGCGACAGTGTGGGGCGGCGGTTGCGACCACCCGGGCCGCGGCAGCGGTCGCCCGCAGCTCGGCGGGCACCACCACGAACGCTCGATCGGCCGCCTGGAGAGCCGTCACGGCCGCGTCGTCGAGTTGCCGGGGCAGGTCGACGACCACGAAGTCCCGCCCTCGACGGGCCGCGTCCAGGGTGGCCGCCATCGCCTCGGCCGGCACAGCGATCAGGTCGCCACGATCCCAGGAGAGCACCACCAGGTCGCCCCGGCTGGGCAGCGCCCGCACCAGGGCTGGGGCGTCAACCCGCCCGTCGGTCCCGGTCAGTGCCGGCCAACGCAGCCCTTCCAACTGCTCCCAGCCGAGCACCAGGTCGAGGCCGCCGCCGAGCGGGTCGGCATCGAGCAGCAGCGTCCGCAGCCGCGCCCGGGCGGCGCAGACCGCGAGACCGCCGGCCAGGATGCTGGCACCTGCGCCGCCCCGGCCACCGACCACGCCGACGATCCGGGCCCCGGCTGCGGGCACTCCCTCGGACCCACACTCGGCGAACCGGTCGACCAGCCACGGCTCGGCAGCCGGCAGCACGGCGACGTGTTCGGCACCGAGCAGGTCGGCCACCTGCCAGCCGGACTCGACGTCGCCGGCCATGCCCACCAGGACCAACCGGGAGCGGCGCGGCAACCGTGCCCGCAGGCAGGGCTGCGCCTGGTCGTTACCGACGAGGACCAGCGGGGCGGGTCGCCAGCGGGTCCGGGCGGCTGCCGGATCGGCGGCCACCTCCACCTCGACACCGCCGGCCGCAGCGAGCCGGAGCAGGTCGTCGAGCAGGTCGGCGTCCGAGGTGACGACCAGCGGGGGATGCCGGTGCGGCGAGACGGAGGTACGGGGTGGCATCGTGGCCTCCAGGTGGTCGGCGCGGGTTCACTTGTCGAACCCTGCCGCCGGCCGCACCACTGATGTCGCCCCGACGGGCCGACCTGTGGACAACCAGCTCCCCTGTGGACAACACCCACCACGCTCGTTGATCTGTTATGCGAACCAGCCGCACCCGCGTACATTTCGACCCTCGTCATCCATGGCGGGACGTGACGCGGACCACGCATAATCGACGTCCCGTGCCGTCGGCAGAACGGCATTCCTCGCCGGATCGAGGTCATGAAGCAGCCCCCAGATCACGACGACGCCAATACCGAGCCGAGGCTTCGGATCGGGCCGTGGCTGTTCGACCCGCGCTCCTACCGCCCACCGCCGGTACCGCCGACGGCCCCGGCCCCAGCGACGACACCGCTCCTTCGGGCCAGCGAGCCGCCGTCCCCACCGCCACCTGGGCAGGAAACCGACCTCACGCCCGTCGAGCCCACCGGGCCCGGCACCGGCCGCAAAGGTCACCTGCTCCTGTTGGTAGGCACTGCCGGCGCGGTTGCCAGTCTCATGGTCGCCGTGCTCTGGCCGACGGCCGAGCCGCCGTCGGTCGCCGACCCGCAGCCGCCCAGCGGATGGGTCATCCCGCCGCCGATCACCCCGGCCTCCAATGACCAGTCATCCCTCGGCACGCCGTTGTCACCGTCCACCCCGGCCGCCTCGTCGTCCGTCGCCGGAGTCTCGTCCTCCCGTCCGGTGGCACCCAGCCGGACGCCGACAGCACGTTCCTCTGCCACTCGGGAATCCACGCCGCGCCCCGGCCCGACCAGCGCCAGCCCGAGTTCACCGACCAGCCGGCCAGCGAATCCGCCCCGGACCACCCGTCCACCCGAGCCGCGGGAACTGACACCGCTACCGGCCTGGCGGGAGCACGGCCTCCGCTCGGTGAGTGGTGGCACCGAGACAAGCATCGAGTTCGTCAACCGCAGATCACGGTCGGTGATCATCTACTGGCTGGACCACCGCGGCCAGCGCAGGCAGTACGCGGTGCTGCGACCGGACGCTTCGTACCGGCAACACACGTACGTCGGTCATCCCTGGGTGGTCACCGACGGACGGGGCCGGGCCCTGGTTTGCTTCGAACCGACCCGCACGCCCGCGCGGGCCGTGATCCGGTAGAGCGCTTACCCGGCAAAGGGACGACCCCCGTCGGGGGGAAAGTGACCTGCCGTCGTATCGAGTGTGATCGAGCGGCGTATCGCGTGGTCAGGCGTACCGGTCGTGCTGTCGAGCATGATCGAGAGTCGCCACGTGGTAAGGCGTTCGCTGACGATCCGCTGACGGTGCGAGTGAAAGGCCGAGGGCTTCCGATAGCTTGGTCGTCTGTCGTCCGTCCGAAACCCTCCCACGCTTTCGAGGTCTTCGATCAGGCGTCGCAGCCGCCGGTCCCCGCCTAGTCCTCTACGCTCGCTGCCTAGGAACCTTGACCGTGGCATCGCCCTAGTCCTGACCGCAGCCTGAGGTCCTGACGCGGCTCTGACCCGCCCATAGACCATGGTCCGCTACTCGGGGTCCGGGCAACGCAGCGTCAGTGACTGAAACCGGTGGCCGCGGCCGACGCCGACGGAGTGGAAGTCCACGACGTCGAACCATGCGGCGGCGAAGCCGAGCAGTTGCTCGTCGGTTCGCCAGGAGAAGAAGCGCGGCGGCCCGTGCTCGTCGTCGCTCTTGGGCCTTCGGCGCTCTCGTTGCCGCCGTACACGCCCACGAAGAACAGCCCGCCGGGGCGCAGGACCGCCCGGATCGCCGCCAGCACCGCAGGCAGGTCGTGGTTGGGTACGTGCAGTAGGCAGTTCATCGCGAACACCGCGTCGAACGAGCCGGCCGGGAAATCCAGGTGCAAGAAGTCCATGACGTGGGCCTCGATGCCCTTGGCCCGGCAGTGTTCGACCATCACTGGTGAGAGATCAGTCGCGACAACGGTGAAGCTCTCCTGCTGGAAGTAGACGCCGTCCTGTCCGGTGCCGGCACCGATCTCCAGCAGCCGCGCGCCCGGTGCCAGCCGGTCACGGAACGCCTGCCGTTCCGCCAGCTTCCACGGCTCCTTGGTGAGCGCGTCACGCTGGGCCGCGCGCGCGTCATACGCCTCACGTAGCGGTCTGAGCACATCGGCGTATCGGAGGGGCATGTCGATCATTATCGACGGGCCGAGACGGTCGCGGTAGCCCGCCGTGACCGTCTCGGCGGCGTGGCTGAGCCCAACAGCCGGGCGTCCTCCCGACGCCCGGCTGCCGTGATTGTTCAGATCTTTGGGACGCCGAGGCTGGCGAGCATGGAGCGTGTTTCGGGGTCGACGGAGTAAAGGACGGCTCCGCGCATACCGCGGGTGGCGAGCACCTTGTAGGTGTTGCGGACCAGTTGGTCGAAGTTGGCGGCGCCCTTGACCTTGCTGTCGTGGCTCGCCCTGGGGTTGGCCGCCCAGGCTCCGGAGCGCCAGACGAGGTCGGGGCCGAGGATGACGCCGGCGTAGTCGTACTCCAGTCCTTGGGCGGTGTAGACGCAGCCGATCTGCCCCTCACCCCCGGGGTGGGTGGCCCAGAGGTCGGCTGGTGGGATGCCGTTGAGCGTGCGGTTGGCCCGGGAGTTCCAGGGTCGTTTCCATTCGCCGATCACGACATCGTCGATGAGGCTGCCGTCCGGGCGGGCATCGCTCCAGGGCCAGCAGTACCCGGCGGCGATGCGTGCCTGCAGACCCCGGTCAAGCTGGGCCTTTAGGTAACGTTCCATCGACTCGGGGGTGTCGGCGAGCCAGAGTTCGAAGCTGTCCAGCGGCTCCCAGAATCGGGGGCCATGACCGGCAAGGCCCAACAGCTCCTCCACCCAGTCGACGTACTCCTGGCAGCCGCCACAGCGGAACTGGTCGCGTAGGTGCACCTCTGTGACGTTGACACCCAAGTCTTTGGCTGCTTGCTTGATCAGGTCGATGGAGCCGACCTCGCCCTTACGGACGATCTGGTGTTCGTCGAGGAGGAAGACCGGGACCCGCGCTGCGCGGATCAGCTCCTCGATCTGGGGCAGGGTGGATTTGCGGTCGCGGGGGGTGAAGCGGGTGTTCGAGGTCTGCCTGATCCGATGCGCCTCGTCCGCGATGAGGACGTCAATCCGGTTCTGGTCGACGTGGGCGTAGTTGTTGAAGTAGGTGAAGACCTGCTTCGCGCGGCGGTTGGTGGTGCCGAGCTGGTCGCGCAGGGTTTCGGTGAACGACTTGCTGCCGGTGGTGTGAACCACCGGGGTATTCATTCGGCTGAGGGCTCCGAGCACCTCGACTGCGATGACGCTCTTGCCCGTACCAGGACCACCGACCACAAGAATGATTTCCTTGTGGTCGTTGGCGTTGGCTTCATGAACTGCTCGAAGCACGTGGTCGTACGCGAGACGCTGGTCATCGAGCAGGGTGAAGACGGTGCGACGCAGCACGGCGTCGCTGACCGCGGTCATCAGAGCGCGGGTCGGCCGCACGGGCGACTTGAGCAGGTAGTCGGCGTTGGTGGCCGCATCAGTGGCGGACAGCACGGAGCGGAAGAATCTGGCGAGGTCGTCGCGCTGGTCGTCACCGAAAATCCGGACGTTGCGGCATACCTCCGGGTCGAGCCCCATCGTCATCGGCTGCACCGGGCGCAGGTCAGCGCTGGAGGCGTTGTGCATGTTGACGATCCCGTAGACGCGGGCGTTCTCCAGCGCGGTCAAATAGTTGGAGAGTGTGTTGCAGTACGCCCAAACCTGGTTCGCGGGATGGACCTGGTCCCTTGGCATGCCCGGCACCTTGACCAGTTCGGAGGCGGGCACCGGCTCCACCTTCGACCACTGCTTGTTCTCGACCACGACGACGCTCGGCCGGCCGTCCGTCGGATGAGATCCGACCAGGACCAGGTCCATCCGACTATTGGTCAACGGACCCCGCAGCTCGACGAGGACCACGACCTGGTGGAGCCCTTCGGCGGCCAGTGCCTGGGTGATGGTGGGGATGCTCCGCCGCCAGGAGTTGATTTCGCTCTCGGTCGGGCGCTTGCCCAGCTGGAGGCGAAAGGCGTGCTCCAGTTCGGCGATGAATGTGTTGCTGTCGGTCGCGAGGATCTCAGCGACGGTACGGCGCAGCAGACAGCGTGAGCCCACGGCTCTGCTCCTTCTCATGGTGGCGTGAAGCCAGTCGGATACCGGAGGTACGGCCGGAACCGTACACGCATCTACCGACATCCCATCGACGGCGACCGTGCGCGGCATGTCGTGGGACAGGGCACGTGACCACGGGCGCCGGCGGCGGGATGGTATCCATGGCGGATGACCCTCCACGAGCTGCAAGAACAGGTACGGCGCTTCGCCCAGGAACGCGACTGGGAGCAGTTTCACGACCCCAAGAACCTGTCCATGGCTCTGGCCGGCGAAGCAGGGGAACTCCTGGAGATCTTCCAGTGGCTCACCCCGGCGCAGTCCGCAGCGATCATGGCCGACCCGGCCCGCGCCGACGCCGTACGTCACGAACTAGCCGACGTCCTCGCCTACCTGCTTCGCCTGGCGGACGTACTTGAGGTCGACCTGGCCACGGCCCTGCGCGACAAGATGGACCTCAACGCCCGCCGCTACCCCGTCGACCGGTCGCGTGGTCGCAGCGACAAGTACGACACATACGAGAACTAGCTCTCAGCGGCAGCACGACACCATAGCTAGCCCTCACTGACAAGCTCTGTGCGGCTCGCCCGAGAACGTCCGTCGTTGTAGCTGAGCTTGGGGTTCCACACTCGCCCGGCTACTGGCGGTTGGCGTCGTTCCACCCCGTTGCTCTCACTGTTGCTGTCGGCAAGAGGGCACCGGCTGGTGCTGTGATTACGTGCGACCGGCCGAGAGGACGAGCCGGCGGGTTGATCTGCCAATGCTCGGATCTTGGATACTGCATGAGTGGACTGGGGCACATTGATCGGCACTCTTGCCGGGGCGGTCGTGGGCGGAGGGCTCACCATCTTCGGCAAGTCATTCGAAGGGCGTCAGCGGAGACGGGAGGCAAGGGACGCCAGAGCGGCTGAAGCCGGGCTTGCCATCCGCGCATCGCTGCTCAGCTTCCGACGCATCTTCGTCAAAGCTCAAGACCCTCACAACGAGCCACTAGACACCTCGGAGCCCTGGTGGAGCGAGGAAGTCGATGGGCTCCGCTCCGAAGTTCTACTCGTGACAGAGGCAGACGCCCGCAAGCGGTTCGAGCAGGTAACCGAGGTGCTGTCTCTCATCGAGTCGGCTCCGCGATTCGTTGACAACGGGGAGGAATTCGAAGAGATCGGATACGACGTGATCGAGGAGGCGCTGCAGCTCCTTGGTGCGTACATCCGTGGAGACCGCCTACCCGACGAGTCGGACACGATGCGCCGATGCCGAGCGGCCGCAGAGACGACTCGCACCAAGAACCTTGAGCGCTGGCGCCAGCACGTCGCGCAGCGCGCGAAGGACAGACCGCGCTGCGGGCTTCCTCAAGCACCGCCCAGGGCATAGAAGAGGCCTGATCGGATTCCCGCGCCCGGGACACACGGTTTAGGATGGCGACTGAGGCAAGCCACCCGCTGTGGCCGCTACCTGCGCGTCCGGGATTCCTGCCGGCGCGGCGATCCAAGATCATTGCTGGCACTCTGCACGGCGCTGCGGACGCCCGAGGACGGCCGGAGGCCGCCCGCAGGGCGGGCCGCGAGCGCGCTACCCCTGCCTTGCAAGGATCAAGCCTGCTGTCGGCCAGTGTCGGTGACTGCCGCTGGCCTGCTCGCCCTGTCGCCCGCCGTCGACCCCGGACTGGGTCCGCCGGTGGGCTTGGCTGTACGGATGGCTGTATAGCCATGCTGACTCTGGGCTACGCCATGATCTTGTGAAGTAACGCAGAGCAGGACTGCAACGTAAGCACTGGCAAGAGGCGGTTCCCGCAGGGCGTTACGAAACCTCCGACAACTCTCCAGCCCTCCGCGTGCGTCGGGCACCGTGCCGGCTGACCAGCAACCCGCCGCATCAGACCGACCCACCAAGCATTGCCCGTCACCGATGATCTTGCTAATGTAGGTCTCACAACAGGGCACCACTGTGTCTCCACATCGCCAGAACCCTTGTCGAGCAGGCAGGGGTTTTTTTGTGCCCGAAATAGACCGGAAGGCCCCAACGCAACCCCGCGTTGGGGCCTTCATCGTTCACGAAAGGGACCGCCGTTGAGCATCCACCCCGACTTCTTCAACCTCGGCCTCCTGTTCCTCCTGGCATGGACCGCTACCCTCGCCGCCCTCGTCGTCTTGGTTCTCGGGGTGGCCCGGTTCGCCTTCAAGAAGGCCCGCGCCCAGGATGTTCCGGAGGTTCTGCTTGCGCTCGCCCGTATCGTTGGGTTGGTGCCTTGGCTGGGGCAACTGGCTTCGGTGGCACGGGCCCTGCCGAACGGTCCCAGCAATTCGGCCACGCCTCAGCTGCCGCCCACCAGCCACGGATCATCGACTCCGCCCGGTGCCGATCAGTCCACCGGAGGCATGTTGTGAAGCGTGCTCGCGTCCACCGTGATACCACGGCAGATCGTGCGCTTCGCAGCCCTGAGGACTTCATTAATGCTCTGGAGCAGCTGACTGTTCATGAGCGCAACGTCCTGCTCCTGCGGTTCTGGGGGTACCAGACTCTCGATGAGTTGGGGAAGCGCTACAGCGTGACCCGCGAGCGTGTGAGGCAGATCGAGCAGCGGGCGATGTGGAAGATGCAGGGCCACGACGACGTGGCTGACATCGTGCAATCGGCGTTGAGGCGAGGAACCTGGCAGGCCGTGCTTGAGCGGTACAGCGATCTGCTGGAGCCATACGTCAGAGACCGAGACATGGAGGAGCTTGAGTACTTCGATCGGATTTACAACAAACGTCATGGCTCATGCGAAGTCTGCGGTGATGAGTTCGGACGCACTCCGAACGGGCGACCCCGTCGCTACTGCTCCGACTCCTGCCGGCAAAGGGCTTACCGGGGTCGGCGCGCATGTCGCGATCAGCCAGCCTCCTCGTGAGGAAGCTCGGCCCCAAACTGCCGTCCGGAACGAGATGTCATCCCGTCTGCCGCCGACCCACACACCGTGGAGCGGGCCAGGGCCAGGGTCTGCTCGGCTTGCCTGGGTCGGCGGTGGACGGGATGGCATCCCCCAACCACTACCACCCACGGCCGCAACCGTTCGGCAACTCCATCCTGGAGTCGTCTGGCCCCCGCCGGAGGCACAATCTCTGACCCCAACCCCCGCCCCACCCACCGCCCCTCTCCACCCTCACCTCTTCCCCACCTCGGACCCGCGAGCGGTCGACGTGATTCCGTTCGGCAACTCGTCCGGCCCGGCCGTTGACCGGTCCGCGCTTTCCTGTCGTGAGGCTGATTGAGCGACGTGAGGTAGGACGTTGTCGTCCTGGTCCCGGTCGACCTCCGAGACTCGTCACCGGTTCCCTTCACGGAACCACGGGTGACGCGCGGGGCGGGCGTGGCTCTCGGGCCGGCTGACTTACCGCCCCGCCGCCGAAGGCGGGCGGGGCGGCGGCTCCGTCAGGAGCCGGTTACCGCGCCCGGCCCGCGCCGCGCGGAGCGCGCTTGATCCAGAAGAGAGCGTTTCGGCAGTGGTGGAACTAGATGGGGACTAGACATGAGACCCGAGCTTCTTGGCGAGACTTGAACCCTGAACCCCTCTCGCTCGGCGCCGGTCGCCTTCAACCAGACGGATCGGCTGGTTGAGCTTGGGCGGGGCTCTTCCGACACCTGACAGTGGTTGACAGCCCGTGCCGGCGCCAGTTGTGCCCGACGATCTTGGCGATCCATCGTCTGATGTCTCCCTAGAACTGGTGCAGCTGCTCCCAGGAGAACTCGTGGCACAGTCTGGTTGGCCGCGAGTCGACCGACTACTTGAAGAGGCCCGCGACGCTCACCACGGTGCCGACAGCGAAGCTGAGGGTAGCCAGCTTCGCTTGGCCGCCGCTCCAGAGTCCCTGGGTTTTCTCGCGCCAACTGAGAGACCACCAGTCGCTTCCCAGCTTCTGCCACTCGTGCTGCCGTAGGTGGCAGCCCAGGAACAGGCCGAACGAGTTGTTGCGGCAGAACTCGACCACGCTGCCGCGCCTGCGGTTGATCGCCCCGCTGTACACCGGTGCCTGGAAGAGGACGAAGAGAAGCAGAAGGCCGAGGAGCACCGCGTAGACAGCCGGCCCGAACGCAGTGCTACCAAGAGACAGTAGGAGTACTGCTAGGACGCCGTAGCCCCAGTACTGCCACAGCTTCGACTTGCCGCGTGACGCCATGGACGCGAAGAGTACTCAAGCGTGAACCTGCCGTGGAGATTGTCTGTTCGTCGATGATCCGACAGGAGGCCACTTCCAGCGGTATTGATCTAGCCCAGGGTCGTAGGCGACCAAACCGGGCGACCGGGCTTCCGAACTGCTACTAGACCTGACATGGATGGTCAACGATGGTCCATGCTGGCTCTCCTTAGACGGCCTGAGAAGGGCATGATCTTGATTTGGTCACGTCGAGCAGGGACTAACCCCCGAGGCTGCGAGATCGGGGCGACCTTGGGGCTCGGCCCCCCTCGCTATGGTGAGCGACATGAATCTCCGGTACACCCGTAGCGGATCAACCCGAGTCGGCGGCAACGTAGCGCTTGGAGCCGGTCTGCTGATCGCTCTACTCATGGTCAGTCCGGAAAACCCTCAAACCGGCGGGTACGTCCTGGCTGGCCTGCTCATGCTGACGGGTGTGGGACTACGAGTCGAAGCCGCGCTCATCGCCTTGCACGAACAGCGCGGCGACCGATGATTCAGGGATTTGAACCTCATACACCTCGGCTTCGATAGATCATTCTCTATCGGGCGAACTGGCAAACTGACCTGCGCAACCGTCGCCAATGCCTCTCGACGTTTGACACGGCTTATCGATCCCGGTTGTGCCGGATCTGTGCCCAGTGATCTTCGTCCCAGGGCGACCGCTTGACCCCCAGAACTCGGCAAGGTGGTCCGGTGAGGCCCGCACTGCTGCACACCAGCGGGATCGGCGTCGTAGCAGTCTCATGGGTTCCGTCGGTTGCTGCACCTCGCTGCTGTACTGCCGGACAGCTGCTACAGGTCGACCCACTCCCCGCCGTCCCTGCTACCACGTCGGCCAGCGAGGGGTTTGAGCCCGATACACCTTGGACTCGAATGGATCGTCCGCCCGAACACGGTCGAACTACCCGCAGTCGCGCCCCACTACACGATTAAAGGCACCAAGGCAACCGTGCGTCAGGCACTCGACAGATCCAACTCGGGCCGCTAAACCCTAGCTAGAGTCGGCAGTTCCGTGCACGAAACCTGCAGCAAGCACCTGGGCATCATACTTACACGGAGGGAACATGCGGCAAATCCGCAAATTTGTGGTCGGAGGGCTGTTTGATAGCGCCCTCACCCATGAAATTGACTTCTCCAATGATGGCCGGGTGACCATTATTGCCGGACCAAACGGTGTAGGCAAGACACACATCCTTAGACTTATACACGCCATTCTTGGCCTGCAGACGGTCACCCTAACCCGGATGCCGTTCCATAACGCGCAGTTGAAGTTCGCAGATGGTCGATCTCTGATCGTTCGACGAGTCACTGGAGATCATCCGCGCGAGTCCCGTATTGTGATGGAGGGTTACGGACCGCGGGGCGGGAAACTGGGCGTCGCCGAATTTTCGACCGATTTCCACATCGAGGGCGGGCTAGACCGCTTCGCACCTCGCGGCGACGGAATGTTTCTAGATCGACGCAGCGGGCAGGTTCTTACCGCTCGCGACATAGACGATTACATAATGGCAATGCGCAGGCGACGGGCACATCGCCGAGCATCGAATGACAATCAGACAATTTTGTTCAGCGATGAGATCTTGACCGATAACGGTTGGCTTGGCGAGTTAATCGAAAGCCGCAACCCAATTTTCATCGATACAAAGCGCTTGGACACGCCACAAGCGAAGAGCGGATCTGACGGGTCGCCCCCAACTAGACCCCGCATTGATGAGTACATAGAACAAGTTAAACTTCAGGTTGCCGACGCTAGGCGAACCTCTTTGGCCGTCACTCAGGAGACGGACCAGACCTTCGCTAAGCGGGTGCTTACGCGATCAAAGAAGTCGAGACTGATCCGGGAAGAAGATCTCAAGCGCCGATACGAGGACATTGCCGAGCGAAGCGCAGAGCTATACAGCAGCGGCTTATCGCAGACCCTGGTGGACGTACAGTTCCCATCGAGCGCAGTCGACTCCACTGAGACCCGAGTACTCTCGATCTTCATCGATGACTGGCAGCGTAAGCTAGAGCCACTTCTTCCCGTGAATGACAAACTCAAGGCCTTGCAAAGAATTGTCAACGACAAGTTTATCGGCAAAAAGCTGCGACTAGACAAGACCGGAGCACTCGTCTTCGTTGCGGACGACGATCAGTCAACCATCTCTGTCACGTTACTCTCGTCCGGCGAACAACACATCCTCGCGCTATTTACAATGCTGCTCTTTTCCGCTCAACCTGGCTCGGTTGTGCTAATCGACGAACCAGAGATCTCCCTCCACGCGGCCTGGAAGCACGCGTTTCTCGACGACATCACTGATGTAGCCAATATTGCGGACTTGCAAATTATCCTTGCTACTCACTCAAGTGGCATAATCAATGGGCGCTGGGATCTGGTCCAAGAACTCAGCGCAGGCAGGTGACCAGTGATTACGTCAATTAAGGCATACGACCGGGTAGCGGATCGCATCAGGCAGCATAGGCAAGCAGATAGCCGGCCAGTTATCGTTGTCGAGGGACCAGCGGACTCCCGATTCCTGCGCGCAGGGTTTGACGACGAGTACGTCATATTCCCCACCGGCACCCGCAGCAGTGCTATTAATGTGACCGAACAACTCTCCGCATGGCGGATACCGGATGCGGCCTGCGTTGTCGATCGTGATTTTGACGACGAAGTCAGGAGCCGGGAGTTGAGCGGCTTCCCAGTGTTCGCATATGAGAACGCTGACCTTGAAGCGATGGCCTCCAAGACAGACGCGTTCGATCTAATGATTTACGAATTGGGCAGCGAGCAAAAGGTCAGGGACAATGGCGGCCCAGAAGCAATTTCCCGCCTCATACATATGGTTGTTGAGCCTATCGCTCGCCTTCGGGCGGCCAATGCGGCGAAACGTTGGGGCTTGGCCTTCGACAAAGTAAACGTTGCCGACAAAGTCTCCCTAAAGACACTCGAATTCAACCTTGACAGTTATTGTGCCGCTTTGCGCGGCGAAAGCATTAGCCCTCCATCGATGGCAGAGCTTATCTCTGTCGCGAACGGCTCGGTTCCGCTACCTTATGTGCCGTTATGTCCACGTCGGTCCTCTCCCTACTATCGCGGTCGAGACTTCCTAGCGGTCGCCGGGGTAGCTTTAAGGCGACGTGCCGGATCTTGTCAGAAGGCGGCAACGGATGCAGAACACCTAGGCGGCGTTATTAGGGCAATAGCATGCAAGAACGTAAAGAACTCGCCGTGGGGAAAGGACCTTCGAACGTTCTTTACCGACCTGCGGTCCAGCTCTGGGGCCAGGATCCCTAGGCCTCGATAAGGGGTACGGACCTCTAAGCTGCAGCCGATACCCTTCTCGCCAGCTTAGCCATCCCGTCGGCCTTCGTCCGCACACTGTGGAGTGGCTGGGGCCTGCCCGGACGGAGGTTGTCGGGATGGCGCCAACCATCCCAGAGCGCCTGAGCGCCCCGCCAGAGGCACGCCCTGGTCGTCGTCCTCAACATCGAAGCCCCGGATCAGAAGCTCTGCGCGCCGCCCGCTCATTGGCAGATTTGTTGAAGCCGCTCGACCGCAACGAAGATTTGCTGTTCGGGACCTGGTCGGCTCGGTCGCCACTCAAGGAGTAGGGGGCGGACGGTATCGAGGAGTCCTGCCAGTTCATCCGCTGTCGTAGGCTCGGGCAACGCAGTAAGGGCGGCGATTGCGCTCACGGTCGCCTGATGTCGATGAGCGTTGATGGGGGTGTCCTGCCAACCGGGCGCGCTCCGCCACTCTTGCACGCGTTCGTACACCTCGGCTGCGGCAGCTCGGGTGAGGGCTGCTCGCTCGCGAGGTGTGAGTCTTGGGGTGTGGGGGCGGTCGGCGGGTTCCTGCGGCGGCGTATCGGCGTCGCGCATGGCGGCGATCGTACCGGCGGCTTGATCGGAGCCGGTTCGGGCGTGGTGGCACTGAACTGACGGGCGGTCAGCCAGGGGCGGCAGTCCACTCCGGAGCGAGGATCGAATAGAGCAGCGAGTCGCGCCAGGCACCGTTGGTGTAGACGTGGTCGCGGAGTCGGCCTTCGTACTGCATGCCGAGTCGTTTGACGACGGCGATGGACGCGGCGTTGTCGGGGCCGATGGCTGCGGTGATGCGATGGAGCTTCAGCTCCCGAAAGCCGTAGTCGATGATCACGCGAGCTGCGTCGGTGGCGTAGCCGTAGCCCCAGTGGTCGGCATTGATGGCCACGCTCCGACGCGCAGCAGGCGCACTTCGACCGGCTGCACGCGGAACTGTCGGTACTGCCGTGCTCACCGACCTGCGCCAACTGGCTGCTGTACGGCGTCCAGCCCGACGGCGTCAAGGCCGGCTTGACGCCCGGACGGTGCACCGGGAAGGTCCACCAACGCTCCACCCTCGGCTTCACCGGCCGCCGCGTCCTCGTCTCCCGCCAATGGTCCGGCAAAACCCTCGCCGACCACCGCGCCGACAACCGGGCCTGGGTCCGCGCCATCGTGGCCGGCGGCATGGCCGACACCGAGGAACACCACCAGGCCGCCGACGAAGTAGACGGACCGAACCGCTACCGGTTCGAACTCGCCCGACCCGAAGACCCCGACGTGCCACCCCTGGAACACCGCCTCCTCCGCGCCATCTCCGCCCGCATTCGGTGGCGCACCGACCTCGACACCGCACGACAACGAACAGCCGCCACCGTTTCGGCAACCGATCAACCCGCCGCCCTCGCGGCCTGAACCCCTGGGAGGAAATCTTGTCCATCGTCGTGCCGTTCGCGCCCCGGCAGGCCAGGCCCCGGGGTGGCGAAGTCACCCCCGATGACAATTCACCTCGACCGGTCCGGGCCGTCTACACGGTCAAGGAAGTCGCCGTGATGTTGTCCCTGTCGGTCAGCTCGGCCTACACCCTGGTTCGGTCCGGGCAGATTCCCGCCGAGCGCCTGGGGCGGCGCTGGGTCGTCCCACGTAGCCGTTTCCACGCCTGGCTTGACGGTGCCGGCGACCTCGCTGCCACCGGGACCGACGCGCCGTGTAGGAGCTGGTGACCGTGGGCTTTGTGGTCAGGACTCCGGCGGGCACGTACCGGGCGAACTGGCGGGACTCGGCGGACCGGCAGAAGGCCAAGACTTTCCGTACGAAGAAGGAGGCGAACGCCTACCTCGCCGAGGTCGAAGGTGCCCTGAACAAGGGCACGTACGTCGACCCGCACGCGGGCAAGATGCGATTCGATGAGTTCGTGACGCGGTGGCTGGCCGGGCGGTCGGTGGAGGCTCGCACAGCCGAGCGGACGGATTCCATGCTGCGGGCTCACCTGCTGCCGCAGTGGGCGGACTGGCCCTTGGCAAAGATCGACTACCTGGCGGTGCAGGAGTGGGTTACCAACCTTGGCCGAACTTTGGCACCCTCGACGACGGCGAAGCACCTTGGGCTGCTGTCGATGATCATGCAGACGGCGATCCGGGCGCGGCTGATCGCGGTGAACCCGTGCGAAGGGGTGCGGGTGCCGCGCAACCGGGCGCGGGAGGCACGCGCCGGCACGATCAGCCGGGAGGCGTTCCTCCGCCGGTTGCTGCCCGCCGTCCCGACCGAATACCGGGGGATCGTCTGCGCCGCCGCTGGGGCGGGGCTGCGCTGGGGTGAGTGCGCGGGCCTGCCGTGGGAGGCGGTCGACCTCGACAGGGGTCTTCTCCACGTCGCCCAGGTGGCGGTGGAGACCCACGGCGGAATCGTGCTGCGGGCGTACCCGAAGAGTCGGGCCGGCATAAGGGCGGTGCCGATGCCGCCGTTCCTTATTGACGAGCTGCGTCGGCGGCGCGGAACCGGCGCATCGCCGGATGGCCGGGCGCTGGTCTTCGCCGACCGGGACGGTGGGCCTCAGCGGCGGTCGAACTTCCGGCGGCGGGTGTGGCTGCCGTCGCTGGTGCGGGCCGGCTTGCTCGGACGGGTCGCCCAGGTGGCATCGGGCCGGTGGCTGGCGGTGTGGCCGGACCGGGACGGCCGGGCGCATCGGGCCGAGTTCGCGATGGAGGCGGCGGCGGTCGCGCACGCGGCGGCATCGGCGTTCGGTGGGCTGCGGTTCCACGACCTGCGGCACTCGTACATCACGTGGCTGGTGACGGACGGGGTGCCGGTCAACATCGTGCGGCGGGTGGTGGGCCACGAGAAGGCGTCGACGACGCTGGACCGGTACACGCACACGCCCGAGGACTACGCCGACCGGGTCCGGCTGACGTTCGCTGACGATTCGCTGACTCTCCGCCCGTCGCCCAGCCCGGCTGAGCCGGGAGACGGGCCAACAACCTGCGGTAGAGCGCTTACCTGGGAAAGGGACGACCCCCGTCGGGGGGAGACGGGGGTCGTCGGAGGTTCGGCTCCGGGGGGGTCGAGCCGAACCCACTCAGCGGTCACGGGGGGTGCAACCGCCGAGGGTCTGCCAGTTGTACGAGTCGTGAATACTCGTCCTGTAAGCAAGTCTGCCTGAGCGGACCTGTGTACGTCGAGTGGTGTAACCTCCACTCCCTGCGAAATCATGTCCGCAGAGTGTGACCGCAGTCACTGTTCGCAGGCGTGGTGGTGGTCGACCCGCTGGTCCGAGCGCTCTTCGGCACCCAGGCACCCGCCGACCATAGACCATCGGGCTAGACTTTCGCGCCGTGGGCCGAAGTGCCGCTTTCTTCGATCTGGACAAGACCGTCATCGCCAAGTCGAGCGCCCTGGCGTTCGGCAGGCCGTTCTACCGGGACGGCCTGATCACCCGGCGTGACGTGGTCAAGTCTGCGTACGCCCAGCTGATGTTCCGGCTGGGCGGCACCGACGAGCAGACCATGGCCCGGACCCGCGACTACCTTGCCACCCTCTGCAAGGGGTGGCCGGTGGAGCAAGTCCGCCAGATCGTCGCGGAGACGCTGCACGAGCTGATCAATCCCTACGTGTACGCCGAGGCGGCCGCCCTCATCGAGGAGCACCAGGCCGCCGGCCGCGACGTGGTGCTGGTCTCTGCGTCCGGTGAGGAGATGGTGCGTCCGATCGGCGCGCTGCTCGGGGTCACCGACGTGATCGCGACCCGGATGGGCGTGGTCGACGGCCGGTACAGCGGCGAGGTCGAGTTCTACGCGGCGGGCCCGAGCAAGGTGGAGGGGGTCAGCGAACTCGCCACCGAGCGTGGGTACGACCTCGCCGACTCGTACGCCTACTCCGACTCGTACAGCGATCGGCCGTTGCTCGAATGCGTGGGTCACCCGACGGTGGTCAATCCGGACCGGCAGCTGCGCCGGCTGGCCGTCGAGAACGCCTGGCCGGTGCTGGAGTTCCGGCATCCGATCCCGTTGGGCCGGCGGCTGCGGGAGCGGCCCGCCGTGCCGGTCGCCGCGGCCGCGCTCGGCGTGGGTGTCGGGGTGGCGATCGGCATCGCCTGGTACGGCCGGCACCGCCGTACCCGCGCCAGCTCCTCCCCGGCCTGATCGCCGCAGGTCAGGTGCTCGCCAGCACCTCGTCACCGACCGCGATGAGCTGGTCGGCGCCCGCCTCGACCGCAGCGGTGTAGTGGCGCAGCCAGGATCGCAGGCCGTCCGGTGTGCCGGTGGCGAAGGCGCCGGCCGCACCCACGTACTCCGGCTCGCGTTCGCGGTGACCGACGTCGACGGCGAGCAGACCGCGCGGGTCGAACCCGGTGGAGAGCAGCACCAGGCGGGCCGCGCCGCGGGCGACCACTCCGGAGGGGCCGGCGAACGGACGCAGGTTCAGCAGTTCCCCGTGTACGACGGCGGCCAGCACCAGCGGGGTGACCCTGGTGCCGCCGGCCACCAGCCCGGCCAGTCCGTCCAGCCGGGCGGCGACCACCGGGTCGTCGATCGGGCGGCCGAGTTCGGCCTCGGTGACGACGTCACGGGCGGCGAGCACGTGGAGTTTCGCCAGCGCCTGTCGGGGAGCCTTCGGCCAGAGCTCGCTGAGCCCGGGTAGCGCCCCGGCCACCCGCAGCGCCCCCTGGAGCACCGGTTCGGTGACGGTGCCGGCGCGGACGGCCTCCTGCTCGTGGACGCGGCCTTCGAGCGCGGCGCTGGCCACCGCGGAGCGCAGGCTCACCTCGGCCACCACGGGGCCGCCGTGGCGGCGCAGCGCGCGGTGACCGAGCGCCTGGTCGAATCGGGTACGGGCGCGCTCGACGGCTTCGGCGATGTCGGCGAGTTCGAGTAGCGGCGCGAGCGGGTCTGCGGTCACCCCGTCACGCTAGCGACCGGGTCGGCCGGACCGGGCGGGAGTGGCCGGCAACGCGACGCGCACCACCGACCTGCAGTGTTAACAGGGGGCCCTTGCTCTACCGGAGGCGTTAACAAGGGGCCCTTCCTTGCACCTCGGCGCGTGGGAGGGGCCGTTTGGCGACGGGGGCGGAGGGGATCGGTCGCCGAGGCTGGCCAGCCGGACTAACCTGCCGGGGAGACGCAGGTCACCGGAGCGACGAGGAGTCACCGCATGAGCGAGCGGCAGCGAGCGAATCATCAATGCAGCGCACTGGCGCCTCATGCTGGCACGGAGCGAAGCGGGGTGCTGGCATGAGCGAGGCGTTGGCCAATCTGCTGAACGAGACTCGCCAGTTCCCGCCGCCGGCTGAACTCGCCGCGCACGCCAACGTCACCGCCGACGCGTACGCCGAGGCGCAGGCTGACCGGCTGGCCTTCTGGGAGCGCCAGGCCGGGCGGCTGAGCTGGGCCAAGCAGTGGGATCAGGTGTTGGACTGGTCCACGCCTCCGTTCGCGAAGTGGTTCGTCGGCGGGCAGTTGAACGTGGCGTACAACTGTCTCGATCGGCACGTCGAGGCCGGCCGGGGTGACCGGGTGGCGATCCACTGGGAGGGCGAGCCGGGCGACACCCGCACCATCACCTACGCCGACCTGCACCGGATGACCTGCCAGGCGGCGAACGCGCTCACCGACCTGGGCGTGGTCGCCGGTGACCGGGTGGCGATCTATCTACCGATGGTCCCGGAGGCGGCGGTCGCCATGCTGGCCTGCGCCCGGATCGGCGCCACGCACAGCGTGGTCTTCGGTGGCTTCTCCGCCGAGTCGCTGACCAACCGGATCCAGGACGCCACGGCCAAGGTGGTGATCACCGCCGATGGCGGCTACCGGCGGGGCAAGCCGTCCGCGCTGAAGCCGACCGTGGACGATGCGGTGGCGAACTGCCCGTCGGTCGAGCACGTCCTGGTGGTGCGGCGGACCGGTGAGGAAGTCGCCTGGTCGGAGAAGGACCACTGGTGGCACGAGACGGTGGAGCAGGCGTCCGCCGAGCACCAGGCGCAGCCGTTCGACGCCGAGCATCCGCTGTTCATCCTGTACACCAGCGGCACCACCGCCCGTCCGAAGGGCATCCTGCACACCACCGGCGGCTATCTGACCCAGACGTCGTACACCTCGCACGCGGTCTTCGACCTGAAGCCGGAGAGCGACGTCTACTGGTGCACGGCGGACATCGGCTGGGTGACCGGCCACTCCTACATCGTGTACGGCCCGCTCTCCAACGGCGTCAGCCAGGTGATGTACGAGGGCACGCCGGACACGCCGCACAAGGGCCGGTTCTGGGAGATCGTCGACAAGTACGGCGTCACGATCCTCTACACCGCACCGACGTTGATCCGCACCATGATGAAGTGGGGCGAGGACATCCCGGCCGGCTACGACCTGTCGACGTTGCGGCTGCTCGGCAGCGTCGGTGAGCCGATCAACCCCGAGGCGTGGATGTGGTACCGGCAGTACGTCGGGCGGGGCGAGTTGCCGATCGTGGACACCTGGTGGCAGACGGAGACCGGCAGCATGATGATCTCGCCGCTGCCGGGGGTGACCGCCGCCAAGCCGGGCTCGGCGATGACCCCACTGCCGGGCATCGTCGCCGACGTGGTGGACGACCAGGGGCAGGCGGTGCCGAACGGCGGCGGCGGTTACCTCGTGCTGCGCGAGCCGTGGCCGTCGATGCTGCGCACCATCTGGGGCGACGACAACCGGTTCATCGAGACGTACTGGTCCCGGTTCGGAGCCGGCGCGAGCGGTGGCTCCGGCGATCCGTGGATCTACTTTGCCGGTGACGGCGCGAAGAAGGACGACGACGGGCACGTCTGGCTGCTGGGTCGCGTCGACGACGTGATGCTGGTGTCGGGGCACAACATCTCGACCACCGAGGTGGAGTCGGCGCTGGTCTCGCACCCGTCGGTGGCGGAGGCGGCGGTGGTCGGTGCCACCGACCCCACCACCGGTCAGGCGATCGTCGCGTTCGCCATTCCCCGCGGCAGCACCGACATCTCCGGTGCGGCGGGCGAACAACTCATCGCCGACCTGCGCAACCACGTGGCGAAGACGCTCGGTCCGATCGCCAAGCCCCGGCAGATCATGTTGGTGCCGGAGTTGCCGAAGACCCGATCCGGCAAGATCATGCGCCGGCTGCTGCGGGACGTGGCGGAGAACCGCTCGCTGGGTGACGTGACGACGTTGCAGGACTCGTCCGTGATGGCGCAGATCGCCTCCGGCATGGGTGGGGGCCGCTCCGACGAGGACTGACGCAAGGCGTACGACCTGATGGGTGGTGGTCCGGCGTGGACCGCCACCCATCGTCGTATCCGGCGGCGCCTCGGCGGCCCGGTGTGACAGTGAAGACCTCTCCCAACAACTACCTGAAACAAATCCACGTCCAACCCTTCCCACCAGCCCCAGCAGTGCCTAAATTCACCAATGGCCCCATTCATGGCGGCCGTTTTCACCGGCCCACAACCCCCGACGGGCCGGTTCCCTCAATCCGGAGGTACCACGTGCGGAAAGTCGCAGTGGGTCTGCTCGGGCTCTCGTTGACCGCGACAGGACTGACGGTCGGCGGATCCGCCACCGCCGCGCCGCAGCCGGAAACGCCGGCAGCAGCGTCGTCGAGCGCGGAGCCCGCCCACGCCGAACACGACCTGCCGAACCCGCTGGAAGCCAAGCGCCGCGCCCTGCGTCAGGAGGGCCTCAGCGAGGTGCTCTCGGGCCGCGCCGAGGCGGAGCGGATCAACGGCAGCATGGTGGTCGAGGTCGGCGAGCGGGCCACCCGTGGCGGTAAGGCCGGTCGCAACGCCAAGACCACCAAGGGCGGCAAGGGACCCACCGAGAAGCAGTACGTCGAGTTGTCCCGGGAGAAGACCGATCGGATCTTCGTGATCCTCGCCGAGTTCGGCGACCAGCGGCACCCGGACTACCCCGACCAGGACACCGACCCGGAAGTCGCCGGCCCGGTCCGGTTCGACGGGCCGATGCACAACGAGATCCCCGAGCCGAACCGGTCGGTGGACAACTCCACCGTCTGGCAGCCGGACTACGACGCCGACCACTACCGGAAGCTCTACTTCGGCACCGGGCCCGGCGACGAGTCGGTGAAGCAGTACTACGAGGCCCAATCCTCGGGGCGGTACAGCGTCGACGGCGTGGTCACCGACTGGGTGAAGGTCGACTACAACCAGGCCCGATACGGCCGCTCCAGCGGCTACCCGTGCGACGGGATCGTCTGCTCCAACGTCTGGGCGCTGGTGCGCGACGCGGCCAACCAGTGGGTGACCGCGCAGCAGGCGGCGGGCCGCAGCGACGAGGAGATCGCCGCCGACGTGCGGGCGATGGACCAGTGGGACCGGTACGACCACGACGGTGACGGCGACTTCAACGAGCCGGACGGCTACATCGACCACTTCCAGATCGTGCACGCCGGTGGCGACATGGCCGACGGCGACCCGATCTACGGCGAGGACGCGATCTGGAGCCACCGCTGGTACGCGTACGCCTCCGACCAGGGGCGCACCGGCCCGCCGAACTTCCCGGCCGGCGGTACCCAGATCGGCAGCACCGGCATCTGGATCGGTGACTACACCATCCAGCCGGAGAACGGCGGCCGGAGCGTCTTCTACCATGAGTACGCCCACGATCTCGGCCTGCCGGACGACTACAACGTCATCAGCGGCGGTGACAACAACAACGAACACTGGACCCTGATGGCCCAGAGCCGGCTCGGCGCCAAGAACGACGGCGGCATCGGCGAGCGCGGCGGCGACCTCGGCGCCTGGAACAAGCTCCAGCTCGGCTGGCTCGACTACGAGGTGATCGTGGCCGGGCAGAAGCGGACCATGACCCTCGGTCCACAGGAGTACAACACCAAGGAGGCCCAGGCCGCCGTGGTGGTGCTGCCCGAGCGGGAGTACACCTTCGACAACGGCGCACCCTTCGAGGGTGACAGGCAGTTCTTCTCGGGCAACGCCGACGACCTGAACAGCACCATGACCCGGGCGTTCGACCTGACCGGGAAGTCCTCGGCCGACCTGTCGTTGAAGGGCCGCTACAGCATCGAGGCGGACTACGACTACCTCTTCTTCGAGACCTCGGTCGACGGTGGACAGACCTGGGCGTCGCAGCCCGGCAGCGTCGACGGCCGACCGTTGAAGGAGATCTCCCCGGGCCGGTTCGCGCTGGACGGCAGCTCCGAGGACGAGTGGGTGGACATCGAGATCCCACTGGACTCGGTGGCCGGCGGCGATGTCGCGTTCCGGCTGCGCTACCAGACCGACGGTGGTGTCTCCGAGGGCGGGTTCTTCGGCGACGCGGTCACCCTGACCGCTGACGGCGAGACCGTCTTCACCGACGGTGCCGAGTCCGACCCGGCCGACTGGGCGCTGGCCGGCGGGTTCGAGGTGGTCGAGGAGAGCTACACCCGGAGCTTCGCGAACTACTACATCGCGGGCACCCGACAGCACATCTCGTACGACAAGTACCTGAAGACCGGCCCGTACTTCTTCGGGTACGCCAACACCAAACCTGACTACGTGGACCACTACGCGTACCAGGAGGGCCTGTTGATCTCGTACTGGAACACCCGGTGGGCGGACAACGACACGTTCGCGCACCCGGGCGAGGGCCGGAACCTGATCATCGACGCCCACCCGCGGCCGATCTACAACCTGACCGGGCAGCCCTGGCGGGCCCGGATCCAGGTCTACGACGCGCCGTTCAGCCTGAAGAAGGCGGACTCGTTCACGCTGCACCTCAACAGCCAGCCGCAGTACATCCGCGGGCAGGCCGCGCAGCCACTGTTCGACGACACCAGGCAGTACTGGTTCCCGGAGCTGCCGAACCACGGCGTCAAGCTTCCGGCCACCGGTACCAAGATCAAGGTGCTGGAGCAGGACGGCATATACACCAAGGTCCGTTTCTCCTGAACCGCTGAGCAAAAGGGTTGATGCCCCGGGCAGGCCAGCTGCCCGGGGCATCACTTCGCCCGAGGGGCATCGCACTGCCCCGGCCGGGAACCGGCCCGACGGTGGTCGCGTCGTACCGTCATGCCCACCACCGTCCGCGTCCGCGTGCCGGCGGCCCTTCTCACCGCGCTGCTGGTGCTGGCCGGGTGCGGCGACCGCAGCGCAGACACCGTGACCGCCGAGCAGAGCCCCACCGGCCAGCCGCCGGACGGGCGTACCAACGAGACGCTCTCCCCCACCGAACCGCCCCTGATCGGCACCCCGACGGCACCACCGAGCCAGCCGACCGAGCTGCGCAAGTCCAACGTGCTGGCGGGCCGGCTCAGTCGCGGCGGTGACGGTCCGTGCTACACCCTGGTCACTGACGACGGCCGGGAGTACGCGTTGCACGGAGCCGACCACGGCACCTTCGCCACCGGCAGCTGGGTGCGGGTCACCACCGGGCCAGCGACCGCCGACGTGGACTGTGGTCCCGGAATCCCGGTCAGCATCCTCAAGATCAGCCCGGTCGGCTGACCGCTGCCGAGCCCCGTCGAGCCGAGCGACCGGCGTCGGGGTCCTAGGCTGTCGGTCATGACCGAGCAGCGTGGCGACGCCGTCGACGAGTCCTGCGTCCTCACGGAAGGACCGTGGACGCACCGGTTCGTCGGTGCCAACGGCAGCCGGTTCCACGTCGTCGAGGCGGGCACCGGCCCGATGGTGCTCTTCCTGCACGGCTTCCCCGAGCACTGGTGGGCCTGGCACCAGATGCTGCCCGCCGTCGCCGACGCCGGGTTCCGCGCCGTCGCCATGGATCTGCGTGGCTACGGCGCCAGCGACAAGCCACCCCGGGGGTACGACGGCTACACGCTGGCCGCCGACGTCGCCGGGCTGATCCGCGCCCTGGGCGAACGCTCGGCGACCGTGGTCGGCGCCGGTGCCGGCGGGATGATCGCCTGGACGGTGGCGTCCTTCCACCCGGCCCTGGTCCGCCGGCTGGTGGTGCTCGGCGCACCACACCCACTGCGGCTGCGCGCCGCCCTCTTCGCCGATCCGCGCGGCCAGTTCGCCGCGTCGACTCCCGCGCTGAAGTTCCAGCTTCCCCGCTACGAGCACCTGCTGACCCGCGACGAGGGGCGGGCCGTGGACGAGATCCTGCGCCGGTGGGGCGGCGACCGCTGGGTCACCGGACCGGAGTTCGCCGGCTACGCGCGGCGCTACCGGGAGGCCATGCGCATCCCGCAGGCGGCGTTCTGCGCGCTGGAAGGCTACCGCTGGGCGTTCCGGTCGGTGCTGCGGCTACACGGCTACCGGTTCGTCAAGCTGATGCAGCGCCCGCTGGTCACTCCCACCCTGCAACTGCACGGCGCGCTCGACGTGGCCTCGCTACCGCGTACCGCCCAGGGTTCGGGGCGCTACGTCAGCGCCCTGTACGAATGGCGGCTGCTCGACGAGGTCGGACACTTCCCGCACCTGGAGACACCGGAACTGGTGCTGGGCGAGATTCTCCGCTGGGCGAAGTCCTGAGCCGACGCCGCTGGTCTCAGACCCGCTTCTCACGCACGTCGGTGACCTCACCGACGGGTGCCCACCCCTGGTAGACGCCGAAGTCGAAGGCTTCCAGCCGCATCGCCTGGGCGACCGGCCAGCGTCCGCCGGTGTACTCGACCCGCAGCCACCCGTCGTGCTCGGCCAGCACTATGAACGGCTGCCCCTTCCAGGTGCAGGTCGTCCGCACGTACGCCAACTCCTCCACCTCGGCGGCCGGAACGACTCGGACGTGCCGGCCGGGACGCACCTCCGCGAAGCCCTCAGCCGCCTCCTGCTGGTAGAGCCGGATCTCCCCGCCGTCCGGGCTGGCCGGGTACTCCCGGCCACGCCAACGGGCCACATAGCCGTCCCGCATCACCGCTCACCGACCTGCTGCCAGGAGTACGTGTCGGCGTCGAGGACGGCGACCAGCACTTCGGCGCCCTCGGCGTCGATGCGCAGCAGCTGCGCGCCGTGCGGCAGCCGGACGCTGTCCACCTTGAACTCGGCCAGCACGTCGCTGCTCTCGCCTGGGGCGAAGCCGTTGCCACGGAACGGTGGGCGTTCGATGACCCAGCCTTCCATCGCCCGCATGGCGGCCTCGTTCTGGCCGCCGTACGGGATGCGGTAGAGGCTCGGCCGGTACGCCGGCCACCTGAGCACGTAGATCTGCTCGGCGTCCGGCGCGAAGGGCGACTCCGGGTGACTCAGACCGAGCGCCTGGTAGAGCGCGGTCGGCGTGGTGAGGTGTGCCAGCTCGCTGGCCCGGTGCACGAACCCGGAGACCCGGTCGTAGCCCCGTTCCAGGTAGTAACCGAGCTGACTGGGGGCGATCGCCTTCTGCATCACGATCGGGCGCGCCGGGTCGGCCGGCGGCGCCGCCGACCGTGGACCGCTGGCCGGCGCGGACGCCGTGCCAGCCGGCTCGGGCTCGCCCTCGGAGTCGTCGCCGAGGCCGAGTTCAGCCGCCCAGGTGGCCAGTCCGATGATCTGCTCGCCGGGCAGCTTCGCCCCGACGGGTGTGCCGGGGTTCACCGCGAACGACCACGAGGTGTCGGGCCACCGGCGGATCAGCTGCACGAAGCGGACCTGAACCGTCTCGGCGGTCGGGTCGGTGTGGTCGGCCAGGCGCTGCGGCGAGGTGTAGGCCACCACGAAGGTCTGGCCGTCGAGCTCGACGGCCGGCCAGACGAACCCCGGATCGCCGGGCCGACTACCCGGGGCGGAATCGGCCGCGACCGGCATCAGGACCCGGGCCAGCAGCAAGGTGGACAGGAACGTGTCGGTGCTGCCAGCACCCGCGGCACCGAGCAGGTCCTCCTCGACCTCGTTGGCGGGTTGGAAGGGCGGATCAGCGGTGGCCGGGGCGGCCGGATCGGGTGCGGCGGAGGGTGCGCCGCCGGCCGGTGGAACGGCTCCCGTGGCCGGCGCGGCGATCGCCGACGGCACGATCGCCGGAGGCGCGGCCGGGACCGGCGCGGCGGGCGACGGCGCGGCAGGGGCCGGCGCGGCAGGGGCCGGCGCGGCAGACGACGCTGCGGCGGGCGACGGCGCGGCCGGCGACGCATGCACCGGGGCGGCAGCCGGGGCCGCCGACGCGTACCCCGGCTCCGCACCGACCTCCGGCTCCGCAATCACCGTGTGGACCGGGACGGTCGGCTCGGGCGGCGCAGTCACGATTGGGACCGTCGGCTCGGGCGGCGCAGTCACGATCGGGACCGTCGGCTCGGGCGGCGCACTCGCGATCGGGACCGTCGGCTCGGATCCCAGCGTGGGCCCGGGCACCGTCGGCTCGGATCCGGCCGTCGGGATGCGCGCCGTCACCTCCGGCGCATCGTCGCCGGTGGGCCGGTGCGGGCGCGGAGCGGGCATGGCTGGGACCCCGTTGGTGGGGATGAGGTCACGGGCCTCGATGATGGTGCCCTCGATGACGATCGGCGTGAAACCGCGACGCGTCGCGGGCGGGCCGGAGACCGGCTCGGCCACCGACACCGGCAGCTCCTCCTCGTCCGTGCCGTCCGTCGGCCGGCGACGAGGTAGCCCCTGGTTAGCCTCTCCGCCGCCAGCGGTGGGATCACCGCCGGCGGGTGCGGCCCAGCCGGCCGGCGTGGTCACCCGAAGCGGCCGGGTCGTCTCCTGGTCGGCTGGACCGGGTGGGGGCAGCGGCTGGGTAGCTTCCTCGCTCGCCTCGGTCGAGATCCGGTTGGCGGATTGGTCGTCCTCGGCGAAGACGAAGGCGCGCGAGTTTCCCTCGGACGACGGATCGCCTGCCGCCCCCCGCCGAGGAAAAGGCTGACCGCCGCGGAAGCGGGACGGCGGTGCGGCCCGATCGGCCAGGCGGTCGCCACGATGGCTGGGACGACCGGCCGCGGGTTCGAAGAAGGATCGCGGAGGGCTCTGCTCGGCCCCGGTCTCGGCGGGACGGCCGTTGGTCGGCGATCCCGGCCGCTCGGACGTCGTCGGTCGCCCCCGGCCGGAGAGGCCGGGATCCTCGCTGCGGAACGGCATCGGTCGGCGTAAGGGTGCAGCGCCCGGACCTTCCGGCCCGCCACCGAAGCCGCCCCGCCGGTCGCCGCCAACGGCACCAGGACGACCGCCACCGGCGCTCGGTGAACTGTCCGGCGTCGCCTGGCCGGGCCGCGCGGGCGCCCATCCGGCGGGCTCCTGCCGGGCCGCTCCGCGGGCCGGGGCCGGCGCCACCACGGGCACCTCGGGAAGATGGATGGTCGCGGGGACCGACGGAACCGGTGACGGCGCGGTGGGTCGGCTCGGACGGATACCGGGCGGTCGCTGTTTCGGCGTCCCGTTCGCCGCCGCCGGGGCGGGCGGAACAGGCGTGCCCGGGGTCGCCTCGCGGGACCGGTTCAGCGCCTCGACCCGTTCCAGCCGGGCGCGGGCGCCCAGGGTGCGTCCCGGTAGCCGGACGTCACCGCGGGACAACTGGGAGACATACCACGCGGGCAGGTAGCCCTCGATGGGTAACCCGGGATTGACCGCCAGCCACCACTCGTGGTCGGGCCAGGCCGTGGCCAGCTCCGCGTAGCCGGTGCGTCGACTCGGGCCGGCGTGCTCACCGAGGCAGACGCGCATCGCCTCGGCGGAGGTGAACGCCAACACGTGGGTACGGCCGCCGGTGGTCCAGGTGCCCCAACCCACCGGCGCCTGCCCTGCCGCCGCCTGTGCGGAGACCGGCAGCAGCAACTCGACGCTGGACAGGATCCGGAAGTAAAGCTGCTGGTCATTGCCGAGCAGCGCGTCGCGTAGCGCCGCCTCGGCCTCGGTGGCCGGCTCCCATTCGGTCACGGCCACCCCCCTCCCGGACACAGGTCATAGGTATCGCTTACAACCTACAAGGTGCCTTCAAGATCACAATGCCAGGCCGACAGTGGTACGCCCGGTGCGGCGGGAAGCGATAACATCCCGTTCCGGTACCGACACGATACGGAGGCGGTCGATGTCCCGGTACCCCACACGTCCCCTCCTGGCAGGTTTGACCACCCTGCTGACCGCTCCGACGACGGCGGTGGCGTTCGCGGCACCGGCTCCGGCCGCACCGGCCTGCGTCGCGCCGCCGGCCCCGGTCGGGCCCGTGTCCGCCGCCCCCTGGCCCCAGCAGCGGTACGCCCCAGAGCGACTCGCTCCGCTGGCCACCGGGGCGGGGGTGACCGTGGCGGTGATCGACTCGGGCGTGGACACGCGGCATCCTCAGCTCGCCGGCCGGGTACTCGCCGGCACCGACCTGCTCGACCCGGGCGGTGACGGCAGCCGCGACTGTGTCGGCCACGGCACCGGCGTGGCGAGCATCATCGCCGCCGCCCCGCACGACGGGATCGCCTTCCGCGGGTTGGCGCCGAATGCCCGGATCCTGCCGGTCAGGGTCAGCGAGCAGCAGGTCGTGGATGGTCGCGGGACGGGGCGCACGGTCAGACCGACGGACTTCGCCCGGGCACTGCGGTGGGCGGTGGACCACGGTGCCGACGTGCTCAACCTCTCCGTCGTGTTGTACCGCGACCATCCGGCGGTCCGCGCGGCGGTGGCCCACGCGGTCGCCCGCGACGTGGTCGTCGTTGCCGCTGCCGGCAACCTGCACGGCAGCGGCAACCCGCGCGCCTACCCGGCGGCGTACGACGGGGTACTCGCAGTGGGCGCGGTCGCCGCGGACGGTCAGCGGGCCGACTTCTCCCAGACGGGCGCCCACGTGGACCTGGTCGCGCCTGGCACGGACGTGCTCATCGCCGCCCCCGGGCAGGGCCACCACCTAGCCGAGGGGACCAGTTACGCCGTGCCCTTCGTCGCCGCCACGGCGGCGCTGCTACGCCAGTACCGCCCCGACCTGACCGCGGTCGAGGTGACCCGGCGGATCGTCGGCAGCACCGACCCGGCGCCCGACGGTGGGTACGGCGCGGGGTTGCTCAATCCGTACCGGGCCGTCACCGAGGCCGGCGGCGGCCAGCCGGCGCGCTCCGAGCCGGTGGCGGCGCTGGCCGACGACCGGCCGGGCCCGGCGCTGCTGGCACAGCAGGACCGCCGGGCCACCGCGAGGCGACGCGCGGTGCTGCTGGCCTCCGCCGGCATGCTGGTGGTGGCCGCAGTCGCACTGGCGGCCCTGGTCCTGCCCCGGGGAACCCGACGGCGCTGGCGCCCGGCCGATCCGGACGAGCAGCACGCGGGGTGACGCCGGCCGGATCGACCGACGCCACCACGCGACGGAGGTCACTGGAAGAGGCCAGCGTTCCGCTTCTCCGTGTCGAGGTAGTCGGACGCCGACTCGTCGACCGCGAGCTTGATGTCCCGCAGCATCGCCTGGAGGTCCTGCGAGACAGTACGCCATCGGGTCTGCCGCTGCTCGTACGCCTGCCGGGCCGCGCCGGACCAGCTGGCCACCAGCGGTGCCGCGTCGCTCTCCAGCTGACCGAGCTGCGCGTCGAGCGTGTTCAGCGCCCGCTGAATGTCCGCGCTGGCCTGTTGCAACGCGGCGAAGTTGACGACCAGTACACCGTGCTCCATCGGATCCTTCCCCCTCGGTCGTGGCCTAGAGCGGCAGCTGGATGCCGCCGCGGTTGGTGGCGGCCACCCGACTGGCCGCATCGGTGTCCGACGCGTCGTAGTGCGTGCCGGCGGTGCGGATCGCACCCGCCGTCTCCCGCAGCGCCTGCTGCAGGCTCGCCTGGTCCTGCGCCCACTGCTGTTTGACCTGCTCGAACGACCGGCCGCCAGCCCCGCGCCAGGCCTGTTGAAGAATCTCCAGGCGGGTCAACAGTCCACTCAGCATCGACTGCAACGACTGGTCGGTCTGCTCGAACTTCGCCGCGGTCTGCTGCATCACCGCGGCTTCTGCCTGGGTCTGGGACACCCCGGACGTCACCTCGTCTCCTCGATCGTGGCTGGCCCCTTGCGCTGGAATGCACCACCCACACCGCCGGAGGACCAGCGCGACGCGGGACGGGCCAACGAGAACTCGTCGCTGACAGTAGCGACACGATCGCAATAGTGCTACCCCATCCCGCTCCCCTGTGGACAACGCGGACATTCGACGGTAACTACTATGGGCGTCATCAGGGTCGCGGCGAGTGACCGGCGGAGGAGGCGCGATGGCGACGACCGGCACGCCGGCCCGGCCGACCCCGATCCAGTCGCCCTCGCCGGACGAGCCCTCGACCGACGAGCCCTCGCCGGACGAGCCCTCGCCGGAAGCCGGACGCCGGATCCCGCCCGGGACACCACAGTGGAGACGCGGCAGGCGGTGGCGGCTGCACCGGCCGGGTACCGGTCAGATCGTCACCACACAGGTGGCGCTGGCAGGGCTCGTCGCCACGCTGGGCCGATCTCCGCTGGCGACGCTGGCCGCAACCCTGCTGGCTGCGATGCTGCTGACCCTGACCTGGTGCCGGGTCCGCCAGCGCTGGCTGCACGAGTGGCTGCCGGTCGGCCTGGGCCATCTCGCCCGCCGACGGAAAACCACGCCCACAGCCGGCCCGGCGGCCCTGCTCGGCCTGGTGGACCCGGGCTTCATCATCCACCCCGCCGAGCTGGCCGGCGCCCCCGCCGCGGTACTGGACGACCCGGCCGGCCTGGTGGCGCTGCTGGAGATCGGTGACCCTGCCGACCTGCTCGGAGACGGTGCGCGTCCGCTGCCGTCTCCCGCGTCGCTGCTGCCGGCGGGCGCCGGCCAGTCCCCACCCGTGCGCCTGCAACTCCTGCTGACCGGTAGAACGGCACCGGCGGTCGCCTCCGGCGCCGGCCTGGCGGCCACCTCGTACCGGCAGCTCACCGACGGGCGGCTGGCCGGCTGGGAGCGGGCGGTGCTGGCCGTCCGGGTGTCGCGGGCCCGGGGCTGGCCGGAGGAGGTGCTGCACCGCACGCTCGCCGGCACTGTCCACCGGATCATCCGACGGCTGCGGCCACTGGCCGTGCGACCGTTGGGCGAGCAGCCGACCCTGCGGATGCTGGCCGAGTTCGCCCACCTCGACAGGCGAGGGGTGCGGGAGTCCTGGCAGGCGGTGCGGTCGGGCGGGCTTTTGCAGACCACCTTCCGGCTGTCCCGGTGGCCGACGACGGACGCCGCACCCCAGCTCGTACCTCAACTGCTGGGTCTGCCGGCGACCGCGACCACGGTGTCGCTCGACGTCGGGACGGACCCGCCGGCCGGTACCGGCCTGACCGTACGGCTCAGCGCGGTCTCCGCCGCCGAACTCTCCGCCGCCGCCCAGGCGCTACGCCGGACGGTGACGGCGGCCGGCGGGGCGGTACAGCGGCTCGACGGCGCACACCTGAGCGGGCTTGCCCGCACCCTGCCGCTGGCCCTGCCCGGCCCGCCGCCGACGCTACCCGGCGGCGCGGACCTGGACCTGCCGTACGGCTCGGCGGGACTGATGCTCGGCGTCAACCGGCACGGCAGCGCCGTCACCGTCCGGCTTTTCCGCCCGGAAAGCACCCGGGTGATGCTGGTCGGCGGGGTACGCGCCGCGCAGTTGATCACCCTGCGCACGATGGCACTCGGCGCCCAGGTGGTCGTCCAGACGACCCGCCCACACGCCTGGGAGTCGTTCGTCCGGGGCGCGGTCAGGCCGGGTGGGACGATCCCCCTGCTGCCGCCGGGTCGGCCGCTGCCGGGGCATCCGGCGACGCCGCTGGCCCCGATGCTCGTGGTGCACGACGCGCCTTCGCCGCCCGCCGGTCCGCGGCCGGGCACCGCCTGGCAGGCCACCCTGCTGGTACGCGACGAGCTGATCCCGGCCGACGCGGACGCGTTGGGCCGCGCCGACCTGGCCGTGTTCCAGCCGTTGAGCCCGGCCGAGGCGGCGGTCGCCGGCACCGCGCTGGGGCTCGGCGACTCCGCGCAGTGGCTCACCCGGATCCGGCCCGACATGGTCGCCGTGGTCAACCGGCGGGCCCTGCGCTGGGCGCTGCTCGCCGGCACGCCGATCGAGACGCAGCTCATCGGTCACCCGGTGCGCGACCGATGTGGATGATCTCGCGGGTTCCGCCCACGCGCCGGCCATGGCACCATGCCCGCCATGGGTTTTCTGAAAGGTCTACTGATCCGGGTCGGCGCCACGGCGGTGGCCTTCTGGCTGGCCACACTGATCATCCCCGGCATCTCTCTTGAGTCGAGTTCGGTCTCCGAGACGGTGCTGACGCTGATCCTCGTCGCGGTCATCTTCGGTGTGGTCAACGCGGTGCTCCAGCCGATCATCAAGACCGTCGGCTGCGGTTTCTACCTGCTCACCCTCGGCCTGATCGCGCTGGTGGTCAACGGCCTGCTGTTCCTGCTCACCGGCTGGATCGCAGACCAGGTCGGGCTGCCCTTCGACGTCGACGGCTTCTGGCCCGCCGCGGTGCTGGGCGCGCTCTTCGTCGGCATCGTCACCTGGATCCTCGGCGCGATCCTCGACCGCGACTGACACCTGCCAGCCGGCAGGGTCACCACGTGGACCCGGGCAGTTGCCGTTCGATCGGTGGCTGCCCGGGGCCCGCGCGCCACCCGAGGTGACCGGCCATATCGCGGGAATTGGCCACTGAACCGGGCAGGTGGGCGCACTAGCGTCGCAGGCGTGTTCTCCACGACCCGCAGCGACGGCTACACGATCAGCACCGATCCGGACCGGCTCGATCTGGACCTGGTGCACACCTGGCTCTGCACGGACGCTTACTGGGCGCTCGGCCGGGACCGCGAGACGGTGGTGCGGGCATTCGCCGGCTCGATCGGATTCGGCGTCTACCACCCGGTGGACGGCCGGCAGGTCGCCGTAGCCCGGGTGATCACCGATCGGGCCACCTTCGCCTATCTCTGCGATGTCTACGTCGACCGGGCCGAGCGGGGCCACGGGCTGGGCACCTGGCTGGCCGGGGCGGTCCGCGACCATCTGGGCGGGCTGGGCGTACGCCGGATCCTGCTGGCCACCAACGACGCGCACGGGGTGTACGAGAAAATCGGCTTCTCGCCGGTACGGGCCGACCGGTGGATGGAGTTCGACCGCCGTTACCTGGCCGTGAGCCCGCTCACCAGCAAGGACCAGCCGGTGGATCCGCCCCTTACGGTGGAGGCGTGACGCCGCTCCGCCTCGGATACCTCTACGGCCTCGGTGCGTACCTGCTGTGGGGGTTCTTTCCGCTCTACTTCAAGCTGCTGCGCCCGACCGGCCCGCTGGAGATCCTCGCCCACCGCGTGGTGTGGTCCGTCGCGTTCGTCGCCCTGCTGCTCGCCGCGCTGCGCAACATCGGCTTCCTGCGGGCCCTGCTGCGCCGGCCACGCACGCTTGCCGGCATCGCCTGCGCCGCCACGCTGATCGCCGTCAACTGGTTCACCTACATCTACGGCGTCAACTCCGACCGGGTGGTGGAGACGGCCCTCGGCTACTTCATCAACCCGCTGGTGGTGGTGCTGCTCGGGGTGCTGGTGCTGCGCGAACGGCTGCGTCCGGCGCAGTGGGCCGCGCTCGGCGTCGGCGCGCTGGCGGTGGCCGTGCTCACCGTCGACTACGGCCGGCTGCCGTATCTCGCGCTCACCCTGGCTTTCACCTTCGGCGGGTACAGCCTGGTCAAGAAGCGTCTGGGCCTGCCCGCGGCGGAGGGCCTGTTCGTCGAGTCGGCGGTGCTGGCGCTGCCCGCGCTGGCCTTCCTCGGTTGGCTCGCGGCCACCGGTGACGCCACGTTCGGCCACGTCTCGGCCGGGCACACGGCGCTGCTGGTGCTCGCCGGCGCGCTGACCGCCATCCCGCTGCTGCTCTTCGCCGGGGCGGCCAACCGGCTCCCGCTCACCGCCCTCGGCATGCTCCAGTACGTGGCGCCGATCCTCCAACTCGGCTGCGGCGTGCTGATCTTCCACGAGCCGATGCCACCGGCCCGGCTGGCCGGTTTCGTGCTGGTCTGGCTCGCCCTGATCGTCTTCACCGGCGACGCCCTGCGGCAGGCGCGACACAGCCGCCGCCTGCGCCCGGGCACCGACGTGCCGTCCCCGGCCGCCGTCGCCCCCACCCCCTGACCGCCCGCTCGCCGGCGGGCAGCCGCTCAGCGGACGTCGTAGGCGAGGACGGGAGTGCCGTCCGCCCGGATCAGTTCCAGCCGGACCAGTTCGGCGTTGGTGAATCGGGTCGCGCCACTGATCCGCAGGTCGTCACCGGGGGCCGCCAGCCAGGAACCGATCTGCTCCTGCGAGCCGTCCCCGGCGTGGGCCACCAGCCGGAAGGTGTTCGCCTTGCCGTACCCGGTCCGCTCGTCGTACCCGCAGTGCATGGTCACCTCGGTGCCCCAGTTGGTGCCGGTCAACCCGATCTCGGCGTGCACCGGCACCGACCCGGCCACCGGCTGCATCTCGACCATCCGCACCTGGGCCACCGGTGCCGTCGCCCCCTGCCCCGGCAGCAACGTGGCCACCCCGAAGCCGACCACCAGGGCGAACGCGGCCGCAGCCAGGCCGGTGACCGCGTACCGCAGCCGGTTGGCCTGTCGTTCGCGGCGCCGACGGTCCCGGGCGGCATTGAGCAGTTCGGGCACCCGGGGGTTCTCCGGCGGCGGCAGGAACTGCTCCAGGCTGGCCGGGTCCAACCGGCCGAGCAGGCCGGGCAGGACGGCTATCTCGGAGACCGACTGCTGGCAGGCCGGGCAGTCGACAAGGTGCCGCTCGTAGGCCGCGCGATCGGTCGGGGAAAGCGCACCCAGCACGTACGCGCCGTCGTCGTACATGAACTCGCAGCGCTTCATCCGGTCACCCCCATCTCGGCCAGGACGAGACGTAGCGAACGCAGCGCGTAGTGGGTCCGGGACTTCACCGTGCCCGGCGGCACCCCCAGGCGGGAGGCGGCCTCGGAGACCGATCGCCCCTGGTAGAAGCACTCGACCAGCACGTCTCGGTGCGAGGGGCTGAGCCGGTTCAGCGCCTCCGCGACCGTCCACGCCTCGACGGCGCGTTCGGTCTCGTCGACGACCTCCGGCGGCTCGGGGAGCTCGTCGGTGTAGATCTCACCGACCCGGGTCGACCGCCGCCGCCAGGCGTCGATCGCCAGGTTCCGGGCGGTGGTGAAGAGCCAGGCGCGGACCGATCCGCGCCGCGGATCGAGCGACTCCGGATGCCGCCAGGCCCGCAGCAGCGTCTCCTGCACCAGGTCCTCGGCGCGCTGCCGATCACCGTTGACCAGTCGCAACGCGTGCGTGTACAGCGCGTCGGCATGCTCGTCATGCAGAGCGCGCAGCAGGTGGGCGTCGTGGTCGCTGATGGTGCTCTCCTCGCACTCGACGCGAGCGGGCGCGGCGTTACGACCTGAGATACGTGCGGTCACGCCGATCGGTTCAGTCCCAGCTCAAACCCGGGATTCCCGGCGCGGAGTTCATCGCTGGTTCACATCGACGCTGACCCACGCTCACCACGCTCTCCTAGCGTCCGGCGGGTACGCGTCGGTGAGCTGCACCGGCGTGCACCGACCCTCAGGAGGATCCTCCCCATGAGCGACCGTCCCCGGCTGCTCCCGTTGCTGCGCACCCCCCGCCACGGCAGCCGCGATGCCATGACCTGCCTGTACCGCTGCGGCAACGCCTGTGACCACCCGGTACCCAACACCTCCGACAACGCGTACTTCGGCGACGTGGTGAACGCCGAGGTCTCCCGCCGAGGCGTGGTCCGCGCCGGGGCGGTCGGTGCGTTGGTGCTCGGCTTCGGCGGTGCCGCCGCCGGTGCGCTGGCCGGCGCGGCTCCCGCCGCCGCGGCCCCGGTGTCCGCCGCGCCTCTCGCGACCCCGGCCACCGCCGGCCGTCGCCCGGGTAGCGGCGCGCTGAGCTTCAAGCCGATCCCGCCGAACACCCTGGACACGTTCGTCGTGCCCAACGGGTACGACCACGCAGTGATCATCCGCTGGGGCGACCCGGTGCTGCCCGGCGCGCCGGCGTTCAACCTGCACCGGCAGACCGCCGCCGCGCAGGCCAAGCAGTTCGGCTACAACAACGACTACGTCGGCGTGCTGCCGCTGGACAAGGGCGGCAAGCGGGCGCTGCTCGTGGTCAACCACGAGTACACCAACGAGAACCTGATGTTCCCCGGCTTCACCAGCCAGGACGCGCTCAGTGTCGAGCAGGTGAAGGTGGCGATGGCCGCGCACGGCATGTCCGTGGTGGAGATCGAGCGGGTCGCCGGCACCGGCCAGTGGCGCCTGGTCACCGCCGGCCGCCGCCCGTACAACCGGCGCGTCGACGCGCTGAGCAGCACCTTCGAGCTGACCGGCCCGGCCGCCGGCTCGTCGTTCGTGAGGACCGCGGCCGACCCGAAGGGACGCACGGTCATCGGCACGCTGAACAACTGCGCCGGCGGCACGACCCCGTGGGGCACGGTGCTCTCCGGCGAGGAGAACTTCAACCAGTACTTCGTCGGCGGTGACGGCGCGCCGGAGTCCGAGAAGGCCCGACTGGCCCGCTACGGCATCAGCACCACCACCCGCTACCCCAGCGACAACCGCAAGTGGGACCGCGTCGCCGCCCGCTTCGACCTGGCCAAGCACCCCAACGAGGCCAACCGGCACGGTTGGATCGTGGAGATCGACCCCTTCGACCCGGAGAGCCGCCCGCGTAAGCACACCGCGCTGGGCCGGTTCAAGCACGAGGGCGCGAACGTCATCGTCGCCAAGAGCGGCCACGTGGTCGCGTACATGGGCGACGACGAGCGCTTCGACTACCTCTACAAGTTCGTCTCGGACCGGAAGTTCATGAAGGGTGACTCCTGGGTCGCCCGCAAGCACAACCTGACGCTGCTGGAGTCCGGCACCCTCTACGTCGCCAAGCTCGACCAGACCAGCGCCGGTGAGATCGACGGCTCCGGCACCCTGCCCAGCGACGGCGCCTTCAACGGCAAGGGCCGCTGGATCAAGCTGGTCAGCGGCAACCGTTCGTACGTGGACGGGATGACCGCCGCCGAGGTACTGACCTTCACCCGGCTCGCCGCCGACAAGGTCGCCCCGACCAAGATGGACCGTCCCGAAGAGGTCGAGATCAGCCCGGTCACCGGCAAGGTGTACGTGGCGCTGACCAACAACACCAACCGGGGCGTCGGCAGCAACCCCGGGCCGGACGAGGCGAACCCGCGTACCGGTAACCGGCACGGCCAGATCCTTGAGCTGGTCGAGAACCGGGGAGACAACACCTCGGACACCTTCACCTGGTCGTTGCCGATCGTCTGCGGCGACCCGGCGGACCCGTCGACCTACTTCGCCGGGTACGACAAGACCAAGGTGTCGCCGATCTCCTGCCCGGACAACCTGCTGTTCGACCGGGTCGGAAACCTCTGGATCTCGACCGACGGCAACGCCCTGGGCAGCAACGACGGCCTCTTCGCCACGCCCATCGAAGGGCCGGAGAGGGGCCGCCTGAAGCAGTTCCTGACCGTGCCGCTCGGCGCGGAGACCTGCGGCCCGTTCTTCACCGAGGACGAGCGTTCGCTCTTCGTCGCCGTACAGCACCCGGGCGAGTTGACCGGTGCGACGGTCGAGAAGCCGGCCTCCACCTGGCCCGACGGCGACTACGCCAAGCCGGGTGTGGTGGTGACCTGGCGGCTGGACGGCGGACCGGTCGGCAGCTGACCCCGCCCCGGCGTCCGCGCCGGCCGCCCGCCCGACGGCCCCCTCCCCACCAGGGCGGGGGCCGTCTCGGTGGGCGTCAGGTGTCGGCGGCGATGCCGTCGGCGATCGTGCGGGCCGCGGCGAGCAGTTTGGCCCGGACCACCCGGGCGGAGGTCATCATCTCGCTGGCCGGCAGGGCACAGGCCAGTACCGTCCGCCGTTCCATGTCCTTGTCCGGGTTGACCAGGACGGCGGCGCAGGCCACCCCCTGCCGGAACTGGCCCAGCTCCAACTGCATCCCACGCCGCTCCCCGGCCACCAGGTCGGCCTCGAACGCCTCCGGCGTGGTGAGGGTGGCGGTGGTGAACGGGCGCATTCCGTAGTCGCGCAGGTAGCGACCGCGCTGCTCGGCGGTGAGGGTGGCCAGCAGCGCCTTGCCGAGCGCCGTGGCGTGCGCCCCCTCGTCGAAGCCGGGCACGAGATCCTCCAGGTACGGCGACCGGTTGCCCTCCGCGACGGCGGTGATCGCCACCTGGCCGCCCACGAACCGGCCCAGATAGTGACTCCAGCCGGTCTCGATGGCGGCCCGGCGCAGGCTCTCGCCGATCGCCGGGGAACCGCGGAACGCCGCCACCAGCTCCCGGTAACGGTCGGCCACCTCCAGGCCCACGATGTACGTGCCGTCCTCCCGACGGATCACGTAGCCCTCGTACGCGAGGGTGCGCACCAGGTGGTAGGTGGTGGCGACGGTCAACTCGCAGCGGCGGGCGATCTGTTTCACCGTCAACCCGCGCGGGGCACGACCGACCGACTCAAGCACTCGAAGCGCGCGGGAGACACTCCGGATCAGGTCCGAAGGTTCCGCCAGGGGGTCACGCACAACCACCTCCGCCACCGGGGACTTACACCATATGAAAAAGTCGCCCGCCGCGAAACGCCTGATCGGGTGGAGGATCCAAGGTCATCGGAGCAGAGATGTGAGGTCGGACGCACTTTCCGTCGCCGAGATGCGGCTGACGTAGGTTGGCCCCACCATGACCAACAGCGCCCCCGCCCACGCTCGGGAAGCCGCCGCACGGCCCGTCCGGGCGAGCGCCGTGGCGGTCGCCGTCACCATCGCCTGCGTCCTGCCGGTCTTCCTGGTCGGTGGCCTCGCCGTGCAGATGCGGGCCGAGTTGGGCTTCTCCCCCGCCGGGCTGGGGCTCGTCGTGGCGGTCTACTTCGGGGTCGGCGCGCTCGCCTCGGTGCCCTCCGGTGCGCTGGTCGAACGGTGGGGCGGTGCCGTGGTTGCCCGGACCGGCATCCTGGTCTCCGCCGGCAGTCTGCTCGCCGTGGCGCTGCTGGCCCGGTCCTATCCGGTGCTGTTCGGCCTGCTGGCCGTGGCCGGCACCGCGAACGCCTTCGGCCAGCTGTCCAGCAACGTCCTGCTGGCCCGGCACGTGCCGCCACGCCGGCAGGGCCTGTCGTTCGGCGTCAAACAGGCGGCCATCCCGATCTCCACGCTGCTGGCCGGCGCGGCGGTGCCCGCCCTCGCACTCACCGTCGGCTGGCGGTGGGCGTTCGTGGCCGCCGCCGCTGCCGCTCTGGCCACGCTGCCGGCCGTACCCTCGCAGGGCCCGCAACCAGCCCGCCCGGCCGCCGCCAGGACCGGCAGCGCGAGCGTGGGGCTGGTCGTCGTCGGGGTGGCCGCGACCCTCGCCGCGGGCGCGGCGAACGCCCTGGGCACCTTCGTGGTGGACGCCTCGGTCGACCGGGGTCTCGAGCCGGGCCTGGCGGGACTCACCCTGACCCTCGGCGGTGCCGTCTGCGTCGCCGCCCGGATCGGGGTCGGCTGGCTGGCCGATCGCCGCTCCGGCGGGCACATCAGCGTGATAGCCGGCCTGCTGGTGGCCGGCGCGGTCGGGCTGGGCCTGCTCGCGGTCTCCGGCTCCGGGCCGCTGGTGGTCGGCGTACTGCTCGGCTTCGGGCTGGGCTGGTCCTGGCCGGGGCTGATGAACTTCGCGGTGGTCCAGCTACATCCCCAGGCGCCGGCCGCCGCCACCTCGATAACGCAGACCGGGGTGTACGCGGGCGGCTGCCTCGGCCCGCTCACGCTGGGCCCACTGGCCGCCGCGGCCGGCTACCCCGCGATGTGGCTCACGGCCGCCATCGCCATGCTCGCCGCCGCCGCCCTCATGCTCACCGCCACCCGCCTCCTCCCCCCTCCCGCGCCCTCCCCCAGCCCCAGCCCCAGCCCCTCCCCCAGCCCCAGCCCCAGCCCCAGCCCGAGTTGATCAAGAAGTTTGCGTCTGATTTTCGGGCGTGCGGCGACCAAAACCTCTTGATCAACGGACCGGGAGGGGGTTGGGGGTGGGGGTGGGGGTTAGCTGGTGCGGTCGGCGATGTGGTCGCAGAGGGACTCCAGGGCGCGGCGGGCCGGCACGTCGGGCAGGGGGGCCAGCCGGGATCTGGCGTCCTCGGCGTAGCTGCGGACGGTCTCCCGGGCGCGCTTGAGGGCGGGGGACTCGCGGAGCAGGCCGAGGGCCTCGGCGTGCAGGGCGTCGTCGGTCAGCGGGCCGGTGGAGAGGACCTCCCGCAACCGGGTGGACGAGGCGTCCGCGTCGTCCGACGCGAGAGCGTAGAGCACCGGCAGGGTCGGCACCCCCTCCCGCAGGTCGGTGCCGGGGGTCTTGCCCGACTCCGTCGACTCGCTGGCGATGTCGAGGAGGTCGTCGGAGAGCTGGAACGCCACGCCGATCGTCTCGCCGTACCCGGCCAGCGCCGCCACCTGCGCCGGGTCGGCACCGCCGAAGAGGCCACCGAAATGGGCGCTGGTGGCGATCAGCGAGCCGGTCTTCTCGGCGATCACCCGCAGGTAGTGCGCCACCGCATCGTCGTCGGCGCGCGGGCCGACGGTTTCGGCGATCTGCCCGTGCACCAGCCGGGCGAAGGTACGCGCCTGCAGACGTACCGCCTCGGGGCCCAGCTCGGCCGCGACGTCCGCGGCCCGGGCGAAGAGGTAGTCGCCGACCAGGATGGCAACCGAGTTGGTCCACCGGGAGTTGGCGCTGGGCGCGCCCCGGCGCACCGACGCCTCGTCCATCACGTCGTCGTGGTACAGCGTGGCCAGATGGGTCAGCTCCACCACCACGGCCGACGACACGACCTCCGGCCGGGTCGGATCGCCGAACTGGGCGCCCAGGGCCACCAGCAGCGGCCGGAAACGCTTACCGCCGGCCTCGACCAGGTGCCCGGCCGCCTCGGTCACGAACGGGTCGGCGCTGGCGATGCTGGCCCGCAGCTCCGACTCGACCGAACCCAGCACACCCAGCACGGACTCCTCGGTGGGCGGATCGGCGAGATGAAGGCCGAGCGCGCCGAACTGAGTCGCGCCGTGCCGGTTCCGGCGACCACCGGAGCCGGTGACACCTGAACCTTCGCCACCCCTAATCGCCACCACTCCACCATGCCACACACGTTCTACCTGCACCGGACCGGGGATACGAGGCGAGGGCCGGCCCACAGGCGGTGGGCCGGCCCTCGACGAACAGCTCCTGCCCTACCGGACGAAGTCCGCGGCCGAGGTGGCCAGGTCGAGCAGCGGCGCCGGCGCGACACCGAGCACCAGGGTGGCGAGCACCCCGATCACCAGCGCCGCCGAGGTCAGTCCGCCAGGAACGGCGACGGTCGGCGTCGACTCGCCCGGCTCGGAGAGCCACATCATCACCACGACCCGCAGGTACGGGAAGGCCAGCACCATGCTGCTCAGCACGCCGGCGATCACCAGCCACACCTGCCCGCCCTCCAGGGCCGGGCCGAAGACCGCGAACTTGCTGGTGAAGCCGCTGGTCATCGGGATACCCGCGAAGGCGAGCAGGATGAAGGTGAAGGCCGAGGCGTACAGCGGTGACTTGCGGCCCAGACCGGCCCAGCGGGACAGGTGGGTGGCCTCCCCGTCGGCGTCCCGCACCAGCGTCACCACCGCGAACGCGGCCAGCACGGTGAAGCCGTACGCGACCAGGTAGAACATGGTGCCGGAGAGCCCTTCGCTGCCCGGCGCCAGCACACCGACCAGCAGGTAACCGGCGTTGGCGATCGACGAGTACGCCAGCAGCCGCTTGATGTCGGTCTGGGTCACCGCGAACAGCGCGCCGACCAGCATGGTGAGCACCGCCACCACGCCGAGCACCGGGGTGAAGTCCCACCGCGCGCCCTCGAAGGCGACGTGGAACACCCGCAGCAGGGCCCCGAACGCGGCGACCTTGGTGCACGCCGCCATGAACCCGGTCAACGGCGTCGGCGCACCCTGGTACACGTCCGGCGTCCAGACGTGGAACGGTGCTGCCGCCGCCTTGAACAGCAGCCCGATGGCGACCAGAGCCATGCCGGCGAAGAGCAGCACCGGGCTCGCCGTCGAGTTCGCCACTGCCGCGTTGACGGTGGCGAAGTCGACGCCGGCCTGACGGTCGCCCAGACCGGCGGTGAAACCGTAGATGAGCGCCAGCCCGAACAGGAAGAACGCCGAGGCGTACGCGCCGAGCAGGAAGTACTTCATCGCCGCCTCCTGGCTCAGCAGTCGCCGGCGACGAGCCAGCGCGCAGAGCAGGTAGAGCGGCAGCGAGAAGACCTCGAGCGCGATGAACATGGTCAGCAGGTCGTTCGCCGACACGAAGATCAGCATTCCGGCGATGGCGAAGGTGGTCAGCGGGTACACCTCGCCGGCACCACCGACGTTCTCCGCCTGCCGCCGGTCCTCCGGGGAGTCGGCGGTCACCGCGGCGTGGGCGACGAACGCCCCACCCCGCTCGACCGCACGCTCGCCGATCAGCAGCAGCGCCACCGCCGACAGCGCCAGGATCGCGCCCTGGAGGAACAGCGTCGGCCCGTCGACGGCGATCACCCCGATGGTGATCACCCGCTTGTCGGCGTTGAACACCACCATGGTCAGCGCCGCGAGCACCGCCAGCAGCGCCAGCGGCAGCTGGACGGGATGCCGCAGCCGCCGGGGAACGAACGCCTCGACCAGCACCCCGAGCACCGCCGCGCTCAGCATGATCAGGATAGGTGCGAGTGCCGCATAGTCGATCGGCGGCAGTTCAAGCTCGGTCACCGGACCAGCCTTTCGTTCGCGACTGCGGGGCTCGCAAGCTCACTCCTCGCGCTCACCGGACCAGCCTTTCGTTCCGCGACTGCGGGGCTCATCGGCTCGCCTCCTGGAGGGTGTCCACCGTCGGGGCCGGGTCGGACCGACCGACGTCCTCCAGGGTCGCCTGGATGGCGGGGTTGATCACATCCGTCACCGGCTTCGGGTAGAAGCCGAGCAGCACGATCAGCGCGATCAGCGGCGCGACCACGAACTTCTCGCGCAGGTTGAGGTCACGCTTCATCCCGTCGATCTCGGTCAGCGCCGGGTTCAGCGTGCCCTGGGTGGTGCGCTGCACCATCCACAGCACGTAGGCCGCCGCCAGGATGATGCCCAGCGTGGCGATGATGGCGACCGGCTTGTTGACGGTGAAGGTGCCGATCAGTACGAGGAACTCGGAGACGAACGGTGCCGTGCCGGGCAGGGCCAGCGAGGCGAGGCCGGCGAAGAAGAGCACCCCGGCCAGCACCGGCACGAGCTTGCCGGCGCCACCGAAGTCACTGACCAGCGCCGAGCCCCGGCGGCTGATCAACATGCCGACCACCAGGAAGAGCAGGCCGGTGGCCAGCCCGTGGTTGACCATGTAGAGCACCGCACCGGTGCCCGCCTGGGTGGTGAAGGCGAAGATGCCCACGCCGATGAAGCCAAAGTGGGCGATCGACGTGTACGACACCAGCCGCTTCAGGTCGTTCTGCCCGACCGCCAGCAGCGCGGCGTAGATGATGCCGATCACCGCGAGGCCCAGCGCCCAGGGCGCGAACCACTGGGCCGCGTCCGGGAACAGCGGCAGGCAGTAGCGCAGGATGCCGAAGGTGCCGACCTTGTCCAGCACGCCGACCAGCAGCGCCGCGGCGCCGGCCGGCGCGGCACCACCGGCGTCCGGCAACCAGGTGTGGAACGGGAAGAACGGCGCCTTGATCGCGAAGGCGATGAAGAAGCCGAGGAAGAGCCAGCGCTCGGCGCCGGTGGAGATGTCCACCTCGGACAGCGCCACCCAGTCGAAGGTCTTGCCGCCGACGACCCACAGGCCGATCACGGCGGCCAGCATGAACAGGCCGCCGACCAGCGAGTAGAGGAAGAACTTGACGGCCGCGTACTGCCGCTGGTGGCCGCCGTAGCTGCCGATCAGGAAGTACATCGGCACCAGCATGACCTCGAAGAACACGTAGAACAGGAAGACGTCGGCGGCGGCGAAGACACCGAGCATCGTGCATTCGAGGACGAGCAGCAGCGCGAAGTAGACCGGCACCGAACGCTTCGAGGACTCGGCGTCGTGCCAGGAGGCGAGAATCACCAGCGGCACCAGCACCGCGATCAGCATCAGCATGACCAGCGCGATGCCGTCGGCGGCGAAGGTGAAGCTGACCCCCCAGTTCGGGATCCACGGGTACGACTCACGGAACTGGAAGCGCTGACCGTCGACCTGCCAGCTGACCCACATGACCACGGACAGCGCCAGCACCAGCAGCGACCAGCCGAGCGCCACCTGCTTGGCCAGCGTGGGCCGGCTGCGCGGCAGGAGGGCGACCACCACGGCGCCGACCAGCGGTGCCACGGTGAGCACCGAGAGGAACGGGAAGTCGGACATTATGCGGCCTTACCTCCGTCGTCACTGTGCGGTCCGCCGGCGACGGCCGCCTGAGAGGCTGTCGGCCTCTTGAGGTCGATCACGCCAACCACCCCGCCTGTACGGCCAGGAAGGCGGCCACCACCAGCAGCGCGCCGGTCAGGATCGAGGTGGCGTACGACCGGACGAAGCCGGTCTGCAGCCGCCGGAGCCGGCTCGAACCGCCGCCGACGCCGGCCGCCAAGCCGTTGACCAGCCCGTCGATCCCCCGGTTGTCCAGGTAGACCAGTGCCCGGGTGAGGAAGACGCCCGGCTTCTCGAAGACCGCCTCGTTGACCGCGTCGGTGTACAGGTTCTTGCGGGCGGCGGTGACCAGCACCCCGGCCGGCTGCGGCTCGATCGCCGTGCCGCCCCGGAACAGGAACCAGCCCAGCAGGGCACCGAGCACGGTGACACCCAGCGACAGCGCGACGATCGCCCAGTGCGGAAGCACCGCGTCGTGGTGTGCTTCGGCGACCGCGAGGCCGGAGGTGGCGGTCAGCCAGTCCGGGACGGAGGTGGCCAGCAGCCAGCCGGCGCCCAGCGAGCCGATGCCGAGCAGGATCAGCGGGATGGTCATCAGCGGCGGGGACTCGTGCGGGTGCTCGATGTCCGTGGTCCAACGCTTCGGGCCGTGGAAGGTGAGCACGAAGAGCCGGGTCATGTAGAACGCGGTCAGCGCTGCGCCGAGCACCGCCGCCCCGCCGAACAGCCAGGCCGTCCAGCCCTCCCGCTCGAAGGCGGCGGCGATGATCGGTTCCTTGGAGAAGTACCCGGAGAACGGGAACATGCCGATGATGGCGAGCCAGCCCGCGCCGAAGGTCAGCCAGGTGATCTTCATGTACTTCGACAGCCCGCCGAACCGGCGGATGTCCACCTGGTCGGACATGCCGTGCATGACCGAGCCGGCGCCGAGGAACATGTTCGCCTTGAAGAAGCCGTGCGCCAGCAGGTGCACGATGGCCAGCGCGTACGCCCCGCCGCCCAGACCGACGCCGAGGAACATGTAGCCGATCTGGCTCACCGTCGACCAGGCCAGCACCCGCTTGATGTCGTCCTTGGCGCAGCCGATGATCGCGCCGATCAGCAGCGTCAACGCGCCGACGCTGACCACCACCAGTTGCAGCGTGGCGTTGGCCGAGAAGATGATGTTGGAGCGGGCGATCAGGTAGACACCCGCGGTGACCATCGTCGCGGCGTGGATCAGCGCCGACACCGGGGTCGGGCCCTCCATCGCGTCCGGCAACCATGCCTGGAGCGGGAACTGGCCGGACTTGCCGGCCGCGCCGAGCAGCAACAGCAGGCCCATCGCCAGCACCGTGCCGCCGGCCAGCGCGCCAACCGAGTTGAACACCTCGTCGTACTGGGTGGTGCCCAGGGTGGCGAACATGATGAAGATGGCGATCGCCAGGCCGGCGTCGCCGACCCGGTTCATCAGGAACGCCTTCTTACCGGCGGTGGCGGCGGCCGGCTTGGTGTACCAGAAGGAGATCAGCAGGTACGACGCCAGACCGACGCCCTCCCAGCCGAAGTAGAGCATCACGTAGTTGTTGCCGAGGACCAGCAGCAGCATGGCCGCGACGAACAGGTTGAAATAGGCGAAGAAGCGCCGCCGGCCCTCGTCGTGGGCCATGTACTCGACCGCGTACAGGTGGATCAGGAAGCCCACGCCGGTGATCAGCAGGACGAAGACCCCGGCCAGCGGGTCGAACAGCAGGCCGAAGTCCACGTGCAGACCGCCGACCACGATGAAGTCCCAGAGACTCAGCTGGACCGACTTGTTCTCCAGGCCGCGCAGGCCGATGAAGTAGGTCAGACCGAGTAGGAACGCGGCACCGATGGAGGCCACCCCGAGCCAGTGTCCCCAACGGTCGGCCCGCCGCCCGAGCAACAGCAGGACCATCGCGCTGACCAGCGGGATCGCCACCAGCAGCCAGACGCTGCTCAGCAGCCCGTCGGCCGTCGCATACGTGACGGTCCCGGCGGGAGCAGCCTGGGCGTACGTCAAGATTTCGTCCACCGGTGGGCCCCTCTAGTACTTCAACAAGTTGGCGTCGTCGACGCTGGCGGAGCGTCGGGTACGGAAGATCGCCATGATGATGGCCAACCCGACCACGACCTCGGCCGCCGCCACCACCATCACGAAGAACGCCATGATCTGGCCGTTGAGGTCACCGTTCATCCGGCTGAAGGTGACCAGCGCCAGGTTGGCCGCGTTGAGCATCAGCTCGACACACATGAACAGCACGATCGCGTTGCGCCGAACCAGCACCCCGGCCGCACCGATGGTGAACAGCACCGCCGAGAGGACCAGGTAGTAGTTCGGTTCGACCGAGAAGAAGTCGCTCACTTTTCAGTGCCCTTCAACGTGGTCTCCTCGGCCGTCAGCTCCCGCACCGGCAGGATGTCCGGCGTGCTCCGGTCGCTGAGCCGACCGTCCGGCAGGCGGGCCGGGGTGGCGACCGACGAGGAGGTGGCGAAGACGCCCGGACCGGGCCTCGGTCCGGGGTAGTTGCCGGGCGCGAAGCGGGCCTTCATGGTGGCCACCTGATCGCGCTTGTCCTCCTTGCGCCGCTCGACGTGCGCCAGGATCATGCCGCCGATGGTGGCGGTGATCAGCAGCGCCGCGGTGAGCTCGAACGCGAAGACGTAGTCGGTGAAGAGCAGCCGGGCGATTCCCTGCACGTTGCCGCCGGAGTTGGCTTGCTCCAGGCCCACCGGCACGGTGCCCTCGGTGGCCCGGTAGACCCCGCTGCCGAGCAGGACGGCGAAGCCCACGCCCAACCCGATCGCCGCGATCCGCTGGCCGCGCAGCACCTCGATCAGCGAGTCGGACGCCTCGCGGCCCACCAGCATCAGCACGAACAGGAAGAGCATCATGATCGCGCCGGTGTAGACGATGATCTGCACCATGCCGATGAACGGGCCGGCCTGCAGGACGTAGAACACGCCCAGGCTGAGCATGGTCAGCACCAGCCAGAGCGCCGAGTGCACCGCGTTGCGGGACGCGACCATGCCGATCGCGCCGGCCAGGGCGAGCGGGGCGAGGATCCAGAAGGTCACCGCCTCGCCGCCGGAGACCGCGCCGGAGGCGGCGAGCAGCGTCGAGGTGTTCATGCCGACTCCCCCTTCTCCGCCTCGGCCCGCGCGGCGGCCTGCTCGGCACCGGGGAAGGTGACGCCCGGGTGCTCGTCCACCTGGTAGTGGCCCGGGCCCATCGGTGACCGCTCCGCCCCGGCCGAGGTGCCCGGGTTGGTGAGGCTGCCGATGTAGTAGTCCTTCTCGCTGTCACCGAGTCGCATCGGGTGCGGCGGCTGCTCCATCCCCGGCAGCAGCGGCGCCAGCAGCTGCTCCTTGGTGAAGATCAGGTCCTGCCGGTTGTCCCGGGCCAGCTCGTACTCGTTGCTCATCGTCAACGAGCGGGTCGGGCAGGCCTCGATGCAGAGCCCGCAGAAGATGCACCGGGCGTAGTTGATCTGGTAGACGCTGGCGTACCGCTCACCGGGCGAGAAGCGCTGCTCGTCGGTGTTGTCGCCACCCTCGACGTAGATCGCGTCCGCCGGGCAGGCCCAGGCGCACAGCTCGCAGCCGATGCACTTCTCCAGCCCGTCCGGGTACCGGTTGAGAATGTGCCGCCCGTGGTAGCGCGGCGCCGGCGTCGGCGGGGTGAACGGGTAGTCGGTCGTGACGACCTTCCTGAACATGTGCGAGAAGGTGACCCCGAAGCCCTTGAACGTTCCGGTAATCGCGCCCACGTCACACCTCCTCAGAGTCCTGGCCGGCGGGAACGTTGGCCGGCTCCCGCTCGGCGACCATGCGCCGGGTACGCGGGCTCGGTGGTACCTGCAGATCCATCGGGGGCAGCGGGAAGCTGCCCGGCGGCCGGTTCTCGACCTGCTCGGCGAGGCTCGGCTGCGGCTGTGGCTTGCGGCTCGGCCAGAACAGCGCGGCGAGCAGCACGATGCCGGCCGGGATGCCGATGGCGTACATCCGGCTCTGGGTGTCCCAGTCGTCGATGGTGCGCAGGCCGGCGAGGACCACGATCCAGACCAGGCTGATCGGGATGAGCACCTTCCAGCCGAGGCGCATCAGCTGGTCGTACCGCAGCCGGGGCAGCGTGCCGCGCAGCCAGACGAAGACGAAGACCATCAGGATGACCTTGGCGAAGAACCAGAGCAGCGGCCACCAGCCGGAGTTGGCGCCCGACCACATGGTGATCGGCCACGGCGCGTGCCAGCCGCCCAGGAAGAGCGTCACGGTGAAGGCCGACATGGTCACCATCGCGACGTACTCGCTGAGCATGATCAGCGCGAACTTGAGCGAGCTGTACTCCGTCATGAAGCCGGCGACCAGCTCCGACTCCGCCTCGGGCAGGTCGAACGGCGGCCGGTTGGTCTCGCCGACGATCGAGATGAAGAAGACGACGAAGCTGGGGAAGAGGAGCACGGCGTACCAGCCCGGTGCCTGGATGTCGAAGCCGAGCAGGCTCAGCTGGGTGCCGTTGGCCTGCGCGGCCACGATCTCACTCGTGGACATCGTGCCGGCGAGCATGAAGACCGCCACGATGGACAGCCCCAGCGCCACCTCGTAGGAGATCAGCTGCGCGGTGGAGCGCAGGCCGCCGAGCAGCGGGTAGGTGGAGCCGGAGGCCCAGCCGGCGAGCACGATGCCGTAGACCGCCATCGACGAGAGAGCGAGCACCACCAGCACCGCGACCGGCACGTCGGTGACCTGCAGCGGCGTCTGGTGGCCGAAGATGCTCACCATCGGGCCGAAGGGGATCACCGAGAGCGCGGTGACCGCGCAGATCACCGAGATGGCCGGGGCGAAGAAGTAGATGACCTTGTCCGCCGAGCGCGGCAGGATGTCCTCCTTGAAGGCCATCTTCAGTCCGTCGGCGAGGGTCTGCAGCAGCCCGAACGGGCCGAGCTGGTTGGGGCCGGGCCGGACCTGCATGAAGCCGACGACCCGCCGCTCGAACCAGACGCCCAGCAACGTGCCGAGCAGGGCGACGAGGAAGGCGAAGACAATCTTGCCCAGCACCAGCCACCACGGGTCGTGGCCGAAGTCGCTCAGCGACGGCGCCTGAGCGAGGTAGCTCGTGGTCACTGTGCCCGCCTCTCGTTCGCGTCGGCGTCGGCCGGCCCCGTCGTGCCGGGTACGGAGACCCGCACCACCGCGCCGGAGGTCGCGCCCAGGCTGCGCCGCACGGTCGCGCCGGGCGAGTTGGTCGGCAGCCAGACCACGCCGTCCGGCATCTCGGTGATCGCCGCCGGCAGGGTCAGCGCACCCCGGTCGGTACCCACCGTCACCGGGTCGCCGTCGGCGACGCCGAGCGCCTCGGCGGTGCCCTTGCCCAGCCGGACCACCGGCGGACGGGCGGTGCCACCCAGGTGCTCGTCACCGTCGGTCAGGCTGCCCAGGTCGACGAGCTGGTGCCAGGTCGCCAGGACCGCCTCGCCGGGGCCGAGCTGCCCGACGGTGCCCGGCTCGACCGTGGGGACGGCCGGGCGACTCACCCGGGTCGCCGGCAGGCCGCCCAGCTCACGCCGGACGGACGGCACGTCACCGGTACCCAGCCGGACGTCCAGCTGGGCCGCCAGCGCGTCGAGCACTCGGCCGTCGGTCATCGCGGCGGTGTCGAGCACCGCGTCGAAGGGACGCAGCCGGCCTTCCCAGTCCAGGAAGCTGCCGGCCTTCTCGACCACCGGCGCGACCGGCAGGACGACGTTCGCCCGACGGGTCACCGCGCTGGCCCGCAGCTCCAGGCTGACCAGGAACGGCACCGCGTCCAGGGCCTGCTCGGCCAGGCGCGGGTCGGCCAGGTCCGCCGGGTCCACCCCGGCGACCACGAGAGCGCCGAGCTGACCCGCGGCGGCGGCGGCGAGGATGCCGTCGGTGTCCCGGCCCGCCTGGCTCGGGATCGCCCCGGCCGGCAGGTCCCACGCCTCGCCCAGCTCCGCGCGAGCGGCCGGCTCGGTCACCAGCCGCCCGCCGGGCAGCAGGTTCGGCAGGCAGCCGGTGTCGACTGCGCCGCGGTCACCCGCGCGCCGCGGCACCCAGGCCAGCTTCGCTCCGGTACGCGCGGCCACCTCGGCGGCGGCGGAGAGACCACCCGGCACGGTGGCCAGCCGCTCACCCACGATCAGGATGGCGCCCTCGGTGCTGAGCGCCTCGGCGACCGTGGCGTGCTCGGCGAGCACGCCGGCCTCCTCACCCGGCACCACCCGGGCCAGCTTGGCACCGAGCTTCTCCAGGCCACGGGTGGCGAACGGCGCGATCGCGTACACCGTCAGCTTCTTCTTCAGGTACGCCTTGCGCAGTCGCAGGAAGAGGATCGGGCACTCCTCCTCCGGCTCCAGGCCGACCAGCACCACGGCGGGAGCGTTCTCGACGTCGGTGTAGGTGACGTCGGTGCTGCCGGCGACGTTGCTGGCCAGGAAGTCGGCCTCCTCACGGGAGACCGGGCGGGCCCGGAAGTCGATGTCGTTCGTGTGCAGGGCGACCCGGGCGAACTTGGCGTACGCGTACGCGTCCTCGACGGTCAGCCGACCGCCGGTGAGCACCGCCGCGCCCTGGCCGGTGTCCCGGGCGGCGCGCAGTCCCTCGGCGGCGACGCTGAGCGCCTCGCTCCAGGACGCCTCCCGCAGCTCACCGGTGCGCTCGTCGCGCACCAGCGGGGTGGTCAGCCGGTCGGCGGCGCGGGCGTACTGGAAGCCCCACCGGCCCTTGTCGCAGTTCCACTCCTCGTTGACCTGCGGGTCGTCGCCGGCCAGCCGGCGCATCACCTTGCCCCGCCGCCAGTCGGTGCGCTGGGCGCAGCCGGCCGAGCAGTGCTCGCAGACGCTCGGGCTGGAGACCAGGTCGAACGGGCGGGCCCGGAACCGGTACTGGGTGCCGGTCAGCGCGCCGACCGGGCAGATCTGCACGGTGTTGCCGGAGAAGTACGAGTTGAAGGGAACATCCCCCTCCTCGCCCTCGGCGCCGTACTCCTCGTCCCGGTAGATGTTGATTTCCTCGGCGGAGGAGCGGTTCATCAGGTCGATGAACTTGTCGCCCGCGATCTCCTCGGTGAACCGGGTGCAGCGCTGGCAGAGCACGCACCGCTCGCGGTCGAGCAGCACCTGGGTGCTGATCGGCAGCGGCTTCGGGTACTCCCGCTTGTGCTCGTGGAACCGGGAGTCGGTGCGGCCGGTCGACATCGCCTGGTTCTGCAGCGGGCACTCACCGCCCTTGTCACACATCGGGCAGTCGAGCGGATGGTTCACCAGCAGCAGCTCCATGATCCCCTCTTGCGCCTTCTTGGCGACCGGGGAGGTGAGCTGGGTACGGACCACCATGCCGTCGGCGACCGTCTGGGTGCAGGAGGCGACGGGCTTGCGCTGCCCCTCCACCTCCACCAGACACTGCCGGCAGGCGCCGGCCGGGGCCAGCAGCGGGTGGTCGCAGAACCGGGGGATCTCGGTGCCGATCTGCTCGGCGACCCGGATCAGCAGCGCCCCCTTGGGGGCGGTGACCTCGACGCCGTCGATGGTGAGGGTGACCGTGTCGGTCGACTTGGCAACGTCCGTCATTAGTGGGCTCCCACCAACTGCTTGTCGGACAACTTCGGCGCGGTCCGTCCCTCGATGTAGTCGAGGTAGTCCTGCTTGAAGTACTTCAGCGACGAGGTCACCGGGCTGGTGGCACCGTCACCCAGGCCGCAGAACGAGCGACCGAGGATGTTGTCGCAGGTGTCCAGGAGGGTGTCCAGGTCGGCCTGGGTGCCCTGGCCGGAGAGGATGCGCCGGTAGACCCGGACCATCCAGTAGTTGCCCTCCCGGCACGGGGTGCACTTGCCGCACGACTCGTGGTGGTAGAACTCCAGCCACCGGTAGGTCGCGTAGACCGGGCAGTCCTGGTCGGAGAAGATCTGGGTGGCGGTGGTGCCGAGGATCGAGCCGGCGGCGGCCACCCCCTCGAAGTCCAGCGGCACGTCCAGATGCTCGGCGGTGAGCAGCGGGGTCGACGATCCGCCCGGGGTCCAGAACTTCAGGTTGTGCCCCGGCTGCATCCCGCCGGCCAGCTCGATCAGCTCGCGCAGCGTGATGCCGAGGCCGCACTCGTACTGGCCGGGGTTGGCGATCCGTCCGGAGAGGGAGTAGATCATCGGGCCGGCGGACTTCTCGGTGCCCATCGACTTCCACCAGTCCGCGCCACCGAGCACGATGTACGGCACGCTGGCGATGGTGCCCACGTTGTTGACCACGGTGGGGCTGGCGTACAGGCCGTGGGTGGCCGGGAACGGCGGGCGCAGCCGGGGCTGGCCCCGGAAGCCCTCCAGCGAGTCGAGCAGCGCCGTCTCCTCGCCGCAGATGTACGCCCCGGCGCCGGAGTGCACCACGAGGTCCAGGTCGAAGCCCGAGCCGAGGATGTCGCGTCCGAGGTAGCCCTTGGCGTACGCCTCGTTCACCGCGTTGCGCAGCCGGCGCGCGGCGTGCACGGCCTCGCCCCGGATGTAGATGTAGGCCCGGCTCGCCCGGATCGCGTACGACGCGATGATCACGCCCTCGACCAGCGAGTGCGGGTCGTGGGTCATCAGCGGCAGGTCCTTGCAGGTGCCCGGCTCACCCTCGTCGGCGTTGACCACGAGATAGTGCGGCTTGCCGTCGCCCTGCGGGATGAAGCCCCACTTGAGACCGGTGGGGAACCCGGCACCACCGCGACCACGCAGCCCCGAGTCCTTGATCAGCTGGATCAGGTCGTCCGGGTGCGCCTTGATCGCCTTACGCAGCGCGGCGTAGCCGTCCAACTTCTCGTAGGTGCCGATCCTCCAGGCGTCCGGCGACAGCCAGCGCTTGGTCAGCACCGGCGTCAGCTTGCCCAGGATTTCCGCCGCAGGCATGGTCACTTCTGAGCCCCCTTGTCGTTCGCGGAGCCCCGGCCGTGGCCGCTGGACTCCGCTTCCCTGAGGTTGCGCTCCTGCGCCTGCGCGTCGTCGCCGGCCGGCTTGCCGTCACCGGCCGGCCGGTTGGCCGCCGCACCGGCGTCCTGCGCGGCCTGCGCGTCACCCGACGACGGCGCCGCGCCGTCGACCGGGACCTTGGTGCCGGGAGCGTCCGGCACGGCGGTCTTCGCGTCCGGCTGCCGGGTCTCGGCGGCACGTACCTCCGGCGACTTGCGGTCCGGTGCCGGCACGTCGGGTGCGGTGCTGCCGGTCGGCGTCGCCTTCGCCGGGGTGGCCGGGGCGGGCTTGTCGCCCGCCTTGCCGCTGCGGATCGGGGTGTTCGGGTCGAAGCCCGGCGCCGAGACGCCGTGCTGCTGGGCCAGCCGCAGGCCACGAAGGCTCGGCTCGCCTGGCACGCCGTCGGCGACGGCGCCCTCCCGCTCGTCGGCGAAGCCGGCGAGCTGGATCGCCATCTCCTTCAGCGTGCAGAGGCGGGCGCCCCGGCTCGGCGTGGGCCGGCCGCCAGCGCGCAGCTCGTCGACCAGTCCCACCGCGGTCTGCGGGTCGACGCCATCGAAGAAGTCGTAGTTGACGGTCAGCACCGGGCCGTAGTCGCAGGCGGCCAGACACTCGGCGTGCTCCAGCGTGACCTTGCCGTCGGCGGTGGTCTCGTCGTGCCCGACGCCGAGGTGCTCGGCGAGGGTGTCGTAGACCTCCTGGCCGCCGAGCACGTTGCACATGGTGTTGGTGCAGACGCTGACCAGCCAGTCACCGGTGGGCCGGCGCTTGTACATCGTGTAGAAGCTGGCCACCGCGCCGACCTGGGCCTTGTTCAGGCCGAGCACCTCGGCGCAGAACGCGACGCCGGCCGGGGAGACGTAACCCTCCTCGGCCTGCACGAGGTGCAGCAGGGGCAGCAGGGCCGAACGGGACCGGTCCGCCGGGTAGCGGGCGATGATCTCCCGCGCCCTGGTCCGCGTCTCGTCAGTGAAGACAGTCACCGGTCACAACCTCCCATGACGGGGTCCAGCGAGGCGCCGCCGGCGATCACGTCGGCGATCAGGCCACCCTCGGCCATCGCGGGCAGGGCCTGGAGGTTGACGAAGCTGGGCTCGCGGTAGTGCACCCGGTACGGCCGGGTACCGCCGTCGGAGACGGCGTGCACGCCCAGCTCACCGCGGGGTGCCTCGATACCCACGTACACCTGGCCCGGCGGCACCCGGAAGCCCTCCGTCACCAGCTTGAAGTGGTGGATCAGGGACTCCATCGATTGACCCATGATCTTGGCGACGTGCTCCAGCGAGTTGCCCATGCCGTCGACGCCGATGGCCAGCTGCGCCGGCCAGGCGATCTTCTTGTCGGCCACCATCACCGGGCCGGGCCTGAGCCGGTCCAGGGCCTGCTCGACCAGCTTGAGCGACTCCCGGATCTCGGCCAGCCGCACCAGGTAACGGCCCCACACGTCGCCGTCGGTGTGCGTCGGCACGTCGAATTCGTACGTCTCGTAGCCGCAGTACGGCATGGTCTTGCGCAGGTCCCAGGCCAGCCCCGCCGAGCGGAGCACCGGACCGGTGACGCCGAGCGACACGCAGGCGGTCACGTCGAGCACCGCCACGTTCCGCGTCCGCTCCAACCAGATCGGCTGGCCGGAGAGCAGGTCCTCGTACTCCTTGAGCCGCTTCGGCATGAGCTTGAGGAAGTCGCGGATCTTGACGATCGCCTCGTCCGGCACGTCCTGGGCGACGCCACCCGGCCGGACGTACGCGTGGTTCATCCGCAGGCCGGTGATCAGCTCGAAGATCTCCAGGATGTACTCGCGCTCCCGGAAGCCGTAGAGCATGATCGAGATCGCGCCCAGCTCCATGCCGGTGGTGGCCAGCCACACCAGGTGCGAGGAGATCCGGTTCAGCTCCATCATGAGCACCCGGATGGTGTTGGCCCGCTCGGTCACGTCGTCGGTGATGCCGAGCAGCTTCTCCACCGCGAGGGAGTACGCCGTCTCGTTGAAGATCGGGGCGAGGTAGTCCATCCGGGTCACGAAGGTCGAACCCTGTACCCAGTTGCGGTACTCGAGGTTCTTCTCGATGCCGGTGTGCAGGTAGCCGACGACCGAGCGGGCCTCCCGGACGGTCTCGCCCTCCAGCTCCAGGACCAGCCGGAGCACACCGTGTGTGGACGGGTGCTGCGGGCCCATGTTGACGACGATCCGACCCTCGTTGATCGGGTCGACGCCGGAGACGACGTCGTCCCAGTCCCCGCCGGTGACGGTGAAGACCCGACCCTCGGTGGTATCGCGTTCGGTGGCGTAGTTGGACCCGGTCATTGGTAAGACCTCCGCTTGTCGGGCGGCGGGATCTCAGCGCCCTTGTACTCCACGGGCACGCCGCCGAGGGGGTAGTCCTTGCGCTGCGGGTGACCCTCCCAGTCGTCCGGCATGAGGATGCGGGTCAGCGCCGGGTGGCCGTCGAAGACGATGCCGAACATGTCGTACGCCTCCCGCTCCTGCCAGTCGGCCGTCGGGTAGACGGCGGTGACGCTGGGCAGGTGCGGGTCCTCGACGGAGACCGCGGCCTCCAGCCGGATCTGCCGCCGGTAGGTCATCGAGGTCAGCTGGTAGACGACGTGCAGCCGGCGCTCGTCGGCGCCCAGGTAGTCCACTCCGGAGACCGAGGCGCACAGCTCGAAGCGCAGCGCCGGGTCGTCCCGCATCACCTGGCAGACCTCGGCGATCCGCTCCGGGCGGATGTGCAGGGTCAGCTCGCCCCGGTCGAGGACCACCTGCTCGATCGCCTCGCCGAAGGCCGGGTACGCCTCCTCCAGCGCGTCGTACACCTCGTCGAAGTAGCCACCGTACGGCCGGGCCGCGTTCTCGACGGCGCGCTGCGGCCGGACCAGGCCACCGAAGCCGGAGACGTCACCGGTGCCCTGGTTGCCGAACATGCCCCGGCCGGCCGGGGCGGCCGGCGGGAACTCGGCGGGCGCACCGCTGGTCGCACCGGCGGGCGTCACCGGAATCGGTACGCCACCGGTGGTCGGCTTGGAGTCAGTCACTTGATCCCCCGGTACGGCTGGAGGTGGTTCTGGGCGTTCATCCAGTTCTCGATCCGCAACTGCTCCTCGCGACCCTCGCGGACGGCCTTCGTCCACTCGGCTCGCCGGGCCTTGTCGTTGCGGTACGACGAGGGCATCGAGCCGTACGGCACCACCGGCACGTCACCGCGCGCCTCGCGGGCCGCCAGCATCTTGCGGCCGTTCGGGCCGAGCGGCTCGTGGCCGATTTTCTCGCGCAGCTTGAGGATCGCGTCGATGAGCATCTCCGGCCGCGGCGGGCAGCCCGGGAGGTACATGTCGACCGGCACGACGTGGTCGACGCCCTGCACGATGGCGTAGTTGTTGAACATGCCGCCGCTGCTCGCGCAGACACCCATCGAGAGCACCCAGCGGGGCTCGGCCATCTGGTCGTAGATCTGGCGCAGCACCGGGGCCATCTTCTGGCTCACCCGACCGGCGACGATCATCAGGTCGGCCTGCCGGGGCGAGGCCCGGAAGACCTCCATGCCCCACCGGCCCATGTCGTAGTGCGGGCCACCGGCGGCCATCATCTCGATGGCGCAGCAGGCCAGGCCGAACGTGGCGCCCCAGACCGAGGACTTGCGCGACCAGTTGACCAGCTTCTCCACCGAGGTGAGCAGGACGCCGGCGGGAAGTTTCTCCTCGATACCCATTGCTGTTCCTCCCTCAGTCCCAGTCCAGGCCGCCGCGCCGCCACTCGTAGGCGTACGCGACGAAGACGGCACCGATGAACACCAACATGGCCACGAACCCGAAGACCGGCAGGATGTCGAAGGAGACCGCCCACGGGTAAAGGAAGATCATTTCCACGTCGAAGACGATGAAGAGCATCGCGGTCAGGTAGAACTTGATCGGGAACCGCGTTCCACCGATCGGCTGCGGGCTGGGCTCGATCCCACATTCATAGGCTTCGAGCTTGGCCCTGTTGTAGCGACGGGGCCCGGCGAACCGGGCGGCGGCTATCGAGAAAAGCGCGAAGGCCGCGGCGAGGGCGAACAGCCCGATGATGGGTACGTAAGGCGAGAGCGACATCTTCTTCTCCTGCTCGTCCTTCCCTGCCCTCGTTCGTTGGCAAAATTCACACTATTCACATCCCACCCGGCGACCGTCGGCGGGGGTGGACCTAACCGTGCCCACGCCCCTAAACGGCGGGCGCGACCCGGGTCATCGCATTGATCACCCGGTCCATCGCGTCACCGCCACGCGGGTCGGTGAGGTTGGCGAGCAGTTTGAGCACGAAGCGCATCAGGGTCGGATGGGGCATGCCGTGCTTCGTCGCCACGCGCATGATCTCCGGCCGGCCGATCAGCTTCACGAAAACCCCACCGAGCCGGTAGTAGCCGCCGAACCGGGCCTTCAACTCCTGCGGATACGCCATCAGCGCCCGCTCCCGCTCGACACCGGCCGGCCGGGCCAGCGCCTGGACCGCGACCTCCGCGGCCAGTTCGCCGGACTCCATCGCGTACGCGATGCCCTCGCCGTTGAACGGGTTGACCATGCCGCCGGAGTCGCCGACCAGCATGACCCCCCGGGTGTAGTGCGGTACCCGGTTGAACCCCATCGGCAGCGCCGCGCCGAGGATCGATCCCTCGGCGTTGGTCTCGTCGGTCATCCCCCACTCCGGTGGGGTGTTGGCCAGCCAGTCGGTCAGCAGCCGCCGGTAGTTGGTCTTCCCGAAGGCCGAGGAAGAGTTGAGGATGCCGAGCCCGACGTTCACCCGGCCGTCACCGAGGCCGAAGATCCAGCCGTACCCGGGCAGCAGCGCGTTGGTGTCCTTGGCCCGCAGTTCCAGCCAGGACTCCAGGTAGTTGTCGTCGTGCCGGGCCGGGGAGCGGTAGTAACGCCGCACCGCCACGCCGATCGGGCGGTCCTCCCGCTTGGCCAGCCCGAGGGAGAGTGGGAAGCGGCCGGAGACGCCGTCCGCGGCCACCACCAGCGGGGCGTGGAAGGAGGCGGGGGCCTTGTCCGGGCCGTCCTCGGCCTGCACGCCGATCACCCGGCCGTCGGCGTCGAGCACCGGACCGATGACGTTGACGCTGGTGCGAAGCTTGGCGCCGGCGGCCACGGCCCGCTGGGCGAGCAGGTCGTCGAAGTCGAGCCGGGTGCGGACCAGGCCGTAGTTGGGGAAGCTGGCGAGGTCGGGCCAGTCCAGCTCAAGCCGGACGCCGCCACCGATCACCCGCAGGCCACGGTTGTGCAGCCAGCCGGCCTCCGGCGAGGTGTCGACACCCATCCGGATCAGCTGGCGAACCGCGCGCGGAGTCAGCCCGTCGCCGCAGACCTTCTCCCGGGGGAACTCGGTCTTCTCCAGCAGCAGCACGCGTACGCCGTGCCGGGCCAGGTGGTACGCGGTCGCCGACCCACCGGGACCGGCACCCACGACGATCACGTCGGCGTCGTTCTCCACCGCGGCCATCCGAGCCTCCTCCCCGTCGCGCTCGTGAAATGCTTCACAAGCCAGCCGGGACGAGTCTAGGACCGACGGCATACGCTCGCCTTGTTAGGGCGACCTAACCTGCCCAGGAGGAAGGAAGGGCCCCCTGTTAACGCCTCAGGTAGAGCAGGGGCCCCTTGTTAACACCTCGGCCGAACATCGCTCCGAGTCGGCGCTCAGCGACGTACCGGGCCGGCGCTGTCCAGGCTGGCCCGGATGGTCTCCGGCAACTGCTCGCGCAACGCCCCACCGGCGGCCCGGTCCAGGGCCGCGAGCACCTCGGACACCACCTGGCGTACGTCGGCAGGATCCGCACCGGCCAGGTGCCGGAGCTGTTCGACCAGCTCTGCGGCGTCGCCGATGGCCACATCGTTCGGATCCGTCATGCCGGACAGCCTAAGGCAGAAAGCGGACCAAACCGGTCTAATTCTCCTAAATTGCGGAGGTCACTCCCGGATGGCCCGATGCAGGGCCACCACCCCGCCGGTCAGGTTGCGCCACGCCACGCGGCCCCAACCGGCCGACCCCACCCGCGCCGCCAGCGCCGGCTGATCCGGCCAGGCGCGAATCGACTCGGCAAGGTAGACATACGCGTCCGGGTTGCTGGAGACCGTCCGCGCCACCGCCGGCAGTGACCGCATCAGGTACGACAGGTAGACGGTGCGGAAGGCCGGGTTGACCGGGGTGCTGAACTCGCAGACCACCAGCCGGCCGCCCGGCCGGGTCACCCGGGCCAGTTCGCGCAGCGCCGCGTCGGTGTCGTTGACGTTGCGCAACGCGAAGGAGATGGTCACCGCGTCGAAGCTGCCGTCGGCGAACGGCAGCCGCAGCGCGTCCCCGGCCAGCAGCGGCACCCGAGGGCGGCTGCGCTTGCCGGCGGACAGCATGCCCAGGGACAGGTCGGCGCCGACCGCGTACGCCCCGGAGTGGGCGAGTTCCTCGGTGGAGACACCGGTGCCCGCACCCACGTCGAGCACCCGGTCCCCCGGACGCAGGTCGAGGGCGGCCCGGGTGGCGCGTCGCCAGTACCGGTCCTGCCCGAAGGAGAGGACGGTGTTGGTCAGGTCGTAGCGCGCTGCGACGCCGTCGAACATCGCGGCGACCTCGTGCGGCTGCTTGTCCAGGCTGGCGCGCTGGCCCTGCGGGGTACGGCTCACCCCTCCACTCTGCCAGCCCGGCCCTCGACCGCCCGGCCAGGGTCACCCACACAGTGCGGGCGGGATGGTTGCCCATCCCGCCCGCACTGCCTTGCGTTATATGAACGGCCCGCGCGGGCCGATGGAGAACGAACGTCAGGCGTTCGTCTTCTCGTCGCCCGGGGTCACCAGGACCACCCGGCGACGGCGGGAGACCAGGAACATGGCCACACCAGCGGCCAGCACACCCACGCCGACGCCACCGATCAGGCCGGCCTGCACACCGGTGACCGGCAGGCCACCGCCACCGCCACCGGAGCCGTCCTTGGCGGCCACGACCACCGCGAAGTCGTCGGTGTTGTCGCTCGGGTCGACGTCGACGGCCGAGAGGCCCTCGACGTTCTTCGGCAGGGCCGAGTTGGCCTGTGCGGTGCCGACGGTCTCCGGCTCGACCGCCAGCGAGTGGATGGTCACCTCGCCACCGGTCAGGCTGCTCGGCTTCACACCGTCAGCGACCTTGACCAGGTTGTAGAAGCGGGCACCGGAGTAGAGGTCGTCACCGTCCTTGTCCTGCGCGGCCGGGATGAGGACGGCCTTCTTGTACTCGCAGGTCAGGGAGGTCATCGCGTCGTTGTAGGTGCAGTCCGGCTCCTTCTCCGCGAAGGTGGCGCCCTTGGGCAGCTGCACCTCGATACGGAGACCGCTGGCGGCCTGGTCACCCTGGTTGAAGGCGCCGTAGATGAGCTGGCCGGTGTTGCCCGCGTACAGGTCGCCGGCCTCGGTGATCGTGCCACCGTCCACCTTGACGGCCTTGCGGACGTCGTCGGCGACGACGGTCAGGTCCGGCCCGGTGCCCTCGACCTTGACGTCGACGGTGACGAGGTTGTTGGACTCGTCCGGGTCGGTGCCGCCGTGCAGGATCATCGCGGTGATGGAGCCGGCCGGGCCGACCTCCGTGCCCTTGCGGGTCAGCGGGAAGAACCAATCGACGTCCTCGCCGGCGCGGATGGTGTCACCCTCGATGCCACAGAGGATCCAGCCGTCCTCGCGCGGGTTGCAGCCGCTCTCGTCGATGTCGACGAGAGCGGTCTTCAGGTCGCTGATGTCGAGGGCGACGAGCACGTTCTGGGCGTCGACGGCGCTCTTGTTCAGCAGCGAGATGCTGGCGTCCTTGCCCGGCGCACCGACCGCGATCGTGGTGCCGGTCGCCTTGATGGCGAGGTCGGCGGTGTCGTCCGCCAGAGCCGGCGCGGCGAAGGCGCCCGCCGCGAGGATGCCGGCAGCGCCAGCACCCAGATACGCGGCAGCCCGGTTACGGAAAATCATGAAGGTGTCTCCCCGTGGGGTGAAAGGAAACGTACGGGCGGGGACGTTAGCGCCTCAACGATCACCCACGCCACCCCGGAACACACCTGTCACAAGCTGCTCAGCTAATGGCCACTTAAGGATTGTCCGGATTGATGGGCCTTGCTGCCTGACCACGCCTCATCAGCCGGCCGAGGTGTTCCCAGGCTTCGAGCCAGAAGGATGATCCACGCCAGCCGTTCGGCTGACAACCGATCAGGACACGTCGTCCACGCAGCGTCAGAACGCTGAGGCGGACCGTGACCGATCGAGTGTGCGTCGGTCAGGTCGCTTCGACCAGCGGCAGCGAACGGCCGGCGCCGCCGCCGGGCAGCGCGATCGAGGAGAAGTGTGAGACGACCCGGTCGTCGCTGGGGTCGTCGGCCGGCGTGGTGTGCACGGCCAGCCGGTGGTAGAGCGTGTCCCGCTGGGCGGGGATCCGGTCGGCGGAGCGGATCATCCCGATCAGCTCGTGCAGGTTGGAGCGGTGCCGGGCACCGGCGGAGGAGATGACGTTCTCCTCCAGCATGATCGAGCCGAGATCGTCGACCCCCATGTGCAGCGCCAACTGGCCGACGTCCTTGCCGGTGGTCAGCCAGGACGCCTGCAGGTGCGGCACGGTCTCGAAGAACAGCCGGGCCACCGCCACCAGCCGCAGGTACTCCAGGGTCGTCGCCTGGGTGCGGCCCTTGAGGTGGTTGTTCTCCGGCTGGTACGTCCACGGGATGAAGGCCCGGAAGCCGCGGGTGCGGTCCTGCACGTCGCGGATCATCCGCAGGTGCTCGATCCGCTCGGCGGCAGTCTCGCCGGTGCCCATCATCATGGTCGCGGTCGACTCGACACCCTGCCGGTGGGCCAGCTCCATGACCTCCAGCCAGCGCTCGCCCGACTCCTTCAGCGGCGCGATCGCCCTGCGTGGGCGTTCCGGCAGCATCTCGGCGCCGGCACCGGCGATCGAGTCCAGGCCGGCGGCCTTGATCCGGGCGATCGCCTCGTCCAGGCTCACCCCGGAGACCTTGGCCATGTGCAGGATCTCGCTCGGCCCGATCGAGTGGATGGCGAGCTGCGGGTACGCCTTCTTGACCGAGGAGAACAGCTCCTCGTAGTACTCCACCCCGTAGTCAGGGTGGTGGCCGCCCTGGAGCATGACCTGGGTGGCGCCCAGCTCGACCGCCTCGCCGCAGCGACGCAGGATCTCCTCGGTCGGGTGGGTCCACCCTTCCTTGTGCTTGGGCGCACGGTAGAAGGCACAGAACTTGCACGCCGTCACGCAGACGTTGGTGTAGTTGATGTTGCGGTCGATCAGGTACGTGACGATGTTGTCCGGGTATCGCCGCCGGCGCACCGCATCGGCCGCCTCGCCGAGGGCGTGGAAGGGCGCCTCCGTGTAGAGCAGCAGCGCCTCCTCGGGCGTGATCCGCCCGCCGTCCGCGCCGCGCTGCAGGATGTCGTCGATCTCCCGGCTAACCATCACGCCCCCGAGCGTACGCCGACCTGCCGCCCAGCTCTGCGGGGCGCACCTGACCTGTGATCCATCCCCCGTCGGTGCACTTCGAGCGGAAGCGCTCAGCTGGCTCCGGGACTTGCCACCGGAAGCCCCACACCCTTGGCCGCGTCCAGCAGTCGACGGTCGTACGTCACGAAGGCGACAAAGTCGGCACCCGCCTGGTGGGCCAGGATCTCTGCCGTTGCCAGGTGGATGGCGTCGAGGCTGCGCAGCAACGGTTCCGGGTAGGCGCCGGCGGCCGCCCGGATGCCGCCGTCGATCTCGATCCGGTACAGCCGCGACAGCACGGTGGGCACCCCCACCAACGCCTGCGGCGCGGCGCGGCGTAGCGCCCGTGGCACTTCCACCTCGGCCAGCACCGACGAAACAAGCGAGGCCGAGCTGTGGCCGTTGAGCCAGCTGACAAGCTCCTCGGTCTGCTGCTCTCGGCGGAGCAGCTTGATGACGGCCGCCGAATCGAGGTAGATCACCAGCGTTCCTCGTCCCGTGACGCGACAAGCGCCGCTGCCACGTCGACCGTGGGGTCACCGAAAACGGGGGGCAGAGGTAGGGGCCCGGCGGAAGCCGGAGCGGTTGCCCGCCCCTCTGCCACCAGCCGTCCCAGCAAGACGTCGCCCGCCACCACCGGCACCAGACGAGCGATCGGTTGACCTCGATCGGTCACCTCGACCGTCTCGCCGGCCCGCACCCGCGCCAACACCTTGCTCGTGTGCTGGTTCAGCTCCCGCACTGCGATCTGCTCCACCCGACGAGTGTAGAACGAAATGTTCTACACGTCACGCGTCGTAATCGATGGTGAGGGTATCGGTGGTCGGACTGGACTGGCAGGTCAGCACGTAGCCAGCGGCCACCTCGTCGGGTTCCAGCGCGTAGTTGCGGGCCATCGTCACCTCGCCGGAGACCACCTTCGCCCGGCAGGTCGAGCAGACCCCACCCTTGCAGGCGTACGGCAGCTCACTGCGGATTTTCAACGCGGCGTCCAGCACCCGCTCGTCCCGGCGCATGCTGAAGTTCGACGAGCGTCCGTCGAGCATGATCGTCACGTCCGTGCCACCGGCTGACTCGCCGGTACGGCGTACCGGCTCGGGCGGTGCGTCGACGTGGAAAAGCTCGGCGTGCACCGCCGAGTCCGGCACGCCCCGTTCGGTGAGCACCGCTCGGGCGTCGACCACCAGCCCGTACGGGCCACAGAGGAACCACTCGGAGATCGCGTCGCCGGGCACGATGGTGTCCAGCAGCCGCCCCAGCCGCTCCGCGTCGATCCGGCCGGAGAGCAGCGGCGATTCGCCCTGCTCCCGGGAGAGCACATGCACCAGGTGCAGCCGGGTCGGATAGCGGTCCTTCAGATCGGCCAGCTCCTCGGCGAACATCACGCTGTTGGCCGTACGGTTGCCGTACACCAGGGTGAAAGTGCTGGCCGCCTCGACGGCCAGGGCGGTGGCGACCAGCGACAGCACCGGGGTGATGCCGGAGCCGGCCACGACCGCGCCGTAACGGCGCACCCGGTCCGGCGCGAACGCCGTGCTGAAATGCCCCAACGGCGGCAGCACCTCGACGGTGTCGCCGTGCCGCAGCGCCCCGCAGGCGTAGCTGGAGAAGGCGCCGCCGGGGATCTCCCGCACCCCGATCCGCAAGCGCCCGTGCCGGTCCAGCTCGTCGGGCGTGGAGCAGATGGAGTACGACCGGCGAACGTCCTCGCCGTCGGTGCCGGCGGCGGCGCCAGCGGAGTGGGTACCGGTGCTCGTGGCGGTGCGGGTGGCCGGCAGCCGGACTGTGAGGTGCTGGCCGGCGCGGAAGGCGAAGGTCGCGCGCAGCTCCTCGGGCACCGCGAAGGTGATCACGACGGCGTCGGCGGTGAGCCGGTCCACGGCGATGACGGGCAGCGGGTGGAACACCGGCCGGCGGCGGACCGGGCGGGTGATGGTGACAGTCACAGTGCCTTCACATGGTCGAAGGGTTCGGCGCAGGCGCGGCAGCGCCACAGCGCCTTGCAGGCGGTCGAGCCGAACCGACTGATCTGCTCGGTCTCCGGCGAACCGCAGCGAGGGCAGCGAACGGCCAGGGCCAGCGCTACGACCCCGTCGCGCCGGACGGGGGCCGGTGGGGCGATGCCGGCGGCGGCCAGCTTGGCCCGCCCGGCGTCGCTGATCCAGTCGGTGCTCCACGCCGGGCTGTGCACGGTGCGCACCTCGGCATCCGGGTGACCGGCGGCGGCCAGCGCGCGGCGGATGTCGGCCCGGATGACGTCCATCGCCGGACAGCCCGTGTAGGTGGGGGTGATGGTCACCACCACCCGGCCGGTGCCCGGATCCTCCTGCACCGACCGTAGGACGCCGAGGTCGTCGATGGTGACCACCCGGATCTCCGGGTCCACCACCGCCGCCACCGCCTCCCGTGCCCCGGTCACCGGAGCCACCACCCGGCTGCGGGGCTCACCAGTGCGCCCCGGGGTGGGCACGGTGCAGCACCTGCATCTCCGCGAGCAGGTACGACAGGTGTTCGGTGTGTACCCCGTCGCGACCACCGGCCGGCGCCCAGCCGGAGTCCGGCACGGCGATCGTCGCCTCGGCGAGCACGGCGCCGACGGCGGCGTCGAATTCGGCCCGCAGGGTGGCCGGGTCGACCGGTGTGTCCGGCCGCGCGGCGAACAGCTCGTGGGCGTACGGCCAGACCTGGTCGATGCCGGACTGCATCCGCCGGTGCGACTCCTCCGTTCCGTCGCCCAGCCGCTTGACCCAGAGCGTGGCGTGGTCCAGGTGGTACGCGGACTCCTTGCGTGCCTTCGCGCCGATCGCGGCCAGCCGCTCGTCCGGGCAGCCGGCCAGCGCGGTGTAGAGCGGCAGCTGGTACGCCGACAGCACGAGCAGCTTCGCCATGGTCACCGCGAAGTCGCCGTTCGGCAGCTCGACCAGTAGGCAGTTGCGGAACTCCCGGTCCTCGCGCAGGTAGGCCAACGCGTCCTCGTCCCGGCCGGCGCCCTCCAGCTCGCCCGCGTACGACAGCAGGAGCCGGGCCGCGCCGAGCTGGTCCAGGGCGATGTTGGCCAGCGCGATGTCCTCCTCCATCTCCGGCGCGCGGGTGGTCCACTCGGCCAGCCGCTGCGCCGCGATCAGCGCGTCGTCGCCGAGGGCGAGGGTGAAGGCGAAGGGACCGTTCACAGGGTCGCCTCCGTTCGCGACTGCGGGGCTCGCAAACCCGGCTCACTCCTCGCGCTCACAGGTGGGCCGCCCCTTCTGGCACCTCGTAGAACGTGGGGTGGCGGTAGACCTTGTCGGCGGCCGGGTCGAAGAAGGCGTCCTTCTCGTCCGGGCTGGAGGCGGTTATCGCGCTGGCCGGCACCACCCAGATCGACACTCCCTCCTGGCGGCGGGTGTAGAGGTCCCGGGCGTTGTGCAGGGCCAGCTCCGCGTCGGGCGCGTGCAGGCTGCCGACGTGGGTGTGCGCCAGACCGCGCCGGGCCCGCACGAAGACCTCCCAGAGCGGTGCCGGACCCTCCGCGCCGAGCCGGTCGGTTCGCTCGCCACGCTCGCTCACGCCGCCACCATTTCCTTCTTCTTGTTCCGCTGCTTCGCCGCATAGGCCGCGGCGGCCTCCCGCACCCAGGCACCCTCGGCGTGGGCGCGACGCCGGTGCGCGATCCGCTCCCGGTTGCACGGGCCGTCGCCGGAGATCACCCGCATCAACTCGGCGTAGTCGGGCTGGGTGAAGTCGTACGCCTGGCGTTCGTCGTTCCAGCGCAGGCCCGGGTCGGGGATGGCCAGCCCGAGCACCTCGGCCTGGCCGACGCACATGTCCACGAAGCGCTGGCGCAGCTCGTCGTTGGAGAATCGCTTGATCTTCCAGGCCATGGACTGGGCGGAGTGCGTCGAGTCGCCGTCCGGCGGGCCGAACATGGCCAACGACGGGTACCACCAGCGGTCCACCGCGTCCTGGGCCATCGCCCGCTGCGCCGGGGTGCCGTGCGCCAGGACGTGCAGGATCTCGTAGCCCTGGCGCTGGTGGAACGACTCCTCCTTGCAGACCCGGATCATGGCGCGGGCGTACGGGCCGTAGGAGCAGCGGCACAGCGGCACCTGGTTGACGATCGCGGCGCCGTCCACCAGCCAGCCGATCGCACCCACGTCGGCCCAGCTCAGGGTGGGGTAGTTGAAGATCGAGCTGTACTTCTGCCGGCCGTCGAGCAGCAGGTCGACCAGCTCGTCCCGGCTGATGCCGAGGGTCTCGGCGGCGGCGTAGAGATAGAGGCCGTGGCCGGCCTCGTCCTGCACCTTGGCCAGCAGGATCGCCTTGCGCTTGAGCGACGGGGCGCGGCTGATCCAGTTGCCCTCCGGCTGCATGCCGATGATCTCGGAATGCGCGTGCTGGGCGATCTGCCGGATCAACGTCCGCCGGTACGCCTCCGGCATCCAGTCGCGCGGCTCGATCTTCTGGTCGGCGTCGACGACCTGCGCGAAGTACGCGGCCAGGTCCGTGCCCGGCCCGGCCGCGTCACGGTCCTGCTGAGCAGCGGCGCGCAGCGCCGCCTCTGCTGCCTCGACCTCGCCGAGCAGGCCGCCGGGCGGGTCCTCGCCCGGGAAGTCATTGCCATACATGCAGTAAGTGTTACAGCTATGCCTTAAGGAAGCCAGAGGGTGTCACACAAATCCGAGATTCCCCAGCGTTACGCGCCGACCTCCATTCGTAACGCCGGTACCTATGAGTTGGGTCACAAATCACGGACAAATCCTCGCAACGACCACATAGCGGTTTGTTGTCCCGCCTTCACCGCGTGTTGCCCAGTGTCGGGTCCTGGCATCACGCCGATCCGCACGTAGACTTCCCCCGTCACACCGATCGGTCGACAACGATCGCCAGCTCACAGGGCCACTTCCCCCGGCACCGGGCGATCCGCAACGGTCAGTCCTGGCAACAAGCCGGTCCCCCCGGCCCCGACATCTGGAGTTCACCCGCTCATGCGATCTCGCGTGATCATGGTGCTCGCCGTCACGGCGGTGCTACTCGGCGGCGTCATGCTGGTGCCGGCCGCGTACGCCCGGCTCTCTCCGGGCGAGGCGAACGCCGCCCAGGAGAGCGTGGCCGCGCCCACGCCCGCCCCGCCCCCGCCGCCGACCCTCGCCGCCGGCAAGGTCTCGGTGAACTTCAAGGGCGAGTTCTTCTCGTGGGCCCTGCTGGACCGGGAGTCCGGTGAGATCTCCGGCGCCAAGAACATGGCCGCCACCAGCTCGACCGAGTCGATGCTCAAGGTGTGGTTCGTCGCCGACTACCTGCGCCGGCTCGGCGACAAGGAGCCGCCCGCGGCGATGAAAAAGGCGGCCAGCCTGGCCATCCGGGACAGCGACGACGACGCGGCGAACCGGGTCTACCGGGCCGCCGGTGGGTCGTACGCGGTGCCGGCCGGCGGTCAGCCCGGTCCGGTGGTCAAGCGGGCGATCAGCATGTGCGACCTCACCGACACCAAGCGGGGCAACGTCAAGGGTTACGAGGGCTGGTGGAGCTTCACCCGGATGTCCCCGCGCGACGCCGTGCGGCTCGGCGACTGCATCGCCGACGGCACCGCCGCCGGCCCGAAGTGGACCGAGTGGGTGCTGGCCGAGATGAGCAAGGTTCGCGGCAGCACCGCCGCCAAGGACCAGAAACTCCGCTCGGGCGGCGGTAAGTGGGGCATCGTCGACGGCCTCCCCGAATCGATCACCAGCCAGGGCCCGGTCAGCATCAAGAACGGCTGGACCCCCCTCAACTACGACGGCAACTGGCACGTCAACTGCCTTGCCGTCACAGAGAAGTGGAGCCTCGCGGTGATGCTGCGCTACCCGCAGAGCAGCGGTCTCGACTATGGCTCCGACGTCTGCGCCAGCGTCGCCGCCCAACTGGTGACCCCGCAGCCCGGCGGCGCACTCAAGGTGCCGCAGCAGCCGATCGGAAAGCTCTGATGGCCAGCCGGGGCCGTCGCGATCGACGGGGTGAGACATCGCCACTGCGACTCGTGGCCGTCGCGGCCGTGCTGATCGGGCTGGTCCTGGTGTCGCTGCGCCTGCTGCCCGGTTCGCCCTTCGAGTCCACCGCCGCCGCCCAGTGGGGTCGCGGAGAGTCGCCGGCGGCGCGCGGCGACGCGCTCACCGACCGCAGCGCACGGACCTCGCCGTCGCCGAGCCCGTCACCCGAGCCCGAGCCGCTGCCGTTCGAGGCCAAGGAGCTCGACCTGGACATCGACGGCTGGTACGGGTGGAGCGTGCTGGACCGCCGCTCAGGCGAGATCATCGGCTCGGAGGAGATGGCCGAGACCAGCACCACCGCGTCCCTGATCAAGTCCTGGATCGTCGCGGACTACCTGCGCCGTACCGCTGACGCCGGACAGACGCCGAGCGACGCGAAGCTGGGCGACCTGACCAGGATCATCCGGGACAGCGACAACACCCGCACGGAGCAGCTCTACACCCAGATCGGCCGGACCAACTCGATCGAGCGCCTGCTGTCGACCTGCGAGCTGACCGACAGCAAGGTCGCCAGCGATCGCGGGTGGAGCCGCACCGAGCTGTCGCCGCGCGACACCGCCCGGCTGGGCAACTGCATCGCCGACGGTACCGCCGCCGGCCCGAAGTGGACCAAGTGGCTGCTCAACGAGATGCGCCAGGTACGCGGCGCGGGTGACTTCGGCATCCGCAAGGCGTTCCCCGCCGCCGAGGCGAAGAAGATCGCCATCAAGAACGGCTGGGTCGACCGCACGCGTGAGCAGGAGATGCACGTCAACTGCCTGGCGATCGGTGACACCTGGACGATGGGCGTGATGCTCCAGTACCCCATCAACAAGGGCTACGAGTACGGCATGGACAACTGCCAGAAGATCACCGAAGCCCTCCTCACCACCGCCCCCTGACGGGGGTCAGCGGGTGAAGAAGTGCGGTCCGTCGGCGGGCAGCGCGGGGACCTCGTTGAGGGCGGCGGCGCGACGAGCGAACTCGCGTAGGCCCGCGACCTGCCGGTCACCGAGCGAGAAGTCCAGGGCCCGGAAGTACTCGGCCAGGGTGGCCGCGTCGAACGGCTCCCACCGGGCCGCCGACTCGGCGACCTGATCCAGCTCGGCCAGGCACAGGTCGCGCGAGCGCAGGAACGCCTCGTGCACCTCCTTGACCAGTCCGGGGTGGGCGGCGGCGAAGTCGCGGCGTACCGCCCAGACGGCGAAGACCATCGGCAGGCCGGTCCACTCCCGCCAGGCCTGCCCCAGGTCGGTCACCTCCAGCCCAAGCTGCGGCGCCTCGTAGTGGGCCCGCAGGGCCACGTCGCCGATCAGGACACCGGCGTCGGCCTCCAGCAGCATCTGGGTCAGGTCGGGCGGGCAACGGAAGTACTCGGGACGGACTCCGTACCGCTCGCGCAGCAGCAGCTGGGCGAGGAGCACCCCGGTCCGCGAGGTGGAGCCCAGCGCGACGCGGGCGCCGTCGAGGTCGGCCAGCGGCCGGGTGCTCACCAGGTTGACCGACAGCACCGGCCCGTCGCTACCGACCGCCAGGTCGGGCAGGAGCAGCAGCTCGTCGGCGTGCCGCAGGTACTCGACGTGGGAGATCGGCCCGATGTCCAGGTCACCGGCGACGAGTTGGGCGCTGAGCCGGTCCGGCGAGTCCTTGTGCAGGTCGACGTCGAGCAGCGCGCCGGAGCGCATCAGCCCCCAGTAGATCGGCAGGCAGTTGAGGAACTGGATGTGCCCGACCCGGGGGCGGGCGACGCTCTCGACCATGTCCCTGACCGTATCCCCGCCGCCGGTGACCTGCTCAGCGGGCCGCTGCGGAAGTGGCGAACCCCGCACCCGACGCTCCCGCCGGGCCCGTGGTCGTGTCCGCCTGCGGGCAACGGGCGCGCTCGGCCCGGACCGCCCGCCGGACGGGCCGGACGAAGACGGCCAGCACCAGCAGCCCGGCGACGCCGCAGCCGACGATCAGTGGGCGCGGCTCGGTCACCTCCAGCATGAGGCCGCCGATCAGGTAGCCGACCATCGCCGCGCCCTGCACGGCGGCTCCCATCGCGGCGAAGGCCCGGCCGCGCGCCGCCTCCGGCACCCGACGGGCCAGCACCACGTTGTTGAAGACGTTGTCACCGCCGTTGCAGAGGCCACCGACGAGCCAGATCGGCACCAGCAGCAGCGCCACGGGCACGGTCACCGAGACCAGCACCATCAGGCAGCAGCCGGCGAGCAGGAGCAGGCCGCACTGAACCAGGGCGCCGTCGTCGGTGAACCGCCGGGCCAACCGGGCGAAGATCCAGGCGCCGCAGAGCACCCCGAGTGTCCAGGCCCCGGTCACCAGGCCGTAGACGGAGGCCGAGGCACCGAGGGTCTCCCGTACGTAGAAGACCTCGATGACGTTGATCGCGCCGATCGCCGCGATCACGCCCGCCAGGGTAGCCACCATCGCGAGCAGCAGCGGATCCCGCCGCAACCGCCAGTTCGCCGCCGTTGCGGCGTGCTCGGTTGCCGGTGCGGCGTGCCCGGTTGCCGGTGCGGTGCCACCGGAGACCGACGCCGCCGTGCGCCGCGTGCCGCCTCGGCGGGTACGGATCAGCACTCCGGCGAGGACGAGCGCGAGGTAGCTGACCGCGCCGATCTGTAGCGGCACCCGGGTACCGAACCCGCCCACCAGGAAGCCGGCCAGGGCCGGGCCGGCCAGCACGCCGAGCAGGCCGGCGGTCTGGTTGAGTGCGGTGGCCTTCGGCAGGTCGGCGGGGCGCACCATCGACGGCACCAGGGCGGAGAGCACCGGCTGGGTGACCGCCAGGCCACAGGCGAGCAGCGCGACCAGGCAGATGACCAGCAGCGGATGGCCGGCGTACGCCAGGCCGAGGCAGATCACCGACTGGGCCAGACCGGCGCCGATCAGCAGCGTCCGGCTGTCCACCCGATCGGCCAGCCGCCCGGTCAGCGGGGCGAGCACCACCAGCGGCAGGGTCGCCGCCAGCAGCACGCCGGCGACCGCGCGACCGCCTGCCCCGGAGGACTGGAGGGCCAGCGTCAGGGTGGTGGCGGCGAGGAAGTCTCCGCAGGTGGCGATCCCTCGGCCTGCGGTGGCGAGGCCGACGTCCGCCCAGCGCGACGGGGCAGATGCGAAAGACATACTTCGAAAATAATGCTTCACATCTGTCGTACGCAAGCCCTCAGTCCAGCGGCAGCGCCTTGTACTGGATGGCCACCCGACGGGCACCCGCCGGTGGATCCGTCCGGGTCCGCCGGCGATACGGCCGCAGCAGGGCCAGCACCGCCTTGTTCAACTCAGCCAGCTCCTGCGAGGTGAGCAGCAACAGCGATTCGTTGAGGATCCCGTTGCGGTACCACTCCTCCGACTCCTGCGGCGCCCGGCGCAGCCAGTCGCGGCTGCGCTCCAACTCGCGCGCGAGGACGACCTCCACCACCGCCTGCTCGGCGTCGCGTACCGACGGGTCGGCGTTCCGGCCGGCGTCCACGGACCAGGACTGGACCGTGCTGCGCCACAGCCGTTCCCGGGCGTCCCCCCGGCTCGGCGCCTCCTCCACCAGCCCGAACCGGGCCAGCGCCCGCAGGTGGTAGCTGGTCGCGCTCGGCGACAGACCCACCACCTCGGCACACTCGGTGGCGGTCACCGCCCCCTCGGTCGAGCCCAGATGTTCCATGATCGCGAGCCGGGCCGGGTGGGCGATCGCCCGCAGTGTCTGCGGGTCGCTGATCGTCACCCGGGGCGGCTCGGGGTGCGCCTCCGTCATGACCACCATGATCCCCGACCAGCGAAAACCGGTTGCCGCCCGGCTGGCGGGGCGTAGGCTTTCCGTTCCGCCCGACGGCCGCGGTGACAAGCACCGCAGCGGACGTCCCGCGCCGACCCACGCGTCGGAAACGCGAGCGGCAGCCTTTCTCCCGTGTCAAGGAGTCCGTGGATGAGCCTGCACGCCCGTGAGAGCCCGCCCGCCGCACCGGCGCTCGCCGACGAACTGGCCGCCGAACGGGCGCACCTGTCCCGCTCCCGGGCGGCGCTGCACCGGATGCGGGAACGCGCCGAGTCGCTCTTCGCCACCGGCGACAAGGTCGCCGGGGACGCGTACACCGCCGAGCAGCTCGGCCGACACCTCGCCCGGCGGGTGGCCGAACTCGCCGACGACCCGCGTACACCGCTCTTCTTCGGTCGGCTCGACTTCGGGGCCGCCGACGCCGAGCACGCCGGGCGCCGCTACCACGTCGGCCGCCGGCACGTCACCGACGAGCAGGGCGAACCGCTGGTGCTGGACTGGCGTGCCCCGGTCTCCCGATCGTTCTACCGGGCCAGCGCCCGCGACCCGCAGGGCCTGGCGGTACGCCGCCGGTTCGGTTTCGGCAACGGGGTGCTGACCAGCTTCGAGGACGAACACCTGGACCGGGGCGAGGAGCTCGGCACGGCCAGCCGGATCCTCACCGCCGAGATCGAGCGCCCCCGCGTCGGGCCGATGCGCGACATCGTCGCCACCATCCAGCCCGAGCAGGACGAACTGGTCCGGGCCGACCTGTCCGACTCGATCTGCGTGCAGGGTGCGCCGGGCACCGGAAAGACCGCCGTCGGGCTGCACCGCGCGGCGTACCTGCTCTACCTGCACCGGGAACGGCTACGGCGATCGAAGGTGCTGGTCGTCGGGCCGAACCGGGCGTTCCTCGGATACATCGCGGCGGTGCTGCCGGCGCTCGGCGAGGTGGAGGTCGACCAGGCCACCGTGGATGAACTGGCCGATCGGGTGCCGGTACGGGCGGTGGACCCGCCGGTCGTGGCCACGCTCAAGCACGGCGCGCGGATGGCCGAGGTGTTGCGCCGAGCGGTGGACGCGTACGTCGCAGAGCCGGCCGAGCCGATCGTCGTCTCCGACGGCTCGTTCCGCTGGCGAATCGGGCTGGAGCCGTTGCACCGCCTGGTCCAGGAGACCCGTGCGGAGCGCCTGCCGTACGCCGTCGGTCGGGAGCGGGTCCGTGCCCGGGCGGTCGGGCTGCTGCAACGGCAGGCCGAGGCGCGCCGGGCGGAGTCGCCGAGCGAGTCCTGGCTGCGCCGGATGGCCAGGTCGAAGCCGGTCACCGCGTTCCTGGACGCGGTCTGGCCGGCGCTCACCCCGGAGGGCCTGCTGCACACGCTGTACGCCGACCCCGGCCGCCTCGCGCAGGCCGCCGAAGGCCTGCTCACCCCCGACGAGCAGGCCCTGCTCGCCCGGTCGGGGCGGACCCCGAAGGCGACCCGGTGGACGGCCGCCGACGCCGTCCTGATCGACGAGGCGGCCGGGCTGATCGAGCGCCCGAGCGGCTTCGGGCACATCGTGGTGGACGAGGCGCAGGACCTCTCCCCGATGCAGTGCCGGATGATCGCCCGGCGCAACGAACACGGCTCGCTCACCCTCCTCGGCGACCTCGCCCAGGCCACTGCGCCGTGGGCCGCCACCGACTGGCGGGAGACCCTGCGTCACCTCGGTAAGCCGGACGCCACGGTGGTGCCGTTGACGGTCGGCTTCCGGGTGCCGGCGGACGTGCTCGACTTCGCCAACCGACTGCTCCCGGCGCTCGCGGTGGACGTACCACCGGCCGAGTCGCTGCGCGCCGACGGCGCGCTGGAGCTGCGTACCGTCACCGATCTCTGCGGGGCGACGGTGGCCGAGGTGCGGGCGGCGCTGGCACACGAGGGCTCCATCGCGGTGATCGCCGCGGACGACGCGGTGGATCGACTGCGGACGGCGCTGACCTCGGCGGGGTTCGAGACCGCGACCGCCGACGACCCGGCCGGCGGGGCGCGCGTCACCGTGATGCCCGCCACCCTGGTCAAGGGTCTGGAGTACGACCACGTCATCGTCGCCGAGCCGGCCGACATCGCGGCGGCCGAGCCACGCGGGCTGCACCGGCTGTACGTCGTGCTCACCCGGGCCGTCTCCCGCCTGTCGGTGCTGCACGCGAAGCCGCTGCCCGAACCGCTGCGCTGATCGGGACCGTGGCCCCTACCGGTGGGTTGCGTCCGTCGACTAGACCGGTAGTCGAACCGGAGACCGTGAAGGAGCAGCGGATGATCCTCGCCCACGCCCACCGGGTCAGCCGGCGGTACGGCACCGTCCTCGCCCTGGACGAGGTCGACCTCGACGTGCGTGCCGGGGAGCTGGTCGGCCTGCTCGGGCCGAACGGAGCCGGCAAGAGCACCCTGATCAACCTGCTCGTCGGGCTGCGCCGGCCCAGCTCGGGCCGGGTCGAGTTGAACGGCGGCGACCCGCGCGACCCGGCGAGCCGACGGCAGCTCGGCGTGACCCCGCAGGAGACCGGGCTGCCCGGCACGCTGCGGGTCGGCGAGGTGGTGGACTTCGTCTCCGCCCACTACCCGGATCCGATCCCACGCGACGAACTGCTCGACCGGTTCGGCCTCGGTGCGCAGGTCCGCCGGCAGTGCGGCGGACTCTCCGGCGGCCAGAAACGCCGGCTCGCGGTGGCGCTCGCCTTCGTCGGCCGGCCCCGGCTGGTGGTGCTCGACGAGCCGACCACCGGGCTCGACGTGGAGGCTCGCCACGCGCTGTGGGACGCCATCCGGGCGTTCCACGCCGACGGCGGCACGGTGCTGCTGAGCAGCCACTACCTGGAGGAGGTGGAGGCGTTGGCGCAGCGGGTGGTGGTGATCGGTAAGGGCCGGGTGCTCGCCGACGACAGCGTCGACGCGATCCGGGCCGTGGTCGGCGTACGCCGGGTCAGCCTGACCGTCGACGCGGTGCCGGCGCTGCCCGGCGTGGTCCGCACCGAGCAGGTCGACGGTCGGACCCACCTGCTCACCGCCGACGCCGACCAACTGGTCCGGGATCTGGTCGCCAGCGGGGTCGCGTTCCGCAATCTGGAGGTCCGCCCGACCTCGCTGGAGGAGGCGTTCCTCGCCATCACCACCGCCGACGCCGAGCCAGCGCCCGCCTGAGGAGACCCTGCCGTGCAACTCGTCCTGACCCACGCGCGCTACCAGCTGCTGGAGACGATCCGCATCCCGATCGCGATCTTCGGTAGCGCGTTCTTCCCGGCCGTCGCGATGCTCTTCTTCGTGGTGCCGTTCGCCGGGAAGGACCCGGTGGGCGCCACCTTCGCCACCGCCTCGATGGTCACCTTCTCGGTGATGAGCGCCAACATCTTCCAGTACGGCGTCGGTGTCGCCGAGGATCGGGCTCAGCCCTGGGATCCGTTCACCCGTACGCTGCCGGTCGGGCCGGCACCGCGCTTCGCCGGACGGATCGGGGCCGGGCTGGTCGTCACCTACCTGTCGCTGATTCCCCTGGTGGTCATCGCGGCGACGCTGACCGACGCCCAGATCACCCCGGGATCGTTCCTGCTGGCGCTCGGCACCGTGGGGGTGATCTCGGTGCCGTTCACGCTGATGGGGTTGAGCATCGGGTACGCGCTGCCGAGCAAGGCGGCGATCGTGGTGGCCCAGATCGTCTTCTTCCCGCTCGCCTTCGGTGGTGGCCTGCTCTCCGCCCCCGACCAGGCACCCGGCTTCGTCGAGACGATCGCCCCCTTTCTGCCCACCCGGGGCGCGGTGGAGCTGGTGTGGGCGGCGGTCGGCGACTACTCGGTCAATCCGCTGTCGCTGGTCATGCTCGGTGTCTGGGTGGCGGCGCTGGCCGGGCTGGCCGGGTGGGCCTATCGCCGGGACGAGGGTCGCCGGTTCAGTTGACGTTCGAGGCGTTTGCACCCCGGGCAGCCACCGGGCGGTGCCACGATGCCGGAGACGGCGGTCGGTCGGCGGTCGCCTGAGTCGAGAGGGGTGGCCGTGGCCAGCGTCGCACCGGGTACGCCCTGCTGGGCCGACCTGGCGACGCCCGGACTCGACGCGGCCCGCCGGTTCTACCCGGAGCTGTTCGGCTGGACCGGCCGGGTGGATCCCGAGCCGGAGGCGGGCGGGTACACGGTCTTCCTGCTGGGCGGCCGAGCGGTGGCCGGTGCCGGCCCGCCGGCCGTACCGGACCAGGTGCCGATCTGGTCGACGTACGTCGCCACCGACGACGCCGACCTGGTCGCCGGCCGGGTGGAGCGGGCCGGCGGGCAGGTGGTGGTGCCGCCGTTCGAGGTCTTCGACCGGGGCCGGATGGCGGTCTTCACCGACCCGGCCGGCGCGGCGTTCAGCGTCTGGCAGCCGTTCGCCTTCGCCGGCGCCGAGGTCTTCGACACCCCCGGCGCGATGAGCTGGACCGAACTGGTCACGCCCGACCCGGAGGGGGCCCGCGTCTTCTATGAGCTGGTCTTCGGGTGGCAGCCCGAGGAGGAGCCGATGGGGCAGGTCGCCTACACCGGCTGGCGGCTCGGCGACCGGATGGTGGCGGGGATGATGCCCCCGCTGGGCGTGGAGTTCCCGGCAGACTCGCCGGCCTACTGGACGGTGTACTTCTCGGTCGCCGACGCGGACGCCACCGCGGCGCACGCCGCCGAACTGGGCGGCACCATCCTGGTCCCGCCCCGCGACATCCCCGCCGGCCGCATAGCCGCCCTCCGCGACCCAACTGGCGCCCTCTTCTCCCTGATCTCCCTAACCCGGACCGTCCCGCGTTGATCAAGAAGTTTGCGTCTGGATTCGCGGCTTTCCAGACGCAAACTTCTTGATCAACTTAGCGGAGGCGGGGTGGGGCGGGTGGGGAGGACCAGGGGGCCGTGCGGGCCGGGGATGACGCGGACGTGGGCGCGGTAGTGGTGGGCGAGCAGGTCCTCGGTGAGGACCTGCTCGGGGGTGCCGCTGGCGGCGATCCGGCCGGCGGCGAGCAGCACCATGCGGTCGGCGTACTCGCCGGCGATCGACAGGTCGTGCATGGTGGCCAGCACGGTCAATCCGTGCGTACGACGCAGCTGATCGACCAGTTCGAGGACCTCCTGCTGGTGGCCGATGTCGAGCGCGCTCGTCGGCTCGTCGAGCAGCAGCAGGGTGGCGCCCTGGGCCAACGCCCGGGCCAGGAAGACCCGCTGCCGCTCGCCGCCGGAGAGGGTGGCCAGCTCGCGGGTGGAGAAGCCGGCGAGGTCCAGCCGGCCGAGCACCTCGTGCACCACAGCCAGATCGGCGACGGACTCCCGGCCCAACGGCGCGATGTACGGGTTACGACCGAGCAGCACGTAGTCCAGCACCGCCATGCCGGGCGGCACCACCGGGGACTGGGCGACGGTGGCCACCACCCGGGCCCGTTCCCGGCGACGCAGGGCGCCGAGCGGCGTACCGAAGAGCCGTACGGCGTCCGGCGCGGGCAGCAGGCCGCCGACGGCGCGCAGCAGGGTCGACTTGCCGGCGCCGTTGGGGCCGATCACGGTGACCCACTCGCCGGCGGCCACGGCCAGGTCGATGCCGGTGAGGATGGGCACCCCGTCCAGGCTGATCCGCAGGTCACGCACCTCGACGGCGGGTACCGGCGGGGTCACGTCAACACCCGCCGGGCGGACCGCAGCACCAGCACGAAGAAGGGGCCGCCCAGCAACGCGGTGACCACGCCGATCGGAATCTCCTGCGGTGCGGCGGCGGTCCGCGCCACCACGTCGGTCAGGGCCAGGAAGGCACCCCCGAACAGCAGCGACAGCGGCAGGATGACCCGGTAGCTCGACCCGGCGAGCAGCCGTACGGTGTGCGGCACGATGATGCCGACGAAACCGATCAGGCCGGAGGCGGAGACCGCGGCGGCGGTGCCCAGCGAGGCGGCGGCGATCAGTAGATACCGGGACCGCTGCGGGTGCAGGCCGAGACCCGCCGCCTCGTCGTCACCGACGGAGAGCACATCCAGCTCGCGCCGGAGCAGCAGGATCACCAGGCTGGTGACCAGGAAGTACGGCAGCACCAGTCGGACGTCCTGCCAGCCGGCGGTGGCCAACCGCCCGAGCAGCCAGGAGTACACCTGCTGGATGCTGTCCGCGTGCCGCTGCAACAGGTACGTCTGCCCGGCACTGAGGAACGCGGAGACGGCCACCCCGGCGAGGATCAGCGTGGCCGGCGAGCGGCTGCGCCCACCGGCCACGCCGAGCAGGTACGTCATGGTGACCGCGCCGAGCGAGCCGACGAAGGCGGCCAGCGGAATCGTCACCGGCAGCTCGCCCAGTGACCCGCCGACCCCCACCCCGAGGGTCAGCACCACGGTGACCGCCAGCCCCGCCCCGGCGGCGACGCCGAGCAGGTACGGGTCGGCCAGCGGGTTGCGGAACACCCCCTGGTAGGCGCCGCCGGCCAGGGCGAGCAGCCCACCGACCAGCAGGCCCAGCACCACGCGGGGCAGCCGCAGCTCGGTGACGATGGCGATCTCCCGCTCGGTCAGCCCGCTCTCCAGGCGTACCCCGGGGAGCAGGTTGAGCAGTTCGATCGCGACGCTGCCGGGCGGCAGGCTGACCGGGCCGAGCGAGACGCCGGCCACCAGGGCGAGGAGCACGGCGAGCACGGCCGCGGCCAGCCAGCGTTTCCGCAGGCCCACCGGGCGCGACGGCACGCCCGGTGGGAAGGAAGGGCCCCCTTTTAACGCCTGGTGCATAGGAAGGGCCCCTTGTTAACGACTGCCGTCCGGCGTCACTCGGACACCTTGGCGGTGGCCTCCACAATGGTGCGCAGCAGGTCCACCACGCGCGGCCCCCAGCGGGAGGCGATGTCGTCGTCGAGCTCCACGATCTGGTCGTTGCGTACCGCGTTGATGCTGGACCAGCCGCTGCGGGCCTTGACCGTCGCGGCGCTCTGCTGGCAGCACGTGACGTCGGAGAGGAAGACGAAGTCCGGGTTGGCCTCGACGATCACTTCCTGGGACAGCTGCGGGTAGCCGGCGCTCTTTCCGTCGGCGTCGGCGGCGTCGGCGATGTTCTCCAGGCCGGCGAGGGTGTAGACCGAGCCGATGAAGGTCTTGCTGGTCGCGGTGTACAGCTCCGGGCCCAGCTCGTGGAAGTAGGTGGGCGCCTGCACCCGCTGCGGTACCTCGGCGACGATCTTCGCGATGTCGTCCTTCATCCGCTGGACCACGTCGGCCGCCGCGTCTGTGTTGCCGGTCAGCGTGCCCAGCTCGGTGAGCTGACGGTACGAGTCGTCAAGGGTCTGCGCCGCCGGAGTCAGGTAGACGGGGATCTTGAGCGCGGTGAGCTGGTCGACGATCTTGTTGGTGTCGTTGGCGAGCACCACCAGGTCCGGCTCCTTACCGGCGATCGCCTCGGCGTTCGGCTGGTAGCCGGACAGGTCCGTCTTCGGCGCGTCGGCCGGGAAGTTGGACTGGTCGTCGACGGCGGTGACCTGGGGGCCGGCGCCGATCGCGAAGAGCATCTCGGTGCCCGTCGGCGAGAGAGAGACGATTCTCTCGGGCCGCTGCTCCAACGTCAGGTCGCCGACGGTGACGGGGAAGGCGGCAGCGGTCGGGCTACCGCTGGGGGCGGGGGTCTCGGCGGTCTTCTCGGCGCAGGCACCGAGCGCGAGCGCGGCCACCGCGAGGGTGGCGGCGAAGACCCGGGGGGTACGTCTGAACATCGGTCCTCCTGTCGGTCGAGGATTGCGGTGCTTCGCCGACAGGGAGCCTGAGCACCCGTCCGCGAGGCGCCCTTCCTCGAGAGCGCGGATCGCGACCGCGCCCCAGGCGACCTGGCTTGTCCCCGGTGTCGGGGCATCACAGTTGCGGGACAGCGCCGGTGTCGCACCGGCTTCGCTGTGGCGGGTCGGTAAGACCGTAGCGCACGCCGGGACAGCGGCCCGTTGAGCAGGCCAGCGCGCTCGGGTGCGGCCCGCCGGGACAACGACCACTCGACAGCCTTTGTCCGTTTGGTCCTTGAGACGGGGCCCCGCGCGAGGGGGTGGCGGGGCCCCGTCCCGCTCAGGAGGAGGTGATGGTGACGTTGTCCACAGCCGCCTCGACCAGGCTGGCCGTCGAGGCGTCCGCAGCCTCCACCAGGATCCGGATCGACTGTCCGGCGTACGGGGTGAGGTTTAGGTTCGACACCGTCCAGGCACCGTTGCGGTTGCTGGCCGCACCGGCCTGGGTGAGCAGCGCCGTGGTGCCGCCGTTGTGCACCACACTGACCCGGAAGTAGTCCGCCGTGGACGAGTTCGAGCCGTGCGCCAGATACCAGGCCAGCGACAGCGTCAACGTGCCGCTGGACGGCAGTGCGACGGCCGGTGACCGGGCACTGGTGACGCCGCCGTCGACGTCGTGGTCACCCGCGCCGCTGCCGGCGAGCCGACCGGTCACCAGGTCGTTGCTGCCCGCGTACGGAGCGAGCTGCTTGGCCCCGCTGGAGTTGGTGGCCTGCGCGGCGCCGCGCTCCCACTGGCCCAGGGTCGCGGCGTCGGTGCCGCTGGGGTTGATCGTCCAACCGGTCGCGGTCTCGAAGGTGTCCGACCAGACCGTGGTCCCGCCGCCACCGCTGCCGCAGTAGTCCGCCTGCTTGCCGATCGCCCGGTACGGGCAGTCGGCGTACTCGGAGAGGATCAGCACCGCCTCGCGGTTGCGCGAGGTCTGCTGCGGGATCACCTCGTCGGGCGGGTAGAAGCCGCCACCGGAGGCCGAGCCCGGATACAGCTCGAAGGTGTACGCCCAGATGCCGTGCGTCGCCCACATCCAGTCGATGCTGCTGCCGTCGGTGACGTACAGGTCGCTGGACTGCTGCGGGGTGAAGCCGTTGGTCGCCGCCATCTGCTGGCCGATGGTGGCGAAGGTGTTGTACTGGTCGGTGGTCATCCCGGGCGCGGTGTTGTTGTACGTGTAGCCGTACGGCCACAGCACCAGTTGCGAGTAGGTGTGGAAGTCGATGTTGGCCTTGATCTGCTGTACCCCGCCGACCACGCGGCTGTTGACGAAGTTGCGCAGCGCCTGCGTCTCCGGTGCGGAGAAGGCCGACGGACCCCGGTAGGTGTCCGACGAGGTCGAACCGGACGAGCCGCCGCAGCAGCCCCAGTTGTAGCTCCAGTTCCGGTTCAGGTCGGTCCCGACGTACGACGATCCGCTGTTGGGTTGGCGGTTCTTGCGCCAGGACCGGTAGGAGCCGGTGGCGATGTCGTACTCGCTGCCGTCCGGGTTGACGGACGGCACGATCCAGATCTCCCGGTTGTTGACCAGGCTGGTGACCCGGGAGTCGGAGCCGTAGCTGTCGGTGAAGAGGTTGAGCAGGTAGATCGCCATCTCGACGGTCAGGTGCTCACGGGCGTGCTGCTGCGCGTTGAAGAGGATCTCCGGCTCGTTCTCGTCGGTGGCGACGTTGTCGGAGATCTTCACCGCGACCAGGTCGCGGCCCTCGTACGAGGTGCCGATGCTGATCTTCCGGGCGATCGTCGGATGGTCGGCGACCACCTTGTTGACCGCCGCGATCATTTCCGGGTAGTCGTGGTAGTTGGAGTCGGCCGCCGGGAAGCCGAAGATCCCGACATCCCCCTCCGCCTGACCACGGTCGGTCGGCAGCGCGGCGATCGCTTCCAGCCGGAACCCGAGCCGGGTGATGGCGGCAGCCTCGGCACGGGTGGCCGAGATGTGCAGCACGCCGTGCTCCGAGTAGTCGATGGCGGCACCCGTACGGGCAACCGCGTTGCGGTCGGCGAGCGTCTTCGGTCCCAGCACCCGGTAGGGCACGGCGGCCGGTTGTTCGTCCCGGTTAGGGGCGGGTTCGGCGGAGACGGGTGGCGCGGCGATGGTGAGCAGGCCGAGCCCGGCGGCGACGATGAGCGCCAGTGCACGGCGGATAGGAATGGTGCCGAAGGCCATGGAGACAACCTCCTCGAGGCGCGGGGATCCCCCGCTCGGTAGCAGACAGCCCACCACCGGTCACATGGTCATATCAATATTGATCGTTGCATGGCCCATCCCAGCCGGATCCTCATGCCGGCAACATGTTTCCTCCGGCCCGTACGCGACGAAGCCCGGCACCGTGCCCACGAGGTCACGCCACCGGTGCCGGTACGGCTCAGGCGGCCGGTCCGGGACCGCTCAGGCCGACGGGCCTCGACCCGGCCCCGGGGTGTCGCCGGGCTGGTCGGCGGCGGAATCGACCTGGCCACCGGCGGGCGCGTCGCCCTCGGTCTGGTCGTCGCCGGCCAGCGCGGCCCGCAGCCGCTCCTTCTCCGTGCGGCGACGCTCGGCGGCGGCGGCCATCTCCTCGGCCATCTCGTCGCGCCACCCCTTGAGCAGGAAGAAGGAGACCGCGGCGGAGAACAGCAGGGCCAGGATCAGCTTGAGGAAGATGTCCAGGTCGACCGGCCAGAGGGCCGCCACCACGACCACGAACAGTCCGATCCGGCCGAGCGTGTATTTGACCGCCGCGCTCACGTTCGTACGCTCCGCTCGCTCACGTCGCCACTCCGTTCCTCGCCGTCCGGCGGACGGCGTTCTCAGTCCTGCTGCCGGCCGGCCGGGGGCCGGTCTCAGCCCGTCCGGTTGGTCAGCCAGCGGACGCCGGGGAACCAGACCATCGCATACACCACGGTAAAAGTCGTCGCGGCGAGCACACCGGAGACCAGCGGCGGCAGCCCGGTCGCCAGGCCGGCCAACAGCAGCCCGGAGACCACCGCCACGGCGACGGCCACCAGAGCGGCCACCACCCGGGGCGCGCCGAACTCCCAGGCCCGGAAATCCTCCCAGAACAGCCAGGCGGGCAGGATCACGGCCAGCCAACCGTTGGCCTGGCCGAAGTCGCCGGCGCCGAGCCAGGCGAACGCCCCGTCGAAGAGCACCAGCACCAGCAGCCCGACGACCACCCCGGCCAGGCCGAAGCCGACCAGGTCACCAAGGGTGCGGATACGGCCCTCTGCGTCCCGGCGGGGAAACGCGCTCTGCTGCTCGGTCATGGTCGTGCCAGAGTACGCGGTGACTCAGGCCCAGACCTGCTGCGGCTCAGCTCGGCGCTGCGCCAGCGTCGGCGCGGCGTCGTACTCGCGGACCACCTCGTAGCGGGTGTTCCGCTCGACCGGACGGAACCCGGCGTCCCAGATCAGGTGCAGCAGGTCGTCCCGGTGCATGGTGTTCGGCGTGCCGTACGAGTCGGCGTCGTGGGTGATCTTGTATTCGACGACCGAGCCGTCCAGGTCGTCCACGCCGAAGTTGAGCGAGAGCTGCGCCACCGAGAGCCCGTGCATCACCCAGAAACACTTCACGTGCGGCACGTTGTCGAACAGCAGCCGGGAGACCGCGAAGGTCTTCAGCGACTCGGCCGGGGAGGCCATCGTCGTCCGGGCCTGGATCCGGTTACGGACCTTGCCGTCCGCCGAGTCCACGAAGTCGTGCTGGTAGCGCAGCGGGATGAAGACCAGGAAGCCGCCCGTCTCGTCCTGCAGCTCACGCAGCCGCAGCACGTGGTCGACCCGGTGGCGTGGCTCCTCGATGTGGCCGTAGAGCATGGTCGACGGGGTCTTCATGCCCTTGCTGTGCGCCAGCCGGTGGATCCGCGACCAGTCCTCCCAGTGACAGGCGTGGTCGACGATGTGCTGGCGGACCTCCCAGTCGAAGATCTCCGCGCCGCCGCCGGTCAGCGACTCCAGGCCGGCGTCCATCAGCTCGTCGAGAATCTCGTCCGCGGTGAGCCCGCTGATCTTCTCGAACCACTGCACCTCGGTCGCGGTGAACGCCTTGAGCTTGATGTTCGGCAGCGCCGCCTTCAGCTCGCGCAGCACCTTCGGGTAGTAGCGCCAGGGCAGCGTCGGGTGCAGGCCGTTGACGATGTGCAACTCGGTGAGCTGCTCGTCCTCCATCTCCTTGGCCTTGCGGACCGCCTCGTCGATGCGCATCGTGTACGCGTCCTTCTCGCCCGGCTTGCGCTGGAACGAGCAGTACGCGCAACTCGCGCTGCAGACGTTCGTCAGGTTCAGGTGCCGGTTGACGTTGAACATCACCCGGTCGCCGTTCATCTCGGTGCGCTTGTGCTGGGCCAGCCGACCCAACCAGGTCAGGTCGTCGCTGGAGTAGAGGGCGATCCCGTCCTCACGGGTCAGCCGCTCCCCCGCGTACACCTTCGCTTCGAGCTCACGCTTGAGTCCGGCGTCCATCGAAAGCCCCGTCCCCTTCCACCTGCGGTCGCGACCGGAGCCCGGTCGCCACCCGAGCCTACGTCGGCCGCTCGCGCAGCTCACATCATGGTCCGCCGCCAGCTGACTCTCAGCCTCCCGTTACCCGGCCAGACATCGACATCGCTGCACCAATTGAGGTAGACAAGAGTGGGGCACGACACACACTGGTAGCGTGCCGAACCGCCGCGCCCACCCGGCGCGGCACAGCAAGCCGGACGGGGAGCGGAATGGTCGACAGCGCGGACGGACGGCGGCAACCGCGACGGAGTCCGGTGGTCTCGCCGGTGTTACGGCCGATGCTCTGGTCCGCACTGCTCGGCGCCGTCGCCAGCGCGGTTCTCGCCGCACCCGCCTACGCCGAGCCGGGCGTGCCCGTCACGGTGCCCGACACCGGCTCCCGCCCGGCGATCAGCGGCCCGTTCCAGTTGCCGGGTGGTGCGCCCGTCGGCGGCACGCCGGGTCTGCCGGCGAATGTCGGCGCCCCCGGTGCCAGCGCACTCGAGACGCAGATCAATGCCGGCGAGGCACGCGTCGCCGAGCTGGGCACCCAGCTGCTCGAACTGGAACAGCAACGCAACGAGGTCGAGGCGCAGTTCCGCACCGCGGAGCGCGACCTCGAATTCGCCCGGGGCGCGGTTCAGCAGGCACAGCAGCGCGCCGACCAGGTCGCCGCCGAAGCGATCAAGGTGGCCGCCGCGCTACCACCCGGCGGCTTCGCCACTGACCTGCGGGATCTGGAGCTGCTCCGGCGGGCGAACCGGGGCGAGAAGGCCGAGCACGCCACCGGACCGGCGGCCGGCGAGATGGCCCGTACCCGCGCCGACGAGCAGGCGGCCACCCAGGCGCACGCCGCGGCCCAGTCCCGGCTACAGGGGGCGCAGCAGCAGTACACCGCCACCCAGCAGGCGCTGCGTGCCGAAGAGGCGAAGCTGATCCAGCTGCGCGAGGAGAACGCCGCGCAGCTGATCGAGCTGGTCCGCCAGCAGGAGGCCGCCGAACAGCAGCTCGGGGCCGGCTACGTCGACCAGTCGGCCGGCGGGATGGTCGCGCATCCCAAGGCGCTGGCCGCTGTCGCCTACGCCCGCAAGCAGCTCGGCGACCCTTACGTCTGGGCAGCCGAAGGGCCCAACTCGTTCGACTGCTCGGGCCTGATGTGGGCGGCGTACCGGTCGGCCGGCCACTACCAGCTGCCCCGGGTCTCTCGGGACCAGTACCGGGCGACCAGTTCGCGGACCGTGCCGCGGACCGCGCTGCTCCCCGGCGACCTGCTCTTCTTCGCCTCCGGCAGCAGTTGGACGAGCATCCACCACGTCGGGATGTACGTCGGTGGCGGCAAGATGATCCACGCGCCGACCACCGGCGACGTGGTCAAGATCTCGACCGTCCGCTGGTCCCGGCTCTACGCCGCGACCCGGGTGGTCGGCGCGGTGCCGGCACCGACGTCGTCGCCGACCCCGACCCCGACCCCGACCCCGAAGCCGACCCCGAAGCCGACGAAGACGCCGAAGCCGACCCCCACGCCGACCAAGACGCCGAAGCCGACGCCGACGTGGACGGCGACCCCCTCGCCGACGCCGTCGGGCTCCGGCTCACCGTCACCGACGCCCACCGGCTCCACCTCTCCCTCAGCGACGCCCACCGGCTCCGCCTCCGCGGCGGCGACGCCGTCGAGCACCACGTCACCGAACGTCGGTGCCAGCAGCGCGGGCCCGACCACGGCGGCCAGCAGCTCCACGCCGCAGGAGAGCGCCTCGGTCAGCCCCTCCACGGTCGGCGGACGCTGACTGTGACGCGCCGGCCCTGACCGGCGCCGACGGCCTTCGAGGACCGATGACACCCGCAGCGCTCTGGACGCTCCGGGTGTGCCGCACGGGCGGAATGTGGCACGGTGTCACTCAGGCACTCCCGGTCCGGCGCTACGGTCCGGGCGCAAGCGTGGCGCGGAGGGCGACGATGACCGAGCACAAGGTTCCGGCGGGGCCGGCCGACCCTGGATCCGCGCCCGCCCCAACCGCCACCGCCGGGCCTGAGCCGACCCGCGTCGACAGCACCGAACCGGCTCGGGGCGTCGCCGCTGCCACTGGTCCGGCGGTCACGGCCGAAGCCCCCGCCCCGGCCACCAACGGGCCGACCACACCAGACCCGGCCATCAGCGGGTCGGCCGCGGCCAACGCGACCGACTCGGCCGCCGACGTTGCGGCCGTCAGCGCCGAGGAGGACCGACCGGCGGGGCCGGCCCGCGGCCGGGCCGGCGTCGCCCGGGTGGCGGTGCCCGCCGGTGGGCACGACCATCGCCCCCCGGCCGATGCGGCCGGCGCTGGTCTGCCCGGATCCGCCAGAGGCACCATGTACCGGGCCACGGCCCCCGCTGGGCCGGCGAGCGCGAGCAGCGCGGGTGCGGGTGGGACGACGGGCATGGCCGGTGTCCCGGGTCAGCGAGAGCCAGGGTCACCCACGCCGGTACGGGCCAGCGTCCGGATGCCGAGCCTGAGCCGGGTGAGCGTGGACGAGGCACAGTCCGCCGGTGCCGGTGCTGGCGGTAAGGGCTCCGGTGTCTACCGCTCCGCTCCGGTCGACCGGGAACCCGCGATGCCACCGGAGCCCGCGACGCCACCAGAGCCCGCCCGGCCTCCGCAGCCGGCCCAACCACCGTCACCACCGGCACCCGAGCCGGAGCCCGCACCGCACCCACCGGCGCCCGTACCCACCCCACCCTCTCCCGGACCGGTGCCGTACCCGCCGGGGCCGGTGCCCGCTCCGCCCCCCGGCCCCCGTCCTTCGCCACCGGCGCCGGTGCCGGGGCCGCCGACGCCGCTGCCCGGCCCACCCGTGCCGGCACCCCCGCCACCACCCGGCCCGATGCCCGCACCGCCGTTCCCGCCCCCACCGGCCTCCGCCGGCACCCGGGCCTCCGCCGCTGCGACCCCGGTGTCACCGGGCTGGGCCGCAGCCCCGTCGACCGGCGTCTCCGCCGGGCCCGGCGGGACCGCTGGCGTCACTTCCCTGTCGGGCGGGACCGCTGGCGTGACGTCCAGGTCGGGCGGGTCCACCGCCGCCACGTCCAACGCGGTGCCGACGGCCGAGCCGCTGGCAGCGGCATCCGCCGGACCGGGCGTCCCGGCGGCTGTCGTACCGGCCCCGGCACTGCCGGCCTGGCCGCCGCCGACCAATCCCGGCGGGCGACGGGACGACCCCGCCCCGGGTTCTCCGGGTGCGGCTCCACGGCAGTCATCGCGCCCGGGCCTGCTTCCGGCATCGGGTGAGCCGGCCGGCGTCGGTAGCGGCACCGCAGCACCAGCGGCAGTGCCACCAGTAGCGTCGGCACCGGGGGCGACAGCCGGGGTTCGGGGAACCGACGCGGACCGCCCGGGCGGTTCGGACCTCAGCGCCTACTACGCCGGCGCGGGGAGCTCGGCCACCGTGGCCTTCCCTGCCGGCGAGCAGGAGACCTCCGGCTCGTTGACCGGGCACATCCTGGCCCAGGGGTGGACGGAAACCTCGGCCGAGAGGTCGCGCGGCACCATCCGCGTCGTGATCGTGATGGCGGTCGCGATGGTTCTGCTGGTGGCGATGAGTGTGCTGGTCGTGCTGCTCGCGAACGACGCATTCAGTGACGCGACCGGGGCCCTGCCGCGGTGACGAAGCGAGGGTGATTGTGGGTGAGTCCGCCCACTACCCCGGTACGGCCCCGGTGGGAACGCCACGGTCGCCGTACACTGGTCGGTGATCACTGACCCGGCGCGTGACCAACGCGCGCCCATGGGCCTTCTTGCGGAAGATCCGGCGGCAGCCTGTCGCGGCGGGACATCGCGAAGATGCGCCCCGCTCGAAAGGCTTTTCTTGACCATCTCCGTTGACCCCGGTCTGCTCCCGCTCTCCCTCGACCTCCCCGCCGACCCGCAGTCGGCCGGCACCACCGCTCCGGACACCTCGATCACCTTCGAGTCGCTCGGGCTCCCCCTGCCACTGGTCCGTACCCTCGACCGGCAGGGCATCACCACTCCCTTCGAGATCCAGCGCGCCACCGTGCCGGACGCACTCGCCGGACGCGACGTGTTGGGTCGGGGGCAGACCGGCTCCGGCAAGACCCTCGCTTTCGGGCTGCCGATGCTGGCCCGGATCGCCGCCGGCGGGCGGGCCCGGCCGCGGCACCCACGGGCTCTCGTCCTGGTGCCTACCCGGGAACTCGCCATGCAGGTCAACGACGCGCTGCTGCCGCTGGGCAAGGCCGTCGGCGTATTCCTGAAGACCGCCGTCGGCGGGGTGCCGTACGACCGCCAGATCGACGCCCTGCGGCGCGGCGTGGAGATCGTGGTGGCCACCCCGGGCCGGCTCGCCGACCTGATCGACCGGGGCGTCTGCCAACTCGACGACGTCGAGATCACTGTCCTCGACGAGGCGGACCAGATGGCCGACATGGGCTTCCTGCCCGAGGTCACCGAGCTGCTGTCGAAGACTCCGGCGAACGCGCAGCGGCTGCTCTTCTCGGCCACTCTGGACGGTGACGTGGACGCGCTGGTGCGGCGGTTCATGACCGACCCGGTCACCCACTCCACCGCGCCGGCGACCGCAGCGGTCTCCACCATGGAGCATCACCTGCTGCTCATCCCGCCGCACGACAAGTTCCCGGTGACCGCGTCCATCGCGGCGCGAGCCGGACGGACCATCGTCTTCGCCCGCACCCAACTCGGCGTGGACCGGCTCGTCACGCAACTCGCGGCCGTCGGCGTACGCGCCGGAGGGCTGCACGGCGGCAAGACCCAGCACATGCGTACCCGCACCCTGGCCGAGTTCCGCGAGGGGCGGACCAACGTCCTGGTCGCCACCGACGTGGCGGCCCGAGGCATCCACGTCGACGGGGTCTCGCTCGTCCTGCACGTCGACCCGCCGAAGGACTCGAAGGACTACCTGCACCGTGCGGGGCGTACCGCCAGGGCGGGTGAGACGGGCGCGGTGGCCACCCTGGTGCTGCCGAAGCAGCGTCGCACCACTCTGGCGATGATGGAGAAGGCCGGCGTGGAGCCGGCCCAGGCGCGGGTTCGCGCCGGTGACCCCGCCCTGGCCGAGCTGACCGGGGCGCGGGAGCCGAGCGGGGTGCCGGTACGCGAGGAGCCCGAGCAGGCCCGCCGCAGCGGTCGGCCGGCCGGCCCTCGCCGTTACGGGGACCGCCCCACCGGCGAACGCCGCTACGGAGACCGCCCGACCGGCGAGCGTCGCTTCGGGGACCGCCCTGCCGGCGAACGCCGCTACGGGGACCGTCCCACCGGCGAACGCCGCTACGCGGAGCAGGCACCCAGCGAGCGTCGTTACCACGACCACCCGCGCAGTGAGCGCCGCTTCAGCGGTGATCACGCCAGCCGCTCGGAGGGCTGGAGCACGCCCGACCGGCCGCGCGAGGAGCGGCGCGGAGCAACCGGACGCCCACGGGCACGCAGTTACTGACAGCAGTCACCCGCTCCGCCCTGCCGCTGTCCGGCCGCCCCGTCGCGGCCGACCGCACCACGCGACCGCATCACGCGACCGCATCACGCGGCAAAGATCGTGCTCGATCATGGATCGAGTGGCATCCAAGCGACTTGGACACCACTTCATCCAGGATCGAGCACGATCTTGCGTTGGACCACCAGGGCGCAGAGCGCAGGGCCACAGCGCAGGGGCACAGAGCACGGGGGCACAGCACGCAGGGGCACCGGTGTCGGCGCCCGCAGATCGACGTCACGGTCTTCGGCGCATCCGCTGCCCGGTCCGGCCGGGTGGCGTAACGTCCCGCTCATGTCGACCACGCCGAAGTCGCTGCTGTGGACCCGCACGGACACCGCTGGCGCCGAACACGCCCTGGTCGACGACGACCACGGGCTGACCGCGCACGGCACCCAACTGGCCGTCGACCCGATTCCCTACACATGTCGCTACCAGGTGGCCACCGATTCCGGCTGGGGCAGTGTCCGGCTGGAGGTCGAGATCGAGGGGGCCGGGTGGCGGCGCAGCGTACGCCTGGAGCGGGCGACGCAACGATGGCGGGTGACCGCCGCCGAGCAGGGCGACCTGGACGCGGCCCTGACCCGTGCCGGGCACGCGCCGGCCGGGCTGCCCGGAGTCGAGGACCCGGATCGGCTGGCCGAGGCCCTCGACGTGGATCTGGGCGGCTCACCGTTGTTCAACACCCTGCCGCTGCGCCGGCTCGGGCTGACCACCGCGCCCGTGGACACCTGGCACCGGATCAGCGTGGCCTGGGTGCTGGTGCCGAGCCTGACGGTGCTGCCCGCCGAGCAGGTCTACACCGGGTTGGGCCCGGACCGGTTCCGGTACGCCAACGAGGGCTTCAGCGCCGAGGTCGAGGTGGACCCGGACGGCTACGTGCTGCGCTACCCGGGGCTGGCGGAGCGGGCACCCACCCGGTGACGGCCGGGCCGGTGACGGTACGGCCGGAGGCTCAGGCCGGCCAGGTGCCGCTGGCCAGGAAGCGCTCGACGGTGGCCCGGTGTGGGGCCAGGTCCAGGGCCTGTCCCGCCACCCACTCGTCGGCGTAGTACGTGTCGGCGTACCGGTCACCGGCGTCGCAGATCAGGGTGACCACCGAACCCGTCCGGTTCTCGGCCAGCATCTCGGCGATCAGGCCGAAGGCGCCCCACAGGTTGGTGCCGGTCGAGCCGCCCACCCGCCGGCCCAGCACCGCCGAGGCGACCCGCATGGCCGCGAGCGAGGCCGCGTCCGGTACCTGCACCATCCGGTCCACCACCGAGGGCAGGAACGACGCCTCGACGGTCGGCCGGCCGATTCCCTCGATCCGGGAGCCACGCCCGGTGCGTGCCGACCAGTCCGCCGCCAGCCAGGCGGGGTAGAACGCCGAGTTCTCCGGGTCGACCACACAGAGCTTGGTGGGCAGCCGCTGGTACCGGGCGTACCGACCGATGGTGGCGCTGGTGCCGCCGGTGCCGGCACCGACCACGATCCAGGCCGGTACCGGGTGCCGCTCCAGGGCGAGCTGCGCGTAGATCGACTCGGCGATGTTGTTGTTGCCGCGCCAGTCGGTGGCCCGCTCCGCGTAGGTGAACTGGTCCATGTAGTGCCCGCCGGAGTCCTCGGCGAGCCAGCGCGCCTCGATGACCACCTTCGCCGGGTCCTGGACCAGGTGGCACCGGCCGCCCTGGAACTCGATCTGGGCGATCTTCTCGGGCGAGGTGGAGGCGGGCATCACCGCGACGAACGGCAACCCCAGCATCCGGGCGAAGTACGCCTCGGAGACCGCCGTGGAGCCGGACGACGCCTCGATGATCGTGGTGTCCGGCCCGATCCAGCCGTTGCAGAGCCCGTAGAGGAACAGCGAACGGGCCAGCCGATGCTTGAGTGAGCCGGTGGGGTGGACCGATTCGTCCTTGAGATAGAGGTCGATCCCCCACTGCCGGGGCAGCGGGAAGGGCAGCAGGTGGGTGTCGGCCGACCGGTTCGCGTCCGCCTCGACGGCCGCGATCGCCTCGGTCACCCATCGCCGGCCTGCCTCGTCGCACCGGTCGAGATGTGTCACGCCCGGAAACCTAGCAAGCCGGCCCTGCGGAGCCGGTGCCGCACCCGGGGACCGGCGGAGCCGGTACGCACTGGTCAGGCCGGCGGCGGGGCCACCGCCTGCGGGCGGTTCTCCCATTTGGTCGACAGCGCGATACCGGTACGGGTGGAGGCGACCCCGGGTGTCCGGTTCAGCCGCACGATCAACTGCTCCAACTCCGCGATGGTGCCCACCCGGGCCTTGAGCAGGAATGACTCGACCCCGGCCATGAAGTAGCAGGACTCGATCTCCGGGATGCCCCGGAACGCCTCCAGCACGTCGTCGGTGTCCGCTCCGGAATCCTCCACGATGCCGATCAGGGCGGTCACGCCGAGGCCGATGGTCTCCGGCTCGACCTCGGCTCGGTAGGCCCGGATGACACCGCTGGACTCCAGTTTGCCGACCCGTTCGTGCACCGCCGGAGCGGAGAGGCCGACCTGGCGGGCCAGCTCGGCGTAGGAGAGGCGGGCGTTGCCCCGGAGCAGGTCCACGAGGTTGAGGTCGATGGCGTCCACGGACTGTAGACCCTAGTCGGCAGGGCGTAACACCCGGACTCCGGCATGCGTTTGACCTGGCAGCGGGTAACAGTTCGCATACCCGGGCTTCGGAGGGCGTCTCGCCGGTACCATTTACTAACTTCCCACTCAGTGCGTTTTTCGCGTTTGGCGGACAGGCCTGGTCGCCGGTGCTGTAATTGCCATACGTCCCTCATGACGGCTCTGGGCTCGCACCGGCCGGGGGCAGTGTGTTCAGCCGGGGGCTTCGTCGATGCGAGGAGGGGGCTGTGGACACTGGAGATCGCCTGCTGACACCGGGTGAAGTCGCCGCGCTGTTTCGGGTTGACCCGAAGACTGTGACGCGATGGGCGGCGGCGGGCCGGATCGGCAGCATCCGGACTCCAGGAGGGCATCGCCGGTTTCGGGAATCCGAGGTGCGGGCCCTGCTTGAAGGGGAGGGCATGCTGGAAGAGGCGGACGACATGGGTAGACCGCGAAACGCGGGCCCGGCGGCCTCGACCGGCCCTGGCCCGGCAAACGCCGGCATGTACTGACTTCAGTGGTGCGGGTCGGGACGCGGACCGGTCGTCAGGTCCGGTCCGCGTTCAGCCTTCCGGCCCAACGCCGGAACAGGGTGTGGGGTACGCCCAGGGCGTCGAGCACCTTGCCGGCCACGAAATCCACGAGCTGTGCGGCAGAGGCGTCGGCTCCGGCACCGTAGAAGCCGGGGCTGGCCGGTAGCACCACCGCGCCGGCGTCGTGCAGTGCGATCAGGTGCTCCAGGTGACTGCGGGTCACCGGCGTCTCGCGGGGCACCATGACCACCCGTCGGCGTTCCTTCAGGTTCACCTCGGCGGCGCGTTGCAACAGGTCCTTCGACAGGCCGATGGCGATCCCGGCGCAGGCCGCCGTGCTGGCCGGTACCACCGCCATGCCGCGGACCGGGTAGGAGCCGCTGCTCGGCCCGGCCGCCAGGTCACCGGCGGGCCAGTGGCGGACGTCCGCGTCGCCGAGTGCCCGCCCGAGCCAGGCCGCCAGATCGTCCCGCCAGTGCGCGTCGCGGAACGGACGACCGGTCTCGTCGAGGACGGTCAGCCGGGCGGCCCGGGACACGATCAGGTCCACCGGCTCTCCCGCGTCGAGCAGCCCGCGTACGACTGCGGCCGCGTACGGCGTGCCGGACGCCCCGGACACCCCGACCACCCATGGTTCGCGCATCCCCACAGCCTGCCTGGTGGCCGCCAGTGCCGGTTCGGGTACCCCGGGAAAGAGCTCCGGTCGGGACTGCGGCGGTGAGGGTGACCTGGCATGCTGCCGGAGGCAGAGCGCCGTGGCGGTGGACGGGAGATCCGGGATGACCGACGAGATCATCCCGTCGCCGGGCGAGGGCGCCCGCCACCTCCTGCTGTCGCTTCGTGCCGCCTGCCCGCTGCCGCCCGGGCTCTCGCCGTACGCCGACGCGGTGCAGGAATGGTTGGTGTCCTGGCTGCCGACGAACGGGCCGCCGTTGGACGCGCCGACCCGCGACCGGTTGGACCGGGCGGGTTTCGCCCGTTACGCCGGACGGCTCTACCCGGACGCCACCGAGCCCGACCTGCGGGTGCTGGCTGCCCTGTTCACCTGGTTCTTCCTGGTCGACGACGCCTGTGACAGACCTGGCCGGCTCGACCTGGACGAGATCCGCGGCCTGCGCGACGGGGCGGTGGTGCTGCTGCGCGGCACCCCCCGGCTGCGGCACGCGGGTCTGGGCGGCCCGCTGCGCCGGCTGCTGGTGAGCGCGTGGCGGGAGCCCCGGCGGCGGATGCCGGCCCGCTGGCGGCAGCGCTTCGCCGACGCGGTCGCCCACCACCTCGACGGCACCTGGCGGGAGGCGGTGAACAAGGCCACCGGTCACGCGCCGGGCGTCGACGAGTACGTCGAGCTTCGCCGGGCCACCTCGGCGGCGTACGTGTCGTACCCGCTGGTGGAGTTCGTCAGCGGCCGACCGCTACCCGACCCGGTCTACCACCACCCGCTGCTGAGCCGGATCCGGGACATCGGCAACGACCTGCTCTCCTGGTACAACGACCTCGCCTCGCTGGAGCGGGACCAGATCTTCTCCGGCGGCCACAACCTGGTGCTGGCCCTGGCCGCGGAGCGCCGCGTACCGGTGCCGGACGCCGTCGAACTGGCGGCGCAGCGCTGGCACGGGTCGATGCGCCAGTTCGTCGCCCTGCGCGCGACGGTGCCCTCGTTCGGCCCGGCGTTGGACGCCGCCGTCACCGGGCACCTCGACGGGGTGGCCCGGGCGGTGCGCGGCACCATCGACTGGACCGTGGAGAGCGCCCGCTACGCGGCCGGGCCGGTCAGGGACGCAGTCCGAGCCGAATCACCAGGTCGAGCAGGGCGAAGGTGAACAACGCGATGCCGACGAAGCCGTTGGCGGTGAAGAACGCCCGGTTGACCCGGCTCAGGTCGGCCGGCGTGACCACCAGGTGCTGGTAGCCGAAGGCGACCGCGGTCAGCGCCAGGCCGATCCACCAGAGCCAGCCGAGGCCGATCAGCACACCGAACCACAGGAACAGCGCGAAGGTCACCACGTGCGCGACCGTGGAGGCGTGCAGCGCGAACCGCAGCCCGTAGCGGGCCGGCACGCTGTGCACGCCGATCTTCCGGTCCACCTCGGCGTCCTGGCAGGCGTAGATCAGGTCGAAGCCGCCGATCCAGAGGCCGACGGCGGCGCCGAGCAGCCAGGCCGGCCCGGAGCCGGCGAGGGTGCCGGTCACCGCGAGCCAGGCGCCGATCGGGCCGACCGCCTGGGCGAGGGCCAGGATGGCGTGCGGCCAGTTGGTGAACCGCTTGCCGTACGGGTAGACGACCAGCGGCACCACGGCCAGCGGCGCGAGCACCAGGCAGAGCGGGTTGAGCAGGGCGGCGGCGGCCAGGAAGACCACCAGGGCGACGCCCGCACCGGTCCAGGCCGTCCGCAGGCTCACCGCCCCGGTCACCAGCTCCCGATTCGCGGTACGCGGATTCCGCGCGTCGATCCGGCGATCCAGGATCCGGTTCGCGGCCATCGCGAACGTCCGTGCGCCGACCATCGCCACGGTGATCAGCAGCAGGTCGAGCCAGCGCACCGTTGCGCCGTTGACCTGCATCGCTGCAAACGCCGACAGGTACGCGAACGGCAGCGCGAACACCGAGTGCTCGATCGCCACGAGCTTGAGGAAGGACTTGACCCGGCCGGGCCGTTCCAGCACTGCCGTCATCAGATGCCGTACTCCTTCCAGCGCTTGTCGACCAGCGACACGACCTCGGGCGCCATGGTCATCTCCTCGGGCCAGCCCCGGTGGTAGCCCTCCTCGGGCAGCTTGCGGGTGGCGTCGACGCCCGCCTTGCCACCCCAGAACTGCTGGTACGACGAGTGGTCGAGGTGATCGACCGGGCCCTCGGTGAGCAGCAGGTCCCGGGCGTAGTCGACGTTGCCGAACGCGCGGAAGGCCACCTCCTGGTAGTCGTGCACGTCGCAGTCCTCGTCCACGATCACGATCAGCTTGGTCAGCGACATCATGTGCGCGCCCCAGATCGCGTTCATCACCTTCTGCGCGTGCTTCGGGTACCGCTTGCGGATCGAGACGATCGCGCAGTTGTGGAAGACCCCGGCGGCCGGCAGGTTGTAGTCGACGATGTCCGGGATGAGGAACCGCAGCAGCGGCGCGAAGATCCGCTCGGTGGCCTTGCCGAGGCCGTGGTCCTCCTGCGGCGGCTTCGAGGTGACGATCGAGTGGTACACCGGGTCACGCTGCATGGTCATCGCCTCGACATGCAGCACGGGGAACGGCTCGACCGGGGTGTAGAAGCCGGTGTGGTCGCCGAACGGTCCCTCCGGCAGCCGCTCGCCCGGCTCCAGGTAGCCCTCCAGCACCACCTGGGCGTGCGCCGGTACCTGCAACGGCACGGTCAGGCAGTCGACCATCTCCACCCGCTCGCCGCGCAGGAACCCGGCGAACAGGTATTCGTCGATGTCCGCGGGCAGCGGCGCACTCGACGCGTAGCTGACCACCGGGTCGCAGCCGATGGCGATCGCGACCGGCAGCCGCTGGCCGAGCCGCTCGGCGACGGCGTGGTGCGCGGTGGAGTTCTTGTGGATCTGCCAGTGCATGCCGAGGGTGTTGTGGCTGTGCTGCTGGAGCCGGTACAACCCGAGGTTCCGCTTGCCGGTCTCCGGGTGCTTGGTGTGGGTCAGCCCGAAGTTGTGGAAGATCCCGCCGTCGCCGGGCCACACCTGGAGTCCGGGCAACCGGTTCAGGTCGACGTCGTCACCCCGGTAGACCACCTGCTGGCAGGGGGCGGTCTTGACCTTCTTGGGCGGCATCGACTTGAGCTGCATCACCTTGCCCAGGCCACCCATCATGCCGGCGAAGCCCACCGGCAGTTCCGGCTTGAGCATCTCGCCGATCCGGTTGCCGATCTCGTCCAGCGACTCGACGCCGAGGGCCATCGCGGTGCGCTTCTCGGTGCCGAAGAGGTTGATCGCCACCGGCATCTCGCCCCGGGTGGGCCGCTCGAAGAGCAGCGCCGGCCCGCCGGCCCGGACCGCCCGGGTGACCACCTCACTGATCTCCAGCGTGGGGTCGACCGGCACGCTCACGCGGCGCAGCTCGCCCTCGCGCTCCAGCGCCGCGAGAAAGTCCTTCAGATCGGTGTACGGGAACCCACGAGCCGCCATGCCAGCAAGTCTCCCGCACCGCCTGACCGGTCCGCCAAGCCGGGCTGGCATTCGGGCGGAGATCACGTCGCACGGGGCACCGGGCGTCGTACCCCGCATCTAAACTCATGACTCCCGACCGGCCCGGCGCGCAGGGCGCCGGTGTGCCGTCGGGCCCCCTCGGTTTAAGGAGTCAGATGCGATCTGTGCGCAGTCCGCACGCCCGGGCGGTACGCGCCGCCGTGGCGCTGGCGGTCGCCACGTCGGCCGTGGCGTTCGGGGCCCCGGCCCACGCCGAGACCGGGTCCGGTTGGTTCCAGGCCCACCTTGACGATGTCGTGATCGGGGCGGCCGGCGCTCCCGGCAAGGCCAAGCAGCTCTACGTGTTCGCCCAGGAGGCGGTTAACCCCCGGGTCGTCGTCGACCTGACCGACCTGGCCGGCGTCGCCACCGCCGAGTTCCCCGCCTGGTGCGCCACCGCCGGCACCCAGGTCACCTGCCCGCTCCCGCCGGACGTCGACCCGACCGCCAGCCTCCAGGCCGGCAGCATCCCGGTGCTGTTCCGGCCGGTGGCCGGCGCCGCCGAGGGCGACAGCGCCACCGTCGCGTACCAGGCGCTGGCCGACAACGCCGAGCCCTCGGTGGCGACGGCAACGATCTCCGTCAGCGACGGGGCGGATCTGGTCAACCTGGGCGACGGCCGGGTGGACACGGCCGCCGTCGGCGACCGGTTGGCCGCACCGGTCCGGCTCACCAACGTCGGCAACCGCACCAGCCGGGGAGTCCGGGTCACCTTCACCCTCTCCTCCGGGCTGACGCCCTCGACGTGGTCCAACTGCTGGTACGCCCCGCTGACCGGTCACCGCACGTCGGTCGTCTGCGACCTCACCGCACGGGCCCGGCCGGGGACGACGATGGAGGTTCCGGGCGGTTTCGGGTTCGAGATCGGCGATTCGGCGTACGCCGGGGAGAGCCTCGACCAGTTCGTCGAGCCGCTGGCGGGCGCCGCGCCGCTGCCGTCGCAGCTGGGCTACCAGCGGCGGGAGGGTGGCACGGAGCTGATGCTGCGGCCCACCCGCGCCGCCATCGCCTCGGCCCGCACCCTCACCAGGGAGATCGACCCGAGCGACAACTGGGCGTCCTTCTACGTCGACGAGGTGCCGAACAGCCTGGACCTGGCCGCCCTGGCGGAGCCGGTCGTCGGTCCGGTCGGCGCTTCGGCCACCCTGCGCTTCGGGGTCCGCAACAACGGCGCGGGGAGCCTCGACGAGTTCCGCAACGGCGCGGGCGAGGTGGCCCCGTTCTACCTGAAGGTGCCGACCGGGGTGACCGTGGAGTCGGTGCCCGAGCCCTGCTTCGCCCTCCACGAGACGGCGGACGGCTGGTACGGCGGCGAGCCGCTGCTCGGTGCCTCCTGGTACCGCTGCGCGGTGCCCAGCTCGGTCTTCGCCGCCGGGGAGACCCACCAGGTGGACTTCGGTGTCCGGATCATCGCCGTGGCCGGCGAGACCGGTGCGGTGAGCCTCAACGCGCCGGGGCCGTACCGCTCCTGGTGGGATGACGACGCGGACAACGACGAGGTCCCGGTCGTCGTCTACGCCCAGTCCTGATCGTGGTCGTGCGGGGTGACCGGTGCCAGCCGGTCACTCCGCCGGCCTCGGCAGCCGTGCTGTCATTGCCGGCGGGTCGACTGCACGAAGGCGTGCCAGGCCGCCGGGCCGAAGATCAGCACAGCGCCGTCGCGGTCCTTGCTGTCGCGTACCGCGATCGTGCCGAGCAGGTTGTCGGCCACCTCGACGCAGTTGCCGCCGTTGGTGCTGCTCCGGGTGCTGGTGCGCCACCGGGCGCCGGTCAGCTCCGCCATGACTCCGCCACCTCCGTCAACAGCGCGGAACTGATGCGGGGCCGTCCGGCACGCCGGCGACGGATGGCCTTCGGAATCTTGGAGATTCTCCGTTCGCTGCGGACGGAAAAATCTCCAAGATTCCGAGCGTGCAGGAGGACAACCGGTCGTCGGGGCACGGCCGGTGGGCTGGTGGGCGGGGCGACATAACTCACCGGGTCTGGAGCGGCACCGACCACGACCGACAAGGTTGACGCATGTCGGATGTCGACCTCAGATCGGCAGTGCAGAATGGTCAGAGGCCGCCGTACGAGTGCAGTCCCTCGAAGAAGATGTTCACGCCGAAGAGATTCATCAGCACCGTCAGGAAGCCGAGGATGGCCAGCCAGGCGGCCACGTTCCGCTTCACGCTCGGTGTGGCCCGGGCGTGCAGGTAGCCCGCGTACACCACCCAGGAGATGAACGCCCAGGTCTCCTTCGGGTCCCAGCCCCACGGTCGACCCCAGGCCGCCTCGGCCCAGATCGCTCCGGCGATCACCGCGAAGGTGAAGATCGGGAATGAGAAGGCGTGCAGCACGAAGGTGAGCCGCTCCAGCCCGGCCGCCGCGGGCAGCCGCCTCGCCAGGGTGTACGGGAAGCTGCGCTTGCCGTCCTCGTACCCGGCCCGCATCAGGTACGCCACCGCCGGCACCACGCCCAGCAGGAAGAGCCCCGAGGCGAAGACGATGGTCGACACGTGCACGATGAACCAGTACGAGTTGAGCGCCGGCACCAGCGGCACGATCGGGGTGTAGAGCACCAACTCTGCGGTGGCCACCAGGAGCACCATCACCAGGGTCAGGAAGAGCCCGAGGCGGCGCAGGAACGGCCATTTCACCAGTACGACCAGCCAGGCGGCGACCCCGATGAACGAGACCGTGAGCACGAACTCGTACATGTTGCCCCACGGCATCCGGTCCGCCGCGAGACCGCGGGTGACCAGGCCGGCCAGGTGCAGCGCCGCGCCCAGGACGGTCAGCCCGACCGCGATCCGCCCGGCCCACTCGGCCCGCCGCGCGGTGCGCTCGGCCCGGCTGGGTACCTCGGTCGCCACCGCGCCACCGGCCGCCACGCCACCGCCCAGCGCGCCACCGGCCGCGCCGCCCGGGGAGGCGGCGGCGCCGACCAGTTCGCGCGCGGGTGCCGCGACGGCCCTGGCGCGCACGTTACCGAGGGCGTACTCGACCGCGTGGCTGATCATCGCCAGCAGGTAGACCAGGGTGGCGATCGACACCACCTGGTCGGAGAGTGCGGACATCACTCGGCTCCTTCCCGCGCCCCGGCCGGCGTGCCCGGGTCGGTGCCGGCGTCGCCGGGCCGCCCGCCGGCGCCGATGGCGGCGACCAGTTGGGCGAACTCGGCGGCGAACCCGGGGTGCTCGGTACGCGGCAGGCCAGCTACCTCGACCAAACTACTACCGCCTGTCGGAGATCCACTGTCGGGGGCACCGGAACCTGGCGGCAGCACCCGGACGAAGATCCGTCGGCGCCGGACGAACAGCGAACCCATCAGCCCGAGCACCAGCCCGATCGAGCTGACCAGCAGCAGCGTGGTGCCCGGGTCGTGGCGCACGGAGAGGGTGATGAAGGGCCGCGTACCCAGGAACTCGACCTTCGTGCCGTCGTCCAGCGTCCAGCTCTCGCCGGTCCGCAGCTGCTTCGCGCCGATCTCGGTGAGCCGGCCGTTGCTCACCTGACGCTGGTCGAGCTGGTAGACCGAGCCGGGGATGCCGGCGTCCAGGCCCAGGTTGCCCCGGTAGGCCACCAGGTCGAGCAGCGGGTTGCGTTCGGTCGGGTGCTCCGAACGCACGAACGGCGGCTCCTGCGGCGCGGTCGGCAGGTAGAGCCCCGAGAAGGCGACCTGGAGGTCCGGATCCCGCTCGCCGGTGTCCGGGTCGACGTTGGCGTCCGGGAAGGCGGCCAGGCCCTCGCTGCTCAGCCCGACGTCGCCGGTGCTGAGGAACGGCACCGCGCTGGTCTGGCTGCGACCGAACCGGTCGGTGTACCGGATCACCGGGGCGTACCCGTGCCCGAGCAGGTAGACGTTCGCACCGTCGAGGCGTAACGGCGAGTTGACCGAGAACTCGGCTGGCCGTGGCGGGCCGCCGTCGGAGTCCACGGTCACCTTCGCGTTGTAGAACGCGGGCTGGCCGGTCTCCAGGAACCGGGCGTCGAACTCGTCCAACTGCATGCAGAAGCGGGGCAGGTCGTCGTCGACACGCGGCCCGAGCTTCGCCTCGGCGTACTGCTGGCGGGTGTTGCAGAAGACCTGGTCCTCACCGGCGACCAGCAGCCGGTTGCCGTGCCAGCCGTACCAGGAGCCGAGCGCGACGGCGACCAGCACCACCAGCATCGAGCTGTGGAAGATCAGGTTGCCGGTCTCCTTCAGGTAGCCCTTCTCGGCGGAGATCTCGTCGCCCCGGACCGCCACCCGCCACCGTCGGCGGCGCAGCGTCTCGGCGACCGCCGCCGCACCGCCGTCCGGCGCGGGGACCACCGCGTGCTGCGGCAGCCGCTCCAGCCGCTTCGGTACGGCCGGCGGCCTGGCGCGCAGCGCCCGGACGTGGTCGCGGAGCCGGGGCGTGATGCACCCGATCAGCGAGGTGAACAGCAGCAGGTAGATCGCGGAGAACCAGGCCGAGCTGAACGCCTCGAACGCGCCCACCCGGTCGAGCAGCGGCGCCAGGTCGGGGTGCGCGGTGAAGAAGTCGCGCACGTCCTCCGGGTTGACGCCGCGCTGCGGCAGCACCGACCCGGGGATGGCCGCGACCGCGAGCAGGAAGAGCAACACCAGTGCGGTACGCATGCTGGTCAGCTGCCGCCACGAGTTGCGCAGCAGGGCCAGCAGCGGGTTGGGGCGACGCCGGGGAGCATCAGCCGGCGCGGTCGGCCGGTCGTCCACGGCGGTCATCAGATGCTCACCTCGCCGGTGCCGAAGGTGGTCTGCAGCCAGATCACCACGTTCGTCCAGCCGCCGCTGACCAGCGCCAGGCCGATCAGGATCAGCAGTACGCCGCCGACCCGGGTGACCCAGCGGCTGTGCCGGCGTACGGTGCGGAAGACGCCGAGCAGGCGCTCGAAGCCCAGCCCGAAGACGATGAACGGGATCCCCAACCCGAGGCAGTACGCCACGGCCAGCACCACCGCCCGGTCGGTCTGACCGCTGGTGGTCGCCATGCCGAGCACCGCGGCCAGGGTGGGGCCGGTGCAGGGGACCCAGCTCAGCGCGAAGACCGCACCGAGCACGGGCGCGCCGAGCAGGCCGGCGGTGGGCAGCCGGTTGATCCGGAACTCGCGCTGGAAGCCGGGTAGCACCCCGAGGTAGCCCAGCCCGAGTACGACGATGAGCCCGCCGACGCCGATCTCCAGCGCCCGCTCGTAGTCGAAGAAGACCCGGCCGATACTGCTGAACAGGATCGCGGTGGCGGTGAAGACGACGGTGAACCCGGCGATGAAGAGCAAAGTCCCGGCGAGTACCCGGCCCTTGACCGCCGCGCTGACCCGGGTGCCCTCCCGTACGGCGGTGCCGACGCCGCCGCCTGTCTGCTCGCCGCTCGTCTGCTCGCCGCCGGCTGCGGTGTTAACAGGGGCCCCCTGCTCTACCGGAGGCGTTAACGGGGGGCCCTTCCTTTCATCTCGGCCTTCCAGGTCGGCGCCGGCGAGGCCGGTGACGTACGAGAGGTAGCCGGGCATCAGCGGCAGCACGCACGGGGACAGGAAGCTGACCAGGCCGGCCAGGGCCGCCGCGCCCAGCGCCAGCAGCAGCGGGCCGGACTCGGCGAGCTGGCCGAACGTCTCGCCCATCAGCGCTGACCGGCCGGCTCGGGCGATTCCGCGGCGATCCGCTCGACGATGGGTTGCAGGCCCTCCTGCTTGACCGCCGCCCGGATGACGGTGGCGATCCGGCCCTCCCGGTCCAGTACGACGGTCGCCGGGATGGTGTTCGGCGGGATGTCCATGGCGAGGGCGAGCCGGCTGCCCGGGTCGAAGATGCTCGGGTAGCTGACCCGGCCCTCCTCGAAGGCGATCGCCTTGTCCCGGCTGTCCTGCACGTTGATGCCGAGGAAGGTGACGCCGGATGCCCTGGTCGCCTGGTAGGTGTTCTCCAGGTCGTCGGCCTCGGCCCGGCACGGCGCACACCAGGAGCCCCAGAAGTTGACCACGACGACCTGACCACGCTGGTTCGCCACGTCGTAGGTGCCGCCCGGGAGCAACTCGCCGGTGATCTTGGGGGCGGCGCTGCGCTGGTCCGGGGAGCACTCCACGATGCCGCCGGCGCTGTCGCAGGCCGACTCCCGGCCGTCGGCGGTGCAGCCGGCCAGGGCGACCGTGGCGGTCACGGCGCCGAGCAGGCCGGCGGCCAGCCTCCGGAGGCCCATCTCAGGCCCCCTTGGCTGTCCGTGCGGTCGGCGACATCGCCACCAGGTGCGCGGCCGGTTCGGAGTAGCCGATGCCGACGATCTTGGCGCCGTCGAAGTGGAAGGTGGTGAGCGAGGCCAGCGAGCATTGCCGGCGGCGCGGATCGTGCCAGAGCCGCTTGCGCTCGACGTGCCGGCGCAGCGTCCAGATCGGCAGTTGGTGCGAGACCAGCACGGCCTCTCGGCCATCGGCGGCGATCCGGGCGGCGTGCAGGGCGGCGAACATCCGCTCGGCGATCGCCTGGTACGCCTCCCCCCAGGAGGGGGTGACCGGGTCACGCAGCACCCACCAGTTGCGGGGGTCGCGGAAGGAGCCGTCACCGGGCGAGACCTTCTTGCCCTCGAACCAGTTCGCGCTCTCGATCAGCCGCTCGTCCACCCCGACGGGCAATCCGAACTGGGCGGCGATCGGCTCGGCGGTCTGCTGGGCGCGTTCGAGCGGGCTGGCCACCACGTGCACGACCTCGCGCTCGGCGAGCCCCTGCGCCGCCGCCTTGGCCATCTGGACACCCAGCTCGCTGAGGCGGAATCCGGGTAGCCGGCCATAGAGGATGCCGTCCGGGTTGTACACCTCGCCGTGCCGGAGCACGTGGACCACCGTCTTACTCACCGCTGTGCCCCCTTCGTTCGCGACTGCGGGGCTCGCAGAACCGGCTCACTCCTCGCGCTCACTGCTACCCCCCGTGACCTGCCGCTGCCGCCGCGTTGGCCGCCGCCGGAAGCGCGGCGGCGATCTGCTCCAGGGCGGCATCGTCGATCGCCGCCGAGACGAACCAGGATTCGAACGCGCTCGGCGGCAGGTAGACCCCGGCGGCGAGCATCGCGTGGAAGAACGCCTTGAACGCCGGCACCTGCTGGGTGCGGGCGCTGTCGTAGTCCACGACGTCGGCGTCGGTGAAGAAGATCGAGAACATGCTGCCGGCGTACGACAGCCGGTGCGGGACCCCGGCGGCGGCCAGCGCGTCGGCGGCGAGCTTGCCCACGGCGGCGGCGGTGGAGTCCAGCCGGCGGTAGAGCGCGTCGTCGGCCAGCCGCAGGGTGGCCAGACCGGCCGCACAGGCGAGGGGGTTTCCGGAGAGGGTGCCGGCCTGGTAGACGGGGCCGGCGGGGGCCAGTCGAGACATGATCTCCGCCCGCCCGCCGAACGCCGCGGCGGGCAGGCCCCCACCCATGACCTTGCCGTACGTCCACAGGTCCGCCTCGACCGGGTCGAGGCCGTGCCAACCGGCGCGGGAGACCCGGAAGCCGGTCATCACCTCGTCGATGACGAGCAGCGCGCCGTGCGCGTGCGCGATCCTCGCCAACTGCTCGTTGAAGCCGTCACGGGGAGCGACCACTCCCATGTTGCCCGGAGCCGCCTCGGTGATCACCGCCGCGATGTGCGGCCCCTCCGCCGCGAACGCCTCCTCGACGGCGGTGACGTCGTTGTACGGCAGCACGATGGTCTCGCCGGCCGCCGCGCCGGTGACGCCCGGCGAGTCGGGCAGGCCGAGGGTGGCCACGCCGGAGCCGGCGGCGGCCAACAGCGCGTCCACGTGCCCGTGGTAGCAACCGGCGAACTTGATGATCTTCGAGCGACCGGTGTACCCCCGGGCCAGCCGGATCGCCGACATGGTCGCCTCGGTACCGGAGTTGACCAACCGGACCTGCTCGACCGGGGTACGCGCGACGATCTCGGCGGCCAGGTCGACCTCGCCCGGGGTGGGCGTGCCGAAGCTGGTGCCGTTCGCGGCGGCGGCCTGCACCGCCGCGACCACCTCGGGGTGAGCGTGACCGAGGATCAGCGGCCCCCAGGAGCAGACCAGATCGACGTAGCGTCGGCCGTCGGCGTCGTGCAGCCAGGGCCCTTCGCCGCGGACCATGAAGCGCGGTGTGCCCCCGACCGCCCGGAAGGCACGCACGGGGGAGTTCACCCCGCCCGGCACGATGGCGCGAGCGCGGTCGAACAGGGCCTCTGAGGCCGGCGCGTCGACCGGGTAACGGTCGGATCCGGCGGGAAACACCTTGGTCACGATGCAGCCATTGTGTCAGCGCCCGGCGGCGGATCGGCAGGCACCCCGGATCGGGGTTACCAGGCTCACCCCCGGCACGCTGGTCCTGGTCGGCCCGCCCTCGACAGGCCGGGTGCCCGAGATCGCGATAGGCTGACCCGGTGGATCGTGCCGAACTGTCCATCACCGTGCACCGAACGGGCGACGAAGCAGTGCTGCGCCTCGCCGGTGAGATCGACATGCTCACGGCCGCCCAGCTGTCGACCGTCGTCAATGAGATCCTCACCGAGCCGCCGCCACGGATCGTGCTCGATCTCGGCGGGGTCACCTTTTGCGACTCGCAGGGGCTGGGGACGCTGGTCGTGCTCAGCCGCAAGGCCAGCCACGCGCAGGCCCTGCTCATCCTGACCAACGTGGGCGATTTCCTGCTCCGCGTCCTGGACATCACCGGCCTGCGCAGCGCCCTGATGATCCGCAACGACGCTCCCGCCCCCTGACCCCCTGTTCAGCTGGGTCAGTCGGGGGTGGTGCCCCAGCGGGCCTGCTCGAGGAGGGTGACCGCCCGATCGACCGCGTCGGGGGTGTCGGCGGCGCGGAGCAGGGTGGTGGCCTCGTCGACCGCATCGGTCAGCAACCGCCACTGGGTGTCGCGCTCGCGGACCATGTCCGACTGGGCCGCCAGCTGCCGGGTCTTGGTCCACAACTCCACGAAGACGGAGACCTTGGCCCGCAACACCCAGGGATCGAACGGTTTGGTGAGGTAGTCCACCGCGCCGACCGCGTAGCCGCGCAACGCCAGCTGCGCGTCCCGGTCGGCGGCGGTCAGGAAGATGATCGGGACGGCCCGGGTACGCTCCCGCCGCTTGATGTGGCTGGCCGTCTCGAAGCCGTCCATGTCCGGCATCTGGGCGTCCAGCAGGATCACCGCGAAGTCGTCCACCAGCAACTGCTTGAGCGCCGCCTCGCCGCTCTCCACGGCGACCGACTGCACCGGCAGCCCCTGGAGGATCGCCTCCAGGGCCATCAGGTTCTCCCGACGGTCATCGACCAGCAGCGCCTTCGCCACCTGCGTCACGAGCCCTCCTCGGTACGGCTGCCGCTGATCCAGGAGCTCATCAACTCGATCAACTCATCCAGGTCGACGGGCTTGGTGATGTAGTCGCTGGCCCCGGCGACGATCGCGGACTCCCGGTCGCCCGGCATCGCCTTCGCGGTCAGGAACACGATCGGCAGGTCCGCGAAACGGTGGTTGCGCCGGATCTGCCGGGTCGTCTCGTACCCGTCCTGATCCGGCATCATGGCATCCATCAGGACGATGTCCACCTCTGGGTGCTCGGCCAGCAGCCGCACCCCGTCGCTGCCGTTGTCGGCGTACAGCACGGTCATGCCGTGCAGTTCGAGCGCGCTGGTCAGGGCGAAGACGTTACGCACGTCGTCGTCGACGATCAGCACCGTGGCGCCGTCCAGCTGACGGGTCTTCGGTGCCTGCGGCGGCTCCGGCAGCAACTCCATCGGCGGCATCAGCAGCGACGCCGGCAGCCCGGCCCGCTGCGGCGACGGTGGTGACGGGGCCACCACCGCGTCCGGCGCGAGCACGTCGGGCAGGTAGAGGGTGAACGTGGAGCCCTGACCGGGCGCCGAGGAGACGGTGATCGTGCCGCCGATCAGCCGGGCCAGATCCCGGCTGATCGACAGGCCCAGCCCGGTGCCGCCGTACCGCCGGCTGGTGGTGCCGTCCGCCTGCTGGAACGCCTCGAAGATCAGCGACAGCTTGTCGTCCGAGATGCCGATGCCGGTGTCGATCACCGTGAACGCGATCACCTGCTGGGCGTTGGTCAACGCCGGCACGTCGAAGATCGCGTGCTCCGGGGCCTGGGAGATGCGCAGCGTCACCGCGCCGTTGTCGGTGAACTTGACCGCGTTCGACAGCAGGTTGCGCAGGATCTGCTGAAGCCGCTGGGCGTCGGTGACCACCGCCGACGGCAGGTCCTTGCCGATGCGTACCTGGAAATCCAGGCCCTTGTCGTCGGCCTGCGGCGCGAAGGCCTGCTCGACATAGCTGCAGATCTCGGCGAACCGGACCTCGGTCGGCTCGACGTCCATCCGGCCCGCTTCGATCTTGGACAGGTCGAGGATGTCGTCGATCAGGCGCAGCAGGTCGGAGCCGGAGCCGTGGATGGTCCGGGCGAACTCGATCTGCTTCGGGGTCAGGTTCTGCTCCGAGTTCTCCATCAGCAGCCGGGCCAGCAGCAGCAGGGAGTTCAGCGGCGTACGCAGCTCGTGGCTCATGTTCGCTAGGAACTCCGACTTGTACGCCGAGGCCCGGGTCAGCTGCTGCGCCTTGTCCTCCAGACCAAGACGGGCCAGCTCGATCTCCCGGTTCTGGGTCTCGATGTTCGCCTTCTGCTCGGAGAGCAGCTTGGCCTTGTCCTCCAACTCGGCGTTGGTGCGCTGCAACTCCGCCGACTGCTCCTGCAGTTCGTGCGCCAGCCGCTGCGACTGGGCCAGCAGCTCCTCGGTACGCCGGTTGGCCTGGATGGTGTTGACCGCGATGCCGATGGTGGAGACCAGCCGCTCCAGGAACGACAGGTGCAGCTCGGAGTAGGGAGTGACGGTGGCGAACTCGATCACGCCGAGCAGTTCGCCCTCGAAGAGAACCGGCAGCACGACCAGGTCGGCCGGTGGCGTGTCGGCCAGGCCGGACCGCAGCGTGATCCGGCCGTCGGGCACCGCGCCGACCCGGATGGTGCGTCGGGAGAGAGCGGCCTGACCGACCAGCCCCTCGCCCGGCCCGAAGGTCACGTCGTGGCCACGCGAGACATATCCGTACGAGGCGGTGAGTCGCAGTCGCATCACCCCCTCGGAGTTGTCCGCCAGGAAGAACGCGCCGAGCTGCGCGTCGACCAGCGGAGTCACCTCCTGCATGATCATCCGGCAGACCTCGCCGAGGTCCCGCTGGCCCTGCAACAGGCCGCCGATGCGGGCCAGGTTGGAGTCGAGCCAGCCCTGCTCGGCGTTCTTGTGGGTCGTCTCCCGCAGGGTGACGATCATCTGGTTGATGTTGTCCTTCAGCTCGGCGACCTCGCCCTGGGCCTTCACCGCGACCCGTTGGGTGAGGTCGCCCCGGGTCACCGACGTCGAGACCCGGGCGATCGCCCGCAGCTGGGTGGTCAGCGTCGACGCGAGCTGGTTGACGTTCTCGGTGAGATCCCGCCAGGTGCCGGAGACCCCCTTGACCTGGGCCTGACCGCCGAGCTTGCCCTCGGTGCCCACCTCACGGGCCACCCGGGTCACCTCGTCGGCGAACGACGACAGCTGGTCCACCATCGTGTTGACGGTGTTCTTCAGCTCCAGGATCTCGCCCTGCGCGTCGACGGTGATCTTCTGGGACAGGTCGCCGTTGGCCACCGCCGTGGTGACCGAGGCGATGTTCCGCACCTGACTGGTCAGGTTCGACGCCATCGAGTTCACGTTGCCGGTCAGGTCCCGCCAGGTGCCCGAAACGCCCTTGACCTCGGCCTGACCGCCCAACTTGCCCTCGGTGCCCACCTCACGGGCTACCCGGGTCACCTCGTCGGCGAACGACGACAGCTGGTCCACCATCGTGTTCACCGTCGACTTCAACTCCAGGATCTCGCCCTGCGCGTCGACGGTGATCTTCTGCGACAGGTCGCCCTTGGCGACGGCGGTGGAGACCTGCGCGATGTTCCGCACCTGAGCGGTCAGGTTCGACGCCATCGAGTTCACGTTGTCGGTCAGGTCCCGCCAGGTGCCGGCGACCCCGCGCACCTGTGCCTGGCCGCCGAGGTTGCCCTCGGTGCCCACCTCACGGGCCACCCGGGTCACCTCGTCGGCGAACGACGACAGCTGGTCCACCATCGTGTTCACCGTCGACTTCAACTCCAGGATCTCGCCCCGGGCGTCGACCGTGATCTTCTGCGACAGGTCACCCTTCGCGACCGCCGTGGTGACCGAGGCGATGTTCCGCACCTGACTGGTCAGGTTCGACGCCATCGAGTTCACGTTGTCGGTCAGGTCCCGCCAGGTGCCCGAGACGCCCTTGACCTGGGCCTGACCGCCGAGCTTGCCCTCGGTGCCCACCTCGCGCGCCACCCGCGTGACCTCGTCGGCGAACGACGACAGCTGGTCCACCATCGTGTTCACCGTCGACTTCAACTCCAGCATCTCGCCCCGGGCGTCGACCGTGATCTTCTGCGACAGGTCACCCTTGGCGACCGCCGTCGAGACCTGCGAGATGTTGCGGACCTGGCTGGTCAGGTTCCCGGCGAGCTGGTTGACGTTCTCGGTGAGATCCCGCCAGGTGCCGGAGACGCCGCGCACCTGGGCCTGGCCGCCCAACTTGCCCTCGGTGCCCACCTCGCGCGCCACCCGGGTCACCTCGTCGGCGAACGACGACAACTGGTCCACCATCGTGTTGACGGTGTCCTTGAGCTCCAGGATCTCGCCCTGCGCGGCCACGGTGATCTTCTGCGACAGGTCGCCGCGGGCGACCGCCGTGGAGACCTGGGCGATGTTCCGCACCTGGGCCGTGAGGTTCGACGCCATCGAGTTGACGCTGTCGGTCAGGTCCTTCCAGGTGCCCGCGACGCCCGGCACCTCCGCCTGACCGCCGAGCTTGCCCTCGGTGCCCACCTCACGGGCCACCCGCGTCACCTGCTCGGCGAAGAGCCGCAGCGTGTCGGTGAGCGAGTTCATCGTGTCGGCCAGTTCGGCGACCTCACCGCGAGCGCTGACGGTGATCTTCTGGGACAGGTCGCCCTTCGCCATCGCCGTGGCCACCTGGGAGATGGACCGCACCTGGCCGGTCAGGTTCGACGCCATGGTGTTCACCGAGTCGGTGAGGTCCTTCCAGGTGCCGGCGACGCCACGTACGTCGGCCTGGCCGCCGAGCTTGCCCTCGGTGCCCACCTCACGGGCCACCCGGGTCACCTCGTTGGAGAAGGACGAGAGCTGGTCGACCATGGTGTTGACCGTGCGGCCGATGCGCAGGTACTCACCACGCAGCGGGCGACCGTCGATCTCCAGCGCCATGTGCTGGGAGAGGTCACCGTCGGCGACCGCCACGATGACCCGGGCGATCTCGGTGGTGGGTCGGCCCAGATCGTCGATCAGGGAGTTGACCGCCCGCTGGCCGTCGGCCCAGGAGCCGTCCAGTCCCTCCTCGTCCAGACGCTCGGTCAGCCGGCCGTCGCGGCCGACGATCCGGCTGATCCGGCGCAGGTCCAGATGCTGCCGCTCCTGGAGCGACACCACGTCGTTGAAGGCGTCCGCCACCTCGCCGGCGGTGCCCGAACGTCGGGGCAGCCGCACCTTGAGATCCCCGCGACGGACCCGTCGCAGCGCCTCCGCCAGCTCGGTGAGGACCGCCTCGTGGTCGGCGGCGGAGGTGTCCGCGGTCACCGACTGTTTCGCCGTGGTCATCATTCCTCACTCACCTCGGGGTTCACCGGCTTGCGCCGGCCACCCCATCATTGTCCCCGTGACCTGGAAACCGCCACGCCATGCCACCGGCCGTCATCGAACAGCCAAGGGTGATCAGCTTGGCAGCGGACGGGTGTCGGTGCAGGATACGAGGGTGTCAGCGGAGGCGGGGCCCGCGACGGACGGGGGCCCAGAGGAGCATGTGCGGCGCGTCCGGCTTCCCGCCGACCGCCGTACGCCGGCTGCTGCGCGGGCCGTGGTCCGGTCCGTGCTCGCCGAGGCGGACCTGGACGAACTGCTCAACGAGGCACTTCTGCTGACCACGGAGCTGTCCACCAACGCGGTCGAGCATGCCCGCACCGAACTGGACATCGAGGTCACCGCCGACCAGGTGGGGCTGACGGTGACGGTCTCCGACTTCGCCTCCGGCCCGGTCGACGAGTTGACCGTCGGGGTACGCAACCTGTCCGAGGACATCACCGAGGTCGCCGAACGGGGGCGCGGACTGCTGCTGGTCGACCATTTCGCCAGCCGCTGGGGCACCACCTATCTGCCCACCGGCAAGGGCGTGTGGTTCCGGCTGGACCGTGCCGGGCGGGACGGGACGGGGTCCGCCCCGTTCGTGCCACCGGCCGCCGGTGATCCGGACGGCATCGGACAGACCGTCGTACCGAGCGCCGGTGCGATGAGCGCGCTGATGCAGACCACCCCCGACCCGTACGCCGACGATCCGCTGCCGGATTTCGCCGCCAGCCTGCTGACCCGGGTGGCGGAGATGGTCGGCGCCGCCGGTGGTGTGGTCCGACTGGACCGGGGCGACGGCCAGGGCTCCCAGGTGCTCGCCCGGTACGGGCGGCAGCCCCGGGCCGGCAGCGACCTGCTCCGGGTGCCGCTTGCGGTGCACCGCCCGTACGCCGGTGAACTGGAGTTGGACGCCGCGCCCACCGCGTACGCCCAGCCGCTGGCCCTGCTGACCGCCGAGCGACTCTCGTTGCACCTGGAGAACGACCGGCTGCGCCGCGCCGACGTACGCCGGCAGGCGTGGCTGACCTTCCTCGCCGAGGCCAGCGAACTGCTCGCCCAGTCGTTGGACGTGGAGCTGACCATGGCGCTCGTCCCGCAACTGGTGGTCCCCCGCCTCGGCCAGTGGTGCGCGATACACACCACCGACGAGTGGGGTCGGCTCCGGCTCGCGGCAGCCAGCCACGCCGACGAGTCGATGCTGCCGCAGCTGCACGCCACCCTGCGTGAGGCCGGCACCGACTCGATCCAGGCGCGGCTGCGGGAGGCCAGCCGCAACGGCACCCGCACTCCGCTCGGCTCCCCGATGGAGGGTTTCGCCGTGCCGTTGATCGCCCGGGGCCAGCGCCTCGGCACGCTGGCCGTCGGCCGGCACCAGCGACACCGGCAGGACCCCGACGAGATCGGCGTGCTGGAGGACGTGGCCCGGCGGGCGGCCCTGGCGATCGAGAACGCCCGGATCCACGCCGAGCGCCGCCGGGTGGCGCAGACGCTCCAGCAGTCGCTGCTGCCGCCGGTGCTGCCGGTCGTGGAGGGCATCGGATTCGCCGCCGAGTACGTCCCGACCGGCGGGGACGCCGAGGTCGGTGGCGACTTCTACGACGTGGTGCCGATGCCGGACGGTCGCTGGCTGGTGGTCATCGGCGACGTCTCCGGCAAGGGGGTACAGGCCGCGGCGGTCACCGGGCTGTGCCGGGACGTGATCCGGGTGCTGGCCGGAGACGGCAAGCCGCTGCCCGAGGTGCTGGCCCGGCTCAACGAGACGCTTGTCGAGCGGGGCTCCGGCCGGTACTGCACGCTGGCCCTGGCGGCGGTCGGGCCGGGTGACGGAGACCAGCTCGACGTGGGGCTGCACCTGGCCGGGCACGATCGGCCGGTGCTGGTGCACTCGGCGGGCGGCCCGGCGACCTTCGTCGGCACCGGCGGCACCGCGCTCGGCCTGCTCGACGCGATCACCACGCCGACCTCGCAGATCGCTCTCGACCCGGGTGACTGCCTGGTCTTCTATACCGATGGGGTGACCGAGCGCCGCCGGGGCCGGGAGCTGTTCGGCACGGGCCGGCTGCGGGACGCGGCGGCACCGCTCGCCGGCTACTCGGCGGACGTGGTGGCCGCGCGGCTGCGCGCGGCCACGATCAACTTCTCGGTCGAGGAGCCCCGCGACGACATCGCCATCCTCGTCCTGCGCAACGACGCCGTCTGACCTGCGCCCACCTGTTCCCGGTCAGAGTCCGCCGGGGAGGCGGCCGGGCGACAGCCGGTGGCCGGGGTCGAGGTGCTGCTTGACCGCCCGCAGCCGGGCCAGGTCGGCCAGCTCGCCCCAGAGGTCGACGGCCCGTCGGACAGCGGGCGGCGCGGCGAGCACCACGCACCGGCCCTGTCGGGCGAGCAGCACGCTCCGGACCGCCGCCAGAATCGTCGCCACCCGGTCGGGTGGCATCCCGCCGGGCAGGGCGGCGTGCACCACGCCGAGCCCGGCCGAGCCACGGACCGGCACCGGCCCGCCGGTCGCGTCACGTAGCGCGTACACAGCGGCGTGCAGGTCGGTGATCGGCACCTCCAGCCGCAGCGCCGTGTCGCCGGGGGCGAAGGGGTAGCTGCGCCACCACGGCGGTGCCGACCGGGCGACGGTCGACCGGCCGCCGAACAGTCTCACCAACCGATCGGAGCGCTCCGCCACCTCAGCGGGCCCGCCCTCCAGCAACACCACCAGGGAACCGGCACCCGTCGAGCCGGTCGGCGCGCGCCCGGTCATCGACGGATGGCAGGCCATCGCGGCGGCCCGCGGATCCCAGTGTGGCCGGGATGCCGGGCCGACCGGCAGGTCGAGTTCGACCGCGGCCGGATCGAGCCGGGCAGCGAGCAGCGCCTTGATCAGGTCGTGCACCTCCAGCGGGGTCCACACCGGCCGGGTCACCCAGACCCGGGTGGCCGGCACGGCCTGTACCCGTAGCACCGCGCTGACCAGCACACCGAGCGCCCCCTCCGAGCCGCACAGCAGCCGCGCCTGGGCCAGCCCGGTCGCCCCGCCACCGGCCTCGGTCAGCTCGCCGTCGGCGTCCAGGTAGCGCAGCCCGACCAACTGGTCGCAGGCGGTGCCGTGGCGGTGCCGCAGCGGGCCGGCCTCGTCCGCGGCGAGCACCCCGCCGAGGGTGGCGCCCGGCGACGGGGCGTCCAGCGCGAGCCGCTGGCCGGTGCGCTCCAGGGTGGCCTGCACCGCCCGCAGCGGGGTGCCCGCGCCGACCTCGACGGTGCCCCGGTCGGGCGCCTGGTGGCCGATGCCGGCCAGCCGCCCGGTGTCGAGCATGATGTCGAGCCGTTCGGGCGCGGCGCCCCAGTCGATTTTGGTGCCGGCTCCCCTCGGCACGACCGTCAGCTCATGCCGCGCGGCCAGCCGCAGCACCCGTGCTGCGGCGCGTGGCCCGCCGGGCACCGCCACCCAGCGGGCCGCGCGTCCGGCCACCTCGTCGGCCGGCCCGGCGAGGCGGGCGAAGCGCGGACCGCAGATCTCGGTCAGCCGGTGGGCGATGTCGAGGGCACCGGACGCGCCGGTGGAACGGGCTGGCACCATGCCGGCGATCGTACATGTGTTCGAACGATCGGGTAGGGATTTGCTCCGTACCGGAGACCTCGAAGGCCGGTAACGTGGCGCCGTGACCACCGAGACCCCCGTTCCCGCAGCTAAGCGGGTGCCGACCGAGCGCGTCCACCACGGCGACACCGTCGTCGACGAGTACGCCTGGCTGGCTACCAAGGACGATCCGGAGACCATCAGCTATCTCAACGCCGAGAACGCCTGGGCCGCAGCCCGGACGGCACACCTGTCCGGGCTGCGCACCGAGTTGTTCGAGGAGATCCGGCGGCGCACCCAGGAGACCGACCTGTCGGTGCCGACCCGCAAGGGCGGGCACTGGTACTACACCCGCACCGTCGAGGGCCAGCAGTACGGCGTGCACTGCCGTCGGGCGGTCCGCGACGGCGAGACCGAGCCACCGATCAGCGCGGCCGGTGCTCCGCTCGACGGGGAGCAGGTGCTGCTCGACGGGAACCTGCTCGCCGAGGGGCACGACTTCTTCGCGCTGGGCGCCTTCGACGTCAGCCCGGATGGTCGTTTCCTGGCCTACTCGACGGACTTCTCCGGCGATGAGCGGTTCACCCTGCGAATCAAGGACCTCGACTCCGGGGAACCGCTGCCCGACGAGATCCCCGGCACCTTCTACGGCACCGCCTGGTCCGCCGACGCCTCGGTGCTGTTCTACGTCACCGTGGACGAGGCGTGGCGGCCCAACCGGGTCTGGCGGCACGTGATCGGCACGGCCACCGCCGACGACGCGGTGGTGCACGCCGAGGACGACGAGCGGTTCTGGGTCGGGGTCGAGCTGACCCGCTCGGAGCGGTTCGTCCTCATCGACATCGCCAGCAAGATCACCAGCGAGGTGCTGGCCATCCCGGCCGGCAACCCGACCGGCGAGCCGGCGGTGATCGCGCCGCGCCGGCAGGGCGTCGAGTACTCGGTGGAGCACCACGGGCACCGGTTCCTGATCCTGCACAACGACGGCGCCGAGGACTTCGCGCTGGCGTACACCTCGGCGGACGCCCCGGGCGACTGGGTGCCGCTGATCGACCACTCGCCGGGCACCCGGCTGGAATCGGTCGACGCCTTCGCCGACCACCTGGTCCTCACCGTACGCAGCAACGGTCTCACCGGACTGCGGGTGCTGCCGGTCGGCGGCGGGGACACCCACGACATCGAGTTCCCGGAGCCGCTGCACACCGTCGGCCTGGACGCCAACCCCGAGTACCGCAGCGGACGACTGCGGCTGCGCTACACCTCGCTGGTCACCCCGGACTCGGTCTACGACTACGACCTGGTGACCCGCGAGTTGACGCTGCTACGCCGCCGGCCGGTGCTGCCCGGGCCGGACGGTCGGGCGTACCAGCCGCAGGAGTACGAGCAGCACCGGGAGTGGGCCATGGCCGACGACGGCACGAAGGTGCCGATCTCCCTGGTCTACCGGCGCGGCACCCCTCGTGACGGCTCCGCCCCCTGCGTCATCTACGGGTACGGCTCCTACGAGGCGAGCATGGACCCGTGGTTCTCGGTCGGCCGGCTGTCCCTGCTCGACCGTGGGGTGATCTTCGCGGTGGCCCACGTGCGGGGCGGCGGCGAACTGGGCCGCCGCTGGTACGACCAGGGAAAGATGCTGGCCAAGAAGAACACCTTCACCGATTTCGTCGCCTGTGCCCGGCACCTGGCGAAGGCCGGCTGGACGGCCCCGGACCGGCTGGTCGCCCGGGGTGGTTCGGCCGGCGGGCTGTTGATGGGCGCGGTGGCCAATCTCGCACCGGACGCCTTCACCGGCATCGTCGCGCAGGTGCCGTTCGTGGACGCGCTCAACACGATCCTCGATCCGTCGCTGCCGCTGACCGTGACCGAGTGGGAGGAGTGGGGCAACCCGCTGGCCGACCCCGAGGTGTACGCGTACATGAAGTCGTACACGCCGTACGAGAACGTCGCGGCGCTGGACTACCCGGCGATTCTGGCGATGACCAGCCTCAACGACACGCGGGTGCTCTACCACGAGCCGGCAAAGTGGATCGCCCGGCTGCGGGCGGTCGCGCCGCAGGGCGACTACCTGCTGAAGACCGAGATGGAGGCCGGTCACGGCGGGCCGAGCGGGCGCTACGACGCCTGGCGGGAGGAGGCGTTCGTCAACGCCTGGACGCTGGACCGGTTCGACCGCGCCTGACCGCCACCGGACCGGCCTGATGTCACGGTGACATATCCATGTCGCTGTGACATCAGGCCGGGAAGGCATGACACTCCTCCGCTCGTTACTCGGTGTGACTTCTACGGTCACGCCGGCGCCTGGGCTGCCCGGGTGAGCGACGCCGACTACGCCGAGGGCACGGGGCAGCCCGGGCCGGGACCCAGTTGGCTGCCGAGCACGACCGTCCAGAGCAGGAATGGGGCCACGACCACGCGTTCCATGCCGCCGACGCCGAAGCCGAGATCCACCTGGGCGAAGAAGAGAAGCGTCGCGAGGACCCCGGTCAGCCCCAGCACGAGGCCGAGCCACCGCACCGGCCCGAGCACCGCGGACCGCCGGGGTAGCGCCGACAGCAGCAACGCGATGTTGCCCGCCCCGAAGACCAGCAACGCGGCGAGGAAGTGCCGATTCTCGTCGACGTCCGCCGGATAGACGCCGGCCAGGACATACCCGCTGGCACCCGCCAACGCAGCCAGCTGGGCGGCCCGCACTGCGGCCCCGCGACCGAGCGCGGTCCAGGTCAGCAGCAGACCGACCACGATCAGCAGGCCAGTGGCGATCATCGTGCCGTTCATCAACGGGTGCCAGGGCGAACAGACCGGTCGCGGCCGACTGGTGTCCCACATGCCGCAGGTGACGTTCCCCAGGTCACTGATGTTGTGGGTACGCCAACTGAACGGCGGTTGCCGCCAGCCGAGGGCGGTCACCGCGTTTCCGGCGACGAACAGCGGTGCGGCGAGCAGCAGGGCATAGGAACCCAGGCGGTACGCGGGCATGAAGCCATCCCAGCCCGAGCAGGCCGGCCGGCGCACTACCACTGCCCCGACGACCGGGGTAGGGCTGGGTATACCGCAAAGGTGGAGCCAGCCGGCTGGGGTCGACGCCGCCTCGTCACTAGCGTCGGCGGCATGACACCGGTCTCGTCCAGCCACCTCGCGCAGGCCCTGCGCCATCCCCGCTACCTGCGCACCGCGTGGCCGTGGCGCGCGCTGGCCTACCTGCTCACCACCGCGCCACTGGCCGCCGTGCTGTCGATCGGCCCGCTCGTCGTGGTCGCACCACTGTTCGCGGCCGTCGGCGCGGTACAACGACACGACCGGCCCGTCCCACTGGCGCTCGCCGCCTTCCTGGCGGTCTGCGGTCTGTTCGTGGTGGCGCTGGCACCGCTGCTGAGCGCGCCGGTCGCGGCGTTCGAGCGGTACCGGCTCGGCCTGGTCGACGGCCGGCCGGTGGCCGGGCAACCGTGGCGCGGCGTCGCCGCGCGGTACGTGACGGCCGGGGCCTGGCGGGAGGCCGCCTACCTGTTCTGGCTCGGCGGCGTCGTCCCCGTCGTCTACTGGATCTTCGCGGTGCTCGTGATGCTCGACGTCCTGCTGATCGTGAGCCCTTTCGTGGCCGGTACCGGCGGCGAGGTGGTCCTGGTCTGGGCCACAGTGGACTCGCCCGCCCAGGCCGTGCCGCACGCGATCGTCGGCCTCCTGCTCGCACCGGTGCTGTGGTACGCGGCCGGCGCGCTCGCGGCGGCGCAGGCCGTGGTGGCGCGCTGGCTACTGCGGGGCACCCTGGACGGTGCCGCGCTGCGCGAGGTGACCCGGTCACGTGCCCGACTGGTCGACGCGTACGAGGCGGAACGTCGGCGCATCGAGCGCGACCTGCACGACGGTGCGCAACCCCGACTGACCAGCCTCAGCCTCCAGATCGGCCTGGCCCGGCTGGACGTACCCGACGACTCGCCGGCCGCCGGGCCGCTCGCGGTGGCCCACGAGCAGGCAATGGGCCTGATGACGCTGCTCCGGCAGATCGTGCGGGGCATCCGTCCGCAGAGCCTCACCGACCTCGGGCTGGCCGGCGCGGTCCGGGAACTCGCCGACGAGGCACCGGTCCCGGTGGAGGTGCACGCCGAGCTACCACGGCCACTGCCCGAGGCGGCCGAGACCACGGCGTACTTCGTGGTGTCGGAGGTGCTCGGCAACATCGCCCGCCACGCGCAGGCGACCCACGCCCAGGTCCGGCTCACCGACACCGGTGCCGGGCTGGTCGTCGAGATCAGCGACGACGGTCGGGGCGGCGCAGACCCGGCACGGGGCAGCGGCCTCACCGGGCTCGCCGACCGGGTCGCCGCCGCCGACGGCCGGCTGCTGCTGGCCAGCCCGCCCGGCGGCCCCACGCTGGTGCGGGTGGAACTACCGTGGTCGGCGTGATGCGCGTCGTGCTTGCCGAGGACGAGGTGCTGCTGCGCGAAGGGCTGGTGGCCCTGCTCACCCGGTTCGGCTTCGACGTCCTCGACGCCGTCGGCTCGGCCCCGGCGCTGGTGGCGGCGGCCCGGGCACACCGCCCCGACCTGGTGGTCACCGACATCCGGATGCCGCCCGGTCATCGCGACGACGGACTGCGCGCCGCGGTGGAGCTGCGCGCCGAGCAGCCTGGGCTGGCCGTGGTGGTACTGAGCCAGCACGTGCAGCCCGAGTACGCCTCGGCGCTGCTCGACAGCGCCGACGGCCGGCGGGTCGGTTACCTGCTCAAGGACCGGGTCGCCGAGGTCACCGAGTTCGTCGACAATCTGCGTACCGTCGTCGCCGGCGGCACGGTCGTCGATCCCGACGTGGTCCGCCGGCTGCTGCACCGCCCGCGCGACCCGCTCGCCACCCTCTCCGCCCGCGAACGGGAGGTGCTGGTGCTGGTCGCGCAGGGCCGGTCGAACGTGGCGATCGCCGCCGGGCTGCACGTCACCGAGGCTGCGGTCGGCAAGCACATCGGCAACATCCTGGCCAAGCTCGGGTTGCCGCCGGACGACGGCACGAACCGTCGGGTGCTGGCGACCCTGACCTACCTGCGCGCCAACGTCACCTGAGACCCGCGGCGGCTCAGGTGGCCCGTAGCTCCTCCACCGCCGTGTTCCCGCGCAGGAACAGCACCCCCAGCCCGACGGTGATCAGCACGGCGACCACCGCGCCGGCTCCCAGCAGCGCCAGCTGCTCCACCGGTACGCCGGGAGTGCGGCCATCTCGGCCGGTGCCGCCGGAGAACAGCCGACCGATGGTGTACCCGACGCCGAGGGCGACCAGCACGGCGGGCACCACGGGTGCCAGCACCTGCCAGAGGATCGATGCGCCGATGGTGGCCCGCGGCACCCCGTTCGCCACCAGCACGGCGTAACCGCGACGGCGGGAGACGATCCCCTCCACCAGGGTGACCAGCAGGCCCGCGGCGGCAATGGTCAGCGCCACGGCGACCGCCAGGTCGACCAGATCCATGGTGGTCAGGTAGAAGGAGTTCAAGGGACCGGCGTCATCGCCGTAGCCGGCCGCTCGGCTCTCCTCCCGTTCGATCTGGGCCATGAGCAGGAACGAGGCCCGGAATGCCGTCGCGCCAGCGCCGATGATCACCGCGGCGAGCAGGGCGGCGAAGGTCCGGCTGCTGGCCCAGGGGTCGTCGGTCAGCCGGCGCGCGGCCAGCAGCGCGGCCGGACTCGGGGCGTGCCGGTGCAGCACCCGCCCGGCCAGGTAGGAGATCCAGCCGGTCCCGAGGATCACCCCCATCACGGCGGCGAAGATGCCGATCAGGATGACGATGCCCAACCAGTCGACGCGGGCGCCCTTGAGGGCCCACTGGATCGGCTCGACCATCGCCGCGGCCAGTACACCGAGGCCGATCAGCAGTCCCGGCCAGGGGCGGGGTGATCCGGTGCGGCCGGCCCGCCGGAACACTCCGAGCGGTGTGGTGGTGACCCGGCGCAACATCACGCTGGTCGCCACCGCAGCCACCAGCGGCAGTCCGAGCACCACCGCCGCCATCGCCGGCATCCACGGCAGCACGTCGGTCGGCAGCGCCAACTGGCCGTTGGCGTCCGGACGGTGCAGTAGATTCCGCCCGACCAGGTAGGCGGCCAGCCCGGTGAGAGCGCCGGCCAGGCTGGCCAGGCCGGTCTCCAGCATCGCGATCCGGGTCACCTGACCCGGGGTCGCGCCGGCCAACCGCAGCGCGGCGAGCCGACGGTCCCGCGCCGGCGCGCCCAGTCGGGCGCTCTGACCGGCCAGGGCCAGCACGGGGATGGTCAGCAGCACCAGCGCGAACGCCGTGCCGCCACGCAGGCCCGGCTCCCGCAGCAGCCCGTTGACGTACTGCTCGGAGTGCTGCCACGCGTCGCCGGGCGGCTTCTCGATGGCCAGCACGGTCAGCGCCGCCAGCCCGGCGAGGGTGGCCAGGGCGGCGCTCAGCGCGGTCAACGTCACCCGGGCCGCGTCGGTGCGATTGCCGGCCATGGCCAGCCGCGCCAGGGTGCCGGGACTCACCGGGCTCCGCCGGACAGCGGAGCATCGAGGCCGAGGCCGGTGTGGTCGATCGCGCCGTCCCGCAGGACGATCTCGCGGTCGGCGTACGCGGCGATCCGGGGCTCGTGGGTGATCAGCACCACCGCCGTACGCTGCTGGCGGGCGAGCCGGACCAGCTGGGTGAGCACCTGTTCGCCGGTGACCGTGTCGAGCGCACCGGTCGGCTCGTCGGCGAAGAGCACCCGCGGCTCGGTGACCAGCGCCCGGGCGGTAGCGCAGCGCTGCTGCTGACCGCCGGACATCTCGCCGGGTCGCACGTCGGCGTACTCCGCCACACCCAGCCGCTCCAGCCAGTCGCAGGCCGCCGCCCGCGCCGCTCGCCGCCCCGTGCCGGCGAGCAGCAGCGGAAGGGCGACGTTCTCCGCCGCGGTCAGCTCGGCGACGAGCTGACCGAACTGGAACAGCACCCCGAACTCGGTACGCCGCAGCCGGGACCGGGCCGCCTCCGACCAGGTGTCGATCCGGTGACCGCGCCAGCTCACCTCACCGGCGTCCGGCCGCAGGATGCCCGCGAGGCAGTGCAGCAGGGTGGACTTGCCACAGCCACTCGGGCCGGTCACCGCGACGATCTCACCCTCGTCGATGTCGAGGGTGACGTCGCGCAGCGCGGGTGTCGGTCCGTAGGACTTCACCAGACCGCGGGCCTCAAGTTTCGTCACGCGCGCACCTCCCGGTGCCAGTCGGCGACCCGCTCCAGGGTGGTGCGCAACCACCGCAGGTCGGCATCGAGATGAGCGATGGCATAGTCGGCCGCGACGACCTCGTCGACGGTGGCCGACGGGGCCGTCTTCAGGGCGGTCAGTTCGCGCAGCCGGTCGGTGTGCGCCTGACGCTGCGCGATCAGGTACGCCCGGGCCTGCTCCACGTCGACCACCAGCAACGCCACCACCACCTTGGCGAAGAGCGCGCTGTTGACGTACGGCATCGGTGGCTCGACGGTGCCCAGCCACCGTTCCAGCGTGACCCGCCCGTCCTTGGTCAGCGAGTACGCCGTGCGGTCGGGGCCGGTGAGGCGTTCCGGGCCGGTCGACGCCACCAGGCCGTCCCGCAGCAGGCGGCCCAGCGTGGCGTAGACCTGCCCGAACGCCAGCGGGCGAACCTGCGGAAGCCGCTGGTCGTACGCCCGCTTCAGCTCGTACCCGTGCATGGCTCCGGTGCGAGCAGCCCGAGCAGCACATGCGGAGTGGACACCCCGACCACTATTCGCTCAGCGAATAGTTGATGTCAAGCACCGCCCCATGCGACAGGCGCTGAGCCGAGCCGGTGGCAGCGCCGGTGTTAACCGGGGGCCCTTGCTATACCTGAGGCGTTAACAGGGGGCCCTTCCTTACACCTCAACGGCGGCGGAGGGCTACGACGGCGACGTCGTCCTGGATCTCGTCCGGGGCGAGTTCGACGAGCAGTCGCTCACAGAACCGGTCGAGGTCGTCGTCCACCCGGGCGGCAGACGCGGCCAGGGCGCTCAGCCCCTCGTCGATGGTGGCGTCCCGGCGTTCGATCAGCCCGTCGGTGTAGAAGACGATCGTCGCCCCGGCCGGTACCACGAACTCCAGGTCAGTGGGGCGGGGTGCGCGCACGCCGAGCAACGGTGCGGCGTGCTGCACGTACTCGACCTTGCCGTCCTGGCTGATCAGCGGCGGCAGGTGACCGGCGCTGGCCAGTCGGACCCGCCCGGTGGCCGGCTCCAGCAGCAGTACGCAGATCGTCGCCAACTCGCTGGGCAGCAGCGTGAGCATCAGCTCGTTGACCCGGTGCAGGATCTCGCCCGGCTGGTGCCCCTCGACCGCGTACGCCCGCAGTGCGTGCCGCAGCTCGGCCATCACGGTGGCGGCGTGCAGCGAGTGACCGGCCACGTCGCCGATGGCCAGCAGCAGGTGGCCGTCGAGCATCACCAGCTCGTAGAAGTCACCACCCACCTCGGTGTCGGCGCTGGCCGGCTCGTAGCGCACGGCGAGATCGAGGCCCACGATCTCCGGGATGCGGCGCGGCAGCAGGCTGCGCTGCAGAGTCACCGCGATGCGGTGCTCCTCGTCGAAGGAGCGCTGCGCCTCCACGGCGGAGGCGACCGCCTGGGCGAGCTGGACCAGCACCGGCGTGCGGGCGGTCTGCGTCGCGGTGGGCACCACGACGTAGAGCGGCGCGCGGTCCTCGCGTAGCCGGGCGGCGGCAACCGTGACCGTGTCGCCGGCCGGCCAGTCGACCAGCCCCCAGTCGCCCGGCCCCTCGATCCGGACGGTCGCCCCGGTCGGCACCCCGGTGTCGTCGACGATCCACGGCACGACCCGCCCCGCGGTGCCCGGCCCGGCGCAGACCCCGGCGAGGCAGTCGCCGTCGAAGGTCTCGGCGATCACCGCGGCGGGGCTCTTGAAGATCTCCGCCGCGCCGGTGGCCGCCGTCTCCAGCAGCCGGGTGAAGCTCGGCGCGGCGTGCACCGCCACGGTGGTGTCCGCCAGGCCGGTGAGCCGTTCGGCGAGCAGTTCGGCGCGCTGCCGGGCCTGGTAGTACCGCAGCACCGCATGGGCGGTGGCGACCAGCTCCTCCGGCTCGATCGGCTCGGCCAGGTACGCGTCGGCCCCGCGGGTCAGCCCCTGCGTACGGTCGGTCACGTCGACGGCGTGCGCGGAGACGTGGATGACCGGCAGCGCCGGGTGCGCGGACTTGATCCGCTCGCACACCTCGAAGCCGCTCAGGTCCGGCAGCCGGACGTCGAGCACCACCAGGTCGATCGGATCCACCTCGACCCGACGCAGCGCCTCGCCGCCCGTCTCCGCCTCCAGCACGGTGAAGCCGGCGCGGGTCAGCCAGTTCACCAGGAGGTAGCGCTTGGTCTGACTGTCGTCGACCACCAGCACTGTCGCCGCGCCGTCCACGTCACGCCCCGTCCGCCGGCAGCCAGACCGTGAAGGTACTGCCCCGACCCGGCTCGCTGACCAGTTCGAGGGTGCCGCCGAGCAGGGTCACCAGCCGCCGGGCGTACGGCAGGCCGAGCCCGGTGCCGCCGACCCGGGACGGACCGGGTGCCTGGTAGAACTCCTCGAACACCCGGTCCTGCAGCTCCGGCGGGATGCCCGGTCCGGTGTCGGAGACGGAGAGCCGCCAGCGGTCGCCGTGCTGCTCGGCCCGCAACCGGACCTCGCCCCGGTTGGTGAACTTCAGGCCGTTGTGCAGCAGGTTGCGCAGCACCTGGGCGAGCAGCACCTCGTCGGTGCGCAGCGTGGTCGCCGTGGCCGGCTCCTCCACCACCAACTCGACCTCTCCGGCGGCCGGCAGCGCTCGGAGCGTGCCGCGCAACTGGCCGAAGAGGGCCCGCAGGTCCACCTCGGCCCAGTCCGGCTCGATCCGGCCCGACTCGGCCTTGGCCAGGTCGAGCAGCTCGTTGACCAGCGTGAGCAGGTCCGACGCCGAGGAGCGGATCAGGCCGACCTGGCGTTCCTGCTCGGTGGTGAGCGGGTCGGACGCTGAGTCGCCCAGCAGCCGGGCCAGCCCGATGACCGCGGTCACCGGTGCCCGCAGCTCGTGGCTGACGTTGGCCAGGAAGCGGGTCTTGGACTCGCTCGCCGCGCGCAGCTGCGCCGACTTCTCGTCCAGCTCCGCGTAGAGGGCCACCACACCCCGGTTGGTCGCCTCCAGCTCCTCGGTGAGCTGGTGGTAGAGCGCCATCACCCCGTGGTTGGTCTGCTCCAGCTCCTCGTTGAGCCGGGCCAGCTCGTCGCGCTGGCTGCGTACCTCGTCGAGGGCGTGGATGAGCTGCGAATTCTGCGTGGCCAGCTCCTCCTCGACGGTGCCCGGCGCGCTCTCGCCGAGTTGGGCGCGCAGCTCGGCGAGGCGCTCAGGGGTGAGCGCCCGGGCGGTGGCCGGGACACGTCGTGACATCCGCACGACCGTATCTCCCCGCACCGTCAGTACGCTCAATGTGTCCACCAGGCGCGCCACCGCGCCGGACTCCGGCTCGTACCGCCCGGCCGGCAGGGGCGCCACCGGCACCAGGTCGACGTGCAGGTGACAGCGAGCGTCCGCGGTTTCCGCGACAGCGAAGAGAACATCAGCGCCGCCGACGGCGCGGAGCAGGTCCCGGGCGACCTCGCTCAACGCGGTGGCGATCCGGACCTGGTCCTGGTGCTCCAGTCCGACTGCGGCGGCGACCTCGCGGCCACGCTGACGGACGACGAAAATGTCCTGCTCCACCCGCAGCGCCATCTGCAACAGCGGCGTGCTCATGCCCAGGACCTTGCCACCAGCACCCCGGCGTCGTCGCGCCGGATGCCGGCGTCGCGCATCAGCGTGGCGGCCACCACCAGCGGCGACCGCCCGGTGAGGCCGGGATAGTCGGCCAACTGCCACCGGTCGACCACTCCGTCGGTGTGCATGACCAGCAGGCTGCCGGCCTCGAACGGGTATTCGTACTGCCGGATCGTCGGTCGCTGGTGTCCGGCGATGCCGGGCAGCGAGACCAGCCCACGGCGGCGACCGTCACCGGTGGCCACGGAACCGCTGATGTTGCCCAGCCCGGCGTACCGCAGCACCCCGGCCGTCGGATCCAGCTCGGCCACGGCGAGGGCCGCGCCCCGGGTGTGCGACATCGCCCGGTGCAGGTGGCCGACCACCTCGGCGGGGGAGACCGCCGGGGCGTCCCGGAACGCGGTGAGCGCGGCGTCGGTGGCCGCGGTGGCCAACGGTCCGTGGCCCAGACCGTCGCTGACCAGTACCTGGCGGCGGTCGCCGACGATCCGGGCGGCGTGACCGTCCCCGCTGACCGTCTCCCCGCTCAGTGGACGGGTCAGCCCGCCGACCCAGGGAATCCCGGTTTCTGCCGCGGCGAAGACCCGGACGACGATGACCGTGCCACGGTCCGGCCGGGAGTACGCGTCGAACCAGCTGGCCTGCCGGACGATGGCGCCGAGGCCGATGCCGAGGGTGCCGGTGGTGGAGTGCCCGTCACGGGCGGAATCGGTGAGGTCGACCATGCCGGGCCCGTTGTCGATCGCGATCATCTCCACGCCGGCGTCCGACTCGCGTCGAACCGGGCGGAGCAGCAGCACACCGTCCTCGGCGTGTTTGATCAGGTTGCTGGTCAGCTCGGCGGCGACGATCGCCAGGTCGGCGATCCGGCCGGTGGGCAGTCCCAACTGGTCGCCCAGCCGCTCGGCGGCCCGCCGCACGGCGCTGCCGGTGCTGCCGTTCTCCACCCGGAACCAGCTGCCCCGGTCGGTTACCGGCTCGGTGGTCACCGGGACCACTTGATGACCGTGATCCGGGTGCCCTGGCCGGGTGCGGTCTGGATGTCGAACTCGTCCACCAGCCGCCGGGCACCGCTGAGGCCGAGGCCGAGGCCGCCGCCGGTGGTGTAACCGTCGGTCAGCGCGAGGTCCAGGTCGACGATGCCGGGACCGGAGTCGGCGAAGACGATCTTGATGCCGGGCTTGCGGCCATTGTCGACGGCGGTCACCTCGACGGTGCCGCCACCGCCGTAGACCAGGGTGTTGCGGGCGAGTTCGCTGGCCGCGGTGACCACCTTGGTCTGGTCCACGAGGGAGAGCTTGACCGCCACCGCCACCGTACGCACCAACTGGCGGACGCGTACCACGTCCTCGTCGCTGCCGACCGTCTGGGCCTGGGGACGACCCAGGTCGACCCCGCTCGTCATGGCAACGCCAACGGCTCGGTGTCCGGCCCGCCCTCGAACTCGTACTGGTCGTCGTGGACCCGGTCGACCGCGATCAGCTCCATGCCCCGCTCGACGTTCAGCGCGGTGCGGATGCCGTTGAGCGACAGCCCCAGCTCGACCAGCGTGATGGCGACCGCCGGACGCATCCCGACGACCACCGTCTCCGCGTCGAGCACCTTGGAGATCGAGGCGATGGTGGAGAGCATCCGCCCGACGAAGGAGTCGACGATGTCCAGCGCGGTGATATCGATGATCACGCCGTGGCAGCCGGTCGCGACGATCCGCTCGGCCAGGTCCTCCTGGAGCGCGACCGCCGTCTGATCGGACATGTCGAGCTGGATGGAGACCAGCAGAATGTCGCCGATCTTGAGGATCGGCACCCGTTCCATCACGCCTCCCGGCGCGGCTGGCGGCGGGAGGTCTCGACGCCGGTGAGCCGCAACACGTGCCGCAGCGCGTCGGCGAGACTGGCCTTGGTGGCGATGTCACCGAACTCGATGCCGAGCGCGACGATGGTCTGGGCGATCTGCGGCCGGATGCCGGAGATGATGCAGTCGGCGCCCATCAGCCGCGCGGCCACCACGGTCTTCAGGATGTGTTGGGCGACCTGGGTGTCCACCGCCGGCACGCCGGTGATGTCGATGATCGCGTACGGCGAGCCGGTGTCGACCAGGGTCTGCAGCAGCCGCTCCATCACCACCTGGGCACGGGCCGAGTCGAGCGTGCCGACCAGCGGCACCGCCACGACGCCCTCCCAGAGCTTGACCACCGGGGTGGAGAGCTCCAGCAGCTGCTCGGCCTGGTCCGCGATCAGGCTCTCCCGGGTGCGGACGAAGCTCTCGAAGGTGAACAGGCCCATCTGGTCGACCAGTCCGGAGAACGCGACGTAGTCGCGCAGCGTCCCGACGCTCTGGTCGGCCTCCAACTCGGCGAGCAACGCGTCCTTGAGCCCGAAGATGCTGCTGGCCGTCTCGGTGGCGGAGAAGCCCTGCCGGGCCTGCCCACGGGACAGCTCGGCGAGCACGGCGCGCAGCTCGGTGGCCTCCTCGGCGGTCAGGTCGGCGGCGCCCTTGCCGAGCGCGTCGGTCAGCGCGCGGTGCAGTTCCTGCACCTGCCGGACCAGCTCGGCCTGGCTGAGCCGGCCGCGCAGCTGCCCCGCCATGACCTCGGTCCACCGCTGGGTAACCTGCGTGGCCCGGCTGGTCAGCAGTTCAGCCAACCGGCTGCTCTCGTCAGCGCTCAGCGCCATGGCAATACCCCCTAGACCTGGACCGGCCGGACTCTATCACCGGAGACCCATCAACTACTTGCTGCAGGGCAAGGGAATGACGGGCGACACCTGATCCTGCTCCCGTTCTGCGTATCGTCCCCCGCGTGGGATACCGTTCCACCGATAAACAGGAGGTCTGGCGAATGTCCTTGACGGTACACACGGAACAGCGCGGTGACGTGGTCGTCGTGTCGGTCGCAGGCGAGCTGGACATGGCCACCGCGCCGCAGTTGCAGGACCAGATCACCGACCTGCTCGACAAGGGGCGCAGCCGCCTTGTGTTCGACCTGGCGAACGTCTCGTTCTGCGACTCCACCGGTCTGTCGGTGTTCGTTCGCGCCAAGAACAGCTGCGACGAGGCCGGCGGAGTGGTCCGGCTGGCCGCCCCGCAGCGTGGGGTGCTGCGCATCCTGGAGGTGAGCGGCCTGGTCGAGGTGCTGCACACCTATCCGACCGTCGATCAGGCGGTCGCCGGCGATCCCACGCCGGCCTCGTCCTGAGCACACCGGCTCACCGCTCGTCCTCGATGTAGCGGGGACGGGCGATCAGCACGCCCGCGCTGGTCTGCACCATGAGCGCGACCAGCAGGAAGCCGATCGGTGCGGTCCATCCCCCGGTGGCACCGTAGAAGATCCCGACCAGCAGCGGCCCCAGGGCCGCGATGAGATACCCCGTGCTCTGCGCGAAGGCCGACAGCGCCACTGTCCCGTCGGCGGTGCGCGCCCGCAGCCCGATGGTGGTCAGGATGAGCGGGAACGCGCCCTGCCCGAACGCCAGCAGCACCACCCACAGCACCGCCCCGTCCCGAGGCGCGAACGCCAGGCCCAGGTAGGCCAGGCTGGAGGCGGCGGTCAGCGCGAAGATCAGCGGACGCAGGGTGCCCAGCCGTCCGGCCAGCGCCGGCATCAGCAGCGCGATGGGCACCCCGAGCGCGGTCACCCCGGCGAGCAGCAACCCCGCGTCCTGCGGGCGGAAACCCGCGTCCCGGAACAACTGGGCCAACCAGCCCATGATCGCGTACCCGCTCAGCGACTGCGCCCCGAAGTAGACCGCCATCGCCCAGCCCAGTCGGGTGCGTCCCGGGCGGATGCCCGGCCGGGACCTGGCGTCACCCCGCGTCGCCCGCCGCGCGGTGCTACGGCTGCGCAGCGCGGCCGGCAGCCATGGGAGTACGGCCACCGCGGCCAGCCCCGCCCAGACGCCCAGCCCGGCCCGCCAGGAACCGAAGGCGTGCGCCACCGGCACCGCCGAGGCGGCGGCCACCGTCGCGCCCAGGGTCATCGTCATCACGTACGCCCCGGTGACCAGCCCGGTGCGGTGTGGGAAGTGCTGCTTGACGAGCATCGGCAGGAGGATGTTCGCCACCGCGATCCCGGCGAGCGCGAGCGCGCTGGTCAGCAGGAACATTGCGGCGGAGCCGGTGACCGCGCGCAACACCTGCCCGACGGTGAGGGCCAGCATCGCCAGCACCAGCAGCCGGGCCGGGGAGAACCGGCGGACCAGCCACGGGGTGGTCGCGCCCAGCCCGGCGAACGCGATCGCGGGCAGGGTGGTGACGAAGCCGGCCATCGCACCGGAGAGGGCCAGCCCGACCCGCACCTCGTCGAGCAGCGCGCCGAGGCTGGTCATCGCGGCCCGCAGGTTGAGTGCCACCAGCAGCATCCCGGCGAGCACCAGCAGTCCGCCGGTGGCGCGCGACGGTCCGGCGGCAGCGCCGGGCGGTTCGGCGGCCCGGGGCGGTTCTGCGGGTACGGCGTCGCCGGCGGTCGGGACGGGGGTGCCGGCGGGTGGCGGGGTCATGACCTCGAACCTACAATCATGGGATGAATTCGAGCGAGCAGGTGTAACCAGTGCCACCACCGGTTGATTCCGCCACCGTCCCGCCCCGAGGCCGCCGGGTGCGGGAGACGATCGCCCAGCTCCGCCAGCGGATCATGGACGGCGAGTGGCCGGTGGGCGGCCGGATCCCGACCGAGCCCCGACTGGTCGAGGCGCTCGGCGTCGGGCGCAACACCGTGCGCGAGGCCGTCCGGGCCCTGGCCCACGCCGGGGTGCTCGAATGCCGGCAGGGCTCCGGGACCTACGTGCTCTCCACCGACGAGCTCGCCCCGGTGGTGGCCCGCCGGCTCACCGACGACCGGATGACCGAGGTGATCGAGGTACGGCGCGCCTTCGAGGTGGAGGCCGCACGACTCGCCGCTCGCCGGCGTACCCCCGGGGACCTGGCCGCCCTCGACGATGCGCTGGCCGCCCGCGAGGCGGCCTGGCGCGGCGGCCGGGTCACCGAGTTCGTGGAGGCCGACGCCGCGCTGCACACCGCGGTGGTCGCGGCGGCGCACAACGCCATGCTCGCCGAGCTGTACGCCTCGGTCGGCGCCGCGATGCGCAGCACCGTCGCCCACGCCATGGGTGGTGAGCTGACCCCGGACCGCCACGTCGACCACGCCCGACTGGTGGCGGCGATCCGGGCCGGCGACCCCGAACTGGCCGCCCGGGAAGCCGGCGCTTTTCTGGAGCCCCCGCCCGGGGCATAGGTTGTCCCCGACGGAAACGGGACACCTCGGGAGTACGGATGCTCAAGGGCTTCAAAGACTTCATCATGCGCGGCAACGTCGTCGACCTCGCGGTCGGCATCGTCATCGGCGCCGCGTTCACCGGCCTGGTCACCGCGTTCACCAGCTCGTTCCTCCAGCCGGTCATCAACCTGATCGGCCCGGGCCCCGCGGGCGACGGAGCCCAGTTCAGTCTGGGCACCGAAAACCCTGTCACCTGGGGAGTCTTCATCAATGCGGTGATCACTTTCCTGCTCACCGCGGCCGCGCTGTACTTCCTGGTGGTCTACCCGATGAACCGGCTGGCGGAGCGCCGCCGACGGGGCGAGGAGCCGCCGCCGGCCGCGCCGAGCGAGGAGATCAAGCTGCTCACCGAGATCCGGGACGCCCTCGTCGCCAGCGGCCGCACCACCCCGGCCCAGCAGCGCGGCGCGCTGGACGACGTGCTCGGCCGGCGGGAGGAACCGCCCACCGGGCGCTGAACCACTCAGCTGCACATCGGCCCCTGCGGGAATCCCGCAGGGGCCGTCTCGTGTCGAACACATGTTCGATAGAGTCCCGCCATGGAGCAGCGAAAGCACTGGTGGAACGGGAAATGGGGGCGACTGGCCCGGCGGGACGTCTTCCTCCGGGCGGACGCCGACCGGTGGTACGTCGAGCAGCGAGCCGGCGGTGCCGAGGGGGTCTCCCGCTTCTACGAGTACGACACCGTCGACGACGCCGAGGAGACGGTGCGCGCGCTGCTCCAGGGCACCGACACCTGGCGCGAACTCTCCCCCCGCCCCCCATCCGGCTGGACCCCCACCTCCCCCTGACCCCCTCCCCCTCCCCTCCTCCGCCCGCGTTGACCAAGAGGTTCGGGTCAAGTTCAGCCCCAGTTCCAGACGCAAACCTCTTGATCAACGCTTCGGTGCCGGCCGGGGCGGCGCGGCCGGGTGGCGTTTAGCGGACGCGGGGGGCGGGAACCGCGCAAACATGGAGCAGCAGGGCATCGATCAGCAGACGACCGTCGCACGGGTCACCACCGGCATGCGGGTGGTCGACTCGGCCGGCATCGACGTGGGCACGGTGGACCTCGTCCAGCGCGGTGACCCCAACGCGGTGACCGTGCAGGCACCCACCACCGACCCCGGCAGCAGCCTGGACGAACTGATCGAATCCGCGACCGTCCAGGAGCCCGACGTGCCGGCGGACCTGGCCGCCCGGCTGCTGCGTACCGGCTATCTGAAGGTCTCCAGCGGCCTGGTCCCCACCGGCGCGGTCTACGTCCTGGCCGACCAGATCGCCACCGTCACCCCCACCGAGGTCCACCTCAACACCCTCGCCACCGCCCTACCCCCCGAAGACTGATCACGGGGCGGCGTTGGGCCTGGGGAAGAGCAGGAGCATCAGGCAGCCGGCCACCAGGCCCCAGAACGCGGCCAGCGACACCCCGGAGGCGGTGATCACCAGGGTGACCACCGCAGCCTCCCGGGTCGACGCGTCGGCCAGCGCCGAGGTCAACGCGGTGGCCAGCGCACCGATCAGGGCCAGCCCGGCCACCGCCTCGACCAGCACCGGCGGCGCCCAACCGGCCAGCGTGGTGGCCGCTCCGGCACCCAGCCCGAGCAGGGCCAGCCCGACCCCGGCGGTCACCGAGGCGATCCAGCGCCGGTCCGGGTCCGGGTGTGCGTCGGGGCCGGCCGCCAGCGCGGCCGTGATGGCTGCCAGGTTGACCGCGTGCCCGCCCGCCGGCGCCGCCGCCACGCTGGCCAGCCCGGTGGTACGCAGCACCGAGCCGAGCGGCGGCCGGTAGCCGTAGCCGACCAGCACGGCGGTGCCGGGCACGTTCTGCGCCGCCATGGTCACCAGGAACAGCGGCAATGCCATCCCGACCAGCGCCGGCAGGCTCAACTGCGGCGCGGTCAGTTCGATCACCGGGCGCATTCCACCGCCGCCTCCACCGCCGGAACTGGTCAGCGCGATCGCCCCCGCCGCCGCCACCAACGCTCCGGGGACCGCCCACCGGCGGGCGAACCGGTGCAGCAGCAACCAGCAGAGCAGCACCGGGACGGCCAGCCGGGGCACTTCGACGAGCGCCCGGACCGGTGCGGTACACAGCGGCAGCAGCACCCCGGCGAGCATCGCCCCGGCGACCGGCTTGGGGATCGCCGCCACGGCCCGACCCAACGTCGGCAACAGCCCGGTTGCCACGATGAGCAGCCCCGAGACGAGGAACGCGCCGACCGCGACCGGCCAGCCGCCGGAGACCGGGCCGGTCGCGACCAGCAGCGCTGCCCCGGGCGTGGACCAGGCGATGCTCAGGGGTAGCCGGTGCCGCAGGCCCAGCCAGACGGCGCAGAGGCCGGCGACGACACTGAGAACGAGCAGGCCGGAGGCGGCCTGCGTCGCGGAGGCACCGACCGCGCGTAGCCCGGCCAGCACCACGGTGAACGAACTGGCGAAGCCGACCAGCGCGGTCACCACGCCCGCCAGCACCGGCTGCAACCGTCCCGCCATGCCCCACCCCCCACGCGTTCCGTTTACGGAACGGTCGCGTGTTGCACCATAGCGGTGTGCCGAAGTCACCACCAGATCCCCCAGCACCAGATCCGCCGCCGGCAGACCACCCGCCGGCCGAGCCCGCGCACGCCGAAACCACGACTCAGGTCGCCGGCACCGAGGCGGACCCGGTGACGGTCGGACGGCAGGTCCGTGCTCTGCGTGAGGCCCGCGGGATCTCCCTGTCCGCGCTGGCCCGGCGGGCGGGCGTGGGCAAGGCGACGCTCTCCGGACTGGAGAACGGCACCCGCAATCCCACCCTGGAGACGCTGTACGCGATCACCGCGCAACTGGGCGTACCGCTGACGGCCGTGCTCGCCGGGGCGGCGGCCACGCCGACCGTGCGGGGCGCGGCGGTCAGCGCCGTCCTGCTGGAGGTGTTCAACGACGCGGACGCCACGTACGAGCTGTACCGGATGCGGGTCGCACCCGGCCCTGGTCAACTCTCCCCCGCACACCAGTCCGGGGTCACCGAGCATGTGACGGTCTTCGCCGGGGTGCTGTGCGCGGGGCCGGCCGACGCGCCGCTGACCGCCGGTGCCGGCGGGCACCTGCGCTGGAACTCCGACGTGCCGCACGTGTACGCCGCGATCAGCGACGAGGAGGTGGCCGCCACCCTGCTCCTGCGCTACCCCCGCAGGTAAGGAAGGGCCCCCTGTTAACGCCTGGTGTAGGTAAAGGGCCCCCTCCTAACACTCTGGTGCCCCGTCGTCGACCTTCAACGGGGCAGGGCCCGACGTCAGCCGTCGACCGGTGCCGGCGCGGCCGGCCGCTGCCGTACCGCCCAGAGCGCCACCTCGGTACGCGAGGCCGAACCGGTCTTGCGCAGCAGGTTGGACACGTGCACGGTGACCGTCCGCACCGAGATGCCGAGGGCCCGCGCCACCTGCTTGTTGGACATCCCGGCGACCAGGCATTCGAGCACTTCGACCTCCCGACCGGTCAGTCCGGGCGGGACCGCGGGCAGGCCGCCGACCGGAGGCGGGGCGTTGAGCGGGGACGGTCCACCGCCCGGGGGCGCGAAGATTGACGGAGGCGGGGACACCGGTGCGGACGCAGATCGGGGCGCCGGTGGGGACAGCGGGAACGCAGGCCGGGACTCGGACGGGGACGGGGACGACGGCGCGGACCGGGACGGGGACGGGGACGACGGCGCGGACGGGGACGGCACGGGCGAGGAGGACGGCACGGGCGGGGCGGAGGGCACGGGCGGGGCGGAGGGCGGGGACGGCGGGTCGAGCAGCGTCTCCGGGTCCTGGCCGGCGTGCGCGGCGAGCAGTTCGGTGAGCGCGTACGGGTTGCCGCCGGTGTGCTGCCAGACCTGCTGCACCAGCCGGGCGGCGAGGGTATGGCCGGCGTACACCTGGGTCAGCACCTCGGCGACCTCGGCGGGCCGTAGCGGCCCGAGGTGCTGGCGCACCACGCCGCGTACCCCGCAGAGGCGGGCCAGGGTGCGGCCCGCGAGTTCGGGTGCGACCGCGTGCGCGGCGGGCCTGGTCGCCACCACCAGCAGGGCCGGGAGCCCGGCGGCGGTGGCCAGTTCGCCGACCAGGTTGAGGCTGGCCGGGTCGAGGGCGTGCAGATCCTCCACGACGAGCACCGCCGGGCCGGCGGCGACCAGCGCCCGCACGGTGTGTACGGCGAGGCGGAGCAGGGCACCGGGGGCGTACCGCTCGCGCGGCGCGGTGGGCTGTTGGGCGAGCCAGGCCAGCGCGTCGGCCGGCAGGTCGAGCCGGCTCGTGTCGCGCCCACTCAGCACGGCGGCCAACCAGTCGTACGGGGCGGGGCTGTGCACCCGGGCGGCGCCGCCGAGGACCACCTCCGGCCGTGGGGTGAAGCCGTCCAGCGCGGCGGCGACCAGCAGGCTCTTGCCCACCCCGGCGCCTCCGGTGACGACCGCGACGGCCGGTGAGCGGCGACGACCGAGGACCACGGTGGACCAGGCCCGGTCCAGCTCAGCCAGCTCACCGACCCGCCCGACCATGGACACCGGCAACATTCCTCAACCCTACGCAGTAGTGCGTAGAGACGCGGGAAGGGTCTTCTTGGCAAGCTTGACCCCATGACGCTGATCCTCCGCTCGGCCATTCTCAACGACATCGGTCTGGTCCGGACCAACAACGAGGACTCCGCCCTCGCGGGCGAGCGCCTCGTAGCGGTGGCCGACGGCATGGGTGGGCTGCCCGCCGGTGAGGTGGCCAGCGAGATCGTCATCCGGATCCTCGACGAGTTGGTACCGCCGACCGCGCCGGACGCCGCCGCCGAGGCGCTGCGCGCGGTGGTGAGCACGGCCAACAAGCGCATCCATGCCGCGATCGTCGCCGAACCCGCCCGCGACGGCATGGGTACGACGCTGACCGCGGCCCTGCTCGCCGGTGACACGCTGGTGCTGGCCCAGGTGGGTGACTCCCGCTGTTACCTGTTGCACGACGCCCAGCTGCGCCAGCTGACCCGGGACGACACCTTCGTGCAGGCGCTGGTCGACCAGGGCGCGCTCTCCCCCGAGCAGGCCCGTCACCACCCGCAGCGCTCGCTGGTGACCCGCGCCGTCCAGGGCGCGGACGCACCGCCGACCATGGGCATGGTGACCGTTGCCGCCGGTGACCGGCTGCTGCTCTGCAGCGACGGGCTCTCCGACTACGTGACCGGCGACGCGATCGCTGCCACGCTGGGGATGCACGCCGACCGCCAGCAGTGCGGCGAGCAGTTGGTCAAGCTCGCCCACCAGGCTGGCGCGCCGGACAACGTCACCGTCGTGATCTCCGACGTCGTCGAGGGCTGAGCCGGGCTCGTTCCGCTCCACCCCGCCGCTAGGTAGTTGTGCCATCTAGATAGCACCGCTAGGGTTCGCCGGGTGGATTCCGACCGTCGAGGGCAGTGGCTACGCGGGGTGCTCGACCTCTGCGTGCTCGCCCTGCTGCGCGACGGCGAGTCCTACGGCTACCAGCTCGCCCAGTCGCTCGACGACGCGGGCGTCGGGCCGATCCAGGGCGGCACGCTCTACCCGGTGCTGCTGCGGCTGCAACGCACCGGGCTGGTCACCGCGCAGTGGCGGGAGGGCGGGTCCGGTCCGGCCCGCAAGTACTACCGGCTCACCGACGACGGGCGGGCGGCGCTGCGGCACGGCGGCAACGCCTGGCTGGCGTTCGTGGCTCCGGTGACCGGCATCCTCACGAAGGGGGTCGAGGGGTGAACGCCGACGATTGGCTGCGGGCGTTCGCGGCCGAGCTGCACCAGCGCCGGGTGGCGGTCGACGCCGCCCGACACGTGGTCGCCGAGGCCGCCACGCATCTGCGTGACGGTGGGGGCGATCCGTGGCTGGTCTTCGGCCCGCCGCAGACGTACGCGGCCGCGATCGTGGAGAGCATCGGCACCACGCCCGGCCCACGCACCGGCCCCGTCCGGCTGCACGCCCGGGGCATCACCAAACGGTACGGGCGGCGTACGGTGCTGCGCGACGCGTCGCTGACCGTACGGGCCGGGCAGATCGCCGCGGTGGTCGGCGCGAACGGCTGCGGCAAGAGCACCTTCCTGCGGATCTGCGCCGGGCTGGTCTCGCCCGACGGCGGCGAGGTGACCGTCTCCGGCCGGCTCGGCTTCTGCCCGCAGCAGGGTGGCACGGCCGACTTCCTGCTGCCCGACGAGCATTTCGTGCTGGTCGGCGCCGGTCAGGGCGTGGCACGGGGACCTGCCCGGCGGGCCGGCCGGGCGGCCGCCCGGCAGCTCGGTTGGGACGCCGAGGGCGACGTGCTCGCGCGGCACCTCTCCGGCGGTACGCGGCAGAAGCTGAACCTCACCATGTCCACCCTCGCCGAGCCGGACGTGCTGCTGCTCGACGAGCCGTACCAGGGCTTCGACCAGGGCAGCTACGTCAATCTCTGGGACCAGCTGCTCCGGCTGCGCGACGAGGGGCGAGCCATCGTCGTGGTGACCCACCTGCTCAACCAGCTCGACCGGGTCGACGTGGTGCTCGACCTGACCTCCGCCCAGCAGGGAGGCCGATCGTGAACCGGCTGTTCACCGTGGCCGAGATGACGCTGCGGGAGCTGGCGCGCCGCCGGGGCGTACTCCTGCTCCTGCTGTTGATGCCGTTGACCTTCTGGCTGATCCGGCGGGACGCCTATGTCGGGCAGTCGATCCGGGCGCTGCTGCTCGGCATCAGCTGGGCGGTCAGCACCGCCGCGCTCTTCGCCACCAGCGCCGCCCGCGAGTTGGAACCGCGGCTCCGGCTCGCCGGCTACCGGCCGCACCACCTCTACATCGGCCGGATGCTCGGCCTGTGGGGGCTCGGGTTGGCGATCTCGGTGCCGTTCTTCCTGCTCACCGTCTTCGACGCGGCCAACCTGCGGTACGCCGGGATCGCGGTGGCGATGCTCTGCTGCGTGGCGGTGGCCGCGCCGTTCGGCATGCTGATCGGCGCTCTGCTGCCCCGGGAGCTGGAGGGCACCCTGCTGCTGCTCACCGTGGTGGCGATGCAGATGCTGCTCGATCCGGCCGACGCGGGGGCGAAACTGACCCCGTTCTGGTCCAGCCGGGAGATCGCCACCTGGGCGGTGGACCACACCGACGACGGCTACCTGACCCGGGGCATCATGCACGGGGTGGTGGTCACCGGGCTGCTGATCGTGACGGTGGCGGCCGTGTTCGCCGTCCGGCTGCGCCGCCGCCGGCACCTGCACCACGTACCGCTGGTCTGAGGGCTCGCGCTGGCGGCCCGCTGCTCCTAGCATCACGGGGTGCGCCTGAGACTCTCCACCGCCGTGGTCGCGCTCGGCGTCATGATCGCCGTGGCCGGCTGCAGCCCGTCGGTGCCGCGCGCTGATCCGCGCAGCGCCCAGCCGCCGGTGACCGACGCCGCCTCGCCGACGGCGGCCGGTCAGGAGCCGGGCGGGCAGGCCACTCCGCCGGCCCGGGTCGGCCTGGGCGCTCCCGGGGGCAGCGCCAGCCCGAGCCCGGCCGCCACCCGGCAGGTACCCGACACCGGCAATCCGGGTGGTCGGGTTTCCGTGCCGGCCGCGGCCAAGGCCGTCGACACGTCGAAGCCGACCCGCACCATCGGCGACGGCTCCCCGGCCAGTTGCACCTCCACCGCCGTGGTCCGCGCGGTCGCCGCCGGTGGGATCATCACCTTCGACTGTGGCCCCGATCCGCTGACCATCCGGATGGCGGCGACCGCCAAGGTGCGCAACGCCAACGGCCCGAAGGTGGTGCTCGACGGCGGCGGCCGGATCACCCTCAGCGGCCAGGGCAAGCGGCGCATCCTCTACATGAACACCTGCGACGCGTTGCAGGGCTGGACCACCTCGCACTGCAACGACCAGGACCACCCGCAGCTGACCGTGCAGAACCTCACCTTCGCCGACGGCGACGCCACCGGCCAGCGCACCGACGGCGGCGGTGGTGGGGCGATCTTCGTCCGGGGCGGTCGGCTCAAGGTGGTCAACTCACGCTTCGTCGACAACCGCTGCGACCGGACCGGACCGGACCTGGGCGGTGCCGCCATCCGGGTCCTCGACCAGCACGACGACCAGCCGGTGTACGTGGTCAACAGCACCTTCACCGGCGGCTCCTGCGCCAACGGCGGCGCGTTGAGCAGCATCGGCGTCTCCTGGGTGGTGCTCAACAGCGTGCTGCGGGACAACGAGGCGGTCGGCAACGGCGCCAACCCGGCCCGCTCCGGCACGCCCGGTGGCGGCAGCGGCGGCGCGATCTACTGCGACGGCGACACGTTCTCGGTACGCGTCGCAGGCACGGTCGTCGAGGACAACGACGCCAAGGAGGGCGGCGGCGCGATCTTCTTCGTCAGCAACGACCGCACCGGCACCCTGCGGATCGAGAACTCGACCCTGCGCCGCAACCCCAGCCACGGCTTCGAGACCTACCCCGGCATCTTCTACCTGGGCTCCGGCAAACCCACCTTCGCCGCCACCACCCCCCGCTGACCCGCGCCCCCTGCCGAGTTGATCAAGAAGTTTGCGTCACGCGCAGGGGCGTTTCCCGACCGAAAGCTCTTGGTCAACTGTGCCTGCGGTACCGAGTTCAGTTGGGGTTGCTCACGCCGGCGGGAAGGGTGGGCGCGGCGGACATGGGTGGGCTGGGAGTGTGGGCACGCTCGGCCATTCCGCCGAAGAGTTCCCGTAGCGCGGTGACCGAGTCGACGCGCGGCCGCCAGCCCAGCTCGGTGGCGGCCCGTTCGCTGGACATCAGCGGCGCGTTCAGCGCCAGCTCCACCCATCCGGCGTCGACCGGTTGCAGCCGGGCCCGCCAGCTGAGCGCCGCGGCGGCACGCAGCACCGGGGCGGCCACCGGCACCGTCCAGCCATGGAAGTGCCGAGCCACCAGCTCCGGGGTCAGCACCGGGTCCGCGGCGAGGTTGAAGGCGCCGCGGGCATCACCCAGGATCGCCCGGGCGTACGCGTCGGCCACGTCATCGGCGTGCACCGCCTGCATCCGCAGCCGCCGGTTCGCCGGCACCAACGGCAGCCGGCCGAAACGCAGCAGCCGCACCGGTGCCAGCGGCCCCAGAAAATAGCGGGTGATCTCGGTGCCCGCGTCCCGCTGGAAGATCAGCCCTGGGCGCATCCGCACCAGCCGCAACGCCGGGTGGCTGCGCTCGATCCCGTCGAGGGTCTCCTCCACCGCCGCCTTGTGCTGGCTGTACGACGACCCGGGCACCCCGGTCGCCGGCCAGCTCTCGCTGATCGGCATGTCCTTCGGGCCGGGCGCGTACGTGCCGACCGACGAGGCGTACACCAGCGCGGGCACCCGGGCCCGCAGCACCGCGTCGATCACCGCCCGACTGCCGCCCACGTTGGTACGGCGCAGCACCCGCTGGTCGTGGCTGGGCTGGATCTGCCAGGCCAGGTGCACCACCGCGGCCGCTCCGGCGAAGATCTCGACGAGTTGGTCCACCGCCCCGGCCAGACCGATGTCGCAGGAGTGCCACCGCACCCCGTCGTACGGCTCGCCGGCCCCCGCGTCCGGCAGCCGCCGCGCCACCCCGACGATCTGGACGTCGCGCTCGCGCCGCAACCGGCGCAGCAGCGCCGTACCGACGTTCCCGCTCGCCCCCACCACCACGATCCGCATGCCCGGTCCGTACCCGGTCAGCCGCTTTCCAAGCGTGCCCACCGAACGCTGCCCACGACGGAGCGTGGCGGCAGGCGGCGCGACCCCTGATCCGGGCGGCGGGCGGCGGGCGGCGGGCGGCGGGCGGCGGGCGGCGGGGCCTACCGGACGGCGGGCGGCGGGCGGCGGACGGCGCGGGCCTACCGGGCGGCGCGGGCCTACCGGGCGAGCAGTGCGCCGATCAGGCAGGCGAAGGCGGCGATCGAGCTGGCCGTCCGGACCAGGTTCCAACGCACCCAGGGCACCTCGAACCCCAGCCGCACCGCCGCCAGATCGGTGATCTCGTCGACCGGCCCGACGGCGTCCAACTGATTGTTGAGCGGCACGTTGCACCGTCCAGTCACACCGAGGGTGACGAGGTGGCCGACCAGCGCGGCGACGAGCCAGCCGAGCACCGCGCCACCGGTCCCGACGTACCCGGCGACAGCCACCGCGACCAACAACGGCCCGCCGAGAAACGCCGACAGGAACCAGCCGTTGATGATCTTTCGGTTGATCGACTGCATGGTGCCGACAAGGGTCCGATCGTCGGTCGCGGCCAGACCCGGCATAACCGAGCAGGCGTACGCGAAGAACAGCCCCGCCACCAGCCCGGTGGCCAGGGTGCCCCCGGCCAGGACGGCGAGGCGAATCGTCTCCGACATGCGGGACCTCCAGGGGTGGTGACGGCTCAGCCGATCCTGCCAGCCAAGGTCCACTCCCCTCGACCCCGTTACGCTGGCCAGAGCGGTGCATCGATGGCGAACCGGAAGCCGCGAACCCGCTCCCGGCAGTGTCCGGTAACCTGAGCGCGCGGGCCGCTAGCTCAATGGCAGAGCTGTGGACTTTTAATCCATAGGTTCAGGGTTCGAGTCCCTGGCGGCCCACGGACTTCCCTGACCTGCGGTTCTTGGTCGTGCCGCAGTCGGCATGCGAACCGGTTGATCGAAGCTTCGAGTCTTTCCTGGCGAGCGAGTGATGCTGCATGCATAATGAATGCATGGTTGCTCTCCAGATTCGGGACGTGCCGGAAGAAGTACGAGACGCCCTGGCGGCGCAGGCCAAGGCGCGAGGGCAGTCACTCCAGGCGTACCTGCTGGATCTGGTGGAGACGCAGGCTCGGCGGCTGCGCAACACGGCGGCCCTTGATCGCTTCGCCGGCCGATCGGACGGTGCTCGCTCCCTGCCGGGGGAGAGTGCGGCCGAGTTGAATGACCAGCGAGAGCAGCGCGGGCCATGGGGAAGCGCCGCATGATCGTCGTGGATGCGTCGGTTCTGGCCGATGCCCTGGTCGACGACGGGCCGGTCGGCGACGCGGCGCGGGCGGAGCTGACCGGAGATCCGCACTGGGCCGCACCGAGCCATCTTCTGGTCGAGGTCATGTCGGTGATCAGAGGCAAGGTTCTCGGTGGGAATCTGGGCCTTGCCCGGGCTCAGGAGGCGATCGACACCCTGCCCTCGTTGGTCATCGATGAGGTTGACATCGCTATGCTGCTCGACCGGATGTGGCAGTTGCGGGGCAATGTCACGGCGTACGACGCGGCTTACGTCGCGGCGGCGGAGTTGTTGTCCTGCCCACTCGTGACCGGTGATGGTCGGCTCGCCAAGGCCGGCGGCGTCCGCTGCGAGTTCCGACTGCTCGCGGTGTCCTGATGGTGGCCGCCCGCGGATCATCGGCCTGACGCCCATGGGCCGGCCAACCTGAGTGGAAGCGGATCACCGGCGATCGTCGCGGGGTGGTTCGCATCGTGGTACCTCCGGCCCACCACGGAAACTCCCACTCCGTGCAGTTCGGCCAGGGACGCAACGCATGCCTGCGGACGGGTTCTCGGGCGCGCCGCGAACTCGTCCGATCACACCTTGAGGACGTCCACGTCGTACAGCGCTATCGAGGCGTCGCGGGTGGCCAGGGTCAGATTCTCGGTGATCGCCTGTGCCACGAGCATGCGGTCGAAGGGATCGCGGTGGTGGGGTGGCAGGCGGCTGGCGGCGATGGCGTGAGCATGGGTCACGGGGAGTTCACGGAAGCCCATGTCCCTTACCCGCTCGGGAAGATCAGGGGGCCCGGCAAGCTTCCCCACGCTCTGTTTGATGGTGATTTCCCACAAACTGACCGGCGAGAGAAAGATGTCTGGCTCGTGGCGTAGCTGCTCGAGAAACTCGGCGCCGAGGGTCGCATCGCCGGTGATGGCCCAGAGCGCGACGTGGGTGTCCAGCAGTAGGGTCATCCGCCGATGCCGAAGTCAGCGGCGATCTCGGCGTTGGTCTGGGCGGAATCCCAGTCGCCTGAGAGGTCCAGCTTCCCGGCGAGGGAGCCGACTGCGGTCCGGTTGACCCGCCGTACAAGCGGCACCACTTTCGCCACCGGGGTGCCCGCCCGGTCGATGATGATCTCTTCCCCCCGTTCCACCCGTTCGATGATGCGCGACAGGTGGGTCTTGGCGTCATGCATGTTGTAGTGCACGGCTTCAGCCGACATCACTCGACCTCCTCGCTTAGCTAACAGCTTAGCCAACTCGACCCGGTGTCGTCACCGACGCACCGATTGAGCTGGGCGAACTCACGTGAACTGGGAAGGGACGGTGGCAGCGGGTTGCCGACGAATTGATCAATGCCCGGCTCGCCCGCCTCCGCCGGCCGGACGAAGCGGCTTGGTAGCGTCGTCGGGTCGCGAGGAGGCCAATGGGCAAGAACAGCCGTGAGCGCCCCAAAGCCAAGCGGAAGGCCGCCGAGGCGGCGCAGCGTCGGCGGGCCGGCGGTACCGCTGGCTATGACGAGCCGCTGGGCTTGTTCGGCGCGCCTCGTACGCGGTCCCAGAGTCAGCTCGCCGAGCAGATCATCGATCAGGCGGTGCACGCCCAGCACTGCGAAGCAACCGCCGAGCTGGACCGCTGCCGCGCTCTGCTGACTGCCGGTCCCGGCGGAACTTCCGGTATCCAGATCGTCAACCGGGTCCTGCTGGCCTGTCTGCTCCGCGAGGTCGAGCACGCGTGGCGGCGCGGTTGGCAGCCGACCGAGCTGGTACGGGTGGCCCGCCGTGAGTACAGCCCGCGACACGGTCGACTCGTGGTCGACGTTATCGCGGCGCAGATGCGCAGCTATTCCACCGCGACCGTCGATCCTCGGTGGCAGTCACAGTTGGGTGCGCTCGATGTGCGGGTGTGGTGGGAGCATGATGATCACTATGTGACGGTCTGGGGCGAGCGGCAGGACCTCGACCGTACCGGGGTGATCGCCGTCATCGTCGAGGTGCTTCATCTGCTCGTGACGCTACCGCCGATCGAGCGGGTCGGTCCGATGCCCGGTACCGCCAGGGCCGCCGCCGTGGCACCGCCGGCCGACCTCGATCAGCGGATGCTCGATCGGGTTCGGGCGCTACTGGCGAAGGCGGAGTCCACCGATTTCCCGGAGGAGGCCGACGCGTTCACGGCGAAGGCACAGGAGCTGATGGCTCGGCACCGCATCGATCACGCCCTGCTCGCCGCGAAGACGGGCGAGCGTGACAAGCCGGTCACCCGCAGGGTGGGCATCGACAACCCGTACGAGGCGCCGAAGACTCTGCTGCTGCAGGTCGTCGCGGAGGCCAACAGTTGCCGAGCGGTTTGGACGAAGCGGTTCGGTTTCACCACCATCGTCGGCTTCCCGGCCGATCTGGAGTCAACCGAACTGCTGTTCACGTCGCTGCTTGTCCAGGCGACGCGGGCGATGACGCAGGCCAAGCCGAGCACTGACAGGTACGGACGTAACACGACCCGCTCGTTCCGGCAGTCATTCCTGACCGCGTACGCGTCGCGGATCGGTGAACGGCTCGACGCCGCCACCGAGGGGGTCGACCGGGAAATGAACGCGTCGGCGGACGCCGCCCAACTACTGCCGGTCCTCGCTGCGCGCGGCGATGCGGTGCGCGATGTCTTCGAGAAGCAGTTCCCCGAACTGACACAGCAGTCGACGACCATCAGCAACCGGGCAGGCTGGGCATCGGGCCGGGCCGCCGCCGACCGGGCTTCGCTGCACGGGCGGCAGGCGGTTGCACCCGATTGATCGACTGCTGTGCTGGATCGGAACGTGGCGGTTCCCGAACCGTCCAGGTCAGCTGCTGGTACTGGGAAAGTTTCTGCTGGCATAGCGTCGGATCCGGGGCGAGTCGTTCGTAGCACAGGCGAGGGGCGGCTGGACGAGGCCGCCGGGACAAGGGAGTCATGGGATGACGCGGTACCTGATCTCGTTCAACGACGGCGCCATGGACCACATCCCCGACGACGACTGGCCCGACGTGGGCAAGGCCGCGCACGCGGTGATCGAGGAGGCCGTGCACGCCGGCGTCTTCGTGTTCGGCGCTGGACTCGAACGCCAGAAGGCCAGCGTCGTGGCCACGGACGGGATGGTCACCGATGGCCCTTACCCGGAAACCAAGGAGGTCATCGGCGGGTTCACGGTCGTCGACGTGGCCACGCGCGAGGAGGCCCTGACGTGGGCCGCCAAGATTGCCGTCGCCTGCCGCTGTGCGCAGGAGGTCCGGGAGCTTCTGCCCGACCCCGAAACAGACGCGATGCTCCGCCGGGCTGACGGGCAGGGGTGACATCCCGACGGCGTCTGCGCTCGGCGGGCGGCTGGTGGTTCGCTCGGCCGCGTCGGTCAGGGTGAAGCCGATCGTGTACTCGCCGACCGCCAGGCCGTACCAGCCCAGGTAGAGGTGGTCGGTGAGGGTGGCGGTGCGTGCCACCGCGCTGCCGAGGACCGTCGTCGAGGCGGCCAGGGCAAGCGTCAACGTCCCGCGGAAGAACCCACGGGCGAGAGTTCGGGACATGCAGGGATTGATGTCACTGCCGGCGCTTCCGGATGGCCCGGGTGAGCAAGGTCGGACAGAGCGGCACAGGCGGGGCGAGCCGCGCGGAACCGGCGCTGCCGTGGACGACCTCGCTCATGGATATGACCCGATCACCCGTGACGGTGATCCGCCTGCCGGACAGCGACGGAACCGTTCCGCCTTGCCCGGGCTGCCTGGCGTCTGTCAATATCGTCCGCCACGGGTGATCATCGCCCGGTCGGTACATGGGGGACAGCATGCGCATCGACTCGCGCTCAGTTCGACGGATCGTGGCGCTGCTGACGGTGACAGCACTCGGCGGCGCTGGGGGCGCGGTACCAGCGGCCACACCGGCCTTGGCGGCCAGCGCCACGCTGCAATCCGAGCAGAGCGTACGGCCGCCAGCGGTGAGCTCGTCCGCGTATCCGGCGTACCCCAACTCGCCCAACCTCGACTACACCGTCGGCGTGACAGGCACGTTCCAGTTCCTCTCGTACCGCACCGACACGGTTGCATTCGCCTGGCGGCTCGGCGATGACGGACCTTTCGGCACCGCCCCGGCCGCCGATCGCCAAGGGAGCGCGTCGATCACCCCGGATCGTGCCGGGATGCAGACGCTGTACGTCCGAGACGTGACCGCCGACGGGTCGCGACTGACCGAGACGGCCTACGCATTCAATGTGGACGACGGTCCACGGCTCGTCGATCCAGGCGAGTACGGCACGGAGTTGGTGGTCGGGGAGTCGCGGACGGTACGCCTGAAGCCGGGGGCGCGGGATGTCGTGTCCTACACCTACCGACTGCGCGACTGGCGGGGAACGACGCACGGCACGGGCACCGTGGCCGCGCGCCCGGACGGGACCGCGGACCTCACCTGGACGGCTACCCACTACGAGATCGACAACCTCACGGTCCAGAGCGTAAGCGCCGACGGTACGGTCTCCGCGACGCGTTACGTCAGCTACAGCGTCGACGGCGCGACGCCGACCGTGTCGCGCATCCCGGGCGTGGGCTGGGTGGAACCCACCTCGTTCACCGCCCGCACGCGAATGGCGGACCCCGTCGAGTACGTGGTCACCGTCAACTCCGACGAGGCCAGCCGGCAAACCCTGACGCCTGCGGCCGACGGCAGCGCCACCTTCCAACTCCTGCCCACCGTCAAGGGCACCCACTACATCTATGTCTTCGCCCGCGACGCCGCCGGTGTGCAGACGGATACCGCCGTCATCCTCTGGTCCGTGTCCAACCGCCCCCCGGTCACCTCGACCGCGTTCCCGGCGAACGGCATCGGCCGGGTATGGCCGGGCTCCTTCACCTTCACCGCCGGCATGCCCGGTACGACCGAGTTCCGTTACCGGCTCAACGGCGGTCCGGTGACCCCCCTCCCCGCCGGCCCGGACGGTAAGGCGACACTGGCCTGGACGCCGCCGGCGGTCGGCGGGTACGAGTTGCTCGTCTGGAGCGCGACGGCCACGGGCAGCACCTCCTCGGTCACCGAGCACCGATTTCAGATCGAGCACCGCCCGGTCTATCTCGACCAGGTGAGCCCGCGCTCGGTGACCACCGGCGAGGTGCACATGCTGGAGCTGACGGGCTTCGACCTGCAGAAGCAGGACGTCGTCGAGGTCACCCCGGCCGGCGGTGAACCGGTGCGGGCGCAGGTCCACCAGGTGACCGGGGACCGCGTGCGGATGCTGGCCTTCGTCGACCTCGCCGGCGCTGCCATCGGCCCCGCAACGGTGACGCTGACACCGCACGATGAACTCGGGTACTCGGTGAAGATGCCCGTCACGCTGCAGATCGTTGCACCGCCTGCGCCGAAGGCCACGAAGCTGCCGGCGATCACCGGGACGGTCGCCGTCGGCAGCGTAGTGAAGGCCGGCACCGGGACCTGGACTCCCGACGCAACGTCGTACAAGTACCAGTGGGCTGCGAACGGGACCGCGATCAAGGGTGCCACCGGTGCGTCGCTCACCATCCCGGCCGCCCTGCTCGGCAAGAAGCTCACGGTCACCGTGACCGCGATCCGGCCCGGTCACCCGAACGGCAAGGCCAGTTCGAAGGCGACAGTCGCGATCGCCAAGGGCAAGGCGCCCAAGGCGACGAAGAAGCCGACGATCAGTGGCACCGCGAAGGTGGGCCGGACGGTCAAGGCCCTGGTTGGCACCTGGTCACCGAAGGCCGATTCCTACCGGTACGAGTGGCGACTGAACGGAAAGGTCATCAAGGGGGCGACCGGCAAGACGCTGAAGCTGAAGTCGTCGATGCGGGACAAGAAGCTCACCGTCACCGTGATCGCCCGCAGGTCGGGTCATCTGGACGGCAAAGCGACCAGCAAGGTGGTCACCGTCCGCCGCTGACACTCCAGACGGCCCGGAACGACTGAGTCACCTGCCAGACCGGTCGGCCCGGGCCGGCCAGGGCCCGGACTTCTGCGGTTCGCGCACGTACGGAACGTCTCCGCCACCGCCCCGAGGTCACGCATCACTCGACCTTGGCGGCGGCGGTGCCTGCTGTCGGCGGCGCTGCGCCCGGCGTACCCGCCGACGCTGACCGAACGGCCCATACCCGGTCGGGCATACCCGGTCGGGCGCTCCTTCCGCCGCCCACCGGTCCCTTATGGAAGCCCTCTCACCTGCGCAGACTCGTCATCGAGACGTCAGCCCAGGCGCGAGAGAGGGGCGGTACCGGTGAGTGGAACCGTGACCACGGAGCACATCGAGCAGCTGCCCGAACTCCCGATGGAACGGAAGTGCCCGTACCACCCGCCGGCGGGTTACCGGGACCTCCGCGAGCGGGGGGCGGTCACCCGGGCGTCGCTCTACGACGGCACGCCGGTGTGGGTCGTCTCCGGATACTCGGCGGTCCGGACTATCCTGGCCAGCCCGCACACCACGGTGGACGTGCGGCACCCGAACATGCCGATCCCGGTGCCGGGTATGGCGAGCCTGCGGCAGAGCGGTTCGCCGACCATCGAGGCGTTGCTGCGTACCGACCCGCCGGAGCACTCGCGGCAGCGGCGGGCGGTGCTGTCCAGCCTGACCTACAAGAAGATCAGTGCGCTGGAGCCGGAGATCACCCGGCGCACCGACGTCTACCTGGATCGGATGCTGGCGACCTCCCCGCCGGTCGACCTGCTCGACGTGTTCGCCAAGCCGTTGGTCGCGGAGATCCTGGGCCGGCTGCTCGGCGTTCCGGAGGCCGACATCGAGCACTTCCAGACGCTGACCTACAAGCGGTTCAACCCGATCCGGTCGATGACCGGATATCTGATCCATCTGCTCACCGACGGCCGCGACGAGCTGCGTGAGGGCCAGCTGCGGGAGTTGGCCGGGCGGGTCGCCGAGGGCGAGCTGTCCACCGAGGAGGCGGCGAGCCTGGGCCTCGCCCTGGTCCTCGCCGGGCAGGACATCACCGTCAACACGCTGGGCCTGAGCGTGCTCACGCTGCTCGACGAGGGTACCCAGCTCGACCTGCTCCGGGCCGAGCCGGAGCGCTGGCCGGACGCGGTCGAGGAGCTGCTGCGCTACCTGTCGCTCACCGGCGGCACGGTACGCGTCGCGACCGCCGACCTTGAGGTGGACGGCCAACTGATCCGGGCCGGCGAGGGGATGGTCCTGCTGATCCCGGCGGCCAACCGGGACGCCGATCGGTTCGAGCGTCCCGACGAGCTCGACGTGCGGCGGTCCTCGCGCGGCCACCTGACCTTCGGTTTCGGCATCCATCAGTGCATCGGCCAGCATCTGGGCCGGCTGGAGTTGACCATCGCGCTGCGCGCTCTCTTCGAGCGGATCCCCGGGCTGCGCCTGGCCGTGCCGGTCGAGCAGGTCCCGGTCAAGCAGGGCGTGGTGTTCGGGCTCGGCCGGCTGCCGGTGCGGTGGTGAGCCCGATGACCATCCGGCTCACCGTCGAACCGGACCGCTGCCTCGGCGCCGGGCACTGCGTACGGCTCGTACCGGAGGTGTTCGACGAGGACGACCACGGAACGGTCGTACTGCTGGTGGGCGAGCCGGATTCCGATCGGCTTCCGGCCGTCCGGGAAGCCGCGCAGCTCTGCCCCAACCGGGCGATCTCGATTCAGACGACACAGCAGGAGCGTGAACGGTGACCAGCTTCAGGGCCCGAATGGAGATCAACGCCGAGCGGTTCGGCGAGCGGACCGCGTTCACCTACGCGGCCGACCCGCTGCTCGACGGCACACCCCTCAGCTACTCCTACGCGGAGATCCACGACGCCGCCCGCCGGGTCGGCGCGCTGCTACAGGGCCGGCTCGACGCCGGCGACCGGGCGATGCTGCTCTATCCGCCCGGCCCGCAGCTCGCCCTGGCCATCCTCGGCTGCCTCTACTCCGGGGTGATCCCGATCGTGGTGCCGATGCCGGACGGGCAGCAGCGCCGCAGCCAGCGGTTGATCGCCATCGTCCGCAACGCCCGGGCGGCGGCCCTGCTCACCGAGGCGAACGTGGCCGGCGACGTCGCGGCGTGGGCGGCTGCCGCCGGCGTGGCCGACCTGCCGTGCCTGGTGACCGACGCGATCGACATGCCCGGCGCGGAGCAACTCCGCGAGCTACCCGAGGATCCCGGCCGGATCGCCTTCCTGCAGTACACGTCGGGCTCCACCAGTCAGCCACGTGGAGTCGTGGTGACCCACGCCAACCTGGCCGACAACGCCGGCGTCTACCAGCGCATCCTCGACATGCCGTCGGATGCCCGGTTCGGCGGCTGGCTGCCGATGCACCACGACTTCGGCCTGATCGGGCTCCTCCTCTCCCCCTTGTTCGTCGGCAGCAGCACCGTGCACATGCCGGCGTCGGTCTTCCTGCGCCACCCGCAGAGCTGGCTGTTCCTGATCGACCGCTTCGACGTGCACGCCTCCCCGGCGCCCAACTTCGCCTTCGAGATGTGTCTGCGCCGGATCCCGGAGGAGAAGCTGGCCGGTCTGGACCTGTCCCGCTGGCGTCTGGCGATCAACGGTGCCGAGCCGATCCAGGCGAGCACGCTGACCCGCTTCCGCGACCGGTTCGCGCCCTACGGCCTGCGCCCGACGACGATCGGACCCGGTTACGGGTTGGCCGAGGCGACCCTCGCGGTGTCCTGCGCGGGCCAGCACCGGCTGCCCCGGATCACCCGGGTCGACGCGGAGCGTCTGGGCCGCGGCGAGCTGCGGCCGGTGCCGGCGGAGACCGACGGCGGCACCCGTGACCTGGTCGGCTGCGGCGGGGTCTCCGAGATGGACATCCGGATCGTCGATCCGCGCAGCCGCGCGCTGCTCCCCGACGGCGAGGTGGGCGAGATCTGGTTGCGCGGCCCCAGCATCGCGCGTGGCTACTGGGAGAACCCCGACGCCACGGCCGCGGTCTTCGACGCGGAGACCGCGTGCGGCGAGCGCGGCTTCCTGCGCACCGGCGATCTCGGGGTACGCCTCGACGACGAGCTCTACATCACCGGACGGATCAAGGAACTTCTGATCATCCGCGGGCGCAACCTCTACCCGCAGGATCTGGAGGCCGAGGCACGGTCGGTGCACCCGGCCCTGGCGCTCGGCGTCGGTGCCGCGTTCAGCGTGCCGGTACCGGAGGAGCAGGTCGTGCTGGTGCACGAGGTGCGGGCCGGGAAGGCGACGCCGGCGGAGCTGGCCGAGATCACGGCGGTCGTTCGCCGCCAGTTGTCCCGCGAGTTCGGGGTGGAGGCGAGCGTGGTGCTGGTCCGCCCCGGCGCGGTGCAGCGCACCACGAGCGGCAAGATCCAGCGGGTCGCGATCCGGGAGTCCTTCCAGGACGGTTCGCTCGCCGCGACGTACGCCGATCTCACCTCCGAGGTCCGGGCCCACCTTGCCGGACGGGACCAGCGCGAGCTGGCCGGAGCAGCCCGATGACCGCCGTCACCGCCTCGTCGGCGGACCTGCTGGACGCCGCCCTGGCCGCGGCCGAGCCGTTGCGCGCGGACCGGGTCGCCGAGCTGGACAGGACGGAGACCTTTCCCGCCGAGGCCTGCCGGATCCTGGACGAGCTGGGGGTGCCCGACTGGTATGTGCCGGCCCGCTTCGGCGGCGTGCTCAAGGACCATTCGCAGCTCGTCGAGGTGGTCCGCACGATCGCCCGGCACGACCTCACCGTGGCGATCGCGCACGCCAAGACGTACCTCGGCGCGGTCTGCGTCTGGGTGGCCGGCGACCCGGAACGGGCCGAGCTGCTCGGTGCCCGGATCCGGGCCGGCGCGGTGGTCTCCTGGGCGCTGACCGAGCGCGGGCACGGCAGTGACCTGCTGGCCGGCGAGCTGACCGCCACGCCCTGCGCCGGCGGGTACCGGTTGGACGGCGCGAAGTGGCCGATCAACAACGCCACCCGGGCGGAGTCGGTCTGCGTGCTCGCCCGCACCTCGGCCGACGCCGGGGCGCGCGGCTACAGCCTGTTCCTGGTCGACAAGGACCAGCTCGCGGCGGGCAGCTACCAGCCGCTACCGAAGGTGCGTACGCACGGCATCCGAGGGGCGGACATCAGCGGCATCGCCTTCGACGGCGCGGTGGCGCCGGCCGAGGCGCTGATCGGGCGGCCGGGCGAGGGCCTGGAGATCGTGCTCAAGGCGCTCCAGCTGACCCGGGTGATGGCCGCCGGGCTCTCGCTCGGTGCGGCCGACCACGCGCTGCGGCTGACCGTTCGGTACGTCCGGGAGCGCGAGCTCTACGGTCGTCGGCTGATCGAGCTGCCGCACGTACGCCGCAGTCTCGGGGAGATCGTCACCGCCGTGCTGGTCGCGGAGTCCGTGGTGATGTTCGCCGGGCGGGCCTCCGGCACGCTCACCGGCGAGATGAGCGTCTACTCGGCGGTCGCCAAGGCGCTGGCGCCGACCCTGATCGACGAGGCGATCGCGCGCTGCGGCGAACTGCTCGGTGCCCGGGCCTTCCTCAGCACCGTCTACGAGCACGGCGCCTTCCAGAAACTGGAGCGCGACCACCGCATCGTCGGCATCTTCGACGGCAGTACCTTCGTCAACCGGCATTCGCTGATCAACCAGTTCCCCCGGCTGGTGGCCGGCTGGCGTGAGCGCACCCGGGACGACGCCGGCCTGCGCGCCGCCACCGACCCCTACGGCGAGCCGGCCGAGCCGGGACGGCTGGAGCTGTTTTCCCGCACCGGGTGCAGCCTCGTGCAGAGCCTGCCCTCCCTGGTGGACCGGGTCCGCGCCGACGCGCCGGAGTCCGTGGTGCGGCTCGCGGAGCACCTGCTGGCGCGGTGCGAGCGGCTGCACGACGAGATGGCCGACCTGCCACCGCAGGGTGTGGCGGCCACCGCAGCGGCATTCGACCTGGCGCACCGGTACGAGCTGTGCGTGGCCGCCGCCGCGGTGCTCTCCCGCTGGTCCACCGAACCCACCCGGCCGGAGCTTGCCGCCGCGTTGACCCTGCTCGCCGACCGCCTCGGCGACCACCGGCCCGACCTGGCCGTCTTCGACCGGTTGACCGACGACCTCAAGGAGCTGTCATGACGGCCCCCGCGCGCCTGGACGACCTGGAACGCCTGCTCGGCGACCCGGCCGACGACGGCAACCCGATCGGCAACACCGCGGTGCTGGCGGCCGACGAGCGGGACGAGATGTTCGCCGCCGGCGAGCGCGTCCTCGACGAGTACTGCCTCAACGCCGAGTTCGTGCCGCGCCGCTACGGCGGCCGGCTGGCCGGCGCGGACGACCTGATCCAGGTGCTGCGCACGGTCTTCCGGCGGGATCCGGCGCTGGGGCTCGGCTACGGCGTCAGCTCGTTCATCTCGTCGGTCAACGTGTGGGCGTCCGGCTCACCGGAGCAGGCCCGCTGGGTCGCCGGGACGCTGCTGTCCAACCAGAAGATCGCCTCGGCGTACCACGAGCTCGCGCACGGCAACGACTTCTCCCGTGCTGAGTTCGCGGCGCGTCCGCAGGCGCAGGGTGGCTGGCGGCTGACCGGACGCAAGGAGGTGGTCACCAACGTCAAACGGGCTCGCGGGCTGGTGCTGCTGGCGCGTACCGACGAACGGGCGGGCAGCCGCAGCCACTCGCAGATCCTGGTGGACAAGCAGGCGGTGCCGGCCCGGGCGATACGCGACCTGACCCGCTATCCGAGCGTGGGCATGCGCGGCGTGCAGCTGGGCGGCATCGAGTTCACCGACTGCCCGGTGGGCGACGAGGCGGTGGTCGGCCGGCCCGGTCAGGGCATCGAGACCGCGCTGCGCTCGTTCCAGCTCACCCGGACCGCGATCCCCACGATGCTCGCCGGTGTGCTGGACTCCGGCCTGCGGCTCACCCTGGACTTCGCGGCCGGCCGGCGGCTCTACGGACGCTCGGTCGCCGACCAGCCCGAGGTACGCCGGCTGCTCGTGGACGCGTACCTCGACCTGCTGATCTGCGACAGCCTCGGCCTCGTGGTGTCCCGCGCGCTGCACCTGCTGCCCGGCCAGACCAGCATGTACGCCTCCGCCGTGAAGTACCTGGTCGCGAAGCGCCTGATGGACGCCATGCACCAGCTCTCCCTGGTGCTCGGCGCACACTTCTACCTCCGCGAGGGCCGGTACGGCATCTTCCAGAAGCTTCTGCGGGACCTGGCTCCGGCGGGGTTCGGGCACGCCGCCCGGGTCGCCTGCCTGGGCACCATGCTTCCCCAGGTGCCGCTGATGGCACGACGCGGCTGGGTGAACCCGGACCCGGCCGGTCCGGACCTGTTCCGGATCGGCGAGGAGCTGCCGGAGCTGCCCTTCGACCGGCTGCGGGTCTCGGCGGGCGGACTCGACGGCCTGGTCGGCTCGCTGACCGCAGCCGCCGACCAGATCGTCGGCGACTCACCGGAGCAGCGGCGACTGCGCCTGCTCGCCGGGCAGTTCCGTGCCGAACTCGGCGACCTGGCCGAGGCGGGGGCCGCGCTGCACCCCGGCGACCTGGGCGTCGACGCCCGCGTCGAGGTGCTCGGTCTGCCCGCCCGGTACGCCACCGTGCTCGCGGCCTCGGCCTGCCTGAACGTCTGGCTGGTCCGGGGGGACGGACCGGCCTGGGTGGTCGCGGCGCTGGACCGGCTCGCCCGCAGCATCGGACGTCCCGGCGCTGACCGCGGCGACCGCTACCGCGAACCCCTCTACCAGGAACTGGCCGCCCGGCACGCCGACCGGCGCAGCTTCGACCTGTCCCGTCGGGTGCTGCCGGGATGACCCGGGAGCCGACGAAGACCGGAAACCATCCGAGAAAGGAAACCGACATGGCATCGAACGCCGAGGGTCCGGCCGACCTGCGCGCCTGGTTGACCGGCTGCGTCGCGCAGTACCTCCGCCGCCCGGAGACCGAGATCGACCCCACCGTCCGCCTCGCCGACTACGGCCTGGACTCGGTCTACGCGCTCGCCCTGTGCGGCGATATCGAGACGCACCTGGACATGCGGCTCAGCGAGACGCTGGTCTGGGACTACCCGACCGTCGACGAGCTCGCCGCGCACCTGGAGGAGCTGGTCGCCGCGCAGCAGCCCGCGGGTGCGCGGTGACGACCATCGAGGCGGTCTCCGCCTATCTGCCGCCGACGGTCGTACCGATCGAGGAGATCGGCGAGCGGCTGGCGATGGACCCCAAGCAGGTGCGTACGTTCCGGCGCTTCTACGGCCTCTCCGAGGTCCGGTACGAGCCGGAGGGCGATCTCGCCCAGTTGATGCTCAACGCCGCCGGCAAGCTCACCTCGCTGATCGGCCGGGAGAGCCAGGTCAGGTACGTGCTCCAGGCGCGCACCCTGCAGACCGTGGCGCCGTACCCGGAGAACCCGCTGCACGAGGTGCGCCAGGCGCTCGGCCTGGAGCACGCGGTCACCTTCGCGGTCACCCAGCACGCCTGCGCCTCGGGTCTGCTGGCCGTGCATCTCGCCGGTGAGCTGCTCGCCGCGGACGGCGACCCGGACGCCCTGGCCCTGGTGTTCGCCGGGGAGAAGGCGTTCACGCCGACCGCACAGCTCATCCCGAACACCACGTTCATGGGCGAGGGCTCGGCCGCCGTGCTGGTCGGTACGGGCAGCGGGCACGATCGGCTGCTGGGCTACGCCACCCGCACGTACGGGCAGTTCAACGCGGGTCTGCGGATGACCGCCGAGCGGGCCGCCGAGTTCGAGACGATCTACCAGGACGGCCTGGCGGAGGTGGTCCTGGCGGCGGTCCAACGCGCCGGCGTCGACCTCGCCGACGTGCACCTGATCCTGCCGCACAACGTGAACCGGCTCTCCTGGGTGCGGCTGTGCAAGCAGCTCGGCTACCCGGTGGACCGGGTGCTGCTGGACAACATCGCGGTGACCGGTCACTGCTTCTGCGCCGACTCCTTCATCAACTACCAGACCGCGTTGGAGTTGGAGCGGCTCGCGCCGGGCGACCGCTACCTGATGGTCGCCGTCGGGCTCGGCGCGACCTTCTCCGCCATGGTCTTCGAGCACTAGGAGGTGTGATGACCGCACAGTTCATTCCCCGGCTGAAGACCGCGGTGGCCGGCGAGGAGGATGCTCGCTTCGTCTTCCTCGGCAACTTCGAGGTGGAGGACGTCTGGGGCGAGGGCGAGCCCGGCCTGCCACGGATGGCGTTCGGTTCCGGCAGCGCCGTGGTGAACCGGATGGACGAGTTCGCGATGCTGCTGGCCGGCCCCGGTGACCGGGTGCTGCTCAAGGCCGCTCCGGACCCCGACTACCTGGCCTTCCTGGAGGGCCTGGGGGTGGCGCTCCCGGAGATCCACACGGTGGCCGCCCAGAACCCGCAGCAGACCGTCAGCCAGGACGTGCTCGACGACCCGGAGCTGCTGCGTCTGGTGGCCGAGTGGGCGGAGCAGGGCGCGTACCTCTCGGTGCACGGCGTCTCGGTGCTGGAGGAGGAGATCGCCCGGCGTGCCGGGATCCGGATCGCCGCCAGCTCGGCGGAGATCTGCAAGGCGGTCAACAGCAAGGTCTACAGCCGCCGGGTCGCCGACGAGCTGGGCCTGCGTCAGCCGGCCGGCCGGGGCTGCCGCACGCTCACCGAGTGGTCGGCGGCGGTCACCTGGGCGAAGGAGATCCTGGCGTCCGGCCGTCGGGTGGTGGTGAAGGACGCGTACGGGGTGTCCGGCAAGGGCATCGTCGTGGTCGACGACCCGCGCCGGCTGGACCAGATGGACCGGATGGTCAGCCGCAAGGCCCGGACCACCGGCTCCGAGCGGGTCGGTCTGGTGGTGGAGGAGTTCGTCGCCAAGCGGGCCGACCTGAACTACCAGATGACCGTCGGACGCGACGGCGACGTCCGGTTCGACTTCGTCAAGGAGGCGATCACCGAGTCCGGCGTACACAAGGGGCACCGCATCCCGGCCCGGCTGGACGGGCGCCAGGAGGCGGAGATCCGCGAGGCCGCCCGGCTGCTCGGCGAGCGGCTGCACGCCGACGGTTACGTCGGGGTGGCCGGCGTCGACGCCATGGTCGGCGACGACGAGCAGCTGTTCCCGGTGACCGAGATCAACGCCCGCAACAACATGTCCACCTACCAGCTGCCGTTGCAGGAGCGCTTCGTACCCGAGGGCTGGGTGGCGTTGGCCCGGCAGTACCCGCTGCGGCTGCCCGAGCCGCTGCCGTTCAAGCGACTGGACCGGGCGCTCGGCGAAGTCCTGCTGAAGCGGGCCGGCGAGGAGGGTGTCCTGGTGAACAACTTCGCCACGGTCAACGCCGCAGCCGGTGGCGACGGTGGCTTCGACGGCCGGCTCTACGCGCTGGTCATCGCGCCGACCGAGGATCGGGTGCGCGAGCTCGACGAACACGTGGCCGGCGTGGTGGCCGGCCTGACCGAAAGGACCGGATCATGACCGCCGAGCACGACGTGCAGGGCATCGGCATCACCGAACTGGCCGAGCGATTCGGCACACCGATGTTCGTCTACGACGGCGAGGCGCTGCGGCGGCAGTACCAGGGCCTGCGGGAGCGGCTGCACCCCGCGGTGGACATGTTCTTCTCGCTGAAGGCCAACCCCAACCTGTCCATCTGCGCCGTGCTGCACAGCTACGGCGCGTGCGCAGAGGTCTCGTCGCTGACCGAGCTGATCACCGCCCGGCGCGCCGGGGTGGCACCACGGGACATCATCTTCCTCGGACCGGGCAAGAGCCGCGACGAGCTGGCCGCCTGCCTGCGTGAGCAGGTGTACGCGGTGGTGGTCGAGTCCTTCGGCGAGTTGGAGCTGCTCGACGAGGTGGCCGCCGAGCACGGCGTCGTCGCACCGGTGGCGCTGCGGGTCAACCCGGAGTTCGCGGTGAAGGGCGGCGGGCTGACCATGGGCGGCAAGCCGCGCCAGTTCGGCATCGACGAGGCGCAGCTCTTCGCCGCAGCCGACCTGGGCGTACGCCTGCCCAACATCCGGCTGATGGGCGTGCACGCCTACCTGGGCACGCGGATCCTCAGCGAGGAGGTCATCGCCGAGAACACCACCCGGATCCTGGATCTCGCCGAGCGCCTCGCCGAGCGGCACGGCTTCCCGCTGGAGATGGTCGACATCGGCGGCGGGCTGGGGGTCGCGTACTTCGAGGGTGAGACCGACCTGGACCCGGCCCTGGTGGCCGAGCGGGTGAACCCGGTGGTCGAGGCTTTCCGGACCCGGCACCCGGACACCCGCGTGATCATGGAGCTGGGTCGGTACCTCACCGCTCCGTCCGGCGTCTACGTGGTGGGTGTGCGCTACGTCAAGGAGTCGATGGGCCAGCGGTTCGCGGTGGCCGACGGTGGCACCAACCATCACATGGCGGCCGTCGGTACCGGCTCCTTCGTCAAGCGCAACTATCCGATGGTCCTGCTCAACAGGGTGACCGAACCGGCCGCCGCCGAGTGGCAGGTGACCGGCCCGCTCTGCACCCCCAACGACACCATCGGTAAGAACGTCCCGCTGCCGGCGGTGCGTCCCGGCGACCTGATCGGGGTGCTGCGCTCCGGCGCGTACGGGCCGACCGCGTCCCCGGTGCACTTCCTCAGCCACGGATACCCGGCCGAGGTGCTGGTCCACGAGGGACGCGCCTACCTGATCCGGCACCGGGACGACCCGGAGGACCTGCTCAGCCACCAGCCGATGCACGAAGACCTGACCACGCCGGCACAGCTCGTGCCGGCGGCCAGCACCAGCAACGGACACACCTCGAACGGAAGGATTCGCGTGTCATGATCGAGACGACTCTTCAGGGGCAGGCTCAGGGCACCGTGGACGAGGCCGTGGTGGCCAGCGTCCGCGCCGCACTCGCGGCGGTGCTGAAGCGGGACGCCGCCACCATCACCGGAGACACCCGGCTCTTCGACGACCTCGGCCTCGACTCGACCAGCGTGTTGGAGCTGCTGCTGGAGCTGGAGAACGAGATCGGTGCCGAGTTCGACCCGGACGACCTGGAGCAGCGGCACTTCGAGACCGTGACCACTCTCTCCGAGTACGTCACCGAGCACGTGAGCCGCTGACCGTGTTCACCACAGTCGCACCACGGCTCGCCGCCGACCGGGCCGGCCTCCTCCGGGAGTTGCCGGTCCGGCCGGCGGCCGCCGCCGCACGCACTTTCCCCGGGCACGGGCCGATCGAAGACGACGGCCTCGACCGCTACCTCTCCGACATGGTGACCGGCTACGGCCGCTCGTACGACCGGGAACTGCTGGCCCGCGCCCAGGTCACCTCGTACACGACGATGGCCTCGACGGTGGTCGCCGAGCTGGCCCTGCGGGTGGGCGGCCTGCAACGGATCGTCCTCGCGTTCGCCACCCCGGACATCGATTCCCGGGCCTCGGCCGGCTGTTACCTGGTCGAGGCGGTACCCGGCCGACCGACCGTCTTCTGCGTCAGCGACCAGGGCGTCACCGCGCCGTTCACCGCGCTGCGGCTGGCCGCCGACCACCTGCGCGATGCCGGACCGGACGCTCGGACCGGACTGCTCGTCCTCGACCAGCGCAACGTCCCGTGGGAGGTGGACGGTTCCGAGCGGCTGCCGGCCGAGGATGTCGCGGTCGCGTACGCGTTGCGCCCGACCGAGCCCGGTGAGGCCGGCGTGCTGCTTGCCCAGCGCACCAAGGTCTCCCCGGCGCAGGCGCCAGCGCTGCTGGTGGAGATCCTGCACGAGATCTCCGACCGCACGCAGCGGCGGTTCGACCTGATCGCCGGGCTGGACGCGCCGGTCACCCCGGAGGCCACCCTGCTGGCCGAGCGGGTACACCGGGTCGCGCCGGGCCCGCTCTGCACCGGGATCTGGGCCGCCGCCGGCGAACTGGCCGGACCGACCGTGCTGGCCGAGTACGACCCGCGGCTGCGCTACCTCTGCGTCCTCGCCTGGGACCCGGCATGGTGACCGTGGTCGCGGCAGTCGCTCTCGCCGACTGCCGCGCGATCGCCCGCCGGGATGGCCTCGACGCGGGATGGCAGGCCCTGGTGACCGCGACCGGCGCCGGTGAGTTGCTCTTCGGGCCGGGCGGGCACGGCCTGTGCCCACCGGGATGGCAGCCGCAGCGTGGCGGTACGGACAGTCGGCCCGCCGGCTGGGTGCTCGGGCTGACCTGGTTGCGACTCGGCGTCTCGCAGTGGCTGCTCGACCAGGCCAGGACCTACCTGGCCGGCCGGACCAGCGGCGGCGTGCCGCTGATCCAGCAGCAACTGGTCCAGGGCAGCCTCGCCGAGGCGGTGACCGAGCAGCAGGGTGTCGTCGCCGTCCTGGACGCGCTGGAGTCGGCGGGCGACGAGCTGAGCCCGTCCCTCGCCGCCCACCTGCACCGGCAGATCACCGACACCGACCGGATGTCACTGCGGCTGCTCGGCGCCGGCGGGTTCCTGTCGGACGGGCCGGGTGGCATCGCGCACCTGTCCGAACTGCTGGCCGACGCGCACCTCGACGGAGTTGATCATGACGATCACAGATCAGGATGACCGGCTGCGGGTGCTGCGTGAACGCGCCCGCGAATGGGCCGAGCAGCTCCGGCCGCACGCCTTCGAGCTGGAACGCGACCCCGACACCGTCTACCGGCACCTGGACCTGCCCGCGGTGGACTACGTCGGCAAGATGCTGATCCCGCCGCGGATGCAGCCCAACCCGATGCGCATCGGCGACTACGAGTACTACGGCACCACGGCGGTGGAGCGCGTGGTCGCCGCCGAGGAGATCGCCTCCGGTGACGCCGGGATGTTCCTCGCCTCGCCGGGCGCGTCGCTCAGCGGCGTCCTGGTCGGGATGCTCGGCGACGAGGCGCAGCAGCAGTGGTACTTCGGCCGGGTACGCGAGCGTCCGACCTGGACGTTCTTCGCCCTGACCGAGCCGGCGCGGGGCTCGGACGCGATGGCGCTGAGCACCACGCTACGCAAGGCGTCGGACGGTTCGCTGACCCTGCACGGCGAGAAGAGGTACGTCGGCAACGCGACCCGCGCCCAGCTGGGGACGGTGTTCGCGCGTACCGGGCCGGGGCCGCTCGGCGTGGTCGCGGTGCTGGTGGAGACCGACGCGCCGGGCTATCAGGCGGAGCCGCTGGACACGATCGGGCTGCGTGGGGCCCAGATCAGCGCCATCCGCTTCGACGGCGTGCCGGTGGATCCCGGCCGGGTGCTCGGCGCCCACCTGCCCGCCTCGGCGCGCGGCATGTGGAGCGCACTGCGCACGTTCAACCTGCTCCGCCCGGGTGTCGCCGCGATCGCGCTGGGAATCGCCCGGGCTGCCATCGAGTATGCTCGATCGAACGGCGAACGGGGTCGGCACCGGGAGGAGCTGGACCGGCTGGGCCATCGCGTGCACACCACTCGGCAGCTCATCCTGCGCGCCGCCCACGAGGTCGATCGCGACCCCCGCAACGGCTACCTCGCCTCTGCGGCGAAGGCACAGGCCGCCCAGCTCGCGGAGGAGGCCACCCTGCAGTCGCTGCGGATGCTCGGGCCGGGCGCCCGGTTCGAGCACCCATGGCTGGACAAGCTGGCCCGCGACGCCCGCGGTGTCGAGTTCATGGAGGGCACCCGCAACGTGCAGCGGCTGAACGTGTGCCACGCACTGACCAAGGGCAGGTTCGACGATGATTGAGTACCGCCGTCAGGTCCTGCGCCAGGCGACGCCGATGGTCCTCGGCGACCTGGTCGGCGTCCTGGTCCCACTCGTGGTGGTCGCCCTGATGAGCCGGATGGGCGACGAGGCGCTCTACGTCCGCTCGCTGTTCACCCCGATCATGTTCGTGATCATCGCGCTGCACGCCGGGCTCGCGGTGCCGAACCAGGTCGCCTCGGCGCTGAGCGGCGACGATTCGCAGGCCCGGATCCGGGCGCTGGCCGGGTTCGCGCGCATCGGCGCCGCAGCGTCGGTCGTGGTGCTCCTGACACTCGGCCTGGCGGCCCCCGCGATGGGCCGGCTGTTCGGGATCGACCCGGCGGTGCAGAGCGACTTCGTGTGGTTCGTCCGGTGGGTCTGCCTGGCCGCGCTGCTCGGGCTCGGCTCGGTGCTGTGCGGGGCCACCCTGCGCGGCGCGGGTCGGCCCCGGGAGGGCGCCGTGGTGCTGCTCGCCGCCGCAACGGTGGAGATCGTCGGTGTGGCCGCGCTCGGCCTGCCCGGCGGGCTGGGCCTGGGCCTGTGGTCGGTGCCGATCGCGATCGGCGCGTCCGGCCTGGTCGGCACCGCCCTCGGCGGCTACCTGCTGCGGCGTACCGGAGTGTGGCGGCCCGGCACCTCGCTGGCCTGGCGGCCCGACCTCGTCGGCCTGCTGGTCGGGGTGGGCCTGCCGGTCTTCGGGTCGTACGTGGCGATCTTCGCCAGCAACTTCGCCCTGACCTGGGTGGTGAGCGCGTTCGGCGCGACCGTGGTGTCCGGCTTCGCGGTGGCGTACGTGGTGCAGAGCGTGGTCATCGTGGCGGGCGTGGCGATCGGCGCGGCCACCGCCATCGTCGCCAACCAGTACCGGGGCATCGGAGAGAGCCACCGGATGCCCGGGGTGCTGCGCGCGGGACTACAGGTGACCGCGGCGTTCTACCTGGTCTGCGCGCTGCTGGTGTGGACCGGCCGCAACTGGCTGGCCGAGGTGACCGCGGCGGACCCGGCAGTGGCCGCGGAGGCGGCCCGCTACCTCGGCATCGTCGCGCCCACCTTCGTACTGATGGGCCTGGTCCTCGCCGCTCTCACGGTGTTGGAGCAGGTCGGCGGCGGTCCGCTGGCGATCACCCTGAACGTCGTCTACTTCGGCGGCATCGTGGCGGTCGGTGGCTACCTGGCCCGGGCCGCTGGCGGGCCGGAACCGCTCTACTGGACGGTCGCGATCGCCAACGTTCTCGGTATCGCCGCCGTCATCGTCACCATCCTCTTCGTCCGCCGCCGGGCGGGCGCTGGAGATCAGCGACAGACCGAGACCAGGACGCAAGAGGCGGAGGCGACATCATGGCGCGACTGACCCGACACACGGTACGGATCCACGGCGAGCGATCGACACAGGCGCCCGCCACCCTGGGCCAGCGCAGCATCTGGGTGGACATCGACCGGATGATGCCGGACACCTCGTTCTACAACTCGACGATCTTCACCGAGGTGCCGGAGGGTGTGGACCTGGCCGGGGTCTTCGCCGCGCTCGATGCCCTGGTCCGCCGGCACGAGGCGCTGCGTACCCTGTTCCACCGGGACCTGGCCGGCGAGCTGGTGCAGCAGGTGACGTCCGAGGGTGACCTGCCGGTCGAGGTCTGCGAGGCCGGCGCGGACGACCCGGACCCCCGGGCACTCATCGACGACCTGGAAGGACTGGTCCGCCGGTACCGGTTCGACCACACCCGGGACTGGCCGATCCGACCCGCGGTCGGCGTCCTCGACGGCGTGCCCCGGGTGGTGATCACCTGCCTGTCGCACGCGGCCACCGACTACCTCGGCGGTCAGGTGATCGGCGCCGAACTGGCCCGCCTGCTGGCCGGCGAGGAGCTGCCACCGCCGTCGATCCAGCCGGTCGAGCTGGCCGCGTTCGAACGGAGCGAGCCGGGTAGGCGCATCCAGCAGCGGTCGTTGGCGTACTGGCGAGAGCAGCTGGCGCTCACCCCGCCCGCCATCTTCCCGGCCCGGATGCCGGAGACTCCCCGGTACGCCGTGGCGGCGCTCAGCTCCAGCGCGGTCAAGCTGGCCCTGGACGCCCTCGCCACCCGGTACGCCATGAGCAGCTCGGTCGTGCTGCTCGCCGCCACGGCGACGGTCCTCGGTCGACGCACCGGCAACGGCCGGGTCCCGATGGTCCTGATCGCCGGCAACCGGCACCGCCCGGAGCTGCGCGGGTACGTCGGGAACCTGGTGCAGGACGTGCCGGCCACGATCGACGTCTCCGCGGAGGACTTCGGCGCGGTGGTCCGGGGCTGCTGGGGTACCGCGATGAAGGCCTACCGCAGCGGGATCAGCGACCGGCAAGAGGTCACCGTGTTGCGTGGCGCGCTGGGCGGCGTGGCCGACCTGTCCTGCTACTTCAACGACCTGCGCCAGGGTGGCGCGGCGGGTCAGGCCGAGCCGGCCACCGCCGGGCGGCTGCACGCCGCACAGGCGACCAGCCGGCTCACCTTCGGCGCGGGGTACGAGATGGACGAGCTGACCTTCTTCCTCAAGGCGATCGAGGACGGTCCGGACCGGGTGGAGCTGAGCGTCCGCGCCGACACCTCCCGGATCGCCCGCGCCGAGGTCGCCGAGATCCTGCGAGGGATCGAGGAGCTGTTGGTGACGGTGGCGGCGGACGAGAGAGTCCTGGCGGCCACGGGAGCGCGGTGATGCGGCTCGACGACGTCGTCCACGTCTGGCGGATACCGCTGCACGGGGTACCACCTGGCGACCCTGACCCGGAACGCCTGCTCGACCCGCACGAGCGTCGCCGGGCCGACCGGCTCGGCGACGCTCGGCTCCGCCGCCGCTACGTCCGGGCGCACGCCACCAGCCGGCTGATCCTCGGCGGGTACCTCGGCCTCCCACCGCACGAGGTGACCTGGTGCCGGGGTCGGCACGGCAAGCCCGCCCTGGCCGGGCGGCCGGAGGTGAAGGCCAACCTCTCCCACTCGGCGGACCTCGCGCTGCTGGCGATCACGAGGAGCCGGGAGATCGGCGTCGACGTGGAGAACCTCGGCCGGCAGGATCCGGGCGCGACGCTGCCGGCGGGCCGGCTCGCGGACCGGTTCTACCCGCCGACCGAGGCGGTCCGGGTCGGCCGCGCCCGCGGTCCGGCCCGGGACTGGTGGTACCTGCGTTTCTGGACCCGCAAGGAGGCCTGCGTCAAGGCCAGCGGCGGGCGGCTGGTGCAGGGACTGCCGGTGCGGGTCGGTGCCGGTCATCTCCCCCACGGGTACGGCCTGCGCTGCTCGGGCGAGGCCGGCATGCCTGGCCCGTGGGTGGTGCGTGACGTCTCGTTGGGCGACGGGAACGTCGCCGCGGTCGCGCTGACCGGCACCGCCGACTACCAGGTGGTGGTGCGTACCTGGCTGGGCCTACGCCGGTTCGGCCTGGATCAGCCGCTCCCGCAGTGCGATCGCCACCGCGAGGGTGCGGTTCGGTGAGTCCAGTTTGGTCATGATGCTGCCCACCAGGCGCTTGGCCCCGTGTTCCGAGACGCCGAGCCGGCGCCCGATCTGCCGGTTGCTCAGACCCTCGGCGAGCAGCCCCAGGGTCTCCCGCTCCCGTGGGGTGAGCACCGGGCCTCGGGTGCGTTCCCGCCGCGCCGGGCCCGTCGCCAGCTTCAGCAGGTGCCGGCCCAGCTCGGCGGGTACCGCCAGCTGACCGTCGGCCACCTGGAGCAGCGCCCGGTGCAGGGCCTCCGGCGTCAGGTCACGGGAGAGCAGGTAACCGTCCGCGGTAAGCCACCGCACGTTGTCCACCTGGTCCGGCTCGTCGAGCAGCACGAGGAGCTTGCGGGGCCGTCCGTCGTCGTGCCGCCAGACCGCCTCGTCCCGGTTGAGCGCCCGCAGTGAGGCGATGACCACGTTCGCGTCGTCCGGGGTGCTGCACATCCGGACCCACGGCACCTGCTGCACGACAGCCGCCAGACCCCGCCGGGCGACCTCGTTGTCCACCACCAGCGTGATCGTCAGACTGTCGGCCGGCATCGGCTGCCGGTGCCCTGGAAAAATTATCGGTCGTACCATCTCCTGCGTCATTTCCCCCGTCTCACTTCCCCCCGAGTCGAAATAGCGTCCCAGGGCTCACCCTAAACACTCGGCGGGATCGAAAGTAGTGGTAGATCCGGAGGTCCAGCACTAACTACCGGAAGGTGGCAGAAGGCGTACGACCAAAGTAGTAGACATATCTTCCGTTATTGTCGGAGCCGAATCGCCACCTGCGGCACCCAGAATAGACTCATCGAATTCGCGCCACCATTTGGGGGTCGGAGATGTCGAGTCCATCAATTACGCAGCCCGTTCCGATCGGATCCTTCTCGCGCATCGTCGGCCTCTCGTTCTCGGAAAGCCGGCCGATGGTGCAGGTCGTCTTCCAGCTCCGCTTCCTGACCGGGGCGCTGCTGGCCGCGCCGCCGCTGCAGGCCATGGCCGTGCGGGACGTGACCGTCGGCGCCCTGGCCTGGCTCTGCGCCACCTGGCAGGTCTACCTGCTCAACGGCCTCTGCGACCGCACCGAGGACCGGCACAACGGCTCCGGCCGGCCGCTCGCCACGGGCGCGTTGCCCGCCTCCGCCGCCCGTACGATCGCGACCGTCCTCAGCGCGGTGGCGGTGGCCCTCGGCGCGCTGGTCTCCACCGGCTTCGCGATGCTGGTGGTCGTCATGCTGGCACTCGGCTGGCTCTACTCGGCGGCACCCCGTCCGCAGAAGGCCAACCTGCCGGGGTTCGTCGCCGTGGTGGTGGCCGGCGGCCTGGTCACCTACCTGGCCGGGTGGCACGCGGCCGGCGGCGGCGTGCCGGATCCGCGGATGCTGGCGGTGGCGTTGGCGCTGTCGTTCTGGATGGGCCTGGTGGGGATGACCAAGGACCTGCCGGACGTCGCGGGCGATCGGCTGGCCGGCCGGCACACCCTGCCGATCGTGCTGCCCGAGCGCACCGCGCGAATCCTGCTGGCCCTGGGCGCGTTGATCGTCGCCGGTGGACTGGCCGCGGTCAGCGTGACCGAACCGACGCTGCTGCCGCTGGCCGGACTGCTGCTCACCGGCGCGGTCGTGCTGAGCTGCTGCGTGCTGACCCGGATCAGCGACGGAGACCGCAGCCGCCGGCGCCGGCCCTACCGGGCCTTCATGCTGACCCAGTACGCCGTGCACCTCACCGCGATCGCCCAGTGCCTCGCGATCTGAGTCACCGGGAGAGGCGGCGCCCGTCGGGGATGATCCGGCGGGCCACGGCCTTGCGGATGGCGTCCACCCGGGAGACGGCGTTGAGCTTCGCGTACGCGTTGGTCAGGTGCCGTTTCACGGTGGCCTCGGTGATGTGCAGCCGGGAGGCGATCTGCTGGTTGCTCAGCGCGTCCGAGGCGAGGATCATGATCTCCCGCTCCCGCTGGGTCAGCGCCTCACCCGGCCCGCCCGAGCCGGGTGGCCGCCGATCGAGCTGCTCGACCGTGCCACGCGAGACCGCCAGCAGGATGTTCGCCGACGAGCGGACCGAGCGGACCGCCGCCAGCAGTTCGTCCCGCAGGATCGTCTTCAGCAGGTACGCGCTGGCCCCCGCTTCGAGCACCTCGCGCACCAGCTCGGCGTCGTCGTGCATGGTGAGCACGATGATCTGGGTGTCCGGCCGCTGCCCGAGCACCTGCCGGATCGTCGCCGTCACCCCGGCCCCGGGCATCTCCACGTCGAGCAGCAGCACGTCCGGCTCGTGCTCGGCGGTCAGCTCGACCGCCTCCGGGCCGCTGCCACCGGCACCGACGATCTCGATGTCCGAGGCGGTGCCGAGGACTTCCTTCAGGCCCTCCCGGAACAGGGTGTGGTCGTCGACCAACACCACCCGGATGGGGCCTGGTCGCTTCATCCTTCCGTGCCGTAGACCGGCACCTCGACCGCGACGACCGTGCCGCTGCCGGGTGCGGAGGTGATGGTGAGGCGACCGTTGAGCAGATCGGCGCGCTCCGCCATGGATCGCAGCCCGAAGCCGGCGGCCTGCGCGGTGATCAGGTCGAAGCCGCGGCCGTCGTCGACCACCTCGGCGTTGACCGCCTCCTCCGCGGCGGCGATCGTGATGCGCAGCTCGGTGGCCTCGCCGTGCCGCACCGCGTTGCGGGCGGCCTCCCGCAGGATCAGGTAGAGCTCCTCGCCCACCTCGCGGGGGATGGCCTTGACGTCGCCGGTGACGGTGAGCCCGGTCCGGATGGTGGCCGGCACGCTCGACGAGAGGTAGCCGCGCAGGGCCGGCTCGATGCCGTCGGCGCCGAACGAGCGGCGCAGCTCCGCGGTCAGCTCCTGCACGGTCCGCATCGCCTCGCGCATGTCGTCCATTGCCGCGTCGACCTTGTCGGCGGCCCGCCGCGGTTCCTGGGTGCCGTAGTGCCGGGAGAGGTCGAGGTTCTGCAGGGCGAGGCCGATCGAGTGGCCGAGCCGGTCGTGTAGATCGCGGGCGATCCGGCGGCGTTCCTCGCGGCGCGAGGCCTGCAGCTTCTCGATCAGGTAGTTGACGTAGGCCAGCGAGGAGAGCGACACCCGCCGGGAGATTGCGTCGTGCAGGGCGAGGCTGACGGCGGCCACCCGCGCCGGATCGGTGATGACGTGACGGCGCAGGATGATCGGAAGCGCCACCTCGAAGAGCAGCGCGGCGGCGCGGAGCGACTCGATCGGATGGATGTTGCGCAGCGCCCGGTCCACGCCGATCTCGGTGGGCAGCAGCGCGTCGTCGATCACCTCGCCGACGTCGAACACCTCGCCGGTTTCATCGACCGTCCCGGTCGAGGACGCCGGCAGATCAAGCTGTTCCGTCACGTCCGTGACGATCGCGTGGACGTTACGCCGCAACTGGCCGAGCACCGGGGCGTTGCGGGTCAGCGCGATCGAGGCGGCCTCCAGCCGCCGGTAATGCTCACGGAAGATTTCCTCGGCCAGCTCGACATTCGTGTGTGAGTGATGACCCACGCCGTCCCCGGATTCGTATTCGTTTCCGCTGATTGGGATTAGGTATTTCGAACCACGTGCTCCTGTGAGTGGATCCGATTACGGCTACGTTTCATGGGAGCGCTCCCGAAGCGCCACTCTAGCAGGGAGGATGGGTTGCAGCAAGCGATCAACTGGTCACCCACGTCGGCGTACGCGCACGGTCGCGTCGATGCGCCGGCACTTCGACTGTTTCGGGAGTATTAGGTCGAGGAATTCCCTGATCGGTGCACCTTGGCGGTGAATCGGCCCGGTTCGCCCCGCCGGTAGGGGCGAAATACTGGAAAGCGATCTGAATGCCGCACGGCCGCCGACAGCAACGCGGGATTGTCGAGGGCTGAACGGCGAATCATGGCGGTCCGAACGGCCGATCTCACCCCTGGTTCTCCCGCGCAGGCCGGCCCGCCGAGGGCTCGAACCGCAGATGGGTGACGTGCGGTGACTCCAGCACCATGGTCCGTTCGAGCTCGACATGGTCGGTGCCGAGGTGGTCGAAGAGTCTGGTGCCGGCCCCGAGCAGCACCGGGACGAGCTGGAGCCGGATCTCGTCCACCAGCCCGGCCCGGAGGTACTGCTGCGCGATCGTCGGGCCACCCATCACCAGGACGTTGCGGTCACCTGCCGCGCGGCGCGCCTGCCGGAGCGCGTCCCCGACGCCACCGGTGACGAAGGTGAAGGCCGCGCTGCGCATGGCCAGCGGCTCGCGGGAGCCGTGGGTGACCACAAAGGTCGGGACCGGATAGGGCGTGTCCTGCCACAGATCGACGCCGATGTCGAACATCCGCTTGCCGATCACCGCGGCCCCCGTGCTCGCCTGCAGGTCCCGTGCCTGCTCGGCGTCGACGCCGCTCGGCAGGATGCCATCGGCAGCGACCGCGCGGTCGGCGTCGTCCGGGAACAGCCACTCGTGCAGCCGTTCGCCGCCTCGGCCCATCGGGTGTTCGGCGCTGATGTCAGGCCCGGCCGCGAAGCCGTCGAGGGAGACGCTCATGTTCAGCAGGACCCGCCCCATGCCACTCCTCCGTCTTCTCGACAGCTCAACCGTCCGCACTTCGCAAGCAGTAGCCACGACCGTAGGCGTACTGGTTGCAGGATGCAAGCAGTATCGTCACTCTCGGGCGCGTTCGAGGCCGTCGAAGAGCAGATCGAGAGTGAACTCGAACTCGACCTGACCGTCGCACCAGCCCAGCGTCGGGTCCTCGGCGTCGTGCATCTCGGCAGCCACCATCGCCGCCAGACGGGGCAGCTTCTCGGCCATCACGGCCAACTGCGCCTCGGCCGCCCCGACGTCGGCATTTCCGCCCGCCGACGCCGGCTGGAAGACCTCCTAGGCGAAGCCGAGCGCCAGGCTGCTGGTGCGTGCTCCGGTCGGGCTGGCTGCCCCGCGCCCCCGGCTGGATCCTCCTCGTCGGCGGCCCCGGCTACGTGCTCAGCACCTTCGTCGGGTACCTCGCCCCGAGCGCCGGTATCGTCGCCGACCTGCTGGTGGTACCCGCCACCGCGGGCGAGTTGTGGATCCTCGGCTACTTGATCATCTTTGAGGTCCGCAGCCAGGCGATCACCGAGGCCCCGCAGGCCACGCCCGTCGATCCGGCCGCCGCTCCGTCACCCTCGTGACGTCCCCGCCGGCTCCGGCCGGGACGCGCTCCACGCTGGAGGTACGCCTGACCCGGGGCCGGCGGCCCTGCCGTGTCGTTGATCCGGTTGTGCCCACAACCCACCGGTGACCACGGTGGGGGCGCCGAGAAGTCCGGGGAAGGACGCCGATGACCAGCGAACGTGAGACCGTCGAGGTCGACTACACCCTGTTCCAAGCCGTCTACGACTCACCCGCCTCGCTGCCCGGCCGGCACCGTTGGACGACACCCGAGTCCGACGTACGGCGGATCGAGAAGCTGCTCGGCATGCCGTCGCGCACCATCGGCGCGCCCCTGTGGGTCAGCGGCGACCAGCCGGACTGCCCGAAGTGCGGTCGCCGGATCACCTGGTACGACATCGTCGGCTCGGCGCTGAAGGGCGTGCACGACTCGATGATGATCGCCACCGTGATCCTCGGCGACCGCCGGTACGTGAACACCGGCCTGCCCGACGCCATCCCTGGAGTGCGCTGTGCCGACTGCCGCTCGCCGATCGAGGGACTGCGCAGCTTCAAGTGCCACAACTGGGCGTACGCCTTCGAAGAGCTGGAGGTGGTGCGGCAGCGGATGTCCGGCGGGTCAGTCCTCGGCGACCAGCGTGAGCACGTGCCGCAGCCCGGGTCGACCATCGAGTGACACCTCGCCGACCGGCACGAAGCCGGTGCGTCGCAGCACCGCCAACGAGGCGGCATTGTCCAGCGTGGTGGACGCGGTCAGCCGGCGCAGCCCGTACGCCGCTCGGGCGAGCGCGGCCACCCGCCGTACGCCTTCGGTGGCGACCCCGCGCCCGGCGGCCCGCCGCGCCACCCGATAGCCCAACTCGGCCTCGCCCGCCTCGACGTCGACCAGGTTGAATCGGCCGAGCAGCTCCTCGCCGTCGACCAGCAGGTGGAAGTGACACCGGCCGGTGGCCTGCTCGGCGAGGAGCGCGGCGTGCCGGGCGGCGAACTCGGCGAAGTAGCCGGCGCCCCGGTCCGGCACCGAAAGGGCGAACCACTCGCGATTGTCCCGCTCGAAGGCGAGCAACGCGTCGGCATGCTCGGCGCTGAGCCGTTCCAGTTCAGGCACCCGCGCACCCTAGCGTCCGCCGGGCGGGCGGAGTGATCTGTTAATAGGGGGCCCTTCCTCTACCGCAGGCGTTAACAAGGGGCCCTTCCTTACCCCTCAGCGGCGGGCGGGGCGGCGGCCCGGGGGCGAGGGCGGCTCGTCGCCGAAGTCGGGCAGCGGCGGCATCGGCCGCCTCACCGGTGCGTCGGCGGTCACCCGCACCCACTCACCGTGATGCCACAGCTCCATGGCGGCGTCAGCCTCGGCATCGGGCAACTCGTAGCGGGCCTCGTCGGCGGTCAGCGTGACCAGCAGCCGATGACCGTGCCAGCGCAGGCTGAACGCCAGCCGGTCGATCCGGCGGGGCAGCCGGGGGTCGAAGGAGAGCCGCTCCCGGTCGTCGCGCAGGCCGCCGAAGCCCTGCACCAGCGCCAGCCAAGCCCCGCCCAGGGAGGCCAGGTGCAACCCGTCGCCGGTCTTGTCGCCGAGGTCCTCGAGGTCCTGCAACACCGACTCGGCGAACAGGTCGTACGCCAGGTCGAGGTGGCCCAGTTCGGCGGCGAGCACCCCCTGCGGGGCGGCGGACAGCGACGAGTCGCGGACGGTGCGCGCCTCGTAGTAGGCGAAGTTCGCCGCCTTCTCCTCGGCGGTGAACTCGCCGGGGCAGCGCAGCATGGCCAGCACCAGGTCGGCCTGCTTGACCACCTGGTGGCGGTACAGCTCCAGGTAGGGAAAGTGCAGCAGCAACGGGTAGTCGTCGTCGCCGGTGCCGGCGAAGTCCCACTCCGGCCGCGCGGTGAATCCGGCGGCCTGCTGGTGCACGCCGCGCTTGGCGTCGTACGGCACGGCCATCGCGTCGGCCGCGGCCCGCCAGCCGGCCACCTCGGCCGGGTCCACGCCGAGCCGGTCGCCCGCCTCCGGGTACCGCTCGACGGCGTCGGCCGCGCCGCGCAGGTTCCGCCGGGCCATCAGGTTGGTGAACAGGTTGTCGTCGACCAGCGCGGCGTACTCGTCCGGGCCGGTGACACCGACGAGGTGGAAGACACCGTCGTCGGTGAAGTGCCCGAAGCCGTGCCACAGCCGGGCGGTGGCCACCAGCAGGTCCAGCCCGGCCCCGGTGAGGAAGTCCTGGTCGCCGGTGGCCCCGGCGTAGCGCAGGACCGCGTCGGCGAGGTCGGCGTTGACGTGCAGGGCGGCGGTGCCGGCCGGCCAGTATCCGGAGCACTCCCGGCCGCTGATCGTCCGCCACGGGAAGGTCGCGCCGGTCAGCCGCAGCTCCGCCGCGCGGTCTAGTGCCTGCGGCAGGTGCCGGTGCCGCCAGCGCAGCGCCGACCGGACCACCTCGGGAGCGACGTACGTCAGTGCCGCCAGCACGTACCCTTCGGTGTCCCAGAGCACGTGCCCGTCGTAGCCGTTGCCGGTCAGCCCCTTGGCGGGGATGGTCCGGTCGCCGTCCGACCGGCCCGCCTGGATCAGGTGGAACATCGCGAACCGGATCGCCAGCTGCAACTGCTCGTCACCGTCGAGGACCACGTCGGCGGTGCGCCAGGCCTCGTCGAAGGCCGCACGCTGCTCGGCGAACAGGGTCTCGAAGCCCACCGTACGGGCGGCGTCCGCCTCGGCCACCACCTGCCCGGCCAGCTCCTCGGCCGTCGATCCGTCGACGGGCGCCCACTCGTACGCCGCGAACCTGGTCAGCCGTACCTGCTCGCCGGGCCGCAGCGACCCGGTGAGGGTGAGCCGGATCCGGTCCGGGGTGGCGTCACCGTCGCTGGCGAAATGCTCCGGGACCGTCGGCCGGTGCGCGACGGCGACGGCGACCCGTTGTCCGCTGTGCTCGGTGCGGTGCACCAGCAGCCCGTCCGCGTCGTCGACGTGGTGCAGCTCGGCGACCAGCGGGTCCTGGATCAGCGAGGCGGCCCGCGGGTCGTCGGCGCGCTCCGGGACGCGTTCGTTGGCCAGCAGGTCCGCGCTGATCCGCACGTCGACCGGCCCGTCCAGGGGTTCCACGGTCCAGTCGACGGCGGCGATCCGGCGGCGGGGCAGCGACACCAGCCGGGTGCTGCGTACCCGCACCCCGCGCCCGGCCGGCGAGATCCATTCGGTGAGCCGTTCGAGCACTCCGGCCCGCAGGTCCAGCACCTGTTCGTGGGCGAGCAGCGTGCCGGTACGCAGGTCCAGTGGCTCGCCGTCGACCCAGAGCCGGACGAGCGTGGCGTTGGGCGCGCTGATGACCGTGTCGCTGAGCTGCGGGAAGGCGTACCCGTCCTCGGGGTAGTTCAGCGCGCGCCGTTCGTGCAACCCGTTGAGGTAGCTGCCGGGCATCTCGACCGGCGCACCCTCGTCGAGGGTGCCGCGCCAGCCCAGCCAGCCGTTGCTCAACGCGAAGATCGACTCGGTCTCGCCGAGCCGATCCAGGTCGTCCCGGGTCCGCCGGATCCGCCAGCGCTCGTCGGGCTGAGCGGACGGCCGATCGGGGGTGGGTTGCACTGCGCCTCCAGGAGATTACGACGGTCCCTGCGGGCTGACATTTCCCCGCCGACCGGCTCACCACACCAGCAGCAGCGCACCGAGGGTGCCGAGCACCAGGTAGGGCCCGAACGGCAGGTGGCTCGACCAGCGGGCCCGGCGGCTCACCAGCAGGCCCAGGGCGACCACTCCGGACAGCGTCAGCGCGAGCACCAGCCCGAGCACGGGCACGCTCCAGCCGTACCAGCCGAGCAGGGTGCCCGCGCTCAACGCGAGCTTGGCGTCGCCGATGCCGAAGCCCCGCGCGCCGAGCAGCAGCGTGGTGGCGGCGAAGAAGAGCGCCAGCCCGAGCCCGGCGGCGGTGGCGCGCAGCCACGGTGCCGGCCCGGTCCCGGTGAGGGCGGCGACGCCGAGCAGCAGCCAGGTGCCGGCGGCGGCGGGCCAGGTGAGCCGGTCGGGCAGCCGGTGCACGGCGAGGTCGACGAAGAGCAGCGGCACCGCGAAGGCCAACCACCAGGCGGCGGCCACCCCCTCGATGGCGGGCGGACGGGCCAGCAGCAGCGCGGCCAGGGCCGCCACGGCGGCCAACTCGACGGTGGCCGGCGGTGCGCCGATCCGGGCACCGCATTCGGCGCAGCGGGCGGACGGACCCAACGCCGGCCACGGCCGGTCGGGGCCGATCGACGCGCCGCAGGCGTCGCAGCCGGTCCGGCGGTCGGTTCCCGGGGGTACGGCGTGCCGGGCGACGGCGTACCGCAGCAGCGGGGTGAGCGTCAGCAGGGCCGCCGCGCGGTGCCACGGTCGACGGGGTGGCGGGGTGTGCTCCGCTGGCGGGTGGCCGGCCTCGGCGCGGTCACGCACCGACTCCGGGCTGTCGGGGCGGCTCACGCCGGCTGCCCCGCGCTACCTGCCAACACGGAGGGTAGTCTGTCCGGTCGTGTCCGGTGGTGGCCCGAACGTCGGGCGGGGGTCGCCGTCCCGCCCGAGCGGCATCGGCCGGAATGTACCGAACGGGCAGACGCAATTCCCATAGAAAGCAATTGACGCCCGATTGGCACCCTTTTACCGGGGGACGGATCGGACCGATTGCCATTTCCTACCGCATCACGGCCGCCCGCTCGAATGGCCGGCCGGCGGCGGAGTCGACCGCCCGACCGCCCGCGCCCACCCGGCTGCCACCACGGGCCGATCGACGCCGACAACCCTCCGGTAGCCATCCGGCACCACCACCGTTCATAACTCAGAGTGTTCAGTTGGATTGCCTCTGTTGCATTGGCTGGCGTCAGCCTATGCTCGCCCCTTGGATGTGACGCAACCCACGTCCACGGCCCACGACCAACCAAGGCAGTGCATTTGTAGACGATCCATTGAGGTAAATGCGGCTGCGTGTTGGACAGGACCGGAGACAGTCGTCCGGTCGCGCTGCCGCACGCCCGGAAACGCCGGCGACGGCGGTCGCCGGGTCGGCACCGAGGAGGGCACGAGGGTGCGAGCACGGCAGCTGAGCCGCTGGACGGCCGGTCTGGTCGCGGCGGCCACGGTCGGCACGACCACCGCCTGCGGCGGTACGCAGGAGGCGTCCACCCCTACCGGGCCCGAACGGAGCAGACCCGTCGGCGCCCAGCGGGCCGCCGACGAGGCGGCGGCGGAGAAGGCGGCCCTGGCGGCCTACGCCGGCTACCTCAAGGCGTCCCGCACGGCGAGCCGGCGCAGCGACCCGCAGGCGCCCGAGCTGACCCGGTTCCTCGCCGACCCGCTGCTGACCCGGGTCCGACTGAACCTTCGTCAGGCCCGCGAGCACGGCGCGGTCAGCACCGGCACGCTGCGATCCGAGGACCCCACCGTGGTCTCGGTGGACCTGGACGCCGAGCCACCCTCCGTGGAGATCCAGGACTGCGTCGACGCCAGCGGCTACCGGCTGGTCTACCTCGAAGACGACAAGGTGGTACCGGGTACCCGAGGCTCCCGCCACCTGGCCACCGCCACCGCCACCCGCTATCCCGACGGCCGCTGGCTGATCAGCACCGGCACCGCCCACCAGGACCAGCCGTGCTGACCCGGGCCGTCACGCATTGCCGGCCGGACGGCCGGCGAGTCCGGCGCGGCACCCGTGCCGTGCGCCGGGTGCTGCTCGGCGCTGCGCTGGCGGTGCTGCTGGCGAGCGCGTCAGCGGTGCCGGCGACGGCCGCCGACCCGGGTGCCGAGTGCCCACCGGCCCAGCCGAACTGCAACGTCTGGGACGACGACCCGGGCACCCCCGGTGGTGGCGACAACGGCGGCGGGGACGGCGGGGACAACAACGGCGGGGGCGGCGGCGGGGGCTGCCAGTGGAACGGCCGCACCATCCCCTGCTACGACGACGTGCTCGGTTGGTTCGACAACAGCATCGGCTGCTACTACAAGCTCGCCGAGCCCCAGCCGGAGGCGCCCGAGGGCCAGCAGTGGTACGTGCGCAGCTGCGTCGACGGCGCGCTCGGCGACAGCCGCGTCGTGCCGCTGGACGAGCCGCCGCCCGGCTTCGGCGCCCCGCCCGACCCGGAGGAGTTGGCCCGCCGGGCGTTCGCCTCGATCAGCCTGCTGGCGCCCCGCGCCGCGGTCGCACCGCGCAAGTCCGTCGGCCCCGGGCTGGTCGGCCTGCCGGTCTGGATGTGGGCCAGCCGGGGCGAGAACTACTTCGGCCCGCTGAGCGCCTCCGCCTCGGACCGGGGCCTGACAGTGACGATCCGGGCGGAGGTCGACCGGGCCGTCTGGGACATGGGCAACGGCGACAAGGTCACCTGCACCGGGCCCGGCACCCCGTACGACCCCAGGGGCCAGCATGCCGGCCGGCCCTCGCCGGACTGCGGCTACCGCAACGGCTACCAGGAGGCCAGGACGTACGAGGTCCAGGCGACCACGCACTGGTCCGTCACCTGGACCAGCACCGGTGGCGAGAGCGGCAACATCCCCGGGGTCACCCGCACCACCGGCACCGTCGAGATCCAGATCAACGAGCTTCAGGTGGTGACCCGGTGAGCGCGAGGAGTGAGCCGGTCCTGCGAGCCCCGCAACCGCGAACGAAAGGTGGGGACCGATGAGTGTGGCGACCCGTGACGCAACCCCTCCGGTGGACGCGCCGGTCGCCCCGCCCCGAGTGGTCCGGCAACGCCGGGTACGCCCCGGACTGCTCGGCCTCGCCGTCCTGCTGATCGCCCTCGGCGGGCTGGGTTCCGCGTTCGCGGTCACCTCGGTCCGGGCGACCGGCAGCTACCTGGCGGTGGCCCGCGCGGTCGAGGTCGGCAGCGTGGTACGCGCCGACGACCTGGTGTCGGTGCAGGTGGCCGGTGGTCAGGGGCTCGCTCCGGTGCCGGCCGGCCGACTCGCCGACGTGATCGGCATGCGGGCCGCCGTCGCGCTCGCCCCCGGAACGCTGCTGACCATGGCGCAGCTCACCGACGACCCGCTGCTCGGCCCCGGTCAGCAGCAGCTCGCCCTCGGGCTGCGCGCGGCCCAGGTGCCGGCGCCGAAGCTGCGTCCCGGCGACGAGGTGCTGCTGGTCAGCACCCCGAGCAACGACGACAGTGGGCCCGCCTCCGGCGCCACCCGGTTCACCGCCACCGTCACCGACGCCGTCAGCACCGACGGCCGGGACGAGGTCGTGGTCTACCTGGCGCTCGCCGTCCGCGACGTGCCGGCCGTGGTGGCGCTGGCCGCGCAGGACCGGATCGCGGTCGTGCTGACCAAGGCGGCCTGAAGTATGGCGATCGTCGCGCTGGTCTCGGCCAAGGGCTCGCCCGGCGTCACCACCACCGCGCTGGCCTGCGCGCTGAGCTGGCACCGGCGACTGATCCTCGCCGAGTGCGACCCGGCGGGCGGCTCGGTCCTCGCCGGCTACCTCGGCGGCGCGCTCGACGGCCCGCGGGGCATCGGCGAACTGGCCGTCGGTGAGCTGCGCGACGGCAACCTGGAGAGCGCGTTCTGGTCGCAGCTGGTCGACCTGGACGCACCGAGACGCGAGCGGCTGCTGCTGCCCGGGGTGGTCGACCCGGCCCAGGCGGGCAGCATCACCCCGCTCTGGCAGCGGTTCGCCGACTTCTTCACCAGCCTGGAACGCGGCGACCCGCCGTACGACGTGATCGTCGACTGTGGCCGTCTGCAGGTGCTCGGCCCACCCTGGCCGCTGCTGCGCGCCGCCTCGGTGGTGCTGGTGGTGACCCGGGCACAACTGCCCGACCTGTCCGGCACCCGGGCGATGCTCCGCAGCATCGAACGCGACTTCGCCGAGCATCGGGTACCGCCGGGCACGCTACGACTGCTGCTGGTCGGCGACGGCCATGGCAAGAGCGAGATCAGCAAGGCACTCCGGATGCCGGTGATCGCCCGGCTGCCGCACGACCCGCGTACCGCCGGGGTGCTCAGCCTGGGCGGAACCGTACGGGCCGGACGGCCGTTGCTGCGCGCGGCGCGCGGGCTGGAGGTGCCGATCGGGACGCTGCTGGAGCGCCGCCGGGCCCGGCTGGCGTGGCCGGTGTCGCAGGGGGTGCCGGATGCGATTTGAAGCGGTCTCGTCCGACCCGCGCCGACAGCCACCCGGAGCCACCTCGACGGCCCCACCGCTGCCTCCCGCCAACGGCCGGCACCATCCCGCGCCGGACCCGGTGCCCGTGGTGGCGACGCCACCGGCACCACCGCCCCGGCCACGGGTGGATTTCCAGGTGGTCCGCGAGCTTCGCCGGCAGCTGAGCGAGCGGCTGACCCGATGGCAGCGTGGCCGGGAGTTCAGCGTCGACGAGGAGGACGTCGAGCGGGCCCGGCTCGCGGTCGAGCTGGTCGCCGAGTACGCCGACGCGGTGCGCCGGGCCGGCACCCCGATGGCCGCCGGCGCGGAACGCCTGCTGCTCGACCAGGTCACCGCCGAACTGGCCGGCCTCGGCCGGCTGCAGACGCTGCTCGTCGACGACACCATCGAGGAGGTGCACATCCTCGGCTGCGACCAGGTGCGCATCACCCGGCACGGCGGTGGCGTCGACTGGGCCGAGCCCATCGCCGACAGCGACGACGAGCTGGTGGAGATCCTCCAGGCGGCGGCCCGCCGGGCCGGCGCGACCGAACGCTCGCTGTCCACCTCGAAGCCCACCCTCGACCTGCAACTGCCCGACGGCAGCCGGCTGGCCGCGGTGTTCCTGGTCAGCCACCGCCCGTACGCGGTGATCCGCAAGCACAACACCCTGGAGGTGACCCTGGACGACCTGGCCGGCGCCCGCGGCGACCTCGACGAGATGGTCGACCCGCTGCTGCGCGACTTCCTCCGGGCGTCCATGCGGGCCGGGCTGAACATCATGGTCGCCGGGCTGGCCGGTGCCGGCAAGACCACCGTGATCCGGGCGCTGATGAGCGAGATCCCGCCCGACGAGCCGTACGTGCTGCTGGAGGAGAGCCGCGAGCTGCTGCCGGCCCGCCGGGGCGACCGGCACCGCGCGGTGATGAGCTTCGAGTCCCGGGAGGGGCACGGCGAACGCGGACCGGACGGCCGCCCGGCCGGCGAGGTGAGCATCGCCGACCTGATCCCGGTCTCGCTGCGGATGGGTGTGCTGCGGATCATCGTCGGTGAGGTTCGCTCCCGGGAGATCGTGCCGATGCTCCAGGCGATGACCACCAGTCGGGGCTCGATGTGCACGATCCACGCCCGTACGCCGGCCGGGGTGAGTGAGCGGATCATCGAGCTGGCGCTGGCGCACGGCCGGGAGATGACCGTCGACCAGGCCCGCCGGATGGCCGGCAACGCACTCGACCTCATCGTCTATGTCACCGTCGACGACGAGACCGGCATCGGCGGGCGCAAGCACCGCTTCGTCTCGCACGTCGAGGAGGTGCTGGGCGTCGGCGAGAGCAGCCGGATCACCACCACGCAGGTGTTCGGCCCGGGGCCGGACGGCCGGGCGGTGCCCCGGCACCTGCCCGAACGGGTCCGGGACCAGTTGTTGCGGGTGGGCTACGACGCCCGGCTGCTGAGCCGCTGGATCGAGGCCGGCCAGGGTGCCTGGCGCCGACCCCGGCAGACCCGACTCGGTCGGCGGTGAGGCCATGGGTACGAACATCGAAGTGATCGCCGTGATCTCCGGGGCGGCCTGCGTGGCCGGCCTGGTGCTGGCGATCGTCGCGCTGGTCGGCACCCGTCGGCCACCCGGTCCGGCACCCGGCGCCGGCCCCGGGCTCGAACGGCTCTGGCGCGGCTCCGGCAGCACCGAGCGCGAGCAGCGGGCGCACCAGGCGCTGCTGCTCGGCGCAGTGGTCGCCGGCGCGCTGGCCTTCCTGCTGACCGGCCTGCCCGTGGTCGGGCTGCTGGTCGCGGTGGCGGTGCCCGGCACCCCGTGGCTGTTCTCGGTGGGCCGGGCCGAGCAGCGGGCGATCGCCCGGATCGAGGCGGTCGGTGAGTGGACCCGCCGGCTCAAGGACGTCTCCGCCACCGGGCAGGGGCTCCAGCAGGCGATCATCGGTACGGTCGCCACGGCACCGGAGGAGATCCAGGAGGAGGTACGCCTGCTCGCCGCCCGGCTCCAGGCCGGCTGGCTGGCCCGCGCCGCCCTGCTGGCCTTCGCCGACGAGATCGGCGACCCGGTCTGCGACCAGGTGGTCGCGGCGCTCATCCTCCACCTCAGCGACCGGGGTGAGCGGCTCGGCGACGTGCTGGGCTCCATCGCCTCGGCCGCCGCGGCCGAGGTCGCCACTCGACGGGAGATCGAGGCCAAGCGCACCCAGCCCCGGTTCGCGGTCCGCTTCCTCACCGGGATGACGCTGGCCACCATCGCGTACGGGCTGCTGAACCGCGAGTACGTCCAGCCGTACGACACGCCGTTCGGTCAGCTGGTGATGGCGGTGCTCGGCGCCGCCTTCGTGGCCCTGCTGGCCTGGGTGCGTTCGATGAGTCAGCCGCCCCGGCCGGCCCGGTTCCTGCCGGCTCCCGATCACAGCGAGGTGGTGGCGTGAACCTGCACCTCACCCTCGCCGTCGTCGCCGGGGCCACCGTCGGCCTGGGTCTCTTCCTGGTGGTCCGCGAGCTGGTGCCGGCGACCCCCGCGCTCGGCCCGGCGCTGCGCCGGCTGCACCAGCCGCCGGGAGCCGCCCGGACGGCTACCGCGAACCGGCGCCTGGAGTGGCTCACCGAGCTGGCCCGCTGGCTGCGTCCACCGCACCGGCAGCTGGCGTTACTCGACCGCACGCCCGAGCAGTACGCGCTCTCGCTGCTGCTGTCGGCCCTGATCGGGTTGTCCGCACCGGCCCTGCTCAGCGTCACGCTCCTCGCGGTCGGCATCTCGTTGCCGCTGGCCGTGCCGGTCCTGGGCAGTCTCGGGCTGGCGCTGCTCTGCGCGCTGGTGGCGCACCGGGCCGTGTTGACCAGGGCCGACGCCGCGCGGGACGAGTTCCGCCAGGCCGTCTGCACCTACCTGGACCTGGTCGCGTTGCAGTTGTCCGCGGCACACGGCCCGGTGCAGTCGCTGGAGCGGGCGGCGGCGATCTGCGAGGGCTGGGTCTTCGACCGGATCTCGGAGGCACTGCGGATGGCCCAGATGCAGATGCACTCCCCCTGGGACGAGCTGCGCGATCTCGCCGACCGGATCGGCATCCCGGAGCTGGGCGACGTGGGCGCGATCATGCGCTCCTCCGGGAGCGAGGGCGCGCAGGTGCACGAGACCCTGCGCAGCCGGGCCGACTCGCTGCGCGACCAGATCCGCACCGACAACCTGGCCCGGGCCGAGGGGGTGACCAGCCGCCTCGACATCCCCGGTGCGCTGCTGGTCTTCGTCCTGCTCGGCTTCGCCATCTACCCGTTCCTGGCCCGCCTCTAGGCCGACCCCGAGTAAAAGGAGCCCCCGAATGTCCGTCCTCACCTATGTACACGTCGCGCTGCGTGTGCGGCTGGCGGAGCTGCGCGGCGATCGCGGCGACAGCCCGGTACCGACCGCTGTGATCATCTTCGGCCTGGTGGCCGTGGCGATGGCGGTGACCGCCGCCGCCCTCGGCGCGGCAAACGACTGGATGGACAAGATCCCCGCGCCCCAGGACCCGGTGGACGACTGACCGATGCGCCGTCCCCACTCCGCTGGCTGGTGCCGGGTGTTCACCGCCATCCGGCGCCTCCGGCTGCCCGGCGACGGGGAGCGGGGCGGCAATCCGGTCGAGCTGGCGGTGGCGCTACCGGCGATCCTGGTGATGCTCTTCGCCTCGATCCAGGTCGCCGTCGTGTTCGTCGCCCGGTCCACCGCGCTCAACGCGGCGCAGAGCGGGGTCAACGCCCAGCGGCTCCACCAGGCCCCGGCGGGTGCCGGCGAGGATCGCGCCACCAGGTTCCTGCGGGCCGCCGGGGACTGGCTGGTCGGCTGGGACGACCCGGGCCCGAGCTGCGTCGCCACAGCTACCGACGTGACCTGCACGGTGACCGGCCGGTCCCTCTCGGTCGTGCCGGGAGTCAGCTTCTCCGTCCGACAGACAGCGCACGGAACGGTGGAACGATGGACCGCACCATGAGCCGGGGCTCGGTCTCGATCGAGGTCGCGGTGCTGGCACCGGCCCTCGTGGCGCTGATGGTGCTGGCCGGCGTGGCCGGGCGTACCGCGATCGCCACCGAGGCGCTGGAGGCCGCCGCACACGACGCGGCCCGGGCCGCCTCGATCTCCCGGGACGCCCCCACCGCCCGCCGGGAGGCCCGGCAGGCGGCCCGCAACCAGCTCGACTGGCGGGGCGTGTCCTGCTCCGGCGCACCGCAGGTGACCTTCCGCGGCTCGGTCGGCGGCCGGTCCACCACCTTCAACCGGGCCTTCAGCAGCGCCGTCGGGCAGGACGCCACGGTCACCGTCGAGATCGCCTGCACCGTCTCCTACGCCGACATCAAACTGCCCGCGCTGAAGATGCCGGACGGAAGCCGGATCACCGCGTCGTTCACCTCGCCGCTGGACCGCTACCGGAGTCGGGGATGACGGCCGGAGGCGGCGACACCGGACGGGTGAGCATCTTCCTCGCCGTCGCCATGGTCGGCGTACTGGCCATCATCGGCATGGCGTTCGACGGCGCGGGGCAGCTCCGGACGCTGCAACGCGCCGAGAACCTGGCCGCCGAGGCGGCCCGTGCGGGCGGACAGGCAATCGACCGGGCGACCGCGATCGAGGGCGGGCCCAAGCGGATCAACAAGCCCCAGGCCCGCCGGGCCGTCCGGGACTATCTGACCGCCGCCGGGGCCAGCAGCCACACGGTCAGCTTCCCGGTGGTCGACGGCGAAACCCACATCCGGGTACGCGTCTCGGTCACCTACGACCGGGCCATGCTCGGCCTCTTCGGCTTCTCCAACACCGTCACCGTTTCCGGTGAAGCGACCGCGCGGGCGCTGACCGGGGCCCCCTAGGGAAGGAAGGTAGCCATGGCCGCATCGGGTGGTACCGCCGTCGTACGGCGGGCCGGTCGGGTGCTGACCGGGTTCGGTGCGCTGGTCGTACTGATCGGTCTGCTGGTCGGCGGGCCGATCGCGCTGCTGGCCTTCGCCGGCAACCCGCTCCCCGACCACGTACCCACGCTGACCGAGATCGGCACCACGCTGACCAGCCGCGACGACGGACAGCTCTTCCTGCGGGCACTGGCGATCGTCGGCTGGTTCGGCTGGGCCACCTTCGCCCTCTCCGTCCTGGTGGAACTAGGTGCGCAGTCGGCGCGCCGGCCGGCTCCCCGCCTGCCCGGCATGGGCCGGCAGCAACGGGCCGCCGCCGCGCTGGTCGGGTCGGTCGCACTGATCCTGGCCGCCAGTCCGGCCGCCGCGGCTGCCACCACGGCCTACGCCGGCCCGACGTATGCGACCCCGGCCACCCCGAGCGTCGCGCTCGCACCGGCAACGGCACCCGTGCTGGCGGCGGACCCGTTGGCGACGGGCCCGCTGACGGCCGAGCCGTTGGTGGCGGCGCGGGCGGACCGGGCCACGACGCCCGCCGCCGCGCCGGTGTACCAGGTTGCCAAGGGCGACTACCTCGGTGGGGTCGCCGACCGGTACCTCGACGACTTCGACGACTACCGGAAGCTGGCCGCGCTCAACAAGCTGCGCGACCCGGACCAGATCCGCCCCGGCCAACTGATCAAGTTGCCGTCCCAGGCGAAGGACCAGGGTTCCCGGCCGCACGCCACCGGCCGCCTGGTCGCACCGAAGGCGCGGCCCGCACCCGCGCCGGCGACACCGGAGCGGGCCGGGGACATCCGCCCCACGCCGGGCGGCACGGTCGAGCGGCCCGACGGCACGGTGGACCGCCCCGACGGCACGGTCGAGCGGCCCGGCTCCGCCACACCCGCACCGGAGCCGGCCACGCCCGAGGGGCCGCAGTCGGCGCCGCCACGCGGTGAGACGCCGGACGGCCACCCCCCGGTGGTGACAGTGGGTGCGGCCCGGGCCGGCGAACCCGATCGGGTGAACCGTCCGCTCGCCGTCTCCGCCGTACTGGCCGTGGCCAGCATCGTCGGTGCACAGATCGGCGCGGTCCTCGGCCTGCGCCGCCGGCCGGTGGTGACACGTACCGCAACGGGCCAGCAACCGCAGCTCAACCTGCCTCGCGAGCTGCCGGCGGGCCGGCACCGCAAGGGCTGACGGTGCCACGGCCGTGCCGCGGAGCACTGTCTTGCCGCGGGGGGCATTGTCCTGCCGCGGAGCACGGGCGCCGGCAACAGCGGACCCACTCGCCACGAAGCGCGCGACGCCGCCAGGGTCGACACTGGGCGGCACCGCCACGGTCGACACTGGGCGGCAGCGCCACGGTCGACACTGGGCGGCAGCGCCGCTGTCGAGCTGACAGCACAGACGGATCACGTCACCGGACCGTGGTCGGCCGCCGAGTCGAATCAGGGCAGCCGGGTCTCCAGCACGCCGTCGACGATCCGGGTGGGCAGGATCTGCTGGTCGTTCGAGGACGGTCCGTGCACCACCTCGCCGCCGTTGAGACGGAACGCGCTGCCGTGCCACGGGCACACCACGCACGCGTGACCGTCGATCTCGCGTACCTCGCCCTCGCCGAGCGGGCCGCTCTGGTGCGGGCAGCGCTCCAGCATGACGGTGACCTCGTCACCGTGCCGGTAGAGGATCAGCGAGACCTCGTCCACCTCGCGGGTGACCAACTCCCGCTGCGGCAGCGCGGCCAGCTCGGCGAGCGAATGCCAACCGTCGCTGATCAGGTGCAGGTCGGAGACGCTCATGTTGACCTGGGCGCCCTGCTTGTACGCCAGGTGCCCACCGAGGTACGCGCCGGCACCGACGGCGCCGAGCCCGAGCCAGCCCAAGGCACGGCCGAGACCGTGCCGGCCGGACAGCCGCGCGGCCAGTGAGCCGCCGTACAGCGCCAACCCGACCGTGTTGGACGCGGCATGCACCAGGCCGACCCGGCGCTGGTCACGGGCGAGCGCCGCCCAGTCGTTGAGCCCGGCGACCGCCGCCGGCACCGCGCTCAGTGTGCCGAGGGCGGTAAGCGTGGTGGCGGCCCTGCGCTGACCGGGCATCAGGTCGAGCACGGCCGCGCTCATCCAGGCACCGACCGGCACCTGCACCATCGCCGGGTGCAGCGGGTGGCCCAACCAGACCCCGTGCAGCAGGTCCCGGACCCGCTGCCCACGGAGGGTGCCCTGCACGGCACGCTGCAACCGGTCGCCGAACCGGTCCAGGCCGGAGGCTTGCTCGATCTTCGTCAGGAACGCTCGCACGCTTACCGACTTCCCGCCGTACGCGGACGCAAACCGGTCGTCGGGGACGAATAGCCAGCCGGGCCTCGGCAGGGCATCCTGATGCGATGGCGGTACGGGTGGCCCGTGACGGGCCGGTGACTACGGTGATCCTGGACCGGCCGGCGGTGCGTAACGCGGTCGACGGGCCGACCGCGCGCGCCCTGGCCGACGCGTTCCGGGCCTTCGACGCCGACCCGGATGCGGCCGTGGCGGTGCTCTGGGGGGCCGGCGGCACGTTCTGCGCCGGTGCCGACCTGAAGTCGATCGGCACGCCCAGCGGCAACCGGGTGGAGGCCGACGGGGACGGCCCGATGGGCCCGACCCGGATGGTCCTCGGCAAGCCGGTGATCGCCGCGATCTCCGGGTACGCGGTGGCCGGCGGGTTGGAGCTGGCGATCTGGTGCGACCTGCGGGTCGCGGAGTCCGACGCGGTGCTCGGGGTGTTCTGCCGGCGCTGGGGGGTGCCGCTGATCGACGGCGGGACGGTCCGGCTGCCCCGGCTGATCGGCGAGAGCCGGGCGATGGACCTGATCCTGACCGGGCGGGCCGTGCCGGCCGAGGAGGCGTACGCCATGGGGTTGGTCAACCGGCTGGTCGGCCCGGGTGAGGCACGGGCGGCGGCCGAGCAGTTGGCCGCCGAGATCGCCCGCCACCCGCAGACCTGCCTGCGCAACGACCGTGCCGCGGTCCTGGCCGCCGCCACCCAACCCGAGCCCGACGCCCTGGCCACCGAGCTCGCCTACGGCCTGCACTCCCTCGCCACCGACGCTGCGGCCGGCGCCGCCCGCTTCACCGCCGGCGCCGGCCGCCACGGCCTCCCCACCCCCTGACCCGCCCCACCCCTCTCCCGCGATCATGCAGTTGTGGCACCGGAAACAACCCTTTCGCGGTTTTTGCGAGGCGCCACAACTGCATGATCGGCGCAACGGGAGGGGGTGGGGGGTGGGAGGGGGGTGGGGGTGGGGTTAGTTGCGGGTGATGGTGAAGGTTGAGGTGGTGTTGCGGATGTCCTGCCAGTTGTTGCTCAGGCGGAGGTTGTTGAAGGTGACGGAGCCGACGGCCGGGCCCTGGCCTGGCTCGGGTAGCTCGTTGGCCCAGATGCCGAAGCCCGACTTGGCGTCGAAGGCGTCACCACTGCGCTGTGCGCCGGAGATCGACACGTTGGTGAAGACCGTGTCGGTGATCGGGTTCTCCGGCTGAGCGCCGGTGTACTTGGTCTGGAACATGATGCCCGAGTAGGTCGGGTCCACGATGTCCACGTCGGTGACGCGGATCCCGCGGAACTCCTTCGACGCGGAGAACACCCAGATCGCCGGGAAGGTCTGCGCGCCCCAGAAATGACCACCGGCCCGGATCAGCGAGATGTTCTCGAAACGGGTCGGTGGGCTGGCCCCGAACCCGATGAACGGGTATCCGAAGTCCAGCGAGCTGATCGTGATGCCGGAGTACGTCAGCATGTCCGCGATGTAGAGGTTGCGGAACACGTTGTCGTAGCCGCCGTACACCGCGACCCCGGCCGCCCGCCAGGTCAGCGTGGCGGTCAGGTTCTCGAACACGTTGCCGTGGTTGCCGGTGGACGCGCCCTGGTCGGTGGCGGAGAAGAGCGCGAACGCGTCGTCACCGTTGGAGCGGCCCTCCGAGTTGCTGACCAGGTTGTTCGTGCTGCCGTTGGTCAGGTTCACCGCGTCGGCGAAGGTGTTCCGGAACCGGCTGTTTGTGATCTTCAAACCGCTGACGCTGACACCCCAGTACGCGCACACCGTGTGCTCGACCCAGACGTTGTCCAGGGTCAGGTTGTCGACGTCCTTCAACTCGCCCCAGACCTTGCCCGGCCCGTCCTGGCGGACGGTGTAGTTGCCGAAGAAGGCCAGGTGTTCGAAGGACGACCCGCTGGCGCTGGGCTCCACCCGGAAGCCGGCGTCGGTGTTCTGCTGCGACGCCGGCGTGGAGAACCGGGTGAACCACATGCCCGCGCCGACCACCTTGACCGCCTTGCCGTACACCTGGAACTTTTGCGCCGTCTCGTAACTGCCCGCAGGCAGGTAGACGCCGACCAGGTTGCCGGTGGTGTCCATCCGGACCGCGTCCAGGGCGCTCTGCACGTCGGCATGGCTGAACCCGTTGGGCACCCGGTACCGGGCCGGATCCGGGTTCTCCCGGGGCGTCACCTGCTCCAGGTTGATGAAGTCGATGGCGTACGTGGTGGTGTTCGCCGGGTCCTTCTGCAACCGGATCCGGCTGCCGGCCGGGATGGTCGAGTTGAGCAGTACGTTCGCCTCGTCGTAGAGATGCCGGGGTGGCCCGGCGCTCGGCGAGTCGCTCGGGCTGGCCTCCGCGCCGTACAGCCAGATGTGCTTCGAGGTGAGGCTGATCGGCTTGTGCAGCACCCCGTTGACGTAGACGTTCAACGTCGAGTTGATTCCGCCACCGTTCGGGGCGTCCGGGATGGAGAAGCGGGTGACCAGGGCGTTGGCGGGCGCCTTGGTGGTCCACTCGACGTACGCGCCGGTGGTGTTGAGGGTCACCGCCCGCCGGCCGGACGCCTCACCGGCCAGGTCGCCGATGGTCCGGTTCGGCCCGACCACCTGCGCGCCACCGCCGACCGAGCCCTCCTCGGCCTCGTACATGTCGTACGACAGGTTGGCGCCGCGGCCCACGAACAGCGGTCGCTCGCTGGTGTTGTTGGCCCGCTTCACCGGCAGTTCGTTGGCGTCGGCGGCGAGCACCACCCGGACCGTGTACCGACCGTTCGCCGCCGTCCAGGTGCCGAGGTTGACCGGGCCCACGGTGGCACCGGCACCGATGGTTCCGGTGTACGAGCCGGTGAGCGTGCGTACCGCCGTGCCGGAGTCGTTGAGCACGGTCAGCGTGACGCCGTGCTCGCCGCCCGCCGAGGCGATCGCGCCCTGGTTACGCAGCGTCACCGAGAAGTTGACGGTGGCGCCTGCGCTCGGCGTGCCGGGCGACCAGGTGACCGCCGAGGCGACCAGGTCCGAGCTGGCCACCGGGCTGACCACCAACGCGCTGGCGCTGGTCCGACCGTTGTTCGACTCGTCCTGCTCGATGATCGTGTTCGCCGGGTCGACCACGGCGCTGAGCTGGTAGCTTCCGGCGTCCCGGGCGCTGATCGTGGCCGAGACGGTGCTCGACGCGCCGGCGGCCAGAGCCCCGACGGCCGCCTGGCCCACCTTCGTCCCGTCGAGGGCGAAGTCGACCGTGGTCGCGCCGGAGCCCTGCGTGCCCGCGTTGCGCACGGTGGCGGAGAGGGTGATCTGGTCGGTCTCCACCGGCGCGGTGGGCGCGAAGGTCACGTTGGTCACGGTGAGGTCCGGGTTCGGCGCCGGGGTGCCGATCACCTGAAGTTCCGCGACCTGCCCGTTGGTCGACCCGGTGTTGGCGGTGAACTGGAGTCGGACGTCGGCGGACGTCGCCGACACCGGAATGGTCACCGTGTTGCTGCCGGCCGGGCTGAACGAGTAGTTCGCCGAGCCGACCAGGGTGCTGAAGCCGGAGCCGGACTGCTCCCGGCCGAGCACCGAGATGGTCTGGGTACGCGGACCCCAGGCCGGATCCGGGTTGAGCTTCACCACGATCGCGCTGATGCTCGCGTTCGCGCCGAGCGCGACGGTCAGCGTGCTCGGGTACGCCCCCGGTGCACCCTCCCAGTAGGTGCTGACATCGTCGTCCACGGCGTTGGCCGCCGCGAAGACGTGCACCATCGAGGAGGCGGTGGCCGGCTTGCCGGCGGCCAGGTTCGTGCCGCCCGGGGTGCTGCCCACCCGGGTCACCGTGTTGCTGTTGCCCGAGGCGTTGCCGGCCGCGTCCCTCGCCCGCACGAAGTAGGACACCGTGGCACTGGCCGGCTGCGTGTCGGTGTACGTCGACGTCGTCCCCGACACGCTGGCCCGCAACGAACCATTCGCGTACACCTCGTAGCCGGTCACCGCGACGTTGTCCGTCGACGCCGACCAGGTCAACCGGATCTGTCCACTGCCCGGCTCGGTGAACGCCAGGCTTGTCGGCGCGGTCGGCGCCTGGGTGTCGCCGCTGGCTGCGCCGTACACCTCCAGTTCGGCGAGCTGGCCGGCCGGCCAGGCGGTGTTCGCGGTGATCAGCAACCGGACGTGCCGGGTGGCGGCCGAGCCGACGGTGACGGTCACCGTGTTGTTGGCCGTCGGGTTGAACGCGTACCCGGCGGAGGCGACCAGGGTGCTGAAGGTCGATCCGTTGGTGCTGCCCTGCACGGTCAGCGTCTGGGTACGCGCACCCCAGCCGCCGGGCAGCTTCAGCACCAGCCGCTCGACGGTGACCGTGGCACCGAGGTCCACCTGGATCCACTGCGGGAAGGCGTTGTTGGCGCTCTCCCAGTAGCTGCCCTGGTTGCCGTCGTTGGCGTTGCCGGGCCCGTAGACGTCGGACTGGCCGCTGGCCGACATGCTCCGGCCGGCCGCCAGGTTGGTCGACGAGCTGGCCGCGCCGTACACCTCCAGCTCGGACAGCTGGGCGGCCGGCCAACCGGTGTTCGCGGTGATGGCGATGCGGACGTAGCGGGTGGTGGTGGCCGGGAAGTCGAGGGTGACGGCGTTGCCGGGGGGGCTGAAGGCGCGTCCCGCCGAGCCGACGATGGTGCTGAAGCTGGTGCCGTTCGTGCTGCCCTGCACCGACAGCGTCTGGGTACGGGCCTCCCAGCCGGCCGGCAACTTCAGCTTGACCTGATCGATCGACTGGCCGGAGCCCAGGTCGACCTGGACCCACTGCGGGAGGGCACCGCTGCTCTCCCAGTACGTGCCGGCGTTGCCGTCGGTGACGTTGCCGGCGGCGTACGAGCCGTTGGTGCTGCTGGCGGTGGCGGTGCGGCCGGCCGCGAGGTTGGGGCCGCCGGCCGCGACGGCCGGGGGTGCGGGCGCTGCGGTGAGGGCGAGGCCGACCACAGCGAGCACGGCGGTCAACCGGGTACGGAATCTGGACATGGGGAATCGACACCTTCTTCCGGGACGTGGAGAGGCGTTGCGGGGGTGGCGCTTCTTGCGACATGGGTGGGCCCCGTTTCGGCGTACGGGCCCACCCACGGATCAGGTGGGGTGGATCTCGAATTCGGCCAGCTGAGCCGCTGACCAGCCGGTGTTGCCGGTGACGTTGAGTCGCAGGAACCGGCGCTCGCCGGCCGGCAGGTCGATGGAGACGGTGTTACCGGTGGCCGGGTCGAAGGTGCGTCCCGCCGAGCCGGCCAGGGTGGTCCAGGAGTTGCCGTCGGTGGAGCCGAGCACCGACAGCGTCTGGGTGCGGGTCTGCCAGGCCGACGACGGTGGCAGCCTCAGCACCACCCGACCTACCTGCCGGGCGACGCCCAGGTCGACGGTGAGGGTCTGTGGGAAGGCGTTGTTGGCGCTCTCCCAGTAGGTGTTCGCGTTGCCGTCCACCGCGTTGCCGGCCAGGTACACGTCGGTGTGACTGGAGGCGACCGCCGGCCGGCCGAGCGCCAGGTTCCCCGTCGGCGGCGGGGTGGTGGGCGGTGGGGTGGTCGGCGGTGGGGTGCTGCCGCCGCCGTACACCTCGAACTCGGAGATCTGGGCCGCGGGCCAGCCGGTGTTCCCGGTGATGCTCAGCCGGAGGAACCGGCGCTCACCGGCCGGCAGGTTGATCGACACGCTGTTGCCGGTGGCCGGGTTGAAGGTGCGCCCCGCCGAGCCGGCCAGGGTGGTCCAGGAGTTGCCGTCGGTGGAGCCGAGCACCGACAGCATCTGGGTCCGCGTCTCCCAGCCGGCAGGCAGTTTCAGCACCGCCCGGTCGACGGAGCGGGCGCTGCCCAGGTCGACGGTGAGGGTCTGCGGGAAGGCGCTGTTGACACTCTCCCAGTAGGTGCCCGGGTTGCCGTCGACGGCATTCCCCGCGACATAGCTCTGGTTGTGGCTGGACGCGACGACCGGCCTGCCCTGCGCCAGGTTTCCACCTGCCGGCGGCGGGGTGGTGGGCGGTGGAGTGGTGGGCGGTGGAGTGGTCGGCGGCGGCGAACTGGGCGGAGGGCTGGTCGGGCCGCCACCCCACTGCGGCTCCGGCCAGGGGCCGCAGTACGGGTTGGCGGTGTACCAGCCGGAGTTTCCGGCCCCCTGGGTGATCTGGAAGCCGCTGCCCACACAGTTGTGCATCGGGTTGGCCTGCGCGATGCCGGTGGCCCGCACGTTGGTGAAGGACACCTGGCTGGGCGCCTGCACCTGGAGGGCGTACGTGCCCGCGCCGTCGATGCGTACGTTGTTGAAGCTGATTCCGCTGGTGGTGCCCTCGATCCAGTGCAGCGCCGCGTAGGAGCTGTCCAGGATGTCGGTGTCGCTGACCACGATGGACGCGCCCTGGATCGGCTCGTTGAGCGCGGAGAACCAGATCGCTCCGACGCCGAACCGCCAGTTGTAGTCGGAGTTGCCGTTGCGGATCAGCGTGTTGCGGGCGACGGTGATGGTGCCGGCGACGGTGGTCGGCCCGTTCACCCCGGTGTACCGGTTGGCCACGTGGATGCCGCCGCCGTTGGTGACCGAGTCGGCGGTCACGTTGTCGGTGATCCGGATGTCCCGCCCGCCGTAGGTGACCAGGTGGTTGGCGAGGACGGTCACCCCGATGGTGTTGTGGGTGAAGGAGTTGCCGACGTTCGGCACGGTGTCCGCCCACATGGCGAGGGCGTCGTCGCCGGTGTTGCGGACGAAGGTGTTGGTCACCGTGGAGTTGGTGACCCCCCAGTGGAAGTTCACCCCGTCCGCGGTCTGGTCCAGGATCCGGCTGTTGCGGATGGTGAAGTTGTTCATCGGGCCGTCCATCCAGGCACCGACCTTGGTGTGCTGCATCCAGACGTTGTCCACCACCGAGTCCGACATCGCCCCGCCGATGGCGTTGACCTGGTCGTCGTCGATCCGTTCCCGGATGTCGCCGATGATGGCGAAGTCGCGCAGCAGCACGTTGCGGCTGGGGCCGCCCGCCTCGTGCGGACGGATCTCACCCCGGTAGCCGCCACCGTTGACGTACTTGCCGTAGATGCCGGCGGCGCGCTTGCGGTCGGTGGGGTGCCGGCCGCCGAGCACCGAATACCAGGGGCCCGCGCCGCGCAGGGTCACCCCGTCGACGACCACGTGGTCCCAGAGGGTGAAGGAGCCCGGCGGGATCCACACCGCCCGGCCCTGGGCCCGGCCGGCGTCCACGGCGGCCTGGAACCGGGCGGTGGAGTCGGTGCCGCCGGTCGGGTCGGCACCGAAGTCGGTCACCACGTCGAGCACGTTCGCCGGCTTGGCGATCGGTGCGGCGACCAGCTCGAAGTCGGCCAGGTCGATGGTGAAGGTCGGCGACTGGGCGGTCGAGGAGACCTGGAGCCGGATCTTCGCGCCGGCCGGATAGGTGGTGCCGAACAGCGTCCGGGTCTCGTCGTAGAAGTGGTGCGGGTTGGTGTCGCCCGGGTTGTTGTTGAACGGGTAGCCGCCGTAGTACCAGCCGTACTTAGAGGTCACCGGAACCGCCTTGACCAGGGTGCCGTTCGCCCGCAGGTCGATGGTGGCGTCCCGGCCGGTGCCGGCGGCGTTGTCCGGGATGCTGTATCGGAAGGTGATCGCGTTCGCCGGCGCGGTGAGGGTGAACTCGACGTACTCCCCGACCGCGTCGAGGGTGATCGCCTCCCGGCCGCTGGCCTCCGACGGCAGCGTGCCGTACCGCCGGTCCGGGCCGATCCGGCTGCCGTTGTGCGCGGCGCTTTCGGCTTCGTGCTCGATGAACGCGACGGTGGCGCCCCGGCCGACGATGTCGAACGGTGAGAGTCCGGCGGCGCGCGCCGGGGTCGCGGTGGTGGTGAGGGTGACGACCGAGATCGAGGCGGCGGCCAGCGCGGTGCCGGCGAGCGCGGCGAGCGCGGTACGGGTCCGATGTCTGGGCGGGTGGTGGTGCGGGGCGGTGTGGTCGGCCATGAGCAGGCTCTCCCTATTCCTCAAGGTGGCCAGGTCCCCCGTGGATGCGGCTTGCCGGTTGTGCGGATACCTCCTCGTGCGGTGCGGGCTGGCGGGGTGGTCGACGGCCGGCGGCCCGACGGCGCCGCCGGCCGGGCGACGCCGGTGGCGGGACGGGACCACCGGCGTCGCGCGGGGCTATCCGGGCTCCCCCGGGGTACGCAGCCAGACAGCGGTGTCCGGGGGCAGCCGGTCGTCGTCGAGCGGGCCGCTGGCCAGCAACTGCTCCTGGTGCGGCGGCAGCGGCACCGTCGCGCCGGAGAGGTTGACCAGGCAGGTGAAGCCGGGATCCCGCCGGAACGCCAGCACACCGTCCGGCGCGGGTAGCCAGGTCAGCGTCCCGTCACCGAGCGCCGCCTCGGTACGCCGCACCGCGATCGCCGCCCGGTACAGCTCCAACATCGAGTGCGGGTCGCCGCTCTGGGTCCGGGCTGTGCGGTCCTTCCAGTCGGCCGGCTGGGGCAGCCACGGCACCGCGCTCGCGCCGTCCGGGCTGAAGCCGAACGGCGGCCCGTCACCGGACCACGGCAGTGGCACCCGGCAACCGTCCCGGCCCGGGTCGACCCCGCCGGAACGGAAGAACATCGGGTCCTGCCGCAGCGCGTGTGGGATGTCCTCCACCTCCCACAGGCCCAGCTCCTCACCCTGGTAGACGTACGCTGCGCCGGGCAGCGACAGGGACAGCAGTGCGGCGGCCCGGGCTCGGCGGGTGCCCAGCTCCAGATCCGTGGGGATCCCCTCCCGCTTGGCGGCGAAGCTGAACGTGGTGTCGGCCCGGCCGTAGCGGGTGACGTGCCGGGTGACGTCGTGGTTGGAGAGCACCCAGGTCGCGGGCGCGCCGACGGGCGCGTGGGCGCTCAGCGTGCCGTCGATGCTCTCGCGCAGCGCCGCGGCGTCCCAGGCGCATCCGAGGAAGTCGAAGTTGAAGGCCGCGTGCAACTCGTCCGGGCGCAGGTATTTGGCGAACCGCTGCCGGTCGGGCAGCCACACCTCGCCGATCAGGGCCCGGTCACCGGGGTACGCGTCGGCGATCCGTCGCCAGTCCCGGTAGATCTCGTGCACCCCGTCGAGGTCGTGGAACGGGTGCGGCTGCTCCGGCCGGATCTCGGGCAGCGTCGCGTCCTTGACCAGCAGGCCGGCCGAGTCGATCCGGATGCCGTCCACCCCACGGTCGAACCAGAACCGCAGGATGTCCTCGAACTCGGCCCGCACCCGGGGGTGGTCCCAGTTGAAGTCCGGTTGTTCGGGGGCGAAGAGGTGCAGGTACCAGTCGCCGGGCGTGCCGTCCGGGTTGGTGGTCCGGGTCCAGGTCGGGCCGCCGAACTCGCCGACCCAGTCGGTGGGCCGCTGGTCGCCGTCGGGGCCCCGGCCGGGGCGGAACCAGAAGAGGTCCCGTTCGGGCGCGTCCGGCCCACCGGCGAGGGCCGCCTGGAACCAGGGGTGCGCGTCGGAGCAGTGGTTCGGCACCACGTCGACGATGGTCCTGATGCCCTGCGCGTGCGCCTCGACGATCAGCGCCTCCGTCTCGGCCAGGGTGCCGAAGACCGGGTCGATGTCCCGATAGTCGGCCACGTCGTACCCGGCGTCGGCCATCGGGGAGGGGTACCAGGGGCTGAACCAGATCGCGTCGATGCCGAGCGCCGACAGGTAGCTCAACCGGGACCGGATGCCGGCGATGTCGCCGATGCCGTCACCGTTGCCGTCGGCGAAGCTACGCGGGTACACCTGGTAGATAACCGCTCCACGCCACCACGGACCGCTGTCTGCTGTGGACACGAGCACCTGCTTTCTGGGTTGGGGATCATCCCTTGAGACCGCCCGTGGTGAGGCCGGACATGATGTTCCGTTGGAAGACCAGGAAGATGATGACGGTCGGTATCGCGGCGATCACCGAGGCGGCGATGACCACGTTCATCGGCGTACCGCCGGCGAAGGCGTAGATGCCGACGCTGACCGTCCGGGTCTCGGGCGACGGCATGACCAGCTTCGGCCAGAGGAAGTCCTTCCAGACCGCGGTCACCGCGAAGATCGAGACAACGCCGAGGATCGGACGCGACATCGGCAGGACGATCGACCAGAGCGTGCGCAGCGGCGTCGCCCCGTCCATCAGGGCCGCCGCCATCAGATCCTCCGGAATCGAGTCGAAGAACCTCTTCAGCAGGAAGATGTTGAAGGCGTTGGCGACCAGGGGCAGCCAGATCGCGAACGGCGAGTCGAGCAGGTTGATGTGCAGGATCGGCAGGTCGATCACGGTCACGTACTGCGGGACGATCAGGACCATCGCCGGGATCATCAGCGTCGCCAACATCATGCCGAGGATCACGTTGCCGAAGACCGGCCGGAGCTTCGACAGCGAGTACGCCGCGGCGGTGTCGAAGACGAGTTGGAACAGCACCGCGCCGGCCGCGTAGTAGAAGGTGTTGAACAGCAGCTTGGCCAGGTCCAGGTTGTTCCACGCGTCGGCGTAGTTCTGCCACTGCGGGTCCTGCGGGATCAGCGTCGGTGGGGTCTGCGCGATCTCCTGGCCGGACTTGAGCGCGCCGGTGACCATCCAGTAGAGCGGTCCGAGGAAGACGAGCGTGAACCCGATGATCACGACGGCGAGCAGCATCCAGTAGGTCGCCCGCCCACGGCCGCGCCGGAGCTGCGCCTGGGAGATGAGGGTACGGGTCCCGGTGTCCTGTGCCATGGGTGGTCCGTCCTAGTCCTGTTTCGCGGTCAGCCGCAGGTAGACGGCGGAGAAGCCGGCCAGCACCACGAGCATGATCACGCCGAGTGCCGCAGCGCCGTTGAGGTCGTTCTGGAAGAACCCGTGCTGGTAGATGAGGTACGCGACCGAGGTCGCCGAGTCCTCCGCGCCCGCACCGTTGGCCAGGATCAGCGGCTCGATGAAGAGCTGCATGGTGGCGACGATCTGCAGCATCGCCATGAGCGCGAGGATCAGGCGGGTCTGCGGGATCGTCACGTGCCGGATCCGCCGCCAGACCCCGGCGCCGTCGAGCTCGGCCGCCTCGTACAGCTCGCCGGGAATGTTCTGCAACGACGCCAGATAGATCAGCACCGCGCCGCCCATGTTCATCCAGGTCGACGCGATCACCATCGCCGGCATCGTCATCTCGGGGGATTGCATCCACTGCGATGTCGGCAGGCCCAGGGATTTGAGGATCGCGTTGAACAGCCCCGCGTCGCTGGGGTCGTACGCGTAGAACTTGAAGAGGAAGAGTGCCGAGGCGGGCGGCAGCATCACCGGCAGGTAGACCAGGATCCGGAGGTACCCCTGGGCGTGCCGGAACTCGTTCAGCAGGATCGCCACGAAGAACGGCACCGCGTACCCGAGGACGAGCGCGAGGGCGGTGAAGTAGAACGTGTTCTTCCAGGCGGTCCAGAAGCTGGGGTCGTCGAGGATCCGCAGGTAGTTGTCCCAGCCGACCCAGGTGGTCTCGCCGCGCCGGGTGCGCTGGAAGCTCATCACGACGCCGCGGACCATCGGGTACCAGGAGAAGACCGCGAAACAGAGCACCGCACCGATCAGGAACGTGTGCCCGGTGAGGTTGTCGCGTACCTTGCGGCCGAGGCTGGTACGCGGGGGGCCCGCCGGGGACGACGGCGCGGGGCGACCTGGTGCTCGGACGGCACCCGGGACGGTGGTGATCGCCAAGGCAACTCCTGGTGAGTCAGTGTCCGGACGTGCGGCGCGGTTGGGGTGGGGGCCGGCGCGCCGGACCCCACCCCGTTGGGCTCAGCTCTGCGCGGCGAGGAGCTGGTTGACCTTCTCCTCGGCCGTCTTGAGCAGCGCGTCGATGTTCGCGTTCGGGTTGGTCAGCACCCCGGACATCGCCGCGTCGAGCACCGCGTAGATCGCCTGCGCGTTGCGCGGCTCACCCTTGATCGGCACCGGGGTCGCCTCGAAGAGCGCGAAGTTGGCGGTGTCGACGTTCGCGTTCGCCTTGCGCAGCTCCAGCTCCTGCTTCTGGGCGTCGCTGCCGTTGGTGAACAGCAGCGGCTGCGGCAGACCCACCGGGTAGTTCTGCGGCTTGGCCCGGACGTAGTCGAACTGGCCCTTGCCCGGCGTCAGCTTCTGGTAGGCGATCCACTTCAGACCGGCCCTGACCTGCTCGGGAGTGAGGTCCTTCTTGAAGAAGTAGCCCTCGCCACCGCCGAGCGTCCCCTTGGCCGCGCCGTCCTGGCCGGGCAGCGGGCTCATCGCCCAGTCCTCGAACTTGCCCTGGAACTGGCTGACGATCGCCTGGGTGGTGTCCGGCGCACCGATGAACATGCCGACCTTGCCCGCGCCGGCGTTGGTCAGCAGGTCGCCCCACTGGAGCAGCTGGCGGTCGCCCATGCTGTTGTCGCCGTACCGCATGTCCTTGAGGTTCTGCAGGACCTGCTTGCCCATGGCGTTGTTGAAGTCGGCCTTCGTGCCGTCGGCGGTCAGCACCTGACCACCCTGGGAGTAGAGCAGGGAGGTGAAATGCCAGCCGCCGGTGTTGCCGGCGCTGTACTCCGCGTAGCCGGCGATGCCGTCACCGAGCGCCGAGATCTTCTTGGCGGCGTCCCGGACCTCCGCCCAGGTCCTGGGCGGGTTGTTCACGTCGAGCCCGGCCTGCTGGAACAGCCCCTTGTGGTAGACCAGACCCATCGAGTAGTTCTTCACCGGTACGGCGTAGAGCTTGCCGCCGTCGGTGAAGACCTCCTTGAGCGCGGGGTCGACGCTGTCCCAGGTGGGGATCGTGTCCTTGGTGGCGAACTCCGTGATGTCCATCGCCTGACCGGAGTCGAGCACCTGCTGCAGATCGGTCATGTACCCGTAGAACACGTCGGTCACCGTGCCGCCGGCGAGGCGGGCGGTGAAGTCCGGCGGGTTGTTGCACTGCTCACCGACGCTGACGCTCTTGATGACGATGTCGGGGTTCTGCCGCTGGAACTCGGCGACGTCGTCGTTCCAGTTCTGCAGCAGCTCTTTCTGGGCGCCGACCGGCTGGCAGTCGACGGTGATGGTGACCTTGCCGCTCGCGTCGTCGCTCGCGTCGTCGCTCTTCGTGGAACACGCTGTGAGGCTTAGCCCCAGACCGGCCACGAGCGCCAACGCCGCAGCCTTCCGGTACTGCGCTACGGACATCTGTCCATCCCTTCGGGAACGGGTGTCTGCATGAAGTTCGTCGATCCGCGGTGACCGTCGTCACCGCCGCGATGCCCTGCTACTGATCCGTGCTCGCCATACCGCCGTGACCCTCGGTAATCAACCGAAGGCCAGGTGTGAGTGGAGTCACTGTAGCGAGGCCGACTCATTTCAGCAAGGTATCGACGTGATGATGAAAGGACACGACTCCAGTGCGAGAGATTGCGACGCACGGATCACGCCAGGGTGGTGTGCATGCCCCTGCACTCGCTCCGACTGGCGGTGTCGCCCGAGCGTGTGAGGGCTGTCGCAGCGGGTAAACGCGGGCGACCCACTGGCACCCGAGTCTTGGAAAGGTCGACATGACCCTCGCTGCCACCGCGATCGAACTACCGTCCGGCCAGACGATGCCCTTGCTCGGCCAGGGAACGTGGTACCTCGGCGAGCGTCCCGGGAGGCGGCAGGACGAGATAGCCGCCCTACGCACCGGGCTCGACCTGGGCATGACAATGATCGACACTGCGGAGATGTACGGTGGCGGCGCTGCCGAGGAACTCGTCGGCGAGGCGATCGTCGGGCGACGCGCCGACGTCTTTCTGGTCGACAAGGTGCTGCCGTCCAACGCCAGCCGACGGGGAACCGTGCAAGCCTGCCGCCGCAGCCTGCAACGACTCGGCGTCGACCACATCGACCTCTACCTGCTGCACTGGCGTGGCACGCATCCACTCGCGGAGACGATCGAGGCGTTCGCCGAACTCGTCGACGCCGGCGACATCGGGCAGTGGGGGGTGAGCAACTTCGATCTTTCCGACATGACCGAGCTGTTCGAGGCGGGCGGAA
>NZ_FNYV01000009.1 GCF_900109115.1 Micromonospora phaseoli
CCCGACCCGCGACACCACCGCTTGCCCCCGACCCGCGACACCACCGCTTGCCCCCGACCCGCGACACCACCGCTTGCCCCCGACCCGCGACACCACCGCTTGGCCCGACCCGCACGGCACTGACCGCCCGCCCCGACGCGCGGCACCCGCCCGGCGTCGAAAAGGACCAATGACACCAAGTGTCACTACACTGGCACCAGCCGGACCAGTTCCTCGGGCTCCGGTGTCCGCACCGGGCGCCGGGGTGACCCACCGCGAGGGACGTAACACGGCAGAAACACTGGAGACATGGCAGGGCAACCCTACGGCCATAGCGTCGCCAGGAGCCTAGCTACCCGTGGACGTGCCAGGAGGACGAGTGTTCGCCAATCCCGAGGAACTCCTGCGTTACCTCAAGAACGAGGACGTGAAGTTCGTCGACGTTCGTTTCTGTGACCTGCCCGGCGTCATGCAGCATTTCAACCTGCCGGTGGAGTCCGTCGACGACAACTTCTTCACCGACGGTCTCGCTTTCGACGGGTCGTCGATCCGCGGCTTCCAGGCGATCCATGAGTCGGACATGCTCCTGCTCCCGGACGTCGCCACCGCATTCATCGACCCCTTCCGCGCGCAGAAGACCCTCGCGCTGAACTTCTTCATCCACGACCCGTTCACTCGCGAGGCGTACTCTCGCGACCCGCGCAATGTGGCGAAGAAGGCCGAGGCGTACCTCGCCGCCAGCGGCATCGCGGACACCGCCTACTTCGGCCCCGAGGCGGAGTTCTACATCTTCGACTCGATCCGCCACGAGACCTCCGCCCACCAGGCCTTCTACTACATCGACTCGATCGAGGGCGCCTGGAACACCGGTCGCGAGGAAGAGGGCGGCAACCGCGGCTACAAGACCGCCTACAAGGGCGGTTACTTCCCGGTGCCGCCGGTCGACCACTACGCCGACCTGCGCGACCAGATCGTCCGCAAGCTGATCGACACCGGCTTCACCGTCGAGCGCTCGCACCACGAGGTCGGCACCGCCGGCCAGGCGGAGATCAACTACAAGTTCTCCACCCTGCTGCACGCGGGTGACCAGCTGCAGCTCTTCAAGTACATCGTCAAGAACACCGCGTGGGCCGCCGGGAAGACCGCGACCTTCATGCCGAAGCCGCTCTTCGGCGACAACGGCTCCGGCATGCACACCCACCAGAGCCTCTGGCTGGGTGGTGAGCCGCTGTTCTACGACGAGACCGGTTACGCCGGCCTCTCCGACACCGCCCGCTGGTACATCGGCGGCCTGCTGCACCACGCCCCGTCGCTGCTGGCCTTCACGAACCCGACGGTCAACTCGTACCGCCGCCTGGTGCCCGGCTACGAGGCGCCGGTCAACCTGGTCTACTCGCAGCGCAACCGCTCCGCCTGCACCCGCATCCCGGTCACCGGCAGCAACGCCAAGGCCAAGCGGGTCGAGTTCCGGGTACCGGACCCGTCGGCCAACGTCTACCTCGCCTTCTCGGCGATGCTGATGGCCGGCCTGGACGGCATCAAGAGCAAGATGGAGCCGCCGGCGCCGATCGACAAGGACCTCTACGACCTCCCGCCGGAGGAGTGGGGCGACGTCAAGCAGGTGCCGGGCTCGCTGCCGGCCGTGCTCGACTCGCTCGAGGCCGACCACGACTACCTGCTCGACGGCGGCGTCTTCACGCCGGACCTGATCTCCACCTGGGTGGACTGGAAGCGGGCCAACGAGGTCGACCCGGTGCGTCTGCGCCCGACCCCGCACGAGTTCGCCATGTACTTCGACTGCTGAAACCGATCAAGGCGCTGAACTGGACCAACAGGATCACCACTGATCTTAATCACTGGCCGGGTACAGCCTGAGGGACGGCGGTCATGCACGGCTCCCAGCCGGCATGACCGCCGTTTCCTGTTGACCTAGCGCGCTGTCGATGAGCAACCGGGTCCGGTCGACCACGTCCGACCAATCGTAGACATACGTGTTGAGCGTGACAGTAGGGGTGCTGTGCCCGGGCGAAAGCTGAACCGTCTTGACCGATGCGCCTGCGTGAATGAGCACCGTCGCGTAGTAGTGCCTCAGCCCATGGATGCCCCATCGAGCCAGAAGGCCGACCGCTTCCCGAGCCGCCGCCCATGACCCACGAATTGCAGGAATTGACCACGAGGGTGGTGGGTTCGGTGCCGGCCTCGGCTTCCTGCGGGCAGCTGCTCTGGGCGCGGCGGAACACCACGCGTTCGCTGACGCGACATCAACGGTCTAAGGCGGGAAACACCCATACCCGGGGCATCGCTTGCTACGGCTACCCTGGCGCCGTGACGGCCATGGACGTGTCTTGGGCAGTGATGATTGCGCTGGTCGCTGGCGGAAGTGTCGCTGTGATCGTGCTCGCCGGTGTTGTTCTAGTCCGCAGCCGACGCACCGAAACTGCCAGGTTGTTCGGTCGAGTGGTGCACCGTCCTCGGCTCTGGGCATCGGCTGCCGTCTGCTGTGGTGCTGCCGGACTTCTGTTCGAGGCGCGGGAGTTCATGCCCCGGAGCTGGCAGGAATCGACCCGGAACCTCATTGGCGTGCTGATGCTGGCCTTTTTTGTCCTGTTCCCTGCCCACCTTGTGAGCCAGTGGAGCGCCCAGCGTCGCCAGCACCGATAGGCCGCAAGCCAGGCCGTGACGCACGCCGACGGACTGCCGGCTCTTCCGCGTTGACGCGCCAAGCGACACGGTTCGGGAACCTGCCTCCGCGGCCGGCGCTACTCGCCCCGGCCCTCGACGACTCTGGGATGCCCCGGACGAGACCGGGGACCTGTAGCACACCGGAGGCCACCAGACCGCATCCCGACCCGACCGCGTCACATGGACCGCCGCGCGGCCCGACCCGCCGGGGCAGCCCGAGTCGAAGTCCGCCGCGCCGGACCCCGGGATACCTTCGCGTCCGTTATATTGTCTGGCGTGGACACGCCGATACGAGAACCCACGTTCCTGATCCTCACCGCGCTCGCCCGCGAGCCGATGCACGGCTACGCGATCATCGGCGAGGTCGCCGCCCTATCCGACGGTCGGCTGTCGCTGCGCCCCGGCACCCTCTACGGCGCGCTGGACCGGCTCACCGACGCCGGTCTGGTCGAACTCGACCGCGAGGAGACCGTCGACGGCCGGCTGCGCCGCTACTACCGCCTCTCTCCCAACGGAGACGCCACGCTCACCGCCGAGACCGAACGGCTGCGACGCAACGTCGAGGCGGCGACCGCCCGGCTACGCGCCCGCTCGGTGCGCCCGCTCGCCCCCCGTACCGTCGAGGGCCTGGCATGACCGCGCTCGAACGCCGCTACCGGCGACTGCTGCGGGCGTACCCGGCCGACTACCGCCGCGACCGGGGCGACGAGATCATCGGGACATACCTGGACCTGGCTGACCCGGCGCGGCGCTGGCCGTCCGCCGCGGACGCCGCCGACCTCGCACGCGGGGGCCTGCGCCAGCGGCTGCGGGCCGCCGGAGCCACCGACCTGATCCCCGGGGTACGCCTCGCCGGGCTGCTCGCACTGACCACCGCCACCTTCCTGGCTGGCTTCTGGACAGTCGTCGAGCAGCAGCCGCCCGCCGAGTGGGGCCTACTACCGGGCTTTGGGCCGTTCGTCTCGGCAGGCGTCGTCGCGTGGTTCGGCTGGCTGGTCGCCGCGCTGCTCGCGGCCGTCACGCCGGGCCGCCCCAGCCGGTCGGCGGTCGCTCTGGCAGTGCTGGCGACCGCTGCGGTGCCGGCGCTGTGCGTGATCGCCGGCTCCCCCCGACCGCCATTGTTGGTGCTGGTGCCGCAGGTCGCCCTCGGCGTGTTGGCGCTGACGGTCGACGACCACCTGCCGTTGCCGATCCGGGCCCTACCGATCACTGCGGCGGTCGCCGGCGGCACGGTCGCGTGGGCGGACGCAAACGCCGCCTACTGGGGCGCGGACCGAGGAAGCATCGAGCAACTCCTGCCGGCGGCCGGCGCGGTGCTACTGGCGGTGGCGGTACTGCTCGCGGTCGGGCTGGCCATCCAGCGGGATGGGCGAGGCAAGTGGGCGGTGGCAGCCCTACTCACCCCCGTCGGCCTGCTCAGCGTGCACATCCTGGCCGGCATGGTGGACGGCCTCAGCGGCGCCACACACCCCACCTACCCGACCCTGGTCGCCACCGCCCTCGTCGTCGGCCTGATCGGGCCGAGCGTACTCCCGGCGGCCGTTGCGCTGCGCCGCCGGACCGACCCCCGTCGAACCAGCCCCTGCCCCACCTGCGGCACACACCGCTGACCAACCCACCCGCCCCGCCGTGCCGGCTCGGCTGGCCCCGCCCGCCCTGTCCGCGCGTCCACGCCGAAACACCCGGCACGGTGCACTGGCTGAGCCGGCCGCCCCTGATCAGTGGCAGTGCACCTGTCCGACACGCCGGGATAGCAACAGCTGGGTTGCCGCCGATCGGCCGTCCACCGGCGCGGGGCGGGTGGTCGTCTCCGGTTCGCGCAACTGCTCAACCAGGAGGAGGGCGACGGAGTATCGGCGGGCGGGGGAGCCGGGGCAGGCCCCAGATCACCACGACGACCACCAGCACCGTCATCGCCACCGCACCGGGCGCCTTCACCAGCCGGGCCAGGTTGGTGCCGTCCGGCAACGCCAGGAAGGCCGCCACCGCACCGGGCACCACGAACCAGGCGGTCCGCGCCGCCGCCACCGCGAGCAGGACCAGCGGCCAGGTCGCGTACCAGGGGTGGAACACCGGAGCCAAGGCAACGGTGAGGGCCAGCGCCAGTCCGGCCCCGAGCAGCGCCAGCCGGGTACGGTCCGACTCCGCGGAGCCGTCCCGGTCGCGCAGCGCCGACCAGGTCCGCCACCACAGCAGCACCAGCAGCCCGGCCAGCAGGAGCAGTCCGACGGCGCGCGCCACCGGCACCGCCCCGGGCTGCCGGCCGACCAGCTCACCGGCGTAGTCGACGACCATGCCGACGGCGGTCGGCGGCGAGGTCCACTGCTCGGTGTCGCCGCTGCGGCCCAGCCCGCCGAGCCAGCCGAGACCGAGACCGGAGAGCAGCGAGCTGGCCACCAGCCCGCTGAGCACCCCGCCGGCGAGCGTGCCGCCGTCGCGCAGCAGCGCCGGTACGGTGAGCCGGCCACCTACCGCCAGCAGCGCCGCGAACGGCAGCACCACCACGGCGGTCGCCTTCACCGACACGGCCAGCCCGAGCAGCACCCCCGCGCCCACCAGCAACCCGACCGCCGTAACCAGCCCACCACGCGCCACCAGCCCATGACGCGCCACGAGCCCATGACGCGCCACGAGCCCGGGCTCGGCTGACCCACCAGGCACCACCAACCCGGGTCCAGTCGAACCGCCGGGCGCCACCGGTCGGCGGACCAGCAGGAGCAGGCCGAGCAGGAGCAGGCCCAGCATCACCGCGTCGTTGTGCGCGCCGGCCACCAGGTGCACACCGACCAGCGGGCAGGCCAGCACCAGCCAGGTGACCCGCCGGGTGGGCATCCCGGCTGCCCGGGCCAGTCCGGGCAGGCAGTACGCCACCAGCAGCAGCCCGGCCACCGCCAGCGCCCGCAGCAACACCACCGTGCCGACCAGGCCACCGCCGAGCAGCACGGCGAGCGCGGCGAGCAGCACGAAGAACGGCCCGTACGGTGCCGGGGTGTCCCGCCAGATCGGCGCGACCGCCTCCGCCCAGGGGCAGCCGGCCGCAGCCACCCCGGTGGCGTACGGGTCGCCGCCGTCCGCGTAGATCCAGCCCTGGCAGGCGTACGAGTAGACGTCTCTGCTGCCCAGCGGAGCGGTGAACAGCAGCGGCAGTGTCCACAACCCGGCGGTGACGTACGCCCACCGGGCCGACGGGGCGCCGTCGCGCAGCGACCACCAGGCGGCCACCATGGCGGCGGTGCCGAGCAGCCACAGCGCCACGGTCAGCGGGCCGTCCCCGGAGTGCCAGACCCGGGTGGTGGTGGCGCCGGGCAGCGCGCCGCCGAGGTACCCGGCGACCGCCAGCAGCAGCGCGCCGGCCAGGCCGCCGTATCGGGCGAGGCGGACGCCGGGGACGGTCACCGGCGGACTTCTCCTCTACTCGACGGGAACCGGGCGGCGGGCCGCCCGCGCCGACCGTACCAAGCGAACGGCCACCACGATCACCAACAGCGTCATCAGTGGCGCACCGACCGTCTTGGTGTACCGGGCCAACCCGGTTCCGTCGGCCAGCACCAGGAACGAGGAGGCCACCGTCACCACGCTGAACCACCAGGTGCGCTGTGCGGTGGCGGCGAGCAGGGCCAGCGGCCAGAACCAGTACCAGGGGTGGAACAGCGGGGCGAGCGCGACCGTCGCGGTCAGCGCCAGCGCGGCATGCCAGAGCGGGTCGCGGGTACGCGCCCGGAACCACAGCCACACCAGCAGCGCCGCCAACACCACCACGGCGATGCCCCGGGTCACCGGCAGCGCGTCGATGTGCAGGCCGAACGGCAGCACCAGGTAGCCGACGGTCTGCCCGACGGCGGTGGGCGGCGACGTCCAGGCGACCACGTCGTTGCCGTGCGACAGCCCGGTGATCCAGCCGAAGTCCAGGCCGGCGGCGAACGTCACGCCGAGCAGCGTGGCGACCGCCCCACCGACCACCGGCGTACCGTCGCGCAGCAGCGCGCGCACCGAGAACCCGCCGGCGATCGCGGCCAGCGCCGCGAACGGCACCACCACCAGCACGGTCACCTTGATCCCGGCGGCCATGCCGAGCACCACCCCGCCGGCCAGCAGCGGCCAGGGTCGGCCCGGTCGGCTGACCACCACGGCCAGCCCGGCCACCATCAGCCCGATCATCAACGCGTCGTTGTGCACGCCGGAGATCAGGTGCACGCCCACCAGTGGGCTGGCCAGGGCCAGCCAGAGCGCCCGGCCGACCGGTACGCCGCTGCGGCGGGCCAGCACCGGCAGGCAGACCGCTGTCAGCACCACGCCGGCCACCGCGAACACCCGGAACAGCGCGATGCTGCCGAGCAGCGAACCGGTCGCGGCGACCACCGCGCCGGAGAGCACCACGAACAGCGGACCGTACGGGGCCGGGGTGTCCCGCCAGATGTACGACATGCTGTCCAGCCAGGGGCAGGGCAACGTGGAGACCCCGTACTCGTAGGGGCTGATGCCGGCCGAGAAGCTCGCCCCCTGGCAGGCGTACGCGTAGGCGTCCCGGCTGCCCAGCGGCGGGGTGAACAGGAACGGCAGAATCCACAGCCCGGCGGTGACCAGGGCCCACCGGGCCGAGGGCACCCGGTCGCGCAGCACCCACCAGGCGACAGCCATGGCGGCGGTGCCGAACAGCCACAATCCGATGATCAGCGGCCCGTTCGGGCCCAGCCAGATCTTGACCGGATTGGGCCGCAGGTCTCCGTCGGGCATGGCACCGCCGAGGAACGCGGCCACGGCGAGCATGACCGAGCCGGCCAGCCCGGTCCAGCGTACGAGGTGATGGGACACCCCGACATGCTGCCAGTACCGTGATCGCGGTACGGAGGTGGGCATGCGCGCCGGACCAGGCCGACACAGGGCCTAGCAGTGGCCGGACGGTCTCAGGCTGCTGGTGAGCTGGAAGATGCCCGGTGTCCGGGCCGCAACGGTGACCCATTCGTCCGAGCCGGGGCGCAGGCACCCGTCACCCTCGGCCAGCGACAGCCAGCGGGACCAGCGGACACGGACGAGGACGTCGGTCGGTGCGTCGACCGTGAAGCGCACGCCCGCGTCGTCCGATCGGACCAGCCGGGCGGGTCGGGAGACCAGTGGTTCCGAGTCGAGCACCTCGTAGAGGCGCCACTGCCCGGGTCGACCGACCTCCCGCAGGTACGGCTGGCCCGCCAGCACGAGCGTCGCCTCGTCCCTGGCGTACCGGTCGAGTGCCGCGTCCGGAGCGACGGCGACGTAGCTGACGGCGTTGTGGTGCAGCCATTCGCCGTACCGTTGGGCATCGAGTCCGTCGCCGTAGAACAGGGCGTTACGTTCCGCGTCAGCCTGGCGCTCCCAGCCACGGGCCAGCGGTACGACCTCCGCCACGTACCCGCTCTCCCAGTGGTCACGCAGCGGCACCACTTCGACCCGCCCCACCGGTGCCCGCCGGTCGAGCTCCGCCAACAGCGGCCGGTAGAAGGCGACGTGCACCGGCGCCGATCCACGGCGGGCAATGTCGTTGGTCATCACCGGGGACTGCCACCAGAAGAGCACAACGAGCAGCGCGGCGAGCCACCGCCGACGCAGCGTGACGTACGCCGCGAGGACCGGCAGGGCGAAGAGCATCGGCAGGCGCAGGGCGTTCGATCCGATCGGGCTGGGCAGGTGGTAGGCCGCGACCAGCAGCAGCGCGGTGAGCGCGGCGCCGATCCGCAGCGCCCGGACCGGTACGAGCGCGAGCACCACCACGGCGAGGGCAAGGTTGATCCGTAACGACTCCGCGCTGAACGGCTGCCGGCCGCCGTTGCCGAAGAGCACCGCCATCGGGGCCACCGTCACCAGCGGCGCCAGGCAGAGGACCAGGCCAGCGGTTCCGGGCCGCCGGTCCCGCCAGATGTCGAGGACCAGCAGAGCCCCTCCGGCGAGGCCGGTGAAGAGGCCGGCGACCGGGCTGGCGGCCGTCGCGAGTACCGCCGCCACGCCGGCCACCGAGAGCCACAGCCCGCGCGGACCTCGGGGCGCGGCCACCGCGCAGAGCGCGAGCAGTGCCCACATCAGCCCGACGGCGAAGGTGATTCGGCCGCTGGCCAGGTTCCCGACGAGGACGACCGCGCCCAGCACACCACCGAGCAGCGGCCGGCGGGCACCCGTGACCGTCAGCAGCCACGCCAGCGCCACGGCGGCGACGACTGCCGCCACCGCACCGACCGTACGCACCCCGAGGTGCGCGCCGAGCGTCTGCGTGTAGAGGCTGTATCCGAACTGGTTGACCCCGCCGTACCAGGAGAAATCCAGCGGGGCGAGGCCGTTGCGGTCGGCGAAGCCCGCGCGAGCGACCTGCGCGGAGAGGTCGGTCCCCATCGGCGGGGCCAGCAGGAACGCGACGGCCAGCAGCAGCGACACCACCAAGGCGGCGAGCACGGCGTGGACCCGTCCTGGTGGCACAGCGCCCGGCGCAGGCCCGCCGCCGCGCCGGTCCGGTGCGGCAGCGTGGGTCGATGTCGGCATCGGGCAGTCGTACCACGGGTGGCCCGGGTGTTAAGAAGGGGCCCCTGCTCTACCCCAGGCGTTAACAGGGGGCCCCTCCTTACATCTCCAGGACGCGTTCGGTGGCGGCGCGGGAGCGGCGGCCGGTGCGCAGGTACTCGTCGAGGAACTCGCCCGGGTCGTCGCGGCCGAGCAGCCGGACCACCCCGGCCAACTCCACGCCGTGCCGGGGCAGTTGGTCGCCGGCGCGGCCACGGACCAGCATCAGCGCGTTGCGGACCTGCGCGGCGAGCGTCCAGCCGGCGGCCATCGCCTCGGCGTCCGCCGGGTCCACCAGGCCCGCGTCGCGGGCGGCGGCGAGCGCGTCGACGGTACGCGTGCCGCGCAGCGCCGGGTACGCCCCCGCGTGCCGCAGTTGCAGCAGCTGCACCGCCCATTCGACGTCGGCCAGGCCGCCGCGCCCCAACTTGGTGTGGGTGGCCGGGTCGGCGCCGCGGGGCAGCCGCTCGGTCTCCACCCGCACCTTGATCCGGCGGATCTCGATGATCTGTTCCCGGGTCAGCCCGTCGGCCGGGTACCGGACCGGGTCGACCATCTGCTCGAACCGGGTACCCAGGTCGGTGTCGCCGCAGACACACCGGGCCCGCAGCAGCGCCTGCGCCTCCCACACCCGCGACCAGCGGGCGTAGTACTGCTGGTACGCGGCGAGGCTGCGGACCAGCGGCCCCTGCCGGCCCTCGGGACGCAGGTCGGCGTCGACGCCCAGCGGCGGATCGGGGGCGGGCATGCCGAGCAGCCGGCGCAGCTCCTCGGCCACGGTGTGGGCGGCGGCACTGGCCTCGCTCTCGCTGACGCCCGCCGGCGGGTCGTAGACGAAGAGCACGTCGGCGTCGGAGAGGTAGTTGGACTCGTACCCACCGAGGCGGCCCACCCCGATGACCGCGAACTTCAGTCCGGGCATGGCCGGCGCGGCCGTCCGGGCGGTTCGCAGCGCGGCGGCGAGGGTCGCGTCGGTGACCGCGGAGAGCGCGGTGCCGACCGCCGTGATGTCGGCCAGGCCGAGCGTCGGTCTCGCGCCGTCCGGGCGCGACGGGGCGAGCGACCCGGCGCGGCTGAGCACGTCGGTGCAGGCGAGGCGGAGCAGTTCGCGGCGGCGCAGCGCGCGCACGGCACGGATCGCCTCGACCGGGTCGGTGTGCCGGGCAGCGGCGGCGGCGAACCCGTCGCAGAGCACCTCGCGCGGTCGTGGACTCAGCTCGCTCTCCTCGGCCAGCAGGCGCAGCGCCTCCGGTTCCCGGGTCAGCAGGTCCGCGACATACCGGGAGGAGGAGAGCACCCGGGCCAGCCGGCGGGCCACCGGCCCGGAGTCGCGCAGCAGCCGCAGGTACCAGGGGGTGCTGCCGAGGGAGTCGGAGACCTGGCGGTAGCTGAGCAGACCCCGGTCGGGCTCGGGTGCGTCGGCGAACTCGCTGAGCAGGACCGGCAGCAGGGTGCGCTGGATGGCGGCCGTGCGGCTCACCCCGCCGGTGAGGGCCTGCAGGTGACGCAGCGCGCCGGCGGGGTCGGCGAAGCCGAGGATCTCCAGGCGGTTGCGGGCCGCCTGCGGGGTCAGCCGCAGGCCGTCGGCGGGTACCCGGGCCACCGACTCCAGCAGCGGCCGGTAGAGCAGTTTGGCGTGCAGCCGGCGTACCTCGGTGGCGTGGGTGACCCACTCGGCGCGGAACTCCTCGACGGCGCTGCGCCCGGGGGTGGCGGTGTAGCCGAGGGAGGTCGCCAGCCAGCGCAGCGCCCCCGGCTCGGTCGGCACGGTGTGGGTACGCCGCAGGCCCTGTAGTTGCAGGCGGTGCTCGACGCTGCGCAGGAAGCGGTACCCGCGCAGCAGCGCCTCCCCGTCGGCCCGACCGACGTAGCCGCCGGTGACCAGCGCCCGCAGGGCGGGGATGGTGCCGGGGGCCCGCAGCGCCTCGTCGCCCCGGCCGTGCACCAGTTGCAGCAGCTGTACCGCGAACTCGATGTCGCGCAGGCCACCGGGGCCGCGCTTGATCTCGCGTTCCAGCTCCTTGGACGGGATGTTGTCGATGATTTTCCGGCGCATCGCCCGGACGTCCTCGACCGCCTCCGGGCGCTCGGCGGCCTGCCAGAGCAGCGGCGCCAGCGCGTCGATCCACTCCTGGCCGAGCGCCAGGTCACCGGCGGCCGGGCGGGCCTTGAGCAGTGCCTGGAACTCCCAGGTACGCGCCCATCGCCGGTAGTACGCCAGGTGGCTGGCCAGGGTCCGCACCAACGGTCCCCGGTTGCCCTCGGGTCGCAGCGCCGCGTCGACCGGCCAGGCGACCAGCCCACAGATGTGGATCAGCCGGGTGGCCACCGTGGTGGCGGTGGTCAGGTCGTCGTCCTCGGCCGCCACGAAGATCACATCCACGTCGGAGACGTAGTTGAGTTCGCCGCCGCCGCACTTGCCCATCGCGACCACGGCCAGCCGGGGCTCCCGGGTGCCCTCGGGCAGCTCGGCGAGCGCGATCGCGTACGCCGCGCACAGGGTGGCGTCGGCCAGCGCGGAGAGCGCGGCCATGGTCTGCTCCAGGCCGCGACCGCCGGTCAGGTCGGCCGCGACGATCCGCAGCAGCGCCAGGCGGTACGCCCGACGCAGCACCGCGACCGGGTTGCCGTCGCCGGTCGCGTCCAGGTGGCCGTCGGCGGCAGGGGCCAGCCCGTCGCGCTCGGTACGCAGCACCGACCACTGTTCGGGGTTGGCGACGAGGTGGTCGCCCAGCGCCGACGACGCGCCGAGCACGGCGATCAGCCGGCGGCGCAGCCCCGGGTCGTCGTACAGGGCGGCGAGCACCGCCGAGCCCGCACCGATGCCGCCGGTGAGGCCACCGTCCGCCGAAGCGTCCGGGTCACCGCCGGCCGAAGCGCTCGCGCCGCCGGCCGACGCGTCCACGCCGCCGGCCGACGCGTCCGTGCCGCCCGCGCCGGTTGCCGTGGCGCGACCGGGTCCGGCGCCCCGCTGCCGCACCGCACCGCTCGCACCGACCGCGCTGGCGATGCGGTTCGGCCGTGCTGCCGCGCGTTGCTCGGCCTCGACCAGGCGGTGCAGTTGGCGTAGGGCCAGATCCGGGTCGGCGGCCCGGGACAGCGCGGTGAGCAGCTCCTGGGCCCGCTCGCCGGTGGGTTCCTGCTGCTGCGGTCGCCACAGGTCGAGCCCGTCCGGCCCGAGCAGGTCGGCGGCCCGGGCGACCGCGTCGTCGTCGACGACGCCGAGGCCGTAGCGGGCGAGCCGGCCGGTGGCCCTGGTCGGCCGGCCCATCAGTGCCCGAGCAGCGGCAGGCTGCGCCGCGCCCCGCCGTCGTCCAGCTCGCCGAGGGCCAGCGCGGCGAACCGCGCGGCGAACGGCTGCCAGACCTCCTCGACGTCGGCCATCACCGCGTTGGACGCGGAGATCACCAGCTGCGGGTCGTAGCCCAGCTCGGCCAGCAACGCCGAGTCGGTCGCCCACTCGGCGATCATCGCGGTGTCGCACTCGATGTGGAACTGCAGCCCCCAGGCCCGGTCGCCGAGGCGGAACGCCTGGTGCGGGTAGCGGGTGGAGGCGGCCAGCAGGGTGGCACCGACGGGCAGCTCGGTGATCTCGTCGGTGTGCCACTGGAGCACGTCGGGGATCAGCGGGACGTACCGGAAGAGCGGGTCGGTCTCGGCCGCGTCGCGTTTGCCGACGACGGCGGGGCCGACCTCCGGACCGGACGGGCTGAGCGCCACCGTGCCGGCGTGGGCGGTGGCGAGCAGCTGCGCGCCGAGACAGACGCCCAGGGTCGGCACCCGGTACCGGACGGCCTTGCGGAGCAGCCCCTCCACGGCCGGGAACCAGGTCGTCCCCGGCGCCCCGTCGGGCTGCGGATAGGCGTGCTGGTCGCCGCCGAGCACCACCAGGGCGGCGTACCCGTCGAGGTCGGCGGGGAGCGCGTCACCCGCGTGCGGACGGACCAACGACAGCTCCAGCCCGGCCTCGGTAAGCCACTCCCCCAGCCGGCGCGGGTCGTCGGTCGGGTCGTTCTCGATCACCAACGCGGTTGCCACGCCGTCGAGGCTATCCGGTCTCGCCGACGGGGGCGGCGCGCGGGACTAGGCTCTGCCGCTGTGTCCGTACCCACCGCACCCGACGACGTCCTACGCCCACCGGCGCTGCGCCCCGGCGACACGGTGATGCTGGTGTCGCCCTCCGGGCCGACCCGGCCGGAGCGGGTCGCGCGGGGAGTCGAGCTGCTCACCGGCTGGGGGCTGCGGCCGGTGCTGGCGCCCCACGCGTACGCCCGGCAGGGCTACCTGGCCGGCTCGGACGCGCTGCGGGCAGCCGACCTGAACACCGCCTTCGGTGATCCGCAGGTGCGCGGGGTGATCTGCACCCGCGGCGGCTACGGCGCGCAGCGGGTGGTGGACGCGATCGACATGGACCTGGTCCGCCGCGATCCCAAGGTGGTGGCCGGCTTCTCCGACATCACCGCCCTGCAGCTGGCGCTCTGGCGAGGTGCCCGGCTGGCCGGCGTGCACGGTCCCGGTGCGGCCTGGCGGGACGAGCGCACGCCGCTGACCTCGGCGGAGTCCCTGCACGCGGCGCTGACCACCACCGAGCCGGTGGCCGTCCGCGCCGTCGAGGGCGAAGAGACTTTCGGCGTACGCACACCGGGCCGTGCGGTCGGTCGCCTGCTGGGTGGCAACCTCTGCCTGGTGGTGGCCTCGGTGGGTACCCCGGACATGCCCGACCTGACCGGGGCGGTGCTGCTGCTGGAGGACGTGCAGGAGCCGCCGTACAAGGTCGACCGGATGCTCACCCAACTACGCCGGGCGGGTGCGCTGGACGGGCTGGCCGGGGTGGCGGTGGGCCAGTTCACCGACTGCTCCGACGGCTGGGACATCGGCGTCGCCGACGTGCTCGCCGAGCGCCTCGGCGACCTGGGCGTGCCGGTGCTGGGCGGTCTGCCGATCGGCCACGGCCCCGGCCAGCTCAGTGTCCCGGTCGGCACCGTGGCCACCCTCGACGCCGACGCCGGCCTGTTGACGGTCTCCCCCGCCGTCCGCTGACCCGTCCGGCCGCGAACGGGACCGCCGGCCGCGAACGGGACCGCCGGCCGCGAACGGGACCGCCGGCCGTGGACGGGACCGCCCGCCGTCTGCCCGACTTCGCCGAAAGTGCGTATTCGTCCGGATCGAGGGCGGGATTGCCAGCCCGCTGACAGCTTCGCCACGGTCCGCCCTCAGCCGGGATGGTCACTGTCGGTGACGTCATCGCATCATCGACGAGTTGGAGGACCGATGTCCCGCACCATTTCGAAGAAGCATCTGCTGGCCGGGCTGGCCGCCGCGGGCGTGCTCGGCGTGGGGATCGCCGCTCCCACCGTGGCGCTCGCCGACGACAAGACCACCCCGAGCGCCAGCGCGAGCGCCGAGGAGCAGCAGGGCGGCAGGGCCGACGGCGAGCGGCCGGGTCGCGGCGCGGAGTTCGCCGAGGCGCTGGCCGAGGAGTTGGGCGTACCGACCGACAAGGTCACCGAGGCGCTGGCGAAGCTGCGCGAGCGGCACCAGCCGCAGGGCCGGACGGACGGCGAGCGCCACCCGGGATTCATGGGGCACGGCGACGGTACCGCCGAGGGCCGTAAGGGCGGAGAGGGCGAGCGCCGGACCGCGCCGTCGGTCGAGGAGCGCACGGAGGCGCTGGCCGAGCGGCTCGCGCAGGCGGTCGAGGACGGCAAGCTGACCCAGGAACAGGCCGACGCCATCACCGCCGCCGTCGAGGCCGGTGTCCTCGGCGGCTGGGGTGGTCCGGGCGTTCGTGGCGGCGAGGGTCAGTCCGCCGGCAGCTGACCCCAGGCCCGGGCTGGCGTGCTGCGCCACCTGACAGGCGGCCCCGCTCCACTCCTGCGGGGCCGCCTACCGGCCGATCTCAGACCCGGTCACGACATGCGGCGAATCGCGGTTTCCGGGGCGCGAGAAAGCCCGACGTGCGGCAACCTGCGACCGGCGGCGGCGCGGCCCCACGTCGGCGTACCCGGAACGCCCCTGGCGTCAGGCGATGCAGGCGCAGACGATAAGCGCGGCACCGAAATGGCTGGCGGCACTGACCCAGGCCACCGGGTGCGGCTCCTCGGAGCAGACGACCTCACCGAGCTTGCCCGGGGTGATCAGGTCCAGCACGAAGAAGGCCAGCGCCATGATGCCCAGGCCGATCAGCCCGAAGATCACCGTCGAGGCCAGGCCCTTGGCGAAGTCGCTGTAGCTGGTCAGGATCGCGGTGAACACGATACCGGCGACGCCGAGCTGGTTGGCGGCGAGCAACAGGCCGGCGTTGGCGTTGCGGCGTACCCAGATCAGGTCCCGCAGTTTTCCCGGGGTGAGCAGGTCGACCAGCACGAAGCCGGCCGCCATCAGGCCGACCCCGACAACCCCGAACACCACGCTCTGCCAGGCTCCGCTGAGCAGATCCTCCAGCACCGACTGCCTCCCGAGGAGTCTCCGGCCGGCGGGCGCCGGCACGGTGATCGAGACGATAGCGGCACCGTGCAACGCGCGGCAGCCCGGCGGCGGGTCCGCGAACACGGACCCGCAGACCGGCGGCTACAGCGACAGATAGCGCTGGCGCTCGTACGGGGTGACCTCGCGGCGGTACTGCTCCCATTCGGCGCGCTTGTTGCGCAGGAAGAAGTCGAAGACGTGCTCGCCGAGCACCTCGGCGACCAACTCCGAGCCGGCCATCACGTCGATGGCCTCGGCGAGGTTCTCCGGCAGCGGCTCGTACCCCATCGCCCGCCGCTCGGCGCTGGTCAGCGCCCACACGTCGTCCTCGGCGCCCGGCGGCAGCTCGTACCCCTCCTCGATGCCCTTCATCCCGGCGCCGAGCAGCACCGCGAACGCCAGGTAAGGATTGGCCGCCGAGTCGGGCGAGCGGACCTCCACCCGGGCCGAGTTCGGCTTGCCGTACGCCGGGACGCGGACCAGCGCGGAGCGGTTCAGGTGACCCCAGCAGACGTACGCCGGGCTCTCCGTGACCCGGTCCGGCAGCGCCTGCGGGAAGAGCCGCTTGTACGAGTTGACCCACTGGTTGGTGACCGCGGTGTACTCCCGCGCATGGGTCAGCAGGCCGGCGATGAATGCCCGGGCCACCTTGGAGAGCTTCATCGGGTCGCTGGCGTCGTGGAACGCGTTGCGTTCCCCCTCGAACAGCGACAGGTGGGTGTGCATCCCGCTGCCCGGCTGGTCGGTGAAGGGCTTGGGCATGAAGGCGGCCTGCACCCCGGTGGAGAGCGCCACCTCCTTGACCACGTGCCGGAAGGTCATGATGTTGTCGGCGGTGGTGAGCGCGTCGGCGTAGCGCAGGTCGATCTCCTGCTGGCCGGGGGCGACCTCGTGGTGGCTGTACTCGACCGAGATGCCGATCCGCTCCAGCGCGAGCACCGCCTGGCGGCGGAAGTCGCGGGCCACCGCGTGGGTGGTGTGCTCGAAGTAGCCGCCGGTGTCCACCGGCACCGGCACCGAGCCGTCCGCCGGCCCGTTCTCCAGCAGGAAGAACTCGATCTCGGGGTGGGTGTAGAAGGTGAAGCCCTTCTCGGCCGCCCGGGACAGCGCCCGGCGCAGCACGTGCCGGGGATCGGCCCAGGATGGGCTGCCGTCGGGGAGCAGGATGTCGCAGAACATCCGGGCGCTCTCACCGCTGACCCCGCCCTCGAAGGGGAAGACCTGGAAGGTGGTCGGATCGGGCATGGCGACCATGTCCGACTCGAAGACCCGGGCGAAGCCCTCGATCGCCGAGCCGTCGAAGCCGATGCCCTCCTCGAAGGCCGCCTCCAGCTCGGCAGGAGCGACGGAGACGCTCTTGAGCGTGCCGAGCACATCGGTGAACCACAACCGGACGAAGCGGATGTCCCGCTCTTCCAGCGTACGGAGGACGAACTCCTGCTGACGGTCCACTGCCCCAACCTTCCGCGACACTCTTGTCCGCCTTCGACCGGGCTTCACCCGACCTGACCGACCAGTCTCCACCGACCCGATTACGCAGACGTTAACCGAACCGGCGCCGTCGCGTCCCGTCCAGTCCCGACCGTCGGTCGCGTCCCGGCCGGCCGCTGTCCACGCCCACGTGTCGACCCCGCGCGGCTGGGGCAAGATGAGGGCATGCCCAACCTGCGTCTCGCCCTGTGCCAGGTCAACCCCGCCGTGGGCGACCTCACCGGTAACGCCCGCCTCGTGCGTACCTGGACCCGCCGGGCCGCCGGCTCCGGCGCCCAGTTGGTCCTGTTCCCGGAGATGATGCTGACCGGCTACCCGGTGGAGGACCTGGTCTTCCGGCGGTCCTTCGTCGCCGCGTCGAAGGCGGCGCTCGAACAGCTCGCCCGCGACCTCGCCGCCGACGGGTTGGGCGAGCTGCCGGTCGTGGTCGGTTACCTGGACGCCGACGGCCCCCCGCAGGTCAGCGCGGACGCCGAGCCGGGCCGGGGGGCGCGTAACGCCGCCGCGCTGCTGCACCGGGGTGAGATCGTCGCCACCTACTTCAAGCACCACCTGCCCAACTACGGCGTCTTCGACGAGGACCGCTACTTCGTGCCCGGGGACATGCTCACCGTGGTCCGCCTCGGCGGCGTGGACGTGGCGCTGACCATCTGCGAGGACCTGTGGCAGGCCGGCGGCCCGTTCGCCGCCGCCCGGCAGGCCGGCGTGGGGCTGGTGGTCAACATCAACGGCTCGCCGTACGAGCTGAACAAGGACGACCTGCGCCTGCCGGTGGTGCGCCGACGGGCCGCCGAGGCCGGGGCCACCATCGCGTACGTCAACATGATCGGCGGGCAGGACGAACTGGTCTTCGAGGGCGACTCGATGATCGTCGCGGCGGACGGGACGCTGCTGGCCCGGGCACCCCAGTTCGTCGAGCACCTGCTCGTCCACGACGTGGACCTACCCGCCGGGCCGGACCGTACAGGCGTCACGGTGGACGCGGCGGAGCTTGCCGAAGGGTTGCGGGTGGTGCGCCGGGCCGTCGAGGGCGCACTGCCGGCACCGACCGGCCCGACGTCGGCCGGCCCGGTGGCGACCGGCGGAATCATCGAGCCGGTCGCCGACGAGGCCGAGGTGTGGCAGGCGCTGGTGCTCGGGCTGCGCGACTACGTCGACAAGAACCGGTTCCCGTCGGTGGTGCTCGGACTCTCCGGCGGCATCGACTCGGCGGTGGTCGCGGCCATCGCGGTGGACGCGCTCGGTGGCGACCGGGTGGTCGGGGTCTCTCTGCCCAGCCAGCACTCCTCCGAGCACAGCCGGGAGGACGCCGCCGACCTGGCCAAGCGCACCGGCCTGGACTACCGGATCGAGCCGATCCAGCCGATGGTCGACACCTTCCTGGCGAACATGTCGCTGTCCGGGGTGGCGGTGGAGAACCTCCAGGCCCGGGTACGCGGCGTCATCCTGATGGCCCTGTCGAACCAGGAGGGTCACCTGGTGCTGACCACCGGCAACAAGAGCGAGCTGGCGGTCGGCTACTCCACCCTGTACGGCGACTCGGTCGGCGGCTTCAACCCGATCAAGGACGTGTGGAAGACGCTGGTCTGGCGGCTCGCCAAGTGGCGTAACGCCGAAGCGGAGCGGCTGGGCGGGACGCCACCGATCCCGGAGAACTCGATCGGCAAGCCGCCGAGCGCGGAGCTGAGCCCGGGGCAGCTCGACAGCGACTCGCTGCCCGACTACGACGTGCTCGACCCGATCCTGATCGGTTACATCGACGGCGACCTCGGCCGCGAGGGTCTGGTCACCTCCGGCCACGACCCGGCCGTGGTGGACAAGGTGCTGCGGATGGTGGATACCGCCGAGTACAAGCGCCGCCAGTCCGCGCCGGGCACGAAGATCTCGATGAAGGCATTCGGACGGGACCGGCGGCTGCCGATCACCAACCGGTGGCGCGAGGACGGCTGACCCACCTCCGGCGGAGTGACATCCTCCACTGCGCCCTGCCGCCAGCGGGGCCGACGGTGCGACGATCGCGGCGGAACCCGGGGACCGCGTACGCGGCCTCGAGGAAGGAGAAAACCATGGTGGATTCCACTCCGGCCGAGGTGACCGCCCTCTACGGCGGACCCGCCACCCGCCGGATCCGCACCCGCGACCTGCTCGCCGCCAAGGAGCGCGGCGAGAAGTGGTCGATGCTCACCTCGTACGACCAGTACACGGCCTCGGTCTTCGACTCCGCCGGCATCCCGGTGCTGCTGGTGGGCGACTCGGCGGCGAACAACGTGTTCGGCTACGAGACGACCCTGCCGGTGACCGCCGAGGAGCTGCTGCCGCTGGTGCGGGCGGTCGTCCGCGCCACCCGGCAGGCGCTGGTCGTCGGCGATCTGCCGTTCGGCTCGTACGAGGAGGGTCCGACGCAGGCGCTGCGCACCGCCGTCCGGTTCATGAAGGAGAGCGGCTGTCACGCGGTGAAGCTGGAGGGCGGCCGACGCTTCGCCGCGCAGATCGAGGCGATCGTCGGCGCCGGCATTCCGGTGATGGCGCATGTCGGGTTCACCCCGCAGCGTGAGCACACCATCGGCGGCTACCGGGTGCAGGGCCGCGGCGAGACCGCCGACGAGGTGCTGGATGACGCCCGGGCGGTCGCCGAGGCCGGCGCCTTCGCGGTGGTGCTCGAAATGGTGCCCGGCGACGTCGCCAAGCGGGTCACCGCCGAGCTGCCCATCCCGACGGTGGGCATCGGCGCCGGCCCGGAGACCGACGCCCAGGTGCTGGTCTGGCAGGACATGGCAGGTCTGCGTACCGGCAGGGCGCCGCGCTTCGTGAAGCGCTACGCCGATCTCGCCGAGGTGCTCGGCGAGGCGACCCGCCGCTTCGCCGACGAGGTCCGCGGCGGCGAGTTCCCCGCCGCCGAACACACCTTCTGAGCCCCACCTGGTACCCGCCGCTGGCCATACCCGGTGGCGGGTACCAGGTGTCGACTGGACAGGCGCTGAGACGATGTGATCATGAGCGTGGGCACGCCGACCGTACGTGCTGGACGGAGCTGGCGCTGGTGGGACGCGCTACGGCTCGGCCTCGTCGCGCTGTGGCTGGCCGCGGCCGGGACGGCCTGGTGGACGGCCCCCCGGACGCAGAGCTATGACCAGGCGAGGGCGGATCTGGCCGCCGGCCGGGTGGTGGCGTACCAGTGGGGTGATCACTGGGACGCCGACCGACGGCCGCCGTGGTTCGACACGTCCGATCTGCAGTCGTCCGGCACCCTCGGTCCACTTTTCGGGTGGCGCACCACCGACGGCCGGGTGTGGTGGACCGACACCGAACACTTCGGGGAGGTCACGACCACGGGCGCCGTCGACGAGAGCAGCTACACCGGGCCAGGCGCGGTCGGCCTGGCCCAGCACCTGCGGGCTGCTGATCTGGAGGACCGCAGCGGCAGTCTCCAACCACTCGGACCCGTTGTCAGTGGAACCGGACTCGCCGCCGCCGTGATCATCCTCGGTGTCGTGGTTGGCGGGCCGGCTCCCGTCCTGGGCACGCGGTGGTTCTGGTTCTGGCTGGTCTGCCTCGTGCCGCTCGGGCTCGGGCTGTTGTGGTGGCTGGCCCGGGAGCACCCGTGGTCGCGTGCCGCGAGCCCGCCCGCCACACCTGCCGGCCCGCGGGCGCCGGACCGTGGCCCCCTCGGTTTCGCCCTCGGCCTCCTCGCGACACTCCTGATCAGCCTCCTGGTTCTGGCGCTTGGTCAGATCCTCGGTGACCAGTGGGTGCCGCGCATGGACGCCGGGTAGGACAGCGAGATTCCGGACGAGCCACTAGGGTCCCCACTCGTGAATCGAGTTCGTACTTCTTTTCTCGCATTGACCTGCGCCGCACTGCTCGCGGTGACCGCCTGCAGCGGCGAGGACGGCACCGCCGAATCGTCGCCGTCGGCCGCCGCGCCCACCGCCAGCGCGGCTTCCCCCTCCCCGGCCACCTCGTCGCCGTCGACGGCCACGGCGGCGGACGTGGTGGGCGACAAGAAGCTCTGCGAGTCGGCGAAGGAGGCCAGCAAGGAGATGAGGGACGCCCTCGTCGAGGCCATCCAGGCCGGCGACGAACCGTCGCCGGCCCTGTTCAAGGAGGTCTTTGCCGGGCTGGAGGAGAAATTGGTGACGCTGGCCGCCACCGGCACCGGCGACAGCAAGGTCGTCGCCGCTCTCGGCAAGTTCAGCACCGAGGCCGGGCGGGCGGCGGCAGCCGCCGACCCGGCCACGGCCGCCGACAACCCGGCCTTCGAGAAGGCCGGCGCGGACCTCACCGCCGCGTGCAAGAAGGCCGGCGTCAGCGTCACCTTCTGACCCCGTCTTCTCCCGACCGTCTGCGGCCCGCCGGTATACCGGCGGGCCGCACCCACACCGTCCGGGCCGCGAGACGGCCGGGTGGGTCAGGAAAACTCAGACGTCGGTGACGCGGATCCCGGCGTGCGCCTTGTAGCGCTTGTTGATGGCGATCAGGTTGGCGGTGAACGCCTCGATCTGGTGGGCGTTGCGCAGCCGCCCGGCGTAGATGCCACGCATGCCCGGGATGCGGGCGGCGAGCGCGCCGACGATGCCGACCAGCTCCCGCTCCTCGGTGCAGATAAGTACGTCCAGCTCGATCCGGTCGATCTCGGGGTCGGCCAGCAGTGGAGCGCTGACGTGGTTGAACGCCGCGCAGACCCGCGAGTCGGGCAGCAGCGCGGCGGCCTGCTGGACGGCGCTGCCCTCGGCCACCGGCAAGGCGTACGGGCCCTGCTTGTCGAAGCCCAGCGGATTGACGCAGTCGACGACGATCTTGCCCGCGAGCGGTTCGGCGAGGGCGCCGACGGTGGCGGCGTGCCCGTCCCAGGGCACCGCGATGATCACCACGTCGCTGCGGCGGGCCACCTCGTCGTTGTCGGCTCCGGTGACGCTGCCGGCCGCGGAGACCCCGGGCAGCGCGGCGATCTCCGCTGCCGACTCGGCCGCCCGCTGCGCGGACCGGGAGCCGATCAGCACCGGGTGACCGGCCCGGGCGAACCGGTAGGCCAGCCCTCTGCCCTGGTCTCCGGTGCCACCGATGATGCCGACGGTGAGCCCGGACACGTCGGGCAGGTCGCTCGCGTCGTATGCCATGGTCGTCATCCTCCCAAATCCACCCGCCCGGCAGCAGCGACCGGCGCTGTGACAAACCCCGCTGGTCGAGCCGACGCCGCGGACGGTTGCGCGCTGCGACCCACGTTCAGGCGAGTTCGAAGGCGACCGACCGGGTGATCGGGTCGGCGGCCACCAGCCGGACCCGGACCCGGGTGCCGAGCGGCAGTTCGCCCAGGCAACGGGCGCGTACCGGCGGGTCGTCCAGGGCCACCGTGCCGCCGGGTGGGCGACTCGGGCGGGCCTTGCCGTTCGACGGCGCGTCAACGTCCAACACGGCGGCGTCGAACGTCTCGCCCACCCGGTGTTCCAGCAGCACCGCCTCGGCCAGGTCGACCGCGCCCCGGCTGGCCACCGACGCGGTGCGGTCCGTCGCGGCCATCACGGCCGGCAGCCGGGGCAACGCCGCGCGCGCCCAGTCGGGCACCTCGCGGCCGTCGTGCAGGGCCAGGCAGACCTCGGTGGCGTACCGATCGGCAAGTCGCCGCAGCGGCGCCGTGACATGGGCGTACGCGGCCGCGACCCCGCCGTGCGCGGGCTGCCCGGGCACCTCGCCGTCAAACGGGGTGTACGCCGCCGACCGCATCAGCTCGGCCGCCTGGTCGATGAAGGCGGCGGCCCGTGGCTGGGCCGGGTCCAGCCGGAGCAGCAGCTCGCCGACGCCCACGCCGTCCGGCCAGTGCACGCCCAGCGGGGCGGCGGCGGCCCGCAGCCGCTGCACCGCCTCGGGCTTGGGCGCCGGCATCGTCCGCAGCAGGCCCACTCCACCGGCCAGCATCAGATCAGCCGCGGCCATCCCGGTGAGCAAGGAGATCTGCGCGTTGTGCTCCTCCATCGGCACCGGCGCCCGCAGCACCAGCCGCCAGCCGTCGCCGTCGGCCTCGACATCCTGTTCGGGGATCGGCAGGTTGATCGCGCCCCGACGCAGCCCTCGGGCGGTGAGCAGGGCGCCGATCTCGGGCAGCAGGGCGATCGGCTCGGGCAGCCGGCCCGCCTCGGCGTCGGCCTGCACCCCCGGATAGGCCAGTTGGGCCCGGCTGCGGACCAGGGCGCGCTGCACCACCACCGCCGTGGTGCCGCCGTCGGCGTCCAGGTCGATGGTCCACAGCACGGCCGCCCGGTCGACGTCGGGCAGCAGGCTCGCCGCGCCCTCGCCGAGGGAGTGCGGGTGCAGCGGCACGTTGCCGTCGGGCAGGTAGATGGTCTGCCCCCGGCGCCAGGTCTCGTCCTCCAGCACACCGCCCGGGCGTACGTGCGCGGCGACGTCGGCTATCGCGTACCGCACCCGGTAGCCGCCACCGGCGCGGCGGCCCAGGTGCATCGCCTGGTCCAGGTCCCGCGAACCGGGCGGGTCGACCGTGACCAGCGGGACGTCCGTGCGGTCGACGGCCGGCCGGGGCGGCGCGGCGGCAGCCGCCGCGGCCTCCCGCTGCGCCGCCTCCGGGTACTCCTCGGGCAGACCCAGCTCACGGCGGAGCGCGCCGAAGTCGATGCGGGGCGCGAGGACGCGTCGGATGACCATTGGTCAATCCTGCCAGCGCCCCGCACGCTCCGCCTTCCCCCGACCGACGGTGCTCCGACGTACGACGGGTCAGCCGGCCGCCTTCCGCGCGGCGCCGGCGCGCCCGGTGCTCCTGGTGGCGGCCTTCTTCGCGGGCGCCTTCTTCGCCACAGCCTTCTTCGCGGGCGCCTTCTTCGCGGCGGTCTTCCTGGCGGGTGCCTTCTTCGCCGCCGTCTTGCTCGCCGGGGCCTTGCTCGCCACAGCCTTCTTGGCCGGGGCCTTCTTCGCCGTCGCCCTCGCGGTCGTCGAGCGGGCCGGTGTCCGGGCCGCCGCCGAGGTGGTCTTACGGGCCGGCGCCTTCTTCGCGGGCGCCTTCGCCGCCGTCGTCCGTGCCGACGCCGTGGTGGTCTTCCGCGCCGACGCCTTCTTCACCGCCGAGCTGGCCTTCTTCGCGGGCGCCTTGCGCGCGGCCGACGTGCTCCGCGCGGTGGTCGTCTTCTTCGCGGGGGCGGTCTTGCGCGCCGGGGCGGCCTTGCGGGCGGGGGCCTTCGCCGCCGTCGTCTGCGCGGTCGCCGTCTTCTTCGCGGGCGTCCGCTTCGCCGGCGTCGTGATCTTACGCGCGCCACTCGCGGTCCGCGGCGACGTCGAGGTCGCCTTCGACGCGGTCTTCTTGGCAGGTGCGGCCTTCGAGGCGGTCTTCTTCGCGGGAGCGGCCTTCGAGGCGGTCTTCCTGGCGGGTGCGGCCTTCGCCGACACGGTCTTCTTCGCGGGTGCCTTCGCCGCGATGGTCTTCCGCGCCGACGAGCCGGCCCTGGACGTCGGCGCGCTGGCGGCGCTCCGCGACGCCGGGGTGCGCCCGGTGCCGGTGGCGGCCTTTCGGGCCGCCGTGGCGGTGCCGCTCCCGCGACGGGTGGACTGGGTTCGGGCGAGGCCCGCGGTGCGTTCCGTCGCGGCGGTCTTCCTCGCGGACGTACGCTTGGCTGCCGGGCGGGTGGCCTGTTGTGCTTCGGCCATCTCGGTTCCCTCCTTGGGGACGTGCTGCCGCCCTCGCGACGCACGCAGTACCTCGACGCGGGAGGCGTCCCGCGTCGTCTACTTGTCCTCCCCTGTCCAGCGGGCGTCCTCGGCCTCCCACGCCTCGTTACGCTCCCGCACCTGTTGCAGGGCGTTCTCCGCGTCGGCAGCCGAGTCGTACGGTCCGAGAACGTGCCGGGCAGGGCACACGTCGGCATCGGTCTCGACCCGGTGGTGTCGCGTACACCAGTAGTAGTGTCCGCGTCCGCTGTCGCTCATGGGATCACTGTGCACCGGGAAGCGACCGCCCGCCACCGGAACACCGCAAGTCACCAGGCTCTTCCACAGTAGACGTGCTCGCCGACGGGCGGGCCGAACTGCGAAAATCCGCATCAGCCGACCGGAATCCGACAGTTGTCGCGGGCCAGCTAAGGTCGCTGGATGGGCGTACCGGACTACATCCTGCGGATGCGCAAGCACGTCGGCCACGACCTGTTGTGGCTACCGAGCGTGAGCGCGGTCGTCCGCAACGACGCGGGCGAGTTGCTGTTGGGCCAGCGCGCCGACGACGGGCGCTGGTCGGTGGTGAGCGGCTTCGTCGAGCCGGGCGAGCAGCCGGCCACCGCGGTCGTCCGCGAGGTGCTGGAGGAGACCGGGCTGGAGGTCGAACCGCTGCGGCTCAGCAGCGCCGTGTCGCACCCGCACACGTACCCCAACGGGGACCACTGCGAGTACCTCAACCTCGGCTTCCACTGCCGGCTGCTGGGCGGCGAGGCACGGGCCAACGACGACGAGTCGCTGGACGTGCGGTGGTTCCCGCCGGGCCGGCTGCCGGAGCTCGATGAGCACGCCCGGCTGGTCATCCGGCATGCCCTCGGCGGCGAGACGTCGGCGTTCTTCCTGCCCGCCGGGACGCTCTGGGGTGAGCCCGGCGAGCTGGAGCATGGCTGAGCCGCTGCGGCCGTACCTGACCGAACTGGTCACGGTCGCCGGCGAGGTGCTCGGCGACGAGCTGTGCGGGGCGTACGCGGCGGGATCGGTGGGGTTGGCCGCGTACCAACCCGGGCGCAGCGACGTGGACGTGGCCCTGGTCTGCGCCGGCCCGCTGGACCGGGCGGTCGCCGACGCGTTGGTGGCACGGCTGCGGCACGAGGCGCTGCCCTGCCCGGCGCGCGGCCTGGAGCTGGTCGTCTACCGGCGGGAGGTGGCCCGTTCCGGCACCGCATCACCGGGGTTCGAGGTGGAGCTGAACACCGGCGCGCGGATGGCGTTCCGGGTGTCGTACGGCCCGGCCGAGCGACCGCCCTCGGACGGCCTGTTCTGGTACGGACTGGACCGCAGCATCCTGCACCAGAGCGGGCAGGCCCTGTTCGGCCCGCCCGCCGCCGACGCGTTCGCCGAGCTGGCCCCCGAGGACCTGCGCCGGCTGGTCGTGACGGCGTTGCGCTGGTGGCTGGAGCGGCCGGTGCCCGCCGGTCAGGTTCCCGCACCCGGCGCAGAGGACGCCGTGCTCGGCGCCTGCCGTTCCTGGGTGCGGCTGCGCCACGGGGTGTGGCTGCCCAAGGTGGCCGCCGGCCAGCGGCTGCTGGACAGCGCCGGTCCGCTGGCCGACGCCGCCACCACCGAACTGGTCGAACGGTCGATCTTCGCCCGCGACGGCGGCACCCCGCCGCCCGGCGCAGCCGCCCGCGCCTTCCAGCAGAGAATCCTCGCCGCCCTCACCCCCGCCTGAGCGGTGGCAGCCCAGCAGTGCCGCGTGCGGCGTGTCGGGCAGCTGCGCTGTCACCGATCGGCGGCGTGAGCCGTCAGGCCGGGACCGGCTCCACGGGGATCCAGAGCTCGGCGTCGGCGTGGCCACCATCCGCCGCGATCCGGGTACGGGAGATCTCCGGCCCGGGCCGCAGCCGGTACGGGTTGGACGGGAACCACTGGGTGAAGACGTCCCGCCACAGGTGCTGCACCGCCGCCGGGAACGCCCCGGAGGTCTCGAAGACCGCCCACGCCCCCGCCGGCACCGGCAGCACGTCCAGGTCGCCGGGCACCTCGGCGCCGGTGACCACCGCGTACCAGTAGTCCAGCTCGGTGCCCTCCGCGCGCTCGCCGGCCAGGCCGTCGCTGACGTTGACGATCCCCGCCGGCTCCTGGTCGGAGAGCGCCTCGATCCGTTCCCGGACCGCCGGTTCGAGGCCCTTGACGAACTCCACGATGGCCGGGTTCATGCCCTCGTGCACCAGCGGCACCCGGGCCCTGCGCCCAGCCAGCTGGAACGATTCCTTGCGCACGATGCGATATCGCATGCTGCTGCTCCCTTCGACGGTGAGTCGGAAGGACATCCGGGGCTGGGCACGCAGTTCGGCACCGGTACGCCGGGCCTCACCGGGACCGATCCCGTGCACCGCCCTGAACGCCCGGGCGAACGCCTCGGCCGAGCCGTATCCCCAGCGGACCGCGATGTCGAGCAGCGTCTGCTCGCCCGCCACCACCTCCGCTGCCGCGACGGTGAGCCGGCGACGCCGCACGTACTCCGACAGTCCGACGCCGGCCAGCGCGGAGAACAGCCGCCGAAAGTGGTACTCCGACGTGACCGCGATCCGCGCCAGCTCGGCCGCGTCCACCGGCCGGTCCAGGTGTCGCTCGATGTGGTCCATGGCCTGGTTGAGCCGATCCAGCACCCGGGTCTCCTTCCTTGCGCCACCCAAGCTAAGGCGGCGACGGCACCGTCGGCCCGACATGCTGTGCCCGGTCCGGTCGGGTCGGTTAGCAGACGGACACGTTTACGAAACATCAGCCGCAGCGATGCTTCGGCCGCCCCGGCGGTCACCCACCGTGGCCCGCTCAGCCCGTTCGCGCCGCACAAGATGCGAACAGCAGGATTCATGTGCCACTCTCGTCCGAGATTTTCTCGTTCAACCTGGAGAGGCACGTGGCAAACCTCGACTCCGCCCTGAAGGACGCCATGACGATCGACGGCGCGATCGGCATCGCGCTCGTCGACTACACCAGCGGGATGACCCTCGGCGTGGCCGGTGGCACCCCGGAGATCGACCTGACCGTCGCCGCCGCCGGCAACACCGACGTGGTACGCGCCAAGATGCGCACCATCGAGATGCTGAAGTTGAACGACGACATCGAGGACATGCTGATCACCCTCGGCAGCCAGTACCACATCATCCGGCCGCTCAACGGCTCCAACGGCAAGGGGCTGTTCCTCTACCTGATGCTCAGCAAGACCCGGTCCAACCTGGCGCTCGCCCGGCACCGGCTGCGCACCATCGAGGAACAGCTGGAACTGTGAGCACCGGCGACACCTTCCTGCCCCGCCGCACCTCGCAGCGACCGGACCTGCCGCCCCCGGTGACGCTCCCGCCGTCGCTGGCCGGCAACCCGTCGCTGCCGTACCCGGCGATCGGCACCGAGCTGCACGAGCTGCGTCTACAGATCCCCGGAGTGCAGGGAAGTGTCCTCGGCGGCGTGGACGGCCTGCTCATCACGCACGACGTACCGTCCGCGCTGGATCCCGACGACCTGGCCGCGATGGCGGCGGCGACCTTCGGCCTCGGCCGGCAGGTCAGCCTCCGCCTCGGCCAGGGCGAGTTCCGCCAGTCCACCGTCCGCAACCAGTCCGGCTACTTCGCCGTGTACGCCGTCGGCCCACAAGCCCTGCTCTCCGTGGTCGGCGCCGACGCCATCAACGTGGCCCGCCTGCACCTGCACGCCCCACCGGTAGCCGAACGCCTGGCCAAACTCCTCGCCTCCACCTGAGCCGACGGAACTCGGGCTCCCGACGGCTGGCGGGCCGGGCGGCGCACCGGGTCACCCCGGATCGGCATCAGGCGACATTACCGGCCCGCCGTTACTCTTCGGGCTGGGCGTTCAGCTTTCGGCGGGAGTCAGGGTGTCCACGACCACGAGGTGTCCGCACCCACAGGGGTGCCCCGATAACCACGCGGCCGACTGATCCACCAGAGCTCCAGCCGCTCGGGTCGAGCACCACATCGCTGTAGATCTCGGCGAACCACTCCAAATCATCCACCTCGTCGAAGGTGCACTCGCGCTTCCCACGATCCTGGCGGGACGCCCAACCAGCGCCATTGCCGAACGCGATGCTCACGGCTTCGAGCGAGATCGACCGAGGGTCGACCGATCCCGCCCTGCCCTCTGGAAATCCCTCGACCAGCCAACTGCTGATCGACGCTCCGGAAGAAGTGGCCTCGGAACCGCCGACATGGCAGGTCTCCGTGCTGACCGAGCCAGCGAGATTGTCCCTACTGCCGAAGAGACAGACGGCCACCCGGGTGCCGTCGGAGGCGACCGAGCGGACGCCGAGGATGACGCGGGACGGCGTGCAGCCGACCAGACGAGTGAACTCGACATGCCCGGTGCCCTTGGCGAAGCGAGCCTTGGGCGGCGTGACGAAATCCTCCACCGCGAGGTCGCCGATAGCACGCTCCACCCGATCCGCGATCTCATTCCGATAGAGCCCGCGAGGCTCCCGCTCGAACTCGGCAGCTGAGCTGATCAGCGGCACAGAGATGGAGAACGTAGACCTCCACCGCGGACGGAGGTCGACAGCCCCGTCCGCAGCGATTGACCTCACCCGCCGGTCGGACCAGTACGAGTACCGAGTGAAGTCGCCGCGCTCGCCCATCCAGCCACCCTTTCTACAGCCCTTCGGGCACCCCGTGACCCACCGCATCCCGCCGAATGTTTACCTCGTGCGCGCCAGCGCCGGCACCTCCGGAGCCGCGAGGCGCAGGCCACTCCCCACATTTCCCACTGACCGGCGGCCAAGTGCCAGCAAGGCAATATCGATGCACCGAATGCACAAGGAAGGTTGTCACCCTCATCGGATCAGTAGTCGGCCACAGCTTGATGACCGGTCAGGCATGGTCCGACTGGTATCGGCTGGCTCTGACCCGTGTCGCCTGCTCATCCTGCACCTGACGAGCAACCCGCAGAAAGTCCAGGATGGTGGCGAGCTGCTCGATGGTGTATCCGGCCAGAGCCTCGGCGCCAGCAACGCCGACCGGTAGGTAGATGTCGCGCTCCACCTTGCGCGCCGCCTCGGTCGCGGCGACGAGGACGCGCCTCCTGTTGTGCGGATCCTGGATCCGACCGGCCAACCCGGCACGCTCCAGCCGATCGATGACCGTGGTCGTGGCAGCCGGGCTGAGCTTGAGTGCAGCGCTCAATTCGCCGGCCGACAGGGCGTCGTCGTCGGAGAGCAGGAGATCCAGCGCCCGCAGGTCCGTGCGGTTGAGCTTGAGCGCCGTGGCAGCTGCCTCGTCGAACGCGTCGAAGCTCTGCTGCAACAGGCGCACGCCCATCGCCACCTCACGGACAATCTCATTCTTCGACATTCGAAATCTCCTGCTATCGTAACCTTCCACGATCTAAGCTTATCGGACCAGGGGGATGCGATGACCACCGACGACTATGCGATCACGGTGCTGTTCAACCGCCTCATGCAGGCATGGACCGACAACGACGCGGTCGCCTACGGCGCCTGCTTCACCGACGACTGCGATTACGTCTCCTACGACGGCACCCGGGCCATCGGCAGGATGCCCATGGTGCACGCCCACGACCAACTCTTCCGCGGCGTGCTCGCCGGCTCCGCACTGGTTGGCGATATCGAGTCGATCCGCTACATCAACCCCGACGTCGCCGTCATCCACGGCACCGCGTCGGTCTTGATGCCCTGGCGCTCCACCCGGCCCAAGCGACGGCTGTCACGGCAGACCCTCGTCGCGGTCCGCACCGATGACGGGTGGCGGTTCACCGCACTGCACAACGGTCGAGTACGGCCGATCAGCATCCCGGCTCCCGACTCCCTGCCCTCCCGCATGGCCCATGTCATGGGCCGTCTCGCCAACCGGACCGCCATCGGCCGGCGCGCCGTGGCCAGCTGAGATCCGTCGCTGGGCGACGAACCCGACGGTGGGGCAGCGCTCACCCGCGAACGCATCCACCTCCATCGAGGCAGTGGCTTCCAACGCAGGGTCACCTTCCGGAATCGCCCAGCGACGACTGGCTGCCGCTGCGCTGGTGGGCGACGGACGAGTCGACCTGTACGCCGGATTATGAACGTGATTCGTGCCCTGACCAGGCGTTTCGTTCGGCTGGCACCCGCTCAGGGCGTCGCCAGGGCGTCCGACATGATTCACGCTGCCTCGGGCCACTCGAACACAGACGCGACGGCTGGCGCCGCTACTACCTGGCCGCCGATGGCCGCAAGAGATCCAATGAGACAAGGAAGAGGCTGGTTCCGTCCTCGGCCGCTACCTTGTCAGGCTCTGTCGAGACCAGGACCAACGGCGTCGACGCGGCGTCGGACGCGGCGCGAAACTCCTCGACAACGCACCGAACTGCGGCCGGCCTCGGCAACGCCGACGTGGAATCCAGGTCGGTACTGAAGATCGGAGCCTTGTCGACGAGCGACCACGCGCTGCCCTGCGCGTCGGTGAACACGACCCGGACCACAGCGGGGAAGATGTCGCGGTCCACCCAGTCAACCGCCTCGCAGGCAAGCTCGACATGGTCACCATGTCTAATCGCTGGTCGGTCCATCTGTTCGAACTCCCGCCTGTCGAAGCATCTCGGGATGACGTTGCGCAGGTTCAGGTGCGTCACGCTTTCAACCCCGCAACAAGTCTGCAAGCGCCTTCAGCTTCCGGGCTTCACGACGCTGCCGAAGAGATCATCGATCGCGTTGCGGGTGCGTTCCTCGCTTGCCGGCATCAGGTGGGTGTAGACGCGGAGGGTGAAGCCGGGGTCGGCGTGGCCGAGGTACGACGCGAGCGCCTTGATGCTCTCCCCCGCGTTGAGCAGCGACGAGGCGTAGAAGTGGCGGAGCGCGTGCATCCCGGTGGCTCGGGTCGGCGTGATGCCGGCTGCCACGACGGCGGGTCGCCAGCTCTTGTTGTCGAAGGTGCGCCGGTTGATGGCACCCCGCCGGGTGGTGGTGAACAGCATCGGCACCGTGACCCGCTCGTCGTCGGCCGGGTTCTCCCACGGCAGCGTGAGCGTCACCGGGTCGCAGTCCTTGATGTGCTGGCGCAGCACCTGGGCGACGGAGTCGGGCAGCGGCACCCGGCGGTCACGGTCGTTCTTGGGTAGGCCGAAGACCAGTCGAGACCGGACGAGCTTGACCTGACGGGAGACGTGCACCCAGCCGGCATCGAGGTCGATGTCGTCGACGCCGAGCCCCAGGATCTCCCCCTGCCGCAGCCCGCAGCCGGCGCCCAGGTCGACCATGGCGCGGTACCGCTGGGCGAGGCCACCGCGGATTGCCGAAACCTGGTCGTACCGCCAGGGCACCACGCGGCGCTGTACCGGTCGCGGTGGCTTGACCGACTTTGCCGAACACGGATTCTTGACGATCCGCTCGTCGTCGACGGCCGCGCCGAGGATGGTCCGCAGGTGGGCGAAGACCACGGCCCGCGTCGCCGGGGCCAGCTTGCCGACCATGTTGGCGTCCCACTCCCGGATGTGGCCCGGCTTGATCTCGGCCAGCTTCTGAGAGCCGAAGAACGGCAGCAGGTGCTTGCGTACCCGGAACTCGGTGCTCTCCCGGGTCGACTCGTCGAACGAGCGCGTCCGTAGCCAGGTTTCGGCGTACTCGGCGAAGGTCATCCGGCCGGCGACCGGGTCGACGTACGAGCCGTGCAGCTTGTCCGACTCGGTCGAGACGAGGAACGCCTCAGCCTCTCGCTTGGCCCGGTCGGGGAACAACTTCTTGCATTCCTTGCCGTCCGGGCCCGCCACGATCTACCCCAACCGAGCCGGAGCGACACTCTGCCCGACAGGCACGCCAACCCAGCTGGAACGAACCCACCAGCCAGCACCCGGGCGCCGACCCGATGACGACCCTCGGCGCCAAGTGGCGTTCGTCGGCAGACCGGACTGTGACCAACCGAGACGTACCCCTGCTTGTCCAGTCCGCCGCCCGCTGCCTCGACTACCACCGGCGAAACAAGTGCTGGAGATGCACGGACACTGGCCTCTGCCCGATGGTTGTCATCGCAGACTCCCGCATCTGGGCTTGGCGCCGATACCGCGCACTTAACCGACGATGGCGGTGACCCTGCCCAAGGCCGGAGATTGTCGTACATCTGACCCGAGCCGCAAGCCTCCAGTTCATCAGCCCATCATGTTCCGAGCCATCCGCGTACTCGACTGGGTCACTTACGACCACTGGGTATGGCTCGACGGCTACCAGCTCGATCGCAAGGGTGACGCCGTCGCCAGGCGGAGTGTTTACGTGCAGAAGGAAGGGATACGAGTCTCACCGGTCAACAGAAATTGACGTTTGACGCCAGCTTGGAGGTTTCACTCGAAGCAACCAGCTTCGTGGACCGAGATCAGAAGACCCGCGATGCAGGGCAATACCCATCCTGCATCGGAGCTAGTCGAATATGCAATCTTGATGGGAGAGTCCGTTGGGCGCACGAAAAGCTCTAGTCGTAGGCATAGATCGTTATTCTGGACGACATGCCCCGCTCGACTGCTGCGTCAACGACGCGACACAGATCTCAGGCTTACTGGCCGAGGAAGAGTACGGCTTTGACGTTACGACCATGACGGACGGGGACGCTACACGGGCCGCCATCATGAAATGGGCAGCGGAGGCCCGTTCTTCCCTGTCAGAGTTGGTTCTATTCTACTTCTCGGGTCATGGCGTTGTAACGGATCTTGGGACGTACTTGGTCACGGCCGACAACGCCCTGTATGACGAGGGCATCGAGATCCAGAAGCTTATAACTATTTTGGCGGGAGACCAGGACGCCCGGCACGACGCCTTGGTTCTTCTAGACTGTTGTCACTCCGGCGTCGGGGTTGCACTGGATGAACCAAACAGTGGCACTCGACCCCTCAGCAACGACGACCTACGTGTTAACGTCACGAGCGACCGTGCGATAGCCGTCCTGGCCGCCTCTTTGAGCAGCCAAGTGGCATGGGAGAAAAAGAATCATGGTCATGGGGTCTTCACGTATCACCTACTCCAGGCCTTGTACGGGGACGCTGCCGATCATGAGGGTTTCGTTACGATCAACAACATTTACGAGGTGATCTCTCGTAACATGAGTCAGCTAGTCAGCGACGGTGAGCGTCAGAAGCCGGTATTCCGTGGGCATGTTCCCGGACGCTTGATTCTCGCCGCCGGAATGAGCCCATGCCTGCCTGCTCCTTTACCCGAGGATATCCTGCGGCAGTTAGAACAAGAAGGCAAGCAGTTACTCGACGCATTCCTCCAGTTCAAGGTGCAATACGGTTCGGCCGAGTGGCGCGACGGCGGATACGAGTTGGCCTGCCGAAAGCTAGAGAACATCTATCAGTGGTTCGAAAAGCGCGCTGCGCAACCTGGCATGCTTGCCCTCCCTGGATTTCGTCAAAGTCGTGAGACCTTAAATCGGTATCGTACCGAGTTGGGCCTGGTCGAGACCGGCATGCGAATTAAGGAAGGCGTCCTCAGCCGCCAAATCGGCGCTGGCGGCTTCGGAACGGTCTGGCAAGTTCATGATAAAGAGGCGTCGTCCTCAGTCGCGTACAAGATCTACCACACCCAGGAAATGCAAGACGCGACGAAGGTTAAGCGGTTTACCAATGGCTACCAGGCGATGACTCTGCTGAGCCATCCGAACATCGTCAGAGTCCATCGTTTTAGCACCTGCCCGGTCGGGTTTACGATGGACTATGTCGAAGGCGCCAATCTCCGCGATCTGGATCCGAAGTTCAGCCTGGATAGCCCCGCCCTCCTGGTTCTTCTTATCGATATCGCAGAGGCGGTGAAGCATGCACACGACCATAACGTGATCCATCGAGATATCAAGCCTGAAAACATTGTGTGCCGCCTTAGCCCAGAAGCTCGACAGATTCCGCACCTTACGGACTTTGACCTCGCATGGTTCAGTACGCGAACCCAGACGGCGACACAAAATGCTATCGGAGTCATTGCGTATGCGGCGCCTGAACAGTACAGCGCATTCAATGCGAAAGCGTCGAGCGCCAAGACACCAGCCCTCGACGTCTTCTCATTTGGCCAGCTTCTGTTTTTCTGTTTTACCGGGAAGGATCCAGATCCAGTTCGCCTTCCCCGTAATTTGGAGACGCTTCAACGGGAGGTAAAGAGCATCGGTTCTAATGAATTCGTTCGCCAACTCGGCGGTCTCTATAAGGACGCCACTGAGTGGGATCACAGCGGTCGCATCCAAGGCTTCGATGAAGTCCTGAGGCGATTGCGAAAAATTCAGGAGGAGCTAGAGAATACTGATTCTGATGCCATCCTGAACGAGGATTCATTTCTATCGGAATTAATATACCAGCTCACTAGAGACCCGCGTGAACCGGGGGATGCAAATTTTACTAGCCGCAGCGGCAACTGGATCGTCCATCTGGCTTGGCACACGAAGATCTGGCGCAAGGAGACAATGCCCGCCTTGGTGATGGAGTTTACTCCGCAGGGTAGGATCGGACTCGAGAATGTTAGCAATGAACAAATGCGTAGACTGCTCAACGAGCGTGTCAATAACAAGCTGCGCCATCACAAGCCCTACGCCAGCTTGCGCAAGGGAAATCGCGGCACGTACCAGGTCTTCGTCGAGTTTGGCCCTATCGTGTTGCGTCGTAGCGGCATCGAGCCCGTCGCGAGCGCGGTTCGCTCTACGCTAGAAGCGTTGGATGGCTGAAGGCTGTTTGTCTCAAGGTCGTGCCATCTAGTCGGAGCGCGCCGACTCACAGTGATCAGTGACCCTGTCTGTGTCCTACGTGCTTACAGCGCTTACAGCGCTCGAGTTTCCGAATAGGTCTTTTGAATCAAGGCACCGCGCTCCGCGGGGTGCGGGGCGGCAAGCCCGGCCGGCGGCAAGCCGCCCCGGCCGCCTACGGCGCCGGGGCGGTGAGCCACCGACAGCCGCTGGACACCGCCCCCCACGTCGGAGCAGAACTCAGCCCAGCGCGAGTTCGTCCGGGAGGCGCTCACGAAGCACGGCGATCGCATGGCGCAGGCAATAATCAAGGCTGTTGCCGTCGACCCTGATCGACGCACCATCGAGCCGCTCACCCGAGATCACCATGGTCCAGGGCTTGTGCTCCCGATCCCCGTCAATCTTGACAAGCCCGACCGGACCCATCTCCCCCAGGTGCGCCAGCAGCTCCGGCACGCACTCGTCCCACCCCATCCACGGATAGGAACACGGAGGCGGCTACGGAAGCCAGCGGGTTGGCCTGGTCGCGTGGTCGGGCCTTCCGGCTGCCGCGCCAGTCCAACCCCGGAACTGGCTGCCACTGGATCATCACGTCGCGGCACCCAGCTCCACGACCAGGACGTACCCGACCCTCCCCCCGCAGCCACCTGCCCCCGCTCCGAACTACCGAGCCCCGACCCCACAAGAGCCCTCACGACGGCGCAGCCCGCCCGATCTCTGGCAAGGCCAACTGAGCCCGCACTCAGGGCGTCTCCAGGGCGTCAGGGTTCTATGTCCGGGCGTCGATGGTCGTCCTTGGTCAACTTTGGCCGACGTTTGACGCCCTGGAGACACCCTGACACCCTGACGCCCTGGAGACACCAGCTCAGAGCCTTGATCAGGTCTCTGAGCTGGTGGGCGACGGACGAGTCGACCTGTACGCCGGATTCTGTGCGCGACGCGTACCCCCGAGGGGTTTCGCGTCGGCGGCGGTCATCCATCTCGGCCTGCCGTTGCCGGCAGGCTCTTGCGGCCTACCCGCAGACATCGGGCGGGCAGCCCTCGAGCGTCTGCGCGAGTCGTCATCTTGCGGTGACGGCCCTTTCTTGGCCTTGCTCCGGGTGGGGTTTACCGAGCCACCCCGGTCACCCGGGGTGCTGGTGGGCTCTTACCCCACCGTTTCACCCTTACCGTCCCCGATGGGGCCGGCGGTCTGTTTTCTGTGGCACTGTCCCGCGGGTCGCCCCGGGTTGCCGTTAGCAACCACCCTGCCCTGTGGAGTCCGGACGTTCCTCGGCGGCGGGCCGCAGCCCGCCGACGCGACCGCCCGGTCGACTCGTCCGTCGCGCACTCATCCTAACGACACGGTGTCCGCGTCTATTGCCCTGGCCGCTCGGCGTTGATCGCGAGCGCCGGCGCCGGATAATGGCCGGGTGACGATGCCGCCGTTCCCTGAGCCCACGGCCCCGGCCGACGGGCGGGCCGAGGTGTTCCTGCGCTACCTCGACTACTTCCGGGAAGGCGTGTTGGCGAAGGTCTCCGGGATGGCCGAGGACGAGCAGCGGCGCAGTGGGCTGCCGTCCGGCTGGACCCCGCTGGAGCTGCTCAAGCACCTTCGTTTTGTGGAGCTGCGCTGGATCGAGTGGGGGTTCCAGGGACGCGACGTCGGGCAACCGTGGGGTGATTGGCGCGACGAGCGGTGGTACGTCGCGCCGCAGGAGGGTCTCGCCGAACTGGCGGCGGCGCTGCGCGCGCAGGGTGCGCACACGCGTGCAGTGGTGGAGGGCTCGGACCTGGCCACGCGGGGCGCGCCGGGGCCGAGGTGGGACGGTGCGGATCCGGCGTCCCTGGAGCGGGTGCTGTTCCACCTTGTTCAGGAGTACGCCCGCCATCTCGGCCAGCTCGACATCGTGGCGGAGCTGGCCGGCGGCCCGGTCGGCGAGTAGATCCGGTCGGGCGGCGAGGGGGCGCGCGGCGGCGCGTCTCGGGCGGCTAGCCTGCGGATCATGGACCTTTCCGACGCCGCGTTGCTGCTCGCCGCCGGTCTGGCCGCGGGTACGGTCAACGCGGTGGCCGGGGGTGGTTCGCTGATCACGTTCCCGGCGTTGCTCGCGATCGGGCTGCCGCCGGTGCCGGCGAACGTCACCAACTCGCTGTCGATCGCCCCGGGGTACGCCGCCGCCGTGGTGGGCAGCCGGATGGACCTGCCGCGCGGGCGGCTGCTGGCCGCGATGCTGCCCACCGCGATCGTCGGTGCGCTGGTCGGTGCCGGGTTGCTGCTGGTCACCCCGGCACGGGCGTTCGAGCTGGTCGTACCCTTCCTGGTGCTCGGGGCGACCGCGGTGCTGGCGTTCCAGGATCCGCTGCGCCGGCTGGTCGGCCACCCGCGTGACCTGCCACCGCGCCGCCGGGCCGTCACGGTCCAGGCCATGGTGGCGCTGGCCGCGGTGTACGGCGGCTACTTCGGCGCGGCCGTCGGAGTGATGCTGGTCGCCGGGCTGGGCCTGGTCCTGGACGCCACGCTGGCCCGGGTGAGCGCGGTCAAGAACCTGCTCTCCGCCGTGATCGGCCTGACCACGGTGGTCGTCTTCGCGCTCGCCGGCCCGGTGAACTGGGCCGGGGTGGCGGTGATCGCGCCGGCCACGCTGGTCGGCGGGTACGCCGGTGCCCGGCTGGTCCGCCGGCTGCCCTCGGTGGTGCTGAAGACCGTCATCGTCGTCTTCGGCACCACCATCGGCCTCTACCTGCTCTGGCGCGCGCTGTCCTGACCACGCCGCTGCGGTCGAGTGTTAACCAGGGGCCCCTGTACCACCTGAGGCGTTAACAAGGGCCCCCTCCTTACACCTCGGCGAGGTGGGCGGTCTCGTTGACCGACCGGACGGCGACCCCGCCGTCGGGCCAGCGGTCCAGCACCGAGACGCCGGCGGCGTCGAGGTAGAGACGGTGCAGGAAGGCGTCGGTGGCGGCGAGCGCGTCGCGCAGCATCAGCTTGATCGGTGAGACGTGTGAGACCAGCACGACGGTCTGACCGGGGTACCCGGCCAGCAGCCGTTCGGTCACCCGGGCGCAGCGCTGCGCGACCTGGGCGAACGACTCCCCGTCCGGTGGGGCGATGCGGGGTGAGGCGAGCCAGGCGTCGAGTTCACCCGCCCAGCCCTCGCGCACCTCGGCGAAGGTGCGTCCCTCCCAGGCGCCGAAGTCGCACTCGATGAGGTCGTCGTCTCGGCGTACCGGGACGTCACCGGTGGCGGCGGCGATCGCCTCGGCGGTCGCCGTACACCGGGACAGCGGTGAACTGATCACGGCCGCGACGTCCGGGGCGAGCGCGGCCACCCGGGCGGCGGTGGCCCGCACCTGGGCCCGGCCCTTGGCGCTGAGCGGGATGTCGCCGCGGCCGGAGTAGCGGCCCTGCTCGGTGTACTCGGTCTCGCCGTGCCGGACCAGGATCAGTCGGGTGGCGGTGAAGGTGGGCCGGGGTTCCCAGGAGACCGGCGCGGTGCTGAGGTCGGCCCCCGGTGACTGGGTGCGGGCGGCGATCTCGGCCGCGCCACCGCCGGCCGGCTCGGGGCCGCCGAGGCGGCGCGGTGGCTCGACCAGGCGTGGCGGCGCGACGGTGGGTACGGCGGTGCCGGAGGTCGCGGCGGCGTCCATGGCGGCGTTGGCGAGCGCGTCGGCGTGGGTGTTGCGGTCCCGGGGGATCCAGCTGAACCGGACCGCGGCGAATCGGCCGACCAGCTTGGCCGCCTCGGCGGCCAGCGGGCGCAGGCCGGGATGTTTGATCTGCCAGCGGCCACACATCTGCTCGACCACCAGCTTGGAGTCCATCCGGACCTCGACCTCGTCGGCGCCCAGTTCGGCGGCGGCGGCCAGGCCGGCGATCAGTCCCCGGTACTCGGCGACGTTGTTGGTGGCGGTGCCGATCGCCTCGTTCCGTTCGGCCAGCACCGCGCCGGTCGCCAGGTCGCGGACCACCGCGCCGTACCCGGCCGGGCCGGGGTTGCCTCGGGATCCACCGTCGGCCTCGATGAGGACCGTACGCGGCGCCACCGCTACAGCCCGGACTCGTTGGTGCGGATCATGATCCGGCGGCAGTCCTCGCAGCGGACCACCTCGTCCGGGTCGGCCTTGCGGATGCGGGACAGGTCCGCGCCGGAAAGGTCCAACCGGCAGCCGCCGCAGCGGCCGGCGGCCAGCAAAGCGGCGCCGAGTCCGGTGTCGCTGCGGATCCGGTCGTAGAGCTGCACCAGGTCGGCGGGAAGGTCGTTGGCCAGGGGCTGCCGGGCGGAGCGCTTGAACTCCTCCTCGCGGCCGATCTCGGCGAGGCTGTCGTCCCGGCGCTGTTCGGTGACGGTCCGTCGCTCGCGCGCCTCGGTCAGTCGCGCTTCGATGCCGTCCAGCACCGACTGGGCGGTTTCCCGCTGCTCCATCAGCTCCAGCTCGGCGTCCTCCAGGTCGCTCTGGCGCCGGTTGAGCGAGACCAGCTCGTGCTGGAGGGCTTCCAGCTCGCGGGCCGGTCCGGTGCCGAGGGCGAGCCGGTCCTCGTCCTTGGTCTTGCGGGCCCGGACCTGGTCGACGTCCTTCTCCAGCCGGGCAATGTCGCGATCCAGGTCGTCGACCGCCACCTGGGCGCGGACCCGCTCGTCCTCCAGGGCGGACAGCTCGCGCGCGAGGGCCTCCAGTTCGGCCCGCTCCGGCAGCGACCGCCGCCGGTGGGCGAGCTGGGCGAGAGCGGTGTCGATCGCCTGGAGGTCGAGCAGGCGGCGCTGGACCTGGGGGTCAGCCTTCACGGGCGGGCTCCTTGTCGTCCGCGGCGGGTTCGTCCGCGGCGGTTGAGGCGGCGTGTACGGTCCACGGGTCGGTGTCCAGGTCGGACACCAGCGTCTCGACGCCGGGTGCGGCCCGCAGCACCTCGGCCAGGTCGTCCAACCAGGGCCGCTCGGTGGCCCAGTGGGTGGCGTCGAGCAACGCCGGTCCGTCGCCGGCCAGGTGTTCGCCGGCCGGATGGTGACGCAGGTCCGAGGTGAGGTACGCGTCGACTCCGGCGGCGACCGCGTCGGCCAGGAAGCTGTCTCCCGCGCCACCGCAGACTGCCAGGGTACGCACACTCCGGTTCGGGTCGCCGGCCGCGCGTACCCCGACGGCGGTCTTCGGGAGCACGGCGGCGGCCCGCCGGGTCAACTCTGCCAGGGTCAGCGGCTGCGGCAGCCGGCCGATCCGGCCGGCTCCCCGGCCCTGCCCGGCGGCGGGCGTACCCGGACGGGACGGTTGCAGCGGGCGGAGGTCGACCAGGCCGAGCCGGGCCGCGAGGGCGTCGGAGACCCCGGGGACGGCGACGTCGGCGTTGGTGTGCGCGACGTGGAGCGCGACGTCGGCCTTGATGAGCTGGTGGATGATCCGGCCCTTGTACGTCGTCGGAGCCACCGAGGAGACCCCGCGCAGCAGCAGCGGATGGTGAGCGATGATCATGTCGGCGCCGGCGTCGAGCGCCTCCGCGACGGTCTCGGGCACCACGTCGACGACGCAGAGGACCCGGCGTACGGGGGCGCGAGGGTCGCCGAGCACCAGCCCGACCCGGTCCCATTCCTCGGCCCAGGTCGGCGGGTAGCGCCGTTCCAGCTCGGCCACCACGTCGGCGACGGTCGGCACGGCTGCGGTTGTGCTCACGGCGGGCCAGCTTACCGGCGTCGGCGCCCCCTTGGGACGTCACCCGGCCGGACCGGGTGCGAGCCCGGGCCGCGGCCGTCACCGCGGCCCGGTACGACGGGTGGGCGCCAACCCGGAACTGAGGTTCCGGCAGGGCGGGTGTTGACCGGGGGCCCCTCTACCACCGGAGGCGTTAACCGGGGCCCTTCCTTTCACCCGGTGCGGCAGAGGCGGTCGCGGACCGCGGTCAGCGGCAGCGCCCAGGGGAAGGCGTGCTGGTGCCGCTCACCCGTGCCGGGTGGGTGCAGCGGAAAGACGTCGTCGCCGAAGAGCACGCTCACCCCCCACTCGGCGAGCCGGGCGATGCCCGCCCGGAAGGCGGGGTGGGCGGCCATCGCCGCGTTGGTGTACGGGACGGCCACCAGCGGCACTCCCCTACCCTGCGCCTCGACCAGCAGCCCGAGGGCGAGTGTGTCGGTGATGCCGGCCACCCACTTGTTGACCGTGTTGACCGTGGCCGGACAAACGATCATGGCGCCGGCCGTCGGCAGCACGTCCGGGTCGCCCGGGTTCTTGTAATGCGTACGCACCGGGTGGCCGGTCTGGCGGGCCAACGCGGTGCGGTCGACGAATTTGGCGCCGTCCGGCGTGGTGATCACGCAGACGTCCCAGCCGTCCTGTTGGGCCAGCTCGACGAGCCGGCCCACGTCTCGGGCCAGCGGTGAGCCGCAGGCGATGATGTAGAGCACCTCGCGGTGCCCGTCGTGGCGGTGCGAACCGGTCATGCCGGCTCCGAAGTCATACTCCTACTCCCATGTGCTCAGCCAACTCCGCGATCGGAGAAGGCGGCGCACCACGTGTGCGACGCAGGACGTCCGACATCACTTCGTGGGCGATCGGTCGGCAGCGGACCTCGGACGGTGCCAGCCGGTCACCGCGCAGCAACATCTCGCCGGCGTTGGCCGCGTCGCCGATCTGGGTGTAGGCCCGGGCCAGGTCGAGCAGGTGATGCGCCCGGCGTTCGGGCAGCATCGCGTCGAAGAGCGCGGGTTGGATCTTGTTCTGGTGCACCTCGATCGCCCGGCCTCCGTCGCCCAGCTCGACGGCCGCCGCCGCGCGGTGCAGCTCCACGTTGGTCGGACCGAACGAGGTCCAGTAGTGGTTGAGGTCACTGCCCACCTCGCCCGCCGCCTCGTGTGCCCCGTTGAGCAGATCCTCCACGGTCGCGGTGTCGCCGATGCGGGACGCGGCCATCGCGCCCTGGAGCAGCAGCATCCCGTAGACGGAGAGCCGCTCGGGTCGGCTGTCGTTGCGGCCACCCGGCGCGAGCTGGTTGGCGATCCGGACGTTCAGCTCCAGGGCGGGCCGGGATCGACCCATCGCCGCCAGGGCGTTGCAGACCCGGGTGGTGGCGACGCCGGCGAGCAGCTGGTCGTCGGCTCGTTGGGAGACCGCGATGGACCGGTCGGCGGCGAGCCAGGCGAGTTCGCACTCACCCAGCTTGCGCAGCACCGACGAGGCGATCTGGTAGACCTGCCCGAGCAGGTGCGCGGCGCGCTGCGACTGGTCGCCGCCGTACACCGCGTCGGCCGCCTGGGCGTCGCGCAGCAGCTTCGGCAGCGCCCGGGTGAGCATCCCGTAGCGGCCGTACTGGTACGTCAACCAGGCGTGGGTGACCGCCTTGCCCATGTCGGGCAGCGGCGGCGGGCAGGGCGCCGCGTCGAAGTAGGCGCTGATCGAGTCGTACCGCTCCAGGGCCGCCCGGATCTCCTCGACCTCGATCTGGTCGATGCAGTTCAGTGCGTCCGTACGCCGCTCGGGATCCTTGCCGAGCAGCAGTTGCACGTCCACCTGGAGGATGTCGGCGATCTCGTAGAGCACGGAGAACTTGTCCAGCCGCCGCACGCCGCGCTCGATCTTGTCGACCCAACTCTTCGACTTACCCAACCGGTCGGCGAAAACCTGCTGCGACATCTTCCGGCGACCCCGCCAGTAGGCCACCCGCCGCCCTATGGGTAGTTCGTCCATCTCCCCGGTCCTCCCCTTGCTGGAGCCCTGGCCAGGAGCCGGGGGCCGATCCGCGGGCGCGGTGATCCGTCCGTATCAGGTTTCCGCTGGTCGCACAGGAAGTGCGTCAGCCGTCCGGCCGATCCTCGTACTTTTCGTGCAAGTTGCATCGGCCACTTTGTCAAATCAACGATCGCCGTCTACGGCAGTGACGGTGCTCGACGTACGAGCTGACGCCGGCCAACTCCGGCGAGGGGAGATGGCACCAATGTGGGGGAATGTCGGACCGCACGTGGCACGGCTGTCGCCGTTGGAACGGGTACGACTGCGCCGGGTCGCGGTCCGGTACGCCATGCACGGCTGGGAGGTGACCCCCGGTGCCTGCCTGGCGCGTAGCCGCTTCGTCTGCGGGCGGGCCGGCTGCCCGACCGTCGGCTGCCATCCCGCCCTGGAGGACTGGGAGCACGCGGCCAGCGCCGATCCGGCCCGGGTGGCGAACTGGTGGCGGACCCGTCCGTACGGCGTACTGCTGCCCACCGGCCGCTCCTTCGACGTGCTGGAGGTCCCCGCCCACCTCGGCAGGTCGGTCCTGGACGCGGTGCGGGCCCACCCCGTCGGTCCGGGCGTACGCGGGCCGGTGCTGGTCACCCCGACCGGGCGGTGGATGTTCCTGGTCCGGCCGGGTGACCCGCTGCGGCCCGAACTGGAGCACTGTCTGCACGTGGTGCGGCACGGGCCCGGCTCGTGGGTCCCGGCACCGCCCACCCGACTGCCCGAGGGGCAGGTCCGCTGGGCGGTGGCGCCGGAGCAGGCCCGCTGGCAGCTACCGGACTCCTACCTGCTGCAGAACACCCTGGTCGACGCGATGCGCGTCGCCGGGATCACGCTGACCTCGGCGCTGGTCCCCGGTCACCTGCCGCTGCCCCGCCGGGGTCGCTGATCGGCCGCACGGCCGTCCGGTGCCAGCCGGTCGGCCGGCGGTTGCGCGCCGGGAGGACCGCAACGCCGAACACCGGGGACAGAAAGCCGGCAGCGACCGGCGGCGCCGGGCGCTCGTTGAGCCCTACGACGGCGCACCAGCGCCGGGAGCGGGGATCACATGTCCACCGACGACACCAGACACCACCACGGCGGGGCCGAGCCGCCCCGGCGACACCAACCCGGCCGCCGCCCGACAGCCACCCGGCCGCCGGGTGTCCGGCCCGGACGACCTCGGCCGTCCGGCACCCGTCCGGCGATCACCCACCGTCCGGCCCGCTGGCGCTGAGCTGCCGGACCACGATCGTCGGGCCGCCGCCCACCAGACGGACAAACCTCGCAAGACCGCGTCCCGGGGCCGCCACGCACCGGCGGTGACGAACCCGCCGACCGATCCGGTGCGCAGGGCCTCTCGCTCTTCCCGACGAGCAAAGTAGCAGCAGGGAGAGCGCGTGAGTCCGCACCACAGCGGGTATTCCGCCGCGCCGTTGCTGAACGCGTGAGGGGGAGGCACATGCTCAGCAAAGAGGATCAGCGCAGATTTGAGCAGATCACCCGCCACCTGCGGGAAAGTGACCCGGCGTTCTACGCCCGGCTCGATCATCGGGCCCGGATCCGACGCGGCCGGTGGCTGTTGTTGATGACCATCGTGCTCTGGGCGGCGCTGCCGGCGACGACCGTGCTCGCCGGACGACTGGCGGGTGCGATCTTCGCGGTGGTGTTGCTGACCAACGCGGCGCTCATGTGGCGCTTCCGGCAACGCTGGCTCTGACCGCCGCCAGCGGGGCAGGGACGTGGCTACTCGCCGAGCTGACGGTAGGCGTGCCGCAGTCGCTCGGCCAGACCGGGCCCGCCGATGGCTGGCGCGGGAGCACCGAGCTGCCGCAGCAGCAGGTCCGGGCGGCTGGTCAGGCTGGGCGGACGGTCCGGCAGCGGAACGGGCGGCAGCCAGAATCGGTCGACCGCCTCGGCCAGGGGCGCGGCGGGCAGGTTGGCGAGGGCCCGCGCGGCGCCCGCGGCCGGGACATCGGCCTCGCGGTGACCGGGCGACGTCGGGTGGCGCTCGCGACCGTCGTCGGGGGCATCGGATTCCGGCGTGGGTGACGGACCGGTGCCCGATCGCGGTTCCGGCAGCTCGCCCGCAACGACGCCCGGTTCGGGTGCCGAGCCCACCGCGCGCAGTTCGCGTAGCCGGGAGAGCAGTTGCGCCCGGCTACGACCACGCCAGTGCAGCAGCGTGAACGGGTCCGCGTCGAAGGACTCGGCGAGCAGATAGAAGGTGGCGGCGAGGTGCTTGCAGGGCACTGCCGCATCCGGGCACGAGCAGCGCTGCCTCAGCTCCGTCACGGCAGCGGGAAACAACGGCGCTCCGACGCCCGCGAACAACTCCTCCAACTCGGCCGGTAGGTCGCCGGCGAGCAGCCGGGCGCTGAAGAACGCCTGGGCGGCCAGCTCCGCCTCGATCCGCGCCCACAGCCGCGCCGGGAAGGGCGGCAGTGCCACCTGGATCTGGTACGGCCGGGGGCGGGAACCCTGCACGACGGCCCGTACCACTCCCGGGTTGACGTCGAGGCTCACCACCTGGCCGGCGCGGGCGTACGCCCGGCCCCGGGTCAGCCGGGTGCCGAGCGCGAACGACTCCAGCACCTCCAGGAACCGGCGGGACCACCAGGAGACCCCGATCGCGCCACGGGTGCTGCGGGCTCGCAGGCCGCCGTCGACCCGGCGCGGCCGTCCGTAGTCGGCGAACCTGCCACCGCTGTCGGCGCTCACTGCGCCACCGCTCCCGCCTCCAGGCTGAACAGTTCACGCAGTTGACCGGTGGACAACTCGGTGACCCACTGTTCGCCGGAGCCGACGACCGACGCGGCCAGGCCGCGTTTGTCGGCGATCAGCGCGGCCACCTTCTCCTCCACCGTGCCGGCGCAGACGAACTTGCGGACCTGCACCCGGCGGCGCTGACCGATCCGGAAAGCCCGGTCGGTGGCCTGGTCCTCCACCGCCGGGTTCCACCACCGGTCGACGTGCACCACGTGGTTCGCGGCGGTCAGCGTCAGCCCCGTCCCGCCGGCTTTGAGGGACAGGACGAACAGCGCGGGGCCACCATCGGACTGGAACCGGGCCACCATGGCGTCGCGGTCGGCCTTGTTGACGCCGCCGTGCAGGAACAGCACCTCGCGGCCGAACCGGGCCGACAGGTGCCCCCGCAGCATTCCACCGAACTCCGCGTACTGGGTGAACAGCAGGGCCTTCTCCCCCGCCGCCAGCACCTCGTCGAGGACCTCCTCCAGCCGGGCCAGCTTGCCGGAGCGCCCGTCCAGCGACGAGCCGTCACGCAGGAACTGCGCGGGGTGGTTGCAGACCTGCTTGAGCCGGGTCATCGTGGCCAGCACCAGGCCGCGCCGCTCGATGCCGTCGCTGGACTCGATGCGGGCCAACATCTCGTCGACGACCACCCGGTAGAGCGCGGCCTGCTCGGCGGTGAGGTTGCAGAAGACCTCCATCTCCAGCTTCTCCGGCAGATCCGAGATGATCGTCGAATCGGTCTTCAACCGGCGCAGCACGAACGGGCCGGTGATCCGGCGCAGCCGCTCGGCGGTCTCGGAGTCGCCGTGCCGCTCGATCGGCTCGGCGAACCGCTTACGGAACGTGGCCGCCGGGCCGAGCAGACCCGGATTGGCGAACTGCATGATGGACCAGAGGTCGGCCAGCCGGTTCTCCACCGGCGTACCGGTCACCGCGATCCGGTGCCGGGCGGGCAACGCGCGGACCGCCTCGGCCTGCCGGGTGGCGGCGTTCTTGATGGCCTGCGCCTCGTCCAGCACCACCCGATGCCAGTCGATGCCGGCCAGGTCCGCCGCGTCTCGGGCGGCCACCGAGTACGTGGTCAGCACCAGGTCCGCCGCGTGCACGGCGGTCACGAAGCCCTCCCCCCGCGCCCGCTGCGCACCATGGTGCACGTGTACGCGCAACTCCGGCGTGAACCGCGCGGCCTCCCGCTGCCAGTTGCCGACCAGCGACATCGGACAGACCAGCAGGGTCGGACCGGCCTGCGTCGGGTCGGCCGCCAGCAGGGCCAGCAGCTGCACCGTCTTGCCCAGTCCCATGTCGTCGGCGAGCACCCCGCCGAGCCCCAGCGACTGGAGGAACGCCAGCCAGGCCAGCCCTCGCCGCTGGTACGGCCGCAGCGTGCCCTGGAAGGAGGGCGGCTCCTGCAGCGGAGCGAGCCGGCGGTCCACCGCCCCGGCGAGCAGGTCGCCCAGCTGGCCGTCGGCGGTCACCTCCAGCACCGGCAGGGCGTCCGGCTGCTCGGCGTCGGCAAGCCCGAGCCGCAGCAGGTCGACGACGGTCAGCTCGCCGGTGGAGCGCAGCAGCCGCAGACCGGTCGCGAGCCGCTTCTGGTCCAACTCGACCCAGCGCCCGCGCAGCCGCACCAGCGGAGTCTTCAACTCCGCCAGGCGGGCCAGTTCGTCGGAGGTCAACGGCTCGTCGCCCAGGGCCAGTTCCCAGCGGTAGTCGACCAGGGCATCCAGCCCGACCCGGTCGGCCGGCCCGGCGACAGTGCCGGGCGCGGTCCGGGAGCTGGCCCGCAGCCGCGCTCCGAGCCGCGAGGCGGGCCGCCGCCACCAGGATGGCAGCAGCACCGTGAAGCCGGCCGCGTGCAGCGTCGGCGCGCCCTCGCGCAGGAACCGGTGCGCGCCCTCGGCGTCCAGCTCCAGCCGTTGCGGTGTCGCGGTACGCAGCGCCGCGTCCAGCTCCGGCCAGAGGCGGCTGGCCCGGCCCAGTTCGGCCAGCAACGTCTCCTGCGGCTGGTCACCGAAGGCGTCGACGTCCTCGCCCCGCCACACCTGGCCCGCGTCGACGTGCCGGCCCGGCCCGTCGCTGGTGCGCAGTCCGAACTCCACCCGCCACCCCTGCGGCGCCGGGGCGAGGGCGTCGGGGTCGGCCGGTACCACGGTCAACGGCGCGGTGATCTCGTCGGAAGGCGGCTCGACCAGCCGGAAGCTGGCCCGCACCGCACCGCCGGCGGCGTCGCGCTGCCAGGCGTCCAGCTCGGACCGCAGGGCGCGCAGCGCCGCCGGGTCGGCGGTGAACTCGCGGTGCGGCCCGGTCAACACGTTCAGCCACGCCGTCACCGCACCGTTCGGTCGCACCCCCCTGGCCAGCGTGGCCGGTGGCAGTGCCGCTCGCACGGCGGCGTCGGTGAGCGCGTCGAGCCCCGCCGCGACCAGCGGCCCCGGCGCCTCGGTGGAACCGGCCACCATCGCGGGCAGATCGGTCTCGACGACCGCCCGGGCGGCCGGTGGCAGAGCCAGCGCCAGTGACCGGGCCCAGGCGGCGTCCGTGCCGGTGAGCAGCGGTCGCCACACCGCACAGGCGCGCGTTCCGCCGTCGGTCGCAACGGCGGCCCTCGCCGGGACGGCGCGGCGGGCCGGGGCAGCACCGGGGGCCCGATCCGCGACGCCGGTCGAGAAAGCGACGCCGGCCCGGCCGGCAGCGGATGCCGAGGCGTTGTGGGCCGACCGGGTGGCTGTGCCGGCATCGGCGAGGCCGGGCAGGACGCGGCCCCGGGCGGCCAGGTCGACGGCGAACGCGGCCAGCTCGACCAGGTGCCGCAGGCTCGCGCCGGGCGCGGCGGCCAGCCCGTCGAGGGTACGCAGCAACGACAGGGCGGCGTCCGGGGCGTACGCCAGCACGGGAACCCGCCAGCCGGCCAGGGTGACCGGGCCACGGACCGGTGCCACGGCGGCGGTCCGGATCAGCTCCGGCGAGTCCAGCGGCGAGCCGGCCCGGGTGGGCAGGCGCAGCAGCACGGTGCCCAGACCGGTCGGTTCGGCGGTTTCGGCCAGCAGCGCGACCAGCGCCGGGTGCCCGGCGGCGAACGGGTGCGGGCGGTCCCGGGGTGCGCGGCCCGGTCGGCGCGGCGCGTGCGGCGCCAAAGTGCTGTCCTCGGCCCAGACGATCAGGCCGGGGCCCGGCAGCCACATCCCGTGGACGACCAGCACGCACTCCCCCTCCGAAGGAAGGGCCCCTTGTTAACGCCTGGGGTAGAGCAGGGGCCCCCTATTAACACCCGGGCCAGGATAGGCGGCGCCGGCCGACTACCGTCGGCGCCATGTACGACCTTCTGGTGATCGGCGGACTCGGTGTCGACGTGCGGGTCCGGGTGCCCGGGATGCCGCTGCCGGTGGTCGACTCCGTCACCGTCGAGCCGATCGACCTGCGCGTCGGCAACACGGGTGCCGGGGTGGTCCTCGCCGCGCATGCCATCGGGCTGCGGGTGGCGGTCGTCGACACCGTGGGCGCGGACCCGCCCGGTGACGTCGTCCGGACGGCGCTGGCCCGGGCCGGCGTACCCGCGGTGCTGGCCGACGATCCGGCGGGCACCCGCCGGTCGGTGAACCTCGTCGACCCCGACGGGCGGCGGATGTCGCTGTACGACCCCCGGCCCTCGGTCGGGCCGCCGCCGTTCACCGCCACGCGGCTCGCGGCGCTGGCCGGGGACACCAGCCACGTTCACCTGTCCATCATGGGCTGGGTGCGGGATCTGCTACCCGACCTCGGTGACGTGCTGGGCGAGGGGGTGGGCACCTCCACCGACCTGCACGACTGGGACGGGCGCAACCCGTACCATCGCCCGTTCGCCGAGGTCGCCGAGCTGGTGCTGGTCAGCGGCACCGCGCTGGGCCATCGGGCGGACCAGCTGGCCGCCGCGCTGGCGCCGCGCCCGGTGCTGGTCACCCGGGGGGCCGACGGCGCCGACCTGTATCTCGGCGGCACGCTCAGCCGGGTGCCGGCCGCCACGCCGCCCGGACCGGTGATTGACACCAACGGCGCCGGGGACGCCTTCACCGCCGGCATGGTCGCGGCCCGGTCGCGGGGCGCGACATGGGCGGAAGCAGCCGGCTACGCCACGCGCGTCGCGGCGGCCGCCTGCACCCACGACGGCATGGAGTACCCACCGGGCCTGCTCCCCCGCGACTGACCCCCTCCCCCCTCCCCCTCCCCCTGCCCCCTCCCCCCTGCCGCAGTGTTGATCAAGAAGTTTGCGTCTGGATCCGGCCGGATTCCGACCAGAACTTCTTGATCAACGCAGGTCAGCGGTGGGCAGCGGTGGGCAGCGGTGGGGTGGGTGGGGCATGTTGTGGGGGTCGGGGTGGTGGTTGATCCTGCGGGCCGGCGGCGGGCGCGGCAGGATGGGCGCATGGCATCCTCGGTTGAGATTCCGCTGGTGGGCGGCGCGGCCGACGGCGAGCACATCACCGTCGAGCTGGACCCGCACGGCCGACCCCCGCTGACCCACCATCACCTGGGGCCGGAGGGCCTGGCGGCGGCCGACATCTACGAGCTGGAGTCGACCGACGCCGAACGCCAGCAGTGGCGCTACCGCTGGCGGGGCCCGGCGGTCTGAACACAGGTGGCTGACCGTCACGCCCCCGTCAGGCGCCGACCTCGACCAGGGATCGGTTGCGCAGGCTGTCCAGCACCGCCCTGGTGACCTGCGAGGTGCCCCGGGCTTCGTCGCACACCTGGGCGACCCGCCGGGCGGTGGTCTCGGCCCGCTGGTCGCGTTCGTCCCACAGCTGGTCCACCTCCGCCAGCAGCGGGCCCTCCACCTCCCGCTCCACGCCGCGCAGCGCCGGCACACCCAGACGCTGCGCCAGGTCGAAGACCTTGCCGGCGTACGGCAGGGGCAGAAACGGTGTGCCCATCATCGCGGCGAAGATCAGGAAGTGCAGCCGCATGCCGACCGCGAGGTCGAAGTGGCGCATCAACCCGAGCACCTGCTGCGGCGAGTAGGTGCCGTGCAGGATTCGCCCCCGCTCCGCGGCGATCATGTGGGACAGCACGCCGTGCGAGTGCCGGATGTCGTCGCGCTCCATCGGCACGAACAACACGTGCGCGTCGATCCGGTGCACCAGGAAGTCGCCGATCTGGGCCAGCAGCCGGTGGTACCCGTCCACATCGAGGCGCTCCGCCGCCCGGCCCGGCTCCCGCACACTCATTCCGACCAGCCGCTTACCGTCCGGCACCCCCTCGGAGCGCAGCAGGTGCGCCGGGAAGTCCTCCGGTTCCAGCAGGAACGCCGGGTCGGCGGTGACGGTGATCGGGTTGAGCAGACCGGCCTCCTCCAGCACCATCCGCGACTCCTGGTCGCGTACGGTCACCTGGGTCGCGCCGGCCAGCGTCTCGCGGACCATGCCGGTGTCCACCATCTCGCTGAGCGGTCCGACGCCGACGGCGTACGTCAGCAGCGGCAGTCCCCGCTCCTGCGCGACCCGGACGACCCGCAGATAGCGGCGCGCCTCCTTGTCGTAGAGGATGCCGCCGCCGCCCAGGATCAGCAGGTCGAGTTGGGACAGCACGAGGGCGGAGTCGGTACGGCTGACCCCCTCCCACGGCACGGCCTCCACGTCCGGGTGGGCCAGCGCGGTGTGCTCCGGGTTCCGCGAGAACACGATGATGCGGGCATGTGGCTCCTGCTGCCGCAGGTCGGTCAGCAGGCCGGTGAGGATGGCCTCGTCGCCCAGGTTGCGTCCGCCGTACGAGCCGAGCACGCCAATGGTCAGTCCGGCACGAGTCATCGTCGCTCCTCCCCAGGTGCGTCCGCCTCGACGTTTCCCCGCTGCACCGGCGAACAGTCCCCAGTCGCCGGGCTGACCTGGGTGGATCGGACGGCACGGCAGAAAGGGGTTGCTCGCCGGGCACGGGGCGCGGAGTTTGGACGACATGCAGGTGACCACGAAGAACCGGCTGCGCTGGGCCGAGTTGCCCCATGATGTCCGGTCTGCGGTGGAGGAGATCCTCGGCGACCGGGTGGTCGAGGCGGTGTCCCAGTCGGGTGGCTACTCGCCGGGCACCGCCGACCGGATCCGTACCGCCAGCGGCCGCCGGGCCTTCGTCAAGGCCGTCAGCCCAGCGCAGAACCCGGACACCCCGACCATGCACCGCGCCGAGGCGCGGATCACCGCGGCCCTGCCCGGGTACGCCCCCACGCCCCGGCTGCTCGGTTGCCATGACGACGGCCACTGGGTGGCGTTGGTCCTCACCGACGTCGACGGGCGGCACCCGGTCACCCCGTGGCGCGTCCACGAGTTGGAGGCGGTGCTGGCCGCGCTGGAGCGGATGTCCGCCACGCACACCCCAGCCCGCTGACCCAGGTGCCACCCGTCGCCGAACTGCTGGCCGGGGACTTCACCAGCTGGCGGCGGGTTGCCGACGACCCGCCGGCCGACCTCGCCCCCTGGGCGCGGGCGCACCTCGACGAACTCTGCGCCTGGGCGGACCGGGGCCTCGCCATGCTGACCGGCGACACCCTCTGCCACGTGGACGTGCGCGCCGACAACCTGCTCATCGACGCGACCGGCGGCGTCACCGTGGTCGACTGGCCGTGGGCCGCGCGCGGTCCGGCCTGGCTGGACACCGCGATGCTGCTGCTCGACGTACGCCTGCACGGCGGGCACGACACCGAGGCGCTGCTACGCCGGTTGCCGCTCACCGCCGCCGACCCCGACGCGGTGACCGGCCTCTACGCCGGGCTGGCCGGCTTCTTCACCGACCGAGCACGCCGGCCACCGCCGCCCGGCATCCGCACCCTCCGCGCGTTCCAACGCGCCCAGTCCGACGCCCTGCTGTCGTGGCTGGCCGAGCGGCTGGGCGCCTGACCGGCCGCGCCACCGGCCGCGCTCCCGTTCAGGGGGTCGGTGCCGACGGCAGGGTATGGGTGAGGAAAGGCAGCACCGCGGCGGGCAGGGCCGGCGAGTCGACGATGTCGTAGTGGGTGAGGCCGGGCAGCACGGCCAGCCGAGAGGCAGGGCGACCGGCGCCGTCCCAGGCACCGTCGCGCTGCCCGCCGCCGAGCAGGCCGAAGAACTCCACCATGTGGCCGGTACGGATGGAGTCGGCGTCGGCGAAGACCAGCAGCGTCGGCGTGGTGACCGTGGCGACCTCCGGCGACCAGTCGTACTCGCGGCGCAGCAGCTCACCGGTCTTCGCCCAGAGCCGTGGCCAGTCCTGCGGGCGGGGCGCGACCTGCTGGTAGAGCTGCTCCGGCGGGGTGCCCCGCATCCGCTCACCGGCCGCCTCGGCGGGCTCGGGCATGCCGGCGAGCACGTCGGAGAACCAGCCCTGCCGCCGGCACGGCGCGGAGACCACCACCAGCCGGCGCAGCAACCGCCGGTGCTGGATCGCCATCCGCAGGGCCACCCCGCCGCCGAGGGAGAAGCCCAACACGTCGGCCTCTCGCAGGTTGAGGTGGACGATCAGCGCGGCCACGTCGTCGGCCATCGACTCGTACCGCAACGGCCGGTCGACGTCGGCGGTACGCCCGTGGCCCTGCAGGTCGACGCTGATCACCTGGCGCCGCCCCGCCAGCGCGGGCCGGATCGCGGCGAACGTCTCCACCGCCCCGAACCCGCCGTGCAGCAGCACCAGCGGCCGGCCCGAGCCGTGCGTCTCGTACCACAGCCGTACCCCGTTGACCTCTGCGTAACCCACCCGTTTCCTCCCGCCGCCGGCCGATCCGATGGAGATCATCCTGCACCGACCTCAGGGCCGCGACTGCCGCCACACAGCCGACCATCGTTCACTTTGTCCCATTTTCACCACTTATGTCAGCCCAACGTGATGTGGTGGTCAGCGCACGAGATGTGTCAACAGTGCGGCTTGAGGCAGGAGCGACTCACGGGGCGCCTTCTGCGAGCGGGATCCATGGAGGGTGTTCTGTGACAGTTAATCCAAATCGTCGCCTAAGGCGGGCGATACTGCCGGCGCTGGCGGCTTCCGCAGCCGCCGCTCTGGCCGCCACCTTGCTGGTCCTCAATGCGACCGCGGCCAGGGCACAGGACGCGCCGGTCAATCTGGGGACGGCGATCGACTTTTCCGTACTGGCCGGGGCCGAGCCCACCAATACCGGCCCGAGCTTCCTGGGCCAGAGCCTCGGCAGGTTCCCGGGCAACACCGCGTCGGGCTTCGAGACCGCCACCATCGGCGGCGAAGTCCACCTCGGCGACGCGGTCGCTCTACAGGCCCAGAGCGACCTCACGACGGCCTACAACGACGCCGCCGGCCGGACCCCGTTCACCAACCTTCCGGCGGAACTGGGCGGCAACACCCTCAACGCCGGGGTCTACCGGATCGGGGCGGCCCAGCTGACCGGGACACTGACGCTCAACGGGCAGGGCGATCCGGCGGCCGTGTTCATCTTCCAGGTCGACTCCGCGTTGACCACGGCGTCGAACAGCAGCGTCGTGCTGATCAACGGCGCGTCGGCCTGCAACGTGTTCTGGCAGATCGGCAGCTCGGCGACGATCGGCACGGGTACCACGTTCCTGGGCACCATCATGGCCCAGGCCTCGATCACGATGGCCACGGGCGCCACGCTCCAGGGCCGGGCGTTGGCGCGGACCGCCGCCGTCACCCTCGACACCAACGTCATCACCGCACCCGTGTGTGCCGGCCCGACCGGACCGCCGGGACCGACCGGACCACCCGGACCCACGGGCGAACCCGGACCGACCGGCGCACCCGGACCGACCGGCGGACCCGGACCGACCGGCGCGCCCGGACCGACCGGCGGACCCGGACCGACCGGCGCGCCCGGACCGACCGGCGGACCCGGACCGACCGGCGCACCCGGACCGACCGGCGGACCCGGACCGACCGGCGCGCCCGGACCGACCGGCGCACCTGGTGCACCGGGTAGTCCCGGAGCACCCGGAAGTCCCGGCGCACCGGGCAGCCCCGGAGCACCGGGCAGCCCGGGAGCACCAGGAGCACCAGGCAGCCCCGGCGCACCCGGAAGTCCCGGCGCACCCGGCAGCCCCGGCGCACCCGGCAGCCCCGGAGCACCAGGCAGCCCCGGAGCGCCCGGCAGCCCTGGCGGCCGCAAGATACTGCCGGTGACCGGTGGTGGCCTGATCCCGGCCGTGACGGGCACGGGAGCTGTGATGGTCGCCCTCGGCGGACTCATGCTCTTCCTCGCCCGACGTCGGACCCGCGAGTCCTGATCGGAGAAGCCCGGCCGGCGATCGCCGGCCGGGCTTTCCGTCGTCCGGGGCGCATGACCGGGCCAAGGGACGCGGTGCCACACGCTCGGACTGGCGGCACAGGGGTTCTCCGAGTGCGGCAGCCCGGGATCTGATCTCCGGGCCGTCGTCGGTGCTGGTGGTGTGTGGTGGGCGCGGCAGGTTTCGAACCTGCGACCCCTCGCTTGTAAGGCGAGTGCTCTCCCGCTGAGCTACGCGCCCGGAACGCCGTACGGCGGACCGGCGGTTGGCAAGCTTACCCTGCCAGCTGTCGGCATCGCCGGACGGTCGCATCGGTTGGGACCGGGTCAGGCCGTGGCCTCCGCCAGGGCCTTGCGCCAGCCCTGCTGATCGCGGGACTCGCCCGGCATGTTCATCTCGGCGAAGCGGACCACGCCGGTCTTGTCGATGACGAAGGTACCCCGGTTGGCGATGCCGGCGACCTCGTTGAAGACCCCGTACGCCGTGGCGACCGCACCGTGCGGCCAGAAGTCGGACAGCAGCGGGAACTGGTAGCCCTCCCGGTCCGCCCAGATCTTGTGGGCGTAGACCGAGTCGACGCTGACGGTCAGCACCTGGACGTCGTCGTTGACGTACTCGTTGAGGTTGTCCCGCACCTCGCACAGCTCGCCCTGGCACACGCCGCTGAAGGCCAGCGGATAGAAGACCAGCAGGACGGTACGACGACCGCGGAAGTCGGCGAGCCGAACCTCCTGGTTGTTCTGGTCCTTCAACAGGAAGTCGGGCGCCTCGGCGCCAACCTCGACTGGCATGCGTACTCCTCGGATCGGGATGGGATGGGCCGGTGCCGCTCAGCACGGGCGGGTGGGCTACTTCTTGCCCTTCACGCCGCGACGCAGCACGAGGCGGCCACCGCTCCAGTCCTTGCCGGCGTTGATGGTGGAGGTCTGCTGGAGGCCGGCGGTGGGAGCGGACTCGGCGATCTCGCTCGGCTCGACGTGCCCCTCACGACCGGCCTTCGGGGTCAGCAGCCACACGACCCCGTTGTCGGCCAGCGGCCCGAGGGCGTCGACGAGGAGTTCGAAGAGATCACCGTCGCCGTCCCGATACCACACCAGCACCGCGTCGACCACCTCGTCGGTGTCCTCGTCGACCAACTCTCCACAACGGTCGGTCAGGGCGTCTCGGAGATCCTGGTCGACGTCATCGTCGTAGCCCATCTCCATGACGACCATCCCCGGCTCGATGCCGAACCGGTCCGCCAGGCTGCGTACCCCGTCAGCAGCCTGACCAGCGGTCGCGCTCACTGTCGCGTGCCTCCTCATCTCGTCCGAACCGCGGCGTCTGCTCGACGCCGTCACGCAAAGTCCACACAGTTGTGCCCTCCTGCGCAAGTGGCGCACCGGGTGGAACGAAATTTACCGTGCCAGCAGCGTACGGGCACCCTCGGTGATGGCCTCCTCGGACACCAGGACGTGGCGGGCAGCCGGACCCAGCGGCACAAATGAGTCAACTCCGGCCACTCGCCGTGCCGCACCGACATAGCCGGCGTCGACCAGGGCGGCGATGACGCCCTCGCCCACCCCGCCGGACCGGCGCGTCTCGTCCACCACCAGCACCCGGCCGGTCGCGGCGGCCTCCCGGATCAGGTCGGCGACCGGCAGCGGCGCGAGCCACCGCAGGTCGACCACCCGGCTGCCGATCCCCTCGTCGGCCAGCGCCGACGCCGCCCGCAACGACATCCGCACCCCGTTACCGAACGTGATGATGGTGACGTCCTCGGCCGAGCCAACGCCGTACACCCGAGCCCGTCCCACCGGCACGTGCCCGCCGGCCCACGCGCCCGGCTCGGAGTAGCCAGCCAGCCACTCGCCGTCACCGTCGGTGTAGAGGTCCCGGGTGTGGTAGAGCGCGATCGGCTCCAGGAAGACGCAGACGCTGCCGTCCACCGCCGCGCTGGCCAGGCAGGTCCGCAGCATCGCCGCCGCGTCGTCCGGCCGCGCCGGCACGGCGATCACCAGGCCGGGCACGTCCCGCAGTACGGCCACCGAGTTGTCGTTGTGGAAGTGCCCGCCGAAACCCTCCTGGTACGCCAGCCCGGCCACCCGCACCACCATCGGGTTGCGCAACGCCCCCTGGGAGAAGAAGCCCATGCTCGCCGCCTCGCCCCGCAGCTGGTCCTCGGCGTTGTGCAGGTACGCCAGATACTGGATCTCCGGCACCGGCAGCATCCCGGCCAGCCCCGCGCCGAGACCGAGACCGAGGATCGAGGTCTCGTCGAGCAACGTGTCGAAGACCCGTGCCACGCCGAACCGGTCGCGCAGGCCCTTGGTCACCCCGTAGACCCCGCCCTTGGCGGCGATGTCCTCGCCGAAGACGGCCATCTGCGGGTGGCTGAGCAACCCGTCGGTGAGCGCGGCGTTGATGCTCTGCGCGAGCGTGAACGGACCGGCCAGCTCGGGTGGCTTGCCGCCGAACGTCTCGGTCCGCGCTGCCGCCCCCGGACCGGCGGCCTGGGCGCCGGCGTCGGCGACCGCCCGGGCGACCCGCAGCGGACGCCGAGGCGCCAGCGGAGCGATCACCTCCGCCGGACTGGCCAGCTTCGGCTCGTCGAGCACCTCCTCGGCGATCCGGCGGACCTGCCAGCCGATCTCGTCGTACCGTTCCAGCAGCTCCGCGCCGCTGGCCAGACCCGCGTCGACCAGCCGCCGCGCGGTGGCGGCCACGGGGTCCCGGAGCACGTCGGCGGCGATCTCCCCGGCGCTGCGGTAGGCGCTCTCGGCGTCGGCGCCAGCGTGGCCCATCAGCCGGACCGTGGTCAGGTGCAGTACGGCCGGTCGCCGGTGTCGGCGTACCCAGGCCGCCGCCTCGACCGCAACCTGGTACGCCTCGACCAGGTCGGCCCCGTCGGCGGCGAAGTAGCGGATGCCCGGCTTCGACCGCAGCGCGGTCGCCACCCAGCCCTGCGGGGAGCGGACACTGATGCCCAGGCCGTTGTCCTCGCAGACGAACAGCACCGGGATCCGCAGGCCGGTGTGGTCGTACCAGCCGGCGGTGTTGAAGGCCGCGGTGGCGCTGGCGTGGTTGATCGAGGCGTCGCCGAAGGAGCAGACCACGATGGCGTCCGCCGCCCAGGGTGCCGGAGCCGGCGGCTCGCCGGGTTGGGCCGGGCCGCGCCGGGCCTCCTGCCGGCGCAACCGTTCCACCGCGAGGCCCATGCCGACCGCCCGGGGCAGGTGCGAGGCGATGGTGGAGGTGGTCGGCACCACGGCGAGGTCGGCGCGGCCGAAGACCTTGTGCCGGCCGCCGGCGATCGGCTCCTGGCTGGAGGCCACCATCCCGCGCAGCACGTCCCGCGCCGCGTCGGCGTAGGCCCCGGGCAGTGGCCGGCTCTCCGGCGCGGCGACGGGATCGACGCCGTCGCCATCGGCCGGCGTCGGGCCGGCCATCTCGACGTCCCGTCCCGTGCCGGTCGGCCCGTTCGCCGCCGGCACCCGGCCGCCGGGCGCGTCGGTGGAGAAGGCCGGTTCCACCCCGGGATGCGCGGCAGTGGACTCGTGAGCGGGAGACTCGTCGCTCGGGTCCGGCGCACCGGCGCTCGGGCCGGACGTGCCCGTACCGTCACCGTTCTCACCGCCGTTGTCGCTGGCGGCGGGAACCGCGCTGTCGCCGTGCTCGCTGTCGCTCGCACCGGCTTCACCGCCGATGCCTGCGCCGCCGCCGGCGTGGTCGGCGGCACGCTCGGCGGCGGCCCCGTCGGCGTGGTCGTCGGCGGTCTGGTCCGGGACCGGTGCCGCGACCGGTGCGACCGCCGCCGGGGCGGCGGACTGGGCGGCCCGGACGCAGTAGAACGCGCCGGAGCGGTAGTGCAGCAACGCCGGGTCGGTGGGCCGCAGGGCGGCCGCCACCGCGGCGTTGCCCTCGTGGCCGGCGGAGCTGATGGTGTAGTAGCCCTCACCGAAGCTGCGCAGCCAACGGCCGGCCAGGTCGAGTTGCCGGCTGGTGACCTGCGCGTCGAAGAGGTCCAGCAGTTGGGCACCGGTCAGCGGGGCACCGTCCGCCACCGGTCGCGCCGGATCGGCGCGTTGCTGCGGCGCGGCGAGCGCGGCCAGGGACTCCCGGAACCGGTCGTCGAGATCCTGCGGCGTGGTCACGTCCGACAGCATTACCGACCGACGCACGCATCGCACAGTCGAGGGTGTCTCGGGTACCGGAGCGCTCTCACGGTCGGCCCGTCACGTCGCTACGGCCCGCAGTCCTGCGGGCAGCCTCCGTCGGAGACCTTCCAGACCAGGTCACGCAGTACGGCCAGCTCCTCGGTGTCGAGCCCGGCCAGCAGCCGGCTGTCGGACAGCACCCGGTGTACCCGCTCGCGCATCAGCCGACCGGCGTCGGTCACCACCAGCGTCTTCTGTCGCCGGTCGGCCGGGTCGACCCGGCGTTCGACCAGCCCGGCCTGTTCCAGCTTGTCGACCAGGGCGGTGACGTTGGACCGGTCGCAGCGCAGCTGCTCGGCCAGGTCACGGGCGGGCAGCGGGCGGTCCGGGTCGAGTTGGTACAGCGCGCGGGCGACGGCGGGGGTCAGGCCCAGCGCGGCGATGTCGAGATCCTGGTGGTGCCGCAGCGCGGCGGCGACATGCATGATCCGGCGCACCGCGTCACCGGCCAGCCCGGGGCGGTCGGTCCGGTTCGGGACGACCGGGATGAGGGGTGGCCGCGACATGGTCACATCCTATGTTCGGCGTTCCCGGTGCAGCTCCGACGCCCGGCCGGGATCAGCCGGACCGACCGGGATCAGCCGATCAGCCGGACCGACCGGGATCAGCCGATCAGCCGGGCAGGAAGGAGAAGCGGACCTGCCGGGTGGTGTTGTCGCCGTTGGTGTCGACCAGGCAGACCGACTGCCAGGTACCCAGCGCCAGCCGACCGCCGAGCACCGGAAGCGTCGCGTACGGGGCGACGAACGCGGGCAACACGTGGTCGCGCCCGTGCCCCGGCGAGCCGTGCCGGTGTCGCCACCGCTCGTCGGTGGGCAGCACGGCGTCCAGCGCGGTGAGCAGGTCGTCGTCCGAGCCGGCACCGGTCTCGATGATGGCCACCCCGGCGGTGGCGTGCGGCACGAAGACGTGCAGCAACCCGTCGCCGGCGCCGGCGAGGAACTGCTCGGCCTCGGCCGTGATGTCGCGGACGGTCGGCCGCGAACCGGTCCGGACGGTGATCACCTCACTGCGCATACGTCCCATCCTGCCCCCACCGACCCCGGCCGTTCGAGATCCTGGTCCGGAAGTGCCCCTCGGGCGGTCCGGTACCAAGATCTCGTCGGACTCCCTGGGCTGGCCCCGCCGGGGGCTCCGCCAGGGCGGGCCCGGACGAGCCGGGCGGACATAGTTACTGGTGGGTACCTGTGTCGCGCGTCGCCCTTCCGCCGGGTGGACGTGACGCCGAGTGCCACGACGGGGCAGGATGGCGCTAGAGACCTATCCCACACACAACCGAGGGAACGCCTGTGGCTACGGAACGCAAGCGCCCGGTGATCACGGCCGGCCTACCGAGCCAGCTTCCGGACATCGACCCCGAAGAAACCAGCGAGTGGGTCGAGTCGCTCGACGGTGTCATCGACGATCGTGGCACCAAGCGGGCGCGTTACGTGATGCTGCGTCTGTTGGAGCGCGCCCGTGAGCGCCAGGTCGGCGTACCGTCGCTGACCACCACCGACTACCTCAACACCATCCCGCCGGAGCGCGAACCGTGGTTCCCCGGCGACGAGCACGTCGAGCGCCGGATCCGGGCGTACGTGCGGTGGAACGCGGCGATGTTGGTGCACCGCGCCCAGCGGCCGGAGATCGGCGTCGGCGGCCACATCTCCACCTTCGCCAGCTCCGCCTCGCTCTACGAGGTCGGCTTCAACCACTTCTTCCGGGGCAAGAGCCACCCGGGTGGCGGCGACCACATCTTCTACCAGGGCCACGCCTCCCCCGGCATGTACGCCCGGGCGTACCTGGAGGGCCGACTCAGCGAGAACCAGCTCGACGGCTTCCGGCAGGAGCTGTCGCACCCCGGCGGTGGCCTTCCCTCGTACCCGCACCCTCGGCTGATGCCGGACTTCTGGGAGTTCCCCACCGTCTCCATGGGGCTGGGCGGCCTGAACGCCATCTACCAGGCACGGTTCAACCGGTACCTCCAGCACCGGGGCATCAAGGACACCTCCGACCAGCACGTCTGGGCCTTCCTCGGTGACGGCGAGATGGACGAGCCGGAGACTCTCGGCGCGATCGGGGTGGCCGCCCGCGAGGAGCTGGACAACCTCACCTTCGTGATCAACTGCAATCTGCAGCGCCTGGACGGTCCGGTCCGCGGCAACGGCAAGGTGATGCAGGAGCTGGAAGCGTTCTTCCGGGGCGCCGGCTGGAACGTGATCAAGGTCGTCTGGGGCCGGGAGTGGGACCCACTGCTCGCCGCCGACACCGACGGTGCGCTGGTCAACCTGATGAACTCCACTCCCGACGGCGACTACCAGACCTACAAGGCGGAGTCCGGGGCGTACGTGCGGGAGCACTTCTTCGGCCGGGACGCGCGGACCCGCAAGATGGTCGAGGGGCTGACCGACGACGAGATCTGGAACCTCAAGCGGGGCGGTCACGACTACCGCAAGCTCTACGCGGCCTACAAGGCGGCGACGGAGCACACCGGCCAGCCGACGGTGATCCTGGCCAAGACGATCAAGGGTTGGACGCTCGGCTCGCACTTCGAGGGCCGCAACGCCACGCACCAGATGAAGAAGCTGACGCTGGAGGACCTGAAGACCTTCCGCGACCGCCTCTACCTCGACATCCCGGACTCGGCGCTGGAGGGGAACCCCTACCTGCCGCCGTACGTGCGCCCGGGCAAGGACTCCGAGGAGATGCAGTACCTGCACGAGCGGCGTCAGCAGCTCGGCGGCTACCTGCCCACGCGGCGGACGAACCACAAGTCCCTGAGCATCCCGGGTCCGGAGCGCTTCGCCGACGTCAAGCGGGGTTCGGGCAAGCAGAAGGTGGCCACCACGATGGCCTTCGTCCGCCTGCTCAAGGACCTGATGAAGGACAAGCAGTTCGGCAGGCGTTGGGTGCCGATCATCCCGGACGAGGCGCGCACCTTCGGGCTGGACTCGATCTTCCCGACCGCCAAGATCTACTCGCCGCACGGTCAGCGGTACACCTCGGTCGACCGGGAGCTGTTCCTGTCGTACAAGGAGTCGACCACCGGGCAGATCCTGCACGAGGGGATCAACGAGGCCGGCTCGGTCGCCTCGTTCACCGCCGCCGGCACCTCGTACGCCACCCATGACGAGCCGATGATCCCGATGTACATCTTCTACTCGATGTTCGGGTTCCAGCGCACCGGCGACGGCCTCTGGGCGGCGGCCGACCAGATGACCCGGGGCTTCCTGCTCGGCGCCACCGCCGGGCGCACCACCCTCAACGGCGAGGGCCTGCAGCACGAGGACGGGCACTCCCTGCTGCTCGCCGCCACCAACCCGGCGGTGGTCGCGTACGACCCGGCCTTCGCGTTCGAGATCGCGCACATCATGGAGAACGGCCTGCACCGGATGTACGGCGAGGAGCAGGAGAACGTCTTCTACTACCTCACGGTCTACAACGAGCCGATCCACCAGCCGGCGGAGCCGGAGGGCGTGGACGTCGAGGGGATCGTCAAGGGCCTGCACCGGTACGCCCCCGCGCCCTCGGTGGAGGGTGACGCGCCGCGAGCGAACGTGCTCGCCTCCGGCACCGGCATGCAGTGGGCGCTCAAGGCACAGCAGCTGCTCGCCCAGGACTGGGGGGTGGCCGCCGACGTCTGGTCGGTCACCTCGTGGACGGAGCTGCGCCGGGACGCGGTGGAGTGCGAGGCGTACAACCTCCTGCACCCGGGCGCGGAGCAGCGGGTGCCGTACGTGCAGCGCAAGCTGGCCGAGGCCGAGGGGCCGAAGGTCGCGGTGAGCGACTGGATGCGCGCGGTGCCGGACCTGATCTCCCGGTGGGTGCCCGGGGACTGGACCTCGCTGGGCACCGACGGCTTCGGGCTGTCGGACACCCGGCACGCGCTGCGCCGGCACTTCCACGTCGACGCCGAGTCGATCGCGGTCGCGACGCTGCGGCAGCTCGCCCTGCGCGGGGTGGTACCGGCCCACGTACCGGCCGAGGCGGCCAAGAAGTACGCCATCGACGACGTCAACGCCGCCCCGGTCGGCGAGACCGGCGGCGACAGCTAGCCAGCACCCACGCCCGACGGGGCCCGGCGCGGTGACACCGCGCCGGGCCCTTCGCGTACCGCCGGTATGACCCGTCCGGTATCGACGGACGTCTTCTTCTTGTAACAGAAGGCATCCACAATTGCCGATAGGTGTTTCAGGCAACCCCCCACGTGCACCAGGCTGGACCGGTGGACCTTCCCCCGTCGCGCCCGTCCCCAGCCGGCCGGGACGCCATCGTCGGCGACGGCGCGACGGGAGGGAGCCTTCATGCGAATCATCCGGATCGGCCTCGCCCTGGCCGTCGGCACCCTGCTGGTGTCCACGCTCGGGCCCGGCTCGCCCTCGGTGGCGCACGACCCGGCCACCCCGGCCGGGCGGGAATCCGCGCAGGAGTTCATGGCCCAACGTGAACCGAGCCAGCAACTGGTCGCGGCCGCCGCGGCGACCTGCGCCAACGGCCAGGCGGCGGGCTACCCCTGCCGCAACGTGGACCTGCTGTCCTTCATGCCGTTGTCGAGCATCGGCGGCAGTCAGGCCAACGACATCTGGGGCTGGACCGACCCGCAGACCGGCAAGGAGTACGCGCTGGTCGGCCGCCGCAACGGCACCTCCTTCGTGGACGTGTCCAACCCGACCGCCCCGGTCTACCTGGGCAACCTGCCGGCGTACCAGAACCGCACCGCGGTCTGGCGGGACATCAAGGTCTACCGCGACCACGCGTACGTGGTGGCGGACGTCTCCGGGCACGGCATGCAGGTGTTCGACCTGACCCGGCTGCGCGGCGTCACCGCACCCCAGACCTGGACGGCCAACACGCACTACAGCCAGTTCGGCAACTCGCACAACATCGCTATCAACGAGCAGACCGGGTACGCGTACGCGGTCGGCACGAACACCTGCAGCGGCGGACTGCACATGGTCGACATCCGCACCCCGAAGTCCCCGGCGTACGCGGGCTGCGTCAGCAACGACGGCTACACCCACGACACCCAGTGCGTCGTCTACCGGGGCCCCGACACCGCCTACACCGGTCGGGAGATCTGCGTCAGCTCCAACGAGGACACGGTGACCGTGGTCGACGTGACCACCAAGTCCGCGCCCCGCCAGCTGTCCCGGATCGGCTACAGCGGGCGGGCGTACACCCACCAGGGCTGGTTCACCGAGAACCAGCGGTACTTCCTGCTCGACGACGAGCTGGACGAGACCCGTCGCGGGGTCAGGACGCAGACCTACATCTGGGACCTGGCGGACCTGGACGCGCCCCGGCACATCGGCACCTACAGCGCCCCCAGCGGGGTCTCGGCCACCGACCACAACCAGTACGTCAAGGGCAACTACAGCTACCAGGCCAACTACCGGGCCGGGCTGCGCATCCTGGACCTGCGCAACGTGGCCGCCGGCCAGGCCACCGAGGCCGGCTACTTCGACATCTACCCGTCGAGCAACAGCGCCTCGATGAACGGGGCGTGGAGCACCTACCCGTACTTCCCGAGCGGTGTCGTGGTGGTCAGCGGCATCGAGCAGGGGCTGTTCGTGCTCCAACCCCGCTTGTCATGACCGCGACCAGCCAGCATCCGGCGGCCGTCACCGACACCGTCGAGGGGGCGTCCCAGCCGGGACGCCCCCGCCCCGACGGGCCGCTCGTGGCCCAACCGGGCGCCGGTCGGGGCGCGCGCTACGCCGCCGCCGCGTTGGTGCTCGGCCTGACCCTGACGGTCGGCTTCTTCGCGGGACGGGCCGGCACCGACGCCGACCCGTCCCGGCCGGCGGCGGCCGGCGCGGGCGCACACACCAACCACGGGCCGGGCGGGCTGGAGGTGTCCCGCGACGGCTGGACACTGGCCCTGGACACCCCGGACCTGACCGCCGGCAAGCCGGGTGAGCTGGCCTTCCGGATCACCGACTCGGCCGGCGCCGCACTGACCACGTTCCAGGAGAACCACGAGCGGCGGATGCACCTGATCCTGGTCGGCCGCGACCTGACCGGCTACCAGCACGTGCACCCGGAGATGTCGCCGGACGGCACCTGGCGGGTCATGGTCACCCCGACCGCGCCCGGCCCGCTGCGGGCGATCGCCGACTTCTGGCCCGTGGGGGCGCCGGCGGGGGTCACCCTGGGCGTCGACGTGCCGGTCCCCGGCCGGTACGCCGCCGCGCCGCTCGTCGAGCCCGAGGAGACGGTCGTGGTGGACGGCTACACCATCACCCTCGACGGTGGGCTGCGCGCGGGCGAGTCGAACCAGGTGCTTGTCTGGCTCGGCCGCGACGGCCGGCCGGTGCCCGACCTGCAACGGCACCTGGGCGCGTACGGGCACCTGGTGGCGCTACGCCAGGGCGACGTGGCGTACCTGCACGTGCACCCGGCCGCGGCGAGTCAACCCAGCTCGGTGGTGGCGTTCGGCGTCACCGTGCCGGCGGCCGGCACCTACCGGCTGTTCTTCGAGTTCCGACACCTCGACGAGGTACGCGTCGCCGCGTTCACCGTCGTCGTGTGAGGACCGCGAGGACGCCGGCAGCCGAAAGCGGTGGCGGCCCGGGTGCACCTGGCAGGGACACCTGGGCCGCCACCGTCGCGGGTGACGCCGGGACCTGGCCCGTCAGCCGACGGCGGCCAGATCGGTCAGCCGGGCCAGTGAGTCCTCCAGGTCAGCGCCGACCCGACGCAGGCCGAGCCGGAGCAGGGCGGCCTTGACCGGGCCGGCCGGCCAGCGTACGACGATCAGCCGCACGACCGTCCCGCTCTCCTGTTCGTCCGGGGTGAGCTGGACGTATATCTCGGTGCGCGCCTCCGCTCGGGCACCGGCGCCCTTGGCGCGTTCGCGCCAGCCGATCAGGGTCGGCTCCTGGTAGGCGATCACCTCGGCCTCATGCGCGGCACCGCGTCCGGCCTGGACCAGCTGCCGCCGACCGAAGCCCTCCCCCGAGAGCACCTCGGCCGCACGGACGCCGGCCAGCCAGGCCGGCAACTGCTCGGCCCGCTGCACCACGTCCCAGACCGCTTCCACCGGCGCCGCCACGTGCGCGCTGCGTTCCACGAGGATCATTTTTCCGTCTTCCTCCAGTGAGGACATCCCACGATATTTGGAACTGTATGCGCAAAAACGGACGTATGCGGACGTGTTCGTAAAAGACACGCCGAAACGTATTGCCCTCCGGGGCTCCGGCGCCTATGGCGTCCCGCCACGCGGGCCCCTAGAGTTCCGAACACGTTTCGCGTTAGCCGGGAGGGCGCATGCCGACCGCTCCGATGCCCGAGTTCCCCACCGGATTCCGCTGGGGTGTCTCCACGTCCGCCTACCAGATCGAGGGCGCCGCCGGTACCGACGGTCGCGGGCCCTCCATCTGGGACACCTTCGCCCACCCGCCCGGTCGCATCGTCGACGGCAGCAGCGGCGAGGTGGCCTGTGACCACTACCACCGGTACGCCGAGGACGTGGCCCTGATGGCCGGGCTCGGTGTCACCGCGTACCGCTTCTCGGTGGCCTGGCCCCGGGTGCTGCCCACCGGAGGTGGCGCGGTCAACCCCGCCGGGCTGGACTTCTACGAACGGCTGGTCGACGAGCTGCTCGACCACGGCATCGACCCGGTCGCCACCCTCTTCCACTGGGACCTCCCCCAGCCGCTGGAGGACGCCGGCGGCTGGTTGAACCGGGACACCGCCCACCGCTTCGCCGACTACGCCGACGCGGTGGCGGCCCGCCTCGGTGACCGGGTGAAGCTCTGGATCACCCTCAACGAACCGTTCATCCACATGAGCCTCGGGTACGGCATCGGCGTACACGCGCCGGGCCGGATGCTGCTCCTCGACGCCTTCCCGGTGGCCCACCACCAACTGCTCGGCCACGGTCTCGCGGTCGCCGCGCTGCGCGCCCACAGCACCAGCCCGGTCGCGATCGCCAACAACTACTCGCCGGTGCGTACCGTCGGCGACAGCCCGGCCGACGCCGCCGCCGCGGCGGCCTACGAGGCGCTGCACAACCGGCTGTTCACCGACCCGCTGCTCGGCCGCGGATACCCACCCGAACTGGGCTTCGACACCACCGTGGTACGCGACGGCGACCTGGACGTGATCGCCGCCCCGATCGACGTGCTGGGCGTCAACTACTACCACCCCACCGGCGTACGCGCGCCCGAGGAGGGGGCACCGCTCCCCTTCGACCTGGTGCCGCTCACCGGCTACCCGCGTACCGCCTTCGACTGGCCGGTCGTCCCGGACGGGCTGCGCGACCTGCTCGGCTGGCTGCGTGACCGCTACGGCGCGGACCTGCCGCCGATCCAGGTCACCGAGAGCGGCTGCGCCTACGACGACGTACCCGACGCCACCGGTCGGGTGCCCGACCCCGACCGGATCGCCTACCTGGAGGCGCACCTGCGGGCGGTACGCGCCGCGATCGACGACGGGGTCGAGGTGACCGGGTACTTCGTCTGGTCGCTGCTGGACAACTGGGAGTGGGCCGAGGGCTTCACCAAGCGCTTCGGCCTGGTGCACGTCGACTTCGACACCGGCCACCGCACGCCGAAGTCGTCGTACGCCTGGTTGCGCGAGGTGATCGCGACGGCCCGCCGGGGACCGGTCCGGTGACCACCGTCGACCCCACCCCGACCTCGCTGCCGGCGGCGCTCGCCGAACCGACGGTCTCGGTCCGGCGGGGATGGATCGCGCTGCTGTTCGCCGCCAATCTGGGCGTCTGGATGGCCTTCTTCACCCCGATCCAGGTGCTGTTGCCGCAGCAGCTCGGGCAGATCGCGCCGGCGAACAAGGAGACCATGCTGGCGGTGGTCACCGGAGTCGGCGCCCTGGCCGCGGTGATCGCCAACCCGCTCGCCGGCGCGCTGTCGGACCGGACCTGCCTGCGGCTGGGCCGGTGGGAGTTCGGCCGCCGGCATGTCTGGACCCTCGGCGGCGCGGTCCTCGGCGCGCTGGCGCTGGTGCTCCTCGCGCAGGCACGCACCGTGCTCGCGGTGACGGTGGGCTGGGTCGCCGCGCAGGTCTGCTTCAACGCGATGCTGGCCAGCCTGACCGCCGCCGTACCGGATCGGGTGCCGGTCACCCAGCGCGGCGGCGTCTCCGGCTGGGTCGGTATCCCGCAGGCGCTCGGGCTGGTCCTCGGCGTCGTGCTGGTCACGGCCGTGGTCACCGGCAACGCCGCCGGCTACCTGGCGATGGCCGCGGTCGTGCTGCTGCTGGCGCTGCCGTTCGCGCTGCGTACCGCCGACGACCCGCTGCCCCGCACGCACCGGCCGCCGCTGCGCGGTCTGTTCCGGGGGATGTGGGTGTCGCCGCGCCGGTACCCGGACTTCGGTTGGGCCTGGATCACTCGCTTCCTGGTCCAGCTCGGCAACGCCCTGGGCACCCTCTACCTGCTCTACTTCCTCACCGACGAGGTGCGGGTCGCCGACCCCGAGGGCGGGTTGCTGGTGCTGATCCTGCTCTACACCGCCGGGTTGATGGCAACCACGGTGGTGGCCGGCCGACTGTCGGACCGCACCGGCAGGCGCAAGGTCTTCGTCATCGCCGCCGGGGTGGTGATCGCGGTGGCGGCGCTGCTGCTGGCCGTCGCGCCCACCTGGCCGATGGCGCTCATCGCCGCGCTGCTGCTCGGCGGCGGCTACGGGGTGTACCTGTCGGTCGACGCCGCCCTGATCACCCAGGTGCTGCCGAGAGCAACCGACCGGGCCAAGGACCTCGGCGTGATCAACATTGCCAACTCGGCGCCGCAGGTGCTCGGCCCGGCCATCTCCGCGCCGATCGTGGTCTACCTGGGCGGTTACCCGGCGTTGTACGCCACCACCGCAGCGGTGACGCTGCTCGGCAGCGTCCTGGTCCTGAAGATCCGATCCGTTCCGTGACGGGCCGCCGTGTTCCGTGGTGTTAGGAGGAGGCCCCGGTACAACGCCAGGCGATAACAAGGGCCCCTTCCTTAATGCCTGGCAGGCGGCCGTAGGCTGGGGGCTGTGACGGTACGTGTGCGCTTCGCCCCCTCCCCGACCGGTATGTTCCACGTCGGCGGCGCCCGCTCGGCGCTGCAGAACTGGATCTACGCCAAGCAGCAGGGCGGGGTGTTCGTGCTGCGCATCGAGGACACCGACGCGGCGCGGAACAGGCCCGAGTGGACCGAGGGCATCCTGTCGGCGCTGGACTGGATCGGCATCGAGCGGGGCAGCTACGAGGGCCCGTACTTCCAGTCCGCGTACGCCGACGAGCACCGTTCCGCCGCCCGGCGGCTTCACGACTCGGGCCGGGCGTACTACTGCGACTGCACCCGGGAGGCGGTGCAGGCCCGCACCGGCAACCAGTACACCGGCTACGACGGGTTCTGCCGCGACCGGGGGTTGCCGCCCGGCGAGGGCCGGGCGCTGCGCTTCCGCACCCCGGACGAGGGTTCGACGGTGGTCACCGACCTGATCCGGGGCGAGCCGACCTTCGAGAACAAGCTCATCGAGGACTTCGTCATCGCCCGGGGCGACGGTTCGCCGGTCTTCCTGCTGGCCAACGTCGTGGACGACATGACGATGGGGATCACCCACGTGATCCGGGCCGAGGAGCACCTGCCCAACACCCCGAAGCAGCAGCTGCTCTGGGACGCGCTCGGGGTGAAGCCGCCGATCTGGGCGCACGTGCCGGTGGTGGTGAACGAGAAACGGCAGAAGCTGTCCAAGCGCCGCGACAAGGTCGCCCTGGAGGCGTACCGGGACGAGGGCTACCTCGCCGCCGCGATGCGCAACTACCTGATGCTGCTCGGCTGGGCCCCCTCGGGCGACCGGGAGATCGTGCCCTGGTCGGTGATCGAGGACGAGTTCCGGCTGGCGGAGGTCAACCCGTCGCCGGCCTTCTTCGACGAGAAGAAACTGCGCGCGTTCAACGGGGAGTACATCCGGGCGCTGCCCGTCGAGGAGTTCGTCGAGGCCTGCCAGCCGTGGTTGACCGGCACCGACACCATCGCACCCCCGCCGTGGCAGCCCGACGAGTTCGACCCGGCCGCCTTCGCCGCGGTGGCGCCACTGGCGCAGACCCGGATCGCGGTGCTCAGCGAGATCGTGCCGAACGTCGACTTCCTCTTCGTCGCCACGCCACTGATCGACGAGGCGGCCTGGGCCAAGGCGATGAAGGCGGGCTCGGCGGAGCTGCTAGACGCCGCCATCGCCGCCTTCGAGGCCGTCGGCTCGTGGGACGCGGAAACGCTGAAGTCCACTCTTGAGGCGGTCGGCGCGGAGCGCGGTCTCAAGCTCGGCAAGGCCCAGGCTCCGGTACGCGTCGCGGTCACCGGACGCACCGTCGGGTTGCCGCTGTTCGAGTCGCTGGAGGTGCTCGGTCCCGAGCGCAGCCTGACCCGGATGCGCGCCGCCCGGGTACGCCTGGTCTGACTGCCGAGGCACTTCCCGGGGCCGCTCGGCGGCGGGCGACACGCCGACGAGCATTACCCGGGGTACCCCGGGCGCGCTATTCTGCCAACCATCACAGCCTTCGCAGAGGTAAGATCCGCCCGCTGGTACCGGGCGGTCGTTGGTCGAGTCGCGATCGCAGGTAGATCCGATTAGTGTTCCATCAGCTGCAACCGATCGACGTTCCGCGGAGTCTTTGAGGTGGGTACACCCGTCCTGTGGGCGGTCACCGACGTCGGCCTTCCAACGCGTGACCCCTGCAGCACAGCCACCCATCGAACGGGGCGAGGAGGCGGCATGGTCCGACGGTTCAGGCGACTGGCTGCGGTGGTGGTGAGCGGGATCGCGGCCCCGCTGCTGGCGCTCACCCTGGCCGAGCCCGCCATGGCGGCGCCGAAGACGCCACCCGCCGGTGTGGACATCACCGGGCACGGGCTTGGCGAGCCGCTGCGGCTGCGCGCGGAATCCCACCCGGAACACGTCGTCGCCGTCATCGAGCAGGTCAACCACCGTGGCCTCGTCCGCCAGTCCGGCGGACCGAAGAAGGCCGACCTCGGTCCGAAGTACACGGTCGTGGTGTTCGCGGGCGACGTTCCGAAGCAGACCTACGACCTCTACCCGAAGGCGGTCGGCGGTCCCCGGGTGTACCGGCCGGCCAAGCAGCCGGACAACAAGGTCACTGCAAGCTGGTACCTGGGGCGGGTCAGCATGTCCGAGACGCTGCGGACCGCCGGTGTGCCGCTGGAGCGGACGTACGAGGCCGTCACCGGCGGCGCGGGTGGCGGCGAACGCATCATCCCGGAGGAGGCGCTCAACCCCGCCGAGGACCTCAACGAGGCGTTCGGCGAGCTACGGCGCCTGCTCCTGCTCAACGTCGCGGTGATGCTGGTGATCACCGTCGGTCTCGCCGGAATCGCGCTGCTGATCCGCCGCCGTACCCGCTGATCCGTCTCGCTACCCGGAGACGTCTCGCCACCTGGATCCGCTCAGCACCAGGATCCGCTCAGCACCAGCGGCGCGGCGGGCGTTCCCGTCGGAGGCTGCGGTGGGCCGGACGGACCGGGCCGTGGCGGTGCGCCCCGGCCCAACCGGGCAGCACACTGCGACAGCCACCGGTCGTCGACTCGGGTTGCCCCGGGGCCGGTGGCTCGGCGGCGCGCTGGCGGGGCACCGACGGCTCGACGCCGCGGGGCCAGGTGGATGCCACGTCCTCCCCCTGGGCGCAGCCGTGCTCGGCCTCCCCCTGCGCCATCGGTGTCTCCTCACCCTCTCGCCCTCACCCGCCGGTGCCCACCCGACGTGCCCTGTCACCGTACTGGCCGCATCCGACGGCCCGTGCAGCGCGTACCCGATGGGCGTCGACGGTCACCCCCGCCGACGCCTGCCGTCGAGGTCCAGGTCAGGGCATGCCAGGCTAGACGGGTGAGCGAGACGGGCGGGACGGACCTGTCGGCCACGCTGCGCCGGATCGAACGGGCGGCCGGGGCGCTGGCCACCGCGAGCGTTGCCCGGATGGACGACACCCTGCCCTGGTTCCGGGGGCTGCCGGCCGACCAGCGCTCGTGGGTGATGCTCGTGGCCCAGGCCGGCGCCCGCTCCCTGGTCCAGTGGCTGCGTTCCGGCGGCGGGGCCGGCGAGGGGACCCAGGAGGTCTCCGACGAGGTGTTCGCCACCGCCCCGCAGGACCTGGCCCGCTCGATCTCCCTCCAGCAGACCGTCGCACTGATCAAAGTCACCATCGACGTGGTCGAGGAACAGGTCGGCCTGCTGGCCGCCCCCGGCGAGGAGCCGCAGCTGCGCGAGGCGGTGCTCCGGTTCTCCCGGGAGATCGCCTTCGCCGCCGCCCGGGTGTATGCCCGGGCCGCCGAGTCACGTGGTTCCTGGGACGCCCGCCTACAGGCTCTGCTGGTGGACGCGCTGCTGCGCGGCGACTCCCCGGACGTGCTGGCCAGCCGCGCCGCCGCCCTCGGTTGGACGGACGCGCCACCGGTGTCGGTGGCGGTCGGTCCCTCCCCGGGCGGCGAGGTCGCGGCCGTGCTGCACACCGTCTACCGCCAGGCCCGGCGGATCGGGGTGGAGGTGATCGGAGGCGTGCACGGCGACCGGCTGGTGATCGTGCTCGGCGGGGCGGCCGACCCGGTCGCGGCGACCGGCAACCTGCTGACCGTCTTCGGCGAAGGGCCGGTGGTCGTCGGTCCGGCCGTGCCCAGCCTGGACGAGGCCACCGAGTCGGCCCGGGCAGCACTCGCCGGGTACCGGGCGGCACCGGCCTGGCCGGCCGCGCCCCGGCCGGTCCACGCCGGCGACCTGCTGCCCGAGCGGGCGCTCGCCGGCGACGCCGAGGCCCGACGGCGACTGCGCCACGACGTGTACGCGGTGCTGGTCCGCGCCGGCGGTGAGCTGCTGGAGACGCTGGACGCCTTCTTCGCCGCGGGTGGCACGTTGGAGAGCGCCGCCCGGGCGCTGTTCGTGCATCCGAACACCGTGCGCTACCGGCTGCGGCGGATCGCCGATGTCACCGGCTTCAGCCCGCTGGCCCCCCGGGACGCCTTCGCCCTGCGGATCGCGCTGACCGTCGGCCGGCTGGACCCGGTGGCGCCGAGCCAGACATTGACCCCACCGGTCGGTAAAAGATCACAGATTGGTGATGATCAGCACCAATCTTTGTAGGATCCCTCCAACTGTTCTAGTGCGGTTTGGTGCCAGCCGGCACAGCGCAACCCGTGGGTATCCAGGAGAGTCATACACGTGCTCGCCGTTCTCAGTCCCGGCCAGGGTTCCCAGAAACCCGGCTTCCTGACCCCCTGGCTCGACCTGACCGGCGTCGAGGCCCGGCTGCGCTCGTGGTCGACGCTGGCCGGCGTCGACCTGGTGCACCTGGGCACCGTCGCGGACGCCGACGAGATCCGGGACACCGCCCGTACCCAGCCACTGCTGGTCGCCGCAGCGCTGCTCGCCGCCGAGCACCTGCCGATGGGCGACGTCTCGCTGACCGCCGGGCACAGCGTCGGCGAACTCGGCGCGGCGGCGCTGGCCGGAGCGCTGCCGCCGGAGGCGGCGATCACCCTCGCCGGCGTACGTGGCCGGGAGATGGCCGCCGCCTGCGCGCTGGAGCCGACCGGTATGGCCGCCGTGCTCGGCGGCGACCCGGACGAGGTGGTCGCCGCGATCGCCGGACACGGGCTGTACGCGGCGAACCGCAACGGCACCGGTCAGATCGTCGCCGCCGGCACGGTCGCCGGGCTGGAGAAGCTGGCCGCCGAGCCGCCCGCCCGGGCGCGGGTCATCCGGCTGCAGGTGGCCGGCGCGTTCCACACCCCCTACATGGCCCCGGCGGAGACGGCGCTGGCCACGGTCGCGGCGGGGATCACGCCGAGCGACCCGGCTCGGACCCTGCTGTCCAACCTCGACGGCACGGCGGTCACCGGCGGCCGGGAGCTGCTGCAGCGGCTGGTCCGCCAGGTCACCGCCCCGGTCCGCTGGGATCTCTGCATGGCCACCCTGGCCGAGCGCGGCGTGACCGGCGTGATCGAGCTGCCGCCCGCCGGCACGCTCGCCGGTCTGGTCAAGCGCGAACTCAAGGGCTCGGGCGCCCCGGAGATCGTCACCCTGAACACGCCGGACGACCTGCCCGCCGCCCGCGACCTGATCGCCCGGCACAGCGGCCCGTCGTCCGGCCACGAGCCAGTCGTCGAACACAGTCCGAACCAGTCTCGTGACGAGACCGACCGTAGGGGGGCCTCGTCATGACGGGCAGCCGCATCCTGTCCATGGGGCACTACCAGCCCTCCCGGGTGGTGACCAACGACGACATCGCGCAGCTGGTGGAGACCAACGACGAGTGGATCCGCGACCGGGTCGGCATCGTGAGCCGACGGATCGCCGGTGACGAGACGGTCGCCGACATGGCCGCGGCCGCCGCCGACAAGGCGCTGGCCAACTCCGGCCTCACCGCCACCGACATCGACCTCGTCGTGGTCGCCACCTGCACCTCGATCGACCGGAGCCCGAACGTGGCCTGCCGGGTCGCCGCCAAGCTGGGCATCAACGCGCCCGGGGCGTTCGACCTCAACACCGCCTGCTCCGGCTTCGCGTACGCACTGGGTACCGTGGACCACGCGATCCGGGCCGGCGCGTCGCGCAACGCCCTGGTCATCGGCGCGGAGAAGCTCTCCGACTTCACCGACTGGACCGACCGCTCCACCTGCATCATCTTCGCCGACGGCGCGGGGGCGGCCGTGGTCACCGCCGCCGCCGAGGACGAGCCGGTCGGCATCGGTCCGGTGGTGTGGGGTTCGGTGCCGGAGCGCGGCGACGCGGTACGCATCGAGGGCTGGCGCCCGTACGTCGCCCAGGAGGGCCAGACGGTGTTCCGCTGGGCCACCACCGCGCTGGCGCCGCTGGCCCTGCAGGCGTGCGAGCGGGCCGGGGTCGACCCGGCCGAGCTGGCCGCGTTCGTCCCGCACCAGGCCAACTCCCGGATCATCGACGGGATCGCCAAGCGGCTGAACATCCCGCAGGCGATCATCGCCAAGGACATCGTCGAGTCCGGCAACACCTCGGCGGCCAGCATCCCGCTGGCCCTGTCCAAGCTGGTCGAGCGCCGCGAGGTGCCCTCGGGCGCCCCGGTGCTGCTGTTCGGCTTCGGTGGTGGCCTGACCTACGCCGGTCAGGTCGTCCGCTGCCCCTGATACCCCCTCGGCGTGACAGCGCCGAGGAGCGACGGGTGGCGTCGCCGCCCCGTCGAGAAACCCGATGAGAGGAACCCACCGCAATGACCCGTGACGAGATCACCGCCGGCCTCGCCGAGATCCTCGAAGAGGTTGCCGGGGTGAACCCGGACGACGTGGCCGAGGGGAAGTCCTTCACCGACGACCTGGACGTCGACTCGCTCTCCATGGTGGAGGTCGTGGTGGCGGCCGAGGAGAAGTTCGGCGTCAAGATCCCGGACAACGAGGTGCAGAACCTCAAGACGGTCGGGGACGCCGTGAGCTACATCGAGGCGCAGTCCTGATATGAGTCGCATCGACGTCGTCGTCACCGGGCTCGGCGCGACCACCCCGCTGGGCGGGGACGTCGCGTCGACCTGGGACGCCATGCTCGCCGGCCGCTCCGGGGTGGGCGCGCTCACCCAGGAGTGGGCCGGGCAACTACCGGTCCGGATCGCCGCCGAGCTGGCGGTCGATCCGGCCACCGTGCTGGACCGGGTCAAGCTGCGCCGGTTGGACCGCTCCGAGGCGATCGCGCTGATCGCCGCCCACCAGGCCTGGGCGGACTCCGGCCTGGCCGACGCCGGGCTGGACCCGGAGCGGCTGGGGGTCAGCATCGGCTCCGGCATCGGCGGCGCGGTCACCCTGCTCGCCCAGGACGACATCCTGGAGGCGTCGGGCCCTCGCCGGGTGTCCCCGCACACCGTGCCCATGCTGATGCCCAACGGCCCGGCCGCCTGGGTGGGTCTGGAGCTGCGCGCCCAGGCCGGCGTGCACTCGGTGGCCAGCGCCTGCGCCACCGGCGCGGAGGCGATCGCGCTGGGCCTGGACATGATCCGGGCCGGCCGCGCCGACGTGGTGGTGGCCGGCGGCACCGAGGCCGTGATCCACCCGCTGCCGATCGCCGGCTTCGCCTCGATGCGGGCCATGTCGACCCGCAACGACGAACCGGAGCGGGCCTCCCGGCCGTGGGACAAGGGCCGGGACGGCTTCGTCCTCGGCGAGGGCTCCGGCATCGTGGTGCTGGAACGGGCCGATCACGCGGCGGCCCGGGGTGCCCGGGTGTACGCGCGACTGGCGGGTGCCGGCATCACCTCCGACGGCTACGACATCGTCCAGCCGCACCCGGAGGGCGCCGGCGCGATCCGGGCCATCGCCAAGGCGATCTCCGACGCGGACGTGGCGAAGTCCGACATCGTCCACGTCAACGCGCACGCCACGTCGACGCCGGTGGGCGACATGGCGGAGATCACCGCGCTGCGCACGGCGCTGGGCGACCACCCGGTGCTGACCGCCACCAAGTCCATGTCCGGTCACCTGCTCGGTGCCGCCGGTGCGCTGGAGTCGATCGCCACCATCCTGACGATCCGCGACAGCGTCGTGCCACCGACGATCAACCTGGACGACCCGGACGACGGCCTCACCCTGGATGTGGCCGCCAACAAGGCACGGCAGCTGGACGTGCCCGCCGCGTTGAACAACTCGTTCGGCTTCGGCGGCCACAACGTGGCGCTCGTCTTCACCCGGGTCTGACCGCAGCGCCGCTGGGCGTAGCCGGATCGCCGGGACGTGGACGTCCCGGCCGCTCAACCGCGGGTACCGCACGCCCCCTGCCGACGTGCACGAGCGTCGGCAGGGGGGCTTTGCTCCAGGAACTTGACGTTCGTCCCTGGTACCGCTTTGCTGACCCGTCTGTGGATCAACATCGGGGGGCGGACATCGTGAGAAAACGGGCGATCGCAATGGCGGCGCTGACCATCGGGCTGCTCGGCGGATGCGCCGACGCCGAGGCCGAGCCGGGCGGAGCCGGCACGACCGGCGAACCATGGCACGACGAGGTGGCCGCCGCCGCACCGGCCGGCACGGTCGGTGCCGGCGCCCCCTGCCCGCTGCCGGTGACCTTCGGCCTGGCGGACGGCTGGGAGGCCACGCCGGTCGAGGCACCCGATCCCGCGAACGAGTTGGGCAACGCGGTGGCCGAGGCGCTGACCCGCCGGGGCGGCTCGACCGTGCGCTGCGAGCTGGACGGCCGGGCGGTGGTGCCGGGCTTCCTGCGGGTGTGGACCGTCGACGTCGCGGGCACCCCGGCCCGGCAGGCGCTGGAGGCGTTCGTCGACGCCGAGGAGCAGGTGAGCGAGCCGCAGTACCGCGAGACCCGCCCGGGTGACCTCGACGTGGTCGAGGCGACCTGGCTGGCCCGGCGGGCGCTGACGGACTCCGACGTCCGGGAGTGGGCCCTGGCCGTCCAGCTGGGCGACCGGACGGTGCTGGTCGAGGCGAGCACCACCAGCTTCGGCGAGCCGGTCGAGGTGCTGCCCGCGTACCGGCTGGCCCGCGACACCCTCACCGGTTCGGGCTGACCGGGGACCTCAGCCGGAGCAGGTGGTGGCGGGCAGCCCGCTGACCTTCACCGGGGAGCGGCCCTGCGGGCGGGCCTTGCCGGCGAGCACGTCGGCGAGCGCGGCCATCGAGGCACGGCTCGACGAGTAGGTGGCCAGCAGCGTCGGCGAGGACGCCCGGGCCAGCACGTACGGGGTGTCCATGGCGACCGTGACGGCGGCGTCAGCGCGCAGGTCGCTGGCGCCGTCGCCGTACCCGACCAGGTGGACGACCGTGCCGCCGCTGGGCACCACCTTCATCCCGGCCGAGGTCAGCGCCTCGGTCAACGCCGCCCGGGTGTGTGCCCGGCCGTCCGAGGAGGTGACCGTTACCGGGCCACGGACCCCACTGGTGTCGCACTTGCCGCGCAGCACGGTGACCGCGCCGGCGGCGAGCGCGCCGGCCGCCGCACGGTGGGCCTTGGAGCCCAGCGTGGACAGCTCCGGCGTGGGCCGGTCGGCCAGGGTGAACTTCATGGTCAGCACGCGGGTGGCCGCCTCCACCAGCCGGGACCGGGGCAGCGAACCGTCCCGCAGCGCCGCCAGCAGTCCGTCGTATGCCTGGCCGACGTTCGGCGGCATGAGGATCAGGTCGTTGCCGGCCTTGAGGGCGCGGACCGCCGCCTCGCCCGGTCCGAAGCGGCGGGCCGGCGGCATGTTCATCCCGTCGGTGATCACCACACCCTGGAAGCCGAGCTCCCCACGCAGCACCTCGGTGAGCAGCTTGTACGAGAAGGTGGCGGCCACCCCCGGGTCGACCGAGCGCACGTCGAGGTGGGCGGACATCACGGCCAGCGCGCCGGCCTCGATGCCGGCGGTGAACGGCGGCCACGCCTCGGCCGCCAGCTTGCCGCGCGACTGCTCGAGTACGGGCAGGTCCTTGTGTGAGTCGACGGCGCTGTGGCCGTGCCCCGGGAAGTGCTTGAGCGTGGCCGCCACGCCGGCGGTCTGCAGTCCGCGTACCGCACCGCCGACCTGGTTGGCCGCGCGCTGCGGATCCGCGCCGAACGACCGGGACCCGATCACCGTGCTGCGGGTCACCAGCACGTCGGCGACGGGCGCGAAGTCGACGTTGACCCCCATCGCGGCCAGTTCGGTGCCGGCGGCACGCCAGGCGGCCTCGGTCAACGCCGGGTCGTTCGCGGCTCCGGCGCCGAGCGCGCTGGGCAGCATGGTGACCCCGTCGGTGATGCGGGTGACCACCCCGTACTCCTGGTCGGTGCCGATCAGGAAGGGTGCGGCACCGGCGGGCAGCTTCCCGGCGGCCGTACGCAGTCCGGTCGTCAGCTTCCGGACCTGCTTCGGGTTGTCGACGTTGGTGGTCTCCTGATTGCCCTGGGTGGGGTCGTCCGCGCTGAAACCCACCAGGATCAGCCCGCCGAGCCGGTACTTCTCGATCATCTGGGCCGGCGTGTCCACCGCGCCCAGGGCCTGGTTGCCGGCTGCCGAGCCGGCCGAGACCTTCGTCGCCTGGTCGCCGTAGGCGTACGGCATCAGCACCTGGCCGACCAGGTCCTCGTCGGCGAGTTCGGCGACGAGTGCGGCGGCCCGGGTGGCCGGGTCCTCCGGCGGGGCGGTCGATGGTGGCGCCGCTTGCGTGGTCGGGGCGGCTTCCGTGGTCGGCGCGGCGGACGGGCTCGACCCGGGGCGCTGCCCGGCGCCGGAGCAACCGGAGACGAGCAGCGTGGTCACGACGACGAGCGCGGCGGCGACGCGCCGAGGGGTGGTCGACACGCGGACCATCCCACCAGCTCACCGCGTATCGGGGCAACTCGACCTTCGCCGGGGCGGCCGGCTGTGCCGCTCAGCCGACCCGGGTGAGCAGCGTCACCGGCGCGCCGTCACCGGCGTAGCGGTAGGGCTCGAGCTCCGCGTCCCACGCGGTGCCGAGCGCCTTGTCCAGGGCGTGCGCGAGAGCCTCCGGCGCCCGCGCTCCGGCCATGATGCTGCGCAGTCGGTCCTCGCCGAGCTGGATGTCCCCGGCGGCGCCAACGGTCGCCCGGAACAGCCCTCGACCGGGTACGTGCATGAAGCGTTCGCCGTCGGCACCCTGACTGGGCTCCTCGGTGACCTCGAAACGGATCATGGGCCACTGCCGGAGGGCAGCGGCCAGCTCGGCACCCGTCCCCGGGCTACCGGACCACCCGCACTCGGCCCGGCGGGCGCCGGGATCGACGGGTTGGGCTGTCCACTGCAGGTTGACCGGCGCGGCGAGGACGCGCGCGATCGCCCACTCGACGTGCGAGCACACGGCGAGCGGGGTCGAGTGGACATATACGACGCCACGCGTTGGCACGGTGACCTCCCGGAGTGCGAGGTGCGTCTTCCCCTACGACCTCGCCCGACCCGGGTGTGTGTTGCTGCAACACATGATGACTGGTGTGACGGATGGTGCGCCAGGGAATCGGGAAATCCGCCGGCCGGAAATACCCGGACAGGTGACCGCCGTTGCACCTCGTGACGGCCGCGATGACCAGCCGGCATCGTGGTTCGTGTAAAGTTCCATCGGCGGCCTGTGCCGCGTAAGCCTCCGCGGGTCTCACCCATCCGGTGCCGCCCGCAACAGCCCCCGGACGTCCAGTCCTCCGTACGTCTTGCAAGGAGTACCTCCGTGGCGAGCAACACCTCTAAGACCGCGCGCGCGTCAGTCCGGGCCGGCCAGGCTGGCCAGGGTGGCGCACTCAGCGTGCTGGGCGAGTTCAAGTACCTGATCCCGCTCAACGGCGGCAAGCACGCCTACGTGCGGAACCTCACCAACGGCAAGACGGCGCACCTGCGTACCGACTCCGAGGCCTTCGTCGAGGAGATCCGGGTGCTGGCCGCCGCCGGCCACGCCGCCAAGATCCGCGCGGAGATCAACGGCCTCAACGCCACCCACCCGGGTGACGGCTGGGACGCCACCGAGAAGCGCCTGGTCGAGGCCGGCGTCTTCGAGAGCTGATCCCGCGAGGGCCGAGCGCCCTCCCCGCACCACCGTGAACGCCCGCCGGCCCACCCGGCGGGCGTTTCCCGTCCCACCCCACCCCCACCCCACCCCCACCCCCCCACCGCGTCGATCATGCAGTTGTGGCGGTCACAGAACGGCCTTCAATTCGCGAAGCGGGCACCACAACTGCATGATCGACGGTTTGGGGTGGGGTGGGGGTTTGGGTGGGCTACCGGGGGTCGAGGAGGGTGACTTCGCCGGTGGAGAGGGTGTAGAGGGCACCGGTGACGGCGACGCGGGCGGCGTCGATCGGGGGCGTCAGGGTGGGATCGGCGCGCAGCGTGGCGACGGTACGGCGGACGTGTCGGCGGATCGCCAGGGGCTGCACCTGGGGGTCGTCCACGCCGACCTCGACCACCGCGGGGGCGATCCGGTCGACCAGGTGGGCCAGCGCGCCCCCCGGCCGCCGCCCGGTGCGCAGCGACTCGACGGTCGCCTCCACCGCCCCGCAGCGCTCGTGCCCCAGCACCATCACCAGCGATACGCCCAGCACCTCGACCACGTACTCGATCGAGCCCAGCACCGCCCGGTCCAGCACGTGGCCGGCGGTGCGGATCACGCAGATCGAGCCGAAGGTCTGGTCGAAGATCGCCTCCAGGGGCACCCGCGAGTCGATGCAGCCCAGCAGGACGGCGTACGGCTGCTGGTCACCGGAGGCGCTCGCCGCCGCGGCGGTCACGTCGTGCCCGTGTATCGGCTGGCCGCTGACGAAGCGGCGGTTGCCGGTGAGCAGTTCGGCGAGGGCCGCTCGGGGCGTACCCCCGCGGGCCCGGTGCGCTGCCATGCCCACAGCTTGACCGGACCGTCGTCGGCGCGGAGGGGCTTGGCGGGATCTTCTCAGCGCCCCGGTTCGCGTGGTCTCATGACGAGTAGTCCGTGTTACCACCGGGTATCCCCGGTGTTACGCATCCGTGGGGCCGTGGGGAGGTGGCGATGCCGGAGCCGATCAGGGTACGGCTGGGCGACGACGTACACCTGCACGTGGAAACCACCGGCCCGGCGGATGCCGAGGTCACCGCGGTGCTGCTGCACGGTTGGACGCTGGACGGACGCAGCTGGCACCGACAGTTGACCGCGCTGCGGGAGGCGTTCGGGTCGATCCGGGTGGTCACCTACGACGCGCGTGGGCACGGCCGCTCCAGCTGCATGGCGCTGCCCACGGCGACCCTGGCGCAACTCGGCGACGACCTGGCCGCGGTGCTCGACGAGGTGGCGCCCGCCGGCCCGGTGGTGCTGGTCGGACACTCGCTGGGCGGCATGACGATCATGGAGTACGCGCACCGTCACCCCGAGCACTTCTCGCGACGCACCGCCGGGCTGGTCTTCGTCTCCACCACCGCCGAGGGGCACACGCACACCGTCTACGGCCTGTCGCCACGGATCGCCCGGATCATCCGGCTGGCCGAGACCACCGGGGCCGGGCTGCTGGCCCGCTGCGGCGCCTGGCGGCCGCCCCGGGCCCTGCTGCGCGCCCTGCGACCCAGCATCCGCTGGATGCTCTTCGGCGACCGTTGCGACCCGACCGACATCCGGCTGGTGACCTCGGCGGTGGCCCGCGCCTCGCTACGCTCGATCGGCGGTTTCCGGGCCTCCATCGGCACCCAGCACCGCCTGGCGACGCTCGCCGCGCTGGCCCATCTGCCGGCGGCGGCCCTGGTCGGCGACCGGGACCGGCTCACCCCGACACCGTGCGCGGAGTCGATCGCCGCCGCGCTGCCGGACACCGAGCTGACCGTCTGCCCCGGTGCCGGACACATGTTGATGATGGAGCGTCCCGACGAGGTCAACGCCGCTCTGCACGGGGTGCTGCGCCGGGTCCTCGACGCCGTTGCGGCCCGATCTCGGATCGACGGTTGACGGCGGCCCCTCGTCCCCGCCCGCCGTCGACAAGGTGCGCTTTCCCGCAGCTCGGCGGCGGGGCGTAATCTCGTGCGGTTGGCCAGGCGGCGTCACGAGGAGAGCTAGCGGTGGATCAGAGCACCCTGGATCAGGAGATCGCCGCCGAGCAACGGCATCTCGACCGGGTGTACGCACGACTGGCCGAGCTGCGTCGCTGGGCGGTCCGCGCGGAGAAGGAGGGTTACCGCCTCGCCCGGGTCGGTAACTTCGGCGCGCTGGTCGAGCGGGACGCGATGGTCTTCCACGCGGCGCAGCGGCGCCACGTGCTGGACGCCGAGTACGAGGGGCTGGTCTTCGGCCGGCTCGACCTGCGCGACGGGCAGGTGCTGCACGTGGGGCGGCTCGGCATCCGCGATGAGGACGCCGCCACCCTGGTGGTGGACTGGCGGGCCCCGGCCGCCGCGGCGTTCTACCAGGCGACTCCCGCCGAGCCGCTCGGCGTGGTGCGGCGGCGCACGATCCAGTCCAGCGGGGAGCGGGTCACCCGGATCGAGGACGACCTGCTCGACCCCGACGCCGCGCCACCGGATCTGGCGGTGGTGGGCGACGGCGCGCTGCTGGCCACCCTGTCCCGGGCCACCGGTCGGGGCATGCGTGACATCGTGGCGACCATCCAGCGTGAGCAGGACGAGGCGATCCGCTCCCCCGGATCGGGGGTCACCCTCGTCTCCGGCGGCCCGGGCACCGGCAAGACCGCGGTGGCACTGCACCGCGCCGCGTATCTGCTCTACTCCGACCGCGGCCGGTACGCCGGAGGCGGGATCCTGGTGATCGGCCCCTCGTCGGTCTTCGTCGAGTACATCGCCTCGGTGCTGCCGTCGCTGGGTGAGGACACCGCCACCCTGCACTCGCTGGGCACCCTCTTCCCTGGGCTGTCCGTCACCCGCACCGATCCGCCCGAGGTGGCGGCGGTCAAGGGGTCACTGCGGATGCGCCGGGTGCTGGAACGTGCGGCCCGGGACGCGGTGCCCGACTCCCCGGCCGAGCTGCGGCTGCTGTACCGGGGGCAGTTGCTGCGGCTGGAACGGGCCGAGCTGGACGCCATCCGGGACCGGGTGCTGTCCCGGGGGGCCCGGCGCAACGAGGTACGCCGGGCCGGCTTCGACGGGGTACTCGCCGCGCTCTGGGCGCAGGCCCGCCGCCTCGGCATCTCCCACCTGCCCGAACAGCGCGCCTTCGAGGACGAGCTGATCGACCGGACGGACTTCCGGGACTTCCTCAAGGCGTGGTGGCCCCGGTTGCACCCGCGACACGTACTCGGCTGGCTGGCCGATCCGCAGCGGCTGCGCCGGTACGCCGGGGGCGTCCTCTCCGGCGCCGAGATCCGGCTGCTCGGGGCGGCGTACCGGGGGCTGGCCACCGACGGGCCGAGCGTCGCCGACATCGCGCTCCTCGACGAGCTGGACGCGCTGCTCGGCAAGCCGATGCGTCCCGCCCGGGCCAAGCGGGATCCGTTCCAGCTGGCCGGCGGGGTTCGTGAGCTGAGCACCTTCGCGGACCGGCAACGGGCGGCACGGCAGGCGGCACGGGAACGCCCCGAGGACTATCGCGACTACGCCCACGTGGTGGTCGACGAGTCACAGGACGTCTCGCCGATGCAGTGGCGGATGATCGGCCGGCGCGGTCGGCTGGCGTCCTGGACGGTGGTGGGCGACCCGGCGCAGACCGCGTGGACGGGCAATCCGCAGGAGTTGGCGCAGGCCCGTGACCAGGCGCTGGGTCGCCGCCAGCGGCACCGGTTCACGCTGACCACCAACTACCGCAACTCGGCGGAGATCTTCGAGGTGGCGGCGGCCGAGATCCGTCGGGCGTACCCCGAGCTCACGTTGCCCACCGCGGTCCGCTCCACCGGCATCGACCCGATCCAACTGGTGGTGCCGGCGCGGGAGCTGGAGGCCAACGTCGTGACGGCCGCCAGCGCCCTGCTCGGGGAGGTCGAGGGCACCGTCGGAGTGATCACCCCGGTGCCGCTGCGGAACGAGGTCGCGGCCTGGCTCGGCGATCTGGGCGGGGAGCGACTCCAGGTGGTGACCAGCCTGGAGGCCAAGGGCATGGAGTACGACGGTGTGGTGCTGGTCGCGCCGAGTGAGATCCGCGCGGAGCCGGGCGCCGGTGTTCGGACCCTCTACGTCGCGCTGTCGCGGGCCACCCAGCGGCTGACCACGGTCGACCCGACCGGCTGAGACCGTGCCGGGCTGACCGTACCGGGACGGGCCAGCCGACGGTTGCACACATAGCGATGTTGGCATAGATCTGACCTGGGGCGGGCGCACGGCGGAAGGTGTCTGGGTGGGCGCGGGTCACGACCACCACCATGCCGCGGTGTCGAACGCCGCGCACCGCCACTCCGGCCGGCTGTGGGCGGCGTTCGCCCTGCTCAGCACCCTGATGGTGGTCGAGGCGGTGACCGCCCTACGGACCGGCTCGCTGGCCCTGCTCTCCGACGCCGGGCACATGTTCACCGATGTGCTGGGCATCGGCATGGCCCTCGCCGCCGTCGCCGCCACCCGGCGGGCCGACACCGACCCGCAGCGCACCTTCGGGCTCTACCGGCTGGAGGTGCTCGCCGCGCTGGCCAACGCCGCACTGCTCTCCGGTGTCGCGGTGTATGTGCTGGTCGAGGCGGTACGCCGGTTCGGCGACCCGCCCGAGGTGCTCGCCGGACCGGTGCTGGTGGTGGCGACGCTCGGCCTGCTCGCCAACGTGGCCGCCTTCGCGCTACTGCGGCCCGGTGCCCGGGAGAGCATCAACCTGCGCGGCGCGTACCTGGAGGTGCTCGCGGACCTGCTCGGCTCACTGGGCGTGATCGGGGCGGCGTTGCTGATCGCGCTGACCGACTGGTGGTGGGCCGATCCGCTGGTCGCGGTCGCGATCGGCACGTTCATCCTGCCCCGGACGTGGCGCCTGGGTCGGGCGGCGGTACGCATCCTGGTGCAGGCCGCCCCGGAGCACCTCCAGGTCACCGCGGTGTACGACCGGCTGGCCGCGGTGCCCGGCGTGGCCGGCGTCCACGACCTGCACGTCTGGACGCTCACCTCCGGAATGGAGGTGGCCTCCGCACACCTGACCGTCACCTCCGACGCCGACGTCGGCGCCGTGCTCACCGTGGCCCGGTCAGCGCTGCGTGAGGAGTTCCAGATCGAGCACGCCACCCTCCAGGTCGAGCCACGAGCGGACCCTGGGGACTGCGGGGCTGTTGAGTGGTAGCGAGGCCACTCTGGGCAAAATGACCATATTGTCGCTTTTGGGCTGGTCTACTGGTTAGCAAGTGAACACCAGGCGTAACACCAGCTGCACCGGTCGCAGGAGCACCGGTAGGCTCAGACCCGGCCTCCGCCAGGCGGCACCCAACGGTGCCGGCGGCGGCCGCCGCCTAATCGCCCGCCAGGGCGAACCGGGGAACCATGTTCCTGGGGTGCATCCGCGTCAGCGGTAGGGATCTTCCGTCCCGAACCCGTCAGCTAACCCGGTCGGCGGCTGACGGAAGGACATGTGCATGCCAGCAGTGGCAACAGTGAGACCGGCGGCGCTGATCGCCGCCGCGCTCGCCCTCACCCTGGGCGCCGCGCTCGCCCCGTTCGCCCCCGCCTCGGCGGCACCGCAGGGGCTGCGCGCGGCGGCCCCCGACGTGGACGACGAAGGTGGCACCCCGGCACTCCGTGACCAACTGGAGGCCGCCAGCAAGGGCTACCTGGACGCCAAGACCGCGCTCGACCGCTCGGTCAAGCGCCAGAAGCAGCTCGCCGAGCAGCTCGCGACGACCGAGAGCCAGCTCGTCGAGCACAGCACCAAGGTCGCCGAGATCGCCGCTCAGGCCTACCGCAGCGGGCGTCTGGGCGCCGCGTCGGCACTGCTGCACAGCGGCTCCCCGGCCGGCTTCATGGACCGGGCGGCGGCGCTGGACGCGGTGGCCGCCAACGAGGACCGTGCGGTGCGCGAGCTCCAGAACACCCGCGACAAGGTCAGCACGACCAAGCAGGCCCTGGACGTCGAGGTCCAGGAACAGCGCAAGCAGGTGGCCGTGATGGCCAAGCGCAAGGACCAGGCCGAGCGGGCCTTGACCGTCTCCATCGAGCGGGACGAGGCGGCGGAACGGGCCGAGGCCGCCGAGCGGGCCAGCCGTACGCCATCGCGCAGCAGCGGGTCCAGCCCGACCGCCAAGGCCGCGCCGCGCAACTCGGACGGCTCGTGGCCCTCGGAGTCGTGCAGCGTCAACGACCCCACCCCGGCCAACGGTTGCATCACCCCGCGCACGCTGCACGCGCTGAAACAGGCCAAGGCAGCCGGCTACACCCGGTACGTCTCCTGCTACCGCTCCGGCGGTTCCGGTGAGCACCCGAAGGGCCGGGCCTGCGACTTCGCCGCTCAGAAGAACGGCTTCGGCGGGGACGCCACCGGCGGCGACCGCACGTACGGCAACAACCTGGCGGCGTACTTCGTCAACAACGCCGACCGACTCGCCGTGCTCTACGTGATCTGGTACCGGCAGATCTGGCTGCCCAGCAGTGGGTGGAAGGCGTACAGCGGCGCTCGGGGCGACCCGTCCAGCGACCACACCAACCACGTACACCTTTCGGTGTACTGACCTCCCCGCACCGGGTGGGCCGCCGTGACAGGCGGTCCGCCCGGTGTCGTGTTTCCACCCTTCGCCGGCCGGGCATCGTCCCCTCGGCGCGCGTCGTCGCGCCTTCTTGGTTACCGTCGTACCAAGAGGCGGACATCTCGCCACTAGCGGGAGGAAGCGCGCATGAGCGAGCGAATCATCAGGTTCAGCGTTGTGGTGCCTCGTGCCGGCACGCAGCGCAGCGGAGTGCCAGCATGAGCGGACATGTCATGGTCTTCGCACCGACCCCGCTGCTGACCGTCACCATCGACCAGCCGAACGACACCCCGGAGTTGCACCTGCATCCCGGCGGTCAGGGGGTCTGGCAGGCGCGGATGGTGTTGTCTCTCGGCGTCGACGTGGTGCTCTGCACGGCGCTCGGCGGCGAGGTCGGGCAGGTGCTGGAGCCGTTGCTGGTCAGCGAGGGGGTCGACCTCAAGGTGGTGGCCCGTGACTCCGGCGGCAGTGGCGGGTACGTGCACGACCGTCGCGACGGCACCCGTCAGGAGATCGTCGACGTGACCGGCCAGCCGTTGAGCCGCCACGAGATGGACGAGTTGTACAACCTGGCGCTCGGCGAGGGGCTGCGTGCGCCGGTGAGCGTGCTCAGCGGGCCGAACGAGCCGTCCCTGGTCCCCGCCGACCTCTATCGGCGCTTCGCCGCCGACCTCGGGGCCAACGGCAGCCGGGTGGTGGTGGACCTCTGCGGCGAGCACCTGACGGCGGTGCTGGACAGCGGCGTCTTCTTCCTCAAGGTCAGCCACGAGGAACTGATCGCCGACGGCAGGGCCGCCGGTGACGATCAGGAGCAACTCACCCGCGCGATCTACGACCTGCATGCCGAAGGTGCCGAGAACGTGGTGGTCAGCCGGGCCGACCAGCCGGCGTTGGCGCTGGTCGACGGCGAGGTGTTCGAGGTGCGCATGCCTCGGCTGGAGGCCGCCGATCCGCGCGGGGCCGGCGACTCGATGACCGCGGGGGTGGCCGCCATGGTGGCCCGGGGCCACGACGTACGCACGGCGATCCGCACCGGCGCGGCGGCCGGCGCACTGAACGTGACCCGGCACGGTCTGGGTACCGGGCGGCTCGACTCGATCACCGGCCTGGTCGACCGGGTTCGGCTGGAGCCGGCGGGCAACCGCCCGCAGGAGCGCACCACCCCCGACGAGTTTGCCCAGCGGGCGGGCGGCCGATGACGCTGCGGGTCCTGATCACCAATGACGACGGGATCGCCGCGCCCGGCATCCAGGCACTGGCCTGGGCCGCGGTGCAGCGGGGTCTGGACGTGGTGGTGGCCGCGCCACTGGAGGAGGCCAGTGGCACCAGCGCCGCGATGAGCGCCGTGGAGCAGGACGGTCAGGTGGTGGTCCGCGAGCATCCGCTACCGGAGCTCGACGGGGTGCCGGCCTTCGGTGTCGGCGGCTCGCCCGGTTTCATCGCGCTCATCGCGGTGCACGGCGCGTTCGGACCGCCACCTTCCGTGCTGCTCTCCGGCATCAACCGGGGCGCCAACGCCGGTCGGGCGGTGTTGCACTCGGGCACGGTGGGCGCCGCCTTCACCGCCGCGGCCAACGGCTGCCGGGCGATGGCCGTGTCGTTGGACGTGCTGTCGGTCGGCGAGGCCACCTCGGTCAGCGGGGGCGCGGCGGTGGCCGCCGCCGCCCTGGTACGCGATGCCGAGCGCAACTGGGCCACCGCCGCCCGGGTCGCACTGGACCTGCTCCCCCGGCTGACGGCCGGCCCGGCGGAGAGCGTACTCAACGTCAACTCGCCGGATCTGCCGTTCAGCCGACTGCGTGGGGTACGCCGGGGCACCCTGGCGACGTTCGGCCAGGTGCAGATGACCGTCGCCGAATCCGGCCACGGTTTCGTGCGCACCTCGCTGGAGGAGCCCGGCCAGGCGGTGCAGCCGGGCACGGACCTGGCTCTGCTCGCCGACGGCTACGCGTCGGTGACCGCGGTCCGGGCGGTGACCGAGGTCGCCGACGTGGACCTGTCCGGGCTCGGCGAGGGCTGACCTGGGTCGGTAGTGGCGACCCGGGCCCGGTGCCGAGGCCCGGCTGAGGAAGCTCAGGCGCCGGGGATGACCTCAGGGGTCGTGACCGCGCCAGCGTAGTAGGGCTCGGGGGCGCCGAAGAGGCCGAGCAGGCCGGTCACCCAGAGCTGCCGGTGCACGAACCGGCTCGGTTCGGTGACGATCAGCTTCACGCCGCTGACCTCGGCGGTCTGGAAACCGGCGACCATCGCGCTGATGCCCACCGAGTCGATGAAGGTGACCAGCCGCATGTTGAGCTCGATCCGGGCCGGCCGCCCCTTGGCCAGCACTTCGGCGATGGCCTCTTTCACCTCGTACGCGGTGTCTACGTCGATCTCGCCCCGCGGGGCGATCTCGATGACACCACCGGGCCGAACCGTCTGCAGGATCGACAGGCTCACGCGAGCACCTCCACTCGCCCGTACGCCGGGCGCCTCATCAGTACGCGGGCCGCGACCGAGAGTATTCCTCCGATGGCCTCGGTCGCCACCCCTCGGGATGAGCAATTCTTGGACACGGGCGCACCAAATCGCCCTTATCCATACTTATCTGCCCTATCTCTCGACGCGCGGCACCGCGACGTCGCCGGACCAGGGTAGCGGGCCGACGCCAACCCGTCCCACGTCCGTGATGCGCGGCGTGGTTGCCGGACGGGTTCTGACCTCGTCCGACGAGCGAAAGATGCCGCGGTGTGCCTAGCATCACGGATGTACCGTGATGTGCCCGGCATCACGGACGACGCACGAGAGGACGACGCGATGCTTCGCAGACTCACGGCGCTGGCCGGCGTCAGTGCCCTGCTCGCTCTCATGCTGGCCTGCGGGTTCGGCGGTGGGGACGATGACGACGACGATGACGACGATTTCGCCCAGGCGTCCGTCGTCGCGGTCGTGTCCCACTGATCCGCACCGGATGCTGGTTTGCGGCGGCACCGGGCGGGGCACAGCCTCGGATGGCGAACCGCCACACGCCGGGCAAAGTCGCCGACGTCTGATGTGCGCACCGGCTTCCGCACTGTCGAGGAGGGAACCACATGTTCGGAACCAACCTGCTGGAGCGCCGAAGCAAGCCCGAGCGGATCGCGGACCAGGCCTGGCATCACCTCGTCTCGGCGGTGAGCACCGCGGGTGACAGCATCCGCGACACCGCCCGCTCCGCCCGTCACAACTCCGCCGGCCTCGCCGACGACGCCGGTGATCTGATGGGGTCGGCCGCCGACGAAGCCCGCCACCGCGCGGTCCGCGCCTTCGACGCGCTCGCCGGACGCCGCCCCGCGCTGCCCTGGACGCTGCTGATCGGCGCGGCCCTGGTCGGTGCCGCGGTCGGCTGGGCTGCCGGCACGGCCGCGCGGGCCGCCGGCAGCCGCGACGGGGCGCTGGAGGACATCGAGTTCGTCGACGTGCAGCGCCCCGACTCCCCCGCGGACCCGGCCAATCCGGCCAACTGACAAGTAGTTCCGCCGCGACGGGCCCCGTCCGACCGCACCGGTCGGACGGGGCCTGCTGCCGTCCTGACCCCTGGGACCGGATCATCGGCGGGCCCATCAGAAGCCCACCCTGTCCGCGTCGCCCGATCCGGGCGAGGCGCCCTCACCCGGACGACCACCAGGCTCGGTCTCGGCGGAGGTCCATCCCGGCCCACGCCATGTCCGGCAGGAAGGAGCGATCGATGGCCAGCGTCTCGACGATCAACCGCACCGACCCGGAGATCGCCGCCGCGGTCGAACACGCCCTGGAGTGGCAGGCGTTCGTGCCCGTCGAGCGGCTCGACGTGACGGTCTCACAGGGCTGGGTCACCCTGCACGGACCGGTCGAGTGGGAATATCAGCGCCGCGCCGCCGAGCAGGCGGTCGGCCGGTTGACCGGGGTACGGGGGGTCAGCAACGGCATCGCGGTCCGGCCTCCGGTACACCCCGACGGCACCGACCTGGCGCACCGCGTCGTCGACGCGTTGGCCCGCAACCGCGCCACCGACGCCGAACACGTGACGGTACGCCTACACGGCGACACGGTGCTGCTGGGCGGGCTGGTGCACTCGATGCCCGAGCGTGCCGAGGTGGAGCGGGTCGTCTGGTCCATCCCGGGCGTCCGGGCGGTGCAGAACCACATCGCGGTCGCCCCGGTGCTGCGCTGAGCCGGCCCGGTGGCCGCGCCGGGTCGCGAACCACCCGGGCCGGGTGAGCCACCCTCACCCGGCCGGGTACCAGGCTGGTAGGCATGACCGATCGGCTGAGCACGCCACTACAGGTCACTGCGCGGCTGCGTACACCCGTCACCGACGAGGACCATGTCCGAGGGCCGGTGGACGCGCCGGTGACGATCGTCGAGTACGGCGATTTCCAGTGCCCCTTCTGCGGCCTCGCCCACGCGAACCTGCGGGAGGTGCTGCGGCAGCGGGCCGAGACGGTCCGCCTCGTCTACCGCCACTTCCCGATCGCCAACATCCACCCGTACGCGGAACGTGCCGCCGAGGCCGCCGAGGCGGCCGGCCGGCGGGGCCGGTTCTGGGAGATGCACGACTGGCTCTACGAACACCAGGACCAGTTGGACCCGGTGCACCTGACGCTCGGCATCGAGCAGCTCGGCCTACCCGTCGACGAGGTCGAGGCGGAGATCGCGGGACACACCCACGGCGACCGGATCCGGCAGGACTTCGTCAGCGCCGTCCGCAGCGGGGTGGACGCCACCCCCACCGTCTTCGTCAACGACGCCCGCCACGACGGTGACTTCGACGTGGCCACCCTGCTCACCACCGTCGACGCCGCGGCCACTGTCTGACACCCACTCCGCCGGGTCAGATGAGGTGGAGTTCGCGGGCTCGGCGGACGGCGTCGCGGCGTCGGGTGGCGTCGAGCTTGCGGTAGATGTTGCGCACGTGGGTCTTGACCGTGTTCACCGAGACGGACAACTCAGCGGCGATCTCCACGTTGGACAGGATGCTCTGCAGGTACCGCAGGATGGTCAGCTCCCGCTCGGTGAGCGGTTCGGCCAGCGACGCCGCCGGCGTGGCCCGCCCACCGGCGAGCGCGCCACCGGCCTGCTCGTCCGGCACGTCGACCGCCCGGACCAGGTCGCTCACCAGCGACCAGTGGGCCGTGCCGGAATCGAGGTGGGCGGCGAGCAGCTCGCGCAGCCCCGGCTCGGCCCGGATGAACGGGCGACGGCAGCCGTCCGGGGCGGCCAGCTCCAACGCCTGCTCCAACAGCCCACCCGCCCGCCGTCCGTCGCCCGCCCGCGCGGCGAGCAACGCGGCGAGCAGCGCGGCGTCGAGGCGTACCGGCAGCGGCCAGTCGGCCGCTGGCGCGGCCGTCCAGTCGGGCAGCAGGTGGGCGGCGGCGCGTGGATCGCCGGCACGCATTTCGAGCCGGGCCGCCGCGACAGCCAGCGGCCCGGCCGGCTGTTCACCGGCGAGTTCCCGGGCGGCCCGCAGGTCACCCCGGGCGCCGTGCAGCTCCAGCTCGGCGACGAGCAGCCACGACCTCAGCTCGCCGCCACGACCGGCCCAGCCGTCCCGCGCCTGCATCAGCAGCCGGTGGCCGGCGCTCAGGTCCCCCTCGTCGTGGCGCAGGATCGCCCGGCACCAGTCGGCCACCACCCGCGCGGGTGGATCCCCGCTCGCCGGGCCGGCCAGCGCCAGATTCGCCTCCGCCTCCGCGGCCTGGTCCCGCTGCAACGCCACGACGGCCAGCGCCAGGTACGCGTACCCGCAGTCGACCTGCGCCGACCCGCCCTGGCAGGGCGGCAGGGCGAGCGCGGCAAGGGCCGTCTCCTCGGCCGCCCGCAGTCGTCCCCGCAGCGCCGCGAGCAGAGCCCAGCGGCTGCCGCAGACCAGCTCGGTGCGAGGCCGTCCCGCCTCCCGGGCCGCCGCCAGCGCCGCCGCGAAGCCGGTTCCCGCCTCAGTCAGGTCACCGTCGTGCAGCGCGAGCAGGGCCAACGCGGTGCCGGCCACCGCCCGCACGTCGGCATCGTCACCGGCCTCGCCGCGTAGCTGCCCGCCGGCGGCCATGGTCGCCGATCCGGCGTCGGGCCACGCCGCCTCGGCGGCCACCTCGTGAGCCGCGCCGCCCGGTACCGCGCCGGCCCATGCCAGTTCGGCGGTCGCGTCGTGCGGTTCGCCGCCAGGGTCGGTCTCGGCCACACCGGCGGGACGGGTGGCGAGCAGGCGGGCGGCGGCGGCGCGTACCGCCTCGGGGGCGCCGGCCAGCCGAGCCAGGGTGAGTTCGACCGCGGCGACCAGCCGCCCGAACCGGGTGCGGCGGGGTTGCGGCAGCCGCCCGGCGTGCCCGGTGGCCAGCCGCAGGTGCGCCCCGGCGGCCTCGCCGTCGCCGTCGAGGGCCCGCTGGGCGGCGTAGGCCAGGGCGAGTTCGGGATCGCGCGCCACCGCCGCCGGTGGCGGCGGCGGTGGCGGTGGCGGCGCGGGCACCGCGCCCACGGCGGTCACCCGGTCGTACGGCATCAGCTCCGGCCACCGCGCCACGAGCAGGTCGGCGGCGCTGCGCCAGTCGCCACCGGTCAACGCGTGCCGCAGCGCGTCGGCGGGGCGACCGTTGCGGGCGTACCATCCGGTCGCTCGTAGGTGCAGGTCACGCAGATCCTCGGCGGGCAGCCGACCCAACTCGCGACGCAGCAGGTCGGCGAGGAGCGGGTGACAGCGGTACCAGACCGGTTGGCCGCCGTCGCGGTGCAGCAACCCAGTGCCCTCCGCGAGACCGCGCAGCCGTACCTCGGCATCCGCGTCGCCGGTCAGCGCGGCGGCGAGACCGGCACAGACCGTTTCGACGACCGCGGCCCGGCGGAGCAGTTCGATCTCCGGCGGCGGTACCCCGGCGAGCAGCTCCTCACGCAGGTAGCCGGCGATCTCCGGGTGGTCACCGTCGAGCTGGACGATCCAACGGTCCGGGTCGGGCTGACCGCGCAGGGCGAGCGCGGCGATCCGCGACGCCGCCGCCCAGCCCTCGGTACGTTGCCGCAGCCGCCGTACGGCGGCGGCCGGTACCGCCACCCCGTGTGCGGTGAGCAGGTCGGCGGTCTCGTCGTCGGTGAAGGCCAGCTCGTCCGGGCCGATCTCGGTCAACTCGCCGGCCAGCCGCAGCCGGTGCACCGCCAGCGGCAGCCCGGTCCGCCCGGCCGCCACCAGACGCAGCCGCTGCCCGGTGTGGCGCAGCAGGAACTCAAGCCCGGTCAGGGCCGCCGGGTCGGCGATCCGGTGCAGGTCGTCCACGACCAGCACCACCGGCCGATCCCGGGCGGCCAGGGCGGCGGCGAGCACCTCCAACTCGTCGGGGCGCGGCACCCGGTCGGGCACCGGCTGGCCGGCCGGGTCCAGCACCGAGCGCAGCGCCGCCGCGAGATAGGACCAGAGGCGGTCGGAGTCGTCACCCACCTCCACCGACACCCAGGCCGGTGCCGGCGCCTCCGGGTCGGCCTCGCTCACCGATCGACGCCAGGAGGCGAGCAGCGTGGTCTTGCCCCAGCCCGCGGGCGCCCGGACCAGGGTGACCGGGCGGGCCACCCCGTCATCGAGCAACCGGGCCAGCCGGGGCCGCAGCACCACCGGTTCGGGCAGCACGGCCGGTTTCAGCCGGGACGCCAGCAGGGGCGGGCCGGCCGGCGTACGAACCGCCGTCTCGGCCCGGACGGTGCTGCGGTCATCCGGCATCCGGCCCACCCCCACGGACGCGTTCTCCCTCCCCCGGCCCTGCGGCGGGCGTTTACCCCGGCCGAGTCGGTTCACCCCTTCCGGGGGAGCCCGGTTCACCCGGCCGCCGGCGACGGTGGCGATGGGCCGGGCAGGCGCGCAGACCGACGCGGGCACCAGACGGTCCGCGCCGGGACGGCAGGAACGAGATCCGGAGGTACGAGTGGGACGGGTCGGGACGGTGTTCGCGGTGGCCGGAGCCCTCGGTGCGGCGGCGGCCGGCAGCGCGCGGGCCGCCGTCACCCGCCGGCGAGCCGCCAGCAACCACCCATCGCGCGGCGCCGGCACCCGCCCGCGCGCCGCCATGACCCGACGACGAGACGCCGGCACCCGCCTGCCGGCCGGGCCGGACGACGGTCGGCCCGGGCATTGGCAGGTGGTGACGATTGACCGGTCACCGCAGGAGGTGCTGCCCACGGGCGCCCGGCCGGAGCCGCTGCGCCGTCTCGGCGACGCCGTCGAGGTCACCGTTCGTCCCGCTCCCGGCGACCGGGGCACCGAACTCGCCGCCCGCCCGGTGCCCGGGGCCGCCTGGCCCGGGCTCGCCGCGCATCTGCTCGGCGACGACCCCGCTCTGCTGGTACGGCGAACGTTGTGGCAGGTCAAGCAGCTCGCCGAGGCTGGCGAGCAGCTGCGCGCGGACCGCCCGCCCTACGAACGCACCGAGCCCGACGGGACCTGGCTGCCGCCGCCCGATCGGCCAGCGGGATGAGGGCGCTGTGCTGGACCTCAGGCGGCGAGCTGGCCGTGCGCCAGGTGCCCGATCCGGAGCTGCGCAACGAGCACGACGTGATCGTCCAGGTGCGGCGCAGCGCCACCTGCGGTGCCGACCTGCCGCTGCTCGCGGGACGGGTGACGGGCCTGGCCGCCGACGACGTACTCGGTCACGAGTTCGTCGGCGACGTGGTCGAGGTGGGTCCGGCGGTACGGCGGCACCGGGTCGGCGACCGGGTGGTGGTCTGCGCCTCGGTGGCCTGCGGCGGCTGCTGGTACTGCCGGCAGGGGCTGCCCTCGTGCTGCGACAACGGCAGCACCGAGCCGGCCGAGGCCGAGGCGGAGTGGGGGCATCCGGTGGCGGGTGGCTTCGGTCAACCACGGGCCGCGGGCGGCTTCGCCGGCAGCCACGCCGAGTACGTGCGGGTGCCGTACGCCGACTTCGGTGCGTTCACGGTGCCGGAGGCGGTCGGCGACGACCGGGCCCTGTTCGCCTCGGACGCCGCCCCGGCCGGCTGGATGGGAGCCGAGGGGGGCGAGGTGCGTCCGGGGGACGTGGTCGCGGTGTGGGGCGCGGGGGCGGTCGGTCAGCTGGCCGCCCGGTCGGCCTGGCTGCTGGGCGCCGATCGGGTGGTCGTCGTCGACCGGCACCCCGCCCGCCTGCTGATGGCCCGGCAGCACTCCGGCGCCGAGACCATCGACCTGCGGCACACCGACGTGGCGGCGGAGCTGCGGGAGCTCAGCGGCGGGCGGGGCCCGGACGTCTGTGTCGAGGCCGTCGGCGGCCTCGCCGCCGAACACCGCTCGCTCGCCGACCGGTTCACCGGGCGGACCCGGATGCCGGAGGCGATCCGCGAGGCGGTGTACGCCTGCCGCAAGGGCGGGAACGTCTTCGTCCTCAACAGCGGCGCCCGCTTCGTCGACGCCTTCCCCACCGGCGCGGCCGTCCACAAGGGGCTCACCGTGCGCGGGGCACGACAGCACGGCCAGCGCTACATCCCGATGCTGCTGGACCGGATGGCCCGTGGCGAGCTGCGCACCGAGCACCTGGCCACCCACCACTTCCCGCTGGAGCGGGCCGTCGAGGGGTACGCCCTGTTCCGGGACCGCCCCGAGGAATGCCTACGCGCCGTCTTCACCCCGCAGGAGCCGCACTCGCCGCCGGGCGACACGGCGGTGCGGGTGGCATGATCGCGGAATGGCTGCGCAACGGTCGTACGACATCGTGTTGTTCGGGGCGACCGGGTTCACCGGTGGCCTCACCGCCCGCTACCTGGCCCGGCACGCGCCAGTGGGGCTGCGCTGGGCGATCGCCGGGCGTAACGCCGACAAGCTGGCCGCGGTCCGCGGCGGGCTGGCCGAGATCGATCCGGCGCTGGCCGGCCTGCCGCTGCTCACCGCAGACATCACCGACGCGACGTCGATGCGCGCCGTGGCCGAGCAGGCCCGGGTGGTGGCCAGCACCGTCGGGCCGTTCATCCGGTACGGCGAGCCGCTGGTGGCCGCCTGCGCCGCCGCCGGCACCGACTACCTCGACATCACCGGCGAGGCGGAGTTCGTCGACCTGACGTACCTGCGCCACCACGCCGAGGCGGTCCGCACCGGCGCCCGGCTGGTGCACGCCTGCGGTTTCGACTCGATCCCGCACGATCTGGGCGTCTGGTTCACCATCAAGCAGCTACCCGACGACGTGCCGATCACGGTGGACGGCTACGTCCGGGCCGGGGGCCGCTTCTCCGCCGGCACCTACCACTCGGCGTTGACCGCCTTCTCGCGTACCACCGAGGCGTCGCAGGCGGCCCGCGAACGCCGCGCCGTCGAGCCCCGCCCGACCGACCGCCGGGTCCGCGCCGTGCCCGGCCGGCTGGCCCGCTCGCGGGACCTGCCCGTCTGGGCGGTGCCGCTGCCGACGATCGACCCGCAGGTGGTCCGCCGCTCGGCGGCGGCCCGGCCCGAGTACGGTCCGGACTTCCGCTACCGGCACTTCGCCGCCGTGAAGCGGCTGCCCACGGTGCTGACCGCCGGTGCCGGGCTGGGTGCGCTGGTCGGGCTGGTGAAGCTGCCGCCGACCCGGCGGTGGCTGCTCGGCCGGCTCGCCTCGGGGCAGGGGCCGAACGCCGAGCAGCGGGCGAAGTCGTGGTTCACGGTGCGGTTCGTCGGCACCGGCGGCGGCCGACGGGTGGTGACGGAGGTGGCCGGCGGCGATCCCGGGTACGACGAGACCGCGAAGATGCTCGCCGAGTCGGCGCTCTGCCTGGCGTACGACGACCTGCCGGCGACCTGCGGCCAGGTCACGCCGGTCAGCGCGATGGGCGACGCCCTGCTGCACCGCCTCACCGCCGCCGGCATCACCTTCCGCGTCCTGAGCGAAGACGCCGCAGAAAGCGAAGGAAGGGCCCCTTGTTAACGCCTGCGGTAGAGCAGGGGCCCCCTATTAACACCGCCGGAGCGGGCCAGGCTTGACCCTCGACCAGGTCGAGGGGGCAGGATCGGGCCGTGAAGAGTGACCTGCGCAGCATCGGCGAGCTGGCCCGGGCCAGCGGGCTGACGGTGAGTGCCCTGCGGTTCTACGACGCCGCCGGAGTGCTGGTCCCCGCCCAGGTCGACCCGGGTAGCGGGTACCGCCGCTACACCGACGACCAGGTGGCGCCGGCCCGGCTGGTGGCCGGGCTCCGCCGGGTCGGGATGCCGGTGGCCGAGATCGCCCGGGCGGTACGCGCCGAACCCGCCGTCGTACACCGGCTGCTCGACGCGCACCTGCGCCGGTTGACGGAAGGGCTGGCCGACACCCGCCGCGAGGTCTCCCGGATCCGGGCCCTGCTCCCCGCCGACCAACCGTCGACGGCCACCCGACTCGTCCTGGCCGGGGGTGACCTGGCCGCCGCCGTGGACGCGGTCCGGTTCGCCGTCGGCGCCGACCCGGTCCTGCCGGCGCTGGCCGGCGTCCTGCTCGACGTGAGCGGCGACGAGGTGCGGCTGGTGGCGACCGACCGGCACCGCTTGGCGGTGGCCACGGTCGATGCATCGGTGCACGGTCCGCCGACCCGGACGCTGCTGCCGGTGGCCGCGGTCGACGGGCTGCGCCGGCTGCTGGACGGCCCGGACCTCGACACCGCCGTGGTGCGGCTGACCCTGGTCGGGCGGCAGTTCGTCGCCGACGTCGGCGGGCGTCAGCTGCGGGCCACGCCCCTGCCGTACGACTTCCCGGACTACCACGCCCTGCTGCCCGGCGCGGCCGGCGACCGGCCGGCACGCCGGTTCCAGGTCGACGCCGGGTGGCTGGTCGACGCGCTGCGGACCGGTACGCCGACGATCGTCCGGGAGTACGCGGGCAGCCCGCTGCCGGTGACCGTGCTCGGCCTCGGCGGCCGGGACGCCCTGCGGCTGCTGGGTCCCGCCGACCTCACCAGCCCGCACGATCTGGGCGGTGCCGGTGAGGTCGGCGGGGGTGAGCTGCGCGTCGGGGTCAACGGCGACTACCTGCTCGACGCGCTCGACGCGGCCGGCGGGTCGCGCCTGGTGCTGGAGCTGGACGGCCCGATCGCGCCGCTGGCGATTCGTCGACCGGACGACGACGCCGCCTTCTCCATCCTGATGCCGATCCGCCTCTGAGCCACCGCACCCGGGCGGGTCGGGGCGTTCCGGGCGCGGCGGTAGCATCTGGAGGTCCACCCCAGCCCGGACGGAGGCCACGGAGCAGCATGCTCGACATGGAGTTGATCCGAAAGGATCGCGACGCGGTGGCGACCGCGCTGGCGAAGCGGCTGACGGCCGCCGAGGTCGACCGGGCGCTGGACGAGATCCAGCAGCTCGACCGGGAGCGTCGCCGGCTGATCAGTGAGATCGACGGGGAGCGCCAGCGCCGTAAGGCCGAGGCCCGAGCGTACGCGCAGGCGAAGCGGGCCGGTGTCGAGCCGGAGGTCGGCTCCGAGGCCGGCCGTAAGCAGGTCGCCGAGCTGGAGGCCGAGCTCGACGAGGTGCAGGCGCGGTTGCGTACCACCATGAGCGAGCTGCCCAACCTGCCCGCCGACGACGTCGTGCCCGGCGGCAAGGAAGCCAACCGGGTGGTGAAGACCTTCCGCGAGCCGCCGGCCATCGAGAAGGTCCGCGACCACGTCGAGTTGAGCCGGATGCTGGGCCTGGTCGACCACGAGCGCGGCGTCAAGCTCGGCGGGTCCGGCTTCTGGATGTACACCGGGCTGGGTGCCCGGCTGGAGTGGGCGCTGGTCAACTGGTTGATCGAGCGCAACGTCGAGGCCGGCTACGAATTCCTGCTGCCGCCGCACCTGCTGCTGGACAGCGCCGGCTTCGCCGCCGGGCAGTTTCCCAAGTTCTACGACGACGTCTACCACCTGGACAAGCAGTCCGCCCCGCGCGGGCAGTTCCTGCTGCCGACGGCGGAGACGGCGATCCTCGGGGCGTACCAGGACGAGATCCTGGAGACCGCGAAGCTGCCGCTGAAGGTGTTCGCGTACACCCCCTGCTATCGCCGGGAGGCGGCCGGCTCGCACTCCGACGAGCGGGGCACGGTCCGCGGCCACCAGTTCAACAAGGTGGAGATCTTCCAGTTCACCCTGCCCGAGCAGGCCGACGCCGCGCTGGAGCAGATGGTCGGCCACGCGGAGAGCCTGGTCGAGGCCCTGGGCCTGCACTACCAGCGCAGCCTGCTCGCGGCCGGTGACGCCAGCGCCTCGATGCGCAAGACCCTGGACATCGAGGTCTGGATGCCGAGCACCGGCAAGTACAAGGAGGTCTCGTCGGTCTCCTGGGGCGGTGACTACCAAGCCCGTCGGGCGGCGATCCGCTACCGCGAGCCGGGCGGTAAGCAGACCCGTTTCGTGCACACCCTCAACGGTTCGGCCCTGGCGACCAGCCGCCTCTTCCCGGCCATCCTGGAGCAGTTCCAGCAGCCCGACGGTTCGGTGCTGGTCCCCGAGGTCCTCCGCGACCGCCTCGGCACCGACCGCCTCACTCCGCGCTGACCGGGTCGTCGGGGGCCGCTTCGCGCGGCCCTCGACGCTCGCGGCCGACCTCCCGCACGTCGTCGGCTGAGCCCGCACGCGTAGGTCCGGCGTTAACAGGGGGCCCCTGCTCTACCGCAGGCGTTAACAAGGGGCCCTTCCTTCGCCTCCGTCAGGCGGCCAGTGCGGTGACCCGGCGGGTGAGGTCCTCGCCGTCCAGCCAGCCCTGGTGGATCACCCGCCCGTCCCGGTCGATGATCACGAAGGTGCTCTGCTCGACGACCTCGAAGCGCCGCCAGAGCTCACCCGCCCGGTCCTCGATCTGCGGCATCGGGCCCAGCTCGAACTCGGTGACGAAGTCGGTCATCGCCTTGCGTTCACCGAGCCCCGCGATCCCGATGATCGGCACGGTCTCCCGGAACCCGGGCTCGATCTCCGCTATCGTCCACGCCTGACTCGCGCAGGTGGCGCACCAGGGCGCCCAGAACCAGAGCACCACCGGCCGGCCGGCGAGGGTGGCGGCGTCGAACGCCGCACCTTCCAGGGTCTTTCCGGTGAAGCGGAGGGTCTCCGGCACCGGCGCCGGGCTGGCCGGCGGCGAGGCGGCGGCGCTGGCCGGCGGGGTCGCGGCGGGCTGCGCCTCGGGCGACCGGGTCGCCTCGGCACCCGCACCGCACCCGGCCAGCACGGCGGCGAGCAGGGCGGCGGTGACCATGCCGGTGGCGCGTCTCGTCGTGCGTGCCGCCCTCATCCGCATCTCCTCTTGTCGCTCAGGCCTGTGTCAGCCGCAGCGCCAGCTCCGGGCAGACCTTGACCGCCTTCACCGCACCCTCCCGCAGCCAGGTGGGCACGGGGGTGGGCGGGAAGGCGGGGTAGCCGTTCTGGTCCAGCCGGATGAAGTCCGGCACCACGTGGGCGCAGAGGCCGTGTCCGTCGCATCGGGACCAGTCCAGGACCAGCTTCTGCGGGTCGGCGTCGGGCGCGCCGGGCAGACCCATCACGCCCTTGACCCGTCGGCCGCACCCCTCGCCCGTGGTGTGCTTCTTCAGGTCGTCGGCGAAGACCTCCATCGCCGACAGCGCGAACCGGGACGTACCGTCGGGGTGGCTGCACGCGCCGCGTCCCTTGACGTCGCCGGCGGCGGCCCGGACCACCTCCACCGGCGCGCTCCCGGAGACCGCCAGGTCGACGGCGCGGGCCAGGTCGGGCAGCCCCCGCTTGCACGGGCCGCACTGCCCGGCGGACTCGCCGGAGAGGTAGCGCACCACCTGGGCGGCCTCGCCGAGCGGGCAGGTGTCGTTGGCGAGCGGGACGATGATGCCGGCGCCGAGGGTGCCGCCGATCGCGGCGAGCCCCTTGCGCGAGACCACGGCCTTCTCCGCCGCCTCCCGGGTGACCCACTTGCCGTGGTAGCCACCCGTCAGGATGCCCGGACCGTCGGGTACCTCGCAGAGCTCCAGGATCTCGGCCAGTGGCGTGCCGGCGGCGCACTCGATCACCGCGTGACGTTTGGCCGCGCCGGTCACGCTGAGCAGCACCGTGCCGGGCTCGTCGTCGGTGCCGAGCGCCGCGTACTCGTACGGCCCGAGCCGGGCGGCGATCGCCAGCTGGGAGTACGTCTCGGCGTTGGAGAGCAGGGTGGGTAGGCCGCCGACACCGGAGTCACTGGAACGCTTCTTGGTGCCGGGTGGGATGTGCGGCAGCCCGTTGATCCCGTTGACCAGTGCGCCGCCCTCCCCGCTGATGAAGCGGTGCGGAACCGTCACGACGCTGGTCGGCACCGGCATCCGGCGCTCGTCCAGCGCCTCCATCAGGGAGTCCCGGCCGACCATGTCGTCGGCCACGCAGAGCACGATCTCCTCGGCGTCCAGGGCGAACGCGGCCAGGGCGGCGCCGTCGAGGATCAGGTGCGGCGCCCGGGTGAGGATGACCTTGTCCTTCCAGCTGGCCGGTTCACCCTCGGTGGCGTTGACCACCACCACCGGCGGCAGGTCCTGGCGTTCGCAGGACTCGAGCACCGCGCGCAGCTTCTTGCCGAACGGGAAGCCGGCACCCCCCTTGCCCTTGAGCTGGGTGCCCTCGGCGAGGCTCAGCAGGTTGGACGGCTCCAACGGGCTGATCGGGCCGTGCACCAGCTCGTGGGCGCGCAGGTCGAGCCGGCCGAACTCGGCGAACCCGGCGGTGAGCCGGGGTTCGCCGACGCAGGCCACCGGGGGAACGGCCGTCCGCATCGTCACTTGGCCTCGCCCCGCAGGCCGGCCCAGTAGGCACCGTCGACCGAGTCCGGGTCGGGCCGGCGCCGGCGGTCTGCCGCCGTCCGCCGGGCACGTCGGGAGGCCAGGTCGACCAGGGTCGGAGTGTCGTCGTCGGCCTCGTCCTCCGGGGCGTACCGCGCTGGCGGGCGCCAGTAGTCGGTCTCGGCCGCCGGCAGGTCGTCCTCGACGCTGTGGCGTCCGCCGCCGCTGCGGGGCGCCGCGGAGACGGGCGAACCGGAGATCGGTGCGCCGGAGATCGGGCCGGCCGAGATGGGGGCGGTCGACTCCCAGCGGCGCGGACTGTCCCAGGGCTCCTCCGGCTCTGCCGCGGACCGCTGCGGTGGGGCCGAGTAGCGGCTGTCGGTGTCGGCGTCCACCCGGGAACGCCGGGAACGGCCGACCACCTCGTCCTCGTCCGAGTCGTCGCGGCCGCGCCGACGCACCGGCTCACGGTCGTACTCCACCAGGTCCTCGTCGCGTCGGGTCGACCGACGGCCGACCGGCTCGCGTTCGGACTCGCGCCGGGAGCGGCGCCGGGGCGCTTCCTCGTCGTCGCGCCGGGAGCGGCGAAGCACGGGCTCCAGGTCGTCCTCCTCGACCCGCGGGTGCCGGCCGGTGGTCTCCAGCTCGTCGTCCCGGCGGGAGCCGCGCCGGCCGACCGGCTCCTCGTCACGGCGGCGGCGCACCACCGGCTCGAGCTGCTCGGTCTCGCGGCGGACGACCCGCTCCAGTTCCTCCTCCTCGCGGCGCGAGGGACGCCGGACCACCGGCTCGAACTCCTCGTCGCGACGGCCGCGACCCGGGCGGACCGGCTCGCGCAGCGTGCCCGGCTCGGGAACGACCGGCACGGTGAAGCGCTCCGGGTCGTTTCGCCGGATGGTGGGGCTGGCCCAGGTGCCGGAGGTGCTGTCGGCCCAGCTGGTGTCGCGGCGGACCCGCTTCTCACGGCCGTCGTCGGCCTCGGCACGCCGACCGGTGAGGTTACCGAGCAGCGACTCGGTGGACTTGCTGCCGGTCATCGCCTCGTTCAGGGCGGCGGCCTGCTGCCGCTCGCGGCTGCGCCGCTGGAGGGTGACCGAGAGGCGGACCATCAGCGCCATCACGACCAGCACCACGCAGGCGAAGTAGCTGAGGCTGACCCAGCCGGCGGCCGGGCGACCGGCCAGGAGGCCGTGGAAGATGCCGAACGGCCAGGCGACGTACGCCATCGAATGCAGCGCACGCCACAGCCACTTCGGGCCGACGTCGGCGAAACGGGCCCGGATGATGCCGGTCCACAGCACGCTCACCATGAGCAGCGCGGCGATGGTGCCGAGGCCGACGTAGAGGCCACGGCCACCGACGAAGGGTACGGCGGCGTCGGTCACCCCCGCCCGGCCGCTGGCGATCTTCGTGATGACGTGGAAGCCCAGGCCGGCGACGCCGAGGATGCCGGTGGCCCGGTGCGCGGACTGCAACAGCACCCGGTGCCGGATCAGCAGCACCAACCGGTCGGTGGCGAGCAGGCCCATCATCACCGTGAGGCTCAGCGCGACCAGGGCGATCACACCGGCGAAGAACTCGGTGAAGAAGAAGCCCATCGCGTACGCCTTCTGGCCCGCGCCGGTGAGCATGGTCAGCGCCCACAGGGCGGCCAGACCACAGGCGGAGACCGCAATGACCTGGCCGCGAGACCAGACCCGGATCCCCCGACTGCTGCTGCTGGTACGGACGGCAGGCGTCTTCTCGTTCTGCGTGGCCCGGGCCATCTGCTCCTCGATCGTCTCGCGGCGGCGCACCGCCGGCCGACCTGTTCCCCACTCCAGTACGCACCGGAGGGCCCGGTCGGATCAGTGTCGTAAGAAAAAATATCTGCGAGTTGTCGAACCGACCCGCGACCCGGCGCGTATAGCGCCCGCACCGCCCACCTAAGGCAGTCATCCATGCCCATGCATTGACAGTCGATGAAACGAGCTTGTAATCTTTCGGAAATTTTCAGCCCTGGTTGCAAGATCTGGGCAGCCGCACCACCACCCCCATCCCCCGGCACCCCCAGGAGCACCCGATGCATCGACGTCGACTCCGCCCGGCGATCATCGCCCTCGCCGTGATCGCCAGTCTCCTCACCCCCAGCGCCGTGACCGCGCCACCGGCCGCCGCAGCCCCGTCGGGCGGCAAGAAGGTCATCGCCAACCTCTTCGAGTGGAACTGGCCCTCGGTCGCCAGCGAGTGCACCAGCACGCTGGGCCCGAAGGGCTACGGCCACGTCCAGGTCTCACCACCACAGGAACACGTACGCGGCAACCAGTGGTGGGTGGCGTACCAACCGGTCAGCTACCGGATCGAGTCCCGCAAGGGCACCCGCGCCCAGTTCAAGTCCATGGTCGACACCTGCCACTCGGCCGGTGTGAAGGTGATCGTCGACGCCGTGGTGAACCACATGTCGGGCCAGGACAACGGCGGCACCGGCTGGGCCGGCTCGTCCTACCAGCACCACGTCTACCCCGGCATCTACCAGGCGCAGGACTTCCACTACTGCGGCCGCAACGGCAACAACGACATCGTCAACTACAACGACCGGTACGAGGTGCAGAACTGCGAGCTGGTCAACCTCTCCGACCTCAAGACGGGGTCGGAGTACGTCCGCTCCCGGCTGGCCGCGTACCTCAACGACCTGCTGTCGCTCGGCGTGGACGGCTTCCGGTTGGACGCCAGCAAGCACATGCCGGCCGCCGACATCGCCGCGATCCTCGGTCGACTCAGCCGACCGGCGTACGTCGTGCAGGAGGTCATCTACGGCGCCGGTGAGCCGATCACCCCGAACGAGTACACCGGCAACGGCGACGTGCACGAGTTCCGCTACGGCAAGGACCTGGCCCGGGTCTTCCGTTCCGAACGGCTGGCGTACCTGCGCAACTTCGGCGAGGGCTGGGGGCACCTGCCCAGCGGCGTGTCATCGGTCTTCGTGGACAACCACGACACCCAGCGCGACACCGGCGGCGTGCTCACCTACCGCGACCGGGGCATCTACGCGCTGGCCAACGCCTTCATGCTGGCCTGGCCGTACGGTTCGCCCACGGTGATGTCGAGCTACACCTACAGCGGGCGCGACGCCGGCCCGCCCTCGGACAGCAACAACAAGACGCTCAACACGGTCTGCTACTCCGGCTGGGAGTGCGAGCACCGTTGGCCGGTGATCGCGAACATGGTGGGCTTCCGCAACGCCACCGAGGGCGCCGGCGTCACCAACTGGTACGACAACGGCAACAACCACATCGCGTTCAGCCGCTCGGGCCGGGGCTTCATCACCATCAACGACGAGGACAGCGCGGTCAACGGCCGCTCCTACTACACCGGGCTGCCGGCAGGCCGTTACTGCGACGTCATCCACGGCACCTTCTCGAACGGCACCTGTAGCGGCCCGGTGATCACCGTCGACGCCAACGGCTGGTTCGCCGCCAACGTCCCCGCCCACGACGCCATAGCCATCCACCTCTCCGCCCGCCTCCCCTAACCCCACCCCCACCCCCACCCCCACCCCCTCCCCCTCCCCCCTGTTGATCAAGAAGTTTTCGCCTACTTTGACCTTCAAATCGGGCCAGAACTTCTTGATCAACACCTTGAGGAGGGGGTGGAGAGGGTGGGGGTTTGGGGTTTTTGGGGGGGTTTGGGGAGTAGGGTGGAGGGGTGGGGTTTGAGAGGTTTCTGGGGGCGCGGGGGCGGCGGCGGGTTGCTGTCGCGGTGGGCGTGGCCGTGCTGCTGGGTGGGGCGGCGTACACCGGATGGGCGCTGACTCCGGTGTCCGGGCCGGCGTCGGTGGCCCGGCCGGGCGACCCGGGGGTTGCGCCGACTGCGGAGGTACCGTCCTCCGCTGAGATCGTGCCGTCGGCCGCGCCCGCTCCGGACGGACTGCCAGAGATCGACTACGACCCGGCTCCGGCCGGCTTCCCCGACGATCCGGACGCTCTCGACACCGCGCCACTGACCCGGGGCCTGCACCCGACCCGCAAGCTCGCCGCCTACGACGCGCCCGGCGGGCGGCCGCTGGCCTTCCTGATGCCGAGCATCAGCGAGGTGGAGCTGACGGTGCCGATCGCCAACCGCGAGTCCGGCTGGACCGCGGTGCTGCTCCCCTCGGCCAACCGCAAGCTGGCCTGGCTACCGCCGGGCGGATTCCGGACCGTCGAACTGCGCGACCAGATCGTGGTGGAGCGGGTGCCGTTCCGACTCACCTGGTACCGCAACGGCACGGCGCAACGATCCTGGCAGGTCAGCCTGGGTCAGCGGGGCCAGGAAACCCCGCTCGGCCGGACCTTCGTGCTGGGCCGCACCCCACCACCGGAGTCGGTCTACGGCGGGGTGGACATCTTCGCCCTCGGCTCGGTGCCCGACGACCCGGACTCGGTCCCGGCCAGCCTGCGCGGTGCGCACATCGGGGTGCACACCTGGTACAACGACGACGAACTCGGCCAGCAGACCACCAACGGCTGCATCCGGTTGACCGCCAGCGGCCAGCGGCTGCTGCTGGAGGAGGTACGCCCGGGCACACCGGTGGTGGTCGTCGACGAACTGCCGGCACCACCCCCGACCGCCTGAGCCGCACCCCCAACCGCCTGAGCCCACGCCGAACTGGTTCCGGACCACCCGGCGGCGTGGGTCGCCGGATCACAGAACGTGACCTCCGGCACCGGTCCGTAGTCCCAAGAGCACCTCGGCGGTCGTCACGAAGTGGCGGTCCGGCTCGTCATGCAGGTGTGAGCATCAGGAGTAAGCGTGCGATCGTCGGGCTGCTCGCCGTGACGGCCGCGGTCGTCGGTGTGTGGGCGGCCGCGTACCCCCAGTCCTTCTACACCGATTTTCCCTGGCCGGGGCGGAACTGGGTCTCCGCGCTCGGGCCGTACAACGAGCATCTGACCCGCGACGTCGGTGCCCTCTACCTGGCGTTGCTCGTGCTCAGTGTGATGGCCTGGCGGCGACCGACGCCGTCCGCGCTGCGGATGGCCGGCGGCGCCTGGCTGATCTTCACCGCGGTGCACTTCCTCTGGCACTCACTGCACTTGCGGGTCTACCCACCAGCAGACCAGGTCGGCAACGTGATCGCGCTGGGCGGCAACCTGGGGCTGGCCGTTCTGCTGCTGCTACCGGACCGCCCGGTCGCGGCGCAACAGCGTGACACCGTGTCACCAGACCATCCGTCCTGACGCGGCACGTGGCGGCGCCGACGGTGGGTGGGCGCGGAACAGGGTAGAGCGGTGGGATCGAACTACTGACCGCCGACGGGCGTCCGGTCGTGCGGTCTGGAGGGCTGACGCGGCAACCCGTCCGGCGACAGGGCCAGCCGCCGCCAGAGGAACTCCAGCGCCAACGCCTCGATGAACGCCCGCTGCTCGTTGTTGGCCGCCGCGCCGTGCCCACCCTCGACGTTCTCGTAGTAGGCCACGTCGTGACCGTGCTCGCGCAGCCGGGCGGTCATCTTGCGGGCGTGCCCGGGGTGCACCCGGTCGTCGCGGGTCGAGGTGATGAACAGGACCGGCGGGTATCGCACCTCGGCGCGCACGTTGTGGTACGGCGAGTACTCCCGCAGGAAGGCCCAGTCTGCCGCCACGTCGGGGTCGCCGTACTCGGCCATCCAGGAGGCGCCGGCCAGCAGCCGGTGGTAGCGACGCATGTCCAGCAGCGGGACGTGCGCGACGACGGCACCGAAGAGGGTCGGGTAGCGGGTCAGCATCGCCCCCATCAGCAGGCCGCCGTTGCTGCCGCCCTCGATGCCCAACTGGTCCGGTGTGGTGAGGCCCCGGGTCACCAGGTCGGTGGCGACCGCCGCGAAGTCCTCGTACGCCCGGGGCCGGTGCTCCCGTAGCGCGGCCCGGTGCCAGCGGGGGCCGTACTCCCCGCCGCCCCGGATGTTCGCCACCACGTAGTTGCCGCCGCGGGCCAGCCAACCCCGGCCGGTGATCCCGCCGTAACCGGGGGTCATCGACACCTCGAAGCCGCCGTACCCGTAGAGCAGCGTCGGCCCGGCCGGCGCGGCCGGGTCCCCGACCACGAAGTACGGCACCCGGGTGCCGTCGGCGGAGGCGGCGAAGAACTGGCGTACCGCCAGGCCGTCGGTGTCGAAGAACGCCGGTGCCCGCTTGAGCGTCTCGACGCCGCCACCGACCTGCCCGAGCCGCAGCGTCGCCGGCTGGAGGAAGCCCTCCGAGGCGACCAGGTAGGCGTTGCCCGACTCCGGGTCGGTCTCGACGAGGCAACCCTCCTCGTCCGCCGGCACCCCCGGCAGCGGTTCGCGGCGCCAGCCGTCCTCGCCGGGGGTGAGCACCTCCAGCCGGCTGCGTACGTCGGTGAGGGTGGTCAGGATCAGGTGGTCGCGGGTCCAGGTGAAGCCGCTCAGCGAGGTGCGCTCGTCGGGCCGGAACAGCACCGTCAGCTCCCGGCTGCCGGCGAGGAACGCGTCGAAGCGGATCGCCAGCAGGGCACCCGCCGGGTGGGTCGACTCACCCAACGTCCACGGCGTACGCGGTCGGACCAGCAACCATTCCCGGTGTACGTCCCAGCCGGCGTCCTCGGGCACCGGGATCCGGACCCGCTCCCCCGCCCCGGTCAGCAGGAAGCTCTCCGACCGGTAGAAGTCGCGGCTGCGGCCGACGAAGTCGCGCTCGAACCCGGGCGTCGGGTCGTGCCAGCCATGCGCGCCGACATCCTCGGTGGCCGCCTCGTAGACCACCTCGGCGTCGGCCAGCGGTGTGCCGCGCCGCCACCGGAGCACGGTGCGGGGATACCCGGAGGCGGTCAACGAGCCCGGCCCGAGCTCCGTGCCCACATAGATGTGGTCCGCGTCGATCCAGCTCACGTCGGTCTTGGCCTCGGCGACGGTGAACCCGCCGTCGACGAAGGCCCGCTCGACCAGGTCGTACTCGCGCACCACCACCGCGTCCGCGCCGCCCCGGGACAGGCTGACCAGACAGCGCCGGTGCTCCGGCGGCAGCGTGCGCACACCGCCCCAGACCCAGTTTTCGCCCTCCCGCTCGGCCAGCGAGTCGAGGTCGAGCAGCACCTCCCACTCCGGCTCGGCCCGGCGGTACTGGTCGAGCGTGGTACGCCGCCAGAGCCCGCGCGGGCGCGCGGCGTCGCGCCAGAAGTCGTAGTAGAAGCCGTCGCCGCGCCAGGCCGGGTACGGGATGCGGTCGTCCGCGTCGAGCACCTGCCGGATCTCGGCCTGCCGGGCGGTGAAGGCCGCACCGCCGGTCAGCGCCGCGACGGTCTCGGTGTTGCGCTCGCGGACCCACCCGGCGGCCTCCGCGCCGTCGAGGTCTTCCAGCCAGAGGTACGGGTCGTCGCCGGCACCGGTCATGTCTGCCACGTCCGAAACTATTGCCCACCGCCAGAGCGATCCCTGTCCCATACAGATGTCGAGATGGTGACTTCCGTGCCGGGGTTACTGGCCTGCATCCGCCGAGCCGCACGTTCCCGGAAACGGTCAGTGAGGTTCACGGGTGACGTTCGCCTCTGGTATGGGAGCAGGCTGCGGGGGTATGACCGGAACATGAAGGCGAGTTTTCAGCTCGGTCGGATCGTTGGCGTACCTGTCGGGGTCAACTGGAGTGTCCTGGTCATCTTCGCGCTGATCTGGTGGGGGCTGTCGGCCAACCTGTTTCCCCAGTCGTACCCGGATCGGTCGGTGGTGGCGTACGCGCTGGCGGGGCTGGCCGCGGCGGTGGTCTTCTTCCTGGGTCTACTGGCCCACGAGGTGTCCCATGCGGTGCTGGCCAAGCGCAACGGCCTGGGGGTGCAGGGAATCACCCTGTGGCTCTTCGGCGGGGTGGCCGAGCTGCGTGGGGAGCCCCGGTCCCCCGGTGCCGAGCTGCGCATCTCCGGGGTCGGGCCGCTGGTCAGCCTGATCATCGGGGCCTTCTTCGGGGCGATCGCGATGCTGCTCGCCCTCGCCGGGGTGCAGGGACTGCTGCTGGGCGTGATGGCCTGGCTCGGCGGCATCAACCTGCTGCTCGCCGTGTTCAACATCCTGCCGGCGGCCCCGCTGGACGGTGGGCGGCTCCTGCACGCGGCGGTGTGGAAGGCCACCGGTGACCGTACCCGCGCCACGGTGGTGGCGGCCCGGGCCGGCTGGATTCTCGGCCTGGCGCTGATCGGGTTCGGGCTGTGGCGGTTCCTGACCGGCACCGGCGTCGGCGGGCTGTGGCTGGCGTTGATCGGCTGGTTCCTGATCGGTGCCGCCACCATGGAGGAGCGGCAGGCCCGGCTGGGCAGTGCGCTGCGCGGGATGCGGGTCACTGACGTGATGACTCCGCAGCCGCAGACCGCGTCGGGTGAGATGACGGTGGCCGACTTCGTGAACAACTACCTCTTCGCATACCGACACACGGCGCTGCCGCTCACCGACGACGGCCGACCCGTCGGCCTGGTCACCCTCGACCGGGTACGCGGGGTGCCCTCCGACGCCCGGGCCAGCACCACCCTGGAGTCGGTGGCCTGCCGGGCCGACGACCTGGTGATCGCCTCCCCCGACGAGCCGTTGACGGATCTGCTGCCCCGGCTCAACGACTGCGCCGACGGTCGGGCGCTGGTGGTGGTTGACGGTCGCCTGGTCGGCATCGTCTCGCCCAGCGACATCAGCCGCGCCGTCCAGCGCGGCAGCATGCGCGACCAGCTCACCGCGAACCGCTGAGGGCGCTCAGCGGGGGAAGAGGTGGTCCAGTACCTCGGTGTGGAACTTCGCCGTCGGATCCAGGCGGGCCACCAGTGCGGCGAAGTCGGGCCAGTGCGGGTAGGTGGAGGCGATCTCGGCCCGGGTGAGCGTGAAGACCTTGCCCCAGTGGGGGCGCGGGGCGAAGGGAGCCAGTGCCCGCTCGACGTCGGCGACCACCGGCAGCACCGCCGTCGCGTCGGCGATCCAGGTGAAATGGACGGCGAGGCTGTCCCGGCCGTACTGCGGGCTGAGCCAGAGGTCGTCGGCGGCGATCGTGCGCAGCTCGCTGGTCAGCGTGACCGGGGCGACCAGGTGCGCCACCTCGTCCAGCGCGGCCAGCGCGTCGGCGGCCACCGCCCGGGGCAGGTGGTACTCGGACTGCAACTCGTCGCCGTTGCTGGGAGTGAAGCCGAGCCGGAAGTGCGGCAGCCGCTCGTGCCAGGGGCCGGCCACGCCGAACTGCTCGGTGCAGTTGACCACCGGCATGCCGGGCACCGGGTGCCAGGGCCGGTCGGCCGCCGTCGTGCCGAGCCAGTCCGCCGGGGGCGGGGGTTGATCCGCGAGCTGCTTGCGCCACACCTGGGTGCCCCGGGTGGAGCGCCAGTCGGTGAAGACGCTGACGCTGTACGCCGAGGCGAGCGCCGCGTCCAGCGCCGCGCGGGGCAGGTCCAGGCGGACGTACTGGCGGATGTCGAAGGTGGGTACCACGTCCAGGGTGAGTCGGGTGACGATGCCCAACGCGCCCAGGGAGACCACCATGGCGGCGAACTCGGGGTGGGCGCGGTCCACGACGTGCAGCTCGCCGTCGGCGGTGACCATCTCCAGGCCGGCGACCGCGGTGGCCAGGTTGCCGACGGTCTCGCCGGAGCCGTGGGTGCCGGTGGCGACCGCGCCGGCCACCGAGATGTGCGGCAGCGAGGCGAGGTTGGCCAGCGCGTACCCGCGCTCGTGCAGCCAGGTGGCCAGGTCGCCGTAGCGCAGCGCGGCCGGCACGTCGACCACCCGCCGCTGCTCGTCCAGCTGCACGCTGGCCGGCAGCCCCGCCAGGGTGACCAGGTCGCCGGTGGTGTCGCCGAGCCGGTTGAAGGAGTGCCCGCTGCCCACCGCCCGGATCCGGTCGCTGCCGGCGACCAGCTCACGCAACTCGTCGATCGACGACGGCCGGTGGTACGCCCGGGCTGCGTACTCGACGTTGCCGGCCCAGTTACGGTGCGTCGACACGAGGCCCCCTCTCCGCGGCCGGCGGTTACCGCCAGCTCCGTCGGGGAACCCTACGCCGATGAGCAGCTACCGTGATCCCGCCCCTCGCGGCGACGTGTACCCCTCCGAGGAGGAGATCGACCCGGCAGGCACCGGCGTCGAGCCCGCCAGCGGCCCGGCCGGCAGAGTTGACGGCTCCTCGGCCAGCTGGGCCGATGCCGGGCCGTGGGCGGGCCAGCCGGACCCGCAGCCCAGCCCCACCCCGGAGCCGGTGCCGGCACCGCCGCCCGCCCCCGGCCCGCCGCCCCGGGTCGAGGCCGGCGCCCGGTCGATCGTGACCCGGCACATGGACGGCTCGGTCCAGGTGGTCACCGACTTCGACGGCGACGGCGTGGCCGACGTGGTGCAGTTCGACCTCGACGGCGACGGGCTGCCGGATGTCACCTACATCGACCGTGACCGGGACGGCCAACTGGACACGGTGCTACGCGACGAGCACCGGGTCTGAGGCGAGATCGACTCCGATTGCGGCATGCCGGTGTCTCCCGGGTCGCTGGGACCCCGGCCTGCCGCAATCGGAGTCGCAACGCTTCGACCAGGTCAGAGCTGCCGCATCACCTCGGTGGCGACCAGGTCCAGGTGGTCCAGGTCGGCCAGGTCCAGCACCTGGAGGTAGAGGCGCTGGCTGCCGACCGCCGCGTACCGGCCGATCTTGTCGACCACCTCGGAGGGCGTGCCGGCCAGCCCGTTCTCGCGCAGCTCGGCCGGCTCCCGGCCGATCACGGCGGCCCGGCGGGCCACCTCGGCGTCATCCCGACCGCAGCACAGCACCAGCGCGTTGGACCAGGTCAGCTCGGCCGGGTCCCGACCGATTCCGGCGCAGGCGGCCCGGACCCGCTCGAACTGGACGACGGTGTCGTCCAGCGAGACGAACGGCAGGTTGAACTCGTCGGCGTACCGGGCGGCGAGCTGCGGTGTACGCTTCGCGCCCATTCCGCCGATCAGGATCGGCGGGTGGGGGTGCTGCACCGGCTTGGGCAGCGCGGGTGAGTCGCTGACCTGGTAGTGCTCGCCGGTGAAGTCGAAAGTCCCGCCCGGCGGGGTGCGCCACAGGCCGGTGATCACCGCCAGCTGCTCCGCCAGCCGGTCGAACCGCTCCCCCAGCCCCGGAAACGGGATCCCGTACGCGCGGTGCTCGGCGTCGTACCAGCCGGTGCCGATGCCCAGCTCGACCCGCCCGCCGCTCATCTGGTCGACCTGCGCGACGGTGATCGCGAGCGGGCCGGGCAGCCGGAACGTCGCGGCGGTCATCAGCGTGCCGAGCCGGATGGTGCGGGTGTCGCGGGCCAGCCCGGCCAGGGTCGTCCAGGCGTCGGTGGGGCCGGGTTCGCCGCTGACCGAACCCATCTTGAGGTAGTGGTCCGAGCGGAAGAAGGCGCCGAAGCCGGTCTCCTCGGCGCGGCGGGCCACGGCGAGCAGGTCGTCGTAGCTGGCACCCTGCTGAGGTTCGGTGAAGATCCGCAATTCCATGCATCGAGCATAGGTAGGCCGCCGCCGGTGCCGCCCGCCGCGCGGCCCCTCCCGACATTGCGTCGGAAGGGGCCGCCCCCGTTCTGTCGCGGCGGGCCCACCCGGAGTCCGCTGGTCGGCACAGCGGCCGAACGTCGGCCTCCGGGTCGTCGGCGGTCACCGGTCGTCGGTGGCCCTCGGTCAGGGCTGCGCGCGTCGGATGGCGAGGTAGCTGAGCACCGCGAGCGGCAGGGTGAGCAGCGCCGGCCAGCCCACCAGCAGGGCCGCCCCCGACTGGTCGGCGAACCAGCCGACGATCGCCGGCCACCAGCGCAGCCAGGTGGCGAGTACGGCGAGCCCGCCGAGCCCGACCAGCGCGACCGTGCTCAGGGTGAGCATGCCGTTGACCCCCCAGCGTTTGAAGACCACGGCGATGGCGATGCCGAGGAAGCCGAGCAGCAGGAACGGGATCGCGAAACCGAGGAACCGCAGCACCGGGTGCTCCACCCAAAGGAAGGGCAGCCCGAAGAAGCGCAGGTCGATGCCCCAGCCGTCGGTCGCCTGCTCGGCCATCGCCAGCAGGTAGAGCACCGCCGCGTAAGCGATCGCCTGGCCGACGTACTGGAGCACGTTGCCCAGGTAGAAGCTGCGGCGTGAGATGCCCAACCCGATCGCGAACGGGAAGTCCTGGGTGATCGAGCTGACGCAGGCGACGAACATCACGACGTAGATGCTGAGCAGGCCACCGGTGGTCGGCTCGACGTCGACGTTCTCGTTCATCGAGGCGAAGAGCGCCAGGTTGATGACGAAGCTGAGCGCCAGGATCCCCCAGGGCCAGGCGACCACGCTGGGCCAGTCGACGAACTGGAGCCGGGCGACGGTCAGGGCGCGGTTCATCGGGCAGCCTCCTCGTTGGTCGCGCCGGCACCGCCGGCGCCCGGTGCGTGGCCGGTCTTCGACGTGGTCAATCGGACGACGATGTCCTGGAGCGAGGACGCTTCGAGGTCGAGGCCCAGGGACCGGGCGCGGTCGGGCGCGGCCGGACCGAAGTCGCCGCGTACGGTGGCCCGGGCCGTCCCGCCGAGCAGCACCCGGTGCAGTTCGGCGCCGGTGCGGGCGAACTCGTCGACCGCGGCGACCGGGCCGGAGACCGTGACCACCTGGCCGCGTAGGGCCTCCGCCTCGACGTCGAGCAGCAGCCGGCCCCGGTCCATCAACAGCACGTGCTCGATCAGGTCGCTGACCTCGTCGATCAGGTGGGTCGACAGCACGATCGTGCGGGGGTGTTCGGTGTAGTCGGCCAGCAGGTGGTCGTAGAAGAGCTGCCGGGCGACGGCGTCCAGGCCGAGGTAGGGCTCGTCGAAGAAGGTCAGCGGGGCCCGCGAGGCGAGCCCGACGACGATGCCGAGCGAGGAGAGCATGCCCCGGGAGAGCTTGCGGACGTTGCGCTGCCGCGGCAACTGGAACACGTCGATCAGCCGCTGGGCGAACTCCTCGTCCCAGCCCGGGTGGACCAGGCCGCCCGCCCGCAGGACGTGCGACACGCGAAGGTTCGACGGGTAGGTCTGGCTCTCCTTGATGAAGGAGATCCGGGAGAGCACCCGTTCGTTCTCGTACGGATGCTGACCGAAGACGGCGACGTCCCCGCTGGTGGCGAAGTTCTGCGCGGTGAGGATCTGCATCAGGGTGGTCTTGCCGGCGCCGTTGCGCCCCAGCAGGCCGTGGATCCGGTTCTCGGTGAGCGAGAAGCTGATCCCGTCCAGCGCGGTGACGTCTCGGTAGCGTTTCGTCAGGTCGGTGACGGTGACGACGGGGCTCATCGGCCCTCCTCCCAGGTGTCGATCATGTTCTTGAGTTCCGCCGGGTCGATGCCGAGCTTGCGTGCCTCGGCCAGCAGCGGTCGGACGTACTGCCGGGCGAACTCGTCGCGGCGCCGGCCGCGCAGCTGCGCGCGGGCGCCGGGAGAGACGAACATGCCGATTCCTCGTTTCTTGTAGAGGGTTCCGTCGTCGACCAGCTTGCTGACCCCCTTGGCGGCGGTCGCGGGGTTGATCCGATGGAAGGACGCCAGCTCGTTCGTCGACGGCACCTGGTCCTCCTCGGCGAGCGTGCCGTCCAGGATCGAGTTCTCCAGCAGCTCCGCGATCTGGAGAAAGATCGGCCGGCCTTCCTCCATCACGTCCACCATCCCGACTCGCCGCCCTGGTTGGCCGGTTCACTACTCATGTAACTAACCATGCAACCAGGGTGGCCCTGCTGTCAAGACGCCTGGGCCGACGGCCGACGAATGCGACCGGTCGGCCGAGGCACGCCAAAGCCCGCCCGGCTCGGGAAATCCCGGACCGGGCGGGCTTTGCCGGATCAGGCGTACGGGGGCCGGGCGTACGCGGCCCGCAGCGCGGCCAACCCGGTCACCTTCGGGTTGAGGGCGCCCCAGCCGGAGTTGAAGTAGTTCGTCCGGGCGATGAACGGCCCCCGTTCGGCGTTGAGCCGGGCGATCGCCGGGGGCACCGTGGCGATCCAGCCCGCCTGGTCGGGGAGCTCGGCCACCCGCACGCCCCACTCGGCGATGAGCACCGGACGCGACAGCGCCACCGGGCCGAGATCGACCACCGCCCAGTCCTTGGTCCGCCGGAACCGGTCCAGGGCGGTGTGCCCGGGGCTGGTGGCGTAGACGTTCCACTGGAGGTGGTCCAGTCGCGTCATCAGCGACTCCGGGTGGGTGCGCCGGAAGCAGTCCCGGTCGAAACCGCCGAGGCCGACCGAGAAGGTGGTGCCCTGCGGCAGCGCCTTGGCCCTGAACCAGTCGACGATGTACGTCATCGCCTGCACGGCTCGCCCGTCCGACTCCGCCCAGGTGTACGCCTTGCCGGATTCGGTGGTGCCGAACTCGTGGTCGGTGTCCAACTCTGAGGCGAGCTGGATGTTCACCCCGAAACCCATCGTCCGGTACTGCGACAGCGCCCGGGCGAACAACCCGTCGCACTGCCCGGCCAGGACCTGGCCGTACCCGTACGCCTTCGGCCAGACCGTGCCCGGACGCTGCTGGATGGTCATCGTCGGTGCCGGCACGGTGTGCGTCACGCCGTCCACGACGAATGTCTGCGGCCCGGTGTCGGGCGCACCGTAGTGCTTCAGCTCCAGCACCATGTTGAGCAGCACCCCGGACCGGCCGAGGGTGACCAGCCACGGTCGGTTGTAACCGGGGAAGACATAGCCGTCGGCGAAGCTGCGGTACTGGGTCAGCGACCGGAAGTTGCCGCCGGCCATGTCGGCCGTCGGATCCGCGCCACCGGAGAGGTAGTAACCGCCGAGCACCGGCGGCAGGATCGTGTAGTTGGCGGCGGCGGTGGCGGCCTGCCCGGCGGAGTCACGAACCGTTACGGTGACCCGGGACATCACGCCACCGCCCGGTACACGGCCACCGAGCCGTTGTCCGACACCCGGGTCCAGGCGCGCCCCGAGGTGTCGGTGACGGTGACGACGAGCGGGTCGATGACCGCGCTGACCTTGACCGGTGCGCTGCTGTTGCCCTGTGTGTCGGTGACCACGACGGTGACGGTCAGGGTCTTGTTGTCGAGGTCGCCGTAGGTGATGGTGAGCAACATCTGGGCACCGGGGGCGAAACTGGTCGCGTTGAGTGAGGCGGTGACGGTGGGAGCGGCCATGGCGGCTCCTTCCTGGCTCGGTCGCCACGACCAGCGGTTGTGCCGCTGGCACGGCGGGTCGACGGCCGGAGAGTCAGCCGTGGCCCGCCATCCGCAGCCCCTCTACCTGCTACAACAGTGCGTCGGGGCAGGGCCTGACGTCCTGTCTGTTTTTGTACACCTTGACCATTATGGAGATGAAACGTGAAATACCTGATGTTGATCTACGGCAACGAAGAGGTCTGGGGCAGCCTCCCCGAGGGTGACCTGGCCACGCTGATCGGTCAGGTGGACGCCTTCAACGAGGCGCTGCGCGCCTCCGGCGAGCTGGTGGACTCGCAGGGCCTGGAGACCCGGGCCCGGACGGTACGGATGGTCGACGCCGTCCCGGTGATCACCGATGGGCCGTACCTGGAGGCCAAGGAGTACGTCGGCTCGTACTTCGTGGTCGACGTCGACAGTGAACAGCGGGCGCTGGAGATCGCCCGGTCGTACCCCGGGCTGCGGCTCGGCATCGGCATCGGCGGCGGCCTTGAGATCTGGCCGCTGATGACCCAGGACGGGGCACCGCACTGAGCCTCGACGAGGCCACCGTCGGACTGCTGCGCCGGCTCGCGCCGCAACTGCTCGGCGCGCTGGTACGCCGCTACGGCGACTTCACCCGGGCCGAGGACGCGGTGCAGGAGGCGCTGGTCGCCGCCGTCGAGAGGTGGCCGCACGACGGCGTTCCGGAACATCCCTCAGGGTGGCTGCACACCGTGGCCGCCCGCCGCTACGTCGACCAGGTGCGCACCGAGGCCGCTCGGGTCCACCGGGAGCGCGCGATGCTCGACGCCACCCCGCGCGACGCGCTGGTCGCCCCACCACCGGACGCCGAGCCGCCCCGCGACGACCTGCTGGAGCTGTTCCTGCTCTGCTGCCATCCGGTGCTGCCCCCGCCCGCGCAGCTGGCGCTGACCCTGCGCGCGGTGGGCGGGCTGACCACCGCCGAGGTCGCGGCGGCGTTCCTGGTACCGGAGAAGACCATGGGGCAACGGATCTCCCGGGCCAAACAACGGCTGAGGGAGGCAGACGCCAGGTTCGCGCTGCCACCGCAGGAGGAACGGGGCCCGCGACTGGCCGTGGTCCGCCAGGTGCTGTACCTGATGTTCAACGAGGGGTACAGCGCCAGCAGCGGTCCCGACCTGCGCCGCGCCGAGGTGACCCAGCATGCGCTGCGGCTGGCCCGACGGCTGCATGACCGGCTGCCGCACGACGGTGAGACCGCGGGTCTGCTCGCGCTGATGCTGCTGACCGAGGCCCGGGCGGCGGCACGGGTCGGGCCGGACGGCGAACTGGTGCCGCTGGCGGAGCAGGACCGCGGACGGTGGGACCGGACGGCGATCGACACCGGAACCGCGCTCGTCGCGCAGAGCCTGGCCACCTCGCCGCCGGGCCCGTACCAGGTGCAGGCGGCCATCGCGGCGGTGCACGCCGAGGCGCCGACCGCGCAGGACACCGACTGGCCGCAGGTGCTCGCCCTCTACGAGGTGCTGGACCGACTCGCGCCCAACCCCGTGGCGACGCTGAGCCGGGCGGTGGCGCTGGGCATGGTGCACGGGCCGGCCGCCGGGCTGGCGCTGCTGGCCGAGGTGGAGTCGGGCCTGCTCGCCGGCCACCATCGACTGCACGCCGTGCGCGCCCACCTGCTCGAGTTGGCCGACGACCGGGCCGCCGCCGTGGTGGCCTGGCGGGCCGCGGCGAGTCTCGCCGGCAACGACCCGGAACGGCGACACCTGCTCCGCCGGGCCGCCGCAGCGAGTGACCTGGATCACAACGAGATCCGGTAGAAGCGGTTGGATCGGCTCCGATCCACCAGCGAGCGGGCACCCGTGGCGGATGCCCCCGGATCCTGGAGGAACGGACATGACGAAGGTGACCGCGCAGCTGTCGGTGTCACTGGATGGCCACTACGCCGGCCCACGGCACGACGGGGACGGCGACTGGATGCAGTCGGCGGAGAGCCACGGCTTCTTCCGGGTCACCCGCTGGGCAACCGAGGCGATGGCCTGGCGCGAACGGCAGGGCTTCGCCGGCGGCCGGGACGACACCGACTCCGAGATCATCGCCGAGTCGTTCGCCGCGGCCGGCGCGTACGTGATGGGGCGCCGGATGGCCGACGGCGGCGAGGTGCCGTGGGGCGACGAACCGCCGTTCCGTGCCCCCGTCTTCGTGGTGACCCACCGGCCCCGCCCGACGCTGCTACGCCAGGGCGGCACCAGCTTCACCTACGTGACCGACGGGGTGGCCAGCGCCGTGGCCCAGGCCCGGGAGGCGGCCGGAGGCAAGGACGTCGCGGTGGCCGGCGGCGGCAGCCTGGTCCGGCAGGTGCTGCGCGCCGGCCTGCTCGACGAGTTGGAACTGCACGTGGTGCCGGTCGTGCTCGGCACCGGACTTGCGCTGTTCGACGCCGAGTTGGGCCTCGACGACTTCGAGGCGATCGAGCTGACCCCCACCCGCGTGGTACCCACCCCGAAGGTCACCCACATCCGGTACGCCGTCCACGGCCGCGCCCCGCTCGTCCTCGACGACCGCGGCGCCGGCACGCCCGGATGAAAGGAAGGGCCCCCTATTAACGCCTGGCGTAGTAAAGGGGCCCCTTCTTAACCTGCCTGTGGGGCGGGGACACCGGGGCGGCGTTCGTGGCCAGCGACAAGGGACAAGGGACAACGCGAAAGGGTGACCAGCCCTAGAGTGACGGCAACCTGTCGATCTAGGAGGGCGCGGTGTCCGAGCCGCCACCCGTCGAGGATTCCCCGGGCACCGGCGAACCCGACGAGGTCACTGCCGCATCCGGCGCTGCCCCGGCAGAACCGGCCGCGATGATCCCCCAGTTGCTGGTCATGCCGCCTGCCGAGGAGTTGCAGTCCATCGTCTGGCCCGGTCCGGCCGACCAGCCGGCCTGGGCGATCCCGGTGACCGTCCCGCCCGGTACCCGGGGTTACGCGATCTTCCTCCCACTGCTCGCGCCCGGGGAACCGGCCAGCACCACCAGCCCGGCCAGCACCACCGGCCCGGCCAGCACCACCGGCCCGGCCAGCACCGCCGGTCCGGACGCCCCGACGACGACGCGCGCCGCCGTCTCGGGGCAGCCGGCCACGGTGTCCGCCCCGATCGAAGCAGCCCGCGCGACGCTGCCGTCGCCGCGGAAAGCCGAGGTGACACCAACCCGACCACCCGAGGCGGCCACCGCCGCCACCACCGGCGCACCCCACGTCACGGTGACCACCGCCGTGACCACAGCGGACGACCGGGCGACGACCCCACCGGCACCGCAAGGTGTACCGACGGAGACCGCGACCCCGTCCGCCAGCGCTTCGACCGGCCCAGCCGACGCGACAAGCCCGGCCGACGCGACAAGCCCGGCCGACGCGACAAGCCCAGCCGACGCGACAAGCCCGGCCGGCGCGACAAGCCCGGCCGGCGCGACAAGCCCGGCCGGCGCGACAAGCCCGGCTCGGTCGGCGGCCGGGAACCGGCTCGGGCCGCCGGTGACAGCCGCCGGCCCGCGCGGCTACCCGCCGCCCGGCTCGCCGTACTCCTTCCGACCGTTGCCGCCGCAGACGTCGTTCTTCGACCGGGCGTGGCCCGGACCGGGACCAGCCCGGGACCGGGCCACTCCACTGGCCGTCCTGGTGGGGGCGCTGGGCGTGGCCGCCTTCACGCCGCTGGGCCGCACCGGCGTCGGCTGGCTCCTCGGCTGGCTGATCCTCACCGCCGGTGTCACCGTCGCGGTACGGCGCCACACCGCCGAGATGCCCCGCGCACAACGGTGGATCCGAGCCGGTTGGGCCGCTGCGGCTCTGGCGCTGCTCGGCGTGCTCGCCTTCCGCAACGCCTGGTGGCTGGTCACGTTCTGCGTACTGGGGGCGTTGGGCTGCGCGGCGCTGGCGATCGTCGGTGGCCGGCGGGTCCGGTCGATCCTGTTCAGCCTGGTGGCCGCCCCGATCGCGGCGGTACGCGGGCTGCCCTGGGTCCGTGCCCACGTGCGGGCTCCCGGCGGCGACTCCGGGACCGCGCGCCGGGTCGTCGGCTCGGTCGTCGCCACCGTGGTGGTCCTGGTGGTGTTTGGGACGCTGCTCTCCTCCGCCGACGCCGCGTTCTCGCAGGCGCTCGGCGCCGTCGTTCCGGAGATCAGCGTGAGCGGGGTGTTCCGCTGGCTGTTCCTGGCCGCCGTGGGCGCCCTGGTCGCCGTGGCGGCGGTCTACACGATCGCCGCCCCGCCCGATCTGACCTCGGTGGACCGGCCGACGGCGCGCAGCCTCAGCCTGGTCGAGTGGGCGCCGCCGATCGCCACCCTGACCGCCCTGTTCGGCGGCTTCGTCGCCGTGCAGTTCACCGTGCTCTTCGGCGGGCAGCGGCACGTGCTGGCCACCACCGGCCTCAGCTACGCCGAGTACGCCCGCAGTGGCTTCTGGCAACTGGTCGTGGTGACCGTGCTGACCGTGGCGGTGCTCGGCGGCGTGGCCCGGTGGGCCCGCCGGGATCGGGGGTCGGACCGCGTACTGCTGCGGATCCTGTTGGGTCTGCTCAGCGCGCTGAGCGTGGTCGTCGTGGTCTCGGCGCTGTCGCGGATGTACACCTACCAGAAGGTCTACAGCTTCACCGGCGAACGGATCTTCGTGATGGCCTTCGAACTGCTGCTCGGCGCCGTCTTCCTGATGATCCTGGCGGCCGGCCTACGCTGGCGCGGCGGCTGGATCCCCGGCGTGACCGCGGCGCTCGCGGTGGTGATGCTGCTGGGTCTGGCGGCGCTCAACCCGGAGGACTACGCGGCCCGCCGCAACGTCGCCCGGTACGAGCAGACCGGCCGGATCGACGCCTGGTATCTGCGGGCGCTCTCCGCGGACGCCACCCCCGCCCTGTCCGCCCTGCCGGATCCGGTACGTCGGTGCACGCTCAGCTGGATCGCCGACGACCTGGCCGAGCCGGACCCGTGGTACGCCTGGAACCTGGGCCGGCAGCAGGCCCGGACGGTGCTCGACCGGCTGGGGCCGGACGCGATCGGCAACCAGCGCGACTGCCGCCGCGCCGACCAGTTCGACCTGCCGAAGAGTCCTCGACCGGCGCGTTGACCGGGTGGGGTTGCCGCCACTGGAGGCGGCAGCCCCACCCGAGGGTTTCGGCGCGGATCCGGGCGACGAACGGCCGTCAGACCGTGGCGAGGAAGGTGCGGACCCGCGACCACCCGTCCAGCCGGGCGGCGGCGTCGCCCGCGCGGGTGCCGCCGTGCGTCTGCGTGCCGGTCCGCCCCTGGTGCACCGTCTCCGACGGCAGGTACGGGAAGGTGCCGACACCGTGACCCGCGTCCGGATAGACCAGCGCGCGGTGGGATGGGTCGCCGAGCGCCAGCATCAGCTCGGCGGTGTAGGTGGCCGCGTCCCAGAGTTGGTCGTCCGCTCCGGTGATCGCCAGCACCGGTCCGTCGATCCGGTCGACCGGGATCGGTCCACGCGGGACAGGGCGGCTGTCGTGCGTCCAGGCCGCCGCTCCGGTGTACGGGTAGCCCGCGTGGACCACGCTGCTCGGCGCGTACACGACGACGGCGCGTACCAGGTCGGGGTGCAGCTGCGCCAGCAACAAGGCGGCCTCCGTGCCGCGCGAGTAGCCCACCACCGCCACCTCACCGCCGGAGTACCGGGCGAGCAGGCCGGCGGCGCTGGCGAAGTACTCCAGCGGGATGTCATGCAGGCTGCCCGGCAGGTCCGGCGCGCCGAAGTAGCCCAGACAGAGGACCGGATGCCCACGGGAGGCGAGCAACGGGGCGTCGTACCGCCCGCCGATGCCGCCCTCGGAGCCACCGAACCACAGCACACCGGGCCGTCGCGGCACGTCCGGCGGCGGCAGTACGAGCATCCCGCGTACGCCGTCGGCCGCCGGCGACAGCTCGGTGAACGAGACCATGCCGGCTGTCCAGTCCCGGCGTACGGTGACGCTCGCCGGCTCCCGGCCGCCACCGGCGGCCGACAGCCACACCGGGAAGTCGCGCCGTAGGTGCGGCCAGACCGGCGCGAAGTAGGAGGCGTCACCGGCGAGCGGTTCCATCGACCAGAACAGCCCCATCGGGTCGACCCCGGAGTACGAGCCCTCGACGGGGGCGTCCTGGGAGACGTCCACGGTGCCGGTGGCGTCGGCCACGAAGGTGGCTGACGCGTGCCATGACTGCCCCGTGTGGTCCTCGGCCTCGGCGGAGACGACCACCCGCTCACCGGCGGCCAGACCGCCGACGCGTACCCGGACCGGCTCGTCGGCGAGCGCGGCGGCCGGTGTCACGTCCAGGCGCAGCTGGGCTGCGCCACCCACCCCCCGGTCACCGCCGAGCATGGCCGCGACCAGCAGCGCCGCCACGACGGCGGGCAGCATCCTGACCTTCATCGGCTCACCCCGCATCGACGGGTTACCGTACCGCCCGTTCGCGACCTGCGAGCGGTACGGCGGAGGGCGTGCCAGCAACGCCGATACCCGGCGGAGCAGCCGCTGATCAGGACTGGCCGGTTGCCCGCCTCGTCGCGACGCGTGCTCGACCTCGTGGAGCGGACCTCACGTCGTCGAGGTGAGGCCGCCACGCGGCTGGGCGACGTCCTCCTCGATCGCCGGCCCGTACCCCTCGTCGACGCTGACCTTGCGCGCGATGACTCCGAGCAGGACGCCGTACACCACTTTGGAGGTGATGTCGGCGAGGGTGTAGGTGATCTGTCGGGCGACGACGCCGTCGGCGGAGTCCCACATGGCCGGCATCAGGTACGCGCCGGGGTAGAGCAGCCAGGAGATCAGCAGCAGCCACCACACCGCCTTGGCGATCGGCCGTGCGGAGATGGGCAGCCGGTGCAGGTTGCCGAAGATGACCCGGTAGACCAGCACGAGCAGCAGCACGAAGAACGCGGTGCTGACCAGGCCCCAGATCCAGAAGGGCGCCGACCGGTCGACTTCGTGGAACTGGCCGGCGTAGCCGGTGTAGATCATCGCCAGCCCACCGACGACGAAGAGCACCCAGGTGCGGTGGAACGCCCGGCCGGTGATGCCGAGTACCACCAGCAGTTGGATGAGCAGCACCGGCACGTCGATCGACCAGTTCATGTACCGGTAGCCGTTGCTGAACAGGATGTCGCTGCCCACGTACGCGGTGCCGGTCCAGTCGAACGCCTCGGACCAGCGCTGGGCCAGTACCCACAGCTCGAAGAACGCGGAGATCATCACGACTGCGGAGAGCGTCGAGGCCAGCTGGTAACGCCGTCCGGACGTGTTCCGGGTGAGCAGGAAGTAGACCAGGCCGGCGGCCATCACCGCATAGCCGAGGGTCAGCACATGCGAGACGATCGTGTACTGGTCGACGTTGTAGTCGAACAAGTTCTCAAAGTTCACGGCACTCCCGCCAGATCACTGCTTTCGTCCCAAATGAGGCTATATGGTCCGCTGGTGTGGGCGGGTGGAGATCAGCTACCGGCCCGGGTAGCCGTCGTGGCGTCCCGGGCCGTGGTCGGCGCCACGCTCGCCGTCGAGCTGGTGGTGCCGGGCGGCTGGGGCGACGCCGGCCCGGCTCTGCTGGTGGCCGGCCTGGTCGTCGGCATTCCGCACGGTGCGCTGGACCACCTCGTACCCCGGTTCGTACTCGGCCCGCGGGCACCGCGCGTGGCACTGCTCGCGGCCGGCTACGCGGCGCTGGTCGTGGCGGTCTTCCTGGCCTTTCGGGCGCTACCCGGGCCGGCCCTGCTCGCCTTCCTGCTGCTCTCCGCCGCCCACTTCGGCACGGGTGAGACGGCCTTCACCGACTTCCGCGCCGGCCGCCCGTCCCGCATCGACCCGCTCACCGCCGCCGCCTTCGGTACGACGCTCGTGCTGCTGCCCCTCGCGGCGCACCGGGCCGAGGTGGCCCCGCTGGTCGCGGCGCTCTCCGCCGGTTCCGGCGGCCTGCCCCCCGGCCCGGCCCGCGCGGCCGTCACCGCCGTGACCGTCCTCGCCGTCGTCGCCGGCGTACGGTGCTGGCGGCGCGGCGACCACGCCCTGGCCGCCGAGCTGGCCCTGCTGTTGGCGCTGGTCCTGGTGGTGCCGCCGCTGGCGGCGTTCGGGGCGTACTTCGGCGGCTGGCACGCACCCCGGCACCTCGCCCGGCTGCTGGCCGCCGACCCGTCCAACGCGGCAGACCTGGCCGCCGGCCGGCTGGCCCGCCCACTGCGGCGGCTGGCCCGGCAGGCCGCGCTACCCAGCCTGGCCGCGCTCGGTGTGCTGGCCGTGCTCTGGCTCACCGCCGACTGGCCCGAGTCGGCGGCGACCGCCCTGATGCTCATCGCGGCGCTCACCGTGCCACATGCCCTGGTCGTCGCCGTCCTCGACCGTGCCGCGCGCCGGACGGCGATCCGGCCGCGGCACCTCGCTGACGGTCAACCTCGACGACCTTGACCGGGTGGGTCCGCCGCAGCGGCACTGCGCAGGGGACAGCGCCGCATCCATGCGGATGCGGCGCTGTCACGTTGCGATCGATTTAGCTGATCTTCTTGCGGTAGATCGCTGTGGCGGCGGCGTAGGCGGCCACGAGCATGCCGGCGCACCAGGCGAGGGCGATCCAGATGTCGTCGCCGGCGGGTTGCTGCGCGAACAGCGCGCGGAGAGTGTTCACGATGGACGTGACCGGCTGGTTCTCGGCGAACCACGCGACCGGGCCGGGCATCGAGTCGGTGGGGACGAACGCCGAGCTGATGAAGGGCAGGAAGATCAGCGGGTAGCTGAAGGCGCTGGCGCCGTCGACGGTCTTGGCGGACAGTCCCGCTATCACGGCGATCCAGGTGAGGGCGAGGGTGAACAGGATCAGGATGCCGGCGACGGCGAGCCAGTCGGCTACGGAGGCGCCGGTGCGGAACCCCATGATCAGTGCGACGCCGGTGACGATCACGAGCGAGGCCAGGTTGGCGACGAGTGAGGTCAGCACATGCGCCCAGAGCACGGAGGGCCGTGGGATCGGCATCGACTGGAAGCGCTCGAAGATGCCGCCCTGCATGTCCAGGAACAGGCGGTACGCCGTGTAGGCGATGCCGGATGCGATGGTGATGAGCAGGATGCCCGGGAGCATGTAGTTGATGTACGACCCGTCGGATCCGGTGTTGATGGCACCGCCCAGCACGTACACGAAGAGCAGCATCAGCGCGACCGGGGTGACCGCTGTGGTGATGATGGTGTCCGGGCTGCGGAGGATGTGACGCAGGGAGCGGCCGGTGAGGGTTCCGGTGTCGCTGAGGGCGTGGGCGGTCATCGGGGTTCCTCTCCTGCGGACATCGCGACCTCGTCGCCGGTGTCACCGGTGCCGCCGACGAGGGCGAGGAAGACGTCCTCGAGGGTCGGCTGCTTCTCGACGTACTCGACCTTGGCGGACGGGAGGAGCCGCTTCAGCTCGGCGAGGGTGCCGTTCTGGATGATCGTGCCTTGGTGCAGGATCGCGATCCGGTCGGCGAGTTGCTCGGCCTCGTCGAGGTACTGGGTGGTCAGCAGGATGGTCGTGCCGTCCTTGGCGAGCTGCTTCACCGTCTGCCAGACCTCGATGCGGCCCTGCGGGTCGAGGCCGGTGGTCGGCTCGTCGAGGAACACGACCGGCGGGTTGCCGACAAGGCTCATCGCGATGTCCAGCCGCCGGCGCATGCCGCCCGAGTACGTCGCCGCCCGGCGGTTCCCGGCAGCAGTGAGCGAGAAACGGGCGAGCATGTCGTCAGCGACCGCACCCGGGTTCTTCAGGTGGCGGAGCCTCGCTACCAGGACCAGATTCTCCCTGCCGGTGAGCACTCCGTCGACCGCGGCGAACTGGCCGGTCAGGCTGATCGACTTGCGCACGTCGCCCGGGGCCGAGGAGACGTCGAAGCCGTTGACGGTCGCGGTGCCGGTGTTCGCCTTCAGCAGCGTCGACAGGATCCGCACCAGCGTGGTCTTTCCGGCGCCGTTCGAGCCGAGCAGAGCGAAGATGCTCCCGGCTGCCACGTCGAGGTCGACGCCCCGCAGCACGTGCAGGTCGCGGTAGGACTTCGTGATGGCCCGCACCCTGATCGCAGGTTCGCGCGTCGTGGTGGTCATGATCGCTTTCCCTCACCGTTGTCGCTGGTGGCGGCGTCGATCGCCTTCCTGAGGCGCTCGCGTTCCTTGTCTATCCACTGCTTGCCGGAGTAGGCCTGCAGGAACGTCTCGGCGAACTCGACCGGGTCGTCGCCGACGATTGCGCGGACCGGCGTTCCGTCGGCAACCGCACGCTCCCAGAGGTCGACGAAGTCGCCGAGCATCGTGATGAGCGTGTCGCCGTCGAGGATCCCTCCGTGGTACATGAAGTACCGCTGAAGAGCCTTGGCCGCGCCGCGATAGGGCTCCGGCAGGGCCTCGATTCGGGCCATGTGCCGCTTGTACTGCTTCTTCTGCTCGAGCGACCCGACGAGCGTCTCGATCCACTTCGCAGCCATGCTCATGCTCCTCCGTCGTGTTGGTTGTCGTTGTGGTGGAGTTGCTCGATGCGTTCCGCGAGGACGCTCCACGTCCTCCAGAACTCGGCGAGTTGGTCTCGCCCCTTCGCGTTGAGCGAATACACCTTCCGCGGGGGCCCTTTTTCGGAGGGAACCTTCTCCACGTCCACGAACCCGCGCTGCTCGACGCGGACGAGCAGCGCGTAGATGGTGCCTTCCGCGATGTCCGAGAATCCGCGGTCGCGCAGCCACGCGGTGATCTCGTAGCCGTAGGCGGATCGGCGGCTCAGGATCGCCAGGACGATGCCCTCGAGAGTGCCCTTCAGCATCTCTGTCATCTGGTTGCCCATGCCATCATCCCCTCGCTACCCAGCGACGCTTACTACTGGTAGACGGTAACACTAGGTACCGGTAGATAGCAACGCTGAATACCGAGGGATCTCAGAACAGGGGCCGGGTGTCATCCCGCCCGTAGCGGTCCGGCCGGCGTCGGCGTCGGTGGTGCACCTTGGCTGCACAGGTGGCTGTACGACCGGCGACGTGCTGTCAGGGACGCCCTAGGCTGGCACCATGTCGACGGGGCGTGAAGTGATCGACCTGGATGAGCAGAACCATCAGTCGACGGCGGCGGGCAGCGTGGTGCCCGACCGCCTCCTGGCTAGACGGAAGATGGGTGTCCGGCTCGTCGCTGCCTTTGTCGTCGGCGCGGTGCTTGGTGGCTTTGGTGTACACGAGCTGCGGGACTCGCAGGAGGAGCGGGAGCGAAATGCTTCGGTCGCACTCGTGGCCTTCCCCGTATCCATCGCTGGCGGGGGTTCGGACGTCGACGGCGTTCTCCAGCTGGACGGGCAACTGGCAGTGACCAACGCTGGCCAGGCACCGATTACGGTTCGTGCGGCGACTGGGCAAGCACCGGGTGCTTTGGTCAGTGACACCGGCAGGTCCCGCTTGCTACGCCCCGGTGGTACCGACGTGATCGACGTCAAGCTGCGCCTCGAATGCGCCACCGCGTTCGGGGGTGAGCTGTTGTCGATGCGATTCTCGGTCGAGACCGGCGATCACCAGGTCAGAGAGATCGACTACCCCGTCGCCCTGGTGGGGAGCAGCTGGCACGCCGAGCAGCCGTGCGCGCACTTCCGCGCGAAGGAGAAGCGCGGCGGATAGCGCTGAAGCGGATCTCCGGAGGGCGTGCGGCTGCGGACTCAGCGAGTATCCGTGGTGGGGCGGGCGGGGCTCGAACCCGCGACCGAGGGATTATGAGTCCCCTGCTCTAACCGGCTGAGCTACCGCCCCGGTACCGGGCCGGATCTTATCCCGCCCAGTCGATCACCGGCCAGCGTCGATGGCTGTTCCTCACCGGCGTCGCCCCCGTGCCAGCAGCACGATGGGCATCGCGAGGATAACAGTGAGCAGCCAGCCGACCACGACCACACCCCACAACAGGCCCTTGTCCTCCTCGGCGGTGGGGCTGATGAACATGCCGAGGGTGAGCAGCAGGGTGAGCCCGCCGACCACCAGGGTGGCGAGGCCGCTGAGCACCATCAGCAGCACCTCCCACCAGGCCCGCTTCGGGCGGGCCAGGTGTTCGTGGGCCTCGCGCACCGCGCGTGGTTGTGGGATCTGCTCAGGGGGGCGGGGCGGCATGTTGACCTGCCGGTCGATCGGCACTCCGGCGTCGATCACGTTCATCGCCGCCGGGCGCAGGTCGAACAGAGTCGGCTCGATGTGCAGCACGATCGCGTCGTGGCCGATCAGCTGCCGGGCGCCGTCCGGCCAGGCGAGCAGCGCGGCGCAGTCGGCGTACCCGACGGTGAGGGTGCCCCCGGCGGCGAGGCGGCTGACCCCCTCGGTTCCGATCCGCAGTCGGCTGTCGTCGTCTCGACTGTGGTAGGTGGTGCCGGTCGCGGTCGACTCCGACGAGGTGGGCGCGGCGGTGAAGCCGGCCCAGTCGGCACTGGTCCCGTCCGGCACCATAAGCAGCGCCGAGGCGCAGAGTTCCTGGGCCACCTCGTGCAGGTCGGCGACGGTGACGGCCTTGAAGTCGGCGAGGTGCTCGTCGATGGTGCGGTTCGGTTCGCCGGTGAGCAGGTTGAAGGCGTACGCGGGCAGTCGCGCGGCGTCGGCCTCGGCGGTGGCGTACATGTCGACCCGCTTGGCCACCGCGGCGTCGAGGTCGCTCTGCTCGATCCGACCCACCCGCAGCTTTGCCAGCACGTCGACGAACCCGCCGAGCACGGCGTCCTGCTTCTCGGCGAGCGCGTCGGCGAGGGCCCGCAGGTGGGCCTGGCCGTCGCCACGAGGCTCGTACCCGGTGGTGGTGGTGTAGGAGAGCCCGGCGTCCTGGCGCAGTGCCCGGAACAGCTCGCGTTCCAGCACGTCGGCGAAGACGCTCGCGGCGGCGCAGCGCCGCACGACCGCGTCGAGCACCACTGCCTGCGAGCCGTGCACGAAGTACGCCGGAGTGGTGGGCAGTGCCGAGGAGGCGACCGGTACCGGCTGCCGGGTGCCGGCCGGCAGTGGCAGCCGCAGCCCTTCGGGCACCCGGTCGCCGGCGATCCAGAGCACCGCGTTCTCCCGGGTGAACCAGCGCGCGGCCCACTGACGCAGGTCCTCGGCGGTGAGCCTGCCCAGCCCCCACTCGGGGTAGCTGCTCAGCCCGTAGTCGCGTGCGCCGTGCCGCCACAGCGGGATGTCGTCGATGGGCGCGCCGCCCCGGCTGCTCCACTCGGTGCGCAGGATGCCCTTCTCCACCTCCAGCCGACCGGTGGGCAGGTCGGCGAGGTTGGCGCAGACGGCGGTGAGGAAGGTGGCGATGTCCGGCGCGGAGCCCTGCATGTGGAAGGTGGTGAAGACCGGCCCGGTGGCGCCGTTGAAGTGGTAGTCGGCCACGCCCAGCGGGGCGAGAACGAGGTGCTCCAGCAGGTGGGTGATGCCGTGGCGGGGCAGCGTCTCGTCGGCGGTGCCGACCCGGAAGGTCAACCCGGCGCGCATCGGCCCGCCGGTGGCGGCGAGCAGGGTCGGCACCCCGTCGGTCTCCAGGTGCTGGATCACGGCCGGCCACCCTTCGCGTACGCCTTGTCGCGGAACTTCTGGAACTTCGCCACCGCGTCACCGAGGTAGCCGAACATCGACTCGTCGCCGAGGTCGCCGAGGGCGGCGAACTGTTGGGCCGCCGGCGTCCACTCCTCCATCAGGCAGAAGGCGAAGGCGAAGGTGCTGCGTACCCACACCCAGCCCCAGCCGTTGCGGTAGTCGGGATGCCAGATCGAGCGCTGCGCCGCCTGGTGGATTTCGGCGCGCACCCGGGGGCCGCGCAGGAACTGGCCCGCGGCGGGCAGGTTGCCGTGGTCGAGGGCCTGTTCCAGGTGTGCCTCGACCACGAGCACCGCGTTGGGGGCGCCCGGTGGCGCCGCTTCGGTGCATTCGCGGGCCAACGCGTGGGTCTTCTCCCAGGTGCCGCTCCACTTGGGACAGAACTGCTGTAGCAACGAACTCTGGGCCGGCAGGTGGTGTGGGTGGTGGGCGGCGAGTCGGTCGTAGCGCCGCCGGGCCTCGGCCTGGCCCAGCTGCAGCCCCCGGGCGCTGGTGACCCGCTGCGTCCAGGCCGCCGCGTCCTCGGGGTGCCGGGCGGTGACGTCGATCAGCACCTGCTCGGCGCGGCGCAGATGGTCGAAGAACGCGACGAACTGGTCCCGGCTGACGTCCTGCGCTCGCGCGGCCGACCGGATCCGCCAGCCGGCGCGGATCAGGTGCGCCCCCAGCATCGCGCCGGCCACCGGGTCCTCCGGCTGCTCGGCGAGCACCTTACGGAGGAACGCCTCGGCGTCCGGGACATCACCGACCTCGCCGACCAGGACCGTCCGGCCGTGCGCGTCCTGCTCTTCGACCAGCGCGCGCAGCGCCGGCCAGTCGCCGGCGGCCAGCGCGCCGCGAGCGGCGGCCACCTGGGGATACGCCGCCGCGGCGTCGAAGACCGGCGGGGCGAGGGATGCGGGCATGGCGAGGATCATAGGTGATCATCTTCGGACCCGTGGTCCCGAATTTCAGCCCTGGCGAAGGTGCCGCAGGACCGCTCCGGCGGTGCGCCATCCGCTGGCCAAAGCCCCCTGGATGGACGGGCTGTCGCGGTGGTCACCGGCGACGAACAGGCCCTGCCCCAGCGCCACCGGCTTACGCAGCCGACCCTGTGGCGGCGGCGCGGCCGGCAGGGCGGCGGGGATCCTGACGGTGGTCAGGTGCTCCCAGTCGGCGGTGGACCGTCCGTATAGCCGGGCCAGTTCCAGCCGCACGGCCGGCTCGGGCGGGGCCGACGGGCCGACCACGGAGGTGGCGACCAGGTGTCGGCCGGCCGGCGCGTAGCGGGGCGCGGCCCGGCTGACCACGACCGTGTTGGCGACCATTTCACGGCGGTCTCCGTCGACGAGCAGGATCGGCTCGTCCAGCGGCGGTTCCGTGGTGGCGTGATAGTAGGTGGTGTAGCCGCGCATGCGGACCGGTGCCAGGCCCAGCAGCCCGGTGGCGGCGGGCGGGTCGACGGCGACGACGACGGCGCGACAACGGATCTCGCCGGCCGTGCTGCGTACCTGGCCGGGGGCAACCTCGGAGACGCTGGTGTTCAGGTCGATCAGCCCGGCCGGCAGCGGGGCGGCGACGGCCCGGGGCAGCGCCGCCATGCCCTCGCTCGGCAGGCCGATCCGACCGCGGGCGAACGAGCGCAGCACCATGGCCAGGACGTGGCTGGAGGTCTCCAACTCCCGGTCGAGCAGAACGCCGGACAGGAACGGGCGCAGCAGCTCCTCGATGATCGCGTCGGAGAGGCCCGCGCGCCGCAGCGCCGCCTCGGCGCTGGTCTCGGGCGCGGCGAGCAGGCGCCCGGCGGGCAGGGTGGCGCAGCCCGCGGCGAGGGCGGCGAAGCGCAGCCGGTCGGGCAGCGACCCGACGCCAGCCAGGGCGGTACCCGGCCCGCCGGTGGGCACGCGCAGGGGGTTGACCAGCCGCAGCAACTCGTCGCCCTTGCGCACCAGCACTCCGGGGGTGAACCAGCCGAGGTCGAGACGGTCGGAGTCGAGCAGGGTGCCCAGTCGGGGGTACGCGGTGTTGAGGACCTGGAATCCGCGGTCGAGCAGGTAACCGTCGACGGCGTCGGTGGCGACCCGGCCGCCGAGCCGGTCGCCGGCTTCCAGCAGCCGCCAGGACACCCCGGCGCGGTGCAGGCGACGGGCCACGGCGAGGCCGGCCAGTCCCCCGCCGGCGATGACGACGTCGGCCTTCTCGGTCCCGTTCATCCCACCCCACAAGCGATCGACGCAGGAATCGACGCGCCACCAGCGTAAACCGGACGGCGCGGTCTCGCCGCCGAAGCCGGGCCGGGCGGCCCGGCAGTCGGGTGCCGGGAATGGCGAACGCCCACCGGCTTGCCGGCGGGCGTCAGGATGAAGGAAGCTCCCCCGTTTGGACTCGAACCAAAAACCTGCCGGTTAACAGCCGGCTGCTCTGCCAATTGAGCTACGGGGGACCGCAGTATCGCTCGGAGCGGATCTCTCCTCCGGGCGTGCCGGGCACAAGAGTACAGGATTCCGGGGGGTCTTGGTCCAGGGGGTTAGGTAGCCGCACCGGGCTGCCGGAAAGCGAACTGAAGGGATAAATCGCCATCGCAGCACAAGGAGGTATGACCGGAGAGCAGGATGGGTAGTTAGCTGCCGATGACAGGACGCAGGCGCGAACTGGTCAGTCCCGCCACCGGGTCACCGGAGCGGGGCGACGGCGCGTCAGGTACGAAAGGAGCCGCCATGCGCGGAAAGATCATGTTCCTTGGCGGGCTGGCTGCAGGATTCGTCCTGGGCGCCCGAGCCGGCCGAGAGAAGTACGAGGAGTTGGTGATCCAGGGCCGCAAGGTGCTCGACCACCCGACCGTCCAGGAGGCGGCCGGTGTCGCGCAGGCCCAGGCGAACCGGCTCTACCACGAGGGCAAGGACAAGCTCGGCCACTCCAAGCTGGGCGAGAAGCTGAGCCAGAACGGCAGCCAGGGGATCACCCCCGCCGACGACACGTTCGCCGGAACGCCGGCGACGGCCGGGGCCAAGTCGAGCTCCGGCACGTCGGGCACGGCCACCGGCTCGACGTCCGCCACCCCCCGCAGCAAGCCGTCCAGCTCCGGCACCAACGGCAGCACCATCTAGTCACACCCCGACGGGCCCGACCGCCAGCCTTGGTGGTCGGGCCCGTCGGTGTCCGGGTGTCCCGAGGGCGGCAGGTCGCCGGGCCGACTCGACCCGTCGTCCACCACCGGGCCACACCCGTTGACGAAGCCCGACCCTGCCGGCCACGGGTTCGAAACACCATCATGGAAGACTCCGGACCGGAGGTGGTGGTGATGGCCCTCGTCCGGCCGGAGAACCAGCAGCAGGCACGGCTGGTCCGGTTGTTGCGCGACGGCCCACGATCCCGGGTGGAGCTGGGTGACCTGCTGGGCCTGTCCCGGACGACCCTCACCACGGAGCTGGACCAACTCGTCGCGCGGGGCCTGGTCGAGACCGCCGGACCGGCCGCCTCCCGCGGTGGGCGCCGCTCGTCGTTGCTGCGCCTCTCCGCCGGAGTGCGCTTCGCCAGCGTGGTCATCGCGGCGGACCGGATCACGGTGGCGGTGACCGACGGCGAGCTGAACGTACTTGCCGAGACCGGTGAGCCGGCCGAGGTGCGCAGCGGACCGGAGGCGGTGATCGGACGAGCCGTGGAGCTGGTCGGCAAGCTCCGCGCCGAGTCGGGAGTGGCCGAACTCACCGGAGTCGGCGTCGCGCTGCCCGGACCGGTCGACAACGGCACCTCCATCGCACCGGCCGTGCTGCCCGGCTGGCAGCGCTTTCCGGTCCGGGACGCGTTCGCCACCGAACTGGGCTGCCCGGCGCTGGTCGACAACGACGCCAACGTGCTCGCGCTCGGCGAGCAACACGCCGGGATCGGCCGCACCTTCGAGGACTTCCTCTACCTGAAGCTCGGTACGGCGATCGGCTGTGGCCTGGTGCTCGGCGGGTCGCTCTACCGCGGAGCCACCAGCAGCGCGGGAGACATCGCACACCTACCGCTCGACGAGGACGGGCCGACCTGCGTCTGCGGTGAGATCGGCTGCCTCGAGGCGTACTGCGGCGATGCCGGACTGGTCAAGGCGGCGCTGGCGGCGGCGCGCTCGGGTCGGTCCACGGCGCTGGCCGCCCGGAACACGGCGGCCGGCACGCTCACCGTGCCGGACGTCGCGGCGGCCGCGATCGCCGGCGACCCGGCCGCCCAGACCCTGGTCCGGGACACCGCACGCCGCCTCGGCCAGGTGCTCGTCGGCCTGGTCAGCTTCTTCAACCCGGGCATCGTGGTGATCGGCGGTGCTCCGGACGGGCTCGGGCACATCCTGCTCGCCGAGGTCCGTGGGGTGGTCTACCGCCGGTCAGCGCCGGTGGCCACCGGCACCATGCCGATCGTCCTGTCCGACCTAGCGGACCGGGCCGCGGTGGTCGGCGGGGCCCGGCTGGCCAGCGACCACGTCTTCACCGTCGACTGACCGCCGCGACGGCGACTGCCGGCACCGGTTGTCCGGGCGCACCGGCAGCCGGTTCCGCCGCCGAGCCCACCGGCCACCCCGCACATTGGTCGCGACGGTCCGCGGGGGCCGACGGACGCCGGCCCCCGGGATCGGTCGGTTCAGTCCTTGCTGCTGAACGCCGCGTCGAAGGCGGCGTCCGGCGCGTCGAAGGCCAGCCGGCGAACGAACTGGAGCGCCTCCGGGGCGCCGACCAGCCGGTCCATCCCGGCGTCCTCCCACTCGATCGAGATCGGCCCGGAGTAGCCGATCGCGTTCAGCGCCCGGAAGCAGTCCTCCCAGGGCACGTCGCCGTGCCCGGTCGAGACGAAGTCCCAGCCGCGCCGCAGGTCCGCCCAGGGCAGGTGCGATGCGAGCCGGCCGCGTCGCCCGTCGCCGGTACGCACCTTGGCGTCCTTGCAGTCGACGTGGTAGATCCGGTCGGCGAAGTCGAAGATGAAGTTCACCGGGTCGAGTTCCTGCCAGACGAAGTGGGACGGATCCCAGTTCAGCCCGAACGCGGGCCGGTGCCCGATCGCCTCCAGGGTCCGCTTCGTCGTCCAGTAGTCGTACGCGATCTCGCTGGGGTGCACCTCGTGGGCGAAGCGCACCCCGACTTCGTCGAAGACGTCCAGGATCGGGTTCCACCGGTCGGCGAAGTCCTGGTACCCACGTTCGATCATCGACGGCGGTACCGGCGGGAACATCGCCAGGGTGTGCCAGATAGACGATCCGGTGAAGCCGACGACCGTGTCGACGCCGAGCTTCGCGGCGGCGCGGGCGGTGTCCTTGATCTCCTCGGCAGCCCGCTGGCGTACCCCCTCGGGCTCGCCGTCCCCCCAGATCCGGGCGGGCAGGATGCCCTGGTGCCGCTCGTCGATCGGGTGGTCGCAGACCGCCTGGCCGACCAGGTGGTTGGAGATCGTGAAGACCTGAAGGTTGTGCTTGGCGAGCGTCTCCCGCTTGCGCTCGACGTACGACTCGTCGGCCAGGGCCTTGTCCACCTCGAAGTGGTCACCCCAACAGGCGATCTCCAGGCCGTCGTAGCCCCACTCGGCGGCGAGCCGGCACACCTCCTCGAACGGAAGGTCGGCCCACTGGCCGGTGAACAGCGTGATCGGTCGCGCCATGTGTCCTTCTCCCCTGTACGTGTGTGTTGGGGATTCCGTACCTGCGTGACCGGGGCGAGGGATGGCCGGATGTGACGGCCTCGACGGTGCTCCGGTGGGCGCGGTCGCGCCTGGGGCCGACGGGTTGCGCCTCCCGTCGACTCACCGGCCACCTCGCGGTCGCCGCCTTCACTCTAGGCCGGGGGCGCGCGGTTAAAAAGGGCCCCCTGTACAACGCGAGGCGTTGACAGGGGGCCCCTCCTTACTTTCTACGGGAGGATCCAGCGCTGGTTGGCGTTGGTGTGACAGGTCCACAGGTGGACCGCCTGGCCGTCGGCTGAGCTGTTGTTCGACACGTCCAGACACTTGCCGGACTGCGGGTTGCGCAGCGTGCCGTTGGACTGCGCCGACCAGTTCTGCGCCCCGCCGCCGTTGCACGTCCAGAGCTGGATCTTCGTGCCGTCCGCCGATCCACCGTTCGAGACGTCCAGGCACTTGCCCAACGCCCGGATCGTCGAGTTCGGCGTCACCGACCACGTCTGCGCCGCACTGCCGTTGCAGGTGTAGATCTGGATCTGCGTACCGTCGGCCGTCGCGGCATTGCGCACGTCCAGACACTTGCCGGCCAGGCCGGTGATCGGACCGGTGCCACCGCCACCGCTGCTGCCCCGCACCAGGGTGAAGTCGTCCACGTCGAAGAGGCCCGACCCCGAGCCGGTGAAGGTCAGGTAGACGTTTCGCGTACCGGACGGCACGTTGGACAGGTTGGTGGTGACGTCTGCGAAGTTGTTCCAGCCTCCGGTGTTCGGCACCGCCACCGAGCCCAGTACGGTTCCGGTGGTCGAGCCGGTCCGCAGCTGGATCGTGCCGCCCGGGCCGCCCGAGACGATCCGGGCCCGGAGCGAGGTGACGCCGGTCAGGTCGAGGTTGTTGTAGGCCGCCCAGTCCCCCGGCTCGATGTAGCCGAGGGTCTGGCCGCCGTTGGCGCCGGTCTTGCCGACCGCGGTCACCCCGCTGGCCGAGCTGAACGCCTCGGCCTGGACGGTGGTGTTGCCGCCCGGCGGGGGGTTCGTGCCACCCAGCTCCTTGATCCGGATGTTGCGGAACGACGCGTCGTCGCCCGTACCGTGGTTCTGGATGCCGATGTGACCGGCGAGCGACCGGACCGGGTCCGGGTTGGTGAAGTCGTTGATCTTCGAGCCGTTCAGGAAGACCTGGAGACGCTCCCCCTCCACCAGCAGTTCGTAGGTGTTCCACTCGCCCGGCGGGTTCAGCGCGGCGTCCCGGGCGGCGAGGTCGGCGGACTTGAAGCCGTAGACCGACCCGGTGGTCCGGTCGGCCGTGTCGGTGGCGTCGATCTGCACCTCGTAGCCGTTGCTCACCGCCGAGTTCGGGTCGCTCGACGGCGGGAAGCCGATGAAGACACCGGAGTTGTCGTCCCCGGCGAGCCGCCAGTCCAGCTTCAGCGAGTAGTTGGTGAACTGCTTGGCGCTGTACCAGTACAGACCCATCCCGCCGACCGAGGTGAGGGTGGCGTCGGAGTTGGTGAAGCTGCCCGGTCCGGCCTGTGACCAGCCGGTGGTCGAGCCGTTGTAGAGCGTGGTGTAGCCGGTCTCCGCGCGGCAGTCGGCCTTGGTGCGGCCGGCCGCGTACCGGATGCCGCCGAGCAGGTGCGCCCGGAACGCCGGCTCCGCGTACGACGCCTGGGTGTGCCCGCCACCGGTGTAGAAGGACCGCCCGCCGCTGTAGGTCTTGCACCAGGCGATCGGGTGGTCGGCACCCATCACGCCGCCCGAGTACGTCGACTCGTCGAGACTCGCCAGCACCCGCGCGCCGGGTCGGGCGCTGGCCTGGTAGTCGTACCACTCGTCGGTGCGCGTCCAGGTCTGCGGCAGGTGGGCGGTGGCCGCGTGGGCGCGGTCCTCGACCCTGACGTTGGCCTGCTGGATGGCCGGGTGCGACCGGAAGTACGCCCCGACCAGGTTGCCGTAGAAGGACCAGCCGTACTCGGTGTCGGCGGCGGAGTGCACGCCGACGAAGCCGCCGCCTGAGCCGATGTACGACTCGAAGGCGGTCTGCTGGCTGGCGTTGAGCACGTCACCGGTGGTGTTGAGGAAGATCACCGTCTCGTACTGGGCGAGGTTGCCCGTCGTGAACGCGGCGGCGTCCTCGGTGGCGGTGACGGTGAAGCTGTTCGCCGCGCCCAGATCACGGATGGCCTGGGTGCCCACGGCGATGGAGTCGTGTCGGAAGCCGGCCGTCTTGGAGAAGACCAGCACGTCGTACGGGGTGTCGGCGGCGCTGGCCGGAGTGGCCGCCGTGGTGCAGGCCAGAACGGCCAGGGCGGTGGTGGCCAGGCCGATGGTTGATCTGAGGAGTCTGCGCATGTCGCTCTCCCAACGATTGGTGGTGTTAGGAGGGGCCCCTTATACAACGCTAGGCGTTAACAGGGGGCCCCTCCTTACTTATTACGGAAGGATCCAGCGCTGGTTGGCGTTGGTGTGGCAGGTCCACAGGTGGACCGCCTGGCCGTCGGCTGAGCTGTTGTTCGACACGTCCAGACACTTGCCGGACTGCGGGTTGCGCAGCGTGCCGTTGGACTGCGCCGACCAGTTCTGGGCCGCCGTGCCGTTGCACGTCCAGAGCTGGATCTTCGTGCCGTCGGCGGAGGCGGCCCCGGAGATAGACGACGCTTCACCGACCACGTCTGCGCCGCACTGCCGTTGCAGGTGTAGATCTGGATCTGCGTACCGTCGGCCGTCGCCGCGTCGCGGACGTCCAGACACTTGCCGGCCAGGCCGGTGATCGGACCGGTGCCACCGCCACCACCGCCGCTGCCGGTGGTGAAGGCGAACGAGTCCAGGTCGTAGAGCGCGCCCGTGCCCGTGCCGGCGAAGGTCAGGTACAGCGTGGTGGTGCCGGTGGGCGGGTTGGTGATGGCACCGGAGACCGTGGTGAAGGTGTCCCAGCCGCCGGTGACCGGGACGGTCGCCGAGCCGAGCACCGTGCCGGTGGCCGAGCCGGCCCGCACCTGGAGGGTGCCGCCGGAGCCGGCCGAGGAGACCCGGGCACTGAACGACGTCACGTTGTTGATCCGGTACGGCTCGAACGCGATCCAGTCACCGTTGTTGATGTTGCCGACGGTCTTGCCGCCCTCGGCGGTCGCCTTGTCGAAGGTGGCGATGCCGGCGGAGGTCTTGTAGTGCTCGGCCTGCCGGCTGCGCGGCTGGAGGATGTGCTGGGTGTGAGTGGTGAGCCCGCCCGCGTCGGTGTACTCGGCGTCGAAGATCGCGAAGATGTTCGCCGCGTAGTCGTGCTCACCGTCGACCGGGATCGTGATGGAACCGGAGCAGCCGTTCTGTGCGGTGATCTGGTGGCCGTGGCTGTCGTGGCCCAACACGTAGGTCATCCGGACCTTGGTGCAGTCGATGGCGCCGTCCTCGGGGTCGGTCACCGTGATGCTGAACGGCACGGTGTCACCGAAGGAGAAGAGCGAGCCGTTGACCGGGCCGTTGATGGTGACCGTCGGCGCCGTGTTGCCGACCCGGATCTGCACGCTCGCGTTGCCGGTGGCGCCCTGCGGATCACGTACCGTCAGCGTGGCGGTGTAGCTGCCGTTGGCGGTGTACGTCTTGCTCGGGTTGGCCGCCGTGGAGGTGGTGCCGTCGCCGAACGCCCACGAGTAGGTGAGCGCCCCGCCGTCGGGGTCCGACGAACCGGCCGAGGAGAAGTTCACGGTCAACGGGGCGACCCCGGAGGTCTTGTCGGCCGCGGCCACCGCCGTGGGTGCCCGGTTGCCGCCGCCGACGTAGTCGTAGCGGTAGAGGGCCGAGTTGGCGTCGCCGTTGAAGTAGCCGGTGCCGTAGTCCAGCACGTAGAGCGCGCCGTCCGGCCCGAACGCCATGTCCATGACCTGCTTGCCGTTCCACGGGAACGTGTCGATGGTGCCCACCGAGCCGTCGCCGTTGACGTGGATGGGCTTGATCCAGCCCCGGCCGAACTCGCCGGCGAAGAACTGACCGTCGAAGCTCTGGGGCCACTTGGTGGCCGACGTCGACGCCGCGTTGTAGCGGTAGACCGGGCCGCCCATCGGCGATTCGGAGCCGCCACCGAACTCCGGCGGGCTGCCGGCGTCGCCGGCGTACCGGATCCAGGCCGGCTTGGCGGCCGGCAGGGTGCCCAGGCCGGTGTTGCGGAACGAGTTGTTGGTCGGGCCACCGGTGCAGTTGTACTTCGGGCCGGCGGTGGCGTTGGCGAAGTTCCACTCGGCGTACGTCTCGGCGGCGGTGTTGGTGCCGGTGCAGTACGGCCAGCCGTAGAAGCCCGGGCCGGTGATCCGGTTGAACTCCACCTGTCCGCTGGGGCCCCGGGTGGTGGTGGAGCCGGCGTCCGGCCCGTAGTCACCGACGTAGACGATGCCGGTGGCCTTGTCGACGCTCATCCGGAACGGGTTGCGCAGACCCATCGCGTAGATCTCCGGACGGGTCTGGGCGGTGCCGGGGGCGAACATGTTGCCGGCCGGGATCGAGTACGTCCCGTTGGCGTTGACCTTGATCCGGAGGATCTTGCCGCGCAGGTCGTTGGTGTTGGCCGCGCTGCGCTGCGCGTCGTACGCCGGGTTGCGGTTGGTCCGTTCGTCGATCGGCGCGTACCCGCCGGAGTCGAACGGGTTCGTGTCGTCGCCGGTGGACAGGTAGAGGTTGCCCGCGGCGTCGAAGTCGATGTCACCGCCGACGTGGCAGCACATGCCCCGGTCGGCGGGGACGTCGAGGACGTCGACCTTGCTGCTCTGGTTGAGGGTGAAGTCGGCGTTGAGGGTGAACCGGGACAGCCGGTTGACGCCCTGCCAGGCGGAGAAGTCGGTGGCGGTCGCCGGTGCGTCGCCGCTCGGGGTGGACAGCGGCGGGGCGTAGTAGAGGAAGATGTGCCGGTTGCTGGCGAAGTTCGGGTCGACCGCGACGCCCTGCAGCCCCTCCTCGTCGTGGGTGTAGACGGAGACGGTGCCGATCACCGAGGTGGTGCCGGCCGCGTCGGTGCGACGCAGGGTGCCGTTGCGGGCGGTGTGCAGGACCGAGCGGTCCGGCAGCACCGCGAGGGTCATCGGCTCACCGACCTCGGCGACGCCCTTGGCGAGGGTGACCTGCTGGAAGTCGGTGGCGACGATGGGGTGGGCCTGTGCCGGGGTCGGGCCGCCGAGGGCGGCCGGGCCGGCGCCGAGGGCCACGGTGCCGACCGTGGCGACCAGGAGTAGCGCCGAGCCGGCGGAGAGCCACCGTGCGGAGCGCCGAGGTTTGTCCATTGTGGACCTCACAGTGCTGTCCCTTCCTGACGAAGACTGCCAGGGCGGGCGCGCGCCGTCGCGCCGAGTGCCGTAGCGGGGGTTTCGCACCCTTCCCTTACGGCCCGTCATCGAGCGCGGGCGTCGCGCGGTTCAGGTGGAGGCAGGTTCGATCGATGGGTTCCCGCGCCGCCGGTTCACCTCGACGAAACAATCCGGTGCTGGCAACGACACTAAGCGATGCGGATAGATGTGTCTATGCCTTTCGGCGTATCGGCACCGACTTTCGTCTCTCCAGCCGAAAGTTCGACGATCGGTGCTGATTGCCCCACTCGGCAGCCACCCGCGCACACCATGACGCTCACCGCTGACGGTCGACCGCCTGGGTGGCCAGCGCGGCCAGTGCCGCCCGGCTCTCCGGGGTCAACGCCATGTGCTCCAGCGTGGCCAGCGCTGCCTCGGCGCGTACCTGGATCATCTGCTCGATCTTCTCCAGAGCACCGGCGCTCACGATGATGGTGCGCAGCTCGGCGGCACCCTCCGCGTCCAGGTCGGGGTTGCCGAACAACTCCCGCAGCCGGGAACTCTGGGACCGGTCGGCGGCATCGCGGGCCAACGCCATCATCACCGTCGGCTTGCCCTCCCGCAGGTCGTCCAGGACGGACTTGCCGGTGACCGCCGGGTCACCGAAGACCCCGAGCACGTCGTCGCGGAGCTGGAAGGCGTCGCCCAGCGGGTCGCCGAACTCGGCCAGCGCGTCGAGGAGTTCGGCCGGCGCGCCGGCCAGCGCGGCACCGATCTGCAGCGGTCTGGTGACCGTGTAGCGGGCCGCCTTCATCCGGATCACGGTGAGCGCGCTCGCCACCGAACCGCCACCGACCCCGGACACCAGGTCGAGGTACTCCCCCGCGATCACCTCGGTGCGCATCAACGAGAAGACGGCGTACCCCCGGTGCACCGTCTCGGGGTCCAGGCCGCACTCGTGGAACATCTGGTCGGACCAGGCGGCGCAGAGGTCGCCGCAGAGCAGGGCGGTGTTGCGCCCGTACGCCTCCGGGTCACCCCGCCAGGAGGATCGGGTGTGCAGGTCGGCGAAGATCCGGTGCACCGAGGGCTCCCCCCGGCGGCGGTCACTGCCGTCCAGGATGTCGTCGTGGATCAGCGCGAACGCGTGGAACAGCTCCAACGCGGCGGCGGCGACGACGATCGGAGTGCCGTCCGGCCCGCCCGCACCGCGCCAGCCCCAGTAGCAGAAGAGCGGACGCAGCCGCTTCCCGCCGGCCAGCACGAACCGGCGCAGCGTGGTGAAGACGCCCCGCGGCGCGCCGTCCGGCCAGTCCGGGTCCTGCCGGTCGAGGAAGGCGATCAGCTCGGCGTCGAACCGGGCCCGTAGCCCGGCGGAGTCGGTCGGGGCCTGCGTGACGGTCACCGTCCCGCCACCCCGGCCAACTCCAGCAGCAGCCCCTTCACCTCCGTGGCCGCGATCCGGTCCCGCGCCACCGACGCGTCCGAGCAGAGCAGGACCGGCCCGTCGGCCGGATCGGCGGGCAGCCGCCCGTGTGAGCCCCGGACCGCCCGCGCCCCGGCGTCCAGGCCGACCACACTCATCAGGTACCGCATCCCCAGCTTCTTACGGGCCAGCGCGGCGGCGGCCCGCCGCTTCGCCGCGCCCGGGCCAGCCGGGTCGAAGAACAGCTCCGCCGGGTCGTACCCGGGCTTGCGGTGGATCTCCACCAGCCGGGCGAAATCCGGTGCGCGGGCCTCGTCCAGCCAGTAGTAGTACGTGAACCAGGCGTCCGCGTCGGCCACCAGCACCAGCTCACCGGCGCGCGGATGGTCCAGTCCGTGCGCCGCCTTGCCGTCGGCGTCGAGCACCTGCGCGACCCCGGGCAGTCCCGCACAGAGCTTCGCCACCGCCGGCACGTCGGCCGGGTCGCGGACGTACACGTGGGCCACCTGGTGATCGGCGACCGCGAACGCCCGCGACGTCCACGGGTCCAGGTACTCCATCCCCGCCTGGGTGTGCACCCGCAGCAAGCCCTCGGCGCGCAGCAGCCGGTTCACGTCGACCGGCCGGGACACCTCGGTGATGCCGTACTCCGACAGGACCACCACCGTCGCGTCCCGGGCCCGCGCGGCGTCCAGCAGCGGGGCGAGCACGCCGTCCAGCTCGGCGGCCGCGGCGGCGGCCCGGGACGAGGACGGGCCGAAGCGCTGCAGGTCGTAGTCCAGGTGCGGGACGTAGACCAGGGTCAGGTCCGGTGACTGTTCGGCGAGGATCTGCTCGGCGGCCCGGCAGATCCAGCGCGACGACGGCAGGCCCGCCCCGGGCCCCCAGTAGGTGAACAGTGGGAAGGTGCCCAACCGCCCGGTCAGCGCGTCGTGCAGCTCCGGTGGGTCGGTGTAGCAGTCCGGCTCCTTGCGGCCGTCCGCGTAGTAGACCGGTCGCGGCGTGACCGTCCAGTCGACGTCCGCGCCCATCGCGTACCACCAGCAGACGTTCGCCACCGTGTAGTCGGGTCGGGACCGGCGGGCAGCCTGCCACAGCTTCTCCCCGCCGACCAGCGCGTGGTGCTGCCGCCAGAGCAGCACCTCACCGAGGTCCCGGAAGTACCAGCCGTTGCCGACGATGCCGTGCTCGGCCGGGAGCGCGCCGGTCAGAAAGGTCGACTGCACCGAACACGTCACCGCCGGCAGCACCGTGCCCAGTTCGGCCCGGAAACCGCCCTCGGCGACCGCGCGCAGCCGGGGCATGTGCGCCAGCAGGCGCGGGGTCAGCCCCACCACGTCGAGCACCACGAGTCGCCGGCTCGTGCCGTCACCTTGCCGTGGTTCGCTCATGCCGGTACCGCCGTTCCGGTCGGGGTCAGCCCGAGGGCGACCAGTTCGTCGCGGGTGAAGGCCAGCTCGGCGGCGATCCCGACGGCCAGCTCGGCGTCGGTGCGCGGACGCCGGTCCGCCGGCAGCACCCCCCAGGTGTACGTCTCGACGTCCAGGTGGTCGCAGCCGACGTCGGTACCGGTGAAGAGCGCGGCCAGCGCGGCGCGCAGCACCGGCAGGGTCGAGCCCAGCGGTGGTTCCGGCGGGGCGTGCAGGGGCACGTGGTAGTGCACCCGCCACGGGCCGGGCAGCGCCGCGTCGAGCGCGGCATCCAGGTCGTCGGCGGCCCAGGCCGGGTCGGCGGGGCCGCCCGTGGCCACCGCCGCGAGCGGACCGGTCGGATCGGTCGCGGCGGCACAGCCGGCGGCGCGGGTCTGGTGCAGGAAACGCGGTTCGACCCAGCGGCGCAGCGCGGCGGCGTCGCCGACCGGATCGGCTGCCTCCAGCGCCGCGGAGACCTGCACCTTGACCACCGGCAACCCCGCGGCGGCCAGCCGGTCCAGGGCGGCGGCCGGGTCTTCCCAGGCACAGGCGAGATGGGCTAGATCCAGGCAGATCCCGAGCCGCTCGGCGTCCATCCCGGACAGCGCGGCAACGGCCTGCCCGGTGCTCTCCACGACACAGCCCGGCTCCGGCTCGAAGCCGACCCGCACCGGACGGCCGGTGTCCCGCTCGACGGCGGCCAGCCCGGCGGCGAGCTGGTCGAGCCGGCGGCGTGCGGCGTCCGCGCGGGGAGCGTCCCAGGGCGTCCGCCAGGCCAGCGGCAGGGTGGAGACCGAGCCGCGCTCCGCGTCGTCGGGCAGCAGGTCGGCCAGCACCCGGGCCAGGTCCAGGGTGTACCCGAGCCGCCCGGCCGTGGTCCAGTCCGGCTGGTACACCGCGCCCTTGACGACGGGAGCCTGGAAGGCCGCGTACGGGAAACCGTTGAGCGTCACCACCTCCAGCCCGCGTACCGTCAGCTCGGTGCGCAACCGGCGGCGGGTGTTCGCGTCGGCGGCCAGCTCGGCGGCGACCGGGGCGGCCAGCCACAGGCCGAGGCCGAGCAGGTCGGTGCCGAGCGCCGAGCGGACCGGCACCGCGTAGCGGTCGAGCTGGGCGAGGATGCCGGCGAGATCCTCGGCGGGATGCACGTTGGTGCAGTACCCGAGGTGGACGGTGCGCCCGCCGGCGTGCCGTAGCCGCATCAGCTGCCGCCACGCAGGATCGAGTTGCCGGCGAAGGTCGGCTCCGTAGCCTCGTCGTCGGCCAGGTCGAGCCGCCCGGACTGTCCGTAGAACTCGGTCGGGTTGCGCCAGAGCACCCGGTCCACGTCGTCGTCGGAGAAGCCGGCGAGCAGCATCGCCTCGCCGGTGGCCCGGGTCAGCAACGGATCGGAACGTCCCCAGTCGGCGGCGGAGTTGACCAGCATCCGCTCGGTGCCGTACGTCCTGAGCAGCTCCACCATCCGGGGCGGCGACATCTTGGTGTCCGGGTAGATGGAGAACCCGAGCCAGCAGCCGGTGTCCCGGACCAGCTTCACGGTCACCTCGTTGAGGTGGTCGAGCACCACCCGGCCCGGCTCGATGCCCGACTCGGCGACCACGGACAGGCTGCGCTCCACCCCACGGACCTTGTCCCGGTGCGGGGTGTGCACCAGCGCCGGCAGGTCGTGCGCCACGGCCAGGGCGAGCTGGGCGGCGAAGACCTCGTCCTCCTCGGGCGTCATCGAGTCGTACCCGATCTCGCCGACCGCCACCACGCCGTCCTTCTCCAGATAGCGGGGCAGCACGTCGAGCACCGGCCGGCAGCGCGGGTCGTTGGCCTCCTTGGGGTTCAGCGCGATGGTGGCGTGGTGGCGTACCCCGAACTGTCCGGCCCGGAACGGTTCCCAGCCGACCAGCGCGTCGAAGTAGTCGGTGAACGACCCGACGCTGGTGCGCGGCTGGCCCAGCCAGAACGCCGGCTCCACCACGGCGCGGACACCGGCCGCCGCCATCGCCTCGTAGTCGTCGGTGGTGCGGGACGTCATGTGGATGTGCGGGTCGAAGATGCGCATCACGCCTCCCTGTCTCGCGGTCGGCTGGTGGCGGTGAGCCGGTCCAGCAGCTCGGTGGCGTCGGCGGGCATGTCCCGGCCGGCGGCCCGCCGCTCGTCGGCGAGGGCGGCGAGCATCGCCGCCAGTTCCCCATCGGCGCGGGCGTCGAGGTCGGCCACCACGGCCAGCGGCACGCCGGTGAAGACGCACTTGAGCACGGCCTGCCGCCACGCGGCCTGGTCCAGGTGGCGGGCGTACGGGCCGAGCGCGGCGGCGACCAGCCGGGTGTCGTTGGTCCGGATCGCGTCGTGCAGCAGTGGCAGCGCCGCCGCGCCCAGCGGCAGCGACGGCAGCGCCTTGAGCACCGCCCGCTTCTCGGCGGCGTCCCCGGTGCGGTAGAGCGCCTCGGCCTGCTCGGCATGCTCCGTCGGCAGGGCGGTCAGCAGGAGCACCCGGGCCGCTTCGTCGGCGCTCCAGCCGGGCAGGTCGGCCAGGTCGTCCCTGCCGCAGCGCCGGCCGGCCGCCGGAAAGAACCGCGCGATCGTCGCCGGCTCGACCGCGACGCGGCGCAGGGCGTTCGCCAGCCACTCGGGATCGGGTACGTCCCGCAGGGCTGCTCGCAGTTCGTTCGGTGTCATCACTGTCTCCACCCTCCCGCTGCCGCCGTTCGGTCCTGCCGGTGCTGCCTCGCGGCCGCTGTGCGACCCGCCGGTACTGCTGCACGTCCCTTTGCTCTGCTTCACTCCACGCAACGGCCGCCGTCCGGACAGCGGACGCCGGGTCGTGCGTCCGTTGAAGCAGAGCAGAGGGCGTCCGCCAGGACCTGCTCCGCCGATCCGGTGGCGCTCGCCGCCGGCTCACCGGCGGGCGACGCGGATGCGGCGCGGAGGAAGTCCAGCGAGCGGGCGGCGACGGCCGGGGCGGCGTGCGAGTGGCGGGGCAGCTCGACGGCGACCAGGCCCCGGTAGCCGACCTCGCGCAGCGCGGCCAGCACCGGCGGGAAGTCGATCTCGCCGACACCGAACTCCAGGTGCTCGTGCACCCCCCGCCGCATGTCGTCGATCTGCACGTTGACCAGGTGTCCGGCGACGTCGCGGACGCAGTCGGGCACCGGCTGCGGCTCCAGGCAGCGGCAGTGCCCGATGTCGAGGGTGAGGCCGAAACACGGCGGTCCACCCAGCGCCTGGCGGAGCCGGCGCCAGTCGGCGAGGTCCTGCACCAGCATCCCCGGTTCCGGCTCGAAGCCCAGCGTCACACCGGCCACCTCGGCCGCCTCGACCACCTGGGCACAACCGGCCACCAGGCGCTCCCAGGCGACCGGCGGCGCAACCGGGTCAGGTCGCACACCCGCCCAGAAGGAGACCGCCTCGGCGCCGAGGTCCGCGCCGATCGCCACCGCGCGGCGCAGGAACTCCACCCGAAGCGTCGGATCGTCGTGCAGCAGGGTCGGCGCGTGCTTGTGCCACGGGTCGAGCAGGTAGCGGGCGCCGGTCTCGATCACCACGGCGAGGCCGAGCGCCGCCAGCCGACCGGCGACGGCGTCGACCCGCCGGGCCAGCTCCGGCGCGAACGGATCGAGGTGATCGTGGTCCAGGGTGAGCGCCACACCGGTGTAGCCGAGGTCGGCGATGACCGCCAGCGCGTCGTCGAGACGGTGGTTCGCGAACCCGTTGGTGCCGTACCCGAACCGCAGCCCATCGGGGACGAGTCGGTCGGCGGTCATGTCGGGGAGACCCTGCGGGCCAGGCGCCGGCCCAGCGGCGCGGCCGCCGCCACCGCCAGCCCGAGCAGGCCGGCACCGGCCCGCGCGGTCAGCGCGCCCTGCAACGCGGGTAGGCCGGTGATGCCGGCGCCCACCGCCGCCCGGACCCGGCCGGCGGTGGGTTCGGCGGCCACCCGCGCCTGAGCGGTGCCGTAGCGGGCGGCGTACCAGGCGGCGAGGACGGCGGGCAGGGCCACCGCCACGGTGCCCGGGGTTCGGTGGCGGGGCTCGGGTGCACGTGCGGCGCTCGCGGCGACCAGCACGGTGCCGGCGAGGGTACGCAGCGGCAGTGCTCGGTCGGCGCCGCTCACCTCCCGGCGGGACAGTGCGGTGACCGTCCAGGTGTGCGCGGCGACGGTGATCGCCGCCGGCAGCGCCCGCGCCGGCCGGCCGCCGGCAGCGCCGAGCAGCACGTCCAGCCCGCGACAGGTGGCCATCACGGCCGGCCCGGCGGTGGTGTTCTTGGCCACCAGGTCGTACCCCCAGATGCTGGTGGCCAGCGGCAGCGCGACGGCGGCGGCGCGGCGGCCACCGGCGACCGCGGCGAGTCCGACGCCGGCCACGGTGAGCCCGGCGGCCAGGCCGACCGCGAGGCCGGGACTCACCCGGCCGCTGGGGATCGGTCGTTCCGGGCGTTCGACGGCGTCCAGGTCGCGATCAGCCCAGTCGTTGGCGGCCATGCCGGCCCAGTAGAGCAGCACCGACGCGGCGGCCAGGGCCGGTGTACGCGGGCCGAGCGCGCCCGCCGCGGCGGCGCCGGCGACCACGTCCCCGGGCACCGAGAGCGCGGCCGGCGCCCGGACCAGCTCGGCCAGGTCAGTCAGCCGTGACATCGACGCCTCCCTGGTGCAGCCGGCCGGCGAACGCGCACAGCCGGGTCCACTGGTCGGCCAGGGAGTGTGTCGCGGTGCCGAGCGGATCCTTGAAGAAGAAGGCGAGGTCGGTCAGTGGTCCGCTCAGGCCGGCGGCGTGCGCCGCCCCGGTGAGCCGGGCCAGGTCGAGCACCAGCGGGGCGGCCAGCGCCGAGTCGCAGCCGTGCCAGGTGAACTCCAGTCGCATCCCGGTGCCCAGGAACCCGGCGAAGGTGATCAGGTCCCAGGCGGTCTTGAAGTCACCCAACTCCTCGACGTACTCGATTCGGGTGTCGCCCTGCGGCAGGTAGCCGAGCGTCTCGCCGAGCACCCGCTGCTTGCTGCGCACCTTCGCGGCGTTTGCTCCCGCGTCGGTCAGCGTGGCGCCGTCGCCCCCGCCGAGCAGGTTGAGCCCCGACCAGGACCGCACGTCGAGGTGGCGCATCGCGAACATCGGGGCGAGCACCGACTTGAGCAGCGTCTCCCCGGTCTTGCCGTCGTGCCCCGCGTACGGCACGCCGTGGGTGTCGGCCAACGTGGTCAACGCCGGCAGCCGCAGCCCGGTCGACGGGGTGAAGTCGACGTACGGGCAGCCCGCCGTCACCGCCGCGTACGCGTACAGCGAACTGGGCGGCAGCACCTCGTCTGGGCCGGTGAGGGCGGCCCGCAGCGCGTCGGGGTCGGCGTGCCCGTCGTGCGGGCGGGGTGCCGGTTCGGTGGCCGCGACGTTGACCACCACCACGCGTTCCAGCTCGTGCCGCTCACGGAACCCGGCCAGGTCGCGGAGCATCGCGGCGGCCCGGTCGGCCTGACTCCCGGCGGTGGGCGCGGGGCGCAGCTCCCGCTCCACGGCGGCCAGCTCCTCGGGTAACGCGGCGACCAGCCGGGCGGGCAGCACGCCGGCGGCGGCGAGCGCCTCGGCGCGCTTGGCGATCGGGGTGGCGATCACGTCATGTCCACCGAAGACCAGGTCGGCGAGGGCCGGCAGGGCCGGACCGCGGACCCCGGGCAGCTCCGTCACGCACCCGGTCGGCCCGGTCAGCCCGGCCCGCAGGGCGAGCGCCCCGACGATGCTGGTGGTCGCGACCGAGCCGCGTACCCCCACCAGCCAGACACCCGTACGCATGGCGCTCCTTCCCGGTCGAGCAGGTGGAACACTTCTGGGTGGATGCGCCCCGTCCGCCGCTCGCCCCGGTGTGGCTCACCGGCCGGCGCCGAGGTCGGCGGCGACGACGCCGGACCGGCGTTCGGGGCGGGTACGGACGGACGGGGCTGGCAGGCAGGGGCGGTCGGCGTCTCGCCCCTGCCTCCCCCGCATCCGGCCGCTCGGGACGACAGTGGCCCGATCGGAGGACTCGTTCGGACGCGGTCCCGCCCGGAGGCGGGTGGGTCTCGGATGGACGGTTCAGCGGCGGCCCTCCGGCGCGGCCGGGGAATCCCGGTCCGGTCGCACCGGAGGAACCGCATTGCTCGTGTCACCGGGCCGGGTGGCCCGGGACACGACCTCCGGTGCCGACCCGTATCGGTCACGGGGCGCAACCGCGGCCGACCCTCGCCGGTCGGTACCGGAGGTGGTTCTAGACGGCGACCGTCGCCAGTGCCGGCTCCACCTCGGTCCACGAGGACCCCAGTTCGGCCGACCGGACCACCGCGTCGAGCACCAGCTGCACCTGCAGGGCGTCGGCGAAGGACGGCGTCGGGTCGACGCCGGTCGCCACCGCCTCGATGAAGTCGCGCATCTGGTGGGTGAAGGAGTGCTCGTACCCGATGATGTGACCCGGCGGCCACCAGGCCGACAGGTACGGGTGCTCGCTCTCGGTCACCAGGATCCGGCTGAAGCCCTGCTCGGCGGCGGGTCGCGTCGCGTCGTGGAACTCCAGTTCGTTGAGGCGTTCCAGGTCGAAGGCGACGCTGCCCAACGACCCGTTGATCTCCACACGGAGAGCGTTCTTGCGTCCGGTGGCGAAGCGGGTCGCCTCGTAGGTGGCCAGTGCCCCGCCGTCGAGCCGGGCGATGAAGATCGCCGCGTCGTCGACGGTGACCGGGCCGGTTGCGGCGGCTCCGTCGACCTGTGCGGCCAGCCCGCTCGACTCGGCCGGCAGGGGCCGCTGCTTGACGAAGGTCTCGGTCACCGCGCTGACGCCGGCGATCCGCTGACCGGTGACGTACTGGGTGAGGTCGATGATGTGCGCACCGATGTCACCCAGGGCCCCGGAGCCCGACACCTCCTTGCGTAGCCGCCACACCAGGGGGAACTGCGGGTCCACGATCCAGTCCTGCAGGTAGCTGGCCCGGACGTGCCGGATCTCGCCGAGCCGCCCGTCGGCGACCAGTTGACGCATCAGCGCCACCGCGGGTACCCGCCGATAGTTGAAGCCGCACATCGACCGCGCCCCGCCGGCCCGGGCGGTGGCCGCCGCGGCGGTCATCTCCCGTGCCTCGGCGACGCTGTTGGCCAACGGCTTCTCGCACAGCACGTGCTTGCCGGCGGCCAACGCGGCCAGTGCGATCTCGGCGTGGCTGTCTCCCGGTGTGCAGATGTCGACCACGTCGATGTCCGGCCGGGCCACCAGCTCCCGCCAGTCCGTGGTGTGCTCCTCCCAGCCGAGCCGGTCGGCGGCCTCGGCCACCTTCACCGGGTCCCGGCCGCAGATGAGCGCCATCCGGGCCCGTGCCGGCAGGTCGTACACCCGGTTCACGGTGCGCCACGCCTGCGAGTGCGCGGCGCCCATGAACGCGTAGCCGACCATGCCGACCCGCAGTTGGTTGTCTGTCGTGGACAAGGTGGGTCTCCCCCCGTGTGTCAGAACCCGAGCTTGAGGTAGTTGCTCGCGTTCTCCTTGGTGATCGTTTCGGAGGCGAGGACGATCTCCTTCGGTACCTGGAGTTCCACCAGGTCGGACATGCCCCGGTCCTGTCCGATCAGGCGGGCCAGCGAGATCGCCGAGGACGCCATCGACGGGCTGTAGGTGACGGTGGCCTTGAGCACCGTGTTGTCGGCCTGGATGTCCTCCATCGCCTTCTTCGAGCCGGCGCCGCCGACCATGAAGAACTCGTTGCGGCTGGCCTGGCTGATCGCGGCCAGCACGCCGATGCCCTGGTCGTCGTCGTGGTTCCAGATCGCGTCGATCTTCGGCAGGGCCTGGAGCAGCTGGCTCGCCTCCTGCTGGCCGGAGTCGGCGGTGAACCGGGCCGCCCGGCGGTTCTCGACCTTCAGGCCGTGCTGGGCCAGGGTGTCGTTGAAGCCCTTCGTCCGTTCCTGGGTCAGCTCCAGCTCGTCCATCCCGGCGATCTCGGCGATCACCGGGTTGCTCACCCCCTTGGCCTTGAGCTGCTCGACGATGAAGGTGGCGGCGGAGACACCCATGCCGTAGTTGTCGCCCTTGATCTGCAACCGGTACGCCTTGGCGTCGGGGAAGGCCCGGTCCAGGTTGATCACCGGGATGCCGGCCTGCATCGCCTCCAGCCCGAACGAGTTGAGCTCCTTGCCGTCGTGCGGCAGCAGCACGATCACGTCGGGCCGCTGGGAGATCAGGGTGGACAGCGCCGCGCGCTGGGCCGCCGCGTCCGCGCCCGCCTCGACGGTCTTGAACTCCACGTCGGAGTACGCCGCGGCCTGTGCCTTGGCGTTGTTGGTGATCGCGGCGATCCAGCCGTGGTCGGCGGCCGGCGCGGAGAAGCCGATCGTCACCTGCTTGCCGGGCTCGGCGTTGGCGTTGCCGTCGGCCGCCTTGGTCTGCGCCTCGGTCGGCGTCTGCTCGTTGCTGGTGCAGCCGGCGAGAATTACGCCGGCGCCGACGGCCGCACCGCCGAAGAGCAGCCGACGCCGCGACATGTCGCGACTGTGCTGGGTCATGACGACCTCCTGGTTATTCAGTGGTGGAGAGGGATTTGGGTGTACGAGTCCCGGCCACCGTCGGTTGCTCGGGTGGCCTGGACGCGGTGGTGTTCAGCTCGTGGTGAGCCGGTTGCGGCGGAAGAACTGGGAGAGGGTGCCGAACTGGACCTGCTGGATCAGGACGGCGGCGACGATGATGCCGCCCTTGACCATGTTCTGCGCCTCGGTGGAGAGTCCGTTGATCGCGAAGAGGTTGGTGATGGTGGCGAAGATGATCACACCGAGCAGGGAGCCGACGATGGTCCCCCGCCCGCCGCTGAGCAGCGTGCCACCGATGATCACGGCGGCGATCGCGTCCAGCTCGTAGAGGTTCGCCATCGCCGCCTGGGCCGAGGTGGCCTGGGCGGTGAGCATGATGGCGGCGATGCCACAGCAGAGGCCGGAGAGCGCGTAGAGCAGCAGGGTGTGCCGCTTGACGTCGATGCCGGCCAGCCGGGCGGCCTCCGGGTTGCCGCCGACGGCGACGGTGCGCCGGCCGAAGGTGGTGCGGTTGAGCAGCACCCATCCGCCGGCGACGACGGCAGCCAGGATGTAGACCAGCAACGGGATGCCGAGCAGGCTGTTGCTGGCGATGCCGTTGATGACGCTGTTCTCCGAGATCTGGGTCTGCTTCTGGGAGATCTCGGCGGCCAGCCCTCGGGCGGCCACCAACATGGCCAGCGTGGCGATGAAGGGCACCAGCCGGCCGTACGCGATGAGCACCCCGTTGACCAGTCCGACCGCCACCCCGACGATGATCGCGGTGAAGATCATGCCACCGGCGCCGAAGCTCTGGGTCGCCACCGTGGTGCACCAGACCCCGGCCAGCGCGACGATCGCGCCGACCGAGAGGTCGATGCCGCCGCCGATGATCACGAAGGTCATCCCGACGGTGACCACGCCGACCACCGAGGCGAGCTTGAGGATGCTGAGCATGTTGGCCCAGACCCAGTCCGGGTTGGCGTAGAGGTCGGAGCGGGTGGCCGCGCCGATCGCGAAGAGGGCCAGCAGCACCCCGATCAGGGCGAGGTTGCGCTTGGCACCCTCACCGCCGTCGCCGTGCCACCAGGAGAGCCGGGCCCCGGATGCCGCCGGCGCCCCGTGCTCGGCCGCCTCGGTCGTCTCGGCCGGGTCCACCGGCGGCGACTGCGCCGGCAGCTGCGTCGTCGTGGGCGGACTTTCGCTCATGCCGGTGCGCCTTCCATCAGGGACCCCGCCATCACGAGGTCGAGCACGGTGTTCTCGTCGAGTTCGCCGGCGGCGGCGGTGCGGACGACCCGCCCCTCCCGCATCACCAGCACCCGGTCGGCCAGCCCGAGCACCTCGGGTACCTCGCTGGAGACCAGCAGCACCCCGACGCCCTGGGCAGCGAGCTGCCGGATCACCTGGTACAGCTCGGCACGGGCACCCACGTCCACGCCCCGGGTCGGCTCGTCGAGCAGCAGCAGCTTCGTGTCACCGAGCAGCCAGCGCCCGACCACCACCTTCTGCTGGTTGCCGCCGGAGAGGGTCCGTACCGCCCGGCGGACGTCGCGCGGTCGCATCTCCAGGCTCTCGGCGACCCGGTCCGCCTCCGCCCGTTCCCGCCCGACATCGGTGAATCCGAACCGGGCGTACCGGCTGAAGGTCGCCAGCGTGACGTTGCGGTAGATCGGCTCGCCGAGCAGCAGCGCCTGGCTCTTGCGCTCCTCGGGAGCCATGCCCATCCCGGCCCGCACCGCCGCGCCGACGCTGCCCGGGCGCAGCGCCCGGCCGGCCATCCGCACGCTGCCCGCCTCCGCCCGCCGGGCACCGTAGATGGTCTCCAGCAGCTCGGACCGGCCGGAGCCGACCAGCCCGGCGATGCCGACGATCTCTCCGGCCCGGACGGCGAGCGAGACGTCGGCGAACTCACCGGCGCGGGTCAACCCGTCGACCTGGAGCAGTTCGTCGCCGTCGGCGGTGTCGGCGGGCCGGTCCGGGAAGACGTACTCGATGGTCCGGCCGGTCATCCGGGAGACCAGGTCGCGGGTCGGGGTGTCGCGGGCCGGCAGGTTGGCCGCGGTGGTCCGGCCGTCCTTGAGTACGGTCACCCGGTCACCGATCTCGCGGATCTCCTCCAGCCGGTGCGAGATGTAGATGACCGCGATGCCCTGTGCGGTCAGCTCGCGGATGATCCGGAAGAGGTTGCCCACCTCGTCATGGGCGAGCACCGCGCTCGGTTCGTCCATGATGATCAGTCGGGCCTCGTGGGAGAGCGCGCGGGCCATGCTGACCACCTGCTTGCCGGCCGCCGGCAGCGACCGCACCATCCGACCGGGCGGGATCTCGGCATGGCCGAGCCGACCGAGGATCTGGCGGGTCCGCCCCGCCATGTGGCCCCGGCGGACGAAACCGAAGCGGCGGGGCTCGTGGCCGAGGAACGCGTTCTCCGCCACCGAAAGGTCGTTGACCAGGTCGAGTTCCTGGTAGATGGTGGCGATCCCGGCGCGCATGGCGGCCTGGGGGTTGGCGAAGGCCACCGGGTTGCCAAGCCACTGCACGGTCCCGGAATCCGGGCGGTGTACCCCGGCCAGCACCTTGATCAGCGTGGACTTGCCGGCGCCGTTCTGACCGAGCAGGCAGTGCACCTCGCCCGCGCGCACCTCCAGCTGCACGCCGTCCAGCGCGCGTACGCCCGGGAAGGTCTTGACCACGTCGGTGAGGCGCAGGACCACCTCGCCCGCGACGGTGTCGGCCGGTGCCTCGACCAGCGGCGTCTCGTGCTCGGTGACGCCGTTCTCGTGCTCGGTCATGCCGCCTCCCCGAAGGCCAGATCGCTGGCGAGCACGGCGGCCCCGGCCACCCCGGCGCGCGGGCCCAGCTCGGACAGCACCACTGGAAGGTTGCCGGTCGCCAGTGGCAGTGAACGGCGGTATACGACGCTGCGGATCTCGGCGAGCAGGACGTGCCCGAGCTGGGCGAGCCCGCCGCCGATCACGATCATCGACGGGTTGGTGAAGCTGACCAGGCCGGCCAGTACGCCGCCGACCCGTCGTCCGCCCTCGCGGATGAGCTGGATGCAGGTGACGTCCCCCTCGACGGCCCCGGCGGCGACGTCCAGGGCGGTGACCGTGCCGCTCGCGGCCAGCCGCTCGGCCAGCGCGGGCGAGGTGCCGGCCCGGGCCGCGACGGTCGCGTCCTTGGCCAGCGCGGCGCCGCTGAAGAGCGCCTCCAGGCAGCCGGCGTTGCCGCAGGAGCAGACCGACCCGTGCGGGTCGACCTGGATGTGGCCGATGTCCCCGGCGCAGCCGTCGGTGCCGCGGTAGACCTCGCCGCTGAGGTAGATCCCGCACCCGACGCCGGTGCCGATCTTGACGAACAGGAAGTCGTCGACCGAGTGCGCGACCCCACCGTGCCGCTCACCGATCGCCATGATGTTGACGTCGTTGTCGACCACCGCCGGGCAGCCGTGCTCGCGGGTCAGCAGCTCACGGACGGGGAAGCGATCCCAGCCGGGCATGATCGGCGGCGAGACGGGCACCCCGTCGCGGAAGCTGACCGGGCCGGGGACACCGATGCCGATCGCGTCGAGCCGTTCGTAGACGCCGTCCACCCGGGCCTTGTGCAGCAACTCGTTGACGCGCTGCAGGATCGCCTTCGGCCCGGACCGGATGTCGGCCGCCTCCGCGTACGCCGCAACCGGTTCCAGGCGGCCGTCGACCACCTCGACGTCGATCGAGCTGGCGCCGAGGTCGACGGCGGCGAAGCGCAGGTGCGGGCTCAACTCGACCAGGGTGGACCGGCGGCCGCCACGGGAGGCAGCCTTGCCCGCCTCGGCGACGTAGCCGAGGCTGACCAGCCGCTCAAGCTCGGCGAGCAGCCGGGGGCGGGGCATCTGCAGACGGTCCGCGAGCTCGGCCCGCGACAGCGCTCCTTCGTCGCGGAGCAACCGCAACAGGCGCACGTGCAGGGGGTCGGCGGTGTGCACGGCTCACCTCTCCCACCGGGGTGTTCACATCGACGAAATGCCGACGTGTGGTGCCCGACACAGTAAGAGGCTTCGGCGTGCGGTGTCCAGAGCTTAGGGCGATCTGACGGCAACTTTTGCCAGATCTAGCAAAAGTTATGTGGAGTGCCGCCCGCAGCCGGTGCGAAAGCGGCCGGAAGATCACTCATTGCGCTGTTCGTCGTCCTTCGCACGCAACTTGCGGTCGTCGCGCAACTCGACATAGGGCTCCCGATCAGCCGGCAGCAGCCCACCGGCGATGGCCCGGCCGCGCGCCAACTCGGCATCGAACTCCGCCCCGAACAGGATCGCGATGTTGCTCAGCCATAGCCAGACCAGGAAAATGATCGCCCCGGCGAGCGCGCCGTAGGTCTTGTTGTACGAGCCGAAGTTGCTGACGTACAGGGCGAACAGGCCGGAGACGAGCAACCAGATCAGCACCGCCAGCACGCCACCCGGGCTGACCCAGCGGAAACCGCCCTGCCGCGCGTTCGGCGACGCCCAGTAGAGGAGCGCGAACATCAGGCTGACCAGGACCAACAGCACCGGCCACTTGGCGATGTCCCACACCGTCACGGCGCTCTGGCCGACCCCGAGCGCGGCGCCGACCTGCTCGGCGAGGCGACCGGTGAAGACCACGATCACCGCGCTGGCGAGCAGCAGTACGCCGATCACCGCGGTGACCCCGACCCGGATCGGCAGGGTCTTCCAGATCGGCCGGCCCTCCGGCACGTCGTAGATCGCGTTGGAGGCCCGCATGAAGGCCCCGACATAGCCGGAGGCCGACCAGAAGGCGGCGAGCAGGCCGACGATGGCGGCCAGCCCGGCCAGCCCGCCGCTCTGCTGGGCCTGCCCGATCGCGGCGTCGAGGATCTGGCGGATGTTCTGCTCGGGCACCGTCTCCGCGACGGTGTCCCGCACCCCCTGGGTGGCCGACGGACCCAGCAGGCCGAGCAACGAGACCAGCACCAGCAGACCGGGAAAGATGGAGAGCACGCCGTAGTAGGTCAGCGCGGCGGCCCAGTCGGTCAGGCTGTCGTCGCCGAACTCACGCACCGTCCGACGCGCCGCCGCCACCCATTCGCCGCCCGACAGCCGGGTCGGGCTCGTCGGCGCGTCCCGGTCGGCGGCCGGCCGGTCACCCTCGGGGTACGCGGGGCGGTCCGGCTCCTGCGCCGGGTCACGGTCCGGGCGGGAAGACTCCTCGGAGGCCATCGCCCCTCCCCTCAACTCGATCTGCTCGCCCTCGACACTTGCCCGGCCACGGGCGTCGAGTAACCCCCGGGGGTTCGCCGATCACCCGGCACCGGCACCGGCCACCATTCGACTCGACCTCAAATCAGTGGGAAATGCGCGACTCGGGGTTCCCATCGGCCGGTTGTGGCACCTATTACGACCGTGCCCAACGGCCCGATCGGGACGACGCGGGAGGCCGCCGGGCGGGCGGCACCGCCCGGCCGGACGAAGACACACCTCGGCGGCGCGGACCGCAACCTGATCGAGTCGCGACGCCACTCTCCGTACCTACATACACGGAGAGTGACCACCCGATTCAATCTCTACACCCTCCAATGTGACATCAATATACGTCCCAATGCCCTAAAACGGACAGCACACACGGCAGCGACGGCCGCCACGCGAACGCCAATCAGCACGTCCGCATCGATTGCGAAAGCTATTCTCAAACATTCACCCCCGACACGACTTCAACAATTTGAAAGTCACTCAGCGAAGTGACCACCGACAATGCCCCCAACGCGGAGCCGATTCGCGTATCGTCCCCCCTCGTGTCGGCTATCCGATTCACCGATGATTCCGGACCCGAGCGCCCCGGCGCCCATGCCGGAGTGGTAGAGGCCGCCCCGGAGGCGAGGTCATCCGTCGCCGGCGTCGATCCGGCCGAGCTCGCCGCCCAGTTCGAGGAGGAGAAGCCCGGCCGAACGCTGACCGGGCCGGTCGCCGTCATCCTGACCGCCGCCACGCTGGCGATCGCCCTGTTCGCACTCTGGCAGGTGTTCCGGCCACTGGCCCAGGGCAGCAAGTACTACCTGATCTTCTTCCTGGCCGGCGTACTCCCGCTGGTCTTCCTCGCCTACCCGGCCGACCTGCGGCTGCCCCGGCTCCTGCGGCCGGCCACCGCGCGCCGGGGCGCGACGTCGGACGCGCCCCGGACGACGGCGGCCCGCCACTCCGGCCCGAGCCGGGTCGACTGGGCGCTGGCCGCCGTCGCACTGGCCGGCTGCCTGTACCCGGTGCTGCCGATCGCCCTGGGCGGTGGCGGCGGCGGCTACGACGCCTTCCTCGACCGGCAGGGCCTGCTCGTCGGCGTGGACGTGGTGTTCGGCACCGTCCTGCTGCTCCTGCTGCTGGAGGCGTGCCGGCGCACCACCGGGTGGATCCTGCCCGCGGTATGCCTGGTCTTCCTCGGTTACGGCTACTACGGCGGCCTGCTACCGCAGACCTGGGCGGTGGCCCACGCCGGCCTGGACTTCGGGCAACTGGTCGACGCCTTCTACAACTCCGACAGCGGCTTCTACGGCACTCCGCTGGACGTGGCGGCCACCTACATCGTGCTGTTCACCATCTACGGGGCGGTGCTCGACATCTCCGGCGCGGGCCGGTTCTTCGTGGACCTGTCCGCCGCGGCGTTCCGACGTTCCCGCACCGCCGCCGGACGCACGGCGGTGGCCTCCGGCTTCCTGCTCGGCACCGTCTCCGGTTCCGGGGCGGCCACGACCGTCAGCATCGGCGCGGTCACCTGGCCGATCCTGCGCCGCGCCGGCTACCCGGCGGAACGGGCCGGCGGGATGCTCGCCGCCGCCGGGGTGGGCGCCATCCTCTCCCCGCCGACGCTCGGCGCGGCGGCCTTCATCATCGCCGAGTACCTCGGCGTGTCCTACCTGCAGGTGCTGGGCTGGGCGATGGTGCCGACCGTGCTCTACTACCTCGGCATCGTGCTCTCGGTGGAGATCGACGCACGGCGGTCCGGGGTACGGCCGGCGGCCATGGCGGCCGGCTCCGCCTGGCGGCTGCTGGCCCGCTCCGGGTACCACTTCGCCTCCCTGTTCGCCATCGTGGGCCTGCTCGCCCTCGGGTTGTCGGCCACCCGCGCCGTGGTGCTGGCCACCCTGCTCGCGATCGCGCTGTCCTTCCTGGACCGAGCGCACCGGCTCACCCCACCCCGGCTGGTCGCCGCGCTCTCCAGCGGGGTACGCGGTGTCCTCGCGGTGACCGTGGTCTGTGCGGCGGCCGGCATCATCACCGCCACCACCACGAAGACCGGGCTGGGCCCGCAGGCCGCCGCGCTGCTGGTCGGCGCCGCGAGCGCGGTCAGCTCCGAGCCGGCCGTGGTGCTCGCCCTGACCGCGCTGCTCGCCGCCGTAGCGCTCAGCCTGCTCGGTCTGGCGATCCCGGTGACCGCGTCCTTCGTGATCGGCTGGGTGATCATCGGACCGGCTCTGCTCGACCTCGGGGTCAGCGCCCCCGCCGCGGCGATGTTCGTCTTCTACTTCGCGGTGCTCTCCGAGGTGTCACCGCCGACCGCGCTCGCCGCGGTCGCCGCCGCGGCGATCACCGGCGGACGGTTGGTGCCGACCATGTGGCACACCCTGCGGTACGCGCTGCCGGCGTACCTGATCCCGCTGGCGTTCGTGATCACCCCGACCGGACTCGGCCTGCTCGGCATCGGTGGCCCGCAGCGCATTCTCGTCGCCACCGCGGTCACCGCTCTCGGCGTCGCGGTGCTGGCCGTCGCGGCCGGCGGCTGGCTGCCCGGCGTCGGCCCGGCGGGAGTACCGGAACGCCTGGTCGGCGTGGCCGCCGGCCTGACGCTGCTCTGGCTGCAACCCGTGCCCATCGCGATCGGCACCGTGCTGGCCGGTGCCATGGCGGTGGGTGTGTTCGTACGACGCGGATCCCCCGGCCCCTCCGGCGGGACGCGAGCCGGATCACCGGCATGACCCAGGAAGGAGACAGTGTGGGACGGATCAACGTGCGCCTCGTCGCGGGGGCGGGAGCACTCGTCCTCGTCGCGGCCGGCGCCGCCGGTTGCGGAGGTCGTCAGGGCGCCGCCGCCACGGACGACACCGCGAGCGCCGTCACCTGCGAGGTGGCCGAGAACACCCGGGTGGGCATCGCCACCGGCAACGCCACCGGCGTCTACTACGTGGTCGGCAACGCCCTGGCCGGACAGCTCTCGGGCAGCACCGGCGGCCGACTCACCGGCACCGCGGCCGAGACCGGAGCGTCGGTCCAGAACATCGAACAGCTCGTCGGGGGTCAGTACGACGTGGCCTTCTCGCTGTTCGACACCGCCGTCAACGCGGTGGAGGGCAAGGGCAGCTTCACCGCACCGCAGCCGGTCGAGGCGTTGGCCCGGATCTACGACAACTACACGCAGGTGGTCGTCCGGGCTGACTCGGGCATCAACTCGGTGGCCGACATGAAGGGCCGGAAGATCTCCACCGGCTCACCCAAGTCCGGTACCGAGGTCATCGCGAACCGCCTGCTGGAGGCAGCCGGTCTCGACCCGGCAACGGACATCCAGGCCCAGCGACTGGACCTGATCAAGACGGTCGAGGGCGTCAAGGACGGCAGTGTCGACGGCTTCTTCTGGTCCGGCGGCCTGCCCACCGGCGGGCTCACGGACCTGTTCACCACCGCCGGCGACAAGGTGAAGTTCATCGACATCACGCCGTTGCTGCCCAAGATGAGCGAACTGAACCCCGCGTACCAGGCCGGCACGATCGGCAAGGACGTGTACTCCACAACGGCGGATACCCCGACCATCGTGGTCCCCAATGTGCTCCTCGTCCGCAAGGACCTCGACGCCAACGTGGCCTGTGCCATCACCCGGACGGTGTTCGAGAAGAAGGACGCGCTGGCCCAGGCCAACCCCGCTGCCAAGGGCATCGCCCTGGACACCGCCCGCAGGACCGACCCGGTCGGCCTGCACCGGGGCGCGGTCAAGGCGTTGCTGGACCTCGGCGCGAGCTGACCGACGGCGGCCGGGCCGGGGCTCCCCACCCGGCCCGGCCGCCCCCGAACTCGGGAGATCCCCGTGCCGCTGTCCTCCCTGGCCCGCGTGCGTCGGCACGACCGTCCGTCCGGCCACACCGGCCGGCTGTGGTCGGTGCGTACCCAACTGCTCGCGCCCATCCTCGTCGCCACCGCCGGCCTGCTCGTGCTGGGCGCCATCCAGACCGGAAACGCACTGGCCGCCTCCACCGATGCCGAGCGCGCCCGGGTGCTGGCCGGCACCGCCACCGCGACCGTCTCGCTGGTGCACGAACTGGAGCGGGAACTCGGCGAGACGGCGGCGCTACGCCAGCGCGGCGGGACCTCCGGCCGGCAGTTGGTCGACGCCCAGCGGCGGCGGGTCGACGAGGCCACCGAACGGTACGCATCCGCCAGCTCCGAGGCCCGGCGCACCGCACCGGACCTCGGGCGGGCCCTCGACGGGGTGAGCGAGCACCTCGACCAGCTCGACGACGCGCGGGGCGCCGCGCTCCGCGTCGACACCGCCGACCCGACCTACGTGGCCCTGGTGGAGTCGCTGCTCGCCGTCGCCGACGCGCTCCCCGCCCAGCTGCGCGACCCCGAACTGGCCAACCGGGCCCGCGAGGTGGCCGCGGTCGCCGCCCAGGAGCACCTGGCGTCGCTGGAACGCGACCTGCTGCGGGCCGTCTTCGTCCGGGGCACGCTGGCCCCGGGCGAGCTCGCCCAACTCGGTCGGCTGCGCGGCGCACAGGAGCAGCGCCAGGCGGAGTTCTCCCGGATCGCCGGGGAACGCGCCACCGACGCGTACACCCGCCTGCTCGCCGGCACCGACGTCTCCACCGCGCGGCGGATGCGCGACAGCGCCCTGAACGCCGACTCCGAGCCGGCCGCGCTCGCCGCCGACGGCGACGCCTGGTACGTCGCCCAGAGCGGCGCCATCCGCCGGTTCAACCTGCTCGGCCGGGAACTCTCCGACGAACTCGACCGGCGCGCCGCCGAACTGGCCGCCGACGCCCGCCAGCGGGCGCTGCTCACCGGCGGATCCACCGGTGCGCTGGCGGCGGCCTCGCTGGCCGCCGCGGCGCTGCTGGCGGTCCGCACCAGCCGGCGACTGCGCCGGCTGCGGGTGGCGGCGCTCACCATGGCGCACCGGGAGCTGCCGGAGCGGATCACCGCCATCTCGGCCGGTGACGGTGGCCGGACCGATGGCCCGGCGTCCCAGCTCACCGCCGGGATCAGCGGCGGACGCGACGAGATCGCCCAGGTCGCCGAGGCGTTCGACACGGTCAACCGGGCCGCCCTTCGGCTCGCCGGCGAGCAGGCCGAGCTGCGGATGGACGTGACCCGGATGGTCGAGGCACTGGCCCGCCGGATCCGCACGCTGATCACCCGCCAACTGCGGCTGCTCGACGAGTTCGAGCAGGACGAGACCGACCCGGACGCGCTGGCCCGACTCTTCGCGCTCGATCACCTCGCCGCCCGGATGCGACGCAACGGGGAGAACCTGCTGGTCCTCGCCGGCGGCGAGCCCGGCCGGTCGCACGAGGGCGCGCATTTCCTGGCCGACGTGGTACGCGGCGCCGCCTCCGAGATCGAGGAGTACGCCCGGGTCGAGATCAACGTGCCGACCGTCGCGGTGCACGGCTCGGCGGTGGGCAACCTGGTGCACCTGCTCGCCGAACTGCTGGAGAACGCCACCTCGTACTCACCGCCGCAGGCGCCGGTGCACGTGGACGGCCGCCGTACCGTCGACGGGCTCACCCTGCGCGTACACGACCAGGGCATCGGCATCGGCGAGAACCGGCTGGCCGAGATCAACGAAGGGCTGCGCGCGCCGGCCATGCTGTCCAGCGCGGCGGCCGGCAGCATGGGCCTGCACGTGGTGTCCCACCTGGCCGCCCGGCACGGCATCCACGTGCGGCTGCACAGCGCCGGCTCCGGCACCGTCGCCCAGGTGGACGTGCCGGAGGCGGTGCTCACCCGGATGGAGCAGCCCACCGGTCGACCGACGGCCGGCGCCCGGTCGGTGCCCGCGAGCGTCGGCGGCTGGTTCCGGACCCAGGGCGCCGATGGTCGGTCGGGGCCCACGTCGAGGGTGACGGTGGGTGCCGGACCGCAGCGGTTCGACGTCCACAAGGCACCGACGATGGCGCTTCCGGTGGTGAACGCCGGTGCGGCCACCTGGCAGCCCGGCGCCGGTGCGCCCGCGGGAGCCACCAGGGCCGGCCTGCCCCGACGGGTACGCGGCGGCGGACTACAGGCCGAACTGCACGACGTGCCACCGCCGCAGGCCGCCACCGACCTGCTCGATCCCGAGGTGGTACGGGCCCGGCTCTCCGCCCTCTCCGCCGGCGTGGCCCACGCGATGCGACGCAACCAGCAGACGAACGGGAGACCCTAGATGATGCCCAACGGCAGCCCCGGCCTCGACTGGCTCCTGGCAAACTTCGCCGATCAGGTACCGGACGTGTCACACGCCCTCGCCGTGTCCGGGGACGGGCTGCGACTGGCGGCCTCGCCGCACCTGTCGACCGACCAGGCGGATCAGCTCGCCGCCGTGATCAGCGGCCTGGCCAGCCTGACCTTCGGCGCCGCGCGACTGATGTCGGCCGGCCGGGTACGACAGCAGATCATCGACATGGACGGCGGGGTGCTGCTGGTGATGGCCGTCGGCGACCGCGCCCTGCTCGGGGTGCTGGCCGCCTCGGGCTGCGACCTGGGCCAGATCGGCTTCGAGACGGCGACGCTGGTCCAGCGGGTCGCCGAGGCACTCGAACCGGCGGTACGGGCATGAGTAGCTCTCCTCAAAGCGGTGCCGGCGGTGGTGGCGGTGGCGGTGGCGGTGCCGGCGGTGGCCGTGCCGGCGGGCGTGGATGGCTGGCGGCAGCGCTGGTGGCGGTCACGTTCGTCGCGGGCTGCGCCACCGAGGGCACTGTGCAGCCACGTCCCTGGCACGACGGGCGGATCTTCCTGGCCACCGGCAACACCACCGGGGTCTACTACCAGCTCGGCGGCGGCTACGCCGACATCATCAGCCGTCACCTGCCCGGCTACGAGGCCCGGGCCGAGCCGACGGGGGCCTCGGGTGAGAACATCACCCGGCTGGTCGACGGGGACATGGAGATCGCCTTCAGCCTGGCCGACACGGCCGCCGACGCCAGCGCCGGACGTGGCGCCTTCTCCGGCCGGCCCCAACCGGTGCGGGCCCTGGCCCGGGTCTACAGCAACTACACCCACGTGATCGTCCGGGCCGACGCCCAGGTCACCGACCTCTCGGCGGTAGGCGGAATGCGGATCTCCACCGGGTCACCGAAGTCCGGCACCGACGTCATCGCCGGCCGGATGCTCACCGCCGCCGGGTTGGATCCGGAGCGGGACATCCGCCGGGCCCGGCTGTCGCTGCCCGAGACGGTGGCCCGGATGCGCGCCGGCACCCTGGACGCGATGTTCTTCTCGGGCGGGCTGCCCACCCCGGGCATCGCCGACCTGCTCACCAGCACGCCGGACCGGTTCGCCCTGCTGCCGGTCGCCAACCTGATCGAGCCGCTCAGCGCGGCCCACGGCTCGGTGTACACCACCGCCGAACTCCCCCGCGACGCCTACGACACGCCCTCCGGCACTCCCACTGTCACGGTCGCCAACGTGATCCTGGTCAGTGCGGACATGCCCGACCAACTGGCGTACGACCTGACCCGCCTGCTCTTCACCTACCAGGCCGACCTGGCCGCGGCCCACCCCGAGGCGCGCAACTTCGATCGCCAGAGTGCCGCCACCACCGACCCGATCCCCCTGCACCCCGGCGCCGCCCGCTACTACCAGGGCGGCTGACGCTCTCCTACCGCCCGCCGCCACCGCGGTTGATCAAGAGGTTTGGGTCAGGATCCGGTCGGATCCTGACCCAAACCTCTTGATCAACCGGCCCCCGCCGGGCGGTCGGGGGTTACTTGTAGAGCAGGCGGCTCATTCTGCGGGACGCGATCAGCAGGCCGGCGGCCATCACCACGAGCAGGTAGAGCACGTCGAGCAACCAGCCCCAGTCGGTCGTGCCGACGGTCAGCCCACGGATCAGGTGCACCGCCCGGTAGAGCGGGGTCGCCTCGACCAGCCAACGCAGCACCGTCGGGTACGCCTCGGCGGGCACGAAGGTGCCGGAGAACAGGAACAGGACGAACTGCGCCGAGCTCATCAGGTCGAAATCCTGCCAGCTGCGCATGAACGTGGAGATCGCCATGCCGAGCGCGCCGAACGCGAAGCCGACGAGCACCGCAGCCGGGAACGCGGCGAGCGCACGGGCGGGAGTGGTCAGATCCATCGCCACCATCACCACCAGGAACGCGGCCGAGTACGCGCTGCCCCGCAGCATCGCCCAGGCCAGCTCGCCGAGGGCGATCTCGAACGGCTGCACCGGGGTGGCGATCACCCCGTCGTACAGCTTCATGTACTTCAGCTTGCCGAAGAAGTTGAAGGTGGTCTCCGCGAGCGCGCCGGTCATCGCCGACGAGGCGAGCATGGCCGGGGCGACGAAGGTCGCGTACGTGACGACCTCGCCGCCGGGCAGCGTCAGGTCGCCGATCAGCGCGCCCACTCCGACGCCGATCGACAGCAGGTAGAGCAGCGGCTCGACGAAACCGGAGACGAGCAGCAGCCAGTACACCGACTTGAGGGCGGCGACGTTGCGCTCGGTGACCGACGCGGACCGCCGCGACGCGGCCGAGACGTCGACCAGCCGGGGCAGCACCAGAGTGACCATGACCCTCTCCTAGACGACGAGCCGGCGGGCGAAGACGCGGCGGGCGAGCAGCCATCCCCCGGCCGCCCAGGCGGCCAGATAAGCCAGGTGGCCGACGACCGACCAGTACGGGGCGACACCGAGCACCGCCGCCCGGCACAGGTCCACGGCGTGCCAGAGCGGCGTGACGTACGCGAGCCAGCGCAACCCCAGCGGCAGCGACTCCACCGGGAAGAACACCCCGGCAAACAGGGTCATCGGGATCACCGCGAAGCGGAACAGCATGGCGAGCCAACTGTCCGAGTCGACCGATGCCGCGTACGCGAAGGTGGGTGCGGCGACGGCCAGCGCGAGCAGCGCCGCCACCGGCACCGTAAGCACCGCCCACGGCGAGCGCAGCGCCCCCAGCACGCCGGTCACCAGGAGAAACGCGATGACGGAGGTCAGCACCCGGAACAGCACGAACGCCAGGTGGCCGGCGACGATGTCGCCGACCCGCAGCGGTGACGAGCGCTGCCCGAAGTAGATCTTCTGCCACTGGAGGTTGCCGAAGACCGGCCAGGTCGACTCGGCGACCGCCACCTGCAACGCCGTCGACGCCAGCAGCCCTCCGACGATCCATTCCAGGTAGGAGACGCCACCGACACCTCGGTCGATGTACGCCCCGACACCCACCCCAAACCCGAGCACGGTAAGCGTGGGCAGCAGAAAGGACGAGAAGGCGCCGGCCCGCCAGGTGCGTCGGTAACCCACCAGGTGGTATTCGAGCACCCGCAGCGCCGGCACCCGCGGCAGGGCGGGTCGGGTCAGTTGGGTCATGGCAGCCCCCTTCGGTGGCCTGGCTCAGTCGACGAGGGTGCGGCCGGTGAGGTGCAGAAAGACGTCCTCCAGGCTGCTGCGCCGGACCAGCACGTTCGTCGGGTGCAGGCCGAGCGCGGCGACCTCGGCCACCGCCGCGTCACCGTCGGGCACGTAGACCAGGATCCGGTCGGGCAGTACCTCGACCCGCTCCCCCAGGCCGGTCAGCTTGCCGGCGAACGCCTCCTGCGAATCGGCGGCGAACCGCAGCTCGACCACCTCGCGGGTGGAGTGCCGCTCGATGAGCGCGCGCGGTGACCCCTCGGCGACGATCCGGCCGCCGTCCATCACCACCAGCCGGTCGCAGAGCTGCTCGGCCTCGTCCATGTAGTGCGTGGTGAGCACCAGCGTGACGCCCTGCCGCTTGAGCCGGAACAACCGCTCCCACACCAGGTGCCGGGCCTGCGGGTCCAGGCCGGTGGTCGGCTCGTCGAGCAGCACGATGTCCGGCTCGTTGACCAGCGAGCGGGCGATGGTCAGCCGGCGCTTCATGCCACCGGAGAGCGGCTCGACCTTGCTGTCCGCCCGCTCGCTGAGCTGCACGAAGTCGAGCAGCTCGGCGGCCCGCGCCCGAGCCACCCGGCGTGGGATGCCGAAGTAGCGCGCGTACGTCGTCAGGTTTTCCCGGACGGTCAGCTCCGGGTCGAGGTTGTCGAGCTGGGGACAGACGCCGAGACGAGCCCGGATGGCGGGCCCGTCCCGCACCGGATCCATGCCCAGGATGCGCAGCTGCCCGGCGCTGGGCGGCGAGATGCAGCCGACCATCCGCATGGTGGACGATTTGCCGGCGCCGTTGGGCCCGAGGAAACCGAACGCCTCACCGGCGCAGACCTCCACGTCGATGCCGTCGACGGCGGTGAAGTCGCCGAACCGCTTCACCAGCCCCCGCGCCTGGATGAGTGGTTGTGCCATGGTCACCTCCTGACCATAGACACCGGGTCCGACACCGCCCACCGAGTTACCCCGCCATCGGTCGGGAACGCCGCAAGCCGGAACCGCCGAGGCTACCGACCAGCGGCACGCCGCAAGAGGCGGGGCGTCGAGGGCAGTGCGTCCGAAGGGCTACGGGCGTACGGAGAGCTGCGTAACGAACGTGTGCCAGGCGGCGGGCGCGAAGGCCAGCGCCGGGCCGGCCGGGTCCTTGGAATCGCGTACGGCCACCAAGCCGGGGAGGTTGTCGGCCACCTCCACGCAGGCACCACCCTGGCCGCTGATCCGTCGCTGGATGCGCTCGAACCGCCCGCCCGCACCGAACACCGTGTCGCAGCGGCGGGCGAAGTCCCGGCTGGGCTAGCGTTCGCAGGTCTCCACTTGGCCACCAGCGCAGCAACACGCCGATCATGCAGTTGTGGCACCTGACAAAGCGTGCGGTTCGGGAGATTCCGGGTGCCACAAGTGCATGATCGGCGCGAGTGGGTGCGCGTTACAGGTCCGAGGGTGTGGTGGCGGCGCGGGCCGCCGCGACCAGGCGGTCGGTCTCGGCGAGGACCGCCTCGTCGTCGGCCGGGGTGCCGGGGTCCAGGCGCACCATCCAGGTCAGACCGTCCACGCCGGACACGCGCCGGCCGACGATCCGGCCGGAGCCGCCCGGCAGGGCGTGGTGCTGGGTGTACGCCACCGAACGGGTCACCCGGGTGCGTACCTGGTGCGGCAGGTCGCCCGGATCGAGCAACAGGTACTGCTCGGCCGGGCAGTCGACGACCACCTGGTAGCCGTCGCGCTCGGCGGCCAACTCGCCCGGGGTGACGGTCAACTCCCGCCCCGACCAGACGGCCTTCACGATGTCGTGCCAGCCGATCCGGTGACCCCGACCGGGCAGCCAGAGCCCGAGGTTGGTGGCGACGACCACCCCGTCACCCTCGCCGTTACCGACGGCCGCCCAGGCCAGCACCCGTTCGTCGCGCTCCAGCGGTGGCCGGGCGGCCGGTGGCAGCTTTGGTCGGCGGCGGAACAGTTTCATTGTCACAGCCCTCCCGCCGCCTGCTCGCGCAGCGCGCGGGCGTGCTGCTCCAGCGACAGCAGCTCACCGAAGGTGGCGAAGTACTCGTCCTTGTTGTTGACCGGGTTGATCCGTTGGATCCGTGATTTGAGCTCCCGGATCCGTGCGGTGACCGAGCCCCACTGTAGGCGGGCGATGGTGATCGAGACGTACCTCGGGTCGGGCTCGCCGTCGATCCGCAACGGCTCCACGGCCAGCTCACCGACCAGTGCCGCAGCGGCGAGGTCCTCGCAGGCGTCCCGGACCGAGGAGATCCACACCGCGCCGCCGGCCGCCGCCGAGGCGCCGCCGGCCGCCGCGATCGCCGTCCGGACGGCGGCGTGCACGGGGTGCCGGTAGTCGGCCGCCTCGACCGCGTCGAACATCGGCCCGGCCAGCACTGGTTCCTGCAACGCCAGTTTCAGCGCCTCCCGCTCGACCATCGACTGCGGGCTGTCCGGCGTCGCATCGCTGCGGGCGGGACGCACCGGCCCGTCCGCGGGGCGGCCCGAGGCAGCCGCCAGCACCGCCCGCTGCACCGGCTCGATCTCCATGCCGAGGTCACCGGCGAGCTTTCGGACGTACTCCGGGCGTTTCTCCTGGTCCTTGAGCTTGGCCACCAGCGGCGCGGCACGGCGCATCGCCTCGACCCGGCCGTCCACGGTCTCCAGGTCGTGCCGGCTGATCACATGGCGCAACGCGAAGTCGACGAGCGGTTCGCGACGGGCGACCAGGTCACGGACGGCCAGGTCGCCCTTTGCCAGGCGCAGATCGCACGGGTCCATGTTGTCGGGGCTCACCGCGATGAAGGTACGCCCGACGAAGCGCTGATCGTCCTCGAACGCCCGCAGCGCGGCCTTCTGCCCGGCGGCGTCGCCGTCGAAGGTGAAGATGATCTCACCGGCGACCGCGTCGGTGTCCAGCAGCAGCCGGCGCAGTACGCCGATGTGGTCGCCGCCGAACGCGGTGCCGCAGGTCGCCACGGCGGTCGGTACGTCGGCCAGGTGGCAGGCCATCACGTCGGTGTAGCCCTCGACCACCACCACCCGACCCTGCTTGGCGATCTCCCGCTTGGCCTGGTCGATGCCGTAGAGCACGTGCGACTTCTTGTAGATCGGCGTCTCGGGGGTGTTCAGGTACTTCGGGCCGTCGTCGTCGGCGAAGAGTTTGCGCGCACCGAAGCCGATCACGTCGCCGGTGAGGTCGCGGATCGGCCAGAGCAGCCGGCGCCGGAATCGGTCGATCAGGCTGCCCGAACGGGCCGGGCGGGACAGCCCCGCGGTGACCAGCTCGTCGTGGCTGAAACCGCGCTGGCGCAGGTGCCGGGTGAGCAGGTCCCAGCCGTCGGGGGCGAACCCGCAGTCGTAGCGCTGCGCGGCGGCCCGGTCGAAACCGCGCTCGGCCAGGAACTCCCGGGCGGCGCGCGCGCCGGCCGTGCTCAGCTGGGCGGTGTAGAACTCCACGGCGGCGGCGTGCGCGGCGACGAGCCGCTGCCGCTGCCCCTGCTGGGGACGGTTGCCACGCGGCGCGGAACGGTCTTCCTCGACATAGCGCAGTTGCAGTCCGGCTCGGGCGGCGAGCCGCTCCACCGACTCGACGAAGCTGAGGTGCTCGGCGTCCATCAGGAACTTGATCGCGTCGCCGCCCGCGCCGCAGCCGAAGCAGTACCAGACGTTGCGGGCGGGCGACACGTTGAACGACGGGCTCTTCTCGTCGTGGAACGGGCAGAGGCCCTTGAGGTTGCCGCCGCCGGCCGACCTGAGGGTCACCGTGTCGGAGATGACCTCGGCGATGGACGTGCGCTCCCGGACCAACGCGATGTCCTCGTCTCGGATCCGCCCCGCCATTCGGCCACCTCCTCGGCTACATCCTGCCCTGCCCGGCCGACAGCGAAGGAAGGGCCCCTTCCTAACGCCTGCGGCATAGGAAGGGGCCCTTGTTAACATCCGACAGCGGCCCGAGCGGGACGTCAGCGGGGGCGACGGCGCAGGTAGCGGCGTACCGGCGGGGGGTCCTCCTCCTCGTACGACCGGGCGGTGCGCACCGCGTCGGCCAGGCCCTGCGGGCGGTTGCGCGGCGACGCCGCCAGCAGCGGATCGCGGGCCATGTCCTTGATCAGCGCGACGGCCAGACCGAGCATCACCACCACGAACGGCAACGCGACCATGATGGTGGCCTGCTGGAGCGCGTCGAGACCGCCGGTGAACAGCAGCACCCCGGCGATCGAGCCGATCAGGATGCCCCAGAGGACCACGAGCACCCGGTGCGGTCGCAGCGCACCCCGGGAGGTCAGCGAGCCGAGCACCAGGGACGCGGAGTCGGCGCTGGTGACGAAGTACAGCGCCACCAGCACCATGGCCAGCACGCTGGTCAGCGCCGCCAGCGGCAACGCGTCGAGCAACCCGAACAGGGCCTGCTCACTGCTCGTCGAGGCGTCCGCGACCAGATCGCGGACCCCGGTGGCCTGCACCCGCAGCGCGCTGCCACCCATGATCGCGAACCACACGGCGCTGGCGCCGCTGGGCACCAGCAGCACACCGATCAGGAACTGCCGGACCGTGCGCCCGCGGGAGATGCGGGCGATGAAGGTGCCGACGAACGGCGCCCAGGAGATCCACCACGCCCAGTAGAAGATCGTCCAGCCACCGAGCCATGCCGGGTCCGAGAATGCCCCGGTACGGGTGGACATGACGACCAGGCCGCTCAGGTAGTCGCCGATGGCGGCGGGCAGCACCTCAAGGGTGTAGATGGTCGGCCCGACCACGAAGACGAAGAGCATCAGCGCGACGGCCAGCACCACGTTGGTGGTGGAGAGCCACTTGATGCCGCGATGCAGCCCGGTGAAGGCGGAGATGACGAAGGCCAGCGTGAGCGACCCGATCACGATCAGTTCCACCGTGGTGCTGTCGGGTACGCCGGCGACCAGGTCCAGCCCGGCGGCGACCTGGAGGGCGCCGAGACCGAGGCTGGTGGCCGAGCCGAAAACGGTGGCGAAGACGGCCAGCAGGTCGATGACCCGGCCGGTGGCACCGTCGGCCCGGTCACCGATGAGCGGGCGGAACGCCGCCGAGATGCGGTTCTCCCGGCCGCGACGGAACGTCGAGTACGCCAGCGCCAGGGCCACCACCGCGTAGATCGCCCACGGGTGCAGGGTCCAGTGGAAGAGGGTGTACTGCATGGCTGCCGAGGCCGCCGCGCCGGTCTGCGGCTCCACGCCGGTCGCCGGTGGCGGGGTGGCGTAGTGCTGGATGGGTTCGGCGACGGCGAAGAAGACCAGGCCGATCCCCATGCCGGCGCTGAACATCATGGCGATCCAGGCCAGCGAGCTGAACTCCGGCTCGTCGTCGTCCTTGCCGAGCCGGATCCGGCCGAACCGGGACAGCGCCAGCACCACCGCGAGCACCAGGAAGGCGTTGGCCGCGACCACGAAGAACCAGCCGAACGTGTCGATCACCCAGGCCAGGCCCGACTCACCGACGCTGGCCAGTGAGTCGCGCGCCAGCACGCCCCAGACCACGACGGCGAGCACTCCGCCCACGCCGAGACCGAGTACCACCCGGTCGATCGTGCCGCCCGTACCGGCGGATTTCTCGTCTGTCTGCTCGCTCATGGTCACCCCTGACCATCCTCCTGTTCCGCTGCCGTCGTCGGCGGTGTTCCGGGCAAATCACCCCCGACGGTCGGCTTTCGGCCCCCGGGCCGGGCATGTTGGGGTGCCACCTTGCCGGTTGTCGGCCGGAAGGTCAACCGAGCGGCGCGAGGCTGCGGGCCTGCTCGTCGGCCTCGACCTGTCGATTCCAGTCGGGTTTGGCGGCCCGCCAGCCCTCGTCGTCCAGGCCCTGGCGCCAGTAGCCCGAAATGGACAACCACTCGCGGGACAGGCCACGTTCCACCCGCAGGAGACGGCGCAACTGGCGGACGAAGGACGCCTCGCCGTGCACGAAGGCGTGCACGGTGCCGGGCGGGAAGTCCAGTCCGCGTACCGCGGCCACCAGCGCCTCACCCACCGGCCGAGCGCCCCGGTGCAGCCAGGTCAGGCGTACCGCGCCCGGGCTGGGCAGCGGTTGCTCGTCGGCCGGTCCGTCGACCTCGACGAACACGTGTGCGGGCGCGCCGACCGGCAGCCGGGCCAGCGACGCGGCGATCGCCGGCAACGCGCTCTCGTCGCCGACCAGCAGGTGCCAGTCGGCCTCCGGGCTCGGCGCGTACGCCCCACCGGGGCCGGTGAACAGCACCTCGTCGCCGGGTCGCAGCGCGGCAGCCCACGGTCCCGCCAGCCCCTCGTCACCGTGGTGCACCACGTCGACGGTCATCTCCCCGGCCGCCTCGTCCCAGGCACGCACCGTGTACGCGCGCAGCCGGGGCCACTGCTCACGCGGCAGCTCGCGGCGGATCGCGGCGAGGTCGATCGGCCGGGGATGATCCACTCCGGCGACCGGAAAAACGATCTTGATGTAGTGGTCGGTGAACTCGCCGACCGGCAGGCCGACCAGTTCCGCACCGCCGAGCACCAGCCTGATCACGTGCGCGGTGGGCCGCCAGGTGCGCAACACGCGGGCGGAGGTGACCTTCTTCGGACGCTCAGTCATTCGGTTAGGCTAACCTCACTCGGTGCCGGACGGCCGGCCACCCGCATCGCCGCCTCGCGCCGGGCCGGTGCTGACCGGCGCCCGACGGCCCTGACCTCAGGTGCCGAGCAGACGATCGTGCCAGGTGACTGCGGCCGGGTCCGTCAGCGAGGCCACCTGGTCGACCACCACCCGCAGCCGGGCCGCGTCGTCCGGCGCGGCCCGCCACAGCGGGGCGAAGACCGGGTCGAGGGCCTCCGGCGCCCGCGCCACCAGCGTGGCCACCAGGTCGGTGACGATCTCCCGCTGCCGCTGGTACCGCCCCTGCGCGTCGGGCCGACGCATCACGTACCGCAGGGCGATGCCCTTGAGCAGCGCGCAGCGGGCCCGCAACGACCGGGGTACGACGAGGTCGGCCGCATACCGCCGATGCGGCCCGGGACCGAACCGGTCGGTGGTGGCGGCGACGGCGGTCGCCACGAAACGGCCGGTCAGCGCGCTGGTGGTGGCCTTGAGCGCGGCCTGGGCGCGGTGGCTGCCGTCATAGCCGGCCAGCGGGGCGAGCACCGGATCGGCGAGCAGGTCGACCAGCACCTCGCCGAGGTAGCCGGGCGACTCGGTCGAGTAGGCGACGGCCACGTCGGCGCAGAGCGCCGCCCGCTCGTCGGAGTCGGCGAGCAGCGGCTCCAGGGTGAGGTAACCACCGTGGATCCCGTCCTCCACGTCGTGCACCGAGTAGGCCACGTCGTCGGCCCAGTCCATCACCTGCGCCTCCAGGCAGCGCCGCTCGCCGGCCGGCGAGCCCTCCCGCAGCCAGACGAAGACGGGCAGGTCGTCGGCGTACACCCCGAACTTGCGGCGACCCGGCCGACGGGCCCACGGGTACTTGCCGACCGCGTCGAGGCAGGCCCGGGTGAGGTTCAGGCCGACGGAGGCGCCGTCGGGGCCGTACACCTTCGCCTCCAGGCGGGTCAGTACCCGCAACGTCTGTGCGTTGCCCTCGAAGCCGCCACAGCCGGCGGCGACCTCGTCCAGCGCTGCCTCGCCGTTGTGCCCGAACGGCGGATGCCCGAGGTCGTGGGCCAGGCCGGCGGTGTCCACCACGTCCGGGTCGCAGCCCAGCCCGGCACCCATCTCACGGGCGATCTGGGCCACCTCCAGTGAGTGCGTCAGCCGGGTACGCAGAAAGTCGTCCGTGCCCGCCGCGTGCACCTGGGTCTTCGCGGCGAGCCGGCGGAACGCCGCCGAGTGCAGCACCCGCGCCCGGTCCCGCTCGAACGGCGACCGGCCGTGACCGGGATCCTTGGCCGGTTCCTCCACTCGGCGAGCCGCGTCCGGCCCGATCGGCGCAGCGCTCAATCCCCACGCTGCCGCAGCACGCAGAACTCGTTGCCCTCCGGGTCGGCCAGCACCGTCCAGTCGTCGCCGTTCTGGCCCACGTCGACGTGCCGGGCCCCCATGTCGACCAGCCGTTCCACCTCGGCCTCCCGGTCCGCCGGGCGAAGGTCGAGATGCAACCGGTTCTTGCCCTGCTTGCCGCCGCTGACCGCCACGAAGACGATGCCGGGCAGCCGGTCGACGCCCTGCCGGATCTCCACCTCCTCCGGCCGCTCGTCGACCACCTGGTAGCCGAGCGCCTCCGCCCACCAGCGGGCCAGCCGGCCCGGGTCGCGGGCGTCGACGGTCAAGCTCTCCCAGACGCTGGTCATGCCGACACCGCCGCCGCGCGGGCGAAACTTCCCATCGACAGCTCGGTACGCGATCTCATCCGGCCACCCCTTCGCGACGACGGTCCTCGGGCGAGCTCAGGTTACGCCCGGCCGCCCCGCACGGCGCGCCGACGACGTGGGCCCGGCGGGTCCACATCCACCGATCAGACGAGAGTTGCGGCCTGATTGCCGACGGTCACGGGATCGCGAACATCGACGCCCACGGGTAGCGTCGCCATCGCGGAACGTCACCTGTTACGGCGAGACACGACCGGTGGGAGAGACACGCTCGTGAACGCGGAAACGATGGTGGGCACCGAACTGCGCGGGCTGCGCCGACGCCGCCCCGAGGTCGCCGGCACGCTCCTGGCCGGCACGGACGGCCTGCTCATCTCCAGCGACCTGCCCACCACCGACGCCACCCACCTGGCGGCCCTGGCCGCGGCCAGCTTCGGCCTCGGCCACCGGATGGCGGCCACCATCCGGCACGGCGAGTTCCACGAGTCCGTGGTGCACACCGCGGCCGGCTGCGTGGTCACCTACCCGGCCGGCCGGGATGCCCTGCTGACCCTGGTCGCATCGCCGGGCGCGGACCTGACGGCGCTGCGCGAGGAGGCGCGGGCCATGGTCCACCGCACCGGCCCGGCGCTGGCCGCCTGCCGCCGCCCGACACTGCTGCCCAACCAACCGGACCCACACGCCCCGCTGGCCGTGCGAACCCCGATGGCGACCCTGCCGAACCAGCGTCCGCGCCGGGATCCCGTCAACTGGCGTCGACCGCCGATCTGATCGGGCCGGCCCGGCAGGGTCGAGCGTCAGCGGCTGTCCGAGCCGGTGGTGACCACCGCGGCCCGGCCGGCCTCCAACCGCGCCACCGGCACCCGGAACGGCGAGCAGGAGACGTAGTCCAGCCCGACCGCGTGGAAGAAGTGCACCGACTCCGGGTCGCCGCCGTGCTCGCCGCAGATGCCGATCTTCAGCCCGGGACGGGCCGCCCGTCCCTCCTCGGTGGCGATGCGCACCAGCCGGCCGATCCCGTCGGCGTCGATGGACTCGAACGGTGAGATGCCGAAGATGCCCAGCTCCAGGTAGCGCCAGAAGAACGCGCCCTCCACGTCGTCGCGGGAGAAACCCCAGCCCATCTGGGTCAGGTCGTTGGTGCCGAAGGAGAAGAACTCGGCCGCCTCGGCGATCTGGCCGGCGGTCAGCGCCGCCCGGGGCACCTCGATCATCGTGCCGATCAGTACGTCGACGGCCCTCTCCCGGGTCACCTCGGCGATGATCCGCTCCGCCTCGGCGCGGACCGTCTCCAGCTCCTGCACCGCACCGACCAGCGGCACCATGATCTCCGGCTTCGGGTCGCCGCCACCCTTCGCGGACTCCACGGCGGCCTCCACGATCGCCCGCACCTGCATCGCGAACAGGCCGGGGATGACCAGGCCGAGGCGCACCCCGCGCAGCCCGAGCATCGGGTTCTCCTCGTGCATCCGGCGTACGGCGGCGAGCAGCGCCTCCTCCTTGGCGACGTCCTCGCCACGCTCCTGGGCGACCGCGACGTCGACCGCGAGCTGCTCCAGCGGGGGCAGGAACTCGTGCAGCGGCGGGTCGATCAGCCGGACGGTGATCGGCAGGCCGTCCATCTCCCGGAAGAGGTCCACGAAATCCGCCCGCTGCAACGGAAGCAGCGCGGCGAGCGCCTTCTCCCGTTCACCCGCCTCGCGGGCCAGGATCAACCGCTCGACCAGCTCACGCCGGTCGCCGAGAAACATGTGCTCGGTGCGACACAACCCGATGCCCTCGGCACCGAACCGCCGGGCCCGGGCCGCGTCGGCCGCGGTGTCGGCGTTGGTGCGTACCGCGAGCCGCCGGTGGGCGTCGGCGTGCGACATGATCCGGTGTACGGCCACGACCAGCGCGTCGTCGGTGCTCGCCGGGTCGACCTCACCCTCGAAGTACCGCACCACCTCCGACGGGCTGACCGGCACCTCGCCGAGGTACACCTTGCCGGTGGTGCCGTCGATCGACACGACGTCGCCCTCGGTCACCGTCCGCCCGGCCACCGCGAACCGCCGCTTCGGCACGTCGATGTCCAGCTCGTCGGCGCCGGAGACGCAGGTCTTGCCCATTCCCCGGGCGACCACCGCGGCGTGGCTGGTCTTGCCGCCACGCGAGGTGAGGATGCCCTGCGCCGCGATCATGCCGTTCAGGTCGTCCGGGTTGGTCTCCCGACGGACCAGGATGACGGCCTCGCCCTGCGCGGCCAGCTCCACCGCGCGGGCCGAGGTGAAGACCACCTTGCCGACCGCCGCGCCCGGCGAGGCACCGATGCCGGTGGCGACCGGCTGGATGTCGTGGTCGAGTTGGAAGCGGGGGAACATCAGCTGGGCCAGTTGCGCACCGTTTACCCGGTGCAGCGCCTCGTCGAGGTCGATCAGACCCTCGTCGACCAGCTGGCCGGCGATGACGAACGCGGCGGCGGCGGTGCGCTTGCCGACCCGGGTCTGCAGCATCCACAGCTTGCCGCGCTCGATGGTGAACTCGATGTCGCACAGGTCCCGGTAGTGCCGCTCCAGCCGGGCCATGTAGTCGAGCAGCTCGTCGTAGGAGTCCTTGTCGATCCGCGCCAACTCCTGCAACGGCACCGTGTTGCGGATGCCGGCAACGACGTCCTCGCCCTGGGCGTTGGCCAGGTAGTCGCCGTAGATGCCCTGCGCGCCGCTGGCCGGGTCGCGGGTGAAGGCGACACCGGTACCGGAGTCGGGGCCGAGGTTGCCGAAGACCATCGCCACCACGTTGACCGCGGTGCCGAGGTCGGCCGGGATACGCTCCTGGCGGCGGTAGACCACCGCCCGCTCGGCGTTCCACGACTCGAACACCGCCCGTACGGCCAGGTCGAGCTGCACCCGCGGGTCCTGCGGGAACTCCCGCCCGGTGTGCTCCCTGAAGATCTTCTTGTACGCGTCGACCAGCCCGCGCAGGTCGGTCGCGTCCAGATCGAGATCGTCGCTGGTGCCCCGAGCGCGCTTGGCCTCGTCGAGCGCGTGCTCGAACTCCTCGCCGGGCACCTCGCAGACCGTCTTGCCGAACATCTGGATCAGTCGCCGGTAGGAGTCCCAGGCGAACCTGTCCCCGCCGCCGGCCGGGGCGCTTGAGCCGCCGGAGGTCGCCGGGTCGGTCGAGCCGCCGGCCTGCCGGGCAAGTCCTTCGACGCTGCGGTCGTTGAGCCCCACGTTGAGGACGGTCTCCATCATCCCGGGCATCGAGAACTTCGCCCCGGACCGCACGGAGACCAGCAGCGGGTCGTCCGGGTCGCCGAGACGCCGGCCCATCTCCCGCTCCAGCGCGGCCAGGTGGGCGGCGATCTGGTCGGCCAGCCCCGCGGGTTCGGCGCCGGTCTCCAGGTACGCCTTGCACGCCTCGGTGGTGATGGTGAAGCCGGGCGGTACCGGCAGGCCGAGCCTGGTCATCTCGGCCAGGTTGGCCCCCTTGCCACCGAGGAGGTCCTTGAGGTCCTTGTTGCCCTCGGCGAAGTCGTAGACGTACTTGTGCTCAACCGTCTGTTGCGTTGTCACCAAAGCCTCCCACGCGCCCGGACTGACACTTAACGAAGGTTCAGTTCTTCGATACCCCGGGACTGACCACTGGTAATCCAGGGAGCTGTGCCGGTCGGTGGGCGAAGGTTAAGCGACCAAGGCGCGGCCCGCGAGCATTCGGTGACAATAGGCACAGCAATCCCGACTGTCCGCGTTCACGACAGTTTTTGGGAACGGTCCCACGCGCACTAACAAGCAACCACCAACCTCCCCGTACCCTTGGGGGCACGCAGCGTCACCACACCTCGCACCATTGCCACAACCGCCGCGAATACACCCCTCGGAGGCGTCGTCGTGTCATCGTCCCCCGTCACCGCACCCGATCCGCTGGACCCGGTCGGCGGCAGCCCGGTCGGCGGCAGCCCGGTCGGGCGTGCTGTCCGCGAGATGCCGGGCACCTCGACGGGTACCGCCGGAGAGCTGGCGGGCGCGGCGGAGCGGGCGGCCGCCGCGCTGCTCGCTCCCCCACCGCCGGTCCGGCTCGGCGATGTGGTGCCCGCGCCGGAGCAGGTCACACCGAACGCGGACGCCGACCACCTGCTCGCCGCCGACACGGTGATCCGGGTCAGCGCCGACCCGGCCGCCCTGGCCGTCGCCGAGCAGCTCGCCGCGCTGCTGCGCCCGGCCACCGGATATCCACTGCCGGTGACCGACGCCACCGCGCCCGCGCCGACCGGCGGTATCGCCCTGGACCTGACCGACGACTCCGACCTCGGCGCGGAGGGCTACCGGCTCGACGTCACCGCCGACGGGGTACGGATCACCGCCGGCACCGCCGCCGGCCTCTTCCACGGGGTGCAGACCCTGCGGCAGCTGCTACCGGCCGCCGTCGAGAGCGCCACGCCGGTCAGCAAACGCTGGATCCTGCCCGGCGGGTCGATCCTCGACCGCCCCCGCTACCCGCACCGGGGCGCGATGCTCGACGTGGCCCGGCACTTCTTCGGCGTCACCGACGTGCTGCGGGTGATCGACCACCTGGCCCGGTACAAGTTCAACCGCCTGCACCTGCACCTCACCGACGACCAGGGCTGGCGGATCGCGATCAACTCCTGGCCCGCGCTGGCCGCCGTGGGTGGGGCCGGCGCGGTGGGCGGCAGCCCCGGCGGGCACTACACCCAGGCCGACTACCGCCGGATCGTGGCGTACGCCGCCGACCGGCACATCACCGTGATCCCCGAGATCGACCTGCCCGGTCACACCAACGCGGCGCTGACCGCGTACGCCGAACTGGCGCCCGACGGGGTCGCACCGCCGCCGTACACCGGCACCGAGGTCGGGTTCAGCTACGTCGACCCGGCCAGCGAGCGCACGTACGACTTCATCGCCGACGTGCTCGGCGAACTCGCCACGCTCTCCCCCGGCCAGTGGCTGCACATCGGCGGCGACGAGGCGTTCAAGGTGCCCGCAGAGGTGTACGCCCGCTTCGTCGAGCGGGTGCAGGGGATCGTCGCCGGGCTCGGGAAGACGGTCGTCGGCTGGCACCAGATCGCCCCCGCCGCCCACGCCGACGGACGGATCCTCCAGTGGTGGGGCACCGCCGGCGATGACCCGGTCACCACCGAGGCGGTACGCCGGGGCGCCAAGCTGATCCTCTCCCCTGGCAACCATGCGTACCTCGACATGAAGTACGACCCGGACACCCCGATCGGGCACGACTGGGCCGGCCTCGTCGACGTGCGCCGCGCGTACGACTGGGACCCGGCGACACACCTCACCGGCGTCTGCCCCGACGCGGTGCTCGGTGTCGAGGCACCGCTGTGGACCGAGTCGGTGACGACCCTCGCCGAGATCGAGTTCATGCTCCTCCCCCGGCTGCCCGCCATCGCCGAGTTGGGCTGGTCGCCACGCTCGACGCACGGCTGGGACGGATTCCGGCGCCGGCTGGCCGGGCACGGGCCCCGCTGGACGACGGCGGGGATCGCCTTCCACCGCAGCCCCGAGGTGCCCTGGCCGACACCGGCGAGCATCCCCGCTCCTCGAACGCCGCCGCTCGACCAGGAGGCGACCCGGCCCGCTCAGGGCTGACCCGTCGGCAGAGCGCCCAGGTCTGTCGGTAAGACAACCCGCATCTCACACCAGGCAGGCATATACCCCCCAACGGGGTATTCGGTCACCAAACAGACAATCGTGACCGATTAGTCGAGCCGGTGACAAGTGCGCGTCCTCGCTCTGCTGCACCCCAGGCACCAAGAGGCCTCCGAGATCCGAGGGCCCGGCGTTCCGCACCAATCCAACGCAGTGGGACGGACGGAACATCTGACGAGATCTTGGAAAGCTCCCGTCGTCTCCTGACGAAAACTCTCCAAGATCTCAGAGCACCAAGGGTGAGATGTCCGTTTAAGCCCTGTTTGGCCGGTGGCCTGGGTCACCCGCCGGGCGGAATCATGGCCCCACCCCGGTCGTTGTACATGGCGTAACCGCAGCGTCCCCCGGCGCCGCGCCCCCGGCACAGCCCCGAGCACATCTCCGGGCCGAGGCACCCGGGTCGGAATGACCCCGCCGGGCCCGGCGTTACATCCCCCCGGACGTCGTGAACGGTCCTACGGATCTCCGACGGTCCCGAGCACCATCCCCTTCCCCGCAGCGCATCCGCATCCCCCGCGGGCCTGCGGAACCCCCGAACGAAAGGCGTGACTCATCATGCGTACCGCCATCATTCGTAAGGCTGCCCTGACCGCTGCCGGCCTCGCCTTCACCGGCGGCGCCATCGCCGGCCCCGTCACCGCCGCCTACGCGGCCCCGACCGGGCAGGTCACCACGACCGTGCAGACCGACCGCAAGACCAGTGGCGAGCGCGAGCTCGACGTGCGCTACGAGGCCCAGCCGAACTTCTTCTACTGTGGCCCCGCCGCCACCCGTAACGCCCTGAGCGTGCAGGGCAAGGACATCAACGTGGATGCCATGGCCAAGGAGATGGGCACCACCGAGGCCGGCACCAACTCGATCAACGACATCACCCCGGTGCTGAACAAGGAGACCGGTAAGGACGTCTACAAGTCCGTCGAGATCTCCGGCGCCAAGGCCGACGACAAGCAGACCGACAAGCTGCGTGCCGACGTCGTCCGCACCGTGGACGAGGGCCGGGCCGTGGTCGCCAACATCGCCGGCACCACCACCGACACCGACGGCACCACCCACAGCTTCGAAGGCGGCCACTACGTCAGTGTCGTCGGCTACCGCGACAACGGCGACATCGTCACGATCGCCGACTCCGCCGACCCCAACCAGGCCTCCTACCGAATCAGCATCGACAACCTGGCCGACTGGATCGCCACCCGCGGCTACAGCGCCACCTCCTGACCCGACCACACGAAGGGCCGACCCCACCGGGGTCGGCCCTTCGTCGTCTCCAGGCTCCGCGCCAGCAGGTCGTGGAGGCGCCGGCGGCTACCCGTCAGCCGCCGGAGTCGTCCAGCTCGGCACCCTCGGGGACGGTGTCGTCGTCGCGGCTGGCCAGCCAGCCATCGGGCAGGAAGACCTTGCCCGGAGAGTTGGTCCGTCCGCGTGGCTGCCCCAGCGTCTCCACCGGGAACGGCACGGCCGGGTCAAGCTTGCCGAGCAGGTCGTCGAGCTGGGCCAGGCTGTCGATCATCGCCAGGGCGCGGCGCAGCTCACTGCCGATCGGGAAACCCTTGAGGTACCAGGCGACGTGCTTGCGGAAGTCGGTGCAGCCGTCGCGCTCCCCCCGGGCCGGGTTGCGCGCACCCACGCTGAACTGCTCGACCAGCAGCTCGGCGTGCCGGCGCATGGTCACCGCCACCTCGCCGAGGGTGGGCAGTCGCCGCTGTGCGCGGCCGTCGAACGCGGCCTCCAGGTCGGCGAAGAGCCACGGCCGGCCCAGGCAGCCGCGCCCGATCACCACCCCGTCGACACCGGTGTGCGCCACCATCCGCAGCGCGTCGTCGGCCTCCCAGATGTCGCCGTTGCCGAGCACCGGCACGTCGAGCGCCTGCTTGAGGGTGGCGATGGCATCCCAGTCGGCCGTGCCCGAATACCGCTGCGCTGCCGTACGCCCGTGCAGCGCGACGGCGGCGACGCCGGCCTCCTGTGCGGCGAGCCCCGCCTCGACGTACGTCAGGTGGTCGTCGTCGATGCCCTTGCGCATCTTCACCGTGACCGGCACCCCGGCGGGCGACGCGGCGTCCACCGCGGCCCGCACCAGGCGGGCGAAGAGCCGACGCCGCCAGGGCAGCGCCGCGCCGCCACCTCGGCGGGTGACCTTCGGGACCGGACAGCCGAAGTTGAGGTCGATATGGTCGGCGAGCCCCTTGGCGACCACGATCCGCACGGCGGCGGCGGTGGTCTCCGGATCGGTGCCGTAGAGCTGGAGGCTGCGTGGGCGCTCGTCCGGCCCGAACGCGATCATCCGCAGCGTCTTCGGATTCCGCTCCACCAGCGCGACGGTGGTGATCATCTCGCAGACGTAGATGCCGCCGCCCTGCTCCCGGCAGAGCTGCCGGAACCCGACGTTGGTGATGCCGGCCATCGGCGCGAGCACCACCGGCGGCCACACCTGGTACGGCCCGATACTCAGCGGGCGTGGGGCAGCAACGATCGTCGGCACCGCCCAAGTGTAAGGAAGGGCCCCCTACTTAACGCCTCGTGCATAGGAAGGGCCCCCTGTTAACGCGACGCATAACACACCCAGGCTGGCGCGGGGCGTTGTCCACAGCCCGGCTGGCCATCCACAGGCGTACCGGCCGGGCCGGACAGCGACGACCGGCACCGCCGATGCTGCGCCTCATGCGGACGCATCCACCCGAGTTCTCCGACCTGGCCGAGCGGCAACAGCAGATCGTCACCCGCGCCCAACTGCTGGCCGCGGGCTTCGACGACATGTACCTGTACCGGCAGACCCGCCGGGCCGTGTGGCAGCGGGTCCTGCCCGCAACGTACGCACTGGTCACCGGCGTCCTGACCGATGAGCAACGGCGCATCTCGGCAGCCCTGTACGCCGGCTCCGAGGCGCAGCTGACCGGCCTCGCCGCGCTGATCTGGTACGGCTTCCGGCAGAGCCCGCGCACCGACGCCGTACAGCTGGTCGTGCCGCATCACGCGCGCCGCAAGTCTGCCGGCCACGCGGTGATCTCGCGGGCCCTGGCCCTGGACGCCCGGGCCCGGACCACGCCGCTCTACCCGGTCTGCTCGCCGGCTCGCGCGGTGGTGGACGCGGCGCGCGACCTGCGACAGCTACGTCCGGTGCGAGCGGTCGTCGCCGAGGCCATCCAGCGGGGGTACGCCGACCTCGCGTCCCTGGAGGAGGAGATCCGCCGGGCCCGACGGAGCCGGACGGCGCTGATCAGAAAGGCCTTCTCGGAGGTGTCGCAGGGTGCCCGGTCGGCGCCCGAAGCCGAGCTCGGGGAGTGCCTCGCGGGGAGCCCGGTGCTGTCGCAGCTCCACTGGAATCCTCGACTGCGGGATGCGGGCGGCGCGCCGTTGCCGACGCCCGACGCTTATCTGCCCGACGCGGCGGTGGCGCTGGAGGTCGACTCACAGGAGTACCACTTCCGTCCGGGCGACTGGACACGCACCCTCGACCGGCACAACGAGCTGAGCCGGCACGGCATCCTGGTCCTGCACTTCACGCCGGCCCAGATCCGCCGCGATCCGCGTCGGATCCGCCAGACGGTGCAGGACGCGTACGAGTCCCGGCGCGGCCTCGGTGTCACCCTCCGGCTGCGAATCGACCCGCCGCACCCGCCTGAACCCGCCAGCCGGTGAGCCTCCACCCGGTCGGCCGGCGACGGGGCGGGTGGTGGTGAGTGTTAACAGGGGGCCCCTGCTCTACGCGAGGCGTTAAGAAGGGGCCCCTCCTTACCCGTCAGCAGCCGGGGAGGTGGTCGATCAGGAAGCGCTCGACCTGGTCCAGGGCGATCCGCTCCTGGGTCATCGTGTCCCGGTTACGGACGGTCACCGCATCGTCGTCCAGGGTGTCGAAGTCGACGGTGACGCAGAACGGGGTGCCGATCTCGTCCTGACGACGGTAGCGGCGGCCGATGGCCTGCGAGTCGTCGAACTCGACCACCCAGCGCTTGCGCAGCTGCGCGGCGAGGGCCTTCGCCTTGGGCGAGAGCGCCTCGTTACGCGACAGCGGCAGCACCGCCACCTTGACCGGGGCCAGCCGCGGGTCGAAGCGCATCACGGTCCGCTTGTCGACGCCGCCCTTGGTGTTCGGTGCCTCGTCCTCGTCGTACGCCTCGAGCAGGAACGCCAGCACCGCGCGGGTGAGGCCGGCCGCCGGCTCGATCACGTACGGAATCCACCGTTCCTGCTTGGCCTGGTCGAAGTAGGAGAGGTCGACGCCGGAGTGCTTGCTGTGCGTGGACAGGTCGAAGTCGGTGCGGTTGGCGACGCCCTCCAGCTCGGCGAACTCGGTGCCGCCGAACTGGAACCGGTACTCGATGTCGACGGTGCGCTTCGAGTAGTGGGAGAGCTTCTCCTTGGGGTGCTCGTGCAAGCGCAGGTTGTTCTCGGACAGACCGAGGTCGAGGTACCAGTTCCAACGCTCGGCGAGCCAGTACTCGTGCCACTGCTCGTCGGTGCCCGGCTCGACGAAGAACTCCATCTCCATCTGCTCGAACTCGCGGGTACGGAAGATGAAGTTGCCCGGGGTGATCTCGTTGCGGAACGACTTGCCGGTCTGCGCGATGCCGAACGGCGGCTTCTTGCGGGCGACGGTCTCCACGTTCCGGTAGTTGACGAAGATGCCCTGGGCGGTCTCCGGTCGCAGGTAGTGCAGGCCCTCGTCGCTCTCCACCGGGCCCAGGTAGGTCTTCATCAGGCCGTTGAACATCCGCGGCTCGGTGAAGGTGCCCTTGTTGCCGCAGTTGGGGCAGTTCAGCTCGGCCAGCGAGGTCGGCGGGCGACCGTGCTTGGCCTCGTACGCCTCCTCCAGGTGGTCGGCGCGGAACCGCTTGTGGCAGGACTGGCACTCGGTCAGCGGGTCGACGAAGGCGTCCAGGTGGCCCGAGGCGGCCCAGACGTCGCGGGCCAGGATCACCGCGGAGTCCAGGCCCACCACGTCGTCGCGCTGCTGGACCATGGTCTTCCACCACTGCCGGCGGACGTTCTCCTTGAGCTCCACCCCGAGCGGACCGTAGTCCCACGCCGACCGGGTGCCTCCGTAGATCTCGCTGGAGGGAAAGACGAAGCCTCGGCGCTTGGCGAGGCTGACGACGGCGTCGATTCGGTCGGCTGGCATTTTTCCTCCTACGCCGACTGGCGGTCGGCGGGGACGTGGTGGGATGGATCGAACAGTCCGGGACAACGGTACGGCCGGTGTGGGCCCCGGCCCAGCACATTACCTGCGACCGGTCAGTTGACTCCGCAGACCTCCATGCCACCGGTCTGGCTGTCCTGTGCGAGCACGACCTGCTGCCGCTCCTGGCCACCGCCGGCGAAGGTCACCTCCACCGGCACGGTGAGGGTGGTGGTGTCCACCTCGCCGACCCGGTAGGCGGCGATCTGCGGCTCCGCGGCGCTGCGGCGCTCGAACTCCTGCCGGGATTCGCGTCGCCGGGCGTCCTCGCAGAGCTGGTCGTACGCCCGGCCGTACTCGCCGTCGGCGAGGGCCCGGTAGTAGTCCCCGGAGACCGTGCGGCCCTGCTCCTCGATCGCCTGCACCCCGCTGACCAGCAGGCCGACCACCGCGGTACCGCCGCCACCGCAACACAGCAGCAGGGCCAGCGCCCCGGCGCCCAGGCCGAGCCAGAGCCGGGACCGGCCTCCCTCGGTCGGTGGGGCCGCGAACGGCGGGGCCACCCCGGGCCCGGGCGGCGGCGCCGGTACGCCCGGGGTGGCGCCTTCCGGAGGTGTCGACGCGGCGGGGCTGGTGGGGGTCACGCCGGTGCCGTCGGTGGACGGCGGACCGGACCCGCCCGGCAGCGTGCCGGTCTCGCTCGGGACCTGAGGTCCCTGCTGGCCGGGCAGCGAGGGGTCCGGTGGTGGGGCTGCCGGTCCGGGAGCGGTCATAGGGGTCAGCGTAGTGCCCGGCGGCTCAGCGGTAAGGACCCGCAGCCCGGTCGCTGGCGACCGTCACCACGTCCCCGCCCGGCGCGGCGGAGGCCAACTCCTCGTACGCGGACGGCTCGTCGATGCTCTCGGCGAGCAGCGGCACCGCCGTGATCTTCACGTCGAAGCCGCCGAGGGCGCGGCGGTAGGTGCCGACCGACTCCCACTCGGTGACCAGGCACCAGTGCCGGGGGTCGTCCAGCGCCCGGACCAGCTGTCCGCGCAGGTAGCCGGGTCGGGCGGCGAGCGCGGCAAGGGCCGCGTGGGCCCGGGCGGGGAACGCCTCGGCGGCGTCGTCTTCCACCACGAACCGGTTGGTCACCAGCACCGGGGCCTCCTCCTCGTAGAGTCTGAGGAATGCAGCGTACGCAGCTCGGGATCACCGGCCGACTGGCCCGGGTCAACCCGACGACGGTGTTCCTGGTCACCCTGCTCCTGGTACTGGTGGCGTTCTTCACCCCGGGGGTCCTCGGCGGGCTGCTGACCCTGCTGCTGGCCGGTGGGTTGGGCGCGCTGATGGTCACCACCTGGCGGGTACAGACCCCGCAGACCCGGGTGATCCGGCTGCTGGCGCTGACCCTGCTGGTCACCGCCGGACTGGTGAAGCTGCTCTGACATGCAATCATGCGTTTTTGACAATCATTCTCGTTGTCGCGGAGAGTCGATGACATGACCTTCCGCCCCGCCCCGCGCGCCCTGGCCACCGCCACGGCCGCCCTGCTCGCCCTGACCGGCGTCGCCGCGTGTTCGACCGATGACAGTCCGGCCGGCGCCGACCCGGAGCGGGTCGACGTGGTGGCCGGCTTCTACCCGTTGCAGTTCCTCGCCGAGCAGATCGGCGGCGACGCGGTCGCCGTGACCAACCTGGCCCGGCCCGGCGCCGAGCCGCACGACCTCGAGCTGAACCCGGGCCAGGTCGGGCAGATCAGCGAGGCGGAGCTGGTCCTCTTCCTGGACGGCTTCCAGCCCGCCGTGGACGAGGCGGTCGAGCAGAACGCCGGTGACCGCGCCTTCGACGTGGCAGGCGTGCAGCCGCTGCTGGACGCCGCGGCCGGCGGGCACGACCACGGCGGGGAGCACGCCGACGAGGACGAGCACGGCCATGACGAAGAGGAGGCGCACGCCGAGGAGGAGCCCGCCGAAGGTGAGTCGGGCGCCAAGGACCCGCACGTCTGGCTCGACCCGACCCGGCTTGCCACCATCGGCGACAAGCTCGCCGAGCGGCTCGGCGCCGTCGACCCGGACCGGGCCGGCGACTACACCCAGCGGGCGACGGCCCTGCGTACCGAGCTGGAGAAGCTCGACGCCGAGTTCACCGAGGGCCTCAAGACCTGCCAGCGGCGGGAGATCGTGGTCAGCCACGCCGCCTTCGGTTACCTGACGCAGAAGTACCAGCTGGAGCAGATCGGAATCAGCGGTCTGAGCCCGGAGGACGAGCCGTCCCCGCAGCGACTGGCCGTGGTCGCCGAGGAGGCCCGGGAGCACCAGGCGACCACGATCTTCTTCGAGACGTTGGTCAGCCCCAAGGTCGCCGAGACCATCGCCCAGGAGGTCGGCGCCCAGACCGCGGTGCTCGATCCCATCGAGGGACTGTCCGAGGGCAACGGCGCGGACTACCTTTCGGTGATGCGCACCAACCTGCAGACCCTGAGGACGGCGTTGAGCTGCTCGTGACACCTGAAGTCATCACCGTCGCGCACGGGGTGGTCGGCTACGACGGCCGCCCCGTGCTCCGTGACGTCTCGCTGACCGTGACCGCCGGTGAGGTGGTCGCGGTCCTCGGCGCCAACGGCTCCGGCAAGTCCACCCTGATCCGCGCCATCCTCGGGCTGGTCCCGCTCAGCGCCGGCACGGTTACCCTCTTCGGCGAGCCGGCGCGCCGGTTCCGGCAGTGGCGCCGCATCGGGTACGTCCCGCAGCGCCTCGGCGCCGGCAGCGGCGTACCGGCAACGGTGGCCGAGGTGGTCGCCTCCGGCCGGCTGGCCCGCCGGGGCGTCCTGCGTCCACCGGGGCGCGCCGACCGGGAGGCGGTCGCCGCGGCGTTGCGCGCCGTCGGGCTGGCCGACCGGGCCAAGGACCCGGTGGCCACCCTCTCCGGCGGGCAGCAGCAGCGCACGCTGATCGCCCGGGCGCTGGCCGGCCGTCCCGAGCTGCTGGTGCTCGACGAGCCGACGGCCGGCGTGGACGCGGCCAGCCAGGAGGCCTTCGCCGGTGCGCTGCGCAGCTTCGTCGACGACGGCGGGACCGTGCTGCTCGTCGCGCACGAGCTGGGCCCGTTGCGACCGCTGATCAGCCGGGCGATCGTCGTACACCAGGGGTTGATCGCGCACGACGGTGTGGTGCCCGAACCGGCCGGGCACCACGCCGCGCCGGACCACGACCACGTGCACCCGCACGGTCCCGAGGAGCCCGTCGGGCTGTGGAGTTCCCGATGAGCCTCTTCCAGTACGAGTTCATGGTGCGCGCCCTGATCGGCGCGATGATCATCGGCCTGGCCGCGCCGACGCTCGGCATCTACCTGGTGCAACGGCGGCTGGCGCTGATCGGGGACGGCATCGGGCACGTGGCGCTGACCGGTGTCGGCGCCGGCCTGCTCTTCCAGACCTCCCCCGTGATCATGGCGGTGATCGCGGCCACCCTCGGCGCGATCGTCATCGAGTTGATCCGGGAACGCGGACGTACCTCCGGCGACCTGGCCCTGGCGCTGCTGTTCTACGGCGGCATCGCCGGCGGGGTGGTCCTGGTCGGGCTCTCCGACAGCACCAGCGCCAACCTGAACGCGTACCTGTTCGGTGCGCTCACCACCACCTCCCGCAACGACCTGGTCACCATCGCGGTGCTCGGCGTCGCAGTGCTGATCACCATGATCGCGCTGCGACCCGCCCTCTTCGCGGTCTGCCACGACGAGGAGTACGCCCGCGTCTCCGGCCTGCCGGTGCGGGCATTGAACCTGCTGCTCGCGGTGACCACCGCGATCACGGTGACGATCGCCATGCGGGCGGTGGGCGTCCTGCTGATCAGCGCCCTGATGGTCGTTCCGGTGGCCACCGCCCAGCAGGTCACCCGGGGGTTCCGGAGCACCATGGCGGCGGCGATGGCGCTCGGCCTCTTCGCCGCGGGCGCGGGGGTCTGGCTGGCCGCGGTCGCCGACACCGCGCCCGGCGCCTCGGTGGTGGTGCTCGCGATCGCCTCGTTCGTCGTGGTCACCCTGCTGGCCGCCGTCTGGCGCCGGATTCGGCGGTCCCGACCGGAGCCGACGCCGACACCCGAACCGCACGAGGTCGTGCTCGGCGGGTCCTGACCACGAGGTCCGCGCCGGTATTGGTTACCGTTGCAGGGTGACCAGCGGATCCGGCTACGACGCGTACGAGGGTGCCAGCGAGCTTCTGCGCGCTCTTTCGGCGCCGATCCGGCTGGCCATCGTCAGCGAACTGGCCGGCGGTGAGCGTTGCGTGCACGAGTTGGTGGACAAACTCGGGGTCACGCAGCCGCTGGTCTCCCAGCATCTGCGGGTGCTACGTGGGGCGGGCGTGGTTCGCGGCTCCCGGCGAGGTCGGGAGATCGCGTACACCCTGGTCGACGAGCACGTCGCGCATATCGTGGCCGACGCCGTCAGCCACGCCGGGGAGGGATCATGAGCCAGCGAACCAGGCGGCCGAGCGCGGTGGCGCCTCAGGGCGGCACGCAGCGAAACGGAGTGCTGTCATGAGCGAGAGCGGTACCGCTGTCCGTAACACCCGCCAGCGCTCCGCCGTGAGTGCCCTGCTGGCGGAGGTGGAGGGCTTCCACAGCGCCCAGGACCTGCACGCGATGCTGCGCGATCGGGGCGAGCGGGTCGGGCTGACCACGGTCTACCGGACGTTGCAGGGTCTCGCCGACGCGGGCGAGATCGACGTGATGCGGCCCCCCGGCGGGGAGCATCTCTACCGCCGATGCAGCGAGGGGCACCACCACCACCTCGTCTGCCGGGCCTGCGGACGTACGGTGGAGGTCGCCGGCCCCACCGTGGAGACCTGGGCCGACCGGGTGGCCGCCCAGCATGGCTTCACCGACGTCAGCCACACCCTGGAGATCTTCGGCACCTGCCCCACCTGCGCCCGCTAACCCGCCGGGCCCCACCGCGGCCCCCACCACGCTCGCCGATCTTGCACTTTTCGTCGGGACAAGGGCGGGCATACCGGCGACCAGAAGTGCATGATCGGCGGGGCGGCGAGCGCCGAGGTCGGGATGCCCGGTGGGCCGCGCCGTGGCACGCTGTCCGGCGTGAAGATCTACGCTGATCGCTTTCCGACCGCCCTGCGGCAACTGCTCACCGACCTGCTCGTCGTCGCCTGGGTGTACGCGGCGATCCGGGGTGCGCTGTGGCTGCACGATCTCGTGCAGAAGCTGGCCGTACCCGGGCAGAAGATGGAGGGGGCCGGCGGTGGGCTGGCCGACAACCTCGCCGACGCCGGCGGGAAGGTCGGCCGGGTACCGCTGGTCGGCGACGAGTTGACCGCACCGTTCGAGCGGGCGGCCGAGGCGGCCCGTTCGCTCGCCGAGGCCGGACGGGACCAGCAGGAACTCGTCGACCAGCTGGCGCTGGCGCTCGCCGTCGGGATGCTGATCGTCCCGCTCAGCCTGGTGCTGTTCGGCTGGCTGCCGCTGCGGGTGCGCTGGATGCGCCGGGCCGGCTCGGCGGCGGCGCTGGCCGCCGCGCCCGCCGGTCGGGACCTGCTGGCCCTGCGCGCCCTGGCAGGGCAGCCACTGGGCAAGCTGACCCGGATCGCCCCGGACGTGGCCGAGGCGTGGCGCCGCGGTGACGACGCCACCGTCGACGCCCTGGCCGCCCTCGAACTACGCCGCCTCGGCCTCCGCGACCCGCGTCGCTGACCTCCCACCCCAACCCCCTGTTGACCAAGAAGTTTGAGTCACGATTCCGCGGGATTCCCGACCCAAACCTCTTGATCAACAAGGGCTGGCGGGTTGGGTCGGGTCAGGAGGGTGGGGGGATGCGGCGGCGGGCGTCGGTGGTGACGGTGGTGGGGCCGGGGGTCCAGGGGGTTACCCAGGGCAGGTCCGCCGGTGGGGTGATGATGCCGTCCTCCAGGGCGGCGTAGCGGCCGGCGAGGATCCGTTTGGCCGCCACCACGTCGACCGAGTCGGTGTTGTCCCACAGTGCGGTGAACAACGCGTCTACCCGGACCCGGGCCTGGCGGCAGAACAGGTCGGCCAGCTCGACGTTCTCCGGGCGGGTGTCCCGCTCCGAGTGGGCGCGTACGCAGACCGCGCTCATCGCGAACAGCTCCGCCCCGATGTCCACCACCCGGCCGAGGAACGCCTGCTTGCGCTCCATCTTCCCCTGCCAGCGGGACATCGCGTAGAAGGTGGACCGGGCCAGCTTCCGACTGGCGCGCTCGACGTGACGCAGGTGCCCGGCGAGCGGACCGAACTCGGCGTACCCGGTCGGTTGCTGTCCCTTGCCGACCGCGAGGGTCGGCAGCCACCGCGCGTAGAACGCGCCGGCCCGCACACCGGCCCTGGCCTTGCGACCGAGCCCGGCGTCGGGGTCGATGATGTCCCCGGCGACGGAGAGGTGGGCGTCCACCGCCTCGCGGGCGATGAGCAGATGCATGATCTCGGTCGACCCCTCGAAGATCCGGTTGATCCGCAGGTCGCGCAGCATCTGTTCGACCGCGGCCGGGCGCTCGCCCCGGGCGGCCAGCGACTCGGCCGTCTCGTAGCCCCGGCCACCGCGAATCTGGACCAGCTCGTCGGCGATCCGCCACGCCATCTCGCTGGCGTAGAGCTTCACCAGCGCCGCCTCGATCCGGATGTCGTTGCGGTCGTCGTCGGCGAGCAGGCAGCAGAGGTCGAGCATCGTCTCCATGCCGTACGTGGTGGCGGCGATGAAGGAGAGCTTCTGCGCGACCGCCTCGTGCTCGCCGACGGGTCGGCCCCACTGCACCCGCTCGGCGGACCACTCCCGGGCCACGTTCAGGGCCCACTTGCCGGCACCGACGCACATCGCCGGCAGCGACAGCCGACCGGTGGTCAGGGTGCTCAGGGCGATCCGGAGCCCCTTGCCCTCGCCGCCGATGACGTTCTCCCTCGGCACGAAGACGTCGTGGAAGCGGGTGAGGCTGTTCTCCAGGCCACGCAGGCCGACGAAGGCGTTACGCCGCTCGACCGTGATGCCCTCGGCGTCGCCGTCGACCACGAACGCGGTGATGCCACCCCGGTGCCCCTCGGTCTTCGGCACCCGGGCCAGCACCACGAGCTGGGTGGCCACGGTGCCGTTGGTGGCCCACAGCTTGACGCCGTTGAGGCGGTAGCCGGTGCCGTCCGGGGTCGGCTCCGCGCTGGTCGCCAACCGGGCCGGGTCGGAGCCCACATCCGGTTCGGTGAGCAGGAACGCGGAGACCTCGCCGGCGGCCAGCCGGGGCAGGAACCGCTGCTTCTGTTCGTCGGTGCCGAACATCTTCAGCGGCTGCGGTACGCCGATCGACTGGTGCGCCGAGAGCAGCGCGCCGATCGCCGGGCTTACCGAGCCGGCCAGCATCAGCGCCCGGCAGTAGTGCAGGTTGCTCAGCCCGAGCCCGCCGTACTCCCGGTCGATCTTCATGCCGAAAGCGCCCAACCGGGCCAGGCCCTGGAAGACCTCGTCGGGGATGCGGGCGTCGCGCTCGATCGCCGCACCATCCATGTCGGACGCCACGAAGTCGCGGAGCTTGCCGAGGAACTCCTCGGCCCGGGCCTGCTCGGCCGGGTCCGGCCGGGGCCACGGGTCGATCAGGTCCAGCCGCAGCCGGCCCAGGAAGAGTTCCTTGCCGAAGCTGGGCCGGTCCCAACTGGTCTGCCGGGCCCCCTCGGCGACCTGTCGGGCTTCCTTCTCGGAGACCCCTTCTGTCGCGCCGGACGGCGCCTGGCCCGCCGCGCCGGACGGCGCCTGGCCCGAACCGCTGGGCGGCGGGTCGGCGCTGCGGTCTTCGATGGCTGGCGAACGGTCATTCTCGGCGATGGCCACGGCTAACCCCCCGGGCTGGATCCGGACACTGGAGTCTGTTCCGCCTGTTCAGCAGGCTACCCGCGTTTGTTACCCAAAGGTAGTCAGCAATATCCGAGACGGCCTCGCTCCTCAGCTCTGCTGAAGGCCGCTCGGATCCTCCTCGTCGTCGATGTCGTCCTCACCCCAGCTTCGCCGGGAGAACGGCAGCGCCACCCAGAAGGTGAGGAACCAGAGACCGGTGACCGCGCTGAGCAGGAAGGCGATCGGCCGGTCCAGCACGAAGTCGGTGATCAGCAGCACCGAGCTGACCATCGCGACCAGCATGAAGGCCAGGCCGCCACTGGCCATCCGGTGCGCGAAACGGACCAGCTCCGGCTTGCGCCCCTGACGAAACAGCGCCCGGTGGAAGGCGACCGGCGAGATGATCATCGCGGTGGCGCCGGCCGCCGCGAGCAGCGCGACGATGTAGACGTCCTGCTGAAACGGCGTGGTACGGCTGAAGCCGCTACTGAACGGCAGGGTGAGCAGGAAGGCGAAGAGAATCTGCACGCCGGTCTGCGCGACCCGCAACTCCTGCAGCAGGTCGGCGAAGTTGCGCTGCCACCGCTGCTTCTCGGTTTCCTTGGACACTGCGGACCTCCGGGGGAGAAACTCCGCCGGCCCTGATCCTGCCGGCGGCATCGCTGATGCCCGAACGGCGGCAACGCGAAACCGGCTCAACAGCCGCGGCGGATCCGTCCCGCGTACCGAGCCTCGAGGGCGTCGTTGTGCGCGTCGCCACCGGCGATGTTGGCCGACAGGTAGACCGGCGGGCGCTCGCCCGCGGCGAGCAGCCGGGCCACCACCTCGACCACGATCTGCTGGGCCAGCAAGGCCGCGGTGATCGAGGAGACCGCGCCGACCGCGCCACCACCGGGCAGCGGCAGGGTGGCATCACCGTAAGGTGCTCCGTTGTCCAGCACCACGTCGGCGAAGTCGGCGAGCTTGCGCCCCGACGGATGGCGGGACTCCATCCGGGCCGAGTGCTGCCCGGAGGTGATCGCCACCAGCCGGTGGCCCCGCTGCCGGACCAGCGAGGCGAACTCCACCATCGCCCCGTTCACCCCGGAGTTCGAGGCGAGCACGAAGACGTCGTGCGGACCGACCGGGGCGAGATCGTAGAGGCGGTGGGCCACGGCCGGATCGCGCTCCAGCTTCGGGCCCAGCACGCCGGCCGGCTCCGCGCCGTGCAGCACCAGGTCCCGCAGGGCGATCCGGTTGGTCGGCACCAGCCCACCGGCCCGACCGGCGATCTCCATCGCCAACGCCTCGGAGTGACCGGTGCCGAACGCGTGCACCACCCCGTCGGCCCGGACCGCCGCGGCGATCAGGTCGGCTGCCCGGGCCACCTGGTCGCGCTGGCCGTGCGCCACCCGGTTCATCGTCTCGATCACCGTGGCCAGGTAGTCCTCGGCACTGGGCACCATGTTCTCTCCGCTCGCTCAGCCGGTCGCACTCGTCCGGGCCAGGATCGCCTCGGCCAACGGCGTCGGTGCCGCATCCGGGATCCAGTGGGTGACCCCGGCCAGCTCGACGAACCGGAAGTCGCCGGTCACGTGGGCGGCGCAGGCCTGCGCCGCTACGCCTCCGATGGCGACGTCACCGTCGCTCCAGACGTAGGTGGTCGGCACCGCCACCGGGCCGACCGCCGCCAACTCCCCCCGGGACATCGCCCGGTACCAGTTCAACGCGGCGGTCAGCGCGCCCGGCTCGCGCATCGGATCGGCGTACCCGGCCACCCGGGTGGCGTCGCCGACTCCGTGCAGCAGCCGGCGCAGCCCGGCGGCGCCCAGGGCCAGCAGGGTCTTCTCGGCCACCACCGGCTGCCGGAACAGCAGCATGTACGCCGAGCGCGCCTTCTGCTGCGGATCGTGGGCCAGCGCGTGCGCCATGGCAGCCGGATGCGGCACGGAGACCGCGGTCAGGGTGCGTACCCGGTCCGGACGGGTGGCGGCCAGCGCCCAGCCGACGATGGCGCCCCAGTCGTGTCCTACCACGTGCGCGGTGGCCACACCGAGGGCGTCCAGCACCGCCACCGCGTCGGCGACCAACTCACCGAGCCGGTACGCCTCGACCTGGGTGGGTCGCGCCTGCGGCGAGTAGCCCCGCTGGTCCAGGGCGTAGGTGCGCAGACCGGCGGCGTGCAGGACGGGCGACACGGCGTCCCACTCGCCCGAATGTTGCGGGAAGCCGTGCAGCAGCAGCACCGGTTCGCCCTGCTCGGGTCCCCCGGCGGTGACCTCGAATCGCAGACCCCGGGCGTCGATACGCATGCCGGCAGCCTACCGACGGCCGGCACCCGGCCTGCCCGGCCGGGTCAGTCGTACTGCTGCCTGGGTACCGGCACCTGCCGCCAGGACTCGACCTCCAGGTAGGGGATCTCCGCGTCGTTGACCGGGTCCCGGCCCAGCCGGTCGCTGTAGCGCCCGACGACCTCCACCCAGCTGTCGTCGGGCAGCCCGGCGGGCACGTCGCCGGTCAGCCCGAGCTTGATCGGCCGGCCGTCGGCGGCGCAGCAGGACAGCACCATCCGGGCCAGGATCGGCTCCCCGCCGGCACCGCTGGCGATGAAGCCGGTGAGCAGCACCCGCCGATCGCCGATCGAGGCACCCCGGTCGAACAACGCCCGGGAGGCATAGTCGAGCACGCTGACCTGCACCGGGTCGCCCTCGGGCAGTGGTGGGTAGTCCGACTGCTGCTGGCTGCTGAGCGCGGTGCCGGCCTGCCCTGCGGCGTACGACCCGAGGGCCGGCGGGGCGACCAGCAGCAGGCCGAGCACGGGCAGGATGAGCAGCCACCCGACGCGCGGCTCGTGATGGCCGTGCCCGTGTCCCTCGTCGTGGTCGGCGGCGGCACTGTCGCCGGGCGCATCGCCGGGGCCGGGCGCATCGCCGGGGCCGTCAGCGGCGCCGCCCGCCGGCACGAGCGCGCGGGGGGCGGCCGGGCGTAGCTCGTGCCAGAGCGTCATGATCGCGGCGACCACCAGCAGCAGGCCGGCGGCGATCAGGAAGGGGCGCAGCCCCTCCTTGACGTATCGCAGGTAGAGGTCGGTGACGCTGGCCCGGATCACCGCACCACCGAGCAGCAGCAGGACCACCGCCTGCGCCTGCCGGTTCACAGCAGCACCATCCCGGCTCCGGTGGCGACCAGCAGGGCCACCGCGAACGTGGTCGGTGCGAACCGGAAGGCGAACCGGCGGCCGAAAACACCGGCCTGCATCGAGATGAGCTTGAGATCGACCATCGGCCCCACCACCAGGAACACCAGTCGGGACGTGAGGGAGAACTGCGACAGCGAGGCCGCGACGAAGGCGTCCGCCTCCGAGCAGAGCGAGAGCAGCACCGCGAGCAACGCCAGTGCCAGGATCGACAGCCAGGCGTTGTCGGCCAGGTTCTGTAGCCACCGCTCCGGCACCAGCACGTTGATGCTGGCCGCGGCCATCGCGCCGAGCACCAGGAACCCACCCGCGTGGGTGACGTCGTGCCGGACGGCCGCCCAGAAGGCGCGGGACCGGGAGGCGTCGTCCAGCTCCGGCCGGCGCGGCATCCTGATCCATTCGGTGCGGCCGAGCCGCAGCCAGAGCCAGCCCATCACCATTGCGACGACCAGGCTGGCGACGCCACGGGCGACGACCATCTCGGGGTTGTTGGGGAAGGCGACGGCGGTGGCGACGAGCACGATCGGGTTGACCGCCGGGGCGGCAAGCAGGAAGGCCAGCGCGGCGGCCGGCGTGACGCCCCGCCGGATGAGCGAGCCCGCGATCGGCACCGCGCCACACTCGCAGCCCGGCAGCACCACCCCGGCCGCGCTGGCCGCCGGCACCGCCAGCGCCGGATGCCGAGGCAGCGCCCGCGCCCAGAACGACCGGGGTACGAAGACCGCGATCACGGCCGAGAGCAGGATCCCGAAGACGAGGAACGGCACCGCCTGCACCATGATCGAGACGAAGACGGTGGTCCAGGTCTGCAGACGGGGATCGTCCAGTGCGGCGGCCAACGGATCCCGGAAGACGATCAGCAGGACCAGCAGCGCGGCCAGGACCTCCACCGAACCGATCCGGTCGCCGAGCCATCGGCGGGGCGGCTGCTCGCCGGCGGGCTCCGGCACGCGCACCCGGGTGGCGACGCCCGCGCCCGCAGCTGGGGGCTCCGGTTCGCCGGCCGCCGCGGCCTGATCAGTTTCTGTGGTCACCCGTCGCCCCTCGGCCAGTTGCGGATCGGCGGCCTGAGATTACCGTTCGGAACCGGCAACGTCGATGAATGTCACAGAATTGGCCCGGCCCCGGATCCCGTCCGGCGCCGCCACGTCGGACGCGAGCACCCGTCACGACCTGCGAAGATCACATTGTCTGTCGATCTTCGATGGTGCTAGCGTCGGCGGGACAGACAACACCTCCGACAGGGGAGCGCACAGCGCTGAGAGTGCGGGTCCGCCCGCAGACCCTCGATACCTGATCTGGGTAATGCCAGCGCAGGGAGTTCGGTCCACCTCCAGCCCGCCACGCTCGGCACCGCCGGGCCGAGCGTGCGTCTTGCCTGGTTCGACCCTGAACTGGGAGCAATCATGAATCAACCGACAAGTAGCCGGTGGCGCACCATCGACATCGTCGTGGCTGCGGTGATCGCCGTCGGCTTCGGTGTCATCTTCTGGGCCTGGGGACTGCTCTGGCGGGCCGCCGACCCGGCCTTCGCGTTCTTCCCGGCAAGCCAGGCCCTCATGTACGGCGTCTGGCTGGTCCCCGCGGTGCTCGGCGGGCTGGTGATCCGTAAGCCGGGTGCCGCGCTGTTCTGCGAGGCGGTCGCCGCGACGGTCTCCGCGCTGCTCGGCTCGGAGTGGGGCGGCATCACCATCGTCCAGGGACTGATCCAGGGTCTCGGCGCGGAGTTGGCGTTCGCCGCGTTCCGGTACCGCTCGTTCCGGCTGCCGACCGCGTTGCTGGCCGGCGCACTGACCGGGCTCGGCGCGGCGTTGTTCGACTTCTTCGTCTGGAACGCCCCGTACGCGCTGGTCAGCTACCGCATCCCGTACGCGCTGCTCACTGTGCTCAGCGCCACCGTGATCGCGGGGGCCGGCGCGCACCTGCTCACCCGCGCCCTGGCCGGCACCGGCGTCCTCGCCCGCTTCCCCTCCGGCCGCGACCGACCCCTCGTCTGACCTCGTCCATCGCGTTGATCATGGCGTTGGCGGGGAGTCCGATCTTCGAACCACCCGCCAACCTCATGGTCAACCGGGCAGGGTCGAGCGCTCAGGAGGGGAGGGGTGGGGTGTGGGTGGGGTGAGGCTGCGCGGATTCGGCTGGCGGCACGCCGGGCGTCGGGCCTGGGCGGTACGCGGAGTGGACCTGCGGGTAGAGCGCGGCGAACGGGTGTTGCTGCTCGGGCCCTCGGGCGCCGGCAAGAGCACGCTGCTGGCCGCGCTGGCCGGGCTGCTACCCGAGGACTCCGGCGAGCACGAGGGCACGATCGAGATCGACGGCCGGCCGGCCGGCGAGGCCCGGGACGGGGTGGGCATCGTCTTCCAGGACCCACAGACGCAGCTCGTGATGGCCCGCAGCGGCGACGACGTGGCGTTCGGGCTGGAGAACCGGGGCGTACCGGCCGGGCTGATCTGGCCCCGGGTGGACCAGGCGCTGCACCGGGTCGGCTTCCCCTACCACCGGGACCGCCCCACGGCCGCCCTCTCCGGCGGCGAACAGCAGCGTCTCGCGCTGGCCGGCGTGCTGGCGCTGCGTCCCGGCCTGCTGCTGCTCGACGAGCCCACCGCCAACCTCGACCCGGCCGGCGCCGCCCTGATCCGCGCGGCACTGACCCGGGCGGTCGGCGACGAGACCACACTGATCCTGGTCGAGCACCGGGTCGCCGACGCGCTGCCCCTGGTCGACCGGGTGGTGGTGCTCGAACCCGGCGGCGGGGTGCGCGCCGACGGAGCGCCGGAGGCGATCTTCGCCGCCCACGGCGACGCGCTCGCCGCCGAGGGGGTCTGGGTGCCCGGCCGGGAGATCCCACCGCGCCGGGCCACCGGCCCGGCCGGCGAGGTGCTGCTCACCGCGGACCGACTCGGCCTGCCACCCCGGCTGGCCCCCACCGACCTGACCGTACGTGCCGGTGAGACGCTCGCCGTGCTCGGGCGCAACGGCGCCGGCAAGTCCACCCTCGCGCTGCTGCTCGGCGGACTGCTCAAGCCGGGCAGCGGGCGACTTACGGCAAGCCGGGACCTGGCCGGAAAGGACACCGGCACTCCCCCGCACCGCTGGCGGGCGCCCGCGCTGGCCGGCCGGATCGGTTCGGTGTTCCAGGACCCCGAGCACCAGTTCGTCACCGACACGGTTCGCGACGAGTTGGCGCTTGGCCCCCGCCGGGCCGGGGCCATCGAGGCAGCGGTCGGCGACCGCGTCGAGGAGCTGCTGCACCGGCTACGGCTGGCCCGACTCGCCGCGGCCAACCCGTACACCCTCAGCGGTGGCGAGGCCCGGCGGTTGAGCGTGGCGACCGCCCTGGCCACCGCCCCCCGCCTGCTGATCTGCGACGAACCCACCTTCGGCCAGGACCGCCGGACCTGGTGGGAGTTGGTGGATCTCTTCGCGGAGCTGCGCGAGGCGGGCCACGGCCTCGTCACGGTCACCCACGACACCGAATTCGTGACCGCGCTGGCCGACCGCACGTTGATCCTCGGCCATCCCCCGGCACCGACCAGGGGTTCCGGCAGTGCACCGGCCGCAACCGCTGACCCGGCCGCGTCCACCGGCGGCGCACCGGAGCAGCGATGATCGACCTGGAGCCGATCGCCCGGTCGGACGCGCCGTTGGCCCGGCGAAACCCGGTGGCCAAGCTGGCGGCGGCGTTGCTGTTCGCCATCCCGCTGATGGCGACGCTGGACCCGGTTGCGCCGGCCATCGCGATCGCGGTGGAGTTGGCGGTGCTGCCACTGTTCGGCATCCACCCCCGGGTGCTGGTCCGGCGGGCCTGGCCCCTGCTGGCCGCTGCCGGCGGCGTACTGGTCACCCTGGTGCTCTTCGCGGCCGACCGGTCGGGACGGGTGCTGCTCGACGCCGGGCCGGTCCTGGTCACCTCGGGAGTGTTGGTCACCGCGCTCGGCCTGGTGCTGCGGCTGTTCGCGGTGGCCCTACCCGGGGTGATCGTCTTCGCCACCACCGACCCGACCGACCTGGCCGACGCGCTGGTCCAGAACGCCCGGGCGCCGGCCCGGTTCGCGATCGGCGCGCTGGCGGCGTTCCGGTTGGTGCCGCTGCTCGGTGCGGAGTGGCAGATGATCGCGATGGCCCGCCGGGCACGCGGCGTCGAGGCGGGCCGCAACCCGCTGGCCCGGCTGCGGCTGTTCGCCTCGACCGCGTTCACGCTGCTGGTCGGAGCGATCCGGCGGGGGACCCGGCTGGCGGTGGCGATGGACGCGCGCGGCTTCGACTCCGGTGTCCCCCGCAGTTTCGCCCGTCGGCAGCACTTCGGCGCCGCCGACTGGCTGCTCGTGGTCGGCGCGACGGCGTTGGCCGGCACCGCGCTGGCGATCAGCATCATGCTCGGCACCTTCCGCCCGCTGATCGGCTGACACAGCGGGACGGCGGGGAGACCGAGCCACGCACATATGGCCGGAGCCGCATGTTCGCATCTGCGCCGCGAAGGTGACACGCGACGTTCGGCTGACTCGACCAGATTGGCCTGCGACGTCTCCTCGAACAAACCGGAGCAGCAGATGGGCCACGGCCACGCGCACCACCACGATCACGACTCGACCACCGGTACCGACGTACCCCCGGCGCTCGACCTGTCCATCCCGGACCGGGAACTGCCGCCGGCCGACCTCAGCCGGCGTGGTTTCCTCCGCAACGCCGGCCTGCTCGGGGCCGGCGCGGCCACCACCGTGCTGGCCGCCGGCGCACCCGCCTCGGCCGGCGGCCACGGCCACGGTCCCGGTGGCGACCACGGCAAGACCGGCGGGTTCCGCTGGCTCGCCGGCGACCACCACATCCACACCCAGTACAGCTCGGACGCCATGTACCGGGTCATCGACCAGGCCCGGCACGCTCGGGCCTACGGCCTGGACTGGATGGTCGTCACCGACCACGGCAGCGCGACCCATGCGAAGATCGGCGTGGAGAAGGTCAACCCGGACATCGTCGATGCCCGGGGCCGGCTCAAGGACCTGCTGATCTACCAGGGCCTGGAGTGGAACATCCCGGCGGCCGAGCACGCCACCGTCTTCGTCCACCCGGGACGCGACGAGGTCGCGGTGCTCAAGGAGTTCGAGAACTCCTTCGACGGCGGCGTCCGCAACGCCGGCGACTCCACCCCGGCCAACGAGGCGCTCGCCATCGCCGGCATCAAGTTCCTGGGCGAGGCGGTCCGCAAGCGCCGGGTCGAGGGCGCGCTCTTCCTGGCCAACCACCCGGCCCGCCGGGGCATCGACTCCCCGCACGAGATTCGGGCCTGGCGGGACGCCGACCCGAGCGTCGCCATCGGCATGGAGGGCGCGCCGGGCCACCAAGCCGCCGGCCTGCCTCGGGCGAGCGGCGGCCGGGCCCGCGGCTACTACGACAACAACCCCTCGGCGAACTCGTTCCCCGGCTACCCGTTGGAGAGCTACCGGACCTGGGGCGGGTACGACTGGATGACCTCCACCGTCGGTGGGCTCTGGGACAGCCTGCTCGCCGAGGGACGGGCCTGGTGGATCAGTGCCAACTCCGACTCGCACGTCAACTACCTGGACACCTCCCAGCGCGGGCCGGACAGCGACTTCAACCTCAACGGCAGGTACAACGACCCGGTTCACGGGCCGGTGATCACCGAGGCCGGCGACTACTGGCCCGGCCAGTACAGCCGTACCCACGTCGGGGCGAAGACCTTCAGCTACCGTGCCGTGATGGACGGCCTGCGGGCCGGCCGGGTCTGGGTGGACCACGGCGGTCTGATCAGGAGCCTCGACGTCCGGGCCCGCGTCGCCGGTGACCGGCGCGCCAACTCGGGTACGCCGCTCGGCGGCGTGCTGCGGGTCAAACGCGGTACGTCCGTCGAGGTGACCATCGACATCGACCTGGCCGACGTCCCCAACTGGTCGCAGTTCGTGCCGGTGCTCTCTCGCGTCGACGTGATCGCCGGCCGGGTGACCGGCCCGGTCGCCGACCAGGACGCTTTCACCGCGCCGAACACGAAGGTGGTCAAGTCCTTCGAGGTGACCAGGCGCACCGGACGAATCTCCGTCAGCCACTCCTTCGGTCGGGCCAACGAGCCGTTCTACCTGCGCATCCGTGGCACGGACGGCAAGCGCAGCCAGCCCGGCCTGATGGGTGCGGCGGTGGACCCGTTCGGCCCGGCGCTGGACGTCCCCGGCGCCGCCAACCCGTGGGAGGACCTCTGGTTCTACGCGAACCCGATCTGGGTTCTGCCGCAGTGATCCTCGGCATCAGTCTGGGTCACCGGACCCTCCGGGAGGCCGAGGACTGGCTGGACCGGCACGTCGGCCCACTCGCCGGGCCGAATCTGGTCACCTGCACCCACCTGGTTGCCGCGCCGTACCCGCACGTGGCCCTCAGCGTGGCGACGCCGGAGCCCGACCGGCTCGCGGGCCTGCCCAGTACACCGCCCGAACTGCACGACGCGGCGATCCAGGCGGCGAGCGAGCACACGGCCCGCCGGTCGGGCCGCGCGGTGCGCTTCCCGGGCGCGGAGCGGTTGGTGGGCACGCTCACCGTCGGCGACCTGCTCGCCACCAGCGCGATCGAACGGGTCGTGGTGCTGGGCGGGGCCTCGGCCGCGCCGGACACCCCGGTGCACACCCGGGACTTCGTCCGGCCGCAGTGGCAGGCCGGCGAGTTGGTGCTGGTGACCGTGCCACACCACTCGACAGGTCTGGCCCCCTTCGAGGTGCCGGATCCGACTCCCTGCTGCGCCGACCACTGAACCGGGTGTGGTCGCCCCGGTGCGGGCGACCACCCCGGCTGAACTGTCAGCTGCGCCGGAAGGCGTACCGGCGAGCCGAGCCCGCCTGCTGGCCGCGCCCCACACCGGGGGCACCGGTCACCGGCGGGCCGGCCTTCGGTGCCGCCGGTCGCACCGCCGGCAGGGCGACGGCCGGCGCGACGACGACCTGGTCGAGGTTTGCCGGCGTGAGGTCCGCGACCTGGGGCGCGGGACGGGCCGGACGGGACTTGCGGGAGCTGCGCTTGGCGGGCATCCGTGCCTCCTTGCTCTGCGGCGACCGGCCGGAGCCGGTTGATCCGCGGTGTCTGGTGACCGCCGCGACGGCGGCCGAACGGATGGGGACTGCTCCCCGGGACCGACCACGGAGGACACCACCGACGGTTACGGTGGATGGCGAGACGCGGACGCCCGGGAGCACACGGGTCGCGGCACGACGGCGGCGGACCCGGCTCGGAAGAGGGGCGTCAGTAGCGCATGACCGTAGGCTAGCCGCAGGCGGCGGTGACCGCACCCGAATTACTCCACGTGCGCAATGCGACCACCTGATGACCGGCGGTGGGGGTCGGCGCACGAACGCGCGGGACCGCGATACCGTCGCAGCACTACAGGTCGAAGGCGGAAGGTGGCGACGAGGATGGCGGATCGGGCTACGGCGCAGATCGGTGTGACCGGGCTGGCGGTGATGGGCCGGAACCTGGCCCGCAACCTGGCCCGCAACGGATTCACCGTGGCGGTGCACAACCGCTCGCCGGAGCGGACCCGGTCGCTGGTGGCCGAGCACGGCGACGAGGGCACCTTCGTCCCGACGGAGTCCCTCGCGGACTTCGTCGCCGCGCTGGAGCGCCCCCGAGCGGTGATCATCATGGTGAAGGCGGGCGGCCCCACCGACGCGGTGATCGACGAGTTGGTGCCCCTGCTCGAAGCGGGCGACATCATCATCGACTGCGGCAACGCACACTTCGCCGACACCCGCCGCCGTGAGGAGGCGCTGCGGGCACAGGGCCTGCACTTCGTCGGCACCGGCGTCTCCGGCGGCGAGGAGGGCGCGCTGTGGGGACCGAGCATCATGCCGGGCGGCTCGACCGAGTCGTACCGCAAGCTCGGTCCGATCTTCGAGAAGATCGCCGCGCACGTCGACGGGGTGCCCTGCTGCCAGCACGTCGGGCCGGACGGCGCCGGGCACTTCGTCAAGATGGTGCACAACGGCATCGAGTACGCCGACATGCAGCTCATCGCCGAGGCGTACGACCTGCTGCGGGCCGGGCTGGGCGCGACGCCGGCGGAGATCGCGCAGATCTTCCGGGAGTGGAACTCCGGCGAGCTGGAGTCCTTCCTGATCGAGATCACCGCCGACGTGCTGGCACACACCGACGCGGCCACCGGCGAGGCCTTCGTCGACGTGGTGCAGGACCAGGCCGAGCAGAAGGGCACCGGCCGGTGGACCGTCCAGATCGCCCTCGACCTGGGCATCCCGATCACCGGCATCGCCGAGGCGACCTTCGCCCGGTCGCTCTCCGGCCACGTCGGTCAGCGCGAGGCAGCGGTCCGGGCGTTCCCCGAGGCCGGGGAGAAGTGGCAGGTCAGTGACCGCGAGACCTTCATCGAGGACGTCCGGCGCGCCCTGCTGGCCTCGAAGATCGTCGCGTACGCCCAGGGCTTCGACCAGATTCGGGCCGGCAGTGCCGAGTACGACTGGAACATCGACCTGGGCGGCACCGCCACCATCTGGCGGGGCGGCTGCATCATCCGGGCCCGCTTCCTCGACCGGATCAAGCAGGCGTACGACGAGCAGCCGGAGCTGCCCACCCTGCTGGTGGCGACGTGGTTCGCCGACACCGTCCGCGACGGCGTGCCGAGCTGGCGGCGGGTGGTGGCCGACGCGGCCCGCGCCGGGGTGCCGGCGCCCGCGTTCGCCTCGTCGCTGGCCTACTTCGACGCGCTGCGCGCCCAGCGACTGCCGGCCGCGCTGATCCAGGGCCTGCGCGACAACTTCGGCGCGCACACCTACCGCCGCGTCGACCGGGACGGCTCCTACCACACCCTCTGGGCAACCCCCGACCGCGCCGAGGTCGAGGCCTGAGGCGACGACCTGACGTGCCCCGCCTTCAGCTTCGAAGGCGGGGCACGGTGCTGTGCAGGTCAAAAGGACCGTGCCCCGCCTTCGACCTCGAAGGCGGGGCACGGTGCTGTGCAGGTCAGAAGAAGCGGCTACGCCGGGCCTTCTGCGGGCGGATCAGGTCGGCTCCCCGGGTGAGCAGGTTGCTCGCTCGGGACGGGCCGCGGCGAGACTCCAACGATTGGCTGAGCCGGCGAGCGCCGGCGGCTGCCAACGGCACCGCCACGGCCATCACCGCCCACTGGCCAACGCGCTTGCGGATCATATGGGTTCACCTCCGTCAGTGGCTGCTGCGGAGGTGATACCCAGCCCGGCCCGATGCTATGCGTCAGGTGGTCGGCGCCACCGGATTGGGTAGCGCGCCACCGAACCGGCGGTCCCGCTGGGCGTACAGCTCGCAGGCGTACCAGAGGTGGCGGCGGTCGAAGTCGGGCCAGAGCGTGTCCAGGAAGACCAGCTCGGCGTACGCGCTCTGCCAGAGCAGGAAGTTCGACGTCCGCTGCTCGCCCGACGGCCGAAGGAACAGGTCCACCTCGGGCACCTCGGGGTGGTAGAGGTACCGCCCGATCGTCTTCTCGGTGATCTTCGCCGGGTCGAGCCGTCCGGCGGCCACGTCCCGGGCGATCGCCGCGGTGGCGTCGGCGATCTCCGCCTGGCCGCCGTAGTTGACGCAGAACTGCAGGGTCAGCGTCGAGTTCCCGCGGGACATCTCCTCGGCGGTCTGCAACTCGCTGATGACGCTCTTCCACAGCCGCCCGGCCCGACCGGACCACACCACCCGTACCCCGAGGTCGACCAGTTGGTCCCGGCGACGCCGGATGACATCGCGGTTGAAGCCCATCAGGAACCGCACCTCGTCCGGCGAGCGCCGCCAGTTCTCGGTGGAGAAGGCGTACGCCGACAGGTAGGGGATGCCCAGCTCGACAGCGCCCTCGATGGTGTCGAAGAGAGAAAACTCCCCCGCCTCGTGCCCCTTGGTGCGGGGCAGCCCGCGATCCTTGGCCCACCGGCCGTTGCCGTCCATCACCACGGCGACGTGCCGGGGCACCGCCCCCGACGGCAGCGCCGGCGGTCGGGCACCCGACGGGTGCGGTGTCGGCGGCACCGGCGCGCGCCGGCCGGCCCTGGTGGATCGAATCACTCGGTTCACTCCCTGCTCACGTCCTGCGAAGCCCGGTCGGGCGGCCCTGCATCGGCGGCCCGCGGCGGTGGCACCACAGCGGGCAGGTCGCCAGGTGGCTGGAGCGCGCCGGGTGCCGCCGGCCCGCCGCCCCGGTCGACCAGCGGCAGCGAGCGTAGCGCGCGCTCCAGGTGCCACTGCAGGTGCGCCGCGACCAGTCCACTGCATTCTCGACGTACCCCGGTCTCGGTGGCGTCGGCGACCCGCCAGTCGCCGACCGCCAGCGCCGACATCAGGTCGATGGTGGCCGGGGCCGGATGGGCGGCGCCGGGTGGGCGGCAGTCCGGGCAGACCGCGCCGCCGGCCGGTACCGAGAAGGCCCGGTGCCGGCCCGGGGTGCCACAGACCGCACAGGCGATCAGCGCCGGCGCCCAGCCGGCCAGCGCCATGCCACGCAGCAGGTACGCGTCGAGCACCAGCGTCGTGGCGTGGCTGCCCTCGGCGAGGGCCCGCAGCGCCCCCAGGGTGAGCTGGAACAGCCGCAGCGACGGCTCCCGCTCCACCGGGGTGAGGCGTTCGGCGGTCTCGGCGATCGCGCTGGCCGCGGTGTAGCGGGGATAGTCGCCGAGGAACCGCTTGCCGTAGAGGTCGATCCCCTCGACCTGACTGACGCTGTGCAGCGAACTGCCCAGCTCCCCCTTGGGGTCACCGGCGAGTTGCAGGTCGACGTGGCCGAACGGCTCCAGCCGGGCGCCGAACTTCGAGGTGGTCCGGCGTACCCCCCGGGCGACCGCGCGCAGTCGGCCGTGCCGCCGGGTGAGCAGGGTGATGATCCGGTCCGACTCGCCGAGCTTCTGCACACGCAGCACCACCGCGTCGTCGCGGTAGAGCTGTCGGCGGTACCCGGCCATCGCGCCATTCTCCCTCCAGGCCGGAAATCAGGTCCGACCCCGGGTCGGAATTCAGGGTCCGCTCGGGGTCGTCGTGCCGGCGAACCCGGATGCGCACCCGCCCGCACCGGTCGTAGCGTCTCAGCATGGCTCTAGACCGGACCACCACCGCACGCCGGACCAGCACCGCACACCGGACCAGCACCGCACGCCGGACCGGCATCGCGGTCGCCGCGACCGCCGCTCTCATCGTCCTCGTCGGGTGTGACAACCTCTCGTTCCGCCGGTTGGACTTCGACACCACCGAGTCCGCGCGGATCACCGCGATCCGGGTCCTGCCCGGCGCCGGAGATGTGCTGGTCCGGGCCGACGGCAGCGTGGACGGGGTACGCATCAAGCGGGTGGTGCGCTACCAGGGCGCCGAGCCGGGTACGACGTACGAGATCAAGGACACCGAACTGGTGCTGGACACCTCGTGCGGCCAGCGGTGCAGCGTCTCCTTCGAGGTGACCGCCGGCGAGGGGGTCAGCCTGCGGGGCGAGACCGGCTCCGGAAACGTCGACCTGAGCCGTGTCAGCACGGTGGACCTCAAGGTCGGTTCCGGCGACGTGCGGGTGGCCGAGGCCACCGGGCCGGTCCGGGTGGAGACCGGCTCGGGCAACATCGAGGTGTACGACGTCTCCTCGCCCGTGGTGCTACGGGCGTCCTCCGGAGATGTGACGGGCACCCGGCTCGGTGGCGAGGTCGACGCGGAGGCCAAGTCCGGCAACGTCACCGTCGAACTGGACCGACCGGCCTCCGCGCGGGTGCACGCGTCGAGCGGCAATGTCGAGCTGACCGTGCCGACGGGTGCGTACCAGGTCCGGTCCAAGGCCGGTTCCGGCGACGTCGAACTCGACGTGGCGCACGACCCGTCCGCCGCGCTCGTCCTCGACGTACGCACCGGCAGCGGCAACATCACCGTCACCTCGCGCTGATCGGGTCGCGCTGACCCGGTACCTCCTCCTCGCGGCGCTGCGGTCCCTCGGCGCTCGGCGGGCCGGCGGAACGGTCGGCGTCCACCGTCCGGCCGCTGGTGCGGCGCCCACCGGGAATCAACTCCGGCGGACGCCCCGCCGCCACGTCCTCGACCCAGCCGACCAGCGCGGTCACCAGGCCCACCAGCAGGAATACCAGGGCCACCCGGATGGCCAGTCCCAGCGGATCCTGATGCGACCAGCCGACCACGTCCACCAGCGGGGTGAGCAGCACCACGAACGCCATGTGCCACAGATAGACCGTCAGCGCCCGCCGGTTGAACACCGTGACGATCCGGCCGAACAGCGCGTTGCGGTCCACCCACTGCGCGCTCGCCGGGGCCCGACCAAGCGCCACCAGGATGAACGCGGCCGACCAGAGGGCGTTGCCGAGCGGGTTGTCGTTCAGGTCGTAGCCGCGCGGACCGGGATTCGCCAGGATCCAGGCCCCGCCGAGCGCGGCCAGGACGAGCACGGTCGGCACCAGGACCCGGTTGGTCATGCGACGTAGCATCCCGCTCTGGTGGGCGAAGCCGAGTAGCCAGGCACCGAAGTAGAGGCCGAACTCCCGCAGCACGACCGGCGCGTTCGGATAGATGCCCATCTCGATCGCCAGCAGCAGGCAGTACGGGGCGAGCAGGGTCGGCACCGGGAAGCGCCGGAACAGCCAGATCGCGATCGGGGAGGCGAGCACGAACCAGAGGTAGTCACGCAGGTACCAGATCGGGCTCAGCGCCAGCGCACCCCAGTAGTTCGCCGGCGGGTCGGCCACCGGGAAGAGCCAGAGCAGCACCCCAGGGGTCAGCGGCAACCCGGTGAGCAGCATCGCCGGCACGAAGATCGCGGCCACCACCCAGAGCGACGGCAGCAGCCGCCGCAGCCGCCGGCCGACCGCCGGTGGCCCGGATCGGAGCAGGGACGTCGCCATCAGCGACCCGGCGAGGGCGAACATCACCGACATCGCCGGGAAGAGCAACGTCAGTGAGGCCCAGCCGGTGACGTGGTAGACGACGACCCGCACGATGGCCAGGAGACGCAGCAGGTCCAGGTATCTGTTTCGCATCAGCCTGCATCTGGGTCCGGGGGCATTGAGGCGTGCTGCCTCTACCCTCCGGGGTGCGCCACCGAAACGACCAGATACCTACCGCGATAGTGGAACTTCCCATATGCCTGACCGGTACCGATCAGGCATTCTGGGTGCTGATCGGCCGATCAGACAGCAGTGGTCCGATTCGACCCATCCCTGTCGGGCGGGTTCAGAAGCCGAGCTTGCGCAACTGCTTCGGGTCCCGCTGCCAGTCCTGGGCGACCCGCACGTGCAGATCGAGGTAGACCCTGGTGCCCAGCAGCTCCTCGATCTGCCGCCGCGCCGCGGTGCCGACCGCCTTGAGGCGACTGCCCCGGTGCCCGATCACGATCCCCTTCTGACTGGACCGTTCCACGTACACGTCGGCGTAGATCTTGATGAGCTGCCCCTCGGGGATCATCTCCTCCACCACCACGGCGATGGAGTGCGGCAGCTCGTCCCGGACACCCTCCAGCGCGGCCTCCCGGATCAACTCCGCGACCAGCACCTGCTCCGGATCGTCGGTGAGCATATCGTCCGGATACAACTGGGGAGACTCGGGGAGATACCGCGTCATCACCTCGACCAGGGTGTCCACCTGGTGCCCGGAGACGGCGCTGACCGGAACCACCTCCGCGAACTCGCCCAGCTCGCTGACCGCCACCAGTTGCTCGGCCAGCCGCTTCCGGTCGACCAGGTCGGTCTTCGTGACCACCGCCAGCACGGTCGCCTTAAGCTCGGCCAACTCCCCGGTGATGAACCGGTCGCCGCGGCCGATCGCCTCGTCGGCAGGGATGCAGAGGCCGATCACGTCGACCTCACTCCAGGTCTGCCGGACCAGGTCGTTGAGCCGCTCGCCGAGCAGCGTACGGGGACGGTGCAGACCTGGCGTGTCGACCAGCACCAGCTGCGAGTCCGGCCGGTGCAGCACCGCCCGGATGATGTGCCGGGTGGTCTGCGGCTTGTTCGAGGTGATGGCGATCTTCTGCCCGACGATCGCGTTCGTCAAGGTGGACTTGCCGGCGTTGGGCCGGCCGACGAAACAGGCAAACCCGGCCCGGTACGGTCCCCCGTCGCGCTCGCTACGCTCACTCATGCCGTCACTCCGCTGCGCTCGCTCATGCCGTCACCGAGCCGAGCACCGTGCCGTCCGGCGCGGCGACGTGCACCGGCGCGTCCGCGGCCAGGTCACGCACCGCGGCATAGCCGGCACCGTCCAGCGTGGATGCCTCGGTCACCACCACGGCGGCCTCCAACCGGGTCGCGCCGGCGGCAGCCGCCGAGGCCACGGCCAGCTGGAGCGCGGTGATCGTCAGCGAGGGCAGCGACACGCTGGCCGCCGCGTAGGTGCGTCCGTCCTGGTCCCGGACCGCGGCACCCTCCACGGCCCCCACCCGACCCCGGGCACCCCGGGCGAGGATGACCAACTTGCCGTCCTCGGCGCTCAATTCGGAGCCGGTGGACCGGACGGCCGGTGCGGCGGGCGACTCAGGCATCGGCGGGTTGCCTCTCCTCGGATCGGTCGGTATCAGAACGGGAGGCGGCCGGCGGACCGCCGGGGCCTTCCCGCGCGTCGGTCGGTTCCACCCGGCGTACCAGCACGGTGTCGATCCGGTTGCGGCGGCCGGTGGTGCCCTCGGCGACCAGCCGCAGCCCGGCCACCTCGACCTGCGCACCCGGGATCGGCACCCGCCCGAGGGACTGCGCGAGCAGGCCGCCCACGGTCTCCACCTCGTCGTGCGGCAGCTCGGTGTCGAACAGCTCGCCGAGATCCTCGACCGGCAGCCGGGCGGTGACCCGGACCGCGCCGTCGGGCAACTGCTCGATCGGCGGGCGCTCGACGTCGTACTCGTCGGTGATCTCCCCGACGATCTCCTCGAGGATGTCCTCGATGGTGACCAGCCCGCCGGTGCCGCCATACTCGTCGACCACGATGACCAGATGGTTGCGGGCGGCCTGCATCTCGGACAGCAGGTCGTCGACGGGCTTGGACTCCGGCACGAAGGTGGCCGGTCGCATCAACTCGGCCACCGGGAGCTGGTGGTCCTCCGCCGCGCCGCCCTGGGTACGCCGGACCAGGTCCTTGAGGTAGAGCACGCCGAGCACGTCGTCGACGCTCTCGCCGATCACCGGGATCCGGGAGAACCCGGAGCGCAGGAAGAGGGCGAGCGCCTGGGTCAGGTTCTTGCCCGACTCGATCCACACCATCTCGGTACGCGGCACCATCACCTCGCGGGCGATGGTGTCGCCGAGGGCGAAGACCGATTGGATCATCTGCCGTTCCCCGTGCTCCACCACGCCCCGCTGCTCGGCGAGGTCGACCAGCTCACGCAGCTCGACCTGGGTGGCGAACGGCCCCTCCCGGAAACCACGGCCCGGGGTGACCGCGTTGCCGATCAGGATCAGCAGCGACGCGAGCGGGTTGAGCACCCGGCCCAACCAGCGGACCAGCGGCGCGGCGGCCCGCCCCACGGCGTACGCGTGCTGCCGGCCGAGGGTACGTGGACCGACGCCGACCACGACGAAGCTGACCACGGTCATCGCCCCGGCGGTGACCAGTGCCGCCCGCCAACCCGCCCCGAAGGTGTCCACCGCGACCAGCGCCACCAGGGTGGTGGCGGTGAGCTCGGCGAGCAGTCGGAGCAGCAGCAGCAGGTTGAGGTGACGCACCACGTCACCGGCGACCGTCTGGAGGGTACGCGCACCGCGTGCGCCGTCGCGGGCCAGTTCGGCCGCCCGGGCCGGGGAGACCGCTGCCAGGGCGGCCTCGGTCATCGCGATCAGGCCGGCGAGGACCACCAGCCCGGCGGCGAAGACGAGTAGTTGCAGATCGGGAAGGCCGGTGGCGGACACGGCCAGTGGAGTGTCCATCACCGGGAGCGGGTCGACCGCCAGCTGGCCAGCAGCCGGGCCTGTAGCCCGAACATCTCCCGCTCCTCCTCCGGCTCCGCGTGGTCGTAGCCGAGCAGATGCAGGACGCCGTGCACGGTGAGCAGGTGCAGCTCGTCGGCGGAGCTGTGCCCGGCGGCCGCGGCCTGCTTCGCCGCCACCTCCGGGCAGAGCACGATGTCGCCGAGCAGTGCCGGCTCGCCGCCGGCGGCGGCGTTCTCACCGGGCCCGTGGTCGACGCTGCCCTCGTCCATGGGGAACGCGAGCACGTCGGTCGGGCCGTCGCCGCCCATCCAGCGGTGGTTTAGCTCGGTCATGTAGTCGACGTCGACCAGCAGCACGGAGAGCTCGGCGAGGGGGTTTACCCCCATCTCGTCGAGCGCGTGCCGGGCGACGGCGAGCACGGCGTCGGTGTCGACGTCGACACCGGACTCGTTGGCGATCTCGATGGACAACTGTCTTCCCTCGGTTAGCGGCGCCGGGTGGCGCGGTTGCCCTGGGCGCTGCGCCCGGCCACCGCGTGCACGCCCTGCCCCTGCTGGCTCTCCCACTCGGCATCCCACCGGGCGTACGCGTCGACGATCTCCCCGACCAGCCGGTGACGCACCACGTCGGCGCTGGACAACTGCGCGAAGTGCACGTCCTGGACGCCCTTCAGAATCTCCTGTACGACACGCAGGCCGCTGGTCGTCCCACCGGGCAGGTCGACCTGGGTGACGTCGCCGGTGACCACGATCTTGGAGCCGAACCCGAGCCGGGTGAGGAACATCTTCATCTGCTCCGGCGTGGTGTTCTGCGCCTCGTCGAGGATGATGAACGCGTCATTGAGCGTCCGGCCTCTCATGTAGGCCAGGGGGGCGACCTCGATCGTGCCCGCCGCCATCAGCTTCGGGATCGTCTCCGGGTCGAGCATGTCGTGCAGCGCGTCGTAGAGCGGGCGCAGGTACGGGTCGATCTTCTCGTTGAGCGTGCCGGGCAGGAAGCCCAACCGCTCCCCCGCCTCCACCGCCGGCCGGGTGAGGATGATCCGGTTGATCTGCTTGGCCTGCAGCGCCTGGACCGCCTTGGCCATGGCCAGGTAGGTCTTGCCGGTGCCGGCCGGGCCGATGCCGAAGACGATGGTGTGCGCGTCGATCGCGTCGACGTAGCGCTTCTGCCCGAGCGTCTTGGGACGGATGGTGCGCCCGCGCCGGGAGAGGATGTTGAGCGTCAGGACCTCGGCGGGCCGCTCGGTGCCGCCCTGCTCAAGCATGCCGACGGTACGCCGGACGGCGTCTGTGGTCAGGGTCTCGCCTTTCTCGATGAGTTCGAGCAGCTCGCTGAAGAGCCGCTCGGCGAGTGCATTGTCGGCGGGGGCACCGGTGATGGTGATCTCGTTGCCTCGCACGTGCACGTCACTGTTCACCGAGCGCTCGACCAGTCGCAGGATCTCGTCACCCGCGCCGAGCAGGTTGACCATGATCTTCGAGTCGGGGACCGTGATCCTGGTCTGTACCCGGGGCGGGCCGGGAGGTGGGGTGCCGGTCATAGGTCGGGCCGAGGGGCCCTGCGCCACCTGCTCTCGATCTCGGTGCCGGGCCTGGTGCCGCGGCGGGCGGACGTTACCTGCCATCGTATCGGGTCAACGGCGCGGGCACGCTGCCCATTTCCGCCGGTACGGCGGCCTCGCACCACGGGACAAAACCGGCGGGCACGGCAGGAGGTGCCGGCAGGTCAGGCACGGAAGTCGTAGCGGTCGAAGGACTCCTGGTGCCGGGTGAACCGATAGGTCGCCCAGTGCATCCGGACCACCACGCCGTCGGAGTCCCGGGTCAGCCGGAGAAGTTCACCGACCTCCCGCCCGGAGACGGTGCGGTACACGTCCGGCCGATCCGCCACCGGCGCGAAGACCGCCGGCGGTCTGCCCGCCGGGTCACCGGCGCCACGCGCGCGCAGGGTCCCGTCGTGCCAGGAGAAGACGTACTCGAAGCCCTCGCCCCACCACCGGCCGAGCAACCCGCGTACGTTCTCCGGTGCCGGTTCGCCGGGCAGCCAGGGGTCGATGTCGGCCGGGTCGTGCTCGACCGCCGCCGCGAGCAGCCGGTGCGGCAGCTCCAGCAGCTGCGCCGCGGTCCCCGAGGAGCCCAACACGGCCGCGCCCAGCGCGGCGGGGGTGCCCTCGCCGCCCCGCCGTCCGTACACCCCGGCGAGGAAACCGGGCATCGCGCCGTCGTGCCCGACGTGCACCACCCGCTCCCCCTGCGGTACCAGGATCAGGCCGAGCCCGAAGCCGCCGCTCCACACGGACTCGTCGGTGACCGTCACCGGCCAGCGCATCTCCTCCAGCGTGGTCGGTGCGAGCACCCGGCCCGTCGCGTCCAGCGCCGCCGGGTCGGCGAGGAAGGCGGCCCAGCGGGCCATGTCGGGCGCCGTGCTCCACAGCTGCGCGGCGGGACCGACCGCGCCGAAGTCGGTGGGCGGCTCCGGGTGCGCCTCGTCGGAGTAGGCGTCGACCAGGAACCCGGTCGCGGCCCGTGGGCCCGGGGTGACCGTGGTGGCCATCAGCCCGAGCGGGGTCAGCACCTTCTCGGTCAGCACCTGCGCCCACGTGCCGCCGCGTACCTGCTCCACCAGCCGGCCGAGCAGCGCCATGCCCAGATTCGAGTAGTGGTAGCGGCGGCCAGACGGCAGCACCCGCTCGGCCCGGGCCAGCTCGGCGATCAACTGCTCGGCATCCGGCGCGCGCAGCGTGTCCCAGACGTCACCGTACGGCTCCCGTTGCAGGCCGGCGGTGTGCGACAGCAGCCGGCGGACGGTCAGCTCGCCGTGCGCCGGCAGGTCGAGGTGCCGGTCCAACGGGTCGTCGAGGTCGAGCAGCCCGTCGTCCCGGCACTGCATGGTCAGCACGGCGGTAAACGTCTTGGTCACCGAACCGATCCGGAACCGGGTCTGCTCGTCCAGCGCCGTGTCGTTGCCGGTTCCGCCGACCGTGCAGGTCCACAGTGGCCGGTCGGCCCGGAACACCGCCGCCGCGAGGGCCGGCACCCGGGCCTGCACCTGCATCTGCCGGGTCATCCGCGCCAGCTGACCGGCAGCCGCACTGGTCCCGGCGGCCTCAGTCGTGCCGGCAGCAGCCGCAGTGGTCCCGGCAGCCGCGGTACGGCCGGCGGCTGCGGTCACGCGATGCTCCGCGCCAGCATCGGTCCGAGCGGTGCGCCACCCAGCACGTGCGCGTGCGCGTGGAACACCTCCTGCCCGCCGTACGCCCCGGTGTTGAACATCAGCCGGAATCCGTCGCCGAGCAGGCCCTCGTCCTCGGCCACCGCGGCGGCCGTGGCCAGCACCTCGCCGGCCAGCGCCGGATCGCCCTGGGCCAGGGTGGCCACGTCGGCGTAGTGCTCCTTCGGGATGACCAGCACGTGCACCGGCGCCTTCGGGTCGATGTCACGGAAGGCGAGCGTGGCGGGGGTCTCGCGGACCACGGTGGCCGGAATCTCCCCGGCGACGATGCGGCAGAACAGGCAGTCACTTCCCATCCGAGCAGTGTAAGGAAGGGCCCCTTCTTAACGTCTCCGGTATAGGAAGGGTCCCTTCTTAGCAGCGGCGCCGGGTGCGGCAGGATGGCGCGCATGACGGGACGGGCGGTACTGGTGACCGGCGGTTCGCGCGGTATCGGGCGGGCGGTGGTCCGGGCCTTCGCGGCCGGCGGCGACCGGCTGGCCATCCACCACCGCGACTCGACCGAGCTGGCCGAACAGCTCCGGGCGGAGCTGCCGGGCGAGGGCCACGTGGTGGTCCGCGCAGACCTGGCCGACCCCGACGCCGTACGGACGATGGTGGACTGGGCCGCGGACCGGCTCGGCGGACTCGACGTGCTGGTCAACAACGCCGGTGTGTTCGGGCCGGCCGACCCGCCGCACCCGGTCTTCGGCAGCAGCTACGAGCAGTGGCGCCAGCGCTGGCGCGAGGTCCTGGACACGAACCTGTTCGGGGCGGCCAACGCCGCCTGGTGCGCCGCCCAGCACATGCGGGCGCGAGGTGGCCGGATCGTCAACGTCTCGTCGCGGGGCGCGTTCCGCGGGGAGCCCGCCAATCCGGCGTACGGCGCCAGCAAGGCCGGTCTCAACGCGATGGCCCAGTCGTTGGCGGTGGCGCTGGCGCCGTACGGCATCGCGGTGGCCACCGTCGCGCCCGGCTTCGTGGCGACGGACATGACCAACGAGCACCTCAAGTCACCGCGCGGCGCGGCGATCCGGGCGCAGAGCCCGTTCGACCGGGTGGCCCGGCCCGAGGAGATCGCGGCGGCCGTGCACTGGCTCGCCAGCACCGAGGCGGAGTGGGCCTCCGGCACCATCATCGACCTGAACGGCGCGTCCTACCTGCGCACCTGACGACCGCCGGACTTCGGGTCACGGTGGGTACGTCACCAGCGCAGCAGGCGGGTGGCCAGGAGTGCCAGGGCCGCGACACCGGCGGTGGAGGTACGCAGCACCGAGGGGCCGAGGCGTACCGGTCGGGCGCCGGCGCCCTCGAAGGCCGACAGCTCGGCGGCGGTGATGCCGCCCTCGGGGCCGACCACCAGCACGATCTCACCGCGTTCGGGCAGCTCGACGGTGGTCAGCCGATCCGTCGCCTCCTCGTGCAGGACGTACCCGGCGGCGGCACCGGCGATCCGGCGGGCCACCGACGTGGTCGCCTCGTCCGGCGCGCCCGCCACCACCGGCAGCCACGGCCGACGGGCCTGCTTCGCCGCCTCGCGGGCGGTCGCCACCCACTTGCCGCGGGCCCGTACGCCCCGGTCGCCGCGCCACTGCACGACCGAGCGGCTCGCCGCCCAGGGGACGATCTCGTCCACGCCCACCTCGGTCATCGCCTGCACCGCCAGCTCACCCCGGTCGCCCTTGGCGATGCCCTGCACCACCACCAGCCGGGGGTTCGCCGCGTCGACGTACCCCCGGGCGACCACGTCGAGGTCGAGAGTGCCCCGGCCGACGGCGGTGACCACGGCGGTGGCGGTGCCACCGCGCCCGTCGGCGAGCAGCAGCTCCTCGCCGACCCGCAGCCGTTGCACGGTGGCGGCGTGGTGGCCCTCCGGGCCGTCGAGCACCATCGAGCCGGCGGTGGTCAGCGAGTCGACCAGGAACAGCGGGGCGGACACCTCAGCCGTGGCCGTTGAAGGCGTCGCGCATCCGGGAGAAGAAGCCGCCCTGCTTGGTCAGCTCGGCGACCTCCTCGCCCCGGGTCTTGGCGAAATCGCGAAGCATGCGCTCCTGGTCGGCGTCGAGCTTGGTGGGGGTCCGCACGTCCAGGTGAACGTAGAGGTCCCCCCGGCCGGTGCCGCGCAGGTGCGGTACGCCACGGGCCCGCAGTCGCAGGGTGCTGCCCGGCTGGGTGCCCGGCTTGACGTCGACCGGCTCCTCGCTGTCGAGCGCCTTGATGGTCAACCGGGTGCCGAGCGCGGCGGCGGTCATCGGGACGGTGACCCGGCAGTGCAGGTCGTCACCCTTGCGGGAGAAGACGTCGTGCGGCCGCTCGTGGATCTCCACGTAGAGGTCTCCGGCGGTGCCGCCACCCGGGCCGACCTCCCCCTGCTGGGCGAGGCGGATCCGCATGCCGTCCTCCACCCCGGCGGGGATCTTGACGGTCAGCGAGCGTCGGGTGCGGACCCGGCCGTCTCCGGCACACGTCGGACAGGGGTGCGGAATGGTGGTGCCGTAACCCTGGCAGACCGTGCACGGCCGGGCGGAGACCACCTGGCCGAGAAAGGTGCGCTGCACCGACTGCACCTCGCCCCGGCCACCGCACGCCTCGCAGGTGGCCAGGTGGGTGCCGGCGGCGGTGCCGGCGCCGGAGCAGGTGGTGCAGAGCACGGCGGTGTCGACCGTGATCGGCGCCTCGACGCCGAAGGCGGTCTCCTGCAGGTCCAGTTCCAGCCGCAGGATCGCGTCGGCGCCCGGCCGGGTACGCGGTCGCGGGCCTCGTCCGGCACCGGTGGCACCGCCGAAGAACGCGTCCATGATGTCCTGGAAGCCGACGAACGGGCCGGCTCCGCCCGGCCCACCCGGACCACCGGCGCCACCGCCGCCCGGCGCGAGCGGGTCGCCGCCGAGGTCGACGATCTGCCGTTTCCGATCGTCCGAGAGGACCTCGTACGCGGCGTTGATGTCCTTGAACTTCTCCTGTGCCTCCGGGTCCGGATTCACGTCCGGGTGATACTGCCGCGCCAGCTTGCGGTAGGCGCGCTTGATCTCGTCGTCGGAGGCACCCTTGCTCACGCCGAGAATGCCGTAGTAGTCCCTGGCCACTGCGTTCCGTGTCCTCGTGTTCGTCTCGCGTTACGCCGGTCGGCGGCGACAGCCGGCCGTCGGCCCTGACTGGTCAGTTCTGGGCCAGCAGCTCGCCCACGTAGCGTGCCACGGCCCTCACCGTGGCGATGGTTCCGGGGTAGTCCATCCGGGTCGGCCCCAACACGCCCATCCCCCCGACGATGGTCGCGCCCGGGCCGTATCCGGTGCTGACCACGGATGCCGCCCGCAGGTTGTCGATCTCGTTCTCATCGCCGATCCGCACCCGCAGCGTGCTCGCCTCGACCTCGCCGATGAGCTTGAGCAGGACGACTTCCTCCTCGAGCGCTTCGAGCACGGGACGTAGCGAACCCTGGAAGTCGAGCAGGCCACCTCGGGTGAGGTTGGCGGTGCCGGCCAGCGCCAGCCGCTCCTCGTGCCGCTCGACCAGGGTCTCCAGCAGCACGGTGGACAGGGTCGTCATGGCCGGACGCAGGTGCGGCGGAGACTCGTCGATGAGTGCCTGCACCAGCGGTGGGGTGTCCGACAGGCGCACGCCGACCAGCTTCTCGTTAGCCAGCCGGCGCAGGTCGATGACGGCGTCGGCGAGCAGCGGCGCCGGCAGCTCGACCAGCCGCTGCTCGACCCGACCGGTATCGGCGATCATCACCAGCGTGAGCCGGGTGGTGGAGATCGGGACCAGCTCCAGGTGACGCACCCGGGAGCGGGCCAGGCTCGGGTACTGCACCACGGCGACCTGCCGGGTCAGCTGCGCCAGCAGCCGCACGGTGCGGTGCACCACGTCGTCGAGGTCGACGGCACCGGCCAGGAAGCGCTCGATCGCCCGGCGTTCGGCGGGGCTGAGCGGCTTGACCCGGCTCAGCCGGTCGACGAACAGCCGGTAGCCACGGTCGGTGGGCACCCGTCCGGCACTGGTGTGCGGCTGGCGGATGTAACCCTCCTCCTCCAGCACGGCCATGTCGTTGCGGACGGTGGCCGGCGAGACGCCGAGCTGGTGCCGCTCGACCAGCGCCCTGCTGCCGACCGGCTCCTGGGTGGCGACGTAATCCTCGACGATCGCGCGGAGCACGGCGAGTTTGCGGTCGTCGAGACCCATCCTGCCCACCTCCTGTCGCAGCTCGACCTCGGCGCCACGGCCGCCGGAGAAACACTCTGGCACTCGACTGTAGCGAGTGCCAGTCTACGTCGGGGGACCCGTCGACGCGATGATCAAGACGCCTCCTTCTGCGCCCGAACCGATCGGCGGGTTGACACTCGCCGGTGTCGCTATGGTGCACCGTTGCCGGTGGCACCTACCGTGACCTCCATGACTGAACCACCTCGCCCCCCAGACTCCGGCGACGAACCCACGACCCCACTGTCCGGGTCGTCAGGCCAGCCCGGCTATCCCCCGCCCGGCGGCTATCCCCCGCCCGGCGGTTATCCGCCCCCCGGTGACCAGCCGCCCGCGGCCGGCTATCCGCCGCCCGGTGGCTATCCGCCACCCGGTGGTTACCCTCCGCCCGGCGGCGCGCCCGGTGTCGGCTACCCGACCGGCGGCTACGGCGCTCCCGGCGGCGGCTACGCCAGCAACGAGGACAAGACCTGGGCGCTGATCGCCCACTTCGGCGGTCCGCTCGGCGTGGTCGTCGGTGGCGGCCTCCTCGGCTGGGTGGCGCCGCTGATCGCGATGATGACTCGCGGGCAGCAGTCCCCCGTCGTCCGGGCACACTCGGTGGCCGCGCTGAACTTCCAGCTCACCTGGGCCATCGCCGGAGTGCTGAGCTGGGTGCTCGCCACGATCACCTGCGGGGTCCTGTTCTTCCTCCCGATCCTCGCCGGGATCGTGCCGGTGATCTTCGGAATCATCGGTGGGGTCAAGGCCAACGAGGGCGCGCTCTACCGCTACCCGATGACCTACGCATTCGTGAAGCGCTGACGAGCCAGCAGCCTCCTGACGCGCTGACGCGCTGAGGGTCAGGGCAGCAGGTCCCGCACCACGGCGTCGGCGAGCAGCCGGCCGCGCAGAGTGAGCACGGCGCGGCCGGCGGCGTGGGCGGGTGCGGCGAGCAGACCCTGCGCCACCGCCCGCGTCGCGGCCGCCCGACCGGCGTCGTCCAGGACATCCAGCGGCAGCCCGGCGGCCAGCCGCAGCCGCAGCATGACGTCCTCCATGTGCGCCTCGTCGCCGGTCAGCACCTCCCGGGCCAGCCCGGGTGACCGGCCAGCGGCGAGGCGTTGCGCGTACGCGGTGGGGTGCTTGACGTTCCACCAGCGCACGCCGCCGATGTGGCTGTGCGCTCCCGGCCCCAGGCCCCACCAGTCGCCGCCGGTCCAGTAGAGCAGGTTGTGCCGACACCGGGCGGCCGGCGTACGGGCCCAGTTGGAGACCTCGTACCAGGAGAAACCGGCCGCGTCGAGGGCGGCCTCGGCAGCCAGGTAGCGGTCCGCCGCCACGTCGTCGTCCGGATACGGCAGCTCACCGCGGTGCATCCGGCCGGCCAGTCGGGTGCCGTCCTCCACGATCAGGGCGTACGCGCTGACATGGTCCACCCCCGCCGCCACGACCTGCTCCAGCGAGGCGGCGAAGTCCTCGGCCCGCTCCCCCGGCGTCCCGTAGATCAGGTCGAGGTTGACGTGGTCGAATCCGGCTTCCCGGGCCTCCAGCGCAGCGGCGGTGGCCCGGCCGGCGTTGTGCCGGCGGTCCAGGATGGCGAGCACCCTCGGCGCGGCCGACTGCATGCCCAGCGAGATCCGGGTGTACCCGGCCGCACGCAGCTCCTTCAACGACGCGGGCGTCACCGACTCCGGGTTGGCCTCGGTAGTCACCTCCGCGTCACCGGCCAACCCCCAGGTCCGGTCGACGGCGTCGAGGATCCGGGCCAGGTCGTCGGCGGGCAGCAGGGTGGGGGTGCCGCCGCCGACGAAGACGGTCTGCACCCGCGGCGGCGGGTTGTCGCCCAGTACCCGCGCGGCGAGCGCCAGCTCGGCCAGCACCGTGTCTGCGTAGCCGTCCCGGCTCGCGCCGCCGCCCAGTTCGTCGGCGGTGTAGGTGTTGAAGTCGCAGTAGCCGCAGCGGCTGGCACAGAAGGGCACGTGCACGTACACCCCGAAACCGCGGGCGCCGACGGTGGTGCGGGCGGACGCGGGCAGCGACCCGTCGGCCGGAACGGGTTCGCCTGCTGGAAGGAGGCCGGGCATGGCCACTAGTGTGCCCTCACATGACCTCTCCCGACGCGCTCGTGCGGGTCGCCACGGCCCCCGGGGTGACCACCCTCACCCTGGACAGCCCGCACAACCGCAACGCGCTCTCCACGCCGCTGATGACCGAACTGCTCGCCGGGTTGGCCACCGCGGTCGCCGATGACACGGTCCGGGTGATCGTGCTCGACCACACCGGTCCGGTCTTCTGTTCCGGGGCGGACCTGAAGGAGACCGCGGCGGCGTACGCCAGCGGGACGGTGCCGGCCGGGATGCTGGGTGACGTGCTCGCGGCGGTCTGGGAGTGCCCGAAGCCGGTGCTGGCCAAGGTCGGCGGCCCCGCCCGGGCCGGCGGACTGGGGCTGATCGCGGCGGCCGATCTGGCGGTCTGCGCCGCCGAGGCCACGTTCGCCTTCACCGAGGTGCGGATCGGGGTGATCCCGGCGGTGATCTCCGCGACCGTGCTGCCCCGGCTGCACCCCCGCGCGGCGGCCGAGCTGTACCTGACCGGCGACTCCTTCGACGGGCGGCGGGCGGCCGAGATCGGCCTGGTGACCGCCGCGGTGCCGGCCGAGGAGCTGGATGCCGCCGTGGCGCGGTACTGCGATTCGCTGGTGCGCGGCGCTCCGACGGCACTGGCCGGCGCGAAGCAGTTGCTGCGCCGCCGGGCCGCCACCGACCTGAGGGCCGAGCTGGCGGAGCTGGCCGCCCTCTCCACCGGTTACTTCCTGTCCACTGACGGGATCGAGGGAGTCACCGCGTTCCGGGAGAAGCGGCCGCCGCGCTGGGTCGCCGAACTCGGCAGGTGAGGGTCGGCCCGGGCGGGGAACTTCCGCTGCCAGGGGTGCCGCGCGGCGGGCGGAACCGGTCGGACGACCCGTTCGGGCCAACGAGGGACGTACGCTTGGCGGACCGTCGTACGGGAGGTGTGGGTGCGGACTCGGGCAGTCGTCGCCGGTTTGGTGGTTCTCGTGGTGATCGCCGCGCTCGGGATCGTTCTCGGGATGCGGCAGGTCGGCGAGCGGATCCGGCTGCCGTTGACCGGCCGGAGCTGCACGGTGCAGGCCGACGGGAAGGTCACCCTGGATTCGCACCAGATGGCCAACGCGGCGACGATCGCGGCCATCGGCATTCAGCACGAACTGCCCGACCGGGCCGTGGTGGTGGCGCTGGCCACCGCCTACCAGGAGTCCGGGCTGCGTAACCTGGCCGGCGGCGACCGCGACTCGGTGGGGCTGTTCCAGCAGCGGCCGAGCCAGGGCTGGGGTACCCCGGCCAAGATCCGCGATCCGCGATACGCGGCCGACAAGTTCTACGCCGCGCTCAAGAAGGTGCGCGGCTGGGAGGACATGCGGGTCACCGACGCCGCGCAGAAGGTGCAGCGTTCGGCCTTTCCGGAGGCGTACGAGAAGTGGGCCGACGAGTCGGAGGTGCTCACCCGCGCCCTGCTCGGCCACGCCACCGGCGCGGTGGCCTGCACCTTCGGCGGCGATCCGGCGATGCGCGGCGAGGCCGCCGCCGTGGCGCTGACCCGGGGGCTCAACCTCGACTGGGGGCTGACCTCGGCGGCCACCACGGCGGGGCTGACCGGTCTCACGGTGGCCGCGGTGGATCAGCGGGCGGGCTGGCGCTACGCGCACTGGCTGGTCTCACACGCCAACGACCACGGGGTCAAGCGGGTGCGCTTCGGCGACCTGGAGTGGACCAACCGGGCCGGCTCCTGGAGCCAGGTCGGCGACGGGTCAGCGCAGCCCGCCGAGGTCGTGGCCGAGGTCTTCGCGGACGCGTAACGGACCCCGATCTCCTTACCCGCAGTCACCGCAAAATCCGGCAAAAGCTCCGCAATGTCACCGCCTCACTGCGCCGCGCAACGCCACGTAGTCGCGCCACCGCCTTCCGTCGCGGCGTCTGTGAGATCGCGACCGGGCACCCCCAACCACGCACGCGGAGGGGTTACGATCGGCCGTCTGCGCCAGAAATGGTTTCACCTCTTGGGGAGGGGCACGACGTGGCATTCGACTACGGCGACCGGACCGGATATGAACCGATCAGTGACGTCGACCGCAAGGAGTTTCATGAGCAGGGTTTTCTCCTGCTGCGTAACGTCCTGACCGAGGACCACCGGGCCGCGCTCGAAGCCGCGGTCGACCGGGTGTACGAGGAGGAGAAGGCCAAGGGCAACACCACCAAGGACGGCACCCTGCACCTGCTGGGCTTCCTTGAGCGGGACGAGCTCTTCGGCGAACTGCTCACCCACCCGATCGCATTCCCCTACATGTGGGGTCTGGCCGGGTGGAACATCTACACCCACCACAACCACCTCGACGTCACCCCGCCGGCGCTGGAGCCGGAGAAGCCGTACTGGGGCTGGCACCAGGACGGGTACCGGCAGAATTCCGACCCGGAGACGATGGACCCGAACCTGCCGCGGCCGATGTTCTCGCTGAAGGTCGCCTACGTCCTCTCCGACCTGTCGGAGAACGGCCGGGGCGCGACCAAGGTCATCCCGGGCAGTCACCTGCGGAACTCGCTGGCCCGGCCGACGGACCTCAGCGTGCACAACCCGGACCCGGAGGGCACGGTGGAGATCACCGCCAACCCGGGTGACGCCTTCATCTTCGACCGCCGCCAGTGGCACTCCCGGTCGACCAACCTGTCGAACATCACCCGCAAGATGCTCTTCGTCGGCTACACCTACCGGTGGATCCGGCCCCTCGACGAGCTGCACCCCGACAAGGACGGCGAGTGGTACCGCAACCGCACGCCGGTACAGCGCCAGCTTCTCGGTGAGGGCACCCACACCGCGAACTACTGGGGCATCAACTGGGACGGCTACATCGACGACGAGATCCCGCTGCGCAAGGAGCTCAAGGAGCGCGGTCTGCTCGACCGCAACATCCCCTGGCTCCGCTGAACAACCCGGCACCACCGCCGGCGCGGAACCGCCGGCACGTACGCACACGAAAGGCGCCCGACCTCGACGGTCGGGCGCCTTTCGAGACTCAGCTGTTACCGGGTGACACCCCGGCGACCGCGGCCCACACCGACGACCAGCGCGACCGCGACGGCGGCCAGCAGCACCTGGAGCATCAGCTCCCGCCAGTCGATGCCGGCGGTCTCCGCGAAACCGGACGCACGGGCGATGACCGTACCGAGCAGCGCGGCGCCGACACCGATGAGCATGTGCAGCCAGATCGGCATGTTCTGCCGGCCCGGCACCACCAGACGGCCCAGCGCACCGATGATCAGACCGACGATCAGCGCGGTGATGATGCCCCAAACGGTGAGCTCCATGGTCGCTCTCCTTCACAAAAGACGTTCCACATTCTGTGGAGTTCCTGTCGTGACCGCCTAATGCCCGACCCGCGAAGATCCCAAACCGGCTTTTCCGGCTGACACGCCGCGGTGGATCAGAGAGATCGCGGCGGGCATCAGACATCCCAGAACGGGTTGGCCGCCGGGTACCGACGAGTCTTCTCCGGGGCTGCCCGAGACGCCGACGGGCGCCCGGCCATGATGGCCGGGCGCCCGTGAGGCGGAGGTGTTTCTACCGGTGGGTGACGCCTCGACGGCGGCTACCCACGCCGGCGACCAGCGCCACCGCGATCGCGGCCAGCGCGACCTGCACGGCGAGTTCGGCCCAGTCGATGCCGGCGGTCACCGTGGCGATGCCCATCGCGCGGGCCAGGACGGTGCCGAGCAGCGCGGCGCCGACACCGATGAGCATGTGCAGCCAGATCGGCATGTCCTGCCGGCCCGGCACCACGAGGCGACCCAGCGCACCGATGATCAGACCGACGAACAGCGCGGTGATGATGCCCCAGACGGTGAGCTCCATAGTGGCTGTCTCCTTAACAGAAGATGTCCTTCGGCGGGTTCCTGTCGTGCCGATCCATTTCCCTCGGCCCCGAATTCCCAAACCGACCAGAGCGCCGATCAGCCACACATCCACCCACCGCCGGTCATGTCGTCCGTCGATGGCACATCGGTTCACCCCGCGCCGTCACGCGGATCGGGTCGCCGCCCGTCGCCGGGCCACGGTCACTTCTTTCCGGTGGCCTTGCCGTCGCCGGAGTCGGAGGAGAGCGCGGCGATGAAGGCCTCCTGCGGGACCTCCACCCGGCCCACCATCTTCATCCGCTTCTTGCCCTCCTTCTGCTTCTCCAGCAGCTTGCGCTTGCGGCTGATGTCACCGCCGTAGCACTTGGCGAGCACGTCCTTGCGGATGGCCCGGATGGTCTCCCGGGCGATGACCCGGCTGCCGATGGCGGCCTGGATCGGCACCTCGAACTGCTGGCGCGGGATCAGGGTGCGCAGCTTCGCGGCGATCGTGGTGCCGTAGGCGTACGCCTTGTCCTTGTGCACGATGGCGCTGAACGCGTCCACCGGCTCACCGTGCAGCAGGATGTCGACCTTCACCAGGTCGGACGCCTGCTCGCCGGAGGGCTCGTAGTCCAGCGAGGCGTACCCCTTGGTCCGGCTCTTCAACTGGTCGAAGAAGTCGAAGATGATCTCGGCGAGGGGCAGCGTGTACCGCAGCTCCACCCGGTCGGCGGAGAGGTAGTCCATGCCGAGCAGGCTGCCGCGGCGTCCCTGGCACAGCTCCATCACCGCACCGACGTAGTCGTTCGGGGTGAGCACGGTGGCGCGGACGACCGGCTCGTACACCTCGGCGATCTTGCCGGTGGGGTACTCGCTGGGGTTGGTCACCACGATCTCCTCACCGTCCTCGGTGATGGCCCGGTAGACCACGTTCGGGGCGGTGGAGATCAGGTCGAGGTTGTACTCGCGCTCCAACCGCTCCCGGATGATCTCCAGGTGCAGCAGGCCGAGGAAGCCGCAGCGGAAGCCGAAGCCGAGCGCACCGGAGGTCTCCGGCTCGTAGTCGAGCGCGGCGTCGTTGAGCTTGAGCTTGTCCAGCGCCTCACGGAGGTTCGGGTAGTCCGAGCCGTCGATCGGGTAGAGCCCGGAGTAGACCATCGGCTTCGGGTCCTTGTAACCGCCCAGGGCATCCTTCGCCGGCCGGGAGTTGATGGTGATCGTGTCACCCACCCGGGACTGGCGGACGTCCTTCACACCGGTGATCAGGTAACCGACCTCGCCGACGCCGAGCGCGTTGGCCTTCACCATCTCGGGAGAGATGACGCCGATCTCCAGCAGCTCGTGCACGGCGGCGGTGGACATCATCTTGATCCGGTCCCGGGCGCTGATCCGCCCGTCGATCACCCGGACGTAGGTGACCACGCCCCGGTAGACGTCGTACACCGAGTCGAAGATCATCGCGCGGGCCGGGGCGTCCGCGTCACCGACGGGCGGGACGAACTGCCGGACGATCTCGTCGAGCAGGTACGGCACCCCCTCGCCGGTCTTGCCGGAGACCCTGATGCAGTCCGCCGGATCGCCGCCGATCAGGTGCGCCAACTCCTCGGCGTACTTCTCCGGCTGGGCGGCCGGCAGGTCGATCTTGTTGAGCACCGGGATGATCTTCAGGTCGTTCTCAAGCGCGAGGTAGAGGTTGGCCAGCGTCTGCGCCTCGATGCCCTGGGCCGCGTCGACCAGCAGGACCGCGCCCTCACAGGCCGCCAACGACCGGGACACCTCGTAGGTGAAGTCGACGTGCCCCGGGGTGTCGATCATGTTGAGCACGGCCTGCTCGCCGGTCCGCTCACCCTCGGCGATGGTCCACGGCATCCGGACCGCCTGGCTCTTGATGGTGATGCCGCGCTCGCGCTCGATGTCCATCCGGTCGAGGTACTGCGCGCGCATCTGCCGCGGATCGACCACGCCGGTGAGCTGCAACATCCGGTCGGCCAGGGTCGACTTTCCGTGGTCGATGTGGGCGATGATGCAGAAGTTCCTGATCCGCGCCGGGTCGGTGGCACCAGGAGCGTTCGCGCCGGAATCGAGCGTCGGTGGCACAGCGGTCCGTTCTGGTCGGCTGACGTGAGCGGGCCGGCACCGCCGGCCCCCTCTATGCTCCCACGTCCCCGAAGGGCAGCCACCGCGCGGGCGAACCCCGCCCGATCACTCCTGCGGCGGCTCGGCGAAGAGGGCGGCGAGCCGGGGCAGCCGGCGCCGCGCCTCGTCGGAGTCGTCGAAGTCCCAGAAGTCGTTCAGGTCCGGCTCAGGTGCCACCCCGCGGTCCGCCGGGAGGTCGCTCGCGGTCGCCTTGCGGTACGCGTCCCACGGCACGCCGAGCATGTCCTCGCACTCGAACTCCTCGCCGCTGAGCGAGGCGGCCCGCACGGCAGGCAGCTCAGCCAGCGAATCCGGGTCGGCCACCGCGCGGGCGAAGACCTCCCGGCCCTGGGCCATCAACCAGCCACGGAAGTACTCGAAGCCGTCGTCGGAGGCACCCCCGTTGATCAGGTACGCGGCGCCCCAGAGATCGACCCGGTAGGAGGCGGCGAGCACCCGCCGCTGATGCTCGGCGTACCCGACGATCTCCTCCGGATCACGCTCGGCGAGCAGCGCGACCGCCCGGACGGCGATGTCGTCCGGCTCTCCCCCGCCACTACGGGCGCGGTCGATCAACTGCCAGAAGTCTTCGGTCCTCATGGCCTGGCAGTGTCGCAGACGCCGGCCCGGATACCCGGATCCGCGCCGCGTATCGCCGGGGCGGCACGAGACGGGGCAGCATGGGCGGGTGAGCGATCCGTCCCTGCCACCCGTGCCGTACCACGCGACCGCCCAGCGACCCGGGTGGGAGGCGCTGCCGGCGTCGGTGCGGGCCGCGGTGGCGACGCGGCTCGGCGCCCCGGTGGTCGAGGCCCGGGTCGCGGGCGCCGGCTTCACCCGCGGGTTCGCCGCGGTGCTGCGCACGGCCGACGGTGCCAGCGCGTTCGTCAAGGCCGCGGCCCGCGCGGAGCAACCCCGACTGGTCGACTGGTACGCGCGGGAGGCGGCGATCCTCACCCGGCTGCCCACCGGGCTACCGGTGCCGGGTCTGCGCTGGACGCTGTGCGAGGCGGGCTGGTACGCGCTCTGCCTCGAACCCGTCGACGGACGCACCCCCCGATTGCCCTGGGATCCGGCCGAGCTGGCCAGCACTCTCACCGGTTTCGCCGACGTCGCCGCCGCGCTCGCCGACCCGCCCGCCGAGTTGACCTCCCTCGGGCTGCCCCGGCTCGCCGACCTCGCCCGCGACAACATCCTGTGGTGGGTTGAGGTCGCCGCCGGCCGGGAACCTGCGCCGCCGCTGCCCGACCCGGTCCGGGGACGGTTGACCGAACTGGTCGCGCTGGAGTCGCTCCTGCCCGGGTACGCCGCCGACGCCACCGGCCTGACCCACGGCGACCTGCGGGTCGACAACGTGCTGATCGACCGCTCCGGCTCCGCCAGGTTCTGCGACTGGCCGTGGCTGTGTCACGGACCGGCCTGGTTCGACCTGGCCGGCCTGCTGATCACCGGGTACGCGGGCGGGCTGGACGTCGACTCGCTCTTCGACACGCACCCCGCCGCCGCCGACGCGCCGGCCGACGCGCTCGACGTGACGCTGGCCGCGCTGGCCGGCTACCACCTCACCGCCGCCGCGTCGGCGCCCTCGACCGCATCGGCCCACCTGCCCGCCCATCAGCGGTGGACCGGCGAGCAGGCGCTCGGCTGGCTGGCCCGCCGCCAGGGCTGGACCTGACCGCCACCGGCGACACCAACCTGGTGCCGGCGGCTGACGGCTGGCGAGTCGGCAGTTGACGGCTGGGCTGACGGGTTGGCGGCTGACGGCCGCACCGCGGTCCGACGCCTATGATCGGTGCCGTTTTGGCCTGTCCCGGACCGACCTGGTAACCTGGCTCTTCGCGCAGCGATGACGCATGCTTGTCGCGCGCACAAGCTGACCAACCCGAGCTATCAAGACGAGGCTGTCGCGTGGCGAACATCAAGTCCCAGATCAAGCGCAACCGGCAGAACGAGAAGCGCCGGCTGCGTAACAAGTCGGTCAAGTCGTCGCTGAAGACCGCCATCCGGAAGTTCCACGAGGCTGCCGAGGCCGGTGACGTCGAGAAGGCCACCGCTCTCATGCAGGATGCCTCGCGCAAGCTGGACAAGGCGGCCAGCAAGGGCGTGATCCACGGCAACCAGGCTGCGAACCGCAAGTCCGCGATCGCCATGCGCGTCGCGTCGCTTGCCGCCTGAGCCGGCTGACCCAGACCTGACGGAAGCCCCGGGGCTGCTGCCCCGGGGCTTCCGCACGTCCACCCACCGGCCCGCGCCGCTTCAGGCGCGGGGTCGATCCGTACTGCCTCGCGCTCGTCGGCCTGATCAGGAGCCGGGCTCGGCGGTGCCCGGTCGCCGCACTGCCGCCGGCCCCGGGTCGCGTCCGTGCCCGCCGGCATCCCGCTCGGTCCCGCCGGAGGGCACCGCGCGCCGCACCGGTCGCGCCACGCCAGGAGGCTCGGCCGGCCGTGGCTCCGCGCGGATCACCGCTGCGGGCACGCTGTGCCGCAGCCAGTCGACCCGGGCTCGGCCGACCACCGGCTCCATCTGCCGCCGGAACCGGTCACGTTCCTGTTCGGGTACGGCGGCGGCGGCACGGACCACCACGGCGGCCACCAGGTCGTTGAGCTTGACCATCACCGCCACCGCCGCAGGCAGCACCAGCACCGCCCACCAGGTCACCAGTTCGGCGAGCGCCAGCAGGGCCGCCAGCGCGATCGTCCCCTCGAAGAAGACGAAGCAGAGCACCCCGCCCGGGTTGACGAAACGCAGCCCGAGCACCCGGGCGTAGAGCGGGCGGTACCGCTGTTCGTCGGCCGGGACGGTGGCCCACGAGCCACGGAGGGCTCCGCTCACCTGGCGCTACCCTGCCGCGCCGCAGCCACCGAGAAGACGGCCCTCTCCAGCGCGTACGCCCGGTCGTCGGAGCCGCCCTTGACCGCCGCGTTGCACTCCGCCGCCGCCCGCATGGCCTCGACCAGCCCATCGGGCGTCCAGCCGCGGGCCTGCCGTTGGGCCCGCTCTACCTTCCACGGCGGCAGGCCCAGACTGCTGGCCAGCTGATACGGACTGCCCCGGCCGGCCGAGGCGACCCGGGCCACCGTCCGGATCCCGTCGGCGAGGGCGTCGGCGATCGGCACCGGGTCCACGCCGACGTGCAGGGCCCAGCGCAGCGCCTCCAGCGCACCCGGCAGGTCGCCGACCATCGTGGCGTCGGCTACCGTGAAGCCGCTCACCTCCACCCGACCCCGGTAGTAACGGGCGACGGTGTCGGCGCCGATCCGGCCGTCGGTGTCGGCGATCAGCTGGGCGCAGGCCGCGGCGAGTTCCCGCAGGTCGTTGCCGACCGCAGCGATCAGCGCCTCGGCGGCGTCGTCCGCGCACCGACCGCCGGCCCGGCGGATCTCGTCGCGCACGAAGGCGACCCGGTCGCGATGCCCCTTGAGTTTGGCGGCCGGCACGACCTGGGCGCCGGCCGACCTGAGCCCGTCGGCGAACGCCTTGCCCTTCGCCGCACCGAGGTGCTGCACGACGAGCTGCACCTCCGGGTCGGGATTCTTCGCGTACGACAACAGGGCGGCGACCAGATCCTTGCGGGCGTCCTGACCGGACCGGAGCAGCAGCACCCGGCGCCCGCCGAACAGCGACGGGCTGAGCATCTCGTCGATCTCGCCGACGGTGAGCTGGCCGGCCTGGTACTCGCGCACGTCGACGCCAGGGTCGGCGGCCCGGGCAGCGGCGACGGTTTCGGCCAGCGCACGCGTGGCGAGCAGCTCCTCGTCGCCGAGGACGAGCACAATAGGAGCGGCACTGGCGGCGGTCACGCCGCCCATATTCGCACGCTCGGCTGCCTGGTCCAGCCTGCTCGTCGGTACTGTGCCGGCAGGCCCCGCACTCAACGCAAATCCAGACATCTACCTCTTTTTGCTCCTTTACCCATAAATCGCCATCGCTCATGGCGTCAGCCGCCCCTGGTCGACCCGGCGGTCACCACCGCGAGCCCGGCCGGTCCCCGCACCGCCGCCACATCCCCGTCGACGTCGGTACGCAGCACCCGCGCCCCGCCCCGGGCCAGTCGGGCCAGCACCGCCTCGTTGGGGTGGCCGTACGTGTTGCCCGCGCCCACCGGGACCAACGCGACCGAGGGCGCGACCGCGTCCAGGAACGCCGGATCCTGGTACGCGCTGCCATGGTGCGGAACCTTGAGCACGTCGGCCCGCAACGCCTGCGGCGGCAGGTGCTCCCGCAGCGCCTGCTGCTCCTCGGTCTCGGCATCACCGGTCAGCAGGATCCGCACTCCCGCGACGCTTGCTCGCAGCACCAGGGAGTTGTTGTTCGGATCCGATCGGGTTCCCCGCATCGGGTACGGCGGTCCGACGACGACAAGGTCGACCGCGCCGGCCCGGTAACGCCACCCGGCCGGGGCGGCCACCACCGGGGTGCCGTTCGTGGCGGCGGTGGTGTGCACCAGGTCCCGCCCGAGCGCCGGCTCCGGCCACTGCGGGGTCAGCACCGTGTCCACCCGCCGCCCTCGGAAGACCCCGGCGACACCGCCGGTGTGGTCGACATGGAAGTGGCTGACCACCAGCAGCGGCACCCTACGGACGCCGAGCCGGCGCAGGCAGCCGTCCACCGCCGTCGGGTCCGGGCCGGCGTCGACCACGACCGCTGCGCCGGCCGCCACCGGCAGCAGCACCGCGTCGCCCTGACCGACCGCGCAGACCGCGACGACCCAACCGGTCGGGGGCCAACCGGGGGAGATCACCCGAACCGGCAGCGTGCCGACGATGACCGCGACGGTGAGCACCGCGACCAGGCGACGTGCCACGGGTCGCCGGGCCACGACCAGCAGCACCACGGTCAGCGCTGCCAGCAGGAGAGCCCCGGACGCCCCACCCGGCCAGGGCAGGTTGCCCGCCGGGAGCCGGGAGCCGTACCGGGCGATCAGCACCAGCCACCACGCCGGCCAGTGCGCCAACCAGGCGGCCACCTCGGCACCGGCCGGCCAGATCGGTGACACGATCGCCGCCGCCACCCCGAGCACCGTGGCCGGAGCGATCGCCGGCACCGCGAGGAGGTTGGCCGGCACCGCCACCAGGCTGACCGTGCCGGTCAGGCCGGCGATCACCGGCGAGCAGGCCAGCTGCGCGGCGGCCGGCACCGCCAACGCCTCGGCCACACCCGGCGGTACGCCCCATCGGCGCAGACCGTCCCGCCAGCCGGGAGCGAGCAGCAACAGGCCGCCGGTGGCCAGCACGGACAGCGCGAAGCCGGGGTCCCCGGCCAGCTCGGGGTCGACCAGCACCAGCACCGCCACGGCAGCAGCCAGCGCGGGCACCGCCGCCCGGGGCCGGCCGGCGGCCAGCGCGGCGAGCCCGATCGCGCCCATGGTCGCCGCGCGCACCACGCTCGGCGACGGCCGTACCAGGATGACGAAGCCCACCAGGGCCAGCCCGCAGAGCCCTGCGGCCAGCGCCGGACCGGCGCGGGCCCAGCGCGCGACCAGCAGCACCGCCCCGACGACGATCGCGACGTTGGAACCGGAGACGGCGTTGAGGTGCGTCATCCCGGTGGCCCGGAAGTCCTCCTCCACGGTGTCGGGCAACTGGCTGGTGTCCCCGACGACCAGACCGGGCAGCAGGCCGCCCGGATCGTCGGGCAGTGGCGCACACGCCTTCTGCAGGCCGGCCCGCAGGAGACCGGCGGCCCGCTGCAGGGCCGACGGGGACCCGAGCCCGGCAGGTGCGCCGACGGCCATCAGCACCGCGCCGGTGAGGTCACCGCCGCGTGGTTGCGCCAGGCGCCCCTCGGCGGTGAGCCGTTGCCCGGGCAGCAGCTCCCGCCAGGCCGGATCGTTGGCGAGCACCAGCACCCGCGCCGGTACGGCGATCCGCTGCCCCGACCCGCCGGTCACGCTCACCAGCCTCGCCGGCACGAGCAGGGTCGGCGGGCGGCCGACGATGCCACCGCGTACCGCCCTGGGGTCATCCCGGACGACCAGTTCGGCGGTGACCTCGGCTCGTTCGTCGACCAGCGCGCGCAGCGGCTCCGCGTCCCGCACGGCCAACCGGGACGAGGTGGCCGCCCCGCCGCAGACCACGCCGATCAGCACCGCCACCACGATCCAGCCGTGACGCCGGACGAGCCGGCCGGGGCGGCCGGCGAGCCCGAGCACGTGCAGCGCCGCCAGACCGGCGAGGCCGGCCGCGACGACGCCCATCAGCAGCGACCGCCGGGCGTCGAGGTACAGCCCGGCCAGCGCGGTGAGCCAGGCGGCCACGGCGAGCCCGGCCAACCGCAGGTCGGGGGCGACCGCGCCGCCGATCGCCCCAGCGGGCGCCGGTTCTGCCGGGTGCGCCCGGCCCGCCCGCACCGTGCCGTCGACCGGACCCGCCGGCCCGGACGCGGCTGTCCAGCCGGACCTCACACCGTCACCAGGTCCTTGAGCTCCTCGTACCGCGCGTCGCCGATGCCGTTGACCTGGCGCAGGTCGCCGACGCTCCGGAAGCCACCGTGCTGGTCGCGGTGCTCGACGATCCGCTGGGCCAGCACCGGCCCGATCCCGGGCAACGTCTCCAGCTGCGCCGGTGTCGCGGTGTTCAGGTTGACCCGTCCGCCCGGGCCGGGATCGCTGCCCGGACCGGCGACGGGCGGAGCGCCCGCCGGTGGCGTGGGTGCCGGCACACCGACCAGGATCAGCTCCCCGTCGCTGACCTTTCGGGCCGGGTTCAACATCGCCACGTCGACTCCGGGCAGCGCGCCACCGGCCGCGTCGACTGCGTCGGCGACCCGCGACCCGCTCGGCAGGCGCACCAACCCGGGCCGGCGGACCTTTCCCGCGACGGCGACCACCAGTTCACCGGTCGGTGCCTCGGCTGGCGCAGCCGACTCGTCACCGGCCAGGCCGCTGGGATCCGGTGTCACCGCGGCGCCGGTCACGGCGACCACCGGCTCCACCTGCGGTCGGGACCGCCACGTCCAGATGCCGGCGCCGAGCACCACCAGGACGGCGACGGCCGCGAGTGCCCGGACTCCCCGCCGGCCCGGGTCGAACGCCCCCGGGCCGGGCAACCGGGACACCGGCAGCGTTTCGTCGGCGTGCTGTTCCGGCCCGGGCTCCGCCAGGCCCTCCCTCGCCGCGCGGACCGGATCGGCCACGCGGACCGGATCGGCCACCCGCACCGGATCGGAGGTAGCGTGCCGATCGGGCATGAACGGCGAGGTCGGTGTCGAGTCGGGCGGGACGTGCAGGGGCAGCAGCGCGGTCGGCCAGTCCGCCGCCGCGCCGGGCATCAACCGCCACAGGCGTTGCCGTACCGCGGTTTCCTCGTCGTTGGGCACGGCGCGAGGCTAGGACGACACGGCCCGGTCCCGGGTGTCGAGCGGGCCTGCGCTGTGGACGACCGACCCACTGTGGACAACGCCCTGATCATGCCCGCCTGGTGCTATGCCGCCGCCCTCACCGGCGCCACCGGTCAGCGGGATTCGGGGTCCAGGCCGAGGGCGGAGCGCCCGCCGTCGACCGGCAGGGTGACCCCGTTGACGAAGCCGGCGGTCGGTGAGAGCAGGTACGCCACCGCCTCCGCCACGTCCTGAGAAAGGCCGATCCGGCCCACCGGATGCAGCCGGGCAAGCTCCGCCTGGATCCGCCGCGCCTGGTCCGGCTCCAGACCGGCGAGCAGTGCCTCGTGTCGCTCCGTGGTCACCGACCCGAGCGCGAGGGCGTTGGTCCGGATGCCGTGCGGGCCGTACTCCACGGCAAGCGCCCGGGTCAGCCCCTCGACGGCGGCCTTGGCGGTGGCGTACGGGAGGCAGCCAGGGACCGGCCGGCTGGCCTGGTGCGACGAGATGTTCACCACGGCGCCGCCGGTTCCGGCGGCCAGGAATCGGCGTACCGCGGTCGCGGATCCGACCACGGCGGGGCGCAGGTTGCGGGTGATCAGGTCGACGACCTCGCCGACCGGGGCGTCGTGCACGGAGGCGTCCCGGAACACGGCGGCGTTGTTCACCCAGCCGGTCAACGGCGCGGCGCGCTCCGCCAGGTCGGCGGCGCGGCCGGCGACGCCCTCGTCGGCGGCGTCACCGACCACCGCCACCAGCCGGCCTGGCCCGGTGTGCCGCTCCACCCAGGACAACGCGCCTGGATCGCGCTCGATCACCACGACCGTACCGCCGTCGGCGAGCAGCCGTTCCACGATTCCCCGCCCGACCCCGCGCCCACCGCCGGTCACCACACAGGACATTCGTCCACCTTCCCAGCCGGTCCGCTTCGTCGCCCGTCAGCCACCACCGTCACCCCGCAAGCACCGCATGACAACTCCCGGGAGGCAACCCTGGCCGGCTACGGATCAGTGACTCGCCGAGCGGCGTGTCGTCGCCACGACGCAGACGATCAAGGGGCCACCCGGTGGATGACCACGCAGGCGAGGCCGGGGCCGACGTGAGCGGCGACGGCCGCGCCGGCCTCGGAGACGTAGACGCCGCGCAGGCGGTCGCCGAGCCGGACGGTCAGGGCGCCGAGCAGTGCCTCGGCCCGTTGCGGCGCGGCGAGGTGGTGTACGGCCAGGTCCACCTGCTCGTCGCCGGCCGCCTCGACGGCCAGGTCGACCAGCCGCGCCACGCCCCGGCTGGCGGTGCGCACCTTGTCGCGCAGCACGATGCTGCCGTCCGGCATGTGCAGGATCGGCTTGACCGAGAGCGCCGTGCCGAGCAGGGCCTCGGCCGCGTTGATCCGGCCGCCCCGACGCAGGAACTCCAGGGTGTCGACGTAGAAGTAGATGCTGGTTCGCCCGACGGCGTCGACGGCCGCGGCGCGTACGCCGGCCAGGTCGGCGCCCTCCTCGGCGGCTCGGGCCGCGGCGATCACCGGAAAGCCGAGACCCATGCCGCAGGAGCGGCTGTCCACCACGGTCACCCGGTCACCCAGTTGGGCGGCGGCCAGCTCGGCGGCCTCCACCGTGCCGGAGAGCCCAGCCGACAGGTGCACCGAGACGACGCCTTCCGCCCCGGCGTCCAGCAGCTCGCGGTACGTGCGGGCGAGCTGCTCGGGGGACGCGCGGGAGGTGCTCACCGAGACCCGCCGGCCGCCGAGCGCACGGGTGGCGTCCTCCGGGAAGGTCTCCACCCCCTCCAGGCCTTCGACACCGTTGAGCACCACGGTCAGCGGCACCACGGTCAGCCGGTGCGTCGGAATCAGCTCGGCGGGCAGGTAGGCGGTGGAATCGGTCACGACCGCGACGGGCATGCCCGGCACGTTAGCCGATCAAGCTGGATGGCTGCCCGGCCGCGTCGGCTCAGACCGGTTCGGCGGCGACCGGGACGGCGGGCGCGGCGTTGCCGGCCGGAGCTACGGCGAGGTCCGTCGGACCCACGTTGTGGGAGCGCAGGTGCCAGCCACGCGCGGCGTCGTGACGTAGCTCGGTCCAGTGACAGTTGCGCAGCGAGCCGACGGAGCGCAGCACCCCGTGGTCCCAGCCGAGCAACTGCCCGCAGCCCTGGCGGGCCGCGCCGCCGTGGGTGGCGATCACCACCGTCCCACCACTCACCTCGTCGGCGGTCTCCTGCAACGCGGTGCCGATCCGCTTGCCCAGGTCGTCCAGCGGCTCGACGTCCGCGCCCGGGTCGGGATCACCGGCCCGCCAGCGGGCGTACTCCTCGGGGAACCGCTCGGCCACCTCGGTGAGCAGCAGACCCTGCCAGCTCCCGAAGTGGCGCTCCCGCAGCCGGGTGTCGGAGCGCACCGGCAGACCGGTCAGCGCGGCCAGCGCGGCGGCGGTCTCCGCCGCGCGGCTCAGGTCGCTGGCGACGAGGGCGTCCGGACGCAACGCGGCCAGCAGCGGCGCGGCGGTCCGCGCCTGCTCCCGGCCGAGGTCGTTGAGCGGTACGTCGGTCTGGCCCTGGACCCGGCTGGCGGCGTTCCAGTCGGTGTTGCCGTGCCGCCAGATGATCAGCCTGGTCACTCGCCCGATCCGGCGGCGGCCTCGGCGCTGGCGAGGTCCCGGTCGACGAACGGGATGGTCGGGCAGTCCTTCCAGAGCCGGTCGAGGGCGTAGAACTCGCGTTCCTCGGTGTGCTGGACGTGCACCACGATGTCGACGTAGTCGAGCAGCACCCAGCGGCCCCCGCGCTCACCCTCCCGCCGCACCGGCTTCGCCTTCTCCGGCAGGTTGAGCAGTGCCTCCTCGACGGCGTCGACGATGGCCAGCACCTGACGCTCGTTCGGGGCCGCGGCGAGCAGGAACGCGTCGGTGATGGCGAGCTGGTCACCCACGTCGATGATGACGATGTCCTGAGCCTTCTTGTCGGCCGCGGCCTGAGCGGCGGCAATTGCCAGCTCGTGAGCGCGTTCGGAAACTGTCACCGTTCTCCTTCGATCAACCGTGCGATGCTTCCAGCCTCTCACACGCCTCGGAATCGCGACCTGCCAGTTTCAGCCGAAAACAGGCACGAAAACCCCCACACCGGGGCGTATCACTCCCGGTACAGCTGCCGCTTGGCGATGTACTGCACCACACCGTCCGGCACCAGGTACCAGATCGGTTCGCCACGCGCGACCCGCGCCCGACAGTCGGTGGACGAGATCGCCATGGCCGGCACCTGCACCAGGCTGACCGTGTCGGCCGGCAGGTGAGCGTCGGTCAGCTCGAACCCGGGCCGGGTGACCCCGATGAAGTGGGCCAGCTCGAAGATCTCGTCGAGGTCCTTCCAGCTGAGGATCCGGTCCAGGGCGTCCGCGCCGGTGATGAAGAACAACTGCGTCTTCGGGCCGTAGAGGGCGCGCAGATCACGCAGGGTGTCCACCGTGTAGGTGGGGCCGCCCCGGTCGATGTCCACCCGACTGACCTGGAACCGGGGGTTGGAGGCGGTGGCGACCACGGTCATCAGGTAGCGGTCCTCGGCCGAGCTGACCGGGACGTTCGCCTTCTGCCACGGCTGCCCCGTCGGCACGAAGATCACCTCGTCGAGCCCAAACCGGTCCGCCACCTCGCTCGCCGCCACGAGGTGCCCCTGATGGATCGGATCGAACGTGCCGCCCATGATCCCGATCCGCCGGATGTCTTCCGCCACCCCATGATCCTAATCCCGGTCCGCTGCCCGCCGGGCCCGGCCGCCACCGTCGGTGTCGGTGGGTTCCTCTCAGGCGGTCGTGGCGGCCACCGCCGTCCGTGCCACCAGGGCCCGCCGTAGATCGTCGTCGGCGTCGACGACCACCCGGCGCAGCCCCGGCGTGAGGTCGTCGCGGGCCAGCAGCGCCGCGGCCGCCTCCCGGGTCGGTTGGGACACGGCGTGACGGGGGAAGGCCAGCTTGGCGACATCCTCGGCCACCCAGGGCGTACGCAGCCGAGCGGCGGCCGGCATGTCGGCGAAGTAACGCCCCACGTAGTCGGCGGTCAACGCCAGCTGCTCGGGCTGCCAGAAACCCTCCGCTGTCGCCTCGATCAGCCGGTTGGACAGCTCGGTGTTCGACACGATGATCTCCCACGCGGCCTGCTTGGCGGCCGGGTCGGGCAGGGCGGCGCGGCTCCGGGCCGCCCGCTCCGCGCCGGCGGCGCTCGGGTCGGCGGCCGCCTCCGCCGCGATCTCGGCCTCGCCGACCGCGCCCAGCACCACCAACCGGCCGAGCACCGTCCAACGCAGCTCGGTGTCGACGGCCAGGCCGGCGGGCACGTCCCGGCCGGCGAGCCAGCCGACGAGCAGGTCGACGTCGGTGGTCGTGGCGATCAGGCCACGGGCCGCCGCCAGCTGCAACGACTCCCCCGGCGCGGCACCGTCGAGCAGCCGACGGCAGGACTCGGCGACCCGGGCCAGGGCGGCCTGCCGCGCCAGCGGGTCGAGGTACCGGTCGATCAGCGAACGGCTCAGGGTCAGCACGTCCTCGACGATGATCACCTCCCGCTCGGCCGGCAACGCCGCGCTGATCAGGTCGACCACCCCGGTGACCGGTCGCTCGCCGTCGGTCGCCGCGTCCAACGCCTCCCCCCAGAGCAGGGCGCGGGCCAGCGGGTCGGGCAGGCGGGGCAGCAGCAGCGACACGGCGTCGGCCGAGGCGGCGTCCAGGCGGATCTTGGCGAAGGTCAGGTCCCCGTCGTTGGGCAGCAGGACCGCCGCCGCCGGTTCACCGGCCAGCCCGGCGAGCAGCGTCCGCCCGTTGTCGGTCTTCGGGTCGAGGTCGAGCTCGACCCGGACAGCGGTGCCGTCCACGGCGTACCGGCCGACACCGAGGCGGTGCGGGCGCAGCACCGGGTGGGTCGCGGGCGCGGTCTGCGCGATGGCGACCTCGGTGTAGCGGCCGTCAGCGTCCACGGCCACCTCGGCCCGCAGCGTGTTGACCTGCGCGGTACGCAGCCAGGCCGCCGCCCAGTCGCCCAGGTCCCGGCCGCTGCGGGCGGAGAGGCTCTCCATGAGCTCGGCGAGTGTGGCGTTGCCGAAGCGGTGCCGGGCGAAGTGGTCGTTGAGGCCGGCCAGGAATGCCTCGTCGCCGAGCCACGCCACCAACTGCCGCAGCACGCTGGCGCCCTTGGCGTAGGAGATGCCGTCGAAGTTGAGCAGCGCCTCGGCGGCGTCGGCCACCCGCTCAGGTGCCACCGGGTGGGTGGAGGGCCGCTGGTCCGCCGCGTAGCCCCAGGCCTTGCGGCGCAGCGCGAAGGTCGTCCACGCCCGGTCGAACCGGGTCGCCTCGGCGGTGACCCGGGTGCCGAGGTACTCCGCGAACGACTCGTTCAGCCACAGGTCGTCCCACCAGCGCATGGTGACCAGATCACCGAACCACATGTGGGCCATCTCGTGGGCGATGGTGGTGGCGCGCAGCTCGCGCTCACTGTCGGTGACCGCCGACCGGAAGACGTAGTCGTCGCGGAAGGTGACCAGGCCGGGATTCTCCATCGCACCGGCGTTGAACTCGGGCACGAACGCCTGGTCGTACTTGCCGAACGGATAGCGCTCGTCGAACAGCTGGTGAAACCGGTCCAGGCACTGCCGGGTGACGGTGAAGATCTCCGCCGCGTCGGTGTCCAGGTGCTCGGCGAGGGATCGGCGGCAGTAGACCCCCAACGGAATCCCGTCGTGGCTGTCCCGGCGGACGTGCCAGGGCCCGGCGATCAGCGTGAAGAAGTACGTCGCGATCGGCAGGGTGGGGGCGAACTCCCAGCGCCCCGGGCCCGGGCGGGCGGCCAGCTCGGCGTTGGCCGCCACCGTCCAGTGCTCCGGCGCGGTGACCGACAGGGTGACCGGCGCCTTCATGTCGGGCTGGTCGAAGGCGGCGAAGATGCGCTGCACGTCGTCCAGGAAGGACATCGCGTACAGGTAGGTCTCGCCGTCTGCGGGGTCGACGAAGCGGTGCATCCCCTCGCCGGTGTTCGTGTACGCCATCTCCGCCTCGACGGTCAGCGTGTTCTCCTCGACCAACCCGGTCAGCGGCAGCCGGTTGTCGGTCAGCGCGGCGGGGTCGAGGTCGGTGTCGTTGAGGCGTACCGACAGCAGTTTCGCGGGCTTGACCTCGGCGAAGCTCTCGGTGCCGGTGGCCCGGAACCGGATCGTGACGTGCGAGTGGAAGCGCTCGCCGCCCCCGGTCAGGTCGAGGTCCACCTGGTAGGACGCGACGGTGATCGACGCGCCACGCGCAATCGACTCTGCACGGCTCAAGCTCGGCATCCGCTTATCCTGCCCGATGAGGGAACGAACCCACTTCCCCATTCCCCCCTGGTACTGGAGGACTGGACCATGACAGCGCACCCCAAGGGTGACTTCGACCTCGCTCGGGCAGTCTGGCAGCGGGCCGAGGGCGACACCTCGGAGGCGGCGGTGGAGGTCGCCTTCGTCGACGACCTCATCGGCATGCGCAACTCCGCCGAGCCGGACGGCCCGGTGCTGGTGTTCACCCAGGCCGAGTGGGACGCCTTCGTCGCCGGCGCCCAGGACGGCGAGTTCGACCTGGACTGAACCGCCCCGCTAGCCAAGGTCGCCGTCGCCCCAGCCCAGGCCACCGGGCCCGGGCGCGTGATGGAAACCGGGATGGCCGGCCACGTCGGTGCAGCGATCCCCGTCGGGCCCGAGCGACCCGCAGAACAGCCGCTCTGCCCGCTGCCAGGCGTCGGCCGGCGACAGTGCGGACGCCCCGATCGCCAGCTCCGGCCGAAGCATGCTCAACGCCTCGGCGTAGCTGACCGCCACCTCACGCGCGGCGACAAGATCGGCGGCGGTGAAGCCGAGATGCACCGTGAAGTAACGGTCCGGCCGGGGCGTCCGGCGCGGCGGCGCCACCAGCGGCGGTCCGCCACCGTTGGCCGCCCCGGCCATCCACCGCCGCCAGTACACCGGCCTGTTGTCCCGCATCTGTCCTCCCCCGTCGTGCGCCGAACCGTGCAGCGCGCCGGGCTGCTGGCCGCCCGGGGTGCTCCCCGGGTCACCGCCCCGATCGGGCGGTGGCGACGCCGCTGGACCCAGCGAACCAGGTTTGTCCGCTCCTGGGAGGGGCCAGCGGCGCTGGCGTCACCGCCGCCCATTCGGTTCGCCCGAGCAGGTCCCTGCCGTCCAGAAACGGATAGAATATGCCGATAACGGACAAATAAGCCGGGTCGGTGTCGGCTCCGCTCGGCGGCAGGGGGCCTCGATGGCGACCATTCCGACGGACCGCAGCCCGGACAGCACCCTGTCCTTCCTGCGGGCCGGCTACCGGTTCGTCGGCGATCGATGCGAGCGGTACGGCAGCGACATCTTCCAGACCCGGCTCCTGCTGGAACCGACGATCTGCCTGCGTGGCCGGGCCGCCGTCGAGCTCTTCTACGACGTCGACCGATTCGTCCGCGAGGGCGCCATGCCGCTGCGGGGCCAGCGGACGCTGACCGGACGGGGCGGGGTACAGGGCCTCGACGGCGACGCCCACCAGCGCCGCAAGGCCATGTTCATGTCGCTGATGACGCCGTCCGCCGTGCAGCACCTCGGGCAGCTCTTCGCCGACGAGTGGCAGGCCCGGATCCCCGCCTGGGAGCTGGCCGGACCGGTCACCCTGCACCCCGAGGCCACCCTGATGCTGACCCGGGCGGTCTGCGACTGGGCCGGGGTGCCCCTGGCCGCCGGCGAGCTGGACCGGCGAGCCACGGACCTGAAAGCCATGATCGACAGTGCCGCGGCGCTCGGTCCCCGGCACTGGCGTGGCCGGCTGGGTCGGCTGCGCGGCGAGCGCTGGGCCGGTGACCTCGTCGAGCGGGTACGCGACGGCTCGCTCGCCGCGCCCGAGGGCAGCGCCCTGCGGGTGATCGCCGAGCACCGCGACGACGCCGGTCGACCGCTGGCCCCCCGGGTCGCCGCGGTCGAGCTGCTCAACGTGCTCCGCCCGACCGTCGCCGTGGGCCGACTCGTGGTCTTCGCCGCGTTGGCCCTGCACGACCATCCCGCCTGGCGGCAGCGGGTACGCGAGGACGACGACAGCACCGAGCGGTTCGTGCAGGAGGTGCGCCGTTGCTACCCGTTCTTCCCGGTGACCGCCGCCCGGGTCCGGCGTTCCTTCCAATGGCAGGGCTACCACTTCCCCCAAGGCCGGCGGGTGCTGCTGGATCTCTACGGCACCGACCACCACCCCGCGCTGTGGCCCGAACCGGACCTGTTCCGACCCGAACGCTTCACCGGTTGGCGCGGTGACCCGTTCACGCTGATCCCACAGGGCGGCGGGGGCCACCTCACCGGCCACCGCTGCGCCGGCGAGTGGATCACCATTGAGCTGATGAAACGGGCGGTGACCCTGCTGACCGGGGCCATCCGGTACGACGTACCCCCGCAGAACCTCGCGATCGACCTGAGCCGGATGCCGGCGCTGCCGGCCAGTGGTTTCGTCGTCACCGACGTGCGCCGCACCGGCTGAGCATCTGACGACTCCCGCGGCACCCACGCCGCGACCACCTCACCGCCGGAGGCTCCGGAGCGGACAGCCAGCAGGGGCCCCTCCTCGCCGGAAAGCTGAGGAGGGGCCCCTGCCGACTGAAGCTGAGGCAACCGCCGGGACAGCGGCTGTACCGCCGCGATCAGTGCGTGGATGCCCTGACAGTCAGGACCGCACCTGGTCCCGGGAGTGCTGCGCCTGATCCTGCACGTCGTGCGCGGCGGAGCGGGTGTCGTCCTTGACCGCCTTTGCCGCGTCCTGTGCCGTGGCCTTCACCGACTCGGCGGCCCGCTCCGCCGGGGCGCGCAGCTCGTCCTTGACCTCGCTTGCCACCTGAGACAGCTTCTCGGTCACCACTGAACCGTGCTCGCCGGCCTTCTCCCGCGCCTGCGCGGCGAGGTGCTGCTCACGGCGGGTCGCCGGGATGAGGGAGGAGACGAGCATGCCTACGCCGAAGGCGACGAGACCGGCCGCCAGCGGGTTGCCCTCCGACTTCTGCCGGATGGTCTGCGGCGCCCGTTGTGCCGCGTCTCCCACGGTCGAGGCGGCCGAGTGCGCGGTGTCGCCGATCGAGGACGCCGCCGACGAGGCGCGGTCACCGATCGAGTGGGCACTCTGACTGGTGCGGTGGCCGACGTCGGATGCGGTACCCATAACCCTGTCCCTCACATTCTGCAACGCGGTGCGCGCCCGCTGCTTACGGTCATCGACGATGCGGCTCGGACTGACCTTGTACGCCAAAGCGTCCACGTCGGAACTCAGGTCGTTACGGGTGGCTTCGATCTCCCGGCGAATCTGGTCGGGATCGGTACTCATCGGGTAACTCCCTCCGGGTGTGGCTTGAGCGCGTCGGGGATGCGCTGCACGCTGTCGTTGGTCTGCTTCAGCCCGCGGATGCGCTCCGCGTTCTTGCGGCCCATGGTGTAGAGGAGCGCCGCGATCGCGGCCCAGAGGACGGCCACGATCAGCCCGGCCCAGCCGGCGTCCATCACGTTGGACAGCCCGGCCCAGAGGGCCAGCGAGAGGAACAGGGCAACCATGTACCCGCCGAAGCCGGCGCCGCCGAAGAAGCCGGCGGCCTTGCCCGCCTTCTTACCCTCCTGGCGGATCTCGGCTTTGGCGAGCTCCACCTCCTGTCGCATCAAGGTGGACAGATCACTGGTGACCTCGCGCATCAGCTCCCCGATGGAGCTGCTCTTCACCTGTTCCGCCGCGGGCGGCTGGTACCCGGCGCCCGGTCCGGAATTCTGCGTCGGCGCGGTCATCCCGTCGCCTCCCTTCGGATGAGTGGGGCGCTCACGGGCGGGTGGCGCCGCTCGATGGCACCCCGGGGAGCGGGTCGGTCTGGTTCACCGGACGTAGCGGCGTGTCCGTGCCGGAATAGGCGTCGCTGGCCGGACGGAATTCGGTGGGGTGCGCGAGCGAATCGGGGTGGCCGGCCGGAGTCACAGCGTCCGATCCGGTGTGCGCAGCGGGCGACGGGGTCGGCGTCGGCCGGACCGCGGTGCGGTCGGGGTCGGATGCCGGGTCGCCAGCCGGCACATGGCCGGGACGATCGTCACCGGCCGCCCCGGACAGGTTGCGGGTCAGTCGGCCGGCCACCACACCGAGCAGGGCCGCGCCGGCAAGGAAGGTGCCGGGGTTGCGGCGCGCATAGTCACGTACCTCTGTGAGCAGGTCACCCGGCTCGCGGCGGTCCAGCCAACCGGCCAGGCCGTGCACCCGGTCGGAGGCCTGACGGGCGAGCTCGCTCACCGGGCCGGCTTGGCCGCCGTTGTCGGCCATCGACCGCATCTCGTCGGCCAGGGAGCGCAGGCCGCCGGCCGCGCGGCGCTGCTGCTCACCGGCGTGGCCGACGAGTTGGGTGCGGGCCTCGCCGTACAGGTCACGGGCCTGGTGGGCCGCCTCCCGGCCCACCAGCCGGCCCTGCTCACGGGCGGTATCGGCAACCGCGCCACCGGCATGCGCAGCCTCCGAGCCCACCTGCCGGGCCTGCTCCCGGATGCCGCTACCGTTCGTCGAATCGGACCCGTGGGTCGCGGGCGTGGTTGACAGATCGTAGGTCATGGTGTCCCTTCCGCTACGGGGGTTGTCGCGGGTGTTCGGGGTGCGGCGGGTGATGTCGCCGCCGCCACTCAATGACCTACCCTGCGCATTCGCGCCCATGCGCGATTCGGTAATTCTTCGCGGAACGGTCCGTCCGGCCACCGGATGGAGGGTCGACGGGCTCGCCTCGGAGCACGCAACGCGACCGCCCTGCGGTGCCCCGGCTTCAACCAGCGGGCGGCCGGGGGCACCAGGCCCGTCCGGCCGCCCGCTGGGAACCAGCAGTCGCCCCATCTCGGAGCGCGTCGATGCTACTCGGCGTCTTCCCCGCCGTCGGCCGTCGCCGCGATCTCGTCCTCCGGCCGCTGCCGACGGGCCTTACGGGCCGCCAGCCGCTCGGCGGCGCCGGCCCTGGTCACCTGGTCCTCCAGCCGCACGTCGCGCCCGCGGGAACCGGGCACGAAGTCGACCCCGGCGTACAGCGCCGGCTGCCAGTCGAACTCGCGCTCACCGATGCGGACCAGGTCACCGGGCTGGGCGCCCGCCTTGGCCAGCTGGTCCTCGACGCCGAGACGGGCCAGCCGGTCCGCCAGGTAGCCGACCGCCTCGTCGTTGTCGAAGTTCGTCTGACGTACCCACCGCTCCGGGCGGGCACCCCGCACGGTGTACGAGCCGTCATCGGCCGCCTCGACGGTGAAGCCCGCGTCGTCGACCGCCTTCGGCCGGATCACGATCCGGGTCGGCTCGGCCGGCGGCGTCGCCGCCCGCGCCTGCTCAACCAGCTCCGCCATCGCGTACGTGAACTCCTTGAGCCCCTCCCGGGTGGCCGCCGAAACCTCGAACACCCGCAGGCCACGCGCCTGAAGGTCGGGCCGGACGATCTCCGCGAGGTCGCGGCCGTCGGGCACGTCGACCTTGTTCAACGCGACCAGCCGGGGCCGGTCGGCCAGACCGCCGTACGCGGCCAACTCCGCCTCGATGGTGTCGATGTCGGCGAGCGGGTCCCGACCTGGCTCCAGGGTGGCGGTGTCGATCACGTGCACCAGCACCGTGCAGCGTTCGACGTGCCGCAGGAACTCCAGCCCCAGCCCCTTGCCGGTGGCGGCACCCGGAATCAGGCCCGGCACGTCGGCGACGGTGTAGGTGTGGTTGTCGACCCGGACCACCCCGAGGTTCGGCACCAGGGTCGTGAACGGGTAGTCCGCGATCTTCGGCTTGGCCGCCGAGATGACCGAGATCAGCGAGGACTTCCCGGCCGACGGAAAGCCCACCAGGCCGACGTCGGCGACGCTCTTCAGCTCCAGCACCACGTCCAACTGCTCACCCGGCTCGCCCAGCTCGGCGAAGCCGGGTGCCTTGCGGCGGGCGTTGGCCAGCGAGGCGTTGCCCCGGCCACCGCGCCCGCCCCGGGCCACCTCGAAGGTGGTGCCGGCGCCGACCATGTCCGCCAGCACGGTGCCGTCGACGGTCTGCACGACGGTGCCGTCCGGCACCTTGAGCACCAGGTGCTGGCCGTTCGCGCCGTCCCGGTTCGACCCGGCGCCACCTCTGCCGTTCTCCGCCTTGACGTGCGGCCGGAAGTGGAAGTCCAACAGGGTGGTCACCTGCGGGTCGACCACCAGCGACACGGTGCCACCGTGCCCGCCGTTGCCGCCGTCCGGCCCGCCGAACGGCTTGAACTTCTCCCGGTGGATCGAGACACAGCCGTGCCCACCATCGCCGGCCTGCAGGTGCAGGACGACCCGGTCAACGAACGTCGCCACGGGCGTCAATCCTTCCAGCGAGGTCGAGCCCTCGCGCGAAAAAGGCGAAGCGGGCCAGGACACGAGGTCCGCGGCCCGCTTCGCCCGAAGAAAACTACTGCTGCGGCACGATGCTGACGGTCTTGCGACCGCGCTTGGTGCCGAACTGGACCGCACCGGCGGTCAGCGCGAAGAGCGTGTCGTCTCCGCCGCGGCCGACCAGGTCACCGGGGTGGAACTTGGTGCCGCGCTGCCGGACGATGATCTCGCCCGCGCTGACAACCTGACCACCGAAGCGCTTCACGCCGAGTCGCTGCGCCGCGGAGTCACGGCCGTTGCGCGAGCTGGACGCACCCTTTTTGTGAGCCATCTGAGGACGACCTACTTCCCGCTGGAGATGCCGGTCACCTTGACCTGGGTCAGCGGCTGGCGGTGACCCTGGCGCTTGTGGTAGCCGGTCTTGTTCTTGAACTTGTGGATCCGGATCTTCGGGCCCTTGGTGTGCGCGGCGATCTCGCCGGACACCTCGACCTGAGCGAGCTTCGTCGCGTCGGTCACCAGGTCGTCACCGTCGACGAGGAGCACCGCGGCGAGCTTCACCGCGTCGCCGGGGGCACCGACGAGCTTCTCGACCTCGATCACGTCGCCCTCGGCGACCTTGTACTGCTTGCCGCCGGTCTTGACGATCGCGTACATCGGAGGCGGACTCCCTGTCGTTGAGGCTACTGACGGTCGTCCCCGCGGCGGCTCGCCGGGTAGCAGAGGCACGGCGGCCTGGGCGCGCGAGAACACGGCACACCAAAGTGCGCCGCAGGTCAGCGTACGCCATGGTCGGGCCGGTACCCAAACCGGGTCGGCCGGTCAGCGGGCGCAGAGCTGGTCGAGGCGCTGCTGAAGACCGTCGAGCGAGGTCTCCCCGATCGCCTCGATGTCCGTGCCGAGCCGGCCGACCTCGGTCGCCAGGTCGGTCAGCAGCGTCTTGAGCTGCGGATCGTCGGCGCGGCTCGACTGCTCGCGGAGCGCCTGGCGCCAGCCGGAGAGCGCCTTCTCGGCCCGCTTGGCGGCGGCCTCGGCACCGCCCGCGTCACCCGCGCCGGTCGCCGAGACCATGCTGCCGAGGTGCGCGACGTACTCCTTACCGGCCTCGCTACTGGCCTGCTGCGCGGCCGCACACACCTCGGGGGCGTTCCCGCCGGCCGTCCCCGGAGCCGGTGTCGCCACCGGCAGTTCGGGGGTGGGGGTGACCGGGGCGAGGGTGGCTCCGACGGGCGTCGAGGTGGTCGCGGCCGGATCGTCGGCCTGACGCTGCGGTCCGGAGCAGCCGGCGGCGGCGACCAGCACCGCGGTGACCGCCGTGGCGGTGAGCAGACGGCGCATCGTTGCCTCCTCTGGGCGACCGGCACCGGCCTTCGTGGCTGGCGGCCTGGTGCAGAACCAGGGCCAGGGCGCGCCGCACGCCCCTGGGTCAGGCGCCGCACGTCGCCGCCGTCGACCATACGCGAGGCCCCTCCCGACGGTCATCACCGCCGGGAGGGGCCTCGCTCGACCAGTCGGCCGCCGGTCAGGGGCGGGTACGCCGACGCGCGCCGCTCCGGCGGGAGCGACGCCGGCCGGTGCCACCCTCGCCGCCGTCCTCCTCGTCGACCTCGGCGAGTGCGTCCGGGTCGTCCGGGGCGGCCAGCCGGGCCGACTCGCCCTGCTGGCTGTCGGCGACCGCCGGCTCGGCCGGTGTCTCCGTCTCGTAGCGAGACAGGTCGTACCCCATCGTGTCGTGCAGGCCGGCATCGACGGTGCTCGCGGCGTCGGTCTCGGTGACCTCCACCACGGTCCGCTCCGTCGGGCCGTTCTTACGGCCCCGGCGCCGGGACGAGGCGCTCGTCGTCTCGGCGGCCGGAACACCAGCCGAGGCGACCGCCTTCACCTTGTCCCCACCGCCACCGGGACGCGGCTTCTCCGGCACCGGCTCGGTGTGGATGATCAGCCCTCGGCCCTTGCAGCAGTCACAGGTCTCGCTGAACGCCTCCAACAGCCCGGCACCGATCCGCTTACGGGTCATCTGCACCAGGCCCAGTGACGTGATCTCGGTGACCTGGTGCTTGGTGCGGTCCCGCCCCAGGCACTCGGTCAGTCGGCGCAGCACCAGCTCCCGGTTCGACTCCAACACCATGTCGATGAAGTCGATCACCACGATGCCGCCGATGTCCCGCAGCCGCAGCTGCCGGACGATCTCCTCGGCCGCCTCCAGGTTGTTGCGGGTGACCGTCTCCTCCAGGTTGCCCCCGGCGCCGGTGTACTTGCCGGTGTTGACGTCGACCACGGTCATCGCCTCGGTCCGGTCGATCACCAGATGACCGCCGGACGGCAGGAAGACCTTGCGGTCGAGCCCCTTGAGGATCTGTTCGTCGATCCGGTACTCGGTGAACACATCCTTGGTGCCGACGTGCCGGCGCAGCCGCGCGACCAGGTCCGGCGACACGTGCGACAGGTACGACTCGACGAGGTCGTAGGCCGTGTCGCCCTCGATCACCAGGTCCCGGAAGTCCTCGTTGAACAGGTCACGGACCACCCGGATCACCAGATCCGGCTCCTCGTACAGGAGCACCGGCGCACCGCCCTCGGCGGCCTTGTCCTGGATGTCCTCCCACTGCGCCTGGAGCCGCTTGACGTCCCGGGCCAACTCGTCCTCGCTGGCCCCCTCGGCTGCGGTCCGGACGATCACGCCGGCACCGTCCGGAACCAGCTTCTTCAGCGCGTCGCGCAGCCGCTTGCGCTCGGTGTCCGGCAACTTGCGGCTGATCCCGGAGGCGTTGCCGCCGGGCACGTAGACCAGGTGCCGGCCGGAGAGGGCGATGTGACTCGTCAATCGCGCGCCCTTGTGCCCGACCGGATCCTTGGTGACCTGCACCAGCACCGAGTCGCCGGACCGGAGCGCCTGCTCGATCGAACGGGCCCGCCCCTCCAGACCGGAGGTGTCCCAGTTGACCTCGCCGGCGTACAGGACCGCGTTGCGGCCCCGGCCGATGTCGACGAAGGCCGCCTCCATGCTGGGCAGCACGTTCTGCACCTTGCCCAGGTAGACGTTGCCGGCCATGGTGCCCGCGGAGTTACGCGTCACGTAGTGCTCGACCAGGACGCCGTCCTCCAGCACGGCGATCTGGGTGCGGTCACCCCGCTGACGTACCGCCATCACCCGGTCGACCGCCTCCCGGCGGGCCAGGAACTCGGACTCGCTGAGGATCGGCGGGCGGGTCCGGCGCTGCTCCCGCCCGTCGCGGCGGCGCTGCCGCTTGGCCTCCAGCCGGGTCGAGCCGGAGACGCCCTGCACCTCGTCGACCGTCCGGCGCGGCTCCCTGATCTTCACGACGGTGGGTACGCCGTCGTCGGCGGCGCCGTCGGTGTCACCGGCGCCCCGGCGGCGGCGCCGACGACGGCGGCGGGTCATCCCGTCCCCACCCTCGGCGTCGTCGCCCTCCTCGGCCTCAGCCTCGTCCGCCTCTGCCCGGACGGTCTCCTCGGCCTCGCTGTCCTCGGCGTCCTCGCTGTCCTCGGCGTCGTCGATGTCGTCGGTACCGCCCTTGCCGCGGCCGCGGCCCCGGCGGCCACGCCGGCGGCGGCGCCGGCCGGCGGCGGTGTCCTCGTCGTCCTCGTCGTCCTCGTCTTCGGTGGCCTCCTCGGCCACCGCGGCGATCTGCTCCTCGTCGGCCTCGACCGCCACCACCGGCTCGGTCTCCCGGCGGCCACGACGGCGACGACGCGTCGGCTCGACCGGCTCCTCCGCAGTCTCGTCCTCGGCCGACGGCGCCGCGGCTGCGGCGAGGCGGGCCGCGTTGATCTCCTCCGGTGCCATGAACAACACCGTCGGTGCACTGAGCGCGGTCCTTCTGCGGCGGGACCGGGGCTCCGCCGCCGGCTGCACAGCGGCCTCCTGGTCCGGCTGCGCCGCCGGCTCGTCGATACCGCTCGGCGCGGCGGCCACCGGCGCGGCGTCCGCCTCGGCGGGCAACACGGCGGAGCCGAAGTCGGTGCCGGCCTCCGGTTCCGTGATCGACGGCTCGGCCGCCGGGAGTTGCGCAGCCGGCTCGGCCGGCGGGAACTGCGCAGTCGGCTCGGCCGGGACGTCGACGGGCGCCTCGGCCGCTGTGGGCCCGGCCTTCTTACGGCGGGTACGGGTCACCTTGACCGGCGGCACGACGTCCTCGGCGGCGGCCTCGGCCGCTACCGCGGCCAGCGGCTCCTCGGTGCTCTTCTGAGTGGTGGTGGCCTTGCGGCGGCGTCGCGGCGTCTTCGCCGCGGGGTCGAGGTCGCCGGAGACCGGGGCGAACACCTCGGCCTGGGGAGCTTCCCCACTGCCCACCGCCGCGGCGCTGGGCGCCTCGACCGGGGCATCGGTCTGCTCCGGCTGACTGACCGGGGTGGCCCGGCGGCGGGTCGTCCGGCGCCGGGGCGCTGCCTCGGCGTCCGACGCGCCACCCAGATCCGCGGCACCACTCACGGTGCCGGGGCCCTCCCCCGGCGTGCTGCCGTCCGGTGTGCCGCTGGGCGGCGCACCGGTTCCGCTCGCCGTATCGGCGGTGCTGTAGTCGGCGGTCTCACCGGCCGGGTCAGCGCCGGTCCGTTCGCCGCCCTCGGGCTCGTTCTCGAGCATGGACGTTCTCCAGTTCTGGCATCCCCGGGCGCGGGTGAGCGCTGCCACGCAGGGTCGCCGCAAAAGGTGTTTCCCCGGGCGCACGGGCGTGCGCGACCGGCGAAGTCTGCCTGCCTGAGCACCGACCGTCGGTCAGCGCCCGCCGATGGTTGCCCCGTCGCGGTCCGCGTCAAGCGGATCCCCGATCGCACCCTGCGCGGTCAGCGGGCCCTGAGCCAGCCGGATCACCTTCGGGGCCACCGGCGGCTCCAGGCCGGCCACCACGCGGAGGCCGGAAAGGACGTCATCGGGTCGTACGGACGGGGTGACCTGCCGCACGACCAGTTCGAGTATCGCACACGGTACGGCCGGGTCTCCGGAAGGCGTCGCCGATGGCGACATTACATCGATGCCGATAACTGCGGCACGCGCGTCGAAGGTTCGCCGCCCCTGCTTGGTCATCCGCTCGACCAACACCTCCTCGACGGCGGAGAAGGCGGCCACCGCCTTCGCCAGGATGTCGGGGTCCACCTGCGGCAGCTCGATCCGCCAGTGGGACGCCTCGATCCGGTCGGCCAGCCCACCGCCGGCGGCCACCACGACCTCGAGCACGTCGAGTCCGGGTGAGAGCGCCGCGTCCAGTGCGGCACGCAACTGCTCCGCGTCGACCGGCTCGCGCAGACCGATCTCCAGGTACTCCGCCTCGCTCGCCACCCCGGTCGGCGCGGCGCTGGCGTACGAGATCTTGGGATGTGGGGTGAAGCCCTGGGAGAACGCCACCGGCACGCCGGCTCGGCGCAGCGCCCGTTCGAAGGCCCGGGCGAAGTCCCGGTGCGAGGTGAACCGCAACGGGCCGCGCTTGGCGTACCGGATCCGGACGCGCTGGACGACCGGCGCCTGGCCACCTTCGGGCTGTGGTTTCTTACGGATGATCGCGCTCCTCGGTGTCTGACCCAGCCCGCCGCGCTGCGGTCACTGCTGAGCGCCGGTGGGCAGCTTCAGACCGTTGACCGGGGTCAGCGGGAGCAGCTTCCGGCCGGTCGGGCCGATCTGGATCTCGGTGTCCATCGTCGGGCAGACGCCGCAGTCGAAGCACGGCGTCCACCGACAGTCGTCCTGCTCGTACTCGCCGAGCGAATCCTGCCAGTCCTGCCAGAGCCAGTCCTTGTCCAGGCCCGAGTCCAGGTGGTCCCAGGGCAGGACCTCCAGCTCGTCGCGCTGGCGGGTGGTGTACCAGTCGAGGTCCACCCCGAAGCCGGGTAGCACCTCGGCGGCGGCGTCCACCCAGCGCTGGTACGAGAAGTGCTCGCTCCAACCGTCGAACCGGCCGCCCTGCTCCCAGACCCGACGGATCACCGCGCCGACCCGGCGGTCACCCCGGGACAGCAGGCCCTCGATCAGCGAGGGCTCGCCGTCGTGGTAGCGGTAGCCGATCGCCCGACCCAGCGAGCGGTCGGCGTTGATCGCCTGCTTGAGCAGCTTGAGCCGGTGGTCGATGACCTCCGGACGCTCCATCGACGCCCACTGGAACGGGGTGTGCGGCTTCGGCACGAACCCGCCGATCGATACGGTGCACCGGATGTCCTTGGAGCCGGTCGCGGCCCGTCCGGCCCGGATGACCTCGTGCGCCATGTCGGCGATCTCCAGGACGTCGGCGTCGGTCTCCGTGGGCAGGCCGCACATGAAGTAGAGCTTCACCTGCCGCCAGCCGTTGGTGTACGCGGTGACCACGGTGCGGATGAGGTCTTCCTTCGACACCATCTTGTTGATCACCTTGCGGATCCGCTCCGACCCGCCCTCGGGGGCGAAGGTCAGACCGGTCCGCCGACCGTTGCGGGACAGCTCCTGGGCCAGGTCAATGTTGAACGCGTCCACTCGGGTGGAGGGCAGCGACAGCGACACGTTGGTGCCCTGGTACTGCTCGGCCAGGCCGGAGCACATGTCACCGATCTCCGAGTGGTCGGCCGACGACAGCGACAGCAGGCCCACCTCGTGGAAGCCGGAGAACTCCAGCCCCTGCTGCACCATCTGCCCCACGGTGGTGATGGAACGCTCACGTACCGGCCGGGTGATCATCCCCGCCTGACAGAACCGGCAGCCCCGGGTACAGCCTCGGAAGATCTCCACCGCGTACCGCTCGTGCACCGTCTCGGCCAGCGGTACCAGCGGCTTCTTCGGGTACGGCCAGGCGTCCAGGTCCATCGTCGTGCGCTTGTGCACCCGGAACGGCACGTCCGCCCGGTTCGGCACGACCCGCTGGATGCGACCGTCGGGCAGGTAGTCCACGTCGTAGAAGCGCGGCACGTAGACGCTCTCGGTACGGGCCAGCCGCAGCAACAGCTCGTCCCGACCGCCGGGGCAACCCTCGGCCTTCCACTCCCGGACGATCGTGGTGATCTCCAGGACCGCCTCCTCGCCGTCGCCGAGGACGGCGGCGTCGACGAAGTCGGCGATGGGCTCCGGGTTGAACGCGGCGTGCCCGCCGGCCACGATCACCGGGTCGGCGTCGGTCCGGTCGGCCGCCAGCAGCGGTACGCCGGCCAGGTCGATCGCGGTGAGCAGATTGGTGTAGCCCAGCTCGGTGGCGAACGAGATGCCGAACAGATCGAAATCGCGGACCGGGCGGTGCGCGTCGACGGTGAACTGCGGCACGCCCTGGGCGCGCATCAGCGCCTCCAGGTCCGGCCAGACCGCGTACGTCCGCTCGGCCAGTACGTCGGGCAGCTCGTTGAGCACCTCGTAGAGGATCTGCACGCCCTGGTTGGGCAGGCCCACCTCGTACGCGTCCGGGTACATCAGCGCCCAGCGCACGGTCGCCGAGTCCCAGTCCTTGACCACCGCACCCAGCTCGCCACCGACGTACTGGATGGGCTTGGTCACCTGGGGCAGCAACGGCTCCAACTGGGGCCACACGGAGTTGGCCGCGACGGGACGCGGTGTGGTGGACGGGACGCTCATGATGGCCAAGGGTACGCGCCCGCCCGGCGGCCAGCGCGCCACACCTGTCCGACGCGGGCTGTCGAAGGGCCCGCCGGGCCACCGCCAGCCCTGCGCCGAACGCTGCCCCGAACGGCGACAGCGGGGCAGCCGGATTCGTCGGCGGTGGCACAGCGGTACTAACCTCGGGTCGGCGTGAGAGGAGATTGCCGCGATGCCGGAGCCGCAGCCGGGAGCAGACCGGCCGGTCGACGGGAACCTTCCGGATTCACACCGGGACGGTGAGCCGGCGGTCACCCAGGGGCAGGCCCCCACTCCCGTACCACCGGCCGACGGGCCCCGCACGGGCCCCGACGGCACCCACGAGCTGCCCGCCGAACCACCCGAGGCGACCGGGCAACCGACCCGGTCCATCGACCCGGAGCCGGGCGACCAGCCCAGCCGACCAACCGAAGCCGACCGGGCCGAAGCCGACCGGGCCGAAGCCGATCGGCGGGACGCCGATGTGGCCGAAGCCGATCCGGCCGACGCCACCCGCCGGGCCCCGGATGGGGAACACCGGCCGGCCCCGGAGGCCGAGGTCGGTCCGCAGGGCACCCGCGTGCTGCCCGATCCGGCCGCATCGGAGGCAGCGGGCCCGGAGGCAGCAGCACCGCGCTGGAGCGGTTCGGCCGCCGTTCCGCCGGCGCCGCCGCGCCGCCGCGGATGGGGCGAGTCGGCCGAGCCCACCCCGCCGCCCGTGACACCGGCGCCGGAGCCGGAACATCAAACCCCGGTCGACCCGTGGGCGGGCGTCGACACCAGCGGCTGGGAGTTGCCCTCGGCGGACTTTCCGGCCCTGCCGCCGACGCTGTCCTACCCGGCCCCGCCGGCTACCCGGCCGTACTCCGGGCCACCCGCGCCGCCGGTCTCCCCCGCGCCGCAGGTCTCCCCGGCCCCGCACCAGCAACCGCCCGGTTCGTACCCGCAACCGCTCGGCCCGTACCCGCCATCGGCTCCGCGGCCCACGCCGGTGGCGCCGGCCTATCCGCCGCCGGTCGCCCGACCGCCGGCGCACCCCGCACCGCCACCGAACCCGGCCGGGCCACCGATGGCCCCGCCGCCGAGCCGTGGGCGAGGTAGGAAGAAAGGCGGGCCCGTCGCACCGCCGCCCGGCTGGCAGGCGCCCCCGGGGTACGCCCCGGCCACCAAGCGCAGGCGACGCCGCTGGCCCTGGCTGCTGCTGCTGACCCTGGCCTGCTGCTGCGGCTGTCCGGCCTACTACGGCGTGCCGATGGCCAGCCAGTACCCGGCGAACGCCGCGTTGCCGGGGCAGGTCGCCGACCTGCGCCTGCGTGAGGACCCCCGCAGTGCCCAGAACGCCCGGCAACTGGAGACCCAGATGCGCCAGGCGCACTGGCTCGCCGAGGACACCTTCGCCGGGATCTACACCACCAGCAACGGCAAGCGGGTGACCGTCTTCGGCGGTACGGGCTTCCGGTTCACACCCTCCGCGGACGCCGACGCCGAGATGGAACGCCTCACCGACCAGTACGCCCTGGCCGAGACGAAGGTCGTGGAGACCGGCGTCCGGGGCCGGCACGAACGCTGCGCCGTCGGCCGCGCCGACGGCGTCGGGGTGGTGGTCTGCACCTCGGTCGACCACGGCAGTCTGACCAGCGCCGTCTTCACGGGGCTCTCGGTGGACGACAGCGCCCGACTGCTCGGCACCCTGCGGGAGCAGATCGTCACCACGGACGGCTGAGCGGCACCGCCTCCCCGCCGCACCGCCCGGAGCTGCTCAGACGGCGCCGGGCTCGCCGGCGACCGGCGGGTGGGCGCGCGGCGGGGCGTAGCGGGAGACGTACTCCTGGCCGGTGAGCTTCTGGATCTCGCCCATCATCTCGTCGGTCAGCTTCCGCAGCGACAGCCGATCATCGGGCCGGTCGGTGAAGTCGAGCGGCTTGCCGAACCTGATGGTGATCTTCCCGGTGAACGGGCGTGGCACCCGGGCGCCGATCGGCTGCACCTTCTCGGTGCCGATCATGCCGACCGGGATGATCGGCACGCCGGCCGCGATGGCGAGCCGGACCGCACCGGTGCGCCCCCGGTACAGCCGCCCGTCCGGCGAGCGCGTGCCCTCCGGGTAGACGACCACCAGGTCGCCGCCCTTGAGCGCCGGGATGGCGGCGTCGAACGCGGCGAGCGCGGCGCGGCCACCAGCGCGCTCCACCGGGATCGCGCCGAGGCCGGTTAGCACGAACCTGGAGAACCGCCCCTTGAGGCTGGTGCCGGTGAAGTACTCGGACTTCGCCCAGAACGCCAGGTGCCGGGGGACCACCGTGCCGAGGAACAGCTCGTCGGCGACCGACAGGTGGTTGCCGGCGAAGATCGCGCCGCCACTCGCCGGGATGTGCTCCAGCCCCTCCACGGTCGGCCGGAACGCCAGCCGCATCGCGGGCCCCACGGTGAGCTTGCCGATGGTGTAGAGCAGCGGCACTGGTCCTCCGGCGGATCGAGTGAGGGAAGAGGCGGTGTCACGGTAGCGGACCGCCGCACGGCGGTCGGCGCGAGGTGGGGCGCGTCCGCTGGCTGGGTGACGGGGGTTAAGCAGGGGCCCCTTTACCACCTGAGGCGTTAAGAAGGGCCCCTTCCTTACCCGTCAGAGTCGGCGGACCGTGACCGTCACCGGCTCGCCCTCGCCGACCTCGCCGGCGAAGCCGTCGATCCCCTCGGCGAAGTCGACGGTGTCGGCCAGCACCTCCCGGGCCACGAAGTCGGTGTACCCGGACACCGCGGCGCGGACCTCCTCGGAGGCCGACACCGACACCACGATCCGGTCGGAGACGTCCAGGTCGGCGGCCCGGCGGGCCTGCTGGACCACCCGGACGACGTCGCGGGCCAGCCCCTCCGCGGCCAGCTCCGGGGTGACCGTGGTGTCCAGCACCACCACCCCCTCGCCGCCGGGCAGCGACGCCGAGTGGTCGGCGTCGGCCACGATCAGGCGCAGCTCGTACTCGCCCTCGGCGAGGGCGACCCCGGCGGCGACCGGAGCGCCGTCGTGCAGCTCCCAGTCCCCCGCCTTGACCGCCTTGATCACCTGCTGCACCTGCTTGCCGATCCGGGGCCCGAGCGCCCGGGGCACCACGGTGAGCACCTGCTGGCAGTACGCCGACACCTCGCCGGTGAACTCCACCTGCTTGACGTTGACCTCGTCGGCCACCAGGTCGGCGAAGGGACGCAGCTGCTCGGCCAGGGGTGTGGCCACGGTCAGCTTCGACAGCGGCAGTCGTACCCGCAGCCCCTTCGCCTTGCGCAGCGACAGCGCCGCCGAGGCGACCGCCCGGACGGCGTCCATCGCGGCGACCAGCTCGTGGTCGGCCGGGAACTGCTCCGCCTGCGGCCAGTCGGTCAGGTGCACCGACCGCTCGCCGGTCAGCCCGCGCCAGATCTCCTCGGCGGTCAACGGCGCCAGCGGTGCCACCACCCGGCAGAGCGTTTCCAGCACCGTCCACAGGGTGTCGAACGCGTCGGCGTCCCCGGCCCAGAACCGGTCCCGCGAGCGGCGCACGTACCAGTTGGTCAACGCGTCCAGGTAGGAGCGGACGGTGGCGCAGGCACCGGAGATGTCGTACGCGTCCATCTGTGCGCCGACCGTCGTCACCAGCTCGTTCGTCTTCGCCAGCACGTACCGGTCGAGCAGGTTGCCGGCGGCGTCGCCACCACCGGCCGGCTCGGCGTCCGTCTTCCGCCTGGCCTGGTAGGAGTCGGCGTTGGCGTAGAGCGAGAAGAAGTACCAGACGTTCCACAGCGGCAGCAGCACCTGCCGGACGGCGTCGCGCACGCTCGACTCCTGCACCGGCATGTCGCCGCCGCGCAGCACCGGTGAGGACATCAACATCCAACGCATCGCGTCCGAGCCGTACGAGTCGAAGACGTGGTACACGTCCGGATAGTTGCGCAGGCTCTTGGACATCTTGCGTCCGTCGGAGCCGAGCAGGATGCCGTGGCTGAGGCAGTTGCGGAACGCCGGGCGGTCGAACAGCGCGGTGGCCAGCACGTGCATGGTGTAGAACCAGCCGCGGGTCTGCCCGATGTACTCGACGATGAAGTCGCCCGGGTAGTGGTGCTCGAACCAGTCGGCGTTCTCGAACGGGTAGTGCACCTGGGCGAACGGCATCGAGCCGGACTCGAACCAGCAGTCCAGCACCTCCGGCACCCGGCGCATCATCGACTGGCCCGTCGGGTCGTCCGGGTTGGGCCGGACCAGCTCGTCCACCGCCGGTCGGTGCAGGTCGGTCAGGCGTACCCCGAAGTCCCGCTCGATCTCGGCGAGCGACCCGTACACGTCGATCCGGGGGTGGTTCGGGTCGTCGGAGCGCCACACCGGAATGGGCGAGCCCCAGAACCGGTTCCGGCTGATCGACCAGTCCCGGGCGTTGGCCAGCCACTTGCCGAACGAGCCGTCCTTGATGTGCCCCGGTGTCCAGTTGATCTGCTGGTTCAGCTCGACCATCCGGTCCTTGAACTTCGTCACCGCCACGAACCACGACGACACCGCCTTGTAGACCAGCGGGGTGTCGCAGCGCCAGCAGTGCGGGTACGAGTGGGTGTAGGTGTCCTGCCTGAGCACCACCCCCCGGTCCTTCAGCTCCCGGATCACCGGCTTGTTGACGTCGAAGACCTGCTCGCCCTGGTACGGCGGAACCAGCCCGGTGAACCGGGTGTGGTCGTCCACGGTGACGATGGTCGGGATGCCGGCGGCGTTGCAGACGTTCTGGTCGTCCTCGCCGAAAGCCGGCGCCAGGTGCACGATCCCGGTGCCGTCCTCGGTGGTCACGAACTCCGCGCCGAGCACCTGGTAGGCGTTGTCGCCGGCGTGCTCCACCAGGAAGTCGAACAGCGGCGTGTACCGGCGCCCCACCAGGTCCGCGCCGCGCACGGTGCCCACCTGCTCGTACCCCTCCAACTCCTTGGCGTACGCGTCGAGCCGGGCCGCGCCCACCAGGTGGTTGACGCCGTCGCGCGCCAGCACCGCGTACTCGATGTCCGGGCCGACGGCGAGCGCGAGGTTCGACGGCAGGGTCCACGGCGTGGTGGTCCAGACGCCGAGCCGGACCGGCCCACGCACCAGCTCCGGCGCGGACTCGTCGGGGGTGAGCTGGAACCAGACGGTCAGGGTGGGATCGTGCCGGTCGCGGTAGACGTCGTCCATCCGGGTCTCGGTGTTCGACAACGGCGTCTCGCACCGCCAGCAGTACGCCAGCACCCGGAAACCCTCGTAGACCAGGCCCTTGTCGTGCAGGGTCTTGAAGGCCCACATGACGCTTTCCATGTAGTCCAGGTCGAGGGTCTTGTAGTCGTTGGCGAAGTCGACCCAGCGGGCCTGCCGGGTGACGTACCGCTCCCAGTCCTGGGTGAACTCCAGCACCGAGGCGCGGCACGCCTCGTTGAACCGGGCCACGCCCAGGTCGAGGATCTCCGCCTTGCTGGTGATGCCGAGCTGCTTCTCGGCGACCACCTCGGCGGGCAGGCCGTGGCAGTCCCAGCCGAAGCGCCGCTCCACCCGCCGGCCGCGCATGGTCTGGTAACGCGGCACCACGTCCTTGACGTACCCGGTGAACAGGTGGCCGTAGTGCGGCAGGCCGTTGGCGAACGGCGGACCGTCGTAGAAGACGTACTCGTTGGCACCGTCCGCGCCGGCCGCCCGGCTGTCGACGCTGGCCTCGAAGGTCTTGTCGGCCGTCCAGTGTTCGAGCACGCGGCGTTCGACCGCGGGCAGGTCCGGGCTCGCCGGGACACCGGTGGCGGTCGGTTCGTGCAACGGATAGGCCATCGGGGTCGTTCTCCTCGCTGACGCTCACTAGTCGTGGGTCTGCGAGGACGAGCCCGCTCCGCGACGCCGTCACCGGCGCCTCGGGTCGGACCCGCGGTACCACCCCGCTTGGCGGTCAGGATCGACCGCCCGCTCGTTGGCCGGCTGTGACGGGCCGGACCCGTCCGGTTCTACTGAGCCGGTCACCCGGCCGTTCTTCCGGAGGCTCCCCGGTGATAGCCGGATCATCGCCGCCCTCATCCTACTCCCACCCTCCCCAGCCCCACCTCCGGATTCCCGACGCGGTGATCATGAGGTTGTTGCCATGACAGGCCAGGCGGCGTCGGGCACATGCGGCCGAACGACACATGACCGGCGTCACAGGCCCGACCTGTCACGGGGCGGCGAGTCCGACCCGTCGTGTCGGTGTCACGCCGATCTACCGGGAGGTTGTCATGCAGCGGATGAACGTGGCCGAGGTGGCCCCGCAAGCCTTCAGCGCCGTGATGGGGCTGGAGAAGTACGTTCGGGCAAACGTGGACCACACCGTGCTGGAGCTGGTGAAGCTGCGCGCGTCGATGCTGAACGGCTGCGCGTACTGCGTCGACATGCACAGCCGGGACGCGCTGGACTCGGGTGAGTCCAGCCGGCGGCTGTTCGCGGTGGCGGCCTGGCGCGAGGCCCCCTTCTTCGACGAGCGGGAGCGGACCGCCCTGGCGCTGACCGACGCGGTCACCCAGCTCGGCGAGCACGGGGTGCCCGACGACGTCTGGGACGCCGCCGCGAAGGTCTGGTCGGAGCGGGCCCTCGCCGATCTGGTCCTGGCGATTGCCACAATCAACGTGTGGAACCGGATCGCGGTGACCTTCCGCAACGAGCTGCCGACGGACGTGTGAGCCCGGTCGACGCGGCGGAGGCGGCCGGTGCGCTCGACGCGCACCGGCCGATGCTGCTCGGGCTGGCCTACCGGCTGCTGGGCAGTCGGTACGACGCCGAGGACGTACTCCAGGAGGCGTATCTGCGCTGGGTGCGGGTCGACCGTGCCGGGGTCGCCGAGCCGCGCCGCTACCTGTCCCGGGTGGTGACCCACCTGTCGATGGACCGGCTACGGGCCCGGCAGGCCTCCCGGGAGTCGTACGTCGGTCCGTGGCTACCGGAGCCGGTGCCGACCGTGCCGTCACCGTTCGGGCCGTTGGAACGCGCCGAGCTACGCGACTCGCTCTCCACCGCGCTGCTGCACCTGCTGGAGCGGCTGACCCCGCCGGAACGCGCGGTGTACGTGCTGCGCACCGCCTTCGAGCTGCCGTACGCCGAGATCGCCGAGTTGCTGGACCGGTCCGCCGAGGACTGCCGGCAGTTGCACCACCGGGCGGCTGTCCGGATCGGGCGCGACCAGCGCCGGTTCACCGCCGACCGGGCGGAGCAGGAGCGGCTGCTGGAGGCGTTCATCGCCGCCGCCACCGAGGGCGATCTGGCCGCGCTGACCGACCTGGTCGCCGCGGACGCGACCGCCTGGAGCGACGGCGGCGGGCGGGTGCGGGCCGCCCGCAACCCGGTGACCGGCGCCGACCGGGTCGCCCGGTTCCTGCTGGGGATTCGGGACAAGAGCGGGCCGCTGACCGTGCACCGCAGGGAACTCAACGGCCAGCCGGCCGCCGTCGTGCTCAGCGCTACCGGTTTCGCGTACGCGGTCACGCTCGGCACCTCGGCCGGCCGGATCACCGACATCTACCTGGTGGCCAACCCGGAGAAGTTGTCGTGGGCGGCCTGAGGCGTCAGCTCAGCTCGGGAAACCAGAGCGCCAGCTCGCGCTTTGCGCTGTCGGTCGAGTCGGAGGCGTGCACCAGGTTCTCCCGGTTGGACAGGGAGAGGTCGCCCCGGATGGTGCCGGCGGCGGCCTTGCGCCCGTCGGTGGCCCCGATCAGGCCGCGCACCACCTCGATGACCTGGTCGCCGGAGAGCACCATGGCGACCAGCGGTCCGCTGGTCATGAAGGTCTTCAGCGGCGGGTAGAACGGCCTCTCGACGTGCTCGGCGTAGTGCTCGTCGGCCAACGCCACGTCCATCGTCCGGGCCACCATCGCGTCGATCCGCAGCCCCTTGCGCTCGAAGCGGGAGATGATCTCGCCGACCAGCCCTCGGCGGACCGCGTCGGGCTTGATCAGTACGAGCGTGCGCTCGTCCGGAATGCTGCTGGACACGCTGGGTTCCTCCTGAGAGCGGATGCCGGTCGGGCTGGGTACGGTCAGCCTAGCGACCCGGTCCCGGCGCCGGCGCGGTGGTCGGTCCTTCCCCCGGCCCCCGATCCGGCCTAGCCTGGCCCTGACCCTCGGGAGGTCCACTGTGGCGAATGGTGGCGGGAACCGACCCATCGCACCGGTACGCAAGTTGATCGCCGCGGTGCTCGGCACCGTGGCCACGTTCGTGATCCTCTTCGGGCTGGGCATGACCAGCTGGGCCATCGTGGCGCTCGGAGTCGCTCTCCTGGTGCTGGCGATCGCGCTGGCCACGGTGCGCGGCGGCGGTCGCACCTGGGTCGTCGGTGCTGGGCACGTGCACAGCGCCACCGAGCCGCCCACCCAGTACGCCTTCGGGCGCTGCGAGCTCCAACTGGTGATCGACGCTCCCGGGCTGCCGCCGCGCTCGAAAAAGATCATCGAGCCGCGGGTGCCGGTCTCCAAGTGGCCGATGCTGGGGCAGACCCTGCCGATCCGGGTGGCGTTGGACGACCCGCGACACGTCCGGGTGCTCTGGGACGAGGTGCTCACCCACGCCGAGGCCGGCACGGCCGACCTGCCGCCCGAGTTCGCCGCCGAGTTCACCGGTCAGGTACCGCCGGACGAGGTGCTGATCGGGCAGGAGGCACCGCCGTGGGCCGACCGGGCGCCCGAGGACGACTTCCACGACCCGGTGGGAGATCCGCACGGTGGGCCGCTGCGCGACGACCCGGTCGAGCCCGTCGAGCCTCGGGAGCCGGTCCGGGTGCGCCAACGCCCGGGTGGACCGGTCGTGCTGGAGGGCACCGTGGTGGAGAAGAGCAGCGACACTCAGCTGCCCCGCCGGGCCACGCCCGCCCCCCGCACGCCGGCCGAGGAACGGTTCGCGGCCTCCGCCGAGGAAGACCTACCCGCTGCGTTCGCCGACCCGCCCCTCGCCGGGCAGTTCGCCGGTCCGTCCGCCACCCGGCTCGCCGACCCGCCGCCTGCTCCGGCGGATCCGACGGACCCGCTCGACCTGCCGCTGGACGACCCGGAACCGCACCCGCCCGCCGCCGACCGGGAGCTGGACGAGGCGATCTTCGGCTTCGACCCGGACGCCGCCGACCTGGCCGCACCGATCAGCGGCGTGGGCATCACCCTGCTGGTCACCGAGCTGTCCCGCTCGCTGGAGTTCTACCGGGACCGGCTCGGCTTCACCGAGGTGGACCGGGGCACGGGCAACGCCGTGCTCGCCTCCGGTGCGACCCGGCTGGTGCTGCGGGAGGTGACTGGCGCCCAGCCGATCAGCCGTCGTCTGGTCCACGTGAACCTCGACGTCGACGACATCCAGTCGGCGTACGAGCGGCTGCGCGACTCCGGCGTCCGGTTCACCTACGCGCCCCGGGTGGTCAACCGGGGCAACAAGCTGGAGGTGTGGGCGGCGGCGTTCCGTGACCCCGACGGCCACGGCATCGCACTGACCCAGTGGCGGGAACGCGCCGAGGCGTGACGGGCACGGTGCGCCGGAGGATCAGCCCAGGATCACCCGGCGCACGTGCCAGGCGTACGCCCACACCAGCGCGAACATGACACCCAGCACGAACAGCGACCAGTGCAGCAGCCCGGACAGCAGCAGCAGCCCCTGCAACACGGTGCCGGCGTGCCAGGCCCACGGCCTGCGCATCAGACCCGCCAGCACCGCGGCGGCCACGGCCAGCGCCACGATCACGCCGATCGCCGCACCGCCGAGATCACCACCGACCACCCGGATCGGCTGGATCGCCAGCAGCAGCACCAACGCCTCCAGGGCGAGGGTGCCCGCGCCGAGCCCGCGTACCGCCCGCTGCGGGTCGCGCAGCCCCGATCGGCGCGGCTGCGGGTCGCCGGCCACGGGGCCGGACGGACCGTCGTCGGAGTCCGCGACGGGACGCCGCGGCTGCTCGTCGGTCATCGCTTCAACAGCCGGCGGGCGTCCGCCACGGTCACGACGGAGCCGGTGATCAGCACACCCACCCCGGACAGCTCACCGGGCACGTCCTCCTCGGCCAGCGCCACCGCCGTCTCGATCGCGTCCGGCATCTCCTCGGCCACCTCGACCCGGTCGGGACCGAACACCTCCGCGGCGAGCGCGGCCAGCTCCTCCACCGGCAGCGCCCGGGGTGAACTGTTGCGGGTCACCACCAGCTGGTCGACCACCGGCTCCAGCAGCTCCAGCAGGCCGGCGGCATCCTTGTCGGCCAGTGTGCCCAGCACTGCGACGAGCTTGCTGAACGCGAACTCCTCCTGCAGGGCGGTGACCGTGGCGGCCATTCCCTGCGGGTTGTGCGCGCCGTCGAGCAGGATCGTCGGGGCGTTGCGGACCCGCTCCAGCCGGCCGGGGGAACTGGTGGCGGCGAAGCCCTCCCGGACCGCCTCCACGTCGAGCTGCCGTCGGGCGCCGGCGCCGAGAAACGCCTCGACGGCGGCGAGCGCCACCGCCGCGTTCTGCGCCTGGTGCGCACCGTGCAGCGGGACGAAGATCTCCTCGTACACCCCGCCGAGCCCTTGCAGGGTGAGCACCTGCCCGCCGACGGCGACGGCCCGGCGTAGTACGCCGAACTCCGAACCCTCGCGGGCGACGGTGGCGCCCACCTCGGCGCAGCGTTGCAGGATCGGCCGGGCGGCCTCCTCCTCCTGGGCGGCACAGATGACCGTCGCCCCGGGGTGGATGATGCCGGACTTGGCGACCGCGATGTCCTGGAGCGTGTCGCCGAGCCATTCGGTGTGGTCCAGCCCGATCGGCGTGAGTACGCACACCCCGGCCTGGATCACGTTCGTGGCGTCCTCGGCACCGCCGAGCCCGACCTCGACCACGGCCACGTCGACCGGAGCGTCGGCGAAGGTGGCGAACGCCAGCGCGGTGGTCAGGTCGAAGTAGGTCAGCGGCTCGGCCGAGCGATCGTCGACCAGCTCGGCCAGCGGCTTCAGCTCCTGGTACACCGTGGTGAAGCGGGCCTCGTCCACCGGCTCGCCGTCCAGGCTGATCCGCTCCCGGACGGTCTCCAGGTGCGGGCTGGTGTACCGCCCGGTGTGCAGCCCGAACGCCCGCAGCAGCGAGTCGATCATGCGGGCGGTGGAGGTCTTGCCGTTGGTCCCGGTCAGGTGGATCGACGGGTACGCCCGCTGCGGGCTGCCCAGCAGGTCGAGCAGGGACGAGATGCGGTCCAACTCGAAGACCATCCGGGTGAAGCCGCGCCCGGCCAACTCGGCCTCCACCTCGGTGAAGGCCGCGTGCTCGGCGCGATTGTTCCGTTCGGTGCGGTCGGTCACGAGGAAAGCGCCTCCAGAGCGGCGTCGATGCGGGCCAGGTCGGCCTCGGCGACGGCCAGCCGTTCGCGAATCTTGGCGACGACCTGTTCGGGAGCCTTGCCGACGAACGCCGGATTGTCCAGCTTCGCCCGAGCCTGCCCGGCCTCCTTCTCGGCCGCCGTGCGGTCCTTGGTCAACCGTGCCCGTTCGGCGGCCACGTCGATCGAGCCACGGGTGTCCAGGGCCACGCTGACCTCGCCCGGCATCGCCAGCGTCGCGCTGGCCTGGAAGCCTTCGCCGGCCGGGTCGAGCCGCGCGAGCGACCGGATCAGCGGCTCGTGCGCCGCGACACCCGCGCCGGCCAGCCCGTCCAGCCGGGCGGTGACCCGCTGGGTCGGGCGCAAACCCTGGTCGGAGCGGAACCGGCGGACCTCGGTGACGACCCGTTGCAGGGTGGCCACCTCTGCCTCGGCAGCGTCGTCGACCAGCGCGCGGTCGCTGACGGGCCAGGGCGCGGTCAGCACCGTCTCGCCCCCGGTGAGGGCGGTCCACAGCTCCTCGGTGACGAACGGGATCACCGGGTGCAGCAGCCGCAGCAGCTGGTCGAGCACGTGGCCGAGGACCCGGCGGGCGACCTCGGCCGACTCACCGCCGCCGGCGAGGACCGGCTTGCTCAGCTCGACGTACCAGTCGCAGACGTCATCCCAGGCGAAGTGGTACAGCAGGTCGCAGACCTTGGCGAACTCGTACGACTCGAACTGCTCGTCCACCTCGGCGGTGACGTGGGCCAGCCGGGACAGGATCCACCGGTCGACGGTCGACAGCCGCTCCGCCTCCGGCAGCGGACCGACGGCGTGCGCACCGTTGATCAGCGCGAAGCGGGTGGCGTTCCACAGCTTGTTGCAGAAGTTCCGCGACCCCTGGCACCACTCCTCGCTGACCGGCACGTCGCCGCCGGGGTTGGCGCCCCGGGCGAGGGTGAAGCGGGTGGCGTCGGCCCCGTAGCGGTCGATCCAGTCCAGCGGGTCGACCACGTTGCCGAACGACTTCGACATCTTCTTGCCGTGGTCGTCGCGGACCATGCCGTGCAGCGCGATCACGTCGAACGGCTGCTTGCCGTCCATCGCGTACAGGCCGAACATCATCATCCGGGCGACCCAGAAGAAGAGAATGTCGTACCCGGTGACCAGCACACTGGTCGGGTAGAACTTGGCCAGTTCCGGGGTCTGCTCCGGCCAGCCGAGGGTGGAGAACGGCCACAGCCCACTGGAGAACCAGGTGTCCAGGACGTCCTCGTCCTGGTGCCAGCCCGGTCCGTCACCGGAGCTGCTCGGCGGCTCCTCATCCGGTCCGACGCAGACGACCTCGCCGTCCGGGCCGTACCAGACCGGGATGCGGTGACCCCACCACAGCTGCCGGGAGATGCACCAGTCGTGCATGTTGTCGACCCAGGCGAAGTACCGCTTCGCCAGCTCGGGCGGCTCGATGCGCACCCGGCCGTCCCGGACCGCGTCGCCGGCGGCCTTGGCCAGCGGCGAGGTGTTGACGAACCACTGCAGGGAGAGTCGAGGCTCGACCGTGGTCCGGCAGCGGGAGCAGTGCCCGACGGCGTGCACGTAGGGCCGTTTCTCCGCGACGATCCGCCCCTGGGCGCGCAGCGCGGCGACGATCGCCGGGCGGGCCTCGAACCGGTCCAGGCCCTCGAACGGACCGTGCGCGGTGATGACGCCCCGCTCGTCCATGATCGTCAAGGCGGGCAGGTCGTGCCGCTGACCGATCTCGAAGTCGTTCGGGTCGTGTGCGGGGGTCACCTTCACCATGCCGGTGCCGAATGCCGGGTCGACGTGCGGGTCACCCACGATCGGGATCCGCCGACCGGTCAGCGGCAGCTCGACCTCGGTGCCGATCAGGTGCCGGTACCGCTCGTCGTCCGGGTGCACCGCCACCGCGGTGTCGCCGAGCATCGTCTCGGCCCGGGTGGTGGCCACCACCACATCGTCGCTGTAGCGGATCGAGACCAGCTCGCCGTCGTCGTCGGTGTGCTCCACCTCGATGTCGGAGAGGGCGGTCAGACAACGCGGGCACCAGTTGATGATCCGGTTCGCGCGGTAGATCAGGCCGTCGTCGTACAGCTTCTTGAACATCGTCTGGACGGCGCGCGACAGGCCCTCGTCCATGGTGAAGCGCTCCCGGTCCCAGTCCACCGAGTCGCCGAGGCGGCGCATCTGGCCGAGGATCGTGCCCCCGGAGGTGTCCTTCCACTGCCAGACCCGCTCGACGAACTTCTCCCGGCCCAGATCGTGACGGGACAGCCCCTGCTCGGCCAGCTGCCGCTCGACCACGTTCTGGGTGGCGATGCCGGCATGGTCCATGCCCGGCAGCCAGAGCGCCTCGAAGCCCTGCATCCGCTTACGCCGCACCAGGGCGTCCTGCATGGTGTGGTCGAGGGCGTGCCCCATGTGCAGTGAGCCGGTGACGTTCGGCGGCGGGATGACGATGGTGAAGGGTTCCCGATCACTGTCCGCCGACGCCCGGAAGCGACCGTCGGCTACCCACTGCTCGTACCGTCGCTGCTCTACCTCGCCCGGCTGGTACTGGCCGGCGAGGGTCGGGGCGTCGGGGCGGTGGGCATCCAGGCTCTCGGTCACTCTCAAAGTCTACGGAGCGCTTCGACGGACCCGACGTGCACCACCGGTCGTTCGCGTACGGTGTCGGCTATGTCCGACGCACATCTCACCGCCCGCCAGCTCGCCGAGGGTGCTCCGCCGGTCGAGCTGACCGACGAGCCGATCGAGCTGGGCGGCCGCGATCCGGAGGACGACGCCGACCGGCCGGCGGCCCGCTCCCGTCGACGGCGCCTGGTGGTCGCCGTCCTGGTGGTCCTCGCCCTCGCCGGCATCGGCACGCTGGGCACCTGGGGCTGGCGCATCGTGCAGCAGAAGGACGCGCAGATCACCACGCCGGACCAGGTCGCCGGCCTGACCCGGGACGGCAGCGAGCGGGCGTCGAGCACCGCCGACTACCTGCGCAGCGGTCTCGCCGCCGACATCGAGCTGGACAGCAGCTTCGGCGCCGTCTACCAGGATCCGGCGGACGCCGGCCGCTCGGTGCTGCTCTTCGGTGGGACGACGTTGCTGTGGCAGCCGGAGCGCGACCTGGAGAGCCTGTTCGGGCTGATGGCCGACGAGGCCGGTGCGGTGAACGGCCTACGCGACGTGTCGCCGGGCCGGCTGGGCGGCGTGATGAAGTGCGGCAGCACCAGCGGCGAGGGTGGTGACTTCGCGGTCTGCGGCTGGGCCGACCACGGCAGCGTGGCGATCGCCATGTTCCCGCTCCGCTCGGTCGACGAGTCCGCGCAGTTGCTCCGGGAGATCCGCGAGGCCGTGCAGACCCGCGACTGAGCACTCCGTGCTGGCCACGAGGTCGGGCGGTGCGCGCCCGGAAGCCGAGGCGACGGCGCAGCGGGGCCGCCAGCAGCGAGTCGCGGATCGTTCCGATGTCAGAGGAAGCGGGCGCCATCCCGCAGTTCGCCACTCGACGCGGCGACGATGGTCGCGGTCCGCGCGGCCACTTTCCCTGCCGTAGAAACGAATTCAGGGCCACCCTGTATAGGGTGGCCCTGAATCGAAGAATGTCCGGCGGTGTCCTACTCTCCCACACCCTCCCGGGTGCAGTACCATCGGCGCTGGAGGGCTTAGCTTCCGGGTTCGGAATGTTACCGGGCGTTTCCCCTCCGCCATGACCGCCGTAACCTTATCAACATGTCAAACAACACCACACCAGAAAATCCTGGGGTCTTGTTTGTTTGCTGTGAGTTGCACAGTGGACGCGTAGCAAATCTTTGTTGTCAAGTCCTCGGCCTATTAGTACCGGTCAACTGAACCCGTTACCGGGCTTACATTTCCGGCCTATCAACCCAGTCGTCTAGCTGGGGGCCTTACCCATCCGAAGATGGTGGGATACCTCATCTTGAAGCA
>NZ_FNYV01000016.1 GCF_900109115.1 Micromonospora phaseoli
TCCGTCCGATGCGCTCGGCCAACACCAGCACCGGCGACGAGGTGAAAGGCGATCATGAATACCCGGCAACACATCACCAGGTGGTCCCGAAACCCCTTCGTGTGGATGGAGGTGGCCCTGCTCGCCGTATCCATCGGCACGGTCGCCCTGGTCACCTCGACCACCACCGCGACAGAACCAGCAGACCTCCACCAGCAGATCCTGACCCAGATGCGCACCACCCTCGAACAGTCGGACCCAGAGCAGCACAACCACGCCGGGCACACCGGCCAGGAAGTGACCAGCGAGGAGGCGGCCAAGCCGCCGGTGATCTGCGGGGTCCACGTCTACGGCTACGAACCCGCCGAGGTGACCTCGCTCGCCGACATCCACACCATCTACGGCTTCCACCTCTGCGGGATCGCCGAACCCAAACGCCCCTGGGACTGGGCGGTCAAACTCGCCGGCCCACTGATCATGGACATGACCACCCAACCTCCCGGCATCCAGGTCGTCGAGGCCACCGCCGACGTCATGTTCGTCGACCGGCTTCGAGAGATGTTCCCCGACAGGTACGAGGAGTTGGCGCTCAAGGAGGCGCTGGGCGCATCGGAAATGGCCGACCTACGCCGCCGATACGAAGCCGCCGCCGAGCTCTGACCATGACCGGACGGCCGGGCGCGCAGCCGTCAGGAGCCGGAGCGCCAGGCGGCCAGGACGCGGTCGATGTCGCTCCGGATACGCTCCCGCGCCTCGATGCGCGAGACCCCGGCCATCAGCAGCCGGTCGTACTCGGTGTCCTCGTGCCGCACAGAGGCGATCACCGCACGGGTCATCGCGTCGTCGTCCACCGCGCGGCCGGCCGCGGAACGTCCGACCCGACCACTCCCCCGCAGTCCGGTGTGCCCGGCGATCGCCTCTGCCCGGGAGGCCGGGCAACCCGGAAAGAGCCGACGGATCTGCTCCGCCATCCGGGCCATCAACGCCACATCCTGTTCAGCCCGGCGCTCCCGGTCCCGCTCACGGCGACGCAGCCGCGCGGCCTCGTCGCCCAGGCACTGCCGCTCGGCACTCTCCAGCCCCGCCGGCTCCACCAGCAGTCCCAACCGGTCGTACCGCTTACGCGACCGGTTGAAGCGCACCACCACTGCGGAGAGGACGCTGGCCTTCTTGGCCCGCCGCGTCATCGCCGCGTCCCCGGCCGGCAGGAAGACCAGATGATCCAGATCGGCGCAGGTCAGACAGAGAGTCTGCCCATCCTCGGAAACGAGCAGCTCACCGGTGCCCCGGCAGTCGACACAGCTCCACTGGGTCACGGCCGAGTGCACCACCAGGTCAGGTGGCGCGCTCCGCCGCTGTACCAGCCGCTGCCGGGCGGACTCGGAGAGCGCGGCCGAGGCCCAGTGCGTCCGGTACGCCCGCTCGACCTCCGGATCGCCGCCGGCGGTGAAGCGCAGTCGACGCCGGTCCCGGGTCGCGCCGATGTAGTCGACCTCGCCCGGATGCAGCCCCTCGGCCCGGGCCCAGCGACCGAGCATCTCCAGCGCCTCCAGCAGCCGCGACGCAGGCACCGCCGCCTCCCGCTCCAGCACCGGGATGCGGCCCTGGCGCCACCGGTCGACCACGTTGCCGGGGAGCCAACCGAGCGCGCCGAGCAGGTCCAGCGGCGAGACATACCGATGGCGACTCAGAGCGGCCTGCGCGGCGGCGAGAACCCGCCGCTCCAGCTTCGAGCCAATCGGCTGCCCATCCAGCGGGGTCGGGGTGGTCGGCATGATTCGCGAGGATAGCCAGCCGGCGGGATCGGCTGTCGACCGACGTGGCACGCCGAGGACGTCATTTCAGGTTCTTCGTAGCCACTATGCGATGCGCGCCGAGGCGACAGGGTGGGGAGAGCGGGCGGCCGGGTGATGCAGGCCCGGGTGGACACCCGGCGGGTTCCCGGTGTGGTCGGCGAGCCGCTGCAGGACGGCGATGAGCTGGGCACGCTCGCCCGCGTCGAGCGCGGCGAGAACCTCTTCCTCGTGCTGGTCGGCGACCCTGCGGGCCCGGGGTAACAGCTTGCGCGCGGCCCCGGTCAGGTGAATGGCGTGGGCGCGACGGTCGCCGGGATGCCTCCGCCGCTCGACCAGACCACGGTGCTCCAGGTCGTCGAGCAGGCCGACCATGACCTTGCGGTGAATACCCAGTGCGTCGGCGAGCTGCTGCTGGGTGCTCCCTTCGCCGTGCTCGAGGTGCATCAGGAGCCCGAAGTGGTTCGGCGCGATACCCAGCGGGGCCAGCCGCGCGGCGAACGCCTGCGCGATGTGAAACCCGAGCTGTGACAGCAGGAAGTTGGCCCGTCCGGCCAGCGGCCGGCGTTCCGCGCCTGGTGGAGGGTGGTCAGACACCCCGGTATTGTACCCTCCGCACATTGTCCGGTAAGGTGACAATAACCGTTGCTCCGTACCTGTGGAGGCGACCTTGCCCTGTCCGCTGCCCCAGTTCGCCGAGCCGGAGCCGTACGGATTCATCTACCTGGGTTTTCAGGCTGAGCCCGCGCAACAGCGGCCCGTCTACGCCCGCACCCCGAACCGGAATCGGACGGCCGCGCGGCTCGTGCAGGCTGTCCCCGCACTCACGCGACGCCCGGACGTCGTGTCCGTCGGCGTGTTCAGGGCGGTGTTCATCCCGCCGCTGCCGGGCGTGCCCCGGTACGACCTCGCGATGCTCATCCGCACCGTGGGCGTGGACCAACTGGAAACCGTGGGCACCTGCGACCAGGTCTCGGCCCTCGACGGTGAGCAGATCCTCGCCGGCGTCAACGTGGCCCGACTCGGCGACACCGAGGCCCGAACCGACGGCACCTTCCTGTTCAACCACTTCACCGCCGCACCAGACACCGACGCCGAAGCCGTCTGGCGCTCCCTCACCGGCTGGTACGTCACCAAGACCGGCGTGGACAACTCCACCGCCCTGCGACCCACCAGAGCATCGTCGTTCGCGCTCGTCAACTACGCGCGACTGCCCACCGGGCCGATCCGCTTCCTGGCCGGACAACTCGGGCGGCCGAGCTTCCATCGCTTCGTGCGGGCCACCCTCGACGCCCACGGGATGCGCGCCCTACCAGCCCTCCACCGGCTGGTCCACGCGTCGAGGTAACGCTCGTTCGAAAGGACCCCTCCATGCGCTTCTCTCGCCTTGCCGGCCTCGCCGGTATCGGGTTTGTCGCCATCCTGATCGCGGCCAACCTGCTTCTCACCACAGCGGGCTTCCCCACCCCGTCCGAAGCCGCGTCCATCGACGAGATCACCACAGTCTTTGCCGCCGAATCCGGGTCACTGCGCCTAGCCTCGGCGCTCCTGCCGACGGCCTGGTTTCTGGCCACGATCTTCGCCGTCGGAGTGTGCGTCTGCCTCCGGCGCGACGCACATACCCGCACAGACCCGTGGTCCCTCGTCGGTGTCGCCGGAGTGCTCATGCAGTCGGTGGTGTTCACCAGCGTCGAGGCCACCCGGCTCGCGCTGACGTCCGCAGCCCAGCACAACGCCGACGGCGTTGCCGGGCTCTGGGGCTTGTACACCGCCCTGTTCGGCTTCAACCAGGTGTTCCTGGCAACCGCGCTCGTCGGGTTGTCGATGTTCGGCATCCGCACCGGCGCCATGACCCGATGGCATGCCGGCACCGGCTTCCTCGCCGCCGCGCTGCTGTTCGTCACCGCCACGACGAGCCCCTACGGCGTTGGCGGCGTCAACCCACTGGCCCTGCTCGGCCTCGTCGGCTGGATCCTCTGGCTGGTGTGGATCGTGGCGTACAGCATCACCCTGATCCGATACCCGCCCGCACCCTCCGCTCCAACCGACAAGCGCTGACGGCCCTGACCTCCCTGGCGACGTCCACGATCCCTCATGAGCCCCGCCCTCAGCCGGGCCCATGCCCGTCTCAGGTCACCAGTCGGCCATCGGGGACAAGAACCACTTTGCCGGTCGTTGCCCGTGCCTCCAGAGCGGCGTGTGCCTGGGCGGGCCGTTACGGGAGCGGGCCGGTCTGCATAGCCATGGAGACCGTGCTGTCCGCAACCACCTTCGTCCCACCCGCCGGCGACTGGCTCGCCACCCACGCACTCGAACTGGTCGACCCGGTGAATACGGGCACCAGACCGGCGGCCCGTACGGCCTGGTCGGCCTGTGAGCGGAGCATCTCGCGGAGGTGCGGGACGGTCTTGTCCAGCGGCAGCTCCACCGAGAGCGAGACGCTGCACGAAGAGGTGGCGTTGAAGGTGGACAGGCCGATGAGGTGACCACCGGCGTAGAAGCCCTGCTCGGGGGTGAGGTTCAGCGGCGGCGGGACGAGGTTGTTCGGGATGCGGCCGGGCAGGTCGGGCCACAGCTCCGGGGGCAGGTAGTTGCCGAAGAACATCATGAGCAGGTCGTCGGTGGCGATGCCGACGTGGGGGCACGTCCCGCTGCTCGTCCGGCAGGGCACATCCTGGTTGTACGGGAAGTAGTCGTAGTGGTCGGCTCCGCCGTAGACGGCCCGGTGCTTGGGCTTGGCGATGGCGTTCCAGCTCGGGGCGTCGAGGGTGGCGTCGAAGTCGTCGACACCCCAGGTCAGCAGGCGGGGAACGGTGCCCTGGTGGATGGGTTTGGTGCCGTAGCCGGGCTGCCAGTCGTTCCACACCCCGCTGAGCGAGGCGACGGCGGCGACCTGGATGCGGGTGGCGAGGATGCCGGCGTGCAGCGCCCCGTAGGAGTGGCCGGCCAGGCCGGTCTTCGCGGCGGGAAGCAGCACCGCCTTGCCGGACCAGCCCTGCCGCATCCAGGTCACGGTGCTGGCGAGCACCTGCTGGGTGCCGGGGCTCTGCGCGGGGTGCACGTGGATGTTCGGCAACTCGGGCACGGCGACGATGTAACCGGAGCGGGCCAGCGCCGCCGGGGTACGGACCCAGCGCTGGTAGTGGTTGGCGTCCTGCGCACAGTAGCCGTGGGCGAACACGATCAACGGGTACCGTCCGCAGCCGCTGAGCAGCTGCGCCGTGCTCGGGCTGGGGTCGATGCTCGGGTGGAACACCCGCACACGGGTGGGCGCGCCGTCGCCCGGCCCGTACTCGCGCCAGCCCCAGAAGACAGGGGCCAGGGCGCTGGGCTGCCAGCCGAGGGCGCAGGTGGACGGTGGGGTGAGGGCGGCGGGTCGGATCTCGTCAGAGGTTGCATCGGCCACGGGTACTCCTCGCCGTGCGGACGGTCTGTCAGCGGCGTCTCACGCGCCGCTCAACCCAGCGTATTGGTGCAGGCCACGCGGGGTCGTCGGAGTTCCGCCGTTCTGCCGCTGATCCGACAGACCCCGTGGCCGGGTCCGGCGAAGCCCTGCACAGGGCGCACCCCGGCCAGAGTCTCGGCGGTTCGCACTGCCGAAGAGCAGCGGCGGTGCCATGTGGGCAACGCCTACCGGCGGTCGCCGCGCCAGATTGCGGTCATCACCGCCCGAGCCAACGACGGCTGACAGAGCACTGCCACGCTGTCCACGTACTGGTCAACAGCACCGACCGGCGGCAACGCGGCCACCTCGGGATCGTCGATACGGGCCAACAACGCCGCAGCGAACCGGTCCGCGTCGATGACCTGATATGGCCGGTCGAAGAACTGGCGCCGGGTGGCGTCAACCGGCACCGCGATACCCAAACGGTTCTGCCACTCGCCGACCTGCTCGTATGCCGCGCACAACGCGGCCTGCCGTCGCGTGCGGCTTGCGGCGACCAACGCCTCATCGCAGGCGGCGGCGATACCAGCGATGTCCGGCAGCCCGGCAAAGGCAGTGCCCAACCACTTGCTGTACGGCGGAAACCGACACGCCAGCAACAGACACTGCCTCATCACCTCGCGGACCAGGCGTGCGGCCACCACCCGGCTACCCACCTCGTCGCCGGCCTCGGCGGCGCGGCCCACGAACGCCTCCTCCGCACCGATGCGCATCCACTGGCAGGCCAGCACGTATCGCCACACGTCGTCCGGGTACCACTGGAGACGATCACGCAGCGAGGTCAACTCGCCGATGTCGTCGTGGAACACGACGCCGCCGGTGACCTCGGCCAACCGCTGCCCCGGGGTCGCCAGCCAATCCAGGACCGTCACGCCCCGGCGCGCGTCGAAGCCGAGCAGCTCATCACACCAAGCGCGGACATTGGTGACCACCACCCGGTGCGCCACCGGCCCGTCCGTCGGCGTCATCACCCGCACCCGCCCGTCGGAGGGCTCGAAGTTCGTCGGCCAGCCACGGAACCGCTTCGGCAGCCGCTCCGCCAGCACCGCCGAGATCGCTTCGCCGTAGCAGGCGACGTCGTCAGCGTTCAGGAACAGCTCCAGCCGCGGTCCCCAGTCGTGGTCCACCGAGCGTCCGCTGTCGAAGCCGAGCACATCCGACCCCGGCCCAAGCCGCGCGGCCGCGTACCGCAGGCCCGGGTACGCCTCGTCCAGCAGCGGCCGCACCGCCTCGACATAGAACGCCCGGCTCAGCTGCAACCCCGGCATGACGACGCCCGCACCCAGTCACCGTACGGACCACCTCATCGACGCCGCCACCACATTGCAACTCGTGCACCGCATCGCCGTGGTCAGGTCGCCGACGACCGCCTACCAGCCGGTCCGGGTATGCCGGCGTCAGCGCTTGCGGGCGACGAGTCCGACGAAGGTGTGGTAGGTGTCGCTCTGGCTCGGAGCGGCCTCACCCGGCTCCGGCCGCCACTCGGCCAGCGGCACCAGCCCCGGCTCCAGCACCTCAAGGTCTTCGACGAAGGAGAGGATCTCCTCATCGGTACGCCAACGACCGGTGCCGAGTGACTGGTTGAAGACGAGTTCGACCTCGCGCGCCTTGTGGGAGGCATCCGGGTGCCGCTCGCCAGGATCACGGAAGTGGGAGATCGCCACGTAGCTGCCGGACGGAAGCGGCTCGATCAGTCTCGTCGCCACCGCCTTCGGGTCCTCGTCGTCCCTGAGGTGATGCAGAATCGCGAAGAGCAGCAACCCGACCGGGCGGTCGAAGTCCAGGAACTGGCGCACCTCCGGGTGTTCCAGGATGGCCTCCGGCGATCGGATGTCGGCCTGGATCACCGTCGCGGCCCCATCGCTGGCCAGCAGCGCCCGCCCGTGCGCCAGCACGATCGGGTCGTTGTCGACGTAGACCACCCGCGCCTGCGCGTCGTGACTCGTGGCCACCTGGTGCACGTTGCCCTGCGTGGGCAGACCTGAACCGAGATCGAGGAACTGGTCGACGCCCTGCTCGGCGGCGAGGAAGCGCACCACCCGCCGCAGGAAGGCGCGGTTCGCCTGAGCGGCCTGCGGACCGTCCGGCGTGATCCTGAGGGCGTGCTCGGCGACGGCGCGGTCCACCGCGAAGTTGTCCTTGCCGCCGAGCATGAAGTCGTAGACCCGGGCAATGCTCGGAGCGCTCATGTCGACCCCGGACGGTGCCACCTCTGGACTGGTCACAGTTAGTCTCCTCGTCCTTACCGGATCACGGCCGGGCCGAACCACTTTGGACCGGGCGCCGCGACTGAGTGTAGCCATACGTCGAAACGGATTCGGCTCCTTCCCCTCAACGGCAGCTCCGACGATCAGCCCGCCGAACTACTCACCCTCTTCGGCCCGCAAGGAGCTCGTCTGGAAACGGGGCCACCGCCGCAGTTGGGGGTACCCGCGTCACACCGCGTCGTGCCATCCTGACCGAATGCGAGTCGTCTCGATTCACACGTACCCGGTGAAGGGGTGCCGCCGAATGGACCGCGACACGGCGCGGGTCGAGCCGTGGGGCCTGGACGGCGACCGGCGCTGGCTGATCGTGGACGAACACGGGCTCGGCCTGAGCCAGCACCAGCACCGGGAACTGGTGCGGATGCGGGCGGTGTCCCGGCCCGGCGGACTCACCCTGGAGGCACCGGGACTGCCCCCGCTCGATCTGGCCGAACCGACCGGCGGCGAGGCGATCCAGGTCCGGGTCTACCGGGAGCGGCCGCCCGCACCGGTACGCGCCGCCGGCCCCGAGGCGGACCAGTGGCTCAACCGACTGTTGGGGCGCGCCGCCCGCCTGGTCTGGCTCGGTGACCCCACCCGCAACCTCGTTCCCTGGCAGGTTCCGGCCGGCTCCGGCGCCGAGCTGAGCTTCGCCGACGGCAGTCCGCTGCTGCTGGCCAACACCGCATCGCTGGACCAGTTCAACGACTGGCTGCTGGAATCGGGCAGCACCGAGGGGCCGCTGCCGATGATCCAGTTCCGCCCCAACGTGGTGGTCAGCGGCGCCGCGCCATGGGCCGAGGGCGAGTGGGTCGGCCGGCGGATCAGGATCGGCGGGGCCATCTTCCACGGCACCAGCGAGTGTGACCGCTGTGTGATCGCGACGATCGACCAGGACACCGCTGAACGGGGGCGCGAGCCGCTGCGAACGCTCGCCGCACGACGGAGAATCGGCCAGAAACTCCTCTTCGGACTCCAGCTGACGGTGCGGACCGAACCGGGCGGACCATCCCACGAAGGTCGGACGGTCAGCGTCGGCGACACCGTCAAGGTGCTGGACTGACCGGGAACGCGCCGTTGCCCGATCCCACGCGTGTCCAGGCCAATCACGTCGTAACTGCCCGAAACGGCTCAATGAACCGCCGCTTGCCGATCAACCTATAGTTGCCAACGATGACTGACGGAGTGTTCCGCTTCGAATCATTCGACTTGGATGTCGTGCGCGGCCGGCTCAGTTGCAAGGACCGGCCGATCCATGTCGAACCGCGCGCCTTGGCCCTGCTTTGTCACCTCGTCAAGAACCGAGATCGCGTGGTGACGAAGGCCGAGTTGCTCGATACGGTGTGGCGCGGACGTTTCGTCACCGAGGCCGCCCTCACCACCGCCCTGCGGACCGCCCGCCGGGCGGTCGGTGACGACGGCGTCTCGGACCTCGCCCACCAGGTGAGGTGCCCCACGCTGATCATCCATTCCCGGGTAGCCGCGTCCACATCCACCGGCATGCCGAGCAGGATCGCGGCCTCGGCCCTGCCGGCAGCCACCACGGCCGGCACGGCACCGGCATCGAGTGCCTCGTCGTACCAGAACAGGGCCCGGTCGGGCGTGGCGAAGCGCAACTGGTCCGCGGCCTGCTGGTAGACGGTGGCCGCCGTGGGAGTGCGGGCGCGGGCCGCCTGCAACTGCTCGGCAGCGCGAACCGGGTCCGCGCCGGCGGTCAGCAGGGCGCTCGCCACGCAGTCGTGCAGCCGGCGGCGTTCCGGCGGCGACAGGTCGGCGAGAACCGCGCGGGCGACCGCCGGGATCATCCGTTCACCGTCGGGCACCAGCAGTCCCTGGTCGTACAGCGAGCGTGTCGCCGCCGCCTGCGCCGGATTCAGCCGAGCGGCGGCGCAGACGACGTCGTCATCGAGATCCAGGCCGAGCGCGAGAATCGTGGCCAGTTCCGCGGTGTCGCGGCCGATCCCGGCGAGCCGGCGTTGCAAACGGGCGACCAGCGCGGGTGGCGTGCCATCCGGGGCAGCCGCCACTGCCTCGGCCACGGCGGCCAAGCCTGCCGAGGCGGTGTGGACCGCGGCCACGTGCTCGGCGGTCGCCGGTCCGCCGAGCACGGCGGCGACCATTGCGGAGAGGGCGTCGTGGGCGAGTGGGCCGAGGTGTTCGACCGTGCCCAGGGCCGCGACCGCCTCATCGAGGTCGGCCAGCTCCGGCCCGCTGATCGTGGGACGGCGGCTGATCGCCATCGACACCCCGGTGCGGGCAGCAGCGGCCAACATCAGTAGCGCCTCCGCCGGCAGCCGGTGTGCATCGTCGACCACGACCATCGCGCCGTCGGTACGGGCGCGGGCAAGGAGGGCACCCAACTCCTCGGCGGACGTGGTGGCGACCGGGAGGACCGGCCGGCCGGCGGCTGCGGCGACCTCGCCGAGCCGACGGGATCGCCCGGCGCCGTCCACACCCACCACCACAGTCACCCGTGCGTTTCCTTTCGCCCTTGTCGTCCTGACAGCTCATGGTTGGCGGAAATGTGGCTGCCCCGAGGTGTACAGCGGAGGTCACCCGCCGGCGAGGCGGAAGAGTTCCGCGTGGACCTGGCGCTTCGGAACTCCGAGCCGGCGCAGGGTGTCCAGCACGGCCAGAGTGAGCGGCGGTGGACCGCAGATGAAGACGTCCCGTTCGGTGATGTCAGGTACGAGCGTGGCGAGGTTTGCCGGCGCGAAGGGGTTGTTGTCCGGTCCGGTGCGACCGGACAACAGGTGCAGCCGAGCACCCCGGGCCTGGGCGAGATTCTGCAACTCTCCGATAAGGACGGCCTTGGTGGCGTCCCGAACGCGGTAGAGGATGACCACGTCGGTCAGGTCCGGGTCTTCCAGCAGGGCGCGGATCGGCGTGACACCGATTCCCCCGGCGATCAGCAGGGTCGACTCACGGACGCGTTGCGACGCGGTGAGTGCGCCGTACGGTCCCTCGGCGAAGACCCGGGTGCCGGCCCGTAGACCACGCAGCCCCGAGCTGGTGGTGCCGACACCTTTGGCAGTCAGCCGCAGGGAGCGGCCGTCCGGGGCGGCGGACAGGGAGAACGGGTTCACCTGCCACCACGGATTGTGACCGGGAAAGCGCCACAGGAAGAACTGCCCGGCGCGGGCGGGCAGCAGATGCAGGTTCCGCCCGGTGATGTGCACCGAAACCGCGTTGTCCGGTTCGGGAACCACAGCGGCGACCCGTAGTCGATGCCGGGCGTTACGGACCAGCGGAAGAAACAGCCGGCCGATGAGCAGTGCGCCGATGGCCAAGGCCCACAGACCCCACCAGTAGATCTGAGTCAGGGCGTTACTGGTGAACGAGGTGCCCTTGTACACCTGGTGCAGCACGGCGAGCAGGATCGCCGCGTAGAGCAGCAGGTGGACGGTGTGCCAGACCTCGTACGGCAGGCGCTTGCGGGCGGCCTGCACCGAGAACGCGACCACGACGACCATCACGGCGACGGCGATCATCCCCAGCAGAACCGGCATCTGCCGGGACAGGGTGACCGTCTCGCTCAGGAACGAGACGTTGCTGTAGGTGGCGAAGCCCAGCAGCACGACCACCGGGTGCAGCACCGCGAGCCAGAAGATCGCGAACCCGGTCCACCGGTGCCAGACGGTGAGGTGATCCATGCCGAAACCGCGGTCCAGTAACGGCAACCGCGCAATCAGCAGCAGTTGCACGACCATCGCGAAGGCCAGATACAAGCCGAGGAGACGACCTATCGAACCGAGAACGTTGTACGCCGGCGGCCCGGCCAGGAAGAACATCGCGTGGACCACGACCATGTTGACGAGGAGAAAGGCCAGGGTCACGACGCGCGCGACCCTGGTGGGGTGGAGGGTGGTCGACATCGGTGGCTGAGAGATAGCGGTCATCCCGTCTTCCTATCGGTCCGTCATATCTGGGGCACCGCGATCCGCACGTCGTCGCGGGCCCCGCACAGGCCAGGCCCCTCGGCCGATCTTGTGCCAGCGACATCGGCGTCGGAGCCCCGGCTTGTTCTCACCTGCGCGGCCTTCCTCGACAGAAGGGCTGCGACTGCAGCCCCACCTATAGCTTCCTGGCCCGGCACCCGCAAGGCTTGGGGAAGATCTGAGGAACTGCTGAGGGGCCAGCCCGGTGTGCGGCCGCCGGATGCTCCCGCCGCCGCAACCGTTGGCCGGCGGCGGAAGTGGCCGTCCCAGCGCCGAGTACGACGTAGGTTCCGGGGACCAGCGAGTCGAGGGCTCCTACTCGTCCTCAGCGAACACGACCTCGCGGCGCTTGTGAATCGTCGGGAGGACGGCGAGGACGAGCGCCGCCACGGCGAGGGCCAGGAGCACTGCGGAGATCGGCCGGGTGAGGAAGACCGACGCGTCGCCACGGGAGATGATCAGCGCCCGCCGCAGGTTCTCCTCAAGCAACGGGCCGAGGACGAAGCCGAGCAGCAGTGGCGCTGGTTCGCAGCCGCACTTGATCAGGGTGTAGCCCAGAATCCCGAAGAACGCGATCGCGTAGACGTCGTACGCGTTGAAGCCCAGGGAGTACGTGCCGATCGCGGCGAACAGGATGATCATCGGGAACAGCACCTGGTACGGAATGCGCAGCATGCGCACCCAGAAGCCGACCAGCGGCAGGTTCAGCAGCAGGAGCAGCACGTTGCCGATCCACATCGAGGCGATCAGGCCCCAGAACAGCGCCGGTTCGTCGGTGAGGACGTTCGGTCCGGGGGTTATGCCGTGGACGATGAACGCGCCGACCATCAGCGCCATCACCGGGTGAGCGGGCAGCCCCAGGGTGAGCAGCGGGATGAACGACGTCTGCGCGGCGGCGTTGTTCGCCGACTCGGGACCAGCGACGCCCTCGATCGCACCGCGTCCGAACTCCTGCGGCCGCTTCGAGATCCGCTTCTCGAGGGCGTACGAGGTGAACGAGGCCAGCACGTGGCCACCGCCGGGCAGGACGCCGAGCGCGGCGCCGAGACCGGTGCCCCGCAGGATCGGGCCGACGATCCGGCGCCGGTCCTCGCGCGTCGGCCAGAGGTTCCTCACCTTGCTGATGACCGCCGCGCGGGTCTGCTCGTTCTCCAGGTTGCGCAGGATCTCGGCCACCCCGAACATGCCGACGGCGACCGACACGAAATCGATGCCGCCGTACAACTCGCGCTGGCCGAACACGAACCGCGGCGTGCCGGTGTAGATGTCCTGACCGACCGTGCCGAGCAGGACGCCGAGCGCAATCATCGCCAGTGCCTTGAGCGCCGTGCCACGCGCCAACGCGATCGACACGATCAGGCCGAACAACACCAGCGAGAAGTACTCGGCCGGGCCGAACTTCAATGCGACCCGGGCCAGCGGTGGGGCCGCGACGGCCAGCGCGACGGTCGCCACCGTACCCGCGATGAACGACCCGACCGCGGCGGTGGCCAGGGCCGCGCCGGCCCGACCCTGCCGGGCCATCTCGTGCCCGTCCAGCGCGGTGACCGCCGACGACGACTCACCGGGCACATTGATCAGAATGGCGGTCGTCGAGCCGCCGTACTGAGCGCCGTAGTAGATGCCGGCCAGCATGATCAGCGCCGTCACCGGCTCGAAGCTGAACGTGATCGGCAGCAGCAGCGCCACCGTCGCCGTCGGCCCGATGCCAGGCAACACCCCGACCGCCGTTCCGAGCAGCACACCCACGAAGCAGTAGAGGACGTTCTGCACCAGGAAGGCGACCGAGAAGCCCAACGCGAGGTTGTCGAGAAGTTCCACGTCTCAGTCCGACCCGACGCGTCAGAACCCGAGCCACGGGCCCCATAGCGGGATCCGTAGCTGAAGTCCGACGACGAAGATGAGCGTGCTGGCCACGGTCAGTCCGGCGGCCACGGCCACGGCCGTGAGCAGCCGCACGCGCGAGCTGGCCAGCGTGGTGAGCAGGGCGGTCACCGCCGACGTCGGCACGAATCCGAGCCGCCGGACGGTGAATCCGAAGAACAGGACCGCGAGCGCGATGACGGCGATCGCCCGCCAGGGAACCGGCCCGAACGAGACCACCTCACCGGCGATCAGTCCCTTGAGGACGATTGCCAGACCCAGGGCGGCCACGGTCGCGCCGACCAGCAGCGGGAAGGCGCCGGGGCCCATCCGCAGTGGAGTGCCCAGCTCGTAGCCGAGCGACCTCACCACGAACGCACCACCGATCAGAACGAAGACTCCCCCAGCGAGGACGTCCGGGAAGGACCGGCGGCGCTCCACCTCAGGAGGCCTCGACCCCGGAGTCCGCGATGACCTTTGCCCAGGTGCCGAGCTGCTCCTCGAGCTTGGCCCGGTGCGCCTGCGGGGTCGCGGCCTCGGCCGGTACCGGCGCGGTGCCGAGCTTGGCCATCTGCTCGATGACTCCCTGGTCGGCCAGGGCCACCTGCAACGCCTCGGACAGCCTCTGCACGACCTGCTGCGGCGTGCCGGCCGGGACGTAGAGACCGTGCCACACGCTGACCTGGAGCTGAGGCAGCCCGGCCTCCGCCGTGGTGGGCAGGTCGGGCAGGCTCTTCACCCGCTCCGGTGTGGTGACCGCGTACGCCTTCACCTCACCCGCGGAGATCTGGCCACTGGTGTTGGTGGTCTGGTCGCACATGAAGTCGACCTGGCCGCCGACGAGGTCGGTCAGCGCCGGGCCGGTGCCCTGGTACGGAACCTCCTGGAGCTTGACACCGGCGGCGGTCTGGAACAGCAGACCGCACAGGTGCGACGCCGCACCGATGCCGGCGTTGGCCAGCGTGACCTTGTCGGCGTTCGCCTTCACGTGGGCCACCAGGTCCGCCAGCGTCGCGGGCGCGAAGTCCTTCCGGGCGACGACCGTCATCGGCACCTCGGTGACGAGCCCGACCATCTCGAAATCCTCGAGCGGCTGGTAGCCCAGGTTCTGGTACAGGGCGGGCGCCGTTGACATGCCGATGTGGTGCATGAGCACCGTGTAGCCGTCGGGCTCGGCCTGCGCGACCTCGCCGGCACCGACCGTACCGCCCGCACCCTCGACGTTCTGAACGACAATCTTGGCACCGAGCTCTGCGGCCATCGGCTCGGCGATCATGCGGGTGACCGTGTCCGTCGGGCCGCCCGCACTGAACGGCACGACGAACGTGATGTTCTGGTCCGGGTAGGCCTCGGCTCCCCCGCCGCCGGTGGCACCTCCGTCGCCCGAACAGGCGGTGACGAGCGAGACGAGGCCGATCACGGCGATCACCCGCGCGACGGCCCGGTACCTGCTGGTCGTTCCCATATCGCGGCCTCCTCGTCTACGCATGCGCATCCGTCGACGAGTGCGCGGCCTCAGTCTCGGCTGGCGGGCACGCGGATGGTGTCAGAGGAATCCCAAGGAATGTGCCGGATGTCAGACAAACCCAAAGAACTCGAACCGGCCCGAGCGCCGATCCGAGGCGTACAATTCGCGGGTATGCGGATCACCGTCATCGAAGATGACGACCGCGTGGCGCGAAGTCTGGTGACCGTCCTCGCCCAGGCCGGCTTCGAGGTCCACCGCATCGCCACCGCCGCCGAGGCCGTGCGCGCCGCCCCGTCCGACGTTGTCCTCGTGGACCTGGGCCTACCCGACGGCGACGGCCTCGACGTGATCCGCAGGCTGCGTGACCGCCCGGAGACCGCCGTGATCGCCGTGACAGCACGCTCCGAGGAGCACGACCGGGTACGCGGCCTGCGCGCCGGCGCCGACGACTACATCGTGAAGCCGTTCGGCATCCCGGAACTGCTGGCCCGGATCGACGCCGTCCTGCGGCGCACCCGGGCGGCTCGTGCGCTGAGCCACCCGGACGGGCCACTCGTTCTCGGCCCGATGCGCATCGGCGTCGGCACCCGCGAGGTCACCGTCGACGGCGCGCCCGTGACGCTGACCCGCAAGGAGTTCGAGCTGCTCCTGCTGCTGGCCCGCCGGGCACCGAACGTGGTGAGCCGCGACGTCATCCTCGACCAGATCTGGGGCGCGACCTGGGAGCCCTCGAGTCGCACCCTGGACACCCACATCGCGACTTTGCGGCACAAACTCAGGCCGGCGGTGCTCATCCGCACGATCCACGGAGTCGGCTATCGGCTCCTGGCCGACCAGCCGGAGCTGATCGGCTGACGCGCCGTGCACCGTCGCCTGCTCGCCGTTCTCGTGCCCCTCGCGGTGCTGCTCGTCACGGCACTCGGGGTGCCGCTCAGCGTCACCGTGGCCGAGCGGGAGATGCAGGAGACCTACGTCGACCGGCTGGGCGACGTCGGCCGGTTCGCGTCGCTGGCCGAGACCGCGCTGTCGACCGGGCGGACCGAGGCGCTCCACCATGAGTTGACGCGCTACCACAAGCTGTACGGCATCCCGGTCGCGCTGATCGACACCTCGGGCACGGTGCTGCTCGGACCGGCCGGCGCCTACCAGGAGGCGGCGCGCGCCGAGCCGACCCTGTCCCGGATCGTGACCGCGGCGCTGGCCGGGGCGCGGTCCGAGCCGTCCTGGGAATGGGCACCGTGGAACGACTCCGCCCTCGTCGTGGCCGAGCCGGTGGGCCGGGACAGTGAGGTCGTCGGCGCCGTCGTGACGATCTCCGACCTGTCGAAGACCCGCGAACGCATCCTCGTCCGCTGGGCCCGGCTCGCCGGTCTCGGGCTGCTGCCGCTGATCGCCCTCACGGCCGTCGCCTGGCCGGTTTCGGCCTGGGTGCTCCGGCCGGTGCGGAAACTGGACACGGCGACCTCACGGATCTCCGCGGGCGACCTGACGATCCGCGCCGACGCCCAGGCCGGCCCGGTCGAGCTACGACGGCTGGCGGAGTCGTTCAACACCATGATGGACGCCGTGGAGAACGCCGCGCAGCGGCAGCGGGCGTTCGTGTCCGACGCGTCGCACCAGTTGCGCAACCCGTTGACCAGCCTCCGGCTCGCGGTCGAGAGCCTCGAGGCACACCTGCGACCGGAGGGCAACGGACGGCAGGTGTACGACGTCGCCGTCGACGAGCTGAAGGCGATGCAGCGAATGCTGAACTCGCTGCAGGCCAGTGCGCGGATGGAGAGCATGCGGACGGCGTCGCCGGTGGATCTCGACGAGGTGCTGGCAACCCGGGTGGACCGGTGGCGGGCGCTGACGGCGAGAGCGGGGCAGACACTGGCGGTCGACGTGCCACCAGGGCTGCGGTTGTTGGAGCCGCCGGGCGGACTGGGCAGCATCCTGGACGAGCTGATCAGCAACGCGTTACGGCTGTCGGACGCGCAGGTGGTGCAGGTGACCGCCCGAGTGGCCCCCGGTGGTGCAGGCGCCGGACGTGGCAACGGCGCCGCCGCCGGAGGCGCGGTCACCATCACTGTTCGTGACGACGGCCAGGGGATCGACGTCTCCGAGCGGGCCAAGGCGCTACGGCGGTTCTGGCGGTCGCCGCGGCACCAGAACGTACCCGGGACCGGCCTGGGGCTGGCGATCTGCGCCGATCTGGTCGGGGCGGCCGGGGGCGAGCTGCGACTGGAGGAGGGCCTGCCGCGTCCGGACGGGTCCGGGCACGGGTTCGCCGCGGTGATCGCGTTGCCGGTCGTTCCGCAGGTCGCGTCGTCGTCCGGCGCGCCGGCCCGGTCACCGGTCTGAGGACCTGGTCCGGTCACCGGCCCGCCGCTGTCTGCGCTCAACGCTTACGATCGCGGAACCAGGCGGCTGCACCCGGATGAAGCGGGATCGATGCGGTGGAGATGCCGGTACGCACGTTGATCTGCCACGCCTCCGGGACGGCTTCGGCGTCGTCCCGGCTTTCGGACGCGATCGTCGGGGTGTGCGTGAAGATGGTGTCGGTGATGGCGTAGACCAGGTCCTCGGGCAGGTCGTCGCGCGCGAGAAGCACGTTCGGCACGGCGACGGTGCGGGTGGCCGGGACGTCGACGTAGGCGGTCGCGGGGATCATTGCCGGAGCGTAGGGGCCTGGGTACGCCGTGAAGAGCGCGTTGGCCTGTGCGTCCAACGGGATCAGCCGGACGGGGTGCCGCTGCGCCAGCTCGGTGATGGCGGGTGTCGGCACCCCGGTCAGGGAGAACATCGCGTCGATGTCGCCGTCGGGCAGTGCCGCCGCCGACTCGGCCTGGCTGAGGAACCGACCGTCGGCGTTCACCTCGCCGAGTGCCAGAACCCGCAGCGACGTGAACTCGGTGCCCGAGTCGCGGGCACCGAGGGACACCCGCTTGCCTTCGAGGTCCCGGAACTCGTCGATCGCCGCGTCGGCCATGACCACGAGATGAAGGTGGCTGTCGTAGAGCCGGCATATCGCCGAGAGCCCCGCGGGCGCGCTGCCGTCGGTCGTGATCAGTACGTCCAGGCTCGTCAACCCAAGGTGCACCGCGCCGGACCGCAGCATCCGGATGTTGTCGGTGGACGCCCCGCTCGGCACCGTGGTCACCGTGGCGCCCGGCACATGTTCGGAGATGTGTGCGGCCAGCGCACCGCCGATGCGCCGGTACACCGCCCCAGCCGGCCCGGTGGCCAGCCGCAGGTGGACCTCGTCGACCTCGGGCTGCCGGGAGCAGGCGACGAGCGACCCTCCGGCGGCCAGGAGCACCGCCCGGCGGCTGATCCGTGGCTCCAGGCTCGCCATACCGAGATGATACGGACGGCTGCGGGCGCGCAGCGGTCAGTCGAACCAGTTGGAGACAGCGCCCCGACTCGAACGATCCGCCGCTGCGGTCATCACCTGCCGACCTGCGGAAGCCCAGTCAGCTTGTCGCGGACGTCAGCGGCCTCAGCGTGGCCGAGTTCGTCGAGGATCCGCAGTGCCTCCCGCCAGAAGTCCCCGGCTGCAGTGACGTCGCCGGCCGCGCGGTGCGTGTCGCCCATGTGGTTCAGAACCAGCGACTCGTGGTACCGGTCCGTCGCCTCGCTGTAGAGCGCGAGGGCCTGCCGGTAGGAGCCCAGGGCCTGCTCGTGGTCACCGAGGTGATGGTAGGCATATCCCAGGCTGTCCCACGTGTCGGCCTGGCCGGGCCGATCGCCGATCGCCTGTTGCACCGCCAGCGCCTGACGGCACAGGGCGAGCGCCGACCGATAATCGCCCAACTGGATCTGGTACCAGCCGATCGTGTTGAGTGAGTCTGCCTCGCCCGCCGGGTGCTGCGCCGAACGGTAGAGCGTCAACGCCTGCTCCGCGTGGTGGAGCGCCTCGGTGAAATGCTGGCGGCGGTCGGCCACCCACCCCAGGTTCAGATGTGCGGACGCCGCGCCGGCCAGATCACCGATCCGCTCGTACAGCTCCAGGGCGCGCCGGTAGCACGCCGTCGCCTCCCCGAATTCGCCCATCCGGGCGTACGCGAGCCCGATGTTGCGGTGGGCGTATGCCTCGCGCTGGAGGTCGCCGAGTCGCCGGGCTGCCTCCAGCGCGACCGACTGGGTGTCTGCCCAGTTCTGCCAGTGTCCGCTTCGTTGCAGGTAGCCCGCGAGCGCCCAGCCGAGCCACCATGTCCGATCGTCCATGCAGGCATCGGTCGACGCGTCCTGGACGGCGAGCAGGTTCTGCCGTTCCACCGCGAACCAGACCGTCGCGTCGGCCCGGCTGTCGAAGTGTCTGGGCCCGACCGGCGGTCGCCCCGGCCGGGTGGCATCGCGGTGGGGGTCCAGGACCCGGCTGGCGCCGATGGCACCGGACAGGTAATGGTCGAGCATCCGCCGAGTCGCGGCACGTCGGTCGGTTGCACTGTCCACGGTGCCGGCCACCTCCAGCGCGTACACCCGCAGCAGGTCGTGCAGCGTGTACCGATCGTGTGGTTCTTCTTCGATCAGACTGCCGCGCACCAGCTCGGCGAGCGGCGCACGCACCCGGTCGACGGAGCAGTCGGCCAGGCTCGCCGCGGCCTCGACTCCGATGTCCGGACCGGTGTGCGCGCCGAGCAAGCGGAACAGCCGGGCGGCCTCCGGGCTGAGCACGCCGTACGACCAGGAGAAGACCGCCCGGATGTCGATGGTCGTCTCGTCGCCCCGCAGGGCGTCCAATCGGTCACGCTCCGCGCGCAGGTACTCGACGAAGGAAGCCAGTGGAAGCTCCGCCTGGACAGTTGCGCGGGCGGTCAGGATCGCCAGCGCCAGCGGGAGGTGCCCGCACAGGCGGCCGATCTCGGCTGCCGCGTCGGGCTCGGCCGCGAGCCGGGCGGCACCGAGACGGCGACCCACCAGCTCACGGGAGTCCTCAGGGCTGAGCGCCTCCAGGCCGACAGCTGTGACGTTTTCGACCGCGACCAGCCCGGTCAGCCTGTTGCGGCTGGTTACCACGGCAGCAGAGCCGGCACTGCCGGGCAGTAACGGCCGCACGTGCTCGGCGTCGCGGGCATTGTCCAGGACGACCAGGACCCGCCGGTCGGCCAGCAGGCTCCGGTAGAGGTTGACCCGCCCCTCCTGGCTCTGCGGAACTCGCCTCGGGGCGACGCCGAGGGACTCCAGGAAGGTCCGCATGGCCTCGTGCGCCGACACGACCGGCCCGGTGGGATGAAACCCACGGAGATTCACGTATAGCTGGCCGTCCGGAAAGTGCTCGCGGACCGAGTGCGCCCAGTGCACGGCGAGTGCGGTCTTCCCGGTGCCGGGGCCACCCGAGATCGCCGCGATCGCGGCCGCCGGCTGCGCGTCCACGGTACCGGGCAGCAGCCGGTCCAAGCCCCGCAGGGCGCTGGACCGTCCGATCAGGATCGAGGTCGCCGCGGGCAGTTCACAGGGGGTGACGGTGACGTCCGTATGTTGGACGGTGGCCCTCCCCGGTGGCGGCCCGCCGGGCAGCTCCTGGCGGAGGACCCTCAGGTGGGCGTCGGCCAGCTGAGGCCCGGGCTCGACCCCGAGTTCCTGGACGATGCGCGCACGGACGGCCGCGAAGTGGTGCAGCGCCTCGGCTTGCCGTCCGGAGCCGGCCAGAGCCAGCACCAGACGGGCGTGCAGCCCTTCGTGCAACGGCTCCTCACGACTCAACGGATCGAGCCAGCGCACCGCTGCGTCGTAGCGCCGGAGCTCGATCGCTAGATCAGCGAAAGCCAGTGTCGCGACGATTCGCTGTTGGGCGGCCACCACCGCGGCGGGGTGCTGGTGGATCGCCGCATCGACCGGTCCGCGCCAGCACTGCAGCGCCCGCTCGTAGTCGTCGTAGGCGTCTTCACGCTTGCCCTGACCACGAGCCTGCTTCACCAGGTCGTCGAACCGGGCCAGATCGATCTGGTCGCGGTCCAGAGCCAGCCGGTAGCCGGTGACGCCGGTGACGACGACATCCGAACTCGATCGGGACTCCCGCTCCGGCTCCAGGATCTTGCGGAGCGCGCCGACGTACACGTGGACCAGGTTCGAGTGCGTAGCCGGCGGACGGCCGTCCCAGAGCACCTCGACGATGTCGGCCGTGCGCACCAACTGCGCGGGATTCAGCGCGAGCAGTCCGAGTAGCCGGCGCTGCATCAGGGAATGGATCGACACCTCGCGGTCGTTGTCGTGCACGGCCAGCGGGCCGAGTACGGCGATGTGGATCCCGGCGCGGCGCGGTCGCGGCACGGGTCCAGTGTTCCCGAAATCGCTGAGGCCGACGGCCGATGCCAGCCGCTGCAGGGTCTGCGGCCGTGGTGACCCACCGCCACCGCGTTCCAGATTGCGCACCGAACGCACGCTGATGCCCGCCCGCAGCGCGAGATCCGCCTGAGTCAATCCCAACGAGGTGCGTCGCGTTCGCAGGATGTCCCCGATCGCCTGCGAATCGCCGCCTTCGGCCTGCGTCAAGGTACTCCCGTTCGGATCTCTCCGGCGTCGCCCTGGATGCGGCAACCTCCTGGGCCGATTCTGCCGGTTCCGTTGCCGCCATCACCAAAACGACAGGCACTTTCCCAGCTCAGGCCGGGTGCGGCAACCGGAACAAGGTACAGCCCTGCTTAAGATCATAGCCGGGTGGGTGCCGATAGCGTGACGGGTATCGCTGTAGTCGGTGACGCGGGGGCTCATCGGCTGCAGCGATTCCGCGTTTGCCGATCAGGGTGCCCGCATCCTGTCGGTGAGCACCAACGCGGCCCACGTCATCCGGCCCGAGGGCACCTGCGGCGCAGGCTCAGGCTGCCTGACCCACCACCTCCAGCGCCGCCCGGTAGCCCACATGCTGCACAACGATGTCCACGTCGAGAGCGGACTGTACCGCCCGGGCGACGTCCTCCCGGACCGTCGCGAGGGCTTTCGTGCCGAGGTCGGTCAACCAGGCGCGGATCAGCAGCAGGCGAAGTTCCGAAGCGGCCAGTTCGGCGACCTCCAGGCGACCTGCCTGCTCGGCCCGGGCCAGCAGCCGGTCGGCGAGCACGGCTGGCGCCTCGAGTTCGCGGCCGACAAGGCCCAACACCAGCCGATGCTGCTCCATCCGCGCGGCCAGGGCGTCGGCAACCAGCACCACGCCCGCTGACGCCCAGTGCCGTACCACCGGATTGTGCCGGCTCACCACCACCATGAGCGGGCTCAGCTCGTGCCCGTCGGCCTGGCGGCGCAGCTCCAGCAGGTAGCTGGTGGTGAGCGCCTGGAGCCGGCGCTGCGCGCGCTGCACCGGGTTGAGGGCGGTCACCCGTCGGACACCGCCGGCCAGTGGACGCAGGGATTGCAGCGCCCGCTTGGGCGAGTCCTCGAACGCGTCCACCACGTCCTGCTCCAGCTCGGCTCGCTCCTCGCTGGTGAACGCCTCGCCGGCGAGGAACTCGGCGAACGCGACCGTCTCTTCCAGGTGACCCCGGGTCAACCGGTATCCCCGAGAAGCCGCGACCACGGTGGCCGCCGCCGCGGGGTCAACCGACACGTCGGCGCGCGGAAAGCCGCTCGCCTGCTCCAGCCAGTGCTGGGTGGCCAGCGGGGTACCGGCCCACCGACGGGCAGCGTCCCCGCGAGCCTGCTCGGCATCGAACAACGGTGTCGCGGTCGCGATGCTGACCTGTGTGGACATGAGAACCTCCGGCGATCGGTGACGCGGGCGGTGTCGGACCGGTCGGCCCGCACATCACGCATTCGTCGGCCACCCGCTGCGTGGTTCCCCGGTGTCGGTAGGGAACCGCTTCATGCCGCCACGGCGAACCTCGGCTATCGCGACCCTCATCAGGGACGCGTTGGGGGAAGGAGCCGGAGGATGGCGTACGTCGGTATCGACAGTCAGGGCGCGCGGACCCTGGGCGGGGTACTACGCGACACCGCGACCCGCGCGGAGGCGGTGCGGCGCCAGACCGTGGGCGCACTCAATCTCGCCGAGCTGACCAGCCAGGCGCCGCTGCAACTCGCACTTGTCCAGGACGGGTTCGCCACCCTGGGTACCGGCGTCATCGACAAGGCCGACCTCGCCGAGCAGTTCGCGATCGACCCACGCGGAGTAGCCACCAGCCTCGGTGCCACCACAGCCGAACTCCGCAGTGTGCTCAACGCGCTTCTCGGTTTCGCAAGCCCACGAGATCTGCGGGCCGTCCTCGTCGGCCTCGCCCCCGCGGGTACGAATGCGGCGCTGGACGAGGCACTCGGGCGCCTGTCGCCGGTGCTGGTGCCGGCGCTGCTGGCTGGGCAGCGGCCCGAGCTTCCCGCCGAACTGCTGCCCGACCTGCGCGTGCTGGCCCTCGCGCTGGGCATCGAGCACGTCGGCCCCCCCGGGCCAGCGGTGGAACGGGAGCAGACCGGCCGTGGGTTCCTCGGCCTGTTCCGCAACCGGGCCGAGCAACGCACCACCGAGGTGTTCTGGCAGGACTTCTGGTCAGACGGCCGCGCCGTCGACGACGTGCTGGCCGACCCGGAGCGACTGCTGGACTGGGTGGCTGGCACCTTCGAACTGGACCACCGCCTCGCCCGCGCGGCGGACCTGCCACGACTTGGCGACGTGCTGGCCACGCACGACTTCGCCACCGTCGACAGCGCACCGGCAGAGCTGGCTGCGAAGATCGCCGCCGCTGAACTCGAGTTCGCGGCGATCGTCGACTGGCTACCCGCACACCTCGTGGGCCGGGACGCGACCGCACCGAACGACATCCAACTGGGGCAGACTCTCATCTTCGCCGCCCGGGTCGGCTGGACCGACCCCGGCGCCACGGCCGCGACCCAGTCGGCCCGGTTCGCGGCGGCGGTGGAGTTCCTGCGCGCCAACCGGATGATGCAGAGCGCGCTGCTGCCCACCGGATTCGAGGGCGACACCGATCCGACGGCGTTCTTCAACGAGGCGGGCATCGATCTCGTCCTGAAGCTCGGGCGCACGGCGGGGGTCATCGACGACGCGTACACCGTCGGCCTGGCCGGGCTCGTGGACCAGGCGATGACCGGCGCCGGGGTCGATCTGGGCAGTGCGACGCCGATCGACCTGACCCAGCCGGTCCAGCAGCAACTCTTCCTCCTGGTGGCGAGTCAGATCCCCCGCTCGATGGCACAGTCACCGACTATCCAGGCCCAGTTCGTCGGGGCGCTGAGCTACCTGCGGGGCGCGACCGACGGGCCGCAGTTGCGCGACCGCGTCAACCGGGTGGTCGCGGCGTTCCGCGCCTTGGCCGTCGTCGGGGCCCCGGCGCTCACCGAACGCGAGCTGACCGCCGTGGTGGGCGGCAACGTGGTTGACGCGCTCGGCCGCAGTCGGCTGCGGCTGCGCAGCCGGGAGGCGGTCGAGGACAACCCCGAGTTCCTGATTCTCGCTCGCCAGTGGGGCATCCCCGGCGGCCGGAGTCAGGACCTCGGCAAGTACAAGCTCAACATCACCTTCGACGATCTCGGTGTGCTGACCGACATCAGCCGCAGGAAAAAGAAGAAGAAGGGCTTCCTGTCCCGGATCTTCGACACCGTCAAGTCGATCGGCAAGGCCATCGTGACGGCCTGGGAGGACAACCCGTTCAAGGCGATCTTCCAGATCGGCAAGATCGCACTTGGCGTCGCCAGTCTCGTCGTACCCGGCCTACAGGCCGTCGGGATAGCCACCCTGGCGATCAACGCGGTCGAAGCGGTGAGCCATGCCATCGAAGGGAACTGGCTGGGCGCCATCGGAGCGGGCCTGGCCGCCTTCACCGCCGGTGCCGACCTGCTGGGGGCGGCAGCCGGGGCGGCGAAGCTGGTCGGACAGAGCACCATCGTGGGCGGTCTCTTCGATGCCGGCGGCACCCTGGACGTACTGCGCAACGCCAAGCGCGCCTTCGACATCGGTGCGTCGGTGTTCCAGGCGTCCCAGGCGGACACGGTGGTCGGTGCGATAACCGCGGGGCTCGGCGCGGCCGGCAGCGTGCTGGGCAACGGCGGACCGCTGCTGGCGAGCCTCGACCTGATCGACAAGAGCCTCGCGCTCGACCTGGTACGACTCGGGACATCCGTAGGAGACGTCAGCCGACTCGTGACCCCGGCCGTCGGCGTGATCCAGGCTCTCGACCGAGGCGACGCGCTGAGCGCGTTCAGCAACGGCCTCACGGTCATCTCCGCCGGAGCGACGGCGCTGCTCAATCCCAGGGGAGTCCTCGGTGACCAGAAGACCGTCGCCGGAACCGCGTTCGACTTCGACCAGAAGACCCGGACCGACCTGGCCGACCTGGCCAAGGGCACCGGGATCGTGGCGAACCTCGCACGGGCCATCTCCGCAGTCGACGCGGGACGCCCGTTCGCCGCCGGTCAGGCACTCGCCCAGGCGCTACGGATCACCCGTACGTCGCCGCCGGACGGGCCGGATGCGGCCGCTATCGCGGTGCGGGTCGCCGAGGTGGGCATCGTGCTGGAGGGCGTGTTCCGGGGTGCCGACCCGAGGCTGGCCGCACCCGCGATCATGCAGCGCCTCAGCCAGGTGGTCGAGTCGCTGCGGCCGACCGGTGCACCCGGCAGCCCCCGCACCCCGAGTGAGCCGCTCACCCTGTTCGGCGGCGCAGCCACCACGCCCCCGGCGACCAGCACGTTCGGCACTCTCCCGACGTTGATCGAGACGGCTACGCCGAGCGGTGCTGCGGTGACCGGTAGCCTGGCGGGCCGCGCCGGGGAGAACATCCTGACGGGCGGAGCCGGGGACGACGTCCTGACGGGTGGAGCCGGGGCAGACACGCTCAGCGGCGGATTCGTCCTGGCGCAGGCCACCGGCGGGCCGGCCGCCGGACGGCCGACCATGACGCTGCCCGGCTCGACGACGCCGATACCGCTGCAACCGGGACTGCAGTTCATCCCGCCCGGCGCGCAGGTCGTGGGTCCCGACGGCACCGTGTACGGCGGCGACGGCGGATCGGTACCGGGTGCGAGACCCGGCGCGATAGGTCTCCCGGGTGGAATGCTGTCAGCCCCCGGACAGATCAAGGAGCTTCCCGGCGGCTACCGGCTCTTCTTCCTCGACCGTTCCGAGGACATGCCGCAGAGCCGGCTGGACGAGCTGGACGGCACCGGCGGCGGTGACGGTGACACTCGCCTCGCCGGCCTCGCCGGCGCGTCGCTCCTCGGCGGCTCCACCAGCCACCCGCTGCTCGGCGGTCCCGCCAACGACGTGCTGCTCACCGGTGCCCGGGACGAGCTGGGGCGCATCGCCCTGCCCGACGATCTCGGCCCCGACCTGGAGTCGCCGTTCTATATCCCGATTCCGGCCGAGCCACCGCTGCACCCCATCGGGCAGCTGTTCGTGCCGCCGGCTGCGTACCCGCCCTACGTCTGGGCGGCGCCGCAGAACCTGGCGTTCGTCCCCAACCATGTCCTCGACGGCGGCTCGCGTACCAAGGAGGGGATCCTCAACATCGTGGGCTGGGGCGCCTCCGCCCAGGGGCCCCACAACGCGTCCGAGTCGGTGTACGTGGGTGTGCGCAACGGCGTCCTGCTGATCGACAACGACACGGCCCCGGTGGATGGTCTCACCATCGGCGGCGTGGCCGGCGTTTCGTTCCAGGGAGACCGCTACGGCCTGGTCACCTCGATTGCCGGCGAGGTGAATCTCGGCCCGATCCTGGACCTGCGGCCACCCACCCTTGCCCTCGACGGGATGGCAGCAGTGAACATCCCCTTCATCGGCGCGTTCGGGTTCCGAGCCAACAACGACGGGTATCGACCCGCCGAGCACAGCGACTTCTCCGAAGGTCTGGCGAGCGGCCCGGGTGCACTGGTCAGCGTCAAGTATCCGGTCAGCGGGGATCTCGCGGTAGAGCGCATCGCCGAACTCGCCGGCGTGTCCACAGCGGACGTGCTCGTCGCCCAGCACGCGCCACCGGGCAGTCTGCTGGCGTTCGACGTGCGGGATGAGTTCCGGTCACCGTTCGACCCCGCGTTCACGGATCGGCCCGGATTCCCGGACCCGGACATCTGGTCCGCTGCCGCCCTCGACCTCGACGGCGGCCTACCGGACGGCTTCTCCGTCGATCCGGGCGGAGAGTATGCGCCGCCGCCGGACGACCTGTACCGCTACGGCACCGCGGGATCAACGAACCTGGCCAGCTGGGATGACGTGTCCGCGCACGAGCTGCCCGATCCCTACCACACCGCGTACGACACGATGATCGGCCTCGGGGCGCCCCAGGGCACCACCGTCGACTTCACACACGACGACGACTTCTGGGCGCAGATGCAGACCTCGGCCGCCTACGACGACGGGGCGCCGGCCCTGCTGGGCCCGGCGCTCGACGCGGTGACCTGGGATCCCTACCTGGAGTCGGTGCCCGGGATCGACATCAGCTACGACGAGTTCGCGCCGATCGACCTCGATTTCGACGACGGCTGGTCGGACTGGTGAGCGAGGGAACCGAAACGGTACCCCGCAGCGAATGCAGACGACCGAGGCGACACCGGTCGCCCGGGAAGACCACATCGGGAGGTAGCAGTCATGAACGTCGGAATGCTCGGCGGCGACGTCGCCCAGATCCAGCAGCACGCCATCGCGTACCGCAGCCTCGGCGACAACCTCGCCGCCTGCGGCGGCAACGTCGTCTCGACGACGGACAGCGCGGTCGCCGGTCTCCAGGAGCAGATCACCAACGCCCAGACCGCTGTGGTCTCGGCGCTGCTGGCGGTCAGCCAGGAGTCCCGCTCGGTGACCACGAGCTTCGGCGGCGTCCAGTGGACCGGCGCCAACCGGACCCAGGCCGAGGAGGTCGGTGTCGAGCTCGACGCACGGGTCAACGAGACGACGGTGCGCGTACAGGAGATCTTCGAGACCTTCCGGGCCGACCTCGCCCGCCTCGGCGGAGAGCTGAACGACGTGGCCACCCAGTTCAACGCCGTCGCTGTGGCGGCCGGCGAGTCGGCCGGATCGCTCGGTCAGGCGATGGACGCGCAGGCCGTCCAGCTCGACGAGATCATGAACACCGGGATCACCCGGGTCTGAGTGGTGGGTCGCCGTGCCGGGGGCCGGGGTTGGTACTGACGCCCCGGCCCCGCACATGTGTCCCGGCACCGCCCTGGAAGGGAGCGTCGTAATGCCATTCGCGGAGGACTACGAGGCCGCAGCCACCGTCCTGGACGCGGCGGCTCAGATGACCGGCACGCTCATGGAGCCCGCGCGGGCAGCGATCGGCACCGGCTCCATGATCGGTGGCCAGCTGACCAACATCGTGACGGACGAACTGGACGCCGCAGCCGCCATCCTCGATCAGGTCGCCACGGAGCTGACCCAGCTCGCCGTCACCTGCCGGGAGCGCGCTGAGACCTGTCGCGAGGCCGTAGCGGCCGAACGCGACTACACCGCCGCGTACGAGGAGTACCGCACCGAGCTGCGGGACCGGCAGGAGCGCCCGGAGCCGGGCGATCCGCCCGTGGCACCTCAGCCCCCGCCGGCACCGCCGTCGTGGGCCAACCATTGAACGAGCGCCGAAGTTGTCCCGCTGGCGCGGTCACCGGTAGTGGCGGACCGCGCCAGCCTGCTGTGCTCAGGGGTTCAGGACCGCCGTCATCACCACCAGGCCGGACGGGGTCGGCGGCGCTCCCTCCGTCTGAAGGGTGACGCTGAAGGTGGTGTAGTCCGCAATGTCCACGCCACTCCACAGCTCGATCGGTACGCCGCTGCGACGCTCGTGGAACGACCCGATCGGTACGGTGCCGCGCGGTCCCTTGAGCCACGCCGCGTAATAGGAGCCGGGCGCCGCGGCGGGCAGCCCGACCGGCTCCAGCACGACCGACGCTCCCGACCGGGTGTCCACGACGGACACCGTGCCGCGCGCTTCCGGAGCCAGGTCCGTGCCGGCGGCGACGTATACGTCGGCGCGCGGTTGCGGGTCGAGCATCCGGTCGACGGCCAGGACACCAGCGGTGAACACCGCGGCACCGAGGGCGGCGGCGGGCAGCGCCCAGGTGAGCCGGCCCATCCGGGGACGCCACTGTGCCGGGTGCCACCACCGTGGGCCGGGCTCCGGCGCCGGGACCGTGGTGGCCGGGCCGCCGGTCGGCGGCACGGGCGCGGACACCGCCCCGGGCGCGGAAAGCGGCTCGGACGCGGACAGCGGCTCGGGCGCAGGTTCGGGCGCAGTCAGCGGCTCGGACGCCGGCTCGGCTACGCGCTGCTCGACAACCCGCTGCTCGACAACGCGCTGCTCGGCGGCGTGCGCCCGCACCCGGCTGAGAATGCTGTCGCGCAGCGCCGGCGGCGGACCGGATGCCCAGGTGGTCTCGGCGCGCAACTCGGTGACCACGGCAGCCAGCAGGGCCGGGTCGGCGCTCTGCGCCGCCGCCTTCTTCCGCCCGGGGGTGCGCCTCGCGTGCCGATCGAGGTGCCCGGCCAGCAGGTCCACGAACTGTTCGTCTGCGCCCCCGTCGGTCTGTGGTGCGGTGCTCACCCGTCGCTCCTCCCCTCGCTGCCCGCTTTCCCGATTGTTGTTCGCCCCCCGGTGCCCGTCTGGTTCGCGTCGTCGCCCGACTGCGGGGGATCCCGCACGTGGGCCAGCAGTTCGGCCAGCCGCCGGTGCGCCCGGTGCGAGCGCGACTTGACCGTACCCAGTGGCAGTTCCAGCCGTTGGGCGATCTGCGCATGGGTCAGGTCATCGAAGAACGACAGCCGGATGATCTCCCGCTCGTGGTCGGCGAGCTGACGCAGCGCCTCCTGCACCTTCCAGGACAACCATGCCACGTCCAGGTCGGGTGCCTCCACCACCGCGTCCTGCTCGGCCTCGTGGCCACCCCGGGTGGGTCGCAGCTCGCGCCGGATCAGGTCCAGCGCCGTGTACCGCGCGATGGTCAACAGCCACGGGCCGAGATCCCGCTCCGGGTCGTACGCCGACGCGGAGTTCCACGCGCGGATGAACGTCTCCTGGAGGGCTTCCTGCGCGAGGTGGTCGGCGCGGGTGACAGTCATGGCAACGGCCCACACCGAACGCGAGTAACGATCATAGACCTCGCCGAGCGCGTCGGCGTCCCCCGCCCGGAAACGCACGAGCACGGCGCGCGGCAGCTCGCGCCGCCCGTCCCCCGTGTCGAGTGGTTCCGCCGACGAGCCGGATACGGCTGTCGTACCCGGCGCAGATCTTTCGGCCACCGACCCACGATACGCAATTGATCGCTCCGCGTGAATCTGCCGAACCCACGTGCTGGGCGGGAACCACCGGCACGCCCGACGGCGAACTGTGGTCATGAGGCTCAGCGTCCGCATCGAAGAGCAGCGGCCGGTCCGCGATCTGGCCGGCCCACGGTTCACCACCCGTGACGTCTGCCTGGTAACGGTCGCCCCGGACGTCACCGTCAGTGAGCTGCTCGACCGACTGGTCGGACCGGTAACCGCCCGGGTCGCGGCCGGTGAACTGGTCATCGAGGTCGACGGCGCGGAAGTTCCCGGCGACACGGTGCTGGCGGACCTGCCGATGTGGGCCGGCTCGGAGCTGAGCGTGCGGCCGGCAGCACCGGGCGGCCCGGCTCACCGGTCACCCGGCGGGCCGGCTGGGCGGCCCGTCGTCGAGCTGAGCCGGGTGGCCGGGCCCGACAGCGGCCAGACCATCGCACTCGACCACGGCACGTTCGCGATCGGACGCAGCCGACAGGCCGGAGTGGATTTCGGACCGGTGGCCCGGCCGCTGGTGCACATCGAGACGACCGCACAGCTACGGGTCACCGCCACGGCCGTCGACGACGACTGCCCCGTACGGGTGGACGGACGGGACCTCACCGACGACGAGACGGACGCCGACCTGCTCGACGGCACCTACCTGCGGCTCGGCGACACAGCCTTCCGGGTGGCACCCCCCGCCGACCCACCTACCCCCCTACCGTGGCCCGCGCCGTCGACCGGCGAGGCACCAGCGGGCCGCGAGCCGCTGATCCGTACCCCCCGGGTGGCCACCACCGCGCCGGCGGAGCAGGTACCCGTGCCGGCCGCGCCGGCACCCGTGTCCGTACCCGCGCCGCTGTCCTGGCTGCTACTGATCGCGCCACTGCCGATCGGCGTGGTGATGGCCTTCGTGTTCAGCCCGTTCTTCCTGGTCATGGTCGCGATGACGCCGATGATGGCGCTGGCCCGCTGGGTCGAGTCCAAGCACCGTGCCAAGAAGGACGCCATCCGGATGGCCAGGGAGTCGGCGGCGGCCGCAGAGCGGTTCGGCGCCGACCTGGACGCCACCCGCTCCGCGGTGGCCGCGGCGGCCCGCGCCGCCTATCCGGGCCTGGCCGGCCTGGTGCGCCGGGCCGCGTCGGGTCGAGATCTGTGGGAGGTACGCCCGGGCGACGCGGACGAACTGCAGGTGGTGGTCGGCGTGGGTGCCCGACCCTGGCTTCCGGAGCTGGGCCGGCGCGGCGCCGAGGAGTTGGCGGGACGGCCGGAGCTGAGCGAGGCGCTCGCCGAACGGTCTCGCCTGTCGGACGTACCGATCCACGTCAGCCTGCGGGACCGCTCGGGGCTGGGCGTCGTCGGCACCGGCACCGCCACGCGCAGCGCAGTCGCCGCCGTCGTGTTGGATCTTGTCACCCGGCACGGACCGGCCGACCTGGCGCTGGCCCTGGTGGTGCAGCCGGACCAGCTGGCCGCGTGGGACTGGTTGAAGTGGCTGCCCCACCTCAGCGGTGACGACGGGACACTGCGGGTCGCCTCCGACCCGGCCGCCACCGAACAACTGCTCACCCGGCTGGCCGCCGACACCGCACCACCGTCTCGCACCGCACTCACGGTCGCGGGCGGAGCCGGCACGGGCGGGGCGGGCGCCACGCACACCGTCGTCGTGGTGGACGGCGACGACCTGTTGACCGGGCGCGTCGCCTCGATGCTGGGCCGGCTCGCCCGCGGCAGCGGCCGGACGCTGGTGGTGAGCGGGCGCACGGAACGGCTGCCTTCGGTGTGCCGGTGCTTCCTCGAACTGGCGCCGGACGGCACCGCCGACCTGACCGACGCGGTCACCGGCGAGCGGACGTCGGGCCTGCTCGCCGTGCGGGCCGCCGAGGGGGTGTGCGGGCAGGCAGCCCGCGCACTCGCCCGCTGGACCGACCCGGAGCAGGCGGTCGCGACGGCGTTGCTGCCGGCCCACGCCCGCCTGGTGGACCTGCTGCGGGCCGTGGTGTCCGGCCCCAACGGGCTGGGGCGGCCGGTCGAGGAGCTCGACCCGCTGTCGATCGGGGAGTGGTGGCGGCGTGGCGTCTCCGGGATGCAGGCCACCATCGGGATGACCGAACGCGGCCCGTTGACCCTGGACCTGCACAGCGACGGACCGCACGGTCTTGTGGTGGGCACCACGGGTGCGGGCAAGAGCGAATTCCTGCGCACGGTGGTGGCGTCGCTGGCGTGCGCGCACTCGCCGGACGCGCTCACCTTCCTGCTCGTGGACTTCAAGGGTGGCGGCGCCTTCGACGCCTGCGCCGGGCTGCCGCACACCGTCGGGCTGGTCACCGATCTCGACGAACACCTGGCCGCGCGGGCGCTGCGCTGCCTGCGAGCCGAGTTGCGGCACCGGGAACGGCGACTGCGCGAAGCCGGTGTCAGCGACATCGGCGACCTGGTGGCCCCCGACCCGGCGCTGCCGCGGCTGCTCATCGTGATCGACGAGTTCGCCACCCTCGCGGTGGAGCTACCCGGCTTCCTCGCCGCACTGGTCGACGTGGCGCAGCGGGGCCGCAGTCTCGGCATCCACCTCCTGCTCGCGACGCAGCGGCCGCAGGGCGTCGTGGACGGCAAGATCCGAGCGAACACGAACCTGCGGGTAGCGTTGCGCGTGCAGGACGAGGCGGACTCCCGGGACGTGCTGGGCACCCGGCAGGCAGCCGACATCGACCGGCGCAGGCCCGGCCGCGCCTACGTCCGGCTCGGTGCCGGCGAGGTGGTCGGGGTGCAGACCGCATTGGTGTCCGCGGCCACCCCACGCGGTCAGCGCCAGCGAATCGAGGTCGCCCCGTTCGCACTGCTCGCCGACCAGGGGACGACCATGCGGGAGGACCAGCCGGACGGCGTACCGACAGATCTTGAACGCTTGGTGACCGCGATGGTGGATGCCGCCGACTGGGGTGGCTACCCCCGGCCGCGGGTGCCCTGCCCGCCACCGCTGCCACCCGAGGTCGACGCCTGGAGCCTGGCGGCCGACGTCGACGGCACGGTGGACGCTCCTGGTCCGGTGCCGCTCGGCCTCGTGGACCTGCCCGACGAGCAGCGCTCCGACGTGTGGTGCTGGGCGCCGGAGGCGGGCGGCACGTTGGTGCTCGGCGCCGACGCGGCCGCCACCGGCGCGGTGCTCGCCACCGCCTGCCTGTCACTCGCGCGCCACCGCGCCCCCGACCGGCAGAGGATCTTCGTACTGGAGGGCCTCGGCACCGGCCTGGGAGCGCTGGCCGGTCTGCCGCACGTGACCGCGGCGGTCGGCGTCGACGACAGCGAGCGGCTCGCCCGGGTACTCGACCAGGTGGACGCCGAAATCGCCCACCGACGCGCGAGCCGGTCCGCGGGACCAGACGTCCTGCTGGTGGTGGCCGGCTGGGACGCGCTGATCGAAGGGGCCGAACGAGCCGGCATCGGCGAGGTCGGCGCACGACTGGAGCGGGTGCTGCGCGACGGCGCACCCGTCGGGATCCGGCTGCTCATCTCGGCGTCACACGACCGCGGCGTACCCGGCCGGGTACTCACCCAACTGCCCACGAAGCTGTGTCTGCGCCTGGCCGACGCCAACTCGTACACCGGGCTGGGCCTGCGGGCCCGGGACGTGCCCGAGCTCACCGGCCTGCGAGCCATCGACACGCACACCCGACGTGAGATCCAGATCGGACGTCACTGCGACGGGCGGCCGGGGGCGCTCGCCGGCGCGGTGGCCCGGGTCGCCGCCGACTACCCGGACGCGGTTCCCGCGCCCACCGTCACGGTGTTGCCCGAACTGGTACCCGCCGGCGAGGTGCTGTCCTCGTCCACCGCGGGCGGGCCGGTCTGGCGACTCGGCATCGGCCGGCACTACCGCGACCTCAGCGTCGCCACGCTCGCGCTCGGCCCGGGCATGCACGCGGTGGTGGCAGGCCCCGCCGGCAGCGGTCGCACGGCTGCGCTGCGGCTGCTCGCCGCCGCCGCCCGCGCCAGCGCACCCGACGCCCGCGTGCTCGTGGTGGCCGCCGACCCGGACGCCTGGACCGGCACCCAGGTCACCGAGGTGGCGGGCTCCTTCAGTGAGTTGACCAGCCAGCCGACCACGGGACGGGCCCTGCTGCTGGTCGACGGAATCGAGTCGCTGCCCGACGCCGGGCCGGCACTGGACCGGCTCCTGCCGGGCCTTCCGGCCGGCATCCACGTTGTCACCGCCGGCCGGACCGACGCCTTCCGCGGCATGCAGCCGTGGCAGCGGGCGGTGACCATGTCGCGAACCGGGCTGCTGCTGCGCCCGGCGCCGGACGACGGCGAGGTGCTCCGGGTCCGGCTGCCGCGCGAGGCCCCGCTCCGCCCACTGCCGGGACGCGGCTATCTGGTGGAGGCCGGCGGATTGGCCCAGGTCCAGGTCGCGTTCCTGGCCCAAGCATCCCCCGGCGCGCGGTTGGCCATGCCGGTCAGGGTTTTCGCTGGGGAGGCACGATGAGCAGCCAGTCGGCGTACGGCGTAGGGGTGTGCCTGAGCGCACACGGTGTCGTGGTCGCGGTGGTCCGCGCCAACCCGATGCGGCTGGCCGCGGTCGCCGAGGTCGCCGGCAGCCTGACGGGAGCGAAGCCACTGTCGCGGCGGCTGGCCCGCGCACGGCGACAACTCGGCCTACCCCGCTGGTGCTCGACGTCCATGGTGGACGAACTCGGCGGGCCGGGCGAGACAGGTGGCCACGGCGGTCGGCGCGGGCACAATGGTCCGGACGGGCCGGCGACGTCGCGGCCGGAGTTCGCCGCCCTGCTCGCCCGGGCGGGATTCCTGCCGACCGCGGTACTGGTACCGGCGCAGCTCCGCCACCTGCGCAACAACGTCGATCTGGGTGTCGGCGTGGCCGTCGACCGACGGCTCATCGAGGCGATGGCAGACGAGGCCCACGGGTGGGCGACGGCCGCGGCGCTCAACGCGTTCCCGGAGCCGAGCATCGCCGGCCGCGGGGGTCGACATGTAGGCCCTGACGACTTTGGCAGTGATGTCGGACAATGGGACAGCCGCACAGCGGAGACCGGATGGGCCGTGGAGCGCGTGAGCGCGTCCGGTGAGCGCGAGCAGCAAACGGAGGAGACGCCATGCGTAGCCCGATGAGAGGTGTGAAGGTCACCGTCGCCCCCGGCGAGCGGCGGCCCATGTCACCGGCGACCCGCTGGCTCATCATCGGACTGGCCTGGGTCCTCGCCTCCGCCGCCGTGCTGGTGGGCTCCCGGTACGCCGTGGACGCCTGGGTCGGCGACTCCGGGACCGTCCCGGCGACCGCACTGGACGCCCGCTCGTTCGGCGCCGCCTCGGCAGCTCCCACCGACCGGGCGGTCGCCGGCTCCACCCGCCTCATCCCGGTGAAGCCACAGGTGCTGCTCGACTCGCGCAAGGTCGGCGCGCTGCCCGCCGGCGTGGACGTGACGGTGCCGGTGCCCGAGACGCCCGCCGGCACCAGCGCTGTGCTGGTCGAGGTCTCGATCCTGGCCGCGAAGGGCCCCGGCGAGGTCACCGTCGGTCAGGGCACCGACCGGACGACCGTGCTGCGGGTACCGAAGGCCGGCGCACAGACGTCCGCCACCGTGGTGGCCCACCTCGGCCCCGACGGCGACCTGCGGGCCAGCACCACCGGCGGAGGCGATCTACTGATACGACTGGTCGGCGTGTTCGAGCCGGCGGAGCGGTCCGACGCCGGCCGCATCGTGGCGGTACCACCCGCCCGGGTGGTGACCCTGGTGCCCAGGACCGACGGCAAGAAGGCAAGCGTCGCGCTCGCCGATGTCCGGCAACTCGCCGACGCCGGCCCGATCTCGGCGGTGATCCTGCAGGTCTCCGCCGACGTGGGGTCCAACGGTGGGCTCGTCTCCGCAGGGACGCGCGCCGGTGACCTGGACCAGACCGTCTACTGGTCGGCGACCAGCGGCAGTGACCGCACCCGCAGCGGACTCATGGTCATTGCGGTCAGCGAAGGGTCGGTGCACCTACGGTACGAAGCGGGCACGGAGATGCGAGCGAACCTCGTCGGCTACGTCACCGGCGCGGGCGCACCCGAATCCACCGAAGGGCTGGTGGTCCCCGTGCCGCCACACACCCCCGAGCCGGTACGCGCCACCGAACAGTCCGATGTCGAGGTCGCGCTGGGCACCACGGAAACGCTCGCAGATGTGCCGGTGGACCGCATCGCGGCGGCGCTGGTGACCGTGACCGCCACGGGCGACGCCGAGGGCGGTGTCAGGGTGGGCGGCAAGCCGACCCTGACCGCCGCGAAGGGCGTCGCACGCTCGGTGGCCACTCTCATCGAGACGCCGCAAGCGACGGTACGAGTCCAAAGCGCCGTGGCCGCCACCGTGACCGTCACACCACACGCCCTGGTCTTGACCGGCTGACCGCTACACCAATAGCAACTCGGCCAGCGTCCCGTACCCACGTCGACCGCGTACCCAAAGAGCGTCTTCGTCACCGAGTGAGGCCACGTCCTGCCTCCGGATCGCGCACCCATCGAGCTTGCCACCAGCTTCGACGCCACCCAGCCGGCGCAGTGGAACCGGGTGGGGTCGTCCGCCACCGCCGCATCGAATCACTGAACCCGGACGTCTCGCACCGACCGCGCCTCGGAGTCAAGATCGATGCAGCCGGCTACGCGTCGCTGGTGGGAACTGAGTGTGAGCCGACAGCAGCGACCCTGTTCGGGCTCGGCCGTCAGGACAACAAGGGGCGCACCACCTACGCCATCGTCAGCGAGGAATACGGTGTGGTGCAGTGGAGTCCGAGTAAGAAGGAGATCTACGTGGAGTTTCTCGGCGACGCCCCGATCGACACCACGTTCAGCCTGGTCGACCGAGGCGCGGTCTGACTCGGTACATCGCTGCCCGCCGGGGTCGATGCCGCTGCGTTCCACAGAGCATGCGCGCCCCCCGCCCCGCCGGCCGGCCGGCCGGTGGCGGAACGGCTAAAGCTCCACCTTCGCGCCTGGCGCCGAGCGGCGCCTGGCGCGTCGCCTGACCGTATCCGCGCTGATCAGCAGACCAGGGATGGCACCGAGCAGCCAGATCGCGATCAGCGGCCAGTGAACCAGCGCACCCACGGCCCCACGGATCTGTGGGACCTCTCCGACGACGTATGACGCCTGCGGGTCAGAGCTGCGGCAGGCCAGCGAGTAGGCACCGGGCAGGGAAACGTCGAAGGACGCGACCCAGGCATAGGAGGCCGCATCGCCTCCGTAGCCGCCGGGCGCGATGGTGAGCAACTCCGCCGACTGGGCGGGCGTGCCGACGCCCGTGACCTGGCAGTCAGGATCGCGTGGTGCGAATCCCACCGCGAAGATCGCATATTGGCCTGGCGCTGGCAGTCTCAACTCCCCCAGCTCACTGGCCGAGGCCGCATACGGCCCCACTGCCCCGTACTCGACCGGGCCGAACCGCGCGGTGCTGCCCTCGGCGCCAAGCTGCACCGTCGTCTGCGCGAGCAGGGCGCCCACCACGGCGACGATTCCGCCAGTGACATAGCCACGTCGAGTCGCCGCTCGGCTGCGGCGCACGCGACCTCGCTCGATCAGGTAGCCGACCATCGCACCGCAGATCACCAGGGGAACGCTGCCGAACAGCACGCTCCGCCACTGGGCCACACCACTGAGCGGAATAACCCACCGGTAGACAGCCATCGTCGCACCCAGGAACACCGCACTGATCAGCGTGGCCGCGACCACCGCCGCCGCCACCGCCGAGGCGGTGCGACGCTGCCCGGTGTACCAGGTCCACTTCGCTGCCACCACGGCGGCGAGCACCGGCACTGCCCCGACGGTCCACCACAGGGCCGTCGAGACCTCCGGGTCCTCCTCCCACCGGTGAGTCCCCTCGAAGACCATCAGCGGAGCCGGCACCGTCACCAGTACCCACACCGCCAGCGCCACCGGGCCGGGAAACGTCCGCCCCACCACCCGCCAGGTTGCCGCGTTCATGCACCGATCATCGAGCAAGGGCCTGTGTTTCGAAGCCCCGATCCGAACCAGACCCAGATGGAGCCTCTACCACGCCCGGACCGACCGGCGGGCAGGTCGACGCGGGCCACGTGGGCGAAGCGGTCACCGAAGGAAGCGGCGATGGTGGCGGGGCTGTCCAGGGGACCACGAATCAGCTCCCGATCCGGGCCCAACCCGCGCCACCGCCGCCGATGGGTTGGCTGCGCGGTCGCCGGCGGCAGGCGTCAGCTGAGCTGTTGGGCCAGTCCGACGATGATGCCCTCCGGGCCGCGGACGTAGCAAAGCCGATAGACGTTCTCGTACTGCGCCAACTCGCCGACGAGTTCGCCGCCATGGGTACGCAGGCGGGCAACGACGTCCTCGATGTCGTCGACGGCGAACATTATGCGACGAATGCCCAGCGTGTTCGCCGGTGCATCCTTCGGCTCGGCGCTGATCGCCTTCGGCGTATGGAACATCGCCAGCTCGATCCGCCCGTGGCCGTCCGGGGTCCGCAGCATCGCGATCTCCTGTCGGACATCGTCGATCCCGATGACACTCTCGACCCAACGTCCCTCGACTGGCGCCCTGCCCTCCAACTCCATGCCGAGCTCGACGAAGAACGCAATGACAGCGTCAAGGTCGTCGACAACGATCAGGACGTTGTCCATCCGCTGGATCGCCACGCGCGGGCCTCCTCAGCCTCGTAGGGAAGCGGTGGCCGCATCCGTTCCTGGGACGGAGCCGCCACGCCGCTCTGGACAGACTGTGCACCAACTTCCGCGGAAAAGGTCGCAACGCGGCAGTGCCCACCAGGCGCGAGTCGTCCCGAGCACCGCACCCCAGTCGCGCCGCGACTACGGCAGCCTGCGTCCATCCGGCCTGTGGGCGAAGATGAACCCGCCCTCGACGTTCGGGGCTGGGCGGTGCGTCATCTCGGCCTCGACGGTGAAGCCGGCGGTGTCCAGCCAGGCCGCGATCCGGTCCGGTCGGCGGCGGTGCACGTACACGTTCATGGGGTGTCCGCCGTAGCCCTCCGTCTTGAGCTGACTGCCGTCGCCGGCGTGGAACCCGAGCAGCATGACCCCACCAGGTCGTAGCACCCGGTGGAACTCGGCAAGGGCCGTGGCTACCTCGTCGTCGGGGACGTGGATCAGGGAGAACCAGGCGAGCAGGCCGGTCAGGTAATCGTCGGGCAGTTCGAGGCGCGTCATGGAGCCGACCTCGAAGCGTAGGCCCGGATGGTCCCGTCGGGCCACCTCGATCATCGCGGGTGACAGGTCGATGCCGAACGCGTCCAGGCCGACGCTGTGCAGGTGGGCGGTGATCCGGCCAGGGCCGCAGCCGACGTCGGCGACCGGTCCGTTGCCCTGGGCGCGGACCAGTTCGGCAAACAGGGCGAGGATGCCCCGCTGGAACGGTTCGCGGGCCAGGGCGTCGCGCAGCAGGTCGGCGTAGCTGACCGCCACCCTGTCGTAGGAGATCCGGGTGTCGTCGAGCCAACCTGGAACAGCCATGCGCCGCACAATAGCCCCGACTCGGCCAACCGCATCGGCCTGGCAACCTCGCTCCAGCCGACGCGGCATGCGTCGAAGGCCGTGCGTTGCGTACAGTTCCTGGTCGGACGTGGGGTGGGCCGGGCAGATCCGGCGCAGGAAACGGGATGAGACAGCGGCGGCATGACGGCGGACAAAATTACCGAAAACGGTCAGCAGGGCATCGACCGCGGCCGGCTGGAGACCTGTCTCAGCGTCTTTGAGGCGTTGGAGGACCTGCCTCCCGATCACCCCGACGTGGTGCGGGTGCAGCGGGCCACCGCGAAGCTCTACAAAATGATCAAGCAGCGGCGACGCGAGGAACGGCGAGACGCCCTCGCGGCGGCCGACCGCGCGGTCACGGCGGCCACCGCCACCGGCGCCCCGGGCCGGATCGACGACGAGACCCAGGGCATCCCGCTCGCCTCCCCCACCACCGGCACCACGGCCGGCGTCCTGCACAATCCGCGCGGCTGCTACGTCTGCAAGCAGCGCTACCGCGAGGTGGACGCCTTCTATCACCAGCTCTGCCCGCCCTGCGCCGCGCTCAACCGGGAGCGCCGGGACGCCCGCACCGACCTGACCGGCCGGCGCGCGCTGCTCACCGGCGGCCGCGCGAAGATCGGCATGTACATCGCGCTGCGGCTGCTGCGTGACGGCGCGCACACCACCGTGACCACCCGGTTTCCGCACGACGCGGTCCGCCGATTCGCCGCGATGCCCGACAGCGCGGACTGGCTGCACCGCCTGCGGATCGTCGGGATCGACCTGCGCGACCCCGCCCAGGTGATCGCCCTCGCCGACTCGGTCAGTGGCCAGGGACCACTCGACATCCTGATCAACAACGCGGCGCAGACCGTCCGCCGCACTCCCGAGGCGTACGCGCAACTGGTCGCTGCGGAGGCGGCGGCCCTGCCGGACGGACCGCTGCCGGAGATGATCACGTTCGCCAAACCGGCCGGCCGGAGCGACCCGGCGGGCATCCTGACCGCCCCGCCGCAGCCGGCGATCACCCCGCACGCGCTCACCGCGCTGGCGCTGACCAGCGGCTCTGCCTCACCGGAGCGGATCGCGGCCGCCACCGCCATCGACGCCGGCGGTCTGGTGCCGGACCTCGACCCCGTCAACAGCTGGGTGCAGCGGGTGCACGAGGTGGACCCGGTCGAACTGCTCGAAGTGCAGCTGTGCAACGTGACTGCGCCATTCGTGCTGGTCAGCCGGCTGCGACCGGCGATGGCCGCAGCGACCGCCCGCCGCAAGTACGTGGTGAACGTGTCAGCGATGGAGGGCCAGTTCGCCCGCGGCTACAAGGGGCCGGGGCACCCGCACACCAACATGGCCAAGGCCGCGTTGAACATGCTGACCCGGACCAGCGCCGAGGAGATGCTGGCCGATGGAATTCTCATGACCAGCGTCGACACCGGCTGGATCACCGACGAGCGGCCCCACCCGACGAAGATGCGGCTGGCCGACGCCGGCTTCCACGCCCCGCTGGACCTGGTCGACGGCGCGGCCCGGGTCTACGACCCGATCGTCCGCGGCGAGCAGGGCGAAGACCTGTACGGCTGCTTCCTGAAGGACTACGCACCCAGCGCCTGGTGATCACCGCGCCCACCCCGCCGCCGGGCTCGGGCCGACACGGTCACCACCGTGCGCCCTCGCCCTGCCCAGGAAGTTCGCATTCGGCGGCGTGATCAGAGCGCGAAGGAGACGAAGAACGGATTGCGAACCGGGGCTCCGTCGGCTTTGAAGCAGCGAACCTGGATGCCTTGGTCCGAGTCCCACTCCGCAACCTTGCAGTAGTGCGGGCCCGGCCCCTCGGCCGTCACCTGGACGTTTCCCTTGTCCATAAATCCATCCATTGACGTGTTCACCCAGTACAGGCCCTCCTCCGACCCGACACCACGCTTCACTGTGATGGTCGGGTTGACGAGAGGGTCGTAGGTCCACTGCTCGTCTGGATGCACCTCGCCACCCTGTACCCAGGTGTAGGCGCCCCACGGCGTCCATACCAGACTGGCATCGCGGGAGTAGGTGAAGGTGAAGAGGGAGTCGCTCAGAGCCCCGTCCGCGTTGTAGCAGTTCACATCGACCTGGGTGGACGCGGGCAAAGTGAAGAAGTAGGCCACCTTGCACCGATGGGACTCCTGGAAGTAGGCAGTCACCTGGACATGGCCCTTCTCAGCCTTGGGATCGAGCCCCTTGTTGCCCATTCCCTGCAAGGAGACCTGGTAGCGACCGGTGCCCAGATAACTGATCTTGTTGGAATGACCCATCGAGTTGAACTGCTGATTGAGGGCCGGCTCATGAGTGCGGCGCTCGTCAGTGCTCGTCAGGTAGGCGAAATCACTGATCCCCCCGTACCACCCGGCGGCATTCGCCCAGCTAGCCGCGAACTCCGAATCGAGGCGGGTGCCGGAGGCGTCGAAGCAGTGCACCCAGATGGCGACGCCAAAATAGGTGACCTCACCCGTCTTCGGATCCTCGAAGATGGAACGGTTCATGTACGCCACCGAGCAGTACGATGCCGTGTGGCCGTGAGCGGTGACATGGGCGACTCCGAGATTCGCCTGCGGCTCGGTGGCCAGATAGGTCATCAGGATCAGGTACTCGCCGGGCCCGAGGCGACTGACGTTGTTCGGGCGTCCCGCCGAGTTGTAGTTGCGGGACGCGGGTGGCGTGTACGAGGTCCCCACCGGCTCGGATGGCTTGTCGACGTACACGTACGCGTAACTCTGCTCGAACGCGGCGGCTTGTACCGCCGGCGTGGCCACGGTGAGCAGTCCGGCGGCTGGCAGCAGCGCCGCCATGGCCAGCGCGGTGCGGCGGGCCCAGCGGTATCTTACGTACATCGTGGAATTCCCCTCTTCATGCCCGGGCGGCAGGTTCCTTTCAGCACGGACGAGCAGATCCCAGCAGACCCGCGGGGCCGTCAGCATGAGTGCCCGGGTACTCAGATCGGAACGAAGGGTGCAGTCGCTCGGCGATCCGCCGGCTCTGTTCGCCGCCCGAAGGTTCGCCCCGCCTTGCTCGTCAGCGTGCAGCCCCCTAGCCTGGATTCACGGACGTCGATGAATCACCCGCGGCGGCGTCTCGGTGGCGCAGGGCTGCCCCTGTTCCCGCTGTCCGCACGCGCTTTGCCGGGTGGTTCGAGCGACGGGGGCATGTGATGCGACGGCGATCGGCATGGATGGTCCGGCTGGCCACCGCCGTGGTGGTGGTCGGGAGCTTGGTGGCCTCGACGGCTACGGGCGGCACCGCGCACCGGCCCGCTCCCCCGCCCACCGCCGTGGTCGACTGGAGCGCTGAGCGGCAGACGGTCGACGGCTTCGGTGGGGCGTTCGCGTTCCACAAGGCGGGTGGGATCCAGCGGCTCGGCGAACCGCTGGCCTCGCGGATGCTTGACATGATCTTCGACGACCAGGCCGGAATCGGTCTGGACATCGTGCGGGTCATGGTGGGCGACGGCGGCGTCTGGGGCGACCAGAGCTATGACGGCCCGACGCAGACGATCGCCCCGGAGCCGGGCATGTTCGTGTGGGACCAGCCAGACTGGGCGCAACGCAAGGCCGACTTCGACGCGCACCAGGTCTGGCTGATGCGGCAGGCGCAGGTGCGCGGCGTCGAGACGATCCTCGCCAGCGTGTGGAGCCCGCCGGCGTGGATGAAGCAGAACAACAGCGTGACCTCCGCCGGCTCCGCCGGCCTGCCGAACAAACTGCGACCCGACATGTACCAGGCGTTCGCCGACTACCTCGCCGAGTACGTGCTCGGCTACGAGCGCGAGTTCGGCATCAGGATCACGCACCTCTCACCGACCAACGAACCCGACATCACCACCGGCTACTCCAGCTGCCAGTGGACGGCCGAGGAGCTGCGGGTCCTGGTGCGCGACCACCTCGGTCCCACGTTCGAGCGTCGGGGGGTGGCCGCGAAGATCGTGCTCGGCGAGGGCGTCGGCTTCCACGAGGGGTACGCGCTGCCGGCGATCACCGACCCGGCGGCGAACCAGCACGTCGACGTCGTCGCGGCGCACGGATACTCCGGGCTGATCGACGACGCCACGCGCGCCGCGCCCACCGCGTTCACCACCTCACACGCGCTCGGCAAGACCATCTGGCAGACGGAGTACATGAACCAGGGCGCACCGCGCGACCGGCTGTTCGTCAACAACACGATCAGCGACGGCCTACGCTACGCGACCCTCATCGGGAACCTGTTCGACGAGACCCGGCTGAACGCCTACTTCTGGTGGTGGCCGGTGGCGAACAACGGCGCCGACGGCTCGGACCTGATCCGCCTGGTCAACACCGGCACCCCGCAGAGCGGCAACCCGACCGAGAACGGCCAGTACCGCATCTTCAAGCGGTACTACACGTTCGGCCAGTACAGCCGCTTCATCGACCCCGGCGACGTGATGATCGGCGCCACCAGGACGCCGGTGCCCGGGGTGACGCTCACCGCGTACAAGGACGAGGCAACGCACGACTTCACCATCGTCGTGGTCAACAACAACGCGGACGACGTGCCGCTCACCGTCGATCTCGCGGGCGGCTTCCCGCTTCCGCCGGAGAGCAGGCAGGACTGCAAGAAGGGCGGCTGGGCCACCTTCGTCAACCCGATGTTCCGCAACCAGGGCGAGTGCGTCTCCCACGTCGCCGCCGGCAAGGGGCCCCGTCCGTCGGTGGTGCCGTACCGCACGTCGGGCAACGAGAACATGAAGAAGCTGGCCGACATCCGCACCCACGGCGGGTCCTTCAGCACGAACCTCCGTGGCCGCAGCGTGACGACGTTCGTACCGAAGTGGTCCGAGCTGCCCGCACTGCCCGACCGCAAGGACGTGTTCTCCACCTACCTGGCCGAGGAGAACGACGGGCAGTCCGCCGGGCTGAGGGTGGTCACCACGCCCGAGCACGGCAGGGTCGTCACGGGCGTACGCGATGGCAGCCACCTGCGCTGGGCGAATGTCAACTTCGCGGACGGCTCGGCGGCGGGCTTCGCCGACCAGAAGGGCCAACTGCGCCTGCACGCCACCGTCGCTCCCAAGGCCGGCGGAGTCATCGAGGCACGGATCGACGGGCCGAACGGACCGCTCGTCGGCTCGATGACCGTGCCGCCGGGGTCCGGCGCCGACTGGGTGACCGCGACGACCTGGATCGACACCAGCCCGGGCGCCGCGAACGGCTTCCACGACCTCTACCTGGTATTCACCGGCGACGACGGCGCGCTCTTCGCCGTGGATCGCGCCGAGTTCAGCGACTGACGGAGCGTCGTTGCCGCCAAGGCAGCGTTGCTGACTCCTCGGCGATCCAGCTGCGGCGCCACGGCGGGTCACCGCCCAACCGACATCGCCCGAGCACCCTGCGGCCGACCGCCGACCGCATCGACGCCGTGACCAGGAGCAACCCGAGCACGTAACAGCCCTGGAACACCCTTGACATCGAAAGCCGCACCTGGCCACACTACCCACGCTAATTCGATTTAGCAGAGTGCCAGGTCCACAGAGTGCCAGAACGGGTCACATCCCGGGGCAGGGAGCCCTCGTGGCCCAGGAGGAGGCTCTTCATGTCCCACCACCACACCGCGTCTCGTCCCGCGGACCCAGTGGCTCCTCCAGCAGTAATCCGCTGCATCCCAGCCTCGGGATTCGTCGGCACTATCCGCCATCGGACGCCATACATGCCGGGTCAGAAGATGCCCGCCACGGAGGTGAAACACGGAACCCTGGTTGCCGGTGTCCTACCAAGACCGTGAGATCCGAATCAGGCCACGAATAGGGACTACAGAGGAGTATGTTCAGATGAGGAAGGCGATCGGAAGGCGCAGGCTCAGGCGTGCGATCTCGTTGCTAGCGATAATGTCCCTGGGTGTAGGCGCCGTCGCCTCCGCGCCGGCTGCCGCCGCAGGCAGGCCCGCAGTTGCAGAAGGCGCGACCGTAACGGCGGACCGAAGCTCACCGACCGGATACACCGTCAAGTTCGTCTACCACAATCCCAACGCCACGCAGGTCCGCCTTGCCGGGGACCTGACGCTGCTCGACGTCAATACCGGCAACACGCGGTATCAGCCGGAAGAGTGGCAGCCGGGGCGGTACCACGCCGGAGGTACCGAGTTCCTCAGGGACATGACCAGGGATTCGAAGGGGAACTGGTCGGTCTCCGTCCCGCTGCACGCCGGCAGTCTCAGCTACTGGTACCGGGTCTGGGACCCGACCCAGGGTTGGGAGAACAAGCGCATCTGGGATCCCGCCTCGACGAACCCCAGACCCCCGGGCGAGTCATCGTTCCGCGTCCGGAACAACGACGTTCTCGATGCCGTGTACGTTCCGTACGCCAAGAAGCAGAACGACCCGGTGCTGAAAGAGCGTGCGGAGTACGAACTCCCAATGGCCAACCGCTCACAGCGGGGCCAAGTCCAGTACATCCCCTACACGACCATCCTGGGCGACAGTGGCCATTACCTCGGCGTCTACCTACCGGCCAACTACGACGCCAACCGCGCAGAGCCGTACAAGGTGGCGTATCTGGCCCACGGCATCTTCGGTGACGAGACCGACTTCATGGTCCCTGCCAATGTCCCGAACATCCTGGACAACATGACGGCGAAGGGCGAGATCGAGCCCACCGTGGTTGTCACCATGGGGAATCACTTCACGGGCACCAGCCTCGGCTTCGCCTCCTACAACCAGACCAACGCCGCCAACAACCTGGTCCAGACGATCCTCCCCCTCATCGAAGAGAAGTACAACGTCTCGACCGAGCGTGCTGGGCGCGCCTACGCCGGGTTCTCGTACGGCGGGATGACCGGCGCCCACGTCATCAGGGGCTACCCGACCACGTTCGCGTTCTATGGACACTTCTCCGGAAATCCGTCCCTCACCACGCAGGACTACGACAACGTCGCGGACGCGGTCGGGGACGATGACCTCTTCGTCTTCCTCGGCAACGGCGTCTTCGAGGGCAATCTCAACGCCCAGAACGCCATCGCGAACAACTTCCGGGCTCGTGGGTACGCCGCGCAGACGACCCAGGTTCCCGGCGCGCACGACGGGATGACGGCGAGCCAGCTGTTCACGATCTTCGCCAGAGACCACCTGTGGTCGGGGGTCGACTCCGTCTCGGTGACGCCCGCGAGTGTGCAGCTGACGCGGGGCTGGAACTGGGTCAGGCAGTTCAACGCTCAGGTGACGACCAACGACGGTGTGAGCCCCGCAGTGACGTGGTCGGTCAAGGGAGCGACCTCGAAGGACACCACCATCTCCGCAGCTGGTCTGCTCTCGGTGGCCGCCGCCGAGAGGTCGTCGTCGCTCACCGTCGTGGCGACGTCGGTGGTCGATCCGACCAAGGCGAGCTCAGCCCGGGTCACCCTGACGCCTCCGGGCACGGCGAAGACCGTGGTGAAGGCGAAAGCCGCACCTGCGTCGATCGTCCGTGGTGGCACGTTCAAGCTGGACGTCGACGTGCGGGCGCAGTCCCGGCACAAGAAGACGCCGAAGGCGACCGGTGAGATCGCCGTGACCTTCGGCGGCACCACACAGGTGGTTCCGCTGACCGGCGGCTCGGCCGTCGTCAAACTGCCGACCAGCGGACTGGAGGCAGGGGCATACCCGGTCCACGTCGCCTACTCCGGTGACTCGACCTACGCTCCCGCCGCGGCCGTGCATCAGAAGCTGCGAGTTCGGTAGCCAGCAGCACGGTGGGCCGGCGACGTCCCGTCGTCGGCCCACCGTGGTGGCCGGGCCCGGCCACCGTTTCGTCGGCGTGTTCGCCCGGAACGTCAGCCGCTCACGACCCCCGGACCGCCTCGATGATCGTCTCGGCGACCTCGCTCGGTTGGGACACCGCCATCGCGTGCGAAGCGCCGACGACCTCGCGCTGGCCCCGCGGGTCGGCCCGCTCGGCCATGAACCGATGTGCGGCGACCGGAATGTTCTTGTCGGCGTCCCCGAACACGAACCAGTTGGGCAGCGATCGCCAGACAGGGTCGCCGGAGAGCCCGTCACTCAGGGCCTGTTCGGTGACCGGCCGCTGGGTGCGGGCCATGAGCGCGGCAAGGTCGGACGGCACGTCCGCGGCGAACTGCGCGTGGTAGGCGTCCTGGCCGATCGCCACCTCGTTACCGCCGGTCGACAACGGGTACTGCACCAGCGTGTCGGCGAGCGTGCTGCCGGGAAACTTCCCGGACAGCGACAGCGCGGTCTCACCGGTGTCCGGACAGAGGGCGTTGACGTACACGAGGGCCCGCACCGACGGTTCGTCAGCCGCGGCCTGCGTGATCACCATGCCGCCGTAGGAATGGCCGACGAGGACGACCGGGCCGCCGATCCCACGTATCACGTCCCGCAGGTACGCGGCATCGCCTGCGACGCCCCGCAGCGGATTGGCGGCGGCCACCACACCGTACGCGGCGCCCAGCCGCTCGATCACACCGTTCCAGCTCGCCGACTCGGCGAACGCGCCGTGCACGAGGACGATGGTGGGCTGCGGATCGGGCATGGCGCGCGCTCCCTTACTCCATGACGTGTCCAGCCGGCGGCCACGCCGGTACGCCTGCATACCCGTTTCCCGAGGGTGAAACCTCGGCGGGGACCGTGCGGGACGGACTCCTTATGCCTTCAGTGCCCCAGCAGATACGCGGTTAGCCGGTCGGCGAGTTGCTTCGGGTGGCTCAGTGCCACCGAGTGGCCACCATCGATCTCATCCGGAACTACACCGAGCCGGTCGGCGGCCACACGGCGCTGGAAATCCGCCAGGAAGAACTGATCCTCGCGGGCGATGAGCACCTTCGTCGGTACGTCCGGCCAGGCATCCAGAGGCCACGGCTCGTCCCACTCCACGCTGACCTGTTCCCGGCCGTGCGCCGCCGCCTCCGCAACGACCTCGGCCGGCACACCGTTGTAGAACTGTTGCTCCTCGCTGAGCCCTTCCGCGCCGCGGTATCCGGTGTTGTCCCACCAGTCGCTGGGCCTCTCACCGGGCGCCGGCACCATCGGAGTGAGCAGGACGATCAGCCGCACCGGCAGGTTGTCCGCGATCAGCGGCGCGGTGAACGCCCCATACGAGTGTCCGACGACCACCAGGTCGCTCCGGTCACCGATCGCGGCCGCGACCGTTGCGCGGAATTCGGTGAACCCCGCTGAGGTGTCCTCGATCGGCAGCTCCGGCACCACCACGTCGTGGCCGAGGCTGGCCAGCTCAGGGACCAGAAGATGCCAATCCCAGGCGCTGCCCCCACCGCCGTGGATCAGAACGAAAGTCGTCACGCCTCGAAGCCTCACACACGGGTACGACAGCCAGCACAGAGCGCGGTTCGCTGTGAACACGCCGATGACCGGAAACCTGATCATGTCGGGAGCGAAACACTTGTCCCTCACGTGGCGTCATGCCACATAGTCGGTGACGTGGCGGAGCACCTGACCGTGGGACGTGTGGCCGAGCTGGCGGGGGTAACCGTCCGCACGCTGCATCACTATGACGAGATCGGCCTGCTGCAGCCGTCCACCCGGACCGCAGCGGGATACCGGGCCTACTCCGCGAGCGATGTAGAGCGGCTGCGGGAGGTGCTCGCCTACCGGCGGCTGGGCTTCGGTCTGCGCGAGATCGCGGATCTGGTTGACGACCCGGCCACCGACGCAGTCTCGCACCTGCGTCGGCTACGCGGCCTGCTGCTGGAGCAGCGCGACCGTGCTGCCGCCATGGTGATTGCTATCGACAGGGAACTGGAGGCACGGGCAATGGGGATCAGGACGACGCCAGAGGATCAGTTGAAAGTCTTTGGCGCGCAGTTGTACGACGCCATCGGATCCGCGTACCCAGCGACGCGGCGCACCGAGCCGCGGATCGCCGCGCGCATCTGGGATGCGCTGGGGGACGCACGGACGGTGCTGAACGTCGGGGCTGGCACCGGCTCCTACGAACCCCCCGACCGCGACGTCACCGCGGTGGAGCCGTCGGCGGTGATGCGGGCACAGCGTCCCCTGGGAGCGGCGCCGTGTGTGGCCGCCGCTGCGGAAAGTTTGCCGTTCGAGGACCAGTCCTTCGACGCCGCGATGGCGGTCAGCACCGTTCATCACTGGCTGGACCCGGTCGCCGGGCTGCGTGAGATGCGGCGGGTGGCCCGCCGCGTGGTGGTGTTGACCTACGACGCCGATGACACCGGCTGGCGACAGCGGTTCTGGCTGACCCGCGACTACCTGCCTGAGTTCGCGGACCTACTCGTCGGCTGGCCATCCCTGGCCGACCTGACCCACGCGGTCGAGGGACGCGCGGAGCCGCTGCTCATCCCGTGGGACTGCGCCGACGGCTTCTTCGAGGCGCACTGGCGCCGGCCCGAGGCGTACCTGGACGAACACGTGCGCCGCGCCGTATCGGTATGGACCAGAGTCGGGCCGGAGGCCGAGCGGCGGGCAGTAAGCACACTCCACGAGGACCTCTCCTCGGGCCGGTGGGCCGAGCGCAACCGCGAGCTCGCCGCCCTCGACTCTGCGGAACTCGGCCTCCGTCTGCTCGTAGCCTGAACACCGTGCATGGGAACGCCAGCAAGGAGCCGACCCGCCGCGATCAGTAGATGCTGTCGGTGACGCCGGGCCGGCATGGCGCGCTCGGCCTGAAGGTCCTCGACGATCCTGGACGACCCGGTCGACGCGTCATCGACGCCACCCCCGAAGCTCCGCAAAATCCTGTTGGCGACCACGGCGCCCACTGCTACCTTTCCCAGGCCGTGCGAGAGAACAAGGAGGTGGTACCCGTGGACGAATCGACATGGGTGCTCCCCTCTGGGGTCACGGTCGGGCGATAGATCGTCCGGGAGCGCCGCCCACGAGCACTCCCGAAAGGCACGACCATGCGATTCACTCACGAACAGCGCCTCGACGACGGCGTACTCGAACGCGAATTCACCCTCGACGAGATCCCCGGCATCCTGTGGACACCCGCATCCGCATCCGCACCTACGCCGCTGATCCTGCTCGGCCACCCCGGCGGACTGCACAAGATGTACCCCCGACTGGTGGCCCGGGCCCGGCACTGCGCGGCGGAGGGCTTCGCCGCAGCCACCATCGAGCTCCCGGGGGGCGGTGACCGGCCCCGTTCCGCCGCCGCCGAACAGGCCCGTGCCGACCTGCACCGGGCACTGGAGGCCGGCGAGCCCGTCGACGACGAGATCGTCGACCGGCTCGTCCTCCCGCTGGTCGACAAGGCGGTCCCGGAATGGCAGGCCGCCCTGGACGCCCTCCTTTCGCTGCCCGAGATCGGCGGCCCGGTCGGGTACGCGGGAGGGGTGATCGCCATCGGCATCCGGCTGGCGGTGGTCGAGCCGCGCATCTCGGCCGCCCTACTGTTCGCCGGCAGTTACGTGCCCCGCACCATGTTCGAGCAGGCCCGGCAGGTCACCATTCCACTACAGGTCCTGCTGCAGTGGGACGACGAAGGAAACGACCGGCAGCTGGCCCTGGACCTGTTCGACGCCTTCGGCTCCAAGGAGAAGACGCTGCACGCCAACATGGGCGGGCACACCGGCGTCCCACACTTCGAGGGGGACGCCGGGAACCGGTTCTTCGCCCGGCACCTGAAGTGAAGCCGGGCCGTCCGGCCGACAGCAGACGATAGGAGTTGTCGGGCAGGAGGCCGCTCATCGAGGGCAGGTCCCGGCCATCCTCGATGGCGGTGGCCAGCAGACGCGCACTACCGCCCCGACCGCGGCGGTACCGGCCGGTCGGGGCGGCTCGTCTCCAGGCCTCCGCACCAGCCCCGACGTGTACGGACGACCACCGATTTCCGGATCCTGCCCCGGAGCACCATAGAACAGGCAGGCGCCGACGACCGGGGCAGGAATCCACCTGCACCCTTCTGTCGCTGGTCGAGCGTAGGGCTCAATGGTCAGCCGCGCGGCGAGCGGCGCGTTCGTGGCGGTCGACTGCTCGGGCGTAAGCGATGGCGAGGAGCCGGTCGATCTCGGGCAGTACGTGGGGCCCGGGCATGACGATGCTGCCGAAGCCATACAGCGCGTAGCCCGGGTGCGGTACGAGAGTGTCCAGCCGGGCGAAGTCGAACTCGTGCCGGTGCTCCTCGAAAGCCTTGGGTGGGAAACCGAACAGGCTCTCGAACTCAGTTCGGCCCAGGTCCAGGTTGAGGCGGAAGACGCCGGGCCGGTCGAGTTGGGAGGCGTCGTCGAAGCCGGGCACGTCGTGCTCGACGATAGTGGCGAACGGCTGGCGGCGGTCGGGGCCGACATGGAAGAACCGGTCGCCCCAGGCGCCTTCGGGTGATCCGTTCTCCTCGCTCGCCACGATCTGCTCGACGCCGGGCAGCGCGAGGATCCGGTCGGCGAGCATCGCCGCGTCGACGCCGGTCGGGATGTGCAGCACCGCGTCGGCGTGTTCGATAGTGGCCTGATCCAGCGGGAAGTAGCGGTAATCGTGCGTTCTCCGCTCGGCCGCCGCTATGTCGGATGCCCGGACGTACCGCGGAAGCGTGGTCTCTTGCTGGAGTCTGCCTTCGTAGGTCGACCGGGTGGGTACCTCGATGCCGAGCGCGGGGCTCGCGCCGAGGCTACCGACGATCACCGCGTACCGGCCCTCCAACAGCGATGCGATGATCGCGCCGGCGCCGGCCCACGAGACGTCCACTCCGGCCATAGTCATCGTGCTCGACTGCCGCTGAAGATGCGTGTTGTGCGCGAAGACCAGCGTGGGTCCGCGGTATGCCTCGGCCGAGCGGATCGCGAGTAGGTTTTCGGCCATCAGCGCGTCTCGGACCCCGGCCAGGCGGGCGAAGCGTTCTTCCCGCTTCAGTGGTGCGGCGGCCGCTGCGTGGTAGCGCAGCACCGCGATAGCGGACGTGGCGTGCACGAACGCCGTCTGCCAGTCCTCGGCCAGTCGGGGTGCGTTCAGGTACAGCTCGGTCAGCAGGTCGTCGGCGAGCACCCGCAGGCGCTGGGCGTCGGCCGAACGCCCGATCGACCTGCCGGGCTCCCAGATCGCTGCCATGTCGCTCCACCGAGCCTCGTCCCCGATCAGGTCGTCGATCTCCGCTGATCGGTCCAGGCCGAGAAATTCGCAAGCCCGGGTGAGGTAGCGCCGGGGACTCGGGGCGCCCTCGATTTCCAGCGGGGCGTCGAAGCCGTGGAACGTCAGGCGCTCGGAGGCCGACCGTCCGACGTTCCACTCGCGCATCCGCAGCAGCAGGTCGCGATTGGCCGGCGCGGCGCCGAGCCCGTGGCTGAACCCTTCGGTGAGCGCACGGTCGAGTGCGACCGCGGTGGAGCCTTGGACGAACTCGTTGGCGATCAGCCCCGCCGCCCGATCGCTCTCCAGCGCGATCGACCGGTAGCCCTGCTCGGCCAGCGACATGAAGGTCTCGTTGCGGATCTGGAGGAAGGCGGACTCGCCGTGCGTCGGCTCGCCGAGCGCGAGCAGAGTCGGCGGTACGGCCAGCAGGTCGAGAAGGGAGGTCATTCCATCAACCGTATCGTTGAACCTCCGGTTGAGACTTGTGAGCGATGGAGCGCGGTGACAGCCACGAAATCCTCCAACCCAGGGGTACGCCGACCGGTCGACCTCGCGCGCCGGCACGGCCTCTCCGCGCAGGCCGTGCGCAACTACGAACGAGATGGCGTCCTGCCGCCGGCCCAGCGCAGCCCGACCGGCTACCGCCGGTTTACCGAGGTGCACGCCAAGGCGCTGAGCGCCTACCTCGCGCTGATCGCGGGCCACGGCTACCCGGCCAGCGGCGACATCATGCGTGCCGTCAACCGGGGCGACATCGACGCCGCATTGCGCATGATCGACCACAGCCACGTCCTGCTGCAACGCGACCGGGCAACCCTGGACGCGGTCGAGACGACGGTCGCCATTCTCACCGGTTCGCAACAGCAACCGCAGAGCCGCAAAGCCGTGCCGATCAGCGTGCTGGCCCACCGCCTCGGCGTACGACCCGCGACCCTGCGCAAGTGGGAGCGGGCTGGGATCTTGCAGCCGGCGCGCGATCCGGCGACCGGTTACCGCGTCTACTCACCAGACGATGTCCGCGACGCGGAACTCGCTCACCTGCTGCGCCGCGGCGGGTACCGGCTCGACCACATCGCCGGCGTGCTGCGTCGGGTGCGCCAAGCCGGTGGCACCGAACCGCTCGCCGCGTCGCTACGCCAGTGGCGGGAACAACTCACCGCCCGCGGCCAAGCCATGCTCACCGGGGCCGCCCGGCTCGCCGAATACCTCGACGCCGACACCAAGCCCGCCGTACGGCGCTGAACACCCCCTGGAACGCCCGCTCAGCAGCGTTAGCCGTTTTGGTCAAGCTCTGGTCGGTGCCTCGTCCGTCGTCTGTCCCTGCACAGCCGTAATGGGGTTGGTCCCGGCAGCGTAACCCGGAGCCTCGCCTGTGCTGTCTTCCCGGTCCACGATCTCGTTGTCTGGCCGGACCTTCAACCACCTGGCTGATCGCATCCGTAGCCACCGTAACCAGCGCCGATCCTGGTGACGGCACCGCTGCCGGCCCGCGCTGTCCCGCCGGAAGAAGGCCGTGAACCGGGCCCACGCGAAGATCCGCGTCCTCGTCGAACGCGCGATCGCCACCCTCAAGACCTGGAGAACCCTGACCAAGCTGCGCTGCTGCCCACACCGCGCGACCACGATCGTGCAGGCCATCCTCGTCCCGCACCACGTCGACACCAACCGCCACCCAGGATGAAAAGCATCTCATGGATAGTGGGCGCGGTCCCGCGCGTCTGTGGTGGTGAATGAGGCGTACCGGATGGAGCTGAGCGTTGGACGACAAGGCGAGAGCCAGATTCGGTGAGTTCGCGCAGAGCCGGACCGCCGCCCTGATCAGGGCGGCCTACCTGCTCACCGGCGACCAGCATGCCGCCGAGGATCTGGTGCAGTCGGCGTTGGCCAAGACGTACGTCAAATGGCCGACGATCCGGCACGAGGACCCCGAGGGGTACGTGCGCGCAGTGATGTACCGCGAGCGGGTCAGCTGGTGGCGGCGCCGGGGACGACTACGGGAGACCCTGGTCGGCTCGCCGGTCGAGCGGGAACACCCGGACGACAGCGGCCATGCCGACCTGCGGCTGGCCATGCGGGCAGCCCTGCTGCGCCTTCCCGTGGCGCAGCGCGCGGTGCTGGTCCTGCGGTACTACGAGGACCTGCCCGAGCGACAGGTGGCCGAGGTGCTCGGCTGCTCGGTCGGGACGGTCCGCAGCCGGACCCACCGGGCGGTCGGTCGGCTGCGTGAGGTGCTGCCCGATGCCGAACTCGTGCTGGAGCTGAAGCGATGAACACCCCGATCGACGACCTCATCCGATCCACCCTTACCGATCTTGCCGAGGAGGCAGTCCCGATGAATCTGGCAGATTCCGCCGTCGACCGGGCGCGCAAGCGTCGTACCCTCACCGTCTCCGTGGGGGTGGCGGGCGTCGTCGCCGCCCTCATGGTCGGCACGCCGCTGGCGTTCGCGGCCGTGAACCGGGACGCCCCGCCGCCGTCCGCTCCCGCCGACCAGGCGCCGGCCGCCTCCCCCAGCCTTGTCCCGATCAGCCCTGTCCCGAACGGTCCTGACCTGCCCCCGCCGGGAAAGCTGGTCAGCCCTGTCCCGATCGATCCCGACCTGCCCAGCCCTGTCCCGACCGGTCCTGACCTGCCCCCGCCGGGAAAGCTGGCCAGCCCTGTCCCGATCGATCCTGGCCTGCCCAGCCTTGTCCCGATCCGGTCCTGAACTGCCCAGCCCTGTCCCGATCCGGTCCTGACCCGTCCCCGCCGGTGGGTCCGAAGGGTCCGGGGGTTCCTAACTCCAGGTCCGTCAGCCCGTCATCCCGCCCCGGACGGGAGTCGGCCACCGCCGGGCTTGCCGGATGGCTCGTCCACCATCCGGCAAGCCCGGCGTCGGCGGCGGGCCCACGGTCCGCCGCCGACGCGCCGTCCGGTATCCGTGCCGCAGCCCGGCAGCAGGCCGCTGGCCCGGTCGGTGAGAGCCGGCGGCTCAATCCAGGTCGATCCGCTCGGCCAGCGCGATCACGTCGTCGACCCGATAGTGGGGCGGTCGCAGGTCTCCGGCGTCGAGAAGGTCGCGCAGCCCGCCCCACGTCTCATCAACCGGATCGGGAACGTAGCAGCGCAGCTGCGTCGTCAGCCGAGCAATGATCACGGCGTCTTTCTCAGCGGTCTCGTCGAACGGCATTGCTCGATCCCCGGCCAGCTGGCCCAACATTCGCCAGCGGTGACCGGTCGGCTCGCACGCCACCGTGACCCCGGCGAAGCCTTTCGCCGCAGCCTGCCTACTCGCCTAGTCCAACGCCGCACCCAGATCCCAGGCATGGCACCGGAAGGTCTTACGCGCCAACACTTTCGAGTCGCGGTGGTTGACCACGACCGTTTGCATCTTGTCTGCAAGATCGATGCCGACGATCGCGTTCACGGACGGGTCCAACACCGGCAACCGAGCAAGCCGCGCGTTTGCGGTTGCGATCACCACGGGACACACCGCTACCGTTGCCCATGAACGTCCTCCTCCTGCGATGGGACACCAAGCCCGACAGGCGCATCAGGGGGACGTTCCTACATCCTGCGCTGACACGCAGGACGTCTTTCTATGCCGATGAGCGTGCCGCCCGTGCGCCGCCGTTAGCCGTAGTACTCAACCAGACAGAACTCGTGGCCCTCCGGGTCGGCCATGACAACGACCACACCCTCCTCGTAGTCGTGCCGCTCACCGGTGGACCGGCCACCGAGCTTGATGACCGCCGTCATGGCCTCGTCGATATTGTCCACGGAGATGTCGAGATGAATTCGCACCTTGCCTGATTTGAGCTCAGCCACTGGCTGGAACACCAGCCGTGGCTGCGGGTCACCTCGCTCGCCTAGGTAGACCCAGCCCTCCTGCGACGAGCCGGGCTCGCGACCGAGCAGGGCGCTCCAGAATCGGGCTACCCGCTCGGGATCAAGGCAGTCGATCGTCACACCGGACCAGACGTTCGCCATGCGCCGATCCTGACAGAGCACGTCCACCGAGAACGTGACCTACGAACCCGAACGCAGACCCAGGGCACTGTGCTGCACGGCTCCGGCGGGAACTTCCCGGTTCCCCGACCTCTTGCGGGTCAACCTCACCAGCTGCTGCCGGAGTTCTTTCGCCGGCTCTCCGAGAACGATCGCGCTGAGCACCAACTCCAGCATCAGGCAGTCGTACTCATCATCGGCGCTGCGATAACGCTCCGGGTCGCGTTCCACCACGGCCTCGACGACCCGGCGGTGCCCACGAACAATCTTCTCGATGGTGTCGCTGAGGTTCTTCAGCAGGTGCCACCGGTCGGCGACCTGAATCGCGTCAGGTGCGCCCTTGCGGGTGCCGTCTAATGGTGAGATCAGCTATTGGAACTGTTGGAATGCCCGGGATTGAGGGGCGCGTCTTCTAGCGTTTCGCTGGTTGGAGCCCGTACTCGGCCAGCCACTGGAGCAGCTGTTGGCGGGTGGTTTCCACGAGGCGGCCTCCGGTGAAACGGATGTCGTCAGTCACCTCTGCCACGCTGTCCGCAGGAGGCACGAAACGCTGCGCTTCCTCGTCGGTCGTGAACTCGGCTTCCGCGAGGACCAGGCCCTGTAGATGGCCGCCGAAGACGTCGACGCCCAAGGGAGGCACGCTGAAGCGCGTCTTGGACAGCAAGGTGGCCGGCAGCCGGGCAAGCAGGTCGTACTCGGTTGGCGACAAGTACGTGTTCGTGATCAGTCCCTGAACGGCGCCCGGTTGAGCGACCGGCACTTTCTGGGTCAGTTTGAGTTCGCAACCGCCGTCTGGCCAGTCGGCGCGCCGTAGACGCAGGCGGGTTCCCACCAAATACCGGTCGGTGATCGTCCGGGTGGCCGTCACTGCTGACGGTATCGGCGGTTCAGCTAGGAGAAACCGCCGTTCCCGTTCGACGCGAGCGTACTTTCCCGGGCAAACTGACTCACCTCGAATGCCGCCGGCCTTGTCGGTCATCAGGAGATCTTGTCAGCCAATGCCGCTTTCGGGCAGCGTGTTTCCGTGGCTTTCGAGGTCACATCAGCCTTGCCCGCCGACTGACCTCGGCGGCGTAGGTGGTCCAGTCTCCGTTGGAGAGTTGCTGCCATTGGATGGCGGCTTTGATGTGGATGCCGAGCATTTGGCCGGGATCGCGGCGGGGACCTCGGCGGCGGGCATGAACAGTGCGGTGTTGCGACTTTGACGTGGTTGCAGCCCGTGCGCGCGCAGTCGTCGTGCGAGGGCGTCTTCGGTGAGTGGACGTCCTGGCCATCGTCCGGGGAACAGCGCGACGGTGTGCAGGATGTGGCCGCGGCCGCCATCGGAACTGCGATCCAGCCGAGATCCACGAGCGGACCACTGCCCATCGCGCCCTCGATCAGCTCACGGATGATGACGGATGGCACCACCACGCCGAACACCAGCAGCGCGGCGATCAACGTACGGGTCGCTCGCCTGAGTGGTGGGCGCGAGCTGAGCGGATCACCGGGCATGGCCCGCAGGATACGAGGAAGCAGCAATCGCCAACGCAGGGCAGCCGTCACCTCTACAAGTCCGAGGCTGCGCCGGGCCATCCACGGGGCAGTGCTCGGGAAACGCGGCGGTCACGAGTGGGCACCAGGGACACAAGATCCACCGCCGGCCGCAGGCGTTTCGGGCATCACAACCGGTTGTGCACGCTCTTCCAAACAGACGGTTCGGACGGATCACGGCAGCAGGCCGCCCGCTGAGCGGAGTGAGCGATCATACTGAGCCATGGTCATCACGTCTGACGGTTGTTCGACCATGGCGAGGACTTGAACGATCTCGCCGAGTGGATCAATATGCGAGATCATCCGATCCTCACCTCCTGCAGCAGGTCTAAGCCTCGCCTGCCGAAGGCCCTCCCAGCATCCGCAACTCGGCATGACCGCACGCTGGACGCCGCGGCCCTTGGTCACGTTCTGTGACGCCCGGTCGGCGGCGTGCCCGGACGTCAGGGTGCCCGGGTCCGTCGTGCCCGGCTACCCGGCAACGTCCTGAGTACGCGGACAGATGCACGGTTGCGGGCACCGATGTTTTCCTGAGGCGATGCCACAAGACACCGCTGCCACCCGACGGCCCTTCGCTTCGGATCAAGGGATGGTGACAGTCGCATGTGGGTTGCTGGCCTGCCTCGTCGTGCTGTCATCGGCTGGTTGCGCATCCGCCTCCGACCGTGCCCGTGAGCAGGTGCTGCAGCGGGCGAGGCAGATCGCCCACGAGACCGAGCCGTGGGCCACCGACTCGCACAACTTGGAGGGCTGGAAGAGCAACGAATCGGTACTCAACCGGCTGGTCCTCCAGACAGGTGGCACGCAACTCACGTCCGTGGTGCACAACTTCGATGACCACGGGGTTGGTCCACTGGCCACGGTCGAGGTCGTGATGACGGGCGCGGCCTCTGACGGTTGGTTGAGTGGGCAAGACGTCCACTACAACATCTGCGTGCGTTTCGTGATCAGCCGGGAAGTCACCGGGCCACGCGAGATCACTCCGACCACGATCCAATGCCCACCCACGGTCCCCGCTACTGAGTCACCCCGTGACGCCTATGACAACTGACACCGCGAACTCAGGTGACGTCCTATGCGTAGTCGTCCCAGTCGTCCGAGCGGAACCGGTGTTACCGGCACGGCGGCACGCTGTACATCTCATTGGCAGTTCCTGACCCGGGCGGCTGTCGCGTGTCGTAACACCACGTGACGCGCGGTCGGCGGCCAGAAGAGGATACTGGTCCACCGTTCGCCAGCGGCCGACCGAAGGCCGGCAAGAAATGCCTCGATTGCGCTAGATGTCGCCAGTCCAGGGTTTCCCGACGCCGGCGCGTACCGCGCTGCGCCCGGGCGGCAGGTCAAGAATGTTGATCAGGCTGGGGTCCTCGTCGACGGCATGGTGCAGGTGCCCGAGTTTGCCGGTGCTGCCTGTCGCGTCGGTGGCTCCGATCAGCTGCCAGACTCCGTCGTCCGCGTCGTGACTGATCAGCAGAACAGGCTCGTGGCGTTCGAAGACTTCAGGGGTCTGGATACAGGTGGTGCCCAGTAGCCAGTGCCGCATCCACCAGGCTCGCCGATCGTGTTGCATAACGTGGTCGGTGACCCACCAGACGAACGGCAGATCCTCGTGGGCGCGCGACTGGTCTGCGGTCAGGTCCGGACCGCCCTGCGGGACCCGCTCGAACGGCTCGTCGACGAGCGAGAACGCGTGCGCATCCTCGTTCGCGAACATGACGGCGTGGAAAGTGCCACCGCCAGGATTGCCGGCACCAATCCCGATGGACAGGCGGGCGACGTGCGGGTCCGAGCCGGTGGTCCAGCCGAACGCGTACGAGGCCAGCTCACCACCCGGTCCCACGAACTCGCCGAACGCACGCCGGTCCATGCCCGTGCCGTCGCCCGTCGGCACCTCAACGAGCGCACCCTCCAGCACCTGGATCTCCACGCCGGCAACATAGCTGATCGAGAACATCGCCCCGCAGGCGCACGCCACCGCCACCCACGACGCCGACTCGGCGACGATCACCGGCACAACGCCGAGCCGTTCTCTCACGGCTGTCGCTGCTCCGAAGCGCCCCGACTGCCAGATGAGTGCGGGCGTCCTCGTACTACTGAACCAGGCGCCGAACCCCGATACGGGCCCCGGACGCTTCGTCGCTGCGAACGGCGCGGGCCCTGTCTCAACTAGGCCTTGACTGGTGCGGCCGACCTGGCGGCCTGCTCGATCTTCGCGCAGTAGGCTGCACGGGCTTCCTCGTCGATCTGCTTCTCGTGTTCGGCGCGCAACCCGGTCCGACCGTCGAGGCCCTCGCGCAGGATATCGGCGTGCCCGGCATGCCGGATGGACTCGCCGAGGACATGAACCATGATGGCGAACAGGTTCGTGTCGGCATAAGACTCCGGCCACCACGGCACGTGGCCGGGGGCACCGAGGGGAAGCTCGTTGATCGTCGCGTCCGAGTGTTCCCACGTGCGCCGGTAGAATCCGATGATCTGATCGCGGGTCTCGTCCTCAGTCGCCCACAGATCGCTGCCGTTGGAGTCCTGCCACCGGGGCAACGGCTCCGGGGAAGGGCGGTCGAAAACCTCGCCGAAGTACCTGGCCTCGACGGTGGCCACGTGCTTGACCAGGCCGATAAGGTTGGTCCCGGTCGCTGTCAAAGGTCGGCGGACGTCGTATTCGGACAAGCCGTCGAGCTTCCAGAGCAGCGCCTTGCGGTCCCGCCGCAGTCTCCCGTGCAGGTTGTCTTTCGCGAATTCGTCGATCATGCGACATGAGCCTGCCATGGGCTGCTCGTGGTCTCAAGATCCCATACGCGGTCCGCAACGACTGGCAGAGCCGATCCTGGCCCTGCCCTGCCCTGCCCTGCCCTGCCCTGCCCTGCTACAAGAAGCTCGCGAAACTTGCCACTTGAGACAACCTCTAACGCTGCGACGACATGCAGGACGAGCCAACGCGCTGCCATCGGCACGTCCGGATGCACACCGTGAGCTGCTTACCTTGCGTGACGAGCGCTTCGCGGCATAGATGCGGATGTTTCCGTCTGCGTGGTCCGCCCATCCCAACCGGCAGTGTGGACCTGGTGCCGGCTGGCCGCTGTTAGAACCGCGCGGGTCGCCAGGACGGCCCCGCGATCTTCGGCGGCTTGATCAGCGTGGGCTTGATGGCGTGCCAGGTGGCGCGCCACTCACTGGGAGGAAGTGCCAAGGTGACGCACACCTCGCGCGCCACCTTTTCGGGGCTACGGCCACGCCACAGGGTGTCGACGAAGACCTGGTAGTCACCGTCGATTTGAAGGGCGACCCGGAACAGTTCGTGATCGCGGTCGTTGGCGACCCAACTGGTTTTGAGGACGTGAGCGCGCAACCGTTCGCGGTCCACGTCCGTCAGGACACGTCGTCCGGCTGTGCGCTCCGCCGTCTCCCACGAATGATCCGCGGCCACCCGTGCGACTTCAACGTCGTACTCGGCGGCCGAGAAGGAGACGCCGTGGTTCATGGGCACCTCGATCGACCAGTCCCAGTGCACCAGTCCGCCGTCCCGCGTAATGGTGACGTCTGTGGATCCACAGCGATACACGCCGCATCGCAGACGCCGGAGGCGACCCCGCCACCGTCGCCGCATGGATGACCGATGTCAACGCCCAACGGGCCGTCGCCGTCACTCAACGCGACCAAGCAGCAGCACAAGCACAAGTGCCACGCCGCCTCACCGAGGACGACATCCGGCACCTCATCGGCAGCCTCGACGACATCCACAACTCCCTGCGGAACGCCCACCACCAGGACAAGAGCAACGTCTACCGCGAGCTCCGACTCGCCCTCACCTACAACCCCGGCCAAAACAAAATCAGCGTCGAGGCTAAGCCTGACGCTGATTACTGTGGGGTATCTGTACGTGTCCGAGGATCGACACAAACCGATACCCAACGCGGATTGCGCCTTGTCGGGGCTATCCCGCTCGCCTGAAAATTACCTACCTTGATGGGTCCCGAGCCTCCGCCCGGGACCCATCTCGGCACGAGAGCGGCATCGGCCGCACGCGCCTCAGCGAGCCGATCCCGCGCACGCTCATAGCCGAGATGAGTATGCCGAAGCCCGAGCCGCAGCGATGGCAGGCAACCCGGCCAGACACCGTGAGGCGGGATCGCCTCCGACGGCGGGGTTCTGATCCGAAATCAGATTCGGTGCAGCAGCGCACTCGCCAACGCCAGGTACTCGATCGCTTCCGCTTCGGAGTCGGGCAGGTCCGCACCATGCGCCCGGGGATTACGAAGGCCAGCCATCGCCCCAGCGAATAGGAATCGGAATCCCTCGCGTTCGTCCTGCGCGTTGCGGCCGTCGTGTCGGGCGACGTCGATGATCGGGCTCTGGGGGTTGAAGGCGCGATGCATGAGCGGGACACCGGTTTCGGTCAGGCCGGATTTCGTCTGGACCTGCAGCTCCACGGCTTGAAAAGCGGCCAATACGGCCTTGCTGTAGTGGACGTCTGCGAACAACGCGCCTGCCGCCTGGTACACGGTGGGGTGCATCCCGGGGATTTCTACCCGCCGGTCAGCGGGTGCGGGCCGAGTTGTAACGGGCTCGATTTCGGCCGTTACGCGTTGGGCGGATTCCGGTAGTCCGCGCCGGCTGTGGTAGGTCACCCGTGTCGCTCGATACAGCTTGGCCTTTCCCGAGGGAGGGCGCTGCTCGATGAGATCCCCTCCTCAAGGTCGGTGTCGAGCAGGAATGTAGCCGTCTTGGCTGACATCAGGGCAAAGACATCGACACATGTCTCACCCTTGGAGCTGCGGCGGACGATGGCGACTTCTTCCATGTGACGCCCGAGTGGTCCGTTCAGCCGGGCGGCACGCATCTCCCCTGCGGGGGTACTCATCTTGTTCTCCTTGCCTCATCGGGGCGCGGACGGTTCGACGAAATACGAACCGCCCCGGCTCTCGACGGTCACCGCACCGCCGCCCATCGTGGTCGCCACCATCACATCGTCGGCCGGCAGCGCATACACCCGCGTGACGGCGGATCCGGTCGCGGTGGTGCCCGGATCGATCAGAACGGCGTACGTGCCAGCGGCCGGGATCGTGAACGGCTCGATGAGCATCGATGAGTAGAGGCCGGCCCCACCGACCAGCGTCGTCCCGTCCGGGCGACGCACCGACACCTGGGGAGTACCGCCGATGGTGTGGTTGGGCACCTGGACGCTGATCCGCTGTCCGGCCGGGGCGGTGAAGGTGACGGTCGCGTTCTGGCCCGGCATCGTGGTGGTCACGGTGGCCGGCGTTCCGTCCAGGGCGGCCACGGCGGTCGCGTCCGACGAAATGTCGAACACCGCGACGTCCACCTTCCCGGTCGCGCCCTTCGCCGGGTCGATGAAGATCGAGTAGGTGCCGGTGGAGGGCAGCACGAACTGATCGAAGAAGCGGCTGCCACTGACCAGTTGCCCGCTGACCAGCGTCATACCGTCCGGCCGCCGGAAGCCGACCTGGAGGCCCGAGGCGCCGTAGGTCGACCCGCTCACCGCGACACTGAGCCGCTGGCCGGCCGTGCCGAGCACCTCGACCGTCGCGTTCTGGCCGGGCACGGCCGTTGTCACACTGACCGCCGATCCATCCGCGGCGGCTCGCACCGTGACGTCGGCGGGCACGTCGTACGCGGTGACGACCACCTGCCCGGTCGCACTGCCCTGCGAGTCGATCAGCACGGAGTAGGCGCCTGCCGTGGGATGCGGCAACGGCTCCAGGAAAATGCCCGCGCCGCCGAAGCCGGTGGCGGAAACCGCCGTGGAGCCGTCCGGCCGGAAGATTGAGACGCGGGCATTCGAGGTGGAGGATCCGAAGGTGCTGCCCGTCAGCACAAGGCTGGTACGCCTGCCCACGGGGGCGGCGACGGTGAGCAGCGCGACCCGATCGGCCACTGCCACCGCAGCCGTCGCCGGTGTTCCGGTAAGCAGCCGACTGGTGAACTCAACGTCGGTCGCGCGCCAGGGCGAGCGCGCCACGTAGAGGTCGGCGCCGGATGTCCCGTTGCCTGCCGGCGTGGTGACCACCACCGGTCCGGACGTGGCCCCGGCTGGCAGGGTGATGGTCAGCCGGTCATCGGCGACCGGGGACACCACCGCGGGCACGCCGTTGACGGTCACCCCGCTGGATTCGACCACCACCGGGGCAAGCCGCGCCGTCGCAGGATCCGGTACGGCAAGGATCGACACCACGGTGGAATCCGAAGGTTCGGCCCGTGCCCGCTCTGCCAGGCATCGCCCGCCGCACCACCCAGCCGGACAGCCCGGCAGCCTAAACAAGATCACCACAGCGACCCTGTCCGTCGAATCGGGTCAAGCCCACTCACCGTCAGGTTCGCGCTGCGTGCCGGTAATGGCCACCGCACCAAAGACGGTTGGCTGTTCTCCGCGCCCGGCGACGGCGCCCGAGGAGTAGGCCCTGTACGCCAGCGGCCCCGGCGGCGAGTGCCATCACGGTCCCCGCCGGAGCTGCGGACACCCGCGCACTCACCGTGCCGTCCGCGACGGAGTTGACCGACTTCACCCGCGTGGCCTGGCACTCAGATGCGGCGGGTGTCGTCAGGGCGCAGACGGAAGGGCCCACAACTTCAGCCGGGACGACCAGTCTCCGTAGGCACGACAGAACGGCTTATCCTGACCATCGCCGGCGCGGTTGCATTTTCCCCATTCGTCATGCCGATTGCCGGAGGACCAAGGAGACGGGTAGTACGACCGCCGGTTCCACGACCTCGCCGCAACTGAGCCGCAATATCTGACGCACCAGTGTTCGGCCCATCTCCACGATATCCTGACGAATCGTGCTCAGCGGGGGATCGCTATACTGACAAATTTCCACATCGTCGAAACCAATGACAGCGACATCGTCGGGAACTCGACGGCCAGCCGCCTGCAGGGTCCGTAAGGCACCGTGAGCCATAAGATCCGACGCAACGAACACGGCGTCCAAGTCCGGCTCATCGGCCAACAACTCACGCATCGCAACCTCGCCCGACTGACGGGTGAAGTCGCCGGTTGCGACGATCGAGGAGCCTCCGGTCCGTGCGATCTCCCGTCGGTAGCCGATCAGGCGATCGATGCCAGCACTCATGTCCTGCGGACCGGCAATCGTGGCAATTCGCCGCCGTCCGGTCCCTACGAGGTGACGCACCGCCGCCGCTGCTCCCCCAACCGCATCGACTCCAACGTACGGAAAGTCGACGTTGTCGAGCACGCGCTCGTTGGAGATCACAGGGAGATCGGTGCCCCCCAGAGTGCCGGGCAGCGGATCTCCGCGGTGCGCGGACGCCAAGATGACGCCGTCCACATGCCCACCCAGGAGGTAGTGCTCGATGCGGCGGTGGGCAGCGGCATCCGACGACATCAGCAGCACAAGCTGCTTGTCAGCCGCGCCGAGTTCCTCGCTCAGGCCGCGAATCAGGCGAGGAAAGAACTGGTCGTCAGAGAAAACGCGGGTATGCGCCTCCGGCAGCACCAGAGCGTACGAGTTGGTGCTGCGCGTGACGAGGCTGCGCGCGGCGGCATTGGCGACGTAGCCCAGATCCTTGACGGCGCGCAGGACCGAATCGCGGATCGCCGGCTTGACTGTCTGCGAGCCGTTCACGACGCGAGAGACGGTGGCACGAGAAACGCCGGCCCTGAGCGCAACATCCTCAAGGGTGACTCGCGGACGCACGTTACTCCCCTTCCGCACTCCGAACACCATACAGCTTCGTAGGCTCGTGTCGGGAACAGCTTGAGCCCCAGGCCCCGAAGCCAGGGGCTTTGTTACGCCGGCGGATCGGCAGCGCACTCGGCCAAGGCTAAGATATTTGGCTCCTGAATCAGGTGGCCACGCTCCAGATGGGAAGCGGCAGGGAACACCGCGCAGGGCGACTGAAGTAAGCGCACCGGATGACGAAGCCGGCCCAACAGGCTCTCGTAGAGCAGCCGGCTCACCTCCGCGCCCGAGCCGCCGCCCATTACACCGTCCTCGATGACCATGACGCGTCCCCGCCGCGGCGAGACGGGACAGAACCGGATACAGCTAGGACGGAATCCAGCAGCTCGCAGGTCAGTTCCAGCTCCAGCAGTGCACGCCGCATCGCAGTCAAGGCCCGGGATGCCATGCCGCCCGGCGCGACGATCGCCCAGTCCGGTGGCGCGTCTTCGTCGAGGCCGACCCGTGCCCAGGTGGTGTCCGGCCCGACCGACCGGCTCCGGAACAGTCCGTCCCAGCTGCCGTTGAGATGCGCGGACTCGGTGTAGAGCACCTTGTCCTCGAAGAGGATGGCCGGTGTCCCGGAGTTCAGCATTTCGTCGAAGATCGGTCGCGGATCATGAACGCGGACAGTTCGTACAGGGCCAGGTGCGGCACGCCGACGAGGTGCTTCTGCGGACTCTGGCTGTGGGTGGGCCCGTAGCCGCGGTTGCCGCCCACCGGGCAGCGGAACACCACACGCGTCGGCGACCCGACGACTCGCGGGGCGGCGGCTTCACCAGCCCATCCGACGAAGGCGCCTTCGACGACGTTCGCGAGTCCTCGCGCCGCAACGCCTCCCCCTCCGACGCCCATTCTGCCCCGAGGTGATCGAGTCCAGTACAGGTCCCGGCAGGTCGACAGCGCCGTTGTGGCCGGACCGCCCGACGACGGCGCGGCGAGGTTCTCCGCGACCGCAGCACCTTCCGAACTTCGGCCGTGACCGGCGGTCGGCCCGGCCGCCGCGTCACGTAGGTCCATCGCCGGGTGATCAGATCCCCGGTGCCACCGCAGCAGCGTCGCCGGGGTGACGCAGAACGGCGCCCACCGCACCCGCGGCAGCAATGCGACAAAAGCCTGCCAGCACCACCGGGTCGGGTGGCTCCAGATCCAGGCGATGCACCTGGCGGCGTAGCACCGCGACCTGATGGCGCAAGACCAAGACCGCGACCGCGTTGGCCCGATCGTCGCGCGCCATCAGAATGAACAGCTGCAGTACCTGGCGGAGGATCAGGTAGTCAAGGGACAGGATCATGGCCGGCAGTTGTCGATCTTCCGGCGGACAAAGTCGCACCTCAGCACCCGTGACCGAGCTTCCGAACGGCACAGGACTGCTGTCCCGTGTCAACATTCTGGCAAGTCCTACAAACTTCCAGGACTTTTTAGGCACATGGAGTTGCCCAAGCTTGGCAGAATGGAGCTTGTGTGATATTTTCAGTCCTCGTCACGACGTCGGAATGATCGGTTCGCTGACCTCAGAAGTAGAGCGAGCCGTAGAAGTGCGGCAAGCAAGTGGATACGTGGACCGCCGTGGCCGTCGGCCCTGCGGTGATGAGGAGCACGCTTCGCATTCTGGCGGAAGCGCGAGTCTCGACGGCCCGACGCGCGGTCGCAGAGAATCCGCACAACAGCGTTTAATAGTACGAGAAAGCGAGACACCGGTGACCAACTGGCAGCCTCGTTACCGCAAACCGGCAAAGGCGTTCTGAGGCGATTACCCTTGACCGTCCTGGTGTCTTAATTCCCAATGTCGACCAGCAATCAACTGTCAAAGGAGTAACGATGAAGATCGGAACCAGGACAGCCTACCGGCTGGCCGGCACCGCGCTGTGCGCCGGCATCTCAGCACTGCTCCTGTCAGTAACGGCCTCCGGCGTGAACGCGGCTGCACCCGCACCCGCGCTGGAGATCAACAACACGTGCTCGTTCAGCCGTACGCTCTGCCTTTGGGACAGCGCGAACTTCACCGGGCAGCGCTTCACCGTACAGGCGATCGATCCCTCGGTCGGTGCTTGTGTGAACCTTGCCGCCTCCGGCTGGGGCAGCGGGCGGGCGAAGTCTGCTCGCAACACCGCCAGCCAGCCCGCTCGCCTGTACACCACCACAGACTGCACCGGGACCCCGTACGCGATCATGCCCGGCGGTGCCTACGGCTCGATCAGCTTCAACTCCAACAGCGTCTTCGTCCACTGATTCCCTATCGAGGATCGGGTGTCAAGAGGGCGCGGGTTGCTTGACGGTCCGTGCCAGATCGCGGGGGATTTGGGTGGGGGAGGGTCGACGCGATCGTACGCTTCGAGCGTTCTTGGGAATTATCCCGTAAGGACTTGGCGAGGAGCCTTCCCCACCCTAAGTTTGTCGTTGCCGCCGACGCGGATCCCGGACTGTCGTATAAGGTCCGCATCCCCTGGCCGGGATGACCTGAACAGTACCTTGCGCAGAGCAGCCACCTCATTGGCAGTTTCATGGCGATATGCATTGACCAAAGAGCGCTGGCCCCCGTGTCGATTGCGACTGCCGGTTGTCGGGAGCTGGGGCGCAGGCCAGGGAAACGGGCTAACGAACGCCGCCGAACGAGCTGTCTGCCGCTCGATGCCGGTCAGGTCGTAGACGATCTGATCGTGGTCGGCGGCGCGCAAGGCCGACCGTAGGTGTTCCGGCTCAGACATGGCCGTTCACTCCGTGATCATGACGAGAATTCACCACTACCACTACCACTGCCTGGTTAGGGCAAGCAACGGGCCTTGTATTGCCAAATATTGCTTGTCAGGCACCGACGCTCTGATATCCGCGCACCTGGTAGTGCCACCACCGGTAGGCGACGAGGAACCCGCAAAGGCCGACCAACGGCGCCGCGACCGCCACCGGCCCTGGGATGTGCAGGTCCCCGGTCCGCCCGAGGAGCACACCGGCCGGCAGGTAGGCCACCACGGCGACCGGCACCACCCAGGTCAGGGCCCAGGACATCATCGGGCCGAAGATGCTGGTCGGGTACGACCCGAACATCAAGTAGATGTTATCGGCGAGACGGCTGGCCGCCCAGGTCTGCACGAACCGGAAGCTCAGCGACGAGACGAACACCTTCGCCGCCCCCTCGGCCAGCGCTCCGCCAATCACGGCGAGTATGAGGTAAAGGATGTGCACCGGCGAGAAGTCGATCGAGACCAAGTTGACCGCGAGTACGAACATGACGACCGCCGCGAGCACGTCGCCGATCACGTTCATCTGGAACCGGGTGGTGATGACCTGGAGAAACGGGTTCAACGGACGGACCAGACAGCGGTCGAAACGCCCTTCGCGGATCGTGTCGTCCATGAACTCGAGCTGGTGGAAGGGCACCGCCCAAGCCGCGTGCGCGAGCAGCCGCAGCGCGTAGAGGAACGCCATCTCGCCGAACGTCCAGCCGGCGATAGTGTCGAAGGTCCGCAGCATAACCCAGACGGTCGCAATGCCGCTGCACTGATAGACCACCCCGAGCACGCACATCAGCAGGAAGTTGAGCCGGTACTGACGCTCGGCGCGGACGGCGATCCGGTAGAGCTCCAGGGTGAGCCGGAGGTCGTTCATCGCCGTCATCCGCCCTGCACCACGACGCGGTGCTGCGCCCGGGACCAGACCAAGCGGGCAACCAGCGCGAGCACGGCGATCCACACCAGCTGGACGCCGATCGCGCGGATCGCGTCGGCGCCTTCCAGATGTCCAACGTAGATAGCAACCGGCGTGTAGGTCGTCGCTTGGAACGGCAGATGCTCAGCAACCACGCGTAGCAGGCCCGGGAAGAAACTCAGCGGCACGAAGACACCGGCGAAGAACTGGCTGATCAGGGAAAACAGCATCATGGTCCCGTTGATCTCGGTGGTCCAGAATGCGCTGAGGCAGACCAGCAGGTTCAGCATGACGGCGACGCCGATGCCGCACAGCAGACTCACCAGCCACAGGCAGAACGCCGCGAGGGAGGCCGGCGCGCCGAGCGTACCGATGACCGCGATCACTGGCAGCGCCACTATGGCGAACGTCGTCATCATCAGCGCGCTGCCGACCAGTTGGGCGATGACCTGCGGGATGAACCCGGCGGGCCGCAGCAGGTCGAACGCGATCCGCCCCTCGCGGATCCGTTCCCACAGGTAGGAACAGACCGTCGAGTCCTGCACCGCCCACCCCTGCAGGTTCGCCAGCGTAAGGTAGAGCAGCATCTCGGACAGGGGGATCCCGTTGACCGTCCCGGCAGCGCCATACAACGCGGTCCAGACCCGGCTCAAGATGAAGATCTGGACGACCACGATGCCAAGGGTGAAGACGACGTTCTGACGGTAGGTCACGGCCGTCTTCATCCGGCTTCGGATGATCTGAGCGTACGCGGGAATGTTGCGCCCCGGCCCACCACGACGGGCCGCGGCTTCGATCGGCATCAGGCGGCCCCGCGGTCGCCGTAGAGAGTGCGGACCACGTCCTCGAGGTCGGGTTCGAGGATCGTGAGGTCGGCCATCGGGCAATGGTCGTTGACCGCGGCGATGATTTCCTGGGCGCTGACCCGGGCCGCCTCGAAACGGACCCGGAGCACACCGTCCTTTTCGGAGATCACCTCGCCGGGGAAGCGGGAGGACCGCAAGGTATCGGCGCGGGTGCCGGCCGGCACCGGTTCGGGGGCGAGCTGGGCGACCAGGATACGGTGCGGGGCGTACCGGGCCTTCAGGTCGGCGAGCTTCCCGTCGTACAGAACCCGACCGCTGTCGATCACCACGACCCGATCGCAGAGTGTCTCGACGTCGACCAGGTCGTGCGTGGTCAGGACCACGGTGGTGCCGCTATCCCGGTTCATCTCGGCGACGAAGTCCCGCATCCGGACCTTGGCAACCGCGTCCAGACCGATGGTCGGCTCGTCCAGGTAGAGGATCCGCGGCTCGTGCAGCATGGCGGCGACGAGGTCGCCGCGCATACGCTGGCCCAGGCTGAGTTGACGTACCGGCTGGTGCAGGAACGGCGTGACGTCCAGCAGTTCGACCAGGCGGTCCAGGTTGCGGCGGTACGCGACGCCCGGCAGCCGGTAAAGCTTGCCGAGCAGGGCCAGCGAGTCGATCAGCGGCAGGTCCCACCAGAGCTGGCTGCGCTGGCCGAACACCACGCCAATGTGCATCGCGTTGCGTTCGCGGTCGCGCCAGGGAACCGTGCCGTTGACCTCCAGCAGACCGCCGGTGGGGACCAGCACGCCGGTCATCATCTTGATCGTGGTGCTCTTGCCGGCGCCGTTCGGCCCGAGGTAGGCGACCAACTCCCCGGCCGACACCGTGAAGTCGACGCCGTTCACCGCCCGGGTCTCCTCGTACTGCCGAGTTACCATGGTGCGCAACGTGCCGAAGGGACCGTCGAAGCGGCGGGGCCGCCGGAAGTGCTTGGTCAGGCCCTCGGCACGGATCACTGGTGGCACGCGGTATCTCCTGACGGCGCGGTGATCCGGTGGGCCGCCAGGATCGCGGCGCGTTCCTCGTCCGCCGGGCGGTTGAAGTACGACAGTTCCCGCGGCGAGTCGAGACACTGGACTGTGACGGCGAGCTCGCTGTCACCGGTGTGGTCGAGCACGAGCAGATCCGCGTTCTTGGCCCGCTCCGGCAGACCGGACAGCACCTCGGCGAGATTGCCCGTGTTGACCTCGATCAGCTCGTAGTTGGCACGTTCCGGCAACCTGCCGTCCAGGGCCCGCACCGCCGCCTCGAAACGACGACAGCACTCCAGCCAGGTGAGGTCGCCGTTCACCGGATCGAACACCCGGTCCATCACCCACTGCGCGACGACGGCGGGGTCGTTCGAGTGTTTGCCGGTGAACCGGACAAGGTTGGCACGCCAGTCTCGGTACATGTCGTCGTTCATGATTTGGGGATGCTGGTGGAAGACGATGGTGTCCCGGCTATAAGCGAACGAGAGCCCCAGCCGGTGCAGGCGGTAGCCGAGCTCGCTGTCCTCCAGGCCCCAGCCGGTGAAGCTCTCGTCGAAGCCGCCGGAGGCAAGCAGGTGCTCGCGGCGCACCGAGACGTTGCAGCTGAACATGAAGTGCCAGGCCGTCGCCAGGTTGTTCAGGTTGTCCGATAGCGCGGCGAACACGTGGTCTCGTAGGTCCGCGCCGGCGAGCGGGACCAACTTCGCCCAGGCCTCGGCGCTGTCCGGGCCGTCCGGGCCGATATCTACACCGGAGAACCAGCCGCGCGGCCCGGTGACCACCAGATCCGAGCGACGGCGGTGGTAATCGAGGTGGGCAGCCAAGGCGCCGGGCGGAAGGAGCACGTCGGCGTCGACGAGCACCACGACCTCGCCGCTGGTCTGCCGGATGCCGTGGTTGCGTGCCGCGGAGCGCCCGGACGCCGCGGTCCGGGGCAGGAACTGGTAGCGCAGGTCGAAGGTCGGGCCTTGGCGGCTCGCCACATCCTGGACGACGTCCGCGGTGCCGTCGTCGGAACCGTCGTCGACGACCACCACCTCCAGCGCGTGCCCACTGCCCAGTTCTTGCCGGGTCAAGGTTGCCAAGCAGGCACGCAGCTGCGGGCCGGCGTTGTACGAGGGGATGACGACGCTGACCTTCATTTCCCAGCTTTCCCTATCGGTGGCTCACGGCGCACGCCGGCGGATCACCACGACCGATCCGCATCGCTGGATCATACCCGATTCCCCAAATGCTTCCAAGGTCCACGATGGATTGCACGTCGGATGCAATCCCGTTATCGACAAAGATCCATAACGGCTGTAGTATGCCTCCAGCTCTGCCATACACGGGGAGGTACGCCGATGCGGCGACGTTCTACGGCAGCCAAACGACTTTCACGAGGAACCGCGGAAGCAAACTTCCAGCAGAACGCAGGTGCCGGGAAAGCCATGAGGCCCGCATGATTCTCACTGGTCCACAAATCATCGATTCCACGACAAGCGGGCGCATCCGAATCTCGCCGTTCGAGGTTGCCCAGGTAAATCCGAACAGCTACAACGTGCGTCTCGGCAGCACGCTGCGGACATACCAGACCGACGTCATCGACGCCTACCGGCCAAACCCTACGCAATCGATCACGTTGGACAGCGACGGCTACGTGCTGCACCCCGACGAGCTGTACCTCGGGCACACCGTGGAGGAGGTCGGTTCCGACCACTACGTTCCGCTGCTGTTCGGCCGTTCCTCGGTCGGCCGACTCGGTCTCTTCGTGGAGATCACCGCTCCGATTGGGGACATCGGCTTCCACGGCCAGTGGACCCTGATGCTCTCCCCGGTACGTCCTCTGCGGGTCTACCCAGGCATGAAGATCGGCCAGATCATGTTCTTCGAGGCGTACGGCGACATCGAGCTGTACTCCGGCAAGTACCAGCGGGCCGCCGGCCCCCAGGAGTCGCGGTACTGGCACGACGTTGTGGGGACGATGTGATCCTGACCGGACCGGAGATCCGCAACGCCGTCAGTTCCGGCGACATCACCATCGTGCCGTACGACGCAGGCCGGGTCTCGCCGAACGCGTACGACTGGAGGCTGGGCGACACGATTCAGGTCTGCGACTCGGACCTGGACGCGGCCCGGCCGTCGACGTTCGTCGAGAAGGTGATCCCCCCGGACGGCATGGAACTGCAGCCGGGGAACCTGTACCTCGGCGTGACGCACGAGCGCACCCATTCCGAGCTTTACGCCCAGCTCATCAACGGCGACCACAGCCTCGGCGCCTTGGGCGTGTGGGTTCACGTGTCGGCACCGCTGGGCCACACGGGTCACGGCATCCGCTGGACCTTGGAGATCCGGGTGGCCCGGCGTACCCGGATCTACCCGCGGATGACGTTCGGGAAGATCATCTTCCTGCGCACCAGCGGTGCGATCGTCAGCTACCAGGACATTGGGCAGAAATACGTCGCCAGCACCGGTATCGACGTGTCGCGCCTGTACGAGGAAATGCGATGAGGATCCTCACCGGGATCGACCTCCCGTACGGCACGCCGGGCGGCAGCGTCGAGCTGCTACAAGACCTCTACCTCGGCGACTGTCCGCTGATCCGGTCGAACGTCTTCATGCTGGCACCGGCGGATTCCGGGGTTGCCGTCCCCGAGACCGGGCCCGTGGTGCTGGAGGTGGAGGGCAAGACGCTGGACGGCGCGGCGTTCCGGGCGTACACCGAGAAACTCGCTGCGGCCGTGGGCGAGCGTTTCGAGCCGGGGCAGCACGATGTCCTGCACCTGCAGCACCTGGCGTTCGGCGCCACGCCCGCGCTGCGGCGCGCGTTCCCTGGTCTGCCCGGGATCGCAGTCGTGCACGGCACCGACCTGCTCTTCGCCGAGAGCCACCCCACCCAGGCCGAGGTGCTGCGCCAGACCGCTGCGGAGGCGGACGCGGTCGTCGTGCCGACCCTCGCGATGGCCGACCGGCTGATCGCCCTAGGCGCGCCGCCGCACGGGCCGATCGTGCACATTCCGTGGGGCGTGCCGGACGCATTGATCGCCGCCGGGGCGGACGAACCCCGAGACCGGGAGGGACCGCTGCGGATCCTGTACGCGGGACGGCTGACCGCCGAGAAGGCGACCACGCCTATCCTCGCCCTGGCCGCTGGGCTGGATGGGGTACGGCTGTCGGTCGCGGCTCCACCCGGTGAGTACGCACGACTGGCCGCCACCCACAAGCTCGGCAACGTCTCCTACCTGGGCTGGAAGTCGCGTCCCGAGCTGTGGCGCGAGTTCCGCCACCACGACCTGCTCATCGTCCCGTCACTGCGGCTGGAGGCATTCGGCCTGGTCGCCGTCGAGGCGCAGGCGTGCGGTCTGCCGGTTGCCTACCAGGCCGTGCCCGGTCTCTCCGAGGTTCTCGCGGACAGCGCCGTGACCGTGGACTTCACCAGGCCCGCCGAGGTGGCGGCGCTGGTCGGCCGACTCCGGCGCGACCCGGCGTTGCTCCACGACCGGCGCGCCGCCGGGCTGGCGAACAGCGCCCGTTTCCCGCTGTCGGCGACCGCGGCCTCGCTGCTGACCCTCTCGGCCGAGCTCGCGCGCGCATGACCGGCGACTGCGTTTTCTGCGCGATCGCCGCCGGCACGCACCCAGCTCCGGTGGTGTACGAGGACGAGGACACCGTAGCGTTCCTGGACATCACGGCGGTGACGCCGGGACACACGCTGGTGGTGCCCCGGCGGCACGCGGCCGACCTGTGGGAGATCCGGCCGGAGGACTGGGCGGCGGTCGCCCGGACCGCACACCGGATTGCCTCGCGGATTCGCTCGGAGCTGGACCCGGACGGCCTGACGCTGTTCCAGGCCAACCGCGCGGCCGGTTGGCAGGATGTCTTCCACCTACACCTGCACGTGGTGCCCCGGGCCACGAACGACCGTCTGCACCGGCCCTGGGTGGCGTCTCCTGTCCCGCTGGAGCGCCTGGAGGGCATGCGGCGGCGCCTGGACCTGCGGACGACCGCCCAGAACTGACCCGCGAAAGCGGGTCAGTTCTGGGCGGCGCTGTGCGCAGCCAGACGTTCCGCCTCGACGGCTTCATAAAGGGCCTTGATGTTAGAGCTGCCGAACGTCTCGGCGCCACACCGCTCGATCAGTTCGAAGAACAGCGTGCCCCGATCGTGCCTGGACTGCGTGAACAGCTGGAACAACTGACCGCCGTGGTCCTCGTCGACCAGGATGTTCAGCTCCCGCAGGTCGTCCAGGGCATGCTTGCGTAGTTCCAGGCGTTCCCCGATTCGGCCGTAGTACGCCGCCGGCGTGCTCAGGAACCTGACGCCGCGGTCGGACAGCGTGCGGACCGCACGGGTGATGTCCTCGGTCGTGAACGCGATGTGCTGCACGCCCGCCCCGCCGTGGTTCTTGAGGAACTCGTCGATCTGGCCAGGATCGGCGCTCGGATCCGGCTGGATCATGGTGAAGGTGATCTGGCCGGTACGGCTCTGCACGACCTGAGAGATCATCGCCTGCGAGCCCACCACGATGTGCTCGGCGAAGATGTCGTCGAATCCGAAAGCCGCCCCGTAGAAGTTCACCGCCCAGTCCAGCTGACCCGTACCCAGGCAGATCGCGAAATGGTCCATCGTGTACAGCTGGGCGCCGTCGCCGGCCGGATCGTCCTCCCCGGTGGCCGGCAGCGCACGGAAGCCGGGAAGCAGACCGGTGCCACGCCGCTCGACGAGTGTGTGCACGACGTCGCCGAACCCGGAGACCACCGCGGTGACGGCCACGTCATCGCGGTCTCCGTACTCCTGGGGTTCGGCGACCGCCCGGGCTCCGCTCGCCACGACCTGCTCGTACGCGGCACGGACGTCGGAGGTGCCGAAGGCGATGTCGGCGACGCCGTCGCCGTGCGCCAGCACGTAGGCGGCGGCGGGATGCCCCTCGTCGGTCGCCTCGGTCAGCACCAGGCGCATGTCGCCCTGGACCATCAGCACCGAGCGGAAGCCCTCCGCCGGCGACCCGGCCACGGCCGCCTCCCGGAATCCGTAGTGGTCGTGCCACAGGGTGGTCTGCCGGTCCAGGTCCTGGACGTACATCACCACGTGGTCCAGCTTGAAGTCGTCGATCACGTCGTTTCTCCTTGTCGAACTCGGTGGAGTCACCAGGGGTCCACGCCAAGCAGCCGGCGACCGAGTGGCGTCATGGCGGCGAGCTGCGCCGGGCCGAACCCATTGGCACCGGGCCGGTCACCGGGGCGCTCCCCTACGCTCCACGGGGCGTCGTCGCGGGAGTAGCGCAGGAACTGGGCCACCCGGGTGGTGGAGTTGCGGTTGTGCGAGGCCGCGTGCGGCATCAAGTGGTGCATCAGTACGAAGTCGCCGGACGACCCGGTCACCTCGACTGTCTCCAGGCCGGGGATGTCGCGCCATTTGTCGTACAGCTGCCGGCCGGCCGAGACGCCCCGGGCTTTCTGCTCCACGAACCGGTGACCGCCGGGGACGACGTGGATGCCGCCGCCGCCCGGCTCCACGTCAGTGAAGTAAAAGCATCCGCCGATCTCGATTTCCTCCGGCGTGAAGAGGAAGTCGTCGACGTCCTCGGGCACCGCCGGGTCGAGGTGCAGGCGCTGACTCAGTTCGCCCGCTCGCCTCGCGTCGTTGCGCATCGTGATGGCCAGCGAGCCGTCCCGGACCAGCAGGCGCTCGGAGCCGAGCAACTGGGTCATCACCGCGTACAGCCGTTCGTTCTGGAACAGCGGGATGAAATCCGGGCCGTCGAAGGTCTGAACGCCGGGGGCCTGGAAGGGCTTGAGCCGGCCGTCGAAGGCCTGCCAGTGCTCCGGTATCCGGAAGTCGCCGGGCAGCAGGTCCCGGATCAAATCGGCGTAGTGCCGGGCCTCGTCCTGGCTCAGGGCGCCCCGGACGATCAGGAAGCCGTCGGACCTGAAACGGTCGACCTCCTCGGGAGTGATGACAGGTTCGGTGGTGACGGGCATGCGTTCTCCGTTCGATCGGTGATTTCGTAGCGGTCCGGGATGACCAGCAGGGAGCCGGTCCCGACCGCGGGAAGCAGAGCGGCATGCAGGTCGTCAGGGCGGGGATTCGTGCCGGGAGCGGCCATGACGTAGGCAATCAGCCGCGCCTCGTCACCGGGGTCGGTGCGCACCTCGGCACTGACGACATCGTTCCGCTCACACAGCATCCGGCTGATCGGGTCGACGTCGATCCAGCGGCCGCCGGCCCGGATCGCGGTGCCGGGGCGTTGCGGTGCGCTCAGCCCCGTCTCCCCAGCGATCCGTTCCGGCTCGCTGTCCCGGCCGTCCGCCCAGCGGACCAGCATCAGTTCGATGCCGCGGAGCAACGCCGCAGCATCACCGGGCGGCAGTGCCTCGGAATCGCCGTGGATCGAGATCCGGCCGGCACGGGCGTCCGCCCAACGCATTGACAGGCTGGCCGCGTACTCGTAGGAGACTTCCCCGGTGGTGGACCCCGTGATCGTCCCGTCCTGCACCGGCAGCGGCCTGGTGGCCCCAGTCAGTAGCGAGGTCCATCCCTGCGGCGGCGGTACGAAATTGAACGCCAGGTCGGGGGTTAGGCACATCCCCCGGCGTCGTTGCGCCCCGTCACGTTCCGCGATCAGGTCCAGCGGGTCGTACCGCCCGTACACAGGGTAGCCGTCCACGAGGACTCGTTGCACGTCGGCGGCGTGGGCACGCAACGTCCGGCCGGCACCGGAGAGCGTGACCGGGACGCGCTGCGCCGTGGCGCACAGAGTCAGCCGCAGCTCCCGGTTGTGCCGGTTGTCCATCGAGACGTTGACCGTGCAGTCGTCCTGGTCGCTGCGGACGCACATCAGCTGGGTGAAGGCCGCCAGGACCAGCGCCGACGGTAGCGTGTCGCCCGCCGCGAGAAGCTGCGCGAACAGCCGGTCGGCATCGGGAATTTCGAGCACCCTCCGGTAATAGCGGCCCTCGGCCGTGGCCCCGGGCGGCCGGCGCCGGTGCATGCGCGGCGGAGCGGTCGCGAAGTGGCAGCGGAGCATTTCGGCGGCGCGTTCTCGGTCCCGCGTGCCCCGCGTGCCGGCCTCGAGGGCGGCGGCCGCGAGCGGCTGGATGCCCTCCGCGCCGCCCAGGACGTCCGGCCCGGCGGGCTCGCCGAGAATCCGGCTGGTCTCCTGCTCGATTACCCGGTGGAAGGCGGCGTCGACGGCGACGTTGTCGGCGACCATGCCGAGCCACCCGCTGTCCGCGGTGCGCAGCAGGAAGAACCGGGCCAGCAGCGCGCCCGGACGGCCCTGCTGCTCCAGCCGGAACTCCTCGGCTAGCGCGGCCATCCGAGGCCTGAGCTCGTCGGGCGTGTCTAGGTCGATCACCCGGAGCGGGTCGCCGGTGTCGTGCAGGACCTGTCGTGGCTCGCCGTCGATGTGGTCGATCGAGGTGCGCAACACCTCGAACCGGGCCGTCAGGGCCGCCACCAGATTCCGGGCACCGGCCACCGAGGGATCGGGCAGCGCATGTACGCCTTCGGCGAGTCCCTTCTCGAGGTACCACTGGAACTTCTGGGCCCTGGTCAGGTTCATCGCCGTTCCTCCGGCCGTCCGGTGGAGCTCCCGTACCGCATGTCAGAGCAGCGAGGCCCGGTGGTCGCGAACGAGTTCGGCAAGACGGCGCACCCCTTCATCGATCTCCTCGGCGGACAAGGCGCTGCACGACAGCCGTATTGAATTGCGGCCGCCGTCGCCGAGATAGAAGAAACTCATCGGGGTCCACAGGACGCCGTATTCCGAAGCGGATATCTCCAGCAGTTTCTCGTCGGCCGTCATCGGAATGTCGACAACCATGAAGAAGCCACCGGCGGGTGCGTTCCAGCGCGCATCGGACCATGTGCCCAGATGGCGTTCCAGCGCGTCCTTGAGTGCCCGGAGGTTGCGACGATAGAACTCAATCTTGGAAGTGTTGGCACGGCGCAGGCTACAGTCCGATTCGATCAGCAGACCGCCGATGACGCCCTGCGCTATCGGTGAGGTGTTCAAGCTCAGCATGCTCTTGACCGTGGCCAGTTCCTCGGCCAGCAGCCTCCGGGTGCCGTCTGCGCCGACCACGGTCTGGTCGGCGATCAGGAAACCCACCCGGGCGCCCGGAAAGCACGACTTGGCAAACGATCCGAGATAGATGACCCGCTGATCGGTGTCAAGGGACTTGAGTCGCGGCCGAGGACGGTCGTCGGCGCCAAACAGCCCGTACGCGTTGTCCTCCAGCACCAGCAGATCTTCCTCGGCGGCGACCCGCAGCAACTCCCGCCGCTGGTGCACGTCGAGGCAGGCGCCGGACGGGTTGGCGAAGTCCGGGACCAGGTAGAGCACCCGGGGGTTGCGGCCGCTCGCGCGTACCGCGCGGGCAACCCTGGTCACGTCCGCCGGGTCGAGCCCGCCGGCGGCCTCCGGCACCCCGACCACCGGCACCCCGATCAGCCGCGCGGCGCCGGTGACGCCCACATAGCAGGGCTCGGAGACCAGAAGCACGTCCGCCGGATCGGCGAACAGCCCGCGCAGCACGATGGCCATCGCCTCTTGACAACCTGCGGTGATCGCTATTGCCTGGTCTGGTACATCGATATCCTCGTCGGTGCGCAACAGCCGGCTCACCAGTGGCTGTAGCTGCCCGTTGCTGGGCCCGTACTGCATCAGCGAACGGCGTACCTGCTCCTCGCCGTGACCCGAGTCCTCCAGGTGCCGGGTGTAGATGTCCAGGTAGCGGGTGATGTCCGCAGTCCGGTAGAACCCCTCGTACGGCCGCCCAGCAGCCAGGGAGATCGCGTCCGGGTACCGGTTCGCCACCTCATTGAGGAAGTTCATCGATGAGGCCACCGGATCCGTGACAGAGGCGTGCAGGGAGTCGCGGGACAGCTCAACGGTCGTCATCGCGGCATCTCAGGCGATCGCGGAGTCGTCGATGTCGGCCACCCGTGGACGTCCCGTCAGCGCCATGGTCTGCACGAATTCCCGGGTGAGAAGCCGCAGCATGTCGGCGACGCCGTCACCACCGCCGACCGCGAGCGACCACAACACCGGCCGGCCGACCAGCACCGCACGGGCGCCGAGGGCCAGGGCGACGAAGACGTCGCGGCCGCTGCGTACCGAGCCGTCGACCAGGACCGGGATCCGCCCGCCTACCGCGGCGACCACCTCACGGAGCGCGACCAGGGACGGTACCGCACCGTCGAGCTGCCGTCCGCCGTGATTGGAGACAATCACACCGTTCATCTCGGACTCTACTGCGAGCAGGGCGTCCTCAGCGGTCAGCACGCCTTTCAGCAGGATCGGCAGGGTGGTTAGCCCTCGCAACCACGCCAGGTCGGCCCACGTGATCGAGGCGTCGAAGGCCTGCGCGGCATGCCGAGCCAGGGCGGATTCGCCGTCGCGACCTTGGTGCTGCAGGTTCGCGTCTTGGTCGTCCAGGTTGGCCGGTGCGAGCTCCGGGTCGAGGGCAAATCCGTTGCGGAGGTCCCGGCGGCGCAGGCCGAGATGTGGCGTGTCCACCGTGAGCACCAGCGCGCTGAAGCCGGCCGCCTCGGCGCGCCGCACCAGGCGCGTCAGCTTCGCTCGGTCGCGCAGCCAGTAGAGCTGCAGCCAGAGCGGCCCGGCGGCGGACGCCGCGATGTCCTCCAGCGTACGGCTCGCGAAGGTGCTCACCACGAAGAGCGCACCGGCCACTCCGGTGCCGCGGGCGGTCTCCACCTCCCCGTCCGGGTGTGCCATCCGATGGTACGCGGTGGGTGCCACCCCGACCGGCACGGACAGCCCGGATCCGATCAGCCGCACGGCGGGATCCGGCTCCGCGACGTCCACCAGCACCCGAGGGCGCAGGCGTACCGCGTCGAAGGCGGTCCGGTTCGCGTCCACTGAGAGCTCGGAGCCGCTACCGCCCTCGATGTAGTCCCAGTTGTGCGCCGCGATCCGGTTGCGTGCCCGGGCCCGGTAGTCCTCTACGCACACGATCGCCATGCTCGTTCCCCGTTCGTCCGTCCATGACTGACTTCAGTACGCATGCCAGGCCATCCTCGGCGCAGGACCCGGTCACCTCGTTGGCCGCCGCCCGTACCTCGGCGGGCGCCTGCCCCATTGCCACCCCGCGTGCCGCCCACCGGAGCATCTCCAGGTCGTTCACGTGATCGCCGACCGCCACGGTGCCGTCCGCACCGACGCCCATGGCGATCCGCAGATCCTCCAGTGCGGAGGCCTTGGAGACACCGGGCGGGCCGACCTCCAACCCACCCGTACGGCCCGTGGTGTCGGCAACCGTGGCCAGGCCCAGCACTCCGGCGAGCGCCACGAACCGGGACCGGGCCATCCCCTCGACGATCACGCGGCGGGCACCGTACGCACCGGCCCGCTCCCACGACGCCACGGACACCGGCCCGGGCAGCTCACTGGCCGGGAACCCGGCGGTGACCCGGAAGCCGTGCTCCCCCGGCGGTTCGACGGCTGCTGCGCAGCCGGACGGATTCCCGGCCAGGACGGCCAGCAGCGGTCCCGGGTCGAAGATCCGCTCGGCGACCACGGCGTACCCGGCGTGACTGTCCTTCTCCTCCCGCACGGTGACGGCGCCGTTCGAGCAGACCGCGTACGCTCTCGTCAAACCGAGACCGCCGAGCAGCGCAACCGTGGCCCACGGCGACCGGCCGGTGGCAAGCACGACGTGGTGGCCAAGGTCGTGAATGGCGCGGATCGCCGCGTGGACCCGGGGCGTGACGGTTCCGTCGGGTCCGGCGATGGTGCCATCTACGTCGAGCGCGATCAGCAGCGTCATCGCGGTGACCCCCGGTGTCGCCGGGCGAGATCGGCCGCGCCGACGAGACCGGCCAAGTTGCCCAGTTCGGCCGCCCGGACCTGCGGTTGCGGCCATCCGCCCCGGTCACCGGACTCCTTGCGGTACACCTCGAGAAGCGGGTCCATCAGCACATCGCCGGCCTCGGCCAACCCGCCGCCGATCACGACAACCTGTGGGTCGAGCAGCTGGACGATGTCCGCCACACCACGAGCCAGCCATTCCGCAACCTGCCGGAACGCTCCCGTCGCCACGGGATCGCCCATCCGGGCGGCCGCGGCGACGGCCGTACCGTCGAGGAACCCTCCGTCCCGGGCGTACCGGACCAGGGCGTGCCCGCTGGCGTACTGGTCGAGGCAGCCGTTGCGGCCGCACCCGCAGAGCCGCCCGCCGCGAACGGCGACCATGTGACCGACCTCCCCGGCGGTCGTGGTCGCCCCGCGGACCAGTTCGCCCCCGAGGACGAAACCACCGCCGACGCCAGTGCCGACGGTCACCATGATCACCGAGTCGGTCGCGTCACGGGCGGCGCCGAACCGGAACTCCGCCCATGCCGCAGCGTTGGCGTCGTTTTCCACCAGCACCGGCACATCGCATGCCGCCTCCAGCAGTGCCCGTACCGGCTCGTTCCGCCAACCTAGGTGGGTCGCGAACAGGACGGTAGAACGGGCCGGATCGACCAGACCGGCGGTCCCGACGCCGATCGCCGCCACGGGGAACCGCTCGCCGAGGTCCCGTGCCACGGCGACGACGACATCCCGCAGCGCGTTCCCGCCAGCGGCGGGTGTCCCCCGGCGAATCGTCGAGATGATCGTCCCGTCCGCGTCAACGACGCCGCCGACCACCTTGGTCCCACCGATGTCCAGACCGAGGGCGAGCGGTTCCGCGGTCATGCGGCGGTCACCGCGAGGGAGAGCCGGCGGATCGTCGGATGCTCGAAGATATCCTTGACCGTCACCGTCCGGCCGGTGGCCTTCTCCACCGCCGTGGCCACGTGCACTGCCGCCAGCGAGTCGCCGCCGAGTTCGAAGAAGTCGTCGTCGGGGTGGACGTCCTCCAGGCCGAACGTGTCGCGCCAGAGCTCGGCCAGCATCGCCTCCAGCTGGCCGGCCGGGCCGTCCACGGTGTCCGGGACCTGTCGCGCCCGCTCGAACTCCGGCGGCGGCAGCCGATTCTGGTCCAGTTTGAGGTTGCCGGTCAGTGGGATGTCCGCAACGACGGTCAGCGTAACCGGGTGTTGGTGACCGGGCAGCGTCGCGCGGACATGCTCCCGGACCGCCGCCACCAGACGCCTGCGCTCGGTGAGATCGCTGAGGTCAACGGGGACCAGGTAGGCGTCCAGCCGTTTGTCGCCGGTCCCGTCCTCCCGGGCCACGACCACCGCGTCACGGACGTCGGGATGCCCGGTCAGCGCGCTCTCGATCTCGCCGGGTTCGATGCGATAGCCGCGTACCTTGATTTGCCGGTCCTTGCGGCCGAGGAATTGGATCGTGCCGTCCGGTGCGATCCGGGCCAGGTCCCCGGTACGGTAGCGGCGCGCGTCGGGTCCGCTCTGCGGGTCCGGCACAAAGCGTTCCGCCGTGCTCTCCGGCCGGTTCAGGTAGCCACGCGCCACGCCTCTGCCCCCGATCACCAACTCGCCCACCTCACCGTCGGCGACCGGCCGGCCCTCGGTATCCGTCACCAGGACCTCGACATTCCGGAGCGGACTTCCGATGGGTATGTGCGGAGCGCTCCCGGTCATCACTGCCAGGTCCTGGAAAGTGGCAAAGCCGGTGGTCTCCGTGGGGCCGTACAGATGGATGAGCCGTCCACCGAAGGACTCCCGGGCGCGGACGCCCAAGTCGTTCCGGACCGAGTCGCCGCCGAACAGGAGTGTGTGGACGTTGTCGAGCGCCGCGAAATGCCGTCCGTCGAGCAGCCGGAAGACCGCACTGGTCAGGTGCAGGATGGTGACTCGGTCCTGGCGCACCTTCGCGATCAGGGAGGCGAGTTCGTCGCCGGCGAAGTCGTACACCACGCAGGTCGCGCCGTTGACCAGCGGCGACCACAGCTCGAAGGTGGACGCGTCGAAAGCCAGGGTGGCCAGTGCGGCGACCCGGTCACCGGGGATGACCGACACGTAGTTCTGGTTGCTCACCAGGTTCGCCACATTGTCGTGTGTGACCAGCACACCCTTGGGCCGGCCGGTGGAGCCGGAGGTGTAGATGACGTAGGCCGGGTCGTCGGCCGTGACCGGCACGTCCACGTCGCCGATCGGGTATCCGCGGAACTCCTCCGGACGGTCGATCAGCACGACCGTCCCGTCGTGGGCTGGCAGCATCCCGGCGGTCCGGCTCCCACAAACGACTACGGGTGCCGCAGTGTCCTCGATCATCATGGTCAGCCGGTCGGCAGGCCACGTCACGTCCAGCGGAACGTACGCGCCACCGGCCTTCAGGACGGCGAGCAGCCCGAGCGGCATGTCGCACGTCCGGTCGACGCTGACCCCTACCAGGGTCCCCGGCCCAACGCCCAGGTCCTGGAGCCTGCGGGCGATCTGGTTCGCCCGCTCGTTCAGCTCCCGGTACGTTTTCGTCACGCCGCCCCCGATGACGGCCGGCCGGTTCGGGGCGGTGTGCGCATGGTGCTCGACCATGGCGTGTAGGGTCGTCCGCTGGTCCAACGAAGACTCCGTTCTGGCGGCGATCCGCCGATGTCGGTGGAGGTACGGCTGTCCCGTTCACGCCTTGGGGTCAATGTTGCCAAGCTTGTCACCAAGAAGCCCTCTCGACCATCCTGACCCTCACCAGTTTGCCAGATTCAGGCAATACGGCTGACCCGTCACGGCTGAGATACACCGGCTAGGCTGGCTCGACAGCGTTGCCAAGATGGCTAATATAGATCACGATCCACGCTACATCTACTTGATGCTTCGGTAAACATAGATTCCCCCGCGGAGCGGCCACGAGGCCCCGATCGAGACAAGGTTCATCATGCCGGCGCTCAGTATCGTCATGCCCTTCCACAACGTGCGGCCCTATCTGACCCGCGCGCTGGAGTCGATCCGCATGCAGCGGCACACCGACTTCGAGGCCGTTCTCGTCGACGACGGCTCGACGGACGGCAGCAGCACCATCGCGGCCGGGTTCGCCGACCGGGACCCCCGTTTCCACGTCGTCCGGCAGGAGAACACCGGGCCCGGGCCGGCTCGCAACCGCGGCATCGCCGAGGCACGGGGCACCTACCTCGCGTTCGCCGACGGCGACGACGAGGTGCCGCCCGAGGCGTACGCTTCGATGATCCGTTCGCTCGAAAACACCGGCTCCGACATCGCATGCGGACGAGTGCTGCGTTTTGTGGGCGAGGAACCACCGTTCCTCTCCGAACTGCACGAGGAGATCGGGCGTACTGCGGCCGACCGGACGCACATCACCCGCTACCCGGCATTGGTCGCCAATCGTACGATGTGGAACCAGATGTACCGGAAGGCATTCTGGGATGCTCACCGGTTTGGCTTCGATGCGGTGCTGTACGAGGACATCGCGGTGTCGGCCGAGGCGCACTCTCGGGCGTCCTCAGTCGACGTGCTCGCGGACATCGTCTACCGGTGGCGGATGCGGACCGCGCAGGAGACCACCTCGATCACCGGCGCGTTCGGCCACCCGGACAACGTCCTCGCCCTGATGAATGCGGTTGCCCGGACCAACGCGGTCCTCCTGGAGCTGGCCGCTGCAGCGAAATCGACGCACGACAAACTTATGATCAAGTACGACTTCGAGGCGGTCCTGGTGGCCCTGCCGCAGGCCGGCCCGGAGACCCGCAAAATGATCCTGTCCCGGGTCGAGGAGTGCATCGCCACCTTCCCGGCGGACATCGCCGACGATCTTCCGGCCGAGCAGCAGGATCGGTACGTACAGATTCGCGCCCTGCTTGCAGACGCGTAAGCTGCTGTCGTCCGTGCCGGCGTTCGCCGGCACGGACGACAGCAGGCGGGGACCACCCCTACCCTCACAGATCGGCGATCCGCCATACGCCGATGGACTTGTCGGGGAAGCGCAGTTCGATTTCCTTACCGTCCTCCTCGTACCGGTGCACCTCGGTGCAACGCTCGTTGATCAGCCGGATCGGTTCGGGCAGCAGGAACGGCGCCCGCCGCAAATTGAGCGGCCGCCACCCACCGGGCTCAATGTCGGCGGGGTTCTCCATCCGGTCGGTGAACGTGGTGGTCGCCAGGTACGTAGCGCCGCTGCGCCGGATGTTGTCCAGCGCCCGCAGGACGTCGTCGTTTCCGAGGTGGACCAGACAGTCGCGGGAGAAGATCAGGTCGACCGGTGCCAGAGGGTCCCGGGTGAGGTCGGCGACGCGGAACTCGCGGCCCGGACGACCGTAGCGATCCTGGTTTCGCTCGACGAGCCAGGTCACGATGTCGGCGCCGATGTAGCGGACGGGGCCTAGGTCTACCCGGGAGAACCAGTAGAAGTCTCCGCAGGGCACGTCGAGAATGCTTGTCACGTTCAGGTCGCGGAGCAGACGGGGGATCGCCGACCGCAGCGTCGCGGTCTGCTCAAGGTTCGAGCCGAGCCCGGACCGGGACTCGCCGTCGGCCACCGCCGGGTCATCGTCGACCAGGGTCCAGTCACCGCTGGCGTAAATGCGGGTGAAGGTGTCCTGGAGCGTGCCGGGACCGGCACCCGCTTCGGAGAGCACCGCTGAGCCGTGTCGCGGCGACTCGTTCACATCGTCAGACATCATTTTCCTCCTGGGCTGTCCGCACGGATCCGAAAGGGGAGGAGACATACCGCCGGGACGGCTGTTGCCGGCTTGCCAGGCCACGAGAGGGTCGCCAAGTGCCCCACACCGTAACCGGGTGCATTCCCGGCGGCGGCTCACGCCTGGCCGGGGATGCGGGAACCCTAACAGATCCGCATGCTCTTCGATGGACACAGTGGACGACGGTCGGCCGTCGGCGTTGCTCAGCCGCTCTCTGCGCGCGGCGAAACGGGCAGGACGAGCGTCTCGGTGATCAGGTATGGTCGGACTCACGTCGGCACACCGCCGAGACGTCAGTTGAGTCACCGCTCAATAACGCACCGCCTAGCGACACCTGGCAACTTGTGCCAAACTTGCCAGCCGACAGCCATTGCGTAGCCGGCAATGGCACGTTGCTGCTCGCCGGAGCGCCGCAACGTATTCACGCACCGACACGGGGGCTAGTGACAGTGCATCTGAACCTCGCTACCAGGCGGCATGCCCGTCAGGCGATTCGCTCCGCTCATCGGGAGGTGGTGCTGACACTTCCGGACGAGGCGTGGGGCGCCTACCGGGCACCCGACCTACTCCGGGCACGACGATCCGCACATCGCAGCGTGGCGCTCCGCGTTCGGACCTGCTCCGCCGCACCGGCACCTGTGGCGCTGCCGATCCTGGCCCGGCTGATGGACCGGTTGGACGCGCGGTGCCTTTCTCAGTTCGGGTACCAGGCGGCGATGAACGACCGGGCATGAAGCTCCCGTTACGTCGGCAGCACCGACGGCGGCGAGATGAAGTACGCCCTTGCCGCACTTCCGGTGCGATGCTGCGCCCGGTCTGCGCCGGGACCGGGCGCCTGGGACAACACCTTGGCCAGACTACGCCAGACCGTCGCCGCCAACTCCACGTTCCGGGTGTCCTGTGCCTCCTGCGCCAGCCCCTCGATGTGTCGGATACCGGCCTCGCGCTCGCCGGCCAGGATCATCAGCAGCCCGTGCAAAGTCTGCTGTCGGATCCGGTCGCGGAAGGCGAGCAGCACTGGCTGCCCGTCCACCTCGTCGCAGAGTTCCCGGGCCTCGTCGATCCGACCTTCCTCAAAAGCGAGTTGAGCGCAAAGCGTAGACAGTTGTTGCCGGTACAAATCCGTCCCCACCAGACGGATGATCGGGTGAACCTCATCCAGGCGCAGCTGCGCCAGGTCGGTCCGCGGCGGCATGGTCTGCAGATACAACGACGCGGCGCCGAGCCGCAGCCGGGCCCAGAGCAGCACGTCGACGGCGTCGCTCAGGTGGACCAGCGCCTGTTCCAGAAGTTGACTCGCCATTGCGTAGTCCGCCTGCCGAGTGCGGACCGTGGCCGAGGCCCACAGCGCTTCAACGTGGAGCACGCCGGCCGCTTCCCGGGTCAACTCGCACAGTTCATCAGCGTGCTCACGTGCCTCGACCAGCTGGCCGAGCTCGGCCTGGGCGAGGATGATCGCGAGCAGCGCGGCGGCGCGATCGGCCACCGGCAGGTCCTCGGCCAGCAGGTAGGCGCGGGACGCGTACTCCAGGGACTGGGCGACATCGCCGCGGACCGCGACGCACCTGGCCAGCGCTGTGCAGGCGCGCGCCCACAGGCCAGGGTGGCCGATCTCCTCACTGAGCACGTTCAGCTCCACCAGCAGCTCGAACTGCTCATCGAGGCGTTGCTGCGCCGAACGCATCCGGGCGAGTTGCCACAGGCCTTGCCATCGCAGTGCCGGATCGGCCGCGGCGTCGGCGCGCAAAGCCTCGGCGAGAACGTCAGAGAGGTCAAGACTGTCCGGTGCGGACTGCACCGCAGCGAGCACGTGAGCGAGTGCGGACGGACTGGGCGCCGGCGTGGGCTCGGCGTCCAGCGGGACGCCCAAGCGCTCGCTGAGGTAGTCGACGGCGTGCTTGGTCGGCCGGCGTGCCCCGGACTCCAGTCGGGACAGGTATCCGGTGGACATGCCGTCGCCCGCCAGCGCAGCCTGCGACAGGCCCATCTCTAGCCGGAGCGCTTTCAGTCGTTGACCGAAGGAGAGCTGTTGAGCCATTTCACCTCGCATAGTACTGGGACACGACCACGGAGGAGGACCTCCAGCGAGACGGGGAGCGCTGTCAGACGACGTCCACGAGTGCTCAGGCCGGTGGCAAATCCCGACGAGTATCGCACACGTCTTACCAGAATTTGACTAGGGCGTCGGTTCTCAAACGGCCAGCTGAGCGGCTACCCGGAAGGTTTCTGGCGCCGTGCCGCCCGCGCTCACCCACGACGCGCAGTCGTGCCCCAGTGACGGAAGCCAAACCCGGACCGCGCTGTTTAGGAAAGACACTGTGAATCTTGGTCAGCGATTGGAAAGAGAGAGCGCTCTCCATCTCCGCGTACTGCCTGACGCATTCATGGGATATGTCAGCTATTCAGCTACTGATTGGTGATTTGACATTATGTACGCCAGCGGTCATCCTGCAGTAAGTTGGCAACGCCAACGCCCCCTTCCGCCGCATGGTTCCGGCGAGATCGACTGGCCATGACTTAGTAGTCTGGGCCGTAAGTCCTTCGAGGGCTATGCGGTGAGGGTCAGTGCGGCAGGCTGGTGGTCGCGGTCGGGGACTGTTGGAGGTTCTGCTCTTTCTGTTCGTGTCTCCATCCGGGCCAGGAGGTCCTCGAGGTCGGCCGGGGTGGACTTCCATCGGAATGGCCGGACGGTCGCGTTGTAGCGCTGTTCGAAGGCGGCGAGTCGGTCTTCGACCTGGTCAAGGCTGGTGCGCTTCGCGGAGGCGTAGGGCTCCTGGGTCATGAGCTGCTCGGCGAGGTCATGAACGGGATGAGGTTGGTCGGCTCCTGTGCGCCGGGTTCCGTGAAGATCCCGGCCTTGCAGAACGCCTTCACCAGCGCCAGCACACGCTTGTCCTCGATCCGTCTGCGTACCCCGGTCCATCAGGGCCGGGTGCGAGTTGTTGTCGAAGTACGCCTCGATGTCCGCCCGCAACTCCTCCAAGAATGCTTCCGCCGCCGGCTCGATGTGTCGAGCGGTTATCCCGTCCACGCCGGGCGTACGTGACCCGGCCACCGCGGGCTCAAGGAGCAGTTCGCCCAAGCCTATCCCCGGGCCGACCTGGATGATCGGAGTCGTGGACTGGCGCGAGATGGTTCCCACGTTCACTGTTGACCGTTCGTCGGATTAGGTGTCCAGCGATGCCCCTGCGGCATCGCCCTGACTACGCCGTAATCCTTCACCAGGGACGTTCCGACCGACCGCGACACCGTGCCCAGGAGTTCCCGCCGTCAACCGGCGGGTGCGCGCCGCAACCCAGCCCAGATCCGTTCCTCACCTACACCTTTCCCACTCGTTTGCCGGGCCCGCGCCGTCTGGCAGTACCGACGCGTCCCGTCGCTGGGTTGCTCCCACCTCACCCGCGTCTCCGGGCTCAGGCTGCCCCCACAGGCGGCCTGCTACGACAGACCGCCGCCGGAGTCCTTTCACCTCCGCACGGTCAAACAGCGCCTCGTGGCGCACACCGCGCCCGCTTCCGCTCCTCGCCGCTGCGCGGCTGTGGTGCGGGTCGGCTTGGTCTCGAACCACTACCGCAGCACTCGTCGAGGGCTGCGTCGACTCCGGCGGATCGGGTGAGCGCGAGCTTGGCCTCCCCGCTGGGCCGATGGAGGGCCCTGCACCAACTGATCAATGCCGAGTCGTCCTGATCATGACGGCGTGCACGGGTACGGCGGACTGGCCCCGTTCGGTAGTATGCGGCTGGTCCCGTTCATCCGTACGCCGACAGCTGTGGGCGGTGGAGACCCGCTTCGCTTTTCGCGTCGGTGGTCGTGGCTCGCGCCCTGGTTGCTACTCACCATGCTGGTCCCTACTCCTTGCTGCCCGAGGCCGTGGTCAATACAATGCATGCTCGAGCCGGCTCCTGCTGCTATTGACACGCATGTTTTGATGGGACCGTTCGCACGGGGGCGGCGCTTGCCACAAGTTGCCGCAGGCGTTTTGCTGCGCCCTTTCATCCCTGGCGATGCTGCAGTAGTGAATGCGGGGGAAGGTGCAGTAAAAGTGGACGATATTGCCACGAGATCAGTGCCACGAATCTATTCATTGACTTGGCCACTGTTCCTGCAGATGCTCTTCATGCATCTCATCGGACTTGTTGACATTTTTGTTCTCAGCCGCATTTCCGATGACGCGTCGGCCGCTGTCGGTGCGGTCAACACGGTTATGACCTTCGTCATCATGATGTTCTCCTTCATGGGACAGGGCGGAAGCCTGGTGTACGCCCAGTGTCTGGGAGCTGGGCGGCCCGACGACGCGCGGCGCTACTACAGCGCCTCGCTGGTCCTGCACCTGGCCGCCGGCGTAACCGTGAGTCTCCTGCTGTTCGTCTTCGCGCCCGACATCGCACGCCTGCTCGGCCTCGGCGGCGTGCACTTCGAGTACGGCGCCACATACCTGCGGGTGGTCGGCGGCGGCATCGTGTTCTACGCGGTGGTGTCAATGTTCGCGGGAATCATGTCGGCCAACGGTCACACCAGGCAGATGATGACCGCGTCTGTGCTGACCAACGTGCTCAACACCGGACTGCTGTACGTGCTGGTGCTGAGTCCGGCCGGCCCGCAGTGGGGCGTGGCCGGCGCCGCGTGGTCCACCGTCACCGCCTCGTTCGTCGGGCTCGCGTACAACGTATGGCTGGTGGCGTTCCGGCTGCGGATCCGCTTCGCCGTGGCCCTGTCCCTCCGCGACCTCGTCCGGGATGGCCGGATCCTGCTGCGGTACACCGTGCCCACCACCCTGGAGCCCATGCTCTGGCAGGCCGCGCAGATCGTCGCGACGGCGATCATCACCGCGCTGGGCCCGGTGGCGCTCGCCGCGCGGATCTACACCCTGACGATCACGAATCTGATCGGTATGTTCAGCTCGGCGCTGTCGCAGGGACTCCAGATCACGGTGGGGCACCTCGCCGGAGCGGGCGATGCCGCAGCGGTACGTCGCACCTACCGCTGGGTGGTGTGGATCGGTCTAGCCGTGGCGGTGCTGCTTGCCGCGATGGCCGGACTGCTCAGTGGACCGATCATGCGGATCTTTACGGACGACCCCGATGTCGTTCGAGTCGGCCAGTTGCTGCTCGCGATGGGACTGGTCTACCTGCCGAGTTCCGCAGTGATCATGAATACGGCCGGGGCGCTGCGCGGCGTCGGTCAGGTTCGCTATCCCGCGCTGGTCGGCATCGTCGTCCTGTGGACGGTCTTCCTGCCACTGGCCTACACCCTGTCGCTCCCTCTGGGCCTTGGAGTCCTCGGGGTCATGATCGCCATGGGAGTGGACGAGAACCTACGGGCGGTCCTGCTCGTACTCCGTTGGCGCCGCCTGATCGCCTCACCGGACGGCACCGCCCTGCTCGCTCGAACCCTCATCAGCCCGTCCAACCGTCGATCCACCGTCCCATCGGAGGTCGCCTCGCAATGAAGGCAAGTTTGGTCATCCCTACCTACAACTCCCGTCACCTGCTGGAGGCATGCCTGATCTCCCTCAACCACCAGAGGGTCGCTCCAGGAGACTCGTTCGAGGTGCTGCTCGTCGACGACGGCTCCACCGACGGCACCGGCGAACTCGTACAGAAACTGGAGGTCGACTACGACCTGCGGTACCTGTTCAAGCCGCGTACGCCGGAGTCGTGCCGCAGCGCCGCCCGCAACCTCGGAATCAGCAACGCCGAGGGCGAGGTGGTGGTGATGATCGACGGTGACCAGGTGCTCACGCCGAACTTCGTGGGCGAGCACCTGCGCGCCCACCGCGACCGCTCGGATCTCGTGGTGATCGGGTTCCGCACCTACCTGGAGCCCGGCGTCGTGGACCTGGCAGCCCTGCGGCGTGGCTTCTCGCTCGCGGCACTGCCGCCCATCGCGGAGGATGACGAACGCGAGACGATCATGGAGAGGCTGTCGCAGAACCTGCACAACCTGGCCACGCGGTGGCACTTTCTCTACGGCTGTAACGCATCGGTGCGCCGCGAGCACCTGCTCGCCGTCGGTGGCTTCGACGAGGCGTTCAAGCGGTGGAGCTTCGAGGATGTGGAACTGGGCTACCGACTGCACCAGCGAGGGCTGGTCTTCGTGCACCACCCGTACGCGGTCCTCTACCACCAGCACCACGGCCACTCGGCGGTCCGACAGCACGCGGACTGGCGGGAGAACTTCGCGCTCTTCACCGCCAAGCACCGGCAGCCCGAGGTGGCCTGCCAGTGGATTTTGGACCGCTTCTTCGACCCGGATGAAAACGATCTGACCTGGACGGAGCTGTATCTGCGGCTCGAGTACGCGGTGCGGGGCCTGCAGGGTCGCCTGCCAACGACCGGCGCCGTTGAGGTTCTACAGATCACCGACGATCCGGCCGGGGCCTTGCGCGCCATCACCGAGCGTGCGCAGGAGGGCCACCTGCTCGTTGTCGACCGCACCGACGACCGGGATCTGCCGCTGCTCGTCCAGGCGGTGGCTACGCCTCACGAGCTCTTCTACTTCAAGGAGCCCGACCCGACCGCCGCCGCCGCGCTGATCGACCAGTACACGGCGTGACCGGGCCCCGGCGGCGTCGCCAGGTTCCGTACCTTCTCGAAACGGGGGACACACACCTTGCCCTACTCACCTGTGGCTGAAACGACGTCGCCGACGTCGGACGTGGCCGACCTCAGCGGCGACAGCTCGGGGCTGCACCGGATCGTGACGGATCTGACCACAGCCGCGCGACCGAGGTACCAGTTCCGGCCCGGGCCGGCGAACAGCCGCCTAGCCGCCGCCGTGCTCCGCGAGGGTCGGCTGCGGCCCACGTCCGACCTGCTGGCAGACCTGTTCACCGTTCGTCCCGATGACGGGCGCACCAGGTTCCTGCCCAAGGAGAGACTGCTCTCCGACGACGAGAAGGCGCTTGCCGTGGCCGCCTTCGAGCGTGCCGTCCGTGCCGGTGACATGACCAGTGGCCCTCAGATCGAGCAGTTCGAAGCCGCACTCGCCGGCCACCTCGGGCTGCCCGAGGTGATCGCCACCAGCAGCGGCACCCACGCCCTGGTCATCGCGCTCCTAGCCGTCGGTGTCGGCGCCGGCGACGAGGTGATCATCCCGGCGAACAGCTTCGCGGCCACGGAGAACGCGGTCCTCGCGATCAACGCCGTTCCGGTCCTCGCCGACGTCCGGAGCGACTTCACCCTGGACCCGGCCGACGTCGCGACCCGGATCACCGACCGGACCGCAGCGATCCTGCCTGTCCACCTCTACGGCAAGCTGGCTGACATGCCAGCGCTGGCGGATCTGGCCCGCGGGCACGGGCTCGCCCTGGTCGAGGACGCCTGCCAGGCCATCGGCGTGACCGGCGTGGGTGCACACTCGGACGCGGTAGCGTTGAGTCTCAACCCGTTCAAGAACGTCGGACTCTGCGGCAAGGCGGGAGCCGTCGTCACCCGCGGCGCGGAACTCGCCGCCCGGTGCCGGGTCCTCGCCTACCACGGCTTCGCGGTCGGGCGGAAGAACGTCAAGACGGCCGACTTCGGGTTCAACGCCCGCATCGACAACACCCTCGCCGTCATCGGGCTCGACCTGCTGCCGTTGGCGCACGTCAACGGGCTGCGGCGAACCTGGCTGGCGCAGCGGTACCGGGAGGCGCTGGCGCCGCTGGCCGAGCAGGGCATGCTCGGTCTGCCGGAGTTCACCAGCGACCATGGCTGGCACCTGTTCGCGATCCAGGTCCTCGACGGGCCGAGCCGCGACGGTCTCCGTGACTGGCTGGCCGAGCACGCGAGGGTCGAGACGGACGTCTTCTACCCGGTGCTCACCCACCGGCAACATACGCCGCTGCGCAACACCGCTTTCGCCGACGTACGCCTGCCGGTGACCGAGCAGCTCCACGAGCGGGTGCTGCACCTTCCGCTGCACCAGCACCTCACGCTCGCCGAGCAGGACCGCACGATGGAGGGGCTCTATGCCGCCTTCCGCGCCCACCGGTGAGCTCCTGTGCCACCTGGTCCGACCGGACACGGTGCGCCGGGTGGCGTTCTGCGACTTCGACGAGACGTACCTCGCCCACCAGCCCACGGCGGCGCAGCGCCGATCCCTGCGGGAGCTGGAGGCGTACCTGGTCCGATCCGCGGGTCAGGGGCTGCTCTTCGGGTGGGTGACAGGTAGCTCCCTGGTATCCGTGACGGCCAAGGCCCGCCGCCACGAACTGGCCGTCATGCCGCACTTCGTGGCGGCGGCGCTCGGCACCGAGCTGGTGTTCTTCGCCGACGGTGTGCCGGTTCCCGATCCGGTGTGGCAGCAGCGAATCGCGGCCAGTGGTTTCTCGGCCGACCGTGTGGACCTCGCCGTGGAGGCGTTGGCGGCGCGGGGTATCCGGCTCACCCCCCAACCGACCAGCGTCGAGAAGGAGTACGTGGCCAGCTACTACCACCAGGCCCGTGGCACCAGTGCCGACCGGGCGGCGCTGGTCGGTATCCGGAGCGAGGCCCGGCGGCACGGGCTCGGCGTCAACATCAGCCGGTGCAACCCCCTCGCAGGCGACCCGGAGGACGCCTACGACGTGGACCTCCTGCCTGACTGCTGCGGCAAGCGCAACGTGGTGCGTCACGTTTGCCAACGGTTCGGAGTTCCGACCTCGGTGGCGTACGCCTTCGGTGACAGCGGCAACGACCTGGAGATGCTCGCCGCGGTGGGCCACGGGTTGCTCGTCGCCAACGCCACCGCGGAGGCGCGGTCGCGCCACGAGCGGGTCTCCCCCCACCCGTACGCGGAGGCGGTGCTGCACGCGCTGCAACAGGCCCCGAGGACGGTGACTGATCACACCGGGAGGCGCGCGCCCCGGAAGACCTCCCAATTCGACGACTCGTCCGAGAACTAGCGGGAAGGAAACCTGTGAGAATCGGCATTGTCGGGGCCGGCAACATCGCCCGGGCCCACGTGAACGCGATCCATCTGCTTCCGCACACCGAACTGGTCGGGGTGCACGACATCGCGCCGGACCGCGCAGCTGCGGCCGCCACACGCTTCGGCTGCTCCGCCTTCGACCGCCTGGATTCGCTGTACGACCAGATCGACGGGGTGATCATCGCTTCGCCCAACCACACCCACGCCGAACTGGCCACGGAAGCGATCGCGCGGGGGAAGCACGTGCTATGTGAGAAGCCCATGACGGTCACCGTCGGTCAGGCGCGGGAGCTGACCGACATGGCGGAGGCGAGTGGACTGAGCTGCGGCATCAGTTTCAACTACCGGTACCTCGACGTGGTGCATGAGGTCCGGAGGATCGTCGACGACGGGGTGCTCGGCCGGCCGCTGTTCATCGAGGTGTCATTCCAGCGCAGCAGTGCGCTGACCCGGCGCCACTTCACCTGGCGCGACAGTGAGGTGGGCCTGTCCACCAGCGGCGCCCTGGGCGACCTGGGCGTGCACCTGCTGGACCTGCTCCCGTTCATGTTCGGCAGCGCGGTGGAGGCCCGCAACTGTCGTATCAAGCTCCGCACCAACGTGCCGGAGCGTGAGGGCCGCCCGGTGCGGGTCGACGACTACGCCTTCGTCGGGGGGCACCTGACCAACGGCGTCTACTTCACCATGGTCGCCTCGAAGTCCGCTCTTCCCGAAGACGTCGGACTGTCCCTACGGATCGTCGGCGAGGGCAGTGAATTCTCCTACCACTCCCGCGACGGGGCGGCCTACCATCTCAGGTCCGCCGTGCGGTGGGAACGCCGGCCGCTACGGCAGCGCCGGCCGCTGGCCGACCCGGTGGGCGAGGTGACAGGCTGGGGAAGCACCTTCCACCACCAGCTGCGGGAGTGGTCGGACCTGGTGCACGGTCGCCGTCCGCGTACCCGATTGGCGGACTTCGCGGACGGGCTGCGCGCCCAGACGATCCTGGCGGACCTGCTGGAGCAGGGGCAGTACGCGCTGGTGTGAGGCCGTGGTGGCGGATCCGGCACCCGCCGGATCCGCCACCACCGACGATCCCGCCGGCCGCCCCGGTTAAGGGTTCCAGCAGCGGCTTACATGCCGCCACATCGAGCTTGAAGAATAGACTGAGGGTTCCCGCTAGTGTCTGACCTGCGGAAACCCTCACGCTGTCGGGACGGCCGGATTCGAACCGACGACCCCTTGGCCCCCAGTAGTCCGGTGGCCCAGCGGCATGCTCACGCACGTTTGTCCAGGTCGCATCAAGCATAAACCAGCCGTGTAAAGGAGTCGTCCTACCACCCCGCAGCACCAGTTGGCCCTTCCAACCACCACCCGGGCGAGCCACCCGTTACCTCACCGCCGGTTCCAGCAGTGGGACCGACCGGCGCCGCGCCGAAATGGCCGGTTGTCGCATGGTGATCCTGCAGGGCACTCCTCGTTCGCTTGCACAGCGCTCCGCCCGCTGGCCAGGAGCCGGAACGCAAGCTGCGGATAGGGGCACACGCTGTGCCGGGTGGCCGGTCGTCCACATGCTGCTCGCATCCGCCTGCCGCTTGCCCGGCGCGCTCGCCAGCTTCGGAGTGTTCGCCCTGGACCCCGCCTGGTACGCCAGCCACCCAGCACGCCATCGCCGACCTACCGAGCCGCCCGCCATCAACTCACGTGGTCACCGGCTCCGGTAGGTAGGCCTGGTACAACTGCTTGACGAGCGAGTTGAAGGCGTAACCCCACAACCTGGTTCCCCGGAAGGTCCACACTTTGCCTGCCTTCACGTCCACGACGGCGGGCTGCGCCATCGCCGCGAAGCCGTTCACATTGAGGCGGTACGCCTTCTGCGTCAACGCCACAGCAGCCGAATCCACCGACTCGGTCACCAGGATCGGCAGCACGATCACGCCCGACTGCAAGCCGCGCCACTGACCCTTACGTCCCAGGCCCAGATTCACCACGTCATCGACATACGCCCGAAGGCCAGCCTCATCGACCCGCTCCACCTGGGCCGCAACCGCGAAGATGTGAATACGCGTCAGCAGCCGGACCCTGGCCCGATATCCGACCACCACCGGCAACGATCCGATATTCTCATCAGTTACCGCACATCCATCGGCAACGAATCGCTGCCGAACAATGCCCATATACCGATCCGCTGAGTCCATGGTCGGGACGCCCTTTCATGGCTTGCCGCCTGCCGAGCAACGAGAAGTACGCCAAAGCGCCCAGAAAAAGCCCTGAAAATGGGATCTACCCGGGCTTGGCTACGATTTCTGGAACTTGAGGGTTGAGACGGCGCGCTCGCCGAGGGTTTGGAGGTTGCGTGATTGTGGTTGACGGATTTACCGCAGGACGGGCGGGTGCGGCGGCGTTTGAAGGGGTCCATATTGTGCCGTGAGCAGCTCACTAGCCTTTTCCACGAAAGTCAGCAATTGGCCTGACTAAGCACTTCCTGGATGCCTGACTACCTTCTTATGCGAGAACAACCGAATAGCCTTCGCCAATATCCCAGATTGAGAATGATAGATCCATTCGCCACTGTCGCCCAGATGCATTTCCGACGAAACAACCCGACCACCGCAAACTACGTCCACCTCATAGTAATTGCGCCTCACATAGTGATCGACCACCTCCAGCATTTCGACAATCGTGTCGATTCTCTCATTTTCCGAGTAGACGGTCGAATGATCCCGGTATTGCCCGCTTGCCAACTGCAACAGGATCACCTCGCGCGTTCCAGACATCTCGACACTGGCACAGGCTTGATCGCCAGCCCGGAATAAAGTGAGTTTAGCCTCACTTTCGTCCGCAAGTTCGTATCGATCCAGAACACCATCGGCAGCAAGAGAGCGGGCGAGATTGTCCATAAGCCGCCTAGGAGCCGGCGACGATCCTGAATGATTCATATCCACGTCTAGTTTTGCCACCATGTCCAGTTTCGGGGAACGAGCTTTGGCTTCTTTCCATTCGACAATTTGGTAAACCAGTTGAAATCGATCCCCCCATATTTTCTCTCCATATGAATGTGAACAGGATTAAGAGCTCGCCCAACAGGGCCAAGCTTTTTGTAATGATTATACGCCGGCCCCATCGAAACCCTAAAAGGGGCCGCGGGATTCGGTGGCCCTATACGAAGAAAGTTGTTTCCGTTCGCCACCTTTTGGCTTGCATGCGAGAGAAGATCACGGACTCCAACGCCTACCTTACCGAGTGAGGCTCGTAGCCCCACCCCGGTGGCGAGGCCTGTAGCCCCTGCGCCGAGGGCGGGCAGGAGGACTGCGCCGCCTGCGCCTAGCAGGCCGCCGATGGCTCCGCCGAGTAGGGCTTCGCCGGCGAGTTGCCCGCCGCTTTCGTCGTCAGCGTCGAGACTGTTACTGACCAGGGATCCGACGGCGCCGCCGACGAACCCGCCGATCGCCGCGCAGCCGACGGCGCCCACACCGAAGCTCGCCGCGGTGCAGGCTCCGCCGACGATGACACCGGCGGCGACACCGGCGACCGCACCCACCGCCCCGGCGTTGCGGCACCAGAAGCTGGCTTGGCATTCGCGTTGTTTGCGTTCTGCTTCGGCGCGTTCGTTGCTGGCCTGCCGGTACGTTTCGCGTTGTTGTTGGCAGCTGGGTCCGCAGGCCGGGGGGACGTACTTCTTGACGATCTTGGTTACTCGTTCCCCGGAGGGAGTGGTGTCGACGTAGGCGCGGTCGCCGGTATCCTCGCCGTTCTCGGTGTGGTAGAGGCCGGTGGGGTCGGCGTTGTCGATGGGGTTGTTGCCGCCGTACTGGTAGGCGTTGTACTGGTCGGGGTCGTCGGCGACGAGGACCGGGTCGACGGAGATGAACCGGCCCAGGATCGGGTCGTACTGTCGGGCGCCGACGTTGGTCAGGCCGGTGGGGTCGATGTCGCCGCCGACGAAGCCCTTGTTGTTGACCCAGGTCGGGTTGGCGCCGCGGGGTGCCCCGTACGGGGTCTGTCGGCGGATCGACACGGCCTGGGTGCCGGCGTTCACCGCGACCTGTTGGGTGCCCTGGTGATCGTCGAACAGCCAGGTCAGGTTGGTGGTTGCCGAGCCGCCTGTGCGGGAGGCGCAGACGGTGCCGGCGAAGCTGTAGTAGCGGGTGCCGGTGTTGACGCCGCCTTCGCGGCGGATCTCCTGCCCGGGCAGGTAGAGGGTGGTGCCGCTACTGTCCCGGCGGATGATCCTGACGCCGTCGGGGTCGTAGACGTTGGTCTCGACGGTCTGGCCGCCGGCCGAGACGGTGGCGAGTTTGCCCTCGGCGTCCCAGCCCAGGGTCTGACTGTTGGAGCCGGCGCCGCAGTTGTTCGCGGCGGTGCCCGTCGGCCGGCAGGTCGTGTTGCCGGCGGCGTCGTAGGCGTAGGTGTTGACGACGTCACTCTGGCCGGGTGCCTGGGTGGTCATCGCGGTGACGGCGTGCGGCCGCACGACGCCCTGTCCACCGGTGGACACGGTGTATGTGCGGGTGGTGTCCCCGGCGGTGGTGTGGCTGGTTTCGGTCAGCCGGGAGGCGGTGCTGTTGAACGTCCAGTCGTGCCAATACGGCGCCGGGCCGCCCAGGTTCGCCACCGTCGGGTCGGTCTTACAGTCCACCCCGGCCTTCGGGGTCCAGGCGCTGGTGAGCCGGCCGAGCAGGTCCTGCCGGAAGCACTGGGTCTCCGCCTGGCCGATCTGGGGTTTCTCCTCGATGGAGGTGATGTTGCCGATGTCGTTGTAGCGGTAGTTGCGGTCGGAGACCGTGCCGACGGTGGTTTCTCGCTGCACGGTGGTGCGGTCGATGCGGCGGGTGGCTTCGTCGCGGTAGACGGTGTCCTGGGTCCACACGCCGCCGGGCATCTTGTAGATCGCACCGCTGCGCTCACCGTAGGCGGTGTAGCTGGCGGTGGCCATCGTGCCGGCGAAACCGGTGAGGCTGGTGTCCAACCGGACCGGCATTCCGGTGGTGGCGTCGTAGTCGGTGGTGACCTGCTCGGTGACCAGGCCACCACCGGCCGGGTAGGAGATCGACGTGGGGGTGCCGGTCGCCGCCGAGTAGCCGTAGGCGTAGTTGTAGGTGCCGCTCAGGCCGGTCTCGCTGGTGGGGATGACGTAGTTGACGCCCTTGGGCTGGTAGCGGCCGTCGAAGCTGACCACCTGCCACCGGTACGCATTGCTACTGCCAGCCGGTTCGTAGCGGATCGCTTGGGTGAGTTGGCCCTTGAATCCGCTCTGACCGGTGTAGAGGGTGTCGTATCTCCATTCGGCGCGCAGCGCTCCGGTAGCGGAGTCGTCCCGCAGTTCCTTCTTCCGCCCGAGCGCGTCGTAGACGTACCAGAGCACCTCACCACGGGCGTCAGTGGTCTTGACCAGTTCGTTGCCGTCGTTGAAGGTGCTGGTCGTCACGCCCTTGTCGGGGTCGGTCGTGCGCCACAGGCGGCCCTTGGCGTCGTACTCGTTGACCCACCGGTTCCCGGCCGGGTCAACAGTCCTGACCAGCTGGCCCTTGCGGTTGAAGACGTACTGGGTCTCCTGGTATGCCCCACCGACACCGGCTGTGGTGATGTGCTGACGCAGCTTGACGACCCGGCCCTCGATGTCAGTCACCGTCGTGGTCGGGGTACCGCCCTGCGGCGGCGTCACCTTGGTCAGGTCACCCTCATGGGCGGTGACGGTGCGCCACTTCTCGACCAGGTTCGTTTCGCCGTCACCGGCAAGGAAGATCGTGTTCGTGGGCCGGGATGCCCGGTCGAAGATGGTCTTGGAGACGGCCGGCAGCGACCACTCCGGCTCCCACCACAACGTGCCGGCGGGTGCCCCGGGTTCGGCGTGTGCTCCGTAGGAGATTGCGGCGCGGCCGAGGCTGTCGTAGAGGGTGTCGTTGACCACCCGGTTTCCGGTGCCGTCCGCCGCCAGGGTCTGGGTCTGCCGGGGCCGCAGCAGCCCGTCGAGGATCTCGTAGGAGGTGACGTAGTTGCCGTCCGCGTTCAGCGTCTGCGCCCTGACGGACGGATAGGCGTTGCGGCTCGGGGCGAACGTGTACGTGTACTGCGCGGACGGGGTGGTCGGGTTGGCTGCCTTGGTCCAGCCGAGCCCCCACGCCTTGCTGACGCGGCCGAGCGCGTCGTACTCGACGTCCGAGATCACCCTGTTGTTCGGGTCGGTGGCCTTGACCGTGGAACCCCAGTAGGGGTTCATCTCCACAGACGAGGTCCAGTTGAACGGCGCCGGACCTGTCGTGGTCACCTTCGTGACCGGCCCGCCCACGGCCGGCGTGTACGCGGTCGTGGAGACGTTGCCCCTGATGTCAGTCGCGCTCACCGGACGGCCGGTGAAGTCGTAGCTGCCCTGCGACGTGACCTGCCAAACAGTGCCGGTGCCGGCCGTCCAGTCCTTGAGCTGCTCGGTCTTCGTCACCAACCCGAACGCCGGCACGGTGTCGACGCTGCTGGCCCCGTCGTAGTAGCTCCGCGCGTCGGAGACCACGTCATCGACGGTGGAGGGGTTCGTGCCGCAGGCCAGCGAGGTGGTGGTGGTCTGCTTCACCGTGGTGGTGAGGTTCTTGCCGGTGTTGCGGTTGTAGCGGTAGGTGATGCACTTCTCGTCGCCGGTGACGGCGATGTCGCCGTCGTCCTGCGACCAGTTGACCGTGCCGTACGTGTGATCCAGATTCTTGGTGCCCCGCGAGGTCCGCCAACCCCGACTACCGTCCACACCCAGCGCCGTCGCCGTGTAGGTGGTCTGCGTGTCCACGAACCGGGCCTCGACGGTGTCACCGTTGATCGTCCGGCTCGCGGTCGGGTTCGACCGCCACGGCACGTTCACCGTCTTCGACACCGGCTTGGTCTCTACCCCGTTGTAGACGACCTGCTCGCGCACCTGGCCGGCGAACTGGTCTTCGTCGTAGACAGTTTCGGTGCCCAGTGAGGCTGGGACTGTCACGTTGCGGGTGCCGCCGCTGGGGCTGGCCTTGTCGCCGTGCATACCCCGCATGAAGGTTGTCACGGCGAGTGTCTGGGTCGCCGAGTCGTCACCGACGCGGGTCTTGACCTGCGCGTAGCCGCGCCATTGCGACCATGTCTTACGTTCCGGTCTGGTCAGACCGTCGTCGTCGGCGTAGTGCCAGGCCGGCGATCCCACGTACTGATACCAGGTGTGCTTGGAGGGCGCCTGGTGCCCGTCAGCGAGTTGGATGTCGTCTTCGGCGACGTGCTCGACCCGATGCTTGTGCCACCATTCGGTGATGAGCCGCTCACCGGTGGGGTCGGCCGGGTCCGGCACCCGCACCGGGTAGCACCGTTTGGTGTTCGTGTGCGGGTCCAGCGTCTCGACGATCGTCTCGGTGCACTCCGGCTGCGCGTAGTCGACCTTGATCCGGGAGCCGGTCTCGGTCACGATGCTGGAGATCCGTAGCCAGTTGTCGGTCGTACCGTGCTCGGTCAGCACCCGGTTCGGCAACGACTCCGCCTCGAAGGTCACCGGCGGCAGGCTGACGGTGCCGCCCACGTGCCCCGCGTGGTCGATGCGGTTCAGCCACAGTCCGGTGTGCGTGGAGTCCGCCGTGGCCGCGAAGGTGTGCGACAGGGTCCACGACTCGACGTCCTGCCACTCCGGGGTGGGTCTGGTGGTGTCCCACACCCACGTGGTGATCTTCTTCAGCCGCTTCGTCGTCCAGAACGTCGGCGAGTACTGCTGCGCACACGACGTCGCCGACGCCTTGCACTCCTGATCCCAGGGGGTGTCCTTCCACGACGCCTTCACCGGGCTCGACTCGGTGCCGCAGTTCGAGAAGCACCGCATGTCCGTCTCGAACACCACCTGCGCGTACGGACTGGTGCTGCGTTCCGTCACCCCGTGGATGTCCGACGTGCGGTCGTAGGTGCCGTAGTCGATCCGCTCCAGATACCCTGCCCGGTCGTAGGACACGTCGTCGGAGTCGGTGTCGTTGCGGGCGTACTTGTTGGTCTCCTTGCCGTACCACAACGACATCGTGTTGCCGCGCGCGTCGACGACGTAGTCCACATTCCACCGCCACGCCTGCTGGCAGTCGGAGTTGGCGAAGGCCGCGGCGTGGCACGGCTCACCCGTGTGGTTGCCGAACACCGGCACGGCCAGGGTCGAGTTGGTCTTCGCCGTGTGGCCCGGCAGTGAGTGCAGGCCGAAGAAGTACTGGGTGCCGTCGGTGGTGGTCACCTTCCAGTGCTCGCCGTTGTTGTCGCCGTTGCCCGACGCGCCGGTCAGCTTCTCGATCTTCGATCCGTCTTCCGAGCGGGTATGCCACCCCTTGCCGGTCTCGAAAACGAGCTCGGTGCTGCGGCCGTTCAGGTTCATTGTCGCGTTGTCCGAGTGCCAGCACAGGTCACCGGTGTCGGCGGTGTTGTTCGCGCCGCTTGTCTTCCGGTCCTCCGCGCAGGGCACGTACCGCCGCTCGATGAACCCGGGCGAATAGTCGAAACCCTCGCCGATCCACGACGGCTGGTTGTTCGTCACCTCGGAGCGGCCGTCCACGGAGGCCGACGAGTACGCCAGGGCGACCGACGGCTCCGGGCCGGTCGCCGGCGGCGTACGCAGCGGATAGTTCCACGAGAAGTCACCGGACGAACCGCCCGCCGACCAGGTCGACGACGGCGCGAGACCGGTGGCGGTGAAGTCGCCGTCCGCGCCCGACCCGGCCGCAGCCAAAGCGATGAACGAGCCACTGGCCGGGGTTGTCTCCCCCGACAGCCGGGCCAGCTCCCTCGGCATCGTTGAGGTGGGGGCGGTCACCTCAGCGGTCGCAACTCCCGTACCGAGGTCGTTCCTCGTGGGCAGCGGCACCGACCGGCAACCTGGCGCGTCCGGTGTCGACAGGGCACAGGTCGGGACCTGCCACAGCCGCAGCCGCGACGCCCAGGACCCGCCCACCGCGTGCCGGAACGAGTTGTAGTCCACCGACACCTTCGCCGTGCCGGCCGCAGCCCCGGCCGGCGCCGTCACCCTGAGCACCAGGCCGTCCCGCCAGCTGCCCGGCAGTGAATCCCGATCCACCACCTGCACGTCAACGCTGGTAACCCGCGCACCGGCCGGACCGCTGCCGCGAGCGACCCACACCGGAAGGGCATCCGCCCTGACTCCCCGACCTGGCGTACTCGGCGAATCGAGGGTCACCCGGGCGGTACTGGCCGTCGGCCATGCCGGCTTCGGGAGCGGCGTGTCCTGCATCAGCTTCTGCGTCCACGCCCGGCCCGACACCGAAGCGCCGTGCGTGTCGAGTTTCTCTGCCGTCGGCCGCACCGGCTCTGCCTTCGGCGCGACCGCCTCGGCCGGCACACCGACCAGCAGCGACGCCGCCACGGGAACCACCGTCAGACCGGCGACCCACCGGCGCAGGCGGCCCGCGGGATGCAAGCTCCGTCGTGGCTGCCGCGAATCGTGGGCAGGTGGTGCAGAGAACATGCTTTCTCCCCGGTCAGGACAGCCGCATGGAGCAAGGGTGCAGATGGGTCATATCGGCAGTTGCAAGGTCTGGAGGGGATGTGTTCGGGCCAGCAGCGGAGCGGCCTGCGTTGGTCGGCGGCGCCCCGAACACCGGAGCGGGCGGTGACCTGGCCCGGCTGCGGGCTAAGAGTCGTACAGCAGGTACACCGCGGTGTCCGTCAGCGCACCCTGGAACACCGCCACGTCGTCGATGCCGCCAATCCACGGATCCACCAACTGGCCCTGCCACAGGACCCGGCCCACCAACAGCGGACCTGTCGACACCGTCGGGGTGAACGTGATGTTCTGCGTGACCCCTTCGAGCTCACCGTTGACGTATAGGCGAATCTGCTTCCGCCCGGCGTCGTAGACGCCAACAAGGTGCGTCCACACGCCCTCCTCGGCCGTCGACGTCGACGTGACGCTGGCCGCCGCTGTGGTGATGGCATCCTCATCGCTGATGGCGAACTGCCACTTACCCAGAGTGGAGTTGAACTTGAGCCAGCCGCCGCTGGAATGCTGCCCCCGCTGGGACACCGCCGTCCGCATACCGTCGAGCCGGTCGAGCATCACCCAGGCCGACATCGTGAACGACTGATCGGTACGCAGGACCGGCTTGTCCTGCCACTGGGTGAACTCCAGACCATCGGCGTCCGGCGGCGTGGTCCCCGCCTTCACCGCACTTCGCCCGTACTCAGCGGTGTTCTCGGTGAAGCCATCCTCCGGGAAGTACTCGTTGTCGAGCCACAGACCCGAGCCGTCGGTGGAATAGCCAGCGCCCACGGCGGAACCGCGCGTCAGTGCCAGCCACCTATCCCAGGCCGTCACCGTGTCGCGTACCTGGCAGGTGTCCCGCAGGTCGGTCAGGTAGCAGGGAATCGCGAACTCGAAGTTCCAGTCACCCACTTTCACCGGCGTCAGGATCCCCGGCTCATGGAACCCACCGGATGCTGGGTCGTCGGCCAGTTGGCCGGTGAAGTCCTGCGGAACGAGCACTCGGTCGTACAACTGGACGTCGGCGATCTGTCCGGACCAGAAGTTGACGAGGTCACCGTTCCAGAGCTCGCGACCAATCGCGATCCGCTGCCGGTTGGGCCAAGCTTGGATGCCGGTGGCCGCAGCCGAGGCCGGCGACTGCCCGTTCACATATATCGTCGTCGTACCGCTGGTCGCGTCATACACCCCGGCCAGATGGGTCCATACGCCCGTCATTACCGGGATGGTGGAACTCGCCATCCCGGTCAAGGCCGGACTACCCAGATCGTGGACGTGCATCCACATGGACCATTTCTTGGCCGTAGCGTGATAACCGAGCGCGAAGCTGCTACCTACACCACCGTCCTGGGATACCGCAGTGCGGTGCCCGGTGGGAAGTGGGTCGCCGACATTACCCAGCTTCACCCAGGCTGAGACGGAGAACGACTTCGTCGGGTCGATGACGGGCTCAGTCGTGAAGGCCCGGCTTGAGCTGCCGTTGAATGAGATGGTCTTGCCGCCGTTCATGCGGACGTCGTCGGTCCAAGTGACGTTGGACGTGCCCAGGTCTGACTTGCCCGCCAGACTGGGTTGCTGGTCGGCGAGCGCGGCGACCTGGTCGACGCCGGGATACTGCTCCAGGCCCCACTTGGCGACGGCCGGTGACGGGCGGGGCGCGGTGAAGGTGACAGAGCCTATATTGCCGAGATTGCCGGTAGCGTCGATGCCGCGAACCCAGAAGGTGTTGCGGCCAAGGCTGGGCACGGTGACAGTGACCGTGGCAGTCTTCAAGGTCCCGAAGGCGCCGTCGCTGGCGGCGATTTCGGTCGTGGGCGGGTTCGACCAGCCATAGCGGAACTTGGTCACGTCCATGGCGCCGGTGGAGAACGTGAAGTTCATGGGCTTGCCCGGACCGGCGGGAAACAGGTATTGGTTGAACGTCGGCGCAGGCGGAACGGTGGTGTCTACCGCGAATCGGCACCACGACGACCAGTCACCCGTGATCGAGTACGGAGCCTTGTCGGTGCCCTTGGCCCGGAACGCGTAGGTGGGTCCCTTCGCGATCGTCACCGCCGCGCTTTCGGCCCTGCTGCCCGGGGTGAGTCCCGTTCTCGCCGGTGGCGGGCTCTTGCGAGTCGGGTAGGTGTTGGTCACCGTTCCCATCCCCCCGGCTGGCACCTCGATCCATTCGAAGGTGCCGGTCAGAGAGTCGCTGTCGTCGGCGTCGGGGAACACAGCAGCGAACTTCGGCGTCATCGTGCCAATCGTCAACACCCCGGAGCCGCAGACGACACCAGCGACCTGCAGGGTGTGCGGAGCTCCGGGCTTGCTGTCGTAGTCAACAATCAGCTTCGCGTCGTTGGGGAAGAACTTCTTCCAACGATCCTCCGTCGACTCCCCAGACCCATCGGCCGCACGCGCTGTGAACGCCACAGTGATCGAGTTCCATTTCCCGGTCGCGGCGGCCTGCACCTGGTTGGTGGTGTTCGACCCTCGGAAGTTCATGGTCATGTCAGGTTGAATCGACGAACATCCACCCGCCTCGTTCGCGTTCCCGGTTGCCGTATTTAGGAATGTTTTCAACTTCATCGTCGACCAACTCGCCTTCGGCGTCGCGTTGATCGCCGGAGTCAGGTACATCGACGTCACCGTGGGGTCGCACGACCACGAGTGGTCCAACTCCATCTGCACGTACGCCGACTCGATGTGCTTGCCCTTGAGCGACACACCGTTAGCCGTCGTCGGGAACGCAAAGTACGACCGGAACACGGCACCGGTGTCCGGGTTCAGCCCCACTCGCGCGCGACTCGTGTCCGAGTTCGACGACCCGTTGTTCGTCCCATACGCCCACTTGCTCTTGAACACCGACCACGCCGGGTCCACGAACAGCGGGAACACCGCATCCGGGTGGTCCAGCAGCGTCTCATCCGGACGCAGCACCAGGTGGTCGCCGGACACCCCGACATCGACCTTGCCGGTCCGTGCTGCGTCCCCCGCCTCGGTCGCGGTCGACGGCGGGCTCTCGGTCGACGCTCCCCGCGCCGAGACGCCGTCCACCGCCCCCGCCCGGGAATCCCACATAACCGCCGGCTCCGCCGAGGCGACCACAGCACCACCTGCCATCGCTCGCAGGCCGCCATCCGGGCCCGCCACGACCTCGACGTCCCCGCCGATGCGGAACCGCGACTCACGGACGTCAGGATGCGTCGCTGCCGCCCGCGTCTTGACCACCAGCACGTGCGTGAAGCCCGTCCGCGTCGCCCGTACCACCAGATCCACGTCGGCAAGCACGTCCGCGTAGGTCAACGAATCCCCCGACACCGTCGGCGCCGGCAACGTCCCCGGCCACGAGAGGGTGACCGTCCGCCCGCCTCGCGTCAGGGTCACCATCGCCCCGTCCCCGCCACCCGAGAACACCACATCTGCGACCGACACCCCGGGCCGCCACAACCCGTCCCCACCCCGGGCCAGGTTGAGATCGATGTCCCGCCAACCGCCAGCCTCGTGCGCACGCTGCGGCACCACCGCCGAGGCGAACTGCAGCCGACCGTCCGGCAACGCGGTCACCTCGGTGAACTCCGTCCGCGACCCGTCCACCACCACCGGCCGTCCACAGGAGGCGGCCAGCACCCTCGCCTCAACCTCGGAGCCGGCGATATCCGCGCACTGCGGTCCGCCCGCAGCGACCCGCTCCGGCGCCGGAACACCGATGACCCCGGCAGCCACCACAGCCGCTACCCCAGCGGACAACCCACGCCGCCACCGAACGCCCAACACACACCCCCCGCGAGAGCAAGCAGTGGCAGCGACAGTAGAGCCTCGACCTCCCCTCAGCCGCCCCGCTGCGCCACGACAAAACCGTCACCCACCACCAAATATCGATCGTTGGTGATGTATGGATGAACATGACATCGCTTGATCACTGAGGGCGACGGGAAGCCGATCGATTAACGTCAATATGTGATCAGGAGCACACTTGTGCGCCGCCATGCTCGCCTCTAGCGTGCCCTCCCGCGGAGGCGCTGGCGCACTGCGGCGGAGATGGCGACCCGCCGCCACCGGCGCTCGACATCGCGTTGGCGATCTAACTGCCCCTGGCGGCGGTCACCGTCAGCACGTCCGGTGCCGCTCGTAGCCGCCTGCACCCCACCGCCGACCCACGTGAAACTGCAGCCGGACAGTGCTGGGCGTTCCCAGTGCCGGCGAAGGTCGACGAGGGCACCTCAGGCGAGGCGTAGCTGGATGTAGGCGGCCCGCACCAATCACGTCCACCGGTCGGCGTCGTATGGGTCGACTGCGCCCGTTTTACCCAAGAATCGTCCACTGTCAAGCGGTCCAACAACACCTACAGCGACACTGACTCTGCACGCCTACCAGGCGATTCTCAGCCGCGACAGCCAAGATCGGCTCGCAAGACCACCCGAGTCAAGGGTTCCAGCAACGGCTTACCCGCCGCCCCGTCGAGCTTGGATAACAAACTGAGGGTTTTCGCAAGTCTCTGACCTGCGAAAACCCTCGTAATGTCGGGACGGCCGGATTCGAACCGACGACCCCTTGACCCCCAGGACGACTCGCCACACGTCCACGCACGTCACGCACGCTATCCCTAAGATCAG
>NZ_FNYV01000017.1 GCF_900109115.1 Micromonospora phaseoli
CAGGGCGATGTAGGTGCCCAGGGTGCGCAGGGCGATGTCGGTCCCCAGGGTGTTCAGGGCGACGCAGGTGCGCAGGGTGATATCGGTCCGCAGGGTGTTCAGGGTGCGCAGGGCGATGTGGGTGCCCAGGGCGTTCAGGGCGCTCAAGGTGACGTGGGTGCGCAGGGTCCGCAGGGCGATGTCGGTCCGCAGGGTGCGCAGGGTGATATCGGTCCCCAGGGCGTTCAGGGCGACATAGGTGCGCAGGGCGTTCAGGGTGCGCAGGGCGATGTGGGGGCGCAGGGTCCGCAGGGCGATATTGGTCCGCAGGGCGTTCAGGGCCCGCAGGGCGACGTGGGTGCTCAAGGTGCGCAGGGCTTTCAGGGCGTACAAGGACCGCAGGGCGACACGGGCGCACAGGGCGCACAGGGCGCACAGGGCGCACAGGGCGCGCAGGGAATTGCGGGCAACGGTATCCAGTCCGCCTACATTCAGGGCCCGCTGACCGTGATTGCGGATACCCCCGTCGATTTCGGGTGTCAGGCCGGAGACATTGCTGTCGGAACCGGATATCAGCTCTCGGGTGCGGGAGTCAACCCGGTGCTGATCCAGCCGCTTTCGACGAGTGGCTATCAGTTCACGTTTACCGGCGGAGGTGCCGACATCTGGGTGTCCTGCATCTCACCCACGACACCGGTGCCGTAACGGCTGCCGTAAACACGTCGGGCCGGTAAACGGCCAACCGTAGCAAAGCCGGCCGACCAGCAGTTCGGACCGCCCCGTTATCGTCAAGGAGAAGAAATGAGTACGCGTCAGATACTCGGGTCACTCGCCTGTGGTGCGGTCCTGCTGACCGGAGTCCCGGCCTGCAGCGAGAAGCCTGATGACAAGTCGCAGACGAGCAACTCAGGCAACAGCAACAGCAACAGCGACAAGGCGAGCGGCGGCACCAACACCGGAACTGCGTCGGCGGAACTGCTGAAGCTCGGTGTCGAGCAGGGCCAAGCCGGCAAATTCGACGAGGCGAAGGCTACCTTCGAGAAGGTGCTGGCCGCCGAGGCTGAAAACAAGTTCGCCTGGTTCAACTTGGGCTTCATCGCCCAGTCGCGCAACCATTCCGACGAGGCGATCAGCAACTACGACAAGGCATTGGCGACCGACGCCAACTACAAGCCGGCCCTTTACAACAAGGCGATTGCACTGGAAAGTAAGGACCCGACGACGTCGATGGACATCTACCGCAAGCTCGTGTCGATCGACAACAAGTCGTCGACCGCCTATCTGCGACTGGGCATGCTGCTGTCCGAATCCGGTGACGATGCGGGAGCGCGGGACGCGTTCAAGGCGGCGGTCCGGCTGGACAAGGGGCTCACCTCAGCCGTTCCGGCGAAGTACCGCGTGGTTCCGACCGCTCGGCCCTCGGCGTCGGCGGGTAGGTGACTGGCTAAATGCGTACACCGCGCGTAACGGTCTTCACTGGAAGTAACCGCACCCGTTTCATCGATGAATGTTTCCGATCGCTGGTCGCGCAGACCTTCACCGACTGGGAATGGGTGGTCATTCTGAACCAGGGGTCCCGTTGGCGGCCCGAGCGGCACGACGATCGGATCCGGCTTATTGTCCAGGACAACCTGAACGGCGTCGGCGCCGTGAAGGGGTACGCCTGCGCCGAGGCTGCCGGGGACATCCTGATCGAGCTTGACGACGACGATGTGCTCAGCAGCGACTGTCTGCAAGAAATCGTCGACGCCTTCGACTCCAACCCGGAGGTGGGGTTCGTCTACAGCGACACCGCGCAGATCCAGGAGGACGGCGGCCGCTGTGAAGACCGTTTCGCGAGTTCATTTGGCTGGCGGCACTACGACGAGAAGGTGGACGGCCGCGAGGTGCTTGTCTGCCGGGCTTTGCCGCCGACGCCACACAATGTGAGCTACATCTGGTACGCACCGAACCATGTGCGGGCCTTCCGTCGGGACATCTACGAGAAGGTGGGCGGATACGACGAGTCGCTCGACGTCGCGGACGATGCGGATCTCATGGCCCGGATCTACCAGGTGAGCGAGTTCCATCACATTCAGAAATGCCTGTACCTGCAGCGAATGCACGCCAAGAACACGCAGCGCATTCCGGATGTCAACGCCCGTATCCAGCAGCGTACGGTGGAAATATACGATCGAAATATTCAGCAGAATGCGCTGGCCTGGTCGCGGCGACAGGGACTGCTGGCGCTCGACCTGGGTGCGGCGCACAACAAGCCGGAAGGATATCTTGGCCTGGACCACCGCGAGGGGCCGGGCGTCGACATGGTCTGCGACATGACGAAGGGAGTCGATCTTCCGGACAGCAGCGTCGGGGTCATTCGGGCTGCGGATTTCCTGGAGCACATCCCGGATAAAATTGCACTGTTCAACGAATTGTACCGACTGCTCGCGCCGAACGGGATGCTGTTGTCGCTGACGCCGAGCACCGACGGTCGGGGTGCCTACCAGGATCCGACGCACGTGGCGTTCTACAACGAAAACTCTTTCTGGTATTTCACCGACGCCAAATATTCCCGGTTCGTGCCTGAAATCAAATGCCGATTCCAGGTGTCGCGGCTGGTCACGTATTTCCCGAGCGAATGGCACCGAACGCACAACATCCCGTACGTCTCCGCGAATCTCATCGCGATCAAGGACGACGCCCTACGTAACGGCGGCCTGCTGAACATATGACTGTCGGGCGGGCGGCGCAGTCGACCTCAGGTGGTCCACCGCACCCGATCGTAGAAGCCGAATTTGCGCACGGGTGAGCCCACGAAGACGCCCTGGCTGGTTTCGACCGCCAGGGCGTCCTCGTGCGGTATCGCCGCGCTTGATCGATTTTCGTGGTGTCGTCGACGACGACGTCTGGTGCTGATCCACGATGGCCAGCGCCCGATCCACTGCCCATCTCGGCGAGATCGCCCGGGCGGGGCGTGAGCATTCTCGGTCCCGGCAGGCCGGACGCCGACCGGTGACAACCAAGCCTGTGCGGCGATCCCGGCAGGGAGCGGAGTGGTGTCGGTGCGGGTGCGGTGGTGCGCCCGCTGGGCGCATTCCCTGGTCACCGTCGGTGACCCAGAACCATCGACAGTCATCTATAGTTACGGATGTGTTCACGCGCGCGTCCCGTCCCATCCATCCGAGTCAGGACAGACCCCATGAAACGCATCCCGCTGAGAGCCATCCTCCCCCTCGGGCTCGCGATCGCATTGATCGCCGGCCCGCTGGAGGCACCGGCCACCGCGCAGGCGACCGTCCCGATCACGCTGACCGGCAGCAGTGCCACCAGCTCTAGTGCCGACGTCACCATCGCCGGGCGGGCGGTGACGATCACCGCACCGGGCACCTACGAGATCACCGGCACCCTCAACGACGGCTACCTGAACGTCGACACCTCCGCCTCGGGCACCGTCAATCTGATCCTCAACGGCGCCACCATCACCAATTCCAGCAACGCGCCGCTGCAGGTCGCCGACGCCGACCAGGTCGTGATCACGCTCGCCGCCGGTACCACCAGCCGGCTCACCGACGCGACCAGCTACGTCTACCCGGATCCGAGCACCGACGAGCCGAACGCAGCCCTGTTCAGCAAGGCCGACCTGCGGATCACCGGCACCGGGGCACTGGCCGTACGGGGCAACGCGAACGACGGCATCACCAGCAAGGACGGCCTGGTCATCGAGTCGGGCACGATCACGGTGAACGCGGTCGACGACGGCATCCGGGGCAAGGACTTCCTCGACATCACCGGCGGAAACCTCGACGTCACCGCCGGCGGCGACGGCATCAAGTCCGACGACACCGAGGCGGACCGGGGCCGGCTCGCCATCACGAACGGCACCGTGCGGGTGAACGCGGGTGACGACGCCATCAAGGGCGAGAACACCGTTGCCATCTCCGGCGGCACCGTCACCGTCACCAACTCCTTCGAGGCGATCGAGAGCCGACAGATCACCATCAGCGGCGGCACCGTCAACGTCACCGCCCGCGACGACGCGATCAACGCCGTCGAGGACGGGTACGGCGATTTCGATGTGGCACCGAACGCGTTCGTCCGGTTCACCGGCGGGACCACTCTGGTCAACTCCAGCATCGACGGCATCGACTCCAACGGCTCGGTGACCTTCGCCGCCGGCACGGTCGTGGTCAGCGGGCCGAGTACCGGCAGCCCCGGCGAGGGCGCGATCGACTCGAACGGCCCGGTCTACTTCAACGGCGGCACGGTGCTCGGGGCGGGATCGACCTCGATGGCGGTGCTGAGCCTGCCGCCGACCGCGGGCCAGGGCTGGGTCGCCCCCCAACTGTCCAGCAGCCAGCCGGCCGGCGCGCTCCTCCATCTGGTCTCCGGCGGCCAGGTGCTCGCCTCCTACCGCGCCCCCAAGAACTTCCGGGAGGTGGTCTTCTCCTCCAACCGGATCCAGCACGGGCAGACCTACGAGGTTTACCTGGGCGGCAGCCTCACCGGCACGACGATCGGCGGCATGGCCACCACCGGCGGCAGTATCGCGGGAGCCACCCGGCTCATGACCGTGATCGCCGGGCAGTACCGCGGCGGTCTGGTCGGCTGGCCGCCCGGCGGCCCCGGCTGGCCGCCGCCGACCACTCCGCCGCCGACGACCCCACCGCCGACCACGCCGCCGCCGAACCCGACGACCCCGCCGCCGAGCGCGGGCGGCTGCACGGCGACCTACTCCATCGTTGGCCAGTGGCAGGGCGGCTTCCAGGGCGACGTACGGATCACCGCCGGCTCATCCGCGATCAACGGTTGGCGGGTGACCTGGACCTTCGCCAACGGTCAGACGATCAGCCAGTCCTGGAACGCGACCATCAGCGCCAGCGGCTCGGCGGTGACGGCGACCAACGTCTCCTTCAACGGCTCACTCGGCGCCGGGGCCAGCGCCACCTTCGGATTCATCGGCACCTGGAACGGCAGCAACACCGCCCCGACCCTGACCTGCACCGCGACCTGATCGGGCAGCGCCAGCGTCCCGATCGCGCTCGACAATGGAGCCCGGCACCACCTGGTGCCGGGCTCCGTGCCGACCTGGTGGTGGTTGCTCAAAGCGCACAGACGACGGGGGCGATTGGCTGGCCTGTGCGTCAGTTGTGCCGCGCTTGTACGGGCCGCGTCGTAACGTTCTGCCGTCCATACCCCCCAACACGATTGAAAGCTCTCGGCAGACGAGAAACCCGACGTCTCGAATCTGATCACCCCGAAGTCGCAACTACCTGGAGGATCTTTCCCTCATGCGTAAATCCATCGTGGCTGCCGCGACGGCGCTGACCGTTGCCGCGACCGGCTTCGCCGGAGTCGTCGTGCCCGCCGGGCCGGCAAACGCGGCGCTCAGCGGCGTTCCCGCCGACTGCAGTGTCTTCACCGCGGCGTACCGCTCCGATGGGCAGCGTCTCAGTTACGGCTACTCCGCCGGCGAAACCAGCACCACGGCCTACGCCGGCGACAATCTCGACTGGGTGCCGTCGGCACACCAGCAGATCGGTGCCTCAGGTGACGACACCAGCTTCCGCAGCACCGAGTACGCCGTCCACCCGACCGACGGTTGGCTCTACAAGGTGAGCCGTCAGGGCGAGATGGTCGATGGCACTATGCGAGTCACGTCGGTGAGCGCCAGCCGCCTCAAGAGCGGGTTCGCCAATACTCGTATCCTCGCGACGGCATCTCCCTACCTTTACCGCGTGGCGGGCACCTCGCTCTACCGCTACACCGAGACCTACGTGGACGACGTGTTCACGCTCTCGTCGCCGGTGCAGCTGACCACCACCGGCTGGGACACGGTCAACACGTTGACCTACGAGCGCAGCGGCGGAACGGGCAGCGGAGCCGTGGACGTGCTGATCGGCACCAAGACCAACGGTCAGCTCAAGGAGTGGCGAATCAACCAGGCCACCCCGAAGACGATCACCTCGAAGGTGCTGCGGACGAGCGGCTGGGCACCCTTCACCAGCCTGAGCACGGGCTACTGTGCCGAGCACCCCAACGGTCGGCCGCTGCTCGGGATCAGGGCCAACGGTGCGGCCTCCGTGCACTTCGACGCCAAGAAGACGGACGGAGTCGGCACCGACATCGAGGGCGGCTCCCTCGGCTTGCTCGGCTGGACCGCGAAGGCCTACGGCCAGTAGCGGACGCGACCGGCCCCCGTTCACCGGCGTGGGTGCCTTGGCACCAGGCGGGCGGGAGTGGGGGCTGCGGCGCGGGCGGTTGGATTAGCCTGCCTGGTCATGAAGGCATCCGACGACCGGCTCGAACTGGCCGTCGACCCGAGTCGGCCCACCGGGCGTACGCTCCTCGCCGGCGGCGTCGAGCAGTCGTACCTGGACGTCGCCGATCCCACGTACCTGCACTTCGAGTACGTCCGCCGGATGGCCGCCGTGGCTGATCTCGCCGCGCCGCCCGGTGTCCCGCTGGACGTGCTGCACCTCGGCGGCGGCGCGCTGACGCTGCCGCGCTACGTCGCCGCGACCCGGCCCGGCTCGGCGCAGGTGGTCGTCGAGCGGGATCCGGCTGTGGTCGAACTGGTGGCGCGTGACCTGCCGCCATCGCCGGCCGGTGTCGAGGTCCGCGTCGCCGACGCGCGGGAGGCCGTTGCCGCCGCGCCCGCCAGCGCGTACGACCTGGTGCTTGCGGACATCTACCGGGCGGCCCGGATGCCGCCGCACGTGGCCACCGTGGCGTTCGCCGCCGAGGTCGCCCGGGTGTTGCGACCGGACGGTATCTACCTGGTCAACGTGGTCGACCTGCCGCCGCTGGTCCTCACCCGGGTGCAGGCAGCCACCCTGCGAGCGGTCTTCGCCGACGTCTGCGTGGTTGCCGACCGGCGGATGCTGCGCGGCCGGAGGTACGGCAACGTGGTGCTCGCTGCGGCGCGGCGCCCGCACCGACTGCCGTTGGCGGGCCTGGTGGTGCGGGCGCGGCGCGATCCGCTGTCCGGCGGCGTACTGCACGGGCCGGCGCTCGACACGTTCATCGCCGGTGCCCGGCCGTACACCGACGACGCCGGGCGCTAAGACCAGAACCGGTCGTACCGTCGTCGCTCAGGGCGGGGCTAGGGCTTCTCGGCCACGTACGTACCGCGATGGGGAACGGTGAAGGCCAGCCCTCGTTCCCGGAGCAGGTTCACCGCAGCACGGGCCGTGCCCCGAGCGATTCCGTGCTCCTGCTGGAGCTGCTTCTCGCTGGGGAGCGGGTGATTGGCGGGTAGCTCGCCGCTCTCGATCTTCGCCGCCAGGAGATCCGCCAGCTGGACGTAGATCGGGACGGGGCTCATCGGGTTCACCACGACACGAAACCTATGGATCGGTAAGACGACCATGGCCGTCCGCTACGTTTATAGACGTACAGGGACGTACAGGAGTTCCTTCTGTGGGTGTTCGTAAACGCGTTGCTGGGGAGGTCGGATGAGGTTCTGGCCGCGTAGGCGACGTCGTCGTAGGCCGTTGCTCGATCGGACCGGGCCAGCCACCGCCTACCCCGAGCATGCCGGGGCCTATCGGGCCCCCGGCGTCCCCCGGGGAGAGGGCTGCCGGGCGGGACTGCGGTCGTGAGCGAGGGGCGGGTTCCGTTCCTGGTCGAGTTGTCCTGGTCGGTGATCGACTATCACCGTCAGAACCACTGCACGAACTGTCTCGTGGTCGGAGCGTGGTGCCCTCGGGTCGTGGCCGCCCAAGCCCGCATCCAGCAGTGGCGCGGAAAGGTCGGTCGTGCCCCCGTTCGGCAGTGGTGATCTTCTGCACCTCTCGGCCAGCCCGCAGTTCAGCCGGCCCATGGTGCTGCGACTGATCCGGATACTCCCGCGCACCACCTACGACGGGTGGCTGTGGGTGGAGGGGTATCAGCTCAACGCGGCTGGCGACGCTGTCGAGCGGCGGGAGTTGTTCGTGCGGGTGGCTGGGGTCCGGCAACTCCCGGCCATCCTGCCCGCTGCGGTCAAGCCAGCACGCCGAGCTGCGGCCCGCCGGTCGGGGCGTGCGGGTGCAGGCGATCGATCGCACCCGCACGCCCCGACCAGCCGGTGACCGGTCGAGGGCTTTCAGGAGGTCAGCACGACCGTGGAGATGCTGCGTGCGCCGACGTTGACGGTGACCTGCCCGCCATTCACGCCGACCGGCTGGCTGGCTGCATTGCTGTTCTGCGAGGTGAGGTAATGCTCGGCCCGGGTGACGTTCTGCGGCACCTGGATCACGGCATTGTTGACCGCGCTTGTCGACCGGTTGAGGATCACCAACGTGGTCTTCCCGCCACTACCCAGATAGGCGGTCACCTCCAGCGGCGAGGCCTTGGAACTCTTCGTCAGGGCCACCCGCTGGTCGCCGGGGCGGACATACTTGGAGTACTGCGAGAACGCGTACCCGCGCTTGAGCGGCGCCCCTGCGGTGGTGCCGAAGGCTGACTCGCCATCACCGATGAAGGAGTAGTAGCGCTTGCCGTACCACCAGATGTAGGCGGTCCAGTTCGATTCCATCGACCTGTGCACCGTACGCATGATGTCGTCGAGCGTCTCGTTCCAGACCGTCTGGTTACTGGGGTTGCCCCAGATGTTGGAGCCGTTGCCGTCGGCCTCGTGCAAGTTCCATTCGGTCATCCACACCGGCTTGTTGTGCTGGTCAGCCAGGGGGTACGACCGCAGTCGACCCGAGGCCTCGGTGCCGTACAGGTGGCCGCCGATGTAGCCGATGTTGTTCCGAGCGGTCGCGTCGTTCAGGGTCGGATCGGTGTACGTGTAGTTCAGGTTTACCGCCTCGGCGACCATCAGCCTGGTGTTCTGCACTCTCGCACCGTGGTCGCGTACGAAGTTCCGCAGCTCGGTGCCGCTCCAGTCCATCGAGTCGTAGTCCGGGTGCCAGTCCGGCTCGTTCTGCACCGACGTGACATCGATCGTCACGCCCTGGTCGCGCATGTACTGGACATAGCTGTTCAGATGGTTCGCGTAGTCGTCGTAGTAGTCGGTCCTCAGCTTGCCGCCGTTGATCCGGCTGTTGTTCGTCTTCCAGGCCGCCGGTGCCGTCCACGGCGAGGCGAGGATCTTCACCCCCGACCCGTACGACTTCGCCGTTCGCAGGGCGTTCACCTGGGTCGGCCACTCACCGGAGACCGGCGAGATGCCGGTACGCACGATCGACAGGCCCAGCTGGTTGGCGCCCAGCCCGACCAGCGTCTGCGTCTCGGCGGTCGACCACGCGCTGCCCCAGATCGACACCGCAGCCCCGAACCCGTCGACGGTCTGGTACCTGGTCGCGGGGTTCACCGTGATGTCCGCCGGCCCGGTCGGGGGCGGGGTGGTCGGCGGCGGTGGGGTGGTCGGCGGTGGGGTGGTGGGTGTCGTGCTCCCGGTGCAGGCCACCCCATTGAGCGTGAAACTGGTCGGAGCGGGGTTGCTGCCGGTCCACGAGCCGTTGAAGCCGAACGAGGTCGTGCCGTTGGTGGCGATGGCACCGTTGTAGCTGACGTTCCTGGCGGTGACCGCGGCACCGCTCTGGGTCAGCGTCGTGTTCCATGCCTGCGTGACGGTCTGGCCAGCGCTGTAGTTCCAGGTCAGCGTCCAATTCGTGACCGGATCACCGAGATTGGTGATGGTGACGTTGGCGCCGAAGCCGCCCTGCCACTGCGATGACACGGCGTAGTTCACCGAGCAGCCTGCGGCTGCTGCACCGGCTGGCAGTGCCATGGCGGCTGCGGTCGAGGCCAGGAGCACGGTACCCACCGACACCCGGGCGGCGTTGACCTTGAGTCTTCTCTTGACGCTTCTCATCGCTCTGTGGTCCTCCAGGGTTGCAGGTTGGCGAGCTTCCACCGACGACGACGCAGAAACGGGAGCGCTCCCACGGCGCGACGAAGGTCGCCCAACTGCGCCCGCTGCAGGGCTTGGCCACCCACACGAGGACTTCGTACCGTGCCGGAGGCAAGCGTTTTCCTGATCGGCACGAATGTATGGCGATGAACGAAGCGTGTCAATGTAACGATCCATCGCCTCCGGGGCGGTGTCCCGCAACGAGGTGGCCGGCCCGGTTGGATCACGGCGAGCCGGGCCCGGCAAGGTCGCGAGGCCGTCCGACTTGATGTGATTGCGTGGGATAAGCCCTTGCTGGGCGGCGGTGGGCCGGCCGGGACTCACCTCGATCGACCACCAAAGCCCGGCGCGCGCCGACCGAATAGTGGCTAAATGTCGATGTTAGCGCCAACATGATGTCTCCTGTAAGCGGCCAGCCCGTGCTTGTGCCGTTCGGCTGCGTGAGGCCTGCGGGATTCGGTGACGGGCGGTCGAGCTGGGCGCGGCGGTGTGCAGGCGGCTCTTGCGCCGAGAATGTTTCGACTTGACGAACGGCGTGTTATCGCTGACAGTCGATAGTCAAGGACGGCGATGTCTGTGGCTCACCGGGCAAGCCTGCTTCGCCGGATCTTCGACGTCGGGGCATGCAAGCAGGGTTGTTAACGCTAACAGCTTCGTCGCATGGGCCCGGCCCCTGCGACGCGGTGCGCCCATCTCGGGTGGACCCGTTCGGCCTTGTCATTAAAGGAGGATCATGTCTGCTCTTGGTAGTTCTCCAACGATCGCGCCGCCGTCGCGGCGGCGCGGGTTGTTGCCACGGTTCGTCGCCGCCGGCGTGACGGCGGTGGTCGTCGGTGTTGGCGTCGTCGCGGTGGCGTCGACGCCCGCCGCTGCGGCGACGGTCGACACTAGCGCCTGGTACGTGTTGTTGAACCGAAACAGCGGCAAGGCGTTGGATGTGTACAACCTGGCCACCAACGACGGGGCGCGGATCACCCAGTGGGCCCGGAACAACGGCAACCAGCAGCAGTGGCAGTTCGTCGACTCCGGCGGCGGCTACTACCGGCTGAAGTCACGGCACTCGGGCAAGGTGCTGGACGTCTACAACTTCTCGACCGCCAACGGTGCCAGCATCGTGCAGTGGGCCGACCACAACGGAACGAACCAGCAGTTCCGGCTGGCGGACTCGGCCGGCGGGTACGTGCGGTTGATCAACCGGAACAGCAACAAGGTGATGGAGGTGCAGGGCGCCTCCACCGCTGACGGCGGCAACATCGTGCAGTACGACGACTGGGGCGGCAACAACCAGCAGTGGCAACTCGTCCGCGTCGACGGTGGGACCAACCCCACCACGCCGCCGCCGACGACGCCGCCGCCGGGTGGTACGTGCAGTCTGCCGTCGTCGTACCGGTGGTCGTCGACGGGTGCGTTGGCGCAGCCGAGGTCGGGTTGGGTGTCGTTGAAGGACTTCACCCACGCGCCGTACAACGGCCAGCAGTTGGTGTACGCCACCACCCACGACACGGGTACGACGTGGGGTTCGATGAACTTCGGTCTGTTCTCCAACTGGAACCAGATGGGCTCGGCCAGTCAGAACCAGATGCCGTTCGCGGCTGTCGCGCCGTCGTTGTTCTACTTCGCGCCTCGCAATGTGTGGGTGTTGGCCTACCAGTGGGGTGGACCGGCGTTCTCGTACCGGACCTCGACGGACCCCACGAACGTCAACAGCTGGTCCGCACACCAGACGTTGTTCACCGGGAGCATCTCCAACTCCTCGACCGGCCCGATCGATCAGGCGCTCATCGGTGACGACCAGAACATGTACCTGTTCTTCGCCGGGGACAACGGTCGGATCTACCGGGCCAGCATGCCGATCGGGAACTTCCCGGGCAGCTTCGGTTCGAACTACACGACGATCATGACCGACACTACGAACAACCTGTTCGAGGGTGTTCAGGTCTACAAGCTTCAGGGCGAGAACCGGTACCTGATGCTCGTGGAGGCGATCGGTTCGCAGGGCCGCTACTTCCGGTCGTTCACCGCGACCAGCCTGGGCGGCACCTGGACCCCGCAGGCGGCCACCGAGAGCAACCCGTTCGCCGGCAAGGCCAACAGCGGCGCGACCTGGACCAACGACATCAGCCACGGCGAGTTGATCCGGACCAACGCCGACCAGACCATGACCGTCAACGCCTGCAACCTGCAACTCCTCTACCAGGGACGCTCTCCCAACTCCGGCGGCGACTACGGCCTGCTGCCCTACCGGCCGGGCGTCCTCACCCTGCAACGCTGACGATCCGACGCGAACGCTCTCACCGTTCGCGGTAAAGATCGCGTGGAGCTGAAACGGCGGGCTCGGTGCAAGCCGAGCCCGCCCAGGCTCTTTCGAAAGATCCCGTCGCTACACCAGCAGTACCTGCGACGAGCATCGACCGTTCAGCAGCCACGCGGCCTCGGGAAGCCCGCCACCACGATCCCGTACAGCAGGTGGTCGGCGGTCAGGGCCAACTGCTCGTGGACGTCGGTCAACCGCTGCTCGATGCGTAATGCCGGAGCGATGCCGATGTGATAGGAGACCAGGAGGGCGACGCCGTAGAGCGGACCCACCCACAGCCGGCGGCGCAGGTGGACCGGGAGCATCCCGAAGGCCACCCCTGCGCTGAGACCGTACCCCCAGTGTGCCGCCGCCAGGAGAGCTGGCTGGTGACTCCGGTGCATCCGGTTGAGCAGCCCGGGTGCCAGCTTCTCCAGCACGGATTTGGGTGGGGAACTCTCCACCAGGTTCAGCGAGGTGGTCGCCTGCCGCAGGCCGGACATGGCCATCGCCGCGACCACTCCGCGTATGCCGGCCCTGACCATCGTGCCCCGGTTGAACTCCAGTCTCATTACAACTCCCAGATGGCAGGCGGCAGGACCTCGCGACCTACCCCTTGGTCGGGCTGGAAAACCGGATTCGTGACGGCCGTCGCTGCATTCGCCGGTGTGTTATCTCTGCTCAGCGGGGCAGTTCGTCGCGGAGGTCTTCGATTCGGCGGTCGAGCCGGTCGACCGCGTCTTCGTTGTTGAGGAAGGTCGTGATTCCGGCAGCGAACGCGAGGGCCACCAGCACCGCCAAGACGCTGAGGACGAGGCCGCCGATGGCGACTCCGCGGCCGGTGACGCCGGGGCGTCTGGCCATTCGTAGGCCGACGATACCGAGGACGATGCCGATGATCCCCAGCAGGAGTCCCACCGTTGAGAGGAAAACGGTGAGGACGCTGATCAGGGCGGCGACTCCGAACACCAGAGCGAATGCGGAGGCGGCGCTGGTCTTGGCCGCAGTGCCGGACTCGCCCGTACGGGAACGGATGGGATGGTCGGGTTGATTGGACGCCGCCATGTTCGCCTCGCCTTCTCGCATCGCTTCCGGGTCGGCAGCGGATGCCCGCTCTGCCGGGGGCTATGCCCCCACCGGGGCTGGCAACCCACACCGGCGAGGGCGGAGTGGCAGTCGCTGTGCCTATCCTCTACCCGTGGGAGGACTGCGGTTCGAGACGCGCACGTCCGACTCGCCGTGGGTCGACACCGTGTGGACCTGCGCGAGCGAGCAGGTCGCCGAGATGACCTCCGTCGCTGCGGTGTGCTGGGGCCTGGTGTTCTGGGAGCGCGAGGGCAAGGCGTACGCGAGCATCTCCGGCCCCGAGACGAGGGCCAGCACGGCGCCGGTGCCGGCCGGCGCGACCTTCGTCGGTATCGAGTTCGCCGTGGGCACGTCGCTGCACGCGGTACCCACGCCTACCCTGGTCGACTCTGGCGTCGAACTCCCCGACACCACCCGCAGGACCTTCTGGCTGGACGGCGTCCGCTGGGAGACGCCCGTCGCCGACGACGCCGAGGCTCTGGTCGACCGTCTCGTCCGCTCCGGAGCCGTGGTCCGTGACCCGCTCGTCACCGAGGTCCGCCGGGGCTACCGTCCAGCGGCCTCGGGACGCACCGTCGAACGCCGGTTCCGAGCAGCGACCGGGCTCACCCAGGGGGCAGTACGACAGATCGAACGGGTACGCAAGGCCTCGGCGCTCCTGGCCGGTGGTGTCCCGGTCGCCGACGTCGTCTCCGACCTCGGGTACTTCGACGAGCCGCACCTGGCCCACACACTGCGCCGGTTTGTCGGGCGTACGGCGCGACAACTCCGCGAGGGCACCGGCGATGCGATCGCGCTGGATCTTGATCAGGTGACCACGTCGTAGATCAGCTTGACCACACCGTTCGGGTAGGCCGCCGACTCCCGGAGGCGCAGTGCCTGCTTGTCCTTGTCCGCATTGCTGAACAGGCTCTTTCCGGCCCCGAGCAGCACCGGGAAGACGAGCAGGTGATACCGGTCGATCAGGCCCGCGTCCGAGAGCCGTCGGGCGAGTTCCGCACTCCCGTGGATGAAGATCGCGCCACCCTCGCTCTTCTTGAGCTCGGCAACGTCTTCGGTCGAGCGCAGGATCGTCGTCGGACCCCATCCCTCGACGATCGCGTCTTCGGGCAGCGTGGTCGAGACCACGTACTTGGGCAGCTCCCGGTAGGCGGCGTGGTCCTCCGAGTCGCGCCAGGTGGGCGCGAACGCCTCGTAGCTTCGGCGGCCGAACACCAGTGCCGTGGTGTCCGCAAGCTCTTCGCCCTTGAGGGAGAATGCCTCCGGCAGGAACTCGATGTCCTTGACCACCCAGCCGCCGCTGCGATGCTCCTCGCCCGGCCCACCGCCGGGGGAGTCCACGACACCATCGAGCGAGACGAACCCGGTGTAGACCAGATCACGCATGTGCTGTTCTCCTCATTGTCGAGCGACGAGGCGCAATGCCCGCGCCCATGCTAGGGAGTGTCCCCGCCGCCGTCTTGTATGGAAACGACGGGACGGCGGACCTGTCGCGATCGGTCATCGCGGTCAGGCCAGCCAGGCGATTCCTCGATGGCGGCGGGGTTGACGGCGTCGGCGGGCGCGGGCCTGGCGCCGGCTCAGGCCTCCTCGTCGCCGCCCTCGTCGTCACCGAAGGAGTCGAAGACCTCCTCGGCGACCATGCCGCCGGCGAAGCCGAGCGCCGCGCCGCCGACGACCCCGGCGGCGACGGCGCCCATGCCCGGGCCGCTCCGCTCGTGGTGCTCCTCGTAGTGGCCGCCAGGGTGGCCGTGGGCAGCTTGCCCGTATCCGGGAGCGCCGTAGGCCGGCTGCCCGTAGCCCGCCGGCGGATAGGCCGGGGCGCCGTAGCCCTGGCCCGGCTGCAGGTAGCCGGGAGGCGGGGGCGGGGGCGGGTAGCCGGGGGTGCCGAAGCCCTGCGCGGGTGGGGCGTAGCCGTGGCCGGCGCGCAGGCTCTGGTAGCCGTCGAGGGCCTGCCGGACCCAGGTGTCGACCTGTGCTGTCCAGTCGACGCGGTCGGCGTCGGCGTGCGCGACGTGGTAACGGCCGAAGGAATCGTGGCCGCCGGTGAACAGTCCACCGCGCTTGTCGAACTCGAACACGACGTCCACGCCGTGCTCGCCGGCGACGAAGGTCAGCTCGATCTCGTTGACGCCGTGGGCGTACTGCGGGGCGGCGTAGTACTCGATCTCCTGATAGAACGGCAGGCTCTGGTGCAGCCCGGAGATGTGGCCGCGTTCGAGGTCGGCGCCCTTGAATTGGAAGCCGAGTCGGCCGATGGCCTCCAGGATCCGCTCCTGCACCGGCAGCGGATGCACGGACACCGGGTCGAGGTCGCCCTTGTCGAGAGTGCCGCGGATGGCGACCTCGGTGCGCAGTCCCATGGTCATGCCGTGCAGGTGTTGCCCGTAGAGGTCGGTCACCGGGGTCTCCCACGGCATGGCGACCTGGAACGGTAGCGACAGGTGCTGCCCCTGCCCCAGGTGCATGCCTCCGGTGACGCCGACACGGTGGAACTCGACGAGCGCGTCGTAGTCCTCCGCTGCGCCTTCCATCTCCACCCGGGCGACCAGGCTGACGGTGATGTGGTCGATCTCCACGTCGTTGCTTCCGCCGGTCAGGTTCACCTGCCCGCCCAGTGCCAGCCCCGGGCGGGTGTTCGGATTGGACAGGACCGTATCGACGCTGGGGCCGCCGACCCCGAACGCGCCCAGCATCTTCTTGAACACCACTAGCGTCTCCCTCGATGGCCACCGAACGTGCGGCACGGGATCCGGTGGAATTTCCACATGAATCCCTTGTGCTGCAACGAGATCAACGACGTCCATAATGGATGTCGCGGTGCCGGGAAGCTACCAACGGAACCTGAAAAGTAGCTGAGTGCACCCGGACGGTTACAGTCGGGTGTTCGCGTGGGAGTCGTCGCGCGGACCGGTCAGGAGTCCGTCTCGTGTTTCTCGCCGCGGATCGGCGCGGCGCGTAGGCGAACCCGGGTGATGGCCCGCCCGGTCACCTCCGCCACCTCGGCAGTGAGGCCCGGCAGCTCGACCACCTCGCCGGGCATCTTCGGGATGTGGCCGAGGTGAGCCAGGAGCAGGCCCGCCACCGTCGTGTAGTCCCCAGCCTCAACGATCTCCTCGTCGAGGTCGATGCCCACGTCCGGCAGGTCGTGCAACGGAAAGCTGCCCGGCATGAGCAGCGACCCGCCTGCTTCCCGCACCACGGCCTGCACGTCCCGGTCGGTTTCGTCGTAGATCTCCCCGACGATCTCCTCGACCAGGTCCTCCATTGTCACGATCCCGTCGATCGAGCCCCGCTCGTCCACCACCAGGGCGAACTGCTGTCGCTGCGACCGCATCTCCCGGATCGCCTCGGTCACCTTCAACGTCTCCGGTAGATACAACGCGGGGCTGGCCTGACCGGCGACCGGGCCGTCCTGGTCGAGAAGGTCCCGCAGGTGAACCACGCCGATTGTGTCGTCCAGGCCGGCGCGACCCACCACCGGCGCGCGGGTCTGCCCCGACTTGCCCAGCTCCCGCAGCGCCTGCGGCGCGGAAAGCGACTCTGACAAGGTGACCACCTCGCGGCGCGGTACGAGGATCTCGCGCAGGATCCGCTCGGCGACCTCGAACGCCCCGGAGATGATGAGCCGGTGTTCGGGGGTGAGGTTGCGCTGCGCAGCGGCCATGTCTCGCAACTCCTCGGTGGTGACCTCCTCCCGGCGGGCACCCGGGTCGCCGCCGGTCAGCCGCACCACGGCGTCGCTGGCCTTGCTCAGCAACCACACTGCCGGCCGGGAGAACGCCGACAACGCGTCCAGCGGACGGGCGACGAACAGCGCCCAGCCCTCCGCGCGCTGCATCGCGATCCGCTTCGGCGCCAGCTCGCCCAGCACCAGGGTGACGAAGGTCAGCACGATCGTGACCAGCACGATCGCCGCCGGTTCCGCCGCCGATCCCAGGAACCCCAGCGGCCCCACCAATGGGGCCGCGAGTGACACCGCGGCGGCCGCCGAGGCGAGAAACCCGGCCAGGGTGATGCCGATCTGGATGGTGGCCAGGAACCGGTTCGGATCCCGGGCCAACTTCGCCAGCACCCGTCCGGCCCGGGACGCTCGCTCCAGGCGCTGCAGTTGGCTCTCCCGCAGCGACACCAACGCCATCTCGCTGCCCGCGAACACCGCGTTCACCAACACCAACACGAACACCAGCGCAACCTGCACGCCATAGCCGCCCACGGCCTGTTCGACGCCTCCTCGGACCGGACCCTCCGGCACCCCAACCGTAGCGGCAGCCCGGCGCGCCGATTTGTGGATCCTCGGAGTGCCGGCCCATCCCCTGGGACGCCGACCGGAGGCGGCGCGACGATTGTGTCGCCCGCCACACAGCAAAGTTTCAGCCCACCTATTTATCGTGGCCGCCATGTCCAGTGACAGCGAGCCTCCCAGTCCTGACCACCGCCTCGGTGTTCGGCAGGTGGCGCACCAGTGACCGAATGGTTGCTCCTGGCGGTCGCGGTACTGCTGATCGCCGCGAACGCGTTGTTCGTGGCCGCCGAATTCGCGTTCGTCACGGCCGACCGGGCGACGGTCGAACGTCACGCCCAGGCCGGTGACCGACGCTCGGAGGGGCTGCTAAAGGGGCTGCGCACGCTCTCCACCCAGCTGTCCGGGGCGCAGCTGGGCATCACCGTCACCAGTCTGGTCGTCGGCTTTCTGGCCGAGCCGTCCCTGGCCACGCTGCTGCGCGGCCCGCTCGGGCTGACCGGCCTGTCCGACGGGGCGGTGACGGCGCTGTCCGTCACGCTGGCGCTGGCGCTGGCGACCGGATTCCAGATGGTCTTCGGTGAACTCGTACCCAAGAACTGGGCCATCGCCGAGCCGCTGCGCGTCGGCCGCGCCGTGGCCGGGGCACAACGTGGGTTCACCGCGGTCGCGGGGCCGTTGATCCGCTTCCTCAACGGCACCGCCAACCGGATCCTGCGCCTGATGGGCATCGAGCCGACAGAGGAACTCGCCTCCGCCCGATCCCCGCAGGAGCTGGCCTCGCTGGTCACCCGCTCCGGGCAGCAAGGCACCCTTGACTCCCGCACCGCGGAACTCATCGCCCGCTCGATCGACTTCGGTGGGCGCTCCGCTGCCGACGTGATGACCCCGCGTACCCGGGTGCGGTTCGTCTCCGCCGACGCGCCAGCCGGCGAAGTCCTGGCCCTCGCGGCCGGCAGCGGGCACGCCCGCTTCCCCGTCACCGGCACCGGAGTCGACGACGTGGTGGGCGCGGTGCACTTCAAGCACGCCTTGGCCGTACCCGCGACCGACCGGACCGCCCGACCAGTCCGATCGATCATGGCGAGCCTGCCCGAGGTGCCCGAGACGATGCACCTCGACCCGCTCCTGGGCGTCCTGCGCGACCAGGGTCTGCAGATGGCGGTCGTGGTGGACGAATACGGCGGTACCGCCGGCATCGTCACTCTCGAAGACCTGGTCGAGGAGATCGTCGGTGAGATCGCCGACGAGCAGGACGCCCCGGCCCGCCGCCACCACCGGGCCGCTGACGGCACCTGGACCCTGTCCGGCCTGCTCCGTCCGGACGAGGCGTCGCGCCTGATCGATCTCGATCTGCCGGAACCGCGCGACACCGACACCCTCGGCGGACTGGTCACCGAGCACCTCGGCCGCTTTCCCCAGGTCGGGGACACCATCACGGTGTCGGCCGCCGATCGGAGCCACCCCGACTCCGACGGTCTGCCGAGTCCAGCCGGTGCCGAACTCACCGTCATCCGGCTCGACGGCCGCCGGGTGGACCGGCTCACGCTCCGCCGCGTCGACGCCCCGAACCACCGGCCCGCCGAGGAAGACTTCTCATGAGCGACACCACCGCAATCCTGCTGGCCGTGGCGCTGCTGGCCGGCAACGCCTTCTTCGTCGGCGCGGAGTTCGCTCTCATCTCCGCCCGCCGAACCCAGATCGAGCCCCGCGCGGCGGCCGGCTCGGCCATCGCCCGCATCACCCTGAGGGCGATGGAGAATGTCTCCCTGATGATGGCCGGCGCGCAGCTCGGCATCACGGTCTGCTCCCTCGGCCTCGGTGCGATCGGTGAACCCGCCGTGGCGCACCTGCTCGAAAAGCCCTTCGCCGCCGTCGGGGTACCCGACGCGCTGCTGCACCCCATCGCGTTCACCATCGCCTTGGCCTTCGTGGTGTTCCTGCACATGGTCCTCGGCGAGATGGTGCCCAAGAACATCGCCCTCGCCGGTCCCGAACGCTCCGCCCTGGTTCTGGGGCCCGTGCTCTACGGCATCGTCGCGGTGCTGCGGCCGCTGATCTGGTTGCTCAACCAGATCGCCAACGCCGTTCTGCGACTCCTGCGGGTCACTCCCAAGGACGAGGTCACCTCGTCCTTCACCAACGAGGAGATCGCCGGGTTCATCGCCCAGTCCCGCAGGGAGGGGCTGCTCGACCAGGACGAGCATGATCTGCTCACCGGAGCACTGGCCTTCAACGACCAGACTGCCGCCACCGTGGCACTGCCGCTGGCGTCACTGGTGACCCTGCCGCAGGACACCACCGCCGCCGAGCTGGAACGCCAGTGCGCGTCGACCGGCTTCTCCCGGTTCCCGCTCACCGATCAGGACGGTCAGCTGGCCGGCTACGTACACGTCAAGGACATTCTCGGGCTGCCGGCGGAGCAGCACGACGAGCCGCTCGATCCGAGTCTGATCCGACCGCTCGCGACGCTCGACGCCGAGCGGTCGTTACGCGACGCCCTCACCGCCATGCAGTACCGCGGCGCCCACCTCGCCACCGTCATCGACCCCACCGGCCAGGTCCTCGGGTTGGCCGCCCTCGAAGACGTCCTGGAGAAGCTCGTCGGCGAGGTGCGCGACGCGACCCGGCGCACCACCGACCGTGCCCTGGCCCGTTCGTGACCTAACTGTCCCGGCCGGCGAGGGCTACCGCACCGCCACGTCGTCAATGGCCTGACGGCACTGTCGGGCCAACCGCCGCTGGCGGGTCAGCCGTTGCCACAGGCTCAACGGCGGTGCCAGGGCGGTACGGGCCGGTGCCTGCTCGACGGAGAGCTGGCCCTCGGTCAGCCGGCCCCGGGTGATCCAGTGGGTCCAGCGTTCGAGGTCGGGAGCGGAGAAATCATGCCCCAGCAGCACCGCCGGTCCGGTCGCCGGGGGGTGGTCGGCGAGACTCGTCAGACGGATCGTGCCGTTGCCGTCACCATCCCGGTTCACCGTGTCCACGTGCAGGCCATGGTCGCCGGCGACCGCCAGCACCTCGCCGCTCCCGCCGGCGCGGGCACCCACCGAGGTCGCGGAGACGACGTCCAGCACCACGATCAGCCGGGGTAGGTACCACCAGTGCTCGCGGCGCAGCAGTGGTGAGTCGATCAGCGCCCGTGCGGGCGGGTACTTGCGCAGTTCCTGGGTGAGCAGGCGCTCCGAGAACTCGGCGCCGTCGCGGTCCTCGATCAGCCGGGGCGGGCCGGCCAGCACGGCCGGATGCCAGCTCCGTCCGGTGAGCCGGTCGTCGGAGACCACCAGCGCGGCCACCGGGGCGGCGGCCACCCGGCGGGCCAGCGACGCCTGGGCGTACGGGAAGGCGACGGCGGGTTTGTCGGTGAGCAGCAGCGGGGTGACCGGGCGGGCGTGCGGTCGGCCGGCCGGGTCGATCCAGGCCAGTTCCCCGACGGTGGCGGCCTGGATGGCGCGGCGGGTGTCTGCGTCCACGTCCATGTGATCCAAGCTGTTCGATTGACCTTGGAATGTGATCGCCGTTACATTACCGGGAGGTTTCGGGATCTGCACAACAAGCGCCCACCCCGGGTGGGCTGCAAGGAGGCAGCCGTATGCCCGCCATCGTGGTCGTCCTCGCGGTCATGGCGATGTTCGCCCTCGGCTACCGGTACTACTCGCGCTACCTCGCCGATCGGGTGTACGGGCTTGACCCCGCCTACGTCACCCCGGCGCACCGGTTCGCCGACGGGGTGGACTTCGTCCCCACCAACAGGCACGTGCTCTTCGGGCACCACTTCACCTCGATCGCCGGGGCCGCCCCCATCGTCGGCCCGGCGATCGCCGTCTTCTGGGGGTGGGGTCCGGCGCTGGCCTGGGTGGTGCTCGGCACCATCTTTGCGGCCGGCGTGCACGACTTCGGTGCGCTGGCGGTCTCGGTGCGGCACCGGGCCCGCAACATCGGCACCCTCGCCGCGGACGTGATCAGCAAGCGGGCCCGGGCGCTCTTCCTGCTCATCATCTTCTTCCTGCTCACGCTGGTGAACGCGGTATTCGCGGTGGTGATCGGGAACCTGCTCGTCGCGTACCCCGGCGCGGTCATCCCGATCTTCGTGGAGATCCCGCTCGCCATCGCGATCGGCCAGTACATCTACCGCACCCGCAGCGCCGCCCTGGTGCCGTCGATCATCGGTGTGATCGCCCTCTACTTCCTGATCTGGGTGGGCAACATCTGGCCGATCGAGATCACCGGTCTGGCCGACACGCTGGGCTTCGACCAGCCCCGCAACCTCTGGGTGGTCATTCTCTTCGCGTACACCTTCATCGCCTCGCGCCTGCCGGTCTGGCTGCTGTTGCAGCCGCGCGACTACATCAACTCCCACCAGCTGTTCATCGCCCTGGCGGTCATCTTCACCGGCGTGCTGGTCGGGATGGACCGGATCGTGGCGCCGTTGGTCAACGACGTGCCGGCCGGCTCGCCGAGCATCTTCCCGTTCCTGTTCATCACCGTCGCCTGTGGTGCGATATCCGGGTTCCATTCCCTGGTGGCGTCCGGCACCACCGCCAAACAGTTGGACAAGGAGACCGACGCCCGGTACGTGGGGTACGGCGGGGCGATCGGCGAGGGCAGCCTGGCGCTGGGCTCGATCATCGCGGTGACGGCCGGGGTGGCCGCCACCCGGGCCGAGTGGGACGGGCTGTACGCGACCCACGCCGACGCCTCGGGCGGGGCGACCCGCAACTTCGTCAACGGCATCGCCAGTTTCGCCGAGAACCTGGGCTTCGAGTTTCAGCTCGCCACCGTCTTCGCGGCGGTAGTGGTGATCTCGTTCGCGGCCACCACGATGGACACCGGTGTCCGGTTGCAGCGCTACATCGTCCAGGAGATCGCCGAACTGGCCGGCTGGCGGCGACTGTCGCGGCACCTGACCCTGACCGGGCTGTTGGCGATCGCCGCACCACTCGCGCTCGCCCTGCTGCCCGGTGGCGGGGACGCCGGCTACACCTTCGGGGTGTTGTGGCGGCTGTTCGGGACGACCAACCAGCTCACCGCCGGCCTGGCCCTCGCCGTGATCGCGGTCTGGGTGCTGCGCCGCCGCCGTAACCCGGTCGCGATTCTCGTGCCGCTGGTCTTCCTGCTGCTGATGACCACCTGGGCGCTGATCGTTCAGTTGCGCGAGTTCATCGAGGCCGACGAGTGGGTGCTGGCGCCGCTGGACGCCCTCATCTTCGTCCTCGCGCTGTGGCTGATCGTGGAGGCGGTGCTCGCGCTGCGCCGCGCCAGTGGGCAGACCACCGGAGCCGATTCGGACTCCGGGCCTGGCCCCGACACCGGTGCCGGTACCACCGAGCCTGACGCGGCCGACGAGCCCGAGGCGGCCGACGAGCCCGAGCGCACGGTCGGAGCCGAGTCCGGGGGCCGAGCCGAGGCCACCGACGATCGTCGCTGATGAGCCGGCACCGGGTTCTGCTGATCCGACCGTGGCCGGCGGCCCGGGTCGGCTCCGGCTGCTGCGCCGGTGCGACCGACATCTGCGGCGAGGGCCGGCACGAGGATCCCGCGCTGGCTCGCCAGCGGACCGAACAGCGGCCACTCGGTGAGGTCTACCTGACGGTGCGCGCCGGCCTGCCGCCTGATGTCGCGGTGGAGATCGTCGACCCGCACAACACCCTGTTCCTGTTGCCGGCGGTCGTGTGGGACGGCCGCCGGCACCGCCGACCGTGGCGGGTCCTCCTGCGCGACCTGGTCCGCGCCCCCGGGTACGCCGCGATCATCGTGGACGGTCGAGTGGTCAGCGACGCCGGGCTGCCGGCTCCCGAACAGGCGCTGCGACTCATCCGTCAGGCGTTGGCGGCCCCTCGGTCGAGCAGGTAGGTGGCGGGGTCTGCTGTCGAGGTCCCGGCCCTCGCGCCCGGGAGGCCGCCGAGCAGCGCGGCCGTTTCGCGCAACGCCTCGTCGAGCGGCTGGGGGTGCAGGCCGAAGGTGGCGGTGGCTGCCGTGGAGTCCATGACGAACGGTCGCGCGAACTGGTACGCCGTGGTCTGGAACTCGCGCAGCATCGGGGCGAGCAGGCCTGCGGCGCGGAAGATCACGCCGGGGATCGGGGTGAGCTTCGGCGCGGGCGCACCGACCACCTCGGTGAAGCGGGTGGCGAGTTCCCGGACCGTCAGCGGCGCCGCGCTCGGCACGTGCCAGGCCCGGTTCCACGCCCGCTGGTCGGTGGCGGCGGTGACCAGCATTGCGGCCATGTCGTTGATCGAGGTCCAGGTGTGCGGCACGTCGAGCGGACCCGGAACGAAGGTGCGGCGGCCGGCGAGCAGCGGTTTTCCGATGAAGAAGCTGAAGATCGACTGCGCCTGGAGGTAGTTGCTGCCCCGCACCTCGGTCACGGCGTGGATCCGGCCGGCCCGCTGCGCGGCGAGCGCGTCGCGCCAGATGTCGGCGCGCATCTTCAGCTTGGGGTGGGTGGCGGCGAGCGGGTTCGTCTCGGTCATCGGGCCGGTGACCTCGCCGTACCCGTAGAGGCATCCGGCGATAACCAGCGGGGCGCCGGAGCGTTCGGCGGCGGTGAGCAGCGCGGCGGCCATCGGCGGCCAGTCGGTGAGCCAGCGGTGGTAGGCCGGGTTGAGGCAGTTGTAGATCGCGGTCGCGCCCTCGGCCAGTTCGCTGAGCCGGTCGGCATCGACGGCGTCGGCGGCGATCCGCTCGACCCGGGGATGGGCCGGGCCCCGGCCGGAGCGGCTGACGATCCGGACCTGCTCGCCGCGCTCGGCGAGCTGCCGCGCGGTGGTCGAGCCGACCATGCCGGCACCGACGATCAGATGTACGGCCACAGGAGTCTCCTCTCGTTGAGAGCATTGCTCTCTTGTGAGATCAATGCTCACCCATGAGGCCCTCGTCGTCAAGAGCACTGCTCTCGAATGTGTGCGACACTCGCTGACATGCCTGCCGCCACCATCCGGGCCAGGGCCCGAGCCGAGATGATCAACGAGATCAAGGCGATCGCCCGACGCCACCTCGCCGCAGAGGGTGCGAACCTGTCGCTGCGCGCCGTAGCCCGCGAGATGGGCATGGTCTCCTCGGCGATCTACCGCTACTTCCCCAGCCGCGACGAGCTGCTCACCGCGCTGATCATCGACGGCTACCATGCCCTCGGTGAGGCCGCCGAGACCGGCGACGCCGAGGTCACCGACCGCGCGGATCTGCGTGGCCGATGGCTCGCCGTCTGCCAGGCGGTACGCCGCTGGGCGGTGGCCCACCCCGCCGAGTACGCCCTGCTCTTCGGTAGCCCGGTCCCCGGCTACGCCGCCCCGCAGGAGACCACCGTGGCGGCCGTCCGGACCCCGGCCACCCTGATCGGAATCCTCCAGGACGGCTTCGCCGCCGGCACCCTGGTCGATCCCGGCCCCGAGGAACTGACCGGCCCGGTCCACGCCGACCTGGCCGCCGCCCGCGATCAACTCTTCGCCGGGCTGCCCGAGGCCCTGCTGGCCCGCGGCGCGCTCGGCTGGATCCACTGCTTCGGGGCCGTCAGCTTCGAACTCTTCGGCCAACTCGACGGCTTGATCGAGGCACGGGAGGAGTATTTCGACCACCAGATGCGTCAGATGGCCGATCTGATCGGCCTGCCCTGAGGCCGCAACGACAATCGGTGATGCCCGCCGACCGTGGGATCGGTCGACGGGCATCGGATCGGCGGGATCGTCAGTTGCCGCAGCAGCCGCCGGTCTGGCTGGTCGACGGAGTGCCGACACCGACGAGGTTCAGTGGTGCGCCGAGCAGGCCGCCGGAGATGCCGGTGGCGAGGCCCCTGGCGACCGGCTCGGGGGCGGGCCCACAGCAACCGTCGCCGGTCGCCGAGTCGTCGGGGTTGCTGTTGCAGACGCCGGTTTCGGGCAGGTCGAGTTGGACGTCGTGGGCGGCCTGCCAGTCGCCGGCGAGGGCGGCGACGACCGAACGGACCTGCTCGTAGCCGGTGGCCATGAGGAAGGTGGGCGCCCGGCCGTAGCTCTTCATGCCGACGGCGTAGTAGCCGGGCTCGGGGTGGGCGAGTTCCTTGACGCCGTGCGGTGGAACGGTGCCGCAGGAGTGTTCGTTGGGGTCGATGAGCGGGGCGAGAGCGCGGGTGGCACCCATGATCGGGTCCAGGTCCAGGCGCAGTTCGGCGGCGATGGCGTGGTCCGGCCGGTACCCGGTGGCCGCGACGATCCGGTCCACCACCACCTTCTCCTCGATGCCGTCGGTGGGGCGGACGATCACCGTTACCCGGTCGTCGGTCGGGTCGATCGCGTGGACGGAGAAGCCGGTAAGCAGGCGGATGCGGCCGGCGTCGACGTGGGCGCGCAGGCGGGAGCCGAGCGCGCCGCGCGCCGGAAGGGCATCGGCGTCCCCGCCGCCGTAGGCGCGCGCCGGCGACCCGGAACGGATCGCCCAGGTCACTTCGGTGCCGGGCTCGGTGATCGCGAGTTCGGCGAGGGAGAGCAGGGTGTTGGCGGCGGAGTGGCCAGCGCCGACGACGAGGGTGTGGCGGCCGGCGAACCGGTCCCGGTCGGCACCGAGTACGTCCGGCAGCGCGTGCTCCAGGTGGGCGGCGGCGTCGCGCTCGCCACGGGCGGGTAGGCCGGAGGCGCCCAGGACGTTGGGGGTGTGCCAGGTACCGGAGGCGTCGATGACGGCTCGGGCGAGGATCTCCTGGCCGCCGGCGAGGCGGATCAGGAAGGGCGCCTGCTCGCGGCCGGCGGTGCGGAGCCGGTCGTATCCGAGGCGGCTGAGCGCCTCGACCCGGGCGCGGTAGCGCAGGTGCGGCTTGAGTTGCGGCAGGTCCGCGAGGGGCTGAAGGTAGCCGGCGGCGAGTTCGGCGCCGGTGGGCAGGGCATCCGGGTCGGGTGCGACCCAGCCGGCGTCGTCGAGGAGGCGGCGGGCGGCGGGGTCGATGTTGTACCGCCAGGGTGAGAAGACGCGGACGTGCCCCCACTGCCGTACGGCGGCGCCGGGGGTGTCGCCGCTTTCGAGGACGGTGAAGGGCAGGCCGCGCTCGTGCAGGTGCGCGGCGGCGGCGAGGCCGACCGGCCCGGCTCCGATGACGGCGACGGGTAGCTGGTCCAGGTCGCTCATCAGGACTCCTTCTGTCGAACGAATCAGGCGGGGCGCGGTGCGCCAGCCTCCGGGGCGAGCGTCGGGGCTCTCTGTCTCGACGTTCGTCGAAACAGAGAGTTGCATGCTGATTAGACAGCTGTCAACCTAGAGGAATGTCGAAGCAGACGGGACCGCTCGTTGATCTCACGGCCGCGCCGTGCTGCCCTCCGCTGGTGCAGCAGCGGGTGCCGGGTGAGACCGCCGCGGTGCTGGCGCCCGCGTTCAAGGCCCTCGGCGACCCGGTACGGCTGCAGCTGATGTCGATGATCGCCTCCGCCGAGGGCGGAGAGGTCTGCGTCTGCGATCTGACGCCGGCGTTCGACCTGACCGGGCCGACGATCTCGCACCACCTCAGGACGCTGCGGGAGGCGGGTCTGGTCGATGCCGAGCGGCGCGGGACGTGGGTCTACTACCGGGCCCGACCACAGATCCTCCGGCAACTCGCCGCACTACTGTCGGTCTAGCACCAGGCGCCACATCAGCCCCACTGGCCCGCCGTGAGCAGACCGTCCGGCCGGCCGGGCGCCGGGAATCCCGCCGCTCCGGTCGGCGTTTTCTCCTGGGTACGGCACGAGGTATGCCCGAGCCGAGGAGACACACATGAAGGTACGCAGCTCCCTGCGATCCCTCAAGCGGAAGCCGGGTTCGACGGTGGTACGCCGCCGCGGCCGGGTGGTCGTGGTCAACCGCACCAATCCGCAGTGGAAGAGTCGCCAGGGCTGACCTGGTTTTCAGACGATCGGCGCAGTCGCCCGGCGACTGCGCCGATCGTCATCCGGTGACCCAGGGCACCCCTGAGGATGTGCAAACGGGTGAGCGCGACTGGTCTGGTGTGGCCTACGATCAGCTCCCGCCGTTGTCGTACGGCGGATCACCTTCCACTCATGGGGTTTCGTGGAATTGAACTCTCTCTTCAGCCGGGCTGTCGCCACGGCTCTCGTGCCGGCCGTCGTGGTCGGCCTCGCGGCCCCGGCGGTCGCCGCCAGTAACACGCTCACCATCACCACGCTGGACCGCGCCGGTAAGAAGGTCGCGGTCACCACGACCGTGGTGAATCTCGCCACCAACAGCAGTCGCTCGGTCAAGTCCAACAAGGCCACCAAGCTGCCGAAGGGCACCTACGCGGTGCTCGCCTCGATCAGCACCGGTAGCGTGACGACGCTCGGCGCTCGTACCGTCAAGGTCTCCGGGGCCAGCAAGACCACCGTGGACGCGCGCAAGGGCAAGAAGGTCCGCCTGGGCCTCAGCCCGGCACCTACCGGCGACGCCGTGTCGGCGCAGATCACGGCGCAGATCTGCACCAGGTCGGACTCCGCCAGCTACGAGGTCGAGGCCTCGGCCTGGGGTAGTGGCAGCCTCCATGTGATCCCGAACTCGTCGAAGAAGCTGGCCTTCGCCGCGATGGGCCAATGGAGTGACGGCTCCGGCCTGACCGACAGTTACGCGGTCATGCACACCAGCATCGGTGTGCCGAGTGGTGTGTCCCGGACCTTCAAGCGGTCGTCGCTCGCCACCGTCAACGTGGCGGGCCGGCAGGGACCGTCCGCGACCGTCGACGGCAGTCACCTCGCAGTGCAGCCGACCGGCCGCGTCTGCGGTGACCACATGTACGCCGGCCTGTTCGGCGCCGACCGCCCCTACCGGACCAAGGTGCACCTGTCACCCGGCAAGTGGGACATCCGGGCCAGCAGTTACGCGGCGGCCAAGGACGGATCCACCGTGGTCGTCGGTGGCTACATGGTGCCGCGCACGGTCGTTGCGGGTAAGTCGTACACCCTGAACTTCTTCCGGTCCGCCTGGGGCCCGTCCACCCGGTTGCCGATGGTGCTCAACGGCCGGATCTCCTACTCGCTGAACGACATGTTCGCCGATCCCGGCTTCCCCCGGGACAGCGTCGAGGGCGGCGACAAGGCGACCGCGACCCTGACCTTCGGCGGCAAGACGGTCAAGACGAAGAAGGACAAGGGCTGGGAGCCCTACTTCACGACGCTCGAATACAAGGTGAAGAAGGCCGGTTGGTACAAGCTCACCAACAACGCGAGCCGTTACTACCCGGAGATCACCTTCCCTGCCGGGATGCTGTCGCCGAAGACCAGCGTCACGTACCGGTTCAGGGCGAAGCCGAACACCTCAGTGACGGCGCCCGTCTACGCGATCACCATGCTGCCCACCGGTCTCAGCCTCTACAACCGGGCGAAGCCGGGCAGCACCACGAACGTCCAGCTGAAGCTGAGCCGCTCCAAGTTCAGCCCGGACGCCAAGCTGGGCACGAACCCTAAGGTGAAGACGGTCACCGCCAAGGCGTCCTACGACGGCGGTAAGACCTGGCGGTCGGTGAAGGTCAAGAAGATCTCCGGCAAGTGGACCGCCCAGGTGGGCAACCCGCAGTCCGGCGCGGTCTCGCTGCGGGCCCGGGTCACCGACGCCACCGGCGGCTACACCGATGTGACGATCATCCGGGCGTACGCGATCGGCTGATCTCCGGGCCCTCCGGCCGGCCAGCTCAAGAGGTCTGATCCGCTCGCCGAGCGGATCAGACCTCGCTGCTTTCTTGCGTCGCCTGACGGGCCGCTGCTACCGGGTGGCCGGCAGTGCGTCACCGGTTCGTTGCGGCAGTAGCCGGTCATCCGGCGGCTGTGCCGGGGCAGCCGGGCCGACCCTTTTCATGACCGGTTGGATTCTGCTCGCGGCGGTCGTCCATCGACGGGTCTCCTGGCACCGGGTGGTCGGGCTGCTGGCGATCGTGATCGCCGCCGTCGCTGGCCGCGGCCTGCCGCTGCTGGTGTACTCCGCGATCCTCGCCGGCCTGCTGAGCCTGATCGCCCACAGCGACGTGCTGGTCCGGCGGGCGCGCGAGGTGACCGGTCCGCCACGGTGACCGCGACAGCTCCGGCACGATCAGATCGCGCCGCCGTTGGCGTAGAGCACCTGGCCGTTGACCCAGCGCCCCGGCCCGGCGAGGAAAGCCACCAGCTCGGCGATGTCGTCAGGGGTGCCCAGGCGCTCCAGCGGCGGCTCGGCGGCGATCCGGGCGACCGTCTGCTCGTCCTTGCCGTCGAGGAAGAGCGCGGTCGCGGTCGGTCCGGGGGCAACCGCGTTGACGGTCACGTCCCGGCCGCGCAGCTCGCGGGCGAGGACCAGGGTGATCGCGGAGACCGCCCCTTTGCTCGCGGCGTACGCGCTGTAGCCCGGCCGGGCGAAACGGGTGAGCGAGCTGGAGAAGTTGATGATCGCGCCACCTCGGCGGACCCGGCGGGCGGCCTGCTGGTCGACCGCGAACGTGCCGCGCACGTTGACCCGCAGGATGCGGTCGAGCTGGTCGAGGTCGAGATCGGCGAGTGGGCTCAGGGCCATCATGCCGGCCGCGTGCACCACCACGTCGACGCCACCGAAGCGGCGTTCCGCAGCCTCGAAGAGGTCGGCCACCGCAGCCTCGTCGGCGATGTCGGCCGGGATCGCGATCGCGTCGCCGCCCGCCGCCCGGGCCGCCGCGACGGCGGTCTCCGCCTCGGCGTGGTTGTCGCGGTAGTTGACGACGATGGCGTACCCGTCCGCCGCCAACCGTTCGACAACCTGGCGACCGATGCCTCGGGAGCCGCCGGTGACGATGGCGACCCTGGGTTGGTCGGTGGAGTTGCTGTTCATGGGTGCTCCTGGGATCCAGAGTTGTGTACGCTGTGTCCATATAAACAACATGAAGACAGAGTGTCCACAAAAATGGGAGGGTCAGTGACTCAGCTCACCCCCGACGCGGAGCCGCCGCTGCGACGCGGGCGGGGCCGCCGTCCCGCCGGCCAGGTCCGCGCCGAGATCCTCAACGCCGCCGGGAACCTCCTACTGGCCGAGGGGATGACCGGCTTCACCATCGAAAAAGTCGCCGCCCATGCGGGCGCCAGCCGCATGACGATCTACAAGTGGTGGCCGTCCAAGGGCGCGCTCGCACTCGACGGCTACTTCACCGTCGTCGCCCCCGCGCTGGCCTTCCCCGACACCGGCGACATAGTCGCCGACCTGACCAGCCAGTTGGTGTCCTTCGTCCACCTGCTGACCGACACCTCCGCCGGGCGGGTCGTCAGCCAGCTCATCGCGCAGTCCCAGACCGATCCGGACCTGGCCACCGCCTTTCGCGAGCGCTACTCCGGGCCACGCCGCGCCATCAGCGTCGAAGCGCTCAACAAGGCCGTGGCCCGTGGGCAGTTACGGGCGGACATCGATCCGGAATCCGTCATCGACCAGCTCTGGGGCGCCTGCTATCACCGGCTGCTCATTCCCGACCAGCCCCTGACCGAGGAGTTCGTCGTGACGCTGGTCGACAACCTCATCCGCGGGCTGCGCTGACGCCGGGACCGACAGGAGGCAAGGGCTCGGACCGATCGGATCGGAGATGGCACCCCGCGGTTGTCCGGATGGCTGGTCCGCCGTTCGTCATGCCGGTGGGAACACTGGTCCTGACGATGTGACAGAGAGGCCCTGACGTGAAGTACATGATGCTGGTCTGCACCGACCCGGAGCCGGATTCGGAGCCCCAGAACCACCCCGACGTGGAGGTGTGGGTGGCGGAGAACGATGCCGCCGGCCGACGGCTGCAGGGTGCTCAGCTGGCGCCGGCGTCGGCCGCGACCACGGTACGCGTCCGCGGAGGTCAGCTCCTCGTCTCCGACGGTCCGTTCGCGGAGGTCAAGGAGATGATCGTCGGCTTCGACCTGCTGGAGTGCGCCGATTTGGACGAGGCGATCGAGGTCGCCCGGGCCCACCCGATGGCCTGGGCCGGACGCATCGAGCTGCGTCCGTTCGCCGACCTCGACCAGTGACGGACCGGGCCGCGGCGGCGGCGGCCGTCGCGGCCACGGCCGTCGACGCGTACCCGCGAATCGTCGCGGCACTGATCCGGATCACCGGTGACTGGGGCCTGGCCGAGGACTGCGCCCAGGAGGCGTTGGCCCGGGCGCTGGACCGCTGGCCGGTGGAGGGTGTGCCGGCGAACCCGGGCGGCTGGTTGATGACGGTGGCCCGCAACCGGGTCCTCGATGTGCTGCGGCGGGCCTCGGTCGAGCGGCGCAAGCTGCGCGAACTGGCGGTGCTGGCGCTCACCGCCGCAACCGCCGAGCCGGCCGGGGAGGAGGTGGTGGACGACCGGCTGCGGCTGATCTTCACGTGCTGCCATCCGGCGCTCGCGATCCAGGACCGGGTGGCGCTGACCCTGCGCACGATCTGCGCGGTGCCGACCGTCGAGATCGCCCGGGCCTTCCTGGTCAGCGAGTCGGCGATGACCCGCCGGCTCACCCGCGCCAAGACGAGGATCGCCGACGCGGGCATCCCGTACCGGGTGCCGAGCGGCCCGGCGCTGAGAGAACGGCTGCCCGGCGTGCTGGCCGTGCTCTACCTGCTCTTCACCCGGGGGTACGACGCGGACGGCGAACCGGCCTTCGCCGATGAGGCGATCCGGTTGGCCCGACTGCTGGTCCGGCTCATGCCGGAGCAGCCGGAGGCGTCCGCGCTGCTGGCGCTCTTCCTGTTGCAGCACTCCCGCCGCGCCGCCCGGCGGGACGCCGACGGCAACCTGGTGCCGCTGGACCGCCAGAACCGGTCCGACTGGGACCACGCGGCGATCGCGGAGGGGGTACGCCTGGTCGCCGGGCTGCCGGAGCAGGGCCCGTACGCGTGGCAGGCGCGGATCGCGGCCTGCCACGCCACCGCGGCCAGCGCCGAGCAGACCGACTGGCGGCGGATCGCGGACTGCTACGACCAGATGTTCCGGCTCCAGCCGACCCCGGTGGTCGCGCTGAACCGTGCCGTGGCGCACGGGTACGCGTACGGGCCGGCGGCCGGATTGTCGCTGCTCGCCGAGGCGCGCGAGGGCGGCGGGCTCGACGGCTATCCGCTGGCTCTCGCCGTGGAGGCGGATCTCGTCGCTCGGCAGGGTGACCGTGATCGGGCGGCGGCATTGTTCCGCGCGGCGGCGGAGCGGGTGCACGGCGACGCCGAGCGTCGGGCGCTGCTCGACCGGGCCCGATCCGGGTAGCCGGTGCGACGAACCCGCACTGACGATCCAGACAGAGGTGGATTCGGATATCCCGGTTGGGCGGGGCGGCGGTGATGAGGGGATCGGTCGATACTGCGAAGGTGACGAGGATGCCCAGAGTGGTGGCGGCCGTGGTGCTCGGGTGCGCAGCGACCGCCTGTGACGCAGCACCGCCGGAGGCCACCCCGACGGTGTCCCCACCCGCGTCCACCGTGCCGCCCGGGGAGTTCTCGGCGCCACCGCTCGCGCTGCCCGGGGTGCAGCCCGGCGACGCCTGCCCGGTCACCGAGCCGCGGCCCTGGCCCGACACCGACCAGGCATCTCGGGTGCTCGGCTCCGGCCCGCTCTACCCGGTCGCCGACTACTTCACCGACGGCGTCCTGCAACTGCGTGACGAGGACCGGGAGCCGGACGGGACGTACACGAAGAAGGTGCGGTGGATCGGCTCCGGCTACACCGGCCCGGTGCTGGTCCGGGCGGCCCGGATCGACGGGCCGGGCAGCGCGGCGGGGAGGTTCTCCTACACCGGCGAGCCCCGCGACGGCGGCCACTACGCCGTGTTGAGCCGCCCGGACAGCGACCTGCCGGGCACCACGACGGTCAGCGGCCCGGGCTGCTACGCGTACCAGGTCGACGGGGTGAGCTTCAGCGTGACGATCGTCTTCCGTGCCGTCCCGGCGGCCACTGCCAGTCCGTCCTGATCGCCCGGCGTGCCGCGCCCGGTCAAGGGCGCGACGCCGGGTCCGCCGTCCGGCTCAGGTAGCGGACGCCGGTCGCCGCCGACCGGGGGTTCGGGACAGCTGCCGCTCGGTGGCGTCGAGGTAGTCGTGCAGGGCCTGGCGGGAGCGGGCGAGGGCGTCGATGCGCTCGTCCAGCCCGTGCAGCCGGGTACGCAGGGCATCGAGTAGCTCGGCGCAGGGTTCCAGGTCGGGGCTCTCTCCGGTGGCGCAGGGCAGCAGGTAGGCGATGTCCTCGGTGGACAGCCCGGCCGCGAGCAGCCGCCGGATCTGGGTCACGGTGGTCACCGCGTCTTCACCGTAGGCCCGGTAACCGTTGGCGCCGCGAACCGGCTCCAGTAGGCCCTGGCTCTCGTAGTAGCGCAGCTGGTGCGGGTTGACACCGGTCCGTCGGCTCAGCTCCCCGATCAGCACAGACGTTCCCCTTGACCTTCATATCGATGTGAAGGTTGACGATACCTGCCAGGACCTGATCCCTGCGCGAAGGAGCAGTTGATGCACGACAACGACGGCACCCGTACCCCCGTGACGGTCATCGGCCTGGGCCTGATGGGCCGCGCGATCGCCGCCACGGCCCTCCGCGACGGCCATCCCACCACCGTCTGGAACCGTACGGCGGAGAAGGCCACGGAACTCGTCGCCCGAGGCGCGCGGCTCGCCGAGACGGCCGGCGACGCCGTCGCGGCCAGCCCACTGGTGATCGTCTGTGTCACCGACTACGACGCGGTGCGCGAGATCCTCGAACCACTCGGTGGGTCGATGGACGGCCGGGTCCTGGTGAACCTGACCTCGGGCACCTCGGAGGTGGCGCGGGAGACCGCCGGGTGGGTGGCCCGGCAGGGCGGTGTCTGTCTCGATGGCGCGATCATGGCCAGCCCGCCGGCAATCGGCACCGCCGACGCCGCCATCCTCTACAGCGGGCCCCGTCCGATCTTTGACCAGTACGAGGCGACACTGGGCAGCGTGGGTGCGGCGATCCACCTCGGCGAGGACCATGGACTGTCGTCGCTGCACGAGGTGGCCGTGCTGGGCCTGATGTGGGGCATCCTGAACGGCTTCGTGCAGGGTGCCGCCGTGCTCGGTGCGGCAGGGGTGAAAGCGGCCGCCTTCGCCCCACTCGCCATCCGGGGCATCGAGACGGTCACCGGTTGGCTGCCCGGCTACGCCCGACAGATCGACGACGGCGCGTACCCGGGCGACGACTCCACCATCGACATCCACCTGGCCGCGATGGCGCACGTCGTTCACGAGAGCGAGGCGCTCGGCGTCAACGTCGAGCTGTCCCGGCTCACGAAGACGTTGGCCGACCGGGCGGTGGCCGACGGGCACGGTGGCAGCAGCTACGCGGCCATGATCGAACAGTTCCGTAAGGTGACTGCTCGAACCTGACCCGATCAGGCGGGCGAGTCGGTGAGGAAGGACTCGACGGCGGTGACGAAGGCGGCGGACGCGTTCGGATGGATGTGGTGGCCGGTCGGGATGGTCACCAGCCGACCGGCGGGGATGCGGTCGGCCATCCGAGCCATCGCCTCCTGCGGCAGGTGGCTGGTCGGCCCGCCGGCCAGGACCAGGGTCGGCACCGGGATCGTCGCCAGCGTCTCCCACCGGGCCGGGTCTGGCGCGTTGAGCTCGGCCAGCACGGACGGGCGGATCTCCCGGTCGTAGTAGGGCGCCGAGTCCGGCAGACCGGTGGGGATGGTGAAGCCGAGCGGCACCGGCGGCGGGCACTCCTCAAGGACCAGGGCGGCCACCCGCTGCGGTGCCGCCTGGGTGGCGAGCAACGCGGCGACCCCGCCCAACGAGTGCCCGACCAGGACCACCCGGTCCAGCTCCCACCGGTCCAGCAGCGCCAGCAGGTCGTCGCGCAGGACGGCCAGCGAGTACGGCCCGACCCGGTCGCTGCGGCCCATGCCGCGCAGATCCGGCAGGTGGACGGTGCGGCGCTGGGCGAGCGTCGGGGCCAGGGCGTCCCAGGTGGTGCCGTCGCCCCCACCGCCGTGCAGCAGCACCATCGGCGGCTCACCCGCCGTGTCCGGCCCACCCTCCACCGTGCGGTACGCGAGCCGCCCCCAACCCATCTCCACCGACCGGTACGCCCACATGGCCGAAGCGTACGGCGGCACGCCCCGCCACGACGTCCCGCCGGCCGGGGTGGCAACCCGACGCCGGCCGGCGGGTCTCCTCGCGGAGAACCACCGGCCGGCGCTGGCCGAGAGGGGCTCAGCCGGCCCGGTTCACCTTGTCCACCACCTGCAACTCGGTGACCAGTGCCTCCACCTCCGGCGACCCCTCGACGTAGACCTTGTCGTGGATCTCCCGGAAGTGCCGGACGTACTGCGCGGCGAGCTGGTCCGCGCGCGGCCCGGCGAGGGCGTTGAGGCAGTTGCTCACCACGGCGACATCCGGGTGACGAGCTGGCCCGGCAGCACCGTGTTCCGGGTGCTGCTGCCGGTCAGTCCCCCGGAGCCGCCGGCCGGCTGACCGGGTGCGCCCGGCCGTCACGGGCGATCGCGACGATCACCGGGGCCGGTGGTCAGGGGGCCAGCCGCACGCCGGCCTGCTCGGCATGGTCGAACAGGTCGTTGACGAGGACCACGTCGCGGCCGGTGTTGGCCAGCAGGGACGCGGCGACGGCGGCCCGGTAGCCGGAACCGCAGTGCACCCAGATCGTGCCCGCCGGGATTTCGGTCAGCCGGCGACGCAGGTCGGGCAGCGGAACGTGCACCGCATCCGCCACATGACCGTCCCGCCACTCGTTGGTCAACCGCACGTCGAGCACGACCTGCGGGGCGGGCAGCCCGGTCGGGGTGTGCCCGGCCTGCGCGGCGGCCAGCGCCGGGAAGTCGGCGACCATCAGCTCCCGCAGCGCGGTGGGGTCGGTGGCCCACTGCTGCGGGGTACCGGTCGCCTGGGCGGCGGGTCGGTCGATGCCGATGCGGACCAGTTCGCGCTGGGCGTCGGCGACCTGTTCGGGCGTCTCGGCCAGCAGCGTGACCGGCGTACCCCAGTCGACCAGCCAGCCGAGCCAGGTGGACATCGGTCCGTCGAGACCGAGGCTGATGGTGCCGGCCAGGTGCGAGACGGCGTACGCCTTGCGGTGTCGCAGGTCGACCACCCACTCCCCGGCGGCGATCCGGTTTCGTAGTTGCTCGGCGTCGGCCCGGGCCACCGGCGTGAGGTCCACCGGTGCTGGGCCGGCGGTGTTGGCCACCCCCATGTGCGCGTAGTACGCCGGGTAGGCGTCCAGGCCGGCCAGGGTCTCGGTGACGAAGTCCGCAGCGGCGAGCCGGAACACCGGGTTGGCCTGCTTCTCCCGGCCGATCGTCGACTCCGGGGCGTCGGCCTGGCTGGCCGAACAGAAGCTGCCGAACCCGTGGGTGGGCCACACCTGTGCCCCGTCGGGCAGCAGGTCGGCCAGCCGCTTCGCCGAGGCGTGCTGCTGGTGGGCCAGCTCGTGCGCGTGCTGCTCGCCGAGCAGGTCGGTGCGGCCAGTGGTGCCGAACAGCAGCGATCCGCCGGTGAACACCCCGAGCGGGTGCCAGCCGCCGTCGGCGGCCTCGTCCAGGACGTACGACAGGTGGTGGAAGGTGTGGCCCGGCGTGGCCACCGCCCGGATCTGCACCGCTTCCGACACCTCGATGACGTCGCCGTCGGCGACCGGCAGCCGGTCGAAACCGACCTCGTCGGCTGCGGCTACCAGGTAGCGCGCGCCGGTCAGCCGTGCCAGCTCCAGCCCGCCGGAGACGTAGTCGTTGTGGATGTGTGTCTCGATCACGTGGGTGATCCGGGCGCCGACCGCTCCGGCGAGCTGCATGACCCGGTCGACGTCCCGTTGGGGGTCCACCACGACCGCTGTCCGGCCGTCGGTGGCCAGGTAGCTGCGGTCACCCAGGGACGAGGTCGCGATGACCGACACCTGCACCGTCATGCCAACTCCTCTCACTCCCACATATACCCATAGGGGTATATGTGGGTCAGTTGTCCGCCGTGCCCGAACACCTACCCGATCGGATCGCGAGAATGCGATCCGGCTGGGGTGCGGTGGCGTGCGCTTACCTCCAAGATACCCCGGGGGGTATGCGGTGCCCAGTCGGGTGGGACGACCGGAACGACTGGTGGGGCCCGTGAGACGTAACGGACCAGTGGGGCCGGTCCGCGGCCGGAGGTTCTCCGACCGCGGACCGGCGCTTTCACCTACCGGTCACAGCCGCGCGCACTGGCCCGACGCCGGGCCCCGCACCGTGTTCGACCGGCCCTCGTTGACCGGGGCCGGGGTGTTGCCCGAACAGGCCAGCGGCCCGCTGACTGTGTTCGCGGCGACGACCACCGGCTGGCTGCCGGAGTTGCCGGTCACGCTGACCGGGCCGCTGACCGTCACCGTGTCCACCCGCACTCCGCCGAGGTTGGCCACGAGCGACAGCGGGCCGTTGATCCGCCCCTTGCTGATCTTCAGGTCGCCGGTGGTACCGGCGACCGTGACCGGGCCGGACACCGTGGCGCTGGACAACTCGAACAGCACCGGCCGGGTGGCGGAGACCGGGCCGTTGATGGTGCTGCCGGTCACCCGCAACGAGGCCCCGGCGCCGATCGACACCGGTCCGGCGATGGTGGCGTTCTCCACGCAGGTCAGGCCGGTGGTGACGATCAACGGCCGGTTGTGCCTGCCGGTGATCGTCGTGGTGCAGACCGGCCCGCCCTGGCCGACGGCCGACCGCGGCTCGGTGTCCGCGGTGATGGGCGAGTTCGCCGCGAAGTAGCTGACCAGCATGGTGAGGTCGTTGTCGCCGGTGGTCACCGGGTTGGTGCCCCCACCGAGGGTGGTGAAGTTGTCCCCGCCGGCGGCGAGGAACGAGTTCACCGTCACCCGGTAGGTGCCCGCCGGGTCGATCGGCGCGCCGTTCAGCTTCATCGAGGTGATCCGCGAACCCTGGGCGGCCTGCGGGTCGTAGGTGTAGTAGAAGCCCTTCGACACGCCGAGCCAGAGCACCGGACGGGACGCGCCCGCCGGCTGCCACTGCTGCTCCAGCACCTGCTTGATCTCCGCGCCGGTGTAGGTCTTGGTGACCACGTCGTTGGCGAACGGCTGGACGGCGAAGGCGTCGGCGTACGTCACCGTGCCGTCGGTCCGGTACAGCAGGTCGGCCCGCAGACCACCCGGGTTCATGAACGCGATCTGCGCTCCGCCCCGGCCGGCGTCACTGGTGCCGGCGAGCTGCACGTCGGCGATCAGGTTGCCCAGCGCCGACTCCTTGCCCCGGTCCTCGTTGCCGTCGGTGTAGGCCCGCCGGATGTCGGCGGTGATCTCACCCAACTTCTGCTGGCCCAGCTCCTGTGCCCGGACCTTGGCGGCGGCCACGATCTCGGCCACCGCCGGATCCTGCGGCGCACCGACCACGTCCACCAGGGACGCGTCGGCGGCGGTGACCGAACCCGACTCCGGGTCGAAGGTCAGCGTCACCTTGCCCAGTCGCTTGCCGTAGTCCTCGGCCTGGACGATCGGACGCAGCTTGTCCGTGCCCGGAACCGGAACCTCGAAGGCGTACGGCTGGTGGGTGTGCCCGCTGAAGATCACGTCGACGGTCGCGTCGGCTCGGGTGAACTCGCCGAAGACCGGGTCGTTCGCCAGCGCCGCCGGGGAGTCGATGTTCTCCGTCGCGGCACCCTCGTGGGCGAGCAGCACCACCACGTCGGCCTCGCCGTTGTCCGGGTTGCCGTCCTTGAGCTGACCGGCCACGAGGTTGGCCTCGGCCACCGGGTCGCGGAAGGTCAGACCGGCGATGCCGTCGGGACTGACCAGTGAGGCGGTCTGCTCGGTGACCACGCCGATGAAGCCGACGCGGACCCCGCCGATGGTGTCCACCGAGTACGCCGGCAGCGCGCGGGTGTCACCCCGGTACACGTTGGCGCCCAGGTGCGGGAAGTCGGCCCGGTCGGTCACCCGCCCGGTCAGATCCGCCATTCCCTTGTCGAACTCGTGGTTGCCCACGGCCGAGACGAGCAGGCCGGCCTGGTTCAACGCGTCGATCGTCGGGTTGTCATCGTCGATCGCCGAGATGAAGGTGGACGCGCCGATGTTGTCGCCGGCGGAGACGAAAGCGGTGTTCGGGTTCTCCGCCCGCAGCTCGTTCACCAGACCGGCGATCTGCGCGGCACCGCCGACCGGCTGACCGTCCACGGTGGCCGGGGACTCCAGCCGGCCGTGGAAGTCGTTGATGCTCAGCAGTTGGAGGTCCACCGAGCCGGTGTCCGAGCCGGTGTCGATCCCCACCACCAGCGGGTTGTGGTCGCTGGCCCGGTACGCGTCCGGCGCGAAGAACTCGGCCAGGCCGTCGTACTGGAAGGCGTACGACTCGACGGCGTTGATCTGCCACACGTCGACCCCGGTCACCCGGGCCGCCAGCGACGGCGAAGCGACGGCGTGGTCGAGCGAGCCGGACTCGCCGTTGAAGACGTAGCTCGTCTTGCCGGTGTCGTTGAGGTTGCGGTACTGCTCGTCGTAGAGGACCTGCATCGGGTCCTCGTGGGTGTACGCGTTGAAGTCACCTAGCAGCAGCACGTCCGAGGTGCCGCTGTCGGCCGCGACCTGGTCGACGAACGTTGCCAACGCCTGGGCCTGCCGGACCCGGTCGCCGTTCCAACCACCCTGACCGTCACCGGCGTCGGCGTTGTCGCCGGTGCCGGCACCGCTCTTGGACTTGAAGTGGTTGGCGACCACGATGAAGTCGACCGTGCCGGCGGTGAACGTCTGCGCGATGGGTTCTCGGGCGTTGAACCAGACCGTCTCGTCGTTGACCGAACGCGACGGGCCCTTCGGCTGCGCCTTCGCCGGCTTGAAGATGATCGCCGTGGTGATGAAGTCCTGCTGGGCCGCGCCGGGCAGCTCCGCCGGGGTACGGACGTAGTCCCAGGTACCCGCGCCGTCGGCGGTGTTCAGGGCGGCGACCAGGCGCTTGAGCGCCTGCTGCGGGTCGGCGGCGTTGAACCGGACCGAATTCTCGATCTCCTCCAGCGCGACCACGTCGGCGTCCAGCGCGCTGATCGCCGAGACGATCTTCGCTTCCTGCTTCGCCAGCGCGGCCTCGTCGGCGGCGCCGCGCGCGTCGCCACCGAAGTGCACGAAGTAGTTCAGCACGTTGAAGCTGGCCACCCGCAGGTCGCCACCGACGTCGACGGGCGCGGCGGTACGCGGGTTGGTGGCCTTGAAGGTGGTCCGGGCGGCCGGCGTGGTGTCCGCGTCGACCGGGACGGTCGGCTGCAGACGCCACTCGTTGAAGCCGTACGAGAGCACCGACGAGCCGAACGCCTCCACCGAGTCGCCGACCCGCAGCGGGCTGGCCGGCGAGACGTATGGCGGCAACAGCCCGGCGGTGGCCAGGTTGGTCGTCTTTGCGTCGTCGACCAGGATCCGGCGCAGCTTGTTCTCCGCCGCCAACTGCTGAGCCTCGGCGGAGCCGGGACGGAACCGGTCGGTCGGGGTCAGCGCCGGCTGGTCGCCGGCCGCGAGCACGACCTCGCCGTAACGGTTGGTGTTGTAGACCTCGGAGACGGCGTACTGGCCGACCGGCGCCACCAGCATCGACTCGACCGACTCGCGGGCGGCGTCGTCCAACGGCAGGCCGACCGGAACCGGGGCCGGCAGCGGTGAGCCCTGCTCGCAGACCTGCACGTCGGCCCGGGCGGCGATGCTGAGCTGGGTGAGCCCGTTGAACTCGCTCGCGGTGCCGCTGACCCGGACCCGGTCACCGATCGTGACCGACGGGTGGTTGGCGGTGTTGGTGGTCAGGTAGACGAAGATGCCGTCCGAGGCGGTACCGCCCGCGACCGGACGGTCCCCACCACTGCCGGCCGTCTGGACGTACACGCCGTTGTAGCCACCGACGCGGTGGTCGGCGGTGACGATCCCCTCGACGGTCACCCGGGTTCCGGCCAGCGGCGTGGCGCTGCCGGTTCCCTGCACCTGGGCGATGGTGTGGTCGACCGCGACGGTGCAACCGGTCGGGTCGGGGTCCGGGTCCGGGTCGGGGTCCGGCGCGCTGTTGCGTACGCCGAAGGTGTTCGCCGCCGGCGCCTGCCAGCTGTCGTCGAGCTTCTGCAGCGAGTGACCGACCGGAGTGGAGGCGGCTTCCGCGACACCGAGGTCGACCCCGGTCAGGCCGTTCGCCGGCCCGCCGACCGCGGTGAAGGTCCCCTCGTAGCTGAGGAACTCCGCCACCGAACCGTCCGGTGCGACCAGCGCGACGCCGTCCGGCGACCCGTTCTGGATGCCGTCGGTCGGGTACGACGCGACGACCACGCCCGCGTCCGGCACCGCACCGCTCAGCGTCCTGGTGTTGTACGCCGCGCCGTTGGCACCGTTGTAGAGGACGATCTGCCAGCCGGTCAGGTCGTAGCCGGACGGCGCCTCGATCTCGATCGCCTCGCCGGTGTCCGCGCCGACGTTGTCATAGTGGATCTCACTGATGAAAGGGGTCGCCGGCACCGGCTCGGCGACTGCGGCGGTGCCACTGGACAGGACGAGCGCGGTGGCGGTGACCAGTACGCCCGGGATTGTGAGTAGTCGTGTACTTCTTGTTCGCTGCATGTGCGCGGCCTCCGAGGGAGTAGACCGCTGGAGGATAAGCGGCACCGGTGTCCAGGTGGGAGCCACCGGGTGTACCAATGCGGCAAAGACCGTGACGCGGGGCTGCCGCGACGGCCGTGCCGATGCCCGCCGTGGTGCCCGGGCCCGGCGCAGTCCGGCTCGCGGGGTGATGATGAGGTCATGGTCTTGACTTGGGACGTCATCGGGGCCCCGTCGAGCGCGGGCGCACACACCCCCGGGGTGGAGCGGGCTCCGGCCGCGCTCCGCGAAGCCGGCCTGGTGGAGTTGCTGCGGCGGGCGGCCGAGGCCGCCGATGTCGGTGATGTGCGGCCGTTCCGGTGGCGGCCGGACCCGGCGCGGCCCAACGGCCAGAATGCCGGGGAGGTGCTTCGAGTCGCGACCGACGTCGCGCAGCGGGTCGAGGCGTCGGTACGCCGAGGCCGGAAACCGCTGCTCCTGGGTGGCGACTGCACTGTGACGATGGGTCTGGTGGCCGGCCACGAGCGGGCGGGCCTGCCGGTGGCCCTGGTCTACGTCGACGGCGGGCCGGATCTGTACACCCCGTTGACCAGGGCGAACGGGAACCTGGACGCGATGGGCCTGGCGCACCTGCTCGGGCTGCCCGGGACACTGCCCGACCTCGCTGCCGTCGGCGGGGTGGTGCCGCTGTTGACTCCCGAGCGAGTGGTGGTCTACGGCGACTCACTGCCCCCCGGCGACCACGAGTACGACCTGGTGGCCGAGCTCGGCATCGACTACGTGCCGGCGAGCGAGGTGCACGCCGATCCGACCGCAGCCGCGTCGCGGGCGCGGGCTGCCGCCGAGGCCGCGGCCTCGGCGTTCGTGGTGCACTTCGACGTCGACGTGCTCAACTTCGTCGACGCCCCGCTGGCCGACGTGCCCGAGCCGGCCGGGCTCACCCTGGACGAGGCGTCGACCACGCTCGCCACCCTCGTGGCCAGCCCACGCTTCGCCGGGCTCTCGGTCACCGAGATCAACCCGGATCACCTGCCGGACACCGAACTCCTGCCGCGGTTCGCCCGGATCCTGGCCGGGGCGCTGTCCGGCGGTGACCGTCGGGCGGTGCGCTCACGCGAGCAGTGAGCGGAGTGGTCACGTGACCTGAGCGGAGTGGTCACCCGACGGGCGAGAGCTGCCCGTGCGCGGCTACGCACTCCCGAGCGAAGATCCGGAGCAACCCCGGCAGGTGGAAGCGCTGCCCCGGCCCCTCGGACTCGACCGGCGTCAGCAGGTTGTGCTCGACGAGATGCTCGACCATCCGATTGGCCTGCTGGCTGGGCAGACGCAGGATCTCACCCGCATTCGACTGGGTGATGATCAAGTTGGTGCTGGCCAGTAGGCAGAGCGCGTCCCGGGCAGCCGGATCGAGTGCCCGGTAGCTGCCGGAGAGGCTGTGCCGCACCGAGATGTCGCCGACCGCGAGTTCTTCCAACCGGTTCTCCTCGCTCTCCAGATGGTCGGCGAAGCTGGGCAGAGCGATGCCCGGCTGGGCGGCGAGCCTGCTGCCCACGATCCGCAACGCCAGCGGCAGCTGGTCGCATGCCACCGCGATCCGGCCGAACACCTCCGGCTGCTCGCGTGCCCGGTGCTCGCCGGCGATCGTCGCCAGCAACTCCACCGCGTCGCTGCGGGTCAACGCCCCCAGCGTCAGTCGCCAGCCGACGTCGAGGTCCAGCAGACGCTGCCGGCTCGTGATCATGACCAGGCTGCGGCCGGCGCCGGGAAGCAGGGGGCGCACCTGCTGGGCGCAGTCGACGTCGTCGATGATCAGGAGCAACCGCCGTCCGGCGAGCGTGCAGCGCAGCACGGCGGCGCGCTCGCGTACGTCGTCGGGCACGTCGGAGCGGGCGACGCCGAGCTCGACCAGCAGCTCCCGCATCAGGTCGCCGGTGCTGCGGGGTGCTCCGTCGGCGGTGTCGAAGCTGACGAAGAGCTGACCATCCGGAAAGATGTCCGCCAGCTCGTAACCGCTGGCCACGGCGAAGCAGGACTTGCCGACCCCGGGGGCGCCGGAGACCAGCACGACCGAGGCGTGCTCGTCGGCGCCGGTGGTGTCCGCGATCCCCTGGGCGATGGTGCGCAACTGGCGGGTCGTGGTGGTGCGGCCGATCAGTTGGGGAGGCTTCATCGGCAGCGCGCGAGGCCCGGCTGTCGGCTCGGAGGCCGGGGCGCCGCCACCGACCGCCGGCGGTCGACCGGCCGGCGGTCGGAGGTCGGCCGGGTCGGCGTCGAGGGCGGCCTGCAACGCGCCCTGCAACGCCGGACCCGGATCGACCCCCAGCTCGTCGACGAGCGTGCGGCGAGCCTCCTGGTACGCGGCGAGCGCCTCGGCGGTGCGACCAGCCAGGGTGAGCGAGGTGACCAGCTGCGCCTGCCGGCGCTCGTCGAGTGGTTCCTCGGCAACCATGCGCCGCAGCGCGGGAATCACCCCGGCGGACTGTCCCAGCCGGAGCCGCAGGTCGACGAGCTCGGTCACCGCCTCCCGGCGTTGCTCCTGCAGGGCGGTGGTCAGTGCGGCGATGTCGGTGCCGAGGTCCGGCAGGTCCTCAAGGGCGCGCCCGCGCCACAGGCCCAGGGCCCGGCTGAACAGCTCGGCGGCGGTGTCCAGGCGGTCCTCGCGGGCCGCCCGGTGTCCGTCGCCGGCGAACCGCTGGAACCGCAACAGGTCCAGTTCGTCCTCGTCGACCCGCAACTGGTAGCCGGCGCCGTCGCGGACCAACCGGTCGGCCGAGTCGCCGCTGTGGTCGAGGGTCTGTCGTAGCCGGTGGATGTACGTCCGCAGGTTGTGCAGCGCCGACGCGGGCGGCGACTCAGGCCAGATGCCGTCGATGAGCCGCCCGGTGCCGACCGTCCGTCCCGGATTCAGCAGGAGGATGGAGAGCAGGGCACGCGGCTTGGTCCCGTTGATCGCAACCGGGCCCGCCTCCGTGGTCAGCGCCAATGGCCCCAGTACACTGAAATCCATAGCACTCTTCTCTCGGCCGAGAACATTGCCGTTCAGCGATTTCTGATTTCGCAATCCCCGCCGGAGAGTGGGAAAAACGCGTCCGCCAGATGATGCAAAGACTCATCGAACGGGCTTCACGCCCTTACTGAGCGTGACACCGGCCGTGGCCTGGTACGCGGCGTCGAGGACCGCGACCGCGTCCGCCACCCCGGCACCGGTGGACCGTCCGGACCGCACCAGTTCGACGAAGTCCTCCGCCTGGCGGGCCAGCGCCGCGTGCATCGTGGCGTCGCCGTCGGCCGGGTCGAGGAAGGTCAGGCGTTCGTGGTCGCGGGTGCCGAAGACCTCCACGGCGGCCATGTCGCCCCCACGGTGGTGTCGGCCCAGGGCGACGAGCGCGGTGCCGCCACCGGACAGGCCGAGCAGTGCCTGGGCGCTGTCCACGTCGTGACCGCTCACCGCGGGGTCGGTGACGTGCCGCGCGTGCTGCGTGGCGACCCGGTCCACCCGCTCGCCGGTCAACCACTGGATCTGGTCGAACTCGTGCACCCCCATGTCGACGAAGATGCCACCGCTGCCGGTGCGGAACCCTGCGGCAGGGGGTTCGCCGTCCCACTGCAGCGCCGCCACGAACAGCACGTCACCCATTGCTCCCGCCGCGATCCGGTCCCGCAGCCGCTGCAGGCTGGGGACGAACCGGCGCCAGTAGGCCACCTGGAACGCGATCCCGGCCTCCGCCGCCACCCGGCCCGCCTCTTGTGCCTCGGCGGCGGTCAGCCCGGCGGGCTTCTCGCACAGCACCGGCAACCCGGCCTTCGCTGCGATGGCCACCAGCGCGCCATGCTGGCTGGTAGGGGTGGTCACCAGCAGACCGTCGGGCGTGGTCTCGGCGAGCAGGTCCGGCACCGAGGGGTACACCGGCAGGCCGGTGGTGGCGACCGCGGCCCGCGCCGCCGGGACCGGGTCGACCACATGGGTGATGGCGGCAGCCGGGTTGTCCGCGAGGGCCCGCAGGTGGTGGCGACCCATCCGGCCGGCACCGACCAGCGCGAGTCGGAAGTCAGGGCTCCTCGCCATCTCACATCCCCTCCTCGTCGGCCGCGCCCAGCCAGTCGGCGAGCGCCGCCACCACGGCCGGCGCGCCGGTGGCGAAGACGACCCGCTCGCCCCGGCGCCACCGCCGGCTCACCCCGCCCGCCGCCTCCACCAGCGCGGCGCCGGCGGCGATGTCCCACGGCGCGGGGTCGAAGCTGACGAACGCGTCCAACTCGCCGGTGGCCACCGTGGCCAGGTCGCAGACGGTCGAACCCGTGTTGCGCAGGTCGGCGACGCGCGGTGCGACCAGGGTCAGCAACTGGTACGCCTGCCGCCGTGGACCGGGTGCGTTGGGCACCGCGAAGGCGACGAGCGCGTGCTCCGGCACGGCCTGCGGCTTGACGGTCAACGGTGACTCGCTCCCGTTGTGGGCGCCGTCGTCGCCGAGCACGAGACAGGTACCGGTCGCCGGCTGCAGGATCGTCGCGGCGACCACCCGGTCGGCGGCGCCCGGGGCGGATCCGTCAGGTGAGTCGGTGTCGCGGCGGTCCGCCGCGACCGCGATGCTGACCGCGTACCGGCTCAGCCCGTGGCTGAAGTTGAGCGTGCCGTCGAGCGGGTCGACGATCCACCGCAGACCCGAGCACCCCGTCATGAACCCGGACTCCTCGGCCAGCACGGCGTCCTGCGGCCGGTCGCGGGCGATCAGGTCGAGGATGGCCCGTTCGCTGGCCTGGTCGGCGGTGGTGACTGGATCCTGGGCCGCACCGTCCTTGTACGTCAGCTCCACGCCCTGGCCGCAGACATCGCGGATCGCCTCGGCACCGGCCCGCGCCGCCCGCAGACTGAGACGTTGCAGGTCGGACGGTGCGGCTCCGGTGCTCATCGGGTCACCTGCGCTTCCCGCAGACCGGCCACCTGCGCATAGTGGCCGTCCACGAAGAGCAGCGGCGGCTTCGGCCGCAGCAGGCCGGACGAGCGGACGGCACCCATCAGCACCGTGTGGTCACCCGCCGGTTCGGCGCGGACCGCCTCGCACCCGAAGTAGGCCACCCCCTCGGTGAGCAGGGGGCACCCGGTGTCGTGCTCCGCGTCGTGCGGGATGTCCGCGAAACCGGCCACCCCGGCCGGTCGTCCCCGACTGGCGAACCACGCCGCCTCGTCGCACTGATCGTCCGCGAGCACGGTGATCGCGAACCGGCTGGTCTGCTGCACCGCGCCGAGCAGCCGGCAGTCCCGCTTGAGGCAGACCAGCAGCATCCGGGGTGCCAGCGACACGGTGGTGAACGAGTTGACGGTCATCCCGACCGGCCCGTCGTGTCCCCGGGCCGTGGCCACCGCAACCCCGGTGGCGAAGCGGCCGGCCACTGATCGGAACCTCCGGTCCTGATCGGGTGGACCCTGGACGTCAGTCATCGCAGCGCTCCTCTCGTCTCGGCGCCCTCCCCGCCCACCAGGGCGGCTATTCGGCGTCGGTCGGTCTTGCCGTTGGCGTTGGTCGGCAGCGCGGTCACGTGATGGATACGAGCCGGCACCATGTAGCCGGGTAGGCGGTCGGCGCACAGCCGGGTCAGCTCGGTGGCCACGCCCCCGGTCCCGGTGTAGACGGCTTCGAGGCAGGTGGCGTCGCCCGCGCCGAGCGCCAGCACCACCGCGTCCTGTACGCCCGGGTGCCCGCGCAGGACCATCTCGACCTCGCCCAGCTCGATCCGGTAGCCACGTAGCTTCACCTGGTCGTCCAGCCGTCCGTGGTGGACCAGTGCGCCGTGCTCGCGGCGAACCCGGTCGCCAGTGCGGTAGTACCGACGCCCGGCGTACCGCACGAAGCGGTCGGTGTCGTCGGCCGGGTCGAGATAGCCGGCGAAGCACTGCGCCCCCTGTACGCAGAGCTCACCGTCGTCGCCGTCGGTGCCGTCCTCGGCGAGCAGGACGGCGTCGAGGTCCGGGTGTACCGCCCCGATGGGCACCGTCCCGTTGGAGGTGACCGGCCAGTCGTCCGGCTCGGCCGGCAGCCGGTACGCGGTGCAGGTCACGGTCAGCTCGGTAGGACCGTAGAGGTTGTCCAGCACGCTGCCCGGCGCCGCCGTCGCCCAGGCGTGCGCCTGCTCCAGGGTCAGCTGCTCGCCGGCGAAGAGGCTGTACCGCAGGCCCGGCATGGCACCCGGCGTCAGCATTCGCATCCGTCGGGCCAATGACACGACCGAAGGCACCGAGAACCAGTGAGTGATCCGCCGGTCGTTGACGAAGCGCACCGGGGTCAGCACCTCGTCCGGCGCCGGCACGACCAGCGTGGCCCCGCCACCCCAGGCGACGAACATGTCGAACACCGAGGGGTCGAAGGTCAGGTCGAAGGTCTGCGACAGCCGGTCACCCGGCCCGACCGGGTAGCGGTCGAGGCAGTACGCCAGGTAGGCGTCGACGTTGCGGTGCCGGATCGGTACACCCTTGGGGCGTCCGGTCGAGCCCGAGGTGAACAGCGCGTACGCCACGTCGTCCGCTCCGATGACCGGCATCGGGGCCGGTGCCGTGGGCGCGAGCATGGCGGCCCGATCGCCACCGAGCCGTACCAGCGAGGTGCCGGCCGCAGCCGACACCTCCGCGGCCAGCGCGTCACCGGCGTCGTCGGCCACCATCACCTCCACCCCCGCGCCCCGGCACAGTTGGGCGTTGCGGGCCGGCGGGAAGGCGGGATTGAGGGGGGTCACGACCGCCCCGGCGCGCAGCGCGGCCAGATATCCGGCGTACGCGGGCAGGCTGCGCGCGGCCAGTAGGCCGACGGCGGCCGGCGGGTGCCCGACCACCTGGCACAGCTGCCCGGCCAGGCGTTCGACGAGCTCGTGCAGCCGCCGGTACGTCACCACCTCCCCGTCGACCTCCAGAGCGGTCGCCTCCGGCACCCGCTCGACGCTCCGTTGAAACCATCGGTACAGACTCACGGCGTTGCTCCCTTCCCTGCGTTGTCGTCGACCGGCTCCCAGGCGCAGCTCCATGGCGTCCCGTCGAACTCCGGTAGTGCCTGCCAGCGCAGCTGTCGCCACCGCCCGTGCTCCTGGTCGGGGTCGACCGGGATCAGCCAGGGCCGGATGCCCAGCCCTTGGCCGGTGGCTTTGGCGCAGGACTCCTGGGCGGTCCAGATCCGGGCCACCGCCTGGTCACGCGCCGGGCGGCCCTGCCGCAACAGGACATCGGCGCCGCGCGGGCAACAACGCCGGACCAGCGTCTCGCCCACCGGGTACGGCACCTGTACGTCCACCCCGACCGCACCACCCCGGGTGTGCACGGCCGCCGCGACCAGCGCCCCGGAGTGGGCGAGACTCACCTCGAATGTGGGGTGACCGGGCAGGTAGGGCTGCCCGCCCGCGCGGTGACCCACGGTCAACGGCCTCGTCGTCCCGCCGACGGCGTTGACCAGGGCGCGGAGCAGCCGGCGCGCGGCAAGCCGTTCGGTGACCCGCCACTCGGGCAGACCCCGACCGCCGGCCAGGTCGAGCGAGTCGGCGGGGTCGACGGGTGACCGGCGCAGGTCGCGCAGGCGCGCGCAGGCGACGAAGACCCCGTCGGGCAGCGCGGTGCGTCGGACACCGGGCGTGGTCCTCATGATCGGCTCCCGACCAGCTCGTCGGCGTGGTCGGCGATGCCGGCCAGCATGGCGCCGGTGGCGCCACCGGCGATGCCGAACATGGCCGCCTCGGTGCGCAACGCCGCCTCTCCGCCGTCGCGGAAGGCGTCGGCACCGCGCAGCTGCACGGCCTCGGCGGTGATCCGGTCGACCGCCTCGGCCGCGGTCACCTTCAACAGCATGCCGGCGGCGGCCGCGGGCGCATCCGTCGAGTCCAGTAGGGGCGTGCACAGCGCGTCGAGTTGATGCAGGGCGACCAGGCAGCGCGCGTACCGCTCCCGGATCGCCGGACGGTCCCACAGCGTGCCGCCCGCGGCCGGCCGTTGCCGTAGCCAGTCCCGCAGGTCGGCGAGCAGCCGCCGGCACATCGCCCGGGCCCAGAGCGCTCCGGCCAGTCGCTCGACGCCGACCTGCCGGGCGAAGCCGGCCAGCGCCCGGCCGGGACGGCCGACGAGGGCGTCGTTGTCGAGCACCACGCCGTCGAATTTCAGGTGGCCGACGCCGGAGCCGGCGAAGGCCCGGCCGGCGGGTTCGACTGTCACACCGGGCGCGGACATCGGCACCAGCAGCCAGCAGAAGCTGGTGAAGTGCCGGGGTTCGCGGTGCCGGACGAGCACCAGCGCGGCGTCGCAGGTCGTCGCGTTGGTGATCCACTGCTTGTGGCCGTCGACGGTGAAGGAACCCTCGCCCAACTTCGCCCAGGTCGTCGCGTCGAGCAGGTCCGAACCGGACCCGGCGGCGTCGGTGACGGCCAGCGCGACCACGGTCTCGCCGTGCAGCAGGCCGGTCCGGGCCCGGTCCGCCGGTCCGGACGGCTCTGCCAGCAGGGGCAGCACGGTGGCCACCTGTACGCAGACCGACAGCGTCACGCCGAGCGGGCAGCGGGCGTCCAGCTCGGCCAGCAGCACCGCCAACGAACGCGGATCGGGCTGTGGCGGGCCGGTGCCGGCGCGGGGATAGAGGGCTGCGGTGATGCCCTTGGTGCCCAGCGCGCGCCATACGGCGCGGGCGTCGGCGAGGTCCACGCCGGCCAGCGCCCCGCCCACGGCGGCGGCAAGGTCGTCGGACGGGGCCGGCGTCGGCTCAGGCAAGACGCACCCCCGGATCGCGTAGCGTCAACGCACCGTTCGCCAGCCGCAGCCGGTCGTTGCCGTAGTTCAGCGACGCCGATCGCAGGTCACGGAAGGTCCGCTCGACCAGCAGCGGAGAGTCAGTGAGATAGCCGTGGCGCAGGCCGACCAGCTCAACCAGTTCGTGTACGGCCGCGAACGACTCCTCGGCGGCCCGGATCTTCAGCGTGTTGAGCAGCAGCTGAACCGGCGAGGCCGACATGTCGGACGCGGATTCGACGACCGACACGGTGTGCCGCAGCAGCGCGTGCGCGGCGTCGAGCCGGATACGGATCTCGGCCAGGCGCAGCAGCACCAGCTCCGACGACGGGGCGAACTGCCGCCGCCCGGCCTCGCTGCGGGCGTGCCGCAGCACCCGTGAGTACGCACCTGCCGCCGCGCCGAGCCAGGCGGCGGCCCAGCCGATGTGGGCCAACGGCGCGAACACCGCCGTGGCGATGTCGCGGAACCCGCCGTGCTCGCCGATCACCTGCCACTGCGGCACCGCCCCGCGCAGCCGCATCGGCACGCTGTGGGTGGCGCGCATGCCCAGTGGCTGCCAACCGCCGGTGACCTCGATCTCCAGCTGGTCCCGCGCGGCGTAGACCAGGTCCACCTGCGTCGCCGACCCGGCCTCCGGGGCTCGGGTGGTGATCAGAAAGGCGTCGGCGTGCGGGCCGCCGGTCACGATGGGTGCCTGGCGGTCGACGCGCAGCATCTCCCCGGCCCGCTCCAGGCCCGACTCGGACGTGAGCAGGTGGCCGCCCTTGCCGGGTTCGGTGGTGACCGAGCCGAGGTACAGCTCACCGCGGGCCACCGCCGGCAGTACCTCGGCGCGTAGCTTCTCCGCACCGTACGCGGCGATCGCCGCGACCTGCTGGCAGTGCATCGCGAAGATCATTGCCACCGACATGTCCACCCGGCCCAGCGCCTCGGTGACGTCGACCAGATCGGTGAGGGTACCGCCAGGACCACCGTCGGTGGCGGGCACGAGCAGGCCCAGCAGCTGGGTGGACCGCATCGCGGCCAGCGCGTCGGTGGGAAACGCGGCGGCGGAGTCGGTGGCCTGGGCGTGCGCCGCAGCGACGCCCACCACCGTCTCGACGGCTGCGTCGTACCGGCTGGCGGCGGTCATCGCGTACCACCGCCGACCGGTGCGCGCAGCTCCTCGACCACGTCCCACAGCCCACCGGCGGTGGCGAAAGTGGAGTCGACCAGCTTGTCGTCCGGCACAGCCACGCCGAAGGTGTCCTCGATGGCGAAGAGCAGTTCGATTTCGCGCATCGAGTCCAGACCGAGGTCACGCAGGCGCGACTCCTCGCTGATCTCGCCGTTCCCGGCGAACTTGAGGAACGGCCGGAGCATCTCGGTGAATTCGTTGTTCATGACGGTCACCTTTCGTCTCTCGGTTCGGTCGAGTTCTCCCGTGCTTCGGCCGGGGCCCGGGTCAAGGTCAGCCGGGACGTCTCGACGACGCGGTCGCCGTCGCAGACGACCTCGACGGGTGCCGGGTGGCCGAGGAAGGCCAGCAGGCTGGCGGAGAGGCCGTAGGCCCCGACGTTCGGCACGCTGAGCACGTCGCCGGGCCGGACGTCGGGCAGGTTCGCGGCACGTGCCCAGGTGTCCAGCGGCGTGCAGAGCGGGCCGGCCACGATCGCCCCGGTCAGCGCCCGGCCGTCGGCCGCGTCGTCGGCCGCGTCGTCGGCCCCCTCCGCGGTCGCGTGCAGGGCCGGGACCAGGGGCGGCAATCGGCGCAGGCCGGACATCCCGCCGAGGTGGTTGATGCCGGACTCCAGGACGACCACCGGTGTGCCGTGCGAGTACTTCACGTCCAGCACCCGGGTCAGCAGGGTGCCGGCGGTGGCGGTTAGGAAACGACCGGATTCGAAGGCGACCAGCGGATCGCGGTCCCGCCAGCCGGGAAAGAGCCGGTCCAGCGGTTCGCGGACCCGGTCGGCGAGCCCGGTCAGGTCCGCGTTCCCACCGGTACGCGCGAACGGCGCGCCGAACCCGCCGCCCAGGTTGAGCATCGTCAACTCGATACCGAGCAGATCGCGTAGCCGGCGTGCGGTGGCCGCGGCGGCGGCGAACTGGGTCACCAGCGCGTCCACCGACTCGACGTTGCTGCCGGTGTAGAGATGGAACCCGGCGACGGTGGCCGACGGGCGGGGGCGGAATGCCTCCGGCTCCTGCTCGATCCAGGCCACGTCGGCCCCGAACTGCGAGGCGACCCCGGTCATGGTCAGGCCCTGGCCGGGATTCGGTACCCGGTCGTTGACCCGCAACAGACAGCGCACCTGGGCGCCGAGCCCGCGGGCGGCGCGTTCGGCCTGGTCGAGGCCGCCTGGCGAGTCGACCGAGAACCACCGGACGCCGGCCGCGACGGCCTCGGTCACCTCGGCGTCGCGCTTGCCGGGGCCGGTGTAGAGGATCTGGTCGCCGCGTACCCCCGCAGCCAGCGCCGCGGCCAGCTCGCCGAGGGAGCTGATCTCGGCGCCGCAGCCGGCCGCGTGCAACGTCGCCACGATCGCTGGGTGCGGATTGGCCTTCAGGGAGTAGTACAGCCGGCTGGGTGTGGGCAGGGCCGCGCGCAGCGTGGCGTGGTTGGCGCGTACCTCGGCGAGGTCGTAACGGTAGGCCGGGGTGTCGAAGGCAGTGTCAGCCACGGCACTCACCCGCCAGCCGGGCCAGCGCCCGTCGATCCACCTTGCCGTTGCCGTTGAGCGGCAGGTTCGGCAACACGACGCAGCGCGCCGGCACCTTCATCTCCTCGAGCTGACCACGCAGCCGACGCAGGATGTCGTCCGCCGCCCACGGGGCGACCACAAAGAGGGTGGCGCCATCCTGGCCGGCGACCGGCGGCAGCACCCCGGCGACCTCCACCCCGTCGACCCGGTACGCGGCCGCTTCCACCTCCGTGGCGCTGACCCGGGTGCCCTTCTCCTTGTAGACGTCGTCCCGGCGGCCGATGTAGTAGACGTAGCCCTCGGCGTCGACGCGGCCGTAGTCACCGGTGTGCAGCTGCGGAAAGAGGCCGTCGCGGCGGCGAAAGCGCTCGGCGGTCAGCTCCGGTCGCCGCCAGTAGCCGGCCATCACGTGGGGGCCGCGCACGACCAGCTCGCCGGTGGTGTCCGGTGGTTGCCGGCGGCCGGCGACGTCCACGGTGAAGATCTCGGTCCCGGGCAGCGCCCGGCCGCAGGATCCCGGTCGCCGCAGGTCCTCGTCGGGGGGCAGGATCGCGGCGCGCTTGCATTCGGTTAGGCCGAACATGAGTTGCACCTTCAGGTCGGGCAGCTGGTCGCGCAGGCCGGCGAGCACCTCCGGGGGCATGGTGGCCCCGGTGTTGGTGATCAGGCGCAGCGCTGGGCGCGCGGCGCCGGGTCGGCGTAACAGCCGCAGCAGATTGATGGCGAGCGACGGGACGCAGGGCAGCACGGTCGCACCGGACTGGCGGAGGCTGACCAGTAACCGGCCGCCAGTCTGTCCGGGATCGCCCAGATGCAGCCGGCATCCCGCCGCAGTACTGAGGAAGATCTGGTACAGGCCGTAGTCGAAGGAGGTGGGCAGCACGTCGTGCACCACGTCGTCGGCCCGGTACGACAGCTGTGCTCCGATGGCCCGGACCGCGAACGTGACCTGCGCGTGCGTACTGACCACGGCCTTGGGCAGGCCGGTGCTGCCGGAGGTGTAGATCAGGCAGATCGGGTCCACCGCCAGCGGTTCCTCTGCCGCCGGAGAATCCGGCCGGACCTCGCTGTCGGCCGCGGTGGCGAGCGCGGCCCGGCCCCGGACGGCGACGTCCCGGGCGAGTGACAGCTCGCGCAGCAGGGGTTCGTCCGTGAGGGTGAGCACCGGTTCGGCGTCGTCGAGGACGTGGGCCAGGGCGACCTCGGGTGCGGGAACCCGGATCACGGCGAAGACCGCGCCGATCCGTGAGATGCCGTACAACAGTGCGGGCAGCAGCGCGTCGGTGGAGAGCGCGACCAGCACCCGGTCGCCGCGTCGGACGCCCTGCCGGCGTAGCCAGCCGGCCAGGCGGAGGCTGCGGACGCGCAGCTGCCGGTAGCTGAGGCGGTCGGTGCTGTCGGTGACCGAGTCCGCGTCGGGGTGTTCGGTGGCGGTCCGGTCGAGCAGGCCGTGGAGCAGGTCGGTGCTCATCGGCCACCCCCGGTGCCGGTCGCGTCGGTGAACATCGCGCACAGGGAGCCCACGTCACGCAGGTCGGCTGCGGAGAGCGCGGTAGCCGGAACCTCGACGCCCAGTCGCCGCTCCACCTGGTCGATGACGTCGACCAGCCGGAAGGAGTCGAAGCCGGGCAGGTCCCGTAGAACGTCCGTGCTGCGCAGGCCGGCGTCGTCGAGGTGCAACGTCTCGCGCAGCGCGCCGAGCACCGCCGCCCGGACCGGCCCGTCGGCACCCTGCGGGGTATCCCCGGTGGTGGTCGGTGTCGAGCCCGCGATCGCCTCCAGCGTGGCGAGGTGCTCGTCGAGAAGTGTGGTGAGCGCGTCCGCCAGTTCCGGTACGGCGGGTCGTCCCGCCTGGGCCCGACGCAGTGCCACGTAGCTGCGGGCGGAGAGCTGCTGCCAGCGTTGTGCCTGGCCGGCCAGCGCGGTGGCCGCTTCCGGCCGGGTGCTCTCCAGCCAGTGCTCGTGCAGTTGGCGGGCCCGGCCCAGCAGCCAGACGTCGAGGACGAAGCGGTGCAGCCCGTCCACGGTGGCCAGGTTCGATTCGAGCGAAGCGAGGTAGCGGACGATGTCCGGGCGGGCCTGGCGGGCCCGCTCGGCGTTGGCGGCCAGCATTCCGGGCACGTGGATAGCCGGGGCCGGGTCGGCCGCGACGGCCAGCGTGTGCGCGCCACCGGCGAGCGCCGCGTCGAACTCGGTCACCGGCAGCCGCCACACGCCCGGGCGCGCCAGCCCCCAGGCGGTGTCGTTGTGGTACGCGTCCACGACCGTGACCTCTCCGGAGTCGGCGGCCGTCGCGAGAAAGCTGTGTCGCATGTGCTCGTGCCCGTAGTACGGGCACCACGGCAGATCATGCGCGTCGGCGGTGACGTAGAGCGGCTGGCCGGTCTCGAACAGCCGACGGACCTGTTGGCCGTCGAGCTGCATCCATCGGCCCTCGGCCCGTAGGCCGAGCAGGGCCACCGCCTCGGCGGCCCGATCGTCCGCGGTGGCCTCGACGCTGACCAGGCCGTCCCGTTCCCGGGTGCGGAACTCGAAGCGGGCACCGAGGGCGAGATGGCTACCGGTGCCATGGGCGTGGTCGGCCAGCAACGCGAAACTCGTCTGCAGGCAGTCCAGCGCGGTGGCGCGCAGGCCCGTCAGGATCGGCGTCCACACCGGATCCTCGGTCTGCCGGTCCGACCGGCTCTGGGTGTGCGGGGGCATGGCAGGCTCCTCGTGGGCTGCTACGGCGGGAGGTGCCGCCGACGCGGTCGTCCGCGCCGGCGGCGTGGGCGGGTACTCAGCTCCCGGTCTGCCGGTCGAGCCCGTTCGCCCAGTCGGCGAGGACCCGGGCCTGGTCGGCGAGGGCGTGCTCGTCGGTGCCGATCGGATCCTTGAAGAAGAACCCCAACTGCTCGATCGGGCCGACATGGCCGGCCCGGTGCGCGGCGGCAGTCAGCCGGGCCAGGTCCAGCACCAGCGGCGCGGCCAGCGTCGAGTCGACGCCGCTCCAGGTCAGCTGCATGGACATCCGTACGCCGAGGAAGCCCTCGAACGAGACGTGGTCCCAGGCGGTCTTGTGGTCGCCGAGGTCGGGCACGTTGTCGATGTGCAGCGGCGCGGTCACGTCCTCACCGAGCAACGCCGGCAGCACACCCGCCTTGGAGCTCAGTTTGCTCTTGGCGTTCGCCGGGTCCTCCAGCGTCGCCCCGTCGCCGCCACCGAGCAGGTTCACTCCCGCCCAGGAAAGGACGTGCAGCGCCCGGGAGGTGAACATTGGCGCGAGCGCCGTACGCAGCAGGGTCTCACCGGTCTTGCCGTCCGATCCGGCGAACGGTACCTGCTGCCGCTGGGCCAGCAGCTCCAGGGCGGGCATCCGGGCCCCGGTCGACGGGGTGAAGTCGACGAAGCCGCAGCCGGCCTGGAAGGCCGCGTACGCGACGACCGAACTGGGCGGGAGCGCCCGGGCCTGCGGGTCGGCCAGACTGCGGGTCAGCGCATCCAGGTCGTCGTGCTCGGGCCGGTACTCGGCTGGCGGTTCGGTCGAGGACACGTTGATCACGACGACCCGGGCCAGGCCGTGCCGGCGGCGAAATTCCTCGATGTCGCCGACCAGCCGGTCGATCACCTCGGCCTGGGGCCCGGTGTCCGAGCGCACGTCGTAGCCGGTACGCAGGTTGCGCTCCACCTCGGGCAGGCTGCCCCGGACCGCGGCGAGAACCGGTGCCGGTATCACCCCGGAGTCGACGAGCGATTCGGCCTTCTTCTCCAGCGGCGTGTCGACGATGTCGTGTCCACCGATCACCAGGTCGGTCCAGCTCGCCAGCGGCGCGTCGCGCAGCATTCCGGTGTCGGTGACGCATCCGGTGGAGCTGGCCATGCCGGCGCGCAGCGCCAACAGGCCGGTGATCGCGGTGGTGGCGACCGAGCCCCGGGCACCGTTGAGCCACAGGCCGACGGGCGCCTCCGGGGCTCGTGACGGGGACGGGCTTTGCTGATTCTCGCTGTGCGTGACGGTCACGGGAAAGGTCCCTTCTCTGGGTGCGCCAATGGGTGGCGCGGTCGAGGTCAGCGGGCGCAGATCTTGCTGATGGCACCGGCGATGTCGTGCATGTCGCGTTCGCCGCCGAGAAAGGTGCTGTGGTGGGTCTGCACCGTGTGCGCGGCGAGCCACTCGGTCTTCGGGTAGGAGCGGTCGCGGTGGATTGCGGTGAACCGCTCGGCCAGCGGGGCGAGCAGCGGTTTGGTCCACGGTTGCAACAGGCGGCTGCGGTGCAGCGGCTCGTCCGTGACGTAGAAGCGCCTGCCCAGCTCGGCGGTGAGCGCGGTGGCCACGGCGCCGTTGTCCATGGCGGCAGGCAGCTCGTCGAAGATGATCGTGCCCTCGTAGATGGAGGTGCGGGTCTGCGCCGGGGCCGGCTGCAGCAGACGTACCTCGTCGAGATCGGCGACCAGCTCGGTCAGCAACGCGTAGTTCCGGTTGCGGACATCGTGCTGCTCGTCCAGGGCAGCCAACTGCGCACAGGCGACGGCGGCGGAGAACTCGCTCATGCAGAAGTTCGCCCCCTGTACGCCGGCGCTCTCCTCCAGATCCAGCTCACCCGGGGGGGTGGCCCGGCTGCGGTAGCGGCGGGAGTCGGCCCGCAGCTCCTGAAGGACCGGCGCGAGCGTGTCGTCGTCGGTGACCACCGCCCCGCCCTCCCCGCAGCTGAGGACCTTGCCGTGCTGGAAGCTGAAGCAGCCGAGCCGCCCGAACGAGCCGGCCTGGCGGCCCTGCCAGGTGGCGCCGTGCGCCTGGGCGCAGTCCTCCACGACGGAGATTCCGTGAGGTGCGGTGACCGCGTCGAGCGCCGGGATGTCGGCCATGTTGGAGGCCCAGTGAACGGCGACGACTGCTCGCGGTTCCACCGACAGGTCGAGGTCTTCCGGCCCGACGCATCCGGTGTCGAGGTCGACGTCCACCAGCACCGGCACCAGGCCGGCGCGCAGCGCGGCGGTGGCGGACGCGGTCCAGGTCAGGGCAGGGACGAGCACGGCGTCGCCGAATCCCAGGCCCAGCGATTCGAGGGCCACCACCAGGGCGCTCGACCCGTGATCCACGGGTACGCAGTGGCGGGTGCCGACGTAGCGGGCGAAGTCGGCGGCGAACCGGCGCTCGAAGAGTGCCGTGTCGCCGTACGCAGGGCTGCTGATCGCCCACCGCCCGCCGTGCAGCACGGCGGAAAGGTTGCGCTCGGCGTTCGGGGCGGGTACCGGCCAGCGGGGCCAGGGCGTCTCCGGCGGGCGGTACGGCCGGCCGCCGTCGACGGCGAGCCGCCGGTCGAGTGGGATCGAGGTCGTCATGCCATCGACACTGGTGCCGGTCAATACATTGTCCGTACACATCGGATACTGCCGCCGCCGGTGAGCGTGTATCAGCGCTGTATCGCGCTGGTCGAACCTCGGGACATGAGCCGATCCCCGCAGACACCCCGCAGCCAACCGACCGCACCCCGCGTCGCGGAACGCGGCGTCTCCGTCGTCATCCCGGTGAAGGACCGGGTGACCGAGATGCGCCGGCAACTGGGCAGCCTCCAGAGCGCCATCCGGAACTGTCCCGAGCCGGTGGAGGTGGTGGTCGTCGACGACTCGGGCCCGGCCGCCGCCGCCGCGCACCGGGCCGCCTGCGCCGAGTACGGCGCGCGCTACGTGCGCGGTCCCCGGCACGTCGGCGCCAAGCGCAACCTGGGCGTCCAGCACTCCCGCTACGACCTGCTGCTGTTCACCGACTCCGACTGCCGGGTGCCCGCCGACCTGATCACCCGGTACGCAGCCCGACTGCGGGACAGCGGCGAGGAGGTGGCCGGGGTCACCGGACCGGTCCTGGTGGAGCCCGGCAGCAGCGCCTTCTTCCGGGTGATGAGCCGCTCGTACCTGCTGCTCGGCGACCTGACCCGGCCGCTGCACCACGAACGGGTGTCCTGGGGCGCGACGGCGAACACTGCCGTGAAACGGTCCGCGTTCACCACGGTGGGTGGGTTTCCCGAGGACTCCCCGATGCCTCTCGGCGGCGAGGATCTGCACCTTGGCCTGGTGCTGACCGACGCCGGGTACGTGCTGCTCGCCGATCCGGACGGGGTGGTCACCCATGACACCTCGGTCGCCGACACGCTGGCCGCCGTGGCGTACCGGTTCACCACGTACGGGCGCTCCGAGCAGTGGCTCTGCGTCGTCCACCCGCACCGGCGCCGGTTCGTGCTGAACACCGTCAGCACCCTCACCCTCACCGCAGCGGTCGGGCTGCTGACCGCACGGCGTACCGGTGGTCGCAGCCTGCTCGCGGTGCCGGCCGTCGCGGCGGCGCTGGTCGCCGCGAAGACCCCGGGTCGGCTGGGCGGGGATCGTGGCCCCCGGGCTGTCGCCGAGTCGGTGGCGTGCGCCGCGATCGAGACCCTCTTCGACGGGGCCGCGTTCGTCACCGCGCTCCGGATGCGCCGCCCCGACCTGCTCTTCACCGGCTTCCGCGCGCCGGACGAGGCCGACTACCAGCCGGTTGCGGAACCGGTGGCGGCGTAGGGGGTGGCCATGTCGAGCATCCTGCCGCTGGCCCCGAGCCAGCAGATGATGTGGGAGTTCATGACCGCGCTGCACCCGGCACGCCCCGGCGCCACCCGGCTGGTGGTGGTGGAGTTCCGCCGCCTGCGGGGCACGCTGGACGCGGCGGCGCTGCGCCGGGCGATGCAGGACGTGGTGGACCGGCACGACGCGCTGCGGATGCGGTTCGACCGCATCGGTACCCGACCCGCGGTGCGGATCCTGCCCCGGGTCGCCTCCCCACTGGAGTACGTCGACCTGTCCGGTGAGCCGGCGCCGGTGCAGCAGGCCCGCATCGAGCAGATCGCCTACGAGCACCGCACGGTCGAGTTCGATCCCGGCCGGGCCCCGCTGTGGCGGGCCGCGCTGATCCGGCTCTCCGAGACCGAACACGTCCTCGCGCTCTGCTTCTTCCACATGGTTTCCGACGGGTGGTCCTGCCGGGTGTTCGTGGAGGACCTGTTCCACGCGTACGCCGCCCGGCTCGGCGCAGGCGCGCCGCAACCGCCGCTGGGCGTCGACTTCAGCGGCCTCGGCGCGATCCAGGAGGCGGAGTTGACCGGCGGCGGGCCCGACGCGGCGACCCGGGCCGGATACTGGCGAGACCAGTTGCGGCCGGTCTCCCCGTACCAACTGTTCCCCGCCTCCCCGCCCGCCCCGGACGCCGATCTGAGCGCCGAGGTGGCCACCCGGTTCGCCTTCCCGGCCGAGATCAACGCGCGGCTACGGCCGGCGGCCCGGCGCGCCCGGACCAGCCCCTACGTCCTGCTGCTCGCCGCCTACCTGGTGCTGCTGTCCCATCGGGCCGGCCGGGAGCGGATCGTGCTGGGCACCACCACGCTCGGCCGGGAGAGCCCGCTCTCCCAACGCCTGATCTGCCAGTTCACCAACAACGTGTACGTGCCGGTGACCATCTCGCCGGACGCACCGATCGGCGACGTGGTCGGCGCCGCGCACGCCGCGCTGACCGCGGCCATCGACCACGTGGCGCCCTTCCACCGGGTGGCGAGCGCGGTCCGGCCGGACTTCCCACGGTTACGCCCGTGGCCGGACAGCCATCTCTTCGACGCGTGGTTCCAATCCGCCGCCTCCGCATCGCCGGTGATCCACTGCCCCGGGCTGCAGGTCGAGCCGATCGACGTGACGGCCCGCCCCACCCCCGGTACGCCCGCACCGGTGGTCGCCGCCGACGTGCCGGCCGACTGCCTGCCGACCTGGCTGAAGCGGGGCTCCCCGATCGTGGTGGTGGACGACGACCGAACCGGCGGGGTCTTCATCCGCAACCGCAGCTTCTTCGACGACGAATTGGTACGCGGGCTGATCGACGACTACGTCGCCGTCGTCTCGACGCTCGTCACCGACCCCGGCCGGTGTCCGGGGCAGTTGCGGCTTCCTGACGGCGCGTGCTTCTTCGATCACGTCGCGGGGTAGGAGGGGAGAGGGCTGCCGGAGAGGGGCGAGCACGACGATCCAGGCCGACTCGGGAGAGGTACGAGACCATGACGGACACCTCGACGAACCAGGACACCGACGATCGGGCGGCACCACCGGTGTCACGCTCCACCGTCCAGGCCCGCTACTCGGTGGTGCTGCTCTTCGTCATCATGGGCCTGGCCATCGGCGGTTGGTCCGCGCGGGTGCCGGACGTGCGGGACGCGGTCGGCCTCGGCAACACGGGCTGGGGGCTGGCGAACATCGCCACCAACGCCGGTGAGCTGATCTCACTGGTGGTGGTCGCGGTGCTGATCAGCCGGATCAACACCCGCCGCCTGGCACTGGCCGGTGCCGCGCTGATCCTGGTCAACGCGCCGCTGCTGGCCGCGTCCACCACGGTCGTGGCGCTGGTCGGTGGGCTCGCGGTCTGGGGCTTCGCCGCCAACCTGCTGGCGACGCCGATGAACGCCCAGTCGGTCGAGGTGCAGAAGCAGTACGGACGGCCGATCCTGTCCACCTTCCACGCCGGCTTCAGCGTCGGCATGTTGGTCGGCGGGCTCTGCGGCACCGCTGCGGCAGCCGCCGGCCTCTCCCCGTCCGCCCAGATGGCGATCACCAGTGTCCTGCTCGGCGTGATGCTCCTGGGTACGCAGCGGTGGCTGCCGGATACGCCCCGCCAGGAAACCAAGGACGGTGAGGCCCGGCGGCGGCTGCGTGACCGGTTCACTCCCCAACTGCTGCTGCTGGCGGCGATCGCGTTCCTGGCGGCCTTCGTGGAGATGGCCGGCGCGCAGTGGAGCGCCCTGTACGCCACCGAGGTCGCCGCTGCCGGCGCGGTGCTCGCCGCGGCGACGTACACCTGCCTCTCGCTGGCTGCCACCGTCGCCCGGTTGTTCGGCGACCGGCTCGCCGGCCGGTTCGGGCGGGTGCGATTCGTCCGGGCCTCGGCCCTGGTCGCCGCCGGTGGCCTCGCGCTGCCGTTGACGATTCCGCATCCCGCCGCCGTGATGGCCGGATTCGGGCTGCTCGGCTTCGGCCTGGCGTGCGTGACGCCGACGGTGCTCGGGATCGCCGGTGAGCAGCCCGGCCTGACCTCGGGCGAGGGCGTCTCGGTCGTGGCGATGGGTCAGTGGCCCGGGATGCTGCTGGCGGCGCCCGTCATCGGCCTGCTCGCCGGCGCGATGGACCTGCGTTCGGCGTTCGTCGTGGTGGTCGTGATGGCGCTGAGCATCGTGGCGCTGATGGGCCGGGTACGGGCCGCAGCGCTGCCCGGCGAGGCCTGAGAACGGGTCGCGCTCAGCCGCCCCGGGCGACCGGGCCGATCAGTTGACGCTCGGTGCCGGTCATGCTGAGCATCACCCACTGCACCTTGCCCTTGGTGATCAGACCGACCATCTCCGGGTGCAGCTGGGTGAACCAGTTCTGCACGCTCACCAGCCCGAGGGCGTTCGCGGCCGTGGCGGCCTCGGTGCCGGTGAGCCGCTGGAGCACCACGATGTCACTGCGTACCAGCACCTCGACGTCCCAGCCGGCCAGGTCGTCCCGCACCACCAGGGTGGCCCGCCAGGGCGCGCTGAGATTGGTGTCCGGCCCGGTCACCGGACCGGTGTCGATCACCACGAGCTGCGGCTCGGTCGGGGTGGCCGGCACCGGGGGAGCGACCCCGGGCGGGAGGAACGAGGCGATCTCCCGGCCGATGACACAGCGGCGCAGGAAGGCGTCCCACTCCTGTTCCCGAGCGGTCTGGATGAACAGTCGGGCGCCGAGCGCGAGCGACCGGAAGGCGAGCAGTTCGGCCGCGCGTACCCCGCCGGTCAACATCAGCCGGGTCGGCTCGGCCCGGAACACCCGCAGCCCCACCGGCTCCTGCTGCCGGTTGCGGCCGACCACCAGGCCGCCGCCGCCGGCGACCAGGTTCAGCCCGGCGACCGTGGCCCCGTCGGCGACGTGCAACCCCATCCGGCTGCCGGGAAAGGCGACGCTGTTCACCGCAGGAAGCCTCCGAACGGCAGGGTGGCGGCCACACCGTGGGCGTGCTCGCCGTCGAGTCGTTGCAGGCGACCACCGTGATCGCGGATCGCCTCGTACAGTGCCCGGTCGGCGGCGGCGAGTGCGGTGGCGTCGGTGCCGATGAGCCGGAACGCCACCTCCACCACGGCATCGTCGGCACCTGGACGACCGTTCTCCCGCGCGACGGAGATGGACACCACGCCGGCCGCGGCGGGTAACCCGCGCAGCAGGGGATCCACCTCCCACGCCCGGCCCGGCCAGTCGACCAGGCGGTAGCAGCTCTGCGGGGTGCCCTGGGCCGACCAGCTCCGCCAGCTCTCCCGGGCCAGCGGCCGATCTCCGCTCACCGGAGCGGCGGTTAGGTGCGTCAGGTGGGCGACGGTGGCGAGCACCTCGTCCCGGTTGAGCAGGCGGGCCGCCGCCCGGTCCTGGCGTAGCTGGCGGCGGGTCCGCCGGATCGCCGCGGTGAGCGCCGGGCGCAGGTCGTGGTCGGCGTGGAAGTCAGGAGTACGCGGGGCCTGGAGCACCACCCAGGCCTGCCGGCTGGCGGGCACGACCCCGTTGGTCAGTTCCCGGTACGCCCGGTCCACCGCCGACGCGCGGGCCCGAGGCGCCGGGGTGACCTGGATCAGCACCTGCACCGTCACTGCCGGGGTCTTCGAGTCGGCGGCCGGCAGCAGCGACATCGGCGACGGCAGGGCCTGCGGCGCACCCATGAGCAGCGCACCCTCGGTCGGGTCGACCTCCAGCACCGCACTGAGCCCGTGGCGATGGGTCAGCAGCACGGCAGGCTGGTCGTCGATCTCGACCTGATCCAGCTCGACGCTGCGCTCCAGGTGGGTCAGCAGCTGCCAGGCGCTGTCGGAGCCGGTGGCAGCGAGTTGACGGCTTCGGCCCCGGAAGGCCCACCAGACCGCCAGCCACTGGTAGAGCCATCGGTCCCGGTGCCGCAACACGGTGGGGGAGAGCAGCACCACCGCGGCGGTGCCGACGGCGATGGTCAGTGGCATGCCGTGCGGTGTGGCCGCCAGCACCGCCGCCGCGCCGGCCTGCCAGGCCACCAGCGCAGCGACGTGGATACCGGCGATCCGGGGCTGCCGTCGGTGCGGGCGTACCACCGGGGTGGTCGCCACGGCCTCGTCGGCGGGCTGCTGCGTCGCGGCGGGCCCGGCCGGTGGAGCGGGCCGGCTCTGCACCGCCGCCCGGGCAGCCGGGACCGCAGCCTGAGCCGCCGCAGCGGCCTGACTGGTGTACGCGGTGCCGGCGGTGGCCCGTCCGTGCCCGCGCTGGGCCGCCCAGCTGTGCCCCGGCCCGGCGCCGCCGAGCGTCGGTGCGGGGGCCGGCGCGCCCGCCTGCTGCTGTGCCGTCCGTTGCTGTGGTGGCGGTGCCGCCGCGCCCGGGTGATGCTGCCAACCCGGCTCGCCCGGCTGGGCCGCACCCGGATGCGTCACCGCACCTCCCTCCCTGACCAGCACGGCATCGTCAACGACCGATCGCGGCGCGTACGTCGGCGACGGCCACCGTACGCAGTTCGTCGAGAGTGGGCCGCTGGCCGGATTGTCGCAACCGCTGCGCCTGCGTCTTGCGGACACCCTCGAACAGCTTGCGGGCCTCGCGGGCGTTGCCGAAGTTCTGGTCCCGCTCGATGCTGCCGAAGTGTTCCCGGAGCACCTCGGAGACGCCGTCGGCGAGCAGGTACTCGTCGCCGCCGGCCATCCGTTCCACGATGACGACCAACTGCTCGGGTGAGTAGTTACCGAACTCCACGGTCTTGGCGAAACGGGAGGCCAGACCGGGGTTTGCGTCGAGGAACTGCAACATCTCGCCGGTGTAGCCGGCGGCGATCACCGCGACCTCGTCGCGATGGTCCTCCATCAGCTTGACCAGCGTGTCGATGGCCTCCTGACCGAAGTCGCCGCCGGTGCCGGACGAGCGGGAGAGGGTGTACGCCTCGTCGATGAAGAGCACGCCTCCGCGCGCCAACTCGAACGCCGCAGCGGTCTTCTCGGCGGTGTGGCCGATGTACTGGCCGACCAGGTCGCGCCGGGAGACCTCGCGGAACGCGCCGCCGGGCAGTGCACCCAACGCGGCCAGTAGATCGCCGTAGATGCGTGCCACGGTGGTCTTTCCGGTACCGGGCGCTCCCGCGAAGATCAGGTGGTGGCTGACCGCGCCGACCGGTAGCCCGGCGCTGCGCCGCCACTCGTTGACCTGGATCTCGTCGATGAGGGCGCGGACCTCCGCCTTCACCGACTCCAGGCCGACCATCGCCTCGAGCTCGGCCAGCAGCTTCTCCACCTTTGCGGTGTCCTGCGGCGCTACGGCGCGGGCGGCGTCGGCACCGAAGGCGGCCTTCTTGTTCGCCGTGCCCGCCACGATGGTCGGTGTGGCCCCCTCGGCGACCTCGATCGCCGGTTGGGCGGTGTTCTCGGTGGTGCAATCATCGACGGTGCCGTGGCAGCCACGGGCGAAGGAGATGGCCGGGCCGCGGGTGTCGCGGATCCGGCAGCGGCGCAGGACCGGTGCGCTCTGGTGCACCACGACCACCCCGGCGTGGCCGGTCTGGGAGATGTCGCAGGCCTCGATCGTGGGCTTGCCGTACTGGTAGACGTAGATGCCCCGGTTGCCGCAGCGGGCCACGGTGCTGGTGCGAATCGTCGGAGCGGCTCCGATCCGCACGATGATGCCGTCCTCGCTGAGGTCGGTGAACTCGCACCCCTCGACGCTGCCGTCGGAGTCCTCCACCACCAGGCCGTAGCGGCCGCCGGTCACCCGGCAGCGGGCCAGGGTGAACTCCGATCGGCCGGCGACCTGGATCGCCGCGCCGAAGCCGGCGCTCAGCTCACACCCGGTCATGGTGAGCTTCGCCCGGTCGGCCACCACGACCGGCGCATCCCCCGCCTTCAGGACGAGGTCGCGTAGCTCCAGCCGCCCCGCATTGCAGGAGACCGTCGGGTACGCGCCCGAGGAGGCGTCGATGGTGACGGTGCCCGCGCCCTGCGCGGCGACCACAGTGACCGCGCGGTCGTTGACGAACAGCGCCTCGTGGTAAGTGCCGGGGCTGACGGAGACAACAGTGTCATCACCGGCCACCGACAGCGCCTCCCCGATGGACGGGTAGGCGCCGGGCTGATCCGCGGAGACGAGAAGGGTGCGCGTCATGGCTCCGGCTCTGGATGGTGAAGAGAGGGCTGGACCGACGATATCCCAGCCGGCCCACCCCACGCGTGCCCCCGCAACCCCACCGCTGTGGTCGATGCGACGAAACCTCGTCCCACAGAACTGCCACCCGGTCGACGCTCCGATTGGCTAGGCTCGTCGGATCTCTTGCGACGCTAGGGAGGACGGATGGCGGATCTGCGGATGCTGCCGCTGGCGGCGGGTGCGCTGCTGGCCGACGGCACCGTCCACACGCACACCTCGGTACGCGGGGATGTGGCACCCGATCTGCACCCGGTGGTCCGACGTTTCCTGCACGGGCTCCCCGCCGAACAGCGCGAGCGTTTCACCGGCTGGTGCGCCGAGCCGGTGCTGATCTCAGATCGGCTGTACGCCGCCGAGGGCAGCGGTCCACCCCTCGAAGCGGCCCAGGCTCGCGCGGCGTTGTGGGGCGCGAAGATCCGGGTGGCCCGAGTGCGGGAGGAAGGCGACCCGCGCCATGGCGAGACCCAGCCGCCCTGTCGGTCCTGCGCGGCGATGCTCGACTGGTTCGGCATGCAGGCGCTGACATGACCGAACGTTTCCCACCCCTGGTGGCCGAGACGCTCACCGCCGCCGGTTGGTCGCCCGATCGCCGCGACGAGGAGAAGGGTCGTGAGTGGGGGCTACGCATCGCCGCCCACGCCGCGCCCGGCGGTCGCCAGCACACCGTGACGGCCCCGGCAGTCGAGGCGTACGCCGAATTCGGCGGGCTGCGGGTCCGCCCGCAGGGCGACGGTGAGCAGATCGCGCCGAGCGACTTCCAACTCGACCCGTTCCTGGTGCGGCACTCGGTGGAGACGCTCGCCGAGCTGGCCGAGGCGACCGGCGCCGCGCTGAGCCCGCTGGGCGAGGAGGGGGACGGCACCGGGATTCTCGCCATCGACGAGCAGGGGCGAGTTTTCGCGTTGGACCACACCGGGGACTGGTTCCTCGGCGCGAGTATCGACGAGGCCCTCACCACGCTGGTGCTCGGTCGGTCACCCCGTCGGGTACGCGGGGACGGCACCTGGTGACCGACTGGCAGCCGACCACCGCGACCGAGCGGGCGTTGATGGCCGCCACAGCGGCCGACGACCGCGAGAGCTTCCTCACCGAACTCGTCGGCGGTCCGCTGCTACTGCCCGTGTCCCCGGCGGCGGCGGCCGGCCACGAGCCGGCCGGATGGCCGACCGGCCGGCATGACGGGGTCACCCATGTGGTCGCGTACACCTCGCCGGCGGCGATCGCCGCCGGCCTGCCCGGCCAGTCGGTCAGCTACCGCGTCACGGGGTTCGCCGATGTCGCCGCCGACTGGCCCGACGACGACTGGATGCTGGCGATCGATCCCGGGCTGCCGATCGCCGTCCGACTCACCGCCGACGAACTCCGTACGCTGGCCGCGCCGACGCTCGCGGCCGAGCGGCCGTTGCGGGATGCGATCCTGCGGGAGGACCCGGACGCGTTGATGTCCGTGCTGTTCCGGGCCGAACTGGTGCTGCCGCTGCGACCGGACGGCCCGACGACGCGGGACCTGTCCGACCCGGAGTTCCCGTGGTGGACCCTCCCCGACGAGCAGGGCCGGGCCAGCCTGCCGGTGTTCACCTCCGAGGCTCGCCTGCGCCAGGCGCTCGGCGACCGTGACCTCGTGGTGGTCAGCAGCCTCCAGCTCACCGATCACTGGCCGGACCTGTCCTGGCAGCTGCTACTCAACCCGGAGACGCCGCTCGCTGCGGCCCTGCCCGGCGCGGCGCTGCTCACGCTGCGCGACTGGGTGGCTGAGCTGCGGCAGGTGGTCACCGCCGCGGCCGAGCAGGAACGACGCCGTCGCGAGACGGCCGGCTACGCCGAGCCGTCGACGATGGGCCTGCCGGTGCCGATGCCGCGATCGGCCCCGGAAACCGCCGAGGACGAGGGGCCCGACCCCGACGTGCCGCTACTGCTGCAACTGGTCATTCCACACCGCTACCTCTCGTCCTACCTGGACGATGGCTACGACCGGGCGGCCGGACTGGTGCACGCCTGGCACGGCCCGGGGCGGGACACCCCGGTCCGGCTCTACCGACGCCTGGGACTGCTCGGTGAGGGTTCGCCCTTCGAGGAGTCGGACGAGTGGGTGCCGGTGCTGCGCTGGCCACCCAGCAAGGCCACGCCCGAGCAGTGGGGCCAGGGTCCACCCCGGATGGAGTCACTGGTCGTGCCGGACGGGACCGAGCTGCGCTGCCTGCACCAGGACGGGCGCGACGAGCTGCTGGCCCGCTTCGAGGCAGCCAGCCGCCGCTGGTCGCCGGCCTGAACGCCGAGCCGGCCTGAGCGGCCCAGCCTGCCCCGAGCGACCAGCCGGCCTGACGTTGCACCGCCGAACCGCTGTCGAGCGGTGCCGGTCCTCGGGCGGTCAGCGACGACGGCCGGTGAACCAGGCGCGGGCCGGCGGACTCTTGATCAGCGCGAGTGACACGCCGGCCAGCCCACCCACGACGAGTGGGGTGACCATCGTCGGGTGGTAGCTGAGCTTGCCCTGCACGAGCAGCACGACGATGACGACGACGAAGAGCCCGAAGGTGAAGCCCGCCGGCACCGCCAGCCCCTCCGCGCTGTCGCCGACCCAGGCCATGAGCATGCCGAGCGATCCGAGCAGCACCACCAGCAGGGCGATGCCGAGCCCGCCCGCGCCGATGCACACCACCAGGAACCTGCCGAGCCCGTCGCCCTCGGAGCGCAGCATCGCCCGGAAGAAGGCGAAACCGGCGATCAACCAGGTGACGATAGACGGCACCATCAGCAGCACGGCGAGGATCACGACGACCGGGCGGCGACGCGGCGGCAGCGTGGCTGGCGGCGTCCCCCATGCCCCGGTCGGCTGTTGGGCCGGTGACGGACCGAGGATCGGCGATGACGATCCCTCGGCTGGCGGTGTCGGCATGGACGCCTCCTCGAATCAGATCAGCCGGACGGCCGTCGCCACACCCCGTCGTCGGTCGGAGTGGAGGCAGGGAGCTGCTCGCTGGGCGCGTCCGGTGCCGGCGGTCCGGGCGCCCCGCTCGTGGCGAGCGCGTTTTCCGGGGCGATGGCCCCTGCCCTGCGCCGTCGCGAGCGGCGGCGGAGCCTGACTATGGCGATCACTATGCCGGCGAGGATGCCAAGGATCACGGCCCAGACCAGCACCACGATCACGATTTCCTCGATGTCGGGGCCGTCGCTACCCGCAGCGCGGGCAGCGGCCAATGGGTCGTCCACCTCCGGCCGGCCGGTGGACGCGGTGCGGCTGGCCCGCCCGTCGGGCTCGCCGGTCAATGCTTCGCGCAGGTCGAGTGCGCCCCATCCGTAGTACTCGTCGTGGCCCGGCTCGCCGGCGTCTTCGGCGGTCTCCATCAGGCGCAGGAACAGCTGGTACGCGCTCAGGTCGGGGTACTCGGCCTTGATCAGGGCCATGGCACCGGAGACGACCGCGCTGCTGGTGCTGCTGCCGGTCGTGGTGCGGTACCGGCCGCCGGGCACGGCCACCACCATGTCCTGGCCGGGCGCGGCGATGTCGACCCGCAGGTCCAGCGTGCCCGGCACGGAGGCCGCCTTGCTGATGACTCCCTTGCGGTCGACGCCGTTGACGCCGATGCAGCCGGGATGCGCGGCCGGATTGCCGACGAGGATGTCATCGTCGTTGCCGGCGGAGGCGACCACGACCACGTTGCTCTGGTAAGCGCGCTCGACGGCCTGGTTCAGCTCGTCGTTGAAGCTGCTGGAGAGCGACACGTTGATCACGTCAGCGCCGGCGTCGACTGCCCAGCTGATGCCCGCGGCGAGCGCCGTCGGCGCGATCGGCGCATTGCCTTCCTTCTTGATGGTCACCGGCAGGATCTTGGCCTTCGGCGCGACGCCGAGGATCCCGTCCCGGCCGCCGGTGCCGTGTCCGTGACCAGCGATCAGCGACGCCACTCCGGTGCCGTGCCCGATCCGATCGACCCGACCCTTGGCGTCGTCGTCGTAGAGGTCGACGCCGGGCAGGACGTTGCCCCGCAGGTCCGGATGCGTGGGGTCCACCCCGCTGTCGACGACCGCAACGGTGACACCCTCGCCCTGCGTGATCTTGTGGAGCTCGGCCAGCTCCAGGGCCTTGACGTGCCACGAGTCGTCGCGGACGGAATCCGCCAGGGCGGGTGCGGCCGGCAGGGTGAGGGCGGCCAGGACGCTCGTGGTGGCGAGCGCGGCGGCTGCCGCTCGGGTGAGGACACGCATGCCCGTCAGCCTTCCTCTGTGGGCCGTCGTGCCGGACGGCCGGGATTGGACGGTCACCGCATGGTACGGGCCGGCAACCCAAGGTTGGGTGACCGGCCCGCCCGCGGTCAGCTCTGGCCGAGCGTCCTGCCCTGCTCACGGGGCCGGTGCTCGGCAGGGGCCTCCACCACGCCGACGGCGGACGACTCGGTGACCCACAACTCGTCGTCGCCCTCGCCGTACTCCCAGGTCTCCTGATCCCCGTCGCGCGGGGCACCCTTGCGCGGGGGTGGATTGGCCGGCCCGCCGCGCCGGCCGCCAAGCGACGGTGCCGGCCCGGTGGTCGGTGCGGGGCGCCCGGCGCCCGCGCCGGCGCGTCCGCTCAGATCGGGCCGCGCACCGCCGGTCGGCTGCCGGCCGACCGGCGGCTGGCCGGCTGCGGGCTTGCCGGTCGACGGCTGGCCCGGCCGGCCGGTCATCGGCGAACCGGCCTTGGGCGGACCGCCCGGCCCGGCACCCCGCTGGCCACCGAGGCTGGGCGGCGGCGAGGAGGGACGGCCCGGCGCGGTGCCCCGCTGGCCGGAGCCGGCGGTGGAGCCCGGCAGACGCGGGCTCGACGGTGGTGGGGGTGCCGACCCGCCCGGCCTGCCACCCAGGCCCGGTCGGCCCCGGCCACCGCCGGGTGCCCCGGTGCCGGTGTTGCCGGGCAGGGTCGGACGGTTCGGCGCGGTACCCCGCCGGCCACCGCCCGGTGCTCCGGACCCGCTGCCCGGGCCACCGGCTCCGGGAAGCGTGGGGCGGTTGGGCCCCGGCCCACGGCCACCGGGTGCGCCGGGACCGCCAGAACCCGGCAGGGTGGTCCGGGGCGCGTTCGGCCGAGCTCCCGAGTTCGATGCGGTCGGACCAGGTCCGATCGGTCGGGGCCCGGCCACCGGCGGCACCACCGGACCGGGTGTCACGGGGGCGCTCGGTGCGGTGGTGACGGGCGGGGCGGCCGGCGGTGGGGCCGGCGGCGCGGCCGCGCCGCCGGCGAGACCGACGCCCTCCGGGAGATTGGCTGGCGGCGGGGCCACCGGCCCGGCCGGCCCATCGCCCACGTCGGGTTGGGTCGGCATGCCCGGTCGGTTCGGCATGCCCGGCCGGTTCGGGGCGGCTCCGGCCACGGGCGCGCCGGGCCGGGGTGCTCCCGGAACGCCCGGTCCGGGCACGTCGGACGGATTTCTGAAGACCGCATCGGTCGGGCCTTTGAACTTTCCGCCCCGGGAGATGTTGGAGATGTAGACGTCGATGTAGAGGTCGGCCAGCGGCTTGGCGATGTTCTTGGCGCGCTGGTGGAACTCGTTCTGCACGTCCTCGTACGACTTGGCGTCGTTGCCGGTGACGCCGGGGATCCAGTCGACGAGGTCGGAAGGCTGGAAGCCCTCGTCGTTCGTCCGACGTTCTCCCTGCCGGGTCTGCTCGGCCTGGTACTCCTGCCAGAGCGTCTTCATCTCCCGCTGGGCGGTCTCGATCTTGCTGGCGAGTTGGTCCAGGCCGGTGGCGTTGTTGGTGGCCACGTCCTTCCACTCGTCGAGCGAGTGCAGGGTGGCGCCCACCCGGGACATGAAGACCCGTGCGGCGGGTGACTGCCAGCGGGCATCCAGCGAGTCGGCGTGGCGTTTGAGGTTGTCCCGGGTGGTCTGCAGCAGGCTGGCAGCCCGTCGCCACATGTCGGCGAGCGCGGTGGTGCGCTCGTCGCTCTCCTTTCGGACGTACTCCCACATCTGCTCGACGTTCACCGAGTCCCACGCCGTGGGCTCGTACGGCGTGGAGTCGGCGGCCCGCTCAGCGGCGTAGTCGTCCGACACGCCGGAATACATCGGGTAGCTGATCGGCTGCCAACCGTAGTAGTCGTCGCTCATCCCCGCTCCTCAGATCCCGCCCCGTGTCACCGTCACCGAAGATCCGACTGGTCCAGATGGAGCTCAGGGTCGTGCATGAGCTCGCCGTCGCTGGGGATCAGGTAGGCGCCGGACCCCTCGCCGACGACATCCGCCTTGGCCCACGCCGGGGTCTCCTCGCGCTGTTCCCCGGTCGGGCAGGAGTCCATGCCGGCATAGGGGTTCATCGGCGTCGGGTTCAGGGCCTCCGCGGGCACCGCGTCCGCGGGGTTCTCGCCACTCTGCTCCCACTTGCCACTGAGGGTGTCCTGGCCGTCGACGGCGGTGAACGCGTTGTAGACGTCCTCATTTGTGGCCTGGGACAGCGCATCGCCGGTCAGGTATTCCGCCGAGATGGACATGGCGGCCATGCTCAGCGAGGTGAGGCCCTTCATCACGTCGCCCATCAGGGCGGACACCGCCACCCGGCTCTCGTCGTGCCGGCCCCGGAAGAACGCCGCCTCCTTGAGCCCGCCGCCGCCGAACGGCGCCTGCACGGTGAGCATGGGGCGCAGGCCGTTGTCGAAGCTGGGCTGGAAGTTGGTCTCCATCTCCTTGCGGATGGCGTCCGCGAAGTCCTTCAGCTGCTGAATATCGACGTCGATCTGCTCGTCGACGAGCCACGCGTCGCTCATGTCCCTCCCCCGTTCGCTCACACGGTGCCGGCGCGGCTGCTCTTCACTCGGGAAGGCCGAAGTCCGTAGCCGCGCACCGTAAGTCCACTCTGGCGGACAGTAGCCTCATCGGGCAACCCCGTACCGGGTCTACGAGCGCTGCGGAAGGTGCACCAACTGCACCAGTCGGGTGCCGCCGCGCCGGGAGACCAGCCAACCTCGGCCCGGTGGCAACGGCCCGGGCCGGACGGTGCCGAGCAGCACGCCCTCGTCCCGGTTGCCGGACATCACGATGCCCGGCGTGCTGATCTCCCGAAGCCGCATCAGCACCGGCTCGTACAGCGCGCGACTGGCACCGCCCGTCCGCCGGGCGATGACCAGATGCAGGCCGATGTCCCGGGCCTGGGGCAGGAACTCCAGCAGCGGGGTCAGCGGGTTGCTGCCGGCGCCGGCGACCAGGTCGTAGTCGTCGACCAGCACGTAGAGATCCGGGCCCTTCCACCAGTCGCGGGCCCGCAACCGATCCGCGCTGATGTCGTCCGGGGGCAGCCGGTCGCGCATCACGGCCGCCACCTCCGCGACGATGTTCTCGGTGACCTGGGCCGTCGAGCCGTACCCGATCAGGTGCGGCGTGGTGATGTCGCCGAGCAGGCTGCGCCGGTAGTCGACGAGAACGAGCCGGGCCTCGGTCAGATCGTGGCGGTCGACGATCGTCTGCGCCAGGGACCGCAGGAAGGTGCTCTTCCCGGACTCGCCGTCGCCGAAGAGGATGAAGTGCGGATCGGCGGCGAAGTCCAGATGCACCGGCTGAAGGTCCACCTCGGCGATGCCGATCGGCACCCCTGGGCGTCCGGTGCTGGGCAGGCTGCCGTAGGGGACCACCGGCGGGAGGAGCCGGATCGGCGGGGCACCCGGTCCCTGCCAGGCGGCGGCCAGATCGGTGACGAGCTTGCGGGACCCCTCGGCGAGAGTCTCCGCCTCCTGCGCGCCGTCGGCGCGCGGCAGCGCGGCCAGGAACTGCTGCCCGTCCGGGGTGATACCCCGACCGGGCGACTTCTCCGGCACGTTCATCGCCGCCCGGCGATCCAGATTGGAGTCGCTGGCGTCGGAGAGGGCCAGCTCCAACCGGGTACCGAAGACGTCCCGCACGGCCGGACGCAGATCCATCCAGCGTCCGGCGGTCACGATCAGGTGGATACCGAAGGAGAGGCCCCGGTTGGCGATGTCGTTGATCGTGGACTCAAGATCCTCGAACTCTGCCCGCAGCGTCGCCCAACCGTCGATGACCAGGAAGATGTCGCCGAACGGGTCGTCGTTGTGCTGGTCGTGCCGGCGGGCCCGGCGGTACTCGGCCATCGAGTCGACGCCGCGTTCGGCGAATCGCCGTTCCCGCTCGCCCATCAGCAGTTGCAGCTCGGCGATGGTACGCCGGACCAGGCCGGCGTCGAGGCGGGTCGCCACCGAGCCGACGTGCGGCAGGTCGCGCAGCGAGGAGAGTGCGCTACTGCCCAGGTCGAGGCAGTACACCTGGGCCTCGCGGGGAGTGTGGGTCAGCGCCAGCGACGTGACGACCGTCCGCAGCAGGGTGCTCTTGCCGCTCTGCGGACCACCGACGATCACGGCGTGGCCGGCCGCGCCGGCCAGGTCGAACCAGAGCACGTCCCGGCGCTGTTCGAAGGGCTTGTCGACGATGCCGACCGCCACCTGCAACTCGCCCAGCAGTCCGGCGTGCGCCACCGTCACCCCGCGAGCGGGGTCGGCGGTCATCGGAGGCAGCAGTTGGTCCAACGTCGGCGGTTCGGCCAGCGGCGGCAGCCACACCTGATGCGCCGGTTTACCTCGACCGGCGAGCCGGCCGACGAGGATGTCCAGGACGCTCTCGCCGACACCGTCGGCCGGCTCCGGCGCCTCCTCCTGCTTCGGCGTACGGGTCACCGGCGGGGCGACGTAGGTGGTGCTGTACTCGCGTACCCGGTCCTCGCCGTCGCCGGCCGCGACCGCCGCGGCGGTCTTGCTCCGGTAGGTGCCGGAGACATAGGCGGCCTTGAACCGGATCAACGGCTCGGTGCCGAAGCGCAGGTAGCCGTGCCCCGGCGACCGGGGCAGCTCGTACGCGTCGGTGGCCCCGAGCACCACCCGGGACTCCATCGCGGAGAACGTCCGCAGACCGATCCGGTACGACAGGTGGGTGTCGAGTCCCCGCAGTCGCCCCTCCTCCAGGCGCTGGCTCGCCAGCAGCAGGTGTACCCCGAGCGACCGGCCGACCCGACCGATCTGCACGAACATGTCGATGAAGTCGGGCTTCGCGGTGAGCAGTTCGGAGAACTCGTCACAGATGATGAGCAGGCTCGGCAGCGGAGCGAGTGGGGCGCCCGCCGCCCGAGCCTTCTCGTAGTCGCGTTGTGAGGCGTAGTTGCCCGCCGCGCGCAGCAGCTCCTGTCGACGCACCAGCTCACCGTTGATGGAGTCGGTCATCCGGTCGACCAGGGGCAGTTCGTCGGCCAGGTTGGTGATCACCGCGCTGGTGTGCGGCAAACCGTCCAGCCGGGTGAACGTGGCTCCGCCCTTGAAGTCGACCAGGACGAAGTTGAGGCTCTCCGACGAGTGCGTGGCCGCCAGCGCCAGCACCAGGGTGCGGAGCAGCTCGGACTTGCCGGAACCGGTCGCACCGATGAGCAGCCCGTGCGGGCCCATGCCGTCCTGCGCCGACTCCTTCAGATCCAGCTCCACCGGGCCGCCGTCGGTACCCACGCCGATCGGCACCCGCAGCCGGTCGCGGTTCGGGCGCGGCTGCCACGCCTGGTCGACCTCGAACTCGTACGGGTCACCCAGGTCGAGCAGCTCGGCCAGGCCCAGTTCGGTGGTGAGCGGGGTGTCGCCACCACCACGGGAGGCGGCCGACAGGCGCAGCGGAGCGAGCTGCATGGCCAGCGTCTCGATCTCCGTCACCTGGCAGTCGTCGGCCCGACCGATCTCCGCCGACCCGTCCACGGTGGTGCTGTTCAAGTGGCGGTCCGAGTTCACCTCCAGCACCAGCCGCGCCCGGTCGAGCAGGCGTGGTGCCGGGGTGGACAGGTCCAGCAGAGTGACACCCTCCACCCCGCCGTCGGTCATCAGGTGGTCCGAACCGGCGGTGTCGCCGCCGTCGACGACCACCAGCACGTGCGGGCCGGCGACCTGGGGCGGACCGCCGCTGGTGTTGAACCGGGGCCGGCTGGCCAGGACGTCGTCGAGCATCGCCTCCAGCCCGGTCACCGACGGTGCGACCAGTCGCAGCTGACCGAGCGCGTCGGTACGCGACGGGTGCAGGGCGTGTGGCAGCCACTTCGTCCACTCCCACTCGGACCGCCGATCCGCTGCCACGCAGATCGCCACGAGCATGTCGTCGGGAGCGTGGAACGCGGTGGCCTGGGCGATCACCGATCGGACCATACCCCGGGCGGCGTCGGTGTCGCCGCGCAGATGCACCCGGGCGAACCCGTTCAACGCCATCGTCACCGGAAGGTCCGGCACCTCGCCGTAGGTGGTCAGGAACCGGCGCAGCGCCAACGCGCACATCGGTTCGAGCTTCTCCAAGGATGTGGCGGGTGGCGGCACCAGCGGCGTGGCCAGTTCCTGAGGGCCGAGGCCGATGCGGACGGTGGCGAAGTCCACGTCACCACGGCGACGCTCCCACAGTCGCGGGCCCAGCGGCAGGGACCAGAGGGCGTCCGGGTCCGGATGCCGGTAGAACGCGGCCTCCCGCTGCCGGCGGATCGTCTTGAGTACCCGGCGGCGCTGGCGCGACAGATGCGTCATGTACTCGCGACGCTTCTGCAGCATCTCCTGCTTGCTGGGCCCGCCGGAATTGTTGGTCAGCTGGGCGCCGAGCATGCCGATGGCGGAGAGTCCGAAGAGGCCACCGGTGACGTACGCGAAGGTGCCGCCGCCCCGGCCGGCGAACATCAGCGCCATCGCGAGCGAGCCGGCGAGCATCGGCAGCATCATCAGCATCTGCCCCCAGGCCTTGCCGCTGGGTGCCGGCACCTCAGGCGGCGCCTCCAGCAGCACCTCACCGGAGGGATACTCCGGTTCCGGCTGCCGCGCAGGTCGCTTCACCACCACCGTGCTCACGTGACAGACCTCCGTCGCCTCTCCTGGGTCTGATGCGCCGCGTTGAACCGCCCCCGCGTCATCGGCACATGGTAGGTAGCCTTTGCCCGTCAGGACAGCCGCGGGCCCGCCGGCCCGCTCCTCGTACCGAGGGGTCGTCAGTGGTCACCCAGGCCGGAACCGGACTCGCGCGCATCGCCGTCGTCGCCCCCAACCGACGGCTGGATCTCGCCCTGCCCGAGCACTTGCCGCTCGTCGGTCTGCTCCCCGCCGTGCTGCGCCAAGCCGACGAGGATCCGTCGGACGGCACCAGCCACGGCGGTTGGATGCTGCGGCGCAGCGACGGCAGCGCCGTCGACCTCACCCGTACGCTCGCGGCGCAGAGCGTCCGCGACGGCGAGACACTGCACCTGGTGCCGCGGCGTACGGACTGGCCGGAGCTGGCGTACGACGACCTGATGGAGGCGGTCGCCGACGGTGCCCGGCGGCGTGGTGTGGCCTGGAGCCCGTTCGCTACCCGGTTGACCGGCCTGATCGTGGCCGGGGTGCTGCTGCTGCTCGGCCTGGTCGTGATCGTCACCTCCGCCGAGCCCGGCTGGCTCGGTGGAGCGGTCGCCCTCGGTACGGCGGGTCTGCTGCTGGTCTGTGGAATCGTGTTGTCCCGGGCGATGGCCGATTCCCTCGCCGGCGCGGTAGTGGCCGCCGCCGGTCTGCCCTACGCCTTCGTCGGTGGAGTGCTGGTCATCGGCAGCGGGGAGTCGGTGTGGGCGCTGGGCGCCCCACATGTGCTGCTCGGTTCCGCCGTGCTGCTGCTCTCCGGCCTGCTCGGTCTGCTCGGCGTGGGCGACGCGACCCGGGTCTTCGTGGCTGCCGTCTTCGTTGGGTTCTGGGGCATGGTGGGCGGGCTCCTCGCCCTCGGCGCGATGGACGCCGCCCAGGGCACTGCGATCGTGGTGAGCGCGGTGACCCTGCTGCTGCCGGCGATGCCGCTGCTCTCCGTCCGGCTCGGGAAGATGCCGATGCCGGCGATGCCGCGTACCGCCGAGGACCTGCTGCGTGACGAGCCGCAACCGAAGCGTGCGGTCGTCTACCAGGCCACCGCCCGCGCCGACGAGGTGTTCACCGGCATGGTCTTCGGCGCGTTCGTGGTCACCATCGGCTGCCTGGTCGTGCTCACTGCGACCGGCACGCTCTCCGCGTTGCTGCTCGCCGGGGTCGTCTCGCTGGGCTACCTGCTGCGGGCCCGGCTGGTCTCGACGGTCCGGCACCGGGTGCCGATGCTCGCCGTCGGCCTGGTCGGCCTCGGCCTGCTGCCGCTGATCGGTGCGGCGGACGCGTCGACTGCGGCGCGGGTGCTGGCCGTGCTGCCGGTGGCCCTGGTCGCCGCCGCACTCTCGGCCGCCGCCGGGCTCGCCTACAGCCGCCGTGCCCCGTCGCCCAGACTGGCCCGGCTCGGCGACATGCTCGACATCCTGCTCCAGCTCGCCGTGGTGCCGGTGGCCTGCAGCGTGCTCGGCCTGTACGCGTTCATGCGGGCCATCAACGGCTGACCGGCCGGCTCACCAGTCGCGGTCGCTCGCTTCGGAGAGGTCGCCGCCGCGGATCAGCTTGACGATGGCGGAGTCGACGTCGGGACCGACGAAGAAGTCGTCGGCCCAGTGCAGCATGAAGACCCGCCCCTGTGCGTCGACGACCAGCTCGGACGGGCCGTCCTCGTTGTTGCCGAGCGGGTAGACCGGGTTGTCGTACTCCTCGGCAAAGGCCCGGGCAGCCTCGGTCACCACGCCGCCCAGGGTGGGGTGGATGTAGCTGGTGAAGCCGCCTCCCAAGTGGCCACGTCTGCCGAATTGCGGCAGGCGCAGGCCGCCGAACTCGACCAGCGCGGCCCGGGCGACCGGCGGGCAGTCGAGCCCGGCCAGCTCGTCGGCGAAGCGGACCATCCAGAGGTTGACCGAGGCGGTGCGGTCGCGGCCCGGAAACCAGCCGGCCTTGTCCAACACCTGCCGCACGTCGGGCGGGAATCGTCCCTCGGCGGCGCGGTACTGCGCGTACTTCTCGGCGACCGTTTGCCAGGGCAGCGACGGCCACTGGGACACCTCGCCGGTCTGCCCGTCGATGACCGCCCGGGGGTATCCGGTGGATGGTGGTGGAACGGGCGGCCCGTCGGTGGGCGGTGGGGCGGGAATGACACGCCAGGCCACATAGCCGAGGTCGAACTCGCGCAGGTCCACCTCCGGCGTGGGCCCTGGCTGGCCGGCGGCGGCCCACTGACGCGCGATGGTCAGGGCCTCGTCGCGACTGATCATCGAAGGACTCCTCGGTCTGCCGTCGTCGATTCCACCGGCCGACGCCGGGTGCGGGCACCGGGCGGTTCGACGCCGTGCCTATGGTAGGCACCGCGGTCCGCCAATCGTGACCGTGCCGGCGTACGCCAGGGGGAGGGTGCCATGCCGTCGCGGCGGGACCAGGTCCAGTCGTACCAGTTCTTCGTACAACGGATGACCTCGGCGCTGGTGGCGCGCGAGCCCGATCCGGAGGCGGCGCCGTTCCGCCGGCTCGGTGGCGCCGGCTTCGCCAGTGTGATGGTGGCGGTGCTCTGCCTGGCGGCGGTGGGGGTGTACGGCCTGCTCCGCCCGGGCGGTGCCACCAAATGGAAGGAAGGCGGCTCGGTCATCCTGGAGAAGGAGACCGGCACCCGGTATCTGTACCGGGAGGGTCGCCTGCATCCGGTGCTCAACTACGCCTCCGCACTGCTGGCCATGGAGTCGTCCGCACCGACGGTCTCGGTCTCGCGCAACTCGCTGGTCGGCACGCCCCGTGGCCCACGCATCGGTATCCCGTTCGCGCCGGACGCGCTGCCGCCGGCCGATCGGATCCTGGGCGGCCCGTGGACGCTGTGCACCCAGCCGGCCCGGGACGCCGCCGGCGGGGTCGTCGCCACCACCGTGCTCACCGTCGGACGGGCACCCGACGGGGGACGGGACGCGGGTGACGCCGGGCTGCTGGTCCGCGACCGTAAGACTAGCCGGTTGCATCTGGTCTGGCGGGACCACCGGTACGAGATCCGTGACGAGGAGACGGTGCTGACGGGCCTCACCATGGGTGCCGAACCGGTGGTCGAGGTCGGCGGGGCGTGGCTGAACGCGCTGCCCGCCGGTGAACCGATCGTCGCCCGCCGGGTGACCGATCGGGGCGCACTGTCCACGGCGCTGCCGAACGCCCGGGTCGGTCAGGTCTTCATGGTGGAGAGCCAGAATCGCAGTCGCCAGTACTACCTGGCGGAGCGGGCGCGGCTGGTCCCGATCACGCCCGTGCAGGCGGACGTGCTCCTGGCCGACAAGGCGACAGAGACGGCGTACCCGGACGGGGCGAAGCCGGTGCCGATCGAACTCGCCGCCGGCGACGCCGCCGCCGCTCCCAAGGCCGCGGCGCCGGACCAGGGACGTTTCCGCGCACCGGAGCAGCGGCCGGAGATCGCCCGGCTGGTCGGCAACCAGCCGGCCATCTGCGCCGCCTACCAGCCGGGCGAGGACGAGCCGACGGTGCTGCTCGACGCCCAGGTCCAGCCGGTACGGGAGCCGGTGCGTAGCGGTGAGCAGACCGGTGACGGGGTTCCGTTGGCTGACCGGGTCGTCATCGAACCCGGCTACGGCGTGCTGGTCACCGCCGTCTCCTCACCCGACCAGGAGGCCGGCACCCTGAACCTGGTCACCGACCTTGGACACCGCTATCCGCTGGCCTCCGAGGCGGTACCGGCGATGCTCGGCTACGCGGAAGTGGAGCCGGTGCGACTGCCCGCCAGCCTGGTGGTCCGGCTACCCGCCGGCCCTGCCCTGGATCCGGCGACGGCGAAACTCGCCCTCGACCCGGAGTGACCTGACCAGCCACAATGGAAGTACGGGCCGGGCAACGGTCTAGCGCAGGTTGGACATGACCCGTTACCGTTCGTATGACACTGGTGCGTGAGCGCCGACTGACAGGCCGCCTCCGGCGAAGCGGGGCGATCGAACGAGGACGGGGGTGACTTCCGCCATGTCGATGAATACCGACACCGGCTTGATGCTGAAGACCGAGGGTGACGTCGATGCCGTCGCCGACCGGCTCACCGGCAACCTGAACCAGCTTATGGACCAGCTCGCACCGCTGTACGACCAGTGGAGGGGTGCCGGCGCAGGCTCCTTCCAGCAGGTCCGTGAGCGGTTCGACCAGGACATGGCCCGGCTCAACGTCGCGCTGCGGGCGATTGCCGAGGCCGTCGGCTCGGCCGGTAAGGACTACGACGTCAGCGACGAGGAGATTCGGTCCGACATGGACAGCGCCGGTGCGACTGCCGGCCAGATCACCGCGGCGCTGAAGCTCTGACGGGGGAGGACTCGAAATGGAGATTCGCTACAACTTCGCTGGCCTGAACGCGGCGGCGGACAGCTGCGGTGGCGCTGTCAAGAATCTGACCGGCGAGCTCGACGGACTCAAGTCCGGCATCGCCCCGCTGCTGGCGACCTGGGACGGCGACGCGCGCGAGGCGTACTTCCGTCGGCAGGCCGACTGGGAGTCCGCAGCCAACGATCTGCGCGACCTGCTCGGCCGGATCGAGAGGGCGTTGCGCGAGTCGGCCGCCAAAATGCAGGCCCGCGAGGCCGCGAACCGCGCCAAGTTCGGCGACTGACCCTCCTCGACCTGAACCATTCGATGGCCCGGCCTCTGCCGGGCCATCGTCGTCACCGCTGGTCGTCGGCCGTCCTCACCGCAGCCGCCAGCGGGCCACGGTCGTCCGGGTGCCGCCGATATCGCCGTCAGCCGCGTTGCATCGAGTTCGGTACTCGGAAGAAGGCCGCCTCCGGCTCGTCGAGCTCAGGTCCGGGAGGCGGCGGCGCCGACGGTCGGGTGGGCCGCCACCGGGTCCGGCGGCCCCGGGGGAGCAGCGCCGCCAGCACCGCCACGCCGACGGCGACCATAGCCAGCGCCAGACCGATCCAGAGCCCGAGCCGGCCGAAAACCTCCCACCGTTGGGCGCGAGCCTGCGCCGCCGCGTCGTGCGGTACCTCGGGCAGCGGCGGCTGTGCCACCGGCTTCGCGCTGGTCAGCCGCTCGGTGACCGCCCGGTAAGGATTGAGCACTCCGCTGCCGTAGCCGCGCGAGGCATCCCCTCGGGCCGGGTCTGCGGTGGCCAGCAGCCGCCGGGCGACCTCCGCCGCCGACAGGCCAGGCTCGGCCGAGCGGATCAACGCGGCGGTCGCGCTCACCATCGGGGCGGCGAAGCTGGTGCCGTCCCAGGCCTGATGCCCGGCCAGCCGAGTGGCGGCGACCACCGCTCCGCCCGGAGCGACGATGTCCACGTACGACCCGATCTGGGACTGCCGAAGTCGGGTGCCGTTCTGGTCGATGGCGCCCACACCGATCACGCCGTCGTAGGCGGCCGGGTAGGGCACCGGGTCTGGGCGGACGCCGTCCTGGTGTTCGTTGCCCGCGGCGGCGACCAGCACCACGTCCTTCTCCGCGGCGTACCTGATGGCATCCCGTACGTCCTGGTCCGGGTAGTAGAGGGTCACCGACATGTTGATGACGTCGGCGCCGTCGTCGACCGCGCGCCGGATCGCCTGCGCGAAGACCAGGCCGGTGACGGTCTCCCCACCAGCGCCCTGTGCGTCGTTGGCGTTGCGCTCGCTGACCCGGATCGGCACGATCGTGACATCGGGTGCGAGGCCGTGGAAGCCAACTCCATCCTGCCGGCCGGCGGCGATGATGCTGGCCACCGCAGTCCCGTGGGAGACGCAGTCCACATCGCCTCCGGGCGCGCCGCTCAGCGCGTCGAAGCCGGTGTCCACCCGCCCAGCCAACTGGGGGTGGCTGCTGTCCGTGCCGGAGTCGATGACGGCGACCCTTACTCCCGCGCCGGTGCTGAACGGCCAGACCCGTTGCGGTGCGAGCCACCGCTGGTGCCACGGGGTCTCAGTGTTGACCTGTCCCGGATCGCTCGGATTCTGGCAAATCGCCGGTGCGGCCTCGGCGGGATGCGCTACGGGAAGCGACATTGCCGTAGCCAACATCGCTGCCACCAGGGCGTGTGTCGTCAATGGGCGGTCCCGGACCATGCCTGCTGACCTCCCCGTCAACCCGTGTCGGTGAATCGTAACGGCGAGCGCTCGTAGACCGGGCGCCCCGATGTCGCATCAATTCAGTATGGTCGAGTCGTCACGCCCAGGCGCGGGCGGAATGTGGACGTGCACGGGGAGGACACGCCATGGACGTACAGGCGCTGCGCGCCCGTGCCGACGAGCTGATGGCCCAGTTCGAGCGGATGCGCTCCGGCGTGGGTGATCTCCAGCAGCAGCTCAAGGCGGTGGCGGCCACGGTCACCTCGGAGGACGGTCTGGTGACCGTCACGGTGGGGCCACGGGGCCAGGTGACGAAGGTCGAGTTCGACCCGCGCATCTACCGCCGCCCGAATTCGAAGGAGCTCTCCGCCACCGTCACCGAGACGATCCGGCTCGCGACCGAGAAGGCCATGGCCGAGGTCGAGAAGCTGGTCCGCCCGTTCGTTCCCGACAGTCAGTTCCAGGCCTACATCGACCATGATCTCGACGGCATCTTCCGTCAATTGGACAGCGACCTGCCCGGGGAGGACAAGCGATGACTGAGCTGCGGGAGACCTTCGTCAAGCCCGACGAGGCGCTGGAAGGGGCCAACCACCTCGGTGCCGCCGGTGCCCGTTTGGCCATGACCTGGCAGAACCTCGCCGGGACGATCGAGACGCTGAACGAGGGCCGCCCCTGGGGCGACGACGAGCCGGGCAACGAGTTCAACAAGAGCTACCTCGGCGGTGAGGACCAGCCCGCCGACAAGGTCCTCAAGCTGACTGCGGATCTCGTGCCGCTGGTGGAGGTGCTGGGACCGACGGTCAAGGGTGCGGTCGAGGGCACCGTCGACGTCGACGACATGGTCAAGACGCTGTTCGGCGGCGACGACAAGTAGTCGGCCGCCGGTCGCGGGTCATTCGGACAAAGGGGCACACGGGGTGGCGGTACCCAATCCCAGAGACTCGTTCGGCGAGTACACCTGGGTTTGGGATGCCATCTGTTGGGTGAGCGCGGGTGAGGCGTGGCCCAGCGGCGACGAGGACCGGATGCGCGACCTTGCCGACGCGTGGCAGGCGTTGGCCGACGCGGTCGGCGATACGTTGGGCCAGGCAGACCCGGCGGTCATGCAGATCCTGCAGAGCTGGGGCGGCGGGGCCGGCGAGGAGTTCGGCCGCCTCTGGAACCAGATCGGCGTCGACCCGAACACCGGCCTGCCGCTGATCCAGGAGATCGCCTCGGCGTACGCGGTCGGCTGTGACCAGGCGGCGCTGGAGATCGAGTACGCCAAGCTCACGGTGATGATCGCGGTCATCATCACCGTGATCGCGGTGTTCGTCGCGCTGCTGATGGCGTGGCTGGGCGGCGTGTCAGCCGGTGCCATCCCGGGCATCCTGGCCACCGGCCGGCAGGCGGTGACGGTGGCCTTCCGGCGGCTGATCGCCCAGATGGGGCGGCAACTGCTCACCCGGGCGGGAATGAGCGCCGCGCTGCGGCTGGCCGGGACCAGACTGGGGCAGATTGCCACCAGCCAGGGTTTCCGGCGGGGCCTCAACCGCCTCGGTCTCGAGTTGCTGGAAGAGATCGGCGAGGAGCTGATCATCGACGTCGGTGCCCAGGCGTACCAGATGAACAGCGGCGAGCGGCGGGAGTGGGACGGCAAGCGGACCCTCACCGCTGGCGCGGGCGGCGCCTATGGTGCGGTGCTCGGTACCGGCATGAGCTGGGCGGGCCGGCGGGCTGCGCCCCGAATGCCCTTCTCGTTCAGCCCCTCCCGGTTGACCTTTCCGGGCAGCGGCCTGGTCCGCTGGGGCAGCACCAGCCTCGCGTCCGGCGCGCGAAATGCGATCGTGTCGCCAGCCGCGAGCGTTCTCGCCAATGCCAGCGTCAACCAGCAGTTCGTCTTGCCTGGCGGAGACGCTTTCCTCGGTGGCTTCGCCAGCGGCGCCGGCCGCACCGGGGCCACCCTCGCCGGGGGTGCGGCCGGCAACCTGGGCGCCCGGGGCACCAACTGGACCCTCGACAAGATGGGTATCTCGCTTACTCCCGGCGCCGGCCTCGGCGCGGGTGGAGCCGGCCCGTCCCTCGGTGACCTCGGCGGTGCGAACGGTCTCGGTGACCTCGGCGGCGCCAGCGGCTCGGGTGCCGGCTCGAGCACCGGCGGTGCCACGGCGGGTGCCGGGTCGACCGGTGGTGCCACGGCGGGTGCTGGCGCCGACTCGGCGTCGGGCGCCGGCTCGGCCAACGGTGCCACGGCGGGTGCTGGCGGCGACTCGGCGTCGGGTGCCGGCTCGGCCAACGGTGCCACGGCGGCTGCTGGCGGCGACTCGGCGTCGGGTGCCGGCTCGGCCGCCGCCGGTGGTGGCAGCGGTTCGACGTCGGATGCCGGCGCCGCCGGTGGTGGCAGCGGATCCGGCTCGGTCGGTGCGGGCAGTTCCGGCGTAGCCGATGGCGCATCGGGCGCCGGGAGCACCGACACCGGCGGTGGCGCGACCCAGAACGGCAGCGGCACCGTGCCGGACAGCGGGGCAGGCTCGATCAGCCTCGCGCCGCCCTCCGTGGACACGGCGGTTGCTCCGGCGCTCGACGGTGGCACCCCGAATGGCGACACCGCCACGGCAGAGCGCACCTCGCGCGGCGACGACACGAGCGGAACCCCGGTCGGTGTCCCCGCCGATGGCGCGACCACGACTCCGACCGACCGCGCCACCGGGGAAGGCGGTGCTACCGACACCGCCCCCCAGCGCGTCACGCCGGACAGCCAGGGCACGCCGGTCACCGACACCCCCACCCGAGAATTCGCCGACGCCGCCCCGGCTGACGCACCGGGCGCTCCGGTAGCCACGGACGCGCCGCCGACGGTGCTGCCCGCCCCGCCGGTGGCCGCCTCGCCCACAGCGCCGGTCGTCGGTGCGCCGCCGGGCAACGTTGGCGCCCCCGGGCCGACCGCCCCGGCCAGCCCCACCGTCCCGACGACCCCGACGGCCGGCTCGCCTGTGGTGACCGGTCCACAGGTGGGGACCGCCCCCAACGCCCCGGCGTCGACCACGACCGGCACGCAGCCCACCACCACCACGCAGCCCACCACCACCACGCAGCCCACCACCACCACGCAGCCCACCACCACCACGCAGCCCACCACCGGCAACACCGCCACGCAGCCGGCGTCTGGTCGTACCACGCCGCCCACGCCGGTCGTCAATCCCGCTGCGCCGAACTCGGCCGGTTCGGTCTCGCTGACCCCGACCGCCGGTCCGACCTCGACCAGCCCGGCCCAGCCCGGCGGTCCCGCCCAGCAGGTCGGTGCCACACAGCAACCGGGCACCCCAGCGCAACAGAGCGCTCCGACCCAGCCGGCCGGCACCCCGTCCACTGGCCTGCCTGACTCGCGTACCCCCGTCGACCCGCCTGCCCCGACGGTGCCGGCACAGACGGCGGGCATCGAACCGACGACCGCCCCCGACAGCTCGCCCACCACTCCCGAGGGCGACCAGGATCCGCACTCGACCCGGACGGACCCGAACCAGCCGACCGTCACCGACGGGCCGGTCGTCGTTCCGGTACCGGGCAGCACCGGAACCCTGCAGGGTGGACCGAGCACGCCCGGCGTCCAGGGCGGTCCGGTCGACCCGTCGACCCTCAGGCGGTCGGACGGGCCGACGGGGCGCGGTACGTACAGCTGGAACCTGGATCCGACGTCGGTCGACGGCGATCCGACCGGTCCGGAAGCCGAACGCGCCGTGATCGAGGCGTCGCGGACGTTGGCGGAGACCGTCCGGACGGCGGTCAAGGCCAGCACAGTCTCCAAGGGCAAGCAGCCCGGCATGGCTGGCGCGTTGTTGATGCCCAACGGTGACATCACCACGCACACCAGCATGACGGCTGACAAGGGCACCAAGCCGCCGACGCAACCCAGTGTGCATCCGCTCGCACAGGCGGCCCTGGACCTGACGGAAGCGAGCCTGGTTGACGACGTCGGCAGTGGACACGGCAAGTGTGCCGAGGTTGCCCTGGTGTCCGACCAGCTGTACCTGCTCGAGCAGCAGTGGCGTCAGGTTGGCGAACCTGGCAACTTCGAGCAGTACGCGCTGAACGCCCTGCAAGGCGCAAAGATCGTGACGCACCAGGTCAAGCCGGCCCGGTCGGACGGTGTCACATATGAGCTCGGGCATTACCGACCGCCGTGCCGGTCCTGTGCCCACTTCTTGCCGCAGTTCGGCGTCGAGCCGATCACCGATCCGGATCGTGACGTCGCTGTCTACCAGCCGTCCGTGGCGGGACTGGTGGGCAACGGCCCGCCGCTGAGCGACAACCGGCCCTACGGACAGCCAGATGGTCTGGTGCCGCCCGACCAAGCCGACCAAGAGGCGCTGGACGCTGCGGTGCCCCGGGACCCGGCGACTGGGCGACCGACGGTCCATCCGGACCCGCACGTCGGATCATGGGTGGATCTGGTCAACGACGGTGGAACCACTGTCTCAGGGCGTAACACCAACTGTGCGGACGTCGGTCTTTCCGTTTTGTCTACCTGGTTCGGACGTCCGGAGGTGGCGGCGGCAACGGCCCAGCCGGCTGATTCGGAACGAGGTAGCACTGCCCGACAAGAGCAGGCACTACGAGCCAGCTTCGGCCACCAGGGCACCGGAGTCGCCGCACTCGATGCTGTCGCCGAGGCTCTTCGCGCGGCCGGCCCTGGCTCCGCGGCGTTGGTTGTCGGTGCCTGGCCGGGCCAGAACGGCGAGGCGCATACCTGGACTGCCGTCAACCACGAGGGCACCATAATCTGGGTCGACGGCCAGCGGAGAGAAATCTCCGACAGTGACCCGTTGTACGCCGATCGGGTGGGTGACGTCTGGGCGATCGTGCTCGACGCCGAAGGCGATCCCGTCAGACCCGCCGCACCCGAGGCCAGCAGGCCGGCCCCGCCCCCACCGGCCTCGACCGCCGACACCCCGCCGGCCACGCGGCCGCCGGACCGGGAGCCGGACGCCGGTCCGACCAGCAGGCCCGGCGCGGACGTGACGCCGCCGCGCGCCCCCAACGCCGAGGGCAATCCCAGCCCCATCGCCGAGAGCAACCCTGACTCGCTGCCCAGCGACGGCGTCGGACTGACGCCGAACCCTGGGTCGACGGAGGTGCAGCCCAGTTATGCCGATGAGCATGGAAGACGCCCGGCAGCTGATGACCAGACTGCTGGGGACGGACAACCCGGTGGCGATCTTCCCGTTCGAGTTCGGCTGGGCAGCCCAGGAGACGCTCTCCCCGGCACAACGGACACAGGGCCGACAGCTGGGCCAGGGGGTCTTCATCATCGACCAGACGGGCCTGGTGACGGCCCATCCCAGCCTGCCGCCACCACTGATCATGAAGCGGTACGCGGCGGCCCGACTGAAGGGCCAGATAACCGGCCGTCAGGTCTGGCCGGCACCGAATCCGACGGACTGAGCGACGCCGACGCGTCGAGGCCGGACGGTGACCGTGCCGAGACCCGCTACCTTGACGGGCTCTCGGAAACCGACCAGGCCACCCTGCTCGACGTGCTGACCGAGGCCCGGCTGGACGCCGACCAGATCCTGGCCGACCTGCAGAGCGTCAACGCGGAGGTGGCTGCGCGGCTCGGGCTGACCGGTGCGGACGCGCTGAGCATGCTCGGCGAGCAGCACCGGGTCAAGGGCGCGGAATCCCTGGCCCGCAAGTTCCGCAGCGAGATGGAACCGCTCGGCTACGACATGGCATCGGCGCTCGACACCGTCAACGACGTCGTGCGGTTCTCGGTGCGTGGGCCGGAGTCCGAGGCGTACGGGCCGGCGGTGGACTCGATCCTCTCGTCGTTGGAGGCCCAGGGTTACCAGGTCACCGACCTGAAGAACTTCTGGCAGCCCGGAAACCGGTTCTTCGGCCTGAACTGCACGCTGACGTCGCCGTCCGGACGTACCTTCGAGCTGCAGTTCCCGACCGCCACCAGCTACACCATCGGCACCCAGACCCACCTGCCGTACGAGGTGATGCGCGACCCGGCGCAACCCCCCGCCGCCCGGGTGAACGCGTTCCTCGACATCCTCGCCATCAACAAGGCCAACGGCATCGTGGCGAGCATGCCGGGTGGCATGGACGCCACGCGGTTCCCGCCGCCGAAGGACACCAGCTTCGCCAAGTGGATGGCGTCGCCGGGCCAGGCGAGCATCCTCCAGTCGTACCTCGACTCGCTGGCAGAGCAGGGCCGCACGTTCGCCGACGTGCTGGCCGCGCGAGGATTGACGGCGTCCGACCTGCCCGGTCTGGACCTTGACCTGATGGGGGGCGTGCATGGCGCAGCTGAGGTTCGGCTACTTCCTCCTGCGGAGACCGGACGAGCCGACCGGCCCGCCGGTCAACCTGATCGCGCAGGCCGAGAGCAGCGGGCCGACCCAAGCGGTGATCTGGGACCGGCCGAAGCAGGCGTGGACGTTCCGCCCGGACGTGGCGGCGGCGATCCTGTGGGCGAACCCGGAACGCCACGAGACCGAGGAGGTCGACCGGGCGACGGCGGAGCGCCAGGTGGCGCACTTCACGGCGGTCCCGCTGCCGACCGAGGCCGAGCTGACGGAGATCTGCCGCCGGTCGACCTGGCCGCCGACGCCCGAGGAGTGGAGGCGCGGCCCGGCGACCTGAGCGATGCCGGCCCGAGCGCACCGGCTGCGATCGGAGCCGGTCCGACGTCGGTACCGATCGACACCGACCACGGGTTGCCACAGACCCGCCGGCTCGGGCCGGGTGAGTTGGCGCCGTTGGAGGATCCGAGCTACCAGTGGGACGTCGAGCAGAGCCTGCGGACGCCCGAGGGGTACGCGCTCTTCGCCGACCCGTCCACGCATCCGTACGGCCGGTTGGTCAACGATGGTGGGCCCGCACAGCCGGGTCGTGGCAACAACTGCCTGGACAGCTCACTCTCGGCGTTGTCCAGCTTCTACGGCGACCCCCGGGTGTCCTTCCCACGGTGGGCCGACGTCCGGCCGGACGGCTCGATCGAGACCGTCACGGGCGAGGCGAGTGGGTTGGACCGCGCCGAGGCATGGCTCGGCGCCGACTGGTCCGGTGGCCCCACCGGACTGCCCACCACGCCGGCCGAGCACGCGGCGGCAGTGGCCGAGCAGTACGCGCAGCTCCATCAGCGTGTCGCGGAGGCAGGTCCGGGTTCGGCGGCGCTCGTCGTGGCCGAATGGGTCAGGACGGATCCCCGCACCGGCGAACTGGTCCTCGACGGTGGGCACGTACAGGTTCAGGATTCACACGCCATCGTCCTGGTCTATCCGGAGGGCGCCGACGGCCCGGTCTGGTGGGATCCGCAACGGGGAATGACGTGGCCGCAGCCGCCGGCCGCGTATGTGCAGCATACCTACGCACTGTGGTCGATGGTGCCTGCGGTGGAAGGGGTTCCGAATGACGGAGGACGAGGCGCTGACGTTGATCAAGCGCCTGCTGGGCACGGCGAACGAGATCGAGCTGCATCCGTTCGAGTTCGGATGGCTGGCGAAGGAGCAGCTGTCGTCGCAGGAACGGGCGGAGGGCAGACACCTGGGCCACGGGAGCTACATCATCGACCGGACGGGAGTGATAACGGCGCAGATGAGTCTGCCGGTACCACTGCTGATCACGGAGTACACGCAGGCCCGCCGGGAGGGCCGGATGACGGGTCGGCAGGTCTGGCCGACGGTGGAACCGACAGCCTGACCGACGCCGCCCCCCAGCCCTCGCTGCCGGAGAGCCGGCGGATCGGGCCGGGCGAGTTGGCACCGTTGGAAGACACCCGCTTCCAGGACGATCTTGCCGCGAGTCTGACCACCCCGGACGGGTACTCGGTCTTCGCCGACCCGTCCACCCACCCGTACGGGCAGTTGGTCAACGACGGCGGGTCGGACCAGCCGGGCCGGGGCAACAACTGTCTCGACTGCTCACTGGCCGCACTGGCCAGCTTCCACGGCGATCCCCAGGTGTCGGTGCCCCGCTGGGCTGACCGGTTCGACGACGGATCGATCGACCGCGTCTCCGGTGAGCGGGGCGGTCTGGAGCGGGCCGAGGCGTGGATCGGCGGGGAGTGGACCGGAGGGTCCGACAACCTGCCGGCTGACCTGTCCGCCCGCACGGACGCGGTCGCCCGGCAGTACGCCGAGGTCTACCAGCGGGTGGCGGACGCCGGTCCGGGAGCGTCAGCGCTGGTGGTGGCCGACTGGCTGTTCCTCGACGGCGCCGGGAACGTCGTCCTCGACGAGACCGGCCGACCCGAGGTCGACGGCTCCCACGCCTTCGTGATCGTCTTCCCGGCCGACGCCGACGCGCCGATGTGGTGGGATCCGCAGACCGGGACGACGTCGCCCGACATGCCGGACGCCGACGTGCGGGAAACTCATGCCCTCTGGGCGATGATGATGCCTGACGGGGAGGGGCGAGTTGACCGAGGACGAGGCGCTGGCGCTGATCAGCCGACTGCTGGGAACCGGGAATCCGATCGTGCTCCGGGAGTTCGAGTTCGGCTGGCTGGCCCGGGAGAGACTCTCGGAGCAGGAACGGGCCTCGGGGATACACGTGGGCCAGGGGAGCTACATCATCGACCGGTCGGGAGTGATCACGGTGCACTCCAGCCTGCCGCCCCGGCGGGTGATGGAGGAGTACGCACAGGCACGCCGCGAGGGCCGGACCAAGGGCCGGCAGGTGTGGCCCGAGGTGGAATCGACGGCCTGACCAACCTCGACGGCCCGCCGGGGCCGCCGAGTGGCCGCGACTCCACGAGCCACGCCGACGGGCCCGACCTGCGGCAGGCCGCCGCCGGTACGACCTTCGGTGGCGCGCTGCTCGACGCCGATCCAGCACGTACCACCCAAGCACTGGGGGCCGCGCTGACCGGCGGGCCGCTGCCCGACGCAGCGCACGTCGATCCCGCCAACGCCACCGTCACCCTGGACACTTTCGACGGCCCCTACCAGGTGCGCATCGAGCTGACCGACCCTCCGACAGACACGCCGCTCGTGCCCGTCGCCACCATCCAGTACACCGCCGACGGTGCTGTGGTGCAGGTGTCGACCGGGGCGCACCCGGATCATGTCCGCCGGGCGGTGGCCGCGACCCTGGCCGAGGTGGACACCGTCGCCCAGGAGCGGGCCGGCGGGTTGCGGACCGACGCAACCACTGCGCTCGCCGAGGGTGCCCGGCCGGAGCACGACGGAGCCCGCGCTCTCACCGCGCGAAACATCGGCCAGTTGGCCGAGCTGCGGGTGGTGCTCGCCGACAGCGCCGCCACGGCCGATGCGGTCCGGGCCGGTCAGCTCCGCGCCGAGGCGTTGAGCCTGCTGATCGCATCTGGCCTGCTGGAACAGCAACCGGCCCATCCGGTACACAGACTCGGGGATAACGTGCCGACGGTCGGGCCGGCGGCGGCTCAGGCCCGCCTCGACCTGATCCGGAACCAACTGGGATCCCTCGCCCCGGAGGTCGAGAGCCTGATCGGGTTCGCCCAGAGCGACGGGCAACAGCTCGTCGCGGACCTGCGGGCCGCACAGTCGGCTCTCCGAGCCGAGGCCCGAGCCTGGGCCCAGCAGGCCACCGCCCTGCGCAACGACGCCGACCTGGCCCTGACCGCCAGGGTGGACTCGGCCCTGGACGCGGCACCCGATCATGTCTTCGGCCGGCTGGTGATCGGCGGGGGCTGGGCCGCCACCGCCGACTTCGTCACCATGGGGGCCCCCGCCGACACCGGTACCGGCCTGCCGCCGGTGCTCTGCGTCTCGCAGGGACACGACCCGTGGGCGGAGCGGCAGACGTTGCTGATGGGGCAGGTCCCTTCCGAGTTGGAGCTGCCCGGGTTGCCGTTCCAGCCGGGCGACCTGGCCGAAGAGGGCACCCAGTTCACCCCGTCCGACGTCTTCGCCGACGCGGTGGGCGCCGCCCGGGCGCTCAGCGGGATGCCCACCTACCAGGGCCTGGCGACCTCGGTCACACCTCGCCCGGCCGACGCCGCAGGGTGGCCCGACGGCGCGAACTACCGGGTCACCATCGGTGGGCGGGAGGTCTTCACCGAATCCGTCGACATCGCGACCGGTCCGGGACCTTCCCGGGTACCGAGCGCGCCGGCGACCACCAACGGTCGTTACATCGACCCGACCACCGGCTACCGCGTTGACCGTTCCGGCGCGGTACCGGTGTTCCGGGATCCCGCCGGCGCCGTGGTCGACCCGGCCGACCTGCCCCCGACCGTACGAGCCGTCCTCGGTGGTCCTGGCACCGGCCGGGCTGATCTGCCGCTGCTCACCGACCTCACCGGCCGGCCGACTGATCCGCTGGTGGTCGACTCCGTCACCGGGTACGCCGTCGACACCCTGACCGGGCAGGTCCACGACCCGGCGGGCGGCCCGGTGGATCCACGGACGCTGCCCGAGGAGGTGGCCACCCGCCTCGGCCATGCCCCGGACGGCTCGTTCACCGATCCGCGCCCGGCCGCGCCGCCGGTCAACTTCGGCGGGCAGAACCTGGCCGACGCGTACCATCCGGGCGACCGGGTGCTGGTCTACGGCGCGGGCGCGTCCGGGGCGTGGGACATCGAGCAGGCCGCAGCCTCCCCGGCGGGGCGCATCGACTGGTCGGCCCTGGCCAGGCCCCTACCGCCGCAACGGGTGACGGGTGACCCGGCGGTCGACGCGCGGGCGCAGCGGGAGTACAGCTTCAGCGGTGGTTACAACCGGCGCAACACTCTGCCCGACCTCGGTGCGTACTCCGACACGGCCCAGGCGCGAGTGGCGGAAATGTCCCTGCGCGAGATCGTCGGCATCCGGCACACCGTCGACGGAGCGTTCCTGGTGCTGTTCAGCGACGGCACCGAGCAGGTCTACGACCGGGTAGTGCTCTCCATCGGGCAGGAGCCCCGGCTCCCCGGTGGCGTGCACACCCTGCTGTCCGAGGTGGAGCTGGCCGCGATGGAGGGGCCGGCCCTCGACGCGAACGACCGCCTCCCCGACGTGCTCGGCCTACGGGACGGCAGTGGTCAACTCAGAGTCCTCGGCGGTGCTGGCGTGGCTGGTGCACTCCTGGCCAAGACCGACGAAAGCGTGGTGGATTCGGTCCTACGCCAGGCAGCAGCGCTGCCGGACGACTCGCGGGGGATCCCGCCCAGCATCCGTTTCCATGCCCAACGGATCGCAGAGGCGAACCGCGACACCCCACCGATGTCGTCGCCCGATGACGGCGGAACCACACCGCTGGACTCGCCGTCAGACCTCATCCCAGAGGGCGGTGCTGTACAACCTCCAGCCCCACTGAAGGTCGAGCCAGGGCAGCGGCCCGTACCGGGCCACCAGTTCCTGGCCGAGCGGGGGCAGCTCGACCTCGGTAGGGCTCCCGTCGATGTCCTGCCCGTAGCCCCGGGGGGTGACCTCGACGGGGTTGCGCCGCAGGTCGACGAAGCGCAGGGCGGGCAGGTGCGAACTGGCGGCGAGGGCCTCGGCTCCGGCCGGGCCGATGCCACAGCGCGCCAGGCCGAGCCAGCGCAACCGGCCCAGATGGGGCGAGTTGACGAGGATGCTGAGCCCGTCGTCGCCGATCGGGTTGCCGCGCAGGTCGAGGGCGACCAAGCGGTCGAGGCAGGAGACCGCGGCGATTTCCGGCATCAGTCCGGCAGCGTCGACCAGCGCGAGGTGGCGGACGGGGTGGTGAGCCCAGACCTCGGATCCGTGGTCGATGAAGGTGCGGGCGGTCATGGTGACCGACTCGATGAGGCCGTTACGCAATCCCCATTTGTCGAGCAGGTGGGTGACCGGCTCGGCGAGCCGGGGATGGATCCGGCGGGACAGGAACAACATCTCCCGGGTGCGGTTGGCCCCGGCCAGGTCGAGGCGGATCAGCTCGGCCCGGTCGGGATCGGTGGCCTCGATGGCGTCGGCGTAGCGCCGTCTCAGGTCGAGGTCGTCGGGGTTGGCGAGGATGGCGGCGTAGAGGTCGGCGGGCGTGGCCATGACGCCAGCGTATCGACGGAGGGCTCGATCACCGCCGGTGCCGTTCCGGGCTCCACCTTCCACGGTCTGGGCCGACCGGCCGCCGACCCGGCGGCGGTGCTGGACCTGGCCCGGTCCGCGCTCCCGCAGATCGCCCCGTACGCCCAGGTGGACGCGGTGGTCCCGGTCGGACCGGACCTGTTCGAGATCCGTACCGCCGGGCAGCACCCGCTGACCGTCCGACTGACCGCCGGTCCGTTGACCGACGGCCTGGTGGCGCGGTCGACCCGTGAGCCGGACGGGACCTTCACAATCACCGTGTCGGATCGGGTCGCTGACCCGGTGGTGGCGCGGGCGCTCGCGCACGAGGTCGCCGAGCTGGCGGCGCTGCACGAATCCGGTCGGGCGCTGGTCGGCCCGCTGGACCCGGGCAACGTGCGGGGCCCGATCGACCCGGCCGGGCTGACCGCCCACGACCGGGCGCGGTTGGCGGAGCTGCGGCTGCTCGCCGCCGGGTACGCCGACGCCGACCCGGCCACTCGCCTGGCCGTACGCGGGGAGATCGACGCCCTCGCCGACCACCTCGGCCTACGGGTCGGTGACCCGGATGTGCGGGCCCGGTGGGCGCTGCTCCCCCGGGACGTGCTGGCCCACCTGATGCAGCTCAGCGTGCCGTCGATCACGCCCGACGCGGTCTCCGGGGTACTGGCGGGTGCGGCGACCCTCACCGAGGTCGAGCGGGTCAGGATGATCGACTACCGGGCTCGGCTGGCACCGGACTTCCAGGTGCCGCCGCAGGCCGACCTGGACGCCCGGCTGCGGGAACTGGCCACCGAGGCCGAGCACGCGCAGTCCGGGATGCCACGGATGCCCGCCTTCGCCGGCCAGATCGTCGCCCTACCCGCCAAGCATCTCGACCGGATCCGGGCGGTGGACCCGCAACTGGCCGACCGGCTGGCCGTCGAGGGGGTCTACGTCGACCTGACCGGCCGCTACGACCTGCGCCCGTACATGGTGGCTGCGGTTCCGGCGATCGATCTCGGCGCGGCCCGTCCGGCGTTCGACCTGACCACCGATGACGGTCGGCGGGCCCAGCTGCACGAGGACCGGCAGCGGGCCCGGGCAGCGCTGCGTGGACTGCGCGGCGACCAGGCGGCAACCCTGCTCGCCGGTCACGACTTCCACTACCAGGGGACGGCCCGGTGGATGGGGCTGGTACCCGACGTCCTGACCGAGGCGCTGCGAGGCATCACTCCCGCACCGGCACCCACCACCGCCATGGCGGAGACCGCCGCGACCGGCGACCCGTCCGGAAACGTCAGGGTCGTGGCCGACCGGGTGACCCTGCCGCCGGACAGCCCGAAGAAGCCTGGACCGGTCTACGGGCCGGCACTGGACGCTCAGACCGGCCAACCGCCGCCGTTGTTCGACGGTCCGCCGAAGCGGACGGACGTGCAGCAGGGCGCGCTCGGTGACTGCGGCATGATCGCCGTGATCGGCTCGGTCGCCGGTCACCTGCCGGACACCGTCGCGCAGATGTTCCACCCGAATCCGGACGGCTCGGTGGACGTGGTGCTGCACGAGACCAGCGGGCCCGGCCAGGCGGTCACCCCGACCGGACGCCAGCTGCGGGTGACCGTCTGGCCCGACGTGCCGTTGCACCCGAACTCGAACGGACGCAGCGCGTACGCCGACCAGTCGACGGTCGGTGCGGCCTGGGCGTCGCTGCTGGAGAAGGCGATCGCGGCGATCGACCGCACCTGGACCCAGCAGCGCCACGACCAGTGGCAGCAGCAGTGGACCGCCCGTCCGGGCACGGACGCCGCGCAGGCCGCCCCGCTCGGTTACGCCCGGCTGGGCAACGGCAGCAGTCGCCTGGTGCAGGCGGAGCTGCTCAGCCAGCTCACCGGGCTGCCGACCGGGGTGAGTCAGCTCGACCCGACTCCGGGACGGGAGGCCGAAGCCGAGACGCGACTGGCGAGGCTGCTGGCCGCCGGCAGCCCGCTGGTCACCGGAACCCGGCCGGCCGACGCGTACTCGTCCCAGCCAGGCGGCAAGCCGCCGTACGGGCTGGTCGCCGGGCACGCGTACGAGATCGTGTCGGTGGCGAACGGCGAGGTGCGGCTGCGCAACCCGTGGAACTCGCAGCACCCGTCGCCGATGCCGGTGCGCGCCTTCCTCGACCTGATGAGCCCCTGGTACGCGCACGTCGAGCTGGCACGCAGCACCGTTCCGGCGCTGCCGGGCTCCGACTTCCACGGTCACGGTCGGCCTGCCGCGGATGCTTCGGCGGTGGTCGACCGGGCCCGGACCGTCCTGCCAACCCTGGCCGAGCCGATCGGCGCGGACCAGGTCGTGGCCGTCGGCGCCGACACCTTCGAGGTTCGCTCGGCCGGACTTGAGCCACTGCGCGTCCAGGTCACCGCCGCCACTCTTCCCGACGGCATCGTGGCGCAGACCACCCGAAACCTCGACGGCACCTTCAACCTCACCGTCTCCGACCGTGCCGCGGACGCGGCGGTCGACCGCGCGGTGGCGCACGAGACCGCCGAACTGCTGGCCCGGCACGAGACCGGCGAGGCTCAGGTGGGGCTCTTCGACCAGGGTGCTGCCGAAGGCCCCATCGACCCGGCCGGCCTCTCCGCCCGGGACCGGGGCCGGCTGGCCGAGCTGCGCCTGATGGCCGCCGGGTACCCGCAGGCCGATCCCACCACCCGGCTCGCCCTGCGCGCCGAGATCGACACCCTGGTCGACCGGCTGGGCCTGCGCTGGGGTACGCCGCAGGTCGCTGCCCGCCTCGCGGTCCTCCCCGCCGAGGTGTGGACCCAGGTGATGCAGCTGAGCCTGCCGGTGATCACGTCCGATGCGGTGGCCGGGGTATTGGCCTACAACCCCAACCCGACCATGGTCGAACGGTTCCGCGCGATCGACTATCGCGCGCGGCTGGCCCCCGACTTCCAGCCGCCCCCGGCCGCCGAGTTGAACGCGAAGCTGCGGGAGCTGGCCGTGCACGGGGAGCAGAGCCAGTCCTCGCTGCCCCGGATGCCCGCCCTGGCCGGGCAGCTCATCGGGTTGCCGCCTGCCCTGCTGGACCCGATCCGGCAGGTTGACCCGCAACTGGCCGACCGGATCACCGCCGAGGGCATCTACGTCGACCTGACCGGTCGCTTCGACCTGCGTCCGTACACTCTCGATGGCGCTCCAGAGTTCACCCTGGACGTGTCGGCGCCCGCGTACGACCTGAGCACCGGGGCGGGTCGGGAGGCGTTGCTGGTCGAGGACCGATCCCGGATCGAGGCCGCCTTCAACGTCGAGTACGGGTCGAATCCCGCCGCCGTGGCGGTGCTCACCACGCACAGCTTCCACTACCTGTCCGACGCCCGGCGGATGGGGCTGGTGCCGAAGGCGCTGACCAAGGCGCTGGCGGCGATGATGCCGCCCGAGCCGGACGTCGATGCCGAGGTCATCCCGACCGTGACCACCGGCGAGATCGCCGTGGTCGCCGACCGGGTGACCCTGCCCGACCCAGACCCCGAGCATCCGATCGAGTACGGTCGCGCACTGCTTCCGGCAACAGGCGAGCCGGCGCCGCTCCTGGACGGCCCGCCCCTACGGACGCAGGTGCAGCAGGGCATGCTGGGCGACTGCGGGATGCTGGCCACGATGGCGGCCCTCGCCGGGCATCGACCGGAGAGCATTCCCCAACTGTTCCAGCCGAGACCGGACGGCACGGTGGACGTCCTGCTGCACGAGAGCGTGTTGCGCGGAGACGGGTCGACGGCGACCGGGCGGCGCATCCGGATCAACGTGCGGCCGCACGTCCCGGTGCACGCCGGCAGCTCATGGGCGGCGTATGCCGACCGGTCAGAGGTCGGAGTCGGGTGGGCGTCGGTGTTGGAGAAGGCGCTCGCTGCAGTCGACAGGACCTGGACCGGTGCGCGGCAGGAGCAGTGGCAGCGTGAGTGGCGCGGGTGGCATAGCAAGGACGACCCGCACCGTGCCGCGCCGACCGGTTACGCGCGGCTCGATGTCGGCAGCACTGCACTGATGCAGGCCGAGTTGCTCACCCAGTTGACCGGCCTACCGGCCCGGCAGACGCTGCTCGATGTAACGCTGGGGCGGGAGGCGGGGGTCGAGCGTCAACTGGCGGCCTTACTCGGGGCCGGCAGCCCGATCACCATCGCGACGTGGCCGAAGGAGAGTTATCCCCGGCCTACCACCCTGCCGCATGGGCTCAAGGCGAAGCACGTCTACGAGATCGTCGCGGTGCAGGACGGCCAGGTGCAGCTACGTAACCCCTGGAACACCGAGCATCCGTCACCGATGCCGGTGCGGGCGCTTCTCGACCTGATGGGGCCGTGGTGCGCACACCTGGACCAGACACGGGTCGCCGCTCCACCCTCGGCGGGGGGTGGACCGGCAGCTATCGGCCATTCACCCGTGCCGTCGCCTCGGACGTCCGCCGAGCCGGAGGTGAACCGTCCGCTGGCTGTCCCGAGTCCCGGCGTTCCGCTGATCGATCAGTCCGGTCCGCTGGCAGAGCCCGCGTCGCCACCGCGCACCCTCGGTCGCACTGACCTTGACGACGAGCGGCACGTAATCACCTACTTCGCCCTGCTCGCCGCCGACGGTAGCGTGGTCGGCCTGATGGTGTCGCAGGTTGGCGGCCCGGGACGCTCGCTGCACTGGACGGCTGGCGGTGTGGTGCCGGGGCAGGTGACGTCGGTGCCGGTGGACCGCGTGGAGGCCGAACGGATCGCCCGTGACGTGCTCGGTTTTGTACTTCCCGCCGAGCCGGCGCTGTACGACATGCTGGACACCTGATCGTGCCTGAGGGAGCCGGGAGAGGACCGTTGCGCTCGTTTACGAATGTGGCCGTCGTCCGGAACAACACGACGACGAGCGTCGGGCCGGCCCGGTTCGGGGTGCATTGGGTGGATGTCGGGCCGCCGGTGCGGGCCGAGATCATCGTGATGCCCTTCCGGAGTGACGAGAATTCCGCCCATGAGGTCACGCTCGGCGAGACCTTCCCGGTTGCCGGGGAGACCTGGCGCTTCGCGGATCTCGACATGTCCAGCGCAGACGACTGGAAGGTCACCGTCCGGCGGGTGGACGAGGACGAGGTGATGGAGCCGCCGACCGGACGCCTGTGGGAGAGGGCTCGGCTACAGCCCTACGGTCAGCTGGACGAGACCCAACTCCAGTCTTTGGAGACGGCGCTCGGGGCCCCGCTGCCGCGGGAGTACCGCGTCTGGCTGGGTCGGAACAACGGGGCGAAGCCGGAGGTGGCGCACCACATCCCCGGCATACCGTTCGCTCTGCTTCCGTCGGGTCCGCTGTTCGGCGTCCACCCGGAATATCCCCCGTTCGACCTGGTGCACGCCCAGCGCCAACACCGGGACCCTTGGCTCTCGCCGGCCTGGCTGGTCATCGCCGAACCGGCTGGTGGTCTGCTGGTGGTATCGGCAGAGCTGGGCAACGAGAGCGTCTACTTCGTGCACGAGTTCGACCTGGTGGGCCCGCCTGGCCCCGCCGCCACGGCCGCCCGGGAACGAAAGCTGCGGGCGGTGGCCTGGTCGATGTACGAGTTCATCGGCCGGTTGACCCCGATGAAACTGGACCACCTCCCGCCGGTCCAGATCCACCCGCCGGGGACTTTCACGGACCCCAGCAACTACGAGAATGGGCAGCTATGAGCAAGGCGCGGGCGGGCACGGTGCCTCTGCCGGTGGCGATAGCTGCCAGGAGGTAGCGCCGTTGCGTTCGTTCACCGCTGTCGCGTCGATCCCCAACAACGTGCCCGTCGACGTGGGCCAGGCCCGCCTTGGGGTCCGGTGGGTCGACGTGGGGCCACCGGTCCGCGCCGAGATTGTCGTCATGCCGCACCGGAGCGAGGCGTCCCCGCATCATGAGGTGATGCTCGGTGAGATCTTCCCGGTGGGTGAGGAGACCTGGCGCTTCGCGGATCTCGACATGGTCAGCGCCGACGAGTGGGAGGTGACGGTCCGTCGGGTAGATGAGAACGAGGTGATGGAGCCGCCCTCCGGCAACCTCTGGAAGCCGGCCCGGCTGCGCCCCTACGGGCAGCTCGACGAGGCGCAGCTTCAGTCGGTCGAAGCTGCGCTCGGGGTCCGGCTGCCGACGAGCTACCGCGACTGGCTGCGCCGCAACAACGGCGCGCGGCCCGAGGTAGAGCACCACATTCCCGGTGTGCCGTTCACCCTGATGCCGGAGCGTCCCCTGTTCGGAGTGCATCCGGAGTACCCGCCGTTCGACCTGGTGCACGCCCAGCGCGTACACCGAGATCCTTGGCTGTCACCGGCCTGGCTGGTGATCGCGAACCCATCCGGCGGCCTCCTGGTCACCTCGACACAGTCGAGTGACGGAAGCATTTACTTCGTGCACGAGTTCGACCTGGTCGGCCCGCCTGGCCCGGACGCTTCAGCGGCCCGGGAACGGAGGCTGCGCGGGGTGGCTCAGTCGACGGGACACCTCATCGGCCGGTTGACCCCGATGGAGTTGGACCATCTCCCGCCAGCCCAGATCCTCCCGCCTGGGGCTTCCACCGACCCGCGCGACTATGCGGGCGGGCCGACGTAGCCCAGCCGGGGGGCCCGAAACTGTGCCGCTCAGCCGAGTCGCGAGAGCAGGCCGGCGTACGCGTCGCGGATGGCGGCCAGCCGGTCCCCCCGGAACCGCCCGGGCTCGCGCTGGTGCAGCTGCCGTCCGCGGTCGCTGACGAATGCGTCCGGGGGGACGGTGTCACCACCGGTCGGGATGAACTTGCCCACCTCGTCGAGCGCGGCCACCGCCCGGCTCAGGGTTGCGCGCGCCCGTTGCGCGGCCTCGCTGGTCGCGGGCTGTGCCGGCACCTGACCGGCGTACGCGTCGGAAACGAGCAGCCACTCACCCGGGTCGAGCAACTGTGACGGCTCGTCGTCGCCGTAGCGGAAGCCACTGCCGGCGGTGGTGACGGTGGGCGGTAGTCGGAAGATGAACTCCCGCTCCTGTCCACATCCCGCGCAGCTGCCGGTGTAGCGGCTGGCCAGATCCCCGTCCGCCAGGGCGACGACCGCGCTCTGCCGAGGGAACCGCGTCTCCCCGCACGAGCAGGGGTGCAGATCCATGTAGAGGTGGGCCTCCGCATTGGTGCGGCTCAGCAGCGGGGTCATGCGGACCACCGTACCGATCGAATGCTTCCGGCACCGCCCCGCTGGTGCCGCTGGCATACTCGCCGACCATGGTGTTGTCGCGCGGCTGGGCGGTCTTCCTCATCGGGGTCGGAGTCTGGACCTGGGCAATCTGGCCGCGGTTCGCCCTCGCCATCTGGCGGGACCCGAGATCCTGGTCCGCCGGCGTCGTCGGGGAATGGCCGGCGACCGGCTTCCTGTGGGTGCACGCACTGCTGATCGGGGCGTCGCTGGCGATCGGCACGGCCGTGGGCCTGCTGGGTGTGCGCGGATGGCGGGCGTCCCGAGCAGGTATGCGCTGAGCCGGCCAGGACAGTCCTCCCAGCCTTCCGGCAAACGTTGCTGTGTGGATCCAGGAGCGAGCTGTCGACCGTCGAGCCCGGTGTGACGGGCGCCGCTCTCTCCGGATTTGACGATCAATCCGGTGGACGCGTAACTTTCTCTCTGCCAGCGCGGAACGGGCAAAGAGGGCGAAAGTCCTCACGCTCAAGAAGCAAGGGCGCCGGGTTCGCGAGGATTCTTCCTATGTGGACGCGGCCGGGAGGTGCTCGACTGGGCCGCCTAGGGGGCGGATTTGGTGGAGCGAAACCGACCGGGTAATGTTTACGACCGGCAGGGCACCGGGCGAGTTCGCGGGAGACCGCGGCGGCCGGCCTGCTGAATCCGATGATCGAGCGAGGTGGGCGACCGCCGCGCTGGTTCGCTGGTGCCGAACCGCCTGAAGCGTGACGGACCGGGACACACGGTTTGACGCGGAGCAGATGGTAAGGTAACGTAGTAAAAGTGCCCGCTGCGAGGTGGGTGCGGGTTGGGCCCCGGAGGGTTGCCTGCTTGGGTGGGTTTCCTGATGGTGTGTGGTTGTTCTTTGAGAACTCAACAGGGTGCTTGATAAGCCAGTGCCAATTGTTTTGATGCCTTGTGCTGGGCAGGCTTTGGTCTGTTTGGTGT
>NZ_FNYV01000019.1:0-979 GCF_900109115.1 Micromonospora phaseoli
ATCTTCGGATGGGTAAGGCCCCCAGCTAGACGACTGGGTTGATAGGCCGGAAATGTAAGCCCGGTAACGGGTTCAGTTGACCGGTACTAATAGGCCGAGGACTTGACAACAAAGATTTGCTACGCGTCCACTGTGCAACTCACAGCAAACAAACAAGACCCCAGGATTTTCTGGTGTGGTGTTGTTTGACATGTTGATAAGGTTACGGCGGTCATGGCGGAGGGGAAACGCCCGGTAACATTCCGAACCCGGAAGCTAAGCCCTCCAGCGCCGATGGTACTGCACCCGGGAGGGTGTGGGAGAGTAGGACACCGCCGGACACACGTTACAGTCGAGGGCCACCCGGAATCGGGTCGGCCCTCGACTGCGTTGCGCTATCGAATGGCGCACTCAGGAAGGATGTACCAGTGAGTTCAGGACCTCAGGGCGGAGACCGTCCCCGGGGCTACGAGGGCCGGCCCGGAGACCGTGACGGCGACTCCCGCCGTGGCGACCGCCCGTCCTACCGCGATGACCGCGGCGGAGAGCGTGGCTCCCGCGAGGGTGGGCGCGGCTCCGGCGGGTACGGCGGCGACCGTGCCCAGTCCGGCGGCTCCCGCCGGGATGGTGACCGTCGTGAGGGCGGTTTCCGCGACAGTGATCGGACCAGCGGTGGCTTCCGTGGTGAGCGCCGCGACCGTCCGGGGCGCGAAGGCGCCCGTGACGGGGACCGTGGCGCCGCCGGCGGCTTCCGCAGTGGTGAGCGCCGTAGCAGCGACGACCGCCCGGGCGGCTTCCGACGCGACAGCGGGGAGCGTTCCGGCGGTTTCCGTGGCGGTGACCGCCGTGAGGGTGGCTCCCGTGATGGCGGTGGCGCCGGCTTCCGTGGCGGTGAGCGCCGTGAAGGCGGCTTCCGTAGCGGTGGTGACCGTCGTGAGGGTGGCTTCGGCGGCGGTGAGCGTCGTGAGGGCGGCTTCCGTAGCGGTGGTGACCGTCGTGA
>NZ_FNYV01000019.1:1720-48134 GCF_900109115.1 Micromonospora phaseoli
GGTGACCGCCGTGAGGGCGGTTTCCGTAGCGGTGGTGACCGTCGTGAGGGCGGCTCCCGCGATGGCGGTGGCGCCGGCTTCCGCGGCGGTGACCGCCGTGAAGGCGGCTTCCGCAGCGGTGGTGACCGCCGTGAAGGTGGCTTCCGGGACCGCTCCCCGCAAGGTGCGGGTGGCTTCGGTGAGCGCCGCGACGGCGGTTTCCGTCGTGGGCCCGACGGCCGCGACGGCGAGCGCCGGGACCGGGGCTTCCGGGACGATCGGGGCGGCGAGCGTCACTCCGGTCGGCGGGATGACCGGGACGGGCGCGAGCAGGCCGAGGACCAACGTACGCAGGCCCCCGAACTGCCCGACGAGATCGTCGCGACCGACCTGGACAAGGACGTCCGTGCCGAGCTGCTGTCGTTGGCGAAGCCAATCGCGGACACCGTCGCCCGTCACCTCGTGGCGACCGGGCAACTGATCGACGAGGATTCGACTGAGGCGCTCGCCCACGCGCTGGCCGCACGCCGTCTCGCGTCGCGGATCTCCGCGGTCCGGGAGGCGGTCGGTCTGGCGTCGTACCACGCGGGGGAGTGGCAGTCGGCGATCGCCGAGCTGCGGACGTACCACCGGATGAGCGGGGCGCAGAGCCACCTCGCGGTGATCGCGGACTGCGAGCGGGCCCTGGGCCGGCCGGAGCGTGCCATCGACCTGTTCCGCGGCGCGGAGCAGGAGAAGCTGGACCCGGCCGTCGCGATCGAGTTGCTGATCGTGGCCGCCGGCGCACGAGGCGACCTGGGTCAGCGGGACGCGGCCGTGGCGATGCTCCAGGTCCCCGAGTTGACCACCGACACCGCCCAGCCGTGGACGGCCCGGCTGCGGTACGCGTACGCCGACGCGCTGCTGGCCGTTGGTCGGCGCGCCGAGGCACGGGAATGGTTCTCCCGCGCGTCCGAGGTCGACACCGACGCGGAGACCGATGCGGCCGAGCGGCTCCTTGAGCTCGACGGTGTGGTCATCGAGGGCGACGACCAGGACGAGGTGGCCGAGGAACTCGCCGCCGACCCTGGTGCCCCCGGCGCTGTGCCGGCCCGACCGGACGCCGACGTGTCCGGGGAGACGGTCGCCGCGCTCGGCGAGCCGATCGTGGAGTCTGCCGAGGGCGACGTGGACAACGACCCGGTCGACGCGGAACCAACCGTTGACGCCCCAACCGTTGACGACCTGGCCGGCGACGACTCGGGCGAGGACAGCGCGGCCGAAAGCAGAGCGACCGAGGACCCGTCGTCCGAGGCCGTGCCGTCTGACGGCGAGGAACGCCGTGAGGACGACGGGCCGCAGCAGCCGGAGACGCAGCAGCGATGAGCGGTGCCGGGGAACGGTTGGTCGACAGTTACGCCCTGGTCGTCTTCGACCTGGACGGGGTGATCTACCTGATCGACCAGCCGATCCCCGGCGCGGTCGAGGCGGTCGCGCGGCTACACGGCGAGGGCCGAGCTGTGGCGTACGCCACGAACAACGCCTCGCGGCGGGCCCGTGACGTGGCCGACCTGCTCACCGGGATGGGTGTGCAGGCGCGGCCGGATGAGGTGCTCACCAGCGCGGCTGCCACCGCACAGCTGCTCGGTGAGCGGCTGCCCGCCGGCGCGCCGGTGCTCGTGGTGGGTGCCGAGGCGCTCCGGACCGAGATCAGTGAGGCGGGCCTGACTCCGGTATCCACCGCCGACGAGTCGCCGGTCGCGGTGGTCCAGGGGTACGGCCCGAAGGTGGGCTGGGCCGATCTGGCCGAGGCCGCGGTGGCGGTACGCGGCGGTGCGACCTGGATCGCCACCAACACCGACCGGACCCTGCCCAGCGGACGCGGACCGCTGCCGGGCAACGGAGCGTTGGTCGCCGCGCTGGCCACCGCGCTCGGCCGGGAGCCGGACGAGATCGTCGGCAAGCCGGCGCCGGAGCTGTTCGCCACCGCCGCCCGCCGGGCGGCCGAGGGCCGGACGCTGGTCGTGGGCGACCGCCTGGACACGGACATCGAGGGCGCCAACCGGGCCGGTCTGGACAGTCTGCTGGTCCTCACCGGGGTCAGCGACGCCGCCGAGCTGCTCGCCGCCCCGTCGCAACGCCGGCCAACGTACGTCTCGTGGGACCTGACCGGGCTGTTCGACCCGACCGAGGTGGTGCGGGTACCGGCTCCGGGCGCGGACAACGGCGGCTGGCATGTGGTGGCCGGCGCCGATGGCTGGGAACTCTCCGGCTCGGGGCGGCCGCTGGATGCGCTCGCCGCCCTCTGCGCGGTTGCCTGGGGGCGGCACCCGGCCGGTCCGCCCGGTTCGGCGTCCCCGGAGGCGGCGAAGGCGCTGGAGACCCTCGGTCTGACGTCCTGACCGGAGCCGGTCCGCTCAGAGAAGCTTGCGCAGCTTCAACAGGTCGAACGGGTTCGCCTTGATCGACACTCGGCGGTTGGCGACCGCACGGGTCACATCGAGGTCACCCCGGACCAGGGCGACCAGGTCGTCGCTGCTGGCGCTGATGGCGATCTTCGCCTTGGGGTCGTCACCGTCGGTCAGGTTCACCAGCCGGCCGCCGGTGAGTCGACCGTGAAAGGCGGTCTCCAGGTCGCTGATCCGGCAGGCCAGGGTGCGGTCCAGGTCGATCCGCTCACGGACGGTCTCCGCATTGCGTTCGAGCCGTTCGGCCAGGTCCTGCAACGCCTGCCGACACTCGTCCACGGTGGCCACCATCGCCTCCTCGCCACACCACGTCGTCTCCCGGGCACGGTACCGCACAGGGCGGTACCGGCGGCCCGGTAGCGTGACACCTGCAGAGCCGCCGGGTGAAAGGACTCAGGCATGCAGGACGCGTGGCGCGCATACCTCGAACTGGCCATGGGCCTGACGGAGGCGCCCCGGAAGAAGGCGCAGGACGCGGTGCGCCGGGCGATGGGCTCGACCGGAGCGACGGCGGCACAGCTCCAGACGCTCGCCGAGGAGCTGCGCTCGACCGGTGCGGCCAACCGCGAGGCGCTGACCAAGTTGGTGCGGTTCGAGGTCGAGCGTGCGCTCGGTGCGGTGGGCCTGGCCACCTCCGAGGAGGTCGTCGAGCTGGAGCGCCGGGTACGCGAGTTGGAACGTCAGCTTCGCGCGGCCCCCGGCGTTCCCGGTGCCGGCGCCGCAGCGAGCGCCACGACGCCCGCCGAGGTGCCGTCTGTCGGCACGCCCGCCACCGCGGCCGCCGCGCCGCCGAGCAAAGCGGTCGCGAAGAAAGCCGTGGCGAAGAAGGCCGTGGCGAAGAAGGTGCCCGGCACGGTCGTGAGTACCGCCGACGAAAGTCCGGCGGCCCGGCCGGCGAAGGCCACCCCGGCCCGCCGACCGCGACCGGACGGTGCCGCGTGAGCTGGCCAGCCGCTCGGGTCAGCCGCCACGGCGCACAGGTGCGTGGTGGGCGGGCCGACCGGGACGGCGCCGGCACGACCGGGCGGGTCGGAGTGCGGGCGTGAGCGCGCCACGGCCCGGTCCGCCGCCAGGTCCGCCACCCCGGCAATGGTCCGGTGACGGCAGCGAGGACGCCGGTCACCCGGCGGTGGACGCCGCGGTGCGGGCGATCGCCAACGCTGCGGCCCTCGCCCCGGCGGATCAGATCGCCCAGTACGAGGCCGCGTACCAGACGTTGCGGGAAACGCTGGCCACCATCGACCAGGCCTGAGGAGGCCGTCTACCCATGGCACGTCGTAACCGGTTGGACGCCGAACTCGTCCGCCGTGGCCTGGCCCGCTCCCGCGAGCAGGCGGTGGCGCTGGTGGAGGCGGGCCGGGTCCAGCTGCGCGGGGTGCCGGCACGCAAGGCCGCCGCGATGGTCGATCCCGCCGACCCGTTGCTGGTCAGGGGCGCCGACCCCACCTTGGAGTACGTCTCCAGGGGCGGCCACAAGCTGGCCGGCGCGCTCGCCGCGTTCGCGCCCGATGGGCTGGTCGTTACCGGCCGGCGTTGCCTCGATGCCGGCGCGTCCACCGGCGGCTTCACCGATGTGCTGCTGCGCGCCGGGGCGGCCGAGGTGGTGGCGGTCGACGTCGGCTACGGGCAGCTGGCCTGGTCGCTGCGTACCGACGAGCGGGTGCGGGTCTTCGAACGGACCAATGTGCGGGCGTTGACCCCCGAGGTGATCGGTGGCCAGGTGGAGCTGACGGTCGCCGATCTGTCGTTCATCTCGCTGCGGCTGGTGCTGCCGGCGCTCGCCGCCTGCACCCGAGCCGATGGCGACCTGGCGCTCATGGTCAAGCCTCAGTTCGAGGTGGGCAAGGAGCGGGTCGGCGCGGGCGGGGTGGTGCGTGACCCGGCGCTGCGGGCCGAGGCGGTGCTGGATGTGGCGGCAGCCGCCGCGACGTCGCGGCTGGGTCTGGTGGACCTGGCCGCCAGCCCGCTGCCGGGGCCGAGCGGCAATGTCGAGTTCTTCGTATGGTTACGCCGGGACGCGCCGCCGGCCGACCCGGAGCGGGTGCGGGCCGTGGTGGCGGCCGGACCGCAGGGAGCGGCGGCGTCCGGCGACGCGCCGGCCGAGGCGACGGAGGAGGTGGCCACGTGAGCGAGCGTCAGCGAGCGAACCATCAGTGCGGTGCGTTGGTGTCTCGTGGCGGCATGGAGCGAAGCGGAGTGCCGTCATGAGCGAGCGTCGGCGAGCGAACCATCAGTGCGGATCGGGATGCCGGGCGGTTCTGGTCGGGCGGGCGTCGCGGTGAGCCGCACGGCACTGCTGGTGACGCACACCGGCCGTCGGCGCAGCACCGAGCATGCCCGTACGGTCGCCGCCGACCTGATTGCCGCCGGCTTCGAGGTGCGGGTGGTGGCCGAGGAGGCCGAGGACCTCGACCTGCCGGGTGTGGTGCCGGTGACCGGGCCACAGGCGGCCGAGGGTGCCGAGATCGTCTTCGCGCTCGGTGGGGACGGCACCTTCCTGCGCGCGGCGGAACTGGCCCGGCCGGCCAAGGTACCGCTGCTCGGTATCAACCTCGGCAAGGTCGGTTTCCTCGCCGAGGCGGAAATCGGTGATCTCGACGTCGCGGTCCGCGACGTGGTGGGTCGCAACTACAGCGTCGACGAGCGGCTCACCCTCGACGTGACCGCGGAGTTCGACGGCGGGCCGACGATCGAGTCGTGGGCACTCAACGAGATCAGTGTCGAGAAGGGCGAGCGGGCCCAGATGCTGGAGCTGCTCGTCGACGTCGACGGACGCCCGCTGTCGCGTTACGGCTGCGACGGCGTGGTCTGCGCCACCCCGACCGGCTCCACGGCGTATGCCTTCTCCGGCGGCGGGCCGGTGGTCTGGCCGGAGGTGGAGGCGTTGCTGCTGGTGCCGATCAGCGCGCACGCGTTGTTCAGCCGACCACTGGTGACGGCGCCCACCTCGACTTTCTCGATCACCGTCGATCCGTTCACCACGCTCGCGGTGCTCTGCTGCGACGGGCGCCGGGTCTACGATCTGCCGCCGGGGGCCCGGGTCACCGTCCGGCGGGGCACCCTGCCGGTGCGGGTGGTGCGGCTGCGGGACCGTTCGTTCACCGCCCGCCTGGTGGCGAAGTTCGACCTGCCGGTGCACGGCTGGCGGGGCAATCGTCGCTGACGGCTGCGGCGGCGACGCGCGGCGGCGACACCGTCCGGGCTGGACCGCTGTGGTAGGCGTCGCCCAGGCGTCCGAAGATGGGTGTCGCCGCTGGTCCGACCCGCACCGTGGCGTTGCCCGCAGGGCTGTGGACGTCGCGTCGGCTGGTCAAGTGTCGTGCCTCGCGTCTACTGTCGGGTGCTGTGCTGGAGGAGCTGCGCATCACCGGGTTGGGCGTCATCGAGGACACGACACTGTCGCTGACCGGCGGCATGAACGTCATCACCGGGGAGACCGGTGCCGGCAAGACGATGGTGGTGACCGGCCTCGGCCTGCTCTTCGGCGGCCGGGCTGACGCCGGGCGGGTACGGGCCGAGCCCGGCCGCGCCGTCGTCGAGGGCCGGCTGCGCCTCGATGGCCGGGTGGCGGGGGTGGTGCACGCCCGGATCGTCGACGCCGGGGGTGAGCCCGACGAGGACGGGTCGGTGCTGCTGAGCCGGACGGTCACCGTCGAGGGCCGGTCCCGGGCGCACCTGGGTGGGCGTGGCATGCCGGTGTCGATGCTCGGCGAGGTGGGTGAGCAGGTGGTGGCGGTGCACGGTCAGTCCGACCAGCTGCGCCTGCTGCGCCCGGCCGAGCAGCGGGCCGCGCTGGACCGGTTCGCCGGCCCGGAGCACGAGAAGCTGCTCGACGCGACGCGCGAGGCGTACACGCAGTGGCGGCGGGTGGTCGACGACCTGGCGGACCGGCGACGCAACGCGCGAGAACGCCACCAGGAGGCGGATCTGCTGCGGTTGGGTCTCGACGAGATCACCCGGGTCGATCCGCAGCCCGGTGAGGACGACGAGTTGAAGGCCGAGGCGCAGCGGCTGGAGCACGCGGAGGGTCTGCGTACCGCGGCACAGTTGGCCCACCAGTGCGTGGCCGGCGGGCTGGAGGCGACCGACGACACCCCGGACGTCTCGACGCTGCTCGGCGCGGCCCGACGGACGTTGGAGGCGCAGGCCGCCACGGACCCGGCCCTCGGTGAGCTGTCCGCCCGACTCGAGGAGGCGGCCACCCTGGTGGCTGACGTCTCCGTGGAGCTGTCGGCGTACCTCGCCGGTCTGGACGCCGACCCGGCCCGGTTGCAGGCCCTCTACGAGCGGCGTGCCGCGCTGCGCGCGCTGACCCGCAAGTACGCCGACGACGTCGACGGCGTCATCGCCTGGGCGGAGCGGGCCCGGACCCGACTCTCCGACCTGGACACCTCCGACGAGCTCCTCGACGAGCTGGACCGGGAGGCGTCCCGGCTGGCCGCCGAGGTGGCCGAGCTGGCCGGTCGGCTGTCGACGTCCCGGCAGGAGGCGGCGGTGCGCTTCGCCGAGCAGGTCACCGTCGAGCTGGCCGGGCTGGCCATGCCGCACGCCCGGGTCGAGGTGGCGGTGCTTCCCCGGCCGGCCGGTCGGGCCGAGCCCACGTTGCCGGTCAACGGGGTCGAGGTCGGCGTCGCGGCGGACGGCGGCGACGAGGTCGAGCTGCGGCTGCTGGCCCATCCCGGCGCACCGTCCCTGCCGTTGCAGCGGGGGGCCTCCGGTGGCGAGCTGTCCCGGGTGATGCTCGCCATCGAGGTGGTTTTCGCCGGCTCCGGGGGGCCACCGACGCTGGTCTTCGACGAGGTCGACGCGGGCGTCGGCGGCCAGGCGGCGGTGGAGATCGGCCGGCGGCTGGCCCGGCTGGCCCGCAGTCACCAGGTCCTGGTCGTCACGCATCTTCCGCAGGTCGCTGCCTTCGCCGATCGGCACCTGGTGGTGGCGAAGGACACCGGCGGCGCGGTGACCACCAGTGGGGTGCGGGTGGTGGAGGACACGGAACGGGCGCGCGAACTCGCCCGCATGCTTGCGGGTTTGCCGGATTCGGATCTGGGTATCGCTCACGCGGAGGAGTTGCTGGCCGTGGCGGCCAGGGAGCGGCGGTCCTGAGACCGTGATTGTGAGCGGAGGCACATCGGCCCTCGCTCAGATGTGCTTCCCTGGGTAGGCGGCCCTGCTCAGGCATGTCGCGACAGATTCGCCTGCCTCACATGCCAGGATGGTCACGATGCGTCTACCCACGTTGCGCCGGGCCCGGAACGCGGAACCGGGACAGATCCTCGGCACCGCGCGCCTCGATCGCCGGACAAAGCGGCTGGTCGGCCGGCTCCGCCCCGGCGACATCGCGGTGATCGACCACGTCGACCTGGACCGGGTCGCCGCCGACTCGCTGGTCGCGGTCGGCGTCGGCGCGGTGCTCAACGCCAAGCCGTCGGTCTCCGGCCGTTACCCCAACCTCGGGCCGGAGGTGCTGGTCTCCGCGGGCATCCCGCTGCTCGACGACCTCGGTGAGGGGATCTTCGAGCGGGTCCGTGAGGGCGACACGGTGCGGATCGAGGGCAACACGGTCTATCTGGGTGACGATCCGGTCGCGCATGGCAGCCTGCAGGATGCCGAGACCGTGGCCAAGGCGATGAGCGACGCCCGGGAGGGCCTGTCGGTGCAGTTGGAGGCGTTCGCCGCCAACACCATGGACTACCTCCGGCAGGAGCGTGACCTGCTGCTCGACGGCGTCGGTGTGCCCGAGATCGCCACCGAGGTGCAGGGCCGGCACTGTCTGATCGTGGTCCGGGGCTACGACTACAAGGCAGATCTGGACGTCTTGCGCCCGTACATCCGGGAGTTCAAGCCGGTGCTGATCGGCGTCGACGGTGGCGCGGACGCCCTGGTCGAGGCCGGCTACACCCCGGATATGATCATCGGCGACATGGACTCGGTCAGCGATGACGTGTTGCGCTGCGGCGCCGAGGTGATCGTGCACGCGTACCCCGACGGGCGGGCCCCCGGGCTGCCCCGGGTCAACGGCCTGGGGGTGCCCGCGGTGACCTTCCCCGCCGCCGCCACCAGCGAGGACCTCGCCATGCTGCTGGCCGACGAGAAGGGCGCCTCGCTGATCGTTGCCGTGGGTACCCACGCCACGCTCGTCGAGTTCCTCGACAAGGGGCGCGGCGGCATGGCGTCGACGTTCCTGACCCGGCTCAAGGTCGGCGGCAAGCTGGTCGACGCCAAGGGCGTCAGCCGGCTCTATCGGCAGAGCCTCTCGGGCTCCTCCCTGCTGCTGCTGGTTCTCTCGGCGCTCGCCGCGATGGCCTCGGCGGTGGCTGTCTCCACCGTCGGCAAGGCCTACCTGGGCGTGGTCTCCGAGTGGTGGGACAATTTTGTGTTCCAGCTCGGCCAGCTCTTCTAGCTCCCGACCGATCAAGAGGCCTCAAGCGTGATCAACTTCCGGTACCACGTGGTGTCCCTGACCGCGGTCTTCCTCGCCCTGGCGATCGGCCTGGTCGTCGGCACAGCCGCCCTCAACGGCCCGGTCGCGGACTCGCTGAGGGAGACCGTCAACTCGCTGCGCAAGGACAACCAGCAGATGCGCCAGGCGGTCCAGAGCATGCAGCGGGAGCTGGAACTCGAAGAGGACTTCGCGGCCGAGATGGCCCAGGTCATGCTGCCCGGCAAGCTGACCGGCAAGCGGGTGCTGGTGCTCAGCCTGCCCACCGGCCGCGACCACACCGAGGGCGTGCTCAAGATGCTCCAGCTGGCCGGCGCCGATGTCACCGGCCGGATCGACCTGCAGGACAAGTTCATCAATCCGGAGAACAACAACAACCTGCTGGAGTTGGCGGTCACCGCCGCCCGACCCACCAGCGCGCCGACCGCCGGTCTGCCCGGCAACGGCCACGGCGTCGAGACCTCCAGCGCGCTGCTCGCCACCGTGCTGCTGGACCAGCCCGCCAGCGCGGAGCCGGTCACCGAGGCCGACCGCCGGGCGGTGCTGGCGGCCTACGGCAACGCCAACTACCTGACCACCTCGGACCGGATCACCGCACCCGCCGAAGCGGTCGTGGTGGTCAGCGGGCAGCCGTACGTGGACAAGGACTCCGCCAAGAAGGACGAGTCGGTGGTGAAGATCGCCGAGCAGTTCGACCGCACCGGCGGAATCGTGGTGGCCGGCACCGGCTCCGCCGACGGCAACCTGGTGGCCTTCGTCCGGGGCGACGCCGTGCTCACCCAGACCATCTCGACGATCGACAACGCCAACACCGTGCAGGGCCAACTCGTCACCACCCTGGCCTTGGTGCAGCAGCTCACCGAGCGTAAGGCCGGGCAGTACGGCGTCGGCGACAACGCGGGCTCACTGGTGCCTAGACTGCCCCAGTGAGCCGTCGGTGCACCGGCGTCCGATTCTGACGATCTCCGCCGGCCGGCCGGCGGGAGGGGGGGACCTGAGCGTGCTCGGTCGACTGCTGGTGGCGGGCATCGGGGCGGCCGCCGCCCGGTACGCGCTTCACGAGATCCGTACCTCCCCGGCCGCGCCGGCGCTGGAGCGGACCAACTTCCGGGGACGCACGGTCACCCTGGCCGCCGGGCCGGCGCTCGCCGTCGGCGCGGCGGGCGCGGCGACCGCCGGCGCGACGAGCGTGCCGGCCGGGGCGGCGACCCTGGTGGCCGGGCTCGGTGCCGGCGCCGTGGGGCTCTACGACGACGTGGTCGGCGCCCGGCCGGAGCAGAAGGCCGCCAAAGGCTTCGCCGGGCACCTGGCCGCGTTGCGACAGGGACGGGTCACCGCCGGCCTGGTCAAGATCGCCGGGGTGGGCGCGGCCGGTCTGGCCGCCGCGGTGCTGCTCTCCGCTGATCCCCGGGTCGCCGGGCACCCCCGCCGACAGCGGCAGGGCGCGCTGGGTCGTGGCGTCGACGTGCTGCTCGGCGCGGGCGTGGTGGCGGGCACGGCCAACCTGGTCAACCTGCTCGACCTGCGGCCCGGACGGGCGCTGAAGTCGGGCCTGCTGCTCGGTGCGCCGCTGACCGCCGGCGGACACGGTGGGATCGCCGCCGGTGCCGTCGGCGCCGCCGCCGGACTGCTGCCCGTTGACCTCGACGAGGACGTGATGCTCGGCGACAGCGGCGCGAACGCGCTGGGTGCCCTGCTCGGCGTGGCGCTGGCCGCCCGGACCGGCCCGGTCGGCCGCGCCGGACTGCTCGCGGTGCTCGCCGGGCTGACCGCGGTCAGCGAGAAGGTGAGCTTCACCTCTGTCATCGCGAACACCCCGGGACTGCGTGAACTCGACGCCCTGGGCCGTCGCACCGACTGACGTGACCAGACCGGCACCCCTCGCCGGCGCCGGCCGAGTGGCCGGAGCGGCCGCGCTCATCGCCGTACTCACCGTGGTCAGCCGACTGGCCGGATTCGGGCGTACCGCCGTCTTCACCTGGGTGGTGCAGAGCAGCGACCTGGGCGCGATGTACCTCCTCGCGAACACCATCCCGAACATCATCTTCGAGATCGTCGCGGGTGGGGCGCTGGCAAGTCTCGTCGTACCGCTGCTCGCCGGAGCGGTCGCGGACGGTGACCGGCGGACGGTGGCGGCCACCACGGGCGCCCTGCTCACCTGGACCGTCACGCTGCTCGTACCACTGGCGGTGCTGGTGGCGCTGGCGGCCGGTCCGATCATCTCCCTGCTCGGCGACGGCCGGTCACCGGAGGAGTTGGCGGCGGCTGCCCGGATGCTGCGGGTGTTCGCACCGCAGCTGCCGCTCTACGGCATCGGCATCGTGCTCACCGGGGTGCTCCAGGCACACCGCCGGTTCGCCTGGCCGGTGATCGCACCGCTGCTGTCCAGCCTCACCGTCATCGTCGCCTACCTGGTCTTCGCCGAGGTGGCCGGCACGGGGGCGAGCGTGGCGCAGGCCGGCCGGGGTGCGGAGCTGATCCTGTCGGTCGGCACCACCCTCGGTGTGGTGGTGCTGTCGCTGTCACTGCTGATCCCGTTGCGCCGGTTGCGGCTGTCGCTGCGCCCCGGGTACGCGTTCCCGGTCGACGCCCGGGCCAAGGTGCGCGGGCTGGCCGTGGCCGGTGTGGTGACGGTCGCCGCCCAGCAGGTGGCGCTGGTGGTGATCCTCTACCGGCTCTCCAGCGGACCCACCGAGGCGTTCCAGGTGTTCAACCTCGCGCAGACGTTCTACCTGCTGCCCTGGGCGGTGCTGGCGGTGCCGCTGGCCACCGCCGCCTACCCGACGCTGGCCGCCGCGGCCGTGGGTGCCGACGAGCGGACCTACCGAGACGTCCTGTCCGGGACCGCGCGGGGGGTGCTGCTGTGCAGCTGCCTCGGCGCGGCGGTGCTGGTCGGCGCGGCCGGGCCGATCGGGCGGTTCTTCCCGCTCGACTCCACCGCCACCGCCGCCGCGATCACCGGCTACGCACCCGGGCTGATCGGCTACGGCCTGTTCGCCGTGCTGTCGCGGGCGCTCTATGCCCGCGGCGCGACCCGGGCGGCCACCGCCGCCATCACCGCCGGCTGGCTGGCGGTTCCGCTGGTGCTGCTGCCGCTGTCGACCCTGCTGCCGGCGGCTGACCGGGTGCTCGCGGTGGCGGTGGCCAACTCGGTGGGGATGCTGCTGCTCGGCGCGTTACTGCTGGTCGCGGTGGGGCGATCGGCCGGCCGGGAGGCGCTCGCCGGCGCCGGACGGGCCGGCGGCGCCGGGCTGCTGGCCGGCACGACGGCCGCCGTCGCCGCGCTGGCGCTGCTCTGGTCGCTGCCGGCCGGCGACGGCACCCCGGCGCGCTGGACGGCACTGACGCAGGGCATGCTGTCCGGAGTCCTGGTCGGTGTCGTGTTCCTCGGCGTGCTCTGGTTGGTCGACCGGCAGGACCTGCGACCGCTGCTGACCGGGCTGGGCCGACGCCTGCGTCAGCTCCGGGCGCGGGGCAGAAAGGAGAGCTGACCCGGTGAGCGCGAAGAGTGAGCTTGCGAGCCCCGCAGTCGCGAACGGAGAGCAGGCCCGGTGAGCGCGAGGAGTGAACCGACGGCCATCCCCGAGCGGCGCGGCACCGTGCTGCTGCTGCTCGCCTCGAGCACCGGCGGCGTCGGGCAACACGTGCGTGCGCTGGCCCGGGCGCTGACCGTAAGCGGGGAGGCGGTGCTGGTCTGCGGGCCGGCCGCGACCGCAGACCAGTTCGACTTCGCTGCCACCGGTGCCCGGTTCCAGCCGGTGGAGATCCCGGCCAGCCCCACCCCCGCCGACGCCCGGGCGGTCGCCGCGCTGCGCCGGGTGCTCGCCACCGAGCAGGTCAGTGTCGTACACGCGCACGGGCTGCGCGCCGGGCTGGTCGCGGTGCTCACCCGACCCGCCGTACCGCTCGTGGTCACCTGGCACAACGCGGTGCTCGCCGGCGGGCTGCGTGGTGGGCTGTCCCGGCTGGCCGAGCGGGTCGTTGCCCGGGGCGCCCAGGTGACTCTCGGCGCCTCCGCGGACCTGGTCGAGCGGGCTGCCGCGCTGGGCGCGGCGGACGCCCGGCTCGCCCCGGTCGCCGCCCCTGAACTGCCCGCGCCGCGCCGACGTCGCGCCGCCGTGCGGGCCGAGTTCGCCGTCGCCGCCGACCAGCCACTGATCCTGTCGGTGGGTCGGCTGCACCCGCAGAAGCGGTACGACGTGCTGGTGGACGCCGCCGCCCGGTGGCGGGAGCGTCACCCACCGCCGGTCGTGGTGATCGCCGGCAGTGGTCCGGCCTATCTGCCGCTGGCCGCCCGGGTCAGCGCCGCCCGGGCACCGGTCACCCTGTTGGGCCACCGTGGGGACGTGGCCGACCTGCTCACCGGCGCGGATCTGGCCGTGGTGACCAGCGACTGGGAGGCCCGCCAGCTGTTCGCGCAGGAGGCGCTGCGGGCCGGCGTACCGCTGGTGGCGACCGCGGTGGGTGGCCTGCCGGAACTGGTCGGTGACGGGGCGTTGCTGGTGCCGCCGGGCGACGTCGACGCGGTCGACGCGGCGGTCCGCGGCCTCCTCGACGACGACACCGGCCGCGACGAGTTGGCCCGGCGGGGTGCGGCGCGGGCGGCGACCTGGCCGACCGAGGCGGAGACGGTGGCCCAACTCGTCGCGCTCTACGCGGAGCTGACCACCGGTCCGACCGGTCCGAGCACGCCCGATGCCGACGCGCCGTCGACGGGACGCCGGTGATGGTGCGCCGAATCGCTCCGATCCTGCTCACCCTGGTGGTGGTGGCGCTCGGTGTCACCGCCCTGGCCGCCCGCCCGCAGACACCGCCGTCGGAGAAGAGCGCCGACTACGTGGTGGTGGTCGGGGTGGCCGGGCTGCGCTGGGACGACGTGGATCCGCAGCGGACTCCGACGCTGTGGCGGCTGGCCCGCGACGGGTCGATCGGGTCGTTGTCGGTGCGCTCCGCGCAGCGGCCGACCTGCCCGGTGGACGGTTGGCTGACCCTCGGCGCGGGCAGCTTCGCCGCCTGGACCGGCAGTCGTACCGACGGGCAGTGTCCGCCGGTCGACGTCACGGTGGAGCAGCCGGACGGCATCGGTGCGAACCTGCCGGACCAGGAGAACGTCGTGCTGCACAACCAGAACCGGTTGTCGTGGGGCACGGTTCCGGGCGCGTTGTCGGAGTCGGTGCGCTGCTCGGTGGCGGTGGGCCCGGGAGCGGCGGTGGCCGCGGCCCGCCCGTTCGGCCGGGTCGACCGGTACGAGCCGGACCTGCCCGCGGACCCGGCCGAGCTGCTCGGCTCCTGCGTGCTCAGCCTCGTCGACGCCGGCACGGTGGAGGGCGAGGATCCGGTGGCGCGTGCGTCGGCGGCCCGGGCCGCCGACGCGCAACTGGCCCGGGTGCTCGCCGGCCGGCCACCACGGTCGCTGGTGATCGTCGCCGGCGTCTCCGACACCGAACGCCCGTCGCGGCTGCATGTGGCCATCGCCGACGGTCCCGGTTGGGAGGACGGCTGGTTGACCTCGCCCAGCACGGGCCGGCGGGGCTATCTGCAACTGGTCGATCTTGCCCCGACCGCGCTGGCCGCGCTGGGTCGTCCGATGCCGGACCGCCCGTTCATCGGCCGGCCCGCCGAGTCGGTCGGGGGCCGGCCGGCCGACCTGTCCGCCGCCATCGCCGAGCCCGCCGACGCGGACCGGGAGGCCGCCGCCCAGCGGGAGGTGGCCGGCGGGTTCTTCGTCGTGCTGGCCGCCGTCCAGGTGGTGCTCGCCGTGGCGGTGTTGCCGCTGCTGCGCCGGGCCCGCCGGCACGCCGGACCGTACGGGCCCAAGCCGGTGCCCCGGCGGGTGGTGGCCACCGTGGAACTGCTGCTCGTCGCCGCCGCGCTGGCGGTGCCGGCCGCCCTGCTCGCCGAGGCCGCACCGTGGTGGCGCTACGCCCATCCGGCCGCCTCGTTCGTCGGGCTGACCGCCGCGCTGCTGGCCGCCGCGACGCTGCTGGTGCGGCTGGCCCCCGGCTACGGCACCACCCTCGGCCCGCTCGGTGCGGTGGCGGGACTGACCGCGCTCGCCGTCGGCCTGGACGTCGTCACCGGCTCCCGGCTGCAGCTCAACGGCGTGATCGGCTACTCGGCGCTGGAGGGCGGCCGGTACGCCGGGCTCGGCACCGTCGGGCTCGGGGTGTTCGTTGCCGCCGCCCTGCTGAGCGCGGGCTGGCTGGCCCAGCGGGTACCCCGGGGTTGGCGGCCGACCGTCATGGTGCTGGTGGGTGGTGTCGCCGTGGTGGTGGTGGGCAGCCCCTACCTGGGTGCCGACTCGATCGGCGCGATCGCGTTGACCGCCGGGGTGAGCGTCGCGGCGGCGATCAGCGCGGGCGGCTGGCTGACGTTGACCCGGCTCGCCTGGGCGGCCATGGCCGGGCTGGCGGTGACGGTCGGCTTCGCGGTGGTGGACCTGGGTCGCTCGCCGTCCGATCGGGGCAGCCTGGGTAGGTTCCTGGCGGCGCTCGGAGACGGCACCGGTGGGCTCACCGTGCAGCGCTCCAGCGCCTCCAGCTACGAGACTCTGGTCAACAGCCCGCTGACCGTGCTGGCACTGGCCGGCGCCCTGCTGGTCTGGTTCGCCCTGTTGCAGCCGTGGGGCGGGCTGATGCGGCTCTTCGGCATCTACCCGGCCATCCGGGCGGCGATGGCGGGTACCGCCGTGGCAGTGGTGATCGGCGGTGTGCTGGGTGCCGCGGCGCTGGACGTGGCCGGTGCGGCCGCCGCGGTGGTGGTGCCGATGGCGGCGCTGTCCGCGCTGCGGGTGCTGGACCACTCCGCGGACCGGACCCGGCCGAGCGTGGACCGTCCCTCCGACGGCGGACGGGGCGGCGAGGCACCGGCCGACACCGAGCCAGCCGGCAGCGCCGACACCACGAACGACGAGGCCGGTACGCCGGGCGGTGCGGTGCCGCCGGACGGTGACGGTGGTGCGGGGGCAAAGGATGCGGTGGGACCGGATCCCGGTGCCGCGCCGGAGGCCGGGCGGGGGCATGGCCGGGTCGTGCGGTCATCGGCCGAGGTCGCGACCGGGTGATGCGGGACGGTCTACCCGGGTGCGGCCCTGGCGTGCCGCCGGGGAGGTGTTAGCGTGGAATCCCGTGGATCGCGTGATCACTTCGCTGATCGGCTCGGCGGTCTGCATGACCGCGACGGATGACACGGGAGCAGGCCTTGGCCCCTTCAGCACGGACGACCAGGCACATTTTCGTCACCGGGGGCGTCGCCTCCTCGCTGGGTAAGGGGCTGACCGCCTCCAGCCTCGGCAATTTGTTGACCGCGCGAGGCCTTCGCGTGGTGATGCAGAAGCTCGACCCGTACCTCAACGTCGACCCGGGCACGATGAACCCTTTCCAGCACGGTGAGGTGTTCGTGACAGAGGACGGCGCCGAGACGGATCTCGACGTCGGCCACTACGAGCGGTTCCTGGACCGGGCGCTCTCCGGCAAGGCGAACGTCACCACCGGCCAGATCTACTCCGACGTGATCGCCAAGGAACGTCGTGGCGAGTACCTGGGCGACACGGTCCAGGTGATCCCGCACATCACCAACGAGATCAAGTCGCGGATCACGGCGATGGCCGATCCCGACGACGACGGCCGTACCCCGGACGTGGTGATCACCGAGGTCGGCGGCACGGTCGGCGACATCGAGTCGCTGCCGTTCCTGGAGGCGATCCGCCAGGTCCGCCACGACCTGGGTCGGGACAACTGCTTCTACCTGCACGTCTCGCTGGTGCCCTACCTCGCCCCCTCCGGCGAGCTGAAGACGAAGCCGACCCAGCACTCGGTGGCCCAGCTGCGCAACATCGGCATCCAGCCCGACGCCATCGTGTTGCGCTCGGACCGGGACATCCCGGACAAGCTCAAGCACAAGCTGTCCCTCTACTGTGACGTCGATGCCGAGGCCGTCATCGCCGCGCCGGACGCGCCCAGCATCTACGACATTCCCAAGGTGCTGCACCGGGAGGGCCTCGACGCGTACGTGGTGCGCCGGCTCGGGCTCTCCTTCCGCGACGTGGACTGGGACGGCTGGGACGACCTGCTGGAGCGGGTGCACCAGCCCCGGCACACCATCACCGTCGCCCTCGTCGGCAAGTACGTCGACCTGCCCGACGCGTACCTGTCGGTCAGCGAGGCGATCCGGGCAGCCGGCTTCGGTCACCGCGCCCGGGTACAGCTGCGCTGGGTGCCCAGCGACGACTGCGTCACCCCGGCCGGAGCGGCGGCGGCCCTGGCGGGCGTCGACGGCATCGTCATCCCCGGCGGGTTCGGCGTCCGCGGCATCGAAGGCAAGATCGGCACCGCCCGGTACGCCCGGGAGAACGGCATCCCGCTGCTCGGGCTCTGCCTCGGCCTGCAGTGCATGACCATCGAGGTGGCCCGCCACCTGGCCGGCCTGGACGGGGCGAACTCGCTGGAGTTCGACGCCGAGGCCGTGCACCCGGTCATCGCCACCATGGCCGACCAGGAGGACATCGTCGCCGGCAAGGGCGACCTGGGCGGCACCATGCGGCTGGGCGCGTACCCGGCGGCGCTCGCCGAGGGCTCGCTCGTCGCGCAGGCGTACGGCAGCACGCAGGTCAGCGAGCGGCACCGGCACCGGTACGAGGTGAACAACGCCTACCGCGACCAGCTCACCAAGGCCGGCCTGCACATCTCTGGCACCTCGCCGGACGGTCGGCTGGTCGAGTTCGTCGAGCTGGACCGCGACCTGCACCCGTTCTTCGTGGCCACCCAGGCGCACCCGGAACTCAAGAGCCGCCCGACCCGGCCGCACCCGCTGTTCGCCGCGTTCGTGCAGGCCGCGGTGGTGTACTCGGAGGCCGACCAGCTGCCGGTCGACCTGCACGACAGCGCCGTCGAGCGGGCCACCCGCAACGGGGCCGCCGCGAAGGCGACCTCCGCCTCGTGAGCGGGCGCGAGGGGTGCCCGGTGGCAGCCGCCGCAGTGCGGGCCGGGACGGCGTCGTGAGTGCCGTGGAGCACCGCTACGAGGTGCGCTCCCGTGAGGTGCGCTACCACGGCCGGATCTTCGACGTGGTCACCGAGGAGGTGACCATGCCCGGCGGCGGGACGGCGGCACGCGACCTTGTCCGGCACGTCGGCGCGGTGGCGGTGGTGGCGTTGGATGACGCCGGTCAGGTGGTGCTGATCCGGCAGTACCGTCAGCCGGTCGGCCGGCGGCTGTGGGAGTTGCCGGCCGGGCTGACCGACGTGGCCGGCGAGGATCCGGCGGTGACGGCGGCGCGTGAGCTGGCCGAGGAGGTCGACCTCACCGCCGGGCGGTTCGACGTGCTGGTGGACCTGCACAGCTCGCCCGGGTTCACCGACGAACTGGTCCGGGTCTTCCTGGCCCGGGATCTCGGTGAGGTACCGGCGCGGCAGCGGCACGACCGGCACGACGAGGAGGCCGACCTGCAGATCGTCCGGATCGACCTGGACGAGGCGGTCGGCATGGTGCTGGCCGGCGAGATCACCAACGCGTCGTGCGTGGCCGGGCTGCTCGCCGCCGGCCGCGCCCGCGACGCCGGCTGGTCGGTGCTGCGCCGGGCGGACACGCCACTACCCCGCTGACCCGTGTACGACGCAGGGGCCGTGCGGTTCGCCGCCCGGCCCCTGCGTCGTACCCGTAGGTCAGTCGCGCAGCGGGCGACCCTGCCCGTCGACGCCGCCGTTCACCAGGATCAGGATGCCGTCGACGAGGCCCCAGATGCCGCCGATACCGCAGGTCACCAAGGAGACGATCAGCTGGATGACGCCGGTCTTGGTGTCACCCATGTAGAACCGGCCGGCGCCGAAGGTGCCGAGCAGGATGCCCAGGACGCCCGCGACGACCTTGCTCTTGTCAGAAACGCCCTGGGGGTACCCGGGCTGGATGGGAGGAGTAGTCATGAGGCGACACACTAGTGATCCACTCAGTCGCTGTCCGCACCGGTGCGCACCAAGTGGGACGATGATGGCCAAACACTGTCCTGACGGCTGAGGTGGGCGTCCCCCGCCGGCCGGGTTCCACGCCTGACACATCGTCAACGGCAACCGCCACCGGGTGTCACAGTGCAGGCTCCGGTGAGCTGCGGCTCCGCCTAGACTGCCGCCGACGGGACCGGTTGACCGTGGCGGCAAAGGGGCCGTCGCGGCACCGCGCATTCGGGGCGGGCAGTCCCGAGGAGAGGTGTCTGCATCGTGAAGGTCGGCATCCCACGCGAGGTCAAGAACCACGAGTACCGGGTGGCGATCACACCCGCGGGCGTCAACGAGTTCACCCGCAGCGGTCACCAGGTCTTCGTCGAGGCCGGCGCCGGGGTCGGGTCGAGCATCACCGACGAGGAGTTCACCGCCGCCGGTGCCAAGATCCTGGACACCGCCGACGAGGTGTGGGACGCCGCGGACCTGGTGCTGAAGGTCAAGGAACCGGTCGCCGAGGAGTACCACCGAATGCGTGCGGGGCAGGTGCTCTTCACCTACCTGCATCTGGCCGCGTCCCGGGACTGCACCCAGGCGCTGCTCGACCGCGAGGTCACCGGCATCGCCTACGAGACCGTCGAACTGCCGGACCGGTCGTTGCCGCTGCTCGCCCCGATGTCCGAAGTGGCCGGGCGGCTCGCCCCGCAGGTCGGCGCCTTCTACCTGATGCGTACCGGCGGCGGCCGGGGGGTGCTCCCCGGTGGCGTCTCCGGCGTGTACGCGGCCAAGACCGTGGTCATCGGCGCCGGCGTCTCCGGCATGAACGCCGCCGCGATCGCCCTGGGCCTGCAGTCCGAGGTGCTGCTGCTGGACAAGAACGTCGGCCGGCTGCGGCAGGCCGACGCCATCTACCGGGGGCACCTGCAGACCGTGGCCTCCAACGCGTACGAGATCGAGCGGGCGGTGCTGGACGCGGACCTGGTCATCGGCGCGGTGCTGGTGCCCGGCGCGAAGGCCCCGAAACTGATCTCCAACGAGTTGGTCTCCCGGATGAAGCCCGGCAGCGTGCTGGTCGACATCGCCATCGACCAGGGTGGCTGCTTCGAGGACTCGCGACCCACCACGCACGCCGACCCCGTCTACCGGGTACACGAGTCGATTTTCTACTGCGTGGCGAACATGCCCGGTGCGGTGCCGAACACCAGCACCTACGCGCTGACCAACGTGACCCTCCCGTACGCCCTGGAGCTGGCCAACCACGGCTGGCGCGAGGCGTCGCGCCGAGACCCGGCGCTGGCGCTGGGCCTGAACACCCACTCCGGGCAGGTCGTCTACGGCCCGGTCGCCGAGGCGCACGGCCTGCCCACTCTGCCGCTGGCCGAGGTGTTGGCCTGACCGGCGAGCAGTTGACCGCGGACGGGGTCGACGCGGGCGAGGCGCCCGCGCCGGCCCTGCGCCGTGCGGTCCGCGGCTACCTCGACCACCTCACCGTCGAACGTGGACTGGCGGCGAACACGCTCGCGTCGTACCGCCGTGATCTGGACCGGTATCTCCACTCGCTGGCCGCCGCCGCGGTGACCGACCTGTCCGCCGTCTCGGCCGGCGAAATCGAACGCCATCTCGCCCGACTGCGTTGCGGTGCCGACGGCCAGCCGCCGCTGGCCGTCTCCTCGGCCGCCCGCGCCGCCAGCGCGGTGCGCGGCCTGCACCGGTTCGCGTTGCGCGAGGGCCTGGTCGGCGTCGACCCCAGTCGCGACGTGCGGCCACCCACCCCGCCGCGCCGGCTGCCCCGGGCACTGCCCCTCGACGACGTGGTCCGGTTGCTGGAGACCGCCGGGCCGGTGGACGCGGCCGGGGACGCCGCGCCGTTGGCGCTGCGCGACCGGGCGCTGCTGGAGTTCCTGTACGGCACCGGGGCCCGCATCTCCGAAGCGGTCGGCGCCGCGGTGGACGACGTGGATCTCGACGACGGGGTGGCGGTGCTGCGCGGCAAGGGCGGACGTGTCCGGCTGGTGCCGATCGGCGGGTACGCGCTGCGGGCGCTGGGCGCCTATCTGGTGCGGGCCCGGCCCGGGCTGGCCGCCGCCGGCCGGGGCACCCCGACGGTCTTCCTCAACGCCCGGGGTGGTCCGTTGACCCGGCAGGGCGCCTGGGTAATCCTGCGGCGCGCCGCCGAACGGGCCGGGCTGGCCGCCGACGGACCGCGGGCCGTGTCGCCGCACACCCTGCGCCACTCCTACGCCACGCACCTGCTCGACGGCGGCGCCGACGTCCGGGTGGTGCAGGAGCTGCTCGGCCACGCCTCCGTCACCACCACCCAGGTCTACACCCTCGTCACCGTCGAACGACTCCGCGAGGTCTACGCCACCGCGCACCCCCGAGCCCGGGACTGACCGCCGTTGGCGGGCGCGGCGCGGCGGTGAGCTGCGGCTGGTCGGTGCCGACGGCCGACACGCCGAGCGGGTGCCGAACGCCCTGCTGGTCGGTGGCGTACAGTCGGCATCGGCGCGGCCCTCGCGGCACGTGGACCGGGGTACGCAGCGGCGCCGCGAAGGACGTCGGGCGGCTCCGACGCCGGACGGTCGTCGGGAGGGGGCAACGAAGACATGGCTGGCAACGGTGACCGTGCCGAGACCTGGACGACGGAGCTCCGCGAGCAGCAGAACGCCCTTGGTTCGGACCTGGGCCCCGCCGACCCGGCCGCCTACACGATGCGCAAGCCGATCCCCGAACCGATGCCCACCGACCGGCACGGCCCGGCCCGGATCATCGCGATGGCCAACCAGAAGGGCGGGGTCGGCAAGACCACCACGACCATCAATCTCGGTGCCGCCCTCGCCGAGTACGGTCGCAAGGTTCTACTTGTCGATTTCGACCCGCAGGGTGCCCTCTCCGTCGGGTTGGGCGTCAACCCGCACAACCTGGACCTGACGGTCTACAACCTGCTCATGCAGGACGACGTCACCGCCGAAGACGTGCTGATCAAGACCGACGTGGCCGGGCTGCACCTGCTGCCGGCCAACATCGATCTCTCCGCGGCCGAGATCCAGCTGGTCAACGAGGTCGCCCGGGAGATGGCCCTGGCCCGGGTGCTCAAGAGCGTCCGCAAGGAGTACGACTACGTCCTGATCGACTGCCAGCCGTCGCTCGGCCTGCTGGCGATCAACGCGTTGACCGTGGCGCACGGCGTGCTGATCCCGCTGGAGTGCGAGTTCTTCAGTCTGCGCGGGGTGGCCCTGCTGCTGGACACCATCGACAAGGTGCGCGAGCGGTTGAATTTCGACCTGGAGCTCGAGGGCATCCTCGCCACCATGTACGACAGCCGCACCACTCACTGCCGCCAGGTGCTCCAGCGGGTGGTGGAGGCGTTCGGCGACAAGGTCTACCAGACGGTGATCACCAAGACCGTCAAGTTCCCCGAGTCCACCGTCGCCGGCTCACCGATCACCACGCTCGACCCGGCGTCCTCGGGGGCCCGCAACTACCGCCAGCTCGCCCGCGAGGTGATCGCCGCGCAGGCGGAGCGGTAGGCCGACAATTTCCAGGTGCCCAGGCCGTGGACTACGGTCGTCGGCGTGAGTGCGCCGCCCATCGACCCGACCGCCGCGGCGGAAACTCCGCCCGTGGCGGCTGACCCACGCGCGCCCACCCCGACGGATCGCGGCGAGCCGGTGGCTGCCGCGGTCGGTACGGAGCCTGCGGTCGGTACGGAGCCTGCGGATTCCGGTCGGTTCACCGTGCGGCTGGCGAACTTCACCGGCCCGTTCGACCTGCTGCTGCAACTGATCGGCAAGCACAAGCTCGACGTGACCGAGGTGGCCCTGCACCGGGTGACCGACGAGTTCATCGCCTACATCCGGGCCATGGGAGACGACTGGGATCTGGATGAGGCGAGCGAGTTCCTGCTGGTCGCGGCCACCCTGCTCGACCTGAAAGCGGCCCGGCTGCTACCCGCCGCCGAGGTGGAGAACGAGGAGGACCTCGCGCTGCTGGAGGCGCGGGACCTGCTCTTCGCCCGGCTGCTGCAGTACAAGGCGTACAAGGAGGCGGCGGCACACATCGCCGCGCTGGAGGAGATCGGGGGACGCCGCTACCCCCGTGCCGTCACTCTCGAAGCCCGCTACGCCGAGGCGTTGCCCGATCTGGTGCTCGGCATCGGCCCGCACCGGCTGCTCAAGCTGGCCGTCAGGGCGATGACCCCGAAGCCGGTGCCTGAGGTCTCCATCGCCCACGTGCACATGGTCCGGGTCAGCGTCCGGGAACACGCCGGGATCATCGCCGAGCGGCTGCGCCGAGTCGGCACCGCCACCTTCTCGCTGCTCTGCGCGGACTGCGAGGCCACCCTGGAGGTGGTTGCCCGGTTCCTCGCGCTGCTCGAACTGTACCGGCAGGGCGTGGTCGCCTTCGTGCAGGAACAGGCCCTGGATGAGCTGACCGTACGCTGGACGGGCCCCGTCGACGACAGCCCCACCCTGACCGTCGACGAGTACGCCGGCAACCCACCCGAGCCCGTGGACGCGGAGCCGGCGGCGGACGCGGCGCCGGCGGCGGACGCGGAGCCGGCGGTGGACGCGGAGCCGGCGGTGGACGCGGAACCGGGCTCCGCCGCGGGTGCGGACGTAGCGGCAACGACGAAGGAGCGAGCCGGATGAGCGACGAGGAACGCCGGGATTCCCTGGCCGACCAGGCTGCCGCCTGGGTCCCGCCCTGGCAGCGCCCCACCCCGCCGCAACCCGCCCCCGAAGACCTCCCCACCCAGCGCGAACCCGAGGACACCGCAGATCCTGGTACGCAGGTGCCTCTCCAGGGACACTCCGGTAGCACGATCCCGGAGAGCTCGGTTGACGAGCAGAGCGACGTAGGGCAGAGCGACGTTGGGCAGAGCTCGGTTGAGCAGAGCGATGTTGGGCAGAGGGCCGTCGGGCAGAGCGATGCCGAGCAGCGTGACGCCGGGGAGAGCGGGGTGGGCAGGCGGCCGGGGGTCCGCGTCCGGGTGGTTCCCGAGCCGCCGCCGGTGCTGGACGACACACAGCTGCGCGGCGCGCTGGAGGCGATCCTGCTGGTGGTCGACGAGCCGGTCAGCGAGCTGATCCTGGCCCAGGTGCTGGAGCAGCCCGCCGAGCGGGTCGGCCCGATGCTGGACGAGATCGCCGCCGGCTACACCGCCGCCGGCCACGGGTTCGAGCTGCGCCGGGCGGCCGGTGGCTGGCGCCTGTACACCCGGCCGGAATACGCCACCTACGTCGAACGGTTCGTTCTGGACGGGCAGTCTGTCCGGCTGACCCAGGCCGCGCTGGAGACCCTGGCCGTGGTGGCGTACAAGCAGCCGGTGACCCGGTCGCGCATCTCCGCCATCCGCGGTGTCAACTGTGACGGGGTGATCCGTACCCTGGTCTCCCGGGGCCTGGCCGAGGAGTGCGGCACCGAGACGGACAGCGGGGCGTACCTGTACCGGACGACCACGATGTTCCTGGAGAAGCTCGGCCTCAACAGCCTCGACGACCTGCCGCCGCTGGCCCCGTTCCTCCCCGACGACGTAGAAGAGCTTGCCGATGCCACGCGATAACCGCACCCCGTCCCCGGACGCGCCCGTCTACACCGGCCCCGAGCGCCTGCAGAAGGTGCTCGCCGCCGCCGGTGTCGGCTCCCGGCGTGCCTGCGAAGACCTGATCTTCCGCCGGCGGGTGACAGTCGACGGGCGGGTGGCGCAGCTCGGAGACAAGGTCGATCCGACCACCGCGGTCATCCACGTCGACGGCGAGCGGCTGGCGGCCGACACCCGGCTGGTGTACCTGGCGATGAACAAACCGCGGGGTGTCGTCTCCACCATGGCCGACGAGAAGGGCCGCACCGCGCTGGCCGACTTCATCGGCAACCGGATCGAGCAGCGGGTCTACCACGTCGGGCGGCTCGACGCGGACAGCGAGGGCCTGCTGCTGCTCACCAACGACGGCACCCTGGCGCACCGGCTGATGCACCCCTCCTTCGGGGTGCCGAAAACCTACCTGTGCGAGGTCTCCGGACCGATCCCGCGCAACCTCGGCAAGCGGCTGGCGGCCGGGGTGGAGCTGGAGGACGGCCCGGTGACGGTCGACGCATTCCGGGTGGTGGACAGTCTGGGACGTACCGCCCAGGTCGAGCTGACCCTGCACGAAGGCCGCAAACACATCGTACGGCGACTGCTCGCGGAGGTCGGCCACCCGGTGAGCCGGCTGGTGCGTACCTCCATCGGGCCGATCCGGCTGGGCGACCTGCGCTCCGGGCGCACCCGGCGGCTGACCAACGCGGAGGTCGCCGCCCTGTTCAAGGCCGTGGGTGACTGACCGCGCGGTCGCGGGTACGGCTGAGGGTAGGCTGCCTGGCGGCCCGGTGGCGTCCGGCAGGGTTCCTTGCCGAGGTGCCGGGCATGATTGAAGACGTGTGGTCAACCGCTCGCGTCCGCCGCCTGTGGCGGATCGTGAGGTACGGGCTGAGGAGGACAACGGTGGAGGAAAACGTACCGGCTGGGCGATGCGTGGTCGCTGTGGACGGGCCGTCCGGTTCGGGGAAGTCCACCGTCTCCCGGCGGCTCGCCACGAGCCTCGGCGGGCGATACCTCGACACCGGGGCGATGTACCGGGCGATCACCTGGGCCGTGCTGCGGTCCGGCGTCGACCTGACCGACGCGCAGGCGGTGGCCAAGGTAGCCGGTGAGGTCGATCTGCGGATCGGCACCGATCCTGACGGTTACGGCGTGACCGCCGACGGCGTGAACGTCGAGGCCGAGATCCGTGGGCCCGAGGTGACCGCCGCCGTCTCCGCCGTGGCCGCCGTGCCGGCGGTCCGCGCGCTGCTGGTGGCCCGCCAACGAGAGATGATCAACAAGGCGGGGCGGATCGTGGTCGAGGGCCGGGACATCGGTTCCGTGGTGGCTCCCGACGCTGACCTGAAGGTCTACCTCACCGCCTCGGCGGCGGCCCGCGCCGCGCGGCGCAGCGCCGAGGACGCCGCCGACGTCGCGGCCACCGCCGCCGACCTGGCCCGGCGTGACCAGCTGGACTCGACCCGCAAGGCCGACCCGCTCGCCCAGGCGCCCGACGCGGTCGTGCTGGACACCACCGAGCTGGGCATCGACGAGGTCGTGGCGCGACTACGCGCGCTGCTGGTCGATCGGTCAGTGGCGTGAACGACCGGATGCGTACGGCCGCACGCCGGCGAGCGAAACGAGGCGTGGCGTGAGTGACGACGGTTGGGTGGAGTTGCGGGAGCCGGACCTCGACATCGAGGAACCGACCGGGCCGCAGCCGGTGGTGGCCGTGGTCGGTCGTCCCAACGTCGGCAAGTCGACTCTGGTCAACCGGATCATCGGCCGCCGTCAGGCGGTCGTGGAGGACGTGCCCGGCGTGACCCGGGACCGGATCCCGTACGACGCGCAGTGGTCCGGCCGGGCGTTCACCGTGGTGGACACCGGCGGCTGGGAGCCGGACGCGAAGGACCGGGCGGCGGCGATCGCCGCCCAGGCCGAGACGGCCGTGGCCACCGCCGACGTGGTGGTCTTCGTGGTCGACGCGACGGTGGGCTCCACCGACGTCGACGAGGCGGCGGTGAAGATGCTGCGGCGCAGCGCCAAGCCGGTGATCCTGGTGGCCAACAAGGCCGACAACACCAACATCGAGCTGGAGGCCACCTCGCTGTGGTCGCTCGGCCTCGGCGAACCGCACCCGGTGTCGGCGCTGCACGGGCGGGGCTCCGGCGATCTGCTCGACGCCATCCTGGCGGCGCTGCCCGAGGCACCGAAGGTGGCGGAGCACCGCCCACGCGGCCCGCGCCGGGTGGCCCTGGTGGGCCGACCGAACGTCGGCAAGTCCAGTTTGCTCAACCGCTTCTCCGGCGAGGAGCGGGCCGTGGTCGACGCGGTTGCCGGCACCACCGTCGATCCGGTGGACAGTCTGGTCGAGATCGGTGGCGAGACCTGGCACCTGGTCGACACGGCCGGTCTGCGCAAGCGAGTCGGCCGGGCCAGCGGTACGGAGTACTACGCCAGCCTGCGTACCGCCTCGGCGATCGAAGCGGCCGAGGTGGCGGTGGTGCTGCTCGACTCCAGCGAGCCGATCAGCGAGCAGGACCAGCGGATCCTGTCCATGGTGACCGAGTCCGGCCGGGCGCTGGTGATCGCCTTCAACAAGTGGGACCTGGTCGACGGCGACCGCCGGTACTACCTCGACAAGGAGATCGACCGGGAGTTGCGCCGGATCCCCTGGGCGATCCGACTGAACCTGTCGGCGATGACCGGGCGGGCGGTCGACAAGCTGGCCCCCGCTCTGCACCGGGCGTTGGCCAGCTGGGAGACGCGGATCCCCACCGCGCAGCTCAACGCATGGCTCACCGCCCTGGTGCAGGCCACTCCGCACCCGGTGCGGGGCGGCCGCGCGCCGCGGATCCTGTTCGCGACCCAGGCGGGCGTGGCCCCGCCGCGCTTCGTGCTCTTCACCACCGGGCCCCTGGACGCCGGCTACCAGCGCTTCGTCGAGCGCAAGCTGCGTGAGGAGTTCGGCTACGAGGGCAGCCCGATCGAGATCTCGGTACGCCCACGCAAGAAGCTCGGCCCCGGCGGCCGGGGCAAGGCACACGGCTGACCAGGGTGGGATCCAGCGGGAGCTCCCGCTGGATCCCACCCTCCTAGGACGCCTTAGTGGTGGTGTGGGTGCTCACCAGGCGAGGGCAGGGGCCTGTGCGACGAAGAGGGGATGCTGCGCTACGCTGTAGCGGCTGTTGCGGGGGAAACCGTGCAAGGGCATCGGGACGTGGCGCAGTTTGGTAGCGCACTTGACTGGGGGTCAAGGGGTCGTCGGTTCGAATCCGGCCGTCCCGACAGCACGAAAAAAGGCCGTCGACCGGGGTGTTTACCCTGGTCGGCGGCCTTTAATTCGTACTGGAACAGTGGGGATTTGCTGATCTAGACGGCGCGTAGCTGGGGACCACTTGGGGACCGGCGAGCCTTCAAGTGAGCGCTGAGCGCTGTTCCAGCGTCGGTGATCGACTGCCGGTCGGGGTGTAGGTATCGCTGTGTCGTGGTCAGCGACCCGTGGCCGGCGATCTTCCGTAGGACGTGCACGGGCACTCCGGCGTCGGCCATCCAGGTGAGGCCGGTGTGCCGTAGGTCGTGCCGGCGTAGGTGTTCGTAGCCCAGCTTTGTCACCACCTCATCCCAATGCGTCGCGTCCCGCAGTACGGCGGTGCTGATCCGTCCACCACGCGGCCCGGTGAAGAGTCGAGAGTGCGGCTCGGCGACCGAGTCCAGGCGGCGAGCAACGATCGGTCGCACCTCTTCGATCAGCGGTACCATCCGGGCGCGTTTTCCCTTGGTGCCCTTGTCGATCAGGCCACCGGGGCCGGGTGTGGTCTGCCTGCGGACGGTCCACATCCACGTTTCCCGGTCGATGTCCTCGGCGCGGACGCCGGAAACCTCGCCGATCCTGGCCGCTGTGCACGCGGCGAACATCGTCACGTCGCCCCAACCGGAAAACCGGTTCGTGGACCGTTCGACCAGGGCGGCGGCAAGCCCTGTCAGCGCTTCCCAATGGGGCAGAGCCAGCGTGCGCGGGTCGTCCAACTCGTCCGCTGCTCGCTGGTACTCGCGTTGCCACCCGGTAACCTGCGCGGGATTGCGCTGAATGATGCCGTCCCTTACGGCCTGTTGCATAACTCGGACCAGCACGGCAAGGCTGTTCTTGACCGTCGATCGGCTGCACTCGTCAGTGATCCAACCGTGTACGGCCCGGTCAACCGCGCCGTTGGTAATCATGCGGATCGGGATATGACCGAGGGTCGGCAGCACCCGCTTACGCCACCCGGCAAGGTATGGATCGAGCGTCTTCCGTTCCAAGCCGCGTAGCGCCAGCGTCATCACGCTCTCGCCGTACTCGGCTAGTCGCTTTGTCGCGGCGACCGGGTCGACGCCACCTTGCGCCGCGCTGACCATTGCGTCGATCCACGCTTGCGCCTCTTCCGGTGTCGCCACCGACGTCGACTTGGATAGTCGGCGCTTGGTCGTCGGGTCGACCCACCGGACCCGCGCCCGGTAGGGACGGTCCCGGCCTGCTCGCACCTCCACATCGGATGCAAGCGGTACGCCGATCGGTGGTTGCTGTGGTGGGGCCATCAGGCCGCCTTCGGGTAGACGCGACGGGCGGAAAGCCACTGCTCTACGTCGGCCGTCGCGTACTTCACGACCCGGTCGGAGATCTGAATGAACGGCGGTCCCTGCAAGGGCGGGACGGTACGCCACCGCCGAATGGTCGACGGGTCGACGTCGAGCAGGTCGGCGAGTTCCTCGGTGGACATGAACGGCTTTGACGAGAGACGGATAGCGCCACCCACGTTCGGCGTAGCGGTAGTGCTCGGTGAGGAATCCTGCGTCACGAGTCGCACGGTGAGGGCCTTTCGGTCGGCGTGAGTCGCGTGTAGAGGGTCGGTTGGGCTGTGCGGCAGGAGGGCGTTGGGCGGCCTGCTGAGAACGCCGTGAGCGCAAGATCCGAGCAGGGTTGGTGTATGGCATAGGGCCAAACTGTCTGTGTGGCTCTCAGCGGGCCGTTTTGGTGCCGGTGGCTTGGCTGGTGGCCGGGAGGGGCCGAGAGGCGGTGACACGGTGACAGCTAGGCAGCTGACGGGGTGTTCGTGCTGGTCAGCGCGTCTTTCGGTCTGTCACCGAGTGGTGGTGACAGGTGGTGACAGCGGTGACAGGCCGGGTCGCTGTCACCGCTGTCACCGCTTGTCACCGGGGGGTGGTGACAGTGGTTCAGGTGCTGTGAGCTGCGGAAACGTGGCTGACAGGCGTGGTTGTCACCGTGTCACCGCTTGCGGGGGCGTGGTCGGCGGCGCGGGGGTGGACTTCGTATCCGCCGCTGTCGGTGGTGCGAATCCAGCCGTGGGCGGTGAGAACGTCGAGAACGGCGGTGACGTCGGCGGCGCGGGGTAGTTGCCGATGGCAGCGGCGGTGCAGCTCGCGGCGGGTGAAGGTGTTCATGCCCTTGGCGGTAACAATGGCTAGGACGCGGCGGGCGGTTTCGGTGGTGGCGTCGGCGGTGATGGTGGCGATGGCTGCCCGGTAGTGGGCGGCGAAGAAGTCGGCGAGCCTCACGGCGTCGGCCATCCGGTCGGCGTCGATCGGGCGTTGCCAGGCGTCGGCGGGGTGGTGGGCGACGTGCAGCAGCCCGGCTAGGCGCAGCGTCGCGCCGGCTAGCTTGTTGCCCCATTCGCGCATGTCGTGCAGGCTCCCGCCGGGCCGCAGCTCGGCTTCCACCTGCTCGGCGGCGGCGCGGCGGACCTTGCCGGCTTCCTCGGTGAGGACGACCACGGCGGGGTCTACCCACTCGGCGAACGTGGCGGCCAGGTCGTGCACGCGTTGCCGGTATCCGGCTGCCACCGGTTCGGGCACCGGGGGTGTGTCCACGGGTCGGTAGCCGGCCATCGACGCGGGCAGCGCGAACAGGAACCGAGCCGGGAGGCCACGTCCGGCGAGCCCGGCGTTACCGCCGAACTGGCGCAGCACCACCGGTTGCGCCATCACGCACACGGTCAGCGCGGGCTTTTCGATGGAGGCACCTTCGCGGGTGATCCGTTCGTTGCTCATCGGCTGCCCCGCGTGGCCCTTCAGGTACGGGTCGAGGTTCGGGGAAGCGGAGTACCGACCGGCGAGGGTGTCGAAGATGCCGCCTTCATCGCTGATGATCGCCATGCGTCCGCCGTTGGCGGCCATCAGGTTGATAAGGACTTCGGGTGTGGCGTCGTCCACGATCAGTTTCGGCAGGCCGGGAACGGTGATGGCCTCGGCGGCGATGGCGGCGGCCACCGCGTCGGCCGTGGCGTCGTCGCGCTTGCCCGGGTCGGTGGCCTTCGCGGCCTGTGCCTTCGCCTGCTCGGCTTGCCGGTCGGCGATGTCGCGCAGCGCGGCGGCCTCGGCGATGCGGGGCCGGATCGCGTCGGAGAGCGTTGACTGTGCGGCGAACAGGGGCGCGGTCATCGCCCGGTGCACGGGGCTTTTGCGCTCTCCAGGGCCGGCAATGACGGCGGTGAAGATGTTGACCGGTTCTCGCCAACCGGGCACCGGCTCCACTTCCAGGCGGCCACCCGCGCAGGCGGACAGCACGGCAACGGCGAGGGTGCCGGCCATGGCCGGATCGGTGGCCGTGAACCGGGCTACGCCGGTCGCCATTTCGCCGAGCCAGCGAGGAAACACGTCCAGCGGGAACGGCGGCGGCGCAATGGCAGCGCCGGTCAGGGGCACGGGCATGTCCCACAGTGGGCCGGTGCTGGCCGGCGGCACCTCGTGGTTTTCCGGATGGTCGGTGACGAGGTGAAGGCGTGAAGCTGGTGGCATGGAGTTCTCCTCGGTGCTGGTGAAGCAGCCGCAACCGCCCCAGTCATCGGCGTCGTAGGCGGCCTCAGTGCTGGTGCCGGTGATGCGGTGGCGTAGCTCGGTAAGCGGTAGTGGGCGGACGGTGCCGCCTCGGCGGTCGCGGAGGATGGCGACGTTCTTACCGAGGTCGCGGCGCATGTGCTGTTCGGCGGCCTCGTTGGCGGCGTACCGGTCGGGAAAGACCTTCATCAGATGCGCCCATTGCGCCTGGCCACCACGTACGCACGCGCCGCCGCAGTTGTTGTGCGCGAATCCGAGGCCATAGAGGCGGGGCGGGGTGATGCCGGCTTCGCGGGCGGCGTTGAGCAGGTCGGCCTTGTCGCTGAATGGCGGCTCACACAGCGGGGCCTTGACCGTCCAGGGAAGGTGACCGGCTTCGATCGCGGGCATGCGGTGCGTCTCGGTCCAGTCGATGCCCACATACACGGTGGTCGTCTCGGGCTCGGTGTGCTTCTCCAGCCAGCGGCGACACGGCACCTGCTTGAGCAGCTTGGAGCACGGCGCGATGCGGGAATTGCCGATGATCCGCTGATCGGCGAACACCTCCCACGGCGTGCGCCCGTCAGCGATGGTCGTCAGCGGCACGCCGATGTCCGCCGCTGCTTCCTCGGCGAACCGGTACAGGTCCTCATCCTCAATGCGGGTATCGGCGAACAGCAGCGTCAACCCGTTCGTGCCGTGCTCGGCGGCTACCTTCCTGGCCACGGCCCAACTGGTGATTCCGCCCGAGAACATCACCACATGCCGGTGCCGGACCTGGCCACTCATGCCGCTACCCGCCGGGGCCGTTTGCTGCCGGCGGCCAGCCCGGATCGGATGGTGCGCGCCGTTTCGACGCTGCCCAACCCGGCCGATGCTGCGGCTTGTTCCAGCGCTGTCGAGGCGTCTGTCTCGGTGAGCGATCCACCGGCGGTGAGCTGTCCGAGGGCCACGGCGGCGATGTAGAGCGCCCGGTTGCGTTCTCCTGCCGGTGCGGTGGTTACCCGGTCGGCTTCCCGGTTGATCGCGGCTCGCACGTATGCGCCGCTGCGGTCGGTCGGCAGGGACACCACCACCGGGCGTTGCGGCGGGAGCGGTGCTGGTGCCAGCTGGGCGGCCAGCCATGTCGGCAGCGGGGCGGGGTCGGTGTCGAGGTTGATTCGGTAGGGCCGTCCGGCGACGGTGCTACCGGCGGCGACGACGTAGCCGCCGTGGGCGCGGGTGTCGACCATCGGGCCGAGGGTGCCGGCGGTGTTGCGCAGTGCTGGCCCGTCGTCGGGGTGCTGGTAGTAGAGGTGGGTGCCGCCCCGCCCGGTGGTCACGGTGTACGTGTGCTCGACGCCCGTGCGGGGTGGGGTGTCAGGGCCGAAACCGTCGTACGGGTCGATGGGGGTGCCGTGGCGTCTGGCGAGGGTGGCGAACACATCCCAGCCGTCACACGCCCCGGCCCACTCGCCTGCCGGGACGTCGGTGTCGTCCTTCGGGGTGTCGAGGTCGACCACCACGAGCCGGGACGGCCCGCACGCGAGGCCGATGCCGTAGGGGCGGGCCGACCATGCACGGCGGATGCGGTCGGGATCGGTGGTGGCGCGTGCCTCCCACCCGACGTGGCCGGTGCGGCAGCGTGGGTCACGGCCGGTGCACTGGTCGGTGGGGTGGTCGGGGAACGCGGGTCGCTTGTCGTCGGGTCGTAGCGGGAAGACGTGCCAGCCGCGTGCGGCGTGGCTAAGGGCGGCGGTGAGCAGGTCAGACATGGCGGTGCTCCTGTTCAGGCAGGGCGACGCTGAGCGCGGGCGGCGGTGAGGTCGATCAGCGCACCTCCGGTGTGGGTGTCGGGGGTCGGGCGGTGTCGGCTGGCGGCGTTGACGGTGAGTCGTAGGTAGAGGCGGTAGCGGCCGGCGTCGGTGCCGCCCATCGGCCACCGCTTGCCCTGCTGAATGACGTGCCCGAGGTCTGTGAGGGCGGCAACGGCGGTGTCCAGTTCGGCGCGGGTGCCGGTAAGCCACGCCTCCATCAGCCGGCCCGCCTCGGTCGCGGCCGTGCAGTAACCGCAGCGCGGGCCACGGCATTCCGCAGGTCACCGAGCAACCCGACCAACTGACGCCGGGCGGCCAGCTCGGAAGGGGCGAGCGCGACCCTGACGCGCACCTCGGCGTGTTCGCGGCCGGCGGCGGTCCGCACGCGGACGAGAACGGCGCGGGAGCGGCTGGCGACGTCGACCACGATCTCTTCCGATCGGTGCTCGCCGAGGTTGCAGCGGTGATCCCGCCCGCACCAGTCGGTGTGACCGTCGCGGCCAGCGCGGTTCACCGGGTGGCCTCGGTGCGGAGGCGGTGGAAGTAGTTGAAGATGCGCCGTCCGGTGCGGAGCCGGTGGCCCCGGTCGCAACGCCGGCAGGAACGCGGCCGGCGTAGCACGCGGGTGGTGATGTGGCCGGTGCCGGCGCAGCGGCGGCAGGTCGTGACGGGCTTGATCCAGCACAGGGCGCCGTAACCAAGCGTGACCAGGATGGGGGGTGTTGCGGTGGCGATAGCGGCGGTGAGCAGGGGGTCCACAAGTGCCTCCCAGGGCCGTTTTCGGGTGCGAAGGGCCGTGAGCTGCTATCCGCTAGACGGCAGCTCATGATTCGGATGGGGTGCTAGCGGGGGTGCTAGCGCTAGCAGGTCGGGCCGCTAGCGCTAGCACCCCCGCGGCCGGTTAGCCGGCGGACCGCTTGCGGTCACGCTCCGCTATGGCCTTGAGGATGTCGGCGTGTTTGATGCCGCGCCGGGTGGTCGGCTTGCCGTCGATGCGTCGGCCCACGTCGGCGACCTTCACCAGGGGGTGGGGCTTGAGCGCGGTGGACAGCTGGGCGGCTTCCCACCCGCCGTAGACCTCGGGTCGCAGCTCGGCCAGCAGACCGCACAGCGTCTCGTTCCACACGGCCTTCTCGTCACCGGGCCACACCCGCGCCAGGTCGCCGAGCACGTCCGCGACGGGGGCCACGGTGCGGGTCTGCTCATCCGGCGTCGGCAGGGTGCCGGCGGCCGTCCGGAGCGCGACGGCGCGGGTCACGATCTGCGCGGCCTTGGTGGTGTCGACGTAGTACGACTTCACCGCCGAGGGCTTCGGGCCGAAGCCCCGCAGGATGCCCCACCCGGCCTCATCGACCGGCACGAACACCGTCGCCCGGTACCCCTGCTTGTAGGCCGAGGTGCCGAGGATCATGTCGTTGGCCGTCTGGTCAGCGACGGACAGGCAGAACCGGCTGTTGACGTTGCGGGTGATACCGGTGGGCAAGCTGTCCTTGTCGGGGATCTGCGTGCCGATCAAGATGATCACGCCGAGCGCCCGGCCGAGCTTGATGACCTTCTCCAGGATCTCGCCGGCTTCCTTGGCGTACTTGCTGGTCATCAGCTCTTGCAGCTCATCGAACCACGCGACCAGCGGGTGAAGCCCGGAGCCCTTGAGCGACGCCAGTTCGGGGGTGACCTTGTTCTCCGGGGCCTTGCCCAACCTGGCGTAGTGCTCGATGCGCTTGGAGCGGCGGCGGCACTCCTCGTACAGCCACTCGATGAACGCGAAGCACCGGGCGAGGGTTTCGTCGTCGAAGCCGTTGCCGTACTCGGCCATGAGCTGCTCCAGGACGGCGAAGTCCCCGACGCCCTTCAGCTCGTAGCCCCGGATCTCGGTGCGCGGGTCGAGGGCGGCGGCCAGGAGCAGGGTGCGCAGCGCGAACGTCTTACCGGAGCCGGGTTGACCACCGAACAGGAAGTTACGGAACATCAGGTCAGCGGTCACGGCGTCCAGGCGGGGGGTGGTGGCGAACGGGAACGGCTTGAACACGTCCACCCGCGCCGAGGTCGACAGCAGCGGCCAGGGCGGCTGGACCATCTGCGACGCCGGCTCGTACCCGACCCACAGCGCCAGCCGGCCGGTGTGACCCGGTGCCGGTTCGGGCCACACCTGGTCCAACGGCAGCCGCATCGCTGAGGCGAGTTTGCCCCGGCGGGCCACCACTTCGGACGCCTCCACCCCGTACGGCAGGTCAACCACCGCCAGGTGGCCGGGGCCGTCGCGGTGGATGTCCACCGGGAAGCTGATCGCCTTCGCGTCCTTCGCTACCGCTGAGTTGATGGCCGGCAGTTGCAGCGACATCAACGCCCGGCGGACCAGCTCGGCGGTGAGCTTGCGGTAGCGGGTGCCCTCGGTCACCCGATCCGTGAGGGGCTTGTCCGCCGGACGGCCCAGCGTCGCCAGCAGCGGCAGCACCGCCGTCAGGGCGACCCACCGCCACCAGGACGGGCCGAGCGTCAGCACGATCGCGCCGGCCACCGTCGCGCCGGCTCCACCGGCGAGGACCCACCACCGCCACACGGTTTGGCGCTGCCGGCGGGCATCCAGCTTCATCCACGTGTCCGCGTCACCACGCGTCGCGGCGGCCTGCCGCAGGTGCCAGTTACCTTCCTCGGCGCTGGCCCAGTGCAACGCCCGACCGGCACCCCGGAACAGGCCCAACGGCGCGTAGACGGCCGTTTTCGCCGCGTACTTCGGCAGCCGCACCGCGTGGTAGGCGGTGACGTAGCCGGCGTCCTTGCTCTGATGCTTGACGGCGGCCCGGAAGCCGCGCCACGACCTAGCCCAGTCGGCCAGGATCGGCCGGCGGTGGCGCTGCCGGGCCAGCACGTCCGGCGGGATGTCCTCGGCCGCATCCACCGGCCCGCCGTCGCGGTCCGGGGTGTCGGCGACGCTCTCGGCGTCCTGGTCGTCGTCGTCCAGGTCGCTTCCGTCACCGGCCGGCGTGACCGAAGCCTGCCGCCGGGCGCGGGCGTCGTCCAGGTCGACCACCTCGGCATCCGGGCCGGCGGTGGTGGGGTCGGTCAGGTCGGCCTCTGCGGCCTGCCAGTCGAAACGGTTCTCATCAGGGGCAGTCATGTCAGTCTTCCTCCATCTGAGGGGTGTCAGGCAGCGATGAGCAGGGCGGAGACGAACAGCCAGCCGATGTGCCAGGACTGGTCCAGGGCGTACGCGCCGGTTCCCAACGACGGGTTGTCGTCGCGGCCGGGCCGTGGGGTGCCGAGGGCGTAGAAGCGGCCCGATCCGAGCGCGTCGGCGATCCGCTTGAGCGGGGTGCGCCGGTCGGCGATGTAGTGCGACACCGCCGAGACCGCCAACCCCACGCCGACCGCCCACGGGTCCAGCCGCAGGCCGGTACCGGCGATCAGAAACACCAACGCCAGCAGCGCCGTGGCCGTGTAGGTGGTGACGTGGGCGGCGCAGGCGATACGGCCAGGCCAACCCGGCAGGCCCTTGTGGTCGGCCTGGTGCTGCGACTGAATCCAGTGATCGCCCACCTGATGAGCGACATAGAGAGCGACGAAAACAGCGGTGAACGTGCCGGCGTGAACGCCGGTCGGATCTGCGAACATGGGTGATCTCTCCCGAGGTCGTTAGCTGAGGGGTGAGGGCCGGCGGCACGGCATCGGTTTGCAGGCCAGGGGCCGTGCCGCCGGGCGGAACTAGTCGTGCGTGCGAACCAGGTGCGCCAGGGCGGCGCCCATGCCGAGGACCGCGACCGGCAGGCACGCGACGGCGGTGGTGATCCACCATGGGGCCGAGGTGATGCCGGCGGCCACGAGCAGGTGATAGGCGACCTGCCCGAGTGCGCCGACCACGAGCGATCCGATGGCCGACCATTTGGCGAAGCGGCGTGCCCGCTCCGGTACCCGACCGGACAGCCACACGTACAGGGCGTACGCGCCGTAGGTCTCCACCCCGATCGGGAGGGTGATCGCGGAGTTGATGGAGAAGCTGTCCCAGATGCCCGGCAGCGGGTGCACCACGCCGAACCCGGTGAGTCCGCCGAGGCCGACCCACCCGGACCAGATCGCCACGAACGCCGGCAGCGCCAGCAGCACCACCGGCCAGGCGACCGCCCGGCGGGTCGGCGGGGGCGTCGCTGCCGGGGTGTCCGTTGGGATGGGCGTGTCCGGGCGACTGACCGGCGTGACCTCGGCGACCGGCACGGGAGGGGTGATCTCCGGTGCGGGCGTGGGGTCCGGCTCGACCGGCGGCGCGGGCTCGGATACGGACGGTGCGGACTCGGGTACGGCTGGTGCGGGTGCCGGGTCCGGGGTGGTCGGCTCGGTGGTGTCGACCGGTGGGGCGGTGGGCTGGGTCTTGAGTAGGGCGAGGAGTTCGCCGGCCCTGGGTGCGCCGATGCGGAACTCGCGCATCAGCCGGTTCCGTGACGGGAACGCCTCCCCGTCGGGCAGGTCCAGGGCGCGGGCGGCGGGCAACAGATCCTCAAGGGGTTGTGGGTAGCGGGTGCCGTTGATGGTGGGGGCGGCCATGCTGCGTCCTCCAGGGGAAAGGCGCACGCGAGGCATTCGCCCAGCGAGCGCGGAATGAAGTAGGGCCGCACCTGTCGGCAGATGCGGCACGTCCGACGGGCCATCAGCGCCTTACCGATGGCGGCGCGCTGGGCGGGGGTGGCAGTGCGCTTCGGCCGGGCCAGGTCCAGCCGGTACAGGTAGGCGGTGCGGGTGCCGCCGACGCCGCGCCACAGCACCTGGGCGGCGACAGGTTGACCTCCGGGGCGTAGGCCGGCGGCGGTCAGTTGGCGGCGGGTGGCGTAGCCGGGCGGGGCACCCCGCCACCAGAAGGTGGGGATGCCGTATCGGGTGCCCTCCGGATCGTGGAAAGCGGCGCGGATGCGCGACATCAGGCCGCGCGGCGCAGGGTGGGGTGGGTGGTCAGGTCGGCGGCGGCGCGGGTCACGCGAGCCTCAGCCCGACGCAACCGACGCCAATCCAGGACGGTCGGGCCGCCGTGGTCCTCGGCGTAGAGCAACGTGATCTCGGCGTCCAGCAGGTCCAACTCGGCCGCGATCAGCGGCCACTCGGCGTCGATCGCGGTCAGGTCGGCCGGGGTCGGCTCGGCGGTGACGGGGGCAAGGTGCGTTCGCACGGGGAAACCTCCGGTGCAGTCGTGGAAGTGGGGAGAGACCGGGGTGCGACCAGGTCGGCCGCACCCCGGATGAACAGGAACAAGAGGCAGAAGCCCAAGCCGCGCGCCAGATCCAGCCCGCTCGCCCCGCTCGCTTGGGATCGACCAAGGTCGGCCACCATGTGGCTCAATGCGGGGATGCCGCAGACGGATCTACGCGGCGCTCCTGCTGTGAACTTGTCAAAAACCAAGCGCATAGCGGGACGTGGGCGCGCAGCGCGGTTAAGCGCTGCCTTCCTCGGACCCCGACTAGCCGGATACAACCTGACGTTGTATTAGGGACACTACAGCGTCACGTTGTATTCACGCAAGCACCTGTACCGCGTAGGCTTGTACTGATGACTGACGCTGACCTGCCTGCTGACTGGTGGACCACGGACCACGTACGCACCTACCTCGGCTCGGTAGGTGCCCCGATCAGCCGCGCAACCTGGGCTTCTTACGTCTCACGCGGGCAAGCTCCCGCGCCCGATCGGATGTTTGGTCGGTCACCGGCCTGGCAGCCCGAGACCATCCGGAAGTGGCAGGCCGAGAGGCCGCGTAGAGGCACCACCGGCTAGGTCGGAGCATCTAGTGCCTCCTGTCCTCTACGTCGGTCTGCGGCGGCACCTTGCTCGCCTGCCAATGAGACTGCCCGGCCGGCGGCGATTCGGGCAGCTCCTACGCACGGACACGAAGGACACGGCTCATGTCCACTGAGGTCCCTCGACAGCTCAAGCCCAACCTTGTGTTGGTGAACCGTCGCAAGGCGGCCGGTTGGGAGTCGCGTAAGCGTGCTGCGCGGGAGCTGCACCGCGTCGGTCATCAGAGCGGCATCCGAGAGACGCCTACGGTCGAGGCCATCGAAAAGGCGATGTACCGCCACGAGACCGGGCGCGTCGCGGTCACCGACTCGATCTATCGGCAGCTCTACTGCCTGGCGTACGACGCGAAGCCACACGATCTGTTCGGTGAACTGACCAGTGGGGGTGAGGACCGTCCGCACTTCTCGGCGCGCTCCCACAAGTTCGTGACGGCGTTCGTCGGCGCTGAGGGTGCTGCCCTGTTGCGGGACAGTGCAGACTGCTTGCCAGCCGTGGGGGAGTGGCACGCCTGCTACTCGACTCCCGTAGAGCACCCGGAAGGCGATTGCACCCTGTACGTCTGGCCGTGCGGGTCGGCGACCTTTCACCTTGTAGAGCATGTCCAGCTATCCACGATCGCGGCACTCGCCGCGTGGCGAGAGGTGTCGTACGGCGACAACATCAAATGGGCTATCGATTACCTCGCGCCCATCGCACCCGCCGAGGATCAGTCTGCGGTGTACGTCCTTGGCGCTCATTGGGTTGTCGAGCCAGCATGGCCGGCTGAGTTGCTAGATGCCGCGCTGCGCATCATGTCGACGCCAAGGGTATTGCTGCATCGTGGCCGCGCCATGGACGACGAACACCTAGCCCATGCCGAATTAATCGAGCAGTCGCTACTGTCCGAGGCGTACGACCATGTCGGCATCGAATCCTTCGGCGTGCGCGGGATCTCGGTGGGCTATGCGTCATGGTCCGGAGTCGTATACCATCCGATCGCGGCCGAGCGCTCCTTAACGGAAGCCGAGCTAATATCCTGCGAGCTTGCTGTTCAATCTATGTGGGCGTATTGCGACGCAATCGCCCGACAGGTAGAGCAAGGGCGAGACCCACGCGTGCCGCCGGCGTTTGGATGGCGATACCTTCGGGGAGTGCGCTCCCGACTCACTGTTTCCCGCCTACGAGAGACCGGACAGCATCAGGCAATGCGTCGGGCAATCCTGCGGACGTGCGACCTAATGCCAGCCCTAGACCAAGCCATCGAAACCCTCCGTGATACGGATCGAGGTTGAGCCCATGACATCGGATCGCCCGGTGCTTGTCGTGACCGACTTGCAAAACGGCTTCGTGCGGGAGCAGTCAGCGTACGTCGTTCCTATCGTTGTCGACTTGGTGAGCCGCTGGCAGGCGGCCGGTGGCGATACGCTCTTCACCCGGTACCTGAACTACCCTGGCAGCCCTTTCGAGCGGTTCTTTGGCTGGCAACGGCTCCAGTCTTCCCCCGAAATCGATTTCGTGCCTGAGTTGCGTCCGTACCTGGATCGGGGCGTAATGCTTGACAAGAGGATCTACAGCCCGTTTACTCCCGAGGGTGTCGCGCTATTCAAGCAGCGCGGATGGGAAGAGTTTTACTTCTGTGGAATCGCTACCGAAAGCTGCGTCTTGAAGGGCGCCGTGGACGCTTTCGAGCACGACTACACGCCGTGGCTGATCGCGGATGCCTCGGCGAGCCACGCCGGCACCGATGCACACGAGGCCGGACTGCTGGTCGCGCGACGGTTCATCGGTCCGGGCCAAGTCATCCGGCTGACAGACATTCCCGCCGTGCTCATCGACCTGTCACCGCAGTTACCGCTGTCACCGGACGTATCGTGACGTGGGGAAACGCATTGAACCTCAGTGACAGCTGGGGTGGCGGCCTGAGGGGGCCACGCGCTGGCCGCTCGGAGGGCGGCCCCGCGCCAGCTCCGTGCCCAGGCTGATGAGCCCTGTGTTGCCGACGGATGGTATCAACGAACACCTGGAGTGAGGTCAGGGCGAGTTGTATCGCAACACTTCGGTGGCACGAGATGCGGGAGGAACATGTGGACGTTGACATAGCGGCAGCGGCGTTGCCCTACCTGACGGCTGCGGTTGGGGCCTACGGGGGAGCGGTACTTCAGAGGGTGCAGGCCACGACGGCAGAGGTGGCGGCAGACTCGACGGTCGCTGTGGGCCGGCGAATCATCGAGAGGCTGACCAAGCGACCGGAGCGTGCGACTGATGTTGAGAGCGCAATAGAAGACCTGGCCGACGATCCTCACGACCCTGACGCTTCAGCCGCCTTACGTCTGCAGTTGAGGAAGCTCTTTGCGGCAGACCCGGAATTTGCAGCGGAGATTTCCCAAGTAATTGGAGTTCCGGGAGCTGCTTTTACTGCGTCGGGGGAGCGCGCCGTCAGCGCTCAGGAGATATCTGGTGTAGTGATAACGGGCGACAGTGCTCATGTCTATCCAAGGTCATGAGTCAGAGCGTCCGTCGTCCTCTATTGAAGGCAGTGAAGAGCAGTCGTCTCGCAGCGCTATCACTCAATCTGCCAGGGGGGTGCCTCCGCCTATGGGAGGGGTCCGAGCGGTATCAGCAGACACAATAGGCGGGATCGTTATTACGGGTGACTATGCGACGGTTGCGCCATCCAGCACTGGCGGTGATAACTCTGTAAGTATTAGAGCAAGTCTTGAAGGGGCTGGCTGGCGTATTCCCTATGAAGTCGGGAACGTGCCGTATGTTGCCGCTAATGTCACGCCTGCCAACGTGTATCATCGCTTAGACTCGGGAAACGTATGCTGGATTTCTGGCCCCTCGGGGGTTGGAAAGTCGCGTCTGACCGTAGAGTTTGCGCGCCAAAACGCCGAGACGTACAGCTTCATCCTGTGGATAGACGGAACAGACGAGAATAGCTTCCGCCTATCACTTGCCCAAGCGCTCGAAGGTCGAGCTGCGGGCAGGGGGAGCGTTATTGAGGAGCTTGCTGCACGTCTTACTCGGACACCAGCAAGAGGTCTGGTCGTAGTTGACAACATGACTGCGGTGACCTCCGATTTGCTTAACGTCATCTCGGCAAATCTCGGGATTCACCACCTCCTTGTAAATACCCAAGCATGGTCCCCCGGCTGCCTCCGTCTACGACCACTCGGCGGCGATCCTGATGTACTAGGCTGGCTCTCCGAGGTCATGGACTTGACCGTCGATGACGCAAAGATGGTAATCCGATTCACCGGTGGTTTGCCTATCGCTCTGCTCGCCGTAGGTCAGCTTGTGGGCGACGGCATGATTGACCTTGAAGATTATATCGAGGCAGAACCGCTGGCGATCTTTGCAGATTCTAATGAGTATCAGGCGTCAAGAGCCGTGGCTGCCGTGAACGTCAACCTGCAAAGACTCCTGGCCTCGCGGGAAAAAGCGCGTGAAACTCTTGGTGTCCTGGCGGTGTGCGCCGCTGCGCCACTGCCCCTTGACTTGTTGCAGTCGGCAACTGGTGGACGCCTCCCGATTAAGCAGGCAGAGCAGATCGCGAGCTGGACCGGGGGAGTGTTTGACAGATCTTCTAGCACGATAAGTACGCACTCTTTTATTCAAGAGACGGTCCGTCGCTTATTGCGCCCCGAAGAAGTAGAGCATGCGCGGTCTGGACTAATAAGAGCCATCAAAGAAAGTAAATCTAGCGATGTTGGGAAGGTCCTGCCGCATGCGATCGCGCTAGCCGATTCCGATGCTTTGGCTGCCGTGGCCAGGAAGGCGGCCTCGCTGCAAATGGGCCAACTTGCTCGGTGGCTAAGCTCGACTGCCTTAAGAATGCGCCTAGAGCAAGGGTCCGTCGACCTTTGGGAAGGCTACATCTCAAAGCTTGAGCATGCCAAGATTCTTTTGTACGTTGGTCACCTCAGCGACGCCAGGCATGTGGCAAGTGAAACTATGCGCCAACTTCAGATGGATGGACCAGCGCTAGAGCCTGGTCGAGAGGCACACCTTAGGTCAGGGCTCCTCTATGTTCTAGGACGCGCGCATCCAAGTAGCCAACTGGAGGCGCGGCAGCAGGTCCTTCGTGAAGCGATGTTCGCTCTTCATGGGGCTTGCCATTGGCACCTGAAGGTCCATGCAAAGTCATGTAAAGTTACTGAGCTGTATGCGGATGAGTTTTCCGAAATGGTGCGCGCGGTGCTGGTCCAGACCTGCTATGACTATTACGGTCCCCTTGAAGTAGCGGCGGCTAGGGGAAAGCATTTTCTTGATCCCGTCAAAGTGGTTGCAGAGATACGAGAGTTGCTAGCCGATCCGTCCTTTTCCCAACTAGCCCGACATGCCGATGTGGTTGATAGGCATCTGCGGAACTTTGGCCGCATCTGTTCGCAGATAGATGGGCACCTGCGCGTGCAAGGCTCGATTAACGAGCTGCCTCTCGCGGATATGTTGCGCCCGTTGACGCTATCGAAATCAGGGTCCGGTGGAGGGTTGGCTGCAGGTAAAGATGAGGCCACTGCGGCAGCGGAGGCGGCGTCCGTTCTGGGCGCCGAAATGCTCGCGGATTTGAGTGCTCCACTAAATGCCCCTGATTCTGGGGCCACGCACCTAGCCACTCTTGTGGAGGCGGTACAGAGACACCTTCTCGAACATTCGCTGAAGGATCCCAACTTCATTCTCCCTTCGCGGCTGAATTCCTTCATAATAAAGGCGTCTCATTCGATTTTTGCATCAATCGATCCAAGCGAGGACGAAATAGCTCTGGCTATTGCGGTCCTCGGCTTATGCGATTGTCTTAGGAAGCTTCGGCGCTCTCACTCCATGCGGGCCGAAGACGTAACGGGGACCCGGGACCCAGTCCTCTTTGCTGCTCTGGACTGTGCCCTTGTATTGCGTGACATGGCTGGTGTCGTCGCCGTTTTGGAGGCGATTGCTGAAGACGTGGATAACCGTGATCAGGTTGTCAAACTATTCTGGTGGTGCCAGTGGAGCGCAGCTCGCCTTCAGGCTCGGACGATTGATGGACGGAGGCCAGATTCAGGCGCAGACCTCGCAGAGGCACTGTGCATTACTCCTACGAGCACTCTCCATGGCCTGCTTGAGTATCGAGACATCGCAGTAGCTTTGTCCCAAGCTCAAGATGATCAGGAGCCAGATGAAGACTATGTGTCTCCTCCCCGTGTCACCCGCGGTGACGTTTTACGAGCAATCCGGGGCATAAGGGCTAATGGCCCACGGCCGATACTTGCCAGAGAAATTTTACATTCGTACGGGCACTCAGTCGGATACGGCTCGCCAGAGTCAATGTTCGCCCACAGGGCGTGCGTGGTTCTGTCCCTGAAGTACGGGCCGGGTGCAGATGAGTTTGCGTTTGAACGCCACTGTCTGGGGCACAGCTACGAAGCACATGGTCGTTATGTAGAGGCGCGAAATGAATACGAGAGCGCCCTGATCATGCTGCAAGCGCTTTGGGGAGACCGGCACTACCTGGTTCCAGAGCTACGGAGCCATCTAGCCAAACTCGACGACTATGTGGACGGGGTCGGCGGCGGCGTCTCCTGATCGATCGTCCGCCGGGGACCAAGGGGGGCCCTCTGGCGGTGCTCGATGGTGCACTTCACCTAGCCCTGCCTTCCTGAACCGTGTGGTGAGATCGCCGAGCGTGTCAGCGTTCGGGGACCACCTGGGGACCACACGGCCTGCGCGATGGTGCGCGGCACGACGTCGACTGCACGGCCTGATCTTAGGGATAGCGTGCGTGACGTGCGTGGACGTGTGGCGAGTCGTCCTGGGGGTCAAGGGGTCGTCGGTTCGAATCCGGCCGTCCCGACAGCACGAAAAAAGGCCGTCGACCGGGGTGTTTACCCTGGTCGGCGGCCTTTAATTCGTACTGGAACAGTGGGGATTTGCTGATCTAGACGGCGCGTAGCTGGGGACCACTTGGGGACCGGCGAGCCTTCAAGTGAGCGCTGAGCGCTGTTCCAGCGTCGGTGATCGACTGCCGGTCGGGGTGTAGGTATCGCTGTGTCGTGGTCAGCGACCCGTGGCCGGCGATCTTCCGTAGGACGTGCACGGGCACTCCGGCGTCGGCCATCCAGGTGAGGCCGGTGTGCCGTAGGTCGTGCCGGCGTAGGTGTTCGTAGCCCAGCTTTGTCACCACCTCATCCCAATGCGTCGCGTCCCGCAGTACGGCGGTGCTGATCCGTCCACCACGCGGCCCGGTGAAGAGTCGAGAGTGCGGCTCGGCGACCGAGTCCAGGCGGCGAGCAACGATCGGTCGCACCTCTTCGATCAGCGGTACCATCCGGGCGCGTTTTCCCTTGGTGCCCTTGTCGATCAGGCCACCGGGGCCGGGTGTGGTCTGCCTGCGGACGGTCCACATCCACGTTTCCCGGTCGATGTCCTCGGCGCGGACGCCGGAAACCTCGCCGATCCTGGCCGCTGTGCACGCGGCGAACATCGTCACGTCGCCCCAACCGGAAAACCGGTTCGTGGACCGTTCGACCAGGGCGGCGGCAAGCCCTGTCAGCGCTTCCCAATGGGGCAGAGCCAGCGTGCGCGGGTCGTCCAACTCGTCCGCTGCTCGCTGGTACTCGCGTTGCCACCCGGTAACCTGCGCGGGATTGCGCTGAATGATGCCGTCCCTTACGGCCTGTTGCATAACTCGGACCAGCACGGCAAGGCTGTTCTTGACCGTCGATCGGCTGCACTCGTCAGTGATCCAACCGTGTACGGCCCGGTCAACCGCGCCGTTGGTAATCATGCGGATCGGGATATGACCGAGGGTCGGCAGCACCCGCTTACGCCACCCGGCAAGGTATGGATCGAGCGTCTTCCGTTCCAAGCCGCGTAGCGCCAGCGTCATCACGCTCTCGCCGTACTCGGCTAGTCGCTTTGTCGCGGCGACCGGGTCGACGCCACCTTGCGCCGCGCTGACCATTGCGTCGATCCACGCTTGCGCCTCTTCCGGTGTCGCCACCGACGTCGACTTGGATAGTCGGCGCTTGGTCGTCGGGTCGACCCACCGGACCCGCGCCCGGTAGGGACGGTCCCGGCCTGCTCGCACCTCCACATCGGATGCAAGCGGTACGCCGATCGGTGGTTGCTGTGGTGGGGCCATCAGGCCGCCTTCGGGTAGACGCGACGGGCGGAAAGCCACTGCTCTACGTCGGCCGTCGCGTACTTCACGACCCGGTCGGAGATCTGAATGAACGGCGGTCCCTGCAAGGGCGGGACGGTACGCCACCGCCGAATGGTCGACGGGTCGACGTCGAGCAGGTCGGCGAGTTCCTCGGTGGACATGAACGGCTTTGACGAGAGACGGATAGCGCCACCCACGTTCGGCGTAGCGGTAGTGCTCGGTGAGGAATCCTGCGTCACGAGTCGCACGGTGAGGGCCTTTCGGTCGGCGTGAGTCGCGTGTAGAGGGTCGGTTGGGCTGTGCGGCAGGAGGGCGTTGGGCGGCCTGCTGAGAACGCCGTGAGCGCAAGATCCGAGCAGGGTTGGTGTATGGCATAGGGCCAAACTGTCTGTGTGGCTCTCAGCGGGCCGTTTTGGTGCCGGTGGCTTGGCTGGTGGCCGGGAGGGGCCGAGAGGCGGTGACACGGTGACAGCTAGGCAGCTGACGGGGTGTTCGTGCTGGTCAGCGCGTCTTTCGGTCTGTCACCGAGTGGTGGTGACAGGTGGTGACAG
>NZ_FNYV01000021.1 GCF_900109115.1 Micromonospora phaseoli
ACCGCCACCGGCTTACCGGCGACCGGGGCGGTGTCCGCGTACGCGGCCACCGGACCAGCGACCATGCCACCAGCAAACGCCACACCAGCAATACCCAGCACGCTCTTACGGAAGATCGTGTTCATGATGAAAGCTCCATTCGGGGGTTGGCACACACACCGACCGGGGGAAGGTCGACACGCACGCAAGCACCGTCAGGCACTCAAAGAACAAGGGGAAAAGAGATCCTCCGGCACGCGGGGCAGAAGAGGGGCCACTTCGCGCCGCCGGAACCATGTACAACGACCGACCGAGCCAGGTCATTCCACAAACCCGGGGCCCGACCCGCAGGCGAAGACCAGGCCCCGCACGATCGTCAGCCACATGTAACGCCCCCACCCCCGACCCGATTCCACCCGCCCGCCAACCCGAAACGGACATCCGACGTCAGACCACCCCTCGCGGGACGCGATATCTCGCGGCTTGCCGGCCCCGGAGGGCCCGACATTGCCGCATCTCGCGAAACACAGTCGTGAGGCAGGCCGTCGCGGGCAGGCGGGGGCAATCGCCTCGGCAGCGTGATGTCATACAGACAACACGCCCGTGAGAGGTATCGCCCGGCCGCACCATTCCGCCCGAGCCGATCCGGACCAAAGCCCTGTCCAGGGAGGTCATAGGAAATCATGGCAACCATCGAGATCGACCTCGACACCGTCCACGTCCGGCTCACCACCGCTGAGAAGATCTTCGCCCTACGCGGCGACGTCGCCTTCCCCCGCACCGCCGTACGCGAGGTGGAGGTGTTGCCCGACGGTCTGGCCGCCACCCACGGCACCCGCGTCCCCGGTCTGGGCGTACCGGGTGTGCGCAACATCGGTACCTGGCGTCGGCCCGGGGTCACCGAGTTCGTCAGCGTCCGCCGGGGCGAGCCGGCGAGCCGCATCACCCTCGTCGACCAGCGGTACGACGCCGTGCTGGTCAGCTGCACCCAACCGGAGGCGCTGGCCCAGAGCCTGCGGGAGTGACAGCGGAAGGGGCCGGCTCCCGGTGTCGGGAGCCGGCCCCTTCCTATACGGTCACCAGAGCTGGGAGACGATGTCCGCCGACTGCTCTTCCCACTGCGCGTAGTGGAACGGGTACGCCGAGACCTGCACGGTCTGCGCCGCGGTGGTCAGCGGTAGGTCCTGCCAGCCGCCCACGTTCCGCAGGGCCTGGAAGAAGGCCCTCGAGGAGTACTCGGGATCGGTGATCTGTTCCTCGGTGCCCCAGCCGCTGGACGGACGCTGCTGGAACAGGCCCTGAGAGTCGTGGTCGTTGTACGCGCCCAGGTGGCCGAGGTTGTACAGCTTCGACTCCTGCAGCGCGGTGGCGATGCCGATGACCGCGCCCCGCTCACCCACGCCGGTCTTCTTGGCCACCTCGATGATGGTCTTGGCGTTGGCGCGCTGGGCGTTGTCCAGTGGGACGCGCGACTGGGCGCCCTGCACGCCGTGCGGGATCAACTGGTCGCGGGTGGGCTTGCCGGCGTCCGGCTTGTCGGTGAGGCCGCCAGTGGTCAGCCCGGATTCGACCGTGGTGCCGGTCGTGTTCCGGCCGGTAGCCCGGTCGATCGCCGCCACCGCTCCGGAGTGCGGGCCAGTGGTGATCGGTGCGGCCACGGCGGTGGGGCCGAAGGCGAGTCCGGCGAGGGCGGTCACGCCCACCACGCTCAGCGCGGTCTTCCGGTTCGGGATCGTCGCGATGGCCGGGAGCCATCGAGTGAAGTCCGGCTTCACGATGGTTGCCCTTTCGATCGGGTCCGAGCCGCTCGGGGTTGAGCCGCTCTCGGGGGCTGCACGGGGGCGGCCGGCGTTTGTGAGCCGTCGCCTTGGGGGACACAACCGGGCTGGCCGGTCGGGCATTCCGGATATGTACCTACGGCGGCTGGCTGCGACCCGGGTCACCACGCGGATCGGACCTACAGGCTGGCGCCGCCGTGGACCGGACGGATCGGGTCAGACGTCGTGGGGCGTACCGAAGCGCACCAGCACGTGCCAGAGCTGTTTGAGGTGCTGCAGGGTGTCGGCCGTCGGTCCCCGGTCGGCCCACCGGCCCGGCTCGGTCACCACCGACGCCGCGGCCCGCCCGAGCAGCGCGGCGTGCAGCGGCTCGCCCGGACGGGCGAACTCGGCATGCACCCGCGCCGCGAGCGGCGGGATGGCCGGTCCACGAAGTTCGGCGTCGACCTGCTCCACGGGCAGGGTGAAGCCGGCGTGCCAGCGCAGTGGAAACCCGTACCGACGGGCGGCGGCGGCCAGGGTGGCCCCGGTGCCGGTGTCACGGAACGAGGGGTCGACGACCAACTCCAACACGTCCCGGCCCAGCTGAACGTCGCCGTGGACCTGCGCCTCGATGTAGTCGTCGAGGGCGCGGCCGGCGGCCCGGGGTGCCGCGGCGATCTCCTCCCGGCGTCGCAGCAGCTCGACCACGAGCGTCACCAGGTCCATGCCGGGTCGTCCCAGGCAGGTACCGGTGTCGGCGGTGGCCGCGAAGAGCGCGGCCAACACCGGTTCGACCACGTCGATCGTGCCGACATCACGCGGGCCGAGATGACTGTCGCCGAAGCAGAAGGTGGTCCGGGCCAGCACCTCGGGGCGCAGCCGCAGATGGCAGGAGCCGAACCGGGGACAGGCTCCGTCGGGATGTTCGAGCAGGTTCAGTCCACCGTACCTGGGCCGCTCCGCCGGTCGTCCGTCCGGACGCTGGTACGCGCCGCCGAACAGGCGCTCCTCCCAGCGGTCCCGATCGCCGCCGGGGTACGCGGTCAGCCCGCCGTTGGAGATCCTCGTCTCGAACTGGCTGCGGTAGACGCCCTCGGCGGCGAGCGCCTCGGCGACCGTCCGCCCGTCGGCGAGCAGCCGGTCCGGGTGGAAGTTGAGGGTGACCCGCGCCCGGCCGATGGCCGCGACCAGCAGCTCCGGATCGTGTTGTACGCCGGTGCCGGCGAGCGCCCGGCCGATGGCGGCCAGCGCGGTGGGACGCTCGCGCAGCGCCACCGTCCGGACGTGCCGCAGTGCGTCGCGCTGGGCGGGGGTCAGCGTCGGGTCTTGATCGGACACGCCAGCAGTGTCGCCGGGACCGGCGCGCCGACGCACCCTGGTTTCGGGTCCGCCGGCACGCGCCGGTCAGTGGCCCCGGGCCAACCACTGCGGCAGCTGCGGCGCCTCCGCCCCGATGGTGCTGCTGTCGCCGTGGCCGGTGTGCACGACTGTCTGCGGCGCCAAGGTGAGCAGCCGGTCGCGGATCGAGTCGATGATGGTGGCGAAGTCGCTGTACGAGCGGCCGGTGGCGCCCGGCCCGCCGGCGAACAGGGTGTCGCCGGTGAAGACGACGTCGAGCGCGGGAGCGTGCAGGCAGCATGCACCGGGGCTGTGCCCCGGGGTGTGCAGCACGGTCAGCGTGGTGCCGCCCACCGCGATGGTCTCGCCGTCATCCAGCTGCCCGCCCGGCGGCTCGTCGGGATGCACCATGTCCCACAGCACCCGATCGGCGGGATGCAGCAGCACCGGAGCGCCGGTGGCGCGGGAGAGCTGCGGGGCGACCCGTACGTGGTCGTCGTGGGCGTGGGTGGCGACGATCGCGGTGACCCGACGGCCGGCCACCACCTCAAGGATGGCCTCGACGTCGTGCGGGGCGTCGATCACGACGCACTCGGCGTCGTCGCCGATCACCCAGACGTTGTTGTCGACGTCGAAGGTCTGGCCGTCGAGGGAGAAGGTGCCGGAGGTGACGGCGTGGTCGATCCGGGCGGGCATCAGAAGACCACCACCGAGCGGAGCACGTCGCCGCGGTGCATCCGGGCGAACGCCTCCTCGACCCCGTCCAGCGGAATCTCCTCGGTGACGAAGGCGTCCAGGTCTAGCCGGCCCTGCAGGTAGAGCTCGGTGAGCATGGGGAAGTCGCGGCTGGGCAGGCAGTCGCCGTACCAGCTGGACTTCAGCGCGCCGCCACGGCCGAAGACGTCCAGCAACGGCAGCTCGACGCGCATCTCCGGCGTCGGTACGCCGACCAGCACGACGGTGCCGGCCAGGTCACGGGCGTAGAACGCCTGCTTCCAGGTCTCCGGACGACCGACCGCGTCGATCACCACGTCGGCGCCGAAGCCGCCGGTGGCGGCCTGGATCTCGGCCACCGGGTCGGCCTCGGAGGCGTTGACCGTGTGGGTGGCGCCGAACTTGCGGGCCCAGTCGAGCTTGCGGGAGTCGGTGTCCACCGCGATGATCGTCGTCGCCCCGGCCAGCGCCGCGCCGGCCACTGCCGCGTCGCCGACGCCACCACAACCGATCACCGCCACCGAGTCGCCACGGGTCACCCCGCCGGTGTTCATCGCCGCGCCGAGACCGGCCATCACCCCGCAGCCGAGCAGTCCGACGGCGGCCGGCCGGGCGGCCGGGTCCACTTTGGTGCACTGGCCGGCGTGCACGAGGGTCTTCTCGGCGAACGCGCCGATACCCAGTGCCGGGGAGAGTTCGGTGCCGTCGGTCAGGGTCATCTTCTGGGCTGCGTTGTGGGTGTTGAAGCAGTACCAGGGTCGGCCCCGCCGGCAGGCCCGGCAGACCCCGCAGACCGCCCGCCAGTTGAGTACCACGAAGTCGCCCGGCGCGACGGCGTCCACCCCCGCGCCGACCTGCTCGACGATGCCGGCCGCCTCGTGGCCGAGCAGGAACGGGTAGTCGTCGTTGATGCCGCCCTCGCGGTAGTGCAGGTCGGTGTGGCAGACCCCGCAGGACTGCACCCGTACCACCGCCTCGCCGGGGCCTGGATCGGGCACCACGATCTCGGTGACCTCGACGGGCGCTCCCTTGCTGCGGGAGATGACTCCCCTGACCTGCTGGCTCACGCTCTCCTCCTACTACTACTCCGCGCCGACGGGCAGCGCCGCGCCGTGGCGCCGCTGGCGGCGGCCACGGTCGCGTCCTGCGGCGAACCTACCGCCGCGAGGGCGGATCGGCACCGCTTCCGCGCGGACGGTTGGCCCGGCGGATCGCCGTGGTCACGGCAGGTGGCGTTGCCGGTCGCGCAGCCGCTGGTACAGCTCGGCGGCCTCCGCCGGGGTGGCGGACCAGCGGCCCGCGAGGCGTTCGGAGCGAACCGTCCCGGTGCTGGTCACGCCATACCTACGGGGTGGCTGGGCCGGCGTCGCCGGTCGGGCCGGTTGGCGGTGCCGGTGCCCCGGCGGGGCGTCGAGGGCGGCCGCCGGCGACCCGCCGCCGACGGCGGCCTCTGGCCGGTGCTGCTCACACCGCTGTCGACGATCCCGGTGTATGTGGTGGCGGCGCTGCTGGTCGCACTGGTGACGGTGACCCGATGGCGGCCAGGAGACGGCCGTGACCGAGCGGGGCGATCCGGGCCAGCAGGTCCGGCAGCTTCGCCGACCAGCCGACCAGGACCCGACCACGCCGCCGGGCGACGCCGCGCAGGATCACCTCGGCGGCGACGCCCGGATCGATCGTGAGCAGCCGCTCGAACCGCTGCCGGCCGGCCTCGTACGCGACGAGGTCGACGCCGCTGCCCACCCGGGCGTCCCGGGCGATGCGGGTGCGGATGCCACCGGGGTGCACGCAGGTGACGCCGACGCCGTCGGCGACCAGTTCGTGCCGCAGCGCCTCGGTGAAGCCGCGCACGGCGAACTTGCTGGCCGCGTAGGCGACCTGGCCGGGCGGAGCGATCAGACCGAACAGGCTGGAGACGGTGACCAGATGCGCGCCGGGTTCGGCCTTGAGGGCCGGGAGCAGCGCGTGGGTCAGCTGCACCACCGCCCGGAAGTTGACGTCGATGACCCAGCTGAACTCGTCGAGGGTCACCTCGTCGAACCGACCGCCGAGGGCCACCCCGGCGTTGTTGACCAGCAGCCGGATCCGGGGGTGCCGGTCGCGGAGCCGTTGCCCGAGCGACGCGGTGGCGGGCGCGGCGGCCAGGTCGACGACCTCGGTCTGCACCGGCCGCCCGGGATGGGCGGCCCGGATCGCGTCGGCCACCGCGTCCAGCCGTGCGGCGTCCCGATCGATGAGGACCAGTTCGGCGCCGCGGCGGGCCAGCCCGTGGGCCAGGGCGGCACCGATGCCGCCGGCCGCGCCGGTGACCACGGCGACACCGCCGACGAAGTCGAACCTACGCATCGACGGGGCTCCTTCGTGCCGAGTCGGCCCGGTCGAAGCGGACTCCGACGTCGGTGAGCCGCCCGTACCGCATCAGCAGCAGGTCACGGACGTAGTTCTGGTGCAGCCGCCAGGGCGTCCGATTCCCCTGGCGGGGCAGCTGCCCGACACCCCGCCGCACATACCCGGAGGAGAGGTCGATCAGCGGGGTACGCGGGCCGTCGGGTGGGGCGAGCGGGGTGACGACCTGGGTCCCGCTGCGGTCCAGGTGCCGCAGCAGCCGGCAGACGTAGCCGGCCACCAGGTCGGCCTTGAGCGTCCAGGAGGCGTTGGTGTACCCGACGGTCATGGCGAAGTTCGGTACCCCGGAGAGCATCATCCCCTTGTACGCGACGGTTCGCGCCGGGTCGACGTCGACGCCGTCGACCCGCAGCGTCATGCCGCCGAGGGCGAGCAGCTCCAGCCCGGTGGCGGTGACCACCACGTCGGCCGGCAGTTCCCGACCCGAGGTGAGTCGGATGCCCTGCTCGGTGAAGGTGTCGATGGTGTCGGTGACCACCTCGGCGCGCCCGTCGGACAGGGCGGTGAACAGGTCACCGTCGGGCACCACGCACAGCCGCTGGTCCCACGGGTCGTAGCGGGGTGTGAAGTGACGGTCGACGTCGTAGCCGGCGGGCAGTCGCCGGGCCACGGCCCGGCGCAGCAGCCCGCGCACCAGCCTCGGCGCGCGCCGGCTGAGCTGGTAGTTCGCGGTGGCGAGCAGGACGTTCTTCCACCGCACCACCGGGTACGCCAGGCGTGGTGGCAGCAGCCGCCGCACCGTGTCGGCGAGCACGTCCCGCGAGGGCAGCGCCAGCAGGTACGTGGGCGAGCGTTGCAGCATGGTCACCTGGGCGGCCCGCCCGGCCAGCGCGGGCACCAGGGTGACGGCCGTCGCGCCGCTGCCGATCACCACCACCTGACGACCGGTGTGGTCGAGGTCGGCCGGCCAGTGCTGCGGGTGCACCACCCGACCGGCGAACCGTTCCTGACCGGGCAGGTGCGGGGTGTAGCCGGCCTCGTAGCGGTAGTACCCGGTGCAGGCGTACAGGAAGGCGCAGGTGAGCACGGTGGTCTCGGCGGTGTCGTCGCGCCGGGCGTGCACCGTCCAGCGGGCCTGCCGGCCGTCCCACTCGGCCTTCACTACTCGGTGCCGGAAGCGGATGTGGCGGGTCACGTCGTGCTCGTCGGCGGTGCGGCGCACGTACTCGCGGATGGTTTCGCCGTCGGCGAGCGTCTTCGGTGCGGTCCACGGCGCGAACGAGTAGCCGAGGGTGAACATGTCGGAGTCGGAGCGTACGCCCGGGTAACGGAACAGGTCCCAGGTGCCGCCGACCGCGTCGCGGGCCTCGAGCAGCGCGTACGTCTTGTCGGGGCAGCGGCGTCGCAGGTGGCAGGCGGCGCCGACACCGGACAGCCCGGCACCCACGATGAGCACGTCGACGTGGTCCATCTGATCTCCCGCCCGCGCAGTGGTGCCCGGACCCTATCCGGCGACGAGCGCCGCCGCCGAGTCGAGGAGGGCGAGTTCGGCGGCGGTCTGGGTGGGATTGGCACGACGGATGGCCAGGGCGTCGTCGAGCAGGGGGCGGTCATGGTCACGGATCTCGTCCAGGTAGGCCCGCAGCATCACCCCGGCCGCCTCGGCCATCGGCTGGGCCGGGTCCACCGCGACCTGGGCGAGGATCAGTGCGGTCATCGCGACGTCCAGCCCGGGCGGACCATGCCGGACGTTACGCCAGTCGATGAGCACCGGGCCGCGTGGATCGAGGATGACATTGTCCGGGTGCACGTCCAGGTGCAGGATCCGCTCTCCGCCATCCGCGCCGGGCAGCGGCGCGACGGTGTGCAGCCGACGGTGCAGGTCGGCGAGGATCCTGGCGGACGGCCCGACCTCGATCGTGCCGGCGACCAGCGCCTGGAGCATCGTCGGGCCGGGCACCCGTCGCATGACCAGCTCCGCGCCGGCGGCGCGGTGGATCCGGGGCACCGGGAAGCCGGCCGCGTGCAGGTGGGTCATGAACCCGGCCTCCACGGTGACGTCGGTGCCGTCGCGGTAGCGCCGCAGCACCCGATCGGCGTCGACGGCGTACACGTCGGCGTCCCGCCCGGTGGCGAACGGAGTCGGATCTGCCATGACCGCGACGGTAGCGCCCCACCGCTGCCGCCCATGATGGGCGCACTGTGGGACACCGTGAGTAGCCAGGCTGTGCCACCCTGGGATGACGACGGCAGCCGCCGGAGGTGATGGTCACGCTACGCACGTATGAACTCGTTGCCGTGCCGGACATCCCTCCGCTCGAGATCGACGCTCCCGTCGGCGCGACGGTTGCCCTGGTCGCCGGGCCGCGGCTGGGCACGGCCGTGGCCCGGGTGCTGGTCGGATTGGCCGCTCCGGTCGCCGGCCGGATTCTGGTCGGCGACCGCGACGTCACCGACCTGCCGCCACTGCGCCGACGCATCGGATACGTCCCCGCCGGCAGCGCCCTGCTGCCCCACCTCACCGTCGGACGCAACATCTCCTACGGCCAGCGTCGGCGCCAGCGGGTGCGTGACGTGGCCGACGACTGGGCGGCGGTCCTGGTCGACCGGCTCGAACTCGCCCCGACGCTGGGCCTGCGACCGCACCTGCTCTCCGAGGCGCAGCGATTCCGGGTCGCCCTGGCCCGGGCCATGGCCTGTCTACCCGAGGTGCTGGTGGTCGACCTGCCGTCCGCCGTCGACGGGGTGCGTCTGGGCGACCTGGTCGGCCGATTGTCCCCGCCGGACTCCCCCGGCGTGACGGTGCTGCTCTGCTCGTCCGACGACGAGGTGCTGGCCGACGTGGCGGACCGGGTCGAGGCGGCCGGCGAGGTGCGCCCGTGACAGCCCGCCGGCTGCGCCGCCGAACCCTGTTGCGTGCGGCGGCGGCTACGGCCGCCGCGGCCACTGCCGGTGGTTGTGCACGAGGGCAGCGGTCGGTGCAGGTGGCGGTGGTCTGGGCCGGTGGCGAGCTGGCCCGGTTCCGTGAGGTCGTCGCCGACTACCCCACGCCGGTACAGGTGATCGGGGTGGGCAACGACATCGACGCGTTCCTGGTCGCTCGCCAGTCCGCCGGCACCACCCCTGACGTGGCGATCCTGCCCCGCCCGGGACTGGTCGTCGAGTACGCCCGGCGTGGCTGGCTCAGCGAGGTGACCCCGGCCGACAACTACACCGCGCCGGCCGGCATGGCCGACCTGCTCACCGTGGACCGGCGCCGCTACGGCGTGTGGACGAAGGCGGCGTACAAGTCGCTGTTCTGGCATTTCCCGTCGATGCTGGACGAGCCGCCAAGGACCTGGGCCGCGCTGGTCGCGTTGACCCGTCAGCTCGGCGCCCGGCACCGGGCGGGCGCCGGCCCGGCGCCACTGGCGATCGGCGCCGCCGACGGCTGGGTTCTCACCGACTGGTTCGAGAACGTGCTCGCCGACGTCGCCGGCGCCGACCTGTATGAGGGGTTGGCCAGCGGCCAGGCCGACTGGCGCGACCCGCCGGTCGGGTACGCGCTGGACCGACTCGCCGAGCTGTGGAGCGTCCAGGGTGCCTTCCCGGGCGGCGGGCGGCGAGCCCTGCTCACCCAGTTCGAGGAGTCGATCATCCAGGTGGTGCACCACCGCGACGCGGTCATGGTGTTCGAGGCCGACTTCGTCGACGCCGTCGTCGCCCGGTTCCGTCGCGGCAGCGAGCCGCCGAGCACCTTCCGCTTTCCCGGCGCCCGGGTGGCCAGCCAGCCACTGATCGTCGGCGGCGACGCCGCGGTGGCGTTCGCCGGATCAACCGGCGGGGTCGAGTTGGTGCGCTGGCTCAGCGAGGCGGCGGCCTTCCGACCGTGGCTGGACGCCGGCGGCTACCTCTCCCCCAACCTCGCCGTGCCGCTGAGCAACTACCGAGACCCGCTGCGCCGGCAGCTGGCCGACGAGCTGCGCGCCGCAGAGAAGGTGCAGTTCGATCTGTCCGACCGACTGCCCGGAACCTTCACCGGCACCGACGGGGTGGGGATCTGGCGGATCATGCAGGACTTCTTCATGGACGTGACCGACGGGGTGACCGCTCGGGAGGCGGTCCGCCGGGCCACCGGCCAGCTTGCCGAGGAGGCGCGGACGGCGGGGGGCGGGCGGTGAGCCGGGCGCCGCTGCTGGGCGAACTGGCGGTGCTCGACGACGTGGGGCCGCCCCGGCGCGGCCGGGCGTATCCGGCCGCCGGGATCACCTGGGCGCTGCTGACACCGGCGGTGCTGCTGCTCGGCGGGCTGCTGGCCTGGCCGGTGCTGCGCACGGCGCAGGCCAGCGTCACCACCGACGGTCGCTGGGTGGGCGCAGAGCACTATCGGGCCGCCTTCTCCGCCCCGGGCACCGGTGCGGTGGTGGGGCGCACGCTGCTGTGGGCGCTGCTGGTTCCGACAGTGGTCACGGTGCTGGGCTACCTGCTCGCCGCGGCCTCCCGGCGCTCCCAGGAGGGCTGGCTGGTCCGGTTCATCCTGGTGGTGCCGACCGCGCTGCCGCTGGTGGTCACCGGCGTGACCTTCCGGCTGCTCTACGACCCGGACCCGCAGCGCGGGCTGGCCACCCTGCTCCTCGCCCGGCTCACCGGACGTCCACCGGAGCAGGTGCCGCAGCTGCTCGGGCCGGACCTGGTCACGGTGGCCGTGATGTCGGCGTTCGTGTGGGCCTGGGTCGGGCTGGCCATGCTGGTGTTCCGGGCCGCCCTCGACGCGGTGCCGACCGGTCTCGTCGACGCGGTACGCGCCTTCGGCGGCACCCGCCGCGACGTACTCTGGGACGCGCAGTGGCGGCCGCTGCTGCTGCGTACGGTGGCGGTGGTCTTCGCTCTGGTCGCGGTCGGCACCAGCCGTACCTTCGACCTGATCCTGGTGATGACGCCCGGCTCGGTGCGCGACGAGGCGTCGGTGCTCTCGCTGCGGATCTGGCAGACCTCCGGCGCGACGACCACCGGTGAGGGTGCCGCCCTGGGGGTTATCTGGCTGGTCGCGGTGACCGCCGGCATGCTGGTGGTGGCGCTGTTCGTCCGGCAGGCGTGGCCGCCGCCCCAGCAGCCGGCCGGTACCGCGGTTGGCGCACCACCGCCGCGGCGAGCGGTTCGGCTGCTCGCTGCGGGCGCGGCCGTGGCCTGGCTGCTCCCGCTGGGCGTGCTGGCGGCCACCTCGTTGCAGAACCCGGTCCGGGCGGCCACCGGAAGCTGGTGGTCCGGGTCGCCGAGTCTCGACTCCTACGAGGTCGTGCTCACCAGCGCGGAGCTGTGGCGCAGCCTCGGCTTCACGATCGTGCTCGCCACCCTCGTCACCGCCGCGGTGCTGGGTGTCGCGCTGCTCGCCGCCTACCCGCTGGCCTGGCTGACCGGGCCGGCCGCCCAGGCCACCGGGCTGGTGCTGATGGCCGCGGTGGTCGTTCCGGTCCAGGTGATCGCCGGTCCGCTCAACGAGGTGCTCGGCTTGGCGCTCTCCTCCGGCACAGCTCGGGGGGCGGCCCTGGTGCATATCGCGTTGGGTGTCCCGTTCGCCGTGCTGGTGCTGCGCAACTCCTTCGCCGATCTGCCGGCCGAGCAGGTACGCGGTGCCCGGTTCGGCGGGCGGCACTGGTGGGGCACGCTGCGCCGGCTGGCCCGACACAACCGCACCGCGGTGGTGGCGGTGGCCGTGCTGGAGTTCGTGCAGGTGTGGAACGATCTCGTGGTGGGGCTGCTGTTCAGCGGGCCGGACGCCGCCCCGCTCGGGTTGTTTCTCGCCGGGCAGACGCGTGGCTTCGTGGCCGGCAGCGGCACGCTCGCCGCCGGTTGCGTGCTCGCCTCGATCCTGCCCGTGCTGGTCTTCGTACTGGCCCGCCGGCAGGTCGTCGCCGGGCTGGTCGCCGGGGGCGTACGGTGAGGCCGCCGCGGCGCAGCCGCCGGCCGCGTCCGCTGAGCGTCCTGCTCGCCGCCGGCGGGATGGCCGGCGCGGCAATCAGCGCCGTGCTCGGCAATGTCACCGGCAACCTGCTCTCCGAGCTCTCCGTCACCGCCCTCGGCTCGGCGAGCCTGGGTTTGGCGGTGATCGGGGTGGCGGCCTCGTTTCTGGTGGAGTGGCGGCGTCACCAGCGGGAACAGTTGCTCACCGGCGACGACGGGGTAGCCCCGGCCACCAGCAGCGCACCCACGCTGCCCTGGCCGGCGGGGTTCACCGGCCGGCGGGGTCAGGCGGAGGCCGTGGTGGCGATGTTGGCTCCGGAGCACGCGGTGGCGGTGGTGGGTCGCCGTGCGGTGGGCACGTCGTGGTGCGCGGTTCAGGCGGCGAACCTGAGTCGCGCCGACTTCCCCGACGGGCAGTACTACCTCGACCTGCGCCGCGGTGGCCGGGCCCGCTCGCCGCAGGAGGTCCTGATCGCGTTGGCCCGCATCGTCGGTACCGCCGCGCCGCGCTCGGGTCGCCCGGACGATCTCGCCGACGCCGCGGACGAGCTACGCGGCCAGCTCGACGGCCGCAAGGTGCTGCTGGTGCTCGACAATGTGGACAGCCCCGCTCAGGTCCGGCCGCTGCTACCGCCGACCGCCCGGACCTGCCGGCTGTTGCTGGCCGGCACCGGACGACTCGCCGCCCTGGACGGAGTGGTCGCGTACTGGTTGGCCGAACCGGACGTCGATGACGCGGTGGAGATGTTCGCCGACGCGGGTGCCGCCACGGCGGTCGCCCGGCCACGCCGGCCTGACCCACGCACCGATCCGGCGGTACGGGCCATCGTGGAGTCCTGCGGGCGGCAGCCGCGCGCAGTGACCGAGCTGGGGCGCCGCACCGCGCAGCACGGCTGGCGGCACGCCGACGTGCTGCACGCGCTGCGACGTGCCGCCGACACACCCCCGCACCAGCGGGCCGGCGTCTCGCCGGTGACGGGTCTGGTCATCGCCCGAGACACCGCCTACCACGCGCTGACCCGCGAGGCCCGCCGACTGTGGCGGCTGCTGTCGTTGAGCCCGGTGCCGCTGGACCGGGCGACCATCGCCGCGCTCGCCCGCCGCCGGCCGTACCGGATCGCGGCACTGCTGGACGAACTCGCCGACGCAGCCTTCGTGGTCGGCGCACCGGGCGACCGGTACGAGGTCCGGCCGCTGCTCGCCCCGTACGCCCGGATACACCTGCGAGAGGCCGAGCCGGTGCACCGCCGGGTCAGCGCCCAGGCCCGACTGACTCGGCACCTGGCAAGCCGGGCCGAACAGCACGTCGCCGGGCTGGCGGTGGCCGGGGCGCTGGACCGGGACCACCGGCTGCCCGACGACGACCCGTACGGCTGGTTCGATCTGCACCAGGAGTTGCTGCTGGCGGTGGTGAAGGTGCCGGCCGGTGCCGTGGAAACGCTGCCGCGCCGGGTGCGGGGCTGGTGGTTCCGGCTGGCCGTGGCGCTGTGCGGCTGGCTCGCCCACGCCGAGCGGCTGGACGAGTGGGAGGACGTGTGCCGGACCGTGCTGGCCAATCCCACCGCCCAGGACCGGCCGGAGATCGCCGGTTGGGCACACAACGAGCTGGGGGTGCTGCGCCGCCGCCGGCACGACCCGTACGGCGCGGTGGCCGCGCTGAGCCTGGCGGTGGCGGGGCGGGGACGTCGGGGCACCGCCCAGGCCCGGATGAACCTGGGCCTGGCCCTGCTCGACCTCGGCCGGACGGAGGAGGCGGTGGAACACCTGGAGCTGTCCCGCCGGCACCGCGCGGGCGCCGACCGGGCCGGGCAGGCGCTCAGCGACCTGGGGCTGGGTGCGGCGCGGCTGGCGCGGTGCGAGCTGGAGAGCGCACACGACCTGCTGGTTCGTGCCGCGAACACGTTCCGCTCGCTCGGGGACTCGCGCGGCTACGCGGCAGCGCTGACCAACCTCGTACTGGTGCACTCCGCGATGGGCGAGCACCTCGACGCGGCGCAGGCGTGGCGGGCGGCGTTGCGCGAGTACGAGTCGGTCGGCGACCCGACCAACCGGGCGGCGGCGCTGCTCAACGCCGGAGCGACGCTGCTGGGTACGGCACCGGGTAAGGCCCGCCAGGCGTACACGCTGCTGTCCGAGAGCCGGCGGTTACGCGAGGGCGGTCGCCCCGACGCCGGGCTGGGACGCACACTGCTGCACCTGGGCGACGCGGCGGCGGCGCTGGGCGACGACGACGAGGCCCGCCGACACTGGGCGGACGCGGCGGTGATCTGCGAGGCGGCGGGCGACGACGATGCTCGGCAGGCGGCGGACGCCGGCCTGAACGGGGACCGCTTCCCGCAGCGGCATCCGGGCTGACGGGGCGTGTCGAGCGTCGACGACGGCCCGATGTCCGGGCCCGATCCGGCATCCTCTCGTCCCTGAACAGCCTCGACGCCGCTCATTCCTGGTTGCGACGCAGCGCGGTGGCAGCGGCGGCGACGAGCGCGATGCCCTCGTCCATGGCCGAGGCCGAGTTGGCCGCATAGCCCAGCACCAGGCCCGGCTGGTGTGGCCGTTGACAGTGCCAGGACAGCGGCTGCACCTTCACCCCTCGGGCCAGCGCCGCCGCCGCCAGCTCGGTGTCGCTCACGTCGTCGTCGAGAGTGACCGTCAGGTGCAGCCCGGCCGCCGCGCCGTGCACGGTGGCGCCGGGCAGGTGCCGCGCCAGTGCGGCGGTCATCGCGTCCCGGCGGCGCACGTGCCGTCGGCGCAGCTGCCGCAGTTGCCGTTCCAGCGCCCCGGAGGTGATCAGCTCGGCGAGGACCAGTTGTGGCAGGACGGCGTTGCCCAGGTCGGCGTTGCGTTTGGCGGCCACCACCGCCTCCCGGTACCGGTGCGGTACCAGCAGCCAACCGATCCGCAGCCCCGGGGCGAGCAGCTTCGACACGCTGCCGGTGTAGCAGACCTGCTCGGACATGGTCGCCCGCAGCGCGGGAACCGGTGGCCGGTCGTAGCGGTGTTCGGCGTCGTAGTCGTCCTCGATGACCAGGCCACCGGCCCGGGCCCAGTCGGCGAGCTGTCGACGCCGCTCGCCGTCGAGCACCACACCGGTCGGGAACTGGTGCGCCGGGGTGAGCATGACGACCGACACCTCGCTGGCCGTCAACTCGTCCACCCGCACACCTGCGGCGTCCACCGGGATCGGCACGGTGTCGAGCCGCCAGTTGTCGAGATGCTGGCGGACGCCGAGCGAACCGGGCTCCTCCACGCCGAGGGCGGTGACGCCCTCCTCGAGCAGCGCCTGGGCGAGCAGGCCGAGCGCCTGCGACACCCCCGTCGTGATGATCACCTCGGCCGGGTCGACGCTGATTCCCCGGTTACGGGCCAACCACCCGGCGACGGCCCGGCGCAACGTCGGCGTCCCCCGCGGGTCGCCGTAGCCGAGATCCGAGGCCGCCAGCCGCCCCAGCACGGCCCGCTCGGCGCGCAGCCAGTCCGTGCGGGGAAACGCCGCCAGGTCGGGTACGCCGGGCGTCAGGTCGATCCGCGCTCCGATGGTGCGTACCGCGTCGAAGATGTCCGGGCCGGGCACCGACGCGAACAGGCCGGCCGGATCCGGGGCGGTCACGACGTCGGCCGGGACGACCGTGGTTGCCGCCGCCACGGGGAGGGCGACGACCACGGTGCCGCCGCGGCCCCGGCCGGCGACGTGCCCGTCCTCCATCAGCCGCTGGTACGCCTCGACCACCACGCCCCGCGAGACCCCCAGATCGGCGGCGAGTACCCGGGTCGCGGGCAGTCGGGAGCCGACCGGCACCGCGCCATCGGCGATCGCCAGACGCAGCCGATCGGCGAGCCAGGCGGCCCGCCCACCCGCCGGTGCCTGACCGATGTCGAGGTGCAGGAAGTCCGACCCGACGTTGAGCAGCGGAGCCGCCGACACGCGGGACGTGCCGAGGTTTCCAGTTATGGACCTGTCCGGCGACGCGGGTTTGGCACTGCTCATCGGACCATTCTGGCGGCAGGGTGGGGGTGAACCGCCACCGGACCCGGGAGTTGACCTCGTGACCCTCGCTTACCTTCTGACCACGCTCCACCCCGGCGCCCCCGGTGCCCCGGGCCGGATGCTCGGGCTGGGCGCGATCTTCACGGCGACCACGCCGGTGGTGTTCGCCGGCTACGGGCTCGGTGCCGCGGCCGTACGCCGACGCGTGCTGGGCCGCCTCCGGGTGGCCGACTGGCGGCGCCGGTGCTTCGCCGGATCGTTCCTGGGGCTCGGGCTGCTGCTGGCCCGCGCCGAAGCCTGAGTCGAGGGGAGTCGAGCATGTACTTCGAGCACTCGTCCCAGGTGTGGGCGGAGCACCCCTCGCTCGTCGCCGGCGTCCTGTACGCCGAGAACCTCGCCGGTGAGCCCCGAAGCGAGCTGCCGCTGGCCGAGCTGCTCGGGTCGGCCCGGCAACGGCTGGCCGTGGGTACCGAGGCGGGCTTTCCGGAGATCCAGGCGTGGCGGCGGGCGTTCGCCCGGATGGGGCTGGCCCCCACCCGGTACCGCTGCGCGTCGGAGTCGCTGCTGCGGCGGATGCGGACCAGCGGCGACCTACCCCGGGTGCACCCGCTGGTCGACCTCGGCAACGCCGTCTCGGCCGCGTACGCCATCCCGGTCGGGATCCTCGACGTCGACCGCAGCGGCGGCGGCATCGAGGTGCGGCACGCCCGCGGCGACGAGCGCTATCTGACCTTCGGCGGTGTCGAGGAGCGACCCGAACCCGGTGAGGTGATCTTCGCCGATCCGCAGGGACGCGCGCACGCCCGGCGTTGGACCAACCGGCAGAGCGGCTGGTCGGCGGTGCGCGACGACACCTCCACCGTCCTGGTGGTGGTCGAGGCGGTGCACGACTCGGCCGCGCAGGGCGTGCCGCGCCTACTGGACACACTCGCCGCCGGGCTGCGGCAGGGCTGGGGCGTCGATAGCCGGGTCGGCATGCTGACGCCACTGCGGCCGCGATTCCAGGCGTGACCGCGGAACCGGTCAGGCGGTCTGCCCGGGGGCGAGGTAGCGGTAGCCGGGGACGGTCTCGCCGAACCAGCCGTTGACGCTGGCCAGGCCACGCTCGTTGAGCTGGGCGTCGTGGATCGGGAAGACCTCCGGCGCGGCGATGCCGGTGGCGAAGTCGATCGCCTCGGTCAGCTTGAGCCAGGACGCCTGCGCCGGCACCAGCAGGGTCCGCACCGGTCGGCCCGGCGGGTGCAGCGAGTCGCCCGGGTGGTAGACCTCGTCGGCGACGAGGTATCCGAGATTGACGCAGCCGGGCTGCCCGTCGTGGATGGTGGCGTGCCGCCCGCCGACCGCGGTGACGTCGAGGCCCGCGGCGGTGAACCGCTCCCCCGCCCGAACCCGGGTCACCGGCAGCGGCGCCAGGTCCGGCAGGACGGCGCCCTCCGGCACGAAGACCGGCACGCCGAGGCCGGCCAGCCGCAGCACGTCGATGTGATCGGTGTGTTCGTGACTGACCAGGACGGCGTCCGCGCCGGCCAGGGCGCGCGGCTCGCTCCAGGTGCCCGGATCGAGCACGAGGACGCCGCCGTCGTGTTCGATCCGTACGCAGGAATGCGTGTACTTCGTGATCCGCATGCGTGGGACCGTACGTGGTCCGGCGCGCCGCCGTTGTCCGGTGAGTTGGTCGGCGTCAGGCGTCGGCGGGCCGGCGGCGAGGGCCCCGGCCGGTCGGTGCCCGCTCCACCGTCTCCTCGACCACCTGGCACAGGTCGGTGAGGGGATCGACCGCCTGCGCCGCGCCGGCCACCTGTTGCAGCAGCGCCCGCAGCGTCGCGGCCTGCTCGGGTGGCAACGTCTGCAGCAGGCGCGACTCCACCGCCCGTAGCGCCGCCCGCCGGTGCCGCGCGGCCTCGTGGCCGGCGTCGGTGAGGGTCACCAGGCGGCTGCGCCGGTCCGTCGGGTCGGGCCGGCGGCGCACCAGCCCGCCGCGCTCCAGGTCGTCGATCAGGTACGTCAGCACGGTGCGGTCGATCCCCAGTTCCTCGGCGATCGCGCCCTGGTTGCGGGCGGGCCGGCGGTCGGCGGCGGTGAGCACCTGGTAGCCGCGTGGCCCGCCGGGCAGGTCGCCGACGGCATGATCGGCGGCGCGGACGTAGGCGCGGAAGACGACACCGAGCATCCACCCGAGGTCGTCGGTGATCGGGTCGGGACGGGGGTCGCTGGCCTGCGCGCCGGTCATCCTGCCAGGTTATCGCAGATCACAGACTTTATTGTGGCTAGATATTCTACAGGCAATAACATTGCCCCGGTGGCTGATCGCCGCCGAGCGACCGGGAGGAACACCGAGATGAGCGACTACGGGCACCCACTGACCTTCGGGTCGTTCCTGACCCCGGGCAACGCCGACCCCATGCAGCCGGTCCGCCTGGCCATGCTCTCCGAGCAGGTCGGACTCGACCTGGTCACGTTCCAGGACCACCCGTACCAGCCGGCCTTCCTGGACACCTGGACGCTGCTCAGCTACGTGGCCGCTCGGACCGAACGCGTACGTCTGTCGGCGAACGTCACGAACCTGCCGCTGCGCCCACCCGCCGTGCTCGCCCGGGCCGTGGCCAGCCTCGACCTGCTCAGCGCCGGCCGGGTGGAGCTCGGCCTCGGCGCCGGCGCGTTCTGGGACGCCATCGAGGCGATGGGTGGCCGGCGGCTCTCCCCCGGGCAGGGCGTACAGGCGCTGGCGGAGGCGATCGAGATCATCCGACAGATCTGGGACGCCGACGCCCGAGGCGGCGTCCGGGTCGACGGTGAGTTCCACCGGGCGCTCGGCGCCAAGCGCGGGCCGGCGCCCGCCCACGACGTGGGCATCTGGCTCGGCGCCTACAAGCCACGCATGCTCGCCCTGACCGGCCGCCGGGCGGATGGCTGGCTGCCCTCGCTGGCATACCTCCAGCCCGGCGACCTGACCAGGGGAAACGCGATCATCGACGAGTCCGCCGAGGACGCTGGCCGCTCCCCGTCCGACGTACTCCGGCTGCTCAACATCAACGGGCGGTTCACGACGGTCGGCCGCGGCCAACTGGACGGCCCGGCCGAGCAGTGGGCCGAGGAGCTCGCCGACCTCGCCCTGACCGAGGGGGTCAGCACCTTCATCCTCGGCAGCGACAACCCGGACGACCTGCGACGGTTCGCCGCCGAGGTGGCGCCGGCCGCAAGGGAGCTGGTCGCCGCCGAACGCACCACGGGCTCGACCACCACCGGGCAGACCACCACCGGGCAGACCGCCACCGGGCAGGCCGCCACCAGCGTGGCGCAGCCGGCCCGCCGGAGCGCCGTCGGTGCCGCGCCGTTCACCGTGGTACCGACACCCGACGACGGCGTACGCCGCAGCGACGTGCGGGTGTGGGACGAGTCGGCCCGACCGACCGGGCCGGCACCGGACCCGGAACGCGCCTACACCGCACACGAGCAGGCCGGCGCGCAGCACCTGATCGACGTGCACGACGGGCTGCGCGCCGAACTGGCCCAGATCCACGATTTGATCGAACAGGTCGCCGCCGGTCTGATCGACGTCGGTAGCGCCCGGTCGCACATCAACACGATGACCATGCGGCAGAACAAGTGGACGCTCGGCACCTACTGCGAGTCGTACTGCCGGGTGGTGACCACCCACCACACCATCGAGGACCGCTCGCTCTTCCCACACCTGCGCCGGGCCGACCCGCGACTCGATCCGGTCATCGACCGGCTCGAGGAGGAGCACCACGCGATCCACGACGTACTGGAAGGCGTCGACCGCGCGCTGGTCGCCTTCGTCGCCACCTCGGACGGGATGGCCGAGCTGCGGGCCGCGGTCGACCTGCTCAGCGACACGCTGCTGTCGCACCTGTCCTACGAGGAGCGCGAGCTGGTCGAGCCGCTGGCCCGGCTGGGCGCGCACTGAACCCGCCTCCCCGTCACCGATGCCTGGCCGGCAGCACGCGCGCCAGCCAGCCCGGCTGCCACCAGTTGCGCTCGCCGAGTAGTTGCATGGTGGCCGGCACCAGCACCAGGCGGACCAGGGTGGCGTCGATGAGGATGCCGGCGGCCAGACCGAGCCCCATCACCTGCAGGCTCGGATCGTCACCGAAGGCGAACCCGCCGAACACCACGATCATGATGGCAGCCGCGGCGGTGATGACCCGCGCGGTCGCGGCCAGACCGTGCCGCACCGCGAGCGAGTTGTCGCCGGTGCGACGGTACTCCTCGCGTACCCGGGACAGCAGGAACACCTCGTAGTCCATGGACAGCCCGAAGATCAACACGAACATGGTCATTGGCACCCACGCCTCCACCGGGCCGGTGCCCTCCCGGCCGATCAGCCCCAGCCCCCAGCCCCACTGGAAAACCGCGACAATCAGTCCGTACGCCGCACCGATCGACAGCAGGTTGACCAGCACCGCCTTGAGCGCCACGAGCGGAGCCCGCAACAGCACCGTGAGCAGCAGGAAGGACAGCAGCAGTACGGCACCCACCATGACTGGCAGGCGGGCCCGGGTGTAGTCGGCGAAGTCCACCACGGCGGCGGTCGGGCCGGTGACGTACACGGTCGCCGTGGTGCCGCCCGGGATCACCGTGTCACGCAGCCGGTGCACCAGGTCGGCGGTGCGTTCGTCCTGCGGGCCGGTGGCCGGCTGCACGGTGAGCAGCGCCACGTCGCCCCCAGCTGCCGGCAGGACCGGGGACACCACCGCCACGTGGGGGTCGTCGGCCAGCCGGTCGGCCAGCCCGGTCAGCACGCCGGCGGCGTTGCCCGGACTGTCGGCGACCAGCAGCAGCGGACCGTTGGCGCCCGGCCCGAATCCCTGCGCGATCAGATCGAAGGCCCGCCGCGTGGTGTCCTCGGTGGACCGATTGCCGGCATCGGCGAAGCCCAGACGCAGGTCCAACACCGGGGCGCTGAGCAGGGCGAGCACCGCCAGGCTGCCGGCCACGGCGAGCACCGGCCGGCGCTGCACCGCGCCGGCGTACCGGCTCCACCGCCCACCCCGCACCGGATCGCCCGCACGCGCCAGATCGACCTCCTGGGCGGGCCCGTCGTCGGCGGTCCGGGTGTAGGGCAGCCGGAGCCGGTCGACGTGCCGGCCGACGATGCCGAGCAGCGCAGGCAACAGCGTCGCGGTGGCCGCGAGCACGGCGAGCACCCCGGTGGCCAGCCCGATCGCCAGGGAGCGCACCACCGCTAGGTCGAACAGCAGCAGACCGGCCAGGGAAGTCACCACGGTCAGCCCCGCCACGAAAACCGCCCGCCCGGCCGTACCCATCGCCGCGACCGTCGCGGCGGTCGGATCCAGGCCGGCGCGTAGCCCTTCCCGGTAACGGGTCACGATGAACAGGGCATAGTCGATGCCGATGCCGATCGCCACCATGGTGGTCGCCGGGATCACGAACGCCGGCATGGTCACCCACAGCGCCAGCGCCAACACCAGGCTCACGCCGGTGCCGACACCGAACAGCGCGGTGCCGATCGGCAACAGCATCGCCAGCACCGAGCCGAACGCGACCAGCAGGATCACCACCGCGGCGAGTAGGCCGACCGCCTCGGTGCTGAAGTCGCCCTCCTCGGCCAGGTGCTCGCCGCCGCCAACCTCGACCTGCAGCCCCAGGACCGGGTCGGCGACGGTGGCGGCTTCCCGCGCCGCCGCCCGGATCACTGCGGCGTCACGCTCCAGATCGTCGGTCGACCGTTCGGCGAACGAGATCTCGGCGTACGCCACCGTGCCGTCCGGCGCGATGCGGTGTCCGCCGTCGTCGTCGTACGGGCCGGCCACCGCCACGTCCGGCACCTGCCGGTCGACCTGCGCCAGCAGGTCCTGCACCGTGCGGCGCACCCGCGGGTCACCCACCCCGGCCTCGGCCGCGACCACCAGGAGCGCCTGCTCCCCGCCGTACGCGGACAGTCCGGCGCGCTGCAACACCTGCGCGGCCGTCGCCGTAGGCGATCCGGGCACCGGGCCGCTCTCGCTGAACGTCGGCCGGGCCACTGTCGCGACGGCGGCGCAGCCGGCCAGGATCAACAGCCAGACGGTCAGCACCGTCCAGCGGCGTCGGTGGCAGAAACGGGCGAGGCTGGGCAGCATCGGCTCTCCAACGGATCGGCGGCGGTGCTGGGTCGACCGGCACCGCTGGCCATCCTGGTCGGCCCGGGCCGGCCTGCCATCCGTCGGTGGGCGGCATCTCGGCTGCGTCGACCGCCGTACCCCGGCTCGGTTGGCTACAGCGCGCGGCGGCCCGGCATTACCAGACCGGCCTCGTAGGCGAAGACCACCAGTTGGGCGCGGTCCCGGGCAGCCAACTTGATCATCGCGCGGGAGACGTGGGTACGCGCGGTCGCCGGGCTGATCACCAGGTGTGCGGCGATGTCCTCGTTGGACATCCCACACCCGGCCAGGGCTACGACCTCCCGTTCTCGGTCGGTCAGCCGGGCCAACTCGGCGTTGCGGTCCCCGGTCGACGGCCCACCGGGGGTGGCCGCGAAGGCCCGGATCAGCCGCGCGGCGACGCTCGGCGCGAGCAGTGCCTCGCCGCGCGCCGCGGACCGCACTCCGCGCAACAGGTCCACCGGCTCGGCGTCCTTGAGCAGGAATCCGCAGGCCCCGCCGCGCAACGCGGGCAACACGTACTCGTCCAACTCGAAGGTGGTGAGGATGACCACCCGCACACCGGACAGCGCCGGATCGGCGACGATGTCGGCGGTGGCGGCCAGCCCGTCGCGGTGCGGCATCCGCACATCCATCAACACCACCGACGGCCGGCAGGCCCGCACCACCTGCACCGCGGACGTACCGTCGGCAGCCTCGCCCACCACCTCGATGTCCGGTTCGGCCGCCAGCAGTGCGCGCAGCCCGGCCCGGACCAGCGTCTGGTCATCGACCAGCACCACCCGAATCGGGCCACTCATGCCGCAGCCCCGCTGCGGTCGCCGCCCGCCGGCCCACCGGCCCCGGGCCTGGAGCCGCCCGGGCTGGGGACCGCGTGATCCGGGCCGACGGCCAGCGGCAGCAGGGCCCACACCCGGAAGCCGCCGTCCGCCTCCGGGCCGGCGGCGAAGGCTCCGCCGAGGGTCCTGGCCCGCTCCCGCATGCCGACCAGGCCACGGCCGCCACCGGGCAGCCCACCCGGCCCGCCCTGGCCGTGGCTGCGTACCTCCACCTCCAGCGCGGTGCCGGTACGGCACACCCGCAGCCGGGCCGCCGCGCCCGGCCCGGCATGCCGGGCGACGTTGGTCAACGCCTCCTGGACGAGCCGGTACGACGCCAGCGCGACGACATCGGGTACGGCCGGGGCGGCACCACCTGGCGGCCCGGCATCGGGCCAGGTAGCGACGTCCGCAAGGTCGATCTGGGCCTCGACCGGCAGCCCGGCGGCGCGGATGGCGTCGACGAGGTCAGGCAGGTCCGCCAGGGCGGCGGCCGGACGCAGCCCGGACGGTGCCGCACCGAGCACCGCGCGCAGTTCACCGAGCGCGTCGTTGGCCAGCCCGCGGATGGCGGTCAACGCCTCCCGTTGCGGACCGCCGGCACCGGACCGGTCCAGGTGCACGGCCACCCCGGCTTGCAGGCTGATCGTGGCCAACTTGTGCGCCACCACGTCGTGAACCTCGCGGGCCATGCGCAGCCGCTCCTCGGCGGCGCCCCGGGCCGCCTCCTGCTCGGCTGTCTCGGCCCGGGCGGTGATCGCGGCGATCCGCTGCTGATGCAGGTAGACGGCGACGGCCAGGGCGCCCGCCCCGCCGAACCAGACCAACGAGGCGAAAGCGGTGTCGCCGACCGGTCCACCGCCCCAGCCCGCTACCGCGGTGACGAAGCCGACGCCGGCGACCACCACGACCGGCAGCCACAGCCGCCGCGATACGACGGGCAACAGCACGTACAGGGCCAGGAACGGGGCCAGGTAGATCGGGCCGGGCGCGTAGTCGAGGGCGATGTACGCGAAAGCCATCGGCATGGTGGTGACGGCGTACGCCCGGGGCCAGCGGCTGCGCCCGGCGAAGAGGAGCCCGCAGCCGATCAGCAACGTCACGCCGCGCGGGTCCAGCGGGGCCACCGAGCCGGCCGCCTCCTGCTCCTCGGCCGTGTGCGCCACCAGGAACAGGGTCGTCAACCCGACCGCGGTCAGCGCGTCGAGCAGGTAACGTCGCCAGCCTCTCATGCCGTCAACAGTAGGTGCGCGGGGGCGCACCGGCGTGCGCTCTACGCCGTATCCACGGCTACGTCCGACACCGTACGCAGCTCCTTCACCGGAGTACCTGCGTCAGGTGGCCGAGGAGTTCGCCGCCGGGCACCGGATGCGGCTCGTCGGCGGCGCCGTCACCCCCGCGGCGACCTGCACCGCCCTGCTGCGTTGCGCCCGCACCGCCGTCACAGCTGGTAGAAGCGGCGGTAGCGACGGATCAGGCGCCACTGCACCAGCACCGCCGCGAGAGTCAGGAGCATCATGACCAGGGTCGCCGCGGCCGCGTAGCCGTACCGCAGATACTCGAAGCCGGTCTGGTAGACGAACAGCGACAGGTAGGTCGTGGCGTACGGTGGCGGGCCGCCGTCGGTCACCACGAACGCCGGCACGAAGGTGAAGTGCAGGCTGGCGACGGCGTCGCGCACCGCCAGCAGGGCCAGCACCGGCGCCATCAGCGGCAGGGTGATCCGGCGGAACACGTCCCATCCGGTGGCGTCCTCGACGGCGGCCATCTCGTACACGTCGCGGGGCAGTGCCCGTCGGGCGGCCAGCAGCACCACGAAGGTCTCCCCCACGGTGAACAGGCTCATCAGGATGATCCCCGCGCGGGCGCTGGTCGGATCCGTCAGCCACTGCGGCGGGGTACGCCCCAGCGCGGTCAGCCCGTGCTCACCGCCCACCCGCAGCAACTGGTTGATCGGCCCGTACAACGGGTTGAACAGCCACAGCCAGAGCAGGCCGTAGGCGATCTCCGGCACCGCGGTGGGCAGCAGCGCCACGGTACGGGCGGTGCCGACGCCGGGAGCACGGCGGTGCAGCAGCAGCGCCAGGCCCAGCGCCAGCAACACCCGCAACGGCACCGCCACCAGCGCGAACACCACCGAGTTCAGCAACGCCACCCGGAAGATCGGGTCGTCGACCAGGGCGGTGAAGTTGTCCAGCCCGGCCCAGGACGGTGGACGCAGCAGGTCGTAGTCGGTGAAGGCCATGCCCAGGGTGACCAGCGCCGGCAGCAGCACCAGCACCAGCAGACCGACCAGGTACGGCGTCAGCATCAACGCCAACTGCCGCCGCGAACGGGTGTCCGGTCGACTCACGGGTCACACCGGCGGCCGGAGGCGACATGGAACAGGTGCGTGTCCGCCCAGCGCACGTCGAGGCGTACCGTGGCGCCCCGCTCCGGGCGACGGACGGCCGGTACCCGGGCGACCACCGGCTGCCCGGCGGACAGGGTCAGGTAGGCGTAGGCGTCCTCGCCGATCACCTCGACCCGGTCGACGGTGGCGGGCGTACCCTCGGCGGCGTCGAGGATGACCGCCTCGGGACGGAAACCGATCTCCAGCGGCTCGTCCGGCAGCGTCGGCGCCTCACCGCCAGGCCGCAGCGGGCCGTCGGCCGGCAGCAGGTTCATCGCCGGTGAGCCGACGAAGCGGGCCACGAAGGTGCTGGCCGGGGTACGCCAGATCTCGTCCGGGGTACCGACCTGCTCGACCCGACCGTCACGCAGCACCGCGATCCGGTCGGCGAGCACCAGCGCCTCGGTCTGGTCGTGGGTGACGTGCACCATGGTCGCGCCGATCCGGTCGTGCAGGGCCCGCAGCTCGGCCCGCATCTCCGCGCGCAGCGCCAGGTCCAGGTTGGACAGCGGCTCGTCGAGCAGGAAGACATCCGGTTCCCGGACCAGCGCCCGGGCCAGGGCCACCCGCTGGCGTTCACCGCCGGAGAGCTGCCCCGGCCGCCGGTCCAGCAGCCCGGCGCAGCCCACCGTCTCGGCCGCCGCCCGGGCCCGCTGCCGGGCCTCGCCGCGCGGGGTGTCGCGCACCTCCAGCCCGAAGGCGATGTTCTCCACCACGGTCAGATGCGGGAACAGCGCGTACGACTGGAAGACCATCGACACGTTGCGCCGACCCGGCCGCGCCTCGGTGACGTCCCGGCCGGCGATGTGTACCCGCCCGGCGGTGACCGGCTCCAGCCCGGCGACCACCCGCAGCACCGTCGACTTGCCGGCGCCGGACGGCCCGAGCACCACCAGCAGTTCACCTCGGGAGACGGTCAGCCGCACCTCGTGCAGCACGGTGGTGTCCCGGTACGCGGCGCTGACACCGTCGAGGACCAGGCCGCTCACCCGTCCTCCCCGCGAGCGAACATCGGCCGGCTCTTGGTGTCCAGCTCACGGATCACGTCGTCGAGCTTGTCGCCACGGTGCACGGCGTTCTCCAGGATGCCGTAGCTGAGGTCCTCGATCTCGGGCCAGGTGGAGACGGTCGGCAGGGCCCGGACGGTGGGGATGGCGTCGAGGAAGACCTGCGAGTTGCGAGGCGGCTGGTCCGGGTCCAGGAACGCCGGTGAGCGGGACACCTCGACGTGCGAGGGCACCGTACGCCCGGTCGCGGCGATGATCCGCTGCCCCTCCTCGCCCATCGCGTACTCCATGAACCGCCAGGCGGCGTCCTTGTTTCTCGACCCTCGGGTCATGCAGTACGCGTCGGAGTGCAGCACCCCGACCTGCTGCCGGTAGACGGGCAGCGGCGCCACGTCCCATTCGAAGCCGGTGACCGTGCGGAAGTTGGTGGTGGCCCGACGGGAGGTCATGAGCATGGCGAGTCGGCCGTTGAGGAAGCGGGACTCGTCGTCCTCCGCCTCCACCTCCGCGTCGCTCGGCACCACCCCGTACGCCAGCCGCAGGTCGATCAGGTTGCGCAGCGCCTCGCGGGCCTCCGGGCTCTCCAGCGCCAGCCGGGTCGGCTGCTGCGGGTCGTCGACGATCTCACCGCCGTTGGACCAGACCAGCGGGGCGAGCCGGATGATGGACGGCTCCACCCCGAGCCCGTGCACGGCGGGCAACCGGGCGGCGCCCTCGGCCTCGGTGCCCTTGATGACCAGACCCCGGTCGTCGCGGGTCATCAGGGTGGCGGTGCCGACCAGGTCGTTCCAGGTCCAGCCGGCCACCGGCTCGGGCACGCCGAACCTCGTGAACAGGGTGCGGTTGTAGTACACGGCGAGGCTGGACACGTTCTGCGGCAGGCACAGCTGGGCGCCGTCCCACCTGAACGCCTCCATCGCCACCGGGTAGTAGTCGGCCGGGTCGAGGACCGACGAGGCGGCGATCCGATCGTCCAGCGGCTCGACCACGCCCTTGGCGGCGAACTGACCGTAGAAGCGGTAGTTCATCAGGAAGACGTCCGGTGGCGCTCCCCCGGCGACCGAGGTGGCCAGGCGCGCCAGCAGGTCCTTGCGATCGCTGGCCTCGATCAACTGGACCCGCTCGCCGGGCCGGGCCGTCTGGTACGCGTCGATCAACGTGCGGTACGCGCCCAACTCCTCCGGAGCGCCGAACACCAGCAGCTTGACCGGGGCGCCGGCCTTCGAACCGCTGCCGGAGCCACAGCCGGTGACGGCCAGCGCCGCGCAGAGCGCGAGGGCGAGCAGGGGTTTCGGTCTCACGATGGTCATCCCTCGGATCAGTCGTCGTGGTTCAGTCGCTGTGGCTTCAGTCGCCGTGGTGCAGGAAACGCCGCTGGGCCAGGGCGAAGACCACCAGCGCGGGCACGGTGGCGATCACCGCCCCGGCCAGGAAGACAGGGAAGTTGGTGGGGTCGAGCAGCGACAGCGACCGCAGCGCCAGCGGCAGGGTGAACAGGTTCCGGTCGTACACGTAGATCAACGGATCGAGGAAGTTCGACCAGGTCAGCACGAAGGTGAGCGCGGTGAGGCCGGCGGTCACCGGACGCACCAGCGGCAGTCCGACCCGCCACCAGGTACGCAGCGGCGACAGGTCCTCCACCAGGCAGGCGTCGTAGAGCTCGGCCGGCAGGGCCCGGAAGGCCAGGTAGTAGACCAGGACGTAGAGCGGCGAGGTGCCCAGCAGCGCCGGGGCGATCAGAGGTACGAGAGTGTCGGTCAGACCGAGGAAGCGGAAGATCGCGAAGCGCGGCACGAACAGCGCGGTCGCCGGCACCATGAGCGCGACCAGCGAGGCGGCCACCACGACGGCGGTGACCCGCGGGGCCAGTCGGGCCAGCGCGAAACCGGCCAGCGAGGCGACCAGCACACTCAGCGGCACCGCGACGACCGCGACCAGCACCGAGTTGAGCGAGGCGCGCAGCAGTCCGCCGAGGTCGAGGGCGCGCTCGTAGCCGGTGGTGGAGAGCGGGTCGGGCACCAGTTGCGGCGTCGGTGCGGGCGGCAGTCCGGGCTCGGTGAGGGAGCCTGCGACCAGCAGCAGCAGCGGCGGTACGAATACCAGGATGACGAAGGCCGCGCCGAGCGTACGCCACAGCCGGGCGGCCCGCTCGGGCAGCGGTGAGGGGCCGCGGGTGCGGCCCCTCACCGACAGGTTACCGATGGTGGTGTTCCTTACTTCAGGGTGAGCTTCCAGGCACCCAGACCGTGCGAAGCGGCATACAGGATCCGCTCGCCCGGCACGATGGTCAACCCGGCGACCTCGACGTTCGGCATCCCGCCGGCCGCCTTGGTCCAGGAGGTCTTGCCCTTGCCCAGCAGCAGCACGCCGAAGTCGGTGGAGGCGTACAGGTCACCGGTGACGTCGTCGCGGACCAGGTCGGTGATCGGCTGGTCACCGAAGTCGTACGACCGGTCGGTCCAGGTGGCCGCGCTGCCCGTGGCCTTCACCTCGAACGCGTGCCCCAGGGTGGTCGGGGTGTTGGAGCCGTAACCGCTGTAGGAGATCCACGCCCGGGACGGGTCGGCCGGGTCGATGTGGATGCTGGTGACGAAGCGGTTCGGTGTGGCGGCGGTGTCGATCCGGGTCCAGGTCACCGCGGCGGCCGGCTCGGCGTCGGCGTTGCGGGTGACGAAGACCCGGCCGGTGCTGGTGGCCGCCCAGGCGGTGGAGCTGTCGGAGTCGACCCGCTGGATGACCGAGACGGCCCCGCCGGCCCGGTCGCCCCACCCGGTGCCGGTCAGGTTGGTGGTACCCATCGGCTCCCAGTCGCCGCAGTCCTCCTCGTAGGTGCCGGTCCAGGAGTTGCAGATCCGGTCCGCCTCGGCCAGGCTGCGGTCGCCCAGCCCGAAGGTCTTGGTGCGGTACGCCGACAGGCCGGTTCCGGCGAACATGGTGCCGCTGACCTTCGGGTCGCTGATCACCGGGGCGTAGAACAGGCTGCCCGGCTGGCCGTAGATCGGGTCGGCGGTCCAGATCCAGCTGGCGATGTCGCCCTTGGCGAAGCTCACCTCGGGCGAGACGTCGTAGTAGGTGTGGAACCGGAACTCGGGTCGGGCGACGTCCCAGCCGGAGGCGCCACCGTCACCGATCATCGTGTTGACCCAGCGCTGGCGCTGGCCCTTGTTCTCCCAGGTGCCGTTGTCCTGGGTGCCGCCCTGCAGCAGGTTCGCGTCGTGCGGGCTGACCGAGAGGCTGATGAACTGCAGGGTGTTCATGCCGTGGTTCACCCCGTCCAGCTTCGACGGAATCTTCGACAGCATCTGCCGGCAGCGGTCCCGCTGTGCCTGGGTGGTCAGGTTGCGGTCCGGGTTGTCGCACCAGGACGACCGGTCGACGAACTGGCCGCTGGAGCGCATCACGCCGCCGTCGTTGGCCTCGAAGAACTGGTACGGGTTGCGTGGGTTGGTGACCAGGTCGTGCTGGTCGGGGTGCAGGCCGTTGGGGTGCAGTTCGTCGGTGCCGTCGTAGGTCATGTCGGTGCCGCTGACCCCCGCGTCGGTGGAGAGGACGACTGCCCGCTTGTTGGCCACCGTCTCGCCGTACATGTACGAGCCGCCGGTGTAGACGATGTCCGGATGCCCCTGGGGAGTGTGCACGAACACGTCGTACCAGCACTGGCCGGTGCACTGGTTGTAGGTGGCGTAGCCCGGGTCGGCCGGGTTGGAGCTGGTCAGGTCGGTGAAGGTGGGGCCACCGGCGGCCACGTCGTCACTGCGGAACAGCCGCGAGTACGGGTTGCCGATGTTGCCCTCGTAGACGTACATCCGGGTCTTGCCGCCCGGCAGCGCGGTCACGTCGATCGCCGCCCGGGTCTGGAACACCGCGGCGTTGAGCGACGGCTTGATCTGCGTCCAGGTCGCACCGGCGTCCGACGAGCGCCACACACCCCGGGCGTACGACGAGGCGTAGACGATGTTGGCGTTGCGCGGGTCGAGCTTGACCTGGCGGACGCCGCGTGGTGAACAACTGGCCGTGTTGTTGTACTCGGCGGCGCTGCCGGTGCAGGTCGTGGCGTCGGCCGAGCCGTTGTGGATGAACTTCCAGCTCTTGCCGCCGTTGGTGGACTTGTACAGCCCCCACTTCTCGGCGTCGGGCACCGGCCGGGTGACGCCCGTGCAGCAGGAGCTCGACATGCCGCGCAGCGCCGTGGTGGTGGCCACGTAGAGCGTCTTCGGGTCGCCGGGGGCGATGGTGATCTCACCGATGCCCTTGCCCGCGAGGACGTTCTTGCCGAGCGGGCCGGACCAGGTCAGGCCGCCGTTGGACGACCGGTAAAGTCCGACGCCGGCGACGCAGCCGGAGCCGCAGGTGTTGGCCTCGCCGGTGCCGACGTAGATGGTCAGCCCGGTCCGGTCGTTGCGGTCGATCGTCACCGCGCCGGCGGCATTGATGCCCAGCGGGCCGCCGAGGTAGAACCACTTGGGCTGGGCGGCAAGGATGTTCAGGGTGCCCCAGACACCACCACCGGCCGGGGTGACGTACGCCCGGCAGAGCAGCTTGTTGCAGTCCGGGCTGATGTCGATGGAGGTGACCCGACCACCCGCGACGTACTCGTTGGGCACGTAGTTGAAGGCGTTGCGGTACTCGGTGAACGGGTAGAGCGCCTCGCTGGGACCGACGTTGGTCCACTGACGGCTGCCCTTGAACCGCTTGTCGGCCGCCGTGTAGGCCGCCTTCGACCGGTCCTGTTGGGCGACGGTGATCGCGTCGGCGGGGTAGGCGCGCTCCAGGAACGCCTGTTGGGCGGCGCCACCCGGCCCGTCGGGCGACATGCCGCTGTCGCCGGGTACGGCTCGGCGCAGCCGCTCCAGGTGGGCGCCGAGGGCGTTGGGCATCTCCCCGCCGACCGCGACGGGTGCTGGCACCTCGGCGCCGGCATAGTGGATTCCGACGAGACCGGTCGACGCCACCAGGGCACCGACGGCCAGACCTACGAGCAGATGGCGACGTCTACGCTTCACGAGGGTCCCTCCGGCAGGACGGCGTCACCGCAGCGCGGCACCCGGGATTGGCGACCGTCGCTGGCAGCGTCCACGGTGGAATATGTCAGAGGCAGTCACCGCAGGCAATACACCTGTTGCACAGAATGGTTCGGCGGAGGGATGGCAAGGTGTCGCAGACGGACAGGCCGGCAGGCGGTGGGCTGCGGGCCGACTGCTCCCGGTGCTTCGGCCTCTGCTGTGTCGCCCCCGCCTTCGCCGCGTCGGCCGACTTCGCGGTCGACAAGCCCGCCGGCCAGCCCTGCCGTCACCTGCGCACCGACTTCGCCTGCGGCATCCACACGGAGTTGCGTGAACGTGGCTACCCCGGCTGCACCGTCTTCGACTGCTTCGGCGCGGGTCAGCGGGTCGCCCAGATCACCTTCGGCGGGCGGGACTGGCGTTCCACGCCGCGGACCGCACGGCAGATGTTCGACGTCTTCGCGGTCATGCGTCCGCTGCACGAGCTGCTGTGGTACCTGACCGAGGCGCTGGCGCTGCGACCACCGGCCGGGCTGCGCGAGCAGTTGTCCGCCGCGCTCGCCGAGACCGACCGGCTCGCCGCAGGTGACCCGCAGGCGCTGCTGACCCTCGACGTCGACGCGTACCGGGGAAGGGTGAACCCGCTGCTGTCGCGTACCGCGGAGCTGGCCGGTGGGGGCGCCGGCGCCGACCACCGCGGTGCCGCGCTGGTCGGCCGCGACCTGCGCCGCACCGAGCTGCGTGGGGCGAACCTGCGGGGCGCGCTGCTGGTCGGGGCCGACCTGCGCGGCGTCGACCTGGCCCGGGCCGACCTGACCGGCGCGGACCTGCGCGCGGCCGACGTACGCGGTGCAGACCTGTCCGCCGCGCTCTTCCTGCACCAGTCGCAGGTCGAGGCGGCCCGCGGTGACCGACAGACCCGCCTACCGGCGCGGATCGTCCGCCCGACCCACTGGTCCGACCTGCCGGTCGCCCGGCGCGGCCCCCGACACCGCTGACGCCCAGCCGGCCCCACCCAGCGCTCTCCGCTCACCGCGCAAGCGCGACGCCGCCGACGGGTGGCGGTGGTCAACGCCGGCACGCCCAGCGCGGCAGCGGCACGTCGTCGACGCCGACCGACGGTCAGCGGCGGGCCGACGTGGTGGCTGCCCGAGCCTCGGTCATCCCCTGGTTGGCGAGCGCGTCGGCCCGCTCGTTCTCCGGGTGCCCGTTGTGTCCCTTCACCCACAGCCAGGTGATCCGGTGTCGGGCGCCGGCCGTCTCCAGCCGCTGCCACAGGTCGGCGTTCTTCACCGGCTGCTTGGCCGCGGTCCGCCAACCGTTGCGCTTCCAGGACGCCAGCCAACTGGTGATGCCGTTACGCACGTACGTGCTGTCGGTGTACAGCTCCACCGTGGCCGGCCGGGTCAGGCTCTCCAGCGCCTCGATCGCGGCGGTCAGCTCCATCCGGTTGTTGGTGGTCGGGCTCGCCTCACCGCCGCAGAGTTCACGCTCATGGGAGCCGTAGCGAAGCAGGGCACCCCAGCCACCCGGGCCGGGATTGCCGCTGCACGCGCCGTCGGTCCAGATCCGCACCACCCGGCCGGCCGCCTCGTCCACCATGGGGGCAAACCTACCGAAGCCTTCCCGCCCACGGGCACCCGCCGGGCCGGCGGGCCGGTAAGTTCAGCTGAGTGAGTGGACTCGTTACCGACAACCGGCTGCTGATCCGCTCGGCGGAACCGGCGGACACCGAGGTGCTGCACCGGTTCATCGTCGAACTGACCGAGGCCGAGGAGTTCCCCGGCACGGTGACGGCGCAGCCGGCGGACGTGGCGAACGCCCTGTTCGGTGCCCGTCCGGTCGCCGAGGCGGTGGTGGCCGCCGTCGCCGACGAACCGGTCGGCTTCGCGCTCTACTACCCGACCTACAGCACCGTTCTCGGTCGGCCCGGCATCCACCTGGAGGACCTGTACGTGCGGCCGGAGCACCGCGGCGACGGCATCGGCCGGGCACTGCTGGCCCACCTGGCGAGGTTGGCCCTGGCGCGCGGCTGTGGCCGCCTCGAATGGTGGGTGCTGCGCACCAACGATCCGGCCCTGCGCTTCTACCGACGGCTGCACGCCCGCACCGTCGACGAGATCGACGTGCTTCGGATCGACGGAGAGCGGCTGCGGGCCCTGGCCACCGAGACCGACCGGTCCGAGGTCGACCACGGCGTGGCTCAGTGACCCGAGACGTCGACAGCCGGCGGATCGGCACCGACGACGGGGGGCGGCACCGTCCAGATCGGGCGCCGCGACGGGGCGAGCCGATCGCGTAGCCGACCGGCGGCATCGGCGAAGGTGGCGGTGACCATCGGTCGCAGCCGGGTCGAGCGCATCACCGCCAGGTCCTCGGCCACGGTGGTGGCGCCGTCGAGGAACCGCAGCACCCGCTGCGCCGGGTTGCGATCGAAGAGCCGACCGAAGAACTCGGGGCCGCCGACCAGGTCGCGGTCCAGCGCCCGCAGCGCGACCGCGTCCATCCAGCGGTGCCGGCGGGGGTACGCGGACGCCGGCACCGGCGGCCGTCCAGCGGCCACCGCCCGGGCCACCTGCTCGGCCTGACGATGCATGGCGGAGAAGGTGAAGCCGGTCGAGGGACGGGTCGCTCCGCCGGCCGTGCCGAGACGGACCACCCGGGGCGAGGGGCGGGCGACGAACGGCCCGTCGGTCATCGGGATGACGCCGTTCTCGACCTCGGTGACGGTGAGGCGGGCCGGGTCGAGGCCGAGCAGGTCGCGGTAGCCGGCCAACGCCCGATCGTAGGCCGCGCCGGTGAGCAGGGCCGGTGAGAACTCGGTGTACTCGACCAACGCGTACCGGCTGTCGACCGGCAGCACGTAGCCGAACGAGACCCCCCGGGCGGGTTGCGGCGTGCGGAAATCCATCAGGACGGCCCGCCCCGGGTCGAAGACCGGCCGATCGGCGGTCAGCCACCAGCCCCGGAAATGCTGCAACCAGTTCGTCCGCCCAGGCCGGCGCGGTGGTCGCGGCCGGGAGTCCAGCACCCAGCGGGCCCGCAGCACCGGCCGGTCGGCATCGGTCCGCACCAGTACCCGGTCACCGTCGTCGTCGAGAGCGTCGGCGGCGGCGGCGATCCGGGTCACGCCGAGACGTCGCTCCGCCTCGGCGGCCCGGTCGTAGATCGGGCCGGAGCGCAGCATCGCGTACCGCAGCGGGGCGAGTTCCAGCGCGCGGTGCCCGCCGGCGGTGACCACCTCGACCTGCGACCAGCTGGCGCTGAGCAGGTCGTCCAGGTCGTTGCCCGGATGGTCCCAGAAGGCCCACGTCCGGTCCTGGCCACGCCGGCGAACCGGGTCGACGACGGCGATCCGCAGGTCGCGTACGTCGTGCCGGTCCAGCGCGGCAAGCACGAGTGAGGCGGCACCACCCCCGCCGACCAGGGCGAGGTCGACGTCGACCGGCGGGGAACTCATCCGATCACGCTACCCGCTGCAAGGAGGGGACCCTTCTTAACGCCTGGTGTATAGGAAGGGCCCCCTCTTAACAAGGCCAGCCAGCTACGGCCGCCGCTGGTCGAGCATCCTGGTGTACGGGGAGACGCCGCTGGCCGGCACCCGGGGTACGGGTGCCGGCCAGCGGTTTCCTGCTCCCCCTCTGTCGAGGAAAGTCTGATCGAGATGTGGGTCAGATGTTGCGGGGTCAGCTGTTCCAGTGCTGCGCGACCAGGTCGGCGGCCAACTGCTCCCACTGGGCGTAGTGATCCGGGTACGCCGACACCTGCACGGTCTGCGCGGCCACGGTCAGCGGCATGTCCTGCCAGCCGTCGACCTGCTTCAGACCCTTCAGGAACGCCAGGGTCGAGTACTCCGGGTCGGTGATCTGCTCCACCGTGCCCCAACCAGAGGTCGGACGCTGCTGGAACAG
>NZ_FNYV01000022.1 GCF_900109115.1 Micromonospora phaseoli
CCGCCTCGAACAGCTCGGTCATGTCGGAAAGATCGAAGTTGCTCACCCCCCACTGCCCGATGTCGCCGGCGTCGACGAGTTCGGCGAACGCCTCGATCGTCTCCGCGAGTGGATGCGTGCCACGCCAGTGCAGCAGGTAGAGGTCGATGTGGTCGACGCCGAGTCGTTGCAGGCTGCGGCGGCAGGCTTGCACGGTTCCCCGTCGGCTGGCGTTGGACGGCAGCACCTTGTCGACCAGAAAGACGTCGGCGCGTCGCCCGACGATCGCCTCGCCGACGAGTTCCTCGGCAGCGCCGCCACCGTACATCTCCGCAGTGTCGATCATGGTCATGCCCAGGTCGAGCCCGGTGCGTAGGGCGGCTATCTCGTCCTGCCGCCTCCCGGGGCGCTCGCCGAGGTACCACGTTCCCTGGCCGAGCAAGGGCATGGTCTGGCCGGACGGTAGTTCGATCGCGGTGGCAGCGAGGGTCATGTCGTGACCTTTCCGGATCCTGGGCACCAGTGGGTTGCCTGCGTTACCCGCTGGGACAGGCAGCACACCTCGTAGCGGACCTTCTCCGCGTAGGCCTTCGCTGTGCAGCGGGCAGGTGGCCGGATTGTCCGCCCTCGAGTGGCGTTCGCTGGTCAGTTTGCCCGTGCCCGCACCGGGAAGGCGACCGCGAGCGACCGATGCGCCGCCGACGGGGTGGCGCCGCGAAGGGAGGCAGAAATGGCGCAGAGCCAGCAGCCACTGACCGACAAGCGAGTCGCTTGCCTCGCCGCCGACGGGGTGGAGGACGTGGAGTACACCCAGTCCCGGGCCGCCGCGGAGCAGGCGGGGGCCGAGGTCCACCTGATCTCGTTGCAGTCCGGCGAGATTCAGTCGATGAACCAGGATATCAATCCGGCCAACCGCTATCGGGTGGACCGGACCGTGAGCGAGGCCGATCCGGCCGACTACGACGCCCTGTTGCTGCCGGGCGGGACGGTCAACCCCGACCGGCTCCGGATGAACCCACAGGCGATGGACTTCGTCCGGGCGTTCTTCCAGCAACAGAAGCCGGTGGCAGCGATCTGCCATGGACCGTGGTCGTTGGTCGAGACCGGAATGGTCAACGGCCGGACCGTCACCTCGTTCCCCAGCCTGCGCACCGACATCCGCAACGCCGGCGGGACCTGGGTGGATCAGCAGGTACAGGTCGACAACGGCCTGATCACCAGCCGCAACCCCAGCGACCTTCCGGCCTTCTGCGCCAGAATGGTCGAGGAGTTCGCCCAGGGCGAAGACGTCCGCCACATGGCGACGGCCTGACCCGGTGGGCTCAGGGTCGGGAAGATCAAGCCGGGCCTGAGCCCTGCGGCGGCTATCCCGCCAACCGGGATGCCGCCGCTTTCCCTGAGCAGCGGCTGTTCGACCCACATCCAAAGCCGCGGCCGTACGGTGCCGACAGCGGCGAGCCGACCTCGGGCGGCTGGCGCGTTTGGCACGCGTGCGCGGCAGGTACGTGATCGACGACCTGTTCGCTTGGTTGGCCGCACCAATCCTGGTGTTCGCGGCCGTGGCATCGTGCTGAGCAGCGGGACAGGAATCGCCGCAGGGAACATCCACCCAGCGGCCGATGAGCAGTTTGAGGTGGTTTCCGAGGGGTATCCCCGGCCCCTACGGGTCGCGCCCCGGACCGTCGTGAACCGGAATGCTCGGCCGGGTGCGACCGGATACGGAGGCTACCGGTGACTCGACTAGCAACCAGAGAGGCAGTGAAGGCCAGGCAGGACGAGGTCGAGCGACGGGGGCGCGGGCTTGGCTGGATGAGCCTCGGTCTGGGCGTGGCACAGCTGGCGGCATCGGACACGGTGCGCCGGATCAGCGGCGTGGACGACTCCCCGACGTCCCGGACGGTGGTGCCGCTGGTCGGGGCGCGGGAGCTGGTACACGCGGCCGGGCTCCTGACGAGCCGGCGGAAGGGCATCTGGACGTGGACCCGGGTTGTGGGCGACGCGATGGACCTGGCCGCGCTCGGAATTGCCATCGCTCACCGCGGCGGGCGCCGCCGGCGACGCCTCGTCGGTGTCACGGGCGTCATCGTCGGAATCACGGTGGTCGACCTGCTGACCGCCGTGCAGGCAACCCGGCCGGAAAGAACCGGCTCAGTGCGGGCGGCACGGAGCTCACGCGAAGGAGGATCCATGGAGCTGACGGCTACCACGACGATCCGCAGACCTCCACCGGAGGTCTACGCGTTCTGGCGCGACCTGGACAACCTCCCGACCTTCATGGCACACCTTGAGGAGGTCCGCGCCACCGGTGACCATACGAGCCATTGGTCCGCCAGCGCTCCATTCGGCAAGAACGTCGAGTGGGACGCGGAGATCCTCGACGAGGCGACCGGCGAGAGGATCGCGTGGCGGTCGACCGGCAACGCCGACGTGCCGAACTCCGGCACAGTCCGGTTTGTGCCCGCCCCGGACGGTGTCAGCACCGAGGTGCACATCGTCATGTCGTACGACATCCCCGGCGGCGCGGTCGGCAAAGCAGTGGCCAAGTACTTCGGCGAGGAGCCGCACCAGCAGCTCGACGACGACCTGCGCCGGCTCAAGCAGGTGCTGGAAACCGGCCAGGTGGTCCGATCCGAGGGCGCCCCGTGGGGCAAGCGGGCCCGCAAGGAGTTCCCGCAGCGGCCGGCGCAACCGCTGTCGGATTCCGACCTCGCGAAGGGAGCGGACGCGTGAGGGCGAATACCTGGACGGGCCGCAACAAGGTCAAGGTCCGTGACGTACCGGACCCCAGGCTCCTGAACGATCGTGATGCCATCGTACGGATCACTTCCACCGCGATCTGTGGCTCAGACTTGCACCTGGTCGATGGGTACGTGCCCACGATGCAGGACGGCGACGTCCTGGGGCACGAGTTCATGGGCGAAGTGATCGAGGTCGGTCGGGGCGTCGACTCAGGTCGGCTGCGGGTCGGGGACCGGGTCGTCGTTCCGTTCCCGATTGCCTGCGGCGCGTGCGGCGCCTGCGCCGCCGAGCTGTACTCCTGCTGCGAAAATTCCAACCCCAACGCCGGGATAGCGGAGAAGATGTTCGGCCACCCGGTCGCCGGGATCTTCGGCTATTCCCATCTGACCGGCGGCTTCGCCGGCGGTCAGGCACAGTACGCGCGGGTGCCGTTCGCCGATGTCGGTCCGCTGAAGATCGAGTCCGATCTGACCGATGAGCAGGTGCTGTTCCTCTCGGACATCCTGCCCACCGGCTACATGGGTGCCGAAATGTGTGACATCCAGCCCACCGACGTGGTGGCGGTGTGGGGCGCCGGCCCGGTCGGCCAGTTCGCCATGGACAGCGCCCGGGTGCTCGGCGCCGCGAAGGTCATCGCCATCGACAAGGAGCCGTACCGGCTGCAAATGGCCGAGCGGGCGGGCCACACGCCGGTGAACTTCGAGGAAGTGGACGTGCGGTCCCGGCTGCTGGAACTGACCGGTGGGCGGGGACCGGACAAGTGCATCGACGCGGTCGGCATGGAGGCCAGCCACGGCAGCACGCCCCTCTACGCCTACGACCGGGTCAAGCAGGCAGTCCGTTCGGAGACCGAGCGCCCACACGCGCTGCGCCAGGCGATCCTGTCGTGCCGCAGCGGTGGCATCGTGTCGGTGATCGGCGTGTACGGCGGTCTGCTCGACAAGTTCCCCGCCGGCGCCTGGATGAATCGGTCGCTGACCCTGCGTACCGGGCAATGCCACGTGCAGCGCTACATGAAGCCGCTGCTGCAGCGCATCGAACGCGGGGAGATCGATCCGACCCGGGTCATCACCCACACCCTGCCGCTCGACGATGCGGAACGCGGCTTCGAGATCTTCAAGAACAAGCAGGACAACTGCGAGAAGGTCGTCCTCAAACCCTGACCACCACCCGCATCCGGCCACCACGGCGCGCCGTGGTGGCCGGATGCGCGTCTGTGCGGAAGCGGCCGGACTGCGGCACGCGGCCCATCGAAACCTGCCGGTCAGGGTTGGTACTGGGTGCGGATACGCGGCAGCCACTGGGGATGATGGTCTGGAGCACCCACTGGCCGCGATCCCACAGCGGCGAAGACTCGACCAGCCGGCGCGCCTCCCGGCGCAGGTCGTTCAGGGTCGGCGGGGTGGTCGACATGGATCTGACCTTGCCGAGACTCGTTGCGGGGTCCAGTCCTGCGCCAAGGCTGGATGCTCGCCGAATGAATCCCCGCTTCGATAGAGCGGTCCCGGCTGGGCGCGAGTTGGTCCCCGCGTCTTCTGGCGGGTTTCAGGCCGTAGTGGGCGTTAGAGTCGCCAGCCATGGGACTTCTCACCTTCAGCCTCAACCTCACCCTGGACGGTTGCGTCGACCACCAGGAGGGGATCGTCGACGACGAGACGCGCGCCTTCTTCACCCGTCTCATGGACGAGGGCGGGGCAATGCTGTGGGGTCGCGTCACCTACGAGATGATGGAGGGCTACTGGCCTGCCGTCGCCCGCGGCGACGAGGAGGCGCCGCCGGCCATGCGCGAGTGGGCGGTCAAGCTGGGGGCCAAACCCAAGTACGTGGTGTCGTCGACGCGCAAGGACTTCCCGTGGACCAACACCCACCACATCGCCGGCGATCTACGCGAGGGCGTGCAGAAGCTCAAGGACGCGACCCCGGCCGGGGTCCTCCTCGGAAGCGGCACGCTCGCGACCGAGCTCGACCGGCTGGACCTGATCGACGAGTACAAACTGCTCGTCCACCCCAGGATCGCCGGCCACGGCCCGACGCTGTACCAGGGCGGGCTACCCGGCACGCGCCGGCTCGAGCTGCTCTCGGCGGACCCGCTCCGCAACGGCGTGGTGGCCATGCACTACCGCCGCGCGCGCTGAATCACAGGAGTCCATCGCCGCCAGCTCACCGGCAGCCCGGCGTCCTCCTCGCGTTCGCCGCGCAGCGCCGAGCGACTCCTCGAAGGCGAGGACGTCTTCGAGGAGCCCGTCGAGGGCTGCGTGCATGTCGCCAGCGACGCAGAGGACCACGGCCCCTCCGCCACGCCCGCCGCGCCGGACTGGCCCGCCAAGACAGCGGCAGCAGCGGATGCCGTAGAAGAGCAGGATTCACAGCGGGGACCACCTGTGGGTGTTGGGCAGCGGATCAAATCGGCGTTGGATGGCGCTCAACCGCGTCAACCGGAGCGCCCTCGCCTCGGCGGTTTTCGCGATCAGGACACCGAACTGGAGTTCGGCGAGGCTGGCGACGCTGATGGCCAGATCCACCTGCAGGTCGCCGTGGCCCAGAGCAAATCAGACAAGATCGAATGCACTACTTTCAGCAGGACCGGACACTGAACGCCGTCCCGCACCGTGACACCGGGCCGCGGCAGAGGAGGGCGCGGTCCCCTGACAGCTGCGAACTGGGTGGCGTGAACTCTGGGCCAGGCGTGAGGATGCGTCCATGGCCTGTGATGTGTTGCTCGCTCGGGCTCGGCAGGTCTGGCTTGAGATGGCTGGTGTTCCGATGGCTTTTCCCGCTGACGGCGACGTGGACGTGGCCGTGTCGACCGGATCGCGGTTCTGCCCGCCGGGCTGGATCGGAATTGTCGCGTTGGGCGACGCCGCCATCGTCACCGTGCCGGCTGGCGGTTGGGCCGGGGTTGTTCGCGAGGTGTTGCAGGGTCTGCCGGTCGAGGTTCTGACCGACTCTGACCGGCTGGGCGCAGTCCTGCCGGTCGCCGAGGTGCTGGGCCCGGCGAGCCTGGCTTACCTCGATGAGGGCGACTACCGGCCGGCTGGGCTCGATACCGTGGATGTGGTTCCTGGAGAACCTGCCGATCTCGCGAGGCTCCTGGCCGCTGTCCCGGCCGACGACGCCGACGAATGCGGGTTGGCCGATATCACCTCCCGCGCGTTCGTGGTGCGCCGAGGGGATCACGTTGTCGCGGCGGCTGGCTACCGACGCTGGCCGGGGCGGGTGGCCCACATGTGCGTACTCACTGCGCCGAATCACCGCGGGCGCGGCCTGGCACGTGCCGTTGCCTCCGTCGCAGCCGCGGACGGCATGGCGAACCATCTGCTGCCGCAGTGGCGGGCGCGACCGGAACCCTCCCGCCGAGTGGCGCAGGCGCTGGGATTCCGCCAGCTCGGCGCCCAACTCAGCATCCGCATCGGAACCTGAGCACACACCCCGGAACACCGGCTACGGCGACGACCGTGCCGAGCGCGGCGCGTGTCGGTGGTCGCGACGTCGCATCTGCTCGGCGTGTCGACCCGGCGGGTGGAGAAGCGGGTCGAGCGACTCGGCGTTCGGCAGTTGTCCAAGTCGCCGGTCTCCGAGATGGCCGCCCGCCTCGACGCCCAGATCGAGGCGTTCCGCAACCGGCCCCTGGACTCAGGGCACTACACGTTCGTATGGACCGACGCGCTGACGATGAAGGTCCGCGAAGCGGGCCGCACCGTCAACGTCCACGCCGTGATCGCCGTCGGCGTCAACGCCGACGGCCAACACGAAGTGTTGGGCCTGGACGTCGCCTCGGATGAGGACGGCGCCGGCTGGCTGGCGTTCCTGCGGTCGCTGACCGCCCGCGGCCTGACCGGTGTCCGCCTGGTCATCTCCGACGCCCACGCCGGCCGCCTACCGCCGCTCATTTGACCGCGACAGAAACGAGTGACACGTGGCCGCTCATACCGACCTCCGTCGCTGCCGTGCGCTGCTGTTCAGTCGCTGACCCTGCTGCGGGACTGGTACACCAGATCCTGGTACTCGGGGTGCCGGGCGATCCACCCCGCGAAGAACGGGCAGGTGGGCAGGACCAGCAGGCGCGCGGCGCGGGCCTCGTCGAGGCCCGCGCGGGCTAGGGCCGAACCAATTCCCCTGCCCTCGTACTCCGGCGAGACCTCGGTGTGTACGAACGCGATGAGTTCCGTGGTGCGGATGTACTGCGCGATACCCGCAACCTTGGACTCTCCCTCGACCCGAGCCTCGTACTGTCTGGCTTCGGGGACATCCTTCACATTCACTACCATGTGTCCTCCATCAGATCTCATCTCCGATATGGGCGTAGCGCGGTAATCGTGCGGTCATCACCCCAGTATTCGGTGCTCACCGGCCACGGACAGTGACACCACGTCACAAGCGATCGTGACACCGCGTCACTGACGCCTCGGGCGCGTCCGCGCTGTCATGGGGGACGCGCTCGTCGTGGTCCAGCAGGACACGTTCGTCCAACACCGCAAGCGTCACGGCTGCCACGTCGAACGGCCAGAGCGATCTGTTCCGCTGACCGCGACGCGGCCCTGCTCGGACGAACCGAATTGCCGGGAGCCTCGGCAGTACGGCCCTGGTGTGGGGTCACAGGGTCGAGTGTGCGGCAGCATGGCCGAAGCGGATCGGCCGGCCAATCGGTCGTCTCCCGATGGGGCAGACCGGGCGTTAACTTGAAACGGCTGTGCCATCGCGGCCAAGCGGGGGGGGACATGGAACTGTTCGGACGGCGCGCCGAGACCGCGGCGCTGGACCGGCTGCTGGATCGGGCAACGGATCGCGCGGGTTCCGGGCTCGTGCTGTGGGGTGAGCCGGGCATCGGCAAGACCGCTCTGCTTGAGTACGCCGTCGGGGCGGCGTCCGACGCGACGGTGTTGCGGTGTCGGGGCACCCGGATGGAGGCAGGGCTGGCATTCGCGGCGCTGCACGAGCTGCTGTGGCCGGTGTTGGATCGGCTGGAGACGCTCGCCGCCCCGCAGGCTGCGGCGTTGCGGGGTGCGTTGGGAATGAGCCGGGATCCGGCCAACCGCTTCCTGATCGGCGCGGCCGTGCTGTCGCTGCTCTCCGGTCTTGCGCGGGAGCGACCGGTGCTGGTTGTGGTGGACGACGCTCAGTGGGTCGATGAGGCAAGCGCGCTTTGCCTGGGGTTCGTCGCCCGGCGAGTGGCGACGGAGCCGGTCGCGGTGCTGCTGACCGGACACGAGGATCCCACCTCGGGGCCGTGGGAGGGGTTGCCGGCCCTGGAGATCGGAGGTCTGGCCGACGAGGACGCGCGCCAACTCCTGACCGCAATCGCGCCGGGGATCGACGCGACGCTGGCCGATCGGACGGTGCAGGCGGCGGGTGGCAACCCGTTGGCGCTGCACGAGCTGCCCACCCTCGATCGTGAGACCGACGGCGAGGCGACCCTCCCGGCCTCCGGACACCCGGTGCCGGTGGGACCACGGTTGCGGCGGGCATTCTGCGCACGGGCCGAGGCCCTGAAACCGTCGACCCGGGCGTTACTGCTGCTGGCCGCCGCCGAGGGCCGGGGCGACCGGCACGTCGTGCACCGTGCCGGGGCCGCCTGGGGCATCGACACGTCCGCCTGGGACGAGGCCCTGCGTTCGGGCCTGCTCCATGCCTCGGGCACCCGCCTGGAGTTCCGGCACCCGCTGATCCCGGCAGCCATCTACGACGGCTCCCCCTTCGCGGAACGGCAAGCGGTGCATCAGGCGCTGGCTGCGGCCCTGCCACGGGACGCCACCATGCAGCGGGCCTCGCACCTGGCAGCCGCTGCCGACGAGCCGGACGAGGATGTCGCCGCACTGCTGGAGCACGCCGCCGAGGAGTGCCTCCGACGCAGTGCGGGGCCGATGGCGGCTTCCGCCCTGCGTCGGGCCGCTGAGCTGTCCCCGGAGCCAGCGGACGCCACGCGCCGGCTGGCCGCCGCCGCCCGCGCCGCGTGGCACGCCGGTAACGCGGAGGCGGCGCGGCAGTTGGTCGAGGACGCTGAACGCCTGAGCGGTGTGCTTCCCGTCGTCCGGCTGAGCGGCGGGCTGCGCGGGATCCTCGAATTCGCACACGGCATGCCCGAGCGTGCCCACCACTACCTGACTTGCGACATGGCCGCGGTACCCGAGACCCGCCGGGCCGTGGAGCTGGGCACGGTGGCGGTCCGCGCCGCCTGGTCGGCCGGTCGGTCCGACCTCCAACAGGAGGCGCTACAACGGGTGCGGGCCGTGGACACCGCCGCTGACTCCGCAGTGTCGGGGCTGATGCCCGTGCTGAGAAACTGGTGGTCCTGCTATGACGTGACCGGCGAGGTCACTCCGATGGCCCGGGACCTGGCCAGCGACGTCGTCGGTCGGCTCGGTACGGTCGCGTGGGAGTTGCTACCGCCCGTGCCGTTGGTCCAGGCCTGGGGCATCGACGGTGGGCTGCTCGACGTGCTGCGCGTGCAGGCCGCACAGCTGCGGCGTCGGCACGAGCTCACCGCGCTGGCGCTGGTGCTGGCCCAGATCGCGGTCCTCGACACCGCTGCGGGCCGGTGGGGCGCCGCCGAGATGGCGGCGGCCGAGGGCCTGCGACTGGCCGAGGAGGTCGAGGCGGATCACCTCGCCACGCAGAGCCGCGGCGGCCTCGGCTTGTTGGCTGCCGCCCGCGGCGAGCATCGCGCCGTCGAGGAGCAAACCAATCGGATGCTGCAGGTCTCGGTTCCACGCGGAGTGCGAGCGCTCAGCGCATCGGCGTACTGGATTCGTGGACGAGCGGCGCTGTTCGACGGTCGTCCTCAGGAGGCGCTGAGCGACCTGCTGTGCCTCGTCGAGCCCGGCCACGAGGCCGCCCACACCACCTTCGCGCTGCTTGCCGCCCCGGACACCGTCGAAGCGGCAGTGCAGGTCGGCAGCAGCGACGTCGTCGGGTTTCAGGTCGCCATGGTGCAGGAGTGGGCGCAGCGTACGGGTGCGACCTGGGCCCGCACGGCCGGCCATCGGCTCAGGGCCCTCGTCGAGGGTGGATCGGCGGCCGAGGCCTCGTTCCGAGCCGCCCTGGACGTTGCGGGGGCGGGGGCGCAGCCGTTCGAGTACGCCCGCACTCGGCTGCTGTACGGGGAGTGGCTGCGGCGGGCGCGTCGCCGGGCCGACGCCAGTACACAGCTCGCCGCAGCAGCCGAGACCTTCGCCCGCCTGGGCGCGGACCCACTGCGGATGCGGGCGCTGCGCGAGCAGGCTCTGACCGACCGGCGGGCCGCCCCCCTCGTGGTCGATCCTCCGACCGCTGCCGGGCTGACCGCGCAGGAACTCCGGGTCGCACGGTTGGCCGCGGACCGTCTGACGAACCGGGAGATCGCCGCACAGCTGTTGATCAGCCCACGCACGGTCGGCCACCACCTGGCCAACGTCTACCCCAAGCTGGGCATCACCTCCCGTACCGAGCTGGCCAGGATCGATCTCGATGGAGACCTGCGGCTCAGCTAGGCGACGACCGGTCCGACCGTGCGCCGTTGACCGGTCGAGCACCGGTTAGCGCCCCCCGTTGTTTGTCCTCACCGAGCCGGGGTTCGGTGCCACCGCAACGGGTCGTCCTCCAGCGCGGAGCGGTCCCAGTGCCCCCGGTCCGCAGCGGCTTCGTAGGTGGTGCGGAGGAACTCGGCGACCGCGCGGTCCGGGTCCGGTGCGGCGCGGACGGCCTCGTACGGCAGCAGGAACTGCTTGAACTCGGTACTGAAATACGCGCCTTCGGGGCCGACGTGCTGCTCGGCGAACCCGTCTGGTTCGGGATAGGCGTAGGAGTAGAAGGCACCTTCCTCGCCGCCGCCCGGCCAGAACCCGCAGCTGGACAGCTCCCGGGAGTAGCCCTCGACCATGACCCAGTCCCCGCAGTTGGGCACGCCCCCGGGGTGCGGTGGGGCCGACCGGCCGGAGAAACGGGTGCAGGCGAGGTCCATCCCGCCCCAGAAGAAGTGCACCGGACTGACCTTGCCCACGAAGTGCGACCGGAACTCGCCGATCACCCGGTTCGCCTGCAGCAGCTGTCGCCAGAACAGGGCGGCCGCCTCGCCGTCGTAGGAGGCGTGGTCGTGGTCCTCGGCGAACGGGATCGCCGGATCGACCTCGTTGGGGTGCGGCCGGATCGGTGCCTCGATCCCGAGCTCGTCGAGCATGGCCATGACCCGCGAGTAGAACTCGGCGACCGACATCGGCCGGAGCGGGAGGCTCCGCGCGCCGCCGTTGCTGGTGCGAACGTCGAGCCGGTGGCCGAGGAAGTCGAACTCGATCTCGAAGGCCCCCGTGCCGTACGGGATGGCGGACGTCGTCAACCCGCGTGGGCTCACGTAAAGGGTCACCTGCCACCAGTGGTTGACAAACGGAGCGTGCGCCATGCGGATCTTGCCCACGATCTGGGTCCACATGTGCAGGGTCTCGCGGGTGGCGGTCCAGTCCGAGACCCGCAGGCTCGGCCAGCTCATCGTTGCCGGGCTTGTCATCGCTACTCACATCCTTGGCGCTGTAACGGAAGGGTGGCGGTCGTCGTGATCGTGTCCCGCAGGCCGGTACCTACGGGGCGCCACCGGTTCGCTGATCGGCCGTCTTGTCCCTTCCCGATGATCAGCGGTACTCCGGGTTAGCGCTACCGGGGCGACTGCCGGCGTCCCAGGCCGTGCGCTGGTTGCCGTAGGCCGGGAACCCGCCGGCACGACGGATCATCGACGCGAGGTGGAGCAGGTTGTAGGTCATGAACGCGGTATTGCGGTTGGTGAAGTCGTTCTCCGGACCGCCGGAACCCTCGTCGAGGTAGGAGGGCCCGGGGCCGACCTCACCGAGCCAACCCGCATCGGCCTGCGGCGGGATGGTGAAGCCGATGTGCTGCAAGCTGTAGAGGATGTTCATCGCGCAGTGCTTCAGGCCGTCCTCGTTGCCGGTGAGCAGGCAGCCACCGACCCGCCCGTAGTAGGCGTACTGGCCCTGCTCGTTGAGCACGCCGGAGTAGCCGTAGAGCCGCTCGATCACCCGACGGGTGACCGAACTGTTGTCGCCGAGCCAGATCGGTCCGGCGATGACCAGGATGTCAGCTTCCAGCACCCGGGTCAGCAGCGCGGGCCATTCGTCGGTATCCCACCCGTACTCGGTCATATCGGGTCGGACGCCGGTGGCGATGTCGTGGTCGACGGCGCGAATCTGGTCCACGCTGACCCCGTTCGCCTCCATGATCGCCACACTGCGGTCGATCACCCCCTGGGTGTGGCTACGGCCGGGGGAACGGTTGAGGGTGCAGTTGATGTACATCGCGCGCAGCCCGGTGAAGTCGGGCTTCTCGATCCCCGTCGCGGTCATGGGGTCCTTCCTGGTAATCGGTCGTGCCGTCGGCCCGTCGGTCGACTCGAAGGTCCTCGCACCGGCACGATCGACAGAACGGGGCCTAGCTCCCGAGCGCAGCGGCGTATCCGGTGGGTCCACATGACGAGTGTCGAACGCCGCAGCCTGCGCCGGATCGGCCGGTCAATCGGTCGGTCAATCGGTCGGTGCGCTCGGGGGGCCCATGCACGCCGGCACTCACGTCGCCGGCGATCACACGCGATCAATTGCATCGATGACCGCGAGTCGGCCGCCATCTCCGGGATCCGGGTCCGGGATCATCACCTCCGGATCTACGAGATAGACCTCGTGGCCGTCCAGCGTGAGCCGACGAGCGACCTCCAGGAGCATTCGTCGGGCCACATCGTCGATGGAGTGCACCAGAGAGACGTCGAGAACCACTCGGGGCTCCGAAGGCGCACTCTCCACGAACTCGCGAACGATCCGCTCGGCTCCCGCGAAGCGGATGCCGCCCTGAAGTCGGACAACCCGGGTCGCGTCCGCTCCGCCGCCTCGTACTCGATTGGACCGCACGACCGCGCGCGCCGCGGGAGGGACCTCCATCACATGCAGTCCCATGTCGGACGAGAACCGCTCGAACAGCGACACTCCGCGCACGCTGTTGCCGTGCCGGTCGAGTCGAGGCGAGAAGGTGGCGATGCCGAGCTGACCGGGGAGTGCACCGATCAGTCCCCCGGCCACACCGCTCTTCGCCGGGATGCCGACCTGCGTGGCCCAGTCGCCGGCGGCGTCATACATTCCGCAGGTGGCCATGACGCTCAGGACCTGGCGCACCACTGCCCCGTCCACCACCTGCTCGTTCGAGAGGGGATGCACCCCGCGGTTGGCCAGCGTCGCCGCCATCATCGCCAGATCTCGGGTGGTCACGAGCACCGCGCACTGACGGATGTAGCCATCGACAACGGCCCTCGGGTCCTCGGTGAGGATGTCGTGGCTGCGGAGCATGTGCGCGATGGCGAGGTTGCGGTGCGCGTTCTCCATCTCGGATGCGCACACCGTCTCATCGACCGTCAGCTGGCGGCCCGCGAACGCCGAAAGCCCCTGAACGACGCGGTCGACCCGCTCGACGGGGTTCAGGTTCTCCGGTCCGGCAAGTGAGTGAGCGGTGATCGCGCCGGCGTTGATCATCGGATTGCGGGGACGCCCCGTGTCGGTCTCGAGAGAGATCTCGTTGAACGCCTCCCCGGATGGCTCGACCCCGACCTTGGCGAGCACTCGATCGAAGCCGCGGTCGGAGAGCGCCATCGCGTACACGAAGGGTTTCGAGATCGACTGGATCGTGAACGCGACATCGACGTCGCCCGCACCGTAGACCGTCCCGTCGACCATGGCGAAGACCGCTGCGAGATGCTCAGGATCAGCCGTCGCGAGCTCGGGAATGTACCCCGCCAGCTTCCCGGAGGTGTCCGATTCGACATCTCCAAGTACGTCAGTCAGATAGTCGGGAACGACTGACCGCATCCGTCCTCCTTAAGTTCTCGCGAAGCCCGCGGGGTCTCGCGCACCAGCACCCCCGGCGGGCTGCGGTGAGTTCGCAGCTCGGCGGCCTCGACATTCGCTCCGAATGCAGCAGGCCCGGGCTCGAGGCGGGCCCCGGCCGCGAGGGAGCCGACCGCAACGGCGGCGAATCCGAACGCGTTGATGAGTTGGGACATCACGCCGACGTCCTCGGGACAGTCACCGACGACCAGGCCTCGCACTGCGGGAGGAGCCTCGTCGTCGAGATCCTGATAGCCATGTGGTTCAGGGCCTTCACGACACGCGCGCCCGGCAGGAACCGCTGCACGGCATCGCTCGATGACACACCGGACGGGACGATCGTATCGCGGGGCCGTCAAGCTCCCACCGGTGGTTCATCACATCCGAGACGATTGCCCCTCAGTTCGCGACAGTGGATGCTGCGCCACATCGCTCGAGCACCCGGCGTGCGCTCGTGCGTGCGGGCGGGCTCACGGCGGAACTGCCGCGGCAGTCTAGTGACGGCGGTCCCGCCGGAGGAAACACGACAGCAGTTGCCTGAACTCGTACGGGTGCTCGATTGCCGGCACGTGCCCGCATCGGCCGAGCACGTGCAGACGGACATCGGCCAGGTGCTTCAGCAGGGGCTGGGCTGCCGTCTCGAGCGGGGTGACCCGGTCCTCGGCGCCGTGCACGAGCAGCACGGGCGCGCGGACCGCTGCCAGCGTCTGCGCCGAGAGGGTGAGCTCGTCGACCCATCGTGCCCTAGGTGGAGGGAACAACGACGCGTAGGCGGCCGCCCCCGCTCGCATCGCAGCTGCACGGGCATCGACGGCCGGATCGGTCACGAGCGCTTGGTCGAGGACGAGGCGACTCAGCATGTCTCGTGCCCCGAGAGGGCCGGCGGGGGCGGCCCAGACCGCGTCGAGCTCGGCGGACAGCGGCGCCCCGGGCGCGCCCATCGTCGAGACCGCCACGACACGGGTGACCTGCTGGGGGCGCGCGGCCGCCAGCGCCAGCGCCACGGCACCGCCCATGGAGTGACCCACCACGGCGTAGTAGTCGATACCGAGGGCATCCATCAGGCCCGCGGCCTGCTCCGACCACAGCCGGAGCCCACCGGCGGAGCCCGCCGGGACAGGGGTACGGCCGAACCCCGCCTGGTCAGGAGCCACCAGGTGCCAGGACGTGCCAAGCGCCTGCGCCGTCGTTGCCCAGGCGCCGGACCCGGTCGTGCCGGGTCCGGAGCCGTGCAGCATCAGCACCGCGGGCCCGGTGCCGCTCTCCAGGACGTAAACGGGGGAGCCGCCGACTGTGACGGTCCGAAGTGTCGTCACCGGGGCGGGCCGGGTGTGCTCACGCCGATGCGGGGTCGACGGACTTCGAGAAGAGCTCCATCATCGCCCTGCCGAATTGCGGCATGTCGGGCCACCCCCGGCAGGAGACGAGATTGCCGTCCACGACGTCGGGAGCGTCGATGACCGTCGCGCCCGCGTTCTCCATGTCACCGGTGATGGGTGGGAAGCAGGCCGTCTTTCGACCCTTCAGAAGCCCGTACACCGCTGGTACCTGCGCGCCGTGACACACCAGTGCGATGGGGAGGTTGCGCGCGAAGAAGTGCTCGGTGATGCGCCTGACGTCGGCGTCGACCCGGATCCACTCGGGGGCACGTCCCCCGGGAATGATGAGGGCGTCATAGCGCTCGACGTCGACCTCGGCCCACGGCACGTCGACCGGCAGCTTCCGGCCGTTCTTCTCCACGTAGGCGTCGGAGTTGGGGTCGAACTCGTGGATGACAAGTTGCACGTCACGCCTCGTCCGTGACGAGACGTCGACGTCCCAGCCGCCCTCCTGCACGCGATAGTAGGGATACATCGTGTCGAGTTCCTCGGCGGCGTCGCCGGTCAGGAGCAGCGCTCTGGGCACCTGCTTCTCCTCGCGTCTGGGGGGCGGGTGGAGGTAGATCCGATCCGATCCGATTGATTCAGCATTCCCCGGCCCAGCCCGCCCGTCAAGCCTCCACCGCCACTGCGCCGGCATCCTTGACCTCGTCGAACAATCGTCGGAAACGCTCGCCGGACCGCAGGATGTGCCGACGCATCGCGTAGGCGGCGGCGTCGGGGTCACGCGCGGCGATCGCGGCCACAATGTCCTCGTGCTCGGCCATGGCCAAGTGGGTGACCTGGGTGTCGTGGTGCAGCCGGAAGAGGTGCACGTGGCTGTGCAGGCGAGCGAGCGCTTCCCGGATGACCTGGTTCTCCGCGCTGAGGGCGACGAGATCGTGAAAAGCGGCGTCGCGTAGGCCGAAGGCGCCATAGGCCGTAGGCCCGTCGCCCCCCTCCAACTCCGCCATCTCCCCCAGCATTGCGCGCAGACCGGCCACCTGCTCCAAGGATGCGCGTTCGGCGGATCTGCGCGCCGCTGCCGGCTCGAGGAGCAGGCGGACCTCAAGCATGTCCTCGAATCGGTGCCGGGTGATCTGGGGGGGAATGCGGTAGCCGGCATGGGGCACCCGCACGACCAGACCCTCGGCCTCCATGCGGTTCAGAGCGTCTCGGATCGGCGTCTGCGAGACCCCCAGCTCTCGTGCCAGGACGTCGATCGTGACGCGGGAGCCGGGCTCGATCCGTAGCGACATGAGCTGTCCGAGCAGCGTGTCGTACACCTCGTCGGCAAGCCGGCCACCAGATCTTCCCGGTGGCGTTGCGCCCGTCACGGCCCGACGGCTCCGCGCGATCATTCCTTCGTCGTCCATCGTGACGTGAGGCCTCTCTTTGCGTCTTCCGGAACCTGTTGACATCAGTCACAACTCTGCGACATGCTGACGCCCCCGACCGGATCGTATAGGAAAAGTGGCGGACGCCCCCCATCCTGCACCGTCGCGGAGCCGCCCGCGATCGCTCTCATTCGATCATCTGGAGCTCCCATGAGTGTGCTCGACGTCCCGCCCGGTCCGCCCCGGGCCCGCAGATGGGCCGAAGGACTTCTCGACGGCACGAAGATCCGGTAATCCGCGGCGCACTCGTGACGCTGGTCCGCGGGCCGGCCCCGCGACAGCCCGGCAACACGCCTGAACAACCCAGCAACTGCTCGACGAGGCACATAGCGAGGTTCTCGAAGCCCCCACCCAGGAAGCAGGCGAGAAGATGCGGCATCAACAGCGAATGCGACGAATATCCGTTCCCGGGCGAAAGGTGCAGCTGGCGACGGCGGCCATGCTGCTGGTGGCCACGACCGTGACGGCTTGCGGCGATGGCCAGGACGACGGCGGGACGGCGAGCGCCCCCAAGGCGCCGGCGACCATCCCGGAGCTCACCAAGGACCCACTGACCCTCAGCTTCATCTGGTTCGACTGGCCCCCCGCCCAGGCACTGGAAGCCTTCGCGAACGCGGAGTACAAAAAGGAGCGACCGAACGCGACGATCAAGGTCAACACAGTGCCGAACGCCAACTGGCACGACGCGATGTTCACCCAGTTCGCCGCGCGCAAGACCGACTTCGACATCGCGATCCTGGACTCGCAGCACATCGGCGAGGCCGTGACGAACGGCAACATCCTCGACATCACCGACTTCGTCAAGAGCAACATCGACGTCACGGCCTACAACCCGTACCTCCTGGCGGCCTACGGCCAGTTCCCCCAGGCGGAGACCGGCAAGCGCGACGAGAACGCCAGCCTGTACGGACTGCCGCTGCTCGGCGACACCTGGACGATGATCTACCGCAAGGACCTGATCGGCGACAAGCCACCGCAGACCTGGGATGAGATGATCTCAGTCGCCGAGAGGTGCCAGGCGGACCACCCTGGCGTCAGCGGGCTGGCTTTCCACCAGGCCAACGGCTCCGACGCCGCGGCCGTAACCTACAACACGGTCAACGGCGTCTACGGCGGCAACCTCTGGGACGCCAAGACGCGCAAGATCGAAGGCGTCCTCAACGACGCTGCCGGCCAGGAGGCGATGGACGTCCTGGTCAACAGGATGAAGCCGCTGACCGCCAAGGGATCCGGCAACTGGTTCATCGACGAGGTGAACGCGGCGGTCGCCCAGGGCAAGGCATGCATCGCGTTCAACTGGATCGCCGCGAGCGGCGGCCTGCTCGATCCGAAGCAGTCGACGCTCGGCACCACCCGAGAGCAGATCCTCGACAAGCTGGGTTTTGCCACCCTGCCGAGCCAGAAGACCAACCTGGTCCCTCTCGGCGGCATGGGGATGCACGTGTCGGCCTACTCCCCCACGGAAAACCAGGCTGAGGCCCTGAACTTCATGAAGTGGTTCGAGCGGGCTGACATCCAGAAGAAGTGGGCCGCGGCTGGTGGCGTGCCGGCGCGGACGGACGCCCTGGAATCGCCCGAGTTCCTCAATGCCGGGCCGTTCAACCAGGTGTACGCCGACTCGGTTCCACGGATGCGGGACATGTGGAACGTGCCCGAGTACGCGCGCCTCGTCGACATTGAGAACACCAACGTCAACGCGGCACTCAACGGCGCGAAGAATCCGAAGGACGCGCTCGACGACATCGCCAAGGAGCAGCAGGCGGTGCTCGACTCCAGCAACCGCAGGGGCGGCGGCGGACTGTGAGTGACCCCGTACCTCTGACGACCGACCACCCCGGGCAGGTGGCGTCCGCGACGCCACCTGCACCGGGTCGGTCCCGCCGGCTGAGCGACCGCGGGCTCGCCGTGGCCTTCACCTCCCCCGCGCTGCTGCTGTTGCTCGCCATGTCGGTGTTTCCGTTGCTGTGGGCGTTGTACCTGTCTTTCACCGACTACTCGGCCACCCGCGGAGGGCCCGCCCGATTCATCGGGTTCGAGAACTACACCGCCATCCTGACCTCGGCGCAGGTCCACCAGCGGGCCCTGACGACGTTGATCTACGTGGTCGGCGCGGTCACCCTGCAGACGGTGCTCGGTTTCGCCATCGCCTACCTGATCTCCCGGCGCACGCACGGGCGAGGACTGCTGACCACTCTGTTCCTGGTTCCGATGATGCTGTCGCCGGTCGTGGTCGGGCTGTTCTGGCGATTCATGCTCGACGCGCAATTCGGCGTGATCAACAGCATGCTCGGTTCGATCGGCCTCGGGCAGGTGGAGTGGCTGACCCGGCAGCGCACGGCATTGATTTCCCTGATCGTGGTCGACACCTGGCAATGGACGCCGTTCATCATGCTCATCGCCCTTGCCGGCCTTACCGCGGTGCCCAAGTACCTGTACGAGGCCGCCTCGATCGACCGGGCGTCCGAGTGGTTCCGGTTCCGCACCATCACTCTTCCGCTGGTATGGCCGCTACTCCTCATTGCCGTGTTGTTCCGGGCAATCGAGGCCTTCCGGCTGTTCGACCTCGTCTACATCCTCACCAACGGAGGCCCGGGTGTCTCCACCGAGACGTTGTCGTTCCACGTCTACAAGGTCGCGTTCCTGGGCTTCAACACCGGAACCGCCTCGGCGTACGGAATCCTCATGGTCCTCGTCGTCATCGTCCTCACGCAGCTCTACCTGCGCTACTTGAACAAGCTCAAGGAGGGCTGATGGCCGTCTCCGTCGACGAGGCCGTGTCCGCAGGTCCTGCCCGAGATCGCACGCCCCCCGCGCGCAGCCTGGGCGGCCGGGGCCACGCCGCGCTGGAGATCGCGCTGCTGACCGTGCTGGCCGTCGTGATGCTCTTTCCGGTGCTGTGGATGATCGAGACGTCCATCAAGGAGAACCGGGACGTCTACGCCGTTCCGGCTCAGTTCTTCGGCTTCACGGTCACCATGGACCACTTCAAGGACGTGTTCGTCGCCCCCGGCGGCGGTCGCTCGGCCTTGTCCGTCGCGTTCCTCAATTCCGTCGTGGTCGCCGGGGTCTCCACGGTGCTGGCCACCGTGCTGGGGGTCCCGGCGGCCTGGGCCTACTCACGCTTCGCCGTGAAGGCCAAGAAGGACCAACTGTTCTTCATCCTGTCCACCCGCTTCATGCCGCCCGTGGTGGTGGTGATCCCGATCTTCCTCATGTACCGCCAGGTCGGACTCATCGACAGCAAGCTCGGCCTGATCCTCATCTACACCGCGTTCAACGTCCCGTTCACGATCTGGATGATGAAGGGGTTCGTCGACGAGGTGCCCGCGGAGTACGAGGATGCCGCCATGCTCGACGGCTACACCCGGGTGCAGGCGTTCCGGCGATTCACCCTTCCCCTGCTCGTACCCGGCATCGCCGCGACGGCCGTCTTCGCTCTCATCTTCTCGTGGAACGAGTTCGTGTTCGCCATCTTCCTCACCTCCAGCGACAGCGTGCGGACCGCCCCACCCGCCATCGCCGGCCTCATCGGTGGCACCACCACGGACTGGGGTCTCGTGGCCGCCGCCTCCGTGGTGTTCGCCCTACCGGTACTCGTCTTCGCCTACCTGGTGCGCAAGCACCTCGTCGCCGGTGTGACGCTCGGGGCGGTGCGACGCTGATGGCGGACATCGAGGTGACCGCCCTGCACAAGCGCTACCCGGACGGTACGGTCGCAGTCGATCACGTGGATCTGTCCATCCGCGACGGCGAGCTGTTCGTGATGCTCGGCCCGTCGGGTTGCGGCAAGACGACCACGCTGCGGGCCGTAGCCGGCCTGGAGAGGCAGACGACGGGCGACATCCGCATCGGCGACACGCTGGTCAACGACCTGCCGCCCGCCGAACGCGACATCGCCATGGTGTTCCAGTTCTACGCTCTCTACCCGCATCTGAGAACCCGCGACAACCTGGCGTTCCCCCTGCGGGCCGAGGGACTACCCAAGCCGCAGGTGCGCGAGCGGGTCGACGAGGCCGCCCGGCTCATGCGGCTCGGTCCGCTGCTGGACCGGCGACCGCGCCAGCTGTCCGGCGGGGAGCAGCAACGCGTCGCGCTGGCTCGGGCCCTGGTGCGACGACCACGCGCATTCCTCATGGACGAACCTCTCACCAACCTCGACGCGGAGTTGAGGGCGGACATGCGCACGGAGATCAAGCACCTGCAGGGGGAACTGGGGACGACGATGGTCTACGTCACCCACGACCAGGTCGAGGCGATGTCGCTCGGTCACCGAATCGCCATCCTCAACAAGGGCCGCGTCGAGCAGATCGGCACGCCGCTGGAAGTCTACGACCGTCCGGCGAGTCTCTTCTGCGCCGCATTCATCGGCTCCCCGCCGATGAACCTGATCGAGGTGGAGGTGACCGACGGGAAGCTGCGCAGTCAGGGCGAACTGGCCCTCACGCCACCGCCAGGCCTGCCGCGCGACCGTCGCCTGGTCGCAGGCGTCCGGCCGGAGGCACTGGAAGTCACCGAACCGGGGGCGGACCGTTCGGTCCCGGCCCGCGTGGTCTCGGTGGAGTGGCTCGGCGACGAAATCATCTACGTGGTTGACCACGGCGGCCAGCGCGACGTACGGGTACGGATGCCACCGACTGTCCGTTTCGCCGCTGACGCACCGGTCGGGCTGCGGCACACCGGCGGGACCCCGGCGGTCTACGACGTGAGCACGGAAGGACTGGTGGCCTGATGGGAACCGTGGCAGTGCACGGGCTGTGCAAGTCCTTCGGCAAAGTGCAGGCCCTGGACGGGGTGACGCTGGACGTGCCGGACGGCTCGTTCTTCGTCGTGCTCGGCCCCTCCGGGGCAGGCAAAACGACGACCCTACGAGCGATCGCCGGCCTTGAGAAGCTTGACGCCGGGTCGGTGCATCTGGACGGGAGGGACGCGACCGGTGACGCCCCGGCCGCGCGCGACCTGGCCATGGTCTTCCAGAACTACGCCCTCTACCCGCGACACACGGCGTACGAGAACATCGCTTCGCCGCTGCGGGCACGCCGCTGTTCTTCGAGCGAGATCGCCGCTGCCGTCGAGCGGATGTCGAACCTGCTGCACATCGAACGTCTGCTGCAGCGTCGTCCCGCGCAGTTGTCGGGTGGAGAGATGCAGCGTGTCGCCCTGGCCCGGGCGCTGGTCCGTCACCCGCGCGCGTTTCTCATGGACGAGCCGCTGACAAACCTCGATCTCAAGCTCCGCGTCGAGATGCGCACCGAGCTCACCCGCATCCACCGCAGCCTCGGAGCAACCTTCGTCTACGTGACAAACGACCAGGTCGAGGCCCTGTCCATGGCCGACCAGGTCGCCGTCCTCAAGGAGGGGAAGGTGCAACAGGTCGGAACGCCGACCGAGGTGTACGAGCGTCCCGCCAACCAGTGGGTCGCGGGATTCGTCGGAAGCCCACCAATCAGCCTGCTCGCCTGCCACGCCGAGGGAGATCGTCTGGTCGGTGCGCAGGGCTGGACGCTGCCGCGGCCCCGCTGGACCACCGCTGAGGACGGTCGAGCGCTGCTGCTGGGCCTGCGCGCGGAGGACCTGTCCGTCGAGCAGCATGGCGACGCCTCGTTGTCGGGGGAACTCTACGGGCTTGAGCCGCTCGGTGACCGAACGGTGGTCGACGTCCGAGTGGGGACGGAGATCCTCAAGGTCAAGGCACGACCCACCGTCACCGGAACGACGGGCCAGCGGCTGCTTGTCACGGTCGACCTGGACCGTGCGCACCTGTTCGATGCGGGCACCGGGCTGTCGCTGTCCCAGGCGGGGCGGTAACCGCGCCGGGCGGCGACGGCACCATGCGCCCGCACGCGGCAGTCGAACCTCGGCGAACCGTCACCACTGCGCACGGCCTGACGCTGAGACGGCCGTGGCCCGAGAAGGCGATCGGTGGCCCGGGGCGTCGCCCTGCGGACCGAGCCACCGCCACATTCGACCCGCTCGGGAACCTCGCCCCCGACGAGGGCGGGTGACCCGTCCGTCCACGCGCACAGCGCGATCGCTGAGGCACGCCAGACCAAGAAGATCGCAGGAGGCGACGCAATGAGTGACCCGATGAAAGTCCTGGCCCCGGCGCACCGGCGGCTCCGGGTCGGCGACGCCTGGCGCGACGCCGCAAGCGGAGCCACCTTCGCCGTCGAGGACCCGGCCACCGGCACGACCATCGCCGAGGTGGCGGACGCCGACGTCGTTGACGGGCTCGCCGCCCTGGACGTGGCGAGCAAGGCCATGGCGCAGTGGGCGGCGACCCCGCCGCGGAAGCGGTCAGAGTTGTTGACCGCGACGTACCGGGCACTGACCGGGCGATCCGAGGAGATCGCCCGGCTGATCACGCTCGAGATGGGCAAGCCGCTCGCCGAGGCTCGGGCAGAGGTGGCCTACGGCGCCGAGTTCTTCCGCTGGTTCGCCGAGGAGGCGGTGCGCGTCGAGGGGCGCTACAGCACCGCTCCCGCAGGTGGATATCGCATCCTCACCGTGCCGAAGCCGGTCGGACCGTGCGTCTTCGTGACCCCCTGGAACTTTCCGTTGGCCATGGGGGCCCGCAAGATCGCTCCTGCGCTGGCCGCAGGCTGCACGACGATCACCAAGCCGGCAGCCCAGACGCCACTCACCATGCTGGTCCTGGCCCGCATCATGGAGGAGGTCGGCGTCCCCCCGGGCGTGGTCAACGTGGTGACCACCAAGCGTGCCGGCGAGGTGGTCTCCGCGCTGCTCGCCGACAGTCGCACCCGCAAGCTTTCGTTCACCGGGTCGACCGAGGTCGGGCGCGTGCTGCTCCGACAGGCCGCCGACAACGTGCTGCGCACCTCCATGGAGCTGGGCGGCAACGCGGCCTTGATCGTGTGTGCCGACGCGGACCTGGACGTCGCGCTCGACGGCGCCATGGTGGCCAAGATGCGCAACATCGGGCAGTCCTGCATCGCGGCCAACCGGATCTACGTCGAGGAGCCGGTGCGCGAGGAGTTCACGGCGCGCTTCGCCGAGCGGATGGGCGCGCTCTCGGTGGGCCATGGTCTCGACGACGGCGTGGACGTCGGGGCGTTGATCGACGAGACCTCGGTCACCACGATCGACGAGCTGGTCGCCGACGCGGTCGATCGCGGCGCCCGGGTCGTGGTGGGCGGCGAGCGACCGGATGGGCCGGGCCACTTCTACCCGCCTACAGTCCTCGTCGACGTGCCCGACGATGCGCGGATGCTCAGAGCGGAGATCTTCGGCCCGGTCGCGCCGATCATCTCGTTCACGTCCGACGACGAGGTGATGGCGAAGGCCAACGACACCGAGCACGGCCTGGTCGGATACCTCTTCACCCGTGACCTCCAGCGGGCGCTCCGGTTCACCGAGGGGCTGGACACGGGGATGATCGGCATCAACCGTGGTCTGATATCGGACCCGTCAGCTCCGTTCGGGGGCGTCAAGCAGTCCGGGTTCGGCAAGGAGGGGTCGCACGAGGGCATCCTTGAGTACCTCGACCTCACCTACGCGGCGATCGACCTACCGTGACCGGCCTGCTGCTCCGGGCGTACGCCGAGAATCACCGCGCCCTGTGCACACACGACCTGACCGGTCTCCACCCGGCGGACGAGACCCGGGCCATGGCCGGCACGAACCCGCCGGCGCCCGGGACGCCGGCCACTTTGCCGGCGTGCGCACCACCGCCCGGCGCGCGTGCCGGCGCCACCCGGGCGGCCAACCTCGCCGACGCCGTCCCGGTCGCGCAGGTGACCTGGACGTCCGCCCAGCACATCGCCGCCGACGTTCCGGAGAGGCACTGACATGCTTGAGACCGTCCGCGGACCACGCCAGCTGATAGTGGGCGAAGGGGTCGCACAGAACATCCCACGAGTGGTGGCCGAGAGTGGCTCGCGAGTCCTCATCCTGACCGACCAGGTCCTTCTGGGGCAGCCGGGCGTGGCCGAGATCGTGGCCGCCGTGCGGGAGAAGGTCGAGGTCGTCGAGGTGTTCTCCGACGCGACTCCAGACGTGCCACTCACCGATGTCGCCCTGGCCGTCTCGGTCGCCGCCCAGGTGGACGCCGACGTGATCCTCGCCATCGGGGGTGGCACGGTGATCGACCTCGCCAAAATCGTCGGCGTCATCCGGCGCCACGGTGGGACGCCGCGCGACTTCTACGGCGAGTCGAAGGTGCCGGGGCCGACGATTCCTCTCGTCGCGGTCCCGACGACGTCAGGCACCGGCTCCGAACTCACCCCCGTGTCGGTGTTGACCGACCCGGACCGCGAGCTGAAGGTGGGGGTTTCCAGCGTCCACATCGTGCCCGACTTCGCCATCGTCGACCCCGAACTCACGTACACCTGCCCTGCGACCGTCACCGCCCACTCCGGCATCGACGCGTTTTGTCACGCGGTGGAGAGCTACACCGCGAGACCTCGCCCCCACGGACCGCGCGACCCGGTGGAGCAGGTGTTCCTCGGCCGCAACCCGATCACCGACCACTACGCGCTCCTGGCCGCGGAGCGGATCGCCCGGAGCTTGCGTCGTGCTGTCCGGGACGGCGGCGACACGGACGCACGCGCGGACATGTCCTACGGGTCCATGCTCGCCGGGCTCGCCTTTTCCCACGCGGGCACCGCGGCCCCGCACGCCCTCCAGTACCCCATCGGCGCAGCCACGCACACGCCGCACGGCCTAGGTGTCGGGCTGCTACTGCCCTACGCGCTGGACGCGGCCAGGGATGCCATCGGCGACCGGTTGGCCATCCTCGCCAGGGTGTGCGGGCTCGACGTGACCGATGCCTCGGATGCCGAGGCCGCAGACACGTTCCTCACCTGGCTCGACGGGCTCCTTGCCGACATCGGCATCCCACCCACCTTGGCGGACATCGGCGTGGCACGCGCCGACCTCCCGCGCTTCGCGGAGATGGCCAGTGGCGTCACCCGCTTGATCCAGAACCATCCCGGCCCGAACGACACCGCCAGCCTGACCGCGATCCTCGAAGCGGCCTGGACCGGGGATCGGACCCGACACGTCCTGACTCCGAGCAGAGATAGTGACCGGCCATGCACATGACGCCAAGCTCCCTGCCCCACCCGGGGTGTCGGAATGCCCGGCTACGCCATCGCACCAGCAACATGATCGTCATGGGTGAGCACCGCGCCTGGACCATCGAAGCCGCGACCGCGCCACCTGCGGAACCCCGAAGCCGACCGGGGAGTCGCCGGCATCCAGTACGTACATCCATCGCCGGAAGGTTCCGATCTCCGCGCCGAAGGTGCTGCCACCCTCCTCCATCACATCCCGGATCGCATCCTGGGGCATGAGATCGAACCGCCCAGATCCTCCCAGGTAGCTCGGATGCTATCGGGTCCGAACCGTTCCTCGAGGAACTCCGCGAAGACGAACGCACCGGCTGGGGCGGCATGCATAGACATCGTTGGCGCGTTCGCGAGTTACGCGAGCGGCACAACCGGGTGTGGCGGGTGCTGGTGCACGTGGTTCCATTGGGGCGTGGGCGAGAAGAAGCTCACGGCCGACGGCAATCGCGACTCAAGGAGCGGTTGGTCGCGGAGGGCGGGCGCGAGCCGCTCTGCTCGTCGAGGCGTATCCGCAGGACACCGCCGGCAGGCAGATCGCCGCTTCTTCCTCTACAACGCCACTCGCAGCCTCTTCGAGGAGGCCGGGTGTTTTGGTCCGAAGGAAAGAACCACTGCGTATGACCGCCACGGTCGCGCCGGCCGGGCACTGAAGGGGATCTGATGGATCGAGCCACAGTGACCGAGTTCCAGCAAGCGGATGGTGTCCGGGGCTGGCGCGTCCTGGACGCCGGCGCGAGCGCCTGGTTCGACGCGCCGTCGATGACCGCGGGTGCGGCACTCGTCCGCCGCATCGCCGAACTGACGGCCGCCACCGGTCTGCCGGACGTGGATCTGCGCCCCGGTGGGGTGCGCGTGCGGATCGGTCCGGCGGGGGCGCTCACCCGGGTCGACGTGGAGCTTGCGCGTTCGATCTCGGCGGCGGCCCAGGACCTCGGCATGGCTGCGGACCCGACCGTGCTCCAAACCGTGCGGCTCGTGATCGATACCGCGGACCGGCCGTCGCTGGTGTCGTTCTGGCAGACCGTGCTCGGCTACGAGCCCGTCGGCGCCGACGGGCTCGGGGATCCGTCGCGACGGGATCCCGGACTGACGTTTCACCGGAGTCGGCCCCGGCTGCTGCGCGATCGGATCCACGTCGATGTGGTTCGCGCGCCGGACGCGGTGGAGGCGGCCAGGGCCGCAGTCGGACAAGAGCCGTTCGGCGCATACGGGGTCGCGCTCGCCGACGCCGACGGGAACGAGGTCGATCTGGTCCCCGGTGACAGGCTCTCGGAGGGGCCTGAGACCGCCGACTGGCAAGTGCTGTTCGGTGCGATGGCGTGCTACCCCGTCGATTCGCCTGTGCGGGCGGGTGAAATTGTGTCGGCTGTTGCCGATCTGGCTGACGACGCGGGGCTGCCGTTGATGGTGGACCTGCGGCCCGAAAGAGTCACGATCGACAGTGGGAAGGACCAGTGGGAGGACGGGGAGGGCTCCGTTACGAGCCGGTTCGTGGACCTGGCCGGTCGAGTCCAGACCGCAGCCCGCGACCTGGGGCTCTCCGCGGACCTTACGCGCCCGCGTTTCATCCAGCTCGGCATTGACGCGGTCGACGTTTCTGCGGTGCGAGCCTTCTGGGCGTCCGTACTAGGTTACCAGCACGACCTACGGGCGTTCCTGACCGACATCTACGATCCGCATCGGCTCAATCCGGTCCTGTTCTTCCAGCCGATGGACGGATCGGACACAGAGCGGCGGCAGCATCGCAACCGCATCCATGTCGACCTCTTCGTCCCGTACGACCAGGCCCAAGCCCGCATCGACGCGGCTGTGGCCGCTGGAGGACGGATCGTCACCGAGAACGCTCCTCGTCGGACCCTCGTCGACCCAGAAGGCAACGAAGTAGACATCGTTACGTTCCACCAGGCGTAGGCGTGGGCTTCTGGCAGAGCGGGCGGGTTACGGGACATCGCGTACAGGTCCGGCACTGTTGGGCCGTCGCACATCATCCTGGTCGCGTCGTCGTCGACCTGCTGGACCTGATCGTGGTCACGGCATCAGATGGACGCGGATCCGTCTGGCCGTAACCGCCGCATCCTCCAGGACGGCCAGACGGGGCTCGGCGGATTCGAGCAGGTGTGGATGACGCAGCAGTGCCAGTGGCGACAGACGCCGGTCTGTCAGCACCGCGTCGATCATCAACCGGTCGCCGCCACAGACCAGGGCACTGATTGCATCGTGAGGGTCGGCGACAACACCGGGCGCATGGGGCAGCATGATCCGCGCGGCGATGTCCGCAGCCCGCTGAGTGGCAGCCTGGGCCTGGTTGGCGCGACGACGTGCGTAGCGCTGCTGCGAGGAACCGCCGGCCGCGGTGCGACCCTGCACGTAGAAGCGCTCGACCTTGGAGACGGTGATGGTCGTACCGTCCGCGACACCGGCGGCAACCGCGCCCTTACGGGCCAGCAGCACGGCGATCCGGGGCGGTCGGATGATGCGGGCCAGCAGCGTGTCGACATCCTTCGCGTCGGCAAGCCCTGGCGGCGGATACAGCGTGGCGGTATCACCGTTGCTCACGCCGGTCAACACCAGGCCCTGCTCGGTGGCACCGTCGTGGCGGCGGTAGAAGCCGTCGAGCCAACCACGAATCCGCTCCGGTGAGATCTGCACCCACCGCCCGCCACCCGCGGCGGGTCGCGCCTTCACCACGTGAACACCACCTATCGGGAACGGCCGGCCTGCACCCACCATGCTCACATGAAGCGGGTCGCGCCATCGAACACAGCCCAACTGATGCCCGGTTCTGCCGAGATCCGGATGTCCGTCGAGACCGTCAACCGGTGAGCTGAAACAGCATGTGAACCCAGCAAGCCTCGCTCACTGCGGGCGCTGAGCCGAGCAGGGCGTGCCACACTGGCGCCATGGCCAGACCTCAGACGGTCGACGAGTACATCGACGGCTTCACCGGACCGGGCCGCGAGCTGCTTGAGCAGCTGCGGGCACTGGCCCACGAGGCGGTTCCGGAGGCGAGCGAGGCGATCAAGTGGGGTTATCCGGCGTGGGTGCACCCCTCCGGAACGATCCTCTTTATGGTCAGTGGTCACGCTAGACACGCAAGCGTCGCGTTCACGCCCAGCACTCGCGAGGGGTTCGATGCCCAGCTCGCCGGCTTTGCCACCG